>NZ_JBBPAT010000001.1:0-5612463 GCF_038009145.1 Paenibacillus sp. FSL R5-0923
TGTCGTATGCGGGAACATATCCACCGGAGTTACCTCCACTGTCTTATATCCACCATCCTCGAGCACCCGCAAGTCTCTTGCCAGTGTCGATGGATTACATGATACATACACCACACGCTCCGGCTTCATCGCTAGAATCGTCTCCAAAAGTCGCGGATCGCAGCCCTTACGCGGAGGATCGACCACGATAACATCTGCCGTAACCCCCTGCTCTTTCCAGTTCGGGATTACATCTTCAGATGCACCTACCTCAAACACCACGTTATCCATACCATTCAAAGTGGCATTCGACCGCGCATCCTCAATCGCTTCGCGTACAATTTCCACACCGTAGACCTGCTTAGCATGCTGTGCAAGGAACAATGAAATCGTACCTATCCCACAATAAGCATCTATAACAGTCTCGTTACCCGTAAGCCCAGCATATTCCACTGTCTTACCATAGAGGACCTCGGTTTGTGCCGGGTTAACCTGATAAAAAGAACGGGCAGAAATCGCGAATTTCACATCGCCGATATAATCGTAAATAACATCGTTCCCCCAAAGGGTACGGGTTGTATCTCCAAAGATTACGTTTGTCTGCTTAGTATTCACGTTCTGGCAGATGCTTGTTACGGCTGGGATTTCGCGGCGGATCTCTGCTATCCATTCGTCAACATTCGGAATACGGTCACCGTTCGTAACAAGGACAACCATCATTTCACCAGTACGGAAAGCTACCTTTACTACGACATGACGCAGTAAGCCTTTGCCAGATTCTTCGTCATAAGCAGTAATGCCAAGCTTGCGTCCGATATCTTTCACCTTGCGTACAACGTCATCATTATCTTCATGCTGAATTAAGCATGTTTCCATATCGATGATGCGGTGACTGCCGCGCGCGTAGAAACCACCCACAAGTCCGCCTTCTTCCGTTACGCCAATTGGCACCTGAGCTTTGTTGCGGTACCGCCAAGGCTCGTCCATGCCCAGCGTTGGGCGGACGAGAATGCCCTCTGTCTGAGCCGCCTCAGCGTCTCCGCCAGCAGCCCCACCATTCACCCGGAGCTTCCCAATCCGCTCCAGGTTGTCCACCACCAGCTGCCGTTTCCACGCCAGCTGCGCGGTGTAGTCCATATGCTGCAGCTGGCAGCCGCCGCATTGGTCATAGATCTCGCAAGGCGCCGCAATGCGGGCGCTGCTCGCCTCTACTAAATTCAGCAGCTTGGCGTAGCCATACTGCTTCTTAGTCTTGAGCACCTTTGCCCGGACCTTCTCCCCGGGAAGGGCTCCCTGCACAAAAAGGGTAAAGCCTTCAACGCGGCCTACCCCTTCACCTTCATGGGTCATGCCGATGATATCGAGCATAACCTCATCATTTTTATTCACAGGCAGTCCGGCGACAGGCGCCTTGCCGACTGGGCGGCTGGTGCTGCGTCCACTGCGGTGTTTACTCATTATTTATAGTTCACTTCTTTCATTATCATCGCTGTATAAACCCAATTAAATGTCTTCAATCATTATCATAACTATATATCCCACAATCATCTACAATCGCTCTTAGCTCAGTTATTCTCAGCAAAAATCCGCAAATGCTGTGGCAAAATCCGGAATCGCCCTGGCAATTCTCCACCCAGTTCGCCGTCCAAGTTCAATTGGACATGTCCTGGAGAGATTACATCCATCGCATCCGTACGGAAATAAATAACCTTCTTATCATTCAAATGCTCACCACGAAGAGCCAATCTGACCAAACGGACAAACTCTGCCAGGTTGCATTTTTTAACCGCTATAACATCTAATAGACCGTCATCGATCCGAGCGCCGGGAGCAAGCTTTTCGAAGCCGCCAACAGAATTCGTATTTGCAATCAGGAACAGCATAAACTCATCATGAATAACTTCCTGCCCATTGGCACGAATGATTAGTTCCTGAGGAGATAGGCTGACCATTTTTTCAATACCTTTTAAATAGTACGCAAGCTGCCCAATCATGGTCTTCAGCTTACTAGGAACTTCATATGTCAGTTCGGTTAGACTACCGCCGCCTGCTATATTAATAAAATAACGGTCATTTGCCTTACCGATATCAATCGGACGTGTCTCTTGGCGAATGATCAGATCACAGGAATCTTCCCAGTTCTTCGGGATCCCCATTGCACGTGCAAAATCATTAGTAGTACCAAGCGGCAAAACGCCGAGCGGGGGAAGATTAGGCTTCTCCGCCATACCATTAATAACCTCATTTAAAGTGCCATCGCCACCGGCTGCTATGATCAAATCATAACCGCGTTCTACTGCATCTGCAGCAGCTAGCATAGCATCGCCTTCTCCGGTTGTTGCATGGCAGGTAGCTTCAATGCCACCAATATCCAGCCGGTCCAAAATATCGGCGAGCCGCTTCTTCATTTCTTCCCGTCCAGAAGTGGGATTATAAATCAATCTCGCAGTTTTCATTACCGGAACGCCACCTGTTTTTATAATAGAATAACCTAATTGATTATACCTAATTCGGACCACTACAATCAATGTTAAAGGCCCTTTCATGCAAATATTCCATTATACAGCAATTAATGACACTAAGTTTAGAGAAAAACAACTATTTATATGTGTATGCAACAAATCCCGTATTATCCACGGTTGTGGCCACTTTTTTTATGATTAAGTGTGCTCAAGGGTAGGTGCTTTATCGTTTCAATCGAATCTGTTTGAGGAGTGTCTCTACCTGTCTCTCAATCCAATGCGGAAGAAGGGGATGGGGCAGAAGCGTTTGACCAGAATACTTATAGGTTAACCCCTTAAGTCTGTTCGGAACCACATGCTTAGTAAAATAGCCTTCACTCAAAAAAAGCGGCGCCACCAGAACCTCGTGACCCTGCTCCTGCCAATACTCTACCTTGCTTCTTATACTATCCGGACTCAGCAGACCATAGTCGGCCGCCGCTACGCCACTTACCTCACGTACACGTCCCGCCAGCGAAGATATACCTTTCTGCCAGCGCTGCCGGAAGCCATCATATACACTGCCATGACCCACAAGCAAAATCGTCTCTCGCATCGGTTCCGTAGACAGCTCACGTAGCTTGTCCCAGATCATTACAGCGATGTCTGGATCATCGTCGATAGGATAACCGTAGTGAACTTTAGCCTTCACTGAGAACAGCGCTAAATCCGTCTCACGTTCAGGCTCAGGTTTGGCGCCAAGTGCATATTCTATCTCATCGACATGTGTGCTTCCTGAGGAAACGAACAATGGGATCACAATAATATCTGTGATCCCTGCGTGCTCCAGCTCATTTATTCCATCTTGAATCAGACGGCCCTCTACCAGCTCTAAAAAAGAGACCACAACAGGAATCTCTTCACCTAGCGATAATCCGCTTACGGCTTCCTCTACGATTGACACCCAAGCCTTATCGCGAGAGCCATGACTGATAATAAGTACGCCCGGTACCATAAATTAGCGTCCCAAACGTTCCAGCGTTAATTTATATCCGTCATTGCCGTAGTTCAGGCAACGTTTTACACGGGAAATCGTAGCTGTGCTTGCACCTGTCTCTGCTTCGATCTGGTTGTAGGTGGAGCCTTTGCCAAGCATACGCGCTACTTCCAGTCGCTGCGACAGCGATTGAATCTCGTTCACAGTGCACAGATCATCAAAGAACACGTAACATTCTTCCATATTTTTTAACGTTAAAATAGCTTCAAATAATTGGTCGATACTTTTATCATTTAACTTCTTAAGTTGCATCAGCTTTTCATCCCCTAAAAGTTCTATCAGCATTAGTTTCTCTAATTAAGCTCCGTACAAAACTAGCTCCGGAAACATAAACCTCATGCGACTATCCTGCCTTTACTATATTGCACTGGAGCGCATTTTTCAAGCATTAACGATTTCACGCTGTAAAGAGTGAAATCGATGGACAAACGTCCACCCATGGCGCACACTCAATATGTACCAAACTACGTTTGTTTCTTCCTACATAAGAAATAGCACCTACACTATAGTACTACATAAGCGCCGAAAATCAAGCATGTACACGCTTTTTTCACTTCTTAAAGACGATTATAGGCATTCGCCCTTTTCCGCTCCTATCACGGGTAACCCGGGCATTCGTCTATACCGTATGTTCGCCCATGACATACAGTATAGCAAACCACTAACAAAGGAATGTGATATTATGCCTGATCATTACTATAATCATTCCCGCCGGAACCAGCGTTCACTGACCGATACTTATAATGCATCTGCTTACCCCGGGCTCAGTCCATATGCGCCTTCATCCCCCCCAGGAGAGAGCGGAATCCTTCCCGCTTTAGGAGCAGAAGCTGCCACTGAAACAGCTCTAGCGCTTCCTGCTGCTGAAGCTACAACAAAGGCAAGCGGCGGGCTTGCCGGATTGCTTAGCGGCTTAGGCGGATTAGGCGGCGGGGGCGGAATCGGTGGGAATATGGAGCAAATTAAAGGTATCATCGACCGAATGGGCGGTATCGACGGGATCGTAAACTCCATGGGTAAAGTGCAGAAGGTGATGTCCGGCTTCCAGCAGATGGCTCCGATGGTTAAGCTCTTCATGGGTAGCTTCGGCAAAGGAAAAGGAGCAGCAGGCGCACTGGCAGCCGAAGAGGATGCCGCAATGTTCAGTCCGAGTCGGCGCAAAAAAAGACGCTCCACCTCTGGGCGTCGTAAATCTACTACAACCACACGCCGGCGCTCTACTCCCTCTACCGGAAAACGTCGCCGCAAATAGCGGTGACGTTTTATTTTTACTTAAACCACCCACTACGCCGGAACCATCTGAACATACTAACACCCACCACCAGCATAAACAGCAGAACGCCAAAATACCCATACTTCCATTCGAGTTCAGGCATCACCACAAAGTTCATCCCATAAATTCCGGCGATCAGTGTCAGCGGCATGAATACGGTGGTGATTACTGTTAGTGTTTTCATGATCGAATTCATCCGGTTGGAGTTAAGAGAAATGTAGCTATCACGTAGATCCGCAGTCATTTCTCGATCCGCCTCAATCATATCCGACAGTTTTAACAAATGGTCATAGATATCGCCAAAATAAATCCGTTCCTCACCGTTGCTCTGGACATGCTGCGAATTCACGATCCGGTACATCAAATCGCGCATCGGCACAATCGTCCGCCGCATCTTGAGCAACCTTCCGCGCACATTAAACACTTGGCTCATCAAATCCTCCACCGACTCACTGCCGCCATTGCTCTCCAGATCCGCAAGCTCGTCCTCTAAACTATAGAGGCATGGAAAATACTTATCTACCAGCTTGTCCATTACAGTATATGCAGCCGCCATCGGACCACCCGACCAGCCTTTACGACTATGTATTTCACGCTTCACCTGCTCCCAAGCTTCATTCATCTCTGTTTTTTCCTGATGATGATAGGACACGAGGTAATTCGCACTCAAAAAAAGGTCAATCTCTTCAGCATCCAGCGTCTCTTCATTCAGCGCATGCAGCACAAAAAACTGTACTTCCTCATAATGATCCAGCTTCGGCCGCTGCAGCACATGCATACAGTCCTCAATCGCCAAAGGGTGAAAATGAAAATAGTGATCCAGCAGCAGCGTCTCTTCTGCCGTAGGTGTAGCAAAATCTGCCCATATCCATGCATAATCCTCCCGCCGGATATCCTGCAAAGGTATGTCTGTCAGCACCTCACCTGTATGCGTCACCGCAAGTGTACGTATCATAAATGTTCCTCCGCTTCATCTTCTTCCACGCATCTATTGTACCGCAAGAAGTGGAGTCTTCCAAAAATAACAAAAAAGAATCTCAGCCGAGAAGTCGTAGCTCTGAGGTTCCATTATTCAATAGCGTCCCATTCCGGAAAGGATGGAATACTCTTTAGTAAGTTTCGTTCAGCCTCTTCTCCCTCTGATCATTCGGCTCATAGTGTATATAACGACGCTCCTCAGATGGCGGGGATATAATGGATAGAGTAGATAGGGTTGGGTTGGGTTGGGTTGGGTTGGGTTGTCACCGAACTTAATCAAATCGTATCAAGTGATTTGTTTAAGGATTAGTTAGTTTAAATTCTAACCGCCGCCTAGATTCGACAGATGCACAAATAGCTACGTCCAGACATAAGCTCATAAGCACCTTATCCAAACTTTAACCACTCTCGGTTGTACGAGCTAGACTCTGCAAATCTTGGGCACTTATACCCTTCTTTATGCTTCTTCGACGTCATTCGCCAATTCAGGGGCATTTATCCCCCTCTTCATGCTTATACGACGCTATTTCACCAATTCTGGGGTATTTATACCCCTCTTGTTGCTTCTTCGACGCTATTTCGCCAATTCAGGGGCATTTATACCCCTCTTCATGCTTATACGACGCTATTTTACCAATTCTGGGGTATTTATACCCCTCTTTATGCTTTTTCGAGACTATTTCACCAATTCTGGGGTATAAATGTCCCTCTTTCCCCTTCTTCGACGCTATTTTTCCAATTCCGGGGTATTTATGCCCCTCTTTATGCTTCTTCTACGTAACTTAGCTAATTCTACGGGTTTAATACCGCTCTTTCCCTTCCAATCGCCGAATTCCACCATTTCTACGGGATTTATACCGCTCTTTCCCCTCCAATCGCCTAATTCCACCATTTCTACTGGATTTATACCGCTCTTTCCCCTCCAATCGCCGAATCCCGTCATTTCTTCGGGATTTATACCGCTCTCGCCCCGCACCACCCAAACAACAAAAAAAGATGTCCGCAGCCAAAGGCTAACTGACATCTTTTTATTAAAGGGATTTAAAAAATGATTTTGAAAATCAGACCGGCTAATACGGCACTGATTGGAATCGTAATAAACCAAGTAACTACAATACGTCCAGCTACTCCCCATTTCACGGCAGAGAAGCGTTTCGCAGAGCCAACACCCAGGATCGCTGAAGTGATAGCATGTGTGGAGCTGACTGGCAAATGAAGCAGTGTTGCCGAGAAAATAACGGAAGCCGCGGAAATATCAGCCGCGAAGCCGTTGATCGGCTCGATTTTGAAAATCTTCGTACCCATGGTCTTGATAATCTTCCAACCACCAATGGAGGTACCGAGTGCCATAGCCGTAGCCGCAGCAATCTTAACCCATAGAGGGATTACATCCATAGTCTCTTGGCGTCCTGATGTAACGAGGGCAAAGGTAATGATCCCCATCGCCTTCTGCGCATCATTCGTACCATGAGTAAACGACTGTAATGCCGCCGTCACAACCTGCATGGAACGGAAGCCCTTATTAACCGTATGTGGACTACGCTTTGCAAAAATCCATTTCAGGACTGTCATGATGATATAACCGATAACAAATGCAATAATTGGCGAGAAGATCAACCCCTCGACAATTTCCACAAATCCGCCCCAGTTAATATGCGACGAACCTGCACCCACATATACTGCACCAGCCAAAGCGCCGATCAGTGCATGAGAGGAGGAGGACGGAATTCCGAGCCACCAGGTGATCAAATTCCAAATAATCGCAGCAATCAGCGTGGCTATTATGATATCCAGACCATTTTCCAGCAACGTGGGGTCTGTGATACTTCCGCCAATTTTCTTAGCTACACCTGTAAACATCAAAGCTCCGACAAAGTTCATCAGTGCCGCCATAATAATAGCTGTTCGAGGTTTTAACGCACGTGTAGAGACAGAGGTAGCAATCGCGTTGGCCGTATCATGGAAACCATTAATAAAGTCAAACGCAAGCGCGAGAAATATAACAATTCCAAGAATCCATATCGATGTTTCCATATTCTAGTACCCCTTATGAGTTGCGCATGATGATCGATTCCAACATGTTGGCTACATCTTCACATTTATCTGTAGTGGTCTCGAGTCGCTCATATAATTCCTTGCGCTTAATCAGCTCAATCGGGTCCTTAACGGTTTCAAATAGAGCTTTGGTACAAATACGAAGGACTTCGTCCCCTTGATTCTCAAGGTCATTCAAACGGATCGTATATTCACGAATGGCCAGCAGCTTCTTCTGGGAAAGCAAATGAACCGCTTTTTGGATTTCATAAGCACACTGACGAAGGATTTCGGCAAATTGTACAATGTATTCATCCGGGTCAAGAAGGTTGTACATATAGAAACGTGAGGCAGATGCCTCCAAGCCATCAATGACATCATCCATGCTTGTAATCAAGTCCATAATGTCGTCACGCTCAAGTGGCGTAATGAACGTCTTGTTCAATTCCTTAATTACGGTGTGCGTGTAAGTATCACATTGGGATTCGTACTTCTTCATCTCTGCAGCGAAACTATCGACATTATTCTGGAGATCAGTGATATTCTGAGCAAAATAATCTGCAGCTTGGACAATGGTATCCGCCATATTTTCCAGCGTCTCAAAGAATATGTCCTTTTTTCTCAACTTCATTGTTTTAAACCCCTTTACATAATATTACCGTGAGTACAGAGTCACCCATATGTAAAAAGCATGAAAATGAATGACAACCCTTGTTATCTTAACATATCCGTAGAAGGTATAGAAGCTATAGAAATGAACTTTTTTACACTCTATTAACACTTACCCATAATTCCGAACACAAATCTGTATAACACTGGATATTCCGACTTTCTTAGGTTGCACTATCTGCTCCGCCATATACCACATGACTGCTAAATGAAGGTGCATTAGGGACGACCAAAATATGGGTGATTCCTGGATACATTAGCTCTTCTTTACCATCCTTCACAAACCGAATCACATCACCTGGCTCACGCGACCATCTGCCCTTTGTGACCTGTCCACGCTGAAAGAGCAGCGCTTCACCACCAAGCTCCACGTCAACCTGAAGTCTTCCAACATCATCAAGCACTTTATGATCGGAACCCATCACCATCACATTTGCAGCTTCTACTGGCTTATTGTTATTCAGATCCAAATGTGGCTTACCATTCACGTAACGCTGATAGGTCTGGAGCTGAGTATCGTATTTATAGTCAATTTTATAGCTTTTAAGTAAGAAGTTTATGCTAAACTCAGCGGCCTGTTCTCCGCCTGCCGGTATGTAATCTGGATTGTTAAAAAGATACCCTGGCACCTTCACACTTTTCTCATAACCCAGCTTCTCGGCACCTTCCCGCAGCTTCGCTGCATTACTGTAGAGATTATGGGGGGCTTTACGTGCTTTGTCCCGCCAGAAATAAGCTCCGGCACGACCGATTTCGTCCATATCTGCTTTTTTCTCTTTTTGCAAAATGGCATAAGCCGCGGGGCTCCCCCCGGCATGCACCGTCACACCACCATAGCTCTCGCCAATATCGAGCAGATAAGGGCGAATACTGCGAATCGGTCCGATTTTGACCACTCCGGTATGACTTTGAAAGATACCAATTAACCGCGTAATGCCACCTTCAGCAAGGACCTCATATAAAATATCCGCTTCACTCACCCCCGACTGTGGCCGGGCCGCTGGAGCATTATTAATCATAACAGCTAAGGGACGCGGGAGACTGTTTTCAGAAACGGGAAGACCTGTTAATCCGGAAACGAGTTCAGCAGATGGATCTGCAGTAGGCGATGGCTGGATCGTTTCAATAGGCGCGGGATCTGCTGTAGGTTGCTGTGTCGGGGCAATTACATTATTTGCACTCTCTGTTCCGCAAGCGGAGAGCAATAGGGTACTTAGTACAAGGGCAGATAATAGACGGGAAGAAGAGCAGTTTACTTTCATAAGCTTGTAGTTCCTCCTAAACGTTTTATGTATCTTAACTGGTTTCTTCCATTTAATCACAGCCAGTCCCATTTGTCTTGATCCGCTTGCATCAAGTGTAATCGACTTCAGCGTCCTTATTAGGACGATATACGTTTAAGCGAGAAATATAAGGATAATGCATAGCGTGAAACTTTTACTTTCTTATATTTAAAAAAAGAGCACAGCCGATCTCCGGCTGTACCCTGCGTGTATCTATCCATTTAGTCTAGCTTCCAGCAATTGAGGCTTAATGTCCCATATTGATACGCTTGAAATATTCGCTCTGCCTTCCTTCTGCCATCCGCTGTTCCCATCGCATAAAAGAGAGGTGCGAAATGCTCTCTTCCGTAAGACGGAACCGCATCACGAACATGCGGAGCTTTTTTCTCATAAGCAAACAGTGAAGGTAAATCCCAAGATTCTAACCCCTTGGCAATCCACGCATCGAATTCAAGCGCCCACTCTTCAGGCTGATCACTTTCATTAAGCATCCGCAAATTGTGAACAAGTCCACCGCTTCCTATCAGCAGTATGCCTTCGTCACGCAGAGGGGCTAACATCCGCCCGATATTGTACTGTTCTTTGGGAGAACGTAGTGAATCGACGGATAAAGCGACTACCGGAATATCGGCTTTCGGAAACATTTTTTTCAGTATTACCCAGACTCCGTGATCGAGTCCTCGCCCCAGAACGGGCTGATGTGAAAGATTGTTACCCTTAAAGAGCTCGGAAATCCGCTTGGTTAGAGCTGGATCGCCTGGGGCTGGATAGGTCAGCGTATACATTTCTTCAGGGAATCCGTAGAAGTCATGTTGTGTTTCGTGCTTCTCATCCATGGTGAGTAGCTGTTCTGGGCTATCCCAGTGCGCTGAGAATACTACTATACCCCGTGGTGCTTCTAGTTCTTGACCAAGCCGCTCCAGAAAACGGGTATACTCGTTATCCTCCAGTGCGAGGAGCGGAGAACCGTGCGCGATAAAAAATGACGGTAATTTCATAGGATGCCAACCTCCATAACCCAGTATATGGTGTGCATCTTTATTTTACCGCTAATTTCAAGTTATTGCGAGTAAAGGTCCATCACCTATATCATCCAATTTTGCCACTCTGTCTGCACATGCTCCTGTTCGTTCATCCACTCTCTTGTCCGCTTTAGCAGCTGCTGCTGTGCTGGCCCAGAAGAAAAGGTATGATCACCTTGAAAAATGATCTCTTTATCGCATCGTCCCTCAGGACGTGTCCAGAATAATTTCTGGTAAAGGAATGCATAATCCACGGGGATGACATCGTCAGACGTACCATGAATGACGAGCACATCACCACTGAATTTACTAGCCTCTTGGAAAGGCTGGAAGGCCGCCAAAGAATTGAAATATACCGGTGTGAATGAGTAGCCCACGTAATCCGCCGATCCATTCTTCACCGATCGATCATAAGCCTCCCGCCCTACGATCTTCACAATATCATTGAAGGGGTAACCCACGGAGGCCCACAGCACGAGATTCTTCACGCGGCGATCACGAATACTTGTCAGAAGTGCAACCGCCCCACCCAGACTATGGCCAATAAGCGTCACACGCTGTGGATCCACATCGGCAGAGCTAATTCCGTAATCGAGCACCGCTCTAGTCTGAGCGATCATCGACTCCATATCCTCCCCGCCGTAATTACCGCTGCTCTCGCCGCAGCCCGCATAATCAAATCGAATGACCATATACCCATCTTGCGCCAGCTCACGAGCTGCTTTGACAAATATCCGATCGACTCCAATCCGGTTACCCACAAATCCATGGCAGATTACAGCTAATGGCAATCTGTCCTTGCAACGTGTGGAAGTTCCCTTCTCTTTACTCGGATAATGGATGCTCGCTGTCAATTCTTCGCCGTTATGCCGAATTACAATATTCCGTTCCATTGCCGTAACCTCCTATATTTAATCATTATTTTAATTTGTTAGAATTCCGATTAACTTAGTATGAATTATATTCTTATTATAAAGATTTCGTTCATATTGTCAACAGGAACGGGACAGATCTTAGTAATTTGCAAGAGCAAATTCGGAGTATAAACCGGAACGTCAAACAGCCAGTCTCCAAAATAATGAAGACTGGCTGTTTTTCAATCGCATGATGAGCTTCCAGGGCCGTCAATCAATCATAGCTGTCGTTAAACATCTCATGGGTTTCTTGACTGCCTTCCCAATCCTTAAGCGCACCCTCTGTTGCTGGTTCTTCTGTGGAATTCCACATGCTGAATCCATCAGAGCCGCCCCAATCCCCCATTGAATGATTGGGCGTAGGCTCGAAACCGTTGCCCATGACACTGTCCTGTTCTTTCTTGTTCTCATGTTCCATAAAGCTCCCAACCTTTCCCAAAGCTATATTGATCAAGCAACAACATTATCAGTGTTCACTCTTATAAAAGGATTATGCATAGAAAAATAGAAATGCTTGTCCTTGCGCTGACCTGTCAGGCAAACGTATACTCTAGGTTAAAGACTATACCGATTAACACTACTGGAGGTTTACATCCCTATTATGAAAGTGAAAGATATGATTAAGGAAAATAACGCCCTGCGTGAGCAGATGACGCCTTTCAATCGATCCTATTTTGAAGATATGATCCTGACGATGCGCGCCAGCAGGGTAGAAGCTCTCCGCGCTGAAGAACTTTTACTGGATGCAGCCAAGCTGCTTCTGAAAGAACAAAAAAAAGGTAAAAACGCTAAACAGGTGTTTGGCGAGAATCCGGATGATTATTTTAAAGAGATCATAGACAGCGTTCCCACACGCTCAGCACGCAGCAAATGGAACTATTACTTGATGATTCCCTGCGCGGCTCTAACCTGTTTGTTCGGGATCTTTGCTATAGGTGGACTCTTCTTGCAATGGACTAACGGATCACCTGGGATGTTCGGAGAGATTAGCCTCTTCACCCTCTTCGCTGTTGGGGCAGGTTCCATTATCTTGATAGAACTTATTATGAAATGGTTAACCTCCTTGTCTGAGGGGGATGCACCTAAAGCCAAGCCCTTTGATATCAAGGGCCTTGGCGTCTATATCGGAATCGCCGTAGTTGCCGTATTTATTGGCTTGTACCTCGACCGATTGTTTCCGGTCATTACTTTATCCCCGTGGGTAAGCTTAATTGTTTCCCTGATTGGGGCAATTGGACTAAAGTTTATATTTTTTAGAAAATAAAAGTCATGCTCCACCCATATTTCATCCGATAGACAGGGGGAACTTTCATGAATAAGAAGCAATATATTCTCTATTCTGTTCTAGCATTAACATTGGGACTAGGCGCGGTACCTATTGGAACGATTCAAGCTGAAGGCGCTGCCAGCCCTCCTGTGGGAGGCACTAAGGCAAATCCTTTGACAGCAAACAATAGTCATGCGGAGGCTATCTATAAAGCAGCATTGCCACTGTTGTCTTCCTCTAACAAGTTACCCGAAGCTATTAAATATTTGAACGCCAATATGTATGCGGTAGGTTCGTATCGTGCCACGATAATGACACTGAAGCTTGAGAATTTGCACAAGGCGGCGCTTCCGGCGTGGGAGAGCAAATTCAGTACCAGCAATGTCCAGCGGAAGCTCACCGCCATCTATAAAGCTGGCGCAAGTATGAAGACCCTTGCTGATGCCACAGAAGATCTCACTCTGCGCACACTGCTGAAGAGTGCCAGCGAAAATGGATATAAACTGGAGACCGCGGAAGGCACTTTTTTCCCGGTGATCGATTATGAGGCTTACCGCAAATATAAGCTTTATGTCACTGACGATATCAGCGCGTATCTATCCATTATGGCTACGGAGTCTGATCTGCCCTCCTCCAAGGATAACGGGCTGGTCATTGGTTGGACCGATGTAGCTGCGCGAGCACTATCTCAAGAGCAATTTATTCAAAATCATCCGAAATCGAACCGAATTTCAGCTGTGAAATCCTTATATTCTATCTATGTTAACAATACGTTTTACGGCCAGAATAACACGCCCCTTTTCCATTATGACAATCTTGAAATGGACTTGGAGGCGCAGAAAGCCTACTCTAGCATTCTCACCAAGAATAAAGACAACAGCCCATTCCTGCAGAAACTAGATGGCTTCATGAAATTGATGAAGGACAAAGATTATAAATTAACAGATGAAGTCGAACAATACCGTAAGACTGAATTACCTCTCTAGTATGATATACAAAAGGCCCGTCCCCATTCATTCTGGGACGGGCCTTTCTATGTTCATTAACGAAATGATTAAAGTGATGAAAGAAATTAAATAAGGATGTTAAAGAGATTGGAATCCTTATTGATTTCTACATAATCTACACCCTTCTGCTGCATCCGTTCGATAAGTGGTTCATAAGCTTCAATGGACAATAGCTCTATGCCTACAAGCGCGGGACCATTTTCTTTATCATGCTTCTTGATGTACTCGAAACGGGTAATGTCATCCTCTGGACCGAGAATTTCGTCCAAGAACTCACGCAGGGCACCTGCCCGTTGTGGGAAGTTCACCATGAAGTAGTGCTTTAAGCCTTCGTAAATCAGTGACCGCTCTTTGATCTCCTGCATACGGTCAATATCGTTGTTACCCCCACTAATGATACAGACGACCGTCTTCCCGCGGATTTGATCACGGTACTGATCAAGTGCTGCGATAGGTAAGGATCCCGCTGGCTCAACCACTATAGCATTCTCGTTATATAGCTCCAGAATGGTGGTACAAGCCTTGCCTTCAGGTACCATCACGATGTCATCCAGATGCCGGGAACAAATATCATAAGTCAGTCCGCCAACGCGCTTTACAGCCGCTCCGTCCACGAACTTGTTAATTTCTTTTAGCGTTACCACTTCTCCAAGCTTGATCGCTTCAGTCATTGAAGCAGCACCAAGCGGTTCCACACCAATCAACTTAGTGGATGGACTCACCGTCTTCACATAAGTGGCTATTCCTGCTGCCAGGCCGCCCCCACCAATCGTTACGAACATAAAATCCGCAGGGTGATCCAGGTTCTCCATTACTTCCATCGCAATTGTCCCATTGCCTGCAATAATTCTCGGCTCATCAAACGGGTGGATCAATGTCATTCCATGATCTATACAAGCTTGAAGCGCTTCATCATAAGCATCATCGAAGGTATCGCCCTTCAGAATGACCTCAACAAACTCACCGCCGAACCGTCGAACTTGCTTAACCTTCTGGTTAGGTGTAGTGCTGGGCATATAGACCTTGCCCTTAATTCCAAGTGCCTTACAGGAATAGGCTACACCTTGTGCGTGATTTCCTGCACTCGCGCAGACAATACCTTTAGCTCTATCTTCTACAGATAGACTACGAATCATATTATAAGCTCCGCGGATTTTAAAAGAACGGACAATCTGCAAATCTTCGCGCTTCAAATATACATCGCAATCATACTTGGCCGATAGTACGGCGTCACGCTGTAGTGGAGTCCGGATGATGACCTCCCGCAGTACGTGATGAGCCCGTACGATATCTTCCATTCCTACGATTCGGTCTTCCTCTTCTCTCATAACCCTCTCGCCTCACTATCATCTTTTCATTCTACTTCTTGTAAACATACTCTCCCAAAGACATTTTTTCAAGCATTGTCCGCTGTATGCAATACAATTATTGATACAAATCTTATACTTTCTTATACATGCAAAAACGCCTTCATCGTCCCTATAAGGACGGTAAGCGTTTATGCGAGAAATATAAGGTAATTTATAACGTGAAACAAATAAATTCTTATATTTTAAAAAAAGAGACTACAGGAATCTCCCATAGCCTCTTTAAGTTCATGTACGTCCAAGATCTGAATTCTACTAATCCTGTTGCTTCAGCATCCACTTCAGCAGATCAGGTAGGCTTGTCCACAAACGCGAGTGTACAATCACATATTCGATAGCTTCATTAGCGTCGCCCATTCCCACAAAATCCGGAAGGTTATGCGGCAATCTTTTGATCCCTAACAAATAATCCGGCACGTGCTTGTTCACATTCCGCGCTACGCGGTACAACATTTTCAGTTGGGAAGTAATCCCATTCTTCTTATATTCTAAGACCATCCGGTCGTAAGCTACTGTCGCCGCTGCGTCATTGCCGAACTTTTCCAGCACCTTTTCTGTCTTCTTGAGCTTGTTGGTGTAGAGATACGCAGCCGTTAAAAGGTAACGCGCACCTGTGTTATCTTCAGGATTCAGCTCTAAAATGTGCTCAAGTACTTTTTGTGCTTCTTCTGCATTTCCGCTAAACCAACAAGAATCAGCGTAGCTTTTGCAAATTCGAATGTATGGACGAGTCTCGTGGAGGTCCCAGAAATGTCCTTTGTGCTCAGCGAAAAAGGCTTCTCCAAGCTCACGTTCACCTGCATCCATCCCTGCTTTTAGAAAAGCACGAGCATCTGCTTCATTCTCTGCTTCCTCAGCCAAAATGAGATACGCATCCGGACTGTCCGGATAAACCTCTAATGCGGCTTCAGCTAACTGTATCCGGCGGTTGGATGAATTGGTTTGCATAGCCTTTTGTAATAGTGCTTGCTCCTGATCCTTCGGACTGCCTGAGATATTCAGCAAAAGTAATTCTTCTTCCGCACCACCCATGCCGTATTCCTCAATGTAATTGAGCATCTCTTTGACTTTTCTAGAGATGGTAGGCGTAGTAACCTCATGTTTGGTAGCAAGATCCGCTTGTGTTAGGGAGAAGCCATATTCTTCAGACAAAATAAATTCGATCGCCGCGCAGAAAGAGCCCATTTTCTTCACAGCAGGCTTAGTCTTACGGGAATAACCATTCCACAGAACTAGAGCTTCCCAAATAAGCTCTCTATCATAGCTTTCTCTCATGCTCTCAATAAGGTGCAGCGCCAGTTGTTCATGTGCTGGATGCTCCCAATTCAGATCACGTGACACTTTTTTTCTGAGCGTAGCAAGAGTTAGCTTCACTTCAGGTTGTGCTACGGGCTCCTGTTTCTCAGCCACAGTCTCGCTAGCTGCCGCTTCTTCCTTGTTTACAAGTTGCATGATGGACTCTACTGCAGAAGTTTCTTTACCAAGGCAGCATTTCTTATATTTTTTCCCGCTTCCGCAAGGACACATATCATTTCTTCCAATCTTACTCAAAACGAATTCCTCCTTAAATCTGTGAGTAGCCATTCGCCATAAGCGTATCGCTAGTATGCACTATAAGTATCATCATTTCCAGGCACGAGGCATCCTTTATAAGGTTACTTCACAAAGTCTGAAGGACTCCGATTTAAAAGGGCCTTCCCATGATCGGAAAGACCCTTATCTGTATATATCCGCACATTTTCCCCCGTACGTGTAGTATTATAGCACTTCTTCTATCACTTGTCAGTCCTTTTTTAGGACTTTAAGCGCAAAAAATGCTAGATACAGTTCTTTATCCTTATACCAATGCTTTCATAGCGATGTCGCTGCGGCTTTGTTTTCCGGAAAAAGAAATTCCTTCGGCTCTAGCGTAAGCTGCAACACGAGCTTCAGCAATCGTAGCACCTAGGCCTACCACGCCTAGTACCCGACCACCATTCGTCACCCAGCTTCCGTCTTCACCACGCGCCGTACCAGCATGGAAGATCAGCCCTCCTTGGCTGTCTTCAAGACCTTCAATCGGTACACCTTTTGGATAAGGGCCTGGATATCCTCCCGAAGCGAGAACTACGCATACAGCCGCTTCGTCGCTCCATTCAATGTCGATATCTGCAAGTCTGCCCTCTGTGACCGCCAGAAAGATTTCTAGCAAGTCGCTCTTGAGTCTAGGCAACACGACCTGAGTCTCAGGATCACCGAAACGAGCATTAAACTCAATCGTCTTTGGTTTCCCTTCAGGAGAAATCATCAGTCCCGCAAATAGTACACCGCTAAAGGGACGACCTTCATCCACCATAGCTTTTGCTGTCGGCTTAATGATGGTCTCGATCGCTTCTTGGATAATAGCCTCATCAATATGTGGTAAAGGCGAATAGGTACCCATTCCGCCGGTATTAGGACCTTTATCCCCATCAAATACGGGCTTATGATCCTGGGCAGCAGCCATAGGACGTACCGTCTCTCCATCGACAAAAGCCAGAATCGACATTTCCTGTCCAGCTAGAAATTCCTCAATAACAACCTGAGCGCCTGCCTCACCGAATACCTTAGTGACCATAATATCAGCGAGCGCTTGCTCTGCTTCTTCCAACGAATAAGCAACCGTCACGCCTTTTCCTGCAGCCAGACCATCTGCCTTGATTACGATCGGAAGCGGCTGTTCCCGCAAATAAGTTAGCGCAGCTTCATAGTCGTCGAACTTCTCATAGGCTGCTGTCGGAATATTATATTTATGCAAAAGATCCTTCATAAAGGTTTTGCTGCCTTCGATCTCCGCCGCATTCTTGCGTGGGCCAAACACAGGAATATCCTGTGCTTCAAAAGCATCCACAATCCCAGCAGCGAGTGGATCATCTGGGCCGATTACAACAAGACCTACTTCCTTCTCTTTCGCAAAAGCCGTCAGACGATCGAACTCAAATACTCCGATCGGCACACATTCGGCTAACTGCGCAATCCCGGCGTTGCCGGGTGCGCAATAGATTTTACCTGCCTTGGGGCTTTGGGATAGACTCCAAATCATCGCATGTTCCCGGCCGCCGCCGCCAACCACTAAAATATCCATCCGAATATGATCCTCCCAGTGCTCTAGTGTTTGAAATGACGGACGCCTGTGAAGACCATAGCAATACCATACTCATTAGCGACCTTAATTGACTCTTCGTCTTTAATGGAGCCGCCTGGCTGAATCACTGCAGTGATTCCTGCTTTTGCTGCCATTTCAAGCGTATCGCCCATTGGGAAGAACGCGTCGGAAGCGAGTACGGCTCCCTTAGATTTTTCACCAGCTTGTTCGATTGCAATTTTAGCTGCACCAACGCGATTCATCTGTCCTGCACCTACGCCAACGGTCATATCATCAGCAGCCAGCACAATCGCATTAGATTTCACATGCTTAACTACTTTCCATCCGAACAACAATTGTTTCAATTCTTCCTCGGTTGGTTTACGGTCCGTAACGACTTGTAGATCATCTGGGTTCACAGAGTGCACATCGCTCTCCTGTACAACCATTCCTCCATCAATAGAGGTAACTACAAAGCTGCTCTTACGCGCACTAGCCGTACTAAGGTTACCGATTTTGAGCAAACGGAGATTCTTTTTCTTCGTAAGGATTTCCAGTGCTTCTTCCGTAAAGCCTGGTGCCAACACGATTTCGAGGAAAATATCTTTCAGCAGGTTCGCTGTGTCTGCATCAATAATCCGGTTTGCTGCTACAATCCCACCAAAGATAGAAGTTGGATCCGCGTTGTAAGCTTTTTGATAAGCTTCGTATACACTTTCACCCACACCTACACCACAAGGGTTCATATGTTTAACCGCTACGACAGCAGGCTCTTCAAATTCTTTCACGATTTGTAGTGCTGCGTTAGCATCGTTGATATTGTTATAAGACAACTCTTTGCCGTGCAATTGTTCAGCCGCAGTGAGTGTATCCAGTGCCGCCAATGGCTTGCGATAGAACGCAGCTTTTTGATGCGGATTCTCGCCATAACGCAGATCCTGAATTTTCTCATAAGTCACGGTGTAGCGCTCTGGCAGAGGCTCGCCAGTAACGTTAGCCAAATAATCGGAAATCAAGGCATCGTAAGCCGCCGTATGGCGGAACACTTTTGCCGCAAGACGTTTGCGTGTTTCTAACGTTGTATCTCCACCTGCGCGAACCTCTTCAAGTACAGTAGCGTAGTCATTAGCATCCACCACTACACTCACAAAAGCATGGTTCTTCGCCGCAGAACGCAGCATCGTAGGTCCGCCGATATCGATATTCTCGATGGCTTCCTCGTAGGATACGTCAGGTTTTGCGATAGTTTCCGCGAACGGATACAGATTCACAACAACCAGATCGATGTAATCCAGACCAAGCTCCTTCATTTGACGCGTGTGCTCCTCGTTATCACGAACCGCAAGCAATCCGCTGTGTACAGCAGGGTGCAAGGTTTTGACACGTCCGTCCATGATTTCTGGGAATCCTGTCACATCGGAAATCCCGATAACTGGAACACCTTCTTTAGCCAAAAGCGTGCTTGTTCCACCTGTAGAGATAATTTCTACGCCTAATGCAGACAACTCGCGGCAAAAATCCACGATACCTTGTTTATCCGATACGCTGACTAGCGCTCTTTTGATACTCACTTTGAATAGTCCTCCTTCAGGTTGTACGTGCGATTTAATATGAAGAAAACCCACAACGCGACACATAACGCCGCTTATGCAATATTTCCCGAGAAATACCCTGAAACATCTCGGTCTGTCACCAAATGTCGATCCAAAACTTCGAATGGCTGCGGTGCAGCTTACTTTTCGCGGATAATCGTCTTTCTTCCACTCAGTTCCACTTTCCCGCTGGCAAAAGCGCCAACCACTTCGGGATACAGCTCATACTCAACCTTATGAATACGTTCTGCCAATGAATCGGCCGTGTCGTTATCCTGCAGGGCTACGCTGCGCTGAGCAATAACAGGCCCGGTATCCATACCTCCATCGACAAAATGCACAGTAACACCCGTCAGCTTCACGCCATAATCCAGCGCTTGTCCGATTGCATCTTTTCCTGCAAAAGCAGGCAGCAGCGATGGATGAATGTTAATAATTCGTCCAGCATACGGCGTTAAAAGCACTGGCGTAATAAGACGCATGTATCCTGCCAGCACAACCAGCCCGATTTCCCGCCGCTGAAGCTCTGCTACAATCTCTGCTTCGTAGAGTTCACGGCTGGCGAAGTCTTTTGGCCGCAGCAAGAGGGCGGGAATGCCCGCATCCTCCGCTCGCTTAGCTACAGGTGCCTCTGGCTTGTCGGATACAAGCAACTCAATATTGCCCTCACCAAGCAAGCCCGCTCTCTGTGCATCGATCAGTGCAGCAAAATTACTGCCTTGCCCAGAAGCAAAAACAGCGATTCGACTCCATTGCATCACACTTCAGCTCCAGTAAAGGTTACTTTGCGTTCCCCTTCTGTCACTTTACCAATGGTAAAAGCCTCTTCTCCGCTCGCTTTGAGCAGTTCAAGAGCATGTTCTCCATCAGCAGCACTTACAACCAGAACAAGTCCAATTCCCATATTAAAAGTAGTAAACATATCACGGTTGCTTACGTTTCCTTTGTTCTGCATCAATCCGAAGATCGGCAGAATGGGCCACGATCCGTAATTAATCTCCACATCTACACCGTCAGGCAATACGCGCGGGATATTCTCGATGAATCCGCCACCCGTAATATGTGCCATCCCTTTCACCGGAAGCTGCTCCAAGAGCGCCAGCAAAGGCTTCACATAAATCTTAGTTGGTGCAAGAAGTACATCCACAAGCGGAGCTCCAAGCTCCGGAAGCACATCATTCAGGCCATAGCCATCTTCCTCAAGCAAAAGCTTACGCACCAGTGAGAAGCCGTTGCTGTGCACGCCGCTAGAAGCTAAACCAATCACTGTGTCTCCAGCAGCGATGTTAGCGCCTGTTACCAGCTTCGCTTTGTCAGCAACGCCAACTGTGAATCCAGCGATATCATACTCACCCGCTGAATACATGCCCGGCATTTCAGCCGTTTCGCCGCCAATCAGCGCACAACCTGCTTGGTGACAGCCCTCTGCGATTCCTGCTACGATCGCTTCGATTTTCTCCGGTACGACTTTGTCGCAAGCCAGATAATCGAGGAAAAATAGCGGCTCCGCACCTTGCACTACAATGTCGTTCACGCACATAGCTACAGCGTCGATCCCAATCGTGTCATGGCGATCCGCAGCAAACGCGATCTTAAGCTTCGTGCCTACACCATCAGTTCCCGATACGAGCACTGGCTCTTCATATTTATCTTTATTGAGGCCAAACAGCGCTCCGAACCCACCAAGATCCGTCATTACTTCTGGACGGTAAGTACGTTTTACGTGCTTTTTCATGCGTTCTACCGCTTCATTACCAGCCGCAATATCCACTCCGGCGTTTTTATAAGCTTCCGACACTTGGGACACCTCATCTTTTAATAGTTTAGAGCGCGTTTGGGCGCATTCGGGACTAACTTCATTGGTGGTTATTGGAGTTATTACGAGGAATGTTTGGACTTCCGATCGCTGTTATGTTTGGATTTCCTGATTTAAACCGCTCATCGCGGTAGAAATCCAAACATAAAGGCGAACGCTAACGCTTCTACAGTTCCAAACTTCCTCTCCATAACTCCCTCCAACCACCGGGTTTCCCCTACTGCAAGCCGCAGTGCGCGCCTTGCACACGGACCTCAAGACCTCGGTGCATGAGCTGCGCCATGCACCTCCTTTAGCGAAACAAGCGGGTCCTGCATTTGCGCAGCAAACAGGGACGAGCTTGGCGAGCTGCTCTTGGCGCTTTTGGCGCAGCCGAGCGCCTTCCTTAGCGAGACTAGCGGGTTCCGCATTTGCGCAGCAAACAGGGACGAGCTTGGTGAGCTGCTCTTGGCGCTTTGGGCGCAGCCGAGCGCCTTCCTTAGCGAGACTAGCGACTAGCTTGGCGAGCCATTCCCGGCGGCGGTATGCAGCCGGGGGGCGGAGCGCCGTAAAGCGTGTCCCGTCCGTGCGTAGCACACAGGGACAAAGCGAGCACTCGTACCCAAGTCTTCTTAGCAAGTTATAACCCAACTCCTACCGCCGAGCTTTCGGGTGGCCGGAGGGCAGAGCCCTTCGGAATCCCCCTTTGCAAGGGGGACTTAGGGGGATGTCAACACGAGCAGCCATCTTTTTCCGCCCCGCCAAAATCAACCTGTGTCGGGTAATCATTATCGAAGCAGGAAAGGCATAGCCCGCCTTTGTAATCATCTTTGTTGTGACCACCAATGGAAGTGATTAGGCCCTCCGGTGACAAGAATGCCAAGGAATCGGCATTAATCTCTTCGCACATTTCCGCAATGGACTTGTACGACGCGATGAGATCGCGGCGGTCTGGGGTATCAATGCCGTAGAAGCAAGGATTCTTGAAGGGCGGCGATGTAATCCGCACATGAACCTCTACGGCTCCCGCTTCGCGGAGCAAATTGACGATACGCCGTGAAGTTGTTCCACGCACGATGGAATCATCGATCATGACAACACGTTTGCCATCGACCACACTGCGCACGGCGCTTAGCTTCATTTTCACACCTTGCTCACGCAGCTCTTGGCTCGGCTGGATAAAGGTCCGGCCTGTATACTTATTCTTGATGAGCCCAAGCTCATAAGGAATGCCCGTCTGTTCCGCAAATCCAATCGCTGCCGAGATACTTGAATCCGGTACACCAGTTACGAGGTCAGCATCTACGAAAGCTTCTAATGCCATTCGGCTACCCATCCGCTTACGGGCGGTGTGCAGGTTAGCGCCATTCATATCACTGTCTGGGCGAGAGAAGTAAATATACTCCATCGCGCATAGCGCTTTACGTTTTGGCTCGGTAAAACGGTCCTCTAACAGGCCATTTTTATCAAGCACGAGCAGTTCGCCAGGTTCGATATCGCGGACTAACTGTGCTCCGATAACTTCTAAGGCGCAAGATTCGGAAGCAAAAATATAGGCGTCGCCGATCCGTCCCATAACAAGCGGACGCAAACCATGGGAATCCGAAGCGACAATTAATTTGTCATTCGTCATAAGCAGAAAAGCAAATCCGCCAACCAGTTGTTTTAGCGCATCCTTAGCCGCTTCAACAAAATCCTTAGACGAACGCGCAATCAGATGCGCCAGCACTTCTGTATCACTTGTGGTTTGGAAGATCGATCCGCTTTGCTCAAGCTGTTTACGAATCAACGGTTCATTTACTATGTTACCGTTTGTAGCAATCGCCAAATCACCGTCACGATATTTGAATACGAGCGGCTGTGCATTAGTTAAGCGGCTGTCTCCGCTGGTGGAATAACGTACATGCCCGATGGACATGTCTCCAACCAGTGAGGCAATTTTGTCCTTGTCGAATACTTCTTTTACTAACCCCATCCCGCGGTGATAGTTGAAATCACGACCATCTGCTACGCAGATGCCCGCACTTTCTTCCCCACGGTGCTGTAAGGCGTGCAAGCCGTAATAAGACATGGACGCCGCTTCCGGGTGTCTGAAGACCCCGAAAACGCCGCATTCTTCTTTTAATGTGTCAAAAATATCTCCCGAGCCCGTTCCTTCATTGTAAAAGTCACCAGTCCACAGGATAGGAGTCTCCTGCTCTTTCCCGGTCTTTATTTCATAAGACATGGAATAGCATCCTCCCAAACGAATTTCAATTCTGCTACAGCTTCATCTAATACGGATGCACCGTCCAGATTCACGCGCAGTCTGTCTCCACCTACAGTTCCGATGATTTCCACTGGAACGCCGCTTGCAGCAATCGCTGCTTTCAGCTCTTCCGCACGTTCAGGCGCTGCCGTCAGCACGATACGTGATTGGCTCTCACTGAACAAAGCTACATCGGATCTAAGTCCATTAGCAGAAAGTTCAACGTTCGCACCAATACCACCACTGATACAGCTCTCTGCAAGTGCTACAGCAAGACCGCCTTCGGACAAGTCATGTGCTGAACGCACCAGACCGCCGCGAATCGAGGTAAGCACTGCGCTCAGCAGTGTTTTCTCAGTAGCCAAATCCAAAGCTGGAGGACGGCCTTCGGTTACACCATGAACAGCATATTGAAATTCACTACCACCAAGCTCAGCTTTTGTTACGCCTAGCAGAAGGATGGAATCCCCTTCTTGTTTGAAGCCTTGAGTCGTAATGTGATCCGTATCCGTTACTAAACCAACCATGCCGACAACCGGCGTTGGGTAGATGGATCCCGTCGTATTTTCGTTATAAAGACTGACATTCCCGCCGATAACCGGAGTATCCAGCACACGACAAGCTTCAGCCATACCATCAACCGCACGCTCCATTTGCCAGAACACATCAGGTTTCTCAGGGTTTCCGAAGTTTAAGTTATCTGTAATAGCTAGCGGTTCAGCACCGGAACAAACGATGTTACGTGCCGCTTCGCTGACTGCAATCCGTCCGCCCACTTCAGGATCAAGATAAACGTAACGACCGTTACAATCCGTGGTCATCGCAAGTCCTTTACGTGTACCATGAATGGTAACTACAGCCGCATCAGATCCAGGTCGAACAGCCGTACTAGTCCGAACCATGTAATCATATTGGTTGTATACCCAAGCTTTGCTTGCTACGGTTGGTGATCCAAGCACTGTACGCAGTGCGCTACCCAGATCTGTAACTTCCGCGTAACGAAGCGTGTCTACCGATTTATTTTCTACATAATAAGCAGGAACCTCAGATGGTTTGTTATACACTGGACACTCATCCACGAGCGCTGTTACAGGCATGTCGCCAACAACCTCACCGTGATGATACAGCTTCAAGCGACCATCATCCGTTACTTTACCTACCTTACAGCAGATTACACCCCAGCGATCAAAAATCTCTTGCGCCTGAGCTTCATCCTTCGGTTCTACTACGAACAACATCCGTTCTTGCGATTCCGAAAGCATCATTTCATAAGGGGTCATGCCGTCTTCACGTTGTGGCACCTGATCAAGATACAGCTCCAAACCATTACCAGCTTTACTTGCCATCTCTGCACTAGAGCAGGTAAGTCCAGCCGCACCCATATCCTGAATCCCAATAACAATGCCGCTGTCGATTAACTCTAGACAAGATTCCATAACGAGCTTCTCCATAAATGGATCGCCTACTTGTACAGCTGTACGTTTTGCTTCGGACTCTTCACTTAGTTCAACGGATGCAAAAGTAGCCCCATGAATCCCATCACGTCCAGTAGGAGGACCTACGTAGAAGACTGGGTTTCCTACACCTTTAGCGACACCACGCTGGATTTTATCATGATCAATCAGACCGACACACATTGCATTAACAAGCGGGTTACCGTCATAGCTATCATCGAACATGATTTCGCCGCCCACGGTTGGAATCCCGATACAGTTACCATAGCCAGCAATACCAGACACGACATGCTCGAACAAATATTTCACGCGATCGCTTTCCAGCTTGCCGAAACGCAAGGAATTCAGCAGTGCGATAGGTCTTGAGCCCATGGAAAAAATATCACGAATGATACCACCTACGCCTGTTGCCGCACCTTGAAAAGGTTCTACCGCAGAGGGGTGGTTATGACTTTCGATTTTGAATACAACCGCTTGGTTGTCTCCGATATCTACAATCCCTGCGCCCTCGCCGGGTCCCATCAGGACACGTGGTCCAGTAACTGGGAAACGTTTCAACAATGGCTTAGAGTTCTTGTATGCACAGTGTTCGGACCACATTACGCTGAATACGCCGATTTCAGTATAATTCGGCAAACGTCCCATAAAAGACTTGATGAGCTCATATTCGCTGTCCGACACACCGAATTGGCTGTAAATTTTCTGCTCTGCGATCTGTTCTGCGGTCGGTTCCTTAACGGATACTTGCTGCGTCATGACGATCCCTCCAAGTCTTCAGTATAGATGTGAACATTCGTTTCCCATCTTCAGATCCGAGCAAGCTGTTAGCTGCACGCTCAGGGTGAGGCATCATGCCAACTACATTCCCCTGCACATTACTAACACCCGCAATATCAGCGACAGAGCCGTTAGGATTATCGCTATATGTGAACACAATCTGATTGTTAGCTTTCAGTTCTACTAAGGTCTCTTCATCACAGTAGTAGTTTCCTTCGCCGTGAGCGATTGGGATGATGATTTCTTCATCCTTAGCATAATCAATAGTAAATGGGGTTTCGTTATTAGCAACCTTAAGCACTGTATCATGACAACGGAACTTCATGGACATGTTACGACGCAGCGCGCCTGGCAACAAACCAGCCTCAGTAAGAATTTGGAACCCATTGCAAATGCCTAGCACGAATTTCCCTTGCTCTGCTGCTTTAGCAACTTCAGCCATTACAGGAGCAAATCTTGAAATCGCGCCGCAGCGCAGGTAATCACCATATGAGAATCCGCCTGGAACCAAAATGCAATCATACGCCGACAAATCTGTCGCTGTATGCCACACATAATCGACTGGTTCGCCGAGACTGTCCTCTACCGCCTTGTAGCAATCAATATCACAGTTAGAGCCTGGGAAGACAAGTACAGCAAATTTCATGTCGTTTAGTCCTCCAATTCGTAGCGGTAATCCTCGATCACCGTGTTGGCAAGTAGCTTTTCGCACATTTCCTTGAGACGCACTTCTGCTTCAGCACGGTTATCCGTGTCCAAAGTCAGCTCCATATATTTCCCAATACGCAAACTTTCAACTTCTTGAAAACCTACCGAATGAAGTGCTCCTTGCACTGCTACACCTTGTGGATCGAGAACGCTCTTCTTAATGGTGACATATACCGTCGCTTTTAACATATGCTTGTAGTTCCTCCTAAATTTTTATGTGTATATACTTTCTGAAAGCTGAAACTCTACTAAAAGTAACTCTAGCTTTAAAAACATACACTTCATTTATTCCCATGAGTAAACACACAATGTTGAGCTATAAAGACTTGCCAGTAAGACGATGATAAATGTCCAGATAACGGCGCGTTGTTTCTTCAACTACTTCTAGTGGAAGTGGATCAGGTTTGCTATTTTTATCCCAGGAGGATGCAGATAGATACGTACGAACAGGTTCTTTATCCATACTATCAATTTCGATATCAAGAGCGTATTTGTCCTTGGCCCAGAAACGTGAAGCATCCGGCGTAAAAATCTCATCAATCAGAATCACCCTGCCATCCAGCAAGCCGAATTCAAATTTACAATCTGCTAGAATGATTCCCCGCTCAGCACAATACTCTCTGGCAAAAGAGAACAATTGCAAGCTCTTCTCCTGCAGCTCGAGTGCCAGATCAGCACCGATTAGCTCCTGCATCTTTTCAAAAGGAATATCCTCATCATGACCTACATCGTTTTTAGCCGCAGGGGTAAAGATTGGCTGTGCCAGCAGCGCATTTTTGCGCAAGTTCTTAGGAAGCTCAATACCATTCACTTTGCCGGTTTCTTGATACTGTCTCCAGCCCCCACCGGTGATGCACCCACGCACAACACATTCGATATCGATGCGCTCTGCTTTGCGTACCACCATAACACGGTTTCTGAGAGCTTCCTTGTCCTTAACGATATCTCCGAGCAGATCCACATCGATATGAACGACATGATTCTCCATTAGCTCTTTGGTCTTTCCGAACCAGAACGCACTCAGACGGTTAAGCACATTGCCCTTTTCAGGTACCGCTGGGTCCAGCACATAGTCAAAAGCAGATATCCGATCCGTGACGACGATCAGTACATTCTCCCCTAAATCGTATAGCTCACGAACCTTCCCTTTATAGAGCAGCGGCGCATTGATGAGTTCCACGGCTGTGGATACGGCCGACGATGTCATGACCTTTCCTCCCTTGAACTAATGATCTTCCTAAGTTGGGCTGGTCTAGGAGGAAGCACTTCCGAGGAATGTTTGGACTTCCGATCGCTGTTATCCTCAGATTTCTTGATTTGAACCGCTTCTCGCGGTAGAAATCCGAGGATAAAGGCGAACGCTACGCTTCTACAGTTCCAAACTTCCTCTACAGTGCTCCCCCATCCAGCTTTGCATTTATTGCAGCGTTCCTTAGTTCACCACTAACTTATCTTTTTAGGATCTCTAAGGTCTCATTCCGAGGAATTCGTTCCTTATCGACCCAACCATTAACGCACCTATTTTTTAGATAAGCTCTAGCTTGCGGAAGATGGTGTCCACATGCTTAAGGTGCCAAGAAGGGTTAAATGCATCTTCAATTTCTTCTGGGGTAAGAACGTTAGTGATCTCAGGTGTAGCTTCCACGATATCGCGGAATTGTTTTTGCTCTTCCCATGCTTGCATAGCACGCGGTTGAACGGTATCGTACGCTTGCTCACGGCTAAGGCCTTTATCGATCAGTTTAGTCAAGATCCGACCGGAGAAAGGAACACCGAACGTACGGTTCATGTTACGCTTCATGTTCTCTGGGAATACAGTCAGGTTCTTCACAATGTTTCCGAAACGGTTCAGCATGTAGTTGAGCAGCATTGTCGCATCCGGAAGGATGATACGTTCCACAGAGGAGTGCGAAATATCGCGTTCATGCCAGAGTGGCACGTTCTCGTAAGCTGTAACCATATGTCCGCGAATGACGCGGGACAGACCTGAAATGTTCTCGCAGCCAATGGGATTCCGTTTGTGAGGCATAGCGGATGAACCCTTTTGACCTTTGGCAAAAGCTTCTTCCACTTCACGAATCTCACTCTTTTGCAGAGCGCGGATTTCAGTAGCGAACTTGTCTAACGATGTCGCTACCAAAGCAAGAGCAGCCATGTATTCAGCATGACGGTCACGCTGTAACGTTTGTGTAGAGATTGGAGCTGGGCTTGTGCCGAGCTTGCGGCAAACGAATTCTTCTACGAAAGGATCGATGTTAGCGTACGTACCAACGGCACCGGAGATTTTTCCGAACTGTACACCGTTCGCAGCATGGCGGAACCGCTCCAGGTTACGTTTCATTTCTTCGTACCATAGAGCCATTTTCAGACCAAAGGTAGTGGGCTCGGCATGAACACCATGCGTACGGCCCATCATCGGTGTATCCTTGTAAGCAATAGCTTTATCTTTAAGGATCTCAATAAAGTTGATGATATCCTTCTCTAGAATTTCATTCGCTTGACGCAGCAAGTAACCTAGCGCCGTATCTACCACGTCAGTAGAAGTAAGACCGTAGTGAACCCATTTGCGCTCTGCGCCTAGGCTTTCGGAAACCGCGCGTGTAAATGCGATAACGTCATGACGTGTCTCTTGTTCTATTTCATCAATGCGTGCGATGTCGAATTTAGCGTCTTTACGCAGTTTAGCTGCATCTTCGTGCGGGATAACTCCCAGCTCAGCCCATGCTTCACAAGCGCAAATCTCAACTTCCAGCCACGCTTTGAATTTATTTTCCTCCGTCCAAATAGCTCGCATCTCAGGTCTGCTGTAACGTTCGATCATATTCTTTAGTTCCTCCAAAGTTTAGATTGCTCCACCCAGGACATGCCGTCTCCGGTATCCTTGCAGAGCAGATTGATATGGCCCATCTTGCGGCCGGTCTTACTCTCAGTCTTGCCATATATATGAAGCTTAGGTACAACACCCAGCTTATTATCTTTTTCGTCCTGTGTACAGGTCGCTTTAATCGCGCCATCCAAATGCTGGCCTAGTACATTTACCATAACTACAGGTGTCAAAAGCGTTGTATCGCCCAGCGGCAGATTACAAATCGCCCGGACATGCTGCTCGAACTGTGAAGTCGCGCAAGCATCCATGGTGTAATGCCCGGAGTTATGCGGCCTTGGTGCTAACTCATTGACGTACAATTGTCCGTCCTCTGTGACGAACATTTCTACTGCCAGCAGTCCAACCGCATCAAGTCCAGCGATTAATGTCTCTGCCAATTCGCATGCTCTCCGCTGAATGTCCTCTGCCACTCTTGCAGGCACAATGGACAGATGTAAAATATTATTTACATGAATATTTTCCGACGGTGGGAAGCTTTTAACCTCACCAGAAGCACTGCGTGCAGCAACAACGGATATTTCACACTTAAAAGCTACAAACTTCTCAAGCACCAGCTCCGGCACAACGGCTCCGGGTGCTACTTGCCGGAAGGCTTCTTCCAGCTCTTCTACCTGACGGATCACGGCTTGTCCCTTGCCGTCATAACCGCCTGTGGCTGTCTTCAGCACACAGGGTAGTCCAAGTTCAGCCGCCGCCACTTTCAGCTCCGCAAGGCTATCCACCTTCCGGTACGGGGCGACGGGTACGCCTGCCGCCTCGATGGCGGCTTTTTCGCGCAGCCGATGCTGCGTCGTATACAGCAGCGTGCTGCCCTGCGGTACGTACGATTCCTCCGTCAGCAGCGCGGCAACGCCCGCGTCGACGTTCTCGAACTCGTACGTGATGACATCCGAGCGGCGGGCTAGCTCCCGCGCCGCGTCCCGGTCGTTATACGCCGCTGTAATCTGCGGCGTGACTTGACCGCTAGGCGCATCCGGCGCAGGGTCCAGCGCCACGAAGCGGTAGCCCATGGCGCTGCCAGCCAGCGCCATCATGCGCCCGAGCTGCCCGCCGCCGAGCACGCCGACGGTCGCGCCGGGCAGTAGCGTCCGGACGGTGTCCGTGCCGGACGCATCCATAGCGGCTGGCGAAGTAGTGCCGCCAGCCTCCTGCAGCTTCAGCTCCTCCGGTCTCATAAGCTGTCGCTGCTTTCAAGGACTTCGTCGCGGATCGCATCCCGCCGCAGCTGCGCGCGCTGCTGCACTTCTGGATCGAATGCTCCGATAATCTGTGCAGCCAGGAGGCCTGCATTAATGGCCCCTGCCTTACCAATGGCTACCGTTGCCACTGGAATGCCTCCAGGCATCTGCACGATGGAGAGAAGCGAATCAAGCCCATTAAGCGCCTTCGACTGCACTGGCACTCCAATCACAGGCAGGATCGTCTTTGCTGCCACCATACCCGGCAAATGCGCTGCACCACCCGCTCCTGCAATAATGACGCGAATCCCCCGGCCCGCGGCTTCCTCCGCATAGCTGAACATCAAGTCCGGCGTCCGGTGCGCAGATACTACCTTCTTCTCATAAGATAATCCCAGCTCTTCAAGCACCGCACAAGCGTGCTCCATCGTATCCCAATCCGATTTACTGCCCATGATAACAGCTACCTGCACAGACATGATTCGACCTACCTTCCAGTCACTAGTATGGATATCTTTATCTTGTAAATTCGAATAAAAAAAGCCCGATGACCAGACGCATTTTGCTGCGGGAGGATCGGACTAGTAAAGAAATTAGGAAAAAATAATCCGCGTGCCTATCATTAGGCTGCATTAAGCGCGGAAAATGGCATAATGCATCATTCCGTTACCCGGACCGCATTGCCGCATTCTATCATCCTATTTCCTCGTAGTCCGGTAATTTACGGTTCCCGGGTAGAAACTTCCGGGCCATATCCCCGGTTTTATACGAGTTGCTCATGACATCAGTTTAACAATCCCCTACACAGGATGTCAACTCAAACACGAACATTGGTAAATTCCGATTAATAATCGTTCGCTTTTAGACGTATTTAATTTCTCAATATCCACTTATTTTGATGATAAAGACTTCTTTCCGTACACTATTAGCTCTAACAACAGATGTTATATTAACTGTAGAATAGGCTTCATTGTAATACATATAATTCCTTTACTGGATATGAATTTAATCATTTCGTTTCTTAATAATCAAGTATAAACGCCTTTGGCGTCCCTGTATGACGGTTAGCGTTTATGCGAGAAATATAAGGATAAAGTATAGTGTGAAACATATACTTTCTTATATTTGAAAAAAGGAACGCCATAAGCGTCCCTTTTAACTTTATATTATTTTACAACCAGCACTGGAATGCGGGCGCTTTGTACTACATTGTGGCTCACACTTCCCAGAACAAACTCACGTATTCCGCCAAGTCCGCGGCTGCCGATAACAATTACATCTATAGCATGTTCTTTAGCATATTTCAAAATCACTTCAGCGGGTGATCCTTGTAATAGCTCAACCTCAGCATTCAAGCCTTCAGCCTCAAGGCGTCCCTTGACTTCTTCCGTAGTCTGCACTGCTAAATCATAATATTCTTTATTTACTGAAGCCGGTAGTGGTGCTAGAGCTTCTCCGATAAAAAATCTTGGAAATTCAAATGCGTGTACGACATGCATCGTAGAGCCCGGAGTTACTTTTGCGAGTTCAATTGCGCGCTCCAATGCTTGATTAGAAGCCTTAGATCCATCATAGGCGAGTAAAATTTTAGAGAATAACATGTACGCCACCTCTTTTTCTAGTTTGTAATCATTAAGACTATCACCTTAAAAAATAGCTGTACAAAAAGATATTCAGCAACAGAAGTAACGGAATTCCGATCCTAAAGGACATATGTCGCGTCTTGTGGCGCTTACGATACATGGCAATCAGCACGCCTAGTGCCCCGCCCATAGCTGCCAGCAGAAAAAGTGTCTTCTCAGGTACACGTTCTCGCCGTTTACGGGCTTTGTTCTTGTCTTCGGACATCACTACATATCCGATAATATTAATTACCACAAACCACAACATTATAACCTTGACCATTCTCCCGGGCTCTCCTCCTTGCTTCCTATCTATCTCTATTATATTCCTCTTTTTCACAAAAAACCAATCATCCTTACACGCTCTGATAACTTCGCTACCTGCCTCTTTCTTTTCACTGCTTCGCATCCTTCATCCATATCCATGACAACACCGCAGCCAGCGCCGCCGCAATTCCACCCAGCCAGAACCCTCCGGTCAAGCCATAAAGAGCGCTCATCCAGCCTGCCACGAACGGCCCCGCCGACATACCTATTGCATAAACCGCCTGATAGAAGCCCATAGCTGTTGCACGCTTATACGGATCTACTTCTGACACCGACTTGCCTAGCAACAATGGAAAAATCAGTCCCTGCATAAATCCGTTTCCTACCTGAGTCAGACAGAGCGTCGCTAGCGTCGGCATTGAAGGAATAAGAAGTGTAAACAATGCACTTCCCGCGAAGCCTAAGAGAAGCGTGCCCCGGTCTCCTAGCAGCCTACCAAATGTCCGTGAGCCATAGAGGGTCGCGACAGCATGCGGAATCATAAAAGCGAGCGTCAGCCAGCCCAAGCTTTCTTTACTTGCTCCGATATTCAGAGCTTGGTTTGGCGTATATCCGAACATCGTTATGAATAGCACACAGTGTGCCAACACTGACAGCAGAGAAACTCTTACCAGAAGCGGCTCCTTCATAACACCTGCTAAGTCTTTGATCTGGATCGCACTTTGCCGTTTCTCCTGTTTTTGTTCAGGCAGCCGCAGCGCAAGCAGCAGCGCCGCAATCGCTACAAATCCACCAATCAGAAACGGGGTATTCCAGCCCCAATGCTCCACCATATAGCCACTGATCATCATACTGGTCAATTGGGCGATTACCGTAGTGAATTGCAGCATGCCCATCGCTTTTCCAGCTTCCTCTTTCGGGAAATATCCCGCGAACATCACAGTGTACACAACCCATGCGGAAGCCGCTATACCGGATACTGCACGTGCTGCCAATGCCCACCCAGGCTGTGCTCCCCACATAAAAAGAAAGCAGCTGGCTCCGCTCGCAATCAGTCCCAGGTAGATAAACGGACGACGCCGATTCAAATAATCCGAACCGATGCCAATCGGCAGTCGGAACAGAATCTGCATTAGCCCATATACGCCAAGCACCATGCCCACCATAAAATATGATGCTCCCAAATGCTCCACATAAGGGGAAAGCACAGGAACATAAATATAAGAAGAGAACCAGAACATAAATACAATAACGAGAAAGAAAAACTTACTGCCTCCCTGCCCCTGTGGGCTACCTGCTGCTTTTAGTTGATCCACTTGTTGTTCAGCTGCCACCCTAATCACCTGCTCTATGTATTTGCTTAACATTCTAATTCAAAGCCTATCTGTAGACCACAAAAACTTACGTGGACAGAAAAAAGGCTACTGAGCACACTCAGCAGCCTTTTTATTACGATACATGCGAACCTTTTTACTTATCCTTCTTTTGCCCTTCAAGCGCTGCTTTCAGCAGTTCCCCAAGGTTAGAACCAATGCTTTCTTGCTTACTGTATTGCTGTACCAGCTTTTGCTGTTCGCGTTTATTCACATGCTTATGATCCTTATCCAAGGTTTCTGTGATTCCACAGCCCAAACATTGTACGAACATGCCTGCTTTACCCTCTTTGAGCTCCATTTTCTTATGGCACTGTGGACAGCGGCGATTCGATAGTCTTTTCTCTCCGGCACGGGTATAACCACAGTTATCTGCTGGGCATACAAGCAGCTTGCCACGTTTGCTCTTTTTCTCCAGCAGTCTTGTACCACATTCCGGACAATTACTGTTCGAGACATTATTCGGTTTATATTCTGCTCCACTAGTTTTGACGCCAGTTACCAGCTCCTGTGCCATACTGCGGATGCCTTGCAAGAAGAGCTCCGGCTTGCCTTGACCACGCGCTATTTTCTCCAGCTCGGCTTCCCAGCGCGCGGTTAGATCTGGTGTCCGTAGCTGTGTGGATACCAACTCAATAAGCTGCTTGCCTTTACCAGTCGGATGCAGCAGATTCCCTTGGCGTTCAATGGTATCGGAGCTAACCAGCTTCTCGATAATATCCGCGCGGGTTGCTGGGGTTCCAAGGCCGTGCTTCTCCATTTGCGTCAACAGCGAAGCTTCATTATAACGCTTCGGTGGCTGTGTTCGTCCAGGACGAACCATGCAGCGGCCAATCGTGACAGTTGCTCCTTCGCGCAGCTCAGGTAGCTTCACACTCCCAGCTGCTGGCTCGTCCGACGGCTCCTCGTCGTCATCGTTACTCATATCTCCGCCGTACACTTCACGCCAACCGGCATCCTTTACCGTCGTCCCTTTGACATGGAAGCTTTCGCCTTCCACGTTGACGGTGACAGCTACCGCATCATAGCGAGCTGGCGGATAGAACAAGCTTATAAAACGCCGCACAATCAGATCATACAACTTACGTTCTTCAGTACTCAGACCATTTAACAATACGGTCTGTTCTGTAGGAATAATAGCGTGGTGATCACTGACTTTACTATCATCCACGATTCGCTTGGTAATCGGCAGCTGCTTGCGCAGCAATGGACGTGCTAACGCTGCATATGGACCAACCGCAACACTATCCAGTCTTTCCTTGAGTGTGCCCGTCATATCTGAAGTTAAATAACGACTATCCGTACGCGGGTAAGTGACAAGTTTATGCTGCTCATATAACCGCTGCAGCACACTGGAGGTCTGCTTCGCGGAGAAGCCGAACTTCCGGTTCGCATCACGCTGCAATTCAGTCAGATCATAAGCGAGTGGATGAGGTTCGCTCTTCTCACTCTTCTGTACCTTAATAATACGGCCGCTGCGTCCAGTAAGCTTATCCTTTAGACTTGCCGTCTTATCCTTTTCAAATATCCGACCATCGCCGTTACTGGCCCGCCATGCCGCTTGGAAATCTCCAAAATCAGCAGTCAGCGTCTCAAAATCAACGGAACGGAAACCCGTAATCTCCTGTTCACGATCCATGATCATCCCTAATGTCGGCGTTTGTACCCGCCCTGCGGAAAGCGGCGAACCAAACTTGCAAGTCAAAGCTCTCGTGACATTCAATCCAATCATCCAATCCGCCTCTGCGCGGCAACGTGCAGATTCATACAGACGATCAAAATCGCGACCTGGGCGGAGCTTTGCGAATCCTTCTTTTATCGCTTTATCCGTCTGAGAAGATATCCAGAGCCGCCGGAATGGCTTTTTCCACCCCGCCATATTCATAATCCAACGTGCCAACAGCTCTCCTTCACGAGCAGCATCCGTAGCTACCACAAGCTCCTCAATATCCTGACGCTTCATTAGGTGCTGAACAGCTTTATATTGCTGGTTGGTCTCACGCAGCACCTTCAGCTTTGCCTTCTCCGGCAAAATCGGCAAATCCTCCAAAGCCCAAGTTGCAAACTTTTTATTATAATCTTCAGGCTCTGCCAGGCCGACTAAATGACCCAGTGCCCAGGTAACCACATATTTTGGACCTTCAATATAGCTCTTCTGTTTATTATTACATCCCATGACTCGTGCGATCTCGCGTGCAACAGACGGCTTCTCCGCCAATACTAATGTCTTCATAATGCTCCCCTTTCCACATCAAATTTCATTATAGCATTAAATGAATGATAGCAAATATCGTCAGGCTTTACCGGGTCACTCCGTTATAAACTAAATAATATCTGATACCCGAAAGGAGTCATAGTCAATGAATGAACAAGAAAGCTATAATATAATACCTATAGGTTGGGTTACAGGTGCGCCACGTAATTTACGACTGGAAATCAAACCGGAATTTAGCCCGGCGCTTAAAGGTTTATCTCAATTTAGTCATTGCCAAGTGCTTTGGTGGCTGCACGAGTTTGCAGATGATCAATTCCGCCAGACTACACAGATTCAACCACCTTATGACGAAACATTAACTGGAGTATTCGCTTCCCGTTCCCCTATTCGACCTAATCCAATTGGGCTTAGTGTAGCAGCAATCCTGTCTGTCGATGAAGCTTCTGGCATCGTAGAGGTGGCTGGACTTGATGCCTATCCTGGTACACCAATTCTAGACATCAAAGCTTATTTTCCTAGTGCCGATCGCGTAATGGAAGTGACCGTTCCCGATTGGGCTGCTAATTGGGGGGACTGGACAACAAATAATTGAAGTAATCGATTTGGACACCATTTCTAACTGTTATGGGAGGGCATCTCTTGAACAATCGCCAACTAATCATTCAAGCATTAGATCTCATTGAGGATCGCTTAAACACGCTTCTTCCTGTAGCTGTCCTTTCCAAAGAAATGGGATACTCACTTTATCATTTCACCCGCCTATTTCAAGCAGTCACTGGGATAGCACCCGGCGACTATATAGCCAGACGCAAAATCACTGAAGCAGCCTTGGACATTCACCGAATGCCAGAACGCTCACTCCAGGACATCTCATTAGACTATAACTTTAGTAACTATGAGACCTTTACTCGTGCCTTCAAAAGAATGCTGCACACGACTCCCTCTCTTGTTCGAAAAAGAATTATTAAAACGAAACTCCCTTTGTTGCCTAGACTATATGAACAGGATCTACTTCAAGTCCTTTCTGATAGCGATCTTTCCCCCCAGCTCGTTGATTTCGGGGAAATTATACTTCAAGGACCCGTAGTTAAAGTAGACCATGATTTCTCCGTCATTTCTAATACTTGGCCTTTGCTTTTCAGTAAGGTATATACTATATCTGATAGAATACAACCTGAAAAATATTATCAGCTTGGCTTCTGGCCAGATGACTATGAGAGTAACGGTTTTTCGATCATGTGTGCCTGCGAACTTAATCCTATAAATGCAGACCACAATCAGACTTTCCCCCTTCAGATCTTACCACCTATACGTTATCTTAAATTCATCCATAAAGGCCGCTCTTGTGATATCCCTTCTACATATAAATATATCTACGGAATCTGGCTGCCGAAAACAGAATACAGGATGTCCATTCCATTTGAATTGGAATTTTATGGTGAATTGTATCTTGGACCAGATAACGAAAACTCGGTGAGTGAAATCTACATTCCGTTAGAATTTTTACAAGAAGAGACTACGTTGTCGTCTTTTATAAATGACAACCGTTTCTCTTAGAAATATAAAGATATTATAGTTGTTTAGCTTATAAATTCTTATCTTTTAACAAAAAGCCCGTATCTGCTATGCAGACACGGACTTTTTTTGCTTATGGGATTAATAGTTACTCTTGCTCCACCTGAATCGTTTGTTCAAGCTCCGGATAATAATGTTTAACTTGTTTTCCTTCTTCATCTCTTAATGCTTTATGGCTCTCATCAATGGAGTAAGTAAACGGCTTAACTGTAATTGTTTTTGGTGTTTGTGGGAACGGACTGAAATCTTTGTCTACCATAGGATAGACTATAGCCGGCAAGTTGAATGACCCACTCGAAGAAAATGCATTGCCTAGTTCATCAACAATTTCAAAGAACATTTCAGAGGTTGTGTATCCATCCTTTTCTTTCACAGTTGGCGCTTTACCTTCTTCGCTGAGCTGTAATCTGCTTGTGGCTGGAGTTAATTCCAGCTTGGTAATCGTATAACTGAATTCTTCTGCCTCTTTTGTTTGGTTCAGATCAAGCTTGATAATTCCTTCCGTTACTTTTTTCACCGGCACCTTGATTTCAAAAGGCTCTGCGATTTGTGTAACCGGCACAGTGATGCTTAATTCAAATTCATTCCCCAAAGCCTCTACATTATTTAGATTTCTGTAATCGTATAAAATAGCATTCTTTTTACCCTCAACATCGCCAAAAGACGACATTTGGCTCTCCAAATTCTTTCCATTCGGCAATTTCACTTCTGCTGAACCCAACAACCCTTTTTCGGACTGGTTCATTGTCACTTTCGCATACTGCTGTTCTTTTAGCGCTGGATCGAATTCAATCGGTTCAATAATCATTTCTGCCATCATCTTATCCTTATCAATGCCTTCCCGTTCAATCGCAAAAGCCAACCGCGAGCCGTCATAATAGGCATCGGTAACCTTCAAGGTCACTCCATCATGGGTAACGCTTTGGTTAGGCGCAGTAGATAATCCTTTTTCTTCAGCAGCATTTAGACCTTTATCGTCAATTCCCTTAAAAATACTTCCTACAACAGGAATCTGCTTCAACGTTTCAGCCATGACTGGGGATATAAATCCGCTACCGATTATTCCCGCACCCAACACTGCTGCTGCCGCGGCAGCCACCAATGATTTTTTCAGAAACTTATTCCCACTTTTTCTTGACGCTCGCTTTTCCATTCCCTCGTCTCCTATTCGCTTCATAATTGAATCGCTGAAACTGTCTACCGGCATTTCATGATTTTGGAATGTTTGACGAATGTGCTCCATCTTCTGACTTTCAGTTGGATCTTGCCATTTCTCCATGAGGGCTTCCTCCTTCATTCATTCTTTGCCGGACTAATTTTTTGCGTAGACGTTCAAATTTCTTGCGTAAAGTAGCTGAATTACAATCCATAATCTGACCCATTTCTTCAAAACTGTACTGCTCTACTACCTTAAGAATCAGAAGATTGCTCTCTTCAGCTGTCAGATCATCCATAAATAACTTCTGCAATGGCTCCTCATCGTTAGGATTATAATAGGCTTTCGGCTGCTGCTCTTTATATAGCGACAACAGACGGTTTCTTCGTTTGCGTTTGCGAACCTGATCCAAACAATGATGATAGGCCACTTTATACAGCCATGAATTAAAAGAGACTCGTTTCTCATAACGTCTGAGTTCCTGATACACTTTTACAAATATATCTTGCACAGCATCCTCTGCTTCTTCATGACTTCTCAAAATATAATAGCAATACGTATAAATCTTTCTTTCATAGGCTTGTATTATAGTTCTATAGGCTTCGCGGTTACCCGCAAGAACCTGATCAATAGCCTCTTCAATTATTGTTTGATTCACTTGGACCCCGGGGCTGCGACGTTCCAAAGAATCACCTCCTTGTTATTGACTACAACTATATAACGATTGTGATCCCTTTAATTGTGACAGGCTCAAAAATTTTTCCAAATATGTTATATACACCATCTGTTTTTCAACAAAAAAAAGCGACTACCCCGATAGATGCTCGGAGAAATCGCTTTTATAATAATATTCCATATTTATAAACTTTTTACTTATTTATATTTTTCAACTCAATACATGCTTCAAAAAATACAATATCACTATTCTGGCCACGGACATATATACCATCATCCGTTACAGCTGAGCGTAATATAGTCAGTTCATCCCCAAACTTAGCTTCTTGTAGGTATGTAATCCGGAAGCGTGTGAACTCTGCATTATCCCATTCCGCTAAACTGAGTGCATCACAACATAAATCTCCGTATCGGGCATTATTCAGATGTCCGTTGCTATCCAGCCCACTATATCTTACCTGATACCGATAAGCTTCTTCCATAATAATATCAGTAGGGATCGTTACCTTAACAGGCATATCCCCTACTGAATCGCCATTATAGTGCTTAACCTGAACTGGAAGAGCGTTCGGTCTGAGTATCTTTCTCTTCTCAATATCTACTAAAGCCCATATAGAACGCGCTGTGGCAATCTCTATATGATCTGCATCGAAAATACGATAATCCCGTTGCCATAAAGCCCCTTTAGTACCTTTACTCCAGGTATGTACGCTAAGCACATCATTTGGGCGAGGAATACGCTTAAAATCAAGATCTAACGTAATCATCATCCAGCCCATTCCTGCACTCAGAATTTCTTCCACACTTATCCCCAAATTACCCACTGCGAAGTCTGCCGCACATTGCATGATATCCAGAATAAAGGATAACTTACTCTGCGAACGATAATCCGTGTCGCTCGCATGTACAGAAAAATCTTCTATCCACACAAGATTACTACTGTTGTCCATTGTTTATCCTCCTGCCATGCAAAATATCCTTGCATTTACTTGAAGTATCCACATATACCACTACTCTATCCACATAAATTGGGGACTACTTTCATTTTTGAATATATTTTATTATTTCATCCACATGTTAGTAACTTTTATTTTTTCGTTATTTCCCCATGACTTATCCACATTATTTAAATTAAGCGATAAAGGGAACAAAAAAGCCATTGTTGATAAATCAACAATGGCTTCGTGTGCTTGGCAACGTCCTACTCTCCCAGGACCCTTCGGTCCAAGTACCATCGGCGCTGGAGGGCTTAACGGTCGTGTTCGGGATGGGTACGCGTGGAACCCCTCCGCTATCGCCACCAAACGGGCATTTACAGCGTAAATGCTCAGGCTTGATGCCTGAAAACTGAATCCGAATTGAATTTGCGTCTTAAGTATAGGATAAGCCCTCGACCGATTAGTATTGGTCAGCTCCATGCATTACTGCACTTCCACCTCCAACCTATCTACCTCGTCGTCTTCAAGGGGTCTTACTAATTGGGAAATCTCATCTTGAGGGGGGCTTCACGCTTAGATGCTTTCAGCGCTTATCCCGTCCGTACGTAGCTACCCAGCCATGCTCCTGGCGGAACAACTGGTGCACCAGCGGTACGTCCATCCCGGTCCTCTCGTACTAAGGACAGCTCCTCTCAAATTTCCTGCGCCCACGACAGATAGGGACCGAACTGTCTCACGACGTTCTGAACCCAGCTCGCGTACCGCTTTAATGGGCGAACAGCCCAACCCTTGGGACCTACTTCAGCCCCAGGATGCGATGAGCCGACATCGAGGTGCCAAACCTCCCCGTCGATGTGGACTCTTGGGGGAGATAAGCCTGTTATCCCCAGGGTAGCTTTTATCCGTTGAGCGATGGCCCTTCCATGCGGTACCACCGGATCACTAAGTCCGACTTTCGTCCCTGCTCGACTTGTAGGTCTCGCAGTCAAGCTCCCTTATGCCTTTGCACTCTTCGAATGATTTCCAACCATTCTGAGGGAACCTTGGAACGCCTCCGTTACTCTTTAGGAGGCGACCGCCCCAGTCAAACTGCCCGCCTGACACGGTCCCCGTACCCGATTAGGGTACTAGGTTAGAACCTAGATACGATCAGGGTGGTATCCCAACGGCGCCTCCACCGAAGCTTGCGCTCCGATTTCTACGGCTCCCACCTATCCTGTACAGATCGTACCCAAATTCAATATCAAGCTGCAGTAAAGCTCCATGGGGTCTTTCCGTCTTGTCGCGGGTAACCTGCATCTTCACAGGTATTAAAATTTCACCGGATCTCTCGTTGAGACAGCGCCCAAGTCGTTACGCCATTCGTGCGGGTCAGAATTTACCTGACAAGGAATTTCGCTACCTTAGGACCGTTATAGTTACGGCCGCCGTTTACTGGGGCTTCGGTTCATAGCTTCGGGTTACCCCTAACCACTCCCCTTAACCTTCCAGCACCGGGCAGGCGTCAGCCCGTATACTTCGCCTTGCGGCTTCGCACAGACCTGTGTTTTTGCTAAACAGTCGCTTGGGCCTTTTCACTGCGGCCCCCTCGTGCTATTCACACTACCGGGGCACCCCTTCTCCCGAAGTTACGGGGTCATTTTGCCGAGTTCCTTAACGAGAGTTCTTCCGCGCGCCTTAGAATTCTCTTCTCGCCTACCTGTGTCGGTTTGCGGTACGGGCACCTTCTCCTGGCTAGAGGCTTTTCTTGGCAGTGTGAGATCATGACCTTCGCTACTGTAATTTTCGCTCCCCATCACAGCCCAGCCTTAATGATGTGCGGATTTGCCTACACATCAGCCTCACTGCTTAGACGGACATATCCATCAGTCCGCGTCACTACCCTCCTGCGTCACCCCATCGCTCATAGCGGATTACGGTGGTACAGTAATTTCAAACTGTTGTCCTTCGACTACGCCTTTCGGCCTCGCCTTAGGTCCCGACTTACCCTGAGCGGACGAGCCTTCCTCAGGAAACCTTGGGCTTTCGGCGGATCAGATTCTCACTGATCTTTTCGTTACTCATACCGGCATTCTCACTTGTATGCTGTCCAGCGCTCCTTACGGTACACCTTCAACCCACATACAACGCTCCCCTACCCCAGATACATACGTATCTAGCCATAGCTTCGGTGGTGTGTTTAGCCCCGTTACATTTTCGGCGCAGAGTCACTCGACCAGTGAGCTATTACGCACTCTTTCAATGGTGGCTGCTTCTAAGCCAACATCCTGGTTGTCTGTGCAACTCCACATCCTTTCCCACTTAACACACACTTGGGGACCTTAGCTGATGGTCTGGGCTGTTTCCCTTTTGACAATGGATCTTAGCACTCACTGTCTGACTCCCGGCAATAAGTATATGGCATTCGGAGTTTGACTGAGCTTGGTAATCCTTGCGGACCCCGCACCCAATCAGTGCTCTACCTCCACTACTCTTATACCGAGGCTAGCCCTAAAGCTATTTCGGGGAGAACCAGCTATCTCCGAGTTCGATTGGAATTTCTCCGCTACCCCCACCTCATCCCCGCATTTTTCAACATGCGTGGGTTCGGGCCTCCAGTGCGTGTTACCGCACCTTCACCCTGGACAGGGGTAGATCACACGGTTTCGGGTCTACGTCCACATACTAAATCGCCCTATTCAGACTCGCTTTCGCTGCGGCTCCGTCTTCTCGACTTAACCTTGCATGTTAAACGTAACTCGCCGGTTCATTCTACAAAAGGCACGCCATCACCCATTAATAGGGCTCTGACTTTTTGTAAGCACACGGTTTCAGGTTCTATTTCACTCCCCTTCCGGGGTGCTTTTCACCTTTCCCTCACGGTACTGTTTCACTATCGGTCGCCAGGTAGTATTTAGCCTTAGCAGATGGTCCTGCTGGATTCATACGGGGTTTCACGTGCCCCGCACTACTCGGGATCCGTCTCGGAGAGAACACAGTTTAGGCTACAGGGCTTTTACCTCTATCGCGGGCCTTTCCAGACCTCTTCACCTACCATATTCCTTTGTAACTCCATGTGAGACGTCCCACAACCCCTAAGAGCAAGCTCTTAGGTTTAGGCTGTTCCGCGTTCGCTCGCCGCTACTGACGGAATCACTATTGTTTTCTCTTCCTCAGGGTACTTAGATGTTTCAGTTCCCCTGGTCTGCCTCTACATCTCCTATGTGTTCAGAGATGAGTAACTGCGAATTACCACAGCTGGGTTTCCCCATTCGGACACCCCCGGATCAAAGCTTGCTTACAGCTCCCCGAGGCAGTTTCGTTGTTCGCCACGTCCTTCGTCGGCTCCTGGCGCCTAGGCATCCTCCGTGTGCTCTTATTAGCTTAACCTTGATTTTTCCTAAAAAAAATCTCACTAATAACATTTACTTGTTTGCACAAGTTGCTAAAAGATGTTCTAAAACGCAAATTCGTTTCGGTATCCAGTTTTCAAGGATCAAGTCTTACTGAGAGCTTAAACTCTCAAAACTGAGCAACGAGTGAGTTGTGGAAGCTTAGCTTCCGATTTGAATGTCTTCATTGCAGAAGACGATTCTCCATAGAAAGGAGGTGATCCAGCCGCACCTTCCGATACGGCTACCTTGTTACGACTTCACCCCAATCATCTACCCCACCTTCGGCGGCTGGCTCCCTTGCGGGTTACCCCACCGACTTCGGGTGTTGTAAACTCTCGTGGTGTGACGGGCGGTGTGTACAAGACCCGGGAACGTATTCACCGCGGCATGCTGATCCGCGATTACTAGCAATTCCGACTTCATGCAGGCGAGTTGCAGCCTGCAATCCGAACTGAGACCGGCTTTGATGGGATTGGCTTCACCTCGCGGCTTCGCTTCCCGTTGTACCGGCCATTGTAGTACGTGTGTAGCCCAGGTCATAAGGGGCATGATGATTTGACGTCATCCCCACCTTCCTCCGGTTTGTCACCGGCAGTCACTCTAGAGTGCCCAGCCTTACCTGCTGGCAACTAAAGTTAAGGGTTGCGCTCGTTGCGGGACTTAACCCAACATCTCACGACACGAGCTGACGACAACCATGCACCACCTGTCTCCTCTGTCCCGAAGGCCGCCACTATCTCTAGTGGATTCAGAGGGATGTCAAGACCTGGTAAGGTTCTTCGCGTTGCTTCGAATTAAACCACATACTCCACTGCTTGTGCGGGTCCCCGTCAATTCCTTTGAGTTTCAGTCTTGCGACCGTACTCCCCAGGCGGAGTGCTTACTGTGTTAACTTCGGCACCAAGGGTATCGAAACCCCTAACACCTAGCACTCATCGTTTACGGCGTGGACTACCAGGGTATCTAATCCTGTTTGCTCCCCACGCTTTCGCGCCTCAGCGTCAGTTACAGCCCAGAAAGTCGCCTTCGCCACTGGTGTTCCTCCACATATCTACGCATTTCACCGCTACACGTGGAATTCCACTTTCCTCTTCTGTACTCAAGTCACCCAGTTTCCAGTGCGACCTCAGGTTGAGCCCAAGGTTTAAACACCAGACTTAAATGACCGCCTGCGCGCGCTTTACGCCCAATAATTCCGGACAACGCTTGCCCCCTACGTATTACCGCGGCTGCTGGCACGTAGTTAGCCGGGGCTTTCTTCTCAGGTACCGTCACTCCGATAGCAGTTACTCTACCGGACGTTCTTCCCTGGCAACAGAGCTTTACGATCCGAAAACCTTCATCACTCACGCGGCGTTGCTCCGTCAGACTTTCGTCCATTGCGGAAGATTCCCTACTGCTGCCTCCCGTAGGAGTCTGGGCCGTGTCTCAGTCCCAGTGTGGCCGTTCACCCTCTCAGGTCGGCTACGCATCGTCGCCTTGGTGGGCCGTTACCCCACCAACTAGCTAATGCGCCGCAGGCCCATCCCTCAGTGACAGATTGCTCCGTCTTTCATTCTTTCTTCAGGAGAAAAAAGAAATTATCCGGTATTAGCTACCGTTTCCGGTAGTTATCCCAGTCTAAGGGGCAGGTTGCCTACGTGTTACTCACCCGTCCGCCGCTAAGTCATTTTGAAAGCAAGCTTTCAAAATAACTCCGCTCGACTTGCATGTATTAGGCACGCCGCCAGCGTTCGTCCTGAGCCAGGATCAAACTCTCCAATTAGTATTGAAAAGAGCGATATGCTCATTTTGAAACATCTGACGAGAAAATTAATTCTCTAATTTTGGATTTCACTTTCGTGATTTCCTACTCACTCGTTGTTCAGTTTTCAAAGATCAAGTTCTCGTTGGCGCCGTTTAATGTCTCAGCAGCAACTCTTATAATATATCATGTTGTTCTCAGTAATGCAAGCTTTATTTTTCGAAAGCCGTTTATATAACTCTCTCAAACATTGCCTGTACGCTGTCTAACAACGCTTAACTATAATAACCTATCTATTCATAGAAAAGCAACCCCTAATAGAAAAATAAACAACTAGCTTAATAATTAAGCTGGTTGTTTATTTAATAGAGTTATGAATCTAGCGATGCAAATTAATAGTATTTTGCTGCAGTATACTTACTTGAAGCCTTAATAAAATCCGTATTCTTCTTACTCTTCGCTGACGATGCATCTACCGTTGTATCAATAGTAACCCATTTCCCATCCATCAACACTTCATTCCATGCATGGTATTGCGTAACGTAGCTAGTATTCCCCATCACCAATTTAGCAGGCACATCTACACTACGCAGCATTGCGGCAAAAAGAGAAGCATAGTCATAGCAGATTCCTTTTTTAGTATTCAAAGTGTTGTTAATGTTCGGAATGTAATCTGTTGTTACGTTATTAGCAAGAGAATAATCGTATTGTACATTAGCAACTACATAGTTATAGATTGCCTTAACTTTCTCTTCATCTGTTGTTTTGCCTTTTGTAAGCTCTTTGGCCTTAAGGATCGCTTTATCAGAAGAACTCCATTTCACATTCTGTACGGAGCCCAAATATACGGAATTCGAGTCACTCATGGTTACGTCTACTACTTCGGAATATAACGCTTTGTATTTATTGCCGGTTGTGTTCTCAAGAACAGAAACCTTATAAGTACCATTACCTTGTTGTAAAGGGAAGTCCTCAGCTTGTCCAGAAGCATATAAGTTATATGTATAGCTGCTGTTGTCTTTAGTGATCATGAGTTTGATTCTTTTATCTTTCGGAATATCATAGTTAATTCCAATAACACCTTGAGCCACTTTCGATGTAATCAACCAGCTTGCATCTACACTTGCGGCTTGAGCTGTGCTTACCGGAACCGCAGTAATCAGTACGAACAGCGCCACCATCATAAAATAAACCTTTTTCACGGATAAAACCCCTTTCGGTAGCTGGCTGCCATCCTTTCGGGAAGGCCCTTTAGCTTTGCGTCCCTACCTTTCGATAGGTTTGCCGTTATCGTATAAGCTCTATCTGTTCTAATTTCACTAGACAAATTAACAGAATCAGTCCAAGTAGAAATATGAATCTAAGATTCTTATATATTTTATAAAAACAAAAAAAGCCTCTTCATTCGGTAACTGGCTGCCATCCTTACGGGAAGGCCCTTTAGCTTTGCGTCCCTACCTTTCGATAGGTTTGCCGTTTATCGTGTTTAGCTTTTATAGTCTTATACTACCATATTTATCCTCGTAAACAAGAACAAAATTGCTAGATTTACTATTATTTTATAGTTATTTCTCTGTATTTGAATTCTCTTGTTATTTCTCGTCAACGATTAGGAAAGCTTGGCATGAACAATCAAACGATGTGTAGGATCTACTAGTGGGTCACACGTAATTAGAGTAAGAATTTTATCTTTGTTATTCCCGTCTAGAACAGACACATCACTAGGAAGTACAACAGAAATATCATAAACCTCGTAATTATAAGTCTGATCGCTAGTCTTTACCGTAATCGTATCCCCAATCACAACCTCATTCAGCCTGTTAAACAATCTGCCCGTAGTTCTAGCTCTATGTGCAGCTATTGCGGCGTTCCCTATTTCTCCTATTGGAGTTGTTTCTTTCATATGGGCCGCGGCATGCTTCATATTCGCTTTAGTAGCCCCTTCTAATACAGGCAGCTTCAGATCGATCTTATCGATCTCAATTAATGCGATAACTTTGCCACCCACTTCAATTTCCGGTTCCGGCTTTTCTGTTTCTTGCGGCTGTGCTTGTGCATCTAGAGCTGATTCCTCCGCTAGTAGCTGAGTGACCTCGGCATATCTGCTCTTCAGATCAGGTGGTGGAGTACTTTCACTGGTGCTCAGTTCAGCCGATTCTAATAGCTTATCCTGCTGCCAGTCGTTATACCATTCGTTAGCTTTTGGATAGAGCATGATAAGGATCCCCGCCAGTATGAGCACATACGAGAATTTACGCATGATTTTCACCTCCGTAGATTGTTCTACTGAACTTTAGAATACCCATTTACGACTTCCGAAGAAGTTAATGATCACCGTCACAAACGTTACTAATACCTTAGAGATCAACACTTGAATGCCTAGTTTGTCAGTCAACAGATGCATTAGCAACAGCGATATTCCGAGTACTACCAGATTCAGTACGATAAACTTCAGCAACTGCGTCTTATCAAAACCCTCTTTATTGCCACGATCACGATCCTTGAAGGTTACTTTTTTATTCAAAATAAAGCTGTTCGCTGTCCCTGCACTATAAGAAATCACCTGTGCCAACGCATATACCATCCCAAATGAGTTCAGTAATGTGAAGATTACGAAATCAATGAGGGTATTTACCAAACCTACAGCATTAAATTTGAGAAACTGTATGAAAGCAGTCCGAAAGTTCTTATCTGACATCTTTGTAATCCTTCCGGCGATCCACTTCTTCTTCGTTACGATATCCTATAGTCTCACTGACAATATACAACGGTCTATCCTTAGACTCGTCATAAATCCGTCCAATATACTCACCGATTACACCTAGCAGCATCAGAACGATACCGTTAAAGAGCAAATTGACCCCTACAATGGAAGCCCAACCTGGAACCGTCCATGAGGTGAAAAAGATTCTTTGAAACAATACGAAGAATAAATAGAGAAAACTGGAGAAGGAAAGAAAGAATCCGACATACGTAGCAATCTTAAGTGGTTTATGCGAAAAGGAAGTGATCCCATCCAGCGCAAAACGAATCATTTTCTTAAGAGGATACTTAGTTTCTCCTGCAAATCGTTCTTCCCGCTCATATTCCACCATCGTCTGCTTGAAGCCGACCCAGCTCACTAAACCTCTGACATACCGATTTTTTTCCTTGAGACCTCGCAAGACATCACATACCTTACGATCAATAAGACGAAAATCACCTGTGTCCGTGGGAATGTCTACACTTGTCATGCTGCTGAGCAATCGATAAAAGATCTTGGCCGTTACCTTTTTGAACATCGTTTCTCCACGGCGCTTCAGCCGCTTCGCATACACAACGTCATAGCCCTCTTTCCACTTCTCGATCATTTGCAAAATGACCTCCGGTGGATCTTGAAGGTCAGCGTCAATAACAACAACCGCTTGACCTTCGGCATAGTCCATGCCAGCTGTAATCGCTACCTGATGTCCGAAATTACGCGAGAAATCAATTAGCTTGACGCATTCATCCCGATCACTGATCTCCCGAATCATCTGGGCCGAACGATCACGACTTCCGTCATTAACGAAGACTAGCTCATAAGTATCGCCGCATTCGTCCATTACTTTTTTCAAACGTTCGTAAGTAACGCTAATTACTTGCTCCTCATTGAACATGGGTACAATTACACTATATCTGGCTTTCACCTTTATTCCTCCTAAAAGCTTTATGGAGCGTTACATCTTTCTGTACTTCATAATAACGCTGTAAGCATAAACTTATTGTTATAGATATTTTAAAAAAATCTTAGAAAACCCAAGATGGGAACCAACGCAGCATATTCTTCACATAATCTCCGCTTACCTGCATCCCTGACAGGACAGGGTAGAACGCGACAAAGAGCAGTAAAGCAACAGCCACATAGACATAACTAACATAACGAGCCTCAGGATATTTGCTATCTAGCAACTTCATTATATATACAATACCAAGAATCATAAAAGGCACCATAGCAAAATAATGGTAGATAAAGGTTTCCCTTGGGACAAGCATCCACGGAACATATTGTGAGAAAAAGGCGATCCATATCATATAAAGGGTCTTATCTTTGCGTTTCAGTGTAATCCACAGTGTTGCCAGCATTGCGAAAATCCCCGTCCACCAGATAAGCGGATTCCCCATAGTCACTATACTGCTGACCTGACCTTGCGGCAATCCCTCACTGCCACTGAAGAACCAGACAGGTCTCTTCATAAACGGCCATTGCCACCAGGAGGAAGCAAAAGGATGTGTAGCTACAAGCTGACTGTGATAGTTGTACATGTTCTTTTGGGAATCAATCAAGCCTTTTATAGTAAAGCCCTCTGCGGATGCAGATAAACCCGGAACAAAAGATAAACTATAAATAATGACCGGTATGATTACGAAGAATGCAACACAACTAGCTAGCGTAATAATGGTATTTTTCCAGAACGAATTTACAGCTTCGCCACAGGTACCTAGCAGTTGCTTGTCTTTGATCTTGCCTTCCGCGAGCAAACGTCCCGATGCTTGGTATTCTCTGTAGCGCTCGAAGAGCGAGATAGCTAGCATAATGGCCAGCCCAGCTCCTCCGTACAGTACAATCCACTTGGAGGCGACACCAATTCCGAAGAATAAACCGGACCAGAATAACGGAATTAGCGTTTTTCTTAAGGGCTGACTGAAGAAATTCATAGTGTAATATCGCTGCATGAAATAAAACATTAACATGATGAAGAATACTCCGTATACATCGATCGTAGAGATTCTTGTTTGTGTGAAATGCATGAAATCCAGTGCGAACAATCCAGCTGCAAGTGCTGCGTATTTACTCTTTTTAAAGAGACGTAGTGCCATTACATAAATGAGAGGCAGCATGGCAATCCCGAACAATGTTCCGATAATACGCCAGCCGAAAGGATTGACTCCAAACAGTTCCATCCCTACTGCGATCAATAGCTTGCCTAGTGGTGGATGCGTGTTCTCATAAGGCACAATCCCGTGTGTATATTCATAAGCTGTCCGTGCATGGTAGATCTCGTCAAAATAAGTGCTATTCATAAAGTTAGAATATTCAGGGATGAGCGACTGCTCGTCAAAAAGATTGGCAGGTTCTCCTCTTTTAGCGACTGCACTAGCATCCGGTGTAACACCGGCTATAGGAAGAGGTACTCTTTCGCCTCCCTGCTCATAGAAGGCCATTTCATTTAAAGTGAACCCTGGAGAGGTGACTGTAAACTTCACGTATCTTGCTGCAACGTTCAGAGGTTGGCTTTTCCAGATGAAGACATTCCCAACATCCTCGCTTACATCCAGCGGACTACTCCAGACCTCAGGGGATTCACTGAATTCGAGCTTAAACTTCCCGGTACCTACGCCACCGAAGATATTCACGCGTTCCAATTGTTTACTCTGTCCTAGATCTACATAGAAGCTTTCACCGCTGGCAGCTGGCTCCCACAAGGTCTCTGGAGATTTAGTAGAACCTAAATTATATAAAGCAATTGCCGCGTAAACGGCAGTAATGGCAAGAATACATATCCAATCTATACGCTTAAACTTCATCGCTCAATCTCCCTCCCTTCTGGTGCGGTCTTATTTGCTCGACGACTTTAAGGTCTTCTTCATATTTTTCTTCAGGTGTTGGTGGTGCTGGAAGAGGCTTTACTCCCCCACGAACATACACGTCATAACCAATGTAGAACATGTATAGCAATAATGACAGGTTAGCTATAGAAGTAACCAACACGATTCCATCTGCACCTGGATTTACACCTGCATTTAGATGAGTTAACGTATAAGCCACATTGATATACTGCGTTAAGCTGAATCCAAGGAATAGAGATAAAAACCTACGATCCCGACTCGCTATATAAGTGAACATACAGAGAATAACAGCAGGGAACATATAACGTTCATGCATTTTGGTTCCAAGCACAAAGACTACTACAATGAGCGCCATACCGATAAAGTAGGATTTGGATAAATCCAAGCGATCTTTTTTGAAGGAATAAAACGTTGCTATGGCTACTGCCACTAAAATAAATATGAAGCCCCATACACGGTAAGTAATACCTAACCAAGTTAGGTCAAGAGATGACCACATCGGGTCAGTCAGTGCATATAGATTAAATGCATTCACAGAAGAATAGGGATAGGAAGATAACGTACTCTTATACAGATTAATAAGGCTCACTAAACCACCGTTATTCCAGAAAAATGGTGCCGCGAGCAATCCGAATATCCCTAATCCATACAAAGCTCCAAATCCAAGCTGCTTCCAAGCACGGTGATGATAGAAAGCAAACAATAATACCGGTGTGAATATTAACGATTGTGGTTTAATTAAAGTTGCTAATACAAACAAAATCGCGGATTGAACAAACTTTTTGTTCGCAGCGCCATGGATACTGAGCAACAGGAAAATCAGAAAGAACGAATCCGCTTGTCCCCACGCCGCTGAATTAACAAGCACCGCCGGATTAAACAGAAATAATAGCGTTAAGCCAAAAGCGATCCCTGAGCCGAGTTTTTTGCGAGACATTTTAAATATGAAAAAACCCAATACCAAATCAGAAATAATCGCTGGCAGTTTGAATAGCAGATTCTCTCCACCCGAACCATGCGCAAAGCCAAATACACCGCGAATAAAACTAAGAATGTACAAAATGTACAAATAACCAGGAGGATAATCGGCAAAATACCCTTCTTCATAAAACTTGCCTGGACCTAAATCAACCATACGCTGACCCCAAGCTATAAAGGTATTCATGTCGTTCTGATAGCCTTGAGCAGTCAGACCAATCCAGACCCTTAGGATAAAAGCAACCCCGATGGCAATGCTCAGCCATTTGGAATAGACATTCTCAGGTTGCTTCATAAGCTTCTCACTGCGGAATGCCTTGGTATAAAGCACTGCAAAAAATACACTGAAAAGCGCTGAGATCAGCAGCATCTTGGTTGGAGATACCTTATGTGGGGTATCCGCTTTTTTGCCACCAGCATCCTGACTAACTGCTGCACTATCCAGCGAAATGACGTTGGCCCCTTCGGGAGCAGCGTCTAATTTTTCTACAGACAAATCATCAAAATAAGCTTTACCTTGAATCAAGCTAGAGTAGCCTCCCAAACTTGCACCTATGCCGAATTCTTTCTGTTTAGGTCCTGTCTGGCCTATGTATTCAAGATATTGCCACTCTCCTGCCGTATCCGTTACGTTGGGATAACCCCCGCCTACTCCAACGGCAAGTATATTGGCGCCCATTCCCTCGCCTGCGGTACTTACTACTTTGATCCATCCAGAGATTTTATAATAGCTGTCCGGCGTTGCCTTAATCGTCTGCACCCATTTCAAATGATTGGGCTCGATATTCTCAATGACTGCCGCTTTACTACCGGAGTGAACCTCGTCCGATTGGATTGAAAGTATGCCCGAGTTGTCTCCAGAAATCCACATATCCTTAGTCCAGTTAGAAGGAGCGTCCTCTCCTCCCTCCTCAAATCCAGGGTTCTGCAATAGATTTCCGTCTGCATAAATGCTTGTTACAGGAAGCAAAAACAATAACAGCATCAATACAGTCATTGCGGCCGTACGTGTACTCTTGATCATCGTTCCAACCTCACCTCGTCTATATTAATCCAGCCTTTACCGCCTTTAATAAAAATTTCAGTTTGCTCATTCTGACCGATAGATACCATTGGAAGTGTAAGCTCTTGATAAACCTCACTAGCAGGTATTTCAGCCTCCGCCCGCACTACGCCATTAACTCGGACGCCAACCCTTCCTTCTTCTCCACCAGCACTAACCATTATACCAAGCTTATATTCTCCAGGTTCTGCTATTCTGATAGATTGTGTAATCGTTTTGTCAAATCCCGGATCAAGATAGGCCAAATAACTTCCATTATAGGGATTATTGGTTGCCACACCCGTACCGGATGAGAAGCTCCAGCCTGATATCCCCTCTTCAAATCCTCCATTTGTAAATTCCGAGATTCCCTCTACTACCCCAGTCTTAGCGGTCACAACAGTATAGTTGGCAAAACGTTTAACCGAATAATTATCGCTTTCAGCAGGAGTGGGATCACCATTCCACAAGATATATGTCGCTGTCTCTCCCGGAACTATGCTTGAATATCCAAATCTATATCTCCCAAAGGAAGACACCTGCTGAAATGCACCTCCAGGATTAGAATAATTAACGGTTGCTAAGAAATCATGGGGATTGATCTGCTCATAAAAAAGCACATAAATATAAGGCATATTAACTTTATCAGTCACGTAGATGTTCCCAGCACTCTCTTCAGACGCATATTGTATAGCCTCACCGAAAGATTCATAGAAAGCCGGTCCTATCTCTTTAGGATAATCGCGGAAATAAACTGTAGTGAATAGAACAAAAAATAAGCTAAAGGTTACAGCCGACAGAATTGCTAATACTTTTACTTTCTTGCTTAACCACATAAACCCTGCAACAATCAGCAAAATGATTGGATAGAAAATTACATTCATCCGATTAATGTTTACGTTCGTAACAAAGGTCATCAAAACGGAAACAAACAACCAAAGTAAAATAACGAGCAGTCCAGTCCGCTCACGACCACGGTTCCGTATTGTCGTTAACATAAATATAAGTCCTATAAGTACAAAGGGTAACGCAATAGGATACGCGTATCCATAAGGTGAAATCGAATTCCAAGGCAAACCATCAGATCCGCTAATTAATATCTTCAAAAATTCCCGGAAATTGCTTAATGCTGTATGTAATAGTTGCCCTCCGAATATAGAAGTTACCTGTTCCACACGCGGTGTTGTCAATCTCGGAATTGAGAACAATGGGGTCAAAATCCCCTCTAGCGACAATCGATTGATCATAATAAATAGGAAGATTGGAAGTGACATTAATATAAACAGAGCACAGTTCCATAGAATGGTCCGAAGCTTTAGCGCTCTTGTATAGAATAGAAGAATTCCAGCACCTAAAGCAAATATCGGCACAAAAAAATAGGATGTTCCATAAGCATAAAGTGAAAGGGCAAGCATAATTGTAAATCCATAAGACCACTTCGGAATATGAAATGATTTAAGTAACATATAAACGGAGAACAGAATCAGGGTGGGGAATAAATTAGATTCCAGTGCCCATCTTGACATCATAATATGCCAAGGATTAATTGCTATAAAAAACATCGCCACAATACCAGCAGTTCTGGAAGTAAATAGCTCTTTGGAAAGAAGATAGAATACGAGCATACCCAGTAGACCCATGATTAAGCTAATCGCACGTACAGACATTGGAGTAAGTCCGAACAATAATATGAAAGGCATTGATAAGTAAGCATAAAGTGCATTCTGTCCGCTTCCCCAAGCAATGAGGTGAATAGGTAAATGAATACCATTGCGGTCTATTCCATAATGAAGAATAGCGTAAGCATCATAACCTATAGATGCCTCATCCTGATTCAAGCCACCTGGAATCGAACCAAAGTAAAAAATGCGAATCACAGCCCCCAGCAAAAACAATAAGAGAGGCCAAGGATTACTTTTAAAATAAGAAGACCAATTGCTAAATCTTGTGGACAACATTCATCACCTCTTCAACAATATAATCTAAATATTGGATGATGGAAAGGAAGAACATCCAACAAGTTAAGTAGGAGAATACATAATCCAAAATAAAAAAAACGGCCCCTTCAGTAATGAAGGAGCCCAAGATGAATTTCAGAAATACTGTATATATGTTAGCCCTCGCTACCAAGGAATACATAACGGAGAACGATCAGGATCGCAAGTACCCACATCATCCAGTGAATATCGTATTTCTTCTTACCTGCAAGGTTAGCAACTGAAGCAAGGATTACATAAGTTACGATACCAAAGGAGATACCGTTAGCAATATTATAAGTGAAAGGCATGATTACAAGTGTTAGGAACGCTGGAATTGCAACAACCATATCTTGAAAATCGATTTGACGGATCGATTGTGCCATCAGCACACCTACGACGATCAATGCTGCGGCTGTAGCAGATCCAGGAATAAGAGCAACCACTGGAGCAAGGAACAATGCAAGCAAGAAACATACGCCCGTTGTTACAGCTGTAAGACCTGTACGTCCACCTTCAGCAACACCTGCCGCGCTTTCTACAAAAGCAGTAGTAGTCGAAGTACCCAGTGCCGCACCACCTGCTACAGCAACTGCATCGACAAACATCGCATTACCTACACGTCTATTACCTTCTTCAGGGTTATCCATAATACCTGCGCGTTGAGCAGTACCTACAAGTGTACCAAATGTATCAAACAACTCTACAAATGTGAAAGTTGCAATCGCTGAAACAATACCTGTGTGCAGGATACCATCCCAGTCAAACTGGAAGAAGTTCAATTGTGTGAAGTCAGGAACCCAAGGCGTTGCCGGACTGGACAATGCACTGAAATCAACTACACCCATCAGCATACCAGCGACAGTTGTTCCCAAGATACCGAATAAAATCGCACCTTTAACGTTCAATACCATCAGGATAGAGATTAGAAGAAGTCCGATAATTACCAATTGGACATTGGAATTCTCTAGGCTACCCATGTGAATGATAGTTTCAAAGGAAAGGACATCTGTGAAAGTGTTAGCAGGAATGTCTTTACCGGCTTCAACACCAATCGTCATGAGTCCACTGTTCTTAAGACCAAGGATCGTAATGAACATCCCGATACCTACTGTAATCGCATGTTTCAAGCTGTCAGGAATTGCAGTTAGTAAGATCTGTCGCACTCGAGTTACAGTCAGCAAAATAAAGATCAAACCGGAAATAAATACGGCTGTCAGACCCATTTGCCAAGTGAATGGATGCTCTGAAGTGGCGGAAGATAGAATTACGGAAGCAAAATATGCGTTAAGTCCCATACCAGGTGCCAATGCCACTGGAAAGTTTATGAACACGCCCATTGCGATGGTGAAAATACCTGCTGCCAGCGCCGTCGCTAGAAATACAGAGTACCAGCCCATATCAATACGGCCAAATGCTGTTAAAGTACTCGGATTAACCGACAAGATGTAAGCCATTGCCATGAACGTGGTCAAGCCCGCCATGATTTCTGTACGAACTGTGGTGCCGTTCTCTTTCAACTTGAAAAACCGATTCAAATTGTTCTCCCCCTAAGGTATGTTGTGTCTGACAGCAACAAAAAAGCCGGTATCTGTTAGACACCGGCTCGAAAAAAAGAGTAGCCTCCCATGACCATAGTCCTAAATTAAGGACAATGCGGGGTTGCTCTGCTCTTCTTAATCGTAGCCAGGTCATTACGGTGACCTCGTAGAAACTTCCAGGCCAATTCCCGGAAATATACGAAAGAATTATGTTGTTGTGCTCTATCATTTTAGGTGGACATCATATAAGTTGTCAATGATAAAAAGCGAACATTTTCGACTTTATTTTTTCCATTGTTCGTAAATCATACATTTTCATGCTTGTATCTACTATCAAACTCGTTCTTGCAATGCAGCTTATTAACTATCCGATCACTTTTTATATGGGTATATTTCACTATGTTTCTAGTTATTGATCTTTAGTGTACTTATAACTATGCCAAGAATTAGCTAAATGCCCTATTGCTAAACAAACTACTGCAATACTCAGCCAAATAGATTTTCCCCAAATCGCTGCCAATCCGAATGCACATACTGGAAGAACTGCCATCGGGATCGGAATAAAAACTAAAGGGTCCCATAATAATTTAAATTGCTGCCCCTTAACTATATATCGAACCCATAGACCATAATAAATAGCAATAATCAAGACAATAAAGACAGCAATTACGCCAAACTTTACCTGTTGAAAGTTATCCTGTGAGATCGCAAGAATACCTATACAACCCAATTGCCCTGCTCTCTCCAAGAGGGTATAGATTGGTCCTGCATCTCGCAAACCCGAAGGTACATTTTCAGGTGGAAACTTAATCATTAGCAAACTTGGGGCAAGAAGGATTAATGCCATTAGTGTGCCGAGAAGAGAAAATCCCATGTTAATTTCTCCCTATGATAGATTTTCCCCATTTTATCACATTCATATTGAGCAGCTATATAGCGTCTATCACATTTTTTTGAATACAAAAAAACCTACAGCCCCTTGTTCAATAAGGAGTTGCAGGTGTTTGTAAAGACTCTATCGCAAAAAATCCTTTGAGAAAAATTAGCGAGTGGATGCCCAAAAGGCCAAAGCAAACATTGTCCAGTCATTCATCACGTGCACTATAAACGATGTCCATATATTTTTAGTCTTAAGATATGGATATAGCAGAACGATCCGTGCAATACCAATACCGAGAATAGCTTGGACAATATTCCAATTATACGTTGGTAAATGGTATGCCCCAAATAAAATAGCTGAAACTATGCAGGCTAAAATTATAGCAGACTTTCTACTCATCTTAAGTTTCTTAACTCCAAATGATAGCACGACCAAGAATGGAAGTATCGTGATTAATTCTTCACCAAACAGCATCGGGATCGTTCTCAAGAAGAACGGAATTGCATCAGCAAAATTACCATTGAAACTATCGGTTGCGGGATTAGCGCTCGTACTAAACAATTTCGTAATAAGGAAACCAACAATACCTGTCACAATCAAATTTGCAACGTAAGTTCCAAGAATTAAAAGAATATCTTTAGCTACTAATTTTCTGAATAATGATGTCCATTGACTTCGTGCCACAAAGATTACTGCTGCTAAAGGAAAAATCACATTCATAAAGGGCTGTACATTGGGACCTCCAAACATAATAAGAAACAGAGCAAAACCAACCGCGACAGAAACGAGAAAAATGAGGCTGCTCTTCAAATTTAGACTAGGCGATGACAGTTCACTGTAGAACGGGAAATCATCATTTTTACGCTCAAATCTGAAAAAATCACTTTTATTATTCATAATAAATCAAATCCTTCCAAGGAAATATAAAACTTATGCTTCCATTAATCCATCTAACGTACTTACATCATAATTGCTTTTATGTCCCGTTACGACAAAGGTCTTATAAATAGGACCTTAAATTGAAGAAATTTCCAACGGATTCGATTTATTTGCTAATATTTCCAAGTAGCTCAAAAAACCACAATGAGCAGACTTTCAAATATCAAAATTTCGTAATCAAATTAGATTCTCTCTGAAATATAATAAAAGCTCACGATTTCAATAAGAGGGTGGCGAACGAATTGAATACCTACGGTGAGGTTATTCGAAATATACGGACCAATAAGGGATTAAGTCAAAAAGAAGTGTATTTAGATATTATCTCGAAATCATATGCCATTGAATTTGAAAAAGGAAACCATGAGATCACATTAAGACTGTTAGAACAAATTTTAAATCGACTTATGATGGGAATTGATGAATTTTTCTACATTTATAGAGGTTATAAACTATCAAAACACGATACATTTACCAACAAATATTCCAAAGCTGGAAACAATAACGATCTCGAAGCATTAATTGAGATTTATCAAGAACTACATCAGAGAGAGGATCTGACCTCAAAAATTCATCTGGCAGAAGTCAGGTCTCGTATAAGATTATTGAAGCACTTTAACTTGACGGGTCAGTTTGAGAAGAATGTCATTTTGACAGAAGATATCGAGACGATCACTAACTATCTCAACAATCTCCAATCCTGGACCCTCCAAGAAATGCAGCTGTTCACAAATACTTTAAATTACATAGATTACGATCAAAGAGATATACTCTTTCAAACGCTTATTAAGTCTATGAAAAAATATGAAGCTCACGAACGCGGACGAGATGTCATATGTGTAATGCTAACCAATATGATTTACGAATTAATTATGATCAATCAAATAAGCTATGCAGAGATCTTACTAGAGAACTTAAATAATATTAGCAGTCCTCAATATCAAACGCTGTTCTTTAAGATTGTATATAAGTATTATAACGGTCTAATTAAAATTAAAAGAAACAGTAAAGAAGAAGGAACGAAGCTTGCTCAATCAGCAATCGATGTATTATATGAATTTGGCGAGCCCTATCAAGCAAAAACATTAGAGTCTATATTGTCACAGATCTTACAATAGAGTTTCTAGAGGGTGGTGATGATTTCTGTTGCATAAGGGAATCTTGACTTTTTTATCATGATTATTTTCTTATCCTGAGGCCAGATCTGCTGACCTCCAGAAAAGAAGCAAAGAATAAGGATAAAGCAGATAAGTTTCCTGTATTTTTCACTATCGTTCTTTTATTATAATGGGGCTATCTTAGGTAAGGAGGATTTCGATGATGACAGCAAAAAATTTCGTATGTTCCTCAGCAGAACCCATTGTACAGACCAAAGCTGGAAAAATGAGAGGCTTTCAGGTCAACGGCACTTATACCTTTCACGGGATAAAGTACGCAGATGCCAAGCGCTTCCAGATGCCCACAGAGGTAGCGCCTTGGGAGGGAATTAAGGATGCACTCGCTTACGGTTATGTGTCTCCCATGTTAACCCAGGATCAGCCCCAAATGGAAGTGCTGGTTCCTCACCGTTACTGGCCTATGGATGAGAATTGTCAGTATCTGAATATCTGGACTCAGAGCCTTGAACCGCAGGCCAAAAAACCTGTTATGGTATGGCTGCACGGGGGCGGTTTCGCAGCTGGCTCTTCTATTGAACAGGTAGCTTATGAAGGAGACAAGCTTAGCGAGTTCGGTGATGTGGTCGTAGTAACCTTAAATCACCGATTGAATATTCTGGGATACATGAACCTGTCTGCTTTTGGAGATAAATACGTCAATTCCGCTAATGCCGGAAATGCCGATATGGTAGCAGCTTTAAAATGGATTCAGGAAAACATTACAGCTTTCGGCGGCGACCCGGACAATGTGACCATCTTCGGACAGTCTGGTGGCGGTATGAAGGTATGGACACTAATGAATACTCCAGCAGCAGACGGCCTGTTCCATAAGGGCGTTATCCAGAGCGGATTAATTGATGGGTTTTTGGACACCCGCAAGACCGATAGTACCGCCATCGTAAAGGCACTGTTGACAGAGCTTAATTTTGGCGAGGTAGAAGTAGAAAAATTGGAAGCGGTTCCTTATCCTCAGTTAGCTGCAGCATATAATAAAGTTGCACCAGCACTCGCAATGCAAGGGGAATACATTGGCGGTAATCCTATGCCTAATGAATTCTATGTAGGCGATCCTAGAGAGGTGGGCTTTACCGAGCATGCGAAGACCATTCCGGTATTGATTGGTAGCGTATTTGGTGAGTTCGCTTTTGGTCCCGGTGTTCCTAACAAGCAGGACGCGACTGAGGAAGCCACCATGGAGATGCTGTCTCAAAAGTATGGCAGTCTTACGGAGAAGCTTGTCACACAATTTAGGGAAGCGTATCCGGATAAACACTTGACCGACCTGCTATTCTTAGATACCTTCTTCCGTATTCCAACCAAGGACTTTATTGAGAAGAAGTCCGTACACGAGGAAGCTCCTACCTACTCCTACTTATTTGCTTATGAATTTCCTTTTGAGGGCGGCAAGATAGCATGGCATTGCGCTGAGATCCCTTTCGTATTCCATAATACGAAACGTGTTCCCGTGTGCCTCATTCCGGGAGTTTCCGATCGGATGGAGGAGCGCATCTGTGGGGCATGGGTAAGCTTTGCACGCTATGGCAATCCTAACATCCCTTCCCTTCCCCAGTGGCCGGCATGTAAACCGGGAGATGAGGCTACCATGATTTTTGACCGCAACTGTGTAGTAAAGCATAATTTTGATCATGCGTTGATGGATACTTTATTGAAAACGAACCCGAAGCTGCCTTTCCTGCCAAGCAATGAAGCCGAAGAAGAAGGATTTATTTTGCATTAAGCAATCCCCCCTCGAAAAACTCTTTGATTCGGGTCAAAAAACTCCCTTCTGTCTGCTAAATATCGCAGATAAAAGGGAGTTTTTCTAATCTATTATTATTGGTCAGCCTTTAGACAAAATTAATTTTAAATTTGAGAACTGCTGTGGAATATAAAATTTAGTATACATTAACGGATAATCTGGCTCTGTTTTGTCGTAAAGGGTTTCTAGTAGTAAAAAGCACTCGTTCTGCCCCATTAATTTATCTTTCCGATCTGCTAAGTTAACGGTATGCGTATATTTTATTTCAATATTCCCATGGTTAGCATCTACATAAGCCTGATTCTCTAGAAAATCCAGCATTCTCTCTTTACTATCAAGATCCAAAGATAACCTCTCTACTGTTTGCATAGACATAAAAGTAAAAGCGTAAGCATGTAGCTCTCCTCCTGCTCTATACAAACGTTCCAAAGCTACAACTGTAGCTGAATCTCTTCTTAATACTTGTTTGGTATGTTCCGTTTGCGGGTCCAGCCGATAATGTAGATCTACTTGGTCAAATGCGCTTATATGACATTTATGCATGGGGTTGCTCAGTTTCTCTAATTGAGTATCCTCTTGTTTAAAAGAAGATTCAAGTACAAAGTTCCCCTTACCACGAACATTTCTTACTAATCCATCATCTTGCAAAAGAACTAAAGCTTGCCTTAAAGTAGCGCGACTAACCCCTAGTTTTTTGGCTAAATCCGGTTCTGAAGGAAGCTGGCTACCTACGAGGTATTCTCCTTTGTTAATCTGAAGAAGAAGCTCATCATATACACTGATATAAAGCGGCCGTTTCAATTTATCTAGTTTATGCGTGTTCATTCATCTAATGTCCTTTTCTCCCCATTATGACACATCATTTTTCAAGCGACAAGGAATGTCCTTCTCTGCTTCAATCGCAACGTAAAAACCTCCAAAAAGAAACTTTGGAGGTTTTTATGCGATATCAATTATTTAAGAAATGGCAGGAAAGACTCACCGTTGTCTGGCATATCAACATCAAAGTTATCTGCTATAGTCGCACCGATATCAGCAAAGGTATCATGCTCAGGTAATGCGCCACTGTCCTTTAATTGCTTGGAATAGACTAGGACAGGAATAAACTCACGAGTATGGTCTGTACCAGGGAAGGTTGGGTCATTTCCATGGTCAGCCGTAATGATTAACAAATCATCTTCTAGAATGGAATCGAATACCTCATCTAATCGTTTATCAAATTCCTCTAATGCTCTTCCATAGCCTTCCGGATCACGACGATGACCGTATAAAGCATCGAAATCAACTAAATTCAAAAAGCTCATTCCAGTGAAATCTTTCTTAATTACATCAAGCAGTTTATCCATGCCATCCATATTGTCTTTTGTACGAATGGATTCAGTAACGCCTTCACCATCGAAAATATCATTGATTTTACCAATGGCGATGACATCATAACCTCCGTCTTGCAAGCTATTCATAACGGTTTTATGAAATGGTTTTAAGGCATAGTCATGACGATTGGAGGTTCTCGTAAATTTCCCGGGTTGGCCTACATAAGGTCTGGCAATAATACGACCAATTAAATAGGCAGGGTCTTTGGTGATTTCCCGAACCTTCTCACAAATATCATATAACTCTTCTAATGGGATGATTTCTTCATGAGCTGCAATTTGCAGAACCGGGTCAGCAGAGGTATAAACGATCAGATCCCCTGTTTTCATTTGATGCTCGCCATATTCATCAAGAATAGCCGTTCCACTTGCAGGCTTATTCGCTACTACTTTTCGGCCAGTTATGTCCTCGATCTGTTTAATTAATTCGTCGGGGAATCCATTTGGATACACATTAAAGGGTTGATCAATATTTAAACCCATGATCTCCCAATGACCTGTCATTGTATCTTTCCCGACTGATTTTTCCTGTAATTTAGTATAATAAGCAAGTGGTTTCTCAGCTTTCGGAACACCTAAAATTTCTTCAATATTGGACAGACCCAATTTGGCCAGGTTGGGCAGATTTAATCCATTCATATGTTCTGCAATGTGTAAAAGGGTATGGGAGCCAACATCGTTAAATTGATCCGCGTCTTTCCCTTCTCCAATGCCTACTGAATCCATGACGATCAAATGTACACGTTTAAATTTCTTCATTCTACTCTCATCCCTTATCTAGTAATTAAAAATAATATAACCGGAACGACTTTACATAACAGGCTTCCAATATCTCATGCTGTATAAACTTTATATCGTTTTCATTAGTTTCACATAGAAGGAAAGCATTTATGCTAACTCTAATGCGATCTCCATCATTTTAGTAAATGCAGTTTGGCGTTCCTCCGAAGTGGTCTGTGCTCCTGTAATAAGATGATCACTCACTGTTAGAATGCACAGCGCTTTTACACGTGCTTGGATAGCGTTCCAATAGAGGGCTACAGATTCCATTTCAACACCCAAAATCCCTACATCCTGCCACTTTTTATTAGCTGCCTGATCCGCATTATAAAATATTTCACTGGATAAAATATTACCAATATGAACCTTTTGTCCTTGATCATCTGCTATTTTCTTAGCTTTCTCCAAAAGCTCAAAAGAAGCCGTTAGTGGATATTGTCCAGGTAAATTATATTGATGACCATAATTGGAATCCGTTGCAGCTCCCATACCAAAAATTACATCGTATAGCTCAATGTTTTCTTGCATTGCACCACAGGTACCAATTCTGATTAAATTCTTAACTCCAAATACATTGATTAATTCCCAAGAATAAATTCCCATGCTCGCTGGACCCATTCCCGTACCCATAACAGAGATTTTCTTCCCTTTGTAAGTACCGGTATATCCTAACATTCCTCTTACCTCGTTAAAGCACTGGTAATCTTCTAAAAAAGTTTCCGCAATGAACTTAGCTCTTAAAGGATCACCAGGCAACAGAATCGATTCAGCGATCTCTACCCCGTTCGGTTTAATATGAGGTGTCTCTTTGGAAATAGTCATCATTTTGATTGGCCCCTTTAGTAGAAAATGTACTTGTTTATCTTGTCTATTTTTTAGACAAGTTCAATTTATCATAACTTTTCGAGGGTTGCAAGCCCTTTCAACAAAACGTGTTCATGAAAGATTTGTGAAAACGGCGTCTCCAGCACAACCCTTTACTTGAGAAATAAAAAAACTCCCCTTTATTTGCTGGATAACGCAAATAAAAGAGAGTTTTTTTGAAATCTATAGTTGCACCGATCCTATTCCCACTCGATTGTTGCTGGTGGTTTCGAAGTAATGTCATACACTACGCGGTTTACGTTCTCAACTTCGTTAACGATACGTACGGAGATTTTCTCAAGGATATCCCATGGGATACGCGCCCAGTCAGCCGTCATTCCGTCGATGGAAGTTACTGCGCGCACACCTACTGTGTAGGAATAAGTACGAGCATCCCCCATAACACCAACACTCTTCATGTTAGGCAGGGCAGTGAAGTATTGCCAAATTTCACGGTCTAATCCCGCTTTAGCAATTTCCTCTTGCAGAATGTAGTCAGAGTCGCGAACGATAGTAAGCTTGTCCTCTGTTACTTCACCCAAGACACGGATAGCAAGACCTGGACCAGGGAAAGGTTGACGCCAAACGATAGCACGTGGCATTCCCAGCTCTTCACCCAGTTTACGAACCTCATCCTTAAACAAGGTATTTAGTGGCTCGATCAAGCTGAATTTCATGTCTTCCGGCAAACCGCCCACATTGTGGTGAGATTTAATCGTTTGTGCCGTAGCTGTTCCGCTCTCAACGATATCCGTATACAGTGTACCTTGTGCAAGGAATGCGAAATCTCCGAGCTTAGCCGACTCTTCGTCGAAGCAGTAGATAAACTCGTTACCGATGATTTTACGTTTTTGTTCAGGATCTTCAACACCTGCAAGCTTGCTCATGAAGCGCTCGCGTGCATCGATTTTCACGACATGAATATCGAATTTACCTACGAAGGTCTCCATAACACTTTCAGCTTCACCTTTACGCAAAAGACCGTGATCAATAAACATACAAGTTAATTGGTCACCGATTGCACGGTGAATAAGCATTGCAACTACGGAAGAATCTACGCCACCGCTAAGTGCGCAGAGTACTTTTTTGTCTCCAACTTGGTTACGAATATCTTGAATAGCTTCATCAATAAACGATTCCATCGTCCATTTGCCGTCGCAACCGCAAATTTGATACAAGAAGTTCGAGATCATCTCATTACCATGTACAGAGTGACGTACTTCTGGGTGGAATTGAACCGCGAACAATTTACGCTCATCATTGCTCATTGCCGCGATTGGAGCACTTTCAGTTCCTGCATCCAGCTTGAATCCTGTTGGAAGTTCAACCACATGGTCACCATGGCTCATCCATACCGTCTGACGGCTCTCTAGCCCAGCAACTAGTGCAGTACCATCTTCAAAATCAATATCGGCTTTACCATATTCACGTTTAGCGGAGCGTTCCACTTTACCGTCAAGTTGGTGAGCCATTAGCTGCATACCATAGCAAATACCGAAGATCGGTACTCCTAAATCATAGATCGCTGGATCTACATGTGGAGCATCTTCAGCATATACACTGCTAGGGCCACCAGAGAAGACAATCCCTTTAGGTGCAAGTGCTTTGATCTTGTCTACTGGCGTATTGTACGGCAAAAGTTCGCTGTATACTCCCAGGTCCCGAATTCTGCGCGCGATAAGTTGGTTGTATTGTCCCCCAAAATCGAGAACGACGATAATTTCATTTGGCTTATTCATTACGAGCCTCCCTTGATTATTGGATTCATTATACTCATGGTTAATTCTCATCGTCAAGGAAAGGAGAACACACTTCTCATAATAGGAGAGAGTTAAACTTCATGAAGAACATTCCTTTCCATGGAAGGAATTGTATAGCAGCATCAGCTGTTCTGACCGATTAAGTTAACCGGAAGGTGATGATCAGGCATTCACGTATAAACGCGGACGCATTATGAGTAGTAAGCTCGCTGATCTCTGCAGGTGATGCTGGTGATGCTGGCGCCGCAGACATTGCAGGGATTGCAGATATCATCGACCTTGCTGACATTCTAGACGTTGCAGACATTGTAGGCATTTCGTTCACGGGATCGGCTGCGACGATGGCTGAAGGCGCGTACGCCAGGGTCTCCCACTGGCGTACGAACTGCCGGACGGCTTCGCTTAGTCCGGCATCGTAGATCTGCAGGGAGTCCACATACTCCCTGCCAGTGACACCGGGCGGCGGCGGTCCATACCGCTCCGCCAGCCCGTGCCAAGCTAGAGAGGCAGCGCGCAGCTGCCTCTCGCGGCTCATGCTGCTGGCGCTGCGCGCGGCCAGCAGCAGAGCCAGGCTACGCCGCCAGCGCCAAGCGGCGGCGGGAAGCAGCGCCGCGGCAGCGAGCGGCGCGGCAGAGGTCCCGCCCGCCAGCGGCAGGGCGGGCAAGCCCGCGCTTCGCGCAGCTTGCGGCGCGAGCGAGGCTGCCGCAGGCAGCGCCGGTGCGGCGAAGCCGGCGGCAAGGGCGGGGCCAGGCGTTGGGTCGAATAGGACCCAACCGGCGCCGGCGAAATAGACCTCCACCCAAGCATGGGCATCGCCCTGGGTGACTAAATACTTCGCCGGCATAGTATCGTCCTGCAAGGTCCCAGGCCCAAAGCCTTGGACATAACGAGCAGGAATTCCTGCACTGCGCAGCAGTACGGTCATAGCTGTTGCAAAATGAACACAGTAGCCTTGTTTCGTCTCAAATAAAAAGTGATCCACAAAATCAGATCCGGATGGTGGAACCGTTGTGTTCAACGTATAGGAATATCCATGTTGTAAGTAATCCTTAATGGCAGTTACAGAGTCATAGCGGTTACCTGAAGAAGCTGTAAGCATCTCCGCCAGATCTCTCACTCGTACGGGTAACAAATCTGGCAATTGCAAATACTTGCCCATAATGTCCTGAGGATCGCTACTGCTTAAACCACGAAGCAGTAGTGGATCGCTCTCAGGAAGTAAGGACTCCACTGAATATTCTGTGATCCGTGCAGAGCCTATTGAATCAGGCAGACGAAAACTCTCTCTGTCTATGTTAGACAGCACATATCCCAGTTTACTTCCGCCCAAGAGTTCAACCGACTCAACATCAGTTATTATTCCCGCATTGAATAAAGGAATTCCCCCAGAAGAAGGGGTGGCAAATTGTATCCGCTGTTGAAGTGTTCGTTTCCTAGTTTCACCGCTTAGCATCAATGAAGGATTCTTTGGAATACCAGACAGATTAAGCGGCATAAACTCTTCGCCTCCCCTGATCCATCGGCGACCATCATAGTAAGCAATGCTCTCACCTCGCCAGTAAGTACGCTCGCTAGTTATAGCTGTAAAGACTGGTTCAGTATTGCGGGATAACGGGGCACCGAGTTCACCGTCATTCGAACTATACCCTGTTGTTCCTGAAGCATTAGACGCCTTATCTTCTGGTAAATGGCCTGAAGCCCAAGTCTGCAGCTTCTGAAATGTCGATTGCAACGTAAGCTCGCTGGTTGGTCTTGCCCCGAGCAGCTGCCCACCGAACCATGCTGTTGCCATCACGACAATGGCTGTCGCCAAAGTCAACCCTCCCCAACGCGCATAAGGCAGTGTAGTAACTCCCTCACGTTCTTGAAGACGCAGGAGACCACTCATCGCGTGCATCCAAAAAATAAGACCCATTGATATCACAATATCCATTGTGGTATTGACGTCAAAGCCCATATCCAAGATCAGCAAGTAAATGATTGTAACTGCTGTGAATAGCACTGTACTCCCTCGGAAGAGTGCAAGCTGCTGTACTGAGGATACCAATAGCCCCCAACCTACAATCAATATCAAAAGCCTGCTGATCTCGCTTAACTGAGAAACATGTCCAGAAAGAAGCAGAATGAGATCATTCGGAATTTCGTCCGCATAAATCCCTAACCACCCTATGCCTTCGCCCCCACTGCATAAGTAAAGCCATGCTGAAACAGTAATAAGAAATTGAATACTTAGCAGTAGCCACCCCGGAATCTGAAATATCCCCCATAACAGCAACACTGCCGCCAATACCATTAGAACTTGTAGCATCTTGGAGGTATCTTCTAATAAAGCAGACCTATATAAAGGGAGTAACCATTCAATAAATAGCCCCATAATGGCCAAAGAGAACAGCAAACGATAGTACAGAGGCACTTTTCTCTGCTTACCGGCATGTCTGTTCTCTATTTGCCCCAAATTGAACTGAAAGCCATTCATAGCCAGTTCTGTATCACCCGATTTTCCCTTACCGTAGTGTTGGTTTTCCGGATGATTCATGGAACTCTACCTCCCTGAATCTGAATGCTGGCAATGCATCATCCAGACAAAACATTCGTGCTCCAAGACGAGCCAAACTATCTCCGACAGTTCCCCTTCCAGGCTGGCGAGCCTCCCCTGGCTTCGGTGCTGATTGGTCCCAAGCATAATAAAGCTCCACCTTCACACCTTGCATCAAGAACTTGGCAATCACCTTGGCAGATTCCTCTTCTAGTCGTCCCGTGATAATGGCTACTGTCATCCCCGGAATCCAGCCTCGGGAGGCATCATCAAGCAGCAGCGACAGGTTTCTAGTGCCATCCAGAGAAATTTCAGTCAGAATATCCAGCACTCTCCCTGGGATTTTACCCAGACCTTCATGTCTAGCCATACCTTCTGGCCAACCGCCGCTAAACAACTGAACATAAGCACCTGAACGCTCAGCGGAGAGCATCAGCCCCATCGCTGTCGACACCGCTTTCTCAAATGCTGGAGGCGAATCGTCTCGGCTCCCACGAGGTTTAAGCGCATCTGTAGGAACCTCGTAGCTGAACGGGTCATTAGCCAATACGATACAGGTCATTCTTGCCTTTTCCCGTTCTGGAACTTTGCTCTGCAGTGCTCCCGTTCTTGCACTATTCTTCCAATGAATTCGGCTAAGTGGATCTCCTGGCTCATAATCCCTGGATTCCAAAGCCTCATCGCTGATGCTTCTTCCCCTTCTAGAATACAAGGTGTCACCCGTCATAAATCCGCTATCTGGTACAGTTCCACCAAAGTATAAAGGCGCTGGCAGCACCTTAAAACTCTGTCCTCCATCCGGTTCAGATCTTCCCGTGAACCAACCCGGGAAATCTCCCCAAGTTACTCTACAGCCAAGCAGATGATGATTGCCGCGAGATAAATTTTCAATCGTGTATGTGTATGAAAAAGAACGTTTGAATCCAGGAAATAGCAGCTTCTGATGATGGCTATCACCCCAATAATCGGCAATGGTCATCCAAGGGAGAGGCAACCGAGAAGAGAAGCTCAGCTGTACCTTCACATGAAGTGTATTTCCAGCCATCGGTCTCGCAGGAGTAATTGTACGAACTAGCTTAATCGTCCGTGGACCAGAGAGCTGAAGCATAAGTCCACCGAGCATAATAACTCCAACAACGATCAGGAGAAACAGCAAAGACGGACCTCCTCGCCAAACATATAAAGCACCTATAATTCCAGCCACAGTTAGCATCCTTAACCATTCCATCAGAGCACTTCGGCTACGCGGATAAGAGAAGCTTTTGACACTTCCGGCATCTTTCTTCAATTGATCAATTAGTGATGAAGAGGACAATGGTACACCCATCCTTTGGTCATAGACTTGTTCCCAGCTCAGGAACTTATTACTATCTATTCTTCCCATGAAAAAGGGTGCCCAGACATTTGTTTTTTCTTTTTACTAGACAGCCTCAGCTCTTCTTTCAGAATGTTTTTACCCGGCGTTCTACTTCATTAACGCTTATATTAAGCGGAGGATGACCTGTTGTCTCCAGCAGTTCTCGTAGCGATACCCAGATCGATCCACCAATCATTTCTACCCTCGCATCGATTGTCTTTTGACCCTTATCAGGATGGTTTAGAATCAATTGTTTGTTCATTACATCGGCAATGACCGCTTTCCCGTTCCAATCTATTTCTCCACTTCGGCTATTCACATCCCAGCTAACTCGCCCTCCAAGCCGTTCAATTACAGCACGAAGCGGAACCATATACTGTCCATTTCGCACGGAATATTCCCCGGGATTCAGCTTCGTCTCCAGCTTTCCGACCTCCAGAATCAATGGCTTTCCAGGCGCAAAGAGCTCCGCATTCGGTGTGATATTTGAGGCGACCCAAGCTTCTGAAGGCTTTTCCCGTCCCAAATTAGTGGCTTTTGAAGAGACTCTAAATTGTACAGGTTCTACCGTTTCATCCAATAGGCCAAAGTCATATCCAGCCGCCTTATAGCGTGCAATAATGTCCGGCAGCGCTTTGACGCTCTCTTGATGACCGCCACCATCATGTAGCAGCAAAATAACCTGGGAAGACTTCATATCCATTGTGGATTCCTTCAAAATTTCTGAGGCTGGCACGCCTTTCCGTTTAGAATCGCCGCTATCCACCGTCCAATCCATCACCTTATAACCTGCTTGCTTCAATAAATTGAAATAGGTATTATCAAAATGATCATAGGTTCCACCTGGGGCGCGGATAAGCTGTGGCCGAACCCCTGTAATCCCCTGAACAATCTCTTCAGTCTGTTTAATTTGATTCCAAAATTCCGTGAATCCACTATATAAATCATGGTAATTATGATTATAGGTATGATTGCCAATCGCATGGCCCTGTTCCCATATGGAGTCGATGAGCTCAGGATGGCTTTTCGCTTGATTACCAAGAACAAAAAAGGTTGCCTTCACACCTTCCTGATGTAAAATTTCAAGTACATTGAAGGTGTTATCGCTAGGTCCGTCGTCAAATGTAATATAGACTGTTTTTTTAGATATTTTGGCTGCTGTGATTGCAGAACTCGTTGTCGAAACCTTGGATATTTTCTCTACCCCATTAGCTTGAGGGAGTTGAGTCACAGTAAGGGCCGCACTTAAAGAGGAGTGAACTTCCGGAGATGCAGAAGCGAGTGGTTCTACTGCAGATGGCAAATCTTGCATCGTCGCTGCGGTAAGCTTATTCTTAACAGATACAGACTCGGCGCTAGCGGGCTGCAAGGATCGGAGCTCCCATGAATTCAAGTTTTTCCCTATACTCCATCCGAGCATTACGATGAATATTACAACCATAACGAGCAATCCGCTTATCAACTTTCGGCGGCTGTGTGCGCTTTTATTACCCTTCATCTTCTCTACCTCCAGCATTCTATTGGCTTAAAAGCCATTTGGTAGATTGTATGAAGACAAGCTGTAAAATAGAATAAGGCAACTGCCTCTTGGAGAGTGACAATCTTATGGAAATGCTGAGTTTTATACAAGAATTATTCACCAAATATGGATATAGCGTATTATTCTTTGGATTACTTCTCGAGTTCGTTGCCCTGCCCTTTCCCGGAGAGACCACTATGGCGTTTGCCGGTTTCCTTTCCTATACTGGGAGACTTGATTTCTTTACGCTAATTGTAGTTGCTTTTGCAGGCACCACAGCTGGGATGACCCTCACCTATTTTGTCGGATTAAAAGCCGGTATGCCCTTTATCCAGCGATATGGAAAATGGTTTCTATTCTCACCTACTAAGCTAGAAAAAACACAGAAATGGTTTGAGAAATACGGAAGCTTTCTAATTTTTATCGGTTATTTCATTCCAGGGGTACGGCACTTTACAGGTTATTTTGCTGGTATTATCGCGCTTCCCTTCCGTAAATTCGCCCTATATGCTTATAGTGGAGCCGTATTCTGGGTATTACTGTTTCTTAGCATCGGAAAGGTGTTTGGTCCACAGTGGATGGGCATCTTCCATTTGTTCGAGTCATATGCGCTTTGGATTATTTCTGGTGGTGCAGTAATAGCAGCTCTTGTGATCATTTACCGTTATCGCAAAAACATTGGTGCCCGCCTCTTCCCTGGCAAAGCTGCCACTCGGATTCAGGCCCAGATTAAAAAACCTTCCAAGGAGCGGTGAATTCACCGCTCTTTTTACTACGTATCAACGCATACCCTGCCAACAGTATAGCAATTACAGAAAACCCTGCTCCCCCAGCAAAACCCAGCGCCCGAGGCTTCATCCATGCTTTATTTTCAAGAATTTGCTAAGATGTAGTACATCATTACATAACGAAATTATCCGAAAAGGAGGGCTCTACTTTTTGAAAATTGATCGATTGCTCTCTATCGTCATTCTACTAATGAACCGGCGTCTCATTCAGGCGAAGGAGCTCGCCGACATGTTCGAAGTGTCCGTGCGTACCATTTACCGTGATATTGAAAGTATTAATGGGGCTGGAATTCCTATCGTCACCTATCAGGGATCGGGTGGTGGTATCGGCCTTATGGAAGGCTACCGGTTAGACCGCAATGTATTGACCGACCGCGAGCTGGCTGATATTTTCTCCGCTCTGCAAAGCGTCTCCTCTTATGGCGGAACTGAACACACTCTGCTCATGGAGAAGATCAGTAGCGTAATCCCGCCCTCACAGACCGCCGCTTTCCGAAGCAAAACGACCCAGCTTATCATCGATTTCTCTCCTTGGGGTCTTCAGCCTATCCTAGAAGAGAAGATTGCAACTCTAAAAGAGGCGCTGGAAGAAAACAGAACTGTGGCCTTTGATTATGTCAATGCCGAGGGGCAGTCCAGTCAGCGTTCTGTCGAGCCCTATACTTTAGTCTTAAAAGGACAAGCATGGTACTTGTATGGTTACTGCCTGCAACGCCAGGATTTCAGATTATTCAAGCTGCATCGTATGAAAGGACTCGTTAAAGAAAAACGGGAGTTCATTAGAGAAGATAGGGACATGCATGAGCTGCCCTGGAGCACTGATTATCAGCGAGTGACTTCTGCCTCAGTAGTGTCGCCAATCCTTCTGCACTTCACAGCTGAAGGCAGACATCTAGCGGAAGATCGCTTTGACTCCACTGAGCTTCAACCGGACGGACATGGTGGATATAACGTGTCCATCCATTATCCCGAGGACGGATGGCTCTATGGTTTCTTGCTCAGCTTCGGAACGGCTTTAGAAGTGCTAGAGCCGGAACATATTCGTCAGAAGCTTGGAGAGTTGGCTCTTGGGGTTGCCAAAAAATATGCAACCTCGCTTTAAACCTGACGGTATGTCGTCAGATTCATAGTTCTATAATGTACTTAAAGCGAGTGCTCATAAGCTTCGCATACTTTTAAAAGGAGTGCTGTATATGAATCAAGAGCATGTAGGGCAAATGCAAGGCGAACCGAAATTTTGTCAAAGCTGTGGGATGCCTATGCCTACGGAAGATTTACTTGGAACGAACAAGGAAGGGCAAAAGATCGAGGATTATTGTGTATACTGCTACGAAGATGGAGCATTTAAACAGCCTGATATTACGCTGCAAGAAATGTCTGACATTTGTACAGGCTACTTGGTTCAAGAAGGAATGGATGTGGCTGTCGCCCGCAAATTACTCGCCGAACAGCTGCCTCATCTGAAACGGTGGAGAGGCGTAGCCAGCTCTCCTTCAACAAACTAATAATCAGCACAAAAAAGCGGACCAAGTGAATTCTTGGTCCGCTTTTTATAGGCACTTCGTCTATATGTTACCTTTTTAAGCTCAGGTCAAACTGTAGGAGCCTTCAAGTAGGGGCTGCTGCAGCGATTTAAGTGATGGTTCTAAATCAGACACAGCATTCCCTTCCTGACTGCTGGCAATCGACATCATCAGCTTGATTCGATTCGCTTGGTTAACTACACTAACTCCAGCATCATAATCAATGGCGACGATATTCGCACCTGGATACAACTCCTTAAGGCCCTTAATCATCCCACGCCCGGTAATATGATTGGGCAAGCAGGCGAACGGTTGAATACAAGCAATATTATTCACACCATTATCCAGCAGATCCATCATTTCTGCAGTCAGGAACCATCCCTCACCCATCTGATTTCCTACGGATACCAGTCGGCTGGCCTTCTCAGCAAGACCATAAATATTTTCCCGTCCTTTAGCCAGTCCGGCATCCTCAAGAGCTACCTTTATCTGCTTGCGATAAATCTCCAGATAGGAGATCAACATCGGATTAATATATCCTAGCCGTTTACTTTTACCGAATTGCTCGGCTTTGTAGATCGGATTATACACGCAATAAAAGATGAAATCTAAGAAGTCTGGCATTACCGCTTCTCCGCCCTCTGCCTCAATCATCTCGATGATGCGGTTGTTGGCGTCCGGATGAAATTTAATCAGGATCTCTCCAACAATGCCTACTCTTGGTTTAGTAGCACCTGTAACGGGCAGCTTACAAAAATCAGCTACAATTTCACGAATCAGACGTTTATATTCTCGGAACGAGAAGTTGACTAGGCTGACCTTACAGCGCTCCATCCCCTTACGGAATAAACGCTCAGCACTCTGTGGAACGACCTCATACGGCCTAAAATGATTTAGCAACCGCATCATTAGATCACCATAGCAAGCCGCAGCGATCAGCCGATTTGCCAGCTTAAGACTGATTCGGAAGCCTGGCTGGTTCTCCATTCCAGAAGCATTCAGCGAAATCACAGGAATCTGTTCTAGGTCTGAATCCTTTAGGGCTTTGCGGAGCAAAGAAATATAATTCGTCGCCCGGCAGCCACCGCCCGTCTGTGACATGATTACAGCGGTACGATTCGGATCATAGTCCCCACTCTTCAGTGCCGACAGAATCTGCCCTATCGTTACAATAGCGGGATAACATGCATCATTGTTAACGTATCTAAGGCCCTCTTCCGTCTCTTCAGGCCCAGTGGTTTCAAGGATCTTGAGACGGTATCCCGCATCGCGGAAGACCTGTTCAAACAATTCAAAATGAATGGGCGACATCTGCGGCGCAAGGATCGTGTACGTTTCTTTCATTTCCTTCGTGAATGCTACATTAGCCTGTATTTTAGGCGGCTTCTGTGGCAGCACCTTTCCTTTTTCCCGTTCGCGCATCGCTGCCAGCAGTGAACGCAGCCGAATGCGCGCAGCGCCAAGGTTGCTAATCTCATCGATTTTGATCAGCGTATATACTTTGTTATGCCTTTCCATAATGTCTTGTACGGCATCACAGGTGATCGCATCAATCCCACAACCGAAGGAAGTCAATTGAACAAGCTCCAGGTCGGTTCGGACTGCGGCAAGGCGGGCTGCGCGGTACATTCGGGCATGATAGGTCCACTGATTAACTACCGCCACATCCCCTTCACTTCGGTCCAGATGGCAGACAGAATCTTCTGTCAGCACGGCGAGTCCCATACCGGTAATCATATCTGCAATGCCGTGATTAATTTCAGGATCCGCATGATAAGGGTGACCACAGAGAAGTATTCCCTTGTTCCCAGTGCTGGCAAGATACGCAAGCGTCTCTTCACCTTTGGTACGCACATCACTTTTGGCGCGGTCAGCTTCAGCAAGTCCTGCCTGCACAGCATTCGCAATCTCTTCTCTCGGAATCCCTGTAAATGTCTTCACGAGTCCCTTAGTCAGCGCAGATCTATCGTCGAAGGTCAGAAACGGACTGACCAGCGTGATTCCATTATCCTTTAGCCCATCCATATTGTTGCGAATGACCTCAGGGTAAGAGGCGACCACCGGACAATTGAAATGATTATCCGCTGCTTCATCTTCCTTCTTCTCATACACTACGGCAGGATAAAAAATAAAATCGACGCCTTTACCGATCAAGCTCTGCACATGTCCGTGCGCCATCTTTGCAGGATAGCAGATCGATTCTGAAGGAATCGTATCCATCCCACTTTCATAGAGCTTCTTGCTTGATTTAGGAGAGAGAATTACCCGGTAGCCAAGTTTGGTGAAAAAAGTGTGCCAGAACGGGTAATTCTCGAACATATTCATCGTACGTGGAATACCGACAGTGCCCCGTGCTGCACCTGCCTCAGGTAATGCTTCATAGTCAAAGAAACGTTCATACTTATACTGCATCAAATTTGGCAGTACATTCTTCTCTTTCCTGCCTCCTGCACCACGCTCACAGCGATTGCCTGTAACGTAGAAGCTCTTGTCCGGGAACCGACTGATCGTTAACGCACAGTTATTTCCACAGCGGCCACAGCGACCTGAAGATACCTCGTACTTAAAGTTGGCTATTTCCTCCGGTCCAAGCAGTGTACTTTTTCCGTCAGCCCCTGCTTGCTCACGGGCAATCAGTGCACAACCGTACGCTCCCATAACGCCAGCAATATCCGGTCTGACTACCGTTCTCCCCGTTAGGCGCTCAAAGGCCCGCAATACGGCTTCGTTATAGAAGGTGCCGCCCTGAACAATAATATTCCGCCCTAAATCCTCAGGGTTGCGAATTTTAATTACTTTTTGCAGGGCATTCTTAATTACGGAATAGGCAAGACCTGCCGAAAGATCAGCCAGCGACGCACCTTCCTTCTGAACCTGCTTCACTTTAGAATTCATGAATACCGTACAGCGGGAACCCAAATTAACAGGTTTGACTGCTTCCAGCGCTGACTTGGCAAACTCCTCGATACCTAATCCGAGCGCAGAAGCAAAGCTCTCCAGAAAAGAGCCGCAGCCTGCCGAACAGGCTTCATTGAGCATTAGACTGTCGATAGCACCGCCGCGGATCTTGATGCATTTCATGTCCTGTCCGCCGATATCCAGAATAAAGTCTACCTCCGGCATGAACTTAGATGCGGCCTTGTAATGAGCAACCGTCTCCACTTCACCGCCGTCCGTCCATAAAGCGGCTTTGATTAACCCCTCTCCATAACCTGTTACATAAGAACCTGCAATATAACAGCCTTCTGGTAGAACCCGATACATTTCCTTCAGTGCCTCACTGACAGAATACAAGGGATTCCCCTTGTTGCTGCCATAAAAGGTATGTAGAATTTCGTCAGCAGAGCCGGTCAATACGAGTTTGGTTGTTGTTGACCCCGCATCGATCCCCAGATAACAAGGGCCACGATACACAGCCAGGTCTGATCTGGCAGCAGAAGCTTTACCATGGCGCTGACGGAACGCAGCAAGCTCTTCGGGGTTCTCAAACAGCGGTGGTAATTCAGCATCCGCTGCCCGATCCGCTGTAAAATCCACAGCCGCTATTCGCGCGATCCAGCCTGAAAGCGGCAAAATAGTAGGATCCGCTTCAGAGAGTGCTGATCCAATCGCTACGAAATACTGCGACCGCTCGGGGAAAAGAATATCTGACTCCGCAAGTTCAAGCGTCTCCGCAAAACGCTGACGCAGGGCTGGCAGGAAGGTTAGCGGTCCGCCAAGGAAAGCCACCCGTCCGCGAATCGGACGTCCGCAAGCGAGACCGCTGATCGTCTGATTAACAATACTCTGAAAGATTGAAGCCGCCACGTCCTCCCGGCGGGCCCCCTCGTTTAATAGCGGCTGCACATCGCTTTTGGCGAATACACCGCAGCGTGAAGCGATAGGATAGATTCGCTCATGCTTCTCTGCCAATGCATTTAAGCCCGCTGGGTCGGTCTGTAGCAGTGATGCCATCTGATCAATGAATGCTCCCGTTCCTCCCGCGCAAGCCGTATTCATACGCTGCTCAATGCCGCCTCGGAGATAGATGATCTTGGCGTCCTCACCACCCAGTTCAATCGCCGTATCGCATTCTGGAATCAGCTCGCCAATCGCCTTTGTACAGGCGATCACCTCCTGAACGAACGGTACGCCTCCCAGTTTGGATAAAGATAAGCCTGAGGAACCGCTTACAGTAAGGGCTGCGCCTCTCTCAGGAAATCTGCTCTGTACATCAGATAGAAGAGAGAGGGCTGCTTTTTTTATATCGCTATAATGTCTTACATAGTCCTGATAAACAATAGTGTTACGCTCTATAACAACCACTTTCGCAGTAGTTGATCCGATATCAAGGCCAATACGCAGCATTATCACTACACCACCTCGTCTTGCTCCAAATTTGAAGCAATTATGAGGAAACTATATCATGACAACACCTTATGAAAGCTGTTAAAAATGTAACAGACTTTTACAAAAAGTTATTAACAAACTTTATGATTTGGAAATCCCTGCTATGGCAGATGCTACATGACCCTTCACTCGTACTTTCCGCCATTCTTCCACTAAGATCCCCTGCTCATCGATCAGAAAAGTAGAACGTACAATGCCCATGAATTCTCTACCATAGAGCTTCTTAAGCTGCCATACACCGAACATTTCACTGACCTTATGATCCTCATCAGACAACAGTGGAAAGGGTAGACTGTTCTTCTCCGTAAATCTCATATGCGAAGCCAAAGGATCTGGACTGATGCCTAGAACAACCGCACCAAGCGTAGTAATCTGATCATGGGCGTCCCGGAATTCGCAGGCCTCCTGCGTACAGGCTGGTGTCATATTTTTAGGATAAAAATATAAAATGACCTTTCGGCCCAGGTAATCACTTAAACTAACCTCTTGCCCGTTGGAAGACGGAAGAGTGAAATTCGGTACTTTTTGTCCAATAGCTACTACGTTCAAGTTATATCCACTCCTTCTTGATATTGGAGGATCGAGCATGAATTGCGCGTATCCCCAAAAGAAATTATAATGTAGAGAATGTGAATGCGAAAGGAAGAACGAGAAATGCCACCTAGAAAGAAAAGGCACGCAAAGACTGGTAAGTCAAAAAAGAAACCGCTGCTTTGGACACTGGCCATTATACTCCTCCTTATTATCGGTGGAGCCATTTACTACTTTACATCCATCTACACTGAGCTTGGCAGCATGTCGAACACCGAGAATTCACCATTTAAGAATGCTGAAACTGTTGATGTCGACACGCCAGAACCTCCAAAATGGGAAGGTACAGAGCCTGTTAATATACTGCTAATGGGCGTAGATGCCCGCGGTGTCAAGAAGGGAGAAATTCCTCGTTCTGATACAATGCTCGTAGCCTCACTTGATCCCGTGAAGAAGAAAATCAGCGTATTCTCAATTCTTAGAGACACTTACGTTCCGATTCCAGATCACGGCGAAAAACGTATTAATTCAGCTATCATTTATGGACCTAACACGGCGATGCAGACTGTAAGCGATCTGCTCGGCATCCCGATTCAATATTATGTCTACACGGACTTCCAAGGATTCATCAAGCTAGTAGATGCCGTTGGTGGGGTAGATTATGAAGTCGAGAAAGATATGGTGTACAAGACCATTGCAGATGGTCCCGAGTATGACATTGATCTTAAAAAAGGATATCAGCATCTCGACGGTAATAAAGCTCTGCAATATGTACGTTTCCGACATGACGCTACCTCCGACTTCACTCGGACTGAGCGCCAGCGTGCTTTTCTCAAGGTTGTGGCTGACAAGCTGATCAAGACCACATCCATAATCAAGCTACCGAATATCCTGTCTCAAGTTACGCCTTATATCGAAACTAATCTGACAGTAAATGATATGTGGAAGCTTGCAACCGTTGGGTACGATAGTACCATGGGCGGTAGTGAGCAAATTCCGCCAATGGATCTGCTCAAAGAGGAAACTACAAGTGACGGATCGCAGGTTATAGGCATTCGCAGTGAGAAAAAATTAAAGGAATTTGTTCAGGATACCTTAAATGGCCCTGAGCCAACGCCTACACCTTCAAGTTCACCAGAGACTACTTCAAATAGTAACACTAGCGGAACCCAATAAAGATCTGACAAGCAACGCTCACAAGTAGACACTACAGGCAATGGTATAATACGGGCGGACAGCGGAAACACCGTTGTTCGCCCGTTGCCATGAGCACCAACAATCGAAAGGATGATCACATTATGAATCGTTCCACATCTGAGCAACTTTATCACGAAGCCCTTCAACATATCGTTGGAGGTGTAAATAGCCCTTCCCGCTCTTTTAAAGCCGTTGGAGGCGGAGCACCTGTATTTATGAAACGTGCCAGTGGATCTCACTTCTGGGATGTAGATGGCAATGAATATATCGACTATCTCCAAGCCTATGGACCGATCATTACCGGCCATGCTCACCCACATATAACGAAGGCAATTACCACTGCAGCTGAGAATGGTGTTCTTTACGGAACCCCAACAGAGCTCGAAATTAAGCTTGCTAAAATGCTTAAAGAAGCTATTCCGTCTATGGATAAAGTCCGGTTTGTCAATTCCGGCACAGAAGCGGTTATGACTACCATTCGTGTCGCTCGTGCTTATACAAAGCGCAGCAAAATCGTAAAATTCGCTGGCTGTTATCACGGCCACTCTGATCTAGTGCTCGTAGCAGCAGGATCCGGGCCTTCTACGCTTGGTATTCCAGATAGTGCCGGCGTTCCTAGCAGTATTGCACAGGAAGTAATCACTGTTCCGTTTAATGATCTGGAAAGCCTGCAAGAGGCACTAGAAAAATGGGGTGAAGATGTCGCCGCTGTAATGGTTGAACCGATCGTCGGTAATTTCGGTATGGTGATGCCGAAGCCGGGATTCCTCGAAGGGCTCTGCAAGCTGGCTCATGATAACGGCTCACTCGTTATTTATGACGAAGTCATTACGGCCTTCCGCTTCCACTATGGTTCCACACAGACATATGCAGGACTGGATAACCATGAAGACATTACCCCTGACCTTACAGCACTCGGCAAAATCATCGGTGGCGGTCTACCGATCGGCGCGTACGGCGGACGTAAGCATGTGATGGAACAAGTAGCCCCACTAGGACCGGCATACCAAGCGGGAACAATGGCGGGAAATCCAGCTTCCATTTCCGCAGGGATCGCCTGTCTGGAAGTGCTGAGCGCAGAAGGCGTATATGATGAGATGGAACGGCTTGCGATCCGCCTTGTCGGCGGTCTTCAGGAATCCGCTGACCGTCATGGCATTCCACTGACGATCAACCGCATCCGTGGTTCATTCTCTACTCATTTCTGTAAGCATCCAGTTACGAATTACGATGAGGCACAGGATACAGATGGCGAATTGTTCGGTAGCTTCTTCCGTCACATGTTGAACCGAGGGATTAACCTCGCCCCTTCGAAATATGAAGCTTGGTTCCTAACGACAGCACATACCGATGCAGATATCGACGCTACGCTGATTGCAGCAGAAGAATCCTTCCGCGCTATGGCGGCTGAGAAATAAGACGTTATTTACAGCCACTAAACATACTAAAACCTACCACCAAGCTTCTGGTCAAGCCCCCATTTTATAGACACTGAAAAAAGACCCTAGGCAATAAGCTGTTTCCGGTACTCTACCGGAGGCAGCTTATTTAGCTTTCGTTGTGGCCGATGTTGGTTATAAAATCGAATGTAATCTTCAATTTTCCTTTGTGCCTCATCGATATTTCGGATATCATAAGGATAGAGTCCTTCCGTTTTGAGATGCGAGAAGAAGCTCTCCATAGAGGCGTTGTCATAACAATTGCCTCGGCGAGACATGCTGATTCGGGCGCCAACCTTTGGCAGCATGTCGTGGTATGCATGAGACGTGTACTGGAACCCCTGATCGCTGTGAACGATCAGTCCGGTCACGTCTTTTTGTTGACTCCACGCCTGCTGAAAGGTCCGGAGAACCAGTTCATTGTCGTTCCTAGCGCTCATTTGATAAGCAATAATTTCGTTATTGAACAAATCTTTAATAGCTGAAAGATAGAGCCACTTTTCGCCTATGCGATATTGCGTAATGTCTGTCACCCATTTTTGGTTGGGAGCATCCGCTTTGAAATCCCGTTTCAATATATTTTTCGCCACACGATCTCCTTCGGAAGTAGCATAATTAAAACGATGTTTTCGGCGGATCCTCGAACGAATGCCTAAATCCTGCATAATTCTGAGTACCTTCTTATGATTCATCCAAACCCCGTGGTCTTGTAGCAAGAATAATTGAATTTGGCGATAACCGTAGACTCCGTTATACCGTTCATATACCTTTTGAATGAGCGCCTTTGCTTCCTGATCCCGATCTGTTCCTTTGCGCTTCAAGAAAGCGTAGTATCCACTTCTGGAGACCCTAAAGAGTTTACACAGGTCGCTAACGGCATACTCTTTTGCAGCGCTCTCAATGGCTCTATATTTGTGCGTTTCACCTCCTGCATCCAGATTTCCAAACACTTTTTTAGCATTTCATTTTCCCGTCTGAGCTTTTGAACATACCTATCTTGATCGATATATTCTTTACGACGCCCCCGTTGATCTAGTAACCCAAATTCCCCTAGCTCTCGGTATTTCTTCATCCATTTCTTTACCCGCCCTTGGTCTTGAATCTCAAAATGCTCCGTAATTTTCCGGTAAGTCCATCTTTCCTCCACATGTAAACGAATGGCCTCTTTTTTAATCTCATCCGAGTAAGTTTTGAACTTCTGTCCTTTAATCGCCATAAAAATACACCCCCTAGAATTTCATCGGACAAACCAGGGGTTTTATCCAATGTCTATTCTAAGGGGTGCACTTCACTTCTGGTGGTAGGTTTTTTTTGCATAGGCACTATTCGAAGTCAATTTGCTTGTCCAATATAATCTCTGTCATGGCAGGTCCAAACATTTGGTCTCCTCCGGGTATTAAGGCAAATTGAACCGTATCCAGATCCGCTGGCAGCGGTGGCGAGACCAAGAACTGCATTTGTGTATGAGCTCCTCCTCCGTGACCTCTATGCGGCTGGATTTCATAGGCTGCCTCACTCAAAATCTCCAATGATAGAGCGGGTCTAAGATGAACGTGCTCCACTGTTTCTTTTAAATACTTAATCTCCACAGTAACTATACTGAGCGTTTCATACTGCATAGCATGTGTAAGTGTATACTCGCAATCTTCCAGGACTGTCCGCTTCACAATTGGAAGTACGCCGAGCAGTAAACCAGGCTCTTCCCAATATTTCCGTCTGGGCACAGCCTCATTCAGACTGTGTATATACTGTACAATCTGAGAAGTGTCCATCTCGAATCTAGTTGACCATTCCTCAAGGAGCTCACTTTCAGGGGAGAACCGTTTTTTTCCTGTTATAGCTTTACGTTCCTGAATCAGAGTCAAAATCTGCTCATCAATCTTCTTAACCTCATCATTGTATTCGTTGACCACGCCTCTTATTGGCATTCTACCCCAACCCATTTAATAACCTCCTTCTGATAATAAAGTTAATTTCTACCCATTAGCTACATGGTACCTCCTATGTATTAATTTGTAAAATATTCGAAATCATTCAATCTTGCAGATAGCAAAAAAAAAGCATGCGCCCCTCAGCTTTATGCTGCAAGACCACACGCTTTATGATTCAGAGATTTTCTTTTACTCGTACAAGTTACGGATTTCCACTCCCTGAGGAAGCTTGAATGGATTTTCCTTGTTGATTCGGTCGTAGAACATGATCCCATCGAGATGATCAATCTCATGCTGGATGATGATGGCTTGGTAGCCCTTAAATTTAAGGACCACTTCCTTCCCCTCAAGATCATATCCCTTTACCTTCACAGATTCATAACGAGGTACAAAACCATGCACCGGTCGATCAACGGACAGACACCCCTCGCTCTCCGGTAAGTACACCATGGTTAGTGAGTGACTGATGATCTTAGGGTTAACCCAAGCATGCTCTACAATCCTCCCTCTCTCGTCCGTAGAATACATCACGAACATACGCTTCAACAGTCCGATTTGATTCGCCGACAGACCTACGCCAGAGCGTAAATTGTATTCTTCGGAAATCTCCGGGTCCTGGCTGTTCTTCAGAAACTGAAGCATACATTGCAGAGTCTCACGATCCTCCTTATGTAGAGGAAGCTCCACTGGTTGAGCTACGGTACGAAGTACGGGATGACCTTCCCGTACAATATCATCCATAGTGATGATATATTCAGCACTAAATTTTGAACTAGACAATATTCCATCCACCTTTGCCTTACGGGCTTAATTTAAAATACCTATGATATAGTATGCAGATTTATGGATTTATGAAAGCCGTTCGCAGTTTGCTACTATAATTAACATCAAATCCAAGTCCGGTCGCCAATGCGGCAAGGGGAAGATAAGTTTTATCTTCTTTGCCTACCTTTTGCAGAAAAGCAGGGGTATCAATGGCTACATTCTGTCCATTCACCTTAATAAATTTGCTACCGATCGTGATTACAACCGTCCTTCCACCGTATTCAATAGTCGCACTGGAGGTCTTATTATCCCACTTTCCATTAGCGCCTACGGCATTTAGAATATCTTTAAGCGCCAAGAAGTTCTGACCATTCTTAAGGATGGGCTTATTCGGCGTATTTAACTCTACACCCTTTACAACAATCGACATCGGTAAAGTATCCGTAGCCATCGCCGCTACAGTGGGAATGCGGTATTCCCCCCATTGTAATTCAGCAAATACTTTTGCAATGGTCTCGTATCCAAGCTGCGTAGGGTGAAAATCCGCTTGTCCTGCCCCGATAATATGCGTGAGTGATCCCTCTGAGCCGGCAAACTTTGCCGCTACATGAGCTACTACTACCTTTGCTCCCTCTTGATTCATACTTGCAGCCACACGATCTGCCGAATCCGTAAATTTCGCTGCTGCGGTCATCAATTTAGTGTACATCGCACCAAGAGCGATCTTAGGAGCAGGCTGGTATTGGTCAGCCAATATAATTGTTGCTTGAGGATTTATCGCACGAATATTCTCAAGACTCGCCTTCACATTCGTATTGTAATCCGCTAGCTTCTGCTCCAGCTGAGATTCAAAATCTGTATCTGTCAGCTCCTTCACCTGTAAGAAAAGACGGCTTACATCATTCCCGCCAATTGTAATCGTAATCAGATCGGCTTCCTTCAGCTCTGATGCGATCTGCGGGGTTAACTTTACGAATTGGTCAATCCGCGGATCTGGAAGACCTGACTGAATACCTTCAGCGGTAATCGCTGAGCCGTCCTTGATGGCTCCAGTGTAATTACGTAATCCAGCAGTGGTCAATCCAAGAATACCATAATTGGTAAGCTCGCTCCGGCCATGATACCACCCCTGCTCCAGTAGTCGCTCCGCATAACCGTAAGGCTTGGTATTCACATCCGTCATTCCCGGCTCGTATCCGGCAGTAATCGAATCGCCAAGAGCTACGATGCGAAAGACATCCTGACTTGCATCTTGTGTTATAGACGTGTCAGCTGCATTTGCCGATCCGGCACCTACGCCAATCAGCACAGATAACAAAAGCATACTGCTTGTGCTAGCTGCTAAAATTCTTCTCCACTTGCTTAGCATCGTATCCCTCCCAAAATGTTCTAATTCTCATTCTACCATCCCTGATAGCAACGCAAAAGAGCGGCCTCCCATATTCGGGAAACCGCTCTGAACATCACAATTATTATCACAGCTAGAAACGAATGTCTTATTCTTTATTTGAATCCTCTTGTGAATTCAAATGTTTCCCGGCACGTTCCAGATATTTATCATAACGATCGTCTAGTTCATGTCCAATCTTACGATACCGCAGCGTCTCCTCCACAATAGGATCCATTGTGGTCTGGATACGAATTTCATACTTCGGAGAGATCTCACGGATTTCTTTAGCTATACGGTCACCCTGTTCCATCTCACCATCAACCAACATTTCGCTTAGCTTGCGTTCCAGATCATCCTTCTCGCTCATGAAGCATCGTCCTCCCTAAAGCTTATATCCTGTTGCTTCAGCATTCTTCAGTGACGAAACCAAATATTCGTGAATATGACCATTACTTGCTACTATATGACGAGTGCCAATATCGTATGGACGCCCAAGCGTATCCGTAATTCTGCCCCCTGATTCAAGCACTAGCAGTACTCCTGCTGCACAATCCCAAGGGCTTAAGCCTACTTCCCAGTATCCATCTACCCGACCTGCTGCCACATAAGCCAAATGTAGAGCAGCCGAGCCTCCTGCACGAATTCCACGAATCTGCGGAAGAACGCTCTGCAGTCCTGCCATATTCACAGGTTGCGCAAATTCACGGTCCGGTGGAAAGCCCATGGCGATCAAGCTGTCTCCAAAAACGTCCTCCGTAGAGACTGCGGTAGGAACACCATGCATGTAGGCTCCCTTACCTTTTTCAGCAACGAACATTTCATCACGAATCGGATCATAAATTACACCCACTGTTAATTCTCCACGAATCACTAAAGCAATGGAGACACAGTAAAAAGGAAATCCGTGTACAAAATTAGTCGTACCATCTACAGGATCTACAATCCACAGATATTCATGCTCACGAGCTTCTTCCAATGCAGCGGTTGCTGCTGCTGCTCCCGGGGAAACGCCTTCCTCACCGAGGATCGCATGATCTGGATAATGTGTCAGGATCAACCTGCGGATCATCTGTTCAACGCCTTTATCTACTTCCGTGACCAGATCCTGTGCCGATGTCTTTGTATTAAGTTCCTTCACCAGGCCCTGTCTGCTTTTTATCCATTCTCCTGCTTTGGCAGCAGCATTAATGGCTACCGCCGTATGTCCCTTGCTTGTTACTACATAGGGTTCACGTTCTTTCTTACCCTCTGGTTTTAAAGGACTCATATCTTCACTCCGCTTCCTTGAACATAATCGCCATTGGCATGAAATTTAAAGCAATCCTATTCACAATACCGTTCAATACGCCAAAACGTTCTCAAAGTTCCGCCATAAGGGATACCCATTTCTATGATCCCTTGAATGTTAATCGTAATAGAGTTTCATTCAACGTACCCTATTTCAAGTTACATATCAAGTCATGATAGGGCCCGTATTCGGGACCTATCGCCTTATTTTCATTGTTTAAGGTTCGATATTCACACTTGCCCCATTTAATACAGAAATTCCGTTACCGGCATCAGCCAGCTCCTTCATTGCTTCCATCAATCCAAATAACGCACCATCTTTTAGTTTTGCCTCAATCATAACATCAATAGCAGGGGTATCTGCAGCTATCCGCTTTAAAAAAGCTACTAATGGCGCAGGCTCCACACCATCTGCATGGCTGCGTGGATCAGACGGACTGCGCGGACTAGATACATGAATCTTAGGCGGGAAAAGCTCTCCAGACGGAACATCCTTCTGTGCAAGCTCGCTTCGCCATGTCTGCTGAATATCAGGCCACAGCTCCCAAGGGAGCTCTCCTTCATTATTCACCCATTGATGGTGAATATCCAGCACCATCGGCAGGCCTACGTTCTGGCAGACTGCCAGTGTCTCCGGGGCTGTGAAGGTCTTATCATCATTCTCCAGCGTAATACGTGCCTGCAGCGCTGCTGGTAGCTCGCGGAAATGCTTCTCAAACCGCTTGGCTGCCACCGGCTTGTCCCCATAGGCTCCGCCAATATGAATATTGTTCTTCGCCATGGCAGGAAGTCCCATGGCATTCAGCATGTCCGTGTGGTGCTGCAAATCCCGGATGGAACTTACTAGCACCTCAGGACGGGGTGTACTAAGCACTGTAAAGTGATCTGGATGAAAAGACACCCGCATCCCATGCTTTTTCACATATTGCCCCACTTCCGCGAATTCCTCAGCGAGCACAGCAAACGGATTCCAATCCTGTAAATCAGGATGCGTCGCCAAAGGAATCAACTTGGAAGTGAGACGGTACACGAAGATGTCCGAACCCACATTATGCTTCATTAGTCGCAGCGTATTGTGCAGATTCATCCGAGCGAGGTTCTCCAAACGCCGAAGTGCCGCTTCACGGTCATCCAGCTTCTTGAAGGAGGCCATCGTCATAGTCTTGGATGGTGAGCAGTCTTTGATAACGGTGGACATCGCTACATATCCAAAACGGACAATCATCCCTGCGCTCCAAAAAACATTTCATCTGCTAGTGCAGTTTGCACTTTTGATTCTTCTTCATTCAATTTACGCACGAGTTCCATTTCGACCGCTGTAACCTCATGCCCCTGAAAATTAATCTCTGCGATCGAGGCTGAGATTTTGACGATCGCTACAGCTACATTCTCAGGTGTGTAGGCAATCACCTTCTGACCCGTCGGATACACGCGAAAGCCCTGCTTCACCATTTTGGTACGCCCATACTCCAGCAGCTCGTACAGCTCTTGTTCATTCTTGAACTTACAGACGGAATTGAATTCAGTTTGAAAACCCATATTTTGTCGCCCCTTTCCAGTCGGGATGAACCCGCTAGTAGCTTCAATTACTCGTTATCATACTTAAGACCTTGTTTGAAATTATAGCGCTCTAAAGCTAACTCAATCATACGGTCTAACAGAGCTCTATAGGATACACCTGTCTCACGCCACAATAGCGGATACATGCTGTAAGGAGTGAAGCCAGGCATCGTATTCACTTCGTTAATTAGAATTTTACCATCCGATCTCCGCAGGAAGAAGTCCGCCCGGGTAATCCCGCTACCCTCAATCGCTCTAAAAGCGGTTATCGCGGACTCTCGCAAACGATCAGCAACTTCAGAATCTACTGGCGCAGGAATCATCATTTGCGATTTACCGTCCGTATATTTAGCTGCGTAGTCATAATATTCTCCAGAAGAAACGATTTCACCCGGAACAGAGGCCTCTGGCTCATCATTTCCGAGCACACCGACCTCTACCTCACGAGCATCCACGAATTCCTCAATAATGACTTTGGTGTCATAACGGAAGGCGAAATCTATAGCTTTTACAAGACTTTCCTTATCAGAAGCCTTAGAAATACCTACACTTGAGCCCAGATTAGCAGGCTTTACGAATACTGGATATCCCAGATTATCCTCTACACCCACAATCAACTCATGGCTTTTTCTTTTCCAAGCGCTGATGTTAAAATAACAATATTCACATTGATCCAGACCTGCATCAGCGAATAGCTTCTTCATAACAACCTTATCCATCCCTGCCGAAGAGGCAAGAACACCAGCCCCAATGTAAGGAATATTCGCCATTTCGAACAACCCTTGAATTGTTCCGTCCTCGCCATACGTGCCGTGCAGCAGTGGGAACATAACGTCCACCGCTTTATCCGCACCGGATAGTCCACTAAATACTACATTCAGGGCTGTGCCCATATCTTCCGTTGCATCTGAAAGCTTGAGCTGCTCTACCTCACTATAAGGTGCCGATAACGTCTCTCCGACTTTCCACAAGCCCTGTTTTGAAATATAAAACGGGATAATCTCATATTTATCGTAATCAAATGAGTTCATCACGGCAAAAGCCGTCTGTAAAGATACCTCATGTTCTCCGGATTTGCCCCCGTACACCAGCCCTACGGTTAGTTTTGCGTTCCCCATACCTTTACAACCTCTTTCTGTCTTATAAATAGTCGTTAATATGAAAAAAACGGTATTTCGTTTGATCCGTCCATGCGTAGGAATCACGATAGTCCCAGAAGCGATGACGACTGCTAACTGTACGTGCATTCACAAGCGGCATGCCACCAGCATCAAAGGCTGTGACGATCGTGCTGTGCTGATATTGCCCGTTACCATCCCAGTCATATTGAATGATATCGCCCAGCATCAATTGCTCCGGCCGCTCCATGACTTCCGCACGCAAGCCACTGCTCCGGCTAACGCTCAAATAGCGCTGCAGACTGTCTGATACAGCCCAGCTATAACTCCACCATTCTTGTTTTCCTTGGTAGCCTTTGTACCACCAACCCGTTTCTCTTTTACCAGTATAGTTGATAGGCGCGCCCCCTGCAAAGAGGCATTGGGAGACATAATTCGTACAATCTACCTCAAATGTTTCGAACTCCGGATTCCCGTCTTTCCACCAACGATCGGCATAAGCCACCGCTTCTTCACGGTTGTAGCGAACCTCTCTTGAGCCCGAGATCTCACCAAGAATATTCCGGTTTAGAAGGGGCTGTGATGGCAGCGGAGCAGGCAAAGCTTCCCCCCATTTGGACAACCTGCCTGATAACTCCACCTCAGCCCTATGAACTGTATTCCTTTCGGGAATGGTTCGTTCTATAGCAGCGATTTCCCAACCCCCTCCGTCCCGCACAAAAGTCAACCGCTCCAGCTCAACCCTATCCTCGCGGTGGTTAACGCCTCCTTTTTCATAATAGAGTGCACTATGCAGCGTAACCTCTGCTACCACCTCAGTCGGAGTCTGCCGGACGGTCCGTAAAGTCTTTACACCTGTTTCCCCACGCAGCGGAGTGATCCCACGAGCGGTATACCATTCAGCGATGCGGCGTGCACGTTCCCCTTGCTCCACCAGAAAACGTGGATCTTTAACGGATACGGAAACTGTTTGCGATGAGGACTTAGGTTCCACCCTGGCCTTATTCACTTGATCTACATATACATATAGACTCTGCTTCCACTGCTGTTCCATTATACTCGCACCCCTTCATTCCCTTTTAACTACTGCTCTATGTATATGAAAGGAAACAGGTCGCTATACAGATCGCTTCAATTTACATGGTAGGGCATATGCTTTGCTTATAGCTTACGTTTTAGAGGTAACTCTAAATGGTTTCAGAAATGCGATATTCAGGCTTTATATATAGGAAAAAAAACTTTACTCCCCTCTTTGTAACCGTTATAATTAAATAACATGCAATGTGAAATTGAGTTTCAATAGATGAAACAAGGAGGCGCACATATGCCAAGCAAGGATCATTTCTCGTTGGCCCGCACCCTGGAATCAGGTGGCAAATCTTATCGCTATTATGATCTTAACTCCCTTGAGGAACAAGGATTGGGCTCTATCTCTTCCCTTCCTTTCTCGATCAAAGTATTACTTGAGGCGGCTGTTCGGCAATTTGACGGACGGGCGATTACAGAAGAACATGTGAAACAATTGGCTGATTGGTCAGGCGACATTGATCGCAATAAAGAAATTCCGTTTATCCCTGCTCGTATCGTACTTCAGGACTTTACCGGTGTTCCGGTAGTCGTAGATCTGGCAGCTATGCGTGACACCGTAAAGAAAGCCGGCGGAGATCCTAAACAGATCAACCCGCTCGTTCCCGTTGACCTTGTAATTGACCACTCTGTTATGGTTGATGCTTTCGGTACGGCAGACGCTTTGGAATACAATATGAACGTGGAGTTTGAGCGCAACGAGGAACGCTACCGTTTCCTTCGCTGGGCACAGACCGCTTTCAATAATTTCCGTGCAGTTCCTCCAGCTACCGGTATCGTGCATCAGGTGAATTTGGAGTATTTGGCTTCCGTAGCCACCACTAAAACTATCGATGGTGAAACTGTCGTTTATCCAGATTCCCTTGTTGGAACGGACTCCCACACTACGATGATCAATGGACTTGGTGTTGTGGGCTGGGGTGTAGGCGGTATTGAAGCTGAAGCAGGTATGCTCGGACAACCGCTCTATTTTGTTACACCAGATGTAGTGGGCTTCAAGCTTACAGGCAGTCTTATCGAAGGGGCTACAGCAACAGACTTGGCACTGACAGTGACTGAAATGTTGCGTAAAAAGGGCGTAGTCGGCAAATTCGTCGAATTCTACGGTCCTGGTCTTGCTAACATCAGTCTTGCTGACCGGGCAACGGTTGCTAACATGGCGCCAGAATACGGAGCAACGATCGGTTTCTTCCCTGTAGATGAAGAGACACTTGCTTATCTTCGCAGCACAGGTCGTCCAGATGATCTGGTAGAGCTCGTTGAGTCTTATTACAAAGCACAAGGCATGTTCCGCACTTCGAATACGCCAGATCCTGAGTTCAGCGATGTAATTGAACTTGACCTAGCTTCTGTCGTTCCAAGCTTGGCTGGACCAAAACGTCCGCAAGACCGGATCGAACTTACGCATATGAAAGAAAATTTCGAAGGTATTATCCGTACACCTGTAGACAAAGGCGGTTACGGTCTCAGCGATGAGAAAATCGCCCAAGTTGTAGAAATAGAACATAAAAATGGCACCAAAAGCAAGCTAAGCACAGGCGCGGTCGTGATCGCAGCGATTACAAGCTGTACGAATACTTCTAACCCTAGCGTTATGCTTGGTGCAGGTCTTTTGGCGAAAAAAGCTGTGGAACGTGGTCTGACCAAACCAGCTTACGTTAAGAGCAGCTTGACTCCTGGATCTTTGGTAGTTACTGAATATTTGGAAAAAGCAGACCTGCTGAAGCCACTTGAAGCACTGGGCTTCTACTTGGCGGGATATGGCTGTGCTACTTGTATCGGTAACTCCGGTCCATTGCCTGAAGAGGTTAGCCAAGCCATCACTGATAACGATATGACCGTAGCTGCTGTAATCTCCGGTAACCGTAACTTTGAAGGCCGCGTACATGCTCAGGTCAAAGCCAACTACTTGGCTTCACCGCCGCTCGTAGTTGCTTACGCACTGGCTGGCACTGTAAATATCGATTTACAGACTGAACCGCTCGGATTTGATCCACAAGGTGAACCAGTATTCCTGAAGGATATTTGGCCAACTACTGCTGAAATTCGTGAAGCAATCGGCCTCTCCCTTAGTCCGGAGATGTTCCGTCGTAAATACGAGAATGTATTCACTGCTAATGAACGTTGGAATTCTATCCCTGTTCCACAAGGCGAACTGTATGAGTGGGATGATAATTCCACGTATATTCAGAATCCGCCATTCTTTGAGCATCTGGCAGACGGTCTGGGAGACATCAAGGATATCAAGGATGCACGCGTTCTGGCGTTGCTTGCTGATTCCGTAACGACCGACCATATCTCACCTGCAGGTAATATCTCTACCTCTGGTCCTGCCGGCGAATATTTACGCGATCATGGTGTAGAACGTGCAGACTTCAACTCCTACGGCTCACGCCGCGGAAATCATGAAGTCATGATGCGTGGTACATTCGCTAATATTCGGATTCGTAACGCAGTAGCTCCAGGTACAGAAGGCGGAGTTACAACCTTCCTGCCAAGCGATGAAGTCATGTCCATCTATGACGCTTCCATGCTGTATCAGGACGCTGGACAGAATCTCATCGTTATCGCCGGTAAAGAATACGGCACAGGAAGCTCACGTGACTGGGCTGCCAAGGGCACGCTTCTGTTGGGTGTTAAAGCTGTTATCGCTGAGAGCTTTGAGCGGATTCACCGCAGCAATCTGGTTGGTATGGGTGTGCTTCCACTGCAATTCCAGGAAGGCCACGGCTGGAGCAGCTTGGGACTGACCGGACGCGAGACCTTCAACATTACCGGTCTCGATAACGAGGTGACGCCAAGCCAAGATCTAACTGTTACCGCCACCCGTGAAGACGGTACTCAGTTCGATTTCCCTGTCACAGCACGCCTCGACAGTACGGTTGATATTGATTACTATCGCAATGGTGGTATTCTACAAACTGTACTTCGTCAAATGCTGGCGGATGCCACAGATTCTTCGGCTGTATCTGTAGAATAGGTTTATCGCAAGACGCACAAGGGAGTGCCCTCTGGCCATTAAGGCTAGAGACACTCCCTTGTCTTATTATATTTGGATATTAAACGGCCAGCCTCCGATCATCCGGAGACTGGCCGTTTTTCTCATGTTGGGCTATGGAATCATCATGCCCATTTCACTTGCTGCTTCCTTCAAGATGGCGGCATACTCTACTAACGTATCCCTAGACAGGCGGCTGACCGGCCCTGACAGCGATAACGCCGCAATCACATTTCCACTACGGCCTGTGACTGGTACCGCCACAGCGGCCGCACCAGACTCACGTTCTTCGAAACTCGTGGCATACCCCAGCCGGATGATCTCATTAAGCTGATCTTTGTATACACTCTTCTCAACGTAATCCGGCCACTCCGAACTCTCCAGCAGCTCTCTCAACACCTCAGGTGGTGCATACGCTGCTAACACCTTACTCGACGCCCCTACGGATAATGGCAGCCTCGCACCGATCTGTGCAACTCTACGAATCGCTTGCTGGCTCTGTACCGCCTGAATACGTACGCGTTCAATACCATCCCGTAAGTAAAGGCTGACCGTCTCTCCGAGTCGATCTCTCAGCCGTTCCATAGATGGCAGCAATACCGCTGCCGACTCGTCAAAAGCAGGCAGATGCGTCGACAACTCCCAGATTCGTATACCCAACCTATATTTTTCTGTCGCCGGATTGCGAATAAGAAAGCCCTTTTCCTCTAGTGTTGCCAGCAATCTGTGGACTGTGCTCTTATGTAAGTCAATCTTTGATGCGATCTCCGTTAACCCTAAATCTCTGTCCTGCGTAAAACAAAGTAATATATCAAGCGCACGTTCTACCGCGCGTACCGTTAGCTTTCGGTCCTCCACAGTAATCCCCCTTCGTGTTTCATCAAATGAAACGCGGTTACATTATAACTAACTCTATCTTAGTGCAAAACTCTACGGAAAGTCCAGTATATTCACTGAGCCGAAAAAGACTGGTCCGCACTTTACAGTTACATTACAAAACGGTCCAATTCATTGACTTTGTAAGTGCTTCAACTTACGATAAACATATTAAATATACTAATGCTTTAGTATCATTTTCGACAAATTATCCTAGGCACTAGTACTCACATCATACTTAGGAGGGGACCTTATGGATCTGACAACCAGCCGAGCCGGCACGTCAGTCTCCCGTCGTCCTAAACTACCTAAACAGGGCAGTTCATCACGACTATCGCTGCGGATGATCCGTGTTAAGCATATTATCGTTGCATTGCTATTATCTATATTTTTCTTTTTAGCATTTTGTTTTGTCTCGCTCCATGGCTACATCGCTTGGGTACTATCCAATCCAACCGTCGCGCCACTGTACTCCAATCCTATGATGGCCAAAGGCCTCGCCTACGAGGATGTAACCTTCCCAGCTAAGGATGGCAGTCGCATGATGAACGGCTGGTATATTCCAGCCAAGGATGCCACTAAGACTATCGTGTTCAGTCATGGCTATGGTGCCAACCGCGAAGAGTCTTGGGTACCTATGTACGATCTCGCTCACTATGCACACAGTCTGAATTTCAATGTCGTAATGTTTGATTACGGATTTGCTGCCCAAGGTAATAAGGATATTGCAACCGGCGGCAAAAAAGAATCCCAGCAGCTTCTAGGCGCCATTGATTTCGCAAAGGAACGCGGGGCTAAAGAGCTCGTTGTTTGGGGCTTCTCCATGGGTGCTGGCACAGCACTGCAAGCAGGATTAGTATCTGAGGACATCGACGCGATGATTCTGGACAGCACCTTTTTGTTAGAACCAGACACGCTGTATCATAATATCAAGCAGAATATCGATCTGCCGCGCCAGCCTTCCCTGGCGATCATGGAAATGCTGTTCCCGGTACTGAACGGTACGGGACTAGATCAGATTCCTTATGCAAAGGTTAAATCCAAAGACTATCCTTTCCCTATCCTATTCATGCATGGAACCAAAGACGATAAAGCACCTTATCCTATTGCCGAAGAACTAGCAGCAAATCAGAACAATCCGTTCTCTGATTCCTGGATCATCGAGGGTAGTCATCATGAGCTGTTGTTCCGCGAGCATCCCCGTGAGTATTTGCGGCGGGTCTCCGCTTTTTTAGGGAATGTCCATCTGGCCAAAAATAATAATGGCGATCAGCCGGCGATGGCAAGTAATTAACTAAGCGCTAATAACCATACGAACAGCCTCTTCCAGGGACAGAAAGAAATGTATCCTAGGAAGAGGCTGTTTTCATCCCCTGGAAAGAAAGAAGCCAAAGAGGCACTCTAAGTTTATGTTCTTCATAACCTTCCAAGACCGTTCATATAATGGACTGATAAAGACATATCACGGGAGGTTTTCTTGGCATGCTATATGTATACGGGCCGATGCTGCCAGTACGTATCCTGGAAGAAATCGTATTTTGGAAAACACAAGAGAAAGAGCATACCGAAGTCATCAAAGCGATCGTACCTAAATTAGAGGATCCTTATGTGAAACTCCTCGATGAATGGGCCGTTGTTTTTGGTGCAACTGAGCAGGCGGCACAGCAGCTATTGAATACTGCCCTTTCCGCTTCTCCTCCGCCACAGGCAGAACTCACTGCGGAAACGGAGAAACTGCTACATATCTCCTGCAATCAATCCCAAGAGTTCGTCCGGCAGCTCTTTGCCATCATGGAGAGTAGCGCAGCGGTCAAAGCCGTCCCCCTTGCAACTACTGTGATTCTGCATATTATTCGCGAATCAGAATACTTCCTAGCCGTACTGCAGACACTCAGCTCGCCCGGAAAGCTATCACAAGTCATGCGCGATTATACAGAGGATTATGTCGTAAACATCGATACAGACGATACTATGCGGAATGATGGATTCTCTACTTTTACTGACACTGCTCCTGATATCCGCGATAAAAACGACGCGGTACCCATTGGCGGCCATACGCTACCTCCCTTGCCTTACGCCTATAATGCACTAGAACCTTATATTGACGAAAAGACGATGAGAATTCATCACGATAAGCACCATCAAAGTTATGTAGATGGATTAAACAAGGCTGAAGTTAAATTAGCAGATTCCCGTAAGAACGGTGACTTCGATCTCGTTAAACATTGGGAGAGAGAATTAGCCTTTAATGGTGCAGGCCACTATCTTCATACGATCTTTTGGAACGTGATGTCTCCGCAAGGCGGGGGCCGCCCAACAGGTGCTTTACTAGAAGCTATAGAACAAAGCTTCGGAAGCTATGACAGCTTCAAGAAACAGTTCACCGAAGCTGCGAATAAAGTAGAAGGTGGCGGATGGGCCATTCTCGTCTGGAGCCCACGTAGCCATAGACTAGAAATTCTCACTGCGGAAAAACATCAAAATTTATCGCAATGGGACGTTGTTCCGCTCTTGGCCTTGGATGTATGGGAACATGCCTATTATCTGAAACATCAGAATAATCGTGCGGATTATATTAACGATTGGTGGAAGGTCGTCAACTGGCCATATGTATCAGAGCGTTATGCCGCTGCCAGTAAACTTGCATGGAAGCCTTACTGATCTCTTACCACTTCGTAGAAGACATCACTTCTATTCGCTTATATTGACCCAAAAGGACCCATCGTTCACAAAAAGTGAATGATGGGTCCTTCTAATTTCGAGGCATAGACACCTCTATATACTATTCTTTAATCAAGTTCAGAAACTCCGCACGAGCGGCGGCATCCTCCCGGAAGACCCCTCTAGTAGACATGGTTACCGTCTTACTTCCTGGCTTCTTCACTCCACGTGCGCACATACAAAGATGTTCACCTTCCACAACGACCATAACGCCATGAGGGCTTAGTACCTCCGTCATAATATCCGCAATTTGCGTCGTAATGCGCTCTTGAACCTGCAAACGTCGACTCACTGCTTCAACTAGGCGAGCTAATTTGCTGAGTCCAGCAATCCGTCCGCTCGGAATGTATCCAATATGCACTTTACCGAAGAATGGAGCCATGTGATGCTCACATTGGCTGTAATAGACGATATCCTTCACGATCACTAGCTCTTCATGAGACTCATCAAAAGTAACACCGAGCGCCTCGCGGGGATCTATCGAATAACCGCCGAATATCTCCTCGTACATCCGCGTAACACGTGCTGGTGTTTCAAGCAGTCCCTCGCGGCCGGTATCTTCACCGATTAATTCTAATATTTTCTCAACGTGATACTCGATTTGCTCACGGTTCTCTGATACTTTACCGTTCACGTATTCATTGATGTTCCCCATGATGTCTCCCCCTTCCGCACCCGTATAATTTCTATCCGGACCCGGTTACTTACTTCTACGTTTATTCCCTTTAGCTGCTCCTGGTCGGGCGCCTGTCTGGTTCTGATTCTTCATCATCTGTTGGGCACGTTGCATTTGTTTCCCATTCAGGTTATAACCCATTTGTTTCGCAACCTTTTGCAGCATTTCAGGATCATTCTGCATAGTTGTCATTTGTCTGCGCAGATAATACACACCGATAAAAAATCCACCGATGAGACCTACGACCAATGTAATAATAGGTAATGCGATATTCATCTAAAGCCCACCTCTACACTCTATTGTCTGCATCGCCATATGGCACGCGAATCTATCATAGCATTTCGAGAACTGGACAGCAATTGGGAATATGCAACCTGTCTATGATCTTTTTCCTTCATTAAACATCGCTGTCCTCTCGTGCCTGCTTCGCAGTAAGGAGCACATCCTGTGCCCGGCTCAGCATTTCTTTTACCGTGTCATGCTCTTCGCGCTCTAAAGCCGATTCAACAGCAGCTAGAGCCTCCTCACCACCGATGCGTCCCAGCGCCCAAGCAGCAGTGCCTCGCATCTCAGGCCGCGGCTCTTTCAGAACAATTTCTGTTAGCTTTGGCACCGCTTCTACTTCCTTGAAATTACCGAGAGCGATGATCGCATTTCGTTGCATCGGCTTTTTGCCTCTCCAGGCAGCAGAGCTATTTCCGAATCTCTCTTTGAATTCACGGTTGCTAAGATCCAGGATTGGCATTAACAATGGCTTCACGATCTCAGGATCAGGCAGCATCTGAGGGCGATGATTCCAGTTCTTCCCTCGATTCTTGGGACATACAATCTGGCAGGTGTCACAACCGTATAGACGGTTGCCAATCTTGGTCATGTATTCATCACTCAGAAATCCTTTGGTCTGCGTCAGAAAAGAAATACAAGCCTGCGCGTTAAGTTGACCCGGACCCACCAGCGCGCCGGTTGGGCAGGCATCAATACACTTGGTACACTCCCCGCAGCCTTCCTCAACAGGCTCATCCGGAGCAAAAGGAATGTTCGTAACCATCTCCCCTAGATAAATCCAAGATCCCCATTTGGGTGAGATGATAGAACAGTTTTTGCCGCTGAAGCCTATTCCTGCTCTTTCCGCAACCGCTCTATCTACCAGTACACCGGTATCGACCATACTTTCCAGCACAGCCTCCGGTACACGTTCATGAATAAAGTCCTCTAGCTTACTTAAGGCCTCCCTCAGCACATGATGATAATCCCTGCCCCATGATGCTCGGGCGAGAATACCTCTTCGTGCACCTGGCTCAGATTTCGGAGGATTCTCCATTTTGGAAGGATAGGCCACAGCAATTGAAATAATAGATAAGGGCTTGTCCCCAGAGCTCAGTGCGGGAATCGTTCTTTTATCCAGATCCGGTTCCTCGAAACCAGATTCATATCCTTTGTCTCGGTGGTCTTGCAAAATATTTTTCAGATATAAAAAAGGCTCTGCTGTAGTAAACCCGATATCATCAATACCGAGTGACGTCGCAGCCTCCTGAATCTCCGCTTTAAGCTGTGCCCACTTGGAAGGCGGGGGAGCATACGGTGACTGAAATGTATTGTTCATTTCCGCCTTCTCCTTTCATGTTATCGATATAATTCTTATAACCCTTTCAGTTTAGACAGCGGCCACCAGATATAATCCGCCCTGCCTACAATCATGTCCTGTGGGATGGAGCCGAAATAACGGCTATCTTTGCTTGCTGAAGCATGACGGTTATCTCCCATGACAAAATAGTTTCCGCTCTCCACAGTTAACGCCGCGAAATCCGGGTCTTCAATCTCAGTATCGATATAGGGCTCATTCACTATTTTTCCATTCACATATAACTGGTGATCCTTCACTTCTATGATATCTCCAGGTATACCAATGACTCGTTTCACTAAAAAGTCCTTCCGGCTAGGCCCCGTGCTAGGATCATGAAGAATGACGACATCCCCGTGTTTTGGGTTTACAAACATCAATGAAAGCTTATTAATAAAGAGCCTCTCACCTTCCACAAGCGTTGGCTGCATAGACTGACCTTTAACCGTTGATATATTGAACACAAAAATATTAAGAACCGACATTACCGCAAAGACAACTACCGCTGTAAGCAACCAATCCTTCAATTCCGCGGCCAAACGACCACCAAAGCCTTTCTTTGATCTGGAGGATCTATGTCTTTGCTTCCGATTACGCATGAACTCTACTTGGGACTCCTGACTCAATATGTCACCTCTTATTCTCAATTATTGATGTCTATACTTGCAGATATTATAACAATAAAAAAGCATATCTCCCAGCCATTAGTAATGGACTTCTGGAAAATACGCTTGAGTATGAGTGAAACAGACTATATCATCAACTATAGTTCTATATTTAGTAAATGTTTCCGCTTACGCAGCTGAGTGATCAAAATTACCCAACAATGCTCAGCTTCCGGACAGATTTGAAAATTTGATTCTCGCTATATCCCATAGCTTCATACAATGGCAATGCAAAAGAATTATGCTCATCGACGGCTACGTAGATACCACTAACCTTACGAGCTTGAAACCTGGATTCCATAGCCGATACCAGACTTCTACCGACTCCTCTGCGGCGATAATTAGGATGTACAGCAATCCGGAAATAACAACCGTGGTTTTTCTCAATCGTACCAATCAGTGCTCCAACAATTTCTTCTTCATCTTCCGCAACTACAATGAGATCTGAATCCCATGAAAGCTGCCTGGAGAAAGGCTCGATAGTGTTCTCGAAACATTCTTCCGATAATGCTGTTTGCAGCAAATCAGTCACAGGGCTAACGTCGCTTAATTGAAAGGAACGAACGTGCATTCTTTAAAATCTCCCTTGTCTATGGCTTATGAATTTAACAAAAAGAAGGGGTTCCCTTAACATTGAGAAAATAAAAAAAAGCATCAAATACCGAGGAATACCTGCTTTTAAATCTATTAAAGCACACTTTTCTCGTGATATCATCATTTTTCTTTTGAAAGCGCTTAATATCAAGCGTTTACATTTTGGCTAAGATTCATTGTTTCATTATAAGGGTAATTATAAAGAGTTATGTCTATGGGGTGACGGCTCTTTATTTTAACATTTTAAATACAATTGATGATTCTGTTTACACTCCCATCATACTTTATAAACATTTATGTTTGTTTAGTGTTGCATTATTGATCCAGATACTGTTTAATTAAAGTATCCTATTGGGAGATACCCTATAGTACATATCAACAATAAAGAATTTTGACGATAAACCGCCGAAGTTCTTTATCTATACAAATTCTAATATACTCAGGAGGGATTTTTCCATGGCATTTCAATTACCAGCACTTCCTTATGCAAACAACGCACTCGAACCACACATCGACGCTTTGACGATGGAAATTCACCATGATAGACACCATAACACATATGTGACTAATCTGAACGCAGCTTTGGAAAAGGCACCTGAATTGCAAAGCAAAAGCATCGAAGAACTTCTTACAGATCTGAACGCTGTACCTGAATCTATCCGCACTGCTGTTCGTAACAATGGTGGCGGACACGCTAACCACACCTTGTTCTGGGAAGTTATCGGACCAAACGGCGGTGGCGCACCAACTGGCGCACTTGCAGCAGCTATTGACAGCGAACTGGGCGGATTCGAAAAATTCAAAGAAGATTTCGCAGCAGCAGCAACTACTCGTTTCGGCAGTGGCTGGGCTTGGCTAGTTGTTAAAGATGGCAAACTGGCAGTAACAAGCACACCTAACCAAGACAACCCAATCAGCGAAGGCGCTACTCCAATCCTCGGACTTGATGTATGGGAGCACGCTTACTACCTGAACTACCAAAACAAACGCCCTGATTACATCAAAGCGTTCTGGAACGTAGTAAACTGGGAAGAAGTTGGCAAACGTTACGAAAGCGCGAAATAAGGAATTAAATTCGGCTTGAGCTTATAGCTTAATAGCCAATTTAAAAAGGTATCCCCTCGCCTAATAGGCTGCGGGATACCTTTTTTTATGTTGCTCTACTGGGCAGAGTCCCCAAATAGCCTTCGTCTTACTATAATTAGGGAATAACTCCCTAAAATTCAGCGATATGCTCCATAAACACTAGTAATAAGGGAAAACCTCCCTAAAAACCAGCGGTTCTGGAGCATAAATAAGATATTCACCGAATTTTTAGGGAGGTTTTCCCTAAAATGATTAAAAATAGGCGGAAAGGGCATGATTCCAGGGAATAATTCCCTAAAAACAATTTTGATCACTCTTGAAGTCATAAAACAACAGAAGCAATTAGATGTAAGCATAGTACATTCCATACTTTGCTTACATCCCATACTCCTACATCAAACATTCTCTACTTCCCCGACTTCGCCAGCTCTTCCTGCTCAGCGAAATAAAGATTCAGCAGCTTCAAAAAGACATTAGGGAACGCATAATTAGCCATGTCCTCACGGCTGATCCAGCGAACAGCTCCGCCATCCTCTGGACTAGCATTACCATCCTCAAATTTCTCGATGGGCACGCTGCTGTCCATCTCTGGGAACAGGCCTGCATCCGCGGTGTAGGCTGCCCGTCCTTCTGCCGCTATTGGCAGCGGAAGGGCGTCCTCCTCCCTGCAGCGATACACCTGCAGGGTCCACACAATATGGCTGAAGATATGCTCAGCAGCCATCCAGTGCTCCTCAGGCCGGGCGGAGATCCCGGCCTGCCGCAGTGACCGGCGCAGCCGGTCCAGCGCCGCCGCCTCCGGCAGCCGCGCGCTCTTAGCGCCACCTTCCGCTGGCGGCGCCTGCCAATGCGGCAGCTCCCACATGCGGGCTAACAGCCCGCTTTGTGGCCGCTGCCGGATGAGCACTTGGCCCGCGTGGGCACCGCGGCCCTCGATTAAGGCCGCCAGCCGCTCCTCTGGGCGCGGCGGCTTGGCCTTGGTCTTGACGGGCAGCGAAGTCTCGCAGCCCGCCAGGCGCGCAGCGCAATGCTCCATCACCGGGCAGGTTAAGCAGCTCGGTGATTTCGGGGTGCATACGAGCGCCCCGAGCTCCATAAGCGCCTGATTAAATGAGGCTGCTTCCCCCTCCGGGATCAGCTCAGCCGCCAGGCGCTCCATTTTCACGCGGGTGGGTCCCTTAGCGATATCATCCTCGATGAGGAAGTATCGGGACAACACCCGCATTACATTACCATCTACCGCTGGCTCTGGCCGATTAAACGCGATGCTGAGAATAGCCCCTGCTGTGTAAGGACCCACTCCCTTTAAGCTGAACACCGCCTCACGGTCATTCGGCACCTGTCCACCATAAAGCTCCTTTACCTGCTTGGCTGCATGCTGTATATTACGTGCGCGGGAATAATACCCTAAGCCTTCCCAACACTTAAGCACGTCTTCTTCAGGGGCGTCAGCGAGTGACTCTACCGTCGGAAAGCGCTCAATAAAACGATTAAAATAAGGGATTACCGTATCTACCCTTGTCTGCTGCAGCATGATTTCAGAAATCCAAATATAATAAGGATTGCGATGCCTGCGCCAAGGCAAATCCCGCTTCTGCCCTTGATACCACTCCAGCAAATGATAACTGAAAAATTGCTTGACCTCTCGCAGCTCCTGATCTTGTTTATCTTGTCCTTCTTTAAAATCCAGCTGTTTTGGTCGTTCATCTTGATCTTGCAGATCTTGTCCTTTTTTTAACTCTCGTCCTTCTTCTCGTTCCTGCAAATCCTGTCGTTCTTGTTGTTTCATTGTAACTCTCCTTGCCCTTCTATAATCACGGTTCAATTCACGAACCTAGCTCCTCCACCACCGCAAAAGCTGAAGCCAAATCACGGCCATGCGTTATCGTAAGATGAATGGTATACTTCTGTCCTTCAGGTAGATCTAGTCTGCTCCAGGCTTCGCATGATAAGGTTACTTCCGGCTTACCTTTGCGGTCAGGTAATATCTCAATATCCTGAAAACCAACCACATTACCAATGCCACAACCTAAAGCCTTCACAACGGCTTCCTTGGCAGCAAAACGCCCGGCTACGAACTCAGCCAACCTTCCACCTCGTTGCTCAGCAAGCTGGTACTCTTGCTCCGTTAGGATGCGCTGGTTGAATTTCTTGCCCTGTCCCCTGCGCATTACCTCTGAGATTCGCTCAATTTCTAACACATCATGTCCGATTCCGTAAATCAAAATTTCACGCTCCTTATGGACGTGTATCCTATACTACTTCAATAATGGTATGATCATTATACAGGTCATTCATTTCAATTTTAAATTATAGTCCTATAAGATTCTTTCTGCTATCTTAAAAGAAAATGCTTTGGAAGTCTATCTAGGCGCCTTGTTGATGGACTTGCTGATTTACTTCATTTATATATAGAGAGAGGGGATTACCCTATGCAGCATCGTAATTTCGAAATACCCGCTGGTGAAGACGCTGTTCTCCGCTGCTCACACTTTCCTGCCCAAGAAGCACCTAAGAGCCTTATCGTTATTGCACACGGCTACAAGGGCTTCAAAGATTGGGGGATGTTTCCTTACATAGCCACTACTCTCAGCCAAGATCATGAAGTGATCACCTTCAACTTCTCTCATGCTGGAATCGGAGAGGATCTGCTGCATTTTACCGAGCTTGAAAAATTCGCCCGCAACACCTTTCGTCGCGAGCTGAAGGACATGGAAATACTGTTGTCCTACCTTAGCCAGCACCCGAAATTCGGCAGCTTACCCTTATTCCTTCTAGGACATAGTCTTGGAGGGGGAATTTGTCTGGTCTACACGCTTGATCATCCGAGTGAAGTTAGCGGGGTAATCTCCTGGAACGGGGTTACGAAGCTCGATTTGTTGACGGAAGAACAAAAGCAGGAGATGAAGCAAACAGGACGAACCCACGTCCTTAATGCACGCACGGGTCAACAAATGCCGCTGGATGCTGTTATTTTAGAAGATATGGAGAACCAACAAGAACGTTATAATATCCTTGAACGCATGAAGACAGCGTCCTTCCCAGTTGTTCTTATTCAAGGCAGTCTGGATGGAGCGCACCTCCGGCAAGGATCTGAGCAGCTCACTGAACTCCGGCCCGATATTAACTGGGTTCATATTCCTGAGGGTAATCATACCTTCGGTACTGTGCATCCTTTTGCCGGCACTACCCCACAATTGGAGCTTGCGATTGCTTCGACCACTAATTTTATCGATCAAACGCTGGCTAACTAAGATTCTTCTAACTTATCCATCTCACAAAAAACCGCCACGAGAGCTGCTACAACGCAGACCCGTGGCGGTTTCTACTTCTACCTATTCTAAATTCCAGGAATGACATTGCGCTTATGCGCCGTTCTCCGGTAGTAATTCTCGAGTTTCTCCGCTACCTCTGGGTTAACCTGTTTGCCTTCCAAATAATCGCTATTATCGTCATAAGTAATGCCCAGCTCGGTTTCATCCGTCTGCCCCGGCCATAAGCCTGCCGTAGGTGCTTTAGTAACAATATCCGCAGGCACACCAATATGAGCAGCTAATTGACGAACCTGACGTTTGTTAAGTGTGGATAGAGGTGTAATATCTACAGCACCATCCCCCCACTTGGTGTAGAAACCCGTAATGGCTTCTGAAGCATGATCCGTTCCTACTACAATCAGATTGTTCTCAAAAGAGAGCGCATATTGCATAACCATACGTGTTCTCGCTTTAACATTCCCCTTGCCTTGATGGGTCATATGACGATGTTGGCCCAAGGACTTCAGGCTATGCTCAACTTCAAGCGCAATCTCATTTACCGCTTCCTCAATGTTTGTCTCCACGGTATGGGTCAGATTAAAAGCTTTAGCGACATCATAACTGTGCTGGATATCCTCTTGAACACCATATGGCTGGTATACGCCAAGCGTAATATACTCTGTGCCTTCTTGAGCCGACAGCTCGTCCGTAGCCTGCTTACATAGACCCGCAGCTACCGCGCTGTCCACCCCGCCGCTAATGGCGATCAATAATCCTTTGGCACCTGCCTTCAGCACGTACGACTTTAAGAAATCAACCCGTTTGCGTACCTCTGCTTCTACATCAATCGTTGGCTTCACACCAAGATCTGCAATAATTTCTTCCTGCAAACTCACAAACCACACCCCGTTCCATCAGAAATGGTTCCATATCCATCAAAATATCCATACCAAGTGAAGCTCTATGCTTCTAAGTATATTCTATCCCATTATCGCTCTTATATTTTGAAAAATCCCGCAACAGCCGAATTACCGACTAATGCGAGATTATATGGAATAACTTTTTTACTTGCAAAAACGATCAAAAACTTCTTTCAACTCAGCAGCAATTTCAGCAGCCGAACGATTCTCAACACTATGGCGTTCAATAAAATGAACGAGCTCTCCATCCTTCATCAATGCGATGGAAGGGGAAGATGGCGGATAAGGAGCAAAATATTCACGCGCTTTAGCAGTAGCTTCTTTCTCTTGACCTGCAAACACTGTGAACAAGTGATCCGGAGCGATCTCATTTTGCAATGCCTGAGCTACACCAGGACGGCATTGTCCAGCGGCACAACCACAGACCGAATTCACGACTACAAGCGCCGTACCTTTTGCGGTAGGAAGAGTGGCTTCCACCTCTTCTGGAGTCATAAGCTCCTGAAACCCAATGCTTGTAAGGTCATCACGCATAGGCTGAATCGAATCTCTCATATATTGATTAAAAGACATGGACATTTCTCTGCACTCTCCTTCACTGATTACTGTTTTGTCAGATAACATTACAGCAGTACTTACTAACTTTATTATACATTCATACTCTGTGAAAGCAAGAGATGCTACAGTAACCTGATTTAATCCGCAAGCATGGCTTCACTATATTCATCCTTTACTAAAGGGAATGAGATGGTAAATACTGTACCCTCTCCTTCTACAGAATCTACAGTTATTTTACCGTTATGCCGTTCCACAATACTGAGACACAAGGATAACCCTAGACCCGTTCCCTCCCTTTTTGTTGTGAAGAAAGGGGAAAACAGCTTCTCTCGTTGACTGTCCGACATACCGATTCCTCTATCCCTTACAATCAGCTCCACTTGTTCCTGAGTACTATGTGTTTCCAGTGTCAGAATCCCCTTGGATCCCATAGCCTCCATGCCGTTGCGGCCTAAATTAAGGATAAGCTGCTTGATTTCCCGAACGTTTAACTCCAATTCATGGATGGATGCGTTCAGCTTTAGCTCAACACTTTGACCACGAAGATTAGCATCCGCCCACAGCAGCGGACTGACTTCTTCTATAACTCGGTGTAATAGCACTTTCTCCTTATCGGATATCCGGCTTTGCGCCAGCGATAGGAAATCATTAATAATGCTATTCGCCCGATCCAGCTCCTCCAATACGATCTGATAATAAGAATCCAAATCATCCGAGCTCTTTTCTCTCATTAGCTGTAAAAATCCGCGAACTACCGCCATAGGATTACGAATCTCATGGGTAATTCCGGCAGCCATCTGCCCTACTAAGCTCAATCGTTCCACATGATCCAGCTCTGAGCGGAGTTTCACTTCATCCGTAATATCCTGTGCAATGAGTACCACTCCACTCGTTAATCCTGAGTTCTTATGCATTAGTGGTGCTGAATAAATTTGATAGATCCGCGTTCCATGAATCATTCGCTCATGGGAACGCCGTTTATGCTGAATGTTATCCCGTACCCTCATATATGCATCAACATCCGCTGAACCATTAAAAAATTCCCTAACCGGCTTGCCAATAATATCTTCCCTTTTCAAATTGGGATAATGCATTCGTGCCATTCCCAACATACAATCATTGAGGTCGGTCACAACTCCGTGATCATCCAGGGACATAATACTCAGAGGTACTACATTTGTAATCTGCTGCAGCTTCTCAGACTCCCACTGGAAATTATCACTTATACTTTCCATATGTATTTTAGCCCGCCAACTACTCCAGACCATTTCAACAAAATAAACAAAAATACCGCCTAGTGCGATGCTGAAAAATAGATACAAAGTAATCAAAAGTGACTCGCCAGAATGAGCCTCATATATATTTTTTCCACCTATAATAGGCACAAGTGCAATGAACAACATATTCGGACAAAGAACCATCCATAACATACCTATCTTCTCTACCACTGTGCCTTTCTTAAAAGGCTTAGCCAGCCCAAACAGCAACGGATATAATAATATTCCTGAATTTAATATCATATTACTTATTCCTGCTGGCTCTGCAATGAATATATTACAGACAAGCAAAAAGATGGACAGCAGAATGCCTGAACGTACAGTTCCATATAAAATACCGATATAAGCAGGAATCATTCCTAAATTCAAATAAGCAATACCGAATAAAGTCGTCGAAAGAAGAGAGCATAGCATAAGACTTAACGCACACGCCAAAACCAAAAAAGTTTGATTATCCGGGAAACTACCTTTTTTTCGAGCCACAAGCCCTCGGTCCACCCACCACTGAATCAGAAATAGAAAGGAGCATGCTGCCGATATTTGCAATAATATATCCTTAATTGCGCCAATAATTACAATCACACCCCAAAATGGACAAATTCCCCTACATGACTAGATTAAAGCACAGGATTACTCTCCTGACAACGATTATAACCAAGTGAGCGGACAAGACTGGTTACATGACAGTCAGAATGGTATGATTCCGTTAGGAAAACACGAAGTAACACCAGTGTCTTAACATGTAAAGGAGTAAAATTTCATGAGCAACTTCGATGTGATCGTCATAGGTGGCGGCCCTTCGGGATTAATGGCAAGCGTGGCCGCAGCAGAACACGGGGCATCCGTACTACTGATCGACAAGGGAGCTAAGCTAGGACGAAAGCTCGGGATATCTGGTGGCGGACGCTGCAATGTAACGAACGTCAAGGAGAGAGATGAGTTAATCTCCCATATCCCGGGAAACGGGCGGTTTTTGTATAGCGCCTTCGACCATTTTAATAATCAAGATATCATTGCCTTTTTTGAAGGCTTAGGCATTGCATTAAAGGAAGAAGACAACGGACGGATGTTTCCCGTCTCCGATAAGGCCTCCAGCGTCGTCTCCGCCTTAATTAACAAAGTACGGGGTCTAGGTGTGCAGATTATGACGGATAGTCCTGTTTCACATGTAATATATGAAGAAGGGGCCGTTAAGGGCGTTCAGCTGGGCTCGGGCAAAACGATTTCCAGTGCTGCCGTAATCATCGCCACCGGAGGAAAGTCCGTTCCTCAGACCGGCTCTACTGGAGATGGGTACCCATGGGCTGAAGCCGCAGGCCACACCATTACTGAGCTATTTCCGACAGAGGTACCGATTATTTCACGGGAAGAGTGGATTAAATCCGGTGAGCTGCAAGGATTGTCGCTACGCGATGTGACACTTACTGTATGGAATCCAAAAGGAAAGAAGGTCATTTCTCATCGCGGAGATATGATCTTCACCCATTTTGGATTATCCGGGCCAATTGCGCTGCGCTGCAGCCAATTTCTGAGACAGGTCCAGCGTAAATCAGGGAATGACACGGTTGAGATGTCCATCGATCTCTTCCCTGATCTGAACTTGCAAGAAGTGGAATCATCGCTGCAGGACAAGCTGGACCAGGAGCCGAAGAAAGCGATCCGCAATTCACTAAAGGGGCTGCTGCCAGAACGTCTCATTCCCCTCTTGTTAGCTAAAGCTGACCTGGATGGGGATATTACGGGTCATCATGTATCCAAGAATGGATTGCTTGCGCTAGCAGGTATCTTGAAAAGGATGCCCGTTAATGTTCATGGTACCCGCTCCCTGTCCGAAGCCTTTGTTACGGGTGGCGGCGTAAATCTGAAAGAGATCGATCCCAAAAGAATGGAATCTAAGCTTATGCAAGGGTTATTCTTCTGTGGAGAGGTACTCGATATCCATGGCTACACTGGTGGCTACAATATAACAGCAGCGTTCTCTACTGGATATACAGCAGGCAAACATGCCGCTGACCTTCGCCTTAGTTAATGTGTCGCAACTAAAAACAGCGTGACTTGAGAGGTTTCTCAAGTCACGCTGTTTTTTTATCTATCTATCAATCTTTGCCCAATCGGAACGTACCAAATATTCTGCTGATAAAGAGTCCAACCATGTATCCAACCGGTACGAACAAGATGATCCCCCACCATCCATATAAAGAGAGACAGATTAGTGCGGAGGTAATCATTGTAAAGGGAAGTAATAAAATAGGGACCGCATGCATACCCGCTTCAGCCTTTTGTTCTTTCGTAAATGGAAGTATCCCAATGTAATCATCTCCAACAAACAAAGACCAGAACGAAAACAGCCAAAAAGTCATAAGCGATGTTAATACTACAAATCCTAGCCATTTAAATCCCGATGGAATGATAAGGATCGCTACCGCGGACACGGCAGTGAAAGCCAAGTAAAGCTTTAAATGGGCCGGATTCCGTATGAGTGCCTTAATCGCTGCCGCAGAGAAACGGCTCTCGGCAGTCTTTGATTTAAGCAAAGGCTGCGACTTCCGGAAAATCCATGGCTTATGGCGAGTCGGGCGAGGTTTATCCAGAACATGGCGGAGCAGTATGGCCGCTATCTTCATTCGCTGCTTGTAGTCCTCGCGCACATCGTTCATAAATGTCCCACGCATCAATAAGCGCCACCGGAAAGCAAATATTGCAACGACTGTAAATACAACCGCACTCAGCAATATGATGAGCGGGCGATCATTCCAAAGGCTAGCTACTCTGAAATAAATAGCGTTCGGGACGGAGATCGCCAGAAATAGCCATAACCAGCGACGCCAACCTTGCTTCTGTACTTTTACAAGATGTCCAAGTAACTTAACACACCAACTGCACGCCAAGGTCAGAGCGAACAGCGCCCATACCTCCGATGACGTCATCTCAAATCCCCGAATCAGAAAAGGCAGTAACAGTGCAAAAGCTACACAGAACTTCAGCGAGGTTACAATCAGGCTGTAGAGCAACCCGCGAAATAGGATCGTATTCATCCATCGTTGCCGTTGTCTAAGAAATAATAGATCGCCTTCCTGCAATAATAGCACCAAGCCCCCGTTGCAGATCAAGAGCACTAATAATGAAGGAATGAGCATAAACGGCAAATTCACACTCCAAGCCGGTAGCGCCTCATTCCAGAACCCGTAATACAAACGCCCTCCCAATAATCCCCCGGGAATAAGAATATATAATAGAACTGTCCAATCAGCCGCCGTACGGATAATAGCGGATTGCTCACGCCAATGAGAGAATAGCCGCCGTCTGAATAGTTGTTTAGCGTTAGAAAAAGCAAACGCCCGCTGTCCCTGCTTACTCATGTTAGTTCGTCGAAGCAATCAAACAACGACGCCTCCGGCAGTCCAGCATAATCACGTATATCTTCGAGTGTTCCTGAGGCGGCAACCTTTCCCCCGGAGATCAATACGAAATCATCGCATATCTTCTCTGCTGTATCCAGTACATGCGTAGACATTAATACACCAGCTCCGCGCTTCCGCTCCGCTTCTAGCAGCCGCAGGAAATCTTTAGTGGCGCGCGGATCTAAACCAATAAATGGCTCGTCCACAATATAAACATCCGGCTGTACCAAGAAGCCAAGCATTAGCATCATTTTTTGTTTCATGCCCTTAGAGAATCCAGCTGGAAGATCATTGCGCACATGGCCCATACCAAACTGCTTCAACAGTCTTTCTGCAGTTTCTTCGAACTGTTCGTACTTCAGTCCATAGGCAGCGGCCGCTAAATCCAAGTGCTCCCACAATGTCAAATCCTCATAAAACACAGGTTGCTCCGGAACATAAGCGTAAGATTTATTAACTCCACTAAAAGACACTTTAGCCTTGGTATTCTTCAACAAACCAAGCAGGGTCTTAATGGTTGTACTTTTCCCAGCACCATTAGGTCCGATCAGTCCGAGCAGTTGACCTCGCTTCACTTGAAAAGAAATATCGAATATGCAAGGATCTCCCGCTTCATAGCCAGCTTCATCGATCTCAACATCGAGCACAATGTCGTCATAGCTCTCGGTATCCACTGTAGTTTCTTCTTTTTCCATACTCTCCATCTCCTAGTACTTCTAATAAATACTATTATAAATTGCATTCCCTATTGCGTATATGAATGATATTCAAATGATCAACAGAGGCAATCGCAACTTATCTAATCGTACTATATATTTTTCCTGAAAATAATCAAGCTGCTTTTTTCACAATAATAACTTAAGCCCTGCGCAATAGCGAATAAAAGAAACCTCCCATCAAAGGGAGGTCTGTCCTACAAGGTCCATGTTATTCGTCGCAGCTATTCCTTCCTGCTTCTTGATCGCCGCTTCATCCCTGCGCTCGATTTTACCACGCAGCATTAACAGCCCTAGTCCTAGCAATCCTGTAAGCAAACCAGATAGAATAAAGGCAGATACCGGCCCCGATGCTGTCACTAAGGCTCCACCGGCTACAGGTCCTAGAATAACAGCTGCGCTTGTCAGGCTGCCTATGGTTCCAAATACACGACCCGTGTATTCCGCAGGTGTCCGCTGCTGGAGCATTGAATTGAAGGGGATAAACGCTAGTCCTGCACCCACACCCGCAAACATGAAGGACCCAAACAAAGCAATGTTCATCCAGATTCCGGCTTGACCATGAGCAGTTACGATCCCTGCACTTGAGAAGACAATGCCCATGATTATAGCCCCTAATCCCATAAAAATAAGCGGATGCTTACCACTGCCTAATCGGCTTACAAGCAGTGCAGATAGCAAGGTTCCAAAGCCACTGGCTGCTACACACCACCCCAGCAGATCTCCGTTCACACCTGGAATCTCCCGGAATAACGTTACAATCTGAGAGTCTCCGATCTGTAGCATTAGCAGCACCAGTACCAGCATAACAATGCCACACAGCACTACAGGCATTCCTGCAATCACATGCAGACCTGCCGACATTTCTTGGCGGAAGGAGTTACGCACCTCCGTATCCCCCCTGCTTGTTTCCGTATCTTTCTTCTTAATCGCAGCTGTACGCGGTAATCCAAGCAAAATAATCGCCGATAAAACGAACGTAGCAGAATCGATCATATAACAAACAGATATGCCGAAGGCTGCAACTAACAATCCACCAAGAGCTGGACCCACAATTTTAGTTATCTGCTCTATAGATGAGCTAAGCGCCATTGCTTTATCCATCTGAGCCGCAGGAACAAGTTCCTTAATCTTTCCGCTTTTGGCCGGAGAGAACAACACATCCATACATCCCTTAGCCAGCAGCAGCACATAAACCTGCCACAGCGAGCCTGCAAATACCAAGCAAATAACAACCGCTGCACGGGCTATATCCGAACCAATCATTAGTGCCTTGCGGTTAAATCGATCACTTAAGTAACCTGCAAACGGTCCTCCTAAGAGCAAAGGCACTGCCATACATAAAGATATAGCCGTAATTTCCCACGGTGTGGCATTCCATTTAAACCCTACCATTGTCAGTAGCGCTAGTATATGCAACCAGTCTCCTACATTCGATACAAGCTGTGCCGCAATAAGCAGCATGAATGGCTTATTTGCGGTTAGCTTACTTTCTTTTAAATCATCAATATGATGTTCCTCCATCCTTCCTTCACTCCCCGTTACTATTTCTCAATGAAATAATAGTAAAATATTGGGGATTGTCATTCATCCGTCTGGAGGCGTAAATAACACTGAACCGGGGGATGAAATTGATATCCTTTCAGAGACTGAAGTAAAAAAACATTCAATTTCAGCATCTTCAAAAAATTGTTTGATTTTTAATAATTAAAAGTTGCTCATTGTGACAAATCACATGTTCTTCATTCGATCTTTCACGTATTCTATTGTTATCTCAAAGTTCGTTGCACAGGTAAACCGTGCACTAATTAATATGATTACAGACGTGCGACGAGTTCACATGATTAACGATAGAGGGTGGAGAAGCATGATACAATCTTATGAACGTGATACACAATTAACACTACATTTGTACCGGGTATTTGCCAAATCATTCAAGAGTATTAATGAGCATGCTGTTACCGGCAGCAAAATTGAAGGTTTTAACCCTACTGCCTTTGCCGTCATGGAAGTGTTGTACTATAAGGGACCACAGCCCATTCAACAAATTGGTGCCAAACTACTGCTACAGAGCGGCAACGTGACTTACGTTATCGACAAGCTCGAAGAACGCGGCTATTTGCAACGCAAGCCTTGTCCAAGTGATCGTCGTGTGATTTTCGCAGAGTTGACCGCGGAAGGCGAACGTCTCATGAATGAGATGTATCCGAAATACTCAGAGCGTCTTCATCTTGCTTTCAGCGGACTGAATGATGAAGAGAAGGAACAAATGATCACTCTGCTCAAGAAGATGGGTCTGCAAGCTGAGAAGCTTTCCCCTCTTCCCCGTAAGTAGAGCTAGAGGCTAGGCTGCTTTTTACTTCATATGTGTTAGACAAGCTGTTATTGCACGAAGAAGCCCGACCGGTAAATACCCGGTCGGGCTTCTTTATGTGACTTAGAGAATGAGTTATGCCTTTTTTAATGACGAGGTAGCATCCTCTACCGAAGGTACACCCTTGCGCAAACCCCAAGATATAACTAGTGACAAGACTGCGAAAACTGCCATCACAATAAATAGTGAATGAAGTCCCCCTTCTAGTGCACCACGTAAACTGTTTGATACTTCGCCGGAGAGGTTGGTGCCTGTATGCGAGCCTAGCAGCTTATTAATATCATCACCTGTAACGTTTGAATCCGGTTGTTTTCGCAACAGCTGATCAATATTCAAGTTCAGCCAGGAACCGAAAATAGCCACCCCAATGGTCTGACCTAATGACCTTGTAAATGCATTAAGTGCTGTGGACGCACCGCGTTGATCATACGCAACCGACGACTGAGCGATAATCGTGAAGACCGTAGAGGAGTATCCGAAGCCTACCCCACAGACCAGCATCAAGCATAAGAGGATTACCTGTGAAGACTCTCCAGTCAAGAAAACCAGACCAATAGCTCCGGCAGCAATCATCATCAATCCAAGCATTGCCGTTCGGCGAGAACCCGCTCGCAGAATCATCCGTCCGCCTGCGATTGACCCAAACATCCAGCCTACAGACATTGGCGCAAGCAGCAAGCCTGAGATCGCAGCGCTTTTTCCAGAAACGCCCTGAACCCATAAAGGGATATACGTAGAAAGTCCAATAATTAATGTGCTTACAAGCAGGTTAGCACCCGTTGATACTGCGATATTACGATTTGAGAATAGGTTCAGCGGAAGCATAGGCTCTGGTGCACGGCGCTCCACAAACAGAAATAGGATTAGCAGGATAACCGCTGCACCCAGTGTTGCGAGTAGTAACGGAGAGGTCCATGCCAGGTTCTGCCCTCCCGTGGAGAGTCCAAAGAGTAGAGCACCCATGCCTGCTGCGAACAGAAGAACGCCTGGCACATCGATCTGTGTCTTCCGACGCACCTTTTCTTCCTTCAGGTAGCGCGCAATAAATACCATTGCCAACACGCCAAATGGCAGATTGAATACAAACACCCAGCGCCAGCTTAAGTAATCTACCACATATCCACCAAGCAGTGGCCCTACCAAAGAGGAAATCCCCCATACAGAGCTTAGCAACCCTTGTGTCTTTGCTCTTTCTTCAATGCTGTAAATATCACCGATAATGGTAAAGGTCATTGGAATAAGTGCACCCGCACCGATCCCCTGTATCGCGCGAAACAGGATCAGCTGTTCCATACTTTGAGATATGCCGCATAATAATGAGCCTAGTAAAAAAACAGCCGCTCCCCACATGAATACAGGCTTGCGTCCGAACAGATCACTGATTTTGCCGAAAATAGGTGTAGTAATGGCCATTGCCAGTAAATATGAAGTAAATATCCAGCTCAGCCACTGCATTCCCTGAAAGTCGCCTACAATCGCCGGCCCGGCTGGTCCTGTTACAGTCCCCTCAATAGCCGCCAGAAACGTGGCCAGCAGTACCCCTGTTAATATTAGTTTACGTTCTAAATCCCCTGTTGACTTCAATGTTCCAAACCCTCTCTTTATGTATTAAGTGGATTGCCACTCCTCGCGCAGTAGAGCATGGAGAGCAGTATCCTGAAAGCCGGAAGCGATCTGCCTGTATTGACGCAATACGCCTTCCTTCTGAAATCCAAGCGTATGAACCAGCCTCTCCGCACGGATATTATCAGGATGACAGAGCGCTTCAATCCGATTCAAGCCCATAATATTGAAACCAAAATCGAGTACAAGCCCAAGCGCTTCTTTCATATATCCAAGCCCCCAAAAGGCAGGCGACAGATCACAGCCTATTTCACCACGGTAAGCTCCCTGAAGCTGCCAATGGTTATATCCACAGCTACCTATGACTTCCTCCCCAGGTCCAATAATACTCCAACGTAAGCTCTCCTCTTCCTGAGCCATCTGTGATAGAAGGTCGATAAGCTGCTTCGTCTCTTCTATAGAGGATAATGCCGGTGCACCCAGCCAGAGAGAAACTTCCGGATGAGACCAAACCTGAAATAACGCTGAAGCATGCTCAGTAGTCATAGCACATAATTTTAATCTTCTACCGATCAGTGTAGGTGTCACTCCATTGCATAGATACAATTCTCCGCTCCCCCTTCAACTTATCAATTATACATCATTCAAGAGTATATCCTTAAGCTAAAAGTTCTAATTTCTTTAACTTTGAAAAGAACAAATTGTATCCTCTCACGTAAAAAGCGCCTGCATCAGAAGGTTAATTCTCCCTTGATACAGACGCTTTTATGGAACTTTGCTTTAAATGATTTCAGTCTGCTCCCTGAATAACTTCACTACACAGCACCTGAAGTTTGGCTCGAATATCCTTGAACTCTTCAATACCCGTGCCAGTAATACTGTACCCTTCACTATGTGCAGTCAGAAAGTTGTCCAGCGTCAGCTTTTCCAATTCCTGTTTCACTTCGCGTTCTCCTACACGATACCCCATGTCTTCCAGTCCGAGCAGCATCTCCGAGATCGTCACATCTTTATCATGAGCACAATAAAGCATGTGAATTCCTATGAACAAGTTCTGTACATCAGCGCGCATATTCCACTCCTTCTGGCAACAAAGCCTTCGGTATTTACTCTTGCATTACCCTATGACAGTTCATTGGAAACATCATCACAAGGGTTCAGCGCTACAGAGGGATCATAGCCCATCCCAAAATATTACAAAACAATGTTGTGTCTTGACGTACCCCTCATAGCTGTACTATGTTGTTAGTTACAGTTATGGTTTCATATTGAATTTAAAGTACAGGAAGGTGATGCTTCATGTTTCAAGCTATGCCATATGATGGAACGCGCAGCGAGCAGTTTGAAGCCGTTCTAATCCAATTCGAAGCATTGATAAAGGACGAACCAAGTGCTACAGCCAATCTGGCTAATGCTTCGGCACTACTTAAACACGCTCTACCGGATACGAATTGGGCCGGTTTTTATTTATTTGACGGCAAGGAGCTAGTACTTGGACCTTTTCAAGGCCTCCCTGCATGCATTCGAATTCCGCTATCTCGCGGGGTGTGCGGAACTGCAGCCGCCGAGCGGCGCACACTTGTAGTAGGCGATGTGCATGCATTCCCAGGTCATATCGCCTGTGATGCAGCCTCCAACAGCGAGATTGTTGTTCCTTTAATAAAGGATGATCGCTTGCTTGGCGTACTTGATATCGACAGTCCGCTCAAGGATCGCTTTGATGATGAAGAACGCCGGTTTCTGGAGCGGTTCGCAGCTTTAGTATCGGAAGCTATCTAAAAATTTCTTCGTTTTATATCCCATAAAAAAAAGGCTGTCTTATTTGTAGGGGTTACCTACTTATAAGACAGCCTTTTTATGTTGATCCTACAGTCGAACTGGACTAATGTTCCAAATCTCAGCTGCATAGCGACTAATTGTGTTATCGCTGGAGAATTTACCGGAATGACCAATATTAATAATGGACTTCTTCAGCCATTCTTGCCGGTTGCGATATGCCCGATCAATTTCGACGTGCGTCTCAACGTAACTAGCGAAATCCTTCAGGACAAAAAACTCATCGTTATTATCCAGAAGTGAGTGGAAAATGCTCTCAAACTCCGTAGCGTGACAACATATAGGTCCTGGTTTGATTAACTGATCCAGCACTTCTTTCACACGACTATCCCCGTTGTAAATATCACGCGCATGATAACCGCCATGCTGGTAGTAATCCATGACCTGCTCAGCACGAAGTCCGAACAGGAACATATTGTTGTCTCCCACCATTTCATGCATTTCTACATTTGCGCCATCCATCGTTCCTACCGTCAATGCACCGTTCATCATAAACTTCATATTCCCGGTACCGGATGCTTCTTTGCTGGCTGTAGAAATCTGCTCACTGATGTCCGCTGCAGGAATGATCTTTTCTGCTAGGGATACCGAATAATTTTCAAGGAAAAAGATACGAATCTTCCCTTTAACATCCGGATCTTTATTGACTACCTCCGCTACTGTATTAATCAGTTTGATAATCCGCTTCGCCAGATGATAACTTGGCGCTGCCTTTGCTCCGAATATAAACGTGCGTGGAACCATATCCATCGAAGGATTATCTTTGATTTGATTGTACAAATGCAGAATATGCAAAATATTAAGCAACTGGCGCTTGTAGGCATGTAGACGTTTCACCTGTACATCAAAGATAGAGTCAGGATCGACATGTACTGAATGCTTACTGTAGATGTACTCTGCAAGACGAAGCTTATTTTGGCGCTTAATACTGGCTACTTGTTCCTGGAAGGAAGCATCCTCACAATATTTAATCAAGCCAATCATTTCTTGAGGATGGCTCACCCAACGGGTCCCTATCGATTGATTGATTAAATTAGCCAGATCTGGATTGGCATGCAGTAACCATCGCCGATGGGTAATTCCGTTCGTCTTATTATTGAAACGGTGTGGATACATTTCATTAAAAAGTCGCATCTCGCGCTTCATTAATATTTCTGTATGCAGCGCCGCTACTCCATTGACACTATGGCTCGCTACAATCGCCAGATGAGCCATCCGAACCTGATCATCATGAATAATCGCCATCTGCGCAATTCGATCCTGATCCCCCGGATAACGACTCATAAGCTCGCCACAGAAACGCGCATTGATCTCTTCAATGATAAGAAAAATACGTGGCAGTAGCTCCCTAACCATTTGAATAGGCCATTTCTCAAGCGCCTCGCTCAGAATAGTGTGATTAGTGTAAGAGACCATACGCGTCGTGATACTCCATGCCTCATCCCATCCTAAACCATGTACATCCATCAGAATCCTCATCAATTCAGGAATCACCAACGTTGGATGTGTATCATTAATATGAAGAGCAACCTTGTCTGGCAGCGATTCTATAGGAATCCCAAGCTTGGCATAGGTACGCAGAATACTTTGCAGCCCCGCGCTACAGAGGAAATACTGTTGCTTCAGGCGAAGCAGCTTGCCTTCGTATTGAGAGTCATCTGGGTAAAGGAACTCCGAAATGGATTCTACTGAACGCTTATACTCCAGAAACTTATGATAGTCCGTCCCGGCAAAAGAACCAAAGGTTCTTGAGGGCTGGGTGATGGATTCTGCACTCCAATTACGCAGTGTATTCACATGCCGGCGATCAGCACCAATGATAGGGACATCGTAAGGCACTGCACGAACAGCCTCATATTGCGTATGATCAAATATGAGCCGTCCGTTCTCTTCGCGGGTCTCAATAGTCCCCCAGAACCTAACTTCAACCTGCTTGTCTTCGCGGCGCACTTCCCATACATTATCATTCTGCAGCCAGTAATCAGGAAGTTCCACTTGATACCCATCAACGATCTTCTGCTCGAACAGGCCATATTTATACCGTATACCACAGCCATGTCCCGCATATTGCAGGGAAGCGAGTGAGTCCAGGAAGCAGGCGGCCAAACGACCGAGACCTCCATTCCCTAACCCAGCGTCCGATTCCTCCTCTTCTATATCCTGCAAACAAAAGCCAAGGTCCGCTAAACCTTCACGTACTACTTCCAGTACACCCATATTCAACAGATTGTTCCCCAGAAGCCTACCGATCAAGAACTCCATTGAAAAATAGTAAACCTGCTTATCTTTATCGAGCTTATATTTCTGGTTCGTTTCCGCCCAATTTTTCCCGGCGTTCTCACGAATCATGTTGCCCAGTATTTTATAGACATCGGCATTCGAGGCTTCCTCAAGCGGTTTACCTAATTTACCAATGAGGGTCTCACGGAATGCCTGTTTGAAAGATTCTTTATCGTTAAACAACAGTAGGTCCTCCTGACAAATGCTTTTATTAGAAGTGCAGCAGACTGTGCCATTAGATCAGATAGGTTAATACTGCTTTGTTCATCTAATCCAGTCGTTAGATCTTGCTGCTCTTGGCGATGACGAATGGACGTTTGCTATCTCCAACAAGAATTCGATTCTTACTCAAATGTACGTCTTTATCCATGATTACATTCTCAATGACCGCATTTTCTTCGATGACGCATTTTTGCATAATTACTGAGTTGATGATCTTCGCTCCCTTACGTACCTGAACCCCCCGAAAGATCACGCTGTTCTCTACCGTTCCAGCTATAATGCAGCCATTAGCCACTAACGAATTACTGACATTAGCACTTTCCAAGTATCGGGTCGGAGCCTCATATTTAATCTTCGTCTGTACCGGGCTTTCTTTGAACAAACTGAAGTAATTCTCCTGCTGGAGCAGTTCCAAACTGTTCTTATAATAACTCTCTAATGAATTAATTACGGCATGATAGCCATGATATTCGTATGCGGCGATATTAAATTTGTGTCGGTTCTTCTGAACTACATCTCGGAAAAAATAACTCTCTCCATGCGCAATGCAATGCTCCACCTGCTCCAAGAACAGTTTTTTCTCCATAATGAAGATATCCAGATATAAATTAGGATGGTCTTTCTCATGATGGATATTAGTCACCTTATTCTCTTCGTCTACTTCAATACGCTGGCATAGATCATGTTCTGGCTGCAGTTCTTCAATCTTTTTATACACTACTGTAACGTCGGCACCCTTCTCCAGATGGTAACTGTACAAATCCTGAAGATCGATCGTATTGATATGCTGGCTGCCGGAAAACACGATATATTTAGCAGATCCCCGTTTAAAAAGATCCAGATTGTTATGATAATGCTGTAAGTCCCCGAGAGAAGTATCCGTTGGATCGTTCCAGTCTGGAGGCAAAATGAATAATCCCCCATGCTTGCGGTTCATATCCCACGATTTCCCGTCACCCAAATGGTCCATTAGAGAACGGTATTTACGGCGGACGAACAGGCCAACGCTCTCCAGGTCTGCACGCATCATATTAGAAAGCACGAAATCAATCAACCGATAACGACTGGCAAAAGGTACGGCTGCACCACAGCGGAAATAAGTGAGTTCATTTAGTTTGTCGAGTTCATGATCCAGATTAATTACACCCATGAGTTGCTTCATCGGAATCCACCGTCCTCTTATAATTTATAAGAAAGTATAAGTTTCACGATATACTTTATCCTTATAAATCTCGCATAAACGCTTACCGTCCCTTGAAGGACGCCGAAGGCGTTTTAGCTTGATTATATGGTTTTGGCCACAGCTGATTTACGTTTTTTGCTTTTATTGTCGATCAGCAGAATTTCGTTCTCGTTCTCCCGTTCGATGCCTATTTCCATATAATCGTCGATTACCGTATTCTCACTAATAATCGCTTTATGAATGCGTACGTTCTTGCCAATCTTGACCTTAGGCATAATCACGGAGTCCGTAATTACACTTCCTTCACCCACTTCTACCCCATAAAAGAGAACCGAATGATTCACTTCTCCGTGCACTATGCAGCCTTCATTAATAATGCAGCCTGACACTTTCGCCCCAGGGGCAACATATTGGGCAGGTTGATTCGGATTACGTGTAAAAATGCGCCAGCTGGGATCATTTAGATTAAGTGGCGGAGTATCGCTTAGCAAATCCATATTTGCTTCCCATAAGCTAGTTACTGTACCTACATCTCTCCAGTATCCTTCAAAAGGGTACGCAAATAAGGAGTTTCCGTCCTCCAGCATCAAAGGAATGATATCCTTGCCGAAATCGTGGGATGATCCTACATTCTCCCCATCCTCTAGTAAATGCTTGCGGAGAACCTCCCATTTGAAGATATACACACCCATAGAAGCTAATGTGCTTTTTGGCTGAGCGGGCTTTTCCTCAAATTCGTAAATTTTTAGATCGTCCTCCGTATTCAAAATTCCAAATCGGCTTGCTTCCTCCAGCGGAACGTCAATGACAGAAATTGTGCAATCAGCGTTTCTTTCCTTGTGGTATTGAAGCATAGCGTGATAATCCATTTTATAAATGTGATCACCGGACAGAATAAGAACATGCTCTGGATCAAACTGATCCACAAACTTAAGATTCCGATAAATCGCATCGGCTGTTCCCCGATACCAGCTGCTTCCATTCTCACGTTCATGCGGTGGCAACACGAATACCCCACCGTTCTTACGGTTCAAATCCCAATCACTGCCTACTCCGATGTAAGAATGCAGTATGAGTGGCTCATATTGAGTCAGCACACCAACTGTATCAATACCTGAATTGGAGCAGTTACTTAAAGGGAAGTCGATGATCCGATAGGTCCCTCCAAAATAAACAGCGGGCTTGGCAAGCGATTTGGTTAAACCTTTCAATCTTTTGCCTTGGCCTCCAGCCAATAGCATGGCTACCATTTCCTTTTTCTTCATGGAAAAGCCTCCCTTGACTTATGGGTAATATGAAGTTCAGCAAGCACAGGTTGAATGAACAGAAGTTCCAAAAAGAAATGAATGAACAAGAAATACACTTGAAAGAAATGAGCCTTGATAGGAAGATGGACAAAGATGAGAAAAACGTGGAAGGAAATGTAACACGGTCGAATGATCTTTCCTAAAATGGGTAACTTTCACCAAAATCAGGAGATTATCCTTATTGTAAAGTGTTCTATATCCGTCGTCAAAACCCTTTATCACATTTTCGAAAATCCGAATTTTTTAACCTTGTTTGTTATTAAACACATTAATATTACTTATAACTAAATTAACCGCTTTGAATCATCATGAAATAAGAAAAGGCTCCTTTAATCGTAAAGCAAAGGGACTCATCTTCAGCAAACATTCAACCGAATATGTCATAATGTAGCTATCTAACACTGATTTGGAGGTACCTATGATGAAAGCAGCTCAAGGCGTTCGACTACTGCTCGTAGATGATGAGCCTCATATATTACAATTTCTAGAGTTGGGTCTCCTTAACGAAGGATTTGAAGTCAGAACCGCACCCGACGGAATCACAGCCATCTCGGTCGCTGCTGAGTTCAAGCCACATGTAGCCATCCTAGATGTCATGATGCCTGGCATGGATGGATTCGAGTTATGTCATTACCTTCGCTCGGAAGAGACGGAACTAGCCGTTATCATGCTAACTGCAAAGGATGAAGTGGACGATCGAGTCAAGGGTCTCACTATTGGTGCTGACGATTATATGGTCAAGCCCTTCAGCTTCGACGAATTGCTTGCCCGAATTCAAGCGCGGCTACGCAATCAGTTTCCAGGTCTGCTCGGCGAGGTACGCTGCGGTCCATTCCGAATTGATAGCCGTAGAAAAGAAATTCGCTTCAAGGAAGAAGTCCTTGAACTCTCACCCACGGAATACGAGTTATTACAGTATCTCGTTATTAATCACGGCCTTGTACTAAGTAAACCCATGATTCTTGATAAAGTGTGGGGCTATGACTTTGGTGGTGAGGAAAATATCGTTGAGGTCTATATCCGTTCGCTTCGCGAGAAGCTCGGGGATAAGGAGCACCGTATTATCCGTACCCTGCGGGGAGCAGGCTACCGGGTAGATCTATGAGTACGCGCTTCTCTAAATGGTTTCGTAAGCTGCCCGCACCACGTTCTCTACGCAAACAGCTGCTAGCCATTTCGCTGCTCATTCTATCAGGATTGCTTCTTCTAATCGGAGTATTACAATATATACTCATGCGGGATTTCATATATAGCAATAGAGCAGAGTCTATGGAAGCGCAAATACGTTCAGTTCCCCGTGAGATGTTTTTCAACTTTTTCAATTCCTATGACGAGGACACCACAACTCCGAATGAGGGAAACACCGAGTATAACGGCAATTTGCCGGGGGAAAGAAACGGCGAGAATAAAATCCCAAATGGTCAAAGAACCGGTGAGAATAGGCGTCCACTCCTGCTGGATGCCCATACAACCCTCGCTATTTATAGCTCAGATGGCACCTTCAGGGACTTACAGCAAATGACTTTATCTGATTCAGCCGCGCCTAGATTAACGAATGAGCAATACAATAATCTGCTCATTCATACCACGGATAGAGCAACAGGAAATTACAAGCTCATAGAGGCCGATGACGGCACTGAACATCTGGCTATATTCGTGAATCTCTATAGACCTGGAAATACTCGATTGCTTCTCCAAATGAGCGTGAATACCGGACCTCTTACGGATGTAATCTTACAGCAATTGATGATCTACGCAGGTTTGTCAGTGATTGCTTTATTGGCTGGCTTCTTCCTATACTTGCCTGCCCTTCGAAAGACGCTGGTCCCTCTTTCAAATATGGGAGAGTCCGCCGAGATCATTGATGCCGGTAATCTGGATATCCGATTTCCAATTAACCAAGGCCAAACTGAGATCGACAAGCTGGCCCATTCATTCAATGGTATGCTCGAGCGTCTCGAAATATCCTTTCATAATGAACGGGAAGCCAAGGAACAGATGCGCCGCTTCGCTGCCGATGCTTCTCACGAGCTGCGAACGCCGCTGACCTCAATCCACGGTTTTTTGGAGGTCTTACTGCGTGGCGCTGCGGACAACAAAGAACAGTTATACAATTCATTGCGAAGCATGCATGGCGAATCGAAACGGATCAATAAGCTGGTGGAGGATTTGCTGCTGCTCGCTCGGATGGACGGCGCCCCTCAACTGAGGATGACGGATCTGCTGCTCGGTGAGGTCATTTCCGAAATGAAGCCGCATCTGCTCTTGTTAGCGGATCAGCGTAAGGTTACTTTTGATATCTCGTATGGCATCCATGGTAAATATGAACCCAATAAAATCAAACAGGTGATTCTGAATCTATTCCACAATGCAGTTCAGCATACGGATACAGAATTTGGCACCATTCATCTCTCTTTACATGCTAGAGGAAATGAGGCCATTCTAACGGTGCAAGACAACGGCTGCGGGATTTCTCCAGAGCATATCCCACATATCTTCGATCGCTTCTACCGGAGCGATTCTTCTCGTACACGAAAATATGGTGGATCTGGACTCGGCCTTTCTATTACCAAGTCTATCGTGGAGGCACATCACGGTAAGATAAGTGTAAGCAGCACTCTCGGTGAGGGAACAACGTTCAGGGTTACCCTTCCTTGCGAGGAAGGATTAGCCAAGAGAGAGCAACAACCGTTATAATAGATGATAGACTTAAGCCTATGTCTACGATGCCAGTTTTGCTATGTTGTCCATTCTAAGGAGCATCGCTCCGCAAAACTTAAGCCTATGCTTTCGATGCGAGTTTTGCTTCACAAAACTTTTAGGAGGTCAAAAAATGTACGAAATCGCCGTAATTGGAGCCGGTCCTGCCGGTGCAAGCGCAGCCCTGTTCGCCGCCAAGGCGGGCAAAAAAACGCTGCTGATCGACAATGATAAAGGCATGACCCGTAGAGGATGGTTTGAAAACTTTTATGGAATTTCCGAAGTAGGCGGTCCTGATCTCGTAGAAACCGGACATAAGCAAGCCGTCAAATTCGGCGCTGAGCTGGTAGCAGAACAAGCTATTAACCTCACTTCCAGCGGCAATGGATTTGTCATTGAGACCGAAGACGGAATTATTTATGAAGCCAAACATGTTATTCTTGCAACAGGCGCCCTTACCGATCTAGCCGCCAAAGCAGGCGTGGAAACTAAGGATGGTACAGAGCCGAGAATCAAGACAGTAGTCGCTGTTAATCCAGAAGGCAAAACAAATATTGAAGGCATTTGGGCTGCAGGTACCGTTGCCGGAGTAAGTGTACATGCCATTATTACGGCAGGCGATGGCGCGAAGGTAGCCATTAATGTGATTAGCGAGTTAAATGGTACGCGTTACGTGGATCATGATGTACTAAAGGCTTAATCAATGACTGAAAATATAGATCCGGAGACGATTCTTAGGAATCTGTCCTCCGGATTTTTTATATCGCAAAAAATAACTGCACTTGGTGCAGTTATTTCATACTTCATCCCCTCTATGACTCTTTTAAGTGTAGTTTATGCAACTAAAAACAGATGGAAAGAGTATTTCCATTGGATTATGAAGAAATAAGTGTATCAAGTGCAACTAAGTCGATACATAGCAGTCTGATGCGCTTTTTAATTGTATAAAGTACACTTATTTATTCATCCTCACCTCCCCTGTAAACGCCCCACGCGCAAAAAAACTGCCCCAAACATCATCCCACCGCCGCCGAAGACGATGTTAGGATCGTTTGAAACAGTCTACTTTAATCACTAGCGTGTACCCCAAGGTAACGCCCCCACTTCTTCACTTTCCTTCAGACTCGCAGCCAGCTTTTGCAAATACGGAACCAGTAATGGACGCAACTCCTCCCGCATCAATCCGACCTCCAGCGTAGCCTGAATGTAGCCGAATTTATCACCAATATCATAACGTTTGCCGATCAAATCCAGGGCCAGCAAACCTTCATTACGACATACCTCATGCAATGCATCAGTCAGTTGATATTCACCACCTGCTCCCCGTTCAAGATTAGCCAGCACTGAAAATATCGAAGACTCCAAAATGTAACGTCCCATAATCGCATGCTCTGAAGGTGCCGTATCCGGGGAGGGCTTCTCCACCAAACCTTTAACTTCATGGACACCTTGTAGAGAACCGCTTGATGAAATAATTCCGTATTTATGAACATCCTGCCGTGGTACCGACTGAACACCGACGATGGTCTTCTCCTCTTGTTCATATAATCGCATCATTTGCAGCAGCGCCGGGTCCTCCGAGACCATGATATCGTCACCGAGCAGAACAGCGAAGGGCTCATCGCCAACGAACTGTTCCGCACAAAGGATGGCGTGACCTAGTCCTAGCGGCTCTTTTTGCCTAATGTAATGAATGCTGGCCAGTTCGCTAATCGCTTGGACTTCACGAAGCAGCTCCTCTTTTCCTTTTTCCAAAAGCGTCTGTTCCAGTTCCACTGATTTATCAAAATGATCTTCAATCGACTTCTTGTTGCGGCCCGTCACGATAATGATGCTTTCAATACCGGATTGAACAGCTTCTTCTACGATATATTGAATCGCCGGCTTATCCACAATGGGCAGCATTTCCTTGGGCTGAGCCTTTGTTGCAGGCAGGAAACGAGTGCCTAAACCCGCGGCGGGAATAACCGCTTTTCTAATCTTCACAACGAATCCCTCCCTTGCATTTATTGACGATGTAGAACTTGCTGCTCACGAACATCCTGCTGTTTCTTACCTTCATAGAACTCTTGAACAATATAGAGCGGACGTCCCTTGGTCTCATCATAAATCCGACCGACATACTCACCCAGAATCCCTAACATAATGAGCACAAAGCCATTAAAGGTCAGCGTGATTCCGATCATCGATGCCCAGCCCTTAACGACTGAATCCGTAAAAATCACCAGATATAGCACATACATCAGATATAGAAAACCAGAGGCCGACAGCAGCATACCAAGGTATCCTGCCAGCTTCAGCGGCTTATAAGAGAAGGAAGTAATTCCATCCAGAGAGAGCTTGATCATCCGTTTCAGCGGATATTTAGTTTCTCCAGCCAGACGTTCATCGCGTTCATATTCAATGGCTTTTTGCCGAAAACCGACCCAGCTGACTAGCCCGCGTACGAACCGATTTTTCTCCGGCAGGCGTTTGAGCTCCTCACAGACTTTACGATCGATAAGGCGGAAATCCCCCGTATCGACAGGAATAGAAATATCGGTTGAATAACGTAGCACTCTATAAAAGAGGCTGGCCGTCCACTTTTTGAATAAGGATTCTCCGTTTCGCTTTATCCTTTTGGCATATACAACTTCATACCCCTGCTTCCATTCCGCAATCATGTCCAGAATCAGTTCCGGCGGATCTTGCAAATCGGCATCAATAATGACAACTGCATCCCCTAGGGCGTAATCCATTCCGGCAGTAATAGCGATCTGATGTCCAAAGTTACGAGACAAGTCGATCAGCTTCACACTTTCATCCCAGTTGCTATATTCCTCAATCATCTGGGCGCAATTATCTGTGCTGCCGTCATTCACAAAGATCAGCTCATACACTTCATTAGTTAAACCCATTACTTTTTTGATACGTCGATACGTCTCTTGAATAACCGCCTCTTCGTTAAACATCGGTATAATAATGGAATAGCGCACGTTGGTACTCATGAGCAGCTCCTCCTTAAATTTGAATAATGAAGCGTGCCTGATTTATCTCATAACACGCTTCATATGATTAACATTTGCCTAGTTTACAGTAATTTTGTATAATGTCCCGCTGTTTCCTCCATCGCTTCCTGCCCAATCGGCTGCTGGAACTTCTGTACCATTCTCTGTGATCCAAGTCGTCAACTCGGAGCTTCCCCCGCGTCCACCACCCATACCACCGCTATTGATCAGGAAGTACTTCACCTTTCCACTCTCTACAAACGCCTTTAGGGTATCTGGGGTATACACGGTGTCTGAGTTAGAAAATCCGTTCAAAATAACAACCGATGCACCCTTGTCAACGATATAAGGAGCTGCTGTGCCATAATCCAATGTAGCAAAAAGATAAGGCTCCCCAGTATTGTTCTCCTCCAAATAGGACAACAGACTCTCATTCGCACTTGCGGCGCTATTACGTCCAAAATTGCTTGGACTGCCTCCCATTTCCCCTCTACCCTCACTACTAGTCGGGCCCGCCTCAGGGGTTTGACTGTTCAAGCCATAAGTAATGGGAGTCGCTGCCCAGTAGAGCGGCCCAATTAACAATACTAATACGGCTGCAATGCCTGTCGTATAAATAAAGGATTTCTTCTTGCCTTTAAGAACTACCAGTACCAGCGAAACCACTATGCCTGCAGCTAAAATCCCAATGGACCAGCCACTGCCAATCGTATCGTTATAAGGATGAACAATGTACCACTGGAAACCTGCTGTAACCAGCGTTGCGGCTGGCAATAGCCAAGACAGCCAACCAGAGTGCTCGCGATATAGCGTCCACAGCTTTGACCATCCTGCACCGACTAACGCTGCAACTGGCGGAGCCATCATCACCAGATAATATTGATGGAAGAACCCTGCGATACTGAAGAACCCCATAACGGGCACCAGCCACGCTAACCAGAAGAGAGCTTCTTTATGAGCCTGAGTAAAGTTCTTTCTCCGCAGATTGGCGAATAATCCAATGATGCCTAGCAATACAAAAGGCAGCATCCAGCTAGCTTGACCTGACAGCTCTGATTGGAACAGGCGCAGTGGGCCTGCTGTTCCTGTATTGAACATTCCGCCTCCGCTTCCACCGCCATTCATGCCGCCGCGATTTCCTCGCCCGCCGTCGTCGCCACCAAATTGCCGAACTTGACTGTCTGTTCCACTAGGAGGCTGACCTGGTGCACCTCCATCATCGTCACCAGTCTGGCTATTCGAGGTCGAATTTGTGCCTTGCCGGCCCGAAAATGCTGCACGTCCACCATCAGTGCCACTATTACTGCCTGACCCATTCATAGCTGGCATCTCGCCGTTCATGTTCGGCATCTCACCATTCATAGCGGGCATTTCACCGTTCATGTTTGGCATCACACCGCCATTCATTCCTGGCATTCCACCGCCACCACCACCTGCCCCACGATCCCCCGTTAATCGGGCAACGCCATTGTACCCAAAAGCAAGATTCAGCACTGAATTGGTACCACTGCTGCCGATATAAGGCCGTTTGCTGGCGGGAATCGAATCCACGATCACTGCCCAGGATAAGGAGACTACAAGCAATATTGCTGTGGAGGCTGCCAATACTCCCGTCTTCCGCTTCCAGTTCACTTTGGCAGCTAAGACATAAAAGAGATAAAAAGCCGGTAGAACCATGTACGCCTGCAGCATCTTCTCGTTAAACCCAACACCGATTAACGCAAATGCGGTAAGAAGGCTACCCATCTTGTTGCTCTTCGTCCCTTTAAATAGAAACCATGCCGCGAGCAGAAGGGTGAATACAAGCAGCGCATCAATATTGTTCGTCCGGCTGACTGCCGCTGCTACCGGAGTAGTCGCCATGACTAGAGCTGCTATACGTGCTGCCGCTCTGCCAAAGGTAGGCTTCACCAGCAGGTATACAAGTAACACGGAGCCCACGCCGCCGAGTGCCTGTGGCAAAATCACACTCCAACCATGCAACCCGAAGATAAGCGCGCTAAGTGTCTGAATCCAAAAGGTAACTGGTGGTTTATCCACCGTTACTGAACCCGCGGAGTCCAGTGAAGCGAAGAAGAAATTATGAAAGTTCTGCAGCATACTTCCCACCGCGGTGGTGTAGTATGTATTCACATAGTGGTCATTCCAAACTCCATAACCATACAAAAAAGCGGCAAGTAATAAAATGAGCCAAAGTATAAGATCCGAGCTTATTTTTTTGAACCTACTCATCTCCATCCACTCCTATCCTTTGATCGTATATTCCGGCAGTTCTGTGCCCCCGGTTCAATCTTTCTGTAGGTGTATTATTTCACCCTTACCTTAACTCTCAATGAGTCCAAGCTGAATGTTTGCTGAATATACAAGGCCGCCAGAACGCAAAAAAAGCCCCACAACTGTGGAGGCTTTCTGTTCAAATCCCAACCCAAGCAAATATTTTAAAATAGACTATTCCATCCTGCCCATAGTAACGAGCTTATTCACCGTATTCCAATTACGTGCTGTAATCGTCATACCCAATATTCTGTCAAAAGGAACCTTGAAAAGCGGCGACTGGCTCACACTGACCTCATATAATATATACATCTCTCTGCCGACAAAACGCACTTTATCCGGTCCATTCTCATAAGTGCGCAGTTTATCCAATGCTTCCGCTGAAGGCTCGGCTGGTAAAAAAGTAACATACCATCTTTTGAATTCCTCTGGCTCGGAGAGCTGAAAGGGATCGTTAGCGATCACGTTCTCCATTTCTGCTAAGGTACGGATAATAACAGAGACCTCGAATCCAAAAACCTCATGAATCTTACGTTCAATGACTCCAGTAAGCAGACTCTTCGAACCTTCATCACTCTCAAACACAACATTTCCGCTCTGAATATACGTTCGTACATTTTCAAATCCAAGAGTCTGAAACATCGCCTTCAGGTCCAACATTTTAATAATTTTGTTCCCGCCGACGTTAATTCCACGCAGCAGCGCAATATAGGTAGTCATAGAATACGCCTCCGTTTTTGTGCCATGATCAGCTTAACTCTGCGGCTAAGATTTGTAGACGTTTACGAACTTCTTTTACCAGCAGCTCCTTCTCTGGAGGCGAAAGCCCCTCCACCAGACGCGCGGCAGCGATCGGCAAAATCCAGCGGTCTACGTCCTCATAAGTATGTCCTGATAATCTGAGATACTCTTGAATATATCCCTTAGTTAATTTTTTTCGGATAAAACCAAGCATTAATTTGGAGAATGCAGAAGCTCCCGGAGGCATAGCTCCCAAACTGAACATCACTACGGAACGCGCAGCATCTCCAGCAGGTTCTCCCACTACACCTGTCATCCAGTCGATCACCCAGAGCTGTTCATCCATAAGCACATTGTCGGGATGAAAATCCCCATGACATAAACGAGTGCCTTCCGGTAGCTTCTCCAGATACTTCAGAATGACGGATTTCTCCTCTTCGCTCAGCATAGGTGCTTCCAATATCTGACTTTTCAACATATCCTTTTGCTGGCCGATTTCCTCTGTAGTTTCAAGCTTATGCAAATCACAATGAAGCCCCGCCATCAGCCTGGCATATTGAGTAACTTTCCAAGGCTTCTCACCCATCACCTTTAGCAGGGAGGGACCTTTAATTTGTTGAAATACAATACCTTGTCTTGATTGTTCAAAAATAAGCTCAAAAGGCTGAGGTGTCCGAACACCCCGCGCATGTACAAACTGGCTGATTTTATATTCCCGGCTGACGTGTTGCTCTGCTATATCCTCCCGGTACAATTTAAGAATCCTCTGATCGTCATGCTGCCAGATCTCCGCAGTTCTGCCTTCCCCAACAAGCTTCGCCTTCATTCTACATCCTCCATTTAGTCCAGATTAATGCGGGTAAAATGCTCAACAACCGGAAATGGATCGTAGTAATGGTGAAGTAGCGCCTTCCATTCCTGATACTGGCTGGATTCTCTGAATCCTATGGTGTGATCTTCAAGCGTTCTCCACTTCACAAGCAGCAGATACTTATGATCATCCTCCAAGCAATGTTGCAATTCATGCCCTATGTAGCCTTCGATCGAAGAAATTAAGCTTGATGCCTCCTTGAAGCTTTTTTCAAATTCAGTAGTTAAACCAGGCTTCACTTGCAGCATCGCAGCTTCCAAAATCATAATCAGCATCCTCCAAAGGTTATGTATTTAAAGCATCACGGAAAAATTCATGATAAAAATTAATAATAACAAGCAGAATGGCTAGTGACTCGTTGACCAGCTCTACCTCAAGGCTATGATTAGCATCATCGATTCTATACACTTTTAAATGATGAAGCCCACTAATTTCACCAGAAAGCTGTTCGCTAAATAAAGGGTCGCTTCCGCCATAAATTACAGTCCCACGACTCTGCTGTATCAAAGGGATCGCCTCAGGTAATGGTGTTATATATAGATGAGACGTCTTTTTCTGTATTTCTAGCTCTTCTGCAATTCTCCCTGCTATGACCGAACCCACGCTTTTGCTAATGAATAGAATCTTTTTGTATTCAGGAAGAGATGCAATGGCCGCCTTACATTCCTGAATGAGAATAATCATTTCATCACGCTTAAAACCTACTCTAGCACTCTGGTAGCCATATTCAAGCAGCAGGACATCGCAATTATGTTCCCGAGCTGCTTTGGCCGCATAATCTAGCAGAGGGCGTTCAGCCGAGTAATTTTTACCTGGAAAAATAACAGCCAATGCCTTAGATCCTTGAGTAATATATTTATGTCTAACCTCTCTACCCCAATAAGAGGACATAATGATGTTGCTGACGTTCATACCTGTTTCCCTCTTTTCTAAAACAAACATTCTATATATATCTATCATTATAGCTAACTTATGTTTAGTTTTAAAATCAAAGAATTCCTAATCTTTACTAGAGATCAGGAATGTTCGAAAGTAGGTCTATTGCTGTGATGCCACCTGCTTATTTTTACTTTTACTAACCTTAATTTCAGCACAAATCCACAATACCAACGGAATAATTACCTGAAAAGGAAAGGCGTAGATTTTATAAATATGGTAAGAAAAATACTGCATCTCCATGATATCCTTGTACACAAAATCCGCAAGATAAATCATTAACAGTCCTATTTGGAGTACAACAGATCGATAACTCTTTAACTTGAATACTTTAGCTAATCCTATGCTTGCTACGTACAGACATACACTCGCTTTTATGAATGTTGTGATTACAAATGCAACCGCCGATGAAGCTTCAATTCGCGTCAGAAAATCGCCTACATTAATACGCCCTGCAGACACATAAGAGGGGAAATATTGACCGGACAGTACTTCAGGACCAAGCATTAGCAGATTGCGCAGTGTAACTATAAGAATAACCACCCCAGAAATCAACACATTTCCTAATAAAATTTTCTTCGCTGAGCTCTTGCCCGATAAACTACTGAATGCTCCTAGAAATATTACAATCTCTGCAAATGGAAAAGAAAACAGACCCAGCGTATCGCTAACTACCGGGTGCCAACCTTTATCGAACAAAGGAAGAAAGTGATGATATTCCAGTTTGGAAATGGCTAGTGTAAGAATTACTATCTCCACAGCGACGGTGAACAGAAGCAGAAGTTTGGCACTTCTCCCCAGCACCTCAATCCCCGACTTAACCACCCAAACGCCCAGTAGGCCAAGACATAACATAGGAGCAAGCATTGGAGTTTCGGTCAAGGCAACCGTCTTACTGAATTCTCCAAAGACATTGAGAACTAGCGCCCCCAGATGAAAAGCATACCAAATGTAGAGACAGGAGATGAATCGCCCGATGACTTTGCCAAACACAGCGATTAGCATATCAAATAAATCCTTACCTGGAAAAATAAGATGAAGTCTGGCATAGATCAATAGAAGAGGAACAACTAGCACCATGGCAAGAAGGACGGAAATCCAATTGCTGTTACCGGATTCCTCCGGAACTCCCATAAATATCGAAGTACCCACAGTAAACAGGACAGCAATACTGATAGCATGGCCTGTAGGTATCATCTCTTTGTTCATCATCTATCTCCTTTTAGTCTTTTCCTCTAAAATAGCTTTTTGATCCAGAATTCCAGCAACGGTGAAGGACTAGGGATCGACCACTTCATTGCCAAAGCAAAAGCAATGCAAAATGAAATTAGACATAATGCGGAACAGACATAAAAATCCCGTTTCATTCCCTGTTTTAACAGTCCGTAAGGATCAATCAATACGATAACCGCATAAATAAACACCACCACAACAACCAATTTAATCACCTTTTTGATGGATCTTGATAGATCTTGACGTCTGCGCACTACTGTCAATAATCACTTCGGAATTCACAACGACTTCCACTTCAGAGAATTCCTTTTCCCAGTCTTTCTCAATCTTCTTCCAGGTCTGTGGCATTTGCTCATGGAGAAGCTCACCAAACCCAAAAATATCAGCATGATAATCTTTCTGTACTCTATGGATAACAGAAAGGATAGCCTTCCGCAATTCCTCCCCAGCCCGCTTCTCTATAACTTTCTTGCTATCACGGTTAGTGAATTCCTCCGGAACCTTCACCTCATCCAGTCCGGTATGCGTTAGCGTATTTATTTGCATTTGGAGCTTACCCTCTACCCAAACCGGCTTTACTTTTGTTCTATTGGACAGAATTTCAAGGGAAAAGGCGGGCTTCCCGTTTTTGTCATTTACGGCTAAAACCCCTCCCTTGATTTGATTATTGGCAAACAGCATGTATTTCGTTTCTTCACCGCTGATCGTGCCGATCATTTTATCCATGGAGAATATCGCTGCTCCACTTACCCGAGCATTTTTTATCTTGTTTGTTTCATGAATATAAATAAGTGGTGCTATAGCATATTCGCCAGAGGCCTCTAACTTATCAATGAAATCCCAAATTTCCACGACGGGAGCAGTACTAACACTATTCTCAAATCTCATCTGTTGTGCAAGTGCATAGGCCATAATACTTTCCGTTAAACTACTTAGATTGATGATTTCCTGGGCCGTCTTCTCTTTGGAGACAAATATATATACATCCGATCTAGTTTCTGTATCTCTGTTATACCAATCAATAATATTGATAACCCCTTCTCGGGCGATCTCCTCACTGAGGATAATCGCCTTAGAATGGCTCCAAAATAATTTTTTCCCTGTGATAGAGATCATTCCTCGCACAATATCAAACATCGTCTCCCCCGTGAGAGAAAGCATCTTAAAGCCAGCCTGACTTGATTTGGAGCCTTCCTTCGTGTCCACAATTTCAGCAGTTACTAACAGCTTTCCATCAGATGCCCCTTTATCAATCGCCACCCCGGCTACAATTGACATGTCTTCAATTTCAATGTAGTTCCAACAACCCACAGTACTCATAAGCACGATCAAAGATACAATGGCAAGAACCATCCTTTTCCACTTGTTCATGGTCGTCTCCCTATTTTGTTGGACCCTTTTCTCTTCATATTTCGTGCCCCGATCATTGCCGGTCGTAGATACATATGCCACCACGGCGCTCTGATAGCTGTATCCTTAATGTCCTGCGGACGGATGGAACCTATCCCTAGCATATAAGGAACCCCAAAGGAGCGAAGGCTCATCAAATGAACCACTAAACCGAGCATTCCAAGAAAATATCCATAAATTCCTAGAAAAAAAACTGCAAATAACAGAACTGCTCTTACTATGATTAACGGACCCGTCAGCCTTGGATTGAGCAGCGTCATGATCCCTGTTAAACCGACTACAATAATCATTGGGGCACTCACTAATCTTGCCTCCACAGCCGCCTGCCCCAACACAAGCGCCCCCACGATACTGATCGCCTGCCCAATATAGGTAGGAATCCGTTCGCCCGCCTCTCTTAGGATTTCAAATATGGTTAGCATGAATATGGCCTCCACTACTGTAGGAAAGGGGACTGCTACTCTCGCAGTAGAAATGCTGAGCAATAACTGGGTGGGTATCATCTCCTGACTATAAGTTACCAAGGCCACATATAGAGCCGGAATACTAACAGACAGCAAAGCTCCAACCATTCTTAGCATTCGGTTGAATGAACCAAAATAAAAGTTAATATAATAGTCCGAACTCGCTTGAAAATTCTCCACAAATACGTAGGGTACAGTCATCGCATACGGGCTACCTTCCATAAGTAAGGCGACTCTGCCCTCCATTATTTTACTGACTACGGAATCCGGGCGTTCTGTACTTCCTGTCATCTCAAAAGGTGAATATGGCTCGTCTCTTATTAATTCCGAAAGAAATGACGTATCGAGAACAACATCTATATCTACCTGCCCAAGCCGATCCTGCAATTCTTTAACAATATTTGGTGATACTAGGCTTTCCATATAGCAAATGCATATCTGTGTGTTAGAACGTGATCCGATCTTGCTAAAAATAAACTTCAAGTCGGAATCTTGTACTCTTCGGCGGATTTGGGTCAGGTTAACTATCAGCGATTCTGTAAATCCTTCCCGCGGGCCGTAAACACTTTTCTCGGTCACTGGCTCCGTAATAGCCTTTTTATCCCAGCCTTGTGCATTAATATTGAGAACACCCGCATAGCCATCCAGCAGTAATAAGGTCTTGCCAGCTATAATCGCACTGATCATTTCATTTAAATCTGTAGAGGCAACTACATCCGAAATGTTAATGACCTGCGTCCTAATTTTCTCCATTAGCTCCGCTGGGTTGCCATAATCCATTCTGGTGAAGTCAAAAGCCATCAATGGCTTAATAACACCCTCCTGAATCATATGCTTATCAACCATCCCGTCAACGTTAACTAACCCAAAACGAAGAGTTTCACTGCCCTCATTATTTATCACCCTTATTCTAAGTGTCCCATCATCCTTGAATATTTGCCGAAATAGGTTCATCATTTCATCTAGTGACGTACTCGGAGTCTGCCCAGACGTCGTATTTTGTTGAGAATCTTTGCGGTTACCTCCTGCTGTCTGTTCCTCCACAGTAGTCACTCCTGTCACAATAGTTTCCTAGAAATTATCCCCCATCTCACTAAATACTATCCGCCAAAATTATACTGTAAAGGGATCAACTTCTTCGCAAAGGAGAGTAAACTCCATCCGTTAAAATAAAAAAAAGCCGCTTTAGCAGCGGCATGTTGAATGGTTTATGATTGTAGTGATCATCTGGTATAATTTGATGAAAATAAGAGATAGGAGCTCCCTATGACACCATTTACAGAACAAGTGATTCGTATCATACAATCTATACCTGAAGGAAAAGTGATGACTTACGGAGGCGTTGCTCGTGCGGCAGGAAGCCCAAGAGGCGCAAGGCAGGTAGTTCGTATCCTTCACTCCATGAGTAGAAAATATAAGCTTCCCTGGCATCGGGTTATCAACGCCAAAGGAATGATCGCCTTGACTGAAGATGAATCCAACTCCCTCCAGAAGCTTTATTTGCAGGAGGAAGGGATTATTTTTAATGAAAAAGGTGTGGTAGATCTGAAGCAATACCAATTTGATCCCGAATTTATGGATTAACCACGTATGCGCTTAGCGCCCCTTCCTCTTTCACTGGTTCCAAGACCATTCAGCAAACAGTACATCGTAGCGTAGATAACCAGCAATACAAACGCTATGAACAAGCTAAAAAATACCGACTGTCGATTCAAGCTGTCCATAACCAGTTGGTACAACTGATGCCGGTCCGTCAGTACGTCCCAGCTATTCAGCCTGTAGACTCGGCCAAGCAGGACACCATACCCCCCAAGTACACATGCTGCGAATACGAATATCCAAGAGAACAGCAGGCTGCTCTTGCGATAAACAACCGTCTGGAACTGGTATAAAGAGAAGAAACCAGTCAACCATCCGCTCCAAGTGAACAATAAGAGGGTAACCAGATCATACCAATACCGATTCTGAATGGTGCCATCCACGATATATCTGCTTTTTCTTATCGTCAGATGCACCAGATCCGTCATGAGATAAGGCGCGTTCGGAAAGAACAGCAGCCAAGCGACGCCTAGCGGAACAAGCAGCAATCCACCTATCTTCCTTTTATCCAGTTCATAAGCAGCCATAGAGAACAGGAACGGAATCCAAGCCAGGAATAAATTCCAGAGTAAAAATGCATAAAACGAATCCGTCTGTAGTGACACTACACGATATACGGCCAATGTCGCCACAGACAGACCTACCAAGAGCATAAACACCTTCGGATAATTCAATTCCTTCATGAGCTTATATTCTCCTTATCGAGATAGTTTACATTTAACTTATACCCAATTGTACAAATTTGGCATTCCCAAGTCCAATCTCAAGCATAAACGCCTTTGTCGTCCTTATTAGGACGATAAGCGTTTAAGCGAGAAATATAAGGATAATATATGATGTGAAACTTAAATTCTTATATTTGAACAGAAAAACCCGGACGCAGGAACGTCCGGGCTGACTCTTATCTATTTCACTCAAAGACCACTATTTAGTTCAGGTGCAATTACAGGTTTCTTACGCCCTTTCAGACCGCGCACACTTCCCGCCTCTTCCAGACAGGAGAACGCTGTACACTCCCTAAAAGCGGCATGGCTACATCCAATACACTTGTTGTAATCGATGCTGTTAAGTGCGTCATTAATGGCTTCCCCGGTGTGCGGATAAAACTGAGCCTCACCTATGGTACTATACAGTCCAGTTCTCTTGAGTAGCTCAAGCGGCTGTGGCTGAATACCTGAGATCATAAGTTTCCCTCCAACAGCTTGTAAATGCCGCACCAGCTCTGCTAAATTGGATTCTCCAGTGGTATCCATGAACGGTACTTTCCCCATCCGCATTAATATAATTCTAGGTTGATCTGAACCATAGCTTGGCATAGTGTCATCGAATCGATAAGCAGCGCCAAAAAACAGCGGACCTTCCACCGTGTAAATTCCAATTTGCGGACAGTCATGACTCTCCGTAACCATATGTGCCTCTACCTTAACGGACTTCGGATCAGGCAGCACTTTGGCTACCAAATGAACCTCTCCCATTCGTTTCACAAACAGAATAACCGCAAGAATTAATCCCACCTCTACAGCCAGCGTTAAATCTGCAAATATCGTTAACAAGAAGGTGATGAATAACACCAAGGAATCGCCGGTCTTGATCTTAAGCAGATGAAGGAACTCTTTGCGCTCACTCATATTCCAAGCTACTACCATTAAGATCGGTGCCATCGCAGCTAAAGGAATACTGGAAGCATAGGGTGCGAGCAACAGGAGAATTAGAAACACCACAACACCGTGAACGATCCCCGAGATCGGAGAAACAGCGCCACTCTTGATGTTCGTCGCTGTTCTAGCAATTGCTCCTGTCGCTGGTATGCCCCCGAACAATGGAGCAGCAATATTTGCGATCCCCTGACCGATCAGCTCTCGGTTACTATTATGGCGGCTGCCTGTCATTCCATCCGCTACAACAGCGGATAACAATGACTCTATAGCACCTAGCATTGCAATGATAAATGCCGGACGAATTAGCAGGGTAATTCGTTCCCAAGTAATGTCCGGAAATCGAAAGCTCGGTAAGGTATTAGGGATTTCTCCGTAAGCAGAGCCAATCGTAGTCACTTTGCCGCTAAAGAATAACGCAGCAATCACAGTCGCGCACAGAAGACCTACCAATGATCCAGGCACCTTCGGAGCGAATCGAATCGCTAGGATAACGACGGCAAGACAAATCACGGCGGTCAGAATACTGTATCCATTCATCGTCGATATATGAAGCCCTATTTCTTTCATGTTATTTACAAAGCTCTCATGCCGTTCTATATTCCTTAATCCAAGGAAATTAGCAATCTGCCCGGTGAAGATAATGACCGCTATCCCTGCTGTGAAACCAATCGTTACTGGCCTCGGAATAAACTTAATCAATACACCCAGCTTTAATAATCCCATGAGAACTAGAATAACCCCTGCCATCATCCCAGCGATAAGTAAGTTCTCATAACCATACTCCATCGCAATGGCAAACAAGATAGGAATAAAAGCACCTGTTGGCCCACCAATTTGAAATTTTGATCCTCCGAACAATGAAATACATATTCCGGCAACGATTGTCGTGTAAATGCCATACTCCGGTTTTACACCGGATGCAATAGCAAATGCCATCCCCAAAGGAATGGCAATAACACCAACGATTGTTCCCGAAATCAAATCCTTGCGAAATGCATTCATGTTGTAGCCTTTATATCGGCCCCACCCTGTCATGATCAAACCTTCTTTTCTTTAAATATCTGATTATTTGAATATAAGAAGAACATTACTCTAGGACGCAACTGTTGTCAACGCCAAAATAATGTTATTCCTTTATTCTCCGCGCATACCTTCGAGCAATGAAATGGTATTCACCAGATGGTTATCAAATATTTGTTTAGCTACGACCAGAAGATCTTTAATTAGAGGATCACGTAACGAATAGATCACAGTGGTACCTTCTTTTACACTGGCTACTACATTCTTAGCGCGTAAAACAGCTAACTGCTGGGATACAGCAGAACCTTCTGATCCTAGAATGGCTTGTAGCTCATTCACATTCTTCTCACCTTCGCTGAGCAGTTCCAGTATACGAATTCGCATTGGATGAGCCAGCGCCTTGAAGAATTCGGTCTTAAATTGCTGAATTTCGGTGTTCATAGACTTCTACTCCTCATAGCTTACTTCTGATTCTAATGTCATCTTTGTATGTTATCTTAGTCCCTGATAAGCGTCAAATACTCAAGGGGTAGATGCTCACATTACGAACCTGTACTTCTACAAACACACCAAGCGCCATAGGCTCACCGAGACACTCGAACATCACTAAACTTTCACCTATTCGCAAAAATCCTGTTCCGTCCTCTTCAATATTCTCCAGCACACCGGTAAAAACAACCTTATCTCCCTCTAACCTTGTATTGAACTCACTAGTAGGTACAGGCAGAATATCCACCCATCTCATCAGCAGCTCCGAAAGCTCGAATTCCACATCTGTTTCCGTATCTGGCTCCACAGGAGCTCCGCACCAGATCCCCCGACCCTCGCCAAACTCTGTGCGAAAGAATACCTCATCCTTTTTCATGCCACTCTTTGTAATTTTGATTTTCATAGCTATTATTCCACCTTGATAATTTATAACGATCATTATACATGACAATGAACCGATATTATCAAGTGTAATTCTGAGTAACCTTGTTCAGATACATACTAGGATGCAGCCAAGGATGCTTAAAGAACTCACTTTTCTTCGTAATTCTCCGTGAGACACCCAGATCATAATCGATCATAGACTTTATCCGTGCTGCGAAGGCCTCCCCTTTCACCAGTATTCCCAGCTCGAAATCGTGGCAGGCGCTTCTCTCATTGATGTTGTAGGAGCCATGAAATACCGCCCGTGATCTATGGTCATAGGTTATTTTCCAATGTGAAAAACGACCTGTGAAGCTGTAATCATAAAAGGAAACCCCATTGAGAAACGGCTTATACATATTGCCTCGTACCGCCGCAGTATTGGTAGGATGATCATTAACCTTCAGCGGATTGCAGATGCTCAGATGACAGGAACAGTCTGGCCCCAGCTCCCCCAGCCGATCCCAAAACTCTTGATCAATCAAATAAGGATTTACAATCACCGTCTCCTCAGTCGCATAGGTAATTAAATTCAAATAGTATTGCTGAATTAAGTTAACTGGATTACCCGGAAAGCTTGCAAACAGTGTACATTCTTCCTCCCCAAAATGATAATTTACATTCGGATGGTAGAAGGCATCATCCACGTCAAAATGATCACCTCCCAGAAGTAACCAACGGGAATGAAACTTAGCATTTAAAGGCTGCGCCGCCGCGCCACGGATCCGGAAGCAGCCATCATGCCACTCCTCTTTTTTACTAGGAATCCCCTGTAGATGTCCTTCTATACTGATCGAGGAAGATGCCTGAACAGGCGTCACGTACGTGTATTGATCTCCAATATTCAGGCTGCCAATAATAGAGGTTACCCCATCAATGACCATAAACTTCCGATGATCAATGACATTCAGCCCAGTGATTTCAACGTCCTCTTGTACTTTATCCTGTAAGAACAGGATACTTTCAGGTACGCCTTGTTGCTTCAGCGCCTTCCGCTTCACACGCCATTCTACGGCTGTATAATAAGAATTGAAGGTATTCAACAGCTTAGCTCCTGCATTCTCGAGCCTTTCAGAAATCTTGGAAAATTGACCAAACGCCAGATTGTTCTCATACCCTAAAGCTGTCAGCGTGTAATTGACCATGATCCGTACCTTCACCCCCCGTTTAAGGGCGTGAAATAATTCATCTGCAACCAGATTGCCTGAACGTTCATTAAAGAAGAGCATCACGGACAGGTGAATATAATGCTGTGCCTTCTTTATTTCTTCTAGTATCATCCCTAGGCACTCGGGTCCATTCACGTAAGGATCTACTTGGTTATTCCATGTGGTTTGCGGGGCCAGAACTTTTAGCTTGTCTGAATCTAATCTGCCTAATACTTCAATAAGTTGCCCCAGCAATCTTGGGCTAAAGCCAGGAACCTGAAATAGCTGCTGAGCCTCCGTAATGACTCCGCCAATGGACTGTCGGTATGCTCTAGCCGCCTCCAGATCGATCCCCATTAGTCTGCGCTCTGCCTCTTCTCCTGCTTCGCCCATAATGCAGACAAGTGAACCGCCTGATAAATAATAGTTCACGATATCGATCATATTTTTCTGTATTTCCATATGTAAGATCCCCTATCTTTATTGTGAGTGCACATGTATCAAGGTAAGGATAGATACCCTTGAACTCCTCCTTATAAACGGGGAACATAAAAAACAGGGATGCCCCGCAGCCATTATGGCTATGGAACATCCCTGTTTAAGATCAACCAGGATTCACTAAGAATCGAGATAACTTATTTCACTTGCTCTGCGCTAAATACTTTTACGTCTAGTGGCGCAGCCAAGAATTCACCAGCTTTAGCTGAGAACGCGGTAAAGTGAGCGCTCGTATTGTGGCTGGATACGGCTTCAGCGTCGCGCCAAGTCTCCACCATAATAAATGAGTTCGCTTCTCCAGCATTCTCATACAGCTCGTAAGAGAGATTTCCTTCTTCAGTGTGAGTAGCTGTGAGAAGTGTTTTGGACTCCGCCAAAAACTGCTCGCGACGTTCCGGATTCACTTTAAGTACTGCATGGATAATGATCATTGCATTTTCCTCCTAAGGTATAAAGTATTATTTCCACTCAGCAATCTTATCGATAGGCAAACGGACAGATGGGTAACCTGCATCAACAGCTTTACCGATGGAAAGCAACATTACAGGAACATAACGATCTTTTTCCATGCCAAACGCTTCTGCGATTTGATCTTTTTCATAACCGCCAATTGGGTTTGTATCGTATCCATGTGCACGGGCAACCAGCATCAATTGCATTGCAACAAGAGCACCATCAATAAGCACAGTATCTTTGTTAACTTCACGTGGCAAGGTAGCAAAGTGAGCAGATAATCTAGTTAATTGGTTTTCTTTTACTTCAGCAGGCATTAGTCCACGTTCAACAGCTGTACCATAAATCTCCTCAGCGTAGTCGAAATTGTTCAAATCACCAAAGATGGCAATCATAGCTGCAGAGGTTTCAACTTGTACGCCATTAAAGCGAGCAAGAGGAGCTAAAGTAGCTTTTGCTTCGTCACTTTCAATGACAAGAAACCGCCAAGGCTGCATATTTACAGAAGAAGGTGCAAGAGTCGCTTCCGTAAGAATCTGAGTCATCTCTTCTTTACTGATCTTAACGGATGGATCATATTTGCGGATAGAGCGGCGACCCGTAATAATTTCTTTAAAATCATTGGTTTGTGTTTGTGTAGCGTTCATATGTGTATTTCTCCTTTGAGTGTGTAATTTTGGTAGTTACAACAGATTGATATTAGATTGCAGACGATTAAGCATATCTATGAGCACTTTTCGCTCCTGATCGTTAAATCCAGTAAGCAGAGTAGCGACAAATCGTCTCTTCTCTTCGCCATATTGAATCATTCTTTCCCGCCCTTGATCCGTTAATGAGACCAATGTAACCCTGTTATCTGCTGGGTTGTTGCGGCGAGTGATCGTACCACTCTCTTCCATCCCTTTCAAGTGCCGAGTGACGGCGGCCGCATCTATATCCATGCCCTTTTGCAGCGTAATTTGGCTGACTTCATCCACCTGGAATAGTTCATGCAGGAGGCGAAGCCGTGTGGGACTAATGCCAGCACATCGTTCGAATTTCGGACAGATTCCCTTGTTTAATGCCTGCAGCAGTTCAAATATGCGGTCTTCCTCAGGATAGTGCTCCGTCAAAATATACCTCCTTTATAAATTTAATTGTATGCAATTGTTTTGTATAAAATTATACTAACTGATAATCATTGACCCGTCAACTAATATATCAAATCATTTTTTAAAAATCAACATTGCTTATCCTCTTATGGTGCTATAGTCTTGAACAAAAAGGAGGAATCCTATGAGAATCTCCCTGATTCAGCTGGATATAGCATTTGGCAAACCCGATATGAATTATGCTGCTGTAGCAAATAAAATTAGTGTAGCGGCCGCCACAGCCCCCGACTGTCTTATTCTCCCTGAGCTTTGGACCACTGGCTATGATCTGACCCGACTAGAAGATATTGGCGATCCAGAAGGAGAAATTACCAAGGAATTCATCTCCAGCTTAGCCAGACAATACAACATCAATATCGTCGCTGGTTCAGTCGCTAGCAAGAACGCCTCCGGTGTAACTAATCGTATGTTTGTATTTAATCGAACTGGAAAACTCGTTGGCGAATACAGTAAGCTACATTTGTTTCAGCTAATGGATGAACATCTATATTTGCAGCCTGGAGAAGACAAAGGCCTCTTCACATTGGAGGGCACGTTATGTGCCGGATTAATCTGTTATGATATCCGATTTCCAGAATGGGTTCGTGCCCATACCGCACAAGGCGCAGAAATCTTGTTTGTCAGTGCAGAATGGCCATTATCCAGGCTATCTCATTGGCGTGCACTACTGATCAGCCGAGCGATCGAGAACCAATGTTATGTAGTAGCCTGCAACCGTGCAGGAAGCGATCCTAACAATACCTTTGCTGGGCATTCTATGATAATTGATCCTTGGGGAGATATTTTATGTGAAGCTTCTGAAGGGGAAGAAATCCTAACGGGGGATATCGATTTACATATGGTGCGTGAAATTCGAGCACAAATCCCGATTTTTGCAGACAGACGTCCCGACTTATATGCTTAAAAAGGACGTAACAGATGCTGGCCTCTCGCCAGATTTCTGTTACGTCCTTCTTAATGATGCTCAATATCCATTTATCCTTGGGCATAACGTTCATGCAGGACTCGCGCAGCATCCAGAACACGCGGATCTTCATAGTCTAGGAAATATCCGGTCTCCTGCTGTAGCCTGTCAGAGGATTTAAGCACCACTCCACGGTGGGCTAATGCTTGTCTAATACCTTCGGCAAATACTTCAGTCGCATTCGGTCCACCTAGTTCGCCAAGCCCAGCGATCGTCTCTGGACGAACCCGTGGATAAGATAATGCTGAGTCTCCTCCAGAGGCTTGCTCATAGAATTTATGGATGAGTTCACCACGTTCCTGTCCCGAACCCGAAACCACTACAAATGCATGTACGAAATAGGCATTATTTTGTCTGCGCTGAGCAATGCCGCAAAATTTCCGCCCACCGATCGCCAAATCGAAGTCCCCCGGGCAGTAAGAACCAACAATTTCACCAGCCTCAATTTGAGCCGCAGCCTGTGGATGACTCATAGCAACTGCCTCAGTGATCAGAGAAGCCAGAAGCCTAAAGTCATCATGAAAGTCAAGCTTTCCACGTCCTTTGGGGAGAACTAGCGAAACATTAACAATTCCATCATCCAGAGGCACCGCAGCACCGCCGGAATGTCTCACCGCTGTACGAATGCCTCGCTGCTCCAACTTAGCCATCGCTTGCGCCGCGTACGGAAGCTTGCTGTCCCGTAGGCCGAGCACAACACCCCCAGAATGACTCCATAGGTGCAGACTAGGAGGAACAAGTCCCGCTCCGACATCCCTACAAAGGGTCTCTTCAAAGGCGAACGGGATCAACATCTCCCCGAAGCCCTTTGCTTCCGCATCTATCCTGTCATCCTTTAAGATTAGATGCTGGAAAAGTCCCATTTCTGCAGGAAGTCCGATGACTTCTTTACTTCTATCAACAGATCCATTGATCATTGCATCGTACTCCCGAGTATCCACCGATTCCCCTCTTTCCCGTATTATCCGTGATATTGTAATCGTTCTGCCTCGCTAGTCGAAATCAGAATTGAAATGAGGTTATGATAACGCTATCCTTATAGTATACGAACATGCCCCAGCTCGAATAGGGGGTAGCCTTAGGTTCATGCTATACACAACGTTAAGGAGTGATGCCGCATGACAGTGGAAGTGATGAAGGAACGACAGTTAACCAAGACAAGACAATGGGAACAGGCACTTAACCTGCTGTATATTGATTTCTGGGATTACTGCCATGATGCAATTAGCAAATTCGATGACGAGGACATTCACCAAGCAAGAGTGAACTGCCGTAAGCTGTTAACACTGCTTTCCATTCTCGACCCTGGTCATACTCTAGGGCTATACCCCCTATTTGAAAAAGCCCAAAAGAGATTAGGTAAGGTCAGAGATGCAGACGTTCTGATTGAATCGTTCAAGACTAAACGTAAACACGCCAAGGAAAACGGCGATACAAAGACAGCAGAACTGTTGAAGGCTGTGATCGACCACCAAAAGGACAAGCGCAAAACTTATCGTAAAAAGCTGGCCGATGAGCTACCTAAGCTAATCAATGAGGATCTGGATGAGAAGTGGAAAGCTTTCCTAAGTGAACAGCTAGAGGCCCTGGTAGCGAAAAAAGATGCCAACGTTGTCATGCGCGAACTTGAGGTAGCTTACGAGCAGAAGAAAAAAGCTTGCAAGGCTATATTTCGTGGACAAGATGCCGAATCAGAAGCAGCCTTCGACTCACTGCATGAGCTGAGGATGGCTGCTAAGGAACTGCGATATACCGCTAGTGCAGCCTCTTTTGCGTTAAATCAAAAATTTCATGCCCATGAGGAAATATATAAGCAGATCCAAGATCAGCTCGGGCTGATAAACGATAAACGCCTTTGGCTGGAAACACTAAATGCTATTGGGCGAGAAGAGCTGAATGTCGGCAAAAAAACATGGAATACCTTTACCGAACAATTAAAAACCGAAGTACTCGATGCGCTGCACCAAAATGATGTCATACCGCTCACACATCAAATGAAGTAACTCTGAATCTTTTACAATCTCTATTCAGCCGTTGTATCTGATGCGCCGTATTCTTCTATATTCACATTTACTTCATAGGTAATCGGAATTTGGCTGAAGGTTTCGTCCCAGTTATCCTTGACGCTCCGCCATACGGCTGGATGCTGATTATGTAGACTGGTGCCGAAACCGGCAGCTTCGGTATGCAGTTCCTTCTGCATCTTTGTTACAGTAGTTTGCACTATTTCTAGGACACGCTTCTGCAGCAAGGCTTTATCCTTCTTTACAATTCCGTCGTGTAATTTCTTCGCTTTCTCGGCAAAGACCTCAGCATATCTACCTGTAGATGTTATTTTCACGTTAAAAGAGATCTGACCATTATTCACATTGGCTTTGATCTTGCTATGCATGGTTTTAACCTCATAGGTTAAGAGGTCATTGTTATCCGGATTATACGTCTTAAGCACTCCTCCTTGCCCCTTCCCGGTCAGCCAGGCCATCCCCTCCAACTCCGACTCATCCAAAAAGCCAACAAGCTTTCCCGTTTCCCCGTTGATTACACCTGCTCCTGATAGCTTTGTCTCATGATCTATAGGAATAACATTTTGCAATAAGAAGCTTTTCTTTGCTTGCAGCGGACCAACTACTTTGGCCAAAGTTACCGGCTCCCATATCCCCATATTACGGTCTCTGTTATTGAATATCCCTTCAAGTACAAATGCAGGAGTCTGACCCGGCAGTGCATTTTCCAATACATCCTTGGCCATTCCCTTGCTGACAAATAACATAACACTCGGACGGATATCATTATCCCGAGTAAAGAAATCTATGAGTTTAGTAAGATTATTGGAACGCGCGAGTTTTTCACTAATCACAATGACCTTTAGGTGATGGCCTATCGGAGTGCGTCTAGTACGCAGTGAAAGCTGCCGTAGCGCTTCAAAGATAGAATCGCTAGTTTCACTCATATTATAGTAATTCTTGATGGAGGATGAATTCGAAGCAGACTTCATGACGGCCCCTCCCGACCCCTGTGGAATCGTAAATTGATAGGTGCTTATTATTTTTGTAGGCTTCACATGATTCCCACCTTCCGGAATAGCTACTTCCTCGCCTCCTGACTCCTCCGCACTGTCCAGCGCAACACCAATCTGCATGTTTAATTCCTCGATCGGTGTGCTGCTCCAGCAGCCTGATAACAGAGAACATAGTACAGTGAGTACAATCCACAACCTCCATTTTTTCATGAAGCAGCCCTCCGGAAGTATGTGATAATTAACAATGGCAACGGAAGCAATCCGAATAGAATAAGCATAGAATCACCGATACCTGTTCCTAAAGCAAACAGAGCATTCACATTTGGTGGAATTCTAGAAATTACATAGACAACCGGAAGAATAGCTAACAAACAACTTTTGAAGTTTTTATGGATCACTTGGGACAATCCTAAAGCCGCTGCATAAATTGCAATACAAAAGGTACAAAAAATCTGCATAATCCATATCACTAACAACAACGACTCAAATCTTTCAAAGATGAGATAGTTCACCTCAAAACTTCGTACAAGATCGAGAAACGGCCAGGTTCTTGTGAGAACTCCATCTATAGAAAAGGCACCTATGGTCGCTACAACTGCCATGATATAAAATATCGTCGATATACAGGTTCCAGCTATGATTACCTTTACTGCTTTTTGAGGCTTATCCATAAAAGCAACAACGAACAACATTGCTTCTCCAGCTGTAAAGGTTAGGATGGTTGGTCTGATCCCTTTCCACACGGGTTCCAAACCATCTCCAAGTACTGGAAGTAGATTATTGAGGTCGAAAACTTCGAAACTAAGCAGACAAACCCCTAGAAACACTGTCCAGGTAATCGGAACAATGAGTCTGCACATGCTAGTGATCGCATTAATTCCTCCTCTGCATAAATAGAAGGCGATCCATATAAAAGCAGCTACTATCGCCCAAGGAGGTGTTCCTTCCAGTAGAAAAAAAGAGGTCACTTCCTGCACCGAACGTATCTCAAAGCCGGCAATACTGAGAAAATACCCAATGACTCCTATTGAGAGAACCACTCCGAGTGGTTTGCCGATGATCTTCCCGATATATTGAAAAAAAGTTTGGCCTGGAAACCTTTGACTAAGTTTCACAATGATCAAGCCTAACAGAAAGGAGATTAATCCCCCTAAAAAAATACTTATCCATACATCTGGACTACCACTGGCCTCTACAATGGTCCGAGGAAGCGTAAGTACCCCTGCCGCAATCGTATAATTGGCTAGAATGATCGTCGCTTGAACAGCAGTTATTCGATCCTTTACCTCGGCGCTCATGTTCTCTTCCTCCTTCACCTAGACTTTTCACCCTTTACGCAAAGGGTCCTTGGGTTTCAACAATGTAGGCCGCCCGGTTAAAAATTGCAAAGGCATACGGAATATAAAATCTTTCCAATTGACTGTTCTATTCGGGACTGCCAGACCAAGATAGGGAACACCAAAACTCTTCAGCTTAATTAAATGACTACTAAGCAAAAGAAAAAAAAGTACCACTCCGTATAATCCAAAGATTGCTGCAAAAAACATAGCCGCAAACCGGAGCATACGAAGCGTCATCCCAGCACTATACATTGGCATAGAGAAGGAAGAAACAGCAGTAATTGATACTACAATGACTAGGATTGGACTCACGATTCCTGCTTCTACCGCGGCCTGGCCGATGATCAAACCGCCGACAATCCCCATCGCCGGACCGATAGGTTTAGGCAAACGAAGTCCAGCCTCCCGTAAAATTTCAATCGAGGTTTCCATAATCAATGCTTCGATTAATACAGTGAAGGGAACGCCTTGCCTGGAGGCAATAATGGAAATGGCCAGCTTCGTTGGAATCAATCCGGGTTGGAACGAGAGAAAGGAGATATATAGTGCCGGCGCAAACAGTGATATCGTTGCCGCAAAAAAACGTAACAGACGTAGCAGCGACCCTACCATCCAGCGATCGTTATAATCCTCTGGAGATTGCAGTAACATCCCGAAGGTAACCGGCATAATCAACGCGAAGGGAGTACCATCAATTAAGATAGCTACTCTTCCTTCCAGGAGTGCTGCCATTACGCGGTCTGGTCTTTCTGTATTCTGAATCTGCTGGAAGGGACTATAACTATTATCTTCAATCAATTGTTCGACATAACCAGATTCTTGAACATCATCTATATCTATCGTTTTAATTCTTCGTTTAACCTCTTCTACAAGCTCATCATTCGCAATATCCTTGATATAGGTTAAGATGAGTTCCTTCTGCATTCTCTTTCCTAGAGTAAAAGAAATCATCGCTAGCTCCGTACTCTGCCCGTGTCTACGCAGCATTGCCGTGTTGTCGCTTAAAGTTTCATTAAATCCGCTCCGTGAGCCCCGTAAGACTGCTTCAGATTCTGGCTCTTGAATCCCTCTTGTAGCCCCCTTTGGACTACTAAGCACAAAAACTTCTGATATCCCCTCCACGAGCAGCACGGCAGATCCAAATAACACCTTCTGAAGGGAGAGGTTTGCATTATCCGTAAGCTCAACTTCCGAGATAAGCAGGATCTCGTGGATGAGAATATCTTGTAGATCTTTCGCAGCCGGTACGGAATTCATATCCTTAAAAGGCTGATACGCATTCATTAACGGCTTCAATATATTCTGATCCATTTTGTCTTTGTCCGTTAGCCCGTCTACGTAAAAAAGTGCTGCTCTTGTCTTTATGCTTCCGATTCGCAACTCCCTTACATTCACATCATGCATATCGGCGCTGATCTCTCTGAATTTCTGCAAATCATCCTCAAAATGGCCACTATAAGTTATTCTTTTCCCCTTATCCTTAGTTACTACATTCGAGCTAGACTGCTTCACCGGCCCTTCTAAAATGCTTGTTTCTCCAGAGTTTTCTACGGAAGAAACACCTCCACCTTTGCTGCCAGTAGCTTTTTCCGCTCTAGTCGTTATCCTGTCTTCTTTAGCTTTAGCCCAGCTTATTGTACGAAGCAGGAAGAAAGGGACACAGAAAATCATAATCCCTTGGAAAACCACACCCCAACTTGGAATTAATTCTATTACCTCATTCCACACCCCTAACACCTCCTTTATAGCTGTGACCGTATTTTTTACCGAAGATGGATAATTCATGCATACAAAAAAGACCCCACAGTATGGGGTCTCCCTAAGTTAAACTTCATATGTTCTTATACCTCTATTGTATCTGTAAAGTGTCGGATGCTAGCTTTGGACGTTCGGCTGACGTAATTAAAGTTTATTGCGGCATCATGCGAGTGGTGATCGCGATGCGATTCCATGCATTGATTGTAACAATTGCCATGATGATCTCGCCAAGTCGCTTAGTATCGAAATGGCGCTCCGCTTCCGAATAGACATCGTCCGGTACATGTCCTTGCGTCACGAGTGTAACTGATTCGGTCAGCGCAAGCACTGCACGCTCCTCGTCGCTGTAGAACGGCGCTTCACGCCATGCGTTCAGCATGTAGATGCGCTGTTCCGACTCGCCTGCCTTGCGGGCATCCTTCGTATGCATATCGATGCAGAAGGCGCAGCCATTAATTTGTGATGCTCTGATTTTGATTAACTCCAATAACGACTTCTCCATGCCTGTCGATTGTACGAACGCTTCAAGACCCATCATCGCTTTGTATGCGGCTGGAATTTCACCGGCCAGATCCATTCTTTGTTCCATGGGGATAGCTCCTCTCCGGCTGTAGACCGGTTATCTTTTGATTGTTTCACTAATAAGACAATGCAAAAGCTCCGTTTGTGACAGGTTACCCCATTCGTTGTAATTTATCGGGATTGAGTACGATATAAATATGCTCGATCCGCTCCCCGGCCGCATCAAGCTGGAAGCTGATTGTCTTAAGCGGCCGGCCATCCCGATAGATGACGATGCCCAACTGGCCGTTAAGTAGCACCATCCTTTGCGAATCTCCGAGGAATCCCTTCGTAATGACGCCTCCAATGAAAGCTTGAACACGATCTCTGCCCGTAATAGTGAAGATCGCTGCGCGAACTTTACCGCCGCCGTCCGACGTAAGCAGCGCGTCCTCGGTCAGCAGGCTGACAAGCGCATCGACGTTGCCGCCTCGAGCAGCTGCGAGGAATGCTGTCGCAAGAGGTGTTGCCTGAGCCGTGTTGTTTGGCAGAACTGGCGATTGTTGATGCAGCTTATCATTAGCGCGGCTAAATATTTTTCGACAGTTGGCTTCTGATTTTCCTAATACATCGGCAATTTCGCTATATTCGAAAGCGAAGGATTGGCGCAAGATGAAGACGGCTCTCTCGACAGCCGATAAATGTTCCAGCATGACGAGCAGGGCGTAGGATACATTTTCATCGTGATCGAAAAGATCAGCAGGATTATCGCCGCCTCCATTCGTAAAGCTGACGAGCGGCTCCGGCAGCCATGTGCCGACATATTGCTCTCTCCTTATACGAGCGGATTGCATATAGTTGATGCAACGATTTGTTGTCATACGGATTAAGTAAGCTTTCGGATGGGTGATATCTATTGTTTGTAGCTTGCTGTACTCGATGAATACGTCTTGAACGAGGTCCTCTGCATCTGCTATAGAGCCGGTCATACGGTAAGCGATTGCTTTCAGCAGAGAGTGATAGTTGGTATATGCGACCTGAAAATCCATACGTGCTAGACTCCTTCCAAAGCTGTGCCTTTCATACCGTCACGGCTCACCGCGGCGTCTACATCGTTCAGCGGATGATCAACAATGTAGACGCTCTCCTAGGGCTTCATGTCTAGCCTATTTAGTGCACGCAGGAAAATATCCGGATGAGGCTTCTTAATGCCTTCTCAGCTTGAGATTAATATAGCATCAAAATACAACTAAATTCCAATTCCCTATGCTAGAATAACCTTGTTCAATATCCCTTGGTAGGCTGCTATCGGACGTAAGCCAACCAACTTTTCCATTGGCTGCCCATCTTTATATACAATGACTGTAGGCATCCCCATAACACCAGCTTCCCCAGCCAGATCCGGCAATTCGTCACAATTCACCTTCACAATAGAGACATCGTCTCCATATTCCTGATGAAGATCTTCCAAAAGAGGCAACAGCACCTTGCAAGGGGGACACCATGGCGCACCGTAATCTACCAAAACCGTTCCACCACCGCGAATCTCTGCTCGTACCCAATCAGCGCTATCTGCATTTGTAATAGCCATTTGTCATTCCTCCTCAAAGTTTTCAACTCCAGCAGTACCTACTCCAAACTCTCCAGTGTACATGCCTCTAAACTACTCTCGTTCTGCTCTTGCAAGATAGAGGCCATTCTTTCTTCCAAATTGCGTTTGATCTGATTCAGTTCTACAAGCTGACGTTCAATATCCTCAAGCTTGCTACGGTATAGTGGCATCACTTCTGCGCAGAAAGCTTCTTTGTTCTTCAAAACACAATGTAGAAAGCCCGCGATCTGCTCTGTGGACAGACCCAGGTTCAAATATAATTTTATCGTTTCTACCGTCTCCACAGCGAGCGGAGAGTACTCCCGATATCCGTTGGCCTGACGGATCGGCGAAATTAATCCCTGACTCTCATAATAACGAATTGAACGGACGCTTACGCCCGTCAGTTTAGCAAGCTCACCTATTTTCATAGCAATCTCCCCGGGGTTCATGAGAATTGTTCTACACCAGTATAAACCCTGACATCAATGTAAGAGTCAACAAAAAAAATCCAACCGTAGTTATCCCACAGTTGGACTCATTTATAATCTTACAACAAGTATATCCGCCGCTTATATTCTACAATAATCCTGCTGCCCAAAGCCCACCTCTACGAATCATTTCGCGGAATGGTTCTACTGAGAATGATGGTAAATGATGCCCTGGCATTAAATAAACAACCCGGCCCAAGCCAAATTCGTGACACCAAGCCGCTTGGCGCATAGCTCCCTCATGAGAATATTCAGCGAGCACCGTCGTTTCGAAATAAGGATGCATCTCAAAATAATACGGCTCATCCTCAATTACAAATTCTTCAATTCCCTGCATAATGGGATGCTCTCGTGCGGGTATGGACATCTGCAGCGAAGTATACTCTGGATGATGGGTGAAATGTGCGCCCAGCATAGCACCAAGCTCCTGATTGCGCTGTAAGGAAATTCCGTTATGTACCACTAGTAGTCCGCCCCCGCCAGCCACATAAGATAGCAAAGCACCACTTTGTTCCGCGGGGATTTTGTCATCAGAAAATTCAGTGTAGGAGATTACCAGCTTGTAGTCAGACATCGTTTCTTTATTGAGAAGTGCATAATCCTCTGAAGAAAAAACCTGTAAGTCATTCGCAAGGATTTGTTCGATCTCCCGGTCCACGCCAGCAAAGGGGTGATATTTAACCTCCGAGTAGCTTCCGAGTGCGAGTGCTTTTAGTGTAGACATGTTATCAGCGCCTTTCTTCTTATCTATTTTGAAATATCCGTTCTACCACGGCCATGAGCTGCCATCCGTATCCAGATAGGCTGGTTCCTCGCCCATATATTTTTTATAATCCAGAACAAGGTCGATAATCTGCTCCGCGGACTGTTCAGGAGTCATTTCCGCTTGCTCATCCTTCTTACCATGCATATAAGTCTGCAGCCAGCCAGGATGGAACACCATTACTTGACCGCCAAGCGTTCTCAGATGATTGTGCATCAAGGAGGATTGCATATTCAGTGCTGCCTTCGACATACAATAGCCATACATGTTGATACGCTTATTTCGGGCAATACTGCCTGCCTCCGATGAAATATTGACGATTAATTTATCCTCACTTTGTAGTAATAGTCCCATCAGTGCATTGCTGACTCTTAACGCGCCAAGCGTATTTACATTATATATTTCTGCCATGCCTTCATCATCCAGCTCCACCAGCACAGTAGCATTATCAGCAGAACGAATAATACCTGCATTATTAATAATCATATCGACATATCCAGTTTTACTGGCTATCACTCTTGCAGCCTGCTTCACACTATCTTTATTGCTGATATCTAGGGGGATAAGCTCCAACTGTTCAGGATATTGCTCTTTAAGCGCTTTCAAATCTTCCGATTCTTTTAAAAACTGTCCTGCAAATACTGAGAACTGTTTGGCCAGCAACGAACGTACAAGCGACAGTCCGAGCCCCCGATCAGCTCCAGTTACACATGCAACTCTCTTCATTCTTCTGAACACTCCTATCTCGTAGCGATATGGTTAGGCATGTTGCTTCTTTTCACCTTAGCATGCTGTACTCTTTTTTTCAACGCGATTGGTTTCAGGTATATCGCCTCTTGTGCAAGCCTTTTAGAATCCTTTTTGTTTTAATTTTGATATATGTTACAATCATGATTACAGGTTGTTAACAACACAATTGTTAGCAAAATAACGATCCCAGGAGGGTGATATCTATGTCTATTCAACAACTCCATACGCTGGAGGATCTTGAGCAATATGTAGCTAAGTCTGGCAAGAAGCTGCTGTTCAAACACAGCACGACCTGCCCGATTAGTGCTAAAGCTAATGAAGAGTTTCAGGCTTATCTAAAGGATGCGGATACTGCCGCTGCAGTGGTCTTAGTCATCGAGGATCGTCCCGTTTCCAATCAAATTGCTGAGGATTTTGGCATCAAACATGAATCTCCACAACTCTTCCTGCTTGAGGACAATGAGGTTCGCTGGAACACTTCCCACTGGAAAATTACAAGAGATGCTATCAAAGAGGCTGTGAACCAATGAGTGAGCCAGTGATTGTCTATTCAACCGCAGGGTGCAGTGACTGTAATTTGGTTAAAAATTATCTTACGGAGCAGGGTGTCCCTTTTGAAGTAAGAGATGTTATGACCAGCACAGTCTATCAAGAGGAAGTTGAGAAGCTTGGATTCATGGGTGTTCCTGTCACTGTAGCAGGGGATCAAGCGATCAAGGGATTTAATCTTCCTGCGCTCAAAGCACTCATCGAAGCTGCCCAATAATTAAGCCATTAAACTATTCAGTACATGATGTAATTCATAGCTGCAAAAAAGGGTATCCTCATAGCCAATCGGCTTGAAGGTACCCTTTTTCAAAATATAAGAATCTATAATTTTCATGCTATACATTATCCTTATATTTCTCGCATAAACGTTTACCGTCCTTTAGGGACGCCGAAGGCGTTTTTACTTGTTAGTCATAGTCTATGCTTCCTCACGTATGAGATCTGCCACGACCAGCACATCCACGTTTCTGGCAGAACGCAGAATCTGCTTGGTAACATCGCCGCGGATACTTTTTCGCAGCCATGAGCGTTGTGATTGACCGATAATAATCTGAGTGCTCTGCAAAGCTTGAGATCTTTCAAGCAGCAAGGACGCCACTCGTGCGGGAAGTACGTTAGGAATCATCTTAAACGTCCCACCCAGTCGTTCCGTCAATTCCTTTAAATCATTTATACGTTTATCATATACGGGTCCATTTTGTTTAAATTCCTGCACATACGTAACATACCAGCAAGCTTTTAGACGATATGCAATCCGAAAACCACGCCGAATTAAACGCTCCGCATGATCCCCCAAGGTGATACACACATATATTACTTCCTGACGCCGCCAAGGTCCCCGTAACGAACCAACACGTTCCCAAGATTCTAACCTTTCATCAACATCATCAGCAATTTCCCGCAACGCCAGCTCCCGAAGGGCGATCAAATTCCCGATTTTGAAAAAAGCCCCCAGCGCCTGATCCACCTTGGCCATGGCATATATTTTTCCATCCTTCATTCGCTCTTGAAGCGTCTTGGGTGATACATCGATAAGCTCTACCTCATTTGCCCGCTGTAGAATGCTGTCCGGAAAAGTCTCCCTTACTCTAACTCCTGTAATTTGCTCTACGGCATCATTCAGACTTTCTAAATGCTGCACATTCACGGTAGAAATCACAGATATTCCCGCATCCAGCAGCTCCATAACATCCATATACCGCTTCTTATGTTTGCTGCCTGGCATATTGGTATGAGCGAGTTCATCCACTAGCACGACTTCTGGATTACGCTTAATAATTGCTGCCGTATCCATCTCCTCAAGGATAGTCCCGCGGTACTCCATACGTAGACGCGGAAGGGTCTCCAAATCGCCGATTTGTTCAAGGGTTTCTTTGCGGCCATGTGTCTCCAGGAGCCCTATCACGACATCGATCCCTCTCTTCAAGAGATCGTTCCCTTCACGCAGCATCTTGTAAGTCTTGCCCACACCAGGAGCAGCCCCAATGTATACCTTAAAGGTTCCTCCGCGAATCGCATCGATTTTATCCTTTACTTCCTGACTGCTTAACCTGTGATAGGCATCCGCTTTCCGTTCATTACGAGTCTGCCGGGTTGGAAGTACACGTTCTCCCTCACGGTCTGCGCGATCCGCCACGAAGAACACATCCACACCTCGGATTTGCTTCAGTAACGAATTAGCGATTGAGCCTTTCCATAATTCCTGCCAAGCGGTCTGCTTGGAGTGTCCCATAACGATTCGGGTAATATTGTGTTCGATCGCGTATTTTACCAACAGACGTGGGATCTCCCGCTTCGAGCGAAAGGTGATCTCCTCCATAGAGGCACCAATCTTCTCGGTCAGCTTCCAGAGGGAACGCTTAAAGGTAGCTGCTTCCTTAGAAAGGGTAAGACCCTGCTTCCAGAATGACACCACTGACAGATCCCCATTTAACCGCTTGGCAATCTGCTGTCCACGTCGGATATGGATCGAGCCGTTCCAATAATACTGCGCAGATACCAACACCTTTTCTGCGATCCCCGAAGCTCCCTGCAACCCTTGTTCTTCCCGGTGTTTCTCCAGCGAATCATTAACATCCTCAGCGACCATCCGAAGTGCCAGCTCCCGCAGCTTGCTTAAATTACCCTTATTAAAAAGCGATCTCTGCTGGCGTTTACCTAAATGTCCATCGGACAAGCGCTGAAGTATCTTTTCTGGAGTTACATCAATTAGAACGATATCATCGGCAAGGGTAAGCACCTCAGCGGGAAGAGAATGCTCTACCTCAATCCCGGTCCATTTCCGTGCCAGATCCGCAGCACCTTCTAGTTCGTATACATTTACAGTTGTGATGACACTAATCCCATTGCTCAATAAGTATTTGATATCGTCCAGTCTTCCAGATCTCTCCGCACCCTCGCGATTCTGGTGGGCCAAGCCATCGGTTAGCACAACTTCTGGATTACGTGCCACAATAGCTTCTACATCAAGATCCTTCTTCTCTATATCTTTCTGAAACCAATGAATACTTGGTATCCGTTCCAAATCGCCCAGCTGATCCTTAGTTTCTGGACTCTGATTCGTCGAAACCGCACAGATCACAACATCGATTCCCTGCGCTTTTAGTGCCTGGCCCTCACGCAGCATCTGATACGTTTTGCCCGACCCACTGACCGGACCGATATAGATCTTCAGACGTCCCCGATGCAGCTCATAGATAGAGAGCAGCAGCTCCTCCGGCGTCTTCCTCCGGTATGTTCCCATCAAGACCACTCCTTAATAACCGATCATGCATGTACCCTTCTGTTCCAAGGAGCAACGACGTTGTCGTCCTTCAAAGATGACAGCCGTTTCTCGTAGAAATATAAGGATGATGTATAATGTGAAACTTATACTTTCTTATATTCTAGAAAGCAAGATATCCCTGCCCGATTCTAGTAATCTGGCAGGGATATTTACTATATTTATTTGTTCGCTAGTTTCAGTAGATCCATGTTCAGCTTCAACACATTGACCCGTTCTTCACCAAACAACCCTAAGTCACGACCCTCGGTATGCTTATTTACGAGCTCTTCCAGCTGCGATGCAGGAATACCGGTTAAATTGCTAATCCGAGGAATCTGCACCATTGCTGAAGCTGGTGTGATATGCGGATCAAGCCCCGAACCCGAGTTGGTGACCAAATCAACTGGCAATTTGTTCACGGGCACATCCGGATTATCGAGCTTCCACTGCGTAATGAAATCCTTTGTCCGCTGCAGCATATCCGGATTGGATGGAGCGTAGTTATTGGACCCTGAGGCTTCTGCTTTATACTCAATACTAGACACACGACCATGAAATAGTCCTGGGTTCGTAAAGTTCTGCCCAATGAGTTCCGAGCCTACAACTACTCCAGCATCATTCTTAAGCAAGCTGCCGTTCGCTTGCGACGGCATTAGAACCTGGGCAAGCGCTGTAGTTGTCAGAGGATAGATCACTCCGCAGAGAACAATAAATACTAAACTTAGTCGCACAATAATAAAGAAATAAGCACCTTTCGATGATGATAACTGCTCTTCAGTGTCCTCCATGGAGTTTCCGTTATTCACGATGCTCTCACCCTTTCAATGATTAGTCAACACGTCGTTAAATCCATACACTTACGATCATATCAATGAGCTTGATGCCCGCAAAAGGAACTACCACTCCGCCTAGCCCATAGATAAATATATTGCGTCCAAGCAGCTTCGTAGAGCTCATAGCTTTATACGACACACCCTTCATAGCCAGTGGGATGAGCAGCGGAATAATAATCGCATTAAATATTAAGGCGGATATTATAGCCGAGCTTGGCGAGCCTAGTCCCATTACATTCAGGGCTTCCATTTCAGGAATAGCGAGCATGAACATCGCCGGAATAATGGCGAAATACTTCGCGATATCATTCGCGATACTAAAGGTTGTTAACGCACCCCGCGTCATCAGCAGCTGTTTACCAATCGCCACGACCTCAATAATCTTCGAAGGGTCAGAGTCCAAATCGACCATATTTGCTGCTTCCTTAGCAGCTGTAGTACCGCTATTCATGGCTAAGCCCACATCAGCTTGTGCAAGGGCAGGGGCATCATTTGTACCATCCCCAGTCATCGCAACCAGCTTGCCCTCGTTCTGTTCGCGGCGAATAACTGCTATTTTATCCTCAGGTGTACTTTCCGCGATGAAATCATCTACCCCCGCTTCACGGGCAATCGTAGCTGCGGTCAGCGGATTGTCACCCGTACACATGATGGTCTTGATCCCCATTTTCCGCAGCTCATCAAACCGCTCTTTCATGCCTGGCTTAACGGTATCCTTCAAGTAAATAAGTCCATAGATCCGATTGTCTACCGCAACCGCTAACGGGGTCCCCCCCATCCGGGCGATGGCATCAGAATTACTGTCGAGGTTCGCGGGAATGACACCGCCTTTCGACTGTACCCATTTCTTCACGGAGTCTACCGCACCTTTGCGTACGCAGCGTCCATCTTGCAGGTCAATACCACTCATCCGAGTTTCGGCCTTAAACTCTACGAATTCGCCACCTTCAGCAAGCTTGCTGTCATAGCTGCGTTCCAGCTTTTTGGCCAGCTCAATTACAGAACGTCCCTCAGGCGTCTCATCCTTTAGGGAACTGATGGCCGCCCATGCCGTAAGCTCCGCTTCGGATTCATTTCCGACTGGTACAAATTCACTCGCCATCCGGTTCCCAAAGGTAATCGTACCGGTCTTATCTAGGATCATCGTATTAATATCGCCAGCAGCCTCAACGGCCTTACCCGACATCGCGAGTACATTAAACTGGGTCACCCGGTCCATACCCGCTATTCCGATTGCGGATAGCAGTCCCCCGATAGTTGTCGGGATCAGACAGACCAACAAGGCGATCATGACGGGAATATCAAGATCAACACCTAGATAAGTTGCAATCGGCCGCAAGGTTACTACTACAATCAGGAAAATCAGCGTCAGACTGATCAAAAGCGTATTTAGCGCGATTTCATTAGGTGTCTTCTGACGTTTCGCCCCTTCAACGAGGGAAATCATCCGATCTAGAAACGACTCACCAGGATCACTAGTAATTCTGACTTTGATCTCATCACTGACGACCCGCGTGCCGCCTGTAACGGAACCAAAGTCCCCACCAGCTTCCTTAATTACAGGTGCAGATTCACCTGTAATCGCTGATTCATCTACGGAAGCCAGCCCTTCAATCACTTCACCGTCACCAGGGATGAGTTCACCCTGACTGACGATGACGATATCCCCTTTACGCAGTTCGGAGGAGGATACTGTTTTCACCGACCCTCCAACCAGTTTGTTAGCTGTGATATCTTGTTTTGTTTTTTTGAGCGAATCGGCTTGGGCTTTACCCCGGCCTTCCGCCAGTGCTTCAGCGAAGTTCGCAAACAGCACTGTAAATAGCAGAATGAACAACACTGTGATATTGAAGCCTTTCGATTGCTCTGCATTAAAATATCCAGGAGCCAGCACCATGAGGAGGACAATGATCGTACCGACCTCTACCACGAACATGACTGGATTTTTGATTAGCGTTACTGGGTTAAGCTTTATAAAACTATCCTTTACAGCGCTAAGGAGTATGGGTCCCGTCAGCAGCTTTTTTCTTTTTACAGTACTCATCTTATTCTCCCTCTTCCTACCGTAAGGTTAGATATTCTGCAATGGGGCCGAGTACAATGACCGGCAGGAACGTCAACGCACCGATAATCACTACTGTACCAATCAGAATTCCCGTAAACAGTCCATTGTCTGTGCGGAACGTGCCAATCGTCTCAGGAACCGGCTTCTTCTTAAGCAGAGAACCTGCTACCGCCAGCATTGCAATGATAGAGACATAACGACCTAGCAGCATGACAATCCCAGTTGTGACATTCCAAAAAGTTGTATTGTCTGCAAGCCCTTCAAATCCTGAACCATTGTTCGCGGCAGAAGAGACATATTCATATAACACTTGGCTGAGTCCATGGAATCCAGTGTTCGTAATTGCCCCTTGCCCCAAATCGGTCAGGAACGCAGCTGCGGTTGGCACAAGGATAATGAACGGATGCACAAGGATCGCAATGGCAATCAGCTTCATCTCCTTGGCCTCTATCTTCCGTCCGAGGAACTCCGGTGTCCTGCCGACCATCAGACCGCACAGGAAGACACCCAGAATCGCATACATCAGCATATTGATCAGTCCGACACCTTTACCACCGAAGACATTGTTGAGCATCATCAGTGCAAGAGGCGTAATACCTCCCAGCGGCGTCAGCGTATCATGCATATTGTTAACACTACCTGTCGTAGCTGCGGTTGTTACTGAAGTAAACAAGGAAGACTGCGGTATGCCGAAGCGTACCTCTTTACCTTCCATGCTACCTTGTGAAGATTCGATTCCTAGTGCATTGATCGCCGGATTACCTTTTGATTCAGCATAGAAGTTTAGGCTTAATAGCAGAACAAATAAGGTCATCATTGCGGTAAAAATTACCCAGCCCTGACGTTTGTTCTTGGCAAACAATCCGTACATATAAGGGAGCGAAGCTGGCAGCATCCACATAGAGAGAATCTCCAGAACGTTCGTAAGTGGATTAGGGTTCTCAAAAGGATGTGATGAATTGGCTCCGAAGAAGCCGCCACCATTGGTACCCAAATGCTTGATCGATTCCAGAGAAGCTACTGGACCGATAGCGATTTGTTGCGTTTGTCCCTCTAGTGTAGTGACTTCAAGTGATGGCTTGAGCGTTTGTGGCACATGTAGTCCTACGAGTACCAATGAAACCAGCAGAGCTAGAGGAATGAATACACGAATATGTGCTTTAACGAAATCCTCGAAGAAGTTCCCGACTGATTTCCGTCCTGTGATTCCTCTGACAAAGGCAACCGCAACAGAAAATCCGCTCGCTGCAGACGTGAACATCATCATCGTGATGACAGCCATTTGTGAAAAATACGAAAGTCCCGTCTCCCCGCTGTAATGCTGCAGGTTTGTATTAGTCATAAAGCTGATCACCGTATTGAACGAAAGCGTCTGTTCCATATCCGCAATTCCATTCGGATTTAGCGGTAATCCCCGCTGCAATCGAAGAAAGATATAACTGAAAGTAACCAGTACGATATTCGTTAAAACAAAGCTAAGCGCATACTTTTTCCAGGACATACCGTCCCGTTTTTTCAGGCCGATCAGCTTATAAATTCCTTTTTCCATGCCTCCAAACCATCGATCCGTACGGTTCGGTTCATTAGAAAATACATAATATAAATACGTGCCCATCGGCTTAACCAGCAAGATAAGAATTACGATTACAGCAACTATTTGCAAAATGCCCATGAATGCCCCTCCTTAAAATTTCTCCGGATGAATCAATGCGTAAACCAGATATACAAACAACAGTAGGGTAACAGCGATTACTAGAATCACAACTTATCCCTCCCTGTATCCTCAACTACACCTGCGCACCAGCGCATAAATCCATAAAACAACCCGTAAATTACAGCTAACGAAGCTACCATATACAGATCCATCATATCTCCCGCACTCCTTCTTTTATCCTTGATGAGGTGATTTATCGATTAGAAAATCAGCATCACCACTGTGGGAATAGATTACATAACTTGCACCAAGTCTTTTATAGACCAATCTAGGATTTATTGAGCTTGTGATTACAAAAATCGGCTGCGTCGTCCAAGTGCGGCACATCTGAATGTAGCGGCAGCATAACGTAAAGCTGCTCTCGAACAGATATACCCGTCCTACCGGGAACGGCGGGCGAAACCAAGTATTCTGATGGCGGGTATCAACTAGAACGACTTGTTCAATCCCCATCTCTTCGAGTAGGGCCTTCTCAGGCAAGTTGTTGGTCAATCCGGCCATCTTAATGCCTCTGAATTTTAGAAGCTTAATAAAATGTTCGCCTGCCTTCGTTGGCGCACATACCAGTACATATTCATTCTGATCTGTCATCTCTTATTCTCCTCAAATGCTTTGCTTGTAAGATCAGAGCTTGATCACCCTGATCTTGAAAGAAAAGCTACCGCTAATGATGAATATAACGACCTCTTCGTGAGGTTTTCCATAAATGCTTTGCTTAAAAAAGCACAGCAAAAAGCCACAAAGGATTCTCCTCTGTGGCTCGCTAGCGGTCACATTGCACTCATCCTCTCTCCATACGCTTACGAGGTTAGCTGTCGGATTCGGGCGGTGAGAGTCGCCCTACCTGTATAGATGCGAGCTCACTCGCATCTTCTACAGGATTCACCCCATAACCGGCTTCCGACTCTCACATCGTCTGCCGATTGTTGGTTCCCCCGCTTTCCTTATCGGAAATTAAGCGGATCAAATATTCGATTGTTGTTGAAACAGGAGTAATCATACCCTTATGCAGGAAGAATTGTAAAACCTGATTGATGCCAAAATAATGCAAATTAAAAACTATTTTCGCGTTGGATAGCGCTTACTTGATATCCAATCTCTCTATATCTCTTGTTTACTCGAGTTTTAATCCATTAGCGAAAAGCGGGCATACCATGTGATTTTATTCACCACAAATGTAGAAATCTCAAAAAATCGCCTTTATAGGTAAGAAAACAAGAAGTCGAGATTAAGCGAGGAAGAAGCCCGATAACTCGCAATAAATACCTATTTGGTTCCCTTTTCCGTCGTAGTAGGCAGGATTTGGTTTAAATCGCGCTCAAAAGAACACTTTCTGTTTTTACAGAAACACCTTGAAAAGAGTATGATTCGGGTTGAATCTATTTCACAAAATACATTCAACGCTGAGTTCCTGTATTTGCAGGGAACGGGGGAACCATCAGGCCACATGGCCTACTTGGGGTGAATCCGAAGGAGACTGTTCAAGTCTCACATAGGTAGGGCGACTCTCACCGTCCGAATCCGACAGCTAACCTCGTAAGCGTAAAGAGAGAGACCCTTGATCCGCCACGCTTTGGCACAGGTATGTGTATACCTGTATTCCAAAACCGCAGCAGAGGTCCTCCTCTTGCTGCGGTTTTTGCGTTACCTGAATCTATAGGGTGATAGCATGCTGGACGGGGTGAAAGGAATGAAACACTATTATTGGGGAACTCAGCAAGGGCTACTTGAGCCGATAAGTCTAAATTATGTTTGCTTTGGAGCGTTGTGGTTCGAAGAGGATCATCACAGAACTATTGTCGGCTATGCTTTTGGTCAGAAGCAGATTGAATCACTTCGCCATTTCAGCAGCCCATCTACCTGTGAATACTGTATGGACCGAACAATTATATACGAAATATATAAAAATATCCGAGAAAAGCAACAGCTGCAGGATTGGTCAGCACACCAACGTTTTCCGTGGCTCACCGCTTTTAAGGAACCGTGGAAAGACGTTGCAGTCGGTTGGTACGTAATGAGATCCCGCAACACCTTTCCCTTACATTTATCCGTTATACGCAAACAGAAATTCCGACTATGGCTGGAGCATGCCGCAGTCTGTGAGAATGAAGCTGAAATGCTCGCCTGTATAGAGAAGGCTAACGTCATTCACCATGTAAATCTTAAGCTTTTGGAAACCTAAGGAGGAGAAACCTGTCATGGACCAGCGAAGACTATCTCGCATAGAAGTATTCGTCTTTGATTCACCAGAGCCTATTCACTATGGAATGGAGGCTGATCAAGACAGCCGTTATGGCATCCTGAAACTTACCTGTAAAGGAGGTAGCAGCTGGGGGGCATGTCTTATCTCTGCCAATACCAAAACTTTCGACCTTATTAAATGGAGTTCTTTTCTCAGAATGATATACCATTGCCGGCTAGAGGAAGCGATAGATAAAGTACGTACCCATGGTTCAGAGTGGGATCAGACTCAGTTTGAGCTAGTGCAAGGTGCTTTACAGGATTTAAGAGCCAAGCTGCAGGGTAAATCCTTGGCAGGGCACATTGAGCAAGGTCGTCTGTACAGAGCTGTCGCTGGTGGGAGAGATTCCAAAGGAGGGCGGCTATATTATAAACCATCCAGTGTTGCGCTTCAAAAACATAGTTATCCAGAACCTGATACCGCCGAGCTTATCAACAAATCCATTTCTTACTTTTCTATACTATAGGTTCATCCCATAACCCATTCTGAAAGGATCGTGTTTATCATGCCTGACCCCTTACCTGCCGAATCCCCCCGTAGAACTATATTTGCAGAGTGTGTTCAAAAGTGTACGAATGATATCTATACGCTCAGTTCCATGTTGTTACAACAATCAGCAGAAGCCGAGAAGGTTACTATCCGTACTTTTAAAGAGCTTCATAAAATATTCCGTCAAAAAAGCTTTGACAGCCAGCTATTCTCTATCGAAGCTTACCGCTCTTGTATCCGACAATGCGCCGATTATTACGCACGCCGCTCTCTCCTGTCTGCCAAGGCATTGCCTTGGGAGGAACAGCTTATAAAAACGATGTGGTATGGCCTAAAGCTATCTTTACCTCAAATAAGCATCATCCTGCAAAAGAGTGTTCCTGTACTAAAAGCGCAGCTTAGGCGTGTGCGGGAGCAACTGACTGCTCCAGAGGATTTGCTGCCTAGTGGTAATCTATCCGTTGTCTAATCCCTCAAAAGGAAAGACATTTGAGTGTACGGAGCATATATTGGACTCAGGAGCCCTGGAGTCCGCAACTATCTTCCAAATAACTTTTACGATACGTACACAAAAAATAAAAAAGCCACGGCATCTGCCGCGGCTTCCTTATTTCCTACTATTACGCTTTACTCTTACGCGCCTTACCGTACATCCACAATCCCGCAATCATCCCCACCATGGCAATCCCAGTCAATACACCCTGAGTGAAATCCATTAAAGCGGACCCATTGGTCGAGAGCATTCTACTAACCGTAGCCAGAGATACCGAACTCATTAAAAGCATCATATTGTATTGTTCACTTTTAGTCATGATTACCACTCCTTAAAAGTTTATATGAAGCCACTTAGATCTTGTAAGCCTTCATCGCTTTTCTGATCTCTTTAATACTTGGACGTTTGCCGTACATCAATACGCCTGTGCGATAGATCTTGGCAGCCAACCATCCAAAGATGAACGTGGTAACAAGCAGGATGGCTAATGATACAATAACTTGCCAGATCGCTACTTCACCAACACCAATTCGGAGCAGCATGGTCAATGGAGAGGTGAAAGGCACATAACTCGCTACCTTAACCAGCAGAGTATCCGCATTAGAGATACTGAATAGTGGAACATAGAATGCTACGAAGCCTAACATCATAATCGGCATAACCGCTTGGCCAAGATCCTCTGTACGGCTGACAATCGAACCTACAGCTGCATACATCAAGGCATAGAGGAAATAACCTAGTACATAAAGAACAATTCCATAAAGCAACAAGTTAATATTAAGCTGGCCTAAATCCAGGTCTAAATCTTTCAAAATCGTTGCATTATGCGGAAGCTTAAGATTGACAACTACCGCTGCGATAATGACGCCAATTTGTAATAATCCTACTAAGAAGACACCGATAACTTTACCGAACATTTGCGCTAAAGGTGAGGCGCTTGTAATCAGAATCTCCATGATCCGTGAGCTCTTCTCCGAAGTAATCTCAGCTGCGATCATATTACCGGTCATCATGATAGACATGAAGAACAGCATAAGCATGGCGTATACAATGACGTAATTAATAGGTGGAGCGGATTCCTGCGATGCATCCTTATCTCCCGCAGTCCCATCAGGGTTGAGCTGCTGAGTAGCTATCTGTACCGGTGTTGACATAGCAGCAATCTGCTCCTGCGTCAGCTTGTCGCCAACGATGAACTGGGTGTTGGCCTGCTGAAGGGCATTTTGGAGATAGATTTGCACATCGCCCTTCAATTCACCATTTTCACTATGATAAGTAACGGGTGGAAGTCCTTCGCCAGTAGGTTCTGCAAAAGTAACGTACCCCTCTACAGTCCCTTCATCTAAAGCTTTCTTTAGCTCCGCATCGTCGGCAGAAGTATATTGCACAACTTTTGCCTGCGGCATTCCTTCAGGTGAAGTATATGCCTTCAACAACTCTGCAGCCTGATTTCCCTCTTCCGCGATCACAGCAATTTGAGTCTCTGCGTTTGTTTTAGAATCACCCTTAAACTGATCGATGATGTACGGAAGATTCATCCCAATGCTGAGCAGCAACACTAGAATTAATGTAGTAATCATGAATGATTTCGTTCTCACTTTATTTTTAAAGGTAAAGCCAATAATTGTCCCCATCTTATTCATGAGATTCACCCACCGCTCTGATAAAGATTTGATTTAATGTTGGTTCCTTAATTTCAAAATGCTCCACTTCACCCTGTGCCATCGCCTGCTGTAGGATACGTTGTGCTGCGCCGATCTCACTGATTGACAACAGATAACCTCGCTCCTGTCGCTGTACTGCTGTTACACCTGCAATTGATTCTAGACCGGTCACTTCGTTATCCGTACGCAACAATACTTGTTCACGAGGATACCCACTCTTAATCGTACGAATATCGCCCTGCACGACAGTATTGGAACGATCCAAAATCGTAATATTACGGCAAAGCTCTTCAACATGCTCCATCCGGTGAGTAGAGAATAAGATACTCGTTCCTTGATCACGTAATTCTTTTACCGTATCTTTCAGTAGTTCCACGTTAACAGGGTCCAAGCCACTGAAGGCTTCATCAAGGATGAGAATTTGCGGCTTATGAACGACTGCGGCGATAAAGCCCATTTTCTGCTGATTCCCTTTGGAGAGCTCTTCAATCTTCTTATTGTAATAATCCGGAACCTCAAACCGATCGAGCCAGTAGCGAAGGCTCTTATCTGCATCACTAGCCGACATCCCGCGCAGACGTGCCAAGTAGACGATTTGATCGCTTACCTTTACCTTTGGATATAATCCTCTTTCTTCGGGTAGATAGCCCATGGTTTGCTGAAGTTCGCTGTTATACGGCTTTCCATTATACAAAATATTCCCGCCATCAGGGTAAATTAGGCCAAGCACCATGCGCATTGTGGTTGTTTTTCCTGCACCATTTGCCCCCAGTAATCCGTAAATTTCCCCCTTGCCTACCGTTAGGTTAATTCCGTTTACAGCGGTTTTTTCTCCATATTGCTTCATTACACTTTCCAGCTTTAAGGCTTCCATTTCTCTAGTCCCCTCTCTTGTGATCAATCAGGATAGGACGGTGTCCCTGTGTCCATAAACCCAATATTTCGTCCAATTCTAAACTGCGACTCTTGATAACCTTTACGCCCAAGTCCTGAATGCGTTTCTCGTTCTTAGAAAATTGTTCTATGATAAAAGAAGCTACACCCGGTGTATCCATGGTAAAGTTTATACCTCCCGGTAATTCCGCTGATAACTCAGCAAGCTCCTCTTCACCTGCAACCTGTACCCATACCTCGGTCCAAGTACCGAATAAACTGTCTTTCTCGGCCATACCCAGCAGTTCACCTCTATGCATAAGCACGATATAATCTGCCAACCGCCGCACCTCTTCCACAATGTGTGTGGAGATGATGATCGTAGCGTTGTTCTCATCCATATATTTAAGAAGCGTCTCGATCATAATCTTCCAGGCAAAGGGATCAAGACCTGATGAAGGTTCATCCAATAGCAGCAGACTTGGGCGTGACGCAAGTGCTGCGGCAATTTCGAATTTCCGACGTTCACCCTTTGACATCTTAGAAAGCCTCATATGATATGGAACCTCAAAGCGATCCATTAGATCCTGAAAATACGACTCATCCCAGTTCGGATACCAATGCTGTCGAAATTGAGCTGCCTCTTCTGCATTCCAGTGGTTCTCCTCAGTAATCGACGTCTCAGGAACATAGGCAATGTTCTGCCGCAGCTCCAGAGGCAACCCGCTATTATACCTGTTCTCAAACCAATATATCTCGCCTTCCTCTGGATTGGTCAGCTGCATCAGGAGATTCAGTAGCGTGCTTTTGCCAGATCCATTCTGACCTACCAGGGCTGTAATATATCCTTTAGGCAGATTCATGGTCAGCGGTCCTATCGTCTTGTTTCGCCGTTGTTTAAGTACATTCCGCAATTCTATAGCCATCTGTACCATATGAGCATGCGCCCCCCCTTTCATTCCTTTGCTCTATACTTGCGTTCTACAATCTCCATAAAAATCTGCTCAAGTTCATCCTTGCTGCAATGTATCGATCGGCCGATATCCACAGCACTTTCAAGTGCTTTGCCTACCGTGTCCCGTTTGTATTCTTCCATTGCTCCGTCGCCTACATGGGATACAAAGGTACCTGTTCCTTGTCTTGTTCGCAGCAAACCTTCTTTCTCCAGATCCTGATATACGCGCCGCACTGTAATTACACTGCATTTCAGATCTCCTGCGAACTCACGAATCGAGGGCAGTAGCGTACCTTCTGTAATGACTCCGCTAATGATTAAGGATCTAAGCTGAGTCTCTATCTGATGATAGAGGGGCTCTGCACTATTTTCGTTGATTTGTACCGGTATCCACATTATTTACACCTCGCCTTCCACTCTAGCGTGCTAGAGCGCAGTCCTTGCCATTCCGATTTTTTATACGAGATTGCGACTCTTCAGTCGATGTATAGTCCATTTAGAGAATAACTGCACAGATATTGTCCCCAGCAGAAGTGACCCCCACATGATCGGAGATAACAGCCCCCACTCCTTGGAATAGGAGATACTGTATAAAAACAAATTGCCTCCCCCAAGTGTAACTAGGAATGATATTCCCCACGATAACACTACGATAAGCAATGTTAGCCATAGATAAGCTTTGCCGCTAAAAAGATACTCAATAAAAATATATAGACCTGAGACCATGAATCCGAAGCCGAGCCATGTAATGGCAAAAGCTATATACGAGGGAACCGCCAGCTCTGTCCGGAAATTTCCCCCTAACAAGTAAACAATACCGAAGAATAACGTACCATTTAGAATAAAGGAGCCTACCCCCTGAAGTTTTCTCCGCGATAGTATTACTGCAGCTGGAATCGGTAAGGTTCTTAAGTAAACCAACATTTTTGTGTAAGAGTCTTCACTCCAATATTTCATGGAACGGCGAGAGAATGTTAATCCCAATAAGGGTATAAAGGAGAGGAATAAGAAATCTGTTATCATCGTCCGATCCTGCTCACCTAGTACGTCATTTGCTACTAGGCTAGTCATTCCACCAAGATAACACATAAAAATAACTGTTATTACGAGGGTCCCTAATATCTTTAATTTGTCTCCGCGAAAATCAGAGCGCAACATAAACCATGAATCTTTTAATGTTCTCATTAAAACTAACCTCGCTTTACAATGTCTTCAGCGTCTAGCAGAAGCAGGTGTTCATATCCCTGTGCTTACTGTATATATCTATATACACAGTATATGCCCTTAATTTACCATTGTCAATCCTGTAAATGGAAAACATTCAAGTTGATTAGGAGGTATGCGCTTCCCCCCTTTGGAGAAGGCTTTGCACGTATGGGAAACTGATCATTATCGGGATTAACTAATCAGAGGATTAAACATAACTTATGGAGAGGTTGAATGTGAGCGAGGGACGCGGAGTGAGGTCAGCCTCATTGTTACTTCGCCAACGGGTTGTAGGTGTAGGGCCAGTTGTTGCGGCTCGGTGGGGTGATTGAAGGGCGGGAGCGACTCCTCGGTGGTTGTGACCACTAATGGATGCGACCGCTCAATCGATGCGAAGGCTCGACGGGTGCTACTGCGAGTGGATGTGATCGCTAGGTGGGTGTAACTGCTAGTAGAAGCAACAATTAGGGAAAACCTCCCTCTAATTACTTGGATTTAGCCTGAAATCACCGTTTTTAGGGAATTCCTCCCTATAAATTCACCCATTTCTGCGTTTTAGAGCTTAAACGGTTAAAATACAGGGAGGAATTCCCTAATTACCGATTTTCGAGCTCAAAACTTATCTTTTTCAGGGAGGTTTTCCCTAAACACTTCCCCAACTCCATAAACTAAAATAAGCCCGCCATCCATCATCCCTATTTAGGAACGAGCAGATGCACAGGCTTATTTCATTACTATTCACACAAATTCACGTACGATTCGCACGCATATTCACATGCTCTTTTCACATGCCAAATCACAAGCTCTTTTCATGCAACTATCTTACGCGCCCAAAATAACTTCCCACACTGGCTTGGTGTGTCCACCTGGATACAGAACATAAAGCAGCACATACACCATAACGCCAGTAATCGCAGTAATGAACCAGATTATAGATGTTACTCTGCCCCACTTACGGTGCTTGGAGTACTTCGCCTTAAACCCAAGAGTTAACGTAGTAAGTCCGAATACCGCAGCTACCGTTGCCAGCACGATATGGAAGATCAGAAACACTTGATAAATCGTCTGAAGTTCATCCGGTCCGCCCCATGAGGTGTTTCCCACGAACAACGTTCTAGATACATAAACAATAAAAAACAGGAGCGCAGCGATTGCGGCAGCAATCATCGTCTTCTTGTGCGCCTCGCGTTTGCCCTTAATGATGAGCCACCAGCCAATAGCTACGAGCACCGCACTGAGCACGATGAACGATGTGCTAATAGTTGGAAACACCGTAAAAATATCCATGATTCTCCTCCTTGGCAGTCTACCAGTTATGCACGGGTCAAGGTGCTCTCCTCGAGTGCTGAGGAAGGCGTCGATAATTCATCGCCCTCTTGTCCGTTCTCTTTTTTATACCAATGATAGAACACATAAGCAAGCATAGAGGCAAAAATAAATTCCTGAATGAACTTCATCGCGATACCTCCCACCTGCTGATCCACTTTTGGTGACAACAATGAAAAGAACGCAGGACCCCCAAAATTCTGAAGTAAGGCAGAAGGATCACCCGATATACAATAGCCCATGGCAAGTGCCCAAGTCTCCGGATCACTGTAAGTAGCATAGAGCGGTTGATCTGCAAAAATAATCAGTCCGCATGCTGGTGTCAGCAATACCATGTTTAGAAAAATAAACCCAATCTTGCCCAGTCCACTCGCCATTCGGCGCTCCGGTAGCGGATTGATCAATGTCCACCACATTAAGGCAGCTGTTAGGAATAAAACAATATAGTAGATTCGGTGAACGGTAAAATGAAGCATCACATAATCATGGATAACAGGAATATGGTACAAGGAAAATAGTCCATTAAACAGCAAAGCAGCTACCACCGGTCGAGCTAAAAAAGACAACCGGCGAAATGGATTTACTCTCAATATGCTGCGCCAGATAAAATCTGGAATCCCCAGCATAATCAGCGGCACCGCCACTAGGTATGACAAGGCCATACTAACCATGTGGAAGGAAAACATCATATGTCCTAATAGACTAACAGGACCGCCTTGTGCCAGATAAAGCGCAAGCATTCCGCACACAAATAGTGCTCTTCGCCAGAACGGAACCGGAACTGAATCGGCATGACGTCCAGCAATCGGACCAATCCAAACGAAATAACCCGCCGTCAGCAGCAGCATGACCGCCAGAAAAAGCGGGCTCCATAGTTCTGCAAAGCTAAAATATTGTAATCCGAGCATAACCCTAACCCCTCCTAGCGCAGGATCTAGTTAAACACCAAAAAGAGGGGGCATCTCAGCCCGCCTCTTTCTTTATAGTCCGTTAATTCCACCAAACCCAATACAGCGACATAATAATACAGGTACCGGCGGTAAAAAAACCACCCAGCATGAAAATAATCGGTATTAGATGTCCTTTATCTTTCAGGTGCATCCAGAAGCCCATCTGTACAATGACCTGAATGACTGCCATCACCAGTAGTAGAATAACCGCAAAGGTGGCATTCACCCCTCCAGCCGCAACAGCGGCGAAAGCAATTAAGGTCAAGACAATGGACAGTATAAAGACAACAATATGCCTCTGTGGCCCTTCATGCCGATGACGATGCTTATACCCGTCGTTCTCTGGCACATGCTGATCTGTCGTCATAGTGTCTAGCCCACCTTTCCAAGTAGGTATACAACCGTAAAGATGAAGACCCATACCACATCAATAAAATGCCAGTACATGGCTGACACATACACTTTTGGTGCAGTAACTACGGTTAATCCTTTACGCATGAGTTGCCCAATCAGGATGGCGATCCATGCAATCCCGAAAGCTACGTGCGCACCGTGGAATCCTACTAATGTATAGAATGCCGAACTAAATGCACTTGTAGTCATTCCGAAGTCTTCGTGTCTCACATATTGAGTAAACTCATAGATCTCCAGAATCAGGAAGCCAAGACCTAAGACTACAGTTACCAAAAGCCAGTTACGAAGCACAGCCGGACGGTTCCTATGCATCGCTTGGATAGCGAATACACTCGTCAGACTGCTTACCAAAAGAATGAATGTTGCAGCAGCTACAAGCGGCAAGTGAAACAGTTCATTCGCCGATGGCCCCTCATTCGTCTGATTACGCAATGCGAGGAACGTAGCGAACAACGTACCGAATAATACTGCTTCCCCACCTAGAAATAACCAAAAGGCAAGAACCTTGTTTCGTCCTTCGAGCGTAGCTTTTTCCGGCTCGTGAGGAAATTCTTCCTTAGAAGCTTCTGCATGTGCCGTTGTCATGTCCGCTCACTTCCTTCCAGCTCTTCAGGTTCAATATGCCATCCATGATCATCATACAGCGAACGCAACAGCATAGATCCAAACGTAATGATAAGACCGATGGCTGTAACGATATAATTATTAAACATAAAGCTCATAAAGGCGTTGCCGAAGTCATCCCGACTAAACATAAAGCCCAGTCCAGCGATGAAAATCCCAACAGACATAGTGAACGGCAATATGGTTGCAGACGGCATATGAATCGAACCAACGGGTTCAGCCGGAGTCATGCCTTTATTTCCTGCCATCTTTTCTTTCCAGAATGCATCAATTCCACGGATAAGCGGGGTTTGCTTGAAGTTATATTCTGGCGGTGGCGAAGAAATCGTCCATTCTAGTGTACGTCCATCCTCCCACGGATCATCAGCTGCATCCATTGGCTTTCTTGAAGTTAGGAAGACATTGACTAAGAAAATAATCGTACCGACAGCCATCAGCCCAGCACCAATTGTACTGACTAAATTCAGCAAATCGAATTGCTGATTCGGCAAATACGTAAATACCCGACGTTGCATCCCCATGAGTCCAAGAAAATGCTGTACAAAGAATGTCAGATGGAATCCGATGATAAACGTCCAGAAAGTCCATTTGCCCAGCTTCTCACTTAGCATCCGACCAAACATCTTCGGCCACCAGTAATGCAGACCTGCAAACAGGCCAAGCACCAAGCCGCCCACAATAACGTAGTGAAAATGCGCTACAACAAAATACGTATCATGGAACTGAAAGTCAGCAGGCGCAGAAGCCAGCATGACGCCAGTGACGCCACCCATCGTAAAGGTAGGAATGAATCCTGCCGCGAACAGGTTTGGTGTCGTGAAACGTACTTGCCCTCCCCACATCGTGAACAACCAGTTAAAAATCTTGATTCCTGTCGGAACCGCAATCAACATCGTTGATACAGAGAACAATGCGTTAGCTACCGGCCCAAGTCCGGTAGTGAACATATGGTGAGCCCAAACCATGAAGCCCAAGAAGGCAATCAGGATGGTAGCGAACACCATTGAGCTATATCCGAACAATCGCTTCCGTGAAAAAGTCGGGATAACCTCCGATATAATTCCGAAGGCAGGCAGAATGAGGATATATACTTCTGGATGACCAAATATCCAGAAGATATGTTGCCAGAGCACCGGATTACCCCCAGCCCCAACCTCGAAGAAATTGGCTCCAAGTATCCGGTCGAATGTCAGCAGTACTAAACCTACTGTAACTGCTGGAAATGCAAACAAAATAATTGCGGAAGTAATAAATGTAGTCCAAGCAAACATCGGCATCCGCATGTAGGTCATTCCCGGCGCGCGCATCGTAATGATCGTGGCTAGAAAGTTAATCCCCCCGATGAGGGTACCTAATCCGGCAATTTGAAGACCAATCGTATAAAAGTCTACACCGTGTGTAGTGCTGTATGTACTCGTAGATAGTGGGGTGTAGGAGGTCCATCCGGCATCAGGAGCGCCACCCATTATCCAGCTGAGATTCAGTAGAATTCCGCCGAACAGGAAGGTCCAGAAGCCAAGTGCATTTAGAAAAGGAAAGGCTACGTCACGTGCACCGATTTGTAGCGGTATGACGGCATTCATTAAGGCGAAGATGATTGGCATGACGCCGAGGAATATCATCGTCGTACCATGCATGGTAATAAGTTCATTAAACGTTTGGGCATCCAAAAAATTATTCATTGGCTTGATGAGTTGCCAGCGAATCAGAAGTGCTTCAATTCCGCCGATACCAAAAAATAATCCTCCGGCCCATAGGTACAAAATTGCGATTTTTTTATGATCGACGGTTGTTAGCCAATCCATAAGTCCTGTATGGCGCTTCACACTGTGGCCATGCCCCAGAGGCTTGGATGAATTCAAGGTATGCGCTGCTTGAGCCAAAGTTCGTACCCCCTTTTTCGAAAGTTCCGCCCGCCTTTAGGCTAAGGCATTAGTCCAGCTTATAGTTGGCCAGATACTCAGCAATGCCATCAATCTCCGCATCACTTAGGCCTAGATCTTTGGGGTTAGGCATCAGATTGCCCGGTTTTACGGATTGTGGATCATGCAGCCATGTTTTGAGATTCTCCTCAATTGGTGCACCATCCTCCCTCGTGTCGTCGTTGAGCAGGATCCCTGCAATCGACTCCCGAGAACCAATTCCGGTCAAGTTCGGCGCATTATTAATCCCTTGATCACCTACAGCGTGGCAAGTCAGACACGCCGCTTTGAACTTCTCAGCTAAAGCAGGATCCTCTGGCAGCACAGCTACGGGTGCTTTCATCGAATCTAACCACTTCTGAAAATCTTGTTCACTAACCGATTTCACCTTAAATTCCATGAATCCATGAGACGGCCCGCATAGTTCCGCACATTTACCACGGTAAACGCCTTCATTAGGTGCACTGAAGCTGAAGCGGTTAATCGTCCCGGCTGGGTTGGTGTCGATTTTACCGGAAAGGGAAGGGACCCAGAAGGAGTGCAGCACGTCTTTAGTCTCCAGTTCAAAAGCAATATCTTTGCCCACTGGAATAATCAGATCCTGCGCTGTAGTCACCTTGTAATCGGTATACTCAAATTCCCACCAATATTGGTGGCCGGTTACTTTAACCTTAATCGCATCCTTGTCATTGGCATGATCATCTCCTGCGGCGAACACTGCTTTCACCGTTGGAACTGCCAGTACCACTACGAGGATAAGCGGAATGACCGTCCAGAGAATCTCAAGCTTGATGCTACCCTCAACCTGCTCAGGGATTTCATTCTGACCCGGCTTTCGACGGAAACGGATCAGTACATAAGCTGCAATCGTAAAGACAATCAGCAACACGACGATCATAATACTGATCGACAGCTCCATTAATCCATAAGACATTTCCGCCTGAGGCCCCTGTGGTCTGAGCACTGACAAGTCCTCACGGCCGCACCCGGCAAGAAAGAGACCAAACATAGCGGTCATGGGAAGGAGTCGCTTTACAGCCTGCCACGTTTTCATCATTGATCTACCCCGCTTTTCCCGATTTCGTAGGTTCCTGTTTTTTTCTGTCAATTATAACAATCACTATTAATATAAGTTTAAGGGAAAGTTTTGTCAATCGTTCACAACTAGTTCACATTGTAATTTTCGACATAATAATTCCTTGTCCCACCTGCATTTATGCGCATTTTTTGAAAACGCAATCAAATAAAAAATGATCGTTAAAGCGCATTCATTGTGAAATGTGTCTATTAATTCATTTGACTATTTTATGAGAGACAATATTTCTTATTCATAAATGTACAAACAAAAAAAACCGATTCCTGCAACAAACGCTGCTCGGGCACGGTTTATAAGAATCCTCGTGGATGTTATTACTCAAAATGATGTCAAAAGTAAGTGACACTCGTATCTGTTAGCTAGGAGACGGATGAATTCATCTTTACCAGCTCATGCTCCACGACCATGGTCAGTTCTTCTTCATAGCCTCCGGTAATCCGATATTTTCGGACGTACTCCTTTACGAATTTCTTGGGATCTTTGGGCCGGAAAATACGTGTCATTTCCCGTAAACTTTCCTTGACTTCGTTATGACCTTTACTTGCCATGATCAGTTCCCTCCCAAAACATTGAAAATGAATGCTCCGTTGTAGAGAATGCATGATGAAAAGTACGCCGTAACCTCGAATGCAAGTGAAGTAACCATTACACATACGTGGCTTGCATTATCCGCCAAAACGTAAAATTCAAAGCTTCAAAGCCTTGAGATACTAGTTCGCCGGTGAAGCAGGTTCGTCGTGATTTGGGCTGAGAGTAAGGACGCCTGTTGAACGAAAGCTCCTTGACACTTTTATTACCCGAAGAGCCACTTACTGAATCACCCCTTTCGGGCCTTATCGTTATATTGTATCATATTCCGGTCCAACTTCCACCTTTCCTTGTAAAATGTGCTAATTGGAAAATTTTTATTTTTTTACAATGTTCTTCGTAAGTCATATTGCTCGTGTCGGGTTAAAATACAATATGCTCTATAGCAGGCCACACCTAGCACATACCACAGCAAGAAAAGGAGATCATTATGGGCCAACCTACACCATTACTGACTTCATCTTATAACGTAGTTCCCGCGATGACTACCGCGCTACCCGAGGAAACTGCAACGCGCCGTGAGGGTCTTGAACAAGCTGATTATGCTATTCAGAAAGAATATCCAAAGATGCATAGTATGCTTATTGCTCGCTATGGCAAGCTCATCTTTGAACGTTATTACGGCAACCATCATGCCGGGGCATTAAATGATCTTCGATCTGCGACTAAAAGCTTTATCAGCGCAATTACCGGAATCGCTATCGATCGGGGAGATATCCCTGATATCGATGTCTCGGTTTCCAAGGTACTTCGTAAACATGTTCCATACCTGCACTCCCCTCATTTATCAAAAATCACTCTCCGTCATCTGCTTACCATGACTTCCGGATTTAGCTGGATCACGGGCAAGAAGCTGGGGGAGCCTTTCGTCCGGAATCTCCATCGTAGTCGCCGCTGGGGTTCCTTTGCTCTTAGTATGAACATAATTCCGGAACATATCGGTCAATTTCAATACCGTAGTATCGACACCCATCTGATTTCGATGATCCTTAGTGAATCTACAGGTCTCGATGCATTCACCTATGCTGCTGAGCATTTATTTAGCCCTCTCCGAATGACTCACACGGCTTGGTTACCGAGTCCCGAAGGACATAGTATGGGGCATATTGGTTTGTACTTAAACTCAAGAGATATGGCTAAATTTGGTATGTGTCTGCTTAATAACGGCGTATTTGCGAAGCAGCAGATCATTCCGAAGCATTGGCTGCAAGAAGCACTAACTGCACAGACTACGGGATACCCGGCTTTTGGAGATTACGGATATCAGTTCTGGGTGGGTACGATGAGCGGCCAACCCTACAAGCTTGCCCACGGTCATGGCGGACAGCAAATCCTTATCCTACCCAATTTAGATGCGGTTGTGGTCTTTACAGCAGAGAGTAAGACAAACAATTGGAAGAGCCCCCGCAAGCTGTTGGAAAAGTATATTATACCCACAATGAGCTAAACATACTTTTTCCTGACAAGTCATAGGCTTTTAAGGAAGAAGGAGTAGCGAACTAACCCCCTTCTTCTCCAAGTAGAAGGAGAGTGAACCCTTTGTCCCCTTTCAAATCATCCACCGGATTGCCCGATAATATTGCGGGCGCGCTGTGCTATTTTTTCCCTTTTATCGGCGGCGTGGTCTTTCTCGCTCTGGAGAAACGCAACCGCTTCGTGCTGTTCCACGCGTTGCAATCACTGCTTACGTTCGGCGTGCTGATGATTCTCCATGTCCTAACCGGATTTATCCCTTTTCTCGGTTCTCTGTTGAGTGCAATCCTTTCTCTTTGCAGCTTTGCTATATGGCTGCTTATGATCTATCAAGCTTTAAGCAGCAGATGGTATAAGCTCCCTTGGGTTGGGGATATCGCAGAAAGTCAGATTCGGCATCTATAAACACCGCTGAACTAACACCTCTTATCGCTGAAAAGTATTCCCTTTTGCCCATCCACTCCTTACAATGGAAAGACGGGCATCAACGGAATTCTACAGGCTGGAGGAATTTAAATGTATCTATTCATCATAAACCCGCGTTCCGGCGGGGGCGCAGGCGGGCGGACCTGGCATACTGTAGAGGCGCTCATGAAAGAGCGGATGCTGCCATATATGACCTTGTTTACGCATAGCGCAGAGGGTGCAGAAGCCCTCGTTCTAAATACAATTAAACACCGTGAGGACTGGAAAGCCGCGATCGTAATCGGCGGCGATGGCACGCTGCACAGCATTTTGGGTGCCCTTCGTGGCAAAGATATTCCTATGGCAATCATCCCTGCCGGCTCCGGTAACGACTCCGCACGCGGCTTCGGCATTCCGCTTTCGACTGAAGCCGCGCTGGAAGCTGCACTTAGCGAACGGTATATCGAAGCCGATCTGATCTCAGGCGCAAACGGACTGACTTTAACAGCCGTTGCCAACGGCTTTGATGCTCAGGTGGCCGAGAATGTGAATGCCAGCCGTTACAAACGGCTGTGCAATGCCATTGGCGCAGGCCAACTGGCTTATATCATCGGCATATTGCATACGCTGATGACGTTTAAGCCATGCCGGGTGAGTGTTGCGTGCGACGGGACGGAGCACGTCTTTGAGAAGGCATGGCTGGTCTCGGTCTGCAACCTGCCCAGCTACGGCGGCGGGCTCTTGATCTGCCCGCAGGCGAAGGCCGATGACGGCCAGCTCGACGTCTGCGTCGTGCACGGGTGCAGCCGCGGGCAGCTGCTGCGGCTGTTCCCAACGGTACTGAAGGGCAAGCATGTAGCGTTGCCCTTCGTGTCGATGCTGCGTGGACGTAGCGTAGCCGTCAACTTCGCAGAGGCCCGGCCGGCGATCGGCGATGGCGAGAGCTTCGGCAAAGGGCCTCTTGCCGTGCGCTGCGAGCCTGGATCGCTGCGGGTGCTCTCGCCGCTGGCGGCGGTTAGCGCGCAGCGCCACGCCGATCCTGCAGCGGCATGCGGTAGCAACAGGTAATCCATACCCGTGCATCACAAAAAAAAACAGCAAGAGACAGGCTTATAAACCTGTCTCTTGCTGTTTTGTGTTAACTTCATCCGAATCTACACCAAAGAGTCTTAGCTAAGTAGCCCTTCCTCTTCTTCCACGAAAGAGATTCTTCCGTCCTCCAGTGAAGCGATCCGCACGAGTGATTCTACCCGGTAACCAGCTTCCTGCAGTAACCGATTTCCTGGCTGGAACGCTTTTTCGATCACGATACCAATCCCAACCACACTTCCTCCTGCCTGCTCAACAATACGAGCAAGTCCGAAGGCGGCTTCGCCATTCGCCAGAAAATCATCGACAATCAGAACTCGCTCACCCGGAGCAATGAACTTCTTGGAAACGGTAATTTCATTCGTTTCTTTCTTCGTGAAGGAGTAAACCTTTTCTACATAAATATCCTCTGTCAGCGTCAACGATTTCTGCTTACGGGCAAAAATCAGCGGAACCTCCAGCTCTAATGCCGTCATAATCCCCGGAGCAATTCCCGAAGATTCAATCGTCAGTACCTTCGTAATCTCTTCGCCGGAAAAACGGCGGGTAAACTCACGGCCAACCTCACGCATTAGAAAGGGGTCCATCTGATGATTCAGAAAAGAATCTACCTTGAGCACGCCTTGCCCGAGTACAATACCTTCTTTTAACACCTTTTGTCTCAACAGCTCCATAGTGCTCCTCCTTCCCCCATCAATGAATCCTTTCTCCCCACTTTATAGACCTGTCGGTTTTTGTGGCAATAAATTTCCAACGATAGATTTTAAATTATGGTCATCCTTGCTCTTTTCTTGCCCATTATCATAACCCGTAATTCGGATCTCCACGAAATCGCCCGGATTTACCGGTTTAAAGATCAATTTCTCGCGATCTTCCAGTCTCACGTTAAATTTCATGTCCTTGAACATTTCAACTAGCTCTGCTTCTCCGGGACTTGCTCCTTTATCCAGAAACAGCAGTCCACGCAATTTTTTAGGACCATCCTCATGCACCACTTCAAAATGTACGATACATTCCATGCTTTTCACCTCCCTGTAATAGCTACTGCGCCTGTTCTTCCCCATCATCGCCTGGATCATGCATCACATATTTGCTGTGAATTTTGCTGTAACGCTCACCATAACGTTCTTCTAATTCTGCGCCCATATCCTGCTCCAGCTCGAACAGCACCATTTCCTGTGCAAAATGATTCAATAGCAGATCTACTAAGACCGGGTGCTCGGTTACAACCGCTTGCGCCGATCCATCTTCATAGCGCATCCCGAGCATACACCAGCTCCGATCGATCACGAATGAGAACTTCCGTCCATCTGTTCGCTGAGAATCTCTTCCGAGAGGCGGCCATACCGGATAGGCGGCAGGAGCAGCATTGCCACCATCAAACGCCCACAAGAGTCTAACGCCACGCAACTCCGCCTGTTCAAGTTCACTCCGTAGAAGTGACGCTTCCTCCCGCCACATATCCACTACGATCTCTTGCTCAGCCATATTAAGTTGGCGAATAAGAGCGCCCAATACATTGCGGTCACCTTCCACATTATAAAACGAAGGGCTAACAGGTCCACCGCGAGGCATCTCACTTTCCATATAAGCCAGTGAAGCTTGAACCCGTCCCGAGATCATGGTCGCAAGCTCCTCTGGATTGAGAACACTGTACCGCGCAGGTTCTCCTTCGCCACATCGTACATATCCCTGCTGCGTAAGGCGTTGTAACGCCGCATACACATTCGATCTTGAAACTCCGAGCTGTTTGGCAACCTCATAGCCAGAAGCCTGACCTTTTGTCGCAAGCTCTACCATAATTTTGGACTCCATCTCTGTGAAGCCCAGATTGCGCAGATGCAGCAGCAGCTGTTCCATCTTGTTGTCCCCCTAAGCTGACTGAAATCCGTTCTATATTTGCTCTGATCCACATCGCGGGCACCATAAGGAGCCCTTAGGTAATTCGTTCCGACAGATTTGGCACTGGATCATATCTCGTACACCATGGTCCTCAGTGACCGCAGATTCCTCCTGGTGCTCATTCTTGTGCCATTCGCCGAAGCGACGGTCTAGTTCAAGTTGTCTTTTTCTTTCCCGTTCCAGCTGCTCGGCTTGTTTACGTTCCCGCTCAATCTCTTGCTCGCTCGCCTTATATTCTTCAAGTGGCAGCTCATCATCCGGATGCTGAACTTCAGCATATACGACACTCTGCGGGTGCAGCTTCATTGCAATTTCCTTCTCTTCATCCGTAAGCTCATCTGCACCATAATATTGATCTTCGTCATCTTCATTCACAGATTGAACAAATACCGGTGTAGAAGGCACCCTTCTCGAAGCGGACAATGGCTCCAGCTTACTTCCGCATTTCGGACAAAAGTTTGCATCAAGCGCCACAATATGACCACATGAACATAACCGCTCATTTTTCAGCTCAGCAATTCGTGTCCGCAGGACTTCGATTTTTTCCTGAAGTTTGGAACAGTTACGGGACAGCTCCACCATTTTACCTTCAGCTACCGACATATCCTTTGAACGATATCCTTCATAAAAAAGTCTGCCCATTTTCGTAAATTCAACTTCCATCTCTTGTTCAACATCGGAAATAAGTCCGTTCAGCTTGCCGATCTCTACTGAGTTTTGGGCTTTTTCGGTAACCCGGCTCGCGCTATCTTTAATTTTTTTGATAAAACTCATTACAGTTCCTCCCTCTCCAGCGATACGTGTTTCTATCATACCAAATGTATCGAGTAGATTCATTAATGTGCTTTAATACGCGATTTAGAGGAGAATGTTCCTATAAAATCCATACTAATTGATTTAAGCCACTTCCCCCTTACACTTATGGGTTATATTTCCTAATTTTGAATGTAATTTTGCGTCAGGGGTTCTACATCGGTTAAAATAGAATTATCACAAATAACGAAATCGGGAGAGTTTCAGTGGAAGAACATGAGAGCACACAGCTTACGCTTAGTCAGCTACAGGTACACGTAAAGGATCTGCAACAGTGGCAAGGTAACAGCAACGAGGATTTCGCCAAACTGGTTAACGAATTCGAAGCCTTACCGGCACTCTATCGCCACGCGTTAAATGATCTTCAGAATAAAATTGATGTAATCAAGACGGAATGGCAATCCCGCGACGGCTTCAGTCCCATCGAACATGTCAAATGCCGGATCAAAGAACCAAAGAGCATTCTTCAAAAGATGGAGCGCAAAGGCTACGGTTTCAGCTTGGAAAATATGGAGCAATACATTCACGATATTGCCGGAATGCGGATTGTATGTGCCTTCGTTAAAGATATATACCGTTTAGTAGATCATCTTAGTACACGCGAAGACATCCGCGTGCTTGAGATTAAAGATTATATAGCTCATCCTAAACCAAACGGATATCAAAGCCTTCATCTTATAGTCGGTATCCCACTCGTCCTGCTGGAAGGAACACGCTGGGTCAAGGCTGAGATCCAGCTGCGCACCCTAGCTATGGACTTTTGGGCAAGCATGGAACATATTCTGTATTATAAATTCGATAAGCAGTTGCCTTCGCATGTCGCTGAGGAACTAAAAGAAGCCGCGCGCGCTGCTGATGAACTAGATCAAAAAATGCTTCGTCTTCGCCGCGAAATTCTAGAGCTTTCAGAAGGAGAATTGCCTCCTGCTGGTCAGCATTAGAATAACTAACCAGAAACTCTGTTAGATAATTAGGCAAAACAAGAGGCTGTTTCAAGAGTAGCATTCACTACTTTTGAGACAGCCTCTTTCGTATTTTCACTTACCGCTTAATCGGACCCTTAGTCGCTCGACGTGCAGACGCTTCTGCAACCCGCTGCATAATCAAAGTTAATCCCTCAATGGCTTTAGGTGTCTGCGGTAGCAATGTTCCCCAGTCTTCTGTAACTTCAGCTACTACTACCGGCGAAGGAAACGGTCTAGCCGCAATCTCATGGAACTGTGGCCCAGGCTGATGTAGCGAACCTTCAGCAGCCGCTTCTGCCAACCATTCGCCAGAGGAAATGGCCGGACCCTTGCGTTCAAGCCGAGCCAATTCCGTAGAAAGTTCACTAACCGAGGCTTCTTCTTCCTCTGTTTCAGCTTCGTCGCTAGAAATATTCCCTTCAGCCCAAAGGGCAAAAATTCCGTCCAAGAGCTCTCCTTTAGTAAATCCTCTCAGCGAAAGTGCCAGCAGTGGCTCTTCAGCAAGACGTTCTTTAATAAGCTTCAAAGTTTCCGCCTTATACTCCATACCTTCACCCTCAAAAAGGGCTTGCTCCAGCTCACTATCCGTAGGTAGAAGCTCAAGCTCTGCCAGTTCACCCGTCAAACGCCCTTGCAGCAAGGCAAATACTTCCCCGGGACTTAGTGCCAGACTTCGTAATATTTCTTTTCTTCGGGAAGCATGCCATACCGGAACCTTCAGAGAGAGAGGTCGATCCGCTTGTTGTTCCTGAGCAGGCGCGCTGGCGTTCAATTCACCCTTCGACCGAGACCCTCCCGTCACTTTCCCAGGTAGCACCGTCCATGCTGCTTTTACTAATCCAGGCACAACTTCCAGCTGCATCTCTAACCGTTCACTCATTGTTCGATCCCTCCGTAACACTCATATCTGTCTTACATCCAGTCCTGATCCTGCAGTTCAATAAGTTCCTTCAGCTCATGATTGGACATCTCAGTCAACCATGTTTCGCCAGAGCCAACAACCTGCTCGGAAAGATTTTTCTTACGCTCAATCAATTCATCAATACGTTCTTCCAACGTTCCTTGGCAAATCAACTTATGCACTTGAACATTTTTATCCTGACCAATTCGGAACGCCCGGTCTGTCGCCTGATTCTCAACTGCCGGATTCCACCAACGGTCGTAATGGATGACATGATTAGCTCTTGTAAGGTTCAACCCTACGCCACCCGCTTTTAAAGAAAGTACGAAGAAGGATGGGCCTTTTCCCTCTTGAAAATCATGAACCATCTCGTCGCGCTCTCGTTTTGGAATTCCGCCGTGCAAGAACAGCGGCGCTGTTCCATAACGCTTAGTCAGCTTGCTAACCAAGAGCTCACCCATCGCTACATATTGAGTAAAGATCAACACAGATTCTCCGACCTCCGCAATGCTATCCAGAATCTCGAACATGACTTCCATTTTACCGGAATGCTCACTTCGCGGACCCCTGCCTTCTTCTTTGCGGAATAGCTGAGGATGATTACAAATCTGCTTCAATTTCGTAAGAGAAGACAGCACGAGTCCTCTGCGAGCCATCCCGCTACTCTCTCCAATCACGCCAAGCATTTCATCCACGACACCCTGATATAGGACTGCCTGTGTTTCCGTCAGCGGACAATAAGACTTCAGCTCCAGCTTCTCCGGTAAATCTTTAGAGATATCGGGATCGCTTTTCAAGCGGCGCAACAAGAATGGAGATACCAAGCGATGTAATTCCCTTAGTCGTTCTCCACCCTCTCCAGATACATAACGCTGCCGGAAGGAATGGTAGGTTCCTAGATAACCCGGGTTTAAAAAGTGAAAAATAGACCATAACTCACCTAGTCTGTTCTCTACAGGTGTCCCCGTCATAGCTATGCGATGCGGCGCTGATAGCTTCATCACACTTTGCGCCTGTTTCGTCCGATGATTCTTAATATACTGAGCTTCATCCAGCACCACAGTGGACCACTGAACATTCGCTAAATCCTCGCTGTCACGACCTGCTAAATGATAGGTCGTCAATACAATATCATGACTGGCAGCCAGTTCTAAAAAGCTATCTCCCCGCACTCGGCGTCCACCATGATGAATGTGAACTTTAAGAGAAGGCGCAAAGCGCTGCAATTCCCGCTGCCAGTTCCCCAAAAGTGAGGTTGGGCATAGAATCAGCACAGGCTCCTGCTTCTCTTCAGGTGGAGCACTTAAAGCACGGTCCAGCAGGCAGGTAATGACCTGCACAGTCTTACCGAGACCCATGTCATCGGCCAGACACACCCCAAATCCCAGACCACTGAGAACGGAGAGCCATTGATAGCCGCGCTCCTGATAAGGTCTCAGGGTGCCGTGCAGACCTTCAGGTACGGCACGCACTGGAAGATTACGCAATATGTCGCCCCGCATCAGCGATGACAATAGTCCGGATGTTTCCATCCCCGTGACCGACATCCCTTTCCAGAGCCGCTCTTCACCATCCTCAGCCTCTAGACGCATCCAATCGGCCGCGGTCATTTCCCCATTTTCATGGCGTTTCATATATCTAAGAACCTGGCGAATTTCTTTAGGATCTACCTCAATCCATTCTCCGCGGAAACGTACAAAGGGTACGCCTGCCTCCACTAGTGCGTTTAGTTCTTCTTCACTGATTGTACTCTCCCCAAGTGAGGCTTCAATGCGAAATGAAATCAGCTCTTCCATCCCAAGAGCCACTGGAGCAGGACTATCAATCCCACTCACTACCGGCTGCATTTTCATTTTCATGCCAATCCGGCGGCGTCCCTCACGGCTCCAGCGCGATGGCATCTGCACGGTTATTCCACGCTCACGCAGCTGCTGCACCGTCTCCTTCAAAAAGAAATAAAGACGCTCTGGTTCCAAATCTGCTCCCGTAGGTGCAGGCATAGAAAGAGCGCGCTCTATGTCTGGAGAGATTCTTGCCGCTCGGCCCAGCGCTATAAGAAGCTGCTGCTGTATATTGCGATAGCGTTTCCCCCATAACGTAAACTCTCGTTCCTTACTGCTCCAAATCGATTTTGCCGGAATCCAGAATTCCCCTTCTTCCTTGTTCTCCGCCCAGAAGGTTAAGCGCCAGATTTCGTCATTATCTCCAGGGGGCTCAAGACGTAGCCCAAGACCCAGCTGTCCACTCCGCGCTTCTTCAGGTTCCGATTGCGGCACATCGCTACCAGCTGTCTCATTCACAGTAGCCAGAAGATCTGTCACCTCTGCTTGAGTTCCCTGCACGGGTATATCCCGGCTGCCTGTAAGAAGACTATTCCACCACAGCTCAGTTAAAGGGGAGTAACCCCGGCGATAATTGGCTTTGTAAGGGGTAAGTTCACTTTCAATACCCGCAATCACTTTCTTTATCTCTGCAGTCATTACCGCCTGCATAAAGGAGTAAAGCACATAGGCGCCCGCCTCTTCCCTCGAAGATAAATCCCCCGCTTCAGCAATATGCGTCCCTAAGGCCAATACCGGCATGGACGACGCCAGCTGCAGAAAGATCTCCTTATCCTCCTGCTTTCGAAAAGCTGGAGACCAGCAGACCGTTGCTGCCTGTTCACCACCACGACGGCGTGAACCTACCGGACGTGGGGGCAAGGCTCCTGGCGTAACGCCGCCTGTACCCATCAATTCCAGCGCAAAGCGAGCTGCTGCCGCCCAATAGCGCAATTCGCCTCCAGGCTCTACTCCCTGATCCCGGCATAACGTCTCATCCCATGCCAGAAGCAGTTCAAATGCATCGCTAGGGACTAAGGCGAGCCCTTCGAATGTTCTTCCGGGCAATCCACGGCGTGCTGGCTTCCCCTCTACAGGAGGAGCCGGATATTTCACTTCTGCGAGCCGCAGAGCAGCACTCGCAAAAGGGCGAACTCCTCCCTGCAGCTCCAGCCGCTTCACCACTCGGGTCCAAGCGTCAACCTTCGGCTCCGAAGTTTCGCCAGAGAAGCAAAATAACACATCCCCCAACCATATTGCATAAAGATGCTTAGTCATCGGTGATCTCCTGTCTTTTAAGCAAGCAAAAAAAGAACCAGTCCGCCACCATCAGGTGGTAACTGCAACCTTTTCCGCGAGAAATAAATTTTGAAGCTATACAAGTAGAAGTAGTTTCTCCATCCTTTTAGAGATGAGATACACTCCTGTAAGAAATATAAGGATAAAGAACTAGGATAAAACTTATCTGCTCTTGAATCTTCATCTCTTCATCTTATACGAAAAAGCGCTGATTTAAAAACGTTTCTGCATATTTTCTGTAGATTTTTATACAAATAAAGTTGAAGTACGTAGAAACACCCATGAATTTGATTCATTTCAGCATATTTTTAATAAATGTTCTATCCACTATCGTAAAATACCCTTCACCACTACCATACTATCCATGAACATTATGACTCACTAGTCACTTCTTTTCTTGTTTATAGTCTTAATTGTGCCGAAAGCGGGTATATTCTAAGTAGGCATCACCCTATTAAAAAGCTAGGGAGTGAATTCTTTGAGACGTTATAATCCTTATAAATGGTGGAATCTTCTGTTCTTTGTAGGTGTGATTATCGTGAATGTGCTCTCGGTCACCTTACCATTAGGCGGGAACAGCACTGGAGAAATCTCTGATAAATATCAGACCTACATCACACCTGCAGGTTACGCGTTTTCCATCTGGTCATTGATTTATCTACTATTAGCCGGCTTCGTTATTTATCAATTCCGCTCCTATACAGCCTCTAGAGATTCTGTGCGGGCGATTCAGTTCTGGTTTGTTCTGAGCTGTATTTTTAATATGAGTTGGCTCTTCCTTTGGCAATACTTATACATTGAGCTCTCTCTGGTTGCTATGGTGCTGATGTTAATCACACTGATTGTCATTTACCGAAAAACACGTTTGATCGCTAATCCTACCTCAGGCGAAAAATGGCTGATGAAGCTACCCTTTAGTATATACCTTGGCTGGATCTCTGTGGCTACTATCGTGAACATCAGCGTTGTTCTAGAAAAGAATCATTGGGGAGGTTGGGGTCTTAGCGGTAGCACTTGGGGCGTTATTATGCTCTGCGTGGGAACTCTACTTGCAATTGTGGTCAGCTATCCTTACCGAGATAGCATTTATCCACTCGTATTCGTGTGGGCCTTCATTGCGATTGCCTTGGAACACAAAGAGACCAGCGATGTCTATTTAACAGGACTGATTACAGCAGGCCTCCTGCTTCTTTACAGCATCTGGTTATTGTTCAAACCCCGCCGTAGTAGGTATCGGAGATACAGAAGTTACTAATTCTAATATAAAAAATGGCAGGCTAGGGTTATCCACCTTAGCCTGCCATTTTGGTAAAATAATAAAAGTGCAAAAGGATAACTCCTTATTTCTTACGAGCTACCGCTTCAATCTCAACAAGTCCGTCTTTAGGTAGACGCGCAACCTCAATAGCACTGCGGGCAGGATAAGGTTCTTTAAAGAAGGTGCTATAAACCTCATTAACGGCCGCGAAATCATTCATATCCTTTAAGAATACAGTTGTCTTTACTACATGGTCTAGTGTTGCACCAGCTTCCTCAAGAATGGCTTGTACATTGTTAAGCGCTTGACGCGCTTGTTCTTGTACACCCTCAACCAAATTACCCGTTTCCGGATTTAGACCAAGTTGTCCTGAAGTGTATACCCAGCTACCCGTGGTTATAGCTTGACTATAAGGACCGATTGCTCCGGGTGCTTTTGTTGTAGCTACTTGTTTTTTGCTCATCTTACTACCCCTCTCCATTATGCGCTGATCATTTATTGTCCATTGTAAGTCCTGTTCTCATCTTAATGCAAATTTATTAGAGACCCAGAAAGCTTAGCGTTTCCCAATCACATGTATCACTTCATTCGTATAAATATGTAATCCATGGGTATCCGCAGACGCAATGTTAACCATAGCTCTTGCGACTGTCGTACCAGGTATCGCACGATATTTAGCCGCCTTACCCACCATTACAAAATCCAGCGCTTTCATCAAACTGGCTCCGACTCTCTCCCCTAATCTGAATTCTTCACGTTGGCCTAGTAGCAAGGAGGGGCGAAATATATGGATACCTTGAAATCCAATAGCGGTTAAACCTTCTTCCGTACTTCCCTTAGTCCGACTGTAGAAATTACGCGACTTCGCATTTGCCCCTATTGAAGAGACGACCAAAAACTGTTTAACACCCTGTTCTCTCGCTATGGCTGCAGCATCAAGCGGATAGTGTAGATCGACTCGTTCAAACTTTTCTTGTGAACCCGCCTTTTTTATCGTAGTCCCTAAACAACAGAAGATGGAATGTACCCCTTCGAACGACTCTGTATAGTTTCTTAGGTTCTCCCAATCTACAACGATTTGTTTAAGCTTAGGATGTTCTATGGCTAACGGTGTCCGTACAAGCACCCTTACTTCTTCCCAGCTATCACGATTTAACAATTCCTCCGTAACCGCTTTGCCTACCAATCCGGTGGCACCTAATACCATCGCTATTCTTAACAAGGAATAACCCCCTTTTACTTCTATTCGTCCTTTAGAATACGACGACCTAGCAGAAACGCAAGTGCAATCATCAGCGTCCCTACCACTAGCTGCATACCGTATACCTGAGTCCATTGCGGCCAGTGCGCAATTTTTTCATAGAGCTGACCGCCAATAAGCGGACCAAAAAAGGATGATAACCCGGTAAGCGCCGCATATGTGGCCATATACATCGGCCGTTCTTTTTTCGGCGTGTCTCCAATAATAAAGTTAAAGGCCAGCTGGTTGAAACCGCCTACACCAACACCAAAAACGATATGGGCCGCGAATAAGACCACCAGCATCGGCATCACAGACAAGAGTCCCCACATCAATGAGGACAACGCAATAATTGGCAAAGTAAAGAATAACAGTCGCTTATTGCTGTATTTCGCATTTAGATTGCCCCAAACGTAGAAGCTAGCCATCATAAACACGGTCTGGGACACATTAAGCAATGACAACGTTTCATAATTAATATGAAGTAACTGCAACATGACATAAGAGTATAGCGGAACCGTTAGGTTCTGCAACAACAGCCAAGCAGCCAGAAACAAGGTTGACTTCATAAATAATGTATCTTTAAGCGGTTTCTTAAACATGGGCAAAAATTTATGCTCTTCTGATTTCTCGAACGGTACATCCGGATAAAAAAAGAATACTACGACATTCGATATCGAGAAGATCCACACAACAATATATAGAATCAGAAAACCATGACCCCCGGGATAACGGTCCAGAATAATACCTCCGCCATACATAACCAAACTACCAAGTGCATTCAGGACCGTGTTACGAATCCCAAAATAACGTCCACGTACCCGTGCGGGAACTAGATCACTAATCACAGAGCTCCACAACACACCACCAGCAGTATTGGCAATAAAAGCAGTAGTATATAAAGCAATAAATGCGATGACCCAATATTCTTTAGGAAAAATAAACGGGATTAGTCCCGTAGAACCCCAAAGTATCCTATGCAGACCGATAAAAGTAACCATAGCCCATTTGCGACTTGGCAGCTTCTGAATCAGAAAAGCTACCCCAATCTGTGCCACATTAACTAATGTAGTAAGCGCTAGCACAAATCCAATTTGGCTAGAGGAAGCTCCTAAATACAGTAGGAATCCTGTTAGGAACTGCCCTTGCAGCAGTACCTGAAAAATAGTTGACGGCACACCTTCCAGCGTAGCTATACGCAAATTTCTGCGATGCACTGAAGGTTTACGAACACGTTTTGAAACCGTAACCTTATGCTTATTTTCCATGTTGTCCATAGAGGCGGTAACACTCCTTTGATGCGGCATTGGCTTCATTCTACTCCGCATCAATCTACTGTCAATACGCCAAATCACCAAATAATATTGGAGCTTTACTCACTATCCACTTCAAGGGGCAAATAAAGCGAAAATCGACTCCCCTCCTCTTCCTTACTCTCCATAGAAATGAACCCGCCGAGCAATCTGGCCAAGTCATTACTAATAGAAAGTCCTAGTCCTGTTCCACCATATTTCCGGCTAGTCGTTCTGTCTGCCTGTTGAAAGGCTTCAAAGATCATGGCATGCTTCTCCGGTGCGATTCCTATGCCACTATCCTCCACATCAAATACAAGCCAATGTTGCACGGCATCCCCTTCCCCACCTTCCTGCTCGTGGATATGCAGCGATACGTAACCTGTCTTTGTAAACTTAAAAGCATTTGAGAGCAAATTACGCAAAATCTGCTGTACGCGATGTGGATCGGAATGAATCATTGGAGGGACATTCTCATCCATGGAGATATTAAAATCCAGTCCTTTTTGTTTGGCCGTCACAGCGAACTGCATTGCCAGCAAATCTGGGATCTCGCTAACATTTAATTCTTCATTTATAATATCTAATCGACCTGCCTCCACCTTGGATAAATCCAGAATGTCGCTGATGATCATCAATAATTCATCACCCGAACGATGGATAATGGCTGCATACTCTCTTATTTCTGCTTCCGTAAGCAAATCATCATTTTCTTCAATTAATTGCGATAAATTAATGATGCTATTCAATGGAGTTCTAAGCTCATGTGACATATTGGCGAGAAATTCCGATTTGAATTGAGATGCCATCATTAACTGATTAGCACGCTCTTCAAGATCAAGCTTGTTCTTATGTAATTCTTCAGTCTGAGCAGACAACTGTTCGTTAGCATGCTGGATCTGCTCATTCCTTAGAAGACCGAGTTGAAAATCACGGATAATTAATGAGAACAAAATACTTAAAATTAGCCCCGCAGGGAACGTAATTGGCATAATCTCTCTTATGTACTCTTCCACAGGGATAACGCCTAACGCCATAATGTTTATGGCATTCATAAGATTAACGATTAGAATAACGATCAGACCTTGATTCACAATACTGAGGGTTGAGCGTCTGACCCAGTAGCTAAGCGCCGCGCAAATAACTCCCAAAATAAAAAGATTTAGCATTCCTGCAACTGCTGCCTCTGTCACTCCAAAAGTTAACCTTGTAAGCCCCGTCCCTATACCGATCAATATAAGTGTGATGGGTCTAGGATACGCCAGCGTCGAGATGATTAAGGGTACAAACCGCAAATCAAAGATCACATGGTCGTCCAGATTATAACCAAAAAGAGTACTGATCCAACCAGCAAAGATCGCCAGGATCACCCAGCTCGCCTTCTTTATTCCTACACTTGCATTTGAAATGGTATGTTTATAGATCAGATTAGCCAAATAGGCCACGGCTATAAGAATTGCGGTATTCCCGAAAAATATTTTAAGATACCCCATAGTTTTGCTCCTACCTGCACAAGATAAATTACAGATTTCATCTCACAATAATACCATAGCTTAACCTTCGCACACCTAATTGTTGCATAGGAAGAGCGCAAATCGTATACGATTTGCGCTCTTCCTATGCATTTTATATTTGGGCACTGAGAGTATAAGCTATTTTGAATTAATCGCGGTAGGAACGTCCCCAGCTTTGATACTCTTTTTCCGCGTCTTCTTTCGAATGTCCATAACGCTCTTGTAGTTTACCTACCAACTTATCCTTTTCACCATCAATCACATCAAGATCGTCATCTGTAAGCTTGCCCCATTGCTTTTTGGCCTCGCCTTTGAGCTGTTTCCATTTTCCTTTAAACACATTGTTGTCCATTATATGCTCATCTCCTTAGCTGAATTAAGTAGGGTAGAATACTATCCTGTGTTATCGTTACATTACCCTGTCCTATTCGCCATGAATCTTACCTAATCTATAGAAAGTCACAATTTGTCAAATAATAGTTTAAAAAAAGGTATTCAAATCCTTTAAAATTTGATACAATCAATGTATAAATTAAACATTTAATTTTTTAAGTGATTTTTTTCACATGAGTTATTTGCTCTATGTGCTAGAATGCCCTCGGAGATGAAACAACATCATTAAATTTTTTTCTATCGTATGCCGATATATGTCATGATACTGTTAGAGTTTGGCTCTTCACCCCAAGATTAAAGTGACAAATATCATTTATAAAGTGATTTTTATCACTTCGCATTACTATTAAAATGTTTTACATTTTAATATATATATTTTAAACTATATTTTTGGAGGTCATAACAAATGAAAAAAACAACAGTAATCTTGTCGACTGCCCTTATCTTAGGTAGTTTGCTTGCAGGTTGTGGTAACAACACAGACAACACACCGGCGGCTACTAATGCTCCAACAGAAAACAGTACAGCAACTAATTCCACTAACACTGGAACTGAAGCGGCTAAGTACAAAGACGGAAATTACTACTCTGCTGCTGAAGTCGACGCTAAAACTGGCTGGCAGTATTATGCGCTTCTGACTGTAGAAGGCGGTAAGATTACTAAGGCTGACTGGGACGCTTTTAACGTAAATACTGCTGGTGACTCTAAGAAAAAACTTTCTGAAGATGGTAAATATGGCATGAAAGCTGGTGGTGCTTCTTCTGAATGGCACGAGCAAGCAGCAAAAGCTGAAGCTTTCCTGATTGAAAAACAAGATCCAGCAGCTATAACTTTAGACGCTGAGGGGAAAACTGATGCTATCTCCGGTGTATCTGTACACGTATCTGACTTTGTAAAAGCTGCTCAAGCTGCTCTGGCTGCTGGACCTGTTGAAGCTGGTCAATACAAAGACGGAGGTTACCATGCTGAAGGCGAAATGGATAAAGACTCCGGTTGGAAATCCACTGTTGACTTGACTGTTGCTAACGGTAATGTTGTTGCTGTTAAATTCAGTGGCGTAAATGCTGCTGGCGACGACAAGAAACAATTCTCCGTCGATGGTAAATACGGTATGAAAGCTGGCGGCGCTTCTGCTGAATGGCATGAAGAGATCGCAAAAGTTGAGCAATACTATCTTGAAAAAGGTACTGCTCCAGAACTTACAGCTGAAGGTAAAACTGATGCAATTTCCGGCGTGAGTATTCATGTTGGTGAATATTTTACACTTGCTGAAAAAGCACTCGAAGGCGCGAAATAATTTCGCATAACCTTCTGCAGTTAATCAGACGAATGAGGTGAATTTCTTTTGAAAAAAATAGTCATTTTGGGCGGCGGCTACGGCGGCGTACTCACGGCTAAGAAACTGGCAAAGAAATTTAAGAAAAACAAAGATGTTGAAATCACACTGATCGACCGGAATCCATATCACACTCTATTGACTGAGCTGCATGAGGTTGCCGCGAACCGTGCTCCAGAGGATTCAATCAAGATCGATCTAAAGAAAATCTTTGCTGGACTTAAAGTGAATGTTGTTCTTGACGAAATCAGCAATATTGATTTCAAGGGTAAGAAACTCAAATCCAATAAAACTACCTATGCGTACGATTACCTTGTAATCGGTACAGGTAGCAAACCAACCTTCTTCGGCATTCCAGGTGCAGAAGAGAATACCTTCTCCTTCTGGTCTTACGATGATGCGGTAGCATTGAAACGTCAAATCCGCGACATGTATACCAAAGCCGCTATGGAGAAAAATCCAACTGTACGCCGTGCAATGTTAACTTTCGTTATCATTGGTGCCGGCTTTACAGGTGTCGAGCTTGTTGGGGAAATGGCTGAGCAACGCGAGGAATTGTGCAAGGAGTTCTATATCGACCCATCCGAAGTAAGATTGATTGTGGCTGATATGGCTCCGAAGATTCTGCCTATCCTTCCAGATAAGCTGATTCAAAAAGCCGAAGCTCACCTTCGCAAGCTGAACGTGGAAATTGTAACAGGCGCCAAGATCACTGAAGTAGGCGAAGGTAGTGTTGCCCTTGGTGAGAAAAATGTTGTCGCTTCACAAACCATTGTTTGGACTGCAGGTGTTGAAGGTTCTGAAATCGTGGGTGGACTTGAAGTACAACAACAAGGACGCAAACGTATTGTTACGAATGAGAACCTTGAAAGTGTAGATCATAAGAACGTATATGTAGTAGGGGACAACATTTTCTTCATTCCTGAAGGTGAAACTCGTCCTGTACCACAAATGGTTGAGAATGCTGAACAAGCAGCTCCGATCGTTGCTGGTAACATTGCAGCTGACATTCAGAACACTGCTAAAAAAGCATACAAACCAGGTTTCCACGGTACCATGGTATCCATCGGTAGCCGCTACGGTGTAGCAAACGTTGGTTTGCCAGGCAAGTTCTTTATGCTTACTGGTTTTATGGCAATGTTATCCAAACACTTTATCAATATGTTCTACCTGTCTCAGGTTGTAGGCTTCAATAAGGTTTGGACTTACATGATGCATGAGTTCTTCCATGTTGAGAACCGTAAGAGCTTCTTGGGCGGACACTTCTCCAAGCGTTCACCTAACTTCTGGCTCGTTCCGCTTCGCATGCTGCTTGGTGGAATGTGGTTATATGAAGGTATAGATAAGCTACGGAAAATTTGGGTAGATCCTAACAAGATATTCCTAATTCCAGCCGCTCCTTTTGCAACGGATGCTTCATCAGCAGCCAGCGTAGCGGTGGATGCAGTTAAAACAACAGTAGATGCACAATCTGCAGCTTCAGCAGTATCCACTGCAAAAGAAGCGGTTGAAGCATTGCCAGTTCCTGGCTTCGTATATAATATTACAAACTGGTTCATGGATTTGATGTTCTACAACAACGACGGAAGTTATACTTTCCTCGCAAAATGGTTCCAAATCGGTATGGTATGTGCAGAAATCGTGTTCGGTATTATGCTCATCGTTGGTCTGTTCACAGCTATTGCTTCTATAGCGACGATAGCCATGTCCGTCATGATCTGGTCGACCAAAATGGCTTCTACAGAAATGTTATGGTATGTTGGTGCGGGTATCGCCTGCATCGGCGGATCGGGCAGCACATTTGGCCTAGATTACTATGTACTTCCTTGGCTTAAGAAACATTGGAAGAGAGTTCCGATCGTCAGACGATGGTATCTATACACCGACTGATTATAAAGCCCTGAATTCGTGTAATTTATTTTAAAGAAAATATGTAGATTGCATGTCAGTAAGCTAAATATGGATGTACTTCAGAGTAATGTGTCCCTAGGACACATTACTCTCCTTATTTACAAGAAGAAAATAATCTTCCTAATATCAGGAAATGGTCAATTTATTCTTTAATGAATGGTTTTGTAGGGATGATCAGGGGTATGGTTTCTTCCGGCAAAACCGACAAGAAGGAGAGAATCTTGTGAACAAACAACTCATAGAAGATACCCTCCGGTTGTTGCATACTGAAATGTCACCTATTGCCGGAATTGAGCTTAATCCCTCTCCGGCTGCATGTGAGCAGCTAATCTCGGTACTAGAACGCCATGATCTGGAATACAACCGCAAAGTCAATTTGCTGGGTATTTACACTATTCTCACTTTGGCAGCTGAGCGCCATATGGAATGTATCCCACATCATCCCGACCTTACACGCAACATTTTGGATGGAGATTATTTGTACAGCTTTTACCTTCAGTTTGCGGTGAAATGCCGTGAGCTCGACCTAGTTGCTTATCTAGCTCCTTCGATCAAAAAAATGCAAATTAGACGGTCAAATGGAGACTTCGCGGAACATGATCCAGCGGCTGGAATCGAACAGTTCTTGATTCAAGAGTGCAGACAGCGCAGTCGCACAAGCAAAGCCATTTGACAGGTGGGATCTATAAGATGAAGCTGCATGAGGCCTTAAACATAGACATAGATGAAATTAATCGTGAAATCGTAAATCTTGTGGCACGAGATAAGGATGTTCCTAAGAAATCACAACTCGGGCAGAGTATTCTTGAGCTTATAAATTCTGGAGGTAAACGCCTCCGTCCTCTTATGGTCATTGTTGGCAGTCGTTTTGGCCGAAAGGATACAGGTCGAAGAGCGCTTCAATTAGCTGCTGCCGCTGAATTTATTCATGTTGCCTCATTAATTCATGATGATATTATCGACGATTCTGAGTTACGGCGGGGCAAACCCGCCCTACATACTAAGACGGGCACACTATCAGCAGTGCATATTGGCAATTATATGTCCGCTCGGGTTATCGAACTGTTAAGCAAATATACCGGAGACAAAAACAAATATGTTCATGACTTATCTTCTGTAGCTACTGCTCAGCTCTGTCTAGGTGAGTATCAGCAAATGGAACATGCTTTTGATTATGAGATTACAATGGAGCAGTATCTGGAGAAGTCCTTAAACAAAACAGCTCTTCTTATGGCCACCTGCTTACGTGTGGGTGCATTATCCACCGAAAGCTCAGAGGAAGTGGCCAACCTTCTGTATACCTTTGGCGAAGCCTTAGGCATGTCTTTTCAAATACAAGATGACCTGCTGGATTTCACGCAGTCTGAGGCTGTGCTGGGTAAGCCCGCCGGCAGCGATCTGCGTCATGGTCAGGTTACCCTGCCAGTGCTTTATGCATTACAGGATCCAAAGCTTTCGCCTGTGATTCGTTCAATCGGCCCTGATTCTTCCGATGCTGAGGTGGCACATGTGCTTGCCCTTATTAAGAGAAGCGATGCCTTAGCTCGTGCAGAACAGTTCAGCCAGAACTACCTGGATAAGGCTGGAGCGATTGTGCAGCAGCTCTCCTCCTATCCGGCGCATGCCGATCTGGATACACTGCTGCAATATTTTGCCGACCGTGATCGCTAAGGACCTGCTCTCGGAGCAATCAAAAACGGATACCCCCATTTACTTGGGTTGGTATCCGTTTTTTTGTGTACATTAGCTAAACAAGCCGAACGTAGCGCAGCGCCCGTGAGCGTGTTTAGCTCTTGGAGAATAGTCTCTTAGGATTTGACGTTACTATATAGGGAAATCCTCCCTCTAAAAACCTAAATTCGCATGGTTTATAGACCAATCAGCCAATTTAGAGGGAGACTTTCCCTATAACAAGATCTAAAGTCAATAAAGCTCGGTAATATAGGGAGGTTTTCCCTATAAGTCTGCCTTGGATTAGTTCAGCCCTCTCACACGGCTCTAGCCCCCCCCCCCTCGCAGATGTCCACAAAAACAAAAAAGGAAAGCCGCGTAGCCAGCTTTCCGATCCCTTTGCCTACCCTCTTTTGGGTAGGCTGTTGTCTTTTGTTGTTAGCTTGGAGGCAATGCGCCAATGGTTAGGACGGAACGGAGTGGAATTTTGGACTGTAGAAACGAAGTGCTCGCCTTTATTCTCGGATTTCTACCGCAGACAGCCGGTTCAAATCAAAGAAATCCGAGAATAACAGCGATCGAAAGTCCAACATTCCACGCAGTGCTGCTTCCTAACCACCGCCTTATTGCTCCCTAGCTAACATAAAAAAAATCAATCAGCGTACACAATAAAATCACTATGCTGATCACCTGATTCAGATTATAAGAGGCCACCTTCATCAGCTTACGATTCGATGGTTTTATAATCTTATGCTCGGTCATCAGGAGCAGCGTCGCGATGCCAATCCCTACCAGATACATCCAGCCGAGATCACGCCATAAATATAGGAACAATAGCAGCATAATCATGATGAAATGTAGTCCTTTTGCAATGCGCAGCGCATTCTCTAGACCGAAAAAGCTAGGAATAGACCATAGACCATGCCGCCGGTCAAAGTCGATATCCTGAGTGCCGTAAATAATATCAAATCCGGCAATCCACAGCATAACAACAGTACCGATAACAAACGGTGTAAATGCGATATTTCCGGTTACAGCGAACCATGCGCCAATCGGTGCAGAAGCAATAACAAATCCTAAATATAAATGGCTGAGAAAGGTGAATCGCTTCGTGTAGGAATAGGTTGATATCAATACGATAGCCACCGGTGACAAGATCAAGCAGAGCAAATTAAGCATTCCTGAAGCCACAATGAAAATGGCATAGTTGACAATAACAAAGACAACAACTTCTTTTTCCGCCAGTAAGCGTTGAGGCAGATGTCGATGTGCCGTACGAGGATTCTGTTCATCGAACGTACGGTCCGCCAGCCGATTGAATGCATTGGCGCCATTACGGGCGCCTATCAATGCAATCAATCCCCAGATCATCACATGTCCCGATGGCCAGCCCCCTGCGGCCCATACCATCGATATAATAGCAAATGGTAGCGAAAAAAGCGTATGAGAGAACATTACCAATTCGCTGAACATTTTAAGTTTTAGACCTGCAGTTTTACATATGTTTAGAATCGCCATTCGTGCATTCCTCTTTCTTCACTACTGTGTTTATGTCCATTAATGATTATGGTCTGCAAGAACTTCGTTCAGGACGTTAAGCATCCCGTCGATATCTTCTTCCGTAATAATCATCGGTGGCTGGAAGGCTAGTACATTGCGCCCTATGCCATTTTTGCCGATTAGATAACCTCGGTCCTTCATCGCCTCCAGCACTTGATCTGTAAGTGCCGCTGCACCCTCAGCATCTACACCCGTTAGCTCCGCACCCAGCATTAGTCCAGTTCCCCGCACATCAACCATCAACGAAGGATAACGAGCTTGCAAAGCCTTCAGACCTGCCTTCAATCGTTCTCCGAGCTGTACCGAGCGTTCAGGAAGCCGTTCATCTCGAATATAATCAAGCACAGCCAGCGCTGTTGCAGCAGATACCGGATTCCCTCCAAATGTGGAAGCTGAAGGACGGTTTAGGGCAAGGGCAATCTCATCGGTTGTAGCGAAGGCTGCAACTGGAATTCCGTTACCGAGTGCTTTGGCCATACTTATAATATCGGGTACAACGTCAAAATGCTCCATAGCAAACATTTTACCAGTACGTCCAAATCCAGTTTGGATTTCATCAGCGATTAGGAGTACACCGTATCTCTCTAACAATACTTTTACATCACGGAAGTAGGTTCGGGTTGGCATAATCATTCCGCCGTTGCCTTGGATTGGCTCTACGATCATGGCAGCGATAGTATTCCCCTTCTCTTCGAGCACCCGCTCTAGCGATTCCAGGGATAACGATGCCGCTTCCTCCAGCGATAAATCCGGATGATAAGGGCGAGGAATAAACTCAACGTCATGATCCAAGTATTTATCGGTACGCCACATAGGCAGGCCTGTCACACTCATAGTTAGATTGGTACGGCCATGCAGGCCACTCTCCAGCGCTATAAACCCTTTACGTCCCGTATACATCCGAGCGAGCAGCAGAGCTCCCTCATTAGCCTCAGAACCACTGTTAACAAAGAAGGTCCGTCGTAGTCCACCCGGCATAACCTCTTCCAAACGCTCTGCCAAATCTACACTCGGTTGAGTTAGATAGATGGTTGTCGTGTGCTGCAGCTGCTGCAGTTGTTCAATCGTGCGTACTGTTATAGCCGGATTACAGTGACCACATGCGACTACGGATACGCCAGCGAAGAAATCCGTATAGGACTTTCCTTTTTCATCATAAACAAACTGCATTGAACCACGAACAAGCTGAGGTGCATCACGGTAAAAATGCTGTGTACAAGGATAGAAATATTGCTTACGTTTGGCTGCTACTGTTTCTCTTCCGATGAAGTCTTGTTGTTCCATGAAGGGTTCTCTCCTTTTTGTGAAAATAGTAACTTATTCATAGAGTCCTGTGCACCGCCCTATCACTAGGCGATATTTAGTTCCCATTAAAATACAATTAGTTGAACTGTAGCGAGCCCAAAGTATAACCAGCATAGACTGGCTTAAGGCCGCCCAGCATGTCATCCCTGCTATCAGATCCGTTGATTGCCTGTTGATAAGAAACAATAATTTCACGTAGCTGTTCGACGCTATAGGTTGCTCCTTCAATACGGAAGCTTGATATCCCTAGTCCACTCATCTCACTCAACAAAGGTAAATAGCAAAGCTCTTTTGCGAATAAAAGATGGCAACGGCCGTGCTGATCACGATATACCGGATTCTCGCCTTGATCTGTCTTTAGTACCAATACATTATTGTGCACATATTGATTATCCTCTTCAGCAATAGGCTCCATTAACTCCGTATTCTCATAAAGATCATGTTCCATATACATTAGTGCAGGTGTACCATGAACAACAACTTCCAAAGGCGTTTTGCAACGAGAGGCAAAGGTAGCAAAATGCTCTAGCGTCATTTCTGGCGATACCGAAAGCTGAGTTAAACCTAAGTTAGCATATAATTGCGCTGAAAGATGATTGTATACATTTAAGTTACTGTCCCCAATTAGCGGATAGCCTGTATTGTTATAACGACGAATAGCTCCTAAATTTGTAACGATAATACCGTCAATCGGCAAGCGTTCTCCGCCAAGCAATTGATCATATTGGTCAAAATGCAGCTCGGTCATCATCCGTGGTAAACCCAAGTAGATTTTGCTATCGCCCTTTAGCTCACCCAGTTCCTTGATGTCACGCTTTGTAAAAGGTTTATCTGGTTCAAATACATCCCCTGGCAAGTACAGGCTATCTACACTAAGCTCTAAGACCATCCGTGCCTGTTCCATATTATTCACACGTACAGCTAACTTAGCTTTTGTCTTTTTCGGTTGCTCGACCTCAGCCAATCTTTCCCGCAACTGCTCAACTCGTTTCTCAGACAGCTCACGCTCTGCAGTTGGTGTACTGAATACTTTTCCAGTGCTATAAAATTTACCAGTTCCTTCATAACGGCGGTTAATGTTAGTCAGTCCTGGTTTGCCGAAGGCATACGCCGTCGAAAAGTCACGTTTACGGTTGTTATGAAGCTCTTTCGTATCTACCGTACGATCAAAGCCAATCGGATCATCGATATACCGGTCAATGGCTTCGCCGTAGCTATTCGCCAGCATCACCATAAACTCCTTATCCCGCATGCGGCCCTCTATTTTGAAGGAGGTAATCCCTGATTCAATCAATTCCGGAAGATGTTCATACATGAACATATCTTTTACAGCTAGGGGGTATTCGGCCGGATATACATACCCGTCTTTTTTAACCCGATAATCCCAGCGGCAAGGCTTCATACATTTCCCACGGTTACTGCTCATACCGAATACATGGGAGCTGAAATAACAATTCGCACCGTGAACGGAGCACATATCCCCGTGAATAAAATACTCCAGTTCCATCCCACTCCGCTGACCTAGCAGCTTAGCTGTCTGCAAATCCATTTCCCGCGAAGTAACCACACGACTTACACCCAGATCACGCAATGCGTAGATCATTTCCAGATTGTGAACATTCATCATGACCGAAGAGTGAATAGGAAGATTAAGCTCCATCTCGCGAATTAGCTCCAGCACTGCCATATCCTGAACAATCAAGGCATCGGGACGAGCACCATCAAGGAAACGCAAATATTCTTTAGCCTCTTCCACATCTTCTTCACTAAATAGGTTATTCACTGTGATATACACTTTTTTGTCTAGACGGTGAGCAATATCTAGTGCCTCTACGATCTCCTCATGAGACAGATTATATCCTTTACGCATCATTCTCATATTCAATACAGGTCCACCAAAATAAACTGCATCACATCGTGCCTGGATCACTTCCTTGAAAATCTCAAACGTTCCTGCGGGTGCTAATAATTCAATCTCTCTACCATTAAAATAACGTGCCATTCAAGTTCCCTCCCAAGTTGATACTCTCCATACAAGTTGTACTTTACACCAAAGCTACTGCAATCCCCATTACAATAAACATAGTAATAAAAATAGTATCGAATATGCCCCACCTTAGGCGGTGATACTGGCTACGCGGAGCATCCATACGAAAGCCACGAGCTTCCATGGAATATACCAGATCCTGCGCACGCCTAAACGCACTAGCGATAATCGGAACCAGCAAGGACACTAACATTCGTCCCTTTTCCTTTAAAGGTAGCTCCTTCAGATCAGCACCCCGTGAGGCCTGCGCTTTCATGATAATCTGCGACTCGTCTAGAATCGTAGGAATGAAACGAAGTGAAATGCTGATCATCAGTGTGATACGGTCGGGCTTCAAGCCAAACTTTTTGAAAGGAGCCAAAATCCCCTCCAGCCCTTGATTCAGCTTACCCGGCGTTGTGGTGAATGTAAGTAACGCCGTGAAAGTGATCAGAAAGAACATGCGGATGACCGAAAATGCGCCTAATCTCAGCCCTCCCTCATAAATAGACCACGAACCAAGCGTCAGCACCGCCTCACCCGTCTTCACAGACAGCAGCTGTACGATAAAGATAAATAGCATTAAATACCGTAAAGGCTTAGCTGCTTTCAGGAAGTATTTAAGCGGAATCCGAGTGGAAGCCATAACCGCTATTGAGAAAATAGCCAGCAGCGCCATAGCCATCCACGAACGGGAGAGCAGGATAACAGCTACGTATAATAGCATTCCGGTGATTTTGGCACGAGCATCTAGCTTATGCACCCATGAACCGGTCTCAATACTGCGCCCGATGATTAGCTTCTCATTCATGGCCATCCCTCTTTCCTTCGTGCTGCTCGCTAGAGTTGCCTGATCCAGATGGCAGCGAAGCGATTAGCTCTGCTAAGCTCTCTGCCGTTAAGCGAGGAGCTTCATCCGTAAGACCAAAGCGATCAGCTACTGCACGCCAGTAACGAAGGGACTGCGGAACCGTCAAGCCACACTGTTCCAGAATCGAAGGGTCATCAGCCAGTGCCTTTACGCTGCCTTGAAATGCCGTACTGCCCTCTTTAAGGACAAGCCAGTTGTCCGCGTAAGGCAATAACTCATCCATCCGATGCGTGACGACGATGATCGTTCTCCCCTGCTCACGGCATAAACGCTCCAGCAAGTGGATTAGTTCTGCACGGCTGATGGGATCAAGCGTAGCCGTCGGTTCATCCAGAACGATGACTTCAGGGTCCATAGCTAGTACGGAGGCGATAGCTGCCTTACGCATTTGCCCACCGCTCAATTTAAAAGGATTCCGCTCTAGCAGCGCCAGATCCAGCCCCATATCCAACATGGCCTGTCTTGCGCGTGCCTTTGCCTCTTCGAGGCTCATGCCAAAGTTAAGAGGACCGAAGATAAGATCCTTTTCGACCGTATCTTCAAACATTTGCTGCTCTGGAAATTGAAATACCAATCCGACTCTACGGCGCAGCGGCATCAGCTTAGGTGATTTCTCCCCCGCCTGGATGGTTACATCGAGTACTTTTACCGTCCCCTCCGTTGGTTTCAGTATCCCGTTAAACAACTGCAGCAGTGTCGATTTACCAGAGCCTGTCGCTCCAGCAATACCAACCATAGAGCCTGTTGGAACACTGAGGTTAATGTCGCGGAGCGCTGTCAGCTTCCATAGGCTTCGGTCAGCATAGGAATAACTTACTTGCTGTAATTCTATGGCCATAACGTGTCTATAAGCTCCTTTTCACTGGCGGGAACATCCACATGGATGCCCTGATTCTGCAGCTCGCGTGCAAGACGCCAAGGATACGGCTCACACAGATGGCATTTTTGCAGAAGCTCCTCGTTCCGGAACAATTCCGCCGGTGTAACATCAGCAGCTAAACTACCTCCATGCAGCGCAAGCACCCGGTCCGATGCCAAAATCTCATCTGCATCATGCGTAATCATAAGGATCGTATACTTTCCTTCCGCTCGCATATCTTGCAAAATACCAAGAAGATCATTTCTGCTTCCTTCATCCAACATAGAAGAGGCCTCGTCAAAAATGACGATGCCTGGTTCCATAGCAAGAATGGAGGCGATAGCGACACGCTGCTTTTGGCCTCCAGACAGCTCACCTGGGTGTTTGGACAGCAGATGATTTATTCCCAGCCTCGTCGTATAAGAGTGTAATCGTTCAGCCATTTCTTCGTACGACAAACAAAGCCCTTCCAGGCCGAATAAGATATCTTCCTCTACAGTGGCTCCAATAAACTGATTATCTGGATTTTGGAACACCATACCAATGCATTGCCGAATGCTTCCGATCGTTTCCTCACTCAGTTGCATACCACTAACCACAATCTCGCCAGCACTCTTAGGCAGCAAAGCATTTAGTAGCTTAACTAGCGTAGACTTTCCGCAGCCATTAGGACCAACCAAGCTAACCCATTGTCCCTGAGAAATAGATAACGTTATATTTTGAAGAATCGGATGCTCAGGATCATAACCAAACGATACCCCATCCAGAGAGATGATAGCTTGTCCTTCTCCCTCTAATTCTTGACCTTCATATGATTCATTCATGTTAGTCATCCTTCCGCTGATGTGACTAATCAGTCCAAAAACTCTTCAAACAACGATATTTTTGACAATGAAGCCACCAAATAACGGACTGCATAGCCCACGGCAATTCCTGTTACTACCCCAGTGATCAGCAGCATGGGAAGATAATAAAAAATACTAAGTGATGCAAACACCATAGAAGCTGCCAGCAGCTGACCGATATTATGCGCAATCCCACCAGCTATACTAATTCCGATCAAGCTTATACTCTTACCTTTGCCACTAATCAGCATCAGCACAAACATAACAACAAAGCTAAAAAGTGAACCAAATAAACTAAACAGCAAGCTTGAAAAAGTACCTAGCAAAAATGCAGTAAGCAACGTTTTGAGGATGACAAGCAGGAATGCGTCCCGTCCACGTAAAAAGTAAATACAAGTCAAAATCATAATGTTAGCTAATCCTAGTTTAGCACCGGGCACCAGTCCCATTCCTGACAACGGAATCTGCGCCTCTATTAAACTAAGCACTACTGCCACTGCGGCGAAAATCGCAATAATTACCGTTCTTTTTAAAGCTGTTGCAGATTCACTACTGGACATAGGCATCTATATCATCCTCCCCCGACGCACTTGTGATTTCCACTAATACTCTATGCGGTAGACAGACAATCGTCTGTTTGGGCAGGGTAATAAAACCAAAACCTAGGCATACTTGATCCGGGCAGTCGGCATCGTACATTTCAATCCCGTAATCATGCACCTTCAAGAGGTTATAGCCACGTTCGGTACGAACCTCAATGGTTTGTTCTTCTTTTGTAAGCTTTACCGTTTTAAATAACTCGCCGTCCACCGTTACATTGGCTACGAGATTTTTACCGGCCCCACCTTTATCATCATTGTCCGAAAACCATCTCGGTGCGAGAAAAGCGAGCGCAGCAATTAATACGATGGAAATCAACCACACATCTGCGCGTTTCATAAAAATCTCCCTTATTTTTTAATTAAAATCCAGACTTATTAATTATAACGGTCTACCCTCAATCCTTCAATCAATGTTGGGGTTTAATGTAAGTTTTAGAGACCAGTTCACAAAATAGGCACGCAAAATAACCCCCACAGCCCCATTTACTCTGGCTTTCTAGCTTTTCCGAATTAATCCACAAATAATCCAGCATACGATATATTCAAATCAAACGCTCTCTCTTGCTCTGCTTGTTCCCCTTCCAAATCAAACAAACCTTATCTTGGAATTCATTATTATATTTGCCTTTTAAACAATACTGTGTTATATTTATATCGTATTTGTTTTCGATATATTGTATATCCCCATCAAGAAGATGTCAGGCCGACTATTTTACACTTCGGCAATTTGGACACAGAGGCTTCATGTTTTCTTGCAGAAACTTTCCTTTTTATGAGACTAAATTCGAAATATAGCATTCCGATTCACACTGGCGCGGTCAATGGAGCCGCAAGGGCAAAAGAGAGGTAGGGCTTTTGTCGTATTGGAAGGATTATTCTCGCCACACGGCTGCTGGAAATAACAAGGAATTAAGACACCCGTTACTCACGAACGGCGGGGGATGAATATAACGAAAAAGCATGGCTGTACGAACCTTACATAAGGACACATGCCATGTGTGGAAAAATATAGGCGCCCGATAACCGCTACCTAGCGGATATCGGGCGCTGTCTACGTTCAGGGCATCTAATTTACATACTGATTCACAAAAGCTGTTACTACGTTTATATACCCCGTCTTATCCATATCATAAGCTAACCCATGCCCTGCTTGTGGCACTACGAACTTCTCTTTGGGACTCTGACATGCCTCATACAATTCATTCATCATACTATATGGTACAAAATTATCGGCATCCCCATGAATAAAAAGAATCGGCACCTTCGCCTTCCTCACCTGTTTCAAGGCAGACGCTTCACTAAAACCATACCCTGCTTTCAAACGAGTAATTAGACTCGCACTTTGAATAAAAGGGAAACTTGGCAAGCGATACATACGCCGTAGTTGGTAGGCTAATTGTGCTTTAACTGAGCTGTAAGCACAGTCCGAGACAATAGCTTTGACCTGCGGCGGGAGATTTTCACCTGAGGTCATTAGCACTGTAGCACCACCCATAGAGACCCCATGAAGCACAACTTGAGCACTGGGCCCAGTCTTTTCTATTATATATTCAATCCACTGCAAATAATCCTTGCGCTCATGCCATCCAAAACCAATATAATTCCCAGCGCTTTCCCCATGTCCCCTGGCATCGGGAATCAGGATATTAAAGCCCAGTCTCTCGTAATAGATTTTGGCGTACGCCCCCATATCCTTCCCTTTTCCAGAATAACCATGAGCTAGAATCGCCGTACGACCTTCAGCACGATCCGAAAGGAGCAAGTACCCTCTTAGTTGTAGCCCGTCCTCAGATGTAATCTCCACATTCTCAAAGCTCTGACTGGAGATCCAATCCTTCCCCTCACCCCAAGAAGCCCCGGCAACCGGGGGATCAACCTTCAAATCACGATTATTACTCAGGAATTCCTTCGGTGCTCGTTTAATAGCAATTCCATAAAAGAAAAAGCCCGCATAGATCAGAGCTCCTATGACGATGACAGCGCTAATGAAGAACCATACCAATTCATCTTCCCCGTCCTTTCTTAATATCCGTTGTAAATCAGTATAACATCTACTTAGAATGCGCCAAAATATAACAATCATAACAAAAGAAAACCGCCATCGGAATATGTCCCGAAAGCGGCTTTACTATTCTTCACGGCATAACTTGTATTCAAGCTACAATCACCGTTTATTATTTCTTGCTCGAGAATCTATTTCTCATTAGCAATCCAATAAGTGCAAAACCTAGACCAGTTACATAATAAGGGACTGAACTTGATTCTCCCGTTTTTGGAAGTTCATCCACAGGTGGATTACCTAGCGGGATTGTATCATCCACTACAGCAATATCCTCTGGTGACGGCGTTGGTGTTACTGTCAATACTGGTCCTAATGGAATCTCCTCCTCATCAACAAGTACCTCTGTATTGCTCGACGGTGTTGGTGTTGGTACTGGTGCTGGAGTCGACGAAGCTACAGGGCCCAGCGGCACAGGATCATCATTAACAACGATAGTACCAATTACAAATGATGGTGTTGGTGTCGGGAACACCGGAGGCTCCGGCGTCGGTGTTGGCGTCACTTCCGACGACGGTGTCGGTGTTGGCGTTACTTCCGGCGACGGTGTTGGCGTTACTTCCGGCGACGGTGTCGGCGTTGGTGTCACGATCGGCGTTGGCGTTGGTGTCACGATCGGCGTTGGTGTTGGTGTCACGGTCGGCGTTGGTGTTGGTGTCACGGTCGGCGTTGGTGTTGGTGTCACGGTCGGCGTTGGTGTCACGGTCGGCGTTGGTGTTGGTGTCACGGTCGGCGTTGGTGTTGGCGTCACGGTCGGCGTTGGTGTTGGCGTCACGGTCGGCGTTGGTGTTGGTGTCACGATCGGCGTTGGTGTTGGCGTCACGGTCGGCGTTGGTGTTGGCGTCACGGTCGGCGTTGGTGTTGGCGTCACGGTCGGCGTTGGTGTTGGCGTCACGGTCGGCGTTGGTGTTGGCGTCACGGTCGGCGTTGGTGTTGGCGTCACGATCGGCGTTGGTGTTGGCTTTGGTGTGTGTGTTGGCTTTGGTGTGTGCGTTGGCTTCGGTGTCGGTGTTGGCTTTGGTGTGTGTGTCGGCTTCGGTGTCGGTGTTGGCTTTGGTGTGTGTGTTGGCTTCGGCGTTGGTGTTGGCTTTGGTGTGTGTGTTGGCTTCGGTGTCGGTGTCACGCACGGCGTAGGCGTCACGGTCGGCGTTGGTGTTGGTGTCACGGTCGGCGTCGGTGTTGGCGTCACGGTCGGCGTCGGTGTTGGCGTCACGGTCGGCGTCGGTGTTGGTGTCACGGTTGGTGTCGGTGTTGGTGTCACGGTCGGCGTCGGTGTTGGTGTCACGGTCGGCGTCGGTGTTGGTGTCACGGTCGGCGTCGGTGTTGGTGTCACGGTCGGCGTTGGTGTCGGAGGTGGTTCTTCCCCTCCATATGGATACCAATGCATCTGCACCCCACCAGCAAATCCCTTTGCAATCAGCGTCCCATGCAGTTCACCGGAATTATAAGTTACTTTTGCAAGCGGAGCTAGGATAGTTCCTTCTATTGTTAAACTTCCAATATCAACAGTGCTAGCTTCATAAAAATTAAATAATACCTTGTTAGGGCTACCTCCCCAGATTTGAAAGCTTGGAATGTTAACTGAACTTCCGCTAACGTTAATGATAACTGTGGCGCTATTTGCAATATTAAACTGTAAGCCATTAGCACCAGCGAAATCGGCAGCACTAAGATTAAGAACGTTAAATGGTTCCGGAGCATCAATCGTTATTTTCCCATATTCCTTTTTGAAAGTTCCTATTGTAGCAAGCGAAGAGAATTCATTAGAACGTCCAATAAGAAATTGCTCTTCAGCATCAAAATCAATAGGAGTCCCTTTTCTCGCTGGTTCTTTAAGATCTACACCGTTGCTGGAAAAAACACCACCATAAACGGATGCTCCATGAACAGTCCCATTAGTAAAACTGATGTCATTACCAGCAATAAGAACATCTCCACCTGGATTATCCTTGGATACGCCGTAATTCTGCAAAGTAATATTACCTTTGGCCGCAAGGCGCCCATGAACCTGATCATTAGATTGTTTGAAATCGCCAAAAATAAAAGTATTAAAATTCCCTGCAATACCTAACACAGGTGTAGGAGTATAGGGAAGCACCTCCCCAGCCGCATTTACCAAATGACCTCCAGAAAGACCACTACCTACTGTCAAAATCCCCGCTAATATTAGTGCTAGCAGCGGTTTCATTCTTCTTTTCAAAAAGCACACCTCCTAAATCTATGATTTATATTCAATCAGAATAATTACCAGAAACTCTAAAGGACCTAACAACAAAAAAGACCGCCAAAAAAGAAGTGGAATTCCCTTCTCATGGCAGTCGGACGGTCATAGCGCATTTAAGACACTTTAGACTCCTGGACTTTGCGTCCCACCCTTTCAGGCGGTTTGCTATTATCATGATAATATATGTATTGACTTGCAGATTAGAACTAGCATTTTAAGCATCCTATTAAATAATCGTCTATGACTTTTAATACTTTTGAACTAATAATAGTTTAGCGCTCCATCCCCACAATTGTCAATCAATTCCTTTTGATATTCATACGCGTAAGCAAGCACAAAAAAAGCGCCTAAAGGCGCTTCACACAAAGGTTTTCCTTTAATTTTAAAGTAACTTTATCCAACCTAATATCGATATCCATAATGGAATACTTAGAATCAAACCAAATACCATTCCACGGCGGAGACTTCCTTCCTCATTCATCCTAATTCTCCCTTTATATAAGTCTGAAGCATTATTTTTTATTATTACAATTTTAATATATTTTATTCTTTCTAATTTAGTTGTGAATTCAATCACATTGGACTAGCTGTTTAGAAATACCATTGATTATTTTTGGAATATCGGGGTAGAATACGAATATACGTTCCCATTAGAGGTGATGAGATTCATGAATAGAGCTGAAAGCAGGGACAACATGCTGGTGAAATCTTATTTATTGCTTCCGATGATTTTATCAGCTTTCGAACGGGACTCCACCATTCTATCTGCACATTTACGAACACCCACCCCCTATCTGGAGGTTCTTGAAACAGCCGCAGCAGTTGCTACAACAGATCTAAGAGATGTTCGTTCAGAGATGAGAAAACGGGGAATCAAGGTTTATGAGCAGAACAGACTTAACACGGGGATAGAAGCCAAATTTATATGTCGTGGCTACCATGAACGAATGCTGCTGTTAAACGACATTGTCGCTGCCCAAGCTGCCATTCATATGCGCAGATATCTCGGTCTGGATATTTCATCTTTTAAGAGCTATGAAGAGCAGTATCAGATTAAGTGAAGTAGCGAAGAAGCTGCCCCCCTCCCCCATTTAATTAGCGAACAAAAAAATAGGCCTTACCATGGGAGTTGGCAAGACCTGAGAGATTTATACCACAAAACACTGGGGGGTGTTTGGTGTCTTCAATATATACCTTGAACCTGAAAATAAGATGATGCTCACATGAAAATTACATTAAAAAACTTCAATTCGTCGCTTAGGCTAGATCCGGATGCTCCCATAAGCTTAATCTACCTTTAGCCGGGATAGGATAACTCAGCGGAAGATCATTCTCAAGCTTCCAAGCAAAGCGGCCATCACTATAGTCACCAAAATCATATTCGTTCCCCTTATCCATTCCCTCAGCTCCAGTACCGGTGGAACCTCATAACACCCCGTGAGCTGACCTGTCGCAATAATAGCTCCTGTCGGCAAATTATTCGCTGTATGACCATGCTTCGCCAATATCGATTTGAACGGTTCCTGTTCCCATATTTTCTTATCTATACTCATCTGGCATGAATCCCCGACGCTCCACGGTAGGCTAATCTCCTTGACCGAGCTTCGAATTGTTTTTCACCAAGAGCAATCAACTTTGCCCAAGGCTGTCGTATCGTTAAACATCGCATCATACCCATCCCTTCAATCCATCCAGAAGATACAGAAAAGCGCGGTCTCCGAATTCCCGGAATACCGGCTGTATAAGCATTGTAAGAATGCCGGTGAATGGAATTGCCCCCGGACTACGCATTACGAGTGTTCCCCCAGCATATTCTACAAAGTTCTGTATGGTACAGTTTTGTTGCTCATTATAAGGTTCTATAAGGTTTTGTAAAGTTCCTCATGATGGTAGAAGAAATGGTGGAATGATATTCATTCTATCAAACTATTGCGTATATATAAAAATTTAGCAGTATGTCCCTTTCTTAGAAACTATTTCATCCATAATATAGTGATGTATCCAAGGAGAGGAGATGGAACATGTCAAACGGTTGTAATACAAATGCTTACGCTCCCTGTTCAACAGCTGAAGGCAATTCAACTGCAGCAACGGGAGTGGCGTCACACGCAGAAGGCTTTAGAACGCAGGCTGTCGGCGATACTTCCCACACTGAAGGAACATTGACTATATCAAGAGGATTTGCTTCCCATGCCGAAGGCTTACTCACTCAGGCAAATGGTCACCTGTCACATACAGAAGGAGCAGATACTTCCGCATACGGTCCGGCTTCTCATGCGGAAGGAAGCTCTACTGTAGCTATCGGCGGCGCCGCTCATGCCGAGGGCTTCCGCACTCAGGCAGTAAACGAAGCTTCTCATGTGGAAGGGTCGCTGACCATCGCACGAGGTGCTTCAGCCCATGCGGAGGGTATACAAACTCAGGCGAACGGTCCAGCATCGCACAGTGAAGGATTCAATACATTTTCCGGTATTGATACCGCCCATGCCGAGGGCAACTCGACCGCCGCTACCGGATCCGCCTCTCATGCGGAAGGCTATCGCACTCAGGCAGCGAACGATGCCGCCCATGCCGAGGGCACACTCTCGATCGCAAGAGGTCAATCCTCCCATGCCGAAGGAAAGGAAACCCAGGCAAATGAGAACGCCGCCCATGCGGAAGGGATTGAGAGTATTGCCAGCGGTATCGGTTCACATGCCGAGGGCAGCAGAACCACCGCTACCGGAGGCGCCGCCCATGCGGAAGGCTTTTTAACCGAGGCAAGCGAGGACGCCGCGCATGCAGAAGGGATTGAGAGTATTGCCAGCGGTGTCGGTTCACATGCTGAAGGCAACTTCACCGCCGCTACCAAAACCGCTGCCCATGCGGAAGGCTTTAGCACTCAGGCAAACGATAGCGCCGCGCATGCAGAAGGGATTGGGAGTATTGCTGATGGTTTCGGTTCACATGCCGAGGGTAATTCGACCACCGCTATCGGATCCGCCTCTCATGCGGAAGGTCGTCGCACTCGGGCGGCGAACGATTCCGCCCATGCGGAGGGGATGGACTCGATCGCGAGTGGTCCATCTTCCCATGCCGAAGGCCAAGGTACTGAAGCATCGGGACTAAATTCACATGCGGAAGGCTTTCGAACCCGAGCCACCAATAACATGACCCATGCTGAAGGGGCGATTAATGTTGCCAGCGGTCCCATTTCGCATGCCGAAGGACAATTAAATACAGCCAACGGAAATATATCTCACGTGGAAGGAAGCAACAATACAGCAGGTGGTGCCGTCTCACACGTTGAAGGCCAGCAGAATATCTCTGTTGCTGATTTATCTCATGTCGAAGGATTAAACAATGTGGCGAACCATTTCGGGTCACATATCATGGGCACGAACGGGGCTACCCGGTTCCCCTTATCCTGGCATCTGGCCAACGGCCTAGTTGTCGGTCCAACGCTTAATGCCGCTGTGCTTCAAGGATCGACCGGAAATCTGTTTCTCGATGGTGCAGTGATATCTCCTGCAGCTGCGGATTATGCAGAAATGTTCGAGACTTCTGACGGACTTCCGATTGACGTCGGATATTTCGTAACTTTCCATGGCGAAGGAGAGATGATCCGCAAGGCTACCGCTGAAGATGAATACATTCTTGGTGTCGTAAGCGCAACGCCGGCAATGATCGCAGATGCAAGTGATTTGCGCTGGCACGATCTGTTCCTTAAAGATGAATGGGGGAGAATCCAATACCACGAGGTGGTTATCCCAGAACTGAAGGAGCCTGATGGCACCGTAACCCGTTTGGCCTTCACCAAATCGGAGCCGGTCCTCAATCCGGCCTGGGATCCTACAGCTGAATATGTGTCACGCCTTGACCGTCCAGAATGGGTGCCTGTTGGAATAGTTGGGAAACTGCGAGTTCGGGACGACGGAACTTGCAGTCCCGGCGGATACTGTTTTCCGAACGCTCAAGGCATAGGGACCGTTTCCACAACGGGCTTTAGAGTGATGAAGAGAACTGGCCCCAACCAAGTGCTTATTTTCATAAATGAGGCCTGGAGCAAAAAGTAATCACGTCATTGTCGCGAGAAAGAAGCCTGCTCCATTGATCTTTTGTTTCCCCCTTCGGCATGCGAGAAACTGGCTGTTGCTTGGGGGCCTGAAAGAAGGTAAGAACGGAAAGCTGGACCAAATCACCGGTATGCTCTAGAGTCCAGTGTGTAGAGAGTTTTCAAATGAAGCAGCAATAATCCGCCAAGCTCATGCTCGGCGGATTATTTTATGTATGCTCTAAATTCAAATCTCTGCCGGACGAAAACGCCGTCTTCAATCTTGATGAAATTCGGCTCTTCCCTGTACCATACCGAGTCCTTGGATTGGACGAGTGCGTCAGTCAGGAAGTCCGCACCACTCTTCAGAATTTTATACTTATCCCCCAGAAAACTCTTTATTCAAATAAAGGGTAGAACAATTAAAAAAAGCGCGCCCCTCGAAATTCCAAGAATCCGCGCCACGTATGTTTTTTTTGGATGCTGGTGAAGGGAATTGAACCCCCGGCCTACGCATTACGAGTGCGTTGCTCTACCCCTGAGCTACACCAGCTTAAGGCTGATTTTTCTGTCAAACAAAAAATATTATACAACTTTCAGCCAGAAACGCAAGCCTATTTCTCCCTATTTCCCTACTCTCCCAAACTGCTATTCCACCTGTAGTTTACGCTCCACAGACTCCAGCTTTCCACGGCTAGTGGAGGGTTTATCGCGGCGGTCGTCTATTTTAAGTGAGGTAGAGACACGCTCTGCACCTGCGGCAAAAGGAGACTCGTGCAGCGCTTCGACTGCAGCAAAAATACGCTGAAGAGGCCCTTCGATGATTGTACCCATGGATGTAAGCTCATAAGTAATCCCTTCTACCGTCTTCAGCACTCGCTGCATATCCGCAACGTAGCTGCTAAGGCTCGTACTACCTGTTCCAATCGGAATAACGGTTACTTCAGCAATAGGCATGAGAATACCTCCTCGGAATTTTAAAGTATGTGTCTCCTTCTATTGTAACAACTCCACCGCTCTCCCACAAATGATCTCAGCTTTATTATGCCCCTTCTTCTTTCCCCAAAATTCTCCGAAATATGACTTTCGCCACAAGTATTTTTTCTAACATGAATTCTAGGGTCATCTGCACTACATTTATGGACTCTTTGTGGCATCTTTTCGGACAATTTATGAATCATTTTTTATATGCCTGTGGATCAATTGTGGATTACTTATGGACAGCCTGTGGATCATTTGTGGAGTACTTTTGAAGAACCCGCTCCCCGCGCGGGTTTTCTAAAAAACTGTTTACAAACACAACATCTTGGGTTATTTTTATCTAACGACAACAAAATATAGTGGAGACAGGCGCTTTGATCCTTTATCGGAATTAGAGCTTAATAGGGAAGTACGGTGAAAATCCGCTGCGGTCCCGCCACTGTAACCGGATGCCCCTTACAAGCTTTTAGAAGCTTAAGATGGGCAGATCTCCTGGCAGAAGCCACTGAGGGGTAAGAGCCCCCTTGGGAAGGCGCTGAGAGGTCCTACGGAAGCCAGGAGACCTGCCTGTTTCGACGACACCAACTATGAGTGCCTGCGAGGAACAGGAACGGTGTCCGCATGCGGTCATCTTCTTAGAGGCCACTACAAATATCTGTGTGGATATTTACATAACGCATCGGGCATTTTCTGCCATCCTCGCTAGAGGATGCTTTTTTTATGAGATCACAATGAATATACGGCCGCTTATGCGGCACCACTTCTTAATGATAGGACGATAGACTGAGAGGAGAGCTATACAATGACGTTGTTGGAGAGACAATTTAACGGTACAACAAATGCACGAGAAGTTCTTTTAGAAGAGCTCATTGATTTAGGACGCGATATTATCGACAGCCGGGATTTGGACTTGCTGCGCGAGAATGCCAATTTGAACGGAGAGAGTTTCTCCGGTAAAATGAGCAAGTTCGGCAGTGAATATTCAAAATGGTACGCCCGCAACTTTACGATGCCACCGCAGCTAGTGCAAGCCATTGATGACAATGTCGTCTATGTGCATGATCTGGATCAATACGCAATCGGAACGACTAACTGCATTTTTATCCCGTTTGATAAGCTTCTCCGCGAAGGCTTCAACACCGGCAACGGCAGTGTTCGTCCTCCGAACTCCATAATGACAGCTATGTCACTGGTAGCAATTATTTTTCAATCCCAGCAAAATGCTCAATATGGCGGCGTATCCGCCAATAAGCTCGACTATGATCTAGCACCTTATGTAACCAAATCCTTCGCTAAGCTGTTCCGCAAGGGTCTGGATTATTTTGATGAGGGACAAGCTAATGATTCTTTGGGCGAGATTACAATGAGTCGGACCGATCTGGCGGAGTTATATCCAAAAGCGTTTCGTTTTGCACTAAAGGAAACCGAAATCGAAACCCTGCAAGCGGCTGAAAGTATGGTACATAACCTCAATACCATGTCCAGCCGATCCGGTGGGCAAATTCCGTTTACCAGCATCAATTATGGTACTTGTACTTCACCAGAAGGTCAGCTTGTGATCAGCTCCCTGCTAACAGCAACGATGAACGGACTTGGCAGCGGAGAAACACCTGTGTTCCCGATTCAAATCTTCAAATGCAAGCAAGGAGTCAATCAACAGCAAGGCGATCCTAACTATGAATTGTTCCTAAAAGCGGCGGAATGTTCTGCACGCAGACTATATCCGAACTTCGCTAATCTGGACGCTCCGCTCAACTTGCAGTATTATGATCCAAGTGATCCTGATACGGAATTTGCTACAATGGGCTGCCGCACCCGAGTGCTCGGTGACCGTTTTGGGCGTAATCATTGCTCCGGGAAGGGCAACCTTTCCTTTAATACACTGAATCTGGTTCGTCTCGGTCTGGCACACGGCACAGTAACAGGCCGACGTACCGTCGCAGACGAAGCTGGCTTCTATGAGGATCTAAATCACTATATGGATATTGCGCTGGAAGGACTTCTTCATCGTTTCCACATCCAAAGCGCGCAAAAAGCTAAAGCATCCGATTTCATGATGCGAGAAGGCGTCTGGGAAGGCGGCGAAAATCTCGCTCCTGAAGACTCTGTAGGCGAACTGCTGAAGCATGGTAGTCTGTCGCTTGGCTTCATCGGTATGGCGGAATGCATGAAAGCCATGTATGGCAAACACCATGGCGAGGATATGGAAGTCCATGCCAAGGCTGTGGCTATCGTGCGTCACATGCGGGAGTATTGCGACCTTAAAAGTGAGGAACTTAATCTCAACATTACCTTGTTCGCAACACCAGCAGAGGGCCTGTCCGGCAAATTCACCAAGATTGATCGCAAGGTACTGGGTTCTATTCCGGGCGTAACTGACCGTGAGTATTATACGAACTCTTTCCACATCCCTGTATACTACGATCTAGGTGCTGCTCAGAAGATCAGCTTGGAAGCTCCTTTCCATGAATACTGCAATGCCGGGGCTATTTCTTATGTCGAATTAAATGGCAATGCCCGCAGCAATCCATCTGCTTTTATCAAAATCATTAAATATGCACTAGAACAACAGGTCAGCTACTTCAGCATTAACCATCCGATTGACCGCTGCTCCAGCTGCGGATACGAAGGTGTAATTGGGACAAACTGTCCTTCCTGCAACGCACATGAGAATGACGTGCACATCCGTCGTTTGCGCAGAGTTACAGGTTATTTAACTGGCGACTATCAGACCCGCTTCAATGCCGCCAAACAAGCCGAAGTACGGGATCGCGTTAAGCATTTATGAATATTTGCGGATACTATCCGGAGTCGATTAACGAGGGAGAGGGCATGCGGGCCGTCCTCTTCATCAGCGGCTGCCGTCATCGTTGCCCGGGATGCTTTAATCCCGAGACATGGAACTTTAAATATGGAGAATTCTTCACCTTAGAACGTCAACATGAAATCATTGCAGAAATCGCCGCTAACCCTTTGCTGGATGGTCTAACACTGGCAGGCGGCGATCCTTTTTTCTCGGCAGAAGAGGTACTTGGGTTCATTCATGAGCTTCGCGCCGTGCTCCCTGGCTTCCCCATCTGGATTTACAGTGGTTATACGTATGAGGAACTAACCGCCCTTCCCGGTTCGCCGGAGTGGAATCTACTTACACAGTGTCAGGTATTAATAGATGGACGTTTTATAGAAGAATTGAAAGATACTACACTTCCTTACCGAGGAAGCTCTAACCAACGCATAATCGACATTCCGGCCAGTACGAACGGCTCGGAGGTCTTTCTGTGGCAGCCTACTGCGCTATAATATATCAATTTTTGATATTCAAAATTAATCCAAAATAAGAAGGGATGAAATAACCATGCCACAATTCGTAGTAAAACCAGATAATCGCCAACTGGCTTTTGATGAGAAGCGCCTTTCCGTATACGCCGACCGTATCTTAGAAGGTCTTGATCAACTAAATAAAGAAACATTGCTGCGGGGAGTAATTTCCAAACTGCGTCGTGACTCCGTAAGCGGAGAAGAAATTAGCAATGCCTTCACCATGAGTGCTCTAGAGCTTGTAACGAAAGAAGAGCCTACTTGGAAGTTTGCAGCTGCCCGTGCCCTTCTGACTACCCTTTATAAAAAAGCAGCCGTTCATCGCCGCTATAAAGCTTATCCAGAAGAGCCTTACGGTGAGCTGTACCCGCTAATTACGGATCTCGTAAAAAAAGGAATCTATCGTGAAGAGCTTCTAAGTCATTACACCAAAGAACAAATTATCGAACTAGGTGGGTGTATCGATTATACACGCGATCTTTTGTTTGACTATATCGGTCTGCTTACGCTATCCGACCGTTATTTGGCGCATGATTTTGACGGCCGTGTAATGGAGCTTCCACAAGAACGTTATATGATTATTGCTATGTACCTGATGCACCGTGAACCAGCTGAGAAACGTCTTGAGCTTGTAAAAGAAGCTTACTGGGCTATGAGCAACATCTACATGACAGCTGCTACCCCTACAATGTCCAATGCCGGCAAAAAGGTCGCTGGACAGCTATCCAGCTGCTTCATTGATACGGTAGACGATTCCCTAGAGGGTATCTTTGACTCTAATACAGACGTAGCGCGCCTTAGCAAAATGGGTGGCGGTATCGGCGTCTACCTTGGTAAAGTACGGGCACGTGGTTCGGATATCCGTGGCCATAAGAACACTAGCTCCGGCGTAATTCCTTGGATTCGCCAATTGAACAATACAGCAGTCAGTGTAGACCAGCTCGGAACACGTAAAGGTGCTGTCGCTGTCTACCTTGATGTATTCCATAAAGATATTCTCGCTTTCCTCGATCTTAAACTAAATAATGGTGACGAGCGTATGCGTGCACATGACGTATTCCACGGTGTAACCCTGCCGGACTTGTTCATGGAAGCCGTTGAATCACGCAGCCACTGGAACCTCTTCTGCCCACATGAAGTGAAGAAGGTTATGGGCTGGACGGATGAGAACGGTCGTCCGCTTGGTCTGGAAGACTTCTACGATGAAGAGCTTGGTAAAGGCACTTTCCGTGAAAAATATGCTGAAGCTACAGCCAATTTGGAATTGTCCCGTATTACCGTTCCTGCGATCGACATCATGAAACGGATTATGAAATCACAGCTTGAAACAGGTACTCCATATATGTTCTACCGTGATACGGTTAACCGGACGAACCCGAACCGTCACCAAGGTATGGTCTTCTCTTCCAACCTGTGCACAGAAATTATGCAGAATCAATCCGCTACCGTTATTGAACAGGAAGAATTAGTAACCAAAGATGGCAAGACCCGGATTGTTATCTCCAAAATCCCTGGCGATTTCGTAGTCTGCAACCTGAATTCGATTCACTTGGCACGTGCGATTCCAGCTGGTGTGCTGGAAAGACTTGTACCTATCCAAGTACGTATGCTGGACAACGTAATCGACATTAATAATATTGAAGTTCTGCAAGCACAATACACGAACAGCCAATACCGCGCAGTGGGTCTCGGCACATTCGGCTTGCATCACCTATTGGCACTCAAGGGCATTCGTTGGGAATCTGATGAAGCCGTAGAATATAACAACCATTTGTATGAACACATCAACTACCTGTTGGTACGTTCGAGCATGGAGCTTGCCCGTGAAAAAGGCCGTTATCCGAAGTTCGCCGGTTCCGATTGGGAGACAGGTGCATACTTTACTTCACGTGGCTACGTTAGCGGTGAACAAGAAGGTAAATATGTAACCACTGAACAATGGCGCGAGCTGCAAGAAGAAGTGGCTAAAGACGGTGTTCGTAACGCATGGATGTTCGCGATTGCACCGAACGGCTCCACATCGATTATTGCCGGCTCCACAGCCAGCATTGATCCTTTGTATGAACTGCTTTCCTATGAAGAGAAAACAACTTACAAGATCGCTAACCCAGCACCGGATCTGTCCGACAAGACGATTTGGTACTATAAAACTGCGTTTACAATTGACCAAAACTGGTCGATCCGCATGGCTTCTGCTCGTCAGCGTCACGTCGATCAAGGCCAAAGCTTCAACCTGTATGTTCGTCCTGACATCAAGGCTACCGAGTTCCTTGAGCTGCATCTGAACGCCTGGAAGGGCGGATTGAAATCAACTTATTATGTGCGTAGCCGTGCTTTGACAATAGAAGAGTGTGATTCTTGCGCTAGCTAATTATCTTAGTGCCCTGAATAGAAAAACGATGATGAATTTCGTAACTGCGAGGAATGTTTGGGCTTCCGGCCGCTGTTGTCATCAGATGTCTTGATCTTTACCGCTATTAGCGGATGACATCCGATGACAAAGGCGGTCGCTGACGCTCCTACAGCTCCAAACTTCCTCTCCGTTACTCCATCACCGCCTTTCTATGAACAAGACACCAAAGAAAGATTACCCGCGCAAAAAAATGGAGGGAAAATAAATGCAACTACAAAAGATTTTTAACACTGAAGCACCCAACCAATCCACACGCATCATCGACGGTGAGTGCTCCGGTATTCTGAACTGGAACGATATCCGCATGCCGCATATGTACAAGCTGTACAAGGTGCTGCTGCTGAATCACTGGATCGCGGATGAAATCCCAATGTCCAAAGATGCGCAACAATTCCCTATGCTCGATGCAGAGGAGCAACGCGTATTTAAGATCAACATCTCTCTACTCGCCGTGTTAGACTCGATGCAGACGATGTTCGTAAGCGACGTGAAGCGTTATTTTACTGACTCTTCTCTAGAAGCTATCTCTGCCATTATCGGACAACAAGAAGTGGTGCATAACCAATCCTATTCCTATGTTCTTTCCTCAATCGTGTCGGAAAGTGAGCAGAAAGAAATTTTTGAATATTGGAAAAAAGACCCTGTCCTGCTGGAACGCAATCAGTTTATCTCTGATATTTATCAAGAGTTCCGTGATAACCCTACGAGACAGACCTTTTTCCATGCGCTGGTAGCGGATCTCATCTTGGAAGGAATTTTCTTCTACAGCACCTTCGCCTTCTTCTACAATCTGGCCCGTGACCAGAAGATGATGGCGACCAGCCAAATGATCTCTTATATCCAACGTGACGAGAACCAGCACTGCTATTTCTTCGCAGAAGTATTTAAGCAGCTGCTTGTAGATTTCCCTGAGTTGAACACTAAAGAGAACATGGATTACGTGTATCGTACGATCGACCGCGCGGTAGAACTTGAAACCAACTGGGCTTACTACACCCTTACTAATGTCCGCGGTATTGATCTTAACGAGCTTAGTGACTACATCAAATATACAGCGAACAAGCGCTTAACCTTGATGGGTATGGAAAAAGCCTACCAAGGCGTTGATGTTAACTGCATGCCTTGGATCAAACCTTTCTCCGATGATGCGCTTAATGCCACCAAAACCGACTTCTTCGAAGCTAAGTCCCGTAACTACGGTAAGGTTGGCGACGATAACGGATTCGACGATTTGTAAGACCGGATTATAACGAACCCTATATAAAAAAGAGGCCATTCTCTACTTTCACAGTGAGATGGCCTTTTTGCTATAGCAAAAAGCGTCCCTTCACCCCTTGGATCAGGTATGAATGAGACGCTTATATAGTTGGTATGAATCCATCCGAAACAGAATGCTTGCTACTTAGTCTTAAGCCTTGCGTTCCACACGATGTGTAGTTTCTTCTGCCAGCTCAGCTAAAGCATCATTCAGTCGCAGCTTCAGCTCCTCAGCAAGCTCTACCACTCCGTGATCATTACGAACCACCTGAGAATCCACGGCATACACTCCACCAAGAATGTAACGTGCACCGAGTACAGACAACACAGGTTTCAAAGCATAATCAATCGTAAGTAGATGTGCAAGACTGCCACCCATGAAGAGCGGGAGTACGATTTTGCCGGCCAATCCCTTTTGTGGAACTAGATCCAAGAAGGTCTTGAGCACGCCTGTATAAGAGGCTTTATAAACCGGGCTAACCACGATTACCGCATCCGCTTCGGCTACAAGGCCGTTCGCTTTGACGATAGAATCACTCTCAAACTTGGTATGAATCAAATCTTCCGCTGGCAGCTCTGCTACGTTAATACGCTCAACCTCAAAGCCCTGATCCGTTAAGCTTGCCTCCGCATACTCTATAACTGCATTGATGCGCGATACCAAGGAAGGCGTTCCGTTAATCACAACAATTTTAGCCACTTCTCCACCTCTTTCATCCTATTAAGCAGCTCACACTGCAAGTATTTATCCCGACAGGAATACTTTAAATTAATATTAATCCTATCGCAGATTAGATATTATTGTCAAACCATAAACGCTTGCGCTCATCCCACTCTTGCGATATACTAAGCAACAATATTAAATCCAACAATCAGGCCAATGATCGGCATCCAACCGTGAGGCGTCTGCGACCGGAGCCTATAATGACTCCCTAAGTTCACCGGGTTTCGCCCGTTACCGCGAAGACCAAAGAGGGTCGAATTCTTTCCTGCTGTTAAGGAGATTCGATCAACCTGGGTGGCACCGCGAGCTGACGCTCCTCGTCCCATGGATGAGGGCGTTTTTTGCGTTTTTTCAAGCATAAATACCTTCGGCGTCCTTATAAGGACGGTAAGTGTTTGTGCGAGAACTAGAAGGATAAAGTGAAGTGTGAAACTTACACTTTCTTATCTTTTAAACAAAAAGGAGCGAGCGAGATGCTGGAAATGAACTGGATCAAGGATAATCAAGAGCTTGTAAGAAACACTGCTACCTGGAAAAGAATCGACTTCCCACTGGATGAATTGCTGGATTGGGATGAGAAGCGCCGGGGCCTGCGACAAGAAACAGAACAAATGAGAGCCGAACGTAATGGGCTAACCAAAGAGGTTGAACGATTATTACGGCAGGGTGACCGCCCTGCTGGAGAGATCGTCAAAGCACAGGTACGAGAACTCAATCATCGGCTGAGCCTGCTGGAAGCTGATCTGAACGAGGCTGAACGCCGCTGTAGAGAGCTCATGCTGCTCGCACCGAATCCGGTGTCGCAGGATACACCCATCGGCCACGATGATAACGATAATGTAGAACTGCGGTTGAACGGAGCGGTGCCGGAATTCGGCTTTGCGCCTCGTGATCATGTGGAGCTAGGTGAACTCCACGATATTATTGATATTCCCCGTGGCATCAAAGCAGGCGGTCCTCGCAGCTATGTGCTCAAAGGAGCCGGCCTGATGTTACATCTCGCTGTACAAAGACTTGCCCTAGATGTGCTCACTGCACGCGGATTCACCGTGATGGATGTTCCTGTGATTGTCCGCCCTGAAGCGTTGGAGCGAACCGGATTCTTCCCGGGTGGGATGGATCAGACGTACGAGCTCAGCGGAGATAATCGCTGGCTGGTAGGCACATCTGAAGTGTCGCTAGTTTCACTCTACAGTGATGAGATTGTAGAGCTTGACACACCCATGCGACTAGCCGGAATGTCGACTTGCTTCCGCCGTGAAGTTGGATCAGCGGGGCGAGATGTGCGCGGGCTGTACCGCGTACATCAGTTCTCGAAGATTGAGCAAGTCATCTTATGCCGAAATGACGAAGGTGTCTCGGACCATATGCTTCACGAGATCCTCGCAAATGCCGAGCACATTCTTCAGCTCTTAGAGCTCCCCTATCGAGTCATGGCTGTCTGCACAGGGGATATGTCCCTGAAGACGCATAAGCAGTATGACATCGAGACATGGATGCCTAGCAGAGGCGCATACGGTGAGACCCATTCGGCTTCTAATCTACTCGATTTCCAAGCTCGCCGTTCGGGCATCCGTTATCGGGATGCGGACGGTCGCTTACAATACTGCCACACCTTAAATAACACCGCAGTGGCTACGCCAAGAATTCTGATCCCGCTGCTGGAGAATCACCAGCAAGAGGATGGTTCTATCTACATTCCTCAGGCGCTGCGCAAATATATGGACGGATTAGAGCGGCTAGAACTTCCACAACAGTAGTCTGTTTTATCCAAGTAAATTTAAAATAAATAATGCCTATTCACTTCTCAACAAGAAGCTGAATGGGCATTTTTTTGTTCTAAGACCTCCCAAATAGTCGAGCCCAATAACTCCTTCTCTATTGTTATTCAAATGTAAAATTTAACAGAAGTATAGAATACATTTGTTGTAATCCTTTGATAATTCAACTATAAAAATTAATTCATATATGGGACTATTCATCATCCAATAAACACTAGATTTTAAGGATTATTGTATTTATGCACTATTTTCAGCCCCTATTCTTATGCGAAAACAATAACTTTTTATTTTAATTTATAGAACCTTTAATTTATATTGATGCAAACCAACCTTTCATTTTACATTTGAATGATAAGATTTAGTAGGTTTCTAATAAAAGATTTGAGGGGAGAATACTTATCCAAATGATTATTTCTTCAAGAGTAAGGAAATGGTGGGCTAGTGGACTGGCAATGTTAATGCTTGTCGGCAGTGTGCTACCAGCTATTCAGACTGCCGAGGCAGCACCGGATAATAGCAATATTGTTATCTCACAAGTCTATGGCGGTGGTGGAAACAGCGGAGCAGAGTTTAAGAATGATTTTATTGAATTATACAATCCTACCAACAAACCAGTAGTCTTGACTGGATGGAAAGTTCGGTATACTTCCGCAACTGGAACCTTTAGCAGCGGAACAGAATTAACAGGAACTATTCCTGCAAATGGATACTACCTCGTCCAAGAGGCTGCTGGAACAGGAGGAACTGCTGCACTACCTACTCCTGATGCCGCAGGTATCCTAGCTATGAGTGGGACAAACGGTAAAGTCGACTTGGTTGACCCATCGAATAATACGATAGATTTAGTTGGCTATGGTACAGCTACAGGTGTTGAGGGAACTCCAACACCTGCTCTCACCAACGCAACAGCCGCTATTCGTAAAGCTGCAGCTGGTGCACCAGCTGATAGCCGTGGTCTAGATACGGATAACAACGTTGCGGATTTTGTTGTTCAAGCAGCAAGTCCACGCAATAGTAGTTATGGTAAAGCACCAGAGACAGCTAGCTCCGTAGTAGCTTCACCAGCCGCTAATGCCTGGCCGGTAGGCACTGAAATTTCTCTGAACTCTCCGACAGTTGGAGCATCCGTCTATTCAGCTGTTTATGGATCAGGTGGTTCAACTGATTTCCAACCTTACACAGGGCCTATTACCTTAACTGAGGACACTACGATTAAAGCGTATGCTTCAGAATCGAATATGCCAAACAGCGCAATAACGACTTTTGACTACACGATTTTGACCAAAACAGACGTCGCAACAGCACGCCTTGGTAATAAAGGTCAGAATATTTCAACAGAAGGTATCGTAACTCACATTAACGCAGCAAAAATGTATATTCAGGATGGAACCGGCGGGATCGTACTTTATGGATTCCCAGAGTTCGCAAACGTTGGAGATCGTGTTGCAGTTAGTGGCGAGATGGATATCTACAGCAACCTGCAAGAGCTCAAACTCCAAAGCGGACTTCAATACTCTGTCGTTGCGAGTGATGTAGGTGTACCCGCACCTAAATTGATTACAGCAACCGACTTGTCTGCAGCGAACGGAGAAAACCATGAAGCTCAACTGGTAACTATGAATAATGTCACTATAGATAATGTAAATGGAAATACAGTGACTGCAAGTCAAGGCGGACAACAATTCACAATTTTCTCAACCCTGCCTAAACTAGTAAAGGGTGCAACCTTTGATAGTATCACTGGGGTTATCGAGCAATATAATACAACTTATCAATTCATTCCACTTAACGAAAACGCTTTGGTGGAAGAAACCTTTTCCGTAATGGCGAGCCCTGGTGCAGGTCGCATCATTAAAGGAAGTGCTGTGACCCTATCCAGCCCTACCCTTGGAGCACAAATTCATTACACGACCGATGGAACTGAACCGACAGCAGCAAGCAAGCTTTATTCAGATCCAATTACAGTTAGTAAAGATCTTACCATTAATGCAATTGTCGTAGCAGATGGTAAGACAAGTAAGGTGTATACCTTTGCTTATAAAGCTTCTGATCTCCCTCGTATACATGATATTCAAGGAGAATCTCATGCCTCTGAGTATGTAGGTCAGAACGTTACTGACGTAGAAGGTATCGTTACCCAATACGGATACACATTCGCAACTGGCGCTTATAGAGGTTTCTTTATGCAGGACCCTCAGCCGGACAATAATGTGAACACATCGGAAGGTATTTTCGTTTACAGCACAAATGCATCCCTTAAACCTAAAGTTGGAGATTTAGTGCGCGTTAATGGAGTCGTTTCCGAGTATAACGAAGGAAGTGCGAGCAATCTAACCTCCACTCAAATTAATATGACATCACTAACAGTAGATTCCTCTTCTAGTTATACTGTGCCTGAACCTATCGTACTTGGCAAAGGTGGAAGAGCTATTCCTTCTTCCATCATTGATAATGACAGCATGGCTGATTTTGAACCTAGTGAAGATGCCATAGATTTTTATGAATCGTTAGAAGGTATGCTTGTAAAACTCCCTACCCCTACGATTATTAGTCCTTACTGGACAAGTGGTAGCGGAAATTCCATGCTTTATAACATCCCTACAAGAGTAGAAAATGATACTCCTGATGTCATCACACCAGCTGGTGGACTAGTTCTAAAAGAATATAACCAATTCAATCCTCAGCGCCTTATCATTGCTTATGGAAATCCGGGTCAAGAAGTCATCACCGGAGATAAGTTCGCTGGAGATGTTACAGGGGTCATCGGATACAACAATGGCAATTTCAAAGTAATTCCGGAGAACGGTAAGCTGCCAACCATTACCCCAAGTACTTTTAAACAAGAAACAACTACTCTTGAGGTTAATGAGGACAAGCTATTAATCGCTTCATACAACATTGAGAACTTCTACCCAGGCGTCGGAACAACAAAAATCCAGAAACTTGCCGACTCCATCACGAATAATATGAAAAAGCCTGACATTATCGGCGTGGTCGAAATGCAGGATAGCAATGGTGAAACCAACAATGGAATCACTGAAGCAAGTGCTGACGAACTGATTAAGGCTATTGAAACTGCAGGCGGTCCTGTATATAAATACACAGACATCGCTCCAGTCAACAATCAGGATGGCGGAGCTCCAGGCGGAAACATTCGCGTAGGCTTCTTGTACAATCCAGCAAGAGTACAGCTTGCGGATAGTGTAAACGGTCAAAAAGGTACATCTACGCAATCCGTTGCTTATGATGCAGCGACAGACAAGCTGACCTACAATCCGGGACGAATTGATCCAACGAATGCTGCATTTGCTAGTTCACGTAAACCACTTGCTGCACAATTTATTTTCGGTGGCGAAAAAGTGATCGTGATCGCAAACCATTTCAATTCAAAAGGCGGCGATAATGGTCCTTTCGGGAACGTTCAGCCACCGGTATTGTCCAGTGAAACACAACGTCATAAAATTGCGGCGGTCGTAAACGGATTTGTCAAAGAGGTTCTGACTGCTAATCCTGAAGCCAACGTCGTAGCTCTTGGCGATTTGAATGATTTCCAATTCACTAAAACTGCAACTATTTTAAAAGGTACAGAGCTGGACAATTTGATCGACACATTGCCTTTAAATGAGCAGTATACGTACACCTATGACGGAAACTCTCAAGTACTGGATCATATTCTTGTCAGTAAAAATCTAACGGCTTCTTCCAAAGTAGATGTCGTCCATCTAAATGCCGACTTCTCTCCATCGAAAGGTCGGGTATCCGATCATGATGCGGTTGTAGCACAGATTGATTTTAGTACTGCTGAAGATTTTCCATTAACAGTTCTACACACCAACGATACGCATGCAGGATTAGATACTGTAAGCTCACCAAACAACATCTTGCGCCGTGTAACAGCAATCAAAACTGCTAAGGCGACTACAGAAAACCCTATTCTTCTCGATGCGGGTGATGTGTTCTCCGGAACACTCTACTTCAACAAGTATCTGGGTCAAGCAGATCTGGCCTTTATGAATCTGGTCAAATATGACGCTATGACTTTCGGTAATCATGAATTTGATAAAGATTCTGATACCCTTTCCAAATTTATCGGCAACGCTAAGTTCCCTTTTGTCTCATCCAATGTGAATTTCTCTGCAGATGATACGCTAAGCAAAATGTTTACCAATGAAATCGGTCGTTCGGGTAATGCGGCAACCATCTACCCTGCTCTAATCAAAGAAGTTGACGGAGAACAGGTTGGTATCATTGGTCTGACGACAGAAGATACTGCCAACATTGCTTCACCAGGTAAAGTAACTTTTGAGAATGCTGTAGTGAAGGCAACAGAAACTGTCGCTATGCTGCAAAAAGAAAAGATTAACAAGATTATTGTTCTCTCACACCTTGGCTACGAAGAGGATCTCAAGTTAGCCAAAGCGGTTAATGGCATTGATATTATTGTCGGTGGTCACAGCCATACGCAATTAGATCAAGCGGTTGTAGATAACAGCGATCCTAATGCACCGAAGCTTATTGTACAAACTGGTGAAAAAGGACTCTTCCTTGGTCAACTTGAAGTTAAATTTAACAAAGATGGCGTACTGACAGATTGGAAAGACCAATTAATCTCCATCGACGCTAAGAACGGCGCTAACTATGTTATCGCAGAGGATCCTGAAGCTAAAAAGATCCTGGATACCGACTATAAGCCAGGTATTCTAGAACTGAGCAATGAGGTAGTAGGAAACTCAGAGGTTGTTCTAAACGGCGTTCGTGATAATGTTCGTACAAAGGAAACTAACCTTGGTAATCTGATTGCCGATGGTATGCTTTTTGCAGCCAAGAAAGCTGGCACTACTGCCGTAATCGCCCTGCAAAATGGTGGCGGTATTCGCGAATCCATTAATGAAGGACCCATTACACAAGGTGAAGTACTCGGAGTACTTCCTTTCAACAACGATCTGGTTACGATCACTTTGACCGGACAAGAAATTAAGGATGCAATGGAGAATGGGGTTTCCAAAACTCCAGCAGCAGACGGACGTTTCCCACACGTTGCAGGGTTGAAATTCTACTATGACTCTACGAAGCCTGTGAACGAACGTGTATTACGTATCGAAGTGAAGAACGGAGACAAATACGTTCCTCTAGATCTAAAAGCATCTTATGAAGTAGCTACTAATGCTTTCACAGCTAAAGGTGGAGATTTTTATACTTCCCTTGAGAAGGCCTATAAAGAAGGCCGTGTGAATCTGCTGTACCTGCCGGACTTTGATGTATTTACGAAGTATCTTAAAGAAGTTGGAACTGTCACTGCGAACACTTCCGCTGTTGAGGGCCGGATTGTGGATCTGAAAGGTGCACCACTGCCGGAGACAACTGAAGACTTCCCATTAACAGTTCTACACACCAACGATACGCATGCAGGATTAGATACTGTAAGCTCACCAAACAACATCTTGCGCCGTGTAACAGCAATCAAAACTGCTAAGGCGACTACAGAAAACCCTATTCTTCTCGATGCGGGTGATGTGTTCTCCGGAACACTCTACTTCAACAAGTATCTGGGTCAAGCAGAACTGACCTTTATGAATCTGGTTCAATATGATGCTATGACTTTCGGGAACCATGAATTTGATAAAAATGGTGAAAGTTCTGAAGTGCTTTCCAAATTCATCGGCAACGCTAAGTTCCCTTTTGTCTCATCCAATGTGAATTTCTCTGCAGATGATACGCTAAGCAAAATGTTTACCAATGAAATCGGTCGTTCGGGTAATGCGGCAACCATCTACCCTGCTCTAATCAAAGAAGTTGACGGAGAACAGGTTGGTATCATTGGTCTGACGACAGAAGATACTGCCAACATTGCTTCACCAGGTAAAGTAACTTTTGAGAATGCTGTAGTGAAGGCAACAGAAACTGTCGCTATGCTGCAAAAAGAAAAGATTAACAAGATTATTGTTCTCTCACACCTTGGCTACGAAGAGGATCTCAAGTTAGCCAAAGCGGTTAACGGTATTGATATTATTGTCGGTGGTCACAGCCATACGCAATTAGATCAAGCGGTTGTAGATAACAGCGATCCTAATGCACCGAAGCTTATTGTACAAACTGGTGAAAAAGGACTCTTCCTTGGTCAGCTTGAAGTTAAATTTAACAAAGATGGCGTACTGACAGATTGGAAAGACCAATTAATCTCCATCGACGCTAAGAACGGCGCTAACTATGTTATCGCAGAGGATCCTGAAGCTAAAAAGATCCTGGATACCGACTATAAGCCAGGTATTCTAGAACTGAGCAATGAGGTAGTAGGAAACTCAGAGGTTGTTCTAAACGGCGTTCGTGATAATGTTCGTACAAAGGAAACTAACCTTGGTAATCTGATTGCCGATGGTATGCTTTTTGCAGCCAAGAAAGCTGGCACTAATGCGGTAATCGCCCTGCAAAATGGTGGCGGTATTCGCGAATCCATTAATGAAGGACCCATTACACAAGGTGAAGTACTCGGAGTACTACCATTCAATAACGATCTGGTTACGATCACTTTGACCGGACAAGAAATTAAGGATGCAATGGAGAATGGGGTTTCCAAAACTCCAGCAGCAGACGGACGTTTCCCACACGTTGCAGGGTTGAAATTCTACTATGACTCTACGAAGCCTGTGAACGAACGCGTATTACGTATTGAAGTGAAGAACGGAGATAAATATGTTCCTCTAGATCTAAAAGCATCTTATGAAGTAGCTACTAATGCTTTCACAGCTAAGGGTGGAGATTTCTACACTTCACTTGAAAAGGCCTATAAAGAAGGTCGCGTGAATCTACTGTACCTGCCAGACTTTGATGTATTTACGAAGTATCTTCAGAAGATTGGAAATGTCACTGCGAACACTTCCGCTGTTGAGGGCCGGATTGTGGATCTGAAGGGTGCACCATTGCCGGAGATAACCCCAACACCAGTGCCAACACCGGTGCCAACATCACCAACAGTTCCAACATCACCAACAGTTCCAACATCAACAGCAACAGTAGCACCAACACCTACTGCAACAACAGCACCAACGGCTGCACCGCAAGTAACAACAATTGATGCTGCTGATCTGACCAAACAACTTGCTGAACTGCCAACTGGTAAACATGAACTGGTTATTCCGGTTAAAGCGACTACTGGCGGCGCTCAAGTAGAACTCCCAGGCAGTGTGCTTGTAAAACAAGCTGCTGCACAGCCTAACACCATTCTTACCCTTACTACTGATGGCGCTTCGTATTCCTTGCCGCTCAGTGTTGTAAACAGTGTATCGCTTGCCGCTCAATTAGGCACCAGCGACTTTACAATTACAGTATCCATTCTATTAGCGGATTCGAAAACGCTAAGCAGCACAAACCAAGCTATCGCTTCACAGCTAGGTAATGCTACTTTAGCTGCTCCAGTAATCGAATTTAGTGTTTCAGCAGTAGCCGGATCTAAGCGTGTACCGCTGAACAACTTCGGCAGTACTTATGTTAATCGGACGATCAATGTACCTACTTCCTTAAATTCAAATAACGCAACGGCAGTCGTCTTCGATCCTGCTACAGGCAAGATTTCCTTCGTGCCTGCGATATTTGCCCCTAAGGCTAATGGAACAACAGATGTTACGATTAAACGGAACAGCAACAGCTATTACACCGTTGTTAAATCTTCCAAAACGTTCGGAGATATTAGCGGACACTGGGCTAAAGCGTCCATTGATCTGTTAGCTTCCAAACTGATCGTTAGTGGAACCAATAGCGATACATTCTCTCCTTCACAGTCGATCACACGGGCTGAGTTCGCAGCATTAATTACGCGTTCTCTTGGACTTGTGACAACGGGTGGCGAGACAACTTTTAAGGATGTAAATCCAAACGCATGGTATGCTGATGCTATTCGCACTGCTGCAGAAGCCGAATTGATTTCTGGTTATACCGATGGCAGCTTTAAGCCAGGTAGCCCGATCACTCGGCAAGAAATGGCCTCTGTATTAGCTAAAGCCATCAAGTACACGGGCAAAACCTTAAATGCCGATCCTGCAGCACTAGCTAAATTCAGTGACGCAGCAAGCATTCCTGCTTGGTCCCAAGCAGCAGTAGCAGAAATCGCTGCTGAGGGCATCATTCAAGGAGCGAAAGACGGTTCCTTTGCTCCACAAAAGCTGGCAACTCGTGCTGAAGCCGTTACGATGCTGGAGAAGACCTTGAAATCTCTTCAGTTCATCAATTAATAAAGGCCCACAGCTCTGAGGACAAAAAGGCGGTTCCTAGGGTGCATAATGCACTCGAGGAACCGCCTCTTTTTCATATAACCTCTAGGATTCCATCCCAGCCTCATTCTCTTCATAATGACTTGTATCCCCGTGCAGCAGGATCTCCGGCACGCCATCCGTAAAATCAATCCTGGATAAGCAGGTTGGATATATGTAAGGCAGATCCCATAGCTTAGGCAACTCTCTGCCCTCAAAATAAGCCATCAAGAGCTTGATCACTACCGTATGCGTTACGATAAGAATCGTCTCACCCTGATGGGCAGTGAGAATTTCCTGAAGCTTCTCCAGTGTTCTTGTCTGCACCTCTGCGAAGGTCTCGCTGCCCTCCACTTTAAACCGGTCGGGTTCCTTCCAGAAATAACGATGCTGGTCTGAATACTGGGCTGCCAGTTCAGCAGAATCTCTACCTTCCCATACGCCCATGCCAATTTCTTTAAATGCATCGGAAATCTTCAGCGGAACATCCCGCTCTCCGCGTATAATTTCAGCTGTACGCAGCGCCCTTGGGCTAGAGCTTGCATAAATGACATCCAGATTTGTAGCCTGCATTCCCCGACTCAACCATTCCGCCTGTTGTACGCCAAGCGTCGTCAGCGCAGAATCCATATGACCTTGCATACGATTCTGCACATTCCATTCTGTCTGTCCATGACGCGTTAGATATATCGTTGTAGTACTCATCCGTTGCTTCTCCTCCTAATCCCTAATTCAGAGATAGTCTACTTCCTGTTTTGCTCCATCCAGTTCACCGCATAGTCTACAATTTCACGCTGTGGAATCAATTGAGCTGCAGCTGAGGCGATATGACCATTTGTAATGAGCCCTGTCTCTTGCCCGAATTGCTCAGCAAGTTCAACGAAATCGTCAGAGTTCCAATCTAGCTCCTTGAATTCCACCCACTGTCTATGACCATCCACTAGTATAGGTGCTCCGCCAATGGCTTCCTTCTTTCCTTCATAGAAGGCCCGGCATTCAGCAAGATGTAATGAAGTATTATTCAGATTTCCAACGCCTAGCAGCAGCACACTTCCCCCCAGATCATAAATACGAGCTAATGGAGAGTCATCCCCCAAACCGTATTCAAGGGAGTGACCATATATAATCTCATCCCTATGCTTGCCCCAAGCCGCAAATGAATGAATGGGGTGATCGCTGCGCTTTACCTCTTTTTGTCTACGGAAGCAATCCGGAATAACCCCCATTCCCCTCAGTGGGGTCAGGTCTGGATCATAAGCCGGCATCTGCTCACGGATACTTTGCCACCAAGATTCGGGCACCGGTGGGTTACTCCAGCCAGCAGGGTCCGTCAGATCACTAGAATGCGTGGGCATCACAAGTGTACCTGACTCTCCAAGGACCTCCTCAAGCGCCAAAATAACGGCAACCGGGCCACCTGCCACCCATTGGCCTAGTGATTTGAAGGACGAATGCAGTATAATCGTCATCCCCGCCTGTACACCCAGTCGCCGAAAGTCCTCTGCCAACGTCTGAACTGTAATCAAATTGCCTTGAATTTCTTCCACCCTTCATTCCTCCAAACTCTCTTGCTGCTAATCCTAGCAAAGCTTCTCACTGCCATTATATAGGAGGATCACTTCTAACGACACCCTTAACGCCCATCAAGGTACAGTTCAGCAATGATATTTATACTAAAGCTACTTATCCTGCCTTTTACGACAGATCTTCAGACAGCATTTTGGCTCTATAATCCCCTGGAGAGATCCCTTCCAACTCTTTGAATACACGGGCAAATTGCTTACTGTTCTCAAAACCTACTTTCTCCGAAACCTCAGCAAGCTTGCCACAGTCTTTCGCTAGCAGTTCTTTAGCATGACGGATGCGTACCTTTTTTAAATAAATGACAAAATTCTCACCAGTATATGCTTTGAAGGCTTCGCTAAAATAAGAATAATTCAAAGAAACATGGTTACTAACCATAGCCATATTTAGTGGACGAGCATAGTTCGTTTCAATATAGTTCAACGCTTCCTCCATATCAGCATGTTCCGTATGAGCAGAGCGCACCCCTACAATATAATCACTCACACTCAGGAGCAAATTCTCAAGCGCACGATAATAATCATGGAAATGGCGATAGTTATACATGTTACCAACCGTACGATATAGCTTTAATACCTCAACCGAGGCTTCCCCATGCACCCGAAATACTTCATCCAGCACTAATTCATTGATATTCTGTCCCACCGACTCCAAATAAGACAGGTCAAGCGCCTTCAAATGCTCGGTCTGAAAAATCTCAGCCAGAAGATGCTTCATCTCCTTCTCGCGTTCTGTTCCAAGCATATTGAGCAGCTTGCGAATTTCCTCCTTCGGTAAAGGGGAATTAGACCGTTCTTGACTCACATCCGCGTAATTCAACAAGTTCACTTGCGGATATACAAAAGTATACTGTAATGCCCGACATGCTTCCTTATAACAGGAACGAAGATCTGCAAGACTTCTTCCTTCGCTACTTATTCCAATCGACAATCCCATTAATTCTTTTGCTTCAGCTTGTCTGGACAGCTCAATAAAGTCCTGTTTTCTGGTTCCGAGCAATACTAGCTTACCGTCCCAGTCCGTTGTGATTTCCGAAAAACATTTTTCAAGTGGTCCCATCAATCGTTCAACCAGCCCCTGAACATCCCCAGGCTTCATTCTTGTTCCGTCATTACAATAGTAATTCAACACACCTACTGTAAAAGGAACCTCCAAGTCATCTAGGCTCTCCTGCTGCCCTCGCTCCAACTGAACTTCCTGCTGCATAAGCAGCTCGCGTAAACGGCTAGAACGCAGCTCTCGGCGAAAACGTTCTGCTTCCTGTTCCTGCTGCCTTTCGCTGAGATTCTGCTCCTCCTGCTCCTTGTCTATACACTTCAAGATTTCGAATAATTCATCTCTACGAATCGGTTTAAGTAAATAATCCTTCACGCGATAACGGATCGCACTTTTGGCATATTCAAAATCGTCATACCCACTTAAAATTAACACTGCCGGACTTTTCTCGCCCCCTGTCGCCGAAGACAACCGCTCCAACAACGTAATTCCATCCATTACTGGCATACGAATATCTGTAATAATAATATCTGCACCGTCGGTCTTAAAGATATCTAACCCCTCTGCGCCATTACTCGCCATTGTGATGGTATACACGGACGGAAATTCTCTTTCAATCATAGTTTTGAGACCGTAACGGATATTCTTCTCATCATCAATGATCAGTAGCTTCTTCATAGTTGTTTATCTCCCGTCAAAAGAACTTTCGGCAAGGTCAGACGTACCATTGTCCAACTTCCTGCTTCACTCTGTACTACAAGCCCATATTCATCGCCATAAAAAATTTGCAGACGCTGATGCACATTTCTCAGTCCGATGCCACCTGTTCGGCGGTCAGCCTCCCTCAGTTCAGCAGTGCTCTCACAGCGTTCATCTTTTGCATAAATCGCCTCGTTTAAAGCATGCAGACGCTCTGGTGTCAGCCCCATGCCATTATCACGAAGCTCTATGAAAATATCGCCTTCCGTTTCCGAAATATGAATATGAATGCTCGGGTCCTGTAAATTTTCTTTCTCACCACACCAAGCATGCTTAACACTGTTCTCCACAATAGGCTGCAGTGACATTTTAAGCACCTCCAGCTCCAAATATCGAGGCTCAATATGAAGCACCAGCTTAACCGGATATTCAAAACGAATATTCATCACTTCAATGTAGTTCTCAATATGACGAATTTCATCTCGCAGCTTCACATACTCTCCGGACCATTTGAAATTATAACGCATCATCCCTCCTAGTGAGGTTAATGCATCCGAGATCGTTCGTTGGTTCTCAATTTCAGCCAGCATTTTAATATTTTCCAGCGTATTATACAAAAAATGTGCGTCAATCTGGTTATGCAGCGTACGTAGCTCAGCCTCTTTTGACAATGCCTGCTTGCTCACTGCTTGAGCCACCAATGTATTGATCGTGTTCATCAGTTTGGAGAAATGATGGGCAAGCTCACCGACTTCCCCTCCACCACGAATCATAATTCCACTGTAGGCCTCACCTCTGCGTACTTTTTTCATTGTTTCGGTCAATCTACGTAGATTTTTTAGAATAAAGGCATTTGTCACATAAGCAATCAGCGTTAGCAAGGTAATAAACCCGACATTGGCTCCAATGATTAAGTTGCGCGTTCGGGAGATATCCTTCATAACTCCCTCCATGGACACTACATTTAACAAATAAGCATCAATACGTTCTAGCGGAGTGTTAATCAACAAAAACGATCGACCATTCTCCGAGTATTCACTGTCCCATGCTCCAGTTTCCCGAAAATGCTTATACCGTTCTGCAATCATATCGGACATCTTCAGATTATCCTGCAAAAAAGAATGGTCCGGTCTGGTGAAAACCTGCAGCTCACTATCCACAAGGAACATCTGGGTCTGATTATCCCGAACGTCTGTATACGTCTTGGGTGTAAAACGACTCAGCAGCATATCCACCTGTACCATACCGATATGATTGTCTGCTGGACGACTCTTCTCACGCAACAACGAAACCTTTGGCAGACTTTCCGCCGGTGCTTCCAAGTATCTCTGCATCAGATCAGGATCACTTTTCTGAAAAGACCAGTATTCCTGTCCCTTCAATTGAAGCGCTTTCTGAAACCATGGCTTGGAAGAAACCCGCTCTTCCCGAAAGATAATCGGCCAAATTTCATGCACTTTATTGCTTTTCGAATACAGCCTCAAATGCTCAATATTCGGATTATTAAATTGAATACGAGTCATATTCACATAGGCATTTGTATTGAAATTAATCAAATCTACTAGCTGGGGTTCAGTTTCATTCGCAAGGAATTCTTCTACATCGGTATCAGAATAAGCCATCTGCGCCGCACGTTCCATCGCCTCAATTTGATTATAGATATGTAATTTTTCCATTTGCAGCAAATAATTATTTTTCTCGACGGCATCTCTGAGATAGGTGTTATTGATAGACTCATAGAAGTAGACGGATACCAGCAAGCACGGGCCTAAAATAATAAAAACATAGGCTGCAATTAAACGACTCTGGAGAGATCTTCTTCCCCACCAATAACTAAAAGAATGCCATAATGCTCTAGCTCGCTCACGCCTGTTCACACTATACACTTCTGTTCTGTCCACCTCGCTAAATAGTGAATATTTAACCTATTTAATATCTATACCATATTATAGATTGAAAATAACCCAATCGCCCGCATTAGCGGGCGATTGGGTCTTGTTTATTTTATTTTTTTGCGAGTTTTTGCTTATTCTCTTCATATTTTGTTTGTTGGAAGGCTTGCACTTTAGCCAGCCCCAGATCCTCTTGCTTCTTGATGTAATCTGTCCAGATGGAATCAAATTCAGCATCGGATGGAGCCATCAAAAGCTTCGGTAGCGTTTTGCTGCGCAAATCTTTGATTTTAGATAAGATGACGCCCTCAGGGGAGCTTGCCAACGGATCGATTTGATCAAACTCGGAAATACTCTTTGTTTTTCCGCGAGTCCAGTCTTCAAGCTGTTTGAAAGGCTCTACAGCTTTTGGTGTCCATTGAGCTGTAATATTGGTATTCATCAGCATCCAGAACGTAAAGGAAGAACCATATTGCTTGTCGAATGCCGCACGGTCTTTATTCATCAGATCAAAGACTTCTGGTTTAAATTGGTCTTTGCCGTCAATGGTATCATAGCTGACGCCTTTTTCGCCAAGATAGAGGTCTTTATTACCTTCTTCACTGTTCAGGTAACTGAGGAATTTAATGGCGCGTGCTTTATCTTTAACATCTTTGGAGATCAGCGTTACTGTCCAGCCAGAAATAGCAGGGCCGTTCAGAGTAGGCGCATCCAGGTTGGTATTAGCCGGACCATCAACTGCGATATAAATTTTGTTTGGGTCTTGCTGGTACAGAGTTCCCAGTTGGGTTCCAAAGTCAGTACGTTGGTACAGCATCGCGAAGTAACGGCCTTGAGCGATTTTTTCTTCCATTTGAGGACGTTTGTCAATAAAGATATCTTTAGAAAGCAAGCCGTCTTGGTTCGCTTGACGCAAAGTTTTCATCCAGCGGATATATTCAGGGTCAGTCTCACGATTATATAACTTGCCGTCTTTTTCTCTTGGAATAGCTAAGAAGTTCTGAATGTATTGTTCCAGAGAATCGTTACCGGTTGCGGTAAATTCGTGCAGACCGAGCGGAATTATCGGTTGACCATCGATTGCAGGGAATTTCTCTTTAGCGGCCTTCAGCGCTGCCACGAATCCTTCCGGTGTGCGCATATCAGGACTGCCAATCGCTTCATAAATATCTTTGCGGACTACGAAGGTTTGGTTGGATACATAAGTGTCGCCATATTTCTCGTAATCTTTAGGAGAGGAAGAAGCATTCGGATAACCGTATACATTGCCGTCAGCTTGTGTGTACCAGCCCAGTTTGTCAGGGTCGGATACTTTGAAGAAGTAAGGATCATATTCTTCGGCCAGTTTGTTAAGAGGAAGCACGAGATTGCCTTCAATCATTTTCTTAACGGCATCTTCATACCATCCCAGTGTAATGAAGTCCGGCAGTTTACCGGAAGCAATCAGTGTGTTCAGCTTTTCATTTTCATTACCGGCTGGAACGATAAAGTTAATGTCAACACCGGTTTTCTTAGTGATATATTGGGAAGTTGGATCCACACCCCATTTATTAGGGAACCAGGCAAAGTTCAGGTACCAGTCAAACGTAATTGGTGATGTGTCGGATTTCCAACCCGGCTCATCAGCGGACAGTGCTGTAGCTTCTGGCGCTGTTGTAGCTGTTGCCTCTGCTGTGTTACCTTCAGTCTTCGTTGCGGTATTACCTTTGTTTGCGGCGTTCCCATTATTGCCAGAACAGCCCGCTACGGACAGAACCATGATTGTTGCCATAAGCAGCAGCATTATTTTCTTTGGCTTTCTTTTCATGTCCATGCTTGTTTACCCCTTTTCTGAGATTGATTAATAATTATAATTTGCAACTCCAAGACTGCGGGAGCAGTCTGGAGGAGATACCACTAGTTCGGATGAACTGCGACCGGCACTTAGCCCTTGATGGAGCCAATCATCATCCCTTTGACGAAATAACGTTGCAGGAACGGGTAAGCAAAGACAATCGGAAGTGTTGTAACCACCATGGTAGCCAGCTTGATGGACTGCGAGGTCACCGTCCTAGTCACGGCGCTTCCCTGTACGGCAGTCATCATCAAATTGGAACTAGACTGAGCAACAACCCGGTACAGGAATGTTTGAATCGGTTGCATGCTTTCATTGTTCATATAAATCATTCCGGTAAAATAATCATTCCATTGGTAAACGCCATGGAATAGCGCAATGGTAGCCAGTACGGGCAAGGATACCGGTAGGACAACCCGCAGGAAGATGGACCAGTCATTAGCTCCGTCAATACGCGCCGCTTCCTCGAGACCATCAGGAATATCCCGGAAGAAGGTCATGAAGATGATTAGATCGAAGAAGCTGAACATGACCGGAATAATATAGACCAGGAAATTTTCTAGCAGATGAAGATCTCTGATGAGTAGGTACGTCGGAATAAGTCCTCCTGCGAAGATCATGGTTATCGTGCCTAACAGGATGTAGAATTTGCCCCCAATCAGTTCCCTGCGGGAAAACGCATAAGCAACCATCGCTGTAAAGAACACATGCAGACCTACGCCGAGAAGTGTTTTGGCTACGGTAAGCCACATCGCCCTCATAATACCCGGGCTATTGAATACAGCACTAAAGTTCTCCAATGAAAACTTGCGCGGAAACCAGTAAATCCCACCCAGCATAGCATCTTTTCCGTCATTAAAAGCATTAATCAGCACGTACCAGATCGGATACAGCGTAACGAAGCAAATACAAAGCATTCCAATATTGTTGACTATATCAAAGACGACTTCGCCCTTGGTTCTGCGATTCAGTGTAATCATATACAGGTCCTCCTTGGCCTAAAACAACGAGGTATCGTTGAGTTTTTTGGATACTTGGTTGGCAATCAGCAACAGAATGAGCGAGATAACCGATTTGAACATCCCAATTGCTGTTGAATACGAGAAGCGGGCTGAAAGCAGACCGGTATAGTAAACATAATAGTCAATCACATTGCTCGCGCTGTCATTCAGCGAATTGCGCAGTACCAGAATCTGGTCAAAATTGGAGTTCAGTACACCGCTGACCGCCAGAATAAACAAGATGCTGATCGTTCCTTTAATGGTCGGTACGGTAACATACCACATTTTCTGGAATCTTCCGGCACCATCGATGGTGGCCGCTTCATACATTTCGGGAGATATGCTGGTAATGGCAGCCAGATAGATGATCGCTGACCAGCCCAGCTCCTTCCATAAATCCGAGGTAATAATAATAGTCCAAAAATATTTTGGTTCAGCCAGGAACGAAATTGGCTGGTCGATCACATGCAGCGCCATCAGAATATTGTTGATGATGCCTATATCTGCCAGCCAAGTGGCAAGAATCCCGCCAAGGACGACCCAGGACAAAAAGTGGGGCAGATACGATATCGTCTGAATACTCTTCTTAAAGCGAACGGATCGGATTTCATTCAGAAAGAGAGCGAATATGATTGGCAGCGGAAAGATCAATAGTTTGATTAAGCTGATGCCCAGCGTATTCTTCATTACATACACAAAATTATCGTCCGCCAGGAACTCTTTGAAATTCGCGAGACCGACCCAAGGAGCTTCTGAGATTGGCTTGACGATGTTGTACTCCTTGAAGGCGATAATAATGCCATACATCGGAATGTAGTTAAAAATAATCATCCATACTACACCGAGCAGTGCCATTGTCTGCAAATGACGTTGGGTAATGAACTTCTTCCAAAGCGGGGTACGATTTACTTTACCGGTTTCGAAATTGCCCGAAAATTGAGGCTTCATCGCTGGGCTTAATTCCCCATTTGTTTTTTTCTCCATCATATGGACCTCCAGAATCTCTATATCCGCTCTTGTATAAAGCGCTTACAAATATTATATATTCATTGTATTTGCTTTTGCCTGTCTCCGTAAGGTATTGAATTTCGGATTATAGGTTCCATTTTTCGGGTTCAAGCTAAAACGCCTTCGGTATCCTGTAAGGACTTTCTTATATTTGGAGAAAAAATAAGGGAGGGCCTAGGCCCTCCCTTATTTTCTATGCCATTATTGCTTGGATTTGCTTGATCTCTCCACGCCGCAGAGCCTCTGCCTCTTCCCCACGAACGAGCGCTCCGGAAATTTCCGTCACCGTTCCATTCTGGTAGACTAGCGTCATGCTCTGAATACCAACCTTCTTCTCACCAAATGTATTCTCACATTGTGGGTTCGAATAAGTTACTTCCGTGCCACCTAGAAATGTGAAAGAGAGATTGCCTTGTTCATCAAATAGCCAGCCTGGTAGAACCGGATCCAAAGATAATGTAAGCTGTCCATCTTCTACTCTGAAAACATGGCTTCCGGCCATCATCGTTCTCCACATACTCAAGAACTCAGCAGTCGACCCACTTAATCTTGCAACGAACCCTCTACCATGATTGTTCGGATCAGGATTACCTCCGGTAGCGATAAAGGATGAATTTTCAAGCGTGCTGCGTCCATAGACAGCCGGATCTAGGAACGGAACTAGCGAGGTCTTCAGTTCTCCGTAGAACTCCTCATAAAGCCCGCCCTTCAACAGCTCAAGCAAATATTTGTAGGACATATGCAGGAAGTTGGACTCCCGCTCTAGCCAGCCTGGCGTAAAGGCTCTCATTCGTCCGATCTCATGAGACTCACCCTCTAGACTAACCGAAGTTTGATACATCGACGTAGTCGGATCATATAGCTCTGTTTGCTTAATCAAATTATAGATTTCTTTGGCTTGCACCGGATCTTTCAGCGTCTTCAACAGGCGAGTAGGCCCCTCAAGGAAGTATGGCAATGCATAGACCTCAAACTCCTCTACCACAGCTTTTGGCAGGCCGTATCCGCTAAGTACTGGTTGACCTTCAGCATCTGTTACCTGCTGGAATTTCTTCGCCTCAAAGCGGAAATAGGTTGGGGTAAGTCCGTTACCAAGTTCTACTGCCTTGTTAATTCCCTCGTCGATTTTGACCAAGAACTTGGAGAGGGCCTCACGAATGTATTCTAAGGTTACTTCAGACTCAGTTCCAGTAATACCGAAACGGATACGTGCTCTATAAGCCTCACGCGCCGAAGCTACAGTATCCCAATAATTAAATTGTTCCAAATCTCCCGACAGAACCGCCGTGACCGCATGATATACCTCTTCAAGCAACTGTGCAATTTCTTCTGGCAGGTCTACAGCTCCTTGGACGCTTTCTTTGCTGTTCAGAGCATCTAACAAAAAGACTACGGTACGTTTCAGCTCAAAAGTCTCACTCATTCCGGAGCCGAACAATCCAGGCAGTCCATTCATAGCATCGTTCCAGCCCGGCTTATTGCCTTCCATTTCTACACCCATACCATAAGGATCAAGCGTAGCAAATTTATTCAAGGCAAGAGACAACATCTTCACGAACAGATTGGTGTGGTAAATGGCGCCGTGACCGCCTTCAGTACGCAGCCAATGGGTATCTCCAGCTTTCCATTTCAGCTTGTGCAGCTTCTCCTCATCCTCAAGGAGTGCACCATATTGCCGGGCCTTTCCGTCACTGATTACATATTTCTCACTGCGTGGCAGCACATACGCTGGGCTGTCATAGAACGCATAGGTGTTATCCCCAAATAGAAGCTCCTGCTTTTTGTCAGGGAAGATATCCAAGTAACCTACTACCAGATCCATATTATATGTCCAGTGATCCGACCAGAAGCCTTCGCCAAAAGCTGCCTCAATGTTTTGTTGTGACAGGGCAAGTAATCCCGACAAAAATTGTTGCTCGCTTACCTTTAAGGTAACATTATGATCCGCAATATAGTTTACTAAGCTACCTGGTGTGAACCGAGTGCTACACAGCTTTACAAGCTCAGCTTGATGATCTGCCGCAGCTTCTCCAATCCACTCCGCAGCTTGTGCCTTACTATCCGGTTTCACTTCAAAGGTTGTTCCTTGCACGCTCAGTGGATTGTAACCATCCGCCTGAATCAAGCTATAGAACATTTTGATGTTAAAGGTACCCACCTTCGGATTAAAAAACACATCATTCCGACGATTCTGATTCATATCACGGAAGTTTCCGTTCCCCTGTGAATAATATTCTGGGGCGAGTGAGAAGAAATTGTAGTCACGCTCCAAGTCACCGTGCTTACGCGAGTATAAGTGAACTACAAAGCCATCACCACCATTGTCAAAGACAAAAGGATAGCCTCCACGCAGGAAGTTATCGAGATAGGATTGACGGCAATACGCATCAAACACAGCCGATGAAGTGTGAGTAGCAATGTCTTCCGTTAATTCCTCCGTCAGACCTGCGGCCTCTTGGGATTTAGACAGGATATATTCATCGCGGCATAACTGCTCCGCCTTCTTATTGATTTTGTCGATGTCATTTACATGTCCAACCAGTGTATTCAGGATCAGATTGCTACCTGGTGCTAAACGTCTTGCCACTCCGCTAAAACCGCACGGAACCTTGTTGACCGGGTATTGCGGAAGCTCGCCCAGTTCGGCAAGGGTTAATCCCGCAAAGCGGTCCGGGTACGTAAGCGAGGTATTGCCACCAAAGACTAGCTCGAAATCGACGATTGGCGAGACTTTTTCTCCTTCTCCAGTGAACGACAGGTAGAAATGGCCATTGGTAATTTCGCTAACCTGTGCATCATCATTGGTGCTGGAACGCAGCTTATAGAACGGAATACCATTCTCTAAGTTGTATACGTCCATCCAGCTGCGCAGTAGATTCCCTATTTCCTTGTACCCACTGTTCTCTACGCCGTAAGGCAATATTTCAGGCAAACCGTCCATCAGCTCTAGCTCGATCTCTTTACCGCCGATGTTCTCAATCTCTACCCGACGTACCAATGCTGCATAATCGTCATTAGGCAAATTAAAATAGTGTACGGTCGTCTTCAGACCATGTGCGGCATGGCTTTCTTCAATAGTAAGCCCATTAGGCAAAATGGTCATGAGGCGCTTTGCAGCAGGATCTGGACGTGCAGATTGAAACGGTTCATAAATCTCTTGCTCGCCTTTAATTTTGATAAAGGTTCTGAAACCGGTCGTCCCTACGTTCTTATAAGAGATATTTGCAGGAGAGAATTCCATGATCGGCGAATTCTTATCGCGTACCCCGAAGCTGCAAATGGCCTGACCCCGGTTCACATAAAAAGTCCACATCGGAATTCCCTTCAGTCCGGCAAGACCCGGTAAGAAACTGGAAAAAGGCTTTCCTTCATCAAATTGCTCCATTACAAATGTACCTGATTCGAAATAATAATTGCTCATATTTATGTCCTCCTAGGTTGTAGATTATTTATGAAATCAAATGCGTTACGATGGAATGAGGCGATAGCTCGCAGCTTGCAACCTCTTCGCCTAGACCTAGCGTTACACTGTGCACTTCTTCACTTTCATTCATCAGTACGACAGCAATACTACCGTCAGGATTACGGAATGCTGTGGTTAAGATACCTTCCGCTTCAGATGTAAATCCGATCCGTACCGCACCTGGCGCAATGAATTTACTGAAATGCCCAATGTAATAATAGGAGCTGTTATAATGCACTTCATCTGTTGTCGTATCTGCAATAATCGGCGCATCGCAGAGATTGCCTACATGGTTAGGACCTCCAGTCTCATCCAGTACCAGGTTCCAATCCAGGTATCCTTCTGTCCACGCATTGAGATCTCCAATCATGTTTCTGCCGTAACGTTCGCCAGTAAACCATTCCCCCAGCTTAACGCCGCCCTCTTGGCAGCCCTCTGCGAACAACAGATGCTTGTCAGGAAATAAATCATGTACCTTTTCTACTTTGTCGAACTCCTCGCCTCCGTACCAGTGAATACCTGTACCCCACACATACTTCGCAGCCTCAGGATCAGATAATACTGCCGAAGCACGCTCGACCATAATATCGCGGTTATGATCCCAGATTACAATGTTCACATCTGAATGGCCGGTCTGATGCATCATCGGTCCAAGATGATTTTTAACAAAATCCCGTTCCTCTTCCGCACTATAAATACATGAATCCCAGACCTGAACGGCAGCCGGCTCATTTTGCACGGAAACTGCCCAAATCGGTACTCCCTCTTTTCCATAAGCTTCAATGAATTTCGTATAGTAGCGTGCCCAAACTTCTGCGTATTCCGGCTTCAGTGATCCACCGTTATTCATTTCTCCATTTGTTTTCATCCATGCCGGAGGGCTCCAAGGAGAAGCCAGCATCGTGAATGCACCGCCTCTTACTTCCATGGCATCTTTTATCAGCGGAAGTACCCACTTATGGTCATGTGAGATATCAAAAGTAGCTAGCTCTGTGTCATGATCAGCAACATAAGTATAATTGCCGAGGGCAAAATCACAGCTGTGAATATGAACACGCCCCATGCTATAGCCTAATCCCTCTACTGGATGGAAGTACCGATGAATAACCTCTGCTCGTTTCTTGGAGCTCAGGCGTGACAACGTATAAGCAGCAGCTTCAGTGAAAGCGCCGCCAAATCCAATCATCTTTTGAAACTCCTGCTCTGGCTTAAGCTCCACATCGGCAGACCCAGATCCTACTCTTGCGCTAAAAACAATTGCATCTTTTGGAGTTAAGCGTTCCCCTGTATCTTTTGCAGTTACCACAGTTTGAACTTTTGCCATTTCATCCAGCTCCTTTGAATTGTTTTCTTACCAAAGCACTAGTCTTTACTGGATCATCTTCCGATGTTATAGATTCGGAGCAATGAGCCATCAAATCGAAACAATCGAAACCGGTTTCGATTGTTTCGAAAAAAAATGATCTTCCAAATCAATTGAAAGAGCATTTATAACAATGGGTCTATTATAGCTCCATCTCACTACATAAGATGTGCCAAATACCACTATCTCATCTCATAAGAACAATTGAAAGCTATACTGTCTTTTACTTTAGCAGGACTCTTTTCAGTTCGTCAAGATTTATCAGACTACTTTCCGCTAATCGGAGGTGCACAGGATTCCCGTTCAACCACTTCCACCGGAACTAAAATCGCTTCCTTATCTAATACTTTACCTTCAATTGAGGTTAAAAGAATGTCCGCCGCTTGGCTTCCAAGAAGCTCCGTATCCTGACGCACCGTTGTCAATGCAGGTGTAACGTACTCGGCAAGATCGATGTCATCGTAACCCATAACTGAAATATCCATCGGTACGGAAAGTCCACTATCTTTAGCGGCCATAATAGCCCCTAAGGCTAGTAAGTCACCGGAAGCAAAGACGGCGGTTGGACGTTCAGGGAGCTTAAGAAGCTCCAGCATCGCGTTATAGCCGCTTTCTCGAGAATAAAAGGCTCCGTTTACAACATAGGACTTAGGTACTTTAAACCCTCGCTGCATCATAGCGGTCTTGTAACCCAACTCCCGCATTTTACCTGGAAATGTATTCATGCCTCCGGAAATATGGGCAATCTTGCGATGCCCCAAAGAGGCTAGATACTCCACTGCCAGCTGGGCTCCAGAAGTATTATCTGAGCATACCGTATGCGTCTCAGAAGTCTCAAAATCCATAATAACGGTAGGAATATCACTCTCAAGCAGTTCACGGAAATACGGATCCTCATAATCGGACAAGAAGACAACAACGCCGTCTACGCCACGAATCCTGCAATTCTCTAAATAACCGCTTTGCTTACCACCGACATCTTTGGAGATAAACATGAGGGCATAACCCTTTTCAACAGCAACCTTCTTAAAGCTTTCGATCACAGCGCTGAAAAAAGGATGGCGAATACCAAATCCCGTATTCTCTACGAACAGCACGCCGATGGTCCACGATTTCTTAGTGGTCAATGTACGGGCATGTGAATTTGGCAAATACCCCATTTCTTGGGCAACCCGGAATATTTCCTGACGAGTTTTCTCACGTACATCGGAATAATTATTAAACGCCTTAGAAACCGTTGTTGGAGAGTAACCGGTTCTTTTGGCAATATCGTATATCGTTGTCAAATCGGCTCGCTCCTTGCCCTGACAAATGAAATGCCTTTTGTTCACTGCAATTTTAACGTCTTTCCGTACCGCCGTCCAGCGAAAAGTAACTTTGTACAGAGGGGAGTAGTGTAACGGTCTGAATCAACAGCCCTAGACTCATATAGATCAGATGTATCATTGCAACACTATTCAGCATGTACGTCTGCACCGTTATCCAAATGATTTGCCCAAACCCGATATACAGAGACAAAGCCCAGAAGCTATATAATTTCTTGAACGGATTTAATCGTTCCACCAAGTGCCACTGAGGTCTCTTGATCAGACCATAAACAACGAGGAGGGGCAGTAATCCAAATACGATAAATAGCAGAATACCCGGGAATAAAAAATCAGAGAATGGCGATCTTTCCAGCATAGAAGTCGGCATTTTCATTAGATCCCCGCTTGGATCTATTACAAGAGCACCGCCCCCTCCTAACGCTCCAACCCCCAAAAAAATAAGAAGAATATAAAGCCATGTTACTGTACCCGGCCTTCCCTTCGTTAATTCCATTTCACTTCCCCATTTCCAAATAAGAATTAGAGCAACCCTATCTAGATAACGAATCTGCCCTTTTTTCTATTTTACAAGTTTTCCCTGTTTATCACCGAGATGCATATCACAAATTTGGCTGTGTTTACGGTTTTTTTACGTACGATGTGAACAGCAGCGCTTTACGTTATACTAAGTTTAGAAGCTAACATTTCACTTAACGGAACTCATAAATAAACATCATTGAATCCAAAGCATAAACAACTTCTACGTCCTTATAAGCGAGAAATCCAAGACATAAATTATGGTGTGGAACTTATAGTTTATATTTCAAAAACAAGGAGACAGGACATGCGTACACATGCGCTGCACCTAACATATCTATGAACGATACCGACCTTCTATCTACCAAGCAGTGTGCTTATTGCCACAAGCTGAAGCCGCACACAGAATTTCGCAGACGTACAGGAAAACGTTCCAAGGGGCAGTCACGCCGTGGTGCCTGCCGTGAATGTCGCAAACAACGGGAAACACTAAATATAAAACTCACAGCAAACCCCTTACTGGTGAAGCTTGATACGATCCAAACCCATCAGCACACTCTATTGGAGCGTCCCAAAGAGGGAAAGCCGTCTTCCGCTGCTGCTTCTTCAGGACAATCTAATCCGAACCGACGCGTACGAGGTTTGGAACAGCGAAGAAAAAGTCCGCATGCTCAAGGCACAAAGCTAAATCCCGAAGATCCAACCCAATTGATTCCTTCTACCAAAGGGATGATTCTAATGCGCGGTCATAGCGACAAGGGACGGCGCTGGCATCAGGAGATTGATCTAGAGCTTGCAATTACCCTGGTCAGGGAACATGCCGCTATCGTTGTAAACCGTCGAACTATTCGACGATTGTATAGTAATAAGGATTTTCGCGCTTATATACTAGCCAGAGACAATTACACCTGCTACTTCTGCGGCGCTTATGGGGACACCATTGATCATTTACTACCTCGTGCTAAAGGGGGGCATACAACCCCAGATAATTGCGTCTGCGCTTGCACGTTATGTAATCAGACTAAAGCTGATAAATCTGTTGAGGATTTTATGGGCCGAATATAACAACTTAAACCAAAAAGCCCTAATTCGTAGGTTGTTCTGTTTCCGTGAACAGAACAGCCTCCGAGATTAGGGTCGCTTTTTAATGTGGAGAAGTGTAGTTTATTTAGTTGCCTGTAATATTCTTAACTCGTCCTACCTGTCCGCTAGTCAATCTGACCTTAATGCCATGCGGATGTCGAGGCGAGTTCGTGAGAATATCTTTCACCGTACCGTGTGTTAGCTTGCCTGTAGGCTGATCCTGCTTAAGTACAATATCCACTTCAAGCCCAGGACGAATATCCGCTCTTACTTGTCCGTTCATAATGTAATCCCCTTTCATGGGTTATAATGTTGTCAACTACAATAGATAAGGATGAGACGTTATGGCCTTCGGCATCAATAGAGAAGAATTATCCCGGTGGAAAAAAGCGGTCTCCGCAGGAGAGATCGCCTTCTTGACTCATTATTGGCTGGATCCACGCTTTCCCGGCATCACTACCGTCACCAAGGTGGGCTGTAGTGATCTTACCACACTGAAACACTGGTGCGAGGAGAATGGATTGCCTGCCCAATATATTCATAATCGTTCATCGTTTCCCCACTTTGACCTCATTGGACCTAGGCAGGCAGAAATCCTTCGACAAGAAGGTCAATGGGATCAACTGGAACGTTTCAAACTGCTCTAAATACAAATTGTGATTTGAGACGTATTAATTACTTCTTTTTGCGTAAATCCTGCATGATTTTACGGCCGGTAGGTGTCTGTGCTAAACCGCCCCCTGCAGTCTCGCGGTGTTTCTCTGGCATAGCTGAGCCTACCTCGAGCATGACCTTGATAACTTCATCAGAAGGAATCACACTACGAACACCAGCCAGTGCCATATCTGCGGCGGCAAGTGCAGTAACTGCACCGAATCCGTTTCTAACAATACAAGGAATCTCAACAAGTCCGCCAACCGGATCACAAATCAGGCCTAAAGTGTTCTTAAGTGCTAACCCGACAGCATGCACTGCTTGTGCAGGCGTTCCGCCGCGTAGCTCGGTTAACGCGCCTGCTGCCATCCCAATGGCAGAACCTACCTCAGCTTGACAGCCGCCTTCCGCACCCGATACAAAGGAGTTATTGGCGATGACATAACCGATGGCCCCGGCTGCGAACAATCCGGATACCATGTAGTCATCATCCCAGCCAAACCGTTCCTGACAACTGAGAAATACACCCGGAATAATCCCGCATGAACCAGCAGTAGGCGTCGCAATGATCCGGCCCATAGAAGCATTCACTTCGGATACAGCCAGCGCGTAAGCCATAGCTTGACCTGCAGGTCCACCTAGGCATGGCTCATCAGCCGCGTTGTATGCTCCTACCCGCTGGGCATCCATGCCTGTAAGGCCGCTGCGCGAAGTTGTATCTTCATGCATCCCGCGATGAACAGCCTCTTTCATCACGCCATAATATTCACGCATCGTGGAAAATTCATGATCACTGGAACGTCCGGATTCCGCGCTTTGCTCTTCGAGCATAAGTGCTCCAATCGTGAGACCACGTTCCTCACACAATACAGCCAGCTCGCTAAGTGTTTGAAAATTCATGTTAAACTTTCCTTCCCCTTCTCATCTTGCTTACCTTCGTTTAAATTAACCAACTTCACGGATTTCACAGCAGTGAGCGCTTTAAGCGCTTCAATAAGCTCCGGTGTAGCCGCTTCATCCAGCTCCAGCACCGTTAAGGCTGCACCACTACGATTCTTACGATCCAGAGACATATGCCCTATATTAAACTGTCCGTTACGCATCACTTCCGTAACACTCGCCAGAACACCTAAATAATCCATATGATTAATCAGAACCGTCGGATAGATCCCCGTAAGCTTCACTCCAAAACCGTCGATATCAACAATCTCGATGTTTCCGCCACCAATAGATGTCCCTGTTAGTGTCAGTTCACTTCCTGTTTCTTGTCCGATGAGATGCAGCTTAACGGTGTTCGGATGTGGGAACAGACCTGTTCCTTGCTTAAAAGAAACTTCCATCCCGGCTTCGACCGCCAGTTCTAGGGAATCTGGAAGCCGATGATCGTCAGTAGTGAAATCAAGTAACCCTCCAACAATCGCTCGATCTGTGCCATGTCCCTGATAAGTTGCTGCAAAAGAACCAAAAAACGTTACTTCAGCCACACGCGGTACTTCACCCAACACCTGCCTTGCAGCCCTCCCGATCCGTGCCGCCCCAGCGGTATGTGAGCTTGAAGGACCGACCATCGCCGGACCAATAATTGAAAATACATCCTTAAAACGCATAAAAGACCTCCTGCCTGCAAGAATAGGCAATTATCGTACTCCTATATAGTATACTGCACTAGCAGTCGGAGTTCACCGTGACATTTGCTGTGATATCCAAATGCCTGACTTTGCGTATTCAAAGGCTAGTATTTCTATTTCATGTCCTGAGTATCACAAGATATCCTGGGAGCACAGCATAATTCCACCTCTATACTGCCAGCCCATCCCTTCCCAGAACCCTCTTCCATGTTCATTGGTTTCAATAACCATCAGGTGGCACTTGGCAATACCGGCTGCGCGGAGATTCTCAAGACAAGATCATACTTGTTCCCTCGCTTGAACAGAATGGCATAAAGCATGAAGAGCGCTCCGAGGAAGCTTTTCCAGCTCCAGCAGCGCTTCGTAAGGATCGCCCTCTAATCCCATAGCTTTTGCAAAGGCAGGCTCTGTCTTCCATCCGCTTGATTTTAAAAGAATGATCCGTTCGCGAAAATCATCATCCATCTGAGCTAAAATTTCAGCTTCAACGATCATATGCAAATAACCATTCTGGAGCTCCGTTCGCCTCGGCTGTCCAAACAGTTCGATAGGCCAGCCCTTTACCATAAAGTTAATTTTCGTTCGAGGAATGCCTTGAACCACTCGTGATTCGCTAACAAACCCCTCCATGGCTCCAAAATATCGAACAACTAGCGCCTTAAACTTCATAGGATCATAAACCTCACAAATGATATCCAAATCGCTGCCCTCCACTTGAATTCCAAGCGGTATTGTCCCAACCAACAAAGGGTTATAGTCCGTTAGCAAATTCATAATATCGAGCTCTAAAAGAAGGTTATAGACCTCTTTCTGAACCGCGGTTCCATGAATCAAATCATCGATATTTCGACAATCATTCATTTTGGACAAGCGCCTCCTCCGACTCGGGTTTATAAACGCATATGTATGTATTGATGACAGCGCACGCTTTTCTGGGCGCATGCATAGAAATATACGGAAGGTAGAACGCAAGGAGGTTATTTCAAAAAAATGAATCCCATCTACCCCTATTATGGGGAGCGGACAGTATGTAAAGAGCAGCCTATTGCTTTTCCTCCACAGCATCAAGATCTTCAGCCGGGCCTGGAGAGTCTGATGAATCCTCGTCCCATCAGTGAAAACCCGGAAATTATCGGCAGTGGAAAACTGAAGGGAAAGGTTGCACTCATCACCGGAGGCGACAGCGGAATTGGTAAAGCCGCAGCCATTGCTTTTGCAAAAGAAGGTGCAGACATTGCTATAGCTTATTTATACGAAGCCTCAGATGCGGAAGTCACTCAAAAGCGGATCGAAGAATTAGGGCAACGCTGTCTAAGGATTGAAGTTGATTTACGCCATAAAGAGAACTGCTTCAGGGCTGTGGAGCATACGATTCGCACCTTCGGCAAGCTGGACATTCTGGTCAATAATCACGGTGTCCAATATCCACAAAAAAGTATTTTGAATATCACAGAAGAGCAATTGTACCAGACGTTCCAGACGAATATCTTTCCATTCTTTTACCTCACTCAGGCCGCACTTCCACATCTTAAAAAAGGTGCATCCATCATTAATACCGCTTCCATTACTGCCTATCAAGGAAATAAGGAGCTCATAGATTATTCCTCCACCAAAGGGGCGGTGGTCTCTTTTACCCGCTCTTTAGCCTTATCTCTCGTAGACGCTGGCGTCCGTGTCAACAGTGTAGCCCCCGGTCCGGTATGGACCCCACTGATTCCCTCAAGCTACTCTGCAGAGGAAGTTAGTATCTTTGGTACAGATACACCCTTTAAACGTGCTGCACAGCCTTATGAGCTAGCAGGAGCATATCTCTTTTTAGCGGGCCCTGATTCTTCATATGTTACCGGGACATGTATACATGTCAACGGTGGAGATATGGTCACCAGCTGATACACAACTCACCACGAGAGGAATGTATACCTATGAATAAGATGCCCGATTATGATATTCCTTCTGTCCGTTTAACAAGCGGCATGTATGCCTTAACAAAATTAGCCTGCGCAGGGCTAACGTACGTCCTTATCTCCTTACTTATGCTTGGGTTTCCACAACATAACGGCATACCAGAGGGTTGGCCACTTTCGATCCCCTATGCGATTTACGCTTATGGACTGCCAGCCGCACTAGTAGCCGATGTTCTGCTGCGCCTCCTGCGTACCACATCCCACATCGTTTCCCTTGTTGTATACGTAGCCGCAGGTTTCGGTGCAGGTCTATGGCTGGCAGCAGAACAAGGTGCAGAGCTACTGCTGTGGGGCCTGGCTGGAATTTTGGGACTGCTGCTGCTACGAGTGACGCAACTGGGTGTAGAGCGTTCCCCTCTGTTACTGCCTGTGTTTGCACTATTTCTACCGCTGCTCTGCTTGCTGCTGTTATAAGCTGCACTCAGAGTGCTTCTATGATATCACCGGCAATAATAGCCGCTGGATTATTCCGCTGACGGGCGGCTCTCTCCCCTGCTAATCCGTGTAGATATACACCAAAAGCTGCTGCCTGCGCCTCATTAAGTCCCTGAGCCAGCAGGCTGGAAATGATGCCCGTTAGCACATCACCGGCTCCACCAGTACCCATGCCGGGATGGCCTGTGGTGTTTACATAAGCTTGCCCTTCAGGCGTTGCTATAACCGTATGTGCTCCTTTTAATACAAGGGTAACCCCATGCTCTTTCGCATATCCCATAGCCAGACTGATGCGGTCCCGTTGCACCTCAGCTGTTGTTATACTAGCAAGACGGGCCATCTCACCTGGATGAGGCGTCAGAATCACCGGATGGCGTCTACTTGCCCAGCTCTTGTAATCAGCGTCAGCTAATATATTTAAAGCATCCGCATCGATCACCAGAGGACAATCCGTCCCTTCCCAGAGATTGCGAAGCCATTCTGTATCAGCCTCGAACCGACCAAGACCGGGACCAATGGCAAGAACATCTCGCTCTTTACTTAGCCTCAGTAGCTCTGAAACGCTCCCTGCTTGCCAGGTTCCATCTTCATTGCCCCCAACATCGGCTAACATGAGTTCAGGGGCAGAACCGATGATACAGGGCAGCAGCTTCTGAGGAAGCGCCCATGTCACTAATCCGCAGCCTGCCCGGAGCGCAGCACGGGCAGAGAGCAGTCCGGCGCCGCTCATTCTTAAGGTGCCGGCAGCAAGAAGGACATGCCCATAAGTACCCTTATGGCCTTCAGGCGAACGCCGGCGGGCCATATCTACGCCCAGATGGGCATGCAGCACTTCCGGTGTCAGCAGGTGAACCTGCACACCGCTTTCAGGGGCCAAAGAAGACGGAATGCCGATGGCCCGGACCTTCACATGCCCCGCTGCGCCTGCACCGGGGTATTGCAGGAGGCCTCGCTTGAGAAACGCGAGGCAAACCGTCACCGACGCATGAATGCAAGGCTCATGCGTTTCACCGGTGTCCGCGTTCAGACCACTCGGGATGTCCGCGGACACGATCACTTTGCCGCTGCTATTCGCTGCGGCAATCAGCTCCGCATAGGCGCCGCGAGGGGCTCCCGCGGCGCCAGTGCCGAGCAGCGCATCCAAGATGCCGCTGCACTCGGCAAGGTCCAACCGATCCCTGCCGTATACCACGGCAGGAAGGCCCATAGCTGCAGCCACATCGCGCTGCAGGGCGGCCTCGCCGGAGAGCGACTCCGGCGGCACCGCATAAACGAGCGTGACGGCGATGCCGGTCTCGCGAAGATACCGTGCGGCGGCGAGGCCATCGCCGCCGTTGTTGCCTTTGCCGACGAGGATGAACCATCGCTCGGTGGCGGCATTGTCCAAGGTCAGCGCATGATCTGCGCTGACCTGAAATGCATCCTTCCCGGCGTCTTCCCATCCGGCTGCATTTCTGCAGCCCTCTCCACCTCTCCGCCGGCACAGCGCAACGATCTCCTCTGCGATCACTCTTCCCGCATTCTCCATCAGCGCAATAGCTGGAATCCCCAGCCGCTGGATTGTTTCTCCGTCCAGCCGCCGCATTTGCTCAGCAGTTACCAGATACATGGTTCGGCCCCTTTCCGCTACACTTCAATCCACAACTAGCTTGATATCAATAAGCTACAGTAAATCTCGTCCGGCTAAAATTCCCTTCCTCCAGCTCGTCCACCATAGCTACAGCAAAATCCTCTACACTGATTATACTTTCGCCATTCTCATCAAAAACGAGACGGTCGAGTCCAATGCGGAATTGGCCTGTACGTCGACCTGAATGAACTACCGCAGCAGGACTGGCATACGTATAGTCCAGTTCTGTGTTTTTGTAAATTTCATAAGCTTCCGCATGTGCCTCTGCCAGTGGTCTAATCTGAGCAGGGAAATCTGCCGTATCCATCAACAGCTCTCCTGATTCAGTCTTCAAACTCCCTGCACCACCCACAACTAACAGTCGATTTAGCCCAGCTTCTTGCATTCCCTCTACAATTGCCTTAGCTGCTGTTATCAAATCCTTCTCTTGGCCGAGTGCTGGACCGTATGCACTGATTACCTCTTCATGTCCACGGACTGCAGCTGCGACTGAAGCAGGATCTAGAACATCTACAGTCGTGATATGCAGACGTTCATGTTCAAGGGTTACTGATTCTGGAGTCCGTACCGCAGCTGTTACCTCATGTTTTCTTTTTAAAGCCTCCTGTACAATCGCCTTTCCAATCGTTCCTGATGCACCCAATACTACAACATCCATCTGTTTTTTCCTCACTTTTTCCGGGTAAGGCCAGCGTGCGGCCTTCCTGCTTATTTATATTTTTCAATACTCGTCTCAATAGCCTTTCCCTTACAACCTTTAATCATTATTTATCCCCTGCGGTCCATTTGAAATCAAATCGCATCCGTTAACTTCCAAACGAAAAACCCCTTCACCAATACAAGGGGCACTCTCTACTAAGTAGCATGTCCTCACATTAAGGACGTAAAAACATTCCCTGAGAACGTGGCATGACCGATTCAAAGCCATATTGTGCATACAATTTAGAGGCTTCCCCATCCGCGATTAGACTGACATAAGCCTTGTCCGGTACAGTATGAAGAAATTCCCTGATTTCCCACATGATCAATTTCCCTAAACCGCGACCCTGATAAGAAGGCTTCACTGCGATATCCGTAACCTGAAAAAAGCATCCCCCATCGCCAATCACCCTGCCCATCCCGACCAAGGAATCCTCCTCATACAAAGTTACCGCAAAAATAGAACGAGGCAGCCCAATCGCAGCACCTTCCGCGCTCATTGCACTCAGTCCAGCCTCTTTTCTCAGCGCTAAATACTGTTCCACTGAAGGACATTCATGACGTATATCCAGCTTTCCTGTTGTCCCCATACCGTTCTCCTCCTAGCATCTTACAATAAAATAGACTTAGCGCCGTTCATCATTGCTGTTCCAACTATATACGACTCAATGGTGCACAGGCAAGACTCGCCTCCGTCTTATATATAATAGCCGCCTAGCACATAGGCTAGGCGGCTATTTTTATCGACGATTTTCAATTTATGAAGTATTATCTTCTTATTAACTAGGCGATTACTCCCAATAATCTGGTTAACTGATCTGGTATATCGTTTTACTACCACAAATATAGGTCGTTCCCCTTTAACTTAAAAATAGCTTCCATAAAGTAATAATCGCCATAAATGATTGAAACATGAATGTCTTTATGATGATACGCTGCTGAACCGCCCATTAAAAGATGATCGGAATCGGTCGTCCAGTCGCAGCGAGTAGCGTCCACTGTTTTCAGGAGCTTCAGCGTAGCGTTCAGGTAGACCTCCTTTTCGAGCTCGCCAACAACTTGGGCGATCTCGATCAGTCCGCAAGCTGCGATCACCGCTGCCGTGGAGTCTTCGTAAGCGGGCTCCTTCGGTTGCCGGAAATCGATTGGAATAACCCCGTTATCCGGAATATTAGCCATAAAATAATGCGCCACCCGTTTGGCCGCCTGCAAATACTCCGGCTTTCCCGTATGCGTATAACTGATCATAAAGCCGTATAAAGCCCAGGTCTGCCCACGTGTCCAGGACGAGCCATCCTCGTAGCCTTGGCCGCCGTAAGTTCGGACCACACCTCCATGGAACGGATCGAACTCCACGATATGATTCACGGAACCGTCCGGCCTGATAAAAGCTTCTAGAGCAGTGTCCGCATGCCTCATTGCGATTTGCGCATATCGCGGATCTTTAGTCTCTTCGCTCGCCCAATAGAGAAGCGGGAGATTCATCATGCAGTCCACGATCGCCCACCCTCTTGTATCTTCGCTGGCCGTATCATCGTTCCAAGCGCGGATAAATCCGCCTGCCAGATTAAATCGTCCAGCAAGTAAGTTGGCGGCATGCATTGCCCTCTTACGAGATTCCAGATTTCCGGTCACTTTATAATTGGCCAAGCTCGTAGGCAACCACATAAATCCGACATCATGATGGAGACCGTAGAATTGATGGAAGCAGGCATCCAATGCATCCTCCGTGAAATTGGCGATTTCCTTGTACTTCTGAGCACCGGTTTCATGGTGCATGAGCCACATCATACCGCCCCAAAATCCATTCGTCCACCAGTTGATATCTTTTTCGATCTGATTGTCGTGCGTGCCATTTCTTGTCGTGTATGGAATTTTGTTTCTTGATCGTTCACATACGGCGTCCATTTTGTCCGTTAGTTTAGAAATGACATTATCTACCCAAATTTGATCATCAGCCTGAAGGTTCAACAATCTGCTCACTCCTATTTTTAACTTTCTAAGGGTCCCCCCTTTTCAAGCCCGTTTGCTTATGTGCATATCTCTTTCGTTTATCGAAACCAAGTACTGATCTCCAAGCTCGAAGCTAAATACACCTTCCTCTTCTTCAATAATCTGAACGGCAGGCTGTTGCCCCCCTTGAAAAGGAATAAGCACGGTCAAGAAAGTCATAGTACCGCTGTATCTATCCTGAAAGCGGACCCTTGTCGAAGGCCTTGAGAGATCGGTCTCATCGGATAATCTTCCCTCCAAGAGATTCAATTCTCCCGTATGGCTTGTCGCTATCGCCAGATTCGCAATATCACTTGTCGCGACCACACCGTTCTTGTTCTCCTCCACCTCGACAAAATCTAGATGGAAATAGCGCTGAACGCTATGGTCATTCAGCCCTTCTACCCGATCGGCAATAAGCACGAATCGATTATCCACTAGCGAAATATGCCGGTAATGAACAACCGGATCGTAGTTGGTATGACAAGCACTGGCGAGCCGGTAGAAGCCTCTATCTTCTACATTGTAGATTCCACCGGGCTTTTGCGGCCCGAATTTAAACGGAGAAATATACTCGAAATGATCTCGCTCATCGATCAGCAGTGTGGAGTGATAATTTGAGCTCTTAAACTGTTTGCGGTCTTCATCATCCCGATAACAAAAAAATCCGGGATCGCAAATCATGTCTTTTCCAAGCGCCGTAAAATCAAAGCTCATCAAATCGATATGGGCATGGGCATTCTGTATTGGGCTTTTACATGTAAATAAAAAGCTAAGAGCCTTCGAATCCCAGCCGCTGCGGATAATCGCTTGATCTAGCGTACGATTCCAGAATGTCGTCTGCTTATCTAATACAAATTGTCTGCCCTGCAGAGAATGCAGCTCTTCCACGAATTGGCGAACATCGAGTGCTCTCCATACATGCTTGCTTGCTTCCCGTACCACCTCAGTCACATCGATCAAGTTCGTTGCTAGCCCCAGCCAGGAAACATCATCCAACGCAAAATACCCATAAACACCGGACATTACAGCAAGCGGGTTCGCATAGGAATCACCTACAGGTACACATTTCCCGGTTGGTCTTAACGAGTAAATGGAGTAATCCAGATTTTTTCTAAACCGTTCCATGTACGCTGGGGAGAACTGAAACTGGAAACGCTTAGCCAGAACCACAGCCAGCCCAAACCAGAACATACAGCCATTATGATACGATGGGCAGCCCTCGATTTGACCGCCGTCCTCTGTCAGTTGCGCCATGCTGCACTTTTCGATGCCCTCGATCGCAAAAGCCTTCCATTCCTCAGCTTCTTTCAGCTCGGGAAAGTAAAGGGCAGTCGTCAGAAGGCCCAAACATTCCATTAAATAATGGTTATGATCTGCTTTAGGCCACAGCTGAGGCGACACGTTACGCAAAGCTTTTACTTGCTTGTAAATGACCGTTAAATACTGCTCTAATACTACCTCCGTAAACAGCTCCGAGCGGCCTAGATGCTCCAAGACAAGCGGCCAAATTTTGTAGCCCCGGATACCAATCTCCAAAACCCTCAGCGGATGGCATTCCGTAAAATAGCCAATCGGCTTATCCAGTAAGTCCTCAGGAATAGTGACCGTTTCGATCCAGTCCAGCATTTCGTCGATGACCTTTAGTCCGTATTTCGCGTCCTTGGTGAGCGAGTAGGCTTCCAGTAAATCCTGCCAATGAGTCATGCGGTTCAGCTGCCATAAATATTCATTGTCATTATGTCTGCGCTCTAGCCAGCTAGGCGGATTCCCGACAAACTCCCTGACTCCCCCTGTGCCAGGAAGCATGATCATTCCTTGATAGGCGAATTCGGCATTCGCGATCGTCTCGCGCACGTGATCAGGCATATGTGCTGCGATATAGGCGCCCTTCTCACCCATCGGCTCCAGCCGCGAACGCAAGTTAGCTAATAGCTCCGTCGTAGTCATCTGCTCTTTCAGCAATGATTGCAGATTCATTTATCCATCTCCGTTAAGTTATTTTCGATTATGAATGCTCCCTCCGAAATCATCTAGACTCCGGAAGGAGCGATGCCAACTATTTCATGTAACGGTCGTATGCAACTTGCTCTAACGCAAGCAAATCCTTGATGCCTAAGTCTTCCAATTCCTTGATATACTTACTGAATGTCTCATCGTTGACCGGTTCCACACCTAGCACCCATCTCTGCAGCTTTTCCTCAACATAAGTCAGTACGCCAGCATTTAACTCTTCAAATTCGCTCCGTTCCTCATCCGTATACGAAATCGGCGGATAAGCCTCCATAATATAGCCATTATCAATGTATTCCTTGATGCCTTTCAATGCAGTCGCGTTTGTCCATTGTTCTTCGTAAGCATAGTCTTGATGGAAGGCGAGCTCAATTTGTCCTCCCTCTTCCTGAAGCTGTTGAATCACTGTCTTTTCTTTATTTTCCAATATGGATTCTTTAAACTTCGGCTTGCCGTCCACGAGATCGTAGTGTTTTCCTTCGATACCAAAGTTCATCAATCTCCGGCCCTCCTCTGAGAACCAGAAATCCATATATTTGATCGCTTCGACGGGATGCTTAGTTGCCGCCGAGATTCCCCACCCGCTCGCATGCGTCTGCTTACGGGAGCTCTCTTCGACGACTTTGCCCTCGGTATTCGCTGGAGGCGTCATCGGACCAAAGGAGAAGCCAGGAATCTTAGTCGCAAGAATGTCATTGAAGTTAGCCGTGCTGGCGAACCAGTCGTGCGTTATGCCACCTATATTGTCTCCGAGCAAAATGTCACGCGCTTTCGCTCCGCGGGTGAAGATTTCTTTATCGATTAGGCCTTCCTTGTACCACTTCGCAATATTCTCGATTGCCGTCTTATAGCCCGGCTCATACATGCCGTACTTGACGACACCGTTGTCCGCGTAAAATCCGCGTTTTGCCGCATCGGCCCCGCCCCGCACGCCCCACTGGATCAACAAATCGTAAATCCCATCCAGCTTCGTTCGGCTAAAGTATGGAATTTCATCGTTTACTCCGTTACCGTTCGGATCTTTTTCTTTGAATGCTTTTAATAGTGCATACAGCTCATCTACCGTTTTCGGCTGCTCAAGTCCCAACTTATCCAGCCAATCCTGGCGTACAAACCAGCCCTTGGCAGCCGGACCATCTGGAGTAAAGTTTAGAAAATACGTCTTGCCGTTATAAGCCTTCATAAATTTGGCTGCATCTGGATGTTCGGACAAGAACTTTTTAATGTTCGGTGCATGTTCTTCGATCAATCCATCTAGCTCGAGAAAGGCCCCTTCAATCCCAAGGCTGTCGTACTGCTCTTTAATTTGATGATGAACCAGATCCGGAATTTTCCCTGAAGCCATCATTGTATTGAACAGTTCTTTACTATTCGTTGAGGCCTTAGATGCGGTTCCCTTCAGCTTAATATTGGTCATAGCTTCCGCTTCTTTAAAGATAGGCCAGTTATCATCGTATATAAACGTATCTGTGTAGTGCATGTGGATCGTCAGTTCAAGCGGGTCTTTGACGATCAGGTGCCCAGACAACTGGGTTGTGTCTGACTCTTTTGAATCATTCGCCGCACTTCCGCTATTTTGCGGAGCGTTATTATTACTACAGCCTGCCAGCAGCATACCGACTGTCATCATGATTATTGCAGATGATTTCATCCATTTTTTGTTACCCACATTCATGACCTCCCAATATTGGTTTCTTGCTTTCATAATAAAAAGTTGGAAACAGCCACTAGCCTTTGACGGAGCCGATCATGGTCCCTTTGACGAAATATTTCTGAATGAAGGGATAAGCTGCAACAATCGGAATAATGGAAATGATGATAGTCGCATAGATGATCGTTTCCTTTGAATATACCGCCATATTGCCCATCTCGTCATTCACGTTCATCTCAACAATCAGCTTCTTTAGCAGGACTTGTAGCGGCACCTTGCTCTCGTCGCTCAGTAGGATCATCGTCCAGAAATATCCATTCCAGCGGTGCACCGCATAGAACAATCCGATCGTCACAAGAGCGGCTTTGGACAGCGGCAGATACACCTTCCATAAGATCGTCAGATCATTTGCTCCGTCAACCTTCGCCGCTTCCTCGAGTTCCTCCGGAATGCCCTGGAAGAACGTTCTCATGAGGAACACATAGAAGGTCGTAATCGCGAATCCGATAACAATTGTGAACCTGCTATCGAGCATGTTCAAATCTCGGAAATTAAGATACATCGGAATCATGCCCGGTTGGAACCACATCGTCAGCGCGATAAAGAAGCTGATGGCCGTGCGCCCCATAATCCGTTTCTTAGACAAGGCATACGCACCGCAAATGGTGAGAATCAAGTTGGCCATTACGCCGAATATGGTGTAATAGAACGTGTTTAAGTAGGCAATCCAAATTCCCTTTTCCGATAATACCTTTGCATAGGAGTCAAAGTTAATATCTTTCGGCAACAAGATCACTTTGCCGGTAACGACCGCGTCGGAGGAGCTGATGGATGCGGATAAGACATACACAAAAGGGTACAACGCAAGCAAAGCAATAATCCCAAGAAATACGCAGTTAAAGATATAAAACAGCTTTTCGCCTCTGGTTTTTTTCATCTTCCATCACCTACCATAATCCAGTATCCGTTAACTTCTTGCTCATCTTATTGGCAAATACGACGAGAATAAATCCAACGACGGCATTAAACAGTCCCACCGCTGTAGCCAGATCGTAACGTGCATCCTGCAGACCAGCCCGATATACGTAGGTGTTAATAACGTCGGCCGCCTCATAGGTGGCTGGTTGATACAGAAGAATGATCGCCTCATAGCCAACTTCCAGCATGGAACCCACCTTCATGACAAGCATGATTGCGATCGTTGGAATGATGGCGGGAAGTGTGATATGCCACATTTGCTTCCATTTGTTAGCTCCATCGATAACCGCCGCTTCGTACAAGGCCGGATTGACGCCGGACAAAGCGGCTATATAGATGATGGTACCAAATCCCGCTTCCTTCCAAATATCCATGGACCCGATAAAAATAGTTCGGAAATAATCGGGATTGGTCAGAAAGTATTGCTTCTCGCCACCCATCATCTCAATCAGGATATTGATAATACCGTTACTAGGAGCCAAGAAGTTGGTAACAATCCCAGCTACGACAACGACCGAAATAAAATGGGGCAAATACGTAAAGGTCTGCACCGTTGTCTTGAAAATTCCATTCTTCAATTCGTTAAATAACAAAGCGAGGATAATCGGCACAGGAAACGCGAACAGCAATTGATACAAACTGAGCAATACTGTGTTTTTTAATAGCCGCCAGAAATATGGACTTTTAAAAAAGCTCTCGAAGTGTTCAAACCCCACCCAGGGACTCGCTTCAATTCCTTTATATACACTGAAATCCTTAAAGGCGATCTGCAGGCCGTACATCGGCTTATACGCAAAGATGATATACCAAGCCAGAAACGGTATCAGGAGCAGGTAAAGATAACGGTCCCTGATCAGGTTGGTTTTTATTTCTTTAAAGTTAAGCAGCACCCTCTTCTCCTCTCGCAACGATGTTTAGCTGATCCCTTCAGGAGCGCTCCTATTTGAAAGGTCAGCGTTGCAATTTAAACTATAGGAATGAATGTAAGCGCTGTCTATCGCCATTATTTCATCTAGCAGCAACTCTTTATGTCTGGGTTCATAATGTGCATTATTTTATGTATCAACAATTTCTCGTATATAGAGAAACGCCCGTCGAACATACAATAGCCGCCTGGCAATTAAGCTAGGCGGCTTTGTTTTTGAATCAACGGTTCTCATTACTTGAAGCCTCATTCCTTCTCGTTAAGCTTCTTTGCGTATTGGCCAGGAGCTAATCCTTCATACTTGCGGAACATGCGAATAAACGTATTCGCATTGTTGCACCCAACCATTAGTGCTAAATCTCCAATTTTGATATCTTTCTGCTGGCGCATAATTTCTTTAGCTTGCTGCACACGATAAAAATTCAAGTAATCTTTAAAGTTTTCTCCGGAATGATTTTTGAACGCGATGCTGACATAACCGGGAGAGAAGTTAAACTCCTCCGCTATCATGCTAAGCGATAAATCCCTATTGTAGTTGTCATGAATATATTCAATCATCCGCTTTACCGTACTGTTATCCATCATTTCATTCTGCTGATCAATCGTATCCATCATGGCGCCAAACAAGGAAGTAATGGCGGAAACCATTAGCTCCTTTGATTCGCCGTGCTGTACGATGTCCAGAGATTCCTTATGAGCTTGAACGAACTCTTCGAAAGGCATATTCAACTGCTGGATAATTCGACTCAGCGTAGCCAACACAAGCAGGCTGAACTGGTCGAGCTGCTGCCTGGTTAACTGCCTTTGCTCCAGATTTTCCGATAGCAGGCGATTTAGCGTATTTAAAGCATTCTCCCGCTTGCCGCGAATCACATAGCTGATCAGCTCTCGTTCCGTATCGATAGGATAATAATAGCTCACCATCTGAACTTGACTGAGTTGTTTATACGTAATGACGGAAGTCTTGTCCACTGCCGATCTCCTCTTCAGAATATCAAGGGCCTGGATAAAGGAGCGGTCAATTTCGCCAGCAGAGGCTACGGGCTGGCCTACTGCTGCAGTCAATCCGTATGCATGTGCGTCCTCGATTTGAGCCATCGCTTTCATGAGCTTCTTCTGAATGGATTCCGTATCGGATTCACTGATTATGAAGACAAATTTGGTGAAATCGTGATCAAGCAACTCACAAGGAAAATGAACTTTCAACTGCTCATGAATAATCAAGGAAGTCTTTAATTTTATCGTAAGAATCGCATCTTTCGAATATTGCTCCTCCAATTCCTTAGCGTTCGAGAATGAAATCACACAAACGCTCAAGTTGCTAGAAAGGCTTTGCAGTTGATGTGCATTTAGCAGGTCATCCACCTTCTCAGGTGGAACGAGTCCATGGAGCAAATCCCGCAGGAACTTGTCTCTCATCGAAAGCTTGTGCTCATGTAGCGCGGATTTCATCTGTTCATTGGCTTTACTTATACTCGTCGCTGTCTCGTTCAAGAAAGCGAATTCGTCTGCTCCCGCAGGCTCACCGTAGCTCTTGAACAATCCAACGAGATGACCCACAGGCCGGTACATGCGCCTAGAAACTGTATAGGCGAACGCAAGTCCCACAAAGATAAGAATGGCTAATAAAAGTACAGTCCCTTTTAAATTGGGGGAAAAGGAGTCCACCAAAGAGTAGTTCTGTGTAACATACATATACGACCATTGCGGCATTGTATTCGAGCGGATTAAATGGAAATCGAATTCATCATTGGATAGCTTCTTATAATCCACGGTTGCCTGTTCATCCAGTTGTGCCAGTGGATAGGCAAGCAATTGCTTTTCCCGTTTATCGTCAAAGCTTGATTTAAGCGTCACGTATCTACCATTCTCGATAATGGCAAAAGCTTCTTGCGTATCAGGGGATAGGGGCGGTAGCAGCAATTGTTCAAAGAAGGAGACCACAAAAAATAATGAATTCCCTATTCCTACCCGTTCCGGATTAACGATAATTATGGATACGCTTTCATTATCTGTCGAAGTTGTCTTTTGGCGGCTCGATAGCGTTATGGTTGGACTCGTGCTGTCTGTGCCTAATTGTGCCAAATCCTCATTCGTCATTCCCATATCTTCCATATAGCGTCTTCTATCCGACGAAATTTGCGGCGTTATGACCAGATCGTCGTTAGTCTTCATTAAATCAATGCTATATCCGAATTCAGAGAATGCGTCTATATGATTTTGCAGTGCATAAGAGGTTTGTGTAATCTCATAGTAATTGCGTTCTTTTTCAGCGAATTTAACAACATGATCATTACGTCTCAATTGCGCAATTAAATTGAAAGAAACGCCGAGTTTCGTGTCAATTTTGTCGCGCGATTGCATGAGAAAATTCTGCTGGTTTTGACTCAATTCCGATCGCACTCTTTGACCGTCTTTAAAAAAAGAAAGGCAGACCGCAATCATCGTGTAAGCGAATACAATAATAAGATAAGCTATAAGTAGTTTTGTGAAAAAGGACTTTCTAAGCACTGAGATCTCCCCTTGATGATTCCTTTATAAATTGAAATTCACCCAATAGTAAAATTTGTATCCTTATTGGGTGAGCGTATATCTTTACACTCTTTTGGAAATATCTAACTCACACTATATATGAATATGAAAATGCCGTCCATTCCCAAAATTCATACACATCCACCAAAGTGGTAAGTATTATATTCTTGAATCCTATTACTCACTGTGTGGAATAGTATTTATAACAATATTCTAAAAAGGTTGGTGGCATAATGTCTCCTGTAGCAAAGCTGTTTAAATGGGGAACGTGTGTGTATGAGGCTTTTCTGGCTCTGCCTGTCCTCGGCGGTCTCTTTATTATAGCGAATGGTTGGGTCCCTCTTGCCGTTGCCTTTTTGCTCCACGCTGTAGCCATTGTAATCCTGCAAAGAGAGCGGAAACCCATCGTAGGGAATGTTCTAGGCATTATCACCTCGATTTTAGCGTTTATCCCACTCTTAGGTTGGATTATGCATGGCATCACTGCGCTCGTACTGTTGGTTGAAGGGATTTCCTCTTCACGTCAGGCAAATCGTTATTAATAAGAGCACCTAAATCGTCAGAAAAATAACCCGCCCCTATTCAGGAGTGGGTTATTAGCGTTTATTCTTAAATATGATATATACCTTTATGATTGCCCGAGATTGTATCAACGTCCTGCCGATTGGGAATCGGCCCGCCGGGTTCCACTCTCATTAATGTAACGCCCGTTTGCGTTGCCATTGCCATTCTCAAAACGTTTGCGTTCCGTACGCTCCATCTGAACAATCTGACCTTCATGCACTACGATGTGCAAGGAGCCAAATTCCATATCATCCAGAAGCCCTGCAATCCGCGTAAGCCATAAATCATCCACTTTCAGCGGTTTAGCCATTCTCTAGCCTCCCTTTCCCCATCCAAAGGATTATATCCGCCTAATCTCCATAATTCCGTTATTACCAACCAGTATACTATGAATTAACTTAGCACGGAACCAAAAGTACTGTCAATGGGCATTTTTTCGTGATAACCAGCTTTTAATAATCATCGTCACCAAAGCCAACAACAGGAGCAGAGATGCTACTGCAAAAGAGGCTGAAAATTGATATTCATTGTACAAAATCTCAACATGCAGCGGCAGTGTATTTGTCTCCCCACGTATATGCCCGGATACCACAGAAACTGCGCCGAACTCGCCCATGGCCCGCGCATTACACAAAATAATACCGTACAATAAGCCCCATTTAATATTAGGAAGCGTGACTCTGAAAAAGATTTGCCACCCATGTGCTCCGAGGGTAATCGCTGCCTCTTCCTCCTGTGTCCCTTGATCCTCCATCAGTGGAATCAACTCACGTGCCACAAAGGGAAAGGTCACAAACAGCGTGGCCAACACGATGCCTGGAAGCGCAAATACGATCTTGATATCATGGGCGCTCAGCCAAGGGCCAAACCAACCGTTAGCGCCGAAGACGAGCACAAAGATCAGACCGCCGATGACAGGCGATACTGCAAAGGGGAGATCAATCAAGGTAATAAGAAACCCTTTACCGCGAAAACGAAATTTGGTTACTGCCCATGCAGCCGCTACACCAAAAAAGGTATTCAGTGGTACAGTGATCGCTGCAACAAGCAACGTCAGCCGCAAAGCGGAACGGGCATCTGGATCGGTCAGAGCAGCTATATATACATCCCAGCCCTTTTTCAGCGCCTCGGTCAGCACAACAATCAAAGGCAAGGCAATCAGCCAAAAAAGGACTAGTCCAGCAGCTCCGATCAACACCCATTTTACAGCCTTGGTTTCCGTTGTCGCTGGCGAGGACGTATTCTTCTGTAGCCGGGGGGCTTGGAGTGGGATGGTGCCTGCCACAAGTTATTCCTCCTTTAAAGGGTTTTACGAAAGCATGATTAGCTTCTGAAAAATGCCGAACAACGGGAAATATGAAGTGTCTTCGAGTGAATTTGGGAGTTATCGGGCGGCTGGAATCGTTCAAACAAGATTACTGGTAATGGGTCACTCCAAGGAATATTGGACTTCCGATCGCTGTTATCCTCAGATTTCCTGATTTGAACCGCTGTCCGCGGTAGAAATCCGAGGATAAAGGCGAACGCTAACGCTTCTACAGTTCCAATATTCCTCTCCGTTCCTTTCTTACCAGTTATCTGGTTCAAAACTTCGAGATCGCTATCGCTCCTCTAAAAGCAAATTCACTCTGCGACTCCTCAATTTGCCTTAGGATTCCGCATTTCACGGAAGCAAGTATGCTTCGTAAAATAAAGTCGTCATTTACCTGTTCGGATGTAGCCTCGCTAATACTCGCTCAGCAAGTTCTAATACAAAAATATTAGAGAATAGGGAATAAAATCTGAGTAAAACCGAAAGACTTACCGAGAAGTCTTACGCACCCAACGCTGGAGCGTATTAATGACTAACAGCATTAAGAAGGAAATGAGCAGCAGGAGCAACGCAACGGCGGTAGCACCAGCGTAATCATACTGCTCCAGTTTGGACATAATAAGCAAAGGAGCAATCTCCGTTCTCATCGGCATATTACCGGAGATGAACACGACAGAGCCGAATTCACCAATACCACGGGCAAATGCCAAAGCAAAGCCGGTTAACAACGGCGGGAATAGCTCAGGCAGTACTACTGAACGAAAGGTTCTCCAGCGGCCTGCACCGAGGGTTGCCGAGGCTTCCTCCATATCTCGGTCCAAATCCTCCAGCACCGGCTGTACCGTTCGCACGACGAACGGTATCCCGATGAACATTAAGGCAAGGGTAATGCCAAGCGGAGTAAATGCCACCTTTAATCCTAGTGGCTCAAGCCACGCTCCGATCCAGCCATTTGTGGCATAAAGAGCCGTCAAGGAGACACCAGCTACAGCTGTCGGTAAAGCAAACGGAAGATCGATCAGCGCATCAAATATTCTTTTGCCCGGAAATTCGTAACGCACTAGTACCCACGCCAGCAAGAGACCTAGAATAGCATCCACAAAAGCAGCAGCCGCTGCCGTAGACAGGCTGACACGATACGAAGCCAATACACGCGGATCGGTAGCTACATCCCAGAATTTCGCCCAGCTCAGCCCAGTAGAATTGAACAACAATGCTGAAAGTGGCAAGAGTACCACGAGACTCAGGTAAAGTACGCTGTACCCCATCGTTATCCCAAAACCGGGTAGTATCTTTCGCCGCGTTGTCGCCGATACAGCTGTAGTCGTTGCGGTGACATTCATCCCCTATTCATCCTTTCTCGCCTTCGGCAGGTTAGCCGATCAGCCCCTTACTAGGGACAAATCTCTTAAAGAAAAATATAATTTTCATTTTTTAATCTATTATTTAGCACCCGGCACATAGATCTTGTCAAAGATCCCGCCATCGTTAAAATGCTTCTCTTGCGTTTCTTTCCAGGTTCCGAATTTATCAGCCAATGTGAAGAGCTTTATTTCCGGGAACTTATCTTTATATTGTTCTTTCACGCTTTCTAGCGTTGGACGGTAGTAGTTCTCAGCCGCGATTTTTTGTCCTTCCTCCGTATAGAGATACTTCAAGTAAGCCTCGGACACTTCACGCGTATTTCTTTTATCCACAACCTTATCTACTATTGCTACCGGCGGTTCAGCCAGAATGCTCTCAGATGGATTTACGATATCGAATTTATCTGGACCAAGCTCTTCTACAGAAAGATAAGCTTCATTCTCCCATGCAATCAGCACATCGCCAATTCCACGCTCTACAAACGTGGTCGTAGAACCGCGCGCACCCGTATCCAGCACCGGAACATGTTTGAACAATTCTTTTACAAATTCCTCAGCCTTAGCTTCGTCGTTATTGTTGTGGTCTAGCGCGTAACCCCACGCCGCCAAGTAGTTCCAACGTGCGCCACCTGATGTTTTCGGATTCGGTGTAATCACTTCTACGCCTTCCTTAAGCAAATCCGGCCAATCTTTGATTCCTTTTGGATTTCCTTTGCGTACTAAGAATACGATCGTCGAGGTGTACGGTGAACTGTTATGATCAAATTTACTTTGCCAGCCTTCATTAATAAGTTCCTTTTCCTGCAAGGCATCAATATCATAACCAAGTGCTAATGTCACAACATCCGCTTCCAGACCATCAAGTACAGCACGGCTTTGTTTCCCCGATCCACCGTGGGATTGTTTAATGGTGACCTTCTGTCCTGTTTCTTTCTCCCAATAGGCAGCAAAAGCTTTATTATAATTCTCGTACAATTCGCGAGTAGGGTCATAAGATACGTTCAGTAGCTCTACTGGATCTTTAGATGGAGTTTTTGTTGCTTCAGCCGCATTTGTGGCCTCCGCTGAATTGGTTGTTGCTGGTGCGTCTGTTGCCGAACTAGCACTATTGCCGTTGTTGTTATTGCTGCCGCAAGCAGCAGTAAGCCCTGCCGTCAGCAACAAGCTAAACCCTACAAGAAGCCCTTTATTCATCTTTTTCTTCATCTTTTCCACTCCCCCATGTTTTTCTTGCCTTCATTTTTTTCCTGTGGATAACAAAAAGAACGGAGGAAAGCCCACGTATGGCAGGTCAAACCGGTCCTATGACACGTGTCTGCGAGCCTAATGCAGGCGTTCCTCCGTCTGTACGGTAAGAACTTTCTTCAATTATTCCTATCTACTTAGTTGGTTTATATGGATATAATACTGAAACCCTTTAACCGTGTCAAACCTTTTTTTCCAACCAATGACAAAGGAATCTTTCAAATCCCACGCTATACAGGCAATGGTGTGGGTTCCTGTAAGATCCACTTGTTATTGATGCTATAAAGTAATATTATTGCTACAGCTTATGGTCTAGAGAAATTACCGCTTAATGTCGGGAGTGAGAATCATGGGTATGGATTTAGAGTACGTCCCTGCGCCGATAAGACCACGGCTTCATAGGAGAATGTCTCAAGAAATTAGTCGAAGGATTAGGGGAACTTACCGTTATGATACAACGGTCTGGAGGACAGCAATCGCTGGTCTTTGGATCGTTTGCTTTTTAGCCTTCACCACTGCCGTATTAGGTATACCCACTGGATTAGGGGTGCCAACAGATATTGCACTTGCTGCAGGTACGAGTACCATTCTGCTGGCCATTGCCAGCAATATCATTGCTGTACTGATCGCGTTGACCGGACTGCGCATCCCACGACTATTCGCAGGCTGTGTATTGAGCGATGTTGGAGCGATTCTACTAATCTTATATTACGCAGACTTTGAGATTGAAGCTGCGGCTCTCATTGCTGTTCTACTATCCGTATTAGGTGCATTGGGCGGATTAGCCATCGGACTGCTGCGCAGCAAAAGAATAACCATGGGACTTCTGCTTACCATTACGGTAACTTTTTCCCAACTTGCTCTGGCAAACGGAGTGCAGGAAATACCTACTTTGGAACCCATTGATATCAGTGATTCTGATGTGATTCCATTGACAGCCGCAAGTCCGTCACAACCTGGCAATCAAGCCTATCAGACCTTCACTTATGCCAGCGGTAAGGATCTGCATCGGACCGAATACGGCAAGGATACCAATGTGATCTCTTCTACAGTAGATGCTTCTGCTTATATTAAGGATTGGTCAAAACTCCGCACTTTATTCTGGGGATTTGATTATAATGCACTTCCACTGAACGGCCGAGTATGGATGCCTGAGGGCGATGGTCCCTATCCGGTAGTTCTGATGGTGCACGGAAATCATATGATGGAAGATTACTCTGACGGAGGGTACGCTTATCTCGGTGAACTCTTGGCCAGCCGGGGGTTTATCGCAATTTCGCTGGATGAGAATTTCCTGAACTATTCTGCTTGGTCCGGTATTCCGGACAATGATTTCAAAGTACGGACCTGGATCATTCTGAAACACCTGGAACAGCTAGCAGCTTTCTCGGATGAACCAGACAATCCTTTTTATCAAAAAATAGATTTCACAAAAACCGCCCTGCTCGGCCATAGCCGTGGAGGACAAGCTGTTGCTATGGCAGCAGACGCCGAATGTTGGTTCAAAAATGATCCCGTTATGAAGGCAGTAGATCGTTTTAATATAGCCTCTGTGGTCGCCCTTGCCCCTACGGATAAACCGATAGACGATCAGCAAGCCCGTCTCAAGGATGTCAACTATTTGACTCTGCAAGGGGCTCGTGATGGGGATGTACATGATTTCTATGGTGACCGCCAGTATATACGTACTTCCTATTCTCCTGGATCCTCTGCTTTCAAAAGCTCGCTGTATATTGCGGACGCCAATCACAGTCAATTCAACAGTGATTGGGGCGCGTATGATCAGACATTACCTGCTGGCCTCTTTTTAAATCGAGCGCAAACTATGGATGCAGACAAGCAGCGGCAAATCGCTAAAGTGTATGTATCAGCTTTTCTAGAGACCACTTTGCATGGAAAAGACGAATACCAGAGCTTGTTCCGGGATTACCGCAGCGGACTGAAATGGCTACCGGAGACCACTTACTACAATCGATTCCAGGATGGGGGATATCGGCCTGTAGCCACATTTGACGAGGACCGCAACAAGAATACCGTTAATCTCGGAACAGCAGAAGCATCCGGATTATCCTGGTCGGAAGAGCTCGCGAAGGATCGTGAATCGAAGAGCAAAGCCACATATGGTGTCGTTCTTGAACGCACAGCCAAAAAAGACGAGGAAGCTTATTACAACATTAAGCTTAAAGACAGTGTTGTTACTGAAATGGCCCTTTCAGACGCAGATGGCCTTACATTTTCCTTAGCAAACCTCAATGGTGATATCAAAGATGAACTAAGTATTCCGCTACCTCCCAATGTAGAGGTTGAGTTAACCGACAAAAATGATACCTCGGCACGCTTGCCGTTAAGTGAGGTAATGGATATTCTTCCACTGCCGCAAACTCAGTTCACGTTATTCCCATGGCTTGAAGAACGGATTAATGATGGGAAGTACGGTGATCTGTCCGAAGCTGTATTTCAGACCTATGAGATGCCGTTCGAACAGTTTCAGGAGGAAGAACCTGAGCTAGAGCCTGAGAACCTGACAGAAATCACCTTCTACCTTGAAGCCGAGGGAGATAAAATCATGCTAGATGACATAGGCTTTTACGATCTAGGAATTCGAAATATGTTTTAAGGTAACTTGCCATTATACCATTTAAGGCCTTCCCTCAGCACATGTACAGCTGATTGGAAGGCCTTTTATTTTGATAAATTTCGGGGAATAGCCCCTAATATTGAAACATACAATAACCTATTCCCAGCCTACACGGCTTGAATACAGACCGGTGTCTTTATCTTCAACTCGTTCCCTGTAGGAATTAATCTGCCACTGTCACTATCGATGGAGAACGAAGTAATAATATCACTATTTTGATTCGCAGCGAGCAGCTTGCCACCAATAATGGCGAAATTACGCGGAGTACGTCCGCCTGTAACCTGCCAATCTACCGCTTCAAGATGACCTGTTGAACCCTCAATATGGAACAAGGCGATACTATCTTGTCCCCGGTTTGAGACATACAAGAATTTACCACATGGCGATACATGAATATCGGAAGCTGTATCATCACTACCCGCATTATATTGCTCTGGAAGCGTGCTGACATGCTGTAAAATGCTGAGGTTTCCATTCTGCTCATCATTAGCAAATACCGTTACGGTACAGTTTAGTTCATTCGCCAGATAAATCCATTGTCCTGAAGGGTGTACCGCCAGATGGCGTGGGCCTGAACCTGGTGGAAGATTAATCTCCCGATGCTTAGACAACTTACCTTCTTCAAGGCGATAAATCAGGATTTGATCCAGTCCCAAGTCGCAAACCAGTATATGCTTGCCGCTTCCATCCGGAATGACGGAGTGTGGATGCGGAGCTTCCTGACGGTCTTCACGAATTCCTGAACCTACATGTTTCACTTGATCAGACATGACCTGAAGCGAACCATCCTCATTTACAGGAAATACGTTGGCATTGCCACCGGAATAATTAGAGACGAATATGTAATCTTGCTTAGGACTGATCGAGACATAACAAGGAGCGCCACCTTCCGTAGGACGACTTCCAAGTGGACTCAACGCTTTAGTAACAGGATCAATAGCAAAAGCATAAACCTCGCCCTCATCCTTCTCACTAACCGCATAGAGCACGCTGCCTGTGCTGTTTACTGCTAAAAACGATGGATTCTCAATGCCCTTAGTACCCTCAAGAATCTTCATTTCCCCTGATGAAGGACTAAGTGAGCAGAGTAGAATAGCTTCCTCACCTTCAGGGTTGTACGTTCCCACATAAAACAATACCTCATTAAGCCGTTCCATAGTAGCGACTCCTTTGTTTGTATAAATTGTATTTACTTCTTAATTACCCTTTACTGATAGCAACTCACTCAGTATTTTATAATATTTTTTCACTATAGCATGTTTATAGTTGTAATACATTATCGAGTTCAATTTTGAAGCCATTTCCTAACTCTCCCGGCAGTAGTAAGTTTTTACAAGTGGTTTAAACATGATTGGCAAGGTTAATAGTAGACATCGAAAACAACAAAACGAAGGAGTTGAAGTAACATGAGTTTTTTATGGATGTTAATTGTTGGTGGGATCATTGGTTGGTTAGCGGGTCTGATTATGGGCAGAGATATTCCAGGCGGGGTAATTGGTAACATTATCGCAGGTATTATCGGTTCATGGCTCGGTGGCGTGCTTCTGGGAAGCTGGGGACCTAAAGTAAGTGATTTCTATTTCTTCCCTTCTTTGATCGGGGCCGTTGTTCTGATCTTTATCGTCAGCCTTATTCTTCGCTCAACAAATGGGCGTAGCCGTTCATAAGCTTAGGCTGAACCAATAATTGTTGGACTACTTATATTATTAAAAAAAATAGCAGGTCAAGGTTAACTACCTTGACCTGCTATTTGGTGTTTTCGGCCTCTTTCTACTTAATGTAGTATGCAGTGCTTTTCACGGAGCTACTACCTCCATACAGCGGCTACACTTCAATGTTCTGCCATCGTTTTTCTGTTATAATGGAGATAAAAGTGACTCAAATCATAGAGAGGTCGTGAATCATGGGTAGCATTAACCCCTCACTCCTACATATCGGCTCCACTATAGGGACCTTGCTCATGGCGCTAATGGTTATTTTTATTCGTCTAAAAGCTAGCGCACGTCCGGTTACCATTCGAAAAATATGGATTCCACCTCTCGGGATGTCGACTGGCTTTGCCATGTTCGTTGTACCTGAAGTTAGATTTCCTTTATGGTGGGCAGCACTCGCCTTTTTGATTGGCTGGTTCATCTTCGCGTATCCTCTAATACGCAGCACAAACTTCGAACAACGGGATGGACAAATTTATGCTCAGCGTTCTAAGAGCTTTGCTTTCATTCTGCTCGGACTCCTTTTAGTTCGCACCTTACTTCATGAATTTATTAATAGTTATGTCAGTATCCCTCAGTCCGGTGGATTATTCTTCATCTTAGCCTTCGGAATGATTCTTCATTGGAGATTCTTTATGTACAAACGTTATAAAGCTATGACCTCCTCGGAGGCACAGTCCTTACAGTCATAAGTATATGTTGTTATTCTAAGAAGCCATTTCAATTCATACGATTGAGATGGCTTCTTACGTGGATGAATACCATGTAGGAAAAAACATTTTTCTGTGTCCGATGTTAGGTAACTTGTGGAGGGATACGTTAAAATATATGCATACCTAACAATAGAAAGCGAGGTCAAGGCAATTGAAAAGTAAATCAAGAAAAGTTGCCATCGTCGGTGCCGGGATGGTCGGTTCCAGCTGCGCCTACTCCATGGTCAATCAGGCCATTTGCGACGAGATCATGATGATCGACCGCACCTATGACCGCGCTATGGCACAAGCACTTGATCTCTCACACTGCATGGATTTCACAAGCACACGTACCAAGGTGTATGCAGGAACCCATAGCGACTGCGCAGGAATGGATGTAGTTATCTTAACCGCCGGCGCTAATCCAAAGGCAGGGCAGACAAGACTTGACGTCCTGGAAGCCTCTGCAGTCATTACTAGAGAAATTATCACCAACATTATGGCTGGGGGATTCGATGGAATATTCGTAGTCGCCGCTAATCCAGTCGATATTGTCACTTATATGGTATGGAAAATATCAGGGCTGCCTCGCCACAGAATCATTGGTACAGGAACCTCCATTGACTCTTCGCGCCTAAAAACACTACTGTCTGATGTGTTCTCCATAGACCCACGCAGCGTTAACGGCTACGCACTTGGAGAACATGGTGAATCCCAGTTTGTAGCTTGGTCACATGTGACGATTGGCGGCAAGCCCATCCTGCAAATTATGGATCAGCATCGTGAGCGGTTCCAGCATCTGGATCTGGAGGATATCTCCCGCAAGACCAAAGATGCGGGCTGGGAGATATTTACTAAAAAAGGCTCCACACATTTCGGTATTGGCAGCGCACTGGCTTATATTACTCGTTCCATTCTGAATGATGAGCATAAGATCATTGCCGTATCCGCAATTCTGGATGGAGAGTACGGGCAAAGTGGTATATGTACCGGCGTACCTGCCATTATTGGCAACACTGGAATTCAAGAACTACTGGAGCTTAACCTAAACACCGAAGAAGCGGAGAAATTCAACGCCTCCTGCAGCATTGTTCGCTCAGGCATTGAGAGCCTACACTTGGAAGACAGCATTTAATCTCCTGCAAACGGAAAAAATCGCTCTTTGGGGATCGGTAGATAACACCAATACCCTAAAGAGCGATTTTTTTATCCTTGATCTTTAACCTTTAATGCTCGGATACTGTTCAGTACAGCCAGCACGGTTACCCCAACATCTGAGAATACAGCCTCCCACATTGTGGCAATCCCAAATGCGCCGAGAATAAGAAATATAGCTTTAACACCTAAAGCGAAAATAATATTTTGCCATACGATCATCCGTGTACGCTTGGCAATGCCGATAGCAACAGGAATCTTCGAAGGTTCATCGGTCATAATTACAATATCGGCCGCTTCAATCGCAGCATCGGAGCCCAGTCCGCCCATTGCGATCCCAACATCTGCTCTAGCTAGTACTGGGGTATCGTTAATTCCATCACCGACAAAAATAATTTTCTCGCGATGTGACTTTTCACGATCCAGCTTCTCGATGGCCTCTACCTTATGCTGCGGCAAAAGCTCCGCGTGAACCTCATCTACACCTAACTGCTTCCCAACATCTTCAGCTACAGAAGAAGCATCGCCAGTTAACATCACCGTTTTACGGATGCCAAGCTTCTTGAGGCTCTGAATAGCCTGCTGCGAGTCTTCCTTCACTTCATCTGCAATCACCAGATAACCCCCATACTGATGATCCACCGCGATGTGAACAACTGTACCGCTCTGCGCAGGCACCTCATAAGCTATGCCCTCTCGCTCCATCAGACGCGCGTTACCTGCAAGTACGGTCTTGCCTTCAATCGAAACCTCGATTCCATGACCGGAGATTTCGTTGTAATTCGAGATCGTTTCCTTAGAAATCTGTTCTCCATAAGCCGCCCTAATCGATTCGGCAATCGGATGGTTCGAATGGCTCTCCGCATAAGCAGCTGTCTGCAGCAATTCATCCTTAGACTTGCCACCTGACGGATAAATTCCTGTAACCTTAAATTGCCCCTTAGTCAACGTTCCGGTCTTATCAAAGACAACTACTTTCACATCATTTAACGCTTCAAGATAGTTGCTTCCTTTAATCAGAATACCACTGCGTGAAGCTGCTCCAATCCCTCCGAAGAAACCAAGTGGAATCGAGACCACAAGCGCACATGGACAGGAGATTACGAGGAATACAAGCGCCCGGTAAATCCAATCTGAGAAGGTTGCCCCGCTAATCACTAACGGAGGAACGACAGCTAGCAGCACAGCTGTGATCACTACTATAGGTGTGTAAGCCCGTGCAAACTTAGTAATAAAGTTCTCTGTTTTGGCTTTGTTGCTTGAAGCATTCTGTACCAACTCCAGAATTTTGGATACGGCTGATTCACCAAAGGTCTGTGTGACTTGCATCGTAATAACGCCGTTTCGATTAATAAATCCACTTAATACTGTGCTTCCCGGTCCAGCCGAACGCGGTACAGACTCCCCGGTAAGTGCTGATGTATCCATCATGGCGCTTCCCTCAAGGATCGTTCCGTCCAGAGGTACCTTCTCACCCGGTTTCACAACAATTACATCACCGATCGACACTTCCTCAGGAGAGACTCGTTTTAGATCATTTCCAAGCTTAAGGTAAGCAAATTCGGGACGGATATCCATAAGTGCCGTGATAGATCGACGTGAACGGTTTACTGCTAGACCTTGGAACAACTCTCCGATTTGGTAAAAGAGCATAACCGCTACGCCCTCTGGATACTCACCAATCGCAAAAGCACCGATGGTTGCAAGAGCCATCAAGAAATTCTCATCAAATACCTGACCCCGGATAATGTTCTTAACCGCCTGCCAGACAACTTCACTACCCACGATGAGATAGGCTGCTAAGAAAATCAGCAGTTCTACTACACCCTCCACCGGTAAGAATATTCCGGCAAGCGCGAGTATCCCACCGCCACCTAACCGCAGTAGAATCTTACGCGTATCTCCTTCCCCATGCTCGTGGCTGTGGCCATGGCTGTGACCATCCGCATCATCATGCTTATGTCCGTCTGCAGCCTGATGATCGTGTTCATGGCCATGTTTGTGATCCTCTCCATGCGTATGACTACTGTTATTCTGCAGCTTGCGACTGCCCTGAGTCTTCTCTCTTACATTTACATGGGGCTCAAGTGCCTTCACCGTTTTCTTTGCTTCTACAATCGCCGATTCCTCATAACCTGCGGCGGTTTCCATCGTCATTGTCTTCGTAACAAAATTAACGGAACAAGACGATACGCCCTCAATTTTCTTCACTTTATCTTCGATTTTCCTTGCGCAATTGGCGCAATCTAAGCCTTCTAATTCCCACTGACGTTTTACTTTTCCTTGCATCGTATCCATACGGCACATCTCCTCAAATAAAAACCATATATGAGCACTTGTTCATATGTTTTCTTATTGCTATTATATTCCCTTTATTTTTGAAGGTCAATACGTCATATACACCATTTTTCTCCGCTCTCTTAAAAATTAAATAAATTGATCTTTTCGTGAAAATATGGTAAATCATGTATGATCGCAGCCGAGATGAATTGGCAACTAAATTACACAGAAAGAAGGATGAATGTAGACCATGTCAAAGCTAGCCAAGACGTCTTCTTTTTCACAGAAATACCCTGTTTGGACCGTTGTTATTATTGAGGTGCTGTTACTTTTAGCTGTATCTGCCGCCGGGACTTACGCTACAATTAAAGAGCTTTCGTATACCGCCCCTGTACTGATCTCCTTTATTCCAATCGCGCTTGTACTGATCATCTACTTCACGGTTAAGAACAAATGGAGTGATCTTGGCTTCCGTCCTCTGAATACCATTTCCTCTGGGAAGTGGATCTATTACGCACCTCTAGCTGTCGTCCTGATCACCATATCCTTTAAAGGTTTTCGTGAGATCAGTACGTCTGAGGTGTTGTTCTTTATCTTCTTCACCCTGCTTGTAGCCTTTGTGGAAGAAAGTATTTACCGCGGATTGATTTTCAAGACTTTACTCACTAAGGGCGCTAAAACGGCTGTGATTACTTCAAGCATACTCTTCTCTATTACCCACTTGCTTAATGCTTTATCCGGTACAGACATGACGCAAATCCTCCTACAGCTCGTATATTCTCTTCTGATCGGTTTTGTGCTTACCTTGTTGATGCTGAAAAATAATAATATTCTACCGCTGATATTGTTTCATTTTGTACATAATCTAATTCAGTTTGTTGGTAACGATAATACAAGCGAATATATGGGGATCGATCTATTCATCCTTCTCGTACTCGCTGTGCATTGTCTCTGGCTGGCTCTATCCTTTAGAAAACCAACCCTATCGAGCAACCTAAATCAATCTAGTTAACGCAAAAGAGCGGTTCTCCAATAATCGGAGAACCGCTCTTTTTTGAAAAGTACAGCTATTCATGACGGACATGTTCATGCGTCTGCAGAAAAATCTGCTCTACATGCGCATCGTTGAGCGAATAGAATACCGTCTTTCCTTCTTTACGACGCTTCACAATTCGTAAATTCCGTAAATAACGGAGCTGATGGGATATCGCAGATTGTCCCATATCAAGGATCACGGACAAATCGTGTACACATAATTCTTTCTGGGACAAAGCGTAAATGAGCCGCACTCGTGTGGGATCACCCAACGCTTTGAACATCTCTGCCATTTTATCCGTTATTTCTCGGTCAGGCAGAATCAATGCAATGGATTCCGGTTCAAGCTCCGAACCCTTGCATGTGTTATCGCAATCTTCTAATGCCGTTGGCTCCATGCTATCGCCTCCTCCACCAGCTAGTCAGCTTTGCTGATTGTTTTCCTCAATTATATGAAAACCAGCTCTGGATGTCCATGGAGAAGGCTTTTATAAGAATCGCTGTAAATCAGACCGCTTTACGATAAAAGGAGAATAGTCCTGCCGCAAAAAACACAATAAAACTACCGCCCACTACCATCATCAGCGTTTCGAACGGTAAATTAAAAGCCCCAAACGTGTCATCACCATACGGCATCATAGCCAACATCGGTTGTACCCAAGGATAATAGGGGCCATAGGTTGAAGAATTGGCGATCAGCATATTAGGAATGGTCAGACTCACATTCAGCGCCAGCGGTGCGCCAAAACTGCTCCAGCCTTGAGAGATAGCCAGTTGCAGTGCAGCGAGTGGCAGACAGGCAATAAAGCCGCCAAATACCGAGCTAAGCAGCAGCGACCAAGGGATCGAATCCGGAATATTTCGGAAAAAACCCATTCCCAGCACCATCACCAGGAACGTTAGTTGAACCGCAGCCAGCAATCCGATAATCATCACATATTTTGAGAGGTACACTGATAACCGAGTCACAGGCAGAGACAGCAACATCTTCCAGCCTCCGTCATGATGCTCATAACGACAGATCAGCGCTGCGAAAATACCCGAAAGCACAGGTAGAAACAGCAAGGCATGCATCATGGACATCACATTTAACAACAGTTCCCAACTCATCTTCTCCCCTTGATTATCCGCCAATGCCCCGGGAAGTAATGCTAAAATCGGACTGCCTATAACTAAAAGCCAGACATATGATTTAGACATTTTTAATCGTTCTGCCGACAACACTCTCCAAAATGAATTCATCGTTAATCCACATCCTTTCGTGCGAAGTGCAGTGCACCCGGCAAAAGAATCAGCAGCCCCAGCAGCAACCCTGCACCGCTAAATAAGAGACGATGCGAAGATTCCCAAGCCATATATGGCCATGTTAAAGGAACCCACTCCGAAAGTAACATGGAGAAGATAGACACCAGAGATAAGGTTATTCCAAGAGCAACTGGCAATGTCTGATTACGGTTAGCCAGAGAAAGCCACAGCTGCAAAGCGATAACCGGCAATGCTGCAATATAGGACATAAAGCCAATTCGTAACACATCCAAATACGGAATCAGTTCGACCTTGAAGCCCAAAACAAGCCCTAAACCAACTGTACCCACCGAGAGCAACAAACAAGAAACCGCCACTAGCACCAAACATAACACCAGCTTAGCCATAAATACTGAAGTACGTGAGATAGGTAGTGCCAAGAGCTGCTTCCACGAGCTCATCTGATGTTCTACATTTGCAATCAACGAGCATACTAAGGTCCCTCCAAGAAAGAGAGCAATGGGCACAAATGCAGCCACATTGTTCAGAAGCCCACCCCATAAATCTGCACTATACTGCTCGCGAAGATAATCATAACGAAGGCCGAAGTTCAAGCCTTGCATGGCTAAAAGTCCAAGCGGTCCAAGAAACACTAGAAACCAGAGTCCCTTGCCACGGATTTTGAGCCAATCCGCCGACAGTGCCCGCCACATCATGATTCCTCTCCTCCTACAACCTGCAGGAAGAAGTCCTCAAGTGATTGTCTCCGCTCCTCTACACGATAAATAGCATGCCCATTCTCTACCAACGCTTTGACAAGCAAGGCAACTCTTGCATCGATCATCCGGGAGAAGACTAGCTTTTGTTCTTGAAGTATCCCTGTGTACCCCCGTTCTTCAGCAAGACGCAGCGCGGCCTCCGGGTCCGAGACTGCTAACCGCATTTCTCCCCCGGCTTGCCGCTGCAGATTCGTTATACTATCTTGGTACACCATTTGCCCTTGACGAATGATCCCTACGGTATCCGCCATTTGCTCAATTTCACTAAGCAAGTGACTGGATACTACGACGGTAATCCCTTGCTCCTGCGGCAATCGTTTAATCAGTCCGCGAATTTCCTGAATCCCTGACGGGTCAAGTCCGTTCGTCGGCTCATCCAGAATAAGCAGCTCCGGTTCCCCGAGCAAGGCAGCAGCAATACCTAGTCTCTGCTTCATCCCAAGGGAGAACCCTTTAACTGGACGTTTCTCTTCCCCTGTTAAGGAAACAATATCTAGCACCTCAGCAATCCGTGACTTCGGAGCACCAAGGATACGCCGGATGGCTTCAAGATTATCCACAGCGCTTAAGTGCCCGTAATAGGATGGAGACTCGACAAGCGACCCTACTTTCCGCAAAATTTGCAGTTTATGCTTGCGAAGATCCTGGCCGAAGACTTCAATCCTTCCTGATGTTGGAGTGATCAGTCCAAGCAGCATACGAATTGTTGTTGTTTTCCCTGCCCCGTTCGGGCCAAGAAAGCCATAGATCTCTCCCTTGCGGATGTTCAAATTTAAATTTTCCACCGCAGCCCGGCCACGGTATTTTTTTAATAAATCCTTCGTTTCAATCACTGTTTCTTTCATGTTCCTCACCTCGGTAATTAGCATAACGTCCCAAGGTTAAGAACAAGGCGGCACGAAGTTTAAGTTTTGTTTAAATTTGACGATATGGATGTCCAATGAAAATAAAGTCCTAGACCGCCGCTGTTTAATCAGCAAGATTTCTTAGAACAACGGCATAAGGGTAAGGCTTGGACTTGGTAGCCACTCCGTCCTTCTGTAGTCTGCGGCTTCTCGCAAAGGCAACAGTATGGGCGGCGATCGACGAGCGCTGTGCGAATCAGGCATTCAACATTACGAACGGCGACCTGTTTCGTTGGAATGAGTTATAGCCGAAAATCGCTCAATACTTTGGCATGGAAACAGCGCCTCCGTTGCAGAAGTCTCTAGACGTTGTCATGGCGGACAAGGAGCAGCTTTGGAAAAAAATGATAGAGAAGCATGGGCTTGCTCGGCATTCCTATAAAGACGTATCCTCTTGGCTATTCGGCGATTTCGTGTTTGCATGGGACTACGATTTTTTTGCCGACGGAACTACGGCTCGACGTTTAGGCTTTCACGAATTCGTCGATACCGAAGAAATGTTTATGAACATCTTTGACGACTTCCGCAAGCGTAAAGTCATCCCGTAAATTACCGTATAAATTAAGAATGCCTACCTTATACGTGCTCAACATTTGGTTTTGTTTTATGTGGTTTTATCTAATGTTCGTTAAAAACGCTTTGCAGCGTTTCTAATTTTACGCATAAAAATCTCCGTTCTGTCCATTCTACTTTTGATTAAAACACAAATGACCCGCAGGAAGGGACACTTTTAAAAAGTGTTCCATCTTACGGGTCACCGTTTCAGAGTTGAGGTTTTTGTACTCCTATTCTCCGACCAACCCAACACTGATTGTATTGCCTTGAACAAATACCTGGAAGAACAGTTTAGTTCAGTCCTTGTCCTTTTTAGTGTAATTCAACATGATCGTTTTTGGCTCTGGATTATCCATTGGGTTCTATACCTCATGCGCCTTGACTTGTTATTTCTTCGATGGTGTTTCATTTTTGTGTTCAATAATTTGTAATACTTTTGGTTCAATAGCTTTTAACTGTTGTTCATTTGAACGATTACTTTTAGTAACTTCACCATTAATTTCACCTTGAATTTGTCCATCAACCTGTGTTTTTGCAATGACATCAATCACTTGTTGTTTAGAGACATTTTTAGATGCTGCAATCTCCACAACAGATTTACCTTTTGCTAATTCTTGTTTTAATTCTTCTGGGCTAATTTTTAGTAAAGAAAACAGTTTTGCATCATTTAGATAGGCATCAGCAGAATAATCAGGCTTACCATTTCTAGAGAAAAAACCTTCTACTTTAATGTTTGAAGGTGTAGTCTCACCTCCGATCAGAGAAACACTGATTGTATTGCTCTGAACAAATACCTGATAGAACGGTGTTTTTGATCCCTTTTTGGTGTAATTCAACATAAACGTTTTTTGATCCGGGTTCTCCATTTTCTCCATAGCAAATTCGTACTCTTCGATGTTGCCATACATTTTATCAATTAGATAATCTACCTTCGACTTGATTTCCTGATCGGATAAAGTAGTGAGTGACTTCTCTTTAGGCTCCCAGTTCTCTTGAATCACGTGTTCAATCGCACCCGTAATACTGTTTGTATGAAGGGTAATCTTTTTACCGGTTCCTTCTTTTTCCTGCAGTATGATGCTTGTTTGGACACCTTGAACGCTGCTTGCATCGATTATCTCAAAAGATTTTGTTTCGGGAAATGTGCTATACAGCTTCTCAAGTGTTGCTTTGCCAACCTCATCCACCTTGACTTGTTCAGCAGTCATTGGTGTTCTAGTAAACATTTCAATCAGGGTAGGGGCCGCATATGCTGCGGTTGGAATTAAAATCGCAGCAGCAACTATTCCACCAATCAATCGTTTTTTCATGGTTATTCCGCTCCTTTTTGGTTGTAAATATTGAAAATAAGACTGTTCTATACGTTTGGAAATAACCGGGGGGCACTCCATAGTTTCTGCCTCTTTGTGCAGATGTTCACGGATTTTGCGTTCAGTTAGCATTGATCTTTTCCATCCTTTCTGGGGGGAGATTCCATAAGTTTTTTCGAAGCGCCTGAAGGCCAGCATGATACCTGGACTTGACTGTACCCAGCGGAATATCGAGCAATGTCCCGATTTCCTCAAGAGTATAGTCGTGAAAAAAGCGGAGGATGATCACCATTCGTTGTTTGTCGGTCAGTTTTTGGATTGCCTTCGATATCATTTGGTTCGTCCCATCCATCAACACAGCAGGTTGATCCCAATGAGACTCTTCCCGAGAGAAGGCACGAATGCGTTCAAAAATTCGGAATCTCCGCCAGCTCTTGACCCGAAATCTCTGCACTTGACGGATTACCAAGCCGTGTAGCCAGAAGTGGAAAGGTCGGTTCGTATCGTAGTTAGCAAGTGATGTCCACATTTGCATATAGATCTCATTCATGACATCTTCCCGATCCTGCTGATGATCCACCAGAAAGGAGACTGTCCGGTAGACGTCCTGATAGGTGGCATCATACATCGTATGAAACGCCTGTTGATCACCGTCTTTCATTTTTATGAGTAACTGGTACATGTATTCACTTTGCATTCAGAGGGCCCTCCTAAGTAAGCTGCTTACACACTATATTGTCTCTCTATCAAAAAAAAGTTCGGTTTCCTTTGTTTTTTTTTGCAAAAGGCTGATTGTCGGCGGCCATCGATCAGGAAGACTACCAGAAGTGCAACGCCCCATATGGCAGCCGTGGCCTGTCTAGTGCTTTATTTTCCAGTCTAATCACACTGATCACTGGCTGTCGTAAAGGGTTATCAAGTATTAAACATTACGTCCACTACGAGAATAAAACAAAAGCCGGATTCCTTAGAGTAGGAAAACCCGGCCTTTAAACTATTGAATAGTCCTTAGTGTATATTTTCGTTAAAATGTTGGCGGGCCCCCTGTAAGCATTGAATTAGCCAGAACGGTAGCCTTTCCCTCGTACTTTCTCTCTATATGCGAATCCCCCCAACGGCACATCAGATGTAGGAGTTCCTTTAGACTCCAGCTCTTAAATTCATTATTACGTTTCTTACCGAATGTCAGATGAAAGAGAATAACAGGTTTCCATTTCCCACCATCACCTCTAAAGTTGCCTCTACTGCAGTATTGTATATTTTTTCAGTCTTTTTCACACAACTTGCCCCTTTTCGAAATATTTCAACACAGGTCACTGGTAACTCCTGAGAATTGGAACCATTAAATAGCCCTATTAAACATTATAACTACAACCAAATATATTACGCTATTCTGCTCGTTAGTTGTTAAAACAGATGCCGTTAAGCTCGTTTTTATTGACTATTTTTTCCTGTGAGAGCTTAATGACGATGGTAAGTCTAAGATTTTATTTTCTTTCTACAGCGGATTAAAGATTACTACGGAAGTTCCATCTCCTGTACTCTCCATATCCCACTCTAACTCCATATGCTTCATTAACAGATCCACGATGGACAGCCCTAATCCTGCCCCTTTGTAATCGGATGGACTCTGGATACCTCTGCCGTGATCCGTAATCAAAATAACACGTTGCCCATTACGGGACTCCGTAGAAATCCCTACATAAAGACCACTGCTGGCATGACGTACAATATTCTGAAACAGATTATCAAGAATACGGCGGAACCAGACCTCATCCACCATCCAGAACAGCGGATCAGCCTCCAGGTCAATATCGATCTCGAAGTTCTCTTTTTCCCATACGGGGTACCAAGCAGCAGCACTTTCCCGCAACAAGCGCAAGACATCTTTACGCTCCTTCTTCAAAGTGATCCGTCCGCTGTTGAGGAGATTGTAGGATAAAAGATTCTCGATCAAGACGCTAAGATCCGCTATACGCTTATCCATTAGCTCTAAGGACTGTTGTCCTTGCGGGGTTAAGCTCTCTTTAGTCATTACATGGATGTGGCTGCGAATAACCGTTAGTGGTGTACGCAAATCATGAGATAGGTTAGATACTAGACGTTTACGCAGCTCTTCCTCTTCGATTTCCCTCTTTCGACTTTCGTCAAGCTTCGCCACCATCGTGTTAAAAGCTTCCTCCAGTCTGCCAATCTCATCCAGCTTGCCCGTCATAATAGACTTAGGCATTCTATCCGGTCCCGTAATCGTCATCGCGGTTTGCAGCTGTAGTAGCCGTTTGCGTATTTTTCTAAAGAACAGCAAAGAAACCAGTGCGAACCCTCCAAAAAGTACAAAGAGCACAAAGTAATACAAAGCCCAAGCCCCGACTCCCCCATAAGCCCCTTTGTTGAGCAGCTTGTTTGGAATTTGCATTACCATAAACCCTTTACCCGCATCCACTCGGTCTCCCATGAAGGCGACGATGGCTAAAGGATCACGTTTTGTACTTTCTTTCATAAAAAAAATAGCCTCAGCCGCCGTCCACTGCTCCGGAACTCCGCTGCCATGATCCGGATTGCCTTCATCAGGTGTGAGAATCAACTGGGTCATTCCCTGCCCATCTACCCAAAACATAGTAGCCTCAGTGTATTTCCGGCTCATTTCATGTAGCCGCTCATTTATGCCTTCTGAAGAAGCATCTTCCAATTGAAGCGCCTCTTTATGCCACATGGTCTCCAGCGCTGCAACACTCGAATACAGAGAGGTGTCTACAGTTGGAGCCCCTTTAGTCACTTCATTAACCATATTGTAGAGAACAAAAGATAACGGCAGGACCACAGGGATAAAAAGCAGTGCAGAAACAATAATAAGCAAATATCCCGATAGCAAAGAGGAGTTACGCTGCTTGCGAATGCGCCCTAACCCCCTCATGCTCTTACCCGATATCCGATCCCCCGGACAGTTTCTATAATTTCGGGATTGCCCGGATCAAGTTCTAACTTTTCGCGCAAATATCGTATATGTACCATTAAAGTTTTATCCCCTTCGAGATAGGCTTCTCCCCAGACGGCTTCATAAATCTGCTCCTTCGTCATAATCTGGCCGAGATGACGCAGCAAATAAGAAAAAATCTGAAATTGCTTACCCGTAAGCATGACTTCTTCCTGTGTCTGAGCATTTATTACTCGGTTATCCCCTTCATATACGACTAGGTGTTTAAGCGTGAGCGAATCCTGAACAGATGCCCCATTCCGCCTGAGCAGCACTTCAATTCTGGCAGCCAATTCATCCGGATGAAAAGGCTTCGTCAAATAATCATCGGCGAATTCAAGCCCCTGCAGTTTATCATCAATAGAGGTTCGCGCAGAGAGCATCAAGATCGGAAGCTTAGGGTACGCCCGCTTCAATCGTTGTCCGACAGTAAAGCCATCCAGGCCCGGAAGCATTACATCCAGAATGGCCAATTGACAAGGCGCCGCTTCCTCCGTCGCTCCCTCCCCGCTCCGCAGCCAACGCACACTATAACCACGCTCACTTAAATCCGCAGACACGACGCTGCCGATTTCATGATCATCTTCAATATATAACAGAGTAACGGTCATGTATTTTAAGTCCTCCCCTGAGAAATTACGTAAAAAGTTGAAGTCATTATAACATGTTTTAACAGGTCACTCAGGGACTTATCTTTTAAAAAAGCCCTCCTAAACCCGTGGGGGATAGGAAGGCTTTCGGAATCGATTTTAAATTGGTTTAGGGAGTCCACACGCCGTGCTCTTTATCACTGCCAACATACTCAATACGCGTTGGAGTAAGTTCAAGAATCACATAATTAGGGTCATCAGGCCCTGTAAACCATGGCTCCAGCTCTTTGTTCCACACCTTTGTGCGCAGCCCTTCATCCTTAGAAACGGTAGCGGTGGCTTCAATCTCCAGCACGTCTTTGCTTCCGCCTGACTCATATCCAAGCAGTAAAAAAGCATTCGGATTATTCGATAATTCCTCCACCTTATGAGTTTTGCGATTCGTAGCTAAATAAATCTTCAAATCCTCATGGAAAATGGCCATGTAACGTACTTTCGGCTTATTTCCTTCTTCGATCGTACCAAAGGAACCAAACTTGTTGTCATCCAATGCTCTAATAATGAGTTGCTCCAGTTGTTTGTTATCCATTACGTAAATCTCTCCCTTCAAGCATGTAAACAAAAGTTTATATATCCAAGCTCACCGTTTGGATTTATCATAACAATGGTGCTTATTATAATGTACCCTTCAGGTTCACATTGAATCCGACCTTACTCCATAAACTACTTTCAATATAAGGGGCTTACTTCGTGAAAAAACTGATCTGGATCGGCTGTCTTTCCTACTTTGTCATTGGCCTTGCTCATGTAGTGCTGGGATCTATTCTTCCCGTTCTGCTACAGCATTATGACCAAAATTATAGTGCCGGCGGGCAATTAATCTTTAGTCAATTTGCTGGTTTTCTGGCTGGTGTGCTTGTCTCTCCCCTACTCAATCGCCGTTTTGGGAAACGAGGAGGCATCATTATCGCCACCGCTCTTCTCCTGACTGCTGAGATTGCGTATGCTTTTCTACCCCCTTGGGAGTGGATGTATGTCATTGCTGTTGCGGCTGGCTTTGGTTTCGGTATGATCGAAGCCGTCATCGGCACCATCATTATCGGAGCTGTGACAGAAGGAACCGCGATTGCGATGAGCCGACTTGAAGTCCTATTTGGGATAGGAGCACTTGTAATGCCTCTTATCGCCAGTCCGCTCATTGCTAACGGAGCATGGAGATTGGCATTCCTAATTGTCGCTGGCTTCTCATTACTTTCCCTCATTCTCTGGGGAAGAGGCCATTTTGGGAATCTGCAGCGCATACTGGACGAGCGAGCACCTCGCAAAGTCTCAGCATCCGCACATTCCTCGCAGTCCAGCACACAGCTTCCGTATAAAGGGAAACAATGGATTCTGCTGGGCATCTTCATCCTTTTCTTCTTTCTTTATGTAGGTACGGAGATGAGTCTGGTCAACTTTATGCCCGCCATCTTTATCGCCAAGCTAGGGATGACAGAATCTGCGGCGGCGCTGACAGTCACTTTCTTTTGGCTAGCTATGTCTACGGGAAGATTGTTTGCTGGAGTGATTGCAGAGAAAATTTCTTACCGTGTATATATTTTAAGTAGCTGTTTACTGACCTTGTTACTGCTGGCTCTTTTTCCGTTCACAGATAATCTATTAGCTGCATTCATCGTAATTATGCTACTTGGGCTATTTATGTCCGGTATTTTCTCCATAGCTCTAGTCTTCTCCAGCAAGATGCTGCCAGGAGCCGAAGAATCAACACCCAGCATAATGATCGCTGCTGGAGGTGTCGGCGGAGCTCTGCTGCCCCTATTTATGGGCTGGTCTATGGACCATCTAAAAGTGGCACAAACTGCTGGGTTACTTGCCGGTTTTGCCGCCTTCTTGTTCTTGCTGAGCATTGCCGCATGGAGGTTCCAATCCAGGCAAGCAGTGCAAAGAAAGAGTTCCAGTATTTAGAATGTTAATATGGTATCAACCTAATCCTTTTAGGGTAATGTCATCTATAAGCATATTCTGAGCACAAGGATGGACGATGAATGGATAAGCTTTCAACTGAGCCTTTATTACATACTGCGCTTATGCAGTTTATTTTTCCCTTTTCAATAAAAAAGGGCGATTCTAAGAAGCTTATCCAACAATTGCAGGATGATGGCTTCACACGTTTTTTTCTGGATAATAAAGAGTTAGAAAATGCCTATTACGGAGAAGGTCACTGTGTTTCCCATGAACGGATGGAGCGCACCTATTTACCGTTTTCTGCACATATTCTTTTTCCACACAAGAAGGATGTAGACTCTTTCCGCCGCTTTTCCAGAGTCAATAATCTGGACTGTATTCTAGAGATTCCTCAGCAGTCTATATTTTTTAAAATTCTTTCGACGGATATATTCATATGTCCTTTTCAGCTTGGATTTGTGACGATACGTGTCCAGCTTGAGGGGGATTCGATTCCCTTTAGTATTGCACTGGAATTCGCGGACCGCTTCCGGACGCTTGAGAATACCTTCGTACAGGATGACTACACCTATATCCATTGCGGGGAACAGACCTATGAGATGGTAGAGGATTTTGTCTTCCGAAATCTGGTGGATGGACTGGAGCCTTTTCTGGATCACTCGGATATCAATGGGGCTTATTTCGAGACCCTTCCCTTTTTCGTAGATGAAAGAATGCAGGTGCAAGCCTTTTATGGCTTTCAAAGTGAAGGAGATTCTGATGAGATTAGTATAAATATGCGCTATCGCGCCTCTCAGCTTGATGGAATTGATCTGAACGGGAAGCCCTATGCCAGTGCCAGCGATCCAGCGTATATTGCGAACTACTGTCATGAGCATTCCTATAATCGATGGGGCCCAGACTCGTATTATATGATGAATGAGCAGACCTTTTGCTGTCTAACCCGAGCTGAACCAAAGATCGCCGTTAGCCTCGCCAACCAGATGTACGGGCAATATTATTACGGATTTCTACTCAATATTTTCCACAAAATCGTTCTGCTAAAGCTGGCAAATATGCATTCCCGACTACGCATAAACCACGATTATGATGAGATCGATAATTTAATCTACTCGATTAATAAATTCTCGGCAAAGTTCTATTTCTTGGAGCTGATTTCACAGTCGCAAGGACGGGAGATTTTTCTTCAGTTGCGTAAAGTATACGGGAACGACGCTCTGTTCGAGGAAGTAAAAGAAACCTTGACTGACCTTTTTCAGTATCAAGATAAGTTCCAGTCGAAGCGCCGGGATAATCTGCTGATGATCCTCACTGTATTTACGGTGGTAAGTGGGATTTATGGCATGAATCAAGTCATTGACGATCTGGATGGAAAGATTCAATGGAGTAAGATGGTTAGCTATTCCCCCTTTGAGTTTCTTGCTCTTTTCGTGATTATGAGCGGGATAATGATCAGTGTTGTCCTTACGCTAGGTGCTCTGGTTACTGAGCTTAAGCGGCGTCATCGCAAGAAACATAAAGATCTGGATTAATGAAAACGGACGGAGAGATTTGAAAAATTTAGAAGCGTGCTACTAGACATTCCGAGAACAGCCGTCTATAATACACCGTATGCAAGCATAAACGCCTTCAGCGTCCTTATAAAGACGATTAGCGTTTAAGCGAGAAATACCCGTTAACTTCATAGAACCAGGGGTGCTGGAATTGGCCGGCTGAGATTGTATCCCACAAGATACTGACCCTTATACCTGATCTGGATAATGCCAGCGTAGGAATCGCCAATTGGTTTTGGTCCCTGTGACCTTTACTAACCTTGCGCCAAGCCAGCGTCCCGATCACTCGGGGCGCTTTTTTTGTGTAGATCACAAAAGATGTAGAAGAAATGTACATACTACACTTTATGGTTCATGTTGGATGACGGGATCTGGCAACCTTAAAGGAGAGAAGAAGACATGCAAGTCAAAAAAGTACTTATGCTTGGCCTCACCTGTATGCTCATTCTTGCGATTGCCGGATGCGGCAGCAACAATGGGAATACAGCCGGAAACAAAGGAAATGCTGCGGAATCGAATGCAGCGACCGGATCAAATGCTCCAAAAGAGCTTACCAAAGTTAAGGTTGCACTGGATTGGACACCGAATACGAACCACACCGGTCTATACGTAGCCAAGGATCTTGGTTATTACGCGGAAGAAGGTCTGGATGTAGAAATCGTTCAACCTGGCGCAGCGGGTTCTGATACTATGGTTACCTCTGGCGAAGCTGCTTTTGGAATCAGCGCTCAGGAAGGATTGACTCTAGCTCGTCTACAAGGCGTTCCCCTTGTCTCGATTGCAGCCATTATTCAGCATAATACTTCGGGATTCGCCGCTCCAGTGGATCGCAAGATTAAATCACCAAAAGATTTTGAGGGTAAAACTTACGGAGGTTGGGGCTCTCCCGCTGAGGAAGCAGCCATGAAGGCGATCATGGACCCTGTTGGTGGCGATGTGAAAAAGGTGAAGCTAATCAGTATTGGTGAAGCTGACTATTTTACTGCAGTCAAACGTGACATTGATTTCGCTTGGATCTTCTACGCTTGGACCGGTATTGAAGCCGAACTGCGTGGTGAGCCTCTGGATATGCTCTACTTGAAGGATTATGCGCCTCAGCTCGATTATTACACCCCTGTGCTGACCACGAGTGAGAAGCAGATTTCTGAGAATCCAGATTTGGTGAAGGCTTTCCTGAAAGCCACATCGAAGGGTTATCAATATGCGATTGATCATCCAGAAGAGGCTGCCGCTACATTATCCAAGGCTGTGCCTGACCTTGATGCCGAGCTTGTCCTAGCTAGCCAAAAATGGCTTAGCCCGAAATATAAGGACGACGCCCCACGCTGGGGAGAGCAAAAAACCGAGGTCTGGCAGAATTACGGCGACTGGATGTATGATTTGAAGCTGCTGGACAAACCGCTGGATGCAGCTAGTGCATTCACGAATGATTTTTTACCGGCGGAGTAAACCGGACTTCCCAAGTTCGTTCAAGATTCGACGCCGAATCTGCTTCCTGAATTACTTCGTTATCAAAGTTGACTTTTTAACTTACCTATTTCAATGAGAGTTCAAAAAGTCAGCTTTCAGAACCAAGAAGGTTGAACGTTACTTGAGGAAGGAGGAACGGAGCGTAGTGATTTGCTACGTGAGTACCGGACTTCCCAAGTTCGTTCAAGATTCGACGCCGAATCTACTTCCTGAAAACACTTCGTTATCAAAGTTGACTTTTTAACTTACATTATAAAATGAGAGGATTGATTATTGTGGCTAATACATTATTAAGCATTCAAGTAATTCCTAAGACTCCAAACAATGAGGACTCCATCCCATACGTAGATAAAGCGATTGAAGTTATTCAAAAATCCGGCGTTAAACATCAGGTGAATCCACTGGAAACTACTATGGAAGGTGAACTGAGCGAGCTCCTGGAGGTTGTACGTCAAATGCAGGAGGCGCTGATCGAAGCAGGTAGTCCAAGCGTGATCTCCCAAATCAAAATCGCTCATAATCCTAACGGAATCAGCATGGATAAATTGACGGAGAAATATCGGCCGTGAGATCGACCTGGAAGCTAATATGGCCGCCCCTTGTGGCGGTCGTCTTCTTTTTAACCGTATGGCAGTTATCTGTTTCTCTATTCCATATCGAATCCTGGATTCTGCCGAGTCCTGCTGATATTGCTCGCGAATCCACCAGTAATGCCTCAGGTCTCTGGGCTCATACGATGGCTACGCTCCGACTCACATTAATCGGTTTTCCTATTGGTACAGGTGTAGGCTTGATCGTCGCTCTACTTTTGCATCTTTTACCTTGGGCTAGACGGGCTTTTTATCCACTCATTATTCTGAGTCAAAATGTTCCCTCTATCGCACTCGGACCACTGCTTATCATCTGGTTTGGCTTCGGTCTTTTGCCCAAAATCGTGCTGATTACACTGGTATGCTTCTTCCCGGTAGCTGTCGCTGCAATGGGCGGCTTGTCTCAAAGTGATCAGGTCATGATGAATTATATGAAAATGGCTGGCGCAAGCAAGTGGCAAATCTTCACCAAGCTGGAGCTTCCGTCTTCTATCCCGGCACTATTTTCCGGTGTGAAAATATCTGCTACTTATGCGGTTATGGGAGCCGTGGTCGCTGAGTGGATTGGCGCGGATAAAGGGATTGGCTATTATATGCTGCTGCAAAAATCGGCTTACCGTACGGATCGGATGTTTGTCGCTATTGTTATTATTGTGCTCCTTAGTCTTGTGCTTTTTGCGATTATCGCCTTGCTCGAAAAATGGTTAGTTCGCTGGAAACCGCGCCGTAACTCATAGAAAGGAAGATGCCTGTATGTCTCAAGCGACGCAAATAGAGCAAAGAACAACTGAAAACATAAGCTCTCCTGAAGCTCATACTGCACCACCTGCTCTTGAAGTAAGCGGCATCTCCAAGTCCTTCACCCATCGTCGCCGCGAGACGAACGTGCTTAACAACGTCTCTCTTAAGGTAGAGCAGCAAGAGTTCGTTTCGATCGTCGGTCCTTCCGGCTGCGGAAAAAGCACCTTATTCCATATGATCGGCGGACTAGTGAAGCCCGATGCAGGAACGATCCGCATGAACGGCAGAGCCGTTACGGGTCAACGTGGTGAAATCAGTTATATGCCGCAGCAGCCTGCGCTTTTTCCTTGGCGAACGATTGAAGATAATGTACTTCTAGCCGGGGAAATTAAAGGCGCTCTGCAGGATGGAGCTCGTGAAGAAGCGCGCCAGTGGCTCGCCAAGGTTGGCTTGAATGGATTCGAACAGGCTTATCCGCATATGCTGTCTGGTGGGATGCAGCAGCGTGCTGCTTTTCTCAGAGCATTGCTGGCTCCGCAAGAGTTGATGCTGCTCGATGAACCTTTCAGCGCATTGGATGCACTAACTCGCAGTGAAATGCAGCGCTGGCTGCTGGAGCTGTGGGAGGAGAATCGCCGCTCCGTGCTATTCATTACCCATAACATCGAAGAAGCGTTGCTGCTCTCGAATCGTATTTATGTATTCTCGGGTCGCCCCGGCTCCATCCTACATACTGTTGATGTGCCATTTCCACGGCCACGCCGCGATGAGATTACGGATTCCCCGGAATTCCTTAAACTCAAACGCCAGCTGTCACAGTGGATGCGAGAAGAACAAGCTAAAAGCGAGAAGTAGCTTTTTGAATAGAGGTCACTCCACTCACTTTAAACGAGAGATTAAACAAAGAACCGCCCGGGCTTCAATTAGCCCAAGCGGTTCTTTTGTTTTAACCAGAATAGCAGTTAAATCTTATTGTGCTTGTACAAACTCAGCAGATTTAATCCCTGCTTGACGGCCGAAAATAATGATTTCAGCTACAGAGTTACCACCGATCCGGTTTTGACCGTGCAATCCACCTGTAACTTCACCAGCCGCATACAGGCCAGGAATAGCAGCGCCGTCTTTATTTAATACTTCTGTGTTCGTATTGATCTTCACACCGCCCATGGTGTAATGAATCCCTGGGGCGATCTTAATAGCGTAGTAAGGACCCGCGGATAAATCGTTGTCCATCCCTGTTGTTCTGCCGAATTCAGCATCGTTCTTGTTCTTTACCGCGCTGTTCCAAGTATCAAGTGTCGCTTTTAGCTTATCGGCTGGAACACCGATTTCTTTCGCCAATGCTTCGATGGTATCCGCTTGGATCACGAAGCCCATTTTGTCATATTGTTCAATTGCTTTCACGCGTGATTTGACGCCGGAATCAAAGACAAGCGTTGCCGCTTTTTCAGGAAGTGCATTGATCGCTTCGGTAACTTTATCACGTGTAGTCAATTCGTTTACGAACCGTGTGCCTTCGCTATTCACGAGGATAGAACCTTCGCCGCGTACAGCTTCCCCGATCAGATAAGATTTTTCTTGTTGAACTGTTGGGTGAACCTGGATTTGATCCATATCAACGGTGGTTCCGCCAAGTGCCTCAATCATCTTGATGCCGTCGCCGGTACTGCCGATTTGGTTAGTCGTTACGTATCCTTCCAGATCAGGTCTAACTTTTGATATCATATCCATGTTGGATCCAAAACCACCTGTTGTTACAACAACTGCCTTCGCTGTAATGGTTTTTTCATCAGCTTGGTTAAAGAGTACTTTGACGCCGTTAGCCTTACCGTCTTTTTGAGTAATTTCTTTAACATCCGCGTTCACAAACAGTGGAATTTCTTTTTCTTGTACGTTTCTAACCAATCCTTTGACAAGGTATTGGCCTACCGCAGAGCCGTCTTCTGGACGGTGGGTGCGTTTTTCGCTCATGCCGCCTGTGATCGTAATATTGTTCAGCTTGATTCCGATCGAATCCAACCAATCGATTGCACTTGCGGAATTGTCAACGAAGAAACGAAGCATCTCTTTATCGTTCGTGTCATGGCCGCCCTTTAGTGTCTCTTCATAAAACTTATCATTGCTATCTTCAATGCTTTGCTCTTTTTGAAATTTCGTTTGGGAAGCGTTCATTCCTGAGGAGGATTTACTTGTATTCCCACCTGCAACCGGCATTTTTTCTAAAATAACAGGGTTCAAGCCTTTGGCCTTAGCTTCCAGTGCAGCAGACATTCCTGCACCACCAGCACCAACAATAACGATATCATAATTATCTTTTAATTGATCCAGTGGTGTGTAACTAGCTTCTGATGCACCTGATACGGCTTCAGCTTTATCATTTTTGGCCGTCTCATTTACCTTACTTTTGTTCTCGTTGCCATTACTATTACCTGCGCTGTTGCTATTACTGTTACCGCAGCCTGCGATTACGAGCATGACAGAGAGAATGAGAATGAGAGCAGTACTTGTTGTCTTCTTCATCTTTATAACGCCCCTTTGTGAATGTTTTCACATTAATGATAACGCAAAGATGCTGTTTTGGGAAGTTTTTTATGTAATTAGTTATGGTTACTGTTACATTTCCATGAATATTTTCATTTAAATTTTCATAAAAATTCTTAATTTCAATATTTCCTCAGCTTACTACTCAAAAAAAGCCACCCTTTCCAGGGCGGCCATCTGCCTTATTTCCTAATCATAGCTCGATACACGAATTTAGGAAGAACTGCTTGCCTGCGCCAGCGCGACTTTTGTCCTTTGGCCACAGGTGCGAATAAGAGTCGATGCAGCCACTCCAAATTGAGCTTCTTCCATATCGCAGGGGCTGGAGTCACTTTTCCCGCTATAACATCCAAGCTTCCCCCCACGCCAAACACAACCTTAACCTGAGAAAGCGCCTGTTTATGCTTATAAACCCACTTGTCAGAGTATGGAGCCCCCATCGCGACAATCAGGAAATCTGGCTGTGCGTGCTGAATCTCTGCCACAATGGCCGGTTCCTCTTCTTTAGCAAGAAAACCATTATGTCTTCCGGCAATTTTCACATTCGGATATAGCTCTGTAATCTTTTCGACCGCTTTACAGCTGGTATGCTCATCCGTGCCTAAGAAATAAAAGCTCCAGCCCAGCTTATTCCCTTGTGCGAGCAGCTCAAGAAGTAGTTCATACCCCGTAACTCGTTCAGCTATAGGGTCACCTTTTCTTCTCGATGCCAGCACAATGCCAATCCCATCAGGAGTAATCAAATCTGCCTCATGGAGTATGGTTCGAAGCAGCTCATCCGATTGGCTTGTTATCGTAATTTCCGGGTTCGCCGTAATCAAATGAAATAGCTTCGGTTCTCCGGATTGAATATGTTTTGTTAGATGAAGTGTTGTCTCGTTTAGTGTTAGTTTTGAAAAAGGAACGCCTAATATAGAGACTGTCCCAGCCATTTAATCACCTCTTACTGAAAAGTTCATTCCAGTATACCTTACCGTAATCAAGAAGGATAGTCAGCGTCATTACTCCGTTTATTCATCCAAAAACTTCCACCACTCTATTAACCAAGGTTCATCGATCCCCCGCAGGCGGAATTCCTCCAAAAGTATCTTTCGAAATTGTTTTTCCATTTTGACAAAATTATTGTCCTCCTGGTACATGGGAGCAAAGGATTCATCCTCTCTAAGATAACTCCAAAAATCGCCTGCACACTCCAAAATCTTTCGACCTGCGACCGTTTGCTGCGCTACGGGAACAAGCCATTTGTCATAGGGATACGGATAACCTTCAATAGTGATTGCACAGCGTAAAGCCTCTTTATAAAGGGAAACCGCTAAGAACAAGATTGGAAAGGCGTCGCCACGAACTACAGGATTATCTAGACTTCTGGCATAGCTTCTTAGCTGTATGTATGAATTCTTACGAATTTTCATTAGTACTTCAGGTTGGAGTGGAACATAGGAATGGAAAAGTGACTTCAGATCCAGCAGATCGTAGTAAATATAGGACACTGATGCATTCCACAGCCATTCCATATCCCCGCTCATTAAAGCTTCTTTGATATCAGATATTTTATGGAGTGTATAATGCCCTGTCTTCCCACTCGGAAGCCTTAAATCCATAAAAAAACTACTGTGCTCCGGAATCAGCCCTTTTTCCTCGAACCGATGATTAATACTGTTATAAGACTCATCCTCACAAATAATGATTATATCTACATCCGACTGCCCATCTACCACCCCGAGTGCGGTCGATCCATCTAGGATAATGCTTACCCTCTGACGATCTTCTTGCAATAACGGATGATTCAGGATCTCTTGCGTAATGAACTTTCCAATCTCCTCTAGTAATTCGCGATGAAGTAGCAACTTATCAGGTGTTAGTAAAATATCCGACAATACTGATTTCATCATCATATCCATTAGCCTCCAATCGATCTCAACCCCACTATTAATATAGCGCTTACATTTAATCTCAAATGTAGATTCGGGAATATTATTCTACACTCCGAAGATACATCTTGCAACGATATATGTAGTACCCTTTTGCCTAAGCCTAAATATAATGAAGTATCTATTTACTTGAAAAGGGGTATAAGCATGGCGCAGCCAAAAGTGATTGCTACAGTCCGCTCTGCCGGACCGATCGGAGATATCGAAGTAAATGTCAGCACAAATAGGGTATACTTTGTTAACCCAGACACTGAGGCTGGAACTATCGGGGTACTCGATGGCATAACGAATCGAATTATCGCACGCATCAATGTTGGAAGACTGCCAACACAGCTTGGGATTAACCCCCAAACTAACCGAATCTATGTAACAAATTTTCGTGACGATACGGTTTCTGTTATTAACGGGCGGACAAACCAGGCGATAAAGACTGTGAAAGTGGGCCGCATGCCTGATAATATCGGAGTAAATGTTCGAAAAAATTTGATTTATGTAACTAGCATAGCAGGAATTATATTCGTCATCGATGGGAAAACAAACCAGATCAAAACGAAGATTGAAGTCGGCGGTCGCCCTTCCAGAATCGTTATTAATGAGCTTACAAATCGTATATATGTGACCAATACAATAAAAAATTCCGTCTCCGTCATTAATGGAAATACACAGGCTATCATTGCCACCATAAAAGTCGGTAATAACCCTGTGATACCACCCGCACTTAATGTAATCACAGGCCGCATTTATGTCGCTAATAACTTAAGTCGGTTTCTCTCGGTAATCAACGGCCGCAACAATAAATTGCTGCAAAATGTACAGCTGGGGCGTCTGCAAAGTGAGGTCGTTATCAATCCGCTGACAAACCGTATCTATGTCTCAAGTGCACAAGTTGAAGGTAAAGGAAAGCTATTCGTCATCAATGGAAGTAACAACAAAATCATCACTACAAAGGTTCTGCCTACCTCCTCCAACATAACCATTAATCCGAATACAAATCATTTGTTTGTTGGTAATTTCGATAAGAACCACATGTCCGTTTATAACGCCACCACGTTTAAAAGGCTCGTAAGATTCCCTTTAGTGTCAGGCAGTACTGTGCTAAACCCAGTCACCAATAGAGTTTATGTTGGAGGAAATGATTCCATCACAGTCATTCAGGATGTATCAGAACTTATATTTTAAAAAGGCGCCCACCATTAGGTGGGCGCCTTTCTATATAACAAATCTCGTAGAACTAATGCGTTGTAACTTGCTTAGCAGCTACTTTCTTTGCAGTCACTTTCTCTTCTGCCGTTTCCTTAGGCTGTACACCTCTTTTAATAAAGAAGGCTAGAATAAATGCAATAATCGCTACGCCTACAGATACCAAGAATGCATCGTTAATTCCTTCAATAGTAGCTTTCGCAATGACTTGATTTTGTATACCAAGCAATTGGTCTGCCGAAGGTTTAGCCGTTAATTTACTTACAGCATCAGCGACCATATCTTTCACATGTGAAGTGGTACTGTTAGACATAATGGTTACGAGCAGTGCCCCACCTATCGCCCCTGATACTTGCTGAATCGTACTGTTCATAGCTGTACCATGCGGCGTATATTTGGCTGGGATAGAATTCAAACCATTGGTCATAACTGGCATCATCACCATAGAGATCCCGAACATTCTCACCGAATATAGAATCATGAGTGTCGAATATTTAGTCGTTTCAGTCAGATCACTAAAGAAATACGTACTAATCACTACAATCGCTAGACCAATTAGCGCTAATACCTTACCGCCGAATTTATCGAACAATTTACCTGTGATTGGAGACATAACACCCATAATTAACGCACCAGGCAACATTAGAAGTCCCGAATCCAGTGGTGAAATCCCTCTAATATTTTGCAGGTAAATCGGCATTAGCATCATCGCTGAGAACATTGCCATATTCAGTGTAATCGAAATCGCTGAAGATAAAGCGAACATCGGATATTTGTACACTCTGAAGTTAAGCATAGGCTCCTTCATCTTCATTTGGCGCATAATGAAGATCACTAATCCAATCGCTCCGATAATAAGCGCGGAGTAGACCATTGGATCATCCCATCCTTTATTCCCAGCAGAACTGAAGCCATATAGGAGACCCCCGAAACCAATCGCTGATAGAACTACAGATAAGAAATCAATCTTAATAGCCACATCTTTTTTAGGATCATGCAATTTGAAGAAGGCCAGAATGAACACCAATACAGCGATTGGGGCAATCATAAAGAATAGTACAGGCCATTCATAGTGCTGAATAATCCATCCAGATAATGTAGGTCCGATAGCTGGTGCAAAAATCATAACCAGCCCGAACATCCCCATAGCTGAACCACGTTTCTCAGGTGGAAAGGTAGTGAACAATACATTCATTAATAATGGCATCATGATCGCAGCCCCTGAAGCCTGAACCATTCTGGCGATCAGCAACACAGGGAAGCTTGGTGCTAATCCGCCGATAAAGGTTCCTATCGCAAATAATCCAATCGCGATTAAGAACAACCGTCTCGCGGTATACTTTTGAATCAAAAAAGCTGTTGAAGGAATCATGATCCCGTTCACCAGCATATAGCCCGTTGATAGCCACTGTACCGTTGAGGCACTGACATTAAAATCCTTCATAATCGATGGTAAAGCTATATTGAGTAGGGTATTACTCAGTAAAGCAACAAATGCACCAATCATGAGGATTGCCAATATCCCGTAAGATGCTTTACTTTCTTTTGCTTTCATTTTGGAATCCTCCATTCTATAATCATACTAACGGTTCAAAATTGAACTCGTGTTATAATCCGGTGTAGAATATATTACTCCCTTATTTCTCGCTTGGCAAGACAAAAATCACTTAAAATTGAAATTGTATTAAGTGGAAATATACGCTAGTCTATATTGGAACAAAGAGTTCAGCTTAAAGGGGCACCTCAGATGATAAATAAACGAAAAGAGCAAGTGGTTCATAAAGCGCATGAATTATTTATTGAAAAAGGCTACCACGCCACATCCATTCAGGATATTTTGAATCATAGCCGGATCTCCAAAGGATCTTTTTATAACTATTTCCCTTCAAAAGGGGATCTCTTTAAGGCTGTATTTACGTCCATTCACGATCGACTTGAAGAAGGGCGAAATTCCCTGCTCATAGGTCAAGATCCTTCTGACATTAAGATATTTGCCGAGCAGATTCAGCTGGTCATGAAAATCAATAAGAAAAATAAATTGTTACAGCTCGTAGAAGATGCTTTGGTCTCCAATGACCCAGACTTAATAACGTTTATCAAAAAAACAAAGTTCAACCTCCTTACCTGGGTACATGAACGTTTCCTTCATATTTTCCCTGAGGATAAGAAACCCTATTTACTGGACGGAGCCATCATTTTTACAGGAATTCTACAAAATATGCTACAAATCAACAGTGCTATGAATGAAGTCATCACCTCTAAGCAGATCATTGATTATTGCACTACGCTTATCCAAACCATTGTTGAAGAAGTAAGTCAAATGGGCATTCAACTCATCTCACCAGAGCATGTGGGCAAATTATTACCCGCAGCGGAATACAGTGATTTTTTCAATAATGATTTATCCTTTGCGACCATCAGCTTAAAAAAAGTAATAGAGAGATCATTTACAACTGGTGATGCGAACCTCACTAATTATCTAAAGCTGTTATACTTTATCCAGGAAGAAATCATGAACAACAAGGAACCGAGACAGTTCTTAATCGAAAGTGCTCTGCTATCCTTAAGAACATGTCCTAATCTAAATGAAGCCAAAGAGTTTAAGCATTATCAGGATGTATTATCTAAAATGCTGTAAAGCTAACTAAAAGTGTGGTGAAGCATTTGTTCAAGCTATTATTAATCGAAGACGATTCAACGCTGTTTAATGAGATCAAGGAGCGACTTACCCAGTGGTCTTATGATGTGTATGGCATTCAAGATTTCAGCAATGTCACGCAGGAATTTATAGAGATCAAACCTGATTTAGTCATCATCGACATCCAATTACCTAAATTTGATGGGTTTCATTGGTGCCGAATGATTCGTTCCCACTCTAACCTTCCGATTATCTTCTTATCATCCCGGGATCATCCTACGGATATGGTAATGTCGATGCAGCTTGGAGCCGATGACTATATTCAAAAGCCCTTCCATTTCGATGTGCTCATTGCCAAAGTACAAGCGATTCTTCGGCGCGTCTACAATTACAACACGGATAACCTTGAGCTCAAGACATGGTGTGGAGCAGCCGTGGATTATGAGAGAAATGTATTGACGCATGATATGGGATCGATTGAGCTTACGAAAAACGAGATCTTTATATTGAAATTGCTTATTGAGAAAAAAAATAAAATCGTCACCCGCGAGGAATTAATCAATAGCTTGTGGGATGATAAACGTTTTATAAGTGACAACACCCTTACCGTCAACGTAAACCGGCTGCGAAAAAAGCTGGATGAGATAGGCTTGGGTAGTTTCATTGAAACGAAAGTAGGACAAGGGTATATGGCCATCGAAGAGGAAGCACTATGATTAAAAAGTATCTCTTGGAAAGAAGTAGCTGGATCCTACTAGTCCTCTTTACCAATCTTTTTATACTTTTTGTCACCTATATGGATTCATCAATCCCATTCTCTTCAGTTCTCTATCTGGTCTCCTTGTCGATGCTTTTTTTTGTGATGTTCTTAATCCTTCGCTATCCCAGAGAAACCAGGTTCTATAAAAGCTTGGTTGAGCGAGATGATGATCTGGATGTTACGAGTATCGCCACCCCCGAAAGCCCGTTTGAGCATATTATTGAAGAGAGTATTATCAATCAAGCTAAATGGTTAAAACAGGCTGCCTCGAACAATCAAATGACGTTAGAACAGGAAAAAGATGAACTATTATCGTGGATTCATGAAGTGAAGACCCCTCTGACAGCGATGCATCTAATGATGGAGCGAATCGAAGATGATGTAATGAGGAAACATCTGACCTATGAATGGCTGCGTATACATCTTCTGCTGGATCAACAGCTACATCAAAGGCGAATTCCCTTTATCGAAAATGATCTGTATATAGAACATATCGATTTAGAAACGCTTATTTTCGGGGAGATTAAGACGTTGCAATCCTGGTGTATTCAGAAGGGAATCGGCTTTGAGCTGAACTTGGAAGTAGCAGAAGTGCTTAGTGATGCCAAATGGCTGGCTTTTATTATCCGACAACTACTAACCAACGCCGTAAAATATAGTGAGGCTTCAGATATTACAGTGAGTAGCTATCAGCAAGCTGAGCATATCGTTCTTGAGGTGAAGGATGGTGGGCGCGGGATAGATCCAAAGGATCTGCCTCGGATATTTGATAGAGGATTTACTTCCACCACCGTGCATCGCGACAATGCCGCCACAGGTATGGGATTATATTTAGCCAAAAAAGCGGCGCAATCCTTGTTGATCGTCATCGGAGTTGAATCGAGGCCCGGATCAGGGACGACGTTCACTTTAACCTTTCCGCTTAAAAATGAATTCGTGAAGCTCTCAAGCGTGTGACAACAATGTCACATGCTTTTTTATTTTGTTCGGGCAATCGAAGGATAAGAACGGCAAAGCCTTTTATAATAAAGCTATACAAAAAGAACGAGTATAAAAAGGGAGTGAATCATTATGGCAATTCTTGAAGCCACTAAAATTCATAAAAGCTACGGAAATAAATTAAACAAACAATCCGTGTTGAGCGGACTGGATATTTCTATAGAAGAAGGCGAATTTGTTGGGATCATGGGCTCTTCCGGTTCAGGAAAGACCACCCTGCTTAACGTTCTCTCGTCAATTGATCAGATTAGCAACGGATCGATTACCATTGAGGGTACTGAAATTTCTAATATGAAAGAAAAGCAATTAGCTGAATTTCGGAAAAATCATTTAGGATTTATTTTTCAAGAATACAATCTCTTAGATACGCTGACGGTGAAGGAAAACATCCTGTTACCTCTATCCATTACCAACACCCCTAAGAAAATTGCCAATGAGAAATTCGAAAACGTCGCGAGGGAGCTGGGGATTTTAGAGTTGAAAAATAAGTACCCGAATGAAATCTCTGGGGGTCAAAAACAACGCACCTCTGCAGCTAGAGCCTTCATTCATGATCCAAGCATTATTTTTGCTGATGAGCCTACTGGTGCCTTGGATTCTAAATCTGCTTCTGATTTGTTAAACAAGCTGAGTGAACTAAATCAAAGACGAAAAGCAACGATCGTTATGGTTACACATGATCCAGTGGCAGCTAGCTATTGCAGTAGAGTTATTTTTATAAAGGATGGTACGATCTATACGCAATTAAATAAAGGAGAACAATCAAGACAAGTCTTCTTTAATGACATCATAAAAACACAAGGTGTACTGGGTGGTGTGCAGAATGAGCATTAATGTACTGATGCTTCGAAATCTGCGAAAAAACATCAGAAATTACTATCTGTATGTATTTGCTCTCGTTTTTAGCGTGGCCTTATATTTCGCCTTTGTTACGTTGCAATACGATCCCTCGATGGATGCAGTAGAAGGCTCGATCAAAGGTGGCGCAGCAATCAAGGCTGCCTCGGTCTTACTGGTCGCGATTGTATCCATTTTCCTGTTATATGCAAACACTATCTTCATCAAACGCCGGGGAAAAGAAATTGGTCTGTTCCAGTTAATAGGGATGACCAAAAGTAAAATATTCCGAATCCTTTCGGCAGAGAATTTCATCCTATATTTTGGTTCTTTAATTCTAGGAATAGCCGTGGGCTTTTCTATTTCCAAATTAATTCTTATGATTCTTTTTAAAATAATGGGGATCGATGCGATAGCATCCCTTCGTTTTTCTACCCCAGCCCTGGTTCAAACGCTGATCGTATTCTTTGTAATCTATCTTTTGATCATGCTGATGAATTATGGATTTATTAAAAGACAAAGCATTCTATCCCTTTTCCGGGTGACCTCAACCACAGAAGGCAACGTGAAAAAGCTGTCCGTCTTTGAAATGATTATTGGGATCGTTGGGATTGGATTGATTCTGCTTGGCTATTCGATTTCATCTCGATTATTTAGTGGAGACTTAACATCAATGACTGAGCTATCTATATCCATGATCACTATTCTGGCTTCAGTTATCATCGGGACTTATCTTTTTTATAAAGGCTCGGTAAGCTTTATCTTTCATCTCATTCGTAAAAAGAAAAACGGGTATCTGAATATTAAAGAGGTGTTGTCTCTCTCCTCCATTATGTTCCGAATGAAATCAAATGCCGTACTGTTAACCATCATTACAACGGTATCAGCTCTGGCGCTGGGTTTATTATCCTTGAGTTATATTTCTTTCTACTCTGCTGAGAAAAGTGCGAAGCTCTATGTTCCGTCAGATTTTATTCTTACGGATATCCAGGATGCTAAACAATTTAAAGAGGCATTAACGACTGAAAATTTGCTGTTTACGGAAAAAATAACCGAAGTCATTCAAGTGGATGTAAATATAGAGAAGCTTCTGGCAGAAAATTCCAAGGCGCTCGGTATGATGTCGAATAATATGACTCTTCCCGTCATCAGTGAAAATTCGCTGGAGGGCATTGATCTATCCCCTGATGAGGCCTATTTTACGAAGACAAGTAGTGCAATGGAGAATCTGATTTCTATGAAGGACCAGGGTGGCATTGAATTCAAGGGACAACATGAAGTCATTCCGCAGTTTTATAAAAGAATTGATATGGAAGCCCCCGTTTTATACAATTTCACAGGTGGTGGCTTACCCCTTGCTATTGTAGACGACACGACCTTTGAACGCTTAAAGAAGGATCTAGATCCAGCCCTTCAAAGAAAGTCCTCTCTTAATATCGGCATCGATATGAAAGAACGGGCAAGCGTTGAGCAGGCTAATGAGCTTTTTCAGAACATGAAATTTGCAAAAGGCCACATAACCGACTCTCAACTGGAGACGAAGAACAATCAAAAGCAAACTATGGGACTTATCATGTTTATCGTGGCCTTTCTGGGGCTAACCTTCCTGATTACCTCTGGATGCATTCTTTACTTTAAACAAATGGATGAAAGTGAGAATGAAAAGCCCAACTACACGATCCTCAGAAAGCTTGGTTTCACGCAAGGGGATCTGCTTAGAGGGATTCAGGCGAAACAATTATTTAATTTTGGGATTCCATTAGTCATTGGATTGCTTCACAGTTACTTCGCCGTAAAATCAGGATGGTTCTTCTTCGGTACAGAGCTCATGACACCGATGATTCTGGTGATGCTGCTATACACCGCTTTGTATTCGATTTTTGCAGTGCTATCCGTGTTCTATTATAAAAAGGTAATTAAAGAGTCACTTTAAAAAAAGAGGGGTTCCACAAGCCAGCATGGCTTAGGAACCCCTTGTTGTTATCATACCTCTATCTCCTATCTTCATATTCAATTCTAGTTAACCCGTAGAAGACTATATCCTCGAATTTATCCCATTTTAAAATATGCCGTTTAAATTCCCCTTCAAATCTCATTCCAGCTTTTTTCATAACGTTAGAGGAGGCAGGATTTCTAGTCATTGCCGCTGCCCATATTTTATTTAATGCGAGGTCTTCAAATCCAAAATCAATTAATCGCTTAGCTGCTTCAGTCGCATAGCCATCTCCCCAAAAAGATCTTCCTACCCAATAAGCAAGCTCACCTCTTTGATGCGATTTGTCTATATTTAGACTCATACAGCCTATTAAGGTATTACTCTCTTTACTAATTAAAGCAAAAGGAAATCCTTCCCCTTCGTCTGCGCTTTTCCTACAGGCACCAATCCAAGATTCAGCCGCTCCATCAGGGTATGGATGAGGAATAGACAGCGTTGTTCTAGCTACTTCTATATCCCCAGCAAGCTCTTGAACTTTACTTGAATCTGTGGATTGAAACGGTCTTAGTATTAACCTTTGTGTTTCAAATGTAGGTTGCATAGAAAGTACCTCTCACTATTGGATTTTCAATAGATTATATTACAATTGTTGGATATTGCAATACATATATCAGCTATTCACAATCCCCAATACGAAACCATCATACCCTTTACTTCCCACTGTCTGAATGGCAGTAGCAGAAATTCTAGGCTCTTCTGCAAGCAGATCATAAAATTCCCGTACGCCTACTACACGAGGATCTTTGCTATTCTTGTTAATGATCTCGCCTTCACGAATCACATTATCGCCTATAATCACCGTACCGGGCCGGGAAAATTGAAGCGCCCACTGTAAATAGTTAGGGTTGTTAGGTTTATCAGCATCAATGAATATAAAGTCAAAGGGCTCCACACCCTCCTGTTTCATCTGAGACAATTGCCCCAAAGCATCGCCTATACGAAGTTCTATCAGATCATCTACCTGAGCAAGCGCGAAATTGGCCCCAGCCACCTGAGCATGAGATGGATCTAGCTCTAAGGTAACGATTTGTCCATCAGACGGAAGCGCTCTTGCCATCCAAATCGTGCTGTACCCACCCAAAGTGCCAATCTCCAGAATCCGGCGTGCACCTTTCATTTGAACCAATAGGTTAAGGAATTTTCCCTGACTAGGTGAGACATCAAAGGGCGGCAGCCCTGCCTGTTGATTCGCGGACAACACTTCCTCCAGCACGGAGTCCTGCGGAATTAAGCGCTCTGTAATGTACTGATCGACTTTATCCCATGTAGTCGTTTGATTCATATTTATCACTTCTCCTTTGGTTTTAATTACTTTACTGAAAAGAACACTCCAACCCACAATTAGGGATCGTTCGTACCTACGAGGAGTGTTTGGACTTCCGGCCGCTGTTGTCTTCAGATTTCTTTAATTTACTAATTGATAGTGGGTGAAATCCAAAGACAAAGGCGGTCGCTAACGCTCCTACAGTTCCAAACCTCCTCTTCGTTACTCCTTTCCCTAACTAAAGATTTAAGTCCAAAATATAAGTTCATATTCAACTTCAAGTTCAACTTTATACCTGTATTGTAAATCAGTTATAATCATAAATATAATATATCTTTAAAACTAAACTATATATTAAATATATGAATTAAACGATAGCAGATAGGAGCTTAACCATGAATCTACACGCCTTGCGCTTATTCCATGTAATCGCATCGACAGGAAGTGTGACACGCGCCTCCGAAACTTTAAATATCAGTCAGCCTGCGATTACGGCTCAGATCAAGAAATTCGAAAAGGAACTATCCTTCGCCCTATTCAAGCCTCAAGGTAGAGGAATTGCTTTAACGGATGCGGGTGAAGAGCTTGCCCTACTCGCGAAAAGACTGTTCGCTGTCGAACAGCAGATCGAACAATTCACTCAGGATTATGTTAACGGCACGAATGGAAGTATCCGCCTAGCCGCGACGTATTTACCTGCTCATTTCCTTATTCCTACCTGGATCGCAAAGTTCAAGCAACAATATGAGCAAGTGGAAATGGTGATTACTACCACCAATTCAAGCGATGCCCTGAAGCAGCTGTTAAATGTAGACGTGGATATGGCGATTTACGGAGGGATTACCGAAGCCTATCCAGATACGATCCGGACAGAAGAGTTATTTCAGGATGAGTTATGGTTTGTGGTCGCACCCCATCACCCCTATGCGAATCTGCAAATTTCTTTATCCGAAATGATGAAGGAGCCCTTTGTCATGCGTGAGGAAGGGAGTTCGACGAGAGAGAGATTATTATCGTTATGCCGTACATATAATACGCCAGCTCCCACGATCTCTTTGCAATTTAACGGACTTCATGAAGCGATTCAAGCCGTTATCGCCGGGTATGGCGCCAACTTCGTCTCTTCACTCGTTGTTCGCGAATATGTTGAACGTGGAGAGTTATGCCGAGTTTATGTTGAAGGCATACATCTGAAGAACAGCATTGCGATCTGTACGCGAAAAAATGAACCATTATCCGCCTCAGCGGCAAACCTTATTCAAATGATTCGCCAAAATCCTTATACGATGTAGCATTTTTTAAAAAAAGACTGCTTACTAGGCTGACTATATCCAGCCCGGAGAGCAGTCCTTGTAAGTACCGGCTTTATTGGAACGCCTTACGCTTGCTTCTTCTCCGTTAAATAGTACAGAAAAGCCAAGATCGGCAGCGCCAGACCGATCAAGCTGGTCAGACTCCAGCCCCCGTACGCATATGCCCAGCCGCCTAGTGAAGAGCCAACGGCTCCGCCTACAAAAAATATCGCCATAAATAATCCGTTTAAACGTCCTCTCGCCTCGTTGCCAAGGGAATAAATTGCCCTTTGTCCAAGCACCAGATTACCCGATACCCCCATATCCAGCATAATAGCTGCTGCAACCAGCAATCCGAGCGTCACTCTTGAATCATTCTGAAACAAGTAAGCAAGAAGAAAAGCCACAGCTGCCAGCACAAACGCAAGTCCGGTCAAAGGGCGGGTCCAGCCCCGGTCAGCCAATCTCCCAGCGATGGGAGAAGCGATAGCCCCAGCCACTCCGGCTAGCGCAAACAAGGCAATGCCTTGCTGACTTAAATGATACGTATCGGCCAGATGCAAAGAGACCGTCGTCCAGAACAGGCTGAAAGCTCCAAACAGGCTAGCCTGATAAATCGCCCGGCGGCGTAACACTGGCGTACTCTTCAGTAAAGTACCTAGAGAACGGATCAATCCGCCATAATTCATTGTAGGCACAGGTTGACGCTGCGGCAGCACACGGGACAATAGAAGTGTTAATAAGGAAATCACTACGGCGGATATGGCATAAATCGCATGCCAACCCCACAATCCAGAGACAAAGCTGGCCAGTGGCCGGGCGAACATAATACCGAGCAGCAGCCCACTCATTACATTACCGACCACCCGGCCGCGCTGCTCTTCAGCAGCCAGAAAAGACGCATACGGCACAAGAATCTGGGCAGCTACGGAACCGAGACCAATGAACAGGGATGCTCCCAAAAAGATCGCTGCATTCGGAGCTAGTGTGGCTGCTACCAGTGATACCACCACCACAGCCAGCGACACCACTGTCAGGCGGCGATTCTCAATAATATCGCTAAGCGGTACTACGAACAAAAGTCCAAGAACGTATCCTACCTGGGTCAAAGTTACAATCAGACCCGCTGCCCCAGAAGAAAGCTGCGTAGCTTGGGCGATCTGTCCGATCAGGGTTTGGGCGTAATACAGATTGGCCACAATTAGTCCGCAGGAGGCCGCTAATAGAAATGTAATCCATCCAGGGATCGTCTTTCCTTCCGCATGCTCCATCGCTGAATTCACTGAACTTCCTGAACTTACAGGATTCATTCGTCTTCCTTGATTCATAAGATCTCCACCCTTCGATTATAAATACTGAACGTACAGTTCATTAATTAATTTAAATATATACTGAACGTTCAGTTTTGTAAATAGGCGATTGGCTACTTCACATAACCTTTTGTATAATGAACGTATAGTTTCTTTTTAGATCGCAAGTTAAATAAAGGATAGATTAATCGGGAGGGATCTCTGATGGATAAAAAAAGAGGACGGCCGCGCAATAGCGAAGCCGAGGCTTCTATTCTGGCAGCATCGTATGATTTACTACTAGAGACTGGATTTGGTGCGGTGACCGTAGAGAAAATCGCGGAACGGGCCAAGGTAAGTAAAGCGACCATTTATAAATGGTGGCCTAACAAAGCAGCTGTGGTCATGGACGGCTACCTCTCTGCAGCATCCGCAAGATTGCCAGTGCCGGACACCGGTTCGGTCATGGACGATATTATGATGCATGCCACAAACCTGGCTAATTTTCTTCGCAGCCGAGAAGGAAAGATCATTACCGAGTTGATCGGCGAAGGTCAATTTGATGCCGGCCTTGCTGAGGCCTATCGTGCGAGGTTTTTCGCTCCCCGTCGCCAAGAGGCACGACAGTTGTTGGAGCGTGGGGTGACCCGGGGCCAATTAAAAGCGGAACTGGATATTGGGATCACGATTGATCTGCTGTATGGACCGATATTTTATCGGCTTCTGATCACAGGGGATGAGCTAGACGAAGCTTTTGTGAAATATTTGATCACCTCTGCCTTTGAGGGTATCAAAGCATAACGAGCATAAACGCCTTTGGCGAAACTTATACTTTCTTATATTTTAAAAAGCCATCCTTTGCAGGATGGCCTATCACTTATATTTACACCGTTCGATCTAAGTTAACTTCAAACGTGTCTCCAGTTACATAATCCATATACCTCGTATTCCCATCGTAATCCAAATAAGCTTGATAGCGGGTACGAATAGCCGGTTGTGTAATCCAATCAAGTACTTTCTCTTTTGCCATCCACATCACTTCAGAGGTTTCCTCCGAGGTACATAATTCCCCACCCACAGGCTTGCAGATAAAATCAAACATAACCTTGGTAGGAACATCGGTTACACCGTCATACCATTTATGAATGCCTGTATTGGAATACACACCAATCAATTGAGATACCGTGACGTCTATTCCACTTTCCTCTTTAATCTCTCGAATTAATGCATCCACCAGGTTCTCTCCGACCTCTACTTGTCCACCAGGAAATACCCATCCACCATCATGAGTCTTTACTAAAAGGATATCTCCTTGTTCATTTTCTGCGAATCCACCTGCCGCTACAATATGTGTTGGCCAAGCCATAGAATGCACCTCTTTTTAGAAGAGGTTAACAATTTAATCAGCATTTGTAAACGATATTTTTCTATTCCATAACGCTTTAAAAGCTTCGCAATGCTCTATTAAATCATCAAACTTTCCTTCACCCACGACCGAGCCTTGGTCCACTACCAGTATCTTATCAACGTCTTTTATAAAATTTAGTCGGTGGGCAACAATAATGATGGTTTTATCCTTAAATTCCTGCAAAATCGTCTCCATAAGGCTTTGCTCCGTAATATTATCAAGTGCAGAAACAGGTTCATCTAGAATTAGAATGTTTCTTTTCTGAGCAATGATTCTGGCAAAAGCTAATCGCTGTCTCTCCCCGCCTGATAATTTAACCCCTTTTTCACCTACCAAAGTATCTAAACGATCCGGTAATTGGCTTACCTTTTCCTGCAGATGAACCTTTTCCAAAATCTCATACAACTCTTCATCGGACAAGGAATGCTCATCAAATATAATATTGTCCCTAATCGTAGCGTCAAAAATTGGCGTGTCTTGTGATAAGTAAGAGATATGATCATAGTAGCTATCCAGATGGATCTCATCGATATCCTTACCGTCCAATAAGAGTTCACCTTTGTCCTTTTTTAATAAGCCTACGATTAACTTAATCAGAGTTGATTTCCCGCCCCCACTTAATCCGACAATAGCAACCGACGTTCCTCGTACAATCGAAAAGGATAGATTATTCAAGATCTTCACTTGCCCATAATCAAAAGATACATCCCTAAATTCAATATTACCGTGGATCTCAGTGATAACTTCTCCTCGTTCTAGATTCTTATCTTCTGGGGCATGAATAAACTCTTCAAATCTCTTGTAGGTCACTCTATTCAGTCTGTAATCTACAAAGAGGACATTGAAGATAGCAATCGGCGAATAAATCTTATCAATAAACATAAACAAAGCGACCACAACACCAAGTGACGTCTCACCTGCGACAATGCTTTTCACACCGTAAATCAAGACAACGACTTTAATAATCGAGACAAACAACTCGAATATCGCGAAAAAAGCTTCATGGATCATTTGTAACTGAGCATTTTTTTGAATGATAGTGCGTGCAGTCTGGCTTAATTTATCGATCTCTTTCTCATATCTTTTGTTCGTTCGGAAGACGACTAATTCCATAAATCCACGGATAGAGAATCTGGACATCTTTTCTTGTTCCTGTAGAATGGCCGCCTTCATCGCATACAGAAATTTCAACAGCAAATTCGTTATCAAAAAGACGACCACGTAGCCTGCAGCAATCACTACCATGATCCTTAAATCATAGAAGCTGATAAAGATAAGACTGAACAGAAGAGTGGGCAATAACTCATGTAATGTTTTGAGGAAAAAGGAGAAAATCATGCTGTTTCCAGCTGCTGCTCCATTCTCGATCACTTTAATCATCTGACCTGTGCCCATATCCTGATAGGCTTGATAGTCGATTTTGGATATTTTAGATAGTGCAAGTATCTTTAACCGCTCCGTTATACTGTTCGATAAATACACACTAGGGTATTCATCCACATAATTTAGGATCACCACCCCTGCCAGCAAAAGGCCGTACACCAAGATTAAATTAAATATCTCACCAAAGCTGTTGATCACCGTGACCTTGTCTAATATTTTTTGAAACACTACAATGCCTAAACTACTCAGCAGTTGAATAGTAAAACCCAATAAAATATAACCGCATATCCACCATTTCAGGTGAGCTAGACTCTTTTTCAACATATCGTTAATCCCCTATCTTTTAATTGAATGCAAAAAAGCCAGGCAACCCCCACCATCCAACTATTAAAAACCATCCACAAATAAACGGTTCTCAAAGTTAAATAGGTTAAGTGCCTGGCTCTATACAAAAAGCTGCCTATGGCACCGTTCAATGTTCTAGTTAATGTAATCAAAAGGTAGACTCCCCCCTTGATAGCTGGTACGCGTTTGACCCAGCCCGATAACTAGTTACTTCGAACGATACGGAAAGACATCCATTTCACCCCAATTAAAAGAATTGTTCCTATTATAATTCTCTAATCCATATATTTCAAGAATTACGTTTGACGATACGTAGTCCTGCCACTTGGCCCACCTTATGTCCTTCATGCGAAGCGAACTTGATCGTAACCGCTGAGTTGCTGCCCGTGATCGTCTGCGGAAGCTCGTAACGAATCGTCTCCAGCTTGTTCATCTCTTCAGACTCAAGGACGCCTAGCCCAAGTTGTTCACCATCTGCCGTAATATCGAAAGCCACCGAAGTATCGTTGGACTTCAAATACGTTACCACCAGATCCACTTGCTCCTCTGGCAAGACTTCCATCGTGAAGGAGAACCAGCCATTGATCCAGCTATCGCGATACTTGCGGTTGTAGATTTTGCCTAAGCCTACATACTCTCCTTCGAAGTTATGGTCACGTTCAGGTTGCATTTCAGCAGGTTGTACCGAATCGACGGTTAGCTGTTCAAGCAGCAAGTTATTCTCCACGGCTTCGCGATATTCAACTTCTATCAGCTTCCATTCCTCCGGCGTGAACAAATCCCAATACACGGAATAACGATGATCATGCATAGGGTAGAATGGACGAAGCTCATGGTCTCCTGCATATCCTAAACCTTTCATCCGGAACACATTTTTGCTAACGTTAGACTGAATCAGGCTATCCGTTAGCGTCTCGCGATCTCCAATTAATACAGAAGCAAGGGCGCGATCACTGCCTAGCTCAGCATTTATAGGTCCAAAATCACCTGCAAGCACAAGCGGTCCATAGAGGAATGCAATTCGGTTTGGATTATCCGGCATGGACTCGATTCTTACCGACATCGGAATATCATATTCGACAACGTCTCCATCCTGCCATACTCTATCCAAAGCTAGGTAGCTGGATTTGCCCACATTCACTTGAATGTCTTCACCATTTACTTTAACGCTCATGCCTTGCTCAGCCCAGTAGGGGTATCTTAGCTTCAATGTGAATTTAGTTGGTTTCTCCGTGCTGATACGCAGGGTGCCTAGTCCCTCTTCAGGGAACTTGGTCTCTTGCTTCAAACTAATGCCTTGCTCTTTCCAAGTCACTGTTGAAGGTACGTACTGATTCACATACAGCTCATCTTCACTATGGAAGTAAATCGCCGAGCCATACATAGAATGGCTTTCCATTCCTGAGCCTACACAGCATGTAAAGCTCTCAAACTGGGAGTTGAACGACTTATGTCCACCCATTTCGAGGGATACAAAATAACACACACGTCCATCAACCGGCTCCTGAGAAGCTAGGATATGGTTATACATTGCACGTTCGTAGTAATCCGCATATGCGGCATAAGCATCCCACTGGAACATATGCTTGGTCAGCTTCAGCATGTTGTAGGTATTACACGTCTCACATGACCCCTCTCCCAATCGGTCGTTCAGCTTATCCGGTTCGCCGAAATGCTCATTATAGCTGTTGCCGCCAATCACGTATGAATGATGATTCACGACCCGATCCCAGAAGAAGCGGGAAATACCTGCATAATGCTCCTGCCCTGTTACCTCATATTGTCTTGCCGCTCCAATGATTTTTGGAATCTGTGTATTAGCATGTCTTCCAGCTAGGGTATCTTTTTCTATAGCAAGATCATTTAGCACTTCCCCATGATAAAAGCTTTCCGCTAACGTGAGGAAACGGTCATCGCCAGAATCCTCTGCCAAATCTGTGAGGACTTCATTCATACCGCCGAATTCACAACGCAGCACCTCTTGGATCTGATCTTTATTCAGCCCTGAAAAAATATCTTCAAGCCACATTCCAAGCTTCGTTTCCATAACGAGCGCCTTCTGGTTTCCGGCCAATCGATAAGCATCACGAAGACCCGCAAACAGCTTATGCATCGTGTACAGCGGTACCCAGCCACCGTTAAGGTCAAAGCCCTGTGAGCGAATGTCGCCTACCTTCACTTCCTCAAACAGCTCTTTGCCACGAGGAATCCCGGAAATGAAGCCATTACCATGCGCATCCTGACAATGCTCCAATTCGTCTACTACATAATTCACGCGGGTGAGCAGCTCTTCATTCCCTGTAGAGGCATACATTAACGCACATCCAGAGATATAATGGCCTAGCGTATGGCCGCTAATGCCTTGAGATTCCCAGCCTTCATAATGAGCAGCCTTAGGCTCTAAGCCAGCATATTGGCGAAAACGCGACAGAAGCCGATCTGCCTCAAGCTTGAGTAAATAATCCGTGTTTAACTCCATCGCATGGAGAAGTGGACCTGAATCAATGCATACATTCTGCAAATCAAAAGCTTGCGTCTTCAATGAAATCGCTCCCTCGCAATCTTGTCAGGGTGATATGACAAGTGTATATTTGTATCCATAAGATAACATCGGAACGTTGATTTGTCGGTAGATCAGTCGTACAAATAGTGGACAAACCCGACTTATTGATTGCTAGGAGGACCGCATGACCTATTTAAAAATAAATGTAGATGTACCTGTTCATTTTACAGCGGCAGGTGAATTTATCTCAGAAACACCATGGAAGCATGTGGAGCGTGTTATGGGGAACTACGAACTAATCATTGGCGTGAACGAAACGGTATATTTGAGTGAGCAAAACAAACAATTTGAAGTAGGCCCTGACGAAGCTCTTCTGCTTATGCCTAATCGCACACATGTCGGCTATAGAGAGTCACGACCCGGGGTTAAGTTTTATTGGTTTCATTTCGAACTGACAACCGAGGGGTTATTACTGAGTGAGGAGGAAATGAAGCCTGAGACGGAAGAAATCTTTTCGCGCACACAGCGCTTATGGTCCGTACATGATCTATATCTACCACAGTTCATAAAGATCGAGCACAGTGACCGGATTCATATCCTGGCGAATCAAATCCTCCATGTGGCTAACTCAGGATATTTGACCTATTCCAGCGTTAATTATTTGTTGACCTCACTCTTAATTGAGTTATCTGAGCATGCACTTCAGCCGTTCGCCAGTAAGCTAATCCGTGCGCAGCAAGATGTCACCTTTGTAAAAATAGCCGAGTGGACAAGAATACATGCAAGTGAACCTCTTACGGTGGCAATCATCGCGGAGAAATTCAATTACAACAAGGATTATTTAGCTCGGCTATTTAAACAACATACCTCGATGGGGCCCTTGGAGTATATTCATTCAGTACGTGTGACTAAAGCGAAGGAGCTGCTAACCAGAACCGCCCTCAGCGTGAGGGAAATCGCGACAGAGACGGGGTTCACCGATGATAAATATTTCATGCGCCTCTTCCGAAAATACGAAAACATGACGCCCACCCAATATCGTAACGCTTATCATAAGACGTTTATGAATAATGATTGAAGTAAAAAACTGCGGCAGGCTTCAACGTTTTGAAAAGAGTTTGAAACAACACTCCGTCCGCGGAGCCCCCTCGCCATGGGTTGAAGAAGGGGGAAGCGGATCCTCCGATAGATAATCAGGGAATTTCTCCCTAAAAAATCTGATATTCTGTTCATTTGTCTAGTGATTAGGGAATATCTCCCTAAAATTCGACCAATTTGTTAAAAAGTATAGATATTACCCCGATTTTAGGGGGAAATTCCCTAATTTCATTCGTTTAAAGCAAAAATCAGTATTTTTCAGGGATTTTTTCCCTAATTACTCTCAAGTAAAGAGGCTGCCTCTAAGTAGCATTCACTACTTTTGAGACAGCCCCTTCTCTAACTTACAATCTTTAAATTATTGAATCGTTTGCGAAGACGAATTCCATCGCCAGCGTGGAGTCGATCCTTGCAGATGCACCCCTCCATACCATTCATCGATTCCTTTTTTCTGAACCCAGTCTTCATTTCCAGCCAATACACTTTTGCCTAGCTCGGTTAATGCAAGCTCGCAGTCTTTGAATGGCATTACTGGATCGTTATAACCAGGAAAATCATTGAACCCATGGGTTTGCAGCAAAGGGTACGGGCGTTGTGCCATCTGTCTTAGAATATGCCAATATTGCAAATCGCCCATGCCTAGTATATGAAGCTTATCTCCCACATTTTTGAACAACCCGTAAGGGGAATTCATTCCAGCATGAATCATCTCCAGAGTCATCTGTTCAACAATACCAAGTCCATTAGAGGTCGATGGGAACCGAGATAAATGCGCTATGAAGGCGTCATGTGCAAATGGCAATGCGGATGTATCCTTAGTTAGTAGCTGTTGTAATGATTCTGGATTCGGTGATACATAGGCTTCCCAGAGTTCTTGGCCTACCTTTAGCTCCTTGTCGCCGATTAACTTCCACGTTCCTGATAAAGTCTCCATTTGCTCTACAGATAGTTGTCCAAGTCCTCGAAACAGCTCAATGCCGGGATATTCTCCAATACACAATAAACTCAGCTTCGTGGATCCCTTCTTCTGCTTGGAGAACCAATGGAGCAAATAGCACAGCATCGTCTGATCGAATAGATCATGCTCGAACCATAATACAACTTCATCATATTTATGAAAATCAGCTAAGATCTTTTCCTGTTCCTTACTGATCTGTATAAATTCCTTCTGCGGAATCCCCATCGTTTGTTCTAAATAATGCGCTCTTACTAAGCGGTTATTCTGCTCCCCAGGCTCTAAAAAGACCGGACCATGAGAGTAGACCTCTCTCCATACTAGTACATCACCTTTCACGATTCCTTGCCGCAGCTTCTCTCCCACTACATCTCCATTTACAATATGAAGCACACCTTTTCCTCCTTCGTACAAATGATTGAACACGGAGAGGACATCCGCAACAGGTAGCGCACCCTTAAGCTTGCGGCGAGCATCAAAGAGTCGTTTCTTCAATACCGGGACTGAAGTCCCCAGAAAGTCAGCAATCTCTTGAAGGGAATATCCCTGAAAATAATATAATTGAACGGCGATCCGCATATTGGATGTCAATGCAGCTATAGACTCGTGAAGTAGTCGTCGCGCTTCTTTTTTCTCAATAATGTCCGCCACACTAAATGAAGATTCTGTCGCTTGCGCAGCTTCATCGTAGGGTAATGCAGGATGCTGCTTTCTTCGCAAGATGCGATAACATTGCCGCACCACAATCGCTTTAAACCAGCCCGGGAATGCCTCTACTGCTCGTAATTTATTCAAATGCAAAAAGGCTTCTGTGAAAGCTTCCTGCACAGCATCTTCCGCTAATTGATAGTCACGCAGCTTTTCGAACGCAACTGCATTGGCCATCGGTGTAAAGTGCCTAACAATCTGTTCAAAAGCTTGTCGGTCTCCTTGTTTAGCCTCTTCGATATACTGAAGCATTTTCTCCCCCGCTCCCTTCTTCCGTATTATATACAAGTGCCAATGAAGTTCCTAAAGGTTACGGATGGGATTGAAAAGTCAGACGTTATTTATTTTTTCCTATTACATCCTTTGCAACCTCTAGAGCTGAAGAGGCTCGCGGCCAACCTACATAAAAAGAAAGGTGGGTGATGGCCTCCACGATTTCTTCAAGTTGTAAGCCGTTCTCTAAAGCCAAGCGCAGATGATAGGGGAGTTGTTCCGTCATGCCTCCCATCACCAAAGCAGAAATCGTAATCATGCTACGATCCCGAAGTGATAATTGCTCCCGTCTCCATAAGTCCCCAAATAACACATTTTCCGAGTAGTCGACGAATGCTGGAGCGAACTCCCCTAATGATTCCCGTACATTAGTGACGATTTTCCGATGTGCCATATTACACCTCCCTAACCGGAGGTTGTAGCATTTGAGCAACACCGTTACCAAACGACCAATCTTCGAATTCCGTGTCGACGAGCACAATGAATATATCTTCTTTTCTGATGTTTAGCGTCATCGATAATTCCTCGGCTAACATCGCGTAAAAGCTTGTTTTCTGCTCCGTCGATCTTCCGGATTTTAGCGTAACTTGGATATATATCAGTCCGTCGCTTCGTTCAATATTTAAATAATCTTTACTATAAAAAAATTCCCCCGCTTTATGCGCATGAAAAACCTGAAACATATCATCCTCCGGTACATGGAAATGCTGAATTAACGCGCTCATAATCGCTCTACATATTCCTTCTAGCTGATGAATGTCGTATTGTTGCTCCAAATAACTGACTCTAATGAATGGCATTTTAATTCACTCCTTCTTTGGAATTCTTTTATTGTACTCTCAGTATTTTGATTTATATAATTGAATAAGATAATACTCTTAATCAATTATACCGATAGAGGTGACAATCGATGGATCTAAAAGAACTGATGGCTTTTAAGACCATCCTTCAAGAAGGCACTTTCTCACGTGCTGCCGAAAAGTTGAATTATGCGCAGTCTACCATTACCAACCAAATTCAACGACTTGAAAAAGAACTGGGCATACAACTCTTTCACAGAGGCTGGGAAGTAGAACTGACAAGTGCTGGGCAAGTTTTTGCAGCGGAAATCGATAACCTTATTCAACATTGGAACTATGTATCAGAACTCACCAAGGCTTTACAGCATGACGAAATTGGCACACTCCATATCGGAGGCATTGAATCCATGATGGAATCCGTTCTACCGAACGCCTTGCGAAAATTTCATGAGCAAAAACCAAAGATGGCATGTAACTTCATTCAGGGTAACACTGATTCGCTCTCACAACTTGTTCTACAAAGTGAACTGGATTTCGCCATCTGCGGTGAGCCGTCCGACCTGTCTTTCTTTTATTTCGAACCGCTCTATCACGAGAAAATCGCTTTTATAGTAGATGAAAATCATCCTTTAAGCGGACGAGACGATATTTCATTTCGAGAAATTCTTGAATATCCAATTATAGCTGGAGGACGCACTTGCTTATATTACCTTCGGTTAGCTAAGCAATTTTCCAGATTCGAATCAAAGCCCACTTTATCCACCATAAGCCAAATTTCTGCTATTCCTCATTTTATAAGAAAGAACCCTGGGGTGGGGGTAGTGCTTGATTCGACATCTTTAATGACAGATATAATAAAAATCGATGTTGAACTAAGCGAGCCGTTCATTCAAGTGGGTATATTGCAGCGGCGCAACCGAGAATATCTAGCAACATCATCAAAAAAACTATTCATACAAATCATAAAAGAGGAAATTGAGAGGATTAGTAACGCTAATCCTACGCTCCATATTTGAACCTCAAGCTAGTTCCATATATGATAGCTATATCATTGTTCTCAGGGAGGATTCACCCAAGTGGCTGTATTAATTAACGAACAAATTAGAGCATCCGAAGTAGTACTTACTGGACTTAGAGGTGAGAAGCTGGGGATTGTGTCCAGAGAAGAGGCGCTGGCCATGGCTCGTTCAGCAGGTGCTGATCTGGTATGCACCTCACTAATGAGCAGCCCACCGCCCTGCAGCCTAACTGCAAAGGGCAAAGCAAAAGCGGCCGCGCAGAAAGAAGCAGCCTCAGCACGCAAGGCTAGTGGTGGCTCAGCAGCAAAGGGCGGCAGCAAGGAGAAGGTCAAAGAGCTCCGCTTCACGGCTCATATTGAAGAGCATGACTACGATACGAAGCTCCGTCAGGCTGAGAAGCATCTCCGCTCCGGCAAGCCGGTGCAATTAGTCGTGAAGGCATCCGGCGCCAAAGAAGCGGCTGCCTCCAAGGCCGTATTGGAGCGACTAGTGACTGACTTGAAGGAAGTTGGAACGAAGGACACTGGCATCCAGACAGGTGGTAAAGGGTCACAGGTGAAATTAAATCCACGTTGAAGAGTGGCCTATTCGTTCCGATCATATAGAGCTAGTAAAAAGGCCATCCTCTGTGGGATGGCCTTTCACTTCATAGGCAATGTTCTTACTCACTCTTAAGCATTCACTTTAAACATGATTTCCCATTAATCCCCTCGGGCGATAGTTCATGCCGCCAGCATAAAGGTGGGAAACATCTCCTAGTCCAATACATCTAGGAACCGCAAAGTTCTCGCTGCGCTCTTCAAACAAGATCGTCGTTACCGAGCTTGGCGCTAACCAAAATACGGACCAAGCCAAAGCTAAAGGAATCTGTAATAAATGAGCTAGCCATGCGAGGCCAAAGCCACCATGGCATACTACTCCAATCTTCTTGGTAGAAGGCTCAAGGATCCGATACAGGCCATCTTCTCTTTTATAATGGTGTCGAAGTAAGAATTGATCTGACGCCGCTTGTAATTCGCTGAACCGCAATCTGTATTCCTCTTGCTTCAACCAATGATCTGTTTCATCAGACCATACTCTCTTTCCACTCGATAGTTCGCTAATATGTTCTCCGGGGCTATCCCAAATAGACGACAATTGTCCATCTAACATAATCTCTGTCCAATCTAGTTCACAAGTCCAAGGTTCTGTCTGAATTACAAGTCCCGTCTCTTTGGCCACATAACTGGCTGTTGTCTGCGCTCTACCCAGTGGTGAAGCATATAGTTCATCCAGACCGATAGATGCCATGCGTTTTCCTAGTGCTGCTGCTTCCTGATGCCCGAATTCTGTTAGACCATCTATGGAATAGTCCGGATCACCATGACGAATCAGAAATATTTGCATAATAATGCCCTGCTCCCCTCAAATCCAACCTTTTTCCTCTGCCAGTCGTACCGCCTCAATTCGACTTTTCACTTCCAGCTTATTGAGTATTTCTGAAATATAATTGCGAACAGTTCCATAAGAAAGATGTAGCGAAAAAGCGATCTCCGCCGCCGTTTGCCCTTCACCAGCCAGCTTTAAAATCTCTCGTTCCCGTGCTGTTAGTGGATTCTCTTCCCGCAGGCTACCAAAAACTAACTCGGGGGATACCTCCCGATGTCCAGCCATGACACGGCGAATAGATTCAGCCAGCTTATCTACAGGCTCGTCCTTCAACAAATATCCTTGTATACCAGCCTTCACTCCACGCTCGAAATAGCCCGGACGGGCAAAGGTAGTCAAGATGATAATTCGAGTCGGACAACCTTTACTCCGCAATATTTCTGCAACCTCCAGCCCGCTCTTGAACGGCATTTCAATGTCCATGAGACATACATCCGGCTGAAGCCTGTCGATTAAAGCTAACGCCTCAGCTCCATCACAAGCCTCTCCGACGACTTCGATATCATCCTCAAGATCCAGCAGCGATGCCATCGCTCCCCGAAGCAGACGTTGATCCTCCGCTATAATGATGGTTATCATGCACTCTCACCTCCTGTTGCTTCCTTAACGATTAGAGGGATCATAACGATCAGCGTAGTTCCCTGACCTTCTTCTGAGCTTAGCGACAGAGAGCCATCAATCAGGGATAGACGTTCCGCCATCCCCTTCATACCATTTCCATCACTAAGCTCACCATTACATCTCTCACCGTTCTGGAGGCCAATTCCGTTATCTTTAACGGTAACTCGAACTTCTCCGGCGGTCTTTACCACCCCGATGAAGCATTTATCCGCTCTACTATGCTTCACAATGTTAGTCACTGCTTCTTTAATACAGAGGCTGAGAATATTTTGCGTCAGATCGGATACTCCCTCTAGCGAGATGTCCCCTTCCACTTCCAAGGCAATCTCCGCCGTGCGCAGCATTTCCCCGGTTTCTGCCAGTTCTTCTGCTACTGAGATCGCACGCATTTCCGACACTAGCTCGCGCACCTGACGGAGCGCAGCCCGCGAAGTACGCTGAATTTCCCGCGCCTCCTCTTGGGCTCGCTCCGTATTTTTGGTCACCAGCTTCTCTACGAGTTGGCTTTTTAATGTAATTAAGGACAGCGTATGCCCGAGGGTATCATGTAAATCACGAGCGATTCTCATGCGTTCCTCACGCTTCACCAACTCTTTAATCACCTCATTAGCTTGATCTAGCTCTTTCTCCAGCTTCTGATGTTGATGCATGGATCTTACGCCGAATGGCATAATCAGCATAATAACGATAAACGGGATTAAAAACATAATACTAACCCATTCCAACTCACGGCCTACTAAGACCAGCACCGCAAGTACCATAACCACAAAAGAAGTAAATGCAATTTTAAACCCTTTATTCTCCGTATAATAAGCTATAAAATTCACGGTGAAAAAGCCCATATACAGATTAAAGGGCGTATAAAACAAGCTAAGCACCACGATGATCACCATTTGAGTCGTTAACCAAACATTAAACACGCCACCCCGAACCCAATACAGCTGGCGATAGCTGATGGCAAACACCGCTATCATAATCCCACCTAGAATGAGCTTCATTCCAGTCTCCCCGCGCAAATTCAGGATGGGCAAAATCAGATAAACAGCCCATACATAAGGGAAAAACCCCTGACTTCTCGGAAATAACTGGAACTGTCCACGCTCGGTCATTACTTTACACCGCTTCCTGTTTTTTTCGAATATAAACCGATAGTAACATAAAAACTACCAAATATCCGAGCAAAATCAAGACATTACTCCAATGTGGGGCTGAACCACGTACAATCTCCCACGCCCCATTTCCATAGTTATAAGAAGGTAACCAATGACCAATCTTCTGCATTAAACGTGGTAAAATCTCAATTGGCATCCACATGCCCCCCGCTACAGCAAGCGCCATATAAATCACGTTACTGACTCCACTAGCCGTATCTACCCGTTTCATAGCACCCACAAGCGTACCAATCGCCAAAAATGGAAGGGAACCGATCAGGATCCAAAGCCCACTAAGCACCCATTGACCCGCAGATAAGGAGACACCATTGATTAAATATCCTGCGGCAAAAATACAAATGACCGAAAACAGATGCATCATCGTTTGCCCGAACATTTTTCCGAAGAAATAGACGGAACCCGGTAGCGGGGTAATCCGAATAAAGGTAGTCCAGCCTTGTGTTCGTTCTTGCACTAAACGGATGCCAAGCGTCATGATCGCAGAGCCCATTACACTAAAGGTTGCCATCGACATTAAGTAGTGAGCGCGCCAAGTCGGGTCATCGTTACCTGTATTAACCACGCGGGTGAAGATGAAGTAGAACATAATGGGCATGAGCAATGACCAGAATACGTAATAAGGATTACGGATGATCCTCAGCATCTCGGCTTTACACTGTACAGTAATTAATCTCATCTTTAGATAGCCTCCTCTTGGTTCATGGTCAATTGTTCAAAAGCGTCATCCAAACGTCCCTGATCTATACGAACATCCTTCACGGGAAGTCCAGTAACAAAAATCGCTCGCAGCGCTTCATCTGTATCGTCTGTCGTCACATGAATTCGGCCTTCTTTTTCATAACAACCCTCAATAGCGGTTAGTTCCAGCAGGCTCCTGCGTAATTTTGATCGATCACCTATTGGCAAAAAGGACAGCGAACGCTTCACAATCCGCGATTTAATCTCATCTGGACTTCCGTCTGCAACTAAATGGCCTTTGCTAAACAATAGAATACGATCCGCAATATCTTCAGCTTCCTGTAAGTAATGTGTCGTGAACACAATCGTCTTGCCCTGCTCCGCAAGTCCACGAACCGTATCCCAGAACCGCCGCCGGGAAGTAATATCAAGTCCAACCGTAGGTTCATCGAAGAAGATCAGCTCTGGATCACCAGCCAGGGCCAGCGCGAAGCCTAGACTACGCTTTTGACCGCCCGAGAGCTTCTCGGCGTATCTATTCAGATCCGCTGGCGCAAGCCCTGTAGCTTTAATTAGAAACTCCATATCCATCGGCTGTGGATAATAGCTACGGATCAGAGCAATGATCTCCCGAACCTTCAGCCGATCCATCACACTTACCTCTTGCAGCATCGCACCGGTCTTTTCACGTACAATTTTATCTTTTGGATGTTGTCCAAATATTTTCACTGTACCTTCAGTGGGCTCTAATAACCCCAATAACATTCCCAATGCCGTTGTTTTGCCTGCTCCGTTTGGTCCAAGAATAGCTGTAATCGAACCTTTGGCAATGTTGAAGCTGATATTATCTACTGCTTTCTTATCCTTATATAATTTGCTAACTCCATTCATCTCAATAACACTATCCATTTCGTAACCCCTCCGATTCCGAATGCGTTTGATCTATTTCAATCATATGGAAAAAGGAGACCTGACATTAGTATGGACTGTCATTTCTTTAAGATGACAACTGTCACCTTCATGCCTCAGGGTACGAAAAAGAGGTTGCCCTACCCGTAGTTTGATATGCTCCCCATATAGTAGACAGGCGAAATAATAAAAACCTGCTGCTGTATGGGGAGTATTTTTATGGAACAAAAGAAGTATACGGCACTCGAAAAATTAACGATTCTCCAAGAAATTGAACGGGGCGACATTGGTTTGAAAGCTGCGGCCCGAAAATATGGATTATCCAAAACCTCTGTAGTGAAGTGGCGGCAACGTTATCAATTGTATGGGTACGAAGGGCTGGAAGTTCGAATCCACAACCGTACGTATTCCGCAGAACTTAAACTCCATGCCGTTAAGGATTATCTCGAGGGAGGATTGTCACAAAACCAAATCATCTGCAAGTATAAGATTGCAAGTTCAACCCAACTTGCCAACTGGATTAGGAAGTATAATGGTCATAGCAACAGCTTAACAGCTCATTCAGGAGGATCTAAAGCTATGACCAAAGGACGCGTAACCACTTGGCAGGAACGGATAGATATCGTGCTGTACTGCCTTTCGAACGGAGAAGACTACACGAAGGCGGCAAGCCATTTTCACGTGTCTTACCAACAAGTATATAGCTGGGTAAAGAAGTACGAAGCAGGCGGTGAAGAGGCGTTACGAGACGGCAGAGGACGTACTAAAGCGCCCGAAGAACTTACGGAAGCAGATCGCCACAAACTCGCGATGCAAAAGCTGGAGTACGAGAATGCACGCCTGCGTGCGGAGAATGCTTTTCTAAAAAAGTTAGAGGAACTCGAAAGGAGGAGACGTTAAGAACCATTCGCCAGGAGATCATCTATCTGGCCATTCAAGCCGTTCAGCAGGAACAGTCTTGCTCCATTCGACTTATGTGTGAAATCGTAGGGATTTCACGGTCAAGTTACTATAAATGGTTGAATCGCAAACCCAGTTCCCGAGAGACCGAAAACGAGAAACTGACAGAGGCTATGCTTCTCTTGTATGAGAAGGTGGAACGAACCTTTGGGTATCGTCAATTGACCCTGCATTTGCGCAGACAAATGAACAAATCTATTAACGCAAAACGAGTATACCGGCTCATGAGACGCCAAGGTATCCAGTCTGTCATCCGCAGAAAAAGAAAGAAGTATGTAGGCTCCACGCCTCAGCAGGTCGCGGAGAATGTGCTGAACCGTAATTTTGAGGCGGAAGCTCCAAACCAAAAATGGGTAACGGATGTAACAGAATTCAAATACGGCAAGGGTAAGAAGGCGTATTTAAGTGCAATAAAAGATCTGTATGACAATTCCATTGTTGCTTACGTTCTGGGCCATTCCAATAATAATTCGCTAGTTTTTAACACGCTGGAATTAGCATTGCAGGCAGCGTCGGAGAGCCGAACCTTACTCCATAGCGACCGCGGTTTCCAGTATACCTCTCTGCATTTTAAGAAGATGCTGGACGATGCAGAACTGAAGCAAAGCATGTCCCGAGTAGGCTGCTGCATTGACAATGGGCCGATGGAATCCTTCTGGGGAACATTGAAATGTGAGAAGTACTACTTACATACCTACCAGACCTTTGAAGAACTCCAAACAGATATTGATACCTACATTCACTTTTACAATAACGAACGGTTACAGGCAAAATTAAACGGCCTCAGTCCCATTGAATTTAGGACTAAGGCCGCTTAAACTACTTTTATTTTTTGTACTGTCTACTTGACGGGGTGCAGTTCAGTTTTAACTACGGATAGGGCAACCTCTTTAATAGAAAATACTAGATTACCTCTTAAAGAATCCTTTTCCGAGAAGGAATTCCTTCATATGCATTCGCGCTGGCTGTGCCAACCGTTCTGCCATAATCACAGACCAAGGTGTATCCTTGGCACCATGAGTCCGCTCACGCATATAGTCTGAAGAGACTTTATCGTAAGTCTTGACCTGCTCCACTGTCGTTTCGGCATTGTAGCGATTACGATGTAGAACAGCCTCTAATGGCAGACGCGGACGCAGGCTTGTGGCTCCATCAGGGTAGCCCACACACATTCCAAATATCGGGTAAACCAGCTCGGGCAGTCCAAGCAGCTCAGAAACCTCCGCAATCCGGTTACGGATTCCGCCGATATAAACAATTCCGAGCCCAAGCGATTCCGCAGCTACAGCAGCATTCTGAGCAGCAAGCGCAACATCAACGGTAGCTACAATAAGGTTCTCAGCAGAATCTTCATACGATGTCTCTCCCTGCAAATGAGGTTTTGTCACCTCACGCAACCGATACAGATCCGCGCACCAGACCAAGAAGACTGGGCATTGTTCTATATAAGCCTGATTACCCGCTAATCCGGCAAGCTCTGCTTTTATAGCCGGGTCAGTCACTGCAATAACACTATAGGCTTGTACACTGCTGGAAGTCGAAGCCATTTGGCCTGCTTCAATAATAGCTGCAAGCTGCTCTTCACTTACTGGCTTATCCTGATACTTGCGGACAGATGCATGGTTCATTAATAGAGATATTGTCTCGTTGTTTTCTTGCACAGCGGCCACTCCTTACATAGTTAGGTTTCTCTTAAAGCTTTACCCGCTGCAAACGAAGTGCATTCAAGACGACGGACACAGAACTGAATGCCATCGCAGCTCCAGCTAGCCATGGAGCTAGAAATCCGAGTGCAGCAATCGGTATACCTATTGTATTGTATGCAAGTGCCCAGAACAAATTCTGCTTAATATTACTCATCGTTTTACGGCTCATCATAATGGCATCGGGTATGCTCTTCAGATCTCCCCGCATCAGTGTAATATCTGCAGCCTCCATTGCTACATCCGTCCCTGTACCAATCGCCATGCCCGTATCTGCAGTAGCCAGTGCAGGAGCATCATTGATGCCATCCCCAACCATAGCTACCTTTGTCCCATTCCGCTGCAGCTTACGAACTTCCTCCGCTTTGCCTTCTGGTAGAACCTCTGCTAACACTTTTCGAATACCTGCTTGCTTCGCAATAGCTTCTGCGGTGATTTTATTGTCACCTGTAATCATAATGACCTCTATGCCCATCGCATGAAGCGCAGCTACAGCTGCTTTTGAGGTTGGCTTAATCGTATCCGCCACAGCGACAATCCCGGCAATATCATCGTCCACCGCTACAAGCATAGCTGTCTTTCCTGCCTCTTCCAGTCTCTTCATGACTGGGGTCCACTCTGTGATGTCCAATTGATGATCTTCCATCATACGCCGTGTACCCACCCTAACTTGTTGATCGGAGACAACAGCCATAATTCCCCGTCCAGGTACATTATCAAACTGTTCAGCGGTGGGTAAGATCAAACCTCTGTCAGCGGCTCCTGCTACGATAGCTTCCGCAAGCGGATGTTCTGATAATTTCTCGGCTGCCGCAGTTAAAGCTAATAGACGATTCTCTGCACTTTCTTTACCATAAGCGGCAATTCCAGTGGTAGTCACGATATCAGTCAGCACGGGCTTACCATTTGTAACCGTACCTGTCTTATCCAAAACAACGATCTTAATCCCTTGTGCGCCTTCTAAATGCTCACCACCCTTGAACAGAATACCAAGCTCCGCAGCGCGGCCCGATCCCGCCATAATGGAGGTCGGCGTTGCAAGACCTAACGCACATGGACAAGCGATTACGAGCACCGCAATAGCTTTTTCAAGGGCATCGGCAAATTGACCAGGTGCTGCCCAGAAGTACCAGACCAAGAAAGTGATCATCGCAATGCCTACAACAATCGGTACAAAAATACCTGAGATGACATCCGCGATCCTCTGGATCGGCGCTTTGGAGCCTTGGGCCTCCTCCACTACTCTAATGATTTGAGCGAGTGCAGTGTCTCTTCCTACTTTGTTGGCTTTGATTCTTAAGATCCCATTCTTATTTAATGTAGCACCGATAACGGTATCTCCAGGTTTTTTCTCTACAGGAATACTTTCTCCGGTCAACATAGACTCGTCCACAGAAGAGGAACCCTCTACTACCTCGCCATCCACCGGCACCTTTGTTCCGGGCTTCACCAATACAATATCGCCGGGAATCACTTCATCTGTCGAAATATTCATTTCTTTGCCATCGCGGATCACGAGAGCCGTCTTTGCCTGAAGCCCCATTAAGCTCTTAATGGCGTCAGAGGAACGTCCTTTGGCTAGCGCCTCGAACCATTTACCGACGAGGATGAGTGTGATGAGTACAGCACTCGTCTCATAATACATTGGGGCGGTATGATTCATTCCCTTCATACTTAATGAATCAATCGTCAGATAAAGACTGTAGAAATACGCTGCTGATGTCCCCAGTACGACCAACACATCCATATTAGCACTTCCGTTACGAAGTGCTTTATACGCGCCTACGTAGAACTGCCAACCGATGATAAACTGTACGGGGGTCGCCAGAACAAGCTGAAACCAAGGATTCATAAATAACTCCGGTGTTGGAATCCAGCTTGTGAATGAGAAATGACCTGCCATCGCCCATAACAATGGGAAAGAAAGAATAGCAGAAATGATCCACTTCCACTTTTTATGCTGAATTTCCTGTACACGACGATCCACATGATCCTTGCGGTCTTCTTTAAGAGTAGCTTTATATCCGATATTGCTTACCTTCTCCATGATCTCTCTTGGACTAATATTACCGGGAGTATATTCTACATGTGCCGTTTCCAGCGCTAAATTCACATTCACTGCTGCGATCCCCGGCGTACGACTCAACACTTTTTCGATCCGCGCCGAGCATGCAGCGCAGGTCATGCCTGATATATCAAAATCCGCGGTCTCTTTGACGGTATCATAACCAAGAGCGCGGATTTTATCTTCAATTTGTGGTAACCCTGATACAGAAGGATCAAATCCAACTGTGGCTTGTTCCAAGGCTAAATTTACATTTGCGCGAGAAACACCCTCCATCCGGGACAAACCTTTCTCAATTCGAGCTGCACAAGCAGAACAGGTCATGCCTGTAATCTGTACGGTTGCTTGCTGTTCATTGGGTGAAGCTGTTGTTTTTAACTTATCCATGATTCCAAAGCCTCCTCATACCCCTATAGAGTATGATAATTTCTATAAAAAGAAAAGGCATTGGAGCTTATGGCATTCCCATACAGCTCCAAGCCTTATTACTTTGCTTCAAATTAAACTACATCATACCCTTGCTCTTCAATAGCTTCTTTAATAGCTCCAAGGCTCACCTTGTTCTCATCATACTCAACGGAAACTTTTTTAGCAGCAAGATCAACTTTAGCAGTAGCTCCAAGATTACCTACAGCCTTCTCTACAGAGTTGACACAGTGACCACAAGACATTCCTTCAACGTTTAATGTAGCGTTCGACATTATTATTACCTCCAGTAAAAGTTATGAAGCCATGCTCAAGGAGCATTAGCTTATTATTTCATTAATTTGTTAACCGTAATTAGCAGCTCATCGATAACCTCATGTTCACCGGCTTCGATTCGTTCAATAATACAACTCTTCATATGCCCTTCCAGCAGCATCTTACCAACACCGTTTAGTGCCGCTTGAACCGCTGCGAGCTGATTGAGCACATCGTCACAATAAGTATCCCGCTCTATCATACCCTTTATCCCGCGGATCTGGCCTTCAATCCGGTTGAGGCGAGTATTCAAACCATTTTTGAAATCTGTCGAATGATGACTCATTCGTTCTCCAGATGCTGAAGAATGACAGTCAGCTTCGCAGGATTTCTCAGTTTGTTCTTGCTTACTAGTAGACATAAGAATCAGCCTCCTTGCCAATAATATAATATACCCCCGTAGGGTATGTCAAGAGGTATTCTTCATTACCTTGCTCGCCCATTCCATTTTCTTGAAAAAAACTATTGCTACCCTATTCAAATTTGAATATAATAAATTTTGCTTCTAATCTATGAACATTTTTTGAACGGATTTATCACTATTAAAAAAAGGAGCCTGCGAAGCATGCATACTAAAGAAAGTAATCTTAAACTCGTAGTTATCGGCCTGCTGCTCGGTATTCTGATGTCCGCGATGGACAATACCATTGTAGCTTCAGCTATGGGAACCATTGTTTCCGACCTTGGCGGTCTGGACAAAATCGTATGGGTCACTTCGGCCTATATGGTCATGGTAATGGCTGGGACCCCTATCTTCGGCAAGCTCTCGGATATGTATGGACGTAAACGTTTCTTCATGTTCGGACTGATTGTATTCCTGATTGGCTCAGCACTGTGCGGTACTGCAACCAGTATTACACAACTAAGTATTTACCGGGCTATTCAAGGGATCGGCGGCGGTGCACTAATGCCTATCGCCTTCACCATCGTTTTCGACATTTACCCTCCTGAAAAAAGAGGAAAGCTGACCGGCCTTTTCGGTGCCGTCTTCGGAATCTCCAGTGTACTCGGACCATTATTGGGTGCATATATTACCGACTATGTAGGCTGGCAATGGGTATTCTACATTAACCTGCCGCTCGGAATTATTGCACTTTTTCTGATCGCAACTTCTTACAAAGAATCGATCTCTCACGCTAAACAGCGCATCGACTGGGGCGGAGCATTCACTCTCGTCGGCGCCATTATCTGCCTAATGTTTGCGCTAGAACTGGGAGGCAATCAATACGCTTGGGACTCTAGTGTCATTCTCGGCTTATTCGCCAGCTTCGCTGTACTCTTGCTGGCATTCATCCTCATTGAGAGAGTGGCGGCTGAACCTGTTATCTCGTTCGCGATGTTCAGTAAACGGTTGTTTGCAACAAGTAGTGTGACAGCCTTGTTCTATGGCTCTGCCTTTATCGTAGCCACCATCTACATTCCTATCTTTGTACAGGGCGTATTTGGCGGCTCCGCTACGAACTCTGGACTGATCCTCATGCCGATGATGATCGGTACGGTCGTGGGCAGTCAGACCGGTGGGCTACTTACAACCAAAACCAGTTTCCGCAACATTATGATCCTATCCGCTGTCTGTTTTGTAGCAGGTGTCTACAGTCTAAGCACTTTATCACCAGATACCTCCCGTCTCATGCTTAATGTATTCATGGCCTTAACTGGATTCGGCGTGGGCTTCTCCTTCTCCGTGCTAAGCATGGCAGCTATCCATAATTTCGATATGCGCCAACGCGGTTCGGCAACTTCAACAAGTACTTTTATGCGCTCGCTTGGGATGACGCTGGGGATTACGATCTTCGGTATTATTCAGCGTAACAACTTCACTAGCAGCATTAGCGAAGCTTTTGGCGGAAGTGAGCAGTCAGCAGCCTTCGGCGATCCACGGGCAGCCCTGACACCTGAAGCAAGAGCCAAGATTCCACCTGAAATTTTAGAGAAAATATCTAGTGCACTGTCCTCTTCAATCGCACATACCTTTATGTGGGCCATGATTCCTGCCGTCCTTGGTTTAGTCTTTGTGCTGCTTATGCCAAAAGACCGTCTCACCATTCCGAGTAAAACTGCTCAGGCGTCCGAGGGTAAAAGGTAACGATTATGTCGATGAAATTGGCTATTCTCGGACTATTGCTTGAACGAAACATGCATCCCTATGAAATTACACTAGTCATGAAAGAGCGCTCCATGGACCGGATTACAAAGCTCCAGCTTGGGTCTCTCTACTATGCTGTCGATAAACTTGCACAAGATGGTTATATCGAAGCTTTAGAAGTGATTAGCAGCAGTGATCGCCCTGACAAAACCATTTACGGTATTACTGAGCAAGGTAAAAATTTATTCGAGCAGTTAATTCTACAGCAAATTAAAAAGAACGAGCCCTTCTATCATCCGATGTATATGGCTCTAGCCATGTCCCGTCATGTTGATCAAAACAAGGTGGAGAAGCTGCTCGAAGAACGTATTCGGGAAACCGAACATCAGGTGAATCTGGCTTATCAGGTATATGAAGAACATATTCCTATTGTTCCTCGTTCCGCCCTTCATCTCATGTACGGCACCTATGAACACACCCTTATTGAACTAAAATGGCTACAACGTCTCTATGATGATGTTGTAGCACGCAAGTTGAATGACATTGGAACACCACTTAATACAGAGTAGAGTCCTTAGGACCTCTACTCTTTTTTTCGCTTTTGCAGAGACAATAAATACCACACTAGAATCTAAGCGTGTACAATATGTACGTGTACGCAATCATATTTTCCTAGGAGGAATCACATTGTTGATAACACTGCCTTTAAACAAGCGCGGTATACCAGCCAGCCGTATTGCTCTAGGTTGTATGGGATTTGGTGGGGGCTGGGATCATGAACCGATTACCGCCGAGAATGTTAAGCAAGGACATGCAGCCGTCGACGCAGCACTATCTATTGGTATCAATATGTTTGATCACGCAGATATTTATACCCGTGGTAAAGCCGAGAAGGTATTCGGTCAAATCTTTAAAGAACGCCCAGGACTCCGCGAAGAAATCATTATTCAATCGAAGTGCGGTATTAAGCTAATGGAGCCTGGAGACAGCTCTAATGTCTTTGACTTCTCAAGCCAGCATATTCTAAGCAGTGTAGATGGAATATTGTCGCGACTAGGAACGGAATATATTGATATTCTGCTGCTCCATCGGCCTGACCCCCTAATGGATCCAGAGGAAGTAGCTTCTGCTTTGCATCAATTAAAGGCAACAGGTAAAGTTCGTCATTTCGGCGTCTCCAATATGAGCACAGCGCAGATCAAAATGCTGCAAGCCTATTGCGATGAACCTTTTATCGTAAACCAGTTACACATGAGCCTAGCCAAGCTCAGCTGGGTCGATGCTGGAATCAGTGTAAACCGTGAACCTTGGAAGGATATTACCTTTCCCGAAGGAACCCTTGAACATTGTCGAATGGAGAACATTCAGCTTCAAGCTTGGGGCCCACTCGCACAAGGCTTATTTAGCGGACGTTCATTAGAGGATCAACCAGAGAATATCGTCCAGACAGCTGCCATGGTTAAACAACTTGCAGATGAAAAAGGAACAACACCCGAAGCCATAGTGCTATCCTGGCTAATGACACATCCGGCAGCTATTCAGCCTGTGATTGGGACTGTGAATCCGCAGCGCATCGCTGCCTGCGCCGATGCGGACAAGCTGGAGCTTACTCGTAAAGAATGGTATGACCTATATGTTAGTTCACGTGGTACTCGTCTTCCCTAACTGAGCCCACAATTAAACTCGCAAGAATTCTTAATAGCCTAATCGTGCCTCTCGCATGATTAGGCTATTTTTAATACTTTCCCCTCCTATGTATCGTTCTCAATTGAGAATAAAAATAGATATCAAGCGATAAAGCGAGATAAATAGAGATAAATTAACATTTTTGTTCTTTATAGAGCACAAACGAGACTTATTGACAGTTTTCTTTTCAATTTATTCCATGTATTATTCATTACAGAAGTTGTTCTCAATAAAGAACAATAATAACGAACCAAAGAAACTCAAGACATTGAGGGGAGGTATTCCTCTGAGACCCAGATCAGCAAAAAGAAGACCTAAACGAAAGAAACAAATCGGATTACGTGTTCTGCAATCAGGAATGGCTGTCTCCGTCTTGTTTCTGACTACCTCGCAGCAAGTGGGTAGTACCTATGGTGGTTTTGGAGCTACTACGCAAACCACTAGCACAATTAGCTTTTGCGAAGTATTTCCAAACTCGATCAAGGGGCTTCTAACAGAACTCAAAGATCATATCGAAAGAGCTACTGCTTTAAAAGGATCGCTGCAAAGCTATACCCCTTCAGGCAGTCTCTCAGACGTTTCGGGAATAGAAGGCATGACGCTGGATGAGCTTGATGTCGCAGCGCAAGAGATTTCCACACAAATCTCCGCGCTTCAATCTCAAATCGATGGCGTGAATGAGCAACTGGCCACCAACAGCCAAATTTGGAACGAAATCAATGGTGAGCTGAACGCAGCAGCAGCCGTCCTATTCCAGATTGGAGGATATATGACCTCTCTAGATTCAAACTGTCTAGAAATCAAGGATGAACAATTCTTCAGAGAGCTGCAAAGCAGCCTGAATCAAAGCGGTGTAATCTCTGAATCCCTGAATGCTTCCTTAAAGGGAGTCATCCAATATCTAAACTCCATACACGACATCGGGCTTCCATTTGCTTCGGTAGTGACCAGTGATGTATATGGACAACCCGAGTTACGCAACGAGGCGTTTCAGCAGCCGTTACCTTTCCTGATTCCTTTTAGTCAGCCGGCCGGAAATATCTCTAGCGAACTTACCTCCACTTATGAAAATCTCAATACTGAAATGAATGGTCTTAAAGAATCGGCTACTTCAGGAATCAGCAATCTTCAGAGTCAGCTCCAATTGATCAGTCAAACCCGTGAACAACAATTGGAAGCACTTGAGAAAGCCCGACTAGAGGCGCTGGAACAAACGAAGAAAGAAGAAGAACGTTTGGCACTGGAGAAAAAAGAAAAGCAAGAAGCTGAGGACAAAGCGAAAGCTGAAGCTGAGGAGAAAGCAAAATCGGAAGTGACTCCACCGACAGGTGAAGCTGCTCCAGAGAAAATAAATAAAGAACAGCCTGAAGCCCCAGCCACTAACCCGGTCGTTCCGGAAATTGGTGAAGAGCTAACGATTCCAAAAGATGTACCACAGCAAGCGGTTCCTCAGGAGGCGCCAAAAGCGGAAGATACAACCACTTCCCCACCGGTAGCAACACCAGCCCCTTCGGACCCTCAACAAGTTAAAGGTGGCGAATAATATGCGGATTAAAAAAATGATCAACAATACATTATCGAGCATCATGCTTGTGATATTCATTCTGCTGGTGGTAGCCGTAGTTTTATCAAAGGCCTCCGGCGGTGAACCTGCCTTCTTCGGATACCAGATCAAATCGGTACTCTCAGGTTCGATGGAACCAGGGATTCAAACCGGATCGATTGTCGCTTTAAAACCCGGAGGAGATATGAATCGCTTCAAAAAAGGCGATGTGATCACCTTTAGAAATGAAGAAAACCTGCTCATTACTCACCGTGTTGTAGAAGCAACAATGAATAACGCTACCGGTGAAGCCATGTATCGCACGAAAGGTGATAACAATGATGCACCTGATATGAACCCTACCAGTTCCACGAATGTTGTAGCTGAGTATACCGGGGTCACCGTACCTTATGTAGGTTACGCTATGAATTTCGCAGTTTCCAAAGCTGGAAGTGTTGTGCTCATGATCGTACCAGGCTTGATGCTCCTGCTCTATGCCCTGTATTCATCATGGAAGGCTGTAGCTGCACTCGAAAAGAAAAATGCTGCTATACTTCCCACCTCTCCACCTCCAACTGAAATACAGTAATCCGTTGATTGTCCGCTTCCGCTTACGAACCGGAAGTTACAATATATAACTTTTATAAAAAAACCACAAAAACCGAGGAGGAATTTTAATTATGGGTATCAAAAAAACATTGGGTCTTGGCGTAGCATCTGCAGCACTGGGTTTATCATTGATTGGTGGAGGAACTTTCGCTTACTTTAGCGACACTGCACAAAGCACCGCTACATTCGCAGCAGGTACACTGGATTTGAACTCTGATCCTTCTGTTATCGTTGATTTGAAGGATCTGAAGCCAGGCGATACGATCAAAAGAGACTTCAAACTAAAAAATGACGGTACACTTGATATCGGTTCGATCCTCCTCAAAACAGCTACCTCTATTAATGATGTAGGTGGTAACAACGGCGCTAACGATTTGGCAAAATCCATCAAAGTTAAATTCCTGGTGAATAAAGATAAAAGCGGCATCTTACCTGGTAGTGAAGAGAAAGTAGTTTGGGAAACTACCCTAGCCGATTTGAAGACTCAGACACCGGATCTCGTAAAAAATACTGGACTTGATGCAATCTGGGGTACTAGCGAAGCATCTGGAATTAAGGCCGGCACAAATGATAGCTTCACCGTTCAATTCGAATTTGTTGATAACGGCCAAGAGCAAAACTACTTCCAAAAAGATTCATTAACTCTGACTTGGGATTTCGTAGGTAAGCAAACTGCTGGATCCGCTAAATAATCTAATAAGTCTTCCATTCGAAGAGCAGCAGATTCTTATTCCGGAAAGCGGATAAGTAGATGCTGCTCTTCTCTTTACAATAAACTTTGTCGAATTTATTGATATTTGTTATACTAATAACAAAAATTACGGAGGGGCGTCAGTATAGTGCCACAAAATATGGGCCAACGTATCCAGCATCTCCGCCTAGAAAAGGGATTGTCCCTATCTGAGCTTGCGGACAGAGCGGATGTTGCTAAGTCGTATCTTAGCAATGTGGAGAGAAACATCCAATCCAATCCTTCAATTCAGTTTATCGAAAAGATCGCCGATGCGCTTCAGGTATCCATCCACGCTTTGCTCTATGGAGAACCTAATGATGCTGAGGAGTCACCTTTAGATTCGGAATGGTTCCGATTGGTGCAGGAAGCTATGGCCTCAGGCATAAGCAAACGCGAATTCAAGGAGTTTCTGGACTACCAGAAATGGCGCCTTGATCAGAAGGATTAATATTCCACCTGACCTGATAAGATCCTCTTCTACTCATACTATTAAACATAAGCGCCTTCGCCCTCCTAACATGGACCGCAAAGGCGTTTGAATTCTAGCAGAATATAAGGACCAAGTCTGAAACTTATAGATTCTTATATAAAGAAAAAGAGCACAGCGAGTTATCGCTGTGCTCTTTTGATATCTAATGCTCTGAATGTATTACTGCACGGCTTGCACAGTCTTCTCATGAAAGAAGCGACGAATTTCATCTGCCTTTATGCCAGCCTTCTTAGCTGCTAATAATAAATGTACCCACTCAACGTCTAGATCAATGAACTGCTGTTCTCTGTTGCTTCCCTGGTTGGACTTGTCCAAAAAATCTCCTCCTAAGATTTTACGTCCCCAGGCAATCCGGCTGTCATAGTATTTCTACCTTAGACCCGCGACTTTGTGCCCCTGCCTTTCGGCAGGTTTACCTTTTACTGGACCCTTTACACGAAAGGATCTACTTTGAAATATATGAAAATCGCTAACTGCAATAACATTATACTATACTAAAGTGGAAAAGTGTGTCGATTTCTGATTAGTTTTTCCATTAAAAAACAAAAAATAGAAGCGATTTTGTGCGATATCTTGTCCTATTAACACGATACTCGTCCCATTCATAAAATTAATTAAGCCAATATAATGATACTTCCTTCCCTATTAGTTAAAAATAAGGATATTAGAATCATTTTAGTGGGCCTTAGGAATGGGTAATGAGGAGAAACAGCGTTCTTTTCATTAGAACAAGCTAACCCATACCATTTTGCGAACGTATTGGACGAAAGAATGAATTGATTACACGTGTGGAAAGTAGCACAATAAGATGAGAAATGAAACCGCAATCATCACAGCTCCAGTAAGCGTTGACACAAAATGTCACGTATGGAGTTCATCCGTTAAGGAGGATGTATTCATGGCAGCCAAAGAGCCCTATAACGAATCCATTTGGAGTAAGTATTACGGACCCAATTTAGGCTACATTCAAGAAAGATATGAACAGTTTGTGAAAGATCCTTCCACCGTAGAGAATAATTATCGCGAGCTTTTTACAAATTCGGGTCCCCCACCCCTAACACCGGATAGCGAACCGGCTCCACAGCCTCGCATTTCGGGAGACACCGAATGGCTTAGAAAGGCAGTAAGAGCTTCCAAGCTAATCGCTAATATTCGTATATATGGCCATATGGCCGCTGATATTGATCCGCTTGAGCGCGATCACAATCCCATGGCTAAATATCTTGAACTCGAAACCTATGAGCTGACTCGTGAGGATCTGCTCGCACTACCTGCCACGCTCATTTGGGAGAATGCGCCGAATGATGTGCATACCGGATGGGATGCAGTTCAGCGTATGCGTCAGGCTTACACCAAGACAATCGCCTATGAATTCGGGCATGTGCATGAAGAACAAGAACTGAAATGGTTGAACAGACAGGCAGAATCCACAAGCTCACCAGCGCCTTTAAATAATGCAGAACGTAAAGAGCTGCTAAACCGCCTGATCCAAGTAGAGCAATTCGAAACCTTCCTCCACAAAACCTTTGTGGGTCAGAAGCGGTTCAGCTTGGAAGGCAATGACGCTCTCGTACCGATGCTGGATGAAATCGTACGCGCTGCTGCGCATGACGGCGCAGAGCATATTCTGATGGGCATGGCGCATCGTGGTCGCCTCAACGTTCTTGCACATATTTTGGGCAAACCTTATGACATTATATTTTCAGAGTTTCATCATTCTCCGAACAAGGAGCTTTTCCCTTCCGAAGGCTCTACAGGCATTAACTATGGCTGGACGGGTGATGTGAAATACCATCTGGGTGCAGATCGCGCTGTCCGTGAAGGAGAAACCGTACGCACAAGAATAACACTAGCGAATAACCCAAGTCACTTGGAATTCGTCAATCCTGTCGTGGAAGGCTTCACTCGTGCTGCTCAAGAAGATCGGAGCACAGCCGGATTGCCGAAGATTGATACCAGTAAAGCTATGGCGGTACTGATGCATGGCGATGCTGCTTTTCCAGGTGAAGGGATTGTTGCAGAAACACTTAATATTGGCAAACTTCAAGGTTATCAGAATGGCGGGACGATCCATATCATTGTTAATAACCGGATCGGCTTTACGACAGAAAGCGAAGACTCCCGTTCAACGCATTATGCGAGTGACATCGCCAAAGGATATGAAATTCCAATTATCCATGTCAATGCTGATGATCCTGAGGCCTGTATATCAGCCGTTCGTTTAGCTAGTGCATATCGCAATCAATTCAAAAAGGATTTCGTTATTGATCTCATCGGCTATCGTCGTCATGGACATAACGAAATGGATGATCCTGAAACTACACAACCTATCGTGTACGGTAAGGTACGCAATCATCCAACCGTTTACAAGGTGTATGCGGAGCGGCTACAGCGTGAAAAAATTCTTACAGCTGAAGATGTACAAAAGATGCACGTTGAAACAGAAGGCGTATTGCAACGTGCGTACGATAGTATGAAGGAAGGCAATCACAAGAAAAAAGAACCAAAGGCCTTCATTCCTCTTCATACAGATCGCTCAGCGGCAGGCACTACAGCCGTACCGATCTCCAGTCTGCAAGAGATTAATCGTGAGCTACTGAGCGTACCTGATGGATTCCAAGTCTATCCGAAACTGGAGCGAATTCTGCAGCGTCGCAAGGACGCACTGAATGAGGGTGAAAAGGTCGACTGGGCACTCGCTGAGTCCCTCGCCTTCGCAACCATCCTGAAGGATGGAACGCCAATTCGACTTAGCGGTCAGGATGCACAGCGTGGCACCTTCGCACACCGCCATCTGGTGCTGCACGACAGCAAGACAGGAGAATTATTCTCTCCGCTTCATCAGCTAAGTAATTCTCGCGCTTCCTTTGGCGTATATAACAGTCCGCTATCTGAAGCTTCTGTGCTAGGCTTTGAGTATGGTTATAATGTGTTCGCACCAGAAACCTTCGTCATCTGGGAAGCACAATATGGCGACTTCGCCAATGCAGGTCAGGTTATATTTGATCAGTTCATTGCCGCTGGACGTGCGAAATGGACGCAGCGCAGCAATCTCGTCGTCATGTTACCGCATGGCTACGAGGGACAGGGACCCGAGCATTCCAGTGGTAGATTGGAACGCTTCCTACAGTTATCCGCGGAAGAGAACTGGACCGTTGCTAACTTGACCACTGCTTCTCAATATTTCCATGTCTTGCGGCGCCAAGCTGCTTTATGTGGACAGGAAGACGCTAAACCACTGGTGATTATGACGCCGAAGAGTCTCATTCGTAATCCGCGCAGCACATCTGCCGGAACTGAGCTCGCTTCCGGACAATTCCAGCCTGTGTTAGCTGAGCCTCTGCTAGGCCAGAAGCCAGGTGAGGTCAAACGTCTAGTAGTCTGCAGCGGTAAAGTAGCTATCGACATCCAAACAGAGCTAGAAGCTGCTTCAGACAAAGATTGGTCATGGCTACATGTACTGCGCTTAGAGCAACTCTATCCGTTCCCAGAACATGAACTGAGTGCTCACTTAAGCTCCTTCACATCCCTTCAGGAAATTGTCTGGGTGCAAGAAGAGCCGAAGAATATGGGCGGATGGAGTTATACCGAACCTCGGTTACGGGCCATCGCACCGCAAAACACTAGCGTGAGATATATCGGACGTCCTGAACGTTCCAGTCCTGCGAGTGGTTATGCAGATGTTCATAGCTTTGAACAGCGTAGAATTGTTTCAGAGGCCCTAAAAGCAAATTCACAAGTACAAACAGCTGTACCGTCCTCTTAAGAGGACGGTATCACAATAGCGTAAACCATTATGTTTGGGGAGGTAACGGCCTGTGTCAGAAATCTTAGTACCCGATCTGGGAGAATCTATATCCGAAGGAACCATCTACAAATGGCTGGTTAAAGAAGGCGACACGGTAGGTCAAGGTGATGTGCTTGCTGAGTTAGAGACGGATAAAGTGAATTTGGAAATTAGTGCGGAGGTAGAGGGTGTCATCTCCTCCATCCTACGTCAAGCGGGCGAGAACGTAGCCGTTGGCGAAGCCATCGGCATCATTGGAGCCGCTAGCGGCAGTACACCGCAGGCCGCTGAGAGCAAAGCGCCTGAAGCGGCACCGGCAAGCGGCAGCGCAGCAGCCGCACCTGTAGCAGCGCCCGAAGTCGCTGTAGCGGGTGGCGAAAGCCCCGCTGCACTGGCATCGCCGGGCGCACGCAAGCTGGCACGGGAGCGCGGCATCGACCTCGGCGATGTTAGCGCCCGTGATCCTATCGGCCGGATTGGTCAGGCCGATGTGTCGGGTCATGGTGCAGCAGCGCCACAGGCCGCTGCACCGGTAGCTCCGGCGGCACAAGCCAAGCCGGAGCCAGCGAAGCCGGCAGCGAGCAAAGCCGCGCCGGAGGATGGCAAGAACGTGGAGCGCAAGCGCATGTCGCGCAGACGGCTCACGATTGCCAGCCGCTTGGTAGAAGCGCAGCAGACCGCAGCCATGCTGACCACCTTCAACGAGGTGGACATGACAGCGATCCTCGACATCCGCAAGCGCCGCAAGGATGCTTTTAAAGAGAAGCATGAAGTAGGACTAGGCTTCATGTCCTTCTTCACCAAAGCCGTGATCGGTGCGCTGAAGACCTACCCTCTGCTGAACGCAGAAATTGACGGTGAAGATCTGGTCGTTAAGAAATTCTACGATATCGGTATTGCCGTTGCAGCTAAGGAAGGTCTGGTGGTTCCGGTTGTCCGTGACGCAGATCGCCTCAGCTTCCCGGAAATCGAACGTCAGATTGGCGAACTCGCTTCCAAGGCACGCGCTAATACACTTAGTCTCTCCGAGCTTCAAGGCGGTACGTTCACTATCACCAACGGCGGTGTATTCGGTTCACTATTATCCACCCCGATTCTGAATACCCCTCAAGTAGGTATTCTAGGGATGCATAAGATTCAATTGCGTCCAATTGCACTGGATGAAGAAAGAACCGTTAACCGTCCAATGATGTATATCGCCCTTTCCTACGATCACCGGATCGTTGACGGCTCTGAAGCGGTTAGCTTCCTTGTCAAAGTGAAGGAATTGCTGGAAGATCCAGAAGCACTGCTGCTGGAAGGCTAACCCTGATCGATCTTTCGACTTAAGAATATAAAGAAGGTATCCCTAAAGCTTCGCATTAGGGATACCTTCTTTTATATCTGAATCAACTCTCCCATATCCTCTTCCTTAATTGCATTCTCTACAACTAAAATCCGTAAAAACGTTTATTTCCACTAATCTAACCAGTAATAGCTGTATTAAATACAACTACAGGGCTTATATAAAGGTATTAGTTAACTTTAATTGTATATAGTACAACTAACTTAGCGCATGTAACTACAAAACTACAAGAATCTACTTCAACAGCTCCCTAGCCAACTGCAGAAATTGCTCCTTACTCAAAATCTTATCTCCGTAGCTGCTGAGTGTATAATACGCATCCTGCTTCTCGTTATACCAATTCAGATAATCGTAGCTTACCTCTTCCTTCACTACTTTGTTATAGATCACTTCTGTGCCAGCCACTATAATCTTATCCGCTTGATTCTCAGGTTCTTGCTCCACGAACACTTTCCCGCCATGCATGATCGTGGCAGAGATACCTATAAAAGCATTATTCTTCGAATAAATTGCACTGATCCAGCCTGGTTCCGACCAAGGTATAGCCTTCATAAATAAATTACTACTTCCCTTATCTTTGTTTGCTTGGGCAGTAAGATCTTGTAACGTCTCCTGATATAGAGAACTGTTCTTCTCCGCATCCGTAGTCGGATGATTAGGGTTTATAACCCCATATTCAAAAGCATACCCTGCTGCCAATGCAGGAAGCATCGGCGCCCCTGTCCGCTTGATTTCCTTCAAAAAATCAGAATATTCGCCTATCCGCTGCTCTTTATACTTAAAAGACAATTCTGTTGCCAAGCCTGCTGCGCCTGCATTATTGTTCACAAGATAGGCGATCAATTCTCCCGGTTTAGCGAAAGCATCTACTTTCTGTGCATACTTATCATAGGAAGCTACTCCTGCAGATTCATTCGGCGCAACATGCTGAACCTTTACTACGCCTTCACTATTGCGGATCTGTATATATTCCGATGCAGCATACGCTGTCACTGAGATCATCAGGAACAAAGCTAACATACTGGCAACTGCCGTTGTTTTATTCATCGTCTTCAGCGAGAGCGAGAATGATCGCTTTCGATCTGATATGCCACGGATATGTCCCATAACCTTCTCTTCTACATCGATCTCACCCAGAAGTTCATTCCCGGCTGAGGCATAAATTATATTTTGGTATTCATCGCTGATTGTGGTTCGTTCCATCTGATCTCCTCCTCCAATTTCATAGCTTCCTGCACCTTCCGCTTGATCCGGTTCATTCTCTTCGTCAGTGCATTGGGACTGACCCCAAGAATTTCGCTTATCTCCGCATAAGTTTTTTCCTCGAACACCCGCAGAATAAGCATATTCCTCTCTTCCAGCGACAACTGTGCTAAAGCGGCTGACAATGAGGGATTAAACAACCGATCATCCAGCTCTTGTTCAGGACTTGCAGACATAAAATCAGGCTTGAAGATACTCATGACTCGCTTTTGCAAACGCCGTCTGCGCAGCAGGTTTAAGCAATGATGATACGCGATTCGATAGAGCCATGCCGAGAAATGCATCTGCGGCTTGTATTGATGGATAGATTGATAGCCTTTTACCAAAACATCCTGAACTGCGTCCTCCGCATCCTGCTTGTTTTCTAACAAACGATAGCAATAGCGGTAGATTGGCGTTTGGAAAGCTCTAACGATAAAAGCATACCGTTCGATATTGCCCTTTTGAATACTAATGATTAACTCTTCCAGCTCCTTTGGGTCTAGCGAATCCTGTGGCGTTGTAAGCACCTCCTTAACCTTTATATCTTCTATAACACTTGGGCAGCGAAAAAAGTGCCTATGTAAACCGAACTATTCTCCCAAATTCACTCCAATTATACACATGTAGAGGCTAATAAGAGCTATACAGTCAGTAACCCTAGCAGAATGAGCCAAAAATCAATAGTAGCTGCAATACGGACCGTGTTTCTGTAATATTCTCCAATGAGTAATTCATTCTGAATTCAGATCACCTTAGTTTTTTTGTTTCACATGCTCCACGGACTACTGCCCACCAATAGAAAAAAGACGTACAACTGTTGTCAGTTTGTACGTCTTTGTTTAATTTATTGTCTTTTTACCTTTAAGCCGTCCGTTCTGTAGCTTTGAGCCGAAGCGCTTTCTTCTCTTTCGCTTTCTCCACCGGCGGTTTTAGCGAAATTGCGATGATACAGGCCAGCAGACACAGGAGACCAAAGATCACGAAAGTAGGTTTAAACCCGCCCAGGAAGACGGCGATGAACGAACCTGAAAGGGCTCCAATACCGAAACCTTGATATACGATTCCATAGTTCTTACTATGATTCTTAAGACCAAAGAAGTCACTGACAATCGCCGGGAACACTGTAATGTTACCCCCGAAGCAGAATGCAATGGCAGCTACACAAGTGAAGAACAGTCCGAAATTCAGCGTCGCATAGCTAAGGGTCAACATAGCGGCTGCCGTTACTGCAAGCGAAGCGCCTACCAGCTTCAAACGGCTCATTTTGTCAGACAAGGCACCCAAGATCAAACGTCCTGCTGTATTAAAAATTGCGATCATCGCTACCGCATTAGCTGCCGTCTGTACATCAAGTCCAGCTAGCTGCACACCGATGTCTTTTACAATACCGATCAAATACAGACCACACATACAAGCGGTAAAGAAAATAATGAACAACAGATAAGCTTCTTTCGTGCGTAGCATTTCTTTTACCGTGTAGTCTTTTGGTTTAGCGATAGTCGAAGTTGCTGCTGCACCCAATGATGCCGTTTGTACTGGAGCTTCTCTGACGAGTAAGGAACCGATTACAATCATCACCATAACAATCATGCCCCAATACATAAACGTATTAGACACACCCACCGAGTCGATCAAACTACCATTGATATATTTAAAAATCAAACTCCCCGTTCCGTAAGCACCCACGGACACACCGGAGATTAAGCCTTTATTATTCGGAAACCATTTAATTAAGTTAGATAATGAAGTGATATAAGCTGTTCCGTCTGCAAAACCAACGATTACACCAGCCAATATATAGAACATTAGAAGCGAATTCGCCTGAGAGCTAAGAATCAATCCTAGACCAAGCACAATCCCTGCGGCGGCAGTTAACCGGCGAAGACCAAAACGATCCTGCAATTTCCCTGCGAACAAAGTCGCAAAAGCGAGTGCAAAGCTCGTGATCGAAAACGTAATCGAAACAGAATTAAGCTCCCATCCGAATTTTGTTACCAGATGTGCATTGAACAAGCTCCATGTATAAATGGTACCTAGACCCATCTGCATAATTACTGTTCCTAATACGATAAGCCACCGTTTGGCGTTTTTGTTGTCCATCGTCGAAGTCATGGTCTATTCCTTCTTTCCCTCTCGTGATCTGCTACAAGAGCTTCTATTGCCTCTTTATTGTAGCTAAACCAGCGGATGTTGAGAGAAATCTGGCATGAGATGACGAAAATGAAGAATGAACTGCATTTATAGGCGCATGATCTGCCTGAATTCCTTTACCTTGCTTCGACTTACCGGCACCTCAAACTCCAAATCATGCAGGCGCAATAAGTATGTATTGTTGAACCAAGGGATGATTTCCTTGATTTTGGACAGGTTAACGATATAGGAACGATGGCAGCGAAAAAAACGATCCTCCGGCAGTCGATTATAAAAATCGCTGATGCTGAGCGCCATACTATACTCCTCACCTTTAGTTATTACGCTCGTACTTTTCTCTTGTGCGGAGGCGTAATAAATATCATCAGCATTCACTACGATAATCTTTTCATTTTTCCACAGATTCACTTTATCACTAACTGGATTACGTTCCTCTTCCCCCTGTCTTCCGCGAGCAGCGAACGCCCCCTCTAGCTTGTGCAGCATAGCCTTAATACGAACCTCACTGTAGGGTTTAAGAATATAGTCAAACGCTTCAATCTCAAATGCCTCGGCGGCATGCTCCTTATACGCAGTAATAAACACTATATAAGGTTTTACCGAGAATCTGCTAATATTCTGAGCCAGCAGTACTCCGTCGATCGAGGGTATGTTAATGTCTAGAAAAATCACATCTACCGTCTCAACCTGTAAAAATTTGAGTGCATCCAGCCCATCTTCAAATTGTGCGGCAATGTCGATCCCACTGTGAGTTTCTATTAAATAAGCCAGTTCCTGTCTTGCTAGCTCTTCATCCTCCACGATAATTGCTCTCATAGACCCTCCTTTTTGACATCAAAATAAATGTTCGTCCCTTTATCGAGCCTCTGAATCGTAAGACCAGTTCCATAGATGAGCTTGACCCGTTGATGTACATTAAACAGTCCGATCTTATTCTCCGGCATATCGCCAGCATAGACCTTCTCTATGGTTTCTTCGCTGATGCCAGCTCCGGTATCCCGAATGCCAACTCGCACATTATCGCCTTGATCTTTTACAGAAATCGTTACGGTTCCCGTCCCTCGTACCTTCAGTATGCCATGTATGATCGCATTCTCTACAAGCGGCTGAATGATCAGACTCGGAATCCGAACCTGAACCTCATCAATATCATAGAGGACATTAAGCCGGCTTCCGAAGCGCGCTTTTTCAATCTCTACGTATTGTTGAACCTGTTGCAGCTCGCGCTTAATATCAATGAATTCATCCGTTAGCTCCAGATTGTATCTCATATAACCGGACAGATTCACGATCAGCTCGCGCGCCTTATCCGGGTTAATCCGAATCGAGGACGCAATCGCGTTCAGCGCATTGAACAGAAAGTGTGGGTTAATGCTTGTCTGCAGCGCCTTTAGCTCCGCTTTGTTCGCCATTTCTTTAATGCCCTCAACTCGCGATACTTCCATTAGTGTAGAGATCATTTGCGACAAACCTACAGCCATAGCTTGTAGAGAATAAGTGATCTTGTGGGCTCTGGTGTAATAGATTTTGAGCGCTCCCGTCACTTCGCCTTTTTCCTTCAATGGAATAATAATCAGCGATTTAATCTCCGGATTCACATAATCACTATCGTCGTTACGGATCGTAATTTCACCACTGGACAACGTCACCTTAGTTTCTTCACTTATAATTTCATTGGTCGTAGTATAGTCCTCTTCCCCAACACCAACGTAAGCGAGAATGAGTCTTGTATCCGAAATAGCTACAGCGTCTGCACCGATATCTTCTTTGATAATTTGGCAGATGGTACGAAGCGACTCGGGATTAATATTGCGAAAATAAGGCAAGGTCTTATTGGCAATATCCAGTGCCAGCTTGGACTGCTTCGCCGCAATCCGTTCCTTTTCACCTTCCACACTCTGCACTAGCATGACAATCAGACCGACACTAATCTGGCTCATAATCATCGGAAAAGCAATTTTGGACACGATATCCACACCCAGCGACGACGGTTCGGCCATCACTAGAATGAGCAGCATCGTCAGGGCTTCACAGGCCATCCCGGCCAAAATACCGGCCATCCAGCGACGTTCACCAGAAGTGCGGCGGTATATTACCCCTGACACAATCCCTGCGGTAATACTCGTAATCAGACAAGGAAGAGAGGTTACCCCTCCGATATCAATTAAAAAACGGTGAACCCCTGAGATGATGCCTGTTATGAGTCCTACCCATGGCCCGAACAAAATCCCACCAGACACGATGGCGATAATTCGCACATTCACAAGCGAGCCTTCCACATTAATGCCACTATAGGTACCGAAGATGGCGAATAAACTGAAGATCGTCGTCGCTATGGCAAGCTCCTGCGGGGCGTATGTTCCTTTTTGAAAAATCTCTTTAAACCGCGGCAGACGAGTCAGCACGAACAGACACATCAGCAGTAGTGCAGCTCTTTCGAATAATTGCAGTAAAATCGTAAACGTATATTGCACGGTCTCCGCCTCCAAAGGACTAGATGTCGACTTATTATAAAGATAGTTCATGCCTCTGTCCATTCAGCCTATCCTTTAATACCTCTATTGAAACTCTTGTTGTATGATATGAACAGAATAAAAGCATACATATACGGAGGTGGGCGTTTTGCAAAAATTAGAACACGAGGCAGATATCATACAGCTTGTACAAAATGATCCCTGGATGATGGATATATTAGAAAATGCTAGATCGTTGCAGTTACCTGACTGGTGGGTTTGCGCTGGCTTTGTGCGTGCAAAAATTTGGGACACCCTTCATGGCTTCGAAGAACGGACACCTTTGCCCGATATTGATGTTATTTATTATGACGACAGCAATCTTCAAGAGAAAGTGGAGAAGGATTGGGAGGCGAAGCTAAGAGATTTAAACCCCAATGTTCCCTGGTCTGTTAAAAATCAAGCAAGAATGCATACCGTCAATCAACTTCCACCTTATACATCAGCTGTTGATGCGATATCCAAGTTTCCGGAAACCGCCACAGCGCTTGGACTCTCCCTAGATCCATCAGGTAAAATCATCTTAGTCGCTCCACACGGAATTTCCGATGTTATTCATGTAGTATTACGACCTACCCCACATTTTACTGAAAACCCGAGCTTACTCCCTATTTATAAACAACGCGTTATTAAAAAGAACTGGCAGGCGACGTGGAAACAGTTGCAGATCAGCACTACCTAAAATAACAAAAAGCAAGCCCCTAATATAGCAGGGCTTGCTTTCCTGGTTTTTTTACACCGCCAAATCGATACCTACTACACCAACGACATCTCCCTGACGATTCTTAATCGCTCTGGATAATGTAACACAAGAACGCTTCGTAATCGCTGATACATATGGCTTCGAGACATATTGACCTTCATTTATGGCCCCATTCCACCAATCACGTCGCTTGGCATTCAAGAGGCCAGCCGCTGGCTCGGAATAGATAAAGGTCCCATCCGTCCGATTGGACCAAATGGCTTGTACATCCGGAATTTTTTTAATGTAAGAGGTCAAAACACCTTGATGAACTTCAGTATCCGGGTCGTACAGTTCTTCCTTAGCTGAAATTGTCTCCAAGAGACTCTGCATTTCTTGAAGCCGGGCAGCATATTGGCTCATCTCGATTTCTTCTCGGGCTGCTATGCTGGTAACCGATTGCTGCAACGATTGCGACTCCGCTAACAGATTAGCGCTGACTTCGTTCAGCTGCCCAATCTGGCTCCGCTGCCGTGTCACCTGTTCCAGCGTAAGATCGACATTGGCAATCGTCTCATTCACGATAGCCACTGCCCCACTCAGCTCCGTCGTCACTTCAACAATCAGCTTGCTCTGCTTCGCGGCAGCATCGATGGTTTCTGTTACGGCGCTGCCTACCTCATCGACTCTCGACGCAATATCATCGAGTCGAAGCTTCACAGTGCCGACCTCGTTCACCCCACGTTCCACTGAAGCTTGCTCTTTCGTCACGGATTCCAGCACCTGCTGTACTCCGTTATTAATGTCGAGCAAGATGCCAGAGGAACGGTCTACCGAGCTCTTGCTTTGATCAGCCAGCTGCCGAATCCGGCTGGCCACCACCGCAAATCCGCGGCCCTGTTCCCCGGCCCGGGCCGCTTCTATAGAAGCATTAAGCGCTAGCAGTGAGGTCTCATCCACAATTCCGTTAATAAGCGTATTGATCTCTTCTACCATCGCAATATGATTACTCAAGATAGTAAACTTAGCTAACATGTCCCCGCTCTGCATCTGTAAATCCTTCATCACAGCATCTGCGATGCTCAAGGAATCAACCATGGTTGTCATTCCTTGACGAGCATATTTCATATTTGACCCCAGTCTCTCCGTCAACTCTTCGATATGTGCGGTAACGGATGCTACTCCGCCCATTGTCTGATAAGCACCTTCAATATTAGCTTTAGCTTCGTTACTGCGAATCCGCAAATCCATCTCGTATTCATGTGAATAATCTGCTGTCCGCTGCAGCTCTTCTGTATGACGACTGATTTCTTCGAGTGCACCATGCAGTCGGTCCGAAGTAACTACAATCTCATTGCCAAGCAGCTCAACTTTATTCTGCGACTCCTTCAGCAGCGCTTCTTTGCGGTAACCGTAGCGGGACAAATTTAGTAGGACCCAGCCTAGAGAAGCCATAAGCAGGATGATTACCAGCTTATGAATCCAGAACATGTCTATCAACAAACTGTAAACACTGACAAGGAGCAACAGGACGACTACAAAAATCTGGCTAGGGCGAATCTGCATCATTATTCCCACTCCACTCGATTGATGTTATGTATTCTAACATTATATCAGCAGAGTTAATTAAAGGAAATACTTTCTATACTATTCCTTTTCGATCAGTCTTTCCACACGCAAATCCATATCCCTGGAGGACCTACACCAACGTAACCGTAATATACGAATATATTTGGAGATAATTGGTCGAGAGGGAATCCGTAATTATTGTCGAATATATAAGCAAATTGCCACTGGAAAAGAGGAACACATTATGCATACTACATCTCAAACTCCTCGTCAGACCCATTGGAATCGCGTGCTGCTTAATGCATTCTGGATCATCCTGATTGTGGATTTAAGTATTCATATGTTTGTTTCTCAATGCCTATGGGGCCAACATTCGGATACCCTAACCATGGGAGAGTTTATTACTCAGTCGCTGATTCCTGATTCCATCATATTGACTTTGATCATTATTCTGGAATTTATCTATAGATGGAAACCCCTATGGTCCGAGCTAGCTATTACAGTAGCGAGCCATTTATTTGCGCTTCTGATTATCATCAATCTCAATGATGAACTGTATGTAATGTCATTAATTATGCTGCTGCCGCTGCTTGTATCCATGATCTATATGAAGTCTAGTTATATGATAGCCTCTTCTGCTGTTTGTCTACTGTACACGATCATTTTATTCATCAAGGCATCTAATCACGGATACGTCCCCATCACCCAAACTATCATTATTGTTCTTATTTTTGCTGCTACTGCTTTAGCAGGCTTTGCAGTTATCGGTCGTGGGCGTGATTTGATGAGATCGCTGGAGAACTCCGTAAAGTCAGAACAGGAATTACGCATTCAGAATATAATCATGGATCGGCTATCCAAGATCGATCCTCTGACGGACCTTTATAATCATAAGACGTTTCATGAATACTTAGGATGGCTGATCGATCATCAGCAGAGTAATCCATTTCCCATGCAGCTAGCCGTTATGGACATCGACAACTTCAAAAAAGTAAATGATTCCTATGGGCATTCCGTTGGAGATATCGTATTACAAAAGGTTGCAGCGATCCTCCTCGAGCATGTCGGTCCTGATGATTTCGCGGCTCGCTTTGGCGGGGAAGAATTTGTCGTCATCCTGACTTCTAAAACCCTTGATCATTCTCATGAGATTATGAAGCATATTCTAACGTCCATCTCCGATACCCCCTTTGCGGAAATGAACGATAAAAACGTAACCGTCAGTATCGGTATGCACGATTTTATAGGAACAGATTCCAAAAACTCTACATTTCAGAAAGCAGACGATGCACTTTACGAGGCTAAGAACACCGGGAAGAACAAAATCGTAATCAGCTAAAGACCGAACACAAGCAAAAACGCCTTCGACGTCCCTAATGGACGGTAAGCGTTTATGCGAGAAATATAAGGATAATATATAGCGTGAGACTTATAAATTCTTATATTTGAACAAATAAGCCCACGGATCTTTTCACGGGCTTGTTTGTGTTCATCTGTTTGAATCTGACTGCTAAATCCCATAGCGCCTCTGTGTTTCCAAAAGCTCTAAGACTGCCTGCTTCGGCACAGGTCTGCTAATCAGGTAGCCTTGAACCTTGTCGCAGCCTAATTGCTTGAGCAAATCCATCTGAATAACCTCTTCTACACCCTCTGCTACAACTTTCAGTCCCATATTATGCCCCAACTGTATAATGGACTGCACAAAAGACTGGCTGTTAGCTTTTTCTGAGAGTGAATCAATAAAGGTTTTATCCATCTTGAGCGTTGAAATCGGCAATTGCTGCAAATAGCTAAGTGATGAGTAACCCGTTCCGAAGTCATCCAAGGCGATACTAATGCCCTTAGATTTAAGAAACTGCAGCTTACCCAGAATACTCTCAAATGATTTCATAAAAATAGACTCCGTGATTTCCAGCTCAAGACAGCTTGGATTTAGGCCACTTACTGCCAGACTATCCTGTACCATCTCGATAAAATCGTTCTGGAATAGCTGAATAATCGAAATATTGACCGATATTTTATAAGGAATACCTGTACGATCTTGAATACCTTTCATAAAGATGCAAGATTCACGAAGCACCCATTCACCAATATCGATGATCAGTCTGGAATCCTCAGCAATTTTTATAAACGAAAGTGGAGATACAGAACCAAGCGATGGGCTGTTCCAACGAATTAATGCTTCAAAGCCTGAGATGAATCCGGATTCGATATCCATCTGGGGCTGATAGTTCAGTTCAAATTCATTATTGTTCATTGCACTGCGCAAATGTTTCTCTATATTCATTCGTTCATTAAACGCTGTATGCATCGATTTGTCATAGACTACATAAGTTCCCTTGCCATCCTCTTTAGCACGGTACATCGCCACATCCGCATTACTCAAAATTTGCTCGGCCGTCTCCCCATCCTCTGGATAAAAGGAAATTCCGATGCTTAGCGAGACGTATAGATTACTCTCTCCTATTAAAAAGGACTGCCTGAACGCTCTCATTATACGCTCTGCCAGATTCAATACAGCCTCACGGTCCTCTGTATCCTTAATAAAAATAACAAATTCATCTCCACCTAGCCGTGAGAGCATATCTCCTTCCCGCATCAGTGACTGCAATCTCTCACTTGCCTTCCGGATGAGTACATCCCCGGATTTATGACCTAAGGTATCGTTGATGTATTTGAAATTATCTGAATCTAAAAACAGTAGTGCAAATTTCCCTCCCGGATGCTTTAGATACTTCTCCATGGTCTCCAGCAGACATAAACGGTTAGGTAAGTTACTAAGCGCATCCACATAAGCCAGACGATGCATATGTTTCTGATTGTCTAGAAGCATATTATATTGTACCAGAAGCTCCTGTTGAGTGGTCGCGAGCTGCTCATAGGTCGCCCCAAGTTCTTGGTAGCTGTTGCTCAGATTAAGCTCCGCTTGCTTCCGCTCGCTGATATCAATCAAGGAGCCCATAAATAACAGAACTTCATCCTTTGGATTAACGGTAGCCTTACCCCTAACTTCAAACCACACGATTTGATTGTCCTTGGTAATCATGCGGAACTCCGTTTCGAAAATAGGTGTAACACCCTCCAGGTGATCATGTTTAAGCTTACGGGTTGAAGCTAGGTCATCGGGATGAACAATACTAAAAGCTCCCTCTTCAAACGAGTTGATTTCATCCTTCGTGTAACCTATGAGGTCATACCATCGGTCTGATAAATTAAATCGTCTCGCCTCCAAATCAAACTCCCACATATATGCACCAGAACCTTCTGTCGTGAGCCGGAAACGTCGTTCACTGATTTGAAGCCTATTAAATTGCTCCTGTAGATCGACCTCTGTCGCTGAGAGCTCTTCGTATGTAGCTTCCAATTCCCTATAACTTAGCTGTAGCCTCAGCTCATTTTGTTTACGATTATCGATATCCACACCTACAAGTAGAAAGATATCGGCTGCTTGCTTATCAAGTCCTTTTAATAAGGCTGTCCGGAATGAGAAATATCGCGCTTCAGATGACTGGTCTGGGAGCTTAATTTCTACGTTGTTAACATATTCATTCCGTATTGCCCGCATCAAAAGATCACGGATTGCAGCCGTACTACCTTTTAGACCATCGATATCCTCAATATTTACTCCCAGCACCTCTTTTTCGCTTAAACCCGTCATCCGCTCAGCGAACTTGTTAAACCGCACTACCTTTTTATCTGTCTGCACCGCCCAAACTACCATGCCACTATGCTCTATAACATCCTCAAAAAATTGATGCTCTGAATAAACAGCACGCCGTAAACGATTAATATTCATTTTAAGCAGGACTCCACCCAGAATAAGAAGACAGAATAGAAGGATTGCTCCGTAAACCCATCTTTTGTGGATCATGCCTTTATAATAATCAGAATGAACGAAGAAATAGTTCTGGTACAATTCTTCAAAAGCACCCGAATGCTTTAATTCCTCCAATCTCTCGTTAACATAAGAAACTAACTCCGGTGTAGACTTATTGATTGCAAAAGCCACATCCCTGGGATAAAGATCATTCATTTTCTTAATAATACTGTCCGTCTTCCCCTGTTCAACGAGCAGATAATCGACCACCTCCTGATTCTCAAATAGAAGGTCAATCTCCCCTTTTTCTAAAGCCTCCAAGGCTTCAGGAATCGTTGCATATTCTACGTAATCATTAATTCCCAGTTTCCCGTTCAGTACTGTTTCAGAATACTGGGCGTTTCCTAGACCTACCTTATAACCTCCAAGCTTATTTAAATCGATCTCACCCTTAAGCCCTCGCCTTGCGTAGATTGAAATATAGCTTTTGAAAACAGGTTCCGAAAATAACAACTCTTGTTGTCGTCCTTCCGTTACTGCCATTAGACCCGCTGTTTCGATATCTCCCTGAACGAGCCGATTATATACATCAGGCCACTTCCCTGTACTGTAGTGGACATCGTAATCCTGCTTCTCAAAGATCATATTACTCAATTCAATATCAAAACCGGTCATGTACCCATCTTTTATATATTTATAAGGTGGATATTCCAGCTCTACTTGATATTCGATCTCCTTTCTTTCGGCGTGAATGGCAGTAGGAGGTAAGAGCATAAATAGAATGCTAATCAGAAGCAACAGTCTGTACTGCTTCATCGCTCATTCCCCCTTTTTACTGAATTTACAGTAATATCCTAAATGTTATTCGACAAAATATGGCAATACCCCTGCTTTTTCTTTCCTCGTCACATAATATACGCAAATCCCAGCAATGAACCCTTCCCTTTGTAAATTATATAAAATTACGGATGCTACATTTTTATATTGCTTTTTAGATGGAAAATGTGGATAATAGCAATAATGATACAAGTTGATAATGATTATCATTATTAAATAAGTTATTGATTTCACTTTACTATATTTAAGTTAAAAGGAGACTGATCACCCATGAACGTTACCTCTACCCGAACAACACTACAGGTTGACGATTATCTGGATCTGCTCAATCTTGCCGTTAAAGTTGGAGATTTAAAATGGCAAAAAGAAATTAAATCCAGATTGCAATACATTCTTTGTCTGCCGACAAGATAATCTTTCTGAATATTCGCCGCATTCCTTTAGGGAATGCGGCTTTTTTTGCTTGTATGATTGGCAGCCATGTAAGAATAGGAGTATCCCCGCGTCACGTGAAGGTTAATGATATAGTATAATTATCAGCATAATATATTGAATACAAAGTCCTTCAGATTGGAGCGTGTCAGCTTGAAAAAGTATTTAGCTTTATTCTTATTGATCAGCGTGTTATGGATACCCGTTGCATACGCCGCCGAAATCCCTGCTCAACAGGGATTAGTAACCGATAAAGCTGGAATGTTTAGTTCCGCAGAAGCGACGTCCATTTCTGCTGCTGCCACTGGAGATCTCGTTACTATGCATGTACTCACCGTAGATTCCTTAAACGGTACTCCGGCCGATAGATACGCCGAGGATACTTACGCCTCATGGGGACTGTCCACTCGCGATATTCTCTTGCTGATCTCTGCTGGCGATCAGTCCATTGAACTTAATTTTAACAATCCTGGCTTTCAAACCTCGTTAAATGCCTGGTCCCAAAATCAGGGAGGGAAATCAGGAAGTGCTGCCATTACAGCGCTGCTTGATACTTATTTCATCCCTTATGCCAGAGAAGGAGACTTCGCTGGAGGGACAAAGGCTTTAATTAAAGCGGTTCATACCATCGGGGAGAGTACCGGAAATGCTGGAGGAAGTGCAGGAAGCGGTAGCGCAGTTGGCAGTACGAATAGCGGTTTAGGGAATGGAACCTCCGGTAAACCAGGGAACTCGGTCAGTACAGGAAGCCGCTCCAGTAGCTCCATGTTTACGATTGCCGCCGTTCTAATCGGAATCGTACTAATACTACTTGTGCTATTTATAGTGATCACAGGTCTACGTCGACGCAAACAGCTAAACGTACAACAAGAGCAGTTATCCGATTTGCTAGTACGGGCGAATCGAGCACTGGAGTCATTAAAGCCATTTCAAGGGATCGTTCAGGGAAAAACCGAGGTACTGGTAGAAGGCATTTCAAAACGACTCTCTGCAAAGCTCGTTGAAATCTCTTCTCTGCAAAGTGATGGGCAAGGTTTACAGCCACCCTTTTATCGTTTGACTGCCCTTAAGGCAGCCGTGGAACAATTACAGCAGACAGAGGACTCCTTCCGCGCAGCGCTTGAGGAGGAAGAGAAGAACATTGCTGTCATCAGTGAAGCTGATCGCAATGTTAAACAGCGAATTACAGAGCTGAAAGAGGATGCACCAGAGCTTGAAGAGCAGCTACAAGGTGCGGTTAAAGAAACTGGCTATGCACTTCAAGAAATTGTAGAAGAGCTCAAGGAGCTTGCCGAGGAGACCTCTAAGGCAGATCAATTGGAGCTTTTTGACCCTATCGCCGCACAAGAAATTACCGAGGATGCACAAGATCGCCAAGAAAAGATTGAACAAGACCTGAAGGATGTCGATCTCTACGATGATAAGCTAAACCAGTTCCCTACGGTATTAGCTGCAGCCCGTACCAAAATCACAAACATCATCGAGCAGAATTCACTCCACAACATGAAGGTAAAACCATTTGACCGTCTGGAGCAGGCCCGCGCAGAATCGCTGACGCTTGAAGCGCCGCTGCGTGTTGGAGATATGGATGAGGTGCGCAAGATTGGCGCCACTCTTGACCTTCTCCTGGATGAGGCTGTTGCTATGACAGAACAACAAGCACTCCTTCGGCAGAACAACCGCAGAGATTTAGAGACATTCCGCACCGAATGGAGCCAATTAAAACAGCGGCGAGACGGACTGCAAAGCCGGATTACCGAAGCGCGTATGTATTTTGAAGAACAGCATGTGTCAACTGTGGAGAACATCCTTACAGAGTGGAGCACACGCCTTCGGGAAGGTGCTAGTGAAGTGGCGCAGATTGAGAATTGGACTAGTGATGAGCGCGGCGAATATGATAAGGCCCACAATGCGCTAGAACAGTTGCTGTCCCTCCTAGATGAAGCTGCAAGGCAGTTCGATGGTGTCTCAGAAAGTCTAAATGCACTTCATGAAAGACTGGATAAGGTCACTCGCCTCTTTTCCGAAGGGCAAAGCCGGGTGGAAACGACCCAGCGAATGCTGCATAGCAGAGGATTATCTTCTAGAATTGACTTCGAGCTATCCTTACTGCCGGAATACAGTGCACTGGATCATCGCCTGGCATCCCGGCCTTATAATCTTGAGGAACTGGAGTCCCTTGGCCGTTCTTATGATTCACAGATCACTTCCTTTGTGAATGAATCGAACCGACTCGTTCGTCAGAAGGAAGAAGAAGAACGACTAGCTCAATTAGCTATGATGAGAGAACAGCAACGTCGCGCGCAGGCTCGCAAGCGAATGTCCTCTGGCCCACCTTCATCAGGTGGATTCGGTGGAGGACGCTCCTCCGGTGGCTCCTCCTGGGGTGGAGGCGGCAGCGGTGGCAAATCCTCCGGCGGATCTTCTTGGGGCGGCGGAGGGAAGTCCGGCCGAAATTCATCAGGCGGATCCAAGTGGTAGACTATCTCCAAACAAAAGACTCTTCCAGCCTGCTTGGGCGGAAGAGTCTTTTATTATGAATTACTGCTTGCATGACGAAGAAATAGCCAAGACAAGCCCTTTATTTTATTGGCAGATAAATCGTAACGGCCGTACCTACGCCCACTTCACTCGCTATGGCCACTCGCCCTCTATGTGCAGATACTATCTTTTTAACAATCATGATTCCCAGTCCATTACCATCACCTCTGGTCGTGTGAAAAGGCTGGCCTAATTTATCCAGTACTTCCCGGTTCATACCCTCTCCGTTGTCTGTGAAGGTAATCTTCTGGAAGCCATTCTCCACATCTAGGGCAACTGTAATGCTTCCGCCAAAGGGCAAGGCTTCCATTGAGTTTCTTAGGATGTTTAGGAAGACCTGCTTGATATGATTGCGATCACACAAGATATTCGCATCAAAATGGAATTGCGTGTTCAATGATATATTATTCATCTCCACTTGAATCGCAAAGATGCTGAGCACTTCCTGCAGAATCGTGCTACATTGTTCTACCCTATAATGCGCGGCCTGCGGTTTACCTAGTATGAGGAACTCACTCACAATGAGGTTCATTCTTTCTACTTCTGACATAATAAGATCATAATGTAGCAGTTGCGAATCTTTATTGGCCAGTTGAAGCATTCCTTTGACTGTAGTTAGCGGATTGCGAATCTCATGTGCGATACTCATGGCTAGTTGTCCAGCAACCACTAGCTTCTCTGTATTGCGCAGCACTTCTTCCGTTTTTTTCATCTCTGTGATATTACGAAGACTCCCAATCACACGAGCTAAACATGCATTCGAATCATAAACCGGAAGCACATCCAGCATATAATGTTCAAACAAACCGTTGCTCTCTTGAATCACTTCCAGCCCAGCACATGCCTCTTGCTGAAGAATGACATGCTGAAAATAAGAGCCCACATTTCGAATTTCGAAGACACTGGCACCGATAACAGATTCTTGATGTTCACCATCCAAATGAAGCATGTTTAAGCAGTTCTCATTTATATTGACGATCGTTCCGAGTTCATCCGTTATAATAACACCCAAATAATTGGTATCCAATAGGATTCGATTTAAAAGCTGAAGCTCAGCATTCCCTCTACGCAGCAAAATCTCGCGTTCGATGGAGTCAGCCATGGTACAGAGTAAAGGCAATAAGTGGGGATGCGCCACATCTATATCCGCCATAAATGATATCGTCCCCAATATTTCTCGTCCATCCTCTTTATAAAAAGGAGCCGTACAGCATACTAAACGATGAAGAATTTGATGATAATGGTCTTGTCCCTTCAACTGAAAAGGCCGCTGGTGTTCGAGACACAACGCAATTGAATTTGTACCCACTTCTTTATTTAGTTGTACACCTTCTTTGATGCCAACCTGCCCAACGAGATCAATAATTGTCGGATCCCCTTTGAACGCCAATAGATAACCTGCATCATCCGATATCGTAACAAGGATCGGATTACCTTTTACTGAAGAAAGGAACTTAGTCACAAAAAAATCAATAACCTCAATCACTTCACTATATACACGGAGTTGTGACCCCAGTTCATCTGCAGCATAACATTTTGGAAAAATAGGAGGCTGCTCAGGGTCTATTCCTTGATCCATGCAATGCTGATTGGAAGCCTTAATGATAGTCTCATCCGTCAGTACCCCTGTTGTCTTTTCCAAAGCCTTACCCCATTCTGTATGAATCTTCAATTTTGTAATACTAATATGTATTCTACTTCTTTCCCCCTAATCCTTTTGAACCCTAAAAAATCAAAATATCCCAATGCGAATAAATTTCTTGCAGCACAAAAAAACTCCGCCCTTTTAAAGAGCGAAGTTGCGGATGCACATTATTTCTTCTTAATGTTTCGGATCATCCAGAAAAGGTTTGTTCACATAATAATACATAACCCCCATCAGAACTCCACCGCCAATTAGATTTCCGATTGTAACGGGCACAAGATTATGTACCACACCGCCCCACGAAACCGTTCCGGGATGGTCAAGGACTAATGCAATTGCAAAGGTGCACATATTGGCAATACTATGCTCATAACCGGAGATGAAAAAACAGAATACGAATAAGACCATTGCGAACATTTTGGCCCCATCGCCCTTTATATTCATCGGGATGAAAAAAGCCATACAAACGAGCCAGTTACAGAGGATAGCACGGAAAAAAAGCTGACCTGCCGGAGCCTCCATTTTATGCTCAACCACATATAGTAAAAAACCATTTACATCAGAACTGTAAAACAGGCCTGTTAAAAAAATCAACAGTGCAAATGCAGCAGCACCAAGAATGTTACCTATATAACTCATGACCCACATGCGTACAACCTCGGTCCATTTCATTTTGCGCCTCAAAGCCGTGTACGTGTAGTAGAAAGTATCTCCGGTAAATAAGTCCCCTCCCCCGTATGAGATTAGGATGATCGCTGCTCCAAAAGTAATCGCAGCCATTGGATACGCAAATGGTGAATGCTCCATATAGAAGTAGTTGCCTGTCTTGAATGCTACAATTACGCCGAACCCGATAAACATACTGGCCAGCATGGCTCTGGCAATATAGCGCAATATACTTTGCCGATAGATCTTTTGTTTCTTAAGTGCTAATTGTTCAACCTGTAGCAGCGCCTCGTTCTCCATGTGACCTCCTTAGGAATTTGGGTTTTCCAGCTAGTTATGGGCTAATCGTGCAATCTTGCGTTATTATACCCAATAACCAGCTGGAAATTACTTGAACCAAATCATGGTAAAAATCCTAAGTGTCCTCATTCATTTTTGCAATCGCTTCTGCTCTTTCACTACTGGCTACGATGATAAGCACGAGTATCAAGCACCCTAAGATCATATGCCTATCCTCACTTCCTCCACATGTAGTCTTGTGACAACTTATGTGTGAAGATAGGGCTTTATGATTGAGTATTGGCGTTTAAAAAAGCCTGTTGAATGAATTCAACAGGCTTCTCAATCTATTCTCTGTATTTCTATTATTGTCAAAACAATTTAGTTCAAGAAACTGCTCAGTTGACTCTCAGCCTCTCCTTGCTTCAGTGCCTGAGGCTTGTCCGCCTCATTTAGTCCTAAACGATTGCCTAGTTGAGTATTGATTGCCGTCATTTTAGACGTATAATCCTGGCAGCTCTCAATAATGCGACGGTTGGACTGTTCTGAAGTGTCTAATGCGCTAAGCAGATCACCGATCGCTTGATTCACAGCTTCCATAGACATAGAAGGCTTAGACAGCAACTCGGTTGTTTTCTCTGTAGTGGTACGCAGCAGACGTGCATTTTCTTTAAATTGATCTTCAATCGTCTTATTCGTCGCTTCTACAGCATTGATGACGTTCTCCTGATCCGCTAAAGACATCGCAATCATTGCCGACACCGTGATCAGATTAGAGGTCTTATCAATAGCGTTATTCACGGAATCAATCAGCTTGTCATTATTGTCATTAATAATATCTGTAGCAGCAATCGCTTGATTATACAGCAGAATCATTTCTGTCATCGACTGAATTCGAACCATCACTTTACGCAAACCTCGCTCCAGATAAGCTTTACGGTACTCATTCTCAGGCTTCGCGATCTCTACCTCGAACAACTCTTTCAACTTAGTGCCGAAAGCAATTTTGGTCTGTAGGTTATAGATCTCTTCCATGGAAGTACGTTTCAGCTGACGCATATTCACAATGCTCTCTTCGAGGGTATCTCTACCATCGCGAAGCCCTGTAACAATGGCATCAATGTTCGTGCGGACCGACTGATATTTGTACACATAGTTCTTCATCGGACTCTTGCGTAGCATCTTGCCAAAGAAGCTCACATTCTTACTTTGCTGCAGATTCTCACACTCATTCCGCAGCTTCATAATCATGTTAGGCACTTCAACGCGTTTACCAGACATCAGGTCATTCACCGGGCGATCCAGCAGCTTCAAGGTTTGTCCCGCTTTTTCCTGCGTCTTAACCCCAAGCTTACCGATATCATCCATCAAGGAATCCAGTGTAACAGTATCCGTTTGGGATACCTTCTCAATTAATTGTGCCGCTTCCTCGACTACCTTTTGTTCATCTTCTTTTTTTAATTGGATCAACTGCGTGGACATGGGATTCCCTCCTATAGTTCGGAACTGCTGTACCGCTGATGAATCAGTTCCGCCTTCGTCTGAAGTTCCATCAGGTCTTTATGTTCGATCGTGGATGCAATATCCGATATTTTGGAATCGACATCTCTTAGACCGTTCAGCAGCATTCTCCGATTCTTCGTCTTTGCTTCACCGCCTAGGCGTAAGAACGGGTTGATTACACCATTCAAATCCTTCAGAATCAATCTGCGGACCGTATGATTAATCTCGCCGTTATTCAGCTCCTGCAGCAGTGGAATTACACGTTGAAGCCTCGCGAAGAGCGCCAATGATTTCTCGACAATTTCATTGTCCAGCGTATCCTTCTGCCCTTCTGAGATAATCATATCTTCCAGAATGCTAAGATACTCCACAACTGGAGCGAACTCCGGCCCAATCTTCACCGCGCTCTCAGTTCTACCGTCATAGCTGTGATTACCTGATGTAGTATCATTTGTCGTGTTGCTTAATTGAGGAGCACTCGCAGCGGGTGTCGGAGCAATAGGTGTCGTCACAGGGCCTGCTGGCAACACCTCCGCTGGGAGATTGGTTTTTGGACTTCTCGTTACCAGAGCACCTATCCCCGCACCCGCTAAAGGCAACAGCAGAGAGATGAATTCGGGAAGAAAAGAACTCGTTAATACAGCAACAACGTAGCCGATACCGGCGTAAAGCAATACTTTCGATTTAAACTGAATTGTTCTCACCTCTTGTGAGCGACTTTATGAACGCTCAATTCACGGCATCCGGAATGACAGATTGGCCGTTTATTTTCATAATCATCGGTTGCTCCAGATGGCTAGCCAATACATCACCTTCAAAATTCATAGGCTGAACCTTGCCACCGAGTGCGCTTTTGACGGCTAAATAAGGAAAGTTAATCCCTGACAGACATGACATATGCAGTCCACCGGACATTCGTGGGTTAATTTCCAACAGCTTTGGAGTATCTCCATTGTATTTCATTTGAATATTGAAATTGAAGGGGATCTTGTAAACTTCTGCAACTCTAGCTGCAATCTCCTCCAGTTCAGGAATATGCTCCATCAATCGCAGACGACCGCCCACTTTTCGACGTGGCACAGCTACTAACAGCTTACCGTTCTCATCTGCCAGACAATCTATACTATACTCGTAACCCTCCAGTAATTCCATCACCATCAAATCAGGGAAGGTCTCTTTGCTTGCAAGAATACGATAGGCATCATCAAACGTAATCAATGGAGTTACATACCCAAAAAGCTCTTGAAGAGGATCGCGGGTATTGTCGATAATACGGAAGCCTAACCCGCCTTCTGTTTCAGTAGGCTTAAAGCAAACACGATGTCCCTTGGCAACAAGGTCCTCGTAAGCGTCTTTAAACTGCTCCGCTGTACTAACTACATGATAATCCGGGATACTCATAATGCCCTGCTCACTAACATTCTCGTAAAATTTACCTTTGTCCATAATGGACTCCAGCAAATCAAGATCTCTACAGACCAGAACCTTTGTACCAATCGCATCAAACATTGCCGCATGGAGAGCAATATCAAGCATATGCAACCGTGGAATAAAAACATCGATCTCATTACGCCGACAGAAATCAACGCAAAACTGAACATATTCTATTCCCTTCAGCGCCGGCTCGGTTTCAGCAAAGTCAGCACCTTGTAGCGACATATGGCGGATATCCGGGTGTGTCGCAAAAATTTGAACCGGTATACCATCCTCGTTATTGCGGAGGAGATTCATATAATGGTAAGCCACGGAAAACCAGCGATTGAAATAAATATTTACCTTTTTCATAGTGGCCCCACTCCCAATGCAGTTAGATTATTATAGATCATATTTACATACTGCAAAATCTCATCTCCAGCAAATACACCTGATTCTTTCGTGAATGGATATCTTGATTTTACAAGACCACTCTGTTGCTCTGCAAATATTTCACCATGGCAAGGGGCAATAGCATAGTCGGCACTCTCAAGCAGACTCTTATCTAGCAGTGAGTCCCCGGAGGCCACCATAGGTTCAGAGCGAACGGTGCGCCGCAAATGGAGTATAGCGTCGCTTTTGTTCACGGCAGCCGGCACAGCGTACAACTTGCGGCCTTGTAAAGAAACTCTCCAGCCGAGATTATAGAGCCGATCTGATAGATTAGTGATTTCATCTAAAGGCAACTGATCCCGATAAACCATGAAGGAATAGAATAGATCATCACAATAATTCTCACTAATGATCCAATCCTCACACACGACCGCCTTGATATATGATCTAACCTCTTCAGCCCCAGCAGAGTGACGAGCTACCAATCTACCGATTGATTCTCTCCATTCCTTATCGACAACTCCACCGATTAGGATATTCCCCCCATTGCTCGTAACCGCATAGTCAGGTATGACCGTTTCTTGAAACAGATTAATACGCTTATATTGTTGTATCGTACGCGTAGTAACCGGGATGAAAATAATCCGCGTGTTCAGATCCATCAGCTGATTTAATGCTTGCTGCGAAATGTAGGATCTCGTCTTTCCCTCTATAATTTCCGCCGGAATTAGACCTGGGGTATTCTCCGGCACACCTATTGCACCTAAAGAATAGATCAAGGTACGATCTAGATCACTAGCATATATCATTCTGTCTCCCCCTTCAGCGGTTTAATTATTCCGCAGCAGGAGTACGTCATCCCAGGAAAGATCTCAACAGGAACGCCCCGGTCCTTCGCTAAGAGAAGAATATGCTTTAGATTCGGATTATCCATAGTATCGACAAGAATTTTCCAAGGTACTCTGCGCAGTAATACGCGGGTTGTTTCGCCGACTCCCGGCTTTATCAGATTAATGTTATCTATACCGAAAGTCTCCTGAATACTCTGAATATCACGAAGACCCTGCCAAGTGATTTCTGGCGGATGCTCCAACATCTGTCCAGCAATATTCTTCGCTTCTGCTACTACGGATGGAAAATACGGGCAAATCGTATCAATAAATACATTGGACTCGTCCGCATCCAGCCACTCCTTATAAAACTTTGAACCATGAAATTCCTCAGGACCAATGAGATCAGCGTGTAACACCGTTCGGCTCATCAGCCCTGAAACGGTAGAGTTTAAGCAGGCGCTAGGAATGAGATAGTCTTCTCTAGTCCCAAACATGCCTGCGCAGTTTCCCGGGTCAGCCAATACGGCAAGATCATCATTTAAGCGAATACCATACTTCTCATAGAGGGTGTTGCAAGAATCAATCAGCACCCCACGGATAGCCCCTTTTCCTGTCCACCCATCCACAAACTGCAAATCAGCATCAAGTCCATGCTTCTGCAGAATGTAGAGTATCGCATTCTCATCTATACCTTTTCCTCGAATGATAGAAATACTATAATGCGGCAAGTCTACCTTGTATCTCTCAGCTATATAACGCTTAATCAGTATACCAATGGGTGTTCCTGCTCTAGCTAAAGAGACAAGCACCGTACTTAGTCCTCTTCTTGAGACAATCATCTCAGAAACAATGGCAACAGCTAAAGCAACCTTCTTAGCTGATTGCCGCAGCGTCTCATGAAACAAGTCGATATACTGCTCGGTAGGCTGATATTCAACGGGCAACATCTCAGAATAATGGACACCCGATTGAATAGCTTCCTCCCTTTCCTCTGTCGCAAGCTCCAGCGAAACGTCACTAAGATCCTTGAGCAGAAACGTAACATCTGACGGTGGATAGCTACCTAGCGCAACCGGTTCTGCTATTTTTTTGTCCATGACTTTATGATTACTTGTTCCCTTCATACTGGAGGCCTCCACTTCTTCCTTCAGGAGTCAGTACAATAAGATGCACTTTATGGCGGGCCAGTGTCTTCAGTATATCAAGCATGGGTTTCATTCGTTCATGCGGTACATCACGCTCAATCAGCACGAATATATCATCATACTGATCAGAATCCACATTGTAAATAAAGTTTTTAATTTCCGGATCGCTAGCTGAAGGATATGCGGCAGCACTATGCACTCCGTAATCTGGTCGACGTTCAGGGTGGATTGGACTGCGAGTAGAGGACTGATATGAAATGCCTTCCCCCATCTCAGCAGCTATCCGCATAGGAAGGTACATAAATTCCCCTACACCCATCACTAGAGTCTTAGAATCTCCCCCTCGTAGTTCTCTTAGCTGAGCGGCTATCCCGGTTACCCCTACATCAAGACCATCATTATTCAGCGACTCCAGTCCGAAACGTCCGCTGTACTTCAAATAAGGAGACGAGTTGGTGTCACCATATGAATCTACGGATGTTGCCTGTAGACGTTCTAAACCGTCCACTACATAAGTAGTCACTACTTCGGATTCCACTGAAGACGATAACAAATCTTTGTCATTCCTAGCATTTAGCAAAGGCGTGCCTTTTACTTCAATACTTCCTTGAAGCAAACATAAGGACTTAATCCGAATCCCCAGTTCCTGTTCTAATTCGCTATAGGTATGAAGATTATTACCGCTCCTCCAATCCAAAATAGAAACGACTACGTATTCCTCCCGAGGGAATTTGGACTGAATATCACGGATCGTATTAATTGCTGTATTCCCTGTTGTAATCTCATCATCCACCAAAATAATCGGCTCAGTCCCTGATAATAGCTTAGTATTCAAGGCGTAACATAGATGGTCAACCGCATGTGAATGCTCTTCTTCAAAGCTAACAATGGACTCCAAATCGATGATATGTTCACGGGTAGTATGAATATATGATGCTGCATCGGCAAACATGTTGTACACACTGTGACCCAGCGCAGTTGCAGTCTCAGCAAAACCAATAAAGACAACAGGCCTAGGAAGAACTAATCTTGCCGCTAATAAATGCTCATAGGCTTCCTTGGCAGACTCAGGGTGCATCAGTCCGTGTACAGCTTTATCTAATAAATCTTCCATCCTATCATTATCCGCAGAATTACCGTTCATCTCCTGATATAACAGCAGCGCTAATGCAGCACCACTTAGCAGAGAGGTGTACGGATTAACAGGGATATGTTTACCAAGTACCTTGCTGACGAACAAAAAGGAGCGTTTCTTATTAATCCGGGCTGCCATGGAGAATAAAGTATCCACAGGCAAATGAAAGGGATTAGATGTTTCGGTAACCGTAACCTGCAGGTTCTCGACTATGTTATACGTGTGTAAATTCGTTTTCGGGTAATAATCCGACAAAATGCTGTTGTTCATGTAACACCCCGTATATTTGTGATCGTAGTAAAATCCGTTTTGCCCAGTTCAAATGCGGCTTAATCTCGTTCATCTTATTAGAATATTGACTCTTGAAGACTCCTAGGCTGCCATCGTTACTCTCTACGATACTGCAGGCGTCAACATATTCCTCGTGCATTACCGTGTACATGGCCTGAACAGGTCTGAGGTGTGAGGGATGTATAATCGTCTTGCCCAAGATTCCATTTTCTTTATCTAAAATCACTTCACGAATAAGCCCATCCATGCTGCTAGAAATGTAACTATTTCGCATGTCGCGGCCGTTTTTACCATAGGTGTCCTCAAACGGAGTCTGCCGTAGCTGTGGTCTGAGCACCCGATGCCCTTTATTCGCAAAATATTCCCAGACTGGTCCGGAAATTACATACCCTTCTTCCACTCTGCCAAAAATATTAATAATATCCGATATGCAGTCTCGAATAGGGGTAAGATCATAAATACTAATATCAGGACTACGGCGCAGTCCGAATAAACTTGAGAAGTCTGTTGCTCCAATTCTAACGTTCAACACATATTCGCGGTAGTTGCCTAGCAAATTACGAATAGATAAAAGACTATCTACCCGGCTCTCCCGGTAAATAATAGGCGCACTTTCCAGAATTGGCATGCCATAAAGCACTGGGTCTGAGTAACTGCGCGTTCTATTGTAATCGGCTATCGCCTCGAAATATTGGATTCCGTTGTCGACCGAAAACTTAGGGAAAACAAACCCTGTTAACATCGTAACCAAAGATCCTAACCGAAAAATCAGCTGCTGTAGCTGCTCCGGGTTACGAACTCGGATGAAGAGGAGCGGAAGACTATCACTCCCGCTTGGCTCGTTCTCCTCATATGCGGCGAGAAAAATAAGATGCTGAATGAGAGACTCCTCTGCATGGTCAACCTCGTTATCTCCGATCGCATCCTCCAGATCAATAATAACGGTTACAAGTCCTGCACTTTTAAGCTTCAAAATGTCTTCGGGAACACTAGCACGAGTTGCTGGCATATAAAGGGCAGCTCCAACAGCATGAGCCAGCAAATCTTTACTCGTAGTATTATGGTTAAATGAAATCGGCGGATTATAAAATAAGGCTATTTCTTGTTCTTTCGTCAGGTAATCGAAGTATCTCAAGATGGTTCCCCCTTATAGTTTTGCGAAGCCAAGCAAAACAAGCGCAGGCCTCTCCTATAGAGAGTGGCAGAACCAGCTATACCCTATCCGGTTCTCTCATATATAAGTGAAGGCCTACGCTATAAACATATACGATTACCTGAAAGCAGCAGTGTTCAACTAGCTTTGAAATCAAGCATTTCTATGGGCTTCTTTTTTCTTACGCAGTACGCTGTAAAGGATCGTACCACCGAATACAAGAATAATGATTGAAAAGAATAATACATGTGGCATTTCGTACCCAAAAGCGCCCGCGAGCATTTTACCAGCAATAATGGCAATAAGCGCAAAAGCGGCACGCTCGAGTTCCGGAATTTTATCAATAAGCTTTAAGAATAATTGCGCTACTCCCCGCATCATCAGAACGCCTATGATTCCGCCCATAAAGAGCACCCAAACCTGGTTACTAACACCAAATGCAGCAATAACACTATCAATACTAAAAGCAATATCCATTAATTCAACAAGGAGAACCGTCTTCCAAAAAGAGAACCCCTTATTCTCGATCTTCTCATCGCCACCGCCCTTAAATAACCCGCCATAAGCGATATAAAAGAGATAGGCTGCACCAAGAACCTTAACCAACATGAATTTAATAAGAAATGTCCCTAGACCGATAGCCAAAAACCTGAATACATAAGCTCCTATAATACCGTAAAAGAGCGCCTTCTTCTGTTGTTCTTTAGGTAAATGCTTAACCATGACGGCGAGAACAAGCGCATTATCTGCAGAGAGCAGTCCCTCTAGCAGAACTAAGCTACCAATAATGCCCCAGCTAACCGGGTCTGAGAGCGTACCTACCACATCGCTCCATGAGAAAAAATGACCGTAGTTCTCACTAATATTCCTAAAAAAATCAGCGAACCAATCCATTACACTTGCGCCTCCGAAAAAATCGTCTATTTACTGCCAGCAACCCAGCGCAGTCCCCAACCATATGCCTCATCAATCTCCCGATGACCACTGTAATATTGGACCAGCCGTTCAACACTGAATGTCTCGTTATTCACATTCCGAAATAACGCGATGGCACACATGCCTTTGCGGTTGTTATGCTCGTCCAAATTGACAATAATATCGGGGCCATCACTCTGGGTAATCGTGACAACACCGTCAGCTTCTGACCAATTGGTAACACCCTTATAAATAAAAGAAAAAATTAGAATCCGTTCAATATCAGCAATTTTGCTGCCATTAATCCGCAGATTCTCACCGGTTGTTACAGAGCCTGTCCGGTCATCTCCATCAAGCATGACATAAGGAGGTTGGTTCAATGAGCCAAAAGCATTGCCCAGCGCCTGAACTACTCCCTTACTGCCATTCTTCAACTCATATAGACAAGCAAGATCTAAATCCACACCATTTTTACGATTAAATAGCCCTCCACCCTGCTTCTGATTCCAGTTAAGGTTAATTAGCAATTCGCCCAAACCACCAGCTGATTTCTTCAGGTTGATCGAATCGCCTTTTTTCTTCAGTTCGATCTTCTTCAGGTTGAGATTGACCGGAGGGGGTGTTACAGGTGAAGGCGCAGCTGCAGGAGGAGGTGGAAACTGAATCTTAGGCTCCGCTACCGGCGCTGATTGACGTTTAAGCTCTGGCTGCGGCGGAGCAGCAGGCTTAGGCACTGGTATTGGTGTCGGTGCCGGTTCATCGTTCGCTTCTATCCCAAAGTTCCTACACAGTTCCTGTAGACCACCAGCAAAACCCGCGGCAATGGCGCTGAATTTCCATTCACCGTTATATCTATATAATTCTCCTACCACAACAGCCGTTTCCACGGAGAAATGATTTTCAAGATCACATCGGAGAAGCTCCGCACCTGTTACTTGATTCAGAATCCGAAAATAGGCCTGATTTACCTGCCTAAAACTTTGACCTCGCTTCTCGCCATCATAAATGGTAAGTGTAAACGCGAGTTTCATCACATCAGAAGGAACTTTGTTTAGTTCCACGTCAAATTGCTTGAGGCTGTTTGATGTAGGCATTTCCTTATATCTGATATAAGGTGTAGACGGATTATTATAAAATATCAAATCCTCATCTTTGCTTACTTTACCTTGCGCTCCAAGCAAAAAAGCAGAAGTATCAATCTCAAGTGAAGATGGCGATTGCCAGCCAATCTCTACGATAAGAGAATCAAGTCCAGGATTGCCTTTAGTTAAATCAACCTTTTGTCCTTTGACAACTGTAATACCCATTCTTACACCACCTTTATAAATGGAGCAAGCATAAACGCCTTCGGCATCCTTATAAGGACGGCAAGCGTTTAAGCGAGAAATATAAGACATAATGTATCGTGTGAAACTTATATTTTTAAATAACTCCACAAAGTGGAGTTTATACTTCGAGACCCATTCCATTTCCTTTGTGAGGCAATCCATAAAGAATTAAAAAAAGGGCAGGATCGGTGATGACCCCGCCCGGAAGATGCTATTGCGCGTCCAGCCCATAATTTTTACACAATGCGCTAAGGCCGCCGCCAAAACCACTACCTACTGCCTGGAATTTCCAATCCGCACCATTGCGGTAGAATTCGCAGAATACAACTGCCGTCTCTGTTGAGAAATCTTCACCCAGGTCGAAACGGAGTACTTCACGATCTGTGGAAGCATCCACAACACGTACGAAAGCATTGGAGACTTGTCCAAAGTTCTGTGCACGAGTTTCGTAATCATAAATCGTTACGGTAATACCAATACGCTGAATATGGGCAGGGACTTTGCTAAAATCAACGATAATTTGCTCGTCATCTCCGTCGCCTTCTCCTGTACGGTTATCTCCCGTGTAGACTACAGAGCCTGCGCCACCATTTGGGTTGTTATAGAATACAAAATCATCTGTACCTTTAGCTTTGCCGTCTTCATGAAGCAGAAACGCTGAAGCATCGAGGTCAAAATCTTGACCTCCACTATACTTATTAGTGTCCCAGCCCAATCCAACTACTACCTTTGTCAGACCTGGATTAGTCTTGGTAAGATCAATCCGCTGTCCTTTGGAAAGACTGATCGTCACTGACATAACCTTCTTTCATGAGTGGATTCAGTTCACTGTGTACTACAAGATTTATTGCAAGCCGTAATCGCGAGTCAAACCGCTCAAGCCGTCTTTGTAGCCGCTACCGATTGCATTGAACTTCCACTCTGCACCATGACGGTACAATTCACCGACAACAACGCCAGTTTCAATAGAGAAGTCTTCACCCAAATCGAAACGGATTAGTTCTTCATTGTTCAAATCATTTACGATACGCACATAAGAACGAGAAACTTGACCAAAGTTTTGGCTTCTTGTTTCAGCTTCATAAATTGTAATAGTAAAAGCTACCTTTTCTACATCCGCTGGGATACTCAAAAGATCCACTTGAATCTGCTCATCATCACCATCGCCGTCACCTGTACGGTTATCACCTGTATGAACAACAGAAGCGTTCTCGTTCTGTTTATTATTGAAGTAAATGAAGTTGGTTTCTTTTTCAACTTTGCTGTTCGCATTAGTCAAGAATACGGAAACGTCCAAGTCGAAATCTTTACCGCCGTCATATTTATTAGTGTCCCAACCAAGACCTACTGTGATTTTGGATAGACCTGGATTTGTTTTTGTTAAATCGATCTTTTGACCTTTGGATAGATTAATTGCCATGATAACATTCCTCTTTTCTTTTATTTGGATTATACGTAGCGTTCTGCCAGTTGATTGATATGTGCCGCGTGACTACCCTCACCAATTGCGGCGAACTTCCACTCTCCACCTTGACGGTAAAGTTCCCCACAAATAAGCGCCGTATAGCCATTATAATTATCAGATAGGTTGAAACGGATTAGCTCATTGTTGCCTACAGCGTTCATCACACGGATATAAGCTGATTTAATCAATCCGAAATCCTGTTTACGGTTCGTGGCATCATAAATATTCACAACTACCAGAACCTTGTGTACATCGGAAGGAATGGCATTCAGGTTAACCATGATTTGCTCATCGTCTCCGTCACCATCACCCGTGAGATTGTCTCCGGAGTGAATGACAGAGTTACAAGGACTTTGCTTGTTATGGAAGCACACCAGGTTACCCTTCTTAACTAGCTTACCATTCTCGTTCAGCATCAGTGCTGACGCGTCACAGTCCACGTTAGCCTGTTTCTTCACACCGAAGAATCCTCGAGCTGGCTCAGCCGGATCCCAACCTAAACCTACAATTACGTTAGATAAGCCTGCATTACCTTTTGTGAGATCAATCTTCTGACCTTTTACCAGATTAATTCCAGCCAACTTTACGTACCTCCATTCCCTAAAAAGAATCACCATCTATTAGTCTAGCTTTTGGATGTTATATGAGTGATACGCTAAAGAACTAAATACGTTTCATCCGAACTCATGTATATGGTATTACATCATTTATAAACTGAATTCACCAGGGTTTAATCCCAAGACACCGCAAATATGCCGCACAACTGCTTTTTCATTGTCATCAAAATCACCATCAGCTGATCCAATAGCTGAACACACACCCACAATTACACGTCCCACATCTGGTTTACCGGTAAACTTACCGATTGCTTTCAATGCTTCCTGCTTACCGATTTCTGGTGAGAACTCAAAGTTACTTACATAAAAGTTGAACTGGGTAATGACATCTCTCATGTCAAACACCTTAAGCTCATTACTCATATTCATGTAACCAGCCATTTTATTCTTTTCAGCTTCTTCTATTTTACCGTCGGCAGCAGCAACCAAGGCGCAGCCCGCAACTACCGCATTCATGAAATCTTTATTTTTGAATTTCTTTACTTGTTCTGTTAGTCCGTTTTTGGTTGTGTTCAACCAGTTTTTAAATGTGCTCATCGTTTTCTCCTTCTATCACTGCAAGATTATGATAACAAAAGATATCCCAGAGCCTCCTCTCCACGTATCCGACAGAATTTTCATAGTAGATCCCTGAATCACGGTTTACTCTTCTAATATACCTGATAAAATAGCAATATTCTACTTTTCCAGACTTTTACAGTACTTTTGATAGAAAAGATTGTGTCCGATCTTGCACAGGAATTCCGAACAATTGCTCCGGACTGCCATCTTCCACGATTTCGCCCTGTTCCATGAACAGCATACGATCACCAACCTCACGCTCAAAGCCCATTTCATGGGTCACAACGATCATCGTCATTCCCTCACTTCTCGTTGAAACACCAAAAAAAGCATTGCCAGAGATTCTATCCTCTCTAGCAATGCCTTTAGCATATTTAACTGTGAAGTCTTTTAAAGAATGATGTCCCCATCATAAGAACCAATCATTTTGTACAGATCCGGTCGGCGATCACGGAAGACGCCCCACTCGATCCGTCCGACTTCCAAAGCATCCAGATCAAATTCGCTCACTATTACAGCTTGCTCGTCCCGGCCTGCTTCAACAATTTTATTGCCTTGCGGTCCCGCAATGAACGAAGAGCCGTAGAAATTAATGCTAGAATCTTCATCAATTTCTTCACCGATACGGTTGGAGGCAACGACTGGAATAAGGTTAGCCGCTGCATGCCCAAGCATACAAGTCTGCCAATGATCTTTAGAGTCGATCGATCCATCCTGCGGTTCTGATCCGATAGCGGTTGGATAGAAGAGAATTTCTGCTCCCATCAGGCTCATCACTCTAGCCGCTTCCGGGTACCACTGATCCCAGCAAATCCCTACACCAATCTTGGCATAGCGAGTGTTCCATACTTTAAAGCCAGTATCTCCCGGATTGAAGTAGAATTTCTCTTCATACCCTGGGCCATCTGGAATATGGCTCTTGCGGTATTTGCCCAGTATCGTTCCATCGGCATCGATTACAGCTAGTGAATTGTAACGTGCGTAGTTCTTTTTCTCATAAAAACTGATTGGCAGCACCACTTGCAGTTCCTTGGCTATTGCTGTGAAATGATTAATCGCTTTGTTATGCTCAAGCTCTGTTGCATATGCGTAATAATCAGCCTTCTCTTTCTGACAGAAATACGGAGTCTCGAACAGCTCCTGCAGCAAAATAATTTGTGCTCCCTGTGCCGCCGCTTCTCTGACCAATGTTTCAGCTTTGCTGATATTCTCATCAATATTGCTGGAACAGCTCATTTGCGTCGCAGCTACTTTTACATTTCTCAAGAATCTGTCCTCCTTATATATAAATGTCCCTTTGGACGTTTAGTTTCCTTCAATTATTGCTGAGCAGGCATTTGTTGCGTAGTGCAGTGAACGTTCCCGCCCTCGGTGATGACCGCCATACCGTTAACTGTACGAATCTTACGTTCCGGGAACAAACCAGCCAGTACTTCCTCGGCAAGTTTATCTGTTTCCACCGCTGTACCGCCAAACACAGGTAAAATAATTCCACCATTTACGAAATAGAAGTTCAAATAACTGAGCGTCAGACGGCTGCCGTCATGATCCATCCGTGGTGGTTGCTGAATCTTGATGATCTCCAGCTTACGCCCTTTGGCATCTTTGGCATTCTCCAAAATACGAAGATTCTCCTGTGTAATCTCAAAATTCTCGTCCTGCGGATCCTCACAGACCTGAATAATGACTTTACCTGGAGCAGCGAAGCAAGCGATATTATCCACATGACCATCGGTTTCATCACCACTTAGACCACGCTTAAGCCAGATAATAATTTCTGTACCTGTATAATTGCGCACGTACTCTTCAATATTCTCGCGCTTCAAATCCGGGTTGCGGTTCGTATTGAGCAGACATTCTTCTGTAGTAATCAAGGTGCCTTCTCCATCCGTATGAATCGAGCCGCCTTCCATCACAAGAGGCGCATCAAAGCGTGTCACTTGTGAGTGTTCGAGAATCTGTGGAGCTACCTCATCATCCAGATCCCAAGGTGAATATTTACCGCCCCAGGCATTAAACTTCCAGTTCACGCCTGCTAGAACGCCGTCTTTATTAACAACAAAGGTAGGCCCGTTATCACGCAACCAAGCATCGCTATGCTTTATAGGTAGTAGCGTTACATTCGGTCCGCTGACCAGACGTTCTACCTTTTCCACGTCCTCCGGGTTAACGATGACCGTAATCGGTTCAAACTCGGCAATAGCTGTAATAATGTCAGCATAACCTTGGCATACCGACTCGTGGTTGTCCGGGAAACACATAGATTCCTGCACCGGCCAGGAGATAAAAGTACGTTCATGCTTGCCCCATTCCGGTGGCATTGTATAGTTCAAATCTTTAGGATTCATGTGTTAACTACCTTTACTATTATATTTGGAGCCAGCCCTGCCCTAAAACTCCTACCTCATCATACAATAATATGTTCTAGTGCTCAATTCCCTAGAACACTAATAATGTTGGAAGGAATTCGGGCCACATGTGATCTGACTGAGCTTATAGTGTAATCCTTTTTACCACATCGCCCTCAAAATCCTTAACGATGAATTCTCCACCCTCAAGGATACCATAGGAATTCGGATTATTCTCTTTAGGCAGCGATATCGAACCGGGATTCAGCACGTATACGCCCTCTTTTACATCCGCAACGGGAAGATGGGTATGCCCCTGAATAAAGATATCCTTCTCAGATAATGCCGGTAAATTCTCAATGCTAAAGCCATGTCCGTGTGTAACATAGATTCGTCTGCCTTCATGCAGGAGCATGACATAATCACCCATCATCGGGAATTGAAGCAGCATCTGGTCCACCTCAGCATCGCAGTTACCACGTACTGCCGTTATAGGCTGCTTTTTGTTATATTCATTCAGTTTATTAGCAACACCCTGTGGGTCGTAACCCTTCGGCAGTGGATTTCTGGGACCGTGATATAAAAAGTCTCCTACGATAACAAGACTGTCTGGCTGTTCTTCCTCTACCTTTTCCAAAGCCCGTTCTAGCCAGAATAAAGATCCGTGAATATCGGAAATAAACATTAGCTTCATCATGTATTCTCCTTTTCGACTAAAGTAGATCATGTTCTTAGGTTACAATTTTAACCTTGAATAGGCCAACAACGCAAAAGCGGACGTCCCCCAAAAGGAACGCCCTGCTCTATATACCTCAATCCTTACGGTAAATTCGATGATCCCATCAAGAATCGGTCCACTTCGCGGGCTGTCTGACGCCCCTCATCAATGGCCCAAACTACAAGGCTTTGTCCGCGGCGCATATCACCTGCTGTGAATACCGCCTCTACATTGGTCGCTTGTGCTCCGAACTCCGCCTTGGCATTTCCGCGCTCATCACGTGCCACCCCAAGCTCACCTAGCACAATCTCTTCGGGCCCTGTGAATCCTAATGCGAGTAGTACCAGCTGTGCCTTTAGAACTTCTTCACTGCCTGGTACTTCAACCGGAACTATCCGTCCCTGTTCATTGCGAGTCCACTCAATGCGCACAGTATGCAGCTCCTGCACATGTCCACCATCGTCACCAACAAAACGTTTCGTCGAAACGAGATAACGACGTGGATCTTCCTTATACAGTGAAGCCGCTTCTTTTTGGCCATAGTCCACCTTAAGAACCTTTGGCCATTCTGGCCACGGATTGCTAGGCTGACGGGTCAGTGGAGCTTGTGGCATAATCTCAAGCTGGATCACACTACGACAGCCGTGGCGGATCGACGTAGCTACACAGTCTGTGCCAGTATCTCCGCCACCGATTACAACTACATCCTTATCTGCCGCAGACAAGTATTCACCATCAGCAAGCTCTGAATCCAGTAAGCTCTTAGTATTCAATGTCAGAAACTCCATCGCCTGATGAATGCCCCGCAGCTCACGGCCCTCTATAGGAAGCTCTCGTGCCTGCGTAGACCCGCCACACAAGACAACAGCATCGTGCTCCGCCTTGAGTTGTGACGCCGAGATATCTCTCCCAATCTCTGTACGAGTTACGAATGTAATGCCTTCAGCCGTCAGCAGGTCTACTCGGCGCTGAACCGTCTTCTTATCCAGCTTCATGTTCGGAATACCATACATCAACAAACCACCAATCCGATCTGCCCGTTCATACACGGTCACCGAATGCCCTGCCTTGTTAAGCTGAGCTGCACAGGCAAGACCTGCTGGACCCGAGCCCACTACAGCTACCTTTTTACCTGTGCGAGTAAGCGGGGGCTCAGGAACAATCCAACCTTCTTCAAAACCTCTATCTACAATCGACTTTTCAATCGACTTTATCGTTACGGGCTTGCCGTTCATCCCTACTGTACAAGAACCTTCACAAGGTGCCGGACACACACGTCCAGTAAATTCAGGGAAGTTATTGGTCTTATGCAGACGTTTCAGTGCAACCTCCCAGTTCCCACGATAAACCATATCATTCCATTCAGGAATCAAGTTGTGTAGAGGGCAGCCGGAAGCCATACCCGACAACAGACGTCCTACATGACAAAATGGCGTACCACAGTCCATACAACGTGCGCCTTGCTCGCGCAGATTCTCTTCATCCAGAGGAATCGAGAATTCATCCCAATTCTTAATCCGCTCCAGCGCCTCACACTCCGAAGGCGTCTGCCGTTCAAATTCCAAAAATCCGGTTGCTTTCCCCATCTCTCTCATCCTCTCTAAATATCCCCACAGATATATACTTCCTAAACCGTTAAAAAAGAAAAGTACGCGCTATGTTTGTCTGCTGCCAAGCCTATGCCACTCTAAAGCGCCAAAGTAAATGCCTTCATATTAACATCCAATATCATCATCGAAAATGAGTAATGTCACCTTTTTATGTAAAATGAAACAATCAAATTAAGAAAATGGAAAAACAAAAAAAAGCACACAGTGTACTGTACCTGATTAAAGTACGTTACTCCGCATGCTTTTCAATAATGATCTTGTAAAAGACTATTTATTTCGCCGTCAGGACTACTGTCCCAATTCCATTTACAGTTAGCTTATTTCCAGTCAGCTCCTGCGTAAGATCAGCCCCGAAGATGGTCTTCCATGCTCCAAGCTGCGGCAGAACCACAGTGGTCTGTTCAGCATTCGCATTAAAAAGAACATAAATATGCTTCGCTGCATCTCCTCCAGCATGGCCACGTAGCGTGTAAGCTACTGCACTTGCCGGTGCTTTTTCAAAAACCAAATGGTTCCGAATGTCCGCTGCTGTTCGCATACGGAAGGCCGGGTGAGCTTTACGCAGTTCGATTAACTGTTTCATATACGCCACATCTTCCTGATGCGCGGCGCACAATTCCCAGTCCATACGATTGATCTCGACCGAAGATTTATAGCTGTTCTCCACCCCGTCCTTCGTACGCATAAACTCCTGCCCTGCATGGATAAAAGGAATCCCCTGACTCATGAACACTATCGCAGAAGCTAGTCTGTGCATGGAACGGCGCTGAGTAATCGTCTCACCCTCGGTGGACAATACGATTTTATCCCATAAGGTATGATTATCATGACACTCCACATAATTAACGTTTTGCTGAGGCTCCTCGGCAAATTGCTTAATTCCTGGGCTGAAGTCAATTCCTCCCGCAATCCCCGCCTTGATCGCAGGCTCCAGACCCATCATTCCACTGATGAAGCCCGGCTGATCGTACAAAAAGATATTTCCTTTAATAGCATCCCTGAAATCATCATTAAAATGTCCGATTCCCGGCATAAGGGAGGCATTCTTCTGATGAGCGAGCCGTTCCATCGGTAGCTCAGTCCCCATCATCCAGCCTTCACCGATCGTCATGATAGACGGATCTATTCCATCCAGACGCCGCCGGGTTTCCCGCATCGTATCGACATCCATCAAGCCCATCAAATCAAAGCGGAAGCCGTCGATATGGTATTCTTTAGCCCAATAGACCACGGACTCCACAATGAAGCGGGACATCATCAAGCGTTCTGTAGCCACGTCATTGCCACAGCCTGAGCCATTCGACAGGCTTCCGTCTTGTTTATAACGCAAATAATAGCCAGGAACCAGTTTAGTGAAATTCACGCGATATCCGTCGTACACATGGTTGTAAACAACATCCATAATGACGCGGAGTCCACGATCATGAAGCGCTTGAATCATTGTTTTTAGTTCTTGAATGCGTAGTCCGGGCACATAAGGATCCGTAGCATAGGAGCCTTCAGGAGCATTGTAGTTCTTCGGATCATAACCCCAGTTAAAATGAGGCTCATCCAGCTTCGTCTCATCTACACTCTCTGTAGAATAATCATAAATAGGCAATAGCTGCACGTGGGTTACACCGAGATCTGCGATATGATCGAGTCCGGTGAGAATGCCCTCTGGTCCGCGGGTTCCTTCTTCCGCCAAAGCGAGATATTGACCCTTATGAGCCATACCGCTTGCTGGATGAATGGATAAGTCACGCAAATGAAGCTCATAAATAATAGCGTCTACAGGATCCTCAAACGACGGCTTATCTTCCGTCCACCGCTCAGGGTCCGTCTTGCGCAAATCTAGAATAGCACCTCTGTCCCCATTCACGCCGACAGCACGCGCGTAAGGATCAGCTGCTTCATTCCACTGTTCACCTAGACGCACTCGGTAGGTATAGAACTTGCCATCTAAATCACCGTCAACCGTAGCTCTCCACGTTCCCCGAATATCGCGAATCATAGCATATTTGGACCCCGCAGCTCCCTGCCATGAATCATAAATTACTAGCTCTGCCTCCTGAGCCGTAGGGGCCCACAAGCAAAATGATGAACAGGCCGATGAATATGTAAGTCCGAGATCATCCCCGTCATAACTAAACAACTGATCAAACTCCTGAGCGAATACGGAAATCCCTCTAGTAGTCGCAGGATCACCATAATAAATCGGTTCCTTCATTTCCTTTTGTACGGACAAAGCACCTATCCCCTTTTCCAGTTATTAACTGGATTATAGTATGATCCTCGAATTTGTGCAAACGTTTGTACTCAAAATAACCAGATCATTTTTCCAGGGTAATTGCATAGCTAAATCACGATTAACTAGGCGTTTCTATGATATTCATTCCCACCATTGTAATGATGTCTTTATTTGCATAATATGGGATGCGGTGTTCTTTACAAAGAGCAATCCTTCCATCCTTATACCTCACACCATTATCCTGAACGATGAGGATTGGAAGATCCCCGTTATCAGGTACTTCATATCCTATTCCTAATACCCAATGGTAATCGTAAGCAAAATTCCCTCTCCACCGAAAATTAAACCATTTATCAAATTTAACAGCTACTGGCCGACCTGCATCAATCTCCACTTTATACACATCAAAATCGTTAAAAGTAGAGACAGAAAGCTTATGTCCCCCTTTTGGCGAGGTTGAAGAGTGGATATAAGCTGTGATCCCCTTTACAAAACTACGTGTACTCATCCCCAAAGGGGTACCTCCGTGATGACTGTATATGTAATTAATATGAGCTGCTTTAGAGTGAAAATGACCTTTGCCACGAATAAAGTCCATTCCTAGCTGGGTATTCCAATACTCGGTTAAAGCTGCCAGCGTAGCTGGTCCACATGCAGAAGACGGGGATGAAACCCCAGCCTCCCACTGTGTGTATGGATCTACCGATAGTTTGTTACTGAGACTGGAGTTTCTATGCCTCATCAGGATGGTTCTCCCTTTGAAGAGTTCGGCTTAGAAGCTGAAAGGGCAGGGCCTTCCGGAAGTAAAATCACATTTTCACCGACATCCATAGATCCCTCTGAATTAGATCGTGATTCCATTTCCTGTGCGGGCTTCTGCTCTGCCTGGGCAATATCTTCCTCATCGCCCTCATATTTACTTTCAGGATTAATCTGTAGCGTGAAATAGAAATTAGAGCCGTTTCCTTCGCTACTCTCCACCGCAATGGCTCCGCCCATCAGCTCGACAAGCTTCTTGCAAATGGCTAGTCCTAAACCCGTCCCGGCATACTTACGATTAAACGAGGAGTGCAGCTGGTAGAATGATTGAAACAACTGATGCTGCTTTTCTAAAGGAATACCTATCCCCGTGTCTCTGACATTAAACTTCAAGGTCAATTTCTTTGAAACCACGGACAATTTTTGCTCCACATAAATACAGACTTTACCTCGGTCAGTAAATTTAATCGCATTACTGACCAGATTAACCAATACCTGACGTAATCGTCCCGCATCTCCCATAATGAACGTAGGAACTCCTGGTGCCATGCTGTAAGACAGCTCAAGATTTTTTTCCAAAGCCTTAGCCATAAATAGATCCGTTACACTGTCCATTACCTCTCGAAGATGTACGGGCTCATGTACGATCATCATTTTTCCGGCCTCAATTTTACTGTAATCGAGAATTTCATTCAGAATATATAGAAGAGAGCTACTGCTCTCCTTAATAATATTTGTGTACTCACGTTGTTCTTCATCTAGTTCTGTCTCGGCAAGCAGATCAGTCATCCCCACAATACCGTTCATCGGCGTGCGTATTTCATGACTCATAATGGCTAGAAACTCTGATTTAGCCTGGTCCGCTTTTTCCGCAGATTCCTTCGCCCGAATGATCTCCTTCTCATCTGTAATATCCCTGAACACGACTACAACACCCTTAGGTTCACCTTTATCAAAAAGAGGGGTTACTTGGTACTCCGCAAGAAAGCTTGTACCATCTTTACGCCATAAGACTGCATCCTTGCTCTGGTAAGATCCCCCTGACCTAATGGCTTTGATAAGTGGCGACTCCTCTGGCCGGTAATGGATCCCATCAAGCGCTGTCTGCTGAATATGATCTAGATAGGTATGACCCATGATCTCATCATGTTCATAGCCGAGCATATGCAAACCTGCAGGGTTGATGAAGGTCACCTTCTCCTCCATATCGAGTCCAAAAATACCCTCCGAAACTGCATTTAATATAAGGGTGTACTCATTGCTTAGCTTCTCAATTTGTTCTGTATATCTTATACGTTCCGTAATGTCACGGGAAATACCATATACACCAACCACTTGATCGTCTACAATGATCGGAATATTAGTGGTATTAATCTCTACAAGATGGCCTTCTTTATGAATAAGCGTCAGATCATAGCTTTGGGGATAGCCCTTAGCAGCTAAGTTAAAATGATACAGCGTCTTCTCCATGTCCTTCTCATGCACAACGGGACCAAAGTACATTCCGATCAGTTCTTCCAGCGAATACCCGGTCAGCTTCTCCAGATTCGCATTGGCTGTTAAATAATCCCCTTGCAAATTCATTGAGTACACAGCAGAGGGATTATATTCAAATAAGGATTTATAGCGCTGTTCATTCTCCTGAAGCTTGAATTCGAACTGTTTGCGCTCTTCAACTGCATGACGCGAGATTAAATCCAGCGAATTCTCGGACATCAATCTATAATTACGTTCACTTTGATAAATCTGTTCCTCTAGATCTCGTTGATCTGCCATTTGTTGATCTGCAATCTTTCGGTCCGTAATATCTTCGGCGTACACAATAATACACGAAGGGGCTTGTCCTGCTGTTCCAAATCCTGAGAATGCCAGGGAAAGCCATACCGGTTGATCCCCTTTGCGAAAGCATTCTTCCTTCTTCCAGCTCCCTGCTGGAGAATTCTGAAGCTCATCCATCACCAATCTATAGGAAAGCTCTTTCGAAGACGTCTGTCTATTTTCCATTTCTGCAAAAATAGCCCCAGCAAGAAACTCAGCTTCCGTAAAGCCAAGGAAATTGCAAAAAGCCGGATTGACCTTCAGCCAGTTACCCTTACCATCATTTAAAGACAGTACGGCTATTCCCTCTGGGGACCTCATAAATGCATGTTCCAACATTGTGCTATATTCTACCGCGTTATCCATCTACGCCAGACCTCCTTTGTTGCGAACGTTGCATCCTTTATTCCATCCTAAGTTCAGTATACGATAAGAGAAGTGAGTATAGAAATGCCCTCCGTATCATTTTGAATTGTGAATAGCTTAATTTTAAATATTGACTGGATGGCCTGGGGCAAACTATTATTAAACATAATAATATCGTTCGTGACCTATTACGCTGGAAGCACCCGTAATAAAGGCTTTTGCCTTTGCTACGGGTGCTTTTTTTTGTTGCCATTAGGTTACGACAATAGGAGGAGAATAAATGAAAATATTTAAGTCAGTGCCCTTACTACTGCTTACGATCCTGCTACTGCTAAGCACATCATCAGGAGCTATTGCTGCATCTACAACAGAATTAACCCCCTCTGTTAAAGCGGCTTTTGATCTGACGGCCGCAACGGCAGATGGTCCTGCCAGGGTTAAGCTGACTTCTCTTTACAATGATTTATCCACCTTAAAGCTGCAGTATGATCAGCGCGAGGAGCAAATCCGAATCCTTCACTACAATAATGAGCAATCGCTAGTTGGGGTTCGTCAACAAATTAAAGGGATTGATCTTGAAACAGTGACCCGATTGGAAGCCTCCGTTAAGAGTAGCAAGCAGCGCTATCAGCCTTTATTTGACCAGTATAGTACACTTAACAAGCGAATTAGTATCGCCAAGTCACTTAAGGACAAGACCTTGAATACCGTACTACGTGCCCAAGGTGATGCTATGAAGATCTTGGTTCAGTTGGCACGCCAAGAGATCAGTGACAAGCAGAATCAGCTGAACGCCGCGAAAAAGAAACGTTCCCAAAAGATAGCCGAAGCTCGTAAAACCTTGTCTGGCATTGAAAGTCCTCAAATCACGATCAAATCTAACAAGAGCGTGATCACCTCGTTAAACAAACGTGTCTCAGCAGATTGGACTGACTTTAAAGCAGCGATTCGCAAACAAAACCTTACTCTAACCACCCAGTCCTTAGCTGCACTGGTCTCCGGTTACCGTCAGATCGCAACCCATAAGCAAAAAATAATTGAGCTCGAACAAAAGGTTTCCCTTGTTATTGCGAATACGAAGAAGCAAATCAGTTAGCGGACTTCTTCTTCTCATTTGCTCTGCGGTAAGCCATCACTTTGCGGTACATGCTTTTATTAGAGAGATGTTTGAAAATATATGGATCTGGACTCGTATTCACTTCAATAATCCAAGGCGTCATGTGGTTATCTAATCCTACATCTACACCAATCTGTTTAAAGCCAGGATATTTCTTATGGTAGAAACGTCCGGTATCCTCACCTAGCTTTCGCAATATCTTAAGCATCTGAGCTTGTTGAGCATCGTTCAAATAAGGCGACAGCAGCTTCTCCATAGACATTAGCGTACCACCGTTATGATAATTGGTAACAATCTTGCCCTTCTCAGCTACTCGGCCAATCAATCCGGTAGTTTCCCATTTGCCACGCGGACTGAGCTGGACCATCACACGGATATCAAAACGATGCTTTCCGTGCTTTAGCAAAACAATCCCTCTCTGAATCAAGTAACTGCGTCCGCGTGTTGCTTTCTTAAGGGATGAATAAAAGGTGTCATAGGCTCCAAAGGTTTTTATCTTTGTTCCACTTTGGTATTTGTATTCTGTTCCATGAGAATCCTTACTCTGTTCAACCTTCATTACACCGTTACCATAGGTGCCATGTTCCGGCTTAACGTAAATCATCCCATATTTCAAGAGCATCGTTCTTAAGTTTGCTTTACTAAACTTCACTGTTTCTGGAATGAGCGGTGAAATCTCGGAACTTTGCATGAGCACCTTGGTTTTAATCCATTTGCTGGTCAACGCAGACTTTAACTTTGTTCCCAATTGCCCTCTCCCCTGTCACTCAAATAATGATCACAGCCTTGCTTAACCTTAGTATTTTATGCTCCGACTATATGAATGGAATGGGTTGAACGCCCTCTCCGCTCTCAGATGTATCTCTAGATACTCAAGCTGCATATGGTGGGAAGAGGATAACCATTAGCGGATCAGAGGAGGCATGAACCATGCATATTTGTATTATTGCGCCGGAACGTCTCCCGGTTCCGGGAGACGGGTCAGTAGAAATCTGCATTTGGGCCATTGCCAGAAGGCTGGCTGAGAAACATAAGGTTACCATTGTGAGCCGCAAAGTGCCGGGACTGCCCGATGCTTCCATATTGGAGCGGGTCAGAATCATTCGGTTGCCCGCAAGTACTCCCGTTCATTATCGTACTTCGGTATTAGACTACATTCAGAATGAGTCATTTGATATAGTTCAGGTCGATAATCGCCCTCATCTTATGTCTGCTGTAAAGAAACGGCTCCCTCATCTTCCGGTATTTCTATTTCTGCATTCTCTTACATTCACACCGGACACAGTTAAGACTGCTAGGGCCTTGGCTAGAGCAGATCTGATTATTGCGAATAGCCACTCTCTACAGCGAAGACTAACCCGTCGCTTCCCGCAATTGAACAATGAAATTCGTATCGTCCTGCTCGGAGCAGATCTTGATCGATTCACTCCTGTAGCGATACAGGAAAAATACCATCTTCGCAAACTTTACAGACTCCCGAGGATCTTTACCGTATTGTTCGTCGGTCGAGTCATTCCCCGCAAAGGCGTGCCCGTATTGATACGTGCTATGTACCATTTAAATAAACACCTTCCCGCTCATCTTGTAATTGCAGGCAAAGGGAAACCATCATATTTGCGACAGCTGAAGCTGCTTGCACGGCGACTAGGCGTATCCGTCTCCTTCCTTGGAAATGTAGCTCATGAGGATATCCATACCATTTATCAAGCAGCCGACTGCTTCGTATGTCCTTCTCAGAATCATGAATCCTTTGGGCTTGTTAATGTAGAGGCCATGGCCTCGGGACTACCGGTCATCGCTTCTAGCAATGGCGGTATCCGTGAGATTATCGACTCCGGCCATAACGGATATCTGGTGGAACGATATCGCGAGGCCTTGCCCTTTGCTAGAGATTTGCTGCGACTAGGCCGGAATCCGGAGGTAGCAGCAACCATTGGGAAACAAGGACGAGCGGATGCGCTTGAAACCTTCAATTGGCAACGTACAGCAACTGATTTGGAACGGCTTTATCAAGCTGCCTTCGTACAGCAATAGATCCCTACAATCATAAAAAAGTAGTCCGCCTCCATTCACTGGAGACGGACTACTTTGATTTAAATAAATTGAACAACTGTAAGTACAAGCCCTACAACAAAACCGCATAAGGCACCGTTCACACGAATCCACTGAAGATCTTTACCTACTTTATCCTCCAGCATATTCACTAGACTAGCATCGTCCATGCTATCCAGATTCTCCTTCACCAAAAGACCGATTCGGAAGTGGTTAGCCTCTACAAATGCAATCAATGAAGCGCGAATCCGCTCCTCCCAGCTACCGATCCACTCTTGTTCCTTACTAATACGGCGCATAAGAAGGGTGTATAGTGCAAATAGTTTTCGTCCGCCAGCTGCCCGGTCCTCTTCTAATAAGGAGAGTGCCTTACTACGTACGTTCTCCAATTGAGTATGCAGAAAAGCAGTTACTGCTTCTCCCTCAAGCTCTTGTAGTGCCCATTCTTTCACAGAAGTCATTCTAGCCTCATCATTAACAATCTGGAACAACGCCACCCGGATTTCCCGGATGATCTCTTCACGATAAGGGCTATCCTCTTCACGAAAATCGCGAATACCGGACTGCAGCATGCCTTGCAGCATTTCACCAAGCATATCCGCATCCATGAATCCAACGAAAGCCTGAAAAGCCATCCCTTTCAGTCCACCGAGCTTTACTTCAGCCAGTTTCTCGCTGGCGATCTTACCCAGCATAGCTTTCGTTTCAGGACGACCGCTCCAGTTAGATACCCCTTCCAGCGCATAATCCAGAGCCGCTACATCTTTTCCGTCGTTCATTAATTTAGTGACAATCTTATCAGCCGCAACTCCAAGCTCCGCTTCACGAATATAGTCAGAGGCTGCCTTTTGAAGAAAAGGTACAGCTTTCTCTACCGGAAGACGTGACACGAATTCGCTAAGTTGCTCTAGGATCTGGGCTCTCGCCTTCTTCTTGCTAAAGAACTTCGTCAGCAGCTTGGAACTCATAGACATAATGCCAAACTTGCGCAGCTTGTTCTCAATACTCTCTTTGTTCAGCAGCTCAGTCTCCATAGCGGTAATTAACGACTGAATAATCTTATCCCGATTCTTGAGCAGCAGTGAGGTATGTGGAATACGCAGCCCGAGCGGATGGCGGAATAACGCGGTTACCGCGAACCAGTCGGCAATCCCCCCAACCAGCCCAGCCTCAAAGCCACCTCTTAGTAGAATTACAGCGAGATTTTCAGGTAGAAATAGTGTAATCAGAAACCCACATGCCATAAAAGCTAGTGACATGGTGGCCAAGTTTTTGGATCTCACGATTAGTCCCCCTTACATACACAGCTGCCGATGTCCTTACGCAGGAAAAATACCGACGGATCACGTCCCACGAACATGAACTGACGATAAACTCGGCTAGTCGATTAGTTTAACAACTATTGTACCACGACTGAACTATATTCTAAAAATATACGATTAGACTAGGAATGAAAAGGTGTTTTTGGTTTTCAGAATATTAATGATAAGATACAATTAACGTTCTCACTAGCCCGCGAAGGGGACAACTATGACTGGATAAGGAGATCTTACATTATGCTGATTGCTTTAGATATGGATGGAACATTGCTGAACGAAGAAGGACAAATTAGCCCAAAGAACCGCGAGGCGATTATAAAGGCTCAAAATTTAGGTCATATCGTAATTATTGCTACGGGACGCTCTTTTATGGATGCGGAACGACAACTGCGGCTGGCAGATCTGGAATGCCCTGTAGTCAGTCTGAATGGCGCAGTGGTTACATTGTCTGACCACACGCTGGCAGCAAGTAAACCGCTGAAGAAGGAAGACATCATTCCTGCATTACGCTGGATGAACGAAATTCCGGATTTGTATTACGAGGTATACACAGAGGACAACGTATATGTGGAGCTCAATAAACGGGTACGATTAGAGAAACTATCTGCACTAAGTGAAGAAGAAGTACCTGAGGAAGTCAGCTGGCTGCTAAAAGCAATGATCGATCAGCAGTTTCAACAAGCGGCTGTAACTTACGTCGAAAGTATGGAAGAGATCTGGAGTAAAGAAGAAAACGTCATTTATAAAACATTAGCCTTTTCTCTAGACCGGGAACTGCTCAAAGAAGCCTCCACCCGCTTCGCCGCGATCCCTGGCCTTATTATTACAGCCTCCCATGTCAATAATATCGAAATTAACCATGAGGACGCCAACAAAGGCTCCGGTGTAGCTATGCTCGCCGCCCACTATGGCATCCCGCTAACAGATGTAGCCGTAATGGGTGACAGCTATAATGATCAACCGATGTTCGAGGTGGCAGGCTACCGGATTGCCATGGCTAACGCAGCACCGATTCTAAAGGAAATGGCTGAATTTGTTACAGTCAGTAATGCCGAAGATGGAGTGGCGACAGGACTTGAGCATCTTATGGCTAAATTCTGAACCAACATGCCTGGCTTAAATCATAAACTGCCAAAAAAACCTCTAACATCATCCTGAGGATGGGTTAGAGGTTTTTTTAAGATTGTCTTAACTAATTATAGCTACAGCTTTATACAAGGATGATTGTCCAAGCTCAATGGCTTGGCAAACTCAACGTCTTTTAATAACTCGTTATTCCGCTTATTGTGCATAACACGTGATTCGGATAGCACTGACTGAATCTCCTTGAGCATTTGACGATTCTCATCATATAAGGTAACTGCCAGTGTATGATCATCTTGTCTTACAACCAGCTCCATATTGGGCTTAACTTCAAGCGATACCGTTTCGAAAGGAGACATATCGATGATAACTTCCAGTCCCACATTCTTGAATGTATAGGCGTAAGTGATTTCAAGTCCACGGTTATACCTCGCTTCGATCTGTCCCTTTCCTATGTTCACATTATAAGTCAAGGATTCAAGCTCTTGCGGAATTCTTGGAGCAATTGTCAGTGTATTGTTAATCAGGTCTGGACGGATACCTAAGAAATATTGGTACCACACACGCAGGTGCTCAGCATTGGACCAAGCTTGCAGGTATGCACCCGTCAACTTCGCCCAGCTCTCACCTTCCTCTGGATAAGCATCCATATTCTCACAAAGTCCACCAACAACACCTAAATTCAAGGCCTGCCAGTTCATATTCTTGAATAGCTGATAGGCCGTTTCTTCCTGCCCTGCTTCAATCATACGCTGCATCGCAATACCATTAAGCCAAATCCAAACCGCACCGTTATGGTAAGCCTCGTCTTTCGGATAATGAGATGTTAAATGAAACGGACGAAACAATGGATGATGTCTATCTAGCGAAGCAACACCCCATGGATAGACCAACTCTTCCCACGCGGTACGAATCGCTCTAGCCTTAAAATCGTTATCATCAAACATTTCAAATGCAAATAACTGGTTTGGGCGCAGGGAGAATTCCGGCTTATCTTCTGCATCCAGTCTGTCTGCTAAATAAGGATGCGCTTGATCAATGAAATCGACCTCAAAATGGCGCTTCAAGGTTTCAGCAATGCCCTTCCATTTATCAGCATTCACCTTGTCATTCATATATTCAGCAAAGTAAACACCAGCAAGCAATTGGTTATACCAGAGTGCTTGAATATCGTTGGCACGGGTATCCCGAGGAGAATATGACTCCAAATTGCCATCCCGGGCATCCATCCAAGTTTCATTATCTGCGTGCTTCAAGTACCCTTTATCATCTACCCAATATTTTATGGAACCTTCAATACTATATTGTACATTGTGATACAGCTCTTTAATGATCGCTGTATCTCCTGAATACTTAACGTAATCCTGCAACTGGATAATGAATCGCGGCGTACCATCCGTTGTATGGTAATCCACTTTTCCAGGAGACAAGATATTTGGAATTCTACCAAAGTATTTAGAATCTTCGTCCGTATTCTGAAACTCTGCGAATGATAGCAAGATATTTCTAGCCGTTTCGAATTGCCCTGTAACGAGCACAGCGCCTGGAAGAGCTATGAATTGATCCCGTCCCCAATATTCGTTAAACCATGGTAGTCCTGCATAGATACCATCACCCTGCTGTCTAGTAACCAACTGATCCATTGTGATGTTCAACCAATTCATGGCTAAAGTAAACGTATCATCACTGCTGGTTAGATGGGCATTATGGTGTAAGAAATCTTCCATCCGCTTAACACGTTCATCTTTCAAAGTACTAATATCTTGTCTAGCTTTAAGGATTAAGCTTGCTGCTTCTTCGGATGTCTTACCTGCAGCGATATAATAACCCCCAGCGTTTGCATCGGCAATTAGAACTTCATTATCCATATGCAAAGGTGAAAGGTTGATAGCACTAACTGCAATCACCCAATCTCCCTCGATAGCGCTAAAGAACGCGAGATGATCCTGTTGGTTTATATAGCTAACATTCTCTCCCCTTAAAACGATGCCTATGTCTTCCTTAGCATTAGCGAGACTAATTTCTAATAGATTATGATAATCCAACAACCACAGCTCTTCTGTAAGATCGGCGTGCTTACGCACCATTTTATAAGGATAGGCCCAAACTTCAGCTTGTCGATTGTCTAGCTTCTGTTCACCTACGAATAAGGTGTATCCACCGAAAATTCTATTCTTAGCAATATTAAGTCCCTCAAAAAATGCATGTTCCACATGATCCGTATGATGGGATTGCGTAAAATAAAATGCTGCCTCTTTATTCGTAAATGAAATACTCCGATTGGCTTCTTGAGAGACAAATGTCTTCATGTCATCCAGAATTGATGTATGAACTTGATTACTATTCATTGTAAGCCTCCTACTTGAAAATAGTAGGCCGCTATGAAGCTTCATAGCGGCTGTCTACTAATATTTATTCTTTAACCGAACCAACGACAATCCCTGATACGAAATACTTTTGCATAAACGGATAAATCAACAACAATGGTAGCGTAGAAACTACGATTTTAGCAGCGTTCAAAGTCTTATTCGAAACTTTTGCTAATTCCAATAATTTTTCAGGATCCGTAATGTTCTGAACCTCAACGCTAAGCTGTTGGATATAGGTTTGCAATGGATAATTCGCCGTCTTATTAATATAAACCAGGGCACCAAAGTAATCATTCCAATGGCCCACAATAGTAAAGAGCGTAACGGTGGCAAGCGTAGGCAATACTATTGGGAGATAAATTGTCCCTAATATTCTCCACTGTGAAGCTCCATCTATATTCGCTGCTTCCTCTAGAGATTTCGGTACAGCGCGGAAAGCATTCATCAGCAAGATAACATTCCCTATCGGTACTGCACCCGGCAAGATCAATGACCAGATGGAGTCTAAAAGATTAAGCTCTTTGACTACCATAAAGGTTGGAATCAATCCGCCTGAGAATAACATCGCGAAGATAACGAGATTCATATAAACCTTCTGACCCGTGAATACTCGTGAACTTTTAGACAATGGATAGGCTGTAAGAATCATCAGTACCATATTCACAAGCAGACCTAACACTACCCGTTCTACAGAGATCATGAATGAACGCCAAAACTGGCTGTCAGACAATAATTTTTCATAGGAGCTAAACGTCGGATTAACCGGGAATATACTTACTAGATTTGCGGAAGCCGCCGCATTATCACTGAAAGAGATGGCTACTAAATTGACTAACGGTATGAGACAGGACAAGGCGAACGCTAGAACAAATACCCAGATAATAACATCTGCAATACGACCCTTGATGTTAGATGCGTAAATGGGAGAACCCCCCTTTCTTTAGAAAATACGATAATCCGTAAGTTTTTGGGCCAATTTATTCGCAGAAAGAATCAGTACGATACCAACGACCGACCGTAATAGGCCAACTGCTGTACCTAAGCTGTATTGTCTTTCCACCAGACCCACCCGATAAACGTAGGTATCAATAATATCCGAAGATTCATACACCAAAGGATTATACAGATTGAAGATCTGATCAAAACCAGCATTCAATACATTCGGCAAGTTCAAGGTTGTAACCAGCAAAATAGTTGGCATTAAGCCTGGCAACGTGATGTGCCACAGTTTCTTAAACCGGTTGGCTCCATCAATGGAGCCCGCCTCATAAAGTCCGGGATCAATGGATGTCAGGGAAGCTAGGTAGATGATTGAACCGTACCCAAAACCCTTCCAGACATCTGTTAATACTAGCATCGGTCTAAACCAGGTATTGCTGGCCATAAACAAGACCGGGTCAATCCCAAACCAACTTAACATGGCATTAACAGGACCTTCATAAGAGAAGATATTCATGACTACAGTAGCTAAGATCGCCCATGACAAGAAGTTCGGCAGATAAACAACCGTCTGTATGAATCGCTTAGCAAACTTTACCCGAATTTCATTTAATAACAGGGCAAACACGATGGATGTAAAAGTACCCACGATAATTTTCCATAACGCGATAACGATCGTATTACTGAAAATCTGTTTGCTGTCAGGAATTTGGAGCATAAATTTGAAATTATCAAGACCTACCCAGGATGAACCACTCATTCCCTTAGCCGGAACATAATTTTGAAAAGCCATTATAATACCGAACATTGGAATAAACGAAAAGATAATTAGGAAAATCATGCCTGGCGCCATCATGAGATGGAATGCTGTCTGATCTTTTTTATTTTTCATTTACGGATCATCTCTTTCAACATCATTTGGTTGCTATCGCTTCGTTAACTTCCTTAGTAATTACTTCGCCGCCAGTTTTATTCCAGCTATCTACAAACTTATCAAACGCGTCAGGTGTTTGCTCACCTGTAATGATCTTCAAGTACATTTCAAGTTCCATTTTAGTAAGTGTCGGCCATTTCAACGTCATGGATGATGTACTTCCAAAGAATAATGGATTCACTTCTTTAATATTAGAGGCTTTCACCAAACTAGCTGTCGTAATACTGGAAGTATATCCAGCCCATGCATTGGAGTCTGGTGTTTCTCCATTCTTCTTACTATCAAGAAATTTCTTATAGGAGTTATAAGCCGTTAAATCCTCATTGCTAGTTAATTTACTTGTATCGCCTGTTTCTAATGCTGCTTTCATGATGTCAACGTTACGATAGAAAGCGTCATAATAATCGATATTAATGGCGAGCGGAGATCCACCAACATTCATGCTCTTATAATCTTCAAATTCTTTCAAAGCTTTTTCATCTTTTTCTTGGTAACGCTGATAGTCATATTGAGCACTCACAAGCTTGGCTGCAAGTTCAGGATGTTCAAAGCCTTTGCGAACAACCAAATAACTGCTGGAAGGATTTCCAGTGAACATTGTAAGCGAGCCATCCTCTGATTGTGGGGCAACATAAGATACCCATTCCGCTTCTGGATTCAGCTTAAGTGTGTCAGCCACAGTCCAGCTTCCCCACCAGTTATCCATGAACGACCCACTTTTTCCGCTTGTAAGTAGCGCCTTGCGGTCATCACCAGTACGTACTGCAAACTGACGATCAATCAAGTTATTCTTGTACATTTCAGACAACTTGGTCAGTGCTGGCTTCATCTCTGGTTGAACAGATCCGTATACAGCCTTTCCACTTCCATCATCAATCCACTGTTTTGGATACGCACCATATAGTGAAAAGATATTATTAAATGAGAATTGTCCACCAGAGACACCGGCAACGTTTTCATTATCGACAACAAGACCTAGCGTCTTACCCGCTCCGTTACCACCTGGATCTTTTTCTACAAATTGCTTAATAATGTTCTCGACATCAGCCATTGATTTCGGCTCAGCAAGTCCCAATTTGTCCATCCAGTCTTTGCGAAGCCAGAGGATACCAGGACCATGTGAGATTTCAGTAGTTGGTATGGCCATCAGCTTGCCATCGAACTTTGCGCTATCCAGAACACGACCACCGTAGGAATCATAAATTTCCTTAATTCGATCGCTGGCAGTATTTTCATAAACCTCGGTCAGATCTGCAATCAGATCGTTCTCATAAAGCTGTTGCAATGTCGCGTAGTCAGGAACCACCATTAGATCAGGGATTTCACCGCTTACAATCGCCATCGAAACTTTCTGACTGTAGTCTGTACCATCATTGGACTCAAACGAGGTCGTATTTTGAATGTTCAGCTTATCCTTGAAATATCTTGTCCACACATTGTTTGTGGCATTATCTTTCTCATAAGGCGTTCCTGCAAGTGCTGAATAGCTCGTTGCCACTTGTCCAACAGAATAAGTAACTGTTTCAGGATAGGCGCCAAATGGAGTCGTCTGTGCTTCTTTCCATGCAGGATCACTCGCATCTGTCTTTGGGGTAGATGCTGAAGAATTATTAGAACTTGAACAACCTACCATAGCAACAGCTAATAGTGATGCTAATACTATGGAGCTTGATTTTCTCAATTTATGTTTCATTATAAGAGCCTCCCTTTTTCTATAAAAAAAACTCGTATTAGAAAACGATTTCAAAGCGCCGGCCAGCTTCAAAAAAATTTTTATTGTTACTTCCTTAAGTTTATAGATTATTGCTATCCATCGTAAACGCAAAAAAATTATGTTTTACACAAATAAATACTCATCATTAACGATAATATCGAGGAATAATTGCTACGGTCGAAGATGTTATACTACAATATCAATGTCACTACATGTCGAAAGGTGGTAAATAATGTTATCCATATTGGTGGTAGATGATCATAAGGAGGAGCGAGAGGGGATTGCTTTCCTCATTAAGGAGCTTGGCTTCCCCCTCCAATTGCATGTTGCAGAAAACGGTCGTAAAGCACTTGAATATGTAAGCGCACACTCTGTCGATATTCTATTTACCGATGTGCGGATGCCTATAATGGATGGATTACAGCTAACAAAGGAAGCATTAAAGTTGCACCCCAAATTAAAGGTGATTTTATTCAGTGGATTCGCTGAATTTGAGTATGCCAAAACAGCCCTCTCCCTGGGCGTATCCGAGTATCTTTTGAAACCTGTTAACATTGAAGCATTCCAAACTACTTTAGAAAAAGTTATTCAGGAATTAAAGAACCAGCAACAAAAAGAAGAAGCGTCACAAAGAAAGCTAAGCTATGTGAGAAAACATCTACTCTTCTCTCTAGTCAATGGCATCGGAAGCCCGCCTCCTCTTCAAGAGCTGTCTATTGAATTACCCAGCCATTACAATAAAATGCTTTTGTTAGAATTCGATAAGCCATTTTTTGAATCTGTGGATTCGGAGTTCGAAGAGTTTGTTCTTGGTTTAGTAGACACATCTGCTGATTACTTAAATCTAAACGGATGTCAAAGTCTACTACTGTTTCCCGAGCAAGAGTCCCCTTCTTCCCAGTTTGATAATAATTCAGCGATGCACCTGCATCATTGTATCCTTGATAAATATAAAGTGAATTGTTATCTCGCTATGAAAGAGGAACTAACCTCAATACTAGATTTAGGTTCACTTTTGACTTCATTAGAAGAATTGATGGAATATCGTTTTTTTCTCCCAGATACCTTTGTGTTTAATACACAAAATGACTTACATTTCTCTGAGGCCTTGTATCCAGACCTTACAGATAGCCATCTACTAGATCAGATTCGAAATAATCTGAAGGATCAAGATATTTTTAGCTTACGAGCAAATACTGAGATTTTATATCAAAAATACGTACATCAAGTACAGTATTCACATTTATATGTAAAGTATATGTTTTCCACAATCTATCAAGAGATCATGACACAAGCTGCACCTATATCAGAAATGGAGCTGCAGACTGCCGTCGAGACCATATATGGATCTGAAGATTTGCGGGATATCAAAGATATCATATTTGAAGGTATCGCTCGGATTGATCAGAACTCCACCAACCATGAGCCTACTCAGAACCGTGATGTCGACGCCGTCAAACAATATATTGAACAATATTATGCAGATGATCTCAGTCTGGAAATGCTTGCTGCTAAAGTGTATTTGTCTCCACATTATCTTAGCTCCATATTCAAGAAGCAGACAGGCTGTGGGCTTAATAAATATATTAAGAATGTCCGCATGCAAAACGCAAAAGAGTTGTTAACAAATACGCATCAAAAAATATCAAATATTTGCACCGCAGTGGGCTATCGCAATATTTCATACTTCTGCCAAAATTTCAGGGATTTTTATGGGTACACACCAGAAAAATATAGACAGTATAATCAGAAGTCCTCTGTATATCGGGAGGAGCATTATGCAACTTTGGCGGACACTTAAGCAAAATATTCGCGACTTGAAGTTTCAAACCAAGATCATGCTTTCATTTATGTTAATCAGTATGATTCCTGTGATTGTATTGGGCAGCTTCTGCTATCAAGAAGCCAAATCATCCCTCATTAAGCAATCCAAATCTGATTTGAAAGCAGCCTTAAATCAAGGGGCTTTAGCTTTAAATAGTCATCTGGATGTCTACAATAAACTCATGAATTTCTTGAGTTTTAATCAGGAAATTATTAATTCAGCTAATCATACCTATACAAGTATGTATGAAATGTATGATCAGTTAACCCATGTGATTGACCAAAATTTCAATACGGCACGGTATCTAAATACAGGTGTAGAACAAATCACTCTGTATACAGGAACCAATCTTTTGGCACATGGCAATACCGTCCGAGCCCTAAATGATATTAAACAGGAACATTGGTACCCGCCGTTGATGAAGTCAGTCGATGTCCTGTGGTTTACAGATAATAAGGAGATTTTTGCTGTTCGACGCATTATTAATACGAAACAGAAAGATCCAAAAGAAAATGTGCTGTATGCACGTGTGAATTACGATTCGTTATTCACACCTTTTGACTCCCTACTCTCTCAAGGTTCAGAGATTCTCGTCAAAGATGCTTATGGAAAGTCGATCTATGCCTCGCCTGGTATAGAAGGATATATTCCTTCCAATAGCACAGATAACTTGGATACGCTGCAATGGAAAAATACAAAGTACACTGTACTGCAATCTGAAGTTCCTATATCAGGATGGACAGTGATGTTGTGCAAACCTACGAAGATGATTACGAATTCTGCTTGGAAAATCCTTTCGACAGTTGGGCTTGTTATTGTTGCCTGTATTGCTGCCGTTGCTATAACCGCCAATCTATTCTCTCGAAAGTTCAATTCACAAATTAAGCGTCTGCGCAATAATATGCGCACCGTAGAAGAGGGATCCCTGGAAGTCACCGTCACCAGCACATCCAAAGATGAAATTGGGGATTTAATCAGAGGCTTTGGCAATATGGTTGACAAAACAAAAGTGTTAATCGATAAAGTCTACATTGAGGAAATTTCACGAAAAGAATATGAAATGAAAGCCCTACAGGCTCAGATTAATCCTCATTTTCTATATAATGCTCTTTCGCTCATCAATTGGAGAGCCATTCGAATCCATGCAACAGATATAAGTGAAATGGCGCAGCTTCTATCCACGTTCTATCGGACTACGCTGAATAAAGGGAATAATATTATTTTGGTTTCAGATGAACTATTGAATGTACAATCTTATATACAGATTCAGCTTAACATGCATAGCAACAGCTTTGAGATAGAATATCAGATCGACGAGGCTATTCTCTCTTATTACATGCCTAACCTGATGCTTCAGCCTCTAATTGAGAATGCTATTATTCATGGTATTGAGAATAGAGAAGAAGAAGGAAGCAAAATTATTCTATCCGGAGAACTGGTGGAGGAGTGTATCATCTTCAAAGTAAAGGATAATGGCGTTGGCATCCCACAAGAACGACTCAATCTTCTGCTTAAATCCCAGTCTATAGGCTATGGGCTCAAAAATGTAAATGACCGGGCTATGCTAATGTACGGACCAGAATACGGCTTGTCCATTACCAGTATTCTAGGACTGGGAACGGAGGTCACATTTCGATTTCCATCCAAAAGATACGAAGGTGGCTCAGATCTATAACTCTTTTAAATGCAGTGATGTTAATTAGCTACACTCTAAAATTAAATTCAACCGGGACATGTACGCTGGATTAAACCCGGTTGATTTTTTTCAATCTATTGAATTACAAATGATCAGGAGCGCTTTCCTCCTCCACCCATTCGGCAGAAACACGTACATAATCCCCCACATCAGAAGATGTCACCAGTTCAATAATGATCAATTCGAGCGGCGTAATCGCCCGTAAACCATGTCTCGCACCGGCAGGTACTATAACTGTGTCTCCGGCTGCAACTGCGTGAAGAACGCCGTTCATACGGTACTCTCCATTCCCCGAAAGAAAAGACCATATTTCTTTGGTATGCCTGTGAAAATGATAGCTGGTGTGCTTCCCTGCCAACATCGTGATTTTGGAAGTCGTAACCTCAACTCCTGCTGCTGTTCGTGAGAAATCCAGAATGCGTGAGCTCCCCCACCGCTTTTCTTCAATCATCGGCTTCGCGGCATGACCCTCCAACTTCTGCTTAATCCGTTTCGCCTGCTCGATCCCAGCAACCAAAATACCATCCGCACCCGCCGCCACAATCAAACCTGGGGCACCGATGACATGTACGGGACAAGAGAGTTCGTTCACTAAATAGGTTCCTTTTGAATCCTCAGAAATGCTCCCCCTGCCAATTACCTTTTCCTGCAAATGAGGGGTAAGCGCATCCCAACTACCAATATCCGCCCAAACTCCGGTGTAAGGAATAACTACCGCTCGCTGCGTATGCTCAAGCACTTCATAGTCAAAACTTCGTTCTGGCAATTCGTCATAATGCTCCACTAGCTCCATGTAATCTGCTGAAAGATTCCGTTCCATCATAGTTGAGAGCAAGTATCCTAATGAGCAAGAGAACACCCCACAGTTCCATAGTCCTCCACAGGTAATGAACTCGGCCGCCGCCAGTTCGTCTGGCTTCTCTGCAAATTGCTTCACATTTAGAAAAGACGTCCCCTCTGAACCTTCACTCGGCAATATATACCCGAACTGTGTGGATGGGAATTCAGGCGTAACACCGATCAGGGCAATATCCGCTTGTGATTCGGACAGCACGCTGGGAAACTGCCGAAGCTGACTGAAAAAAGAAGCCTCCACATATGAATCCACCGGAATGACCACAACGATCTCTTCTAAGTTTATTTTCTTCACGGAATGTAAATAGCTCGCCGCCAATGCAACTGCAGTAAAAGTTCCCCTCTTCTGTGGCTCCGCCAGTAAAGCAACCTGATTGCCAACAGATTTGCGGGTAATTTCCACCTGACTGCGATGGGTTACAATGCAGCTTGAATCTAACAATCCTGCCTCATCCAGTCCTCTGCATACTCGCTCGATCATCGACTCCATGCCGCCATTTTCTGTTGGAAGAAGTCTTAAAAATGCCTTTGACCTGATCTCATTCGACAGCGGCCACAGCCTCTTCCCCGATCCCCCTGAAAGGAGCACGATCTGCAACGCTATCGCCCCCCTGCGCTGGACTTACTACTCGGTGTTCTCACATACCCCTTCCGTTTATGAAAAGACAATGATCTATACTTTTCCGCCAGCTCATTCAGCTTCTGCTTGGACAGCTGACCTGCATTCATATGGAGGCCTTTATTGCGTGCTTTTTGGATCTTCATGCCCCCACGATCCTTCGAATACAGGTAATTCCCATAAGTTTCGAATTCAGAAAAAGCAAATTGCTTAGTTCGGTTCATACTGTGTATAATCGCCGAATACCAAGGCTTCTGATGCTTTGCTTCAATCTCTCTTTTCATCTGAGTCAATTGGCTGCGTTCAAACAGCATATAATGCGTCACAAAAGAAGAAGCAGATGCCGCCTTCTTACCCATTAGCTTCCTATAGGTTGTAAAGTACTGAGGCTGACTCCAATTACGACTGTAAAAAATCGTCTTTCCCTTTTCACGGAATCGATGAGGAGCGATTAAGACCGTATCTGCATCGATGACTAAAAAATAGTCAGCCGTACACAGCTTGTCACCATTCAGCTTCAACAATTGCTGGAACAACCAACCGGATCTTTCCCATTTCCGTGAACGGTAATGGATATCTTTTTTTGTAATCGGGAGGACTGTATTCTCATCGACAAAGGTACAGCCCTTTTTTCGGCAGAAATCCAGTATACGTGTCTTTTTTGGAGCAACAATCAATATACGACCTATCGGATGCTTAACATGTGTTCGGACAGCGTCAATAACATAGGGGAGTGTAGCCAAATCTTTCTCGATAGCCGGAATCAGTACATCTATGGTAACGGCATGTCTTATGCGGACCTTATTGGCTGAGGGCATACGGTCATCTCCATATCATGATTTTGCTTTAGGATATGAGGATAATAAGGAAAGGGAATGGGCTTTACTGTAAACTTAAGAGAGGACAAGGGGGGGGATTTATACCCTTCTTTTCGCCCATAAAGCCAAATCCGCTCCTTTCTGGGGTATTTTTACCTTCTTTTCGCCCGCAGGGCCAAATCCGCTCACTTCTGGGGCATTTATACCCTTCTTTTCGCCGCCGGAGCCAAATTCCCGCATTTATACGGGATTTATACCGCACATTTCACCCCCAGAGCCCAATTCCCTCTTTTCTACGGGATTTATACCGTACATTTCACTCACCGAGCCCAATTCCAGCTTTTCTACGGTATTTATACCGTACATTCCGCCCACAGAGCCCGATTCCCGCTTTTCTACGGGATTTATACCGTACATCTTGCCCACCAATCCCCATTCACACAACCAAGCTCCACACTCCTCCATACTATATCCAGCATTTTTTTCTGTGCAGTAAAAAGGCTGGGATGGTATATTGTAGATTGGCTAAATTTTCGGCGTATTTTAATCGGCACATTTTAAGATGAACTCAACCATTCTCCAACTAGTTTTGTTGAGCTCACTCTATACAGAAATATATGAAGGTGAATCTATTGAATAAGCTCTTATTTCATAATATCCCGCTGGGAGCAACCGGCGAACGCATCCCGCAAGCGGCTGTAGCTTCAGCGCAGACCAGCAAGGAGCTAGTGAAGCGGGAGGAGGGGGACTCCGCTTATTTCCGCAGGCTGGAGGAAGGCGGCATCCTGCTCAACCGCCCGCAGATTGCTGCGGTGCGGCATCATAAAGGGCCGCTGCTGACACTGGCCGGTGCAGGCTCCGGCAAAACCTCGGTTCTGATCTGCAGAACCGGTTATTTGTTGTCCGTGCGCGGCGTCTCGCCGAGTCAGCTGCTATTGCTGACTTTTTCGAGTAAAGCCGCGGCAGAAATGCGCGAACGAATCGCCCTGCTCCCGGGAGTCAGCACAGCGGACGTTGCAAGACTTCAGGCCCGTACGTTCCATTCTTTTTTCTTATTTTTCTTGCGCAGACAAGGATTGCAACAGGAAATTTTCAGTGAGACACGGCGCCAGCACATCCTATTGAAGCAGATCATGCGTGAGCTCGGACTGCCGAAGGATGCTTATCCACCGGAAACCCTACTCTCTCTGCTCTCTTCCTGCAAAATGAACATGGGCACGGTGGAAGATCTACCAGAAGGCACCACCGCCGAAAAAGAAATGAAGTCCGTTCTGGAAATATACGAACAATGGAAACTAGACAATTTCAAAATCGATTTCGATGATGTCCTCTTAATTGCTTATCGGATGCTGAAGGAGCGTCCGGAGCTTTTGCAAGAGTTGCAGATGAGATATCTGTACGTGATGGTGGATGAGTTCCAGGATACAAACGCCTTGCAGTACGAACTTGTCAAAATGGTCGCTCACCCACAGCATAATCTAATGGTGGTTGGTGATGATGACCAAACGATTTATTCCTTCAACGGAGCGCGCAGTGAGTTCATTCTAGAGTTCGAGAAGCTCTATCCGGGAGCAAGGGTTATTACGCTCGATATTAATTACCGCTCAGGCCCAGCTATCGTTGGACTTGGCAACGGCATTATCAAGCACAATACACGTCGGCGTTCCAAAACCCTGCAAGCCGCAAAAGGTAGTGGAAGTCAGCCACGATATATGCGTCCGCAAACTGCAGATGAAGAAGCCGAGCAGATGATCGAGCATATTTTAAACGAGGTCTCTAGCGGCAAAAGAGAATATAGCGACTTCGCCATGTTGTACCGGGCCTCGAGCAGCAATCGGGCCGTTCTCGAACTGCTCCTTTTACGCGATATTCCCTATATTGATTACGGAGAAGGGCAATTATTGTACGAGCACTGGCTGATCTCTCCGGTAGTGGATCATTTGCGACTCTCCGTGAATCGGCGAAATTTTGCGGCGATGGAGAATATCCTGCCGACGCTATATATGAACCGTGAAAAAGGTATGAATCACATCCGCCAGATGGAAGCTAGACAGCCCAAGCAAGGACCGTTAATCCACTTATTGTCTATGCCTGGCATGGAAGACTTCAAAGGGACTAAACTAAGAGATCGGCTCGATCTAATCCGAAATATACGCGAACTGACCCCAATACAAGCAATCCGGCAGATTCGTACCCAATTCTATGATTATTTCATCGAAGCGAATGAACGGCATCAAGCGACGCTTCATAGAGAGACGTTAAAAGAAATGCTAGATGAGCTAGAATCCTCCGCGGCGCGTTTCGACAGCATCCCTGCCTTTCTTGATTTCATAGATAATGTCACGGAGCGTAACGAGCATAATCGCCAACCAGGTACTAAAGAGCAAGGCAATCGGATTGCATTAATGACCATTCATAAATCAAAGGGGCTAGAGTTTCCTGTAGTCTTTTTAATTGGAGCGTCTGAGGGAATTCTTCCGCATAGCTCTGCACTGGAGGGCGACCGGTTAAAAGACCGCAAGCTTGCTGCCGGAAGCAGCGGAGCCTCAAGCTTAGCAGCACTAGAGGAGGAACGGAGACTGGCGTACGTGGCCGTTACGAGAGCCCGAGAGGAGCTATTCATCAGCTCACCTGCACAGCATCGGGGTAAAAAAGCGGAGGTCTCCCGCTTCATGTTATCCGCCTTCCGTTCAGCGGTTTCTTCCACAGCAGCAACTACGGTGAGTAGAACCGTGACAACAAGATCCTTACCGACCAGCCGAGCGACCACGACAAAAACAAAAACCCATGTCGTTCCGGTATGGAACTGCACGGGCAACAGTTGTCCTGGTTGGACACGCATGAAAGCTGGCGGAGCAGAGGATCATCTAACCTCAAAGCCCTGTCCCTTATGTAGCTCACCTATGGCAAAGGATCAGCGAGAAGTTCCCGTATGATTTACACGCAAAAAAAGCAAGTTTCCTCTTCCCTGGAAACTTGCTTTTTTTAATATAAATATATATTTAAGCTGTAGTTACTACTGCTTCTTCAACTTCTTCATGTACAGTCTTAATCTGAATCATTACTGCATTCGGATCGGTCAGCACTTCGATTCCATCTTGGAAAATCAGGTCAGAAACTAGCAGCTGATCGCCAATATCAAGTTTACTAATATCTACTTCCATAGAAGTAGGCAAAACGCCCGGCATACAACGAACTTCTACTTCATACAATTCCACTTGCAATACGCCACCGGCTTTCACGCCGATTGCTTCCCCTGCAAAATGAATCGTAACTTTACTATCCATATTTACAGACATGTTCACATGCTGGAAATCAATATGCAAGATCTTACCTGACAGAGAATCCTTTTGAATATGCTGAACAATGATCGGCATTGCTTCATCGTCCGTTGTTTTTGCTTGCAGAATAGCCCGTGGATTTTTTCTCAAAGTACCCAACAGCTCTTTTTCATCCACTTCTACGTTCAGAGTATCTTTACCCACTCCATACAATACAGCCGGGATACGTCCCTGTTTTCTCGCTAATTTCTTTTGGGACTTTGTTTCGCCAGTACGCTTGTTTAATTGAATAAATTTACTCATTTTTTATTTCCTGCTCTCTTTGACCATAAATTCTTGTCATCCTAAGTATAACATGACCATATAATCTAGTCAAATTTAGCAGAAATCTCCCTTTTCCACACAAAAAAGAAGACTTGAGTGAATTCAACTTCCCATTCCTCAACTCTTCCCAACTGCACTTCCTCAATTTATTTAACTCTTACTTAATTCATCTTCACCTATCACTTCTTCTATTGTACAATCACTTTCATTCAACTCTTCGATTCCGATGAGTTCCCCAGGCTGTACATTAAAATATAAACAAAGCTTTAAAAGCAAGTCTCTGGGATACTGTACCATCTCATCCTTATACATACGGCGAACCGAATCAAAGTGATAATTAATATCCTTAGCAAGCTTTCGTATAGAGAGTTTGGGATCATGATTCTCCATGACCACACTTAATTTACTTCGGATAACCGGCATACATTCACCCCCAGCTTAAGTCCACGCCCACAAAAATCCATCGCGATCCCACGCGATTTTGCCGCCGTGCAGCTTCCGGAAAGCTTTCTTTACTTCCTTGGACAGCGAGGCATTGCCATTCTCATTCACAAATACAAATTGTTCCCCAAAGTTCTCTTTCACATATTCAATCGCCGCGGTCTGATACAAGGTACCCGTAAACCGAATTTCCTTAACCATCCATTCCGCTACATCTTGTGCTGTTACTTCCATATGGATGTGCCTCCTTTCATGTACTTCATGCTAAAATGTGCCCTCATTATAACATGAATACAGCCCGACCGGACAAACGTCCGAATCGGGCTGTATTAGGATGTCTTAATTATTGTGGATAGGTATGATTCGAAGGATAACGAGTCTTCTGTCCACCGCTTACCATCAACAGAATCCCTGTAATCAAGTGTAATACCCATCCCACTATTGGAATCCAAGCCAATAAAGAAGTTACAATTCCGAGCACTGAACCATAGATAGATTCATTGTTCTTTAAAGATAAAATCAAAGTGATTAGATGAAGAATAAACATAAATCCCAGTACAGAGTACCCACTGAACACTACAATAGTAGCACCCAGAAATGGAATTGCCAAAATAATTTCAAACGAGCCTGTAATCCATTTCATAGCTTTAGAAGCGCTCAAAAGACAACCTCCTAATAGGTAAAATATACTATTTATTATACAAAAACCCAGCGTTCCCGTATATGATTTTCATCTTGCTTTACTATTTTATTTTCATCCTAAAATCACAGGTTCATTCACCTCATGAAGTGGTTGCTTTTGCACAAAAGGGGGCAAGCCTTCCTTGCTCATTGCAGCTGAGGGAGCAAGCCCTAAGCAGTGGCACATTAACGGAGCCAGCCTTAATTGGGGGATTGCTTGATCTTCTTTTGCCAGAGGCAATGCATCTACTCCAAACGTATATAACGGCACATCCCGCTCGGAAGAGGTGACCCCTCCATGGTACCCATTTGCGTTCATCCCATGATCTGCCGTAATCAGAATCTTATACCCCTGCTCCATCCAAATAGGCAAAACAGTGGCTAGCAGTCCATCGGCGTTACGCACGGAAAGCTCATATTCCTTGCTCTCCCCGCCATAACGATGCCCGGCGTCGTCTATATTCATGGAGTGAATGTATAGAAAATGCGGATCATAAGCACTCCGTAAATACACGGCATCGGCAAACACATGACTGTCAGGATAGTGATCCTCGAAATAAAAGCTGCCATGCTGAATTGGCATCATCACATTATGCTGATGGCGATCAGCCAGTGGATCAAAGGGGGCCGAATTATAAAGCTCACTGACCCAATGATAGGCGACAGCAGCTGTACGCAAATTAGCGGCTACTGCCAAATGAAATACACTTTCTTCATGGCTAGGTCTCACAATATGGTTAGCCGTAATTCCATTTTTGGACACGGGTGTACCCGTTAAGAGCACTTCATAAAGCGGACGTGATAGACTGGGTAATTCCGACTGTACTCGATAACAAGATAAGGATCCTTGCTCCACAAGATGCTCCAGATAGCCCATGTATTTGCGAGCAGCATCATATCTAAGTCCGTCCAAGACAACCACAATGAGTTTATTGGTCATTTCCGTCAATCTACTCACGCTCCTTCTCGCTCTAAATGTAAAAGCTCGGAAGGGTTCAACGCCAATGTGACTTTGTCCTCTTCTCCAACCCGCAGCCAGCGTCCATCATTTAAAAGATCAACCGTTAATCGGATTCCTTCAGCCTCAACCGTACATCGAATAATATTGCCTAGCACAGACACAGATTTAATCACTCCATTCACCAGTTGTGCTCCGGCAGCAGCCTCCTGCTGACCCGCCCCATCATGCAGTAACGTTACGGCTTCGGGGCGAATAGCAAAGCTGTCCATCCCACTATCTATTCCGTGGAACAGCGCCATCACCTCTGGCCGAGTCAATACGTTATAACTGCCCATGAACCGGGCAACGAACTCTGTGCGCGGCGCGGTGTACAGTCCTTCCGGTGTTCCATCTTGGACGATGCGTCCACCATTCATAATGCAGATGCGGTCGGATAGAATCAGCGCTTCTTCCTGATCATGCGTAACGAATAGAGTCGTCATGTTAAAGCGCTTCTGAATATCACGAATTTCAGCACGTAGATTCTTGCGGATCTTGGCATCGAGTGCACTCAGGGGTTCATCCAGCAGTAATACTTTGGGCTGCACGGCTAGAGAACGGGCCAGCGCTACCCGCTGCTGCTGTCCACCGGAGAGTGACTGCGGATAGACGTCCCGCTTCTCCTCTAGATCGACTAAAACCAGCAGTTCCTCGCAGCGGCTACGTCGGGCGGCTTTGGACAAACCACGCATCTTCATTCCATACTCAATATTTTGGCTCACCGTCAGATTAGGGAATAGAGCATAAGACTGGAACACCATCCCCACCTCGCGTTTACGGGGCGGCAGATTTGCCAGATCTTTATTCTCTAGAAGGATTCTGCCGCCATCCAGCTCCGAAAGGCCAGCTATGCAGCGAAGTAACGTACTTTTCCCGCAACCGGAAGGTCCTAGCAGCGTCACAAGCTCCCCTTCACGTATCTCCAAATCTATATTGTCTAGCACACAGGTCTCACCAAACATTTTGAGTATTCCCTGCAGCTTCAGATAATCGTTCATCCCTTAACGCCTCCTCCCATCTTTTTGCCAAGCTTCATTAGTACCATCGAAAGAACTAGAATAAACAGAAAATACGAGATGGCAATCGCACTGGCTAAATGTCCGCTTTCGCCCATTCTTTGATATAGATACACCTGAATCGTCTGAATATGCCCGCCAACTAGCATGTTTGTAAGAACAAATTCACCGAACAGAACGGAAAATGATAATAAGGTAGAGACGATAACGCCAGGCCAGATATTTGGCAAAATCACATTCATAAAAGCCGTTCTACGGCGGGCTCCAAGCAATTCTGCGGCATGCAGCAGTTCTACGGCGTTAACGGTCAACAGACTATTGCGAATGCCCTGATACATATAGGGAAGAATGACCACAAAATACGCCCCCACCAATAAATAAGCTGTTCCAGCGATATCAAAGAGGCCAGAGGAATAGGTACGAATAAGTCCCACCGCAGCCACTACACCAGGCACCGCATAAGGCAGAACAACAATCACTTTCATAAAGCTCTCCCAGCGCGGAAAATAAATGGTGATGACAAAAACAGCTGGCAGCATCACGGCCAGACTCAGCACCACGCTAATCAGGCATAAATACAGCGAGGTCCAAAGCGCCTCCAAAAAACGAATATCCTTAAACATTTCTCCAAACCAATTCAGTGTCCAAGCTTGAGGCAACAAGGTATTCTGCCAGTCCTGCGCGAAGGCATAAATACCGGTTGCTAACAGTGGAAGTAATAAATACACCATGAGCATTAGCATGAAAGTGCGCGGAGCGAAGCCTGCTTTACGTATATTCATTGCCCCACCTCCTCACTAGCTGCCGTCCACAAGCGCCGAGAAGATTTGGTTTTCACATCCGGTTTACTGAGCGCTTTAGCTCCAAATCTCTCCGTTCGCCGAACCATCAGATGATTCAAATAGACGGCCAAAATCGTAGTCAGACCCAGCAGAACAGCAAGCGTACTCCCCATTTCTGGCTGAGTAACCACATCTCCAGCAACCAGTGAACCGATACGTACCGCCAGCAGATTATAATTCCCGCCAACCAAAGCATATGCCGTTGCATAAGCACCCATCGCATTGGCAAACAGTATTCCCAGTGTGCCGAAGATCGCCGGAGTTAGAATTGGCAGCCCAATCGTCTTCCAGAACTGCCACGGTCCTGCTCCCAGCAAGGACGCCGCCTCTCTCCACTGCTCACGAATTCCGTAAAAGGATGGATACAAGAGCAGTAAGGCTAAGGGAACCTGAAAATATACATACACCAGAATCAGACCAGACCAGCTATATAAATCAAAATCGGTAAAAACACTCCAGCCCCACTGTTTGAATAAGAGCGTAAACACTCCATTGTTACCAAGCAAAATAATATACGCAAAAGCCAGCGGAACCCCTGCGAAGTTAGAGGTCATATTCGACAGCATTAAGAGTCTGTCTCTTACTCTCGGAGTGAACCGAGTAATACAATATGCACAAAAAAGTCCGACAATGATCCCTATCAGACTTGAGGTTAAAGAGATCAGCAAGCTGTTCTTGATTGCCTGCATGTAATAGGCACTTTGCAGTGCATGCAGATAATTGCCTAGCGTAAGCCCAGTTCCATCTGCCTTTTGGAAACTTCCCGTCAGCATGGACAATACAGGTACCAGCTGAAATGCCAACACCATCAGTGCAAACGGAATGAGTGCCAGGATCACACCGCGGCTTTTCTGTTTCAACTTCCTCACTCCTTGTCGCGGGAATAGAACAAGGGCACCTTACGGCATCGTAACGAAGGCGCCCTGTTTCTTTTTTTGGGGGAAGAACAATTCTAGTTCAAATGCACAAGCACACGTTCCTGCCATAACTGTGGAATGGTCTTCGCTGTTTCTTCCCATACCTTGTAATCACCAACAGGCTTAGCGTTAACATACTCCTCTTTTGGCAGCAGCTTAGCCGCAACATCATCCGGCAGTGTTACACTGTCACGAATCGGACGAGCGTACCCTTTGGCAAGATTAATCTGTCCTTCATCACTAAGGATGTATTGACGTGTCAGCTTCGCAGCGTTAGGATGCGGCGCATATTTGTTAATGATCGTTGCATATCCACTCACCACACTGCCTTCCTTCGGAATGGCTACCGCGAAGCCATCTTTGTTGATCTGATCTCTATAGTTCAAAGCGTTGAAATCCCACAGCAGGGTAACTTCTACTTCCCCTTTTTCAATGTTGGCAAGAGAAGCCTCTGCATTGGAGAGACGTCCTTTTTTAGCTAAATCCTCGAAAAAAGCAATCCCTGGCTCAATGTTCGACTCATCGCCACCAAAAGCAATCGCTGCGGCCAATACAGCCATCTGCGCTTGAGCAGCTTTGGTTACATCACCAACGATGATTTTGTAATTGCCGTTCTTCAGATCTTCCCAGCTCTTCGGTGGATTAGCCACGAGCTTGGTGTTTGTCAGAAACGAAATCGTCCCTTGATAGCCGACAATCCAATTTCCGTCCTTATCCTTAGCCCAATTAGGGATCTCATCCCAGTAGGTCGTTTTATAAGGTTGTGTTACTCCTTTTTCCACGGCAACCGATCCAAAAGCGATCCCTACATCTCCGATATCAGCCGTTGGCTTATCTTTTTCCGCATCAAACTTGGCAATTTCCTCCGCGCTCGACATATCCGTATCTGAATGTGTAAGACCATACTTACTACTCATATCACTCCATGTATCTTTCCAGTTCGCCCAGGAATCCGGCATTCCCACGCTGATAACACTGCCCTCTTCTTTAGCTTTACTCTCGATCTCGGTCAGACTTAATTCTTTGGTGCCAGCATTTCCATTCGTTGATTCGTCAGCCTTAGCCGAATTTCCACAAGCAGCAAGCAACAGGACGAGCAAGGATAACATTAGACCCATCGATAATTGATTTTTGATCCCTTTTTTCATGATTTCCCCTTCACTCCTATTTCTTATTTGCGGGCTTCTCTATGCTCCAACTGTTAGGCACCCAATTGCAGTATAGGCGTGTACTATTTTCGCGGCATTAAGGAGGATAGGAATATTTGTAAATAAAAAGTAAGACATACCAAAAAACCACCTGATCCACTCAGGCGGTTCTCGTGTTTATGCTTAAAGCTATACTACCTTCTACGCGCCGCCACACTTACCACGCCGTATCTATAGAGCACTTTCTTGCCGAACCAGCCAAATAACCGATCCGTGAAAAAGCCCATAAAGCCAAGACAGAATAACCCTACAAAGATCCAATCTGTCCGGAAAAACAACCTGGAATTCCAAATCAGATAACCTACACCTTCGTTCGAAGCAATCATTTCCGCACCGATAATCGCCATATACGAGGTTCCCATCGCTAATCGGATGCCTGTAAAAATATACGGTATCGTCGCCGGGACGATCACATGAATCAGAATTTGCCACTCACTGGCGCCCATACTACGGGCTGAGCGGATTTTATCCTCCTCTACGGACATCACACCGGTCAAGGTATTCAGCACCACAATAAAAAAGGTAGCGTACATAATCAATGCAATCTTCGACTGCTCCCCAATGCCAAACCACACTAGAAACAATGTAATGAATGCAATCGGCGGGATAAAACGAATAAAGTTCAGAAAAGGCTCTGCAAAGATACGAATTACATTCACCTTTCCAATAATCAGACCTACGGGAATCGCCATTAAACTGCCGAGTACCCAGCCAATTAGCACCCGGTAAAAGCTAATCCCGATATATTGCATCAAAGTTCCGTCTTCCAGCAGTTCCCGTCCACCCTTAAGCGTACTCCACGGTCCAGGGATCACATCAGGACCGTAGATCACTGCCCCAAGCTGCCAGACGCAGAGTGCGGCAATCCATAGTATGGATACAGAAACCCATTTCTTTTCCACCCATTTCATCATCTGTCCCACCCTATCCTATTCTTCGAAATGGCTCTGAATCTGGTTGTATAGCGAGTAAAATTCCGCTGAGGCTACGTCCCGTGGATAAGGCAGCGTATTGTCATAAATGTCCGTGATGTTAGAGGAAGGGCCTACAGACATAATGCCGATCCGTTCCCCCAACAGCAAGGCTTCCTGAATATCATGGGTTACAAAAATCACCGTCTTATGCGTCTGTTGCCAGATGTTGACCAGTTCTTTCTGCATCGTCCTCCGGGTCATCGCATCAAGTGCACCAAAGGGTTCATCCATCAGCAGGATCGCTGGATCATTGGCAAGCACCCGTGCCAGCTGAACACGCTGCTTCATGCCTCCCGATAGCTCCTTCGGGAACTTCTCCTCATGCCCGTTCAGTCCTACAAGTCCGATGAACCTATCCGATATCGTGCGCCGTTCAGCCTTTGCGATTTTCTTCATTCGCAGTCCAAACTCCACATTCTCTCGAACCGTTAGCCAAGGGAATAAAGAGGAATCTGCTTGCTGAAATACAACTGCCCGATCTCTGCCAGGCTTATTCACCTCTTCGTTATCCACCCGAAGGTTACCGCCAGATTTGGAAACAAATCCGGCGATCATATTCAGCAGCGTCGACTTTCCGCAGCCACTTGGACCGAGTAGAACGAAGAACTCTCCGCCTTTGATTACGAGATCCACATCTTTAATAATATAATGAACATCTCCAGCGGCTGACTCACTGTAGCTCTTGCGAAGCTGCTCAATATGAATGGTGTGCTGCTTAGCAGGTGATGACATGCTGAACCCTCCTATTTCTTATACGTGACTTTTTCCGGCAAAGCTTTGGTTAGCGGTTCAAGATTCAGCTTGCTATCCAGATCAAAATCCTTCTCGATGATTCCATTGTCGACCATATATTTCTTCTGCTTCGTCAGACTGTCATAAGCCGCCTGCGTGAATCCGAGCGCCCATGGATTGTTCGGAAGATCTTTGATCGTCGATTCCTTAGGCTGCTTCACTTCCTCGTACATCAAATCAGCAACCTCATCTGGATGAGCCTGGGCATAGCCCCCTGCTTCATCCACTGCTGCGAGAAAGTTCGCGATCCCCTCTGGATTTCTCGTTACAAAATCATTCCCTGCTACAATGCCCATCCCTAACCGCACGGTTGTTTTGGACATATCCGTCAGCTCATGTACGCCTGCAAGGGCACCCAGCTTATCATTAAGAACTGAACCATAGAACCATGCACCATCCACAGCCCCCTGCTTCAAAGCGATATAAGATTCGTCAAAGGCTCCCTGCCCTATCAATTCCACATCACTGAGCGCGATGTTATGCTCTTTTAAATATTCATCCCAAAGGTACGGAATGAAGGTTCCACGAATAAAGCTCAGCTTCTTGCTTTTCAATTCCTCAGCTGTCTTGATATCATTCTGTACGAACAGCTTCCATTCTGTAGAAGCTTCATCTGTCGCCAGACCCGCAGAGGCGATGATAGCGTAATCTCCTTTCGACACTGCGTTCAACAAGGGAAAATCGGCCCCGAAAGCCACATCTACCTGTTTAATGAAGAGTGCATTTACACCTTCTGCCGGGGAACCAAAGTTGACTAGTTCGGCGTCTATCCCGTGTTTGGCAAAGATACCTTTATCTAATGCCACACGAAAGGTTGGATTCGTATTGATGTCAGCGATTTTAATCTTCAATGTCTCTTTTTTGCCGTTCAATGCTCCATCTTTAGAGGACGACGCATCACCTTTGGAGCTGCAACCTGATAATAGGATAACAACGGATAAGGATAAGAGCAGAAAGCTTGAGCTGATCCATGACTTTTTCACAACGACATCCCCCTCAAATGTATTAGTTGGCTTTGCGGCTACTAGCTTCATCAGTCGTCGCCACACAAGCAGCCCCCTCAACAAACGGCAGGGTTGTTGCCACGTTCACTACCGAATCCGATCCCTTAGGTGCAGCCCCTGGTACTCTGAACTGCGTGACATCTATCGGCTCAATCGCTTGTTCTTCCGGCTTCTCCAGCTGTGGTACCCACGCATAAGGCACACGATAGGAACGGTAAACCATGTTCGTATTTCTGGAATCGTTATACGGTGAGATATATTCCCAAACCAGTTCATGCTCTGGCGTAACCTCGAAAAGTCTACCGTTAGATCCTTCCGTTATTAAGGTGTTGCCATTCGGAAGCCGCTGGGCTGAGCTGATATAAGGACTGTAGAATTTGTAGGAATCCGTCGGAACGGAGAAGCCTGCTTCTGCCGCGGTATACTGCCATTCAATTTCGAGTGTCACTGGATTAATCTCTAGAATTCGAGAGTAGTCGCGGAGTGCATTTTTTTGCCCAAAGGGTGAAGATGGATTGGGAAGACCATAACCGCCCCAACCTCCGTTATCAAATACGAGTAGGTTTCCTTCTCCCGGCAAGCCCTTCGGAATGATGTGCGCATGATGCTGGCCAATGATCCAATCGATATGCTTCAATTCTGGCAGTGAGTAGTCTGGACCGATTCTCCACACGATAGCCCCGGTACGCTTATCTGTAATTGCGATAATATTCGCTTCCCGTGCATCCCAGATCACGTTATCTGGATGGAAACGCTCATCGCCTGCATCGTAAAACTTATTAGGTCCTACATACGAAGCTGAATTGATATGCAACCAGTCACCGACACCGCCCCCCAGATTCCCGAAGGAGCGTGAGTTAGGATCACGGAATAAGACGTTTTTCGCCGCTTCATCAAAACCTAGCTCTGCAAAATGTTCATTCGGGGCCCACTCCCAAACGATATTCCCTTCCCAATCCACTTCGATAATCGTGTCATCCAGCAGCTGCTTGTCGGAGATTTGGTGGTTGTAGATATTTTTGTGAGCGAGGATTAGGGTTTTGCCACCGTCTACCTTAGGCTCTAGCCCTGGTGCAAAATAACCCACCGGATTGCCTTCGCGCTGATAGTCATGATGCTGGCGGGCATACCAGAGCGGTTCATAACCCGGATCTTCTATATGTTCATAGCTGTTATATTTCCATACGATGTTACCGTCCCAATCGACCTGCACCAGATCTACATTATCCTGAATGCCAAATTTGGGATCTCTCCTTCCTGTACTGCCTAGCACATAACCACCAGGGAAGATTTTAGCCGGAAACCCAAGCAGCCCCTTCCACAGATGCACTTCTTTACCGTTCATATCAATCAGTACAACACCTTCTTCACCCGCTTGAAATACGGTATAGCCACTCCACGCTTTGCTCGGATTAAATACGGTTGCTCCAGTTGGAAATATGGTTGAATGTCCCATCGTTCATCTCTCCTACATTTAATTTATTTTAATAGCTAAGATAATTACTTTTCTTTGTGACTGCACGTGGCTTCTGTTCAAGGTTTGGAGAAGCTTCAGCCTCAGCATTCTCCTTCACCAGCTTCAGCAAGATGTCTGAGAATCCTTCGAGATTACTAATGATCCGCTGATAAAAGTGACTTTGCTGCACCAATTCCTCTTCCGTGAACCCCTCAAACAGAAGCGAAATACATCGTTCCCCAATGTTGCTGTTAAGCTCTGCCATCTTCCGGCCTTTGTCTGTGATGTCCAGCATCACCGTCCTGCGGTCCCCTTCCTTACGTCTGCGTACAGTAAATCCGCCTGCCTCAAGCTTATCGCTCAAAGCTGTGATCGCACCTGACGTAAAGTCCAGTTCATCTGCTAAATCCCCAAGCCGCTGTTCACCCTCGCGAATGATTTTATGTAGAATCAGCATGCCGGGTAAAGAGATGCCTGCTACTGCAACCTTATCCCGTTCCTTAACAAATCTGCGGACCATCTTGCGGAATACCCAATCCGTCTCCTCCAGCTGTCTCCAATACGTATCGCTCATTCTTACCTCATCTCTCTCCATAGCCAACAAAAAAAGACTCCCAGCACAACTCCCAGGCAAGGGAAAAGTGCGGGAGCCTTTGGCGGTCCAATCGGCTCAGATAAATTATTTCACTGTTCATTTAATTAGTGTTTAAGTATTGTTGATATCATATAACCCTTTATTCCTACCTGTCAAGTATGTATTTTTAATTCTAAAAAAATCACCCCAGTACCGGTGCAGATCGCATGCTTGTACTAATTCAAAATCAAATAAATTTTAAGCTTTTTCATTGACATTTTGCCCATTGTTAAATATATTGTACCTAAGAATAAATGTTTACCTAGGGAAACAAATTAGATAATAAAAATAAATGTTTCCAATAGGAAACAAATCAATAAATTTCATGACGAGGAGCTTTTTAATGATTGAGATTAGAAACCTAAACGTGGATTATTTCGGTAATTCAGCGCTAGAAAATGTAAATATCGATATCCCCTTTGGGTACACCATCGGAATTATCGGGCCAAATGGTGCAGGAAAATCGACATTCATTAAGTCATTGTTAGAAGTAATCAAGAAAAGAAGCGGGACGGTGAGGGTAGAGGGAAAAGACATTTCTGAGTATAAACGGAAGATCGCATATGTACCGCAAAAAAATGATATTGACCTTACTTTTCCAATCACAGTGAACGATACAGTGCTAACTGGAACCTATCCAAACTTAAGAATCTTCCAGCGCCCCGGGAAAAAAGAGCGGCAACGCGTCGAGGAATGTATGGCCATGGTAGATATAAGTGATCTTGCAAATAAACAAATTAGTAATTTGTCTGGAGGACAACTACAAAGAGTTTTTATTGCCAGAGCGCTTGCCCAAAAAGCAGATGTATTTTTTTTAGACGAACCTTTTGTCGGCATAGATCTAGTCAGTGAGAAAATTATTGTAAAACTGCTTAAACAGCTTCGCGAAGAAGGGAAAACCATATTGATCGTTCATCATGATTTACATGAAGTCGAAGAATACTTTGACAAAGTAATCATTCTCAATAAAAAGCTTATTGCTTTTGGCGATGTGAAAGACACCTTTACAGCCGACAATATCCTCAATGCTTACGGGGCTTCCTTAGGTAATCTTGTAATCAAAGGAATGGGGGGCACCGAAAATGATTGACTATTTCTCATCATTATTAAACATTCCGATCTATGCGCTTAACGCCGGATTGTCTGCTATCATTCTTGGCATTGTTTCAGGGGTTTTAGGAAGTTTTATTGTACTCAGAAAGATGTCATTAATGGGCGATGCTTTGTCTCATGCTGTATTACCAGGTGTGGCGTTATCTTATATTTTAGGGATTAACATTCTTGTGGGAGCTTCATTGTTTGGACTTTTAGCGGCCATCCTCATTCAATTCATAACAAGTCGCAGCAATATCAAAAGTGATACCTCGATCGGAATTATTCTCAGCTCATTTTTCGCTCTAGGAATTGTCTTAATCACTTTCGCCAAGAGCGGGCTTGATCTAACTCATATTTTATTTGGTAACATCTTAGCCGTCCCGCAGTCCGAATTAATGCAATCATTTATTATCATGCTTGTTGTTATAGCCATCATTTCATTGTTGTATAAAGAGCTGTTAATTAGTTCGTTTGATCCTGTCGTCTCTAAGGCATTTGGTTTAAAAACGGGATTCTATCATTATTTATTGATGATGCTGTTATCCGTGGTTACTGTGTCCTCATTATCTCAAGTAGGCATTGTGCTTGTGATTGCAATGCTGGTTATTCCAGCAGCTACATCTTATCTTTGGACGAATAAGCTGATCCACATGATTATCCTGGCTTCTACCATCGGCGCTGTATCTGGAATTATAGGTGTGATCATTAGCTTCAGATTCAATTTACCTACAAGTGCCACCATTGTTCTAGTAGGGGTAAGTTTGTTCGCTATATCATTTATTATCTCGCCCAAAAATAATTTTCTAAGAAAAGGGGTTAAACAAGGATGAAAAAAACAATAAAGATGCTCTCTTTGACAATGTTCATCTTACTATTTACCGCATGTTCAAACGTTAGTGAGGGAGAAGCAGACAATGACAAGTTGAAGATTGTTGCAACCTACTCCATTATCGCGGATATGACCGAAAACATTGTAGGGGAAAAAGCTGAGGTCTATAGCATGGTTCCCATCGGAACAGACCCGCATATGTACGATCCATTACCTAAGGATACAAGTAAAGTATCTAGTGCAGATTTAGTTTTTTATAACGGATTGAACCTGGAAACAGGTAAGGGGTGGTTCCAAGACCTTCTTGATGTCACTAATAAAAAGGATGTCGCTTTTGCCGTCTCAGATGAAGTAACTCCAATGTACCTAACAGAAAAGGGCAAAGAAACTCAAGAAGATCCTCATGCCTGGCTTGATGTTCAGAATGCTATTAAATATGTAGATATCATCACTAAACATGTAATCGAAAAAGATCCGGACAACAAAGAATTTTATCTGAATAACCAATCAGAATATGTTAAGAAACTTAATGAATTGGATCAATATGCAAAAGAAGCGGTAGAAAAAGTCCCGCAGGAGAAACGTATTTTGGTTACAAGCGAAGGGGCATTTAAATATTTTTCAAAAGCCTACGGATTTGAATCCGCATTTATTTGGGAAATCAATACCGATAGTCAAGGAACGCCAGAACAAATGAAAAATATAATTAAAATCATTGATGAAAATCAAGTGCCGGCTTTATTTTTGGAAACGAGCGTTAATCCGAAAACAATGGAAACCATCTCCAATGAAACGGGTGTACCGATACATTCTAAGATTTTCACCGATTCTTTAGCTAAGAAAGGCGAAGAAGGCGACACATACATTAAGATGATTAAATGGAATATTGATAAAGTCGTTGAAGGATTGTCGTCATAAAAAAAGGCTGTCGAGATTTTTCTCGACAGCCTTAACTTTTATAATAACGAACCATTATTGGCCACTTTCCAGCACAGTTGCGTGACTGTCCTCATCATAAACCTGCATAAAAGCTGAAACCGTCGGCAAATATTCAGCTGCCACATATAAAGTGCCCTTTATGTTTTGCACATTAAGACTTGCATCTGGCTTTAGGGAAAGTATCCACTCCCCTTTGCTAATCATCGTCTCTTTGCTTGCCGAATCCCAACGAATGTCCGCTCCCCATGCGCTAAATAGCGCTCTAACCGGTAAATAAATTTTGCCGGATTGCTCAAGTGGTAGATTGTTAGTATTCAATTTCACCTGTACTCCGTCCAACCATACTTGCATCTCCTTACCCACTGGTAGTAGCGAGACTGCATCGAGCAGATCACCCTCGCTACGCAGTGGCTTAAGGGCTTGCAAATCGAGACTCAATACCTTCAGCTTGTTATTCAGCGTATCCGTCACATACAATTTCCCGGAAGCAAACGCAACACCGGAAGGCTGATTAAACATCACTTTATCCAATGCTCCAACTTGATCTCCCAAGGTGCCCTGCCCTGCAACTGTGATGACTCTTCCATCTTTCTGAATGGCCCGAACCCTATGGTTCAGACTATCAGCAATCAGCAAGACTCCATCGGCATAGGCGAGTCCACGAGGACGATTGAACAGCGCAGACAGACGATCTCCATTGTGGAACCCTCCAGCCATATATCCAGTCACTGGATCAACTGTCGTTGCTTTGCCCGCAAAGGTCTCAACCATATTGCCTTTAATCAATCGAATCATCTGATTCCCACTGTCAGCCACATAGAGATTACCGGTTTCATCGAACACAAGACCCACGGGCTCATTAAATTTGGCCGAAGCTACCGAACCATCTAAATAAGCACCAATATTACCCTGCTGACCTGCAAAAGTAGTCACAATACCTTCCGGTGTAACTTTGCGAATCACATGATTCAGCGTATCGGCTACATATACATTGTCATTACTGTCTATTGCCAATCCACCCGGTGCGTTAAACTGCGCGGTATTGGGTTGTCCATCTTTATAGCCAGCCGCTCCCGTTCCTGCGAAGGTATATACTTCTCCATTCATAATTTTACGGATGACATGATTGTCGGTATCACTGATATAGATAATGCCTTTACTGTCAGCAGCGGTATACGTCGGATGATTAAATAAGGCCTTTGCACTCTTCCCATCGATATATCCTTCTGCACCTTGTCCAGCCACTGTCTGCAGCTCACCATTACTCCACTTGCTGATAGTACTGCTTCCGGACTGTACGATAATGAGATCATTGCTGCCAGATACAGCAGTCAATCCCCATGGCTGTTTAAGAGAGAGTACAGCGTTAGAAGAGATATTCTGATTTATACTCCCTTGAACATTGCCGCTTACGGGTTGTACTGCCTCTGCGGTAACGATGCTAGATGATACTGCGCTTATGAGCATAAATCCACAAACGATGGAGATGAGTTCCTTTTTCATTATGTTTGTTCTCCTCTCGAAGGTTATTGCGCCTTTAAAATAACAAAGATAATCTAATCTGGAGGTTGTCTACTACTACCTCTACAGGGCCGTTTTCTGTATCTTCAATCCTCACGAGAGGAATGGAAACGATATAAGGTTCGGGAAATAATCCATTCAAGAACTCCGGAGTAAGTTTAAGCACAAAAGTATTCTCACCGTTCCGCTCCAGTACATAATCTGTATCTTCTAGTGGAGATGGATCTCCTAGATCATATTCATAACGATATCTAATCTCCCCTACATCATAACCCAGCGAATGGATGATAAATTCTGGTGCTTCACCTTCACCTATAGGGCCAGTATGGTTAAAATAACTCGGAGTGATCATTCCCTTGTAGGTAAAACCGCCATCTGCTATCAGTTGATCCTCTTCCTGTACATCACCCCCGGAAAGGGCATTCTTTAACAAACCGCCGTTCACCTTGATTTGAACGAAAGAGCTATAAGGAAGTGATTCACGCAGCTGAATGTGAAGCTTATTCTCTCGAATATATACCTCACCTAAATCGAGCTTGTCCTCACTTTGATTCAAAGTAACACTCACCCCATCCCTCGCAGCATTAGGATTAGTGTCATCTGCGATATTAAAGAATAACGGTGCTGTAAACGGCAAAACAATCTCATTATCACGGACGAGATAGTCATAGATATGTTCTCTAAATTCCTGCTGGTCTAGCTCAGGCGCACCTAGGGGATTTGGTGTTGGCTCCGGTGTTGGTACCGGCGATGGTGTTGGCGTTGCCGTTGGTGTTGGTGTTGGTGTTGGTGTTGGTGTTGGTTCCAGCGTCGGCGTCGCTGTTGGCTCCGGCGTCGGTGTTGACGTCGGTTCCGGTGTCGGCGTTGGTGTAGGTCTCGTCGGCGGTGTTGGTCTCGTCATATCTAAGGGAGCTGAACTAGATAGATCATAGTTAATCTGAGGTGGAATTGTTGGAATAGGCGGACTTGAGTGAACGGGAATAGCGGCTTTGATTTGCTCGAGTAGTTGCTCGATTTTTTTCTTAGCCGATTCGAATTCCAATACCTCTTCTTCGTTCAGATATTTCAAATGCTGCTCTAGCGCAAATTGTGGTAATGCATTTAGGGACAACTGCGACTCTATCCATTGTTGATTCTCCATAATTAACTGCTGGGAGGCTGTTATCATACGCTCAATCAGCGTGGGATCAATAGTCGAAACTACATGAACTGTTCCTTCCAGAACTCCCAGATAATCGCCGTTATTCCCTATCCCATTATTAAGGACTACATTGCCTTGGCTATTAACGCTAACAAAAAACTCTGTACCCATAACGCCCATAATAGCTGTTGGTGTCTCAATCTCAAAGCGGGAATCGCCATCCAGTTTCTTTTTCACCTTGATCAGGACTTGCCCGTTTTGCAGCTTCAGGCTTGTTTTCCCACCCAATGCCTTTGCGCTTTCTACTAATTGGCTAATGGTAAGCGTAGTACTAGCTCCGATCGTAACTTCTTTGTTAGCATCAAGATCGAGGCTAATTTGCCCATCATTGCCTGTTATAATCGTATCACCTTGGGTAATCGCCATTCCTTTAAAAGCGTTGAATTTCTTCGTTCCACCGCTCTTTTTCACTTCAGACTTGCCTGAGACCGCAGTTATTTTCCCAACTTTGACGCTATCCTTCGCCTCTGTGACAACTGCTGGCCAAAGAATACTGAACAACAGCATAAACGACAGTGTAAGCTTTAACGACCTCATCTCAATCCCTCCAGTTCATAGACACTGATTCCTTGTTCCTTGCCCTTTACCTTGATCTCTCCTAATGAAACGGCTGATACTCTATCTCTTACAAAAGCGTAGGTAGCCTCACTGATGAGGATTTGTCCAGGCTTCGCATTGCTTTCCAGACGGGCTGCCGTGTTGACGGTGTCGCCAATCGCTGTATAATCCATCCGGGTCTTGGAGCCGATATTCCCGAATACAGCTGGACCAGTATGCACCCCGATACCGAATTTCACTACAAGACCAAACCGTTCGAACAGCTTTTGTTCCACCGCAGCCGAGCCTTCCTTCATCGCCCACGCCGCCTTCACCGCTTGCATTGGATGATCCTCCAGCAGCAATGGAGCATTAAAGATCGCCATCGTGGCATCCCCGATAAACTTGTCCAGCGTGCCATCATACTTAAAAATACAACCCGCAGTCAGATCCAGATACTCATTCAGAATCTCAACAATCTCCTCTGGTTCAGCAGCCTCCGACAACGGAGTGAACCCGCGAATATCAACGAATAACAGGGTTAGCTCTCTGCGGCTTCCTCCCAGCTTCAGCCCTTCTTGACCGTTCTTGAGAATTTGATCGACAACCTGCGGAGCAACATATCGACCAAAAATATCCGTAACTCTACGTTTCTCCATCAGTTCTTCTAAATATTGAAAAGCTATTACGATAATACAACTAACGATTAGAAAGGGAATCACATAACCCAGTGAAATTACTATCCCTTGGTCATAGAAAAAACGACCTGCAAAGATAAGAAGTGCAATGATGACCACAATGACCGCGTAGGAATATAGCATCTTCACTTTACGGAATAGTAGATAGGCTAGGAGCGCAACAAAAAGCAACACTACCTCGTTCCACTTCCAATCCAGTACCCGCTTATAATTATCGTCCAGTAGAGATTGAATGATATTTGCATGAATTTCCACACCATATAACGTATTTTTTCCGCTAATTGGTGTTAGGAAGTCATCCTTAAACCCTGTAGCATAGGGCCCTATAAGCACAATTCTATTCTCAAAATAAGATGGTGGAACCTCTCCGCTAAGAACCGCCGAATAAGGAATCTCCTCAAAGTCGCCATTGCCACCTGAATAAGGGATATAAAAGCGCCCAAAGTCATCCAGTGGGAGTTTCTGCGGATCAGCAGTGCCCCCCATCGCCTCTCGATATTTCTGGTAGACCGTCCATGACAAGCTGTGAATAGACTCCCCTTCATAGTCAAAAGAATAAAGAGCCTTACGCACCACTCGATCAGTATCCGTAATAGTATTGATATGGGCGGTTGCAGCCGCAGCCTTCCGCAAAGCCTCAAACGGCTGGGATAGCTCCAGCGCTTCGATCTTTCCCTGCTCGGTATTTGGCGCAAATGTGCCATATACCGGCAAAACAACATTCTCCGCACGGGCCACAGCCGCAGCGAATTCTGTATCCGCCTCCGGGTCCTCCGAGCCTACAGGGAACGTAAGGTCAAAACCGATCACTGCTGGATGTCCCTCGGAGAGCGTATCTAACAGCTGTGCATGAACATTTCTGCTCCACGGCCAGCTGCCAAAGTCCTCCAAGCTCTGATCGTCTATCCCGATGATAGCAATCGTAGTATCCACAGACCGCTCGTGCTGCATCACGTGGTCTTGTAACAGATGATCAATGGAGTCAAGACTCCCTCTATACAGTAGAACCGCAAAAATTACCGTAAGTAGAAGCAAAATATGTGCTAACTTTACTCTCAAGGTTCGTTTCTCCAATCTATGTATTATGCAATGAGTCCGAGCCAGCGCTATAATAAGCGTTCAAATACGTTGGTAATTGATAAGCAAAGAAGAAGGGGGGCAGTGGATAACAGAATAAGGAATACAAGCAATCGTGGATGAATACCCATTCCTGCACCAATTGGAAGAAGTGCCGTAACAAGGAGAATAACTGCCGGATCATCGTGAATAACTAGTGTAACAACGAAAGATATCATTATGACTGCCAGCAGGAAGCTAGATTATGTCTATTAAAAATTTATTCAAAAATATTATATATGAAAAATCATATGAATAGTAAGAATTTCCTGCTTTGCTAGAAGAAAAGGAATATAGAGTGCAAAAAATGACAAAAAACAGGCCAGAGTTACCTCTGCCTGCCTTTGCCATGCTATTCTTATAAATTGATTATTCCATATAACAGTTTTGCAATTTCAGCACGGGTTACTTTGCCACGAGGATCGAAATGATTGTCGCCCTTACCGTCAAGGATTCCCTTAGCTTGCAATTCACTTACCGCTTGCTTCGCCCACTCTGATACGCTGTTTATATCCTTAAAGCTTGCAGTAGCAGCAATGGAAGACTGCACTCCAGCTTTGTATTGTATTAATTTCTGCAGGACAACAGCCGCTTCTTCACGTGTAATTGCATCTTTAGGACGGAACTTGCCATCACTGCCTTGGATGAGTCCAAGCTGGACAGCTTTGTCTATCGATGATGCATAATAAGCATCTTTTGATACATCAGCAAAAGCACCATTCCCCGTAGTTTCACTTGTCTCATTCAATCCGAGTGAACGAATGGCTAGTGTAACAAAATCTGCACGGGTTACATTCGCTTGTGGACCATAGTGCGTATCGTCGATACCCTTAATCACATGCTTAGCCGTCAACTTGGAAATGTACGGCTCTGCCCAGTGACCAGCGGTATCCCTAAATTGCTTATGGTATTCCAGTACCGCGAAGGAAGAGAAATGATCTGTTGTAAAGGTAACGGTATTATCCTTAAACACTCCACCCAAATATTCCAACGTGCTGCCATTTACATAATATACACCCGCAAAATCTGTATCGAGCTTAGCAAGCTGTTCTTTCGTCAGCGTCAAGGTAATCGTAACAGCACCTTTAAGCTGGTGGATAGCCGTTTCTTTGCCCCCTGCTGATGTACTGAGGTTCAGCGTAACGTTAGCTCTGGATGGACTCATTCCAGAAACATTGGCCTGTACAGAAATCATACTCGTATCAATGCTTAGTAGCAGCATATCACTGCCTGCCGGGATGGCTGGTAAAGAGCTTGATGGTACGCTCAATGTAACGTTAGATGAAACAATATTCAAATTCAACTTCTTATCGACAGCCTGTTGAACGGCCGCTGCATCAAGAGCAATTCTAATCTGATCTTGAGCCGAGGTTGCCCCGCCTACGCTAATCTTTAGGCTTCCCCCTGTAGCAGCTTCCTCTATCAGCTTCTTCAAGGCTGACGGATTAGCTGTATACGTTCCATTACTTCCTAATGCCAGTTCAATGTTTCCTTTTCCCGCTCCAGGTGTGGCTGTAGGCGTTGGAGTCACTGTTGGCACTGGTAAAACTACTGGAGGTGCCGATGTCACCTCTGGTGCTGGTGTCGGCGTCACTTCTGGCGATGGCGATACCTCTGGTGTCGGCGTTACTTCTGGTGTTGGTGTTGGTGTTACATTCTCTTTCCCAGTGTAGAAGCCCCAAATGTCTGAAAGCACACTACCAGAGTTATCATCCTCGACTTTTGTATACCACTGATAGTAGCTTTCTGGATTTAACTTACTCCAAGTGACCTGAGTCTCCGTACCGCTCTCTACTTGCTGATTGGTCGCGATTGTTTGTTCACTGTAAACCTTAACTCCAATGTAATCGGTAGCTACACGTTTTGTTACAGGCTGCAGATCGAGATCTAGTACGAACTCATCTTTGCCCGGGAACTCATTTTCATCATAATAATTATAATCATCCAAGTAAGGCGAATAAGTCTTCACACGAAGCTTGTTGTTAGCTACATCGAACTGAAGCAGACGAATATAACCAAGTCCACCCTCTTCGGCACCTTGATAATCTGCCAGCATTTGATATACACTGCGGTCCGCAATGCCATCTCCATTGTCATCCAACTCATCTACTTTAAGCTCCGCATCATGATAATGACCGGACAAAGCTGCGATTACGTTCTTGTTAGGTTTTACAACCTTTTCAAAGATCGTATCGGCAATCGGTGCGCGGTTATTAGATACGAGCAGGTATTCATGAAGACAAAGAATCGCTTTACGTTCTGGATAACGAGCAACGATCTCATTCATCCATTCAATTTCTTCTTCAGCCAGTCCCCAGCCCATATATACGATAATGAAGTCATTTCCATTCGCAGATACTAAATCATAATGGCCTCGGTTGTTGTCATAGGATCCGCCAAAGGTTGGCATGTCCTTAAATCTCCATTCCCCAAAGTATTGCCAGAATTTCGTGTAATCTCCGGTTTGATGGCCTACATCATGATTACCCGCAAGAACACCATATGGAATACCTGCATCCTCGAGTACCTTCATATCCCGATCGGCTTCTTCCCATTCATATTCCTGATAGGATTTGTCCACTACATCTCCGGTATGAATTACATATTTCAAGTTCAAATTATCCTTATTGTCGGCAATCCACTTTACATTTTTCTGATAAATGTAAGGGTAGCTTTGAGAATAATATTGCGTATCAGACATCCATACAAAAGAAAAATCATAGGTATCCTGCGTAACTGTAGGTGCAGTCTTAGTCGCGGACGCAATCTCATCCTGAACCATGACAGCAATGCTATCTCCGCTAGCGAATTCTCCAACAGTCACCGTAGATTTCAGTTCAAAATCCTCAGTACCAGCAATCAAATGATCCAGCTGTATCCACTTCTCTTCAGCAGGACTCCACGCGTAGAGACTTACTTTACGACCTGGAAGTGAATTACCCTTCCATTCAATATCCACACGATCTGAAGCCTTCACCGATTCATCCAGCTTAATTTCATAGCGCTGATATGGGAATTGCTCAACAGCATCGTTAATTAAGTACTGTCCGTCAACTGCACTTATTTTGCTGTATTCGTCACTGCTAAGGGCTTCTTCGCCCGCAGGAACGGATTGCTTCGGCGGTTCTGTATCGGATGCGTTCTTAAATCCAGTAAATCCTTGCTCTGGATGGTTACCATCGTACTTGAAGCCTCTATAGAAGGTAACATCCATCTTATCCTGGTTAGGATCTTCAACCTTAACCTTCAAGGTCGGATTCGTACCCACACCAATCTCCCAGTTCTGAGGTGAGATCAGGAGTGGTGCAAATGGATTTTCATTCGGTACATGGAATGTAATTACCTTTTCCACCTGATTACCTATCTTATCCAATGCGGTGATAGAAAGCGTATGGTCTCCACCGGACAGCTTTCCGGATGTAGTAGCATAAGGCAGTTCAATAACATTGCCGTCCAGCTTCACGCTAACTTTATCTACACCTGCGTAAGTATCCTTGATCTCAGCAGTAATTACGAAATTACCACGATAAGTTTTTCCATCTTCAATCGATGCTTTAATAGATGGTGGCGTGTTGTCTACAACTACGTTTGACGATACCTTGGATCCACCTTCGGTCACTGTTACTTTATGTTCTCCGTCCGTTACTTCTGTAGTATTCCAGTTATAAGCCTTCGAACGGAACAAATCAGATTTCAGATCGAACCGGAAGCCGATGGATTCATGCTTACCTGCGCTGTCCCCCATCTTAATTTCTTTATCACGTTCTGCATAAGCAGGGTCCCAAACTTCAGTACCGTCTGCAAGTAATAGGCGCACATTCTTTACTTCAAAATCATCTTTATTCTCCTCGGGACGAGGGTCAAAAGGCGATGATTTAGAGCCCGCCCGAATGTAGATCACATTATCCTTGCCCACTTGCAAAGCGGCAGAGGAGATCGGGAAGGTCAATGTCGTATACGTAGTAATCGGGTCCATAAAGGTGTATAGAATACTCGCATCCCCTAATTCTTCTGGTCCCATGGTGATACCGTTTTTGAAATAATAATCTACATTCTTCGCATCAAATACAAAGTAAGCATCATTCTCAAGCGCGGCATATACCTCGTTATTGCCAAGTACCTTATTGTCGATGCTCAGGCCCACTTCATCAGCCTTTGCGGTAGCAGAGGTTCCTTTTACCGTTATAGAGCCATTAATGAATTGCCCATCCTTCACATTCAAACGAAGTGATGATTGATCTGGGCCACCTGTAATTTTCACTTTCATTACCGGAGATTCGGTCTCATTCGTGCCATCAGAAACGACGAAATAATACTGTATTTCATTTCTGCCGATCAAATCAGCAGACGACAATTTATAATGATACAAGCTATCGTTAAAGTCTTGAGATAGATTATGGCTGACAAAATCAGGCTGCTTATCCGAAGCTACCCTTACTTCTACAGACGTAACGGCTTTATTGTCATCCGCGAAAGCCTTCAAATCCAGACTCATCGACTGATCAATCTCCGTTACAGCAGTCAGATCATTTACCGTCGGATTTTCGGTATCCGGATCCACATGGATCGGTGTGTTAGGAAGCAGTGCAACATCTACCTGCCCTGGTGACGGAACCGCTGATCCTGTGCTAATCTTGAGCATTTTACTTTGCCCATTCACAGGATACTTGTATAGAAGGGCTTTATTTTCTTTGGTGTCGTCACCTTTAGCCCCACCATCATAGGTAAGATCAGCATCATAATACGCAGAGGAGATTTCTTTCTCGGTATTACTTTTGATTACGACGGCCCGGCGGCCAGAGTTCGCCATCCCATCGCTTTTGATTTGAAAGAGATTTGTGCCATCCATCAGATTAGTGTTGAATTCTGCATTAAAATCACTAGCGGTGTATGTACTGTTAGCACTATTAATAACCCAGAACACTACGGACTGCTGTGCAGGAATTACAAAACTCTCTTTCGTAGAGGGCCACTTCACATCGGAAGCATTGCCTTTATCAGGATAGCGATAATAGATCTTGTAGTTTTTAAAATCAATCGGTGCATCAGTATTGTTATATACCTCAATGAATTCAAAAGCATCGCTGCTCGTTCCTTTTACATTCGTCGAATTGGGCAGCAGCTCTGTAATTAACAGCGGTGGCACATTATTCGAATCAAATGCAGGCAGGTTCACATGAACAGAATAGCTCTCTGTTACATTGTTTACACGAATGCTGTAGTGCAGTTCTGGTTCTTCCAGTGCAGCCGCAGGAATCACGGCCGTGTATTCCCCCTCACCTTTTGAGGTCATGGTGATTACCGTATCTTTCACCTGAGAAGGAGAGCCGTATTGCAACTTCACTACCGGTAGCGTTCCGTCTGGTCCAATCTCTAGGTTCGTAATCTTCGCGGTGACGGGAAGATCCGCTGGATCCACACTGCTCTGCGAGTGGTGTTCAATTACCGGTTGCTTGTCTCCAGGTACTAGCTCAGGCAGTTGCTCTGGATCTACGGTTCCTGGTGTAGCCGCAACCGTTCCCGAAATCGCCATGAGACTCATCATAGAGCTGTCGGATTGCGAATACTTATAGAAAATCCCGTTGTTTTCCTTCACCTGTTCTTTTCCATAAGAAGCAGAGACAATAAGAGCATCTCCTGCTTTACTTTTAATTTGTAAGTTGCGCGGAGAAGTGTTTGCCATACCACCGCCACCGTTAATACGGAACAGGTTTACACCTTCCTGCAGAGATGCTGAAGGATTAAAGTTTTTGATGAAATCTTCGGCAGGAACACTCAGATTATTGCCGTTCATAATCCAGAAGACGATATTTCCATGCGCCGGTATGACCGCATCGCCATTTGGTGTCCAAGTATCTTTGTCATTATAAAAGAAATAATAATCCTTAAAGTTAACCGGCTCGTCCGTATTATTGTAAACCTCAACAAATTCGTAACCATCTACAGAACTACCATCCGCGCCTTTTACATTTTTAGTATCTGGAACAACCTCTGTAATAAGTAAAGAGCCTGGATTGGTTGGTGTCGCGTATACATCTGTCATTACAGTCGGTTGACTTAAAAGCGTGTTGAGCTCAACCTGTTCATCAAAATGTGCTCCTAATTCGGAAGATGTCTGCTCTGTATCCGGCCGCTGTTCTTCCGCATATCCTGCTGGAACCATGATCCCCAACATCAAACTACTTGCAATTACGCTGGATAGAAAACGTTTAGCTTTTGCTGTTATTCTCAAAACTCCGAACACTCCCCGTAAGTTTGATTGTGACCCTTCTGCATAAATATGCAATTTAGATCATCTGGAAATTATACTAGGGGTATATTATCGCTATATCATTTCAATGTTAAATCTTTAGGTTATCTTAAATATTGTTTAAGCTTCAGCTCAGCTTTCCGGGTTATAATAGAAATAAGTTAAACCACAACCATCACAGACACTTTCAACAGAAACCATAGAACGTTATTCGTAAAATAAGAAAAGAGGACTCTAATGGATATAAAAAGAGTGATTATAGTAGGAACCGTAGTTATAGTAATGTCTTTCGGAAATGCTTGGAGTAGCCTTACTGCTAACGCAAGCTCGTCAACTCAATGGTCCACCACAAGTGTTGCGGATAAAGACGAATTATTATTGAAAGCCCTTAACCAACCCACAGATGATGATCTGTACGATGCCTTATATGACGGCAAATCACTTCAAGATATTGCAATAGAACAAAACACAGATATTGAAGATGTGATCGATCTACAGGTAACCCAGCTAACGGAACAGCTAGATTCACGACTAGCCTCTGGAAGCATTACAGCCGAGCAGTATGCAGCACACAAAGCGGAGCTGAGGGACATCGTTACGGAGAGTGTTCTCACTTCTTTCGGCTAAGAAAGATACATATAGTGGCCGTATAACATTTCTCCGCGCCAAAATAAAGAGGGTGATCCGAAAGCCATTGAATGGCTATCGGATCACCCTCTTCGTATATTCAACGCTATTTAACTGAATTCCTAAGTCTCTATCTTGTTATCTCTATTGATCTCCAGTATATCCAGGAAGAATACAAAAATTGGAATGCCGAGAATTAGACCCCATACACCCATATAGTGCTCAGAGAAGAGAAGTACGATAAAGGTGTAGAACATAGGCAGGTTCATTTTGGATGACATCAGTTTTGGATTTAAGAAGTAACCCTCGACAAAATGTAGTATGGCGATCATAACCAATACATATATCGTCATTGCTATGCCACCAATGTTGTAACCAATAATACAAAGTGGTATTAAGGAGATCACAAAACCTACAACTGGAATCAAACTAAGCAGGAAGATCATAATCGATAAGGCGAATAAATACGGAAAACCTAAGATCCAGAGTCCGATCACCGTAAAGCATGTATTAAACAGCGCGATCAGAATTTGCGCTTCGATCACTTTACCAAACGATGAGATGAATTTTCTACCGAAATACTCAAGCTCAACATAGAACCAAGAAATCTTGCTCTCTTTAAGACGGGCAGTGAAACTGACAATTCTGTTCTTCTCAAGGATAAAGACAAAGCTCAGAATGGTGGATAATACGAAGCTTGTGCCCCAATTACTTATTTTCAGGACGTATTCAAGACCATCTTTCACATAAGACTGGTAGTTCAAATCCTTAAGCTGGGCAAATAAATACTGCACGATTTCGTTCTGCGGAATGTTTGCAGGGGTTAAACTGGTCAGAAAATTAGTTAACTGCTTTATCTGTGTGAAGACCTTCGGTAAATAATTCACTAAGGTCACTACGATCAGAGCAATCAGAGCTAAATACAAAATAACAATAATGACTTTACTGTTGACCGCAACATATTTATTGATTCGCTTCGTGAGCAGCACCTGAAAGCTGTTCATTACATAAGCAATCAGAAATGTTAACAGTACTAAATTGAGCATATCTCTAATACTGAATAGCAGCAGGGCAACCAGCCCCAAAATAAAAAAACGCCGGACCGTTAAATTCGCGTAGTAACGCTTAAATACTTCCATCTGTTCTCTCCATTCGCCTACCAATTAGTACTCTAATTATAGTCTACAGTAAGGAATTCACTTATAGCAACTAGTGATTCGCCCAAATTGGCGAAATTTCTCACTTTTTGTAAACTCCTAATGAACATAGGGAAAGCTGATATCCATTCCATACATTTCCTTAGCCGTTTATGAGCCTCCCGTTGTGTTCATTAACTTAACGATTCGACTCTTCTGATCGTAGTTAAGATCAATATGTAGATCCTTGCATAATTGTATAAACGGAACCATCAGGGTCCCTTTCCTCATTTCGGGCGCACTACCAATCAGAGCTACTCTTTGGTTATTCAGGGTTAATTCCATAGGCGAATCTATATGTTTAACCTGCTCAAGAGTTTGGACTGCAGTTAGACTCTGACTTCCCCCGTTGATCCGGGAGGCATTCCGGTCCGTTCTCGCATTGATCCCATCCTGGATTTTAAATGTTAGCGAAATTCCGAGTGAATCACATGCCGATAGCAATCGGTCATTGTATGATCCATAAGGAAAGGCAATCGCTGAATCGGTATTCCCCAGCTCTTCCTTCAGTCTTTGCTCCGCCTTGGCTAAATCACGAGTAACTCTGCTGTAGTACTCCGTATTCATTTCGTTTCTGTTCTCATCATCGATATATAACAAAGCACTGGCGGCTGGCCGCTCCCCACCCTCAGCATCTACGATACCATAATGGTGTAAATCGTACGTGTGACTATAGAATCCCATCCCGTCCCGCTTCATTTCCCGCATCTGCTCCCAATTGAGCTTCGGCACACTATTCGGATCTGGGTGATCAATCGTAGATACGATAACAAAATTCACTGCCGTATAGCCATATTTTTTGAGAATAGGAAAAGCCAACTCATAAAAGCTCTCATATCCATCATCAAAAGTCAGCAGCACCGCATTATCTGGAACCGTGCCGCCATTCAGCATAAATTCACGGTATTGTTCCATCGTAATCACGTGAAACCCTTCTTGCTTCAGCAGGTTCATTTGATCATCAAACCGATCGGCAGATAAGATCCAAGGAAACTGCGGCATTGGCTTCTCTGAAAGATGATGGTACATCAGCACAGCTACATGGTCTCTATAGTAAATACCTTTCGGAAGTGCCCCCTGCTTCTGCCAGCCGATATGCATATTAAGGGCCTGTTCTGCTGCAGCCTTGGGAATCATTAGCTCATCAGGCGAGCCCGGATATGCAGCTACTGTCTTAATGATTTGACCGTTCACATCTATAGTAACTGCAGAAGACTCGTGTTGATTGTTGAAAATAGCAGCAAGACTTATTAGCAGAACAATGACTAAAAGTATCATATATTTTTTCGTATGCAATCTCTGAATCTCCTTAAAAAGATCTTTTATTCACTATGTAACTACATATTTGGTGACAGTTCCACCTACTTTTGGTTACATTTTCTTTTTTATTTTGTTTCTTATCATAAAAATAGGAGGCGAACCCTAAGCCTGAACTGACTTAAGGAACACCTCCCTCACATGGAGATCTATATATAATTATGTACATCTATGTGTAATTGTAGACGGTCTAGGACCTTCTCTTGTCTACAAAGTAATTATCTTCCCCTAGCTCGTCCACAAACTGCTGCAGCCAATCATAATATTGAATGGCATGCTCCAGCTTCTCCAGATCCTTCAGGCAGAATTGCCGCTCCTCCTCAGGCGTATCCACGGCATGAACCAATCCCTCCAGCTCAGGAATAACAACATCCAAGGCTTGCCTCATGACATCAATCTCCCGCTGCAGCTTCATTCCAAAAAAGTTCTTAAAGGTCTGAAAAAAATCTGTTTCCACTGCATACAGATCCTTTCGCTCCCGCTTCTCCTCCAGCTTGGTCACCATCTTGGAAGCCATCAAAGAACGAACTCCATAGCTCATATTACTCTTACTCATATTCATCACATTCTTCATCTCTTCAAGCGTCATCGGCCGGTCTTCAAAGAACATAATTCCATACAGCTGCCCGAATGAGTAATTGGCGCCATATAAGTCCATCGTCTGAGCAATAGCATCAATCATCGGACGCAGCAGCTGCTCGCGTGGAGATAAGTCTCTATTCTCTTCACCAAAGGCTACCTGTTTCATAGCTGCACCTTCATTCCACTTAGAATCTACCTTCTATTTTACACAAAATAGCAACTACTTTCGCTAATCTCTTAAATTTTTACATAATCTCGCATCGATCTTTACGCCCGCTTGACCACGCAGCTGCTCGATGAGTGTACAATTTTTTTTGAACGGAGGAGCTTTCCTCAGAATTATACCGTAAAAAACAGAAGATGGAATGGGGTATCGACAAAATAATGAAACGCACAAGATTTATAGGTGAGTTGAAACCGGTGCTCTTCACCTTGCCGGCAATGATTCCATTCGTGGTATTTTGGCTCGCGCCATTACTTTATGTATTTTATCTCAGCTTTACTGAATGGGACTTCATGAGCCCCGAGAAAACCTTTGTCGGACTAACCAACTATCTGGATCTGTTCAGCAATCCCGCCTTCTATAAAGCGCTAAGAGTAACCTTGTTATTCTGTGCGGGAAGTGTACTGCCCGTTATTCTGATCGGACTTGGACTTGCACTCCTGATGAATGGGAAGCTGAAAGGCTCCACCCTCTATCAGGTATTGCTTTTCTCCCCTTGGGTCACGCCGACCGTGGCGGTATCCATTGTCTGGTCCTGGATCTATGAACCTGAAATTGGCCTTGCTAATACTGTACTTGACCTCTTAGGTCTAGAAAAAATCGGTTGGCTTCAAGATCCTAAATGGGCACTGCTCGGCGTTCTGCTCGTGACGATATGGAAATCGGTAGGCTGGGCGATGATTTTTTACTTGGTGGCACTACGCAATGTCCCTACCGATCTGTTGGAAGCCGCTGAACTGGATGGAGCAAATGCTGTGCAAAAATTCAACCGTATTACTTTACCGCTAATCTCGCCAACGACACTGTTTCTGTTCATCGTACAGATCATTGGTGCCTTACAGGCATACGACCAGATTAACGTACTGACACAAGGTGGACCTTCGGGATCAACACGTACCTTGCTCTATATGTATTATCAGTCTGCCTTTGAAGCCTTTCAGATTGGAGAAGCCTCTAGTGTCGCAATGATTCTGGTATTTATATGTATGCTGCTCTCCGTAATCTCACTAGAGGTTAGTAAACGGACAACCCATTATCAATAACTACTGCTGTAAAGGAGAACGACTGATGAATGCAACGACCGTACGAGTGGGCAAACTGGCCCGCCATCTATTTTTTGCAGCTATTGCACTGATCATGGCCTTCCCCTTCTATTGGATGGTCACCAGCGCCTTAAAAACCAATGATGAAATCTGGCAGTCTCCGCCGACGATCTGGCCGAAAGAGCCGCTGTGGGGTAACTTTTCAGCCGCCTGGCACGAAGCCCCTTTCTTTAGATATATGGGCAATAGCGTATTTGTCGCCGTGTCGATTGTTATTTTGCAGGTGATAAATTCCGGGATGATGGCCTATGCGCTTACGCATATGAAATTCCGCTTCAGAGGGCTGTTCGCAGGTGTCATTCTTTTCGGCTATATGGTCCCTGCCACCGCCGTTTATCTTCCCGGATATCTGGTATTGTCCCAGCTTCATCTACTGGATTCATATGCCGGGTTGATTCTATCTAACTGTGTAAGTGTCTTCTCTATCTTTCTAATTCGGCAAGCCTTCCTTCAGGTTCCCCATGAGCTGGTAGAGGCTGGAGAAGTGGATGGTTCCTCGCATATGCGGATTCTCTGGACCATTCTTGTCCCCATTACACGGTCTTCCTTTGCTGTGCTAGCCCTGATCACCTTCATTGATCAGTACAATAACTATTTCTGGCCAATGCTCATCACCAAAGATCCTAATCTACAGCTGGTCTCGGCCGGTCTGCGTAGTTTCTTCACTCAAGGAGGTGCTTACGGATTGAAATGGCCGCTGATCATGGCCGCTAGCGCATTCACCATCGCCCCGTTGCTGCTAGTATTTCTACTAGCTCAGAAAACCATCATGCAAAGCGTAAACATGACCGCTGGTTCCAGCAAAGGATAAGCTAACTATTCTATTTAATAAGAGGAGAATGATGATGAACGTATTGAAGAGACTGTCCGCCCTATCTTTGGTTGCCGGATTTACAATGTTAACAGCTTGTGGAGGAAATGCGAGTACAGGTAATGTTACAGCGGCAAATGGAGCTTCTTCCTCCCCCTCCGCAGAGGCTGCGCCTACACAAAATGCACCGATAACGATTGAGTTCTGGTATGGTCTCGGCGGTAAGCTTGGTGAGAATATGGAGGCACTGATTCAGAAATTTAATGCCTCTCAGCAAGAGGTCATTGTCAAAGGTATCGCGCAGGCAGACTACACTGAAACCGAGCAGAAGCTGCAAGCGGCGATTGCTACAGGAAAAGTGCCTGCTGCTGCTCTCTCCTCAAACGTAGATTGGGCCCGCAAAGGATATTTCGCACCGATAGATGAGCTTATGGCATTGCAGCCAGATTTTAATAAAGAGGATTTTGTCCAAACCTTTCTAAATCAGGGCCAGGTTGATGGCAAGCAATACTTCCTGCCGATGTATGGAACAACACAGGTTATGTACTATCGCAAAGATGCTTTTGAGAAGAACGGAATTGATGCGAGCACATTGAAGACTTGGGAAGACCTAGCTGCCGCAGCTGCGAAAATGACCGTGAAAGACGGCGGCAAAACCACCTTCTTCGGTTGGGAGCCTATGTGGGGTTCAGGGAACATGATTGATGCCGTGCTCAGCAAAGGAGGCACTATTCTTAGCGAGGATGGGAAACAAGTCATGATCGACTCTAAAGAGTGGATCGAAACCTGGGATTTGTTCCGCAAATGGATCCACGAGGATAAGATCATGCGGATTCATTCAGGGGGTCAAGGCTGGGAATATTGGTACAAAACAATTGATGATGTAATGAAGAATCAATCCGCAGGCTACACCGGCTCCAGTGGCGATCAAGGTGACCTCGACTTTAGCATTGTTTCTGCTATGGAGCAGCCAGGCTGGGCAGGGATTGGCGAGGGCAAACCCGTAGCCCAAGCACTGATGGCCGGCATTCTATCTAAAGCTAGCGACAGTGAGAAACAAGCGGCTATGAAATGGCTAACCTACTTCACAAATGCCGAGAATACTGCCTCTTGGTCCATTAATACTGGATATATTTCGGTGCGCCAATCCGCATTGCAAGACTCGGCGTTTGTGTCATTCAGTGAAAGCAATCCACAGATTAAGATTCCGTTGATGCAAGCTTCTCATGGCTCTGCACCATTCCAAGATCCAACTGGCGGCAAAATCAACGATGCGCTGAAAATCGCCGCTGATAAGGTGCAGATTGAGAATATTCCTGCAGCACAGGCACTTAAGGAAGCACAGGAAACAGCGCAAGCAGCGCTTGATAAACTAAAATAAAGGCGGTGGAGTTCATGTCTGAGCTCATCACGCCACAAGGCAGATACGCTGTAGCAGCTATTCTATTCGACAAGGATGGTACGCTGCTCCAGTTCGTATCCCTCTGGGGCAGCTGGGGCGAGTGTTTTTTAGAGCGATTCACGAAGGATATGAAGCAAAGAGGACTACAGATTCCAGAAGAACAGCTCCCTGCATTAATGGGAACTATACACAATGCCCAAGGAAGCATTACCGATTATGATCGGAACGGCCCCCTGGCTATGGGGACTATGAGTGACCTCTATGCCATCCTGTCATGGCAGGGTTATCTGCAAGGTTTATCGTGGGCGGAGTCCATGGAGCTTGTTCATCAGTGCCGTCTGGAAGCGGATGTTATGTTGGAAGAGAAACGCCCCGTTCACTCGTTGCCGGGTATTCATCGTTTTCTCGATGAATGTGCGAGTGCTGGCATCCCTCTCGCCGTGGTGACCGCAGATGAAACAGATGCTGCAGAGAAACATCTCCAATGGCTCGGCATACGGCACTATTTCTCCGAGGTAATTGGAACAGACCTTGTGGATCAGGGTAAACCTTTCCCCGACATGGTGCAGCTTGCCTGCGAAAGGTTGGCCGTTGAACCCGCGCACACAGCAGTTATCGGTGATACTAATGGGGATATGCGAATGGCTAAAGCAGCGGGTGTACAGGTAGCTATAGGAATAACTGAAAATGAAGATATTAGTGCTTCGTCGCATATTCTCCCGGATGCAGATCTCATTGTGCGATCTTACGCTGAACTCAGCATCGAGGTTACTTCCCTGTGAAAATAGAAGGAATATGGGCATGGATGTTTCTGATGCTAGCTATTGTGTTCGAACTGTCAGGGACCATCTCAATGAAAATATCTCAGGGGTTCACTCAGCTCTGGCCTTCCGTGCTCATGTTCCTGTTCTATGGAGCCAGCTTCACCTCCCTGAATTTTGCCCTCACCTCTATTAAGGTAGGCGTTGCTTATGCGATATGGTCAGGGGCGGGAATCATCCTTATTTCTTTCATAGGAGCCCTATTTTTCGAAGAAAAGCTAACCCTGTCCTCCCTACTATGGATAGCCGTTATCCTAACCGGGATCATAGGACTGAACATTAGCGGGAAGACGCATTAGTGAACAGCCACAGTATTTCATAGATTCATAAGATGAAGGGGGATGCCTAAACATGAGCGTGAACACATTACCTGAAGAGAAGCCTGTTATTACCTTTCAGATCATCACGGATACGCATGTCACCGCTGACCGAAATCATGAGTACAATCTTAACTTTGAGCTGGCGCTCCGTGATATAGCCGCACATGGAAAAGGCAGCAGTGGGATTATGCATATCGGTGATGTCACAAACCATGGTTTTTCTGCTGAATATAAAGAAATGCTTCGTATCATTAATCAACATAAGGTTGACTTGCCCGACATTACTTTCACTTTAGGTAATCATGATGTAGGCCTCGGGATTTGGAAGTCTCGCTTAGGGATGTATACGTCACAGACTGGAATGTCTGGACCCTATCATGATCACTGGATTAATGGCTATCATTTTATCTTTCTAGGTACAGAAAAAGGATTACCTAAATTCTGTCATCTTTCCTCTAAGCAGCTTGATTGGCTGGAGCATAAGCTTGGGGAGCAAGCTTCACCGGATCAGCCTATCTTTCTTTTCCTGCATCAACCGCTTAAAGATACAGTAGCTGGATCGTTAGAATCACAAGATTGGTATGGTGTCACTCAAGATAAGGAATTAAAAGAGATTCTTTCGAGACACCCCCAGACCTTGTTATTCACTGGTCACACCCATTGGGAGTTAGAGGTAGACAACACTATGTACCCTGGCCATGGAGAGATGGCAACAATGTTTAATGCTGCTTCTGTCGCCTACCTTTGGACAAACGAAGATAAGCATAAGACAGGCAGCCAAGGCTTCTATGTGGAAGTATATAGAGATAAAGTGCTTGTCCGGGGCAGAGACTTTAAGACAGGAACCTGGATTGAAGCTGCACAATATGAGGTTGCTTATACAACAGTAAACGTATAATGAAACTCCCCGCAGCAAGCTGCGGGGAGTTTCATTCTGTGAATTACACGCACAAGGATTAGCCGTACCGCCACGCTCTGCGTTATTCATCCCATGCTTCTAACAGCTTCGGAATGCCTTCTACAAGAAGCTTGTGGTATACCTCGGAAATATCTTCAATATCATCCGTATTCGCCACACCCAGCAGCGTCTGCATAACGATCCCGTCAATAGCTCCAATCAGCAATGAGGCAATGGCTTTATTGTATTTCCCGGGTTGTTTTTCGTACAAGCGTTGCAACAGCTCCTCGGTATGACCAATCCATTTCTTATACTTAACTTTCAATTGATTGGAGATTTCCTCATTCCCTAGTATCGCTTCCTGGGCAAGATAGAACTGCATTCGATTGTCATCTATTTTGTTAAAACGATCTTTCACATTCTCGCTGATTTGCTCAATAACTTCCCCGCGGCTATACTTCCCTTGCTGTACCTCCTCGGCAATTCTCGTAGATACGGATAGACTGCGATCCATCGCATCATAAAGAATCTCTTCTTTACTATTGTAATGATGATACAACGCCCCTGTGCTAAGCCCGGCTTCATCGGCAATTCTCCGCATTGTCGTACCCGCAATACCCATTCGATAGATAACACGATTCGTCGCCTCAATAATATGTAATTTTCTATCCTCAGACATAAACTCCCCGCCCAACTGAATCGCTTATTGCGATTTATTTTTATATGAAAAGAGTACTGAATCTAATTTGTTTTTTGTGTGTTAATTAGCACAGACAGAACCAATTAATTCCCAATACAATAAAACCGAACAGTTGTTATGTTTAAGAATTAACCAAGCATTGTAGGGTTGAAGCTCAGTATCGGCAGCAATTGATTACGCTTTCACAAAAAAGGAGGTTTATCATGGATATTCCTGCATGGCAGTACGGCGTTAGTATGATCGGCTACATAGTTCTGCTTCTTATTGTTGTCAGTATCATGCGCAAGCATTATAAGTTTGCCCACTGGTTCTGGATTGCTTCTTTACTAACCTTTCCCTTATGGCTTATGGGCGGTGTCGAAGGCTGGTTTCGGTGGGCCAAGATTTTAAGTGTAATTCTTCCTACGATATTTGTTGGATTCATTCGTATTGCTAACTACGAGAAACGAAAAGGACCGTTCTGGAATGGGTTACAGAAGGATTGGGTGTTGTGGTTCGTATATGGCGTTCTATTCCTTAATATCATGGAAGCGACCATTAAAGACTTTACGATGGGGAATACATTCAATGCGCTTACCGGCCTCCTATTATGTATAACCATCCCTTTTGCGCCAAAATATTGGAAGATTTCTACTGAATCGCACGGCGATCTCATTGCATATACGACAATCGGCTGGAACTTCCTCTATACAACTTGGAATGCAGCCTTCGTCTATGCAGAGAGTCCGAAGTTCTTTGCAAGCTCGCTATGCATTCTTCTCGCAGCCGAGCTCTATCCCATCATCAAACGCCGCCCAGAACTCTACATCATTGCGCGGGTCTATACATTAGCGGCACATTTACTTCTACGCGCCTGCTTCGTTAGCCTGTTCCCGACACTAATGGATGCTTCATCGTGGTACAATGCAGACGTCATGAACTATTGGGGAATCATCAACTTTATTATGATTGTTCCGTTTGTATTCTGGCATATGTGGCAGCTGCACACCGGCAAAGCAGAAATCAGCTTCCGGCGTGGCCGGATTGAAGTGAACTAACCAAGAACGCCCTTATCCTTTCCATGAGGAAAAGGTAAGGGCGTTCTTTCTTTATTTCTTCTCTGCTTGGAGAGGTTATCGTTGAATCGGCTCGATCCGGTAGCTTGCGTTAGCGCTGGCATCGTCTTTCACGCCGGCTCCACCGTGAATCTGCCAGCCGAATGACAGCACAGATTCCAGCCGGTTCTTCTCGGCTGTCGTCAATACTATTTCTATGGCTTCTTTACCCTCTTCAAGCTCCAACTCTGCCTCTTTACCAAGAACAACCCATATCCAGCTACGAATGCCACGAATCGTGTTGTACTTGATCTGATAGCCTGTCTTCACCGCTTGCTCGAACAATTCTGGCTGCTCCGCTTGTAAAGTGGTCAACTGCTTATAATCAAATTCGTATTCACTCTCGTCAACGGGCAAATCGCCCTCCGCCACTTTACGAAGAATATCCTCATTGGACCAGCCCAAAGCGCGAAGTGATTCTACCAGTAAAGCATCCCACTGGGATAACTTTACCCGGTTCAAATTGTCTGACATCCTGTTTCCCCCCATACCTGTATATAGATTCTACTTATTCCGTGAAATCATAAGCAACATAATGACCCGGACTAACTTCCTGCAATGTAGAGGTCTCAGCCCTGCCGTACTCTGCCGAATATCCATCTAAAATAATTCTCTGATTAGCCCGCTTAGGGTCCGTCTCCAAAATCGAAGATAGCAGCGCCTTCGTATAAGGATGAATAGGGTTCTCGTATAGTTCGTCACTTTCGGCTACCTCTACGAGACGACCGCCATACATCACGCCAATCCGGTCCGAAATATGCCGTACCATCGACAGATCGTGCGCAACAAAGAGGTAGGTCAACCCAAATTCCGACTGCAAATCCTCCAGCATATTCACTACCTGAGCCTGAACAGAAACATCCAGCGCTGAGATTGGTTCATCACACACTACGAATTCAGGTTTCACAGATAATGCTCGAGCGATCGAAATCCGTTGGCGTTGCCCACCACTGAATTCATGAGGAAAGCGATAAAGATGCTCTCTTTTTAAACCCACCTTATCCAGCAGTGCCGCAACAGCCTCTATACGCTCGTCGCCTTCGTGGATCCCGTGGATTTTCATAGGCTCACTGATCAGATCAAGTACATTCAGGCTTGGATTCAACGAGGAATATGGATCTTGAAAGATCGATTGAATCCGTCTGCGAAAAGGCTTAAGCTGCTTCTCTCCAAGCTTGCTCAGCGGCTGCCCGTCAAAAGACACTTCACCATCTGTATAGTCATACAATCGCAGCAAGCAGCGTCCAACCGTGGACTTGCCGCTCCCCGACTCTCCGACCAGTCCAAAGGTCTCCCCCTGACGAATCTGAAAGCTTACGCCATCTACCGCCTTAAGCACTGATGTATTACGTCCCCATATATCCTTGCCTTTGGAGAAATGTTTCTTCAGATTATTTACGTCCACTAGAATCTTATTATCACTCAACAGAACCGCTCCCTTCAACACCAGCTACGGCTGGAGTCTCCTGCACACCGTCTGCCAGCCAGCACATCGAACGATGGCCAGGCGATAATTCGATGACTGGAGGACGTTCGCTGCAACGGGCAAAAGCATTAGGGCAACGTTCCATAAATGGACAGCCCGAAGGAGGATTCAGCAAATCCGGAGGTGTGCCTTCGATAGGGACAAGGCGTTCCCGCGACTTGCCGTCACGTTTTGGAATCGAGCGAAGCAGACCTTTCGTGTAAGGATGCTGTGGGCGATAAAAGATATCCTCTACCGTGCCCTCCTCCATCACAAGTCCACCATACATTACTATAACCCGTGTACATACCTGCGCTACCACACCCAAGTCATGGGTAATGAGCGCTACAGCTGTACTGGTATTATTTTTCAACTCTTTAAAAAGATCGAGAATTTGCGCCTGTATTGTTACATCGAGCGCAGTTGTCGGCTCATCCGCAATCAATAGCTCTGGCTTACAGGAAAGAGCCATGGCGATCATGACCCGCTGGCGCATCCCGCCACTGAATTCATGCGGATATTGCTGCAGCCGCTGTTCAGGATTATTAATTCCTACCTGACGCAAGATGCTTGCTGCCTCTTTAAGCGCTTCTTGTTTATTTAAACCCCGATGCCGACGGATGACTTCCGTAAGCTGCTGGCCGATTTTTTTTACAGGATTAAGAGAGGTCATGGGGTCCTGAAACACCATTGCTATACGATTGCCGCGTAGCTTTCTCCACTCTTTTTCCGAAAGGTTCGATAAATTCTCTCCACGAAAATTAATATTTCCACCGATAATTTTACCCGGAGGTGTAATTAACGACATAATCGCCTTGGCAGTTACACTCTTCCCACTACCAGATTCTCCGACGATTCCTACCGTCTCACCAGCATCTATATGAAAGCTAACGCCGCGAACTGCTTGATTCTCTCCGTCCCTTGTATGGAACGAAACCTTCAAATCCTCGACAGACAATAGCCGTTCCGTCATGATGTCTTCACACTCCTATCTTCGGATCAGCTTCGGTTCAAAGCCTACCCGCAAAATATCACCCAAAACATTAAAGCTAAGTACCGTTAATAGTATCAATAATCCAGGGAATAAAGCCAGATATGGCGCTTGAGCGATATATCCCTGCGCATTGTTAAGCATACTGCCCCAAGTCGCATTCGGAGGCTGTACCCCGAACCCGAGGAAACTTAGAGACGACTCCATCATTATCGCCGAAGCGATATTATTCGTCGCACCTACAATGACAACAGGCACTAGCCCCGGAAGAATATGACGCCAAATAATTCCGAAATTGCTCTGTCCGGAGGCTTTTGCATAGAGTACATATTCGCGTTCCTTAATCGTCATCGTCTCTGCCCGAATGACACGGGCGATATTCATCCACATTAATAGAGCAATAATAATGATGATATTCCCAACACTCGGCTTCAGAAATACGCTAAGCAGCAGCAGAACTAAGAAAGAAGGAATGGACAGCACTACATCAAGCATCCGCATGAGAAGATTATCAACCCATCCGCCAAAGAATCCACTGATTACGCCCACCGTCACACCTATGCCTGTAGCAATGATCATTGAAGCAAAGCCAACTAACAGTGATACCCGGCCACCATATAATGCGCGGGCAAAATAATCCCGGCCATAGTCATCCGTCCCGAACCAGTGATCGGCTCCCGGCGATTTCAGACGTGCCAGAACATCCATCGCATTCGGATCATGTCCAGATAAAAAAGCAAATATAGAGCCCAGTGAGAAGATGATTAAAGTAATGAGGGCTGCGACGCCCAATTTATTCGTAAATAGCTCATCTCCAACACTTTTCCATTTACTGCGATTCATGAGGTCACCTCGTTAATTTAATTCGTGGGTCCACGAAGCTATATAGAATATCCGCGACCAGATTACCGATGATCAGCATTAAAGAGGAGAATAGAGTAATTCCCATAATCACGGGGTAATCCATCCCTTTAACTGCAGTCATCCCCAAAGAGCCAATACCTGGCCATGAAAATACTGTTTCTGTAACAATTGCGCCTGCCACCAGATCACCCATAGACATCCCGAGCAATGTAATTACAGGAAGCAACACATGCTTCATTACATGACGGAACAGAATCGTTGTCTTGTTAGATCCAAAAGCATATTGAATCTGCACGTACTCTTCTTTTAGCTGTCCAATGGTACTAGAGCGAATGTATCGCACATAACCAGCCAAGAATCCAAAAGCAAGCACGGTGCAAGGCAGGATACCATGCTTGAATACATCAAACGCCGATTCCACACCAATCGTTCGCATCCCCATAATAGGAAGCAGATGCAGCTTAATCGCGAATAAGTACATCAGTAAGATGGCAAGCCAAAACAAAGGCACGGATATTCCGACATAGGATAAGAAATTAATCAGCTTATCTACCCAGCGGTTCCGGTTTGCTCCAGCAATAAGACCGAGTGGAATCGCCAGCAAAACAGCGAGACCGATCGCAGAACCCATCAAGCCTGCCGTTGCAGGCAGGCGTTCTAGAATTTGATCCAATACTGGCTGATGATTCACTAGGGAATAACCGAAATTCCCCTGCAATATTTCTTTAATCCAGATTAAATATTGAATGTAGGCTGGCTTATCCAGCCCAAGGTTATGCCGGATACGCTCAATATCATCTGCGTGCATATTCGGCGTAACGAAGGATAATACCGGATCCCCCGGAGCCAGCTTAATCATCGCAAAGCACACAACCGAAACAAAAAACAACATCGGCAGGGTTTGCAGTAATCTTCGGACGATAAGTTGTCTCATACGTTTATTCTCCCAGTTCTGTATCGGTAAAAAAGTAAGCTGGATAACCCAGCTTACTTTTTCCCGTTTTTATTTAAGGTAGATTTTCGATAAATCTTCAAAAATAACGACAGGCTTCAAGACTGCTTCTTCTAGACCGCCGTAGTTCTTGGAGACAGCTACAATAGTCTTAGTATTAGCAATTGGATAAATCGGTGCATCGTCAGCAATGATCTCTTGGATCTTCTTATAGATCTCACCACGTTTAGTCACATCTGCTTCTCCTGCACCTTCATTGAACAACTTATCGACTTCAGCATTATTATAATGCGAGTAGTTAGAGTCAGCAGTAGAAGTATACAAAATTCTGTAAGCATCAGGATCGTAACCCATAATATAACCTGCAATCGCAAGTTCAAAATCTGTTGAATTCATATCGCTGAACTTCTGGCCATATGCCGAGGCATCCATATTTTGCAGTTCAACTTCAGCGCCAATGGCCTTTAGCTTTTGCTGCACGTATAGTGAAATGGCTTCCTGAGCTTTATTACCGCTCGATACAATCAATCTCAATTTCAGATCGCTAACCCCTGCAGATTGCAGAAGCTCTTTCGCTTTTTCCACATCATTATCGAAAGAAGGTACGTCATTAGTATAGAACAATGCATCCGGAGTCAAGAATGACTTCGCCGGGTCAGCATACTCGCTAGAGGAATAAGCAGCCTGAATGATTTCATCACGGCTTAGTGCTAGAGACAAGGCTTGACGAACTTCTTTTTTAGCAAGAGCACCTCTATCGCTGTTCGCGTTGAACAACAGGTACGACAATCGGCCTTCACTATAAGGAAGAATTTCGAAATTGTTCGAAGCTTCAATCGTTCCAACATCCTGTGGATCTAGATATTTAATGTTGATCTCACCACTCTGAAGTGCGAGGTTCGCAGCATTCGTATCTTTAGCAATCCGGTACGTAACAGAATCAAGATGTGGCTTGCCGCCAAAGTAGTTATCAAATCTTTCTAATGTAACATATTCGCCCGCTTTATATTCTTTAAATTTAAATGGTCCAGATCCAACAGGATTAGCATTCTTGGTGCTTTTCTCTAGATCCGTCTCATTTTCAAAAATATGCTTTGGAATCGGAAATACTTGCACTAGTGTAGCTTCAAAAGCTGGGCTGACCTGTGGAAGCTTGAACTCTACGGTCAGATCATCCACCTTAACGGCCTTAACGGGTTTATCACCGATGAATAAGTTCGCTCTCAACATGCTGTTTTGCTTCTCATCGAGGATGCTATCAATCGTGAACACGACATCGTCAGCAGTAAGCTTTTCTCCGTCATGCCATGTCAGTCCGCTTTTCAGCTTCAACGTATAAGTCAGGTTATCTTCTGAAAGGGTCAGGCTGTCTGCCAAGTAGAAGGTCTTCTTACCATCATTTACTTGGAACAGTGGAGCATAGAGCGCTTGGTCAATCGTAAGACTGACACGGTCACCCGCGTAGTTCGGATTTAGAATAACAGGATCAGCAGCGACTCCAATAATCAAGTTGCCTCCATCTTTTATCTCAGTGCTTGCTGTCGTTCCATCATTAGTAGCAGGTGTCTGATTTGTATTTGTAGAAGTGGCGGTGTTCCCTCCGGAGCACGCACTAATCAAAAATGTTAACAAAATCAAAGTAATAACTCCAGATAATCCTTTACGCATAAGTTTCTCCCCCGTATTCTATGTTCTGCGTTGCTTGTGTTTTTTTATATTGTATATCGGAATACTAGGAATTACAATGGATAGCATTTCACATTAATGTAATATTGAGGGAATCGATTGATGGTTTATCCATAGCGCTCATCCTTTGCTGTTCATATTGTCATCTAATTATTCGGTTATTGTACAGCAGATCGTTACGAATTAATACATCTAATACTCATTTACTTTACAGAACTTTGAAAAATAAGGATTATTGCCGCTCTCCTGTAAATATATTGAGAACATAAGGATCATCCAAGGAAAGAGGGGCGTTCCCCAAGGAGGCGGCAATGACGGAAAACAAGATTCGCGTATTGATTGGCAGTCCAATCCACCAGAAGCCTATGGTTTTAAAAGAATTTCTGAATTCCCTACTTCGTCTGAATATTGCCGATATTGAGCTGGATTTCCATCTAGTTGATGATAATGATGATGAGGAGTCAAGTCGGCTGCTCCAGGAATTCCAAAGCATGGGTGATCATATTTATCTTCAGAGCTCCGGCTTTCACGATGCGTATATTCGCAATGATACTACCCACTTTTGGAACACCAACTTAGTCTGGAAAGTAGCCAATTTTAAGAACCTCATGATCAACCGCGCCCAAACCTTGAACTATGATTATTTATTCCTTATTGACTCTGATCTCATTCTCCATCCTGATACCCTCAGACATCTAATAGGTACGAACAAGGATATTATTTCAGAGGTATTCTGGACGCAGTGGCAGCCAGAGACTATGTTTCAGCCGCAGGTATGGATGCACGACGAATACAATCAGTGGGAGCTACTGCCCGGTGAAAAACTGCAACCAGAGGAGATTAATCGCAGATTTCATGAATTCATAGCAAAGATGCGAATTCCCGGAATCTATGAGGTGGGCGGACTCGGGGCTTGTACATTGATTAGTCAGCATGCGATAAAAGCTGGAGTCAGCTATAATCAAATTCGCAACATTTCATACTGGGGAGAAGACCGTCATTTCTGCATTCGTGCCGCAGCCCTTGGCATCCCCTTGTTCGTCGATACCCATTATCCGGCGCTACACTTGTATAGAGACAGTGATTTGAGTAAAGTAGAGGATTTCATCAAAGAAACTACGGAGACCAAAGCTGAAGCCACTGATACTGAGAACAGTTCATCTACGGACGAAGTACCTGCATCAGTAATGCCGACACCCACAACAGACAATCCAGACAACGAAAGCTCCAAGGAGGCAGTCCCCCCAGCCAGAAAACGGCCCAAGCTAACCCTCACCATGGTTGTGAAAAATGAAAGTGGACGCTTTCTGCGACAGGTTCTGGAAGAGCATCGCAAATACATCGACGAGGCCGTCATTATCGATGATGGCAGCACCGATAATTCAGCAGCTATCTGCCTGGAGGTGCTTGAAGGCATTCCCGTCCATCTCGTGCACAATACCATATCCAAATTCAGCAATGAAATTGAGCTGCGAAAGCAGCAATGGGAAGAGGTTCTGAAGACGAATCCCGAGTGGATTCTAAGTCTGGACGCAGACGAAATCTTTGAAGCGAGCTTCGCGGCAAATATCGAACCCCTGCTGTACGCTGACGAGGTCGATTTATTCTGTTTCCGTCTCTATGATTTATGGAACGCCACCCATTACAGAGAAGATATTTACTGGCGCTCTCATTTGAATTACCGTCCTTTTTTGCTTCGTTATAAAGAAGACTTCAACTATGTATGGAATGAATCTCCACAGCATTGTGGGCGATTCCCGGAGAATGTCTTCGAGCTTCCCCACCAGCTAAGCAACTTGCGACTCAAGCATCTAGGTTGGTCGAAGGCAGAATTCCGCTTAGAAAAATATCTGCGTTACATGCTCCTTGATCCCGATGGCCAATACGGCTGGAAGGAGCAATACCTGTCCATTCTGGATGAACACCCTCATTTAATACCTTGGGTGGAATGAGGGTAATCATAAAAAGGACGTCCACAAAACCTTGGTGGCTTTGTGGACGCCTTTTATTTTTACATAGTACGATCCGTTTTGCTAACTTCTTCTTATTCAGTACGCTGTGGTTCATCGAGATCTGGTTTCATAATGCTCACCGTCAGGCCGCCGCCGGATTCGTCTACTTGAATCACCGTACCTTCTGCGGCTTCACCAGCAATGATCGCACGTGCCACACCGGTCTCCAGACTTCGCTGGATGAAGCGTTTCAGCGGTCTCGCCCCATACACTGGATCAAAACCTTCCTTAGCGATAAAACGTACCGCGGGTTCAGTTAACTCAAGACCAATCTCCCGGTCAGCAAGACGTAAACGTAATCCGTCCACCAGTTTGTCCACGATTTTCTCGATCTCGCCCAGGGTCAACGGCTTGAACATCACAATATCGTCAACCCGGTTCAGGAACTCTGGACGGAAATGACCAGTTAGTTCCTTCATTACGCTATCCTTGGCAGCCTCCGTAAGCTGACCCTTCTCATCGGTTCCTTGAATCAGATGTGGTGAACCGATATTTGAGGTCATAATAATGATCGTGTTCTTGAAGTCGACCATCCGGCCCTGCGAATCGGTCAGCCGTCCATCATCAAGCAACTGCAGTAGAATATTAAATACATCGGGATGGGCCTTCTCCACTTCATCGAGCAGCACTACTGTATAAGGCTGACGCCGTACAGCTTCTGTAAGTTGGCCGCCCTCCTCATATCCAACGTATCCCGGAGGTGCACCGACTAGGCGAGAAACACTGTGCTTCTCCATATACTCCGACATATCGATACGGATCATGCCATCTTCGCGATCAAAGAGAGAAACCGCGAGTGATTTAGCCAACTCTGTCTTCCCTACCCCAGTCGGACCGAGGAACAGGAAGGAACCGATCGGCCGATTTGGATCTTTGATCCCGGCTCTTGCCCGAAGCACGGCATCGGCCACCAAGCTGACAGCTTCATCTTGGCCCACAACTCGTTCATGCAGCGTTTCTTCCAGACGCAGCAGCTTATCCCGTTCGCCTTCAACCAGTCGGCTAACCGGCACACCCGTCCAGCGCGATACAATATCTGCGATCTCCTCCTCGGTTACAGCTTCACGCAATAATCTTGTATCCTGATCCTGCTGTGCCGCTTCTTCCGCTGCTTTCAATTGCCGCTCCAGATCAGGAATGATGCCGTAGCTCAATTCGGCTGATTTATTAAGATCGTATTCCTCCTGTGCATCGACCAAATCCTTGCGGGCTTGCTCCAGCCGTTTTTTGAGGTCGCGGATGCCTTGAATCGCTGACTTTTCCTTCTCCCAACGTGCGGTCATCCCAAGCTGCTTCTCCTTGAGATCGGCGAGTTCACGTTGTAAGATTTCCAGACGGCGTTTGCTGGCGTCATCGGTTTCTTTTTTGAGCGCTGCTTCCTCAATCTCCATCTGCATCAGACGGCGGGTCACTTCATCCATCTCACCCGGCATGGAATCAATCTCTGTACGGATCATGGCACAGGCTTCATCCACTAAGTCGATCGCTTTATCCGGCAAGAAACGATCCGTAATGTAGCGGTTAGACAGAACGCCTGCAGCGACGAGGGCGCTGTCATGGATTTTGACTCCATGATGGACTTCGAACCGTTCCTTCAGACCGCGTAGAATGGAGATCGTATCCTCTACATCTGGCTCGCTGACCAGTACCTGTTGGAAACGGCGCTCCAGCGCAGGGTCCTTCTCTATATACTTGCGGTATTCATCGAGCGTTGTGGCACCTATACAGTGCAGTTCGCCGCGAGCCAGCATCGGCTTCAGCATATTGCCCGCATCCATCGAGCCTTCGGTTTTACCTGCCCCTACAATCGTGTGCAGCTCATCAATAAAAAGAATAATACGGCCGTTACTTTCACGAACTTCCCTAAGTACCGCCTGCAAGCGTTCCTCGAATTCACCTCGGAACTTCGCGCCTGCTACAAGGGAACTCATATCCAGCGAGAAAATCGTCTTGTCCTTCAGCCCCTCCGGCACGTCTTTGCGTACAATCCGGTGAGCCAAGCCTTCCACAATCGCTGTTTTACCTACACCTGGCTCACCGATCAGCACAGGGTTATTCTTCGTTTTACGGGACAGAATTCGGATCACACGACGTATCTCAGCGTCACGTCCGATGACTGGATCGATCTTACCCGCGCGAACCTCTGCTACAAGATCACGTCCGTATTTCTCCAGCACCTCATAAGTAGCCTCCGGCTCCCGACTCGTTACACGCTGATGTCCACGAATCTCAGCAAGTATAGACATCAGCTTCTCGCGTGTTAATCCACGACTGACAAAAAGATTACGCAGCTCACGATTATCCCTGCTCGAATCCGACACCATGGCCAGCACGGCATGCTCCACCGAAACAAACTCGTCTTGCATCTTCGCTGCTTCTTGCTCCGCCTGTTCCAGCAGATGAATCAGCGATTGCGAGGCATAACGCCGTACTGTGCTTGCTCCTGATCCGCTTATGCTCGGCTTGCGCCCAAGCAGTTCATCCGTGCTGCGCAGCAGCTCAGCTACGGGGACGTTCATCTTTTGCAGCAATCTTGGCAGCAAGCCTTCTTGCTGCTGGAGTAACGCTTTTAACAGATGGAGATTATCGATCTCCTGATGTCCGCTTTCTGAAGCCAGCGACTGCGCCGCAGCCACTGCTTCCTGCAGCTTTTGAGTAAGTTTATTGAAATCCATAGCTCTCTCACCTTTCTATTTAGGAATGAAATATAGGATCGGCCGTTTTGGCCGGGATAGATTAATTTAGCGGGATTAATACCGCTGAATTGGGGCGGATGAGCCGTATTTGGTGATATCTGCGGGATTAATCCCGTTCATTTGGACGGATGAGCCGCATTTGGCGCTATCTGCGGGATTAATACCGTACATTTGGACGGATGGGCCGCATTTGGTGCTATCTGCGGGATTAATACCGCACATTTGGACGGATGGGCCACACTTGGCGCTATCTACGGGATTAATACCGTACATTTGGACGGATGGGCCGCATTTGGCGCTATCTGCGGGATTAATACCGTACATTTGGACGGATGAGCCCCATTTGGCGTTATCTGCGGGATTAATACCGTTCATTTCGGGTGATCAGCCGAATTCGGCTCATTCTGGGGGATTTTTACCCCTCTTTTCGCTCATCGAGCCGAAATCCACGCATTCTGGGGCATTTTCACCCCTCTTTTCACTTATCGAGCCCAATACGACTCATTCTGGGGTACTTTTACCCCTCTTTTCGCTCATCGAGCCGAAATCGGCGCATTCTGGGGTACTTTTACCCCTCTTTTCGCTCATCGAGCCGAAATCCACGCATTCTGGGGCATTTTCACCCCTCTTTTCACTCATCGAGCCCAATACGACTCATTCTGGGGTACTTTTACCCCTCTTTTCGCTCATCGAGCCGAAATCGGCGCATTCTGGGGTACTTTTACCCCTCTTTTCGCTCATCGAGCCGAAATCCACGCATTCTGGGGCATTTTCACCCCTCTTTTCACTCATCGAGCCCAATACGACTCATTCTGGGGTACTTTTACCCCTCTTTTCGCTCATCGAGCCGAAATCGGCGCATTCTGGGGTACTTTTACCCCTCTTTTCGCTCATCGAGCCGAAATCGGCACCTTTAGAACACTTTTACCCTTCCTTTTCCCGACACTTCTCACAGGTCTCTACTATTAGTTAGTTTCTAATTAAGTTACTTTTCTACTACTAGCACTCTATTCACCATATTCACCAGCCAAAATCGATCACGAACATACAAAATTACCTCTACCTACCTATTAATTACCCACTTTTGCCTTCGGACGCTGCGCACTAGCGCTTTGACGTTTAGCTCTAGCCTCGAAATGGCTGGATTCAGCCAGTTTACGGTACAAATTCTTCTCCGCTTCGCTGGTTGGCTCAGGGACAACAATCTCAATACCAAATAAAATATCACCGTTCGCACCATTCTCACGCTTCAAACCTTTGCCTGGGATACGCAGCGTTTTACCACTTTGAATTCCTGCAGGAATCTTCAATTTCACGGCACCGCCACCCGGTAATGGAACCTTCACCTCACCACCCAATACCGCTTGCCATGGAGCAACTTCAACTACACCGTATAAATCGCCAGCTCGAAGCTCGTATATATCATGAGGAAGAATATGAAGTGCCAGCAGTATATCGCCACCTGGAGCTATGCCACTCTGAGTGGTTCCTGCGATTTTTAAAATCGTGCCTTCACTAGATCCCCGCGGAACTTGAACATCCACAGTTTTATCACCGATCTGCACTCTTACAGTTGCTCCCTTATAGGCCTGCTCCAACGTAATATCCAGCTGCGCCTGCGTCGAACTACGCGCCTCACCCCATGGATTGCCGTTCGAACGCCCACTACCACTACTAGAAAAGAAATCAAAGCCAGCGCGATCCGCCGATCCCCGATTCCCAAAAAACATTCCGAACAAATCTTCCTCCGAAATGCCAGAACCTCCTGCAGAATAAGTTCCGCCGCTCCAGCTTCCACCATAGTTTGAATCCCACGAAGAGGCCCCGCTCGACGCACCTCCACCAGCTCTACCACGCTGAGCCCCATAAAGCAGCTCCTCATCGTAAAGCTTGCGTTTCTCCTCATTGCCCAGCACTTCATAGGCTTCAGCCGCTTCTTTGAATTTCGCCTCTGCCTCAGAGGCTTTGTTCACATCGGGATGCCACTTCTTGGCCAGCTTTTGATAAGCCTTTTTAATTTCCTGTTTAGTTGCTGTTTTGCTCACGCCCAAAGCATCATAATAGCTTTTGTTAGCCACTCGGATTCCTCCTTTCAACGCTTTATTAAATACAACTCATCGTACGATTCCGAGAAAAGACGCACCATAGCCGGAATCCTCCACTACAATGCGCCTTTTATTCATAACACTATATTAAAAGCTCGCTGCCTATCTCTAAGATGCTGCGCGGAAACTATTACCGCCTAAATTATGCTTATTCAGACTGCGATGCGCTAGAATCTCCGTCTTGAATCTCAATGCGTTTCCCTTGTGGTTTTTGCTGTTTTGGAACTTCCAGCTTCAGCAATCCGTCTTTCAAAGACGCGCGAATCTCTTCCACTGCAATATCCTGAACATAGAATCTGCGAACATATTCACCATATCGACGTTCTCTACGTACAATTTGATGATCCTTGTTCTCCTCCGCATTCTCTTCTTTACGCACCGCTTTAATCGTCAAGTAAGGGCTGGCATAATCAATGTCGATTTCTTCTTTTTTAAAGCCAGGAAGTTCAGCTTCAATCAGGTAAGCCTGCTCACTCTCGCGAATATCCGTTCTGAAGGACATCGTGGAGCTCTTGATCGGTGCAAAAAAATCATCATTAAAAACATCATTTAAAGACTTAGCCAGCATACCAAAAGCATCATCTCTACGTTTACCAAAAGGAACCAAATCAAACATTATCCATTCTCCTCTCATTGACTTTGACTTTATTTGACCTATGACCTTATTATAGTCCCCTATCAGAGGAATAACAAAACCGATTTAAGCCAATTTTCGGTCAAATTCAGGCAAATCAGCTGATTTAATGCTGCAAATTATAATGTTTTTAATGTTTTGACCTTTTTTGACCTTTGTTTGATCTATACTTCAAAATTCAGCACGATTAGTATATGTTTAGGCCCCACGTTCCATACAAGCCGGCAATTTCGCTTTCATTACAACCCCAAAACATCCTACTCAAAAAGAAATGATATAATGAAGGTCAAATAACGACCATTTTTCTTACGGGAGACCAATTGTATGCAACCAACCTATACTATGGATGATACGCAGTGGAGTAAGCTCATCCAGAATGTCGCCTATTATTTCGATGACCTCACCCTCAAACGAGGGTTCCAATATTATAAGCAAAGCCGTATTCGTTCGTTCACTATGACGGAGCCATCTAAGATCAATGCCCTTGTTGAAGGTAGAGAGGATTACCGCGTTACTATTGATCTGGACAGCTTCACTCGGTGCCATTGCAACTGCCCTGTTTCAGGTCATTGCAAGCATATGGCCGCTGTGCTGCTCAGTTTTGCTGAACAACAGAATAGGTCTGTACAAGTTCTAGCTAACGCCAAAGCCGCATCTTTTCTCCCAAAAACATCAAGTAGTTCACCTGTCGGAACCGATGGAAAGCACCAGCAGCAGCTAAAAGAACATGCCAGCCGTATCGCTGACGGAGGCATCACGGAGTGGCGCGAGTATTTTGCGTTCTGCATCACGCCTCTGGCACATACCACTCGGAATCCTGAATATGTGGATCGGGCATTATCTTCCATTACTAAATTTAAGCCGAAGTTATCACCGGAAATGGACAAGTTATTTACCCTGCATGCCCATCTTTTTCTTCTAGAAAAGCTGGCTAAGCCTTCCGCCAATCTGCCCGGTCAGGTCGCCTTCACCTCATCACTCGGCTATTACACGCAAGTAGCGGTCTCTGAGCTACAGGAAGCAATCACACGTCTGTTAAAAAGCACACTCCCGCTGTCTCCCGAGCAAGAACAGGAATACGATCTGTGGCCGCATATCGTCGAGACCCTCTCCTACTTGCGGCGTGAGATGTTGACGGAGTCGCGCGATCGCTTGCGGGATCAGCCCTCTTTTTCACTGTGCTATGACCTGCTGTGGAGAAACTGGATTTATCCGAATACCGGTGGAACTAAGCTTTATCTGGATGAAATCAAACAGCTTCAGCAGGCAGAAAGTGAATTAGGCGCTTCCCTGTCACGCCATGCGTGGCTGTTAGCCCAGAGCCGCATGTATTTTTATCTGAAAGATGACCCAAAGGCTTGGGAATTACTGAATAAGGCTGCCGAGCGCCCAGGTCTCCATCCTGATGAGCTTATGAGCTTCACCTCCCCGCTTCTGGATGCAGGTGAATGGTCACGCTTGGTAGGTTGGCTTGTTCAGATCGGTCCACTGCTGAGCAGCAGACTCTACAATCTGAATAACTATTCGAACAGATGGGAAGAGGCCGTTCGCCACCTTCCTGAAGCTGAGCCGCAGATGTGGAATACATTAGCCACCATGTTACCTATCTCTGGAGAAGTATACGAAGAGAAGTTAATTACCTATGAAAAATGGCAGACATGGATGGATTATCAACTGTCCATCGGTAAGCTGCCTTCCGAATTTCGTGTTACAGACCTCCAGCCTATGGAGAAAAACGCACCCGAAGTTCTGCTCCCCTTCTACCATCAGGCCGTCGAAAGATTTGTGCTGGATAAGAATAGACATAGCTACAAGGCGGCTGTGAAACTATTGAAGCGATTATCCAAGTTGTATAAAAAAATGAAACAAGAAGAACGGTGGGAAGAGTTCCTCATTGCCTTCACCACAAAGCACAGCAGACTCCGTGCGCTGCAAGAGGAGCTTCGGAAAGGAAAGCTAATACCATGAACATGCATTTGCGCACGCTGACCATCCGGCTTGCATTAAGCCAGTATGGCGACGCTTTAATATACGGAATGAATGAAAGAGAAGATCTCTTGCCCGGTTTGCAGCTTAAACAGCGGTTATTCGCCTGGCATGAGGCGTCTTTTTATGGAACGGAGTTAACGGTTCAATCAGCTGGCGAAGGTGTAGAGCTAGTGATTCTACCTGCAGAGCAGGTCATCCCTTTCTTTACAGAGCAGAAGCTGCTGGCGCATATCGAATGGAACTGGGAGGGCGATGCGGCTCACCTGACTGAACTGGCGCCACTTCTGACTATATGTCTGGAGAACAAACAGTATATTCCAGATATCTCCGCTTATCGCGCCGGGAGGCTGCAATGGACCTGGGATGAGGGCGCTTTGGCGCAGGTGGCAGTGGAGAATGACACTGCCAAAGGGGCTCTTGAGGCGCTAAATGGCGGCAGCGAATTTAGCCGTGGGCTATGCGCGGCGTTCTCCGCCGCCGTATCGCAGAGGTATTACAGCACGGAGGCCGAGGCAGGCGACCTCCGGAGCGAATTCCCGCTTCTATTCGATAGAAGCGGGGCCCTTGCAGCGGGCATGGATACCGCTGCATGGCTTATCGCCATTGGCTGGAAGGCGGATACCGCGCCTTTCCGGCCTGCACTTCAGCTGCTGGAGCCGGAAGGGGATGAATCCCCTTGGCGGCTCCAGCTGATCCTTCAGGACAAGCGCGATGAATCCGCGCTTGTTCCCATCAGGCTCGCCGATGATGGCGAGCCGCACGGCTTGTGGCCAACAGCATGGTCGGCCCACGTGCACGAACGCGCCGCGGGATGGCTGGAGCGCCTCCGCGGCAGTCTGCCGCCCGAGCGCTTCGCGGCGGGCGGCGACGTGCTGGCCGAACCGCTCAGCGATGCCATCGCTTGGCGGTTCTTAACCGCCGAGAGCCAGCGGCTGCTGGAAGCAGGCTGGCAAGTGCTGCTGCCGGCGTGGTGGGAAGCCGCCAGCCGGAAAAAACCGCGCCTCCGCGCCAAGATCAGCTCCGGCGAGGACAAACGCAGCGGCGGCGAGTCGCTGTTCGGCCTCGATTCGATCATCGATTTCGATTGGCGAATCTCCATCGGCGACGTCGACCTCACCGAAGCTGAATTTGCCGAGCTGGTCGCAAGAGGGGAACGACTCGTCCGCTTCAAAGGCAAATGGGTCTCGCTCGATCCCGCGCTGCTGGCGCAAATCCAAAGAGCCATGGCTGGTATGGACAAGTCGCAAGGCTTGTCTTTCCAAGATGTGCTTCAGCTTCATTTGCTGCAAGCGAGTGAGGAAGCTGATGCTGAGGCTACAGAAGAGCAGCTTCAAGAGGATGCGGCGCGCCTGCGGCTCGAGGTAGAGCTAAACGAGCATTTGATCAGTCTCATTGGTCAGCTCGGCCAGCGCTCACAGTGGCCGAAGCCTCCAGTGCCCGCAGGACTCCAGGCAGAGCTACGCACCTATCAGCATGAAGGATATGCTTGGCTGACTTTCCTGCGTCAATTCGGCTTGGGGGCTTGTCTAGCCGACGATATGGGGCTTGGCAAGACCGTCCAACTCATCGCATATTTACTTCATATCAAAGAAAATACCGATCCTAGCTCATCCCGTCGCCAGACCGACCCTCCGGGTTGGCCTGCTCTGATCATCTGCCCTACCTCCGTGCTGGGCAACTGGCAGAAGGAATTGCAGCGCTTCGCGCCTTCTTTGAATGTGATGCTGCACTACGGAAGTCGCCGTTTGGACGCAGGATTCTTCTATGGCGCTGCGTCGCAAGCTGACGTGGTACTCACCTCTTATGCGACTGCAGCGCTTGATCAGGAGTTGCTGAAGGAATTCACTTGGGCGGCGATTTGCCTGGACGAAGCACAGAACATCAAGAATGCTCAAACGAAGCAGTCGGTAGCTGTGCGCAGCTTCCCGGCTTTACACCGGATTGCGCTGACAGGAACACCTATAGAGAACAGATTATCCGAGCTGTGGTCCATTTATGATTTTATAACCCCAGGTTATCTGGGTAGTGCCAAAGCCTTTAACGACCGATTCAGTAATGCCATTGAGAAGGAACGTGACGAGAAACGTACAGCGGACCTACAGAATCTCGTGAAGCCGTTCATGCTACGCCGTAAGAAAAAGGATCCTAACATTCAGCTCGATCTTCCAGATAAAAACGAGATGAAGACCTATGTCCATCTGACAGCTGAACAAGCTGCGCTCTATGACCAGACCGTAAACGGACTGCTCGACCGTATGCAGAAGTTGGAAGGTATTGAGCGTAAGGGCGCCATTCTTGGGGCTTTGACCGGACTTAAGCAGCTATGTGATCACCCGATGCTTGTGACTAAGGAGGCCCTCCCTGAAACGGATTCGGACAACAAACTGGATACCAGTCTACTCATTAACCGTTCCTCTAAACTTGAAAGACTGCTGGATATGGTTAAGGAACTGCGTGCAGAGGATGAGCGCTGTCTCATCTTTACGCAATATGTCGGGATGGGAAAAATGCTTCAGGCTGTTCTACAGCAGGAGCTGGGAGAGCCTGTCCTTTATTTGAACGGAAGCACCTCCAAACAGGCGCGTGACCGAATGATTGAGCGATTCCAGACGCCTGCACCTTCCGCGGACGAAGGGTCCAGACGTCCAGATGCACCACCGTCTGATCAGCCGAATGTATTCATCCTTTCTCTCAAAGCCGGAGGTGTCGGTCTGAACTTAACCGCAGCCAATCACGTATTCCACTTCGATCGCTGGTGGAATCCGGCCGTTGAGAATCAGGCGACAGACCGAGCCTATCGGATGGGCCAGACGCGTGATGTACAGGTGCATAAGTTCATCGCTCTTGGGACGCTCGAAGAAAAGATTGATGAGATGCTGGAGAGTAAGCAGCAGCTAAGCGATAATGTCATCTCCAGCTCCGAAGGCTGGATTACCGAGCTGTCTACTGAGGCTTTGAAAGACCTCTTTACATTACGGCGAGGCTTAACAGACTAATCTTAACGCTTGCAACAACCATCAAAAGGAACATTCGCATCTACGCGGATGTTCCTTTTTTCAATCACTAGAATTTATCTTCAGTACTGGATTAAAGAACGCTCACCATTGCTCGGACATCTTAAAGGTGACTGCGAGATCATCATCACCTGAAAGTGAGTTAACCACCAGAGTAACCGGCTCATTCTGAAGCTCATAAGAGAGTCGCTCGTTAAGCAAATTAACAGCCAAATTCGCATAAGCACCGGAGATTCCCGATCCTGTACCTTGCATAATCACCTTTCCACCCGTGACCGTAGTGCAGGTGTAATTCACCAGCAGTGCCGTGTCCGTGACAGGAATATCCGTAGTTGGCGTTGGGAAATTTTCGAATGTCCCATCCAGAGTGCCACCTGCGACGACCATATATCGCACAGGTCTTTTGGATAGAATATCTAAAGCCGCCGGTCTAATCTCAGCCGCAAGTCCTTGTGGAATAGTAAAGGCAGAACTCCTCATAAAGCTGATTGCCGCGAAGTCAGTCGATGTAACGGATACGTTATCACGAATTTCCGAGGTTATACGGCTTACTTGAAACACTTCCAGATTAACAGCCGTCCAGACACCGTTCACATCCACAAGAAAAACCTGAATCTTCAATTGGTCCTGTGAATACACAAAATTAAATTGGAATAAATCCTCTACAATAGTGTAGGTCTTGCTTGACGTTTCCCGATATTGCAGCTCAAATAATTCTTCAATAAAGACTGTCTGAGGACTTGCACTATTGGCTAAACCCGTTAAATAACAAGCCGCGCCAGCTGATCCATTGTTAACCACTTTGATCACAACTTGATCTATTGGACGAGTACCGTCGACAGGTAAATTAATGATGGTGTTTGTAGAGAGGACAGGCAATGTCTTCACACCTCCTATTCATATCAAATTATATATATATGGTATGCAATCATTTTTTAGAATTCTTGGATTGATATTAAAATAGAGATGTGCTTCACCGAGCATAAAATACAGATTTGCCACCAAATAAAGGATGTGGTAAACTCGACTTAACTTTTAATGAACGGAGGGTTACGTGTGATAGACTTTATCCGAGTTAGAACTTTGCGCGGCTAATTGAATAGCGCTAAAGCTCTGCCCATGTGCAGAGGACTCAGGATAGGTCTACCCATTTAACTCCATAGAAGCCAATAAACCAACTGCTGCTCGTAAGGGATTAGGTTATCATTTCCCTACGCCCCAGCCGTTGTTTAATTCGATATATCTATGGAAGACCCTAATGTCGTAACGGAGATTTCTCCTTACACATTTGTTCTGACGTCCTCTAACGAACCGTAAGCACAGGCAGATGTCCTGTGTTTTTTTGCGTTTACTATTTACTATTGGAGGATGAATAAATATATGGAACAACTACGAGAAAAAGCTATTATAGTCGGTGTTCAGCTACAAAACGAAACAAACTTCGATTATTCGATGGAAGAACTCACTAATCTGGCAGCTGCCTGTGACCTAGAAGTTGTCGGAGAACTTAGTCAGAAGGCAAGCCGGATCAACCCTTCCCACTATATCGGCACAGGCAAAATCCAAGAATTATCTGCGCTCTTAGAAGCGCATGATGCTCCTATTGTTATTTTTAATGATGAGCTGTCTCCTTCACAGATTCGCAATTTGGAGTCTTCTCTAGGCCGTCAGGTCATTGATCGAACGATTCTGATCTTGAATATTTTCGCAGAAAGAGCGAAGACCAAAGAAGCACAGCTGCAAGTAGAAGTAGCCAAGCTGCAGTATATGCTGCCCCGCCTGACAGGTCTCCGAGAATCCCTCGGAAGACAAGGCGGTGGTGCTGGGCTGAAGAACAGAGGCGCTGGTGAAACGAAGCTGGAGCTGGATCGCAGAAGAATAGAAGAACGTATTTCAGCGTTACAAGTTGAGCTTCAACAGCAAGTAGCAAGGCGCCAAATTCAGCGGAAGCAGCGGCATAAGAATGAGGTTCCAGTCGTCTGTCTCGTCGGCTATACGAATACCGGCAAGTCCAGCTTAATGAATGTGATCGTGGAGACGTATCATCCCGGCTCTAATAAGCAAGTGTTCGCCAAGGATATGTTATTCGCTACGCTGGAGACATCCGTTCGGAGCATTGAGCTACCGGATCACAAAACCTTTTTATTAACAGATACCGTTGGATTCGTCAGCCAGCTTCCCCATCATCTGGTCAAAGCCTTCCGCTCCACGCTCGAAGAGGTGACCGAAGCTGACTTATTGATTCACGTAGTCGATATTTCCGATCCGCAGCATGAGCAGCATATGGCCGTCACTGATGAGACTTTGAAAGCGCTCGGCGCGGACCAAATTCCAACGGTTTATGCCTACAACAAGGCTGACCTAACTGACTTGCCTTACCCTCACCTTGAGGGTGACAATGTCTATCTCTCTGCCAAACAAAATAGCGGGATAGCTGAACTTACAGATCTGATTCGCAGCCATGTGTTTACGGATTATGTACAGTGTGAAATTCTGATTCCATTTGATCGCGGCAATGTGGTCTCCTATTTCAACGAGCATGCCCATGTTCAATCCACTAGCTATGAAGAAACAGGCACACGGCTTGCGCTAGAATGTAGAAAATCTGATTTCGAGAAATTCCGCAACGACTTTGTTGAGCTTTAGGCTATTAGACACAGCAAAGGGGCTGTCCCATAAGTCATAAATGACTCAGGGATAGCCCCTTCTTTTTCTTATTGGTGGAGCTGAATCCGGTTAACTACCCGAAACATTTCACTTAGTGTGCAAGTAATTTATCCAACAAACGAATGATCATCGCAACCGACTCCGCACGGGATGCAGCATCATTTGGTTTGAACAATTCGTTGCCTTTACCAGTTACTATGCCAGCAGTTGCAAAAGCATTGATTTGTTCTGAAGCCCAGTTCGTAGCTACATCCAAAAATAGATTGGATGCGTTAGGAACATAGTTTGTCAGACGAGCAAGCATTGCAACGATCTCAGCGCGGGAAATTTCTTGATTCGGATGGAAAGAACCATCACTGTAACCCGTAATTACCCCTTTAGCTTGTAATGCTGCAATCGATTCTGAAGCCCAATGCCCTTGCGTGTCAGAGAAAGATGAACCGCTTGAATTCGGTAGACCAAAAGCTTTTGCTAACATTGTGGCGAACTCGGCGCGAGTTACCTTTTGATTCGGATGGTAAGAACCATCACTATATCCCGTTACAATCCCCATCTTAGCTGCACGCTCCACTACAGAGGCACTCCACGATGATACCGGAACATCAGTAAAGTTTATAGCGGGAGCAGACTTCTCTTTTTCCACGATAGCTTTAACTGCATCTACATTTACCTTGTCGTTGAATACCGGCTTCGACGCTGTTGGCTTCGATGTCGATGTTGGCGGTGTTGGCATCGCTGTTGGCTTCGATGTTGGTATTGGTGGTGTTAGCGTTGCTGTTGGCGTTGATGTTGAATTCGGTGTTGGTGGCGTTGATGTTGGTGTTGGTGTTGGTGGCGATGTTGGTGGCGTTGATGTTGGTGTTGGTGTTGGTGTTGGTGTTGGTGTCGGCGTTGGTGTCTCAGTTTCCGTTGTTTTCTTGACAGAAAACTCATCGATTAATGTACCCGCACTTGTACGTGCCTCCACATGAATCGCATCCGCAGTAATTTTAATAGCGGAGTATACAGGAACGTCTTCATCAAAAATATAATTCAAATAATTATATTGGGTGCCATCATAGAATTTCCAGCCTGAAGCACCACCATCAAGGTATACAGTACCCTCATTGGTAGCTTTATTTGGCTTTCCATCCATCATTGGATAGGTACGCGCATATACATGATCATGACCAACCAGAACCAAATCGACTTTTTTCTTTTCTAATATGGGTGCAAAATAGGTTTGGGTGTACTCAACAAGGGATTCTCGGCCATTCTCTGTATGATAAGCTGGACGGTGGAACATAACGACAGTCCATTTTTTATCATTCTGATCCAAATCGTCCTTTAACCATGCTGCTTGATCAACCATCTGTTCCTCTGTGCCTTCTGAGTTCAATACGACAAAATGAGTATCATCGACTTCATAGGAGTAAGCATATTGCAGTTGGGATTCTGGTCCGTTTTCCGGGAAATTCGCACCTTTGGTGAACACATCCTTCCCTTCACTCTTCACATCATGGTTGCCCAGTGTTAGTGCAGTCGGGAGTTTTGTTGCATAAACAGAAGATGCTAGCCAGAACTTTTGCCATTCTTCGAATGCGCCGCCCACATCAACCATATCTCCACCATGCATAATAAACTGTGTTGATGGATATTGTGTCAAAGCGTTAGTCATTAGCTCTTGATAGATTTGTAATCCTGGCAGTTGATTCGTATGGGAATCCGTAATAAACAAGAATGAGGTCGGTGTTGATTTATCCTGATCGACAGTAGAATATTCATGCCACTCCGACCATTTGTCTTCATCGCCTACACGATATTTGTAAGTGGTATCTGCTTTCAAGCCCTTAACCAGGACATTATGAAACCGGATTTCACCCTTCGTTCCATTTTCCTTCATACTAAGCACCTGCAGCTCACTTTCAGCTTGCTGCTGCTTTACTTTATTGTTGTCTGGGCTTGCACCTGCTCCCCATTCACCAGTTTCGATGTATTGAATATACGTAGAGGTTTGATCTGGTTTTGTTTGCCAGGCAGCACTCAGTTGTGAAGACATATCCTCTGCGACATAGGTTTGAATATATTGCGGTTCATTCATACCATACTGCTCTACAACTTCATAATTGACAACCTTACTGTTCTGATCACCGATGACTGCTTGTACCTGATAGGTTCCAAGTGCCAATGTAGTGAGGTCTGTTATTAACTGTCCTTTAGCATCTGTTTTACCAAGGCTGCCGCTCAATAACTGACTACTAACATCAGCTTCAGAGATATAACCTGTTGTTTGTCCGTCTGCGAGAATAACCTCGTAAAATCCATTCTTAGCTGCTGTTGAAGCATAGTAACGTTCACCATCATTTGCAACCATGATTACATTAGAAGATGTATCATCATCCTCATATACACTAGACGTAACAGTGTTAACTGTAACGACTGAGCTTTGCTTTAATAATCCAGTGAAAACAATATCCGCACCTTCATACGGATTGCCTCCATGGTCTAACACTGTAAAGGTAGAAGGTGTACCCAAACCAACTCCCGTCATTTTTAGCTGATAAGGGAAACCGATTGTATAATGAATAGGCGCAGCTAATGGTGTACTCGTCTGAACGCCGCCAGCAGTAAGACTCGCATTACTCATTGTTATGGTTTTGTACGCTTCACCACGCTCTAAGACGGCATGAGAGCTCACTCTGAAGTTAACAGTAACGACATTTTGAGCTGCTACTATTACGTTATCAAGTGCTACTTGAACCATGCCGTGCTCATTATCAATATCTGAGGTTAGGGAGACTCCAGCCGCCTGAGTAATGCTTTCAACTTGAAGGGTGCTTGCATCATAATTCAAGGTGAATTTTGCCTGCTCTGCTTTCAAGTAATCTTTAATATTAATATGAACAGGATAGATTTCATTACTTACTGCTTCTTCGTCTGCAGTCATGAACAAACGCTCTCCTGCATTTATTGTGAAGGTGAGTTTTTTGGTTGCCGGGTTACCATTCTTGTCCTTCACTTCAATCACAAGCTCATGATAACCGCCATCTACATATTCTCCTGGGTAAGTTAATACATTTGTATCTGGAGAATAGTGCACTTCATCCGTGATATCCGTTCCATCTAACTGAACAGATAAGGTACCCAAATCCAGACCTGATCCGTTATCTGTCAGCTCAACCTTCAATTCATCAAGTGGAGTGTTTAAGACTTCATTTTCAACAGGGGCTATAGGTTTAATGGCAGGAACGTCCTTATCCTCATCAACTTCATCATAGATAAAGGTAATATCATCTACCCAAATAGAGCCTTTGTTTTTCTTGCTCATATTCGATTGTTTCAATTGGAAAAACAATTCAAGAACAATCGGACCCGGTTTACCCTGCGGAATATCTGCCTCGATATATTTCCAGCCGGACCAGTTGATACCCACTTGATTTACATCATAAAATTCTGCCTGGAAAGAAGATCCGCCTAGATCTCTAAATTTTGTCGTCAGCAAATGTCCTTCATTGTTTGCATAAACCCACATGCCTACTTTAGTAGGGTAACCTGTAACTGGGATATTCCCCGTTTTATACCCGACTTCAATTTGAGAGGGGTTATCTACTATGCCGATCATATCGTAATCAATTCTAGCCGAATATTGCCCATTTCTTACAAGCTTCTTGTTATCTTCCAAATGCAGCGTAGCATTATACATACGTTTAGGATTAAATTTCACATCATTGATTCCATCTTCAAAGTCTTCGACCAGGATGGATGGCGTAGTATCATCTGCTGCGTAGACATAATTATTTTGACTAAAGCCTGTATTAAACCCTCCTCCTAGCAACGTTATCGCTGATGCAATCACTATTGTCTTACGTAATGTATTCATGCGCTTATCCTTCCCCCTTGTTAGTAAAGCATTGATCAATGAGTACTATAACAGTTCAATGTAAAATTAAACCTTTGCTATTATTAAAGATTTAAATTGTATGCATGACGTAATATGCAAGAGTCACAAAGAGGTGGCAATACAGCTACTCAAGCTTTAATGACTACGAACTAGAACTATTGAATCCACACGAAAAAAAGACACCCTAGATGGTGTCTTTACTGAAACTACGTATGACGGACAAACGGATGGTGAAGTGATTTTTCAGGAAGATTACTCTTCTTGGTACCCTCTTAGCTGTTAAATCTTATAAATGTAGCTTCTAGTCCCTATTCTTGAAAACACAGTGCACTCAGAGCCTCTATTTTCCGCCATGGGTAAGACAGAACCTGTAGATAGTCGCTGTAAATAATTAAAATCAGGATGTATCGACTCATTCGTAAGAAAAGCTGAGGTATTGCTTCCGGGCGATCTTTCCTCATTAAGAGAGGCTATGATGACTTCTGCAGTGGTTATCCCAATGCCGTGGCCATAATACAGGTCTTCTTCAAGCTTAACAGCATTCTCACCCTGCCACTCTGGCTTGCTAGGCGCATGATCTGGATTCCTGAAATACACAATATCTCCCCGCAGCATCTGATCCTTATTATAGTTCGTAACTAAGCGCAGATTCTCGTCGTAGTTCCAATCCCATAAGAATAAATCCTTAAAATACCTATTAAAGGCTTCTTCACCTATAGCTTCAATTGTCGCCCTGTACATAACAATGACCATCGCTGTCGCACATTCGAAGGCATATAAATGTCCGTTCTGAAAAATGTCTTTAATCCCCACCGAAGGCGCCACACCAGCGTTCAGCTGTAGTCCTCCAATATCTGTACGCGTCCAAAACTGCGGGTTGCAGCGCGACTCATCAAATGTTGCAAAATCCGCTCCACTGTTATTTAAAGCTTCCGCCGATTCCACGATGCTGTCTCTCATTTTCCGTTCAAAGTCAAGGGCATCGGGTGAACGAACTTCCTTCACCATGCTTAGTCCCTCCAATATTATAGGTTCTAAATATAGGTTATTGTACGTGTTCGCTGCCCAGTTGGTGCTTAATTCATTTATTCCCCTGACTCAACAAACCACTGATTGAGCTGCCTGGTCTCTTCCGTCAAAATATCCAAATATATAGAAGTGCGGTATCCCGTATCCTTTAAGCTTTTTCCCGTAATCTCTGCTATGCGATTTAATCTGTACAGCAATGTGTTGGTATGAATATGTAAAAAAGCGGCGGATTCCTTCAAGTTTCCACTGAGTGATAAATAAACGGCAATCGTTTTTAGAAAATCACTTTTATGCTCGCGATCATGCTCTTTTAGCGGATACAGTAAAGGACTTTTACGGGTCCGACTACGTTTTTGCTCTATAATAGCCGGAACATACGCCCAAAATCCAATATCCTCATACAATAGTAACTCTCGGCCATGAAAAGGCAGCAGCTTCTTGATTTCCAGAATGGAACCCGCTTCCCAGTACGCAATGGCTGCCGACATATATTCAGTGTAATCCAGGCTACAGCCTGCAGCCAGCATACAGCTCTCACTCTTACGCATATCCTCGATAATTTTGTGCATGAACGAATACAGACCACCCGTCCCTTCCATGCGAAAGCTGAATGAAAACAATATAATTAACCGATTGTGCTCAGCAGTCAGAAACAATAATTTCAGCCCCGGATAGGAGGTCATAGTTTGCCGAAACCGAAGTACGAAGTGGTCATTGATGACCTTGTCACTCTCAAACACGCTAATATAATATTTGTCAGGCAAAAGAATCGACCAAACTTCCGCGTCCTGCTTGATATTCGCTTCATTGTCATAATGGGAGGTAAGCAGCTTCCAGAAAAAATCCTCCTGCGTTTTCTCCTGCTTCGTCTTCCAACCCCGTTGCTTCAATATATAACGACCAACGATGGCCGCCGCTTTCTCTACAATATTCTCTGCGTGACCTTCAACTAGATTGCCTGCATCCACTACCCATATGTACCCGAGTATTTCCTTCTGATGTTTGATGCAAATAGCGAGTCGGGGGCCAAGACCTACCTCCATGACCGCAGGAATCCGAATCGGACGTGTAGCGCTCTCAAGCTGCTGCATAATCCCCTTCTTGCGTAAGCCAATAATCACAGCGTTAGGTACACGCTTTCCAATAATGGTCGAAATTCTCGCGGAATCACTCTCAAATTGATGGGAGCTGTATCCGATCACATGATGATTGCTGTCCTCAATCGTAACTTGGGATTGAAGAGATTCACTAATCGCATCCGCCAACGATTCCATACTATCGAAGAAACGATCAAACAATGGATCCTTTTCCGTCACTAGCCCCACCCCTGCCTGAAAAAATAGCCGAACCTTGTACTCTAGAGTGATTTTATTATAGTATGCGTGCTCCCAGCTGACTATAAGATAATGGGATGGGGGCGAGATGGTGGGACCTTGAGATCGCCGGGTGGAGGAGTTACGAGGTTATAGAGTTGCGTGGGGGCGGAGTTGCTGAGTTACGGGTTACGTTGGTTACAGGGTTGCGGGTTTGCATGGGACGGAGTTGCCGGCTACGTTGATGCGGGTTACGGCGTGACGGAGTGGCGCGACAGTACATAAACCGCTACTTGATAGAGCCCCTTTAGAGTTTTTAGGGAATTCCTCCCTAAAATTCTGTATTTTAGGCTTGGTTTACTACTAATCAGGGAAAAACTCCCTAATATTCAACCGATCAGGTTATTATTGGGCATATTCTTCGTATTTTTAGGGAGAAATTCCCTAATTATAGCGTTTCAAGCTATTTTCGCGTAATTTTTAGGGAGGATTTCCCTAAAAATCATCACCAACACACATCCACCCGATCCAACCATCTTCATAACGCAGTCCTACAGCCTTTAACACCGAACTAGTAGATTTCTGCTGGATCTAGCCACACTGAAGCCGCTCCTAGCTACCTCCTAGATCAAACTAACAGACTTCTACCGGATCTCCCCACACCGAACTGAGCCGAAATTATTACTCCCAGAAACAACAAACAGCAAACTCCCATAGCGGGAATTCGCTGTCTATTGTCCCTAAATATCACCACTCATTTGGAACGCATCTATTCATCTCAATTTAGCTCTATTTAGCTCATCGTGAACGTCTGCTCCATAGCTTGTTCTACCGTAAAATGTTTCTCGCCAAGTGCTTCAGCCACGGCTTGGCAGGTGATTTTACCGTTGGCGACATTTACGCCGCTTCTTAGGCCGGCATTATCCTGAATCGCCTTAATCACGCCTTTATTGGCAATTTGCAGGGCGTATGGAACGGTGACATTGGTTAAAGCGATCGTCGAAGTTTTGGCCACAGCGCCCGGCATATTAGCAACAGAATAATGCAGCACGCCGTGCTTGATAAATACAGGATTATCATGTGTTGTCACTCTGTCGATCGTCTCTACGATACCACCTTGGTCAATGGCCACATCGACAATCACTGATCCCGGCTTCATGGTCTTGACCATTTCTTCTGTAACCAGCTTCGGTGCTTTCGCACCCGGAATCAACACCGCACCTACCAGCAGATCTGCCTCAGCTACCACTTTGGCAATATTGTAAGGGTTAGAGATCAGCGTATTGATCTGTGCCCCAAAAATATCATCTAATTGACGCAATCTTTCTGCACTGAGGTCAACAATTGTAACATCAGCACCCAAACCGATAGCCATTTTTGCAGCGTTTGTACCTACTACTCCACCGCCGATAATGCTAACTTTGCCACGACTAACCCCGGGAACACCGGAGAGAAGAATCCCTTGTCCGCCATAGTTTTTTTGCAAGAACTGAGCGCCAAGCTGAACAGACATCCGGCCCGCCACTTCACTCATCGGTGTTAATAACGGCAAGGTACGTTCATGAACAACCGTCTCATACCCGATGGCAAAGACACCTTTGTCTTTGAGCGCAGCGGCCAGAGAAGGTTCAGGCGCAAGATGCAGATACGTGAACAAAATAAGGCCTGGACGGAAATAAGGGTACTCGCTTTCCAGCGGTTCTTTCACTTTCATCACCATTTCGGCAGAGCTCCAGACCGTAGCTGCGTCCTGAATCAGCTTCGCTCCGGCAGAAGCATACTCTTCGTTCGGAAATCCACTTCCCACACCAGCCCCAGCTTCCACCAGCACTTGATGTCCTTCTTTAATAAGGCTAACTACACCCGCAGGCGTTATGGCTACACGATTCTCATTATTTTTAATTTCTTTAGGCACTCCGATAATCATCATTCATCTCTCCCGTCTAATGTAGATCCCTTATGTAAAGAATGATAACATACGTTTAGTATTCCCAATTTGGTAAAAAATTAAAATATTATCTATCATCATTGTGTTTTTACACAAAGGATTCGACTTAAACCGCCCAGTAACTTTATGTCATTTGGTACCCAACACAACCCTAATCATTATCTCATAAAAAAAGACACTGCTTAAAGTGTCTTTTTGACGATTTTGTATGAAATTAAAGCACTACTTCCATAATGGAATGTTATGTTTAGTGACGCGCATTACTTTGACAGTAATAACAACACCGTTTCTAGGATTACATTTACCCCTTTTTCACAGTCTTCATAGGAGGTAAACTCCTCTTCACAATGACTTTTTCCCTTCACACTAGGTACAAACACCATCGCGGATGGCAGAAAGCTGGCTACGAACTGAGCATCATGCCCTGCGCCACTTGCGATCTTCCGTTTAGAATAACCCAAGGTTTGTGCCGCTTGCTCTACTAAATCACATATCCCCCGGTCAAACCAAACAGTCTCTCTACCCCAAAGCTTGGTCTTACTTACTCCGCAGTCCAGTAGCATCTCCGGCAAGCTATGAATAATAGCTTCCACCTCACGAACAATCTCCATATCTTTATGTCTAGCCTCAATGGTGAAGATCACTTTATTGGGAATGACGGTATGAATATTAGGAAACACATTCATTCTGCCCATGGTATACACCAGTTCAGAATCGAGTCCACTAAGCTTGTTTCTAAGCTCCGTGATCAAATCCGTGGCAGCGAACAAGGCATCCTTGCGCATTGCCATAGGCGTGGTGCCCGCATGATCCGATTCCCCCGTCGCCTCAATCTCATAACAGGCCATGCCAACTACACAGTCCACCAGACCAATCGACAGTTCTTCTTGTTCTAGCACGGGACCTTGCTCGATGTGAAGCTCCAAATAAGCAGTGGCTTCGGTAATACGATTGCTCGCGTCTCCCTCATATCCACTCTCCTCCAGCGCTTCGCCAAAGGTAATGCCCTCCAGATCTTTTTTATTCAACATTTCTGCCTTGTCGAACTTACCGGCCAGCACACCAGAAGCCATCATCGAAGGCTCAAAGCGAGCCCCTTCTTCATTTGTGAAATTCATAATGGTCACCGATAGCTTCGGTTTTATCCCGTGATCCACGAGTGTGCGAACTACCTCTAGTCCAGCGATTACCCCAAGGATACCATCGAATCTGCCGCCTTTTTTCACAGTATCCATATGCGAACCAATCACAATAGGAGGCCCAGACTCTACACCCGCAAGCGTAGCGTACATCGTGCCCATATCATCCACCTTCACAGACATCCCCAATTCTTCACAACAGGATCGAAAATAATCCCGAACCTTAAGATCCTCTTCCGTCAGCGATAACCGGGTCACGCCGTTGTTATCTGTACGCCCATAATCCGCAAATGCCTCAATCGTATTCTTTAATCTCTCACCGTTCACGAATATTTTTTGCAGCTGCATCGTAGGTCCCTCCGCTTCGAGCGTTCATGATTTTATAGACTTTCTATATATGTTATACCAATCGATATGATTGTCATTTTACATACTGTAATAATTATTATTCACGTGATGTTACAACGAATTAGAGGTAGCAATAAGTAAACTAAAGTAGTATATACAATCTTTTGATACGAAGGGTAAGCTTAAGATAGCTATTTATCCAGTTCTACCAAGGAAAGGAGCCAGCACATGAATCTAAGCATTGTGGTCCCTGTATACAATATTGAACATTATATAACCCCTATGTTTGATTCACTCCTTACCCAAAGTGGACCGCATTTCGAGGTCATTATCGTGGACGACGGATCTACAGATAACACCTACAACGTGATAGCAAATATTCTCGCACTTCACCCCGATCTTTCTTGCAAAGTCATTCGAACAGAGAATCAGGGAGTTAGTGCGGCTAGAAATAGAGGCTTAACAGAAGCTACAGGGAAATATGTGCTGTTTCTGGATGGTGATGATTATATCTCTACAGACTTAGTACGAACCATTCATACCTATACTCAACCATCTGACCCCGAGATTATTTGCTGGGGATATAGCCATGTCACAGAGGATGGAGTCACTACTTTGAGCTACACCTCCGCTTATAGCCACATAACAGGCAGTGAAGCGCTGACTCATATTTTTGTGAACAAAAGCTTGCGAATATGGACAGGGAGCATAGCGTATAACCGGGAATTATTGCTCCTTCATGGGCTCCAATATACGGAACGCTGTGTGAATGGAGAAGATCAGGAATTTATCTACAAAGCCTTATCCAGAGCCACTACAGTCATCACATTGCCGGATATATTATCGTTTTATTTACAAAGAAACACGTCGATTTCCAACAGCTATAATGTGAAAAAATTTGATGTCGTTGGTGTATTCAAACGGGTAGATGCTTATTTCGAGGCCCATCCCTTTGAGAAGCTGGATATGATATCTCCTTATATAAGAAATCGCGAATTGATCGAGAATTACTTTTTCAACCTAAAAACCTGTCTAAATGGGACAGAAGGCGTAAGCATTCATAAGTTACTTCGCGACATCGATCATACCTATCCGGAACTAAACCAAGAAATGTATGAACTCATAAGACGTTATAGAGGGAATGATCGAAGATTAGCCCTTTATATCCGAGCATTCTTAATCTCCCCGCTTCTATATCACAGATTCATTTCTGTGGAGAGAAGCTTATCCAGGTTCAAGCGAAAGGAATCTAGAATATGAAGAAGATGCTGATCTATGCCTATACCGAATTTAATTTGGGCGATGATTTATTCATAAAGGTGCTATGTGAAAGGTATCCGGATACCGAATTCAGAATCTGTGCTCCACGCCTATACAAGCTATGCTTCAAAGAGATCAGGAACCTCAAAGTGTATCCTTCCGATTCCATTTTCTTAAGAGGCATTGCCTTTATTTGCAGAAGGTTAAAGATACATAATCTGGCGCAAAAATTCATGGCAAATCGTTCCGATGGTGTTGTTCATATCGGCGGCTCGATCTTTATGCAGGCAGAGCATTGGGAGGAGCATTTTAAGAACGCAGAAGCCATCCGGAATAAGAACAAGCCCTACTATTTATTAGGATCGAATTTCGGCCCTTACACAGATAAAGAATATTATGAGGAACACAGGCGGATTTTTAAGGACTATACAGACATCTGCTTTAGAGAAAAGTACTCTTATGATTTATTTGAGGATCTGAATAATGTCCGTTTAGCACCCGATATTATTTTTCAGCTTAACCCGTCAGATCTTCAAACCGAACCAGAGGATTATATCGTCTTATCCGTCATTAAGCCTTCTGTTAAAGGTCTGAACGGTTTTGACAACCTCTATTATGAAAAAATGAAAGAACTCGCAATTTATTTCATTGAAAAAGGCTACGCTGTTCATTTTATGTCATTTTGTGAACACGAAGGCGATCAGCTGGCGATTGAGGAAATCCGGAATCTTATGGGCCACTCCTATGAGGATGCCACCCAAGTGCATTTATATAAAACGAATATGGAAGAGGTCTTGGCCGTTCTAGCCCATTCCAGCTTTATCGTAGCTTCAAGATTCCATGCGATGATCCTCGGCTGGGTTTTGGGTAAACCAGTGTTTCCCGTCGCTTACAGCAAAAAAATGATCAATGTAATGGAAGATGCCCAGTTCAAAGGGCTATATACCGATTTCACTACACTGGAGCAGCTCCAGCCTGCGCAGGTTTTTGAAAGTATGACCACTCACTATATGGATGTCACGCCGCAAGCCAAACATGCCGAAAGGCATTTCGAGCATCTGGATACGTATTTATCGCTTTACGAAAGGAGGATACGTTATGAGAGCCAAGCGGAGCATTCTTAACTTATCTTTTGGACTCGGGAGTCAGCTCATTACGATCATCCTCGGTTTTTTTATCCCCCGACTGATTATGGTCAACTATGGCTCAGAGGCCAATGGTTTAATCGCTTCTATTGTACAAATTATTAGTTATTTGGCACTGCTGGAAGCCGGCGTAGGCGCCGCTTCGATCCAAGCCCTATATAAGCCAGTAGCTTCGGATGATAAGAACCACATCAACTCTATTTTGGCCGCCACCTCTAGCTATTATAAAAAAACAGGCATTTATTATTTCTTCGCCGTTCTTCTAATCGCCACCGTGTATCCATTAGTGATCACTTCTGACATCGATCGATTATCGGTTATGCTCATTATTTTACTTACAGGGATGGGCGGAGCGATCAATTATTATTTCCAAGGGAAATTCAAAGTGCTTCTCGCTGCAGAGGGAAAAAGCTATGTAGAGACTTCTATAGTCACCGTAGCTAATATTCTGAACAATGTAATTCGGATTCTGTTATTACTTCAAGGCGTTAACATCATTGCTGTGCAAGCTTCCTATTTCATATTGACCATACTTCAAATCGTCGTCTTCTATATTTACATCAATAAGCATTACAAATGGATCAACCTAAATCTTAAACCAGACTATGAAGCCATTGGTCAAAAAAATTCTGTCTTAGTCCATGAGATCTCCTACTTAGTGTTTAGAAATACTGACGTGCTAATCCTGACTATATTTACGAACTTAAAGATCGTCAGCATTTATGTCATGTACAACATGATTTTTACGATTGTAGATAACATCGTCCAAACCATAAACGGAAGCGTGAAGGCTGCTCTCGGTCAGAGCTTTCATGAGAGTAAAGAAGCCTTTATTAAATTTTATGATGCTTACGAAGTGTATTTTATGGGGCTCATTTTCTCGATTCTAACGGTAGCTTACATTCTAATTCTACCTTTTATGAAACTGTATACCGCTGGGGTAAATGACGTGAATTATATCGATATGTGGCTGCCGATCCTGTTCGTAGTCATCAAATTATTAACCAATGCCAGAGCTTCTTCTAATAATGTGATTACGATCGCCGGACACTTTAAGAACACACAGAACCGTTCCATACTAGAATCCACTATCAATCTAGTCGCTTCTATTGTCTTCGTTATCTTTATGGGGATTTACGGTGTATTGATGGGGACGATAGCCGCTCTCTTATACCGCTCCATAGATATCGTGATCTACGCTAGCAGACATCTGCTGAATCGGAGTCCTTGGGTCACCTTTAAAAGATGGCTAACGAATGCAGTGGTTTTTGTGGGTATTATTCTGATCTCTAGCGCTATCAATATCCCCATCCATTCCTATGCGGGAATTATGTTGTGGGGTGCACTGCTAGGACTTGTGATCTTGCCTGTCTATTTCGTAATCGCCTCCTTGATGGAACGGGAAGTATTCCTGTATACGTGGGGGCATCTCAAAATATACCGAACTAAGCTCAAAAATAAGGTTATTGCTAGACCTGAGGTAAGTAGTATATCCAAATAACACATCAGGAGGACCCCAAATGGATCATAGCGAGGTTTTGCAGCAAGCCTGTTACGTCTTTCTAAATGACCTTAATGATGAAATCAACCATTCATCTGCACTTCAATTGGATGATCAAGAGATATTCCAACGATGCCGCCTGATCATAGCTAAAGAACAAAATCCGCAAGTTAAAACCTATCTAGAAATCTTATCTGAGGTGATCCGTGCTTATCTCACAGGGAGAGCTTCAGAAGATGCATTAAGGTTCTATCTGTCAGAGCAATTCAGTATTGTGAACGAAGAAATTGACGGGTTAATCCATGGGATCGTTGCAATCAAACATCAGTCCTCCCATACGGATACTTCACACTCAGCACTCCTTTCCTTTGCCGATTATCCCAAGGTTAGTGTCATTATCACTACTTACAATAGAAAGGCATTTCTATATCAAGCGATCCAAAGCATCTTAAAGCAAGACTATCCTTATATAGAGATCACAGTTATTGATGATTGCTCTACAGATGGCACGGAAGAGTTAATGCATCAAAGCTTCGGAAGCGAGTCACGGGTAATATATATGCGGAACGAAAAAAATAGCGGCCCGGGTAATAATCGCCGTAAGGCTTTTGCTGCTCATGGTGATGGGGAGTACGTTCTTTTTCTCGATGATGATGACTATCTGATTGATATGAATTATTTAAGTAAGGCTGTGGACTTTCACAATCACCATCCCGAAATATCATTCGTGGCTGCTAATGTGTTTCTTGAATTTTCAAAGGCCAAGCAACTGAAGATCAGTAGCCTACAGCTAAGCAGGATTATTAAGAAGCAGGATTATTTCATGAATTTCGAGAAAAAAGGATATCCGAAGCCCTCCTCCACCTTAACAACTGTCTTTAAGCGTGAGGCTTTAATGGCTATGGATATCCTGAATATGAACATGGTTAACGATGCTTCTATTTATCTGCGTTCTTTGTTGGTCGGTGATGCTGGCTTCATAGATACCCTTGCCGGTGTGTACAGATTACACGGGGACAACATTACTTTTAATTTGAGTCAGCGATTCTTAATTGAGAATCTGGAGGAGAAGCTGTTAATTAAGAATATGGCCGTTCAGAAATATGGCTATCACGAGCAGGAAATGACGGAATGGTTTAACCATAATGCATATGATACGATCTCATACTATTTATTAAATTCTGCGAAAGACGCCACAGACTTTAAATTCATGTATCATTGGGCCCTTAACCATTGCCCGCCGATCTACAATCAATTAAGAAATGAATTCCGTACAAAGCTTATTAAAAAACAATTATTACGGATCTCGTTACTTCGAACGCTGCTCGGAAGATGATTCACGCATTAGCTTATCGAGCAGCAGTAAGAATCCTTTTACCTCTTCTTTTGGGATGTCTGCGTACTTGTCTCCAATACTGATCTCGCAATAAGAACTATGTTCTCCCGTTGGTCTTATCGCTGCGCTTAAACCGATTCCTGTTGCCTCATATGCAGAAGACAGGATCGGTTCAATGCTCTCCCTAGACATTTGAAAATGCATATGAAACATGTTGGAGACAGGCTCAGCAGGTAACGTAGTCACCGCATGACATTGATTAACTAAAACAGCAAGCTCTTTAGCCCCTTCATAATACTGCTGCATCTTATCTACTCTTTGCTGGTAGTAATAATCAGAGGAAATAATGTATGGATACAGACTGATTAGGTCGCCACCATGCCGCCGTTTCCATATCTTCGATTGCTTCGTAAACTCCTCACCGCCTGCAAGAATCGCTCCAGCAATTCCTCCGATTCCTTTATACAGTGAGATATAGACACTATCAAAGAGGGCGCAGATCTCAGCAGCTGTCTTTCCATAATAGGGAAGCGTCTCAAGCAATCTTGCGCCATCCAAATGCAGCTTAATTCCCCGAGCACGGCAATGTACAGAAATCGCTTCAAGCTCCTGATACTCTGGTAACTGTCCGCCAATCTCACGCTGTGGCAATTCAAGCAGCAGACAAGCAATATCATCCTTCATTTGTAATACATCATCCAAGGTAATTAGTCGATTCTTATCCGCAAGTAGGACAGGCTCGATATGATGCAATTCCTTCAACCCATCCTGCTCATGGATCTCTAAATGACATAAAGGGTGATAGGCGACGCTCTTGAGTCCTTTTTCATCACACCATATTCTTAAAGCAATTTGCTGTGCCATCGTTCCACTCGGAAAGAAGACTGCTGTTTCTTTTCCCAAAAGCTTCGCCATTTCCGACTGGAAATCCTCAATCACCTTTCCCGATCCATAAATATCAGATGGTGTACTATTCTCTACAGCTTCAAAGGCTTCCTTCAAGACTTGAACATCTCGATCCCCATGTCCTACGATTCGATAAGTCGTTTCATTAAACGCCTCTTGCACTGATTTTTTTCCGTTCATTGGTAGAATTGCCCCTTCCGTGTTTGCCTTGTCCCTAATATAGACGAATTTCAAAAAATCCCATCTTAATTTTACCCGATCTAAGGTGAAAAAACATGAGCGCTGTGCTACAATATTGGAATTGCAACGGCAATCTTAGGGAGGGTTATTGAATCACATGCTCATCATTGGTATCGCCGGCGGCACCGGCTCGGGAAAAACAACCGTAGCCCGCTCCGTCATTGACCGTCTTGGAACGGGAAAGGTAACTTTCATATCTCAAGATAACTACTATAAAGATCATTCACACCTCAGCTTCGCTGAACGTGAATCCATCAATTACGATCATCCTTTCGCTTTCGATAACGAGCTGCTTATTGAGCATCTTAAATGTCTGCGAGAAGATAGGGCCGCATATGCACCGGTGTATGACTTCACAGTTCATGCCCGCTCCACTACGGAGACTGTAGAACTGAAACCAAACAATATTGTAATCATCGAGGGACTCCATGTTCTATCCGACGAGAACCTCCGCGATATGCTTGATATCAAAGTCTTTGTTGATGCTGATCCTGATGTACGCATCCTCCGCCGGGTACTCCGAGATATCGAGGAACGTGGTCGGAGCATTCAATCGATCCATCACCAATATTTGAGCACGGTTAAACCAATGCACGAAGCTTTTATTGAGCCATCCAAAAAATACGCCGATTTGATCATCCCTGAAGGTGGCCATAATGAGGTCGGTATCCAGTTGTTGTCCATCCTAACTGAGAAACATTTATATAACGACTGGACGTCCTAAAGTTCTTAAATACCTAGTTCTAGCCCTAGCTGTCGAGATTCTCTCGACGGCTTTTTTTTGCATGCTCATCCCCAAATCTGCAGTTGATTATTCAAAGAATAATCCCACCGCATTTTGGTAATAGCTAATTTCACAGCAGCTTGCGGAAGAGGGATAACAACTATGGGATTTCTAAACAGAACCATAACAAAAATATTCAAAAACCCTACATTAGGGCACCCCAACCCCACTAGAGAATTACCTAAAGAACCTCTCAAAGAAAACCTTCAAGATAATATTGAACATATAAAAAAGGCGCTCGGCAATAGCACAGACCTTGTGATCAGAGATTTCTTCATTGGCTCCAAGCAACAAATGAAAGCCGCTATTTTCTATACGGATGGACTTGCTGACAGTAAAGCTATTCAAGATTTCATTCTGGAGTCCCTTGTCTTAGAAATTCCAGATTTGAGCTTAGAACCTGAGAAAGACAACTATTCCTTATTAAAAAATCACATGCTTACCGTAGGTGATATCAAAGATGCGACGGAGTTCCATTCTTTGTTAACCTCCTTATTATCCGGAGATGTGATCCTCTTACTAGATGGATACGCTAAGGGTTTCACGATTGGCATGCGTGGTTGGAAAGACCGTGGTGTCACGGAAAGTGCTACAGAAACGGTGATCCGTGGACCTAAGGAAGCCTTCACAGAAAGCTTGCGTACCAACACTGCATTAATCCGGCGGAAAATAAAAAATCCAAATCTGTGGTTAGAAACACAACAAATCGGACGTATGACCCAAACCGATGTATCCATTATGTATATCAAAGGAATTGTAGATGATGGGATTGTACAAGAAGTACATACACGTTTAGATCGAATCGACATCGATGGCATCTTGGAGAGTGGTTATATCGAGGAATTAATCGAGGATGAAACCTATACTCCATTTCCAACGATCCATCATACCGAACGACCTGATGTTATTGCAGCTGCGCTAATGGAAGGAAAAGTAGCTATTTTAGTAGATGGAACGCCTATAGTCATGACGGTTCCTACTACATTCGTTTCCTTCATGCAGACCGCTGAGGATTACTACCAACGTGCAGATGTTGGTACCTTAGTTCGGATGCTCCGTTATTTCTGTATATTCATTTCATTATTAGCCCCATCTTTATATGTAGCTATTACTACCTTCCATCAAGAGATGTTGCCCACAACGCTACTCATTAGTTTAGCTGCTCAACGGGAAGGCGTGCCGCTTCCAGCGTTTATTGAAGCCCTCTTAATGGAGCTTGCTTTTGAGATTCTAAGAGAAGCCAGTGTGCGTATGCCTCAAACCATAGCCCAATCTGTCTCTATAGTAGGAACGCTAGTCATTGGAACGGCTGCAGTAGATGCTGGCATTGTTTCTGCCGCCATGCTCATTGTCGTAGCTGTCACGGCAATCTCCAGCTTTGTACTACCAGCCTTTGATCTCGCCTTGACGGTCAGAATGCTTCGTTTCCCAATGATGTTTCTAGCGGCTTCCTTTGGATTGTTCGGGATCATTATCGGGATTATTGCGATTGTTCTGCACATGTGCAGTTTACGTTCCTTTGGAGTTCCTTATATGAGCCCGCTAGCTCCGTTTAATCTTGTTGATCAAAAGGACACCTTTTTTCGAATGCCTCGTTGGGCTATGTTTACCCGTCCTAAGCTAATTAATCAAAAAAATCTCGTTCGGGAAAAGAGTACACCGCCGGAAAAACCGGGAGATCTGACGGAGGAATAAATCTTGAAACGAAAATCTTTGTTAAATTCGCTTGTTTGGGAAAGTAACTAACTCTTTCTTGGAAGAAATGAAGTAATCATTAGGAGTGAACGAAACCATGTTAGAAAAGGGAAAAATAAGTGCCCGTCAGCTAACCATTCTTGTCATGCTCCTTACTATTGGCGATTCTATCCTTATAATTCCCTCTTCCACTACAGAATACGCCAGACAAAATGCCTGGATTTCCACTTTAATTGGGATGGTAGCAGGTTTATTAGCAGTCTATATGTACAGCAAGTTCGCAAAGTCATATCCCAATTTAACGCTTATTCAAGTGATTCAAAAGGCTTTTGGAAAATGGATAGGAACTATTATATCCCTTACATTTTTAATCTATTTTCTTATGGTTTCCGTTGGAAGTATGCGAGAAATCGGTGATTTTGTGACCTCTGAAATGTTACCTGGAACCCCTATTCCGGCCACTCTAATCTTGTTTATACTGATTATGATTATGGCAATACGACTCGGTATTGAGGTTATAGGGAGAGCTAGCGAGCTCTTCATTCCTATGTTCATTGTCTTATTCCTAATCCAGACGATTGCTATTATTCCCCAGATGGAAATTGTCAGAATACTGCCCGTATTGGAGGACGGAATAAAGCCTGTTCTAAGAGGGGCTATCTCCATCACTACTTACACCTTTTTAGAAACAGTTGTCTTTCTCATGATACTTCCTTATGTAAATCAACAAAAAATGATAACAAAGAGTTTCTTACTGGGTACGCTTCTAGGCGGTATTGTAATTTTTATTACGCTCACCGTCTCCATCCTGGTGTTAGGTCCGGATCTGACGACTAGAGATATCTATCCCAGTTATAACATCGCAAGGCGTATATCAGTTGGCGGATTCTTCGAACGGGTTGAAGCCATGATAGCTCTACAATGGATGTTAACTTTGTTTATAAAAGTAACTTTGTACTTCTATGCTTTCGTTCTGGGGTTGTCCCAATTATTAAAATTAAAAGATTATCGCGTGTTATCCTTACCCACAGGGATGATTTTAGTGGCACTCGCTCCAATCATTGCTCCGAATTTCACTTATTATAACGCTATTTTTGATAATTATTGGGTGTACTATGTTATAACCTTCGGTATTTTTGTACCGTTTGTGTTATTAAGTATGGGCATATTTCGTAGAGCACTCAGCAAAGACTTAACATCTCGGAACTAAAGATTGTTTGGGAGGTTGTGAACATTGGGTATAGTAGTGATCCTCATCATTGTAGCCGTTATTATAGCCATCGAAGTGCCTCTTATGCTGAGGAAAAATTTAATCAAGGAATTTTGGGTTTTTTTATTTCTTCTGTTGCTGGGAACTTTTTTTAGTCTGATTTACGTCATGAATATCTCGATCTCAGACCCGTTAGCCTGGATGGTGTTCATCTATAAACCTGTAGCCGACATGGTAAATGCCTGGTTATCTTAAAAATAATGGGACTAAACCCGAGAGATCTAACGGAGGAATACACCATGAAACGAAGATCACTTCTACTTTGTCTTCTTGTTCTCATACAAATTGGGTTAACTGGTTGCTGGAGTCGACAGGAAATGAATGATCTCGCGATTGCCGTAGGGATCGGCATCGATAAGATCGGAGATCAATATCAAGTTTCTGCACAAGTGGTTTTACCCAGTCAAATCGCTGGCTCAAAAGGGGGAAGTCCTCAATCACCCGTTAACCTTTACAAAGAGACAGGAAATACTGTATATGAAGCGCTTAGGAAGATCACAACCATTAGTCCACGTAAAATTTACATCTCTCATCTGCGGATCTTAGTCCTTAGCGAGGCTCTGGCTAAAGAGGGAATCAATGACGTTCTTGATTTCATGTCAAGAGATACCGAAGCGCGAAATGATTACTTTATTGTGGTGGCAAAGGATGCACGGGCAGAAGATACTTTGAAAATATTAACTAGCCTCGAAAAGATTCCTGCTGTGCGATTGTTTTCCAGCCTAGAAACATCGGAGAAAAAATGGGCACCTACATCTACTGTGACATTAGGAACACTGATTACAGAACTTGTAAGTAAGGGTAAGAATCCAGTCTTAACAGGGGTTGTCATCAATGGAAATGTAGATGCAGGAGAAACTCCGAAGAATGTAGAAACCGTAGATTCTCCAACAGAATTGAAATACTCTGGATTGGCCGTATTCAAAGAGGACAAATTGATCGGTTGGCTAAACCAAGAGGAATCAAAAGTGTATAACTATTTAACGAATAAGGTAAAGAGTACGATTTCCTTCATTAATTGTCCCCAAGATAAAGATAAAAAGATATCTCTTGATATATTTAAGGCCGAATCAAAAGTAAAAGGCAGCATGAATGGCAACAACCCAGAAATCAGTATCGAGCAACATATAGAAACAGATTTAGGAGAAGTTCAATGTAGAAATCTAGACCTCACCAATCCAAAGACCATCACCGAATTAGAACAAATCGCTAACGTGAAAGTAGAGCATTTATTCCAGACTACGATTAAAAAAGTACAACAAGAATACAAATCCGATATTTTTGGATTTGGCGAGGTCATCCATCGCTCTAACCCACAGGCGTGGAAAAAACTGAAGGATAATTGGGATCAAACCTTTGTTAACTTACCAGTAAACGTAAAGATGAACATAGAGATTCGCCAGTTAGGGAAAGTAACTAACTCTTTCTTGGAAGAGACGAAGTGATAAATTGGAGGGAACAAAGCCATGCTCGAAAAGGGTAAAATAAGTATTCGTCAACTTACCATTCTTGTTATGCTTCTTACCATTGGGGATTCCATTCTTGTAATCCCCCCTTCCACTACACACTACGCCAAACAAAATGCCTGGATTTCCTCCTTAATTGGAATGATCGTAGGTTTACTAGCCATTTTTTTGTACAGCAAATTCGCAAAGTTATACCCCAACCTAACGCTTATCCAAGTGATTCAAAAGGTTTTTGGAAAATGGATAGGGACTATTATATCTCTTTTGACCTTAATGTATTTTCTCATCGTTACCGTAGGAAGTATGCGGGAAGTCGCTGATTTCGTGACCTCGGAAATGTTACCCGGAACCCCCATTCCGGCCATTCTAATCTTATTTATACTGATTGTCATTATGGCAACACGACTCGGTATTGAGGTTATCGGACGAACGGGTGAGATCTTTACTCCCATGGTTATAATCCTATTTCTAATCCTAACGGTCGCCATTATTCCTCAGATGGAAATAGTCAGAATGCTGCCCATATTGGAGGACGGAATAAAGCCAGTGCTAAGAGGGTCCATCTCCATTTCGGCTTACACCTTCTTAGAACCCGTTGTCTTTCTAATGTTCCTCCCTTATGTAAATCAACAAAAAAAAATAACAAAAGCCTTATTACAGGGCTGTTTCCTAGGTGGGATTATCATCTTCCTGACAGTCACTGTTTCCGTATTAGTACTAGGTCCGGATTTAACGACCAGAGATATATATCCCAGTTATAACATAGCAAGACGCATATCGGTTGGTGGGATCTTTGAGCGGGTTGAAGCCATGATAGCTCTAATGTGGATGTTAACCTTGTTTATAGAAGTAACATTATACTTCTATGCTTTCGTCCTAGGGTTATCCCAATTATTAAACTTAAAAGAGTTTCGGGTGCTAACTCTGCCTACTGGGATGATCCTAATCGCACTAGCACCTCTCATTGCTCCGAATTACACCTATTACAATGCGGTGTTTGATAATTATTGGGTGTACTACATTATAACCTTCGGGTTATTTCTACCCTTGGTATTGTTAAGTGTGGGGATGTTTCGAAGTGCACTGAGCAAAGACTTGAAATTTCGGAATTAAATAGGAGCGGCCTTTTCTACCTAATAACAATCCGAATCCGAGTAGGGTCACCGAATGCGGTGAGAAACCGTGTGATGCTGCTGATATCATTAAGTTTAATCTCTTGCGGTTCTATCTCCCCACCCCGATTCGTAAATAAGCTTAAACATATGAACTTTTTGAAACTACAAAATAGATCTCGTAGATTCTCTAACGATTAATTCTGCAGGGAAAATCTGATGCGCATGATTTACCTTCTTATTAATGAGATCAAATAAAATCTTAATCGACGCTTCCGCAATTTCTACTACTGGCTGTTTGATGGTAGTGATAGAAGGATTATAATAGAAGGAAATATCCAGTCCGTCATAACCTGCCACAGAGTAATCTTCTGGCACTCGCTTGCCTGCTTCAAAAATGGCTTTACAAGCACCGATGGCCATACTATCTGATAAGGTGAAAATAGCGGTAAACTCTTCCCCTGACTCCAGCAGTTCTTTTGTAACCGCATACCCATTTTCCATACTATAGCTATCAATATCTTCTTTCATCCGCCGTACTAGCCGTTCATTATAAGCTATTCCATGATCAGAAAGAGCCTTTTTATATCCTTCATATCTTAATTTACCGATACTCACATCATCTTCAGGCGCGGTAATAACTGCGATTTTCTCATGTCCCAGATTACATAAATAGTCTACAATTTTGTAGCTCTCATTAAAGTCATCTACAGATACAGAAGAATAGTTACTTAGATCAAACTCTTCCGTCATCCCAATCGTGCTGAGGACAAATGGAACCGTCAATTGCTGTAATTTTTCTTGAGAGTGTGAGAATAACCCCCCCAGGAACACAATTCCCTTCAGGCGCTTTTCTTTCTCCAGCTCAATTGCCACTTCAATCTCATCTTGATTCTCATCGACTCGCTGTAGGATAAAGGAGTACTTCTTTCGCTGGATCTCTTTTTCAAATACTTTAATCATCGGGCTGAAAAATGGATTAGATATCCCTTTGATCAATACTGCAATTGTTTTCGAATCGGAACGTTTTAAATTTCTGGCACTGTTATTCGGTACATAATGGTTTTCTTTGATGACCTTCATAACCATCGCTTTTGTTTCTTCATTAATATCCGGATGATTATTTATAGCTCTAGATACTGTAGTCACGCCAACCCCACATAATTTGGCGATATCTATGATAGTCAATCTCTCCATTTCTACCTTTCCTTTACACGTTAAATAAGAAAGTAGGGGATTCTTGAAGAGAAGACTCAACAAGAAAAGCACCCTACTCGCTTCTACATACATATTCTATTTAACCCTTAACGGCTCCTGCAACGACACCTTCGATAATATATTTTTGGCAGGTGAGGTAGAAAATAATGATGGGTACAATAGCTAGAACTAGCATCGCCATCATAGCTCCCATATCAATCGATCCGTATCCACCTTTTAGGTACTGTATCGCAATAGGAATGGTTTTGTATTCAGTACCGATCAACAGGTCAGGCAACAGGAAGTCATTCCATACCCACATTACATTAAGAATCGCTACGGTTACAGCTATAGGCTTAAGGATGGGCAATACCACTTTAAAGAACGCCTGCGGTGGATTACATCCATCAATCATAACCGCCTCTTCAACCTCCAGTGGGATGGACTTCACAAATCCACTAAACATAAATACCGATAGCCCTGATCCAAATCCCAGATAGATCAAGATTATCCCAATCGGATTGTCGAGATGCAGTACATTGGCTGTCTTAGTCATTGTGAACATAACCATTTGGAACGGTACGATCATCGAGAACACAAATGCGTAATACATCAAGTTCGTGAATTTTGATTTCACCCGAGTAATATACCATGCGGTCATGGAAGTGAATAACACGATTACAGCAACCGAACACACCGTGATAAACAAGGACATTCCAAAAGCACTGAAGAAATCAATCTTCGCTATACCGCTAGTATAGTTCTTCAAACCAACAAAAGTAGTTCCATTAGGGAATAAGAAAGGTGTATCACTAATGTAGAACTTACCTTTAAAGGAGTTCATCAGAACAATAAAGATCGGAGATAAGAACGCAATGGCCAAGACCAACAAAATAGTGAATATGGAATAGTCTTTTGCTCTAGTCTGTTGCATTAGTTCTCAACCTCCTTTCTTCTAGTAATGACAAGTTGTACTAAGGCGATTAAGGCTACCAGTGCAAAGAATACGACGGCTTTCGCTTGACCAACACCTTCCCATCCTGTTTTTCCGTAGAAGGTATTGTAGATATCCAGTGCTAACATCGAGGTCTGCTTAGAAGGAGCACCAGCGGTCAACGCTAGGTTTTGGTCAAACAATTTGAATGAATTCGATAACGTTAGGAATAAGCAAATGGTAATGGATGGCATTACGAGTGGAATCGTCACATTACGTAAAATCTTTGAACGTGAAGCTCCATCAATTCTTGCGGCTTCTACTATATCCTTAGGCACATTTTGAATACCTGCAACATAGATAATCATCATGTAACCTATCAATTGCCAATTCATAAGGATGATTAATCCCCAAAATCCATAAGTTGCGTCAGAGGTCAAAGTAACTCCAAACTTATACAGAATTCCATTAAAGATCAGCTGCCAGATGTACCCTAATACGATACCGCCTATCAAGTTAGGCATGAAAAAAATAGTTCTAAATACATTAGTCCCTTTTAGCTTTCTAGTTAACAACATCGCCAGTATGAAGGCGAATACATTAATCGTAAGAACAGATAGAACTGTAAACTTAACAGTAAAGCCTAGTGCATTTAGAAATTCTTGATTTGAAAATGCTTTAATGTAATTTCCAAAACCTATCCATTTTGCATCATTGACGGTAGTAAACTCTGTAAAGGATAAATATATACCTAGAAGAAAAGGTACAACAAATGCGATCCCAAAGGCTATTATGGTCGGTAATGCAAAAAGAGCAAAATATTTTCTTATCGATTTTTCCATGGAGTCTTCTCCTATCTCAGTATGGAAAATGATGAAACAGATGAATTCACTCGAATTGTTGCTTAGTGCCACTGAAATTCCAAAGGGAATCCAGTGGCACTAAGCTTTTATCTTTATAACAACTGAGAGTTATTCAATCATTTTTCCATGCATTTATTATTTTGCCTTTTCAGCCTTCCAAGTGTCCTTAAAGATGGTTACAACTTCATCCCAGGTTTTATTGCCTTGAGCGTATTGCAAGAGCGCATCACCAAAGACATTTTTGAACTCTTCACTTGGGAATGCCGCAAATGTCCAAGCTACAGAAGTCAGATCTTTTTCCATCCAAGCGGATACTTCTTTAGCAAGTGGATCTGCTGGTTTTTCGCTGTCTTCAAACGTATTGAATGGAGCGATGAAACCTAAGTCGTTCGTTACATAAGCTTTACCTTTTTCACTGGAGAACAACCATTCCAAAAATGCGATAGAAGCTTGTTGGTTCTCAGCAGAGGCTTTGCTGTTGATTGCCAAATAGTTTTCTGTACCTACAGCCAGACCTTGTTTTTCTTCGCCTTCCATACCTGTGTAGATAGGCAAGAATTTGATGTCCTCAGCTTTAACTACGTTACCATCTACATCATTGATTTGTGACCAAGCCCAGTTACCGTTTTGAACCATCGCTGCGTTACCCAGTGCGAATTCAGCCATGGAGTCCGCTACAGATTTACTACCCAGAAGGGATTCTTTAGTCACAGAGTTTTTGATATAAAGATCAAAGATGTTTTTGAATTTATCGTTATATTTGAATTCAACTTCCTTAGAAGCCAGACCGGCAAGAACTGTGTTATCAAACTCAGTGTTGTCTTTGAATTCATAGTACAGTGGCAAGTTAGCCAAGTGAGTCTGCCATCTCCATTGTTCACCAGCAGCGAGGGAAGTCGAGGCGAATACACCTTTGATACCCAGTTGATCTTTTTTAGCGGTCATATCTTCTACTACTGCTTTCAAAGTCTCGAAATTATTGATTTCAGTTGTGGAAGAGATCGAAACAGCTTTGTCAGCTAAAGCAAAGTATTTCTTCATAATGGCGTCGTTGTAGATAATACCGTAGCCTTCAACTACGTAAGGGATACCATACACGCCTTCGCCTTCAGTTACAGCCAAGCTTTTGTCGGACAAGTAGCTGTATAGCTTAGTATCTTTCAAATCCAAGGTGTAATCTTTCCAAGCTTGGAAACCAACAGGTCCATTAATTTGGAAGATCGTAGGTGCATCGGACTTAGAAATTTCGGATTTCAATTTGGTTTCGTAAGTACCTGCTGCAGCTGTTACGACTTTTACTTTAACGCCTGTCTCCGCTTCGTAATCCTTAGCGATTTTTTCATATATCTCTGCAATTTCAGGCTTGAAGTTTAAAAAGTAAACCGATCCATTTTTACCAGATGAAGCGTTTCCACCATTGGTTGCTGTATTGTTCTCTTTATTCCCACACCCTGCTGCCAAGACTACAACCATAGACATTACCAACATGAGCCCTAGATATTTTTTAATATTCTTCATTTTTCTTCCCCCTCGAACTTTTTATTAAATTACCTCTCTTAAAGACGTCTCCGAGCTTGCTCACCGAGAATAATGTCAGCGTTTTCATTTCACTTAAATATTCTCCGCTTTTTTTCCGGTATCCTTATCGGTAACGTTTTCAATTGAAATATTAGCACACCGTTTGGAACATTTCAATAACCATTTTATTGCAGAAACTCGCCATTACAAATCTTCAAACGTTATAATAGACAAGTATAAACGCCTTCGACTTTCTTATATTTTTTAAAATAACTATGAATAGGTGATTGCATATCTTATCTCTGATCGAAAAGTATGAGTTACAATTCTCTAATAATAATTATTTTGGCGATATCGGGGTAGAGCCCTCTTACTCCATTGTAAAAGGTACTCTTCCTGTCCTTGTGTCCGCTCCGCATACCATTAACCACTATAGAGAGCATGCAGTAAAACCTGCGGACATGTATACAGGTTCTCTTGCGCTGCTGTTACAAAAGCTTACCAATTGCTACTGTATCTATTCCAATAGCTTCTCCAAAGAAGACCCCAATTACATCCTTGGCGGAGAATATAAGACTGCACTTGGAACAATTGTCAAAGAACATCAAATTAACTTTGTTATAGACTTGCATGGTGCCTCTAAGAATAGGGAATTTGATATTGATCTAGGTACATTACACGGAACTTCCATACAAGAAAATAATATAAATGAAGTCGTACGTATTTTTTTCAATAATGGTATTACCAATGTTCATCAAAACCATACATTTTCTGCATCTCATCCGGGAACGGTCACATCATATTCCGCCAAAGAGCTGTTAGTTCAAAGTATTCAAATTGAAATTAATCGAAATTATCGTAACCCGAAATCATTTGATTTATTCCAAAAAACCATTCATTCCCTCGAACAAATCATCAATCAATTGGGAGGTGCCTAACATAAATATCGAGCAGACCTTCACCCTATTGGACAAACAAAGCTATACTGCCCGGGAAGAACTCACGATGAACCCCGATGAGCTGGCTGAATTAGGCTTAGTCCACCATATCTTTGTCGAGCTTAAAGCAGAGAATGATGCTCAGGTTAGCTGTTTGCTTTTATCTAAAAGTGATATCCCTAGAGGCAGTATTCAATTATCTAAAAGAGCAAAGGACAAGCTAGGAGATTGCCCCATAACAGGATTAACCATTACTAAACCTGAGTACAACACGATCCTTCGGGGAATTCCTAAAGTGGACGAGATTGCCAAACCTTATGTCAAAGCTTGTCCAACGCTCGTCCGCAAATATTCGAACCATGTAGAGCTGATTAATCCTAAGAATGGCTTTCGGGTAAACTTAACGTTAAAAGAGGATGACACAGCCAAGCCGAATGCACTATATTTCAACAGATATATCATGTTGTTACTTGAGACTCATGCCACTGAGGATGATCAACTAATTATTACCCGTGCAAGAACAAGTCCTCAGTCCAAGCCAGGCATACATAAACTTATACATCTGGGAATCAAACGGCCCTTAACCGCATTAGGAAATCTTTTTATTGGCAAAAGAGAGCTTACGCTAAGAGTAGGACATCCCTATCCTTTTGATGAGCACCAAAATCTATGCCGAATTCACCCCAATGTTAGAAAGCTGCTGGGCATGGAAGAGACCGACAAAATCGTCATCACCTATAACAACAAAGAAATCACCGTCCCCATCTTAGATATAGACACTGAGCATATTGCCCAGTTGATCAAGCTAAATGAGGAGGATGATCAGCTCAAATTTATCGACAGCCACTTATTTATCGGAATCACCGCTTTGTCACGAAATGAACTAGAAATCCCCAGTATCGGCACATCGGTTACCGTAAAGAGAAGCATGAACTCCCTATTCTTAAAACACTTAAATAAGCTGGTCTTGCCTGTAATTGCTCTATTGTTTACAGTAGTACAGCTGTATAAGGATTTGAACTGGAGCATCGCTCTGACCGTTGCTATTTCTCTGATACTACTTCCGATAATCATCTACACGACACTATCTGAAGAACGAGCAAAAATTAACTAAATGGAGCGATGATCGTGGAATTCACTTCACAAGCCCAGGTAGAAGATATGATCTACAGCTCTTATCTAAGAGCCATTAACAACATCACAGAAACTTTGGATGGACAAGTTAGACGACCGGAATTAACCAGAGAATTGCTGGAACTAGTCGGAAATCCGGATCGAGATCAACAATACATACTAGTCACAGGCAGTAAAGGTAAGGGCTCCACCTCAAGGTTTATCTCTTCTTTGTTAAGTCACCTAGGCTATAAAGTGGGCTTGTTTACCTCCCCTCATCTGGTGGATTTCAACGAAAGAATACGGATTGACGGGCGGGCCATATCCAAAGAGGATTTTATACGATTAGGAAATGTGGTTCGCGAGGGATTTCAAACGATTGAAGATCAGCTTGCCGCTGATGAGTATCAGGGTCCTGTTGGGGTGGGTCTGGCGATTGCGACGTTGTACTTCAAGGAGAATCATACCGATTTCAATGTAATTGAATGTGGAAGAGGCGGAAGGTTTGATGACACGAATGTCCTGAAGAATGATTGGGCTGTCATTACTCCGATTATGGAGGAACATGTAGCTAATTTGGGACCTGACCTGAACAGCATTACACTACATAAACTGGGCATCGTCAAAAACAAGGCTACTAACGTCTATATCAGCAAACAGAAATCGAGCGTACTTGCGACTATAAAAGCGAACCTCACTTCCAATACTGTCCAGTATTATGAGGAGCAGTTCTGGGCTGACTCTATTGCAATAACACCCGTTGGAACTACTTTTAATGTTCAGACAAATCAAGCGGGTTACCCGTCCTTAACGATTCCGTTATTGGGGCAATTTCAAGCTCTAAATGCAGCCACTGCAGTCGCGCTATGTGAGGATATCACAAGTGGTCCTCTGAATAGGGAACTCGTTCTCAAATGCTTTGCACAATTGCAATGGCCGGGTCGCTGTGAAGTGATCTGCCATGATCCATTAACGATAATTGACGGAGCAATTCATAAAGAGTCGGCAGGCTATTTGGCTGAGCTTATTCAACTTGTGAATCCTGACCGCAGCCGAGCTGTAACTTCAATTATCGGTGTCCCAAAAGATAAAGATTACCCAGGGGTTATCGAAGTGATGAGTTCGGTCTCGGATCAATTAATCATCACAAAGCCCGATATTAGTCATCTTTCTTTTCCTACAGATGCACTCCATGTTGCCAAACGTTTTATCGAACAAAGTTACGAGTTCCCCTATTTAGAGGACGCTCTAATGCACATACAAACTCGCTCGTCTTCCGAGATTATTGTAATTGTTGGCACGCAAACCTTTATCGGAAATGCCAAAAGATTATTCGGGCAATCGCTGCTCGATATCGGCTTATAGCTTCTCAAAGCGCTGGAGAATGACTTCCTGATAAAGATCAGATAGAGCTGGCACTTCACTTGGATTCTGCTTACAATACTCATCTAGCATAACCTTATGATTCACTTCGATCACCCTGAGGCCTTGATCTGTCTCCAAAATATCCACGGAGCAGAAATCAAGGCCCATCGCTTTAGAGGTCTCGGAAGCAAGCGCCGCAAGCGCCGCTCGTTTGGCCTGATCGCTAACCTCAATAGCAACAGCCCCGTTAATCAAATTGTGCTTCCACGAGCGAACTCTTTTTTTGCCAAGGAATACACGCGCCTGGTGATTAAAAGTTACGATTCTATACTCAATCTCCGCTTCATAATAGGGACCTATTGCCCCATTAAGCTGTAAAGAAAATAATAAATCCAGCTTTTCGTGCAGATCGGCTATCTCATTAATTTTGTACACATGATTTCCCTGTGCCCCGTTATCCTGCTTCATAACTACTTCTCCATTGAACGCTTGGAAATAACGTTCAGCCAATGAATAAGGATTCAAGTTGTTAAATTTGGAGTCAGGATGTGGCAAATAAATATGTTCTACCGCGGGGATATTCGCCTTATACAAAACGTCATAAGTTAGAGATTTACTCATAGCAATGATCGTAGAAGCACTGTTGTTTAGTCCGATCTCAGCGTCTACCATCACAAATGATTTCAATCCATCCGTAGCTCTATATACGAAATTCGGTGTAACTTCCTCAAAGGTAATCCCTGAGGTTGTAACAGAATGCTGGATCATTTTTAAGTAAGGTCTAGTCGTCATTCAGTTTCCTCATTTCTCACAAAATATGACCAAACCTAATCATAGCATGAGAAATATCAATCGAAAATAACATTTATATGTTATAATTACTATCACAAAAACCTTAGAAATCTTGTTCGAGGGACTTTCCCAAAAAAATAACAGAGTTAATGTTATGTTTAATGACTGATAGCGCTCTTATAGTTAAAAATAAGTATTGATTATTTAGTGATCATCCTCTATGATAAGCTTATCAAGCGAACCAAAAAGTTAAAGCGGTTAAACTTTAATACCAAGGTATCTATTATTATTGCTACTTAATAGTATTAGCACGACCAAAAGTTAAAGCGCTTATACTTTAAAATGAGAGGTTGGTGTGTCATGATCAATCGCGAGAACAGGCGGCAGACTTTCTACATGTATCTGTTCATTTCTCCTTGGATTATCGGCTTCCTAGTATTCGCCCTTTATCCTATCTTATCATCGCTTTACTTCAGCTTTACTGATTATGACATCATACACCCACCTAAGTTTATCGGGCTCGCTAACTACACAGAGATGTTTCACAATGACCTATTCTGGAAATCGGTGGTTGTCACACTGAGATATACCTTCATCGGTGTACCTATCCAGCTTGTTCTCGGTCTTGGATTTGCGCTATTGCTTCACCAGACCATTCCCCTGCGCGGCTTTTTCCGAACGGCCATGTATTTTCCAAGCATGGTATCCGGCGTGGCCATGTCCCTCCTATGGTACTGGATCTTCAACCCGCAGATCGGGCTCTTCAATTACATCCTTTCCTGGTTCGGTATTCATGGACCGGCTTGGCTGATGAACCCGGACACTGCACTATATGCCTTGATCATCATGACCTTCTGGACAGCAGGCTCAGGAATGATTTTATTCCTCGCAGGTCTGCAAGGCGTACCGGCTAGCTTGATCGAAGCCGCTAACCTTGACGGTGCCGGACGCTTCAGAATTTTCTTGAACATTACCTTACCGATGATCTCTCCCGTGCTGCTTTTTCAACTAATTATGGGACTGATCGATTCCTTCCAAGTCTTTACCCAAGCTTTTGTTATGACTCAAGGAGGTCCAAATTACTCTACCTGGTTCTATGTCTATAATCTCTACACCAGTGCTTTCAAAGAATATCGTGCCGGTTATTCCTCAGCCTTGGCATGGGTGCTCCTCATCGTAGTTATGCTGTGCACCGCACTAATTATGAAATTGTCTAACCGTTATGTTCACTACGAAGGAGGCGGACGCAAATGAGTACAGTCAGAGCGCTAAGCCCCCAGACTAAAGGAACCAAACGCCGTCGAAAAGTGGAGCCTGTTAAGATTTTTAGCTTTATTACTTTAGTAGTTACAACATTTCTGATGCTGCTTCCTTTGTTCTTCATGGTCTCCACTTCACTTAAGTCCAAACGTGAGATGCTGAAGTTCCCACCCACCTTTCTTCCAGAGAGCTGGCAGTGGAGCAATTACACAGAAATATTTGATACCCTGCAGTTCGGTACGCTTTACAAAAATAGTTTAATTATCGCCGGTCTCAGCGTTGTAGGCACCTTGATTTCTTCAGCGCTGGTCGCCTATGGATTCGCCAGATTCAGAGGTAGAGGAAATCAGATATGGTTCATCCTATTGTTGAGCACAATGATGTTGCCTTATCCAGCCATTATGATTCCGCAATTCGTACTCTTTTCACAAATGAACTGGATTGACACCTTCCTACCCTTGATTGTGCCTGCTTTTTTCGGCTCAGCTTATAACATTTTCCTGCTGCGCCAATTCTTCTCCACGTTGCCTGAAGAGCTGTTTGATGCCGGACGCATTGATGGATGCGGCGAAATACGGATGTGGGCTACTATAGCACTCCCACTCTCCAAACCCGCCCTTGCAACTGTAGCTATCTTTGCTTTTATCTACAACTGGAACGATCTGCTTACACCGGTGCTTTACCTAAGCTCGTCAGAGAAGTTCACGCTACCCGTCGGGATGGCTTCTCTCACCTCATCGAGATTCCGCATTCCACCTTGGCATTTGCTGATGGTCGCTTCGGTTCTAGCTATGGTTCCTATCGTTACGCTGTTTGCTGTAGCACAGAAACAGTTCGTCGAAGGGATTGTACTTACAGGGATTAAGTAATAATCCGCCATCCGGGCGGCCAAATATACTTGAAATCATGGAGGGTTTAGCTAATGAACAAGAACAGGAAAAGTAGTGCGCTTTTACTTGCAACAACCATGCTTGTTGTTCTGGCATTGTCAGGCTGTAGTGGCGGCAAATCGGCGGGTAACACTCTATCTGAAGGAACTGGTGGCTCGACTAATTCAGGAGGCAAAGCAGAAACGGTAACCATCACCCATTACACAATAGATTCAGAAGACCGGACTTTTGTTGAGAAATTAATTCCTGATTTCGAAAAGCAGCACCCGAACATTAAAGTAAAAGTGGAAAAAGCACCTTATGAGCAGTTCGACAGCAAGCTGCAAACGCTAATTGCCGGTGGCAAATCACCCGATGTGACAAGTCACTGGGGTTATGGAGGTTTCGCAGAATACTACAACAAAGATATGCTGCTCGATTTAACCGACCTAATAAAAGAGGATGGTTTCAAGGCAGCCGATTACAACATCCCAGAGAACCTGATGAACATTTATAAGGTTAAAGATCACACATATGGTATCCCAGTTAATATGTATGTCACCTTGATGCTCTATAACAAAGACATGTTTGATGCTGCCAAACTGACTTACCCAACAAGCGATTATGAAGATAAGAGCTGGACGTTTGAAAAGATGGTCGACCAGGCTAAACAAATGACTCTCGTCTCCGATGATATTGCCAAAACACAATATGGCGTAGACTTCACCTGGTCTGAACGCGATATGCGGCCATTATATTTTGGAGCGCAGCCTTATTCAGAGGATACATGGACGAATGGCGGCGTGCCTTCCGAGACTTATTTTGATTCCCCTGAAGTGATTGCTGCCTACAACAAACTCTTTGATCTCGTCTTCAAAGATAAAGTCTCTCCTTCCTCCGAGTGGAGCAAAAGCGTAGCTGGACAGAACGGTGATCCCTTTGTTGCAGGCAAAATCGGGATGTCTATCGGTGGCTCATGGAACCTTGCAGGTGCGAATGACTTTCCCTTCAAAATCGGTGTAGCCGCTGTACCATGGGGAGGCAACGATAAGGTACGCAGCACACTTTACGTCGATCCGCTGCTGATCTTGAAGGACTCCAAACATCCGAAGGAAGCTTTGGAATGGATCAAATATTTGATCACTACCGAAGTGCAGGAGAAATCCATTGAGCTTAGTGGCGGTAACCCGCCAGTCAACACCGAAGCTGCTGAAGCATACTATAAACATTTTGACGGCATCGATCCACAAGATATCAAAAATGTCTACGAGGGTGCTGTGAACTATGGCTTCGAATCCTACAACCATTTGATCACCAACTACTCGCAAATTAATGACATGTTCATTAATGAATTGCAGCCAGTAGAAACTGGACATAAGACGGTGGAAGAGGTGATGACGACGATTCAGAAAAAAGTTACGGAGATCATTCATCGTTAATATTTGGCAGATATACCGTCCCTTTAGGGACGGTATACCTGTTTGAAATCATACGTTTAGCGGACAGTCTGCCAACCCTGTATACTAAAGGTAGAAAACAGGATCGGAAAATCTGCCGCGAGGAGAACTAGAGATGAAAGTGAGTATTTTTGATGTAGCCAAAAAATCAGGATTATCGGTTGTAACCGTATCCCGGGTCTTAAATGGGGCCGAATCGGTACGCGAGAATAATCGCCAGAAGGTGCTGGAGGCCATTAAAGAGCTGGATTATCGCCCTAATGCAGCGGCACGCAGTCTGGCAAGCGGTAAGACGGGAATTATCGGGATTATTGTCACGACCCTGCAGGATTCTTTTTTTGACGCAGTGGTCAAAGAGCTGAATGAAGTCTTAGCGATGCATGGTTATTTTTTGGCCATCTCCATCTCAGCAGGCATCGAATCGGATGATAGCCATTATTTAATCCAGGAGGATCGTGTAGACGGTTTGTTTCTACTCTCTCCGATGGAAGAGGATAATTATATTGTGGAATTAAAACGGCGCGGCATCCCCTATGTGCTGATTGATAACCAAAAGCCCGAGAATGACACCTACTCTATCACGATCGACAACTTCAAGGGTGGCTATATGGCTACCAGTCATCTGTTAGCGCTTGGTCATACGTCAATTGCTCATCTATGTGGACAGGAGATGTTCCGTAGTACGCGGGAGCGGCGTGCCGGATTCCTACAAGCGCTTGAGGAAAAAGGTCTTACTCCATTTGAGATTGTACATGGTGATTTCGAAATTGGAATGGGATACGAAACCTGCAAGCGTTGGCTGAACGAAGGACAATTACCTACTGCGGTATTCGCTGGCGATGACAATATCGCCCTTGGCGTCATCAACGCGTTAATGGAAGCTGGCATTCGGGTACCCGAACAAGTAGCTGTGATTGGCTATGATGATCATTATATTGCTTCACAGCTTCATCCATATTTAACAACGATCCGTCAGCCTTCGGACAAAATTGGATTAGCAGCTGCCGAAATGCTCTTAAAACGTATCTCTGGAAAGATGAAGCGCGGAGCTGGAGTAAAGATTGACCCAGAGTTAATTGTACGGGAATCTACTACTTCCAATTAATTAAATCATATAAACAAGGAGTGACAACCATTGACTTACTACTTGGGGATCGATGGTGGAGGCACCAAAACCTATGCTCTGCTATGCGATGAACATGGCAATGTTCTCGGTAAGGGCAGGAGCGGTAACGGCAACCACCAGACAGGCGCACTTGAGGCAGCCAACAGCATTCGAGAGGCCACATTCGGGGCACTAGATGAGGCTGGACTCCGATTGGAGGACATCCAACATACCTATCTTGGGCTTGCCGGTGCTGACCGAGAGGCCGATTATCTCATTCTCCATCCAATGATTCGCGAGATCGGATTTATCAATTACACCATTAACTGTGACACCATGATCGGATTACGTGCAGGGACGACTCGCCCTTATGGAGTTGCACTAATCTGCGGCACAGGCACCAATTCGGCAGGCAGAAACACGCGAGGAGAGCACTATCAGTGTGGTGGCTTTGACTACATGTACGGTGACTTCGGCGGTGGCGGTGCACTCAACATTGAAGTCTTTCGTTCTGTCATAAGAGCTTGGGATGGACGGGAGCAACCTACCCTCTTGACCGGACTTCTACTCAACTTGCTAGGTTATGAGGAAGTTGCAGATATGTTTAATGATTTCCTCAATCATTGGAAAAGGGTCCCTGTTCATGCTGCTCGCTTGCTCTTCGAAGCAGCAGCTGAAGGAGATGCTGTAGCCTTAGAGATTCTAAATCGGCAAGGCGTTGAGTTAGGGAAGTCCGCTGCGGCAGTCATCCACAAGCTTGGGATGGAGCAGGACACCTTCGATGTGGTTCTGGCGGGAAGTCTGCTAACCCGTGGGGATCGCGGCTGGATTCGCGGACCTATTGAGAAAGCTGTACAAGCCGCAGCTCCACAAGCAACTGTGGTGACTCTTGCCACAGAGCCTGTAGTAGGTGCCGTATGGTCCGCGATGGATCAAGATGGTTTGACCCTTAGTAATGAAGCGTATGAGACCATGCGGCAATTTCAAGATTATGAATCGATCCAACAAACAAAAAAGACAGGAGTGGTTGATCTTGGCAACTAATCAAGGATTAAAGATCGCAGTTATCGGTGGGGGTTCTTCGTATACACCCGAATTGGTAGAGGGATTTATTCTTCATTACAAGGAGCTTCCTGTTCGTGAACTATGGCTCGTAGACATCGAACCTGGACTTCGCAAGCTGAATATCGTTGGAAATCTCGCTAAACGCATGGTTGAGAAATCCGGGCTTCCGATTGAAGTTCATCTTACAACAGACCGCCGGAAGGCTATCGAAGGTGCAGACTTCGTCAGCACTCAGATGCGTGTCGGTATGCTTGATGCCCGCGCACGTGATGAATCGATTCCTCTTAAATATGGTGTCATTGGTCAAGAAACGACAGGTCCTGGCGGAATGATGAAAGCACTGCGTACGATCCCTGTCATTCTGGATGTATGCCGGGATATCGAAGAGCTGGCTCCTAACGCATGGCTGCTCAATTTCACCAATCCTGCAGGAATGGTCACTGAGGCTGTTCTGAAATACTCCAAAGTAAAGAGTATCGGTCTCTGTAATGCACCTATCGGTCTGATCAAACAAGTATCCGCCAAATATAACGTAGCTGCCGACCGTGTTTATGCCGAATTCGTTGGTCTGAATCACTTACACTGGATTACTCGAATCGACGTTGAAGGTGAAGATAAGCTGGATGATATGCTCACAGAGGGCTACAGTGCCAAGAACGTGCCAGCCCGAGAGTGGAATCCAGAATTCCTAAAATCTCTTCGCGCCGTGCCTTCCTACTATTTGAAATATTTCTATATGACGGATGCCATGCTCGAAGAGCAGATGGAATCGTTTAAGCAAGGTATCAACCGTGCTGAAGTCGTCAAACGCGTAGAAGAAGAGCTATTTGAGTTATACGCCAACTTAGAGCTGAGCGAGAAACCGAAACAGCTAGAACAACGCGGTGGTGCTTTCTATTCAGAAGCAGCAGTTAATCTCATGAGATCGCTCTATAACGGTTCAAACGACATCCAGACCTTGAATGTTGCTAACCGTGGCATACTGGACTTTTTGCCAGATGATGCAAGCATTGAAGTGAACTGTGTTGTCACCAAGAACGGACCACTACCTCTACCACTGACTAAGATTCCACCGATGGCCAAAGGGCTTATTCATGCTGTCAAAACCTACGAGCAGCTAGCCATTGATGCCGCTGTGACCGGTGATCGTGCGCTTGCCCTTCAGGCAATGGTGCATCATCCACTCGTTCCATCTGTAGATGTGGCGGTTCGTATGCTGGATGAAATGCTGGAAGCAAATAAAGAGTTCTTGCCGAACTTTTTTACTAAATAACCATAGAGATGAGGCGTCAATATGTCAGCTAAAGCGGTTTGGAAAGGCGATGTGAACCAAGCCATCTGCGCGTTTACATTTGATGATGGGCCTTCCCAGCTTCCCGTTGAATTATGGCTTGATGTTTTGGAGGAGGAAGGTGCTGTCGGCACCTTTTTCTTCACTGGGGAATGGATGGATCGCTATCCAGAGAAGGCGAGATTGATCCTGTCCCGTGGTCATGTGCTTGCTCCGCATACGTACCATCATCGGCGAATGGCCCAAGTGCCAAAGGCGGTATTCTTAGAGCAATTGAAGCTGACTGAGCTGGCCTATCAGGACGCAACGGGTCTCCCTTCTCCCAATTTCATGCGTTTTCCATATTGCTCATTCCGGGAAGAAAATCTCGAGTGGCTGACAGAATGGGGCGATTATCTAGATATTGAAGGCGTTGACTGCGGAGATTGGTCTGGTATTTCTGCTGAAGAGATCGTTGCCAGAGTTGAACCTACGCTTGAGAATGGAACCATTGTAGTCATGCATAGTAATGATGTTGCAAAAGGTTCACCGGATGCACTGAGAGCACTTATTCGGATCGCCAAGCAAAGAGGCTTGGAAAGTGTCGGCGTACCTGAGATCCTTGGGTCCATTGGCGTAGAAGTAAACCACAGACCCTGGAAAATAGTCGTAGACGTTCCCGCAGAGTTAGATCATCCCTTGGAAAATTGGATCCCTTTAGAAAATAGTAAGCAGCTTGCCGACCTCGCGACCCAGACAACTGAGTGGAACATTCCGCAATATACACTGCATTTCACTTCTGAAAAGGAGTGGCTGGAGCATCTGGAGAGTCCACTAGAAGAGGTTGGAGTGACAGAGGATCGCGAGTTGTTTACCATACGGCAATTTGATGGCAGCTATTGGGGATATGTACGCGCGGGTGTCATAGACAATACCCTTGTATTATTAGATTATGCGGCTAAAGAAGCGCAGGCTGATACCTTGGTGTACTTGCTTCGCTGGGCTGCGGATACTTCGATCAGATTGGGCTTAACCCGGATCGATGCTAGGCTGAATATTCGCAAAATCAGCGAGATGTGCAGACAGTTAGGCTGGCAGTCAGAGATAGTAGAAGATCAATAAGAGACATCATCTATACTGATAAATAGTTGCGGTAAAAAACAGCGCTCCCCCGTTATTGGTGGATCGCTGTTTTGCGTTATGAGAATGGTAAACATCCCAGCAGTAAACGCCGTAATCCCAGTTTGCTCTACTATCATCCAAATGTAAGCTCTAATTGAAAGCTGTTGTTCCTTTCGGTACAATCAATTGCAACATCGTATTATTCCATCAGAAGGGGTGATTTCTTGCGTAAAGATACCAAAACCATCGGCGAGGTGGCTAAGCTGCTGGGCACAACCATTAAAACCATCCGTTATTATGACGACATTGATCTTTTGAAACCATCGAGTCACAGCGAAGGTGGACACCGGTTATATACTCCCGAAGATATTTCCCGCCTGCGGCTGATCACAACACTGCGTTATTTGGACTTTGGCATTGACGAGATCCGCCAAGTCATCGCTGGAGAGATTCAGCTCAATACAGCACTCAACTGGCAAATCGAAGCACTGGAGACGCAGGTTAATACGCTGACTAATATGATTTCGATTCTGCGCCAAGCCCAAGCGCATGATTCATCAGGCAATTCCATGGATTACATGAATGAGCTGGCTGACTCCTTGTCCATGAATACCGCTAAACGAAACGAGTTCATCTCCAGCAAAATAGAAGAAATACAACCGTTCAGTCAATTGCCATCCGAATGGCAGAATACTTTTTTATATTTGTTCAATAAATATATTATCAATGAAGTCAAAGTGACAGCTGGGCAAACCGTAGCTTGGAATGAGCTACAAGCGCTAATGAATGATGCGCAGTACATGGAGGAGCTTGTCCGATTCGAACTGCCCTTCCTCAATATGGTCAGACACCCTCGTGTTCCCGCTGCGTCCTGGATCAGAACGCTGGAGAGTATCCGAGTCCGGGTGGAAGCAGCCCTGCAACACAAATTATCAGCAGACAGCGCTGTTGTACAGGCTATTGTTGAAGATTTTGTGATGCTGTATGCAGATCCAGAGCAGTTCCGCGATAAAGCTGCCTTTTTCCGTCAATATGCTCAATGCATGCACACTGCTCCTACCGAACGGATAGAACGCTTTAATAAACTGTGCTTGCTTCTCAATCCCAAATGGGATGTTATTGTAGAAGGAAATACCTTGCTGATGCAAGGATTACAATGGAAACTCGGGCAGGAGAACTCTCACTCTGCGCCTTGTTGAAGTGTGAACTTCGGATGGTCTCCCAGGTTGATGTTCAAATATTGCAAGGGCTGCCCTTTTAAATAATGGTCAAAAAAATCAAGCGTGTACTCATTAATCAACTCATGCGTTCCGCTCACATCCACACCCTCCATCCATTTAAACAACGGGGTGAGCAGATATAGATCGGAGAAGCTCATATGAGTGCTTTTTTTGAATGTCATCCAATAGTTTCCACCTGCGGTTACCGGCTCATAACGGGCAAACAGCTCATTATAGTAGGCTGTAATTTCTTCTCTGTTCGTCCCAAGCGCGATGATTTCTGCATCAGTGGTTTGGTCTACTCCTTTTAATGTGTCATCGGCACTCATGAGCAGAAAAGGCTTCTTTAGGCCGTCTGTAGGAATCCGCTTTTCACCGTAAAGTACCCCATCCATATCGATGCCTGCTTGTATTCTCTGATCATCCAGCAGCATTTGCACCGTCGTGGCTCCCCCAAAGGAATGCCCGAACATGCCCATATGTTCAAGATCGATCCGGTCAGTAAACAGACCACTAGGGTCGTTCGCAGACAAGGCCTCCATTCGATCAAGCACAAACTTCGCATCTTCTACCCAAACTTCATTACGCCGATCCATAAAAGAATACTTCATTTGCTCATAGCCCATTTTTCCTTCTGAATCAAACTTCACCACAGGCTTATCTGGAAATACCGAAGCCACGCTGCTATAAGCATGTTCAATCCCTACGACAATATAACCGTGACTTGCCAATTGCTCGACTTGAAACATGTTCTGATTCTTGTAGCCCATAAATCCATGCGAAAATAGAAGCACAGGATATTTAGATTCTGTATCCGCTAATCCGGCATTCGCAATAGCATGGGTGTTGACCAGCTTAAACCCTGAGAATAAAAACTCCGGCAGGTGCAAAAATTCATGTAATCCTTCTATATAGGGAGCAGGATCAGATAAATAGGGCGCCTTTTTTCCAGTAGCCTCCCAACTTGCCGGATACCAGATTTGCACCGCTAATTCGCGGGAATCACCGGATGCTTTCGTAAATCTTTCTTCTCTTGCAGAATCGGTCCAATGGTAGGTAATGGTTCCTATCTTGTAAGGACCTGTGGGCTCCGCAAAAGAAAATACAGGGAATAGGAGCGGCAGCGCAATGGACACAGCAGCATAAACCACTCCAACTCCTCCAATAATTAGTGTCTTCCAGCGCTGTCGCGACTTTCTTTCTATCCTTGCTGTTGATCGGAAGAAAGTTCTTCCCCCTCCTACAATCGCCCATAGTGTGACCAGATACATTGGGATCATCGGCCACCGCAATCCTTCCACGAAAGCGTGGACAAGCAGTAAAACAGCAGAAATTCCGCCGCCTATCAGCCACCCGCGTTGTGATTTAGGGCGTCCTAGCATTAACCCACCCAACATCCATACATTAAATAAGACAAGCATGATCTCAATCCATCTCATAATCTATAATCCTCCTTGGATTTCTCTTCTGGCCGCCGACCTGAACCAAGTATAAAACCTCCTGTTAGAGGAGAATCAAACACCTATTTCATTCACTGAATGGAGGATAGAGAAAAACTATGGGTTACGAGAAATGAGGATTGGGGCATAATTGAGAGGAAGATAACAGCTTGGAGGTCGCCTCTCAACTGATGGATCTTATTAAGATAGAACATTCAAAAGATGCTACTTCAGCGTATTTCTCGAATCACCTGTGCAATGCCAGAAGAAATATCAGGCTCTTTTACACTAGATACATTGAGCTTTAGAATTCTCTCTTTTTTCGCAAAATAGGGAAGGTAACCGCTATCCGCCATCTCCACTCGAATGAACTTTTTTTGCAGCCGTTTGATCATCTGCTCTGCTCTAATACCATCCTCCAATTTCAGATACGTATGCACAACTAGCTGACTAGCTGGACGATAAGAAAAATGATGTGCAGAACCCCCTTCTACTTCCTTCCTAATTGAATCATGGAGAAGCATGGATCTTTTTCCGTAGCAGGAACGCATCTTTTTTCGGTGGCGCTCGAACATTCCACTTTTCAAATACAACTCCAAGGCAGCTTGTGACAGCATAGAACTATCTATATCCATCAGTCTTTTGAATCGGTTAAAGGACTCACAGAGCACCTCAGGAAGTACAGCCACACCAACGCGCAGACCTGGGAATATAATCTTGGAGAAGCTTTTTAAATAGATAACGTGTGATGTATTGTCATAGGCATAAATCGGATCTTGCTTCGTATCCTGCTCCAGATCTGCCATGTAGTCATCCTCAACGATATACACATCGTATTTAGCTGCAAGCTGGGCAATCGCCTTCTTCTGGTTGCGGGTATAGGAAACGCCAAGCGGATTATGAAACCGTGGTACGGTATAGAAGAACTTGAACTGGCCCGTCTTAAATAACTGCTCTAATTCATTCAAATCCACCCCGTCATCCGAACGCTGTATCCCCTCTGTCTCGATGTCGTACGTCTTCAAATACTCCATAAACAGTGGGTAACTCGGCTGTTCAATCAACACACGCTCCCTGCCATTCGGAAAAGGAATACGGGTTAAGAGTCCAAGTGCTTGCTGCACACCAGAGGTGATGAAAATCTGTTTGGAATCAGCAAATACCTGATAAGATGCCAGTTGCCGCTGCATTTCACGGATCAGAGACGGCAGCCCTTGCGGCGTTCCATAGATAAACAAATCCTTACGGTACATATCGATCGCCTTATTAATACAATGTTGAAAATCTAGATACGGAAAAATATCCGGGTCCGGTGCAGATGCTGTAAAATCAATCCAGTGCGCGCCCTCTTCTTTTCGCTCCCCACTGCGTTTCATGACATAATATCCACTCTTTGACGCGGCATAGATTAGATGTTTGTCCTGAAGGTCTTGGAGTGCTCGAATAACCGTGCTCTTATTGCAGTCATAACGTAGCGCTAGCTCTCGAATAGAAGGTAACTTGTCGCCCTCACGATATGTATCTTCAGCGATTTGTAATTCCAGATCGTTGATTAACTCCGAATACTTATATATGCCCTCCACCTACCTCCGAGTCTATTTTGTACCGGTACAGATGAACAATAATTACATTGTAGCACAGCTGTTCTAGCGTTAGAATAAAGAGCATAACAGGACCGGTCCTAAATGCGCGCAACACTTTGGAGGTCTTATAGATGAATACATTTTCTACTCAAAAAGCGATAGTAGCTGCTATCTTGAATGCTATTATTGTCGGGTTTTCTTTTATATTTGTAAAAATGGCTTTAACCGTCTCGGACCCATTCGATACGTTAGCTCACCGCTTCACATTATCTTTCCTTGCCGCTTCATTATTTACTTTTCCAGGATGGGGGCGGGTGAAGTTTGGTATTTCCAAGGCAGCAGTGGTAATCCCACTTGCTCTACTATACCCATCGTTGTACTTTACACTTCAAGCCTTTGGACTTCTGCATACAACATCTGCTGTAGCGGGCATTATTCAGGCGACCATGCCCATCTTCACCATCATTTTAGCAGCGATGTTCTTGAAAGAAACTACGAGCGGTTTCCAGAAGATCTCCACCTTAATATCGGTTGCAGGCATCATTCTTATCTTTGCCATTCCGGGCGTGAGTATTTCTTCCTCTAGTCTGTGGGGCGTCTTACTCATCCTAATCTCAGCGCTATCCCTTGCCGGCTATAATGTTGCGGCCCGAAAGCTGACACGAACTTGGAGTCCTAAAGAGCTCACTTATATGATTACTTTATTTGGATTTATATTTTTTAATGGATTGTCGATCATTAAACATGGTTCAGCAGGAACCTTGAATCAATATTTCACACCTTTTCAGGAGCCAAAATTCATATTCTCCATGATTTATCTCGGTGTGCTATCTTCCCTAGTGACCTCCTTCCTCTCCAACTATGCTTTATCCCGAATGGAGGCTTCACGCGTGAGTATCTTCGGCAGTCTTTCGACAGTTGTCTCTATTCTTGGTGGTGTACTCCTGCTGAATGAACAGCTGGAATGGTATCATTGGACCGGCACGGTGATGATCATTGCCGGGGTAATCGGAGTGAATTGGCGGAAAAGAGCAAGGGTTCAAGCAAAAAGCGAGATTGGGTTGGACTAGATACATTTACGTAACAAAAAGACACCCCTCGAGGTGTCTTTTTGCTTTTACCTTTTCATTCTCTCTATTCTGTATCAAGCTGCGGTTATCACTGTTACTTCGACGTTTCTAACGCCTTGATTTTTTCTTTATATTGATCCAATAGTTTAGTTAAAGCTTCCTTAATCACAGTGGAATCTTTGGTTTTAGCCGCGCTATTCAGATCCTCTTGGGCTTTGAAGAAGGCTTTATCAGCCTCACTAAGTTCTTGAATTGAAATCGTAGCTTCAGTTGATTCTACTGCCGCAATTGCAGCTACACCTTTAATTGAAGTAGAGGCAAAACTCTCCATCTTCTGAGCTTCAGGTAATTGGATATCAACGCTGCGACCCGCTTCAATGTAACTCACGGGCAGAGCTTCAGCTGATCCAATCTCTTTCGATAATTGAACTCCGTCCGCCTGCTCAGAAGGTACAAGCTCAGAAACTGCGGTAATGCTAAATCCAGCAGCCTTATAATATTGATCCAAGGTCTTCTTCCAGTCTTCCAGAGTATTAGGTGCGTATGTTTTAGCCAGTTCCAGGGGATCTACCCAATCAAAGCTTATTAAGCTTGCAGAAAGTGATCCACTATTTGCTGGAGTAACCACGGCTGCTGCTGTTGTCTTCGCACTTTGATCGTTAGCTCCACTTGCTGCGTTCACTGCAGTCGGTGCGGCAACTGCGGACACTAGTAGGGCGGACAACGCTAACTTTTTAAATATCATCTGTTGATTCATAAATACAACACTCCTCGTCGATTTGAATGATCTTACAAGTCCAAGCTTACAAAATGGGTGTGGCATAACATTGGTTAATTTGTGGAAAAACGATGGCAGACCCCTATACCTACCTATGGATTGATATAATTGTAGAAGAATACTCTGGAGGTAACGAAATGAATACCAACTATCTCATTGCCGTAGTAGACGATGATCAGCATATACGTAATCTTGTAGAAGCCTATTTACAAAAAGAAAATTACCGCACGATCGGCCTTGGCAGCGCTGAGGAAGCATGGACCTTATGGCAGACAAGCCCACCCGATATGTGGGTGCTCGACGTAATGTTGCCTGGCATGGACGGGTACGAGTTTTGTCGGCGGATTCGCAATGAAGCCGAGGTACCGATTATTATGATCTCTGCAAGAGATAATGAAGTGGATAAAATATTAGGCTTAGAGCTTGGCAGTGATGATTATCTGGTCAAGCCATTTAGCCCCCGGGAGCTAGTTGCTCGCATTAAACGCCAGTTACAACGCTGGTATAAAATGAGTAATCCCGTGGAACCCGCAATTAGTACCCCACACCCATCGACGCAAATTGAAGTTAGCCACCTACAGTTATTATTGGAGGAAAGACGTGTGTTCTGGCACGGAAATGAGATTGAACTCACCAGCAAAGAATTCACCCTTCTAAAAGTTTTTTCAGCTTCTCCAAACCGCGCATTTACAAGAGATGAGCTGTTAACCTATGTTTGGGGAGATGACTATTTCGGGAGCGACCGCGCCGTGGACCATTTAATTAAACGAATGCGGAAAAAACTAGACCTGCTGCCGATTGAAGCCGTTTGGGGACATGGTTATCGTATGCGTATTGAGGAGGGAATGGAGATCAATGAAGCTAGCACATCAGATTAATATAGCCTTTAGCATCGTATTGGTACTGCTCCTGTCTATTACCGCTGTCGTGATCCACTTTGTACTGCTCAATCATTTTGTCGGTACACAAAAGGCAGAATTGCGAACCATTAGCTCTGCCATGTCAGCCACTATGATTGAGGGGAGCACGTACAAGGGCGACATGGGGACTGAACTCCATGCGTTACCCGTGATCATGCCTTCTACTGTTGGTACTGCAGGCGTCGAGGCCATTCTTAGCGATGAGACAGGAAAAGTATTGTCCACCTCATCGAATATGAGTTCAATCGCGGTAAACTCCAATACGCAGTTTGTCGCAGGTCAAACCTCGGATCTCCAGAACATATGGAATGGAACAGATGCAAGATATATAACGGAAGTGAAGTCCACCCCGATAGGCACGCTAACTCTGCTTACACCTATGAGCGCAGTTACAACAATTGAACAAGCTCTGCTCAAAAGACTTCTAATCGTTTTCGGTGCAGCAGGGGCATTCATGCTCCTATTTGGCCTGTTTATCACGAAAAAGCTAATCCAACCTCTAATGAAGCTGCAGCAAGAGCTGAAAAAGGTAAAGGAACGCCACTTTTCAGCCGTTAAGCTAATCAAAGCTGGCGGAGAGATTGGCGCTGTCGCTAAGTCGGTATATGACATGGCTGGCGAATTGAATCGTTTTAACCACGTACAGAAGCAATTTTTCCAGAATGCCTCACACGAATTAAAGACCCCACTAATGTCTATCTCTGGGTATGCTGAAGGGATTAAGGATGGTATCTTCGAGGGGGAAGGGATCGATAAAGGTCTGGATATTATTATGAGTGAGAGTAGTCGTCTGAAGAAACTCGTTACTGAAATGACCCTGCTTGCAAAGCTAGATAGTGAGGAGGATATATTTAGAACTAGCGAGCTTTCTCTGGACGATTTAGTCGTAGAAACAATTGAACGCATGAACCCCCTTTTGATGAAAAAGGGACTGACCCTACATGTATCCTACGATGACTGTGAGCCACTTACGATCCGGGCCGATAGAGATAAGCTATTGCAGGCGCTGCTTAATGTAGTTTCCAATGCAACTCGTTATGCCAACCAGCATATCTACATTCATGCTTCGGTTAAAGATGATCAGGTTCTGCTCTCCGTTAGTGATGATGGCCCTGGCATATCAGAAGACCTGCTTCCATACCTGTTCCACCGATTTGTAAAAGGAAAAGATGGCGAATCAGGGCTAGGACTAGCCATATCCCGCGCGATCGTTGAGCGCTCCGGAGGTCTGATTTCGGCAGGGAACCGTAAGGATGGCGGTGCAGTGATCACCATGGGATTCCCTACACTCTCCCCTACCTAGACAGTTTTATGTCGAGCGAACACCAAAAAGCGACCCTCCTAAGCACCTCGAACTCAGTTCTTTCATTGTTAAAGAAGGCGGCAATGCACATGCATCTAGAATGAGTTCGATCGAAGAAATGACACAGTAAGATTCCGACTATATTACGGGTCAAACAATCATGATCGATGGCAGATCGATATTTACCATCAAGAGACTCCATTTAGAGGAGATCTCTTTTTCGTCTTCAAATCTCTTTATCGTTCGTTTAATGGCCTTCGGATTTAGGGTAATAATAAAGCAACATGCTATTTAATGCATAATTTAAAACATCCTGTGTGACCCGGAGGTATTAAAATGAACAAGTTCGACGCTATTATTATTGGTTTCGGTAAAGGCGGAAAGACCCTTGCCACAGAACTAGCTAATCGAAAATGGAAAGTAGCCGTGATTGAACGCTCTAAGAAAATGTACGGTGGAACTTGCATTAACATCGCCTGTATCCCTACGAAATCCTTAGCTTATCAAGCCCATCAAGGGGAAGATTATATAGAAGCAGTCCATAATAAGGATCAGCTTATTTCAAGTCTACGCCAAAAAAATTACGATAATCTAAATCAGAACGAGAATATAGAAGTTATCAATGGTGAAGCTTCCTTCTTATCGGATCACGAAGTTCAAGTAAAGGATGCCGGTGAGACGAAAATCTTAACCGCCGATAAAATCTTCATTAATACGGGCGCTGAAACCGTCATTCCTACTATTGATGGGATACAAGATAGTAAGTTCGTATATACCAGCACATCCATTATGGATCTTAAGGAGCTCCCAACTAAACTAGCCATCATTGGTGGTGGTTATATTGGATTGGAATTCGCTTCGATCTACAGTCAATTCGGCTCACAGGTTACGGTGCTGGAGGGTTCCTCGAAATTCATTCCTAAAGAAGACCGCGATGTCGCGGACGCCGTCCTCCAAACCTTTACCAAGAAGAACATTGAGGTCAAACTGAATGCAAAGGTTATAGGAATGAAGGATGTTAAAGATGGAACAGTTATCTCCTTTTCGATAGATGGTGCTATTCAAGAATTGAAAGTCGATGCTGTTCTGGTTGCGACAGGTAGAAAACCAAACATTGAGGGATTAAATTTAGAAGCAGCCGGTGTAGAAGTTACAGATCGGGGAGCTATTAAGGTGGACCCTTCCCTAAAAACCACCGTTCCCCATATATGGGCCCTCGGAGATGTCAAAGGCGGATTACAGTTTACCTACATCTCATTAGATGATTATAGAATTGTACGAAATGATCTCTTCGGCGATCATTCCCATACCACAAATGACCGTGACGTTGTTCCATACAGTGTATTTATTGATCCCCCATTATCCAGAGTAGGAATAAGTGAAGAAGCAGCCGTCGAACAAGGACTTGAAATTAAAGTCGCTAAGTTGCCTGCAGCAGCTATTCCACGTGCTCGCTTAATTAACGAAACCGAGGGCTTCCTAAAAGCAATTGTGGATGCAAAAACTAATAAAATCCTAGGAGCTACATTGTTCTGTGCGGAATCCAGCGAAGTGATTAATATCGTGAGCATGGCAATACAAACAGGGCAAGATTTTACCTTTTTGAGAGATCATATCTTTACTCACCCTACAATGAGTGAAGCTTTGAATGATTTGTTCTCACAGATCAAATAATAATACTACATGCATGGCAAACAAAAAGACACCCACACGGGGTGTCTTTTACTTTTACTATATAACACGATGCTGAACCCACTTCTTACCCATGAAACGCCGTAGAAATATGAATCCTCTTATTCCCCACTCACAGTTCATAGCTAACCAAACCCCAAGTAGACCGAAATCGAGAACAATACCTAAGATGTATCCGAGTACTACACGGAACAACCACATACTTAACATAGACACCATGGATGTGAACTTGGAATCACCCGCCGCTCTAAGCGCTGACGGTGTTATGAAGCTAACAGACCACAACGGTATTTGTACGATTGTATTGATAAGTACAATTATGAAAATATCCCTCACAATCTCCGCAGGTGGATGAAACATCGACACTAGCGGATGGAAGAAAGGCATAACTAACAATCCCATCACCACAAAGGAAAGGGAAGATGCTACGAGAAACGATTTAATAAATTTCCGAGCATCCTTAACATTATTGCTTCCCATACATTGTCCGACCACTGTAATAATCGTCAAAGACAACGCATTACCCGGAATTTGCATAATCCCCGCAAAGGAAGAGGCGATAGCATTTGTAGCAAGCGCGTAAGTACCGAGACTGACGATAAAGACTTGCGTCAGAATCTTACCACCATTAAAGAACATCTGCTCCGCCGCAAACGGCATACCGATGAACATTATTTTTTTGAGCATGGAGAATTGAACCACCAGTAAGTCACGAATTCGAATATGCAGTTCATTGTCCATCCGGAACAGATAATACAGAGCGCATATCGCGCCCAAATATCGAGCTATATTTATAGAAATGGTCATTCCTAGAACGCCCATATGCAAAAGGTTAATAAATACGAGATTCAAGAGGACGTAAACTAAATTCATAATGAGCGATAGCGCAAGCGAGGCTCTCGTCCTTCCGATTCCCCGAAGAGCACCACACACCGCCTCTACCACAGCTATACCAAGATAGGAGATACAGCTCCCAATCAAATAGATTCGGGCGTTGTGCATTACCTCGGGTGAAGCTGCTCCAAATAGTAAGTTCAACAGCGGATTATGAAAAAGAATACCAAACATACCAATAACAAAAGCCATAAGGGAAACCGATGAAGTGGCGCCTGCGGTAGCTTTTGATACCATAAGACTATTACCGCTTCCTTTATACTGCGCTACGACAACCGTACCACCTGTTGATACCGCGATAAACACACTAATGAGAAAAAGATTAAGGGAATCAATCATGTTCACCGCACTGATAGCCGCCACACCAGACGAACTGATCATAGCCGTATTCACTAGATTTAGCCCCACTATAAAGGCTTGATCTACCAGAATAGGGATAAATAAAGCAATCATATGGCGATAATCTAACGATTCTCCTGAAAAATATTTTTCAAGAAACCGCACACTTCGCTTCGTATTGACATTTACATTAGGTTCCATCTTCGCTTCACTTCTTTTACATTAGAGTTATCCAAATCTGAAATATCCTTATAAATAGAAAAAGGCTCTTCAGGTTGAAGAGCAATTCAAAAGTACAGCTAATTTATAAGCACTTAGGTATGCGGTCGAGAGGACTCGAACCTCCACGGGGATTAACCCACACGGACCTGAACCGTGCGCGTCTGCCAATTCCGCCACGACCGCACAAAATATAAAAGAATCATGCAGTGCAGAACTAAATTATCATATATTAGCGCAAAGGGCAATACCTAATGTAAAAAGAAAAAGTGTACCGAGTCCCTATTAGGGATCATCGATACACTTTTTAGAAGAACTATCGGATTATGAAGCTTGTTCAAGCATACGGTAGATAATGACTGCCGCTTGAGCGCGGTTAGCTATGCCCTTAGGTGCAAATTTACCACCCTCAACACCGTTAACAATCCCCAATTGGGTCAGTTGTGCTATAGCGTCCTGTGCGTAAGGAGCAATACTGGACTTGTCTGCAAACTTGCCCAGCGCTGCATTCTTATCAATCGGCTGTAGTTTATCTTTCAATGCATTAGCAATCATAATAGCCATCTCTTCACGAGTCACTTCACGACCCGGTTCAAATTTACCATTTCCAGAGCCTTGTACAAGTCCGGCCTTCACCGCAAGGGCGATAGAATCCGTGTACCAAACTCCTTGCTTAACGTCGCTGAATGAACTGGTTGTTGCCGAACCCGTCAGATTCAGTGCGCGTACCAGCATTGTAATAAATTCTGCTCTAGTCACTGTTTTAGTTGGCGCAAAAGTATTTGCATCCAATCCTTTTATAATGCCCTTAGCAGCCAATGCTTGAATAGCTTCTTGCGCCCAGACTACCTTACCCAGATCTTTGAAGCTTGCTGCTGGGGCAGTAGTTGGTGCTGGAGTAGCCGATGGAGCTGGCGTTGCTGATGGTTTCACGGTTGGAGTAGGTGTTGGAGTTACAACATTAGAACTTCCATCGCCACTGCCCGATCCCGTATCATCAGCCTTCTCTTTGTTAGTAATACGACCTTCAATTGCCGCCCTGATCTCTTTGCGATCAAACGTCTTCACAATGTAATCGTAGAATACGTCCAAATCAATCGGACCAGCCAGAGAATCACTCGCTTCAGTCAGAACCTTGTAGTTATCTCCACCCGCAGCCATAAAGTTATTCACTACTGCCGTATATTTCTGCATAGGATCAATTGGTGTTCCATTAGTCAAAGTAAGATTCGCAACACGATCCTTTACTGGAAGATACATATTCGCTGTATATTTCAGTCCGGAAATTTGCAGCGTTTTGATATCTGGTGTTCCATCAGCTTTCACATTCCATTGCTGTTGCAGTAACGTTTTAATTTGTGCTCCCGTCAGAGTCAGCTTCACAAGCGTGTTGCCGAACGGCTGAATTTTAGCAAGGTCTCCGAAGGTTACAGGACCCTTCGGAAGATCCGCACGGATACCACCCGGATTCATAAAGGCAAAATCAGCAGCCTTTGCACCATCACCAAAATCAGCAGTGCGCATAGAATCAGCAATTAGGTTACCGAGGGCAGCTTCTTTGGTATAAGCATCCGTACGAGTTACGGTTCCATCAGTTGTACCCACTGGTTGGGTAAGTTCAGGATGCTTCTCAAGGTAAGCATTTACCAGTGCCACACTTTCCGGATCTGGTGTTACACCATCATGGAAGGTGGAAGTTACCACAGCAGACTTACTCTTCACATCTCCTGTTTTATGGTCAATGACCAATTTGATATCTTCAAATGCTGTACCGTAAGAGTACGCCTGTACAATCAACTTGCCGTTTACCGTTCCGTTTGCCAGTGCATGGTTATCACCAGCAACGATAACGTCAACAGGGGAGTTCGCAGGGAGCGCATTGGCCAGATCAGCCGCTTCGCCTGTAGTTACTCCATCTTTAGTAGAGGCTGGATCATGTGCAAGCACGATGATTGTTTCTACACCTTTAGATTGAAGCTCCTTCGCATATTTCTCAACAGCCGCTACTTCCTCCTCTGGAGAGAGGAAGTGTACGCCCACTGTTCCAGAAGGTGCAACCTTGCTTGGTGTGGATTTGGTTACAAGACCTATAAAGCCGATCTTCACACCACCGACTTCTTTGATTACATAAGGATTGATAATGGGTTCGCCGTTTTTGGCATACACTGCATTAGCACTCACATAATCAAAATCAGATCCAGCATGGATAATTTTTTTGTTCTTTGGATCAGCACCACCATAAAGCTGTGTCATTAGCGCATCAACACCTTGGTCGAACTCATGGTTACCCAAGGAACCTACATCAAATTTCATCATATTCATCCAAGCATGAGTCGGCTCATCGCGCTCAAGCGAGGATACAGGTGCCGATGCTCCTACGGAGTCACCGTTATGGAAGAGCAAGGAGTTCTCGTACTTTGCACGAGCCTGTTTCAAGTAAGTCGCGAGGTAAGCTGCTGTGCCTACAGACTTATTGCTCACTGTAGAAACTGTGTCTAGTTGACCATGGAAGTCATTGATTCCAATAAGGTGAACTTCAACATCTGCAGTTGGTGCAGGAGTTTTCACACTTAGATCCAGTTCGAAAATTCCGAAGCCTTTATCGTTTTGCTGACCCATATCGTATATGTTCGCCGGAAGTACACTTGCTGCTTTAGGCGTTGTAGTGAACGTTACTTTCACACTACCCTTAATAGGTGCCAATGACCAGTTGCCATCAGCAGTAGGATCAATCGTTCCAGCTTCACTGATATAGTCCATCAAGACCTGACGATTCTCATCTTGAGAGTCCACTACCAACTCTGAGCCTTTAACGCCCGGGAAGTTACCACCACCGCTTGCACGGTAATTGTTAGTGACAACAATAAAATCCTGATCAAGATCTAAAGGCTGATCATTGTAAGTCACTTCCGTCACACGACTCGATGAAGCATCATTAATGGAGCCATCCGGATTGTACTTCGCGTTTTTCGTTACATCAATTTTATATTGGACCCCATCAATCACATCAAAATTAAAGACTTGGAATTCCGGATTCAACAGAGACTGCGGAGTCGAGATTCCAAGTTTGATGCGGTTAAATGCACCCGCGCTCATTTCCAACCACTCTTTAACAACAGAACCCTTAACCTTGATCGCTTTGAGCGTGTTATCGTATAGATAGAGGTCGCTTGCGCTACGGATAGTCAAGTTGCCTTCATCAATACTAGTGTATTCTTCTGGGCCGTTACGTCCTGCTTTAAATGGAGCGCCGACACTCAGAATCGGTAGGTCCTTATATTGAGGAACATTGACATCAATATACTTCTGAACATACCACTTCTGTGCATACGTTACGAGCTGAACCGTAGGATCATCCTGAACCATTGCAAAATAACTGTTCATTGGAGCCGTTGTCACACCCAGCTTCTGTTCAGTATAAACAATAGTAGCGTTATGCGCTGCCGCAGCAGCATCATCTACAGCTGGATCAGGTTCGACCGTTGGATAATTCACTTTATTCTCTGTCTTATAGATAGAACGAGTTAAAGCTTTTGAGCTTTTCTTATCTACTTCCCAGCCTTTATCACCGTATACAATATCCAGATCAATTAGACCTAAATAAGCACCGCCGTAGCCAGCTTGTACAGCAGGCGTACCGTTAATGTGACCATTCGCATTATCGATCACAGCCTTATCGTTATTGTAAGGCTTTTTAGTATCCGGATCTTTGAACATAGCATCCAGTGTGCTGTCGTTTCCCGTTGGGAATACCTTATGGGTATGTGAGAATGTGATCGCATCGATACCCGGAACCTTACTCAAGGCGTTAATGTCATTTTCAGAACCATCACCTATAACAGCGTTGATATCAAACCCAGTATGGGCCATAGCAACAATGACATCTGCTCCTTTAGCTTTCATTTCTGGAACAAACTCCGCAGCCGTTGCGGCAATATCTTTAACGGTGACTTCGTTCTCCAGATTAACCTTATCCCATTCCATGATCTGTGGAGTAACCAGGCCGATCAGTCCAACTTGAATCGTTTGTTCTGTACCATTACTGTCTTTTATTGTTTTAGGTATGATAACAAAAGGATCAAAGGCATTCGTGCCATCCATTTTATATATGTTCGCATTCACATAATCAAAATTTGCACCGGTAGTTGACTTCTTCTTGCCATCGCTACCATTTATAGTACGATCTAAAAATTGCAAACCATAATTGAATTCATGATTGCCAAAAGTCGCAGCATCATATTTCATAACATTCATAGCCGCAATCATCGGATGAATCTCATTTGGATCTTTCAGTTCTGATTTCTTCGCCACGTACGTACCCAGCGGGGTTCCTTGAATCAAGTCCCCATTGTCAAGCAGGAGGTTGTTGGGTTTTTCGGCTCTCGCTTGTTTCACCAGACTTGCTGTGCGGTCAAGACCGACGGTTACAGATGGTGCACCCTTAAAATAATCCCAACCATACACATTAGTGTGCACATCCGTTGTGCTCATCAAACGGAGCTCAACCTTGGCTCCAGAAGCAGGTGTAGCAGGTGCAGCAGCTACTTTGTCCGGACTCCAAACCGTACCCAAAACGACTCCACCTAGTACCTGTGCTGAAAGCACTGCAGTTGCTAGTACAGAAGCGAGAGGCTTGTTCCATCGTGTCTTCCATCCCATAAAGATTTATTCCCCCTAGTATTTTTTACATAATTTCGGTGATATTATATCACACAAACATGACGAAAAAGTATAGGATTGTAAAATTAATATAAATTCGTGTCAAATATATTAACGTGTGAAGAAAGACCTAGGTCACATTGTTATTTTATTAGATCAAGAGTCTCTAGACATACAAAAAAACACACCTTATACAGATACGTCCTAAGAAAGCGCATACATAAGATCAAAACACGTCGAATCTTTATCTGATAATAACTCTCTCAAGACCCACTCATGATGGCAGTAAACCCAAAACAAATTGCCGTGATTAAAGACAAAGGTGTCATCACAAGTCTTTCTTTTCTACTCTTCGATAATATATTCATTACGGTATTGAGAATTAGATAGACTGTAAAAAAGTAACATACGCCTCTATCAAAAGGTAATCCAATAGAAATCACGTTGCCTGCCTGCAACAAGTACAAGATTGCAATCAGTTGTATAACAACTGAGATCGCACACGCAATCCTCATCTGTGAGGGCATGATTCTATGTTTGCCACCCATTGCAAATTCACCATAAGGTAATCCTAAAGACAGTAATATGTAAAGAATCGCCGCTCCCGCAAAAGTAATACTCCCAATCCATGCAGATAACATCCTTCCACCCCCTTCACTAATGGGTATTCGAATCTTATAAGCCGAAGAACACCTTTATAAATGCAATGGGCTTTCACGAGAGATACTTGGAAATCGATATTTATGTATAACGTCGTTTCCTCATCCAATTTTTTGGACTTTCTTTTCATATTAATGATGAACCCGCACAAGCAACACCAGAATATCTGAGTAATATAGAATTAAATAGACCAATGAGGTGATCCACAAATGTCAAACAGAGCAAAAATTCGCAAGCGAGCTGAACAGCTCAAGGGTAGACCTGTGTGCGTTACGCTTCATGATGGACGTACGTATGTAGGATGGATAACTGGCCTCGATAAGGATGGATTGACCCTCTCCAAACCACGTAAAAATAAAAATAAAAACAAAAAATCAAAAAAACACTCTTCTTCCCGCTCCCGGAAAGCGAACGTATCAGGACTCATGCCGTTATTCGGCTCACTTTTTGGAATGGGAGGAGGAGCTGCAGGGGCTACCGAGGCTGCAAGTTCAGGCGCTTCAGGATTCGGTAGAATTATGGGCTTCGTAGGGATGATCCAAAGAACCATGCCGGTTGTGAAAATGGGCTATAATATGATTAAATCTATTTCTCCATTCTTGAATGGACTGAAGGGTTTAATGGGATAGTCAAAAGACACCCCTCAAGGTGTCTTTTTATTTTCCTCATGAACTTATCAGTTTCTTCAGCAGTCTCCCCGCAGATTTTACTCGTGGGCGCTTTAAATGCTCCTGTACATAGCGATAGTCCGTTAATTCAACACTAGCATCACGAATCGCATAGGTAAAATCATCATCAAAGGGTAGACGGTATTCCCAGACTCGCTTCTCCCAATGTGGTATATTTGCAAGCATCCACGGATCGTCGATTCCGGGATGAATATAGGTTTCACTAACACCATCAGGTAGCGAATACATCTTGGCAATAATGGATTGTTTGAAACGATCGTACGTCTCACCCTCTTCCACACCAAAAGGATGCGACAACAAGTAATCAGGAATCGGGACTCCAAGTGTATCGGCCAGCCCGGATCCAAGTGCAACAGGACGTTCAATATTTTTCAGCGATCCCAGAAGAGGATCCTCTGGATGGATGTATCGAAAGAACCGGGATGGCAATCCCCAGCGCGAAATTCTCCACAACGTCTGCGGGAGCAAGCTACGTCCCGTTTCCATGCCATATAAACTTCCCATATGGTTGTCTACATGACTAATCACTATTCCGGATTGTTTCACTCTCTCATACTGCGCAACAATCTCCTTCAGCACAGCTTTTGTCTGCGCCCCCTGCTCAAACTCTTTTACCGTCTTATATTGATGCCCGCCATCGTCATGTAGTGAAGAGTCCCCCGTCAGGCTGCTCCAGCGTAAAGCCTCAAACTCACTAGTCATCGTCAAATGAAGGCCCACATTTTGTTGTTGCCTACGGCTACACCATCTAGCTGCCTCCTCGAATCCAGGGGCCACCGCCATGATCGTCGCTGAAGATACTTTTCCCTCTTCTAATAGATGCATAATCGCCTGATTCATGGCAGGGCTTTGCCCAAAATCATCACAATTGATGATTAATCTTTTGCTCATAGTCAGCATCACCTCTCAATTGCCCCGTAAATGTAAATTTAATAGTAAAAGATATGACAACAGATATCGCTAGCAGACATAACGGCACCACGCTTATTAAATACCTGAACGTTGCTTCTGGATCAGACCCTGGGTCATCGCCACCCTTGTAACCAAAGATCATCCCTACAATGAAAAAAGCCAGCGCCGAGATTAATCCGCTCGAGCGAGTGATGAATCCACTTACCGCGGTATAGATGCCTTCTCTTCTCAGACCTGTCTTCTCCGCATCCTCATCAATAATTTTTCCACCTACGATTGCCGGGGTTACTAGAAATCCTGCTAGTCCGAAACCAACAACAATGCCAGCGGCCACACCACTTACAAGATCATAACCGAACCATAGCGGAATGACAGATAAAGCATATAGGATAAGCGATAGCCGCCATGCCTTGACCCCATCCATCTTACGAATAATCCAATACCACACGAACACTAATGGAATGACCGAGACAAAGACAGCCGCGAGCATAATAGATACCTGTGCTTCTGAAATATGTAGAACATATTTTGCATAAAAGGGAATCATCGAGCTTACAAGTCCATTAACCGTTTGGGCAAAAGAGTTCGAAATATTAAACACCCAGAACTTCTTATTCCGAATCGTTTCCCGAAAAGCCGGGATGAGCTTCAACGGTTCAGTCTTAGTGGTCTCTTTCTTCTCTTGGACATTCATCATACATAAAAACATAAACACGCCGAAGACACAGGCATACACAATAGCCATATTAGAGAAGTTAATTGCTGCGAAAAGTTTTGGCGTTAGAGCCGTACCGATTAACAGAGCAACCACTTGATACCCTTGCTGAATCACCGAGGCTTTTGCCCGAATACGATCTCCACGGAAGAGCTCCGGAAGCAGTGCGCCATAGTTCACCCACAAGACCGTAGCGACAGCCTCATAGAAAATAAGTGTCACTAGAAACCAAGTGAAGAGTCCATTCTCGGATAAACCGCCGGGTGGAGAGAACACCAGCACAAACGCCAGCATAAATAGCGGAATCGAGCCGAACACCCAGGGTCTACGCCGACCATAGCGGGTATTTGTGCGGTCTGACCAGTATCCAAACAGCGGATTATTCACCGCATCCCAGATCAGAAAGATTGTTCTGGCCAGTGTGGCAAGTCCAATGCCCAAGCCCAATTTCTCCACATAAAAATAACTGTAAAAAGAACTAAAAGCCTGACTGGGAACCATCATCGCAAACATCCCTAAAGCAAAGGTGTACGGCGAGTTCATCCATTTATGCTTCACTCACATACCTCCCATATGGTAATCGTCTAATTGTAATATATTACCACAATCTCTGGGAGTGTAGGGATAAAAAGTCTAAGAAATAGCGAAAGGGGATGTCCTAATAGCCATGAACATTGGCTATGGAACATCCCCTTCTGAATACTTAATGGAGCCAGAACAGCAGCTATGCTACGCCGGATATCCTAGTTATAAAAATACGATCATGGACAGGATGAACATAAAGACTACACCCACAAGCATTGGCACAGATGTGCGTTTTACAATCTCAATCGGATTCTTCTTAACGGAGCCAGCTACAATAAGAACAACGGCCGCGACTGGAGAAACTGCTCTAAACAGGTTACCTGCAAGACCCATTGGCACTGTAACTGCAATTGGGTTAATACCCGCAGCGTTAGCAAGAGGAACCAATAAAGGAATCATCGAATAGAAGAGCGCCGTACCGCTACCGCTCAAAATAACGATTAGAGCAGTCAAGGCAACGAGAATGAGTGGAAGAATAAATCCAAGGCTGGAACCGTGAATACCAGTCATCGCTGTTTCCAAGGATTCAATAAGTCCAATTGATTTCAATCCAGTAACGAATACAGAAGCCGCAACCAGCAGAACAACAATTGGAACCGCGCTGCCCATGCCTTTAAAGAAATGCTCTGTACCATCTAACACTTGCTTTGCATTCCTTTTACGGATTAATTCACAAACAATCGCAATAGCGAAAGATAATAAGGCAACTACCTCAACGCTTATATTAATAGTCATACTAGATGCAGATTGAAGTATAAATACTACGATCAAGAACAGGATAGGAAGCACTGGCAACAAAGCGTAAACCGTTGTAAACAGCTTTCCACCTTCCACTAGCTTAACATCCTTTAGTTCAACTTCTGCGTGTTCTGTGTCGACGCCCATCTTTTTATCCATACGTTTTTGCCAGAAATAATGTACAACAGCCATTACTAATAATGTAGGGATGGAGACTAACGCGTGGTAACGGAATACATAATCTGTTACGGTCAAACCTGCATACTCAGCATATTGTGCTAATTCAGTTGCAATTGCCACGTTATCCCCGCCCATTGGCGTTGGTACGATGGTCGCAGATGTAGCAATAATCGCAGCTGCGGATAACGTTGACATTCCAGCTTTTTTCAACACAGGGAATAATGTTGCAAGTAAGATTATAGCCAGGTTTGAGGCACTAGGTATTACAAGAGACAACAAATTTCCTAGCAAAAAGACTACTGGCACAAGAATATATACCGATTTAATTTTACCTAGTGGTTTCGTTAATACATTGACGGTCACATCATTCGCATTAATATAGGACATGTATGCTGTATATCCACCAAGAATAAGAATGATAAAACCAGCAGATGTGAGTGACGATTTAAACTGGTCCGCTATGGCTACCAATGGATCTAACCATACAGCACCCGAAGATTCAAACCCTTTAGCACTTATTCCATTACCCATTAGTATTCCAATGAACATTAGAACAATACCAATGAAGAATAGTGTAATCTTAATATCCATCTGCTTTATTAACATATATACAATAATAACAATCGCCAGAATCGCAGAGCCGTACATGATTATGTCCATCGCGCTGTCCCCCATTTAGTTGGTGTTAGTTCGTTAGTTGCACTTTCTCAAGCTATCTAATAGCCATTCTCGAAATAATTGCTGATCGATATCAAGACACACTTTGGCATTATTAGGTCTACCTAAATATCCTTTCAAATCAACGATTGTAGTTCCTGCTGTCATACTGCCGTTCAGTTCGATATCCACGTGAGTCTCAACCGTTTCAAACATTTCTGGTTTTAACAAATAGGCAATGGCACAGCTATCATACATTTTTAACCCGGTCTTCATGCTGCCGCCACGGTACCGCTGAAAGAGGCTGTGAATCATTTTCCCAACATCGTTCATGTTTTCTAATTGGGCAGAGTCTTCTGGTAATACAAGCGCTTTCCATCCAACGTCTAAACCAGCCATAACAATCGGAAGTCCACTATCAAACACAATTTTTGCAGCTTCCGGATCCACATGAATATTAAATTCAGACATTACCCCCATATTTCCTCTGGAGGCTGATCCCCCCATTAGAACGATATCTTGAATGTTATTCTTTACCTCGGGATAAATTTTCAACAATAATGCAATATTCGTAAGCGGTCCAATCGGAACAAGCGTAATCGGGGTTGTACTTTCTTTAATCACCTTATACATGGCATTAACTGCATTCTCTTCCAGCAAAAGATCATTTGTAGGTTCTTCAAAATCAAAACCTTCCATTCCGCTAACACCATGCACATTACTCGCATCTTGAGGTGTTCTAATCAGCGGGGCAGCCGCACCCATGGCAACGGGAACTTCCTTTTTAAAATATTTCAGCAGCTTTAATGCATTGTTTGTTACTTTGTCTACGCCCACATTCCCAGCTACAGTTGTGATTAGCTTGACATCAAGTTCTTCACTATACAAAGCAATAGCTATAGCTACTGCGTCATCAATCCCAGGATCTGTATCAATTATAATTGGTCTTTTTAACATATTATTTATCCTCCATCGGGTTATCAATTTTATATGATTTATCTACAAATTTAACCATTCCGTGGCCAAAATCCTGATTAGGACGTTGAATAAATCCGAATTTCTCGTAGAATTTCTCTGTATTCGGCGTAGCCATTAAACCTATATATGCGTTCTCGCACGCTTTTTCCTGAATGTAATTCATTAAGGAATGCATAATAGTATATCCAATTGATTGCTTCTGGTATTCAGGATCAACTACTACATCCTTAATGAAGAACACAATTCTATCGTCACCGACAATTCGACCAATACCAATTGGTTTATGATCATCGAATATAACAACTGAAAATAGCGTCTTCTCTAAGGCCTGTGCGACATCTTCTAATGAATATTCTTGAAAATCCACTTTTCGGCGAAGCTCAGCATACATCTGTGGTGTTAATGCGTTTGGTTCTTTTCTTAGCATTAAAGAATCGCCTCCTAGTATACCCTCAGCCCATGAATTGTTTCAGCTCTTTTAATAAAGGCATCCCTCCTTGAGCACCGACCCTGTACCCATGGTATCTACTGTTTGAACCTCTGGCGCTTTGATGAAAATATTTTCTCCATTTTTGTAATAAATAATTCCATCTTTTCCGTTTGTGACAATTAGCTTTTCTTTGTACTTTTCGCGAAAACCAAGGGACTTCATAAGCATTTCTGCTTCTTGCTCGTTTGGAGAAATAATGACGGATGAGACTCCTGTTGAGGTATGTGGAACCGGTTCCACATTCTTAAAAAAAATATGATTCCTCTTTAAGATGCGACAAGTATATGTGATTTTATGATTGTCCAAATCTAGGTAACCGGTTACATATATCATATGAAATCGCATTCATTCTGTCAAAGGTAAAAATTATCATAAAAAGTAAAAGACACCCTAAGATGTCTTTTACTTCACTACACCCGTTACACCATGTTTTTATTTCAGTGGCTTCCACACCCAGTTCTCTATTTCTGGTAAATCATTTCCCTCTTCACGAATGTATTGATGATGTTTCTTAAGGATCGCATCCATTTCATCCAAGATGGTCTTATGTTCATCCGCATCAGGCAAGCTGAGAATAGTCTCCTTCGTCAGGTCAAAGCGATCCATCTGATTCAATACACGCATATCGAATGGAGTTGTAATGTCCCCATTCTCACGGTATCCATGTACATGCAGGTTATGGTTATGACGCTCAAAGAAAAAGTCTCTAATCAGACCTTCATAACCGTGGAAAGCGAAGATAACAGGTTTGTCTTTTGTAAAAAACTGATCAAACTCTTCGTCAGATAAGCCACGAGGATCCTGTTTTCGACTTCTTAGTTTTAATAAGTCCACCACGTTGATATATCGAATCTTAAGTTCAGGCAGTTTCTCATGCAGGATGGAGATTGCTGCCAAGCTTTCAATTGTTGGTTCTGTACCTGCAGAAGCAATGACAACATCCGGCTCTCCACCTTGATCGGTGCTTGCCCAATCAATAATCTTCAGGCCTTTTCCAACCAATTCTTGTGCTTCGTCAGCACTAAACCACTGTAGTCGCGGTTGTTTGGACGTAACGATTAGGTTTATTTTTTGACGGTCGTTTAAGACAGTATCAAAGACAGCCAGCAAGGAGTTCGCATCCGCAGGTAAATACTCACGGATAAATTCAGACTTTTTGTCAGCTAAGTGACCTAATATACCTGGATCTTGGTGAGTGTAACCATTGTGGTCTTGTTGGAATACGGTTGAAGTTGCCACCACATTTAAGGATGGGATATCTGCACGCCAGCTTTGATCCTTTGCCTTACGCAGCCATTTGAAATGTTGAGTAATCATAGAATCGACTACACGCAAGAAAGCTTCATAACTTGCAAAGAAACCATGACGGCCAGTCAACACATACCCTTCAAGAAAACCCTCTGCCTGATGCTCGGACAATTGAGAATCGATAACACGTCCATAAGATGAGAGAAATTCATCATTTGGTTCCTTAATTTGATCCAGCCATTGCCGTTTGGTTACTTCAAAGATAGGTCCCAGACGATTAGACATCGTTTCATCCGGTCCGAAAATTCTGAAATTGCGATTTCCTTCGTTAAGAGAAATAACTTCCTTCAGGTATTTACCCAGAACGGACATATCTTGTGCAATAACTTGACCTGGTACGGAATTGTCAAGCGTAAAGTTGCGGTAATCTGGCAAATGCAGGTCTTTAATCAGGTTGCCGGCGTTAGTTACAGGATTCATAGCCATACGGCTGTCTCCTGAAGGCAGGATCTCGGCAATTTCAGCTTTCAAACGGCCATTGTCGTCGAATAACTCTTCCGGTCTATAGCTGTTCAGCCACTCCAGCAACGCTGGCGCGTATTTCATATTTTTTTGGTCAACCGGAATTGGCACCTGATGGGCACGGAACGAATTTTTAATGGGCACACCTTCCCATTGCTCTGGACCTGTCCAACCCTTAGGAGAGCGGAAGACCAGCATTGGCCAGACCGGACGAGTAAGATTATTGTTCTCACGCGCATTTTTTTGAATCTCTTCAATTCTTTCGACGATAGTATCGAGCACCTTGGCCATTTCTGGATGCATTAGATCAGGATCTTCACCTTCAATAAAGAATGGTTGCCACCCCATACCTTTAAAGTAGGCGGTAATTTCTTCTTTCGATTGACGAGATAAGATCGTTGGGTTACTGATTTTGAATCCATTCAAGTGCAAGATCGGCAGGACCGCACCATCGGTAACTGGGTTGATGAATCTGTTGGAGAACCATGAAGTAGCTAGTGGTCCAGTTTCAGCCTCGCCATCGCCAATCACAACAGCCGATATCAAATCGGGATTATCCAGTATGGCACCGACACCATGAGAAAGAGAATAACCTAATTCACCGCCCTCATGAATAGAACCAGGTGTTTCAGGAGCGGCATGTGAAGCAATCCCACCTGGGAATGAGAATTGTTTGAACAATTTCTTCATACCTGTGATATCTTGCGTAATTTCAGGATAAATTTCCGTGTAACTACCATCCAGATAGGAATTTGAAACCATAACCTGACCACCGTGACCAGGACCTTCAATATAGAACATGTTCAAATCATATTTAGTAATTACACGATTCAAATGGGCATAAATAAAGTTTTGGCCAGGAATAGTGCCCCAGTGTCCGATGGGCTTAATCTTTAAATCTGCATCCTTCATTGGCTCCTTTAACAACGGGTTATCTTTTAAATACAGTTGACCTACGGAAACATAGTTCGTAGCACGCCAATAGGCATTGAGTTTTTCTAAATAAACTTTTGATGAGTAATCACATTCCATGGATAATACCATTTTTCCACTCCCAAAATTTTATTTTTTTGCTTTTACTTTGCCGTATTTAAAATATCATAAAAAATATAGAGACACTTTTTTTCGATAAGGTTATGCTTGATCGCTTAACTCTATTTTGTACAAAACAAAAAAAATAAGACCGAGAAAAATTCCCCAGTCTTACTCTTAGTCACCGATATCTATAATGGAATTAGGGCATAATTTCAACCGGATAAATCGGATTCTAGAAATCTGTTCGTTATTTTCGACGGCGAATGTTCATGCGATTATACATCACTAAACCGGCTATGACCATGCCCAGCGTACCTATACTACTCGCTACTTCAGTCTGCATACCAAACAAAATACATACGTTAGTCACCAGGCTTCTCGTAAGCAACGCGACAATAATTAGCATGATCGGACGCCAAAAGTTATATCTTCTCATTTCAGTAACACTCCTAATCCATTTTTCTTAAGCGCTTAACCTAATTTATCTATATGTATTATAGCATAAGTAAGTAACCGCATACATTTTACGTAATCCTAACAATTATGATCTAATCAGGGTATAATTCAGCACCCACTCTCCTTCTTTGTTCGACTTTAGGTATAGACTTATCATTTTTTACGGATTATAATAACAAACGAACACCAAAAGACGAACATTAAGGCGGAAATCATGACTGAATATATGCAAATATTCCTAGGCACTTCATTTTCAAGCAAATCACCAAAGGAAATTCAAATTTTAAAAGACCATCTCTACTGCATTAATACAGATGGAATGATAGAAAAGATCGTTTCACCAGAAGAACCCGACTATCAAACTTTACTAGCTACTTATCAAGACCAAGACAACTTCCATCGATTAGCTGAAGGTCAGTATTTTTTGCCTGGCTTTATCGACTTGCATGTTCACGCCCCGCAGTGGGCTCAATCTGGAACTGCATTAGATATTCCACTCTATGATTGGTTAAATACGTACACCTTCCCACTGGAGTCTAAGTTTTCGGACCTGGATTTTGCTAAAAAGGTCTACTCTGATGTGGTTGATACTTTACTCGCGAACGGAACTACTACAGCCCTTTATTTTGCAACGGTGCATAAAGAAGCCAGTTTACTATTAGCCCAAATATGTGCGGATAAAGGGCAACGCGGACTCGTTGGAAAAGTGGTCATGGACGACCCTCAAGGAAATCCAGAAAACTATCGCGACACTGACACCGACACCGCACTTAAAGATACAGAAGAATTTATACTAGCGGTAAAAGAACTAGCCAAATCTACTAAGCAAGGCGTTTATCCAGTAGTGACACCTAGGTTCATTCCTAGCTGTACAAATGAGGCTTTGCAAGGTTTAGGAGACTTAGCCGCCAAATATGATACTCATATTCAATCGCACTGTAGTGAAAGTGATTGGGCACATGGTTATGTACAAGAACGATTCCAGAAGAACGATGCTTTTGCCTTGCATGATTTCGGTCTACTCCGTGATAAATCTGTAATGGCACATTGTAATTTTTTAGAAGAAGAGGATGTAGAGTTATTTGCGGAGACAGGAACGGCTATTGCGCATTGTCCGATATCAAACGCTTATTTTGCCAATAGTGTCATCCCTATCGCTCATTTCCACTCCAAAGGTGTAGAGATTGGTTTAGGGTCTGATATTTCTGGAGGTTTTTCACCTAGTCTCTTCGATAACATAAGACAAGCTGTAATGTCTTCAAGAATGCTAGAGGATGGCGTTAATCCTTCCCTTCCTGCACAAGAGCGTGGATTATTAGGATCACGGATTAAGATTGATGAAGCTTTCTATCTTGCTACTGCTGGCGGTGGTAAAAGTTTAAGCTTACCTATCGGTCGGATACTAGAAGGCTATACATGGGATGTTCAAATTATTGATACGAAATTACCATCGGCTAGATTGCCTATTTTTGATGGGAATGAAGATTTAGAGGACGTGTTTCAAAAGATGATGTATTTAGCTCGACCTGAGAATATCCGTGAAGTCTGGGTACAGGGTGAAAAGGTTCATTCACGTTAAGGATCGATAAAACTAGAAAATATAAGGTGGGCATCTGAGTGGAAACACAAGCAAACGTACAAGATCAAGCGCCATTGAAGTCACAACTATTAACCGTTCTACCTGATGAAAAAGTTTCCTTCGGTAAATCCATCATCCTAGGCTTTCAACATGTATTGGCAATGGACGTTTATGTAGTTCCTTTCCTGATTGCAATGTTAATCGGCTTACAACCGAATCAGTCAAGCGCGTTGATTCAATCTACCTTTATTGCTGCTGGACTTGCAACGATTGTGCAGACTTATTTCTGTATGAAGCTTCCTATCGCGCAAGGTCCATCTTATGTTCCGCTTGGTGCGATCGTCAGTATTTATGCCGCTAGTGGCGGCGGGGAGCTGGGTTGGAGTTCCGTATTAGGTGCCAGCTTAATCGGTGCGGTTCTAGTTATTATTTTGGGCTATGTCGGGATCTTTAATAAAATCGTTAAGAACTTTATCCCACCCATTGTAGGTGGTACGATCATATTCATAGTTGGTCTTTCTTTATTACCTGTTGCTATAAGAGACAATATCTATGGAGCTTCAGGCGCTTCAATCAATCAGAACGTTTTGTTAGCCCTTATTTCAGCAGGTACACTCCTTTTATTCGTGATTCTCGGTTCTATGTTCCGTAATAAAGGATCGATCTTCCGAATTATTTCCGTCATGATGGCGTTAGTAGTTGGATGTATCTCTGCTAACATGATGGGTGTGTTAGATTTCTCAGCGATTAGCAAAGCGAACTGGTTTAGCATGCCTCGTATCGCTTTTGTAGATTTCGGATTCTCGTTCAACTTTTCGGCTATTATCACCATGGTTATTATTTATCTCGTACTGCTAGCTGAAACAACAGGTACCTGGTTTGCTGTCAGCAACGTAATCAATAAACCTTTAACAGACGAACATATTAATAAAGGGGTTATCGGTGAGGGGATTGGCTGTCTTATTGCTTCTGCACTCGGTTCAACACCTGTAACAGGCTATTCTACCAATGCGGGCATTATCTCCATCACAGGTGTTGCCTCCCGCCGGGTTTTCCTCGCAGTAGGAGGATGGTTTGTCCTCTTCGGTTGTTCTGGTAAATTAGCTGCTCTGATCTCTTCCATTCCATCCGCTGTAATCGGCGGCGTCTTCGCTATCGTCTGCGGGATCATTGCAATTAATGGTGTACAGGTGATGAAGAACGTAACGATTGGCGAGAAAGAAATGTATATTATCGCAATACCGATGATTATCACGTTAGCTTTGGTACTCATTCCTGGCGACTACTTGCATTCCTTACCTTCATTCGTGCAATATTTATTGGGCTCACCTATCCTAGCGGCTTCATTGGCAGCGATCTTATTGAATAAACTACTGCCAAGTGGAAAATAGAACGTAAAATGCTAGATCTTAAAACGGGCATCAAATGATGTCCGTTTTTTACTTATTTCCTCAGCTTATTGGGTAATGGAATATGCCTAATTGACTCAATGGGATGATACAGTAACATCCATGGACCTGAAAAACGCATAACCCCTTTTATTCTTTGACGATACTCCGGTTTATAACAATGAATAGGGCATTTAGCACAAGCCGTTTTCACTTCCCCGAACTTACAATATGCTAACCTCTTCAGAGCATAATCGTTTAGATCCTGACATTCGTTGCAAAGCCCCTTATGGTGATGTTTTTTCTTACAATATATACGAATCATTTTCGTGACAATATCTTGTTCTTTTTGAATTTTAGGACCTTCATTTAACTGTCGGTTCACCTTTATTGTCATTTATGAGCCCCCTTGTAACTTATACAATAAGATCTCATCTAATTATAGAGGAAAAGCAGTCCTTCTTTTTTTACATTTTTAAGGATTTTTATCATACTACACACCCAAGGCGTTATTTCGTTATACTCATAATTATTTTAGAAAGGCTGTAACGTTTATAGCTTTTTACGGATATATAAAGTGAGGAGGTGAACGGATGCAGGACAAAGAGGAATTATACAGGGAATATTCAACCCAAGTATATAAATTCGTATTTAGCTTTTGTCATAATCACTTACTGGCAGAAGAAATCACCCAAGAAACCTTTTATAGAGCTATAAAGTCCATACACAAATACGATGGAACCTGCAAAGTATATGTATGGCTTTGTCAGATTGCTAAGCATGTGTGGTATCAGGAACTGGACAAGCAGAACAAAAGGAAGACTTGTGAATTAGAAGACCCTCCTTTTTCTAACGCAAACTCAACAGAAACTGAGTTCATTTTAGCTCAAGACAAAATGGAGTTATTTAAACAGCTTCATTTACTTGATCCAAATACCAAGGAAGTATTGTATCTGCGTTTGACCGGAGAATTCAGCTTTCGGGAAATTGGCGAAATTCTCGGAAGGGATGAAACCTGGGCAAGAGTTACCTTTTACCGTGGAAAACAAAAATTAATGAAAGGAAGATCTTCATGAAATGCGAGATCATTCAGGATTTATTGCCCTCCTATATCGAAAAGCTAACCTCTTTACATAGCAACGAAGAAATTGAAAACCATCTGCAAACCTGCGAAAGCTGCCTTCAGTCATATCATGAAATGACCGCAACAGCAAATCTAAACGTGCCTATTGTTGATAAAGAAGAGGTTAACAAACTTAATTATTTTAAAAAGGTGAAATCAAAAAACATAAAGGTAATCGTCCTTTCCATCTTATCGGTAATCATACTGGCTGCAGCTCTTATTGGACTTTTTGTGATTGGCTTCCCTGTGTCCTCTAAAGATGTGACCATCGATTATCAGAAGACAAAGACTCATTTGGAGGTTCATCTGACTTTGGAAAACGGTAAGGACTTGGTGTTCTCAGGAAAAACTAAATTTATCCGCGATGAAAATAATAATGTGATCGGTTCCGAAACTAAATATACCCCTAGAGGCTTGATTCATAATCCCTTTGATGATGTAGGGAAAAAAGTTATGTTGGGGACGGAGATTCAAACCGATCTGGATTTTCCAAACAAATTTATCCTTGAATTCAAAGATAAAACTATGACGTTCATTAATGGTGTTTTGGTGGAGTAGACATTGCCGTTAAAATGAAAAAAGACACCTTTTAAGGTGTCTTTACTGATACTCCATGTGGAACTTAGTATCTGTTCATACCTCTATGATGAGCGAAGGACTTGTCTTCTCATCCACATCGTTGCAACCCACTTTTCGCCTTTGATCACTGGCGTACCTGCATGCAAGGTGGACTCGTTTAATTCATGATTATCGTAAAAATATTCGAAGTAGACCGCCATACCTTTGTTAGGACTCACTGTTAAATTAAGCATAGGGAAAGCTGTTTCTCCACCCTCCTCCACATCATTCAAATACATCACGAGCGTACTAATTCGATTATTGCTACTTGCTCGACTCGTTTGTGTGAAGAAATCATGATGGGGTAAATACTCTTGGCCAGGGATATACAGCAGAACTTGCAAGCCATCACCATGCTCGATAGGAATATTCATAATTTGAGAGAATCGTTTCTCGATTCTTGTAACTGTCTCATTCTCCTCACAGAACACACCACTGCTCGTTCTAATCGGATTGACCGCATGGTCTTCACCAATTCTTGAACGTTGCAATCGTTGCCTGGAATATTCAATTAACTCATTACACTCCTCATCGCTAAGCACATTTCCTAGCAAGACTACCAGCGGTTCCTCATACTTGGCAAGAATTCGAATCTCTCGATCTTCTGTCTTAATCGTATTTCCAGCATGATCAAATATCGTCCGTTCTTTGTCTGTCGCATTCCCTGTCGTATTCCCTATCATCCTTATGCAGCTCCCAAGTTATAACATCCATCGCAAAAAACATACCATAAAATGGTTTTATTTGCTTGATTAACTTCAGAACATCAAAAGGCTTAGAAAATCAGCCTATTGTTTGCTTATATAAATCTACAGACTAATCAAATCCCTTTCGATACACAAAAAACCTTCAACCACATAGCTTGCGGTTGAAGGTTTTCGCTGTCGCTAGCTTAGTTTAGCTGCTTCGAGGAAGCGCTGTAGAATCACGGCCATTTCGGCACGTGTAATGACGTTGTCTGGGGTAAGCTGACCTTGATTGCCTTTAATGATTCCGTATTTAATGTTAAGCGCAGCAGCTGCTCTTGCGGACAAGTTAAGCAAGTGGTGATCTTTGAATGCGCTAAGCTGTTGGGTGGCTTCACGATCGGTAATCGTTGTTTCTAAACCGGCAAGCTTCATGGCTTTCGCCAGCAGCACCATCGCTTCTTCCCGACTTAGCTTCTCGTTGGGAATGTACTGACTGCTATTACTTGTCGTTACTAACCCATAGCCCTCCGCAATGGAGACCGTTTCATAATACCACTGACCACTTTTAATATCAGAAAAGCTTGCAGACTGATCGAATTCATGCAATCCGAGAGCCCGAACCAGCATCGCCGTGAACTCTGCTCGGGTAATTTGCTTGTTCGGCTGGAAGCTCGATTCGGAGATGCCTTGGACAATCAGCTTCGACGCCGCTTGCTCGATCTCTTTCTTCGCCCAATGCTTCTGAATATCGGCAAAGGTTTTAGAATTCTCTATTACGGCATAGGCGCTATTCGTCAGGCTGTAAATAACGGCAAATGTCTTGCCGTTCTCCTTCACTATTCGGGTTGGCACCGGCACGATGTTTCCGTCCTTCGTAATCGTAATGCCCGTCATGATTCTACTGTAGGGATCTGCCGAATTTGGGATAGTGATCGTCCGCTCGACATAGCTGAGAAACTTGTTGAGTTCAATCGTGATACCACCATGCATTGCCGATATGTAGAAATTGATCACCGGCGACAAGAGTCGGGCTTCCCCTAACTTATTGGAAACCTGCTCGATATCACTATCTGGCGCAGTATTAATCTCGACTTGAATCTCCATGTTGCGCAGCGCATCTTCCGATCCGAAGCTCTTCGCGACGAGGCTCCAATCAATCTGATTGGCGGCTAGGAGATAGGAAGCAAGCTCCGTTTGAATTTGAATATCCGCGTTTCGGTCATTTAGTGTTTTGATAATTTGACTGTTTAAGAGTAAAAGAACACGATCCGAATCATTGTGAACCGGTATGAAAATGAATGGTTTATTGGATAAGGAATCAAGGTAACGCGATAATTTTGCTTCGTCGAAGGTTACCGTTGTCACTTTCTTTCCGTTAATAACGGCAGTTGTTACTTTTCCTAAATCCTTCTGTTTCACTCCATTGATTTCAATCTCCAGCTCTGAACCTGAACTTAAGCTTGAAACTAAACTTGAAACTGAATCCGAGCCGGATTGAGCGGTCGGGACATTCAGCGTAAACGTAACACTCGTCTGATTGCCTGCTGCATCGGTGACGACGAGCGTATAGTTGGCGGAAGAAGTAATTGTCGCTCCATTTGTGAACGGCTGGCCGTTTAAGGTAGCCGTACCCTCATTGAATCCAATCGTTAACGGACTCGTATAGTTGCTTATTCCTGCAGTTAGGCCGGTTATCTTCGGGTTTGTTTTATCAATCGTGAAGGATACGGTAGTAATGTTGCCCGCCGCATCCGTGACGACGAGCGTATAGTCGCCTTCGTCTCTGACTTCAGATCCGCTTACAAATGAATCTCCGTTTAAGGTTGCAGTACCCATGTTAAAGGTGATCGTTCTGTCGGTATTATAGCTCGCTCCGTAAACAACACCGATTACGGATGGGCCAGTTTTATTCATCGTAAAGTTGACTGTCGTAACGTTGCCTGCCGCATCCGTCACAATGAGCTTATAGCTGCCTTCTCCGGAAACAGTCGCGCCGCTCGTAAACGAGTCTCCATTCATGGTCGCTGTGCCTTCGTTAAACGCGATCATTCTATCCACATTGTAGCTTTCTCCTTCAGCAACGCCGGTAACCGTTGGGGCAGTTTTATCGATAGTAAAGTTAACCGTCGTAACGTTGCCCGCCGCATCCGTGACGACGAGCGTATAGTCACCTTCTGCGGAAACGGTCGCGCCGCTCACGAATGGATCACCGTTCATACTCGCTGTACCTTCGTTAAATGCAGCTGATTGGTTCGTATTATAGCTAGATCCTTCAGTCACACCACTAACCGCAGGAGCAGTTTTGTCGATGGTGAATTGAATGTTTGTAACGTTGCCCGTCCCGTCCGTTACGATAAGCGTGTAGTTGCCTTCGTCTCTGACTTCAGATCCGCTTACAAATGAATCTCCGTTTAAGGTTGCAGTACCCATGTTAAAGGTGATCGTTCTGTCGGTATTATAACTCGCTCCGTAAACAACACCGATTACGGATGGGCCAGTTTTATTCATCGTAAAGTTGACTGTCGTAACGTTGCCTGCCGCATCCGTCACAATGAACTTATAACTGCCTTCTGCGGAAACCGTCGCGCCGCTCGTGAATGGGCTTCCGTTCAATGTAGCTGTGCCTTCGTTAAATGTGATCGTTCTGTCCACATTGTAACTCTCTCCGTCAGCAGCGCCGGTAACCTTTGGGATGGTCTTATCGATAGTAAAGTTAACCGTCGTAATGTTGCCTGCCGCATTGCTGACGACGAGCGTATAGTCACCTTCTGCGGAAACGGTCGCGCCGCTCGTGAATGGGCTTCCGTTCAATGTAGCTGTGCCTTCATTAAAAGTGACCGTTCTGTCCACATTGTAGCTCGTCCCGTCAGCAACACCGGTAACCGTTGGGGCAGTTTTGTTGATGCTAAAGTTGACTGTCGTAACGTTGCCTGCCGCATCCGTCACAATGAGCTTATAACTGCCTTCTGCAGAAACCGTCGCGCCGCTCGTGAATGGGCTTCCGTTCAATGTAGCTGTGCCTTCATTAAAAGTGACCGTTCTGTCCACATTGTAACTCTCTCCGTCAGCAGCGCCGGTAACCTTTGGGATGGTTTTATCGATAGTAAAGTTAACCGTCGTAATGTTGCCTGCCGCATTGCTGACGACGAGCGTATAGTCGCCTTCTGCGGAAACGGTCGCGCCACTCGTGAATTGGTGGCCATTCATAGTCGCTGTGCCTTCGTTAAACGTGATCGTTCTGTCCACATTGTAGCTCGTCCCGTCAGCAACACCGGTAACCGTTGGGGCGGTTTTGTTGATGCTAAAGTTGACTGTCGTAACGTTGCCTGCCGTATCCGTCACAATGAGCTTATAACTGCCTTCTGCGGAAACCGTCGCGCCGCTCGTGAATGAGCTTCCGTTCAATGTAGCTGCGCCTTCATTAAAAGTGACCGTCATATCTGCTTTATAAATTCCATTATTAATAATGCCATACACGGTAGGCGCGGTTTTGTCGATCTGAAATTCTATTGTCGTTGAGTTGCCAGCAGCATCAACCGCGATGAACGTATATGTTCCTTCCACACTCACGACGGTTCCGCTGGTGAATGGACTGCCGTTCAACATTGCGTAGCCTTCATTAAAGGAAATCGTCCGATTTGAATTATAAAGCCCGTCATTCGTGATGCCGCTCACTACCGGTTTAACGGTATCAAGCGTAATCGTATCACTTAAAGTTATGATATCTTTACCGTCTGTTATTTGATAATAAACGGTTTGGATTCCTTCTGCATTAAACAACGTCCAATTTTTGCTCGACAAAACGTCTTCCCATTTGCTCCATGTTAGCTGATCGTTCGAAAACCTCACTTGCAACACATCTTCAACATCTGGATCGGAAGCCGTTAAATTCAGCTTCACGCTGCTCGAATTCGTGTACAGTGCGCCGTTGTTAATCGCTATCGATCCAGTTGGAGGATCGCTTTGCGCATAGGTGACGATGAGTTTAGGATGATAGGCTGCGGTGAGATACTCTTTTGAGCTGACGAATGCGCGTGCGTTCGTTAAACTTTCATTGCCTTGGAGGATGAATGTAGCCTGCCGATCAACCGCACTCGTGATTTCGGCCACAATAGGCGTAACATCAAAGGTTACGAATCCGTCATTGGGTATCTGGTTATTGGATTTCCGAGTATAGTTAATCGAGGATTTTTGGGGAAAGACGGCTCTGTCCGTATTATCCATATCGTTATTGTCCGAACCGTACGCGTCTAAATAAAAATTGGCAAGATCGCTTCCTTCTTTGAAGTTCACATAAAGCTGAAGCTCATATTTGATCGGCCTACCCGGATGCGGGAGGTTAGAATCCAGATTGAAGCGTAAGGCTCCTCGGGCCGTATAAGCCCCTCCTTCAATACCTTTGCCAATATATATCCTGCCTTGCATGTCATTATTAAACACTCCAAAATCGCTGTCCCATAACAAATCACTTTCTGCCGATAACGATTGGGTCGTTATCGGCGGATCCGCCGCCAAAACCGGACCCGCCGCCGGTGCCAGCAATCCGACGAATAAAACGGCGATAATAAAAAAGATTGGTTTTCTTCCTTTCAATATGGTCTTCCCCCTTTGTAATGGACAAAAAATCTGAAGTTTTCGTTAGCTTCAGGTCGAGAAACGTAAAGGCCCCGTATTTCGTTATTATCGATACGGATATTCTGCGTCAACGTAGATAATGAAGTACATTGGAAAATAAAGTTACATATTATTGTGGGGTTGGCTACCTCCGGCTACCTGAAGCACCGCTAGATTCACTTGTAAGTTTTCTGCGGATCAGGGTCATGCCACCTTCAGTGACTATCTCCAATCTATATAATAAATCTTTTAAAATGCGATAAGTAGTGACGTCAGTCATCAAATTGTCATATGACATTTTCACATTTTATGGTGTAATAATCCATAACCTCATTCAGTTGTGGATCTATATGGTGGAGGTGAGCCGCAGCGATCCCCTGTCCGAAAATAACACATATCTGTATCCCCTTTATACCTGAACACTAATAAAAAAAGCCCCAAACATATTGTTTGGGGCTTCGAGCTCTATATTAGAGTTTTACGACATTCTCAGCTTGTGCTCCGCGATTGCCTTGTACGATATTCCACCGGGTTTAATATCCCACTTTTCCTTTGATACGTAGATAGCATAACTCCTGCTAGAATGAACAAAGACCCTAATATTTCTACACCTGTGATCGGTTTATGCAATAATATCAATCCCATGATCATGGCTACAAAAGGCTCTAAATTAGATAATACAGATGCTTTTGACGCATTGACATGTCGGATATTGTTATTCCAAATCAGTGTGGCTATGCCATGTACAACAACGGCAGTTCCAATCAGCAGAGCCCAATCCGTAATATTCGAGCTCATTCGTAAAGGTGTATCTAACGAGAAGGCAAATGGGATCGATACAATAAAGCCCACCAGATTTGAATATAAAGTTATCATGAGCGGATCTATTCTTTGTGAGAGTACCCTAGTCATAATAATCATAATGGCGAAGGTTATCATCGTTACAACAATCCACAGTAGTCCTTTATCAAAATGCAAAGAGGAGGATCCCCCTTTTACAACGACAAAATAAATGCCTATGATCGCTAGAATAGACCCCATCAACATACGGATCGTTAATCTTTCCTTTAAAAAAACTGCCGCTAACAAACCAGTTAAAATAGGAGTCATAGCTAAAATGATTGCAGATGTTGTTGGATCAGCTGTTTGCAGCCCTTTAAAAAAGGACCATTGATTAATAAACACACCAATAACACCTAGCGATAAAATTAGGAATACATCCGATTTACTCACCAGCTTAAAATTCTTTTTGTAAGCCGTTATTCCTACTAGACATAACACTATAAATAAAAGTCTCAGTGAAGTTAATAGACCGGGGGAGAAGTCCTCAACTAAGATCTTTCCAAACACAAAATTACTGCCCCATACGACTACACAAAAAGTGAGCCAACCATAAGCTTTTAACATTTAAATCACCTTTCAATAATACCGACTCCACAATTTTCCCATTACAGCCTTACGCCAAAAAAAATAGACCCCACCCATCGTAAGATACGGGGTCTATTGTACTGTTGGTTAGCAAACATCGGTTCTTCTTTGTATCTATTATAACCTCCATGGGTTTTTCATGCGCTTAATTTATAGAGGGAATAATATCCATAAGGCGCTGAATGCGGCATATTAAACCTCCATTTTTTTCTTAATACTCATCGACCCGGGAGCACCCGTACCAAACTGATAACGGTAAATCACAACTACCGCAATAATCACTAGGGACATGACGAGAAAAATATTACTATACACATGAGCAGTAGCGTTAGTATTCAAAGGATTGAACTGCACAACAGCAGTACCCTTGTCGAGCATTTTCCCGACTACACTCATGGCCATCGCGCCAGAGATAAAATTGATCATGGAGAGTAGTCCCATACCCACTCCTGTTTCCTGTTTTGGCAGCGTCCGCGAAATCGTATTGGACATCGAGATTTGCATGAAAGTCTGGCCCACGTTCCCTAATATTAAAATAATGGCAATGAAATATGCCGATAATCCAATAAAAGTAGAGAGTAGGGAGAAAGCAAGAAATAACAATACCGAAGCGACGAACACAAGCACGAAATTACCACGATCATCAGCCAACCTGCCTCCCTTGCGTCCCATGATAGCCGAAGCAATAGCAGCCGGTACTAACACGAAACCAATGGTCGAAGGGGACAAACCATTCACTGTCGCTAGAAATTGTGGTGTCATGAATGTCATGCTAAAGCTCATAGCTGTCGTCGTAAAAGCAAGCAACAACCCAATCGAATAGGTTTTGTTACGGAACAAAACGGGTTTAATAAAGGGCTCCTCAGCTTTCCGAATCCGAATGATAAATAAAGCTAGCAAGACAAGGCCCCCGAGGAACAACCACAGTTGCATCTGTGTGATGGCAAGCAAGAAGATTGCGACTGCTGCAGCTAGTAACCCGCCACCAAGGACATCAATACTTCCTGCCTTCCCTCTCGCATTATCTAAATACTTTCGGAAGAAAGGAAGCGTCAGTAGCGGAAGCAAGGAAAGGACGAACATGAGTCTCCAGCTTCCAAAGCTGGTGATGAGGCCTGCAGCGACCGGCCCCAAAGCATTACCAAGCGCTAACCCAACCGCAGAAGTTCCAAGCGCTCTCCCCCTCTTCTCGGGAGCAAAATAACGGATTGGAATGATCATTGCTGTTGCAGGAAGGACGGAAGCACCGGCAGCTTGAATTACACGGCCCAGAATAATAATCCAAAACTCACTAGCAAGCAGACCTATTAATGAACCGAGAGCGAATATAAGCAGTCCATACGTTAACAGATCCTTCAACCGATATTTATCCGCCAATTTCCCCATGACGATGGAACCTACCGCGTAAACCACCATATAACTGGTCATAATCCAACTAACCTGCGAAGGAACGAGATTAAACTCTTTGCCGATCTCAGGAAGAGCTACATTGAACATCGTACCGTTCATAACCGAGAATATTAGGGTAACTACAAGTATTTTCAGCAGCTTATCTGCATTTTGTGATGATGTATCCGCCATAATCTAAACCTCTTTTCTGATTAAATTCATAATGAACTATAAGTAAAAAGATAAATAATGAGTATACTCAGTATTATATATTACTGAGGATACTCATTATTTTCTCACCTGTCAAGTTATATCCTTTACATGGAACTATAGCTGGATACGCCTTATCATAGTATAATATAAAGAGTGTACTCATTAAGAGTACACACATATTCACCGTTGCCATGAAATTGAGAATGAAAAATTGACAATAAAGTCAAGGAGGAACTACATCCATGAACACAGATCATCCCAAGGCGATAGACGTCATTCACATATTAATGAGATCAACCAACTACATTAAAACAGAATTTCAATCCCAGTTATTAGCGCTTAATACGCCTTATCATCTCTCCGGTCCCAGGTTACGTCTGCTTTCAGTCGTTGCCGAAACAGGCAATATCCGTATGAATGAGTTAGCTGTTAAGTTAGGGATCAAAGCACGCACCGTTACCGATTTTGTTGATGCACTTGAGCAGGATAAGCTCCTCGTTCGAATTCCTGATCCAACCGACCGACGAGCTACACTGATCCAGCTTACGGAGCTTGCACAATCCACGATTGAGGAAGTTCTTACTTTCCAGGATACAGTCGCTGACAACATGCTGGAGAATCTTTCAATGGAGCAAAGAAAGCAATTCTATGACCTTCTATTGCAACTAACCAAAAACAAAGCAATCTCCGATTTATGTGAAGAAGCTAAGTGAGTCGCAGCCACATCGAGGAACAGGAACTCACGGCACCCGGAATTCATCCCTCAGCAATCTGCGGTTTCGCCCTTGGCTGTCGATCCGGGAGCAATCGCTGGTTGTTTGTTTCGGAATACGTACGTTTGGCTCGTGAATAGAAATCAATTCTGGTTTTACCCGGTTTCGTAGGACGCACCTCGGTTGCGGGGTTTCAGTGGAGTGGAAGATTTTGGGTCTACACTGGATTGAGCTTGCAATCCATCCAATCCTTCACATGCTTCTAAATAAACACGTAAAAAAGCTCCGTTCCTCTAGGAATGGAGCTTTTGGATCTACGTCAGAGTTAGTTATCATTTAACCCTTAATGCTTGGCCACAGCGTGCACAATAGCGGGTACCCTGAGGAGACAATGACCCGCAGCCTTCACAGTAAAGCTCCTGCGTCATGGGCTTCACTTGATCGTCATGCCTTATCGCCTCATGCGTGGTTGGATTCAACATATTCAATGCATGGAACTCCTCTTTTCTTCCCCTACGAATAAGTGAGAATAATAAATAGAGTCCTATAAACCCGACTACAGCCATAGCTCCCGCCTTCATCAGACCCGATTCAAAGTGATAATTCCATAGTGCATGCATCACGACTGCTGCCAAAAACATCCCCATTGCACGTAGCCCTCTCGTCCACGGTCTACCGTCCGCCAAATTCGAGTGCTTATGCATACTGCTTGCATACCAGATACCCACAGTTGCAATCGCAGTCCATGTTCCATGACCGAATGGCGATAATAATGCTCTCATCCATAGGACGGCGAGCATCCCAAGTGAAGAGGCTTCGTCTATATGCACCCATCCATAAATAATACTTTCCACTGCAGCGAATCCCATTCCTGCTGCGGCACCAAACACCACTGCATCCATCAGAAAATGGATTTTTCGCGTTCGAACGAGCATCACACAGACTAATAATTTTGCAGTTTCTTCTATTAGAGCTACAGACAAAGGCACGTAAAACTGCGAAAAGTCAAAGGAACTTGCTTTGACTTCAAAAAGCCAAATCCGCTCTAAATACCAAGCCAGAGGGATAGCAACAATTGCGGTAGACACAAAAACTAAACCAAGCCTCCTCTGACGAAAGCCTATTAACTGCTGATTTCTCACAAAAGCTACGAATGCTAGGGGACCCACCACACCTCCAACAATTAAGGCGGCGATCTTCCACCATTGGCTATGAAGGAACAGTGCCAAGAAGGATAAGACAAGGAATCCACCGACCAACCAGAGTAATTGCTCCATCCACTTGTCCTTGGCCTTAGGTAGCGATTTATTATCCTCTGCAACAGACTCCCCGCCGAAGGCGATGGTCACTTTCTCCAACATATGGGGGGTTCGCATATTTAGAAACTCAATGAGTTGTTGACGAACCGGAGCGTAATAATCGAGTATAGTTAAGAATTCTAACTTGCCCATGATTAGCAATTCACTATCTTCTATCGCGATCAACGTGTGTGAGGAAGCCGTGTCTGTTAGTAACTCTGTCTCTCCATAAAAATCCCCTTCACGAAGAACAGTCTTGCGCCGCTTTTGACCGTGAAGTTCGATACTCCCGCTACTAATCATGAGAAATTGATCCATTACCGCACCTTCTACGATAATCTCTTCGCCCTTCGTTACTTTCTTGATCATTGTAATCTCTGCAAGACCCCGAAGTTCAGCATCAGGGATGACCGACCAAATTGTCGCTTTGCGAAGCATACTATGGATCATTCGGATCCGTGTATTCACAAGTACACTCTCATAAAATAGCGGACTCAGCTTCGCCAAATATTCGAACGAGGAACGGTCTAGACGCAAAGCTTGTACTGGCCCGATTGCCGTAACACTAGCTGATCTTTGTACGTTCCGAATAAGACCGATCTCTCCTACTAACTCTCCCGGTCCAAGTTCAGCTAAGAGCAGCGCCTTTCCAACTAAGTTCACCGAGGTGACTTGCACTTTCCCTTGCCATATAATGAAACAGTCCTTAGAGGTGGACTCTTCCATAAGAAGTCGTTGTCCATCCTCTAAAGACATAAGTTTTATAGCGTTAATTACATTTCGTAGCTCATCATCAGGAATACCTCGTAATAACGGATGATCACGTAGAAAATCGACTGCAGCACTTGGTATCATAGGTTTAACTCATCACCGCATATTTCCAATAACACTACTTCTGGAATCTTGCATTTTTTTAATAAAATTTGTCATTGTATCAAAAGCTTCGTTACGTTTATTCGTTAGACTTTGCAGGCGCAGCATATCCATTTGCTGACTATTACTTGCACTATCAATCTGTGATTTGATTTGTCCCAACAGATTCTCAAGTTGCCCTTTTGTTTGCGGTATAGCCATACTCATAGCAGTAAACATGGCCCCCTTGTCATCTGCCAGCTTTACAGCAGCGTTGGCCTCGGCACCTGAAGGAAGCTTCGCTAGCTCTTCATTGATCACTCCTAGCAATTGATTCAGTTTTGAGATTGTTTCATTCTTGGCTTGTACGGATGCGATTTGATCTTTCAACTGATCCTCTAACATACTTGCACGACTCGACTGTACAGCCATCATTGCTGCTTCAAGATCCATGCCCTGAATGTTAACCTGTGTCATACCACTCATATCAACGCTACCTACCGAATTTTGCGTGGCATTTCCATTCAGGGCATCCTTAACAGAGTTATACACCGAATTGTTATACAACAAAGCCCCTCCTACAATGATCCCCAGTACAAAAGTACCTGACATAGATAAAACTAATTTTTTCACGCTCATTTCATTTCCTCTTTTCATTTATGGATGATCATTGCGTCATTTCGATTAACAAATCCAAATATGCGCTTTCTTTGTTAATATTGTTATATCATTTTGGATGATTAATGGTCTGTAACCCCAATTACAATTTCCAAATAGTCGGACTCAAATTACATCAAGTATGTTTCTAAGTCTATCTATGTTGCACACGAGTATTTTCCTCTGATCAATACGTATTAACTGCTCATCCTGTAATCCAAGCAATGATTTTGTCACGGTCTCGCGCGCCGTTCCTGTCATATCCGCCAGGTGTTGATGCGTCAGCTTCAAATCGATTAGAACACCCTCATCAGAGGGCACTCCATGCTGTTCTGTTAGACGCAACAACACGCGAGCAATGCGCGTACGCACGTCAATAACGGTCAAGTCTGTTATTAATTTATTGGCATCACGTAGACGATCTAACGCTGTTTCCAAAATGCCGATTAGTATTTCCGGATTACTTTTTAATAAGGGTATGAAATCGCGTTTTTTCAGAATACATAAGGTGGATTTCTCAATGGTTCTTGCAGACGCAGAACGTGCTCTTTCATTTTGCAATAAAGCCATCTCTCCAAAGAAATCACCTTCTCTAAAAATAGAAAGGATTACATCCCTAGAGTGGTTATCTTGATAGATTTGAACAACTCCAGATATAACCAGATAGAGTTCCTCACCCTCTTCACCTTCAAAAAAGATGGACTCTCCCTTTATATAAGTACGCTCGCTACATAACTTGGCAATTTCAGCTAAATATTCATCATCAAGATGTTCGAAGAACGGGAAGTCTCGTAACAGTTGTGGGTTCATCTTCAAGAGCAGCCTCCAGTGTATCATTTTATAATTTCTATTAGGCTTCAACTCTAGCAAAAGTTAAATCTTTAGGAGCATCCTTTATTGTAATACTTTTAAATTAAGATAAATAGTGACTGTAGTCATCAAATTATTATGTGACATTTTTACATTTTCTGGGCATTTAAATAAAAAAGAATCAAACGCATGGATCATCGAAAAGATGCTCATGGCTTGACTCTTATTTTCTACTTAAAAGCTCTTCGTAAGGCCTCAATTCTTCTTGCTACACTCTCCTGCACAATTTCACTTTTTTCCGCTATATCATACCCATGAATGGTCCCCTTGGTATAATACACTTCAACCTCAATCCAGGTTCAATTATCGTTAGCTCGACTGTTCCGTCTTTATAGCCTGCAATAACTTGTTTCGTTACATTCACACCTTCAGGTGAGTTGAATTTATTCACACTTCTCGCAATGAGTTTATTCAAAATTGGTAATAACAAAGGATTTAATGGGAGTGTCGTCTTCGCGTAGGGTTCAAAGTCGCTATGGATATTATATTTATCCATTGGATTCCTCCTCTAATAAGTTATTTACTTAAGTACATATTAGCAAATCGTACTAAACTGTCTAGCAATCGTAAGATCAGCGTTAGCGCATCCGACCACGGCTGCGTCGGCATGATTCAAGTAATAAGATCACAAGAAAAGCGACCCTTTAAGGTCGCTTTTCTAATGCTCCTTTTGAAGCTGAGGCACGTCGAACCGCTGCTTGAAAAGTTTACGAAGCACGGTTTAGAAAAAAACTATCTATTCCAACTTCATATAATACAGATTCGCCGTACTGTCCTTCGTAATGGTATGTGCGCCCGCCGTAAGGGAGACAGTGGCAATGCCATTCGTTATAGGATAATTTGTTCCATCCACTTTTATTTTGGTTCCTTCTGTATTGAACACTAGGGTTAGGGTTGAAGCTTTAGCAGCTGTGAACTGAATACTGGTTGCACTCTCGATTTTTAGACATTGGGTTAGGGTTAAACCCTGATATGTCACATTTCCCTTACTTGTTGAGAGATTTCCTTGGATATTGAAGAAGCTGCTCGTTGTTCCATCAGTGGTAAAGTTATGAACGGTTGCTCCCGCTGTCGGCACTGGCGTTGCCGTCGGTGTCGTTGTCGGTACAGGTGTTGCTGTTGGTGCTATTGTTGGAGATGGAGTCGCTGTTGGCGTTGGTGTCGGACTTGTTGGGTTTGAATTGCCCCCTACAGAGACAAGCCCCGTTGTGTAGCTTCTGATTGCAGACATCAGTGCAGTATTCAGCGCATACGATGCGTCATCCACGGAATCATTAAATGCCCATGTGAAGTCTCCGCCATTCAGACGTCCGGCTTTTGCCGTAACAACCTGTTCCACATTGCTTACGTTGTCAATATTCGATACGTTCACTCCAGTTTGGACGCTCGTGTCGAAGTTATTATAAGCTGTTCCGCCTTTTAATGCTTTGTATGAGCTTGGGACGGTTTCATTTCTCGACGAGACTAAATAGGCATCAAATGAGGTTGCATTTGCCGGAGCTGTCCCTGTATTAGAGTTAGCGTAAATAAGACTTGAAGCATCAACAACTAGATTGTTATAAGCTTTAATCACCCCTCCATTTTCACCCGAGAACGTACCCTCACCTAAAGCATCTGTACCCTGTAAAGAACTAAGCATTGGGTCTTTAGTATTTCTAAAAACATTGGATTCCACAAAAGCCGAAGCTCCGGTTGTAACGCCGACACCATATTTCGAGACTCCATCATAGAAGTTATTATAGACGTGGACAGAGGCCACTCTGATCCGCGGATGACGGGAGTCCGAATGATCGAACCAGTTATGGTGGAAGGTAACAAAGAATTCTGCAGACTCACTAAGTCCGACTAGAGCAGCTTTTCCGGAATCAAAGTAATGGTTGTACGAGATGGTAATGTACGTTGATCCTTTTTTGAGGTCCGTAGATCCGTCGCCTTTGGCTTGGTCCGCATCGCTCCCTGCAGATCCATAAAAAATATCATTATTATGCACCCATACATTCGCATTGCCTGTGTCCATTGAAATGCCATCGTCAGGAAATAACATCACACCCAGATTTCTTACTTCCAAATTACCAACATATCTAAGCAGCAATCCCCAACCGTATGCATAAGCATCTTTTCCGATACCTTCGATTGTAATATTCATTTCCGAATAATTATTTTTACCTTTGACTTCAAGATATCCACTGCTGTTAAGCTGTCCACTCAGGTCAGCAGCTGTAACTTTACCGATAATTCGGATGGCAAGTGGGGTTGTATCATAACCCTTTTGTCTCAGAGCCAAGATGCTACCAAGACCAACGCCTGTTTGTACAGCACCTGAGCTGTTGATTTTCACATCAAGTGTTACGGTTTTCGCATTCTGAGATGTTATATACAGCACTTGAGCACCATTCTTGAGGGTTCCATTCTCATTATAAGCGCCAGAACCCGTACCAAATGGCGAGCTTGCCGAAAAAGCAAACCCAGATCGATCATATGACGTTACGGATAACGTATTTGATACCGAACTTGCCGTTCCTCCCCCTGATAGGGTAGCTTCAACCTTCATTACATAACTTCCAGCTGCAAGCCCTACAGCATCCGCTCTCCAATAGGAAGAATATTTGCGGATCAATTCATTATCAATCTGTTGGTACCCCGAATCTGATGCGCTTGCCTGTTTAACATATACGTTATATCCTGTCGCATTACTTACAGGTGACCATTCCACATATGCCGCTTCATTCCAGCCTCCACTACCTGTTATCGAAAGACCAGCAGCATGCACTACTGTATTTGTCCATCCACCTGCTATCAAAGAAAGTGCAAGAGAAAACAACACACCAATACTGATTACCTTGGCAATACTTTTTTTCATTTTATTCCCTCCTGATTCTAATTTGTTGCAGATAGAATTGTAACCGTTTGCAAGAAGATATAAAGTTTCCTTTTCACCTCCTGAAATATTACATTTTATGGGACTAAAACATCCTCAACATATCAGAACAGAAATCAGTTCCGATACAATCATTTCCTCATATTTTTCACATCTAACAGTATTCTGAGTTAATGATTATAGGACAGAGCATTGATACACCCGTACTTTCAGCAATGTATCCTGTGCTCTTGTGAAAATACAACACGAATAACCACACAGTAGCCAGCACATAATAAAATTCACAACCATTAGATAATCAAGGGAGGAGCTTTCAATTGAGTGCAAATCAACCAGATAAGAATCTAATCAACACAGTAAAAGAACTGGAAGCCACGCCCGTAAACAGCCTGGAGGCCCAACAGCAGCAGCAAGCCCGTAATGATCGCCGCAAACAAGCTCTGCATGACAGCGATGGCAAATTCTCAGAAAATGAATCTGGGAACTTCCATTAGAGTCTTCAGCTATGTCCGCACCCCAATAAATCGCACGTTTTATGATCCTTTCCAAAATGAAAAAAACGTAAAAAAGCGACCACGATGGTCGCTTTTTTACTGATATTAAGAAATGCCTTCTCCTGCAAATCATTCTTATCTTCAGTATCCAGACGAATACTCTTTGCTTTCTTTTAAGCGAGCAATATCATGGCCCGTCGGGTTTTGGAAGACACGAAGCCCAAATATCGGTACAACTGCAAAAATGTGATCAAAGATATCAGCTTGAACCGATTCATACACCACCCAGTTAGTATCATTGCTAAACGCGTAGATTTCTAAGGGCAGTCCATTATCCTCTGGTGCTAGCTGTCTGACGATCAGCGTCATATCCTTATGAATTTTAGGATGATTCCTCAGATATTCATGGATATATTCTCTGAATACACCAACATTCGTGAGATGTCTTCCATTTACTTTACTCTCCGTATTGATTTGATGTTCGATATTATAAATGCTAATTTCATTTAATCTTGCCCTTATAAAATCGGACAGGTAGTGAATCTTCTGGAATTCCTCCATCATTTCTTTTGTACAAAAACATATGCTGCTTGTATCGATATGAACGCTTCGTTTAATCCTTCTGCCTCCAGAAACTTGCATGCCCCTCCAGTTTTTGAACGAATCTGAAATAAGGGCGTAGCTAGGAATCATGGTGATTGTTTTATCGAAATTCATAACCTTTACCGTATTCAATGTAATGTCAATTACATCACCATCCGCATTATATTTAGGCATTTCGATCCAGTCACCTACACGAACCATATCATTAGATGATAATTGAACACCTGCCACCAAACCCAATATAGAATCTTTGAAAATCAGCATAAAAACAGCTGATAATGCACCTAACCCACTAAGTATAATCAGTGGATTCTGACCAATGAGGTTAGAGATCACCACAATAACACCAATGATAAATAGAATAATCTTTGCAACCTGAATGTACCCCTTGATCGGCCTAATCTTGGAGACCTCGAATGAGCGATAAATAGCATCAATGGCATTAAGTAGTGCATTAAACACCGTGATAGTTACGATAATCATATAAGTTAAGGCGGATTTTTCAATAAAGGCCTGATATAGCGGAAAGATAGACGCAGAATAATAGATGATGAAGGCTGGCGCGAGATGCGACAGCTTGTGAAACACTTTTTTCTCCAAAACGATATTATCCCATGCATACCGATCCTTACTAATGAAATGAATAATTATCTTCAGCACGATTTTTTTGGCTATTAAATTGGCCAGTACAGAGAGTAGTGCTATAAATAAGACCATGATTATATTCGAAAGATAACCTGTCATTTGTTCGTTTACACCGTATCCTGCTAGTTGATCTTTTATAAAATTCATCATTTCCTCCTGCTGCGTGTTACTTAAATTGTTTGATGAAATGGTCTAGCACTAACATTCGACGTATCGATCGTTGCGGGTGAACTATTATTGCCTAGTTTCAACTAATTGTATTAACCTGGTTAACGCGCTTGAGTAAATTGTGTCATGTCTATGCACAAACCATACCTGCAAATCTCGATACTCTTCAGGCAAACGGTGGGAAGTGATTATGCCCTGTTCTTCCGCCTTGGCAATCGATGACTGTGGCAGCATAGACACACCAAGTCCAGAGGAAACGCCATCTAGAATAACTGCTAATGTGCCAAATTCCATAATCTGATAAGTGGTCAGGCCAGTGCCTCTCAGAAAACTCTCTGCTTTTGCCCGATGCGTACATCCAACGTCAAAGAACAACATCGGTTTCATAAGTAGCTCATACATTCCGTTTTGTCCCGGCTCAGAGATCAACACCAACTCCTCTTCAAAGGCCGCGATATGTTCTATATCTGGCTCATCAACAGGACCATAGACGAACGCTCCATCAAGCTCGTAATCCAACACCTTTTGTAAGAGCGCATGTGTCACACCCGTAGTGAGCGATAAATTAACATCCGGATATCGTGATTGATACTCGGCCAATAAAGGAGTCAGATGAATGACTGCTGTCGCTTCAATGGACCCTATCCGAAGAGGCCCTGCAGGATGGTCCGAGTATTGTGTTGTTTTCACAGCCTCGTCCATCAGAGTCAGTATTTTATCCGCATATCCCAGTAAATTCTCGCCAGCCAAAGTTAGCGTCATTCCTCGATTGGATCTCCGAAAAAGGGGTGTTTTCAACTGAGCCTCAAGATACTGAATTCGAGTCGTCACATTAGACTGTACATAGTTCAACATTTGCGCAGCCTTGGTTATGCTCCCCTCTCGAGCCACAGCCTGAAATATTCTTAAATCTCCGCTTTCCATTTCTATGTCACCTGCTTGGTATGATCATTTATGATACTCACAATCGGTTTTGTTCATTTTACTGTATGATTCCCACTCTGTACAATTCAATATAGATTCATTGAAATACGAATTACTGGAGGATTAGGATGAAAGCAATCGTACATGCTGGGATGAACGGCTTGAAGAGCCTGACATATGAAGACGTTGTTGATAAACAGCCAGGCTTCGGTGAAGTAAAAGTAAGGCTGAAAACCGCAGGGTTAAATCATCGAGACTTATTTCTCATAGCGGATCGAAAAAATGAGGATGCTCCCCTGATTATGGGCTCTGATGGGGCGGGTATAATTGAAGCGGTAGGTGAAGGCATAACATCACTTACAGTAGGTACCGATGTAATCATTAATCCGTGTATCGGATGGGAAATCACCCACGATGTCCCGAACGTTCCGGCCATAGTGGGCGGCCCTTCAGATGGTACATTTGCCGAGTCTATCGTCATCCCTGCGCAAAATGCCATCAGCAAGCCAGCTTATTTGTCTTGGGAAGAAGCGGGCGTGTTGCCCTTATCTGCCTTGACAGCCTATCGGGCTTTGTTTACGAGAGGCCGCTTACAGCAAGATGAACATATCCTTATTCCGGGTATTGGTGGCGGTGTGGCTACTTATGCCATGCTTATGGCTTCAGCAGCGGGTGCAAGAGTCAGTGTCACATCACGAAGTGAAACAAAAAGGCAAGTTGCTCTTGCACATGGGGCAGATCATGCCTTTGACAGTCATAGTGATTGGAAGGAAAGTATGAAAGGAGAAACAGTGGATCTCATCCTGGATAGTATCGGGCCAGCGACGTTCCAACAGTACTTTGATATCATTAAGCCAAATGGCCGGATCGTTACGTTTGGAGCAAGCTCAGGAGATCGAATGGAAATAGCAGCACGATCCATATTTTACCCCCAAATCAGTATCATCGGCACCTCAATGGGAAGCAGTGAGGAGTTTGTTGCGATGCTTCAATTTATGGAACTCCACTCGATACGCCCTATCATTGATAGTGTGTATCCTTTACAAGACACCCTTCAAGCCTTTCAGCGAATGCAACAGGGGGAGCAGTCTGGGAATATTGGAATAAGAATTGATTGAAAAAAGACACCTCACAAGGTGTCTTTTATTTACTCTATATGGAACCGAGGCGTGGCACAGTAAATCCATTAGCCGCCCTGTGTTCAATGCATGCAAGTATTCCACCGCAACATGCCAAGAGTCAGCAACCATCTATCCTTTTACGTGGCGCTAACACGTCGTTTAGCAAGCGCCATCGCGGCAGCATAGCCGGAGCTCCAGGCCCATTGCAGGTTATAGCCGCCGCAATCTCCATCGACATCCATCACTTCACCTGCCAAATACAGCCCAGGGACTAACTTAGATTCTAACGTTCCTTCGATTAGCTCCGTCGTATCGATGCCACCGGCTGTTGTTTGTGCATTCGTGAAGCTATTGGTATCGGTCACTTTAAATTCCCAACGTTTCAAGATTCGATAAAATATTTTCTTGGTTTTCCATGATAAATCCATACAAAGCAAGTGCGGCTGTTGATCAATTCCAGCCTCCTTCAGCAGAACTGGAATCAGTTTCTTGCTGACGATGCCCACAAAAGAATCGGCAACCGTCCGGTGTCCGAAGATCCCCCAGTGGATCTCCAGAAAATCAATTAACTCTTCCTCCGTGCGCTCCGGCATTAAATCAACCGACAATGTCACCGATTCTCCTATTCCGAGATTATACGCAGCCTTTCTGCTGAGCTGAAGTATGGGCGGGCCCGAGATACCATAGTCCGTAAAAAGAATCTCACCAGACTCAGTGCGGATGACTTCATTGTTTACGATAACATGGGCCTCTCCCTCAAATTTGATGCCCGATAGTTCCTTCAAATACGGATAATCCAGCTTCAATTGTACAATGCCTGGCACCGGGTTGATCAGGGTGTGCCCCAGACGTTGGACAAGCGTATAACCGGAGCCGTCCGTTCCCGTTTTGGGAGCGGTAAGGCCGCCTGCACATAGAAAAAGATAGTCGCTAGTATACACAACCTGTTCCTCTGTCTCCGTCTGGCAGGTTATCGCGAACCGCGGATGTCCCGCCGAAACGGTAACATCCAACACTTTATGTTTATAATATACGGGAACATTCCGATCCTCCAGCGCCAGCTTAAATACACCCGGCACCGAAGCCGCCTGCAGCGACATCGGATACATCCGGCCATTCTCCAAGCTTACAAAAGGAAGCCCGAGCGAGGAGAAAAATTCGATCGTTTGGCGGACACCGAATTGCCGCAATACATGTATTGGGAATCCTTCCTGATTACTGTGATACTTGCGTGATAAAGCGGCCGCTTCATCCGTACCGGTGGCGGTGGATTGGTTCGTAATGTTGCAACGCCCGTTACCCGTCGTTATTATTTTCTTCCCAAGCCGGTCATTGCTTTCAATAATTGCTGTATCAATACCTTGATCCCTCGCTGTAACTGCAGCCATTAGACCTGCAGCACCCCCACCGATAATGAACAGCTCGTGGTGCTTAGAAGTCTGATCCTTATACATGTTAATTGATGCATCCCTTTTCCTAATAAATTTATTGAATTGACTTAGCTAGCGCCATCGCGGCCACATATCCGGAACTCCAGGCCCATTGCAGGTTATAGCCGCCGAAATCTCCGTCGACATCCATCACTTCGCCAGCCAAATACAGCCCAGGCACCAGCTTGGATTCCAGCGTTCCTTCGATGAGTTCCGACGTATCAATGCCGCCGGCTGTCACTTGCGCATTCGTAAAGCCATTGGTATCCGTCACTTTAAATTCCCAACGCTTCAAGATTCGATAAAATTTCCCCTTGGTTTTCATCGATAGATCCTGGCAAAGCAGCTCTGGCTGTTGATCTAAGCCAGTCTCTTTTAGTAGGACAGAAACAAGCTTCTTATTGAAGATGCCAACAAGGCAATCCGCCACAGTCCGGTGTCCAAAGGTCTCCCAGAGCCTTTCTAAAAACTCAACTAACTCTTCCTCCGTGCGGCCCGGCATCAGATCAACCGACAATGTTACCTGTTCTCCTCTTGCAAGATGATACGCAGCCTTCCTGCTTAGCTGAAGAATTGGCGGGCCGGTAATACCATAATCCGTGAAGGCAATTTCACCCTGTTCACTGCAGATGACTTTACCGTTCACAATGATATGGGCTTGTCCCTGAGATTTGATAGTGGACAGTGCCCTCATATTCGGATATTGCAGCTTCAATTGCACAATGGCCGGCAAAGGCTCAATCAGGGTGTGCCCCAGACGTTCGGCAAGTGTATACCCAGGAGGTTCTTTTCCCGCATTTGGACCGGCAAGGCCACCCGCAGATAGAAGTAGATAGTCGCTAGTATAAACAACCTCTTCCTCTGTCTCCGTTTGGCATTTTATCTTGAAGCGCGGATGATTCTTCGAAACAGTAACATCCAACACTTTGTTATTGAGGTATACCGGAACATTCCGATCCTCCAGCGCAAGCTGGAAAATATCCAGCACCGCTGCTGCCTGCAGCGACATTGGATACATCAAGCCCTCCTTCAATCTTGTAAGCGGAAGCCCGAGAAAGGAGAAAAAATCTATGGTCTGACGGATGCCAAATTGCTGCAATACCGCAAGTGGAAATCCGGCCTGATTACTGTGATACTTGTGCGATAAAGCAATTGCTTCATCCGTACCCGTTGCAGTCGATTCATTTGTAATGTTGCAGCGGCCATCACCTGTCATTAATATCTTCTTTCCAATCCGGTCGTTACCTTCCAGAATGGCAGTATCGATACCCATATCACGCGCAGTAACGGCGGCCATTAGTCCGGCAGCACCTGCGCCGATAATAAACAGCTTGTGGTGCATAGAAGTCTGATTCTCATACATGGTTGGTCAATGCATCCTTTATCCAATTTTTCTAAAAGCACAGAGTCACTTTATTAAATTATAGCATAAGTATACTGGTTTTCATTTATATCTCCCTATTAACTCTTCCTATCTTATGTTTGCCTTTTTTATCCCTATATAGAACCTTAAATTTTTCTTCACGCCTTCTTCACTGCAATCTTTAATTCCACATACGAAAGTACTGGATCTAGCAAGATACTCATTTTTTTGAACCGCCACGTATAGTCCAGATCATACTCTGAAAATATGAAAAAAGACACCCTTCATGGTGTCTTCAATAATACTCCATATGGAGCCGAGGGGAGGCGAACCCCTGTCCGAGGATAACGGCACATAAGCTTTCAAATTATAGAATCGTATAAAAATTACTTATCTATGGTTAAAAAAGGAGACTGATCATAGGAATAACTCCTTAGTATAGTGATGCAATTATATAAGTTAATACGCAGAAAGTACCTTTGACGCTACAGATGATGGCTGGATTCGGCTGGATTCTTTTAATTTTTAGAAGTTGCTAATTCCCTGCAGAATCAAGATACGTTTCAGCTTCTTCTATCGATTCGTACAAGTTTGCAATATCTTTAAACATACGATGCATTTGCGTTTTGTAGAACGAGGTAGGCGCAACATACACCCATTTGTGTTTTGTAGAGATTCCAGCTTTTACAGCATCTTCACTAGTTGGAGCAAGAATTGCCAACACTTCTTGCTTAAATACCAGGCCACCAGTAATTACAGTCATACCTGTAAACCCTCGCTTAGTTTTCTTCAGTACTTTCGGAAATTGTTCCGCGTACGCAAGGGCATCCTCAACATCCATACCGTCCGATGTTACAATAATTCTGTTTTTGTTTTTAACATAATCAATAGTAAAACTCATGATAGTAATTCCTCCGAATGTTTTTGTTTTTGGATGCTTAATACTATAATTTTATATCAGTTCGGGCTCTTATAGATATTAATAACTTCAAAGTGAATGATCTAATTTTAGATGTAGACAACATGTCTACAATAATGAACACATTTAGTTCCCACAACTTCTTGTCTACATTCGGTCTACAATCCAACCACTAAACAGCAAAAAACCCGCTATTTTAGCGGGTTTTTCTTATGGAGCCGAGGGGAGTCGAACCCCTGTCCGAAGATAACGGCACATAAGCTTCTACGAGTGTAGTCACAGTTTTGATGTCACCCGAGTATCGCCCCGTAACCGGCTATACGTTGGGTCAGCCTGATTATCTTCTTCCGTTGACCCCAGGCGGAGACCAGACGGCGTATCCCACTACTTGTTAGCCCCTATCCCTGTCACATGGGCGATGCAGGGTAGAAGCACGCGCGCAGTTTCTTAGGCTGCGAAAGCGTAGTTGTTTTGTTGTTTGCCGTTTAATAGGCTTTAGCGTTGATGAAGCGGACGCGTCCCCACTACTCGCTACTCATGCTCGAACTACCCCCGTCGAATCCAAGAACGGCCCCTCATTAAAAAGGGCGCTTCGGATCAAGCGGATCTTCCAAGCAAGAGAGATCCTATCCACAGCTTCTTCTTCAAGAAGTCTGTAACGAAGCAATAATCTTACTTACTCAGTATATCACATTTATCAATACTTTAACACGTAGGTTAAAGGAATTGAAGGTGGAAACTGGTACTCATTTGAATCGTACATTCATCCTAGATTATCTGGCGATCTTTTGCTTTTCACGCAATACACGCTGGATATCACGCTGAGCATCACGCTTAGCAGCAGAGTCACGTTTATCGTACTCTTTCTTACCTTTACCAAGACCAATTAACAGCTTCGCGTAGCCATTTCGCACATAAACCTTGAGTGGCACAATCGTAAATCCATCTCGCTTGGACAAGCCCAGCAGTTTATGAATTTGCTCCTTGTGCATCAGCAATTTACGAGTACGCGTCGGGTCAGTAGGGTTAGCACGATTACCTTGTTCAAAAGGGCTGATATGCATGTTGTGAATGTGAATCTCACCGTTACGGATCGTAGCAAAAGCATCTCCAATATTAGCGCGGCCATTACGCAGCGACTTGATTTCTGTACCTGTCAGCACCAAGCCAGCTTCATAAGTATCCTCGATAAAATAATCATGGGAAGCTTTTTTGTTCTGGGCAAGTACTTTCCCGTCTGCTTTTTTACCCATGAGAATCACTCCTTGAATCATATTCATAAGTTAAAGTAACCATGTCTCTCTAATCTTAAACGACATAGTCATCGAACGTCTGATCTATATTGTAACAAATGGAATCGATTGTGCGCAAGGAAGGATCAGGTATTCCTTTCCCAGCCATTTTGACAACTAGTTGTCAGTAAGTTTACCCAATAGTTAACTTTAATTACATTTTTTATAAAAAAGGTGTTCATGTTTCTATATTCACTCATTCCAGTCAACTCATACCCTTTTCTATTCACTCTCTCCCTCCGACGCTACGCTAAAGCTAGATAAATGCACTTTATACATCTATTTAATATATTTAGACGCTCGATGGTTGTTTAGTTGTACTTTCTGCAGTTAATAACTCAAAATCATGCGGTTTTGAAGATACTGATCAGATTTAGATGTACAAAGTGCAATTAACCTCAATCTCTACTGAATCGCCGGAATTTCAACTGCACATTATGCAATTAAAAAATAAGCATCGTGATAGCACTGGTTACTTTGCTTCAACTCAAGTGTCATAGTTACAAAACGACGCTGTCACATAGCTTCTTCTGATTATTACTCAACAAACTTGCGGCAACCAATAGTCTCGGTCAGAAACGAGAATTTCACACTTGAGCAGCGAAAAAGAATTAAAAAAGCACCGCCCCCAATCAAGGGAGCGGTGCTTTATCTTTCGTCATAGAGCTACGAAACGTAGCCCAATAACGTTATTTATTTCTTCTTTCTCTTACGAGGAGCTCCGTCTGGTGCGTTACCTGTAGTGTCGCTACGTTTAGAAGCGGCTTGTTCCGACGTCTGAACGTTGCCCGGTGTCACGGATTGACCGATGAACACACCGCTTTTGTTCTTCTTTTTCCGGCGACCTTTACCTGTTGGAGCGCCGCTACGGCCTTCTCCACCGCCAAAGTTACCGCCGCGGTCCTCACGGCTACGGAACTTCGTGCTGCCGTCCAGGCCGCGGACTTCGCCGCCGGAAGAGTCAGACGCAGGAGCGCCGTATCCGCCTTTGCCGGAACCAAAGCCAAAGCTGATGCCGCGTCCACCACCGGCACCGCCGTTGTCACCGCCGCGGCCTCGCCCGCCGCTGCGCTCACGTGGCGCGCCTGCGTTGCCGGCTTCGCCCCCGCGCTCTGCGCCGGTGCTTCCGCCCGGCGCCGCAACTACCCGGCTCGCATCCTCGCCGGAATCACGCCCGCGCTTCCGCTTTCCGCGTCCGCCCGGTGCTCCAACACCGGCCGCTTCGCCGGCGCGCACACCAGCGCCCGGCTTGCCCTTGCCCGCACCTACAGCAGCGCCGGGCTTGCCTTTACCGCCGCGGCCCTTACTGCCCGCGCCGCCTTTACCCCCGGCTGGCGTCTTGAAGCCGCCGCTACCTGGACGGCCGCCTTTGCCACCGCGGCTGCCTCCAAAACCACCGCCGCGATGCTCACCTGGCGCGCGTGGTTTCATGTCGACCAACTCGAAATCGATCGTGTGGTCATCCATGTTTACCTTGGCGACTCGAATTTTCACCTCGTCGCCAATACGGAACACCCGTGATGTGCGCTCGCCGATGAGCGCCATATGGGCCTCGTCAAAGTGATAATAATCGTCGCTCATAGCGCTGAGACGAATAAGGCCTTCGACGGTATTGTCCAGCTCGATGAACATTCCGAAGCTGGTCACACTGCTGACCATTGCCTCGAATTCCTCGCCTACTTTATCCTGCATGTATTCAGCTTTCTTCAGCTGCTCTGTATCGCGTTCTGCTTCTACCGCTACACGCTCACGCTCCGAGGACTGCTGAGCAATGTCAGGCATCCTGCCGGCCAAATAATCATGTCGTTTCTGGCTCAGCGCCCCTCCATTCTCAATCACTTCACGCATTACGCGGTGAATGACCAGATCGGGGTAACGGCGAATCGGCGAAGTGAAGTGGGAATAGTATTCCGCAGCCAGTCCGAAATGGCCTGTGCTCTCCGCATCATATTTCGCCTGCTTCATGGAACGCAACATCATTGTGCTAATAACGGTCTGTTCTTTAGTCCCTTGGATTTGCTCCAACAGATCCTGCAAAGCACGTGGATGAACTGAATTGCCACGTCCCTTCACGTGATATCCGAAATTAGCCGCAAAAGCCATAAAATTCTGCAGCTTCTCTGGATCTGGATCTTCGTGAATCCGGTAAAGGAACGGAACCTTCAACCAGTGAAAATGCTCCGCGACTGTTTCATTCGCCGCGAGCATAAATTCCTCGATAATCTGCTCAGCTACAGAACGCTCACGCTTCACAATATCTACAGCCTTGCCGTTCTCATCTACGATGATTTTGCTCTCTTCAAAGTCAAAATCAACCGCGCCCCGCCGCATCCGCGCATCACGCAGCTTCATCGCCAATTCTTTCATGAGACGAAAATCATCAATTAATGGACTATAGCGCTCCAGCAATTCTGGATCTTCATCCTCCAAAATTTTGCGAACATTGGAATAAGTCATTCTTTCCTTGGTGCGAATCACACTTGTAAAGACATCGTGCTTCACGACCTTCATGTGTTCGTTAAATTCCATCTCGCAGGACATCGTTAAGCGGTCGACCTGTGGATTCAAACTACAAATCCCGTTAGACAAACGGTGAGGCAGCATCGGAATCACCCGATCCACCAAGTACACACTACAGCCCCGATCATAGGCTTCTTTATCGAGCTCAGAGCTCTCACGTACGTAATAACCTACATCCGCAATATGCACGCCTAGCTTGTAATGTCCGTTCTCCAGTCGCTGAACATTAACCGCATCATCCAGGTCCTTAGCATCCTCACCATCAATCGTGACAATGTTTAGTCCGCGCAAATCGCGACGTCCCTGCTCAGCAATTTCCTCTTCTGTGATTGAATCCGGAGCGTTGTCCGCTTCGTTCATCACTTCAGCCGGAAAGGCCTCTGGCAGCTGATGCTTACGGATAATAGATAGAATATCGACTCCTGGATCATCCTTATGTCCGAGGATCTCAATAATTTCACCCTCTGCCGCTGATCGGCCTTCTGGATAATTCACGATACGTACAACGACCTTTTGACCGTCTACCGCCCCCATGAAGGATTGCTTCGGAATAAAAATATCGCGATTAATCCGTTTATCATCAGGCAGCACAAAGCCATAGGTCTCCAGATTTTGAAATACGCCAACCGTCTGCAATACTCCCCGTTTTACAATGCGCTCAACTTCGCCTTCCATACGTCCGCCGGACGGACTTTTAGAGGTAATACGGATAAGGACGATGTCACCATTCATAGCTCCCTTAAGATCATTCGCATGGATATATACGTCAGGATGATCACGATCATCCGGGATAAGAAAAGCGAAGCCTTTCGCATGAGCCTGTAACCGGCCTCGCAGTAAATCCATTCGTTCCGGCACGCCATAACGTGCATTACGAGTTAATACAATTCTTCCGTCCTGCTCTAATTCAATTAGTAGTTCCTCGAACTTTTTAAACCCTGTGCTATCTTCTAGAGCAAAATGGCTCACCAGCTCTTCATAAGTCATTGGTTTATATGCAGTTTCCCGCATGAAATCGAGTAATATTTCTTGTGTTATCATGTTCGTCACCCCAGCCCTCCGCGGCTCCAAGCCGCTGGCAAATATGTATGTCTTGTCCTGCTCTGTAGTAATGCCAAGTAAAATTTACCTTTACCTACTTCATACCCTAGTATACACGAAATCAATCCTGCGCATCCCTGTTACTGTCATCCAAAGGTAAACGCAGTACGAAATTTCATTCACATCGAAGGAGAAAGTTTATTTATTAAGGCTTTACCGTATCGAATCTTATTCTTTCTGCTATGCAAAGAAAAGCACCTGCAGGTGCTTTATCCCCTTTTTATTATAACAAAAAAGCCTTCGCTCCATTCCATTCAGAACAGAGCGAGGGCTTACTGTAGGTACTTCAGTCAATGAAAACAGCAGCTAGAATCGCCATAATGAAGAATCCTGCAGCAAGTCCAACTGTTACACGTTGTAGTACGAGTTCCATACCACGAGCTTTTGTTTTACCAAAGAGATGCTCAGCACCACCGGAGATGGCACCGGAAAGACCCGCGCTTTTCCCCTTTTGCAGAAGAACGACCGCAATAAGACCGACGGAAAAAATCAGGAGCACAACTTTCAAAAAGATATCCATTCACTTCCACCTCCTACGCCTAAGCATCACTATCTATGGTAATTGAGGTTATCACGATACATAAACAGTATTCTTATTTTATCATAGCAGTGCCGGTAATACAACCGCCTAGACTGTTAAGTCGTAGCTTTTCTTGAAAGATTAGGATAAACATATATTAAAAAAAGACCCGCCATATGGCGGGTCTTCGTACTCTGCTATAAAAGCAGATTATCTTTTAAGGTTGTAGAAAGATTTCAGGCCGTTGTATTGAGCCAATTCACCCAACTCGTCTTCGATGCGAAGCAATTGGTTGTATTTAGCAACACGGTCTGTACGGGAAGGAGCACCTGTTTTGATTTGACCAGCGTTAGTCGCAACAGCGATGTCAGCGATTGTGCTATCTTCGGATTCACCGGAACGGTGAGAGATAACTGCTGTGTAACCAGCACGTTTAGCCATTTCGATAGCATCGAAAGTTTCAGTCAATGTACCAATTTGGTTAACTTTAACCAAGATGGAGTTACCGATACCTTTTTCGATACCTGTTGCAAGACGCTCAGTGTTTGTAACGAACAAGTCGTCACCAACCAATTGAACTTTGTCTCCCAATTTTTCAGTAAGCAATTTCCAACCATCCCAGTCGTCTTCGGACATACCGTCTTCGATTGTGATGATAGGATATTTTTCAACCCATGAAGCAAGAAGGTCAACATACTCAGCGGAAGTGTAAGATTTACCTTCGCCAGCAAGGGTGTATTTACCGTCTTTGTAGAACTCAGTGGAAGCAACGTCCATACCCAAGAATACGTCAACACCTGGTTTGTAACCAGCTTTTTCAATAGCTTCGATGATTGTAGTGATTGCTTCTTCATTCGAACCAAGGTTCGGTGCGAAACCACCTTCGTCACCAACAGCTGTGTTCAGGCCTTTGGATTGAAGTACGGATTTCAAGTTGTGGAAGATTTCAGCACCTGTACGAAGAGCTTCTTTGAAGCTTGGAGCTCCTACAGGAAGAACCATGAACTCTTGAACGTCGATGTTGTTGTCCGCATGCTCACCACCATTGATGATGTTCATCATTGGTACTGGAAGAGTTTTAGCGTTGAATCCGCCTAGGTATACGTACAAAGGAATATCCAATGCTGCTGCAGCTGCGCGAGCTACGGCCATCGATACAGCTAGGATTGCGTTAGCGCCCAATTTACCTTTGTTATGAGTTCCGTCCAAAGTGATCATCAATTTGTCGATGCCCACTTGGTCAAGAGCGTCCATACCAATAACTTCTGGAGCGATGATTTCATTTACGTTCTCAACAGCTTTCAGAACGCCTTTACCCATGTAACGGGATTTGTCGCCATCACGAAGCTCTACAGCTTCATGAGCGCCAGTGGAAGCGCCGGAAGGAACGATAGCGCGACCTTTAGCACCGGATTCAAGATAAACGTCAACCTCAACAGTAGGGTTACCACGGGAGTCAAGGACTTCGCGAGCATAAACATCAGAAATAATAGTCATTTTAGTTAATCTCCTTTAAACAATGTTTTGGTTTTGATTGTTGAAGCTTAATCTTAGGTATTGTTTCCTTATTTGCGACTAGCGATCATGGATTGACCAGTCATTTCCGCAGGTTGCGGAATTCCCATCAGATCCAGAATGGTTGGTGCTACATCAGCAAGGATACCGCGATCGCGCAATACAACATTTTCATCCGTAAGGATGAACGGAACCGGGTTAGTGGTATGAGCTGTGAACGGACGACCGTTCTCATCAAATACCATGTCTGCATTACCGTGATCGGCGATAATGATCGCAACGCCACCCTTGGCAACTACTGCGTCCACTACTTTACCTACACACTCATCAGTTACCTCTACAGCCTTGATTGTTGGCTCCAACATACCGGAGTGTCCAACCATATCAGGGTTTGCAAAGTTAAGGATAATAGCATCCTGTCTTTCCGCTTCGATTTCTGCTACGCAGGCTGCAGCCACTTCGTAAGCACTCATCTCAGGTTGAAGATCATAGGTTGCCACTTTAGGAGAGTTGATCAAGATACGAGTTTCTCCTGGAAGTTCCTCATCACGTCCACCACTGAAGAAGAACGTTACGTGCGGATACTTCTCAGTTTCCGCGATGCGCAGTTGCTTCTTGTTGTGTTGCACAAGTACTTCACCCAATGTGTTATCCAGGTTCTTCGGTGAATAGGCTACATAACCTTGTACCGTTTCACTGAAAGTAGTCAGGCATACGAAGTGCAAGTCTTGCGGGAACAAAGGACCCCGGTCGAAACCGCGGAAATCTTGATTCGTGAACACTTGTGACAACTGAATAGCACGGTCAGGGCGGAAGTTGAGGAACACGACAGAATCGCCGCTCTCTACTGCCGTTACCGGCTTGCCTTCACTGTCTACAATCACGCTAGGTTCAACGAATTCGTCGAACACGGAATTTGAATAAGATGCAGTGATAGCTTGCAGAGCATCTGTGTATTTCGGTCCTTCGCCATAAACCATAGCACGATAGGCTTTTTCTACACGATCCCAACGTTTGTCACGGTCCATTGCGTAATAACGCCCGGATACCGTTGCAATTGTACCTACTCCAACTTCTTCAATCTTAGCAACCAGATCTTGAACAAACTTCTTACCACTATCTGGAGGTACGTCCCGGCCATCCATGAAAGCATGGATATACACTTCGTGCATATCTTCTTTCTTAGCCAGGTCAAGCATAGCAAACAGGTGATTAATATGGCTATGTACCCCTCCGTCGGATACAAGCGCGTAAAGATGAAGCTTTTTACCTGTGTTCTTAGCATTTCTAACTGCGGCTACCAGTGTTTCATTATCGAAGAATTCGCCCTCACGGATCGATTTATCGATACGAGTCAAATCCTGGTATACAATCCGTCCTGCACCAATATTTAAGTGCCCTACTTCAGAGTTGCCCATTTGGCCTTCTGGAAGACCAACAGCTTCACCACAAGCAGTAAGGGTAGTATTAGGATATTGTTTCAAGTAACGGTCATAGTTAGGTTTGTTAGCTTGAGCAACGGCGTTACCTTCAGATGTTCCACGCAAACCGAAACCATCCATGATGATCAAAGCTACAGGTCTTGGAGCTGACATCTTACTTCGCCCCCTCAACCAATTGAACGAAGGAAGCAGGCTGCAAGCTGGCACCGCCAACAAGCGCACCATCGATGTCGCTTTGGCCCATGTACTCAGTTACATTCTCAGGCTTCACGCTGCCGCCGTATTGAATACGAACAGCTTCAGCTGTTGCAACATCATACAAATCTTTTACAAGACTGCGAATGTAAGCAATAACTTCGTTAGCATCTTGGGAAGTGGAAGATTTACCTGTGCCAATAGCCCAGATAGGTTCGTATGCAATGACAACTTTTGCTGCTTGCTCGGCACTAAGTCCTTGGAATGCAGCTTCAGTTTGTACTTTACATACTGCTTTAGTTTGATCAGCTTCACGCTCTTCGAGCTTTTCGCCAACACATACGATTGGAGTGATACCGTGACGGAATGCAGCATGCATTTTCTTATTCACGATTTCATCTGTTTCGCCAAAATAAGCACGACGCTCTGAGTGACCAATGATTACATAGTCTACGCCAAGATCGCTAAGCATTACACCACTGATTTCTCCTGTGTAAGCACCGTTATCTTCAAAGTGCAGGTTCTGTGCGCCAATCTTGATGTCTGTACCTTTTGCAGCTGCTACAAGTGCAGGCAGGTTAGTAAATGGGGCGCAGATTACAGTCTCAACGCCTTCTACTTCTGCTTTGCCTTTGATGTCAGCAATAAAGCTTTCTGCTTCAGGAACTGTTTTGAACATCTTCCAGTTACCCGCAATAATTGGTGTTCTCATGAATTTAATTGCCTCCTTCTATACGTCTTACTTGTCGTTCAGTGCTTCTACGCCAGGAAGCGCCTTGCCTTCCATGAACTCAAGGGATGCACCGCCACCAGTGGAGATGTGATCCATTTGATCAGCCAGGTGGAATTTTTCTGCTGCTGCTGCGGAATCTCCGCCGCCAATAACAGTGTAACCTTCAGTTGTTGCACAAGCTTTTGCTACTGCAAGTGTACCTTCAGCGAATTTATCGATTTCGAATACGCCCATAGGTCCATTCCAGACAACCAGCTTGGAGTTCTTGATAATATCGGCATAAAGTTCACGAGTCTTAGGTCCGATATCAAGTCCTTCCCAACCTTCTGGGATTTCATTGTAATTAACGATCTTAGTGTTAGCATCAGCACCGAATTTATCAGCAACAACAACATCAACAGGAAGCATGAAGTTTTTGCCAAGTGCTTTAGCTTTTTCGATGAATCCAAGAGCAACGTCAAGTTTGTCGTTGTCTACAAGTGACTTACCGATTTCAAAGCCTTGTGCTTTAGTGAATGTATAAGACAATCCACCGCCGATCAGGACGTTATCAGCCAAAGACAACAAGTTATCAATAACATCAATCTTGTCTTTAACTTTCGAACCACCGATGATCGCAGTGAAAGGACGTTCTGGGTTAGTAAGAGCTTTACCAAGAACGGTCAATTCTTTCTCCATCAAAAGACCGGATACAGCTGGTAGGAAATGAGCGATACCTTCTGTCGATGCATGTGCACGGTGAGCCGCACCAAACGCATCATTGACGAACAAATCAGCCAGTTCAGCGAATTGTTTAGCCAATTCAGGATCGTTCTTTTCTTCGCCTGGGTAGAAACGAACATTCTCAAGTACAAGTACGTCGCCTTCGCCTAGCTCAGCAATTTTTGCTTTGACAGCTTCGCCAACAGCTTCGTCAGCTTTAGCTACTGGTTTGCCGAGAAGCTCGGACAGACGTTCAGCAGCAGTAGTCAAACGCATGGAATCTACGAATTGACCTTTAGGACGACCCATGTGACTCGCAAGAATGATCTTTGCACCGTTCTCAATCAAATATTTAATGGTTGGAAGGGTTTCGCGAATACGAGTATCATCAGTAATCTTACCGTCTTCTACAGGTACGTTGAAATCCACGCGTACAAATACGCGTTTACCCTTTACTTCTACATCACGGACGCTCTTTTTGTTCATGATTAATTCCTCCACACCCAAAGTTGTTTCTAGCAGGAAACAAGAAATACATTTAGAAAGAGCGGAAACAAGGAACTTCTGTTTCCGCTCTATAGATGTTACTTATATCAAGTCAATTACTTAGCGATTTTAGCGAATTTCTCCAAAGTACGAACCAATTGTGCAGTGTAGGACATTTCATTGTCATACCAAGCAACAGTCTTAACGAGTTGTTTGTCGCCAACAGTCAATACTTTAGTTTGTGTAGCATCGAACAGGGATCCGAAAGTCATACCTTTGATATCGGAAGATACGATTTCATCTTCAGTGTAACCATAAGTGTCTGGATCGGAAGCTGCTTTCATTGCTGCGTTGATTTCTTCAACAGTAACGCTCTTATCAAGAACAGTTACAAGCTCAGTCAGGGAACCAGTTGCAACTGGAACACGTTGAGCCGCACCATCCAATTTACCTTTAAGTTCTGGAATAACAAGACCGATTGCTTTAGCAGCACCAGTAGTGTTAGGAATGATGTTTTCAGCTGCTGCACGAGCGCGTCTGAAGTCACCTTTAGCGTGTGGAGCATCCAAAGTGTTTTGGTCACCAGTGTAAGCGTGAATTGTAGTCATCAAGCCTTCAACGATACCGAACTTGTCGTTCAATACTTTTGCCATTGGAGCTAGGCAGTTCGTTGTGCAAGATGCGCCGGAAATAACAGTCTCAGTACCATCAAGAATGTCATCGTTAACGTTGTAAACGACAGTTTTCATGTCGCCAGTAGCTGGAGCGGAGATAACTACTTTCTTAGCTCCACCTTTCAAGTGTTTTTCAGCTGCTTCTTTAGTTGTGAAGAAACCTGTGCACTCAAGTACGATATCAACGCCTAGGTCGCCCCATGGCAATTCTTCAGGGTTGCGGTTAGCAAGAACCTTAACTTCTTTGCCATTGACTTTGAAGAAGCCATCATGCACTTCAACATCACCTTGGAATTTACCTTGAGTTGTATCATATTTAAGCAAATGAGCAAGCATCTTAGCGTCAGTCAAGTCGTTGATTGCTACCACTTCGATACCTTCTACATTTTGAATACGGCGGAAAGCAAGGCGTCCAATACGTCCAAATCCGTTAATTCCAACTTTTACACTCATTGAATAGTTCCTCCTAGAATTCGTTTTATTTATTCAAAACAGACCGTGAAGCCTGTCATGACAACAATGTTAAGTATGATGCAAGATATATGTTCTAGTGAGTTACGAGGATATCTGTAACTGATTATCAATTTCCTTGCCGATTTCCACAGCAGCAGCCTCGTCGGTGACGAGTATATTCTCCTGCCCGAAACGCAGCATGGCATGAATGGCTTTGGCCTTTGGTTTGCCTCCAGCAATACCGATGACTGTCTCCGTCCGAACAATATCTTCTAGACGTAGTCCCATCGTAAGCATCGTATGGACAACCTGACCATCTTCGTTAAAGTAATACCCAAAGGATTCAGCCACGGCTCCCTCACCCTGGATTTCTGAGACAGTTGCCTCATCCAGCTTGCGGCGGCGAGTCATTTCAATGGCATCCCCAATCCCATGTACAATAATACGCGAACTGCGGATGATTTGTACAATCTCTCCAATATTAGAGTCAAGTGCTAGTGACTGGTAGGCATCCCCACTAAGTAAATCAGGTACATGCAGCAACCGGTAATTCGCTCCTACCCGTTTTGCCATTGTTGAGGCAATCGTATTGGCTTGAATCTCCATACTCTCTCCTAATCCACCACGCGCCGGAACAAACCAAGCGTTCTTATAGGAAAGCGATAACGGCGGTGTCAGTTGATCAGCCATATCGGCAAGCGTTGATCCACCTGTGACAGCAACTATATCATCTGTACGAAGTACACTGAGCAGCGCTTTTGCACCCGCTCGGCCAAGCTCACGTTTGGTGAACGGCGATGACTCACAATCACCCGGCACCACAATAACTTTATCCAGACCGTACGTTGCCCGAATTTTCTCTTCCAGCTCATCCAGACCAAACAGGCTCTTAACGACCGGCTCTAGCAAATCAAGCAGTCTACGTCCAGCAGCGCTAATGCGCATGCCAACACTCTCGATCTCAATGAGCCCTTGCGATTTCAGAAGATCCGTCTCGGCACGCAGTACCCGCTCAGTCATATCAAGCGAAGCGGCAAGCGTTCTGCGCCCAATTATATCGGACAGCATGATCTGATGAAGAATCGTGTACCGTCTCTTAAGGGTTTCCATGAGATCAGGCAGAAGCTGCTTTTGGATATCTAATAAATTACGCATACTTTCACTCCTGCAACTTCGTCTTCCTCTATTCCCTTGTTCATGGTCTCAAAATGTCCCGGGTAAACTTTTTAAGTCCCACTCATATTCTAACCAAATATTGCTCGAAGTGCAAGTCTTCCGAGAGTAGAATTCTCAAGCGCTTGTCTTCTTATACATTTATAAGATTGGGAAAGAGGTTCAGCTCCAAAAAACCTGTCATTAACAATCCAGATTCTTACGCTGAGTGAAACACAATGTACGCTTGTCCGCCTTGAAGACTAGGGATAGAGCCTGTGTACAGTATTATTAATTCATTGCAATTGCACAGAAATTGTATTATAATCATTTTTGTTGCGCCCGTGGTCCAATGGATATGACGTAGGCCTCCGAAGCCTGAGATCCAAGTTCGATTCTTGGCGGGCGCGCCATTAATTTCACTTTTGTACATAATTTAGTAGTGCCTATACTACTACTTAACCAAAGAGCCGCGTGTCGGCTCTTTTTTTTGAATATAAGTTTGACTTTCTTTGACTTTTTGTTTGAATTTGTTTATCATGTGGGTAATACGGCAAGAGTAAAAATGAATACATTTGAAGAACCAATATCAAGGAGGTTTTCCACGTGAGTTATATTCCTATGGTAGTAGAACAGAGCAACCGCGGTGAGCGCGCTTATGACATCTATTCCCGCCTGCTGAAGGACCGCATCATTTTCCTTGGAACGGAGGTTAATGACGTGGTAGCCAATTCTATCATCGCACAAATGCTGTTCTTGGCTGCCGAAGATCCGGAGAAGGACATTCACCTTTACGTGAATAGCCCCGGCGGTTCCATTACTGCAGGTATGGCTATTTTTGATACAATGCAGTACATTAAACCGGATGTTTCCACCATCTGTGTAGGTATGGCAGCTTCCATGGGAGCTTTCCTACTTAACGCTGGCGCTAAAGGCAAACGCTTCGCACTGCCTAACAGTGAGATCATGATTCACCAACCTCTGGGTGGTGCTCAAGGTCAAGCAACGGATATCGAAATCCGTGCCCGCCGTATCCTCAAATTGCGTGATAAGTTGAATCGTATTCTTGCAGAACGTACGGGTCAACCGCTAGAACGTATTGAGAAGGATACAGATCGTGATTACTTCATGACTGCTGCAGATGCGGCAACTTACGGTATCGTTGATAAAGTCATCGAGAAAACACTGCCTAGCGGTGTGTAAGCTATAAAACAACACAAAGAGGCTGTGCCCTATCCACTTGATGGTTAGCGCACAGCCTCTTTACTTTTCAGACCACCACTTCATACGAATCTCAGTTAAATCAAACCGCCATATCCAAGCGCATCGAGTTTCTCAGCAATCACACGGTAGCCTCGGCCATTCGGATGTAAGTGGTCAATCGATAATAGCCCTCTCTCATTTCCTGCAAACTCACTATAGATAGAAGCAAACCCACATACTCGGCTACTATACTGTGAGGCATAGCGGTTAAACTGCCGCACCCACTCTGTAGCACCCACTACCTGAGGATAAGGATTATACAGTCCCACAATCCGAATGATAAAAGGTCTACGCGTTCCCGTCTTCAATTGGAAGAGGATACTCATAATTGCAGCAAAATTTTGTTTGCATTCTTGCAATGATCTTCGCAGCTCTTTAGATAAATTTTCAGGTTGTCTAGCTGCAGCCTTCGCAGCATGGATTAAATCGTTGCCACCGATGGATAGAGTGATGATGTCGGCTGCTCGAATGGCTTCGCGAGTCATTGCACTCCCCCGCAGCCGCTGTTCCAGTTCAGAAGTAGTCAATCCATTCACGCCCAAATTCGTAGAGGCTACATTAGAACGCAGTCTCCCTTCCGCCATTCTACGGTACACCGGTACAAAACCGTTCCCTGGCAGAGCGCCAAATCCAGTCGTCAAGGAATCGCCAATTGCAGTGTATTGATAGCTCATAGCTCTCCCCCGTTCATAAACTAGTTACTCCATTTAGCATATGAATTCGAGGTGATTCTGGTAAGGGGGAGATGTCCAGTGGTGACACTAGCGGGTACGACTTCTCTATTTATTTTACAGCAGCAAATGGGCTACCGCCTTCCGGCAACAATTCTTTGAAAGTAAAGGGATATTCCGGGAACCCCGCAGCATAAGCTGTGTATTCATACAATTGGAAGAACAGAACGACCTGATCATCCTTCAGATAAAAATACTTTTCCGTATTCAATCCGTTGAACCCTCCCAAATAACTTTCCTCCGCTTTTACTAGCTTGTTCAACTTAGCATTCAACTCTTTTTTGTAGTTTGGGTTAGCTCCGAACAGGTCGCCCAACAGTAGACGTTTGCCATCCTTGAGCGAAAAGGTAAACGCCTCCCGATTGGTCATACCATGAGCGCCGCCCGTATCGCTATACTGTGACATCACTAAGCTGATCACACCATCCTGATTGTAGGTCACCACATAATCTATATCATAGGTATACTTAGGTTCTGACCCGGATCGATTCGAGATATCCTTCTCTGCGCCTGCAGCGAATTTCATGGCACTTTCTTTCAAAATATCATTCATGGCCTGCTGTTCGTTGGAATTGCTTAATCCACTAAACTTCGGATAATCAAGCTGGATCAAAGCCTCTTTTCGATCCTTAACATAGGTCTCCGTAGTTACTATCAACGCATTCTGTGATCTATTCACCACATTCAACCTACTAGAGCCCCGACTCCAATCCACTTTATAGCCCAAATAATCATTTAACAGACCGGATGGAACATAAAGCCGGTTGTTTATTAGCTTTCCTTCATACTCTCGAATGTAATAATTGTTCACCCAAATTGAAGTACCATAGCTAGATAACAGCAACTTGGCCTTAGTCGTTCCCTTTCCGATCGTGTATGCATTTTCTTTTTTATCATAAGTTAGAGGTAATTGCAGCACATCACGCATAAAGGTAATCGGAATCCAGACCTTCCCTTCCTGCAAAATACCTGTCTGCTGAGAAATTACCCCGTTCGCCTTTAAAGCTATACTTGCAGCAATAGCCTTGCTCTTCGTCTGATCAGACGCTGCATAACCCTTATCACTAGGCAGCAATCCTCCACCAAGCAATAATCCCGCCGACATCAAACCTATGCCCCATTTGCGTACTGTTTCTTTTGAAATATTCATCATCTTGTTTTCCCACTCCTTTCCAGTTTATTAAACCTAATCTTGGAGAATTTACACAAAAAAAGAGGCGCCCCCCACTATTACTAGTGGAAGATCACCTCTCCTCTCTGCAATCATCTTGTTCTGCTACTATTTCAATTCATACATTACGCTCAGCTGTGTTGTAACTTTAACTACTCCCGGTTGAACGGATGTGCTTGCACCAGCATCTGCTGCAGCCATTTCCATTTTTAGATTTTGTTCAAAATAAACCGGAGTGACATTGCCATCATTTTGGCTGACCGTGATTACTTGACCCAAGCTACGTTTAGCTGCCTTAGCAATAGCACCTGCTTTAACATCTGCGTTCGCCATCGCCTTTTCAATCACCTGAGCTTCAAAGGCAGAAGTATCTTCCACGGAAAAACGTGCATTTCCGATATTATTTGCCCCCGCCGCAGATGCAGCGTCTAGCAATTCACCAACCTTGGTCAGATCTCTATAGGACACTAACAGTGTATGATTCGCGTTGTATCCTTTCACTTGCTGTCCTTCTTTTTCGCTATAACTGTAGTTGGGTTGCACATAGAATTGGGTACTTTGAATATCCTTATCTGCGATTTTCCAAGTCCCCTTCAGTAGTGTAGTGATCTTTTGGATTTTAGCAGCATTTGTTTTTTGCGCTTCTTGCGCAGTTGTAGCCGTAGTATCCACACCGATGGACAAGTATACAATATCCGGCTTGATGGACAATTCACCTTTACCTACTACACTAACGACATTTTTCTGCACTTCATCTGCGTAAGCCTTTGCGGGACCTTGGAAGACTCCACTCATGCTAATCCCTCCAATTAACAAACTTCCTACAATCAACACTGAACCAATCTTTTTTACCAAACCTTTCATATTTGCCAGCCCCTTTCATCTTTTGTGATTTGTTATTATCCTCTAGACGAGTCTTTTTGGTAAATGTTGCACAGTTAAAATCTATTTTTTGGTATAAAAAAAAGCCCCTGGGGGCTTTTTAGTCATGCGATAGAAAGTCATTTCAAAAGATTATTGGTTCTCAAGCTCTTCTTTGCTGACGAGACTCGTCAAAGCGTTTACAGCTTGATCCGCGTCTGCACCATCCGCGCTGATATAGATCTCCGTGCCGGAACTGATCGCTAGGCTCATAATACCCATAATACTTTTGGCGTTTACTTTTTTATCGTCTTTTTCCACGAAAATCTCCGACGAAAACTTGTTAGCTTCTTGCACAAACAATGCTGCCGGTCGAGCGTGTAGCCCTGTCTTCAACCGAACAACTACCGGGTGCTTTGTCATGAAACGCTTACCCCCTAATTGAGTTCTCCCCAAAAATTTCACATTAATTTTATATTATTATATCATTATAACGTAAACCACACTAGAAAAAAAGTGACTAGCCGCCTCGAACCTTGTCCGCCAGTTCATCAATCTTACGAAGACGATGATTTACTCCGGACTTACTAACCGTACCTTTCAGCATTTCACCAACCTCTTTAAGGTTGATATCTGGATGTGCCATTCGAATTTCTGCAACTTCCCGCAGTTTATCCGGTAGGCTCTCCAGCCCCACTTCTCGCTGCAGCAGTTTGATATTCTCAATCTGCCGCACCGCGGCACTTATCGTTTTATTGAGATTCGCGGTCTCGCAGTTCACGATCCGATTCACGGAATTACGCATATCACGCATAATTCTTACATCCTCAAATTTGAACAACGCTTGATGCGCCCCGATCAGACTTAAGAATTCGATAATCTTCTCGCCTTCTTTAATGTATAGAATGAACCCTTTTTTACGTTCAATGCAGCGTGCGTTTAGGTGAAATTCACCAGCCAGATCGACCAGCGCCTTACAATGCTCCTCATACATCGAGGAAATCTCCAAATGATAAGAGGAACCCTCCGGATTATTAACGGATCCGCCCGCCAAAAAGGCACCCCGCAAATAAGCACGCTTACAGCAGTTATTCCCAACAATCTCTTTATCAATACCGTCGGTAAAAATAAATCCTTCGGACACAATTCTGAGATCATTTAAGATTTCCTGTACGCGACTAGGGATTCTAACGATATAAACGTTATTTTTCTTCAAACGCATTTTTTTACGCACGAGTAGCTCAATATGGACCTGGTAATATTTCTTAAGTAAAGAATATACCCGCCTTGCAATCGCGGCGTTCTCCGTCGAAATGTCGAGAATCACCTTTTTGCTTGAAAGCTGCACAGATCCATTCATACGGATAAGCGCTGACATTTCCGCCTTCTCACAACAGGGCTCACTCTCCACCATCGTCAGCTCTTTTTTTGTAAGGGCCGCAAAAGACAAGGGTCTCACCTCTTTCTGAAAATAAGTACGTCATTCATATATACAAGCATTAACGCCTTCGGCGTCCTTTTGAGGACGGTAAGCGTTTAAGCGAGAAATATAAGAAAGTATAAGTGTAAAACTTATATTTTCTTATATTTTAAGTTATACCCTAGGGTTTCTGTTTATCCAATCTTGCACAAGCTGATAGATATGATGACTAAGCTTATCGGTATCATGCCTTAAATAAGTTCGGAATAACACTAGCTTATCCGCTATAACTTTATATGCACTGCCTTCTAGTACATCCTTATCGAGCTGTACCGGACGCGCACCCTTCTCAGCGTACTTCGACTGCACCTGCTCAGGAATTTCACCGTCATTCACAATAATATAATCAAATAAATGAATCCCAATATGATCATAAACGGCTTGTAGATGGTCATTTACAGTATAATTATCCGTTTCACCAGGCTGAGTCATTACATTGCAGACAAAAATTTTGATTGCATCAGAAGATACAACTGCTTCTGCTAGCTTCGGAACAAGTAGGTTCGGAAGAATGCTCGTATATAGACTCCCTGGACCCAAAAGAATTGCATCAGCATTTCGAATCGCTTCAAGTGCTTCAGGCAACGGTTCCACATCAGCAGGCTCCAAAGAAACCCGTTTAATGATCCCGCCTGCTTCCGGTATCTTAGATTCACCCGTGATAATCGTACCGTCCGACATTTCTGCACGCAATACTACGGCATCCCCCGCAGCGGGTAATACCCGTCCGCGAACAGCAAATAATCGGCTAAGCTCACGAACAGCTGTGACAAAATCGCCAGATATATCTGTAAGCGCGGCAAGAATTAAATTGCCAAGACTATGACCCGCCAAGCCTTCGCCCGTGTTGAAACGATATCTCATAATATCCGCCATGAGCGGCTCTACATCAGCCATAGCTGTTAATACGTTGCGGATGTCCCCAGGAGGCGGCATTTGCAGTTCACTGCGCAAAATGCCCGAGCTTCCTCCATCATCTGCTACGGTAACTATAGCTGTAATATCTAGCGGCTTTTCTTTTAAGCCGCGAAGCATGACAGATAGCCCCGTGCCACCGCCCATAACGACGATACGTGGACGCTGTCTTTGTTCTTCAGCCACTATGGACCCCTTCTCTCATTAGTGCCGATCACGCTCGGAATCCCGATGACTAACGGCTACGGATTCCGTTTCGCTGACGCCCAGCATTTTGCCCAAATATTCAGAAATGGCTACTGAACGGTGTTTCCCGCCTGTACAGCCAATGCCGATAATAATCTGGGATTTACCTTCCCTACGATATTGCGGAATTAAGAAATGAAGCATATCGAGCAGTTTGGTCAGGAACACCTGTGTTTCAGGCCACTTCATTACATAGTCATAGACATCGCTGTCCTGACCTGTTTTTGGCCGCAGGTGATCCACATAATGTGGGTTAGGCAAAAAGCGAACATCGAAGACGAGGTCTGCATCAATAGGAATACCATACTTAAATCCGAACGATGTAATGTTGACGGAGAGTGTACTTTTTCCTAAATGCGAGAACCGAGAAACGATCTTCTCCTTGAGCTGCACTGGTTTCATACTGCTAGTATCCAGACATAATGTAGCTGAATTCTTTAATTCCTCAAGCATTTTACGTTCCAGCTTGATACCATCAAGCGGAAGTCCCTTAGGCGCTAGAGGATGATGACGCCGGCTTTCCTTGTAACGCTGCACAAGCACCGAATCCGTAGCATCCAAGAACAAGATTTCACAGCCAATGGTTGACTCATCTTTAATATAGGCTAGAGACTCGGACAAAGCAGTGAAGAATTCCCTACCGCGCAGGTCAATCACAAGCGCTACCTTGGCGATCTTACCCTTCGACTGCTCAATCAGTTCTGCAAACTTAGGGATCAGCACCGGCGGCAAATTATCGACACAGAAGAACCCTAGGTCTTCCAGACTCTGCACAGCAATTGTCTTACCCGCACCTGACATTCCAGTAATAATGATCAGGGTGGCTCCAGCCGTTGGAGTATTGTCCAATTCGGTCATTAAAGCGTCCCCTCCCTAAATTAGTATATGAATACTCCCTATCTTTTAAGAACGAAGCAGAAGACCTGCTGCACCCACAATACCTGCATCATTACCAAGCTCTGCAGGAATAATCGAAACACCAGTCTGAAGCGGAGCCGGTGCGAGCTTAGCAAACACACGACGAACTTCATCAAATAGAATATCTCCAGCCTTAGACACACCACCACCAATGATGAAGACCTCAGGGTTAAGCACGGCTGCAACAGAAGCCATAGATTTACCCAGGTAGTATGCTGCACGGTTTACTATGCGAATCGCTACTTCATCGCCAGCCTTAGCCGCATCAAAGACTTCCTTCGCAGCAATCTTCTCTACCATTGAGAGGGAAGTACGATCACCACGAGCTACTGCATCGTTAGCCATACGAATAATTCCTGTAGCGGAGGAAACGGTTTCCAGACATCCCATATTACCGCAACCACATTGAATGGCTTCCAAATCCGGCACTACAGTGATATGGCCAAGCTCACCTGCTAGACCTGCAAAACCTTGATAAATCTTTCCGTTAATAATGATTCCGCCACCAACACCTGTTCCTAGCGTATAGCAGACACAATTTTCAATCCCGCGTCCTGCACCACTCCAGGCTTCACCCAGTGCAGCCACGTTCGCATCATTGTCTATTTTGACAGGCTTGTTCCAGCGATCTTCCAAAATGGAGCGAATCGGCACATCTTTAAATCCTATGTTGGGCGCAAGGATAATGATTCCTTCACGAATATTTGTGAACCCTGCTACGCCCGCGCCTACACCTGCAAGCTGATCCCAAGAGTACGGGGAATCCTCCACAATTTGGCGTACATACTTCTCGATATTATCGATAACAGTATCGACACCTTCTGCAGTTCCTGTGGGTCCCTCATAAGTATGCAGTAGCGTTCCCTCAGCATTGCAGATTCCAACCTTAATTGCAGTTCCACCCAAATCCACGCCAACGTAGATATTCTCAGACATGTAACAAGCCACCTTTTTTTATACTAAAATAGTTAATCCTAAGTACCAACTATAATAGAAGCCCCCTCTGTGGTCAAGGAAAGACAACACACCCGGGAATTCCTTATTTTAATACTATACTCTATTATATTCTAAAAAGACCCCCTTACGACTAAGTAAGAGAGTCTTCTGACTATATTATTATCTGGAAAATAACCTAAATCACCCATTTATTCTGACAAAATACGCTTTTGCCCCTCCAGTGCACGGATAGGTGCGATATTCTGTGTAAACTCCAGCGTACCCATATACCGACCAGTCTCGTCTCGGACGGCGAAATAACGGATATAGATAAATTTATCCTTGATGTTGATCCAGAAGTCCTCAGCATCCTTACGACCTGCCTTAAAATCTTCCAGAAGCTTCTCCACCACATGAACACTTTGAGGCGGATGACAGTTCTGTACCGTGCGGCCGATAACTGCCTTAGTTCGGGCAAAGATACGTTGCTTCCCGTGTGAAAAATATCGAACGACATCATTCTCATCAATGAATGTCAGATCTACTGGCAGGTGATTGAGTACTGTTTCGAGCTGATGCAATGACAACAGCCCTGTCTCAAAACGGATGAACCCTTCTTGCGGAGCGGCTCCCACTGCTTCACCCTGCAATGCTGCACCTTCCGGCTCTGCGGCACGTTCGGGTATCCACTCCTGCTCCGGCGCCGTTAGGCAGAATCCGATCTCATCGCTCTCCCGAGCGATTTTGACCCATTCGTCTTCCGTCAATTTATCCAGCGACATAGGCAATAAAATATTTTCTTCCTTAAAAATCATTTCATTAACTTCCTTGATGATCTCCGTAAGTTGAACACCAATATCTGCTGCATTTCCGCTGTAGCCGCTGAGCGCTGCTTTTGCATCTTTAATCATACGACGGATATGATCATCCACGCCCCACATTACCTTGGTTGGTCCATAAATGCCGTATTTTTCAAGGTAAGGGAACAACAGATTTTCTTTTCGACTATAGTGTTTATCTAGATCCAGCAGTAAGCTAAGATCCTCCAGCAGCTTAAAGATCAGCTCCTCGCTGTCATTCTTCTGGAATTTGGTAGCATGCAAATCTAAACGGAAGTTCACAAGTCTTTCAATCTCACGGTTTTCTAGCTTGAAGGTGTGGACTGGGTGGCCGGGTTGTTCTTCAGGCTTTGAGGAACGGTGAATTTGCTCAATAGAGCCTTTGAATATTGCTGTATGCACCGAACAAAGCCGCTGTACCTCGGATACTGGAATTCCCTCTTCAGTCATTAACGAATGCTCCATTGCAGAGATTTCCGCAACAGTAACATCACCTACAGCTTCCTCGAAGCGTGCCTTAACCTCTTCAACACTTTTGCCTGCATGCAGTTCTTTAATAATCTCCTTGAGCATGGCTTGGCGACGAGTTAGCTCCGGTACATCAACCTCGCGGTTATTTATCAATTCACTCATTATTGATCTCTCCTTAATGAAAATTTTGATGATAGATTCCTTTATTTCATAATCTCGAAGCCGTGTCGTTCAAATGCTAACTTCACGGTATCGAGATCCATTTTCTTCAGCTTGATTCCTTTGGATAAGGTCATGAAACGGCCAGCGGTCTGCAGCATACCTGGCTTAGCAATGTCCTTAAAGCCCAGCTCTACCATAATCTCAACGACCTCCGGATGCCGGGATACCATCTCGAAGATAGACTCATCCATTCGCAGCATTTTTTCCATTGGACTCTTCTCCTTTATATGAGAACTATTCTCAACAACAGATTAGCATAGGCCGTACAAAGCAATAGTGATTGCAATCACTAAATCAGAAGAAAGCAAGGACCGTTCTTTTAAAGATGGATTATGTAATGTGAAATTAAAAAAACTGCCCCCTACGCTAAATAGCATAAGGGACAGTCTAATTCGTAATAAATTATTTATTATAGCGTTACTCCTGTTTTAAATATGGATATCTCGCGGAAGTTATTCTTCTCGTTATTTACCCATTCCCCACTAGCCACGCTGATAATGTAGTTAATGAAGTCACGCAGAACCTCATCTGGAGAACCATCTTCAACCAACACACCTGCGTTAAAATCGATCCAGTGACGTTTGCCTTCATACAATGGGGTATTGGTAGACACCTTCATTGTTGGCACGAATGTACCAAAAGGCGTCCCCCGTCCGGTCGTAAAGATCACCAATTGGCAGCCAGCAGCAGCCAGAGCCGACGAAGCTACTAGGTCATTGCCCGGCGCGTTAAGAAGATTTAAGCCTTTGTTAGTGATAAGCTCTCCATACTTGAGTACATCCATTACCGTAGAATTACCGGATTTTTGAGTGCAACCCAGCGATTTATCCTCAAGCGTAGTAATTCCTCCGGCTTTATTGCCTGGCGAAGGATTTTCATATACCGGCTGTTTATAGTCCATGAAATACTGCTTAAAGTCATTGATGAGATCAACAATTTTGTGGAAAATAGCTTCGTCTGCAGCACGTTCCATCAGAATCTTTTCGGCGCCAAACATTTCAGGTACTTCAGTGAGTACAGTTGTGCCGCCTTGGGCAGCCATATAGTCAGACAGACGTCCAAGAAGCGGATTCGCTGTAATCCCGGACAGGCCATCCGAGCCTCCACACTTCAGACCAATCTTCAGCTCAGAGAGTGCGACTTCTTCCCGATGATCGCCCTGTACGTTATTGTAGAGTTCCTTCAGCAGCTTTACGCCTTCTTCAATCTCGTTTCCAACCTCTTGGGAGACAAGAAAACGCACTCGATCGTCATCGTAACTACCCAGCATGTCTTTAAAAATATGCAAATTGTTATTCTCACAACCTAGTCCGAGCACAAGAACGGCGCCCGCATTTGGATGCTTAACCGCGTTAGCAAGTATTGTACGGGTATTGTCATGATCATCACCCAGCTGGGAGCAACCATAGTTATGCTTCAGTACGAGCACGTTATCGAACGGCGCAATATCCCCAACCTCTGCCTTAAAAATATTGATGATCTGCTCCGCCACTCCATTCACACAACCAACCGTAGGGACGATCCACAGCTCATTACGAATACCTACAGATCCGTCAAAGCGACGATACCCCTTAAAGGTCAAATTCTCCGTTTTAAAAGGATTGGGGGTCAGCTTCTGCTCAAAAGTATATTCCTCAACCCCTGTTAGGTTTGTCTTCGTATTATGGGTATGCACCCACTGGCCCGGCACGATAGGCGCTTTAGCATGACCGATGGGATAACCATACTTCAATACATTCTCGCCTTCGCTAATGCTGGTTAGTGCAATTTTATGACCTCTAGCAATATCTTCCGTAATTTTAATTTCTTTTGAACCAATCACAATGGTGTCGCCTGCTTGATAGTCTTTAAGTGCAACTGCCACGTTATCAGCCTCGTTGATCTGCAGTACCTCTTTCATAGTCTTAATCATGTCGTTATCCACCTCCTGTGTATTAGTTGTGTGCAGGTCTCTTCACGTACGCTTGCAGCGCTTGCTTCATACCTGTTCTCTCAATCGCAATGAGCCCTTCTGTCACCTTGTCATTAAGACCAGCCACTTCATTCAGGTCACAGCCCCAGCGATTTGTCGCTGCTAATACCTCGACAGCCAGTGCCCGTAACCCAGTGTCTGTGCCATCCCATCCTCCCCACAAGGAGGCGAACCATTCCAAAATATCCGCATCATCCGCCAGCTGAATCTCTTCTTCCCCTCTACGTCCTTTATAGAAGGCAATTAATGCACTCATTGAGAAAACAAGCTTCTCGGGCAATTGTCCTTTGGAATCTACATATTGCAATAAAGAAGGCAGATCTCTTGTCTTAAATTTCGAGATAGAATTAAGGGAGATGCTCATCAAGTAATGCTGCACATAAGGATTCAGGAACCTTTCCAATACCGCGTCTGCAAAAGAATTCAATTCCTCTACCGGCAGATCCAGCGTCGGAATGATCTCATCGTAGATTAAGGACTTCACGTACGCCCCAACCTCTTCGTGCTCAATGGCCTCGGCAACCGTATCAATGCCGTACAAATACGCTACTGGTGTCAATGCGGTATGAGCTCCGTTTAGAATTCTCACTTTACGCGTCCGGTAAGGGGTCATATCATCTACCACGACCACATTAAGACCTGCTAGTTCAGCCGGGAACTCCTTTTTAATCCACTGCGGTCCTTCAATCACCCAAAGATGGAATTGCTCGCCGATAACGACCAGCTTATCCTCATAGCCCAATTCTTCCGTAATCTCAGCAATGGTGTCTCTTGGATATCCAGGAACGATGCGATCTACCAAACTACAGCAGAAGGTGTTGGCTTCATTCATCCAGTTTACAAAGCCCTCTCCCAGATTCCACAGGTCAGCATATTTCAAAATAACCTTCTTAAGCTCATCCCCATTTCGGTCAATCAGCTCGCACGGAATGATGATAAAACCTTTAGAAGCATCACCGTTAAAAAATTCAAAACGCTTATACAATAAGGCCGTCAGTTTACCTGGGAAACTGCTCTGCGGAGCATCGGTTAACTTGTCGCCCGCTTCAAAAGCAATTCCCGCCTCAGTGGTGTTGGAGACGATAAAGCGCAGCTCTGGATTCTCGGCAAGCTTCATATACTCCTCATGCTGGGCAAAAGGATTAAGCGTTCGTGTAATACAGTTGATGACCTCATGTTCTTTTACCGCTGCTCCATCTTTGATTCCTTGGAGATACAACGTGTATAAACCGTTCTGAGCATTTAGCATTTCTGCAAGTCCGTTACCCAGCGGTTGTACAACCACCACGCCACCATTGAAATCCGTTTTTTGATTCATGGTATGAATCTGCCAATCTACAAAAGCGCGCATGAAATTGCCTTCTCCAAATTGCAGAACCTTCTCAGGATATTGTTTGTAAGCTCTCCAACTATCACTATTTAATCTGTTCATATAAACGCCTCCTAATTTATAAATGCACACGTAAAACTAATTAAATATACTTTATAAGAAAATGTTTATATTACTATTTTATTAATTTATGCACACGTGAAAATTTTAGTTCAAAATCCTTCACAAGTGAAAGGATCATGCTGCTATGCGCAGCTTTTTGCTTCTACAGTTTCCTAACCGATTCTCTCGCAATAAACTTCGTATCAATGGAGGTTAGCCCGTCATTCTCCAAAGGTTCTTTAATTAAGCTTAGCAGCTTGCGGGCTCCTTGCTCGCTGATCTTCTCAATAGGACGTTTAACTGTGGTAAGCGAAGGATTCGCAAAGAGCGAAAATCCAATATCATCAAAACCAACAATAGAAACATCGTTCGGCACCTGCAGCCCGCGCTCAAACACAGCTTTCATAGCCCCGATCGCCATATCGTCATTGGAACAGAATACTGCCGTCGGCGGTTTTTCCAAATCTAGCAGCTTGCCCATCGCCTCATATCCACTTTGCATATCGTAATTACCATTTCTCATATAATCGTTACGAACAGGGATATTATGGTCAATCAAAGCTTTTATAAAACCGTCTCTGCGTTCCTGCGTGGATTTAAAGCCCTCAACACCTTCAATGATCGCAATGTCTTGATGCCCCGACTCAATCAGGTGTTTGCCTGCATGATAAGCGCCTTCCCGATCATTCGAGATGATATTAATAATGGAGCGATCATCTATCTGCCGATTCAGCACAACGATTGGAATGCCTTGCTGGACAACATGGTAAATGAATTTATTATCTGCTTCACTCTGGCTCATTAGAATAATTCCATCAAAGCGTTTGTGATGAATAGAGGAATATTCCGCATAATCGTCGATCCCACGGATGAACAGATTATACTCTACATCTATGACACTATTTACACCACGAATCGTATCAGAGAAGAAACCAGACGTGGTGCCGTTGGCGATACTCGTGAAGAACAAGCCAATGGTGTATGACCGCTGCATCACAAGGCTTTTGGCATTGTAATTGGGGACATAACCCACTTGCGCAGCGATCTCGGCAATTTTTTTACGTGTAACTTCTTTAATTAGGGGACTGTTGTTAAGTGCTCTTGATACAGTTGTATGTGAAACATTCGCCAGTTTGGCGATATCCTTGATTGTAGGTGCCATGGGTCAACCTTCCTTATCAAACGGGTTTGGCTCTTCCATGTAAGGATATCATAACGATTACCTAGTCACCAATGCCTGTTTCGAGAAATTGAAATAATGATCAGCGTTATTGTAACAGATATTCTCAATCATACTACCCAGTAGCTCCATATCCTCCGGAGCTTCTCCATTCTCTACCCAAGAGCCTACAAGATCACATAGGATTCTTCTAAAATACTCATGTCTGGTATATGATAAAAAACTTCTAGAGTCTGTTAGCATCCCGACAAACTGGCTAAGCACACCGAGGTTAGCGAGCGTCTTCATCTGTTCCAGCATGCCATCCTTATTGTCATTGAACCACCATGCCGTTCCGAATTGAATTTTCCCTGGAATACCGCCCCCTTGGAAGCAGCCCATTAAACCAGCAATGACATGATTATCATTAGGGTTCAGTGAGTACAAAATGGTCTTAGGCAGCGCATTCTCACGGTCCAGCGCATCTAACAGACCTGCCAGCGGTTTAGCAATCACGCCATCATTAATCGAATCATAGCCGGTATCAGGGCCGAGTCGTCCGAACATTACGCTGTTATTATTGCGTAGCGCATGGATATGGAATTGCATCGCCCAATCCAGCTCGTTGTACAATTTGCCAAGGAATACTAATGTGAACCCTTTATATTTCTTTTCTTCTCTCTCACTTATAGTGCCTTCACGAAGAGCTTTGTTGAATATAGCCGTAGCTTCCTCCAAGGTAGCAGGCTCAAACATTACTGCATCCAAAGCATGATCGGATACACGGCCCGCTCTGGCATGGAAGAATCTCACTCTGCTCTCCAATGCTTCTAGAAACTGACCATAATTCTCAACATCCATTCCTGAGACTTCGCTTAGCTGGGCTACCCAAGGCTTGAAGGTAGGACGATTAATCTCAAGGGCTTTATCTGGACGAAACCCCGGAACTACGCTGGCATCGAATCCACTCAAGCTGCTGATTTTTTCATGATATTCCAGAGAATCTACTGGGTCATCGGTGGTACATACAACAGTTACTTTCGATTTAACAATTAGATCTCTCGCTCCATATCCTTCACCTTGCAACTGTCTGTTCACTTCATCCCAAATCTTCGGAGCATTAGCCTCATTTAGCAAATCATATACTCCAAAGAAACGCTGCAACTCAAGATGTGTCCAATGATAGAGCGGATTCCCGATAATCTTAGGAACGGTTCTAGACCATGCCAAGAACTTTTCATAGTCACTAGCATCACCAGTAATGAACTTCTCCTCTACACCATTTGCCCGCATCACTCTCCATTTGTAATGGTCGCCATACAGCCAAGCTTCGGTAATATTGTTGAACGTCTTGTTCTCATAGATCTCTTGAGGACTGAGGTGGCAATGATAGTCGATAATAGGCATATCTTTCGCATGATTATGAAACAGCTTAATGGCGGTCTCGCTCGACAACAGGAAGTTCTCATCCATGAATTTTTTGCTCATGAGGTTTGCTGCTCTCCTTTATAATCATAATGGGAGTTACGATTAGTTTAACGTGAACATTTTTCAGATTATGATATTTTAACTTATTTATTTCTTTAAATTATAATAATTTGGTTGCTAAATATGTTCGAATTGTTTACGTTAACATTATCTCTTATTGTAAACGTATTTTTAAAATGCGCAAGCCCTTTTCGAAAGACATTGTTACAGTTATTTTAACAGCACCCAGCTTCCTGCTACAAAAAAAGCAGGCGCCCCTTTAAGATAAGGATCACCTGCTTGAATTCATTCCGATTAAATTTAGTTATATTAACTACCCAAGTTTTCGCTCCAGTCATGTACCATTGTGCCCTCAAGATATTTCTCAGCGTCCATTGCTGCCATACAGCCAGTCCCTGCTGCGGAGATCGCTTGACGGTAACGGGTATCCTGTACGTCGCCGCAAGCGAATACACCCGGAATGTTCGTCTCGGTAGTACCTGGATTTACTACAATATAACCATTGGTATCGGTCGTAATCTGACCGCCCAAGAATCCGGTATTCGGCGTATGACCAATAGCGACAAACACGCCGTCCGCTTCGATGAGTTCTTCAAGCCCTGTAACATTGTTGCGAACCGTCAGTCCCTTAACTCCAGACTCGCCGGTTGTTACTTCAAGCGGTGTACGGTTAAGTGCCCACACAACCTTACTGTTATCGCGTGCGCGGTCCTGCATAATTTTTGAAGCTCTGAGCTCATCACGACGATGAACCACGGTTACGCTAGAAGCAAATCTTGTTAAGAAGCTGGCTTCCTCCATCGCAGAGTCTCCACCACCGACCACGATAATCTTCTTGTTCCGGAAAAAGAAGCCATCACAAGTAGCGCAAGTGCTGACCCCACGGCCCACATTCTCCTGCTCCCCTGGTATTCCTAAATATCTGGCAGAAGCACCGGTAGAGATAATTACCGACTCTGCCTCTAATACACCCAAACCATCTACTGTCACTTTAAATGGACGCTGTGAAAAATCCACTGAATCCACCCAACCATTCTTGAATTCAGCACCAAAACGTTCAGCCTGCTTCCGCATGTTGTCCATTAAATCCGGGCCGAGAATCCCTTCGGGAAAACCTGGAAAGTTCTCCACTTCCGTTGTCGTTGTCAGTTGTCCACCTGGCTGCATCCCTTCAATTACAAGTGGGTTAAGGTTGGCACGTGCCAGATAAATAGCAGCAGTAAGCCCGGCCGGGCCTGTTCCGATTACAATCGTTTTGTACATAACAGTGGCCTCCTCACAATAGGGTTTATGCATCAAGAATTTAGATATTTTCAGTAAACGGGGGAAGACTGTCGCTCACACTTCCCTGAAAACTACATTCATCATCGATACGCCGAGCATAACGACTGACCATCGACACGGATACGTCATAACGCTGAGCTACCTCGCGGTAGGTGACTGGAAGGTTATGCATTTTTGCGATCAGATATTCTAAAGCAGCACACCAGCCTTCCGTTTGACGGATAAAAGGAACATCTGGATATATGCTACTCACGAATTGCTTCCAAAGTAATTCAGCATCTTTTTTCTGAACGGCATCAAATCTCCGGTCCATCATACTTACCGTCTGGTCGATGACTTTTTGCCAATCTTCTCTCCATTCTGGTAATCCCTTCAGACGTGCATTAGAAGTTTCTTTGGCTTCCTGAAGTACATTTTCCTCCGGAACACTACCAATCAGTCGTTGCAGGCTCAGAAGCGCAGCTTCCTGCAGCTTTTCTTCCTGCAATGGCTGTTGTTTCAGAAGTCCTTGTAGAATCTCGGACATTTCTTCATCCTCAATCCAGCGCAGAGCTTCCGTAACCTGAAGCTTCGTATTGGCATCACCGTAGCGAAGTGCCCAGAAGAAGGAAGACCGAAGCAGTGGATTGTTCCGCACCTCTTCAGCAAAACTGCCTTTGTTGTCTTTCCACAGCTTCAGCTGCTCTTGAAAGGGGAGCTGATAGTTGTAACTGATTGGAGACAACGCCTTGCCTTCCCCCTGCGCTTGCTGCAGTTGGGCCAGAAAAAATCTCGGCACAGCCGATTCCGGATCCAGCTTAGCAGCTTTTTGCCAGCAACGCTGAGCCTCTGCATAGAGACCGCTATTACTTGCTGCTGCCGCACAGTAATGGTACAAACTGGCGTCACCGCCGACTTCCTCATCTTTCAGCAGGCGCCGAAAATGACCATAGGCGGTTCTATGCCGTCCCAGAATCCCCATCGTAGTGGCCATCTTGAATAAATGCTCCTGGTGAAAAGGAATAGTCGTCTCTAGCAGACGTAATAATCCAGCCAGTTGCCCGCGGTCACCTTCATACTGCAAAAAGATCGCCAAGTTACAAAGTGCGTGCAAATTCCCAGAGTCCTGTTCAAGCACCCGCATAATGCATTCTTTGGCTTTGGTAAAACGACCCATATAGAAATACGCAAGGGCTAGGTTGTTATGCGCCGCCAAGAAGTCTGGCGTATTGCTCACAATCTCTTCAAGCAAAGTTACGGCTTGTGTAAACTTGCCTTCCTCCAACAGCGCTCGGGCCCGCTCATGCTCTATTACCCCTTCCCGGCTTCTAATCCGGATAAGTGGTGCAGGACGATCCAGCTCATATTGCAGTAGTTCCATCAACTCTTCCGATTCGGCCAGAAATTCACCGTTCACATCTTCTTCGAGATAAGTAACAAGTGAGCGTTCTGCCTCCTCATAGCTTTCCATATTGGCGAAGTTGTTAGCCATATAGAAATAACATTCCGTCATTCCAGGATCAATATTCTCCAGCACATGGGTCAAAATGTCGTTAGACGCCTCATAATTACCCATCTCTGATAATACGCCTGCTACGTTACAATGATTTACCGGGTTCTCCGGTTCGTACTCTACAGCTTTGCGAAAATTCTTTAATGCCTTATCATATTGAAAGCGATCCAAGGACCGAACGGCTCTTTCAAAGAAAAAATTGGCATTCAGAGTGACAGGAATAACATTACCATTCTCCTCATACTCTGAAGTTCTCTCCATCATGGAAGCAAGGCACCCCCTTATAAGAAGCTTCCTTTTATACTAACGAAAAAATAGGAGGACGGCGCCCAATGGGGTATACCGGAGCTCCAAACTTAATCGCTATTCCGTTCCCTTTATGGGTGCGGCTATCTTCACACAGTATACCACATGTGACCGCGAGATTCTCAAGTTGAGAAAGACTCTACCACTCCACAAACAGCAACTTTTTCACATAAAAATAAAAAAGACGGGGAATTAAATTCCCGCGTCTCTGAAAAGCTTATCGATCGAACCGCCCTCAAGAATAATACGTGTAGCTTGTGCAAGCATCGGTGCCACCGATAAGACCGTAAACCGACTTGAATGATCATCTGGCAGCGCAATAGAGTCCGTAATGACCACTTCCTGAACAGAGGGATGGTCAAGCCGCTGCAGCGCAGGTCCTGAGAACAATCCATGCGTTGCACAGACGATACTGTCCTTCGCACCTCTCTCTTTCAGACCCTCAACCACATTCACGATGGTAGTCCCTGTATCAATCAGGTCCTCGATAATGATCGGTGTACGTCCCTCGACATCACCAATGACATGAGTGATTACAGATTCATTATGGGCTGGACGCTTCTTGATCATAATGGCAAAAGGTGAATCCAGCTTATTTGCCAGCTTCTCAGCCATTGATGCACGTCCGGCATCCGGAGAAACAATGACCAAATCAGACATAGCCTTGGCCTTCAAATGGCTGCTGATCAAATCGAGAGCAGTCAAATGATCGACCGGAATGTTGAAAAAGCCTTGAATTGCCGCTGCATGCAAATCGATAGTGATTACACGGGTTGCGCCCGCGGTCGTAAGTACATCAGCTACCATCTTAGCCGAGATCGGTTCACGAGGTGCAGACTTACGTTCCTGTCGAGCGTATCCATAATACGGCACAATAATGTTAACTGTACGTGCTGATGCCCGTTTAGCAGCATCTATCATCACGAGCAGTTCCACGAACATCTCATTAATGGGATGGGATAGGGATTGCACCAAAAATACGTCGCAGTTCCGGATGCTCTCTTCGTAATGCACGTAAATCTCGCCGCTCATGAAACGGGTCAGCTTAATCTGCCCCAATTCAACACCAAGTCGCTCTGCAATATCTGCCGCCAGCTTTGGATTCGACGAACCGGAAAAAATACGTAATTGTTGATGATGCATAATACCCTCCTGCGGATTATAAATTATAGTTTGAACGGAACAGTGGTACGACGGCGTCCCTCAAATACAGCCAGCTCACGGAAGCCTGTGTGCCAAAGCATGCTACGTGCCTCTTGCAAGCCGTCACCAAGCTTGGCAGGGTCATGTGCATCCGAGCCGAGCGTAAGTGGTATACCGAGCTTAAAAGCCTCCTGTAGCAGATGTTCCGCCGGGAACATCTCAGCACATGGCTTGGTAAGTCCTGAAGCATTCAGCTCCATGGCGATTCCGCTATCCGCTATAACCTTTAAGGTTTCCAGCTCCTGCGTTCTCACCTCTGCTTTACCTTCTGGTGTCTGAGGACCATAGCCGAACCGTTTAATAACATCCATATGTCCTATAATATCATATAATCCTGATAACGCCGACTTCTTTACAGCATCATAATAAAGGCGATATACCTCTAGTTCATCCTTGCCTTCCCAGCCATCAACCTGTCGATAATCCGTGATATCCCACTCCCCGAGAAAATGCACAGAGCCTATCAGATAATCCCATGGGTAAGGAGATAAAATCTCACGAATTTGATCCTCGTAGCCTTCAATATAATCTGCTTCCAGCCCTACCCGCAGGTCTATGACTCCGCGGTAGCGTTCCTTCAGCGTCAGGCATTCCTCCACATAACGAGGCAGTTCAGCCATTGGCATGGCCATTTCAGGGTAATAGCTAGCGGGATCAACATGGATGAGCGGCAAGTGGTCGGATAACCCTAGCTGCTGAAGACCAAGCTGTATCCCACGCTGCACATACTCCTCAAGCTTGCCCACGGCATGACCGCAGCGCTCATGATGCGTGTGGTAATCGATATGCATCCGTCAGTTCCCTCCCTAGTACTGGTCCCGGCGTGGGCGCTCGTGGCGGGTACTCAACTCTTCCATGATTTCATCCAGCGGAAGCTTGCGCTCCTGTAGCAGTACTAGTAAGTGGTAGATCAGATCACTAACTTCAAGACGCAGCTCGGCATTATCTTTATTTTTGGCGGCAATAATCGTTTCAGAGGCTTCTTCGCCTACCTTCTTAAGGATCTTATCGACACCTTTATCAAACAAATAAGTTGTGTACGCGCCTTCCGGACGCTCTACTTCCCGCTCAGCAATCACGCGCTCCAGCTCACCAAGAACAGCAAAACGCTCACCATCCGTAAGGCTAGTAGCTACCGATTTCTGAGACTCCTCGGCTTGGTTATTCAAAGGAATGTCACGGAAAAAGCATGACGTAGCTCCAGTATGGCAAGCTGGTCCTTCAGGGACAACCTTCACGAGCAGTGTATCACTATCACAATCATAGGATATGGAAGTAATCGCTTGTGTATTGCCTGAGGTTCCACCTTTGTGCCAAAGCTCGCTGCGTGAGCGGCTCCAGAACCAGGTCTGGCCACTTTCCAACGAGAGCTGCAACGATTCCGAATTCATATAAGCAACCATCAAAACTTCTAGTGTGTTAGCATCCTGCACAACGGTAGGCACCAACCCCGCTTCATTCCAGCGAATGCCGGCCAGCGCTTCTTTTTGGCTAATGGATGTATTCTTTTCTGTTTCGCTCATCGGATCTCTACCCCTTTTTGCTTCAAGTCAGCCTTTAAGTCGTTAATGGCAATCTCTTTATAGTGAAAAATGGTCGCCGCCAGTCCCGCATCGGCTTTCCCTTCCGTAAATACATCGTAAAAATGCTCCTTCTTCCCAGCGCCGCCAGAAGCAATCACAGGAATACTAAGTAAATCGCTTACTGCTGAAGTCAGCTTCAGGTCGAAGCCATCTTTCGTCCCATCTGCATCCATACTTGTGAGCAAAATTTCACCTGCACCCAGCTTTTCAGCTTCCTTGGCCCAGGTCAGAGCACGGATGCCAGTGGGCTTGCGACCACCATGCGTATACACTTCCCATTCACCAAATGCCTCGTTATATTTAGCATCTATTGCTACCACAATACATTGAGAGCCAAAACGGCGTGCACCTTCCAAAATTAACTGTGGATTAGTGATAGCAGCCGTATTAATGCCGATTTTGTCTGCACCTGCACGAAGAATCCGCTTCATATCATCAGGTGTAGAGATCCCGCCACCCACTGTGAAAGGAATGGCGATTTCACCTGCGGTCTGCCGCACAACATCAATCATGGTCGCCCGGCCTTCTACGGAAGCCGATATATCGAGAAACACAAGCTCATCTGCACCCTCACGGTCATACAGCGCTGCCAGCTCTACCGGATCTCCGGCATCACGCAGATTCACAAAGTTAACGCCTTTGACTACCCGTCCGTCCTTAACGTCAAGACAGGGGATGATACGTTTTGCTAACATTATTAATCCCCCTTTCCATGTGTTTCCCTAAAACATTTTGATCCCCCTAAATCCCGCTCCACTCACTCTATAATCACTATGTTCCCACGATTCTTGCTCTAGCAGGACGACGGGCTCGCGACAACCGCAAGACCACATTCATATAGGCGATATGTGGGCTTGCGCTCATGAAATAATAAGCATAATTAGTTGCACAATATGCAGTTATTTCACCGTCCGTCCAGCAAGCCCTCCGTTAGCTAAAGGATTCTGAATTGGAACAATAGTTGTATGAAGTACACTTATACTATCAGAGGAATAATGCCCAACCTGCCGCTTAATTAACTTATTGCAGCAGATTCCACAGCAGGCTTTAGCTGAAACCACCTTAGTCGCTCAATAGCTTAGTGGCTTATTAGCCTAGTTCAACGTTCTATTGCATTCTGTACAATAGAATCGACCTCAAACAATCTAATTGTGCCGCCTGTTGCATTTCGTGCAATAGATTCCTGAGAAATCCACAAAAATAAGAGCTTTGAACTGTTTGGATTGTACAAAGTGCAGTCAGATAAGCATTCAGCTTCTTTAAGCAGCTTTCTATTGCACAAAATACAACCAGCACCCCTAAATATGATTTTCACAGAGTAAGAACGAGTTAATTAGTCAGGTTCGTCAACTAACGCACATACTCAGCACTACTTCTGCCCGAGCGCCTGCAAAGCTTTGGAAAGATCAATATTGCCCGTGTACAACGCCTTGCCAACAATAGCTCCGCCCACACCGCTGCCGCTGTGTACGTTCAGACGTAACAGATCATCAAGACTGGTGACTCCGCCGGAGGCGATCACCGTTTTACCGCTGACCTTCGCCATGGACACAATGCCCTCCACGTTCGGACCCTGCATCATCCCGTCGCGGGAGATGTCGGTGTAAATGAACGTCTCGGCTCCTTTTGCAGCCAGTTCCTTAGCCAGATCCTCAGCACGTACCTCAGAGGTGTTCAACCAGCCATGTGTCGCAACATAACCGTTGCGCGCATCAATGCCGATAGCTACTTTATCACCGTATTTAGCCAATACCGCTTCAGTAAAAGCATGATCGTTAATCGCAGCAGTTCCGATAATAACCCGACTAACGCCAAGCCCAAGCAATTTTTCCACGTCCGCAAGATTACGAAGGCCACCGCCCACCTGAACAGGCACATTAGCATTAGCAGCAATAGCGCCGATAATCGCATCATTCACAGGATGACCTGCTTTCGCGCCATCTAAGTCCACCAAATGAATGAACTTTCCGCCCTGCTCTTCCCATGATTTTGCCACCTCCAGTGGGCTATCATTGTATATCGTTTCCTGACTGTAATCCCCCTGCTGCAGCCTGACACATTTTCCATCCCGGATATCAATCGCCGGATATACAATAAAAGAAGACATTTGGCGCTCCCCACTTTCGTTACATTATATTTATAGCGCGGCTTACGCCCGCTCTCCCTTTAATTTCAAAAAATTGCCCAGCAGCTTGATTCCCAGCTCCCCACTTTTTTCAGGATGGAACTGCATGCCGAACACATTATCTTGCCCCACAATAGCTGTGACTGGGTAACCATAATCGGTGATAGCCAGCAGATCACTCTCATTCGCTACAAGCGCGTGATAAGAGTGCACAAAGTACACATGACCCTCATCAAGATCTGCAAAAAGCGGACTTAGCGGCTGCCTAAAGCTCAGCTTGTTCCAACCCATATGCGGTACCTTATAGCCATCTCTAGGAGCGAAACGCACCACTGAGCCTGAGAGAATATCAAGTCCCTCATGGCTGCCATGCTCTTCACTGCTGCTAAACAGTAGTTGCATACCAAGACAGATTCCTAGCAGCGGCTGGGTTCCGGCAGCTACCTGTTTGACCACACGATCCAAACCACTTTCCCGCAGCTGCTCCATCGCATCGCCAAATGCACCGACACCAGGCAGAATGACACTATCAGCAGCGAGAATTTGCTCGGCTTCCCCCGTCACTACACACTCATAACCGAGACGTTCTACCGCCTTGCTCACACTGTGCAGGTTGCCCATGCCATAATCGACGATTGCAACAGTCATGCTACAGCACTCCCTTCGTAGAAGGCACACCCTTCACACGTGGATCAATCAGTGTCGCTTCATCGAGTGCCCGTCCGAGCGCCTTGAATACAGCCTCAATCATGTGATGTGTGTTAGAACCGTAGTGTACGATCACATGCAGCGTAATCCGAGCTTCCAGCGCGAACTTCCATAAGAATTCCTGAACAAGCTCCGTCGAAAAGCTGCCCACCTGCTGTGAAGGATACGTTGCGCGATATTCAAAGTGTGGGCGATTGCTGATATCGATCACAACCTGCGCCAACGCCTCATCCATCGGTACAAAAACACTCGCATAACGTTTGATTCCCTTTTTATCACCCAGTGCTTCGTGCAGCGCTTGACCTAGGCAGATCCCGATGTCTTCAACCGTGTGGTGATCATCAATTTCGATATCTCCCCGCGCCTGTACTGACAGGTCAAACTGGCCGTGCTTCGTAAATAGGTCCAGCATATGATTCAGAAAAGGAACGTCCGTCTCCAGCTCGGAAACTCCACTTCCATCTACGTTAAGAGACAGCTTGATATCCGTCTCGTTTGTTTTACGGCTTAATCCTGCTTGGCGCAAGGCCTGTTCATTATTGTTCTCCATATCCGTCTCCACCTTTTCCTTCGTTCTTGAGTCGAATCTCAATGGCTCGTGCGTGGCCTTCTAACCCTTCGCGACGCGCCAGCTCTATAATGGTCTTTCCATCCCGCAGGAGTGCTTCTTTACTGTAATAGATCAGACTTGATTTCTTTATAAAATCATCCACATCCACTGGCGATGAGAAGCGTGCCGTACCATTGGTCGGGATAATATGATTCGGTCCGGCAAAATAGTCGCCCACGGGCTCCGAGCTATACGCTCCCAGGAAGATCGCCCCCGCATTCTCGATGCTGCCCACAAGGCCCATTGGATCCTCGACAACAATCTCTAGATGCTCAGGTGCCAACCGATTCACTACGGAGATTCCCTCCTCCATAGATTCCACAACAATGATCGCCCCGTAATTTTCTACGGATGAACGGGCGATCGCCTGTCGCGGTAGCTCCTGTAGCTGACGCTCCACTTCAGCAGCCACGCTATCCGCCAAGCTCTGCGATGGCGTGACTAGAATCGCCGAGGCCATCTCGTCATGCTCGGCCTGCGAGAGCAGATCCGCTGCGACATAGGCCGGCTCAGCGGTCTCATCTGCGAGCACGACAATTTCGCTTGGTCCCGCGATACTGTCGATGTCCACGGCACCATATACCTCGCGTTTCGCTAGCGCAACGTATATATTGCCGGGCCCACATATCTTATCTACCGGCGCTATGCTCTCCGTCCCAAAAGCCAAAGCAGCTACCGCCTGCGCTCCGCCCACACGGTAGATTTCATTCACCCCTGCTTCTGCAGCAGCAACCAGGATGTAAGGATCAATCCCTTCTTTGCCGCCGGTGGATGGCGGGGTTACCATAACGATCTCCGGCACGCCTGCGATCTGTGCAGGGATCACGTTCATCAGCACCGAGGAAGGATAAGCTGCCTTACCACCAGGAACATATACCCCTACCCGCTTCAGCGGACGAATAATCTGTCCCAGAATCGTGCCATCGGGCTGAAGATCCATCCACGAATTCCGTTTCTGTCTAGCATGAAAAGCCCGGATATTTGCTGCAGCCGCTTGAATAGCGGATACGAAAGATTCTTCTACCCGGCCATACGCCGCCTGAAGCTCTTCCGGCGTTACCCGCAGCTGATTCGGCGTGAGCGTGACCCGATCAAATTGCTCCGTGTAGCGAAGAAGCGCCGTGTCTCCTTCTTTTTTAATCGCGAATACAATTTCCTTTACCGCCTGATTTTGCTCTGGCGTTCCATACTCGACTTCTCGCTCTAGCTTAAAATCCTTGCTCGATACAACCTTCATCGCCGGTTCCTCCCTTTACCCCTTAACATCTGTCACCTACCGCAAATTTGGTTCCCCTATAACCGCCTGTAGTCGGTCACACAGCTGCTGTATCTCTTCATTTTTCATCCGATAGCTCACACGATTGGCCACAAGACGGCTCGTAATTTCGAATATGCTCTTCATTTCAATTAATCCGTTATCCCGCAGCGTTTGGCCCGTCTCTACCATATCCACGATACGATCAGCGAGACCAATCAGCGGCGCAAGCTCAATTGAACCATTCAGCTTCACGACTTCAACCTGCTGTCCCTGTTCCCGGAAATACTTTGATGCCACATTCGGATATTTCGTAGCTACACGCTGCTGAATCCCCGGCTGCCAGTTCGGCAATCCAATGATCGACATCCGGCATCGAGCGATGCCAAGATCAAGCAGCTCATATACATCACGATCTTCCTCCAGCAATACGTCCTTGCCCACGATTCCAATGTCGGCCACACCATATTCTACATATGTAGGTACATCTACTGGTTTAGCTAATATAAACTCCATGCCTGCCTCAGGCAGCGGAATAACAAGCTTGCGGGATGCCTCACCATCCGGTGGAATCGGGAGACCTGCCTGGCGGAACAGCTCAGCAGCCTTTTCATAAATCCGACCTTTTGGCATAGCGACCTTCAAAATCTGTGCCATCGTTAAGTTGCCTCCTTTTCCATTTCCATACAAAATTTATCTTAACCGCTCATTCTTGCTAGCGATATCTCAGCCATGTTCACTTACAAAAGATACAAAGGTATAGATTTCGCCGTACCGCATACCATCTGCTTCGATCGTATCCGTATCTAGACGCTTCACCGTTTCAAGCTCTTCTGGACCTGCTGCTAGTCTAGTCACTACTGCGTGCCCTTCCGACCGTAAGCGTGTTGCCTCTTCCAGACCTTCTTTTCTGCGAGTAGCATCATATTGGATCAAGATAGGCAGCTCTTCCTCTTCGCTCGATCCAGCCACACCATCGAGAATACGATTCGTTTTTAAAGAAAAACCTGTAGAAGGGATCGGACGTCCAAACTGCTGAAGGAGATTATCATATCTGCCTCCACTACATACCGGAAACCCTAATTCCGCTGCATAGCCTTCGAAAGTCATCCCTGTATAATAAGAGAAGTCCCCGATCATCGTCAGATCGATCAGCACATGCTGTGATACGCCGTAAGAGACCAGTACCTCCCACACCTTGCATAAATGATCTATTGAATGACGGGCAAGCGGATGATCGCTAAGCTCCAGCGCCTGTCCACAAATCTCCTTGCCTCCACGCAAACGTAACAGTCCATCCAGTTCATTCTTCTGAGCTTCCGTCAGATCCAGCCGGCGTAATGTCTCCCGAAAAGAGACGTAGTCACGGCCCAACAAATGGCTTTTGAGCTCCTCCTGAGCCTCCGGCAATTGTGGAAGTGCCTCTTGAAATAATCCATTCAGAAAGCCTACATGCCCCATAGCGATTTTAAAAGATTTCACACCCGCAGCCTGCAAAGATGAAATTGCGAGCGCCACTACTTCAGCATCAGCCTCAGGTGAATCGTCACCTACCAGCTCGACCCCTGTCTGGAAAAACTCCGCTTCCCGCCCTGCTTCTTCCTCAATGGCACGGAAAACATTAGCGTGATAGGACAACCGCAATGGCAATGGCTCATCCTTTAATAAAGATGCCACAACACGGGCAACCGGAGCTGTCATTTCAGAACGAAGCACTAGCGCCTGACCACGATTGTTGAGCAATTTATAAAGCTTTTGGTCGGACGTAGAGCTAGCCACGCCAACTGTATCGTAATATTCTAGCGTCGGAGTCATCATTTGCTGATAACCCCAGCGACTCATGCAATGCAGTACATCATTCTCAATTTTGCGTAATTTCGTTACGGCCCGGGGCAGATAGTCCCGAACGCCAGACGGCTTCTCAAATCCCTTTGGTTTGGACATCTTCATTGTTCACCTCGTCAGTTATCATTAGATACTGTTTATATTTACTTTACTATGGTAAAGTGGTAGCAAATTAAAGTATTTTCAATATCGTATCATGGTCACTGCTTTTTCGTCAATCTAACGGGGTAAAGCTATGACTTCCATTCTAATGCTTGTATGCTTAAAGCTTGTCTACCTAGGTTGAATTGTTCACAAAGAAAATCTAAATCAAACACTTATGTACTTCGAACCAATACTTGGGAATCCCTTTATTTTGCCTCCACGTTTATCCAATACTATAATGAGCTAATATGATTGTACTTCATAATTCTGTAATTAGTGTTCTAAAAATCTACTTACAACTAGAAAGAAGGGCTAATGCGTGACTAAATCCTATATGATTGGCGTTGATATTGGAACTACAAGTACCAAAGCAGTTCTCTTCGAGGAAAAAGGAGACATAGCTGCACAAGCTAATGTAGGATATCCCTTACATCAGCCCTCACCCTCAATAGCGGAGCAGGACCCAGAACAAATCCTGAGTGCAGTCTTCCATACTATCTCTAAAGTTATGCGGCAAAGCGGTGTATCTGCGGATGAAATCCTATTCGTCTCCTTCAGTTCAGCCATGCACAGTGTCATTGCAGTTGATAAACTGGGTAAGGCCCTAACTGCCTGCATCACATGGGCTGATAATCGCAGTGCCGGATGCGCACTTCGTTTGAAGGATGAGCTAAACGGTCATGAATTGTATCTACGCACAGGTACACCTATACACCCAATGTCTCCGATCACCAAGCTAATGTGGCTTCGTGAAGAGCAGCCTGACGTATTCCAGCAAACCTATAAATTTATTTCCATTAAAGAATACATATTCGCAAGATTGTTTGGCGAATACGTCATCGATCATTCCATTGCCTCTTCCACAGGCATGCTCAATCTAGAGAATCTAGAGTGGGATAAAGAAGCTTTAGAGATTGCTCATATTACAGCGGATCAACTCTCGCGGCTTGTTCCCACCACACAGATCATGCAAGGGCTGCTCCCTGGTCTAGCTGAGGAACTTCTGCTGCTCCCTACAACCCCATTTGTTATTGGCGCCAGTGACGGCGTCCTGTCCAATCTCGGCGTAGGTGCAATTGAACCCGGTGTAGTGGCCGCTACGATTGGTACGAGTGGAGCAATTCGTACCGTGGTGGATCACCCGCTCACCGATCCCAAAGGACGGACCTTCTGTTATAACTTAACCCCAAAACATTGGGTGATTGGAGGACCCGTCAATAATGGTGGCATGCTGTTCCGCTGGGTACGAGACGAGTTCGCGGCCTCTGAAGTTGAAACCGCCAAACGACTAGGCATTGATCCTTACGAGGTTCTGACTCGCATTGCAGCGCAGGTTCCTGCGGGAAGCGGGGGACTTTTATTCCATCCTTACTTGACCGGGGAACGGGCGCCGCTGTGGAATCCGGATGCTCGCGGCTCCTTCTTTGGCCTTACTATGAACCACCATAAGGAGCATATGATTCGGTCGGTCTTAGAAGGCGTGATCTATAATATGTATACGGTTCTCCTCGCGATGGAGGAGCAAATCGGGCGTCCCAACAAAATCCTAGCCACAGGCGGCTTCGCCCGCTCCTCGTTATGGCGACAGATGATGGCTGATATCTTTGATCAGGAGGTTGTCATTCCGGAGAGTATCGAGAGCTCCTGCCTCGGTGCGGTTGTACTTGGCCTTTATGCTACGGGTCGTGTAGATTCCTTTGATGTGGTGTTTGACATGATTGGTTCAACCTATAAGCATGAGCCAATTGATGAACATACCAAAATATACAAGCAGCTGCTGCCGATCTATATTTCTGTCTACCGTAGTCTCGAAAGCCAGTATCAAGCCATTGCAGAATTTCAGCGAGAACAAGCTGGAGAATAAGGCAAAAATAAAAAGCGTCGGTCTACCCACATATGTGAGAAAACCGACGCTTTTATATTTCCTTGCAATAGACTATGCACTTTTGGATCCTGCTTTTGCTTTCTGTGGACCCGATCCGAAGATGATCCAAGCCGATTTAATATATCGGAAGGCAAAGGCGACTACCACCCATGAACCTAACAACGCAAAGAGCCAACCCCCAGCAATCGCTGCGGTATATGCAAGAGAACCCCCGTGAAACGGTAATTTTCTATAGAAAAATAGCAGTAACGGATGCAGTAAATAGATTCCAAAAGAGCAAGCTCCGGCAGATAACAACAGTCTTGTGAGCAAGCCTCGGCCCGCTCCGTACAATAAGAAGGAGACTTGTAACAACACCACACAAGAGAGTAGCGCATGAAGGTTAGAGAATCCCTCATACCATAAACTATTGATGACTGTTTTCTTCGTATAGTTGTTAAACCATAACTCTACATGAACAACCCCTGCTACGATCCATAACAACCACAACGTAATCCATACCGGACCTTTACCGGCGCGCCAGCCTTCACGTGAAGGTACCAGCCATTTTTTCAAAGAAGGATAATATACTGCAATCCCAGCACCCAGCAAGAAATACGAGAAATAAGTGATTGCCAGACTGCCCTTGGACAACTGCCAATACCCGTTATTAGTCATGTATTTATTCAGCAGCACAAAACCCCATTGTAGAATCAATCCGATTAGCGGTGCCCAAGCCGCCAGACGACGAACCTTTTGCAGACACCACAGAATAAGCGGAAACAATACGTAGAACTGAATAATGATAATAATATAATACAAATGCGTGTATGCTGTTCCTGTCCACAAATACTTCCAAAGCTTAGAAGCCATCTCCCCTGGAGGTAAACTCCATGTATGTCCCGCCGTCATTTTTAATGCAAAATACAACAGTGAAAATAGTACATAAGGCACGATAATATAAAGCAGCCTTCTACTGTAGAACTTCCCCAGCGTCTTTCCGCCCAGAGGACGATCAATATAGTTATAGAACAGCACGAACCCACTCAAAAATATGAATGAAGGTACAGCAAACTGGCTGAATTTATTAATAAATAAGAACGGATGAAACATGTTTGTACCTAGTGTCTCCGCCAACGTTCGTGAAGTAGCATGAATAGCTAGCACTGCAAAAATAGCAATCGCTCGAAAAATATCCAGCTGCGGAATTCTTTCTTTTTGTCTCATTATCTTTCCTCCTGTTAAGCTCCGCATCAAAATGATGCCAAATCAAGTATTAACCTTCCTCATCTCCTCCGAGGCATGTCCTGACTTTACCTTCCAACTAGACTCTAGAGACCGAGGAATACTCCCCAAAAAGATCCATGACTTAGGAATTCGGCGAAAAGCAAACTGCACCATGAACCAGCTTCCTCCCAGTGCAACTACAAGTCCTCCATAGATGAAGAAAACATAAGTTAGCGACTCTAGGGGAATATGATATCGGAACCTACGATATATCGCCAGCAATAGCGGATGAATCAAATAAATTGCAAATGACAACTCACCTAAACGAGTCAAGAAAGCAACGATCACACGAGGGGCCTTACGATAAAGCAAAAATGTAGCGTACAACAGAACCAATGCCGATAACATCGTATGAACATTCCATAACAGCTCGTACCACAGCGAATCCGTCCACACCCCAAAATGGCGGGCTACATACCATAGCTGCACATGGATAAAGGCTGCAATTAACCACAAGCTAACTAATAAGGCAGTCCATCTCTTTTGCTTGTCAGCCAGCTCACTCCATGGCTTTATCAGCCACAGCTTCACCTTCTCAAAGTGAATGGCGAGATAAGCACCCATCATATAATAGGCCAGGTAGGAGATCGCCAAGCTCCCTTTTTCAACAATGTGCAGTTCGTACTTATTCCAAAAAATAAAACCCCACTGAAGCGCCAAACCCACCGGTATCGCCCATTTCATTAAGAAGCGGGAACTCTGCAGTAGCTTAAGCAGCACTGGAAAAAGCAAATAAAACTGAATGCTAATAAAGACAAAATACAAATGCGCATATGCAGAACCCGAGAATAACGCTCTAGAAAAGCTTAACAAGTTATCTCCAAGGCTCTGCATCAATCGTCCGTTCACATATAGAGTTAGTGCATAATAGCCCATAGAAGCTAGCAAATAAGGCAGTAAGATATACTTTAATCGCCGACGGTAGAAATTAATGATCAAGCTACGTGTCACAGGACGACCATAATAATTATAAAACAATACGAAGCTGCTAAGGAAAATAAATGAGGGCGTACCGAATTTAAAGAAAATGTTAATCCAGTTCAGCCAGTAATAATAAGGTGAATGCAGTGCCTGCTCTCCAGCAGCAAAAGATGAGGCATGCACATGCAGCACTCCTAATATAGCTAGAGCTCTGAAAATATCCAGCTGGGGCAGCCTTTCCTGTCTCACAGTATTCATATTAAATTCCTCTTCTCTACTATGATGGTTGTTCATAGAGACGCTAAGCGGAATGTGGAAACTGAACATACCAGGAAGTCTGCACTTGCTGAATTTACATTCTGATATTTGACGCTGAATGCCTAGCGTGGGATTTACGTGATTACTAAGGTTAATTATACCGCCTACATCCGAATAAAAAACTTAAGAAGATCTTAAAGTTTTCTTAATATGCTTCTCCAAGACGCAAGAAACCCTGCAGATCCTGCGCTAAAAAAACGCAATATGAAACTGCAGGGTTTACGAAGCATCTTTTACACTTGTTCCGAAGAATGTTCCGATGAAGCTGGGCGTAGCTCTCGCAGTGGATTGCCTCCTACAAAAGAGCCAGCCGCCACGTTCTTGTGTACTACTGATCCTGCGGCAACAACTGCCCAATCACCGATGGTTACACCGGGAAGAATCGTTGTATTCGCGCCAATCAATACATTTTCACCAATCACTACTTCTCCCAGGCGATACTCCTTGATTAAATACTCATGCGCCAGAATCGTCGTGTTATAACCGATAATAGAGTTCTCACCCACCGTTATTTTTTCCGGAAAAAATACATCTACCATCGCCATCAGACCGAAGGAGGTATGCTTGCCTACCTTCATCCCGAGAATCCGACGATAGATCCAGTTCTTTAACGGTAGAATCGGGCAATAACGGGCAATCTGAATAAAAATAAAGTTGCGGACACCCTTCCACGGGCTGACCGTACGGTAAATGTACCAAAGTGAGTTATGACCTTCTACAGGATATCGGGTTACGTTTCTCACGATTCACTCGTTCCTCGCTCCACAATTTCTATAATATCCTTCATGTTATGGATGATATAGTCGGGATCATACTTGCGGAGAGTCTCTTCGCCTTTTAAAGACCACGATACTCCAGCCGCATATACACCAGCAGCTTTTGCTGACTGAATATCAACCGTACTGTCACCCACCATAAGAGTTTTACGAGGATCAACGCCAAGGTTATTGACTGCTGTCAGAACAGGCTCTGGATGTGGCTTTGGTTCAGTAACATCGTTCACCGTCACAATCGTATCCATGTACTTTAGCAAATCAAACATCTCAAGCGACTTAATCGTTGTTGGACGAATTTTTGTAGTCACAATCCCCATTTTAATTCCACGACGTAAGAGCTCTTCCATTGTTTCATTCACTTGAGGAAAGGGACGTACTAACTCATCGTGATGTTCATAATTATAAGAACGGTAGGATTTCTCAAGCGCACCACTTACATCCTCAAGTCCAGAGAAGACTCTCATCTGTTGCTGAAGGGTTGTGCCCATATGCGGAATAATCTCTTCCCTAGTGAGTGGAGCTAGACCATTATCCTTCAGCGCGTACATAAACGAACTAATAATTAGCTCATTCGTATCGACAATCGTTCCATCTAGATCAAAAAGAACGCATTCTATCATAAGCTTTACTGCTCCTTCTTATCTCCATCCGCTGGCTGTCCTTGCTCAGGTTGAGCCCCGTGACGAGCTTTCTGCGGTGTATTTACTGCGCTTTCAGGCACTATGGTATCTGCTTTGATTGGTTTAGTACATACGATAGGATCAGAATAATGTGCTTTAGGCTCTCTGGTGACCCTACGAATAATGATAAGCAGTACAGCTGCGACGATGATCAGTAGAGCAAGCAGCTGAGAAATACGAATATTTCCATAGCTTGGGTCTAAGTATCCTTGCTCAAAGCCTAACCATTCCATCGGTTTCCACAATCCGTTCATAAAGGATGCCAAGCCTGCACTTCCATTAAAGGCCAAGCTGTCCGTACGTATGGCTTCAATGAAGAAACGACCGATGGAATACCATATAAAGTAAGACATGAAGATCTCACCGGCTCGCACAAACTTCTGACGACGAAGTAGCATTAGTAGCGCGATACCCAGTAAGCTCCAAAGAGATTCATACAAGAAGGTCGGATGATGAAAAGCATCCCCTATGTACATTTGGTTCACAATGAAGTCCGGTAAATGCAGTTTATCCCGTAAAAAAGACTCTTCAACCACGCTGCCGTATGCCTCTTGGTTGACAAAGTTTCCCCAGCGTCCAATCATTTGACCCGCAAGTAGTCCAGGTGCACAAATATCAACGATACGCCAGAAGGGGTAGCCTTTATAGCGGAAATAAATAATCCCGCAAATAATGGCTCCAATTAACGCACCGTAAATGGCGATGCCACCATTCCAGATCTTAAAGACATCTATTAAATTATCCTTATAATCCTCCCATTTAAACGCTACAAAGTAAATCCGTGCCCCAATAATGGCCGAAGGCACACCTAGCAGCAGCATATCCATAAAGAATTCTTGTGGTATACCAAACCGTTTGCCCTCGCGGATCGCAAGAAATAACCCCGCGAGTGCACCGAAACCTAGTATTAATCCGTACCAGTGTACTTGCAGTGATCCAATTGAGAAGACAATAGGATTTAGTGCTAATGGGAACATTCTCTCACACTCCTAATCGAGATCATCCATATCTTCAGATATGGTCGCAGTTAGCTTATTCGTGAACTGCAGGGCTGCATTAAAGCCCATTTGTTTCAGGCGATAGTTCATCGCTGCAACCTCTATAATAACTGCAAGGTTACGTCCTGGGCGTACGGGAATCGTTACAAGCGGAACATCTGTGTCAATAATCCGTGTCGTTTCCTCATCAAGTCCAAGTCGATCATACTGCTTGTCTTGCTGCCAAGCTTCCAATCTAACAACAAGTGTAATCCGTTTATGATTACGAATGGCACCCGCACCAAAAAGTGTCATTACATTAATGATACCTACTCCACGGATCTCCAGTAAATGACGGATTAACTCAGGGGCTGTACCATGCAGCTGGTTATCTGAAGTCTGACGGATTTCTACGGCATCATCAGCAATCAATCGATGACCGCGTTTTACAAGTTCAAGGGCTGTTTCACTTTTACCAATCCCACTACTACCCGTAATTAGCATACCTACACCATATACATCACAAAGTACGCCATGAATAGTCGCCGTAGGGGCTAATTTTCCTTCTAGGAAGCTCGTCAAACGGCTGGAGAAAATAGTCGTAGCCATCGAGCTGCGAAGCACAGGAAGAGCCTTTTCATTACTTATGTCAATTAACTCCTGAGGCACTTCCAAACCACGTGTAATTACAATACAAGGTGTGTTATCATTGCAAATTCCACGAAGTCGACTTTTCCGCTCAGCTTCGGGCAGCATGGAGAAAAAAGCGAGTTCTGTTTTGCCTAGCAATTGAACACGTTCTTCTGGATAATATTCAAAATAACCAGCAATCTCTAGTCCAGGGCGATTCAGGTCATCGACCGTAATGGGTCTCTTTAGACCTTCCTGGCCGGAAATAACCTCTAATTGAAAATGCTGTACCAATTCAGATACTTTTACTTTCTTAGCCATGTAATTTCGTCCTTTCGTCACCTGCGGTATTTGTCCGCTTACTGCGTCCGGTTGGCAGCGATCTCTTTACATTCCGGAGGTAATTCTCCTGCTATCTTAATTGATAACGCTTATGAATGCAATCTTAGCGCCTAACCAAACAGGGGCCATCTAAACAATAAAGCCACCCTTTCGGGTGGCTTTATCAAGAGAGAAAAGATCTTTACAATCTTATCCCAACAAAATGTTAGCTTCGGATTCTTTATCAAAGAAGTGAATTTTGTTCATATCAATAGCCAATTTAGGCTTGCTGCCTTCGCGAGTAGTGGAACGTCCATCTACACGAGCGATTACAGTAGATTTACCAAGGCCGCTCAAGTAAAGGAGCATTTCGTGACCAAGGTTTTCAGTAACATCAACCAATGAAGTGAAGATTGTGTTCGGGGAAGCTTCCAAGAATACTGGCTCTTCATGGATATCTTCTGGACGAACGCCCATGATTACTTCTTTACCGATGTAACCTTTGTTGCGGATGATTTGAGCTTTTCCGCCTGGTACTTCAACATCAAGGTTCTCAGCACGGAAACGGATAGAACCGCTCACTTCGGACAAAGTACCATTGATAAAGTTCATTGTAGGGGATCCGATAAATCCAGCTACGAACAAGTTTGTAGGTTCATTGTACAACTCTTCAGGGGAAGCTGCTTGTTGAATGATACCATCATACATAACTACGATGCGATCACCCATTGTCATAGCTTCTGTTTGGTCATGCGTTACGTAGATACAAGTAGTTTCAAGGCGCTTAACCAGTTTAGTGATTTCAGCACGCATTTGACCACGAAGTTTAGCATCCAAGTTGGAAAGAGGCTCATCCATCAAGAAGACTTGTGGATCACGTACGATAGCGCGTCCCAAAGCGACACGTTGGCGTTGACCACCGGAAAGCGCTTTTGGTTTACGATCTAGCAAATGCTCGATATCAAGAATTTTAGCAGCTTCGCGAACTTTCTTGTCGATTTCATCCTTCTTCACTTTACGAAGTTTCAAACCGAAAGCCATGTTTTGGTATACGCTCATATGCGGATACAGGGCGTAGGATTGGAATACCATCGCGATATCGCGGTCTTTAGGTGCAACGTCATTAACTACACGATCGCCAATGTACATTTTACCTTCGGAGATTTCTTCCAAACCAGCGATCATACGCAAAGTTGTGGATTTACCGCAACCGGAAGGTCCAACCAATACTAGAAATTCCTTATCTTTAATATCAAGATTGATATCGATTACTGTTGCTTTATCTGAACCCGGGTATTTTTTGAAAATATGCTCTAAACGTACGCCTGCCATTGTATTTCCCCCTCGAGTTAATTATTAATTAGTTAATATAAAAATTCTGTTTCCTTGTACATTTATATTACCCCAGTCGGGACACTATGGCTATTTGTAAGGTTCACAAAAAACCTATTTCCTTTTCGTCACTTTATACAAAAGCATAGTAAGCTTAACAATAGCAGCGTCCCCAAAGCTTCGTACATCTGCTCCGGTCTCTTGTTTTATCTTATCCAGACGGTAAAGCAGCGTATTTCGATGGATATACAACTTCTTGGCGGTTTCACTTACATTACAGTCCATCTCAAAAAAGGTCTCCAAAGTCAGCAGCATTTCTTTATCTGATAGTACAGAGGAGTAGTCACCAATTTGTCCAAGTAACTGTTTGCGGCGTACATCAGGAATGCTGTTAACCAGACGTTCCAAATGCAGTTCCCAAGGTAAATGAATATACTCTCCTACTTGAAAAATACGACCGAGTACAATCGTCTCCCTGAGCAAAGCTACAGATCCAGTCAATCCCTTAACAGGGACTATAGCCGGAGCTACTGCCAAATGGAATACCCCTACCCATTCACTAGCTATCAGCTCATGTAACCCCATACTAGTCTGTGCTAGAAGATCATCTACACTCTCTTCTTCATCATCCTTATCATCCCCGCCCGTAAGTAATTCTTTACGAGCTAAAATTAACCATTCCTTCTCTTGAAGGGGAATGAGCAGAATTTCGTTCTCAAAATAGCTACGCAGTAATTTCATCAGTGAACGATAAGAGATCTGTGGACTATGGGCAATCTCACTACTTAGGAGGAATGGAATCATATCTCCGAACAGACGTCCCTTTAGGGTGATCTCATCGGGAATTTCAGTGTCATTCTTCTCTTGCTCTAGCTCCGTGTTCAACCAAGCGCCAAGCTGCCGTGCCTCCACTTCACCTTCTTCTCTAAGCCCTGTAGCTTTAAGTGCAATAGCAAAATTTCGAACTGCATAGTTGACCAGTTGTACTTCCAGAGAGGTGAGCCCCTCCATTTCTACCCAGACAGCGGTTATACGTCCGTCACTCTCATACAAAGGTGCCCAGAGATGACCCTCATGGATTACCAGCTGATCCTGTCCTTCTAATCCCATGCTAAAAAGAGAAGCTGAATGCTGCCTCCCTAACTGCTTGATTCCGGTTCTCTTTCCGGTGAGCTGCTCTAATTTTTTCCGCAATGTCTCACTATCCATAGTCACCATGCTCCACCACTTTTGCTCTTTTCGCCTATTTTAGCATATTCTCTTATATTATGTTAATCGCTACAGTAGCGCGCTACTATAATACAACCATAAAACACAAAAAAAGCCACCACCATAAGGTGATGACTTTCTGTTTGGGATGAGCCATGAAGGACTCGAACCTTCGACACCCTGATTAAAAGTCAGGTGCTCTACCAACTGAGCTAATGGCTCATAAATGGTGGGGGATGATGGATTCGAACCACCGAACACGTACGTGAGCAGATTTACAGTCTGATGCGTTTGGCCACTTCGCTAATCCCCCAGGGAAAAGTGGCTCGAGACGGATTCGAACCGCCGACACGAGGATTTTCAGTCCTCTGCTCTACCGACTGAGCTATCGAGCCATATTAAATTGACATAAAAATAAAGTGGTAGCATTAAACTTCCCACCCTAGTCTTGTGGAAAAAAATGGCGGAACCGACGAGATTCGAACTCGCGATCTCCTGCGTGACAGGCAGGCATGTTAGGCCAACTACACCACGGTTCCGCATTGATAATAATGGTGCCGGCGAGAGGACTTGAACCCCCAACCTACTGATTACAAGTCAGTTGCTCTACCAGTTGAGCTACACCGGCACGGTGTAAAAAGTAAATCTAAAAAAGTAATAATGGTGGAGGCTGAGGGGATCGAACCCCCGACCCTCTGCTTGTAAGGCAGATGCTCTCCCAGCTGAGCTAAGCCTCCAGGTATTATGGTAGCGGCGAAGGGGATCGAACCCCCGACCTCACGGGTATGAACCGTACGCTCTAGCCAGCTGAGCTACACCGCCACAATAATTAGAAATGCTATGGATTGAAAATGGCGGAGAGAGTGGGATTCGAACCCACGCACCGCTTACGCAGTCTAACCCCTTAGCAGAGGGTCCCCTTATAGCCACTTGGGTATCTCTCCAAACGATATCAGTACCACAGCAATCCAAACAGGAATTTGACTCCCTGAAAACTGAATCCGAATTGAATTTGCGTTCTAAGTATAGGATAAGCCCTCGACCGATTAGTATTGGTCAGCTCCATGCATTACTGCACTTCCACCTCCAACCTATCTACCTCGTCGTCTTCAAGGGGTCTTACTAATTGGGAAATCTCATCTTGAGGGGGGCTTCACGCTTAGATGCTTTCAGCGCTTATCCCGTCCGTACGTAGCTACCCAGCCATGCTTCTGGCGAAACAACTGGTGCACCAGCGGTACGTCCATCCCGGTCCTCTCGTACTAAGGACAGCTCCTCTCAAATTTCCTGCGCCCACGACAGATAGGGACCGAACTGTCTCACGACGTTCTGAACCCAGCTCGCGTACCGCTTTAATGGGCGAACAGCCCAACCCTTGGGACCTACTTCAGCCCCAGGATGCGATGAGCCGACATCGAGGTGCCAAACCTCCCCGTCGATGTGGACTCTTGGGGGAGATAAGCCTGTTATCCCCAGGGTAGCTTTTATCCGTTGAGCGATGGCCCTTCCATGCGGTACCACCGGATCACTAAGTCCGACTTTCGTCCCTGCTCGACTTGTAGGTCTCGCAGTCAAGCTCCCTTATGCCTTTGCACTCTTCGAATGATTTCCAACCATTCTGAGGGAACCTTGGAACGCCTCCGTTACTCTTTAGGAGGCGACCGCCCCAGTCAAACTGCCCGCCTGACACGGTCCCCGTACCCGGTAAGGGTACTAGGTTAGAACCTAGATACGATCAGGGTGGTATCCCAACGGCGCCTCCACCGAAGCTTGCGCTCCGATTTCTACGGCTCCCACCTATCCTGTACAGATCGTACCCAAATTCAATATCAAGCTGCAGTAAAGCTCCATGGGGTCTTTCCGTCTTGTCGCGGGTAACCTGCATCTTCACAGGTATTAAAATTTCACCGGATCTCTCGTTGAGACAGCGCCCAAGTCGTTACGCCATTCGTGCGGGTCAGAATTTACCTGACAAGGAATTTCGCTACCTTAGGACCGTTATAGTTACGGCCGCCGTTTACTGGGGCTTCGGTTCATAGCTTCGGGTTACCCCTAACCACTCCCCTTAACCTTCCAGCACCGGGCAGGCGTCAGCCCGTATACTTCGCCTTGCGGCTTCGCACAGACCTGTGTTTTTGCTAAACAGTCGCTTGGGCCTTTTCACTGCGGCCCCCTCGTGCTATTCACACTACCGGGGCACCCCTTCTCCCGAAGTTACGGGGTCATTTTGCCGAGTTCCTTAACGAGAGTTCTTCCGCGCGCCTTAGAATTCTCTTCTCGCCTACCTGTGTCGGTTTGCGGTACGGGCACCTTCTCCTGGCTAGAGGCTTTTCTTGGCAGTGTGAGATCATGACCTTCGCTACTGTAATTTTCGCTCCCCATCACAGCCCAGCCTTAATGATGTGCGGATTTGCCTACACATCAGCCTCACTGCTTAGACGGACATATCCATCAGTCCGCGTCACTACCCTCCTGCGTCACCCCATCGCTCATAGCGGATTACGGTGGTACAGTAATTTCAAACTGTTGTCCTTCGACTACGCCTTTCGGCCTCGCCTTAGGTCCCGACTTACCCTGAGCGGACGAGCCTTCCTCAGGAAACCTTGGGCTTTCGGCGGATCAGATTCTCACTGATCTTTTCGTTACTCATACCGGCATTCTCACTTGTATGCTGTCCAGCGCTCCTTACGGTACACCTTCAACCCACATACAACGCTCCCCTACCCCAGATACATACGTATCTAGCCATAGCTTCGGTGGTGTGTTTAGCCCCGTTACATTTTCGGCGCAGAGTCACTCGACCAGTGAGCTATTACGCACTCTTTCAATGGTGGCTGCTTCTAAGCCAACATCCTGGTTGTCTGTGCAACTCCACATCCTTTCCCACTTAACACACACTTGGGGACCTTAGCTGATGGTCTGGGCTGTTTCCCTTTTGACAATGGATCTTAGCACTCACTGTCTGACTCCCGGCAATAAGTATATGGCATTCGGAGTTTGACTGAGCTTGGTAATCCTTGCGGACCCCGCACCCAATCAGTGCTCTACCTCCACTACTCTTATACCGAGGCTAGCCCTAAAGCTATTTCGGGGAGAACCAGCTATCTCCGAGTTCGATTGGAATTTCTCCGCTACCCCCACCTCATCCCCGCATTTTTCAACATGCGTGGGTTCGGGCCTCCAGTGCGTGTTACCGCACCTTCACCCTGGACAGGGGTAGATCACACGGTTTCGGGTCTACGTCCACATACTAAGTCGCCCTATTCAGACTCGCTTTCGCTGCGGCTCCGTCTTCTCGACTTAACCTTGCATGTTAAACGTAACTCGCCGGTTCATTCTACAAAAGGCACGCCATCACCCATAGATAGGGCTCTGACTTTTTGTAAGCACACGGTTTCAGGTTCTATTTCACTCCCCTTCCGGGGTGCTTTTCACCTTTCCCTCACGGTACTGTTTCACTATCGGTCGCCAGGTAGTATTTAGCCTTAGCAGATGGTCCTGCTGGATTCATACGGGGTTTCACGTGCCCCGCACTACTCGGGATCCGTCTCGGAGAGAACACAGTTTAGGTTACAGGGCTTTTACCTCTATCGCGGGCCTTTCCAGACCTCTTCACCTACCATATTCCTTTGTAACTCCATGTGAGACGTCCCACAACCCCTAAGAGCAAGCTCTTAGGTTTAGGCTGTTCCGCGTTCGCTCGCCGCTACTGACGGAATCACTATTGTTTTCTCTTCCTCAGGGTACTTAGATGTTTCAGTTCCCCTGGTCTGCCTCTACATCTCCTATGTGTTCAGAGATGAGTAACTGCGAATTACCACAGCTGGGTTTCCCCATTCGGACACCCCCGGATCAAAGCTTGCTTACAGCTCCCCGAGGCAGTTTCGTTGTTCGCCACGTCCTTCGTCGGCTCCTGGCGCCTAGGCATCCTCCGTGTGCTCTTATTAGCTTAACCTCGATTTTCCCTAAGAAAAATCTCACTAATAACATTTACTTGTTTGCACAAGTTGCTAAAAGATGTTCTAAAACGCAAATTCGTTTCGGTATCCAGTTTTCAAGGATCAAGTTTAAAGAAGGTATTGAATTAAAAATTATGGTGGAGCCAAGCGGGATCGAACCGCTGACCTCCTGCTTGCAAGGCAGGCGCTCTCCCAGCTGAGCTATGGCCCCATAAAAGGATATAATGTCATATGGTGGGCCTTGGTGGACTCGAACCACCGACCTCACCCTTATCAGAGGTGCGCTCTAACCAACTGAGCTAAAAGCCCATATAACATATATAATATTGTGAATCAACCAAAGAATGGTTGTCCGCTTGGCGGCGTCCTACTCTCCCAGGACCCTTCGGTCCAAGTACCATCGGCGCTGGAGGGCTTAACGGTCGTGTTCGGGATGGGTACGTGTGGAACCCCTCCGCTATCGCCACCAAACGCATACGAAAGAGACTTGCTCTTTCAAAACTGAACACGAGTGAGTGTTCGAACCCGAAGGTTCTATTGTGGAAGCTTAGCTTCCGATTTGAATGTCTTCATTGCAGAAGACGATTCTCCATAGAAAGGAGGTGATCCAGCCGCACCTTCCGATACGGCTACCTTGTTACGACTTCACCCCAATCATCTACCCCACCTTCGGCGGCTGGCTCCCTTGCGGGTTACCCCACCGACTTCGGGTGTTGTAAACTCTCGTGGTGTGACGGGCGGTGTGTACAAGACCCGGGAACGTATTCACCGCGGCATGCTGATCCGCGATTACTAGCAATTCCGACTTCATGCAGGCGAGTTGCAGCCTGCAATCCGAACTGAGACCGGCTTTGATGGGATTGGCTTCACCTCGCGGTTTCGCTTCCCGTTGTACCGGCCATTGTAGTACGTGTGTAGCCCAGGTCATAAGGGGCATGATGATTTGACGTCATCCCCACCTTCCTCCGGTTTGTCACCGGCAGTCACTCTAGAGTGCCCAGCCTTACCTGCTGGCAACTAAAGTTAAGGGTTGCGCTCGTTGCGGGACTTAACCCAACATCTCACGACACGAGCTGACGACAACCATGCACCACCTGTCTCCTCTGTCCCGAAGGCCGCCACTATCTCTAGTGGATTCAGAGGGATGTCAAGACCTGGTAAGGTTCTTCGCGTTGCTTCGAATTAAACCACATACTCCACTGCTTGTGCGGGTCCCCGTCAATTCCTTTGAGTTTCAGTCTTGCGACCGTACTCCCCAGGCGGAGTGCTTACTGTGTTAACTTCGGCACCAAGGGTATCGAAACCCCTAACACCTAGCACTCATCGTTTACGGCGTGGACTACCAGGGTATCTAATCCTGTTTGCTCCCCACGCTTTCGCGCCTCAGCGTCAGTTACAGCCCAGAAAGTCGCCTTCGCCACTGGTGTTCCTCCACATATCTACGCATTTCACCGCTACACGTGGAATTCCACTTTCCTCTTCTGTACTCAAGTCACCCAGTTTCCAGTGCGACCTCAGGTTGAGCCCAAGGTTTAAACACCAGACTTAAATGACCGCCTGCGCGCGCTTTACGCCCAATAATTCCGGACAACGCTTGCCCCCTACGTATTACCGCGGCTGCTGGCACGTAGTTAGCCGGGGCTTTCTTCTCAGGTACCGTCACTCCGATAGCAGTTACTCTACCGGACGTTCTTCCCTGGCAACAGAGCTTTACGATCCGAAAACCTTCATCACTCACGCGGCGTTGCTCCGTCAGACTTTCGTCCATTGCGGAAGATTCCCTACTGCTGCCTCCCGTAGGAGTCTGGGCCGTGTCTCAGTCCCAGTGTGGCCGTTCACCCTCTCAGGTCGGCTACGCATCGTCGCCTTGGTGGGCCGTTACCCCACCAACTAGCTAATGCGCCGCAGGCCCATCCCTCAGTGACAGATTGCTCCGTCTTTCATTCTTTCTTCAGGAGAAAAAAGAAATTATCCGGTATTAGCTACCGTTTCCGGTAGTTATCCCAGTCTAAGGGGCAGGTTGCCTACGTGTTACTCACCCGTCCGCCGCTAAGTTATTTTGAAAGCAAGCTTTCAAAATAACTCCGCTCGACTTGCATGTATTAGGCACGCCGCCAGCGTTCGTCCTGAGCCAGGATCAAACTCTCCAATTAGTATTGAAAAGAGCGATATGCTCATTTTGAAACATCTGACGAGAAAATTAATTCTCTAATTCCGGATTTCACTTTCGTGATTTCCCACTCACTCGTTGTTCAGTTTTCAAAGATCAATGTCTCATCTTTCGTTGTCGTTGCTTGTCAGCAGCGACCTTTATAATATATCACAGCACCTTTGTTTTCGTCAAGCGTTTTTTTAATTTCTTTTTTTCGCTTACCGTTTCAGCAAGTTGTTAATCAACATCTTGTCCAAAGGGGCGAGACTTAATGTATCATATTTTTCAAACTCACGTCAAGCATTAAAACAAAATAATTCTTAATCCTATTAACATTACTACGCCTGGAAGACCAAGAACCGTTACTGCGCCTATGGTTGCGGGATTCAGGGGAATATGAACTTGTGTGATTAAACCCGAGAAATTCACTACATATATCGCGAGCGCAGCCAGTACCAAATGAGCTCCGAACAGACTAAGCCATCCAAAGCCAAGTTTTTTCCGGAATACAATTACACTTAACAATACAACCGATATGACCAGTACTCCTATAGCTAACATTCTTAGCATGTTGATCCCTCCTATATCTCCATTTGGTTAGCGCCTACATCTGACTGCTATTTAATCCAATGCTCTTTGCATGTTTGAGATGTATCTGATACTTACGCTCTGCTGCCTCTAAAATATAAATAGCATAATCAATTTGATCTTGACCCAACGCTTCATCAAACATTAGGTACGCTCTCTCCCACTCAGATTGCGCCTTACGAACCTCCAGCAACGTTTCCCAGCCCTCCGTATCTTTTCTACCCTGTTCTTCATCTGCTCCCCGCCACAATGAGGTCCACCATCCCATTACTCATTCCTCCTCAGAATAATTTCGATGCAAAATTACATCTCGTTATTCTCATTCATATCGGGATAGGGACAAACTTAGAACAAAAAAAGGAGGCCCAGGGGGCCTCCTTTTGAAAAACACGACTTTAGAGCTACTAGAATAGCTCACGACGACCTTCCAACGCTTTGGACAAGGTAACCTCGTCGGCATATTCAAGATCGCCACCAACAGGTAAGCCATGGGCTATTCTGGTGATTTTAATCTCAAAAGGCCGAACTAGACGAGAAATATACATCGCCGTTGCCTCACCCTCAATGTTGGGGTTGGTCGCCATGATAAGCTCACTCACTCTTTCATCACTCAAACGAGTCAATAATTCCTTCAAGCGAATATCATCAGGGCCTATACCTTCCATAGGTGAAATCGCACCCTGAAGAACGTGATAATACCCATTAAACTCTTTGGTTCGTTCTATTGCCACCAAATCCTTGGAGTCTTGGATCACACAGATTACTGAAGGATCTCTAGTTTTGTCCTGACATATCTTACACGGGTCCGTATCCGTAATATTACAGCAGACGGAGCAATAATGAAGATTACGCTTGACACTTACTAGCGCTTTAGCAAAATCAATGACGTCATCCTCTTTCATGTTAAGCACATGAAAAGCTAACCGGGCGGCTGTCTTCGGCCCAATCCCGGGCAAGCGCGTAAAAGCATCGATCAGCTTGGCTAGCGGTTCGGGATAATACAAATTAATAATTCTCCTTTAGACGAAAGTGGAGTGAGTGAATTAGAACAAGCCTGGGATCTTCATTCCACCAGTAAATTTACCCATATCATTGTTCGCAAGGTCTTCAGCTTGAGTCAAAGCATCATTAACTGCAGTGATTACCAAATCCTGTAGCATTTCAACATCTTCCGGATCAACAGCTTCTGGCTTGATTTGGATAGAAAGCAACTTTTTGTGGCCATTAACTTGAACTGTAACTACTCCACCACCTGATGAGCCTTCAATCACCTTGCCACCTAGTTCTTCTTGAGCCTTAAGCATTTGCTCCTGCATTTTCTTAACTTGCTTCATCATTTGGTTCATATTATTCATACATCATCTCTCCTTTGGAATGCGCAATTTGCGCTAGTATGCTTACATTACTCTTTTATGACAACAAGGTCTTCTCCAAAAAGCTGGATAGCCTCATCAATCCAAGGTTCAGATTTCGCATCTGCAGTATCATGTTCATGCTCTAGCCGCAACTCTTCTTTGCTAGGCTGTCCCACTGACTTTTGAGCGGCTTCGTTCCAATCGCGCTGCATTATAGTTACCAGTCTATAAGGTTTACCAAGACGCGCTGCAAACACATTCTCAATGACCTGTCTGTTTGCTGGCTTCTCCGTTGTATCACGATGAATCGTGTTCTTAAACGCAACAAGCACAGCGTCGTCCATTACAGATACAGGTTCTCCGTCTACAAACCATGCATGAACCGTTACCTTCTCCTCTTTTACCCCTTGCAAGACAAGACTCCACTGTTTATAGATAGCTGCAAAATCAGGACTATCCTTACCAGCAATAAACTTATCAACATTTGGAGGCATTTTGGAGGTTGCAGAGATTCTAGGCGCAGAACTTGGAGTCGGATTCGATTTCGCAGAAGAGGCACCATCTCGCCCACCTCCGGAAATACCACCGGCCTGCAATGCCTGCTCCAGCTTTTTCTCCAGCGCAGTAATCTGTCTCTTGAGCAGATCCAGTTCACCAGAGTGGACTGCAGGAGCATTCGCCCCTGACCCAGCCTGCAATGCACCTAACGGAGCAGCTGATGCGGTCTCACTTTCCTCTTGCTGCAAGCTACAAAGCTTCATCAGTGCGACTTCAAACAAAGTCTGCGGATGAGTAGCATATTTCATTTCACCCAGGTACTTATTAAGTGTATCTACGATCTGAAACAGACGATCCCGGGAAAATGCGGTGGCCATATCTTTAAACTCGGCGGGATTAAGCACTCGCTCCGTCAGTTGATCGGCCCCAGGTACCATCTTAATCATCAATAAATCACGGAAATAATACATAAGATTCTCTAGACATTTATCAGCACTCTTACCTTCATGCATAAGCTGTTCAACAAGCTCCAGCAGAAGACCCATATCACCTTCCAATATGGCAGTGGCAAGACGTGCAAATTGCTCAGAGGGTATCCCTCCGGTCATCCCCAGCACTTGTTCGTACGTAACTTTGCCATCTGTAAAAGATGAAATCTGATCCAGCAAACTCACTGCATCGCGCATACCCCCATCAGAAAGGCGGGCAATATACTGCAATGCGTTAACATCGGCTGTAATCCCTTCCTTCTCACAGATAGCACTTAGATGTGCCGTCTGCTCTTCCAAAGCTACTCTGCGGAAGTCAAAACGCTGACAACGAGAAATGATCGTCGCTGGCAATTTATGAGGTTCCGTAGTCGCAAGGATGAACATTGCATGTGACGGCGGTTCTTCCAATGTCTTTAATAGCGCATTAAATGCTTCTGTTGTCAGCATATGCACTTCATCAATAATATACACTTTACGGCGCACCTCGGTAGGTGCATATTTCACCTTGTCCCGGAGGTCGCGAATCTCTTCTACGCCCCGGTTGGATGCCGCGTCTATTTCCTGCACATCCATCACATTACCCGCAGTGATTCGCAAGCAGGAAGGACACTCGTTGCAAGGCTCCGGACCTGGCCCACGTTCACAATTGACCGCTTTCGCTAAGACTTTAGCAGCACTTGTCTTACCAGTTCCCCGCGGACCACTGAACAGATAGGCATGCGAAACCCGCTGTTCACGAATTGCGTTCTGCAGCGTTTGGATAATGTGCTGTTGTCCAACCATGTCTTGAAACGACTGCGGCCGCCAAGCACGGTACAGCGCGATATGTTCCACTATGCATTACCCTCTCTTAGGCTGCCTCTTTCCCGGCATTTGTCGCAAATTTATTATACTATATTCATCGGCTATTGACCAAAAACAAAAAGCATCTTTGCTTGTGGCAAAGATGCTGTTATAAACAGAATTATAAACCGTGCACCTGTTATTGATGACTACGATCCAAGCGGCAACCCTACATGACTGCTCGGGCTAGGCCACCCTCCGGCACAAGAGTAAACTTACTTATGGCTGCTTCCTTCCGGACCTGACCAGGTTCATAAGCACTCATTGCGGAGGACCCAACCGTCAACACAGCCCGTAGGAACCAAGGCCTCACATCGATAGCACCTCTAACAGGAATTCAACCTCGCTACAGCGGATTGCGAGTTACAGGGCACCGCTACCTCCCCGTCTAGCACGGCGAAGATAAGTATAGCTCACGCTCGGACAAAAATCAACTCCAAGACATAAAATGAGCCCCCAGCGAGAAAGCTGGGAGCTCGATCTAACCATTAAGCCGCTAAGCGGCTATTCCAATTAGATACCGTATTTCTTCTTGAATTTATCAACGCGACCGCCGGCATCCAGGAACTTCTGCTTGCCAGTGAAGAAAGGATGGCAGCTGGAGCAAATTTCAACACGAAGCTCTTGTTTAACAGAGCCAGCTTCGAAAGAGTTGCCACATGCGCAGGTTACCTTAGTTAAGTTATACTTTGGTTGAATTGCTGCTTGCATTTTGAATTTCACCTCTCATGCCCTAAGCCTCATGCGGACCCAGAGTTATATGATTACACTGTGGTATTTTAGCACGAAAAATTCAATTGATCAATATGTTTCATTGGTAATTCATTGGTACATTTAATCTATTAAATGTTGAGTTGCCGTTGCTTTACCCGAGCCATATTTGCTGGTGGTACATGTGTGTAAGAACCAATAACAACATCCGGCAATTCGTCCCGGAAAATTTCCAGCATCGTCTTCATGCCGAGAATTTCACCCTTAGCAGGAGGAATTAACTCCAGATAACTCTCTGGATCAATGTTCAGATTACGCATCTGAATAAGCTTCAGATCCGTACGTCTTACAAACTCCACCATCGCCTCAATCTCTTCTTCGCGATCAGTTACTCCAGGGAAAATCAGATAGTTGATCGATGTGTAAACACCTTGCGAGGCAGCATATTTCAAAGACTTCTCTACATTAGCCAATGTGTAGCCACGTGGTTTGTAATAAGCATTGTAATGATCATCTAGAGCACTAATCGTGCTGACACGCATCAAATCCAGCCCAGCATCGACGATTCCACGAATATGATCGCTTAAGCCAGCATTGGTGTTGATATTAATGTAGCCCATGTCAGTAATCGAGCGCACTTCACGGATTGCTTCTATAATAAGTTTTGCCTGCGTAGAAGGCTCACCTTCACAGCCTTGTCCAAAACTGATAATCGATTCAGGCGTCTTCAAGTGCTCCAACATAACTTGTGAAATTTCATTGACCGTTGGTCGGAAATTCATACGAGTCTGCGGAGACACAAAACCACTATCATCAGGTTGCTCAGAAATACAGCCAAAACATCCAGCATTACATGAATAAGAGACAGGTACACCGCCCTCCCAACGCCCTAAGAAGGTGTTGGAGGAAGTCAGGCATTCATAACCAAGCGCACAGTTAGAAAGATGCTCATAGAGACGGTTATCAGGATATTTGGCAGTCAACTCGCCAACGCTTACCTCAAGATCCTGTTTATCACAGTTCAGTGGGTTCCACTTCTCCGGATTATCGGTTGGATCCGCCGCAACATAGAACCCGCCATCCTTCCACACTACAGCCGAATACCCAAACAGAGGAAGCTTGTAAGACTTATCTGTCTTTACATACCCAGGAAGACACAAGCGAGTATAGCCCTGAGGCAGCAGCGCGCCTACAGCCTGTGAGCCATCCGGCAACGCCATCATTTCACCTGTCTCAGGATCCATACCCACAGCCCGCGTACTAGGCAAGCCCACAAGAGTGGCGCCTTCAGGCAGCGGAATCAACTCTTCCTCCAACATTTCAACGATCATATCCCCACTACGGGCTAACCCGTACAGTTCTGGATGATCATATACGTTTCCTTGCCCGTCGGCATATACCAAATACATGTTAGTCTCCTCTTATTATCAATTCTCAAGTTGTAGGTACTGAAGAAGTCTTTGCCCGTGTTGTGCGACGAGCAGCCGTACCACTGTTGGAAGTTCCTCCGCTACTTGCAGTTCCATTTGGCGATTGTTTAGCTCCCGCAACGTCAAATGATGCTAAGAATTCAGCATTAGTCTTTGTATCACGCAGCTTTTTGATGAATCCCTCCACAAAATCGTAGGATTCATTCATATTTTTGCGAATCGCCCAGATCGTATCAAGCTCTTCTTTGCTCAAGAGCACTTCTTCACGACGTGTACCTGAACGACGAATATCAATAGCAGGGAATATACGGCGTTCCGCCAATTTTCGGTCCAAATGAAGCTCCATATTACCAGTACCCTTAAACTCTTCATAAATAATATCATCCATACGTGATCCGGTATCAATTAAAGCAGTTGCTAAAATAGTCAGTGAACCGCCCTCTTCTACATTCCGTGCAGAGCCAAAAAACCGTTTCGGCCGATGAAAGGCTGCTGGGTCAATCCCCCCACTAAGCGTGCGTCCAGATGGTGGAACCACAAGATTATACGCACGTGCAAGACGGGTAATGCTGTCTAAAAGAATAACTACATCCTTCTTGTGCTCAACTAAACGAAGAGCTCTTTGCAACACAAGTTCGGCCACTTTAATATGATTCTCTGGAAGCTCATCAAACGTCGATGCAACCACTTCGCCTTTTACTGAACGCTGCATATCAGTTACTTCTTCGGGACGCTCATCTATTAGCAATACAAAGAGTTCAATCTCAGGATTATTAGTGGAAATACTATTGGCAATTTCTTTCAAGAGGAGCGTTTTTCCTGCTTTAGGAGGTGCTACAATCAAACCCCGCTGCCCCAAACCTACAGGAGCGAGCAAATCCATTATTCGGGTAGACAAATGAGTAGGGGATGTTTCAAGCGGTAGCTTGTCTTGCGGATAAAGTGGTGTTAATGCTGGAAAATGTAGTCGCTCCGCTGCACTAGCAGGGTTCTCGCCATTAACGGCATTGACTTGAAGCAGGCCAAAATATCGTTCATTTTCTTTCGGCGTCCGGCATTTCCCAGATACAAGATCTCCGCTTCTGAGATCAAACTTCCGAATTTGTGAGGCTGAGATATAAATATCTTCAGCGCTAGGCAAATAGTTAATCGGCCTTAGAAATCCATAACCCTCGGGTAGAATTTCCAGTACGCCTTCCATAAACATAAGACCGCTTTGCTCTGCCTGTGCCCGAAGGATCGCAAAGATCAGTTCCCGTTTCTTCAGCTGTCCGTAATAAGGGATCTGGTATTTCTTGGCCAGCTTATACAACTCGGTCAGCTTCATTTCTTCCAAATCGGAAATTTGAAGATCCATGTAATAACCACCTATTCAATTTTTAAATGAGTTCGCCCTAGTCTATCTACTAGGCAAAATGATGAGTCTATTAAAATGCCCATTAGGATATTAATACCCAATTTGGAAGGATATATGCGGTAAATAAGCAAATAAACCTCCTTCCAAACGGGATATCCTAATTTTATTCGTTCTCACGCCAAACATGAGCACCAAGTTGTCGAAGGTTGCTCACTAAATTATCATAACCACGGTCAATATATTCTACGCCGGTCACCTCGGTGATCCCATCCCCTACTGTCAATCCAGCAATGACAAGAGCAGCGCCTGCCCGTAAATCAGTCGCTTTCACCTTTGCAGCGTTAAGCTTACCACCCTCAATAATTGCAGAACGGCCTTCAACGCGTATTTTCGCGCCCATTCGCACCAATTCTGGCACATGTTTAAAACGGTTACTGTAGACGAAATCACTAAGCACACTAACGCCTTCCGCCTGTGTCAACATACTTGTCATAGGAGATTGTAAATCTGTAGGAAAGCCAGGATAGGTCAACGCTTTGACATCTGCGTGCTCATATTTAGCTCTACCTATAACGCGAATACTTTCGTCAAGCTCTTCAATATCAACGCCCATCTCTAAAAGCTTGGCCGTTAAAGCTTCCAAGTGCTTAGGAATAACGTTATCTATCAACACATTACCACGCGTAGCCGCAGCGGCAATCATATAAGTTCCTGCTTGAATCCGATCGGGAATAATGGAGTGACGGCAACCGTGCATCTCCGATACCCCTTCGATTCTGATGGTTTCTGTACCAGCGCCTTTAATAACAGCGCCCATAGAGTTCAATAGGGTTGCTACATCTATAATCTCAGGCTCTTTAGCCGCATTTTCAATAATTGTGGAGCCTTTGGCACGTGAAGCCGCCAGCATGATGTTAATAGTGGCACCTACGCTTGATACGTCTAAATAAATCTTCGCACCGCGTAGCTCTTTAGCATATAAGTGGATAGAACCATGTTCGTTGGTAACTGTTGCTCCCAGTGCCTCGAATCCTTTGATATGCTGATCGATTGGACGAGGTTCGAAGTTACAACCACCGGGTAGACCTATTGTCGCTTCTTTGAATCTTCCAAGTAGAGCTCCCATCATATAATACGAAGCTCGAAGTTTCTTAACCGGACCATTAGGCATAGGTATAGATACAATACGCGAAGGATCAATTTTCATCTGGTTGCCTGACCAAGATACACTTGCGCCAAGCTCTTGCAAGATTTCGGAGTAAACGGCTACATCACTAAGGGACGGTAAATTATCAAGAACAACTTCAGATTCGGCCAAAATCGCCGCAGGAATAAGTGCAATAGCACTATTCTTTGCTCCACTGATGGTTACAACGCCCTCTAGCGGACGTCCACCGCCAATCATTAATTTTTCCATAGATTTATCAATTTCCCCCTACGTGTATTGCAGCTGTGTGGGCAATACGTGCTGTGGACTTTTAGTGATGAAAATGGAAAGACACCGGCTAAGCGGTGTGCTTTCCTCATCAAACTATTCAACTGGGCAGAGCTACACCCTGCCCTTTACAAATTGCTTGTCCACCTGTGGCGGAAGCTAACAATGATTAGGCTTTGTTGTTGGATCCAAATTCGCGGATTTTACCGATAACGGTTTCTTTGATCGCATCGCGACCTGGTGCGATGAATGTACGTGGATCGTAAGCATCAGGTTTAGCAGCTAGAACTTCGCGAACAACTTTTGCGAACACGATTTGGTTCTCAGTGTTTACGTTGATTTTGGAAGTACCCAAGGAGATAGCTTTCTTGATGTCATGTTCAGGAATACCTGTACCACCATGAAGAACCATTGGGATGTTAGTAGCGTCGCGGATTTCTTCCATTTCTTTAAATCCGAGGTTAGGCTCGCCATGGTAAGGTCCATGAACGGAACCTAGTGCAGGAGCCAAAGTGTCGATACCTGTTTCTTTAACAATACGTACGCACTCATCAAGCTTAGCATACATGATGCCGCCGATAACGTCGTCTTCTTGTCCACCAACAGTACCTACTTCTGCTTCTACAGAAACACCTTTAGCGTGAGCATATTCAACGACTTTTTTAGTCATATCAATGTTCTCATCGATTGGGTGGTGGGAACCGTCGATCATTACGGATGTAAATCCAGCATCAATTGCTGCTTTACATTTATCAAAGCTAGATCCATGGTCAAGGTGGATCGCTACAGGAACTGTGATATTCATATCGATAATTAGACCTTCTACCATTTTAACAACAGTAGTGAAGCCGCCCATGTGACGTGCTGCGCCTTCGGATACACCAAGGATTACTGGTGATTTCTCTTGTTCAGCGGCACCAAGAATAGCTTGTGTCCACTCCAAGTTGTTAATGTTGTACTGACCTACTGCGTATTTTCCTTCAAGTGCTTTGTTCAACATGTCTGTCATAGATACTAATGGCATGGTTTCATCCTCCTAAGAATGTTGGTTGGCTATGTTTTTAAACCGACATCACATACAGGCTTATTATAACACATCCTGAGTCAAATACTAAATAGGATAAACAAAAAAATGTCCCGGTGGGACGATTTTTATCCAGCCCGTATAGCATTTGCACTCAAACTGTTTATAATCACCATAACCAAATAGAATCGATACAGAAAATATCACTTTAACTGCATTGATCTACAGACTTATTATGAAGATGCATATTGACCGCTACCCGCATTTCATCGATGTCAAATGGCTTTGTGAAATGCATCAATGCGCCTAGCTTGGTTGCTTCCTTAATCATATCCAGCTCCCCATAAGCGGTCATCATTATGACCTTAATGGATGGATTTAGTTCCTTCAGATGCTTCAGAATCTCGAGTCCATCCATTCCCGGTATTTTCATATCGAGCAAAACCAAGTCAGGAGACTCACTGCGAACAATGTCTAAGGCCAATTTTCCGTTAGCTGCTTGAAATGTCGTATATCCTTCGCTATTGAACACTTCCATAAGAAGAATCCGAATCCCATTCTGATCATCGACAATTAACACTTTCTTTTTTTCCATATAATACCCTCCCAGAGATTAAGCCAGATTGACTATACCGCGCTCTCCACAGCTAACGGCCCCTTCAGAAACTAACCCATACGAAACCTATTATTCGTGCTTCACTGCTCAAATCCTGCTAATTGGATAAAATGGGTAAATAAAGAGTCTGAATTACAGTGATGTCATTTACGGAGCTCTTCAAAATGGACAAACAGGCATAAACACCTTCGGCGTCCCTATAAGGACGGTAAGCGTTTAAGCGAAAAATATTAGACATATAGGATAGATGAACAACTTATACTTTCGAATAGTTAAAAAAAAAGAGCCTCCTATGGGAGGCTCTTCAGGTTTGATATAAAACCCGTAGGTTCCAATTATATTTACAAAATTACTGCTGTTCGGAATGAGTCAAAGAAGCTTTGACGAAATCACGGAACAACGGTTGTGGACGGTTTGGACGTGAAGTGAATTCCGGATGGAATTGAACCGACAAGAACCAAGGATGTCCCGGAAGCTCTACGATCTCAACTAAACGGCCATCTGGAGAGGTTCCGGAAATAACCAGACCTGCTTTTTCAATCTCATCACGGTACGTATTGTTGAACTCATACCGGTGACGGTGACGCTCATAAACCAGTTCATCATCGTAGCAAGACATTGCCAGGGAACCCTCAGCAATCTTACAAGGATACAAGCCAAGGCGCATAGTACCGCCCATATCTTCAATATCCTTCTGCTCAGGAAGCAGATCGATCAGTGGATATGGTGTGTTCGGATCGATTTCGGAGCTATTCGCACCTTGTAGACCTAGAACAGAACGGCCATATTCGATTACGGAAACTTGCATACCTAAGCAAATTCCGAAGAAAGGTATCAATTTCTCACGGGCATAACGAATCGCGGAGATTTTACCTTCAATTCCCCGATCACCGAAACCACCAGGAACAAGAATACCACCAATACCACGCAGCATTTCATCCACGTTCTCATCCGTAATTTCCTCTGCATTCACCCAGCGAATCTTAACCTCTGCATTAGCAGCAAAGCCTGCGTGTGAAAGTGATTCAACAACGCTCAAATAAGCGTCATGCAGTGCTACGTACTTACCAACAATCGCAATTTCCACTGTTTTTTCAAGCTTCTGAATCCGTTCAAGCATACTTTCCCATTCACGCATATCTGGCGCAGGTGTCGTAAGCTTCAAATGATTAACAACAATCTCGTCCAATCCTTCATCACGAAGATTCAATGGAACTTCATACAACGTTGAAGCATCGCGGCATTCCACAACAGCATTAGCATCAATATCGCAAAAGAGTGCGATCTTCGCTTTCATATCTGCGGAAAGCTCATATTCCGTACGGCACACGATGACATTCGGTTGAATACCGATACTGCGCAGCTCTTTAACACTGTGTTGTGTCGGCTTTGTCTTCACTTCTCCAGCAGCCTTGATATAAGGAATCAAGGTTACGTGGATATACATCACATTTTCCCGTCCGATATCACTCTTGATCTGACGAATGGCTTCCAGGAACGGAAGACTTTCAATATCACCTACGGTTCCACCAATCTCTGTGATTACAACATCAGAGTTGGTCTCGCGGCCTGCACGGAACACGCGTTCTTTGATCTCATTCGTAATGTGTGGGATAACTTGTACAGTTCCGCCCAAATACTCTCCACGACGTTCCTTGCTGATTACGGATGAATAGATCTTACCTGTCGTCACATTGTTGTTCTTTGACAGATTAATATCAATAAACCGTTCATAGTGTCCAAGGTCAAGGTCAGTCTCCGCACCGTCATCGGTTACGAATACTTCACCGTGCTGATAAGGACTCATCGTTCCAGGGTCTACGTTAAGATACGGATCAAATTTCTGAATCGTTACCTTTAGACCTCTGTTTTTGAGCAGCCTGCCCAGCGAAGCGGCGGTAATGCCCTTGCCCAGGGAAGACACAACGCCACCCGTTACAAAAATATACTTTGTCACTGTAAAACCCTCCTAAATAAAGTCCAGACATAAAAGCGGCGCATGGTGTTTATCGTAACCCGTTTTACTATCATCAAAACAGGGGAAATCAAAAGTTTGATTCACCGGGGAAAACATAAAACGTCGTCCCGCAAATTACATAAAACTACAGCTACTTTGCATCTAAAAAAACAAAAAAGTGACACCCGTAGAACCGGGGCACTTTTTATTTTAAGAAACGCGTTTATTAACTTACATGATAAGCCCATGCAATAGTTTACTCTGACGTTCCCCCACTGTCAAGGGAGGAATTATACCATCAGCAAGACTCTTTGAAATTATTTATCTTACTTGTCAGCTTCTGCATCGTCTTCATCTGAGTCATCTTCTGCATCGTCTTCATCTGAGTCATCTTCGTCTATGTCATCTTCATCGATCACGACATCTTCGTCGACTTCTTCTTCGCTGTCGTCGTCGGAATAGAGGTCGTCGCGATCTTCGTCGATAGCGTCGAAATCCTCTTCTTCAGCAGCGTAGTTTTCTTCTTCTTCAGCAAAGTCGTCATCTTCCAAATCATCGTCTTCATCGTTGATGATACGCACGCGTTTGGTGTTACCAACCGGATCATCAGAGCGCTCTAGAGGATACCAGCGTTTCAATCCCCAAAGGTTGGTTCCGACACAGGCAAAACGCCCATCAATGTTAATCTCGGTATATAACTGGGCAATAGTATCTTGGCTTTGTTGATCGGTCATGCCGCGCAACTTGGCTACCTCGACCATCAGATCACGGTAATAATACGGTGTATTGGCTGCCTTAAGCACTAGAAAGGCCAAATCCACCATCGGCATTTCTTTAACTTTCTCAGGGTCTAGCTTTAAATTGAGTGGCGTACTCACTAAAGGACACTTCCTCTCACGCATTGTTCACATTACGGTTTATTTCAATAATATCCATTAACAAAACTAAGTAAAACCTATTTGACAACAAATTGCAAGTCAAAAGCGGTAACAGCTAACAGAAAGAGCCTTCAGGCTGTTATCCATAGCAGAAACCTGTCTCCATCTTGAAGAAGGATAAACCCAAAACATATGTACCTGTGTGAAACTTACAATTCCTTTTAAATAAAAAAAGGCGGAGGAAACCCTCCGCGCATGACTGTATCCACGCCAAGGATCGGCTCCTTACGTGATGTTACAAAGAGAGTGTTAATCTCTTCTGTCTATTTTATGTAAAGCGCCGTCTTTTGACACGATGGGCAGCCCATTTCGTTAAAAAAGGGCAAGTTCCCATTCGGACCCCCTCTTCCACTCATACAATATGGCAGCAGGGCACCGAGGAGGGGACAGCGAAACCTATGGACTATTACAAATTTTGGCACATGCTTCTTGAAGAAATATCGGTTGCCCCCAACAATGGTGAGCGGCGTATTCTTACCTTCAATGATCCCCGCCAGTATGCCGGGGCATTCACACAATGGAAGGCGCTGAAAGCGAAGCAGCCTGAGCTGCGGCAAGTGCAGGTATCTCCGCTGATTCGGGCCTTTTTTGTGCCTGCTGCCGGAGCTGGAAAACTAATGAACCGATTTGCAGACCTCCTAAATATCGAAGAGGATCTACAAATACAAATCCATTCCATAGCTAACGAAAAGAGCGGTACCGCCACACTCCCTTGGGGAGTAAAAGCCATTCATGCTCCTCAGGCATGGTCCAAATCAACCGGAGTTCACGTCAAAATCGGCGTAATCGACACAGGTGCTGATTACCGCCATCCCGATCTGAAGCATTCATTAGCCTCTGGGGTCAACTTACTACACCGCGGAATGTTGCCGCTAGATGATAATGGACACGGGACTCATATCGCCGGCACTCTAGCTGCGGCAGGAGGAACACGCGGTATGATGGGAGTGGCTCCACGAGCGTTGCTATATCCAGTCAAGGCTTTTGATCATAGCGGCTCCGCGTATGTATCGGACATTGTACTGGGCATTGATTGGTGCGTACAGAATAAAATTGATATCATCAATATGAGCTTCGGAATGAAAACTAGAAGCAAAGCGCTTCACAATGTGGTTATTAAAGCGTACCGAGCCGGAATCGCTGTCATCGCCTCATCCGGGAATGATGGAAAACGTGGCGGAGACTACCCCGCACGTTATCCTGAGACGATTGCCGTGGGTGCCATCGATAAAAGACATCGTGTTGCTGGCTTCAGCAACCGCGGTTCTTATATCGATGTCTATGGCCCCGGCGAAGGCGTGACCTCCTGTTGGCTGAAGGAGGGCTACAAAGAGATGAGCGGCACCTCCATGGCGACCTCGCATGTCACGGGAGCCGCTGCACTGCTGCTCGCGGTGCGACCGGGGCTCTCGCCAAGGGAGCTGAAGCTGCTCTTGCGCCGTACCGCGTCCCCGGTGCGGCTGCGCAAGGGGCAGCGACGCGCATCCCTTGGCGGCGGCGCTGCCGATGCCCTACGCCTGCTGAAAGCAGGAGTGAGGGCCAAGCGGGCGGTATCCGCGAACGTATAGACCCTACCCGGGCACCGGGTGGGTCACTCTGACGTGAGCGCAGCTTGTGCCGGTGCGAAGAACGGCACAAAATAAAATCCGCCTCCCAGAGAACCGGAAGGCGGATTTTTTGTCGTTTGATGTTGAATTACATGCGGTCTGGTGCGGAAACACCAACAAGACGCAGGACATTAGCAATGGTGGTACGCGCAGCACCAAGCAGTGCAAGTCGTGCCACGGTTTGAGCGGCATCCTCAGTGATTACACGTTCAGCTTTGTAATAACTGTGGAACATCGCAGCCAGCTCATATACATAACGGATGAGGCGATGTGGAGCATAACCTTCAGCCGCAACAGCAATTTCTGCTGGGAGCTCACCAATTTTGCGCAGCAGGTCATATTCATGCACTGCTGTCAGCTTGGAGAAGTCAATCTCAGCGTAATCAGGAATGGAGATCCCTTGCTCCTCTGCCTGACGGAAGATGCTGCAGATACGCGCATGCGCATATTGAACGTAGAATACAGGGTTCTCATTAGAAGTAGAGATCGCCAAGTCCATATCGAAATCGAGATGGGAATCCATGCTACGCATGGTGAAGAAATAACGAATCGCATCGATTCCTACTTCTTCCATCAAATCTTCCATCGTAACCGCTTTGCCGGTACGTTTCGACATTTTAACCTTTTCACCATTCTGGAACAGGCTGACCATCTGAGCAATCAGAACCACTAGCTTCTCAGGATCATTGCCAAGTGCTGACATCGCCGCTTTCATCCGCGGAATATAGCCATGATGATCCGCACCCCAAATGTTAATCATTTTATCGTAACCACGGCCATACTTATCGCTGTGATAAGCAATGTCCGGTGTAAGGTAGGTGTATGTGCCATCGTTCTTAATCAGAACGCGGTCTTTATCATCGCCATACTTAGTCGTTTGCAGCCAGGTTGCCCCATCCTGCTCATAAACTTCTCCACGATCACGAAGCTCATCTAGCGAGCGTAACACTTCTCCGTTCTCGTACAGGGAAGTCTCACTGAACCAGATATCGAAGTTTACGCGGAATAGTCCCAGATCACGTTTGATTTTATCGAGCTCTTTATTAAGTCCATAAGTCCGGAAAAAAGCTGCGCGGTCACTCGGGCTCATTTCGAGTAGTGTATCACCCTTTTCAGCCACAAGCTCTTTAGCAAATCCCTTAATATCCTCGCCATGGTAACCGTCTTCAGGCATTTCTGCTTCTTGGCCCAGCTCCTGCAGGTAACGAGTTTCAATGGATTTGCACAGGTTGACCACCTGGTTACCGGCATCATTAATATAATATTCCCGTGTCACCTGATAGCCTGCATAATCAAGTACGTTGCAAAGCGCATCGCCGACAGCAGCACCACGAGCATGTCCTAAATGAAGGCTACCCGTTGGATTAGCGCTGACGAACTCCATTTCAACCTTCTGACCTTGACCGATGTTAATACGGCCATAATCATCACCCTGCTCAGCAACAAGGCTGATAATTGGATACAAATAATTCTTGGACAACGTAAAGTTAATAAAGCCTGGTCCGGCAATCTCAGCTTTTTCAATAGAAGCGCTGCTAGTATCCAAATGTTCTATAATTGCCTCAGCAATTTGGCGCGGGTTACGTTTTGCGATTTTGGTCAGCTGCATAGCAGCGTTCGTAGCCAAATCACCGTGTGCCTTATCTCTTGGTACTTCCAGTACGATATCCGGAACCTCTTCCGGTGCAACAATTCCTGCATTTACAATTGCATCGGCAATGGCTTCTTTTACCCGTTCATTCACTAGCTCCAACGGATTCTTTCTCTGTGTCATAATTTCGGTTCCTCCTGTATATGCAAACTAATAGCAAACTTTCCTGACAATTCCTCGTATACGTACAAATCATATTCCCATGCAACCGTTAGGGAGCGCCCTTCGCGCACCACGTCCAGCTTGTTCGTTTCTGTAGAAAGATTAAACTGTGTATATGGTGAACGATAGAATCCCGGCAGACGCCGTCCGGATTGAAAGCTCTGTTCCGACTGTATCCCACCGTGGCGGATTAGCTTTAGCTGTTTGCCTGCAATCTTTATTGTTGTACGAACAGAAATTTCCTCTCCTCGAGGGCCTTGCTCTAACTCTTCATATTGAATATATAGATGCGATCCTTTGGATACTACCTCTCCATTCGCTTTCATAACATTCCGCTGACCATCTTGAAGGCTCACGAGCGTAATAGAGACGTCATATTTGTTAGACTGTAATTCGGGCATCACACGTTCCTCCATTCTGCAAGCCTCTGCATTCTGCATAAGAAAAACGCCTGTCGTAAAACTTAAACATTTTTATATTCATTCAAAGGCCTATTCGCTTTCCCATTGTACACTATATCCAGTTCAAAGAAGCATTTCAATCTCAGAATCCATTAGATCTAGCTTAGCTCATAAAATTTTACCATATTGATGGATAAAAGCACACTTGGAACATGTAGTAAAACTGTACACAAGTGCAACCAACTTCATAATCACAAAAAAACGGTTCCCTTAGGAACCGTTTAGAAAACTAAAAGCTATGCTCGCTACCTTTACTAACCCGCCCGTTACAAGGACAAAATTTTCAACGAAAATCTAAGTTGCCAAGATGCGCCGCCATCTTTAGTTACATATAACGATGAATAATCGCGTTCGCGAACGGCTAGCCAGCCTTCTTTATTACTAGTGAACGAGATTACTCCTTCATACCCAGCAATCGCCGGAAGATTGGTCCACTGCTTGCCACCGTTATATGTGCGTCCTACCGCTACTTTTTCTGCTGCGTCGGAATAACCCACCAAGAAGGTCGTATTGTTCCCTATCAGCTCCAAATTTCCCGGTCTGCCAGACGCAGGCCCTTTATTTACTACAGCTCTTCCACTACCCGGAGCAGGCCCACCCCCAGCAGTTTCCTGAGCGATCACTCTATTCCAGCTTTTACCCTTATTCGTACTTGTATATAGGGAGTATGAGGTTTGACTCATCCCTGAGCCGCCATAGAGAACCACATCAACTTGATCTCCCTTTGAAGTAATTTGCCCATACTCTGGATCGGTAAAGGCTACCTTTAACGATAAACTCCAAGTTTTGCCACCATCTGCGGTCTTCATTACCCGGTAGCTGGTTCCAGGCACAGTTACAACGGCCCAGCCGGTATTACGATCACTGAAATAAGCACCGCGTGTATTGGATGGGGTTGAAATCTTACTCCAGCTAAGTCCCCCGTCCTTGGTGTAATACGTTGATGCCCTGTTATACCCGAAACCAATCTTACTGTCGATAAAATCGATTCTTTCAAAGCTAACAGCTTTATTCGAAAGTCTTTTCCATTCTGAGCCGCCATTAGAGGTACTGATTAAATATCGAGCTTGACCGTCTTCTACAGAAGCAAGGGCAAAACCATGCACGTTATCGGGAAAATCAATCTGTTTAAAGCTCCATTGGCCTTCATAAATTTCTTGAAAATTGCAGCCTCCATCAGAAGTGCCAATCATAAATCCATTGCCTGCTGCCCGTCCGATATCTCCATTCAGAAACTGAACATCAGAAAAGGTAAGCGGTGTGGATACGTCTCCTGAATGCTTGTTTTGCAGAGACTGTAGTAGCCCATGATCTCCAGTGCCGCACGCCGCTGGTGTAGCCGATGCCGCAGCATGTACAGAAGAAGCTGATGCACCCCAGCCTGAAACCATTATTAGCGTCGCCGAAAGGGCGGTTATTGTCGATCTGTGAATCTTTTTCGTCCAGTTCATAATGACACCTCCTATTGTATATATACCCTCGCTTTCAATCTCTACTCTTTTATACCTCCTGAAGCACGCATGATCCACCATTGAATAGTCACAAAATGGAAACAGTTTGTCATCTCCTATTTAAATCTCCTCCGGTGATAGTCCCTTTAACAGATCACCTAGTTATACAATGAATATCCTTCCAGTTCCTTTCCCATAATACAAGGAGAAGGGAGTCTGGTGTCATGTCACGTGAATCAACGAGTCCACCCAAACGAAAAAGCCGCTTCCGCCGTTTATTCCGGCTGCTGGTAGCCATGATTATATTGTTTCTACTGACCACGGGAGCTCTGCTCGGTTACCTATACCAAAAAGATCTCCCTCCCATTGGCGACGATGTGCGCTCCAAGCTACTCGACTCCAGGGGCAATATTCTTGCCACCTTTACCTCAGACGGGCGTAGCCGTGAACCGGTCAAATTAAGTCAAATTTCTCCCCTGCTCATTGAAGCCACACTAGCCGTGGAGGATCGTAAGTTTTACGAGCATTCCGGATTTGACATGAAGGGAATGGCTCGGGCCGTGCTCGTCAATCTGGAAGAGGGAAACCGAACGCAGGGGGCTAGCACGCTAACTCAGCAGCTCGCGAGAAATCTTTATCTCTCCCACGAGAAGACATGGACGCGCAAAGCTAAAGAAGCCTTGTATACGATGCAGCTCGAGATGAAATACAGCAAAGATGAAATCTTGAACATGTATTTAAATAACATCTACTATGGCCATGGTGCCTATGGCATTGAAGCAGCCTCTCAAATGTATTTTGGTAAATCTGCAGCAGACTTAGACTTGGCAGAGAGTACCATGCTAGCTGGAATTCCAAAAGGACCAACCTATTATTCGCCGTACAATCATTTAGACAACGCTAAAAAACGCCAAAAAATCATTTTGACTGTCATGACCAATTTAGGAGAAATCACACAAGAAGAAGCAGGACAGGCTGTTCAGGAAGACTTGAACTTAAAACCACAAGGCCAGAAGGATACCACTGTGGTTGCACCTTATTTCAGAGATTATATCCGCAATCTGGCCACAGAATCTCTTCACATCAGCAGTGATGAGCTGGAACAAGGGGGACTAAATGTTTACACTACCCTTGACCCTGACATGCAGCATGCCGCAGAACAAGCAGTCGACAAAGAGATGGATCAAAAGAGTGATCTGGAGACCGCTCTTGTTTCCATCGATCCTCGCACTGGCTACATTAAAGCTATGGTCGGCGGAAAAAATTATCGTACCAACCAATACAACCATGCTCTAGCCACCACACGTCAGCCTGGCTCGTCCTTTAAGCCGATCATGTATTTAGCAGCACTCTCTTCTAAAGAGATGACTGGTCTTTCCGTTTTCAAAAGCCAGCCAACGATGTTCCATTATGATAACAATCGCAAAACCTACCAGCCTCGGAACTTCGGGGATAAGTATCTGGGCGAAATCAATATGCGACAAGCCATTGCAGCATCCGACAATATCTATGCCGTGAATACGATCATGAAGATCGGCGCGGATAAGGTGAGCGAGATGGCAGGCAAGATGGGCATTGATAGTCCGCTTCAAAGCGTGCCGTCACTGGCACTCGGTACCTCACCGATCAGTCCGCTAGAAATGGCTGCGGCATTCGCTGTTATTGGAAACAGTGGTCAGAAAATGCCCACCACAGCCATTCTAAAAATAACGGATTCTAATGGTATGGTGCTGTATGAAGCACCACAGTCAAAGGGTGAAGCCATTGTAGAGCCTTCTGCCGCCTATGTGTTGACCCGTTTAATGGAAGGGGTATTTGAGACTGGGGGGACAGGAAACCGCGTAGCTTCTATAATCAAACGTCCGGTAGCCGGCAAGACTGGAACTACGGATACAGACGGCTGGATGGTAGGCTTCACCCCCGAGCTGTCCACTGCAGTTTGGGTTGGATATGACAAGGGGCGCGACATCACAACTACCGATGGCCGACGGGCAGCTCCAATTTTTGCGGAGTTTACTGAAAAAGCGTTGGAAAATATCCCGCCTAAGATTTTTCCCATTCCAGATGGCGTAGTCAGTGTATACATCAATCCGCAATCCGGTAAGCTAGCTACAGCAGACTGTCCCGAAAAAGAACTGGAGACTTTCATTAGTGGAACTGAGCCCACCGAATACTGTGATCAACATGGCAAAGCTCCCGCTGTCGATGATGTACAAAGCAAAGTAGATCCTGCTGAAGAAAGTCGTTCCCTGTGGAACAATATTAAACGCTGGTGGTTGAATTAACCTCTTCATTAATTGAAGAGGTTTTTCTTTTTTATTACTTATTTATTGTAGAATCCATAGGATGGCCAAACTCAATTTTCACTTCTCCCACAAAGGATGTAACCGCTTCATTAATTATATTCACCCCATTCTCTTAACTCACAATTACTGCTATAATAGTTAGTAGCAACCAAAATATAAAGATGTAAATGAGGGACATGGGATGAAGGATACAGGCATGATCCGGAGTTTAGACAGTCTTGGGAGAATTGTGGTTCCCGCAGAAATCCGTATGACTCGTAATATCGACATTGGTGATCCTATCGAATTTTTTATATTAAACGATAACACCATCATACTCAGGAAGTACACCTCGACAGAATGTACGTTTTGCAGAAGCCACGACCATGTCACCTACTATAAAGAGCAATTTATTTGCAGTAGCTGTCTAAAAGAAATTGCCGACCCTGAACGCATGTCTCAAGTGCCTGAGGCGCGCCAAGATTTTGCAGGCGAAGTGTCAGAACACAGCAGCACGATCCGGAAGACGAAGACAGAGGATATGTGCCAACGCCTGGAGCGGGCCATAGAAGAACATCCATATGCCAATCAGAAAGAGCTTGCTGAAATTCTTGGGATCAGTCAAGCCAGAGTAAGTCAACTCAAACGCAAACTTAGTACGGCAGGCAAATCGTAAACTAATTCATTGTGTTCAATTCAAAAAGGCTTCGACTCTCCTATTTCAGGATGTCGAAGCCTTTTTTCTGTATCAGGTAACCTTGTCCGGGTAATTCGTTCCTACTCGATCAGTGCAGCCTTAAGCTCATCGGAGGACGCAGTCCACCATGCCTCATTATGAGAGATCAAGAGGGATTTGAGGGCAGCTTTTTCAACTGCGCCAAGCCCTCCCACATCGATTTTGCGTTTTAGAGCAGCATCCAACTTATTGACATGCTCGGCGAGAATTTTCCAACCGCGACGTGCTTCCGTATCGATCCACATTTCACAGGCCGTTATTCCGCCATAGAATTGACTATCCTGTGTACGGTCCACTGCTACCCATACTACCCAAACCTGTCTACCGTTAGGTACATCTTCACGGTTCATGGAGAATTTAATCCCCTTTTCAACCTTACTCTTGGCATGCATGGCACCAATATCAATGACTGCTTCACCGCCATCAATAATGACAGGCGATACGTTATTGAGCTCTATAGAGCCCGCTCCAAAGCCTTTATGTTTACTTTTGGCATTCACAATATTTAAGGCAATCTGTTTCTTGCCCTCCGGTTGTATGTTGTCCACGAGTGCACACCCCTCCTCTTACGAATAATTTAATTTTAGCTAATAATGCGGCGATTGCAAACATATACATCCCGTAGATGCTTGTCACGGGAGGAATCACACTATGAAGTCACTGTCATTAAGGTACATCATCATCTTTGCGACCCTGGCCACCCTCGTGCTATTAGGAGGCATATGGGTCTATTCGGGGGATAACTCCACATCTTCTGTTACTAGCTTTGTTTCAAAAGAGGCCAAGTCCTCAAGCGGCATAGCTCCTGCAGCTGCACCACAGCAGACACTGCCTGAAAGCGCCCCCGTTCCAGCAGAAGAGGCATTAAGTCAACGAGTTGTCGAGTATCACATCGATGTTCAGCTTGTTCCTGATACAGAAACCTTAATCGCTTCTGAGACGGTAACCTGGACACACCCCGGTGTAAAACCGGTAAGTGATCTATATTTTCATATGTATCCAAATGCTTTTGCTTCATCAGATACTACCTTTATGAAGGAGTCCGGAGGAACGCTCAGAGGTGACACCATGCCAGAGAACGGCTTCGGAAGTATGACTTTAACCGATTTGCGCACAACAGAAGGAACATCACTAATGCAAAGAGTGCAATTTGTACAACCCGATGATGGTAACGTCAACGATAAGACACTCCTAAAGGTACATCTCCCACAGCCGGTTAATGGTGGAGAAAGTGTCACGCTTAAACTCCAGTACGAGGTCCAGCTCCCCAAAATATTTGCCCGTATGGGCGCATCAGGCAATTTCGTGATGGCTGGGCAATGGTTCCCTAAACTTAGTGTATACGAGCCTATGGGCACACGCGGGGTTAAGGAGGAAGGCTGGGATTTGCATCAGTACCACGGCACCTCTGAATTTTACAGCGATTTTGGCATCTTTAATGTAACGATTGCGGTTCCTTCCGACTACACGGTAGCTGCGACGGGATTTCCTGTGAAGAATGCCAAGCTAAAGCAAGATCAAAAAATATATCAGTTCTACGCTGACGATGTCCATGACTTTGCGTGGGCGGCATCCCCTGATTTTACAGTAGCCGAAGAAGCCTTCTCTACGCCAGAAGTGCCTGGTGTACGGATTAAGGTGTATCTCGATCCATTACACAAAGACTTAAAGGAACGATACCTTCAGGCCGCTAAGGCAGCTCTGACCTACTTCAGCAAATGGTATGGTCCTTATCCCTACTCGACTCTGTCTATTATCGTTCCGCCTAAGGAGGGGAATGGGGCTGGAGGAATGGAGTATCCAACACTCATTACAGCGTTTGGAGCCACAGACTCTTCTCCTGACACCTCACTTGAAAGAACCGTCGTTCATGAAATTGGCCATCAATACTTTTACGGCATGGTAGCCAGCAATGAATTCGAGGAGGCTTGGCTAGATGAAAGCTTCACTTCTTATGCTGAAGACAGACTCATGGAGCAAGAATATGGCATCAAAACGAATCTCCCTCTTCAGTCCAGCTTGGTGACCAAATCAGAGCCGCTAAATTTAGAGACATGGAAATATGCCGGGGCAGAATCCTATAGCCGGAATGTGTATATTCGCGGAAAGCTAGTACTTAAGGATATTGAACGCCAAGTAGGCACTAAGGCAATGAACAGCATCATGTCCACTTACGCACGTAAATTCCGTTTCCAGCACCCCACTACGTCTGATTTTCAAAAAGTCATTGAGAAGGTAACCAAAAAATCATGGCAGCCTTATTTCGAAGATTATATTTATGGTGGTGGTGCTCCTGATTTCTCAGTAGATACGATTACGATTAAAAAGAATGGCAACAGCGATGCTCAGAGCTATGAATCCATAGTAAAGATTACAAACAAAGGGAGCCATTACGTTGACGTTCCCATTAAATTCACATTCGCCGATGGCTCTGCTACAGAGCGGGTCTGGAGCGGTGAAGGAGCAGAGACTACCTTCCAATTGTTAAGCGATCAGCTTCTTCTCTCTGCTGAGGTTGATCCTGAGCATACCATTCTGTTAGAAAACAAACATCTTAATAACTTCAGACTGGCGGAAATAGAGCCCAAAACGCTCTCCCGATGGACATTAAGTGTAACTAAACTAGTTGAAACCGTGCTCGGAACTCTTGTCTGGTGAGGTGAATGATTGTGAGAACATCGATAACCCGCGGCTGGCAAAGCATGAAGGAGCAATTTTATATTCTGATTCTGCTCTTCATCTACCGACTGCTCTGGGGCTACTTTATGTACGGCTTCATCCGGTCTGCTATCGTTCCAATTCTACTGCGTTATCCAGATAAAGACGCTGGAGGCAGCGGAATGGGTAGACTACTCTATTATGTCGAAGGGCAGTTCAGCTTGAACACAGATCCTGCGATACGTACTTGGTTATGGATGTTCCTAGGGCTTGTTGTCTTACGACTGCTACTCTCCCCCTTCATAAGGGCAGGATTACTGCATGAACTCCATCAGGAGCGAAAAGGAGAGCGTGGCCTGTTCTTTTTTCCCGGTATGAAGCTTTATGGATTTCCAGTGTTTATCTTCAGTCTAATCGAATGGGTGCTGGCTCTACTTCCGTTATACTGGCTTGCTCCAAAAATGTACGGGCTATTCTTGTCCTCCTTTCTGAACTACTCTTTGTTACTTCATCTAGTTCCATACGTATTGGCATGGCTTATATACATCTTTATCGTGCGCCTGTTCCTTCTATATATGCAGTTTGGTTATACCAGCGGCACGGGGATGTTCTCCTCCATATTCATTTGCTTGAAGTCGCTGATTCCGGCAATAGGAATTTCAATCATACTTGGTGCAGCAGGCCTGATCCTTTTGCTAGTGTGCGGACTAACGGGTATCTTCTGTCCTGGCCTACCAGCACTTCTTATTCGTCAACTTTCATCACTGCCCTCAACACTCTTCAAAATGTGGGGAATTTCAGCTCAATATCATCTATGGCACAGTAAAGCATTTCCACAATAATTTGAAGCATTACAGAACATAATATAAGAGTCCCGGTTCCTGAATCAGGAGCTGGGACTCTTTCGCGTTATAGACAAATTATGAGGATTTGCAAAATCGTAAAGACTTTGTTACAATAAGTCCTGTTCCATTGGTAACAAGTTTGTAATCATTTGAAACGATTTCTACATAACTTCATGTATTTGTCGTAGTCATGTCGATAAGTCACTATCTGGTGCATAAAACGCCGAATTCCTTGCACCGGGAAGTGGGGGAACCATATTTTGGGTGAATTGATCTCGCTTTGCAGTGATCATAGGGGAACCTTCTACCGAATCCTTAAGCTAACCTCACAGGCATTGGAAGGGGTACAATTTTTTTGAAGAATTTAAGAAAAGCATGCGTCGCTGCGGCGCTAGGACTTGTGATGGCGTTCTCTATTGGTGGAGGAAGTGCCTTTGCAGATTCTAAGATGGACAGTGTTATTTCAAAGACAATTGGAGTTGCCTATAAAACCGGAGGCACTAGCACTGCCGGGTTTGACTGTTCTGGATTTACTACGTATGTATTCAAGAAGGTGGGTCTTTCTTTGCCCCGTACTTCAAAAGCTCAATATAATGTCGGAACTCCTGTAGCCAAAAGCAAATTGCGTTCAGGTGACCTAGTTTTCTTTAACACATTGGGCAACGGCGTATCCCATGTCGGCATTTATGTTGGAAACGGAAAATTCGCACAATCATCATCTTCATATGGCGTGACCATCACTTCACTTAGCCAGTCCTACTGGGCCAATCGCTACGTTGGTGCTAAAAGAGTAATGAGTACTTCCTCATATCAAGCTATAGCCTACGATTAATACTTCCCCACAACTATAACCTCACAATTACATTATATAGACCTGGGTTTGATTATTCACTTAATCGAATCCAGGTTTTCTTTTGCCTTATTATATTCTTTACACCTCTAGAACGGACTTTAAACACTTTTATTTGATAAAAATTTCAATAAATATAAAAATTAGTTTAATATTATCGCTTACATATGCATTTTGTCTTTAAAAAAACGAATTTTTCTGCATGATTATGTTAAAAACGATTGCCAAGCGGCACTCTGTTTGTTACAATAACTGCAGTAAGATTTTAGTAACATTTTTGTAATCATTAAGTTGTTATTTACAAAGGTTTTGTCATGTATTGATTACAAGCTATTCCTAATCAACAGTATCAGCCGAGTTTCCTAACTATTAGGAAAACGGGGGAACCAACTTTGGGTGAATTGACCTCCATTTTTAGAGGGGTCATAGGGGACCTTCAACCGAACCCTTAAGCTAACCTCGTAGGCATCCGGAAGGGGTATAAACTTTTGAAGAAGAAGCTAGCAGCAGCAGTACTTAGCTTTTCCATTATTTTCACCATCGGAGCAGGAAGCGCTTTCGCGGATTCCAAAATGGATAAAGTGATCGACAAGACCATCGGAACTAAGTACGTATCCGGCGGCATCTCCACAAATGGATTTGATTGCTCCGGATTTACAATGTATGTATTTGATAAAATTGGTATAAACCTACCACACCAATCAGGTTCCCAGTATCAAATGGGTACTGCTATCTCCCAAGATGATTTAAGATCTGGAGATCTTGTATTCTTCAATACAAGTGGTAAGGGTGTCTCCCATGTCGGTATTTATGTCGGTGAAGGCAAGTTTGCACACGCATCTTCCTCACGCGGTGTAACGATTAGCTCCCTGAGTGATAGCTACTACGTGAAACGCTACATCGGTGCTAAACGAATTATGAGCACGGATGCTTATCATTCTGTTGCTTCTGAGACAGAAGATAATGATGATGTTCAATAAGTAAATCGTACATAGGCTCTTTTCCAAGATGTTGATTCTTGGGGAAGAGCTTGTTTTTTGTCTTATTTAGTATTTACCCCTCTCAGAATTTGTAAAACAATAATCCTAATAAATTTCTGAGTCGACCATGCCTCTTTTTGTATATAATTAGTTACAAGCATAAACGCCTTCGATGTCCTTATAAGGACCATAAGTATTTTAAGCTAGAAATATAAGACATTTAAAGTTCCCCCGTGAAAGGAGGTCCTTGACCTTATGATAAATCCCTCTGTTACTTTTCATGTAGCGCCTATGGAGACCAGTCACGCGGAAGAGGTTTGCAACTGGGATTACACTGCCCCTTATAATATTTACGGCTGGATGCCGTGGGAGCAAATGCAGGCTCTTGGAATCGAGTTCGGTGACCCGCAGCTACGGAATGAGCAATATGTCTCCATACTAAATGGGCAAGGGATTTTGTGTGGATTCGCGCAGTTGTTTCCAATGGAAGGTGTTGTTCGCTTGGGGATTGGTATGCGCCCTGATCTATGCGGTCAAGGTCTAGGGAAAATATTCATGGATGCAATCGTGCAAGCAGCCTTAATTCGTTATCCTGAGCGTGAGATTGATCTAGAGGTATTGACCTGGAACCAGCGGGCGATCCGAACTTACCAAAAGTGTGGATTTACGATTACCGATACGTATGAGCGCCTAACCCCCACAGGAAACAAACCTTTTTATTGCATGGTCTATGATAAATAATATTAAATTCCATATTTTTCAATGATTTGATGGCATTATCGTTCATTTTTTTGTCACAAACCCTATGATAACGCTTCACCTTGAGCTATAATGTAGGGAGCAGCTTACATAGAAGGGACGAACTGGGATGCAGAAATGGATCATGAGCGGTTTGTTTTTTGCCGCCTGTGCCTTTGCGGTAGTACTTATGTTTACACTTCCAGGTAAAGAAGAGGTAGCTGAACAGAATAAGCCGACGATGCCGGAAGTCCAATTGGATGCGGCAAAGGCCGAAGCAACCGTGAAAGCCAGCTGTATCACCTGTCACGGCGATCAGCTTCAAGGTGGAGTTGGACCCAGTCTTCAAAATGAAGGCGGTCAGCATGATGCTGAAGAAATCTACAGTATCGTCACTAAAGGACGAGGTCAAATGCCTTCCTTTAAAGAAAAGCTAGCCCCTGAGGAGATTGCAAACGTCGCCCTCTGGCTCTCAGAGAAAAAGTAACAGTAACTACTACCTAAGCAACTAAAAACGCCCGTGCCAGAAGATAGTTCACTATCTTCGCACGGGCGTTTATTTATGAGTTTAGGTGACACTAACGATTTTTCTCAAAGGCTTCATTAAATTCATGTGCCTCTCGAATATCTAGAGCTGTAATACCGTCTTCCTCATTTGATTTCAGTCGTAAAGTCACTGTCTTATAATCAATCGTAATATGTGGATGGTGATCAAAGGCTTCTGAAATGGTGGCTACTTCATCAACGAAAGCAATACCCTTCATATATTGGCTGAACATATATTTTCGCACCATGGTATTCTCTTCCAGCTTCCAACCTTCCAGCTTGCTGATCTGCTCACGCAGTTCTTCTTCGGTAAATAACAATTCGTTTCCTCCCTTACTAAAAATTGCAGTAAAATCCGCAGGTCCCTTTACTCGTCTTATTCGTTAAACAAAACATCCCTTAGCTTCTGAGGTCCAAGGGATGTGCCAGGATAAAGGCAATATTTTCGATTAAATGTATTCAAGAATCCCAGCGATTATAACTCGGCTACACCAATTTTAACACGGGCTACTAACTACGGGCAAATTACGCCCCGCCGCCGCCTCTTCTTAAATCAAAACAACAGAGGCTAAATCCTCTTCTCCGACTAAAATATTAATGCGGTGCGTGTCCTTATCGTAAATGATAACGCCGCTCCCCACCTCAATCATAGGTTCATTACCCAGCGCGAAGAAAAGATCCTCAGCCAGTGCCTCCCATACCTCCATCTTGGATTCCTGCGGCAATTCTTGCCACTCTTCTGGATCCATTTCAAAAAATAAGTACCCATCGGAAATTCTTCCGACAGCCTCAGTCAAATCCGTTAGGATTTCACCGTAATCTCTACCATGCTTTACACCCACATGTATCACTCCGTTTTCTCCACAGATGAATAATTACTTACCTTATCCATTATAGCCGAAAAAATGACTTCACAAAAAACGGAATGATGTCGATAAATAAGAATATACGTTATTCGGTTTCGAACAGAGTGCCTTGCCGCTGTTTCAAGGATGATATACGCGGCTTTGTCGGAACACATCTTATAATCTCATGGACGAGGTGCATAATGGAAATTTCAACAATACTTGGTTTAATTTTTGGTCTAGTTGCAGTTATTTGGGGTATGATCCTCAAGCACGCTCCTCTTCACGCTTTAGCCACACCTGCTGCTTACGTTATTATCTTAGTGGGTACGGCAGCTTCCATCTTTATGGCCTTTCCGTTCTCGGAGGTCAAGAAGATTCCAAGTCTGTTTAAAATGATTTTTGTCAAAAAGAAATTAATCAGTAAATCCGAATTAATTACTATGTTCATGGAGTGGGCTTCTATTACACGGCGTGAAGGTCTGCTGGCTCTTGAGTCGAAAGTCGATGAAATAGAAGATAACTTCCTCAGAAATGGCATGCGGATGATTATTGATGGAAATGATCAGGATTTTGTCCGCGATGTTCTCATGGAGGACATCCACGCCACAGAGGATAGACATAAAGCAGGCGCACTCATTTTCTCACAAGCGGGTATGTATGCTCCTACACTTGGCGTACTCGGGGCCGTTATCGGACTTATAGCCGCTCTGGCTGATATGAGTGATATGAACAAATTGGCTGCAGCAATCGGGGCTGCCTTCATCGCAACACTACTCGGTATCTTTACAGGTTACGTATTATGGCATCCTATTGCCAATAAGCTAAAACGACTTTCCAAACGTGAAATTGAAGTTCGAATGATGATGGTCGAAGGTCTTTTGTCCATACAATCCGGTGTATCCACTATTGCCATCAATCAGAAGCTTGCTGTCTTCCTGACACCTTCGGAACGAGCTAAGTTAAATGATGAGAAGGAGAGTGGATCGGGTGAGCAAAAAGACTAGACGACACGAAGAGCATGAAGAACACGCCGATGAATCGTGGCTACTGCCTTATTCTGATCTTATGACCCTTCTGGTAGCCTTGTTCATCGTAATGTATTCTATGAGTGCAACGGATGCCAAAAAATTCGAAGAGATGAGTCAAGCCTTCAGTTCTGCTCTTAATGGCGGTACAGGTGTTCTTGAAGAGCGGGCGGCAATGCCATCTAAGAGTCAAGAGGATTTAGGAAAAAATGATCAAATGGATAAATCAGTAACCAAGAAAAATGAACAAACAGAAATGGCTAAGCTGCGGCAAAAGGAACAAGAGGATTTAGAGAAGCTTAAGAAGCAGTTTGATCAATATATCAGCAAGAACGGCCTTACCGATCTACTCAGTACTAAGCTCAATCAATCCCAGCTTATGATTACGATAAGTGATAACGCGTTGTTCGCATCCGGACAGGCAGTAGTTAAAGATGATTCTCGGCAATTAGCAAAGTCCATCTCAACCATGCTGCAGCAATTCCCGGATTATGACGTAGTCGTGCAAGGACATACCGATAATATCCCTATCTCTAATAGCGACTATTCTTCCAACTGGGACCTGAGCGCCGATCGCGCCCTTCAGTTCATGAAGATCTTGCTAACAAATACGAACCTGAATCCACGGAAATTTAGTGCGATTGGATACGGGGAATACCACCCCATTTCTGAAAATACAACAGCTGTTGGACGAAGTAAGAACCGCCGGGTTGAAGTATCCATTATTCGTAAATATCAAGAAACCAAAGAGTTCTCAGGTATTGCTCCTTCCGATGAATAATGGTTATCCTATTACAAACATAAAGAGCTGTCCCAAGGTCTTAGACCGATGGAACAGCTCTTTTTTGATACATTGTATTCAAATCTAGGCTTTTCTAAGTTATAGAAGTTCGTAGTTCAGTGTAGCTCCAAGTTCTTGCTTCTCTTCAGCAGACAGCTCACGCCATTCTCCTGTTTGTAATGCCCCTAGACGAATATTCATAATCCGAATGCGTTGAAGCTTTCTAACCTCGTAGCCAAAAGCGCTGCACATACGACGGATCTGACGATTCTTACCTTCCGTCAAAATAATACGGAATACACGCTCTGTAATACGAGTGACCTCACAAGGTAGCGTCTTCTCACCTAATATCTTTACGCCGCTTGACATCCCGGTAATAAATGATGGCGTAATCGGTCTGTCTACAGTAACAACATACTCTTTTTCATGCCGACCTTCGGACCGTAAAATCTTGTTAACGATGTCCCCATCGTTGGTAAGCAAAATCAATCCTTCTGAATCCTTATCGAGTCGCCCAATCGGGAAGATTCGCTCATGATGACCTACAAAATCAACAATATTCCCCTTAATATGCTGCTCTGTAGTTGAAGTGATACCCACTGGCTTGTTTAACGCAATGTAAACCGTCTGGCTTGATGTTTCAAGTGCAACACCATCTATTCTTACATCATCGCCTGGAACGGCCTGACTGCCAAGCACAGCAGGTTGTCCGTTGATCGTAACTCTACCACCTTCCACCAGCTTATCTGCTTCACGGCGTGAACAGTACCCTGTCTCACTGATGAATTTATTAATTCTCACGTTGTCCTTCACTCCGTTCATCCTTAATATTAAGCCAAGGGGTATCCGTACCAGCTGCAGGCAGCTTGATCATAACAGTTGTCCCTTGACCCACTTCACTTTGTATTTCCAAATGACCCTTATGAGCCTGAATAATACGTTGGCTAATCATTAGCCCTAAGCCTGTTCCCGACTCCTTATTGGTGAAGAAGGGCTCACCCAGCTTAGGCAGCATATCCTTAGGAATTCCTTCGCCTTGATCTGAAATAAGAATGAAGACAGAATCCAAGGTATTTCTTAACTCCATTGAAATCACACCACCATCAGGCATAGCTTCAATAGCATTTTTGACGATGTTAATAAACACCTGCTTTAGCTGGTTCACTTCACAATGTACGGTGGATGGATATTCAGAGAATGTCGCACTAAACTGAATCCCAAACAAATGAGCTTGACTGTCTAATAGAGAAACCACATCACCAAGGATATCCCGCACATCTTTTTCCTGAAAATGAACAGCTTGAGGCTTGGCCAAAATTAAAAATTCACTTACGATCAGATTAATCCGCTCGAGCTCGGACAACATCAGTTCAATATGGAGGGGGACCAAAATCTGCTTTTCTTGTTGAAGCTGCAAAAATCCTTTTAGCGTCGTAAGAGGATTACGAATCTCATGAGCTACTCCCGCGGCTAATTGGCCAACTGTAGTCAGCTTCTCAGAGCGTCTAAGCAGTTCCTCCATTCGGTTACGTTCCGTCATATCACGTGAGACGTGAATAAAGGAATGTGGATACCCGTCTTCATCACGAATCACTGAGGTACTAACACTAACTTCAACAATTGCTCCATCACGTTTAAGTCTTACGGTTTCAATTGGTGGTAGAACCGCACCACTCTTTAACGCATCAAGCCGCTCTTCCTCCTGCTTAAGCGCTGTGGCAGGCACAAGGTAAGGCTTATTCCCTAGCACCTCTTTGGCACTCCATCCATACAGTTCTTCGAAGGCTCTGTTCGTACTAGTAATTCGGCCGTCCATATCGATGGTATGTATCGCATCAGAGGTTCCATTAATGACCGATTCCAAATGCTCCTTAACTGCTCGGTTCTCTTCCAGTGTCTGTTTGAGTCGATTAGTGCGCTGCATGAGATGAGCCGTCATAGCGTTGATTCGTAGTGCCAGTTGCCCTAACTCATCCCGGCTAGTTACCTTAAGTGGAGGCTCGAATTTCCCTTTGGCTACATCGTTCACTTTGGCAAGTATCGCCTGAATAGGACGAGTAACAAATCCAGACAGTATGTAACTACATAACAAGAATAATGTAAGTAATAACAGTGAAGTTGTCAGATTATTAATTAATTGTTCATGAACCACAGATGAAATCACGGAGTAATCCAAAACGACTCCAATCACATAAGCTTTCAGTCCAGGAGATTGGATAGGGATGAAGCTTTTGAGCACTCTTTTTCCAAGCACTTTCGTCTCCAGTGTAACCGGCTTCTGCTTCTCCTGAGCCAATAGAATCGCTGTTCTATCCTGCTCCACATTACCATAAGTATAGGTGCCGTACTTAATGGGACGGTTACCAAGATTCTTATTCAATGTGTCAGTTCCGTCAGCCTTCATACTTGCTGAGCCAAATGTTACTGGGTTAAATCCTGTGAGTTCTAAGATCCCTGGATTAGCTTCTTTAGTCTGCGCTGCGATTTGATCGGGATTGGTAATCTTGACATAGTCGCTGGCTGCAGTATTGAGAATAACAGGATTTATGATGTAGTTGCTCTCTTCATCATGGTAATATCCCCACTTTTCAATGAAATCGAGATTGTAGGTTGAATAATCAAAAGGGCCTGACCAAAAATGGTCCATGGCCTGCCCCTGACCCACGGATACCTCCTGATTATCGAACAACTCCAAAAAGGCCAGATACCAGTACCCCCAGTCCTTTGTGGACACCCCAATATCACTAGGTAGCGAAGACCTCGCTATTACAATATCGTTATCAGTCTTTACCAGAATTGAAATATTAGACACGCCCACCTTGGAAGTTAGGGCCTTAAGTTCTTCATTCGTCACATTCCTATAGTCGGGGTCCAGCTCCTCGGAGGCAAAGATAGCCGCCATCCTTAAATTATGCGCAATTTGATATTCTACATAGTTAGAGCTATAGTTACTTTGTTCTACAGAAACGGCCATTTGCATAGCGGTTAGTTGCATATTATTAATGCTTTCATTCCGTAGATTATTTTGGGCGGCATAAAGGTTAAATGTCAGGTTCAGTGCTAAAATTAGCAACACCGCCCCAAAAATAATAGCAGATAGTTTTGTCTTTATGGACAAACTGTTTGTTCACCTCTTATCCACTGGTAAATCCTTGCGGGGCCTACAATAAACATCATACCTTTTGCCCTCACATTTGAAAAGACATTTCAATGTAGCGTTCCAATTCAAGAATATTGAAATTCAAAAGGTCTTTCTCTACAATATACAAGTATAAATGCCTTCGGCGTCCTTATATGGACGGGAAGCGTTTAAGCGCGAAATATAAGGACAAAGTATAGCGTGAAACTTATACTTTCTTATATTTTAAGAAACCATCCACAGCTTATGCACATATAAACATTTTATTATAAAACGATGTGTACAAAAATGTGTATAAGTAGGCGGTTATCCACAGAGTTATGCACATTTTGTTAAGAACGAATATTTGTTCGTTGTACAATGGATATAAAGGAAGGGAAGATGATCTTGAATATTAAAGCAGGTGAATCGCTAGATGATATGCGAGCGGTTCATGAACACTGGATGAGGCAGGCGATAGCAGAAGCCCGCAAGGCTGAAGCATTAGGAGAGGTTCCCATTGGGGCGGTCATCGTACGGCATGGTGAAATTATCGGACGTGGATACAATTTAAGAGAAACTACAATGGATTCTACAGCTCATGCAGAAATGGTTGCCATTCGTGAGGCCAGCAATGTCATGAACTCATGGCGACTGCTGGATTGCCAGCTGTATGTTACTTTAGAGCCTTGTCCTATGTGTGCGGGAGCGATTGTACAATCAAGAGTACCCCTCACTGTATATGGCACTCCTGATCCTAAGGCTGGATGTGCTGGGACCCTCATGAATTTGCTTGAAGAACCGCGTTTTAACCATCGCACCGAAGTGATTCAGGGGATTTTACAAGAAGAATGTGCAGACCTACTGACCTCATTCTTTCGTCGTTTACGTCAAAAACCATCGAAACAAGCATAAACGCCTTCGGCGTCCTTATAAAGACGGTAAGCGTTTAAGCGAGAAATATAAAACATAAAGTATAGGTGCTAAACTTATACTTTCTTATATTTAAAAAAAGGAGAGACCTGAAATGACGCTTACTTTATATCATACCTCACATGGTATCTATATTTCTCCTCTAGAGCTAAAGGATACAGAGAACTTACTGGAGCTACGTTTGAATAATCGATTAACACATGAACCATTTGAACCAAAACGCGATGAGCAATTCTACACTTTGGAGAGTCAACAACGGATCATCAATCAGCGTATTGAGGACGCCCTACAGGACAGAGCTTATATGTTCGGCATTTATCTGCTGGATGGACAGCTAATAGGTCAAATCACGCTATCTAACGTCTCAAGAGGTATAGCTCAATATGCTGATTTAGGCTATTTAATGGATTATCGGATGCAAGGAAAAGGTTATATGACGGCAGCGGTCGGATTAATTCTAGGCTATGCTTTTCGAGCTTTAGGTCTTCATAGGGTTCAGGCAGCCATCTTATTGCATAATGAGGCTTCCCGGAGGGTGCTGGAGAAGAGCGGATTTAAACCTGAAGGTATCGCCCGCCAGTATCTCAAAATAAACGGTCAGTGGCAGGATCATCAAACCTACTCAATATTGGCCGAAGATGTATTACCGGATGAACATAAATAACTTCCTACTGACTCGTTCAGAATTAAAATCTTTTTTTCTAATAAAAAGACCCGCATGGGCGTATATCATACGCAACATGCGGGTCTTTCTCTCGTAACTTCTTATTAATAAGTCCCCAAGCTACCGAATTGCTCCTCTAGTTGATCCATTGTAATTACATCATCGCCCTGAGGAATACCAATCTTGAACTCTGGCTTCTCGTTAATCTTGCCATATTGACCTGTTCCGTTTACAGAGAAGGCTACGTTCGTGCCATCTTCCGGATCATTTACTTTAATGTCCATCAATAAATCCTGATACACAGGGAATCCGTCTTTATTGATCGCTGTATTGTAGTGGAACTGATTAATTGTAAGATACTTATCAAGATCCGCCAAACTCTTATCGAATTCAGTTCTAGTTTCACTTGATGTGATCTCTTCTTTAGCCTTAGCCAGATCAGCATCATTAATCTGCAGCATATCCTTGTATTCTTCCTTGCTCACAATATCAATGATTTTAGGCAGGGCATTATTCACAAAGATGGTGATTGCTTCTTTAACATTATCGTTTGTCACTTGGAACTGAACGACTTGTTTAGCTTCAACACCTTCTGGTAAATTTGCTTCCTTTGGACTAAGCTCTTTGAAATACTTTCCTTCATCATATTCAGCTAGTACAGTGTCCATCACTTCATTAGAGAACTTTTGCATTTTCTGCGTATCCAGAGAGCTTGGATTAAACTCAGCACCCTCTTGCTCTGCCAACGCCTTCAGATCCACCTCTACAAACTTGTTAACGATTGTCTCCGGAATCGGGAAGAACGGAATCGATGGAATCTTAACATACAACTTCTCAGTGGTCATCACCATAGGGACATTGAAGCTCATGCTCATATCGCCCTTGAGATTCAGAACCATAGTTAGCTCTGTCTGCATTGGATCAGCCTGATAAACCCCGTCGACGGTAATATCAGCATTCTTGAGCATGCTGAGTACCTGTGTGGTCATTGCAGCAGATTCAGCATCAGCAGTCTCGATGGTTAGATCATTGATCGAGAATTTACTCTTCATCTCATATGAAGACATCGTAGTCGCTTTTGACGCGGCTGATTTTAAGGCCTCTTTTGGCGCCTCCTGTTTACTTGCACATCCTGGCAGAATTACTGCTGCTGTAAGCAACAGTGCCGCGGCCGATAAACCCCATTTTTTGTTCATTATTTTTCTCCTCTCCCATGTAAAAAAAATCTCCCCCACTTATCATAAACTATTTGTAAAAATCAAGAAACACTTCTTTATAATTCTTATTGTTTTTATTTGTTATCCTTGCGGATTATGATGGTCTACATGATTAGCCTGCTTCACCTTTTTAGAGCCAGAAAGTGGTTCTGGTGCAGAAGAATTATGCTCCTTTCTACGCTGGCCATCGTTGGGCTGTGCCCCGGGAACTGGAATACTTTTTGGCTTTGACATTGTTCATTCCTCCTAAGGATTAGTTATATTCTGTAGAGCCTGAGCACATTCGTGAATTTGCCGTGAATACTGCTGTGCTAATAGCTGTACTGCATCACTATGCTCATCAATATGAATTCCACTCTGCTCCACATCAAGCAGATCAACAGCGACCTCCCTGCTATCTACATACCTGCAACGAAAATCAAGTGAGTACCCTTGACGTCCTGCTGCATTAAAATGAATAAGCAGACTATTCGGATCACCATCATCCGCTAGTACATTGAAACTGTCCCCATCCTCCATTAACGCAGGCAGGCGTTCTTGCCAGGCCGAGACAAGATTATGCTGATCTACTTCCAATTGTCTGTCCATAATTATGATCATCCTCCTTCTCTAATACATTGCGGAGAAATCAATCTTTTTATTCTCAATGGAACTAGGTTCATCAAACAATAACTAAAACTGTACCAGTTCAAGCACAACAAAAAAACCGCCTCCAAAGGAGACGGTTTCTATCTGCTTATTTCTTAAAGTTCATAAAGGAATGGCGGAGAGGATGGGATTCGAACCCATGTGGGCTTGCACCCTAACGGTTTTCAAGACCGCCCCGTTATGACCGCTTCGGTACCTCTCCAAATGCATATAAATTTCACATGCATTAGTAATTGTACCATATGGTGCGAAGAAAAAGCAACTATTTTCTTAAATAGTTTTAGGTTGGATCGATTTTACATTGCGCATATACGGTTGTAGACATTCCGGAATCAGAACACTACCATCCTCTTGCTGATAATTCTCAAGAATTGCTGCAACAGTACGCCCAACAGCCAAAGCAGATCCGTTCAGTGTATGAACAAATTCAGGTTTGGATTTCGGATCTTTACGGAAACGAATATTTGCCCGACGCGCTTGGAAGTCCTCCGTATTTGAGCAAGAAGAGATCTCACGGTACATTCCACTCTCAGGCAGCCATACTTCCAAATCGTACGTCTTAGCCGATGTAAAGCCCATATCAGCTGTACATAGCCCAAGTACGCGATATGGCAATCCAAGAAGCTGCAGCACACGCTCAGCATCTGCTGTCATTTTTTCTAACTCCTCATAAGAGGATTCAGGTGTAGTAAGCTTCACCAGCTCTACCTTGTTGAATTGATGCTGACGGATCAGACCGCGAGTATCACGGCCAGCTGAACCCGCCTCAGAACGGAAACAAGAGCTGTATGCTACATGATACTTAGGTAGATCTGCTGCTGTCAAAATCTCTTCGCGATAGTAGTTGGTCACAGGTACTTCCGCTGTAGGAATCAAATAGTATTCAGTGTCACGTAACTTAAACAGATCTTCCTCAAACTTAGGAAGTTGCCCCGTTCCGTACAAGCTGTCTTTATTCACAATGTAAGGCGGCAGCATTTCTTCATAGTTATGCTCACCACTGTGCAGATCCATCATAAAGTTAATAAGCGCCCGCTCTAAACGTGCTCCCAGTCCTTTATAAAAAACAAACCGAGATCCCGTAACCTTCGCTGCAGCTTCAAAATCAATAATATCGAGCTGCTGCGCAAGCTCCCAATGTGATTTCGGAGTAAATCCGAATTCTTTTGGCTCCGACCAGCGACGCAATTCAACGTTATCATCCTCAGATTTACCAACTGGAACTGAATCATGAGGAATATTCGGAATACTCATAGTAAGTTCAGCAATCTGAACTTCCAATTCACGCACTTCGTCATCAAGCTCTTTAATTCGGTCAGATACCGTACGCATTTCTGCAATTAGGTCATCTGCTGGCTCACCATTCTTCTTCTTCTTCGCTACTTCACCAGAAACCGTATTACGACGGTTCTTAAGACCTTCTGTTTCTTGCAGTAATTCACGTCTGCGTAGATCAAGTTGTGGAAAATCAGCAATTAAATCCAGTGATTTACCCCGTTTCTCTAAGGCTTGTTCAACTCGAGCGTAATCACTGCGTAATACTTTTACGTCTAACACAAAGTTTCCCTCCTGAAAACAGCCTAAACTCTTTCAAATTGCTGCTTACAGCTTTGAAAGAGTCAGGATGTTCTTATATGCGATTCTGTTGTTGCACTTGCCTAGTAGCCTCTACCATATCAGCAAAATATTGATGCAGTCTGAAATCATCGGTCAATTCTGGATGAAAAGAAGACACCAGCAGGTTACCCTCCCGTGCAGTTACAATCTCATCATTATAGACTGTAAGCACTTCTACACCGGGGCCTACCTCGTTGATAAGCGGTGCACGTATAAAAACAGCACGAACCGGCTCATCAATTCCTTTAACCTCCAGATCACATTCAAAGCTTTCCCGTTGACGACCGAATGCATTCCGAGCCACCGTAATATCCATTAGCTCCAAATGCCCTGGTTCGCCGCCGGCAATTTGTTTGGCCAGAACAATCATACCCGCGCATGTTCCAAAAATCGGCTTGCCCTGATTGGAGAAATCACGTATGGCTTCGATGAAGCCATATTTTCGCATCAGTTTACCGATCGTTGTACTCTCACCACCAGGAATAATTAGGCCATCAACCTCCTCAAGCTGCTCTACTCGCTTGATAGGTACGCCCACTGCTCCGGTCTTCTCTATACTAACAATATGCTCCGTAACTGCGCCTTGAAGCGCCAGCACTCCTATTTTCATCCGGGCAACCTTCTCTCTATTAACGGCCACGCTCCGACATACGTTCAGCCGGGGTTAGAGTTGCAATATCAATCCCCTTCATTGGTGCGCCAAGGTTCTTAGATACTTCTGCAATCAGTTTGTAATCAGTATAGTGTGTAGTGGCTTCAACGATCGCACGGGCAAATTTCTCAGGGTTGTCCGATTTAAAAATACCTGAGCCTACAAACACACCATCCGCACCTAGATGCATCATCAGGGCAGCATCGGCAGGAGTTGCTACACCGCCAGCAGCAAAGTTAACAACCGGCAGCTTACCAAGCTCATGCACTTCAAGCAGTAGCTCGTAAGGAACTCCCAGGTTCTTAGCTTCATTATATAGCTCATCCTTGGACAAATTAGTTACTTTGCGGATTTGACTATTGATAAAGCGCATATGACGCACTGCTTCAACAATATTTCCTGTTCCTGGTTCACCTTTCGTACGGATCATGGATGCACCTTCGTTAATACGTCTCAAGGCTTCACCCAAGTCTTTAGCTCCACATACGAACGGAACAGTGAACTCACGTTTATTAATATGGAAAACTTCATCAGCAGGAGTAAGAACTTCACTCTCATCCAAATAGTCGACACCCAAGGATTCCAGAACCTTTGCTTCTACGTAATGGCCAATACGAGCCTTAGCCATAACAGGGATACTTACCACTTTGATAACTTCTTCTACAATTGTAGGATCGGCCATCCGTGCTACACCGCCAGCTGCGCGAATATCAGAAGGCACGCGTTCCAATGCCATAACAGCTACTGCACCCGCAGCCTCAGCAATTTTTGCTTGTTCTGCATTCATGACGTCCATAATGACGCCGCCTTTTTGCATTTCTGCCATGCCTCTTTTAACTCGCGATGTTCCAGTTTCCATGTCCTAGCCCCCCGAATGATCTATCTTAATCTAACTTGTAATTTTACCCCAATGAAGGGAAATATACAATCCACTTACTCGGATTTAACGCAATTTTCGATGCTAAATTCATTAGAACAAGTTCTTGATCCCTGTAAATAAATCGCCGAAGAAATCTCCAATGGCTCTAAGGAATAAACTGAACCAACCGGCTTTCTCCGCTTCTTCAGCAGTAATCAGATTAACTGTCTTCTGCTGAACATCAGACATGCCTTCAACTTGGTAGGAATAAGTAACCTTACCCACTTTAGCAGATTGTTCTATAGGAGCAACTAAGGTTGCTGGATCATTTATTTCAACAGTTGTTTTAATTTGAGGGGAGGTTGTTCCCTTAGGGACGATAAACGAAACAGCTTCATCCGTAACTACAGACACCTTTTTATTTTTCCCTTTAAGAACTGGCACGGTTTCGTTGCCGGCTATCACTGCTTTAGGGGCCACGACCTGTTTGATTTCAAAATTATTAAATCCGAAATCAAGTACTTTCTTCGTCTCTGTAAAACGGTGTGGCTCTGTATTAGCCCCCATTACTACACTTATCAGACGCATGCCATCACGAACAGCTGTACCTGCAAAACAATATTTTGCTCTAGCGGTATGGCCTGTTTTCAAACCATCCAATCCCTCATAAGCATAAGCCTTAAAATTCTGGATACTCTTGTTAGCTTCCAACATCCAGTTAAAGTTAATCATTGGTGCGGTATCACGTTCACGGAACTTATACGACTGAACCGTTGTAAATCTATTAAAATCAGGATGATCAGTAACGATATATTTGGCAAGAATAGCAGCATCCATCGCTGACATTACGTTTTCTTTCTTATCAGTTGAGCGGTACTTCTTAGGCATGTCAGCTTTGTCTAATCCAGTAGAATTAACAAAATAGGCAGTTTTCATCCCCATCTTCTGGGCAGTCTGATTCATTAGCTCTACGAATTCCAATTCTGATCCGGAAACTAGTTCTGCCAAAGCTACTGTAGCATCATTTGCAGATCCGACAGCCATTGCTATGTACAGCTCTTCAACCGTATGCTCGTCATTTTCCGCTAGAAAAATACGTGATCCAACCTGTTTAGACGCATTTTCCCCTACTATGACTTTTTGATCCCATGAAAGCTGTCCAGTCTTCACCGCTTCTGCTACAAGATACTCTGTCATCATCTTAGTCATACTAGCTGGAGGCAAAGCCTCATCTGCATTCATAGATAAAAGAATTTCACCTGTTGTTGGTTCTATTAGAACCGCTGATTTCAAATTTAGACCCAGTGATTCCACAGAAGGGATCTTTACTGCTTTCTGAGTCGTCTGAGTTGCAGTACCAGCTTGTATTGTCGTTGTCGTACCTTCCTCAGCGAATGCCGGAAGTGGAGTGGAAACTAACATATTTAAAAGTAGACCTACTGTGACTGTCTTAATCATAAATTGCTTACCGTTAAATTTCTGTTTGTGCTTCAATGATTACTACTCTCCTTTAAACCTCATATCAATAGCTTGTTCTATTCTAACACAGGGGTACACGCAAAAAAAGACAGACAGGACGAAATAGTCCTGTCTGTCCAAAAAATAGTCTTTCTAGTCCATTACACGGAATAATTTGGCGCTTCTTTCGTAATTTGCACATCATGTGGATGGCTTTCGCGAAGTCCAGCACTTGTGATGCGAATGAAAGAAGTGTCATTCCGAAGTTCTTCGAGTGACTTGGTCCCACAGTAGCCCATACCCGAACGCAGTCCGCCAATCAATTGATGAACGGTATCCGAAAGAGGCCCTTTAAAAGCGATACGACCCTCAATTCCTTCAGGAACAAGCTTCTTATCGTCATCCTGGAAATAACGATCCTTACTACCTTGTTTCATGGCACTCATACTGCCCATACCACGATATACTTTAAATTTACGGCCTTGATAAAGCTCCGATTCTCCTGGGCTTTCTTCTGTACCCGCAAACATACTTCCCATCATTACTGCATGAGCACCAGCGGCAATAGCCTTAGTGATTTCACCGGAATACTTGATTCCACCGTCAGCGATGATAGGAACTCCGTACTCACGAGCAACCGTTGCACAATCATAAATGGCTGTAACCTGCGGAACACCGATACCAGCGATAACTCGTGTTGTACAGATAGATCCAGGTCCAATACCTACTTTAACTACAGAAGCTCCAGCTTCAATAAGTTCACGGGTTGCTTCACCTGTAGCCACGTTACCAGCAACAATCGTAAGATCAGGATACAACTCACGAATTTGGCGAACCGCTTCAATAATATTAATGTGGTGACCATGTGCAGAATCGACGACGATCAAATCGACACCTGATTTCACTAACGCTGCAGTACGCTCGAATGTATCTTTAGAGATACCAACAGCTGCTCCAACCAGTAAGCGACCCTGTGCATCTTTCGCTCCGTTAGGGAACTGAATCGCCTTCTCAATATCTTTAATTGTGATTAGGCCCTTAAGAACGTTATTCTCGTCCACCAGCGGCAATTTCTCAATTTTATGACGTTGTAAGATGCCTTCTGCTTCTTGAAGTGTCGTACCTACAGCAGCAGTCACGAGATTCTCATGTGTCATAACTTCTTTGATTGGAATATTAAAGTCATGAATAAAACGTAAATCTCTATTAGTTAGAATACCGACCAGTTTGTTGTCAGTGTCTACAATCGGTACTCCGGAAATACGATATTTACCCATCAGCAGTTCAGCATCGGATACCAGATGTTCTGCTGAAAGAGAGAATGGGTTAGTAATAACTCCGCTCTCGGAACGTTTTACACGATCCACTTCTTCCGCTTGCTGCTCTACAGGCATATTCTTGTGAATAATCCCGATACCACCCTCACGAGCAATAGCAATGGCCATAGCCGCTTCTGTGACTGTGTCCATACCTGCACTCATAAGTGGGATGTTCAACTTCACATTCTTACTTAGAACTGTAGTCAAATCTACTTCCTTCGGCAGTACCTCAGATTTACGCGGAACCAGCAGCACATCATCAAAAGTCAGACCTTCTTTACCAAACTTATCTTTCCACACCTGGGTCATTCCTCCTCGGTTGTTTTTAAATTATACCCGCCTACAAACTTTATAAAAGAAGAACCTTCGACTTTAAGTCCATACACGACAGACAACTCTGTACATCTGGAAGTTGAACAAGTTCATGTCTTCAATTTAGGTTTGAGATGCTTATCCAAAAATATATTATTGCCATCTTAGCAAAGGGCATTTGGACTGTCAAGAACATTACATCATCAGAGTAGGTATTCAAAAAACGACTCCCACGTAAGCGAATTATTGGACTATTGTCCGCACAGAGTGGACATTTAGAGGTGAATTTATACAATCCACCATACCCATCACCAATGCTTACACCTATCTCTAATGTAGTATCTCAAAATAAACCCTAATGAATTCTTCAATAATACAACAAAAAGACCACTGTCGATTACTCAACAGTGGTCTTGCGTGCTTGGCAACGTCCTACTCTCCCAGGACCCTTCGGTCCAAGTACCATCGGCGCTGGAGGGCTTAACGGTCGTGTTCGGGATGGGTACGTGTGGAACCCCTCCGCTATCGCCACCAAACATGCGTCTGTGAAACAGACGCTGCCGCGTGAAATTTCGTTCATCACCAGAAGTGAGAATGAATTTCTAAGCGTGTTACAGGCTTGAGTCGCCTGAAAACTGAATCCGAATTGAATTTGCGTTCTAAGTATAGGATAAGCCCTCGACCGATTAGTATTGGTCAGCTCCATGCATTACTGCACTTCCACCTCCAACCTATCTACCTCGTCGTCTTCAAGGGGTCTTACTAATTGGGAAATCTCATCTTGAGGGGGGCTTCACGCTTAGATGCTTTCAGCGCTTATCCCGTCCGTACGTAGCTACCCAGCCATGCTTCTGGCGAAACAACTGGTGCACCAGCGGTACGTCCATCCCGGTCCTCTCGTACTAAGGACAGCTCCTCTCAAATTTCCTGCGCCCACGACAGATAGGGACCGAACTGTCTCACGACGTTCTGAACCCAGCTCGCGTACCGCTTTAATGGGCGAACAGCCCAACCCTTGGGACCTACTTCAGCCCCAGGATGCGATGAGCCGACATCGAGGTGCCAAACCTCCCCGTCGATGTGGACTCTTGGGGGAGATAAGCCTGTTATCCCCAGGGTAGCTTTTATCCGTTGAGCGATGGCCCTTCCATGCGGTACCACCGGATCACTAAGTCCGACTTTCGTCCCTGCTCGACTTGTAGGTCTCGCAGTCAAGCTCCCTTATGCCTTTGCACTCTTCGAATGATTTCCAACCATTCTGAGGGAACCTTGGAACGCCTCCGTTACTCTTTAGGAGGCGACCGCCCCAGTCAAACTGCCCGCCTGACACGGTCCCCGTACCCGGTAAGGGTACTAGGTTAGAACCTAGATACGATCAGGGTGGTATCCCAACGGCGCCTCCACCGAAGCTTGCGCTCCGATTTCTACGGCTCCCACCTATCCTGTACAGATCGTACCCAAATTCAATATCAAGCTGCAGTAAAGCTCCATGGGGTCTTTCCGTCTTGTCGCGGGTAACCTGCATCTTCACAGGTATTAAAATTTCACCGGATCTCTCGTTGAGACAGCGCCCAAGTCGTTACGCCATTCGTGCGGGTCAGAATTTACCTGACAAGGAATTTCGCTACCTTAGGACCGTTATAGTTACGGCCGCCGTTTACTGGGGCTTCGGTTCATAGCTTCGGGTTACCCCTAACCACTCCCCTTAACCTTCCAGCACCGGGCAGGCGTCAGCCCGTATACTTCGCCTTGCGGCTTCGCACAGACCTGTGTTTTTGCTAAACAGTCGCTTGGGCCTTTTCACTGCGGCCCCCTCGTGCTATTCACACTACCGGGGCACCCCTTCTCCCGAAGTTACGGGGTCATTTTGCCGAGTTCCTTAACGAGAGTTCTTCCGCGCGCCTTAGAATTCTCTTCTCGCCTACCTGTGTCGGTTTGCGGTACGGGCACCTTCTCCTGGCTAGAGGCTTTTCTTGGCAGTGTGAGATCATGACCTTCGCTACTGTAATTTTCGCTCCCCATCACAGCCCAGCCTTAATGATGTGCGGATTTGCCTACACATCAGCCTCACTGCTTAGACGGACATATCCATCAGTCCGCGTCACTACCCTCCTGCGTCACCCCATCGCTCATAGCGGATTACGGTGGTACAGTAATTTCAAACTGTTGTCCTTCGACTACGCCTTTCGGCCTCGCCTTAGGTCCCGACTTACCCTGAGCGGACGAGCCTTCCTCAGGAAACCTTGGGCTTTCGGCGGATCAGATTCTCACTGATCTTTTCGTTACTCATACCGGCATTCTCACTTGTATGCTGTCCAGCGCTCCTTACGGTACACCTTCAACCCACATACAACGCTCCCCTACCCCAGATACATACGTATCTAGCCATAGCTTCGGTGGTGTGTTTAGCCCCGTTACATTTTCGGCGCAGAGTCACTCGACCAGTGAGCTATTACGCACTCTTTCAATGGTGGCTGCTTCTAAGCCAACATCCTGGTTGTCTGTGCAACTCCACATCCTTTCCCACTTAACACACACTTGGGGACCTTAGCTGATGGTCTGGGCTGTTTCCCTTTTGACAATGGATCTTAGCACTCACTGTCTGACTCCCGGCAATAAGTATATGGCATTCGGAGTTTGACTGAGCTTGGTAATCCTTGCGGACCCCGCACCCAATCAGTGCTCTACCTCCACTACTCTTATACCGAGGCTAGCCCTAAAGCTATTTCGGGGAGAACCAGCTATCTCCGAGTTCGATTGGAATTTCTCCGCTACCCCCACCTCATCCCCGCATTTTTCAACATGCGTGGGTTCGGGCCTCCAGTGCGTGTTACCGCACCTTCACCCTGGACAGGGGTAGATCACACGGTTTCGGGTCTACGTCCACATACTCAATCGCCCTATTCAGACTCGCTTTCGCTGCGGCTCCGTCTTCTCGACTTAACCTTGCATGTTAAACGTAACTCGCCGGTTCATTCTACAAAAGGCACGCCATCACCCATTAATAGGGCTCTGACTTTTTGTAAGCACACGGTTTCAGGTTCTATTTCACTCCCCTTCCGGGGTGCTTTTCACCTTTCCCTCACGGTACTGTTTCACTATCGGTCGCCAGGTAGTATTTAGCCTTAGCAGATGGTCCTGCTGGATTCATACGGGGTTTCACGTGCCCCGCACTACTCGGGATCCGTCTCGGAGAGAACACAGTTTAGGTTACAGGGCTTTTACCTCTATCGCGGGCCTTTCCAGACCTCTTCGCCTACCATATTCCTTTGTAACTCCATGTGAGACGTCCCACAACCCCTAAGAGCAAGCTCTTAGGTTTAGGCTGTTCCGCGTTCGCTCGCCGCTACTGACGGAATCACTATTGTTTTCTCTTCCTCAGGGTACTTAGATGTTTCAGTTCCCCTGGTCTGCCTCTACATCTCCTATGTGTTCAGAGATGAGTAACTGCGAATTACCACAGCTGGGTTTCCCCATTCGGACACCCCCGGATCAAAGCTTGCTTACAGCTCCCCGAGGCAGTTTCGTTGTTCGCCACGTCCTTCGTCGGCTCCTGGCGCCTAGGCATCCTCCGTGTGCTCTTATTAGCTTAACCTTGATTTTTCCGCAGGAAAATATCATACAATGACATTCTCTTTGGAATCATCTCACTAATAACATTTACTTGTTTGCACAAGTTGCTAAAAGATGTTCTAAAACGCAAATTCGTTTCGGTATCCAGTTTTCAAGGATCAAGTTTAAAGATGAGAGCTTAAACTCTCAAAACTGAGCAACGAGTGAGTAACAGGCCTAAACCTGAGATTTTGGAAGTTTAACTTCCGATTTGAATGTCTTCATTGCAGAAGACGATTCTCCATAGAAAGGAGGTGATCCAGCCGCACCTTCCGATACGGCTACCTTGTTACGACTTCACCCCAATCATCTACCCCACCTTCGGCGGCTGGCTCCCTTGCGGGTTACCCCACCGACTTCGGGTGTTGTAAACTCTCGTGGTGTGACGGGCGGTGTGTACAAGACCCGGGAACGTATTCACCGCGGCATGCTGATCCGCGATTACTAGCAATTCCGACTTCATGCAGGCGAGTTGCAGCCTGCAATCCGAACTGAGACCGGCTTTGATGGGATTGGCTTCACCTCGCGGCTTCGCTTCCCGTTGTACCGGCCATTGTAGTACGTGTGTAGCCCAGGTCATAAGGGGCATGATGATTTGACGTCATCCCCACCTTCCTCCGGTTTGTCACCGGCAGTCACTCTAGAGTGCCCAACATTACTTGCTGGCAACTAAAGTTAAGGGTTGCGCTCGTTGCGGGACTTAACCCAACATCTCACGACACGAGCTGACGACAACCATGCACCACCTGTCTCCTCTGTCCCGAAGGCCGCCACTATCTCTAGTGGATTCAGAGGGATGTCAAGACCTGGTAAGGTTCTTCGCGTTGCTTCGAATTAAACCACATACTCCACTGCTTGTGCGGGTCCCCGTCAATTCCTTTGAGTTTCAGTCTTGCGACCGTACTCCCCAGGCGGAGTGCTTACTGTGTTAACTTCGGCACCAAGGGTATCGAAACCCCTAACACCTAGCACTCATCGTTTACGGCGTGGACTACCAGGGTATCTAATCCTGTTTGCTCCCCACGCTTTCGCGCCTCAGCGTCAGTTACAGCCCAGAAAGTCGCCTTCGCCACTGGTGTTCCTCCACATATCTACGCATTTCACCGCTACACGTGGAATTCCACTTTCCTCTTCTGTACTCAAGTCACCCAGTTTCCAGTGCGACCTCAGGTTGAGCCCAAGGTTTAAACACCAGACTTAAATGACCGCCTGCGCGCGCTTTACGCCCAATAATTCCGGACAACGCTTGCCCCCTACGTATTACCGCGGCTGCTGGCACGTAGTTAGCCGGGGCTTTCTTCTCAGGTACCGTCACTCCGATAGCAGTTACTCTACCGGACGTTCTTCCCTGGCAACAGAGCTTTACGATCCGAAAACCTTCATCACTCACGCGGCGTTGCTCCGTCAGACTTTCGTCCATTGCGGAAGATTCCCTACTGCTGCCTCCCGTAGGAGTCTGGGCCGTGTCTCAGTCCCAGTGTGGCCGTTCACCCTCTCAGGTCGGCTACGCATCGTCGCCTTGGTGGGCCGTTACCCCACCAACTAGCTAATGCGCCGCAGGCCCATCCCTCAGTGACAGATTGCTCCGTCTTTCATTCTTTCTTCAGGAGAAAAAAGAAATTATCCGGTATTAGCTACCGTTTCCGGTAGTTATCCCAGTCTAAGGGGCAGGTTGCCTACGTGTTACTCACCCGTCCGCCGCTAAGTTATTTTGAAAGCAAGCTTTCAAAATAACTCCGCTCGACTTGCATGTATTAGGCACGCCGCCAGCGTTCGTCCTGAGCCAGGATCAAACTCTCCAATTAGTATTGAAAAGAGCGATATGCTCATTTTGAAACATCTGACGAGAAAATTAATTCTCTAATTTTGGATTTCACTTTCGTGATTTCCTACTCACTCGTTGTTCAGTTTTCAAAGATCAAGTTCTCGTTGGCGCCGTTTAATGTCTCAGCAGCAACTCTTATACTATATCATGTTCAGCCGTTTAATGTCAAGCTCTTTTTTTATTTCTTTTTCGAGCTCGGCATGTGTGTTTCTCGGCCAGAAATAGAATATATCATGTATAGAGATTCATTGCAACACTTTTTTTCAAACAAATTAGTATTAAGCTATATATCCTCATAACGATACCAGAATCTTTACCTTCTGATCAACAGTAGCCAAGGAGAACCGCCGCTAGACAGCTCCCCTGTGCTCATTGTTGTATAAATACTATTCGTTTGTACGGTTGCGCATATGCGGGAATAGCAGTACGTCACGAATAGATGCAGAATTGGTAAGCAACATGATCAAACGGTCTACACCGATTCCCAGTCCACCTGTAGGAGGCATACCATATTCCAAAGCACGGATAAAGTCATCGTCCATTTCATGGGCTTCGTCATTACCTTGCTCTTTCTCCTGGATTTGCGCTTCAAAGCGTTGACGCTGGTCGATCGGATCATTCAATTCACTAAATGCATTCGCATGTTCACGACCCACAATAAACAATTCAAAACGATCGGTGAAGCGTGGATCCTCATCGTTTTTCTTCGCGAGTGGTGAGATTTCAACCGGATGTCCCATTACAAAGGTAGGCTGAATCAGAGTTTCCTCTACAAATTGCTCGAAGAAAGCATTAAGGATATGACCGAAAGACATGTGCTTCTCTACAGGTACACGGTGCTCTTTTGCCAGAGCCTGTGCTTCCTCATCTGTCATATGAACACTGAAATCAACACCGGTTACTTCTTTAACGGCATCAACCATAGTTACACGACGCCATCCTGGTGACAGATCTACCGGCTTGCCTTGATAGTCGACCTGTTGAGTTCCTAATACCTCTTGGGCAATATGAGCGATCATATTCTCCGTAAGGTTCATGATGTCCTTGTAATCAGCATAAGCTTCATACAGCTCAATCATAGTAAACTCAGGATTGTGACGAGTCGAAATTCCTTCATTACGGTATACACGACCGATTTCGTATACTTTTTCCAGTCCACCAACAATAAGACGTTTCAAATGAAGCTCAATAGCAATACGCATATAAAGCTGCATTTCAAGCGTGTTGTGGTAAGTAATGAACGGACGCGCTGCAGCTCCACCGGCAATCGCATGAAGTGTAGGTGTCTCAACTTCAAGATAGCCAAGTGAATCCAAATAACGTCGCATAGATTGAATGATTCTTGAACGAGCAATAAAGGTCTGTTGAACTTCCGGATTAATAATCAAATCAACATAGCGCTGACGGTAACGCAGCTCTACATCTTTAAGACCATGATATTTCTCAGGAAGCGGCAACAAGGACTTGGACAAGACTTCGAGATTATGCACTTTGATGGAGGTCTCGCCTGTTTTGGTTTTGAATACTGTTCCGCGAACGCCGATAATGTCTCCTAGATCGAGAACATTGAACGCTGCGTATTGCGTTTCAGGAATGCTGTCTTGACGAACATAAAGCTGAATTCTTCCACTGAGATCTTGGATATGCGCAAAACTGGCTTTACCCATAACACGTTTTGCCATAATGCGACCCGCTATGCTGACTTCAACAGATAGCTCGTCCAATTCTTCTTTAGAAAGTCCATCATACTTCGATACTAGGTCGCCAGCGTTAGCTGTACGCTCATACTTTTTACCGAAAGGATCGATACCAAGTCCTCTTAGCTCGTCCAATTTGGCACGGCGGATTTGCAAAAGCTCACTAAGTTCGTTCTCTGCATTCTCCACATTATTCATTTCCTCGGTCATGCTATTCATCCCCTTGCAGATATAAATCCCTTATATTTTGAAAAAAAGCTTCCCTAAGGAAGCTTTCCCAAACAATGTTCCCTTATCTGCCTGCGTACAACAAAACTACTTATACATTCGGCAGCACATCTATTTACAGACTATAAGATCTGTACACTACTTCATTCTGATATCGAGAATTTTATATTGAATAACGCCTGCAGGTGTATTAACGTCAACAATCGTGCCTATTTTCTTGCCGATGATGGCTTTGCCTACTGGACTTTCGTTGGAGATCTTATTATTCAGTGGATCGGACTCCGCTGTACCTACGATCGTGTATTCCATAGTGTCACCATATTCCAAATCTTCAACACTTACAGTAACACCGATACTTACCACATCAGTAACGATCTCGTCGCTATTAATGATGCGCGCGTTGCGAAGCATCTTCTCCAAGGTGATAACGCGTCCTTCGATAAAAGCCTGCTCATTCTTCGCGTCTTCATACTCCGAGTTCTCACTGATATCTCCGTAGCCAATCGCTACCTTAATCCGTTCAGCAACCTCGCGGCGTTTCACAGATTTGAGGAATTCCAGCTCATCTTCCAGACGCTTTAGCCCGTCCGGCGTAAGGATGACTTCTTTATCGCTCATCTCAACCGATTCTCCTGTCGTATACATTTATTGAAAACACCATACTATATGCTAATCTAGGAGGATAAGAACCCTCCCTGCTGCATTGCTCTTACTGTAACGGCGATTTTATACTGTGAAATTATATTGGAACCGCTACAAAATGTCAATGACACCACATATAAAGTAGGATGTGTTCAAAAAGCGTAAGGAAAACAACGTTTATACTGCGGAAGCAGACATTTCATTACCCTTATTCTCTTCTTCATGCTTTAGTTGAACGACAAAATCATTCAAAATCTTCACCATTCCATCACGTTCTGTCTCTAACATGAGCACATCCTTTACTCGTGCAGCAGACTTCAGGCCTTTTAAATACCAAGCCATATGCTTACGCATCTCCCGAACGGCTACTGCTTCTCCCTTAAGTGCAACCAGCCGATCCATATGAAGAATGGCAACCTTAATCTTCTCATCCAATCCAGGTTCAGGCATCAGTTCCCCGGTGCTTAAATACTGAATCGTACGGTACAGCATCCATGGGTTACCTAGCGCACCGCGCCCGATCATCACGCCATCACAACCGGTCTGATCAAGCATAGCCCGAGCATCTTCAGGTGTATTCACATCACCATTGCCTATAACCGGAATGGAGACCGCTTCTTTTGCCATCTTGATATAATTCCAATCCGCACGCCCCGTATAGAGTTGCTCCCGTGTTCGTCCATGTACACTGACAGCCTTGCCACCGGCACGTTCTACTGCACGTGCATTATCTTCGACAAAAATATGCTCGCTATCCCAGCCAATCCGCATTTTCACGGTTACGGGTTTATCAACAACATCGACAACCGCAGAGACCATTTCATAGATTTTGTCGGGATTCAAAAGCCAGCGGGCTCCTGCATCACATTTAGTTACTTTAGGCACTGGGCATCCCATATTGATATCGATAATATCAGCATTGGTTTCTTTATCAACTACTTTAGCTGCTTGCACCAGTGATTCTCTATCCCCGCCAAAAATCTGCAAACTAAGCGGTTTCTCCCGTTCATCTACAAATAACATTTCGCGAGTACGCGTATTTCCGTGAATAATAGCCTTGTCGCTCACCATTTCCGCACAGACTAAACCTGTACCAAACTCTTTAGCGATTAGACGAAAGGCCGGATTGCACACCCCAGCCATAGGTGCCAGAACAACTTGATTTTTCATCTCAATGTCGCCAATCTTCAGCATTCGTATCACTTCCATTATTCCTATTTAAATTGCTTAAAAATTATGAGTCAGGGTTTACCAATTCTTCGGTTGTAACCCCTAGGACATTCGCAATTTTATCTAAAATTTGATCTTCCAAACGTCTATTGCCCCTCTCGACTGCGCCAAGCACAGCCAAGGAAATCCCAGTGAGATCCGCAAGTTCCTGCTGAGTATAGCCTTTTAGCTTGCGGAATGCCCTGACCCTCCGTCCCATACGCTTGTTGTCCACAACCGAATTCCTTCCTTCCCGTCTATGTCTTGAAGCGCTGCTGTAATCAACTTGCGGAGTCCGGAAGACTGTTCATTCTGTGGAACGATATCACTGAGCGGAAGCATTACAAATGCACGCTCAAACATACGCGGATGCGGTAACGTTAAATGCGGAGTATCAAGTGTCTGGCCCTCTACCCACAATAAATCTAGATCTACCGTTCTCGGTCCATAGCGAATATCCCGGATACGACCCAGTTGCGTTTCGATCCCCAGCATTACTTCCAGCAAGGTCTCTGGCGCAAGCGTCGTGCGCAAAGCTGCTGCCATATTAAGAAACTGCGGCTGATCTAAATAACCTACTGGCTCTGTCTCGTAGACTTTGGAGCAGCGAACTACCGATATTTCATCATGATTATTCAGTCTGTTCAAAGCCTCTGACAGCGTGCCCTCACGGTCGCCCAAATTAGCCCCTAAAGCAATATAAGCCTCTGATTCTTCAGAGGTGGAATGTATATTCATGGACTTTGTTCTCACTTTCTAGTTCTGCGCAGCTCCACAGTCACTCCCTGAAAATGAATGTCGAATGGCGGATGCGGTTTAGTTACCTTTACCGTTACTGCATTGATAACAGTATAAGTGTCCAGTACGGAGGATGCAATATATTCTGCCAGAGCTTCAATTAACTTAAAGGACTTTATTTCGACAATGTTTTTGACCAGTTCATGCACTTCAGCATAGTTTACGGTTTGGTTCAAATCATCGTTCTGGCCCGCTCCCTGTAGATCAAGTTCCAGCTCCAAATCAATGTAAAAACGTTGGCCCAGCTTACGCTCTTCTTCAAACACACCATGATATCCGTAATATTCCATTCGATGCAGTGTCATTTTATCCATCTTTAAACCCGCCCTTTTTATAAAATATCTTTATTCACGCACCAATGGAGGTGCAGCATACAACATCGCATCACACATCTTAACCGTTCGTTTTATTAGGGACACATCATGCACTCGTACGATCTGGCAGCCCTGAGCAATACCAAAGGCTACTGTAGCTGCGGTACCTTCCACAACATCATCAGCGGGCAAATCAAGTACGGTCCGGATGAATTTTTTGCGTGAAGTCGCCAGTAACAGTGGATAGCCAAACTCAGTCAACCCGTCCAAAAGCATCATCGCCTGCAAATTTTCATTAAAATCCTTCGCAAAGCCGATCCCTGGATCCAAGATGATATTGGCCGGCTTCACTCCTGCGGCTAAAGCAAGATCAATACTTTCCTTAAGGTCTGCCGACATATCCGCACTTAGATTCGTATAATCACGGTCCTGCCGGTTATGCATCAAAATAATGGGACAGTCCGCAGCAGCTGCCACTGCCGCCATTTCCGGATCAGCTTTACAGCCCCATATATCATTAATGATATGGGCACCAGCAGCAATAGCTTGGCGTGCCACTTCAGCTTTATAGGTATCTATAGATAACGGAATATGCGGTGCCGCTCGATGAATACTCTCGATGACAGGCAATACACGAGCTAATTCCTCTTCAAGCCCCACTGGTTTATGACCAGGACGGGTAGATTCTCCACCAATATCTATAATATCAGCACCGTCTGCGGCCATTTGTAGCGCATGTTCTACTGCTTTGTCCGGATCATCCCAAAGTCCTCCATCTGAAAAAGAATCCGGGGTTACATTCAGGATGCCCATAATCAGCGTTCGCTTTCCCAATTCCAAATCAGTATTTCCACAGCGGTATGTCCGCTTGAATATGGCTGGTCTCATTTCGATATTCCCGTCCTTTCTCTATAGAATGAAATCAAATCCGAAGTCATTCTGCCGCAAAGGCCATCGCCTACGGTAAATTTTTTATCTTTTTCCCAAAGCGTTGTGACCGGGACAATTTCTTGTACGGAATTAGTAAGAAATACTTCGTCGGCTATTTTTAACTGCTCCCAATGATATGCGCCCTCTTCTACCCTAATCCCAGCACTACGAGCCAGCTCCATTACCATTTCCCGGGTAATTCCCGGTAGAATCCCAGCTGAGATATCTGGAGTGTGGAGAATATTGTTTTTTATAAAAAAGATGTTACTGACAATGCCCTCTGCTATGATCTCTTGTGCAGTCAACATCAGTCCTTCAGCACCATTCGCCGCAGAGGCATAGCCCCTAAGCTCACGCTTGGCCAAAATATTATTCATATAATGCAGAGACTTGAATCGCACTGCTCCCTCCGGAGTGTTACGCCTTAAGGACAACAATTGCAGGTCTTTGCCTTCGCTATATATCTTTTCGGATACTTTCGGCAGCGCTTTGATGTACAGCAAATGATTGGGTTCGCAATAGTCGCCCGCAGGTAATCCGAGAATATCCTCACCAGCGGTCACGGTATAGCGTATATAAGCTTCTTTTAATTCATTTTTGTCCATAACACGCTGGATCCACTCCTGCAGTTGTTCAACATCCTGCGCAAATGGAATACCAAGCTCCTTGCAGCCCTCTGCCATACGCTTCAAATGACGCTCCAGCAGAAAAGGCACTCCCCCATACGTCCGAAAGGTCTCGAACAATCCTATGCCGTATAAAAAACCGTGATCCAGGGCGGAAACCACGGCTTGTCTTGCATCAATGACACCATTGTTAAATCCTATATATTTCATGCCGTTTCTCCGGCTCTCCGTTTCAAGAAATTACGCAGCATCGTATGACCATGATCCGTAATAATCGATTCCGGATGGAATTGCACACCTTCGATAGGGTATTCTTTATGGCGCAGTGCCATAATCTCCCCTTCTTCGGTCTCCGCTGTAATCTCCAGACAATCCGGCAGACTCTCGCGCTCTACAATCAAAGAATGATATCTCGTTGCCGTAAAAGGAGACTCCAGACCTTCAAAAACCGACGTGCCCTTATGATGAATCGGGGATGTCTTTCCATGCATCAAACGCTCTGCACGAATAACATTTCCACCAAATGCTTGGCCTATCGCCTGATGCCCAAGGCATACGCCGAAGATCGGAATAATACCTTTGAAATGATGTAACAATTCCAAACTGATCCCCGCTTCATTAGGTGTACATGGTCCTGGAGAAATTAAAATATGATCGGGAGCCATTTTTTCAATCTCTTCAATGGTAATTTCATCGTTGCGGTGTACTTTAACCTCTTCCCCAAGTTCACCCAAATACTGTACGAGGTTATACGTAAAGGAATCATAATTATCGATGACCAAGATCACAGTGTTTCTCCCCCTTCGGCGCCGCTGGTAGTTTGGGATTCCTGCTGTAACTCACTACAGAGTACTGCCTTCACTACCGCTTTGGCTTTATTATGGCATTCACGGTATTCACGGTATGGATCAGAGTCGATCACGATGCCCGCACCTGTCTGAATATATCCGACCCCATCCTTTACAGCCAGTGTTCTAATAATAATATTTAATTCCATATTTCCGTTATAGTCAATAAAGCCCATGGATCCTGTATACGGCCCACGCCGAACCGGCTCCAGCTCTTCAATGATTTCCATTGTTCTTACTTTGGGCGCGCCTGTAATCGTTCCCCCTGGGAACAATGCTGCGATTACAGCATAAGCATCCTTATCCGGTGCGACCTGGCCCTCTACCTGCGAAACGAGATGCATCACATGAGAGTAGCGCTCCACCGTCATCAGCTCAGGCACGCTGACGGATCCATATGCAGCGACACGCCCGATGTCGTTGCGCTCCAGATCGACAAGCATAATATGCTCGGCGATCTCCTTTTCGCTCCCGCGAAGCTCCGCCTCCATGGCGGCATCCTCCGCGGGAGTCAGGCCTCGCCGCCGGGTGCCGGCGATTGGCCGTGCGCTCACTTTGTCCCCGTGCAGCTTGACGAGCAGCTCCGGTGAAGCGCTGGATAGCGCGAAGCCGGGCGACCGCAAGAGCCCCATGTACGGGGACGGATTGAGCTTGCGCAGCCATTCGTAAACATCCTCCGGCGAGGACTTCAGCTGCGCCTCCTGGCGCAGCGAGAGGTTCACTTGAAATACATCGCCTTGGCGGATGTATTCCTGAACGTCCAGCACGGCCTGCTGGAACTTCTCAGGCGAGAAGGCCGAGGTCATACCCGGCCACTCTCCTGAGGAATCTGTGAGGGCCTCAATGCTACCTTTGACCTCTTCGTTCAATCCCGAAGCAGCGGATACCAACTGCCACTGCTCTACCATTCGTCCAGCCTGTTCTATAGCACCGAGATAAAGGTTCTGCAAATCCTCCATCCCACATTCTGCTGGAACCGGGACGTGAACAGCACAATAAAGCACATGCTCTTCGTGATCATAAATCCATACCTCATCCATCCTCATAAAGAGATAATCAGGAAAACCGGGATCATCTTGTGCGAGAGACGGTAAACGCTCCAATGAGCGAACCACATCGTAACCTAGAAATCCAATACATCCACCGGTAAATGGAGGAATGCCCTGAACGTTTAGACTTGGCGAGGTGAAGCCTGACATCCACTGCTGTAGCAGCTCTAGCGGCTGACCTATCAGCGTTGTAGTCTCATGTGAACCCTCATCGGCTGTATGACCCAATGATTCGGGAGAAAGGCTAAACACCTCAGCGCCTTCTCCCTTGCCTTTTAATATTGATACAGGATTTAAACCTAAGTACGTATAGCGGCCACCCTTGCCACTCTCCAACACTACGGAGTATTCGGAAGCTAGTTCCCAGGCCTTCTTCCAGGATGCGGGCAATTCCCCCGAGCACTTGGGTGATTTTATAATCAAGGGGAACATGCTCCAGTCTTCAGCTGCCCATTGTTCCCACTCATTCCATGTCGTTATGATTTCCAAAGCCATCCTCCTAAAAGTTTTATGGAGCCATTACATCGTAGACATCACTTCGCAATAAAACTCGCTTCGTAAGCATTTGCTTAAGTTTTGTCTAGCATAATCCTACAGTTTAATCTTCGGGACAAAACTTACTTCGTAAGCATTTGCTTAGTTTTATGAAGCCATTACATCGTAGACATCACCTCGCAATAAAACTTACTTCGTAAGCATTTGCTTAGTTTTATCTAGCAATTACTTATTATTAATCATCAGTAGTATATTGCCTGTCAGTATACTGTACTTAAGGCATTATTGAAAAGCCCCCAGCTATAGGAAATTAATATGGCTTTTGAGTCTTCGGTAAAAACCTTAGCATTTTTCAAAAATATAAAATTAACACGTCTAGGGTGTAGTATATCCACAGAACCTTTTGCCCATATAATCAACGAAAAGAGTCTCCATCACCACCAGAAAAGTGGTATGAAGACTCTTATAAATTACGTTATTGCAAACAATTACGCTTCGAAATTGTAAAGTGGTGTACTCAGGTAACGTTCACCATTACTTGGGATGATGACAACTACCTTCTTGCCAGGACCGAGGTCTTTAGCAACCTTAAGTGCTGCAAATACTGCTGCACCGGAAGAAATCCCAGACAAGACGCCTTCTTCTTTAGCTACACGGCGTGCAGTTTCGAATGCTTCATCGTTCTCAACATGGATGATCTCATCATAAATGTCCTGGTTCAGGATTTCAGGAATGAAGTTTGCTCCGATACCCTGAATTTTGTGAGGGCCTGGTTTGCCTCCTGCCAAGATTGGAGAAGCAGCAGGTTCCACAGCATAGATCTTCACGTCAGGATATTTGCTCTTCAGCACTTCACCCGCACCCGTGATCGTTCCACCTGTTCCGATACCTGCAATAAAAGCATCCAGAGGGCCTCCGATGGACTCAATAGCTTCAACGATTTCAGGTCCAGTGGTCTCACGGTGGATCTTCACGTTCGCTTTATTCTTGAATTGCTCCGATGGGAAATAGCTTGGGTTCTCTTTCAGAATTTCTTCCGCTTTCTTAACCGCACCATTCATGCCTTCCGATCCTGGAGTCAGAACCAATTCTGCTCCGTATGCACGAAGTAGATTACGGCGTTCCAAGCTCATGGTTTCCGGCATTACGATAACTGCCTTATAGCCTTTAGCCGCAGCCACAAGTGCCAAGCCAATACCAGTGTTACCACTAGTTGCTTCTACAATTGTACCTCCAGGCTTCAGTAGACCTTCACGTTCAGCTTCTTCAACGATGCTGATTGCGATACGGTCTTTTACGCTTGATCCCGGATTCTGATATTCCAATTTCAAATAAATATCTGCGGAGCCTTCCTGTGCCAGACGATTCAAACGAACGAGCGGAGTACCTCCGATCAATTCTGTTACGTTGTTAACGACTTTAGCCATGAGCAAAAACCTCCTTAGAATGATAAATGCGATATAAGAACGTAAATTGTGACTTTACTCTTCTGTATGTGTGTCCCTATTATGCAATAATAACTGCTATAAAGGGGTATAGATATTGGACCACCGTTAGTTATTTCCGACTAAAACGGTAGGTTTTACGTTAATATCATATTATCAATCTTGCAGGCTGTTGTCAATATTTATTGCCACATCATATTTCGTGCGCAAATCACTCTCCACTTGCTGTAGAGGGGGTGCTTGCTCCAACGCCAGCTCTTGACGTATCAGCGCCCGAATTTCCTTTTGGTCCGGAATATTTTGTGTGTGAATACTCTCTAGTCGAATGATAGCGAATTCGTCCTCCGCCTGAATCGGCCCCGCTATATCACCCTCATCCAAACTAGCAGCGGTCTTAAGCAGCCCCTCAGGCCAAAAAGGATCGTCTTCCTCTACTTTACCCAAACGGCCTCCTTGCTGCCGACTCTCTGTATCAATGGAAACTTCCCTAGCTAAATCAGCAAAATTCTCGCCCTGTTCCAAGCGATCCATTACTTGCTCGCCTTCATCATAAGATGAAACCTTAATCATGGAGAGTTCCAATTCCCTTTTGGGAGTGAAACGCTCCGTGTTTTGGTCTAAATAAGTATCGATATCAGCTTCCTTAATCGTAATACCATCAGTGGCTATTGCTTGTAAGGTCAGACGATAAGCCGTTTCTGCGAACACTTCCTGACGAGATAATCCCAGCTGAGACTGCATTTGTGCATAATACTGTTCTTCCGATCCGTATCCAACCATAGTTCGTGCAAGTTCTTGCTCAACCTCATCGTCGGTCACGGTAATCCCTAGAGCCTTTGCTTCCATCTCCACAACAATATGATTGATCATTCCAACCAGCACTTCGTGGCCATGCTTTTTTTTGAGCTCATCCATCCACTGCTTATCTGTTATCGGTTGTCCGCCTGCAGTCGCTGCATCCGGTGTTTCGTTTTCTGTTGTATCCCCTTTTAGAAGAGCCATGGCGCGTAAGCTCCAGAACAATAGGCCCCCGAGCATTAAAGTTGCGACAGCCAGAATAACAACCGTATTGCGAAGTGCACGTTCCTGTCTCGTCATCATCCCATGCCCTACGATTTCGCTTGTTCTAAAATGACCTGTAATTCGTCCTTATTAAAAACATAAGCCTCGTTGCAAAAATGACATACAACTTCAGCCTGCTCATCTTCTTCAATTAATCTCTCCAGTTCATCTTGCCCTAAGCTAACCAATGTCTGCTCTACCCGCTCACGCGAACACTGACAAGCAAAGTTAATATCCAGTTCATCCATAACTACCGCATCCGGCAAAAGAAAACGCAGCATTTCTTCTGGCTCTAGACCCTGATCAAGAAGTGTTGTCACGGAAGGCATAGCCCCTAGAGCTTTTTCGATCTCCGTAATCTCCGCATCCGTCAGTCCTGGAAGAAGCTGTACGATAAACCCTCCGGCTACAATCACTGACTCATCGGTATCCACTAATACACCTAAGCCAACTGCAGCTGGGGTTTGTTCAGAAACAGCGAAATAATAAGTGAAATCTTCCGCAAGTTCTCCGGAGATGATAGGAATACTACCTCGATAAGGTTCCTTCAAACCTAAATCCTTTATAATATCAATGAACCCTTCAGTTCCTACGGCTCCAGCAACATCCAATTTGCCCATACTATTGCTAGGTAAGTGAATGTGAGGATGGTGTACATAACCGCACACTTCTCCCAACGCATTGGACTCCGCAACGATTTGCCCGATCGGTCCATCCCCTTTGACCATGATACATAGCTTCTCTCTTCCTTTGAGCATAGCGCCCATCATGGCTGCAGCGGTAACTGTACGTCCAAGTGCGGCTGTAGCCGTTGGATACGTATCGTGTCTGCGCCGCAATTCCTCGACCAATTCTGTTGTGCGGACAGCAAACGCTCTCACTTTACCATTCATAGCCGTTCCACGGATAAGTCGATCCTTCTTTTTTTCCATTGGGTGCATAGCCCTCCTATCTCTTCGCCCTTTAGGCTTCTTTATCTTTATTGGTTACGGTCATAAATAATTCGTAATCCTTCTAGTGTTAACATAGGATTTACTTCGTCGATACAATCCGTCTCCCCCGCAATTAGCGAAGCGAGGCCTCCAGTAGAAATAACCTTCAGTTCCGGAGCGTTCATCTCGATTTTGATACGCTTTACAATCCCCTCGACTTGGCCTGCATACCCAAAAATAATACCAGCCTGCATAGCGTGAACTGTATTACGTCCGATAACCTTTTTAGGCTTCTCCAACTCAATTCGTGGCAGTTTCGACGCCCGCTGGTATAAGGCCTCTGTAGAAATAACAAGACCCGGAACAATCGCTCCTCCAAGATAATTAGCCCCTGCATCGATACAGTCGAAGGTCGTAGCCGTACCAAAATCAACAACAACAAGCGGACATTTATATTTTTCAATCGCAGCCACAGCATTAACAATCCGGTCTGCGCCAATCTCACGCGGATTCTCATAGCGAAGATTAAGTCCCGTTTTTATCCCTGGTCCTACGAGTAACGGATCTTTGCCTATATACTTTATACACATATCCACGATAGTCTTAACCAGAGGTGGAACTACCGAGGATATAATTACACCTTCCACATCTTTAACAGAGATCCCTGACATCTGAAAAAGATTGTGTATCAGCACTCCATATTCGTCCACGGTGGATTGGCGCGCAGTACTTAGCCGAAAATGATGTAACAATTCGCGCTTTCTGTATACACCGAGAACAATATTGGTATTACCGACATCGACAGCAAGCATCATGATGAGGACCCTTCCTTCTTGGCATTAAGGTCTAGACTAATATCCAGACTGGAAAAGGAGTACGTAAGGCGTCCTACAGAAATCACATCCACACCTGTTTCTGCGATCCCACGAACCGTTTCTAACGATACATTGCCGGAGGCCTCTGTCTTGACATGTGGAGCTTTAGCTTTAATCCTAGCCACCGCTTGCTTCATCATCTCGTTAGACATATTATCAAGCATAATAATATCAGCACCTGCTGCCAGCGCCTCTTCGACTTGCTCTAAGTTCTCAGTCTCTACTTCAATGCTCATCGTATGTGGAATGTTCTTCCGCGCACGACCTACTGCCTGCCTAATACCACCTGCACCTTTGATATGATTGTCCTTGATCATAACCGCATCATATAGACCAAAGCGATGATTAAAGCCTCCACCAACACGAACTGCATATTTTTCCAGCATACGATGTCCTGGTGTAGTCTTACGTGTATCTACTAGACGAGTCGTTAATCCATCGAGCACCTGTACGAAAGATGACGTACGTGATGCTACACCGGAAAGACGCTGCATCAAGTTGAGTGCAAGCCGTTCACCCGTAAGAATTGCATGTGTGCTTCCCTCTACCTCAATAATTACAGTCCCTTTTGTCACTGCCTGACCTTCTTCTACAAGGGCTGTAAAGCTAAGCGTAGGATCAACAATTTCAAAAACCAACTCTGCAATCGGGATACCACAAATTACGCCATCTTCTTTAGCATGAATAATCCCTTTAGATTCATGGCCAACAGGTATTGTCATTTGTGTTGTTACATCACCGGAACCGACATCTTCCCGCAGCCAAGCCTTAATGGATTGTACTAATTCTTCATTGTAACCATTAAACATCATCGCTTAATTCCTCCACTATTCCCAGATCGCGAATTTGAAGCAGGTGCTTGCGCCACTGATCATCACTTCGCTGCGGGTAATCCTCACGGTAATGTGCCCCGCGACTCTCTTCCCGTGCTAGAGCAGACTCTGTCACGAGCAAACAGCAGGTCAGCATATTAGCGAACTCGTATTCCTCGCGTTTAGTCAATACGGATCCAAAGATGGGTAGCTGCCGTTTCAATTCTTCTATTCCCTTAGACAAGGTCTGTTCATTACGCCGTAATCCGGCATATCGAACCATTACCTTTTGTAGCTTCAAACGGCGTTCCACAATAGCTTGAGTTGGCGAATCAACACGCCCTTCGTTGCTACTAACTGATGTAACATCACGACCAAGCGGAGATATTTGGCGAATCCGCTCAATAATACGATGTCCAAAAACAACTGCTTCTGATAATGAATTGCTTGCTAATCGATTAGCCCCATGTACGCCTGTGGAAGAAACCTCCCCGCAAGCAAACAAGCGAGGAATCGTACTCTCCCCATTCAGATCGGTCTTAATGCCCCCCATCATATAATGCGCAGCTGGAGCCACTGGAATCCAATCACTTGTAATATCCAGTCCATAGCCCATACAGGTCTCATGTATTGTAGGGAAACGATGCTTCACCATTTCTGGGGATTCATGCGTAATATCCAAATAGACAAACGTTGACTTTGTAAGTTCCATTTCACTTACAATAGCCCGAGCTACAATATCTCGTGGGGCTAGCTCAAGTAACTCATGATATCGTTCCATGAACCGCTCTCCATTAATATTGCGCAATACTGCTCCTTCCCCACGAACTGCTTCGGAGATTAGGAATCTAGGAGCTCCAGGATAACTCAATGCTGTAGGATGAAATTGAATAAATTCCATATCTCGTATATGAGCCCCGGCACGATAAGCAATGGCTACCCCGTCGCCTGTAGCTACTTCAGGGTTGGTAGTGTATCTAAATAATTGTCCTGCACCGCCAGAGCACAAAATAGTCGCATCCCCTTGCAGGAATAACCGTCCGCCGCCGGGACGCTGCAACAATGCGCCTACACATTCTCCACCTTCAGTGATGAGATCAATGACATAATGATCATCCCACACCTCAATGTTCTCATGTTCAGCTACCTGTTCAGCCAAGGCACGAACAATCTCATAACCTGTAGCATCTCCATTAGCATGCAAAATACGACGGTGACTATGCGCTCCTTCCTGCGTCAAAGCCAGTACCCCATCTTCCTTATCAAAAAGAGTACCTAAACGAATTAGCTCATGAACTCTATCTGGTCCTTCATTAACAAGTGCATCGACAGCTGTGGATGAGCACAGACCTGCTCCCGCCATTAATGTATCCTGCCGGTGGTAAGCAGGGGAATCGTCCTCAGCTATTACAGCTGCGATCCCCCCCTGTGCATAGCGAGTATTACTCTCCATTACTGATTTCTTTGTGATCATAATGACACGCCGATCTTCACTAGCTTTAATAGCTGTGAACAATCCGGCAATCCCTGAACCGATAACAATACAATCTGTCTTTACTTTAGGAATATCCCGAAGATCAAAATCAACCAAATATTGTGGAATCATGACCGCGTTTCACCTGTTTCAACGAAAGAGTAGCGCATACTACCGGACTTGTAGCATGCGCTCTAGGGAAGTTCTGGCTTTGTCGGCGACAGCAGGCGGTACATAGATTTGTGGCTTCATCGTCTCCAGGCATTTCACCAGTTTTTTTAGATTGTTAACTTTCATATTAGGACAAACAAGAAATTTTGTAGCAAAATGGAATTCTTTATCCGGACTATCTTTACGAAGCTGATATCCTGTACCATCCTCAGTTCCAACGATAAATTGCTTACGGTCAGATTTCCGGCAATACTCGAGAATGGATGTAGTACTACCTACATAATCACCCATGGCCACTACTTCCGGACGACATTCTGGATGAACTACAAATTCTGCTTCTGGGTATTTCGCTCTCATTTCTACTACATCTTTAACAGTCAACATATCATGAGTGTTGCAATAGCCTTCCCAGATAATCAGTTTTTTGCCGGTCTGATCTTGTACGTATTGACCAAGATTCTTATCGGGTACCCAGATAATTTCTTCAGCATCGAGGGATTCGATTACTTTCACGGCATTGGCAGAGGTACAACAGATATCAGTTTCCGCTTTAATCTCTGCAGACGAGTTGATGTAAGTCACCACTTTAGCATTTGGATGTTGCGCTTTAAGCTTACGCAAACCGTCTACATTGACCATATCAGCCATTGGGCAGCCTGCACGTTCATCAGGAATAAGGACGGTTTTGTTTGGAGCCAGAATTTTAGCACTTTCCCCCATGAAATGAACACCGCAGAATACAATAACCTCTGCATCAGTCTCTGCAGCCTTCTGAGCGAGTAAAAAAGAGTCTCCCCGGAAATCAGCAACCTCCTGAATTTCATCACGTTGATAATAATGAGCTAAAATGATTGCGTTTCTTTCCTTCTTAAGCTGTTCAAGACGTATACGAAGTTCTCGATTCTGTTCCTGCTTACGCTCAAGTGCCAGAGCTTCCACCGATTGTTCTCCCCCTTAAATCTTCGCGGCTTTACGCCGGTGCGATGTAATCAAATGGCATGAGCCATCATCCGAAAAAATGAATAAGCTGATGTTAATAGTAAGTAATATTAATCACTAATGTACACAACGTTCCAGCCCCTGTCAATGTGACTAGACAGGCTTCTAAGCATGAAATTACCTAAAAATTAAAATAAAAAATCCGGAGAGCAATTACGCTCTCCGGATTAATTTACATCTTATGAATAGTGATCCTGCTTAGGTAAGGCTAGTTCCGCCGCCTTTATTGTCATCATCAGATCCGTCATTACCCTCAGATTCAGGTTTGTTCGGGATTTCCTTTGATAGGTTCGGAGGCGTGGAATCAGTATCTTCAGACTTGCCTTGAATGCGGACACGCACATCACCGATATTATCAATGACAGGTTCGCCAACTTCAAGCGCAACGCCTTCGCCACCCTCAGCCTTACCATCTTCAGAAAGGAATCCTTGTTCAATCAGCTCTTTAATCTGATCAAGCTCAAGTGTTTCCTTCTCAAGTAACGTATTGGCAATCAGGTGCATTTCTTTAGAGTATTTGAGCAACAGTTCTTTACAACGTTCGTAGCTCGAAGTAATAAAGTTCTGCATTTCTTGATCAATCTCATAAGCAATGGAATCACTATAATTCTGTTCATGCCCAATATCACGACCCAAGAATACTTGGCCTTGAGAAGAGCCGAACTGCATAGGTCCAAGCTTATCGCTCATACCGTACTCCATGATCATGGCACGCACGATGCGCGTAGCCTGTTGGAAGTCACTGTATGCGCCCGTACCGATCTCACCAATAAACAATTCTTCGGCAACACGTCCACCAAGTAATCCAGTAACCTTATCCAAAAGCTCCTGCTTGGTAACGATCATCCGATCTTCCTTCGGAAGCATAATAACATATCCGCCGGCACGTCCGCGTGGGATAATTGTAACTTTATGCACCATATCAGCATGCTCAAGGAAATAACCAGCTATAGTATGGCCTGCTTCATGGTAAGCAACAATGCGTTTCTCACGGTCACTGATAACCCGACTACGTTTCTCAGTACCCACGATAACACGGTCAATGGCTTCATCCACTTCAATCATGGAAATATCTTTGCGGTTACGACGTGCAGCTAGCAATGCTGCCTCATTTAGCAGATTCTCTAGATCAGCACCCGTGAATCCAGTTGTGCGTTTAGCAACAACATCCAGTCTTACATCTTTCGTAAGTGGCTTGTTACGAGCGTGAACCTTAAGTACAGCTTCACGGCCTTTTACGTCAGGGCGGTCAACCGTAATTTGACGGTCAAAACGTCCTGGACGAAGTAATGCAGGATCAAGTATATCAGCACGGTTAGTTGCCGCAACAATAATAATGCCTTCGTTACCACCGAATCCATCCATCTCAACCAGCAATTGGTTAAGTGTCTGCTCGCGCTCGTCATGTCCGCCGCCGAGTCCGGCGCCGCGTTGACGACCCACAGCATCAATTTCATCAATGAAGATAATACATGGCGCGTTCTTCTTAGCGTTCTCGAACAAATCACGTACCCGAGAAGCACCGACACCCACGAACATTTCTACAAAATCGGAACCGGAAATACTAAAGAAAGGAACACCGGCTTCACCTGCTACTGCACGTGCAAGCAATGTTTTACCTGTTCCCGGAGGGCCTACAAGCAGTACGCCTTTAGGGATACGTGCACCGACAGCTGCAAATTTGCGCGGATCTTTCAGGAACTCAACGACTTCGACAAGCTCTTGCTTCTCTTCGTCCGCCCCTGCAACATCCTCGAAGCTGATTTTCTTCTTCTCTTCATTATATAACCGAGCCTTGCTCTTGCCGAAATTCATGACTTTACCGCCGCCACCTTGCGCCTGGTTAAACAGGAAGAAGAACAAGATGAACATAATGACTAGCGGGATAATAGAAGAAAGGAATGTCAGCCAAATGCTGGTACCTTCCATTTTCTTCTGAGTTAATTCAATCCCATTAACATCACTGGCTTGAATCAGTTCATTAATAGCAGCATCTGTTGGAGGAATATATGTGGAGAAGCTTTTCGATTTAGTATCGGCAGGCAACTCTCTATATTCGCCTGTAACTAAAAAGGCATTACCCTCAAACTGAACCGTCAAATCCTTCACATTGTTGCTCTTGATCTCCTGCCGTAACTCGTCGTATCTAGGGAAATCGGCGGCTTCATTTCCATTGCTCACAAACTGGACAATACCCACCACGACTAAAAATAAAATCAAATAAAAACCAGAATTCCGGATGAACCGATTCATCCCCTACCTCCTCTCGCAACACTCAAGTTATTGTACCATAGCCTCTTGGGACACCTCAAATAAAGGAAGCCAAGGGTGCCCGATCCGTATGATCAAGGCAATCAATAGTTCAATTGGAATAAATCTCAGGCTTCAGTACTCCAACATATGGGAGGTTCCGATACCGCTCGGCATAATCCAATCCGTAGCCTACTACAAATTCGTCTGGCAACACGAAGCCTGTATAGCTGGCTTCCAGATTAACCGTACGACCTGAGGGCTTATCAAACAAGGTAACCACATTGATAGAAGCAGCATTGCGGTTGCGGAGTAGCTCAATCAAATAGCTGAGCGTAAGGCCACTGTCAATAATATCTTCAACGATCAAGATATCGCGGCCTTCTACCGATACATCTAAATCCTTAATAATTTTGACAACACCAGAGGACTTGGTGGATGCTCCATAGCTAGATACTGCCATGAAATCCATCTCAACAGGTACTGTAATGGCTTTAACCAGATCTGCCATAAATATAAACGCGCCTTTTAGTACACAAATGACTAAAGGGGTACGTCCTGCGTATTCTTCGCTCAGTGTTCGACCGAGCTCCTTAATTTTCTGCTGAAGTTCCTCTTCGGTGATCAAGACTTCTTGAATATCATTTTGCAACTTGCGAAACCTCCTAAGTTATACTATGAAAGACTTACATCGACCATTACGTTTCTTCACGGTCATCCAGCTCTGCTAGAGACAATAGAAGTACCGAGGTCGTTTGCCGCCCTACTGCGGCATGCATCGAGCGTCTTACGCCCGGAATCCAGACGATATTGCCCAAACCATCACAAACGAGGGGGATCATTGAGCGTTCAGCAGCAGGTATTTTATCATCAATATAAATATCTTTTACCTTTTTGCTTCCGTTTAATCCCATGACTCTTATGGTATCTCCAGGCAATCGGGAACGTATCGTTAGTGGAAAGACCAATTCATCACGGTCAAACCAAGCCGACATCTTCCCATAATCCTCCCCCTGTACAAAAAAGTTTTCTCTCTCCAGCACCGCCATCGACATCACCTTACCTATTTCCTCCAGCTTAAGCTCGGAATCCGGTAAAAACAGACGATATGTATAGCTTGCCTGTTGCTGCGCGGGCTTGGACGAGAACAAGATGATATCATATTGCCGCACACAAGTCAGGCCTCCACCTAAATCCAAACTCCAGGTGGTGGGATAGCTCTGCAGCGTTCCCCGACGTACAGATTCAATCTTGGAGAAATCAAGGGCAGATAGATCCGCCGACAGATAATTTAATATTAGTTTAATCAAACGCCGTTGTAAAGCGGAGGGTATGGCCGCAAATGAAGCTCTGTTAAAGGTATATTTCCCTTCCCCTTCCGAAACCAGCTCCTCAAAGCATTTTACCGCAGATGCCTCCATATATTCATCCTCAGCTCCTGCAATTTCCGCAAGCTGCACAAGTGACTGTCTCACTCTGCCGTTATACCTTTCCAGAAAAGGAAGAACTTCCAATCGAACAGCATTCCGCTTGTATTTCGTCAGCAGATTAGTGGCATCCTCGGCATAGGTGAAACCTTCATTCTGACATAACCCAAGAAGAGCCGTTTTGTTAATACGTAGGAATGGACGAATGAGTTCCACCTTTTTTTCTGTTCTTTTCCACTTGATACCGGACAGCCCCGATAAACCGCTTCCTCGCAATAGACGCATAATCACCGTTTCTGCCTGATCATCCGCATGATGAGCCAGAGCAACAGAGCGCGCCCCATAACGGTGTGCGGTATCAATCAGAAATTCGTATCGCTTCTCGCGTGCTGTCCCCTCAGGGCCGAGTCCACTCTCTTTAGCCAAAGAGGGAATATCGAATTCTGCCAACTCAAAGGGCAGTCCCAATTGTTCAGCCATACCACGTACTAGCTCTGCCTCTTCCTTAGACTCCGCTCTAAATCCGTGATTCACATGAGCGCATATTAAGGTAAGTGGCATAACGTTTAAAGCTATTTCATGCAAAACATGCAAAAGAGCCACAGAATCCGGGCCGCCGGAAACTGCGACTACAATGGTGTCATGGGGCGCCCACAGCTCGTGCTCGGCTGCTGACTCCAATACTGACTCCACCAGTCCATTCATTTGCTCCATATGCGGCCCCCCTTCTCTCTAACTATATGTATAAGTTCAAAACCGAAATACCCAATAAATTGTAAAGGCAAGCACAAACAAGGATACCCCAAAAGCATTTTTGAGCCAGCGAGGTGTGTCCATACTATCAGGACGCTTTCTACGCGAATTGTAAATATGGTTTCGCCAGAGCTCTGTAGCATCAGCGGAACCGGTGAAACCTCCTTTTAACGCCAAACAAATCCAAGAGGATAGTTTCTTGTCGGGTAGATTTCTAGCCAGCTTAAACAGCTCATCTACACTTCTTGTCTGCGGCAGCTGTAGCGCAGCTTTCTTGAGCCCCTCTTCATTCAAAAGACGGAGGCACAGTACAGCAAAAGCGAATAGATCATAACCCTCATCACTCGTGCGGCTGCCTGCATTCCAAAAGCCACGGTCATGCCATTCGGTAAACTGCTTCACACTGCGACCAATAGGACTTGTGCCCCCAAAGTCGATCAGCTCCACTTCGCCGTACTTTGATACCATGACGTTCTCCGGCTTCAAATCCCCGAACACAAAACCGCATTCATGCAGTGTGCGCAGCTTATCAAGCAGACCAAGCCCTACCAGGCCTAACCAGTCGGGACCGTTTTTCGATAAAAAATGATGCAGAGGTTTGCCTTCAACATACCTCATTACATAGAAGGGGACATTATCCCCATTCGCAAAATCATCCGCTTCCAAAAAATAAGAAGACAATGGATTCTCACGACGAGCACGATGCTCATTCCGCTTTCGCCGTGATTGCAGCGAGGTTAGTACATTGATCTCCGATTGAAGTTCAAGTGTATCGTATCCGATTTTTAGCGCGTACTTTTCCCGTCTGCCTTCTCTTTGCACAAGATATACGGTTCCGTTCGCGCCCCTTCCCAGCATCCGCTCAACGACATAACGGTTACCCCGCCATTTGCCGTTAATTAAGGTACCAGTAGGATAGGACGGATTAGACGACATACCCACCAATCATCCCTTCTCTTTCGTCGTGGTCATCACTTAGTCGGCGTCCACGATGTTCATCCAGTGTATCATAACGATAATGTTCAAGCACCTTGAAAATAGCTGGACCCGTCGGTGTCGCGCCTCTCATGTGTAATTTAGAGAATAACGTACGAATACCTGACATGTCATGGGTCCAATCTAGATCAAGCTTGGCATCTTCGCTGCTGTTATTTCCAGGATAATGGAACACAGCAATCTCACTCTTACCTTCCCGTGCTTCCAAACTGAGCGCCAAATCGCGGATAGCATCTTCCACAGCACCCAGTTTAGGTTTCATACTAGCACTGGCATCGATAAGAAGTGCAATGCGCAACGGTGTTGTTTCTGTCAGTTCATCTACAACTGTAACAACCTGTGAACGTTGAACAGGAGGTAACTGATCCAATGAGCCATCGCCTAGTATCTTTTTTACCTCTTTATTAACCGCCTGCTGGATCGTCTGAACCACGGTCTTGCGTGTCATCATCTGAATCGTCTGCGCCAGTTGTGGCGTTCCGACTATTCGGCTAAGGCCTCCCCCGGCCTTGGCAATGTCGGCAATCTCCCGGCTTCCGAGCTCGCCGATCGTACCATAATCAACTACACCAACCACATTTACGGTGATTCCCTCCTGCAGGGCATGCGCCGCTGCCAACACCGGACTTTCTCCTACATTCGAACAACCGTCAGTAATGAGCATAATTTGCTTCATAACCCTCAACTCCCCCTTTGTTTGAACCTCTGTTTCTAGCATATCCAGAAATGAGAGATTTCAAACGGTCGCTTTTGTTGGGGAAATTTGTGATCTGAACTAAGGGGATAGTGAATAGGGGAACTGCGAGAAATGTTTGGGCTTTCGATCGCTGTTATTATTTGATTTCTCTATTAAAACCGCCTTCTGCGGTTGAAATCAAATAATAAAGGCGAACGCTCCGCTTCTACAGCTCCAAACTTTCTCTCCGTTCCGTACCTTCACTAGTAAACAGTTTAGATCTAAAAAATTACGCTCCAAAGTCAGCGAACCTTTGAAACGTAAATAGTAGAGGCCGGCGAGTTTCACATCACAGACTCGCCTCGACTACCATTCAAGCACGGCACTATGCCCGTGCTTCAAACCTTTAACAATCAGCACGACGCCTTGCGCGTACTAAAACATACAAGCAACACGACGCTTCGCGCGTGCTAAAACATACAGGCAATACGACACTTCGCGCGTGCCCAACCATCTAACTCACCGTACGCGGACGCTCCATTCGGCCAACACCAGGCATATGCAGGCTGGACCACTCTGGGTGGAAATGATCTACACGACTTACAACAATCGTCATGTCATCATGGATCTCATTGCCCTGATAACGAATTACCTTATCTAACAGGCTATCCGCCAAATCTTGAGGATCATCCCCCTCGAGCTCTTGGATCAACCGTTTCATCCATATCTCCTTATTAACGGCATATCCTGGCGCATCATAAATACCATCCGTCATCATAATCAAAATATCACCGGCCCGAAGCTGCATGCTAATCAGATCCACATCGATATCTTTAATGATTCCTATAGGCAGATTGCTAGAGGTTATTGGAATGACCTCACTACCCCTCCGGATAAAGCTCGGTGCGGAAGCAATCTTCATAAAAGTTGTCTGCGCGGAATACTGATCGATCAAAGCCATGTCAACGGTAGCATAGAACTCGTCAGGAGAACGTAATAAGAGAATAGAGTTTACCGACTTTACAGCCAACTTCTCATCCATACCGGACTGCAGTAGCTTTTCTAACATACCGAGGGCGGCACTACTCTCCATTCTCGCCCGCTCACCATTTCCCATTCCATCGCTAATGGATACTGCAAAGGTGCCGTTTCCAAGCTCTACGGTACTGAAGCTATCGCCAGATAACATATCTCCTCCTTTAGAAACAACGGCCACTCCTGTGTTTATCTCAAAGGCTTTGGCTGAACCGAAGGTAACCATCGACAATCCTTCCCGAGGATGGACTGCCGTCTCGCTCATGACAGCAATATTCTCATCTAGTATGTCGGAAAGGAGCGGAGCGATCATTTTACGGCATTCATCAAAACCACGAGTATAGGCATGCACCACCTCTATTTCTACACGCCCAGGATCTAAGCTTAGGATTTCGATACTATGAATAGACAGCCCTAATTTCTCCAATGTCTCACGGATTTGAGCTTCCTGACGATACATAGCCTGTCCCTCACGTTTTATTTCACGCGCCAGGTCCTCCATAACCTGTGACACGCCCGATAACTGCTCGGCAACAAATTGACGACTATCGTATATTTGTCTTTTCCATCGCATATCATGTTGGTAAAGATCATATTGTCCTTTCATGACTTCAAGTACTTCACCAGTTTTACCGCAAATCCGGCTCCATTCCGGAGGCAGCTGAGCTGCCGTAATATCAGGGCATTCCTCAACAGTAGTCATCATATCTGTCATATATCTATACGTCTGATAGAATTTTGCATCCCAGCAGTGGGAACGCCGAATGCATCCTGCACAAGCACCCTCTGTCACCGTACTCATGAAATCCTCCATCTCACGGTCTGACTTCCCTACTTCTCCGGCACGTGGAATCTGACCAAAGCTGCTCGACAGCTGCTGGAATACCTGTGAGAATTGCGTCACCCGTTCTGCCGTTAAATCCCTGACCCTTCGCGCATATTCGTGTTGCGATCGGCTATGATCTGACGTGCCAGGAACATATTTAGCAATGGCAGATATCATCGCCTTAGGCGTTATAAGAAATAGCACTACCGCTACGCAGGTTTCCCATGTTGAGGCCATCATATCACCCGGACCCGTAAAATAGACGGAAAGGATCGTGGATCCTAGCAACATCCCGATAGATACTGCACCTTTTCGACCACCCTGCATCATTCCCGCTAGCATTCCAGAAAAAGCAAGCAGGCTCATCTGATAGATAGCACTAATGTCCGCCAAACTGAGAATCAATCCTGTCACCACCCCAACAGCAGCCCCAAGAGGAGCCCCCCCTGCCATGGCGAAGAGTAGAATCAAATATCGTGACAATATATGCTCCAAAGACAAACCATTAAGGGTCCAGCCCACAAGGCCCGTCATTACTGAGGCAAGTAAGATAATAAGGCACAGAATCTCCTCGTTCCTGAGCGCTCTACTCTTTTGCTTATAGGTTAGTAAAGGCAGCGCTTGAATGAACACCAGTGTAAGCACAAAACCTAGTAAAGCATCTAGTGTTGTCATCATAAGCGGATACCAAGAAAGAGAAGGTCCAATAACAATCTGGAACAAGCCAACCATAAACGAAGACACGAACACCATAAGTGGTGCATAGGATAAATCTATTCGTTCATAACTTTCCAAGCCTTTATAAACTAAAAAGAAAATAATCAGCTCAGCAGTAGTAACCAAAGCTCCAGGGAATGGAGTAAAGAGACTTCCAGCTATAATGGCTGCAGCTACAGGTAGAATAGAGTCGCGACGCATAAACACAATGACGGCAAAGTATGCGACAGCAAAAGGGGATAGTTCGTCCAGAATCATGGCTCTACCCAGCAGAAACCCCATGAAACTGAGCAATAGCATCCATTTCTTCGCTGCTATTAGCTGAATATACCGCTGCTTCTGACCCCAAGCTGTAATACGCGTGCGCAATGCTTGTCTCTGCTTCTTATCTTCACTTCCTACTCTTGTCCACTCTGGCAAATTTACCACGTTGCTTTTACTCATTCCCCTACACCACCCGTTTAAGAATTTATGGTACTCATTATATAACCGGGGAATTGAGAAAGTTTGTCAGAAATGGAGGGACACACACAAGAAATTTCCGACAAAAAAGCCTTCATTCATGATCTGTAAAAAAGTGGTTCTATCCCTTGCGGGACGGTAGGTTGATTGGTTTCAAGATTGTTTACAACGTAATTTCACGCGCTGACGCGGCGGTCTTTCGTCAGCGATTGCCCTAGAGTTATGTGAGAATGACATGGATGCTGTCGGCAATTTTATATGACATGACAAAAAAACCGCAAGGGCGAAATGCCCCTGCGGTTATTTATGATGTACAGGTATTGGATTACACGCGTTTAGCTCCACGGCCTCCGCGCTTTCCTTCTGTGTTCTTCTTAATCGAAGATATCCGTTCTTCGCTGTCTTTCAGGAATCGCGACATTTTATCCTCGAATGAAGGTTTACCGGCTGCAGGCTTAAATGGACGCCCACCCCGTTCACGATTGAATCCACCGCCGCCTCCACCACTGCCGCCTCCACCGCCGAAACGGTCTCCGCCGCTAGGACGTTCTGGTCTTGGAGCTCTAGGCGGACGTACTTCCGATGCTGGCTTGTCAACAGCCTGCTTAATGGAAAGTCCGATCTTGCCGTCCTTATCGACGTTGATCACCTTGACTGTTACTACATCACTAATCTTCAGATGATCGTTAACATCCTTGACATAATTATCGGCGATTTCCGAGATGTGAACGAGACCTGTGACACCTCCTGACAGATCCACAAATGCTCCGAAATGCGTGATGCCTGTCACTTTGCCTTCTAACTTGGTGCCCACTTCAATTGCCATAGAATAAAATGATCCTCCCTTAAAAATATACAGACGAATATTAAGGTCATCCTGTCTGCGGTGATTTGATTATACAGTAAAGAGCAAAGCAAGGCAACAGAGTAAAAGCCTCTTTTCGCCGCTATTATTGCTCTGATTGCTCTGTTCGAATAGGAGTTTCCCCTTGAGGATAGATATTGTACCATTTACGTGCTAATTGGCCAATATACTCGTCATCATTAAGTCTGGATAATTCATATTTTAATTGAGTTAAAGATGCCATGACATCCTCACTAGTCTCCTGTTTCTTTGCAAGTTCCTCACCCTTGTCCGCAATGACCGCACTTTGAGCGAAGTAAGTATAACCCGCCCAACCAAAAAATACTGCCACAAAGACAATCCACATAAATCTTCTTCTCTTCGCGCCTGCGGCCGAATTTTTGCTATGATTACTTTTCTCTTCCGCAGTAAATCTGTTCATGCAACGTACCCCCTAATTCAAGGTCAGCGTTTCCGCCATTTGGTAATCCATTCAGTGATCTTCACAATCCAGGCGCTATGTGTCAGCCGCGATAACTGTGGAGAGATCCACCTAACAGGTAATACCCAAATTGGTTTGGTCAGACGCAGCAGAAGCTTAAAGATGAACCGCAGAATACGACCTAGTAGCTTTAGCAGCCCTAAAATAAATCGCCAAAGCCAGAGAAGAGGTGTACCTATCAGGATCTCCACAAGTCTCCACAGCAACCTGCACATATACTGAACCGATTGAATTAACCTTAACACAAAACGCCGCACCGTAACACTGAAGATTAAAAAATAGATCCATACTCCTAGAAACAAACCTAGAAAGACATAAAACCGCAATTGTCCTTGATTTCCGGCATACAGCATACGAAAAACGAGCAAGGCGGCCCAAAGCCAATACAGTAGATCTAGCATGGCATTCAGCCATTTGGGAAAATTGAACTTCAGCGACAGCACCCGGTAGCTGTCATAGGCCAGTCCCATTGCCAGCCCGGCCATGATCATGTAGAACAGCGTCACCCACTGGACTGCAGGATTCATTTAAATAGCTTACCGAGCAGACCTTTATTTTTGCCCTGCGATCCGGGATCGAGATAAATCAGGGAATGTACATTGCCCTCTAAGGACAACATTCCGTTCTCCAGACTTAAATTTTTGATATGTAAATGATTCCCGCGAATGGTGAGATGGCCGAGTTCTGTACGAAGCAAAAATTCCTCGCTGTCGAAGCTCTCCACATTTTGCACGCCCGTCAACTCCAGCTGCTTCCGACTGCGCATGTGCAGATCATGCTGTTTGTTTACCTTTCCTGGCTCGATCATAGCATGTACCCCTCCTTCATACCTCTAATCTATGGCAGAGGTAGAAGTTATAGAACATCCCGTCCCTCTAAAAAATAATAGAAACAAAAAGAAAAAAGAAGGCACAACTCTACAAAATGTAAAGTTATGCCTTCTTCTATTACTCTTACCAGTCCAGTCCGCTGCTTTTGGCAACAGGCTCTTCCCGAACTAGAGTATACATACCAGCGGCCTCGTCCTTGCGAGTCGTTTCGACCAGCTTTTCTACTTTAACCGTTACAAGCTTTTGTCCAAATTGTACAGTAATCTCGTCACCGATCTTAACTGCACTACTTGGTTTAGATTCCCGCCCGTTAATCAGTACCCGGCCTTGTTCGGACACATCCTTAGCCACTGTACGGCGCTTAATTAAACGGGACACTTTCAGGAATTTGTCAAGACGCATTAGTTAACGGCTTCTTTAAGCTTGTTACCAGCTTTGAAAGCCGGTACAGTCGATTCTGGAATTTCAATCGTTGTGCCCGTTTGCGGGTTGCGACCAGTGCGTCCTGCACGTTTGCGAGTTTCAAAAGTTCCGAAACCGATCAGTTGGACTTTATCACCTTTTGCCAAAGCTTCTGTAATCTCACCCAAGAATCCGTTCAATACTGCTTCTACATCTTTTTTTGCCAATCCGTTTTTCTCGGAAATGTTGTTTACCAAATCTGTCTTGTTCATAATTTAAAGTTCCTCCTAGGATACGAAAAAATAAATGAAACGAGAATCACCACCATAATATGGGGCGAATCGCATTTCGTCTTTATGTTATTCTTGATGTCACCTTAAAATCCTGCCACGATTCGTCGTTTTTTTAAAAAAGAAGCAGTTATTTCTCAGAAATCGTCGCAGAATCTATTCTATAGCACTATTAAACTACTGGCCACATTCTAAATCAGAAAATAAAAGCTACATCCACAGCATTGCCCCATTTTTGAGTCCATATACCGTAAAGGGGCTGTGAATTACTAGACTTTTCGCTCCTCAGCCTTAGCCTCTTGCCATAGTTCTTCCATCTCTTCCAAACTACTATCCTTTACGCTCGTTCCCTTGCGCTGCAAGCTTTGCTCAATATATTGAAACCGGCGCACAAATTTACGGTTAGTCCGGGTTAATGCCTCTTCCGGATCTGCACCGATAAAACGAGCGACATTCGTAACTGCAAACAACAAATCCCCAAGTTCCAGAATTTGATCATCTGTCGCCGCATCTGTGTCAATCGCCTCCTGCAGCTCATCAATCTCCTCACGAATCTTGGCTATGCAATCCGTAGCGTTGTCCCAGTCAAACCCCACTTTGGATGCTTTTTTCTGAAGCTTGTATGCCTTCATAAGAGCAGGCAGGTCACGCGGAACACCACTAAGAACGGATAATTCCTCTGGCTTCACACCTTTACGCCGCTTCTCTTCTGCCTTCATGCCATCCCAGTTCTTCAGCGCTTCTTCGGCATCATTCGCATTGGTATCCCCAAATACGTGAGGGTGACGGAAGATAAGCTTATCATTCAGCCCTTCAATGACGTCATACACGTTAAACGTGCCAAGCTCCTCCTCCATTTGAGAGTGAAGCATAATTTGCAGTAAAAGGTCACCCAGCTCCTCTTTCATATGATCGGGGTCATCCTCATCAATCGTTTCAAGAAATTCATAGGTTTCTTCGATTAAATTTTTGCGCAGGGATTCATGTGTCTGCTCCCGATCCCATGGACAACCTTCCGGGCTTCGAAGAATATCGACAATCTCATGCAGACGGGCAAAGGTACGATTTCTTAGATTCTCGTCACGATTCGCAGGTACATAAACTAACGACAGGTTGCCATAACCATCGAGTCGATCCAGTTCGTACAGTGGGACTCTTACAATACTTTCTTCGTTCTCGACACCGAGTGCATGCCCCACAACAACTTCATATTCAGGCGGGTACAGCTCCATCAAACATAATTTTGTCTCCGAGGCTGTAAAGCTATCGTACACCTGACCAATCAGAGTATGTAGTTCAGGCTGAAGCTGAGCACTGCGAATGCCTGAAGCATCTAGTAACTGAAACCCTTCAATAGGGTCAAATCCCAGTCGAACAAACGCCTCGTCGAGAAAGCTCTCCCCACCCAATATTTGCAGTTCAATGCCTTCCTCAGGACACCGCTCGCGCAGCTGCGAAACCGCTGATTCCGCAACCATAGGATGACCCGGAACCGCGTAAACAATATCTGTACCGTTTGCTGCTGCTTGAGCCTCTTCAATCAGTTTTGAAGTAATCGCTGCATACACCTCTGGAAACGAGGATAAAGATTCATACAATCCATCAAAGGACTGTGAAGTTATTTCAAGCTCGGAGAGGGCAGCCATGACTGGATGCTCTTTTGTGCGGACATAGACAACGGATGCTGCCTTCAGCTTCTTTATAATTCCTAGCGTCAATCGATCAGGGTTGCCTGAACCCAGACCGACGACCGTTAATGTTGCACTCATGTCTGTTCCTCCTCTTAAGCGGCTGTCTCAGCAGACCGCATTTTTATATTATGATGTAAACGTTGATTAAGGGAATAAGCGCAGCTTCTTCAGCTTGTCCGCCAGGGACGGGCCGAAGCCTGGAAGCTGGCGAAGCTCGCTCTCGCTAAGGAGCCGAAGGACTATAGCCCCTACGGCAAAGACAGCGCAGCCTGCGAGCACCCCGAGCAGGCTCTGCGCCAAGCTGGCAGTGCGCCCGCCGCCGATGCCAGCGGCCGTAGCCACAGCGTCCACGCCCCAGCTGGTGGCTACAGCGGCAAGAGCCAGGCCCGCTGTGAGCAGCGCGGGCCGTGCCAGGGCATCTGCGAGGCGAAGCCGCAGATGGCCCTGGCGATACAGCAGCAGCACGTTGAGCGCTGCTGCGAACGAATGCGCGGCCACGCCAGCGATGGCTGCGCCGGTAATGCCCTGCTGCGGAACCAGCAGCAGGTTCAGGGCCGCCTTGAGCAGCGCGGCGGCCAAAAGGTGCAGGGCCGGGGCGCGAACGTAGCCGAGGCCCTGCAGGAGTGCAGCCGAGATGATACTGACCGTACCGCCAACAGCGGTTAAGGCCAGACAAGTCATAGTGCTGCTACCGGCGGTGTCGCCGTAAAGAGCCATATTAATCGGCTCAGCAAGCACTGCAAGGCCCGCTGACGCTGCCAGCCCTAGCAGCCAGAACCAACGCAGCGACAAGCTGCAACGGTTCTCGATCAGCTTCATATCTCCCTTGTACTTCGCCTCTGCTAAGGCTGGTATGAACACGACAGACAAAGAAGTGGCAATCATCGTTACAATCTGCACTAGTGGCAAACCACGATTGTATACACCAAACTGTGTCATTGCCTCCACTTCGCTTCCTAGAGAGGATAGCAAGCGAGGTACAGTGAATACATCTACAAGACCGATAAGAGGCATTGCCAGCGCGCCAAGCATCACGGGAATTCCATAAGCCAGCAAGGCCCCTGCTTTAACGCCCATAATCCGTTGATTCGAACGCCCCTCATTATCTGCATTGGGCAGCTTTAAACCCTGACTTTCGACAGAAGCAGCAGCATCTAAAGGGGCTCCTTGTCTTAACACCCGCCGATGACGTCGCAAAAATAGCAGCATAATCACAAGCCCTGCTGCCCCTCCCCCGGCTGATCCGAGCAATGCGCCAGCAGCAATGCTCTCAGCGCCTGCACCCAGTGAGGTCAGGTATAAGAGCAGTACAATCATTACTGTAACACGTACGGACTGCTCAACAATTTGTGACACAGCCGTCGGAACCATATTATGAAGACCCTGAAAATAACCCCGAAGAGCTGACATGATTGGAACAACCGCAAGTCCCCAAGCACTTGTCCGTAAAGCGGGCATCACATGCGAGTTTCCGACCCACCCAGCTATAATCGGTGCACCTGCATAGGTGATTGCTCCGATAACCAAACCGCTTATGGCTGTTATAATCGCAGATAACCGCAGAATCCGCCGACCCTCGTCATCCCGCCTTCCTGCAGAGGCTTCAGCGACAAATTTGGATATGGCCGCTGGCAGACCCAGCATCGCTACCGTCAACAACATCGTGTACAAAGGATAAACCGTGTTGTATATACCAAATACCGCATCTCCGCCTAGATTTTGCAGTGGGATTTTTTGGAGTGTACCTATAAGCTTTGAAATAATCGCTGCAGCACTTAGAATAAATGCCCCTTGCAGCAATCGTGATGTTTGTGAGTTAGATTTCATAAAGTACCTGCTTCTACAACTTTAATGGGATGAATTTCTATATTATAACGTATGTATACCCACAAGTAGAAACGGTTTTGTAAGAACGACAAAACCCCGTTTGCCCTTTGTATATCTTACCAAAAGGAAAGCGGGGTCTACATTACGGTTATTGCTCCATTTGCTTGCCAAGGAATGCGGCGGCGGTTTCGGCCATTTTCACTTCCATTGACGACATTTTCACTGAATCATCCTTACTTACCATCACTACACAACCAATAGGATCTCCACCGGAAATGATCGGTGAGGCTACATATGAGGACACCAAATCCGGATGATCTTTAGCGATTTCATAACTGCCTTCGTTGGTTTCCAGTACAGTCTTACGACTATCCATGACCTTCTCCAAAAGAATTCCTACTTGTTTTTCCAAATAGTCTTTCTTGGAACCACCAGCCAGTGCAATAAAGGTATCACGATCAGCAATCATCGTAATATGCCCAGTACCTTCGAATAATGACTCCGCGTACTCTTTTGCAAAGTCACCAAGCTCGCCAATCGGGGAATATTTCTTGAGTATGACTTCACCGTCCCGATCGACGAAAATTTCCAGTGGGTCGCCTTCTCTAATCCGTAGAGTACGTCTAATTTCTTTGGGAATAACCACTCGTCCGAGATCATCAATACGCCGAACAATTCCAGTAGCTTTCATTTCACATGTGCCCCGCTTTCTTAAGAAGTATGGTCTTACTACTGTCCATTATGGGAAAGGATAATCCCAGTGATTTATCGTAATATCTGACCATAGTATTCATCTCTTCCCAGATCCTTATACATAAGCTGACATGTATTAATATCTGCATCAAGATAAAGGCCGTTCTGAAGATGTTTCTTCGAAATAAAAAGCCATCTTCACATTAAGTGAGGATGGCTTTTCTAAGGTAAGCTTGTCCATTTTTACCGATGTTTATTCAGCAGCTTTTGTAGCACTTGGGGATGCGCTTGGCGCTGTAGTGGCTTCTGTTCCGCTATTTTTTGTTCCGGATTCATCTGCGGCAGCAGAGCTCTTCGGCAGATTGATGCTCTCAATAATGCCTTCAAGATCTTTCTCCATGAACGCTTCTAGGTTCTTGGACACAATGGAGCTCTTAATGCCTTCTTTTTGTTCATCCGTTAACTGATCAAAGGTTTTGTCGGTACGGGACTCCACCTTGATGATGTGGTAACCATAAGAAGTCTCTACAGGATCACTAATGGTATTCAAAGGCAAGGTTTGAGCAGCCTTCTTAAACTCATCTACATACGTTCCTACAGCTTTATCTTTATATTCTCCGCCTGTTTCCTTAGAGGCTGTATCGTCAGTGTATTCCTTAGCGATTGCCGCAAAATCAGCTCCGCCGTCCAGCTTTGCCTTAACTTCCTTCGCGATTTTCAGCGCTTCTTCGCTAGTGCGCTCTTTGTTGTTAGCATCGGTCAGACCGATTAGCACATGACGCAAATTTGCTACGGTAAAGTCACCTTTTGTAGCTTCAAATTCTTTGACAACCTGATCGTCTGTCACTTTAAGCAGCATATCCTGATAAACCGTCAGCACACGCTCCATATAACTATGGATATCGCCCTCTGTAACGTCAGCGTCTTTAAGTGTTTTCTTATAAGTGTCGCCCAGAGCTTTCTTCAAGTCAGCGATTTGGCTATCAGCCTCTTTCTTCGCCTGCTTCTTCGCTTCATCCGTTGCTTTGGAAGCCAAATATTCAAAGCCTACTTCCTGCTTCAAAATAGATTCCTTAAACGCCTCAATCTCTAAATATTGCGCTTGCTGCGGGGAGAGGAATTTCATGATTTTTTGATCCATAGCAAATTCCTTCTCTGTGATTGTTCCACCTTTATAAGTCGCAACTGCCTTGCTATCATCAGCACTACTACCGCATGCTGCTAGCATAGAAAAGGAAACCGCTGCTACCAATGAAACGAGCAGTACTTTCCATGATTTTTTTTTATTTAACGACATTGTGTAGTTCTCCCTTCGATTTAAAAGACTGTTTAGCTTCCTTAAGAAACTGTTCAAGCAAGTCAAGCAGCTGTTTATCACTTAAGTCTTTCGACTTTACTCGGATACTGGCTTTAGCATCTCTATCGAATTGTACACGTCTTTCGAAGCTATTTCCAACTTTGGCGAGTTTCGCCGTATCCAGAGCACCAAGACTTCCCTCATAGAAATTCAGGGTAACATCATCACCACGTCTGATCATGGAATCAATGCCATACATTTTTCCATACACTTTCAGACGAGCCACAGTTAATAGATTAACAACTGCTTCAGGCAGTTCTCCGAACCGATCCAAGAGCTCATCCTCAAGCTCAGAAGCATCATCGAAGGATGTTACTGCCGCAACTTTTTTGTAGATTTCAATTTTCTGGATACTGTCGTAAATATACTCGGATGGCAGATAAGCGTCAATCGACAAATCAATGACGGTATTGCCCTCTTTGAGCGAGGTGTCTTCCTCTCCAAGCACAGTAACCTTACGCTTGCGGATCTCCTCCGCCAGCATTTGTGAGTATAGATCAAATCCCACGGATGCAATAAAGCCATGCTGTTCTGCACCAAGTAAGTTACCGGCACCACGAATAGATAAATCCCGCATCGCTATTTTGAAACCAGAACCCAGTTCCGTAAATTCCTTAATAGATTGCAGCCGCTTCTCTGCCACTTCAGTCAGAACCTTGTCCCGCTGGTAGGTAAAATAGGCGTACGCAATCCGGTTGGACCGGCCTACACGTCCACGTAATTGATAGAGCTGGGACAAACCCATCTTATCCGCATCATGCACAATAAGTGTATTTACATTAGGAATATCTACACCCGTCTCAATAATACTTGTGCTGACCAGCACATCGTATTCTCCATCAAGAAAATCAAGGATCGTCTTCTCTAGCTCCGCTTCCGACATTTGGCCATGTCCGATGCCTACCCTAGCCTCAGGAACAAGCATAGAAATTTGAGCGGCCATTTCTTGAATGCCCTGCACACGATTATAGAGATAGTAGACTTGACCGCCACGAGCCAATTCACGCTCTACAGCTTCCCTCGTAAGCGTCTGACTATGCTCAACAACATAAGTCTGCACGGGGAAACGGTTCTCCGGCGGCGTCTCAATGACAGATAAATCACGCACTCCCAGCATCGACATATGCAATGTACGAGGAATTGGAGTTGCTGTCAGGGTAAGAACATCTACATTCGTTTTTAACTTCTTCAGCTTCTCTTTATGAGTCACGCCAAACCGCTGTTCCTCATCCACGATCAATAAACCTAAGTCCTTAAATACAAGGTCCTGAGACAACAAACGGTGGGTACCAATAACCACGTCAACCGTTCCTGCCCGAACGCCTTTAATCGTCTCATTCTGCTCCTTACGGCTGCGGAAACGACTTAGGACTTGAATATTTAGCGGATAATTTGCAAAGCGTTCCCGGAAGGTCTCATAATGCTGCTGAGCTAGAATCGTTGTCGGTACCAGCACAGCCACCTGTTTACCTTCAATCGCTGATTTAAAGGCTGCTCGTATAGCTACCTCCGTCTTACCATATCCAACGTCTCCACAAAGAAGCCGATCCATTGGACGATTCTGTTCCATATCCTTCTTAATCTCTTCAATCGCTCGAAGCTGATCCCGAGTCTCCTCGTAAGGAAACATTTCTTCAAATTCACGCTGTTCCTGTGTGTCTTTCTCAAAACCATACCCTGCTGCACTTTGGCGTTCAGCGTACAGTTTGATTAGATCATCAGCAATATCCTGAACGGAAGAGCGGACCTTATTCGTCACCCGCGTCCATTCATTACCGCCTAATTTATATACTTTCGGCTCTTTATCTTCTGAACCGACATATTTCTGAATCAAGTCAATTTGCTCAATCGGAACCGAGAGCTTATCGCCACCCGCATATAAAATATGCATATAGTCGCGATGAATACCGCTGACCTCCAGCGTGCCGATCCCCATATACTTACCGATACCATGGTTCTGGTGAACGACATAATCACCAATTTTCAGCTCAGTATAACTCTTGATCCGTTCAGCATTATCTATCCCTTTGGAGATCTTCCGTGCCTTCCGCTGCTTCTGAGAGAACATCTCTCCTTCAGTGATAACGGCTAAATGAATAGAAGGCAGCTCAAAGCCTGAACCCAGGTTTCCTTGTACGATCGTTGGCTCATCAATGCCGTAGTCGTAAAGGACTCTGCGCACACGTTCAATCCGTTCTTCACTGCTCGCAAGCATCATTACCTTTACACCAGACTTCTGCCAACGCTCCATTTCCGATTTAAGCACATTCATCTGACCATGGAAATCCTGCATCCCACGACTAATAAACCCAAGTATGTTCTGTGGTTGAATGTGTGGGACCTGGCGCAAAAAGATCGACATAAACAGGCTTTGGAACGGACGTTTGTACATCACAACATCTGTCTCAACAGAGAGATCCAGATCCGGCAATGTTTTGCCGTTTTGCATCAGATGGAGGTTCCATTCCGATTCATCTCTTTCGAGCTGTTTCGCCGTTTCGAGCAGTCTTGTCGGCTCATCGAGAATAAGAATCGTATCCTGGGCCATGTAATCAAATAAATGAGAGCGTTCAGGGTATAAAAGACTGATATATTTATAGATTTCAGGAAAATAGGTTCCTTCGCGCAGCATTTCTAGCTCGCGTCCAATTTCTTCTTTTAGACGCAACTTAGCCTGCCGATCCGCCATTTTCTCAAGCTGTCGTTCCAGCATAACAGATGCTTCAGCAGAAGCAGATTCCTGGCGAAACCTGCTCGCTATAATCTCTTTAGCCGGTGTAATCTTCACACTTCGTACTTTATCAATAGAACGCTGATCAACTGGATCAAAAGTTCTGATCGAATCAACCTCATCATCAAATAACTCAACACGATATGCCAAAGGAGAAGTCATTGGATAAAAATCAATAATTCCACCTCTTACACTCAGTTCACCGCGATTCTCAACCCGCTCTACTCTTTCATAACCCATTTCGATCATGGACATCAAGAATTCATCCAGAGCAAGCGTTCCATCCTGAGAAACCGTAACCTGTGCCTCTGCCATAACCTCTGGTGCAGGGAGCAGTCTGCGCACTCCCGAGTAGGGAACTACAACAATACCACGGAAGCCCTGGGCACATTTGGTCAGTACATCAATACGCTGGGCTAATGTCTCTGGACTTGAGACAGCCGCTTCCGCAGCCACAAGTTCATTAGCAGGATAGAGCAGAACTCGTTCCGGGGAAAGCGCTTCCTGTAAATCATCGGCCATTTTCTGAGCCGAAAACATATTATGAGTCACCACAAGCAAGGGACGAGCTGTCTCTTCATGCAGTGCTGCAAGCATGATCTGTCTAGCTGAACCTGTAAGCCCCGATATGAGCTGCTCTTTCATACCTGCAGCTACACCCTGGGTGATAGACTGGAAATCGGGATCCTTGGAAAAAGCTTCTATAATACCTTGTAACAACAGGCGCACCTCTCTTACTAAACAGGCTAACGGAAGCCAAAGCCACCGTCACCTATTATGATTGGAATCGAAAAGAAGCCTCAGCTGTAACGCCAAGGCTTGCGGATGACGATAGAGACAGGCGCTATCACCTACTGAAGCGGACTCGTCAGCAAGCTAAGCTCCGGATTATGCTCTAAAGCCTCCTTGCAATAGTCGCAAGTCACCTTTACCGTGATCTCACCTTCTGAATTATACGCTATTATATCTCTGCGCTCCGCAGGGGTCAAGGAATGAAGGCCCAACTGCATTTCTGTAACATCACTTCTATTAATGCTGCCTAGAGATGTCTTGCAGTGCCTACATACATAGTTTATTGCCATCTATATGCCTCCTGAAGGTACTATATACCTTCAGTATGTCCGGGGAGCATCATCTTTAGCCTCATAACCAACAGAGTTTACAGATCAACCATTGAATTTAGCCATCGTCTGTTCGAATGAATTCTGTAAGCTGAACTCCAGTGCATCACAAGTATTAAGGATCATCTGCTTCAGAGGATCGCCTTCCTTTTTAGGAAAAGAAGAGAGAACATAATCCACTATTGCAAAACCCGGTTCAGGGCGAGAAATACCCATGCGTACCCGATTAAAGCTTTGTGTACCTACATGCTGAATGATCGATTTAATTCCGTTATGCCCACCAGCACTACCTTGATAACGCAAGCGAATTTTTCCGATTTCGGTATCCAGATCATCGTAGACGACGATCATATCTTCTAGTTTAACTTTGTAATAATCCATATAAGCGCGAACGGCCTCACCGGACAAATTCATAAAGGTCATCGGTTTAATCAATACGGTTTTGACTCCCCCGATAACCCCTTCACCGATCACGGATTTACATTTGCTTTGGTTGAAGGAAATCCCGTTCTGAGCCGCAAGCTCATCCAATGCCATAAAACCAACATTATGCCTTGTTTTCGCATATTGTGTTCCCGGATTTCCCAATCCGACAATCCATTTCATTATCGAACCTTTCCTTTCCATCGGGCTCTCCGGCAAGAGAAGTCCGTTTTTGGTACAATAGATCTTATCTACATATCTCTGTGCAACCAGAGCGAAATTATACTCCGAAGACAGGTGATAACCTATGCTACATCAAAGTGGAATCTTAACACATCAGCGCGATTTTCAGTACCATATCCAATATGCTGTGCCTGTGGAAATATACAGAGGCGACGTGCACATTGACATTGGTGTATTGACAGCAGTGGACGAAGGATTCGTGGAGCTGCAAGGGACACTCTATAACCGCAGCATATTCACCTTCGTCTCCCGCGCCGGGTATTGAAGCCAGCGCTTCTACCTGCATCACGCCGATAAGGGTTACATCTCCGAGAGCGGAGGTGTAACCCTTTTGTACAATATAAGAATGTATAAGTTTCACGCTATACATTATCCTTATATTTATTCAATCTCAAACAATTTACTAATCGACAACTCTTCATGAACGCGGATAATTGCCTCACCCATAAGTGGAGCCACGGACAACACTTTTAGTTTAGAAGTTGGGTTCGCGCTGCGAATTGGAATCGTATCTGTCACGATAATCTCTTTAATTGGAGAATTCTCCAGACGTTCATGTGCAGGACCAGACAATACTGGGTGTGTACAGCAAGCGTATACTTCCTTCACGCCGCCTTCCATCAAAGCATTAGCACCAAGTACAATGGTTCCAGCAGTATCGATAATATCATCGATCAGAATGGCTGTTTTACCTTCAATATTACCGATAATGTTCATGACTTCGCTGACATTCGGCTCTGGACGACGCTTGTCTATAATTGCAAGCGGAGCGTTCAGGAAATCAGCAAGCTTTCTTGCACGTACTACACCGCCGTGATCTGGCGATACGACAACTGGGTTCTCGATTTGTTTGGAACGGAAATACTGAGCCAGTATGGGAACTCCCAGCAAGTGATCCACTGGAATATCAAAGAATCCCTGAATCTGCATAGCATGGAGGTCCATCGTAATTACACGGTGGGCGCCGGCTTTTTCAATCAAATTTGCTACCAGCTTGGCCGTAATAGGGTCACGGGAACGAGCTTTCCGATCTTGACGAGCGTAACCATAGTAAGGGATAACCACATTGATGCTTTTTGCGGAGGCGCGTTTGAGTGCATCCACCATAACTAAAAGCTCCATTAGGTTGTCATTAACCGGGCCGCAGGTGGATTGAACAATATACACATGACAACCCCGAACGCTCTCTGACAGCTTGACCTGAATTTCTCCATCGCTAAAACTTGTAGTATGCGATTCACCCATCGGAATTCCGATGTAATCAGCGATTTGACTAGCAAGCTTTGGGTTGGAGTTACAGGTGAAAATCTTTAATTTGGAATCACAATAAGTCATAAAATTTAAACCCTCCGTGACGGAATTTAGCTTTCCAAAGGCGCCGGCGCGGAAATGTAAGTCCGTCCGGCGCTTCTTAGCAACGCTTTACGATGGACTCGAGTGGTCTTTCTTCGCTTTTGCACGGGAACGGATCTTCTCTGCATATCCCGGTTTATTCTCCTGCCGCACTCTGGCAACAGCCAGATCGTTCTCTGAAACGGAACGCGTAATTGTCGAACCAGCTACAACAAAAGCCCCCTTGCCCACAGAAACCGGTGCAATAAGGTTAACGTTACTGCCGATAAAGGCATCGTCTTCAATTGTTGTCGTAAATTTATTATACCCGTCGTAGTTAACAGTAATCGCACCGCAACCGACGTTTACATTCTTACCCACAGATGCGTCGCCAATATAGCTAAGATGTGACACCTTAGAACCGTCACCAATCGTAGCATTCTTGATCTCGACGAAATCTCCAACCTTCACTTCTTCTCCAAGTATAGAACCTGGACGCAAATAGGCAAAAGGCCCAACGGTAGTCCGTGCGCCAACTTGTGCTTGATTCAATACGGACTGCTTAATCGTCGCGTCGTCCATGATCTGACAATCTTCGATTTCACTTGCCGGTCCGATCACACAGTTCTCACCGATTACAGTTTTACCCTTCAAGATGGTTCCTGGATAGATCGTTGTATCCGACCCAATGACTACATCTGCTCCGATATATGTGGAGGCAGGATCGATTATGGTTACGCCACCCAGCATATGTTTGCGGTTGATACGTTGACGCATAATACCTTCCGCATCAGATAAAGCTAAACGGTCATTAACACCAATAGACTCGTTAGCATCCTCAGTCTGGAATGCTAGAACAAGATCACCTTGCTCACGCAGAATACTGATAACATCTGTCAAATAATATTCCTGTTGATTATTGCTGTTAGTAACCTTCTCTAAAGCCGAAAATAACTTGATGTTATCAAAGCAATAAATTCCTGTGTTGATTTCATGAATAGCTGCCTGTTCGGCATTACAATCTTTCTGTTCTACGATCTTCATTAAGCCGCCATCTTCACTACGTATAATCCGTCCTAATCCAGATGGATCATCCATTACTGCGGTTAATACAGTCGCTGCCGCCTGACGCTCCTCATGCAGAGCCATCAATCCTATCAGCGTCTCCGATGTAATAAGCGGAGTGTCACCATAAGCAACAATCGTCGTTCCTTCTTCACCACCGAGCAAATCCTTAGCTTGTTTGACAGCGTGACCAGTACCGAGCTGAGTTTCCTGCAGCACGTATTCCGCACTTTGCCCTACATAGGCCTTAACCTTCTCTGCGCCATGCCCAACAACAACAACGGTGCGCTGGCATCCGGTCGCTTCTACTGTATCAAGCACGTGCCCTACCATTGGCTTACCGCAAACGGGGTGCAGCACCTTATATAATTTAGATTTCATTCGCTTGCCTTGACCTGCGGCAAGAACTACAGCCATTCTTTTCAAGAATGCCAACCTCCTACTCTTGAACTCACTACTGAATATATCTCATTCCGGGCAAAAAGAAAAGAGAACCATGAAGTCATGGTTCTCTTTTCTATAAACCCCATGTTAGAAAAGCATTTATCGCTGCCTTTCGAAGATGTCGTCAAATCCTTCACTAGCACTAGCTTTTCTTGCAAGATCAAGCTGCTTAAGTCATGAAGTATATTCGGTATGATCTTATCAAAAACGGCGGATCCTACGCCACCCAAAAGGTAGCCGTCTTCCGAGGCAGCCTAAGCTCCCTCTTCAATAACTTCTTCTTCTTCTTCAGTAGCGGCGCGATCGTACTCGGCCAGAACCGCGGATTGAATCTTCTCGCGTGTTCCCGAAGAGATCGGGTGAGCGATATCGCGGAATTCGCCATCCGGTGTACGCTTGCTGGGCATTGCAACAAACATCCCGTTATTACCATCGATGACGCGAATGTCATGAACAACAAACTCGTTATCGATTGTAATGGATGCGATTGCTTTCATTCTCCCCTCAGAGTTAACGCGGCGGAGTCTGACATCCGTAATTTGCATGTGTGTGTTCACCACCTTTTTCCATCAGAGACTTGGTGTATAATTCCACACAGCAAAGCGAATTCCTTCTTTTTGATTCCATAAAATACCTAAAAAAGAAATATATTTTTTAGGATCTGTTGTTTTCGACACGCATCGGGTGATTTTCTTAATATCCCTTACGTTTTCGACAATTTCCACGCTTTTTGAAAACAAAGAAACGGCAATCTATCAAGAGGAAAAGTAGTTACCCGGATGCGCGGAAATCCGCCGCTCTTTCGAGTCTACCTCGCTTAGTTTCACTAAAGAAACATAGTCATGCAACAGACGCTCTTCCGTCTCTACTGCGCCTGATTCGACCAACACACCCACTCCAGCAACTTCGGCATTGAACTCACCGAGTAAATCAACCATCCCTCGAACGGTTCCGCCTGCCTTCATGAAGTCATCTACAATGAGTACCCGTGATTTCTCCTTGAGTGCTCGTCTAGAAAGAGACATGGTGTGTATGCTCTTATGTGATCCAGATACATAATTAATGCTTACTGCTGAGCCTTCTGTAACCTGATGATCACGTCGTACCAGCACTACTGGCAAGCCGAGCTGTGCTGCCGTTGCATAGGCTAGCGGAATCCCTTTAGTTTCTACTGTCATCACCACATCGATTTCCGATCCATAAAAGGCCGTTGCGATGATCTTCCCTGCTTGCTCCATCAAAGATGGCAGTCCAAGCAGGTCCGACATATACAAATAACCACCAGGCAATATCCGATCTGTCTGTTCCAGCTGCACACATAAACGTTTAACAAAAGAGAGCGCCATTTCTTTAGGCATCACAGGAATATAACGTACTCCACCTGCTGCACCGGCTAAGGTCTGAAGCTCTCCAATGCCCTCACCTTCAAATACTTCTTTTATGATCGCCAAATCTTCACTGATGGAGGACTTAGCCGCTCCATACCGATCGGCAAATATAGACAGCGGCAGTAGGTCATGTGGCCGCTCAAGTAAAAACTGAGTCATGTCTACCAAACGTTGGCTTCTTTTTAATTTCTTCACGGAATGCTCCTCGCCAAAACCGAATATTTTATGAAAAATATATCACTTTTGTACGGGTTTACACAAGAGAAGCATACTAATTGAGTGATCTCACTGCATAGACTTCCTTGCAGAACCCTCGCAGTCCATTATAAATTCTTGCTACTTTAGACTGCTTGGACACTAAACCGAACACTGTAGGACCGCTGCCGGACATTAACACTCCGTCTGCTCCGAGCTTAACCATCGCCTCTTTGAGCTGCTGGACCTCTGGATGCAGCTTTAGGGTAACATCCTCAAGCACATTGCCCAGATGATTACACACGCCCCCAAAATCTCCAGCTTCGATCGCGTCCTGCATCTTTCGAGCCGAAGGATGAACAGCTATATTATTGCTCCGCACACGTCCGTATACTTCCGCAGTCGATACATTGATAGGTGGCTTAGCTAATACTACCCAGCATTGCGGAGGGTTCTTAATCGGCGTCAGCTTCTCGCCACGACCTGTTGCCAAGGCAGTGCCACCTGTAACGCAGAAAGGCACATCTGAGCCAAGCTCAGCGCCAAGCTCCTGCAGCTCCTGCGCAGGTATACCTAGGCGCCACAGTCGGTTCAGACCACGTAGGGTAGCCGCTGCATCACTGCTGCCGCCAGCCAGGCCAGCTGCCACCGGTATTCTTTTATCCAGATGGATATGTACACCACTCTTCACGTTATAACGCTCTTTAATAAGCCTAGCCGCTTGAAAGGCCAGGTTCTTCTCATCTAGGGGAATATAACCCGCTTGACTTGATATTATAATAGTATCCCTTGGCAGCTCAGACAGCTCTAAACGGTCTGCTAGATCTACCATGGTCATAATCATTTCCACCTCATGAAAACCGTCAGCACGCTTGTGCAGCACATCCAGCATCAAATTAATTTTAGCCGGTGCCTTCTCATACATTTTCAAGGCGTTCACCCACCTTCAGCTTTTCCCGTAAAAACAACTTAACATATTATATGAAAAACTTCTAATGAAGTCCAATAATAAAAGGGTGTCGCCAGTTAGACGCACCCTTTTTCGTTAAATAATTGTTCACACGCTAAAGATTAAGATTTCCGGGCAGCCTCTTCAGCGAGCTGAATCGCTCTTTTCACCATATTACCTGCATCCTTCGCCCGTATTCCTCCCCAGCCTTCACGTTCCACAGTTTCGTAAAAACCAAGCTCCTTGGCTAACTCTGTCTTTAGTTCTTCCGACATCATGCCTCGTTTTCTGCGGCTCATTACGGAATTCCTCCCTTATGAAAGAAAATGATAAACCGATTGCTCAATTAGTATGCTTGCTTAGAACAAGGATCATTCACTGAATATTAACGCAAAAAAAAAGAAACAGTCGTCCTTTATGAAGGACAACCGTTTCTGATACAAATAAAAAACAGCCTCCAAAGGAAGCTGCCCGTGAAACATTAAGCTTTAATATACATAATCCGCATCTGCCCATCGTCTTCACATACTGTGATTTCCACAGATTCAGTAAGAATATCGGCATAGCTATAGGAGACTCGCTTGAATGTTTGCTGCTCCTGATCCAGTTTGACAATAAATACAGAAGGGTACGTTTCTTCCAGGACACCGGTGCGTTCTACGGTTTTACGACGACCTCCGTTTGCACGCAACGTGATCTTATGACCGACGTGAGCTTCGAGACTGCGTTTGATTTCCAACAGCGCGTTATTAGCCATTGCCTGACGACCACCTCTTTTCTTGTCCATTATACAACTTCCCCAGGTGTTTGTCAAAGCAAATAAATAATTATAGATGATGAATATTTGGTTGTCAACGGAATTTTTTTGCGGGGAATCAGAGGCGAACTAATAGCCTTGTTATCTGTAATAGGTTTACCACAAAGCAAGAAAAATAACATTGTCGATCTTTAAAGATAACTACCATTTCACACAAGCATAATCGCCTTTGGCGTCGTCCCTATAAGGACGGTTAGCGTATATGCGGGAAATATAAGGATAATGTATAGCGTGAAACTTATACTTTCTTATATAAAAAAAGGGTTAAGCTCATCGCTCACCCTTTCTTCGCGTTACTCTATTCGGCCACTCCAAATTACCTATTAGCTTTGAAAATAGACCTGTACCTGTCGATTAAATTGCGGAAGGTGTCACTTTTAGTGCTGACAGGTTCTGCAGACGCGGCATCCCAATACGGAAGCTGCCACGGGTCTCAATACCGCCGATTCCCTGATTACCACTAATGGTGTTGTTCAAAACCTCACTCAGATTCACCGTATCCCTAATGGGCGTGAACGACGATTTTGCCGCTACATAAACTGGGTCTAGGGCATGGATCAATATCCGTCCAGGAGAACTGGCGAAATTCGCCCCTGCCCCCAGCAGTGCTTCAAAATGTGACTGACAAGCACCTGCAACAATCGTCAACGCATCAAAATTTCGCTCATAATCCCTAGCTACCCTAATAGCAGCTACGAAGTTTTGCGAATTTTTATAGCTGCTCAGACTGTGAAGATCGTAAGTATGCTGTTGCTTCAGCACCCCGTCATGACCGGTAATCACCACAATATCTGGACGCACGCGGGGCAGCAGCCGGTATAAAGTGTCAGCCATTGCGGACTCATGAACATGATGACCTTCAGCAGGGATCCGCAATTGCTCGTATAAGCTAAGGCTCTTATTCAAATACGCTGGATCGCCATCCAGATGCAGTACTTTCCCCGGTACTTCAAAATAAGCAGCTTCCTTGGGCGATGGAGCCCATGCTCCTTCTGATAGAGCGCTCCCGCTCCGCTGACTTTGCTCCTGTCGGTCTTTCCGCAGCTGTGTCAGTGATTCATTCGCTTTAATCTGTGCCTGCTGTCCTCGTTCCGTAATTCGGGTAGGAGGCACTTGAACCAAGTCATTCAGAGGAGAATCCGCCAACAGACGGAAATCTGTGCCTTTAATGACGGCTCTGTCCTGCACAATATGATCTACACGAAAAGTCAAATCTCCGCCATAAGATTTACGAACGACCAAGTCTCCTAAATTCATTACAACCACCACCTCTACCCCATCGTATGGGCAAAGGCCTCAGTTGGTTCATAACTAGCTATGTTTTTAGCTTATTCAATTCCAGCAGCTAACAGAACACCGCTCAATCGGGCGTATTCTTCTAGACTTAACGTTTCTCCACGACGGGTTGGTTCAATACCAGCTTCTGCGAGTAAAGCCTCCAGACGCTCACGTCCCTCTTCAGGGAAGTAACGAGCCTTGAGATTGTTAGCAATCGTCTTGCGACGCTGTGTGAAAGAAGCTTGGACGACCTCAAAGAAGTGCTTCTCACTCTCAACCTCTACCGGTGGACGCTCTCTTACCTTTAGACGGATTACAGCGGACTCCACATTAGGTTGAGGAATGAACACCGTACGCGGCACAATACAGACGAGCTCAGGCTCGCTGTAGTACTGCACGGCAATGCTAAGGCTCCCGTATTCCTTTCCTCCCGGAGAAGCGGCCATACGCTCCGCAACCTCTTTCTGAATCATTACAACGATGTTATCAAGCGGAAGCTTCTCTTCGAGCAGCTTCATCAGAATCGGAGTAGTTACATAATACGGCAGATTGGCAACTACGCTTACCTTGTTCACGGATGCAAAATCTTCTTTGAACAGCTCCTGCAGATTTACATTCAGAACATCATCATTACGAACCTTTACATGCGGATAAGGGGAAAGTACGTCCCTTAAAATAGGAATCAGCCTACGGTCGATCTCCACAGCAGTCACCGCACCAGCGGTTAGCGCCAAACGCTCCGTCAGGGCACCAATCCCAGGACCGATTTCCAATGCCCCTGATTCACTATCTAGCCCAGCAGCGTCAACAATCTTGTCCAATATATTTTGATCAATCAAAAAATTCTGTCCTAAGCTCTTCTTGAACTTGAATCCATAACGTTGAATAATTTCTTTCGTCCGTTTTGGAGTCGAAATTTCCTCTCTACCACTCATGAAGTAATGCCCCCCTGATCAATTTGGGCGAGAGCTCCGGCAAATTCCTCCCGCGTAATTCCAAACATCGCCAGCCGCTTGTACAGCTGCTTGCCATTACAATATCCGATTCCAAGCAAATTACCAAGTGCCATACGTCTTTCAGCTGCCCGAGGATGTACAAGCATTCCAGCGGCCATTAGATCATCAAGTCCAATTAAAGCAGGTGCACCTTCAAAAGAGGTATGTACATTCCGCAGCGCATGACGAATCGCCTCTGGAGAAGCGTTCTCCACACCAATATCTCCCTTGCGGGTTGCGTCCTTCTCCGGAATGAAGGCATGCTTGCAGCCCGGCACCTTTGCGGACACAATCTTACGAATTCGTTCACCCGCGTGATCCGGGTCAGTAAGGATAATTACTCCTCTACGCTCCATAGCAAGCGCGATCTTCGCAATTACGGTCCGGTCTACAGCCGAGCCCCCTGTTTCGATCGTATCTGCTTCTACAGCACGTTTAACAGCGACGGTATCACTCTTACCTTCAACGACAATTAATTCCTTAATCATATCTCTTGACTCCTTCCAAAAAAAGCAAAAAAGAAGAGGTTTCGCTCCTCTTCTTTTGGTTAAAGAATGTATAAGTGATGAGCGGTTGCTCTGCGATCAACGAAATGATCATCTGGCGTTCCTTAACGGTTATCATCACTATAGCTTATCAAAGAATAATTTGCAAAAGCTTCAGCCTAGTTTAACTCCGGCTTCACAGGTCCAATCACATAAACGGTACGTGATTTACGACCGAAATTACGGACATGGCTCAGTGAATCGTAATAGACATCTACTTTATTGCCTTTAATGGCACCGCCAGTATCTTCTGCTCGGCGGAATCCAAGCCCCTCGATATATACCCACCAGCCAATAGGGATTACATTCGGGTCTACCGCAATTGTACGACCTTCCGTTACGCGTGTTCCGGAGGCAGTTTTGGTACCAATACCTGGCTCTTCTGATGAATAAGCTGTCATGGAGACGTTCTTAATCATCTTCTTGTACTCAAAGTCTACGCCAGCCTTGCTTGTGACGTTATTAGTCTTGGCGCTAACCTTAGCCGTTTTTGAAGTGGTGTTTGATTTGGAAGTTGTTGTAGTCTTAGCTACAGCCGGCTTAGGAAGTGCTTTGGTACCAACGGCAATAATCTTATCTTTCGTTACCGTTTGTACTTCCTTACCAATCATGCGCATAGAGGCCAGTTCTCCGTCTTGGTAGATCTTTTCAATATGCTGAATCATGACGCCTGGTTTGCCTGCCTGTGCCACTCTAACTGTTCCCACAGTAAGGGAGGGGTCTGCTGTCTTGATGACTCTGAAGGGTAAGTTAGTTGATCGCTGTACAGTCTGTTTGTTGATGCGAACAATCTTAACCTCCATGTTTGCAGAAATGGTGGTGTCTAACGAAGGGAAAATCTTATCATGACCTTCTAGGGTAATGCCCATTTTCTCAATTGCTTTACCAATTGTGTCTTCGGTCGTATATAACGTTTTTGTTGCTCCATCCGCAGTAAGACTAATTTTCTGCGCACGATTGATAACGACACGGTCACCGTCTTTTATTTCATCACTCAGTCCTAAAGATAGTTCATCATGCGGCTGCAGCGAAATTTGCTCTTTCTCCAACACATCACCAAGAAGCGCTTCTCGCGTTTCAAGCGTCTGTGTTTGCCCGTCTATTACTAAAAATAATTGTTTGTTACTTTGACCGTGTACGTACAGCAGAATAAGTAGCGCGATAGCGACTGAAATCACGCCTGCAAGTAAAAGTACGCGAGTATTTACTTGCTCCCACCGTAATGCGAAAGACCTGCTGGATGACTGCGAATCATGGGATACTTCTGGTTGGAATACGCCCATTCTCTCCATCCTCCTTACATAGCCCCGTCGTCAATTGTATATCATGAGGACTGAATTCCTTTGACGAAACTATTTGAGATTGTCACAGGACACGCACGTAATAACTTAGCGTCTCCTGCTCATGGATCGCCTGCTCGGCACAGCTACTCCCACCTCTGTTATATAACAGTATGTGGGCAACATTCTATTTATTCAAAAATAAAAAAGCCTAAAAAGAGTTCAACTGAGGACTCTTTCGTGGCTTCTCCAATATCAGAATAGAGAATGCTTGTGCACGAGGTTGCCTCTCTTACTTGCGCTTACGGGGTTAGCTGTCGGGTTCGGACGAAAGAGAGACGCCCTATTTCAGGTCACCCGCTCATGGCGGTTGCCCTTAAATTCACCCCAAAGACCACGTGAAGAAATCAAATACTGTCCTACGGCACGTCTAAACCGTATTTAAAATACAGGCATGCGGCAGGTCAATATTGGTTCCCCCGTTCTCCATACGGAGACTCAGCGAGACGATCCATGAATCAATGGCTGTCACTATAACACAGCTCACATCACTGAAAAGATGATATCCTGTTTTGATGCATGTTGTAAAGGACGATTCAACCACGTTTACGCAAAAATATGGTTAAAATATTGTAATATTCAGCCGTTTTTATATTAAAAAAGTTTAATATATCGGCCATTCTCTATTTTTCGCCTGTTTTGCTCCCGTTTTCACTCAATCCCAAATCGTTCCAGTGCGTTCGCATACGTTATTTTAGCCAATTCTTCCCATGTTAACCCTTTAATTTCAGCTGCTGCCTCTGCTACAAGCTTCACATGAGCGCTCTCATTTCGCTTCCCGCGGAAGGGGTGTGGAGTCAAATATGGAGCATCGGTTTCGATCAATAATCGGTCTAGTGGGGTCTGCGCAAGCACTTCTTTTGGCACTCTTGCATTTTTGAACGTAATGGGTCCTCCAAAGGATAAATGAAAACCAAGATTCAAGCACATTTTAGCTGTTTCCCAGCTTCCTGAGAACGAGTGCATCACGCCTCCAACCTCATTTGCTTTTTCCTCCCGTAAAATCCGTACAACATCCTCATGGGCATCACGATCATGAATACAAATCGGCATATTTAGTTCACGGGCTAGTCCAATTTGCTTGCGAAAAACTTCATGTTGCACATCCTTGGGAGAAGTATCCCAGTAATAATCCAGTCCGATTTCACCAATAGCCACTACTTTTTTATGACTGCATAGAGAAGCAATCCAATCGAGATCTCCTTCTTTCATATCAATTGCATCCTGAGGATGCCAACCCACTGCCGCATAAATATAATCATAAGATTCCGCCAGCTTCATCGTTGAGGGAATCGTCTCCCGATTAAATCCGATATTAATCATCTTGCTAACTCCTGCTTCTACAGCACGAGCGATAACTTCTTCGCGATCCTCGTCGAATTGAGGTGCATCCAGATGCGTATGTGTGTCAAACAGAAACATTTTAACCCTCACTCCTTGTTCTTTTTTAAATATAAGACAATATAAGTTTCAAGCTATCCGTTATATCTTATATTTCTACTCTTCTTGTCAAAAATCCCATATTTTCTTGTATTATTTTGCAAAAATCTCTGCAATAGAAGCAGGCAATCGCGTAAGCGCATTTCTCAACTTATCCTGAGGAAAATAAAGATGATATCTTCCACGGTGAATGCCGCTAATAGAACGCACAATATCCGACACCTCTGAAATTTCCCGCAGATGATCATGCCGATCAAGCAGCAGAATTTGTTTATTGTCAAAAGCTTCTCCCGGACGGAACACATCATAGGGCAGATCTGTCGGAAAATCAATCTCCAAATCATATTCTGGGTGAAGTCCCGCTGCCGCAAAACTGCTGCGAATTTCAGAAATCATATCTGTATCGAGATTCTCCACCTCAACATATTTATACAGTTTACGATGAATAAAACGGGTACACAAGTCACTTAGTAGCTCATCTTTCTCAAGTGTCCACTGCATAAAAGCCGTCTGTACCAGTGCTTCATCTAGCATTAAATATTGCTTCACTGTCACCTCACCACGGAACAAATCCTCCAGCGGATTAATCATGAAACTAAAATTGTACCCCTCTTGGAAAAGCTCCTTTGCTCTACGGAAAATTTGTCGCAAAATAATCTCTGAGCTACGTGTCACCGGATGAAAATAGACTTGCCAGTACATTTGATAACGCGACATTAAATAATCTTCAATGGCATGCATTCCCGATTCTTTTACAACAATTCGACCATTATAAGGACGCAGCATTCTTAAAATCCGATCAATGTCGATCGTCCCATAGTTTACACCTGTATAGTACGCATCACGCAGCAAATAATCCATGCGATCAGCATCTAGTGGACTGGAAACCAGATTTACAACAATTTCGTGCTCATAAGTTTTAGCGATTACAGAGGCTACTTTACGAGGAAAATCCTCCTCCACATCACGCAAGATCTCAGTAATCTCTGTGTCCTCCAGAATAATTCGACAAGTCCAATCCTCATGATTCATTTCAAAAGCTTCTTCTATAGAATGGGAAAATGGACCATGTCCCAGATCATGCAGCAAGGCCGCACACAAGGTGAGCAGACTTTCTTCAGGAATCCAATCCTTATACCCGCTTCGTTCAAATTGCGAAATAATTCTACGTGTAATTTCGTAAACCCCTAGGGAATGAGAAAATCGACTATGCTCTGCGCCATGAAAAGTAAGATACGAGGTACCCAGCTGGCGAATTCGGCGTAAACGCTGAAATTCCTTTGTATTTATTAGTCGCCAAATAATAGTATCCTGCACGTGGATATAATTGTGAACCGGATCTTTGAAAACCTTTTCTTCTGTGAGCGGCTGCTTCATGAGATCAACTCCTTTATTAAATTTAATATGATTTTAACCAATATAAGTATATAATAAGTAATTATGTCGTACTTTGTCGAATAGTGACGTTTTTAGTCTTGGTAAATCGACAAAGTTTATTTTTTCACTTTTTTTAGAATTCGTGATTGTTATAGGGAATTCAAAGTTTTCGTGAAAAAGCACTTATTTAACAGATGAAAAAAGGTTGACTGTTTTGGGAATCGTTGGTATTATAAATATCATAAAACAGTGAACAATGTCGAATAATGACGTTTTTGGAACATTGAGAGGAGTAACGATTGTTATGATGAAATCAACAGGAATTGTAAGAAAAGTAGACGAACTTGGACGGGTAGTTATTCCCATTGAATTGCGCCGTACTCTTGGCATTGGTGAAAAAGACGCACTTGAAATTTACGTTGATGGTGAGCGCATTATGCTTAAGAAATATGAGCCTGCCTGCATTTTCTGCGGCAACGCTGAGAACGTAACTTACTTCAAAGGAAAAATAGTTTGTCATGAATGCATTTCTACTATCCCTACCCCTGTGACAAACTAAAATAATTAGTATATAATAGAACTAATCAAATTGTTAATTCTAACCTTTTCATATCTCCTTGACCTCCCGTGACCGCGGGAGGTATTTTTTTTCTGCAATCACCTGTGTTTCCCGCCCCAAAAGGTGTCTATAAGGATTTACTCCCCCATGACACCTAATAATGATGGGTAATGCGGTGAGAGCATGAAGTAAAACGAGTTTTCACCATGATCTGGTCTATCTTGGGCTTCCTTTTGGGAACCACCTTCAGGCTAGAATCTCGTCAGCTTCGTAATACCCCTCCGCACCTGGTTAACCTCTTAGAATTAGAATCCGTCAATGACACTTACTGCTGCTCCGCTTTATCCAGAAGTGCGTTATAAATATCCCGCTTTGACACACCACGATCAGAGGCTGCTTTTTTCATAGCTTCTTTACGCGGCATATCTCCTGCTTCGTAATGAGCAACATGTTCTTCAATACTTAGCTGGCGCCACCAAGCCGATTCCGCCATATCAGCATCTTCCTTGCTCTCGCCTTCAACGACAATGACATACTCACCAAGCGGTGGATGTTCAACGAGCCAATCCGTACATTCCTCGATCGTCCCACGTAGGAACTCCTCATATCTCTTCGTCAGTTCACGAGCAAGCACAATTCGCCGATTACCAAATGCTTCATGGAGATGAGCCAGTGTCTTCACCACGCGATGTGGAGATTCGTAGAACAGTATAGTCCCTTGCGCCGAACGAAGTGGACTTAATACCGCACGGATATCTTTACGTTCTCGAGGTAAGAAGCCGATAAAAGTGAACGTAGTCGTAGGCAGACCAGAGGCAATTAATGCTGACAAAGCTGCGTTAGCTCCGGGTATAGGAATTACTGGTATACCGTGACTTATGGCAAGGGCTACAAGGTCTGCACCAGGGTCGGAAATGGCTGGCAAACCGGCATCGCTGACGAGTGCCAAATTTTTTCCTTCTATTATATAGCGGATAAGTTCAGGTCCACTGGCAGCCTTATTATGCTCATGATAACTGAACAGCATAGAGGGTGTAATTTCAAAATGGCTCAATAATTTCCGAGTTTGTCTTGTATCCTCAGCTGCAATAATATCGCATTCCTGCAATGTACGGACAGCACGATAAGTCATATCCTCTAAATTACCGATGGGTGTTGCCACCAAAAAGAGTGAACCGGTTGATTCCTGCTTATGTGTATTGTTATTGTTCTGAAAACTGCTTTGGCATGATATCGTCATGATTTACCCTCTTTAGCACCATAGTAGATGTCCATAATTTCTGGACAGTATTGATTGTCCTCATTATATACAATGAGTGGTGGATGTAAGCGAACCTCCGGCTTACCATCACGTATCGCTTCAATTAATACCATATTAGCTTCCAGATGCGCACGTGGATGTACAAAGCGAATAATCTTAGGCTCGAGCCTATATTTTCTCATAAGACTAATAATATCGACCAATCGTTGTGGCTTGTGAACCATACTTACCTTTCCACCGGTGCGAACCAGTCTCACACAGGCTTGAATGACCTCCTCCAGCGTACACCCGATTTCATGACGAGCCATAGCCTGATGAGTGTTCAGCTTGAGGTCACTGCCGTTAAGCGGCATATAAGGAGGATTGACTGTTATTGCATCATATACGCCATGCCCTGCAACTTTATATAACTCACGTAAATCGCCTTCATGGATCACAACCTGATCCTGTAGCCCATTTAGAGCCACGCTACGCCGAGCCATATCCGCTAAACGGGGCTGAATTTCAATCCCTTCTATAGAAGCTTTAGTTCGGGTCGTCATCAAAATAGGAATTACACCATTTCCAGTACAAAGATCCAGGACTCTCCCACGAGGCGGAACGCTGGCGAAACGCGCAAGCAGTACAGCATCCATAGAAAAGCTAAATACTTCGTCACTTTGAATAATTCGCAAGTCATGCGTTAATAAATCATCCACCCGCTCCGTCGGCAACAAAGGAACAGATATATCGTTAAAAGAATTTGTCATGTAGTAATCTCCTAAATGTTTTGTTGAGCTAAATTCAAAAAAAACCGTAGGATCAATCTCCTACGGCTGGATATCCTCATTTATTAAGAAAAGAAAGACAGAACAGACAATCACCTTCCGTGCGTAAATGTCCAAAATAAACATTACAGATGTGAAAGCCTTCATGGTAAAGCCGGGCCAAGTTGTCATAACCTTCCCCAACAACCTCTTCTGTTCCCTCTCCGGCAGCTAAAAGAGCTTCCGCCTCCGCAGAATCTACGGTAGGATCCAAAGGTGCATCCCGCTTTAAAATTTTGCGAAGCTGTTCATTCTCCAGAGTTAACCTCTGATTAGCTTCCATCAGTTCTTTTACCGTCTGTTTCCATTCTCCAAGATTGGCGCGCATCGTTTCCATCTGTGCTTCCATATCCTGCATGTGTGCAAATATATTTTTCTTCTCCAAGTTTCCACCCCGAAAGTAACCTTATAATGGTTTACTTGACGACAACATCATCCATTGGAAGTTCCTTAACTTTGCCCACTTCAAACAACTGTACATGAACCGTACGGCTTCCGGCATTAAGTCCTACTACTTTGCCATCACCCAATGAGGTCACGACAATCTTGCCGACCGCTGGCATTTCTTCCTTTACACTCTCATAATTGTCATGCTCAAATTTCAAACAACACATCAGACGTCCACAAAGTCCTGAAATCTTCGTCGGATTAAGTGACAGGTTCTGATCCTTCGCCATTTTAATGGATACGGGTTCAAAATCCCCTAACCAAGATGAACAACAAAGTACTCGCCCACAAGGTCCAAGTCCACCTAGCATTTTAGCCTCATCACGCACCCCAATTTGCCGTAGCTCAATGCGGGTCCGGAAAATACTTGCTAGATCTTTAACCAATTCTCTAAAGTCGACCCGTCCTTCGGCCGTAAAGTAAAATATAATCTTATTACGGTCAAAAGTAAACTCTACATCGACGAGCTTCATTTTGAGACCATGGTCGCGTATTTTATTTAAACAGGTGGTAAAAGCCTCTTTAGCGGCCCCTTTGTTCTCTTCAACTACGCGTGCGTCGGTTTCTCCGGCAATACGCATCACTTTTTTGAGGGGCAAAACTACATCGGATTCTTCCACCTCTTTTTTGCCTACGACAACTTTACCGTATTCAACCCCACGTGCTGTCTCCACAATAACATATTGATCCCGTTCAATCGGAAAATCAAGTGGATCGAAATAATATATTTTACCCGCTTTTTTAAAACGGACACCTACTACGCTGTACAAAAATTAACCCCCTTGTTTGCCGGTAAAAGGAACCTATGGGCATGTCCGCTCCCTGATGATCCATGCTTGTCCTTCCTCGTCTGTTAAAACGATATTTCCAGGTAAAGCGACATCCGGAGGATATATCATAACTAATCCTTTAACTTTCCAGTCGGATTAAAAACTGCTCCAGACACAACTGGGCATTGGCATTGGATCGCAGCTTCTTAGTGCTCTCTGCAGCAAATCCCATATAAGCCACCCATTGTTCCGCACTCCGCTCACGGGCATGCCTGGAAATAAAGTCTAACTGATCTATGAAAACGATACTCTCATGCTTACGATACAGGAAGTAAAGCATATCTTTAAACCACAGATGGAACATGCTGAAGAAGATATCCAAATGTTCAGCGAGTCCGGTCTTGAACAGCTTCTGCCCAGCAGTTGCTACAGCGGAGCTGCCCTTGCCTAAGGACTCCTTAGCTAATTGTAACATTACATTTCTCATTTCTGCAAACCAATTCTGTTCCAAAAGTTTCCTGCAACCATCAAGTCCTGAACTAAGTGATACTGCACATCGAGCTAAGGGTATGGGAACGCCCTCACTTGCCAGAGCTTGGAGCATAATATCCGGGTTTAACGGACTAAATGGAATCCGCTGAGTCCGCGACTGAATGGTTGGCAATAAGGAACGGCTATTATCAGAAATTAAGATTCCAACAGCCGGAGCTGGTGGTTCCTCCAGAAATTTCAGCAGACTATTGGCAGCTTGTACCGTCATTTTGTCTGCTCCATCTATAATATAAACTTTCGGATTCACACCCTCTGACCGATAGGAAAAGACGCGCTGCAGCTCACGGATTTGATCTATTTTAATACTTGCTCCATCTGGCTGCAGCAGTGACAAATCAGGGTGGTTTCCATGCTCTACTTTGCGGCACTCCAGGCATTCCCCACAGGCATCGTCCTTGCTCTGGGTACAAAATATAGCTTGGGCAAACATCAGCGCCGTTTTCATTTGTCCACTGCCTGCCGGCCCTGTAAATAAATAAGCATGACTCACAGCTTCTTTGCGCAAGGCATTTTGGAGTAGCCGCTTGGCGTTCTCCTGGCCTACTATATCATGAAAAGGCATAATTTCCTCCCAAAACTTTCAAACATAAACGCCCTTAGCGTCCTTATAAGGACGGTAAGTGTTTAATCGAGAAATATAAGGCTAAAGTATAGTGTAAAGCATATACTTTCTTATATTTTAAAAAGAAAGGTTGATTAACAACCCACGGATTTCTCCAACGCGTCCTAACAGATCGATCCGGCCTTGCTCACTATTCAGCAAATCATCTGCCATTGATAGCAAAGCCGAATCAATTTCCTCAAGCAGCTTGTAACGCTTGCCACGTCCACGTCGATCCCATCCGCGTGTTTCCTTCAGAATGACGCCTCTTCGAGCCGTTTCCTCCAGAAATCTTTTGATCATCATCCGGTAGATGGTAAGCTCACGAATCGTCATAGACTTAGATAAACGATCGCCTTGAGACTGTATTTCTTTGATCTGGCGATTCAGTTCATCTTTGGTTTTCTGCTCACTTTGCTGCTGAAAAACATCAGAGAACGTTTTTTGCTGAACGGGTTTGTTAGCCCCTTCTGCATTTGGCATCTCACTCTTCAAGGGCCTATACCCCGGATTGATCTTCAAAGGTTATCTACCGCCCTTTTTATAAATGGCTTGCTAATCTATATTATACTTAATAATGTTCAAAACGATCTACAGGAAGTACGAATACAGTAGCTCCACCCACTTGTACCTCAACAGGAAGTGGCAAATACGAATCCGTTGTTCCACTCATCGGTGTTACAGGAGTGACTAACTGCTCACGCACTTTACAGCTGTTTCGGATTACGGTCAATACGGATTCAATCTGACTGTCTTCTACCCCGATCATAAATGTCGTATTCCCCGCTCGTAGAAATCCACCTGTACTTGCAAGTTTAGTAGCACGGAAATTGGCTTTGACTAGCTCGCTGGACAACCGGTTACTGTCTTTATCCTGGATAATTGCAATGATCAACTTCATCTTCGCATTCCCTCCCAATACTTTTATGGTGTATTACTACTTAGAGTTACTCGTAGTAACCCTTACTTCATAAGCACACGCCTAATTATATGTCACTTCTCTTAGTATATTAGACAAAACACCCTAAAAACCCTTTAATACTCTCTCTTCAAGAGTTCTCACGATATCTTGTTCTACCATATGAATGGGGCGATTAGCATCCAGAACTACTATTCTGTCCGGATTGGCCTGGGCTAATAATTGATAGCCTTCACGGACCTTCTTATGAAAAGAAAGGCTCTCCAGATCCAGACGATTCACTTCCCGTTCTTGATTCGCTGCTATCCGTGACAACCCTATCTCTGGGTCTACATCCAGATAAAAGGTTAGATCTGGCATACGGTTCCCTATCGCAAAACGATTAATACTCCATACCTCTTCTATTCCGAGTCCTCTCGCATGTCCTTGATAAACGAGGCTGCTGTCTACAAATCGGTCACAGAGTACAGTAAGCCCTTCTCTAAGAGCCGGTTCAACGACTTCGGCGAGATGTTGGCTTCTTGATGCAGCGTATAGTAATGCCTCTGTACGCGCATCCATAGCTGTATGGGCAGGATCTAGAATAATGGAACGAATCTTCTCAGCAATCTCAACGCCACCCGGTTCACGGGTAATTCGATAAGGCATGGACCGGTTCTGTAAATAGGCCGTTACTCTACCTAGTACCGTTGTTTTTCCGGAGCCTTCGCCCCCTTCTAATGTTATGAAGAAACCTTCTTTTCCCACTTATGCTTCTCCGCCCTTCTGAATGTTGTATACCTCAATACGCTGCAAGACCGGATCAGCACAAGCCTGAAATTTGGCGCCTCCTTTGGCTAAACCAGCCAGCCTTCTTTGGATCTGATCTGTGATCACTTCACCCGGATATAATACCGGGATGCCTGGTGGATAGGGAATAACCATCTCTGCCGCCACTCTACCCACGCAATGTTTAAGATCAATACTTTCAATCTCATTGGCCGACACCGGCTTCAATGAGAAGTGAACAGGATCTGAGATTTGTAAAGAATGGAAATTGTTCCACGTGGAAATATTGCGAGCGCCTGATAAGTCGGGGGCGTTCGGTGATTCGGAAGGTTCCTCCGAATCTATTTCCCGCAGCGCCTGCAGCAAATGATCTGCATCTCCAGCCTTCGATCCAAGGCTGAACAGCAGCACTACGTGCCGGTCATCGCTCATCTCCGGCACGCAGCCCTTTGCCTCGAGCTTGCGCTGCAGCTCGAAGCCGCTCAGGACCCCGGTGGCGTCATAAATGACGACTTTAAAGGGGTCCTGTGTCACATACGCCGCCAAAGAATCAGGCGGCGTATTCGGGTGCAGCGGCTCTGCCGGCTGCACTAGTCCGTAGCGCGGCAGCTCCGCGAGTCCGCGCCGCAGAACGTCCACGGCGGCCAGCCCCGCCGTGAAGGCACCCTTGCCCCGGCTGTGCAGCAGCCGCCGGGCAAGATCCAGCGACGCCATCATAGGATATGATGGGCTGGAGCTCTGCACCATGGCGAGCCGCTGCCGGAGCAGGGCGCGGTTAAGCCGCGGCCCTTGAACATGCAGCATAGCGCCCATGGTCATCGCTGTGAGCATCTTGTGCGTGGACTGCACGACGCCGTCCGCGCCACAAGCAAGTGCCCCGGCTGGCAGCGCCGGGTGCTGCCCGTAATGCGCCCCATGCGCCTCATCCACAAGCAGCGGTACACCGCTGTCGTGACAAATACTCGCGAGGGGCGCAAGATCACTACCCATGCCGTAATAATTCGGCATGGTAACAAGTACAGCTGCGGCTTCAGGATAGGCTGCAAGTGCAGCCTTAACAGCTTCGGCCGCCGGCGCCACTGCCAAGCCGCTGAGTGGATCAATCAGAGGCTCCAGAAAAACAGCATGTACTCCAGCCAACATCAGTCCATGAATGACTGACTTATGCACATTGCGTTGAACAATCATAATCATTCCAGGCTCGGGACAAGCGGTTAGAATAAGAGACAGATTGCCGGCTGTGCTTCCTCCAACCAGAAAAAAGCTTTCCTCTGCTCCAAAGCAATCTGCTGCCAACTCTTGCGCTTCCTTGATAACTCCCTCAGGATGATGAAGATCATCCGTTCCGGAAATTTCCGTAACATCATACTTCATTACCTCATCTAAAAAGCCAGCGCCTTCAACGCCATCATATGCCTCTCCATTCTTATGACCTGGCACATGATAAGATCTATTACCCATAATTCTATATTGTTCCAGCATTTCGTATATAGGCGCCCTACAACGTTGTAATTTATTCATATTAAATTCCTTCCCATAGGGTTCCTTCTATTTTAACGTAAATATTCGCAAACGCCTACGCTTCAGTGTAAAAGCGGCCCTTTGGACAACAAAACGGCTCCTCCCGCCTGAAGAACGAGGAAGCCGTGTATTGAATATCACTAATGCAGCCTTCGTATCTTTCATCCAGACCGCTCTCTTAATTGCATCATTTAACAGAGTTACTCTACTTAAGCGTTCTTTTGCAATCCAATCTTCTTCATCCGGCCGATAAAAAAACGGTACTTGGCATCTTCAGCCTCGGTACGTATCATCTCAGCCTCACATTCCTCACAAATAAAATGCGAGACAATCACAATACCTTCCTCTTTTACCTGTCCACAAATGATACAAGCTTGCCCGGTTTGCTGTTCCATAACCATCCCACCTTGACTCTTTTAAGAACAGTATGATACACCTTCTATCATTTTAAACCTTTTCATAGTTTTTTCATATCCTTCGTATCGTGAATTATATATATTCCGTTGCTGTTATATCGGTGAATTTTCGCCGCAGTTTAATAAAATACATCCAATCGCCGATATTAAGAACATACGAATTCACGAGGAGGTTAGACTATAATCTATGGAACCCACTACCAAAGGTGCAGCTACATTCTATCAATATAAACTAATTAAAAAAGTCAATCTAACGGCACGCCTGCTGCCTATTTATATTATGCTTCCCTTATTAGTCCTTGTGCTCGAAACCGTATTTCTTTCCTGGTGGAGCATTCTTTACATAATCATAGCAGCGCCTGTAGCCTTCTGGGTTCAATATGTCATTTCACGCTCAGTTCTTTTAATCTCAGGACACCCCATTTCAAAAAGATGGTCTGTCTCATTTAAACTGCCTTGGTTAGGGTTTATGCCTGATCAACATATTAGTTACCGTATATTTCGTAAAGTACAGCTACATAATTTCTATATCGGTCTTTGTATTGCAGCACTCTTTATTTTCTGGTCACCGCCAGCATTTACAGTATCACTGATCACTTGTCACTTATGGCTCCTACTGCCTCGTCTTTATACTCTGTTCAGACTGAATCGACAGGATCAGGGAGGCATGCTGAAATTCAATCCGACCGATGTATCCTATTACTCCCAATAAAGTGCAGCAGTATAGCTCATATTATTTTCATGTATTAAAAAATAAACCGCCATCCTTAGGGATGGCGATTCTTTATTTCGTCTTAAGGCCTTTAATGGAGGTCTTCTTTTCTTTAGGAATCATCACTACAAAATAATCATCGTGCACTGTTAAATGAACCGTTAACCCATCCTTCAGAAAAACACCCGAAGAATCACTATCATCATCTTCCTGTTCTGTCCATCCCCAGGCTTTAATAGCCTCCAAATAAGGATCCGGAATACCATTCTTCTCCTTTAATCCAGGTAAAGAATAACGTACATAATCCATAGCAACGTTAGTAGTGGTCTGGTCTGGTGAGTTTGCCTCATGGGGGACAGGGAAGCTTTTCTCATTCAGTGCACCCTCAAAAGTATCCCACTTAGGTTCTTTAGCCCCGCAACCTGCCAGTATTAAAGTTAAAATACAAGAAATCATTATTAACTTGAATATTTTTAATTGTTTCATGCCTTAAATCCTCCCTACCTCTACAATGCATCTAAAGACACAAGAAAATTCAAAGTTAGAATTTATGAGTAGTTCCTTCGTATTAAAGATCTGCTAACTATTAGCACTTTTCTATTATACTTGTATCCACCGCAGCGTCGGTAACAAAAATGTCATTCCACAGTAACCTATTCTACTGTTATTACTAGCCTTAAATACTTGCATAATAAAAAAAGAAAAAAAGCCACTGCTGATATTATCAACAATGGCTTAATCTGCTTGGCAACGTCCTACTCTCCCAGGACCCTTCGGTCCAAGTACCATCGGCGCTGGAGGGCTTAACGGTCGTGTTCGGGATGGGTACGCGTGGAACCCCTCCGCTATCGCCACCAAACGGGCATTTACAGCGTAAATGCTCAGGCTTGATGCCTGAAAACTGAATCCGAATTGAATTTGCGTTCTAAGTATAGGATAAGCCCTCGACCGATTAGTATTGGTCAGCTCCATGCATTACTGCACTTCCACCTCCAACCTATCTACCTCGTCGTCTTCAAGGGGTCTTACTAATTGGGAAATCTCATCTTGAGGGGGGCTTCACGCTTAGATGCTTTCAGCGCTTATCCCGTCCGTACGTAGCTACCCAGCCATGCTTCTGGCGAAACAACTGGTGCACCAGCGGTACGTCCATCCCGGTCCTCTCGTACTAAGGACAGCTCCTCTCAAATTTCCTGCGCCCACGACAGATAGGGACCGAACTGTCTCACGACGTTCTGAACCCAGCTCGCGTACCGCTTTAATGGGCGAACAGCCCAACCCTTGGGACCTACTTCAGCCCCAGGATGCGATGAGCCGACATCGAGGTGCCAAACCTCCCCGTCGATGTGGACTCTTGGGGGAGATAAGCCTGTTATCCCCAGGGTAGCTTTTATCCGTTGAGCGATGGCCCTTCCATGCGGTACCACCGGATCACTAAGTCCGACTTTCGTCCCTGCTCGACTTGTAGGTCTCGCAGTCAAGCTCCCTTATGCCTTTGCACTCTTCGAATGATTTCCAACCATTCTGAGGGAACCTTGGAACGCCTCCGTTACTCTTTAGGAGGCGACCGCCCCAGTCAAACTGCCCGCCTGACACGGTCCCCGTACCCGATTAGGGTACTAGGTTAGAACCTAGATACGATCAGGGTGGTATCCCAACGGCGCCTCCACCGAAGCTTGCGCTCCGATTTCTACGGCTCCCACCTATCCTGTACAGATCGTACCCAAATTCAATATCAAGCTGCAGTAAAGCTCCATGGGGTCTTTCCGTCTTGTCGCGGGTAACCTGCATCTTCACAGGTATTAAAATTTCACCGGATCTCTCGTTGAGACAGCGCCCAAGTCGTTACGCCATTCGTGCGGGTCAGAATTTACCTGACAAGGAATTTCGCTACCTTAGGACCGTTATAGTTACGGCCGCCGTTTACTGGGGCTTCGGTTCATAGCTTCGGATTACTCCTAACCACTCCCCTTAACCTTCCAGCACCGGGCAGGCGTCAGCCCGTATACTTCGCCTTGCGGCTTCGCACAGACCTGTGTTTTTGCTAAACAGTCGCTTGGGCCTTTTCACTGCGGCCCCCTCGTGCTATTCACACTACCGGGGCACCCCTTCTCCCGAAGTTACGGGGTCATTTTGCCGAGTTCCTTAACGAGAGTTCTTCCGCGCGCCTTAGAATTCTCTTCTCGCCTACCTGTGTCGGTTTGCGGTACGGGCACCTTCTCCTGGCTAGAGGCTTTTCTTGGCAGTGTGAGATCATGACCTTCGCTACTGTAATTTTCGCTCCCCATCACAGCCCAGCCTTAACGATGTGCGGATTTGCCTACACATCAGCCTCACTGCTTAGACGGACATATCCATCAGTCCGCGTCACTACCCTCCTGCGTCACCCCATCGCTCGTAGCGGATTACGGTGGTACAGTAATTTCAAACTGTTGTCCTTCGACTACGCCTTTCGGCCTCGCCTTAGGTCCCGACTTACCCTGAGCGGACGAGCCTTCCTCAGGAAACCTTGGGCTTTCGGCGGATCAGATTCTCACTGATCTTTTCGTTACTCATACCGGCATTCTCACTTGTATGCTGTCCAGCGCTCCTTACGGTACACCTTCAACCCACATACAACGCTCCCCTACCCCAGATACATACGTATCTAGCCATAGCTTCGGTGGTGTGTTTAGCCCCGTTACATTTTCGGCGCAGAGTCACTCGACCAGTGAGCTATTACGCACTCTTTCAATGGTGGCTGCTTCTAAGCCAACATCCTGGTTGTCTGTGCAACTCCACATCCTTTCCCACTTAACACACACTTGGGGACCTTAGCTGATGGTCTGGGCTGTTTCCCTTTTGACAATGGATCTTAGCACTCACTGTCTGACTCCCGGCAATAAGTATATGGCATTCGGAGTTTGACTGAGCTTGGTAATCCTTGCGGACCCCGCACCCAATCAGTGCTCTACCTCCACTACTCTTATACCGAGGCTAGCCCTAAAGCTATTTCGGGGAGAACCAGCTATCTCCGAGTTCGATTGGAATTTCTCCGCTACCCCCACCTCATCCCCGCATTTTTCAACATGCGTGGGTTCGGGCCTCCAGTGCGTGTTACCGCACCTTCACCCTGGACAGGGGTAGATCACACGGTTTCGGGTCTACGTCCACATACTAAATCGCCCTATTCAGACTCGCTTTCGCTGCGGCTCCGTCTTCTCGACTTAACCTTGCATGTTAAACGTAACTCGCCGGTTCATTCTACAAAAGGCACGCCATCACCCATAGATAGGGCTCTGACTTTTTGTAAGCACACGGTTTCAGGTTCTATTTCACTCCCCTTCCGGGGTGCTTTTCACCTTTCCCTCACGGTACTGTTTCACTATCGGTCGCCAGGTAGTATTTAGCCTTAGCAGATGGTCCTGCTGGATTCATACGGGGTTTCACGTGCCCCGCACTACTCGGGATCCGTCTCGGAGAGAACACAGTTTAGGTTACAGGGCTTTTACCTCTATCGCGGGCCTTTCCAGACCTCTTCACCTACCATATTCCTTTGTAACTCCATGTGAGACGTCCCACAACCCCTAAGAGCAAGCTCTTAGGTTTAGGCTGTTCCGCGTTCGCTCGCCGCTACTGACGGAATCACTATTGTTTTCTCTTCCTCAGGGTACTTAGATGTTTCAGTTCCCCTGGTCTGCCTCTACATCTCCTATGTGTTCAGAGATGAGTAACTGCGAATTACCACAGCTGGGTTTCCCCATTCGGACACCCCCGGATCAAAGCTTGCTTACAGCTCCCCGAGGCAGTTTCGTTGTTCGCCACGTCCTTCGTCGGCTCCTGGCGCCTAGGCATCCTCCGTGTGCTCTTATTAGCTTAACCTTGATTTTTCCTAAGAAAAATCTCACTAATAACATTTACTTGTTTACACAAGTTGCTAAAAGATGTTCTAAAACGCAAATTCGTTTCGGTATCCAGTTTTCAAGGATCAAGTCTTACTGAGAGCTTAAACTCTCAAAACTGAGCAACGAGTGAGTAACAGGCCTAAACCTGAGATTTTGGAAGCTTAGCTTCCGATTTGAATGTCTTCATTGCAGAAGACGATTCTCCATAGAAAGGAGGTGATCCAGCCGCACCTTCCGATACGGCTACCTTGTTACGACTTCACCCCAATCATCTACCCCACCTTCGGCGGCTGGCTCCCTTGCGGGTTACCCCACCGACTTCGGGTGTTGTAAACTCTCGTGGTGTGACGGGCGGTGTGTACAAGACCCGGGAACGTATTCACCGCGGCATGCTGATCCGCGATTACTAGCAATTCCGACTTCATGCAGGCGAGTTGCAGCCTGCAATCCGAACTGAGACCGGCTTTGATGGGATTGGCTTCACCTCGCGGTTTCGCTTCCCGTTGTACCGGCCATTGTAGTACGTGTGTAGCCCAGGTCATAAGGGGCATGATGATTTGACGTCATCCCCACCTTCCTCCGGTTTGTCACCGGCAGTCACTCTAGAGTGCCCAACATTACTTGCTGGCAACTAAAGTTAAGGGTTGCGCTCGTTGCGGGACTTAACCCAACATCTCACGACACGAGCTGACGACAACCATGCACCACCTGTCTCCTCTGTCCCGAAGGCCGCCACTATCTCTAGTGGATTCAGAGGGATGTCAAGACCTGGTAAGGTTCTTCGCGTTGCTTCGAATTAAACCACATACTCCACTGCTTGTGCGGGTCCCCGTCAATTCCTTTGAGTTTCAGTCTTGCGACCGTACTCCCCAGGCGGAGTGCTTACTGTGTTAACTTCGGCACCAAGGGTATCGAAACCCCTAACACCTAGCACTCATCGTTTACGGCGTGGACTACCAGGGTATCTAATCCTGTTTGCTCCCCACGCTTTCGCGCCTCAGCGTCAGTTACAGCCCAGAAAGTCGCCTTCGCCACTGGTGTTCCTCCACATATCTACGCATTTCACCGCTACACGTGGAATTCCACTTTCCTCTTCTGTACTCAAGTCACCCAGTTTCCAGTGCGACCTCAGGTTGAGCCCAAGGTTTAAACACCAGACTTAAATGACCGCCTGCGCGCGCTTTACGCCCAATAATTCCGGACAACGCTTGCCCCCTACGTATTACCGCGGCTGCTGGCACGTAGTTAGCCGGGGCTTTCTTCTCAGGTACCGTCACTCCGATAGCAGTTACTCTACCGGATGTTCTTCCCTGGCAACAGAGCTTTACGATCCGAAAACCTTCGTCACTCACGCGGCGTTGCTCCGTCAGACTTTCGTCCATTGCGGAAGATTCCCTACTGCTGCCTCCCGTAGGAGTCTGGGCCGTGTCTCAGTCCCAGTGTGGCCGTTCACCCTCTCAGGTCGGCTACGCATCGTCGCCTTGGTGGGCCGTTACCCCACCAACTAGCCAATGCGCCGCAGGCCCATCCCTCAGTGACAGATTGCTCCGTCTTTCATTCTTTCTTCAGGAGAAAAAAGAAATTATCCGGTATTAGCTACCGTTTCCGGTAGTTATCCCAGTCTAAGGGGCAGGTTGCCTACGTGTTACTCACCCGTCCGCCGCTAAGTTACTTTGAAAGCAAGCTTTCAAAGTAACTCCGCTCGACTTGCATGTATTAGGCACGCCGCCAGCGTTCGTCCTGAGCCAGGATCAAACTCTCCAATTAGTATTGAAAAGAGCGATATGCTCATTTTGAAACATCTGACGAGAAAATTAATTCTCTAGTTTTGGATTTCACTTTCGTGATTTCCTACTCACTCGTTGTTCAGTTTTCAAAGATCAAGTTCTCGTTGGCGCCGTTTAATGTCTCAGCAGCAACTCTTATACTATATCATGTTCAGCCGTCTAATGTCAAGCTCTTTTTTTACTTCTTTTTCGAGCTCGGCATGTGTGTTTCTCGGCCAGAAATAGAATATATCATGTATAGAGATTCATTGCAACACTTTTTTTTACAAAGAATTAAAAACCATAAATCATGTATTAATGAATACACTCTATGTTTATATACTGTTGCCTTATATACATTCCATAATATAAAAGAAAAACAACTGAAAAAGATATCAGTTGTTTTTAGAGGATAGCTTAGACGAATCTAAATTAATTCGGCTTCCTTCGCTCCAGTAATTACGGAAACGATACTGTTTCTAAGTATCTCTGCATTATACGCCTGGTATGGATCGACATTGAAAACAACAGCATCTGCAATAAAACCTTCTGCAATCTGCCCCAGCTCGTTACCGCTCCCTAGAATGTCAGCAGCGCTTTTAGTAGCTGACTGCCACGCTTCTCTGCGAGTTAAGCCATAATCAATCAACGTATCCAGTTCTTGAAGGTTATAACCATGTAATGAGGGTGTAGCATAATCTGTACCGAATCCAATACGAACGCCCTCTCTTTTTGCATAATTAATGGCTTTGGAATGTGATTCAGCAGCACGGGCAGCTCGTTCACAAATGATTGGATTCAACGCAAGAACACCTTTCGGATCTGCAGCAATACGATAGATGGATGTAGTAGGTACAAAAGCTACTCCCGAATTAGCAAGCCTTCCCGCCTGATCTTCAGTTAGAAACATCCCATGCTCTATAGATTTCACACCGGCCTGGATGGACCAGTCTATCGTCACTCCACCCCAGGTGTGAACCAGCACCTTCTTATCGTGGGCATGTGCATTACGAACAATGAACGCGAATTCTTCTTCGGAAAAGATCGGATCAACCACTTTCTCGGTAGGTGCTCCAAGACCACCTGTGGCCATGATTTTTATCCAACCCGCTCCTGTAGCAAAGATTTCTGCCATCCGTTGTTCCAAATGCTTAAGTCCACGGGCATCTGCTGCTCCAAGCATATCGCTGCTGGTATGCACTCTTAAAGGCTGCTGATACTGCTGAACAAGATGCTGCACTGTGCTTGGCACAATTCCGCCTGCATCCCGTACAGTCGTTACACCTGTCCTTAGAGTAGCCTCAAAAGCCTGTGCCTGCATGGCTTCGATCTGCTGGGAGTCGCGCTTTAATTGATCTGCATGGTCAAAGTCTGTCCAAGCCATATGCGTATGAAGATCTATAATACCTGGACTAATCCATAGATCTGTCCCTGTAAGAGTTAAATTATTTTGTTGCGGCTCTATTTCAGTTATAGATAAAAAATAACCATCCTTGATCACAACATCAAAACGTTTGCCTTCGATACCTGCTATATAAATATTCTTGAATGTATGCAGTTCTGGATGCTTGTGAATCATCTTCATTCCCCCCAAGCCAGCAGAACAGCATGTAATGCCTGATCAGGGTCTTGTTTCAATAACTCAGCAAGCGTTGATATGGCTTCCTCCACACTTTTCCGAGCAGCATTTGTTCCGAAATGATTGATCCGCAAAAGATGGCCAAATAATTCTCCGTCTCCTGGAGCCACAATGCCTATAGGTTTTTCGATCTGCAAATCTTGCTTTCCAGCAATCCGAATCGTTGTAGTCAGTGTAGAATAATGTCTGCTGTCCTTTTGCCAAGGCTCAAGCCCCAAGGATTCTATACCAGCTAATGTAGCAGCTGCAGCCCTTTCATGACGCTGAATGATTTGCTCCAATCCCTCTTCTTCAATTCGTGTCAAGGCCAGGATCAAAGCTCTAGCCTCTAATGTCGGAATATTTGGAGCAACTCGTAGTGGCGTGGCGCCATCCAGCGAAGGTTTGAGATCTAACAAGGACAGAATGGAGTTACGCGGTGCATTTTTATTTGACTCAAGAAATTGCCAGCCACGTGGTGAAATACTGACGGCGCTAACACCGTTAGGTCCAGCCAAGGCTTTTTGTGCGCCTATCACAGCAAAATCAACTCCCCATTCATCGACCAGTAACGCCTCTCCCCCAACCGCAGAAACTGAGTCCGTCACAGTAATGAGATTGAACTCCTTTGCAATCTTAAATATTTCTTTAGCCGGATTAGATCCACCTGTAACTACTTCAGCCTGAACAAAGGAAAGGGCACAAGGGCTAAACTCTTTAATTGCGGAAGCAACTTGGTCGCCAGTGACCACTTCATCAAAAGGAACCTTTACTTCAATAACCGTTGCTCCTCCCCGTTCAAGCCACTTTCCAAATAGACTTCCATAGGGACCTGTTACTATATTTACAATGGTTCGACCAGGTGCCGCTATTCCTGCAGCCACTGCCTCGATCCCCAGAATTGCCTCAGCTGGGATGATAACTGGTGGATGCTCAGTAAACAAGATTGTAGAAATCAATTGTGTAAGCTTATTGTACTCAGCCACTGAAAGTGGCACATGAACATTATGTTCTGGGCTCATAAGAAACCTCCTGATGTACTTGATTTTGGCATTTTCGGAACCGCCGACAACAGCTCGTAACTGTATTCATGTTTAGGCCGGATGAAGAATTGATCCTTCGGGCTCTGCTCCACGAGCTTTCCTTGCCGCATAACTGCTACCGTATCGCTAATTGCATTAATTACTCCTAGATCATGGGAAATAAAAAGCATGGTGAGATTAAGCTCAGCTTTCAGCGTATTGAACAGTTCGAGCACACTAAGCTGCACAGATACATCCAGCGCGCTTGTTGGTTCATCGGCGATCAGGATATTTGGTTCAACGCTTAATGCGCGAGCGATCGCTATCCGTTGCCGCTGACCACCAGAAAATTCATGCGGGAATTTATCTAAAGCCTTTTGCTCCAAATGAACCTGGTTCAAAAGCTCTTTACATCTTTGCTCAACGTCCGTACGTCCCACAATTTTATGAAACAATAAGGGCTCGGAAAGAATTTGCCTAATCGAATGCTTTGGATTCAGCGATGCATCAGGATTTTGGAAGATCATCTGGATTATCTTACGCTGCTCACGGCTCCTTTTCTTTTTTAACTCTTGGGTACCTAACAGAATCTTCCCCTCATGCGGAGCAATCAGTCCAGCAATTACTCGCGCCAGCGTAGATTTCCCTGAACCGGATTCTCCAACAAGTCCAAGAGTGGTGTGCTGCTCAAGATTCAAATTGATACAATCCAGTGCAGTAAATCCGCCGTAGTGAACAGTTAAATCTTTTATTTGTAAGGCTAGTTCCATGAGTCTCTACTCCCTTCAAGCTCTGGCAAAGGAAGCACCGAATCAATCAGCATCTGTGTGTAAGGGTCGGATGGATTTTGCAAAATATCAAGGGTAGCGCCATGCTCCACAATCTGCCCTTGTTTCATTACACATAGGCGTGAGCACAAGTTGGCTGCAATCGCGAGATTATGCGTTACAAAAACCATAGCAAATCCCAACTCCTGCTGGAGGTTCGTGATCGTTTCAATAATTTGTCGTTGAACCGTGACATCCAACGCCGTTGTCGGCTCATCACAGAGAAGAATACCTGGCTTGCACGCCAGTGCCAAAGCGATGACTACCCGTTGACACTGACCGCCTGACAGCTGACTCGGATATCGATCCTTTTTCTTTAAAGAGTCAGGGAGACCAAGTCTTTCGAGTAGCTCCAGCGCAATCATTCGCGAAGCCTTTCGACTAACTTTCTGTCTGTAATACACGACTTCAGCCAGCTGATTGACAACCATACAGAGTGGATCAAGCGCACCTCTTGGGTCTTGAAACACCATCGCACTGCTTACATCACTCTTAATGGTGCCACCTGTCTGTTCAACACCATTTGGAAGTAGTCCCAGAATTGCACGCAGCGTAAGCGATTTTCCTGAACCCGACTCACCTACTAATCCTAGACTCTCCCCTTTGCTCAGCGAAAAGCTAACATTGTTGACTAATCTCTCTTTTGACTTCGCTGCCAGCGATAGTGCGTTTATTTCTAAAATGGGCTCTTTAGACATCATTTTTTCCTCCATATGTCTGCCAAACCATCACCTAGGAGCGACAAAGCTATTCCGGTATACACCACTGCAAATCCTGGGACAGCTGAGAGCCACCAAGCTGTAGTGATGAATGGCTGTCCATCCGAGATCATAGTTCCCCAGTCTGGAGTTGGCGGTGTAATACCGATCCCAAGATACCCCAGTGTAACAATGGCAACAAGCAATCCAATCATGTCTGTCATAAGAACGACCACAGCTTGCGGAAGCACATTGGGCAGCAGATGACGCAAAATAATTTTCACTCCGGGTAGCCCTAAGGTTTGAGCGGATGCCACCCATTCCTGATTGCGAAAAGATGCGCTAAGACCTCTCACTACACGGGCAAAAACAATCCAACCTACAAGTATAAAAGTAATATAAATGCCTCGTTCACCTGCTCCACTGGCAAAAGCAACGATAATGACGATTAGATAAAAAGGAAAAGCGATCAACGTATCTGACAGCAGCGTAATAACTGTATCAATCCATTTGCCGTAATATCCTGCTAGCATTCCTAGGAACACACCTATGCAAAAGGGAATGATTTCTGCTAAGACCATGATTTTTAAATCAGTCCTCGCAGCATAAATCAATCTAGTAAACAGATCACGTCCCAGCTGATCGGTTCCTAGCCAGTGTTCAGCCGACGGAGGCTGCAGAAAGGCGCTCAAATTTTGCTCGGAGGGATCATATGGACTTATATACGGTATGAACACAGTCAAGAGAATAAGAGCTGCAAACATAATCAATCCCACTAGAAGTGAAGGGGTATTCCATATTCGTTTTAAGCCGCTAGTCATTTTACCAGACTCATACAATCGTGGTTCTAGTCTTATCGTTTTCATTGCTTTCCCTTCGTTCTGGGATCAAGCCACCAAGAAATGATTTCAATCAAGAGACTGATGATCACAACAGCTAGCGCACAGTAAAGTGCTATTCCTTGAATAACTGGAAAGTCCCGTTTCGAAATTGAAGTGAATAACAAACTGCCAATTCCCTTTATTCCAAACACCTGTTCAACGACCAATGTGCCGCCGATTAGATATGAAATATTCACACCCATCAGCATCAGTGTTGGAAGAGCCGAATTGCGCAGCACATGTTTAAATAAAATAACCCTGCTTGGTATTCCGGCAGCCTTAAGTGTAACTACAAAATCCGATTCTAACACTTCAAGCATCTGTGCTCTTAACGAACGGACCAGCGTAGGAATCTGTGAGAAAGCAACGGTAATTGCCGGAAGTGCAAGACTGTGCAAAGTTCCAATCCACCCTTCACTTACTCCCCCAACGGGGAACCAGCCAAGTCGGACACTAAAGAGCAAAATTAAAAGTAAGCCAACCCAGAAGATTGGCATACCCAAAGTTATTGTAGGAAAAATACGTATTAAATGATCCAGCAGTTTATCCTTATGCGTAGCTGCTACTGTAGCAAGCAGAAGTGATACGAAAACCGCCAACACACACGCCATTACTATGAGCAACAAAGTGACAGGGGCCCGCTGCATAATCAACTCTCTTGTTGATGTACCCATAACAATGGAGTTTCCAGTATCCCCCTGAGTAAATAGCGTCTTCAGAAATCGCATGAACTGCTCCCATAAAGGAAGGTCCAGCCCAAGAGTATGATGCATACTCTTGAGCGCCTCAGGGGTACTGTATTCTCCCAATATCATTTTAGCTGGATCTCCAGGCACAATTCGGATGATGAAAAAGACTGCTATCATTACGCAGCATATCACTGCCAGCGCCTTTATAAGTGATATCACAAGCCAGTTGTAAGAGTCCTTGCTTCCTCTAGGTTGATTTAACCCCTGCTTAAGATCCGTCATTGGCTGATGCGGACATCTTCGAAACGGGCGCTGCCGTTAGGTAGAACAACAAGACCATCAACAGAAGAACGAATACCTTTCAAGACATCTGGATAATAAAGCGGAATATAAGGTACTTCATCAGCAAGTGTCTGCAGTAGTTTAGTATAGATTTGCGCACGAGCATCGCCATCTGCAGTTTTTTGGCCCTCATATAGAAGCTTCGTTACTTCATCATTCGTATAATGCGTCCAATACGATTTGCTGAAGCCTTCCGGATCGGTTTGGAAAGCAATGATCGAGTTCGCCTCTGGGGAATCCGCTTGACCGCTGTTGAGCATTGCGGCGAAATCATATGCAAAGAACCGTTCACGAAAAGTAGCAAGCTCAATCGACTCAATCTCAATTGTAATCCCGATCGTTTGACCCGCTGCCTGAATAATTTGCGCCTCTTGCGCTCTTGTACTATTGCCGGAGGCTACAAGTAATTTGGTAGTGAATCCATTAGGGAAGGCAGATTTAGCAAGCTCTTCCTTTGCTGCCTCGACATTGAAGTTCAAAGCCTTGATTGTATCATTGGAGTTATAAGGAATCGTTGTTGGCAGCAATGAGTTTGCTGTTTGCGCATAACCAAAGGTTAAAGCCTTGGTCAAGCCTTCACGATCAAGCGCAAGAGCGAGAGCGCGGCGAACATGCACATCCGAGAAATGTTCATCCAGCGTATTAAAGAACAATTGCTCTGTCACCCAACTGCCGTTAGTAATCACTTTAGTGTCAGCTCCATCTTTGATCTCATTGGCATTTTGCAGTGCTAAAGATTCAATAGCATTAACTTCCCCAGCCTTCAGCTGGTTGATTGCTTGGCTATCGTCCTCAATCAACTTATAAACTAGCTTATCAATATATGGTTTACCTTCTTGCCAGTAGAATTTGTTCTTAGTGAAGCTCAGATCACCCGCTGTATCCCATGATTCAACCACAAAGGGTCCCGTTCCGATGGGCTTCTTAAAGAATTCTTCTTCGGAAACTCCACCAAAATTGTTAGGCAGGATGCCATTTGAGAAATTGGATAGCTCTGAGATAAATGGTGTATAAGGCTCTTTAAGTGTAATAACAAGCGTTTTGTTATCCTGCGCCTTAATTGTGCCGACCTTTGCCGATATTGCCAGCGGGCCGCCAACCTTCAAGTGCCGCTCAAGGGAGAATACAGCATCTTTTGCAGTCACATCCGTACCATTTGAAAACTTCAGACCATCGCGAAGTTCAAAAGTATACGTCAGGCCATCCTCACTGATACTATGTGACTTCGCAAGCCAATCTACAATTTCGCCCTTGCTGTCAAAAGCAACTAACGATTCAAATACTTTGTCGATTGCAAAAGCATTATTGGACGTAATCTGATTATGCAAATCCAATGAGGTTACAGAAGCAGGGCGTCCATAGACGAAGGTTCCTCCTACTGCAGGCTCAGCTGTTTGAGGACTCTGAGTTGCTGTTGCTGGACTCGCACTTTCCTGCGCATCTTTATTTGAAGCAGCCTTATTATTAGATCCCGAGCATCCTGCAATTACCATCAATAGCAAAACTGCTATTGCCCCCATCAGAACCGGTTTCTTAACAGATACATTAAAATATGACATAATCCGCTCCCCCTATAATTCTTATATGTTTAGTATGAATTGTATTATGGGTTAAACACTGTAGTCTGTCAAACATAATTTAATTTGCAACAATCCTTAAATAAATATACATAACAAAAAGACCACTGTCGATTACTCAACAGTGGTCTTGCGTGCTTGGCAACGTCCTACTCTCCCAGGACCCTTCGGTCCAAGTACCATCGGCGCTGGAGGGCTTAACGGTCGTGTTCGGGATGGGTACGCGTGGAACCCCTCCGCTATCGCCACCAAACATGCGTCTGTGAAACAGACGCTGCCGCGTGAAATTTCGTTCATCACCAGAAGTGAGAATGAATTTCTAAGCGTGTTACAGGCTTGATGCCTGAAAACTGAATCCGAATTGAATTTGCGTTTTAAGTATAGGATAAGCCCTCGACCGATTAGTATTGGTCAGCTCCATGCATTACTGCACTTCCACCTCCAACCTATCTACCTCGTCGTCTTCAAGGGGTCTTACTAATTGGGAAATCTCATCTTGAGGGGGGCTTCACGCTTAGATGCTTTCAGCGCTTATCCCGTCCGTACGTAGCTACCCAGCCATGCTCCTGGCGGAACAACTGGTGCACCAGCGGTACGTCCATCCCGGTCCTCTCGTACTAAGGACAGCTCCTCTCAAATTTCCTGCGCCCACGACAGATAGGGACCGAACTGTCTCACGACGTTCTGAACCCAGCTCGCGTACCGCTTTAATGGGCGAACAGCCCAACCCTTGGGACCTACTTCAGCCCCAGGATGCGATGAGCCGACATCGAGGTGCCAAACCTCCCCGTCGATGTGGACTCTTGGGGGAGATAAGCCTGTTATCCCCAGGGTAGCTTTTATCCGTTGAGCGATGGCCCTTCCATGCGGTACCACCGGATCACTAAGTCCGACTTTCGTCCCTGCTCGACTTGTAGGTCTCGCAGTCAAGCTCCCTTATGCCTTTGCACTCTTCGAATGATTTCCAACCATTCTGAGGGAACCTTGGAACGCCTCCGTTACTCTTTAGGAGGCGACCGCCCCAGTCAAACTGCCCGCCTGACACGGTCCCCGTACCCGATTAGGGTACTAGGTTAGAACCTAGATACGATCAGGGTGGTATCCCAACGGCGCCTCCACCGAAGCTTGCGCTCCGATTTCTACGGCTCCCACCTATCCTGTACAGATCGTACCCAAATTCAATATCAAGCTGCAGTAAAGCTCCATGGGGTCTTTCCGTCTTGTCGCGGGTAACCTGCATCTTCACAGGTATTAAAATTTCACCGGATCTCTCGTTGAGACAGCGCCCAAGTCGTTACGCCATTCGTGCGGGTCAGAATTTACCTGACAAGGAATTTCGCTACCTTAGGACCGTTATAGTTACGGCCGCCGTTTACTGGGGCTTCGGTTCATAGCTTCGGGTTACCCCTAACCACTCCCCTTAACCTTCCAGCACCGGGCAGGCGTCAGCCCGTATACTTCGCCTTGCGGCTTCGCACAGACCTGTGTTTTTGCTAAACAGTCGCTTGGGCCTTTTCACTGCGGCCCCCTCGTGCTATTCACACTACCGGGGCACCCCTTCTCCCGAAGTTACGGGGTCATTTTGCCGAGTTCCTTAACGAGAGTTCTTCCGCGCGCCTTAGAATTCTCTTCTCGCCTACCTGTGTCGGTTTGCGGTACGGGCACCTTCTCCTGGCTAGAGGCTTTTCTTGGCAGTGTGAGATCATGACCTTCGCTACTGTAATTTTCGCTCCCCATCACAGCCCAGCCTTAACGATGTGCGGATTTGCCTACACATCAGCCTCACTGCTTAGACGGACATATCCATCAGTCCGCGTCACTACCCTCCTGCGTCACCCCATCGCTCATAGCGGATTACGGTGGTACAGTAATTTCAAACTGTTGTCCTTCGACTACGCCTTTCGGCCTCGCCTTAGGTCCCGACTTACCCTGAGCGGACGAGCCTTCCTCAGGAAACCTTGGGCTTTCGGCGGATCAGATTCTCACTGATCTTTTCGTTACTCATACCGGCATTCTCACTTGTATGCTGTCCAGCGCTCCTTACGGTACACCTTCAACCCACATACAACGCTCCCCTACCCCAGATACATACGTATCTAGCCATAGCTTCGGTGGTGTGTTTAGCCCCGTTACATTTTCGGCGCAGAGTCACTCGACCAGTGAGCTATTACGCACTCTTTCAATGGTGGCTGCTTCTAAGCCAACATCCTGGTTGTCTGTGCAACTCCACATCCTTTCCCACTTAACACACACTTGGGGACCTTAGCTGATGGTCTGGGCTGTTTCCCTTTTGACAATGGATCTTAGCACTCACTGTCTGACTCCCGGCAATAAGTATATGGCATTCGGAGTTTGACTGAGCTTGGTAATCCTTGCGGACCCCGCACCCAATCAGTGCTCTACCTCCACTACTCTTATACCGAGGCTAGCCCTAAAGCTATTTCGGGGAGAACCAGCTATCTCCGAGTTCGATTGGAATTTCTCCGCTACCCCCACCTCATCCCCGCATTTTTCAACATGCGTGGGTTCGGGCCTCCAGTGCGTGTTACCGCACCTTCACCCTGGACAGGGGTAGATCACACGGTTTCGGGTCTACGTCCACATACTAAATCGCCCTATTCAGACTCGCTTTCGCTGCGGCTCCGTCTTCTCGACTTAACCTTGCATGTTAAACGTAACTCGCCGGTTCATTCTACAAAAGGCACGCCATCACCCATAGATAGGGCTCTGACTTTTTGTAAGCACACGGTTTCAGGTTCTATTTCACTCCCCTTCCGGGGTGCTTTTCACCTTTCCCTCACGGTACTGTTTCACTATCGGTCGCCAGGTAGTATTTAGCCTTAGCAGATGGTCCTGCTGGATTCATACGGGGTTTCACGTGCCCCGCACTACTCGGGATCCGTCTCGGAGAGAACACAGTTTAGGCTACAGGGCTTTTACCTCTATCGCGGGCCTTTCCAGACCTCTTCGCCTACCATATTCCTTTGTAACTCCATGTGAGACGTCCCACAACCCCTAAGAGCAAGCTCTTAGGTTTAGGCTGTTCCGCGTTCGCTCGCCGCTACTGACGGAATCACTATTGTTTTCTCTTCCTCAGGGTACTTAGATGTTTCAGTTCCCCTGGTCTGCCTCTACATCTCCTATGTGTTCAGAGATGAGTAACTGCGAATTACCACAGCTGGGTTTCCCCATTCGGACACCCCCGGATCAAAGCTTGCTTACAGCTCCCCGAGGCAGTTTCGTTGTTCGCCACGTCCTTCGTCGGCTCCTGGCGCCTAGGCATCCTCCGTGTGCTCTTATTAGCTTAACCTTGATTTTTCCGCAGGAAAATATCATACAATGACATTCTCTTTGGAATCATCTCACTAATAACATTTACTTGTTTGCACAAGTTGCTAAAAGATGTTCTAAAACGCAAATTCGTTTCGGTATCCAGTTTTCAAGGATCAAGTTTAAAGATGAGAGCTTAAACTCTCAAAACTGAGCAACGAGTGAGTAACAGGCCTAAACCTGAGATTTTGGAAGTTTAACTTCCGATTTGAATGTCTTCATTGCAGAAGACGATTCTCCATAGAAAGGAGGTGATCCAGCCGCACCTTCCGATACGGCTACCTTGTTACGACTTCACCCCAATCATCTACCCCACCTTCGGCGGCTGGCTCCCTTGCGGGTTACCCCACCGACTTCGGGTGTTGTAAACTCTCGTGGTGTGACGGGCGGTGTGTACAAGACCCGGGAACGTATTCACCGCGGCATGCTGATCCGCGATTACTAGCAATTCCGACTTCATGCAGGCGAGTTGCAGCCTGCAATCCGAACTGAGACCGGCTTTGATGGGATTGGCTTCACCTCGCGGCTTCGCTTCCCGTTGTACCGGCCATTGTAGTACGTGTGTAGCCCAGGTCATAAGGGGCATGATGATTTGACGTCATCCCCACCTTCCTCCGGTTTGTCACCGGCAGTCACTCTAGAGTGCCCAACATTACTTGCTGGCAACTAAAGTTAAGGGTTGCGCTCGTTGCGGGACTTAACCCAACATCTCACGACACGAGCTGACGACAACCATGCACCACCTGTCTCCTCTGTCCCGAAGGCCGCCACTATCTCTAGTGGATTCAGAGGGATGTCAAGACCTGGTAAGGTTCTTCGCGTTGCTTCGAATTAAACCACATACTCCACTGCTTGTGCGGGTCCCCGTCAATTCCTTTGAGTTTCAGTCTTGCGACCGTACTCCCCAGGCGGAGTGCTTACTGTGTTAACTTCGGCACCAAGGGTATCGAAACCCCTAACACCTAGCACTCATCGTTTACGGCGTGGACTACCAGGGTATCTAATCCTGTTTGCTCCCCACGCTTTCGCGCCTCAGCGTCAGTTACAGCCCAGAAAGTCGCCTTCGCCACTGGTGTTCCTCCACATATCTACGCATTTCACCGCTACACGTGGAATTCCACTTTCCTCTTCTGTACTCAAGTCACCCAGTTTCCAGTGCGACCTCAGGTTGAGCCCAAGGTTTAAACACCAGACTTAAATGACCGCCTGCGCGCGCTTTACGCCCAATAATTCCGGACAACGCTTGCCCCCTACGTATTACCGCGGCTGCTGGCACGTAGTTAGCCGGGGCTTTCTTCTCAGGTACCGTCACTCCGATAGCAGTTACTCTACCGGACGTTCTTCCCTGGCAACAGAGCTTTACGATCCGAAAACCTTCATCACTCACGCGGCGTTGCTCCGTCAGACTTTCGTCCATTGCGGAAGATTCCCTACTGCTGCCTCCCGTAGGAGTCTGGGCCGTGTCTCAGTCCCAGTGTGGCCGTTCACCCTCTCAGGTCGGCTACGCATCGTCGCCTTGGTGGGCCGTTACCCCACCAACTAGCTAATGCGCCGCAGGCCCATCCCTCAGTGACAGATTGCTCCGTCTTTCATTCTTTCTTCAGGAGAAAAAAGAAATTATCCGGTATTAGCTACCGTTTCCGGTAGTTATCCCAGTCTAAGGGGCAGGTTGCCTACGTGTTACTCACCCGTCCGCCGCTAAGTCATTTTGAAAGCAAGCTTTCAAAATGACTCCGCTCGACTTGCATGTATTAGGCACGCCGCCAGCGTTCGTCCTGAGCCAGGATCAAACTCTCCAATTAGTATTGAAAAGAGCGATATGCTCATTTTGAAACATCTGACGAGAAAATTAATTCTCTAGTTTTGGATTTCACTTTCGTGATTTCCTACTCACTCGTTGTTCAGTTTTCAAAGATCAAGTTCTCGTTGGCGCCGTTTAATGTCTCAGCAGCAACTCTTATACTATATCATGTTCAGCCGTTTAATGTCAAGCTCTTTTTTTACTTCTTTTTCGAGCTCGGCATGTGTGTTTCTCGGCCAGAAATAGAATATATCATGTATAGAGATTCATTGCAACACTTTTTTTTAATATAATCTATAAATAAGAGACTGTGCTATCAATCACCCTTTATATATTGGTGTATACCTGTTAGCACAGTCTCATTTATGCAGTCTCTTAATACTTCCTTCTCTAAGCAATGATCTCCTGAATATACAATTCTCGCTCCAACATTAGGTTAACAATCGTACCCTCTACCTTAATCATAGGACGTGTTGGATTAGCACGGTCAGTAAATATGATCTCTCCATGACGTCCATCGCTCAGACGTATTCTGGTTCCATTAAACAAATCGGTACTCTTCTGTATAAAGGTCTGTACAACGACTGGGTCGAGCTTACCGAAGCTTTCTGTCATTATCTGCTCTAACACTAAATAAGGAGACTGTGCTTTTCTATAGGCCCTTTCTAGGGTCATAGCATGGAATATATCTGCTACCGCAACTACTTTAGCGTAAAAATGAATCTGGCTACCTTCTAGCTTAAGTGGGTAACCAGACCCGTCAACCTTCTCATGATGCTGCAATGCTGTTAGTCTTACCCCTTCATTAATCGCTGTAACATTACGCAACAATTGATAGCCATATGTAGTATGTCTGCGAACCTCTTCTATTTCAGCACTATTAAGTGACTCCGGCTTATGTAAAAGAGAACTATCTACTTTTGCGTTTCCAATGTCATGTAGTAATCCAGCAAAAGCGATCTGCATCCAATCCTTTTGCGGATACCCGCACCACTGAGCGATCTTATATGATGTTAACGCGGACAGCACGGCATTGTGATAGTTGTAATCCTCGTCTTTTAGCGTACGTGGAGAAAACTTCAACACATGATAATCCTTCAAATGACTAATTAGTAACTCTAATTGACTCCGCAACTCAAAAATAGGAAGTGAAGCTGCCGTTACCGAACGATAGCTAGTCCTAATAAGTGCGATCATTTTTTCATATTCATCATGTAGTGGGGAATTGTTCTTGATCAGCATCGATTGATTTATAATCGCTCCAGCTTTAAGTGCTGTCTGCTTGGCGTTTTTTTTGACAGCATCAGAGTTGGCCTCTCCCTGAACACCTTCGATCTCCACTTGCCCAACCAAAAAAGCTTCTAAAATTTCTAGATCACGGGGGAGTAGTATTTTTCCCTTGGTGAACAAAATCCCCCCCAAAGGTGTAATTACATCTTTGGTTATCTTTGAGCCCGCTTTAATTTCTCCAGCCAATACACTTGGCATATACTCAGCCCCTTAATTTCTATAACAATAAGCTCAGGATTACCGAAATCTAATATGACAGATAATTTCTGAGAAAATAGTACTTTATATACTGATTTATACTCTATCGGCTAATTATAGTACGGATAAAAGGAAGCGACTAGTGAAATGAAAACTATTCTTATAAAAATCCTCATTACATTTCATTAAATAACTAGCTATTAATTAATCACAGCAAAAAGAGCAAGGGTCTCTGTAATAGAAGCCCTTGCTCTTTATTGAATATAACCTACTCTAAGTTATCTTCTTGATCCTCAGCGATTGTTTCCGGTTGATCAATATCACCAGATTCATCTACTGTTACTTGTTCCTCGAGGCCTTCCATATCTTCAGACAATTCGTCCTCTTCGTTCTTATCTGCTCTGCACAGAGTAGCCACAGCATCATCCTCGCGGATGTTAATTAGCTTAACCCCTTGCGCATAACGACCCATAGTAGAGATTCCATCCATGCTGGTACGAATCAAGGTACCGCTTGTAGTAATGATCATTAAGTCTTCATCGTTCTTAACGACTTTTAGACCAACTACAGGGCCATTCTTCTCAGTGAGATTAATGGTCTTGATTCCTTTACCACCACGAGTCTGGGATCGATAGTCACCGGCTGGTGTCCGTTTACCATAACCCTTGCTAGTAACAATCAGAACCTCAAGCTCCTTATCGACACAATCCATACCGATGACATGGTCATTACTATCAAGCGTAATGCCCTTCACGCCTGTCGCGCTACGACCCATAGAACGAACATCATTCTCTGAGAACGTAATCGACATTCCGCGAGCTGTACCGATAATAAGATTTTGCTGTCCATCTGTCAGCTTAACCTCAATTAGAGAATCCTCTTCACGAAGGTTAATAGCGATAAGTCCGCCTTTGCGGATGTTATTGTAATCCTCAAGTGGCGTCTTCTTCACGATACCTTCGCGGGTAGCAAAGAACAAGTACTTGTCACTATCGGTTTCTTCCACTTGGATTACGGCACTAATCTTCTCACCTTGTTCAATTTGAATCAGGTTGATGATTGGTGTCCCACGTGCTGTACGTCCCAGCTCTGGGATCTCATAAGCTTTAATCCGGTACACCTTACCCTTATCGGTAAAGAACATCAGATAGTTATGAGAGTTACTCACGAAGAGATGCTCCACAAAGTCCTGATCCTTGGTGTCCATCCCCATGACTCCGCGCCCTCCACGCTTCTGACTGCGGTAGGTGCTGACAGGTAGACGTTTGATGTATCCCGTATGTGTAATAGTGATAACAACCTCTTCACGCGGAATAAGGTCTTCATCCAGGATACTTTCTTCACCAACGGTAATCTCTGTCCGGCGTTCATCAGAATATCTATCACGAATATCCTGCAGCTCGTTACTGATGATTTCCAGTACAAGATGCTCATTCGCCAAAATTTCACGGTACTCTGCAATTTTAGCTAGCAATTCGTTATATTCATTCTCGATCTTTTCTCTTTCCAGACCGGTCAGACGCTGCATCCGCATGTCTAGGATCGCTTGAGCCTGCTCTACACTGAGGCTAAAGGTGCTCATTAATCCCTCGCGGGCTATATCCGTTGTCCGAGAAGCGCGAATTAACGCAATCACTTCATCCAGATGATCCAGCGCAATACGCAGACCTTCTAAGATATGAGCGCGTGCTTCAGCTTTTTTAAGATCAAATATAGTACGACGACGAATAACTTCAATCTGGTGCTGCAAATAATGATAGAGCACATCACGCAGATTAAGAATTTTCGGCTCGTTGTTCACGATGGCCAGCATGTTGATACCAAATGTAGATTGCATAGAAGTATGTTTATATAGATTGTTCAACACAACATTTGGATTCACATCACGTCTCATCTCAACAACTACACGCATACCGTTACGGTCAGACTCATCTCGAAGATCCGTTATACCCTCGATCCGTTTCTCACGTACTAATTCTGCGATTTTCTCAACCAGTCTCGCCTTATTCACCTGATACGGCAGCTCATGTACAATGATGCGAGCCTTACCGTTATTCTCTTCAATCGTTGCCTTTGCACGCATGGTCACTGAACCACGCCCCGTACGATAAGCCTGACGAATACCCTCACGACCCAAAATATATCCAGCCGTTGGGAAATCTGGGCCTTGGATATACTCCATCAATTCCATAGGTGTGATATCAGGATTCTTAATCATCGCCTGCACACCATCGATAACTTCACCTAGGTTATGCGGTGGAATATTAGTAGCCATACCTACAGCTATACCAGATACCCCATTAACGAGCAGGTTCGGATAACGAGCTGGCAATACAACTGGCTCATTCTCTTCACCATCATAGTTGGGTGCGAAATCAACTGTTTCTTTGTTCAAATCTCGAAGCATTTCGCCTGCAATCTTGGAAAGACGAGCTTCTGTATAACGCATCGCTGCAGCCATATCACCATCAATCGAACCAAAGTTCCCGTGACCGTCCACAAGCATATAGCGCATAGAGAAATCCTGAGCCATCCGTACCATTGTTTCATAGACGGCTGAGTCACCGTGAGGGTGGTACTTACCGATAACCTCACCGACGATTCTTGCCGATTTCTTATGAGGCTTATCCGCAGACATTCCAAGTTCCGACATCGCAAACAAAATGCGTCGGTGAACCGGCTTGAGTCCGTCCCGCACATCTGGCAAAGCCCGGCTAACAATGATGCTCATTGCGTAATCCATAAAGGATTCACGCATTTCCACGCCAATGTCCCGATCTTTGACTTGTGGGTTATTTTGTTCAGCCATGAGTTGCTGGACCTCCTTCAGTTAAAAAACCGCTACCCTTAATTATATTACTTTCACAAAAGTAGCACAATTAAACATGATAGCCTTTTATCTTCTAATATTGATTTCTTTTGCGCTGATTAGGGTATTCGCCCTTTCCGCAAATGTCTTTAGTACATAGACTGTAAAGACAAGAAACACGGTTTTATTATCCTAGTATCGTTCGATAAGGCATAACCCCATATCCTTATATTATACCATTGTTTAGGTAGCTTGTCCTGATTTTCAGCTGCCAAAGATTATGCTTCCACAGCAAGTTTTGTACAAGGGAATTCAAAAGAGCAAATGCTGCACAAAATTGTTAAGGAGGAAGATAATGAAGATTCAACGAGTCCCAAGTAAATGGGCTAAAACAAAAGTTATCCTTCAAAATCAATCTCTATCTCTATATGTGCCTGATACTCGTAAATATGATTTAAATGTTCTTAAAGAAATGCTTGCGTTATATGCCATGGTCTATATAAAACCTGATCGCGGAAGCTTTGGTATTGGTGTAATGAGAGCTGAGCAGCGTACGGTGATTTTAAGTCCTAGCCAGCAGAAGACTGAAATAAATGTCACCGCCAATAACGATGAGAGAGAACAGCAAGAAGCACAGGTCCTATATATTTTAAGATATGCAAAGACGGCAGAAGTTTTCTTCTCCCCCGAAGAGCTGCATGAGGCCTTACAGAAACGAATTCAGAACCGTACCTACCTCGTCCAAAAAGGAATTGATCTCCTGCGTCACCAAGATCGTCCTTTCGACCTTCGAGTTCTTGCCCAAAAGACTCCATCAGGTGCATGGGAAACAACAGGAATGCTCGGAAGAGTAGCTGCCCCTCAGAAAATCGTCACCAATTATCATAGTGGAGGTAGTATTCTGTCAGTAAATACATTATTAAAAAATCATATGAACCCTTCTGAAACACTCTCCACGATTAATCAATTAAAATCTTTAGGCGTACAAATTGCAGGCCAATTGGAAACCACCTATCCAGGAATTAAAGAAATTGGTCTGGATATTGCCATGGATCAGCATATGGATATGTGGCTGCTTGAGGTCAACACGCTTCCATCCATTGTTGTATTCAAGTTATTTCCTGATAAATCTATCTATCGTAGAATACACCGCTATGCTGTAGCATACGGACGTGTAAAAGCTAGAAAATCCCCATATACTACCCGCAATAGGCAATATACTAAAGCCTAAAAATCAGCTCTGAAACCAAAAAAACCTCCAGCATTCTCATTCCGTTAGGAACAGAAGCCGGAGGTTTTATTAAAATATAAGAAAGTATAAGTTTTACACCATACTTTATGTCTTATATTTCTCGCTTAAACGCTTATCGTCTTATAAGGACGCCGAAGGCGTTTATGACTAAATGTAATTCTTACACATCAAGGTATCTGACGCTCTTCGCATGCTCATGGATAAAGTCACGTCTTGGTTCAACATTATCGCCCATCAGCGTATCAAAGATACTATCAGCAAGCATCGCATCTTCAATCGTTACTTGTAGCATCATACGAGCCTCAGGATCCATCGTCGTGTCCCACAGCTGGGTAGCATTCATTTCACCCAAACCTTTGTAGCGCTGAACATTGACCTTAACATTCTCACCAAAAGAGGCGATAATCTCATCACGTTCCTTCTCGCTGCCTGCATAACGGATCACTTTGTTGCGTTCTATCTTGAACAATGGCGGTTGTGCGATATAGATGTAACCTGCATCTACTAGCTTCCGCATGTAACGGTAGAAGAATGTTAACAACAAAGTTCTAATATGAGCTCCATCGACGTCGGCATCCGTCATAATAACGACTTTATGGTAACGAGCCTTCGATAGGTCAAAATCATCACTGATTCCTGTACCAAGAGCAGTAATAATAGCCCGAATCTCGGCGTTGGATAAAATACGGTCTAAGCGTGCCTTTTCTACGTTTAGAATCTTACCACGCAGCGGTAGAATCGCTTGGAAATGACGATCCCGGCCCTGCTTGGCCGATCCACCCGCAGAGTCACCTTCGACGATATACAGTTCGCTGATAGACGCATCCTTGGATGAACAGTCCGCAAGTTTACCAGGTAGTGCACTGACTTCAAGCGCACTCTTACGGCGGGTTAACTCACGAGCCTTACGAGCGGCTTCTCGTGCACGTGAAGCTGAAAGCGACTTCTCAAGGACACGGCGTGATACTGCCGGATTCTCTTCCAGGAATTCCTGCAATTTCTCTCCGAACAGTGATTCTACTATTCCACGGACTTCACTATTTCCGAGCTTAGTCTTCGTTTGACCTTCGAACTGAGGCTCTGGAATTTTGACAGAAATAATGGCTGTCAATCCTTCACGCACGTCATCGCCAGTCAGATTTGAATTACCATCCTTCAGCACACCCGCTTTACGGGCGTAATCGTTGATAATACGTGTTAAAGCACTTTTGAAGCCGGATTCATGCGTTCCGCCCTCATGGGTATTAATATTATTCGCAAAAGAGTAGATGTTCTCTGTATACGAATCATTATATTGGAGAGCTACTTCAACCTGAATCATATCCCGTGAGCCTTCCACGTAGATTGGTTCCTCGTGCAGCGCTTCTTTTTTCTCATTCAGATATTTCACATATTCAACGATACCACCCTCATATTTGAACACGTTGGTGACATCGGTCCGCTCATCATGCAGTGAAAGCTCAATTCCTTTGTTAAGAAAAGCTAGCTCCCGAATACGAGTAAGCAGTGTCGCATATTCAAAGACCGTGGTTTCAGTAAAGATTTCAGGGTCCGGATGAAAAGTTGTAGTCGTACCTGTCTCTTCCGTATCTCCAACAACTTTGATCTCATACTGTGGTGCACCACGTCTGTATTCCTGCTGATAAATATGCCCATCACGCTTAACATTAACAACAACCTTCTCAGACAAGGCATTTACTACGGAGATACCCACACCGTGTAAGCCGCCTGATACTTTATATCCGCCGCCGCCGAACTTACCGCCTGCATGCAGTACTGTCATTACAACTTCAAGCGTCGACTTTTTAAGTTTTTCATTTTCACCTACAGGTATGCCACGTCCATTATCGATAACAGTAATCCCGTTATCCTCATGAATAATCACTTGAATCCGGTCACAATAACCTGCTAGGGCTTCATCGATACTATTATCTACGACCTCCCACACCAAGTGATGGAGACCTTTAGAACTAGTGGAACCAATATACATGCCCGGACGTTTCCGGACAGCTTCTAGCCCTTCCAGTACCTGAATCTGGCTCTCATCATATGTCGGTTGATTCATTGACATGCCTTCACCTACTTCTTTCAGATTATCTCTTTGTTACTAAACGCAAGTTATATTTCGAGCAAAATTTTGGCTCTTTTTTTAAGAGTGGAGGAGGAAATGGGGGAGTAATACACGATATTTTTAGTTACGACAATAGATTTTGCTTCCTCTTCACCAATCCGCTCAAGCTTCTTGTCCTGCTCAGAGTGAATGACGAATTGCTTAGACACCTTGGAAGATTTCTCAATCGAAATATCAAATATTGCAATTAACTCCGAAGAGCGAATAATCTTCTCCCCGCCCAAATGAATATACATGATCTTCCTCCGCTCTTTATAACTCCACTTTTCCATCATGAACATGATATAGGCTGGCGCCCTTTAATTTATCGGCATTCAGACCCTCAATCCCGGTAGCGGTAATGAATGTCTGTACCTTGCTTTGAAAGGTTTCAATAAGCTGGGTCTGTCGGTAAGGATCAAGCTCGGATAAAACATCATCAAGAAGCAGCACAGGATATTCTCCGATTTCTTCATGGATCAGCTCGATTTCCGCCAGCTTGAGCGATAAAGCCGTTGTACGCTGCTGTCCCTGAGAACCGTAGACCTGAGCTTCCCTTCCGTTGATAAAAAAGGACAGGTCATCCCGATGGGGACCCGTCAGCGTCATGCCGCGCCTGATTTCTTGTTCTCTCGTTTGTGATAACTTTAACATAAAATTGTCTAATAAGACAGCTTCATCTTCCTCATCCCGATCGCCGAAAGAGGGGACATAGAGCAATTTCAGTTCTTCTCCGCCGTTCGTAATCCCCCGGTGTATGCTTTCAGCCCATATTTGCAGCTTCTTTATGAATTGTTTCCTTTTTTTTACGATTTTAACACCGTGCTCCACAAGTTGAGCATCCCAGATTTCCAAAAGGTCTTTTCCCGCTGCCTCTTTCCCCCACAACTGCTTCAGCAAATTGCCCCTTTGTAAGAGAATCTTTTGATACTGCTGGAGGTGAAATAGATAACTGGGCTGGACTTGGCCAATCTCCATATCGAGAAAACGCCGTCTGATGCCAGGTGTGCCTTTGACTATCTCTAAATCTTCCGGTGCAAACATGACCACATTGAGTGATCCCACAAACTCACTAAGACGTCGTTGTTCTAAACCGTTAATCTTAGCTTTTTTACCTTTGGCAGATAGGGTGAGCTCTAGCTTGAGATCGCCGTACTTACGTTCTACCTCGGCAATGATCTGAGCAGCGTCTCCAGGGGCATCAAATGAGATAAGTTCGCGATCCTTCGAGGTGCGGTGGCTTTTGGTCATCGCCAGGACGAACAATGCCTCCATGAGGTTTGTTTTGCCTTGGGCGTTCTGACCCAGAATCAGATTCACATCGCCCAAGCTCTCCAGACGCAGCAGCCCGTAATTCCGATAATGCTGCAGACCGATATTTTTAACAAACACGAAATGGTTCCTCCCCTAGCCTACTCCTCTTTGACTCCTCCGCCTTCAACCTGAAATGTGCCGTTATCCTGCACTTCAATTTGATCACCCGGATAAAGTTTTCTTCCGCGCCGTTCCTCTACTTCTCCGTTAACAAGTACATGTCCTTCTTGCAGCAAAGCTTTAGCCATTCCACCTGTGGATACACAATCAGAAAGTTTCAGAAATTGATCCAGCTTAATATATCCACTGTGGATAAGTATTTTTTTCATGGTTTTTATCCTTTCAGCCACTTATCCACATGTTCATGAATGTTGGCATTAATTTGTTGTACGGTAAGGCAAAATAATATACAAGCTATTGGTTTGATCGAGCGGCTTCAAAATGATCGGACTCATCATTCCTGTAAATGCTATTACAAGCTGCTCACTCTCAATAACTTTTAGGACATCGAGCATATATTTGGAGTTGAAAGATATTTTGAGCGGTTCACCTTTGAAATCAATGACTTCAAGTTCTTCACGAACTTTACCAAGCTCAGAAGAGCTAGAAGAAATTTCAATACCACCTTGCTCAAGCGTCTGCATGCGCACAATATTGGTTTTTTCTTCGCGGGACAGCAAATAAGCGCGATCAATCGATTCGCTTAATTTTTTTGTGTCCAAAGTTAGTTCTGTTTTGTAGGTTGTTGGAATAATTCTAGAAGTATCCGGATAAATTCCATCAAGGATCCGTGAATAGAACAGTACTTTGTCGATTTTAAAGAGAACTTGATTGTCCGCAACCACAATATCAACGAGCATATTTTGATCAGGAATAATTTTGCTTAGCTCATTAAGGGTTTTACCGGCGATTACGATATTTGCAAATTGGACATTCTCCGTACCTTCTAGTCTTGCTGCTCTTGTAGCTAAGCGGTGACGGTCTGTCGCTGTAAACTTAAACTCATTATCAGCCAGATTCCACAGTATACCTGTTAAAATCGGAGTTGTCTCTTGGGTAGAAATAGAAAAAGCGGTTTGTTTAATCATATTTTTCAGCAAATCACCTGGCAGGGAGATAGTATCGTTCTCCTCAATACTCGGTAGCACCGGGAATTCTTCAGGGTCTAAACCTACGATCTGAATCTCAGTGGATCCAGAAGAAATATATGTTTGGAATCCTTCTTTAACTTCCATGTGAATCTCTTTGGAGGGCAGCTTCTTAATAATCTCGACGAAAAATTTAGCGGGAAGAACAACACTTCCTGGCTGATCTATCTTCACGATCGTATGGCTGTCATTCTCTGCTGGAATAAACGATTGAATCGAAATATCGGTGTCGCTTGCAGTTAATGTGACGCCTTGATGGCTAACTTCCAGCTTAATACCGGTCAGAATAGGGATGGTTGTTCTACTGGAGATAGCTTTGGATACGTGTTGAATGGATTCGTTGAGTTCATTTTTAAGAATGCTTATTTTCATGATTTCACTCCTAGCTGAAAAATTGGGAATTTCGTTGTATTGGTAGCTCTTTATTACGCGTCTTTACATGATGAATTATTATAGTTATTTAATAGTATTAGTAGTAGGGGCGTCTAATATGTGGATAACCCTATCAAATAGCATAAAATTAAGCCTACCCACATGTGTATAGATTGTGTATAGGCTCTTTGTTCCTCTTAGGAAGGATTTTTAATTTTCTCCGCAAGATTATTTACCACTTTGTACAACTCCTGATCGACCTTTAATGACTGTGTAATTTTATCATGCGCATGAATTACGGTCGTATGGTCACGTCCTCCGAATGCCTCACCAATCTTAGGGAGCGAATAATCGGTTAGTTCACGGGAGAGATACATTGCGATTTGACGTGGAAAAGCTACGGCTTTCGTACGTTTTCGCGCTTTGAAGTCTTCAAGGCGTAAATTGTAGTATTCACCGACTTTTTGCTGAATATCAGCGATGGTAATCATCTTAGGCCGGCTGGAAGGAATAATATCCTTGAGTGCTTCAGCTGCCAAATGAGTAGTTACATCCTGGTTAGTTAGCGATGAGTAAGCAACAACCCGGATTAATGCACCCTCCAGCTCACGAATATTGGTGTCAATCTGGTTAGCAATATACATCATGGCCTCATTAGGGATATCAAGGTTCTCTGCCTTCGCCTTTTTGCGCAAAATCGCAATTCGGGTTTCTAGATCGGGTGGTTGAATATCCGTAATCAAGCCCCACTCGAACCGGGAACGTAGCCGTTCTTCCAGTGTGGGAATTTCCTTTGGCGGTCGGTCGCTGGAGATGATAATTTGCTTGCGTTCTTCGTGGAGCGCATTGAACGTATGAAAAAACTCCTCCTGCGTGGACTCTTTTCCAGCGAGGAATTGAATATCGTCAATAAGCAAAATGTCAACGTTACGATACTTATTGCGGAAGCTTTCACCGCGGTTATCACGGATTGAATTGATAAATTCATTCGTGAATTTCTCTGATGAGATGTAAATAACCTTGTTATTCGGGTTATGTTCTAGAACATAGTGCCCAATGGCATGCATTAAATGGGTTTTGCCCAGACCTACACCACCATATAAAAACAAGGGATTGTATGCTTTGGCCGGCGCTTCGGCTACTGCCAGTGAGGCTGCATGCGCAAAACGGTTGCCGGAGCCGATTACAAAAGTGTCAAAAGTGTACTTGGGATTGAGTAGATGCGTTTGCGCTTCTTCTCGTGATACTACGGGAGTGGGAGCGGATTGTTGAACCACAAGCTCAGGCGGCTTGCTTTCTTCAATCACGAATTTTACATCCACTTGTTTCCCAGTGACTTCGTAGACCGTTGCTCCTACTAGTTTGGTGTAGCGACTTTCCAGCCATTCTACTGCGAACGTTGTAGGTGCCGAGATAATGAGAACCTGGGAGTTGAAGGTTATCGCTTTAGTAGCCTTAAACCAGGTATCAAAGCTCGGCTTGCTTAATTTGGTTTGAATAATCGATAAAATTTGCTGCCATAATTCGGAAGTATGGCTGTCCACAGACTGTCACTCCTTTAAATCTTCCAAATGTGGCATCAGCCATGAAGTGGAAATGTCGAAGAAAATAGGTTGGTGCTGATATTTATCCCCAGTAGGCAATATGAAGAGACAAAAAAATATGGATAAATTTGATTTGTTCACAACTTTATCCACAGCTTGTTGATAATTAAGAGAACAAACAAATCTATTCACATTCAAAAGTAATACCATCATAGCAAAACGCCCCTTATTTTTCAATGAGCAGGGCTATTTTATCCACAAATTCAAGCACTTGTGTACAATTATTAGGAACACCACTACATATTGTTGATAATTTGTTTACGGTTCGACACTTTACGCCAAAGCTTCGATAATTTTATACACAGGTTGTGCTCATCTGTGAGTAGTCGACTTTATTTTTTGATCACAGGTGGATAACTGTCATATCTTGTGGATTACTTTTTTTCTAATGGGAGTTGTGGATAAGCGGCTTGAATTAGAGGGAGGGTCTGGAGCCAGCAGTAGGTTGACTTTTGCGCATAAAATATGTTTAAATATATAAAGGTGTTTTCTGTAAGGATATGTCTCGATAATTAAATGATGATTCATGTAGATACTGTCCCTACTATAAGGACGGCTTAGACCGTTTCTGCTTATATGACAGTAATTAAGTTCCTGTAAGGGAGGTGCAATTATGAGACCGACATTTAGACCAAATGTGAGCAAACGCAAGAAGGTTCACGGTTTCCGTAAAAGAATGAGCACGAAAAACGGCCGTAAAGTGCTGGCAGCTCGCCGCTTGAAAGGCAGAAAAGTTTTGAGTGCGTAAGTTAGGCCACTAAGGGACCACTCCGGTGGTCTTTTTTTACTGCTTTTTATTATTATTTGCTCTGCAAACGACTAGGATCTCGCTTAATGCGCTAGCTACACTTTGCGGGGCTATTTAACGTATATACAGAATTATTTTGTGAGAAGTTGAGAATATTTTTCTTTCTATAATATAGAAGGGAAATTTCAGCGTTGTAGTCGCGGTCGTTTATGGCGACATCCAAATGACTATACTATTAGAAGAAAAAAATTCGGAACGATACTTTTAACCGGATTTATGAAGGAGATTCCCGTGCACAAAAAGTTACGATTACGAAACCGTGCCGACTTCAGTCGTGTATATCGCCATGGGAAGTCATTTGCGAATCATCAATTTGTAGTGTATTGGTTTAGCAAAAAAGAGGTAGAGCGATTTAGAGTTGGGGTATCGGTCAGTAAAAAGGTTGGAAACGCGGTTGTCCGTAACCGAATGAGAAGATTGGTGAAGGAAATCGTTCGTCATCATGAACCTGAAATTGCAGGTGGACTCGATATGGTGTTTATCGTAAGAAAAGGAGCGCTTTCCATGGAATACGCAGAGCTCGAAAAAAGCGTGCTGCATGTACTGCGCAAAGCCAAGCTACTCAAGGCTTCCCGCAAATAAAGGACGCATAAGAGGCTTGTTTATTTGTATTCATAATTATGGTATGATTTACGGTGGAATGGAATGTTCAAGAGAGGGGTTTTGAAGTGTCTCTAATGAAGACTAGACGGGGAAAATGGTTTCTCCTCATCACAGTGATGGTGTTGTCGTTAGCTGTTCTGTCGGGATGCGCTCCGTCAGCTGCTGTTACGCACACTACGGAGGATTTAAAGAATGGAGGCTTCTGGCAAAGTAATGTAGTGTATTATTTCGCCATTGCCTTGGACAAGTTTGCTGATTGGTTTAACGGAGAATATGGTTTAGCCGTACTTGTGATGGTTATTATTGTCCGCACGTTGATTCTTCCGCTTACGATTAAACAGGTGAAGAGCTCGCGGGCAATGCAAGCCATTCAACCGGAACTCCAAAAGATCCAGAAAAAATATAAAGACACACCTGAAAAGGTGCAGCAAGAAACGATGCGTTTGTTCCAAGAGAATAAGGTTAATCCAATGGCGGGTTGTTTACCGCTGATTGTACAAATGCCTATCTTTATCGCTCTCTACAACTCGATCTACTATAATCCACATCTACGGGAGCACTCCTTCTTATGGCTGGAGCTAGGTAAGCCGGATCATCTGTTTATCTTACCAGTGCTTGCAGCATTAACAACATTTATACAAACTAGAATGATGACTAAAATGAACCCGATGCAACAACAAGGGCCAATGCAGTTCATGATGATGATCTATCCAGTTCTGATTTTCGTTATGTCCTACAACTTCCCAGCAGCATTGCCGCTATACTGGGTTTACAGTAACATTTATACTATTGTTCAGAACTATTTCTTATATCGCAACAACGATAAACATAAATTGGCAATCGCAAGTGCTGTGAAAAGTACAGATGACTCAACTGCTGTGAAGAGCAAAGGCGGCAGTAAAGCATCGAAGGGAGCCAAAAAGTCAAAATGAGCAAAGTCGTCGCAACAGGGAAAACCATTGAAGAAGCTGTAGAACGGGGACTAACCCAGCTTGGAGTTCAAAAGGACCGGGTAACGGTCAACGTACTTGAGCAGCCATCAAGAGGATTCCTGGGATTGATCGGTGCGAAAGGTGCCAAGGTTGAGTTAACCTTGATAGCCGAAGCCGCACCGGCATCAGCGGCGAGTGCTCCGTCACTGCCTCAGCAGTCAACAAGAGAGAGCAAACAGGAGGCTAACGGCGGTGTGCCACGCCAAGATTCCGGACAACCGGTGGAGGAAGCTTACCAAGAAGCCGTTCATTTCATTGTGGATGTCGCTAAGAGCATGGGGCTCGAAGTGGAAGTCGAAATCGTCCACACTAAGGAATCCACGATTCTGCAGATATCAGGTCCAGATTTGGGACTGTTGATTGGTAGAAGAGGACAAACTCTCGATGCTCTGCAGTATTTGGCTAATATCGTAGCTAATCGTTACTCCGACAGTTTTATACGGCTTGTGCTAGATGCGGAGAACTTCCGTGAGCGGCGTAAAAAAACTCTCGAAGAGCTGGCTGATCGTTTAGCCAGTCGTGTCATTCGGACTCGTAAAGAGGTAGTACTGGAACCGATGTCACCTCAGGAGCGGAAAATTATTCACTCCAGATTACAGGATCATCGGCAAGTGAATACCCTTAGTAAGGGCGAAGAGCCAAATCGCCGCGTCGTTATAACTTTGAAGTAAAGACTATATGATGCAATGACTCCTTGACCAATGTAAGGGGTCATTGCTTTTTTAACAATATAAGACCGTTTATGATCAAAAAAATATAGGTTTTGGGGTGAAAAACAGCATGCTTAGTGACACCATTGCTGCCGTATCGACGGCATTAGGCGAGGGAGGAATTGCTATTATTCGGGTAAGTGGCCCTCAGGCTATTTCCCAAGTGGCGCCTTTGTTTCGTAGCCGAGTTCCGTTAACTGAAGCGGAATCGCATACCGTTCATTATGGGCATATCGTTAGTCCGGATAACGGAGAGAAGATGGAAGAAGTACTTGTAACCGTAATGAAGGGCCCACGTTCTTTTACGACCGAGGATGTAGTAGAGATCAGTGCTCATGGTGGTGTAATTTCTGTAAGAAGGGTGATGGATTTACTTCTTCAGCAGGAGATAAGGTTAGCCGAGCCAGGTGAGTTCACCAAGCGTGCTTTCTTGGGTGGACGTATTGATTTATCACAGGCTGAGGCGGTTATTGATCTCATTCGCTCGAAGTCGGATCGTGCGTTTTCTGTGGCTTTAAAGCAGGTTAGTGGATCCTTGTCGGATCGAATTCATGCTTTGCGCCATACACTTATTGAGATGCTGGCTCATATCGAAGTAAATATAGATTATCCAGAGCATGATGTAGAATCCATGACAGCTGAATTTATTAAAGATAAAAGCAGTGAAGTGATGGAAGGAATCACAAAGCTTCTTAAGACTTCTAATGAAGGAAAAATTCTTCGTGAGGGGATAACGACAGCTATAGTTGGTCGTCCCAATGTTGGTAAATCTTCTTTATTAAACGCGTTAGCACGTGATAACAAAGCGATTGTAACAGATATTCCCGGAACAACACGTGATGTCATCGAAGAATATATAACGATAAACAACATTCCGCTTAAGCTGCTTGATACGGCGGGAATTCGTGAAACGATGGATGTAGTGGAGAAGATTGGCGTAGAACGTTCCAAGGCGGCAGTTAGTGATGCGGATCTGATTCTACTTGTGCTAAATGCTAACGAAGAGCTGCATGAGGACGAATTGGCATTGATGGAACAAATCCACGGTAGACAATGCCTAGTGATCATGAATAAAATGGACTTACCGCCCAAACTAGATAAGGATAAGTTGCTCTCGTTCTTTGAGGAGTCCAACATCGTACCGATGTCCGTTCTGGAAGAGGAAGGTCTAGACAAACTTGAAGATGCCATTTCGACACTCTTTTTTGGTGGAAAGCTGGAATCGGGTGACTTGACATATGTAAGTAATGTGAGACATATTGCACTGCTTAAAAAAGCCTATAAATCACTACAGGATGCATACGATGCGGCGGAACAGTATATTCCAGTTGATATGATTCAAATTGATGTACGGCTAGCATGGGAACAACTCGGTGAAATTATTGGCGATACGGCAGCGGACTCGTTGTTAGATCAAATATTCTCACAATTTTGTTTAGGAAAATAGGTTTTACATTTTAATATAACATTAGGGGGAAACAGGACATGAGTTATGATGGAGGCAACTATGACGTAATCGTCATTGGCGCCGGTCATGCCGGTTGCGAAGCAGCTCTAGCGTCAGCACGAATGGGCTGCAGCACGTTGATGATCACAATTAACCTGGATATGGTTGCATTCATGCCCTGCAATCCGTCCATAGGCGGACCTGCCAAAGGACATGTGGTGCGTGAGATTGATGCGCTAGGCGGAGAAATGGGCCGTAATATAGATAAGACTTTTATTCAGCTTCGTATGCTTAACACAGGGAAGGGACCTGCGGTGCATGCATTGCGTGCACAAGCTGATAAGTTCTTGTACCAACATACAATGAAGGAAACGATGGAGAAAACGCCTAATTTGACGCTTCGTCAAGGGATGGTTGAGCGTTTAATCGTTGAGGATGGACGTTGTGCGGGTGTAGTTACGAAGACAGGAACGGAATACCATAGTAAGACTGTTATCCTGACTACAGGTACTTACCTGCGTGGTAAAGTGATCATGGGTGAACTGACATATGAGAGTGGACCTAACAATCAACAGCCATCAGTGAAGCTATCTGAGAATTTGCGGGAGCTTGGTTTTGAATTGGTACGTTTTAAGACAGGTACACCACCACGTGTACATCGCGATACGATCGATTTCTCGAAGACAGAAATTCAACCCGGCGACGATGAGCCTAAATTCTTTTCGTTTGAAACGAAATCATCCAACAATGAACAGCTTCCTTGTTGGTTAACTTATACCTCTGAGGTTACTCATCAGATTATTAATGACAACCTTCATCGTGCGCCGATGTTTACGGGTATTATTGAAGGAACAGGTCCACGTTATTGCCCATCTATTGAAGATAAAGTAGTAAGATTTAGTGATAAATCTAAGCATCAGATCTTTTTAGAGCCAGAAGGAAAAAATACATCGGAATACTATGTACAAGGTCTGTCGACTAGTCTTCCTGAGGATGTACAGCTGGCGATTCTGCGTTCCATCCCTGGTATGGAAAAGGTAGAGATGATGCGTAACGGCTATGCTATTGAATATGATGCAATGGTTCCTACACAGCTATGGCCATCTCTTGAAACTAAACGTTTACCAGGTCTTTTCACAGCTGGACAAATCAATGGTACTTCCGGTTATGAAGAAGCAGCTGGCCAAGGTGTAATGGCTGGAATTAATGCAGCGCGCAAAGTGCAAGACAAAGAACCCGTAATCTTAGATCGTTCACAGGGATACATTGGTGTACTCATTGATGATCTGGTGACTAAGGGCACTAATGAACCTTACCGTCTGCTTACTTCACGTGCAGAATATCGTTTGTTGCTTCGCCATGATAATGCAGATCTAAGACTTACACCTATCGGTTACGACATTGGTTTGATTACACAGGAACGTTTCGATAACTTCACGGATAAAAAAGAACGGGTGGAGCGTGAAATTGTTCGTCTGCAAGAGACAAAGGTTAAACCTGTTGAGGTAAACCATGTACTAGCGCAATATGAATCGGCACCTATTGTAGACGGCAGTAATTTGCTTGTTTTGATGCGGCGTCCAGAGCTTGTATATAGCTTCGTAGATCAAGTCTCGCCATCACCGGAAATGCTGGATGCAGAAATGAAGGAGCAAGTGGAAATCCAAATCAAATATGCCGGATATATTGAAAAACAGCTCCAACATGTGGAGCGCTTGCAAAAGATGGAGAAGAAGAAAATTCCAGATGACATTAATTATAATGAAATCCATGGATTAGCGATGGAAGCGCGGCAGAAGCTGACTAAGATCCGTCCAATCTCTATCGGGCAGGCCTCTCGGATTGCGGGAGTCACACCTGCCGACATTTCTATTCTCCTCGTATATCTCGAGCATTACAACCGGGTAACCGCGGCGAAAGGATAATCTATGGATAATACGGAAGTTCAATTCACACAGCTTTTACAAGAAAGAGGCATTACACTTACAGCAGAACAATTGGAGCAATTCGATCTTTACTATAAGGAACTCGTATCCTGGAATGAAAAAATGAATCTCACTGGAATAACAGAGCGTGAGCAGGTTTACACGAAACATTTTTATGATTCGATCTCTCTAGCCTTTTTCCTTAATATCAATGAGATAAACAATTTGGCAGATATCGGTTCGGGAGCCGGGTTTCCAGGTATTCCGCTTAAGATTTGTTTTCCACATTTGAAACTTACGATCATTGATTCATTAAGTAAAAGAATCTCTTTTCTGCAGCATGTCTGTACTACGTTGAAATTAACTGATGTGCAATTGATTCATGGGCGTGCGGAGGATATTGCCCGGCAATTCAAGCATCGTGACGCCTATGATTTGGTGACTGCGCGTGCGGTGGCAAGATTATCCTTGTTGAATGAGTTTTGCCTTCCTTTCACACGTAAGGATGGAGTTTTCGCTGCCATGAAGGGAAGCGATCCTTCTGAAGAATTAGATGAGGCAAAGTACAGCTTAAAGGAACTTCGTGCTCAACTCGGCAAAGTAGATTCTTTCAGCTTACCTGTGGAAGAGTCGGCGCGACATATTGTCATTATTCGTAAGACAGGTGCCACTCCTGCTAAGTACCCACGAAAAGCGGGAATTCCTGCCAAAACACCACTTATCAAATAATGTTTCACGTGAAACATTATAGATTGGCAAATATATTTAAGGTCATCTTCTTTTTAGAGGATGACCTTTTTTTGAGTGGAATTGCGATAACGATCTTAAATGAAGTTTAATTAAAAGACAAACTAAATTGATATGTTTATTAAGCAGCTATCATTATGAAAATGCAGGAAAAATAGGTCTTTACGGAGAATATGATTATGTAGAGAAAAGTGATAGAATAGCATAGTAGACTTTTAATTTTGTATATAACTCCTTCTCTGTACTCTTGTTCGAAAGAAGGAGAGATTATGATGCCTGATAGCTGCAGGCATTTCATAATATCAGAATGTTTTTTATTGCTGTACGATACGCTTTCCGAGAAGAAGGTCAAGAAGATCGTACTATAACGAAATTAGGTGGTTATGAACGGAATGAAAGAACAATTTACCAAGCTATTTGGATTTACCGAGCGGAGCAGCGGAGAAGAAATTAAACAAATACCAGTTCATGAGGTCATTAGCAGTCCTTACCAACCACGGACGATATTTGATGACGACAAGATCGATGAGTTGTGCCAGACGATTAAAACTCATGGGGTCATTCAACCCATAGTTGTACGCATGCGAGATTCCGTGTACGAGATCATCGCAGGTGAACGACGCTGGCGTGCGGTCAAAAAGCTTGGTTTAGAGACGATTCCAGCCATTGTTCGTGAATTCAATGATTCACAGGCCGCATCTATTGCGCTTATAGAAAACTTACAGCGTGAGGGCTTGACCTCTATTGAAGAAGCTGTTGCTTATCAAAAGTTAATTGATCTTCATCAATTGACACAAGAAAGCTTAGCACAACGACTAGGTAAAAGTCAGTCTACCATAGCTAATAAAATTCGCTTACTTAATTTACCTGAAGAGGTTAAGACGGCGTTAATGGAGCGTCAGATTTCTGAAAGACATGCACGTTCATTATTATCACTCGATAGTGTGGAGATGCAACTGAAAGTGTTGGCAGAAATCATTTCAAAAGGCTTAAATGTTAAACAAACAGAAGCTCGTATTGCTTTCTACAAACAAGTCTCACAAACTAAAAAATCAAAGCGGGTCTCCTATACCAAGGATGTTCGTCTAGCTCTTAATACAATTCGTCAATCTATTGATATGGTGTCAGGCTCAGGGATGGAAATCAAAACGTCAGAAAATGACCGTGGTGACCATTACGAGATTGTAATCCAAATCCCCAAAAGATAAATTGTTTCAAAAGCTGAAGGCGGCCTTGAGGAGATTGGCCGCCTTTGGTGTGGCTAGAACCGGGATGTGTTGGTCAGGCCTGTAATTTAAAGTTCCAGTATATAATAGTTGTCTATATTCTTCATAAAGTGTGACGCTATATCAGCGTCAGGAACATTTGTACTTGCGATCTACGAGAAGATTCTTCCTAACTATTCGAGGTGAAATAAGTGTCCAAGATTATTGCCATAGCAAATCAAAAAGGCGGTGTCGGTAAAACAACAACCTCCGTGAACCTAGGTGCCGGTATGGCTACATTAGGAAAAAGAGTGCTTCTAGTTGATATCGATCCTCAAGGTAACACTACTAGCGGCGTTGGCGTCAACAAGGCGGACGTGGCGAATTGTATATATGACATTCTTATAAATGAGGTAAATCCTCTAGAAACCATACTGGAAACTCAAAATGAAGGACTGCATATCATTCCGGCGACCATTCAATTAGCGGGTGCGGAAATCGAGTTAGTATCGACGATTTCCAGAGAGCTAAAGCTAAAAAAGGCGCTGAATGCGGTTAAAAACAATTATGATTATATTATCATCGATTGTCCTCCTTCACTTGGCATTTTAACAATCAATTCCCTTACGGCGGCGGATTCGGTAATCATCCCGATCCAGTGTGAATATTATGCGCTTGAGGGTTTGAGTCAGCTCTTAAACACCGTTCGTCTGGTGCAAAAAAATCTTAACCCGCATCTGAAGATAGAGGGAGTATTATTGACTATGCTTGATGCCCGGACCAATCTGGGAATTCAAGTGATAGAAGAGGTTAAGAAGTATTTCCAAGAAAAAGTATATAGAACGATTATCCCTCGGAATGTCCGGTTAAGTGAAGCGCCGTCACATGGACAATCCATTATTACTTATGATCCTCGCTCTAAAGGAGCGGAAGTGTATTTAGAGTTGGCAAAGGAAGTGATTTCTTATGAGTAAACGATTAGGAAAAGGTCTGGATGCGCTAATTCCATCTTTATCAATTAATGAAGATGATAAAGTAGTTGAGATCCCTTTAGCTCAACTTCGGGCTAATCCATATCAACCGCGCAAAGATTTTAATGAAGAGGCCATTCAAGAACTAGCAGAATCTATCAGACAACATGGCGTGATTCAGCCGATCATTGTTCGTAGCGTATTGAAGGGGTATGAGATCATTGCCGGCGAACGCAGATTCCGTGCCTCGCAATATTGTGGCAAAGCTACAATTCCAGCAGTCGTTAGAAATCTTAGTGATCAGCAAGTCATGGAGATTGCATTAATCGAGAACTTGCAACGTGAGAACCTAAATGCAATGGAAATTGCAGTGGCTTACCAAGGCCTAATGGATCAGTTTTCACTTACGCAGGAAGAACTCTCGCTCAAGGTAGGAAAGTCCAGATCTCATATCGCCAACTTCCTGAGATTGCTTTCTTTACCTGAAGAAGTAAAAGAATATGTTTCACGTGGAACAATGTCAATGGGGCATGCGCGGGCAATTGTTGCTTTAAAGGATCCAGAAGTGATTAAACAACTGGCCGAACAATGCGTGGAACAACAGTGGAGTGTAAGAGAGCTAGAAGAAACAGTGAAGAACTTGGACCGAAAACCTACTAATGGAGTTAAAGTCAAAGTTGTTAAACGTGATCCCTATATTGATAATGTAGAGGAAGTATTGCGTGAACGTTTTAAAACAACAGTGAAAATAAAACAGGGTAAGGAAAAAGGGAAGATTGAACTGAATTACTATAGTGCTCAGGATTTAGAAAGATTGTTGGAATTATTGGGTAACTAAATGGGTATCTATGCCAAGAACATATCCTGAGATATCCTTAATCGGATAATTAGGGGTATGTTTTTTTGAATAAGTTGATTATAAAAGGGTAATAGACGAGGAGCGAGGTTATGGAAGACTTCGTATATCTGGATCATGCAGCTACTTCCTGGCCTAAACCACCAGAGGTTGCAACTGCGATGTTGAATGCTCTGCAGTCAGGGGCAAATGCTGGTAGAGGTAATTACTCGCTAGCGATAGGAAGCGGTCGAGTGTTAGTAAAGACGCGGAGTGTGCTGGCGGGATTGTTCGGTGTATCTAATGCGCAAAATATAGCTTTTACCCATAATACTACGATGAGTTTGAATATGGCGATCAGAGGGACGCTTAAAGTGGGAGATCACGTGATTTCAACGATGACAGAACACAATTCTGTGAGACGGCCGCTGGAATACTTGCGTAAGACACTAGGGATAAAAGTTGATTATCTAAAAGTGGATCGTGAAGGGCAATTGGATTTAAAAGAACTCAAAAATGCTTTCCAGCCGAATACCAAAATGGTGATCTGCAATCACAGCTCTAATTTACTAGGAAGTATACTCCCTATCGGTGATATTGGCGATATCGTTAAATCGCATGGTGCTGTATTTCTGGTGGATGCTGCTCAAAGCGCAGGTTCAATTGATATTGATGTTAAAAAAATGAATATAGACTTGTTGGCATTTCCGGGGCATAAAGGACTACTTGGACCACAAGGAACCGGCGGACTTTATATATCACCTGAATTGGACCTGGAACCCCTGATGCATGGAGGAACTGGTAGTCAATCGGAAAACAGTGAACAGCCCTCTGTTCGTCCAGATCGGTATGAAGCGGGAACGCAAAATACGGTAGGGATTGCCGGTTTACTAGCAGGTGTTCAAAAGGTACAATCTTTAGGGACGAGCGTTATTCATGAGAGAGAGTGGGCGTTAACTCAAAGACTGATGGAGGGGTTGTCCCACATCCCGAACATTAGACTATTAGGGCCCTCACTAGGGGCGCCAAGAACCGGTATTGTATCGTTTGTAGTGGATGGAGAAGAGTCAGCAAATATCGCTCATCGCCTAGATCGTGATTATAAAATAGCGGTTAGAGCGGGCATGCATTGTACCCCTTTAGCACATAAGGCGGTTGACACGATAGAGAGTGGTGCTGTTCGGGCGAGTGTAGGTGTAGATACGACAGAGCATAATATAAGCAGAATGCTGGCTGCTATGGATGAGTTATATGGCAATGCCCGCAGCAGATGAATAAAAAGGATGGTCCATTCATGTCTGAATTAAATCAATTAATTAGTGAGCAGTTGCAGTGGTTTGTGTTTGGTTTTACAGTAATTATGTTGGTGCTGATAATCACTGTGATCGCCCAGGGGGCTAAGCTGCGTGCTATGCGGCGTAAATATGAGGCCATGATGGCTGGGAGCGGTGTGGAGGATCTGGAAGGCCTTCTAATTGATCTGAAGAACCAAAGCGACATGCTGGAAGAAGAACAACGTGAGCAAAAAACCGTATTAGAAGCAACTCAAACTAGAATGCGTGGCATGAAGTCCAATATTGCGCTGAAGCGTTATAATGCCTTTGGTGAACGTGGCAATGATCTGAGTTTCTCAGTGGCTATACTGGATGACAACAGTAGTGGTATTGTATTAACCAGTCTTCATAATCGTGAGAATTCTTACATTTACTCTAAACCTATGCAGAATGGCGAATCACAATATGTCTTATCACCTGAAGAAAAAGAAGTAGTTACTCTCGCGTTGCAGCGGACCTAGCATGAAGATTCCATTGCTTTAAGGCAGAATATAGACTCGTAGCTATAATATCAGATAATCGCATAACTAAACTTAATCGCGTGTTCTGTAATACAAAATACTCCATAAAGCCGCCGACATTAACGATTCCCGTCAAATGGATATCACCTACCGGCGGCAATTGTTTATTTACGCCAGCACCTGGTCTCAAAGGCCCTTCAACGACTTGGATGCATCCTACACTAGTAGAGTGACCTAAACAAGCATCTATACCGATGATAAAGGGGTTACTATATCTTTCGTTGATTAGGGATAGAGTTTCCTCAAGGTTAACAGCATGGACAGGCTCCTCAAGAGTTCCATATAAATGAAACAGCGGACTATGAAAACGTGACAATGCAGTGCCAACAAGAGGGCCAAGAGAATCTCCTGTGGATCGGTCCGTACCTACACAAATGACGACAATCTGTGTTTCCGGGCGTGTACGTGCAAAGTGAAACAGTAGCCGGTGGGTAATAGCAGAATAGATATCGGGATCGGTATGTGATATTTTTAAACAGGACGTTTCTTGCGCTGATGTAGCTTTCGATGAAAAATTCATACCATCTTCCTTTCTGAAGCTGATTCTATTTGATGGTATCTAGTATATGGATAGAAGAGGGGTTTTATACTACAGCGGCAAGAGATAGGACGATAAACCTATGGGAGGCGTAACGTATATGCAGGAAGAGATGTTGATCGCGTTTGACTCAACCCAGCAGGCGCTTCGTGCTGAAATGCTGCTTGAGTATGCGGAAATTGAAATTGATATATTTCCAACCCCGAAAGAGATCACGGCAGGATGCGCGATATCGATTCAGTTTTATCAAAGTGCACTGGAAGAGGTACAAAGGATAGTAACGGAACAGAATATCGAAATACGCGGTATCTACGGAAAACACAACGAGAACTACATACTGATTGAGAGGTAGGGAGGACTATACAATATGAATAGGTGGATATTAGAGGCTACTACTCCCGGTGATGCTGTAAAAGATGCCTTGCGTTTTAAAGATAAGGTGTGGAATTGGTTTACCGATGCTGATATGTGGGCCAATGTCTTATTCTCAGGACTACGAATTCTTATTATTTTTCTCTTAACTAGGGTTATTATTAAGATTGTTTCTAATATTATTGATCGTTCACTTGAACGTAAAACGGGTGGCAGAATTCTGTCTAACACACGAAGGTTTACTACGGTAGGGGAATTGATGAAAAATGTAGTAACGGTTATCTGTAATTTTGTGATGATCATGCTCGTTCTTTCAGAGTTCCACTTCGATTTAGCACCCTTGTTGGCCGGAGCGGGTGTACTTGGTCTGGCAGTAGGTTTTGGAGCACAAAGTCTGGTGAAGGATGTTATTACAGGGTTCTTTATTATTTTGGAGGACCAATTTGCGGTTGGTGATGTAATTCAGACAGGTACTTATAAAGGGACTGTAGAATTAATCGGATTGCGAACAACAAGACTGTTAAGTGCAACCGGAGAAGTATTTATTATCCCTAATGGACTAATTACGAATGTGACGAACTATTCTCTTTCCAATGCATTGGCTGTAGTTGATGTTCCTGTTAAAATGGAGCGAAGCTTGGAAGCCACGTTAGGATTAATTGGCGAGGCGCTAAAAGGAATAGAACAGCGTAACTTCAATGTGCTTGCTTACCCTAACGTGCTCGGAATACAGTCCATGAGTACCTCGGAATATGTGATTCGTATAGCTGCCAGCTGTGCTCCTAATGCAAGAGATGCAGCGGAAAGACAAATTCAGAACGACATAAAGCAGGCATTAGAGAAACAGAGCATGCTGGAACTAGCTCAAGCTGAAGAAGAAGCACGTAAGAAAGCAGAGGCAGAGGCGAAGGCTGAAATAGATCTTGCAAAAACAGAACATGCACTAGAAGTTACAGGGTCGGCAAACACTGGATCAAGACGGCAAATTGCAGCTACACAAGAAGGAGAAGAGGGGGAAGAATAGTGGAACGTAAAGTTTTTCAGCTTGGGGATATAGTGCAAATGAAGAAGCAGCATCCTTGTGGATCTAATGAGATGGAAATCATTCGCATGGGGATGGATATCCGAATTAAATGTACAGGCTGTCAGCATAGTGTTCTGATTCCCCGTGCTAAATTCGAGAAGAATATGAAGAAGGTACTGCGCTCTGCGGAGGAAAATACAGACAATAATTAAGCTTGCAAATGGCATGTCTGCATGATACAATTATTTTTGCTGCGGAGAGGTACCCAAGAGGCCCAAGGGGGCTGACTCGAAATCAGTTAGGCGTGTCAAAGCGTGCGTGGGTTCGAATCCCACCCTCTCCGCCACTTCAGCATATATAACATTTAATGAATCCTTCGTTCCTGTAACGGAGGTTTTTTTGTGTCTATAATTGCCGATATACAAAATAATATATAACGCAAAAAGAAGGGCCCTTTCGGGTCCTTCTTCAGGAGGCAGTACATCAATGATGTTTGGAATTTCTCTGTTTATAGCGACTAAAGTGATTTAGGCGTTGCTGAGGCTAATGCTTTTTTAAGGCAATAACCCACTACTCTTCCCAGCTTACAATAGATGCTGAATCAGATCTCCTGTGATTGTGTTCGTCTACGACGGCCAACGGAACCACACCTCTCTTTTGTACTGCCTGAGTATAGTATGTGTAATGTCGGGCTTTTTATACACATTTATTTTTAAAATATTTTTGAATTAGTGGACCCGTGCTTTTTCAACCTTTTTCCACTTTCGATTTTTGTTGGTGGTCTCAGGGAAGGTGTCCCCTTTTTCCATTTTAATGTGCTGTGGATTCGAAATCTCAGTATGGAAGCTTCGGGCTTCGCCTACCTCTGTGTACATGCCTGGATTGGGGGCCTTGTCGCCTTCTTCATATTCCGTTTTCTCACCCATCATTATTCCTCCTTTTTTAGTGTAGATGAATTCGTAATTATTGTGCGCAGGTAGTGATTTTTTCATGTAAAAAGAGGGGGAGGAGTTGTCCTGTATTAATATTGCTTGCACTCTGCTGTTCATTTTGGTATATTAATCAGGTGCGAGTTTATGTTTGTGCTCGTTCCTTGCTCCTGACGTGATTAGGGGCCTCAGACCATAAGGAGGTGAAAATTATGCGCAAATATGAAGTGATGTACATTATTCGTCCTGACATTGAACAAGAAGCCGTTCAAGCAGCAGTCGATAAATTCCAAGGCATCATCTCCAATGGCGGGGAAATTACAAAGCACGAAGTGCAAGGTAAACGCCGTCTTGCGTATGAGATCAAGAAATTCCGTGATGGCGTTTATGTTTTGGTTAACTTCAATGCAGAACCTGCAGTAGTTACTGAATTAGAACGTCTTATGAAGATTTCTGACGAAGTTATTCGTTATCTCATTACGAACGACGTTGCTTAAGATCTTGACAAGCTTTGTAATGAATCGCTCTAAAGGAGGGGACCAGAATTGTTGAACCGTATCATTTTGATCGGACGGTTGACCCGTGACCCGGAACTTCGTTATACTCCCGCTGGTGTTGCCGTAACGCAATTTACGCTAGCCGTAGATCGTAACTTTACGGGCCAGAACGGTGAACGTGAGGCAGACTTCATCCCGGTTGTAACCTGGAGACAGCTAGCAGAAACCTGTGCCAATTACTTGCGCAAAGGTCGTCTGACAGCAGTGGAAGGACGCATCCAAGTGCGGAATTATGAGAATAACGAAGGCAAACGTGTATACGTAACTGAAGTTATTGCTGATAATGTTCGTTTCCTGGAATCTTCACAGAGCCGTGAAGGTGGAAATACTTCAAGTGGTGCAAGTAGTATGCCTGAAGAGCCAGCATATGGTGGCGGTGGTAACGCTGGACGCGGAAATAACAACAATAATTTCTCGCGTAACAACAATACTCAAGATCCTTTTTCGGGCGATGGTAAACCGATTGATATATCGGATGATGATTTGCCATTTTAATTAGGAAGGACTGAAAAGAATATGGCTTTTAAACCAAGAGAAGGCGCTGACAACGACAAAAGACCAGCACGTCGTGGTGGACGCAACAAGCGTAAAAAAGTTTGCTTTTTCACTGTGAACAAGATTACTCACATTGATTATAAAGATACCGAACTTCTTAAGAAGTTCATCAGCGAACGTGGAAAGATTTTGCCACGTCGTGTAACAGGTACAAGTGCAAAATACCAACGCGCTCTTACCATTGCTGTAAAACGCTCGCGTCAAATCGCGTTGCTTCCTTACACAACGGAATAGGACGTTTTATAAAAGCAGTCGGGAAACCGGCTGCTTTTTTTGTATGCAGAAAAGGAAGCATTAATAGTAGGGTAAGCATGAAATCGAATTATTTGGGCGTTGAATCGTTTGACGTTGGCACTTTATTATGTTAAATTACAGCTATCCTATAACTAAAGGGGAAATTTTGATGTCGGTGACCGTTCTTAACTAGCAATTTCATAACACTTGATTAGGAAGGCTTTAGCAGGCTCGTCATGAGGCGATTACGTGCTCTATTTGAGTTCGTATTACGCAGCAGTCTGTTGTTCCTTACGGGTGGATGATTTAGTTAAGAACACACGAAGCGTCAAATGGCCTCTTTACGGCTGTTGTTCTCTTTGTAATGAACCGTGCTCTTATTGCACGGTTTTTTTGTTTTTCGGCACCTGTTCTCATTTCGGGGCCTTAGGACGATAGAGGGCATCAGTATAAAAAGAAGGGCAAGGACTGCCATAGTGGCATTCTTTGCCCTTCTTTGCGTTATGGAGAATTAGGTCCAAACCAATAGAGATTTGAAGGAGGATTTGCTGTGAATTTACAAAGTCTAAACACGCTGGAATACGAAATCATTAAAACAGAGCTTGGGCGCCACGCAGTATCTTATGTAGGAAAAAAAGCTGTAGAAGAGCTTATGCCAATGACCTATTTGCCGACGATTCAAAGAGCAATGGAGGAAACTTCTGAAGCTAAAGAACTGCTGGAACGAGGGTCGAGTGTACCCATTCCTTCATTAGAAGGTATTGAGTGGATCATGTCATTAATGGGGACTGGATATTTGTACAGTGAACAAGATTTCACTGCGGTCGCTACATTTCTTAAGAGCTGTAGTCAACTGCGAAAATATATGGCCTCTAAAGAACAGAGCGCTCCACGGATTGCTGCATATGCATCCTCGTTAATGGAGTTAAATCACGTGAGGGAGGCTATTGATCGCTGTATCCGTTTTGGTGCGATTGATGATGGAGCAAGTAAGGGGTTAGAGCGAGTTCGTAAACGGATTGTAGTGGCTAAAGAACGTCTTCATAAAAAAATCGACGGAATTATGTCACGCCATCAATCGATTTTGCAGGAGAATATTTATAGTCAGCGAGGTGGGCGTTACGTTATCCCCGTAAAACGGGAATATCATAAACAAATAAAAGGATCGGTGCTTGATCAATCCACAAGTGGACAGACGGTGTTTATTGAACCAGACGAGATCGCTGCTCTCCAAATTGAGCTTGATTTACTTTTGGGTGAAGAGGCGCGAGAAGAAGCCGTAATCCTCAGCATGCTGACTAGCTTGGTAGAACAGGAACAGGCTGCCCTGCACCTTAATATTGAAGCTACGGGCACGTATGATTTTATTTTTGCTAAAGCTAAATATGCACGAACGCTGGGGGCATCTTCTGTTACGCTGAATGCGAAAGGCTTTGTAAAGATGAATGGAGGCAGGCATCCCATGCTGAAGGGGATGATTCCGATCAATCTGGAGGTTGGTAAGGGGTATAAATCCCTCATCATTACAGGCCCAAATACAGGTGGTAAAACTGTGGTCCTTAAGACACTAGGGCTGCTGACGATCATGGCTCAATCGGGGCTGTTGATTCCGGTCGAGGAGGGTAGCGAATTCACTATTTTTACGGATGTAATCAGTGTAATTGGCGACGGACAAAGTCTGGCACAATCACTCAGCACATTCTCGGCGCAAATGAAGAGTATTGAGGGAATGCTGAGAGATGCATCTAAAGGGGTGCTGCTGCTCATTGACGAGCTGGCGGCTGGTACGGATCCCGGGGAAGGCATTGCGCTCTCTATCGCGATTCTGGAAGAGCTGAGCCGTAAAGGGGCGAATATTATTGTTACTACACATTTTAATGAGCTAAAAGCCTTTGCAGCCGCAACGACGGGCTTTCAAAATGCGCGAATGGAATTTGATAAAGAAACGCTACAGCCGTTGTATCGATTGACGATTGGAGAAGCGGGGGAAAGTTACGCTCTGCAGATCGCTAAAAAGCTGGGGATACAGGATAACGTTATTAAGAGATCATGGGAAATCGTAGAGGCGCAGCAACAAAGGCTACAGAAAGGCAGCGGAGAGGCATGGGGAAGTTTTTTGAGCAAAGAAGATGGAGAGCAAGAATATGCTGCACTTCCAGAAAAGGAACATGGCAACGCAGAAGAAGAGGCTGCTCCATCTGACCGCAGCAAGGAGAAGCTGATTCAATTTGAAATTGGAGATGCAGTTGTGGTAACGTCACTCGGCCGGACAGGGATCGTATATGAGAAGAGAGATCATTTAGGAATGGTTGGGGTGATGATCCAGAAGCAAAAAATGAAAATTAACCATAAGCGGTTGAAGCCCTATCTTTCAAAAGAAGAGCTATACCCGGAGGAATATGACTTTGATATTATTTTTGAGAGTAAGGATACACGTAAAAAGCGCAAGTTGATGCAGCGTAAGCATGTTGAGGGTTTAACGATTACGCACAGAGATGAAGAATAGATTCAATGAAGATCTGTCCACGAGACAGGTCTTTTTTTATAGATATAACGAAATAAGTGAATTTCAAGCAGGAGTAAAGGCCTAGGGCTTAGAAGTTATTGTAACCACCATAAAACTTTGTTACAGTAAAAATATTTATGTTCCATAACTTAAATGTAGATATACGTTCAACTAGAGAAGGGAAGAAACACATGAATAATAAGAAAATATGCAGGTTGTTGTTAACACTGCTCGTGATGGCAACTCTATTGTCAGCATGTAGTAGAACAACTTCTAGCAGTAATCCATTATCTTCGCGCCATAATGTAGTAGACGATAAGCCACAAGCTGGTGGAGTAGTTACCTACGGATTCTCCTCACCATTTACGGGTTTGTTTGAGCCTGCTTTTTATGAAGGTGAAGATGATTTTCATGTGCTGGAGTTTATTACTGAGCCGATGTTTCAGGTAAATGATGAACTAGTGACGGTTCCTAATATTGCCTCTTGGCAGGAATCTGATGATCATAAAGTATTTACCTTTAAAATTAAACCGGGAATCCGTTGGCATAACGGTGATGAATTAACGGTAGAGGATTGGAAATTCGCAATTGAAACTATTGCTAGTCCAGATTATACGGGCTCGCATTATTATAGTGTTGAAATGATTCAGGGTGCAGAAGCCTATCATGAGGGAGAAGCGAAGGGCATATCCGGATTGAAGGTTATAGATCCTTATACTTTGAAAATAACTGTAACTGCTGCACGGGTAAACACCATCGATAGTCTGTGGCCCTATCCGATGAATAAAAAATACTATACTGGAATTGCTGTTAAAGATATGCCTGAAAGTGACCAGATGCGAAAATCTCCTATAGGTATTGGCCCTTTTGAGGTTGAACATATTCAGCCTGGCCAGAGGGTAGAAATGAAACGTTTTGATCAATATTACAAGGGCAAAGCGCTATTGGATGGGATAGTGTATAAGGCATTTGACGATAAGGAAGTGGCTGAACGCTTTCAAACAGGAGAGATTGACATAGAGTCAGCCCCTCGGGATGCTTATGATGATCTAAAAGAACTGGATAATATTAACATCCTGCAAACTGCTGAGCTAGGCTATGAATATATAGGTTTTAAATTCGGGCATTGGGATACGGAAACCGAGACCATCGTAATGGATAACCCTAAATTTGAAGACAAAAGATTACGGCAAGCTATGTATTATGCTTTAGATCGTGAAGGGATCATCAAAGCATATTCCCACGGTTTAGCTGAGCCTGTAGAGACTCCAATATCTAGCACTAGCTGGGCGAAGATCCCTGATACTGAGATTAATGCTTATCTGTATAATCCTACAAAGGCCAAGGAACTGCTGGATGCTGCTGGGTTCTTGGATCTAGACGGTGATGGATTACGGGAAGATCCAAAGGGCCAAAAGCTGATGATCCATTTTGATTCTATGCTAGGCAGTCAAACAGCAGAGCTACGTACTAATGCCATTTTAAGAAATTGGCGTGATGTTGGACTCGATGTACAGCTGAACGGTGGAGCATTAAAGGAATTCCATGCTTTCTACGACGCAGTGGAAGCCGATGATCCGTCTATCGAACTATTTTACGGAGTATGGGGGTTAGCGAGTGATCCCGATCCAACAGGTCTATGGAGAGAAAATGATCTATGGAACTATCCCCGTTGGTCTTCCGAGCGGAATGAAGAGCTGATTCGTGAAGGCGTAAGTATGAAGGCATACGATATGGATTATCGTAAAGAAATATATTATGAGTGGCAGAAGCTGGTTAATGAAGAGGTGCCTATGATCTTTTTTGCCGAACGAAAAGCGATAGTTCCAGTAAATAAGCGCCTACAGGGCGTTCGCGTGAATTCAATGAGTACGATTATTGACCCTTATAAATGGTGGATTAAGGAAGAGGAAGAAAAATAAAATAATAATTTTTTGTGAAAAGTGAAATCAAATTGTAGTTTCATTCGTCATATATAGTATGGAGGATGACGACGATGAAGAGACGGATAGTAGTGGGGGCAATCGCAGCTGTATTAGTCGTTGTCTTAATTGCGGTATGGAGGCCAACTGGGCTTGGTTTTAAACCGAATATTGACGCGGAATCAGCAGTGCTTCTAGATATGGATACCGGAGATATATGGGTGGATATTAATGGTGATGTACCCATGCCACCGGCCAGTGTATCTAAATTAATGACAGAAATGATTGTGCTGGATCAAATCTCCTCTGGAATGATTAGATGGGAGGATAGAGTCCCAATTAGTGCCTATGCAAGTAAAATGGGCGGCACAAGTCTCTCATTGAAGCGGGGAGAATTCTATACTATAAGAGAATTATTGGAAGGAGTCACTATTTATTCTGCCAACGATGCTACTGTTGCATTGGCTGAGTATATGGCTGGTTCAGAAGCCTCTTTTGTGCTCATGATGAACGACAAGGCACATAGTCTAGGCTTATCTTCTCGTACAATATTTACTAATGCAACGGGCCTATCAGGTAAGGATCTTGGTTTCACTGATCCGAATATGCATATCAGCGGTGAGACTATGATGACAGCTCGTGATACCGCTAAATTGGCTGCCGCACTAATCTATCATCATCCGGATATTCTCAATATTTCCAGCCGTACACAAATGCATTTGAAGAATAAGGGGCTATATGTAAGTAATAGCAATTTCATGTTGCCAGCTATGGGTGGCATTTACGCTTATGAGGGTACAGATGGTTTAAAGACTGGACATAATAACCGGGCAGGATACTGTATTGCAGGCTCGGCTCAGCGGGATGGGCATAGGCTTATTGCAGTCGTTATGGGGGCAAAGACTTATGAGAGCCGATTTGAAGGGGCAGCAAAATTATTTGATTACGGATTTTTCCGTGGTTTACAATCCGGAGATCGGGTTAAACATATGATGAATCCGCTCAGAATTAGGAACTAAAGTCGGAGCGCCATACCAGTATTTATTACTTGGTTTGGTGCTTTTTCCCTATTCATGTCGTTATTTGTGGTTTCTTTTTATCCATTTAGTGATTACAATAGAAATATTGTTTTAGTCCACATTATTTTAGAACCGCAAAAAACTTTTTTATATAATTTTGAATGACCTGAATTTCTTGAAAGGGGGGACAATAAGATAATGGAATAAGGGTCAGTTGATCGCCGTGAGAAATAAAGTCATGACTGCCTGATAAAGATTCAGGAAGCATTATATATATGGCAAGCAATTATTCTACAATAAAGAAGGAATCAAAAATGAAGGAATCAAAGATGAAAAAAATAAAGAAAAGATATATCGCCCTCATTGTTCTTGTTGTTATTATAGCGGGAGGCTTTCTGTTTCGTAATTCCCTGGCTGTATTAGCCTTCGACCTCTTTTTGTCTGATCGGGTTGAAACTAAGCTAAAGGAAGAATCTTACCAGCCGCTTAAGGATGATAATAAGGTTAAGCCAGAACCGGTTGTGTACAAGAGCGATCCGTTCTCAATTATGCTCTTAGGTACCGATCAACGTGATAATGAAACGGCACGTTCAGATACCATGATGTACGCTGTTGTTCGGCCTGAGGACTATAAGATCCTGCTCATTTCTATTCCGCGTGATACGTATACGGAAATTATAGGTCATAAGGATAATAAAAAGGATAAGATTACACATGCCTATGCTTTTGGGGGGCAACAGATGGCCAAGGATTCTCTAGAAGCTCTGCTTGGTCATGATATTCAATATTATGCGACAATAAATTTCCAAGGACTCAAGGATGCTGTAGATGCTATTGGAGGCGTTCCGCTGCCGATTAAGAAAGACATTGTGAACAAGGGTAAGGATCATGAAAAGTTTACAATTGAAGCTGGAAAGTCGCTTTATAACGGACAAGAAGCATTGAACTATACGCGTTATCGTGAAGATAGTGACTTTAACCGTACCAAACGCCAACAGGTTTTTATTGATGTTGTAGCGAATAAAATGTTATCGATCAGTCAAATTGGCAACATTCCGAAGTTGCTGGATATTATGGGAGATAATTTTAAAACCGATATAGAGCCTTCGATGATCATTAGTCTAGCCAAAAAATTCATGGGCGGAAAAGGCATGGATATCTCAAGCTTCACAGTTATGGGTGAAGGTAAACGTATGGATGGTGTTTACTATGATATCGTTGATGAAGAGGATTTGAGTGAAGCTAAGGCGATGATCGACAACTGGATGAGTGCAGCAACACCTGTAGATCAACTAATTGAGCCGGGAAAAGCAAGTAATGCACTGGAGCCTAAATCAACAGCAGTTACGCAATAATTCTAAAGTGGAGTTCAAACTCATATAATTAATTGCAGCAGCCATTCACATTCTTATGGCTGCTGCTTACTGTCTTCATGCTATAATGTATTGGAACGATTATTAAGCTGCCACGTATTAATAATTTTGCATGGTAGTAAAAGGAAGTTAAAGAACCGTAATTCCTTCGGAACTCTTTGAGGAGGATCAAGAGATGAATATTGCATTTTTTTTACTTCCGAAACAGGAAGTCGCTTGCGTAACGATCGATTCAACGCTACGCCAAACGTTGGAGAGGATGGAGTATCACCGTTATACTGCTGTCCCTATTCTGAACCGAAATGGAGAATACGCTGGTACGGTTACAGAGGGTGATCTGCTCTGGTATATGAAGGAATCCGAGGGCAAGGTTACTTTCGAGAACGCTTCAAAATTCTTGCTTAAAGATTTGCCGTTGAGGATGAATAACAGACCTGTCTCGATTGATGCGGATATGGAAGATCTGATTAATTTGGCTAAGGTACAGAACTTTGTTCCTGTAGTCGATGATATGAACCGGTTTATTGGCATCGTTCGCCGGAGTCAAGTCATAGAATATTGTGAGAAATTTGTATCAAAACAATCTCAAGAGTCATTATAGCCCAATTTATTCGCGGTAATAGAAGCAATCGGAACAAGGCCTGTATTTCCGGCGATAACGGAAAGCAGGTCTTTTTTAAAAATGTAAGAAGTACTAGTTCATCCCTTGTTGAAGCATACTTAAGGTGCGCGGGGCGCCTTGTGTGACACGGAATTTTTTATGCTATAATGGAGAATAAAGCTTTTTGCCGGAGGTAGAGAGACGTGTCCAATGTGCCGAAGGATCTGGATGTCGCTAAACGCGCCAAGGTAATTGAATGGTTAAAAACAGAAGTGATTGACCAAGTTTCACGGTTATTTAAAGCGTTATGGGAAGGCAGTACTACCCGTGTGGGCGACAGCCTGGCTAGTTTGATTATGAGCTCTTATATTTTGGGCCGCAGACTAGGGATTCCCTATCGTCAATTAGATGACTTGCTACTCGAGAAGCTCAGAAAGCATAAGCAGGAAGGGCATCAACTGGAAGAATGGTATCAAGATATATCTGCTTTAGAAGAACATATGCGTAAGAGGTGAATACTGTTGAAATTTCGCTGGTCATCTGTGGCTTGGAGCGTAGTATATTTACTTTTGCTGCTTAGTTTAACGACTCCACTGCTCATCATCACTACCCTATTTATGATTGTTCCGGCAGTAGTGTTATTCACTACGCTGAACACCAAACAATTCGTTCTACACGTATTGCCGGTGTTGCTGATTGTTGGTCTGATTACACCTATTTATGTGCTGATCGCGGCGTATTTCTTAATACCTGCTCTGGTTATGGGACGTTGGTATAAAAGACATGCTTCAGCAGTATCTACCGTGATTGCAGGTACGGTTACGATTCTTGGAGAATTCCTGTTACTCTTATTACTCGGTACGGCGTTATTTAACTTTGATTTGTCTAACTATGTGAACGATGTGCTGCAGATGGTTAACTCGCCTCTGTCTGATCTTGGTACTGCTAATCCACTGTTTACTGATCTTGGATTTACGACTGAGGATGTAAACAAGCTAAGTCATATGACGGTTCAAATGATCCCAATGACTCTAATCGTAAGCTCTTTTATGATAGCTGTCATTACGCATTCTATTGTTCGTCCGATTCTGAACAGTATGAATTATGCAGTGCCTAAGATGAAGCCTGCTCGTGAATGGAGACTTTCGAGATCGTTTATTTGGTATTATTTGATTGGTGTGGTTCTTCAGCTCTTCTTCTCAGGATCAGAGAATAATTACATCCTCATGATTTCTGCCAATCTACTGCCGTTGTTACGAATTGGCTTTATGATTCAGGCGATTGGATTTTTCTTCTTCCTGGCGCATGAACGCAAATGGAACAAGATGGTTGCCATTCTGCTAGCAATACCGGTCATTTTGCTGCCGCCGCTACGCATTATCGGTATCATTGATCTTGCTTTCCCACTGCGGGAGTATGTGACGAAATCGAAACGATAGGGTGAGAGTTCATGCCTAAATTTCTGCAAAGACGCTGGCACGGCTATCATACCGTATGGGCGTTCATGCTGCTGTTGGCCCTTATTATAATTGTTAGTATTTATAACTGGGCTCTTGGGGTCGTTAGCCTGTTTCTGGCAGGTACATTATGCTTCTATATGCTGAAGACGGAAATTTCGTTCCGCCGTAATCTGGTGGAATATATTAATGGATTAACTTTTCGTATTAAGCGAGTGGAGGGAGAAGCAGTGAGTATGCTGCCCCTCGGAATCATTCTGTTTAGCGAAGATCGAACAGTAGAATGGAATAACCGCTATGCTGGTGATATTTTTGCGCGCAAGTCTTTAGTTGGGGAACCGCTACTGGAATTGCTGCCGGATATGCAGTCTTTTTTTACGACGAATGTATCGGGAAAAAGGGATGTTCACAAAGAAGGCGTATTGCATGACACTCGCCTTGAGCTCACTGTGGATGAACGATTTTACCAAGCCGTCATTATTCCAAGTGAACGTATTCTTTACATGTATGATATCACTGAGCTTGTGGTGCTACGTGAACGTTATGAAGATGAGAAGCTGGCGATTGGCATAGTGATGATGGATAATCTAGATGAATCTGCTCAAGGAATGGATGATCAACAGCGTACTTCTCTGATCGCTAAGGTAGCGAGTGAGATCACCGAATGGAGTAAACAGTTTGATGTTTATCTACGTCGTCTGTCGTCTGAGCGTTATCTAATGCTACTTAATCATCGTAGTCTGCAAGCACTGGAAGAAAGTCGATTCGTTATTCTCGATGAGATTAGGGAAATGACGGCCGACCTTAAAGTGCCCATGACACTGAGTATTGGTATGGCATTTGGAGCGGACTCTGCAAGCGAGCTAGGTGCCTTAGCACAATCCAGTTTGGATATGGCGCTCGGCCGAGGTGGAGATCAGGCTGCTGTAAAAGCAGGTCAGAGGTTGTCTTTCTACGGTGGAAAGAGTAATGCTGCGGAGAAGCGTACACGAGTGCGGGCACGAGTCATTGCGCATGCGCTGCGTGATTTAATGCAGGAGAGCGACCGTGTGCTGATCCTCGGCCACCGCACACCAGATATCGATGCTGTTGGTGCTGCGATTGGCCTTCTGAGAGCCGCACAGATGTATAATGTAGAGGCTAGCATTGTGATGGAGACTCCTAATCCTTCCATAACGAACATGATGGAGCAGATTCGGAAAGATGATGAATTGTTTAAGTCGTTCATCACAACGGAGCAGTCTTTACAAGTGATGACGGAGCATACACTGCTTATTGTTGTAGATACCCATAAGGCATCTATGACAATGGAACCGCGGCTTGTGCAATATGCGAGTAGAATTGTGGTGGTGGATCATCACCGTAGAGGCGAAGAGTTCATCAACGATGCTGTACTTGTCTATTTAGAGCCTTATGCTTCATCAACCTGTGAGCTGGTGACAGAGTTGCTTCAATATATCCATGAGAAGGTAAAGATTAGTCCATTGGATGCTACAATGCTCTTAGCGGGAATTACTGTAGATACGAAGCACTTTGCACTGCATACAGGCTCACGTACATTTGAAGCTGCAGGGTTTCTGCGCCGAAATGGTGCGGATACCGTTCTTATTCAGCGTATGCTGAAGGAGGATTTACAGGAGTATATTTCAAAAGCCGAAATTATCAAACATGCGCGTATGATTTATGATCAAATCGCATTGGTCGTTACGGCACCAGGTATGAAGATTCCACAGCTACTTATCGCTCAGACTGCGGATACATTACTTGGGATGACGAACGTAGTCGCTTCATTTGTCATTAGTGAGCGACCAGACGGCCTGATAAGCATTAGTGCTCGATCACTTGGGCGTATGAATGTACAGGTCGTGATGGAAAAAATGGGTGGCGGTGGGCATCTATCGAACGCCGCGGTACAGCTAGAAGGAACATGTAAAGAAGCAGAAGCCAGACTGCTGCAAGTGCTGGCTGAAATCGAATCGAAAGAGGGTTTATTCGAATGAAGGTCATTTTCATAAAAGATGTTAAGGGTCAAGGTAAAAAAGGTCAGGTTAAAGAGGTATCCGAAGGCTATGCTTCGAACTTCCTATTACCACGTGGATTAGTTCGTCCGGCAACGGAAGGCAATGTGAAGACGCTTGAGAATCAAGCAGCTGCTGAACAACGCCGTAAAGATAACGAAAAAGAAGAAGCTCAGCAACTGGGCAAGAAGATAGATGAGCTTACTCTTACTATGAAAGCAAAAGCAGGTGAAGGCGGCCGTCTATTCGGCGCAATCACGAGCAAACAAATTGCTGAAACGCTAGCTTCCACTCAAAGCATTTCCATCGATAAGCGTAAGATTGAGCTAGGAGAGCCGATTCGTCATTTGGGAGTGTTTCAAGTAAGTATAAAACTACACACTGAAGTAAAGGCTACCCTTAAGGTTCAGGTAACGGAGGAGTAACATGGGTGGAGATCTCTTTTTCGATCGGGTTCCCCCGCAGAATCTTGAGGCGGAGCAAGCGGTAATTGGTGCTGTTCTGTTGCAGGATGAAGCGCTCATTACTGCAATGGAACGGGTGAATACCGAAGACTTCTACGATAAAGCGCATCAAATGATTTTTGAGGCGATGGTGCAGCTCGGAGAAGAGAGCCAGCCGATTGATCTTGTTACGCTTACTTCTAGACTGCAGGACAAGGGAGAGCTCGAAGATATTGGTGGTGTTAGCTACCTAGCTAAGCTGGCGCATGCTGTGCCTACTGCGGCTAACGTAGAATACTACGCGCAGATTATTGAAGAAAAGGCTATGTTACGGCGTTTGATTCGTACAGCGACGCAAATTGTAAGCGAGGGTTACACCGGCGGTGAAGATGTAGCCGATATGCTGAGTGATGCAGAACGGCGAATTCTTGAAATCTCTAACCGGCGCAGCGGCAGTGGATTTATCGCAATCCGCGATGTTTTGATGGAAGTATTTGATAAGGTTGAACTCCTCCATCAGAATAAAGATAAGGGCGGCATGTCAGGTATTCCAACGGGATTTGTGGATTTAGACCATATGACTAATGGATTCCAGCGCAATGATTTGATTATTGTTGCAGCCCGTCCTTCTGTAGGTAAGACAGCATTCGCGCTAAATATTGCTCAGAATGTGGCCGTACGTGCCAAAGAGACGGTTGCCATATTTAGTCTGGAAATGTCTGCGCCGCAGCTAGTACAGCGGATGATTTGTGCCGAAGCTAATCTGGATGCGAATACTATGCGTACCGGTGACTTTAAGAGTGATGATGATTGGTCGAAGCTGACTATGGGCATTCAGTCCCTATCGGAGGCGGAGATTTATATCGATGATACAGCAGGGATTACTGTAACGGATATTCGTGCGAAATGCCGGAGGCTCAAGAAGGAAAAGGGCCTGGGGATGATCGTCATTGACTACTTGCAGCTCATTCAGGGCCGCGGTAAAGGCGGGGAAAACCGTCAACAGGAAGTATCGGATATATCCCGTACTTTGAAGCAGATCGCTCGTGAATTGGACGTGCCGGTTATCGCCCTGTCGCAGCTTAGCCGGGGTGTGGAACAACGTCAGGATAAACGACCGATGATGAGTGACTTGCGTGAATCCGGTTCTATCGAGCAGGATGCCGACATTGTTGCGTTCTTGTATCGTGACGACTATTACAATCAGGACACTGAGAAGAAAAATATTATTGAAATTATTATAGCTAAACAGCGTAATGGTCCGGTTGGGACAGTAGAGCTTGTCTTCCTCAAAAACTTCAACAAGTTCGTTAACTACGAGCGAGCACATGCAGAACCATTTGCTGGGTAACCTGTCATGTATGATATCCGAACGATTGCACATTTCTTTGTGTAATCGTTCGTTTTATTTGACTTTGAAAAAAACGGCTGTTACACTGAGTATTGTCCTTTAGTGGGTAAATCCGCTTGGAGTCCGGAGGGCTACGTACATAAGAATGACGTACAGGGCCCATATTATGAAAAATAATGGTGCTTGCTAGCACCTACGGAGGAATGAACATGTCAACGGTAGTCGTCGTGGGAACACAATGGGGAGACGAAGGTAAAGGGAAAATCACTGACTTTCTAGCGGAAAGTGCAGATGTGGTTGCCCGTTATCAAGGGGGCAATAATGCCGGTCACACGATTCTGATTGACGGTGAGAAGTTTAAGCTCAGCTTAATCCCTTCTGGTGTATTTTATAAAGAAAAGACTTGTGTAATTGGTAACGGGATGGTTATTAATCCAGCTGCCTTGATCCAAGAAATTAATTATATTCACGAGAACGGCTTTGACACTAAAAACTTAGTGATCAGCGACCGGGCTCATGTTATTATGCCTTATCACATGGTACTGGATGCTCTGGAAGAAGACCGCAAGGGTCCGAACAAGATTGGTACAACACGCAAAGGCATCGGTCCATGTTACATGGATAAGGCTGCACGTAACGGTATCCGTATTGCTGACCTGATGGACGCTGAGGAATTCGAATTGAGACTTCGTCACTTGATGGAAGAGAAGAACCAGGTGATTACTCAAGTATATGGCGCGGAAGCTCTTGATGTTGAAGAGATTCTGACTCAGTACCTGGAATATGCGGAAGTGCTACGTAATTATGTGACAGATACGTCGGTCATTCTTAATGAAGCTATTGATGCAGACCGCAAAGTATTGTTTGAGGGTGCACAAGGGGTAATGCTTGATATCGATCAAGGTACGTATCCGTTTGTTACTTCTTCTAACCCTTCTGCAGGTGGCGTATGCATAGGTTCTGGTGTTGGACCTTCTAAGATTAAACAGGTTATCGGGGTTGCTAAAGCCTACACTACTCGTGTTGGAGATGGCCCGTTCCCTACAGAACTGAACGATGCAACTGGTGATTATATCCGTGAAACAGGTCATGAATATGGAACAGTTACAGGACGTGCTCGCCGTGTAGGTTGGTTTGACAGTGTTGTTGTAAGTCACGCTCGTCGTGTAAGTGGAATCACAGGCTTGTCTCTTAACTCGCTGGATGTGCTGAGTGGACTTGAGACTGTGAAGATCTGCACAGGCTACAAATACCGTGGTGAAATAATCACGCATTACCCAGCTAGCCTTAAGATGCTGGCAGAGTGCGAAGCGGTATATGAGGAGCTTCCAGGTTGGAGCGAAGATATTACTTCTGCAAAAACATTGGACGATCTGCCAGCAAATACACGCAGATATGTTGAACGTGTATCTGAGCTTACAGGGATTCCGATCGCCATCTTCTCAGTAGGCCGTAACCGTGAGCAGACGAATCAAGTAATGCCAATTTATATCTAAATATATTTAGTCATTTATAAGGGACCTCGCGAGAGGTCTCTTTTTTATGTTTACTTTTATGCGTATGTTTCCCGAAGCCGGTTCTAGTCAATACTGGGAGTATAGAAAAACATGGAAAAAATATACCAGATAGACTTGAACATAGGTGAGAGGAGAGAAGAAATGAAGATCGTGAAGCGTGCACTGGGAGTATGTCTAATTGTAGTACTCGCAAGTACACTTTCAATTCTAACTACGGGCGTGGTTGTAAATGCTTATATTCAGTCGGTTCTGGCGAGCTTCGATATTAAAGTGGATAGTCCAGGCCCAGGTTTAGGTGGGATGGTCAAGAGCATTATTGGCATGGATAGCCAATCGGACTCCAATAAAGCGAATAAAGAAGCGACGACAACAGGCAGCGCGGTAAACAAGGATAAAGATAACAGTAAGGATACACCTGAAAAAGGGGAGCCGGTGGAGGAAAAAGCACCCGAGGATGCTTTACCGGTTATGGGCCAAGCCTCAAATGAGTCTTCTACTAACGAAAGCCAGAGTGGAATTTCAGAGGACCAGAAATTGGTAATTACACCTGAGGCAATAGGTGACTTAAAAGATAATCTCCCTTCGGCGGAGAAGGTAAATATATTCAATATCTTGATGTCCAAACTACCGCAGGATGAGATGCAGAAAATCTCCACGGCGATGGAGGATGGTCTAACGGAGGATGAGGTTAAGGGGCTGCAACAAGTCATTGCCAAATATGTTGATCCCGATGAATACGAGAGTATAATGAAAATGCTTACACCAACTACAGAAACTCTACAGCAGCCATAGTAATTGTCAATTTCTAGACACAAGAAAAAGGCTAAATTTTCATATTTGCGCAAAAAACCCGCGTATTTCGTGGGTTTTTTTATGTGTACAAAGTTGAAATTTTTCGCTCAGCTATGGTACATTAGACAAGGATGTTCAAAGGGTTAATTTTTTGTAACCAATTGTAACCTTTTTGAAGGTCCATTAGAAGCAGGAATTTAGAACTAGGATAAGCAGAAACATTCATGGTCGTAATCTATATAATCGAGATCGTACAACTAGCTTGGCCGTTCATATCAGATGACAGAGCGGACTGAAAGGGAGAGTTTCATGAAGGGATTTAAGTTCATGCGCCGGATGGGGAAACTGCGGAATAGTGACACAGCAGAATCCGGAGCAGATGTTCAGCAGAGCCACAATTTCGATCACGACTCCACACACTTTCATCAAGAAAAAGGGACTCGTAGATTCCGGCGTTCTTGGATTTTGGGAGCTGTTGGCCTAGTACTTCTAACCACTGTATTGATCGGTGCAGAGAAAAAGTATGTAGCAGCCAATACCGAAACCTACTATCAAGTGTTGGTGAAGGGTAAGGAGATCGGGAAGCTTAACGATCAGGCACAGCTTAACCAGCTGTATGATAAGAAGCAACAGGAATATCAGGATAAGTATCCAGATTCAACGATGGTGCTTCAGACAGAAGGCATTACAATTAAACAGGAGAAAGCGTACAAGCCGGAAGTTGATAGTGAAGCAACGCTTAATAAATTAGATGGTATGCTGAAGGCCTACGCCGTAGGTGTACAATTAATGGTAGATGGCAAAGCCGTTGGCATTGTTAAGGATCAAGAGACCGCAAATGCGGTACTTGAAGGGGTAAAGAATCATTATGTTCCGCAAACTGAAGTAGCAACGGCTAGTAAGCTCACAAGAACAGCTGCCTCAAGTTCAAGTGCTGCGAAAGCGAAAGCTGCCAAACAAGTGGAGTCAGTTAAGATTAGTGAAGAGGTCTCTATTGTTCCTGTGAAGACAGACCCTAACAAAGTGTTGGATGTGAAGGAAGCGGTCAAAACTCTTACCGACGGTAAAGAAGCACCACTTCTTTATACCGTTCAAGAGGGCGATACGATTTCGGGGATTGCCAAACGGTTTGAAATTACACAAAAAGAGATCTATAGTAACAACCCGGATGTGAAAGAGCTAACGTTGAAGATTGGAGATACACTGAAGCTGAAGGTACCACAGCCAGATGTTACAGTTGTTACTGTAGAGCAAGTGTCAGAGCAGGTGGTTACTGAGCCTGAAGTGATCGTGCGGAAAAGTGACCAGTTACCAGCAGGTAAAAGTAAGGTCGTTCGTCCAGGACAAACGGGCCTTAAAGAAATGCAGTATCGGTTAACAAAGAAAAACGGAATGGTCGTACAAGAAGAGTGGTTGGGTCAGACCGTTATTAAATCTTCTCTCCCTGAAGTGGTTTATCGGGGTACGAAGGTAGTTGGTGAAGGAACAGGCATGTTCAGTTGGCCAGTAAGCGGAGCAACCCTTACTAGTAGTTTCGGTGAGCGCTGGAGCCGTGCTCATAAGGGTCTAGATATGGTATCTGGCAACCGGAGCATTAAAGCCTCTGATGCCGGAACTGTAATCTTTGCTGGTGTGAAGAGTGGATATGGAAATGTGGTTATCGTGGATCACCGTAACGGATACGAAACCTATTATGGCCACTTAAACAGCATCTCCGTTTCTACGGGACAGCGTTTGGAGCAAGGCGCCAAAATTGGCGTAATGGGCAATACTGGACGCTCGACGGGAACACATCTGCATTTTGAGATTCGGAAGAATGGCACTGCAGTAAATCCAATGAAGTATTTGCGATAATTCATACTTTAACCTCAACTGCTCGATTAAACTCGAGCGGTTTTATTTTTTTTAATATAGGAATGACGATATAGCTGTTTCTTTTTGCTGGGGAAGCCGATTCCTTATTTCGTAGGATGTGACGGTAAGACAGGTATGTTAAAATAAAGGAATGATCTTTAAGTAGGGATAGGAAGGTGAAGCTGAGACATGCAGATGGGAACGATTCTGGTAGTAGACGATGAACAACCTATTGCTGATATATTGAAGTTTAATCTAGAAAAAGAAGGCTACGAGGTTATTTGTGCTTTTGATGGTAACAGTGCAGTAGAATTGGCATTGTCCAAAAAGCCTGATCTTATGCTACTTGATCTTATGCTGCCTGGTAAGGACGGGATGGATGTTTGTCGTGAGGTTCGTTCTGCACATTTGGACATTCCTATCATTATGCTTACTGCCAAAGACGGAGAGATTGATAAGGTGCTTGGTCTAGAGCTTGGTGCGGATGACTATGTGACCAAACCTTTTAGTACACGTGAGCTACTCGCCAGAGTGAAAGCCCAAATGCGGAGACAGCACAAACCGTCACCGCCGGGAATGGCGAATGAACCTGCAGAGACCAGACAGGGTATTTACCATTTTGATCTATTTATTGATACAGATATGTATCTGGTATATAAGGGTGGGGAGCCGCTTGATTTGACCCATCGTGAATATGAGCTGCTCTACTATATGATTAAACATGCGGGTAAGGTGATGACCCGGGAGCATTTACTGCAGGCTGTGTGGGGATTCGAGTATTTCGGCGATGTGCGGACCGTAGACGTGACGATCCGTCGTCTAAGAGAGAAAATTGAGGAGAATCCCAGCAAGCCGGAATATATTTATACTCGGCGCGGACTTGGCTATTTGATGCATAGCCCTAAAAGCGGAGGACTGTGATGAAGTGGTGGTCCTTTTTCCGGACAATTCAGGCCAAGCTTATTATTATTTATGTGCTGCTGATTCTGATAGCTATGCAGTTAATTGGAGTCTATTTTGTCAGCTCGATGAAGAACTCGTTAACGGATAACTTCACGAAGGATCTTAAAGCACGTGCAGAGATGCTATCCATCCTGACTGCTGATAAATTCGGTAGTGAGGCTGGTACCGTTGACGAGGAAACGGCTGTAGAAAGTCTGCGTGGTATGGTTAATAATCTTTACATTAACGGGGCCGAGATTCAGGTGCTTGATGCCAGCGGCAAAATCATCACCACCTCCGTGCCCTCACAGAATGACTATGTCGGACAGCGCAACACTCAGACCGTAGTCAATCGCGCCTTGCAGGGGATCAGCGATAATGAAGAATATATTATTGCTGATGATAATGTGCGGAAAAAGGTTGTGGCCAAGCCGGTACTTTCCGGTGACAAGGTAGTAGGTGCAATCTATATTGCTGCTGACATGAAAGATTTATATGCGACCATGGGCAGGATCAACAGTGTATTCATCTCTGGTTTGCTGTTAGCCTTGGGACTGACAGTTGTCCTATGTGTTATTCTTGCACACACCATTACGCAGCCGATTAAAGAAATGACTAGGCATGCAACAGCTGTTGCTGAGGGTCGGTTCAATCGAAAAATGCCCGTGCTCGGCAACGATGAAATTGGACAACTCAGTCAGGCATTCAATTATATGACCGGCAGATTGCGTGAGGCGCTCTCTCAGAATGAGGAAGAGAAAGAGAAGCTTACCTCTATTCTGACGAATATGAGTGACGGTGTGGTAGCCACGGATGAGAATGGTGTAGTCATTCTTATGAACCTTCGAGCAGCACTTATGCTGGGAACAGAAGGTCCGTTGCCGGAAGGTGCGCCACTGGATAAATTGCTAGGTCTTGATTATGAGCAGAGTGGTTCCTTGGCTAAAGGAAATGCCCAGTCTGCAATGCTTCATCTGACACATATGGGTGGAGAAGATTCTAATATCGTGAGAGTTACGTTTACTCCGATTCATCGCCGTGAAGGTGGGATTGCCGGTACTATTGCCGTGCTGCAAGATGTAACTGAGCAAGAGAACCTGGAGGAATCACGCCGAGAGTTCGTCGCGAACGTTTCGCATGAGCTAAGAACACCACTTACAACGATTAAAAGCTATGTGGAGGCACTTGATGATGGAGCGCTTGAGGACCCGCAGTTAGCGGTTCGTTTTGTTGGGGTTATTCGTAACGAAACCGAGCGTATGATTCGTCTGGTTACGGATCTACTGCATCTGTCGCGTCTGGATTCCAAGGAGGCACTTCTCAGAATTCAGCAGACGGATATTACTGAAATGCTAGAGGATGTAGCAGACCGCTTTTCTTTTCAGATTCGGCAGAAGCGGATCGACATTAGTACAAGGGTCCGTAGGGATGTCAGCACAGCATGGCTCGATCGTGATCAAATTGATCAGGTCTTGGGGAATTTGGTCTCCAATGCATTAAAATATACGCCAGAAGGCGGTACGATTGAATTGGAAGCTTTGAAAAGTGAGGATGGAATGCTCTCCATTTCTGTACGTGATTCCGGGATTGGTATTCCGAAGAAAGACATCGAGCGGATCTTTGAACGTTTTTATCGGGTGGATAAGGCGCGCTCACGGAATATGGGAGGCACCGGACTTGGCCTTTCCATTGCCCGGGAAATTGTGAAAGCCCATGGAGGCTCTATTTCCCTGCAATCCGAGCTTAATGAAGGCTCTAAGGTAACCTTTACGCTACCTCTGAATGCGCAAAGGGGGAGTGAGGCATGAAGGAGAGATTGAAGTCATGGATTCTAGCCTTGCTCGTGCTGGGAAGTCTTGTTGAGAGTTACTATTTGATTTATCGCTTGCCTGGTGCAGACTCAGCGGTACTCTCCGAGAATCTATATGTGAAGACAGACAATATGGGACCGGAGGAAAAGGTCGAGAACCTGCTGTACCCTGATAAAATGATCATCCATATGGGCGATAACAAGCATACGCTTTTTTATCCAGACTCAACGTTCTATAGCTTGATTATGAATCGGTTAAAAGGGCGTGGATTTGAAAGCTTCCAGCGGCACTCGGTACAGGATTATGATTGGGATAAGATTCGAAATGAGAATCCGGGGATTGAGCTTTCGTTCGGATCCGGCATTCCGGTAACGTTACTTCAGCGGGTTATGCAGCTGTCACCAGATTCCCTATTTGAAGGAGAAAGCATTGATCGCATTTGGATCTATAACATTAAGAATGACTCCAAAGCGCATGCCATTTTCTTCAGTACGAGAGGCGACATTATATATGAAGCGGCAAAAGCGGATTTAACTGTGCAAGACGTGCAGCAGCATGTGGATTTCGGCAAGAACTGGACGCCTTACAAGTCCGTAGATGGTGATTATTATGTGCCAGACAGCAAGATTTCTCTGGTTCAGGTTGAGATGCCTTCAGGCATGTATACCATAGAACAAATGCAGAACAATCTTTTCTTCGATGTTGGAAGCACTAGATATATTCGCGAGAAAAATGGCTCGGAGATTTATACGGATAGCAAACGGAGTCTTCAGGTCGATAAGGAACGGAATTGGATGAGCTATAGCGATCCTGCCGCACTTCCAGCCGGAGACAGTACACCTGCCAAGGATGCGCTTGAAGCTGTAGAATTTGTGAACCAACATGGTGGATGGAATGGAACCTATCGTCTTGAAGCCACCGAGGAGGGGAGACAGGAGAGAAAGGTCTCTTTTCAACAATATTATGGTTCCTATCCATATGGCTCCTATCCGATCATGAGTAACTCGCAGCTGCAGTATGGTGTAATTAATCTGGAATTGCAGCAAGGCACCGTATCCTCTTATGAACGCTCGTTAATCTATATTGATGAGAGTAAGGCAGAGAAGAAAATCGTAGAGCTATCTGGAGGCGTGGAGCTAGAGAATCAATTGTCTGCGGTTAGCAAAACTTCGGCAGTGAAGGATTTAACGCCTGCGTATGTACCTGTAGTGAAAGAAGAGAAGCTGCAACTACTTCCAGTCTGGAAGGTTACGCTTATTGACGGCAGCGTTCTTACATTAAATTAATGTACAAGTTGTTCATATAACATTTAGGAGGTAAGGGTATGGATTGGGGAAGAGCCAAAAATGTACTAATTTGCGCCTTTTTAGGTCTAAATCTGCTGCTATGTTATCAGCTGTGGATTGATTTGCGCGATCAGGTTAGTGCCAATCTCGATTTCACTTCCCTGTCCGAAGAAACCCAGGCGGTCATGGAGCAGAAAGGGATTCGTGTGTTGTGTCCCATTCCGGCTTCTACCCCGCAGCTTCCTAATATAACTTATCGATATTCTGCTGAAGAGCAGAATGAACCACCCATTAAATTAGATGTTCCTATAGACAGCAAGCTGATCTATTCTTCCTTCACTGACCTTAGCAAGGCGCTTGAGAGTCAAATACCGGATATCGCAAATTATCGTTTTGATTCTCAAGAAAGTGAAGTTGGGAAGTTCGTGCTTCACCCGCTAGTTCAGAATCAGTGGTCGCTATTCCGAGTTAGGTTAGAGTTGATTAATAGTGATCAGAAGATTGTAGCTTTCCGCTCACCTAAGATTGAGATAGGGGCAAGCAGTAGCGATAAGGAACAGAAGGTACTGCCGGCATCGCAAGCGCTTAGCAGTTTGATTGAAAAATATTTTCCGGCAGACTCTGTAGTAAAGGAGATTGAGCTTGGTTATTATGGTGAGTTGTTCAACTCCGAAAGTCAGGTAGCGTCGCCAATGTGGCGGTTCATGCTGGAGAACGGCAATGCCTATTATGTGGATGCTATAAGTGCGGACATCATCAGTCCGAAGACAACAGATTAGAAGGAGTAAGGAAAATGGGGATTTCATTTACAGTACTGTCCAGTGGTTCTACCGGAAATGTAACGGTGGTTCGGAACGGGGAGACAACACTTATGATTGACGCGGGACTAAGTGCCAAGCGGATCGATGAGCTGTTGGCCATGCGCGAGCTAACGGGTAATGATATAGACGGGATTCTAGTCACACACGAGCATTCCGATCATATTAAAGGACTCGGGGCAATGGCCCGTAAATACGATCTTCCGATTTATGCGAACACCAATACCTGGAGAGCCATTGAAAAAGGCATTGGAAAAATACCCGACTATAACCGAATCATTATGGAGTCGGGACAGCATAGGGATTTTGGTAGTCTGCGTGTAGAATCGTTTGCAATTTCTCATGATGCGGCGGAGCCGGTGGGTTACAATTTTTATGATGGAAAAGAAAAACTGTGTGTAGCTACAGACCTGGGGTATGTTAGCGACAAGGTAAGAGATGCAATTTCAGAGGCCGACGTATTGGTGCTGGAGGCGAATCATGATATTGAAATGCTGAGGATGGGACGTTATCCGTGGAATACGAAACGACGCATACTTGGCGACATGGGTCACCTTTCTAATGAAGCAGCGGGAGCAGCACTAAGTGAAATTCTCACAGGACGGACTAAACGTACCTATTTAGCGCATTTAAGTCGAGATCATAATATGATGGATTTGGCTAAAATGTCGGTACGTTGCGCAATGGAGGATCGGGGCTGTTTCTTTAAAGATAGTGAGTTTAAGCTTTGCGATACGTATTATGACCAACCTACGCCATGGGATAAGTTGAGCCAGTTGTCATAAGCTGATCAAGCTCAGCAGTCTTTCGTTCTAATTCTTGGCGGGAGATCAGGCCTTTATCGATCATCAATTCGATCATAGCACTGAAGGCAAGGGTCATATGGTAGTGTTCATCCTTCAAATCGCCAAGCTTACCGATAAACTCCACCAGATCCATACTTGTGGAAAAAGAATTCATAATTTTATACCTCCTTATGTAGTAAAAGCGGAACTGGAGTTGTAAAAAATTCGCAGGCTTTTTACCTCAGGAAAATCACGAATTGAGGGTTGCCTGTGATACAATTATAGACGTGATAAGCAAACTCTAAATTTATGGAACCTTTCTATTAGTGTAGTCTTTTAAGTTGCAAAATATTCCTAGTAGAGAAGATATATTGAAAGATTCTAAAATTCTTTCGATTAACTGAAACTATTGTGTGGTTAATGGATAAAGTGAAACTTTTTAGTGATTGTTGGAGTCTAAAGGATGCAGAGGTATATGCTTGGAACGTGATTGCTAGAGGTTCAGGTTTTAGATACTGTGAACGGTTGGCAATAGAAGGGGGAGATTTTCGGTGGGATTGTTTGATGACGATTTCTATTCAACTAAAGTATCACGGTCCAGAGGGGATGAAGCATCAAAGGGATCATTTGCTAACCGCAAGCATTCTGTGCGAAGATCGCGCAAGGGCTTATCCACTTGGCAAATATCCGCCGTCTGCTCCTTAATCAGTGCTGTGGTGGCAGTGTTTTTATTCAGTATGCTTACTGGACAAATGAGTCACGAAACTGCCCCGAAGTCGGTAGTAACAACTGGGGAGGTTGCCCCAAGCAGAGATCCGTTTGACCGTATCATTCAAGCCGCTGCTACGGTTCGTCCTGCAGTAGTAAGTATTATCAATCATAAAGAAGATAATAAAGAATTGAACATTCTGGATGAGTCAGCATTAGGCTCTGGAGTGATTTATAAAAAGGTAGATAATAAAGCATTTATCATTACTAATAACCATGTCATCGAAGACTCTAGCAATCTTGAAGTCGTAACAGTAGATGGCGAGACACGTAAAGCTACACTTGTTGGAACGGATAAAGTGAGTGACATCGCGGTGCTTTCGATTGATGCCAAGGGTATCAATACAATCGCAGAGCTCGGGGATTCCTCGAAGCTTCGTCTAGGTGAAACGGTCATTGCCATCGGAAACCCGTTGGGACTTGGTGACACATTGACTTCAGGAATTGTCAGCTATACTGAACGGAAGGTTCCCGTATCCTTGAATCAGGACGGCGTATATGATTGGGAGCAAGAGGTCATTCAGACCGATGCAGCAATTAATGAAGGCAATAGCGGCGGGGCGCTTGTGGATCTGGATGGTAAAGTCATCGGTATTAACACGATGAAAATCTCCGATGCAGGTGTAGAAGGGCTGGGTTTTGCTATTCCAGCTAACCATGTGATAGATACCGCTAATGAACTGGCTGAGAAAGGGCGGATTGCCCGTTCCTACTTAGGCGTATATTCGGTAGATTTAAACAATCCTTACATTCCTCTCGCAGAGGACCAACGCAAGGAACTGAACCTACCGAACAATGTTAAGGATGGGGTTGTCGTTCTGGATGCTGTTGGACCTGCACAAGAAGCGGGAATACAGTTCAATGATGTAATTACGAAATTTAATGATGAACCGATTACATCCACGCTTTCCCTTCGCAAGTATTTATATAATCAGACGAAGATTGGTGAGGATCTGAAGATTACCTATTATCGAAATGGGAAAGTCAATCAGACTACAGTAAAACTTCTTGAAAAACCAGAGGAATAATATGCTGGAAGTCGGCATATAATGATATAGCAGTAATGACAAGTAGAGCGGACTACCCCTTCGGTTGAGAAGGTAGAGCTTCCTGAAATAGCGATACTCTGTATCGCTATCGGGGATCTATTTCTTCTAAATTTTTGATAAATATGGCAATTATAAGCTGATTTAATCAATTTTGGGCTGACTGGCAACCCTTACATTGGAAGGTAATACTTATTAGGGTAGAAACGGATATATACGGATGCCAGCTTGCCTTTGCTAATCAGGTGTGGTAATATGATATCAATCATACATTTAGTCCCTAATTTTCGCATTGAAAAGGGCTGTTATATTCGGTAATACAACCTTTTTCAATGTGTGAATTTTTTCTTTGTTTGAAGATAAAAAGAACATATTAATTTAAATTTGTGGAGGTAACACACATGCAAACAGGTACAGTTAAATGGTTCAACGCAGAAAAAGGATTCGGATTTATCGAAGTTGAAGGCGGAAGCGACGTATTCGTTCACTTCAGCGCAATCACTGGCGACGGCTTCAAAACTTTGGACGAAGGCCAACGCGTTGAATTCAACGTTGTTCAAGGCAACCGTGGACCACAAGCCGAAAACGTTGTAAAACTGTAATAATAGAAGAAACCGTCCCAGCTTGTGAAAGTTGGGACGGTCTTTTTATATCTAGTTAGTCACTATTGACTTACAGGATGGGAGGAACGGCAATGAACTACCGGAAGAAACCTTTGGAAGAAATACCGGAAGAAAATACCGCGATTTGGGCGTGTACCAATGATGGATGCAACGGATGGATGAGGGATAATTTCGCATTTGAACATGCGCCTTCTTGCCGTCTATGTGACTCTCCAATGGTTCGCAGCACGAAGATGCTACCACAATTGCTTAATTCGAATGGCGATCTCAAATCGCTGAAGAAGGGTATTTCCATTACCTAACCAATGCCTTTATGAGTCAAGCTTGTTATAGAGCAGTGAACAACTTCAAGACGGTCAAACCGTCTTATTTTTTTTGCTTTTTTTAAGGTAAATTGTGATTTTTGTCACAAATCATTTGAATTTCACCGTTAAAAGTACCCCTTTGTGTGACATTTATCACAAAATGACGTCTAAATTTTTGACACAATATAATTAACGAAAAGGGGAGAAGGAAGGGAAAAATATGGATACAGTAATGCTGTCGCGTATACAATTTGCGTCGACGACAATATTCCACTATTTCTTTGTACCGGTATCAATCGGACTAGCGCTCTTGATTGCGATCATGGAGACCATGTACGTTAGAAAAGGCAATGAAGAGTACAAAAGAATGGCACAGTTCTGGGGAAAGCTGTTTCTCATCAACTTTGCAGTAGGGGTAGTTACAGGTATTTTGCAGGAATTTCAGTTCGGGATGAACTGGTCTGATTATTCACGTTTTGTGGGTGATGTCTTCGGGGCTCCGCTTGCAGTTGAAGCATTGGCAGCCTTTTTTCTGGAGTCTACTTTTATTGGGATCTGGATATTCGGCTGGGACAAAGTGTCCAAAAGAGTGCACTTGTTATCCATCTGGCTGGTAGCATTCGGTACGATGTTATCCGCTTTTTGGATTCTGGCAGCGAACTCCTTTATGCAGCATCCTGTGGGCTTTGCGATAAATAATGGACGGGCAGAAATGAATGATTTCTTCGCGCTCATTACGAACGGACAATTGCTGGTTGAATTCCCGCACACGGTTCTTGCTGCGTATGCAACAGGCGCCTTCCTCGTAACGGGTATTAGTGCGTATAAGATATTGAAGAAACAAGATGTATCTTTCTTTAAGAAATCTTTTCAAATTGCAGCAATCGTAGGTATCATTTCTTCTATTGGTGTAGCCGTGGCAGGCCATGCGCAAGCACAGTATTTGGTTGAGACTCAACCTATGAAGATGGCGGCTTCCGAAGGACTGTGGGGTAAGAGTGGTGACCCGGCGCCTTGGACCGTATGGGCAAATATTGATCCTGAGAAGCAAGAAAGTACTGGAGAATTTCAAATTCCGTATATGCTGAGCTTCCTTTCATACAGTAAATTTTCCGGTGAAGTTAAAGGTATGCTTGAGCTGCAAGCTGAGTATGAGCAAACCTATGGCCCCGGCGACTATATCCCGCCTGTACGTACGACATTCTGGAGTTTCCGGATCATGGTTCTAGCAGGAACATTGATGATTGTACTGGGTATGTACGCAATGTATTTAATGTGGCGCAAAAAGATGGACCGTCCAAATACTTGGTTTATGCGGTTTATGTTATGGGGAATATTGCTTCCTCCAATCGCGAATACAGCGGGTTGGGTCATGACCGAATTCGGGCGTCAGCCATGGACGGTATTCGGACTGATGACAACGGAAGACAGTGTGTCGCCTAATATTACGAGTGGTCAGGTTCTATTCTCTGTTATTTCTTTTACAGCGATTTACGCCATTCTCGGATTAGTTCTAATTGGTTTGTTTATGAAAGTGATTAAAAAAGGTCCTTATGCGATGGATAACGATCACGGGGATTCGCATGATCCATATAACGAGGAGGGCGCCCAATGATGTCTCTTAATGAATTGTGGTTTGTGCTCATTGCAGTTCTGTTTATAGGGTTCTTCTTCCTGGAGGGTTTCGATTTCGGCGTAGGGATGGAAACACAAATTCTCGCTAAGAATGATACAGAGCGCCGGATTCTGATTAACTCGATCGGACCCTTCTGGGACGGAAATGAGGTATGGCTAATCACAGCCGCGGGTGCAATGTTTGCGGCTTTCCCTGAGTGGTATGCAACATTATTTAGTGGATTTTACATTCCCTTTGTCTTTGCTTTATTAGCTTTGATTGCACGTGGTGTTGCTTTTGAATTTAGAGGTAAACGGGATTCCGTAGCTTGGAAAAAAACTTGGGATGTGTGTATCTTTTTCGGCAGCTTCCTCCCACCGTTCCTCCTAGCTGTGGTGTTCGCCAGCTTCATCAAAGGTTTGCCGATTGATGGGGATATGCAAATGTACGCAAGTTTTACAGATATCGTAAATGTGTATACCGTAGTAGCTGGTGTGACTGTTGTCCTTCTTTGTTTGGTACATGGTCTCATGTTCACAACGTTGCGTACAGTGGGAGATCTACAGGCTCGCGCTCGAAAAATGGCGCAAAGATTGCTTTTGCCACTTGGGGCTTTATTGCTTGCTTTCGTGGTAATGACTTATTATATGACTGATATTTTCGAACAACGTGGTTTAGTTCTTATGATTATAGTAGCGCTGGGAATTATCGCGTTTATATTATCGGGTTATTTCATGACGAAGAAGAAGGATGGCTATGCTTTTGGTATGACAGGAGCGGTAATAGCATTGTCCGTAACTTCTATCTTTGTAGGATTGTTCCCACGTGTTATGATTAGTTCAATCGATCAAGCCTTTAATTTGACAATCACCAATGCGGCCTCGGGACATTACTCTTTAAAGGTAATGACGATTGTGGCACTGACCATCCTTCCATTCGTATTGGGATATCAAATTTGGAGTTACTTTGTCTTTCATAAACGCGTTCACGAGAAGGAGCATCTTGAATACTAATGGATAAAAATTTGCTTGGGTATAAAGGAGTTAAGCCGGTATTTCTGATCGTTGGCCTCCTTACCCTGGTGCAAAGCATGTCCATACTTCTGCTGGCCAAATGGCTGGCAGAAGTCATCTCTGCGCTATTTGCAGGAGAACCTCTGAAGGAACAATGGGCTACTTCGCTATTGTTCCTTCTTGCATTTCTAGTGCGCCATGCTTGCGCCATGCTGATGAGCCGTATCTCTTACCGCTTTGCGGAAGCAACAGGCAGCAACATGCGGAGGGAAATGATGGATAAGCTCTTCCAGCTTGGACCCAGAATGGTGGGCGGGCGTGGAACCGGGGATCTTGTCACACTTGTGCTGGAAGGCGTAACAAAGTTCCGCACATATTTAGAAGCGATTATCCCTAGAATGGTAGGGATGTCAATTACACCGATTTTGGTGCTTATTTATATCTACAAGATGGATACCGCGAGTGGGATAATTCTAACGATCACTATGCCGATTATTATTGTTTTTATGATCTTGATCGGGATGACGGCTCGCAAGCAGATGGACCGTCAGCTGAAATCTTATCGTACCTTATCTAATCATTTCGTAGACTCCCTCCGTGGGCTAGAAACGCTGAAATTTCTGGGCCGCAGTCGTAGTCATAGCACGAGTATTGCCACCGTCAGCGATCGGTATCGCTCGGCGACGATGCGTACACTGCGAGTAGCCTTTTTGTCTTCGTTCGCGCTGGACTTCTTTACGATGTTATCCGTTGCTTCCGTCGCGGTAAGTCTCGGCCTGCGTCTGGTCAACGATCAGATGACACTGGTTACGGGCTTAACCATTCTGATCTTGGCACCGGAATATTTTTTGCCTGTACGATTGGTAGGTTCGGATTTCCATGCTACTCTCGATGGTAAGGAAGCCGCTGAGGCAATGAAAAGCATTATAGATCAGGATGAAGTGAAAGCTGAAGTAGTAGGTTCTAATGGTGACCAAGCATTGAGATCAGCATCGAAAACACCAGAAGAGATATTCACTTGGCATAAAAATAGCATACTTACATTAAATGATGTCAGTGTGAAATACGAGGAAGCTGGTCTTTCTTCGCTGGAAGCGGTGAACCTGCAATTTAAAGGAGCAAGCAAAATTGGGATTATCGGAGAGAGTGGGGCCGGTAAATCTACACTAGTCGATATCTTGGGTGGTTTCTTACACCCTACTTCAGGAAGTATCACAGTAAACGGTACAACGGTTAGCGCATTAACGGATGAGGCTTGGCGAAAGCAGACCTCGTATATCCCGCAGCGCCCTTATATTTTTAGTGGTACATTGGCTGATAATATTCGCTTCTATTACCCTGAAGCTTCTATGGAAGCTGTGGCTGCAGCTGTGAAAGCTACTGGATTATCAGAGCTGGCGGCAACCCTTCCGAATGGCTTGGATGAGATGATCGGCGGGGGAGGTCGTTCGTTCAGTGGCGGGCAGGAGCAGCGGGTTGCGCTGGCTCGAGCTTTACTCAGCAGTCGTCCGATTATGTTATTAGATGAGCCAACGGCACATCTGGATATTGAGACGGAATATGAGCTGAAGGAGACGATGGTGCCTCTTTTTGAAGGAAAGCTGGTCTTTCTGGCTACACATCGCCTGCACTGGATGCTTGATATGGACATTATTGTAGTAATGAAACAAGGAAAAGTGGCAGAAATCGGTACCCATCAGGAATTGCTTGCCCGCAAGGGTGCGTATTATGAGTTGATTGGGTCGCAATTGGAGGGAATCCATTGAAACGTGAAGGATGGTTTGCTCCGTATGTATCGTCGTATTTTTGGCGTTTTTTGCTTATTATCGTGCTTGGGGCGTTGACGATTTTTACAGCCTCATCATTAATGTATACTTCAGGATTTCTGATCTCAAAAGCGTCTACACCCGTCGAAAATATTCTAATGATTTATGTACCGATTGTAGGTGTGCGTACGTTCGGAACGAGTCGGGCTGTCATTCATTATGTAGAACGTTTAGTTGGGCATGACACGATTTTGCGAATTCTATCTAAGATGCGTGTGCGTCTGTACAATATTTTGGAGCCACAGGCTTTGTTCCTGTCGTCACGCTTCCGCACTGGGGATATTCTCGGGATGCTTGCGGATGACATTGAATATTTGCAAAATGTATATCTGCGCACCGTTTTTCCAAGCATTATTGCTTTGCTGATTTATGGAGCAGCTGTGATTGCACTGGGTACTTTTGATATCGCCTTTGCGCTATTGATGGCTCTGTATATATTGGTGTTAGTAGTGGTGTTGCCGTTCTTATCTCTATTGTTCACACAGAAGCGCCAACGTGAAGTGAAAGTAGAGCGTAATCGTCTCTATCAAAAGCTGACTGACGCCGTACTTGGTATGGGTGACTGGGTCATTAGTGGACGACAAAGCCAGTTCGTAGACACTTATGAAGCAGATGAGAGAAAAGTAGCCAAAACCGATGCAGCGCTGCGTAGCTGGGCACGTATTCGTACGTTCATTGGGCAAGCGGTAATTGGGATTGGCGTGCTTTCTATGCTGTATTGGGCCGCTGGAGAGTTTGCAGATGGTGCTATTGCGGGTACATTGATTGCGGCGTTCGTACTGGTTGTTTTTCCTGTAGCAGATGCCTTTCTGCCGGTGTCTGAAGCAGTGGAGAAAATTCCGCAATACCGTAACTCCTTAGAGCGATTGTCTGGTGTAAATGGAACTGAGCAGAACATCGTCTCTGAAAAAGCAACTGTAGTCGATGCTCTACCTCAGGCCATGAAGAGTGCTCACATCAAGCTCGAAAATGTAGGTTACCACTATGGTTCAGAGGCTAACTGGTCGGTTCGCGATCTCAGCCTCGATATTCCACAAGGTAAAAAGATTGCGATCATCGGCCGAAGTGGTGCGGGTAAATCGACGTTATTAAAGGCTATTCAAGGTGTTATTGAACCTTCTGACGGCTCGGCTACGATTAATGGAATCGCTGCAGATGCCTATGGCGAGCATATTCCTTCTATTATAGCGGTGCTTAATCAGAGTCCACATTTATTCGACACTACAGTAGCTAACAATATTCGTATGGGTGATCCGAAGGCTTCCGAACAAGCCATTAAAGAAGCTGGCGCCTTAGCCAAAATGGATACGTTGATCTCCTCGTTGCCAGATGGATATGATACCTTTGTCCGTGAAGCAGGGCAACGATTCTCTGGTGGAGAGCGTCAGCGGATAGCGTTAGCTCGTATTTTGCTGCAAAATACACCTGTTGTCATACTCGACGAACCGACTGTAGGGTTGGACCCGCGGACGGAACGTGATCTTTTGAAGACAATGTTCGAAGCCATGAAGGGTAAGTCACTAATTTGGGTAACGCATCATTTGGTCGGTGCGGAGCAGATGGATGAAGTGATTTTTATGGAAAATGGCTCAGTAGAAATGCGTGGAACCCATGCGGAGCTGATGAAAAAAGAACCACGTTACCGCAGATTGTATGAGCTGGATCGTCCGGTGGAGTTTCTAGGGTAGGATGGAGAGTTTAAAATAATATTTATAGATAATAGAGAGAGAGAAGTGATGAGATTCCTTTTGCCCTTCGGGGTGGGAGGAATCTTTTTTTGGTGAAGGGCAAGAATATAGACAATGGATGAACAGATCGCTGGAATGGATAGATAGGAGTTCCATTTTCGTGGGAAGTATGGTAGAACAATAGAAGGAGTATTAGGCCGTAGCGGCACAGAAAGGGATGCTTGGTTGAATGTATGTAGTATGTAAAGAACATGTAGAATTAGCTATTGATTTGTTTGTGGACGAGTATGAAGATGCACCAGATGTAGTGGATTTGAAGGAAACGGAATTCTCTGACTGGGACCCGCCGGCAAAGTGCACCCAATGTGAGAAGAACGCTGAATATTTGGTGGTCTAAAGGACCTTTAAGACTTATAAAAAAACACCTTGCAGTCCCGGAAATGGGCCGTAAGGTGTTTTTGCGTGGAATAATTATAGGTGCATTGGAGGATTAATCTTATGCATCTGCTGCATCTGCCATATTGGTCAGGGAGCTACCTCGGTTGTTCTTGCGGTAGACAATGGCTGAGATGATGGCAAGCATTGCTGCAATAGAGAGTCCCCAGTAGATGTTTGAGTAAGCGGCCCGGAGCGGCAGCCCACGCTGCCATTCCAATGCACTTGCGGCCATAGCTACGCTGAAGGCACCACTAAAGAATTGCAGTAGCTGGAACAGTCCCATCCCCGAGCCGATTTGTGAGGAAGGCAGAATCCGTGAGATTTCATTGGATACACTACTGGACAATGTCGTGAAGGCAAGACTCATAATCATATAGATAAGCATAACGGCAATCCAGGACCGCCCAGCGAAAAATGCGAACAGGACAGTAGCAGTCAACACAAGCAGTGGAGCGAAACGCAATATCCCCGCATTGCCATAACGGTCGATGATTCGTCCGACGGAGCGGGAAACGAAAATGGCGAGCAGCGAGCCCGGAAAGATCACAAGCCCGGCATGACTTGCACTGAAGCCAAAGCGATGAGTCAAAATCTGTGGCAGCAGGAACAAGGTGGCGAAGCTGCACAGATAGGAGGCGATTCCGACCACCGCCAGTACGAGATATGAGCGGTTACGGAAAAGCGCGGGCATTACAAATGGGTCGGGCGTGCTGCGGATGCGGCCAACAAATAAAGCGATGGCGACAAGTCCGGCGACCAAGGCCACCCACAGCCCACTAGTCAGGAACAGCAGCAGACCGGTGGTGCCGACGCCCAAGAGCAGCCCACCAAGCACATCAAAGGAGCCTCGGGTGGGTACCTCTTTAGGCAACAGGATAAGGAACAACGGCACGAGAAGCAAAATAGCTGCCGTTACAGCGAACAACCAGATCCAGCCGAGATATTCGACGATGGCTCCGCCCGCGACCGGACCAAGGCCTAGGCCGAGTGAAACGGCTGACATAATCGTCGCCATCGCTTTACCGCGACGGGCTTGCGGGACATAGCGGGTAAACAGAACAAGAGATAAGGACATTACTGCGCCCGCGCCCGACGCCTGTAGAATGCGCACGATAAGCAGAAAGATAAAGTTGGTGCTGAAGAAGCCGGCCACAGCCGCAAAGCCTAGCGTCAACAAGCCTATCACCAGCAGGCGGCGGATCGGCAGAAAATCAGAGAGCCGGCTGTACGTGATTGAGGCAATCGAAAACATAATGGAATACCCGGTAACTATCCAAGAAGCAGATGCAGCTGTAATGCCGAAGGCTTCGGTTACATCAGGCAGTGCCAGATTGAACATGGCTGTATTCATAATGACGAGAACCACAGCGATGCTGAACAGCAGAGTCAGCAGGCCTTCCCGTGGAAGAGTCGCTTCCGGAGCGGAGGCTTCATGATCCGCATTCGCGGAAAGGTTATTTACAGAAGTCATGTGCGAAGCACTCCTTTTTATTGTTTAATAGTTCGATTACTTACGAACAATTGAAATATAGCATGCGTTGATATAAAATGCAATTAGGAACACCAATATTTTTTTCGCATTAAAAGTAGGACAAAGGGGATAATCATCCATGAAAATATTATTTCATCCGGATCGCAAGGACATTCAGCTTGCTTCCGTATTGTATGCGCTCAGCGATCCAATTCGCCTCCATATCGTATCGGATATTCATAGAAATGGAGAACAGGCTTGCAACGGCTTCAACGTTCCGATCGCCAAATCCACCATGTCTCACCATGCCCGTACGCTGCGCGAGTCAGGGGTTGTGTTTACGCGGGTGCAAGGAACCCAGCGCATACTGTCGTTGCGGACGGAGGATCTTAACGCAAGGTTCCCAGGTTTGCTGGATTCTATATTGAGTGCTTACGAAGCTGGGGAAAAGCCGGATTTTGCGATGGAGGAGCGGGAGGAGAGTAAGTAGGGGATGGATTGTCTGAAGAATAGGACATTTAAGGAATGCGAAAGATTAGGAAGCTACTTACTAAAACTACAAGGGACGCCCAGTGCGCGTCCTTTTGCTATTTCAATAGAGGACTATAACAGGAGGCACTTATGCTTATTCAAATTATTGGCGTAGGAAAATTGAAGGAAAAGTACTTGATCAATGGCATCGCGGAGTATGCTAAACGGCTGACACCGTACCTGAAATTTCAGGTGATTGAGGTGGCAGATGAAAAAGCACCCGACTCTCTAAGCGAAGCAGAGGTCGGTATTGTTAAGGCACGCGAGGGGGAACGCATCCTCGCGCACATAAAGAGCGAGGCGCATGTCATTGCGCTCGCGATTGACGGCAAGCTGTGGAGCTCGGAAGAGCTTGCCGCAGAAATTGACCGGCTCGGCACCTACGGGACGAGCCATGTCGTGTTCGTCATCGGAGGGAGCCATGGGCTCTCCGATGAGGTCATGCGCCGCGCGCAGCAGCGCATGAGCTTCGGGCGCATGACGCTGCCCCATCAGCTCATGCGCCTGGTGCTGGTGGAGCAGATTTATCGCGCGGTGAAGATCAATCGGGGGGAGCCTTATCATAAGTAACGGCGAAAAGCTTTGGACTTGACCGCTCACGGGGCGCAGAAAGTTGGGTTACTTGTGCGAGAAGCTTAAAGTCAAATAGGATGGTGAACAAGCCATTGCGCTCTGCAAGCAAGTTCAACCTCAACTGGTCCTTATGGATTTGGACATGCCGAACATGGATGGGATCACCGCATCTCGTACCATGAAGGAAATGTGGCCCCAGATACGCATTCTGATTCTTACCTCGTTCGAAGATACTAGGCAGGCTCTGGAAGTGTTGCGAAGCGGAGCTGACGGATATTTATTAAAATCCATCAAGCCGGCAGAACTTGCTGAGACGATACGCACGGTTTATCGTGGAGGCACCTTGATCGATCAAGAAATGTCACACAAATTGTTCACACAGCTGGAGGCGGATAAGACCGGGGACGATACGTCACCAACCCAAATGAGAGCCGCCTATGATTTAACGCTACGGGAGATTGAGGTACTGAAGTTCGTGTCGAAAGGTCTACGATATAAAACGATTGCCTCCAAATTGTATTTATCCGATGGTACTGTTAGAAACTATGCATCATCGGCCTACATGAAGTTGGGGGTTCGCAACCGGGAAGATGCGGTGCAAAAAGCACTAGAGGCCGGGCTGCTGGAATAAACCTTATCGCTAGGAATAGAATGCCGTTGGACACGGCAATAACTAAAAACAAGCGGCAGCCATAGGCAGCCGCTTGTTTCTTACTATACAAGCCCTTCAACTTGGCTAGAGTTCATGAATCGAATTAATTAGTGACGGATTGGTAAAATATAATTAAATGCTTGATCCAATAAGGCACTAGCTTCTTGACGTAACAAAAGTTCTTTTGAACGGAAGTTTACGGAGCCATCAGATTTAACCTTCGTATCCGGGTCCATGATCCCTTGGGATACAAGCGCTTTGATGGCTTCAACTGCCCAAGCATCCGTTGTGCCACTCAGTTTAACCTTCGTGCTAGGCTCTACCTGTCTCAGGTTTTGGATCATTACCGCCGCCATTTGTCTAGTGATCGGAGAATTAGGATAAAAATTAGGCAGTCCGGCTTTCATCTGCTTCTTATTGGCTGCAAGCAAGAAAGGCATTTTATGCCACCCCTGGGCACGAAGTAGCACTTCTGAGAATTCAGCTTGAGTCATCGTTCCTTTTGGATCAAAGATATGGGAAGACTTCCCGCTCATGACTTTCAAAGCGTTGAGATTGTTAATATATGATTTATACTTACTATTCGCAGGTACATCAGAGAATGGTGAATCAAGGTTAACTTTTTCTGAAAATGAAGCTAAGTCTGGTAGAGTCGTAGAATACATATATGCAATCTGGCCAGCTGCGTTTTTCTTAAACGTCACTTTATTACCTGATTCATCTTCGAACAATAAAGGGTGGATCATTTTCAGCGTATGCTTGCCCGAAGGTGTTTCCAAAACTAACTTCCCGTTCGAATAAGAAACCTTATTCCTCAAAGCATCCATACGAATGTTTTTATATAATCCGACATACGCTTTGGCTTGCTGCTCACTGATTGCCGAATAGGTTGGCTTTGAAACTTCTGTCTTTCTCGGATAATAGTGATTCATAAACGCTTCATACACGTCAATGCTAAACTGGGCGTTGTCGTCATTGTTGGACAGATAAAAGGCTGCATTTTTCTCAGGCAGAATAACAATCAGGGATGAATGCCCTGTAACATTCCCTCCTTTTAGAATCACATGTTGACCATTCATCTTCTCAGGGAAGTAGGCTTCGAACCCGATTGTTGTAATAGGAATCGTTTTATCAGCAAAAAACTGGTATGTGTGCATTTGCTCTATGCTTTTTTGGCTCACAATTTCGTTGCCATCATAATTTCCTTTGTTCAGATGCATTAAGAGATACTTCGCCATGTCATCTGCAGTTGAGATGATACCACCTTCAGGTTTTTCTGTAGGCATAGTTCCATCCATGGGGATCTTTTCACCGTTCGGTCCATAGTGAGCAGCCATTCTGCCTAATAGTTCAGGCGTAATCCGCACATTCGTTGAGGTCATGCCTAACGGGTTGAAAATGTTTTTCTCCATATACTTCGAATAGGGCATTCCCGAGGCGTTCTCTACCGCATACCCCGCTAGCAAAAACCCAAGATTGTCATAAACGTATGCTTCTCCCGGAGGCCTCACAACCTCTGACATATGTGATTTGAGAAAATCCTTTATTGGATAGTCTTTATTAACGTATTCCGTTGAATAATACGAAGCGATATCGGGAAATTCAAATCCGGTTGAATAGGTAAGCAGATCATACATGGTCAGTTTTTTTCCCGTTTTATTCGGAATCTTCAATCCTCCTAAGTACTTTTGAATGTCGCCTCGCAAATCGATCTTCCCCTTATCGACCATCTGCATAGCAGCCAAGGCCGTGAATTGCTTGGTAACAGAGCCGATCTGGAAAACGGTGTCTTTATCAACGGGAATTTTCTTTTCTTTGTCGGCATAACCGTAACCTTTGCTTAGTAACACTTTCCCATCGCCCACGACCGCAAAATTAGAACCGACGGTGTTATACTTCTTCATCACGTCTGAAAAAACGCTATCTGCAAATGCTTCAAGCTCCTTGGTATCGCGGGGCCCCTCCAAGCTAGGCTGTATAGATGCAATGGGTGTGGCAACTGCTGTGGCAGCTGGCATACCACTAGCTGGTATACACGCGGTCGTTGCGGTAGCGGATAATAGTAGAAATGCGAGGGTACGAATCTTTTTTTTCATGAATGGTGTCTCCTCAAAATGTATTTGCCCTCATAACAACTGGCTAAACCGAGTATGGCAAAAGACTTGTCATATCAACAAGTTTCATTTCGTCACCAATCAACAAGTTTCATTTTGTCGCCCACATGTCAAGACACTTCAAAATGTCATATGACAACTAGGCACTAGGATTTATGACCATAAAAGAATTAAGATTCCCTAAAACGGCCGAATAACCATTTCTTTGCCTAGGGCCATTAGAGACGGAGCGTGATCATCATAGCCTTATTACAGGACATCATTATAGAACACGGGTACATCTCTATTTTCTTCTGTTTGGCGCTTGGTATTATTGGTTTGCCTGTGCCTGATGAAATCTTAATGACGACTGTCGGTTATTTTTCTTCACTTGGACTGCTTTATTTCCCGTTATCTTATTCGGTTAGCGTCTTTGGGGCAATGACTGGAATGCTGTGTAGTTACGCCTTTGGGCGGAAATTCGGCAAGCCGCTGCTGTGGAAGTATGGGAAATGGATCAGGCTCACGACAAAAAGATTGGAGAAAACAGAAAGTTGGTTCGAACATTATGGCCCCTGGGCAATATGTATAGGCTATTATATTCCGGGGTTCCGGCATCTAACTTGTTATCTGGCAGGGATGAGCGCTATGAGCCTCAGGAAATACCTACTCTACTCGGTCGTAGGGGCCCTGTTCTGGTGTGCCTTGTTTATATCCATCGGCTATTTCCTTGGAGCCTCGGTCAATTTCTCCGATGTTCATGCTTCTGTTCTCCGATGTTCTTCTGATGACATTATTCTGAAGGAGGGTAGCCATCATTTCTAACATCTAGATCATTTATTGAGGAGAAATTTATGAAAATTATAGTCACCCTAAAGAAATGGACACTAGAATCCATTAAATTCAAGCTAATTTTCCCCATCGTGCTCGTTCAAATTCTCGGTACGAATATTGGTAAGTTCGTTAACTTCATCTTGGATACCGGTAAGGAGGTTATCGTCAAAGCAGGAATCCAAAACGATTTTATGGAGGGCAACATTGGCTTATACGTATCTTCTATTTTCAGCATACTAATATCGGTTCTAATAATTGTATTCATGTATGATCGACTAATCCTAAGGAGAATTCAATCGGTTGCGAGATTTACAGATAAGCTTGGAGCAGGCGATTTGTCTTCTGAACTATGCTTCAAGGGGAACGATGATATAAGCAAGTTAAGTAAATCTTTAAATACAGGCTCAACAAGTATCAAGAATTTGGTGTTGGAAATTGATAACGCATCGAATAACATACAACAATCTAGTTCGGCAATGTTGGACGCAACACGTAATTCAACAGCGAGTATTGCAAGGATTCAATCGAAGTCACATATTCTTGCGCAAGACGCGACAAATTTGTTAAATGATACACAACGCGCTAAGTTGTCCCTTCTTGAAATGACTAGATCCAATGATGAATTATCACATAAAGTAAAGGCTTCCTTAGAAACATCTAGCGCTATAAAGACAAGAGCGACGCAAATGGAAGTCGAGGCCGTTCATTCCCTTGAGAAGGCTATTCGAACGTATGAAGAGAAGCAGCAGAATCTTCTGAATGCCATTGAGACCGGACGCATCGTGGATGAGATCCATGTTATTTCTGCAAGCATTAAGGAAATTTCTTCACAGACCAACCTATTAGCCTTAAATGCTTCCATTGAGGCAGCGAGAGCCGGTCAACAAGGGAAAGGATTTCAGGTTGTAGCTGAAAGAGTAAAAAAATTGGCCGGCGAATCGACTGAAGCCATATCTCATATTGATGAAATGGTCGTTCAAGTGAAAGATGCATTCCTAAAGCTGGGGAAGAGTTCACAGGACATATTGGACTATATGAACAATGATGTAAAAGCGGATTATGAGCTGCTTATCCAAACTGGTCAACAATACCAGCGAGATACACAAGCGATTCTGTCGCTTTCTGAGGAAGTACATACTTCTACGGAATTAATGGGTTCTGCCGTAACGGATATTAAGGAAGTCATTGAAGGCGTCTCCGAGAGCTCTTCTAGGGCTGCAGGTTACACCAGTGAAATGAAGGAAAGCCTAGGTGAAATGAATGAGGTGATGAGTAAAGCCACTGATTCCATGGAGGGACAAGCCAAAATGTCCGTACAATTAAGGGAATCGATTCAGAGGTTCAATTTGTAGGAAATGCAGCGGGGATAATATAAGATGGATGTTGAATAGATCCCGACGATCAAATTCCTTTATTCGTCAGAAGTTACCTAACTCGTTGTCCAATCTGCATTTTGCAACTTGCCGTTACAGACAGCGAGGCGAACCGTATCATAAATAGAGCGAAATTTTCAAAAATATTATATACGCTTGGGGATTCCAAACGCATATTTCTTATAATATGGCATTAATCAACACCGAGGCGGAGTTTTCGCCTTTAGACATAATGGTAAAACTTATTTGGGCGAAACCAAAAGGGGCAGGAAATAAAAAAACACTAAGAATTAACTTAGTGTTTTTCGTTATACAAAGGGAAGCCTCAATTGCCCTCAAGAATCCACTTGCTTAGCTCTTTGTCAAAGGTTTGAGGTCTTCAAACATCGGATTGTGACCACTATGCTCAAAGATCACTTTTTTACGTGCTCATAGGTCTCATCAACAGAATTCCAAAGTGAAACAGGCGCTACCAAATAATCATAACTACCTAAACCGATAAATACTGGTTTGTTGAATTTAGCGAGTGATTGTATAAGATTCAGTTCTCCGAATGCTTCTCCCCACAGATGATCGATAATTGGCATATTCGTATATACATCTTCCCACATGTAAGCTGCGTCAAATGTATAATCATAAAAGCTTTGGGCTCCCATCCGTATACACATGTGAACGAATCGTCGTTCAGAATCTTTCACAATGTCACTTTCTAACAAAGTAATATCCATCTCGAACTGTCTTTTTCTCTCTGGACTTACCCTTATTCACCACGATCCGGCAGGTGGTTGGAGAACGTCTCTCTGGTTAAATTTAAAAAGGCATCAATCGCGGGCGAGATCCATTTTTCTTCATGCCAGAACATTTGCGTTGCAAAGGATACAGCTGTCAAATCCCAGGGTAGCGGAATCAGTTCTCCCCGATTCACCTCTGCTGCTACAGCCATATCAGGCAAAATGGCGATACCCATTCCCATTTTGGCACATTGCTTAATCGCCTCCGCACTATTAAACTCTAATTCTGTAATGCTTCCCATCGCCTTCTGGGAAAGACTCCGCTCAAAAAACATCCGATAGGAGCATCCCTGCTCCGTTAGTAGGAAGGTCTCGCCATTAAAGTCCTCAACCGTCAAAGCTGTCTGCGAAGCAAGCCGATGCTCTGGTGCAACCAATAAATAGAAGGGCTCGTCAAGTACCTTTTCCCCACAAAGTCCTGCCTCTCCCTTGATCTCATCCAGCACAAAAATAATGTCTGCACTGCCTTCCCGCAAGCTCTGCTTCAGGTTTGGCTCCGAGAGCGGGCGAAACATCAACCGGACTCCCGGATAGCGTAAGCGAAATCGCTTAAGCACTGCCGGAATTCGGTACGTACACAAGGTATCATCTGCACTTATAGTTAGCGTACCTGTCATTTCACCCGTTTGCTTGACGGCATGCTGCGCCTCTTCCAGATCACTCAAAATGTGATCCACATAACCCAGAAAGCTTCTGCCCGCATCGGTCAGCGCCACCTTTTTCCCCATTCGATCGACCAGCTTGACCCCAAGCTCATCCTCTAATGCTTTCATCTGCATCGTAATGGTTGAGGGGACGTAGTTCTGCGCTTCCGCTGCGCGGCTAAAATTGAGGGTAGAGGCCAGGGTATGAAACGTTTTAAGTTGACGCAATTCCATCGTAAATACGGAGAGGAGAAGATTACTTGAGAGATTATGAGATTTTTGAACTTGGGGATATCACACTGCAATCCGGAGAAATACTTCCTCAAGCGTTTCTCGCCTACAAAACCTATGGGACGTTGAATGCAGCCAAAAATAATGTGATTTTTTATCCTACCTGGTTTGCAGGTCAGCATGCCGATAATGAATGGTTGATCGGACCGGATAAGGCATTGGATCCGAATAAGTATTTCATCATCGTACCGAATATGCTTGGCAACGGGTTGTCCTCATCACCGAGCAACACGCCCCCTCCTTATGACCGGGCCAACTTTCCAGAGGTTACGATCTATGACAATGTGCGACTCCAGCATCAGCTAGTAACTCAGAAGTTCGGTATTAACAAAATTGCTTTAGTCGTCGGCTGGTCACTCGGGGCCGTACAAACCTTTCAATGGGGAGCAAGCTATCCTGATATGGTGGATCGGATCGCTCCATTCGGAGGAACGGCCAAGACCCGGCCACATGCGAAGGTTGTTTTTGAAGGACTTATCGCAGCCCTTCAGGCTGATTCTGCTTGGAAGCAAGGCTTTTATACCGAGCAGCCCAAGGCAGGATTGGCTGCAATGGGGCGGGTTTATGCCGCATGGGGGTTCTCTCAGGCTTATTATCTGGAGCAGCTATTTCAGCAGGAAGGTTACCTTACGCTCGAAGAGTATCTCGTAGATTATTGGGATGAAGTATTCCTAACCTTCGATGCCAATGACCTGATTACCATGTTGCGAACAGGGATACATGGAGATATTAGCGCAAATCAACGGTATCAAGGAGATTTTGAGCTTGCGCTAAGCAAGATAACATCTCGAGCGCTTGTTATGCCGGGGAGTACGGATCTTTTCTTTCCTCCTGAAGATAATGAGTATGAGACTCATCATATGCATAACGCAATCTTTCTCCCAATTGAGTCCAAATGGGGGCACTGTTCCGGGATTGGACAGCATGAACCAGATTCAATATTCATAGACACACAGCTAAAACAATTTTTACTGGAATGAGATCAGGATGTTGCAAAATAACAGGGACGTTTTCGTTGATGAAATCGTCCCTGTTTTCATTTTATCTGTCGACTCCATCTGCTGAGCCGTGTCCTCTGCTTGTTTATCTGCTTGACTTTCCCCTGCACAGGAAGCTTTATACTCTGAATATCATCTAGATTGGAGGCGGAATTTTGTTCAAAATCAGTGAATTTTCCATTAAGCAAGGTTTCCTTAAAAGCATTGCGATACTATGACCACATTGGCATGTTAAAACCAAGAACCGTTGACCAAGACACAGGATATCGATATTATTCAGCTGATTGAGAAAGAGGGATTGTGGAGAGAGAGTGGGAAGTCGTGATTAAAGCAGTAGAACATAAGCTATTTCTTTCACTTAAAGCACGCGGTAAGGAACAGGATATTCCGGGACTTTTTCGAACGTTTAATCAATGGATAAGAAAAGAAAACCTGAATCTGGTGGAGAGTCCCAAAATCGTTATATGGAGTGAATTGGATGAAAACGTGGATGAGTTTGAATTTGAAGTAGGCCATTTTTTAAAGGGCGAGCTGTCAGTACTTACTGATGAACTTCAAATTCGTTCTCTTCCCCCAGAATTAATGGCGATACTGACCTTCCACTCAGATTCAGCCTTTGCTTGTACCGCTTGTGTGGATTTAGCCACATGGATCGAGAACAATGGTTATCAAATCAAAGAGGATCAACCTGGCAGAGAGATTTATTTGCCGCTCCCCACGGAACAAGATATCCAATTGATAGAAATTCAAATTCCGATAAAAGGTGGTGGAGAGGATTGAAAAATAGTACAGTGATCTATATTCTGGCTCTGGCTGTTTTCTTGATCGGAACCATTGAATATATTATTACAGGAGTCATCGAAATGATTGCGTTAGACTTGAAGGTTTCTACTTCGGTCGCAGGATTATTAGTGACTGCGTTTGCTCTCTCAGCTGCCATTGGTGCCCCAATTTTAATTGCAACGACCATTAATATGGACCGTAAGAAAGTATTAATGAGTGCACTTAGTGTGTTCATCCTTAGTAATTGGTTAACATTTTTCAGCTCTACCTTTGAGGCCGTTCTTGTTTCTCGTATTTTGCAAGGGTTAAGTGGCGGTGTCGCAACCGTTGTAGCTATGGCGGTGGCGACTAGGCTGGCAGTTAAGGAAAAAAGGGGCAACGCCATCGGTATTATTTTAATGGGCCTCAGCAGTTCACTCGTATTCGGTGTTCCCATCGGCACTTACTTTAGTGATTGGCTTGGCTGGAAATCCTTGTTTATTTGGATGGGGTTTATAACTATTTTTCCACTGCTCGTGATCTATAAAAAAGTTCCTGCCATTAAAGAAAAAGAAGCCGTTACCATTGGGATGCAGCTCTCTATATTAAAAGACAAAAGAATTCTGGTAGCCTTAATCATCACCTTGCTTTATATCTGTGGCTATTCAACATTGTTTACCTATATTACACCGTTCCTGCAGGCGACATCGCCTCTTTCGATTACCAAGATCAGTGGAATTTTATTTCTTGCTGGGGTTTGCAGTTTCGTTGGTTCGAGGGTGGGGGGATTATTGGCAGATTCGAAAGGGCCAAAATTGACCATTTTCCTGGGGCTAACCTTGCAAGTAGTCATGTTTCTCTTTTTATCTCTTGTTGGTAATAATCTGGTATTGTTAATCGGTGTCTTAATGATCTGGATGCTGGCGACCTGGAGCATTTCGCCGGCTCAACAATTAAATCTTGTCACCTTAGTGCCCCATTCACCTGATATTGCCTTAAGTGTGAACACCTCTTTTATTCAGTTTGGATTTGCGCTTGGCTCTGGTTTAGGTGGCCTTGTGATTAGCCATTCCTCCATCCTCCACTTGAATTGGTTAGGACTTGGGGTTGTAAGTATAGCTTTACTGCTGGCCCTTCTGCTGTTCTCGAAGATGAATAGTCATGTCGGAAATCATGCCAATAGAGGTTGCGGTCAAACGTCTCATAAGTAATGGCGAAAAATTCGTAAGGAGATATATGCGATGATTCGAACCTTTGAACCAATAAATAGCTTACATAGGATAGTGGACTATATCTGGGTAGTAGACTTTGACTTTCTCGCTAATGACAACAGAGAAGATATTATTATGCCGCTGGGGTATATCAATATCATTTTCAATTACGGGTCTGCTTACAGTCTGGTAAGAGAAGATCAGGAAGTGGTGATCCCTAATACGGTTGTGATTGGTCAAATGAAAAGCGCGAAATATGTTCGATATGGACAACAGTTGTATCAAATCGGGATTTCTTTAACTCCGTTAGGATTTATACACTTGTTTCAAGTGCCCGGCCTCGAATTGGAAGAGCGAATCCTACAAGCCACCGATGTGGACCCTGATCTAGATGAACTGTACCGGATGATGAGATTTAAAGATGTGGAACAAAATATCACAGCAATCAATCATTATTTACTCGATAAGATGGTGTTGAATAAGAAGGATACTGGCCGCATAGAGGAAATGCTTACTTATGTAGAACGAGAGTATGAAAACTTGAATATTGTGAGTATGGCAAAATTTTTTTGCATTTCAGTAAGTACGTTAGAGCGTTTCTTCAAAAGGCATGTCGGGCTTACCCCAAAGACCTATGGGGATATTGTGAAGTTTAGAAAACATGTTGAGGATGAAAGATTGAGGGAGGAGATGCAGTATCGTTACTATGATCAGTCTCACCTCATCAAAACATTCAAAAAGTTTGCAGGCAAAACCGTCAAAGAGTTAGAGAAACTTCCACATGAATTAACCCTTCGATATGTCTGGCATGGTCAGAAGTGATGAACGCCAGATCATATAGATGCTGATTTTTTACAATACACTGTTATTCCTTCCTGCTAATCTTGAGACACTAACAGATGAGAGGAAGGAATAACGATGCAGGATATTATGATCATAGCAAGTTTACTAGTGTTTTTTAATGTAATGTTGTTGGCGATATTGGTTCCGGGAGGGCCGATTGAGAATAGAGATTTTTCAAAATTAAAAGGGGTTGTATTTTGGGGATTTAATCTGTTTCTTATCTTACTTGGTGTTATGTCGTTTATCACGTGTTATCTCTTGTTGATTGCACATCCTAATGCGATTTTCATCACGAAAATTATCGCTGTTTTATACTTTATCGTGTACATTATCGATTTAGCTGGTATTTTTCCTAAATCACCGACTAAAATGTCTAAGCCACTTATACTTTTTGAAATCATTAATGGATCAATGGCTGTCTTCCTCTTCCTCTTTGTGACGGCGATTGGGCATATCGGTTCATGAGGACGAGAGCCCGTATCACAAGTAGGGCAAAATTTTTAGAAGCCTTGCGAAATATGAGTAATAGCGTTCGCTGATGGAGGGAGGGCTATGGTAAAAAAAGATTGCTCGTATTCTGAATGGGTTGTTCCTCATCCTCTGCGCATTTACGGCACTTTTTCCGATGCTCCATGTGCTTGCTGTATCATTCAGCAGTAGCCGATCCGTTCTGGCGGGAGAAGTGTTCTTGTGGCCGGTCGAGTTCAATATTAAAGCATTCACGAAGCATTTCGAGACAGGACTGCTGTTTATTGCGATGAGAAATACGATCATTATTACCGTGGTTGGTACAATACTGCAAATGGCAGGGACGACACTTATGGCGTACCCTCTGTCAAAGAAACGTCTCCGGGGACGCAGTGTTTTCCTTCTAATGATTTTATTTACGATGCTGTTTGGCGGTGGTCTGATCCCGATGTTTCTTCTATTGAAGAATTTGCACATCTTGGATACATATTGGGCGATTTGGCTGCCAGGATTAATAAGTGTGTATAATCTGTTTGTAATGAAATCCTTCTTTGAGGGGCTTCCTTCAGAGGTCGAGGAGTCCGCGAAGATTGACGGCGCGAATGATCCCATGATTTTGTGGAAAATCGTATTACTTCTCAGAAAGCCGATCCTAGCAGCATTATCGTTGTTCTACCCTGTAGGATTATGGAACGTATATTCACAAGCTTTGTATTTCTTAAACAACTCGAATCTGATGCCGCTTATGGTGAGATTGTACCAGTTAATTCAGGTAACTTCACTTGACAGCTTGTTGGATAATTCCGAATATAATTTACTCCAACCGGAAAGCATCAAGGCCGCAGCCATCGTTATATCTGTTTTTCCGATCTTATGTGTGTATCCGTTCCTACAAAAATACTTCGTAAAGGGGGTATTGTTGGGGTCTGTGAAGGGATGACGACATTGAATTTAGAACTCACGCAAAGAGGAATCCGCGATATAGGATAATTTTATGATTAGCTAGGTGTCTTGGGGGCGAGTTTTTTACTGACTTTTTCGTGCAGCAAATGCACGGCATTTATTTCTTATCTGCACTAAAATTTATCTCGAAGGGAGGGAATACGATGGATTGGTTGGAGAGAATGAACAGCGCCATGGAATATATAGAAACAAATCTAGCAGACAAAATCTCATTTGATGACATAGCGCAGATCGCCTGTTGTTCTAAAGTCATATTTAGAAGTTTATATCCCCATTGAATAAGGTTGTTTAAGTGATGTATTGACCTTGGGATGGTCCCATAGTTTAAGATTTAGAAGGATTAAATTATTGGGGGAACAGGATATGAATAACGAAAATGAGATCAGAAGCATATGGAAGCTTATAACACTTCACTTATTTCCAGGAATGGCGTTAAGTCTACTTTATCTGTTTTTATTACAAGTGGACAGTTTAACAGGCTATCCTAAGATTGTTGCGTTAGGAATAGCCGGTTTTTTCTCAATAGTGCCTATAGAACTAGGGTGTTTATTTTATGTTGCCAAAAAGGAAACAGGGAATTTCAATATCTTTAAGGTACTGGGCCTAAAAAGTAAGATGAAGGTTAAAGAATATATTGTCTACACTCTTTTATTGCTTTCATTGGTAGGAATACTTATGAAGGCATTAAAACCTTTTTCAAATTACATATTAAATACAGTATTTCATTGGCTTCCAAGTGAGTACAATTATGTCCAGGACATGAGCCTATTCAGTGAAAACTATATCATAATTGCAATAGTAGCAAGCTTTTTCATTATTACACTTATACTACCCATAACGGAGGAACTCTAATTTCGAGGATTTCTACTGGCTCGTATGAAATGGATGGGCAAGCATAGTGTACTGGTCAATCTCGCATTATTTGCGGTTTATCATTTCTGGTCTCCTTGGCTAATAGTCGCAAGAATTGTAGCATTTTTACCACTATTTTATTTGGTATACAAAAAAGATTCTTTGAAGTTGGGAATATTTGTACATTGTTTGGCTAACTTTACAGATGTAATAGCTTTAGTGATGTTATTGTAAACCGTGCCGCAATCCCTTAGACCGCGGCGGTTCGAAGGTTCTGAATGCCAATTCGGCTATGAACTAGTTATCAAAGCATCACTACTAGGAGAATAAATTTACGTACTCTAGATGCAGATTGGTGGATGTAGACTATGGAGAAAATATTGGAGTGAACGGGGGACTTCATATGACATTAGGACAGTACGGAAATAACAGTGAAGGTTTTATCAAAGATATAATGAATATGATGGTACGGATTGAGGGTGGGGTTGTTGAATTACGCGATTATATTAATACGAATAAATGGCTTAGTTCTAACTACACGTTATCAGACCCTGGAAGAGGAAGTGATAGAAAGGTTATTTTATTGAATGAAACAATTGAACCTTTCTATGTAATGAAGTATCCAGTAACACGGCAGTTGTATCATTTTATCATGGATGAAGAAGAAGTAGAACCTGATGCGAGTAACCTGCCAATTACGCAAGTTTCATGGCTAGATACTCTTGTCTTTTGTAACAAATTATCTAGAGTGCTTGACAGAACTGAATGCTACACAATAACAAGGGAAAGTGAGAGCACAATATATAACAAAGAAGCGAATGGATTTCGATTACTATCGGACGCTGAATGGCAGTATGCATGCAAAGCGGGAACCAAGGGATATCGGTATGAAAGAATCGATAAGATTGCGTGGTATAAGGAAAATTCCAACGGTTCAGCCCAGGAAGTTGGGAAAATGCTTTCTAATCCATGGGGACTTTACGATATGATCGGGAATGTTTGGGAATGGTGCTGGGATCTCTATGATACAGACCGATATGGCAACTATAGGGTCTTCCGAGGCGGGAGTTGGGCAGAAGTTGAAAACAACTGTGGTTCTACGGTTAGAAGGAAAAGCATGCCTGATTTCAAGATAGATGACCTTGGTTTTAGAATAGCATTCGGAGCACGAATAGATTAACGAAAATTGCCCTTACTGACAGCGCAGAGAACCGTATCATAAGGAGCAGTAAGTTTTTTTTAGAAAAACTCGCAGGAGCCTGTATTTACAGTATGCGGACCGTAGGAGTGGGGTAGGTCACTCTCTATGGAAAACAATGTGTAAACAGGCTTATGCGAGCTTTTTTATTGTCTACACAATAATTGGATTTGAGTGTGGATGATTAATTCCTATAATCGTGTATAAGCAGAAACTTCTCAGGTAGGAAGCCGAGAAAGCGGCATTTGATTTACTTTATCAGACTAGAGATCAAGAACAGAATCGACAATATCATTGAAGAAATGTCCTTCTATCTGATCCCCGCCAGCCTGGGTCAGCTACACCGCAGTGGGCGGCTCTCCGGCTCTCAGCTTTTGCTGGGCCAGCTGCTGCGGATTCACCTGCTGCTGAAGTTCGATTAGAGAAAAATTGTCGTCGTAGACAAAATCCGTACCTTCATGAAGACGAAGCAAAAGCTGCTGGAGACCATCCATAAGGATATCGGGCGGTACCAGGATGTATGTATTATGCATGCCAACAATATGGAAGAGGCGCTGAGCCTGGAGTCGGCTATTAAGGGAATGTCGCCTTCCGTGCGGACAGAGATCATGACTTTTGTCCCTTTGGTAGGCGCTCATATGGGCGAGGGAACGCTCGCGCTGTCATGGATTAATCGTACAGCCCTGAATAGTATCGCTGTTCAGGATTTAGTACTGGAGCCTGTGCTCAAGGGTTGGTCTCGCCCGGTGAAATTGCTTGCATACACAAACAATGATTGGATTTAGAATTGAGTTGTATGCTAATGATTAAGACAATTGAGAGATCAAAGAAAGGCCCTCACGATTCATTGATAGACGCTTGGACACTTTCGCATGTATTTTTTGGGGACAAGCGTCTTTTGCTTTTGGGACAGACTCCGGAAAAACAGCCGTATGCCTCGCTATTCGCATCCTTATCTCATCCGGCAACACCTTGTTGACAGCGCTAGCCGTATTCGTTATTGTGTTTAGAAACATGATTCAATTGAGAATGATTATCTTTTAGATAATTTAGAGGGAGCTTGCGAATCAGCTATGGACGTTCTGAGACTTATACAAATATGGAACCAGGTGATTATGCGCGTGCTGGATGTGCGGCTAATGCAGACCGGAATCGACAACGATTTGAATCAATACCGATTGCCGGCAAGCGCGTTTTTATTCGCTTTCCAAGGACAAGGTGAGTTGTGGGTTGACGATGAGGTGTGGCTGTGCGATCGTTTTTATGTACTGCACGCCGGCAAAGGCTCTCAGGTGACGGTTCGGAGCCGAGAAGCACTGAACGTATATATCGTACTCTACAAAGCGTCTCTCCCCGCTTCGGCCTCGCACGAATTTCATATGATGATGGAGGAATCCGACCCGTTTCTGGAAAGCTGGGGGTTCCCGCCTGGCGAGCCGCTGGCCATGCTCGAGCTGCTTCAAACGATACGCGACGGTTGGCTTAAATCTGACGACGGATTGACCCGGCTGTCGGCCAAGGGAGACTTTATCCGCTTCGTTCACGCTGTTCTGAGGGAGCGCCTGTTCGGAGCCGGCGAGCCATCCTTATCTGAGCAAGTTATTCGGCATTTGTCCAGGAATTACCGCCAGCCGATCTCGTTTGAAGAGCTTGCTCGGCAATTGAATTACAGCCAACAATACATTTCGCGAAAATGTAAAGAACAGACGGGGCTCAGTCCGCTGGACTACGTCATTCGTTTCCGAATGGAAGATGCGAAGGCTCTGCTGGCTGGCACGATAGCAACGCAACAGGAAATAGCATCGCATGTCGGTTATCCCGACCTCATTTACTTCAGCCGCATGTTCAAAAAGTATGCCGGCATAACGCCGGGTCAATATCGTAAACGATATGGCCAGTTCGTTTCAGATTATGCAAGGAATATGTCACAATCGTCCGTTGTTCCAAGCCGGTTATTACGCTATCCTTTTCATGTGAGTGATATTGATTATCAATTTCAACAGGATGAGGCGAATAAAATGACTAGAGCAACCAGAAGTTTTTATGCAGTGATGCTGTTATGCTTGACCGTGATGTTAACGGCTTGCGGTGGGTCGGTGAACAACGGAGGCGCAACGCACAGCCAGGTTGCCGTCAGCGCTTCTCCAACCGTGATCGCCCAAGAGTCAGAGGCTTTGACATCTTCGGAGATCAAGATCGTCAAGACTGCTTTCGGCGATGTCGAGGTTCCTGCACACCCTCAGCGCGTAGCGGCAATTTCTTATCTCGGCACCGTACTTGCGTTGGATGTCCAGCCGATCGCAGCCGAATCGTTCTTGATGTCGAGTCCTTATCTCGAGGGAATGCTGGACGTGGTGACGGATGTAGGCGACTCGTTAGAGAAGCTGCTGGAACTCAATCCGGATTTAATCATAACGCATAATCCACAGCCTGAGGTAGTCGAGAAATATCAGATGATCGCACCTACAGTATCTGTTCCTTACAATCAGTTTGCATCCATTCAGGAAGAAATGCTGTATTTCGGCGACTTGCTAGATAGACGCGAGGAAGCGGAGAAATGGAACGAACAATTCGAGAAGGAAATTGCAGACATTCGGGAGAAAGTCCAACAAGCCGTTCCCGAAGGAGAGACGCTTTCGATTATGCAAGAGTACGATGGAAACGTGAGCCTTTTTGGTCCGAAGTCGGGACGGGGCGGCCGGCTGATGTATGAAATAATGGGGCTGAAGCCGACGACGACGGTTCCAGGATTTATGCTGGAGGAATCCTACTATGAATTTTCGCTGGAGAAACTTTCGGAGTACATGGGTGATTATTTGATTCTGACGACGGAAGTCAGCTTGGAATCGCTGCAGGCTGATCCGATCTGGGGGTCGCTAGAGCCGATTCGCAACAATAAGGTATTTATATGGACGGAGAACCAATCCTGGTACCGCGACCCGATCGCCGTGAAAAGACAAATCAACGAATTGACCGACTGGATCATCGAGGCAGCGAGTCGGTAACTGCCCAAAGTATGGATTGATCGAACAACGGTAATATAAAATCAGAACTTGCCGGTTCGAAAATTGTGATCGGTGTACAAGATGAAAGCTGAGGACTCAACAAGAGCCATCCCAAATGGGATGGCTCTAAAACTTGCCGTTACAGCCAGCGCGGGGAACCGTATCATAAATAAGGGCAAGTTTTTTGCTGATTTTTTCGTGCAGAAATTGCAAGGTATTCATTTTTTATTTCCGATAAAATTACCTTGAAGGGAGGGAATACGATGGATTGGTTGGACAGGATGAATAGTGCCATGGAATATATCGAAACAAATCTAGCGGACACTATTTCATTTGATGAAATAGCACAGAGAGCCTGTTGCTCTACCTATCATTTTCAAAGAATGTTTCCATTTATTACTGGCGTATCGTTATCGGAGTACATTCGACGTCGACGGTTGACATTGGCGGCATTCGAACTGCAGACAACAGACTCAAAGGTTATTGATGTAGCTATGAAATATGGATATGATTCGCCGGAGGCGTTTGCACGGGCCTTTAAGAATCTTCATGGTATTATGCCGACATCTGCGCGCGATACAGGCGTTTCTCTAAAAGCCTATCCTCGAATGTCCTTTCATATTTCAATAAAAGGGGATGTCGAAATGAATTACCGTATTGAGCATAGAGGTTACCTAAGGGTCTTGAAATTCCGGAGAGATTCACAAAACTTTCTGTCCCAACATTAACGTGGGCGATTTTCCCGGAGCCGTAATGTGATATGCAAAAACTATGGCAACGAATCTATTCTGAGTGGTTTCCGACATCTGAATACGAACAGGTTGAGGGCCCTAGTTTCGAAATGTATTATGGAATGGCGCGGCATGGGAATGTTTCAGGAGAAATCTGGATACCAGTGAAGAAAAAATAACGCTCTTATGTGAGCGAAATGTAGGCGTTAACGAAGATGACAACTGAACAAATCTAGATTAATAAAGGGTCATCCCCACAAAGGATGGCCCTATAACTTGCCGTTACAGACAGCGCGGTGAGCCTTATCATAAGTAGGGCGAAAAAAAGGGAGTGACCACTTAATTTGCCGTCTTATTGACAAAATCAATCTCATTTCTGATCGCTTTATGGGCGTCATTCCACAGGCCCTTTGTCAGGCGAATGCGCAGCAGGCATTTGTTAGGGTCTTCGTCGTTATTGGCTTCGTTATACCAATCGGCGAATATTGTGCGCAGCTTTGTCATCATCTCCGCGTTCTTCTCCCAAATCCATCGCTATTTATAGTTTGGTATTTATTCATTGTTATCATCCTTTTTCATTTTTATTTTACACATCACTCCTTCCCTTCACGGATTCCATTACATTCTCCATGGAACGTTCTAACATTCCGATCACCTCAAATTTTGTGGCTTGTAATAAATATTATGGTAGCATACTTTTTATTATTGATCATTTCGTCATATCAAGGACGATTCGACCATTGATTTTGCCTTCTAACATCAGATCGTAGATCTCATTAATATCTTCTAGTTTACGTGTCTCAATAATGGTTTTGATTTTTCCTTCTGCAGCGAATTGTAATGTTTCTTGTAAATCTTTGCGAGTGCCGACAATCGAACCGACTACCTTTGTTCCGTTTAATACTGTATCAAAGATTGGGACATCCATGGATTCAGGAGGCAGCCCAACCATGACGCAGGTACCGCCGCGGCGAATGGCCCGGTAGGCTTGGTCGAATGCTTTTTTCGCAACCGCTGTACAAACGACACCATGCACTCCGCCGATTTCTTTTTGAATCCAGTCTGCCGCATCTTCTTTTAATGCATTTACGGTTTTGTCTGCGCCAAGCTGTTTGGCAAGCTCCATCTTTTCATCCGACGTGTCGATGGCCACTACGTTCATTCCCATCACCTTTGCATATTGTACACCAAGATGACCCAATCCTCCGACGCCGAAAATGGCTACCCATTCACCTGGCTTTACACCTGATACTTTCAAAGCTTTATAGGTCGTAACGCCAGCGCAAAATAAAGGTGCCGCTTCGATGAAGCTTAGATTATCAGGAACCTTCACTACATAATCGGCAGCTGCCACACAATATTCTGCATATCCGCCATCTACGGAATATCCGGAATTTTGCTGATCGAGACAAAGAGTCTCTCTTCCTGTAAGACAATACTCACAATGACCGCAGGCTGAGTACAGCCATGGAATTCCTACTCGGTCTCCTACCTTTAAGTGTGTAACTCCTTCACCTATTTCTTCAATAATCCCAACGCCTTCATGTCCGGGAATAAGAGGGAGTTTCGGTTTGACGGGCCAATCGCCATGAGCAGCATGCAAATCAGTATGACACACTCCGCACGCGTGAATATGGACAAGGATTTCTTTGTGTCCGGGTTTTGGTTTAGGTACGTCTTGTAGCTCTAACTTTTCTTTGAATTTCTTTACTATAGCGGCTTTCATTAGCATACTCCTTTAGTTTTTTGCTTTTCAAAAAGTAGTATGTTCATGAGGCTAACTTTAAATTCTTGAGACTTTTATCACTGATTAACACTCACATCACAAGTAATATGTTAGAATATCAGAACAGCTTTACTGCGTTACCGCTTTATCAACTTCATAATTCACGAGCTATGATGGCTAAGGATTACACTTTAGCTGGAGCAGCTTCTGGAGAGACTGCGGAAATTCCGCGGCGCCGAAGGGTTCACAATCTCAGGCAAAAGGACAGAAGAGTACTGAATATGTATTTGTCATGCTGATCGCCATCAGTAGGGCGAATATTATTTGATATTCTTACGATCTGGGAGATTGGATGACATCCAATCTCTCTTTTTTTATTCCAATTTATTGTACTCACAAGGGGGAACTAGGTATGGCACAACCAGAATTAAAGAGAGAGCTGGCTAATCGGCATGTTCAGCTTATTGCTATTGGCGGCACCATTGGTACAGGATTATTCTTGGGATCAGGCAAGGCGATAGAGAAGGCAGGCCCATCCATTATGATCACGTATTTAATCGTGGGTATTGCTGTGTTTTTTGTGATGAGAGCACTGGGAGAACTCCTATTATCTAAAGCGGGCTATCAATCGTTTACGGATATTGCTGAAGACTACCTTGGATCACGGGTCGCATTCATTACTGGTTGGACCTATTGGTTTTGCTGGATCATGACGGCTATGGCTGATGTCATTGCTGTTGGCGTATATGTACAGTACTGGTTTGATATCCCGCAGTGGGTTCCTGCCATCGCCTGTCTAGTCGTGTTATTAGGACTTAATCTATTAACTGTAAAGAGCTTTGGGGAACTCGAATTTTGGTTTGCTTTAATTAAGGTAATTACGATTCTCGCCTTGATTGGTCTTGGGGTCATTTTACTGATCATAGGGTTTAAGACGGATGCAGGATCGGTGACGGTACGAAACCTATGGGAGCATGGGGGATTTTTTCCGAACGGCATATCAGGCTTCTTATTTTCTTTTCAAATGGTTGTATTTGCTTATGTCGGTGTGGAATTGGTGGGGGTGTCGGCAGCGGAAACAGCGGATCCGGAGAAAAATATTCCATCGGCAATTAATAAAATTCCTTTACGGATTCTATTCTTCTATGTTGGTGCGCTTTTCGTCCTGCTATGCATAAATCCTTGGACGGAGCTCAGTCCGGCAGAGAGTCCTTTTGTAAAAACCTTTACTTTAGTAGGGATTCCAATTGCCGCAGGGATTATTAATTTTGTCGTATTAACTTCAGCCGCTTCTGCTTGTAATAGTGGGATGTTTTCGACAAGCCGAATTCTCTATAATTTGAGCAGAAACGATCAGGCGTCACCTAATTTGGGTAAACTAAATAAAAACCATGTACCAGCCAACTCGTTATTCATTTCTACAATTGTCATATCTGTAGGGGCTCTTTTGAGTAAACTTATTCCGGAACAGGCTTTTGGAATCGTGACAACGATAAGCGCCATTTGTTTTATATGGGTGTGGGGCATTGTTCTCATCTGCCATATTAAGTACAAGAAAACCCGGCCAGACTTACAGGCGAGATCGAAATTCAAAGCACCGTTCACACCGGCTATTAATTATATTGTCTTAACCTTGTTCGCTGGGATACTGATCATCATGTTATTCGCTGGAGAGACACGCCCGGCTCTATTATGTACTCCGTTATGGTTTATTTTATTATTCATCCTGTATTCGATTAGAAGTAAAAAGGGGAAAAGTAATCAAGCTTGAGTGAGACCAACATTAAGTAGCGGCAAGCGAAGACCTTTCACAAGTCTAGTGTTGATCGCAACTTAGGGTTGCGGGGCTGCAACTAAAGCGTTCTTTACTTCTGCATACGATTAATCCAATATAGGCTTAAGAATTGCAGAAAGGTAGTTGCTGCTATGATCTTTGGGGAGAAGTTAAAAGCGGAAAGAAATAAAAAAAGTTGGTCACAAGAAGAACTGGCCGAGAAGCTGTTTGTAAGCCGACAGTCGGTTTCGAAATGGGAGAATGGTCAAAACTACCCAAGCATTGAAATCATTATTAAAATAAGCGATCTTTTTGGGGTAACTATCGATGAGTTACTAAGAAGTGACGAGGAGTTGACCAAAAAGGTGATAGAAGAAGGGAAGAAATTAGCTCACCCGAAATTAAAGTTTGTATTTGATGTCTTCGTAATAGCAGGCATTGTGCTGTTAGTGATTAAACTCTGTGTTCTCTTTCTGAACAAAGTAACGGCGCTAGGGATTACCTTGAATGGCGGGTCATTCTTTTGGAACTTCGGTTCTTTGATTTTAATGGTTGTCGGGGGAATCGGCTCCAGCATTCTGAAAGAAAAATATAAACAAGAGTAAGCCGGTGAGCCGGGAATAGCTATTAATAATGTAAAAGGACAGCTGATCGCTGTCCTTTTTACATTCCACGTTATAAGGTTATTCCTTGTTAACTAGGTTTGCTTTCTTTTCAAACATGATCTTGCTCTTCATCGGCATAAATAATGTTATAACAAACGCGGCGACGGATAAAATCATCATAAAGTAATAGGCGTCACTTGCCCCAAGAATGGATGCAAGGGATTTAAGGATCCCAGGAGTAGTAGAGGGATTGCTCTGCATCACTGTGGCCGCATGACTTGTTGCCTGCACAGTATAAATCGTAATTACGACAGCAGTTCCGATGGCTCCGGCAATTTGGCGAACGGTATTGTTCACTGCTGTACCATGGGTGCCGAGTTGTTTGGGCAGTGCATTTAGTCCAGCCGTATTGAGTGGCATAGTGATGAAGCTTAATCCAATTCGCAGGCCAATGGTACGAATCATTAGATACGTATACGTTGTAGATTCAGATAGATCAGTTACCGCCCACATAGATGGAATAATAAAGAGTAAACCAATAATGAACAGTGGTTTAGCACCAAAACGGTCGTATAATTTACCGGTGACGGGTGACATGAACGCATTTACGAGCGCCCCTGGCAGCAATAGTAGTCCTGCATCAAATGCTGTAAAACCACGGCCATTCTGCAGATAAATAGGCAATAAAATCATATCTGCGTACATCATCATCGTGATTAATACGTTAATAAGAGAAGTCATCGTAAAAACTTTATTTTTGAAGACAGACAGGTTCAGCAGTGGATCATCAGACTTGATTTGTCGAAGACAGAATACGGCCGTAACAGCGATCCCGATCCCTAAGGTCAGAATTACTACTACATCGTCCCAGCCTTTACTGCCTGCACTACTGAAGCCGTATAAAATTAAGCCAAATCCAACGGTTGATAAAAGAACACTTACTACATCAAGCTTAGACTTAGACGTCTCGGATACATTCACTAAATACTTGAATGCCAACGCTATAACAATGATGACGAGTGGAATGAGGCCGATAAATAACCAGCGCCAAGAGTGATATTCAACAATAAATCCTGCGAGCGTTGGCCCAATAGCAGGAGCAAATATCATCGCCAGTCCAAGCAGTCCCATAGCACTGCCGCGTTTTTCAACAGGGAAAATAGCGAGCACAACGCTCATCATGAGCGGCATTATAATACCGGCACCTGCAGCTTGGATCATCCGTCCGACTAAGAGTAGACTAAAGCTCGGCGCTGCTGCACAAATGATTGAGCCAATTAATAAAAATGACATGGCACTTAGAAATAATTGACGTGTTGTAAAACGTTTCATTAAATAGGCTGTAATCGGAATCAATATCCCGTTGACCAGCATAAAACCCGTTGAAATCCATTGTACAGTTGTTGCCGTGACATCAAATACATCCATCAGACTACTTAAGGCGACATTTAAAAGCGTCTGATTGAGTGTAGATAAGAAACAACCAAAAATTAGAATGGTTAGTAGGATTCCTTTATTTATTTCCTTAATATCTTCTTGCATGGTGCAGGCCTCTCTTCATTGCTTTTTCGACACAGTGTCGATAAAATAAATCATATCAGCATTTAAACGGTATTCCTATTTGCAATTTTATTGAAAATGTCGACTAATCGACAGAATGGGTAAATTAGTTGATGAAATACTATATAAACGATAATAGAGGGATGAAATGTCCGAACATAAAAGAGTTGATCCACGAGCCATTCGCTCAAAAAAGATGCTGAAAAATGCTGTTTTTTCATTATTGGCCGAGAATGTGGAGATTTCTCAATTGACTGTCCAAAAAATCGCCAACCGTGCTGAGCTGAATCGTGCAACGTTTTATTTGCATTATGAGGATATTAACGATTTATTGCGCCAGATCGTACATGAAATCTTTGATGACCTGTCCATGAAGGTTGAACCGTTATTACAAGTGAAGAGCAGTATCGAGCAGGAGCAGTTGGTCACATTTTTAAGTTATTTTTATGAATACCGGCAAATCTTTGCTGTATTGGTAGAGCACAAAGGCTTCAAAAACCAATTAACCAACCTATTAAAAAATACTATCGAAAAGCGAAGAAACGTGAGAAACATAGATTCCACTAAGGAGGTTGTCTCCCTTGATATTATTGCAGCATCACTATTAGGGATTATTATGTGGTGGATTAAGGATGGCAGCCAATATAGTGCGGAATACATAGCAGGTCAAGTTACCTTGATGTATAAAAGAAGGTATTTATAATCGCTAGACTATGCTACAGGAGGATATGGGTAAAAACCGTTGTATGATGTAGAGAGACAAATTTCAAGATAACGGATATTCTCCGCACCAACCTTAGGTAAAACTATAAAAAGCGGCAGTCTAGGGCGGTAATTCTCGTCCAAAGGCTGTCCGCTTTTTTTTATAAATCATTCTATTTAAAATCAACTTTAATTAGTGCTATCTCACTATTCGTTCCAATGCGTAATGGCGGTCCCCAAGTCCCTGCACCAGATGTGACGATGACGTTAGGGCTGTTCTGATTTTTCTGATAGTGCCCGTAATCTACTGTAAACATAGCGTTGGTGATTAGATTTGCAGGAAATACTTGTCCTTGATGCGTATGTCCGCTAAGTATTAAATCGACATCATCTCCGTACTGAATCATATTCGTGGGTTGATGATCCATTACGATAACGGGCATAGTTGTATCAATGTTACCCATCACTTCAGAAGTAACTGCTCTAGCATTTCCTTGATCACCAATCGGTGATGAATCTCTCCTGCCAACTACAACGAATTGATTATCAATAACGACATGCTCATCATTTAGAAGTTTAATATTACTCTTATCTATAAAGTTCACAATCTCATCGTATGATCGTCCTGCATCATGGTTACCTAAACAAGCATAAACCCCATAGGTAGACTGAATAGTATTTAATAACTCTATTCCTTTGGAAGGATTAGAGAGCGCATAGTAGTTACCATTAAATATATCTCCTGACATCAACACAATATCCGGCTGCATGTTATTAATACGATCAACAACGTCTTCAATAAACTTTACATCATTTACGTAGCCTAAATGTAAGTCGCTGATCAGAACAATATTTAAATGATCTAACGACGTGCTTTTATGTATTTGGATCGGATAAGTAACTTCTTTTATCTGATTCGCATTATAAATCCCATAGGACACCAACCCTATGACTAGAATTAATACTACTGACCTTGTATGAAAAATAACACGTTTTGGCGCAGGGGAGGGGATGATTTTGATCCATTTAATAATAAGTAAGATTACATCGGAAAGGAGTAACAGCAAGAACAAATAGAAGTAGATCCCCATCCAATAGTCCCCGAATTGGCCAATAAAATTAACAATACTTGAATCGGTCGTCATAGCTGAAGAGGACAATAGTAAATTAATAATGATTGTTACCGCACACAAGCTGTAGATGACTCCGTATATAATCCCATTAATACTTGGAAATACATGTTGTAACCATTTAAAAATTTTTCTTGCGATGTAATAGTTACTTGCCGCGTACATAGCGAATATAAACAGAAATGCAAATACCATATGATGCACCGTCCTATTTTTTTAGATTTCAGAGAGCAATCGTTTATAATCAATAATTATGAGCAAATGGTCAGGTACTCAGTAACAGTAACATATTTTTTCATGTTGGAAGAGGAGATTGTTGATTTTGAATAAGAAGAAAAATGGATCAGATCAAATCGTACTGGCCGCAATCGAAACGATTGAGGAAGTGGATTTTCTACTTATGACGGAGTTAACGGCATGGTTTGTTCTTTCTGGTTATCTGGAAATTATGCGAAACGGTTCGGATATTTTGATTCGGACAGGCGATATTTTCGTTTTCAATAAAGGTGATATTGTTCGTGTAATTGGCAGTGAAGAGAATGCGACGCTCTCGGTAAAGTTTCTAACCAATGAGTATCAAGAGGAGTTTCCGGCATTTAAGCTTAACATTCCACTATCGATGGTGTACAAAAAAGATGGATATGAGCTTGTGAAGAATTGTATGGCGTACTTGTACGTCGAAAGGATATATCCGGGAGCCGGTTCTGATTATATCATCGAAGGGTATTCGAAACGTTTAATCGGATTGCTGTACCGATATCTTGGGCCAGAAGATGAAAAGAAGCAAGTTCATACTGCTTCGGATAAGGTAAAAGAAATTGTATCATATATCAATGTTAATTATGCGGACAAACTCAGCCTGGATGAGATTGCTGAAAAGTCTTATAGTAGCAAATACTACCTGGCACATTCCTTTAAAAATCAGCTAGGGATTTCAATCGGAAATTACATCAAAGAAGTGCGATTGTTTCATAGCTTACGTATGCTGGAAAATACGAACGAGAAGATTGTCACGATTGCTTTAGCTAACGGCTTTCCCAATGTACGCTCATTTAACGAGGCATTTAAAATAAGGTATGAGCTTTCACCTGCTGAATTTCGTGAACAGCGTCAAATAAGAGCGGTGCAGAATCGTGTCGATGCGGAGCTGTCCCAAGATGTATTAGCCTTACTATCGCCGTATGTGCCGTTAGGTGAATTACCGGCTGGCCCATCTATTGCCCCCAATCGCATCGAGGTTCAATTAGATTTGCATAAAACGATCGGCCAGTACTCAAAGGTGAATCATGTTCTTAAAATAAAAGGTAAACTTATGGATAGCCGTTTGCTCGAAGTGCGTCAGCGTCTAGGGGTGAAGTGGGTAGCGGTCAATCGTATTTTTAAAAAAGTGGATATACGGTTGAGCGAAGGGAAGCTGGTCTGTTCATTTAGTGAGTTGGATCGAATATTGCAGCAGATCGTGTCTGTTGGCATGATTCCCTACCTTCAATTTCAATCTATAGATTTGGATGATTGGGAGAAGCGGGGATTTCATAACAATGAATGGTTTCAAACGGTAATGACTGAATTGAATCTCCATCTGCAGCAAAATTATATGACAAGTCAGGATTGGATGTACGAGTTCCGCTGCTTCTATGAAATGAAAAATAGCAGGCAATTGCGTCTGTCGCTAGTGAATGCCATTTCAATTTTTAAAAACTATATGAACGTGGTCATTCATTTTCCCATCCCGCCAGAAGATGCGGTGTTGCTTGATATAATCTGCCATAATGCCGTTTATTGCATTGATGACTGGACCCGTATGCGCAAGATTCCACTTGAAACTGCGCTTAATTATCTATTTGATGAAGACTACATTCGGGTCATTGGTGAGAATACAAACATACAAGATCAGAATCGTATTTTGGATCGAATGCTGATTTACGATCAGGATGATTATCTACACGCCTATTCGGATCTAGCGCAAGCAAATGCAAGCATTTGGCAATATATAAACCTAATGAATCAAAACGAAATTGCAGGTCACTATTTCCCCCCCTTATCACTCGATTCTGCGAAGTTGTTTGAGTATTTTCCAGATGAGCTGGCAAGTAAGCTTTCATTACTTACACCGGATGGTCGTTACAAGGACAATTGGTATGCGACAGAGTTTGTGAGTCGCTTGTTTGATGAGATTGTGTTCAAAAACAACTCATGTATCGTGACAAAACAGCAAGATAATTACCGCATTTTAACTGTTTATCCAGAAGAAGAGCAACATCTGTTTATCAATGAAAATAAGGAAAAACTGGAACTAGCTTGGCATAAGGCAAAAAGTCCCTATGTCTTTGTGAAGATGGAACTTACAAACCTTGAAGGGACATACCGATTGATCAAGCAACGATTAACAACTGAGCAGATAGATCAGCGATTAGACCTTGCTGATTTAAGAAAATGTAAAAAGTTGTCCTTCGAAGATATTGCGTATTGGAATGCGATTAATCGACCTTCGAGAAGCGTAGAGCAACTGAAAATAAAGGGAAATCATACACTTGAGTTCGAAGTCCCGATATTCGGAATCTTTATGATCGACCTAGAAAAGACTAATGATTAATGCTAAATATTGCTCACTCGATTTCTTGATAAATCGAATGAACGCAATATTTAGCTTTTTTTTCGACAAGATCCTCATAGTTAAAATGTAAGCGCTATATTATGATTGTGAAAAAGAAAGACGATACCGGAGGGGGTCGCCGTGGTGGACAATTTTAATACTAAACGCGTTAAAAAAAGTGAAATCGTGCAAAAGGTGAAGGAAGATAAAGCTAAGCTGCGAGCGCGAAAGCAAGAAATTAAAGCGCTACCGGAAGCAGAACGAACAGCAGCGATTGAACAGGACAAACAATTAAGAAAAGAGCAAAAGCAACAAACAAAAATGGAGTTGAAAGCTCTAAGTCGCAAAGATCGTAGAGCGATGAAAAAAGAAGCGAAACGCTACAAGAAAATTAAAAATAGACCAAGACGTTTCACCGGCTGGTCGATCGTAGCGCTTGTTGTCATATTGTTGTTCGTACAATTCGGTGCAACCGCTTCTAGCATCATCGATGCGCTGACAGGAAAACACATTACAGCCGTAACCGATTCCCCTGAGGCGCTTGCAGCACGTGAACAAGGTGGAAAAATAGCTGAAGAAATTGCGAATGAAGGCATTGTTCTATTGAAGAATGATGATAAACAGCTACCTTTGAAAGATAAAAAGGTTAACGTCTTCGGATTAGCTGCATTAGAGCTACGTTATGGCGGCGGAGGATCGGGTGCGGGGGATACTTCCCGTGCGGTTAATTTATTTAAAGGTCTAGAAAATGCAGGTATTTCATACAATACCGAGCTTCATGACTTGTATCAAGAGGTTGGTGCAAAAGCAGGAGTGGGCAGCAAGGCGAGTACCGGAGTCATTCAAGTTGTAAAAGGCATGTTAGGCGGAAACTCTAGCGATGAACCTAAAATCGATTATTTATCGGACGAAGCCATAGCACAAGCGAAATCCTATTCGGAAAATGCAATTATTGTCATTGCTAGTGAGAGTACAGAAGCTAGTGATGCGACCGCTGAACAGTTGAAATTGACAGCAAATAAACGCGCTTTGATTGAAAAGGTTGCACAGTCATTTGAAAATGTCACAATCGTTGTAAATGCGGGGAATGCCTTAGAGCTTGGTTTCGTAAATGAATTTAAATCCATTAAATCTGTCTTGTGGATAGGAACACCTGGTCCTTACGGTGCCAACGCATTAGGAAATATTCTTGCAGGAAATATCAACCCATCAGGCCGTATCACGGATACGTACGTGTATGACAATTCATCGGCTCCAGCAAGTGAGAACTTTGGAGACTACAAATACGATAATTTGAAGTATTCATTCCTCAATTATCAAGAAGGGATCTATGTCGGCTACCGTTTCTATGAAACCTTCTTTTTAAATGATGAAGCAGGCTATCGAGATACCGTGTTATATCCTTACGGACATGGATTAAGCTACACGGATTTCGAGTGGAAGGTTCTGAATCAGTCATTGTCGGAAGACAAGATTGAACTACAAGTCGAAGTGAAAAATGTTGGCGACAGAGCCGGAAAAGATGTTGTTCAAGTATATTATTCAGCTCCGTATATTGCAGGCGGCATTGAAAAATCGGCGATCGAACTGGCCACTTATGCAAAGACGTCTCTGCTGGAAGCAGGTCAATCCGAGGTGCTTACCCTTTCGTTTGCTACCGAAGAGATGTCTTCTTATGATATGAACGTAGAAGAAGCGTATGTACTAGACCAGGGCACCTATTCAATTAAAGTGGCTCGCAATGTCCATGATATCGTGGCAAGCTATGACCTTGAGTTGGCTGACAAGAAGGTTTTCAAACAAGATAAGGATACCGGAACACCTTACGAGAATCGCTTTGAATTAGCAAAAGGTGAAGTTACGTATTTGTCCCGGAATGATTGGGAGAAGACTTACCCTTCAGATGAAAATATTAGTCATAAAGCACCGCAAAATGTGGTCGACGCATTCTCAAAAGAGCCGGAAGCTTCAACGATGGAAATGCCAACGGTTGGCGCTAATAATGGCTTAGTACTGGAGGATTTGAAAGGTTTAGCCTTTGATGATCCGAAATGGAATGAATTCATGGATCAGTTTACATTGGACGAAATGATTGATTATGTAGCAAACGGCGCCTATAGAACGATGGCAGTAGAGCGTTTGGGTGTTCCTAAAACGTTGTTGATGGACGGACCGGCTGGATTTAGTTACTTCTTTAAGCCAATCGAAGCCGCGTCATATCCGTCTGAAATCGTCATTGCAGCAACATGGAACAATGATCTAGCCTATCAAATGGGAGAAGCGGTTGGTAAAGAAGCGCGTGCGTATGGCATTCAAGGCTGGTATGCACCGGGGATGAATATTCACCGTACAGCACAAGGCGGCCGTAACTTTGAATACTTCTCAGAAGATCCTGTGCTTTCAGGAAAAATGGCGGCATCTATGATAAACGGCGCAGAAGACCAAGGCATTATTGCCTTTATGAAGCACTTCGCGCTGAACGATCAAGAAACCAATGCTCGTTCAGGAAATCTGATCTGGGCCAACGAGCAAGCGATTCGCGAAATCTACTTGAAGCCGTTTGAGATTACGGTTAAAGAAAGCAGCCCTCTAGGCGCAATGTCCAGCTTTTCGATCATCGGGACAAAGTGGGCAGGAGCGAATTCCGTCTTGTTAAATGATGTTCTGCGTAAGGAATGGGGCTTTGATGGATTTGTTTCCAGCGATGCAGTCTTTGGGTTTATGAAAGCGCCGGATGCGGTTGTAGCTGGCAATGACCTCATGCTTGATATTATGACACCAAGTAAAAACGAGAAATTATTAAAACAAGCATACAAGAAGGATCCTGCAGGAATCACAAACGGGGTTCGCACAAGTGTTCAGCATGTGTTGTACACGATCCTGCAAACCTACTTATTCGAAAAATAGGCGTAAGCATGCGGGGTGAAGAGATTGAAGTATAGAGCATTAATCGAAAGTATGACCGTAGAAGAAAAGGCATCTTTAATGTCTGGCGCAAACTTTTGGAATACAAAAGCAATCGACCGGGTGAAGATTCCCAGCATTATGCTGACAGATGGACCGCATGGTTTGAGGAAGCAAGGCGGAAAGGCAGACCACTTAGGCTTAAATAAAAGTCTGCCTGCCACTTGTTTTCCGACGGCGGCAACCTTGGCTAATAGCTGGGACAGACAATTGATCTATGAGGTTGGTCAAACGATTGGAAAAGAAGCAGCTAGCGAAAAAGTGAGTGTGTTGCTTGGTCCTGGATTGAACATCAAGCGGAATCCGTTATGCGGACGAAATTTTGAGTATTTTTCCGAGGACCCTTATTTAACGGGAGAATTAGCGAGTGAGATGGTCAAAGGCATTCAGGTGAACGGCATTTCTGCATGTCCTAAACACTTTGCGGTCAATAGCCAAGAACATATGCGAATGACGATTGACGAAGTCGTGGATGAACGCTCGTTAAGAGAATTGTATTTAGAAGGATTTAGACGTGTAGTTGAGAAGGGTCAACCGAAAACCATCATGACCTCTTACAACAAAGTCAACGGCACGTTCGCCAATGAAAATAACGATTTGTTACAGGATATTCTGTACGGTGAATGGGATTTTAATGGCGTAGTCGTTACGGATTGGGGCGGTAATAATGACCGTGTTGCAGGGTTGAAAGCAGGCAATCAATTGGAAATGCCTTCAACCAATGGAATTACGGATCAAGAAATCGTGCAAGCCATTAAAAACAATGAGCTAGACGAAGAAGTGCTGGATGACGCCGTCGATCGTCTGCTCGGATTAGTCTTTACTACCCAGCTCCATGATCAAGATACATCGCGTATCGATTATGAGGAGCACCACAATAAAGCGATAGAAGCTGCCAAACGTTCGATTGTGTTATTGAAAAATGACGATAAGATATTACCGCTTAAACACGGCAATAAAGTTGCAATTATTGGTGATTTCGCCAGTAATCCTCGCTACCAGGGTGCTGGAAGTTCGCTTATTAATCCTGCCAAGCTATCCAATGCCTGCGATGTGCTCGGTCAATCTGGCTTATCGATTGTGGGATATGCGAAAGGCTTCAAGCGAATGGGTGGAAAAAATGACCGTCTGTTAATGGAAGCTGTTACGTTAGCTCAGAAAGCAGATACCATTTTGCTGTTTTTGGGGCTGGACGAAGGCAGCGAAGCCGAAGGTGTTGACCGCGTAAACCTTAGCTTACGTGATAACCAGCTCGAACTGCTTCGTTCATTAACAGAAGTCAATTCCAATATTGTGGTGATTCTCGCTGGCGGTGGTGCCATTGAAATGCCGTTTATAAAGAATGTCAAAGCTATCGTTCATACCTATTTATCTGGACAAGGAAGCGCTGAAGCGTTAAAGAGTGTTTTACTTGGAGAGTACAACCCAAGTGGTAAGCTCAGCGAGACATTCCCGATTAAGTATAGTGATGTCTCTTCTGCTCCTTATTATCCAGGTAAGGAGGCAACCGCAGAGCATATCGAAGGCATTTTTATCGGTTACCGTTATTTTGATACCGTGAATAAACCTGTGTTATTTCCGTTTGGTTATGGGCTGTCCTATACAACCTTTGCATATACGGATTTAACGGTTAATCAGCATCAGGTTTCATTTACCATCACCAATACAGGGGCAGTCGCAGGGGAAGAGGTTGCGCAGCTCTACATCCAGAAACAAGATTCATCGATATTTAGAGCCAAACGAGAATTAAAAGGTTTTGAAAAGGTGAGCTTAGAGCCGGGTGAAAGCAAACGTGTCACAATGATTCTGGAGGAACGTGATTTTTCGTATTATAATCCGACGATTCACGATTGGGCGGTCGAGCCTGGCGCTTACGACATTCAAATCGGAAGTTCAATCCAGTCTATTCTTTTGAAGGAACATGTTATGCTTACGGGCGATTCGGTTTCTTGTGAATATACAAAGGATCAATTCCCACATTATTTTAGCGGACATGTTCATGAAGTAACGGCAGCGGAATATAAGGGGCTCTTGGGTTATGAACCTCCTTCTCCTTATTGGGATCCAAAGCAGGACTTGGGGTTAAACGACACCATTGCTCAAGCTAAATATAAGAACGCACTTGGAAAAACAATCTATCATATGGTCCTTTTCTTTAACAAGTTTTTTGAAGCAGTCAATAAACCTCTGCTAGCGAATAATGTCTACTTTGTTCTGAATATGCCTTTTCGTCAAATCGACCGTTTTACTGGCGGGAAAATTAGTCGAAAGCAAATCTTGAAGGTATTGAAATGGATAAACCGATAGGAAAATAGTAAGCGAGGAAAAGGGGATACTACGGTATCTCCTTTTTCTAGGCTTCAAAGGAGAAATAGAAGAGTATGAGCGAAGTAAATATCGAGAAAAATACAGGAATGATGGGTGTTTGGAATAAATTCAAGGGACAACATCCGAATATTGCACAATTCATAGTATTTTTTATACTGAGTGCTGGAATGACGGTATTACAACTTGTTCTAATGCCTTTATTTAAACTCATATTTGCACAGACATCATTACTATCTACAAGCTTTCAAGTTTTTCAGTTAGGACATAACTTTGATGGAAGTGCTTATTATATATTCGATTATGCGGCTGGTTCGCTTACATCAGGAGGTGGAGGAGGACTTGGCTATTTTCTTGCCGTTCAAATCACGCTCGGCATTGCACAGATCATTAACTTTTTCGCACAGAGAAGCATTACATTTAAATCAAACAGTAACGTTTGGAAGGCTGCTTTCTGGTATGTATTAGCGTATATTCTTATAACCGTTGGTGCTGCCGCGGCGCAAGGATTTTACAAGGCTCCTATCTATAACTTATTAATTAACACATGGGGAATGGGTTCAATGGGGGAGACAACAGCGGATATTATTACAATGATTATCAATAGTACAATTTCGTTCTTGATATTCTACCCTATCTTTAAAATCATTTTTAAACAGGAGCCTGCAAAATAGGCTTAGTAAAGGTACACCTTTCCTGATTTATGGGGGAGGTGGTTTTTTTATTTAAAGCGTTTATTTATCTGAGAGCTTTATAAAAATGTAAACAATAACATTTTACGACAATATTCACCTTACTTTTACATGGGAGGTATGATATATTCTGGTGGAATATGGATAATAGGAAAAACGAAAGGGAGAATGCGTATGGAAGCGCTGGTGTGGACATCCAATGATAAGCTAGAGCTCTGCGAATGGGAAGAGCCACAGATTGTAACCCAGGATGAAGTTAAGATTCGGATTGAGATGACAGGCATTTGTGGAACAGATCTAGCGGTCATAACCGGTAAAGAGGAAGGAGTTCCAGGAATCATTCGCGGTCATGAGGCTGTAGGGACCGTAATCGAAATTGGCAGTAATGTTGACCGTGTTAAGGTGGGGGACCGTGTAGTTATCGATCCGAATCAAAGCTGCAATGAGTGTTATTTTTGCTTGAAAGAAAAGCCGCACTTATGTATAGGCTCCGATGGAAATGGGATGCCTATTGCTGGTTTGAATCGAAATGGGACATTCACTTTTTTTTTCTCAACTGTACAAACGTTTGCACACCTTTTACCTGATCATATGAGCTGGGAGACGGGGGTATTAATCGAGCCGCTTGCCTGTGTGCTGCACAATTTCAAAGAAGCTAATGTCACGGCTGACGATAAGGTGCTCATTCTTGGATCGGGTCCAATGGGGCTGTTAAGTCAAATGGTGAGTAAATCAAAAGCTGCGCTTACGGTAGCGACGGAAATTAATCCCTATCGGTTGGCATTTGCTAGAGAAATCTCGGATTTTGCTCTAACACCATCCCAATTAAATCAAGCTACCGTAGATGAAATCTGCGCGGGACATAAGTTTGATGTGATTATCGATACGGTTGGCACTCAGCTCGAAGTAGCGGAGGAATGGATTGAGCGAGGAGGGCGCATTGTTCCTTTTGGAATTAATGCGAAGTATCGGTACACCTTTTCCCCTACCAGATTCGTACAGCATGCAATCAAAATTATCGCAGCGGGCGAATACCGCTACATGTTCGAGGAGGCTTTGCGGTTTGCCGCTGAGACACCTGAACTGGAGAAATTGGTGACCAGAAAAGTTAAGCTCAATCAGCACGAGGCAGCAATAAACGAGTTGATCGGCTATGAATTGAACTCTTTGAAGGTGGTTGGGAGTGACACCGTAAAGACGGTTTTTGTTCCCTAAACGTAGAACTGCAATCAACGAGAGGTGGATCTGTTAATGAGCAAAGAAAGCAAATTTAGACTTGTTCAGGATTACTTGTCTACACACAAAGATAAAGACGTCGCGCCAATTTGGATTCCTGCTGTGTGGAATGAGTGCAAATATGAGTGTGTTCTTTTGGAAAAAGACGGTGAAATTTGTGTACATCCGTATGATTTTTTGACTGAGCATTTGAAGTATGTAGACAAGCTATCGTGGAGATATTCTCTCAAGGAACGCACGAATTTAGACGACAGCGCGATCTATTCTTCATTAATTCGTTATTCGACGGCTTGGGATTACAACCATGATGGAACAATTGAATCCGGCACTTTTTTAAGATTCCTTATTCTTCTGCCGCTGTTAAAAAAAATGGGCATCAATATTCTGTATATGCTTCCAGTGAACCAGTACAGCAAGTTGAATCTGAAAGGAGATATCGGGTCACCTTACGCTGTGCAATCGTTATTCCACTTGGATCAGAACCTACACGACAGCCTGCTGGATGGTATGGAGGAGTTTACGATCCACGATGAGCTCAGCGCTTTGGTAGAAGCTTGTCATTTGCTTGATATTAAGACTGTTGTTGATTTCATTCCCCGTGTAACGGCGAAAAACAGTGCGTTCATTACCGAACATCCTGAATGGGTGTATTGGATCAAAATGCAGGAATTAGAAGGCTTTGCACCGCCATCGATTCCTGAGCTTGGATTCTTTGAGGAGTGTACGCCTGACAAATTGGAGACGGTCTACCACAGCCAGGAAACCGCAGCATTTCTGCGGAAGTTCTCGCCGCCGCCCAATGAACTTCATCCAATCCTTTGGCAGCAGTTAAAAGAGAGGGCTGCTAAAACTGGAGATGAGCTATTAACTTTGGTGGAGCAAGAGATGGGGATAACGACTGCTCCCGCGCATTCGGATTGGATTAACGATGTGCAGCCGATTTGGACAGACATTACGTTCTTGCGCCTCTACAAGGACTTTTCTCCGCAAGTGAGACATCTTATAAGTTCGGATCAGGCACCATATGTTCTTTTTGATACGATTAAATGCAATGACTACCCGGGTGAGGAGCCGAATCTGGAGCTGTGGGATGTGCTGGAGGAGGCCGTACGGTTTAATCTCGAAAAGTATGGGATTGATGGCTTCCGCATCGATATCGGACATGTACTTCCTATTCCGCTGTTGACTCGTATTTTTGACACGATTAAAGAGTTGAATCCGAATGCAATCTTGATCAGCGAAGATTTGTTCAATCGTAATCACAAGAAGGCGGCGAGCACCGGCTACAACATTATGCTTGGCAGCGGATGGAATGTCATGACGCAAATCAATAAGGACAATCTCGTTTCATTCTTAGAGGAGCTGCCTGAGTTAAACATTCATGTGTTCGCCTGTGCTGAAACAGCAGATACGCCTCGGATCACGAGCCGTGGCGGTGTTGAGGTGGCTCGGATGATTGCAGTATTTAATCAATTTCTTCCGAATGCAATTCCATACGTGACGACTGGCTATGAAATGAATGAGGAGCAGCCCCTCAACTGTGGTCTTGGCGACAACACGAACGGAGAGGAGATTTCCCGCGCCTTTTTTAACGTCATGCAAATTAATTGGACTAATCCTGCACCGATGCTGCCGCTGCTGACGGAGCTGAGTGAATTCAAGAAAGATTGGCCTCAGCTAGTGAAGCCAGAAAACTTTTTCGTGGCTCAATCCCCGGAAGGTACAGTTCTGTACGGGTATATGCATGGCGAACAGACGCTGCTCTGCTGCTTTAACTTGAGTGCTGATGTTTCCTGCCAAGTTGATTTGAAGGCTGCGGTACCTGGGCGGTGCCCAATGACCGTGACACTGGATAGTTCCTTAACGGGCAGCATCGCAGGTCAGACGTTAGACAGCTTACTGCTTGCACCAAATCAGGCTTTAGTGCTCGTAAACAATCATAGACAAGTTAGTTAAGGGAGAGAGGCAGCGATGGAAAAGAAGAACAAAGAAATTGTGTTATGGCATGAGTTTGACGGTCCGGGAGATACCTCGATTGAGGTGTTGGAGGGAATTTGCAAGCTGTATACAGAGCGCTTCGGCGTACAAATTACGCCACAAGTGATGAACATTACGGAGTTGACTGCGCGCCTGAACCAAATTAAGGACACCCATCAAGGTCCGCATCTGGCGATGGTTCCTGCGGATATGTCCTCCTACGTTGAGAATGGCCTTTACTCTGAAGTACCGGGCTGGCTATTCGATGATGCACTCACTGAAGGGGCACTTTCAACGATGCAACTGGATGGTGTTCAGTATGGTATCCCGGTATTACGGGGCAATCATCTGGTTGTGTATTACAATCCGGAGATTTACGCCAGTGCGCCGACGACATGGGAAGTGTTCGAAGAGGCAGCAGAGAGGTTGTCCGCTCAAGGCATCATACCGATTGGAGCAGATTTACAGCAGGGTTATTGGTTTATTCCGTTTCTTACAGCTTTCGGTGGTTGGCCTGTTCAGGATGGAAAGCCGAATATCGTAACCCCTGAAATGAAGCGAGCACTTGAGTTCATCCATGACAAGATGGATCAAGGCGTGCTCGTCAGTCTCGACGGTTCCACAGGACTGTTAGAGCAGTTTATTGACGGTAAGATTGGCGCCATTATTTGTGGAGAGTGGATTTATAACCATCTGGACAAGCAGATGAACAACAGGCTTGCGGTCTGCCAGCTTCCGGTCATAGAAGGCCAGCAATCGCTATCCATGTCTTCTTCTATCGGCTTGATTTACCCGAATCATTCGTTAACATCGGAGGAGCGGGAAGATATCTTGTCGTTCACGCATTTTATGCTGAGTGATGAGTGCCAAACCATGTGGACGCTGGGTGTACAGCGGATTCCAGCTCAGGAAGAGGTGCTGAACCGTCTAGCTGCCTCTGCTACGCCTAACAAAAAGATGATTATATCGCTGTTGGAGCACGCACGGCCGATGCCGACTTACCCCTTCATGATTCATGTATGGGAGGCGCTAAATGCGGGTCTAACCGAGCTGCCCTTAAGCAATTCTGAACAAGCATTGAAAAAAATTGAACAGACCATCCAAGCATTCTGGGGCGCATATAAAAGCTAAAAAGAGACGGGGAGAAGACAAATGAAAACAACGATATTCAGCCAAATTTCGATTGACGGTAAGCTCACTATGGGAGCTGGTAATTCGAGTAAGGAGCTTTTTTCTTTGTTTTCCAGTGAGGATATGGAATTCATTCATCTATTCCGGGGGAATGTGCAGGGCATTATGGTCGGCAAAAATACAATTCTGACGGACAATCCCTTTCTTACTAATCGGTATGAGGAGAACAAAAATCCAATCCGGATCATTCCGACGACCACCTTGGATATTCCGCTGGATAGCAATGTGCTTTCGGATGAGGGGAGGACGATTATTGTCACAACCGAGAAAGGACGGGATGAATATAAAATCAAGCAGATCCGGGAAAGAGGGAAGGAGTGCCTCATCTGCGGTGAGGATAAAGTCGATTTCGTGGAGCTTGAACGTCAGTTGGAAGACAACTTCGGGATTACCAGCTTGATGGTCGAGGGCGGCGGCTTTTTGAACTGGCATATCTTCGATCAGGACATTGTCGATGAAATTATTTTGATGCAGCTTCCGATCATCATAGGGGGTTCCACGAACATTACTTTAGTGGATGGAGACGGGTATCAGCAATTGTGCTTTGCGAAAAAGTTCAAGGTTGTAGAAATTCAGCCAAAAGATAATTATACGCTCATGCGCTACAAAAAAGTGATATAACCTCACACGAAGTCATAGACTGCGAATGGTTATGGACGCGGTAAAATCGAGAATATGGGGGTTGTGAATGATCCATGTCAGAGAAAGAGAACTTCTACAAAAGTGTGTATAAAATCGCTGTACCTGTTACGCTTCAAAGCTTACTGATGGCATTGCTCAATTTGACGGATCAGTTGATGGTCGGGCAGCTTGGAGATGTGGCGATTGCCTCGGTGGGAATGTCCACCAAAATATATGGGATCATCGCGGTTGTCTTGGCTGGTCTATCGACGGGTGTGTCTATTTATGCAGCCCAGTTTTGGGGGAACAAAGATTCCAAAAGCGTCTCCCAGGTGCTGGGCCTTGGACTGATCGTCGGCTTCGCGTTCTCGTTCTTATTTTCTGCGGCTGTCTTCATCGATTCGCCGCTTTTCCTGAGCATGTTCACGACAGATGCGAATGTAATAGATAATGGGTATATTTTTCTGCAGATCATGTCGATCGGCTTTGTACCTGTCATGCTCACGATGATGTATTCCGCCATTTTGCGTAGTACGGGCCATGCCAAATGGCCGATGTATGTAAGCTTAATTGCTGTTGTGTTGAATATTATACTGAATTACGTACTTATTTACGGGAACTTCGGCGCTCCAGCGCTTGGTCTGAAGGGCGCAGCTATTGCAACCCTTATTTCCAGGGTAATAGAATGTTTGTTGATCATTGGTGCCGTGTACCGATATCGTTTACCAGGCGCTGTTGGGTTAAAGAACTTGTTCATCATTCCTAAACCGCTCATCCGCAAGTTTTTTGGAACGACGTATCCGCTGCTGCTGACTGAATTGATCTGGGTATTGGGTGAAACGGCATATGCGATCATCTATAGCCGCATGGGGACGATGGAGATGACGGCGATGACCATTACCTTCCCATTGCAAGGGCTTTGCATCGGCTTATTGTCCGGTCTGGCTAGTGCAGCTGGGGTTTTGGTTGGCAACCGTTTGGGCGCGAACGAAACGGATATCGCACTCGATCATGCGAAAAAGTTCATTCGTCTTGGCATTATCATCTCTCTAATTGTCGGGGTTATCATTGCGGCAGGCTCGAAGCTGTATGTCTCCGCATTCAATATCTCCGAGGATGCTAAACAGATGAGCATATATATCGTTATCGTATTCGCTGGATTTCTTTGGGCCAAAGTTTCCAATATGATTATAGCAGGCGGCATTCTAAACAGTGGGGGAGACAGCAAGTTCGTGTTCAGCATGGAATCGACCGCGACATGGCTGATAGGTGTCCCCTCCGGACTGTTGCTGTCATACGTCTGGAAGCAGCCAGTCTACCTTGTATATCTCGTCATATCACTTGAGGAGGTTGTCCGTTTTGGCTTCGGCTACGCCCGGATTTACTCCCGGAAGTGGATGAGAAATTTAGTTAACGATTTGGCTGAAAAAGCGATGTAAGGGCTGATTGGATCGCTCAAGGCTCCCGTGTATTTCCGCTTAAGGGAATGTCACGGGAGTCTTTTTATAACTAATGATATGATTGTCGTATGGGGTGGCTTTGAACGGGTGATAATTAATTAAACATGTCTAGTCAGAAAGGAACTGCTATGCAAGAAACTTCTAGAAACCATAGGTTCAATTATTTTTTTGAAATGATTCTCTACCTCATTTGCGGAGTATCAATTGTTTATTTTGGCCTGAATGGAAATGATGATAAAACATTTCAAGCGGCCCTTATCATTCTAGTCCTGTTACTCTTTAAGGGCTTAATCACAAGGACCAACAGCGAACTGCCTCCCGCACTTCAATTTTCGGTGATGGTCTTTATCACAATCACGATGATGCTCGCCAATTTATTCAATTTGTATGGTGTCATCCCTTATTTAGATAAGATTGAACATCTGCTGTCTGGAATTATTTTATTCTTCGTAGGACGATTCATCTTGATCAAGATGGCTAAGCGTAAAGGGCTGGGCGGTCTGCCTTCCAACATCATCATTTGGTTCGCGTTCCTGTTTGCTGTTGCAATGGCTGGAATGTGGGAGATTTATGAGTTTACGGTGGATCATCTCTTTGAGCTTCATTCGCAAAATGGTAGTTTGACCGACACGATGATGGATATGATTTGCGGAACATTGGGCGCTCTCGTCGCCTCCTTCTATTTATTCGTAGAAGCACGCAGAAAAACGTAGCTTTGATCAACGTTAATTTTCATGTTCACTAGGAGACTTCTTAGGAATTCTAATCTGAAAAATGGTTTCCGTCACGGCTTCGTCCAGCAAACGCACGCTGCCATGGTGCAATTCCGCGATTTCCTTGACGATCGAGAGCCCGATGCCAAGTCCCTCGCCTTTTCTTCCACCGTCGGCGCGGTAGAAACGCTCGAAGATACGCTCGCGATCCTCTCGTGCGATCCCTTTACCCCGGTTTTTGACCGTGAGAAACACTTCCTCTTGTTCCTCCGTCAATCCAATTCCCAGATAGTGTCCTTCTTCACCGTAACGAACGGCATTGTCCAGCAAGTTGCGCAAAGCACGTTCGATCAGCGGTGCGTCGATCATAACCTCGATATCCGTATCTTGGATGTCTGCCTTCAACACGATGTTCTTATCGTCCAGGAATAAGAGGTAATCGGCTGCGATCTTTCGCATTAATTCCGACAGGTTATGCGGAGCAAGCTGAAGCCGAAGTAAATGCTCTTCTTGACGGGTAATGTCGAGTAACTGATCAAGCAGCTTATCCATGTAGCGAGAACGCTGCAGGATGATTTTGGCCCCGGACTGAAGCTCGTTCTCATTCTTGTACGCACCGGTACGGATCATCTCGGCATAACCCAAAATCATAGTTAACGGCGTTCGCAAATCGTGGGACAGGTCCGATAAGAGCAGTCTTCGCCGATGTTCTAACTGTTCAATTTGGGCAGACTGGCTCTGGATACGCATTGCCATTGAATTGTAGTGTTGGGTCAGCTGAGCGATCTCGTCCCTCGACGTATCTTCCAGCACGATGACATCGCTTCGGATTCCGACTTGGTTCAGCGCGTTGTTCAGTTTTGTAATGCGACGATCGGTGGAAGAGAAGAACCATAAGGAAAGGAGATAGGGAAGCAACAACGCCAGTAACAGAGGTAAAATAAATGTTAGTAAAGCTTTATACGTTCGGAGAAAAAAATATATTTGTCCAGATGTCATGTCTTCGCTGGATAAACTCAATAACATGTAATAGGATCGATGGTCATGGGCAACGGAATAAGTAAGAGTGATCGGAGTATTTTCACCCCAAAGATTATTTGGCATATGGTCAACACGGTCGGCTAATTTGCGGAAGTCGTAGGAATTATTCTCGCCGGCGGAATCATACAGCGTCGAACCGTCCTCAGCCAGCCACTCTAGGCGGATCTTGGAATGCGGGCGTAGTACTTCTTCCAGAATGGGTTGAACCTCTGGTCCCGAGTAGGCGTCTTGCCGTTCTATAACCGTAAGTGCTTCTTGTGAGATGGCGTTTAACGTCTTCAGATCATATCCCGGGGTCCAAGTCTTCCCGGTCATTAGGGTAATCGTAATAAACAAGACGATGCTTCCTGCGGCACTGGATAGCATCATCAGCCATAGCTTAGTTCGTCTCTTCATCGTCCGTCACCTGAGAGGCGGTAGCCGATGCCGCGAATGGTATGAAGATGAGATTGGGACCCGGGTGCGCTTTCAAGTATTTTTCGGATGCGGCTGATGAAGACGCTGAGGTTGTTGGCGTCATAGTTTTCATGCTGCCAGACTTGTTTGTAGATTTCTCCTTTTGTTAGTACGCGATCAGGATTGAGCATGAACACTTGCAGTAGATGGCATTCGACTGGAGTCAGTCCATGTTGTTGCCCATCATTATGTAGTACATAATTGTCGATATCCAGAATAAGTTTATTCAATTGAATCACATGGGGCCGGTTGGAGGTCTCAGGATGGCGCCTGCGGAAATGGGCCTGTATCCGCGCCAGCAGCTCCATTGGACTGAAAGGCTTGGTCATGTAATCGTCGGCTCCCAGTCCAAGTGCGTCGATTCTGTCTTCCACTTCTCTTCTCGCACTAAGCGCAATGACCAGCGTTTCCGGACGATGTTCCCGCAAGTAGCGTAGAACTTCGAAACCGTTACCGTCGTCCATCATGATGTCCAGAACGATCAGTGAGAAAGGCTGCGCTCGTAGCTGTAAGATCGCCTGCCGTCCAGACTCCGCTTCGGAGATGTCCCATCCCGCGCGTTCCAGATGTAAGCGAATAAGCTCACGAATGTCGGGTTCATCATCGACGATCAGAATCCGGTCCATGTTTTCATCACTCTCCATTTTTTGCTAACTATGATTTCATTATTATAGCAAAATTAGGTAAAATTAGGATCGGAATATCGGATGGGGATTTTGATAAGTAGAAGTCGGTTCTTAGATAAACGTATAATGGGTACATTGAAAAGGAGAAAAGAGGGAGCTACATACATCGTAACTTAGGTCATAACTGAGGAGTGGTAGGCATGGCACGTGTCTTATTTATTAATGCTGGATCAGAGGGACATATCAATCCAACGATTGGCGTTGTACAGGAGCTCATTTCTCGTGGAGAAGAGGTAGTGTACTTCACTATAGAAGCTTTTCGGGAGCGTATGGAGGAGACAGGTGCTATAGTACGGACATTGGACGCTCAACAATTTATAAAAGCCTTTATTTCAGGTGGGAGAGATTATCTGCTTGAAAGAGTCAATGGGCTTTTACTTACGGCGGATATCGTTATACCAAGCGTTCTTGAACAGATTAAGGGGGAGCATTTCGATTACATCATCCATGATTCGATGTTTGGTTGTGGACGTTTACTGGCTCAAATTCTTAATCTTCCTGCAATCAACTCTTGTACTTCTTTTGCACAGACAAAGGAATCATTTGATCAAGTCATGGAACGATTCTACACAGAAGCCCCTGCAGAAATAGTAAAAGCTGTAGACGATAGATTTCAAAGTCTGACCATAAAAATAAAGGAACAATATGGTGTGCAGATTCACTCTCCTTACGAAGTGTTCTGTAATCCTGCACCACTTACAATCGTGTATACGACAAGGGAGTTTCAACCTTATGGAGAAGCCTTCGACCCATCGTATAAATTCGTTGGTCCTTCCATCTCTTCACGATTAACGCCAGATCATTTTGATTTTTCTGCAATTAAGGGAAAGGACCTAATTTACATTTCAATGGGTACGGTCTTCAACCAAGCAAGTGATTTCTATAAGCTTTGTTTTGAGGCATTCGGGAATACGGATTATACGATTGTTATGTCCATTGGGAACAAAGTGCAAATCTATGATTTGGGAGAAATTCCTCCCAACTTCATAGTTAAAAACTATGTTCCACAGACGGATATATTACAGTACACAAAAATATTCATTACACATGGTGGAATGAATAGTGCGCATGAGGGTCTCTACTATGGGGTTCCGCTAATTGTAATCCCACTAAGTGCGGATCAGCCGATCATTGCGGAGCAAGTCGTCAATATTGGAGCGGGCATTAAATTACAAATGCAAGGATTAACTGCAACTGAACTGCGTGAAGCTGTAGAGCGTGTGCTCACCCTTCCGTCATTCCAAAAAGCTGTTGCAACGACTAAAGATTCCTTTCAAACATCCGGTGGATCTCATCAAGCTGTTGATGAGATTTTCAAATGGAAGTGTCAATATCTTGGTTAGTGTGCATGGCCATCCGTTGAAGGATGGCCATATTTGTTTAACTTTCGAGACAAGCCTATCGCGTACTCTCCACATAATTAAAAATAGCATCTCTCAACTCAAACTCGTACGTCAAACCATTCACAAGTCCCACCACATGATTGCTGTCATACAGATCAAGCATGAATCCAGCCATTTCCTTCGCGGTATGGAATTTCCGCACAGCGCCGTGATATTCGAAATTCGTGATATCGAAAGCACGTTTCGCGAATTCTGTTTCTGTTGCGGCAGGTGCCAACACTTTAACCTGCATAGGTGCACCTTGACTCTTCAACTCATGAGATAGTCCTTCAGTAAATGCACTTACATAAAACTTGCTCGCACAGTACGTTATAGCATTGCCCACAATCGTATAACCGCCACCAGATGAAACGTTAATTAATTGCGTGCCTTCAATAGTGGAGTAGTCTCGAACGAATAAAGAGGAGAGTATAGTCAACGCTTCTATGTTCAGATGTAGCATTGTAGTTATTTTATTTAAATCTTGCTCGGCCACTGAAGCAAAGTTCCCAAATCCGGCATTGTTGATCCAGGTTTCGATGGAATATCCTTGCAGGCTTTCATACAATGTATAAGCATTCTCGATAACGGATAAGTCAATCGTTTGAATGACAACCTCTACATTAGGATGAATACCAGCGATTTTAGACTGTAATTCCTCTAGCTGTTCCTTTCTGCGGGCCACAAGGATTAAGTTTTTTCCACGAGAAGCAAAAGCTAGGGCAGTTTCATAACCTATCCCTGAACTAGCGCCGGTAATTACAGTGTACTTCATGTGAGTTCCTCCTATTTTTTCTACGAGAATGTAATTCGATCTTACAGCGATTTGATTATATAGGTTAGAGTTTACTCTAAGGCAAATGTTTTTTATAATCAGGGTGACTTTCAAAATAAAATAGATTAGAGGATTTGCATGTACACGATTAGCGAGGTATCCAAGTTATTGGAGATAACCACATATACACTGAGATATTATGAAAAAGAAGGGATCGTTGCTCCGTTACGCAATGCCAATGGAGAAAGGGTATATGATGATACTCATCTTGCTTGGCTGCGATTTGTACTGAGGTTGAAACAAACCCAAATGCCCATCTCACAAATCCGGCAATATGCCCAGTTATATTTAGAAGGAGAACATACAAGCCAAGCCCGCTTGAATCTTCTGGAAGATCATAGAAGCTCAGTTCAAGATCAAATCAGACATTTAACAGAGACAGAGAAGATGCTGAACGACAAAATTGCTAATTACAAGGTCTTCATTAGTAAAGGGAATACACTGGATTTGTCTATGGATGATTAGTTGTAAAATTACGCTTCATCCATGAAAAAGGGGATTACCTCAGGCCTCACGGCCAACAGGTAATCCCCTTTTCCTCATACATATGGATCTGTTGCAGCGTTTATTATTTCAGAGGAATTTTGATCTCTAGTTGCTTGTTGTAATTTTTAACTACATTACCTTTGGCATCTACTTTATAAGCCCCTGCAGTGCCTTTTTCAAACACCGCTTGATAAGGTCTGATAATGAGATATTCTGCGGCCGGGCGAAGCGCCTCGAACAATAAATCTTCAGAAACAGTATTATGGGTTGTTGCAACAGATTCCCGTGCAATATATTCTAATTCGTTTCCCAGATTATCATAAATATCATATCCTAAAGCCTGTGCTTGGGTAGCAACCCCTTTAACTGCTAAAGCAATGCGCACAGAAGTCTCTCCCACAGCAACACGATTAGTTTTGATTTCAAATTGGTTGTCTTTCTTTAAAGCTGGTAGCTGAATGTTACGCGCTACTCCTGCTTGCTTAAGAGAAAACTTTAGTACATACGGATCTTCGATTCCGTTAAGCTTCACATGGATGCTCAATTCAGAGGAAGCCAGGCTTGCCTTTTGCTGCTCAGTTAGCCATCCGGTCTGCAATACAACAACCGCCTTGTTGGCGTCACCATCACTGATCCAGCGTGGTGATTTAAAATCAATTCCACCTGAATTAGTGAGCTTGGCGTCTACTGCCAAAATGGTTCCTTCTGCAAGGTAAGGCTCACCTTTATCGTTCAAGGTTACACCTGCGAGCATTCCTGAGAACAGGGATCCCTCACGGCTCAGATCGATCTTAATATAATTACCGTCAAACTGTGCACTGCCCTTTAAAGTAAGCTGATCGTGTGAATCGGCGACTTTTGTTGTATTCAGGGAAGCTTCAGCGGCGGTTTGAACACTGGCTGCTTGGGTTAAAGCCGGCATTCCCAACGCTCCAAGGCATACAGCAGCACTTAAAATTACAGACAATTTCGTTGTCATTTTCTTCATGATATCATTCTCCTTAGTGTTTATTTAACTAGCACGTTTATTTCCAGACCATCGATATAATGCTTCACAGGATTTCCGGAGCTGTCTGTTTTGAATGCGCCACTCTTACTTTTTGGATCCTCGAACTCATAAAGATAGCCACGGATTGTGAGCATATTGGGATGTTTCTCGAACGGCTCTACAAGCAGATTCAGATCCTGTGATCTATTGGATGAAAGGAGTGCTTTTTGCGATATATTTTCCAATACCAGTCCCTGTTCATCCGTCACTTCAAAGCCCAATGTATTAAAATCTGCGTAATCCCCGTCAGTCCCTTGTTCAATGTTGAGTAACAGGCGCGTGGTTAATGGGCTATATTCCAGCTTTTGCAGCGTCAGACTCCATCCCTCTGCTTGTGCGCGCATATCAGGTACGACAATACTATTTTCTGTAACCTTACGTGCAGGAATCTCCAGAATGTATGGTGTATCTATACCGTTTAAATGAAGGGTTACAGTCAGTTCAAATTGATCAGGGAAAGGCTTGGTGATCCCCAAATTCGAAGAATCCACCAGTTGAAAAATAGCTGTACTCTGCTCCTTGCCTTCCATCCAGGTTAGAAAAGGAACAGCTTCCCAATGACCATCTGAGAATTCCTCCATTGAAACCCCATCGATCAAAACTTCTGCGGACATTATTGAACCTTTGCCTAGAAAAGGCTTCCCATCCGCTCCAATCGTCACGCCGGTGAGCTTCCCGTCCAGCCCTTCTCCCTCGCGCTTCACTGAGAATGCCAATCGGTTGCCATCAAATACAGCCTCTTCGGCAGACAAGGTGATTCCATCATGCGTATCACTACTATTCGGTCGGGTAATCAGACCCAGACGCTGAGCAGCTTGCAATCCTATATCATCTGCCCGTTCAAAAATTCCGCCTATCCATGGAAGCTGCTTGAGTGCATTGGCCAACGTTGGCGGATAGACGGCCGTTAGCATAACACTTAGCACTATCGCTGCAGATACAGCAGCTGCGATTTTTGGATATATCCGTTTTTTCTTTTCCTTTTCCACAGGATCCTGGACAATTGTGGCGAGTGATGCATAAATCGAATCCTGCCGCGACCGCAGTAAAGGTGGAAGCTCCTGTATATTAGCCTTTCCTAGCTCCCTGATCTGCTTTTCTAAATTGTTATTATTCATTAGCAAGACCCTCCTCCCGCACAGGATGTATCTGTTTGGACAACAATCTCCGTGCGCGATGAAGTCGTGCCCTGACCGCTCCTTCGGAGATGTCGAGCACATCTGCAATCTGCTTAATGGATAAATCGTCATAATAAAAAAGCACGATAGCAAGCCGCAGGGATTCGTCCAACTGATTAATGAAGCTTTGCAGGTCTACGTTGCCTGAATCTTCAAAATGCACATAGGAATCGACCGGTTCTTCGGGAATTTCCGCCACAGCTATAGTTCGCTCTCGCATACGAAGTAACTGATTGCATTCATTAATCAGGATGCGTATAACCCAGGTTTTAAAAAACTTAGGCTGCTTAAGGTTGGCCAACCCTTTATACACCTTCAGTGTCGTCTCCTGAAGAGCATCCGCGCAATCTTCATCTTTTAGCAGAATGGTTTTGGCTAATCTGTACAACTGGGATTCCAGTTGCCTAAAAAGACGGGTAAACGCCTCGTGGTCGCCTTTCTGCGCTTTTTTGATATCCAGTTCGTTTTCCAGCAAATGATTTTTCCTCCTTGAGGGCCCTCTGTATGATTAGATGGAGAAGGCATACAAAAAGTTATATTTGGATAAAAAAATCTGAAATCTATTTAATATCATCTATTCCAGAATAATGGAAAACGAAGATTAAAGCCTATAAAGCTTGCTTAAGCATACAAAATCTTATCTTTTCATCCGTTACTAAATATTTTAACTATTGGTATATTGATTTGTAAGTGCTTACATAGCTTAGGACGCACACATATGCATCTGAAAATTTAGAATGGAAGGTGATCAGAACGTGAGAGTTAATCAAAAGGGTATCTCTGCATTTTTAGCAGTGTTATTGCTGCTAAGTTCATTCTCATTCAACATGAGGAGTGCTTTGGCTGCAGATTCGAACAGTTCTTTAATAGTAAATGGCGGTTTCGAGGACAATTTCTGGGAAGATGGATCATGGAGTGTCGATTCGTCAGATTGGAATCAAGTAGAAATTAAGCATTTTGCATATGCCGATGATACTTGGCTAAATCCAGATGAAGGAGCTCATGCTTTCAAATATTGGATTAACAAAGTCGCTACTGGAAACCAGACCATCTCGCTTAAGCAGACTATAACGAACCTCCCTGCGGGAAGTTATGAGCTCTCAGTCAAGTCGATGGGCGGTACTGACAATGAAACGGGGAATGTTGAATTGTTTGCGGGAGACGAGAAGGGGGCTGCCATTACCACCACAGGCTATAATGCTTGGGGAACGCTCAGCCTGAAATTTATCTTGAAGCAGGATACCCCGAGTCTTGAGGTTGGTGCGAACATAAGCGGCGCTCCAAGCGCATATGGATTTCTGGACAGCTTTGAGTTGAAACAGTTGAGTACGGATACGACCCAGCCGGTGGCTGCGGATATTTTTGTAAAGAAGGTGGAAGGACTCCAGCCTGATTTTATTAAGGGCGTGGACATCTCCAGTATTATTTCTTTAGAGAATAGCGGAGTCGAGTTTTACAATGAAAACGGAGAGGTGCAGGATATTTTTACAACCGTACATGAAGCCGGGGTTAATTACGTTCGGGTACGGATATGGAATGATCCTTTTGATACAGCTGGAAAAGGTTATGGTGGTGGCAATAATGATCTGGCCACCGCGATTGAAATTGGGAAAAGAGCGACCGCAAACGGTATGAAGCTGCTAGTGGACTTCCATTATTCCGACTTTTGGGCCGATCCGGCCAAGCAGCATACGCCTAAGGCATGGGCCAATCTGAGTTTCGAAGATAAGAAGACTGCACTTTACGAATATACCAAAGTAAGCCTGCAAGCCCTGCTTGATGCAGGTATTGATATTGGTATGGTTCAGGTAGGCAATGAAACGAATGGACAATTCGTTGGTGAATCTAATTGGACGAAGATGAGCCAATTGTTCAATGAGGGAAGCAAAGCCATTCGGGAGATCGATCCTAATATTCTGGTTGCTCTGCATTTTACAAATCCGGAGTCGGCAGGCAGATATGCCACTATAGCTAAGAATTTGCAAGATAACAATGTAGACTATGATGTGTTTGCAAGTTCTTATTATCCATTCTGGCACGGTACATTAAGCAATTTGACATCCGTGTTGAAGCAAGTCGCTGATACTTATGGGAAAAAAGTAATGGTAGCTGAAACCTCTTACGCGTATACCGCAGAAGACGGGGATGGACACGGAAATACAGCGCCGCAAAGCTCAGGTCAAACTTTAAACTACCCTATCAGCGTTCAAGGTCAGGCTAACTCAGTTAGAGACGTGATCGAAGCGGTTGCGAATGTGGGTAACGCGGGAATTGGCGTGTTTTATTGGGAGCCTGCTTGGCTTCCGGTAGGTCCGAAAGACAATCTGGAGCAGAATAAGTTGATATGGGAACAGTACGGTTCCGGTTGGGCATCCAGCTATGCGAAGGAATATGACCCTGATGATGCAGGGGAATGGTATGGCGGAAGTGCCGTTGATAACCAGGCTTTGTTTGATTTTAACGGACATCCGCTTGCCTCGCTGAATGTGTTCAAATATGTGAATACAGGCGCAGTGGCCCCTATTGCTGTAGATGAAATTAAGGATGTTTCGATAACGGCGATTGCTGGGGAGCCAATCCATCTGCCAACAGACGTAAGTGTTACTTACAATGATGGAAGTTCCGGCAAGATGTCAGTGGTTTGGGATCAAGTTGCGCTTGAGCAAGCCATTAGCAAGGGCGCGGGCAGCTATGTGATCGGTGGAACGGTGGAAGGCGGTCAGGTGGTAAAGGCTCTTCTAGTTATTAAAAAAGAGAACTTTATCGTCAACACAGGCTTTGAAAATAGCGATAGAAGCATGTGGAAAATCACCTATGCTGACGTTAATGCTCCACATACAGACTACCAAAATAAAGTTACAGATGCCAAAACAGGCAACTATTCACTACATTTCTACTCTGCGAAAGCAGTGGATTTTAGAGTAGAGCAGACTATTTCTGGTCTGAAGCCGGGATATTATAATCTTTCGATGTTTATTCAAGGGGGAGATGCTGCCAACCCCAATATGAATCTGTTTGCTGTAACGGATGGTAAGGAAGTAAAAGTAAACACCGGTGTGAAAGGATGGGCACAGTGGAATAATCCTGAGATCCAGGATATTCTCGTTACCGATGGAACCCTTACAATCGGAGCTAATATCAAAGCAGACGGCGGCGCATGGGGATCGATTGATGATTTCTATCTAAGCTTTGTCAAAGGTATTGAGGAACCTGCTATTGTTGATACGGATGCAGAAGTACAAAATATCACTTCTATGACAGCTACGGTTGGAGGAAATATCACTTCGGACGGTGGCGCTAAGGTTACAGAGCGAGGAATCGTATATTCTACTAGTGCCAATCCGACAATTGAGGATGGTAAAGTTATAGCTGAATCAGGTGGAATAGGTGCCTTTTCAGTAAGTCTTGCAGGACTTCAATCTGGATCTATCTATCATGTACGTGCCTATGCAGTGAATGCAACCGGAGTAAGCTATGGACAAGAGATTACGTTTACAACATTAAGTTCTAGTGCAAGCTTGAATAGCTTGAATTTGAGCGGCATAACATTGGATCAAACAGTGAGCGGAAGTGTATACGACTATACAGCGAGTGTACCGTATTCTTTATCTAACTTCACAGTGACGGCAACGGCCAGCGATGCTGTTTATGGTACCTTGACAGTGAGTATGTACAATAGTGCCAATACACTTGTGGCCGGTCCGATAAGTTTGGCAAGTGGGGCAACAAGCATAGAGCTTCCCCTTGAAGTAGGTAGTAACCGATTGGAGTTATTCGTAATTGCCCAAGATGGCACAGGTACGAGATACACAGCAACAATAACGAGAGCTGCGCAAGATAACGGTTCTGATGGTAATGGAAACGGTGGTAATGATGGTGGTAGTACCTCTAATGTCGTACTTCCGGTTATCTCCTCCAATGGGAAACTGACGCTTCCTGCAGGTCAAGCGGGTGAAGTCAGATTGGATAATGGGCTTGTGATTTCAATTCCAGCTAATGCTTCAGGCAAGCAGTTGGTATTAACGATTGAGAAAGTGCTTGATTCGCAGAATCTTCTCAGCAATCATGAGATTTTCGTAAGCCCGATCTATGAAGTTCTAAAAAACTTCGCGGAGAACTTTAGTAAACCAGTCACGCTAACCTTTGTGTTCGATTCAGGACAAGTGAAGAGCGGCCAAACTGTAGCGATCTTTTATTATGATGAAGTGAAGAAGAGCTGGGTGAAAGTTAATGACGGCAAAATAGATGGAAATCGCATTGCTGCAGATGTGGATCACTTTACGAAGTTTGCTGTACTCGTAGTGGATCAAGCGACTGGATTACCGGTAACCAATGTATCTACTGAACCGACGACAGAGGTTCAATTTAGCGATATCTCGGGACATTGGGCACAGGCTAATATTAAGAAAGCGGTGAGCGAAGGGATCGTCAAGGGTTATGCCGACGGAACGTTCAAACCGAATGGTGCGGTGACACGCGCTGAATTTGCGGTGATGCTGATGAATGCGCTGAAGCCAACTGGAAACGGTGTGGAATTGGGCTTCACAGATACAATCCCTGCTTGGGCTGAGAAGTCCATTGCACAAGCCTTAGAGGCGAAGATTATACGCGGCTATGAGGATGTTACCTTCCGTCCGGCAGCGAGCATAACACGTTCGGAGCTAGCAGTTATGATCGCTAGAGCAGCAGGGGTAGATTTAACAACGGCGGCATCAACAGGCTTTGCTGATGATAGCCAAATTCCTGCATGGGCAAAGGATGCGGTTGCAGCCGTGAAGAAATCAGGCATTGTGAGCGGACGTAACGGCAATGTATTTGCACCAAATGAGACCGCAACAAGAGCAGAGGCAGTAACCATCATTATGAATCTGCTGCAAACTAAATAGTAAACCTACTGTAGTAAGAAAAAAGACCGTCCTTAGGACGGTCTTTTTGTCTATTCTCTATGTGCGCCCAAGCTTGGCATTCAAAAAAAGAAGAACCAGCAGAGTCTGCTGGTTCTTCTTACTTATATAAATAATTTGCATGCAAAGAAAGATCGTGATATTATAAAATAATCACTGTTGATTTCACGAATTTACACATAAGTGTAACATCTTATCTACACTATTATAATACCATGTGGATTAACAGTTTGTCAAATTTTAATTTTTGCTTCTTTATAACAAGAATGAAAAGGAGCGTGTTCGTGAAGATGGTAAACGTAATGGATTGGCAGCAAGAACAAGATCGGCTTGATTTGGTTACGGAAAAGCTGCAATCAAGAATCGCAGAACTAGAACCAGAAGTGACTGGGCTACGTGATCAAGTGGTGGACATTCGCAAGCGGTTTTGGGAAGAAGTCACGGTCAATACGAGCACAGACGAAGATTTCGAAGAGACCTTCTACAGTATAAAGCAGCAAGAAGCATTGTTGTCCGAGCGAGAGCGCAGCCACCGGCAGCGGGTGCAGCGTTTTAAGAATATGAAACGGCTACTGCCGTCTCCCTATTTTGGGCGAATGGATTTTCAAGAAGATGGTTTGGGCTTGAGTGAGAAAATTTATATCGGAGTGGCTTCTTTCGTTGATGCAGACGGTGTGGACTTTCTGGTGTATGACTGGCGAACGCCTATTGCAAGCATGTATTATGATCATTCCCCAGGGCCATCTACTTACGAAACGCCGGGAGGACAGATTACAGGTGAGATGATGCTGAAGCGGCAATATCAGATCCGTTACGGTCAGCTCCAGAACGTGTTCGATACGAGCTTAACGATCGGGGACGAATTGCTTCAGCAGGTGCTTGGCAAAGGCGCAGATTCACAAATGAAGAGCATTGTGGCGACCATCCAGAAGGAACAGAACGCCATCATCCGCAATGACAAAAGCCGTATGCTTATTGTGCAAGGAGTGGCTGGCAGCGGAAAAACGTCCGCAGCGCTGCAACGGGTAGCGTATTTATTATACAAACACCGCGATAGGCTCAAGGCAGATCAGATCGTTCTTTTTTCGCCAAATCCGATGTTTAACAGTTATGTATCGACGGTGCTCCCTGAGCTCGGGGAAGAGAATATGCAGCAAACGACCTTTCAGGAGTACCTTGCCTATTGGCTCGGATCCACGATGAATTTGGAGGACCCCTTCGAGCAGATTGAATATGTACTGACGTCACAATCCTCGCAGGGGTATGAAGCACGGTTAACGGGGATGCAATATAAGGCTTCTGAGGCTTTCCTGCATGCTCTTCAAAGCTACGCGTTATGGTTAGGCAAAGAAGGTATGCTGTTCCACAGTATCCGTTTCCGGGACCGCGAGTTGATTACTGCGGAGCAAATGAAGTCGCAATTTTACAGCTACGACAGCTCTATACGATTGGCTAATCGCGTTGCTTTACTACGTGAATGGCTGCTGCGTGAGCTGACTAAGCTAGAGCGTCAGGAAATGGAAGCGCCCTGGGTTCAAGATGAAGTCGATTACCTCGACAACGATCAATATGCCGAAGCTTACAGTGAGGTGCTTAAGAAGTACCGGCGAGAGGAAGCTGTCTTCGATTTTACAGAGCAGTATCTTGAAATCTATGGCGATTTTCGTACTCAGAAGGACGGGGAAGAGAATGTCTTTGACTTTAGCTCGCAGGAAGATGAGTTGCTGCGTCGTATGATCGTGAAGGAGCACTTCAAACCGCTAAGACGGGATGCCAAACGGTTGAAATTCATAGATACGATTGGATTATACGAGCAGTTATTTAGGGATGAAGCCACTTATCAGAAAATGACGGGTGAGACCGAAGTACCTGATCAATGGCCAGAAATCTGTATGCAAACGAAGGAAAAGTTGAGCCTTATCGAACTGTTTTATGAAGATGAGACCCCATTCTTGTATTTAAAAGAGCTTATCGAGGGTTCTCGTACGAATACAATGGTGCGGCATTTATTTATTGATGAAGGACAGGATTATTCGCCGTTCCAATTCGCGTTCCTCAAGCAATTGTTTCCCCGCGCCAGCATGACAGTACTCGGCGATTTCAGTCAAGCGATTTTCCCGCAAGCGACGAATCTGCAAGAGGTGGATTCTCCTTTGATCCGGCTTTATGGTGAAGAGGAAACGAACCTATTTCGTTTAATCCGAAGCTATCGTTCGACTCGCGAGATTGTGGAGTTTACGAAGGCGCTGCTAACTAATGAAGAGATCGTGCCTTTTGATAGGGGCGGCAAGAAGCCGCACCTATTGAAGGCTAGCAATGAGGTGGAGCGGGCGGTGCGGATAAAAGAGGATCTTGCGGCGCTTATGGCCGAAGGTCTCGACTCCATCGCCGTTATTACTAAGACTGCTGCGGAAAGCCGCGAAGCCTATGAAGCACTGCTTGCACAGGGGGGCGAGAATCTAAGGCTTATTACGAAGGAGACGCTCACCTTTGAGAAGGGAACGCTAATTATTCCTGCGTATCTTGCTAAGGGCGTAGAATTCGACGCCGTGCTAATTTACGATGCTTCTACGCAGACTTATCATCGGGAGAGCGAACGTAAACTCTTTTATACAGCTTGTACGCGCGCGATGCATCGACTTCTGCTGTACACGACAGGCGATTGGTCGGGCTTTATTCAAGCCTTGGATGCATCTTTATATGAAGTAGTGTAATTAGACATATCAAAATCAACCTCTTCAAGAAATTCGATAACTTCCCCATTGGGGCTGTGAACGATCGCGTTCTTGATCAGAAGAGGCGGTTCACCAAGAGAAATAGAATCTGGTGCTATAAAAGCCTTTGCTCCATGAGCAAGGGCTTTTTGGTACATTTCATCGACATTATCGACGTAGAAGGCGAAATGTAAGAGTGCTCCGTGAGCTATATCCTCTTCAGACAAGGCTTTTTTCCCTTGGGCGGCAATGACTGCATCGTTATCAAAAATCTCTATGCAAGTTCTTTGATCAGGTGAAATAAGCATCGAAGCTTCTTTGATTTGAAAGGAGGGCAGACTCCAATGATGACCTAACTTAAATCCTAAGACGTCAATGTAAAATGAAATTGTTGCTTTATAATCTTTGGCTTGAATCGCTATATGTGCAAGACCTTTTACGCTCATTATTAATCACTCCTATATCTAATGTACTATTTATTATAGTTGGATTAAAATAGGAGATACATATATAAGATAAGTGTTTTATCCTGACATGGTTATTGAATATAAGGTATTTTAGTTGAATGGGTTTATTTATTAAAAAGAGCTAGGAGGCGCTTGATATGGAACATCTTATGGATGATATTGATAAAAAGATTATGCAATTATTGCAGTACAATGCTCGAATGCCCATTTCACAAATCAGCAAAGAGGTTTCGATGTCACAACCATCCGTTAAAGAAAGAATCATTAAGTTGGAGGAAAGGAACATCATATCGGGGTATCATACAGCTTTTAATTTGCGGGATCTGAACCGGGGTACGACTACTTTTATTCTAATCAAAACAGAACATTGCCAAGAGCTCACCGATTTTTGCAACGATGCTATGGAAGTTACCGATTTGTTCCGCATTAGTGGAGAATATAATTATCTCATTAAGGTACAGACCTCAACGATTGAGGCGCTTGCTGAATTTCAAGATCACCTTATAAAGTTCGGACCTTCCAAATCGCATATCAGCTTGAAAAATATTTTGGAGAACAGAGTGCTACTCTAAAGCGAAGTTTCCAAATACAAGATATAGTAACCGCTTTCTTTTCATTGTAAAATGGGTCAAAATAGCAGTCGTATGGATACGTATATAAGGGAGCATGCGCATGGAGAGGAAACTGTCTAGTAAAAAGTATATTCCATTCACATACAAGATGATGATTCCGTATCTCATTCTTGTATTGCTGACAGATGTGCTGGTTGGCTATATAGCCTATACAATGCTCGTAGAGTCCAGGACTGAAATGGCCGAAACGAATGTCCGGACCGCATTAAAGCAGACGAGGAACAACATCGAATACCAGACAGATGAAATCAAACGTATGACCAACTCGCTGTTTCTAAATACGAATTTTCAGAATGCCCTTCAGTTCAGGGGAGATCCTTTGGAAAATATGCTCAAAATGAGAGATGATATCGTTCCTTATATGAAGGCCCCTCTGCAACTGTATGGGAACAAGCTGAGACTTGCGCTTTTTACGGTCAATGAGACGATGCTTGAAATTACTGGTGATGATATGTCGACACCTATCGGTCGAAGTGATTATTATGTTCTTTCTGATCAGGTGATTGAGAATACGGAGTGGTTTAAGTCGATTGTTGCGAATAATCAAGACAGTTTGTGGCTTCAAGCGGATACCGACCGTGAGCTAGGTAATATTTCATATTTCCGTAAGCTCGTTTCTTCCAAGGCAGCACCTGCGATTATCGGATATATTCGCGTTACGGCGAGGATTGATGAGCTATTTGGTAATTTTGATACTTTTCCGATTGAACAGGGGATTGAACTTCGTCTGTTGGATAGGGCTACAGGAATGACTTTGTATGAACAAGGTGTTGCTGCTGAAGATACGAAACAAGATGCTTATTTAATTATTAGTGAAGATATTCCGGTATCAAGCTATGTCATTGAGGCGCGCGTACCTCACTCTTATTTGAACAAAGATGCTAGTAGAATGCGGAAGGTGATTAGTACCGTTTGTTCCATCAGTTTTTTGGTGATGGCTATTATCGGTTTTCTAGTTGCACGTATATCTGGCAAGAAAATCAAGCGGATTGTGTATTTGGTTCGATCGTTTCAGGAGGGGAATTTTTATAAAAGAATCGGATTTCCAGGGAACGATGAATTTGTCTATATCGCTAATAGCTTCAACCAAATGGCGACCAGCATTCAGGAACTCATCCGGAACGTCTATGTGCAGGGCATTCAGAAAAAGCAAGCGGAGCTGGATGTGCTTCAAGCCCAGATCAGTCCGCATTTCTTGTACAATACGCTGTCGACCATCGGCAGTCTGGCCAATTTGGGGGAAGTGGAGAAGGTTACGCAGATGGTACAAGGCCTCTCCAAATTTTATCGACTCACATTAAACGATGGGCATGTATATATCTCCCTTGAAAATGAGCTGGAGCAGGTGAGGATGTATCTGGAAATTCAGAGAGTGAAGTATGCGGACGCCTTTGAGGTTTATTATGATGTCGATCCGGAAATTTTACAGGTGCCTATTATTAAGCTGATTTTACAGCCGTTTGTGGAGAATATATTCAAGCACGCCTGGTTCGGGGAGACTATTGCGATTCGTATTACTGGAAAGCGGCTGGGTGACCGCATCGAACTCAAGGTCATTGATAACGGGATCGGCATGCGGCCGGAGACACTTCAAAACATGCGATCAAGCGCATATCAACCAGGCAGCTACGGTCTGAGAAACGTGGAAGAACGAATTAAACTGCGATACGGTAGCGATTTCGGCATTCAAATCGGTAGCTATTTTGGAGCGGGAACGACAGTTCAAATTATTTTACCGGTGGAAAATGCAGAGATCAGGGAAGTGATGGGGGAGTGAGGAGTATGGCGATGGAGATCAATGTTCTGTTGGTGGATGATGAAGTAATCGATTTGGAATGGCTTAGACGGCGTGTAGCCGGCAGTGATCATTTGCCTTTACATAGCGTGAGAACGGCAACAAGCGGGTTTGCCGCTCTGAAAATGATGGAGCAGCACCCTGTTGATATCATTCTCTCTGATATCGGTATGCCGATTATGTCAGGCGTGGAATTTGCACGGAAAGCGAAGGAGATTAACCCAGAGGTCCATATTCTATTTATTAGCGGACACCAGGATTTCAATTATGCCAAGGAAGCGATTCAATTGAACGCATACAGTTATTTGCTTAAGCCTGTGGATGATGACGAGCTGAACGAGACGCTGACCGAACTCTGCACAAAGATTGAGAAAGAGAGGACGCAGCGTACTTCCTTGTCGGAAACGCTGACGCTTGTTAATCAGGAGCTACTGCTGCGTTGGTTTAATGAGGCTGCACCGGGACAGGTTGAAACGCACATTCATAACGTTCTCACGCCATACTTACAAGGTGCATCAGCGGTTGCCATCATTGAGATCGACGACATGGCGCGAAAAATCCAAACCTGGACGGAAGAAGAGCGGAGTTTATGGAGCAGCACTGCCAATCAGTTTATCCGAAAGTTTGCTCAGGATCAAAATTTGGGCATGGTGATTACGACTTATGACTATCACTTTGTGATCCTTGCTGCGGTTCAGGAACAATATTTTACAGCTTTGCTGGAAGAGTTGATTCGGGCGTTCTATCAGGAGTTCTCCTGTTCGATTACGATCGGAAGAGGAATGTACACAACCGACCCGGTCAAGCTACATGATTCCTATCGGCAGGCGCAGGCCGCGCTAAGCATTAAATGGATCGTAGGGAAGAATAGGTTGATCCAAGATGCCTCGGAATGGTCTCCAAAGGAAAAGATGGCTTCGGACTTAGAGGTTATTGTGGATCGTATGCTTAAAGCTATGCTCGACTACGACCTTACCACTATTGATGATTGCTTGCTTCAGCTATTTGCCGGAGACAGCCCGATCTCCCAGAAAAACGACATCTACGATATCATTATCCGGATTACCTCTAAGCTTCATGCTGATCTGCAGCAAATGAATGAGCATTTGTACGAGATTTTGAATTGGGATTCTCATCATCCTTTTGTGCTGTTTCAGTTTGAAACGGTGCATGATATCCTTTCGTGGCTGAGAAGAAGATTCTTTGAACTGTCGGAGCTGCTTTATTTGAAACGCCAAAGGCAAAAGCGCAAGTTAATTGATGAAATTACGGAGTATGTGAAAGAAAGATTAGATCAAAAAATAACGCTAAACGAGGTCGCCGCACATTTCGACTTTACCCCTAACTATCTGGGGCATCTGTTCAAAGTCGAAACCAATAGTCTCTTCAGCGATTTTCTAAGTGAATTGCGTATGAAGCGGGTATGCGAGCTGCTCGAGGATCCTACGAAGAAAGTATACGAGATTGCGGAACAAGCCGGATATAAAAATATTATTTATTTCAATAGGCAGTTCAAGCAATATATGGGCATGTCGCCCGGCGAGTACCGGAAGAAAAATAAAATCTGAATCGATTACTTATTGAGGAGGCCCATGTTCTATATGGAACAGGGCTTCTTTTTTATCGAAATTGTTTATGAATCGTTGAATTAGTATTATGTTTAGTTGTTTCGCTGAATTATCTCACCGCCGCCGTCCTTTTATAATGAGAGATATAGAGAAGAAAGGGGTGCAAAGATGAAAGGGCATACATTTTGGAGCGATTTAAAAAACTATAGGGTTCTGTTGCTGATGCTGGCTCCGGCGGTTGCTTTTTTTCTTTTGTTTGCCTATGTCCCAATGGCGGGCATTATTATTGCCTTCAAGCATTATGATTACGCGGGCGGTATTTTTGGAAGTGCCTGGAACGGGCTCGATAACTTCCGCTTTTTCTTTGAATCAGGAGATGCCTGGCGGGTAACACGGAATACAGCATTGTACAATATTGCATTCATCGTTGTAAATAACTCTTTGCAAATTTTTGCAGCCATTATGTTGTTTGAGGTCGGTGGCAAATGGTTCCGCAAAATTACGCAATCGGCGTTGTTTCTTCCCTACTTTATTTCATGGGTAGTTGTCGGCGCGATTGCCTATAACCTGCTCAATTATGATATTGGTACTGTGAACGCACTCCTTAGAGGGCTCGGGCTAGAACCTATTGATATTTACAATACGCCTGCCTACTGGCCGTATATCCTAGTTCTCGTTTCCGCCTGGAAAGGCCTTGGATACGGAACAGTAATGTACTTGGCCGCGATTACGGGCATAGATACTGAACAGTATGAGGCAGCTGAAATCGATGGCGCCAATATTTTTCAGCGGATCCGGAAAGTGACGATTCCAAATCTTTACCCGACGATTATTATTTTGGTGCTGCTGGCGGTCGGGAATATTTTCCGCGGTGATTTCGGGATGTTTTATAACATGATCGGCAATAACGGTTTGTTGTTCTCTTCGACGGACGTTATCGATACTTTCGTGTTCAGATCGCTGATTACTTCGAATGATATCGGCATGTCGGCTGCGGCTGGCGTTTTCCAGTCCGTTCTTGGCTTCGCAACGATCATGACTGTGAACTATGCTGTTCGTAAATACGATAAAGACCGCGCCTTATTCTAACCGCATCAGAGGTACAGTTTTCATAATGGAGGTAACGATATGAAGCAGCTCGATCGTAAAATATTCTCGGGTATTGGTTATGTATCCCTAATCTTTCTCGCAATTTTATGTATATTCCCGTTTATACTTGTCGTATCTTCATCGCTGACGGAAGAGTCAAAAATATTAACTGATGGCTATCAATTTATACCTACGGCCTTCTCAACAGAAGCCTACAGCATTTTGTTTAAGTATCCCGACCAGATGATTCAAGCCTATATGGTGACCATAGGCGTTACTATAATAGGCACACTGTTTGGTTTGTTTCTGACTTCGATGACGGCTTATGCGCTATCCAGAAAAGATTTTAAATGGCGTAATAAATTTTCGTTCTTCTTTTTCTTTACAACTTTATTTAACGGGGGTCTGGTTCCTTGGTATCTGCTTATGGTCAATTACCTCCATATCAAAGATACATTGCTGGCTTTAGTGATTCCGATGATGCTCAACGTCTTCTACATCATTGTTATGAAGTCGTTTATGGGCAGCATTCCGGAAGCAATCGTAGAATCAGCTAAAATTGACGGTGCAGGCGATTTTAAGATCTACGCTCGTCTAATTCTGCCTCTTTCCAAGCCGGCGCTAGCGACTATTGGTTTGTTTCTGGCTCTTGCCTATTGGAACGACTGGTACAATGCCCTTCTATTTATTTCCGATGAGAAGCTGATGCCGCTTCAATATTATTTGTACAAAATGCTTGGCAATATGGATGGCATGCGAAAAGCCATGATGGGTGCAGGAGCAGTCGTAACCACATCGATCCCAAGCGAGAGCTTGAAGATGGCAATGACGGTTGTAGCTACAGGTCCGATTCTGCTCGCTTATCCATTCGTTCAGAGATATTTCGTTCAAGGCTTGACGATTGGCGCTGTAAAAGGATGAACCCGGGGAAATCCGGTTTATCAATATAATTAATACAAGGGGGAAGGCTTGAAATGCTGAGAAAAAATAGATTCATTATGCTCGCACTCGTTTTAACCTTCGTAATGATTTTAAGCGCATGTGGTGGTGGCAACAACAACGCCAATACACCCGCTAAGGCTACCAATAATGCCGCTGAGGTAACAAGTGAGCCTACAGAAACAGCGAGTGCAACGAATGCAGCCGAAACTTCAGATACCATAGACACCTCTAAAGAAGTAAAGCTGAAAATGATCTTCGTTGGGCCTAAACCGATAGACTATGATAGTGTTTTTGCTGAAATTAATAAGAAACTGAAAGAAAAAATTAATGCGACCCTTGAGGGCGAGTTCTTGGACTGGTCTGACTGGGCTCAAAAATATCCACTGAAGCTGGCGGCAAATGAAGATTTTGATCTCATCTATTCGGCAAACTGGGCTGGTTATAATGATCAGGCGCTGAAAGGCGGATTTCTAGAATTGACCGACGAGCTGCTTACCAAATATATGCCGCAAACTAAGGAAGCTATGTCAGATGTGAGCTGGGATCAGGCAAAAGTAAACGGTAAGCTGTATATGGTTCCGCAAAACAGAGGAGAGTCTGTTGAAAAGCTGATTCTATATCGTGAAGATTTGCGTAAGAAATACAATCTTCCCGAAATCAACAGCCCGGAAGCATATGCTACTTATTTGAAGACGATAGCAGAAAAGGAAAAAGGAATTACACCGTTCACTCCGGAAACGGGAGACTGGAAGTATCATAACTTGGACCGTGTATTATTGAAGCAGCAAAACGAATGGAATATGTTTGATCTAGATCTTCCGTTTGCCTTCAAATTGACCGATGAAACAGGCAAAGTCTTTAACGTCTATGAAACGCAAGAGTTCAAGGATCTACTCGTGTATTACAAAGATCTCGCTGATAACAATGCCTGGTCGAAAAACGTTCTGAACAGTAAAAATGATCATCAGGCGGATTTTAAAGCAGGTAAAACCGCCTCAATTACGCACAATAACGGAACACTTGGGGCACTCATGGCCTTGATGCGCCAAGAAAATTCTCCTTATGAAGTAGCATTGGCTGATATTAACCAAGGGAAGAAAAAATCAGTGGCGATCTCTACACAAAACGGTACGTCGATTCATGCGACTTCCAAAAATGTAGAACGTTCCTTGATGCTGATCGATCTGATGCAGAATGATAAAGAACTGCACGACCTGATAATGTACGGAATTAGTGGCGTGCACTATGAACCGGTTGGCGACACCAAATATAAAGCACTCGACAAAAATCCGAACTTTACCGGCTTCTCTAATTGGAACTTCAACTCGCCACTCAACCTTGACAATGAAGCATTCCCTCAAGAAGCTAACGATCTGGCTAAGGGCTGGGAAGCTAACGTCTACCACTATGCCCTTGAAACCTTTGTATTCGACAATAGCAAAGTGAAGACGGAAATTGCCAATGTGGGTAATGTAATGCTCCGCTATGCCATTCCGCTCGAGTACGGCGTAATTAAAGATATCGACAAAGGCCTTGCAGATTTGAACAAACAGCTGAAATCAGCTGGCATTGATAAAATCCAGGCTGAGCTGCAAGCGCAAATCGATGCTTTCTTAGCGAACAAGTAAGATACAGGATAAGGGAGGCCCAACAGTCATGAAATGGCTGTTGGGCCTCCCTGTTTTGGGGGATCGTCCGAATATGAGGCTCACTAGTGGACACAGCTGTGCGGCGTATGAAGAGTTGAAAGGTTGGATTTATCTTTGTATGAGCTAGTATAATAAGGCAAGAAGCTCCCTCTCGGGAGCCTAAATAGCTTCAAGCGCATCATAAGCGGGCCATTAGCTTCGGAGATTGGAGAGAGATATGAAAAACATATTGTATAAGTACATGAGTAAATTTACATCTCTTAACGAAGAGGATCAGCAGGATATTGTTGAAGGTATCCTTATAGAGGAATTTAAAAAGGGGACAGTGCTCCTTAGACAAGGAGATGTTCCCACAAAATGTTTTTTCGTGCTAAAAGGTTGTGTTAGGCAGTACTCGATAGATGAATCGGGAAAAGAAGTCACATCTAATTTCTACACAGAAGAGCAAGCGGCTTCGATTTTTAATCGACATCAAGAAAGCAAGCCCTCTGCGTACACCTTAACCTGCCTGGAAGATAGCACATTGGTGGTTGGTGAACTTAATGCGGAACAAGACATGCTTCACAAACACTCGCAATTGGAAACGATGATCCGCAAAATGGTAGAGGAAAACTTAGGTGAGGTACAGGACGAATTAACTTCATTTATCGCTTCCAATCCTGAAGAACGTTATAAAGCCTTGTTGAAAAAAAGACCTCACTTACTCACTCGGGTCCCTCAGCATCAATTGGCCAGCTATCTGGGGATGACACCAGAGTCATTGAGCAGAATTAAGAAGCGTGTTGATTCCAGTGAGAACTAATAAGAAAGTCATACACTTTTGTGGAGTTTTCCTCCTCTAAGCAGCAGCCATATCCCAAAGCCTAGTTCTCCTACAATCATAGGAATAGTGAAAACGTAATTTAATATTGTAATGACCCCTTCGTATTGTGGGAGAAATATTTTGCTTAGATGAATGATCATATAACCTATTGAAGCAAGCAGCAATAAGATGCCGATTACTTTAGGAATGATGTCAGATTTTAAAGCCACATAGCCCACAATTAACAGATGCCCGCCAAAAACGACTAACCCCATAGACCAAATCCATTGAAATGCATCCAGAAATAACATCATAAATGCTTGAGTCTGTTGAATTTTTAATGAGGAAAAGTCGATTGTATTTCCCGTGAGCAGCAGCACAACTATCAAGTTAAGTATAGAGACTCCCAATATAGCGGAATAGGTTAGACGAAGCCAGGCGCCGAGTAATGATAGCTTTTGGTTAATCGGTTCTAGAAACACATAAAACGCCCAGGCGACCAGGATGTCAGTAATCATAATGATGATCCAACCCAAAATTTCACCTTTGAAAAGGTTAGTGGATGACACGAGGTTATTGAATGTGACGCTGGCATCGCCCTGAACAACAAGATTCCCATGGACAAAGCCATACGAAAAAAATGAGGCAAGGGTCATGATAATAAGTGAGATTCCAGCAGTTAAAGCCGACTTTCGCTGATTCGATAGATCTTTTTCTGAGATAGCCATAGATAGCCTCCTAAAGGACTTTTTATTTTCATTGTAATTAGGAGTAGTATGGCGGGCATTGACTTAAATCAAGAGTGCATCATCAGACAGAAAAAAATGCTTATTATCACAATAACGGAAGTTCATCCAGCCGTTCGTAAATCAACAATCCTTTCTCTTGCGCAACCTGTACCATTTCATCGGCACCCTGAGATGATCCTCCAACTCGAAGCACGGCATCACAGTAATTAAGCAGGCGAATGGAAGACGGATGGAAAATCCGGTTGAAAACGTCGTCTCCTAGATTAGTGGAACCGGCTGTAGCAATAAGAGGCAAAGCATACCACTCCCCCAGCACTGGCATATGCCCAGCCCCGTAAACTTGAAGAGCAATTTTATTCATGTATTTGACATTTTCCTCGATTAATACTGGATCATCATTGGTTCCAGAACGATACGGGCCAGCGATAAGGATATGCAGCGGTTTTGATTTTACCTTCAAGAGACCTTGGATCTGAGCGTATTGGAGCAGCATTACCGTCTTAGCATCACGAATCTCGCCACTTTGGACCATGTCAAGCGCTTGAGCAAACGGAAGTTCCACTACTTCAATATTTTCCTGTTCCTCCTCAAGTCCCCCACCTGGACCTGTTGTCATGACGTCACTATACTCAGCTACAAAGAAGTGCAGGGTTTCGGTAACAGATCCTGGTGACATATAGACCTCGCCAACTTTCTGCACTCGGTCGATACGGTACCCCGTCTCTTCCTCCGTTTCCCTCAGAATACTTTCTTCTGGTGTTTCTTTATCGAGTAGCCCCGCGCAGGTTTCGATAAGCATTCCAGTCACATTGCCGTTTAGATAAGTAGGCATTCGGAATTGTCTCGTAAGTACGATGGTTTGTTTGTGTCGATTATAGAGTAGAATGGTCGCTCCGTTGCCTCGGTCATACACTTCACGGGATTGTGTCTCCCATTGTCCATTTTCTTTTTCATACTTGAATGTGATCTTCTTTAAGGTGTACCAGTTATCCGATAGAAGTTCCTCTTTTATGATCCGTACTCTTGGGTTGTAATGCTGTGCCTTCATCTCATTTCCTCCCTAGAAAAATCCCATTTTCTTTAGTCATTTCGAGGGCTCCATTCTCCTGTAGAAGCCGATTGACGTGGTTTCGAAATTCGTCTATAGCCGCACCGACAAGTCGCTCTTTTGCGTTCATCGGGGTCGATATCATATATTCAATCAGGGGTTCAGCTTCGTCGACTAACAGACGGTCGTCGTAACGTAGTAACCGAAGATCGGAGAAGCAAGAAGACAGCAGGTCTCCTCCGTTACCCAGATTAAATCGTTTAATAGCTTGATCCAATACATGAAGGTCGGGGTCGAACGAGACCGCCAATTGTTCAATCTCTTGTAGGTGTTGAGTGCTCATTGTAGAGGTGCATATTATACCTCCTCGCTTTAGTACGCGGTGTATCTCGTGGATCGCTTTAGGGATGTCCGGCACGTGATACAGCATGTTGTTAGCGATAACCACATCGAAATGCTCATCGTGGAAGGGGATTTGTTGCGCGTCAACAGATAAGAGCTTAAACTGTGAACTTTTACTTCCTAAGCGGCAACGTGCTTCTTCTACCATCCCGCTCGAAATATCAGTAAGTGTGATGCGCCAACTGCTTGGAATTCGTTCGGCGTTTCTTATCCAAAAGGTTCCATCGCCGCCACCTAACTCTAGAATGTGGGCTCCAGGGTGCACCTCCAGTTGTTCAAACACCCAATTATGCCAGCCTTGCGGATTTGTACTGAACTTGTCATAAAGATGTATCCGCGTTTGCAAGCGGCTCGCCGTCCGATACTGTTCCCCCCAATCTTGCTTACTCTGCAAGGTTTGAATAACATTTGCTAAGTGGTTCCAATCAGACCGATTGACCGACATTTGCATAGCATCTCGTATTGCATGAACTACATGCTCCGTATGAGTGATTTTTCTCTGTAGAACATCGAGCTGTGCTTGTAACGAATGTCTGATCTCCCCTATGGATAGCGACTCTGCATCTAAGATGTCTTTTATTTCTTGAAGTGATAGCCCTAAGTATTTCAACGTTTGAATTTGCTGCAATTTTTCTAGGTCTTTCATGTTATAAGATCTTATCGATCCCGCATGATGATTTTCTGGAATTAGAAGCCCAATCTGATCGTAATATCGCAATGTCCTGACCGTTATTCCTGTACGCTTTGCAAGCTGCCCTGTCGTTAAATAGTTATCTTTGTACATCCTTTCTCACATCCAATCGATTGCTCCAGCGTGTTGTTCTCAGTTAGTATAGCAGGTGACGTAACGTCACCTTCAAGCAAAATTTATGCATAAGAAACAGAGGGCAAGCACCCTGACAGCAGTTGGCCTTTCAGCGCCCTCTTGGAAATAATCGGAGCAAATCAACAGGGGTGGAGATTTCGTTTTCCGGGCATGTTACTTAAAACATGTTAGGAGGGGATAAGGGATGTCCAGAAGAAACAGGAAATATGCAGTGCCGGGAGTCAATCGCGGAATGCAAACGTTTAAAGCCGAGGTGATGCGGCGCGAGGGTTATGATGTAGATCCGGAGCGGCCTGATGATGTGAAATATGAAGTAGCAAAAGAACTTGGTATCCCATTGGAACACGGTGAGAATGGACATTTGAGTACAGAATCAGTGGGTCAGATTGGCGGAAAAATTGGTGGATCGATGGTCCGCGAGATGATTCGTCTTGCACAGCAGCAATTGGTGGATCAGGAAAGGGAGTAGCATTTTTTCTAAATCATAAAGTTGCAGAAAATATAGGAGGCGGCTTTAGTCCTGAATTGCCTGGGACTGAGACCGTTTTCTTTGTGTTTTCCCAAAACAACCTAATTAATGGTAGAATTTTACCGATGTTCCACGGTATAGTGAAGAAGGCTATAACACCATTCAATTCTGTATTGGGAGAGGAATCGTCGGATGAATCAGAGGTATCGTAAACGCAACACAGCTGCTTTCACAGGGGTATCGTATTTTGCATTGGCTGCAGGTCTTTTTCTATTCTGTTTGGGGGTGTACAACGACGATTGGGAATTGAACGTGAAAGGGTATTATTTGCTTTGCATGGTGTTAATTACGATTAGCTGTATCGTTGTGCAAAAGGTCGTTAGAGACAACTCAGAGGATAAAGAAATTAAGCTAGAAAATCCGAAACACAGGATGAGAAATACAGGGGCTTTCACAATTATGGCTTTTGCAGGCTTGGTTATTGGGTATGTAATGTTCTTTATTGGTCTGTACAATGCTCCATTTCAATTGAATGTAAAGGGGTATTATATAGCTGTTATTCTGTTGATTTCATATAGCGCCGTTGGCGTTCAGAAAGTGACGAGAGATAACGCGGAGGACAATGAGATTCTCGCCGAGCAAGATGCCAGGAGGGACATTCAAGGGTAAAGAGGGACCTAGATAAGGAGTAGTGAGATGAAATTTTTAAAAGAAAATCTTTTTTGGCAGTATCCAGTAAGCACTTTTTCTATTACAGATGAGAAGATTGAAATTGTAACTGAGCCTAATACTGATTTTTGGCAACGTACCTATTATGGATTCAGAAATGATACTGCACCTGCGCTGCTAATGAGGACTGACGAGAAATACTTTTCTTTAATAGTGAAAACTGATTTTGACAGCGCTCATAGATTTGACCAGTGTGGAGTCATTATTTATCAGGACAGTGACAATTGGTTCAAGGCATCGATTGAATATGAGAATGAAGAATATCAAAGATTGGGTAGTGTAGTTACGAATCACGGATATTCGGATTGGGCAACCACAGATCTCGACGCAACAATAAAAACAATGCATTACAGATTAAGTCGGCGTGAGAGTGACTTCTGTGTTGAAAATTCTCTTGATGGGATTACATTTAAGCAGATGCGTATTTTTCATTTGTTTGAAGGGAGTGAGCATATCAACTTTGGTTTATATGCTTGTAGCCCAGAGGATTCGTCATTTAAAGCAACATTTACAGAAATAGAAATCACAGAATGTCAGTGGTTGGAACATAAATAAAGTTAAGGAACTAAGAATAAGTTAAAGGAGCCTCGTGAGTAGTGACGAAGCTCCTTTTTATTTTAAAATCTTTGTATGTTAAAAAAGTTTTGAATGAACTAACTAGGTTCGCGTAGGCACTCTTTTTTTAAATAAGCAGCAAAGCTCTTGATATTCATCCGTATATGCCGATTATTGCCCTCGAGCTTACTCATCATGATGCCGCCTTCCATGATGGAAAGGGAGAAGGTAGCTAGTGCCTCAATGTCGAGATCTGCTTTGAATTCACCACTTTTTACACCTTCAGAAATGATTTTCTTTTTGAATTCCAGTGTGCCTATTAGGGCTTGCTGGGCTTTTTCACGTAAGCCTGGATGACTGTCGTCGCTTTCAATAGCCGTGTTGAGGAGCGGGCACCCCCCAATAAAGGGTGGCGCTTCAACTACTTTCTCGTACACATGTAAATAAGCTAATAGCTTGCCAGAGGCCGTTTCTTGCTGACTAATGGCATGAGCTAGTTGGGCCCCCACAATACTACCCGCATAGCTAAAGGCTTCATATGCAATCTCATCCTTACTGGAAAAATGACGATAAATGCCACCTTTCTTAATGCCTGTCAATTCAGTTATATCAGATAAGGATGAGCCCGAATATCCTTTCTGGTTAAACAGTTCAGCGGCTTTAGCTATGATGTAATTGCGAGTCTTCTCACCCTTTTCCATTGTCATCCTCCGTTCTTGATTGTATATGTACACGTAGTATATCAAATGAAATAATTCTGTTGCAAAGAAAAGCATCTATGCTATTATAAAAGATACCGATCGGTATCTTTTATAATAGACAGGGGTGGAAACCATAATGGAAACGACATGGTTTAAGGAATCCAGGTATGCATGGATTGGATTAGGATCTCTCTGGGTTATTGGATTTATTGGTGCATTGACTCGCTTCAGCTTGTCTTTTTTTCAGGTGCAAATATCGACGGATTTACAGATTAGCAGGGGATTCATCTCAATGGCATGGTCCACCAATTTATTCATCGTAGCCGTATGCGCGCCTTTGGGGGGCTGGCTCGTGGATCGTTATGGCACAAAGAAGATACTAATGTTAAGTGCAATCATGAGTACTTTGGGTACTGGTATTGTCGTGTTAGGCCACCATCCTATTGTCTTTTTTATTGGATACGGTGTTATCTCTGGTTTGGCAGGTATTGGGGCGACGACAAATTATATATTGATGTTTGAATGGTTTCGGCATCATCGGGCTAAAGCAATGGCCTTGCTGGCGAGTGCCTCTTCTGTAGGATTAGCGATTATTACACCCATTTTCGTATCCATGGACTGGCTGACTTGGAAAAACGCCTTTATGGCTTCTTTTACCCTAGGTGTTTGTGTAACACTTCCCGTAATTTGGTTAGGAATTAAGAGTTCACAACAGAAAAATACGGAGAGAGCTCCTTCGGATTGTTCAATAGAAGTCGAAGGTCAAGATACATCACCTAGAGTAACTCCACCGTCCAAGAAATTTATTTCTCTTCCTATCTTTGTCGTAGTCGCGATTGCGCTGTTCACCTGCGGTATCAATATGGGATCCGTCGAGATGAATTTGGTAGCCATACATCAGTTGGCAGATGTATCACCAAGCATGATCGCCTTATCTATGAGCATCCTTGGTATTATGGAAATCACGGGGGCACTCATTTGCGGCTATTTTCTGGACCGATACAATAAATTAATGATGATGTCTCTATTGTATGGCATTCGTATTATAGGTTTTGCTTTCCTCTTTATGCACTTGGGAAGTTCACCTATTCTTTTTGCTATAGCGTTCGGAATTACCTACTTAAGTGCATTACCAGGTGGAATGCTTGTCATTAATGAGTTTGCAAAGGGTAAAGGAAAACATACCGGTGTTCTACTTCTCATGCACCAGGGCGGCGGTATAGTAGGTGTATTAATCGGAGGCCTATCCTTCGATTATTTTGGGAATTATCAGAACTTAATTGTAGTTGATGTTATAATCTGTATCCTCGTAACGCTAGGGTACTTCGGATTATTCACGACACATAGAAGGAATCTTCGGATTCAAAATAAGAAGGTTGCAGTAAGTGAGGCACTTTGACTTAGATATGGAGGGATGTAAATATAACTGCGTGCATAATTGGCTATCTTGTCCTTCATATTATAGAGGGTACTCATCTAAGAACAAAGGAGAATATAATTTGCAGCAGCAACCACAGTTAGGAAGTATAACGATGGGCGGACAGCAGCTAGGTCATGGCGCTCACGAAATGTTCGATGTGCACGAGGTATTGTCCTGCCAGATCAATTTACTGGACCAGTTCATTATGTTCAGAACCTTTGTACAGGATCAAGAGCTACTGTCTATCTTGGATCGGCAGTACAATTTCATGCTGGATCAGTACAACTTGACCTGCCAATGCTTTAAGACAGGGCAAAAGCCAAGCCAGGAAACGGCTACCTATCTTATCCCGAATATGACACAGCCGGTTTACGGCCTCCAACCGGCCCCGCCCAAGAAGCCTAACTCGTCACTGGCGGATGTGAAAGATGCGGGCGTCAGCGGGTATATGCTGGGTCTAATCAAATCCCATGCCTCACTGCTGGCCATGTCTTCACCGGAAGTGACGAACCCAGCGCTGCGTCGGGTGCTGGCTTCACAGGTGCAGCATTTTATTGAAATGGGATATGAGTTGTTCCTTTATCAGAACAAACATGCCTATTATCAGGTTCCGCAGCTTCAGGTTTCAGTAATACAGCAGATGCTGGATGCCTATGTTCCCGCTGCCGGATCTCCTCAGATGCCCGTAAATAACTAGGGCGCTGACCATTCTAACTGTAGAAGACCCGACTCGCTTGTTGTTGAACAGGAAGTCGGGTCTTCTTTTGCCTGCCTAAGCCTATACCAGAATAAAATAACACCCGATAACGCATAGTAACACCAGACGGAGGGGATATACATATGGGTACTCCAACTGGCAAGCTACCTTGGTGGCAGCTTACTTTATTTGGTGTAGGCTGCACGATTGGCACGGGATTCTTTCTTGGTTCTAGCATCGCTATCCGTAAGAGCGGATTATTGGTGTTGGTTATTTTTGTGTTGGCGGCTGTGGCAACTCTGTTCGTCTATGAGGCGCTGGCCCAAATGACTATACAGAATCCTCAAAAGGGCTCTTTTCGTAGTTATGCCAAAGAGGCTTTTGGCCGCTGGGCCGGGTTTGGCATGGGCTGGATCTATTGGTGCTCAGAAATTCTAATACTCGGCAGCACCTTGACTGCTTTGGGTCTGTTCTCGCGGGTCTGGTTTCCGAGTTGGCCGCTTTGGATTTTTACCGCAATTTATGCTGTACTGGGTCTGCTGGTCATTATTCTAGGTAGCCAGGGGATTAACAAAGCGGAAAATCTATTCGCCATGATCAAAATCGCCGCGGTACTGATGTTCATCGTGGTCGCCGTGGTTGCCCTTTTGAGGGGAAGGGGGAATTGGGATACGGTTCACAGTTCGGCAGCTTGGTTGAATAAAGGATGGATGGGTGCTTGGAAAGGGTTACTTTATGCGTTCTATGCTTTTGGGGGTATTGAGGTAATGGGCTTTATGGCGATGGACCTACGCGACTCAAAAGAAGCTCCAAAAGCAGGCAGGTTTATGCTGCTGGGCGTGACCCTGCTCTATGTACTGTCGATAGGACTCGCCCTATTATTCGTGAGCCCTGAGAAAGTGAGATCTGATCAAAGCTCAATTATTGCTGCACTTGAAGCGATGGGACTACCTATTCTTGTATATGTACTGAACGGGGTAATGATCGTGGCCGGGTTCTCTATTTTAGTGGCTTCATTGTATGCGGTCTCGACTATGCTGGTAACCTTGGCCGAGGATAAAGATGCTCCTTCTTGGCTGGCGGTGACCAAAGGAAAAAGAAAGATGCCGCTCTACGCGCTTGGTATCAATATGCTGGGCCTGTGTGTGACAATTGTACTGAGCTTGTTTCTGCCAAAGCAAATTTTTGAGCATATCACCACGGCGGCCGGTCTAGTTATTTTGTACACATGGCTATTTATCCTTGCCTCTTTCCTTAAGTTATTGAGACCAAAGATGGGCGGTTGGATTAGATCCATGGTCGCTATGGCGCTGATCATTACTGCCGTGGCAGGTACACTTTTTGAAAAAGGGGGCCGTCCCGGCTTCTGGTCCAGCCTTCTGATCATCTGTGTCATTGCGTTGATTACCTGGTTTAGGGAGCACCTCTTGAAAAAACGCGGACAAACCTCATAAGCGCTTAAGAGTGAAATTTAATTCCTATTGCTTTGAACTTGTTCTTCATATAAGTATATGGACATTTAGACGGCGCACTTTCGTCATCTCGCAGAAAATATTGCTTCCATTCTAAATTGCTCTCCTGCCCATACCATTGAAGGGAGGGATGTGCGGGAACACTGTCGTAGTCAGCAAGCTTCTTGCGGATCTGCTTCTTCATATTGCGGCCAAATGCGGTAGAATCGTTAATATTCTCAAATACCCAACGCGGCTGAAAGGCAATGACAAAATAAGGGGTATGGCGGCTTCTCCGCAGCTCATGTGCCGGGGTTGCGCAGAACGCGAAATACGGGTGCCCATCAAAGCAGAACTCCCACGAAGGATGGGAGGGATCTGTAGAAATTTCATTCGGCCAAGGCACCGTGTCTACCGCGCTGACGCGGCCCAGAATGGACCAGAACAAATTCTCATATTCCTCAATGGAGAAACCTTCCGCCAAATCTTCCGGAGTTTCAAAAAATAGAACAAGGGAAGCATATTTGCCGGTATCCCGCGAGCATTCCCCATATTGATGAAGTAATTGAGCGACCTCTATTGCAGACTCTTCACTTCGTGGATCAGCTACGAAGCCAAAACGCAAATGATTGGACAGAAACCCCTGACGTCCCGGAATACAGGGATATTTGCCTTCGGGATCTGCAATCATAGATGTAAATTGACGAAAAGCATCCTGCTGCCAGTACGGCAGCTCAGCCAGATGTTCATCCAGCCAGACTTTTGTGTTCAAATGGGCCATCCAAAAACACCCTCCTCGTTAAGTTCAAAACATCCTATGCGAAGGGAGGGAGATGGGTGAAGGCCTAGGAAAGCTCTTGCTGGTTGAACCTATTAGCCAAACAACTGTATAAATGCCTGAGAACCGAAGTAGATGCCAAAACCAAGAAGGCAAATCCCCGCGGCAAGGGAAATGAACCGGAGCATAGAAGGGCCGGTGAACCGATGAAAGAAGCTAGACAGCATCGCCATCACCACATCCCAGAGTAGGATGCCGACAAAAATACCCATGCTGTTCCACAGCACCTGATCGAAATGTTGATTTTCTATGCTTTTGGCCAGAATGGAGCCGTAGATACCTAACCAGAACAGAATGCTGAGTGGGTTCATTAGTGCCATCAAAAAGCCTGAACGGAAGGCGCTAGTGCCGGTCTGTGCACCTCGTGAGGCGGATCCAGGCACGGCATTGATATTTTTTAAGGTGTCAATTCCGGTATAAAGGAGAACGAAGCTGCCGAATGTCCACAGGAAGGTTTTCATAAACGGGGTATTCAGAAAGTGGGCTAGTCCAAAGTAAATGAGTAGCATATACACTAAATCCGCACACATAGCCCCCAGTCCGATCATCCAGGATTGGAAAAATCCCATCCGCGCTCCCCGGTCGAGCTGGGCTGCATTGATGGGACCAATCGGTGCAGATAACGATATTCCGAGTACGATATAGGTTAAAAAGCTATTCATGGTCATCGCTCCTTGAATGAGATGTTAACTTGTACAAGTCATTCTATTCAAGAAGTAGGTAAGTTAGAAGACGAGCCATTTGGCACGAACCTCTTTGCGACATACTCTAAAGGATCTCCACGGCAATCGGTGTACATTTATACCCGTTGCAGACACTTTCGGAGCAGGGACAAGCCGATATGGCAATGATCAGATCCATCTCAGCCCGCAACTCAATATAATCCCCAGCTTTAGAAAGCGGTCGCTCCACGCTGACTTTTCCAGAAGGATCAATGACAGTATTCATAAAAAGATTAAACGGATAATGCTGATCGGGAGCGGGCAGGCCAAACTCCTCCAGCGCCTCATTCAGGTTATTGTAGCAGCTGTCGTGTTCCTTTTTGTTATACAGCACCTCATACATCTCGGGACGGCAGGCAGAGTTAATGAAATCATGGCGGCCCACAGTATCCTTAATAATCGTAAGCAGTGGTCTGTATTGGTTGGAATAGAGGATGTCCCCCGGAAGCACATTCATCTTGCCTAGAGCATCTATCGTCACACCAGGGTCAATTCGCTCATTAGGGCGAACGGCGTTATAAGCAGCGAAATCTGCTACCTGCTCTCCTTCTACATCGGTTACCCGGACGATCTGCCCTTTGTCCAACTTGAAGCCCAATCCCTTGGTTGCTGGAATCAGCCATTGTTGTTCGCTCATCAGTACTCTCCTTCGGGATAGTCATAGTCTGTGAGGGTTAGTATGGCTCTTTGCCAAAAAAGTCATACAAAGTATAGAGCTGTCTGGCGGCATCATAGAAAGAGTTCGTATTCGATTCGATGACAGTCTTTGAGGATCAGAATGACATTTATTTTGAAGGAAAACTCATTCGAAAGATAGCTCCACCATGCTCTCCGTTATGAGCGGATATAGTACCGTCGCACCGTTCAACAATTGCACGTGAAATGGCGAGTCCAAGTCCCGTTTCTCCATTCTTACCTTTAATAAAACGCTGAAATAGCTGAGGCAGTAATTGATCAGGAATACCTTGACCATCATCTATGACATCGATCTGCACTTGTCCATCCTGCTCCGAAATTTCTATATCCACGGCTTGTGATGCATGCCTGATCGCATTGCTCATAATATTTAGTACTGCTTGTAATAGTTTTTCCGAATCTCCATGAATATGAAGTTTTCTCGGGTTATCCACTTCGTACTTTACTTTGATGTCAACTCTCTCATTTATAGCTAATGGACGTATTCGATCGGCGGTTTTATCGATTAATTGTTCTACTGACACTTCTTCTTGATCAAAAATACCATCTTCACTTTCAAGCTTGGCTAACAAGATCATCTCTGTAACAATTCCCTTAAGTCGTTCACATTCACTTGAGATGACATCAAGACCATTGTCAGCACGATCCCCGGTGAAAATACCATCTCGTATTCCCTCTGCATAACCTTGAATCGTCATTAGTGGGGTCTTAAGTTCATGAGAAGCATTCTGGAAAAATTGTCTTTGAGCATGATGGTATTGTTTAAGTTCTCCTGCGAGATGATGGACACTTTGGGCTACCTCACCAATTTCCCCGCCAGTTTGAATGAGCTGCACCTCATCGAATTGGCGTTTTTCAACTTTTTTGAGCTCAAGCTTTAATTTCTCAAGAGGAGTAACGAGACGTTTGGTAATAAATAAACTTAGGCCAAAGGCAATAGTGCCCCCAATCACCATAATGAACATCATTCTTGTAAAAAGCTCTGATTGATATGATTTTACTTTGCTTAGCGGTGTAGACAAGACAAGGGTGGCTGCGGTTACAGCACTAGTTGGATCAAGATTCTGTGGATTAGAAGTTAAGGTCTCAACAATATATTTCTCCTGTCCATTTTCCCATAAATCCTGCTGATTGTGACTTGAATGCTGTTCAATGAGCGGTAGCCATGTCTTTGTCTGCGCTTCAGTCATTGTACTAAATAATATATTACGATTCGGCTCTATGAGTAACGCATCGACGGATCTATTAATTTCTTGAGCCGGCTGTACGATAGCTGCTGCTGACTGAGAAGGTGTTAGGTCTTGAACAGGTAACGAATTGACCAACTCCATCATTGCACTGCCTTGTGATCTTAGCTCTTCTCTTTGATTATTGATTAGTGTGTCCATTAGTAGAGGATAAACGAATGTAGCTGTAAGCACGAGTACGCATACCAGTAATATTCCAAATGATAAATGAAGCTTATAGATTAGTTTCATGTTATGTCTTCACTCCATCCACGCGCATTCGATAACCATAGCCCCAAACGGTTTCAAGAGGCAGGTCTTCCATTTTACGACGAAGTCTTTTGACTAAATCGTCAATTGCCCGATCGCTACCGAAATAGTCATCCCCCCACACTAATGTTAACAACTCATTGCGAGAAAAAGCTCGATTCGGTTGCGCTGCTAAGGTATGAAGCAATGAAAATTCCTTCACCGTCATTTCAATTTCTTTAGACCTCCAGTAAACCAGACGACTATCTAATACTAGACGAAGCCCATCGATGATGAGGTCGTTTGATTTAGAAGAGACTATACTCTGTTCTGATCTTTCTGTAAGGCAGTTAAGCCGATGGAATAAACGATTTACTCGTGCGACCAGCTCACGTGGGCTGAAAGGCTTAGTTAAATAATCATCGCTTCCAAGCTCAAGTCCAAGTATCTTATCTACTTCCTCATCACGAGCAGAGATCATAATAATAGGAACTTCGGCTTCCTTACGAATTTGTTTGCAGAATTCATAGCCATTCATACCTGGAAGCATGATGTCTAGAATCCACATATCCGGGCGCTCTGTGTTCCATAACATGAGCGCTTCTTCTGCTGAACCTAACGATAGGGTGCTATAGCCTTCCTTCTGTAAATAATTCTCAACGATATCTCTTATATGACAATCATCTTCAACGATTGCGATTTGATAGTTCTTCATCAACAGACCTCCTGACCAATACATCTATTATTCTAACAAACTTGTCCTTTCAAGCGGGCTTTTCCATACTTTTTCCACAATTGCTCCAAATTAATACCGAAGCTGATCTATAGAATAGTTATTTGTACGGTAAACATGTTGCTTGTATGGAACAAGCTCGAAAGGAGGTTGAGGCTGTGAGAATTTCATATTTGGCTCGCAAGGAGATTCTTGTGGCGTTCTGCTTTCTTGCTCCGAGTTTGATCGGGTTTGCGCTATTTTATTTGATTCCGTTTGGTCAAAGTGTTGTATTTTCATTTGAGAATCCAAGTGGTGAGGCAGGGTTATCGTTTGCCAATTATCAGAGCCTATTAGCTAGCTCGTCCTTTCAAAAGGCGGCAGGGAATACATTCTGGTTCACAATAATTGGTGTTCCGATCCTTATTCTGTTGTCACTTGCTCTTGCCATGCTGCTTAACAAACGAGTCTACCTTCGGAATTGGCTGCGTACCTCTTATGTACTGCCACTGGTTGTTCCAGTAGCGTCAATTGTGCTCGTATGGCAGATCCTATTCGACTGGAATGGTTTTTTCAATCATGCATTAGAGTGGATTGGAATTGAGCGGATCGATTGGATGAAATCAGAGTGGGCGCAAGGGGTCATTATTTTTATCTATGTATGGAAAAACATTGGCTATAATGTGGTTCTATTCTTGGCTGGACTGCAAAATATCCCAGATCAATATTATGAGATAGCAAACCTGGAAGGTGCAAGCTGGGCTCGTAAGCACCAGATCACCTTGATTTATTTAATACCGACAGGATTTTTAGTGATGCTGATGTCGATTCTGAACTCATTCAAGGTATTTCGGGAAATTTATTTAGTTGCGGGTGACTATCCTCATGACAGTATCTATATGCTTCAGCACTATATGAACAATATGTTCTTATCGCTCGATATTCAGAAGCTGTCGGCTGCAGCTTTCTTAATGGTGCTCTGCATTTTAGTCATTGTGTTGATGCTCTTCCGAGTTGAACATAAGTTCCGTTCATTTATGGAGTAAAGGGAGGGGTGTAGATGAACAAGAAACAGATAAGAACACTGCTACTTACTATTTTCTTAGCCGTAATCGCGCTGGTAATGCTATTTCCAGTTGTGCTCACAATGGTAAGCTCCTTGATGACGGAGAAGGAAATTATGCTGAATTACGGCATGTTAGGTAATACACAGATGAACGATTTTGTGAATTTGAAGCTGATTCCAGATTGGGTTTCGCTGGAGCAATTTTATAAGGTGCTTATTTCAACCTCGCAATTTCTTCGTATGTTCTGGAACTCTGTATTTATGGTGTTTCCAATCATTATAGGTCAGGTCGTGGTGGCAACATTAGCGGCATTTGCATTTGCTAAGCTGCGATTTCCTGGCAGAGAGCCCTTATTTATTGTGTATCTGATCACGATGCTCATGCCGTTCCAGGTCACGCTTGTGCCGAACTATATCATGTCCGATCGGCTAGGGCTGATTAATAGTCCAAGCTCCATTATTTTACCAGGGATATTTGCGGCGTTTGGTGTGTTCCTGCTCAGACAATTTATGCTCCAAATTCCAACGGCATATATGGAAGCAGCCCAAATGGATGGGGCAGGTTACTTCCGATCCTTTATCAGGATTGTCTTGCCTATGGTGAAACCCGGCATGGCAGCGCTAATTGTTCTGCTGTTTGCAGATTACTGGAATATGGTGGAGCAGCCACTGATCTTTCTGCAGGATGCCAATTTACAGCCCTTGTCCATTTTTCTATCTCGCCTGCAGGAAGATGCGCTTGGGGTATCCTTTGCGGCTGCGGTCTTGTATATGATGCCTATGATTCTCTTGTTTCTTTTGGCGGAACGGTATTTTATTGAGGGCATAGAGCTTTCTGGAATTAAAGGATAGGGGAAATGAGATGACAAGCACATCTAAGCGACAACGATTAACGGCTGCTTTGTTTGTATTATTCTTTGCGATATTGGCTGGTTTGACTTTCTTTAGCAGCACACTCGAAACGATGACGCTGCCCAAAGTAGTTACGGAGAAACTTACCTCGAAATCATTAGTTCATCAGGTTAAAGGGAGTGGAGTCTTAACACCTCGGAAGCAGGTGGATTTGTTGAATGAGACTGGCTCTAAAATTGTGAAGGTTCATGTAAAAGAGAATGCTGAGGTTAAGAAGGGTCAAAAGCTCGTGACATTCGACAGCTCAGATCAGGATGATCAGATAGACCAAGAGGAAACGGCGCTTAAGAAACAAAAGCTAAATCGGGAGATTCTTGAGGAGGATATGCTCAATGCATTGATAGGTGGTGATGAGCAAGTGATTGCCAAGGCTGAGCGAGCTCTTGAGCTGGATAATATGGATCTTGAACTGGCGCAAAAAAAATTGAATAAGCTGCGTAAAGAAAAAGTGGATAAACAAACGCTGACAGCCCCTTTTGATGGCAAAATCACAAAGATTACAGCAGAGGATAGCATGGCTGCTTCACAAGGGGGGACAATCCTGACCTTAATGGATAGTGGTAAGGGCTTCGAATTTTCATTTGCTGTCGAGTCGGATAATACGGCATTATTCGAGATTGGATCTAAGGTTTCTGTTCGATTGCAGAAAGACAATACACTGGTTAACGGTGTAATTGAAGAGATTAAAGCTGCATCCCAAGAGAGCAGTGAAGAAGATTCATCCGATAAATCCAGTTATCAGGTTGTCGTTTCTGTCTCCGATGATGGTATTAAAGGCGGCGAACAAGTCAGTCTAGATATAAAGAAGGAGTCAAATGAAAAAGGTTATGTGTTACCAAAGAAATGGGTTCATAAAGATACAACAGGGAGCTATGTCTTTGTAATTGAGGAGAAGAAAAGCTCACTCGGCAATACGTTTAATGCACGCAAGGCTTATATTGTAACGGGTGATTCAACCGAGGATGAGGTTGTAGCTGTGAGCGGGTTAAGTCCTGATGATGAGATCATTATTGAATCAAGTGAACCATTACAAGAAGGTAATAGAATCCGAGTATATTGAAGGGGATGAATGAATTTGAATAGAAGATGGGTATTGACCTTATTAGCAATGATAGTCGTATTATCGGGATGCTCTAGCAGCAGCGTGGGATCAGGTACAGAAGGAACATCTAATGAACAATCAGGTCAGGATGGCAAGAAGATTGAGATTGCGACTATGGCGGTAACTCCTTATTTAGAGGAGGCGGTTAAGCAATACAAAAAAATTCGTCCAGATATACAAATTGATATCAAAGAGTATCTAGCTAGACCCCAAACGAATGAAGATGGAATGAGTCAATCAGGAGAAGCATTCTCAAAGGGCGATGTTGAGAAGTATATACAAACAGTGAGCACACAGATGATGTCTGGCAAAGGGGCGGACATGATCGTAATGAACGATCTACCACAGGACAAATATGTCGCCAAGAACATGCTGACTAATTTCTATGATCTGATGGATAAGGATGCTGACTTTGATCGAAATCAGTACTATCAGAATATTTTTGAGGGCTCCCAAGATGGTAATGGTTTGTATGCAATGCCATTCTCATTTGTCATCGACGCGCTAACTGGGAATACAGAGTTGTTAGAACAAGCTAACATTAAAATCGATGATCAGACATGGACATGGGATGAGTTTAAAGATATTTCCAAGAAGCTTAAGGGAAAAGTTGGTGAGGATTATTTCGCATTTGTTAATCTATTCCCGATTCAAATGTTAGCGGAGTATATAGAAGCTAATTATGATAAGCTCATTGATCAAGGTCAAGCGAATTTCGATTCCGATCTGTTTCGAGATATGATGAAGCAAATCAAATCGATGTATGATGAGGGCGTACTTAGTAATGATTTTACGTACGACTATACCAAAACCTTGTTCAACAATGCTAACCTTTTCGATCCAATAGGAGGCCTGTCCCAAGTCCTTGATCCAAAGCTTAAAATATATCAAAAGCCAACAGTAAATGGAAAATATAGTGGAACTTCATTTAAGTCATATTTCACTTTAGGTATTAACAGCAAATCTAAGGTTCAAGATGAAGCTTGGAACTTTATTAAGTTCATGCTTTCCGAGGAAATGCAATCTTCATCAGTTGTACAAGGGTTTGCGATGCATAAGGGAGCTGTGGAGAAACAGCTTAATGATGCTAAGCAGCAGGCAGTAGCGGGAACACTACCTCTTCTAGAACAGAAGTTTGATACTGAGACTGTAGAAAGCAAAATCCAAGAATTACATCAGCTTCTAGATGGTGCAAGCAGGAATTTATCTAGTGATCATAAGGTTGTTTCAATTGCAATTGAAGAGTTTGATTCATATATGAGTGGTCAGAAATCCGCTGAAGACGTCAGCAAGCTGATTCAAAACCGAGTCAACACTTACATTAACGAGTAAATAGGTCCTATTCGTAAGGCGTTTAATCATTTAACGGTGATTGAACGTCTTTTGTTTATTTTGCAGGAATCATCCCATTTGTCGTTGAATATATCCCGGTAACCGTATTGCGTATTCAAGATACGCAGCCACAGGAGGAGAACAACCTTGAAATCGACTACCGTTCAAAGCCTTACGGAAACGTTTAAGCTGGAAGTGCTCGCAGGTGCTAGCTGCATGGATCGTGAAATCACTCGTTCAAAGACGCATAGACCTGGACTGGAGTTCGTGGGTTACTTTGATTTTTTCCCAACGAAGCGGGTACAAATATTGGGCTGCAAGGAAATCAACTATCTGTTAACCCTAAGCGTTGAAGAGCGTAAGTTACATATTGGTAATATCGTCAAATATCATCCACCATGTTTTATTGTGACGACAGGTCAGCAGGAGATTCCCTATTTAACTCTTTTCTGCGAAGAAGAAGGTATCCCGCTGCTTCGGACGCAGGAAACGACGACAGAGATTATCGCAAAGATTGACACTTATCTGATGAAGGCGCTGGCGCCAGAGCTTTCAATTCATGGGGTATGTGTAAACGTGTCCGGCATAGGCGTTCTACTCAGGGGCAAGTCGGGGATTGGTAAAAGCGAAACCGCGCATACGCTCATTAGAAGAGGCCATCGGTTTGTAGCAGATGATATCGTGGTGCTGAAGAAGCTGGGACCAGCAACTCTTCTCGGCACACATAACGAGACGACCCGCGAGTTCCTAGCGCTGCGCAGTATTGGTCTGATTAACGTTGTGCGCCAGTACGGGCGTAGAGCCTTTCAGGATGAGACGCGAATTGTGCTCGACATCGAGTTGTCTCCTTGGCGAGAGAATTCCTTGAATAATGAGCTCGAACTTGAACCGAAGTTCACAGACTATCTTGGCGTCCAAATTCCGCATATTGAAATCCAGCTTCAGCCCGGCCGCGACGTAGCCGGCCTGATCGAGGCTGCCGCCAACAACTGGTATCTGAAGCAGCTTGGCTATAGCGCCGTTGAAGAGTTCATGCAGAGGATTGAAAACAAGCAATGAAGGGTGCTCATGAATTTGTGTATACGTAACAGACCGCAGAAGAGCTATGTGGTCTGTTTTTTTAACTGAATTTCGCCTTTAATGCGTGATTGGCTGGGCATAGGCTATAAATGGTATAATTTCTAATAGGTATTTTGAGTGATCGTTACTAGGAGGTATTAATGATGAGTGATGAGCTATTGGAAAAATTGGATACTTGGCATGAAGAGGATGAATTTCAAGAAATCGTGGATGCAATAACGGAAATTCCTGAAGAGGAAAGAGATTATGTTCTAACTAGTCATTTGGGCAGAGCGCTTAATAATCTCGGGCAATATGAAGAAGCTTTAGAGCAGTATTTGAGCATTGAAGAAGAGGGTGAAGGTGACCCGCTTTGGCATTACCGTATCGGAGTTTCCTATTATTATCTGAAGCGGTACGACGAAGCTTTAAAAGCATTTACAATTGCAGACGAGCTAGAGCCTGATGATGAGGACACCTTGGAGTTTTTGGGATGGATCAAACGAAAATTGGCTAAGAAAGCTACGAAAAAGCCTGTGAATAAACCTGCAAAGAAGCCTGTAGTAGCGATCGACACCACCAACTTTTGGGATGACAGCGAGTATGCGTTCTCAGAATATATCTCTGAATCGCCTACAGATGCAATGATTGCTTCAGTAGAAGAAGAGCTGGTTTTTAAGCTGCCAAAATACTACGTTGAAATGATGAAGCTACATAATGGGGGAATTCCTCATAACACTCGGTACCCAATTCCGGGAACAGAAGAATTTATTACGATTTCAGGGATCCTTGGAATTGGACGAGATAAGAATAAGTCGCTGTGTGGAGCTTCAGGCAGCCGGACTGTGATTGAAAATGGACGTTATCCTGAGGTTGGTGTGGTGATTTGTGATTGTCTTTCTGAGAATGAAGTAATCATGCTGGATTACCGCGAGTTTGGAAATGATGGCGAACCCGAGGTTATTCATGTTGATCGTGATAACAAATACAAGATCACACGCTTGGCTGACAATTTTGAGTCCTTTATCGGCGGACTGGTGAAATAGTGGATTCGGCGATTTAGCTGAATGTGGGGCTGATAAATCAGCCAAATAAACGACCGAAAAAAACAGAGCAACGGTTCTCCTATAATGGAGGCAGCTGCTCTGTTTTTTAATCTGCTCAATTGTCACTATTAAACACCTTGGACTGAAGCACATCGAGTGCTCGGTTGATTTCTTCTAGTTCTTCAGTAGAAGAATCCTTGATCCGGTCCAGGAAACGTTCGCCGATCTGCCCAAAAGCTTTGTTCATCATCGCTTGTCCAGCGTCAGACAACCGAATCATTTGTTTACGCCGATCTTCTGCGACATCCAGCTTTTCGCAAAGATTCTTTTCTGTTAATTTCTTGAGCTCACGGCTCGTGTTCGGCATAGAGATATTCTTACAATCACTAATTTGACTGAGAGTAACAGGCTGGCTGACCGCAATATACTCCAGAATACTATATTGAACGGGCGTAATACCTTCCGGTCTAACATCTTTGGTTAAGTCGAATGTTACTTCATGGACTGCCGTCGTAAAGGTCACTAATTTATGAAAAAACGCTTCTTTGTCCATAACGATCACCTCTTAGTGTAAACTTTAACAAAATAATTATCATAATACAATTATCATTTGACAACTAAATGAAGGTTATGATACGATTTTGTTATCAAATGATAATTAAAGAGGTGGAGCAATGAACGTTTTAGTCATCTATACTCATCCGAATCATAAAAGTTTAAGTTATGCTTTTCTCAATAAAGTCATTCAAGGAAGTAATGAAAATCGAAAGATCACGAACATCGAGGTGCTTGATCTATATGAAGAGCAATTTGATCCGGTGCTAGTCTTTAACGAAAATAAACGTAGAAGAGACATGCATATCGATCCCAAGTTTGAGAAGTATCGTGAGCAGATTCGTCAGGCAGACAAAATTGTGTTTGTGTATCCGATCTGGTGGGGCCGGCCTCCAGCCATGCTGCTCGGGTATATTGATCAAATGTTTGCCTCTAATTTTGCTTATAGAGAAAAGGGCGGCCTTATCCCCGAAGGGCTGCTGAAAGGGAAGTCCGTGGTTTGTATTTCCAGCATGAAGGGGCCAACCCTTTATCCTTTATATTGGTTAAACAATTCCCATAAGGTGCTGATGAGAAAAGCATTATTTCAATATTGCGGTATGAAAAAAGTGAAGTTTTTCGAGTTTGGGAATATGGAGAGTCCAAAAGGTAAACATGACAAAAAGCTAAATCAGGTCTATCAATATTTCAAAGCTGTGGCTAATTAATTCTCAAAGATAACGGATCGATGATTATTTGGACTCGTTATAAAGATAGGCAACATAATCCTGCAGCACTGAGGTATGGTCCATTTGTCGCAGCATAGTCCCGATATTCCCACGGTGATAGCTGCCATGGTTTACTACGTGGAAGATAGCACCGGAAATGGATGTCTCAAGTGATCCCATAGTTGGATGATCTAACACAACGGTGGGGTCCTTATCTATTTGACTAGCCAACACCATTTTATTTTTGCTGGTTAGCTCACGATAGAGGACATCCATTTCTTCAATATCTTTTATTGCTAACAAGGGCTCTAATTGGGCAGCTGATGCTTTAGCTTCATTCCTAGTTCGCCCTGAAATCAAGTCAAACCAAATGTTCTCCACGACATAAATATGCGTCACAACCTTCGCTACCGAAGAAAAACCGCTCTGGATATCCTTATGATAAATGTCTTTAGGCAACTCCTTTAAGCGATGGATGATCGTTTGATTAGCCCATACATTGTAGTCATACATTTCTAACGTCGGATGTTTCTCCATGAGTTTCTCCCCCTAAGATTATAGATGCTTTAATTATACCCATTCCAAAAATGTTCGGTACAATTTAGAGATGTTTATTATAGGATCCTTTGTCCAAAATAAACCAAAATACAGACGACAGCGATAAAGCAGAGGAGTAACCAATTCGCTAGCTTCATTCCCATCTAAACCGTACCTGCCTTGATCATTGTTAAATCCTCGCCGCTTACTTGTTTGATTAAGTTCATTACCTTATAGGCTCCTCTGCCGTTCTCATAAGGCTTCATCTTATCTTTGTAAGTAGAGCGGTTCTCGTATAGCGTCATAATCGAATGAACAAAGGTTTGATTAGTCATCTCTTCTTCAAGTAACATTTCAGCGAGTCCAGTTTGTTGAAAATACTGCGCTTGGGCAAGTTGACCAGAGCGGCTGCCACCATTCGTGTGAGGAATTAATAACATTGGCTTTTGCATAGAAAGAAGCTCCATCATAGAATTTGAGCCTGCACGCGATACGGCAACATCCGCCATAGCTAATAAATGCGGCAACTCACAGCTTGTAATGAATTCATACGATTTGTAGCCTGACATCGAGAGGTGATAATCAACCTTTCCCTCCCCGCAAATATGAACCACTTGAAATTTATTTATCAACTCAGCGAGTACATTGTTCACCATTTGGTTAATGCTGTGTGCCCCTTGGCTTCCTCCCATAATAAGAAGAACAGGCTTAGCAGAGGTGAATCCGCAAAAGGCTAAACCACGTTGTTTATCAGCTAATTTGAATTGCTCCTTCAAGAGCGGTCCCGCATGAACGGCCTTGAGAGAAGCAGATTTGGTTACAGTATCCAGAAAATTTGTACACAGATGAGTGGCAAACGGAAGTGATATTTTATTAGCTAGTCCAAGATTTAAGTCTGGTTCATAAATAATGATGGGCACTTTGTTAAGTTTGGCTCCAATCACGACCGGTACAGAAACAAATCCACCTTTAGAAAAAATCACACTTGGTTTGATGGTTCGTAGGAGTCGGTAAGATTGAAAGATGCCCTTCATGATTTTGAATACATCGGTCACATTCTTCCAATCGAAATAGCGTCTCAATTTCCCTGTGGAAATGGGATGGTAGGTCACTTCCTCCTTGTAGTCAGACAAAAGCTTACGCTCAATTCCTTGTTCGGAGCCTATATAATGGACGTCCCAATCCTCTGCTAAACACTTAGGGATCAACACGAGGTTGCCGGATACATGTCCAGCGGAGCCTCCACCTGTAAATACGATCGAGGTACTCATGCTAGAAACCCACCTTGTTGTAACATTTCTTTTATCGCAGGTTTGCTCATCAACACATGATTCGAATCATAGCTCTGGAAGTCCACAGGCGGGCAAGAGGCATAGGCTTCTTGTAAACCTTCTATAGGAAAAGGGGGGAGAATCACATAATAGTGATCATCCAGATGAATAGAAGAAGCACTCTCAAATTCCGATATCAGGGCCTCACTTAAGCTTTCACCGGGACGTATCCCCGTTTCCTTGATTTGGATCGTGCTAGTTGATAAGTCGTCAATTAAGACCTGGGCAAGATCCTTAATGCTGCAAGCAGGCATTTTGGTCACAAAGACTTCTCCGCCTCTGCTTTCTTCTGTTGCTTTAAGGAGTAGGGTAATTGCATCATCTATGGTTAAGAAAAAACGAGTCATTCTAGCATCTGTAAGGGAAATGTCTACTCCATCCACAATACTTTGTTTGAAAATAGGCACCACGCTACCCGTTGAGCCAAGTACATTGCCACTTCTCACACATACAAACTGAGTTTTGGTTTGTCTGAGATTGGCATGGACCATTAGCTTTTCACCGAGTGATTTTGTCATTCCGTAGGTGCTCGATGGTTGCGCTGCTTTATCGGTTGAAACATAAACTACTTTTTTTACGCCGTGTTTAATAGCGGCTTGAATCACATGCTGAGTTCCGAGTACGTTAGTCTTCATCGCACTGTCTGGTTGTTGTTCGCAGATCGGGACATGCTTCAAGGCCGCTAAATGATAGATATAATCTACCTGATGGCAAGCTTGCATCAGTTCTTGCTTATCACGTATATCACCGATGATGAACGTTAGTTTGGGATTATGATGATATTCCTGTTGTAGTTCTACTTGAAGTGACTCATTGCGGGAAAATATTCTGATTTCTTTTGGGTCTCTTTCCAATAACCGTTTCACGAGTTGTCGTCCCCAAGATCCGGTTCCACCGGTAATTAATATGGTTGTATTTTGCACGGTTTGTTCCTCCTATGATCTTAGCTACACAATAATCATAGTGTTCATATGTTACGTGAATATGGCAAAGCGAAAGCTCTTAAAATCAAAAAAAGGTTAAAGAACCCTTATAACAGGTCCCTTAACCCTTCATTTAACTTCTAATAGCCATCGGTTTGTTTACCGGATTGCTCCGCAATTTCCGCGCCGTCTCGATTCTCTGAAGTACCTAGATGCTTGTGGTCAGCTTTGGCTTGAGCAAGACCTTCAGCCACTCGGCGACCGTAGTCTGGATCAGCTTTTGTAAAATGTTCAATCATATTGGTTTGAATCACAGGCGCACATATTTTTAGGGCATCGACCAGGTTATGAATCAATTCATCCCGTTCCCAATCCTCGAACTTGCGATAGGTATCACCAGCTTGCCCGAAGTCATTTGTCCGACTAATTTTGTCGCGAACTAGTCGATCATTATACATCGGTTGATGATCTTTGCCAGAAGGAGCTGCCTCCTTTAACCCACCAAGCGAGGAAGGTTCGTAATTTACATGTGGGTTTTGCTCAGGCGCCTTATCCACATGATAAGTCATTTGCCCATCCCGCTGATTCGTCGCTACCCTTGTCTTTGGAGCATTGATCGGTAATTGAATGTAGTTGGCGCCCACCCGGTGCCGCTGAGTATCCGAATAGGAGAACGTCCGGCCTTGCAGCAGCTTGTCATCCGAGAAATCCAGACCGTCTACTAGAACTCCAGTCCCGAAAGCGACCTGTTCGACCTCGGCAAAATAATTGTCTGGGTTTCGATCCAGAACCATCTTCCCTACAGATAAAAATGGAAAACGTTCATGATCCCAAAGCTTAGTAGGATCGAGTGGATCAAAATCGAGCTCAGGATGCTCATCGTCACTTAGGATTTGCACACAAAGCTCCCATTCAGGGTAATCCTTACGCGCAATAGCCTCATATAGATCCTGCGTAGCATGGCTGACGTTTTTGGCTTGTATATCCTCAGCGGCTTGCTGAGTTAGATTCTTAATGCCATGTTTCAGCGGCTCCCAATGGTATTTGATTAAGACGGCTTCGCCGTTTTCATTCACCCATTTATAGGTATTAACTCCAGACCCCTGCATCTGCCGATAGTTGGCTGGAATCCCCCAAGGAGAGAACAGGAATGTAATCATATGAGTAGCTTCAGGAGAGTTCGATACGAAATCAAACATCCGCTCTGGGTTTTGCAGATTGGTCACGGGATCTGGCTTGAAAGCATGCACCATGTCAGGAAATTTCAGCGGATCACGGATAAAGAAAATCTTCAGATTGTTGCCGACCAAGTCCCAGTTGCCATCCTCTGTATAGAACTTTGTGGCGAAGCCACGTGGATCACGAAAGGTCTCCGGAGAGTACACGCCATGAACTACCGTTGAGAATCGTACGAATACAGGTGTTTTTTTGCCTGCTTCTTGAAAAAGCTTAGCACGCGTATATTTCGAGACGGGTTCATCGCCTACTTTTCCATAAGCTTCAAAATACCCGTGGGCTCCTGCACCCCTAGCATGCACAACACGTTCCGGAATACGCTCTCGATCAAAATGAGATATTTTCTCGATAAAGTGGTAGTTTTCGAGCGTCGATGGCCCCCGATTTCCTACCGTTCGTATATTTTGATTATCTGTAATTGGATGACCTTGTCGATCCGTTAAAATCATATCTTCTTTTTCCTTATCCATATGGCAAAGCTCCACCTCTTTTCAGATATGAATAGTATTTTCTACCAGAATTCTGAAAAGTATGCGAAACCCACTGACAAGAGATGTTATGAAAGTTACAATTTTTATTGGCATTTGAAATAATGACTGTTATATTTGAAAATACTATGTGTTATAAGCTTAGCAACTTGGTATCGACAGAATGGAGAGGCGGAATTACATGCAACAATTTTTAGATAGTATGATTAGCGTAACAAATGATTTTTTGTGGTCGAAAATATTGGTGATCCTTCTTATTGCTTGTGGACTTTATTTCACCGTAAGATCGAAATTTGTACAGTTTGGTATGTTCAAAGAAATGTTTCGGGTTCTTAAAGGATCCAATGAAAGGTCAAAAGATAGTATTTCATCCTTCCAGGCCTTCTGCATTAGTATGGCGGCGAGGGTAGGGACAGGTAATATAACGGGAATCGCAATTGCTATTGCCATAGGTGGTCCAGGGGCTATTTTCTGGATGTGGGTGATTGCCATTATTGGATCAGCGTCCGGTTTTATAGAAAGCACTTTGGCACAGGTATATAAAGTGAAGGATAAGACCGGATTTCGCGGTGGGCCTGCCTATTATATGGAGAAAGGCCTGAACAAGCGCTGGATGGGTGCGATATTCGCGGTTCTGATTACATTATCCTTCGGGCTTGTATTTAACGCGGTCCAATCGAATACGGTCACAGTGGCCTTTGAGAATTCATTTGGCACCAATCGGGCCATTCTTGGGCTTGTAATGGCTGCTGCCTTTGCACTGGTTATCTTTGGCGGTGTTAAGCGTATCGCAAGAATGTCCGAATATATTGTAGTGGTAATGGCAGGAATCTACATTGGGGCTGCTCTTATTATTATGCTGATTAATATTACAGAACTCCCAGGAGTTTTCGCACTCATTGTGAAAAGTGCCTTCGGATTTGAACAAGTCGCTGGTGGCTCTCTTGGTGCAGTCATTCTACAGGGCGTGAAGCGTGGTTTGTTCTCTAACGAAGCGGGTATGGGTAGTGCGCCTAATGCTGCGGCAACGGCAACTACGAGTCATCCGGTGAAGCAAGGGCTAATGCAAGTGCTAGGCGTACTCACAGATACGTTACTTATTTGTTCGAGTACGGCGTTCATTATCTTGTTGTCTGATGCCTATAAGCAGCCAGGGCTGGACGGAATCAAGCTGACACAAGCCGCATTAAGCGAGCATATTGGTTCGTGGGCATCCGGATCACTAGCGATTATGATTTTTTTGTTTGCTTTCAGCACGTTAATTGGAAATTATTATTACGGTGAAACCAATATAGAATTTTTGAATTCCAACAAAAAGGTATTACTATTCTATAGATACAGTGTTTTGGCAATGATTATTTTTGGTTCCGTAGCAAAGGTTCAATTGGTATGGGATTTGGCCGACTTATTTATGGGCTTCATGGTTATCGTGAATTTGATTGCCATCCTGCTATTATCTAAAGTGGCCTTTGCCGCCTTGAAGGATTATAAAAAGCAGAAACGTGAAGGGAAGGATCCTGTTTTCTATAAAGACAGCATTCCGGGGCTCGAGAACGTTGAAGGTTGGGACAATTCTTCAGATATAAAAAGATAGAAATGTATTTGAAGGGCTCAGGAGACTGAGCTCTTTTTGCTGTCAGATTACAAAAACGAGCCTTTAGAATTGCTTCTAAGGCTCGTTTTGCGTACAGTATTTTAAATTAGTCCTGCTTAATATAGTTTATCCTGCAGCCCAAACATCTAATTCGATTTTCAATTCAGGTAAACCTAATCCTTTAACATAAGCAATGGTCATTGAAGGAGGCGTCATCCCGAATACTTTATTCCAAATTCCATAGAAATGATCCCAATCGATTTCTTCTGTGGCCCAAATGTTGATTTTGATTACGTTATCGGGAGTCAGCTTTTGAGAAGAGAGGACTTCTACAATATTACTCATCGTATTTGTTACTTGTTGATTAAAATCTGTAGGGATATTACTGTTTTGATCGATTCCAATTTGACCAGAAAATACATACATTTCAGCGTTTCTGCTTATTTTTGTTACATGACTGTAGTTACCAACGGGTTTCGCAATATTTTCTGGATTATATCTTGTGATCACATGATTATTTAAGTTCATTTTTATGAAGTCTCCTTTAAATAGAAGATACATAACGATAGCTAGGTTATATATCTCCACTGTTTTTTAGTTTTAATTTTTGACAGACTTATCCTATCAATCATTAATTCTAGAAAAAAACAGCAGTAGAATACCCAATACCAAAAGATAAATATTTTAGGGATCTCTTTTTCATCAGGTATTCCTCCTTCATATTTAAAGTAAAATAACTTCATCAGAATGATAACATTAATCCATGTGCGACGGCAACTTTGCCTCCTCCGGCACAACATGATTAGGGTCTTTTTTTGCTGTATTTCATGAAAACTTCAATGCTTTTTTGAAAAAAAGCAAAAAACACTTACATTAACGGATATTATATTGTTATAATTACAAACAGACCGGTTGGTATGTTAGGGGGAAATACGTAATTATGGATACAAAATCACTAATGATTGAGAAGGCGACACTCCTTTTTCAACAAAAAGGTTATAAGAGTGTAGGCGTTAGTGAAATTTTAAAAGCTTGTGATGTTACCAAAGGAGCGCTCTATCATCATTTTCCAAATGGAAAAGAAGAGCTATTAATTGCTTGTCTAAAAAGCCTAAAGGAAGCAATAACAATAGATATGGAGGACATTTTCAAAAAGCATTCTTCTACACAAGAGGCCACACAATTCATGCTTAATAAGTTAATTCACAACCTGGAAACCGAGGGCAAGCTTACAGGCTATACATTTAGCAGTATTGTCAGTGAAATGGCTACGGTCAGTGAGCCTGTCCGCCAAGCATGTAACTCACTTTATGAGAACATTCAGACTATTTACTACACGAAGCTTGCAACTGAAGGTTTCTCGAATGAACTAGCTTCTGATATTGCTTTATTGCTGACAACCTCGATTGAGGGTGCGATCATGCTGTGTCAAACACAGCGATCTACCGCACCTTTAAAGACTATTGCGAAACTATTACCGACAATTTTGAAAGGAAGAACATCATGAATCTAGAAACAAGATTACCGAGAAACGGTAAAGAGGGCGCATTATACGGTGCAATTATTTGTACACTAACCGTTCTGTTTATGTCTTCATTAAATATCATTTTAGCGGTTGGAGAATTCAATGGGGAAGTTGCCTTATCGATCCTTAAGGTGTTTCCGATCATTTGGGTCATTGTTATGATTTTAGAGCCTGTTGTTATTGGGCGTATCGCAGAAAAGCTGACAGCTAAATTTACACAACCTAGCGATAGCTTCAACGCCAAAATTCTATTTCGCATTCTTTTCACCGTACTAGGAATGTCATTTGTGATGACCTTTATTGGAGACATTATCGGAAACGGATTGAGTTCTGAAACGTTTAATCACTTCTTAGCGAATTGGCCAAGAAATTTCCTAATTGTACTGATCGCTGAAAGTATAGTGATCCAACCTTTTGCACGATTTGTGATGGTAAAGCTGCATGCTTCTCAGGATAAAAAGAAGTCCAGCGCCGCTGGTATAACTGTAAATGGATTACCGGAACAAAACTCATAACATAAATATGCTCTCAGGCGATGCGTTTCGTTTGAGAGCTTTTCTATTACCGTATATAATGATATTTTAGTTGAATCATTGAAACCCTCCTATATAACAAAGAAAACTTAACAATGAAAGGTAATATCGAACATGATGATCTATAGTCGTCTTGCCATAATGATGCCCCCATTTCCCTAGCTAGGCTCATATTCTTGTTGTTGTTCGAGGATATAAGCTTGTAGGAGGGCGAATTTAATATGAAAAAATATGCAGCACCATCTTTACTGCTAATGATTGTTCTTGTGGCTTTTCCGCAAATTAGTGAGACGATCTACACTCCATCGTTGCCGGATATTGCGGTAGCACTTGGGGTCTCTAATAGTTCTGTACAGTTAACATTAAGTATATATTTTATCGGATTTGCTTTAGGTGTTTTGTGTTGGGGTTGGCTCTCTGATTTCATCGGACGGAGACCTGCCATGCTGGGTGGCCTCATTGTATATGGTGTTGGAAGCTTGATGTGTTTTTACTCGGAATCCATTACTCTACTTCTGGTCAGCCGTTTCATCCAAGCATTTGGAGCAGCAACTGGCTCTATCATTACGCAAACCATTCTTCGGGAGAGTGTATCCGGGAATAAGCGGCATGCCATGTTTGCCCAAATCTCGGCGGTGATCGCTTTTACTCCAGCAGTAGGGCCGCTTATTGGCGGATGGGTGGATCAAGCTTTTGGTTTTCGAGCGGTTTTCTTTACATTAGTGATGATGAGTGTGTTGTTATTTGTGTATGCTTTTTGGAAGCTGCCAGAAACGACTGATGTTTCCGCGAGAAAAAAGGTGGCTATTCTACCTATCGTTAAAAGAATGCTCTCATTGCCACGTGTACTAGTGTTTGGGTTACTGATCGGGGGCATCAATGGAGTTTTATTTAGCTACTATGCGGAAGCACCCTTTATATTTATTGAACACTTTAACATTTCACCGGGAGTATATGGTTTTCTAGGCATTGTTGTGGCTTTGGCATCGATAGTGGGAGCAATGATGTCCAAGAGATTATTGAGTCTCTATGCCGCAGAAAAAATAATTCACATCGGCTGTTTAGTGATGACCAGTGGGGCTTTGCTATTAACAATCGTAAGCAGCCTTGCCTCGTTGCCGAATATAATGTTGATGGTATGCATTCTAATAACCCTTTTTGTCATGTTAATGGGGGCCGGTATCGCTTTACCTAATTGTCTAAGTCTTGCGCTTGTCAATTTTCAGGATGTTGTGGGAACAGCAGGTGCGATCTTCAGTTTGGGATATTACTTATTAGTTAGTTTGGCGACATGGGGAATGAGCGCCCTGCATAATGGTTCATTACTGACGATGCCCATCTATTTCTTAGGGATTAGCGGCGGAATGTGGTTATTAAGTAAAAAGTTTATTGTAGCGGAATAGAATTTACTTCTTAGTTATTTGATTAGAAGGAGATATGGAACGGGGTATCCATAAATGAATGGCAGTCTGGAACTTTTTGAGTTCCGGACTGCTTTTTATTTGTTAGTCTACTTCCGGCACAATGACTTGGATATGACGAGGGAGAACACTTAGAGTAATGGGTAAAATCGGACCTTCTTCACCATCCACATTGGTTCTTACGGCTTCTGGAGAGCTCACAGTCACATTCTGGGCCGTGAAATAGACAACGTCTTTATGATCCTTAAGGCTGCCAAGTAGTAAAGAAATACTGGCTGTAATGGTATTGAGTATACTGAGGTCTTGAATAATAAAACAGTGAAGCAGTCCATCGTCAACCGCAGCATCAGGTATCAGATTCTCGAAGCCGCCAACGGAGTTGGTTAACACGGCGAGAAAAAGCGGGGAATCGCCTTGCCATGTCTTCTCGTCATAATGAATGACAAGAGGGTGGGGGGAAGTGCTGGTAAGTTGTTTTAGGCCCTCTTTCAAATATGCCAATGAGCCGAGCTTGGTTTTCTCTTCGATTGAAACGGAGGATAAAGATCCGGCGATTGAACCTACAGCAACAACATTTCCGAATAAGCGGTCATTCAAGCAACCAATATCTACTGTCTTTACGTTAGAGGAAGCAAGGGTTTGAATGGCTATTTCGGGATTCAATGGAATCTGTAACGCGCGGGCAAAATCATTAACCGTTCCTAAAGGGACTACACCTAACTTTGGGTGTTGTTTCTGATTCATAAGACCATTAATGGTCTCGTGAAGCGTGCCATCCCCGCCAATGGAGACGACTAGATCGTAACACTCCTCACAGGCAGTGATACAATAACGAGTTGCATCTAGTTCTTTTGCCGTCTCCTTAATCGTAACCAAGTAGCCTTGATCAGCTAGAACTCTTTCTGCATATCTGACATATTCGCCAGCTTCTTCTTTACCAGATGAGGGGTTAATAATAATCATAGCTTGCCGCATAGGGATTATCCTCTCTTGTTCAATCTAATAGCCTATTAGATGATTACCCCAAAGTGGTATAGCAGAAATCATAACAACCTAAAAAAAGGTGAGCAAGAACGACCTAAGTCGTCTTACTCACCTCTTTTTTAAAATATAAGAAAGTATAAGTTTCACACGATACTTTCTTATATTTCTCGTTTATGCTTATTAATAGACCTTGTCACCATTAAAAATGGAATTCTTAACGATAACATAATCTACTTTACGAATAGCTTCTAATTTATTGCCTCCAGCATAAGAAATCGAGGACTGAAGATCTTGCTCCATCTCTCTCAAGGTTTCTGCTAAAGCACCTTTGTGCTCGACAACTATTTTTTTGCCCTCAACATTCTTCTTTTCACCTTTTTGGTATTCAGAAGCGGAGCCGAAGTACTCTTTATACAGCTTTCCATCGATCTCGATGGTATCACCAGGAGATTCTTCATGCCCAGCAAATAGGGAACCGATCATGACCATGGAAGCACCAAATCTAATGGACTTGGCGATATCACCGTGTGTCCGAATACCTCCGTCAGCGATAATAGGCTTACTTGCAGCCTTGGCACACAAGCGCAGTGCGGCTAATTGCCAGCCACCTGTTCCGAATCCTGTCTTAATCTTCGTGATACATACTTTCCCTGGTCCAATTCCCACTTTAGTAGCGTCGGCCCCAGCGTTCTCTAATTCTCTAACGCCTTCAGGAGTTCCCACGTTTCCAGCAATAACGAAACTAGCAGGTAGATATTGTTTAATATGTTTGATCATTCGAATGACAGCCTCGGAATGACCATGTGCAATATCGATCGTAATGAATTCCGGAATCAACTGTTCGTTAGCTAATTGTTCAACGAAATCGTATTCTTCTTCTTTGACTCCGACACTAATGGATGCGATTAATCCGCGGGTGTGCATGTCCTTGATGAAAGACGTACGCTTCTCCGGCTCAAAACGATGCATAATGTAGAAGTAGCCATTTTGAGCTAAGAAGCTGGCGATCTTCTCATCTATGATGGTTTGCATATTTGCAGGTACCACAGGTAATTTAAAAGTATGACCACCTAAGGTGACTGTTGTATCACACTCAGAACGGCTATTTACAATACATTTTGCAGGAATTAACTGAATATCTTCATAATCGAATACTTTTTTCATTATATACACCTCTAAATGCGAACATTATAGTATTTTGGTTTGATTATTGTTCGTCCACTTTGTAATGTACAGCATTCCGAACAAGAAGTCAAAATTCTAGTACATTATGGTGTAAATTGGACTTAATTATACGACGATTTGGTGTACGGCTTATGACTCTCATATAGTGAACTGAATGTAGGGACAAGAATATGTATAGATATTAACAAAAGTCCATCCCTATAGGGATGGACTTTCTTTTATTACATCTGAAAAAGCTTGTAAGCAATATATGCTGCAACGACCCAAATGATAATCGCAGAGATCTTATTAATGATCAGCATGATTTTGCCGCTTGAATCTATTTGTCCTACGGTCTTTCCTGCTACAGCAAGCCCAAAGAACCAAATCCAAGAAACAAGGATAGTCGAAACGGCGAATGTAACTTTGTCTATGCCAGTGTAACTAAGGGAGCTGGTGCCGATAACCCCAATCGTATCCATGATCGCGTGTGGATTTAATAAAGAAACGGAAATCGCAAATAAGATCTGTTTTTTTGAAGATAGAGGTGCTGCGTCTTGGGATGAAGAGGTAGGTGTGCTTCTCCAGATGGACCATCCCATATACAAAAGGAATACAAGTCCCACAGCAAATAAAGCGGTCTGCAGAACAGGGATGGCAAACACAAGAACGGAAACACCTAACACGGCTAATAAAATAAGAAGGGTGTCACATAAAGCGGCCGTAATAATAACTGGGATGGCTTTTTTAAACTGTGGCTGTGAGGCACCTTGGTTAAATACAAAAACATTTTGTGCGCCAAGCGGAAGAATTAATCCAAAGGCTAAGGCGATTCCGTGAAGTAGTGCGGCTAACATAGTTGTGTCCTCCGGTGATGAGTAATGCGTTATAAAATTTGCCTTTGAATATGGTGCTCCATATGTTCTAGATAGTCTTGAATTCCTGCGGTAATTTAATCACCCATTCGTTTAATGAATCGATTACGTGCTGTAGGCTGTTCTCCTCACTCATCTTATATCCCAACTCCTTTATCTGTAATATCTGGCTAAATAATATGTACTATCATACAATGAGGGCTTTCATTTAAAAAGATGATTAATATAATCTTGTTGTCCCTTAAAAAAGGTAGTAAAGTAACATGATACATACTATTTATGGAAAGAAAGGTTGATATTTTTTGAAAAAAGGAATATTTACAGGTCTTCTTGCGCTCTTGCTGATTACCGCCAGTATGCTATCTTTTAATGTTGTAGAGGCCGCTGGAACAGTAACGAAATTACCTAGCCCCCAATGGAGTCAGCTGAATGCTGTGGGAGCATTAGAAAGCATAGAAGGGGGTCCCGTGGAACTTCCATCATTAAATACAGTGTATCTCCACACTAAGGAAGAGCATGCTACCCAAACTAAGGTATGGTTGGTTGATACGCTGAAATCTTATGATACACAGACAGGGAAGCTAAAGTGGTCAGTTAATTTTGCAGACCCTGGCACAGCGATGTTTCGTGAATCGAAAGATTATTTAGTGGCGCCGGATGGAACGGTATACATAACCTTTACAGATAATCTTTCACCTGACGCAACTCAGATCTATGCGGTGGGACCAGACGGAAAACGGAAATGGAAAGTGAATTTGTCTCAGACAGAGGGATACTTATATAGACTTGATAACGGGAGTTTAGTCTTTGCATCCCAAGGTAACTTTGATAACAATGGGAATTATACCGGGTCACTAACTTTAATTAATAAAAGTGGTACCAAAGTAAAAAATATTTCTTATAAAGGAACGGTATTGGCGCAAGGAAATCGTGTCTTAATTCAAACGAATTACGGTGGTGGGAAAGGCTCACGCATCCAGGCACTCGATTCTTCCTTAAATTCAGTGTTTACATATCAAATGCCAGCCGATTCGTACACTGAAGTGTCTTACAATCACGTACTTTCTGATGGAACAGTATTAGTCCGTGCCAATATACCAAAAACAGGAAATCGATTGTTCGGATTTAGCTCTAAAGGTAATCTACTGTGGGGGAGAGATATCGCAGGTGATGCTGTCGTATCCTCACTTGGTGATGTTTATGGGGTTTATGCCAATGGCAAGCTGTCTCTATATAATGTCAAAGGATTGGTTAAGTCGGTAGCTCTTAAAGATGTGACAGAATTTTTTATATCGTTGGACCGATTACAGGATGGTAATATTGAGCTTGGCTTCCCAGGTTCCGCCACATATGTTTTAAATCCTAAAACGCTCGCAGTAGATTATACTTTTAAGCTGAAGGATGATTTTAATTTCAACTATGTAGGCAATGGCGTGGGGTATGTAATGACAGACAATGGATTTTCACGAATTAAGTTTTAATTCCAGAAATCGATTAGGATTGATCAAGGGATGCTGCCCCTAAAGGGATGGTATCTTTTTTTCTATTCTGTAATTACACCCCTAGCATAAATGTCATCCCATCTCATGACCTTTTGTAACTAGTAAGGCCTCAGGGGGTTACACTATAATAAGGGTCTAGTCAGCAGAATTTATAGGGGGAAATGTCTTGTTTAATCTGGTCAAACAGTGGTTCTGGTACGATTGGCTCGTCCTCCTGATTCGGATTTGTTTTTCTACTTCTTTATTGATCACCATGTGTTATCTTTCGGACGATTTTACGATTCCTTTCTGGATCGCGTTTGTTTGGGGTCTGATCGCTTTTTCAGTACCTTGGTTTTGTTTGCAGCTGCATTATAAATATTATCTGATTGCAGAGATCCTTATTTCGGGTGGTCTATGCTTATATTTGGCTGCGCTATTTCCGGAATCCTATGTAACTTTTTTACCTACTGCTTTTATGATTGCCAGCAATAGTGCACAGAAGTCTTATCGTTGGTCAGCACCGATTACGGTTATTTTGATTCCAATTCTGTTGTCTAGGTTGTCGCAGCAAGTGGATGCTGTATCGATGATCTTGAACATTGGTTTGGTGTATACACTTGGCTTCGCCTTTCATTTACTAATGGTCAATCACAAGCAGAGCGGAATCATTAAGGATCAGAATGCGGTCTTGGAGCAGTATATCTCACAAGTCGAGCGTATGACACTTCTGGAAGAACGAGATCGGTTGTCCAAAGATCTGCATGATACGGTGGGGCATTCTTATACATCCATTCTTATGGGGTTAGAGACTTTACGTACGGAGGTGAACACTTCGGACGGGGCGCAAAAGATAGATGCCTTGTTAAAACTAACTCGCAATGGCCTAGATGACGTTCGTCGATATTTGCACCATGTGGGCTCTTCGCAGGATTCGTTGACGCTTATGCAGTCCCTGCAGAAATTAGTGGATGATTTTCAGACCTTCTCGAAGGTTAAGGTTCGCCTACGAACGTTCGGAGAGGCCTATACAGTATCCAAGCAGGTCCAAATGACATTATACAGATGTCTCCAAGAGTCAATAACCAACGCTGTACGTCATGGTCAAGCCAGTGAAATTGTCATTAGTCTACATTACGAAGAGAAGTTGATCCGGCTGGATGTGCAGGATAATGGATTAGGCGCAGAGGATTTAACAGCAGGATTTGGTCTGAACGCGATGAAGGAACGAGCTTCTAACCTGCAAGGGCAAGTGTATGTTTATTCAAAGCCAGGAGAAGGGACCTTAGTGACCTGTAGTTTGCCGAGGCTTGAAGAGATACAGGAGGAAACGGTTCGCTTACTACTGGTAGATGATCAACCTTATATCCGGGATAGTCTGCGAATTATTTTAGAGCAGGAACCCGATTTTGAGATCATAGGTTTAGCAGAGAATGGTGAGCAAGCAGTAAGCTTCTGCGAACAGGATCAACCTCATGTGGTGCTAATGGACTTAAATATGCCAGACATGGACGGTGCGGAAGCAACGAAGCTTATTAAGCAAAAGTGGCCAGGGGTACGAGTGCTGATCCTGACTACTTTTCAAGAACCGGATTTGGCAGTCGAAGCACTGCAAAACGGGGCAGATGGCTACTTGTTAAAGTCTACTGAACCGCAGGAGCTATTCGAAGGGATACGTCTCGTACAACGGGGTGTGAAGATGATAACACCAGCTATTACGAATGTATTAATTGATCATTATGAGATGCATCCAACTTCTGAAGCGCAGACTGAGCAGAGTAATGAGTATGGGCTGACCCCGCGCGAGCTGGAAATTCTAGAATGCCTGTCAAAGGGCATGCGTTATAAATCCATTGCAGCTAAATTGTATTTGTCTGATGGAACGGTGAGAAATTACGCTTCTACCATCTATGCTAAGCTGGGTGTACGGAATCGCGAAGAGGCTGTTGAGAAAGCCTTTGGCACTTTGGAATAACTAAAACCGAATGATCTGAAATTGTAGAGCGAGCATCTTGTTGTCTACTTTCCCTTGTGGGAGTAGGCGAAAGGTGCTTTTTTGTATGAAATAACTGTCATATGACATTATGGCACTGGTCGATTTTACATCAGGAGCTCTAACATAGGATTTACAAAGATGAACAAATTTTTAGTGCAGAGAGGAAGAGGAGAATATGAGTCAAATGATCCGGAAGCATGTGAGGAATTTCTGTTTCTTATTAATTACTTTTGCCACAGGGCTATTTTACTTTTGCTTTTATTTGGTAGGCATCACTTTTGGGGTCGCGATGTCCTTCACCATAGTAGGGATTCCGATCCTTTATTATGTTTTGCGTTCTACCGAAACCTTTTTACAACATGAGCGAATTCGAACGAAAGTCTATACGGATATCTCCGTTCGGACGCTTCCAACTCGATCTCAAGAAGAAGGAAACATATGGGAAAAGGTTAAAGTGGAGTTGTTCGATGAGCATAACTGGAGAGCAATTATAGGGTTGATGCTGCAACTTGGAGTTGGAATGCTCAGTCTCATATGTGCAACTCTTTTTTATTTGTCCCCTATTATTCTCTTGTTGTCCCCTATCTTGTATTTCATCGATATCTCTTCTATATCGTTATTCGGGATTGAAAATAAAACACTCAACACCTCACTTCTGTTCATGCTGTTAGGCGCGGTATCTCTTTGGATAGGTGCTTATCTTGGCAACAGTTTAGTTAAGATGATCGGCAGGTATACGCGGCGTTTAGTGAAAGATTTTGCTAGAAGATAAACTTTTACACGAAAGAAGGAAGATTAATGGTAGCCTCAGTTTCATTTATAAAAGTATTCTCGCAATCTCTTTGGATGATGTGGGAGAACCTATTTGCTATTGTCACCAAATTCCGCAGCCAGTCTGTGTGGAGATATGGGATATGTAAATTGGTCGTGTTAAAGTATCACGGTGAAAGTATAGTCTGCCAAGATGGACATCAGATTCTTCCCGGAGATTGGGTGGGGGAGCTTCATCTGGATAATCGTCAGGTAGTGCAGCTTACGCGTACCCTGGGCGCTGATCGGGCCGGAATTCGAATTGCACGTATGCTTCGCGAGGCCATGAAGGAGATTAGTCGTGAACTAGATAGCAATCCAGAACTAAGCAAAGTGCAGGCGCTAACGGGGATTACGCTACTTCACCGGGGGATCATTCATGGAATAGGGTTTGAGCAGCATCCTATCAAGTCCAAATGGCAGCGGCGATGGTTCGGAATCTATCTTCGGTTCTTACTTCGGATGCTGCATCCGGAGGGGAAACATCGCGTTGAGGACAGCACGGAGAAGTTGTCTCCTAAGATGCTCGTGCTTAGTAAGCAGTCTTTGAAAGCGCGGTTTGCTCCTCGAAGGAAAGAGGCGGTTTCCTAATGTGGACGCTCCTTATTTTAGCTATAGATGCGATTATTCTTTATATGATTGTTCCGTTTGTGATTACTCGAATATTGGGATGGGGAGTTGTATCCAGAGGAAATGCCGCGAAGGAAGTTGCCTTTACTTTCGATGACGGGCCAGATCCATGCTATACCCCTGAATTATTGGACTTGCTGCATGAACATGACGTTAAAGCAACTTTTTTCGTATTAGGCAAAAAGGCTGAGCAATTCCCGGATTTAATCCAGCGAATGCACCGTGAAGGACATCAGATCGGCATTCATAATTATACACATACGCCTAACTGGATTTACTCTCCATGGACGAATAGACGGAAGCAAGTAGATCGAACAGCTGATATTGTCGAGCGGATTACAGGAGAGCGGCCTATCTTGTATCGACCACCATGGGGGCTCCTTAATTTAGGCGATCTTGTCTTTCTTAGACGTTCTTATCGGGTAGTGTTGTGGTCTGTAATGGTGGGAGACTGGAAGGCGTCTGTTAGCGCAGCCCAAATAAAGCATGACTTATTGAAAAAGATAAAACCCGGTTCTATCATCGTTCTGCACGACAATGGTGATACACCGGGGGCAGATCGAGAAGCACCGCTGAACATGATCACCGGACTGGAAGAGGTCTTAAAGGAGATTTCTAGAAGGGGGCTGAAGAGCCAGCGAGTGGATGAGCTACTGAACAAGGAAGCTAGTCGCATTGGAGAAGCTAGGTCCAGCGTCAAACATCACGGTCAGATTAATCTGTAGCTATGGATGACATGATGTCACTAGATTGGAAGGGAATTCAGACATTGAAGAAGAAAACCGTTCGAACCATCGTTATGACCGTTTCTGTAGTATACATGGTGTTGATTTTTGCAGGTCTATGTATGTACACATTTTCTAAGTTTAATGAAATTCTCAGTCATGAAGTTGAACAAAAGCTTAACTATAAGGTGGAGCTTACTTCTACTAAACTGAATAGTCGATTGTCGAATGATTTTCAGAAGAGCTTGGCTGAAATGAGTGAGGAGGATGCAGGTTATTATTTTGTCATAGATAAAGCTGGTCGATATGTAGCAAGCCAGAACCCTAAGCAAGATATAGGTAAAGCTATATTTGATGAACCGGACATACAGTTGCAAAAGGTTGGTCAGGTCATAGCACAATCTGCGGGAACTAGTGGTACGGAAGACTCGAAGAATGTTTATGCTTTTACAAGGATCGGCGATACAGATTACAAGCTAGTGCTGGTGACGCCTGTAGAACAGATCTTGGAGCCAATGATGAACAACCAATATTTAATTATTGGCGGTTTTGTTATCGCTTTGATTATTTTTATTGTCTTACTCTTCATTATCTTAACCCGACTTATTGTACGACCGCTGCGAAGAATCAATGAGCATGTAATGGAACTTGTTGAACACGGAGGCGATCTGACTAAGAAGCTGGACATGAAGCGTAATGATGAGATTGGGATGTTGGCGTATTCCATGAATCAGTTTCTGGATAACATTCGGGCCATCGTCGGGAATGTTACTTCACAGGCCAATCATCTGAATGAAAATGCAGAAATACTTCAAGTTTCAGCAGAGCAGACAAATGAGACATCCAAGCAAATTACCACGATTATTACGGATATGGCTGTGAGGTCGACGGAGCAAGCAGAACATGTGCGGCAAGTACTCACGATGATGGAACGGACAGGGGAAATCTCTGAGGAAATTATGCAGGAAACGGTAAAGACAGTTAGCGATTCCAATCATTTAATAAAAGCGGTGCAAACTGGCCAGCGTGCAAACCGGGCATCTGTAGATCACTTGGAAACTATGGTTAGTTCCATTGAGCGCTCAACAGAAACCATTGCACAGCTGAACAGCCGATCCAGCCAAATCGGTGAGATCATTAACGTGATTTCCGAATTGGCTAGTCAGACGAATCTACTCGCGCTAAATGCAGCCATTGAAGCGGCCCGCGCTGGAGAGCAAGGGAAAGGTTTTGCAGTAGTTGCAGGAGAGATCCGTAAGCTTGCTGAAGGTTCCGAAAGAGCAGCCGAGCAGATTGCCGAGCTTGTTGGCGCAATTCAAGCGGATACGAATGCAGCGGTTAAAACGATGGAATCGAGTCAACAAGTGGTCAATCAACAGAATGATTTAGTATTACAAGGGCAACAATCTCTGGAGGAAATCGTTCAGAAGGTTGATCTAACAACCCAAAGCACGCTGCGAATTCAAGGCATATTTGGTGAGTTGTCTACAATGTCACATCAATCATTGAAGGCTCTAGTGCAATCTTCGCAACTCATTGATCAGTCGGCATCGTCCTCACAGGAAGTAGCGGCTTCCACGGAGGAGCAACTTGCGACTATCGATGAGATGACGACCAAACTTAGAGAACTCAGCGAGTTATCTGTATTTTTAAAGTTAGAAGTTGGGATATTTACGATATAGTCTTATGCTAAAAACCTTTCAAACATTTTTTATATAGGAAGGGCTATGGTACCATTTAGGATAAAGTGGTTCGCACCTATATTAAATCGTTGAGAAAAGGATGGGGTAGCATGTTGAATGCTTCTTACTGGTTAACCAATATAAGATTAGAGCAGGGTTATGTTATTGAGGATGGACAAGTGGTTGGTACAGATACGAAGGTTTGTCATATCCGAATTGACGGGGATAACATTTCAGAAGTGGTTGGAGCGGACGTAGAGCTTCGGAGTCATCTACCTAAATATGACTGCAAGGGGTTATTGATGCTTCCTTCCTTTGAGGAGGCACATATCCATTTAGATAAAACATATTTCGCTGGACCATGGAAAGCGGTAAAGCCTGCTGCCGGTGTCTTTGATCGCATTGAGGAAGAGAAGGTATTATTGCCTAAGCTGCTGCCTATGGCGAGACAACAAGCGGAGAGCATCTTGACGCTTATACAGCGTTTCGGTGCCACACATGTGCGTAGTCATTGTAATATTGAGCCTGTCAGCGGTCTGAAGCGTTTAGAGGCAACCCTGCAAGCATTGGATACCTTCTCCGGCAAAATTTCATCTGAAATTGTAGCCTTTCCGCAGCATGGTCTGCTTCGCTCTAATTCTGTTGAATTAGTAAAGCAATCCCTGGCAGAGGGGGCAACCTATGTAGGTGGTGTCGATCCATACTCAGTGGATGGAGATATCGAGAAGTCACTCCAGACCATGGTCGAGCTAGCGGTAATGAATAATGCTGGCATTGATCTTCACTTACATGATGGAAAAGAAGCAGGAAAGCAGACGCTGTCGCGTTTGGCTGATCTCACAGAAGAAGCTGGCTTACAGGGCAAGGTGACCGTTAGTCACGCATTCTGGTTCGCAGGTGCATCGCAGCAGGAAGCAGAGGAAATGGCTGCACGGCTGGCATCACTTGGTATGGGTATTGCATCCACAGTACCTATTGGAAGAATGATGATGCCACTACCGATGCTGCACAGCCAAGGTGTACAAGTGAAACTGGCAACAGACAGCCTTACGGATCACTGGTCTCCTTTTGGAAATGGAGATCAATTGGAGAAGGCGGGACGGTACGCAGAGTTATATGGGTGTAGTGATGAACGGTCATTATCGCAATCCCTTAGATTCATAACAGGAGGAATAACGCCTCTTAATCTAAAAGGTGAACAGGTATGGCCAAAATTAGGAGACACTGCAAGCTTTGTGCTGCTGCATGCCAGCTGCTCGGCCGAAGCAGTAGCAAGAAGAGCGGACCGTCAAGCGGTATGGTTCGAAGGGCGTCTCGTGAGTGGATCATTATAGGGACATGAGAGGTGGATGACATGCTCATCTCTAACCATTTACAACAGTATAAAGCAGCGATGCTCTCTCTTCCGAAGGGGACCGTGCTATCGAAAGATGATCTGCAGGTGGATAAGCTTCTAATGAAGCGAAGCGGGAAGCTTGAAATGTACTATGCACCGCACAATGAATACATTAATCCATCTGCAAAGGTGATTATTATCGGACTAACACCCGGTTTTACACAAATGAGAATAGCCATACAAGAAGCAGTCATTGGGTTGAAAGCCGGGCTTTCAGATGAAGAGGTATGCAGAAAAGCAAAAGAAGCGGCGAGATTCGCAGGCTCCATGAGGAGTACGTTAATTCACATGCTAGATACACTTGGGCTTCATCAGTACTTGAACCTTACCTCTTGTGACCAATTGTTTCAGAAGCAGCAAACAAACCTGCATACCACCTCTTTATTGCGTTTTCCTGTATTCGTAGAGAAGAAAAATTATAATGGGGCATATCCTAAGCTACGTTCAGATCCGTTCCTTAGTGAATGTGCGCTATTGTCGTTAGAGCAGGAGCTGGGCATCCTGAGCCAAGCTTTAATTATTCCCTTAGGAAAAACGGTGGAGGAAATGCTTCAGCTTATGGTATCTGAGGGTAAGCTCGATGATCACCGCTGTTTATGGGGATTTCCTCATCCTTCTGGAGCGAACGGACATAGATTTAAGCAGTTTGCCAGCCAGCAAGAGGACATGACAAAGACGCTCCAAGATCATTTATGGAACGTCTGAGTGATTGATCTTATCGCAACGATTAATTCTAAGGAGCAAGGCAGTGGAGAACCTATCGGCCAAGCGACCAAAATGGTTGTAAAAAACTAATTTACATGAAATCGAAGAAATAACGGATGACATGGAAAAAGACCGGCGAGGTGTAGGCCAAGCTATCCACACGGCTTAAATAGCTTTCTTTTAAAGCTACGAATTTATCGCCATCACCGATGAGCAAATCTCGCTTCAGCACGGAAACCGTTAAGCTACCCAAGAAGCCGCTCAAACTGATTAGCATGCCTGACAGGAAACCGAAGATCGGGTTGAGCGGCGTCAGGTAGGGATAGATCAAATAGGAGACCCCGGTTGTTACGACAAACGCACAGGCAAAACCTTCCCAGGTCAAATACGGGTTGGCGGTTGGGACCACTTTGCGCTTTCCCATATAAAGGGATGCGAGATAGTGGACCACATCATTCAGCTGTGTTAGCACTACTAGGAATAATACAAGCCCCGCTCCATACTCCGGTGTAGCAAATTGAAAATAAGCTAAGTGACTAAGTCCGAAAACCATCAGCATTAATCCCCACTGGGTTGAACTAACACTACGCAGGAAGCCAACTGTCCCTTTATTAATGAGCCTAGGTAGCGGTAGGAGTAAGAATACATAGACTGGAATAAACACAATAAACATCCCGTACCACTCGATATAAATCCAGTAGAACTGTAGAGGAATGGATAAGTACGCCCACAGAAATAATCTGCGGTCGGATTTTCGTGACTTTATCATGGAGAAATATTCTTTAAGTGCGAAGAAGGTCAGAACCATGAGTGCCAATAGTGAGACGACTGGATTAAAGAGAGTAGCCAAACAAAAGATAAAAAGCATTCCCCACCAGGTTTTGATGCGGAAGCCGATCCCTGTATAGTCTTTACTGGGCTGTAATTTGCCTATAACTACATACATCAAGTGAATGGCCGATAAGGCCGCAAAAATCAGGATTACTGTTAATAGAGAGCGGTCGATAGCTAATCACCAACTTGTCGTAGAGTAGATTCCATTAATGGGTTCATATGTTATTATGAAGGAAACGTTCAATCTTGATAAGGGGAAAATTGTAAATGGCAGATGATCCATCGGTCTTTATCTTGCTTACGAATACCGGAACGCTCTTTACGAAGCTTATTCAAGGCTACACGAGAGCTCCTTATAATCATGCCTCGATCTCCTTTAATCGGGAGCTTTCCGAGTTATATAGCTTTGGCAGAAAGCACCCGAGCAACCCTCTAAACGGAGGATTCGTGAAGGAAGATATTAAGACAGGCACATTCAGCAAATATCCAAATACGACGTGTGTTCTATATGAACTTCAAGTTACAGCCCGTGAAGTGGAGAAAATGGAGCGGGTACTCAAAGTCTTTATCCGAAGCCGGCAAAAGTATCTCTATAATATTCTCGGCGTGATTGGTATCGCTCTGAAGGAACCTGTTGAATTCAGCAACTCTTATTTCTGCTCACAATTTGTAGCGGAAATTCTGGAGAGGTCCGGCATTAAGCTATGGAACAAGCTGCCTGCGCTCGTAACGCCGGATGATTTTCGGCAAAGCGATCGGCTGAAGCTGATCTATCAAGGCAAATTAAGTGAGTACGAACCTAAAAGCTAAGGGAGAGTATTTGGATGAATAACAAAGAACGGTTCTCAAATCGGGTAGATTCGTATGTGAAATATCGCCCGAGTTATCCTAAAGAAGCCATTGATTATTTATACAATACGATTGGGCTAAAATCGAATTGTGATATTGCGGATATTGGCGCAGGAACAGGAATATTCTCAGCACTGCTTCTGGAGCGCGGGTGTCGCGTGACTGCCGTTGAACCAAATCCGGAAATGCGTACAGCTGCGGAGGAGAAGTTCGCAAAGGATAACCATTTCCGCGCATTGCCTGGCTCTGCCGAGAAGACAGAATTGCCAGACCAGTCTGTAGACTTTATCGTGTGTGCCCAGGCGTTTCACTGGTTTGATAGGGATGCAGCGCAATTGGAATTCAAGCGGATTCTTAAACCGGGTGGAAAGGCAGTTCTGATATGGAATTCTCGGCGTACTTACGGTACCCCATTTCTGGAGGAATATGAGCAGCTCGTGCAAACCTTCGGCACCGACTACACTCAAGTTAATCATAAGAATATTACCCCTGAAATCCTCAGCTCCTTTTTTAAGGCAGGGCAGATGCAAGTAGCGCACTTTAGCAATCAGCAGGTGTTTGATTTCGAGGGATTAAGCGGACGGGCGAGATCATCTTCCTACATTCCGGCCCCCGGAGATCCACGTTACGAGAATATGATGACGGAGCTGAGGAACCTATTTGAACGAAATAAACAGGATGATAAAGTGTTTTTTGAATATGAGACCGAGGTCTATTGGGGCGAAGTATAGTAAATGAAATCAGCATATTAAAAAGACTCAAATCCTAGTGATAACAGGGATTGAGTCTTTTTTTACTTTTAGTTACGAAAGATGAACGTAAAAGGTGGTGGATTCGCCCACCGTGCTTTTGGCGTAAATTTTTCCTCTATGAGGTTCAACGCTGTATCTATCTTCAGCATAAATGAGACTGACCGTTCTGGAGGTTGTTAGAAGTAATCTAGTTTCTATTCACTGGGGTGGAACCCAACTCAATCGGTTTATTAGAAGTGTTGATAACTACATTGTGTGAATTAAAAGACAGAATTTGAATCAGCTGCTCTGCCATATGGTTCGCAGTATATTTGAACCCTCCCTTTACCCATTCCATGATTAATCCAAATAGAGCATAGGCCGTATAGCTAGAAAATAATTCGATATTTATATTGTTATTAGTATTATTAACCGCGACTAAGTCCTGCTTGGTTAGCTCCTTTAAGATGTCACAAATCTTATTTTGAAACCCAGGCAGAACATTGGAATTTACAATGATAGTATAAAAATTAGAGTAGGAAACGACATGTTCAAAAATTTTGATGCTAGAGGTAGTAAGCTCACTCACTATGAATTTATCGGTATGGAGATAGGGATCTTTATAAGCCTTAATTAAATCCTCCAGCACATCATCAATCAGCTCATTCAGAAGTTCTTCTTTGGTTTGATAATGCTTATAGAAGGTTCCACGGTTTAAATCGGCTAGGGTCACAATATCGGTTATCGTAATGGTGCGGAAATTCTTTTTTTCCATGAGTAATATCAATGCATTTTTTAGTTCTTTCTTCGATTTACTCGTTCTTCGATTTTTAAGCAACAGAAGACCACCTAACTGTCTATTTTCTATTCCTATTTCAACACAATTCCAAGTTATATATATTTATGAACATTTGATGTCTCATCTGTATATTGATAGTTAAATTGCAGAAGATTAAACTTGAGTAGAATAAATTTTAAGTGATTTAGAGATTTTATAAAATATAAGGAAGTATAAGTTTCACGCTATACTTTATCCTTATATTTCTCGCATATACGCTTACCGTCCCATTAAGGACGCCGAAGGCGTTTTTGCTTGTATTAATACTTACATTATAGATAAACGTAAAGGAGACTTCCAACATGAAACTTCAAGACAGAGTTGCAGTTGTTACCGGAGCAGCCTCGGGTATGGGGAAATCTATCGCAGAGTTGTACGCTAAAGAAGGTGCTAAAGTAATAGTAGCCGATCTTAACCTCGAAGGTGCGGAACAAGTCGCAGCAGGAATCGTTAGTAATGGTGGAGTAGCTAAGGCGTTGAAAGTAAATGTTGCTCTAGTCGAAGATATCAATAACATGATTGATACCGCAGTAAATGAATATGGAACCCTAGATATACTAGTGAATAATGCGGGTATTATGGACGGCTTTGAGCCAGTTGGTGATATTAATGATGAGAGATGGGATCTTATCTTTGACATCAATACCAAAAGTGTAATGCGGTCCACACGTAAAGCGCTACCTATTTTCCTCGAAAAAGGAAAGGGCGTTATTGTGAATACCGCTTCTACCGGTGGCGTAAGTGGTGCTCATGCTGGAGCAACTTATACTGCCTCCAAACATGCAGTAGTAGGCTTGACGAAAAATACAGCTTTTATGTATGCCAACAAAGGCATTCGTTGTAATGCCATCGCACCAGGAGCTACTGCCACTAACATTAGTGCTTCTATGAAAAATATTAATGAGTTCGGCATGAGCCGCACTCAACTAACACAGGCTGTAATTCCTCGTGTAGGTTCACCTGAAGAAATCGCACAAGTTGCGTTATTCCTGGCTTCAGATGATTCCAGCTTTGTAAACGGAGCAGTCCTCGCTGCCGATGCGGGATGGACTTCAGCATTCTAAAATTAGATATCATAAAAAACTCCGCTAGAGATTACTCTAGCGGAGTTTTTTATGCTCTTGATATTTCCAGGTTAACCCTTCAAAATAGAGAGAATGCTAACTATAGAGGGAGTTATATGAAATGAACGATGTTAAGGCGCGGAATCATGTAAAAGTGATTGGAGAAGGAGAAAGAACCATCCTTTTTGCACATGGATTTGGGTGTGACCAGAGCATGTGGCAGTTTATCACGCCTTCTTTTGAGAAGAAATATCGAATCGTTCTATTTGATTATGTAGGTTCAGGTAACTCAGATTTAAGTGCATATACAACAGATAAATATCATACGCTCCACGGCTATGTACAGGATGTATTGGATGTCATCGAAACGTTGGAACTCAAAGATATTATTTTTATAGGTCATTCGATTAGTTCTATGATCGGGATGCTTGCTTCGATTGAGCGGCCGGATTATTTTGATAAAATGATTATGATTGGTCCTTCTTCATGTTATTTAAATGAGGGGGATACTTATTTCGGAGGCTTCGAGAAGAGCGATATTACCGAGCTTCTGGAGATGATGGAGATGAATTTTGCTGGCTGGGCTAGCTTTATGGCACCTCTTGCTATGAACAACCCTGACCCAATGTTAACGAAAGAGCTGGAGCGCAGCTTTATCTCGGCAGATCCTGTTATTGCAAGGGAATTTGCAGAAGTTACGTTCTTTTCAGATCATAGGGGAGATCTACCTAAGGCTACAATCCCTACACTTATTCTACAATGCTCGGATGACAGTATCGTACCTATAGCGGCTGGAGAATATCTACATAAACACTTGAATAATAGCACCTTCCGGTTAATGGAGGCTAAAGGGCATTACCCGCATATAAGCCATCCTGAGGAGACCATCACTTTAATTAATGAATATCTTACGTAAGCTAGATGAGATTATGCTGTGTTGAAAGGATATTTAGATCATGGATGACCGATTAAGATATGCGCCTTGTGGCTATGTTTCTATTACCCATGAAGGAATAATCAAGGATGTAAATCAGACGTTCTTGGACCGTATGGGGTATAAGCAGGTTGATTTGGTGCATAAGCATTTTGAATCTATCATGTCTACGGCAAACAAGCTTATTTTTCATTCATACTTCTATCCTTTTATTAATCTAAATGGACATGTAGAAGAGCTATTTATCAATTTGAAGGACAGCAAGGGACAAGCCGTCCCTTACTTGTTAAATGGCAGACGCCTTGAGTGTGAAGGTGTAGAGGTCATTGATTGTATTTTAGTACAGATGGGCAAACGTATTGATTATGAGCTAGAGTTACGATCTGCGAAGAAGCAAATAGAAGAGGCTTATTGGGAAAAAGATCAGGCGCTGGCAAAGCTCAAACAAATTCACCTGGAAATCGAGCAAAAGCAAGCTGAATTGCTGGAGATGAATGCCGTTTTAGTAGAATTATCTAATACAGATAAGCTGACTGGGCTGAAGAATAGAAGGTTTCTTCAAGAGAAGCTGGAAGAGCAGATTGCAGGGTATGGCCAAGTTCAAGCAGCATTTTCGCTGTGTATTATAGATATTGATCATTTTAAAAAAGTGAACGACACCTATGGGCATCAGACAGGTGACTATGTGCTGGAGAAAATTGCGAGTATCTTGAAACTGCAATCTCGTAAAGAGGATATGGCGGTTAGATATGGCGGTGAGGAATTCATACTTCTTTTACCTAATACAGACATCTCGGAGTCAAAGACTATAGCTGAGAATTTACGGCAATCTATCGCGTATTCAACTTGGGAAATGGGCCGGATTACGGTGAGTATTGGTATAGCTACATTTATTCCAGCTGATTCAGAAACCACCCTTCTGCAAAAAGCTGATCAAGCGCTCTATGCCTCTAAAGAACAGGGGAGAAACCGCGTCACGCATAGCATAGATTTGAATGAAAAGCTTCTTTAACAGGGGGCTTTTTTGTTATTTATAAACGATACATCCTCTTTGCTCTAATTCCTCTAAAATGTCTATTTTTTTTAAGTTGTGATTCCATCTTAGATCCAGTTTCTCTAATCGTTCAAGCTGTAAAAGGGAATTCGGGATTTCTTGCAGGTTATTATCTCTTAAATCAAGCTCAACAAGGCTGCTCAATTGACCTATCTCCTCAGGCAGCTTATTCAGTTTATTTTTTCGAAGGTTAAGTCTTCTTAACTTGCTTAGTTTACCGATGGATGAGGGCAGTTCAGTGATTCGATTATCACTCATATCGAGTATCCGCAGTTCTTCTAAAGCACCCAAATGCTCTGGCAATACGACCAGTTGATTACCGTAAAGATGAATCTCTCTTAACCCTTTAATTTGTGTGATCGAATCAGGTAGACGTTCTAGCTGATTATAATACAGCCGCAATTCAATTAGACTGCTCATTTCGCCTATACGGGTAGGTAATTGCTTGAGATGATTATCTGTTACGTTCAGATACTTGAGTTTCTGGAGATTACAAAGCTGCTCCGGCAGCTGTTCGAACTGATTATTACTTAGGTATAGAAAAGAATCCAACCCCCGTAGTCCTCCTATGCTTTCCGGCAACACCTTTAGTCGATTATGGCCTAAATCCAACATTCTTAAGTGAACTAAACGACCGATATTCTCGGATAACCGCTCGATGTCATTACCTGCATAATTTAGTACCTCTAATTCATCATGAAGGAAGAGTTGATCGGGAATCTCTTTAATATGGTTGTTGTACATGCTCAGTTCTAGTAGAGGATTGCTCTCAAACACGATCTCTGGCGTTTCTGTAAGTCCTTTTCCGTCAAAATTATATCTCATGGAAGGTTCTCCTTTGTTATTGGTTTTGGCATCGTTACGATAGAATATAACAGGATGATGATTTATTATCTGTATGTTGGCATACAAAACTATGGTGTGTTTTAGAAAGGAATAATGAGATGGAAGCTTCTTTTTGGACTGGCATTCGCTTCTTTCAGGGTTTACCCTCGAAGGAGATCGAGGCGGTCTCAAGACTGTTCACTTATAGGGCCTATTCCAAAGGTACTCTGGTGTTTGCAGAATCAGATCCGGGAGATCACGCCTATGTTATCTATTCGGGAATTATTAGGGTGTACGCTACTACGAAGGGGAAAGAGCATACCGTAGATCTTTTTGGAAAAGGGGATTTCTTTGGTGATCTGGAAGTGATTCATCCCTCTAATGTAAGAGTGTTATCCGCGGTGGCTATGAACGATACAGTATTATTTGAGATTAATCGTGAGCCTTTTGAGCAGATGCTTGCCGATTATCCATTGATTAAGGAACAATTGATGCTGCTGCAAATGGACCGTTTATTTTTATCGAATCGGTTATTACATGAAATGAAATTTCATGATGCGAGAGCGCGTGCGATATTTACACTAAGAAGACTACACCAAAGATTCGGAGTAGAGGAGCAAGGCAAACAGAGGATTGATCTTCGACTGACCCATCAGCAGTTCGCGGATATGATCGGAACGCTCAGGGAGACGGCTACCCTTGTGCTTAAAGATCTGCAAGAGCAAAAGATTATTGATATTCAACATCAGCAGATCACCGTGTTAGACCCGACGTATTTACTAGAGTATACGGATTTCGATTGAGAAGAGCAGTTCCGGGATCTTTTTCAGAGAATTGATTATTAAAGGGGTTATGAATGTGGCATGTAATCATTGTGTAGTAAGAGAGCTGAATTTTGAAATCAAGGCTCATGGTGAGCTTAATCTAAGGATTTTACCGGAGGTTATTCATCACTTGAGTAGAAGTAATACGATACATAAGGTAGAAGAAAATGTGATTACGATTAAGGAGGCTGGGGTGCGGGATTTTCTAGATTTCTGTAATGACCATATGGAGTCGGAGCAGTTTGAATTCCGTATAGATGACCAAACATGGAGACCTCTATCCGAATTACCCACTGTGCTTGATATGGAGTGGATTGATGAGGTTATAACTAAGGGCTTAGTTACTTGTCACTTCCAACCGATTGTGAACGTACGGGAAGAGATTTTTGCATACGAGCTCCTATCCAGATTTAAAAAAGAAGATGGGTCCCTTATCTATCCTAATGAGGTTTTTGCGGCGGCACGGAATCGTGGGCGTTTATATGCTTTAGACCGGTTATGTAGAATGACTGCTGTAAAATATGCTGCACCCTTAAATAAAAAAACGTTTATTAATTTTATCCCAACGTCGATCTACGCGCCAGAGTTCTGCTTAAGATCAACCGTTGAACTGGCCAATCAATTAGGCGTCGATCCCTCTCTTTTTGTCTTTGAAGTTGTTGAGACGGAGAAAGTGGATGATCTCGCTCATTTGAAAGCTATTTTGACATATTACAAGGATCGGGGATTTGAATACGCTTTAGATGATGTTGGCGAGGGCTTCAGCACGATCGAGATGTTATTGGAGCTTAAACCCCATTACATGAAGCTGGATATGAAATATGTTCAGGGTGTGTCCAGCGATCTGAACAAACAGGAAATAGCTAAACAATTTTTAGAAAAAGCTTTAGAAATCCAATCCGTTCCTTTAGCAGAAGGTGTGGAGTTTAGAGAGGACTTTGAATGGCTTAAGCAGAGTGGTGATCAGTTGTTTCAGGGATATTTATTTGGAAAGCCTGATCCGATTCCCAAACAGTGATCCTAATGAGTATAACTCCGTCTAGAGGATGAGATGAATTTCAGGTCAGAGTCTGAGTACAGCCAACCCCCGGGGTTGTATAATTAAGGTAATTGAGAAGGGGGACGGGATGGATATGAAATGGCATAAGTACATCACACACTGGGCGGATTCTAGAGGGTTAGGTGGACGAGAAATTGATTATCAATGGCCGTCTCCATCATTTCCGGTGGTAAGTATTCGCAGCAATTTGGGTCGATACTCAGGTCAGGGGTATGGTCACGGAAGCAAGCCACAAGTGAAGACAGCTGTTGGATTAATTGCTATTGGAGATGTAGCTGTAGGCTTGATTTCCATAGGTGCGATAAGCGTAGGGGTTCTATCCGTGGGTGCAATATCACTAGGAATGTGGTTAGCCCTTGGAGCGATAGCAATTAGCTGGCTTGGCTTCGCAGCTGGAGCGATTGCCATTGCAGGAGTGGCTGTAGGCGCGATCGCGATAGCCGAAAAAGCGTTGGGAGCTGTCGCCATAGGTGATACGGCATTTGGGGCGGTAGCCATAGGACGGATTGCTGGGGGAGCAGTAGCTATTGGCCAATGGGCATATGGTCTAATCGCAGTTGGCGAGCATGGCTTCGGGTTAATTCCCATCACGGGCGATGTGTGGAATTGGTTCCGGCGTTTGTTTGGTGCGGGGAGTTAAGTAGACCTCCAGTCCTAAAGGTTCCTCTCTCTTCCGGGATAGTCGATAAAGAATATCTATCACGATAGAAAAAGTAATTGCAATTACCTATTCGGATTTCATACCAATTAATCATGCGATCAGATGTAGCGTTATGTTACTCTTTGTAATGTATTCGAAACTTCATAGGCAAACCTATGGAAATGTAGGGACGCAAAGCTATAGGGACTAAGGTTATCATAACTATTGTCAGCCAGCTGCCAAAGAGTGTATTACGCTTTTTGTTAAAGTTTAATAAAAATTAAGTCTTAGTTTTTATGCGACTTTATACGCAATCAAGCTACTCTTTTGGGGTAGTTTTTTTTGTGCCTATTTTTAGACACGGAAGAGATTCATATTACATCTGGGGGGTAGAAAAGATGAAAAAAATGATTGCGATCGCTACATCGGCAGCCATGTTAGCTAGTTTTTCGAGTGAGGCAGGTTATGTTTTAGCAAGTGATGTAAGCAAGGTAAGTGTAGTGAACACTGTAGTACAAAGCAAGGCTGACCTATTCAGCAATGCGTCAGTTATTCCGTTTGATCTGTACGGCAAGGCTATCCTAAGCGCTTATAATGATGTTTTTAGAATGAATCCTGCGAATATTAAATCCATTACCAATAACGGTGGCAACTACTCAGGTTCACCTATAGCTAAGGCTATGGATGGCGATATGAGTACGCATTGGGAAACGGGCAAACCGAACAGTTCAACGTTTACGAATGAGGTTGTCTTTGTTTTCAATGAGTCCACTGAATTAAATAGAATCGTATACGCTGCAAGACAATCCAGTGCAAAGGGGAAGGGGTTTGCTCAGGAATTTGATATTTATGGCTCAACTACGGATGCAGGCGATTATACGCTAGTATCCTCTGGAGAATATAAAGGCGGAGCAGGTGACGTAGTAGAGATCCAGTTTGCACCCACAGCCTTCAAGAGACTTAAATTTGTCTTCAAAAAAGCTAACCAAGATTGGGCGAGTGCAGCTGAGTTTTCTTTTTACAAAGAAGATACCGTATCCGCTAAAATGAAAAATTTATTTACAGATGATACCTTGAGTCAAGTTAGCACAGCATTTAATACGGTGGAGAAATTAACGGCTTTAGAACAAGAAGTACAGACACATCCACTGTACGCGCAGTTTCAAGCAGATATAGAGAATGCAAAAGTACTTCTGGAGAATCATCAAATAGAGGCAACAGCGGCTAAGGTTTCGAAGCTAAAAGGCTATGGTACAGCATACGAAAATGCCTATAGCGAAGCTTATAGAATGCCCAACTCTAATGTATCAAAAGTAACGGTGAACGGTGGGAGCTATCCAGGTACGAAACCGGAATACATGCTCGATGACCAGCCGAATACACACTGGGAAACGAACAAAAACAATGATGACAGCTTCACGAATGAAGTTGTGTTTGAGTTAGCGCAAGCGAAAATACTAGATAGAGTGGCTTTCCTGGCTAGAGATAACCGCAAAGGCTTCCCAGAGGCTTTTGAAATTTATGCATCAGAAACAAGTAAGGGAGAGACCTTCCAGCTCGTATCTAGCGGAACCGCGACTAGTACGAATGACTTTCTGGAGTTTAAATTCGAACCTACGAAGTTTAAAAGATTGAAATTCAAGTTCACAAAGGCCAATATCAACAGACCTTTTGCGGCTGAATTTAGATTTTATACAGAGGATAAAGTAAGCGAAGCTGTAAATGGTATTTTCACAGATGGCACGATGAGTGCGGTTGTTCCTGCTTATAATAGCGTCGAATCAATCAACGAATTAGAAGAAGCGGCAAAAGTACATCCGCTCTATCCAATCCTGAAAGATTCTTTGGATTTAGCTAAGAAGCTAGTGAATGGTGAAGTTCAAACCGAAGGCACCATCATTGAGGCGGAACAACGTGGAGATATGAAAAAGCATGCGCAGGAAAACCTGAGAATTGGTTTCGGTACGAACAACCAGCCTACAGGTCTCGTTGCAATGCCTGGAGATACAATCAACGTTTATGTGGACGCAGCTTCGAGCGATAAACTACCTTCTTTAGTCTTTTCTCAACAAGAGGCGGCTTGGAATGTTTGGGCTAGAGGTGTGCAATTGCGTCCAGGTAAGAATATTATAACCGTTCCTGAATTTGCTACGAATAGTTATTATGCACATGAAGTGACTAAAGGCGGTACAGTGTATATCGTCAATCCATATACAGCAGAGGAACAAGGTAAAGCACCTATGATCCGGTTCGAGGGGCTTACCAAGATCCCTATGATGACCAAGACTACAGATCCTGAACAATTTAAAGCCTTCTTAACCACCTATAAACAAAAATTAGATGAAGATAAGGCAGCGCATCCGAATGTTCAAGATCGCGAGCTCATCGATGTGGTGGAAATGGTCAGCGATCATGTTATTTTCACAGGAACTGCGACAGAAGCTTATAACAAGTTTATTACGCAAGGAAATGATCCGCTGGGTACCGTCACCGGCTATGATACTTGGATGAAGACGATCTTTGACTTCTATGGCTTGGATGGCAGTAGTGTGATTCATGATGCGAAGCTAATTCGTGAGAACATCCGATTGATGCAGCCTTATGGTGCGATGTATGCAGCGGGAGATCATACCGGGATACAAATTGGGACCGTAGGGACGATGTTAGGTGATTTTAACAAAGTCTATCCAGGCTGGGGATTGAATCATGAAATAGGGCATCGCTTGGCGATGGGTGAACGAGAATATGGTGAAGTAACCAATAATATGGTGTCTATGCTGATGTCAGTCTATGCGGACTCGATGGATAATCGTATTCCTTTTGAAAGTGATATTTATAAATATGTAATCGAAGAAAATAAAGTGGTTATGAATCAGCAGGGCTTATTTGCACAGCTCGGTGCCTATTGGCAGTTAGAATTGGCGCATCCGGGTTACTGGACAGAACTGACCAAGCTGTACCGCGAGCGGAAGGTCTCCCTTCCGAACGGCGACAATTCCAAGCAGCAGTATTTGGTGGAGTTCTCCTCTGAAGTGCTGGGGTTAGACTTAAGTAGCTATTTTGCCAGACATGGCTTCACTGTGAATCCTGAAACGAAAGAGAAGTTAGCTAAATACCCAGCACCGAAAAAGCTCTGGTATTTAAACAACTCAGTGGTTCATTATGAGGGAACAGGAATAGCAGATAAGAATGTTGCGATAAAGGTTAATATCACGCCTAACACTACTGCTAAATCGAACACCTTAAGCTTCAGTATGGATAAGGATCTTAAGAAAGATTTCTTAGGTTATGAGGTGTATAGAGACGATAAGTTAGTAGGGTTTACTGGGACTGACCAGTTCGTGGACACGAATGTAGATAGCAGCATCAATTATACGTACAAGATCATTGGTTATGATAAGAAGCTGAGCCCACTGAAGCCGGTACAGGTTAAAGCCTTCAAGCCAGCGTTATCTGTTGAAGATCAAATCACGTTAAAGCTTAATCAAGCTTTTGATCCGATGAGCTATGTAAAAGCGACTAACTATCAAGGAAACGATATTACTGCTAATGTCACCCTGAAAGCAAATACCGTTAATGTAACGCAAAAAGGCGACTACGAAGTGGTATATGAAGTGAAGAACGAAGGGGTTACAGAAACCAAAACTACACTGGTTACGGTAACGAGTGACTATACTTATCTTTCGGATCTTAATGCCAAGTCAGTCGTTGTTGGTTGGGGTGAATTAAAGAAAGACAAAGCCGTTTCTGGTGGAATCATCACCCTTGTTCGACAAGGGTTAGCTGCGACCTATACCAAGGGAATCGGTGTACATGCGAACTCTGAAGTTGTTTATGATATTGAGGGTAAAGGTTATGACTTCTTTGAAAGCTACATCGGGATCGATCAAGCGATGAAAGGAAAGCCATCCTCTGCAACCTTTGAAGTGTATGTAGATGGAGAGAAGAAATTCGGGAGCGATGTTTTCCGGGCAGGGACAGAGCATGAATTTGTGAAAATACCTGTGACAGGCGCGCGCGAAGTGAAGCTGGTTACCACAGATGCTACAGACAGCAATGCTTCAGATCATACGGTATGGGCGGATGCGAAGTTTACGAATACTTCAAGCAAGCCTACTATCACAGTGCCTGAAGAGACAACGTTTATTAAGCTGAACAGTGAATTTGATGTTTTGACTGATGTTACAGCCGTTGATAAGGAAGATGGTAACTTGATTGGTGCCGTTGAGGTAAGTCCGAATGGTTTTACTTCAAGCAAAACGGGCACTTACAACGTCGAACTGTCAGTTACAGACCGGGATGGGAATACAGCTGTGCAGACCAGAACAATCGTTGTGTATAGCGCTAGTAAATACTTGAGTGATACAGCTTGGCAGTCGGCAAGAACGGATTATAATGTTGTTCGTAAGGATAAGGCAAGTTCTAACAATCCGATTAAACTACTTGTAAATGGCGTAACCAAAGAGTTCGCTAAGGGCTTAGGAACGCATGCTAACTCTGAGATTATATATAATCTAGCGGGCGCAAACTATGAATATTTTGAAACGTTTGTAGGGGTTGATAGAAATATCCCGGAGCAAAACAACTCTAGTGTGATCTTCAAAATTTTCGCCGATGGGGTAGAAGTGTATAACAGCGGACTGATGAAATTTGGCACGGAAGCCAAACTAGCTCGAATCCCTGTGAAGGGTGTAAGTGAATTGAAATTGGTATTAGACAATGCAGGCAACGGAAATGCATCAGATCACGGTGATTTCGCTGATGCGAAGTTTATAATTCTGAACAGTACCCCGGAGCTTACCATAGCTAAATCAGTATCTACCAAAGTGGGCCAAGCGATAGCAGTAGGTGCAGACTATTCGGCAACAGATTCAGAAGATGGTGACTTGACGGGACAAGTAAGGGTTACGGGTGAAGATCAAGTTAAATTTAACAGAGCTGGAAAGTATCCGATCACGTACACTGTAACCGATAGTGATGGGAATACGACGACAAAGACTAGAACCATTGCCGTGGTCGATATGACAGACTTTACGTATCTAACGGATTACGACTGGAATTCTACTCAGAACAGCTATACGGCACCTTTGAAGGATAAATCTATTAGTGCCAATACGCTGAGATTAACAGATAAGAGCAATCAAGTAGTGTCCTACGAGAGAGGGATTGGAGCACACTCTAACTCGACGATTGTATACGATCTAAGCGATAAGAACGCGGACTACTTCACTTCCTATGTGGGTGTAGATCGACAAATGTATGGTACGGTCGGTTCGGTGAGCTTTGAAGTGTTTGTTGATGGAGAGAAGAAATTCGATAGTGGGGTTATGGGCTCCAGAGATCCGCAGAAGTTCATCGAATTGGATATTAACGGAGCTAAAGAGCTGAAATTAGTCGTTACAGACGGCGGAAATGGCAACGGATCTGACCATGCTACATGGGGAGGAACCAAACTACATTTTGCGAATGGAGATCACCTATTCACTGGAGATCTGGAGCAAGCCATTGCAGCGGCAAAAGCAATTTCTCTAGAAGGCTTCACGGCTGAGAGTATTGCGGCATTTACGGCAAGCCTTTCGAGTGCAGAAGCGGCTTTGACTAATCCTTCTGTCACACAAAGTGAAATAGATGCAGCCTCGGCAGCGTTACAACAAGCAACAGAAGGTCTGACCGAAATAGACCTTACGCAAGTCATTACCATTGCGGACAAATATTTAAGTGCTTCGATCAAGACTACGTTAGGCGTAACTGGAGAACTAACGCTAGGGGATATGTATAACCTTACAACGTTAACGAGCGAGACCGGAAGAGCTAGATCCTTGGAAGGTCTACAGTATGCTAAGAACCTAGAGACACTTGATATTACTGGAAATGAAATCACTGATTTCTCCCCACTACAAGGGTTAACTAAACTAACGAGCTTATTGGCTGACCCTCAAGTGGTAGAGGTGGGAGGATTAAAGGGACCTGTGATTGAATTGACCAATCCGGTGAAAGGGCTCGATGGCAGTAAAGTGATCCCTAATTCAGCAGGGATCAGAAACACTGGAACATCTAAAGAAATCATGTTTGATATGAATGAATGGGCTGCTAATCCGGATGTGTTCACCATAGACCTTTCGAACGAGGAGAAGGGAACTTACATGCTGGGGTTAACTTACCAAGTCGCAGGTAATCTCGTGCAATTAATTTCTTTTATTGATAACAATTAAATCCCATAGGCAGAAGAAAACAGGCGAATTGTGGTGTATTCAACCATGATTCGCCTGTTTTTATATTGGGCTTACGTCATATGAGACTCGTATTATGTAAAAAACATCCATTTTGTAATATGACAGAAGTGATGACAACGCTCACTATAACCAGACAAGTCTATTAATTATAATGAATCAGATGGTTCAACTCTTCCAGCGTACGAATGTTCAGCATGAGTAATCGTGTGAGAGAATTTTTTGCTAATGTTCAGGCAGACTATTATCCAGAGCTTAAGGCCAGCGATCCATATATCAAATTGCAACAAAGGATTAATATTTTAGAGGAAAATCTATCTGCTAGTAGACGTATCTATAACGAAAATGTGACAAGCTGTAATTCGATGATAAGTACTTTTCCTAATTTTTTATTTGCAGGGGCTATTGGATTTAAGTCGGAATTCCTGCTCAAGATGGAAGGGGCCAAACGGGCAGAAATTAATTGGACGGTAACCTAAGTGGACTTGATATAGAGAATTAAGATTGTCATGAGATTTAGAGGGAGGCGTTTCTATGAAAATCGTTATTGTGGATGATCATCCTTTAGTTAGAAGAGGGCTGGCATCTGTCATTTCAATGCAGCCAGGTGTGCAATTCGCTGGTGAAGCTACGAATGGTCAAGAAGCATTTGAAGTGATTGAAGCGACAAAGCCAGATATTGTTCTCATTGATCTTAAGCTTGTTGATGAATCGGGCTTGGATATCATTAAGACAGCACGTGCTCGCGGCATGGTTAGTAAGTTCATTCTGTTGACTTCCTCTGCGAGCAGAGAGGATTTTTTGAGGGCTGAAGAAGTACTAGTAGATGGATATGTCCTAAAAGAGGCACTGCCGGAGGAGTTACTCTTTGCTATCCAGTTGGTGCATAAAGGGAGAAAGTACTATGATCCTGGTCTAATGGAAGAAAAGATGCGTATTAGCGGTAGCAGTCCGACGGATGAATTAACACCGAAAGAGAAGGAAGTACTGATTGAACTTGGACAAGGTGCTTGTAACAGAACGATTGCTACACGTCTATATATCAGTGAATTTACGGTGAAGAAGCATGTCAGCCAGATTTTAGCGAAGCTGCAGGTTAATGATCGGACACAGGCAGCATTGTACGCAAACGCGATAGGGCTAACGAAATATGAAATGTGTTATGAGTTATGAGTAGAAATATAACATTAGCATTAAATACGAGGAGGTGTCTCAGTAGCAGTTCATAGCTCTTGGGACACCTCCTGAATTTTTCTTTTTTTGTATGCAATGTATTTAGGAAGCGGCTATTTTTTGGCGGATTTGGGCAATCGCTTCTCTTGTTACCACTTCTCCGGCGGCTATGTAGTCGTCCGCATCCTTAAAGCTGATTTGATTGAAGCCAAGATCGGGACGCAAGATTACATCCGCTAATTGCAGCTCTTCCTTTATCAACTTTGCGCTCATGATGTCAATCGTATTCATTAAGGAATCTATTAGATGTCTGGCTGCTCCCTTCGTGAAGGATTCAGGGCAAACGTTAACTGCTATCACAATATCAGCTCCCATGCTCCTTACTAGCGCAGCTGGCACAGGATGAACAATGGCTCCATCGGCTAAGTGCTTTCCTTGATAGTTAACAGGTCGCATGGCTACGGGAACGGCTGTACTTGCGGCAATGGCATGTGCAAGCGAACCCGTCCTCATGATATGAGCCTCACCGGTGGAGACGTCTGAGGCTATCGCGCCAAAGGGTATCGGCAGCTCCTCAATTAGACGCTTACCGACATGCTTTTCGATAAAGCTGATAATGGGCGCGTTATGAACAAGGGACCGCATAGGGAAGGTTGGACGCACCAGTTGTCCCCAACTGATCGTAGAAAGAACCTTCATACATTCTTTTACAGACATTCCGGCTGCATAGGCTCCTCCGACCATAGATCCGACGCTTGTTCCTGCGATCATGTCTATGGGAATGCCCTCCTGCTCCAGAATGTTTAACACCCCAAGGTGAGCCATGCCTCTGGCTGCACCGCTTCCTAACGCCAGACCAATAACGGGGCGGTCTCCTACTTTACGGACTCGGCCGAAGCGGAGATGGTGACTGTAGATCATACGTCCTTCGCTCCGAATATAGGCTTCCCTCACGATATTTCTTAATTCCTCTACATTATTGTCGAGGTAAGGGAACAGGGACAGCATGCTCAGGGCATCTTGAGAGAGGATTTCTTGCGCATTGCCCGCTCCTTCTTTCTCTAGAAAGTATTGCGCAAGCAGCGGTATATCTTCAGTTCGCTCACGAAGAGGAGGCACAGGCAAGACCGCTAAGTGGGAAACAATCTTCAAGGGACAAGTGCTAGTCAGGATGATTCGAATCTGTGCAGCTGCCTCCAGCAGCTGTAGTAGCTTCTCAGAAGGACAGCATTCTGCTTCCTCGATGACAATGGTTCCTCCTTTTGCCGCAATAACCTTGGTCTCCCAATCAACGAGGCTCATGTCTGCTACATTTAACACCAGTAGCGGGTATTGTCCGTTCGTTGCTCGGTAATGAAGTGCTCTTGCTGCATTTACCTTCCCTGTACCGGATTCACCTATCACGACAACATGGACCCGCTCCGTCGACAGATGTTCAATCGACCTGAGAAGTGTGCGCATTTCGGCGCTTTCTCCGATCAGTTCACCATAACGCTCTTGTTCCTCGGATTCATGAAGCTTCATGATGATCTGACTTTTCGAGTGCTCTTCCAGTACACGTTCGTTGGAATTTTGGATTCTCTTGATCATGGATTGGATGATCTGGCTCCGGAACTCGCGATTTTTGTCCATCAACAGCAGCATGCCACTTCTGGATACGGATATTACATGAACGTTATCGATCGCTTCTACATGTGCACTGATGGGGTCTCCGGTAAGACAGGACATTTCCCCGAAGAACTGGCCTTTCGAGAGTATAGCCAATTCTACCTTTATTTCCGTACTAATAAATACTTGTACCTGACCGGATACCAAAATATAAACCCGCTGGCTGACCTCGCCCTTTTGCATGATAAGCTTGCCGGGTTCATAATGCTCTTCTTGCATTTCTGGAGCTAACTGCTGTAATTCTTCAACGGACAGGTGCTCAAGCATAGGGTAGTCTATGTAGGAAAGATGCAATTTGAATCCTCCTTATGTGGAGATGATTGAGTATTTTTTCCTATATTATCACAATGCAATTTTATAGATGTCATATGACAAAATAGATGACAAAGTTAATTACAACATAGGATTCTATGGCGAGATCAGATGATATAATGAGTATAATTGCTTTGCGAGATTGCTTATTCTGTCTACCTAATTGTAACTAGGGAGTGCTGTTCATGTTTGAGTTGCAAGGATACCAAACTTTAGATCTGATAGAGACTACCTCAGATATCAGGCTGTACAGACTCCTACGTCAAGAAGATGGCCTTAGGGTTATTGCCAAGACAACTACAGGCGAGTACCCGGGATCTACTATGGTTGATGCTTTTCGTCATGAGTATGACATGCTTAAGCGACTTAGCGGTCGTGGAGCAATCGAGGCATATAGCCTGGAAATCACGCCGGATCGGCCAGTCCTTCTCCTAAAAGATATAGAGGGGAGTACGCTGGATCAGATACTGCGTACACCTGATTCACTGGAGCTTCCAGTGCTGCTTCGGATCGCCATCGCTGTTGCTGATTGCCTTATGCAAATTCATCGTGAAAAAATAACACTAAATGAACTGACCCCCGCTCATCTAATCGTCAATCCAATTACTTTTGAAGTGAAATTTATTGATATACGAATGTGCTCCGCTGAAAATGATACCAGTCCATTGTCACCTTTAAGCGGGCGGCCGGATGCCTTGCTTCCTTATATATCGCCAGAGCAAACGGGTCGAACTGGGTTGAACCCGGACTATCGTTCTGACTTTTATTCGCTTGGAGTCATTATGTATGAATGTCTCTCAGGCAGTCGCCCCTTTGAGCTTCATGATGTTGTTGATATTGTATATCGTCATCTTGCAGATACACCTGAGCCTTTACATCGCAGGTTTCCCGCTATCCCTCTATCTGTCTCTGACATTGTTGCTAAATGCATGGAGAAAATGCCTGATGCGAGATATGCCAGCGCCTTTGGAATCAAGTCGGATCTTGAGGAATGTCTATCTCACCTACAACAATACGGGTACATCGAGCCCTTCCTATTAGGAAGCTGGGATATTCCGGAACGCTGGATGGTATCGGAACGATTCTACGGAAGACATTTTGAGAAACTAAGCTTACGAGAAGCACTGAAACGAGCATCACAAGGTGCTGTAAAGACGGTCTGGCTTAGTGGTGAGAGTGGTATCGGCAAAACAACCTTTTTAAAAGAAACGCTTAGAAATTCGATTTCTTTGGATGGTTTTTTCGCCAGAGGCAAATTCGAATCTCTACATACCTCACTCCCTTATGGCATCTGGCATCAAGTTATAGAAGAATTGGTCAGTCAACTGCTGATGGAAACGAAGCTGCAGGTGGAGGTTTGGAAGCTGCGTATTTTACAGGCAGTGGACAGTTACGGGCAATTATTGATCGAACTTGTCCCTAAGCTTGAGCTCTTGATTGGCCCCCAACCTTCCGTGCCTCCGTTGCCGCCGCTGGAAGCTCAGCATCGATTTCAATTAATTATGAGCCGATTTATTCAACTCTTTCCCCATGAAGATCATCCTTTGATCTTGATATTGGATAATCTGCAATGGGCGGATGAAACATCGCTGCAATATCTCACTTCACTTATAGAGGACACGGCCACGAGTCATCTGCTAATCGTTCTTTCCTATCGTGATCGGGAAATCACGAGGCTGCACCCACTCAGTAGGCTGGAAAAGCATTTGATAGACCGTAACGTAGTGATGAGTAGAATATCTCTACAAGCGCTTGAACTCACCGATTTAAAACAACTGCTACTGGATGTTATGCGTTACGAGGCTGCTGACTTGGAGGAGTTAGCGCAGGTACTTCTGCATAAGACAGATGGGAATCCACTATTTATTAAGCAATTCCTTCAGGATTTGATTGATGATCAGCGAGTAGAATTTGACGAGGATCTTCGAAGCTGGAAATGGGACCTCCAGCGCATTACTGAATTGAATGTTCCTGATAATGCAGCAGCCTATCTTTCAAGTAAGTTACAGCAATTTCCTGATCAGACGGTGTATGCACTTAGTAGAGCTGCATTACTGGGCAGCATATTTGATGTGGGTACGCTTGCCGAAATTACGGAGATTCCGGTAGAGACATTGACCGAAGCGTTGGAAGTCGCTGTAAATGGACGTGTGCTACAACCTGTTAACGGGGAGGAATATACGCATTTTAAATTCCAGCACAACCGCATTCATCGGGCGGCTTATGCTCTTGTTCCCGAAGAGGTGCGTCCAGAGCTACATTGGAGGATTGGCATGCTATTGCTAGGCCGCAGCTCTCTTAGTGAAGGAACGATTCTATTTGAAGCGGTCCATCATTTCAATCAGGCGCTTACATGGATAGATCGCCCCGAACAGAGGCTTCAACTGGTAGAGCTGAACTTACAGGCAGGGATAAAAGCGAAGCAAACGACTGCACATGAGACAGCCTTACAATATATGCTTCAGGCAACAGCGATACTAGAGGAGCAGAGCTGGGAGGAGCATTATGGGCTAACCTTCCGGGTATTTCGTGAGAGGGCCGAGCTCGAATACTTATGTTCACATTTTGATAAGGCTAATGAATTATTTCATCTGTTAATCCATAAAGCTGCGACAAATACGGATAAGGCTTACATCTACGCGATGAAGGTTCAATTGGAAGCAAGTAATGATAACCATGAAGAGGTTATCTCCTTAGGTCGGCATACATTATCGCTATTGAAAGTGAGCCATCAATTTGATCCTAGCTATGTTCAATTGACGCTTCAATGGTTAAGATTGCGGCGCAGACTACAGAAGGTTTCACTCGAATCGCTTAATCTTTTACCGCCGATGACCGACGAGGCTCGTAGAGTCGCAATGACCACTTTAGATCATACGAGCAATGCCTGCTTCTATGTCAACCGAGATGGGTGGCTCGCTTCTTCCTTCACCATGATTGAATTGACGCTCGATTATGGGATGACTCCGGAGGCTTCCATTGGATTCATAGGCTATGCAATGTTTCAATACTATTACTTCCGTAATGATGAAGAAACATTTAAATGGGCCATGCTGGCGTGCAGCTTATCGGAACCCTATCCGAAAGTGCATATGACAACCCTAGCTGCGTTCGCAATGTGCTACGATAGCTGGCGGCATTATGATCCAACTATGCTCCGTATGTTTACCGAGAAAGCAGGTAAAGTGGGACTGGAATCAGGTGACTTATGGAAAGGCAACCAGAGTGTGCTAATCAACTGTGCCTCCCTTTTGCAATTTGGTCATCCGTTAGGTGATATCTATGATCGGTTAATTGCTCATTCCGGTGATTTGCTGCGCCATAACAACAGTCTTCACTGTAAGCAGGCTATCATAGCTGCAGCTACTCTAGTTCGATTGACAGGTTATCGCTCACTAGATGATCCATTTAACATCGCAGAGATTAGCGAACCTGATTTTGCACAGTCGGTTCATGGAGATACCTTTAATTTTATACAAGAAATGGTCTGGATACACCGATATTTGACAGGTTATGTATTTGGGGAGTACCGCGAAGCCAGTGAGGCATTAGCGAAATCAGCTGCCATTATAAAATCACGTGAAGATGGCTTAGACAGTCCTATGCAGACCGTGTATGAATGTTTAGTCTGGGCTCAGTTGTATGAGGAATATAACGCTGAAGAGCAACGTGTATACCGGGTAAAAATGCACAGTCGGCTGAAGAAAATGAAAAAGTTTGCTAAGCGTTGCCCGGAAAATTATGAGCATAAATATTTGTTGATGAAGGCTGAGCTGACTCGCCTATCGCGAGATCCACGACAAGCTGAAGCCTTGTATGAGCAGTCTATTGAGACTGCTCGTATCAACGGCCATATTCACGATTTAGCGATGGCGGCGGAATGCTACGGCAAATATGGACTTCGTCATGGCAAATTACATCTAGCAAGAATCTATATGACTGAGGCCTACGAGGCTTATCTGCAATGGGGCGCAAAGGCTAAAGCGGCTGACCTTGAGCAGCAGCATAGCCATTTGCTGCATATTAAACGGGAGCCCGGGCTCGATCGAGTCGATTCCCTTTCTGTAGTTATGTCTGCTCAAGCTTTATCGGGCGAGATGGAGATGAGTCGATTATTGGCCACGCTGATGCGGATCATGCTCCACAATGCTGGGGCCGAATATGGGGCAGTTATTTTTGATCATGATGGCAAATGGATGGTTGAAGCTTATGGTACCTCAGAAGCTCAGCATATCGAATCTGTTCCTCTCGGGGAAGAGTCAGATCTTGTTCCGGCAGCGATTATAGCCTATGCAGCAAGAACACAGGAGCAGGTTGTATTACATGATGCGCTCAGTGAGGGGATATTTACGCGTAACGTTTACGTTAGGAAGAATAGACTGAAATCGGTTCTTTGTCTTCCTATCATGAATCAGAATAAATTGGTTTGCTTGCTCTATTTGGAGAATAACCTATCCCCGGGTGTATTTACGCCAAGTAGACTCGATGTGCTCAAGCTGCTTGGTTCACAATGCGCAATCTCAATCGCTAACGCCAAGCTGTATTCGGGAATCCAATATCTTAAAAAAAATCTAGAGGACCAAGTTGTAGAAAGAACTCGTAGTCTGGAGCGTTCGATGCGAGAAACATCTGCGGCTTTAGCCGAAGCTACCGTCTTTGAGGAACGCAATCGTATTGCCCAAGAGATTCATGATATTGTTGGGCATACACTTACATCGACGATTCTGCAGATTGAAGCTGGCAAGCGGCTGCTTCAGAAAAAAGATATAGATAGTGGTTTTCAGCGATTGGTTGAGGCACAGGATCTTGTTCGGCATAGCTTGAATGAAATCCGCGGCTCAGTCCATATGCTGAAGGAGGATAAGTATTCGGACCTCACGGTCATGTTGAAGCAACTGATACGCGATACTGAACGTAATGCGGGCGTTGTCGTCCATGCCATTATTTATGATCTGCCGGAGGCCATGTCAACAGCCTATAAAAAGGCCATCTATCATGCTTTGCAGGAGGGCCTAACGAACGGAATCAGACACGGTAAGAGTACGGAGTTTCATTTTAGTCTGGAGTCTGTCGGAGCAAATTTACAGTTTAGGCTCAAAGATCGTGGGTCAGGAGATAGTCATATAGTGATGGGTTTTGGACTTAGGACGATGAAAGAACGGGTGGAGCAACTGGGAGGTAGCTTATCCATTGATTCAGAAATGAATGAGGGATGTCTACTGGAAATCGATCTGCCAATGCGAAGGGTTGGGAATAGAAAATGAGTAAGATAAAGATTGTAATTGCCGATGATCAATTGTTGACGCGTGAAGGACTTCGTACCATTCTGGATCTGGAGGATGATATGGAGGTGGTCGGCGCTGCCAAGAACGGGGAAGAGGCCTGCGAGATGGTGGAAGCATTCCAACCCGATCTGGTACTGCTTGATGTCCAAATGCCGATCATGAATGGGATCAGTGCACTAAAACGGATCAAGCAGATTCGTCCGGATATATTCATTCTGATTTTAACCACTTTTATAGAGACCGATTATATTGTTGAGGGTATGGCATTTGGAGCAAACGGCTATATGCTGAAGGATATGGATGCTGATAAAATGATTTCTTCGATCCGTGATACGATATCCGGGCAATTTATTCTGCCAGCTCCGGTAGCAGCCAAATTGGCGACCAGGATGAATAGATTGACGGAGGAGTACGAACATTGGCAAAGATCCAATGTAGATCGTATGAGTCTGACAGAACGGGAAGAGGAGCTGGCGCAGCTCATTATCCGGGGACTTAACAATCGCGAAATTGCCGATACACTGCATATTGCGGAGGGGACAGCCCGTAACTATATTAGTAATCTTTATAGCAAATTAGAGGTGGTTGACCGGGCTCAAGCGATTGTGCGACTTCAAGCTATTATGTAACCATAGTTGATGCTAACGAATTACTGTAGGGGCCAAGTAATCAAACATTGGAAAATTTCTCAGTACTCCAAATGTAACGGTTAGGATCAACATCACAGCCATAATTCCATGGCTAAGTGGTTGGATACGTTTCTTTTCAGTAATTAAGTACAACATATACAGAGGCGCTAGAATAAATAGCAACGGGTTAAATCTAAACGCCTGAACGAAGTCGAACTTTAACAAGGATAGAATAACTCTTGTGACTCCACATCCCGGACAATAAAATCCAGTCCATTCATGAAATAGACAAGGTATACCTAGATTGGTTAAAGGCATCCATACAGTGAAATACAGTAAGCCAAGGAGACTTAAGGACACACTCCAAAATAGTTTAGGGTGTGTCCTTCTATGAATCGTAAAATTATACCAATTTGTTAACATCAGATTGCACCAAAGCGTATGTGACAATACCAAAACTAAAGATTGTGAGGATCACGTACAGAGCTGAATTATCGGATACGAGATAGCCGCGTTGTCTTTGAGCTTCTGCAACATGTTTACCGATCTGGTAGGCCCAAACCAGGCTCCATATCCCGCAAGTAATCAATGTTAGAAGAAAATGCTTTCCTCCTGTGAATGTGTAGTCTCCACTTAGCTTTCCAACGTCATTCGTTAGAACAATAAACCAAAATATTCCGTATATTCCACATGTAATTAATGACAGTATAATGGAAAATGCGACACTCCTTTGACTAATCATTGTTCACTCTCCTATGTATTTATATGAAAATTTTACATTATTATCATAGACAATTGTGAAAATATATACAAGATAATATTTAGTAGTTTGTTTTTTTAAGAAACGTGGAACAAGCTTACTATCTGGATATAGTGGATTCCTTCATGAATATGAAATATACTTTTAAAGATTAGCCGCAAGACAGCTAGAATTTGAACTACGATTGGAGAAAATGAAACAATGTCTAATTTACCGAACTGCCCGAAATGTAATTCTGAGTACACTTATGAAGATGGAAGTCTACTAGTCTGCCCGGAATGTGCACACGAGTGGACATTAGAATCAGAGTCTGAGAATAGTGAAGATCAAAAGGTTATCAAAGATGCCAATGGCAATGTATTAAACGACGGCGACTCAGTAACTGTAATCAAAGACCTTAAGGTAAAAGGAAGCTCATCTGTTCTGAAGATAGGTACCAAAGTCAAAAACATCCGTTTAGTGGACGGAGATCATGATATTGATTGCAAAATTGATGGGTTTGGGGCTATGAAATTAAAATCCGAATTTGTTAAAAAGATATAAAAGAAAGAATCAGCTTACCTTCGATAGAAGTAGGGCTGATTCTTTCTTTTTTTAGGTAATATTTAAAGGCGTGTCATCTTATGATTTCAACAATTTGGTTTCGTCCTGCATTTTTGGCTTGATATAAAGCTTTGTCCACAGATTCGAATAAATCATTTAGTTGATTGGTCGGGCTTTCTGCATACTGCTCTGCAAAATTATTAATGGACAGTAGTCCCATGCTTACAGTGATGGATACAGAATGAGCAACCTCATCCACATGTACTTTATTGGCCTCTATCATGAATTTGATATGCTCTGCCCAGAGGTTTGCTTGTGTGTGGTTCGTATTTGGTAAATAGACGATAAACTCTTCCCCGCCATAGCGTGCCAGAATATCCGTCTCCCTTAGCGATTGCTTAATGACCTCTACCGTGCTGCAAATTACAACATCGCCCACTAAATGGCCGTAATTGTCATTCACCGTTTTGAAAAAGTCGATATCCAGTAGAATGATGGCAAAAGGCTGCTTCAATATCATATTTTCTATAATCTCTTGTTCTAAGTACTGTGTTAAGTAATGACGGTTATAACAACCTGTTAAGCTGTCGGTTATGGCCATCTGCTTGAGTTTTTGGTTGGTCTGAGAAAGCTCATTCTGGATTTCAATTAATGCCAGATTACGCTCTTGCAGGATCTCGTTCTGCTGATTAGTCTCAGCAATGAGGCGATGCAGCTCGCTTCTATCCTGAAAGGTGAGAATCCGTCCAACCATGATCTCGCCTACGACAATGGGTTCCGCTGTAATATTGATGTATGCTTGGAGTGAGGTGTAGAATACTTCAACTTCGGTTCTCTCCATGGGCTGTTTAAGATATGTATGTTGAAACAATCGGAAAGCGCTGGCAGTCTGCTCCAGGGGGGTTAGCGCCGATAAGTCGAAGCGATCACCGATCTGTAGGTTGATTTTTGGCAAAAGCGATCGATTGATCTCTACCACAGTCTCGTTATCATCCAGTACAAGAATACCTAGTGTGAGTGTGTCAATGATATCCTGATGAGCGATGGTTACGAGATCAAATATTTTATCGCGATGGATGGCAATGACGAAAAAGATGGCAGAGATTAGTATCCCCAGAGAGGTCATCCCCGGAATCACCGGCTGAGATTTAAACAGTACCACATTAAGAAAGACATCCAGTAATACAAATACAGTCAGCACCAGCACACCTTTGAGTACATGAGTAACCTGTTTTTTGATCCGCTGTGTGGCGTTCGATATAAGCGCTGAATAGATGATATACAGAGAAATAATAATAGTGCAGATCAAGAAGAGAATAAACAGCCAAAAAAGCGGACCATAAGATCTTTCAACATATCCACCATGCATTGGCAGTACAAAGCTTTGCTTTGGATTGACGATCACTCCAATTAAGATCAATGCTGCGACAATGTATAGGATCAGCGTTTTCTTTTTTCGGAGGAGATATGATTTTCCAGTGAGAAATATCGTAAAAAGAAGCCATCCAATCGTTAACAGTATCGAGTCAATAAAAGCGAGCTTCACATAAAACAATTGAACATCGGGATCCGCTGTAGTTTTGAGAGCAAATTGACAGAAGGGCCATAACATCATCGTGAAATGGAAAGTCAAGTAAACCTTATGTAAGTTAGTGATTGTTACAGTAACAAATATGTAGATGAATAGAACGAAAAGAACGAAGAATAATGATAAGTCAATCCATGTCATGACATTCAATTCGGTAACACCTTCTTATATAAAAAAATAGGTTCATCTTTATTCATTTAAGCTCGAAACCTTCTCCCACTCGGTTAGCAGCTCTTTTACGCTCTGTGCGGACTGTGGCTTACTGAACAAGTAACCTTGAATTTTATCGCAGCCTTGCTCCTGTAGGTAATCGAGTTGTACAGTTCGCTCCACACCTTCTGCAATAACACACATATTCATGCGTTTACCAATCATAATAATTTGTTCGACAAGAACGGCTTGATGTGTCCCTGTTCGAATGGAATCAATGAAGGACTTGTCTATTTTTAAAGTCGAGATCGGCATATGAGTAAGATAGCTTAAGGAGGAATAACCGGTACCAAAGTCATCCAAGGCAATTTTGATGTTGTGAGCTCTGAGTTCAGTCAGTTTACTGCTCACATATTCGTAAGATTCAACCAGAACACTCTCTGTAATCTCTAGCTCTAAGTATTCAGGATCTAGTCCGGAGGCTTGCAAGGTGTCTAGAACTAACTCATTGAAGTCGCTTTGCAGTAGCTGAAGCATTGAAATATTAACAGACATCGTCAGATGTGATAATCCTTGCTCATGAAGACTTTTTAAAAAGGCACAGGCTGTTCTGAGCACCCACGCCCCGAGAGGAATAATGAGGTGGGAATCTTCTGCTATTTTGATAAACTTATCCGGAGGGACCATGCCTAGTATGGGGTTGTTCCAGCGCATAAGAGCCTCTAGTCCCGTCACTCTGTTCTGAGTCAGATCAATCTGGGGTTGATAGAATACCTCTAGCTCATTTTTCTCTAAAGCATTATACAACTGCTTCTCAATGTTCATTCGCTCAGTAAAGGTATCATTGAGCGGTTGATCAAAGACAATAATTTGACCCTTGCCAGCGTCTTTGGCTTTATACATAGCGATGTCTGCGCATTTAAGGAGTTCCATAATATTACTTCCATGTTCGGGGTGAGCACTGATTCCGATGCTTAGGCTAACATGTAGCAGACTGTCATCCATCTCAATCGCATCTTTAAAACCGGCAATAATGTGAGAGGCTACACTAGTTATACACTGACTGTTCTCAATAGAATATAAAAGAACGATGAACTCATCCCCGGCGAAACGATACACTTCCCCACTACTCCCAACCAGGGACACCAATCTCTCACTAACCTTAACAATTAGCCGGTCACCAAATTCATGGCCCATCGTATCATTTACATATTTGAAGTAATCAATGTCGATGAACATTAAGGCTGCAATGTTATTCAGTTCCAAAATGTGAGGCCCATTCTCATAAAAAGCTAATTTGTTGGGCAAGCCGGTTAATAGATCATGATACGCCAGGTAATGCATCCTTTCTTCATTCATGGCTAGCTTCTCTTGATTCTCAATGAGCTGATCATATTGCTGTCTGAGTTCTTCTTCCGTAGCTGTGATTTCCTCATAGGCGGCCTCTAGATTTTCGTGGGCGCTCACCCTATCCCTATAGGCAAGATCCAGTTTCTTCTCGATCCTTTTAATCCGTTTCAGAGTACCTAGAATTAATGCAAAGATAAGCAAAGCTGTTATGAGGATAAAGAACCAGCCTTTAATTATATTAATAAGTCTTATCCACTCCGGATCTCGTGTAAAAGTGGAAACGGCCTTATCTGTTAAAGGGATCCATAAGCACCCAACAATAAAATATATTACGGCGATTTTTAAGGAGCCCCGCACAGGATTGAAGGTTTGTTTGGATATGGAATTTTTGTGTTTATTTCTTTGAAGCATATGTCCCTCCTATATCAAGCATGAGATGCATGAGAGCTACTTGTTTTAGATCATTTCAACATATTTCATCAAAATCCTCTATTTGTCAGTGATGTTCTGCAAATTTTAAAAATGAGTTTTTGGACAAGTTAGAGCTAGGCATTAATGCCTAGCTCTGCTTGAACGTAAATTGTGTTATAATCAAACAAACAACTCGAAGAGAAAATTATAGTTAAGGGGGAATCGTAAGTGGAAATAGGTATCAGTACGTTCGTAGAAACAACACCGGATGTTCAATCGGGGGAGTTAATAAGTCATGCACAGCGATTGCGCGAGGTAGTAGAGGAGATTGTTCTTGCAGATAAGGTGGGCTTAGATATATTCGGTGTGGGTGAGCATCATCGAAAGGATTATGCCGCATCTTCTCCAGCAGTTTTGCTGGCTGCGGCTGCCTCACAGACGACACGAATTCGGCTGACCAGTGCGGTAACCGTGCTGTCCTCTGCTGATCCAGTACGTGTATTTCAGGATTTTGCAACACTTGATGGAATCTCAAATGGGCGGGCAGAAATCATGGCAGGCCGGGGTTCTTTTATCGAATCTTTCCCGCTCTTTGGATACGATTTAAATGACTACGATGAGTTATTCGATGAGAAGCTGGACCTGTTGTTAAAAATAACGGCATCTGAAAAAGTAACCTGGAGTGGAAATCACCGACCAGCCATTAATAATCTGGGGATTTATCCGCGCCCCGTTCAGAATCCTTTGCCCGTATGGATTGGCAGTGGAGGCAATACGGAATCTGTGATTCGTGCTGGCCTGCTCGGGCTACCACTTGTGCTCGCGATTATTGGCGGAAGTCCGTTGCAATTTGCTCCACTGGTGAAGCTCTATAAGAAAGCGGCGGCCCAAGCAGGACATGATGTGTCGAAGCTTCCGGTTGCCTCACACTCGCACGGCTTTATTGCAGAGGATAATCAGCTTGCGGCCGATATGTTCTTCCCCTCTACACAGGCTAGCATGAATGTGATTGGTCGTGAGCGTGGCTGGGGTCATTATAGTCGTGCGAGCTTTGATGCGGCACGTAGATTTGAAGGTGCCTTGTATGTAGGAGATCCAGACACTGTTGCTGAGAAGATTATTCACCTACGCAAACACGTAGGAATTACACGCTTTATGCTGCATGTACCGCTAGGTACGATGCCTCATAAGGATGTAATGAGAGCTATTGAGCTATTGGGTACTGAAGTAGCGCCAATTGTTCGAGCTGAGATATCGAGATGGGAAGCAGAGGTCGAACCAAAATAGGATTGACCCTTTCTGGATTAATCAGTATAATCTTACCAATTTATTGAGGTTGTACTGATTGGGGGAGGGAACTGAAGTGGCGGATCGAATCATAGCGGATAGACTTGAGGAATTAGGTATTGTCCTACCTAGTGCTAGTGAACCGGCGGCAAAATATGCTAACTACGTTATTGTTAATGGATTATGTTTTGTATCGGGAAAAGGACCTGCCGGGCATCCCAAAGGCAAGCTGGGACAAGACTTCACCACCGAAGAAGGCTATCATTTTTCACGTCAGACTGGTATAGAGATCCTTGCCGTCCTTGAGTCTGCTTTAGGCTCCTTGGATAAAGTGAAGAGAGTGGTCAAAATTCAAGGATTTGTGAATGCAGATCCCTTATTCGAAGAACATCATAAAGTGCTCAATGGCTGTTCGGATTTAATGCTGGAGGTATTCGGGGACAAGGGCAGTCATGCTCGTTCGGTATTGGGCGCTGTTTCTGTAAGGGATAATCTTCCGATCATTATCGATTCTATTTTTGAAGTGGATTAAAAAGAGGGCTGTGGCACCGAAGGGTGACCGCAGTCCTCTTTTTTATATGGTTTGACCTGTAGCTAGACAGCAACCCCAATAATTGTAACAAAACTAATTACCCTTTTTTTAGTAATAACAATTGAACATATTAATCAACGAGGTGACGACATCATGAGGATTCATAAGAAAGCCACACTACTTGTACTACTTACATCTATACTCTATACAGCTCCAGCCCATGCGGCGGTGATGCCTCAGAATCAGGTTACAGGCGTTTTTCTGGATGATCGGCAGCTTGTATTAGAGGTTCAGCCCTTGCTCATAAACGGTACAACGCTTATTCCCATGCGCAAGCTGTTTGAAGAACAGGGAGCAAAGATTTCATGGAACAACGATACCAAAACAGTGAAGGCCACTAAGGGAACGCTGGTGCTGACTTATCAAATAGGAGATTTAACCGCGAACAAAAATGGACAAGCCTTAAGCTTAACCGTTCCGGGTCAGGTTGTCGGTGGTAATACGATGATGCCGCTGCGTTTTGTCAGCGAGGCTCTAGGCAGCACCGTGAAGTGGGAGGCTAACACTCGGACCGTCCGCATCTATTCAGCGCTGAATTACGATACAACGATTCGTTATGGGGTTAACCTGCGCAGTTCGCCGAATTCATCGGATCAATCAGGTGTCCAGCAAATGTTGTCCGTAGGCGATAAAGTCCATATCGTTAGAGAAGTGGATGCTTTGTGGTTAGAAGTGCGAACGCAAGACAACAAGACGGGGTACATATCTGCTAAACCGAAATATAGCGATTATACTAGTGAGTCGCTCGCTGAGAAGCAGGGAAGCGCGTTGCTTGCTTACGGAGAAAAGTATCTGGGAACCCCTTATGAATTCGGTGCTGCAACGAACCAGACGTCTACCTTTGACTGTTCTTCTTTCGTAGGGCATTTATTTGAAAACGTGTTGTCGGTGGATCTGCCACGCGCCTCTTATAATCAAGCCAAAGAAGGGAAGGAAGTTGGGATCAACGAACTGCGTAAAGGAGATCTACTGTTCTTTAGTGCACGTGGTCTCGACATTGGTCATGTTGCTATGTATGCGGGAAATAATCAGATATTGCATACGTATTCTAAGGAGCAAGGCGTCCATTATGAAGCCCTGAGTGAGAAGTGGAAGAAGCGTTTTGTGACGGCCCGTAGAATGTTTTAGATTGGGTAGCGATTAGGCTATAATGATCACGATGAAGAAGCATCCGAATACATTTGGGGGATGAAGCATAGTGACTAAAACCATCGTAGAAAAGCTGAACTTATAAAAATACAACCAAGTAGCGATATTGAGTAAACCAGAAGGCTCCGATTATTTAGCGGAATTGACGGATTATGATACTTCGCTAAATGGGGCGTATGATCTTATATTTGCCTTTGTACTAGACATGGCGTCGTTACAGGAACTAGTGAACCGTGTGATTGAGCAACAGCATCTTCATAAGAATGGCTATCTCTTTGTGGCGTATCCTAAAAAGGGAAACAAAGTGTATCCGACCTTTATTCATCGTGACGACTTACTAGAGGGTCTGGGCAGTGATGAGAATGGCTACATCGGGACAAGCAATATTAAATTTGCACGCATGGTAGGTTTGGATGATGTCTTTACAGTTGTGGGGTTAAAAGAGGACGCTAAGGGGAAAGGTCAGCTTTCCAATACCCCAAGTCAATCTGTGGATGACTATATTTCTTTCATTCCAAATGTGGAAGAAGATCTGAAAGATACACCGGAGCTTCTAGCCATCTATCAATCGCTTACCCCGGGATACCGCAAAGATTGGGCTCGATATGTCTATAGTGCCAAACAAGAGGCAACAAGAGCTAAGCGTAAAGAGGAAATGAAGAAGATTCTACAGGCTGGTTATAAGAGTCGTGAGCTGTATCGGCAAGCCAGTAGTACTGAACTCTAACTAGACCTTTCTTCATCAAAAAGATTATTTGCAGACATAAAGACGGTTTTTGAACTCCTTTTCCGTCTATGTTATGAACTTGATTGTTAAGGAGGCAGATAGTGACTTGTACGGATGCAGAACTGGTAGATAAGGTGTGTAAAGGGGATATGGATGCATTCAGTGGGCTTATCGGCAAATATTCCAATGCAGTATACGGAGTAGCTTACGGTAAATTGGGTGATTTCCACACCGCGCAAGATATTACACAAGAGGTTTTTGTTAAGACCTATCGTAATTTACCCAACTTAAAAGAGCCAGAGAAACTCGCCAGTTGGTTATATGCAGTTACTTCACGGGAATGTATGGATTGGTTTAGGGCGAATAAGAAGAAAGCTGCATATGAATTCATGGAGCAAATCGAGGTTTCTCAGCTGGAGACCACTGAAGATCAGCTCCTCCGAAAAGAACTCCAGCAAGATGTGTGGAAGGCATTAAACACCTTATCCGAAGCTAACCGTATAGTCACCATTCTATTCTATATCGACAACTACAAGGTTAGGGAGATCGCTGATTTCCTTGATTTATCTATTGAAGCTGTCGAGAGTAGACTCCGCAGATCAAGAACGATCTTAAAAAGGGAGATGTTGAGTACAGTGAATAACAATCTAAGTGAAAACAAATTGCAGGACGAATTTAAAAAGAAAGTTTTTCAGGATGAAAGAATGCCTGAAACCAACTTTCGTCGTGTGGCCATGGGCCAAAGTGAATTCGATGATATTGATATGCCTAAGACGAACTTTTCTAATGTAAATATGGCGGGTACCAAGTTTGACAATATTAATATGAGCAGTACTACTTTTAACGATATCAATATGCATCTTGTTAAGTTTAATGAAGTCGGATTGTGGGAAATCGAGGTTAGCAATAGTGAATTAGGAGAAGCCTATTTCCATGATATTCACTTGTATGGTAAAGGCAATAAGTTTGAACGATGCCAGCTTAACGGCACATCTTTTGTAGAGTGTGATCTTTCGAATGTAGAGATAAAAGATTGCAATCTTTCAGGCGTCACAGTTAATGGCATTTCATTAGAGGCCCTGCTAGAGAGTTATCATAAAAATAAATAATATTACAACAGTTCTATTTATTCATCATAGATTTCATCAAAACCACTTCATCCTAGGAGTGGTTTTTAAGTTTGGGGTATAATGGATGTAGATCATATAGCACAAACCTACAGGGGTGAAATATAGATGAAGCGCATTACGATTTTAATTGCGGATGATGAAGCGGAGATTGCTGATCTGGTGGCTTTGCATTTGCAAAAAGAAGGGTATCATATCATTAAAGTATCCGATGGGCGGGCAGCGGTACAAGCTATTGAGTCACAAACGATAGATTTGGCGATTCTGGATATTATGATGCCAGGGCTGGATGGCTATGAGGTAACCCGTCACATTCGGGAGCAGCATCATCTGCCGATTATTTTTTTAAGCGCGAAGACTTCTGATCTGGATAAGATCACGGGACTTGTCATGGGCGCAGATGATTATATGACCAAACCGTTCAATCCAATGGAATTAGTCGCCCGCGTTAATTCTCAGCTACGGCGCTCTATACAATTCAGTCAGCCCGCAGCCGTTCTTAAGTCGGTCCTCGAAGTTGGTGGATTGACGATTTCACCAGATGAACATACCGTCACTCTTTACGGCGAGGTAATAGACCTAACTCCGAAAGAGTTTGATATTCTTCATTTATTGGCGAGCCATCCTAAGCAGGTGTTTAGCGCGGAGAGTATCTTCCAGCAGGTATGGGGAGAAGCTTATTATGAGAGTGGCAACACGGTCATGGTGCATATCCGTACCTTGCGCAAAAAGCTTGGTGAAGACATCAATAAGAACAAATTTATTAAGACAATCTGGGGTGTAGGATATACCTTTACTGGGTAAGGCCGCTGAGCCCTTATACATTTTAAGAAAAACTTTATAATTGTCCTGCTTTTCTTTAAAGTGTCTTCGTTATTCTATTCCTATCAAGCATAAACGTCTTAAGGAAATGGGAGGACATTACGGATGAAAAAGTGGGTTTTTTTGGTGATCGTTGTGTTATTTCTTGGTTACGCAGCCGCTCGTTATTTACCGGATACGGGTAATTTAGCTGATAAGAATGATAAGATCCAGAAAGGATCGATTAGAAATAGCGATAGTTTAAAGGTGATTACGCAAGATCAGGTATATCAAGGGGATTTATTGCTGGTGAACAAACAATATCCGGTACATGAGGACAGCGTGAAGTCTGATATTGTGACCTTATTTGATCAGAAGGATCTGGTTCAGGGCTATGGATTACTAGATACCTCGATTCGGTTGTCTGAAAGTGTAGCACATAAATTCAATAAAATGATCAAAGCTGCTGAGAAGGATGGCGTGAATCATTTTTTAATTAGCAGTGGGTACAGGGACTTTGAGGAGCAAGAGCAATTGTATGCGGAAAAAGGTTCAGACTATGCTCTTCCAGCGCAATATAGCGAACATAATTTAGGATTATCGCTGGACATCGGATCGTCTCAATCAGAAATGAGCAAAGCACCTGAAGGCAAATGGCTGGAAAAGAATGCGTGGAAATACGGCTTTATTCTACGCTATCCGAAAGACAAAACGGAGATTACGGGGATTAAATATGAACCTTGGCACTTCCGTTATGTCGGCTTGCCGCACAGTGCGATCATTCAGGAGAAGGGGATCGTGCTGGAACAATATTTAGATCTTTTGAAGGAGAATAGTGAAATTTCAACGGTTGTAGACGGCAAAACATATACGGTGAACTATTATCCAGTATCAGGATATACAAGTATTAAGATTCCAAAGGAAGGGCAATATAAAACGTCGGGCGATAATATGGATGGCGTAATTGTCACTACATTTTGATGAGTACGAAGCCTAAGAGCGAGTCTACTATGACATTATTGCTGGCAGCCGTATTTATTGTCTATATGTATTTCTTGATCCGAATTATCGTATTTAAAGGCGCACCTTTTAGCTTGCAATCACTTTGGGAACAGGCAGGGCGTATGCTCGAGCATCCCGACAGAATTTTTAAGCGACAGGGCAACTATGTACCCTTTAAAGAGATCTCGCGGGGGATAGATCATCTGTCACTTTCAGATCCTTTTTCATCACTTAATTTAGTGGGCAATCTTCTTGCGTTTATTCCGTTTGGAGTCTTTGTTCCAATGCTGTTGTCGCAAAAAGTAAGGTTATTTCAAAAGGTCTTCATGCTCTCTTTTGCGCTGAGTCTGAGCTTTGAAGTTACACAATTAGTATTGTATATCGGCACCTTTGACGTGGATGATCTGATCTTAAACACTTGCGGTGGGGTAGTCGGTTACGCCATATATAGAATGCTGGTTTCTTCTGGATTGTTTACAACTATATCGAAGCGGTGTTAGTATTTGTGGATGGTAGATATAGACAGAGGATAGAAGGGGCATGGTATGAAAAAGCGTATTACGGATATTGTTTCCATCATTGTAGGAGCATTGCTGTTTTCCTTGGCCGTTAACTTGTTTGTGATTCCGAACGAGTTCGGTGAAGGCGGGGTAACGGGACTGACTATGATTACATACTATTTGTATCAGTGGTCACCAGGTATTGTTAGCTTAATTCTTAATGCTTTATTATTGATTGTGGGTTATAAATTTCTGGACAAAACGACGACAGTATACACGATTATTGCGGTGTTTTTTAACTCGTTATTCCTGATTCTTACGAAGAATTGGCATATCGCCAGCGATGAGTTGATCATCAATGCAATATTTGGAGGCATCTTGTCTGGTGTGGGTATCGGAATGATCATACGTGTGGGTGGAACGACCGCAGGGTCAACCATTATCGCCAGAATCCTGCATAAATTTTTGGATTGGAACGTTAGCTACGCTCTTCTTCTAGTCGATTTAGTTGTGGTATTTGCTTCGTATTTCATCATTGGTGTTCAAAGTCTGATGTTTACGATTGTGATGCTCTATGTAGCGACTAAGGTGATGGACTTCATTATTGAGGGAGTGAATCCTAAGAAGGCCGTTACGATTGTATCCAAGGAGCAGGACAAAATTGCTGAACAAGTTAATGGAATCATGGATAGAGGGGTCACAGTCATTTATGGCCGAGGGTATTATACTAAAGAACCCAAAGAGCTTCTCTATATTGTCATTAGCAAACAGGAAGTAACCATGCTTAAGAAAATCGTAAGATCGATTGATAAAGAGGCTTTTATCGCCATTCACGATGTAAGAGATGTGTTCGGAGAAGGCTTTGTGGAGCTGGCAAAATAAGAGTGAAAGTGCTGTCCGGTAGCTACCTGAGCTGCTTGGACAGCTTTTTTTTGGATTGGGCATTCGAATGTGATGGATATCATTGCATTTTCTGTTTATTCACATTTTATTAAATTTTAAAGTGATTCAGCGCACACTCGCTCATTTGCAGCTTCTATATGCTTTTTATAGAGGTATTATCTAATTGCAGGAGAGAGGGTTATTCATATGTTAGATCAACAAACGATTGCTATTATAAAATCAACAGTTCCTGTATTACAGGTTCATGGAACAACCATTACTACGACGTTCTATGGCATGTTATTTGAAAACCATCCAGAGCTATTAAATATATTTAATCATGCCAATCAGCGGCAAGGCAGACAGCAGACAGCGCTTGCTAACGCAGTCCTAGCAGCGGCTATGAATATTGATCAACTAGGGAATATCTTACCGGTGGTAAAACAGATTGCAGAGAAGCATCGAGCACTGGGTGTATTACCTGAGCATTATCCGATCGTGGGTGAGACGTTGTTAGCTGCGATTGGACAAGTACTTGGCAATGCGGCAACACCGGAAATTATAGATGCATGGGCCAAAGCCTATGGTGTGATCGCAGATGCTTTCATTGGTGTGGAAGCAGAAAAGTATCGTGAAGCTGCGGAAGCTCCGGGGGGCTGGAGTGGATTCAGAAACTTCGTCGTCACTCGGAAGGTTAGTGAAAGTGAGCATATTACTTCCTTTTACCTGTCTCCAGAGGATGGAGGAGCTATCTCCTCTTATTCCCCGGGCCAGTACATCACGGTTCGTGTTCAGCCCGAGGGGGAAGAATATTCCCATATTCGCCACTACAGTTTGTCCAGTGTTCCGGGACAGGCGTATTACCGTATCACTGTTAAACGGGAAGGTGAAGGGATAGACAGACCAGCGGGCGTCGTATCCACTTATCTGCATGATTTCGTCCAAGTGGGCTCTATATTAGAAGTAGGCTCTCCAGCGGGCGATTTCGTACTGGATCAGCGTAGTGACACTCCGGTGGTTCTAATCAGTGGGGGTGTGGGCTTAACCCCAATGGTAAGTATGCTGGAGACAATAATTGCTGCACAGCCAGAACGCGAGGTAACCTATATCCATGCAGCCATCAATGGAAGTTTGCATGCTATGAAAGATAGGGTGGCAGATTTAGCACAATCTCATTCTTCTCTTCGGTCCTATGTATGTTATGAATCTCCAGGAGAAGGCGACAAGTGCAATAGATTTGGTTATATTGATCTTTCTTGGCTTCAAGAAATAGCAGATGTGAACTCTGAATTCTATTTCTGTGGGCCGACCCCATTTATGAAGGTCATATATAAGGCGCTCAAGGAATGGCGGGTACCTGATGATAGAATTCATTTTGAATTTTTTGGACCTGCCGGCAGTTTAGAAGATTAATATAGATAACAAAAAGCGCCTTAGCCGATTGGCTGAAGCGCTTTTTGTTTTGCGTTAGTGTTTATTTGAAAGAAGCAAATGGATCGGTGCCTTTAGGCAGTATTGAGCTGAAATTAAAGGTGTAGGTAGGAATTCCAGCTGCATAAGGTGCGATTTCATATTGTTGATAGAAGATAGCTAAGCCACTTTCACTGACGTAGAAGGCTGGTTTATCTGTGAGTCCACCAGTTGACTCCGGAAAAGCAATATCCTTGGTGCTTTCCTTCAACATTTTATCTAGTTTTTGTTTGTAGTTTGGTTCTGCCTTTAGCAGGTCTTTAAGCTCTATCTTCTTACCATCCTTCAGCGAGAAGGTATGTCCCTCGCGCATGGTACCGCCGTGTGCTCCACCGCTGTAACCATATTGATCGACTACAATACTAAGTACGCCTTCACGGTTAAAGGTGACAACATAAGTTTGAGAGTAGTCATATTTATTCTCTATTGTACCATCTCTGCGGCTAGCCTCTTTTTCGCTTTCTGATGCGAATAGTTCAGCCTCTTTTTTGAAGGCAGCATTAATCGTGTTTTGTACTTCATCTGTCAGACCGCTGATCTTTGGATATTGTACTTTAATACTAGCATTCTTATTGCTCTTGTCTAAGGAAACAGAGGTGATCTTGATGTCATTCATCACCTTTTTGCTAAGTTCAAGCGATTTCTGGGCTGGATTATATACGCCTTGAACACCTAAATAATCATTCAACAGTTTGAATGGAACATATAAGCGGTCGTTGATCATCTTCACTTCATGATTTCCGGTCATGCTATAAATGTAATATCCGTTCAAATCGGTACTGACGCCATAGTCAGAGACCTCCATGTTAAGCTTCACCGAGTCACTACTTACACTGTAAGTCTTTGTGGTTGAATTGTATTGAATAGCAAGGCCGAAGGCATCACGCAATACGGTTAAAGGGATCATCGTATTTCCGTCTACGATTTTTCCTTGCTGCGTTAAGACTTGGCCTTTATATTTAAGCGCCACAGAAGGCTGCTGAACAGCTTGATTGACGGTTTTTGTACCGGTAGTTGCAGCTTGAACAGAATTCCCTCCGATGAGTCCAGTACCTCCAAATAATACTCCAGTTGCTAATACAGCAGACGTCCATTTCATAGTTTTGTTCATGATTTAATTTCTCCTCTCCAATGATGGGCTTATGTAGTTCATTATGATTTTTGATGTTATCTATCACTCCTACAATTATACCTAGGCCCCAAATAGATTTGATTACAAACACGGTTACAGTGTTGTTGCATAGACGTGCAAAAGGTATATACTTTTTAACCATTTATTAATTTTTGACACAATCATGAGGACTTTAAAGTAATTACGGTAAGCTCGGGACGACAATTAAAACGTACAGGCATACGAGTCACTCCAATTCCGCGTGTGGTGTAGACCTGGAGTCGACTATCTGGGAGCTGGTATAATCCGCTTGAATATTTACTGCCGTGCGGCGGGGTATACAAGGCACCTACAAATGGGAGACGCACCTGTCCTCCGTGACTATGGCCGGACAATTGCAGATCTATGGGAAGATCACTGTATTCATCGGCAAAATCAGGCTCGTGCGCAAGGAGTAGAGTACATGCCTTATCAGGGATATGGCGTAGCGCCTGATGAATATCTGCTTTGCCGACCCACGGATCATCCACTCCAGCTAGATAAAGCGCCTCCGCATCTTTTTTTAAGACAATATGTTCATTATGAAGTACGTGGAATCCAGATTGCGTTAACCCTTTCGTCACAGCTTTCCTAGTGCCAAAAGCATCGTGGTTACCTAACACAGCATATTGTCCAAAGGGTGCCCGCAACTGTGAACAGATGTCCACAGCCTCAGAAATATAATCGACAGAATGATCTAGTAGATCCCCTGTGAAGCAGATCAGATCTGGATTTACATGTTGAATTTGCTGTACTAACTCTGTTAAGGCTTCGGACTTCGTATACACGCCTAAGTGTAAATCACTGAAATGAACGATACGAAATCTATCGAATGCTGGAGGGAGTAGAGGAAGCTTTATATCTATATGTTTAACTTCAAGCCAGTAGGGTTCAACCCAGTGTGAATAAATGCCGGATGCACTTGCGGTTCCAAGCAGCCCGAGCGACACTTGAGCACTTTTCTTCAGAAATTGGCGTCTGCTAATAGTATTCATAAACAAATCATACGTGGGGATTGTTACTCTACTATGACAATATTCATTTAATAACCCATTGTGACGATAAAACTACATATACATTTTTTATATGGGAGATGAAGAGATGAGTATTATCGATGCCTTAGTCCTCGCAGCACCTTATTTCAAAAAGATTCACTCGCAGGATATTATGATTGGAATCACGGACAGGGAGATCTTCCATTATTACGCACCAAGTAAAGTTATTGATCTCGGATTGGTTAAGGGTAACCCTATCCCTCCTGAAGATCTGTCGCTTTCAAATGGACTGAAAGGTATAGCAAGCTCTAACCGAATCCCAGCAGAAATTTATGGAGCTCCTGTAATCTCAACATGTGTACCTATCTACGGAACGGATGATGATGTAATTGGGGTTTTTGCCATTGCCTATACACTAGAGAACGAGAATAAGCTTGAAGGATTCACAGATGAGATTAATGAGATAAGCAGTCATCTAATGGAGATGGTGCAGAGCGTAGCTGCCCAATCTCAGGAATTATCAGCTACTTCGCAGCAAATATTAGATAATACGCGTAGAGCCGTAACGGAATCACAAGAAGTGAATAAGGTCGCCGGCTTCATTCGTGAGATTTCTGAGCAGACGAACCTGCTTGGGCTGAATGCGGCAATCGAAGCCGCGCGTGTAGGAGAGCAAGGGGCAGGTTTTGGGGTGGTTGCTACGGAAGTGCGCAAACTGTCCGTTAACACTAAAGAAGCAACCCATAATATTGAAAAATCACTGAGTGATGTTCAAAAGTCCATTAAGCAAATGGAGCAAGAAATTGAAGCGATCTCTGCTTCTTCACACGCACAAGCAGAATTGGTCACTGAATTCAGCGGGGTAATTGAGCGCTTGAATAAGGCCAGCAAAGAAATGACTACTTTCATGCAATCCATCATCCAGTAGGGTGTATGCATAAAGTTACTTATCCTAAACCATGCTAGAAGAGAACAGGCGCATTTCAGAAGGGAGCGAATTTCATTTATGAAACAACCCGATTCCAGTCTGCAAGCGAACGACAATGTAACTCAAGCCAAAAATGCTTTAGGCAAGCTTCATTTCTCTGTCTCTCAGGCGCTTAGTCATCCAACAGAACAGACTTTGGCACAGGCTGAGAACCGTTTGGCGCATACCGAACAGGCGGTAGAGCAAGCTCGTGCCTCGTTAGGTCCCCAAGGTGTGGAGTTGGCTGAAGAACTGCTGGCCGAGGATAAGAGCAGGCTTGCTGCATTGAAGACGCAAGGGAAACGTTCAGAACGCTAGATGTTCCTGCTACAACCCGTGAAGCGAATAAGCTTCACGGGTTGTTCTCATGTGCTATTCCCCTAAGGATGTAGCTTAGGAGTGTGGGTGGTATACTGGAACGAGAGTTCTAGCATGGCTTAGATGGAGGATAAAGGATATGAATGGCATGCACATCGAAGAGTTAACCCGGCAGGCGGAGGCTTTCATTCGACAATGTTACGCTGAACTTGATAAGACTGAAGCTGAGATGGATCAACGCATCCAAGCCGTACGAGAAGAAATTAATCAATCCGGGAGTTACACACATACAACGGAAGAGCTGGCTCATGGAGCGAGAATGGCTTGGCGAAATAATAGCCGCTGCATTGGCCGCCTCTTTTGGCAATCCATTGAGCTGATGGATGAACGTCTGGCAGAGACCGAGGAGGATATTGCTGAAGCTTTGCTGCGACATCTGGAAAAGGCGAATAATGGAGGACGTATTCGTCCACTTATCACGGTCTTCCGCAGCGGGGAAGCTCCTGATCGGAGAATCCGGATTTGGAACCATCAATTGATTCGTTACGCGGGATATCCTGGTGATGCTGAACATGAACGCGCTGGTGATCCGGCATCGGATGAATTTACGAAAGTGTGCCAACAACTAGGCTGGCAGGGAACAAGGGGCAATTATGATGTATTGCCGCTAGTGATCAGCATAGGTAATGGGCACCCCCATGTATTTCCTATTCCTCAACACCTCATTCAAGAGGTACCGTTAACTCATCCTGAAATTGAACGTTTTGCGGAGCTTCAGCTTCGCTGGTATTCTGTGCCGATCATTTCGGATATGCAGTTGGAGATTGGCGGGATTCTATACCCTGCGGCTCCTTTTAACGGCTGGTACATGGAGACCGAAATTGGCTCACGTAACTTAGGGGATACTGGAAGATATAACACTTTGCCGGCTGTAGCTGATCTGATGGGACTTGACCGCTCCAGTAACACAACGCTTTGGAAGGATCGGGCGCTTCTTGAGTTGAACCGTGCAGTACTGCATTCCTTTAAGCAAGCTGGGGTCAGTATCGTTGATCACCATACAGCAGCTGATCAATTTGTGAGATTTCAAGAGCAGGAGCAGGGACATGGACGTCAGGTTTCAGGACGCTGGTCATGGCTGATCCCCCCTATGTCTCCGTCGTCTACACCGATTTGGCATGACAGTAAGCTGAAAGAATATGATTACAGCCCTCGTTTCCTTTATCAGCGATCACCTGTGGCCACCTGTCCTTTTCACTAGCAATCGAATTTATGATCAAAAAAGCGCCAAGTTCCCCTCATAAGGAAACTGGCGCTTTTTAGGCTTTTAAATGCTCTAGAAAGATTTGTTTAAGAAGCTCAAGCTGCTTGTCGGAGTCTAAATCCGATTCTAGCAGGAGGATGTTCTCTTTCATCGTTAGCTTTCTGGAAAAGAGAGCAAAGCTGTTCATCAGCGTGATTAAGGTCTCTTTCACAGGGAGATCGGCGCGAATAGAACCGTCTTCTACCCCATTTTGAATGATCCTGGAGTACTCATGCCAAATCTTGCGGTTTAATGCATTGAAATCCAGAACGTCCTCAACAGGCTCATTTAAGTGAGAGGCGTAGCTTTCAAAATTGACCATAAAAATAATGCTTAAATGATTTTGATCCTGAATAAAGAAGTCAAATAACATCTCGATCTTTTCGAGACAGGTAAGTGGCAAGTCAGCTACATGCTTAAAGTAATCGAGCATTGGCTCTAGCATCCGGGTGGCCACCGCCACGATGAGCTTTTCTTTTCTAGGAAAATATCGAAACAGCGTCGCAATCCCTATATTTGCTTCGCTTGCGACATCCTGCATCGTCGACTTTTCAATTCCTTTTTGCGAAAATATTCGTTCTGCGGATTCGAGAATCGTATATAATCGCTGCTGTTTACCGTCGGATCGTTCTTTTTCATAGCGTGCTTTAGGATTCATGAGGGATAGACCCTTCCATTTTTTAATTAGGTTCTTTAATTATTAGTATTATATCCACCGTTTATTGGATTAAGCAAGGAGAGGTTGTAGTTATTTCGTAAAAATGATATGATGAATATCACAGTGATAGTGTGACTATCATCACTCGAATTATTATATCACAATACGATTATAGAGGAGACTTAATTATGAATCGTCTAACTAATAAAGTAGCAATTATTACAGGTGCAGGCAGCGGCATGGGTCGTGAAGAAGCCCTTTTATTGTCCAAAGAAGGTGCTACAGTTGTAGCAACTGATATTAACGAAGCTGCTGTACAAGCAGTTGTAAAAGAAATCGAAGCCAATGGTGGACAAGCAGCAGCTTATGCACATAATGTAGCTTCCGAAGAAGACTGGATCAAAGTTGTAGAAAATGTGATTAGCAAATTTGGAAAAATCGACATCCTGGTAAATAACGCAGGGATCTCGTTCCCAGTTCAATTGCTTGAATCCACTGTTGATCAATGGAACAAAGTAATGAACATTAATGTAAGCAGCGTATTCCTTGGGATGAAACATGTTGTTCCTCAAATGAAGAACAATAAAGGTGGTTCCATCGTCAATATCTCCTCCATCGCAGGTTTGACTGGCAGCAGCGGTGCCGGCGCTTATACAGCTTCTAAAGGTGCCGTTCGTATGCTGAGTAAAGCAGCAGCTGTAGACTTTGGTAAAGATAACATTCGCGTGAACTCTGTTCACCCAGGATTTATCGAAACTCCAATGAGTGCTGAATTTGTAAATGATGAAAGAATGCATAGCTTCTTTATGTCCCAGACTGCATTGCCACGCGTTGGACGTGCTTCTGAAGTAGCTGAAGCTGTATTGTTCTTGGCTTCCGATGAAGCTTCTTACATTACAGGTGTTGAGCTGCCAGTTGATGGCGGAGTCGTGGCTAAATAATAAATTTCTAAATAGGCAACACTAAGAAAGCCGTCTCATGCGTAGATGTTATCTATGCGTGGGGCGGCTTTTTGCGTTCTAGGCGTCTCGATAAGCACTCAAGTAACGCTTGATATACAAAATTAATAGTAATAGATACACTGAAACCATCATAAATGAGGAGGAGATTTCAGTGTTCGATATGTTAAAGGTAGGCAAGAATATCGCTGATTTAAGAAAGCAGACAGGGATGACTCAGATGGGGCTTGCCGATCAACTTGGCATTAGTTATCAGGCGGTTAGTAATTGGGAACGAGGAGAGACTATGCCGGATGTTTCTAAGCTTCCCCAGCTGGCCGAAATTTTTAATGTGAGCATTGATGCAATCCTTGAAAAGAGCAAATCGACACAGATAGTAGTAAATGTACTCGAAAATACCACAGAACAATTTTTAAATCAAAATGAGCTTTCAGTAGCCGAAATTTCCGAAGTTGCGCCCATTCTTCTTACGGAACATGTGAACGAGGTATTTGAATATGTGAAGGATCCAGTATCGATACAAGATCTGCTATCCATCGCTCCATTTATAAGCGAAGAAGTACTAGATGAGTGCGCAAAAGTTGCCTTTGAGCGAGAAGGAATTCATGCGCTGTTGTCTATTGCTCCTTTTATAAGTGATGAGATGCTGGATGAGTGTGCAAGAAGTACCTTTGAACGAGAAGGCATTAACGCATTATTGTCTATTGCTCCTTTTATAAGTGACGAGGTACTAGATGAGTGTGCTAGAAGAGCTTTTGAACAAGAAGGGATAAAAGCCCTCGTGTCTATCGCACCATTTATTAGTGACGAGGTGATGGATGGATTAGCAAAAGCGTCTCTTTCTATTTAAATCATAAATATTTAAGCGCCCATTTCTACCGAACATTAGCCTACACCCCTGCATAACATATAGCACTTGTAAGCAGGAGAAGGGTGTGGTTCAGTGATGGGCATCCAATTAACAGCGCTCCATTATGTATATTTGGCATTCATCGTGTTCATTATGGCACTTCTGATTAAGCGGCGGGATACAACGATGATCTGTATTTCAGGCATCTTTGTATTAGGCTGGCTCGCGACAGAAACGATTAGTGGTTCAGTCACAGGCGTATTCAACTCTTTTGTATATGCAACAAAGGAGTTAATGGGTACGATTATGATTATTTCGATCATTGTAGCCATGAGCAGAGTTTTAACACGTACCGGAATAAACGAGACGATGGTTGCCCCGCTTACACGTTTTTTACGTACGCCGTTTATGGCATTTTGGGGCATTGGCTTGATTATGATGGTGACATCATGGTTCTTCTGGCCTTCGCCAGCAGTGGCCCTGATAGGGGTTGTGCTGCTGCCCGTTGCTATTCGCGTAGGATTGCCTGCACTTGGAGCAGCGATTGCGATGAATCTATTCGGTCATGGGATTGCGCTGTCGAGTGATTATATTATTCAAGGTGCACCTAAATTGACGGCAGATGCGGCAGGACTTCCGGTAAGCAGTGTCATGGAAGCGAGTATTCCGCTTGTTATAGTGATGGGTGTAGTCACTACGGTAACAGCTTATTGGATGATGCGACGAGATCAGAAGAACGGTACTTGGCGAGACGGACTTATTTCCGGGAAAAATGCCGCGAATGCGCTAGCTGCAGACAGTGAGGCGGTCGAGGGTCAAGCGGTGATTCCTCCCACACTGAAAAAATGGCTGGCGATCGTTATCCCACTCCTGTTTCTAGCTGATGTAGCAGGCATGTTCCTACTGGATTTACAGGGTGGAGACGCAACGGCCTTAGTTGGCGGGACTGCTGTATTTATCTTGGTTGTAGTAACAATGCTCGCACATCGTAATAAAGGACTTGAGCAAGTCACCACATATCTGATCGATGGGCTTACGTTCGGCTTTAAAGTATTCGGTCCAGTAATTCCAATTGCGGCATTCTTCTATCTGGGAGATTCGGCCTTTGCTGAATTGTTTGGTAAAGTCTTACCTGCTGCATCTCAGGGAATTGTTAATGATCTAGGGGTTGCTCTGGCGCATAATGTACCTCTAAATGGTGCTGTAGGTGCTGTGACCGCTACCATAACAGGGGCCATTACGGGCCTTGATGGTTCAGGGTTCTCGGGAATCTCACTTGCGGGGTCCATCGGAAAATTGTTCGCTGTTGCCACACATTCCGACGCAGCTACTTTAACTGCACTCGGTCAGGTATCTGCCATTTGGGTTGGCGGGGGGACGCTAATCCCATGGGCATTGATTCCAGCCGCCGCCATCTGCGGCGTAAGTCCATTTGAGCTCGCTAGACGCAATGTTAAACCGGTGCTGATTGGGCTGATAGTTACAACAATTGTTGCTATGTTTCTGGTGTAGAACTAGCTTAGAATATTGACTCAAAAAAAGGCTGCCGAGACTAATCTCGACAGCCTTATATGTTTATCGAATACCCTTCATGAAATTCTGAATCTTAGGAGAGAACAGGAAGAGAATTAACGCGAGCACAATGGCTACTCCGCCGATAACTCCGAAGTACAGCATCTCGGTATCCGGGGTATAGAACTTCACAATCTGAGCATTAATAGCTTGCGCAGCAGCATTGGACAAGAACCACATACTCATCATCTGAGCGGTAAAGGCAGCTGGTGCCAGTTTGGTTGTTGCTGATAAGCCAACAGGTGACAAGCATAGTTCCCCAATGACGACGATAAAGTAGCTGAGAACCAGCCATAATGGATTCACCAGTGAATTGGCTCCACCGAAGTAAGCCGGTACCAGAATTACTAGGAAGGACAGACCGGCAAACAATAAACCAAGCGAGAACTTTTGTGGAATCGTTGGTTGGCGGTTACCGAGCTTTAACCAAAGCCATGCAAATGCAGGTGCAAGGGCGATAATAAATAGCGGGTTAAGCGATTGGAACCAAGCTGGAGAAATGTGTATGCCTGCAAAGTCCAATTGGGTACGCTTATCAGCAAAGCTTGCTAGAACTGTTGAAGTTTGTTCCTGAATCGCCCAGAACATAATCGAAGCAATAAATAAAGGGATGTACGCGAGAATCCGTGATCGCTCTACAGCTGTTGTTTTGGGACTGCGGTACATCACAATGAAGTACATTGTAGGAATAAGTAGCCCTAACACCCCTACGATTTTAATGAATGTCTCAAAGGTGAGTATTCCAGTAAGAATGCCGACCGTAACTAATACAGCAAGCACAACTAGTCCAATGCCAATCCAAGTAAATAATTTTTTCTTTTGTTCGGCTGGAATCGGGTTGCGTACAATCGTACCTGCCAGACCTAGATTTTTGGTGCGAGTCACTACGTAAACAACTAATCCAATAAACATGCCCACCGCGGCAATCGAGAAACCGAGATGGAAATTATTCATACCTACAGCGCCTACAATCAGTGGAGAGATGAATCCGCCGAGATTAATACCCATATAAAAAATGCTGAAAGCAGCGTCGCGGCGGTTATCTTGTTCGCTGTAGATTTCGCCTACAATACTTGATACATTGGGCTTAAGAAGTCCGGTTCCAAGCACGATCATAATCATCGAAGAAAAGAATAGCGTGGCATTTCCCGGTATCGCCAGTAAAATATGCCCAAACATAATTAGAACGCCACCGTAAAAGACAGCCTTCGAAGTCCCGAAAATCCGATCCGCAAGCCATCCACCTATAATTCCAGACATATATACGAGTGATCCATAGATAGACATAATCGAAAGGGCCATATCCTCTGGAAATCCGAGCCCGCCTTTGCTTACTTCATAATACATGTAGTAAACAAGGATCGCTCTCATGCCATAATAGGAAAAACGTTCCCAAAATTCAGTAAAGAAGAGTGTGAATAGTCCCTTGGGATGTCCAAAAAATCCGGTTTGTGGGACACTATCTACAATTTTTTGCCTGTCTGTTGCTGACATGAATCAAATCCCCCTTGATGCTAATTGCTCTTTTCATGAAGTTAACACAACTCTACACTACCTTAATATTTATAATACCCTCATGAGGAAAATCACAACCCTTTGGCGAGAAGGTTCTGAATAACGTCATATTTTTTAGTAATATTTCCAGTGGGAATTTATAATTAACTTTTATTGTATTTTTCATCCAGGATGAGACGCTGTATTTAACCAAAGAACCTGTGATCCTAAACGGTGGTAAATACGAGCGTTATTTGGGTTCAATTCCCACTAATCCATTTGAACAAGGGTGTGAAAGATAGAATAAAAGGCAAACTTATGATACTATTTACTCCTATATAGAAAGAGGACGTGAGCTAAAATGATCAACATAACTATGCCCAATGTGGATGTTAGTATTACTAAACAAATCAACCCGCAGCTAAGCAATATCTACGGATTCACTGATTTCCACCTAATTCCAAGAGATTACGGCGGTATCTTTATGTTCTACAATGACCAAGATGAGTTGTTGTTTGTAGGTAAAGCGAGAAAGCTAAGACCTAGAATCAAAAAACATTTCGAAGACACCGTATCTGATATTAAGCTGCATCGGGACGAGGTCACCAGAATTGATGTAAGTTTAATCGAGAGCCCCGTTCATAGAGAGATCTACGAAACGTATATCATTAATGAATTGAAGTCTAAATACAATGTAGATAAAGTGATGTTCAGATAAGTTTAAGGAAGAGGCGCCGTCTAATGACGGTGCTTTTTTTTATGTACAAGAAGATAGGAATGAAATAAGAGTATCGGTACACACTATACAGGATTGTTAATAGATGCTTAAAAGGAGATAGGTCATATTGAAGCCTAAGTTTTTGATTGCGAAGTTAGTTTTTGTGTGTATGTTCCTTGTTGTTAGTGTAATGCCTGTAACTGCCGATGCTGCAGCCAAAGAGAAAAAGAGCTCACACAAGCAATGCTTTACGCCCTCTGTAATAGAGCTTAAGGATAATCTTAGGAAACTATGGAGCGACCATGTGATATGGACGAAAAACTACATAGTTAGTGCCTTTGCGAATTCCGAGGACAAAGAGAAGGTACTGGCAAGGTTGCTACAGAATCAGCAGGAGATAGGGAATGTTTATAAGCCGTATTACGGTGAGGCCGTAGGTGATAAGCTAGCTCAATTATTGCGGGAGCATATCCTTATTGCCGGAAAGGTAGTTGCTGCTGCACTAGCAGGTAATCAGGCGGATTTGGAAAAATACAATAAAGAGTGGTACGACAACGCTGACGACATTGCTAAGTTCCTTAGCGCACAGAATCCCAAATATTCGTATGAACAATTGAAAGAGATGCTTCATGAACATTTGGAGCTAATAACGGATGATGTGACAGCTAGAGCTAAAAAGGATTGGGATGCCGAGATCGTCGCTTTCGATAAAGGGCTCGAGCATATGATTATGTTTGGAGATATACTAACCGAAGGTATTGTTAAACAATTCCCCGATAAATTTAATTAAAACCAGAGCACCCGCAAGGGTGCTTTTTTCTTGTTATTGGCAAGAATTTAGGTCTTTTGATCCAATTCAAAAAGTTAGATATAAAGGCTCACTTACAGACAAGACAAGTAAACTATAATAGACTCGTGGGCACTCGACATTTTTTGACATTTTTTTATAATTGAGGTGATAAGATCAATGATTTCTCCCTTTTTTAAAAAGAAAGATTCAGTGGATAAGCAGTCCAAACCGGGTATGGTTCAAAAGGTGCAATTATCAGAAGAGCAGGGCGAGGAAGTAGAGGAACAGATTGCTGGCGAGACTTTAGCAGGAGTGGTTACTACAGGGAAAGCGCCGCTTGATAAAAAATCACTCGATTTGATCTTCTCCGTGGAGCAGATCATTCAGGCCAGACAGCATGCTGAGACGAATATTAATGAACTTCAGGATCGGTTGACTCATTCCAGCAGCCATGTTGAACGTTTGAACCGGGACATGAAGAATCTCAATAAAGTGATTGAGGAAAGAGAGAAGAACGTTCGAGAGCTTGAGCATAAATTGATTGAGAAGAATCTGAAAGTCGATCAAGTGCTGGAAGATTATCGGGAGCTTCAGACTACCCTCACTGCAGAGATTGAAGAATTAAAGAGTACGATCGATCTGGAGCATCAAAAGTATGTAAATCTGATCCAAAAGCATAACGAAGCTCATGCAGAGAAGCTCAAGAAGATGAATGATCTGGAAGAGAAGCTCGGACGGATTGAAACTGAGAACGCGCATTTAAGACAGAAATACGATACGATCCGCCAAGAAAAAGCATATCTCTCCGGTATGATCAGCGATTTTACAAATCGTATGACCGTTCCTTTTGGGAATGGAAGCACACTGGCGGGACGAAATGACGAAAACGGAGATACATAAGATTCATGGCAATGAATGAACCGAGCACTGTTCTAATGATTGAGTTGCTGTCGCTTGAGCATGAACAGGCCGGTTATCAGATTGAAGTAGGTTTAACCCGTGATATTGGGTATGCCAGACGCATGCTAAACATAGACGAATTTACATATGAACAACTAAACGCGCTGGCTCCCTTTTTCGGGGAAAGAATGAGATTGTCATTGTATCCGAAGTGGGATCCATTTCGTAATAGTTATTACAGCACACTGATTATTATGAACCAAACCTTCAGCGAAACTATGTATTTTGCCTGCTCTGAATATTATGTGTCTCAGCTTCTTCAATTAAAGCAAGTGAACGATCCCCATGTACAGGAAGAGATTACTGTTGAAACTACGTCACCCTCTATACCTCCAGCACGCAGGCTAAGAAAGAAGAGCAAAAAACGGGTTGGAAGATTTAGGCTGCAGAGTATCATGTTCGCTTGTTTAGTAGTTGTATTGTTGTCTCTTCGAATGGGTGGTCATGTTATGGACCGTGCAGAAGGATTGGAAGGTCCCTCACTAGGCGCCAGCGCTGAGGGGATCGAGAAAATAGTCTCTCTACCGTTCATTCCTCCTATTGGTAAAATAGAAACGACCCCTAGCCAGCAAGAGGAGTCTGAGCCTACGCCAGAACCTTCTAAACCTACACCAGAACCTACAGAGCCTCCTCAAGAACAAACACAGCGGTATGAGGAGATTAAATTAACCGGGAATAAATACACCTATAGCCTGCCGAAGGGTTACGTGGCTTTGTCATTTGATGATGGTCCGTCGAAGTATACGAAAGAAATCGTAGATATTCTAGTAGAACATGAGGTGGCAGCCACCTTTTTATTTGTTGGGAATAAGGTCGCTCATAATGTGGAAGCGGTTAAGTATGCGAATGAACATCAGATGTCGATTGGAAGTCATTCGTGGGATCATAGCAAGATGACCGACAATGGGGCTAACCAAAATCAGAATAATTTGGCGAAGGCTAACCAGGCATTGGAGCAAATCATTCAATCGCCGATTACTGTTTTTCGGCCGCCATATGGTGCGATTAATGATAAGTTAGCAGCCAAAGTGACAGAACAGCAGATGAAAGTATTGTTATGGAATCGTGATTCCGAGGATTGGAGACGCAAGACCCCAGAAGACGTCATTCAATTTGTTCATCATACTGATCCGTCCGGTGCTGTATATCTTTTTCACGAAAAGAAGATTACCGTAGAGGCATTGCCTGCTATCATTCAGTATCTAAAAGGGAAAAACATGAAATTCGTCATTTTTAAATAACATCAATGATCCATGATTGGGTCTTATCTTAGAATAAGAGTAGCTGTTACAGGGTTATGATCGCTGTGTTCAAAAGATAGGTCATGGCCCTGTACGCCACTTATTGTGATATTCGGTGAAACTAGGAAGCCATCAATTACAGCCCGGAAATTCACACCTTCTGAATAAGCTACATCAAGTGTCCGGACGGACGGCACTTTAGCATCGACAGCCCATTGAAAGCCCTCCGGTTTGAAATCTTCAGGGAACTGCTGCAGCCATTCTGGCCAAGCTTGTGTAGTCTCAAAGGCCTCAGGGGTTGTGCCCGGTAAAGAATGATTCCAGTCTCCGCCTAAGATGAGGTAATTACCTTTATCATTCTCTCTCTGAATATAAGTAGAAAGATATTCTAATTGCTGCTTGCGAATCGTTCCCCCTTGGTCAAAGGCTGATAAATGAAGGTTGATCAGGATCAGTTCTTTCCCGTTATCGACGGGGAATCTGCTCTCCAAAAAGGCGCGGTCAAGTTCAAACAGTTGACGAGGCCAGCTTTCTTTTCCCGGAAGATCATATCTAACGTTACTTGTGCTACCGAATTTAGATAAGGTTAATAAACCGCTATTTACTGAGCCCATCGGATCAAGAACGGGAATCGGTACCCAAGGCACCTTGTAGTTCGTTGCGAATACGTTGCTGTAATCAGAGAAGGTATTCGATAACAAGGAGACTTCATCTATATGGTTGCTACGAGAAGAATCGATATCTACCTCCTGCAACATAAATAAATCTGAGCCTGAAGTAGTCATCAGAGAGGCTATTGCCTCAAGATTTGTCTTCGTTTGTTCCTCGCTGCTTGAACGTGATTTGGTCCCGCCATCCATAAAGAAATCCTGATCCTTATCCAGACCAGCATAGCCAATATTAAAGGTTGTTATTGCAAAAGGTTCTCCATGCTTCATCATTTGTTCCTGATTATGGTTTACCGTTAGTGGAGTAGTCTCCTTCGGCTTATAATCGGTAATGGTAATATACAGTAAAAAGCCACCAAAGATTAGAACGGCAGCTAGAAGGGCAAAACCGATGATTTTTATTGTGGTTGAGCTCATTTGATTCGATCTCTCCTCAGATGTAATTTCATAGAACGGACTTCTAATGGTGTAAACTTCGACGCTTCGTTACAACTCCCCTTGTTTAAATAAAAAAAATTTGAGACAATGAGTAGTGATGGACTGAACTTTAATGTTTTGAAAAGAGGATAACGAATGAATATGGAATCCATTTATGGATTAACTTTTGATCAACTGGCGGCATGGCTGTTAGAACGTGGACATAAAAAATTTCGAGCTACGCAGGTCTGGGATTGGCTTTATCGGAAGCGGATTACAGAATTCTCAGAAATGCTCGATGTAAATAAAGATTGTGTAGAATTATTGGAGCAGCACTATGTGATCCATACGCTGGAAGAACATGTGAAGCAGGAGTCTGCGGATGGGACGATCAAGTTCCTGTTCCGTTTAAAGGATGGCAACCTGATCGAGACGGTGCTCATGAGACAGAAATACGGTTTGTCCGTATGTGTCACTACTCAGGTTGGATGTAATATCGGCTGCAGCTTTTGCGCTAGTGGACTGTTAGCGAAAAGTCGTGATCTTTCCAGCGGTGAGATTGTAGAGCAGATTATGAAGGTTCAGCAGCATTTGGATGCAGCAAACCTCGAACAAAAGGTTAGTCACGTTGTAGTCATGGGAATTGGCGAACCGTTCGACAACTTCAAGAACCTGCTCAATTTCTTATCGATTATTAAGCACCACAAGGGATTAGCCATCGCAGGAAGAGGTATTACTGTATCGACGAGTGGGCTTGCTAACAAAATCGTTGAATTCGCCGATGCGAATACACAGGTGAACTTGGCAGTATCGCTTCACGCGCCTAATAATGAGCTGCGGACGAAGATTATGAAGATTAACAAGGCCATTCCAATTGAGAAGCTAATGGAGTCCATAGATTATTATTTGGAAAAAACAAATCGCAGAATTACGTTAGAATACATTCTGATGAAGGATGTAAATGACGGCAAGGAGCATGCGCTTGAGCTGACCGAGCTAATCGGCGACCGGCGCCAGCTCGTCAATGTGAACTTGATTCCTTATAATCCAGTCGATGAGCACAGTCAATATCAAAGAAGCGAGCGGGAGACCGTACGAGCCTTTTTTGATACCTTGAAGAAGCAGGGCGTCAGCGTAAGCACTCGTCTGGAGCATGGTGTAGATATTGATGCTGCTTGCGGACAATTGCGAAGCAAGCAGATCAAGAAGTCGAAAGCTATGGCTTGAGGGACGGGCGACCCCTTCATGCAGCTTTTTGTGATACAATGACGTGGCAGGTATTAGGAAAAGAGGTTGATTGAGCAATGTTGACATTTACAAGCTACAACGTGGAGAATGTTAAAGATCCTTTTGGTATACTAACCGGTAAACGGTATGAATTCGTGGTTCAACTGGATGTTCCAGAAGATGATGAGCTCTATGTAGAGAACGGAGTATCCGCTAGAGCGATTATTAAAGTGGATGAAGATCAAGTTAGCATCGTGAGTTATGATCTACAGGAGACAACAACAGGTCAGTTGCTTGACTTTGATATGGAAGAGGACGAGGAAGCAGCATTACTCCTTTTCTGTAAAGAGCATTTGCCAGAATAATGATGCAGCATTGACATCCTTGCCCAATGTTCAATTGTGGCAGGGATTTTTATTTAAATATAAGAAAGTATAGGTTTTGCACCTATACTTTAATTTTTATATTTCTCGCTTAAACGCTTACCGTCCTTACAAGGACGCCGAAGGCGTTTATGCTTGTCGCATGAATGTGAAATATAGGTTAAAATATTAAAAAGCATCCAAAATAGGAGTTGTATACATGTCTAATGAAGAAGTGTTCTTGACCAAAGAAGGATTGGCTCAATTAGAGGAAGAACTGAAGGAATTGAAGGGCCCAGGGCGCAAGGAATTGGCAGCACGGCTCAAATTGGCGATCAGCTATGGAGACTTGAAGGAAAATAGCGAGTACCATTCGGCCAAGGACGACCAATCGTTCATGGAGACTCGTATTATGATTTTGGAGAAAATGCTGACCAAAGCCAAGATCGTAGATGAGAGTCAGATGGATCTGTCAAAGGTTAGTATGGGTTGTATCGTTACCCTGAACGATATCGAATACTCCGAGAAGATTGAATATAGAATTGTAGGGGCTGCTGAAGCAGATGTCCTAAACAACAAGATTTCCTATGAAAGTCCGCTGGGCAAGGAATTGCTGGGTAAAAAAGTCGGGGATATCGTTAGTGTAAACGCACCAATGGGTATCATCAAATATGAATTGCTTGAAATCAAAATGATGTAACACATGATAAAAAGGTCTCAACCTCGTTATAGGGGTTGAGACCTTTTTTAATTATAGGTAATGGCTATTGTGTATATTGATTTCATATCTTAGACGTCTTGCTCTGTTGCGCTTATAGTTTAGAGTAACTTAGAGCAGAGGAGTACTGTTCATGATCCAGAGCGTGTTATCAACGTTGTATCAAGTCATCGTGCCATTATCCATTCCGGTGATCGTCGGTGCACTGCTTGGACGGTTTAAGAATTTGGATACCAAGCCGTTATTGACGCTCTATTTATACTTTTTAACGCCGGCTATTATTCTTAATACACTGGCTACGGCCGAGATTTCTATGGATGATATTTACAAGACGCTCGCTTTTTCGCTGCTAAATCTATGCTTTTTATGGGCGATTGCAAATATCATCGGAAAGTTATTGAAGCTCGGCCCCTCTGAAATATCGGGATTGACTCTGGTCTCGACATTTACGAATAGTGTGAATTATGGACTTCCCTTGGTGTTGCTGGCTTTCGGACAGCTTGGGCTCGATAAGGCTTCTGTGTATGTGATTGGGCAGATGATTATCGTGAATACTGTGGGCGTTTATTTTGCGGCTAGATCGCAGTTCTCGGTGAAAAATGCGGTAAAGTCCGTGTTCTCTCTCCCTGCCATCTATGCAGCTATGCTAGCACTTTTTCTTAGAATATTTGACCTGCATTTACCTTCTGAGCTTGCTACAGGGGTCTCCATGGTTGCCGGAGGTTATTCACCAGTCGTACTGGCGATTCTGGGTGCACAGATGGTCAAAGTACGAACCATGTCATCTGAACGTAAGGGTCGGTCTACTTTTTGGACAGGGATGATCATTCGATTAATCTTAGCTCCATTAGTGGCATACCTCGGATTATCTATTCTGCATATTGATGGTATTTTATTCTCTGTGCTGCTGATTCTGGCCTCCATGCCAGTTGCCGTCAACGCGGTGGTATTAGCGGAACGATTTGAAGCCTCTCCAGAGCTGGTATCCAAATGTATTTTATGGACGACGCTTGCTTCCTTTCTTGTGTTGCCGATCCTTATTGTGCTAGTGCAAGGGGCGTAAAGACAAAAAGGACCCCTCTTTCATTTCTGAAAGATAGGGTCTTTTTTTACTGTTACTTAACCTAGCGGTTAATCTCTTAGAAGTCGAAATTATCAGGGTCAGGACCTACCCGTTGATCTTGGTTCAGAGCGTTGATTAGATTCATATCCTCTTCTGTTAACAGAAAATCAAACACATCTACGTTTTCGATGATCCGGTGCTCTTTAGTAGACTTTGGAATGGTAATAATTCCACGCTGCAGGTCCCAACGGATAATCACTTGAGCTACGGATTTACTGTATTTAGCTGCAATTTGTTTCAGTACAGGCTGATCCAACAATTGCCCTTGCATTAATGGAGACCAAGCCTCCAGTTGAATTCCTTGTTCCTGGCAGAAGCTAAGCAGCGCTTGCTGACTCAAATAAGGATGGAGCTCCACTTGGTTTACCATCGGCTTAATTTCCGCATCCTTCATCACATCTTCAAGATGATGGATCTGGAAATTGCTGACCCCAATCGCTTTTACGCGTCCCTCTTTATACAAGGTTTCAAGTGCTCTCCAAGTCTCTTTATATTTTCCTTTTACAGGCCAGTGGATAAGATATAGATCAAGGTATTCAAGTCCAAGCTTAGCTAGGCTAGCTTCGTAGGCGGCAATGGTTTCTTCGTAGCCCATATCTGCAGTCCAGACCTTTGAAGTTACGAAGAGCTCTTCTCTGGACAGGTTGTTGTCCTGCAAAGCTTCTTTGATCGCTTGACCTACGCCAGTCTCATTCTGATAGATCGCTGCTGTATCGATGCTGCGGTAGCCGTGTGCAATAGCAGATTTGACCGCTTGGATCAGCTCAGAGCCTTCTTCGACTTGAAATACACCAAGTCCAAGCCAAGGCATGTTTACCCCGTTGTGTAATGCAGTTGTATCCTGTAGATGTTGAGCCATAATAAAATTACCTCCTGAGATATTTAAAAGTTTGATTGGTATGTTAAGGCAAGGCTGATTAAGCAGCCTCAGACTGGAGAAGAGTTTCATCTTTCTTCTCCAGCGCACGACTCCAAGCGGTTAGGAATACAGCGGACAGAACCATTATAGCACCCACCCAAGTGGTATGAATCAGTCCCATATGATCCGTGACGATACCGCCAAGATAGGCCCCGATGGCAATGCCAGCGTTAAAAGCAGCAATATTCAGCGCAGATGCCACATCTCGCGCACTCGGAGCATATCGATCTGCAAGTGTAACTACGTGTACTTGTAGACCAGGTACGTTCATGAAGGCTAACAATCCCATAAAGAAGATCGTAAGTAGTGCAGCCACTTTGAAGGGTGCGGTAAAGGTTAAGACGAACAGTACAACAGCTTGTATAGCAAACATGTAGAAGAGGGCATTCATAGGGTTACGGTTGGCTAATTTGCCTCCAATGACGTTGCCGATGGCGATCGCTATGCCATAAACAAGAAGGATGATGGCAACGGTACTCTCTTTGAAACCGCTGATTTCATGGAGAAGTGGAGATAAATAAGTAAAGACTACAAAGGTACCTCCATACCCTAAAGCAGTGATTGCGAAGGCAAGCAGTAACCGTCCGTTCTTCACGAGTTTGACTTGTTCGCGAAGCGGTGTTCGGGTTCCTTTGCGCAGCCCTGTGGCAGGGACCAAGATCAGATTACCGATGAGTGCTATAAGCCCGATGGCAATAATGGCGATGAATGCAGCTCTCCAGCCTAACTGTTGCCCTAGAAAGGTGCCCAGTGGCACACCGGTAACAGTAGCTACGGTTAGCCCTGTGAACATGATCGCAATAGCGCTGGCTTTACGATTCTCAGGCACAAGGTCGGCGGCAATGGTCGAAGCAATCGACATGAACAGACCATGCGAAAGGGCAGATATTACTCTAGCTATTAGCAGAATTGTAATACTGTCCGCAGCCGCGGCAAGGCTATTGCCGATAATAAATACAATCATAATGATAAGCAATAATGTTTTGCGCGATATCGCCGTGGTCAGCGACGTTAAGATTGGGGCGCCAAAGGTTACCCCTAAAGCGTACAAAGTAACAGTTAATCCAGCTGTGGTCAGCGGTATATTCAGGTCATCAGCGATTAAAGGCAGCAACCCTACACTGATAAACTCGGTGGTTCCGATCGCAAAGGCGCTAATGGCTAAAGCCAGGAGTGCCAGGGTACTTCTTTTTTGGTTTAACAACATGTCTCTCACTCCTACACTCTGATAATCACCGGCCGGTAAGTGCAATTATGAAGGCATGAGTCATTTAAGTATAGTACGTACTTTAAAGTGCTATAGGTACTAAAAAGTACCTATAAGAAATCACCTAAGGATATTGTCATCCATTCCTAGAAAATTATCCGCAAAAAAGCGTTGGGCTTCCTTCAGTTGAAGGGAATACCAACGCTTTGATGATTGATCTTATTGTGTTCAGTATGTTATTCGAAGCTGTATTTGATTCCCCATTGTTCTCTAACATTACTCATAATCTCCATGACATCTAAAGAGAGATTAAGGGTTTCCTGGTTGCCGTTTGCCGCGATATAGCGCTGCATATCTTCAATTTCGTATTGCAGCGCTTTGGAAGTATCGCCGGCTTCAATCGTTTCTAGGGTGCCATCTAAATATTGAATCGTGGCTTTGGAGGCCCGTGGGAAATTATCTACGGTAATAAAGCCAAGTTCTCCAGCAACGACGCCGCGTTTAGGCATTTTGGAGCGCATGGTAAGGGAGATGACCGCCATTTCATCCGCATCGTTGTTCAGAATGATTCCGGATTGTTCATCGACGCCTGTCTCAAAACGTTTCACTGTCGTTAGAATTTCCTGTGGCTGTTTGGACAGGAAGAATCTTGTGAAGGACAAGGCATACGTCCCAATATCCAGCAGCGCCCCTCCAGCCAAATCTTTGCTGAAGAAACGGTTGTTCACATCATATTCTTTATGGCTGCCAAAGGAGACTTGCACCATTTTGAGGCGTCCGATCTTACCTTCATCCACGATTTGCCGTAGCTTTTTGTACAGTGGCATATGGTAGATGGTCATAGCCTCTGCGACGACTAAGCTTTTTTGTTTAGCAAGCTCGGCGATTTCCTGCAGTTGTTTGCTATTTACGGTGATCGCCTTTTCACAGAGGACATGTTTGTTATTCTGCAAGCTTTCTATGATGTATTCGTAGTGGTTACTATGTGGTGTTGAGATGTAGACGACATCAATTTCTGGATCTTGCAGCATTTCGCTGTAATTGCCATAAGCCTTCTCCGCTCCATATTGGCTCGCGAACGCCTGGGCTTTCTCTAAGGTCCGTGATCCTACCGCATATAAAGTTCCGCCGATGTCATCTAGAGCAGCCGCAAATTCAGTAGCGATACTTCCCGGGCCGATGATTGCCCACTTCAGATTGTTCATGGTTAGCACCTCGCCTGTTTTGATTGTTTGAGATTACTTAGAGATTACTTAGAGATTACCTTGATTCCACTTGAACCAGCCACAAGTGCTGAGGTAACTTCTTTCGTGAATAGGGAGGTCTCAATGACCCCGTTAATGGCTTTGAGTTCAGTTTGAAGAGCAGTGCTATCCTCTACCTTGTCAAAAAAGACATCCAGCAGCACATTGCCGTGATCACTGACCATATACCCATCCTTACTTGCGCTTGTTCGAATCTCAGGCTTGCCGCCCAGCGATTTCACGGAATGTTGAACATAACTAAGAGCATCCATAAGAATTTCCAATACTACGGGATGTTTGAAGGTTAGCTTGTTCACAAGTTTAGTTTCATCTACCAGCAATATATAATGATCCGCCATACTAGCAATCAGTTTTTCTTTCGTATGAATGCCGCCACCACTCTTAAGCGCATGCAGTTGCTCATCCACCTCATCACAGCCGTCAAAAGCAACAGCTATTCGGTCAACGGACCAAGTGGGTACAACCTGCAGTCCATTTTGGACACAGAGTGAAGCTGTAGTGAAGGAGGGGGTCACTACCTTTACCCGAAGATCTGCTTTTTTAATATTGCCGATTAAATAGGAAATCGTACTACCCCCACCTAAACCAATGGTTGTGTCATTCTCAATATACTTTAGAGCTTCTGCGGCACAACTTTTCTTTCTAAAGTCCATATTCAAAGCCGGTCATCTCCATTAAAAAATTGATAATCTGCACATTTGTGCAATATAATAAAAAATGTGCGAAATAATCGTCTACAGTATAGCTAGGGGTTATGGATTCGTCAAATCCTTGAAAAAAGCGAGGAGTTCTATCATGGATCGAAAAGAAGACAGAAAGCTGCTCATTAAGATTGCACAAATGTATTATGAGCAGAATTTAACGCAAAGTGAAATTTCTAATGAACTTGGCATATATCGCACCACCATAAGTAGGATGCTGAAGAGAGTCCGTGAAGAGGGCATCGTTACAATCACCATCAATTACGATATTGGAGATCATTGTACACTGGAGCAGGAATTGAAAGAACGGTTCGGGCTGAAGGAAGCCATTGTTGTAGAGGTAGACCCAGCCCAGTCCGGGGTGATCAAGCGTAAAGCCATTGGACAGGCTTGTGCAAGATGGCTGGAGCAAGTGGTTCAGCCGAAAGATACGATTGGGTTCTCTTGGGGAAGCAGCTTAGCTGCCGTTGTAGACAATCTGACCCTCGGACAGAGGCCTTTTGTAACCTGTGTTCCTACGGTGGGTGGTCCATCTGGAAAGATGGAGAGCGGATACCATGTCAATAATATCTGCTACCAAGCTGCCTTAAAGTGGGGTGCGCGCTCATTAATGATTGACGTGCCAGCGATCACGGAGCAAAAGGAAACCAGAGATCAACTGATGCGTTCGCAGTATTATCAGACCATTTCCAAGGCATGGGATCGGCTGGATATCGCTATATTCGGCATTGGATCACCGGAAATTAAAGGCGAAGAGGCATGGCGTGGATTTTATGGCGATGCTGTGATTGATGAGCTGGAGGACGGGAAAGTAGCTGGTGATATTTGCTCGCGTTTTTATGATGGCAATGGATTGCCTGTACGCACAGCAATATCGGACCGAACGTTGACCATTGAGCTGGAGCAGATCAGACGAGCGAGGTACGCTATTGGTGTAGCGGAATCGCTGGAGAAGGTTTCGGGGATCTTGGGCGCTCTAAATGGCGGGTATATGAATGTGCTCGTAACGACCGAAGAAACGGCGCAGAAGATCTTGGAGTAACCCCTACTAAATGTAAACAATTGAATTTCATGAAAATAACCTGAAAATGGTATGCAAAACACTAAAAATTTTGCTTGTAAGCACCAGACAGAGCGTGTAAGATATACAAGGTATTCATATCGAACATTAATAAAACTCATATAATCTTGGGGATATGGCCCATAAGTTTCTACCGGATAACCATCGTAATTATCCGACTATGAGTGAAATAGCGCATCTAGGGTTCCGCTTTCTTCTTTGGAGGAAAGGTCTGGACCGAGCGATGCGGACACTATGTAGTGTTACACCACTAAGGGACAAAAGCCCAGAAGGACAGATTCACTTGAGAGAAACGACTCAAGGGATTTGTCCTTTTTTTGTTTTTTAATGAAGAGGAGAGATTAGTTCACGATGAAAGTACTTCAAGAGCGCATTAGACAAGAGGGTCTTATTTTATCAGATACGGTACTGAAGGTAGATTCATTTCTGAATCATCAGGTCGATACGGAGCTAGCGCTGCAAATCGGTCAGGAGTTCAAAAAGTTGTTCGGTCATCAACCGATCACGAAAGTAATTACTATTGAAGCTAGCGGGATTCAGTTTGCCATGGCTACTGCGATTGCATTAGGTGTACCGTTTGTTTATGCGAAGAAAAAGAAAGCAGTAACGCTCTCAGAGGCTGTCTACTCAGCGCCTGTACATTCCTTTACTCGCCAAGAGGATTATCTGGTCAGCGTCTCCCAGAAATATCTTGGACCGGATGACAAAGTGCTTATTGTGGATGATTTCCTCGCTACTGGTGCTGCACTTGTGGGACTGGTTGATATCGTAAAAGAGGCAGGAGCAGAGCTCCTTGGCGTCGGCTGTGTCATTGAAAAGAGCTTCCAAGAAGGCCGGAGCCTTCTGGAGAACAGAGGCATAGAAGTCCATGCCTTGGCCCGTATTGCATCTATGTCACCAGGTGAAATTCACTTCATTGATAATGAAAGCTCATTAGAGAAAATCAAGGAGAGTGCGGGATGTTAAGCAAGCAAAAGGTATTTACGTTAGGTCTTCAGCATGTCCTAGCCATGTATGCAGGAGCAGTAATTGTACCGCTGATTGTTGGGGGTGCCTTGAAGCTAAATGGGACTCAAATGGCTTACCTCATCGCAGCCGATTTGTTCACTTGCGGATTGGCTACACTGCTGCAAATAATGGGCACCAAGTATTTTGGTAGCAGGCTCCCAGTTATTCTTGGATGTACCTTTACAGCCGTTGGCCCGATTATTGCGATTGCCTCGACACATAATCTGGCGACTGCGTACGGTGCGATCATTATTTCCGGTTTGTTCGTTGTTCTTGCGGCCCCGCTTTATGGGAAGCTGCTGAAGTTCTTCCCGACCATTGTAACGGGTTCTGTCGTGACCATTATCGGGTTATCTCTTATTCCAGTAGCCATGAATAACGTTGCTGGCGGAGAAGGCAGCGCTGATTTTGGACAACCCCGCAATTTGCTGCTTGCACTAATTACACTACTTGTCATTTTAGCAGTTAATCGTTTCGCCACTGGATTCCTGCGCTCGATCTCAGTTCTGGTAGGTCTTGTGGTGGGTACAGCGATTGCTTATGGAATGGGTATCGTTAACTTTTCTACGGTAGGTGACGCTTCTTGGGTAAGCATCGCACAACCGTTCTACTTCGGATGGCCTGAGTTCAGTCTTACTGCAATCTTCACTATGATCATCGTTAATATTGTTAGTATGGTGGAGTCTACTGGGGTTTATTTTGCAGTTGGTAAAGTAATTGATCAGAAAGTTGAACAGAAGCAGATCGTAAACGGACTGCGTTCCGAGGGAGTAGCAATTATGCTGGGCGGAATCTTTAATGCTTTCCCATACACTGCTTTTTCTCAAAATGTGGGTTTGATTTCGCTGTCTCGCATTAAGACCCGTAATGTTATTTTTGCCGCTGGCGGGATCATGATTGTACTAGGACTCCTGCCTAAGCTGGCTGCCTTGACGACGATTGTACCGAATGCCGTACTTGGTGGAGCCATGATTGTCATGTTCGGATCGGTTGCCGTTTCCGGGATATCCATTCTATCCGACGTGGATCTCCGTAAGGATGGTAATCTACTGATTGCTGCTTGCAGTATTGCTGTTGGCTTAGGTTCAGCGACACTTCCTGCAATGTTCGCAGAGCTGCCTGAATTTGCTCGGATGCTGCTGCAAAACGGTATCGTATCCGGTTCGCTTACAGCGATTGTGCTGAACATTGTCCTCTCCAAGACAAAGGATGATGTGCAGGTAGAGGATAACACCGTACCTGTTCTTGCTAAGGAATCTCAAGTGTCCTAAACTTAAGCTTAGATTAGCTTGCAAAAACGAAATAAAAGATCTGACTCAGCTTCATGGCCTGAGTCAGATCTTTTTTTTAATATAATAATTAATTCCACGCGACGCAGAAGGCGTCTATACTTGCGATTAACGTTTACTATGTTTGATTAATGTACCTATATTGCGCGCGGTGCGCTCCATGTTGAAGGAAGCATCGGTGAGCGCTTTATCTAACGTACATACTCCAGGCACGATGGAGAAGAACATATCGATACCATGCTCGTACACGGCTTCTACGCCAGTACCGAGGGAACCCGCTAAGGCAATAACAGGTACACCGGCGGCTTGTGCTACTTTGGCAACACCAATCGGTGTTTTACCATAGACGGTTTGGCTATCCATACCCCCTTCGCCTGTGATGACATAATCCGCATCTTTCACTTTATCCGCAAGCTTCATGGCATCGACGACGATGTTCACGCCTCGCTTCAACCTGGCTCCCAGGAAGGCCATTACGCCAGCACCAAGTCCACCTGCTGCACCCGCACCTGCTGTATCATTCACTTCTTTTCCGAGATCGCGCTCAATGATGTTTGCTAAACGTGCAAGATTTGCATCCAATTGCTTCACCATGTCGGGTGTTGCACCTTTTTGCGGACCGAAGATGGCGGATGCCCCGCGCTCACCAGTTAACGGATTGTCTACGTCACATGCGGCTACCACTTGTACACCTTGGAGTCTCGGATCTACATGATCACTATCAATACGGGTAACTTCACTTAGCGATCCTCCACCGTATCCAATCTCCGTTCCATCTTCTCGCAGGAAGCGGAATCCAAGCGCTTGTGCCATGCCTACACCGCCATCGTTGGTTGCACTGCCACCAAGACCCATAATAATAGAACGTACGCCTGCATTCAGCGCATGAACGATAAGCTCTCCTGTACCCTTTGTCGTGGTGATCAACGGATTACGCTCTTCCTTCGGCACAAGTCCAAGTCCAGAAGCAGCTGCCATCTCAATAATCGCGGTCTTTCCATCTCCCATAATGCCATAAAATGTATTCACAGGGTGACCGAGTGGCCCTGTTACGTCACAATGTACAATTCGTCCGCCTGTCGCATCGACGAGTGACTGAACCGTACCTTCGCCGCCATCTGCCATCGGAACTTTAATATATTCTGCATCGGGAAAAGAGGAACGAAGTCCTCGTTCTATGGCCTCACAGGCTTCCATTGCTGTCATACTTTCTTTGAATGAATCTGGTGCCAATACAAACTTCATGCTCTTCACATCCTTTTGTGTTGTTTATGCTTCGACAGTTGTTATAGGAACCATTGGAATACACCGAATACTAATGTCGAAACGATCGCTAGTGTTAGACCAACTGCGGTTTCATAAGGAATCAATTTCAGACGCTCTTTCATCTGCATGTTCACACTGCCACCAGTTGCGTGGAAGAAGCTGCCGTGAGGCATGTGGTCTAATACAGTCGCACCAGAGTGAATCATTGCCCCTGCTCCTAGCGAAGCTACGCCAAGTCCCATGACGGTGGAGCCGAACACAGAGCTTGCTACGGCTGTGCCTGCTGTTGTCGATGCTGTTGCAAGAGACATTAACGCACCACTGATTGGAGCAAGCAAGTATGCCGGTAGGCCAGATGCAGTAAGGCCGTCGATAATAACATCCTTTAATTGCGAATTTGCAATGATACCAGCTAGTGTACCTGTCCCGATTAACATGACGGCTACACCCGTCATTTTACCAAGACCAAATACAGCGAACTCATTTAACTTCTTAAATCTTCCCATTGCAATGGCGCCTACGATACCTCCTACTGGAAGCGCAATAACTGGATCGATTACGATGCCTGCAATTGGACGAAGGGATAACAAGATAATGGCTACAAGTGGAGCTAGAAAGGCTGTAAAGAAGCTTGGAAGCTGCTCATTCGGATTATTCGTTACCTCAGAAGCTTCTACTTTACTGCCTTTATTGTTTAAACGCTTTGCGATGAAGTACGTTACGATAATCCCGAATACAGCTGGGATTATACCTGCTGCCATCAACGAAGTTAATGGAATGTGAAATGCATCTGATGCGGCAATCGCATTCGGGTTTGGTGACATGATGTTACCGGCTTTACCGCCGCCGATCATAGCGATCAGGATTGCCAATTTCGATAGATTCGCACGTTGTGCAATAGCTAATGCAATGGGTGCTACAGTAATAACAGCTACATCCACGAATACACCGACCGCTGTAAGAACCATTGTTGCTAAGGCTAATGCGAGTAATGCCCGTGTCTCGCCGGCCTTCTGAACCAACGTCTCTGCAATCTTTTTCGCCGCGCCTGATTCAATCAATACACCTGCTAACATACCTGCTGCCAAGATGCGAAGCACGGCAGGAATCATCCCTTTGGCACCATCCATCATCAGCGTAATGGTATCCACCATACTCACGCCGCCGATTAAACCACCTACTAACGCACCGATCATCATGCCGTAGGCTGGCGGTACTTTTTTCAATATTAGAACGATTGCCACAACCAATGCAGCTAAAGCACCTAAAACGCTTACACTCACTGTCATGAGTTATTCCTCCCCAGTTTTACACAGAGTTGTATATATCGATATGTGGTTTGAGCTCATACCTATACTTTAGCGAATTTTTGTAAGCGTTTCATTAGGCGGATAAATAAATATTTCGCATCGATTGATGTCTTTTTTTGTGCATATGCACATATATCCTCTTATTCATCACAAGACATAGCAGAATGCTCCAACAAATATAACCAACGCGCACTCATGAGTAGGAACAGCTCCTGATAATTTCTTGGATCTTTCCCTGTGAGCTCGGTTATACGCTGGAGTCGGTAGCGTAACGTATTCCGATGAATGCGCAGTCGTTCAGCGATATGCTGTTGCTCCCCACTTTCGAAGTAAAATAGATCTAATGTCTGCTGAAGCTCACCACTACGATCCTCCTCCACAAAATGCGCCCATAGCTGCAGCAACTCCTCCGACATCCAATTATGTACACTCGGAACGACCATCGTCTCCAGTTGCAGATCCGTTGCATAATAAACCGGCTCATCCGGATATATTGCATAGCCTGCACGCATCGTATCTTCTGCGGATTGAATGGACTTCATCATCCCTTGAATCCCTGTAAAAGCTTTGCCTACCGCGATACGTAGTGGAGAAATCTCCTTTACATCTAACCAACGTCTTATCTGGTGAATTCCTTCACATATATCCGTATGCGGCTTCCGCTCATGGAGATGCTCCTTGACCAGAACAACTTGTCTGGCATTACGAATGGTAATCAATTGAACAGCCGGGCGTCCTTCTAATACATCAGTTACCCGCTTCATTGTTGCCATTAGATCCTCTTCATTACGATTAATTAATTCAATGATGCATGCGATATGAGGCTTATCCACCTGAAAATGAATCTGCTGTGCTTGATGTCGCAATGTTTGTACGTTCCCCTCATCGCCATTCATCACCGCGAGCAGGAAATTCTCCTTCATTCGTTTGTCCCATTGAGCCTGCTCTAACAGCTTCATATGCTCAAGATACATTTCCGCCGTCATCTTCACCAATTCACCATACTTCGTCACTTCCTTTGGATCACCAGTAATCCCAATAACACCAACAATCTCATTCTCAAACTCAATAACAAGGTTCGTGCCGGGCAATACCCCCTGCAATCTAGCGGCGCTCTCCTGATCAATCTCGAATCTGCCACGACGCTCTATAGCGAGTAATGCACCCTCATGTGATTGCCCTAACCGCTTACCATCTCCAGACCCAATAATTCGTCCTCGCTTGTCCATAACATTGACGTTGTACCCAATCACATGCATCGTACGTCGAACAATTTCCATCGCAACTTCTTTTGTCAAACCCCTCATGGCTACTACCTCCTATTTAGAAATTCTCTATGCGAACTCTTGTGAACACTCTTTTCCTAGTTCATGCGCGATATAATATACCTCTAAGATCTTATCATTATCACAAGCCGGGTCTGATTGAAACACTACAAGTATATATTGCGGAGAATGGAGATCATAATCGAACTGGTATGTGGATTGATGTGGCACAAGTAATCCTCCTCTTCTAATTGCCAACCTCTTTTTATAGGCATAAAATTAGTTGAGCATGTATAGATAAATTAGGACAGGGATGGAGTAGGAATGAATGAGAAAGTAGGAATGAATGATAAAATTGTCATGCCATTATGGACGATGTGCCTCTTTATTGTAGTGATGAACACAACGATGTTTAATGTATCGCTTCCAACCATTATTCAGGATCTCCAAATTTCTGCTGACCTAGGCTCATGGGTCATTTCCAGCTATTCGATTGGATATGCGTTGTCGACGGTTATTTATAGCCGGTTATCCGACTTGGTGCCGATTCGCAAGCTCTTGACCATTGGCTTAATTACGCTTGGGACAGCATCAGTGTTTGGATTATTCGCACATGACTTTAATATGCTATTGATTACAAGAATCCTACAATCTGCGGGCGCCGGATCTATGGCTGGATTAGGGCTTGTACTCGCCAGTCGCTATGTTCCGATTGAAAGACGCGGCGCTGCTATTGCGATGATCTCGGCGGGTAGTGCAATGGCCTTTGGTTTGGGCCCTATTGTCGGAGGTGTCATCAGCCAGTACTTTGGCTGGAACGGATTGTTCGGCATAACTTGCCTTGTGCTTATTGTGCTGCCGGTACTGCTGCGGTTATTGCCTAAGGAACAGCCACAGCCTGCAAGCTTTGACATCCTGGGGGCGGCGCTGACCGTTGTAAATGCGGCAAGTTTACTGGTAGCTGTAACTACTCAGTCGCTTGTATGGCTAGCGGTGGGTGTAGTGTCTATTATCGTGCATGCCGTACATCTGAAGAAGGCCAAGGAATCATTCATTAATCCGCAGCTGCTTACCATGCCGGGTTACTTGAAACTGGTTGCCGTAGGCTTTTGTATTCTGGTGCTGAACTTAGGCAACTTGTTCCTGATGCCGCTTGCGCTCGCTAATCTGTTCGATAAATCAGCGCTGATGATTGGTTTGTATATCGCACCGGGAGCGCTATTATCTGCATTTCTGACCCGTTATGTGGGACGTTTTATTGATCGGTACGGTAATATACGCTTCTTAGTGATTGGACATTGTATACTTGCAGCCGTTATGGCTGTGTTTGCCCTGAATCTTTCTGTATCACCTGTAGTACTGCTGCTAGGTTATCTATGCTTCTCTCCCGCTTTCTCAGCTACGATGGCATCCTTAAACAATGAAACTTCTATAGTTCTTCCAAGGACTTGGATTGGTTCTGGTATGGGGCTTTTACAACTGGTTCAATTCTTCGGAGGCTCTGTATCTGTTGCAGTCTGCGGGCTTTTACTGCATGCTCAGCGTGATATCTCCCCTGCAAAAGCATATCAGCATGTATACGGCGTGTTGCTCCTCGTTTGCTTGTGCTCGTTAGGAATTCTTCTTTTATATAGACGTTCTAACGCCAAGAGTAAGGTTGGGCAGTCTATGCACACCTAGAACTGAAACGAAAAGGTAATAAAGACGTATCAGATGCTATAGCAGAACTAAGGAAGGAATGGTAATAATGGACAATGGGATGAATGTAATCTTATTTGAAAAAATGCCGGAAGGCGGGCTGCGAGTCATTGAGGAACGCACGTGGAGCATGAATATGATCGCAGCGTTAGAGCATGTCAATTATATTGTGGTTGGCAGTGTTGAATATGAAACGGTTGAAGGACGGCTGAATGTAGATGAAGGCAAGCTGGAGCTTTTACTTGTTCCGATGCACAACGAATGATTGAGATAAGGGAAGGAGAACCTTACGATGTCTAAAGATGAAAAGGATAAGGAATTAGCGGTATCCAAATTATTCACTTCTGATGGTAAGCCCATTCGAGTATTATCTACTTCGCTAGGCATAGCTTTGTTAGCGAATGCTATGTTTATTCCTGGCGGCGCAGGGGCTAGTGCAAATACTTATGGAGATGAACCACAGCTAGTGTCCTGGTCTACCGAAGAGGTTAAAGCCTATTTTGACAAAAATGTGGATTGGAATATTCCATATCCGGAAGGTACACAAGAGGTAGAACAGGAAGGCCAAGGTGTTGTAACCAATAATGGAACGACGGTAGTGAATAACTATGGTGGATATCATTCAGGTTTTGGTTGGGATGACTTGCTGCTATATCACATGCTGTTTAACAGTGGTGGCAATTACTCTTCCAGAGGATGGTCTAAGGACCGTCCAACTTATTATGGAGGCACGAGAACAACTTATAAGCCGCCTACCTATAACAGTGAGAAATTCCAGAATAAGAAGGTTCCCGGTTCTGTTGTAAAGCCCAAAACATCGACTTCCTCCACAGGCTCTATTACGAGAAGAGGTTCTTCCTCAAAAAATGGAATCGGTGGCACTTCCAGCGGATTAAACTCTTCGAAGAACTCTAAATCTAGCTCAGGCTCGAAGTCCTCTTCGAGATCAGGCTCAAGTAAGAGTGGTTTTGGCGGATGAGTGAGCAGCAGAGTGTATTTGAAATTCTAGATCAGTCTGAGCTTGAAAGAGGTCCACGGGTCAAAGCGTTATATGAACTCGGGTTCACTTGGGCTGATCTTGAGGATGAAGAGTACTGGTTGGATGCAATTGCTCTAATGCACAGGGACACTTATAAGGAGCTTGAAGAAGCCTCATCAAAACTCTGGGCCATTCTCGATAAAGCGGTTCGCTATGTTCATCTAAAGCGCGATTTGTATGAACTGCTTGGGATTCCCCCTGTACTTTGGGAGATGCTTGACGGGTGTCCTATGCCAGAAGAAGGATTCATTAGTCGGTATGCCAGATTTGACTTTGCCATAGCCCATGATGGGACGATTAAGCTGCTCGAACTGAATGCAGATACCCCAACAGGTTATGTGGAAGCCTCGATAGCTACACCATGGATCTGTGAGCAAGCTGGAATGCAGAGTCCAAATCAAGGGATGAAGGCACAAGTTGCGGCAGCTTGGCAGGTAGAACGTCCGGATACCGCAGCTTGTGTGGCTTATGGATCTCATCTTGAAGATTCAGGTACGATAGAAGCATTAGTGAAGCACAGTGGTCTCGATATCCAGTGTGTGGATTGTCTTGATCTATGGGTCGACAACGGAATTCTCAAGGATGGGGAGGACCGTGTGATCGAGCGGATGTTCGCTCTATATCCTAAAGAGTGGATGGCTGTGGATGAAGGCGGCGATGCCCTGGCCTATGCGGTAGAGCAAGGGAATCTTCAGCTCTTTAATGGTCCTCACAGTATATTGCTCCAATCCAAGGGGCTGGTTGCAGCGGTGTGGGGAATGTATGAGCTGGGCCTGCTATTCGACAAGGAAGAGCGAGAGACGATCTCGCGCTATATTTTGCCTACTTATAATAAGCCTGTATTCTCAGGGAACTTTGTGTCCAAATCTGTTTTTGGTCGTGAAGGGGGTTCGGTGCGCATGTTTGATGATAGCGGTGCGCTAGAGCTTGAAGATGAAGACGGTTATGACAGTAGTCAGCTCTTCCCCACTGTGTATCAAAAAAGAGCCGATTTAGCACGGATAACGACATCAGAGGGTGAATTTCATCTACTGACAGGCATGTTCGTGATTAACGGGAAGCCTTGTGGTATGCTCGGCCGAGCGGGCGGATTGATTACAGGCAATGCCAGTCATTTTATTGCGTTGGGAGTGAGATAATTGGATAAGAGCAAGAAAGCCCGAATCGGAGTCTTATGTATGATGCTTTTGACGGTACTGTTGCTAAGCGCATGTTCCAGTAATCAGGGCAGTGTATTTGATTCAGGAACAGCTCAAACTTCAGATAGTGTAGCACGGGTACCGTGGGACTACCGGGTGGTAGAGAGTACCGTAGGGGATTTAATTGGGAGTGACATGACGGTTTTGCCGGATAATGAACTGCTCCCGAATGATGGGAATTATGCTACTGGCGATAAAATTTGGACACTTCAGTTCATGGACGCCGAGTTAATCACGGATGCTGATCAGAAGAATGAAGTTCGCCTGTCTTCATGGAGCACGATTAAGTCTTATGCAGATGAAAAAACGGCAGCAGAGGATCTTACCAATCTTAAAGTATCGGTAACCACTGATGTTGATCTTGTAGGAGTATACAAGACTAAGTATAAGGATAAGACAAGAAACTTTGCGGTGCTTGAGCTCCCTTCAGGTAATCGGATTAAGCAGCCGATTGATGATGAACGCTATACCGCATTAGAGAAAAAGAAAACCGCTTCCGTAGTCCTTGAGGAAGTACATGATTTTGCCGACTATGATTCGGCTTATGCGAAATTTCGGGGGTGGGCGAAGTGACGATGGTGGTTAATTTGGTAGTGAGTGTGTTTGTGATTATTCTTTTGCAAGTGTTAGGCATGGTGATCTTTGGTTTGATGACTCCGTTTAAAGATATGGAGGAGCTGAAGAAAGGCAATGTGGCTGTAGCCTTGGCTTTAGGCGGCAAGTTTCTGGCAACGGCTATTATTATTGGCGTAGCGGCATATACGAATACCTCCATTCTGCACATGATCATTTGGTTTGCGGTAGGTTATGTGTGCTTGATTGCGGCTTATTGGATCTTTGAATTGGCAACCCCAACCTTTAAGATTTCAGAGCATCTGGAGAAGGGAAATGTGGCAGTAGGCACTATGCTTTGCTTGGTGTTTATTGGGACAGCATTTGCGATTAGCAGTTTGATTGTTTAGTTCGAGTATGAAATAGGGTTGAGACAAAGGTTGCCCCGATCCATCCATCGAGTGGCAGCCTTATTGAAAATCTAAGAAAGTATAAGTTTTACTTTTAGCTTGATGTGAAGAAGGGGTGGGCAGATGCATCTGTTTCTGAGAATTTCCACCAAGATGATGCGGTTACGTAAACGGACTATAGGGTTAATTATTCTGATCTTTATAGTTCTTAGTGCGTCGATTGCTTACCTGATTGAGCCGGGTACGTTTCACAGTTGGTTTAATGCATTCTATTGGGTTATGACAACGATGGCGACAGTGGGGTATGGGGATTATTTTGCAGAGACCGTAGTTGGAAAGCTGTTTACCATGTTTCTATATATCTTTGGTATCGGCCTCCTCAGCTTGGTTATTGGTAAGGTCATTGACTCCATTGCGGAGGTGCAGAGAAGGAGAGGAGCGGGAACGTTGAGCTTTCGGGGAAAGGACCATGTGATTCTAATTAATTGGAGTAAGAAAGCACAAGCTGCCGTAGACGAGGTTCTATGCTATTCGCCAAAATGCCACATTGTCATCATTGATGAGACAGGAAGTCATCCTCTGGAGCATATGGATCAAGTTCACTTTATAAGTGGCGATGCCTCCAGTGATGAGATTCTTCTTAAGGCTAACATCCATGAAGCAAGAGCAGCCATTGTGTTCGGGGACACAAGGATTGATGAAGCATCGCTGATCGACGGCAAGTCTTTGTTAATTGCCTCTAGCATTGAGCGCATTGCGCCACAAGTACATACGACTGTAGAAATAATGCAAGAGAAGAATATTCAGAATTTCAGGCATGTCCAAGTAAACGAGTTCGTTCTTTCGCATGATGCCATCTCCAGACTGGCTGTTCGTTCTGCACTGCAAGAGGGCAACTCTGAGGTGATAACGCAGCTGCTGAGCCGTAAATATGGTGATGATATTTATGAGATTCCAGTGAATACTACGTGGAAGACTTATGGGGATGCATTTCAGAGCCTGCTTCTGCAAGGTGCAACCTTATTGGCGGATCGTAGCGATCTAAGTATCAATCGAAAGCTGGATCAGGCTATTCCTAAGGATGCTAGATTGTATGTTGTTTCCGATGAAGCGACGTATCGCAGGATTAAGGGTTAGGTCAGAATTAGATGGAATAGGCGGATTTTCGGGAGCTATGGCTTCGCGGAATTCCGCCTTTTTTTGTTTGCCAAACTTTCCTAAAGGGTAAGAGATACATGATAATATTTACTTTACCTTTGGAAGGAGCCATTGTTAATGAGTGAACATCAAAAAGTGAACGGAAACAGCAAGAATGAGCAACTGGAACAGTTTCGCAGTAAGGATGAAGGTCACACCTTAACAACGAACCAGGGTTTAAAAGTATCAGAGGACGAGTTCTCCTTAAAAGCGGGTGATCGGGGCCCAACCTTACTGGAGGACTTTCATTTCCGGGAAAAAATGACGCATTTCGATCATGAGCGAATCCCTGAACGAATCGTGCATGCACGTGGATTTGCTGCTCACGGTGAGTTTGAAGTATATAAATCACTGAAAGAATATACAAAGGCGAAATTCCTTCAAGATCCCTCCGTGAAGACACCGGTGTTTGTCCGATTCTCGACGGTAGCCGGATCACGGGGATCAGCCGAGACGGTGCGGGATGCCCGCGGATTCTCTACCAAATTCTATACAGAGGAAGGGAATTACGATTTAGTCGGAAATAATATGCCCGTCTTTTTTATCCAGGATGCAATCAAGTTCCCAGATTTAGTACATGCGCTTAAGCCTGAGCCGCACAATGAAATGCCTCAGGCCGCATCGGCTCACGATACCTTTTGGGATTTCATAGCCAATAACCAAGAATCGGCCCATATGGCAATGTGGCTGATGTCGGACCGTGCTATTCCACGTAGCTTCAGAATGATGGAAGGGTTTGGGGTGCATACTTTCAGGTTGATTAATGAGCAAGGAAAAGCCCATTTTGTTAAATTCCACTGGAAACCGGTGCTCGGTGTACACTCTTTGGTGTGGGACGAAGCTCAGAAAATATCAGGTGCGGACCCTGACTTTCATCGCCGTGATTTATGGGAATCGATTGAAGCCGGTAACTTTCCGGAATACGAGTTGGGCATTCAACTTCTAAGTGAAGAAGATGAATTTAAGTTTGATTTTGACGTGCTGGATCCTACAAAGCTATGGCCAGAGGAAGATGTACCTGTACAGATTGTTGGGAAAATGACCTTGAACCGCAACGTGGATAATGTCTTCGCCGAAACGGAGCAGGTAGCTTTCCACCCTGGACATGTGGTTCCAGGCATCGATTTCACCAATGATCCACTGCTTCAGGGCAGATTGTTCTCCTATACGGATACTCAGCTAATTCGGCTTGGCGGTCCTAACTTCCATGAGTTGCCGATCAATAGACCGGTATGTCCTTTCCACAACAATCAGCGTGACGGGTATGGACGGCAGACGATTAATCAGGGTTCAGTGAGCTATCACAATAATTCGCTTGCTAAAAATACGCCTGCACCTGCAACAGAGGCTGAAGGTGGTTATGTACATTATCAGGAGAAGGTTGAGGGCCGTAAGGTGCGTAGCCGGAGCAAAAGCTTTGAAGACCATTTTTCACAAGCCAAGTTGTTCTGGAACAGCATGAGTGCTCCAGAACAAACGCATATTATTGAAGCCTATTCATTCGAGCTCGGGAAGGTAAAGAGTAAGTCTGTCCGGCAGCAGGTTGTAGATATGCTCGCGAACGTTACGTTAGAGCTTGCTGTGCCTGTAGCAGAAGCTATTGGGGCGACGCCACCGAAAACAGGCGGTTCCGAGGTAGCTCAAATCTCCCCGGCACTAAGTCAGGCAAATACGAAGAAGCACCCAAACACACGTAAAATAGGTGTGATTATAGGCGACGGATTTGATGAAGACTTGGTGATGCCTGTTCTGGATACGCTTATGAGAGCCGGGATCCAGCCGGAAATAATCAGTGATAAGCTTGGATTTATTAAAGGCTCGAAGGGGACAGAGCTTGAAGTCATTCATACCTTATCCACGACAGATTCGGTGCTCTTTGATGCAATTTATGCAGCTGGTGGAAATTCGGAACATAAGAAATTCCATAAAGATACAGCGCAATTCCTAAACCAAGCCTATTCTCACTTTAAGCCCATAGCGGTGACTACTGAAAATGCTAAACTACTTGAAACGGCCGAGCATAGAAGCAGTCCGGGTGTAATTATTGGAGATGGCGGAGAGGTGTTCGCTGCCAGCCTTGTCGCGGCAATTACTGCCCATCGTTTTTGGGAACGTATGAATGAATAAATAACTGATACAGAGGGGATATCCCGCTCGCCAAAGGCGTAAGGATATCTCTTTTTTGTCTAAGGATAGATACATAACGCTCACAGTTTGATTTAACATTTTGTTGTATATTACCGTTATAGATAATACTAGGCAGTAAGCAGAATAGGAGAATATTAAAAGGAGGTGATCACTTGAGGAAAATAATTATTGCTGCACTAGCGATATTTGCAGGCATTATAGGGTTAACGGCATGCGAAAAAACGGCAGTACCGAATCCGTCCAATAGTGTTCATACTAATTCTCCAGCTCCAGTAGATTCGAAAAATGATACTAAGGTAATCCAGACGCAGGAAGTAACTAACTTAGAGCAGTTTATTACTTCGAAACTCACAGGTGAGTACGGTGTATATACTAATTTTATTGAAACAGATCAGTCGGCGGAAGCGGCGAGTGGACACGAAGTTCTGAGTGAATCGGCATCTCTCCGGATGCTGGCAGCTGTGCGTAGCGGCCAACAAGAGAGATTTACAGAGCAATGGCAACTAGCTAAGCAAACCTTTGATATCAACAGCGGTTTCAGCTACCGTTACAGTCCTAAACAGCAGAAGCTATACCCCTTGAATGCTGCCGTTGATGATTTGCGTATGATTCAAGCTCTTTATGAGGCAGGGGAGAAGTTCGGCGATAAACGTTATACAGCTGAAGCGGATAAATATGGCGAAAGATTTTATGATTATAATGTAAAAGACGGAAAACTTTATGATTTCTACGATATGGAATATTCTTCAACAAACACATTCGTCACTTTGTGTTATATTAATTTGGGCACTTTGCGAAAAATGTCGTTTCCTAGCCAATTTAGTAAGAAACTGACGAATGATTTGAACGTAATATTGGAAAACGGATATTTATCGGATGAATTCCCCTTTTATGAGACACGGTTTAATTATGAGACCGGAAAATATAGTTCGGAAAACATCAATACAGTAGAGTCGCTTTTATCCATTCTAGCCTTAGCTGAGGTGGGCCAGCAGAAAGCCACCAGCATTGATTTTATCAAGCAACAGGTCGAAGCTGGAACGTTATATGGGCAATATTCGAGAGAAGGTAAGCCGCTGAACGATATCCGCTCCACAGCCATTTATGCCATTACGGCTATGATCGGCGCAGAAATCGGCGATGAATCTCTCCACCATAAAAGCATTGAAAGAATGAACGAGTTCAGAGTAACAGATGTGGATAGCCCACTGTACGGAGGATTCGGTGATGTCGCTAGCGGCCAAGCTTATTCTTTTGACAACCTGATGGCATTACTGGCCTATGTCTATTAACTTAAACTTATTGTATTGAAGGTGAACCTGCATGATGGACAACACGGTGAAAACGCCTCTAAGGCAGGGGATATCACTTGCTAATTTATCGGTTTCTCCTGCATTTCTTGCTGCATTTGGAGTGCTGCTTATTACCATCATCGCGCTGTTCACAGCTCCGTATGTCGGAGTGGCGGATAACGGTGACTTTTTCCGTAGCATTTATAGTAATGGACTCTATTTCAATCTGCCGGATTATGATAGTCAGTACTTTGGTTATTTTGTGAAGCAATATGGGATCTTTCAATATTTTAATGAGAATGGTGCAATGTTATTTTCCTCTCAGTCCTTATTTATCAAGCTGGCTATAGGACTTAACAAGTTGTTCTTCAGTAGTGAGGTATTCGACATCCGCTTTCAAGCGGCGATTTATACGATTCTATATGTAATCGCAATTTACTTATTAATAGAGGCTATTACATGGAAGATGTCCCGAAAACAGGGATTCATCATTACAGGTATTGCTATTTTTATATTCGGAGATACCGGTTATACGGCTTATTTTAACTCCTTTTACGGCGAAAGCGTTGTGATGATCACGATGATCTTCATGTTCGCTTCATGGCTGATGTTATATCGAAAAAGATTCAATGACTACGCGATGCTGGCCTTATTCGTAATTAGCACGCTGATCCTGACTACTTCTAAGCAGCAGAATGCGCCAGTGGGTATGATCATTGCTGTTCTGGCATGTTCACTGCTTTGGATTCGTAGAGACAAGATATTTCGGATCCTGACAATGGCGTCTCTTGCTCTGATGCTGTTAGCAGGTGTGTTCACGTATTTGAATATCTCAAATGAGTTCGTAAACATTAACCAGTTCCATGCCATGACCCGAGGGGTGCTGAAGGAATCACCTGATCCAGAAGCCGCTTTAAAAGCGTTAGGGATGGACGAGCAATTCGCCATTCTGAAGAACAGCATTCACTATGAGAAATACGTGACCATAGACGTGAATTCACCACTTCTCGAGGAGAATTTCTACAGTCGTTATGGATTTGTATCCATCCTTAAATATTATTTAACGAACCCTGACCAGCTTAATTCGATTCTTAATGTAGCTGCTCAAAGTGCATTCTCGATTAAGCCTGCGGCTATGGGGAATTTCGAGCATTCTGTTGGTAAGGAGTTTCGAGCACAGAGTCACTTTTTCACCGGATACAGCCAACTGAAACAAACGCTGGCCCCGCGAACATTTGGGTTCATCTTCCTCTGGATGGTGCTTGTCATCGGTCTCTATATGCCTTCCTTTGTAAAAGCGATCAAGTCCCGTGATTTCAGAGGTATGCAGCGAATGGTATTGATTGTCGCTTCGATTGGCATTGGGCTTTCAGGTATTTTTGTATCGATTATCGGGGCAGGCGATGCCGATATTTCCAAGCATGAGTTCTTATTTACATTATCTTTTGATTTAGTCACTTTTCTGACCCTATCCAGTGTGATTGGGCGTAGAGTTTCTAAAAACAGCAATCGGGTTAAGCAGGTTAGCAAGAGCACCCCTTCTAGCCCGTATACAAAGCCTCAAAAGGATGTGAGTGTGTGAGCATCAGAGGAGTTTTAAACGGTATATTGCTACTGACGTTGACCCTAACAGCCCTTCTGATTCCCGTCACACCTGTCCAATCTGCTGCTTCGCCACAGCAGGTCCTACTACTCTACGACAGCCTCGCTAAGGGGACGACGAAGGAAGGCAACGTGAATGAACTCCAGCGACTGCTGGCGGCCTATTCCATGAAGGTCACACTTAGAAGTCTGGATCAATATGAACAAGGGATGCTGAATCATTACTCTAAAGTGATCATGGTCCGTAATGCAGCGGATATTTTGATTACTAATAAATTTTATGTAGAGGATTGGGAGCATTATCAGGGACAGTATTTGCACATCGGGTACAGTCCTCCAGCCTCGCTGAAAAAGAAACTACAGTTAACCACAGATGTCATGTATGACGCGAATCCAGATCTCCAGATCGGACAGTTCACGGGAATTTCACTTCAGGTACAGGATATGCTCTATATAGCCGGAAGTCAGGGAACCCAGTCCCTTGGAAAGCTGACCTTCCAGGATGATAGCCTGCAAGCACCTTATGCTGTGAGTAAAGAGGATGCTGCTTATGTTCCGTATTTTGAACAAGGGAATGTCAGTGCACTGGCGATGGGGTATGTTCTGAAGGATTGGCTTCATATCAACGCAACGCCTAAAGTGTATCTTGCGATCAAAGAGATCTATCCCTTCTCTGATCTGGGATTGCTGACAGAGACTGCGGAGCGGCTGTATCAAGTGGGGATTCCTTTTCTTGCAAGTGTGCGGCCAGTGTTCAGCAATACCGATTATCCGGCAATGCAGCGTTATTTGGTAGCCATCAAAAGAGTGCAATCGAATAATGGCAGCATTCTGGTCAATGCCCCTATTGCGATGCATTCAACGAGTACTAGTAATATGGATCATTCACTTCAGGTGAAGATGAACGCGTTCATTAATCTGCTGGTGCACAACAAGATTGGGCCGCTTGGAATCGGAGCACAAATGCACTGGGCGTATGACAAGGAATACTCGGAGGCGGGGATGGGGTTTTTCGATTCTGTGATACTGTATCCGGATGAAAATGTTGATTATATGGAGCAGAGCGACACCTCCAGGTCCTTTCCATCCTCTTTATATAGTGTGCCGATTGATTTTTTGCAGGATCTGCAAACATCCAATAATGTGATGCCAGAACTGCCGATGGACACGGTAATCACTGTGGATATGCCTAAGGATAAGGAAGAACTTGAGGAAATGCTGAAGATGCTGGAACAATACTGGGTTTCTTTTGCGGATTATAAACAAGAGAGGCATGAGGTTGTTACAGACGTCAATACGATCACTTCATCAGAAGGAGTGATTTCTATTAATGGACAACCCCTGAGTCTGAATTATACGCCAGAAACAGTGAATAGCGATTATCGGTATACAGAAGAGCAGAAGAAGAGCTTTACGACGCTTTTTAATATACAGAATCAGTTCTTTATAGTTGCGATAATGATTTCTCTGTTGCTATTTGGCGGATTAATGATCATCGGATACCGATTGTATAGGAAAAAGTATTTGAAATGAGACAACTAATCGTGATTTGGAGGATCCTATGACGATTTCAGACATACTGATGGTAATTGCAGTGATCTGTATCTGGTCTCTATTGCTGGTGAATGTGACCCTCATTATCGCAGGCTATTTATATTACATTAAATCTGAAAATGAGGACATACCAGAGATAGAGGGCGAATATCCTTTGGTTTCAATTATGGTTCCTGCTCACAATGAGGGGGTAGTAATCTGTAAGACGGTGGAGTCTCTGCTAGCGCTTGATTATCCGGAAGATCGATATGAGATTATTGTGATTAATGATAATTCCTCTGATAACAGTGCTGAACTGCTGGCCGGTATCCAAAACCGAAATCCGGGGCGGCAGCTGATCGTCATTAATACGGATGCGATTACTGGTGGCAAAGGGAAATCGAATGCGCTGAATATAGGCTTTACCCATTGCAAAGGGCAGTTAATTGCGATTTATGATGCAGACAACACTCCTGAAAAAACGGCTTTACGTTATCTGGTCGCTGAGATCATGAATGATTCTAGCCTAGGCGCAGTAATCGGTAAGTTTAGAACCCGTAACCGTAACGCAAGCCTACTTACCCGGTTTATTAATATTGAGACGTTGTCCTTTCAATGGATGGCGCAAGCGGGACGCTGGAAGCTGTTCAAGTTATGTACCATTCCCGGCACTAATTTTATTATGCGCAGGTCTATCGTAGAAAGTATCGGTGGCTGGGATGTTAAAGCGATAGCCGAAGATACAGAAATCAGCTTCAGAATATATATGATGGGTTATCGGATCAAGTTCCAGCCGAAATCGGTCACATGGGAGCAAGAGCCACAGACTTTAAAAGTCTGGTTCAAGCAGCGAACGCGCTGGGCTAAGGGCAACATTTATGTCATTGTCAAAAATATCCCCCTGCTGTTCGATAAATCCGCCGCAAAAGTCCGATTCGATATTCTTTATTTTTTAGCGATTTACTTCTTATTGTTGATTTCGTTAATTACCTCCGATGTGCTGCTCATTCTGCATGCTTTGGGCTATGTACATACTACTATTGCTGGGCTTAGCAATTTTCTCTGGCTGCTCGCCATCATACTGTTCGTTGTAGGTACTTTCATAACGTTGACGACAGAGAAGGGCGAGATGAGCTTGTCCAATTTATGGATCGTAATGTTAATGTACATCTCTTATTGTCAGCTGTGGATGGTTGTCGCGGCTTACGGATTATATCTTTACGCCAAAGATCTCATCTTCAAAAGAGAAGCAAAGTGGTATAAGACTGAACGCTATTAATAATGAACAAAGAAGTAATATGAGAAATATGTGATCACAGGAGAAACAGAACATGATGATGAAGAAACAAATGGTTATACTGTTAACCTGCCTCTCTCTTTTTCTAATTCAATTGAATGTTGCAGCCGCCGAGGCTCCGCCTCAGGATACTAGATTAACCTACACAACGTCTTTCACAGGAACAGATACTGCGTTAAAGGGTTCGAGTGCTCAGCAGCAATATTTTGAGGTCATGGATTATTGGAATGTGGATGAGATCAGAATTAACCTGCACTTTCAAATTTCGCAAATTACCAAGGAGCAGATTTCTAGCGTTACCTTAACGCTAAATGGCAGCCCATTCTATACATTTAGACCCTCTCTAAAAGATAATGGCGAACAACAGCTGGTCCTTCAGGCACCTAAAGGGTTTCTAAAAAAAGGAACCAATACGCTTGGAATTCAGGGCTATTTGCAGTCGAACTATACAGATGAACAATCTTGTTCTGTCGATTATGATTTTGATAATTGGCTGCATCTGTTTAATACATCCAGTATTAGCGTGATGTATACGCCGAAGCCCTTGACTGGAGGGATTAGTGACTTTAGCGAGCGCTTCTCTGGCGTTGATACCTTAACGAAGAATCATAGTGTGCTGACCGTACCGGATAAAAGCACAGGGGCAGAATTGGAGTCGGCTACTTATGCGCTCTCCGGGCTTGTGAAGGGAAATACATTGGACAATAGAACGATTCCAATGCTTCCCTACCGGTCAGATGCGGTGAAGAATAAAGCTGCGGTTGTACTGGTAGCTATGTATGACCGAGTACCAAGTGGGCTAAAGGCTCAGCTAAGCACCTCTGAAGATTTAAGTACACATGCACTGCTGCAGTTAGTGAATAAGGATACTCAGCCCACACTTGTCATAACCTCGAAGGATGAGAACTTACTGATTAAAGCAGGTCGTTTTGTTGCGAATGAAGAGTTATTGGGTCAAATCAGCAGTGATTTAAAGGTGGTCGATGATGCTACAGAAGTATCTGCACCCCCCCTTTCGATTAGCTCCAATATTACGCTTACAGAAACGGGTGATAAACTCACTGGGGCACGTCATCAGGAGCAGACATACTTTGTTGCACTGCCCTCTAACCGCTCGATTGCAGATTCAGGCAGAATCAGATTGGATTTCCGTTATGCACAGAATTTAGATTTTGACCGTTCATTAGTGACTGTCAGCATCAACAACACACCCATTGGCAGCAAGAAGCTGACCAAAGAGCTGGCGAATGGCGATAAGCTGGATCTTCCAGTTCCCCAAAGCTTGAATATCTCTGGTAATTTCACGGTAACTGTAGCCTTTGATTTGGAGCTGAAGGGAGCCGAATGTACTTTAGATAAGGAACAAATGCCATGGGCGTATATCAGTAAAGATTCTGTAATGCGTCTTAATACTAAGGATCGTACGGATCTTTTGTTTAATAACTATCCGTATCCGTTTATACGTGACGGGCTTTACAATCAAGTAGCAGTTGTTTTGCCGCAAGAAATGGATGATTACTCATATTTGAGTTTAGCTAATGTATTTAATCTACTGGGAAAATACGCTAGCGGAAATATAGGTAACATTCAGTTCTACACGGATAACATTAGCGCTGATCATTTGAAGAATAATAATGTTATCGCCATAGGTACGTATAAGAATAATAAGATCATCCGTGATCATAATGATAAGCTCTACTTTCAATATAACGGGAACGGAACAGCGATTCGCTCCAATGAGAAGATGAGTATTGAAGATCATTACGGATCTCAAATTGGAACACTGCAGCTGATTGAATCACCATTTGAGGCGGGACGGGGATTGCTTGCTGTTACGGGAGCCCACTCTGAAGAGTACTATTTGGCGTCGAAGTTGATCGCAACAGAGCGGGACAAATGGAAGGTGTTTGGCGATGGGGTAATCGTTGATAAGGACGGTAATGTCAATGCGCACCGTTTCAAGATCATTACTGGAGCAGCAGAGGATTCCGTGGTTAAAAAAATAGCGGAACGAACGGACGTGCTGAGTTTCATTATCGTAATTGTGCTGGTGCTGACACTGGTGATTCTATCGCTGATCCTGCTGCTTCGTAAACATATGAAGAAACGTGGTGATAAGCGTGAGACGTAATCGCAGCGGTTTAGTTTCAGATATCGCTCTCTTATCGTTCCTGGTGCTTCTTTTTATTTGTATTGTCTTCATTTCAGGGGCACCCGATGATTATATCCAGAATATTATCATTTTAAATGTGGCTTTTATTCTGGCGATTGTTACGTATTTTACAACGGTGACTGCAGGGTTGGTCTTGAACCTGGTGTTTATATTTGCTTACGGCTTCTACACGATGTATCAGACGATATCTTTGGGAGAGACAATTGGACTGAATACTTACTTCTGGCTAATTATGACCCCATTGTTAACAGTGGTACTGTGGATATTTACACTAAGCAATCGTGAGCTGCAGGCTGAGAATCAGCGTTTGGAGAATAAGACTGCCAATATGGCCATCATCGACGAGAACACAGATTTGCGTAATAGTATTTCTTTTCAGAAGGATGCCGCTTTATTTACAGGCATTTCTACTCGATATCAGATTCCACTCACACTGCTTGTAGTGAAAGTGAAATACTGGAATGAGATTAGACGTATTATTCCCGAAGATAAGCTGGCTGAGGCCATTCACGACGTATCTCAGCTCAGTCAGGCCAGCATTCGTACCAATGATGCACTGTATCTGCTGGACAAAGATGACGCAACATGGGGCCTTCTGCTGTTCACCGACAACGATGGAGCAAAAATCGTGATCGAGCGGATTAAATTGAAGCTTCAAGAGCTTAATGACACTGAATTTGTCAAAAAGTATAAAGTTAGCCTCGGTCTCAAAATAGGTGCTGTAGAATATCAATCCAGCACTATTGAGAACCCGTTAGATTTTATTGTTCAGGCTAAAAAACAACTGGAGTATGATGTATAAGTCAGTTAAACGTAAGGGAATATAAGGAATATCGGATAGTAGTTGACTTTACATGTCGATTTCACGTATGATGGAGTGGTGGTCTAAATCGTAAGATTTACGAATTTTCCTACGTTTATTAGGTTATACTTATAGATAAACCTACAGATCATTTGGTTAATTTACCATAAAGGCTCCACTAATTTGTTCAGAAGGAGGACGATCAGAATGAGAGAAGGCATACATCCAAAGTACAACAAGGTTATTTTCATGGATGCAAGCGTAGGCTTCAAATTCTTGAGTGCATCTACAAAATCATCCAATGAAACAATGGAATGGGAAGATGGTAACACTTATCCTGTTATCCGCGTGGACGCAAGTTCCGCATCCCACCCATTTTACACTGGTAAACAAAGAGATACAGAACAAGGCGGCCGTGTTGACAAGTTCAAACAACGTCTTGCACAAAAGAAATAAGAATCCTTACGGATTAAAAAGGGACAACCCATTTAGAAGCGATCGCTTCAGGGATGTCCCTTTTTTGTGTTCAGGCATGTTAGAATGAAATGGAATTGATAAATTTCGATAGTGGCAGGGGAGCGATCAGTAGTGGAAAATGAAATAAAAGTAGATACCGTCCTTAAGAGTGAGGACGTTCAGGAGTTTAACCTATGGTTCAGCTTGAACAGCCGAATTATACTTAGCTCTTTCAGTGTGGTTGCTTATTTTGTGATTTTGCTGTTAATTACTAAGGATTACAGTACTAAAAATATTTCAATCCTTGCTGTGACTGCTGTGATTCTTGCCGCTGTTTTATGGTATATGACCAAATCAAGTTTGACCAAAAAATCTAAAAAAGCCTTCGCAACAGACAGTTTAGCCCAGCAGCCTCAGAGCTATTCCGTATCAGATGAGGGTATAAAGTACGTATCTGAGGCAGGTTCCGGGCAAGTAAAATGGGAAGAGATACATAAAATAGGTGAAACGATGAACCTGTTCGTGTTTTTTGTGTCTTCTAATCGAGCGCTGATTATCCCTAAACGGTACTTTCAGTCGGTACAAGATAAAGATGCATTTAAGGACTTGGCCAGAAAGTATATGTTCTCCCATCGAGTAAAGTTCAAATCGTAAGATGTACAGATGTAGAGATGTGCTGGTATTTGTTGATTCATTTGTAGGATTGATTAGGATATAATGATAGGAGCGACTTGAAAAATAGGAGAAATATGGCATGCCGTGGATTCAAGGATATCCGTATTACTTATTAATGGGCAGTGTTCTAAGCTTTTACATGGGCATCAGCTCCTATCGACATCGAAAGTCGGCAGGAAGACGCTATTTATGGATCTTAATGCTGCTGGTCAGCCTCATATTTATTGCGACGGCGGGAGAGATCATGTCATCCTCTTTTCAGGCTAAGCTGTGGTGGAAGAATATGCAGCAGGCTCCGCTTTTTTTAAGTGCGTTATTTACTTATGCTGTCGTTAAAGAATATGTGTCTCCTTCCGCGGAACGCCTACCTGTAAAACTTGCTATTTTCTCGATTCCAATTGCTTTGGACGTACTGCTTATTTTTACGGATACCTATCATCATCTAATGCGTAGTGAAGTGGGCATGGCCACTGTTGCGGGTGTTAGTGGAATTACTGTAAAGCCTACGCTTCTTAGCATGGCTTTTATTGCTTATGATCAGCTATTTGGTCTATATGCGGTCTGCTTGCTAGCTGTTTCCTTAATGAATAGACCGAGAGCTTTTTTGCGACGTGCGTTCTTACTATTTGTCGGGTTACTGGTTCCGGTCGTTTCTGTTTTTTTACTTCCCTTGTTGAAGATCACGCTTACAGGCTTTACGGCCTTCACTTATCTACCCGCAATTATAGCGGCTTATTTGTGTTTATTCATTGACTCCAAATCTACGATCTATCCTTTAACTAAAATTAAAATCCTGGAGCATATGAAAGACGGCGTAGTTTTGACAGACCGGAATGATAATATTATTGGTATAAATGAGGCTGCAACCTCCATTTTGTTTGAGATTACCGGGATATCGAATGAGACCTGGATGGGGAAAAATATTGATCTTTTTATGAGGCATCACAAGGACATTGGCGCTCATTATAGTCAAAGGACCGAAGGACAGTTTGAGATTGTATGTACTGGAATAAGAGAGGTTTGTTATGGGGTTTCCTTGATAGCGACTGAACATCAGGCAACAGAGAACAAGGGGATGCTAATTGTTTTTAGTGACCATAGTGAAAAGAAGCGGTATGAACGTGAATTGGTCTATCAAGCAACGATAGATGATTTGACGGGACTTTATAATCGCAGGCACTTTATGCAAATGGTGCAAAATCAAACGATTCCGGACGGGCTAGGACTGGCGCTGTTGTTATTTGATATCGATGATTTTAAGTTAATTAATGATACCTATGGTCATTTAGCAGGAGATCAGGCATTAGTTGATTTCTCGAATAAAATACTTCAGGTGTACCAAAACAAAGGCATTGCCGGAAGAGTCGGGGGCGAGGAGTTTGCTGTATGCTTTTTTGCTGAGGATAAACGTGCAGCCTTGATGGAAGCAGAGGATTTTCGCACTACGATGAGTGATTATAAAATAATTTTGAACGAACACGATAGCATTCAGCTTACCGCTAGCATCGGAATTTCTTTTACAGAGCGCAGAGAGGTGACTTTCGAAGATTTGTATCGGGAAGCGGATGAAGCGTTATATCGTTCCAAGAATTCGGGCAAGAATAGAGTAACGCTGGGTCGTGAGCCCATTTTAAGAGAAGCGATGAAGGGATAAAGAGGTGTTCTAATGAATCTGACAATTAATGAAGTGATGAGTAAGCTTGAGGAAATGGGTACAGAGCAGACGAAGCGTACCTTCATACGACATGGTGCTAAGGAGCCTTTATTTGGAGTAAGGATAGGGGACATGAAGAAGCTGGTAAAGGATATCAAGAAAGACCAAGGTCTAGCTCGCGCTTTGTATCAGACGGGGAATTATGATGCGATGTATTTGGCAGGGCTTACAGTTGACCCCAAGACGCTTACGAAGGAAGAGCTTCAAAGCTGGGTAGTGGCAGCTTACTGCTCTGGAATAGCGGAATATACGGTAGCGTCTGTCGCTGCAGAGAGCCCTTACGCACTAGAACTTGCAAGAGAATGGATTTCTTCATCGGATGAAATGGTGGCCACCTGTGGCTGGAGTACTTATGGGAATTACATTTCAGTTACGCCGGATGATCTGCTAGACATCGCTGAGATCAGAAAGCTACTACAGCAAATACAATCTACCATTCATCAGGAACGGAATCGAGTTCGTTACACGATGAATATGTTTGTAATTATCGCCGCCAGCAGCGTAACCGAACTGCATGATGAGGCAACGCAGATTGCTGCAAGCATTGGAAAGGTCCAGGTACAAATGGGACAAACTGCATGTAAAGTACCGCTGGCAGTAGATTATATTGCTAAGGTTGAACAGGCTGGAAAGCTTGGTGTGAAGAAGAAGACTTGTATTTGTTAATATACCCCGTGTAGTATCGCCTTCAAGTAGTCACTCCATGTCCCCTCATATTCTATTGAGGAGCGAGTGAACTTGGAGGTTTTTTATGGCAAATAAAGAGTGTTTCAACGGTATCCAAAAGTGTTTAATTTACAAGCAGTAAAAATTCTCATAGATGTCTACATAGGGTATTGGAGCAGGAGAAAAAGCTATTAATATAAGGATTTAGGCAAAGAGCTAGTTAGATGACAGGACGGAGGCACTTTGTGAAAAAACATCGATTTACTTTGCAGTATAAAATACTATCCGTTACAGTTTTGATCGTGATCTGTCTATTAGGATTTGTTATGATCATGCATGATAGAATTAATACGCTACAGCGGGAAACCAGCTTTATTTCCCATCAGGACCGAGAGATAACTAGTTTGGCAAACAAGATCGAGAAGAACATTCTTGATATGGAAACAGGACAGAGAGGTTATATTATCACCGGCGATGGAAAATATCTGGAGCCCTATAATTTGGGAAAAGCACAATGGAAGGCAAGCTATGATAAGCTCTCCGTGCTGAATGCTAATGATTCCTTGCAACTTCAGCGTCTGGTGGACATCGAAAATAGTATCCAGCATTGGATCGAGCAATCCGGGGATTATGTAATAGAGTTGAAAAAAGAGGGACAGGAAGCCGAAATCTTACGATATTTCAATTCGGATGATGGCAAGGACCAAATGGACCGGATTCGTAGTCAGTTCAGTACTTACCGCGAGACGATGAATGAGAACACTAATACTCTGATAGCCGAACAGGCAGATCGAAACAAATTGCTGCTAGATTTCCTTTATATTGCTTGGGCAATTATTGCTATTACCTCTGTGGTCGCCTCGTGGATCATTTCACATGCTATCGTTAGTACGATTCGTAAGGTTACCCATACGATTGCTGGTTTAGATTCTTCTGTAGATATGAAGACAAGAGTGGAGATTACCACGAATGATGAAATCAGCGATCTCAGCGTCGCTACGAATCATCTGATAGATACGCAACAAGAGCGGATATGGATTCAGGATCATGCTAACGATTTACTGTCAAGATATCCGGGCATCACACATGTCTCACAACTGGGAGACATCTTTTTAAGTAAAACGGCAGAAGTTATTGATTATCCATACAGTGCCTTATATATACGGACACAAGAACATGATCAGGACTTGTTTAATAGAACCTCCACGTTTGGTGGGAGTAGCAACATTACAGATCATCGGATATTTCATATCGGAGAAGGTTTGGTTGGTCAATGTGCTAAAGAGGCGCGCTTGATGCATATACAGGATCTTCCGGAGCATTATATCAATATTCAGTCTGGGCTGGGCGTTTTTGCGCCGAAAACCCTTTTATTACTTCCAGTTTCTTTTTCAGGTGAAGTAGTTGCTGTGGTGGAAATTGCGACCTTCTCTCCGCTTACGGAGCGGCAGATTGAATTCTTGGATTCTATTTCAGATGCGTTCGGCGCTGCAATTAACAGTACGATCAGCAGTATGAGAATTGAGCAGCTTCTGGAACAATCCCAGCGTTTAAACGAAGAACTTCAGGTGTATACCGAAGAACTACAAACTCAATCTGAGGAGCTGCAAATCCAGACAGAGTCGCTACATGCAACGAATAGAAAGCTGGAGGAGAAGAATCTCTTAGCCGAACGAAAGTCATTTGAGGCTGAACAAGCTCAAATCGAGCTTGCTCAATCTGCGGAGTTATTGCGGCAAAGCTCTCAATATAAATCGGAGTTCTTGGCCAATATGTCTCATGAACTCCGAACCCCGCTTAACGGCATATTGTTACTCTCCGAATTTCTCATGGAGAATCAGTCGGGAGCTTTAAGCGAGGAGGATATTGAATTCTCACAAGCTATACATTCTTCTGGACAAGATCTGCTTAGGCTGATTAACGATATTTTGGATTTGTCCAAGGTTGAAGCAGGGAAGCTGAATATTGAAATTGAAGCAATAAATCTAACGGAGATCCCGGAGGCTATGCTTCAGAGCTTCAATCAGCTTTCTCGAAAAAAAGAGATTCCTTTCCATATACAAATCGGGGAGGACTTACCTCCATTATTTTATTCGGATGCTCAAAGGGTACGGCAAATTATTATAAATCTGCTGTCCAATGCGTTTAAGTTTACAGCTAAAGGCTCAATAACGCTTGAAATACGCTTAGCGACTAAAGACGAGTTAGTGAAATTAGGAAATTTGGAAACAGGGTTATTTATTGCTTTCGCCATCAAAGATACTGGAATTGGGATCCCCTATGAGAAGCAGTCCATTATTTTCGAAGCTTTTCAACAGGCGGATGGAAATACAGAACGTCAATATGGTGGAACTGGGCTTGGGTTATCCATATCCAGAGAACTCGCAACACTGCTCGGCGGTAGAATTACAGTGGAGAGTCAAGAAGGAATGGGTAGTGTCTTTACGGTGTATTTGCCATTGAAGCTTCAGGACCCTAGCCTTGAAGAAACCACTGAGAAAGTAGTAGCTCTTAATCATGAGGAAGAAGGTTCGGTTGCTCTTGCCGCTGCAACCAGTGAGAATATTAGTAGCGATTTCACCTCGCTAAATCATAAGCATGTTCTAATTGTGGATGATGATGAGCGGAATCTGTTCGCGCTGTCTAACATGTTAAGGAAGCGTGGACTGCAAGTGACTACAGCTGCGGATGGAGAGAGAGGCATACATGCGCTGGAGCAATCTGCATCCATAGACATCGTTCTTATGGATATCATGATGCCGGTAATGAACGGCTATGAGGCTATCAATCGAATCAGAGAAATACCAACAAAGAAGCAAATTCCAATTATAGCGCTGACTGCGAAAGCGCTGAAGGAAGATAAGGCGAAAATCTTACAAGCGGGAGCAACAGATTATCTCAGCAAGCCCATTAACTTAGACCGTTTATTAGCTTTAATGCAATTGCTCTTAACTAGTGATTCATAGAGTGCTAGATTCTAGAAAAATCAAACAAGCGCGCGCCAATACTTCATTGGCGCGCGCTTGTTTAGTTTGTGCGATATGTCTATTAATAACGTTATGCTTCTTATTGTTGAGCGGAATCTACTACGACTTTAGCAGCTGTGCCGATTGGTGGCAGGCTCTTAGTCAGCATAGGGCTGTAGAATCCTATAACTTTTGCGCCTTTTACAAGCTCGCTGCTGTTTACAGCTTTGCCATCGGTATTAATTAGCGCGGTATCTTTGCTAATGCGAAGTACTACTTCTTGTTGTGACTGTTCGTTCAGGCCACTGCCTTTAACGGTGATGCTGATGTTTCCTTCATCGTCTTTTTGAACTTCTTCAATGGTACCTGCAGTACCCAAAAGATCATTTTGTTTCTGCTCATCTAGAACAGTGATCTTGTAAGTTGGAGTTTGCGGTGGCAGGCTCATGGTCATGATCATGGAATGCTCTGCTTTTACGGTCATACCGATATGAAGATCTTTTAGAGCAAGCTTAGTACCGTCTGCCATTTCGATAGTCGTATCTTCACCTACATTCAGTACGATGCCATCTGTGCCTACACCCTGGATCTGAACGGATTGGTATTTGCCCTCATTATTGACAGCTGTAATCACGCCAGTCTTGGTCATATGCTCTTCCTGATTAGCAGCAGTGATCACGATGGAATCTCCCTTCACTGTCATGTTGTGGTGGATGATTTCACTTACAAAGGAAGCTGGAACGTACAAAATGGAGTCAACCAATTGTGGTGCAGTTCCAAGCGTAGTATTCATTTTATTAATGCTATAGCGATCTTCTCCGGCTTTCACTGTAGTGAACACAGCACCATTGATAAGATCAACGGATTTAGTTTGTCCATTCCAAGTCAATTCAAAGCCAAGTGCTTCAGTAACCGAACGAAGTGGCACCATAGGCTCTTTGCCATTTGTAGTTTGGAAGCCTGTTTCTTTCAGAGCGGAACCGTTGATTTCAATCGCAAATGTTTTTTGGTTAGCGCTAACGGTAGTTTGAGCAGCATCATTTTTGGCAGAAGTTGTTGTTGGTGCGGCATAGGCTGCTCCTGTTGAAAGTGCTAGGGACAAAGTTAAAAGAACTGTACTTGTTTTTAAAATGTTGTTCATAGTTGTGAGCTCCTTTTTAATTTCATTTGTTAGTGTTGTTATTATCTAGACGGGACATCCCTCAAATATGTTGCAGTTTTTTGCATAAAAAAGAGTAAGAGTTCCTTCCGTTTGTAGTAAAATGGAAATATTAACAATCGCTCACATTAGGAGGCGCTATGGAGTCATTCAAAGATCGACTTAGATTCATGAAGGTCCAGCAGGACGGGCTTATTAAGGAATATGAAGCTCTGATCGCGGAATATGAAAGTCACGATCTGGTCAACGAGAATGAACACTTAAAGAAGCAATATGAGAAACATAAGCTTGCTTTAGTGGAGTTAAAGACTCAGGTAGGGAAGCTTCAAGAAGAGAATACAGAGCTAAAAGTTACGCTAACGGAACAAATTTTAGATGAGAAGCTTGGCATTCTTAGTCTGTCCAGACAGAAGCTGCAGACTTATTTTGCCTCTAAAAGCCTTGCCCATACGGACCGGCTGACGGCTTTTGAGATGGACACAAAGCGTCATATTCAGCAGCTGTACCAAACAGCCGCGAGGCAGCTCGGTGAGGATAAAGCGGAGTTATCCAGTCGACTTGGAGCGTTGTCGGCGGAGTTAAATGAGCGTGTACTAGCGCAGCGACAAAGACTGAGGGAATCCGAAATTGCTCTGAACTCCAGAATGGATAACGGATTACATGATTTTGCCTCAGAAGAGATCAGTGAAGAAGTATTGGAACGTCGAAGAAAACAAAATCAGATCGAAATGAAAATTGGACTAGGCTGGATTAACAAGCTTGGGATCTTGTTGCTGATCTTGGCCGTGGGAGCAGCATTCAGATACTCCTATTCCAATTGGTTCACCGGTTATATGAAGGGAGGCGCCTTTTTCCTACTGGGTTTACTGATGTTAGGGGGCGGGGAGTGGCTATACCGCAAAGGAAAAGGGACGTTCGCTTTAGGGCTACTTGGCGGCGGGATTTCAGTGCTGTACGGCTCTATTTTCTATAGCTATTTTTTACTGGATATTATCAGTATTTATGTAGGGCTGTCCTTATCCGTGCTCGTCACTTTGACTGCGGTACTCCTGTCTTTAAGGTATGAATCACGAAGTATTTGTGCTTTGGGCTTAATCGGAGGGTACCTGCCACTATATTCTTATCTTGGGGCTTTCGGACTTTCAGGCAACGCAGTTTATGTGGCAATGGGCTACTTGTTTCTTCTGAATTTATTCATTCTACTGATCTCCTTCCGCAAACGCTGGAACGTGGTCAATTACATCAGCTACTTATTTAATACACCCTCCATGCTGATATTAATAGCGTTATCGGATAGCAACGGAATGAATATGATTTATGCGATGCTGACTTTTGCGATGTACTTGGGCATTACGTTATGGTACCCGTTCAAGTATCGCTCCAAGTTGTCTTGGTGGGATTTCTCTCTACTGGGATGCAACACGTTTATTAGCTGTCTTACCTTGTATCTTCTATTTCTGGATGCAGGGCTCAAGGATTACAATGGTGCGCTGGCGCTGCTCTTCTGTCTGCTGTATCTAGGGCTTGGACGAGGGCTTGAAAAGCTGATGCCACAAGAAAAAGAAAGCATGTTGCTGTTCTACGCTACTTCGCTGACCTTTGGTATTCTGATGATTCCGTTCCAATTCGGAGCGGCTTGGTGGTCCATTGGCTGGTTGGTTGAAGGCGTTGTGCTTACCTTGTTTGGTAATCTGAATCGGTTTAAAGGGATGGAAAGGGCAGGCTGGGGTATTTTAACGCTTTGCCTTGCGGTGTTCTTCGGATTAAATGTACCAATGCAGCTCAGTATAGCCAATGAATGGTTGAATTCCGCAGACGTCTATTTTCCGCTAAAATATGTCTTCATTACTGCAGGCATGCTGATCATTGCCGTATGGTACGCCGTTCAGCATAATCGAAAGGATGTCCTACAGCGCAGTGAGCCTTACGAAATCACCTTAGCCCTGTGGTTTAAATACGCGGCATTATTGAATTTCTGGATCTATGGTTTGTATGAATCGAGAAGACTGTATCGTCTGGCTGTACCGGAGGATTTCTCGCATAGAACCTTCTATAATTTGCTGCTGTCCGCTCTGTTAACTATTGTTCTGGCCTATGTATTGCCAAAGGTGAAGGTGCTTTATGACACGATTGTTAAGTATTTTGTGAGACTTCTCTTTGGGATCGGCTACGCTATTTGTTTGGTGATTACAGTAGGCTTGCCAAGCCTGCAGAATGATCTTTCACGTAATACTGGTGCTGATTATATCGCGCTGAGTGTACTTATCATCTTCAATATCTTCGTGTGGTTTAGTGGACGTGATCTGCTGATCACCTTGCTTAAACGTGAGTATAAAAGTATGGAAATCTATCCTGTCTTCATGGGAGTGTATCTACTCGGAATCATCACCGCTTTTCTAGGGGTACAGCTGCAATTAAGCGATGCGGGATTAATATTTAGTCTTGTGTATCTGTTGATAGCAGTTCTGTTCATCATGTACGGCTTCCGCAAAAGATATGTGTATATCCGGCGCTTCGGCCTTGGATTAACGCTTCTGGCGACAGGCAAGCTGCTGCTATACGATCTGGGACTACTGAATACCGGAAGTAAAATTATCGCTTATGCCAGCTTTGGGATTTGCCTGCTCGGGATCTCCTATCTCTATCAAAAGGTGTCAAACAAAATGGAGGAGGGGCAGGCAGCGACGGAGAATGTGACTAAGGGGTAATTTACAATGTGAATCATGGGAAGGAAGACAGGGATGTATCAGACTTATATTTTCGATCTGTACGGTACACTGATTGATATTGAGACCGATGAGGAGCAATCTGAGGTATGGGAAAGGTTGGCTCTCCATTTCGGATATCAGGGACTCTCTATATCAGGTGGTGAACTGCAAGAACGGTTTTTGCGGGAGCGGGATCTTCAACTTGGTGAAGCCGCACGGAGCTGCGAGTATCCGGATTTCGTAATGGAGGAAGTGTTTCGGTCTGTGGCCCGTCAATTAGGTGGAGAACCGGATCAAGCGTGGTTATATGAAACCGTGAGGTGGCTACGGACGTTATCGATGCTTCATATCTCTCTATATGAGGGTGTGACTGAAATTCTACAAACGTTAAGAGAACGTGGCAAAAAAGTATTCTTGCTCTCCAACGGGCAGAAGACATTTATTGAGGCAGAGTTAACTATGCTCGGAATCATACATCTATTTGATGGCATTGCGATCTCTTCGGAAGCAGGGGTGAGCAAGCCTGATCCGCTATTTTATCGCTATTTAGTTGAAAGGTACGGAGCGGATTTGAGCTCAGCCATTATGATTGGAAATGATCCTCGTACGGATATTGAGGGGGCTCTGAAGGCAGGGATTGATTCCTGTTACATTCACACGGCTTCTTCACCGTCCGATATGGTTGTGAAGAGTACGTATTCTATATGGGATGGTGGTTTGCGGCAAATCCCAGGTTGGAACTCATAGTTGACTTAAAAAGTCCCCGTCCCCGGCTTCTTACTCACCGGTTACGGGGACTTCGTATGATCACAACGCCGTTTGTTTGTTATTGATTAAATTACGCCTTCAGCCAACATAGCATCGGCTACTTTCTTGAATCCAGCGATGTTCGCTCCTGCAACGAGGTTACCGGACTGTCCATACTGCTCGGATGCATCTACAGACTGTTGATAGATGGAAACCATGATCTCATGCAGTTTCGTATCAACTTCTTCAAAGCTCCAGGACATACGCATGCTGTTTTGGGCCATTTCAAGCGCAGATACAGCTACGCCGCCAGCATTAGCAGCTTTGGCAGGTGCGAATAGCACGCCAGCTTGTTGGAACTGGTGAATAGCTTCAAGGGTGGATGGCATGTTAGCACCTTCGCCTACTGCTTTAACACCATTCTCAATCAGTTTCAATGCCATGGCTTCATCAATCTCATTCTGAGTAGCACTCGGAAGGGCGATATCACAAGGAATAGTCCAAATTTGCGTGGAATCTTCGGTATACACAGCGTTAGGGTGTTCATTCACATATTCACTTATCCGTTTTCTTTCGACTTCTTTCAGGCGGCGGACAGTTTCGAGGTTAATGCCGTTTTCGTCATAGATATATCCAGCGGAGTCACTACAAGCTACGACTGTTGCACCTAGCTGTACAGCTTTTTCAATCGCATAGATCGCTACGTTACCAGAACCGGAAACAACAACGCGACTTCCTTCAAAGGAAAGGCCTTTTGCTTTCAGCATCTCGTTTACGAAATAAACTGTACCGTAACCAGTAGCTTCTGTCCGAGCCTGACTTCCGCCGTAACCAATACCTTTACCAGTCAATACGCCAGCCGGATATCCTCCGCGGATCCGCTTGTATTGTCCGTACATGTAACCAATCTCACGACCACCTACACCGATATCTCCTGCAGGAACGTCTTGGTCAGGACCGATGTAATTTTGCAATTCAGTCATGAAGCTTTGTGCAAAACGCATGATTTCGCCTTCGGATTTTCCTTTAGGATCAAAGTCGGATCCGCCTTTACCTCCGCCGATGTGTTGGCCGGTAAGAGCGTTTTTGAAGATTTGCTCGAAGCCGAGGAATTTGATAATACTAGCATTAACGGAAGGGTGAAAGCGAAGTCCACCTTTGTAAGGTCCAATGGCACTGCTGAACTGTACACGATATCCACGGTTAACTCTGACCTTGCCTTGATCATCTGTCCAAGGAACACGGAACATAATCAAACGTTCTGGCTCAACCAATCTTTCCAGAATGGCATTTTCCTGATACTTAGGTTCAGCAGCCAGGATTGGAAGCAAAGATTCAAGGATTTCCTTTACAGCCTGATGGAATTCGGGCTCGAAAGGATTACGCGCAACAACCTGTGCGTATACGTCTTCGATATAACGATGTGCCTTGTTGCTGTTTGTGTCTAATTGCTGGGAAGATACAGAGCTCATGAATTCAACCGCCTTTTCTAGTATTCAATTTGGTCCAACACTTTTTTTATATTTTGGCACAAGTCAATGTTCCTCACAACTGTTTTTATTAAATAACTTACCTGAAGTGGAATGTTGTAGAGCCTGTGATAGCAAGAAAAGTGTGAACAAACCGCGGTATACTTCGCGTAATGACGCGTTAAAGCGCGAAATATGCTACAATGGATTTGTAATAATTGTAGGGAGATGAAATATTAAAAATGAGTGACAAATTAAACGAGCAGGAATTAGTAACCGTATTATCTGTCAAAACCAAAGTAGATCCTAAATTAATTCGTTTAGTATTGAAGCATGAACAGACCTTTATCAATAACGCCAAGGCCAATGCCAAAGGCGAGGTAGACATCGACAATGATGATCTGGTTGACTATGTTGTTGCCCAGCGTGATGTGAAGCTGGATGAAATCACAGTGGAGACGATTCTTGATGCGGAGATGGATTACTTAATGGATAAAGGGTTGGCAGGATACATCGATTAACCCTTGCACATTTCCGGCTCTAAAGCCTTTAATATAGAGGATATTGAGCCGGAATGAAAAAAGTAGGTATTTACATTGCATTCAATGATTTAGTGTGGTACAATGAAGTTAATCATAAATTTAACCCTTAATTCACATATTGTAAAAGGTTATCATTTGTGCGTATGAGTCCTTTTCCAATGTGTGAATTTTTATTTGTTCGTACACTACGTAGGAATAAAAGGACATGTGTTAAATAAAATATTGGAGGTAATATCATGCAAACAGGTACAGTTAAATGGTTTAATGCAGACAAAGGATTTGGTTTTATCGAGGTTGAAGGTGGAAGCGACGTATTCGTACACTTCTCCGCAATCACAGGCGACGGATTTAAATCTTTGGACGAAGGCCAACGCGTTGAGTTCAACGTAACTCAAGGCGCTCGTGGACCACAAGCCGAAAACGTTGTAAAACTGTAATTCGAAAATTAGGCTGCCCTTAACACAAGTTGAGGGCAGCTTTTTTATTTTTCATCTTATGAATCTGCCCCTAATAGGGTGGCGAAATCGTCTCGATTCGATCCAAGGAGGGGTACTTATGTATTTTCGTAAAAAAGCACTGGAGGATCTTCCGCAGGAAGACACAGCCATTTGGTCTTGTACCAAGGAAGGTTGCACCGGTTGGATGCGCGATAACTTTGCATTTCAGTACGTACCTACCTGCTGGCAATGTAACTCTCCCATGACGAGAAGTATGAAGATACTGCCAATGCTTGTGAACACGAATTCAGATATGAAGGCTATGAAGAAAGGCATCACGATTAAGTAACAGCCTTTACTAAAACCATGCTAGAGATGGTTAAATAGAAGCAGCTAACATACTCAAACAGCTGGACCCTTGATGGTGGGCAGCTGTTTTTTTGTTGGAGTATTTTATTTCTGTTCGAGCAATTTCTCCCACTCGGTTAAGATGATGTTCTCTGAGAGATGCTTCAAATGTTCAGGAACCTCTACATGGCACATCAATTCCAGGCTGTTGCCGTCCGGGTCGTTGAAGTACACAGAAGCGTTCCCTTGATAAGCTCGAATAAAAGGCTCAACGGAAGTTCGATTACGGAACGGAACAGCGTCTACCCCAATGGATTCCAGCCATTGCAGTGATTGCTTTAGATCCTCATAAGTTACGCGGAAGGCAATATGCCGTAAAGATGGGTGGTATGGCGTTTCTACTTCCTTTCCTTCCCAAATGCCGATCCAACTCCGACCTTCCTCAATCCAGAAGAATGCAGTTTCCTCATCCCGCCAGGCCATTTTTAATCCCAATTTCTCATAAAATTCGATAGATACCTCAAGATTGCTTACTGGTAAATGTGCTTCGTATAGTCCTTTTATCATATTCTCGTCTCCTCGTGCAGGCTTAGCCTGAATTTTATCAATAACTACCAGGTTCTTCCATGTATTAGTTCCCATTCTTTCCAGGGTACCATTCCTAGCTCAGGTCTGGGTGAATCAGACAGTACAGCTAGGAACTCTAAGGAATGACCATCTGGATCACTGAAATACACGGATACGGCTGGCATCCAGCCAAATACATACAATTGTCCCTTATCATCATCGAGGAAGTTGGAGGCTTCAATCCCCTTGGCCTTCAGGTAGGATACTGACTGCTTCAAATCCTCAAGCGTTACTTGGAAAGCAAAGTGCTGACGCACAACCTCGGAAGGTGCCTTCTCCCAAATCCCCAGCATGGCCTGATTACGTTCTTCTCCAATCCAGTAAAAGCGCCGCTTGCGGCCTTCAGTATTCTCCGAATGTGCTAAGGGTAGTCCCAGAACATGTTCATAGAAATGAGCAGATTGTTCAAGGTTAGTCACGTTCAGATGGGTTTCAAACAGTCCTTTGATCATAGGGCGGCACCTGCCGGGCTATTGATTTTGCGGGCTAAATTTAGGAATGATTCTAAGACTAGGCGAATGCGATCTTCAATTTCTTGACCGCCCTCGTACCCGTCGTATTCAATCTCGAACCGCTTGCGCTGCATCCCGCCGATGGAGATCCAGTCTGGCGTATTAATCCCATGTAGATTGCGTACAACCGCCTGCAATTGAAGCAATGAGCTTACACCTACAGCTCCACCTGCAGAGCTAGCAGACAATACCACTTTGCCGTTGAAGTGCGTCTGGCCTAGATGGTCGAGAGCATTTTTCATCACGCCGCTCATGGAACCGTGGTATTCCGGGGTAATCAGGATGATTGCGTTCGCAGTTAGCATCTCTTGATGGAGGGCGCTTAGATGCTCATGCTCCGCGTAAGACTCATCTGGTGAATAAAAGGGCAGTGGGCGTTTATGGAGATTAAACAGGGTGACTTGTTCGCCTTGCTGATTAATAAAATGTGCGGCATGCTCTGCCATCTTTGTGCTGGTCGCTTCTTTTCGATTGCTGCCTGTCAGGATCATGACTTTCATCTGTATCCACTCCTATAAGGTCGATTGCTATAAACCAATGATAGCTGAATCGACATTTGTTGACGTCAGCACATGGAATGAACCTGCATAATAAAAACGCTCAGCCATTGTGCTGAGCGTCTAAGACTATAGTTGTAGATGAGCTGTGGCGCTATGAGTTGTAGCCGCTTTTCAATGCAAAAATGGCAGCTTGAGTCCGATCCGATAAGTTCAGCTTTCCCAGTACATGACTGACATGTGTCTTAACAGTCTTCTCGGTGATGACCAGCTTACTGGCAATCTCTTTGTTGCTCATACCTAGTGCAATGAGGTCTAACACTTCCTGCTCTCGTGGAGTAAGAAGCTCAGATCCGGTGATTGTAACCGATGTAGTACTGGATCCATTCAGATCTGAGTTGCTAACATTCAGTTGTTCTGGTGTAGAAGCTGCCATTAGATTCATCAGTTGACTGGCAGCTGCGGAATGCAGCTCAACTTGACCACTGTGTACCTTGCGGATGGCGACTACCAGCGCTTCTGGTTCTATGTCTTTTAGCAAATATCCTTTGATCCCTACGCGGATAGCAGGGAGTACATGATCCTGATCTGAAAAGGAGGTCAACACAATGATTTTGACCTGTGGATGGGAGATCCGCAGCTGTTTAGCCGTCTCGATGCCATCCATAACGGGCATGTGCAAATCCATTAATATGATATCCGGATGGAGCTCGGCCGTTCTCTCTAGTGCCTCGCAGCCGTTCGATGCTTCTCCGATAACCTTGATGTCCGGTTGTGTCGAGAGAAACACTTGTAGCCCTCGACGAACCATTGCATGATCGTCAACCAGTAATAAACCTATTGTCATTTGTGATCACCCGACTTCATGTGGATTGGAGGGGCAAAGGGATGGTTACCTCAATCGTTGTGCCTTGGTGCTCCTCACTGTAAATATGAATATGGCCGTAGAGCGCCTCAGCTCTTTCCTTCATAATATGCAGGCCGAGAGATTCATTGGTGTCTGTGTTACAGCGCCGTTTGGCACCGCCCTTGCCCTGATCGGCAATGCTCAGTATCACCTCGGTAGCGTTTAAATGTAGAGATACTTCAGCTTTAGAAGCTCCGGAGTGCTTACGTACATTATTAAGTGCTTCTTGACCAATGCGCAGCAGTCCTTCTTCCACATTGCGGGGAAGTTCGAGTACACCGCTGCGTTGAGTCTGTATTAACAGCCCTAGTTGCTGACCATGAGCCTGCAGCGCGGTCAATAACCCGGCTTCCAGTCCTGCAGGACGAAGCTGCATGATTAAAGCACGCATTTCTTTGAGTGCAGATTGAGAGAGCTCTTGAATATCGCGGACAGCCTCAGCAGCCGGATGGGAGGTGTGCTCTTGCTGCAGCATGCTTTCCACACCTTTGGCCGTCATCGAGAGGGAGAATAGAATCTGGTTCACCGAGTCGTGGAGATCACGGGCCAGTCGATTCCGCTCGTCCAGACGCGCGATTTCGCGGCGCTTCTCTCCGAGCTGTATACTTTCCAGTGTAGCTGAAATGTGCTCGGCAATCGCTTCGAGTACTTCTCCATCTGCGGTTGCGGAGGCGAGTGCTTTAGGCGAGGTGATGAGTAGAATGGCTGAACCATGTGCAGTAATCTGCCGAAAGGGGACGGCAAGCATTACAACTCGCTCTGTAACAGGCTGTTCGGAACAGCATGAGTGCGTAATTTCCTGTTCTTCGTCAGAGGTTAATGTTGCGAAGCGCTGTCCTTTCGCAATATCCCTTAGACGATTCTTAAAGGAATCCGAGAGCTCAAAAGGAGCTAATTCAGGTGTTATATTAGCTGCATGAGCGGCTGCATGTACTTCGAATTTGCCCGCGTGTTGTCCAATGATCGCTGCAAAAGGCCAATCGAAATATTGGCCAATCAGGGTGGTGGTTTTCTCCACCAGAATGCTTGGGGAGATGCATTCACTAGCCGTTATATTCAAAGCAGCGCTGAACTCCCCTAATTTGGCGTACAGATTGGCACGGCGCTGCTCGGTGCTATATAACTGCATGCGTTCAATGGCACTGCCAATTTGCAGGGCCACGGATTGTAGCAGAGCCAGCTCACTGTCGGGGTAATGTGCTTTGCCCGGTGCAGCTACATTCATAAGTCCTAGGTAGCGATCGCCTGAATGCAGTGGGATAGTGGCGTGGTGGGTGATCCCTAATGTATCGCCCCAGTTATTTTGCCTGGCATTACTCAGCCGCTTGCAGTTTAGAATGTTAACAGCATGCTCTAGCCGTCCGTCCCATAGGCGGTCTAAGCACCAGCAGCTTCCACACTGCATCGGCTGTTTATTGTCCCGCTGCAGCGCTGGCGGTAAACCCCGATCTGCGGCGAATTCATACTCCATATTCTCTTCGCTCAGGAAGATCCAGCCTGCCGTATTTCCTGTTAGATCTAACAGCTTGCCCATAACTGTATCGAGCATCGGTTTGAGCTCATTGGAACTGTTTAAGGTCTCCGCAATCGTCTTGAGCGTCAATAACTCGTGGATCCCGGTTTCTTCCGACATGAGGTTCTCCCCTTTAGATTAATTACGTTCTATCTATTGTAACGTAGAATGCTTCATTCATTCTAAAATTTTGTAATCATGAAGCGACAAAAAAGGTGGACCCTTAAGATCTGGTATGACCTTAGAGAACCACCTAAATAAATTCGTTAATTTACAGCTGCAGGGGTAGTTGAAGGCGCGCTGTGTTCTACATCATCGTGCTGAATCAGTCCATGTTTCTCCCAAGCTCGACTCTTCCAGCGGAAATACATAATGACAGCTCTTGTCCACTCATCAGCCGCAGTGGCAATCCACACACCGGCTAATCCTAGGTTAAGCTGGAATACCAGAAAATAGCCAAGGGGTAAGCTCATACAGACCATGGAGATCAGTCCCATATATACTGGGAACTTCGCATCGCCCGAGGCGCGTAGTGAGTTAATGATGACCAAATTAGTTGTACGCCCGGTCTCTAGGAAGAAACTAAGCAGTATAACCTGAGCCCCCATAAGAATAATGTTCTCGTTGTCTGTGAAGAGGCCGAATAGCGGTACCCGGAAGACGATCACAAGCACATCTATTACTACTGTGACCAGAAGTGCCCACTTCACACTGGTGAATACACGCTTATAGGCCTCCTTGGGACGTCTAGCTCCCACCAGATGTCCTACGATAATGGAGGTTCCCATAGAGACGGCTACACTGAATAAATAAATATAATTGGAAATGTTGAGCGCATATTGACGAGTGGCCATAGCCTCGGCGCCCAGATAGGTAATATACAGCGTGAATACGAGCTGACAAGATTGATAAATAATCGATTCAAACGCGGACGGGATGCCGATTTTGAGAATTTGCTGCACATATTTTTTGGAAAGATGAATGTAGTAGGTTAACTTTACCCGTACCTCCATCACTCTGTAGAGCAATAAGAAGAAAATAATAAGACAGATAAACCGACTGACAACCGTTGAGATAGCTGCACCTTCGACACCTAACGCTGGAAGTCCAAAATGACCATAGATGAGTAAGTAGTTACCCACCACGTGAATGATGTTCATCAGCAAGGATACGACCATCGTCTGTTTAGTGAAACCGTGCGTACGGATTGTGGTCGCCAGAGCATTGATTAATGCTTGGAGAAAAATACCGCCCCCGACAATATGTATATAGGATTTAGCGTAAACGAGAATATCCCCTTTTACATTCAGGGCAGTTAGTAGAGTCCCTCCGAATATCAGCAAAAACGTACTTAGGAGAATTCCTACTAACAGGTTTAGGGTAATGGCATTGCCGGTCACTTGAGCGGCTTCCAGAGGTTTTTTGGAACCGAGGTATTGGGAGACCACAATCGCTGCGCCGTTACCAATTACACTGAGAACTAAAATAGCCATCGCGATAATCTGATTCGCTGCGCCAACACCCGATACGGCATCGTCCGATACGGAGCTGATCATAAAAGTATCCACACTGCCCATGAGCATAAATAGGAACAGTTCCAGGAATATCGGCCAAGTTAGTTTTACAAGGTTAAATTCTTGGTGATTATTGTGCTTCATTGTACACCTTCTTACATCATGATTAAATTGCTGTTATTCCATAAACAAACTGTAATGTTAGCACAGCTTTCATGAAAATGCAGTACTTTTACAAAAATATGACAAAAGGTTGTTAATGTCTGCAAAGATAAAGCTGGCAGCAGCACATTAGTATCCTCCAGGTAACTACATCACAATAAAGTGCCTACTTCCCTTAAAGGATGTAAGGATCTACAATTTGTACATTACTTACTAAAATATATTAACAAGGAGTGCAAATAAATATGAAATTGCAATTAGCATTGGATCTAGTGGATATTGCGGGAGCGAAAGAGATTGTCTCAGAGGTTGCTGAATATATAGATATCGTTGAAATTGGAACACCTATCGTTATTAATGAAGGCTTGCATGCGGTGAAAGCAATAAAGGAAGCTTTTCCTGCTTTGACAGTATTGGCTGATTTGAAAATAATGGATGCTGGTGGATATGAAGTGATGAAGGCGGCAGAAGCTGGTGCTGATATCGTTACTGTGCTTGGTGTATCTGATGATGCTACCATTCGGGGTGCGGTGGAGGAAGCTAAGAAGACGAATAGAGAGATTCTGGTTGACCTGATCAATGTAAAAGATATTAAGTCAAGAGCGGCTGAAGTAGACGCACTTGGCGTAGACTATGTCTGCGTACACTCTGGATATGACCATCAGGCGGAAGGGAAAAATTCTTTTGCAGATTTGAATGCAATTAAAAGTGTGGTTAAACAGGCTAAAACCGCTATCGCTGGGGGTATCAAGCTAAGTACGCTTCCGGAAGTTATTGCAGCGAATCCTGATCTTGTTATCGTTGGCGGAGGCATTACGGGTGAGGCTGATCAAAAGGCCGCAGCGGCAGAGATGAAACGTCTAGTTAACCAGGCTTAAGATTACAATGGACACATTGAAATATGCGCAGCAAATTATAGAGGAGCTTCAGCGCTCCATTTCTCAGCTTGATCATCAAGAGGCTGAACGAATGGCTGAACTGCTTCTTCAGTCGAATAAGGTATTTGTGGCCGGGGCTGGTAGATCAGGATTGATGGGACGTGCTTTTGCAATGCGACTCATGCATGTCGGTAAAGAAGCGTACGTCGTGGGAGAAACGGTAACCCCGGGTATTGAGCCTGATGATGTGCTTGTGCTCGGTTCGGGTTCAGGAGAGACGAAGGGGCTGATCTCTATGGCAGAGAAGGCCAAAGGAGTAGGTGCAGAGGTTATTGCCGTTACGATTGCGCCGGACTCGACCGTCGGACGTTTAGCGAGCTATGTAGTGAAGCTGCCGGGATCTACAAAAGATCAGACCAGCGGAGGCTACAGCACGATTCAGCCAATGGCTTCTTTATTCGAACAGACGATGTTAGTCTTTTACGATGCAGTGATTCTGCGGATGATGGAGAAGACGGGGCAGACGACTAAGCAGATGTTCGGCAAGCATGCTAATTTAGAGTGAGAGTACAGAAACGAATGCCTTCCTAGTAAGGAGGTTATTCGTTTTTGTGTTAGTATGACAACAGGAGAGAGGAGGCGCTTTAGTTATGGCAACCGAGATTAAAGATCGCATCAACTTGAAGGAAATTAACTGCGAGAAGGAACTGACGCTTGCGGTGATTGGAGGCAAATGGAAGCTGATAATCCTGTGGCATCTTGGGCTTGAAGGGACAAAGCGGTTCAGTGAGCTGAAGAAGCTAATTCCTCATATCACGCAAAAAATGTTGACCAATCAGCTTCGAGAGCTTGAAGAAGATCAGTTGGTTCTTCGGAAAGTGTATGCCGAGGTTCCTCCAAAAGTAGAGTATTCTCTGACTTCATATGGACAGAGTCTGCTTCCCGTCCTTCGATTGATGTATGATTGGGGTAAGAATTACGGGGAAACCGTGATCTGGAAAGACACACCGCCGGAAGAAAGATGCTGATCGAATAGATTTCGAACATTAATAATCCCTGAGAGGTCTGAATCGACCTTTTCAGGGATTTTTTGTGTTCAATATGGAGTGACGTGAATTACGATTTAGGCTTTTTGTTCGAACAGCTTGGCGATCTCGACGATTACGTTCACCGCTTTTTCCATGTTGTCAGCAGAGGCGTATTCGAATTTGCCGTGGAAATTTTCGCCCCCCGTGAAAATATTAGGTGTAGGTAACCCCATGTAGGAAAGCTGTGAGCCATCTGTTCCCCCGCGAATCGGACGGATGATCGGCGTGATGTTCAGATTCTCCATCGCCTCATGGGCAATATCGACAATATGACGCACCGGTTCGATTTTTTCGCGCATGTTGTAATATTGGTCTTTCATTTCAAGCACGATGTTCTCTTCACCATGGATGCTCTTGAATTCATCTACGATGGCAGAAAGAAATGCTTTACGTGCCTCGAATTTCTCGCGGTCGAAGTCACGAATGATATATTGAAGCTTGCTGAATTCCGGTGTGCCTTCTATGGAGCTAAGGTGGTAGAAGCCATCATAACCGTCTGTGAATTCTGGAGCTTCCTCAGCAGGGAGTCTAAGGTGGAGCGCCATAGCGATTTTTGCGGAATGAATCATTTTTCCTTTGGCAGTACCAGGATGTACATTGACGCCGTAAACCGAGATTTTGGCTGATGCAGCATTAAAGCTTTCATACTCTAGTTCACCGAGTGGGCCTCCGTCCACAGTGTAAGCATAGGAAGCATTAAAAGCAGCTACGTCAAATTTATGAGGTCCGCGGCCAATTTCTTCATCCGGTGTGAAGGCGACTCTAATCTTGCCATGTTTGATTTCAGGATGCTGAAGAAGGTAATTCATAGCTGTCATAATCTCGGCAATACCGGCTTTATTGTCTGCGCCTAGCAGGGTAGTGCCATCGGTTGTAATTAATGTGTGGCCTTTATATTCTGTCAGCTCTGGGAAGCTTGCTGTAGACAATACAACATTCAACTCTTTGTTCAAAATAATATCTTTGCCATCGTAGTTCTCCACGATCTGTGGCTTTACATTTGTTCCTGTGAAATCAGTTGCTGTATCGAGATGCGCCAAAAAACCAATGGTCGGAACATCCTTCTCCGTATTGGCTGGGAGTGTAGCCATGACATACCCATGCTCGTCCACCTGCACTTCATCCATGCCGATCTCCTTGAGCTCTTCGACCAGCTTGTGGGCCAGCACCATCTGCCCCGGAGTGGACGGACAAGTTTCATTATCCTCGTTCGATTGGGTATCCATTTGGGCATACGAAATAAACCGTTCTATAACCTCTTTTTTCACTGTGGGTCATCTCCTCATTACTGTTGTATCTATATAGTATCACTTTCCATATCCGGTCTCATCCCTGAGGAGAAAGATTAAGAGTTAAGATTAGCTTTAATGAGGCGATATTTCTTGCTTCACTAGCTTCGCTGTAAGTAAATATCGGTCCGGTGCTGATCCCACGTATGAAAAAGGATAACAGGTGATCAAGGTAAGAATAGCCTTATCGCTTAGTTTTATTGCGCCGCGTTCATTCCCATCTACAATCGTGCTGCCTGTCACTTCATAGGTGAACGTACCGTCCATGCTTTCCAGTTCGATCAGATCTCCTGCGACAAGTTCTCCTAGATTGCGGAATACGGTATCACGGTGTCCAGCAAGCACGCTATTACCGATGGCGCCGATGGCTGCGCTACCTATATAGTGTCCAGCTCCTTTTTTTAATTCAGGGCTTTCCGTACCCTCCAGAATAGCCACCTTCTTATTTAAGGTGGGGAAGCGGATTTCTCCAATCACTTCACCCTCTTTATAGGAAGGAGATGAAGCTGGTTGTTCTTTTGGAGAACTGACCATTCCCTTGGGGAGAGGGTTCTCTTCATTTGAAAGGGGGCGGGCGATGGCTTCCTCCCTCTTTTTTGCCCAATCATTTAGGGCCTGCTTGGCCTCGATGGGTGCTTTGACGACTTGAACGATCGAATAAATCAGCACAACTAAAGAGAGTATGAAGATTAGCTTCACGGTTAATAAGACACCATTACGCTTCTTCATACTCTCTCCTCCAGACTTAAATTACTAAACGTTATTCTTTCTTCGATTTCAATCTGCGCATGATGATCACGCTGAGTACCGCAATAGCTAAGCTGGCCAGAATTAAGTTATACCAAGGCTCGGCGGTATTTGGAAGCTCGTTGCCTGCCTCTGGTGCTCCCAAAGGAATGTCGCCGTCAGGTAAGGCTACCTCATCGCTTGGCTGAGGTGTTGCACTGGTGGCTTGACTACCAGCACCTGGTGACGCTGCAGGTGTAGGCTCATTACTGCTTCCGCCCATTGGAATCGGTTCTTCAGTAACGCTTATTTCATCGACTGCAGGCGGTGAAGCCGTAGGTGTAGGCGATGGTGTTGCAGTTGCTGTTGGAGGCACTGACTGACCTGGTGTTACGACAGCTGTAGGTGAGGCAGTAGTCGTTGGTGAATCCGTAGGTGTTTCAGTAGGTGTTGTAGTAGGTTCAGTTGTTGCTGTTGCCGTTGCTGTAGGTGATGGATCAGGTGTAGGTGCAACCGTCGCTGTTGGCGTTGGCGTTGGCGTTGAAGTAGGCTCGGTGGTTGGACCTGGTTCTCCGGAAGCGGAGAATTCAAAAGCTACGGTCGTGGCCTTCCCTTGATATTCGTTGCCGGCTTCCCATGGGAAGGTTACATCCATTTGAATTACACTCTTCTCTCCTCCAGCAAGTGAACCGATGGTTACTCTGCCAGCAGCCTCACTCATCACTCCCGAATAGATGATTACTCCCTCTTTTTCGAGTGTCATTTGGAGAATATTGTACAATTCTACGTCTCCAGAGATGAATTTAAAGTCCACAAAGTAATCAAAGCCTTCTGTGCCATCATTAATAATCGTGTACTCTGAGCTCATTTCGTCACCGGGCTTCATATTGTTCATGGTGGCTGTGCTCGTGGTATGAGAATTCACAGTAAGCTTAATGGTATCCTGAGCGCTTACCCCTCCAGCGTGCCATATTACTCCTACCAGAATAATCAGAACGTAAGCAGCTATGAAGACCGAATGGTATTTCTTCTTCACTTTCTTTGCTCCTTTCTCCTGAGCCCATTGTAGCTGTTGAAAAACAAAATCTGCGGGCTTCCGGCAAAATTCTCCGTTTTAAACGATTATTCCATTCTACATTGTCGAAATAAGTGGTATTGTAAAGTACCACTCTTTCATTTGTGGGCGGAATCTTTCTGAATGAACGGAGAAAGAGGGCATAGCCAAAATACAAATCGTTCGTTATAGCGAATATATAAAGTATAATCAAAATGATATCCAAAGAAAAATGATGTATTACAACTAATTAGATCATATTTGCTTAAATAATAAGTATATGGTCTGTTTATCTGTTGATTTCTCTCTATATCTCTTTATTTTTATGTTTTTTAATATCTTATTAGTGTTTTATTAAGAACGGTTTCGAAAACAAAACAAAAAAGGCAAGACGAATATCTGAAACGGGAGAATTCCCGATACTCAGATAACGTCCTGCCTTGTTAAGACTGCAATCTTACAGTTCTTTCATAGCCTCAGCTACAATTTCATAGGAACGAAGACGAGCTTCATGATCATAAATCCCTGCGGAGATAATCAATTCATCTGCTTGTGTCTCTTTCAGAATGTCTTGAAGTCTTTCTTTAATCACTGCTTTATCGCCAGAGAAAGAATAACGCTGCTTATCGAGCATGATTGCTTTTTCTTGTACCGTCCATAGCCCATCCATACTCTCAACGGGTGGTTGTAGCTTGCCTGTACGCCCGCGGATGATATTGAGGAACTGCTGCTGCTGCGAGGTAGCTAGCTTTCTTGCCTCATCTACGGTATCGGCTGCTGTAACCCCTAGTCCGACCATAACATAAGGTTTGTCTAGTACTTCTGATGGACGGAAATTACTGTGGTATATGTGCAGCGCCTGAAGTAAATACTCAGGTGCAAAATGGCTGGCAAAGGCAAAAGGCAACCCTAGCTTGGCTGCTAGCTCAGCACTAAAGCCGCTGGAGCCTAAGAGCCAGATGGGAACATTTAAGCCTTCCCCAGGAACCGCGCGTACTCCAGCTGGGCGCGATCCTGCTCCTGCAGGGTCGAAGTAAGCTCTTAGCTCACTTAGCTGCTCAGGGAATTCACTGCCATCGCTTCCGAGCCCGCGACGCAGCGCACGGGAAGCTGGTTGATCAGATCCGGGTGCTCTGCCCAGTCCAAGATCGATCCGTCCCGGATATAGAGATTCGAGAGTCCCGAACTGTTCGGCAATAACAAGTGGTGCGTGGTTGGATAGCATAATGCCACCAGAGCCAACACGTATACTTTGGGTGCCACCAGCAATATGTCCGATCAAGAGTGAGGTAGCAGAGCTGGCAACTCCGATCATATTATGATGTTCAGCGAACCAATACCGATGATAGCCCCACTTCTCAGCGTTCCGAGCTAAATCTAGAGAGTTATGAAAAGAGTCTGCCGCGGTCCCTCCTTCCACAATAGAAGCTAGGTCCAGTACGGAGAATCGAATGTCACGAGGTTGTTTCAATGTTATCCCTCCTATAATAAATGCTCTATGCTCATAGAGCAGTATTTGTAGCTACGAATATCGCTACTCGGATAGTATACCATGTAATAAAACTATATACACACTTTAAGTAAGTTGTTTATCTTCCGAGTGAAGAAAGAGGAGGAAAGATGAATTTTTAAAATTATGTAAGCGCTTCAAAAATTCTATTGTTATTTCCAATCGGGCTTGCTATAATCACATCGAAAAGTTCCCTAAAAAAGGAAGTTATCATTATGAAGCCAACCATAAGAGATGTTGCCAGAATGGCCGAGGTGTCGATTAGCACAGTGTCACGTGTTATGAATGCACCGAATTCGGTAGTGGAGAGCAAACGGAATCGAGTGATGGAGGCTGTAGAACGATTGCGGTATCAACCTAATTCATTTGCACGTGGTTTGATTTACAAGAAGTCCTTTACACTGGGCCTGCTTATTCCGGATATTGAGAACCTGTATTTCGCAGGGGTGATTCGGGGGATGCAGGATGCTTGTATCAAGCTTGGGTATAGTCTAATGATCTGCAATACGGACCGCGACAAAGAACGACTACTGTCCTATATTGATAACTTCCATGAGAAGCAGGTGGATGGAATTGTATTCGCCAGTGATTTTCTTTACCCTGAGTATCATGACAAATTGGTCGGTTGTAGAATTCCATTTGTGCTAGTGTCCTCGCATTCCGATGAGTTCGACATTCCAAGTGTGGAGGTGGATGATGAAGCGGCTGCCTATGATGCGGTAAAGTTCCTGATTGATTTAGGTCATAAAGACATTGGTATGATTGGTTTTAACCATGATAATTCCGTATCAGGACCACCACGCTATGAGGGATTTGTAAGAGCGCTAACAGAGTCAGGGCTACAGCAGAATATTGTGAAGAGCAAATATGCCAGTCACCGGTTTGAACATGCTTATCAAGCTGCGCACGAACTATTTACGGATTACCCTGAGCTAACTGCTGTTTTCTGTGTTGCTGATGAATTCGCGATGGGGACGATTTCTTATCTGAAGGATCGTAATATTCTTGTTCCGGGTCAGGTATCCGTGATTGGGTTTGATAATCTAAGGATGTCGGGTATGTTCATCCCGAAGCTAACTACGATTGCACAGCCAATTTACGAGTTAGGGTATCGTGCGGCCGAGAAGCTGCATGAATTGCTTACAACAGGTGAAGTGCAGGTATTGAATGAGAAGATGGAGCATAAGCTGATTGTGCGGGAATCTACACGAGAAAAATAGGGGTAGTTCACTTTTGTACCACCCTCTGAAAAGCTTTTCAGAATTCAGCGCTCGTCTTAAGCAACATTTGAATATTTGCTTAGACAATAAAAATAATTTTTACCAAAACATTTCAAATACAGATTGGAAACGCTTACTTTATGTGATACTATAACAAATGTAAGCGCTACAATTAATTGGAATTTATGATTGGATTCTTTTTTAGTATAGATCCTTAGATTCTGAAAAGCTTTGCAAGGAGGTGATCTGCTACAAGCTGCTTATACATGCCAGGGTACCGGATGATTGAGTCAGAAGCAATCTCTAAAACCATTAAAGGGGATGTACAAAAGATGAAGAAAACCTCAGGACGTAAAAAGTCATTGGCTTTAGTACTGTGTTTATCCTTCACTATGATGCTGAGCGCATGCGGCGGAGGCAATAACAACAATGCAGCGCCTACAGATCCACCTGCGGCGACTACCAGCCCAACAGCAGATAACACTGAGAAAGCTACAACTGCTCCTAGCACCGAGCCATCGGGATCTCCGCTAGAGCTAGCCATGAAGGGCGACTATAAAGGAACTAAAGTAACGATGTTCGGCCCCTTCGTAGATGCTGACCAAGTGAAATTTGAGAATAGTATTAAAGAGTTTGAAGAGAAGACAGGAATTGATATTCAATACGAGGGCTCAAAAGAGTTCGAAGCTACGATAAACATTCGAGTAGACGGTGGAAATGCTCCGGATATCGCTGATTTCCCGCAGCCGGGACTGCTAGCCTCCATTGCTAAGACTGGCAAGGTTATCGATTTAACTAACGTGCTGGATCAAGCCAAATTGACGGCTAATTACAACAAGAGCTGGCTTGATATGTCTAATATGGACGGGAAAGACGGCAAGATCATGGCGGGGATCTGGAACCGCAGTAACGTAAAGAGCTTGGTCTGGTATCCAAAAAAGCAATTTGATGAAGCAGGCTACAAGGTTCCTGAGACATGGGATGAGATGATGGCTCTGACGGAACAAATTGCGAAAGACGGTGATCCTGCTTGGGCTATTGGAATCGAGAGTGGTGCTGCAACAGGCTGGCCGGCAACAGACTGGGTAGAAAATATAATGCTGCGCACAACTACACCTGAGAACTACGATAAATGGGTAAAAGGTGAGCTGCCATTTACCTCTCCAGAAGTGAAGAATGCAGTTGAAACCATGTCCAAAATTTGGCTCAACAAGGATTATGTCTATGGTGGTGCAAAATCCATCGTGACGACATCGTTCGGGGATGCCCCAGCACCAATGTTCAATAATCCTCCTAAAGCATGGTTTAATATGCTCGGCAACTTTATTACAAGCTTCTTCCCTGAAACCGCAAAGGTTGATGTAGATTATGATTGGTTTTACATGCCGCCTATTGACCCTCAATATGGTAAACCAGTACTAGTTGCTGGCGATATTTACGCGATGTTCAACGATCGTCCTGAAGTTCGTGCAGTTATGGAATTCTTTACTACAGGAGAATCCATTAAGAGCTGGGTGCAATCGGGCGGCGTAATTGCTCCAATGAATGATGCTTCCCTGGACTGGTATACCTCAGAATCCGATCGCCGGATGGCGAAGCTGGTTCAGGATGCTTCCACGCTGCGCTTTGATGGCTCTGACCTGATGCCGGGCAAAGTGGGCGCAGGTACCTTCTGGAAGGGCATGACCGACTACGTAAGTGGTACTGCGACGCTGGATCAGGCGTTGGAACAAATCCAGTCTGGCTGGAACAACTAACCTAATATTGAAAGCACACAGTTAAAAGAGGGGCAGCGAGATTTGAAGGTTCTCTGCCCCTCTTTTTGTTTTCCAAAGCGCGAGTATAGGAGGAGCTGGAGCTAATATGGGTGGACAATCACAACTACAACCACAACCACAAATGAAGCCACAATTAAAAGCCAAGCAGACGGTAAGCCTTAGGGCGGTATTGCTGTCTCTTTTAGTATTAATAGCCAATGTTGTTGTTAATGGCTCGATCTTTTTGTTCTTTCGGGATTCAACACTAAATCCGCTACTAACGGCGGTTCTGGCTGTTCTATGGGGGGTTCTGGGTGTTTATCTGATCTATTACACACTTACCTGGGCAGTCGAGCAATATCCTGATTACGTACGCCGAAAGGTATTGCCTTATATTTTTATTGGTCCGGCAGTGATTATATTGGGGTGGCTATTGGTGCTGCCTGCGCTGCGGACGCTGTATTTAAGCTTTTTCAATGCTTCTTCAGAGAAATTTGTGGGTCTCAGCAACTATGCAGCGATCTTTAGCGACCATCTAATGGCGACGGCACTGCGTAACAATTTACTTTGGGTATTCGTTGGTACACTGGCATGTGTAGCTTTTGGGCTCTTGATTGCAATTCTTGCCGACAGAAGCAGCTATGAGAAGCTAGCCAAATCGATCATTTTTATGCCGATGGCTATTTCTTTTGTAGCCGCAGGCGTTATTTGGAAGTTTGTATATTACTATCAACCCGGCGATGAACAAATTGGACTTTTGAACGCCATCGTTACTTATTTTGGGGGAGAACCACAGGCATGGACGAGTATGCTTCAGCCGTGGAATAACTTTTTCCTCATCATCATTCTGATCTGGATGCAGACCGGATTTGCAATGGTGATATTCTCGGCAGCTATTAAGGGAGTTCCTGATGACATATTGGAAGCTGCACGAGTGGATGGTGCTAATGAGGTGAAGATCTTCTTTGGAATCATGATCCCCTACATTTCAGCAACCATTCTGACTGTGACAACGACCATTATCGTCTTTACGTTGAAAATATTTGACGTCGTCATGGTGATGACAGGAGGTCAATACGATACAGAGGTAGTGGCTACACAGTTTTACCGCCAATTCTTTATGTACCGGAATTTCGGTTACGGCTCCACGCTGGCTATTGTTCTGCTGATCGCGGTGTTGCCTGTGATCATAATCAATCTACGTCAGTTCCGTAAGCAAGGGGGATTCTAATGGCCGGGAAAAAGAAGAGAAAAGGCAGCAAGACGATTGTTAATATCGTGCTGGGTGTGATTTGTTTCATTTGGCTGCTTCCGACCCTTGGGCTGTTCATTTCCTCCTTCCGTCCGGCTGCCGATATTTTGCAGACTGGATGGTGGAAAGCTTTTCCTCATCAGGAGTGGAAGGCTGGAGAGACCCTTCAGCTATCTAAAGATGTGGATCTGCGGGAGCCGATCGAGGTGAATGGCAAAACCTATACAGATGATCAGCTGAAGGCAGGCGTTAAGGCCGATGGCAGTCGTTTGATGTGGGAGAACCGCAGAGCGCGTACCATAAATCAACAGGAACAAGGCTGGAAAATGACACCGGATCTCACATTGGATAACTACAATAACGTGCTCTCGGGCAAGGAATACAAGCTCAAGCAAGCCGATGGCAGTGAAACGGTGCAAAAGGGTACCGGATTGTCGCAAGCCTTCTGGAATACACTGACGATTGCTGTTCCGGCGACGGTCATTCCGGTGTTGATCGCTTCTTTTGCCGCCTATGCTTTTGCTTGGCTACGTTTTCCTGGACGCCGCACGCTTTTTGTCATCATTATCGCAATGCTCGTTATTCCAATACAAGTGGCACTTATTCCAGTGCTCAAAGATTATACGGCTCTTGGACTGAACGGAAGTTACTTGGGCATTTGGCTGGCGCATACGGCCTTTGGATTACCGCTGGTTACCTACTTTATGTATAACTTTATCAGTCAGCTTCCTAAGGATTTGTTTGAGTCAGCTTTTATGGATGGGGCGAGCCATTTCACTATTTTCAGTAGGCTGATTCTACCGTTATCTGTGCCCGCACTGGCTTCTATCGGAATCTTTCAATTCCTATGGGTGTGGAATGACTATTTAGTCTCGCTGATTTTTATCGGCAATCAACCGTCAGTGCAGGTCATGTCGATGAAGATCGCCGACTTAGTAGGCTCACGAGGCAACGACTGGCATTTACTCACCTCGGCTGCATTTATCTCTATGCTGATGCCGCTTGCGATTTTTTTCCTGCTGCAAAAGTATTTCGTCAGAGGGCTTATGGGTGGATCAATAAAAGGTTGATTTGAACATTTCAGGAATTATAAGGATGAAGTATAGCTAATTGAACAAAACTGTGTCAGGAGGAGCATTGAGAGATGAAGATGAAACCATACGTACATCCGGCTGCGGTGTATCCTTACCGGGAGTGGAGTCTTGATGAGGAGACTTATGATGAAGAGAACAATCAAAGAAGCGAAAGTGTATTTGCTCTGGGTAATGGATACATTGGTATGCGCGGTAATTTCGAGGAAGGCTACCATGGCCACTCGGGCTCATCTGTAACAGGGAACTATTTGAATGGATTTTTTGATTCCGAGCCTATTGTGTATCCAGAGGGAGCTTATGGGTATCCTTCCCGCAACCAAGCTATGCTGAACGTGACGGATGCCAAGATTATTGAACTCAGCATTGAGGGTCATACCTTTCAGTTGAACAGTGGGCAAGTGCACCGTTATGAACGGAAGCTGGATATGCGAAATGGGATCTTGCATCGGCAGGTAGAATGGGAATCTCCTGCCGGACACAGGGTACAGCTGAACATTCGTCGGATGGTGGCCATGCAGCATAAACATTTAGCGGCCATAGATTACGAGGTCAAGGCATTGAATTTTGAGGGAACCCTAACGTTTACTTCATCGATTGATGGTGAGATCCAAAGGCCGGAGGTCACGGATGACCCCCGGCTGGGATCAGGGAGTAAGGAACCCAATTTGCTGCTAGTCGAAACCGGGCATGAGCTCGAGCAGTCCTTTTTGTGGATGAAGCAGAGGACGCGGCATACCGGGTTTTCTCTTTTAACAGGGATAAGCCACAGTCTGAAATGTAGCGCTGGATATGAAAGGCTCGTGCAGCTAGAAGATCAGCGATTGTCCATGCAATGGGTTGTTCCAGTGATAATGGGGGAAAGGATCTCCCTGACCAAGTACATTTCGTATCACACTTCTAAGGATTATGCAGAAGACGAGCTGTTAGGCAGGTGCTTAGAAGTGCAACACTTGGCGGAGAACTGTGGGTTTGAAGCGCTAGTTCATGAACAACGGGCTTTTCTGGATCAATTCTGGGCACATACCGATGTGGAGATTCAGGGCGATCTTGCGCTTCAACAGGGTATCCGTTTTAATGCTTTTCAATTGCTGCAATCCGTAGGACGTGACGGGGTTACGAACATCGGGGCCAAGGGCCTGACGGGTGAAGGATACGAAGGTCACTATTTCTGGGATACTGAGATGTATATGATACCCTTCTTTACATTTACACAGCCGGAGATTAGCCGGAAGCTACTCGAGTTTCGTTATGCTACGTTAGATAAGGCACGGGAACGGGCAGCAGTGATGTCTCAGAAGGGAGCACTGTATCCTTGGCGCACCATAGACGGGGCTGAGAACTCTTCCTATTTTCCGGCAGGAACAGCACAAATGCATATTAACGCGGATATTGCCTATGCCATTAAACAGTATGTGCGGGCAACTGACGATTATGAGTTTCTGGTTCTGGAGGGGGCGGAAATGATTTTCGAGACCTCCCGCTTTTGGGTGGATCTGGGTCATTTTAATCCAGCCAGGGAGGGTGCGTTCTGTATTGACGCAGTAACGGGTCCAGATGAGTATACAGCTATCGTTAACAATAATGCATACACTAATCTTATGGTACGGGATCAACTCTATTATGCATATGAGATAGCCAGACTGTTAGGAAAGCAGTATCCGGAGCATTTTGAACGTCTGAAGGGCAAGATTGGTCTGACTGAGGAAGAGCCTGGTGATTGGCTGGTCGCCGCAGAAAAAATGTATGTCCCTTTTGATGAGGAGCTTGGCATCTATGCTCAGGATGATACGTTTCTGACTAAGAAAAAGTGGGACTTTGAACATACGCCAGCGGATAAATATCCACTTCTGCTTCATTACCATCCGTTGGTGATTTACCGTCATCAGGTGCTCAAACAGGCAGATCTGGTGATGGCCATGTTTCTGTTAGGTGATCAGTTCAGCTTGGCGGACAAGATCCGCAATTACAATTATTATGAGCCGCTAACGACACATGATTCTTCTTTGTCACCGTGCATTCACAGTATTATTTCTGCTGAGATTGGTGATTTAGCGGGGGCGTACGCCTATTTTGACCGCACGGTACGGATGGATTTAGATGATATTAACCGCAATGTGAAGGACGGGCTGCATACTGCTGCTATGGCAGGATCTTGGCTGTCGATTGTGAATGGGTTTGGTAGGATGCGCTTATGTGGCGGTATGCTGTCCTTTAATCCTGCCTTGCCAGCACAATGGGACAGCTATCGGTTTAAAATAACAAGCGGTGGGCACTTATTGGATATTTATGTTGATAGTAAGGTAGTGATTTATACACTACTGACAGGTGAAGAGATTGAAATTCTACATAAAGGGAGCCTTGTGCAGTTAACTGTAAAGAAGCCGGTGTCTCTTTCAAATGTGAAGCAGCTTGAAGCTGTTATTTTCGAGCTGGACGGGATTATTACCGATTCTAGTGAGTATCATTATCTGGCCTGGAAAGCCTTAGCCGATGAGCTGGCGATTTCTTTTGATAGAGAGAAGCATGTACGTCTGAAGGGCCATAGTCGAATGGAATGTTTAGAGATTCTACTGGAGGGAAGCGGTCTGAATTTACCCCAACCGGTAAAAGGAATGCTCTGCAACAAAAAGAACGAAAAGTATAAACAGCTGATTCAACAAATGACACCGGATGATTTGCACCCGGGTATCCATAGTCTTCTGACCGATTTGAAGAAAAGGCGAATCCCTGTCGGGCTGGCTTCCGTTAATGAGAATGCGATGCTGATTCTTGAACGATTGAAGATCGGGCGCTTGTTTCAGGCGATTGCTGACCCTAAAAACATCCGTATGGGCAAGCCAGATCCGGAAATTTATTTACAGGTTACCGAGATGCTGGGCATATCACCTGACTGCTGCGTAGCTATCGAAGATACAGCGGAGGGGATAGCTGCCAGCAAAGCCGCTGGTATGAGGTCCGTTGGAGCCGGAAGTCCATCCTTGAAAGAGAGTGCTGAGCTCTGGTTTCCTTCTACCGCGGAGTTACATGTAGAGGAATTGGTACAGCTGTTCAAATAATGAAAAGTGGTTCCTCTGAAAAGTAGCAAGCCTCCCAGTCATGGGAGGCTTGCTGCTTTGTCTACTTCAATACTTTTCGTACTAGCTTGATCTTATTCCCATAGGGTGGGTACACAATCCCAAGGTCGATTCGTGTGCCTCTCTTAACGATGCTTTTGCGGTGGGAAAAGACTTCAAAGCTGTGCTTCCCGTGATAACCGCCGATTCCAGAGTTGCCTACCCCACCAAACGGCAAGCTAGCGTTCGCCACATGCGAGATCGTATCATTGATGCAGCCTCCTCCGAAAGAGACTCGGGAAAGCACCTCTTGTTCAACATTTTTATCCTCTGTGAATAGATAAAGTGCAAGTGGTTTTGGGTGCTCGTTAATACTCCGGATAGCTTCATCCAATTGATGATATTCCAATATGGGTAGGATCGGACCGAAGATCTCATCTTCCATAGAAGCGTCAGTCCAAGCCGCAGGATAGATTAGTGTAGGTTCAATATAACGTTCTTCTGAAATGACGGTTCCGCCCATAACCACCTTTTCCCGATCCCGTTCAATGAGACTGGCGAGTCTTTGCAGCTGGCGCTCATTTACGATCCGGCCATAATCTGTATTCGGCTGCGCATTTTGACCGTAGAATTCAGTAATCTGATGTTTGATTTTGGTGATCAATTCATTAGCAATGTCCTTATGAACGAGCAAATAATCGGGGGCGATACAGGTTTGACCGGCATTTAATAATTTTCCCCATACGATTCGCTTCGCTGCAACATCAAGATTGGCTGATGTGTCGACAATGACCGGACTTTTCCCGCCAAGCTCCAAGGTTACAGGCACTAGATTCTTCGCAGCGGCTTCCATCACGATTTTGCCGACCGGAACACTGCCCGTGAAGAAAATATAATCAAACTTGGCATGGATCAGCAGATTGGTGGTCTCTTTCTCCCCCTGAACTACGCGAATATACTGGGGTTCGAAGGTCTCCTGAATGAGCTGCTCTATAACAGCCGTAATGGCTGGTGTGCTCTCCGATGGCTTGAGGACAGCGCAGTTTCCAGCGGCAATGGCGCCTATAAGCGGTTCGATCAGCAACTGAAATGGATAATTAAAAGGACCTATAATGAGCGCGGTACCGTAAGGTTCACTTAAGATATAACTCTTCGCAGGAAATAAGTGCAGTGGTGATCTAACCTTTACGGGCTTCGCCCAACGTCTGAGATGTTTCATCATGTAACCTAGGCTGTCCAAGGTGAAGCCGATTTCTGTGGCATAAGCCTCGAACTCACTTTTTCCTAAATCCTGTTGTAAGGCAGTGATAATACGACTCTCGTATCGTTTAATACTGTCTTTAAGTTTCTGAAGCTGACTAAGCCGAAAGGCAACCTCTTTAGTTGCGCCACGATTAAAAAAGTCCTTATGCTCTTCAAGCATCACTTGAATACTAGCCGTTGTATGTGTTGTCATAATACTCCCCTCCTTCATTATAGTAGTTCAGACTATGGGAGCCGATAAAAAGCGAAAGGCTCGCCAAAGCGGAAGGAATCACTTGCCTCATCCAGCTTGCTCACTGATTCTTCGTTAAGCTGAATGGAGGTGCTATGCAAATTCTGTTCCAGCTGCTCCACGCGTGTAGCCCCCACAATAACTGTCGAGACGGCAGGACGATTCATGAGCCAAGCTAAGGAAAGTGCAGTAGAAGAGGTTCCCAGTTCTTCAGCGATCTGTCCCACTTTGTTCCCCAGTTCGATCCGTTCATGATTCAGGAATCTTTTGAAATTAGGATCGGTATCTGCTCTGGACCCTGAAGGTGCGGAACCGTTTGAATTATATTTGCCTGTGAGAATTCCGCCCGCCAGTGGAAAATAAGGAATAATCCCTACACCTTGATCAAGACAAAGGGAGAGAAGCTCATTCTCCGGGGTCCGATCTGCTAAGGAATAGCTACACTGAATTGAAATATATTTGGCGAAGCTCCGTGCCTCACTAATTCCAATCGCCTTCATTAATTGCCATGCTGTATAGTTGGAAGCCCCGATATAGCGTACTTTGCCCGAAGATACCATATCGTCCAGGGTCCGTAACGTCTCTTCGAGTGGCGTATTGGGATCGAAGGTGTGAATCTGGTATAGATCGATATAGTCCGTTTTTAGGCGGCGAAGACTATCTTCTAATTCCTGCATCAAATGGCGCCTCGAGGAGCCGCTTCCGTTAGGTCCGTCTTGCTTAACTAAGCCTGCTTTAGTGGCGAGAACAGCCTTATGTCTTCTACTTTCCAAGGCCAGACCGATGATTCGTTCAGATTCGGAGCCGGCGTAAATATTAGCGGTATCGATAAAGTTAATGCCATGATCCAGCGCAGTATGTACGATCTGTATGGAGGTCTCTTGATCCGCCCTTTTACCAAAAGCGTTTGTCCCCAGTCCCAATGCGGATACTTGTAGTCCGCTATTTCCAAGTCTTTTAAAGTTCATCTTCAGCACTCCTCATCATCCATTTTTTTAGGCTTAGTAAAAAGATCCAGAGCTGTCTCTATGAACATCTTTACAGCTATGGAAGTATCGGTAAGCGAGCTGACTGCGATATGTATATCTCTGTAGGCGTCGGGCTGCAGTTCACGGGTTACTACATTTGGAGGTAAAGATAACAAAGATAGCTCAGACATCACACCCACAGCCAGCCCCTCTTGAACCATATTAAGAGCTGTTGCATAGTTATTAACCACATATTTTACATTCAGATAGCTGCTGCTCCTGCGGAATAAATCTACCACCGGTGGTTCATAACCTGCTTTACAGATCAGCATAGGCTCACCCGCTAATTCTCTCACACCTATGACAGAACGCTCGTGCAAAGGATGGTCATCTCTGATTACAGCGTACAGCTTTTCTCTATATAGTGGGATGGTTTCGAACGCCTCGCAAGGAGCGAGCAATAAGCCAACATCAATTTCTTTGGATTCCAGCCATTCTCTGACTTCGGCGATAGAGCCCTCCTGCAGGCTAATCGTAATATTCGGATATCTTTCAGTGATAGAGCTAATAATCTTCGGTAAAAAATAGGCAGAAGCCACTGGAAAAGCCCCAATTCGAATGCTTCCCTTCTCAAGCCCCCTCTCGGCGGAAATCTCCTGATTGACCTTATCAAAGCCCATTAGAATTTCACGAAAAATAACAAGGATACGCTTGCCGAGGTCAGTAAGCATTAGACCGTTCCGTCGATCTCGAAGTAATAGCTTTACATCCAGTTCGGCTTCTAAAGAGGAAATTGCTCGACTGACAGCAGGTTGGGTCATATTCAGTTCTACACCAGCTTTGGTAAAACTACCGCTTTCCGCGATTTTGACGAACAAACGAATTTGATTATTGTTCATAACAAATATGATATGCCCCTTATGAGTATTATTCATTTCATTTATATTCTTAATTATTGTATCATTTGTGATGAATCTACACCAAGGAGTGAATACATGAATCAGCAGAAGAAAAGCATCATCCTTCTTATATTTTTGGTGATTGTATGGGGCATAAATTGGCCTATATCGAAAATCGCCTTAGACTACGCTCCACCCTTATTATTTGCAGGTATCCGAACCGTCATCGGCGGATTCATTCTGATTCTAATTGCACTTCCTAAGATGAAGGAGCTTCGCTTCAAGCAGCTATGGCCGATCTATCTGACCTCGGCTATATTAAGTATCGTGTTTTATTATGGATTTCAGACAATTGGCTTGCAGTATGTACCCGCAGGATTATTCTCGTCCATTGTATTTCTGCAGCCGGTATTGCTGGGCATTTTTTCATGGCTGTGGTTAGGAGAGAGTATGTACGGGCTCAAAATGGCAGGTCTGTTGCTAGGGTTCATCGGAGTTGGCTCCCTCAGTATTGGAGGACTTAACGGAAGCATCTCTATATGGGGAATTGTGCTTGCTTTAGCCAGTGCTTTGAGCTGGGCATTAGGAACGGTATATATGAAACGAAATGCTGTGCGCGTGGATATGCTATGGATGACCGCTATGCAAATAACGATCGGTGGTATCATTTTGCTGCTTTCGGGATCTGCTACAGAGAAGTGGTCGGATATCACCTGGAGTGGAACGTTTATAGCCGATACAATATTTATTGCAGTCTTTGTGATCGCTTTAGGCTGGCTGATCTATTTCAAGCTGATTAACGAGGGAGAGGCAGGGAAGGTCGGATCATTCACTTTTTTGATTCCACTGATCTCGATAGGTACTAGCGTAGTCTTTTTAAATGAGCAGATTACTTTGAATCTTGTGATTGGTCTATTGCTTATTGTTAGCAGCATTGTTCTGGTGAATGTGAGGATAGGACGTGCCGCGAAGCAGTCGGTTTAGTTAATTTATGTGGTGATTGTAGTAATCAGGGGCGTATGAGGGCATATTGATGAATAGGCAAGCATAAACGCCTTCGGCATCCTTATATTTGAACAAAAGGGACACTCCCGAAGCTTAAAGCTTCTGGGAGAGTCCCTTTTTAATAAAACGTAAAGCGCGTGCGACTTCAGCCGTTGAGGGCCGAGTGGCTACAACATAAGTAGCAGATTTAGCACGCTCTACTTCCTCCAACACCCGGTTTAAGTGACTGAAGACCGCACCAAGATCACGAATGCTTGATAGCGAACAATTCCCTTGTAGTTCAGAGAAACTGGCCAATTGCAGGTCACGAGCACGCTCTATACAATCGGCAAGAGAACGTTGGCATTCGGCGTCTGATAAGGTTCTGGTTCCATAAAGAGCAATGCAATCTGCGGTTGATTCCAGCACATCCTTCATCCAGTCCGAAGAGGCGTGATGCGCTGGCAGAAGACGAATATCGTCGGCGATTTCTTTGACGTAGGAATGAATGCTTTTTAGATGTGAGGTAGCCTGTATGAGTCCCTTCAGTTCACCCCGGCACTGATAATGTGTGAGGGTATAGAACATTTCTTTCTGTTCCCGGCTGCTATTCGACAGGAGTTTACCTGCTTCCTCCAGCAAATTATCTTTCGGAGAATCACGTCTTACGCCTACGAGATCTTTTAATGCATCCGCAAGTAGAAGACTTCCTTCGAATGCCAATGCTTTTACCTTGACGAACCTGTTCGGCGGCACGATAATCATATTGATGACCAGGGCGATCAGCACACCAATAAATGTTTCCCCTATTCTCCAAAGCACGTAGTCATTCTGGTAAAAAGTAAGAGCTAGAACGGAAGTAACACCCACCTGTGAGACAGCTTGAATGTTCATCTTACAGGCCGTAGCGATGCCAATCCCGATGAGTAGAATGAGCAGGATAGAAAGCCCACCTACATCAAAAAACTGGCCAACAATTAAGCTAACGATCCCGCCAAGAATAATGCCGATCAGGCGGTAGATTCCTTTTTCTAGCGATGCTTTAACACTGGCTTGAGTGATGAGGATAGCCGCAAGGGGTGCAAAGTATAAATATTGGCTACCATATATGCTGTGTACGGCGACCCATGAAAGTGAAGCGGCCAGCGTAATTCGTATCATGTAAAGTGAGAAACCATATTTTTCAAGGCGGTCTTGTAACCCCTCGTTCATTATCATTCATCTTCTTTCGGAAAAAAATGAAAAAACTGTCTGGTCTTTCAGTTCGTTTTCATTATAACACCTTAAAAAAGGCTTGGAGGACTGGATATTTTACAAAGTTGTTAAGTTTACGCATTCCTTATCCATGTAAGCTATCGCATATAATGGTACAATCTAATATGCTATATCTATTGGAGTGTCGAATGAGAGGAGGAATTGTCGCTTATTAGCGCTGAGCATGCCCATTCGATTGTTCTCCGCGAGATGCGGGTAAAATAGTATTGTGATACTTTAGGCAGGGAGGTTGTTAGCTATAGCTATTCAGGAAGGCACCATTATTTCATTTGAAGAGGTTACCAAGCAATATGACGACGAAGATCCGGTGTTAAAAGGAGTCAGCTTTGAGATAGAGCGCGGCAAATTCTATACACTACTTGGTCCATCAGGCTGTGGTAAAACGACTATTCTACGATTGATCGCTGGCTTCGCAGAGCCAACAAGCGGTTCTATCTATTTAAACGGTAAAGTGATCAACCACATTCCAGCCAATGAGCGGCAGGTCAATACGGTATTTCAGGATTACGCATTGTTTCCACACCTGAACGTATTCGAGAATGTGGCTTTCGGACTGCGCATTAAGAAGCTTAAGAAAGACGTCATCACGAAGAAGGTGCAGGAAGCGCTAAGTTTCGTTAACCTTGTGGGCTACGAGCAGCGTGCCATTAACGAAATGTCTGGTGGTCAACGTCAGCGCGTGGCTATTGCTCGTGCGATTGTGAATGAGCCGCAGGTTCTTTTGCTGGACGAGCCGCTATCTGCGCTCGATCTGAAGCTGCGAACAGAGATGCAGTACATACTGCGTGAAATGCAGCAACGACTTGGCATTACTTTTATTTTTGTTACACATGACCAGGAAGAGGCACTCGCGATGTCCGACTGGATTTTTGTCATGAACAAAGGAAAAATAGAACAAAGCGGAACACCTAATGATATCTATGATGAGCCAATTAACCGTTTCGTGGCTGATTTTATTGGCGAGTCCAACATTGTTCCGGGTGTTATGATTGAAGACTATCTGGTGGAGTTTAACGGGCGCCGCTTTGAATGTTTTGATGCTGGTCTTAAACCAAACGAATCTGTGGAGATTGTTATACGCCCCGAGGATTTGGAAATTTCAACACTGGAACAGGGTAAGCTACGTGTGCGAGTGGATTCCCAGTTGTTCCGGGGTGTCCACTATGAAATCAGTTGTTATGATGAATCCGGACATGAATGGCTTGTGCATTCTACACGTAAGGCTACGGTAGGTAGTGAAATTGGCCTTTATTTTGATCCGGAAGCGATTCATGTTATGCGTTTTGGTGAAACGGAGGAAGAGTTCGACAAACGTCTGGAAGCTTACGGCGAGGTGGAGAGTCATGAAGAATAAGGGCAGATCGTATTATCTCATCCCTTATTACCTGTGGATCGCCTTGTTTGTAATCGCACCAGTGCTGCTTGTCATCTATTATTCTCTATTTGATCTGGATGGGCATCTTACGCTAGATAACTACGTGAACTTCTTTACACCTGTGTACTTAAAAATGACGCTGACCTCATTCTGGTATGCGTTTTTGATTACAGCATTCTCTTTGCTGGTCGCCTATCCGGCGGCATATCTGTTGACGAGAACGAAGCATAAGCAGCTATGGTTATTGCTGATTATTTTACCGACATGGATTAATTTGCTGCTAAAAACTTACGCTTTTATCGGCATATTTGGTACGTTCGGACCAATCAACAATTTCTTTGATCTGCTTGGAATCGGAGAACAGCAAATTTTGTTTACGGGCTTCAGCTTTGTATTTGTATCTGTGTATATCTTTATCCCATTCATGATCTTGCCGATCTACAGCGCTTTGGAGGATCTTAATTTATCCTTGCTGGATGCGGCACGTGATCTGGGTGCTTCAGGCTGGACGACGTTCCGGCGCGTTATTTTTCCATTGACCATTTCGGGTGTACGTTCCGGTTGTATGGCGGTATTCATACCAGCGCTGTCCCTGTTTATGATTACTCGTCTGATTGCAGGCAACAGGGTCATTACACTCGGTACTGCGATTGAGCAGCATTTTCTGGTCACACAGGACTGGGGCATGGGCTCCACGGTCGCAGTGTTTCTGATTGCTATTATGGCGCTGTTTATGATTATTACCGGCGGATCGCGGAAAGGGGTGCGGAATGAGAAATAAAAACGGGTTCTCCAATCTGTACCTAGTGCTAGTGTTCGCTGTTCTGTATGCGCCAATCTTCTATCTGATGTACTATTCGTTCAACAGCGGGGGGACGATGCACAAGTTCGAGGGCTTTACGCTGGATTACTACCGTGAGGTCCTTCAGGATACACGTCTGATTATCATCATGATCAACACGCTTGTAATCGCGCTTCTGTCCTCGGCTATCGCCACGCTTATCGCTATTATTGGTGCATTGGCCATTAAGAGTGTACAGAACCGCCGTGCTAAAAACACCTTGTTATCTCTGAACAACGTGTTGATCGTTAGTCCGGATGTCATTATCGGTGCATCGTTCCTGATCCTGTTCACCATTGCAGGCATCAAGCTTGGCTTCGTGTCCGTCCTGCTTTCGCATGTCGCGTTCAGTGTGCCGATTGCCGTGTTGATGATTCTGCCGCATTTACAGGATATGAGTCCTTCACTGACGGATGCCGCACGTGACCTCGGCGCAAGCCGCAAGGATGTTCTGACTAAGGTTATTCTGCCGATTATCAAACCGGGGATCTTTAGTGGATTCTTCATGGCACTTACGTATTCACTGGATGACTTTGCAGTTACGTTCTTCGTAACGGGTAATGGTTATTCGACGCTATCGGTTGAGATTTATTCCAGAGCTCGGCAAGGGGTGTCGTTATCCATTAATGCGCTATCGACACTGATCTTCCTGTTCACGATACTGCTCGTTGTCGGTTATTACTTCCTGACCCTTAAGAAGAACCGTCAGAATACCTCGGAAGCTGTGGCGGAGCCAGTGGCGGAAGCGGGGGTGCCTAGATGAAACAGCTGGTAAATGCTTTTTTGGCGATCATGATCACGGCATTTGCTCTAATGTACTTGGGCTCCTGGATGAACTCGAGAGAGGGCTATTCCGGTGGGAATACACTGACTATCTATAACTGGGGCGACTATGTCGATCCTGATCTGTTGAAGGAATTTGAAAAAGAGACCGGATTAACGGTCATTTACCAAACTTTTGACTCTAATGAAGCTATGCTAACTAAAGTGGAGCAGGGTGGAACTACTTTTGATGTCGTAATTCCTTCGGATTACGCCATTGCTAAGATGAAAGAAGAAAATTTGCTCATACCGCTGGATCATAGCAAGGTTCCGAATCTAAAGAATATTGATCCGCGGTTTATGGACCTTTCCTTCGATCCTGGCAACAAGTATTCCGTGCCTTACTTCTGGGGAACCGTCGGAATTATCTTCAATCCGGAGATGACCAAAGGGATGGATTTCACCAGCTGGGATTCCCTCTGGGACAGCAGGCTGAAGAACAACATTTTCTTGGTGGATGGAGCACGCGAAGTAATGGGTATGGCTTTGAACAGCCTGCACTATTCGGTTAATGACCGGGATGAGGCTCACCTGCAAGAAGCGCTGACCAAGCTGAATAGGCTGTCTCCTAACGTTAAGGCGATTGTCGGAGATGAGATCAAGATGCTGCTTGCCAATGAAGAGGCTGCTGTTGGGATTGTGTGGTCCGGTGATGCTTCTGAGATCATGGATGAGAATGATAAATTGGATTATGTAGTGCCTGAGGAAGGCTCGAACAAGTGGTTTGATAACATGGTCATTCCACGAACTGCGGATAATGTGGATGGAGCTCATAAGTTCATTAACTTCATGCTTCGCCCAGATGTAGCGGCTAAGAATGCAGAATACGTAGGTTATTCCACACCTAACATCCCTGCGCTGGAGCTACTTCCGAAGGAAACTTCCGAGGATACCCGTTTCTACCCGCCTGCTGAGATTACGGATCGGCTTGAGGTGTATGATAATCTTGGCAAACGGATGCTTGCTCATTACAATGAGCTCTTCCTGAAGTTTAAGATGAATAAAAAGTAAGTCGTTTGGAGGTAAAGTCAAACGACTTCAAGAGCGTCTACATGCGGATTACCGTGTTAGACGCTCTTTTTTGAAAGATAAGAAAGTATAAGTTTTGCGCTTTCGTGAAACGATCATCACCCTTTAAATGATGCCGAAGGCGTTCCTTCTTGGCTGGAAGTATATTGTAGTATAATGGCTAGGATGGATAACAGGAAAAGAGGGTACGAATGCCTACTATACTAGTTGCTGACGACGACGCGAACATTCGCGAACTCGTCTGTTTATTTCTACGTAACGACGGATTTGATACAGCCGAAGCTGCAGACGGCAAAGAAGCGTTAGCCGTTTACGCCTCAAAGCAGGTTGATCTTGTTGTACTCGATATCATGATGCCGATTATGGATGGGTGGACGTTATGTAAAGAGCTCCGAAAAGCCAATCCGGATCTTCCCTTACTTATGCTAACTGCGAGAGGTGAAACCTGGGAGAAGGTGAAGGGCTTCGAACTGGGGACAGACGATTATTTGACGAAGCCATTCGATCCGCTGGAGTTGACGGTTCGTGTTAGATCCTTATTGAAGCGATACAAGATTGGTTCCACTCAGACGATCCAGTTCGGCAACGTCGTCCTTGATCGGCAAACCTATAAGGTGATGAGAGGAACAGAGTCATTCACGTTGCCACTCAAGGAGTTCGAATTGCTGTATAAGCTCGCTGGAACACCCGGACAAGTCTATACGCGCGAGCAGCTAATCGATCAGATCTGGGGGATTGATTACGCTGGAGATGATCGAACGATAGACGTACATATTAAACGTCTACGCGAACGGTTTGCGACTACACCCGATTTTCGAATCGAGACGGTGCGGGGGCTTGGCTATCGGCTTGAGGTTTACGAATGATCAAATCGTTATATACACGTGTTGTTCTGACCTTTCTAGTCTCCGTGATCGGAGGCACACTGATTTCTCTATTTGTGACAACCTGGGTATTTCAAGATAAATTAAACGAAAACCTGCGAATTCCCTTACTTCGCTTTGGTCAGGACATCGCCCGGATATACGAAACCTTACCATCACGTGAAGCGGATGTTCTTATAAGTGGAATGAAGCAGCTTGATTCCTACCATATTCGAATTTACGATGAGAACGGTCAGTACCAGTCTTACGGAGTGCTTAATGGAGAGAGCCCTGTTACCGTGACTAGGGAGCAACTGAAGAAAGTATTGGCTGGTGAAGCTGTTCAAGTTAAACCGAGTATAGGTTCTTCCAACCTCTTAGGACTACCTTTGAAAACTGAAATGGGAACGAAGGCGATGTTTGTGGAGCCGATTGTGCCTCCTACTTTGTCTTCTACGAGGAATCTGCTATTTAATTTTTTGGCGTATTCGTTAATAACGGGAAGCGTATTGATACTGGTCGCTTCTATGTTCTTAGTGAGACCGATCAAAAGGCTTACAAAGGCAACTAGGCGTATAGCAACTGGGGATTTTAATGTCGAATTGAATATTAAGCAGATGGGTGAGTTAGGTACCTTGGCTAATAGCTTCGAGGAAATGATGCACGATCTGCAGCACCTTGAGCAAATGCGTAGGGAGTTCGTAACGAATGTGTCGCATGAGGTTCAGTCTCCGCTTACCTCGATATCTGGTTATGCTATTGCGCTCAAGAAAGTAGCCCTCACAGAGGATGAACGGAATCGTTATCTCGACATTATTATTGCTGAAGCGGAGCGGATGTCCAAGATGAGCGATAGTTTGTTAAAGCTGAGCTTGCTTGAATCGCAATCCCAACAACTGCGGCTTATCACGTTCAGTCTTGACGAACAGATCAGACGTGTAATCGTGGCGATACAGCCCCAATGGTCGGCACGCAACATTAGTTTTGAACTTGATTTGAAATCAGTAATCGTATGGGCAGACCATGATCTGTTAAGTCAGGTGTGGACGAATCTCCTTGGAAATAGCATCAAGTTCTCCAAGGATGACAGTGTGATTAACGTCAGCATCAAACAAGATTTGGACAATGTAATCGTCCGAATATCCGACACTGGCATTGGTATTTCTCCCGAGGACCAAGAACGTATATTTGAACGCTTCTTTAAAGCTGATCGTTCTCACAGTCGCAAGTATGGCGGTAGCGGGATGGGACTAGCCATTGTTAAACAGATCGTATCGCTTCATAAAGGGGATATCCGAGTGGAAAGCGAACCTGGCCAAGGAACGACCTTCATCGTCACCTTACCAATTATAGTGCCGACAGAATAATTATCGTTCAAGGATATTTTGCGAGGGGTTGAACGCGCGCCTCATTGTTCATACTACGGTAGCACAGGTAAGATTTCTTGCTTGGCTGCCGTAGTATTTTTTTTTGCCTATTCATATTTAGTTCATATTGTGGTCATGAGGAGTACATCATCGTTGGTTAAGATCTCATTAGCGAAACGTTAAGGCGACATAATAAATAGATTAGGACAGGAGAAGATGAGGGTGACACAAACAGAGGTAATAAAAACGGGGAATGAAAAGAAAAAGCATAAAGTACGTAACTTGTTGCTTAAAATATTAGGAGCAATAGTGATTTTGATCGTGCTTTTTCTAGCTGTTGTTTATACAGTTAATGTGATTAGCAACAAATCTGATCAGAAAAAAATACATCAATATGGTCAGTTAGTTCCTGTTGACGGAAAAAGTATGAATGTTTTGATCCAAGGACAAGGGAAGCAGACTATTGTACTTATCCCGGGCTTTGGAACTGGAGCGCCAGCACTTGATTTTAAGCCGTTGATTGATGAGTTATCACCATTTTACAAAGTGGTCGCGGTTGAGCCGTTTGGGTATGGATTAAGTGATGAGACCGATAAGGAACGAACTACAGCGAATATCATAAGTGAGGTTCATGAAGCCGTACAGAATCTAAACATTGACCAATATATTCTAATGGGTCACTCCATTGGAGGTATTTACGGATTGGAATATGCGAAGAAATATCCAAACGAAGTGAGTGCATTTGTAGGGGTTGATAGTAGTGTTCCTGAGCAAGGCGGTATGGATGTTAAATTCCCGATAAAAAAATTAAAGCTGCTCAAAGACTCAGGTATCATTAGATTGGGATTGCAATTAAGCGGTGACCCTTATGATGGACTGCCATTTGATGATGAGACCAAAAAACAAATGAAATTGATATCGCTCAAAAATATGAATAATTCCACTACCTTAAATGAAATGGAACATATATATCCTAACTTTGTCGCAGCCAGAGGGTTGAAATTCGACAAGAACCTTCCCATTATATTCTTTATACAAGCGAATAATACAACCGTGAAAGATTGGATTCCTCTGCATGAAGGGCAAGTTAAGGAATCTATGCATGGAAAAGTGATGACATTCGAAGGCGGACATTATTTACACCATTCCAGATCTAAGGAAATCGTTGAGAACCTAAATTTGTTCATGGAAGAAGTCAAATAAAATAAGAAAACGCTCCGACTTTCCTCCTATAAGGAAAATCGGGGCGTTCTTTGCGCTTAAGGGCGGAAATTATTTGATGCCAATTCTCATTCGGTAGCTGATCAGTACCTCTAAGGTGCGTCCTTGAAAATGGTCTTCAACTGCAGTGCTGAAATCTGCAATGTCCTGATTGAGTAGGGTAGCGTCTTGCTTCAGAACGGTTCTTATACCCCCTTGGCTTAGAGCGAGTCCAACATAGCGCTGTGCATCGCAGGACTCAAGATTATGAAATACGATCTCTCTTGCAAAAGAGAAAGCTCCACTAGCCTGAATCCGTGACAAATGCCCTTCTTTGTCCCATTTATGTGCTCTCTCAGCATCAGGTAAGAGTGAGGCGAGCAGTTCCTCGGATTTGGAGATCAGTTGGTTGTAACGTTCTTCTACCTTCTGTTGAAGGGGGAGAGGCCAGTCGCAATCGTAGGCAGCGAAGACACCACCTGTTCTCAAGACCCGGGAGATTTCTCGAAGTGTGCTTTCAGGATCCATCCAGTGGAATGACTGTGAGCAGGTCACTATGTCTACGCTGTCCACTGCAAGTGGAAGCTGGTTAGAATAACCTTGTACAAAAGTGATGGATTGAGGATCTTCTATCCGGCTTAATTTATCGATTGCTTTTCCCAGCATATCTGGATTCGGTTCAATACCAATTACGTTGTCCGCGACATCCTTCCACAGAAAAGTAGACAAGCCCGTGCCGCAGCCTATATCTGCGACGACTGAAGGTGTGCTGCCTAAGTAGTCGGTCAGCAGCTTGATGATCATGCCAGGAGCTTCAGGACGGTAACGGTCATAGTCCTCTTGAAAGCCGAGAAATCGATCGATGTTTTGTTTGCTATTGTTTTCAGGTATCATGTGATCCTCCTTCATAGAACCTATTTATAGGTCTATTGTATAGCCATCGCTTCGCCATGCCAAATAATGGATCGAAGCAATCGCGGGGAATGTTACTCAGAACAAGCATAAATGCCTTCGGCGTCCTTATAAGGACGGCAAGTGTTTAAGCGAGAAATATAAGACATAAAGTATGGTGTGAAACTTATACTTTCTTATATTTCAAACAAAAATCCCCGGAGAACACCTTATGGTGTACCGGGGATTGTGGGTTATGTCTAGTTTTAAAGTGCGCTAAGAACGTCTAGCAAATGCTACCGAAGTAATGCAGGATCGATGGCAGGTACAAGTCCTTCTGCTGCAGCACGATTTAGTAAGGAGGTGATTGCAGCGTAGCCGTCATCGCCTAGATTCATCGAGAAGTCGTTCACATAGAGATCAATGTGTGATTTAGCCACTTCTGGAGCCAGCTCTTGAGCGTGGCTAAGCACATAATCTCTAGAATCGGTAGGATGAACCCACGCATATTGTAGAGAGCTGCGAATCCAGCCAGTGATGGCATCGGCATCCAGATCGCGGCGAGCAATGATCGCGCCGAGTGGAATCGGCAGTCCGGTATCGCTTTCCCACCAGCTGCCCAGGTCAGTCAGCATATTAAGACCATAAGATGCGTAAGTAAAACGGGCTTCGTGAATTACCAGTCCAGCGTCGATATGTCCATCGCGTACGGCAGGCATGATCTCATCGAAAGGCATGACGACGATTTCGCCAATCCCTCCCGTTATATGCTGTGCTGCCCATAATCTGAAGAGCAGATAAGCGGTAGAACGTTCGCTAGGTACGGCAATTCGGCGTCCAGCTAGCTTCTCGGGACGTTTAATCGCGGTTGGGCCACTTGCTGTAAGAAGCAACGGCCCGCAGCCACGACCCAGTGCGCCGCCGCATGGCAGCAATTTGTAGCGCTCAAGAACCCAAGGTAGAGCGGCATAGGAGATTTTAAGGACTTCAGGTCCCTCTCCATTAGCAGCAAGCGTGTTGGTAATATCAATGTCGGCATAAGTTACATTAAGCTGTGGTGCATTCGGGACAAGCCCGTGTGCCCAGGCATGGAATACAAAGGTATCGTTAGGGCAAGGGGAAAAAGCGATATTAAGCTCAGTTGTCATTACAGCACCTCCAATAGTATAGCGGCTGCCGCCGTTAATGCTTCCATTGCATCGCCGATCTTCCAGGCGGCCCGGTCGCGGGGACCGACCGGGTTCGAGATGGCGCGGAGCTCCAGTACCGGGAGCCCTAGCGCCTCAGCGGCCACGGCAACTCCGTGGCCTTCCATCGCTTCCGCGACGGCACCGGGATGCCGCGCGATGAGGGCGGCGGCCGTCTCCGCGGTGCCGGTCGCCGTCGAGACCGTAAGCACGGTCCCCGTGCTTACGGTCAGTCCGGCTGCTGCCAGCGCGGCCGAAACTGCCTGTACCGTGCCGTGGTCAGCCGGCACGGACACGCTGCCGAAGCCAAGCTCGGCAGCGCTGCGAAAGCCCTCCGGCGTCTCGGCCCCGAGGTCGGCGGCAATCATCTCGCTGGCAACGACCAGCGAGCCTAAAGGTGCCACCCCCGGGAATCCGCCGCCGATCCCGGCGCTGATTACGCAGCCGTAAGATCCGGCTGCGAGTGCCGCGGCGGTTCCCGCCGCCGCTGCTGCCGTACCTGCGCCGGCAGCAATCACATGGAACCTGTCGCTGCCTTGTAGGCCGCGCAGGACCGCCTCTCGCTCTGCGGCTACAGCTGTTACGATCAGCACGCGCCGCGCACCAGCTTGTTCCTCCACCATCAGGTTGCCTCCTTTGAGAGAAGTGAAATCGCTTACTAAATAGTCATTCGTAAAGACAAGAATACGCCGTTTTAAGGGTCAGGTCAAACTTAGAGTGATTTTCATCACGCTCTTAAAAAGTCGTAGAAAGAACATTAACAGCTCGTTAAGCACCTTATGTTATCTTTTTGGAGTGGCAAGGTTGACAAAGGTAGTGTGAGGAAGTATAGTTATCTTAACTTAAAGATATTTAATGTAAAGACATTTACTTTATATTGAACAACATCGCTGTCAAACTGGAGGTGGGAATGATGAGTAATACCGAAGAGAATGTTCGTAATACAGAGAATACTACGGAGATGGATCAGGCGTCTTCTTTAAAGTTATTTGTTGTATTATCTAAGGCTTACAGAAGCTTGATGGATCAAGCTGTGAAGGATATGAAGAGTTATGGGCTGGCATCTGCCGAGTTCATGGTGCTTGAGGTGCTGTATCACCGGACCCGTATTCCACTACAACAGATCGGGGAGAAGATTCTCGTTACGAGTGGAAGCATCACCTATAATATCGACAAGCTGGAGAAGAAAGGTCTGCTGAAACGTGTGCCGTGTAGTGAGGACAGACGCGTGACCTATGCGGAGATTACGGATGCAGGGCGTGAGCTGTTCGATAAGATTTTCCCGCGTCATGTGGATTCGATTCATGATTTGATGCGTGGACTGGATCAGGATGAGAAGGGTCAGGCGATTGAATTACTGAAGAAGCTAGGCAAAGGTGTATAGGAGCGCTGAAACATCGTTATGAAGGGCGCTTCTATAAGGTGGGAAGCAGTTCGCTGCTTCTTGCCTCTGGAAGACAAAAATTTTTATCATATATCTTAATGTTAAGATAATTAAATCAAAGGAAATTGGAGTGGGTTAGAAATGATAAGTCTAGGAATATTATTGATGAGATTAGTGATCGGGATTGCGTTCATAGGACATGGTGCACAAAAGCTATTTGGATGGTTTGGTGGGTATGGCCCGAAGGGCACTGGTGGCTGGATGGAGTCCATCGGTATTAAACCGGGCGTTACGATGGCGGTATTGGCAGGACTATTGGAGCTGATAGGTGGATTCATGTTCGCGGCAGGACTGCTGACGCCTGTTGCAGCGGTGTTGATTGTAGCCACAATGTTGGGGGCTATCGTTAAGGTGCATGCGCCGAATGGCTTCTGGTCTACTTCGAACGGTATCGAGTTTCCGCTTACGGTATTGGTGGTTGCGGCAGGTATAGCACTTACGGGGCCGGGTTCGATTTCTCTGGATGCATTGATTTTTAATTAAGAAGGAGGTTTATTATTATGACACTTCAAACTGCAGGAATTCATCATATTACCGCTTTTGTTGGAGATGCTCAGCGCAACGTTGACTTCTACGCCGGTATTCTAGGACTACGGCTTGTGAAGAAGACGATTAATTTTGACGCTCCGGAAGTTTATCATTTATATTTTGGGAATGAAGTAGGTGCTCCGGGAACGATTATTACCTTTTTCCCTTCACCTATTGGTCGTAAAGGCAGAATCGGCAGTGGGCAAGTTGGCGTAACGACTTACGCAGTACCAGTGGGCTCTCTGTCATTCTGGGAACAGCGTCTTGCTGCATATCAAATTCCGGTTACTCTTAAGCATAGAATCTCGGAATCTTATCTATCCTTTGCTGATTATGACGGATTGCGCATTGAACTGGTGGAACGTGAGGAAGGACCTCTTAGTAAATGGTCTTTCGGAGGGGTTCCAACCGAGCATGCTATCAAAGGGTTCGGTGGTGCTGTGCTCTACAGCAACAATCCGCTGCAAACTGCAGAAACGCTTGTCCATACGATGGGAATGAAGCATATCGCTGATGGAGACGGATATAGTCGTTATAGAACTACTGGCGATTTGGGTAATATTATTGATCTGAAGACAACACCGGTTCCGCAAGGAGCAGGAGGTACAGGCACCGTTCACCATATCGCATGGCGTGCACAAGATGACGCTGAGCAGCTGGAATGGGGGCGTCATGTACAGAGTCATGGACATCATCCAACACCGGTTCAAGACCGCCAATACTTTAATGCGATCTATTTCCGCGAAAGAGGTGGAATCCTCTTCGAGATTGCTACGGATCCTCCGGGCTTTGCCCGTGATGAAGCAGTGGATGCCCTGGGTGAGAAGCTGATGCTGCCATCTTGGTATGAACCGCATCGTGCGGCTATCGAAGAAAATTTAAGTCCTTTTCAAATAAGAGAAATTGAGGTGAAGCAGGGATGATTCATGTATTCCATAAAGGTAAAGATGTAACGAAACCCACGCTTGTATTATTTCACGGGACTGGAGGCAATGAGCAGGACTTGCTGCCGCTTGCCGGGTTGTTATCTCCTGATTCATCGGTGCTAGGCATCAGAGGGAATGTGCTGGAGAATGGTATGCCGCGGTTCTTCCGACGGTTAGCCGAAGGGGTATTCGATGAAGCAGATCTAATCTTCCGTACTCACGAGATCAAGCAGTTTCTGGATGAAGCCGCAGCGCAATATGGTTTCAATGCCAACAATCTGGTAGCCGTGGGTTACTCTAACGGTGCGAACATTGCAGGTAGCCTGCTGTTCCATTATAAGGATGTTTTCCGCGCTGCAATTCTACTGCATCCGATGGTACCGCTTCGGAATATTACGCTTCCTTCACTGGAAGGAGTATCTATCTTCATCGGAGCAGGCACAAATGATCCGCTTATCGCTTCTTCGGAGACTGAGGATTTGGAGATTATTTTTCAGAAGGCAGGCGCAGAGGTTACAACACACTGGGGCAACCAAGGTCATCGCCTGAGTGTTGCTGAGGCTGAAGCCGCTAGAGATTGGTTGCAAATGCGCAGCACATCTACAAATGCATAAAACAATCAGAATAACCGCCGAATGGCGGTTATTTTTGTTACACAAGCGCTCGTAGCCCTTCATAAAAGGATTGATCAATTTACTTCCTTTACGTTAGTATGAAGAATACAAAAAAAGGCCCAAGGGTTGCTTTAGAAAGGTTGAAGTAAGGATCATGATTGGAATTCAAAATGGTAATAAGCTTGCCGCAGATGGACCCTCACGGAAGCAGAGATTACAGTTGGCTGTGATTCTCGGCTCCATTACAACGATCGGCCCGTTGTCGATTGATATGTATTTGCCGGCACTGCCTACGCTTGTCTCGGATTTCGGTACGACCGCTGCTTTAGTGCAGCTTAGTCTGACCTTCTTTTTGCTGGGGCTTGCTTCAGGTCAGTTGGTCGCTGGACCGCTGAGTGATGTATATGGTCGCCGTCGTCCGCTGCTTATAGGTATGTTCATCTACGCCGTTTCCTCAGTGCTATGTGCCTTTAGTCCTTCGATTGGACTACTGATCGTTTTGCGGTTTATTCAAGGCCTTGCTGGCTCAGTGGGGGTGGTTGTCTCTAGAGCGGCTGTTCGTGATTTATATAGTGGCTCTGAACTCACGAAGTTCTTCTCACTATTGATGATTGTGAATGGTCTCGGACCGATATTAGCACCAGTTATTGGGGGCCAGCTGTTAAGAGTGACTACATGGCAAGGGATATTCCTCGTATTATTTGCTGCCGGAATTATTTTTTGTTTAACTATTTTATTGCGCTTGCCGGAGACGCTGCCGAAGGAGCGCCGCTCTAAGAGTGGACTGAAGGGTACATTGCTTACCTTCCGGGTATTGCTGGGCAACCGTAAGTTTATGGGTTATGCCTTGTCTCAAGGTTTCGTTACGGCATCTATGTTCGCGTATATCTCAGGTTCTTCTTTTGTATTGCAAAATATTTTTGCGGTTACCCCGCAAGTATATAGTCTGATCTTTGCAGTGAATGGGATCGGGATTATTATTACTGGCCAAATAGCCGGTAGACTTGCTGGAAAGGTAAGTGAGACTAAGCTGCTACTTAGTGGACTATTGCTCTGTACGATGGGGGGCATCTTGCTACTGCTAACGGTTCTAGTAGGAGGAGGACTGATCCCTATTCTGATCTGTCTATTTGCGGTTGTCTCCAGTGTAGGGATTGTCGGAGCGACCAGCTTCTCACTGGCGATGCAAGATCAAGGCGAAACTGCAGGCAGTGCCTCGGCGTTAATCGGATTAATACCCCTGTTGCTAGGTAGCTGTGTAGCGCCACTTGTGGGTCTTGGGGGAGTTGAATCCGCACTTCCGATGGCGATTGTGATGGCATGTACAGGAATTCTCTCGATTCTATCTTATCTGCTGCTTGTTAGACGAGGAAAAGCAAGCTCCTAGCAGTCTCTCGTTGTAACCTAGCATGGAGTACTTTCAGCAAACTTTCAGCGGGTCTTAACGTTCCTTACTTGCAAAAGGATTATATTGGAGGTAAGGAAGGGAGGGATGACCATGAGTATATCCGCAGTCTCAGGTTCCACATCGTATACTACCTCGACATCTAGCGCTACAGATACCAGTACGCTTGAGAAACAAAAAGCGAAGCTGGAAGCTGAACTAGACAAGATTAATGCCAGCTCAGACGATGACAAGACCAAGGAAACGAAAACGAAGCAAATTGAGCAACAGATTAAGACCATCGAGGCACAAATCTCGCAGAATTCTCAGAGCAGTGCTTCCACCGCAGGCAGTGGTGTAGAGGCGCCTGCCAAACCTGCGAACAATGCGCTTGCTGCAGCAAGCCCGCAAGAGATCGCTACCGCAACAACGGATAGTAAAGGCAGATTTGATATTCGAGTATAAACGCTAGTTAAACCCGTGCTACATAACAGAGAGGACATCCTTTGCCGTGAGGGATGTCCTTTTTGTTGTGCAATTTTATGTGTAAACTACAGTCTCAATGTTCTTTAGCTAAATAGAATTTCACTAACATTTTTTAACTATTGCAGGGATTAGGGCTGTGCTGGCAGTCTAATGTAGTAGGTGTTGATTATCATGGGTTTTTTATTCCAATAATTGTTATAATGAAATGGTTGTAAAAATTGTCTAGCACAACGTGTGTCGGCGGTAAGGGTAGGTGGCCTAATGCAATCAAAACAACAAACATTAGAAAGATTCAAAATTGTAAGGCTGTTCTTAACCATCTATCGGATTCGGGCGGTGAGAGCCCTCTTTCCAGTAGCTATCATAGCGCTGGTGTATTGGGAGGGGCAACATGAGCTGAAGCAGGTTCATTTAGGACTTATTATGCGTGAGCTAAGAAGAGTGCCTACATCTGCCGTTTTGCAAATGATCGGATTTGCACTTCTCGCAGTAGCTGTAATGAGTGCTTATGATTATTTGATACGAGCACATTTTCGTTTAAAAGTAGGGCTGTGGGACACCTTCCGTTATGCTTGGATAGCTAATACATTTAATAATTTAATTGGTTTTGCAGGTCTGGCTGGAGTGGGTTTAAGGACGTTGATGTACAAAAAAAGCGGAGTGTCAACTTCCGTCCTAACGCCGGCAATCGTATTTTTATCACCACTCATGATTACCGGGTTATCTTTACTTTCTTGGGCAAATATTTTTGGTTTACTCCCGGCAACGGCGTTGCTGGAAGAGCATCATTGGTTAGTATTTGCGGTATGGGGGATGGCGCTTTATTTGCCGTTTTTTGTGTTTGTACAGCGCTCTGCTCTTTATGCAAAGTGGATTAACCGGGGACAAGGTAGAACACCCTGGCTTACAGTAGTTGCCTCTGTAGGTGCCTCCTTTCTGGAATGGAGTTTTGCTGGCGTAACGTTTTGGACAATCAGTAGTCATCTCTTGCACGAGGTGCATTTTCCAGTTATATTCGGCATCTTTACGATTGCTGCTATCGCAGGCATCTTGAGTATGGCGCCTGGTGGTATCGGTGCTTTTGACCTTATTGCATTGCTGGGTCTTACGCAGCTTGGATTTAAAAGTGATCAGGCCATGGCAGTGCTTGTTATTTTTAGATTGTTCTATTATCTCATTCCATGGCTGATCGGATTGGTGCTGGCGGCACTGGAATTTGGTCTGCAGGGAAAAAAGGGTCAAGATCGTTCAGCTCCAGGGTTCGAACCCGCTCTTAACATTTGGCAGAGGATTTGGGGTTGGCCGGGTCAGTATACCTTTCTGAGCGATCTTGGTGTGTGGGCTCTAGGCAAGCTTGTACTAGCTAGCGGGCTTATTCTCTTACTATCAACAGCTACGCCCGGATTGTTGTACAGACTGAAGATTACAGAGGAAATATTGTCATTCTCGATCATGCAGCTCTCACATCATTTATCTGTACTTATTGGCTTTATGCTCATTTTGTTGTCGAGAGGCATTACATTACGGGTTCGTAGCGCGTACATCTGGACCAGCATTTTATTATTTTCCGGGTCTGTGTTTGCGGTGGCTAAAGGCTTTGATTATGAAGAGGCGCTGTTTCTGCTCCTCGTTGCACTCATTCTGTGGATCTCCAGATCTCGGTTCTACCGGATCAGTGCTCCCGTAAGCAGACAGAGTACGATTTGGTGGCTTGCGCTTACTTCAGTAATTGCCCTAAGCTATTATCTATTGGGCAGCCATGTCCATCGTGGATTTCTGAAGCATCTCCCGCCCGGTGTAGAGCCAGAGTGGCTACAGCGGCATAGTCATGTTGCTTTTACAGCCGTAGGGGGACTAGCTTTCTCTTGGATCATTCTTACTTTGCTGATCACCCTTAGACCCCATCGTAAACCGGAGGAGTTATTCGGAAATTTTGATATGGCAAGGCTGAAAAACTTCCTAGGTGAAGTTCAAGGCAATGCCCTAACTCATATGCTGTTTTTGGGTGATAAAAGCTTCTTCTGGGCGCAAGAAGGCAAGGTGTTGCTCGCTTTCGCTAGGGTTAGGGATAAGCTTGTAGTCCTTGGTGATCCATTGGGAGAGAGAAGTCTCATGAATGAGGCAATCAGTGAATTTAGACAAGCTGCAGATAAGTACGGTCTGGTCGTAGTTTTTTATCAGGCCACACCTGATTTCTTATCGATCTATCATGAGCAGGGATATCGCTTTTTTAAGCTGGGGGAAGAGGCATTAGTAACGCTCGATACCTTTACGCTCAGTGGCAAAAAGAACAGTGATTTGCGAAGCGTATGCAACCGTTTCGAACGGGAAGGCTATGCCTTCGAAGTTGTAGAAGCACCGCACGCTGAAGATTTGCTACGAGAGCTGCGATCCGTTTCGAACGAATGGTTGAATGGGCGCACCGAAAAAGGGTATTCGCTGGGTTGGTTTAACGAGGCCTATCTACAGCTGGCTCCAATCGTGCTCCTGAGGAATGCCCAAGGGACGATACTGGCATTTGCTTCGATTGCACACGGGTATGATCAGGGTATGACCTTATCGATTGATTTGATGCGCCATCGAAAGAATGTGCCGAACGGAACGATGGATTATTTATTTGTTCGTTTGCTAGAATGGGCGAAATCTAAGGGATATCATCGATTCAATCTAGGTAATGCCCCGCTGTCCAGTGTGGGTGAGAATGCTGGGGCCTTGAAAGAGGAGAAGCTGGCCCATCTCGTATTTAAAAGAGGGGGGCATTGGTACGGCTTTGTCGGACTTCGCCGCTATAAAGAAAAATTCAGCCCGGAGTGGGAACCGCGTTACTTGGCTTATCCGGCTTCTATAGCATTGCCGATCTTAACACTCGATCTGGTGAGGTTAGTATCCCGCCATCCTAGGGCGGAGGAGTAGAGTGAGACGTGCGTGAAGTCTCTATGTACATTGACCTAACCAAAGAAGAGGGTGCCGTCTCAAAGTAGTTTTAGCTACTTGGGTACGACCCTTTTTTTGCGTTGAAGGTTAATTGAAGTTTGAAATGATGGTTTGAGTGAAACATCAATACAACAATTAGGGAATTTCTCCCTGAAATTCTAAGATTACTGGTCATTAGATTTATAATTAGGGAAAATATCCCTAAAATTCATCTGATTTGGTGGGAAATCAAGGCATTACCCTAATTTTTAGGGAGGAATTCCCTAATTTCGTTGATTATAAGCGAATATCGAATATTTTTAGGGAGCTTTTCCCTAATTAGTGTTAAACCCACTCTGCCCACCGCAAAAACGCCCACCGCACATTCCCGCATGCATATCCTCATCATCGTCTGCCATCATTACCCAATCTGAAAAGGTTTAATGGTTAAGTGAGATCTTTACTTGGACTATTCCATAAAATAGATGAAGCTGTCCCGTAAGCAGCATTCACTACTTTCGAGGGCAGCCTCATCTATATTTAAATAGCACCACTCTTATTTTTCGCCAGCTTCTGTATCAGGCAGAGCCCAGACAGATACGCTGCCACCGTTGACCGGGAAGGTCGCCCAGCCATCTTTTTCAATCGTTATAGTCGCCTTGTGATTATGAGTGAAATCTACCCATGCTTCACCCGCGCGTTGTTCCCCTACGAACATTCTTTTCTGACCGTTCTCACCATTACTAATCACAACCGCACAGCCGGAGCGTTCGATGTCTTTCACGCCGAGTCGTGTCCAGCCAATCGTGTTAGGATGATCGAAATAATCCTTCTGCTCACCATAGGCTTTGTGATAGCGGGTATATAGCAGCGGGTCAATCGCCTCTTTTTTGCCTGCGACAGGTGTAGGTCCCTCGATCCCATAATAATCTCCATAAAAGACCACAGGATATCCATCGCGTCGCAGTAGGATAAGTGCATAAGCACTTTGCTTAAACCAATCATCTACCCAAGATTCCAGAGCTTCATGGGGTTGAGAATCATGATTGTCAACGAACGTTACAGCATTGGTAGGATGGGTCTGCACCAGTGTGTCGTCGAGGATTTTGGTTAAATCAAAGTTTCTACCCCCCAAGGAAGCTGAATGCAGCTTGTAGTGAAGGGAGACATCGAAGAGGTCGATCTTATAATCGACGGTATTTAGAAATTGTCGGCAGGATTCTAAATCCGAATTCCAGAACTCGCCCACGATATAGAAATCCTTCTCACATTTATTAAACATTTCTACCGCGAATTGTTTCACAAACTCATGGTTGATATGCTTGATGGCATCTAAGCGAAAGCCGCTGCAGTGGAGCGTGTCCACCAGCCATTTTCCCCATTGGATCATTTCTTTTTTGACTTCTGGATGACTGTAATCAATATTTGCGAACATTAGATAATCGTAGTTGCCGAACTCGTCATCAACATTCTGGTTCCATGTTTTATTCTCGCCTGCGATACGGAATACACCTGTTCGCCCCGACTTGGCGTCGAAGTCAGTGCCGTTAAAATGATTGTGATTCCATTTAAAGGAAGAGTGTTCATCACCGCGGCCGGGGAAGGTGAATTTAGTCCAGCCCTCAATCTCGAAAGGCTTGGAGATTTCTTTCATCCGGTCATTAGGGTCGACCTCGATCACCTGGAAGACTTCCTTTTCATCCGCTCCTGCTTTGTGATTCATGACCAAATCAACGTACACGGCAATGCCGTTTTTTTGACATTCCGAAATGGCTTCAATCAGTGCTTGTTTGGTGCCATATTTGGTGCGTACCGTACCTTTTTGGTCATATTCGCCCAGATCGTATAGATCATACACGCCATAGCCTGTATCGTCGGCGGAGACGGCCTTTGTCACAGGAGGTACCCAAACAGAATCAATGCCTACGGCTTTTAGTGCGGAAGCTGTTTCTTTTAGGCGATCCCAGTGTTTCCCATCCGCAGCGACATGCCATTCAAAAAATTGCATCATTGTATGGTTCCTCATTATTTCTTGCGCCTCCATATCCATAAAGCGAATTTTTTCTACACTCTGATTAGATTTTCAGATAACTCTTATTAAACGTAAAAACAGACTATGAAAAATAAGGCAGGCTGATGAATGCGCTGGGAGGGACAAAGATGCGATTTATATAGGCTTGAAAAGTGTAATTTCTGATCTCTGGGAGAGGTGGACAGCATTGCGTCCGTTTCGTTTGGAACTGTACAGAGCATGGTCAGCCTCTGACAGTAGCTCTTCTAGAGTGGCTTTAGGACTTAGGGCTTCTACTACTCCGAAGCTGGCAGTCACGTTAATGGACCCGATGAGCGTATACAAGACACTTTGTTCAATATCTGCGCGGATAGTTTCGCAGAGTTGTGCGGCTTGCTTCAGCGACGTATCTGGCAAACAGATCACAAATTCCTCACCGCCATAACGTCCGAAGATGTCACCCTCCCGGATATGTCTGTTGCATACCTCGACAATGTGCTGAAGGGCTTGATCTCCATATTGATGTCCGAATCGATCATTAATGCTTTTGAAGAAGTCTACATCCAGCAAAATAATCGATAGTGAACTCCGATTGCTCGCGGCCTGAACAAGAAGCCCTCGACTCAGTTCCAAAAAGTAGGTACGGTTATAAATCCCCGTCAGACTATCCATCGTAGCCAATTGACGCAGCTTATCTTGAAGCAGTATTCGTTCAGTTACGTCAATCAGCATGATCATTTGTCCTGCTAAGTATCCCCCTTGTTTCTGTACGGGAGAGGACCGAATTTGGTAGTAACAAATCTCGTCTCCTTTGATCCAAGCAACTTCCCGTTCTTCACGTAGCAGTGGCTCTGTATCCATAACATAGGACAAGGCATCTTTGCCGGCATTAAGAAACAGTTGAGCCAGCGGTTTACCAATCGCCGAGGAATTAAGTCCTTCTATCATATCCGCGGCTGCGCGATTGTAATCGACGAGCATGTCCGAACGATCGGTGACAAGCACCCCATCTCGCATGCTTTCAAACAGATTCTCACGGGCGATAGGCGCAGCTGTTAGCATACCTCTTGATAGGATAGCCCAGATATATAGGGTGGAAGTGATACTCATAATGATGGGAACGGGATCCATCCCGTAGGGAGTCAGGCCCATTAAATATAAAAAAGAGCCTAACGTTGGAAGGCTTAGTCCAATTAGAATGGTAACGATTTGTCTCCGGTATACCCGTTTCATCCGGTTCCACTGCCATAACATAAGGCAGATAGCTGCCAGTAGACAACCAAAAGTAAAGCTGCCGTGAACGATATACCAAGGTCCCATCACTACATCAACGAGTGGGGAGGGCGTATTGTCTCGCAAATAAATGGATTTATAGAAGAGGTGGTGGTAATCATTGGTCCACACCATCAGTGTTGTGATGAACGGTATTATATATAGCGCTGCTCGCATGCCCTTTTTAATTAGACTCTCCAGCCCTACGAAATGCATCACCATAATAAGGCTGGCGGGCGCTATAAAAGGCATCCCCAGGTACTCTACTTTAATCCAAAAACTCATTTCCTCCAGTGTTTTGCCCGACAGTTCTAGTGCGAAGCCGAAGGTATAAATCGCGGAAGTGAAGGAGCTTATAACAAAGGCTCTAATTCCTAAGAAATCCGTTTTTTTATAATAGGCGAAAAGGGCTAGTAAAACGCTCAGGACACCAGATATAGCCACAATAACAATATAATTCGAAATTACAGATCCCATGGGTCTATTGTCTCCTACTGAGGAAAGATATGGATAAATATTACCACAAATCTACAAATATTTAAAAATCACTTCATTTGAAACTTGAATAAATGTCCCCCTAGACAAAATGACGTGATTTAGCGGGAGCTATTTTACTAATTGTCTAATGAGAGTCCAGTGAGCAGCGTGTAACATGTTAGTTAATACTACACAACAGAAGATTTTAACTCGACACACTCTCTAGTGAGTCAGATTAATTAACATTAATTGCATAGCTTATTTTGATAAGGGGGGGCTGAGGATGTCATTACTCGCGACAAATATTCCTGAAATTCAGCTGGAAAATGTTGAAATGCGCTATAGGGCAGAAGCTGCGGAAGTGCTTGCACTGCATCAGGTGAGTCTTGATATTGCAAAGGGGGAGTTCGTCTCACTGCTCGGACCTTCAGGATGTGGCAAAACAACGCTTTTGAGACTGATGGCCGATCTCATCGCGCCAACGGGCGGGAACATTGTAGTCGCTGGAAAAAGTGCTAAAGAGGCAAGGCTGGCGCAGAAATATGGCATTGTTTTTCAAAGTCCTGTGCTGTATGACTGGCGGAAGGTGAAGCATAACATCACATTGCCACTGGAACTGATGGGAGTTAAAAAGTCGATCCGTGAAGAGAGGGCGCTGGAGCTTCTTGATCTAGTGGGCTTGCAGAGCTTCGCGGATAAATACCCTTGGCAGCTTAGTGGGGGGATGCAGCAAAGAGTAGCGATTGCCAGAGCGCTATCGATGGAGCCGGAAATTCTACTGATGGATGAACCGTTCTCTGCACTGGATGAGTTTACACGTGAGCGTCTGAACGAAGAACTGTTATCTGTCTGGAGCAAGGTGCAGAACACGATTGTCTTCGTAACACATAGTATTCCTGAGTCGATATTCCTCTCTGACCGGGTGTTTGTTCTTTCCCCGCATCCAGGTCGCTTATCCGCTGTGGTTGAAATTCCTCTGCCACGTCCACGAACGGCGGAAATGAGAAACAGCCCAGAGTTTTTCGAACTGATCGCAAGTATTCGCGACAGCTTTGAAGGGGTGTAGGGATGAAAGGGGGCAGTATCTTTGTACGGGGTCGCCTGCTGCCGTTGTTTGTCTGGATATTTGGTTTGCTGCTAGTTTGGGAAGGAGCCTCCTGGATGCTGCTCCATGTAGTGGAGACACCGTTAGCTCAGTCCAAGTTGCCCTACGTTCATGAGGTGCTATCCACGCTGTGGAAGTATAGTGGCACGCTTCTGAAGGAGGGGGCTGCCACCTTTGGCAATGCTGGTGTTGGCTTCCTGATTGGTGCGGTGGCTGGTGCTTCACTGGCGGTGCTAATGAGCTTGTCGAAGACGATAGAGCAGTTAACTTTTCCTTACGCTATCGCCTCGCAGATGATTCCGATCCTGGGGCTGGCGCCGATCATTTATGGGATTGTGAGAGATGAGCAGACTTCACGGATTATTATTTCGGGTTATATTACATTCTTCCCAGTGGCTCTCAATATGCTGCGCGGCTTGCGAAGTGTGGATCCTTCCGCGCTGGAATTAATGCATTCTTATGCGGCAAAACCTTGGGCGGTCTATTGGAAACTCAGATTTCCAGCGGCCCTGCCGGGTTTGTTCGGAGGGCTTAAGATTGCTGCTCCGCTCGCAGTGACTGGTGCTATCCTGGTAGAGCTCATGGGTGCGCAGCACGGGATTGGCGTAATCATGCTGCGTAATCTCTACTACGGCAGCTCTCATACCTACATGTTCTGGTCTACGGTGATTGTCGGCGCTTTGTTGGGGATTGTAAGTTACTGGTTGATCAGTCTGATAGAACGTTTGGTGGCGCCGTGGCAGCCTGAATTTCGACCGAAAGGAGGTAGCCGCTAATGGAAACCAACTCCGTTCGGGAGACTTCATTTATAGGCTCTACTAGTAAAGAGGTGGCCCAGCCGGTATTAACGGCTACGCAGAATAATGTTGCAACAGGCTCGAAGCCCGCGGTAATTGCCAAGCGTAAGGGTGGCTCGCATGGCCTGAAGAGGATATTTAGCGCAGGCGTGCTGCTGCCTGTATTGGCGGGGGTGTTGTTTCTTGGGCTATGGGAGTTCGAATTCTTTCATAAGATCTTTGATCTGAAGAAATATCAGCTGCCGTTGCCCACAGCAATTGCCACGACCATGAGGGATAATTTCAGCATGTTGTTATCCTATACCGGATACACCCTTACTGAGGCTGTGCTGGGAATGTTGGTTGGTTCTGCTATCGGCTTCCTGATCGCTTTAGCCGCGACAGCTTGGCCGCGCTGGGGAAGTGGAAGTTTAACTTTGGTTGCTGCTCTAAATGCTGTGCCCATCGTCGCCCTCGCGCCCATTATGAATCTGTGGTTCGGGGATGGGATAGGCTCGCGGATTGCCATAGTAACGGCAACTACAATGGCTGCGATGGCGATCAACGCCTATAAAGGCATGGCGGCGATCGATCCATTGGCGCTGGATCTGATGCATTCCTATGCGGCAGGTAAACCGGCAGTGTTTCGTTATCTGCGGATTCGCAATAGCTTACCCTATGTATTTACAGCACTGAAGATCAACGCAACGGCCAGTATGATTGGGGCGATTGTCGGCGAATTCTTCTTTTCCTCAAAAGGGCTTGGGTACCTGCTCTCCAATTCCATTAAAGTTGCCAAAATGCCACTGGGCTGGTCCTGTATTGTGCTGGCTGCAATTGCCGGCGTGCTCTTCTACCTAGTGGTTGAGCGGCTTGAGAAAGTGTTCATCAAGTGGCATCCTTCGCAACGTAAATGAGCTCTATAACATCATTACATCCGGTCCTAGTGGGAAGGGAAAAGAGAAACCGCCCACGGCTGTATGCATACAACGCACCACGATGATTGTCCATACTGTGCTTGTTACAAACTTAAATTACGATAGGGGGAGTTCGATTGATGAACGGGAAAAAACGCAAATTTCGTGGTGGTTTGTTGGCAATCGTGATGATGTTGAGTGTTTCTTTAATGGCGGGTTGCGGTGGCAACAATAATAACTCGGCAGCCGAAGCTACGACTGTCCCTGAAGCTTCTACAGCTCCTGAGGCAAGTGCTACGGCTGAACCAGCGGCTGATCCAGTTACAGTGAAGCTACAGCTGAAATGGGTGCCGCAGGCACAATTCGCTGGATATTTTGTGGCGCAGGATAAAGGATATTACAAGGAAGAAGGACTAAATGTAGAGATTCTGCCGGGAGGTCCGGATATTGTTCCAGAGCAGCAAGTGGCTGGGGGCTCCGCAGATATCGGTGTTGGCTGGGTAGCAAGCTTGCTTCCAAGTCTTGAGCAGGGAATGCCACTCGTGCAAATTGCTCAAATCTATCAAAAGAGCGGATTGGTCCTGGTCTCCAAAAAAACTGCTGGCATTAACTCAGCCGCTGATCTCAAGGGTAAAAAAGTCGGCAACTGGATGGGTGGCAACGAATTTGAACTATTAGCGTTATTCGATAAATATAAGTTCGATCCGAATAAGGACCTAAGCTTTACGAAGCAAGGGTTCACGATGGATCAGTTCTTGGGCGATCAGATCGATGCGGCCTCAGCGATGACTTACAACGAGTACCAAGTAGTGCTGGAGTCAGGCGTTAAGGCTGAGGATCTGAATGTCATCGACATGAATACAGAAGGCGTTGCAATGCTTGAGGATAACTTGTTCGCCAATAAGGAATGGCTTGCGGAGAACAAAGAGACTGCGGCAAAGTTTGTACGTGCCTCCCTGAAGGGCTGGAAAGATGCAATTGCTGATCCTGCGGCTGCGGTGGATAGTGTAATGAAGCAAGCAGAAGACGGCAGTACTACTAAGGAGCATCAATTGACGATGATGACCGAGGTTGCCAAGTTGATTCTGCCTGAGGGCTTTGATAGTGCGAAGATGGGGTATACCGATGCAGCGGCGTTCCAGCAAACGGCTGATATTTCGCAAAAGTTCGGTGTTATTAAAGAGCCTGCTAAGGTAGATGAGGCTTATACGAACGAAATCGTAGAAATGGCAGCAAAATAACAAGCCGAACTTATAGTTATAATAGATGGCCGCCCGTTCTGGCGGTCATCTATTGTAATCAGCAGTCCATCTGTGCATCTGAAATAGAGAAAGAGGTGCGAATTATGTCTCTCCTAGTAACGCAGGCTGAAAGAGTTAAGAATTATGTGAATGGAGCTTGGGTAGAATCGTCGTCCGGGCGAGATGAAGAGGTTTATAATCCGGCGACGGGTGAAGTGATTGCTTATGTGCCCATTTCTAGTAAGGAAGAGCTGGGTGCGGCGGTAGAAGCGGCTGCGGCGGCATTTCAAGCGTGGAAAAGGATCGCTGTGCCGCGTCGTGCCCGCTACTTTTTTCAATATCAACAGCTGCTGGTAAAGCATTGGCATGAGCTGGCCGAGCTGATTACGCTGGAGAATGGCAAAAGTCTGGAAGAGGCGCAAGGTGAGGTGCAGCGTGGAATTGAGTGTGTGGAATTTGCCGCAGGCATCCCCACTTTGATGATGGGCAGTCAGCTTCCGGACATTGCTACCGGAATTGAATCCGGGATGTACCGCTATCCGCTGGGGGTCATCGGTGGGATTGCTCCGTTCAATTTTCCGATGATGGTCCCTTGCTGGATGTTTCCGCTCGCCATTGCTTGCGGGAATACCTTTGTGCTGAAGCCTTCTGAGCGTACGCCTCTGCTGGTCAATCGTTTAGCTGAATTATTTGCCGAAGCGGGCTTTCCTCCAGGCGTACTGAATGTGATACATGGGGCGCACGAGGTTGTGATTGGGATGCTGGAGCATAATGAAGTGAAGGCGATTTCGTTCGTGGGTTCGCAGCCGGTTGCGGAATACGTATATAAGACAGGGACGGCGCAGGGGAAACGGGTGCAGGCGCTAGCTGGAGCTAAAAATCATTCAATTGTGTTACCTGATGCGGAGCTGGATAATGCGGTGAAGAATATAATTGCCGCTGCGTTTGGCTCAGCGGGTGAGCGGTGTATGGCTTGCTCGGTTGTAGTGGTTCATGAGGATATTGCTGACGAGCTAGTGAGTCGTCTGGCTGCGGCTGCGGATGAGCTTAAGATTGGTAATGGTGCCGATGACGGGGTGTTTTTGGGTCCAGTAATTCGCCAGTCGAATAAGGATCGGACTCTTTATTACATTGAGACTGGTGAAGCTGAACAAGCCAAGCTAGTGAGAGATGGGCGGAAAGATGCTGCTGCGGGCGGTGTGGGTTATTTTATCGGGCCGACGATATTTGATCATGTACAGCCGGGAATGACCCTCTGGAAGGATGAGATTTTTGCACCGGTGTTGTCTGTGATCCGTGTGAAGAGTTTAAGTGAAGCTATTGCGGTGACGAATCAGTCTCCATTCGCGAATGGGGCGTGCATTTACACAGATAGCGCTAAAGCGATCCGCGAGTTCCGGGAAGAGATTGATGCAGGGATGTTGGGTGTGAATCTGGGTGTGCCTGCGCCCATGGCCTTTTTTCCCTTCTCGGGTTATAAGAAATCATTCTATGGAGACCTGCATGCCAATGGCCGTGATGGGGTGGAATTCTATACGCGTAAAAAGATGATCACTGCCCGTTATTAGAGAAAATGAGCTGCTGAGAGGAGAAGATGTTATGCAGAGTCTGGGGAATGATAGTGAGCTTGCGGTGAGCAAGGATCGGAAATATTTATGGCACAACATTACACCTTATAGTGAAAAAAATCCGCCTATGATTGCCGCCTCGGCAAGTGGGTCGTGGATCACGGATATACAAGGCAATCGATTTTTGGATGGGATGTCTGGCCTGTGGTGTGTAAATGTGGGATACGGGCGCAAGGAGCTGGCGGAAGCTGCTTACAATCAATTGCTAACGCTGCCTTATTTTCCGCTGACTCAGAGTCATCTCCCGGCTATTGCGCTGGCAGAGAAGTTGAATGAGTGGCTTGGAGACGAGTACGTGATCTTTTTTTCCAATAGTGGGTCAGAGGCTAACGAGGCTGCTTTCAAAATGGCCCGCCAGTACCAGCAGCAAATCGGCCAGCATTATCGCCATAAATTCATTGCCCGTTATCGTGGGTACCACGGTAGTTCGCTTGGGGCATTATCTGCAACGGGCCAGGCCCAACGCAAATATAAATATGAACCGCTGGCGGGTGGTTTTCTGCATGTAGCTCCCCCGGACAGCTATCGCCGCCCGGTCGGGATGACTGTGGAAGAATTCAACCTCCAGTGTGCACAGTCCATAGAGGATATGATCATCTGGGAAGGCGTGGAGACGGTAGCTGCGGTGATTATGGAGCCTGTAATTACGGGTGGTGGCGTCATTGTACCGCATCAGGTTTATTTGGATCGGGTGCAGGAAATCTGCCGCAAACACGGTGTGTTGCTTATTATGGATGAAGTGATTTGTGGATTTGGACGCTCTGGACGTAAGTTTGGACATCACAACTTTAATGTGAAGCCTGACATCGTGACAATGGCTAAGGGGTTGACCAGTGCTTATCTTCCCTTATCTGCCACTGCTGTTCGTAAGGATATCTATGAAGCGTTCAAGGATAATAGTGATGATTATGGTCATTTTCGCCATGTGAATACTTTTGGTGGCAATCCGGCTTCGTGTGCACTAGCGTTACGCAATCTGGAAATTATCGAGCAGGAGAAGCTGGTGGAGCGTGCAGAGCTTTTGGGCAAAAGACTGAACACTGCATTCACCGAGTTACTTGATCACAAACTTGTAGGTGATGTCCGCAGCTTTGGTTTGGTGACAGGCATCGAGTTGGTTGAAGATAAGGTTAGCAAAAAGCCAGTTGATCTGAGTATTGTGAAAGGCATTATTGCTGAATGCAAATCCAAAGGACTTATTATCGGCAAGAATGGCGATACGGTAGCTGGGTTCAACAATGTGCTTACCTTCGCCCCGCCGCTATCCTCCACGGATGAAGATGTAGAGTTTATTATCGATACGTTTAAATCTGTACTGAGCGGGGGCTGGGTAAAGTAATTTTGTCCGGATATAGAAATTGGTAGGCGCGCAGGGCAACCTGAATGGAGATCCGGTTCTCTGGCTGCATGAAGTCTTCACCCAGTAGCTCTGTTATTTTGTCCAGGCGATAATAAAGGGACTGTCTGACAATGAATAAGTTTCGAGCGGCAATTTGTTTGGAACCATCATGATCCAGATAAACACGAAGGGTAAGCAGCAGCTCGCTGCCTTTGGTTTGGTCGTGGTCAATTAGCGGGCCGAGATAACTGCGAATGAAGTTCTGCAACGTTTTCCCATCATTTAGGCTCAACAGCAACTGGAATACACCCAGCTCTTCATAGAAGAGTAGTGACTTCTGGTAACAGGAGTATAACGACAATGCCTGTAGGGCTTCCTGATAACCGGAATAGGCTCGTTTTAGGCGCTTATGCGATTTGCTGACTCCGATGACCAGCTGCAAATCTTTGAGCTTCTCATCGGAGCGGATATGCTGAAGGGACTCAAGTGCTTGTTGAAGCCGCATTTTGCCAGGCATTTTTGATTGAATGTCGAGTGCGATGACGGTGAGGCGATTGTTCTTGAGTGTGATCAGCGGACGTAGGGAATATTTTTCGAAAATGGAACGCAGGATGAGCGAAAGGTGGAAGGTAATTGATTCCCATTCGTGCTCTGAGCTGTTCCATTTTACGTCTCTAGGGTTCTTGATTTCAATAAGGCATACACGGTAAGGGAGTTCGTTGACCATGTTGAAATTGGAATCGATCAAGGCTTTTAAGCGATTGTCATCCTCTATACGACCATTGATCAGCTCATCGACCCATAGATTTTCTGAAAAAAGCTTACGCTCCTCCATATACCGGGTACGCAGTAGCTCTTGAGCAATGGACAGAGAGGCGGAATCTAGCAACAGGCAATCAAATTCTTGTGGCTTGTGATTGCAGACCATCAGGATATAAGCCCAAGTCTGATCCAGCGCGCCCACAGGCTTAATAGCAATCGTCTTTTGTCCGTATTCTCGGGTGTAAGGAGCGGTGTCTGGTTGAATACCTTCCATCTCATCACCGAAGACGGTGAAGAAATTCAGCAGGGCAGTTTGCTCTTCGGGCGGAAGTGCCGGGAAGAATAAGGGTTTGCCTTGCAGCTGCATATAGACGATTTGTGTGCGGGTGCTTTTACATAATAATTGCAGTACCTTCACTGTTCCTTGTGAGGTTAAGGTCAGACGGTGGAATTCACGAGAGATGCTTTCGAGTTCTTGCAGCATCCGGTGATGCCGATTGATGATGATGGAATGGAGGTCTAGGGTGATATCGACGAAGCGAACCGTGCGGGTGAAGATGATTAGCGGAAAGTCATGCCTGTTGGCTAAGTCGATCATCTCTTGCGGGATGGTGCTGAAATACGTACCTAACTCAATACATAGGCAAGCTGCATTTTTGTCGATTAGGTTCTGCATAAACTCCAAGGAGGATGGGAGATCGACACTTGCACCAATCCCCGTAGTCAAAATCATTTCTTCGCCATGAATCAGAGTCTCGAAGTTGGCGCTTTCCAGCACATGCACCCAGCGAATGGCGCGGCTTAGGCCGCTTTTCCCGCCGATCACCTCGGCTTCTGCGAATAGTGGTCTTTTTAAAGCGTCACGAATGGTTAATACAAGCTCCCAGTCCATAGTTACTCCCCCTCGATCTTCTGTGCTCTGGCCTTCGGCTAATGCCCTGTTATTCTCAGTCTATTCTCATACGTAAAAAATACGGTTTCGAAATTAGACAAAGTGTCTAATGTAACGAAAATTCGAAATGACTATAGTTTGATTAGCGGATGTCAGTATATATAACCTAATCAGGAAGAACGTTGAGAGATAATTTCTTTTAATGCTTATATTACTACAATAATTCAAAGATGTAAGCAAAATATTCAGAAAAAAATTGAATTAATGTTATATTATATAACATAAAATTGAGAAAGTACCCATAAGGAGGGATTAGTGATGGAGCATTCTTCTCCGTTAACAGCATTTACACCAGATATGTTCATGCGTAACTTTGCCGAGGCTGAGCCGCCTCTGACTCATAAGGGTGCCATGGATGAGGCTAATCGCTGTCTATATTGCTACGATGCCCCTTGCATAAAAGCTTGTCCGACCAGCATTAATATCCCCTCCTTTATCAAACGGATCGCTACTGACAATTTGAAAGGCTCGGCACAGACGATTATGGATTCCAATCCTGTGGGTGCCAGCTGTGCTCGCGTGTGTCCTACAGATGAACTGTGCGAAGGAGCTTGTGTGTTAAATGATGCTTCGGCGCCGATCCAAATCGGACTACTGCAGCGTTATGCGACAGATTGGGCGATGAACAGCGGAGTTCAATTATTTAAGGCTGGCATTCCTAATGGGAAAAAGGTAGCCGTAATCGGCGGTGGTCCTGCGGGCTTGTCGGCGGCTAGGGAGCTCGCCCGTGAAGGTTTTGCTGTTGTGATCTATGAGGCGAAGGAATTGGCTGGTGGACTAGATACGCATGGGATTGTGTCGTTTCGGCTTCCGCAGTCTATATCTCTTTGGGAAGTAGAGCAGGTAGAAAAGCTGGGTGTGGAAATACGTACAGGTGTAAAAGTCGGAGTAAATGTCTCTGTAGACGAGTTGAAGTCCGACTATGATGCCATCGTTTTGGCAGCGGGTATGGGCTATGTGCCTCCGATAGGGATTGAAGGTGAAAAATTGGCTGGCGTATATGATGCCATTGCACTCGTAGAATCCACTAAGACTGGCATTCCTCTGCTAGAGCTGATGGGTCAGCGGGTCGCTGTCATTGGTGCAGGGAATACGGCTATTGATGCAGCGACTTGCTCAGTGCGACTGGGAGCCACCAATGTGAAAATGGTCTACCGCCGGACCCGCGAAGAGATGACGGCTTATGATTTTGAATATGAATTTGCGAAGCAGGAAGGTGTGGAGTTCAACTGGCTTACCTTACCGAAACGTATCGTGGGTGATGAGCTTGGAAATGTAACCGCACTGGAATGTGTGCAGATGAAGCTGACGGAGGAGCTGGGCAAAGATGGGCGTCCAATACCTATGCCGATCGAGGGTTCTGAGTTCTTGATTCCTGTAGATGCGGTTGTAATAGCTATTGGTCAAAAGCGTCGTCTAGATCTGATAGATTCCTTAGGTCTTATGCATGACCGTGGGGTTGTTAAGGTGGATGAGATCACCTGCCAAACCTCCGATCCGCAGATTTATGCCGCTGGGGACATCATTTTTGGTTCAGGTAAGGGTGATGCCATGGTTGTATCAGCGGCACAGCAGGGAAAAGATGCAGCCCATGCGATTGTTAAACAATTCTTAGGCCAGCAGGAGGTCGTTGTTAGATCAGCGGGCTGAGCGTAGAAATCAAATTGGATTTTACATGACAGGGAGGGAACATCATGGCAGATTTAAGTATTAATCTCGCAGGAATTCAATCGCCGAATCCGTTCTGGCTGGCCTCCGCGCCGCCTACGAATACAGGTTATCAAGTGCAGCGGGCCTTTGAAGCAGGTTGGGGCGGGGCGGTGTGGAAGACGCTCGGCGATCCGATCATTAATACCTCATCGCGTTTTGCGGCAGTAAATTTCAATGGGCAGCGGGTTGCGGGCTTTAACAATATTGAACTGATCACCGACCGTCCGCTTGAAGTTAATCTGAAGGAAATCTATGAAACGAAAAAAAGATTCCCGAATCATGCGATTATAGCCTCCCTGATGGTAGAACCAACGCAGCATAAATGGCATGAGATTGTTAAGCGGGTAGAGGATGTGGGTGTAGACGGTCTGGAGCTTAACTTTGGCTGTCCGCACGGGATGGCTGAGCGTGGAATGGGTGCTGCTTCCGGGCAGCAGCCTGATCTGGTGCAGGCACAGACCACCTGGGTAAAAGAAGTTGCGACGACCCCGGTGATTGTGAAGCTGACGCCCAACATTACGGATATCACCGTCGTTGCCCGCCATGCGGTTAAGGGTGGAGCGGACGCGATTAGTATGATCAACACGATCAACAGTCTTGCTGGTGTAGATATTCATAGCTGGAACACAATTCCGAATGTTGGGGGTCAGGGTGCGCATGGCGGTTACTGCGGGCCGGCTGTGAAACCAATTGCGCTTAGTATGGTGGCCGAGTGTGCCCGTGACCGGGGAGTAGGCATTCCTATCTCCGGTATTGGAGGGATTTCGACTTGGCAGGATGTTGTTGAATTCATGTTGATGGGTGCTACGGGCATTCAAGTATGTACAGCGGTCATGCATCATGGCTTCCGGATTGTGGAGGAAATGATCGATGGCCTGAACAACTATTTGGATGACAAAGGTTTGGCTTCCGTAACAGAGTTAATCGGCAAATCGGTATCCAGATACTCCAACTGGGGTGATCTGGATCTCAACTATAAGGTCGTTGCCCGTATTAATGAGAACAACTGCATCAACTGTAATAAATGCCATATTGCCTGCGAAGATGCTTCACATCAATGTATTGATATGTTAACTAATGCAGATGGGAAAGCTATTCTACAGGTCCGCGAGGAAGATTGTGTAGGTTGTAATCTTTGTTCTATTGTCTGTCCAGCAGACGGCGCGATCGATATGGTTGCAGTGGATACCGGGGCAGCCCCACTAACCTGGAACCAGCGGCAGAAAGTGATCGGCAGTTTGAATGGCTCCTATTCGGAAGTGGAGGTGGTGTAAGGATGAAAAAGATTATTAAAAATGGCATCATCGTTACCGCAGCAGATACTTATACAGGCGATGTGGCAATTGAAAACGGAGTTATTACGGAGATTGGCCTTCATTTGGATGTCCATGGTGCGGAAATTATAGATGCCTCGGGGTGTTATGTTTTTCCTGGAGGCATTGATCCTCATACGCATTTGGATATGCCTTTTGGCGGTACGGTTACAGCGGATGATTTCGAGACGGGAACCATTGCAGCTGCATATGGCGGAACGACCACAGTCATTGATTTTTGCTTAACCACCAAAGGGCAACCGCTACAGCAAGCCGTAGATACATGGCATCATAAGTCACAGGATAAAGCGGTGATTGATTACAGCTTCCACCTTATGGTCTCGGAATTAAACGATAAAGTACTGGGTGAGCTTCCGGAGATAATTGAGAAAGAAGGCATTACCTCGCTCAAAGTATTTATGGCTTATAAGAATACTTTTCAGGCGGATGACGGCACACTTTTTAAGACCCTCCAAGCCGCGAAAAAAGAAGGTGCACTCGTTATGGTGCATGCGGAGAATGGAGATGTCATTGAATATCTTGTAGAGCAGGCTTTGGCCGCAGGCAATACCGACCCGATCTTTCATGCGCTGACCCGCCCGCCGGAGCTGGAGGGTGAAGCTACGGGACGCGCAGCTTATCTAACCGAACTGACAGATTCTCAGCTGTATGTTGTACACGTGACCTGTGCGGAAGCCGCTTGGAAGATTGCTGAAGCGCGTAAAAAGGGACTGCGCGTCTACGGCGAGACTTGTCCACAGTATTTAGTGCTGGATCAGACGGCGCTGGAAAAGCCTAATTTCGAAGGTGCCAAATACGTGTGGTCTCCGCCCCTGCGTGAGCAGTGGAATCAGGACGTTTTGTGGGATGCGCTATGGAGCGGCAGCTTGCAGACGATTGGCTCTGACCAGTGCTCGTTTGATTTCAAAGGACAAAAGGATCTGGGGCTAGGGGATTTCTCCAAAATTCCGAACGGTGGGCCGACCATCGAGGATCGGTTTACGATTCTCTATTCAGAAGGTGTGCAGAAAGGCCGGATCTCATTGAACAAATTCGTAGACATTATTGCTACCTCTAGCGCCAAGCTGTTTGGCTTGTATCCGCAAAAAGGCACGGTCGCGGTAGGCAGTGACGCTGACCTGGTTATTTTTGATCCGGCTGTAGAAAGAATACTCTCCGCAGAAACACATCATATGAACGTCGATTATAATGCGTTTGAGGGCTTTGAAGTAAAGGGAGAGCCTGTTTCCGTCCTCAGTCGAGGCGAGTTTGTGATTCGAGACAAGCAATTTGTTGGTAAACCCGGGTCGGGAAAATATTTAAAGCGCAAGCGTTTTGCAGCGAAGGCTCCTCTTCCTTCCAAGGCGGAAATCAGCGGAGGTGTAGTCTAATGTCTGCTTTTACGGAATATGCCAAAGAACAGCAGGAGATCGACGGGCTGCTTTTTAAAGGATATACGATTGCCAGCATCCAAGAGGATTTGGACGGTGCCCGAATAAAGTTTGTCAGAGGGGAACCGGCTAAGGGCTCGATGGAGTTATTATTGCTGACAGCAGATGCCCGTAAGTACGTGACAACCCTTGTGGTTGCGGGGCTGAGGGCGGAAGGTGGTGAGCGGGCCGGTTGTTGCAATGGAGAGGTTTGAAGTGAGGGGATTTGAAGCTGAGTAGTGAGCCTGCGCAGGATAGGGGGCCTACTGCTCGGCTTTTTATTGTGCGCATGAAAGGGGCGTGGAGATAACTTCCCTGAAAATAGCCGATTATCATCGCGGAATACACTTTTTAGGGAAATCCTCCCTAAAAAGTAGCTGATTATGGTCCCGAATAGACGTTTTAGGGAAATCCTCCCTAAAAATCCCTGAAATACGCCGATTTTGCTCAAATTCGCTAAATATTAGGGAGGTTTTCCCTGATTTGCAGTTATAGGCACCTGAAAGACCAAAAATCAGGGAGGATTTCCCTAATCTATTGCTGTCGCTGCTACTCACGCTCCATATACTCATGCCGTAATATGGACATGATATGCAGAGATTCAAAGTGTTCTCCTACTTTTATACAGTCACGTAGAGTACCTTCCAGTGTAAAGCCACAGCTTTCATAGACATGGCGTGCTCTGTGGTTATGGTCTCTAACATCTAACCATAGGCGATGTGATTCAGTGTGGCGAAAGATCCAGTCGGTCACGAGACAAAGCGACAGCTTACCATACCCAAACCCCTTGGAATGGATGACGATTCTTTTAATACAAACGGTAAGATGAGTGTCTTGAAGTCCTGTAATGATGATATAACCGACTCTTTTTCCTGTACTGTCCCAAATTGTAAGATGTAGAATATCTGGGTCTTGGAGGGCTGCAGCGTGTTCCGCTTTAGTCCATTGACCAATATAGATGCGGTTTAGTTCACTTTGTTCGATGGCTAGAACGAACGCTAAATCCTGCACGGTGGTACGTTGTAAATCCAAGGCTTTCGAATGGATGATCATAACCATGCGCCCCTGTCTCATATGTATTTTCTATCTATGGTAACTGACGGTCTGCTCGCTGTCATTCATGTAGTTCTAGCTTGTTCTCTTTATATTGGAACAGCTGTAGGAATGCTCGCAACTTCGTGTATAATTGAGACCAGGTGTTAAGAATTCCAATCGGATGAGGAGATCAGCTGGTTATGTACTTTCTTGATATTATGTCTTGGCTGACAGAGGATAATCTGCGGCATCTGCTTGAACAATATCGTTCGTTTGGGCCCTTTCCGGGCATTGCGTTAACGTTTTTGAAATCATTTATACCACCACTACCAACTATTGCGATCGTCGGATTAAACGGGGCTGTATATGGTTTATGGTTAGGTTTTTTGTATTCTTGGATCGGCTTGGTTGCGGGCTGTGTGACAACATTTTGGATTATTCGCAAAGTAGCTTCGCATCGGTATCTGCGAAAATGGGCAGAACGGCCAAAGGTAGCCAAAAGTATGACATGGGTGCGGCAAAGCGGATTCAGTTATGTTTTTCTGCTTAGTATATTCCCGGTAGGCCCCTTCGTTGTAATTAATATGGCTGCTGGTCTTGCTGGTATGAGGTTTCGTTCATACCTCCTTGCGCTCACTGTGGGCAAAGCGATCATGGTATTCGCAGTTTCATATATTGGAAATGATCTGGAACGATTTATCCGCCAGCCGTGGGAGATCATCTATGTCTTGGTGTTTATTGGATTGTCACTATGGGGAGTTAAAGCCATCGAGGCGCGGTTCGCTAGAACGGTGGAAGATGGAAACAAGGCCGCTTAGTACTGTGAATGGACTATTTTAATAAAACAAAGGAGGAAATGATGATGAAATATCGTAAACTTGGCAGTACAGGGATGAATGTATCGGTGATTGGATTGGGTACTTGGCAGTTCGGTGGAGAGTGGGGCAAGGATTTCACTCAAGCAGAAGTCGATGCCATGTTAGATAAGGCTGGAGAGCTCGGTATTAACCTGATTGATACGGCAGAATGTTATGGAGATCACTTGTCAGAGAAGTTCATCGGGGGTTATCTGGCTCGCCGGAAACGTGAGGACTGGATTGTAGCTACGAAATTCGGTCATCATTTTCAGGGACATTTGCAGCGGGAACAGTTATGGCGTGCTGAGGATGTGCTGAAGCAGCTGGATGATTCCCTGCGTGCACTTCAGACCGAGTACATCGACCTCTATCAATTCCATTCCGGAACGGATGAGCAATTCGATAATGACAAGTTGTGGAGCATGCTCGACAGACAGAAGCAGGCAGGGAAAATCCGTCATTTAGGCGTCTCGATAAGTGCATCAGTCTCGGGTGTACATCAGACCTCTGCAGCAGCGGATGTGCAAGCAGAGGCCATACAAGTAGTATATAATCGGCTGGATCGTCAACCTGAGGAAGAGATTCTTCCACTCTGCATCGAGCATAAATTAGGTGTGTTGGCGCGTGTTCCGTTAGCGAGTGGTTATTTAAGCGGCAAGTACAAGCCGGATGCGGTATTTGGTCAGGGTGATGTGCGTGCTAACCATAAAGAGGATGTAAGGCAAAAACAGCTGCGCGCTGTAGCTGAAATTGCTGCCAATGAAGTCCCTTCTGGACTCGATATGGCGCAGTGGGCTTTGGCGTGGTGCCTTCAGCATCCCGCAGTAACCAGTGTAATTCCAGGTTGTAAGAATGTAGAACAGGTTATCTCCAACGCTAGTGCTGCCGATCTGGACATGGTGAAGGACATTACACAATAAACTGGAAACTACACCGAAAAAAGTGCTTTGACCTTCGCCTCAGCGGGATCCTCATTGTAGATATGGGTCCAACTGTTCGTAGAAGCATCATAAAAATAGTCCTGTTTCCATTGTTGGAAATGGATCACGATATTTCGTACAGCGGATACAATTCTCTCTACCTCCTGATTCGTCATAATGGGGTGTAGAGAGATGCGGATCCAACCCGGTCTAAGCGACTGGTCTCCTACAGTAATTGCCTCAGCGATCTGAGCAGATTGCGCCCACCCTAATTCAAGTAAGTAATGCCCATAAGGACCTGCACAAGAGCAACCACCCCGGGCTTGTATACCAAAGCGATCATTTAGTAGTTGAACTGCAAGATTATAATGAATATCACGTAGTGTAAAAGAGACAATGCCATGACGTTCTGTATGATGTCCAGCTAGCAGCGAGCATTCGGGTATGCTACGGAGCCCGTTCATTAATTGCTGGCATAGCTCGTGCTCTCTAATCACCATATATTGACCGTTTCCATTCATCTGTTCCTTCAGCTTCACGCAAAGTGCTGTCCGAAAAGCTTGCAGAAACCCCGGTGTTCCCCCGTCTTCCCGCATCTCTATTTCGTTGGTGTAGCGGCGTCCTCCCCAAGGATTGACCCAAGCCACTGTACCTCCACCCGGTTCGTCAGGAATACGTCCATTACTTAGAGCCTCATCAAAAATTAGAACGCCATTCGTGCCCGGTCCACCCAGAAATTTATGCGGAGAAAAAAAGATTGCATCCAGCTTCTCCAGCGGTGAGACAGGATGCATATCGATAGGCTCATAGGGTGCACTGGCGGCAAAATCTACAAAACATAGGCCTCCGTGGCGGTGCATAATCGCGGCAAGCTTCTGGTAGGGAGTCTGAATTCCGGTCACATTGGAGCAAGCCGTAAATGAACCGATTTTCCAGCGACGATGCTGATACAATTTCAACTGGGCTTCAAGCTGCTGAAGATCTATATTTCCGTTTTCTCCGGGAGGAACAGTCACAACATCACCAATCCCCTCCTGCCAGGGAAGGATATTGGAATGATGCTCCATATGGCTGGTGAAGATCACAGGACGTTCCTCCATCGAATGGGAGCTATAGTCCTGAATCCACTCAGGGAGTCTTAAGCCCATGATACGCTGCAGCTTGTTTACAGCTCCCGTTGTTCCATTTCCGCAGAAGAGCAGGATGTCCTGAGGGCCAGCATTTACATGCTTTTTAATAATTTGTCGCGCTTCATTATAAGCCAGTGTCATGGTTAAACCGGTCGTGTTGGAGTCTGTATGTGGATTACTAACATATGGACCGAAGGCTTCCTGCAGCTTTCGTTCAATCGGTTCATATAAGCGTCCGCTTGCGGTCCAATCGGCATACAGCAGTGGCTGTCTACCATAGGGTGTGGTGATCTGATGCCGAATTCCAATGGTGTGCTCACGAAAAATCTCGAAATGGTTTTGTAGTGAAGCGGGCGTCTCTGCAGAAGAGGCGTGGATGATGTTTAGCACGGATTTCCCTCCAGCCCGTACGCCGATAGTGGTAAGGTCATAGTTTATTTTCGGCGTGCCAGTAGTTTCTATGGCATCAGTATATGCTTGCTTGGAGAATTGGGTTAAAGCCTAGGTGGAGTTTATATGAATAACAAATAAAGGAGATAGAGGTGAATGGTGTAATTAATATACAACATTGTTTTTTATTTACTTATAATGAAACTTTTTGAGATCTACTGCGTCAAATAATACGATTTGAAATAATGAATGTACCATGAAGTAAAAGCATTGTCTCGGTAGGGGTGAAAGTGTTTTTACAAGGAATATAAGAGGAAGGTAAAGATAGGGCCACTTATATTTACAAATGGAGCAGAGGAGTCAAATCATGCATTTAAAAAAACTAACATTAGTTGTACTATTGGCCGTATCTCAGACTGCTGCGGCAGTGCCCGTTTTTGCTGAAGCTGGAAATGTTACCTCCAGTAACACCAGTGGAGTAAGAGTGGCTACTACATCTGTTGCGGAAGTAATTCCAGAAGCTACTGATCCATTGCCATCATTGAAACGTCCGGTAGCAGAAGGGGCAACAGCAACAGCAACACCAACGCCAACGCCAACGCCAACAGCGACAGTAACGCCAATTACAGGGGGAACAACCGATTCTACTTTAACAACGTTACCATCCCCCACACCGAGTCCAAGTCTTACACTTATACCTGCGACCACCACACCACCGATTACAACAGATATAGTTAATGCAGGGGCTAGCAATCAGCTTGTACTTATGATGAATAGTAACAAAATGTATCAGAATGGCATTGAATATTTGGCTAATCAGCCAATGGCAGTGAAGAATGGCGTTTCCTACGTTTCGATTAGAGCTATGGTTGAACGTGTAGGTGTGAAATACATTTACGATTATAAGACGAAAGAGACTATTGTTACTAAGGGCAGCGACGTTATGCGGTTCAAGACAGACAGTAAGATTTATTCCGTAAATGGTAAGAATGTGACAATGAAAGGTCCAGCTTATCAATTCAAAGGAACCTTTATGATTCCATTGACGTCCATTACTGGGGCGCTGGGCATTCCGTATACCGTGGATAATGTGCAAAAACGAGTCATTCTTTCGCTAAATTTGAAGCCTAAAGCTTCTTTTACAGTACCGGCTATAATTTATGCTGGTGATCCAGTGAATTTCCTGACTTCTAGCTCTTCACCGATTGGTTCAGCCATAGTTGAAGAGAAGTGGGAAGGGAAGCAGGATATCTATGATACACCTGGGCAATATGTAGTATCCTACTCTGTTAGGGATGCTAATGGACAATGGAGTGATCCTTACTCCACGACGATCATGATTCTAAAACCGAATACACCGCCGGTTGCAAATTTTACGACCGATAAGAATTCCTACAAAATGGGTGAGATGATCACTTATACGGATATGAGCACCGACCCAGACGGAGATACACTTAAAACAACGACCTGGACGAATAAAGCGGAAGCTTTCTTCACGCCTGGTCCTGCAACAGTTTCTATTCAAGTAGAAGATTCACATGGCGCAATCAGCACTTTTGAAAAAGTCATTAATATTACGGGTGAAGTCTTGTACAGTAAGGAAGATTTCTATAGATTGTTCGCTTCTCCGGGTAGTGTATTTGATATTGACGGATCCAATGTTCCAAACTGGCAGAAGGTAGCTTATACGCTCACTTCTGAGCCTTATAATCTTATTCGCGCTAACAGTCCAGAAACCGTAAATATGGAAGGGATTACTTATCGTGAATCATCGTTCGGTGGAACCCGCTTTTTGATTCACCACAAGAATAATATGAATACTAAAATGAAGGTATATGTGATAGCTAAGAACAACAATCTATCCCCTACGACGATCACAACAGAATATTTAGGCGTTGGAGGCCCACATCCCTTTCCGGAAGCTACGGGTAAACTCTCAGTGCAACGTTACTGGGAATCCATGCAAACGAAAAAAGATTACAAGACAACGGTCCTGCAACCTGGTGAAAGCGTCTCTATCCTGTCTGATCTGAATAATATTGCAATAAAACCGAGCGAAATCGTTTCACTCCAAGCGGACTTATATAGTGATTATCCTATTGAATACAATGTTATGATGAATGATGCGAATAAAGATCCGTTAACCACACTTCCTATGCTTCCAATACTGGATCGTGATGGCGTGCATAACCGAGGGACTTATGCTGATTCTACACGTATCATGACTGTTACGGATGAAGTAGGGAGAACACCTGCGAGACTTCTCATCGGTGATAATTCAAGTGATTTGAATTTGATGGGCACCGACCCTATGTCAGGAACTGGTGCATCCAATGCAGGCAACTTCGGAGTACTATACAAAATCAAATTTGAACATGTTGCTCCCAATTCATTAATTACCTTTAACCCGCGTGGTGGTAATTATATGGGACCTGTTATGGTGAATGGTCAAATTGTTCAAATGCCAAGTACCGGCAGTATTACAAATGCAAACTTGAATAGTGTGGTTTATCGTACAGGTGATGAAGGGGGCTCTGTTGAGATATTGTTCACTGCAGCGTCTGGTAGTAATTTGCCGGTTAACTTCCTGATTACACCGCAACCACCGAAGAGATAGTTATGCAAAGTAATCATTAGGGGGACCAAAAGGCGAGATTCCATTCAGCTATGAATGAGAATTCGCCTTTTTGCTTGTCATTTCATGTGATCTTTTCGATACTCCCTTGCGGTCATGCCTAGATGCGTCTTGCAGTAGGTAGAGAAGTAGGCAGAGGAAGCGAAGCCGAAGATATCACTAATATCCTGAAGCGCCATATTTGTATGGATCAGGAAGTTCTTGATCGCATCAATTCTTTCTTTATGGATGAAGTTGAGGACAGTGCTCCCTGTTTCTTGTTTGAATAGCGTTGCGAGGTAATTCGGATGCAACTGCACGATTTCCGCAACCCGCTCTAGCGTAGGCTTCTCTTCAATGTGCTTTTTAATATAGGCGATCGTCTTATTAATGATGGGTCCATACGAATACGAACGATGGGTTGAGATGACACTAATAAAGCTATTTAGCATGAGGTATTCAATCTCAACGGTCTTCACGATCGAGTCGCTCTCATCAATTAAGTTGATGTAATGGTCACTGAGAATGAACGCGGACTCGGAATCGACTCCCGCCTCAATGATCGCACGCGTAAAAATGGTGCAGCTAGCGACTAGAGAATATTTCAACGACTGCAAAGGCTTCGGTGACAGGTTGGCTCGTTCCAGCAGGTTGATTTCATTCAATATTTTAACGGCACCTTCACGATCAATGCGTTGGATTGCATAGACGAGCTTCTTTTCGTGCTCATAGGAAGGATGCATATAGTTCTGATAGCGATTCTTCGCCATATTGCGTTCGAGGACGGCAGTAATGTCTAGCATGGATAATCTCCTTTAGGCTACCTGTTTAAGGGAGGATTTTACAATATAATCCGTATTTATAAATCGAAACTAATGTTAAGAATTTATAATTAAGTGTTATATTATCGTGTAATATCAGTTTTGTAAAGGCTTTCAATTTTAGAAATATCAATAAAAATTATGAAATCTTCAGAAGAGGGGTATTGCAGATGAAGAAAAAAGTAGGGGCAGCATTATTATCTGTAGCTATGTTATCCACGTTAGTCGCTTGTGGAGCAAAAAGCGATGATGGGGCAAACAAGGCAAATAGCGCAGACACAACGTCTAAAGGAACTGGTAAAAAAGCGGTTATTACAATCATTCAGAATAAAGTAGAAATCCAAAGTGCACTAGAGGATGCAGTGAAAGAATTCAATAAAACTCAAGATAAATATGAAGTACAAGCATTAGGAGCAGCAGGTGACAACCTGATGACGGTGCTCCAGACACAATTCAGCTCCGCACCTGAAAAAGCACCAACCATTTTCACAACAGCATCTGGCTCAGAGTTTCAAAAATATCTTCCATATATGGCACCCTTGGATGATATGAAAGCGGCTAGCAAAATTGTTGAAGGACAAGATACAGCAGCGCGTAATGATGGTAAATTATATGGCTTGCCAGTTGCGCTTGAAGGCTTCGGACTTATCTACAATAAGGATATGTTCAAGGAAGCAGGCGTGAATGCGGATGATATTAAGACATGGGATGATCTTGTAGCAGCAAGCACGAAGCTAGAGCAAGTGAAAGGCGTGAAGAAGGCCATAGCGTATGCACAAGAGTCTTACTTCCGTTTCATGCATCCATTTAACTGGCCATTTGCATTAATGAAAGATACATCGGGTACGATTGCTAAGATTAATGCTGGCGAATTGAAGCTTCAAGATATTCCTGAATTGAAAGAGTACGTTGCTGATCTGGACAAGATCAAAGACCATACGAACTTGAGTAAAGATACGTATGATGAACAAGTTGCAGGCTTCGCGGCAGGACAATATGCGATGATTCACCAAGGAAACTGGGCACAAGGTCTCTTGAACGATTATGATGTGAAATTTGAATACGGTTTCTTGCCAGTACCGTTCGAAGGTAATCAAGGTATTGCGGTAGGTAACAGTAACTTCTTCCGCGTGAACAAGCATGCATCGGAAGATCAACAAGCGGGTGCGAAGGCGTTCTTGGATTGGTTGCTAACAGATCCAGCGGGTCAGCACTATGTAACGGATGAGTTTAACTTTATCCCTGTGTACTCCGGTTTTGATACTAGCAAAATGGATCCGTTATCCCAAGAAGTGAACCGTTATGCAAGTGAAGGCAAGACAGTGAAATGGGTATTCGATCAATTCCCAGCGGGAGCAGATCAAGAGTTTGCGAACCAAATGGAAAAATACTATGCAGGAAAATTAACGGGCGAGGGCTTGTTAGAAGCACTTCAGAATGTTTGGATGACTGCGGTTAAAAAATAATCGTATGGCTATGGAGGCTGCTTCTCGAATATTCGTTAAGCGGCCTCTTCCTGTTTTGTAGAAATGGATAAGAGGTGAAACCATTGAAGAAAAGTGTAAAGAGAAATTTAATAGCCGCAGCTTTTATTGTTCCATCATTATTCATCTTTATAAATGTAGTCATCATTCCATTCGTTATGGGGATTGTGTACTCTTTTACAGATTGGGATGGGTTTAAATTTGCAGGTTCTAACTTTGTAGGCTTCGATAATTATGTACGGGTGTTTCAAGATTCAGATTTTCTTACATCCTTCGGCCTGACATTTAAATATGCCGTATGCATGATTATTCTCGTTAACGTTATCGGACTTTCACTCGCGATGCTGGTGACTTCCAAAATTAAGTCGCGTAATCTTTTACGCTCAATATACTTCCTGCCGAACTTGATCGGTGGTCTGATCCTAGGTTTCATCTGGAAGTTCGTATTCACGAAATTCTTCGTACAGGTTGGAGAAGTAATGGGAAATAGCTCGATCTTCTTCAATTGGTTGGATGATCCGACGGCTTCCTTCTGGGCGCTGGTCTTCGTAGGAACATGGCAAATGGCCGGCTACGTCATGATCATCTACATCGCAGCTATTCAAGGTGTTTCGGATGAGGTGCTGGAGGCAGCTGATATGGATGGCGCAGGCGGATGGATGCGATTCCGCAAAATTATGTTCCCACTCATTATGCCAGCCTTCACGATCAGCTTGTTCTTGACGCTGTCGAACGCATTCAAACAATATGATACCAATATCTCACTAACGAACGGTGGTCCTTACGGTACAACCGAGCTTGTTGCAATGAATATCTTTAAAACCGCGTTTAGTATGAATCAATATGCGCTCGCGCAATCCAAGGCGATTATTTTCTTCCTCGTCATCTTAGTTGTGACGGTTACGCAGGTCGTTATCTCGAAGAAAAGGGAGGTTGAACAATAATGAAACGTCGCAATAAATCAACTTCAATATTGCTTGAAGTTATAGCTTGGGTTAGTGGACTTCTTATGCTGTTGCCTATGTATATTATGTTTGTGAATTCGTTCAAAGGACGTGCCGAGATATTCACCGATACGTTCGGCCTGCCGAAATCCTTTTCCTTCGAGTATTATGCTGCGGCAATGGACAAAATGAACTTTTTGTCAGCATTTAAAAACTCGCTCTTAGTGAGTGTCATTAGTATTGGGCTTATTATTATCTTCTCAGCGATGACATCTTGGATGCTTGTTCGCATGAAGAATAAATTGTCCAATGGCATTCTCCTCTTATTCGTAGGTACGATGCTCATCCCGTTTCAATCGGTGATGATTCCGTTAATGCAATATTTAAACAAATGGGATATCCCATCACTTAATTTCTCTATGATTAATACACATTATGGCCTAATTTTCATGTACATCGGATTTGGGCTAAGTATGTCGGTCTTCCTCTATCACGGTTTTATTAAAGGGGTACCGATTGCTCTTGAAGAAGCGGCAATGATCGAAGGCTGTAATACGTGGCAGACATTCTGGAAGGTTGTATTCCCAATGCTTACGCCAATTACGATGACTGTAGGAATCTTGAATCTATTGTGGATTTGGAATGACTATTTACTTCCATCCTTGACCTTAACAAGCCCAGCGCTTCGTACCATTCCATTGTCAACCTTCTTCTTCTTCGGAGAATTTACAATTCAGTGGAACCTTGCAATGGCAGGACTTGTCGTATCGATTATTCCGGTTATTATCTTTTATCTGTTCGCACAGAAATACATTATTAAAGGCGTTATGGCAGGTGCAGTGAAATAGAATTGGATGAGGGGGCCTTCATATGAAGTCGGGCTGGATTATTGAGAATCATAGGGATATGCAAGACCTCGGCGTTAGTGAGAGTATTTTTAATGTGGCTAATGGTTATGTAGGTGTTCGAGGTAATTTTGAAGAAGGTTATGAAGGTGACGAGCCAACGGTTCGTGGAACATATATAAATGCATTTTATGATATTACACCGATGCTATATGGGGAGAGCGCGTATGGCTTTCCCGATACACAACAGAAACTTGTGAATGTGATGGATGTACAGGATGTGACCATTCATATCGGGGAGGAGAAGTTCAGTCTTTTCACAGGAACGGTCGTATCTGGGCGGCGTTATCTCGATATGCGCGAAGGGAAGTACGTACGGCTCGTGCACTGGATTTCACCACAAGGTAAAGAGGTCGAAATTTCATTCACACGCATGGCGTCATTGACAACACTCGAATTGTTCACGATAGATATTGAGGTAACTCGTATCAATTGTCAGGATGAAGTGACGATTACCTCTGGCGTGAATGGCGATGTGAGTAACTATACGAATGCGAAGGACCCTCGTGTTGCATCGGGTCATGCCAAGCTATTGGATATGAAGAATATCGAGGTGTTCGACGAGACCTCCTTACAAATCGTGCTTGAGACAAATACATCGAAGCTACAAGTGGCGGCAACAACAGTTCATCAGACAACGCCTGCGGTGAACAGTGAACTGATCAAGGGTGAGAAAAGTGTAATGGTGCGGTATGCGTTCCCAGCCGGTAAGGATATTGTTCAATTCACAAAATTCAACGTATTTACAGATACACGTCGACACGAAGATCCAGCTGCTCACGGACGTGAGTTGATGGCTTTGGTATTAACGCAAGGGATTCAAGCGGCTTACATGGCACAAGAAGTATATTTACAACATTTTTGGGAAATTGCAAATATCGAGATCCAAGGTGATGAGGTACTTGAGCAAGGTCTTCGATATAACGTTTATCAGTTGCTGCAATCTGTGGGCAAAGATAAATACAGTAACATCGCAGCCAAAGGCTTAAGCGGTGAGGGCTACGAGGGACATTATTTCTGGGATACCGAAATCTATATCCTGCCGTTCTTCATCCTCTGTCAGCCAGAGCTGGCGAAGCAGTTGCTTCGTTACCGTTATACGATTCTAGGCGAAGCGAAGAAGCGTGCGCTAGAGCTAGGCCACAAGAAGGGGGCCGCTTACGCATGGCGTACCATTACAGGGGAAGAGTGCTCGGGGTACTTCCCAGCTGGTACGGCACAGTATCATATTAATGGTGATATTGCTTATACGTATATTCAATATTATCTCGCGACAGGCGATAAAGATTTCATTGCGGAATTCGGTGCGGAAGTCGTATTTGAAACTGCAAGAACTTGGATGGAGCTAGGTCATTATCATGAAGGTCTATTCAAGATTGATGATGTAACAGGTCCGGATGAGTATACGGCCATCGTAAACAATAACTATTACACGAATGTACTTGCAAAATATAATCTAGAGTGGGCTGCATCGTGGTATAAGCAGCTGGCAGAAACTCATCCTGCGGCATGGGAAGCTTTGTGTAGTCGCATTGGCTTAACAACAGATGAGATTACAGCATTTGAAGAAGCGGCTGCGAAGATGTATCTGCCTTTCGATGAGAAGTTGAACATTCATGCACAAGATGATTCTTTCTTAGCGAAGAAGGTGTGGGATTTCGAGAACACACCGGAAGAAAAACACCCACTGTTGCTTCACTATCACCCGCTACACATCTATCGTCATCAGGTGTTGAAGCAGGCTGATACGGTGCTGGCGCATTTCTTGCTCGAGGATGGCATTTCAACCGATGTCTTGCGGAACTCCTACGATTATTACGAGAAGCTGACAACTCATGATTCGTCCTTATCCTGCGCGATCTATAGCATCATGGCTTCGAAGTTAGGTTACTCGGACAAGGCGTACGATTATTTCATTGAAACTGCACGAATGGATTTGGATAACACTCATGGCAACACGAAAGACGGATTGCATATGGCGAACATGGGTGGTACATGGATGTCGATCGTCAATGGCTTCTCGGGTGTAAGGATCAAGGATGATCATTTGGCTTTGAACCCGACATTGCCGAAGCAATGGAAGGGATACACCTTCACGATGCGTTACCGTCAAGCGACGATTACCGTGGAAGTGAATCATTTGAAGACGCAATTAATCGTGGATGCACAAGAGCTGATTCATATCAAAGTAATGGAGAAGCACTTCAAGATTCCAATGGGCAAGACAATCATCACGGTATAATTTATATCCTTACAATTGAAATCCGAAGCGGCATGGGAAATTCCCCATGTCGCTTTATGTTTTCTTATATTAATTAATTTCAACCGCTAAATGAACAGCTGAACATCACTCTCCAAAGCATCTCTTAAATACGCCGCAGCATCGATAATCTCGACCTCTGGCAGCAGTTCTTCTGTTTTAAAGCCCATGATTTCGACGGAGAGCTTACAGGCATAGAACTTGATGTTTTTTTTACGAGCCCCTTTTAGAAAATGAATCAGCTTCGGCGCGCCTTGCTCCTCCATCATCTCCTCTAGCATCATCCGGCCCAGCCCGCTGAAATTCAAATGGGAGAGTGGCAGCTGCCCAGGGCCCTTTGGCGTAATGACATCCATCAGCTTCTCATAAATACTTTTATCCTCTAGCGTCATCTTCTCCGGATCACGCACCAGAAACAAACCCCAGAAAGAGAAAAACATCGTAACCTCTACATCAATATCTCTCGCGGCATTCGCTAGGATCAATCCCGCCATGGCTTTGTCGTATTCTCCGCTGAACATCAGAAGATTTATTTTTTTACTCACCTGGATAGTCCTCCCGTTACTTATATTGAATTATAAGAAAGTATAAGTTTCACGATATACGTTATCCTTATAATTCTCGCATAAACGTTTAGCGTCCTTAAGAGGACGCCGAAGACGTGTTAGCTTGGAATGTCATTAGTATGGTTATGGAGGGGAGAAGTATGCGAAGGGACCTTCCGAATTCACAAAAAAAGCCCCCTTACGGGAGCTTCATCACCTTTATTTTGTTACCTAGCTTCTACTAATGTACTTCAGAATCTTTGGATTCTGGATCTAAGGTGCTGCGGATGTCATGGTAACGGGCGGAAAGCCAAATGCTTCCGGTAAATAATACGATGAGTCCAAGAACGATAGAAAATCGCCAGTCGCCTGCTTTGAAGTTCAGCTGAAGTACCGTTAGTACAAGCGAAACCTGGGTCCAGACCAGTGTTCTTTTGCGAAAAGCCGCAATATCTCCAGACATCTTTGGGATATTCCGAATGATCAAATAGGCAATAACTGCGAGAATAAGCGCAAATATAGCGGTAACGGCTAATTCAGAAGAGGATAGGACATGCATGGTCTCAGGCATCCTTTCGGCTTGCAAAAGTTAGGATTCAAAAAAGGTGAGTTACTATTTCTTGAAAATACCTAGCGGAGCTCCGATCGGTAAGAAAGTGCGTCCGAAATGAGCGTTTAGCACAGAAGCGCCACATCCGTATAAGGATACGATACCAATTCCAAGTTCGGCACAAGCAGCAAGCTTATGGAAGAATTCTGGAGCGATACCAAAGGAATCGAAGGTTAGTCCAATAAAAAGGAAATCTATCAATACAAAAATGATAAGCAAAACTCTATTAGCCTCAACTGCGCCAATGGTCATAAAGATTGTAAAGATCAAGTAACCCAGAAATACAAATCCGAGCTGCTTAGGATCTACAGCCTCTGCAAGTGTTGGGCCGAATACGCCGAGCTTGATCAGCCAGCTGCTAGCCATGCCGAACCAAAAGAAAGCGTAGGCGCCAAAGGCAGTCATACCAAAGGTGTTGTTGTGCTTAGCATCTTGAATTGCGGCAAATAGTTGAGCAAATGCTCCCAGGAAGATAGCCCAAGGAATGACGTAGCTAAGTCCTGTTGTAAACTCAAGCTTCTGTGAAGAAGCAACCAATGTGACAATAGCCAGTCCGAATAGCCCGATGGCGCTAGGGTCTGCGGTGACGATTTTGACAGATTGGGTGTTAGGGGATTGCGCTGACATGACAGTAAAAGCCTCCATTATTATATATAGTTTTACGCTCTTAAAAACAGCACTCAAGGAGCGCTGTTCATAGGCTTGCCTATCATATCATATTGGTATGTGCTTGCCTATAAAACAGCGCTCATTTTTTGTTGTAAAAGGGTGGCCTTATGTCCAATAAGAGGTTATTTACATTTTTAGCTTCAATGAAGAAACCTTTTAGCCAAACAAACCGAGGTATTATGTCAAGATTAGACATTATATGCAGTGATAATCTTCACAATCTGTTGAAAATTGATGTATAATAGTCAGTGATAATTATTATCAAGTCATAATGAAAAGGCGGTAAGCTTGAAGTGAGCAAATGGACATTATTTACGAAGGCGACCCGGTTTTGGAGTTTTTCAGTTATGCTTATCCCGATTGTTTTAGGTACAGTTGGGGCATATGTATGGGAAAGGTCATTCCATCCGGTCTTATTTATTCTAACCTTAATAGGAGCGATTTCGGCGCATCTGTTTTCCAATATGGTGAATGATCTGTGGGATTATCGCAACGGAACAGATACAGAGGCGAAGAATTCCGCTGGTGAAATCAGCACAAACTCCGGGCTACTGACAGGTGGAATCCTCTCGGAGTCTTTTTATGCAAAGATGACCTGGAGTATGTTGGCGATTGCCCTTATCTGTGGTGGAATCCTAAGTATATATAGCGGTTGGAATATCCTCTGGTTTGTACTTGTAGGTGCTTTAATCGCTTATTTCTATGTAGCCCCACCCCTGCGGTATGGCTATCGCGGTAAGGGATATAGTGAGATGGCTATCTTTATAGCTTTTGGGATCATGCCTGTGTTAGGTTCCTTTTTCGTACAAACCGGTCATTTTAGCATGAAGCCTGTCATCCTTTCATTGCCGGTTGGATTCTTGACTACATTGCTATTGTTTAATCATCATTTCTTACATTGGAAAGCGGACGAGCAGGCTGGAAAACTTACGCTTGTTGTAGTGTGGGGTGAACAGAAGGCACTTGTCTTCTCGCGTGTGCTTCTCTTCACCGGTTATGCTTCTGTAGTGATCTGTGTGCTGATGGGCGTACTTCCAGTTTATGCACTATTGGCTTTGGTTACGGCCTTCTGGCCAATTCGTATTTATCGTGGACTGAAGCCACATAATGCTTCACCAGCCTATATCCCGCTCATGGGTGCTTCACAAAAAGCCTCCGTTCGTTGCGGAGTAGTGATGGCAGCAACCTTACTAATTCAAGGATTATTCTGAAAATATAAGGATAATATATAGGTTTCACGCTATACATTATCCTTATATTTCTCGCATAAACGCTTACCGTCCATTAGGGACGCTGAAGGCGTTTTTGCTTGTACTAATAATTACCATACAGAAGGAGTGAGCTTTCATGGAAAAGAAGGACAAGGAACTGTTGAAGGAAGAACAAAATGTTAAAGGCAATCAAATGGTGCTTGGAGATTTCCACTCCATTTTAGAAGAAGGAAAGGTCTGGAAGACAGGTGGATTTACACTGCCTGATGGATCCTTTTGGGCTTATCGTGAACCGGAAGCAGTAGTTATCGTTCGTAATGATACGCTGTATGTGCGTGCGAAATTATCTCGTGAGAACCATCAAGTACAAATTCTAGACAATGCTAAGCATATGTATTACTCCGCGGAGCCAGTGGTAATTCCTGAGGCTGGAGAGATTAGCTTTGAGCTGCAAATTCGTAGCCGTACACAAGGAACAGCACCTGGAGATTTGTATGATGGTTATGTATCGCTGAACTTGCTTGATTTTACGACAGGTGCGGCGCTAGACTTTTTTGCGGGAAATGATAAATATGCTAGTGTATATGGTATTTTGCCGTTCCCGGGGGTACAAGTACCAGAGAGCAAAGGAACGAAATATTTCTGCATCTTTAAAGAAGATACGGATTTCAAACCACGTGAATTTAATACCTACCGCATAACGTACCACCGTGGCAACGATGAGGCTGTATTCTATTTGAATGGCAAAGAAGTGCGTCGTGAGAAAAATATTCCGATTAAATTCAATAACTTTACAGTGGCGCTCGGAATTATGACTGAGAAGGATCTGAGTCCTGAAGGCAGTGTGTCTGTGCATGGACAAACAGTTATTGCAGAATGGTCCCCAGTGAAGATTACAGCGACTGAACAGTAATACCTTGCAGGCTCAATTGATAAATAAGGGTGTATGGTGTGAATATTAAAAGCTTTCTAAGATTTGTGGAGCTGCCGACAAAAGTAGCCAGTATGATCCCCTTTCTGATGGGAACGCTGTATGCCCTGTATCGGTTTGAGGATTTTTATGTGTTGCGTTTTGGTCTGATGTTCGTTTCCCTGCTTAGTTTTGATATGGCAACGACGGCGATTAACAACTATTACGATTTCAAAAAAGCTTCCAAAACTCACGGCTATGGCTATGAGACGCATAATGCGATTGTGCATTTTAAGCTAAAAGAGAGCACCGTCGTGGCGACGATTGTTATTTTGCTGGCTTTGGCTGCAGGGGGCGGGATTGCGCTTGTTACGCAGACGGGTTTACTGGTCTTTTTGCTGGGTGGGCTGTCGTTCTTGATAGGGATCCTTTATTCGTTCGGGCCGATCCCGATTTCGCGGATGCCGTTAGGTGAGTTGTTCTCGGGTTTGTTTATGGGCTTTGTCATTATTTTTATTTCTGCCTATATTCATACGGACGAGCATGTGGTATCGCTGTTGCTTCAGAACGGTTGGGTCAGCTTGAATATCAATATTATGGAAGTGCTGTACCTGTTCTGGTTCTCTGTTCCTGCCATTTTGGGGATTGCAGGGATTATGCTCGCTAATAATATTTGTGATATTGATGAAGATGTGGAGAACCGCAGGTACACGCTTCCGGTCTACATTGGCCGACGTAATGCGCTTGTGCTGTTTAAATCTCTATACTATGTCTCTTATCTGGATCTTGTAGTGCTGCTGATCTTGGGGATTAACCCTATTCTTGTCTTGGCGATTCTACTTACACTGATCCCATTGCACCGAAATATCGATTTGTTCAAACAGAAGCAGGAGAAGGCGAGTACCTTTATTCTTGCCGTCAAAAATTTCGTGTTGATGAATGCGGCCCGTATTGCTGTGCTTGGTGCGGCTGTGCTGTTAAACATGATAATGTAATTTTTCCACTGGATTAAAAAGCAGTATCTATCGGAGTCGAATCTCCTTTGGGTGCTGCTTTTTGCGCTCTGACTGTACTTTTCTATTAGTGATGAGTTTCATTCTATGATAAGGTGTCTTAAAGTATAGTAACTAATCCAAGGGAAGAGGTGTAGCCATTATGGTACAAAAACTTCGGTGGGGAATCATAGGCTGTGCGCAGATTGCGACTGGTTCAGTGATGCCAGCTATCATGAATTCAGATTCGGGAGTGATTACAGCGGTAGCGAGTCGTGGCTTGGAAAAAAGCAGCGCTGTAGCCGCAGAGTTCGGAATAGAGAAAGCATATGGCAGTTATGAAGAGTTACTTGCGGATAAAGAAATCGATGCGGTGTATGTTCCGCTCCCTAATCATCTTCATCGAGAATGGGTGATCCGTGCGGCAGAAGCAGGTAAGCATGTGTTATGTGAGAAACCGATCGCACTGAACAGTGCAGAGGCTGCAGAGATGGTGAAAGCATGCAACGATGCAGGCGTTCACTTAGCAGAAGCGTACATGTATCGGCATCATCCACGGATTGCTGAACTCCAGGACATTATCGCTAGCGGTGAAATCGGAGAATTACGCTCGATTCGAGGTACATTTACTTACAATGATGCTACAGACACTTCAAATATTCGTTTTAAATCGGCTTGGGGTGGCGGCTCGCTTTATGATGTTGGCTGCTATCCGTTAAGTGCGGCACGACTGTTGTTTGGGACGGAGCCGGAAGCTGTGACCGTGCATGCGAAGTTCTCCCCTGAGCATGATAATGTAGATATGATGGCTTCAGGGCTGGTGGAGTTTCCAAATGGTTTAAGCTTGATCTTTGATTGCGGAATGTGGGCATATAACCGCCAGCTCTTAGAGATTCTTGGGACCGAGGGACGAATTGAGGTGCCTATGCCTTTCAACGCTAGAGACGAGGATGCAGAATTCTTTGTGTACACTGGTGATGAAGTGAGACGGGTCGATGCCACAGGGGCTAATCCATACATTCGGCAGGTGAATGATTTTGCAGCCGCTGTGTTCACAGGTAAGAGACTCATTGCACCGGAGGATCCGGTGCTAAGTATGCGGCTGGTTGAAACCTGCCTTGCTTCAGCTAAACAACGGCAAAGAATTAGCATGCTGTAATAGCTGAATCTAATATGAATCTACAAAAAAACCTCCGGCTTGCTGCTATAAGCAGCTGCCGGAGGTTTTTTTGTTTGCATGTTCGGATTTTAAACTGTGCTCAAGAGAATATCATCTTCGTCATCATTGCTATTAAAGGCTTCGCGGTCAAATTCACCTTCTGAATTCGCGACCAACAACGCGGTTACAGCTGTTCCTGTTGCATTTACAGCGGTACGACCCATATCGATGAGCGCTTCTACACCTGCAACGATAGCGATTCCTTCAAGCGGCAGACCAAGAGCGGTTAAGACTACCGTAGTGGAGATCACGGCTGGTCCAGGTACGCCAGCTACACCAATAGAAGAGATAATACTTACTAAGACCAGCGTAATGTAGTCAGTCCAGTTCAGATCAATACCGAATACTTGGGCGGTAAACACAGCCACAATCGCCGGCCAAATGCCACCGCACGCATTAAAGTTGACCGATGCTCCTAACGGCGCAATAAAGCTCGCGATCCGCGGGGAGACATGAAGGCGCTTCGTAATCACTTCAAGATTGACAGGAAGTGTTGCGTAGCTGCTTCTAGTCGTGAAGGCAACGGTAATGGTTGGATAGATTTTGCGGAAGAAACGGATTGGATTCACCTTCGCTACTAATAGAACCAACCCGCCAAAGATAAGAACAAAATGTATAATCATTGCGACATATGAGGTAATGATTACGCTGCCCAGCTCCTGCAACGTTTCCCAGCCATAATGTGCGGTAATTCCTGCAATCAGTGCGAAGACACCGTAAGGCGTCAAGCGAATAATGAATTTCACGACCTGATGCAGTATCAGTGTCAGGGATTCAATAAGATCACGTACAGGTTTCACGGCTTCAGGTTTCTTGGAGCCAATTTTGATTATAGCTACTGCTAGGAAGATAGCGAAAATGAGCAGAGGCACAACCTTACCGGTAGCTGCTTCATTCACAGGGTTAGATGGCACAAGATCCAGAATAACCTGTGAGAAGGTCGGGATTTCCCGGGCGGCGAAATCTGCAGGCACATCCTGTTGTATCCCTTGACCAGGATTGAACAGAAGCGCAACCGATAGGCCGATAATAGAAGCGATACCCGTCGTTCCGAGGAACCAGGCGAAGGTTTTGATCCCTATTTTGCGCAGATACTCCAGATTAGTTAAGGAAGAAATACTGTTTAATACGAGTATGAATACTAAAGGGATGACGAGCATGCGAATCAAGCTGACATAAATGCTGCCGAACGTACTGATAGCTTTGGTCTCTAAATCGAAGTATTGAAAGAATATTCCGGCAATAAGTCCGATGCCAAGTCCGATGAGTACCCGAGTACCAAATCCAATGCGTTTACGTGCCAGTAGAAACAAAATTGCAAAAACAAATATGGAAGCTACAAATCCATACCAGTTCGTTTCGATGGCGGATAACAAGTTGTTATCTATGTTCACTACCAATACCCCCTTAAACCTAGTTTTTTAATGTGATTAATCCTAATGAGATCAATCTATATACAATTTATAGTAAAGTCAATGTAATAATATGTTAAAAATAATCAATCCCGATAAAAACCATGTGAAAAATAAAAATTGATTGACAAGGCGCATCGTCATGAATAATATGGAACTTAATTACAAGCCAATTGGAATCGACTGGACAGCCGGAGATTCAACGAAAGACGCGTGTTTTGCGTCTCGTTGAGTCTCTTTTTTTATTTTAGAGAAGGGAGAGGTAATGAGGTAAAGTGCAAAAATGTAGTGAAGTGGTATGGATCTACTGGACAGCCAGAGATTCAACAGGTACGTAATACGTGCCGTGTTGGGTCTTATTTTATTTGAAAAGGATGGTACACATTATGAAAAAACTTACGATATCTTTGGTTGCTGCAACTGTCGTCTTTTCCGCACTGACGTATGCCGCAGTATCCGCTAATAAAAAGACAGCAGAGGCAGCATCCATTGAAGCAAGCAGTAATACAGCAGTATCCATTTCAGCAGCAGCGGCACCTGTAGCTACTTCTGCAGCCGTAGTCGTTGTTCAGGCAGAAGCTACTTCGGCTCCTGTTACAGAAACGGTTCAGCCGGAATCTTCAGCTCCAGCAGTGGAGACTGTCTCCGCAAAAGCGACTGCTGCCCCAGACGCAACCGTTGATTCTGCGGAGAAGACTGTTTCCTCAGCAGCTCCAGCGGTGGGTGAAACTCAGCCTAAGGCGACCGCAGCTCCAGCCGCGGAGACCGCTAAGGTAGCTACAACTACAACCACGGTAGCTGCGACTGTCAAAACGCAAACTCAAACTCAAACAGCTACACCGGTTCCAACGGCTGCGCCTACGACAGCTCCCAAAGCAATCGTAACTGCCAAAGCAGCTCAACCGACATCTGCTCCTGTCGTATCTGCTCAGCCTAAGGCCACTGCGGCTCCTGTAGTAACGGCAACGGAAGCACCTTCGAAATCGAAATCCATTACTTTCTCCACAACTGAGGTGGTTAAAGCGACAGCCGCTCCGGTAGTTGAGTCTGCCCAACCGAAGACATCGTCTTCTGCACCTGCATCATCCACGGTCAGCGCACCAGCAGCTGCTCCAGCGGAAACGGTTCAGGCACCCGCACCGGCACCAGCCGCTGAGGAAGAGGTTTGTCCTTGATGAGCGGCAGGCTCATTCAGGATTCCTTTCAGCCCATACATCACATAAACCTATTTAAGGCGAGGTGCACATAATGATACGACCATTAACCTTTAAAAAAATTCTAACGCTGCTGCTGGCAGCCTCCCTGCTAATTCTGCCTACTCAGGCAGGAAGAGTTTATGCTAATCCGGATAACGCAGAGGCGCTAACTTCTTTTGGCTCAAGTAGTGGTGTAAGCCACTTTGATTATTTCAGTCATGTCTATGACCGTCTGAATGATCCTAACCATGTATTTAAAACGGCAACCTATGAGGATATCGTTCATCTTTTTGAGAGTGAAGGCACTTACGCTGTTCTGATTGGCGGCGCTTGGAGCGAGAATACACAGGCCGATATCGGCTTTATCAATGAAGTAGCTAAAGAATATGGTATTTCTACGATTTATAACTTTGATACTAAGCTGGACGGTGACACGCTCCAGATTGCAGACAGCAATAATAAATTTGCTTACAAATACGTTGACCTGGTAAACAAATATTTAAAGAATTTGAATCTGTCCTCGAAGGATGTTCCAGAACGCAATGTCAGCTACACCGATAAAAACGGGGATATCGTAACTGCTAATAAGATCGAATCTCCATTCCTGTTGGTCTACAACAAGGATCACAAGGATGCACAAGGAAATATCGCTCCTGTTGTATCCTATCTGGATAAAAGCTACTCGTGGAATGAGTTCCTGACGAACGGAACACTTGATGCTGCGAAGGTTAATGCGTATAAAGCATCGGTAAGAGAGGTACTTAGTGCCGCTTCTGGGTATAACACGATCGATGAATCTGCTTATATCAAGGCTGCATTTAACAAGAACTACGAGGGCGAAAATGAGGGCAAACCTACGATCTTCAACGAATCGGACGGTACGCTCGTGTATGAACATGTGACCTACCATCAGCTGAAGCAAATTTTGGCGAGTGATGGCAACTATGCGATTTTGTTAGGTGGATCATGGTGCCCCAACACGCAAGCGGTTATCAAATATATTAATGAGTATGCCAAAAAGCATAATATCGATAAGGTCTACTTCTTCGACACGAAGCTCGACTCTGGGGTGACGGTTGCTGAACCAAGCAACAACAGCGGCACCAAGGGCAATGCCAATCCTCACAATAATAATGAGCTTCAGATTAGAACAACCAATCACCCATATGCGAAGTTGTATGTTGATTTGGTCCGTACTTATCTGACTAATATCAAGACCGAGAACAATACAGCAGCCAAACCATCTGTGATTAGTTATGTGAATGAGCTTGGAGACACTGTGATTGGAGATAGACTTCAGGTTCCATATCTGTTCACGTACAACAAGGATAACAAAGATGCAGACGGCACTAATGCACCTATTCTAGGGCATATTGAGCTTATGTACAGCTGGACGAACATCCAACCGGATTACGTGCAGGCGAATTACCCAGTCGGAGCCAGATACACTAACACTACAACAGCTCTGGATAAGCTATTCTCTAAACTGGAAGCTGTGCCCGCTGGACTTACAGGTGTTGCACCAACCGCAGCATACAGTAAGGATGGGCAAATCTTGGGCACAAGTTCGGCCTTGGAATATAAGCTGGCTGGAGATACGGCATATACGCCAGTATCAGGATCAGCAATTACAGGGCTTGCGCCTGGTGTTTATAAAGTAAGATATGCGGCTACATCAGGATATCAAGGTCCAACGAACGCAGCGGGACCAACGATCATTCCTTATAATGCTGGAGAAGACGTAAGTGTGGAGGTGCCTGCTTATATCCATCAACAAGCAGCTCCAACAGGTCTATTAGGGGTAGCTCCTACTTCTGAAGCTAACGATGATGGGCAAATTACGGGCTCAGCTGAAGGGCAGGAGTATAAGGGTGTTGGAGAAGCTGATTATAAGCCTGTAACAGGCGTAGCCATCACAGGTCTTACTCCGGGCTTTTATAATGTAAGATTTGCGGCAAAAGAAGGATACAGCGTAGGTAAAGATGCTACTGTTGAAGTTCCGGCCTATGGCGAGCAAGCAGCTCCTGTAGGGCTAGTGGGGGTGGCACCGACTACTGCAGCCAATAATGATGGCAAAATCACAGGGACTACGAAAGCGTTGGAGTATAAGCTATCAACAGTTACCGATTATGTCTACGCAACAGATGTAGAGATCGTTGGACTGGTACCGGGGACGTATCAGGTAAGATACGCAGCCAAAGAAGGGTTTAATGCAGGCAGAGCAGCAGAAGTGATTGTTCCAGTATTCACTGCAGAGCAAGCAGCGCCATCTGGTTTACAGGGGGTAGCTCCTACCTCTACAGCGAACAATGATGGAAAAATCACAGGAACCACAACAGCCTTAGAATATAAGCTGTCCAGTGTGACTAATTATGTGTATGCACCAGATAAAGAGATTACAGGTCTAATACCAGGTACGTATCAAGTTCGATACGCAGCGAAAGAGGGGTATAAGGCGAGTCCAGTAACTAATATTATTGTCCCTGCTTATGTATCTATTTCAGACCCAGGAACAAGCGGGCCTGGCGGCAGCAATCCTGCGCCGAGCACGACCACACCAACACCAACAGCAAGCCCTCAACTGGTTGCTACAACAACAACCGGTAACACTGTGAATTTATCATCAACAGCAGCAACCAAAACGGATAAAACCACAGGAGTAACCACAGCAACAATCACGAAGGAAGCGGCTACCGAGCTTGTGAATCTTGCTAAAAAGGCAGAAGCGGATGGGAAGAAAGCCGTACTTGAAATTAAAGTAGTAGCTACTTCTGAAACCCAAACAGCCGAGCTTACGCTACCGAGAAGCATAATTAACGAGTTGGTCTCTGGTACAAAGGCCGAGATTACCATTCATTATGAGAATGTAGGTACGATTACGCTTGATGCCAAATCTTTGGCAAGTATCAGCTCAGCCTCGGATGCAGGGGATATTGTCATAACCATTGCTAAGGTTTCGTTAACGGCAGAAGGTAAGGCCGTTCTCGGGGACAGACCGGTTTATGATTTGTCGGTAAAAGCAGGTCAGAGTACCATTTCCACCTTTGGTGGGGGCATTATCCATATCAGTGTGCCGTATACACTGCAAGCAGGAGAACAGAAAGATGCGGTCATCGTATACCATATCAATACCAACGGAAGCTTGGAGAATGTACGCGGGAATTATATCGCTGCCAAGGGAACCGTAGATTTTGTTACCACACATTTCTCCCAATATATTATTGGATATAACAAGGTGAGCTTTGCGGATGTTTCAGAGACTTCGTGGTATAGCAGTGCAGTAGGTTATCTTGCGGCACGCAGTATCACATCAGGTACGGATGCAGAGCATTACAGTCCGAATGCTGCAATTACTAGAGGGCAATTCATAGTCTTGCTCTTAAATGCTTATGGCATCACACCCGACGCTACCGCAACTGATAATTTTGCGGATGCGGGCAATACGTATTACACGAACTATCTCGCGACTGCTAAGCGCCTTGGGGTAGCCACAGGTTCTGGAGATAATCAATTCCAGCCAGAGGTTCAGATCACTAGACAGGAGCTATTTACACTCTTGTATCGCTCACTTGTAGCGCTAGGTGAACTGCCATCCGAGAAGAAGGCTGTAGCTCTTTCTGATTTTGGTGATGCAGGGGAAATTGCTGGCTATGCACAGGAAGCCCTTCAGGCGCTGGTGGAAAGAGGTGTAGTAACCGGAGCGAATAGCAAGCTGAGTCCTAAAGAAGTTACTACAAGAGCGCAAGCGGCACAGGTCATTTATAATCTATTATCGAAATGATTGGCGGTAGCTGAATATAACAGTAGAACCCCCCTGCTCTTTTACAGGGGGGTTCTACTGTTAAAACTTAATGCAGATTTTTCCGAAGTGTGTACCCTTAGCCAAGTATTGCAATGCTTCAACAGATTGTTCAAATGGAAATACAGCGTCAATGATAGGGCGAAGTCCATTTTGTTCAACCGCACGGTTCATCGTCTCAAACATGTCACGGCTTCCGACATTGATGGCTTGAAGGCGTGCTTTTCTCAGAATTGCAGGGATGATTTCAAAGCCCTCAACTTGGAAGCCCGACAGACCGCCTACCAGACTGATCCTTCCACCCACCCGCAGCGCCACGATTGACTTATTTAATGTGGATGATCCACCGAGATCAACAATATGGTCTGCCCCGCGTCCCCCTGTCAGCTCAAGAACAGCCTTATCCCATTCAGGGGTCTTTAAATAATTGATACCGAAATCCGCTCCCAATCCCTTTGCACGCTTAAGCTTCTCATCGCTGCTTGATGTGATGATCACCTGTGCACCGTGAAGCTTGGCAAATTGAAGCGCGAATAGTGAAACTCCACCCGTTCCTTGTATCACTACAGTCTCTCCAGCCTTCACCTTTCCTTCTTCAACAATAGCATGCCAGGCTGTAACACCAGCACAAGGAAGTGTTGCCGCTTCTTCATCAGTTAATAGATCTGGAACACGAACCAATCCCTCCTCGGGAAGCACAACATATTCTGCAAGCAACCCATCAAGCGGACTTCCAAGTGAGCTCACCCAATTTTCTTGTGTAGGTTCTCCCGAAATCCAGCTTTGAGTAAAAATACCGCTTACCCGATCACCAATCTTGAATCTGGACGTATGCTCACCTAAAGCAACAACTTCACCAACACCGTCCGATACCGGAATTAAAGGAGAGTTCAAAATTGGGTTATAAAAACCATCAATGACACCTAAATCTCTAGCGTTAAGGGAAACTGCCCGCATTTTTATACGAACTTCACCAGAACCAGGATTAGGAATTGGACGTTCGGCTACCTTCAGTTGATCGATCCCAAATTGACTTTGAATTTCGTATACTTTCATGTGCAATCTCTCCTTCTTGAAGTGCATAGACATACAATAATCCATAAATTACACTTAAGTAAGGAGGCACTTTATAGTGTCCAGGGAACCAAAAAGTGCACGGGAGGACTTTATATGAACAATCCATTTTCGACGAATACCGTAGAGCCTGATATCTCGCTATCGATTTGTGGGTACAGTAAGGTCCTTGACATTATCTCTAATAAATGGACAGCTTTGGTCATCTATGCCATGGAAGATGGAATCATTCGTTACAGTGATATCAGAAGACGAATCGAAGGCATCTCTAAAAAAATGCTAACTCAAACTTTGCGGCAACTGGAACGAGATGGGTTGGTAAAGCGTGAGATTACACCTTCCGTTCCACCCATCGTAGAGTATTCTCTAACACCCCTAGGGGTATCTTTACTTGAGCCTATGAGAGCGTTAAATCGGTGGACGAGTCAAAATTATGTATGGGTTGAAAAGGCCAGAGCTTCATATGATCAAGTGGATCAAACAGAATAATTTGTGTGGGATAGATCTCTACACTCTAAGGGGGAACCAATGGTTCTCCCTTTTGTGCTGAAAAGGGCACTAGCATTCATAGATATAAGATTAGTGAGTTAAATTATGGAGTGGGATTCAGTTGAATGATACAATTATTGTAATTTTATGAAATAGTAATTTTTAACATCGTCAATTAGTCGCTAGAGAGGGGATTAGGATATGGGCCTTGCTGATGATCCAGTCATTGCGATTTCTGGTTTATGGATGAACTACACGGACCGAATGGTGCTAAAGGGCATTGACCTTAAGGTATACAGAGGACAAATTATTGGCTATATCGGCCCTAACGGGGCAGGAAAGAGTACAACTGTTAAGATTATGCTCGGTCTGGTAGAAGGCTATAACGGCAAAGTAGAGATTTTCGGTAGGGATATTGCTGATGGAGATGTTTCTTACAAAAAAAGAATAGGTTATGTGCCGGAGGTAGCCGAATTATATGATAGCCTCACCGCTAGGGAGTATCTAATTTTTGTAGGTGAGTTGTATGGCATGAAGCGTAGTGATGTGGATTACAAGGCTGGAAAATTAATGGCCTTGCTAGGTCTTGAGAAAGCTTATGATTCGCGGATCGCAACCTTCTCCAAAGGGATGAAACAAAAGGTACTGCTGATCTCCAGCATGCTTCATGATCCCGATATTCTGTTCCTAGATGAACCGTTGAGCGGTCTGGATGCCAATAGCGTAATGGTGGTAAAGGAGATTTTTGCATCTTTGGCGGCAAGGGGCAAGACCATTTTCTATTCTTCACACATCATGGATGTAGTTGAGAAGATCAGTAGCCGGATCGTTTTGATCGATGGTGGAGATATCGTGGCGGATGGGAGCTTTGCTGAGCTAAGAGAGAAGGGCCGCGAAGGGTCGCTTGAGGATATTTTTAATCAATTAACTGGATTTGATAAATACCGTGATATTGCTGGGGAATTTGTTGCGGTCATGCAAGAGGTATCTTCTCATGACTGATTTCTATGTGCTGAAGCTTCTGGATAAGCTGCGAGGTGGGTTTAGCCGAATCGGAGTTGATTATGATGTGATGCGGAGTATTCTGCAGGTCAAACTGACGATGGACGGAAGAAGAACACCGACAGTGCTCGCTGGAATGCAGAAGAAGGAGGAGAAGAAAGAGGGCTCGCCGCTGCGGGTGCAATGGATTTATTTACTTTTTGGCGTCATGTTAATTCCTCTTATGATGTTAACGGGGAACTATATGCTGCAGATGAGTCTAGTGTTTGGTGTAGTGATGTTTATGATTACGACCACACTGATCTCTGATTTCTCTTCCGTGATGCTTGATCTTCGGGACAAAAACATACTGGCTTCAAAGCCAGTGAACCGCCGTACCTTGAACATGGCGAAGAGCATCCACATTCTCATTTATTTATTTTCAGTGACGCTGACCTTGACCGGACCTTCGCTGATTTTATGCCTGTTCAAACAGGGAGTACTATTTTTTCTAATATATGCTGTTGAGATCATTCTGATGGACTGCTTTATTCTCGTCATTACGGCGCTGCTTTATTTACTGATCATGAAGTTTTTCGACGGGGAGAAGCTCAAGGATATTATTAATTATGTACAGATCATTTTGACTATAGGGATTACAGTAGGGTATCAGCTCGTTGTTAGACTGTTCGATATTGCTGAATTGAGCCTCTCTTTTAAGCCGGCGTGGTGGCAGTATTTGATTTCTCCGATTTGGTTTGCGGCTCCATTTGAGATGTTGATTGGCGGGGCGAGAGATACACACTTCGTGGTGCTTTCAGTGCTAGCTTTAGTAATTCCGGTTCTGCTGATTGTGGCTTATATTAAGCTGATGCCTTTATTCGAAAAGAGCTTACAGAAGCTTTCAGAGCAAGGGAACGTTGGCAAAAGTAACGCCCGAATGGTGGACTGGTTGTCGAAAGTAACTTGTAAGAACCCGGTAGAGGGCATGTTTTTTCGTTTTAGCTGGTCAATGATGAAGAATGAGCGTGACTTCAAGTTAAAGGTATATCCGGCAATCGGTTATTCCATTGTCTTCCCGTTCATTTTTATATTTGGGATATTTTGGGATGGAAATGCATCGTCTATCAAGGATTCGAACACATACCTGATGATTTATTTCGGTGCGACGTTACTTCAGACGGTTGTTCTAATGCTAAGGTACTCTGCGGGTTATAAAGGCTCTTGGATTTATAAGCTGATTCCTCTGCCAAACACCGCACCCATCTATCGTGGAATGCTTAAGGCAGCGATAGTTCGCCTGCTATTACCTTTATTCGCTATAGAAGCGATAATGTATCTTTGGTTGTTTGGGCTGCGGATTGTGCCAGACTTGGTAGTCGTGCTGTTTGCAATGCTGATCTATGCGGTCATTTGCTTCCGTTCTTATCCTCCGGTACTACCTTTCTCAGAACGTTATGAGGCAGCTAAACAGAAGGATTACACCGCAAACTCCTTTGGGTTGCTATTTTTGCTGATGGGGATGGCAGGTATTCATTACGTCTTCACTTTGTTTATGGGTGGAGTTTATATCTACCTGTTGGTTCTGGTAGTTTTGAATCTATGGATATGGCGAATTACCTTTCCAAAAAATGTATCATCAACAGGTCATGGTTCAAGTTTTCCGGGTTGAGTGATTGTGTCAAATATGGACATTTTTCGCGTAATAAAAAAGGGTATAAATTCCAGTATTTACTTAGACAATCTTCTGAATACAGAGTAGAATACATCTAAAGTTTCTTTTTATGGATAACCTATAATCTTTACGCACTCTTCCATATCTGATATTCGTGTACTGATTTTTTACTTGAGAAATACGCTGAGCGATTACGGGATTCAAAACCGGTGAAGAGGTTAACTAATGGATAAAATGGGAATCCACTTTAATGTTTGGATTGTTTTACTATCATTTGTGCTAGCGGCGACAGTTACTTATTCTGCACTAAATCTGATTTCGCAAGTTTCGCGTTCTACTGGCAAAATCCGACGTCTGTGGTTGATCTCGGGAGCTTGTGTGTTAGGCTGCGGTATATGGGCAATACATTATGTTGGGATAATGGCGAATCGCTTTCCGGCGGAGGTCAATTATTATCCAGGCAGATCTATAATATCACTATTAGTTGGTGTGTTATTCTGCTATTTGGCATTCCGGATCACATCTGTTCCTCAGTTAAAGATATGGAATTTAGTAGTAGGTGGTATTCTCTTGGGAAGCGGCTTTTCGGCTATGCATTATATCGGAATGTCTTCTATGAAGATTGCGACGAGGATTCATTATGATATATGGATTCAAGCCGTTGCTGTAATTCTGGTTTTGGTTTCGTCTTATATCGGATTATTGATGTTTCAAAAGTTTAAAGAATGCGCAGGGTTTCAGCGATGGAAGCTATACTCGGCGTTGTTTATCGGATTTTCAGTTACCGGATTGCATTACACAAGTGTAAAGGCTTGTCATTTTGAATATAACAACTTACCTGGAAGCAAACCTTTTTTTGTAGAGACTGATGTTATACTGTTAATGGCATTTTCGCTGGCAGCGCTACTTATGCTCGCAGTTTCTGCTGGCGCCGTATTTCTGGATCGCCATGTGCTTGAACGAATGGCTTATCAAGATCCGCTAACAGAGCTGCCGAATCGACATGGACTAGAACGCTATTTTAAAGATGAATTTTTTGAAAGTAGATCTGGTGCTGTTTTTATTGTAGATCTAGATCGCTTTAAGTCGATTAATGATACGCTTGGACATGATATAGGTGATATGCTACTACAGGAGGTCGCTGTTAGATTAATTCGTTCTGTAGGGGATAAAGGAAAAATATTCCGTTTAGGCGGTGACGAATTCCTGATTGCTCTTCCAGATTGCACGCTGGAGGGTGCGCAGGAAGAAGCAGGGCATATTATGCATGAACTTAAGGAATTCTATCGTATTCAGGGCAATGAGCTATATGTTACTGCAAGTGTTGGAATCAGTATGACTCCTATGCATGGGACTGATCGCTCAGCGCTAATGAAGGCTGCGGATACGGCTCTTTATACCTCTAAGGATTCAGGTAAGAATAAATGCAGTGTGTTCGACCAGGAAGTAAATCGCCATCAGTTACGGCGGATGTCGCTAGAGAAGGATCTTCGAAAAGCTTTGGCTCGTTCTGAGTTTATGGTTGTGTATCAGCCGAAATGGGATTCATATATGAATGTTACGGTGGGTCTTGAAGCGCTGCTGCGCTGGAGACACCCAGAGCATGGGATCATTTCGCCAGCGGAATTCATTCCTATTGCAGAGGAGACCGGACTGATCGTTCCGATTACCTATTGGATGCTACATGATGTGTGTAGCCAGAACAGGTTCTGGCATAAGGAAGAGATAGCTAACGTACCGGTCTCAATTAATATGTCCGCACGGATGTTTGAGGATGGGAGTCTATACGATGTTGTAGCGGAAGCACTCACATGTGCAGAATTAGAGCCACGCTTTCTCGAACTGGAGATTACAGAGTCCATTGCGATGCATAACATGAAAGAGACGGTTGCACAGCTGTCTAGACTTCGATTGCTTGGGGTAAGAGTATCGTTGGATGACTTTGGGACAGGCTTCTCCTCCCTTGGTAATTTGGATGAAATCCCAGTGAACACACTCAAGATTGACCAAGTATTTATTCGTAACAGCAAGATGCACTCCAAGAAAGCTATTATCAGCAATATTATTGCGATTGCGACTCATCTTAATATGGAAGTCGTGGCGGAAGGTGTGGAGACACCAGAGCAAATTGAATTGCTGAAATCACTGGGTTGTAGAGTCATGCAGGGTTATTATTACGGTCGGCCGATGCCTGTACATGAGCTGGGTGAGTGGTTTATAGCGAATACGGCAGCGTCGTGATCTCAATACATAGAAGAGGGGCTAGCGACCAAGCAGAATTTCTCTGCTTGGTCGCTAGCCCCTTTAAGTTTAAGAACTTACATGAATAAGAAGAATTATACTTTGAAACGTTCAATTAGAATCTGTAGCTTCTCAGCTAGCGAGGACAGGAAACCTGCGGCTGACTCCACTTCTTCCATGGCTGCAAGCTGCTCTTGTGAGGAGGCGGATAATGTTTCCGCACCGCTTGCTGTCTGATTAGCGACGTCTACAATATTCTGTAGAGTAGTAACGAGACCATCGGAGATGGAGGCTAGCTCGCGGACTGTTCCGGAAATTTGCTGACTTTGTGAAGCCATCCCAGAGACAGACATCTCAATCTCGGAGAAGGATTGACCTGCTGTTACGATTAATTCCCGGCCTTGATCCATCTCTTCTGTAGAGCGCTTCATGGTTTCTCCTGCTTGGTCCATCTGACTTACGATGATGCTTACGAGTTGTCCGATTTGAGCAGCAGATTGGGCGGATCGCTCGGCAAGCTTGCGTACGGATTGTGCAACTACCGCAAAGCCTCTTCCCTCTTCTCCGGCTCTTGCAGCTTCAATGGCTGCATTCAGCGACAGCAGATTGGTTTCTTCTGCGATGCTCGCAATCGTGCCCACAATATTCTCAATTTCCTTGGAGTAGCCGCCCAAGGTCTCAATAATGACAGCTAAATCAGTGATGCTGTCACTGACGATGCTCATCTGTTGTGTAGTAGAGTCCATTGCTTCTCGACCTGTACGAGCCTTTTCGGCGTTACTGGTAGCATTATTCATTGCGTTATCAGCATTTCCTGCAATCTCTGTAATGAAGTGTGACAAGTCTTGTACAGACTTATATCCACCCTCCAAATTTTGCAATTGTGTATTAGCTCCATCGGCAAGTTCAATCGAAACGTTGACACTGTACTCACCAGCACGGTTAGTTTCCTGTGCACTGGCAGAGAGCTCTTCGGATGAAGACGCCACCTGCATGGAGGTTTCATTAACTTCGGTAATGAGCATGCGCAAGCTCTGCGTCATGCCGTTGAAATTTCGAGCTAGTGTACCAATCTCATCCTTGCTGTTGAATGAAATAGGATCATGAGTAAGATCACCCTGTGCAACAAGATTTACGCCTCTGGATAGCTTCGTTAGTGGACTTACCATTCGGCGGATTAAGAGATATGCTGCCACAATAGCAATAACTAGAATGGAAGTCCCGATAATAAAAGGCTGAACAATGATGTCTCGGGTCCGTTCTTGAATTAATGGGCCATCGAAGTTAATAGCCATTAGAGCGACTATAGGCTTGGACGGATCATGATCCTGATAGATGGGGCCGTAACCCGTCTTAAGTGAGGTACCTTCGTATGTATAAACCTTGGAGTAGGCGGAATGCTTAGATGTAGTGATCAATTGCTTCTCTTCATCTGAGAAATAAAAAGTGTCGCCTGCTTTATAACCTCTTGCTTTGAAGCTTGAATCTGCGGCGAGGATCTTTCCGTCTAGCGATAAAATGAACGCCTCTTTAAAAATAGCCTTATGTGCCACAATCCAACCGATCCGGTCTTCGACAGCCTCCAATTTGCTTTGATCTCCTGCAATTAGCGCGGTAATATCTGATGGGTCAATCAGCCCGGTTGTAATATTGGCGCATCCTACCAATTCGATACCTGCTGCTTCATCTACTTGCTTATACGCAGTACGGTATCCGAAGAACCCGATGGATGATCCAACAAGAAGTAACACGATGAACATCATCCAAGTTAATTTAGTTGCCAATTTCATTCTTTGCACCAACCTTGACAAAATATGTTTTCGGAGACAATCGCTCTCACTGCTACGATTATAGCGTATCGTTAAGCCTATGACCTTACATAGAATATAGTATTTTTGTGTCGGATATTGTAAATTGATGGAAAAATTATGGAAATAAACGTGATTATGAAATCTTTAGTAGACAAAAGCATTGAATCCTGACCAGTTCTAGTGGTACGCTTGTGTTATTAAAAAACGGATTGGGAGTTGAAACAAGGATGCCGCATCAATTAGATCCGTTAATAGAGCGTCTTGGATTATCCATGTGGAGAGTACAGCGTAAGATCATGTCTCAAAGGACTTTGCATAAAGAACTCGGACTTACCGTACCTCAGATGGGTCTGTTAAATATAGTAGCGAAAGAGAAAAAGTCGCGGGTGGTACAACTGGCGGAGTCTATGGAGGTCAAATCAAGTGCGATTACCGTGATGCTCGATCGCCTGGAAGCGCTGGGTTTTATTAAGCGTGAGACGGATGGATCGGACCGGAGAGCGGTTGTGGTGACCATCACCGAGCAAGGTCAGCAAATACTTGAAGAAGGACATTTCCGTTCAAAACAGCTGCTTGCTGAGCATTTATCTATACTGAAGCCGGAAGAGCTGCAAAAGTTTGCGGAGTACTACCGTATGATCGAGGATCAGGAACGGTAAATCTCTAGCTTTAGCTTATAGATACAGAAAGAAGGCCACCTTCTCCGGAGAGAAGGTGGCCTTCTTTGAAATATAATAATGATAAGTTCTAAGGTTCAATTGGTTTGTCTGGCAGCTGCGTAATATAGCTATGGGAAAGCTGTAGAAGTCTCAATGCTCGGTTGTATTCATCCTCAGTAGCAGCCGGTGCTTTTCCATTATAAATAGGGTATTGGGTATTATCTTCAAAGCTGTTACCCGGAATAAGCAGTCCTGAGCTGGAAATGAAAGATCCAGAAGGTAAATAATATCTTTCTGGCAGCAAATTATAAGTCTGACTGAGTAGATCTTGACCGAAAACTAGGTTATTCTCTAATGAAATTCCAAGAAGACCAGCAGCAGTTGGCATAATATCCACTTCGCCACCGACTTGCTCTAAGGTCTGTGATGCTGTGCTGTCTCCTGCATGAATGAGCAGAGGAATGTTTAACATATCCGCATAGGAATATTCATGACCATAAATTTCAGTCATTAATTGCTTATCATCATGATCGAGAGAATAAATAGGCAGTCCCATATGGTCTCCATAAATCATGATCACGCTGTTATCCCATACGCCATTCGCTTTAAGCTCTTCTACGAAATGTCCGAAGGCATCATCCGCATAGTTCTGGGAACGGATATAGTCACCCACAAAAGTACCTTCGTAACGCTCTGGTAGCTTCATGCGGTATTTTTCCTCAGGAATTGTGAATGGATGATGCGCTGACATCGAAATGATCTGAGCGTAGAAGGGTTGACCCTCGTTGCTCATTTCTTTCAGTTTGTCAGCAGTTTTACTATAGAGCGTATCATCAGAAGCACCGAAGAAGAAAACATCATCTTCACCAAAGAATGAGCGATCATAATAATGATCGAAGCCCAGTGAGTCATACAGCTCACCACGGTTCCAGAACTCTACGACATTGGTGTGGAAGGTTGCGGTCTGATACCCATTGTCTTTAAGCAAGCGTGGCAGACTTGGGAGCACCTTATCCACATAGGACATCGTTGCCGCACCACGTGGAGGGATGTAGGCGGATGTGTTCACTACGAATTCTGCATCCGACGTATTCCCTTGACCTACCATTTGATAGAAATTAGGGAAGTAAAGACTATCCTTCATTACCTTGTTCAGGTTCGGTGTAATCTCTTGCCCGTCTAGCTCAAGACCCAGCAAGAAGTTCTGGAAGGATTCCAATTGAATGATAATAAGATTTTTGCCTTTAGCCGTGCCATGAAGTGGAGAACTAACCGCAGTATTAATCCCCTTCACTTTGTTGATGGCATCTTGTGTAATGTCACTTGATTGCACAAGCTCTGGTTCTTCTTTTGCAAAGATCGTATAGGCTTCATAGTTAAGAATACCCATCTCCTGAGCTTTCTTAATTTCGTTCATACTAGCCTTATTAGGCAAAATGTTAAACAAGCATAAACCAAGTGAGACTGCGAATAGAACACTATATTTTATTTTTCCGTTACGACGGTTGATATTCTCTTTTTTATAGACACGGCCTTTCTTATTAAAGAAGAAATAGCCTCCTAGGACAATTATATCTGTAAAGATTAACAGGTAGTAAGGATCCATAAGTGAGAATACGCTGTTGCTGACAGCTGTGACTTGATTCACCTGTTCTGCGGCATGGTAAGTTACAATGACACCATAATATTTAAAATACATAATGGCTGCGAAAAAGATGGCTGTTACTAATAAATTGACTGTCATGTAATATCCAAGCTTTCGTTTGGAGGCGAACCGCTCAATAATACAGAAGAGCGCCCAGGCAAAAGGGATTTCTGTCAGTAATGATTTCCAAGGCAGCACATCATCGAAAATGACGCCCCAAGCCAGAAATGCTTTTAGGATAAAAAGTATTGTGAAAAACACAAAAGGTTTAATGATCCAACGTTTAATATTAAAGGATGACACAGCTTCCCCCTCTTTCTACATGATAAAACGCCATTTCTCAAACAGGACGAAACAGCACCAAGACAAAATGACTCCATAGTAATAAAATTTATTATGCAGGGCTAGCAGAAGAAAGTCAAAAACCGAAAGCGTAAGTATAAGCTTTGTGGAGTGCGTAAAGTTAAACACGCATAGGTGAAAGATGATGTTTATGCTATCCCATGGGGTTATACAGTGATTAAAGGACCGAAATAGACATTAGGAACAAAAAGGATATATGGATAATTAAGGGAGGTGGGAAAAGTTGGATCATACTGTAACCCTATCCGTTAGAACTCTCGTCGAGTATGTTTTTCGCAGCGGTAGTATTGAGCCTGGATTTCATGGTACTTCCTCTATGGTTGAAGGAACACGAATTCATCAGAAAATCCAAAAGCAATATAAGGAAGGTGACCGCAAGGAGGTCTATCTGAAAACAGAGATCCCTTATGGTAGCTTACTCTATATAGTAGATGGGCGCTGTGATGGACTGCTTGTTTCGGAGGATGGGAGCCTAACGGTCGAAGAAATCAAATCAACCTCCGGACTGCTGGATATGCTGGAAGAGGGACATGAGGTTCATTGGGCTCAGGCGCTGATGTACGCATATATGGTATCGCTGGAGCAGGAGCTTTCTTCTATTCAAGTAAAGCTTACCTATGTCCACCGGGCTACTGATGAGCAAAAAAGCTTGTACCGAACGTTGTCTTTAGATGAACTGATCTCATTTGCTAATGATACCGTAGCCAGATATGCTCCGTACGCTGAGATGATGGTTCGTCATGATGCTAAGAAAGAGCAGAGCCTTCGAGAGTTACAATTCCCGTTTCCTTCTTATCGAAAGGGACAACGGCATTTTGCCGGAGCGGTGTACAAATCCATCGTAGAAAAGGTCAGTCTGCTCGCTCAGGCGCCCACAGGCATCGGAAAAACAATGTCGACGCTGTTCCCGGTCCTTAAAGCAATGGGCGAAGGACAAGCTAAAGGATTGTTCTATTTAACGGCTAAGACGGTTACCCGTTTTGCCGCGCAGGAAGCAATCTCGTTACTGCTGACGCAGGGACTTCAGCTGCATGTCATCACACTTACTGCTAAAGAGAAGACCTGTTTTCATGATGAAGGGATTTGCGGTAAGGATTCCTGTCCCTATGCGGAAGGCTATTATGATCGGATTAATGATGCGGTAATGGATCTGTTAGAGCATGAGACACTGATGAGCAGAGACACCCTAGCACTGTATGCTCACAAACATAAAGTGTGCCCGTTTGAGTTCTCGCTGGATGCAGCCTATGCCTGTGATGCGGTGATCTGCGATTACAATTATATATATGATCCTCGGATCAGCCTGAAACGGCTAACAGAGGAGAGAAAGAGAGAAACGGTGCTTCTGGTAGATGAAGCACATAATCTGGTAGACCGGGGACGAGAGATGTTCTCTGCCTCTTTGCTGAAGGCCCCCTTTCTAGAAATCCAGCGTCAGTACAAGGAAGTAAACCGTAATTTGAGTACTGCAGCTAAATCGGTGAATGCTTTTTTCATCTCCCTTCGCAAAATTTGTAATGAAGAGGGGCAAGGGCAGTGGGCTTCGTTCCCGGAGGAGCTGCCAGCCTTGCTTGAGATATTTTCTTTGGAGGCGGAACAGGAACTTATTCACCCGAGCGCCAGCATTGTTCCTCAGAATGGAGAAGGAGAGAATGTTCTTCTGGATACCTATTTTGCAGTTCAAGGGATGCTTCGCACCTTTAAGACCTATGATGAACGCTACATAACCTATGCTGAGGTTCGGCGCGGCGATGTGTACTTGAAGTTATTTAATTTGGATCCATCGCATTTACTCCGACAAATGTCTAAGAGCTTTCGAAGCCAGATTCTGTTCTCTGCTACGCTTTCTCCATTATCGTACTATCGGGATATGATTGGTGCGGTGGAGGAAGATTACAGTTTAACGGTCTCATCTCCTTTTCAGAAGGAGCAATGGGAAGTGACCGTGCTGCCTGTCTCCACACGTTATCATGACCGGGAAGCTTCCCTCATCCCGTTAACTCAGGCATTGAATCAAATGGTTTCAAAGAAGGGCAATTATCTGGTGTTTTTTCCTTCATATCTCTATTTACAAAACGTATATCAGGCCTTTACGGAGAATTACCCCGAAGTACGGACTTTGATACAGGATACAGGCATGAGTGAGCAGGCTAGAGAAAGTTTTTTAGCAGCATTTAGTCCAGATAATGACGAGACGTTGTTAGGATTTGCTGTACTCGGAGGGATCTTTTCGGAAGGTGTAGATCTGCCAGGAGACCGTCTCAACGGGGTAATGGTTGTTGGAGTTGGCCTACCACAGCTTGGTCTTGAGCGTAATCTACTGCGTCAGTATTTTAATGCCAGAGGTAAAAATGGCTTTGATTATGCTTATGTCTACCCAGGAATGTGCAAGGTATTGCAAGCTGGAGGCAGACTGATTCGAAGTGAGACAGATACAGGTATTATTGTGCTTGCGGATGATCGCTTTTTGCAGAGTCCTTACATGCATTTGCTTCCCGAAGAATGGAGAGATTATCTTATCCGCTCATAAGAGGGTATAATCTATGAAAAGGTATTCATAATCAATCGGCAGGAGGAAAAAGAATGACATTAAAAGTGGGTATTGTGGGTACGGGTTGGTTCTCTAAGGTACATGCTAATTTACTAGCAGAGATGGATAATGTCCGTTTGCAGGCGGTCTGCGGAAGCAGTAAGGCTAAAGGCGAAGATATGGCACGTCCTTACGATGCTGCTGGATATGGTGATATTACGGAGATGCTGGATACGGAGAAGCTCGATGCTGTTTATATTTGTGTGCCTCCACAATCTCATGGTGCGATCGAACGATCATTAATCAAGAGGGATATTCCCTTTTTTATAGAAAAACCGCTTAGTATGACTACTGAAATTCCCGCAAGCCTACTTCAGGATATCAAAGAAAATAATTTGTTAACCTCGGTAGGATATCATTTCCGCTATCAGGAGAACATTAAACGTCTGAAAGAAACTTTGCGTGGTGACAAAGTCGGTATGATTATGGGGCAATGGATGGGCGGCATGCCAGGCGTAGCTTGGTGGCGTGATCAGAAGCAATCCGGAGGACAATTCACAGAGCAGACTACACATATCGTTGATTTGGTGCGCTATCTAGCCGGAGAAGTAAAGGAAGTTTACGGCATGTTCGGAAACCGGATTATGCATGAGCAGCATGAAGGTGTGAGCGTGGCAGATGTAGGCACCGTATCCCTGAAGCTTGAAAATGGAATTGTTGCTAATATTTCAAATACATGCGTTTTACCTGATGAGGTGGGAAGTGTAGGTCTTAGCTTTTATAATGATCGGGGACTTTTGGACTGGAACCCGGATCGTCTCTTGGAAGTGCGAAGTGGCGATAGCACCGAATTTGCGAATACAGGAAACCCATATTTAGTAGAAAGTGAAGCCTTCATACATGCTGTACGGACGGGGGATCGCTCGCGCATTTTATGCGATTATGAGGATGGGTACAAAACCCTTAAAGTCACCTGTGCGGCCTACAATTCAGCGCAAAGCGGATTGCCTGTTAAGTTCTAAGGCTCAATTCATAGAAAAAGGACATGCTACTTTAGATGTACTAAAGAGACATGCCCTTGGCCCAAGCTGGGTTAGCCTAGTGGAGGAATATCGCGAGCAAAGCTGGCGCCACACCTATAGATAACAGCGCGGACAGAATCATCGCAATACTGGAGATGGTTCCGGTCAGTGAACTAAGCTCGAAGGCTTTGGATGTTCCTGTACCATGTGCAGCGGTTCCCAGCGATACACCGCGCGCAATTTCATTCTCAATGCGGAAGATGCGAAGTACAGTAGGGCCCATCATTGTACCAAGTATCCCGGTAATAATGACGAAGACTGCCGTAATACTCGGTACACCGCCGATACTTTGCGAGATGCTCATAGCGATCGGTGTAGTTACCGAACGCGGGACCAGACTAGCTGCCAGATCGCCGCTAACATGCAGCCATTTGGCGAGAAGTATGGAAGAGATCACCGCAACTATCGTCCCTGATAGCACGCCTGCCGCAATTTCGGCGGCGTGCTTTTTGAGTACCTTGAAGTTCTTATGCAAAGGGATGGCAAAGGCCATGGTTGCTGGTTGCAGCAAATCCGTCAGCCATTTTCCTCCCGCATTGTATGAGTCATAAGTAATACCTGTTATAAGCAGAAAGATGATCATAATCACTGGTGTGATGATTAATGGAGAGGTGTAGACTTTACCAGTAGAAGCATAGATACGTTTCGCGAGTAAATACACCGCGACCGTGAGGCCAAAGAACAGCAGAGCGTTTAACATGATTCTTTCCGCTCCTTCGCTTTATAAATTCTACTGGTAAGTAATCCGGAACTAGCCATCACAACAAATGTGCCTAAGACGACAACGGCAAGAATGCGTAATCCATCCGTTTCCAGAATATTAGCGTATTTCATTACACCTATAGCAGATGGAATGAAGAACAGTAGGAGCTCGGCGAGTAGCCAAGAAGCACCAACCTCTACCCAATTCAGACGAATGACACCGAACTCAAGCAGGAGAAACAATATAATCATTCCGAGTATGCTTCCGGGAATAGGGATATGCAATAATGGGGTCACAGCATTGATAAGTAAAGAGAATAACATAAGTCCCGCTACCTGCAGCAAGCCTATAACAATCTTTTTCATAAGGCTTCGCTCCTTTCATGATAATGAAAGTTTACATCAATTGTTTTCATAGGTAAAATGAATAGATCGAATAAATGACATTCCTTTTGTCTATGGATTAGGGGGCACATAAATGGATATCCGACAATTAGAATATTTCGTTCAAGCGGCACGAATGAAAAGCTTTACCAGAGCTGCTGAATCATTATATATAACACAGCCCACGATCAGTAAAATGATTCGGAATATGGAGGTCGAACTGGAGGCAGACTTGTTCTACCGTGAAGGGAAGAGTGTAAGGCTTACAGACGCAGGGGAAATTTTGTTCACCAAAGCGCAAAATATCGTGGAGTCTTTCGCTAGCTTGTCTTCCGAACTGGATAACTTACGAAATCTGGAGCAGGGTCACATTCGCATCGGCCTGCCTCCAATGGTAGGAGCGAGCTTTTTTCCTTCGGTGATTGGTCAATTTCATAAACGTTATCCGCAGGTTACGATTCGTCTCCATGAGGATGGGGCCAAAAAAGTGGAGGAAGATGTAGAAACGGGACTGCTGGACATTGGAATGGTCGTATTGCCTGTAGATACAGCCAAACTTCATTGTTTTACCTTTGTTGAAGAGAAGTTGAATCTTATTTTGCCTATGGGGCATCGGCTGGCCGAGGCAGAGTTAGTTCCACTAAGTGAACTGGCTGAAGAGGAGTTCGTGTTATTCCGGGAGGATTTCACGCTGCACGATCGGATTATTACGGAATGTGTAAAAGCTGGATTTCAGCCGAAGGTTATATATGAGAGTTCACAATGGGACTTAATCAGCAAGATGGTAGCCGCAGGAATGGGAATCGCATTATTGCCGGAAACCATTTGCCGTGACATGGATCGCTCACGATTGGTAGTCATTCCTTTGACAGAACCGGTAATTCCTTGGCAGATCGCTATGGCTTGGCGTAGAGACCGTTATTTATCATTCGCAGCACGTGAATGGATTTCTTTTGCAAAGAGACTATTGAGAGAACAGTATCCAAATGAGCTTCCCTATGAGCCTATAGAACATCCGAATAAATAGCTATTTTATTTTTTGTGGATGTTCTGCAAATTTTTCTTTTTTTTTGAAAATATGTTTTTTGGTATCATGGATTATGATAGGAAGAGATGTTGATAGAGAGAAGGAGAGAGTTGTGACACTATATCAAGGTTCTTCCGAGAAAGCTTATAGAAGAGACTACAGAGAAGATGAGCTGTTTGTGACTATAGAGAGCCTTAGATGCGAATTGCTGGAAGTCGCGGAGCAACGGAGTCTTAGTGACCATGCTGTCCTAGAGCTAAGCGAGCGATTGGACGGTTATATTTTGCTGGCACAACATAAGATGATGGAGAACTTGCGCAGTCGCAAGGCAAGTGCAACAGCTTACTGCTGAAGCTCAAAAGCCGCTATTACAATAAATTAAACTCGATACATCCATAGAATTACACTATTACAAAGATCCAACCGATAAAGAGGAGAGAAATACGCTCCTCTTTTTGTCGTACAATCTATTGGTTGTACAATCCATAACTTTCACCTATAATGTCAATTAATAGAATCTTTTCAAGTCAAACTTTGGGGGTGCCGAGTGGAGGGAAAGTTAACAACTATACGCTCAGAAATTGAGAAAAATCTGTCCCGCTCCGGCCATAATCTCGCCTCATTTTCAAAAATATGTGGCCTGAATCGTGGAAGTCTCAGTGCAATTTTGCACGGGAATCCGCCGAAGCCTATGTCTCTGGGACAAATAGATGCAATTATTAAAGCCTTTGGATTTCCTGACGGTTGGTTGTATCCTTTATATATTGATGAATGCTTTAATGAGGAGAAGGTCTCACGCCGCAGGGTAGAGCCTTTTTTAATACGTTGCGCCGAATTGGGCAAACAAAATTGCATTGATGAAACTATAGGTAGGATATTGGAGTGTACAAAACCGCTGGATATCATTTATTCAGTTGCTGATAAGTTATTCAATAAAGGGAAAATTCAGGAGTCTTTGTTTTTTTATAAAATTGTAGTAGAGAATGAGTCTGATAGTTACAGTGAACGTCTTGCGATCAGTCATTATCGTATTTTTAAATTTTTGCAAACATTTGATATGGAAGAGAAACTACGTGCAGTGATTAGTTTTAGTCCATTCAGGGGCCGTCTTCCAGAGAATTTGCAATTGGATGGTTTATTAATGCTGACGCAGTTATGTTTCGCTCTTCGAAGATGGGAAGAAATGGAAGTATATGCTGATGAGTTGAGAGCTTTAGCCAATGCTGTTTACCGCCAAGAACTACGTCGTAGTGAAGACAGACGAAGAGAAGCGCTTTGTACAGAGCGTCCGCTGGTTGTCTATTATGGACATGGTTATTTACTCAAAGCGATTTCGTTGTCAAAGCAGGGTCGATATGAAGAGGCTAAGAAATATACTGCTGGTTACGCAGACCTCAGCTGGTTCGAAATGTTGGATGAAGTAGGTCACCAAGCCGTAGAACAGTTCCGATTATTTGCAACCGGAAATAGCTTTACACTGGAGATGCTGGAAGGCAATGTTGAAGTTATACCAGCTTATGTAGCCTTTTTAGCTGATCATCCCGGAGAGATACTACCAGGACTCATTATTATTATGGAATCGGCTAATCGTTTCGGATTTTCTGTAGACAACGTGCTTACACGCTTCTCACGGGAAATGCTGCGATTTGAGCAGTTTGAAGATCCCATTAATATCGATCGATTATATCGGTTGTACTATCAAGTAGCTATATATCAAATAAGAAATAAACAATATATTGTAGGTGTGGAATATATTATTCAGTCTTTAGAGTTATCTATTAAGACGAATAATGGAATAGACTTCATAAAATGTGTAACTTTATTTGAGACCAACAGGGACTATGCAACTCAGATTCAGCAGGACAAATACAGAAATTTAATAAGGGAGGTGAGAAAAGATGAAAAAATCACTATTGATGATGGCAGGCATTTTAGTATTGTTTAGCTTCATCATTATTGGTCAACCGACATTGGGAGGCGGCAATGGAGGAATGACGACCTATGAACACGGAGCGGGATTCTAATATTAAAGGTATGTTGGACATTTTAATATATAGTTACATATCCGATTTTTTTAACTCCTTACCTTCGTGGTGGGAGTTTTTTATTTCGTAATAATTGATACCGTATTCAAAATTTGACAAAGCGTTGCGCCGAAAATATAATTAGGTAGCCTAAATAATACAGTGTTTAATAATTAGCTGACCTAACTAAATTAGAGGTGAAAGAAATTGGGATAAACGGAGGAAATACAGAAAATACTGAAAATTCAGTCGCACACGAGCTTTTTGCGGCGATGAAACGGCTGCATAAAGGCCAATGGCAAAAGGGTGTTGAAGGCCATAAGCCGAGTGAGATGACTTTAATGATATGCATTGAAAAATGGAATCATTCTGATGATGAGGGTCTAAAGATATCTGAAATCAGCCGACTACTCGGATTCACACCTCCAACTATTACGCAGTTGATTAATAGTCTTGAGGCGAAACAGATGGTGGAAAGACACGCAGATCCTTCGGACCGAAGAGTCGTACGCGTGAAATTGACGGAGAGTGGAAAAAAACTCACACGAAGAGCAGAGCAATACAGAGACGCAATGCTGGATGAGCTCGTACGTTACTTAGGTGAAAAAGAGACTAAGCAGCTCACAGAACTGTTGCTGAAAGTACATGCATTCGTTGAGGATAATCCACCACCTAATTGGGATAGGCTACAAATGAACGGAGATGAGAAGCTTGATTAAATTATTTAAACAACTGAAGCCATTTCGAGTAGCTATTGGTGCTGTATTAATTCTTGTGTTCTTGCAGTCCATGGGCGACTTATACCTCCCTACGCTGATGTCCGACATTGTCGACAAAGGTATTGTTCAGGGAGACCGTACTTATATTTGGAAAATAGGTAGCTTCATGCTTTTAGTAGCAGGGGGCGGGGCCTTATGTTCAGTCATTGCCAGCTATTTATCAGCAAAAGTGGCAGCAGGATTCGGTAAACTTACCCGTGCTCGTGTATTTAATCATGTAGAGAATTTTACACTGCATGAATTCGATAAGCTTGGTACTGCCTCTTTAATTACCCGTACAACGAATGATATTACGCAGGTACAGACTGTACTTACTATGATGCTGCGTATGATGATCGGTGCACCGATGATGATGATTGGTGGTATCATCATGGCGGTATCTGAAGATGCGAAATTATCGTTGATCTTTGTAGTAGTTATTCCGGTACTCGTTGGCGCAATTTTCTTTATCGGGATGAAGGGATTACCACTGTTTAAAGCGATACAGATCAAGCTGGATAAATTAAATCTGGTTCTACGTGAACATTTGACGGGTATCCGTGTTATCCGTTCATTTAACCGGATTGATCATGAGAATAAACGCTTCTCCGAGGCTAACCGTGATCTGACAGACACAGCGATCAAAGTAAATAAAATCATGGCCGGTTTGATGCCGCTTATGATGATTGTTATGAACTTTTCCATGATCGCAATTCTTTACTTTGGTGGGATTCGAATCGGCGATGGCGATTTACAAGTCGGCTCACTAATGGCATTTATTCAATATGCGATGCAAATCATGTTCTCCCTGATTATGGTGTCGATGATGTTCGTGCTGATTCCTCGTGCTTCAGCTTCAGCCTTGCGTATCAATGAAGTGCTCGATATGCGGCCGGAGTTCACAGATCCATCAGAGAGTGATTTACAAACAACGGCTCAAGCAACTAAAAAAGACGGCCGTGATCATATGCGTGGTTTTGTTGAATTCGATAATGTCTCCTTTTCTTATCCTGGCGCGGAACAACCTGCACTTTCGAAAATTAGCTTCAGTGCTCGCCCAGGTGAAGTTACTGCGATTATCGGGGGTACTGGTTCAGGTAAATCTACGCTGCTTAGCTTGATTCCAAGGTTCTATGATGTTAACGAAGGTGCTGTACGTGTTAACGGAGTAGATGTGCGTGAGATGACTCAGGAAGAGCTACGGAGCAAAATTGGTTACATCCCTCAAAAAGCGGTATTGTTCTCAGGTACGATTAACGAAAACATTCGCTACGGTAAAGAGGATGCTACCGATGAAGAAATCATTCATGCAGCCAAGGTAGCTCAGGCCTACGATTTCGTGTCAGCAATGAAAGATGGATTTGATTCGGAAATTGCTCAAGGCGGTAGTAATGTCTCTGGTGGTCAGAAACAGCGGCTGTCCATTGCACGTGCGCTTGTGAGAAAACCTCAAGTTTATCTGTTCGACGACAGCTTCTCTGCACTTGATTTCAAAACAGATGCTAAGCTTCGTGCGGCACTCAAAGATGAAACCACGGAATCCACTGTTCTAATCGTAGCTCAACGGGTTAGTACCGTTATGGATGCCGACCGGATTATTGTTATTGATGAGGGTGAAATCGCCGGAATGGGCACTCACCGTGAACTGCTCGCGAGCAGTGATGTGTACCGCGAGATCGTATCCTCGCAGCTGTCAGAGGAGGAAATAGCATGAGTGAACAAAACAATAGAGCTGCAGCTCCGCGCACCCATAAAGGTCCTGGACCTGGTGGCGGCCCTGGCATGCGGATGCCTGCAGAAAAGGCTAAAGACTTCAAGGGTACACTTCGTCGTCTGATTAAGTATTTAAGACCTCGTATGGTTCAATTGATTATCGTTCTTGTAATGGCAATTGCCAGTACTGTATTCAGTATCTTCAGTCCTAAGGTTATGGGTAAAGCAACAACTAAACTATTCGAAGGTGCTTACGGTAAATTAATGGGTGTTGAGGGAGCTTCCATTGATTTTGGATACATTAATGATATCCTGATCATACTTGCGGGTCTGTATTTGCTTAGTGCTCTATTTAGCTATATTCAGCAGTACGTAATGGCTGGCGTAGCTCAGAAGGTCGTCTACGACATGCGTGAGCAGATCAACAGCAAGCTGGAACGTTTGCCTTTGAAATATTTTGATTCCCGTACCCACGGGGAAATTCTAAGCCGTGCTACGAATGATGTGGATAACATCAGTACTACACTGCAGCAGAGCTTAACTCAATTAATTACTTCTATTGTCACCATTATCGGTGTCATCGTAATGATGCTTACCATCAGCCCATGGCTGACTTTGATTACGATTGTTACATTGCCACTCAGCTTCGTTGTGATTATGGCTATCTCCAAGCGCTCGCAGACTTATTTTGTCGGACAGCAGAAGTCACTCGGTCAGTTGAATGGTCATGTAGAAGAAATGTATACAGGTCACCGGATTATTAAAGCATTTGGTCGTGAACCGCAGTCCCTTAAGGATTTCGATGAAATTAACGATAAGCTTTATGACTCTGGCTGGCGTGCCCAATTCATGTCGGGTATGATTATGCCGCTCATGATGTTTATCGGTAACTTGGGTTATGTAATGATTTGTGTAGTCGGCGGTATCTTTGTTACTAAAAAAATGATCGATGTCGGGGATATTCAAGCTTTTATTCAGTACTCCCGTCAGTTCACCCAGCCGATTGCACAAACGGCTAATATTGCGAATATTATTCAATCCACTATTGCTTCCGCAGAACGTGTATTTGAACTTCTGGATGAAGAAGAGGAAGTTAAGGAAGTTAATACTACACTTGCGAAGCTTGATGAAGGTACTCCGGAAGGTTCCGTTGAGTTCCGCCATGTGAAATTCGGATATAAAGAAGATGCGATTCTGATTGAGGACATGAATATTGAGGTTAGTCCAGGTCAGACTATAGCCATTGTCGGTCCTACTGGTGCTGGTAAAACCACTCTGATTAACCTGTTGATGCGCTTCTACGAGCTTAATGATGGGGAAATTATCATTGATGGCGTCAATATTACCAACATGAGACGGAGTGACCTGCGCAGCAAATTTGGTATGGTGCTTCAGGATACTTGGCTGTTCAATGGTACAATCCGCGATAACATTGCTTATGGACGTGAAGGTGCCTCAGAAGCTGATGTGGTACGTGCTGCCAAGGCTGCTCATGCCGATCACTTTATCCGCACACTTCCGCTTGGTTATGATACGGTGTTAAATGAAGAGGCTTCTAATATCTCTCAAGGACAGAAGCAGCTGATTACGATTGCGCGTGCGATTCTGGCTGATCCATCGATCCTCATTCTTGATGAAGCAACGAGCAGTGTCGATACACGGACAGAATTGTTGATTCAAAAAGCAATGAAAGCATTGATGCAAAACAGAACCAGCTTCGTAATTGCTCACCGTCTTTCGACGATTCGAGATGCCGACCTTATCCTTGTTATGAATCAAGGTAGTGTAATCGAGAAGGGAAATCACGAGGAACTGCTTGCACAAGGCGGATTCTATGCTGATCTTTACAACAGTCAGTTCTCCGAAGGAGATTTGGACGCAGGCTAAGTTGAAGTGAAAGAAAAAGTATAGCAAACCATAAACCCCTCTTTTCACATGTTGCTGATTTTATATGTGAAGAGAGGGGTATTTTATATGTGATGAGGTGTTTTGATTTTTCAGAAAAATAAAAAAAGTTTGATTAAAAATTAAAGCATATATATGATAGAATTAAAAATGACCCGCGGCTCATTTTTAAGGCGGGAAGGTAAAGGAGAGGATGAAGGGAATGTCAGGCTACGGTAAATGGGTGGCAGGAAAAAAGACGAAATGGATTACTCTTCTCGTATGGATAGTGCTAGTAGGTGCACTTACCCTATTATGGCCTGCAGTGAATTCTCAAGTTGCTAATAATGCGCCCAATCTCCCAGATGATGCACAATCAATACAGGCGACAGCAATTGCAGAACAAGAGTTTCCAAGTGGAAGCGGAGTACCTGCATTGCTCGTATGGCATAGAGAAGGTGGGCTTTCGCAAGACGATTTAGTACATATCACTGCTGTATACAACAAGTTGGAGCAGCAACCGTTACCCCATCAGAACTTTGTTCCCCCACTAGGGAAGCTGCCGCCGCAGGCACTGCAAGCCTCATTATCTGAGGATCTTAGTACACTGGTAACCCCGGTGCTTTTTGATAAAACGGCAGATAGTGATCAGCTCGGCGAAGCTGTGACAGAAATGAAGAAGATCATAAACACGGAGACGGGTGGAGACCCCTCCGCGGCTAAGGTAGATGACAAAGAGCTGAGTTTACGTGTTACGGGTCCGGTGGGTATCTCTATTGATGCTACTGGCCTGTTCCAGAACGCAGACGTTTCCTTGCTAATTGCTACGGTTATGCTTGTGCTGGTGTTCTTATTGGTGATTTATCGTTCGCCTATCTTGGCGTTTATTCCGCTTATTGCTGTTGGATTCGCTTATGGTGTAACTAGTCCGATTCTTGGAAAAATGGCGCAAGAAGGCTGGATCACCGTGGATTCGCAGGCAGTATCCATCATGACGGTTCTGTTGTTCGGTGCGGGTACGGACTATTGTTTGTTCCTGATCTCACGGTTCCGGCAGTTGTTGAAGGTAGAAGAGAGTAAGAGTCGTGCGCTTCTTCGCTCCATAACCGAATCTTCAGGCGCCATCGCTATGAGTGGCTTCACCGTCGTGCTCGCGCTGTTTGCGTTATTGCTGGCTAAGTATGGAGCTTATCATCGTTTTGCAATACCGTTCAGCGTGTCGATTTTCATTATGGGGATTGCTAGCTTAACGCTTGTACCAGCACTGTTGGCGATCTTCGGACGGACTTCGTTCTACCCATTCATTCCGCGTACCCCCCAAATGGAGGTTGAACGGGCCAAGGCTAAAGGCAAACCAACTCCAGAGCCAAAAGTCTCCCGTAAAAAAGGAATTGGCGGATTTGTAGTTTCCCGGCCTTGGGCTATCGTAGGCGTGACTGTTATCGGACTGGGAATTCTGGCTTCATTCTCTAGTGGAATCAAATTTACGTATGATATCCTTTCCTCCTTTCCTAAAAATATGGAGTCCCGCGAAGGGTTCGACCTCATCGGTAAGCAGTTTTCGCCGGGGGAATTAGCTCCCGCTAAGCTAATTATTGATACTAAGGGGCAAGCGAGTGGAGAGGATCTTAAAGTCATTCTCGGAGGGCTCACGTATGTGGACACGGTTTCCGATCCGCAGCAGGGCGCTGTGAACAAGGATATTCTGGGTTATGATATCGAATTTAAGAACAATCCTTATTCACTTGAAGCGATGGGGCATATTCCAGCCCTTCTAGCAACAGCAGAGCAAGCGCTGATTGATGTAGGGGTAGAGAATCCTTCAGATCATGTGTGGGTAAGTGGTCAGACGGCGACGCAGTATGATACCAAAAAAATCGGAGATCGTGACACCGATCTGATTATCCCTGTTGTTATCGGGTTGATCACTTTGCTGTTGTTGATATATCTGCGTTCGATAGTGGCGACTATTTATCTGGTCGGAACGGTTATTCTCTCCTTCTTCTCTGCACTTGGCTTAGGCTGGATTATCATTCATTATGTGATGGGCGCAGATGCCATTCAGGGAGCGATCCCGCTCTATTCCTTTGTATTCCTGGTGGCACTTGGAGAAGATTACAACATCTTTATGATCTCGAATATTTGGAAAAAGCGTAAGACCATGCCGCTTAAGCAGGCCATCGCGGAAGGCGTGAATGAGACCAGCTCAGTAATTACCTCTGCGGGCCTCATTCTGGCAGGTACTTTTGCTGTATTAGCTAGCTTACCGATTCAGGTGCTTGTGCAATTTGGTATCATCACCGCTCTAGGTATTCTACTTGATACCTTCGTAGTACGTCCGTTCCTTGTGCCCGCTATTACGACACTTTTTGGTCGATGGGCATTCTGGCCGGGGAAACATCAAGAGGTGGAGGAAGCTCTGCCTCGTGGTAGTGAGCAATAAGCGACACACTGTAAAAATAAACAGGGATGTCTCAAAGCCATATTGGCTTAGGGCATCCCTGTTGTTATTGTCGTGGCAGTCGTACTTCTGTTAATTGTACGATCGGTCTATATCACATAGACGCAAGTTATGCGAATAGCTTGCGGGACTAGTTGTCCAATCTCTACACTTAATTGCTGGTGCCGGGTGTTCGGCTGATCATCAGCTTATATTTGTCGATCGAAGCACCAAGAATGGCTTCATTTCCACCAGCACCGCGGTGTGATTGACGGAAGGATTCACTGGATGTCCAGCCTTTAAATGCCTCCTCATTCTCCCACATGGTACAGATTTTTAATTCCTCAACACCTTCTTTGGCACTTCCTTGCCAAACCTCCATGCGGACGAATCCTGGCATATCCTGTACACCATTATTTCCTCCGAAACGTTGAGCAATGGCTTCACCATGACCTTCTTTAACTTTAATGGTATTTGTTACTACTAGCATATTAGGTAAACCTCCGTTCAGTAGTGTGATATCCATACATAAACATTAGGCTGAATATATAATTGCACTTTATACACTTAAAAGTTCTGGTTCGTTAGAAACGAAGACGATAAGTGTATTCTCTGCAACTAAATTAGATGAATCTGGCGTATGGTCGAGAATTGCCTGCTTTTAGTTGCAAAGAGTGCAATTAAAGTGTGGCGGATCCTCTAATTACGCTGAATAGATGTACAAAGTGCAACTATCGTCTATTCGAACGCCAAGTAGTATTCAGAGCCGAAGCGCCCAGCGTAACTACAATACTCAACTACAACAATCAACACCCAACACAACGTAACTATAAGTATCTATAATTAAATAAATACTTAATCTCTATTTACCTACTCTGGCGTTAAAGTAACCTACTCTAGCTTAAAGTGGAGTTTGATTGCAGAATACGCAACAGAATAGCCGAAAATAGTCTACATAAGGTATTCTGTTGCACTTTGTACAATTAAATCAGGGTTAAATGGCACGAAAGTACGGTTTTCCTCCAGTTTGATTGCACAAAATGCAATCGAACCAAGTTTCTCTCACGACCAGAGACATTCTATTGCACAAAGCGCAATCAGAGCTTGAATTAGAACCAACCAGCTCGCTTTTATTGCGGATTAGTGGTCCAGAGTCCAGCTGTTTTTAGGAAGACACGATCCGGCAGCTTCAAGGCTGTTAAAGCCAATTCAGCTACATCCTCAGGCTGCATCATGCGGTCTTCGTCACCGATTTTAAGTCCAGCGTTGGAAGCTAATCCGGTGTTAACAGTGCTTGGAGTCAAGGCTACGACGCGGATGTTGTGCTTACGCACCTCTTGTGCGAGAGCTTCGGTCATGCCCATCAGTGCGAACTTGGATGCGCAGTAAGCCGAGCCTGTCGCGAAACCGCGTTCTCCAGCGGTAGAAGAGATATTGATGATATTTCCACCATTTTTCTCAATCATAGCTGGCAGTGCAGCGCGAGTTACATAATACGTACCGTAAAGATTGACTTGGATATGACTTTCCCAATCGGCAGGGTCCATTTCTACTAAAGTGCCGAATTTTGCAATTCCGGCATTGTTGATTAATGCGTCAAATGTTCCTAGCTCGTTTTGCAGGTAAGCAACCGCACGTTCAGCTTCTTCGCGTACAGCGATATCCGCAACGGCAATGCTGACTTTAACGTCGTATACTTCCGTTAAGGCTGATTTTAACGCTTCGAGATCGCCTGAAGTTCTGGAGATCAGGCCCAAATTAGCACCTTCCTTAGCTAGTGCCATGGCTAAGGCTTTGCCGATCCCTTTGCCTGCACCAGTAATCACAACACTCTTTCCTCTCAAATCCATCTCTAACGTCACGCTCCTTTAAACATTTTTGAAGCTAATGCTTCGTTCATGTCCTATTATACCTGAATGCTATAGGGCATTCACAATCGCCGAAGGAAAACGATTTGAAAACTTCCATGTATAGACGATGTTATTTTCCATGAATCCATCATTTTGTTTCCACGAATGAAATGATTTATTCGTAAAGCTTCGTCAGCGGCACGGATGCGGGTCCCTCTAAGACTTCTCCATCATAGGAGAAACGGGAGCCGTGGCAAGGGCAATCCCAAGAACGGTCGCCATCGTTCCATTCGCATTCACAGCCCATATGTGTACAGGTTCTGTCTACTAGATGAAGCGTCCCTTCCGGATCCTTATAAGCTCCCACACGTTTACCGTCATGGAAGACAACAGCCCCTTCGTCTGCCTTCAAATCACTTGTCTTTTTATGGACGATTTCTACTTTGCCCGCTACAAGCTCTTTTGCCACATTGGCATTTTGAACGAAGAAGCTTTTTAGGCTGGCGCCAGCTTTGAAGCGGGATGGATCGTATAGCTCTGTGTATGGATTATCCTTACGCTGAATCTGATCGGAGATAATTTGAGCGGACAAGGTACCGCTTGTCATGCCCCATTTTCCGAATCCGGTAGCGATATAAATCTCTTCGCTGTCCGAAATCTTGCCGATGTAGGGGACCTTGTCCAGCGTAATTAAATCCTGTGCTGACCACCGGTAAGGGATCGATTTGATGCCCAGCAAGTGGCCTGCGAACAGCTCCAGATTCTCATAATGACCTATCGTGCAAATGCCTTGGCCCGTCTTATGATTCTCACCCCCGACGATAACCAGATTCTGGCCTTCCCACTCCACTGCACGCAGAGAACGGGTTGGTTCGCTGGCGCTTAAATACATTCCACCCTCAAAATCCGTTTCAGGCTGGATCGCCAGACAGTAGGAACGTTCAGCATGCAGTCGCGAGAAATATAACGCACCTCCGTCGTAGAAGGGGAAATGAGAAGCTGACACAGCGTAACGGCAGGTGATACGGAAGTCATTCTTTTCCGTAAAAAGCGTAAGCGTATCGTTCTTCTCCACCTTGTCCGCCATCATTGTATGCTCATAGATCACGCCACCTTTTTCCACGATAACCCTCAACAAGGCCTTCAGATATTGCAGGGGGTGAAAGCGAGCTTGTCCTGGTAATTTAATCGCACCGCTCGCCATCAGAGGGATAGGGACGTTATCCAGCCATTCACCGGGCAGGCCTAATTGTTCATAGGCTTGATACTCTTCTTCCAACTGTTTAAGCGTTTTATGATCTTCAGCATCTGCGTATAAATAGGCCGCTTCACGTTTCATGCCACAAGACACTTCCAGTTCCTCAGCCGTATTTAAGATCCAATTCATAGCCTGATTGTTCGATTGATAATAGAGCCGCGCATTCTCCGCCCCAAAATGTTTCAGCAAATGATGATAGATTAATCCGTGCTGAGTGGAGATCTTGGCGCTTGTAAAACCCGTAGTACCGCTGAGGATTTCCCCTGCCTCCAAGAGTGCGACTTTGTATCCGGCTTTGCTTAAGAGATAGGCTGTTGTAATCCCTGTAATACCGCCGCCCACTACAGCGACATCTGTAGAGATATCTTCAGTGAGCTTTGGAAAAGCCGGTAAATCCGTAGTGTCTCTCCATAATGATTCTGGGAATTGCGGGAGACCTTGCGTTATTTTACGGTGTGGATCCATCTTATTATCCCTCCATCTATACAATGCTCATTTCATTTATTACCACAGTCCCGTTAAAAGAAACTCCGTATTCATATGTGCAGTGCATGAATTCAGAGAAATAGTGCCAAAATAAGGTGGCATCCGGGAAGCGCAGGATAAATAGGAGGGATGATCCATGTCAGTTCAACAGGATAAGCACAATGTTTCTCTGGAATGGATCAAGGATCAGTTAAACGGATTCGCCGATTTAATCGATCGAACACTCGTTGCACCTTTTGGGCAGATCAACTTACTTTATATTAAAAGCGTTACAGATTCGCAGACGCTCAGTCGCCATGTGATTACGCCGTTCTATGAGATGGGGGATACTAACGCTTACCTTGATTACATTACGACGTATCCGGGCACGGAAGAGGAGAATACGAAGGAAATAGCGATCGATCTTTTGCTTAGTGGCTACGTTCTTCTTAGCATAAATGATGTGATTTGTTTTTTTGACGCGATGAGTACAGAGAGCAGCGGTGTTAGTGAAACGTCTGCAGAAAGCATTTCACAGGGACCTTCAGATGCATTAACGGAGGATATTGCGGTTAATCTGAACATGATTCGCCGTCGCTATCAATCCACTAATCTCAAAATGGAAACCATGATCATCGGCGATGTCTCCAAAACAAAAGTGGCCATCCTATACGACATCAGTCGTGTTGATCATAATGTATTAGCGGAATTAAGGGAGAAGATGAATACCCTAAAGGTTGATATTTTACAGGCTACGGGAGAACTTGAGAAGTTTATAAGCAGTGATAAATTGAGAATACTCCCTAAGTCTATTATTACTGAAAGACCTGATAGAGTTGTGTTTAATTTGTCTGAAGGAAAAGTAGCGATACTCCTGGATACAACGGGATATGCGATAGTGTTGCCCTCCATATTTAATGATTTTTTTACATCCATGGATGATAAGATCCAATTTCCTATTGTGGGCCGTTTCTTAAAGCTACTCCGAATTATCGGTGTGTGCATGACGTTATGGCTGCCTGCGATCTATGTAACACTTACCTCGTATAACCCAGAGATTATTCGTGTGCAGGTTGCACTACTCATTTCGGGTAGTCGCGCGACCGTGCCTTATCCATCTTTTGTGGAAGTGCTCTTAATGCTTATGATGATGGAATTTCTGACCGAGGCGAGTTTACGGCTGCCCAAAGCGATTGGTCCTACGGCCACGACGGTCGGAGGTCTAATCTTAGGTCAGGCAGCTACGGCGGCAGGGCTTGTAGGTAATATTATGATTATATTGGTCTCTGCCGTTGCGATATCCAATTTTCTGATTCCTCTGAATATGATGAGCTTGTCGATTCGCGTGCTGAAGTACATTTTTCTTATAGCTGCCGCTGTTCTAGGAATGGTTGGTGTAGTGGTCTGTGTTGTGGGATTCGCGATGTATTTATGCAATCAGCGTAGCTTTGGACAACCTTATTTCAGATTGTTTTTTCTTGATAACCTTGGTAAGAAGAAGGGCGGGGAACATTGATGGCCAAAAGCCGTTATTTCTACTGTCTTTTTCTGATGAACAGCTTGATCAACATCATTAATTTTGTTCCTAGGGAACTAATAGACAGACGCTTTGACGGTGCTTTGTTCTCCATACTAATTGCAACGATCCTTGGCACTTTGTTTGTCTATATATTTACTGTATTGATTGCTAAATTTCCTGGAAAGGGGTTTCCGGAAATATTTAACCCTCTTCTTCCTAAGCTGCTAGTCAAACCCTTACTTGTCTTTTTTGCGGGTTTATGGTGTGTGGCTGGGGGGGTTACCTTGCTTTCCTTTGTAGATATTACACTGCGGTATGTCAGTCCGAATTCAAGCCCATATACTGTCGTGATCGGCTTTCTGATATTGGTCTGCATCTGCTGTCGCTTTGATTCACTATCACTTTTGTATGGTCTTGAAATCATTCTTTTCGTTACATTACCGTTAATTGTCTATGGCATCGTAAAGGCGCTGACCAATCCGGACTTCAATTGGGATTCTGTTCTGCAGATTACTACATACATCTGGCATAAGCCGGATTTGATGAGTCTTTCGGCAGCTACCTTTTCTTTTAGTGGTTATATTAATCTAGCCATCTTTAATCGGGTATTTCATGGGTTAAAGCTAAAGCATGTCTGGATTTTAGGGGTGGAAGGACTTCTCGTACTTCTCATAACCTTTTTGGTCCCTATCGGTTATTTCGGTACTGTTGCGATTGAGAGACATGTATATACGTGGTTCTCGACGGCAGACAGTATCCGGATAGAATCCTTTATTATTGAACGGATGTTGTTTATTTTTTATTTTGCCTATATGACTTTATCTCTGGTGAGTGTAATTGTTCATTGGCATGTAGGGTTAGGATTATTCAAAGGTGCTATTTCATCTACGAAAAAAAAATCCCAGAAGGCAGAGCAGTGGAAAGAGTGGCTCATCCTGTGCTTGTTTAGCGGAGTGGTCCTCTCCTTAATATGGATGGATCAATATCAGCTCAACGTGTTGGGCATTTGGTTTCTACAGATCCGCTGGTTTGGTGAGATGTTCTTAATCGCTCTGCTGTTTTATTGTTATCGCAAAGTAAGGAGGCAGAGGTTGTGAGAAAAGCACTTAGTGCAATAGGAATTGTGTTACTGCTACTCCTTGCCGGCTGTGACTTCAAAGAAATTGATTTAAGGATATTCGTACTGGCGATCGGTGTTGACCCTGGTGAAGAAGAAGGGACTTTCAAGATCAGCTTGAAACTGGCCATCCCACAGGGGGAAGTTACTAAGATTGATGAGAAGATGCAGATATTAACCGAAGAGTCCCCTAGTATTTCGGAAGCGCTCCGCAGAATGAAGTCAAAAGTGGAGAAGGAGCTTGATTATTCCCATTGTAAATCGATTATTTTGGGAGAAGGGATCGCACGCAAAGATATTCAGCATGTTATGGATTGGGCCGTGCGGCGCAGAGATGTCCAGCTTATTGTAAATTTTGCAGTCGGGCGTCCGGAGGCACTTCAAGTGCTGCAGGTACGACCCGAATCGGAGCGAATTCCATCGAATTCTCTTATTCTGGCGATGAGTGGTCAGGGAACGGAGTCTCCTTTTATTGCTAGTGTGTATTCCTTTCAGTTGATGAGAAATATTTATGAGAAGGGTATTGATCCGATTTTGCCGATTATCGAGGCCAAAGGGAAGAGTGAGTTCTTAATTGATAAAATTGCTCTACTGGATAGCGAGAAAATCAAGATGGTGCTTACACCGAACGAAACCCGGCTATACAATCTGCTGTCGCGCTCCAACTTACGGACCAATTTGCCAGCCTATATCGAGGGGGTCATGTATCAGTATTACACAGAGAGATCATCCTCGGACTACAAGATATTAAATACGGAGAGCGGAAAAGCAACTATTCGATACCATATTAAGATTAAAGGGATCCTCGAAGAGAGTAGCAGCCAGGATTTGGTGACACATAGCTTGTTGAAAAAAATTCAGACGGCCGGCGAGAAAGAATTGGAAGATGATATCTTAGCATTACTGAAAAAAATTCATACGAGCGGTTTGGATCCTTTTGGGTGGGGGCTGCACTATGGAGCTAGACATTTTAATAATGATACCGAAATGGAAGTGTGGAAGGAGCTCTATGCTGGGCTCGATTTTCAGGTCAAAGCTGATGTTAACATCAAATATTCAGGATTGATTAAGTAACTGAGAAAGTAATGAGTGGATAAAAGTGGGATTGACGTTCTTACATTCACGATTTATACTTGATCTAAAAATAAGTTAGAGGATGATAGCAATGAAAAGTCTAAATTTGACTTCCCAACGTCAAGCCGTTTACGATATCGTCCTTAATTCACATGACCATCCCACTGCTGCGGAAGTAATGAACCGGCTAGTAGAACAAGGTCATAGCTTAGCATACGGTACTGTATATAACTCTCTTCGTTATCTTTCAGATAAACAAATGATTCGTGAGCTTAAGCTTGGTGAGGCTGCCAGCAGATATGATGCCCGCATGGATGATCACCAGCATATCATTTGCGAGGTTTGCGGTGCGGTTGATGAGGTAATGAACCAAGTTCCACGAGACTGGATGAACACAGTGGCCAAGGATACAGGTTATACCATTGGTCATGCTCATGTGGTATTCGGAGGCGTCTGCCCGAACTGCAAGAACAAGAACGTGAACTAGGATGAAAGAACCGGAGCCTTTTGCTACGGTAATAATAAGAAATAGGCTTATTTGAGTAGATCGCTCTCTTTGAGGCGGTCTTTTTGTTGCGTTTATATGACAATTTTTAAGAATGATGAGAAAAATGAAGAAAGATAGGAGGAAAATCGGTTCCAAAGGAGGATATATAATTATATAGTAAGTCTGGTAAATAAGTCCTTCTTTAAGACTCGAAGAGAGAGAGTGTGATGACATCTATGAACAAAAAAGCGGGTATGAGTATCCGAACCAAATTAATTCTTACATACCTATTAGTTCTACTGTTGCCCAGTATCATTATCGGTTGGCGAACCTATCAATCTGCTAGCCATGAAGTGGAAGATCAACTGGTGAACAATGCTACCGAAAGTGTTGAGGCAGTAGATGCAATCATCAACTCGAATATTCAATCAAAAATAGATACTATTTCTTATTTTGCTGCTGAGTTCACCGCTGAGGGGACCAACAGTGAGGCAAATGGAGAGACGGTAGCTTCTATGAAGGACAGATTAAAGGAATATGCTGTGCTACATCCTGATGTGCTAGATATTTATGTTAGTACAAGCAGAGGGCAATCGATCCATGCTTCGGAAGCCAAGCTGCCCGAAGGCTATGATCCCAGGCAGGAAAGTGCCTATATTAATTCTCTGAAGCACGGGAAAGGTGTTGTGATTTCTCCGGCCTTTCAAACTGTGAATCAGGAAACGGCGATCGCGATATCAACGGTCCTGAAGAGCGGTGACGGGGTGATAACCCTGAATCTCAATCTATCTGCATTAGGAGAATTGACCGCGACCAAGGTGGGGAAGGAAGGATATATTATTATACTGGATAACAGCAAGAAATATCTTGTTCATCCAACAGAGGCTATTGGACTGGAGTCATCCGATGACTTTATAAAGACAATGTTCGAGGAAGATCAAGGTACTTTTGATTATGTCTACAAGGGTACGCACAAAAAGATGACGTTTATGGTAAATGAGCTTACGGGCTGGAGAATCGGAGGCACGATAAGCATAGATGAAGTGACTTCAGTAACGAGTGGAATCCGCAATACAGCGCTGCTTGTAATTGTAGCTTCCGTTCTGCTTGCACTAATCGTAATCTATTTTAATATTCAATCTATCTTGAAGCCTCTGATCCGTTTGCGGAAAGCAACTGCCGTGATAGCCAAAGGGGATCTGTCCGAAGACATGGGGGCTTTCCGCAAAGATGAAATTGGCATGCTAGCCGAGAACTTTCAATTAATGGTGCTCAGCCTGCGCCAGATGATCATAGGTGTGCAGGAGATGACGAGTAATGTCTCCTCTTCAGCCGAAGAGCTGACTGCCAGTGCGGAGCAGAATGCCCAAACGATCGAACAAATGACGATAGCGATTCAGGAGGTAGCGGCAGGGACGGAACGGCAGGTGATCGGTGTACGCAAAGGAATGGAAAGTACAGCGGCGACGACAAGCGAAGTGGATCATATTTCCGTATATATGGAGCAGGTGTCTGCGATGATGGACAAGACTTCACTCTCTGCTTCGGAAGGAAATGATTCCGTCATCAGCGTGGTGGATAAGATCAATGGTATCGATAGAACGGTGGGAGAGCTTGGCAGTGTAATCGACAAGCTGAACGAAAGAACCGGTCAAATTGAGGGCATTGTCGGCGTAATCACAGGGATTGCCCGTCAGACCAATCTGTTAGCTCTCAATGCTTCTATTGAGGCGGCCAGAGCTGGAGAGCATGGCCGTGGATTTGCCGTTGTCGCTGCTGAAGTGCGTAAGCTGGCAGAGGAATCAGAGAGATCAGCGCATTTGATTGCAGAGCAGATTACCGCCATTAATAGTGAGATGACGCTGGTGACTCATACGATGGAAGACACAAAGCAGCGCGTAACCGAAGGGATAGAGGCCGTGGATACTTCCGGACGTTCCTTCTCCCGTATCCGTAGAGCGGTCAAGAGTGCCGCAGAGAAGATTGAGGCAATGGGTGGGGCTGTACAGACCTTATTGGTGGAATCAGATCACATGGAGAAGGCTATAGGAGAGATTCGCGGCATCTCTGAAGAAGCGGCTGTGAATACAGAGACCATCGCGACGGCAGCGCAAGAGCAGCTCGCTTCTGTTGAAGAGATGGCGTCTTCGTCTACCGACCTTAGCCGTCTTGCGGAGGAACTGCAAAAGCTTGTGAGTAGCTTTAAAATACACTCTTCCTAGTAATAATATATATTTCATATAGGAAAACGATGCTTTTATCTTCCCTTTTGCAGCCCTTTGCAAGTATACTGATAAACAATAATGTTGGGTTAGGCAACGGAGAGAGGAGAGATAATAGTACATGGCAGAGCAACTGAAAGGGTTCACGGTCGCCTTGGCGGGCCCGCGCAAATCGGAAGAGATGGCCAAGTTGGTGCAAAATATGGGGGGGACGGCGTTATCTCGACCTGCTCAAGGTACTGTCTTTCTTGATGATGAGGCATTGGAGGAAGGATTGAATTCATGGATCAGCCATCCGCCTTATTTGGTGATCCTTACCACAGGCATGGGACTGGATGCTCTCTTCCAAACGGCTGAACGCCTTAATATCGCTGAGCGTTACTTAGAGGTCCTTTCTGGTTCTATTATTGCTGCACGGGGTTATAAGACAGTGAATGCTTTGAAAAAAAGAGGACTTACGCCGGAGGTTCGTGACGACGACGGAAGTACGATCGGATTGATTCGTGGGCTTCAATCTCTGGATTTGCAGGGCAAGGAGGTCGTACTGCAGCTGCACGGCGACCCAGCTCCTCGTATGCTCGCATGGCTGCAGGAGGCTGGGGCGAATACCCGCCAAGTGCTGCCGTATCGTCATACTCTACCAGAACCGGGTGAGCTTGAAAGATTGCTTACAGAAATCATAGAAGGTAAGATTGATGCCGTGGCTTTTACAAGTGCGCCACAATTTCGTTTCCTCTCTCAATTTGCTCGGGAACAGGGCAAGCTGGAGGAGATGCTGAGGTCTTTCGAGGATAAAGTGCTTGCTGTTTCTGTAGGGCGTATTACCTCTGAGGCTCTAAAAGAAGAGGGCCTACAACGTATCATCATGCCTGAGCATGAACGGATGGGAAGCATGATTGTAGAGTTGGGCAAATATGTGGCGGCGAATCGCTAGACCACAGTGTGCGGAAGCTTTACAAGATTTACGTTACTATTCAGAAGCATTCCCGCCGGATTCAATGGGTGGGGATGCTTTTTTACCCGGAAGAGGATGCCTTAAGAGTAGTAAACCTGCCATCTGCATGGACATTCGCAGCAGTTTTCCTTAGAATATAGGCAACATGTGATGAATAATAACAATGAATAAGGAGGAGGATCCCCATGGACAAAAGAAAATGTCTGTTACTTGGTGATTATACCCATCCCCGTTTCCATCCACTTCAAGGAGTGGACCAACAAATTAGCGAGATCTTAAATGATTTATTAACCGTTCAGTGTTCAGAAAATAAAAAAATGATGCGCATTGAGCATTTAGGAAGTTATGACTTATGCATTGCCTACAACGAATTATGGAATGAAACTGTATCTCCTCAGCAAACCGCTGGCCTACTCAGCTATGTGAGCGGTGGTGGAGGACTGATTGTTCTTCATACAGGTGCTTCATTGACGAAGCGTAACGAACTAGCTCAGCTGATCGGTGGACGCTTTAATGGTCACACCGCTTACGAGCCAATGAATTTTAAGGTGCTAGAGCATGACATTACTGAGGGCGTTGAAGACTTCCAGCTGGATGAGGAGCCTTATCATTTCGAATTTGATCCGTTCACAGATCGGACTATTCTTCTTCAGTATGAATCGGAGGGTCAATGGCTTCCAGCTGCATGGTGCCACAGCTATGGTTTAGGACGAGTAGTGTTCCTTATGCCTGGGCATCATGAGCCATCCTTCCGCCATCCAGCACTACGTAAACTGATCTTGCAGGCAGCTACTTGGGCTGCACGTATTCCGGTAAGTAACTAAGGGATAGAGCGTTTTTTTGAAATACGCACACAGTGAGGTATACTTTAATCATCAACTCCGTTTGTAACGAAACGGAATCTTTGGGAGGAAGTACTATGAGTGATTTGTTTAAAAAAGCGATCTCTTTAGGAGTGGGCCTCACCATTGTTAGTAAGGAAAAAGTAGAAAAGGTTGTTGAGGAACTAGTGAAGCGTGGGGAGCTTGCTCCTTCGGAGTCTAAGGCCCTAGTTGACCGTCTGATTGAACGCGGTGAGGAAGAGCGAGGTATGCTCAAGTCTGTTGTACAAGAACAAGTACAACGCGTGTTGAAGGAAATGAAGGTTCCTGTACAAAGTGATATTGACGAGCTGGAAGGCCGAATTGCTGTGTTGGAGCGTCGATTGGCCGAGCTGGAGGGCATTTCCCATCTAGAAGGAACATCGGCGGAAACGCGTACGGACTAAATGGCAGTACGTATCAGACATGCCGGACGATACCGGTCCATTGCCATGGCGCTTATGCACCATGGTTTTGGCTATATGGTGGAGGAGCTGGGGCTCTATCATTTATTATCCCTTCCACGCCGTCTTGTAACGCAAGAAGCTCATACAAGCCTTACGCTCGGGGAGCGGATTCGGCTCGTATTGGAGGATTTGGGCCCAACCTTTATAAAGCTTGGACAACTCGCCAGTACACGTTCGGATCTGCTGCCTGATTCTATTATTCAAGAATTGGTAAAACTACAGGATAATGTGCCCCCGTTCCCTGTGGAGCGCGTGCGCACGATTGTGGAGCATGAACTCGATCAACGGATGGATGAAATCTTTAATTCCTTTGAGGATACTCCTCTTGCGGCTGCGTCGATCGGTCAAGTGCATAGAGCTGTTCTTCACAGTGGGCAGGTCGTGGCTGTTAAAGTTCAGCGCCCTGGCATACTGCGAACGATGAGTAGGGATTTGGAAATTCTCAAAGATCTGAGCGCCCTTGCTGAGAAGCAGCTAGGCTGGGCGAGGCAATATCAGTTGTCCCGTATGGTAGAGGAATTCTCGAAATCTCTGCTTGGCGAGCTGGATTACGGCCAAGAAGGACGCAATGCAGAGAAAATTGCTCAACAGATGGATTATGACGGAGTATACATCCCGGATATTTATTGGGACTATACGTCAGCACGAGTGCTGACGATGGAATATGTGGTAGGGATTACGCTAAGTCGTCGCGATGAACTACTGAGTAGCGGCGTTAAGCTTAAGGTTATTGCTCAGCAGCTCGTGGAAATGATGCTAAGACAAATTTTCATTCATGGCTTTTTTCATGCAGATCCGCATCCAGGGAATGTTATGAGAATGGCTGATGGGAAGCTGGCTTTGATTGATTTTGGCATGATGGGGCGGCTGAACGAAGAGATGAAAGAGCAGCTGTCTGCGCTTGTCATCGCACTAATGCGCAAGAATACGGATGCGATGGTCCGGGCAATTTTGCGTCTCGGAGTCATCCCTGAGGATGCTGATCGAGCGGCATTGCATAATGATATGGATCGACTTCGCGAAGAGTATTATGATGTTCCGTTTAGTAAGATGAGCATAGGTAAAGCGCTAAATGATCTGTTTGGCATTGCTCGCAAGCATCGATTAGTCCTTCCCCCGGATCTAACGATGCTTGGTAAGACGATGCTGACGCTTGAGGGTGTCATCAGCAACTTGGATCCAACGATTAGCATTTTAGAGATGGCAGAGCCTTTTGGACGGGAACTTGTGAAGCAGCGATTTAGTGGTCCCCGATTGCAGCGCAAGTTCCTTGGCGGCGTAGCCGATTTAACGGAGAGTCTTCTAGAGCTGCCTGGGCAGGCAAGGCAGTTATCCGCGCTAATTAGTAAGGGAAAGCTAAAGGTAGAGATTGTGGCACCTGAGCTGGAGCATTTGGAGCGAAAGCTGGACCGGGTTGGGAACCGCTTAGCGTTTAGTATTGTGATGCTTGCGTTCAGCATTATCATGGTTGGACTCATTATTGGAACTGCGATGCGCGGTCAGCCTTCAGTGTTATGGAATTTCCCTACAGTGGAGATTGGCGGCGTAGTAGCGCTTCTGATGTTCTTATGGTTGATCTTTGCGATTTTTAAATCGGGAAGGTTCTAACCTACAACTACAGGATAGAATAATTATTATTCTGCAGTTTCACACAAATGCCGTTCTATCAAGTACAATATAAAAGATAACTTTCTAAGCTTAACTTTACTTCTATTGTATAAAGTGGAATGGAACGCAAATGGAGTGCCGTCTAAACGTCCGGTGGATCGCTGCTGCCCAGAAACCGAACTTTGACCGCACTCTTTTAACGGGTCAAGGGATACATGGGACGGAAGAATGCCGGTGACGGGGTTCTTCCGCTTTTGTTTGAATATAGCTGAATCGGAAGCATACGCCCCCAAAAGGACAGTCGGGTAGGGGCTGCCTGAATAGGGCTTTGGAAGACGGAAGTTAAGTAAGAGATGTAATCAAATTTAACTGAGAAAATAGTGAGGTGGAGAATTTGCCGGGATTTAAAGAATTAGGTGTTTCAGAATTACTGTGTACATTGCTTCAAGGTCAAGGCATTGTTAAGCCTACACCAGTGCAACAGGAAGCAATACCGCCATTGGTGCAGGGTCTGGATGTAATTGCAAGAGCGAAGACAGGTACAGGGAAGACATTAGCTTTCTTGCTGCCAATTATGGACAAGATCCACACGGAGCGAGCTTATCCGCAGGCGCTAATTATGGCCCCAACACGTGAGTTGGCTTTGCAGATTACAGAAGAGGCACGTAAGCTGGCGCGTCATACGGATATTAAAATCTTGGCTGTTTATGGTGGTCAGGATGTTGAAAAGCAGCTGCGTAAGCTCGAAGGTGGCAGACATCTTATTATCGGTACACCGGGCAGACTGCTAGATCATATGCGCCGGGAGACGCTCGATCTTAGTGGCGTTAAGATGCTCGTTCTGGACGAAGCGGATCAAATGCTGCATATGGGATTCTTGGAGGATGTAGAGACCATTATTACGGCTGTTCCTTATCGCCGTCAAACGATGTTGTTCTCTGCGACGATGCCAGATCCGATTAAACGTCTCGCAGCTAATTACATGAAAGAGCCTCTGGATATCATTATTAAGAGTGGTTCTCCGATTCCGCTGGATAATATCAAACAGCAAGTCGTGGAAGTCTCGGATCGTAATAAAGAAGAGGCACTCAAAACATTGATTGAACGGGATCGTCCTTACTTGGCTATTATTTTCTGCCGGACCAAACGTCGGGTGTCCAAGCTGAACGAAGCACTCCAAGCAGCAGGTTATGATTGTGATGAGCTGCACGGTGATTTGTCTCAAGGTAAACGCGAAGGTGTAATGAAGAGATTCCGTGATGCGAAGCTGCAGCTTCTTGTAGCCACAGATGTAGCGGCTCGGGGGCTGGATGTCGAAGGTATCACTCATATCTTTAACTACGATATGCCACTTGATGTGGATAGCTATATTCACCGGATCGGCCGGACAGGCCGTGCCGGAGGCAAAGGGCTAGCAATTACGTTCACTTCTCCACGTGAGCAAGATGGACTAGACTTGATCGAGCACGGCATTTCGCAGCGCCTGGATCGCCGTCGTTACGACAAGGATGAATTCGGCGTTGGCGAATTCGTTGCAGTACAAGGCGGCGGACGCCACGGCGGTCGTCAAAGCGGCGGCGCTGAGGCAGCGCGCACGGGCCGCGGACCGAAGACCGGCGGCTCTGGCCGCGGCGGTGCTCCGCGCGGCGAAGGTGGAGCGCGGCAAGGTGGCCGCGGCCGCGGTAAGGAAGCAGGCGGCTGGGGCGCGCCTGCAGAAGGTCGCCGCGGCGGTCGTTCTGATGCGGCGGCTGGCAAGCGTGGCGGCAGCGGCTTTGACGCTGCTGCACCTAAGGGCGGCGGCAAGGCTGCCGGTGTAGTACGAGTAGGCGGCGGCTATGGCGCCTTCGCCTCCAGAGGCGATGCGCCAGCTAGCGGCAACGCAGCAGCGCCTAGCAGTGCCGGTTCGCGCGGTGCGAACCGGAAGGGCGGCCCAAGCACTGGCTACAGCGAGAATGTAGCCAGAGGTGCAGACGGCGGCGCTTACGTTGGCGGCACACCACGAGGCGGCTTAGGCAGCGGCTACGGTACGGGTCCGTCTAGAGGCGGCGGCAAAGGTGGTAAAGGTAGCAAAGGCGGCTATAGCGGTGCCAAGGGTGGCGCTGGTAAAGGCGGCCGCAACAGCGGAAATACGGGTTCCTCACGGGGTGGACGCGGCAGCTCCGGCGGCTTTAAAAGCGGCGGCAGAGGCACATCCAGATAATGTGAGTGGAATTTCATAACTAAAACTTGTTACCATAGGGAAGTTAGCGGACAAGCTAACTCCCTATGGTAACTTTATTTTGTAGGCACAATTATCCGAGCGATATTTGTCTAAAAAAGGATCTTAGTGTAACATTTTTGAAGGAAAGCTTGTCTAATAGATAAATAGAGTGTTTCGACTTCGAGGAGGAAGATCTTGCAGATGTCTAAAAAATTTAAAATAATAATCTTGTTAATTGTCGTTATTGCTGTTGGGTGGGGGATTGGGAAGTATACGACGCCTTCTCCTTCTGCTTCAGATAGTAGCGGTTCCAATATAAATGTGCAGGATGATCTTCAAGCTGAGCCTGGTGAAGATGGAAATAGCACCGAAGAGGGCATAACAGACCCAGTGGTAGCTAACCCATCTAATACAACGGATCCCTCTGATCCGTCCGAACCAGATAGTAACGGCAAGGGAAATAGCACTGATGATTCTTTTAAAGAGCCTGACAGCATAGCTGTGATGGTGAATAAGGAGTATGGACTGCCGGAGAACTATAAGCCAACGGATCTAGTCTACCCGGAAGTGCGTTTTACATTTAAAGAGAAAATCGAGAAGCGTATGATGCGTAAGGAAGCTGCCGAAGCATTAGAGAAACTGTTCGCAGGCGCAGAGGAAGACGGGATTTACTTGGCTGGCGTTTCGGCCTACCGTTCTAAGGAAACCCAAACAAGGCTGTTCAATCGTTATGTTGAGAAAGACGGAGAAGAACTGGCTCGTACTTACAGTGCCGTGCCTGGCTATAGCGAGCATCAGACAGGGCTTGCTATCGATGTCTCAGGAAGTGACGGAAAATGTGCTGCGGAGAGCTGTTTTGGTGGAACGAAGGAAGCGGAGTGGCTAGCGCAGCATGCAACCGAATATGGTTATATCATCCGCTTTCCAGAAGGAAAGCAGGACATTACAGGATATAAGTATGAGCCTTGGCATATCCGTTATGTGGGCAAGGATATAGCTACTTATATTGCGGATAAAGGGATTACGCTGGAAGAATATTATGATGTCGTACCAGTATCCAAATAACAGAGTGATAGAGAGCAGTCCTAAGAAATACATAGGACTGCTTTTTTTAAATATAAGAAATTATAAGTTTCACACTATACTTTATCCTCATATTTCTCGCATAAACGCTTACCGTCCTTTAGGGACGCCGAAGGCGTTTTTACTTGTTCTTAGTGTTTACAGAAAGTGTCGATAAGTTGCATTCTGTTACAATTCGGGTAAGATACGTAGTGTAGTCTAAGTACATGGAAGGAAGGGGAATTAGGATGTCGATCTACAATTTTTCCGGCGTTACGCCTTCGGGTAAAGAAGTGTCATTTACAGAGTATGAAGGTAAGGTAGTGCTGATTGCCAATACGGCTAGTAAATGCGGACTTACACCGCAGTATGGGGATCTCCAGAAGCTATACGAGCAGTATAGGGATCAGGGACTTGTAGTATTAGGATTCCCCTGCAACCAATTTGCGGGTCAGGAGCCGGGTACAAGTGAAGAGGCAGAAGAATTCTGTCAGATTAATTATGGCGTTACCTTTCCTGTGTTTGCCAAAGTGGATGTGAATGGACCGGATGCCAGCCCTCTTTTCAATTATTTAAAAGAGCAGCAGCCGGGTACTGGCGACAGCAGTGATATCAGCTGGAATTTCACGAAGTTTCTAATTGATCGTGGCGGTAATGTAGTAGCTCGTGTGGAGCCAAAGGAATCGCCAGAAATGATGACAAAACAGATTGAGTCCTTACTGTAGATCATTTAGGGACTGATGAATTGTTATTTTACAAGTATCCTTTCGACCTCGGTCTTTGGCCGAGCCTCGACGGGATTTTCTTTTTTTACATAGGAATATAGAATAGGCGCCTTAAATTTTGTTGTGATAAATTATACTTGACGCTTTACAGAGACCATGTATTCTTTGAAGAGAATGTAATGCCCATGCAAAATATGCATAAAGCGTGGAATACAGCAGGATAATAACGGCAGGAGGGTTCAATACAAGCATGAAGTTAATTACAGAGGTAGCAGCACAAGCGGGAATTGGCGAAGAGCATCTGGAACTATACGGCAAATATAAAAGTAAACTTTCACCGTCCTTATGGGAAGACATGAAGAACAAACCAGATGGCAAGCTGGTATTGGTCACTGCGGTGAATCCAACCCCTGCTGGCGAAGGGAAGACCTTAACAACCATTGGGCTGGCACAGGCATTGAACGCAGCAGGAGTAAAGACCGTGGCTGCCTTGCGCGAACCATCCCTCGGACCATGCTTAGGCATGAAAGGCGGTGCCACGGGCGGCGGCAAGTCACAGATCATTCCGGCAGATGAGATTAATTTGCACTTTACGGGTGATATTCATGCGGTGACTTCTGCACATAATTTATTGTCTGCGATGATTGACAATCATATCTTCCAAGGTAATGAGCTGGGTCTTGATCCGCAGCGTATCGTTTGGAAACGCGTGATGGATATGAATGATCGCAGTCTGCGGAATATAGTGACAGGGCTCGGAGATGGAAATGGAGCCGTGCGGGAAAGTGGATTTCAGATTACAACAGCTTCTGAGATTATGGCTGTATTATGCCTATGCGATAATCTGAGTGATCTCAAAAAGCGTCTGAACCGTATTTTGATTGGGTATGACCAAGAGGGACAGCCTGTAACGGCCGAGCAAATAGGGGCAGTTGAAGCGATGACAGCGCTGCTGAAGGAAGCAGTTAAGCCTAATCTGGTGCAGACCTTGGAGGGCACTCCTGTTATTGTACACGGTGGTCCATTTGCGAATATTGCCCATGGCTGCAGTAGTGTTATCGGTACTCGTTATGCACTCAAGCTGGGAGATGTTGTGGTTACGGAAGCAGGCTTCGGAGCGGACCTTGGTGCAGAGAAATTCATGGATATCAAATGCCGGCAAGCGGGTCTAACCCCTTCAGCGGCAGTGCTTGTCGTGACGGTGAAATCCTTGAAATATAACGGTGGTGTACCTAAGAATGAGCTCCAAACGGAGAACCGGACGGCACTGCACTCTGGATTGTCTAATTTGGAGCGTCATGTAGAGAATCTCGGCAAATTTGGGGTACCTGTTCTTGTTGCCATTAATCATTTTGAAGGCGATAGCCCAGAGGAGATTAATGACGTTGTGGAGGCATGTCGCCGATTGAACGTTCCTGCGGCAATATCCAAGGTATGGGCAGAAGGTAGTGCGGGCGGACAAGAGTTGGCTTCGGAATTAAAGAAACTTCTGGATCATAGCGACACTGAACGTTTTGCTCCTTTGTATGAGAATGAACTCGACATCTCTTCCAAAATCACCAAGATTGTTCGCGAAATTTACCGTGGTGCGGAGGTTAACTTTTCCCCTGCGGCCAAACGCAGCCTAGCGGTGATTGAGCGTCTTGGGTTAAATGATCTTCAAGTATGTATGGCGAAGACCCCTTATTCCTTCTCAGATCAGCCTAGATTGCTTGGCGCTCCAGAAGGTTTCACGGTAGGTATCCGTGATATTACCCTTTCGCTCGGTGCAGGGTTTGCTGTAGTGATTACGGGCAATATCGTTACGATGCCAGGTCTACCGGCTAAGCCAGCTGCTGAGGCACTATGGATGGATGAGGATGGCGTGATTCACGGTTTGGTGTAGACTCAGTTTATGATCAGGCTTTTCCCTGTTGGTTTAGGGGGAAGCCTTTTTTGCGCGTATTAAGAAAGTATATCCTGAGGGGGCAGAACATAATGTCCTACGCCCATGGCAAAGCTAACGAGGTCGCAATCTGCAGCAGTGACGGAAAATGCTTAAAATTGTGAACAATCTGAGAATATAGGCGAAAAGACTTGTAATGTGATAAATATCACAATATAATCAGTTTATAAAGTGAAATAAATCACAACTAACTTATCGGTGATCAGATATCTAATTTGGTCAGTCAAGCAATTCGAATATATAACCAGGTTGTCCATTTGAAGGAGGAAGAAAATAATGAAAGTAGCTGTCATTGGATGTACACATGCCGGAACTGCCGCAATTGTAAATACTGCCAAGCTTCACCCGGAAGCCGAGATTACGGTTTATGAGCGTAATGATAATATTTCTTTCTTATCTTGTGGAATTGCTTTATACGTAGGTGGAGTGGTCAAGGACCCACACGGGCTGTTCTATTCTTCCCCTGAGAAGCTTGCTGAGCTTGGTGTAAAAACCAACATGCGTCATGAAGTGACCGTTGTGGATACGAAGTCCAAAACATTGCGTGTTCGCAATTTGGTAACCGGACAGGAGTTTGACGATACCTACGATAAGCTGATTATGACTACGGGATCATGGCCGATTGTACCAAAGCTCGAAGGGATTGAGCTGGAAGGCGTCTTGCTTTGCAAGAACTATGATCATTCCAATACCATTATAGAAAAAGCTAAACAAGCGAATAAAATCACAGTCGTAGGCGCTGGATATATCGGCGTTGAGTTGGTGGAAGCCTTCCAAATGAACGGAAAGCAAGTTACGCTGATTGATGGTGAAGATCGTATTTTGAATAAATATTTGGACCCAGAGTTTACTGCGCCGATCGAACAATCCTTTAAGGATCATGGTATTAAATTAGCGCTGAATGAGAAGGTAAGTTCTTTTGCTGGTGAAGGTGGTAAAGTTACCAAGGTTATCACAAGCGAAGGGGAGCATGAGGCGGATCTTGTAATTCTCTGCATCGGCTTCCGTCCGAATACTGAGCTGTTAAAAGGTCAAGTGGATATGCTGCCAAATGGCGCAATTCTGGTTAATGATTATATGCAGACTAGTTGCCCAGATGTGTATGCCGCTGGTGACAGCTGCGCGATTCATTACAACCCTACAGGTAAGCACGCTTATATTCCACTGGCAACCAATGCCGTACGGATGGGCACTTTGGTCGCACGTAACTTAGTGAAAGAGACGATTCCTTATATGGGTACTCAAGGGACTTCGGGCATTAAGATTTATGAAGATAATATCGCTGCTACCGGTCTTACTGAAGAAGGGGCTAAGGCTGAAGGAATGGACGTAGAAACTACCATGATTATTGACAACTACCGTCCAGAATTTATGCCAACCTTCGAGCAGGTGCAATTAAAAGTGGTATTTGATCGCGCCACACGCCGCATTCTCGGAGCGCAAATCTTGTCCAAGACGGATTTGACGCAATCGATCAATACAGTATCTGTATGTATTCAAAATAAAATGACAATCGATCAGCTTGCCTTTATCGATTTCTTCTTCCAACCTCATTACAACAAGCCTTGGAACTTCCTGAATACAGTAGGCCTCGAATCGCTACCGGCATCAGTACCAAGCAAAGAGGCAGTAACCGTATAATTTAATTGCATGTGAACAATAAAGTTGGGTAAACCGGAGCCATATATGGCTCCGGTTTTTTGTGATTGATGCTGGTACTATTTACCTTTAAAATAATATGGAGCCTATTCTTACAATTGTAATTATGGATGCGCTTCGTTAAATTTGACATGTCAGTGAAAAGTTTCACTTAGTTTTTCATTAAGTGATAATTATCACGTTAATGTGTTTTATGACACGCTACAATGGTCGTAAAGGAACAAATTTTAAGTAAATAGATGAAGGGGATAGGAATCATGGCTTATAATAAACCGCAGCAGATTGCCGCAGTCACGGTCGAGAACGGCATAAAAAAGGCGCACAATCCTTTAAGCACCGTACTAATTCTGGGCTTTTTGGGAGGAGCGTTTATCGCGCTCGGATTTTTACTGGATATTCGCGTCATTGCTGGCGCACCACATGAATGGGGATCCATCGCTAACTTTATTGGGGCAGCTGTCTTCCCTGTTGGATTGATTCTAGTACTGCTTGCAGGGGGAGAACTGCTGACAGGCAATATGATGGCTGTGCCACTTGCTTTTATGGCGAAGAAGATATCCTTCTGGGAAGTGGTTAAGAATCTCGTATTGATTACCCTGAGCAATCTAGCGGGAGCTTTGTTTGTAGCTTACTTTTTCGGTCACGTGGTTGGTTTAACCTCTGACGGTGTGTATTTGGAAAAATTAGTGGAGATGGCAGGACATAAGCTTGAGGCAGACTTCTTGCCGGCATTTGTTTCCGGTATCGGTTGTAACTGGCTTGTAGCTTTGGCGGTATGGCTCTCCTATGGAGCAGATAACTTCAGTGGCAAAATCCTCGGTATCTGGTTCCCAACGATGGCTTTTGTAGCTATCGGCTTCCAGCACGTTGTAGCCAACATGTTCTTAATTCCGGCAGCTATTTTTGAAGGTTATTTTTCATGGGGAGAGTACTTCAACAATTTTGTTCCGGTATGGCTAGGAAACTTGACGGGCGGTGCGATCTTTGTTGCGGCAGCTTATTGGATGGCTTACCTGCGCAAAGAGCCTGCATCTATTCAGTCCGTGGACAGCATGTCCGGCAGCGGTGTAAAAAAACACGCCTAAACCTATCTTATAGAGCACTCCTTAGAATAGTTGAGGGGTGCTTTTTGCTGTATAGACAAATAAAATCCGCCGTGATGTATCCGAGCTCGGGGGAACGAATTCGGATGCACAGCGAATTTTAAAAGGGGGAGTGTTTCTAGGCTCTATTACCCCGACTTTGTAATAACGAAACACTTCATTATTGTTTAGTCTACTTTACGGACGACAGCGGCAACTATAAAATATAAATAGATAGCAGAAATAGGGAGGACTGCGGACGTGAAAGGTGCTACTTTTTTCTCAGCTACGGTAGAAGTTAGTCCTAAATAAGAGGTAAAGTATACTGAGACTTTATCACGATAGCACGTCAATGCGTCTGCTTGCCCTGAACCCTGTTTTGGGATAATACTGGATGGAATAATGACACATATATTACAGGGGATGTACACTACTTATGAAGTTTTTACAGAATTATCCTAAAGAAGTTAAGATATTTTTAATTGCTAGTCTTATTAATGCAACGGGTAGTGCACTGATGTGGCCATTGGTTACAATGTATGTTTTTGATGAGCTTGGACGCAGCATGTCGGATGCCGGATTAGTGATTCTTATTCAATCAGTTGGAGGAATTGTGGGTCAACTACTCGGGGGCTCACTCTATCATAAGGTAGGCGTTAACCGGCTGATTGTTGGAGCGCTGGGCATGAATGCACTTGCTCTGTTCACTTTGCCGGCAGCAAGTAACAACTGGACGTTATTTATGGTCGCGATGGGACTGGTAGGGCTCTTTAATTCACTGTCCTTACCTGCGATTCAGGCATTTATCGGCTTTCGTTTTACGAAGCAGCGCGGAGAGCTGTTTAATGTTATTTATGTCGCTAATAATATTGGTGTAGCACTGGGAACGGCGTTAAGTGGTTTTTTGGCCGATATTTCTTATATGCTCAGCTTTGTGATGAACGGCGTAACTTCAGCGGTATTTGCGGTATTCTTTTTTGTATATCTCAAGAAAGTCGGAGGAGATTCTCCACAGGAGGTCGCAGAACACCAGAAGGCTGGTCCTGACAAACAATCTACCTGGAAGCTAATGGGGCATACACGAATTTATCTTTATATGGGTATTGCCTCGATGTTCCTACTATTAGGGAACTCTATCTGGAATACAGGGGTATCTCCGTTCATTATTTCTGAGGGCTGGCCTAAGAAGACTTATGGTTTTCTCTGGACGCTTAACGGAATTCTCATTTTTGCAGCTCAGCCGCTCGTAACAGTAATTAAACGCTGGTTCGCATCTACCTCAACGGCGCAAATGACAGTAAGTGCTCTATTTTATTTGGGTGGGTATGCTGTTCTTTTATGGATGCCGACTTATTCAGGTCTAGTGCTTGGGATGGTACTCGCTACGCTTGGGGAAATGCTGATATCTCCGGCCATGCCTTCCTTTATTTCGGATCATGCAGGTCGCAGTGCTCCTTTTTATTTAGGGCTAAGTGGAGGCATGGGGGCAGTCGGCAGGGTGATTGGACCATACTTAATGGGTAGGTTATACGATAGTGGAGGCTTAGCGCCTACCGCATGGTTGGCATGTGCGATGGCACTGCTGTCCGTAGGATTCTTTATCGTTCATGCGTATATCAACCGCCGAGGAAATTCATTGGAGCGGTCAATAGGATAGTTGAGAGTTGAGCATAGTGGATTCAAATGATCTACTGTGAATTCTATAGAGGTGCAAGGCAAGGGGTGTACATCTTTATGAAACTTAGCAACAGAGATAGGTTTATAATAAGGTTCTCAGAGATTAAAGACGTGCGGGAACTGATTCATCTGGATCATATGATCTGGACGGAGAACACTAGCCCGGGGCCATTAATGTGGCGTTCCCAAGAGGATTATCTACTGAATGCTCCCCCGGGTTCGCAGCTAGTAGCACTAAAGGATGACAAGCTATGCGGATATGTTGGGTTTGGCTGCCCTAGTCGAATGGAGAGTAACAGGCATGTGTGCGAGGTCAATATTGCTGTTCATCCGGATTATCAACGTTTAGGTATTGGCCGGCAGCTCATAGAGGCTATTAAGGAACACGCCGCAGATAACGCCATTCGTAAGCTGCGTCTACGCGTATTATCCTGTAATGAATCAGCGCTTTCTTTTTATCGTAAATGCGGGTTTGTGGAAGAGGGACGTCTGCGGGAGGAGTTTTATCTTGGCGGTCGATATGTGGATGAAATCTTTATGTGCTGCATGCTGACAGGAGGAGAAGGATATGGAGATTATCTCGCTTAATGTGGGGCGGCCGGTAACAGTGGATTATCGGGGGAAACCTTTGGAGACTGGGATTTATAAAATGCCTGTAGAAGGATCAGTTCAGCTACATATGAGCGGATTTGATGGAGACGGGCAAGCAGACCTTAAACATCACGGCGGTCCTGATAAGGCAGTTTGTGCCTATCCGATCGAGCACTATTCCTACTGGGAGCAGCAGCTTGGGAAGAAGCTGGAATACTCTGCCTTCGGAGAAAATATAACAACTGCCGGCTTATTAGAGACAGACGTGTGCATTGGCGATGTGTACGAAATAGGTACCACTGTGCTGCAGGTCAGCCAGCCACGTTATCCTTGCTTCAAAATCTCACAAAAGCATGGCCCGGCAGATCTCCCGGCTCAAGTGCTGGACACTAGATATAGCGGATTTTACTTGCGTGTGCTTCGTGAAGGAAAGATCTCAACCGGAGATGCGATTGTCAAAAAAGAAAGTGGAGCTGGCGGTGCGTCCGTGGCGCATGTACTACATTTAATGCAAGTAGGGCTGCAAGAGGAAGCTGCACTGGCATCTCTTGCGGAGCTAGGAACTCTCTCCGCCGTAGTGCGGAACAAGTTTCGAAAACAGCTGGGTCTGCCGGAGAGTTAAACACTATCTAAAAACCAAAATAAGCCTGGAGGCGTATGCCTTCCAGGTTTATTTCTATTTATGAGCTTATACTTGTTGCTTGCTTAGCCTAACTTAACCGAGCAGCTGCCATTCACTACGTAATAAACCGTATACGGCATGGTTGACGTAGCCGTCAGGCAGTTTCTCTGACTGTCTAATCACACCCTCAAGGACAAAACCAAGCCGTTCCGGGATCGCCCGGCTGGAAACATTTCCGGTCGCGCAGCGAATTTCTACACGCTGCAGCTCCATTTCCAGTAGTGCATAGTCTACTAGCACCCGACAGGCACTGGTCATATACCCTTTACCTTCATATCCTTCACCCAGCCAGTAGCCGATCCCAACAGATCGGTTATGCCAGTCAATCTGGTGATACCCAATAACACCGGCGAGCTCACCGCGAACCCATAGTCCAGCGGTAAAAGCACCATTGTCAGTGCTTTGTTTAACCGCATTTTTGATGAAATTTAGAGTGTGGGCCTGTTCCGTAACGGCATCCACCCAAGGGAGCCATTGTCGTAGTCGTTCCCGTGAGTGCTCTACTAACGCGAACATGTGCCGAGCGTGCTCTGGCATTAGCGGCTTTAACATCAGCTCTTCATCGATGACATAATTAAACAAGCGGTTGCCTCCTTTTTGGCACAAGGCCTTATGTATGATTATGGATTATTTCTTATGATTATCATGCTACTCTATCGCCCTGACAGAAGTCAAAAGGTCTAAAGACACTAAAAAATGATCCGTCCCTTGTGCCCCCTTTTATTGAACAATCTACGGTTAACGGGTATATTAGTAGGAAACATGTTTATACAAGAAGTAGTGTAACACTACAGAATGAAAGGTTGATAGCTGTGGAGAACCGTAGCACCCCCTCCAATTTTATTAAGAATGTTATTACCGAAGACCTCCGTACCGGTAAAGTAAAAGAAGTTATCACACGCTTTCCGCCGGAGCCGAACGGTTATTTACATATCGGACATGCCAAGGCGATCTGGATTAACTTTACACTGGCGGACGAGTTCGGTGGCAAAACTAACCTAAGATTTGACGACACGAATCCGGCTAAAGAGGATACGGAATATGTAAACTCGATTCAGGAAGATGTAAAGTGGCTCGGTTATGAATGGGAAGAGCTGCGTTTTGCATCTGATTATTTTGAGGAAATGTACAAACGTGCCGAATTATTAATTACAAAGGGCAAAGCCTATGTCGATGACCTCAGTGCGGATGAAATTCGTCAATTGCGTGGAACGCTGACGGAACCAGGAAAGAACAGTCCGCATCGTGATCGTAGTATCGAAGAGAATTTGGATCTGTTCCGGCGTATGCGTGCAGGCGAATTCAAGGACGGTGAGAAGGTTCTTCGCGCCAAGATTGACATGGCGTCACCGAACATTAACCTGCGTGATCCTGTAATTTATCGGATTACACATGCACATCACCATAACACAGGCGATAAATGGTGTATCTACCCAATGTATACCTTCGCTCATCCGTTAGAAGATGCTATTGAGGGGATTACTCACTCCCTTTGCTCGCTCGAATTTGAAGATCAGCGTCCATTCTACGATTGGGTTGTAGCTGAATGTGAGATGCCAGCTGTCCCTCATCAATATGAATTTGGTCGTCTGAATCTGGCTCAAACGATGACTAGTAAGCGTAAGCTGAAGCTGCTTGTAGACGAAGGACATGTGGATGGTTGGGATGATCCACGGATGCCTACGATTTCTGGTCTACGCCGTAGAGGATATACGCCGGAAGCGATTCGTAAATTCGTGTATGAAGCGGGTATCTCTAAGAGTCAGGGTCTGGTGGACCTGCAAATGCTGGAGCACTTTATCCGTGAGGATCTTAAGCTAACTGTACCGCGTACTATGGCTGTGTTACGACCGCTTAAGGTTGTTATCACCAATTATCCTGAAGGTCAAACAGAATGGCTTGAAGCGGAGAATAATACAGAGAATGAGGAAATGGGCGTACGTCAAATTCCGTTCTCGCGTGAAATTTATGTTGAGCGTGATGACTTTATGGAGAATCCGCCGAACAAATATTTCCGGTTGTTCCCTGGTAATGAAGTACGTCTGAAGCATGCTTATTTCATCAAATGTAATGAGGTTATTAAGGATGAGAATGGCGAGGTAGTGGAGCTGCATTGTACGTATGATCCAGAAACGAAGAGCGGAAGTGGATTTACAGGCCGCAAGGTAAAAGGTACGTTGCACTGGGTTGAAGCTAGCCAAGCGGTTCCTGCGGAATTCCGTCTATACGAGCCTCTGATTTCTGCTGAAGAAGCGGATGAGGCTGTGGAGGTTGAAGGTTTGGATTCCTCGGTAGAGAAATCGGAGCCTAGCTTCTTAGATCAGCTTAATCCTAAGTCCATAGAAATCCTGCAAGGGTTTGTTGAACCTGCGCTTAAGGATAGCGTGGCTCAGGATAAATTCCAGTTCTTCCGTCATGGCTATTTTAATGTGGATAGCAAATATTCGGCGCCTGGACATCTCGTATTCAATCTTATCGTTTCACTGAAGAGTTCATTTCAGCCTCCTAAACAAGGCTAAATAGATAAATTAATCAAGGTAACACCAAAAAGCAGGCTCAAACGTCCCGAATAGGTACGTTTGAGCCTGCTTTTTGTTGAATTATAATGCTTCGATGTCGAAGATCTCTTCATCTTCCTCTGAAGGGGGGCGATACCCTCCACGGCTAACAAAGAGCCACATGAAACCAAAGCCAAGCGTTCCAATAAGCGTCAAAAATACACCCGTCTGATACATGCTTTGTGCACCCAGATACTGATACATCCAACCTCCGAGAATACCTCCAATGAAACCGGATATCCCACTCCAGCTTAGGGTGTAGAGCGCTTGTCCGGAAGAGCGATAAGGCCGTGGAATCAGGAGCATCGTCAATTGGGTACCTACATAGAAAAAGCCGCCGAACGTTATGCAGTGTAAAATTTGAATGAACACCACTTGAAGGGCAGTAGTCGCATCAGCCATAAACCACCAACGCAAAACGAACAAACCACTGACCAATGCAAGCCAGCCGAGCAGAACAGAAATTTTACGTTTCAGGAACCGGTCACAGAGAACGAATACGCCTACCTCCAAAATGGAGGAGAGGAATACGGCAAGACCGATCATTTTTTTTGAGCCGCCCAGATCCGTAATATACAAGGATATAAATGTGGTGTTCATAGTGTTTGGAATGGATACCAGAATACCAAACAATAAAAAGCACAAGAAAAAAGGATTGAAAATCAACTTACTTAAGCCCTTATACGGCATCGGAGCTCTCATAATGGTATGGTTAATTTTAGGCAATACAAGAACGGATAGGATTGATGCACCTAGTAACGCTGTAAGCAGATAGGTCAAGATGGATACATCAGCCCAATCCAGGATAAAGCCGGCGACAATCGCAATCAGTGCCCACCCTATTGAACCCCAAAGCCGGAAAGAACGGAAGCGCTGATTAGTTCCGTCAATATAGCTGAGAATCATCGTGTTGCTTTGAGCAAATAGTGGTCCTTGGAAGAAATAGAACAAAATAATGGCGTTGTAGATCGTTTCATATGTATTTGCTCGAAACATAAACTGTGAGAACACTAGCGTTCCGAATAACATTAGCAAAACGATACGCCGTATATTCTGAGAACGGTCTGTTAAGAACGCCCAAAATGGATTTGCAAATATGGATACTAGCGCTCCCATAGAGAATAAGACACCAATCTCTAATTTGTTCATCCCTACATCCAGCAGGTATAGTTGAAAGAAGCTGGTGAAGAGGACCATGGTTCCATATACAAAAAAATTGAACCATTTTAAAGACGTGATAGAAGATGGAATAACGCCTTTTCGCAAATGGTTCACTCCTTTCTCACTAAATATCTTGCATGGAGTAGAGTGGCCAATAGTAGGCCCTTCTATCACTGTAACACGTGTTGAAAAGGGATACAAACACCCTTTTTTACTTTTTTACATTATTTTGGGTTTTATTTATGTTTGAGACGATAAGCGACAAAAAATGCGTGAACGCGTGCGTAGAAGGTACAAACGCTAAGTGTAACGGGCGTTATTTTGGCCTTTGACTATTCCCGCAGGATGGGAAATGACAAGGCAGTATTGTCTGATCGGCGCGTTTAACTTCAGTTTACAATCTGCAGATAGGATGGGTGTAAGGCGAGAAAGATATTACTATGCTTTTCTCGTAGAGCTATTTAGAAAAGGGGAGTCATTGTCATGAAGAAATCCGAATCCAAGCGAAAGATGGCGCTGAAGCCGTTCTTAACGCTACTAAGAGAAACCAAGCCTTCATACGGCTTATTGGCTATAGCCATTGCGTTAAGCATGATATCGACATTGGTCAGTCTGGTCATCCCGATGTTCACTAAGAACTTGGTGGATGGCTTCTCTTTGGCCTCCGTGAGCAAGCTGCAGATTGCGGGTATAGCAGCTGCATTTATTGCGCAGACCATTGCGGGAGGGATCTCTATCTATCTGCTCAATTATGCAGGTCAGAAGATGGTTGCAGGTCTGCGGGACCGACTGTGGCGTAAATTTCTAGTTCTGCCTGTGGCTTATTATAATGACAACAGAACGGGAGAAAGTGTCAGCCGCATGACGAATGATACAGGGATCATCAAAACGCTGATTTCTGAACATCTAGCCAGCTTATTTACCGGAGTGATCTCCATTGTAGGTTCGATCTCAGTTCTGCTATTTTTAAATTGGAAAATGACACTTGTTCTATTCACTGTTCTTCCACTTTCGGCGCTGATACTAGTACCACTTGGGCGGCAGATGTACAAAATTTCCAAGGGAATGCAAGATGAGACAGCTTCTTTTACTGCTACACTTAGTGGTGTTTTATCTGAGATCCGTCTGGTCAAATCCTCAGGCGCAGAGAAAAAAGAGTACGAGGCAGGCAAGACTGGAATTATGAACCTGCTTTCCTTTGGTATTCGTGAGGGCAAGATTAGCGCGATGATCAGTCCACTCGTCTCCTTTGTTTTTATGATGCTGCTTGTGGTCATTATCGGTTATGGTGGGATGCAGGTATCTTCCGGCGTCTTGACGGCTGGAGAACTGGTCGCCTTTATTCTTTATCTTATTCAGATTATTATGCCACTTACTCAGCTGACTACGTTCTTCACACAGATTCAGAAAGCTAAGGGTGCCTCAGAGCGTATTATTGAGACCTTGGCAGCAGAAGAGGAAGTATATGAGGGACAGGAAGAGGCAAATGGCGCAGAAGGTCCGATCTCAGTAGAGGGATTAAGCTTTGGATATAAAAATGGTGAGAAGGTATTGAATGATGTAAGCTTCCAGATGCTTCCTGGTCAGGTAACGGCTATTGTCGGACCGAGCGGGGGCGGCAAGACCACTTTGTTCTCGTTGCTAGAACGTTTTTACGAGCCTCAGTCAGGTCTGATAAAGCTGGGTGACAAGCCAGTGTCTACATTCTCATTGCGTTCGTGGCGGAAGCTTATAGGGTATGTCTCGCAGGAAAGTCCACTGTTGGCTGGTACGATTGCTGAGAATTTAACCTATGGATTGGATCGTGACGTTAGCAGGGAGGAGATGCACGCAGCAGCAGCAATGGCTTATGCAGATGGTTTTATTGATGCACTTCCTGAAGGATATAATACGGATGTCGGCGAAAGAGGCGTGAAGCTGTCTGGTGGACAGCGGCAACGGATTGCTATTGCTAGAGCACTGCTGCGGAACCCGAAGATTCTTATGCTTGATGAAGCCACTTCCAGTCTGGATAGCCAATCAGAAGCCGTGGTGCAGAAGGCACTGTCCAATCTGATGAAGGGTCGGACTACGATTGTAATTGCGCACCGTTTGGCTACTGTTGTAAATGCAGAGCAGATTATTTTTATGGAAAAAGGTCAAATTACCGGAAAGGGAAGTCATGAGGAACTACTGGAAAACCATGAGCTGTATCGTGAATTTGCGACCCAGCAGCTACAGATGAATAACCCCGAGGTTCAGGACATTGAAGAGGAGGCTCCAGTGCTACATGACAAAAATACTAGTAGTGGACGACGATCCACACATCCGCGAATTGGTAGAAGTATTTCTGAGAGCTGAAGGAATGGATGAGATCTATGGAGCTTCCGATGGACTGGAGGCTCTTCAGATTCTGGAAGGTAATAACATAGATTTAGCTATTATTGATGTGATGATGCCCAACATGGACGGCTGGGAGCTATGCCGGCGGATGCGCCAGAACTATGATTTCCCGATTTTAATGCTGACAGCCAAAGGGGAAACCTCACAAATTGTAAAAGGCTTTGAGCTGGGTAGTGATGATTATTTGGTCAAGCCATTTGAGCCGGTTGTACTTATTGCGAGAGTAAAGGCGCTGCTTAAACGATATCAGATTTCTGCCGCGCAAAGTGTGACCGTAGGCCGATTGCGTATGAATCGCAAAACCTACGAGGTGTCCTCAGAGTATGGGGAAATTACCTTGCCGCTTAAGGAATTTGAGCTGTTGTTTAAGCTGGGCAGCTATCCGGGGCAAACATTGACAAGAGACAGGCTGATCGAAGAAATTTGGGGTTATGATTTTGAAGGGAATGAGCGGACACTCGATGTGCATATCAACCGTTTGCGTGAACGGTTCAATCAGGATAACTATGGATTCGTTATTCGTACGATCCGTGGTCTAGGGTATCGGTTGGAGGGGCATGCATGAACTTGTTTAAAGATATTGTGAAGCATGTTTTGATGTTTATTCTCTTTCTTGCTGCAGCTGCGCTTTGCTGGACTGCGGCTTATTTTCTAATGAACCAAGTGAATGCTGCATATGGCTGGCCTTCCTCGAAGTATGTTTTGCAATTGGTCACCTTTCTAGTTGGCTTTGTGATTTTACTGCTGGTCTTTTTCTTATTTTCTATTTTCTTTCGTGGCTGGGAACGTGTCTTTTATAAATCGGTTATTGAAGGAATTCGCCGTATTTCCAAGGGAGACTTTGATGTTGTACTTGAACAAAATAGGGAATACCGTGAATTCGGCGAAATTGTAGAGAGTATTAACGAAATGGCTAGTGAGCTGAGTCAGATGGAGACCATGCGCCAGGATTTTATCTCCAATGTATCACATGAAATTCAATCCCCGCTAACCTCCATTCGAGGGTTTGCGCTTGCGCTGCAGGACGAAACCTTAAGTATGGAGAGTAAGAGGCACTATATTGATATTATTGTGGCTGAGAGTACCCGCGTATCTGGGCTCAGTGATAATTTATTGAAGCTATCAGCGCTCGAATCGGGTAATTTTCCGTTTGAAAATCAGGTTTATCGTCTGGATAAACAGCTTAGAGATACAATTCTGGCTTCTGAGCCACAGTGGCTGGAGAAAAATATTGAGGTAGAGGCCGAACTGGAAGAAGTGAATGTAACTGCGGTAAAAGATTTAATGACCCAGGTCTGGACCAATCTTCTTCATAACAGCATTAAATTCACTCCCGAGAATGGATGTATTCATATCAAGCTTCGAACGGTAGATGAGCGGGTAGAGGTGGAGATTCAAGATAGTGGGATTGGTATCTCTGAAGAAGACTTACCTCGCATCTTTGATCGCTTCTATAAGGCAGACAAAGCTAGAACAGCGAGCGGGGGCGGTAGTGGCCTGGGCCTATCACTGGTTAAGAAGATCGTTGAGCTGCATAACGGTAAAGTAACCGTGACCAGCCGACCGGGTGAAGGAACGGCTTTTGTAGTGAGCTTGCCAATGCCAAAGAAATAAATCGGCATTGTTTATGAAAATATGAATATTTACATAAACATGCAACAAAATCCGACATGTCTTTACAATTTTCTACTATTCTAAATATAGAATCTACGAAAATCCAAAAGACATCGGAGGATTAATCATTTTGAAGAAGAGCAAAATTCGCGTTTTTCTAACTAGTTCGCTTGCCGTATTATTGTTAGCACCCAACTTTTCATTACAGACAGTTTATGGTGCTTCAGGTGAATCGGCGCCTGATTTCAGGGATACAGCCTCTGAGCATTCAGGGAAATGGATGACAGGTGAATACCATGCACATACGTTTGAATCGAACGATGCTCAGGAGTCATTAAAAAGTGTGCTCGATGCTGCATTTGAACAAAATGGTTTTGACTGGATGGCATTGGCTGATCACCTTCGGGTATCTGACCGGGATGACGAAGGGGTGAATCTACCTGGCGGCTCCATTCCGATGTCTCAAGGTATTGTGGATTATCAGAATGAGAAAATTAAGAAGTTACAGGCAGAAGGCAAATATGCTGGAAAAATCATTTTTTCAGGCTTTGAGTGGGATATGCCCCAATACGATCATGCTGCAGTTGGGATTGTTACAGATCATCCAGGGTCCGCAGAAGCTTTGAAGGCTATTAATCAATTTGAATATTTATTTACTAATCGTGATGTAAGTATGTTCGATCCGGCAGATGTGGCTAAGTGGAGTGCGGCGGATACGAGAGCTTTTTCTACAAAAGAAGATACTCGCACAGCTATGAAATGGCTCAGTAGTCATTATCCAGATAGCTATGTACTGATCAATCACCCCTCCAGAAAAAATGGTACAAGCTCGGAGCTTAAAATAGAGGATATCCGTGACTTTAACAATATCAATCCGAATCTTGTCTTCGGCTTTGAAGGTATGCTGGGCAATCAGATGGCGAGTGATCGGGGAGAGACGCCTGAGACTTACGGAGGTACAGACGTCAAGGTTGCACAGCTTGGAGGAATGTGGGACGCACTGCTGGGTGAGGGCCGCAGATTTTGGAATTTTGCTAACTCTGATTTTCATTTCAAAACAAAAAATGATCAATTTTCCAGCGGTTACTGGCCTGGTGAATATTCCAAGAACTATACCTGGGTGGATGGCTCCGATATTAACGCTGTCGTAGATGGCATGCGGTCAGGGAAATCCTTCTCTGTTTTTGGGGATCTCATCAACGCATTAGAGTTTAACGTGTCTGGAGATGGACAAGAGGAAGAAATGGGTGGCGAACTGGACGTAAAACAAGGGGACGACCTAGAGCTTACGATCCGTTTCAAAAGTCCACAGCAAAATAATAATGGCGACGCTGTTAAGGTAGATCATGTAGATTTGATCTCCGGTGAAGTCCATGGCAAGGTTGATCCAGGTACACCTGATTACACCAAAGCGACTAACGATACAACAAAAGTGTTGAAACGCTTCACAAGCGAGGACTGGACTACAGATTCCGAAGGCTACAATGTTATTAAGTATAAGGTAGAGGCAGCGGACAAGGATCGTTATTTCCGGTTAAGAGGGACTAACCTTGGAACTGATGTTGCGGGAGAAACGGTTAACGGTGAACCGCAGATTGATCCAAAAAATAATACCGTCGATAACCTGACTCGTTTCGAAGAAATCAACGCCCGTAATTATAGTGATATGTGGTTTTATTCCAATCCCATTTTTGTGGATGTGGAGTCGTACAGCGATCAGCAGGCAGTTAACGATACTATGACTGCATTAGATCTAGGAGATACAAGCGCAGTAACTTCTGATCTAACGTTGCCTACCGAAGGCAAACACGGGACAAGTATTGTGTGGAAAAGCTCCAATCCGGTTCTAATGACGAATGAAGGTAAAATCATCTACCAACCTAAGAAGGATACGAAGCTGACCTTAACAGCTACAATTCAGCGGGGATTGGCTACGGAAACGAAGACTTTTGAAGTAACGCTAAGCGGAGATGATAGTATCACCCCATTGGCGCTTCATAGCACATTAAAGACTGAGAACGGACAAGCTTATTTAAGTGGTGACTGGACGAATCAGAGTGTTTCGGTAAGCGTGTATGCTAGCGTATATATTCCTGGTGCGGATGTATCCATTCAATTAGCGACTGATGTAAACGGAAATTTCCTGCCCTATGAAAGTGGGAAAGTGGTTGAGATTTCGGAAGAAGGCCAACATCAACTGCAATTCAAGGCAACGGATTCTTTAGAAAATAAGACAACATTGCCGCTTGCTGTGAATATCGATCGTACAGCACCTGTGATTACCCTGAAGGGGGATAGCCGTCTTAGTCTGACCCAAGGGGATGACTTCAAGGACCCGGGCGCAGACGTTACTGACAAGGTTGGGATTGCAGGCTCTATCCTGGTGACGGGAACAGTGGATGTTCAGACTCCAGGAACCTATACACTGAAGTACAATGCGACAGATTTGGCTGGCAATGCAGCTACTGAGATTGTACGCACAGTAGTTGTAACTGCGGGCACTAGCAGTGGAGAGGGGAATAATAACGGAGGAGGCAACGGACCAGTTGCAACTCCAGCTCCTACCGCGGCGCCATCTCCTACAGAGCAGCCTTCTACAACTCCGCGTGTGGAATTGGAGGTAAAAGCACAGCAGGGAGGAACGGGCACACTTAAAGACGTGGGCAGCTTTACGATTCCGGCTGGAGCGTTGTCTGGTAACAGCGAAATTGCCTTTTCGGTTATTGCTGCTGATGAGACACCAGCAATGGGCGCTCTTCAGGCTGTGAGTGCAGCAGTAGAGCTTACTAGTGACAAGGCAGGCATGCTCAATAAGCCTGTGAAACTGTCCCTCAATTACGATGCGACCAAGATTACATCGGGGCATAAAGCAGCTATCTACTATTACAACGAACAGCTTAAAAAGTGGATTTATGTTGGTGGTCAGAGTCAAACGGGTGGGACTATAACTGCAAGCTTAAATCAGCTTGCCAAATATGCTGTGTTTAATTATCAGGCCCCATCGATTACCGATTTGAATACTCATTGGTCCACGGCGTTTACAGACCGTCTAATCGGTATGGGTGTCATGAAAGGGTACGAGGATCATACCTTCCGTCCGAATGAGGATGTTACTCGGACACAGTTCGCTTCTATGATTGTACGGGCGCTTGGTTTGCAATCAACAGGTAGCACAGTGAAATTCGCGGATCAAAGTGCGATTCCAGCTTGGGCTGCAGATGATGTAGCAGCGGCGGTAAATGCCGGAATCCTTCGTGGATATGATGTGAACGGCAAAATGTTCTTCGAGCCTTCAGAAAAGATTACCCGTGCCGAAATGTCAGTTATGCTCGCGAATGCTTTGAAGGCTAATGCCCATAAGCAAACGGATAAAGAGGGGGACTTCGCGGATCTTACCTCCATTCCACAATGGGCACAGGCATCTGTAAAAGCGGGTGTTGAAGCGGGTATTTTGGGTGGATTCGAGGATAACACATTCAGACCTGAGAACAATGCTACAAGAGCGGAGGCAGCAACGACGCTTTACAAGCTGCTCGAGGCTCTATATCTATAATAGTGGATGGTGAAGGCTATCCTTTAATCTCTAAATGAAACGCCGCTTTTCCCAGATGGCTTGGGGAAAGCGGCATTTTTAATGAGACGGACTAGCCTCCAATTTGAGACATACGCCGAGCCGTCGGCGTGTGGCTTTGTGCTTTTTTCTCCAAGGCTAATGCCATTTCGTGGTTATGTGGCTTGTTACCCAGAGCTTTGCGGAATAAGGCCTGCACTGCTGCGGGATCGCTTATTAGGGGGCGGACATTGTACTCATCTTCCCAATACAGACAAGCTTTGATATGGCCATCTGCTGTTAGTCTTAGTCGATTGCAGTTATCGCAAAAGTGATCGCTTACGGGATGGATTAATCCGAACGTTCCTTGCGCTCCAATAACCCGCCGATTCTGGGAAGGGCCATTACCAGATGGCATCTCAGCTTCCTCGGTTTCCCAACCAGCTGAAGTACAAGCTTCTATTACAGTTTCCAGCGGCAGATAGGATTGGCGCCAAGAATCAGTAGCACTTCCGATGGGCATATATTCAATAAAACGTACATTTAGTGGACTGTTCAACGTAAGGGAGATGAAGTCTTTGATCTCGTCATCATTAATCCCTTTCATCAATACAACGTTAAGCTTGATCGGCTCCAGCCCGGCAGCTTGTGCTGCCTCGATCCCCTTTAGTACCTTGGAGACCTCACCGCCGCGTGTAATCATAGAGAAGCGATCTTGCCGTAAAGAGTCCAGACTGATATTCACCCGTGACAACCCGGCTTCTTTTAGCAGTGCTGCTTTAGCTGGAAGCATTAATCCGTTCGTAGTCAGTGAAATATCCTCGATCCCCGGAATGGCGGATATCATAGTTACTAGCTTCTCCAGGTCTTTGCGTACAAGAGGTTCTCCACCTGTTAGCCGTACCTTGCGTAATCCAAGTGGTGCTAGCGATTCCACAACTGCGGTGATTTCCTCATAGCTCAGAATCTCGTCCTGCGGCTGGAATTCCATCCCTTCCGCTGGCATACAATAAATGCAACGCAGGTTGCAGCGGTCGGTAACCGAAATGCGGATGTAGTCATGTAAACGTCCAAAAGGGTCCATCAGCGGCTCCATAGCGTTGCTCCCTTCATTTGTTGGTGTTTTGAATGCTTCCCGTCTTAAGAGGAGGCGAAGGTGTTTATACTTGTTTAGAATTTTAAAGATCACTCGCGGGTACGTCAATGAGCAAACTATTGAACGGGTTAAACTCCCCCTATTTGAATAAGGAGGGTTGTGATTTAATTGCATAATAATGGACAAACTAAATAGAATGACAAAGCCGAAATAGACTTGCGAAAATGTGACAAAAGTACGACAAATGAAGTGATTAGTCATAGAATGCTCACGGAAAGCGTTTTTAATATCCGATATAATCTAGGTGCGGATTACTTTTACGTTCACTTTTGCGAAAACAGAAAGGATACCGGAAATTGCACGTCGATCATGTGACGGTGTGTGACCGGGAAACCCAATGAGGAGGATTTGCAAAATGACTATGCAAACTGTTCCATCGCTCGCCGTGCCGGAGGCATTTAGCCATTGGTTGGAAAGTCGGGGATTAATATATCAGCTTTTAGTGGATTTTTTGGGTAGAAAACCATCACTCTCACTTGTGGCTCAGTGGAGCCGCAATCGCAAGATGAGTGTTGCTGCAGAGATGACGGAAGGCGGACGGGAACTGAAGCGCTATCTGAGTCAGGAACCGAATAAGCTACCCCATATATGTGAGAAAGAGACCCAAGAGTATAAACGGCTTATGCACGAACAGACAGTAAGCTCTTTTAAATTACGTGAAGCTGCTATTCTGGGTCGTTCTGAAGATTTCTGCAACGTGCTTGCTGATGTGTATACTTCCGCAGGAATTGTATTTAACAAATGTAATGGTGAAGCTGATGATCATATTGCTATTGAGCTGGAATTTATGGCAGTAATGCATGAGCGGATGTTGTACAATAGCTTCTCAATTAGAAGTGCTATGGATCTACTTGATATTCAGGTAGCCTTTTTGGAAGATCATTTACTGCAATGGACTCCACAGTTCTGTGAGAAGTTAAATGCAGCAACGAATAGTACGTTGTATTTGGGGCTTTCCCATATGCTCGCTGAGTTTCTACCCCTTGATCTGCAGATGCTGCGTTCCTGGAGAGCTTCGCTGGAGAGCAGTGCAACAGCAATGGTATAACAACACTATAATGCAGAGCCCGGCCTATAAATTAGGTCGGGTTTTTCTTGCTGTGGAAGTGTAAATAGTGATTTAATTGAAGCTCTAAGTGGAGCGATGAAATGAAGATCTGAGTGAAGTCCCAAATGACGATCCAAGTGAAGCTCTAGAAGAATAATTAGGGAATTTCTCCCTAAAACTCTGAAATTATTGGTCATAAGACATGTAATTAGGGAAAACCTCCCTATAATTCACCTGATTTGGCGCTAAATCAGGTGAATTAGCTATTTTTTAGGGAGGAATTCCCTAATTTCGTACATTTAGAGTGATTATCGGAAATTTTTAGGGAGTTTTTCCCTAATTAGTTTAGACCTACTGTCCACCGCACAACTACCCATCGCAAATCATGCACCGCCTACCGCACAACCGCCTATCGTCAATCCCCCGCCCGTCCAACCACTCATCTCCCACCTACAAAAGTCTACTGGGTTACTTTGCCCATTCCATAAAAAAGAAGCTGCCCCATAAGTAGTATTCACTACTTTGGAGACAGCTTCTTCATTTAGCATGTTTACTTGATTCGCATTTAGTGTTCTAGTCAATTACCTTTTTACTGCGGAATTTCATCAGGAATTCATACACGACTGGCACTACTACAAGTGTCAGCAGCGTGGAGCTGATCAAGCCGCCGATAACGGTAACGCCTAGCCCCTTGGAGATGATCCCTGCACTGTTTTCAAGTCCTGTAACCAGTGGCAGCAATGCACCAATCGTTGCAAGTGCAGTCATCAGGATTGGACGTAAACGTGTGCCGCCTGCTTCAAGCAAGGCTTGACGTGTGGTCATTCCTTCTTTTTCCTTATGAATAACGCGGTCGATGAGGACAATGGCATTCGTGACTACGATACCAATCAACATCAGCGCACCCATGAGGGAGGAGACGTTTAAGGTTTCCCCAGCGATCAGAAGGGCTACGAGTACCCCAATAATGGTGAAAGGAAGTGAGAACAGGATAGCAAATGGAGCTAATCCACCGCCAAACGTAACCACAAGCACGAAGTATACGATGGCAATAGCCGCCGCCATAGCAATACCTAATTGACCAAATGTGTCATTGATCTGCTCGGTTACACCACCGAAGCTAACCGTCACGCCATCTGGTAATTCCATAGCATCTATTTTTTCTTTCACGAGGTTTGAAGCACTATTGACGTCACTTGAAATAATCTCGGCAGTGACATCCACCTTCATTTTACCGTCCATACGAGTAATCGAGTCAGGGGAAGAGCCGTTTTCAATTTTAGCGACTTGCCCGATTGGCACGGAAATGCCTAGTGGCGAAGTCAATGTAGCCTCTTCCATTTCTTTAATACTCTTATACGTTTCTTTATCAGTTTCGATATAGACTTTGTAGTTCTTGCCGTCCATTTCTACTTCTGTGAGTACTGGGCGTGTACCTGCAGGAGCAAGCTTCATCGCAATTTGTCCCGCTGTAAGTCCAAGGGAGCTAAGCTTTTCTTGATCCGCTACAATCGTATATTGATCGTAAGCTTCTTTGAGACTTGTTTCGCCATCCTTGAAATTAGTGGTGTCAGCCTGTACGATCTTGGCGATCTCATCCGCTACCGGCTTAATTTGATCTAGTTCGTCTCCGAATACATTCACGGTTAACGTGCTTCCACCCATACCTCCGCTCATCATCGCGGACATATCGCCCCACACACCATCTGGGACTTCTGCGGTTAAGCCTTCGATCACCTTCTCTTTTACATTTTCGAAATCAGGAGTATTACTATCGTAAACGATGAAAAAGAGTCCTGAGTTGCTGGATCCGCCCATACCCATCGGGCCGCCGCCACCAATGGAATATTGCATTTTATCTACATGCTGCTGCGCTAAAATATATTTCTCAGCTTTCAGGCCTTGTTCTTGAACTTCTTCAGTTCTTTGTCCAGCCTTCGGTGAGTAGGTTAGCATAACCGTTTTATCCTCTTGGGAAGGCATAAAGCTAACGCCGATAGGCTTGATCAGGAACAAGCTGCCCGCCAGGAGCAGAACCGCTACTCCGAACGTAACGAGTTTATGGGAAAGACACCAGTTCAGAATCTTTTGGTAACCGGCAGACATTCTGTCTGGTTTCTCACTATGCGTCTTCTTACCTTTCAATCCGTTGCGGAACAGGGAGTGTGCCATTGCAGGAACCAGGGTAATCGCAACTACCAACGAAGCGAGCAGGGCGAAGACCATGGTTAAAGCGAAAGGCAAGAACAGCTCTCCAACCATACCACTTACTAGAGCAAGCGGTAAGAATACCGCGATGGTTACAATCGTAGAGGACATGATTGGTACGAACATTTCACGAGTGGCTGCACTGATTAATTCCCGGCCTTTTAGCTTCTCGCCAGATAACGAGAGTCGCCGGTATATGTTCTCTATGACTACAATCGAGTCATCGACTACCCGTCCGATGGCAACGGTCATCGCACCAAGGGTCATCATATTAAGCGTAATGTTCATTTGACGCAGACATAACACTGCGATCAGCAATGATAAAGGAATAGAGATGATAGAAATGATTGTCGAACGAATATTCCGCAGGAAGACCAAAATGATAATTACTGCGAAAAGGGCGCCAAATACAGCTTTGGACAACATTGTATTTACGGAGTCCTCAATCGGCTTACCTTGGTCAAGCAGAACTGTAAGGTCAATGCCTTTATATTGTGCTTTTAATTCTTCAGTTTTGTCCTTAACACCATTTACGACATCAACAGTGTTGGCATCGTTGGCTTTGACAATCTGGATACCGATCGATTCTTTACCATTCGTACGGGAGATCGATTCAGAATTACCAACAACCTCAATTGTAGCAAGCTCTCCCAGCTTCACGGTTGGCAATCCCATATTTGCAGCTCCGCCAGCAGCACTTCCGGCACCTGCATCGGCAGCGCCAGCTCCAGGAGCCCCAGCAGCACCAGTTGGCATAACTGGAATGGTCACATTTTTAAGATCTTCAACGGTGGTGATGTTGCCATCCACGACAACTGCCTTTTGAGCTTTGTCCATCTCGAACAGTCCTAGTGGAACACGGAGGGAAGAACCTTGAATGATCCCTTTAACCGTATCTTCGGTCAGTCCGTATTGCTTGAGCTTCTCTTGATTGAACTTAAGCGAAACTTCTTTGACGTATTGTCCAGAGATTTGAATAGAAGCAACACCCTCAACATCTTCAAGGGCAGGGCGAATATCGTTCTCGGCAATACGGGTTAGTTCCTCGAGATCTTCTGAATCCCCATTCGATAAACTAAGGGAGACGACAGGCATTGAGCTAAGGCTAAAACGGGAAATGGAAGGCTTTTGCACATTGTCTGGCAATGAGACCTCATTCAGCGCTTCGCGAACAGCTGCTGTAGCATTATCCAGATTCGTTCCATAATCAAACTCGATTTGGATACTGGAGGCATTCTCCAGAGAAGTGGAGGTGATTGTCTTTACACCATCCACATTGCGCAGCTTTTGCTCCAACGGTTTACTGACATCATTAACGACGCCTTCTGGTGCAGCCCCCGGATAAATAGTTGTTACGCTAAGATAGGGTATACTAATATTAGGTAAGGTTTCTTGCTTCATTGTCAGTCCGCTATACAAACCGGCAAATACAATAATTATCGTCAGAAGCCAAATGGCAAATTTGTTCCTGAGCGAGAAATTAATTAAGCTTTTCATAAGTGTTGTTTCTGCTCCTCTCGGGCCTTTTCTTTACGAAATAGGGCGCCATTTTGAAAATTTATAATACTCGCTATCCATGTTCTTCTCTCTCACGAACTCTTTATAGAGCAATTAACGAAATACGCATGAATGATTTGAAAAAGAGGTAACCAGCTTCCTCAATTCTTCCAATGGTGTAGTGAGCTCTGAGCAGGATTGGAGGTTGGACAACATCCCCTGTATGATTGCTTTGCGTGGGTGTGGTAAGAGGACTTCGCCTTCTAGAATGTTTAGTGATTCCAGCAAATCGGCTGACTCTTCGGGTTCTATACTATCTAATTTACTGACCGCAGTCTTCATGTCCTTAATGATCTGCAGTGGATTCTTGCGCTTACTCTCCTCATTCTCCTCCATCCAGCTTGCAAGAATGGTAGAGTTGATGAGAGGAGCCTGCTTACTTGTAAGAAGACCAGCTACAATAATATCTAGCAGATTCATTAGATGATCAGCCATAACGGCAAGGGACAAGTGGGTATCCTGACGAAAAATAACCGCAATATATGACTTGATTAGTCCATGACCTACAATACATAAATCTCCGGTATAGGGGATGATGTCTTTTCCATAAAGGGTCTCCATCTTCACCTGAAACCAGCGCAAGAAGGAAGCATTGTTTCTACGCAGCCATTCCGGTACTTCAGTATCAAATCCTTTTCCGGCAACTTCCTGAATTTGACGCTGTAAGAACTCACGTAATTCGTACACATGACTCAGTAGAATTTCTATTTGATTCCTAAGCTTTTCACGCGGTGTTCTTTGGGTTTCTTGTTCTTCACGTAATAAGGGATCACGAATCATTCGGTAACAATAGAGAAAAATACTGCGTTCCAGTTCTTCTTTGGATTTGAATACTAGATACAAGCTTCCCTTCGAAATTCCGCATAATTCGGCGATCTCTTGCATGGACGTGGAAGAAGAGCCTTTCACAGCGAATAACTGCATGGCGATCTTAATAATCTGTTCCTGCTTGTCCACAGTTTTATCGCTCATTGGGGGGATAACCTCCTTTCTGACTACCCAGTTCTATAATTGACTAATCGGTCAAAATAATTATATTCGATCCATCTTGTCATTACAAATTTCAGAACAGAAGGGTTACAGTTTTGTTGTAAATAGATTTTTACACAGTAATTGTCTAGGAAGATATAGGTTCTTCATGTAATATATAAAATGTGTCATTTTGGTGTTGCTTTTATGAATAAGAAGGTAGGTACAATATGAGAAGAGGACTTCAATCTATAATTATTATTGGGGCTTTCATAGCATTTTATTATTTTGGTTTTGGTATTTTTGGGAGTACTGCTGGAACAATTATTAGTATTTTCTCCACACTGACAGTCGTTTCAATTAGCTTAGCTATTTTTATGGAGAACCGTAATCCTTCTACTACGATGTCATGGATTCTTTTGCTTGCGTTGATCCCGGTGCTCGGTTTGGTCTTTTATTTTCTATTTGGACAGAATGTATTTAAACGTCGTAAATATGATAAAAAAGCACAAAGAGATCTTATGGCCTATGAGCGGATTGAGAATGACGCTTTGCGTACGCATCAAGATTGGTCGGTCTTTGACCCCTCGCGTCAAAAACTACTATTATTATCCAAGACTCTAGCGCGTACTCCTATTTCCTTTGCTTCAGAGACGCGCATCCTTACCAATGGTGAAGAGACGTTTGGAACATTACTGCTAGAGCTGCGACAAGCGAAGCACCATATACATATGGAGTATTACATCTTCCGTGCAGATCACATTGGAACGCGTATTCAACAGATTTTGATCGCAAAGGCGCGTGCGGGTGTATCTGTCCGATTTATGTATGATGCTGTGGGTAGTTTTCAGCTTTCTAAAGCTTTTTTGAAAGAGTTGGTTGATGCTGGAGTACAAGTGGCATCGTACGGTAATTCCACCTCCTTTTTCTCTAGCCGGGTTAATTACCGGAATCACCGAAAAATCGTCGTCATCGACGGTGATGTCGGGTTCATGGGTGGACTGAATGTGGGGGATGAATATTTAAGCCGCAGCAAAACTTATGGATTCTGGCGTGACACCCATATGTTAGTTAGAGGTGAAGCGGTACGGACGATGCAAATCATCTTCTTGCAAGATTGGATGCATACTACAGGTGAAAAAATACTGGAGCAGGATTATCTAACACCACAGCTACACTTTATGACAGGGGACGGAGCAGTACAGATCATTGCGAGTGGGCCGGACAATGAACGCCGTGCACTCAAAAATATATTTTTCTCCATGATCACCTCAGCTGAGAAATCAGTTTGGATTGCCAGCCCTTATTTCATTCCGGACGAGGATATCCTGACTGCGATACGTGTAGCGGCTATATCTGGTTTAGATGTTCGATTGTTATTCCCTGCTAAGCCGGATAAATGGATTCCGTTTCTGGCTTCGCATTCTTATTTCCCGGCATTGCTGGAGGCTGGAGTGAAGATTTATGAATACGAGAAGGGCTTTATACACTCTAAGCTGTTAATCGTGGATGGTGAAATAGCGACTATTGGTACAGCAAACATGGACATGCGGAGCTTCCATCTTAACTTTGAGGTAAACGCATTGCTTCTTCAGACAGAGAGCGTTACACGAATTGTTGCTGATTTTGAACGGGATTTATTGTCCACCACTCAGATTGTGCATGAGACCTTTATGAATAAACGCATGGTGGTACGTATACTGGAATCTGCCGCCAGATTAATGTCTCCATTACTATAACTTCATTACAGATTAAACCACCGCGGAGGGTGCTGCCTTCTCTGCGGTGGTTTTTGTTTAAAAAGTAGTAAAGCCCAGGTTAGTCTGCAGCCGGAACAGGATGTACTTGAACCAGGTCACATCGCTCTGGTAGGCCTCAAAAGGTAAAGTGAACGTATGACCCTCGTTATTCCATAGCCGATTAAAGTAGGCTTCCATATCTTTGAACAGCGGCTGATCTCGCTTCATAGAAATCCACAGATCATTCTCCAGATTGTAGTCATCTAGATTGCGTGTGGTGAAATTGGTGGAACCCCCAAGAATGATGGAGCTGCCGGTTTGTTTGGCGATAAAGAGCAGCTTTGGATGATATTGCTCTTTGGTTGTATTGTACCAACGAATAGAGATTTCACCGTTCGTGCGTTTGTTCAGATCCATGGCAACTGGACGGTTGGGGATCCCGATTTTATCACGCCCGAAGGCGTTCTGATTTGGATCCAGGATTAGGTTTACCTTAGCCCCGCGTGATGTAGCCTCTACCAACGCATCCAGAATGGCATCATCAGCAAGATAAAACATCCCCATCCATACGGTATCCCCCTTCCGGGCGGACCTAATGCCTTGCAGCGCATATTTGTATACCTTTCCTTCTGTTAAATAGCGAACTTCTAGAGCTTCCGCTGATGGTAGGTTCTTTTCTTGGGTGAAATTGGGCTTATGAAGTAGCAATGGACCTGCATCTGAAAGATTGGCTGCCGCCTGCTCGGTCTGGAGAATATCGGCAATAATTGGACCTTGTACCTCCAAAGCAATATTGGAGTGGTAGGCGCTGGCATCGTGAACATTTCCAGAGGAAATTAGTGCAGTGTTCTCACTGACAATTACTTTGCGATGGTTCGCCTTCACATTCAGCAGCTTCAGATAAGATCGAGCGGTAATATCCGGTCCACCACTGGCCATAAGATTGGGGATAAAGCCCTTACCGGATTGTCCGAACCATTGAATGAAGGTGCGCCAGACGGCTGAATAGGCAGGTGTAGAATCTCGCAGGTCATTAACATCGGTCATGATGACTCGGATCCCCACCGCCTTCATTTCTTCCAGAAGATGATTGGGCGCTGAGTTGTAATTGGTATTGACCTCATCGGTGATGAAGACAATCTCCATTTCGGGATAGGTTTGCTTTTGTGAGATTAATTTATCTGTCAGCATTCGACTGACTGGAGGGAATGACTGATCTTTATGGGTATAATCATTGAACAGGAACAGGTCGATGACTAAGAACTCCCTTGACTCCTCGATGATATGTAGCATTCTCGGAAGAATTTCACTCTCCTGCTTACCTGTGTCCGTACCGTCTGGATAGGTTAGGTCATGCCAGAAGGATACATTGTTCACTTTGTATATGGGACTTTCATAGGAAATCCCAACGGGTAGAGGTTTATGTGTCTGGTATATCATGACGCCGATTAACCAGAGAATTAGAATGACGCAAGCCCATATCACTCGTTTGCGGCGTCGTGAAGAGGTGCGTTTCTTTGGAGCAAAAGCATGGGTTCTATTTTGTATCGCTTGGGGCTGAACGGGTTGTTCACGATCTGATCTCATCGGAAGTTCCTCCTGAAAGTATTGCAGAGCACTTCCTTTATAATTATTGTGCTCCGGCGTGTACCAACCTATTAACACCTAGTGGGTAGAAATGAAGCATCCCTCGTATTTCACTCACTTCATATTGTAAATTCATCTGGAGGGATATGTTATAATAAGTACAGTTTAGGAATAGGAGGAACGGAGCATGAATCATACGCCAGAAGAGGCCGTACCATATGATGCGAATAGGCAGTCTGGCGCGGATCATGGCAATGGCCTACCAATTGTAGAGGTTTCGGACAAGAATTCTTTATTGCCTGCATCAAGGACAGGTGAACGCAAAATAGAGCATGTACGCCTTTGTCTAAATGAAGAAGTCGGTGGCGTCGGTGTGACTACGGGGTTTGAACATTACCGATTTCGGCATAATGCTCTTCCAGAGCTGAATTTCGATGATTTATCATTGCAGACCACGTTCCTGGAACGTGAACTGCGTACACCGCTGCTGATCAGCTCGATGACAGGCGGCAGTGCAGCTACAGGAGCCATCAATGCCCGACTAGCAGAGGCAGCACAGCGTCGTGGATGGGCGCTGGGGGTTGGTTCTGTACGAGCGGCGGTGGAGCGCTCTGAGCTAACCGAAACCTTTTATGTACGGGACAAAGCACCTGATATACCGGTTATCGCTAATATTGGCGCCGTACAGCTGTCCTATGGTTTCGGGATTGAGGAGTGTCGCCGCGCTGTGGATATTGCTGGTGCGGATTTTCTTGTACTGCATCTCAATGGTCTTCAAGAGGTCTTCCAACCGGAAGGGAATACTGGCTTTGCTTCCTTACTATCGCAGATAGCAAAAGTATGCCGTGCACTTGAGGTTCCTGTAGGTGTAAAAGAAGTCGGCTGGGGCATTGACGGTGATACAGCAGCACATCTTTATAATGCAGGGGTAGCTTTTGTTGATGTAGCGGGTGCAGGTGGAACATCCTGGAGTCAGGTCGAGAAGTTTCGGAGTAGAGACCCTATACGGCGCGCAGCGGCTGAAGCTTTCGCAGACTGGGGCACTCCAACCGCAGATTGCATTGCAGAGGTACGTGCTGTCTCCCCGAAGGGGGCATTGATTGGCAGCGGCGGCTTGAAGCATGGTGTGGATGCGGCGAAGGCATTGGCCCTCGGTGCTGATTTAGCAGGCTTTGGACGCAATCTTTTAGGACCGGCAGTAGATTCTGAAGAGGCGCTAGATGCTGCACTGGCTCAGGTAGAGCTGGAGCTTAAGATAGCAATGTTCGGCATCGGAGCTCCCGATTTAGCAACTTTACGCGGGACTTCCCGTTTAATACGTAAATAAAAGTATATGGTAAATATAGAAGTGAGGAAGTGAAAAAAGATGATGATTAAATTGGTTCATATGGATGAGTCTGCTTTTCAATTTTTCTTAGGTCAAGCTACTCGTGATTACGCTGAAGATAAGATTAAAGCCGGCGCTTGGGACCCTGAAATCGCGATGAAGCTGTCTGAGGAAGCTATAACACAGTCTTTACCTAAAGGGTTGAGCACAGATGGCGCTTATCTATATTCTATAGTAGAAATAAGTAGTGATATCCAGGTAGGATACATTTGGTTTAATGTAAGTGAAGGCCGCAGTGGCCGAGAAGCTTTCATTTATGATTTCTATATTTTTGAACCGTATCAGAGTAAAGGCTATGGCAAGCAGGCTATGGTCGCACTCGATGAAGAAGCCCGTGAGATGAACGTCACCAAAATCGGGTTACATGTCTTCGGTCAGAACAATCGTGCATTTGAGCTCTACAAAAAAATGGGATATACCGTAACTGACATTACGATGTCTAAAGATTTGTAATACTTAACGTGGAGACCTCGAAGGAGGTCTTTTTTGTGTTGTTCTAAGAAAACTAATGTAAATAATTGTGATAAATATATTTGAATTAGGAGGAATAGAAAAATATGATTATTAAATAAATTCCTGAAAATGGATTCAGCTATATGGAATATTGGAAGGGGGATTAAGGTGAGACCAAGGATTGTATTACCAGCGGCTTTATCTGTAGCTGCAATACTGTTACTGGTTAGTTGCAACCGTGGGGATTTGCCAGGGAAAAAGCAATCTGAGTCGGGGCAAGTTCAGGCAAGTCCGGTAGCGCCGGTAGCCTCTTCAAAGGTAGCGGAAGAACAGCTAGAAGCGGCGTTGTCTCCATTGACAGTGGAACAAAGATTAGAGGATTTTGATTATATGTGGAAGATTATTGAGGAGAACTACCCTTTCCTAGAGGTAAATAAGCGTCTAAATGGAGAGGATTGGCTTGCGAACAAAGAGGAGTACCGTAATGAAATTGCAGCAGTGAAGACAGATGATGAGTTTTTTAGACGAATGAGATTCATACTTAGCAGGTTAAATAATGGGCATACCAATTTTTTATCTAAGGAAGAATATCCATGGTTTCTAAACGCCTATGTTCAGGCAGGTTTTGGTTATGAGCCTTGGATCAACGTGTTTCAACAGCCAAATGTGTTGGCTCGTTACAACCAGAAACCTTTAGCGGAGCAGCAAAGCTCTAATGGCATCGTTAACGATATGAATAGTGGTGAGGCAGGGAGTCAGACAGGAAAGACTTCCGGGAATGTAAAAAAGGTTATTATAGAGCCAGAGAAAATAGCGTATCTAGGCATGCGAAGCTTTGCCGGAAGTCTCATGGAGATGGATAGTTCGGAGATTCGTGATTTTTTAATAGAAGTTAAAGATTATAAGACATTAATTCTAGATATCCGCGGAAATGGCGGAGGAAACAGTAATTACTGGAGAGCTCATATTGCTCCTCTGCTGATCAATAAACCTATCGAATACAATACATACTTACTTTATACAAGAGGCAACTATGCTGAGACCTTTATGCAGGCACGTCAGATCACAAGGGGGCAGCAGCCTATTACCAGCATCAAAGACGAACAGTTGCCTAATTTACCATCGGAGGCATTAAAAATGTTCAAGACATATAGTAAAAATACAGATGTAGTAATCCCACAAGAATCCGTTGGTTTTAAAGGAAAGATCTATTTGCTGGTTGATAACTCTGTGTATTCATCAGCGGAAGGTCTTGCAGCCTTTGCAAAAGGCACCGGGTTTGCAACGGTTGTTGGTGGCAGAACAGGTGGGGATGGACTAGGGATGGATCCACTTGTCGTTGCATTGCCTAATAGCGGTTATGTATTCAGATTTTCCTTTGAGATGGGACTTAACTCTGATGGAAGCTGCAACGAGGAAGTGAAGACAGTCCCTGATGTGGAGGTTGATCCAGATACTTCTAAGCCCCTATTGGATCAGCCGGCGGTGCAAAAAGTATTGGAACTTGCCAAATCCTATTGAAATGGGTTCGCTTGGATAAGGCTGGATTGACACAACTGTAAGACATCCGGTGTTGCTGGAGAATATGTTCTAATATATAATGGTTTAGATCGTATTACTTATTCGGATGATCAATTTAGCTGAAAATAGGAGTTGTCATATAAATGGCTTTGAAAGCGGGAATCGTCGGTCTTCCTAACGTAGGAAAATCCACATTGTTTAATGCAATAACGCAAGCGGGAGCAGAATCCGCAAACTACCCTTTTTGCACGATTGACCCTAACGTTGGTGTCGTTGAAGTTCCGGACGAACGTCTTGATAAACTGACTGAGCTGGTACAACCTAACAAGACTGTACCTACTGCTTTTGAATTTGTTGATATCGCTGGTCTTGTGCGCGGTGCGAGTAAAGGTGAGGGACTAGGCAACAAGTTCCTAGCTCATATTCGCGAAGTAGACGCTATCGTTCATGTCGTTCGTTGTTTTGAAGATGAGAACGTTACCCACGTGGATGGAAAAGTAAATCCGATCAGCGACATTCAGACCATTAATTTGGAACTGATTCTTGCTGACATTGAGAGCATTGAGAAGCGGATTGAGCGTTCCCGTAAGAACATCAAAGGCGGCGACAAGAAATACGCTCAAGAAGTTGAACTGCTTGAACGCGTCAAAGAAGTGCTCTACGAAGATAAACCTGCACGTAGTATAGAATTGTCCGATGACGAGAAGGTTATTATCCGTGATCTTCATTTGTTAACATTGAAGCCTGTGCTGTATGCAGCGAATGTAAGTGAAGAAGAAGTAGCAAGTGCTGAGAATAATCCTTATGTGCAGCAAGTACGTGAATTTGCAGCAACTGAAGGTGCTGAAGTTGTTCCGATCAGTGCTAAAGTAGAAGCTGAAATTGCCGAGCTTGAGGGCGAAGATAAAGCGATGTTCCTAGAAGAACTTGGGCTAGAAGAATCTGGTCTGAACCGCTTGATCAAAGCGGCTTACAAACTTCTAGGCTTGTATACGTATTTCACGGCAGGCGTTCAGGAAGTTCGTGCGTGGACCATTCGTAAGGGAACTAAAGCACCCGGAGCTGCTGGTGTAATTCACACAGATTTTGAACGTGGATTTATCCGTGCTGAGGTAGTGGCTTACGCAGATCTTTTGGCAGCAGGCTCAATGAATGGTGCCAAAGAACGTGGTCAACTGCGTCTAGAAGGTAAAGAGTATTTGGTGCAGGACGGCGACGTTATGCATTTCCGTTTCAACGTTTAAGAGGACTGAAGCATACTAATGATAAGAGGGTCATCTCAGTCGGTAGAGGGTATCTACTGCTGGGATGATCCTTTTTTTAAAATATAAGACATTTATTAAGGGATTTACGCGTACAGAACTGTAGCCATTTCACAATATCTTTGGTATAATATAAAGTCGTATATCTAATTTTATGACATATGTTTTAATCGCTTTATTTGCGAATTTGAAATTGAACTAGGAGAGGTGAATTCCCTTGTTGGACCGATTGCAATCCCTGGCGGACCGCTATGAGAAGCTCAGTGAACTGCTTTGTGATCCGGATGTTGCAAACGACAGTAAGAAACTGAGGGATTATTCCAAAGAACAATCAGACCTACAGCCTGCATTTGAGGCGTATACTGAATATAAGAGTGTAATGGAAGAGCTTGAAGCTGCTAAGCAGATGCAAGGCGAAAAGCTTGATGATGAGATGAAGGAAATGGTCAAGATGGAAATTGACGACCTTTCCAAACGTCAGGTAGAGCTGGAAGAGCAAATCCGTGTATTGCTACTGCCTAAAGACCCGAATGATGATAAGAACGTAATCGTCGAAATTCGTGGTGCAGCGGGTGGAGATGAAGCTGCATTGTTCGCTTCCGACCTTTATCGGATGTACACCCGGTTTGCAGATTCACAAGGCTGGCGCGTGGAGCTAATGGATGTCAACGCGAGCGATCTTGGTGGATTTAAAGAGGTAATCTTCCTTATTAACGGCCGCGGTGCATACAGTAAGTTGAAATACGAAAGTGGTGCGCATCGCGTACAACGTATCCCAGCGACTGAATCCGGTGGACGTATTCATACCTCTACTTCTACAGTATCGGTGATGCCGGAAGCTGAAGCATTTGAGATTGAAATACATGATAAAGATATTCGTGTGGATACCTTCTGTTCAAGTGGTGCAGGCGGACAGTCTGTAAATACGACCAAGTCTGCAGTACGTGTAACCCATGTACCTACGGGCATCGTTGCTACCTGTCAGGACGGTAAGTCACAGAACTCCAATAAGGAAAAGGCGCTTCAAGTGCTTCGTGCCCGTATCTCCGATATGAAGCGGCAGGAAGAAGAAGCAAAGTATGCTGGTGAACGGAAGAGCAAAGTAGGTACGGGTGATCGTAGTGAGCGTATCCGGACGTATAACTTCCCGCAGAGCCGGGTTACAGATCATCGCATTGGCTTGACACTGCACCGTCTGGAGCAGGTTATGAACGGAGAAATCACTGAAATTATTTCGGCTCTTTCAATTGCTGAACAAGCTGATTTGATGGATAGTATGGACAATGGATAATAATGCTTTGAACGATGGCGTATTTGTCATGTCGGAAGTGAAAAGCATCCGGGAAGCCTTTGCGGAGGCTTCTTCTTTTTTGAGCCAGAGCGGTTGTAATGAACCGCAGCGCAGTGCGCAGTTACTGCTTGAGCATGCGCTTGGCTTATCCGGAGCGGCGTATTATATGGCGCTGGCGGATCCTTTTCCAGCTGCGATCAAGGAAGCGTGGGAGGCGGGAGTTACCCGCCGTAGTAAGGGTGAGCCGGTGCAGTATATCATCGGCGAGCAAGAGTTCTACGGGCGTCCTTTTGAAGTGACGCCAGATGTGCTTATTCCACGGCCGGAGACGGAGCTGCTCGTCGAGGCGATTTTGCGGTACGGCGCGGAGCTTTGGCCGGACGGCACGGTTGCGCCGAGTGAACCGGCGCAGGAAGAAGGCGCTGCTTCGTTAGCAGCAGCGCAAGATCGTGCGGGCGGCGCGGAAGGTGGACGCGCCGTACGGCCGCTGACCGCCGTCGATATCGGCGCCGGCAGCGGAGCGATTTCCGTCACGCTGGCGGCGGAAGCGCCGGCGTGGCGGGTCTGCGCCGGCGATATTTCGCCGGCGGCCCTAGCTGTGGCGAAGCGCAATGCGATGCGCTCCGGCACAGCCGTGGACTTTCGGCTCGGCGATCTGCTCGAGCCGTTCGCGGGGATGGAGACGGATATTCTCGTCTCCAACCCGCCGTACATTCCCGGCGAGGATATCGCCGGGCTGCAGCGTGAGGTGCGCGACCATGAGCCGCGCACTGCGCTGGATGGCGGAGCGGACGGGCTGGACCCGTACCGCCGCATGATGGGGCAGCTGGCGCTGCTCCCGGCACCGCCGCGCCTGATCGGCTTCGAACTCGGCTTCGGACAAGCCGAGCAAGTGGCCTCGCTACTTGAAGCGGCGGGCCATTGGAAAGAGATCATCACCATTAATGATCTGGCTGGAATTCCACGTCATGTGCTAGGTATAGCACGATAATACTGCATGCTGTGCAGGGGACTCCTGTTGATCGGGGAGTAAAATTGTATTTTCAACCCGACTTCCTTTACAATAGAATTTAACCGGACTTCTTGGTGAAACATAAAAGAAAGCCCAGATTTAGAGTAGGGAGGCAGAACGTGCTTCAGAAGATTAAAAAAATTGATGGTGCTATCGTAGTCGTTCTGTTATTGCTCATGACTGTCAGCATCTTCGCCATATATAGTGTGACTCATGGAAGAGAAAAGCTGGACGGACATCATATCCGTATGATGATGTATTATGCAATTGGCTTTATTGCTTTTATTGGAATGACCTTTTTAGATTACAGAATTTTAGTGAAATACGCGCTATATATTTATTTGTTTGGAATAGGTATCCTGGTCCTCGTCAGCTTTTTGGGCGAGACCAAGAATAATGCCCAAGGCTGGTTGTCCCTCCCTGGAGGACTGAGCCTTCAGCCTGCCGAGCTATTCAAGCTAATATTGATTCTATTTCTGGCAGCGATGCTTGTTCGTAAGAATAAGAGTAAACTCTTGTTTTGGCGGGATGTTGTGCCGCTCGGCCTCTTAACCTTATTTCCGTTTCTTATTGTCCTTACACAGAATGACCTTGGGAATGCCTTGTCTTACATCGTGATTCTTGCAGGTCTGTTGTGGATTGGAAATATTAAGTACACTCACGCATTAATCGCTTTGGTGATTGTAGCAAGCTCTGCGATTGCCGGAATTATGAGTTATATCCATTATCATGACGAAATTAAAACGTTTCTTAACGATATTGGCCGTTCGCACTGGATTGAACGTTTCGACCCATGGCTTGTTCCGGATAAAGCGACAGCGAAAGCTCTTTATCATACCAAAAACGCCAAGCTTGCGATTGCCTCAGGTGGGATGAGTGGAGAAGGCTATATGAACGGTAGCTCTGTTCAGACAGATCGGGTGCCTTATACGTATTCAGACTCTATCTTTGTGCAGATTGCCGAGGAATTTGGCTTTGTCGGTTCTGCATTTGTGCTGCTACTGTATTTTATCCTGATTCACCGAATGATTCTGATTGCGCTGGAAGCCAGAGATCGAGCAGGTCCATTTCTGATCGTCGGCATTGTCGCGATGATGCTGTATCAGATTTTTGAGAATATCGGTGCGTTTATTGGTCTGATGCCTTTGACAGGTATCACATTGCCATTCATCAGCTTCGGAGGTACCTCCCTGCTTATTAACATGGCCAGCATTGGGCTGGTAATGAGCGTGCGTCTGCATGGTCGAGATGTAGAGGAAGATTTGCCTAAGCCTACTCCTTATGCAGCCGCCAAACAGGTTTAATCACTAAATCAAAAGATAACCGTCAGAAACTCGTCTTTTAAGGATGGGAACTGGCGGTTTTTTATTATGGGAAGTGAATCTCTGATATCGGGTGTATTACATAAATTTGGAATTGTGGCCTTGAATGCTCTACAATAGAAAGGAGAGACTTTCCTCAGGTGAGGGTGGTTGGAACCTTAATAGAGTAAGGGGTTTGCGTATGCTTAAAAAGCTCAAGAAGATCGATAGCGTGATTCTTATTGTTCTGGTTATGCTGATGGTTATTAGTATTCTTTCGATATACAGCGTGACTAATGGTAGATTAGTTCAGAAACTAGATGGGTTCCATCTACAAATGCTTAAATACTACATTGTAGGGTTTGTAGCATTTTTTGTGCTTACCTTCGTGGACTATAGGATATTTGTTAAATATGCTCTTTATATTTACATCTTGGGTATTGGTCTGCTAGTGTCGGTTAGTTTTTTTGGTAAGGTAAAGAACGGTGCGCAATTAGGGCTAGAGATAGGTGGACTTAGCTTTCAACCTGCGGAGCTTTTTAAGTTGATATTGATTCTTTTACTCGCGTCCATACTGGTCCGTAAACAAGGAGCCACGCTAACCTTCTGGAAGGGAGTCGTTCCGCTGGCGCTTCTTACATTGCTCCCTTTTGCCATAGTTATTGTACAGAATGATCTCGGAAATGCGCTAAGCTACATCGTAATATTAATCGGTCTTCTATGGATCGGGAATATCAAAATTTCACATGCACTCATCGGATTACTAATCGTTGGCGGATTGGGTCTTGCAGGAATTCTGAGCTATATTCACTATCATGATGAAGCGGTATATTTTTTTGAGGAGACCCTTGGCAGGAAGCATTTAGTGGATCGTTTTGATCCTTGGCTCGTACCTGATTTGGCGTCAGATGATGCAAGCTATCACACGAAAAATGCTAAAGTGGCTATTGCCTCCGGAGGGATGAGTGGCGAGGGGTACATGCAAGGAAGCTCTGTGCAGAGTAACCGTGTTCCATATACCTATTCGGATGCCATATTCGTACAGGTTGCGGAGGAGTTTGGGTTTGTGGGTTCAGCGCTGCTGCTGCTGCTCTTTTTTATTCTTCTTCACCGGATGATACTGATTGCTCTAGAGAGTAGGGAGCGTAGTGGTCCGTTTTTGATTATTGGAATTACGGCAATGCTGCTATATCAAATCTTAGAGAATATTGGAGCTTTTATCGGCCTAATGCCGCTTACGGGAATTACACTTCCGTTCATCAGTTATGGAGGCACATCTCTTTTAATTAATATGGCATGCATGGGGATTGTAATGAGTGTGCATCTTTATGGTCGGGATGTTGAGGAGGATTTGCAGTTGCCTAAGGCGCTTGCTGTAAAATTATAGATTTAATAGATTCATAGGTTTGCAGTCTCTCATCTCTGGACATACTACTAGCATGAGAGTTAAGAGGAGAGGGGCTGCGACAAATGAACGATAATCATATGGATAAAAGAGATTCCTTACGTGTAACTTTTAAGTATACTGCCATTTTAATTTGTTTTTTTATGATCGTTATCATGGCCTGGGAAGGTCAAAAAACCGATGCAGCAGTAGCCGAAGTATCGATTCCACAGGATTCTATCCGGCTGCGTATTCTGGCGAATTCGGACGGAACACAAGATCAACTAGTGAAGCGGCAAATCCGCGATACAATCGTAGAGCAAATGAACCAGTGGGTAACTGCACTTGAGGACCCACAGAGTTTAGAGCAGGCACGCGCTTTAATTAGAACTCATCTACCAGAGCTTAATGCACTAGTTGGATCGGAGCTAGAGAAACGTGGTATTCAATATTCTTATAAAGTTGAGCTGGGTGTAGTTCCTTTTCCGACCAAATTATACGGTGGAACAGTCTATCCGGCCGGAGAATACGAGGCTGTTCGGGTAACGCTGGGTGAGGGAAAAGGGCAAAATTGGTGGTGCGTACTGTTTCCGCCGTTGTGCTTTATCGATGCGGGTTCTGGAGATGCGGCGGCACCTGCTGCTAACAAAGGGGCGAAGACCGTTTCGGCTGCCGGGGCAGATAGCGGAGTTAAGGCGCAACCAGCAGTAGGAACAGCTGTACAAGCAGATTCTTCGGCAAAGGATGTTGCGGCAGCGGATTCCGCAGAGCCAGAGGTACGGTTCTTCGTTTGGGAACTGTTGCAAAACCTTTGGAACTGGATTAGCGGATTATGGTCGTAATGCTGATGTTAGCCCTTTGGTTTTGTGGAAATGGTCTATAGTTTTGAATCTAGATATGTTACTATTTCATAAGCAGATCGACTGCGGCGCCTTCATTGGGGCCGCTTTTTGGTAAGATTAGAGTTAATGAACCTCCAGAGTATTTATCCTAAGATTGCAAGAAAAGCTATTGTTCAATATATATCCTGTAGAAAGCCTGTGATGAGAATGAATGAACCACACGACCCTTTATTCGCCGTTCAGCGGCGGAGTGGAAATAGAAATGAGACTGTATATTGGGAACTGGATTTGCTGGAAGATGCAGCTTCGGATTCCGGTGTACTTCAGCCAAGTGAGGAGAATAAGTTAGCCATCGTGGAGGCGGCAGCCATGCTTCGTGAAGGTGGAACGGTCGCTTTTCCAACCGAAACGGTCTATGGACTTGGAGCGGATGCACGAAATACTGCGGCAGTTGAGGCTGTTTTTGCGGCAAAAGGGCGACCGTCTGACAATCCCCTAATCGTGCATATTGCTGATCCAAGTGCTTTGGACGAGCTGGTTACAGAAGTGCATCCTACGGCTGCGGTATTGATGGATGCTTATTGGCCAGGACCGCTGACAGTTGTTCTTCCTGTTCGTGAGGGTGTTTTGTCATCCTGTGTAACGGCAGGACTGGACACGGTAGGTGTTCGTATGCCTGATCATCCGGTAGCTTTGGCGCTGATCAGTGCAGCGGGCTGTCCCGTTGCGGCACCTAGTGCTAACCGTTCCGGTCGTCCGAGTCCGACCTTAGCTTCACATGTGATGGAAGACTTGGCCGGATACATTGGCGGTGTACTTGATGGCGGCGCCGCCGGAGTTGGACTGGAGTCAACTGTGGTGCAGGTGCAGCCTGATGGAAAGGTTGCCGTACTTCGCCCTGGTGGGATTACTTTGGAGCAGTTAGCTGCTGTAGTGGGAGCAGAAGCTATTGCTGCTGAGCCGGTTGTGGTTAAAGAATTTGGAGCTTCCGCAGCAGCGGAAGCTCCAGTAGCCACTGCACCGAAGGAGCGCCACGGTGCAGAAGCTGTTTCCGCCAGCTTGGCGCCACGCGCGCCGGGCATGAAGTACACGCACTACGCGCCGCGCGGCTGGCTCGGTGTGGTGAGCGGATCTTCTCCGCAACGTGTTGCGGATGAAGCCGCGAGTCTACTTCAGGCGGCACAGCTGAACGGCGAAGTAACGGGCTTACTCCTCTTCGAGGAGCATAAGCCCCTCTATCCCGCCGATCCTGCCGCCTGCGTTCTTTCCCTCGGCTCGTTATCCTCGCCGGAGGAAGGGGCGCGCTCCCTATATGCCGCGCTGCGGCGCTTCGATGAAGCGGGAGCGACTTACATCTTGGCCGAGGCTTGTCCGTATACGGGCCTCGGCGTAGCTATTATGAACCGGCTTATGAAGGCAGCCGGTGGTTCCGTCATTGATGCCGGATAGCCACGGCGACCTTTCTATCCAGCTATAGTATAGGTTCTTCGAATCTGAAATCTCCTATGAAGTCATGATTACCCCCTTGTCCGCATATCGTTGTTGTACAAGATATTTCGGACTTGGGGGGTTAAGCATGGGCATAGGAGATGTATATGCCGGTTGGGGACAGACAGTTACTATTGCTATAATGGCGATTGCATTAGGGATGGATGCCTTTTCGCTCGGAGTAGGGATCGGGATGAAAGGGATTCGTCTGCTGCATATTCTGCAAATGAGTGTGCTCATTGCTTTTTTTCATATGCTGATGCCTCTTCTAGGTTTATTGACTGGAAGTTATGTCGGACATTTGCTAGGTCAAGTAACAACTTATGCCGCAGGAGGGCTACTTGTGCTGTTAGGCGGACATATGGTGTATAACTCCTTTCGTCCGGAAGTGGTAGGTACGCGAGCTATGAATCACCGAACCTTATGGGGAATGCTGCTTCTATCACTCAGTGTAAGTGTGGATTCTTTTTCCGTTGGGGTATCCTTAGGGATGTTTGTGAATGGTGTACTTCTGACTATACTAGCTTTTGGTGCCTGTGGAGGTCTGATGTCAATTATCGGCCTGCTTCTTGGGCGGCATGTCAGTCGTGGACTCGGGGAATATGGGGAAGCACTGGGCGGGGCTATTTTATTGGGGTTTGGCTTGCTATTCATCTTTTGATACAATAACGGCATTACAATATTTTAATTTCATGGGGGTGCAAAAGCATGTTGCATATTTTATTCGTCTGCACCGGTAACACATGCCGTAGTCCTATGGCTGAGGGGCTTTTACGAAAGCTTGCGAAGGAACGCGGAATCGACCTGGAAGTGCGGTCTGCAGGTGTATCTGCCATTTCTGGTACTTCTATATCGAGACATGCTGCAGCTATTTTGCGAGAAGAAGGCATTCATGATCATTTAGAGTCGTCGCAATTAACAGGGCAATTCGTCGCTTGGGCCGATCTTGTACTTACCTTAACCAGTGGACATAAGCAACATTTGCTACAGTATTTTCCGGATGCCGTAACAAAAACATATACATTGAAGGAATACGTGCATAACGAAGAAGCTGTGACTGAGGATATTAAAGAATTGGACAGCCTTTATGCAGATGCTGAGTTAAGCATAGCTCTAGGTGGTGAACCCAACGCAACGGATCTACAACGAATGATTGAAATCCGCCAGCGTATCCCAAGCTTTGATATTTCTGATCCATTCGGGGGTACGCGTGAAGATTATGAGCTTACTGCTGCTGAGATTCGCACTTCGTTGTTTAGTTTATTAGATAAACTGGAATCCTTACGCCATTTGTAAATGGTTGATTTTCAGTCGGCTTTGCTTTAAGATGAAAGTACAACTAATCGGTTCCGATGTAACTGGCGACAAATGTGGATCAAACCACGATGGAGCATCGGAATAAACGGCCGGTCGCCTGGGCAAAAGAGCAAATCCGCAGCTACCTGCGGACTGCTCTTTTTTGTTTAAATGAAGCTTGTTTGAAGCTTGAGGAGGTAGGGTGATGGACAAAGTTGTGGAGTTATCTTTAACTGAAGCTACTGTCACTGTGTTAAGGGAGTTGGCGGAAGCTGGTAACCTTGGATCTGGTAAAATTGTTGTCCTAGGAGTTAGCACAAGTGAGGTCGCTGGTGTCCGTATTGGAACCGGTGGTGCGCTTGAAGTCGCACAGCAACTGCTTGAAGGGGCTCGTTTGGTCGCAGCGGAAAAAGGATTTCATCTCGTTTATCAGTGCTGCGAGCATCTGAATCGTGCGCTTGTAATGGAACGCTCTTTGCTAGAGTCGCTTGGGCTAAATGAAGTTTCAGCTGTACCTATACCTGGTGCTGGCGGTTCGATGGCTGCGGCTGCCTATCGCTCTATGAAAGATCCTGTTCTGGCGGAAACGATAGAAGCGCATGCTGGCTTAGACATTGGTGAGACTCTTATAGGTATGCATTTGCGCCGCGTGGCAGTTCCTTTTCGACCGACCTTACGGTACATTGGAGCAGCTAGAGTGAACGCAGCATGGGCCAGACCTCCGCTTATTGGCGGCGAACGTGCGGTTTACCGCACTCTTGAAGAGAGTGGTTCACAGGTTTGTGATTGATGAACTTAGATTTATGTTTTTGCAGAAACGTAGACCTAAAGCTTTTTCGTGGCGGGCAAATCGTTTCTATTTAAATACAACATATCTACACACACTAGGGAGGAAATAAGAACATGGAACAATTACGTAAGAGTGACCCGGCAGTACTGGAAGCAATGGAACTGGAACTGAAACGTCAGCGTGCCAACATTGAGCTTATTGCCTCAGAGAATATCGTTAGCGAAGCCGTAATGGAAGCCATGGGCTCAGTGCTTACGAACAAATATGCAGAAGGCTATCCAGGCAAACGGTATTATGGTGGCTGTGAAGATGTGGATATCGTTGAGAATCTGGCTCGTGATCGTGCAAAAGAATTGTTCGGTGCGGAACATGTCAACGTACAGCCTCACTCTGGAGCACAAGCGAATATGGCTGTATATCTCGCTGCACTTAACCCGGGCGACACGGTTCTTGGCATGAACTTGGCGCATGGCGGACATTTAACGCATGGTAGTCCAGTAAATGCTTCTGGATTACTCTATAACTTCGTAGCTTATGGGGTACAAGAAGATACTTTCCTAATTGATTATGACGAAGTACGCAAAGCAGCCTTCAAGCACCGTCCTAAGTTGATTGTTGCTGGTGCAAGTGCGTATCCGCGCATTATTGATTTCGAAAAACTTGGTGCTATCGCCAATGATGTCGGCGCGTTGTTTATGGTAGATATGGCCCATATCGCAGGTCTTGTTGCTGCTGGTCTTCATCCGAGCCCGGTTCCTCATGCTCATTTCGTTACAACTACAACACATAAGACTTTACGCGGTCCCCGCGGAGGTATGATTATGTGCAGACAGCCATGGGCAGCTGCTATCGATAAAGCCGTATTCCCTGGTTCCCAAGGTGGACCGCTGATGCATGTCATTGCTTCAAAAGCAGTCGCATTCGGCGAAGCTTTGCTGCCATCCTTTAAGACTTATGCTGAGAATGTAGTGAAGAATGCAAATGTTCTCGCAGAAACACTGATTAGCGAAGGGGTTAACATTGTATCCGGTGGTACAGATAACCACTTGATGTTGCTTGATACACGTAACCTGAACATTACCGGAAAAGATGCGGAAAAAGTACTAGATTCCATCGGAATCACTGTGAATAAAAACGCAATTCCATTTGATCCTACAAGTCCTTTCGTAACAAGCGGTATTCGTATTGGTACACCTGCGGTTACTTCCCGTGGTATGGACGAGCAAGCTATGGTGGTTATTGGCCGCATTATAGCTAATGTTCTGAAGAATCCGAAGGATGAAGTGAAATTAGCTGAGGCAGCTCGTCAAGTTGCTGATTTGACGGATCAGTACCCACTATATCCAGAACTGAAGTACTAGTTCCTATTCGTATTCATTAATAAATTCACCTCCACCGAGTCCTGATTTTAGGGTTTGGTGGAGGTTTTTGTTGTTTATTGTTCACAATATTATATGGGTGAATTGATGGAAAATCATGAAATCAATCATGAAAGTTCATGGAACTTTCATAAACAATAGTGAAAAAAATGTGAATAGTATGAAAAATGCAAATTTGCACAACCTAATCAAGGTTTTATTCCTGAAAAGGCAATGGAATTTCCAATCCTTACCTTTATAAGCGAAGGAAAATACAGGGGTAGGGGTTCAATATGGATACATGTGCCTTTCTAGGTGAAATGCGGCGATGGGAATGCTATAATAGACAGGATTTAGCCATAGAGAAGCAAAAGCGCTTTCTAGGGTTATAGACACGACTTACAATTACCGGAGGGACAGGAAATGGGAAAATTGGTGATTTGCGATCATCCTTTAATTCAACACAAACTAACATTTATTCGCGACGTAAGAACAAACACGAAGGATTTCAGAGAGCATGTTGACGAAGTTGCCACATTGATGGCTTATGAGATAACACGTGATATTCCTCTAGAAACCATTACAGTACAAACACCGGTCACTGAAACGGAAAGCAAAGTGATTTCTGGAAGAATGCTTGGGCTTATCCCTATTCTTCGTGCTGGTCTGGGTATGCTTGAGGGCGTTCTGAAGCTTCTTCCTGCTGCTAAAGTAGGACATGTTGGCTTATTCCGTGATCCGGACACGCTTCAACCGGTTGAGTATTACATCAAGCTTCCTACAGATGTACAGGAACGTGAGCTGATCGTAATTGATCCAATGCTAGCTACGGGGGGATCTGCGATTGCTGCTATTACCTCGCTGAAGAAGCGTGGCTGTACACAAATTAAAATGATGAACCTGATTGCAGCTCCAGAAGGTGTTGCTGCGGTTCAAGAGGCTCACCCAGATGTTGATATTTATGTAGCTGCGCTTGATGATCATTTGAATGAGCATGGATATATCGTTCCGGGACTTGGCGATGCTGGAGATCGTTTGTACGGAACTAAGTAAATAGTAATTCATAATAGGATATAAGAAATTTGTTTATTTTTTGATGAGAGGGTAGGGGTTATGTCCAAAATTAAAGTGATGACTATTTTCGGAGTGCGCCCCGAGGCGATCAAGATGGCTCCTCTAGTTCTTGAACTGAAGAAGCATCCTGAGCACATCGAGTCAATTGTATGTGTAACAGCACAGCACAGGGAGTTGCTCGATCAAGTGTTGGAAGTGTTCAATATCACTCCTGATTACGATCTGGATGTGATGAAGGATCGTCAGACGCTTAATGAGATTACTATTCGAGTACTTGAAGGCCTGGAACCTGTACTCAGAGAGGTTAAACCTGATCTCGTATTGGTGCACGGGGACACATTAACGACGTTCCTTGCAAGCTATGCCTCTTTCCTGCAGCAAATTCAGGTTGGGCACGTAGAAGCAGGACTTCGGACATGGAACAAATTGTCTCCGTATCCTGAAGAAATGAACCGTCAGCTTACAGGTGTATTAGCAGACCTGCATTTCGCTCCAACGGATTGGTCAGCTAGTAATCTGAGACATGAGAACAAAAAAGAATCAAGTATTTATATCACAGGCAACACTGTAACCGATGTGTTTCAATATACCGTACAGCCTGATTACCGGCATCCTGTTTTGGATTTTGCTTCAGGAAAAAAACTTATTTTGATGACTGCTCACCGTAGAGAATCGCAAGGTGAACCGCATCGGAATATCTTCCGGGCTGTCAAAAGAATCGCTGATGAATTCGAAGATGTAGCCATTGTTTATCCTGTGCATCCGAGTCCTGCCGTTAAGGAACCTGCACATGAAATTTTGGGTGGACATCCAAGAATTAAGCTGATTGATCCGCTGGATGTCGTGGATTTGCATAATTTTTATCCGCATACCCACTTGATATTGACCGATTCTGGCGGTTTACAAGAGGAAGCTCCTTCATACGGAGTACCAGTACTTGTGCTTCGTGATACGACGGAGCGTCCTGAAGGGATAGACGCTGGAACGCTAGAACTTGTGGGCACGGACGAGGAGAAGGTGTATGCACGGACACATGCTCTTTTGACTGATAATGAGCTCTATCAGTCGATGAGTCGGGCCGCCAACCCGTACGGAGATGGCAAAGCCTCCCAACGAATTGTCAATGCGATTTTGCACCATTTTGGTGTAAATAAGGAACGTCCTGAAGAGTTTCACAGAATGTTCACAAAAAATAAATAATTTCATTTAAAGTAATATCTGATCTGATTAAAATCAACATACAGTGAAACTGTACGGTTTATATGGTTTTGGAACATTTTGCTGTGATTATTTTCATGTTTTCAAGGGTTTTTGGGCAATGTTCAATGAATTGACAAAGACTCCAGAAATTCAGTAAAATTAGTTGGGATTGTAGCCATGAAAGAACAAAATAGCAGGGACAGCTTGTTACAGACCGCGCTTATCATTGGAAGTGCAGGCACTATACTCGCCGCTTACATTGTTATTGGTTTTTTTGCGGCAAGGTGGCTGAAAGACTTGATGGAGGGGCCAAAATATTGGCTCGCTATTGGCACTATAACCGGAATGATTCTGGGAATTGTGAACGTCGTCCTGTTAATTAAAAAATTTTTGGGGGAGCAGAATGGATAATATGACTCCCATGATCAATACCGTCACTAGAGTTACGCTCGTCCTTATGGCAGGACTCTTAATGGGCTGGGCGCTTCATCATGAGACCAGGGATTTTACACTGGGCATGACTCTGGGTCTGGTGGCGGGATTGGTAAACTTTCGTTATCTGGCCGTCAAGGTTCGACGGGTAACGCAGTCGATTGCGAGCAACGAAGGGAATGCCTTCAGCCTCGGTTTTGTTACACGGATTAGCTTCGCAATTTTGGTCACCATGTTCGCGGTCAAGATTGAGCATTTTTCCCTGGTAGCAACTATTTCGGGCGTATTCATTCCTCAGCTTCTCGCCATTCCTGCGGGGATATATCTGAGTGTGAAGAACAAACTTTAACCAGATTAAAGAGAAAGGGGGATGATACTATGCATGAGATGCCGAAAATCTTTGTCGGGGGAATACCGATAGATATATCAGCCGTATTGATGCTTCTGATCAGTTGTACAGTAGTATTTGTGCTGGTGATGCTGTCGGTTCGTAAGCTTTCGGTTGAGAATCCATCTAAGCTTCAGAATTTTATGGAATGGGTTGTTGAATTTGTAGAGGGTGTCATAAGCAGTGCCATGGACCTGAAGAAAGGAAAACCTTACATATCTTTGGGGCTAACGTTGATTCTGTTTATCTTTGTTTCCAACCTTCTTGGATTGCCCTTCTCAGTTGTAACTGAAGCACATGGACCTGTAACCGTGTTTGGCCATGTGATTGAAGCAACCAGGAACTTGGCGCATGGTGATCATGTTGAGATCTTATGGTACAAGTCGCCGACTGCTGACATTAATATCACTGCAGGATTGGCAATTATTGTGTTTATACTGATGAACTTCCTGGGCATTAAGCTCAATGGCAAGCATTATTTCAAACACTATATTGAGCCGTTTCCAATCTTTTTGCCACTGAACATTATCGAGAACTTGGCAAAACCAGTAGCTCTGGCAATTCGTCTATTTGCTAACATCTTTGCCGGAGAAGTACTGATTACAGTCATTTTGAAACTGGGGATTCTCAGTATTCCTTTCCTGGCTGTATGGCAAGGCTTCAGTATTTTCGTCGGGGCACTACAGGCGTTTATCTTTACGATACTGACGATGGTTTATATCGCACAGATGACGATTCACGAAGAAGAAGCACATTAATGAACTGCTGCGAAGGGAACGGTTATCGTCTGATTTTCTTTCGCGGGAGATATCTTATATCATTAAACACAATATGAACCAAAATTAAAGGAGGATATTTACAAATGGAATATTTAGCAGCAGCAATAGCGGTTGGTTTGGGTGCACTTGGTGCAGGTCTTGGTAATGGTATGATCGTTAGTAGAACAGTTGAGTCCATCGCTCGTCAACCAGAAGCTCGTAATGCGCTTCAAACAACAATGTTTATCGGTGTAGGTATCGTCGAAGTTATTCCGTTGGCAGCAACAGTTATCGCATTCCTAATCATGTTTTCATCTTAATAAACCGTATTTACGGTTTGGCGGGGACGGCCGATGCCATCCGCGCCTTACTTTTGTATACGTCCGCATGACGCGGTAATGGAAGGGAGTGACCTCAGTGGAAATTGTTTGGACAAACATCTTATTTTCAATTGTAGCCTTTGGGATTCTATATTTCTTGCTCAGTAAGTATGCGTTCAGCAAACTGTTCGCAGTTATGGAGAAACGCCGTGAGCTGGTAATGCAGCAAATGGATGAAGCTGCGAAGACTAGAGAGCAAGCGGTCGCGTATGTGGAAGAGCAGAAGCAGGCGCTGAACAGTGCACGCCAGGAAGCTCAACAGATTATTCAACAATCGCAAATTACTAGTAATCAACAGGTAGAACAAGCTTTGGCGCAAGCTAAAGTTGAAGCTGCACGCGTCAAAGAAGAGGCCGTGCGCGATATCGAGAACGAGAAGAATAAAGCAGTGGAAGAGTTGCGCAGCGAAATTGGAACGGCATCTGTTCGTATTGCTTCTAAACTTCTTAAGAAAGAAGTTAGTGCTAGCAGTGAGCAGGAGCAGCTTGTGAACCAATACCTCAATGAGGTAGGAGGCCGATCATGAGCCGCGATACGGTAGTTGCCAAGCGCTACGCTAAAGCATTGTACAGTGCAGCGGTAGAGAAGGGGATTACCCTTGAAGTAGAAGAACAGCTCAAGGCAGTGGTCGAAGTATTACATTTAGACCAAGAGGTACAGCGGTTTATTCTTGCACCACGTATCTCGGAGTCCGACAAGCTGAAAGTGCTGCGCACAGCACTTCAAGATAAGCTCTCTCCTATTGTAATGAACATTGTAGAACTGTTAGTAGAGCGAGGCAGAACCGATATTTTTGCCGAACTGCTGGATACGTATATCAAGATTGAAGGAGACGCTCTTGGCATTGGTGATGCTAAGGTATACTCCGTTTATTCTTTAAGTGAAGAAGAACAAGCGGCTGTAGCTGCAGAATTCGGCCAGCTAGTAAACCGTAAAATTCGGGTTACGAATGTGGTCGATCCAAGCCTGCTGGGAGGACTGAAGGTTTATATCGGCGATACGCTGTATGACGGAAGTCTTTCTAGTAAATTGGAACGTCTCGAGAAATCCTTTAATGATAAGCATAGAAGATAGGGGTGAGGATATTGGGCATCAGACCTGAAGAGATCAGCACTTTGATCAAAAGTCAAATTGAGCAATATAAAGCCGATATCGAAGTTGCCGAAGTGGGCACCGTCATTCAAGTCGGAGACGGTATCGCTCGTGTCTACGGTCTGGAAAACGCAATGGCAGGCGAGTTGCTAGAGTTCTCCAACGGTGTAGTGGGCATGGCGCTCAATCTGGAAGAAAGCAACGTCGGTGTTGTAATTCTGGGTGAGTACAAGGAAATTCGTGAAGGCGATCAAGTAAAACGTACTGGACAAATCATGCAAGTTCCAGTTGGAGAGGCCCTTCTGGGTCGTGTTGTTAACGCACTCGGTATGCCGCTTGACGGTAAAGGCCCAATTCAAACGACGGAGTTCCGTCCGGTTGAGAATAATGCTCCTGGTGTTATCGACCGTAAATCGGTTCATGAGCCAATGCAAACTGGTCTTAAAGCGATTGATGCGATGGTACCAATTGGTCGTGGACAACGCGAACTTATCATTGGTGACCGTCAAACAGGTAAGACTGCAATCGCAATCGATGCGATTATCAACCAAAAAGGCAACGGAATGAAATGTATTTATGTTGCCATTGGACAAAAACAATCCACAGTAGCACAGGTTGTAGAAACTCTCCGCCGTCATGGCGCGTTGGAATATACAATCGTTGTAACTGCTTCGGCTTCAGAGCCATCCCCACTGTTGTATATTGCTCCATACGCAGGTTGCGCAATGGGCGAGTACTTTATGTACAAGGGCGAACACGTATTGATCATTTATGATGACCTTTCAAAACAAGCTTCGGCTTATCGCGAATTGTCCTTGCTGCTTCGTCGTCCACCGGGTCGTGAAGCGTTCCCTGGTGACGTGTTCTACTTGCACTCCCGTCTTTTGGAACGTGCGGCTAAGCTTAGTGATGAGCTTGGTGGTGGTTCATTAACCGCGCTTCCGTTCATCGAAACACAAGCATCTGACGTATCGGCTTACATTCCTACGAACGTAATCTCGATTACAGATGGTCAAATCTTCCTTGAATCCGATCTGTTCTACTCTGGTCAACGTCCGGCGATCAACGTCGGTATCTCCGTTTCCCGTGTAGGGGGCTCCGCTCAGATTAAAGCGATGAAGAAGGTAGCTGGCTCGCTCCGTTTGGATCTTGCTCAATATCGTGAACTTCAAGCTTTCTCACAGTTCGGCTCAGATCTTGATAAATCCACGCTTGCTCGTCTGAATCGCGGAGCACGTATGATGGAAGTTCTGAAACAAGGTGTAAATCAGCCGTTGTCTGTTGAGCATCAAGTGCTTAGCTTGTACACAGCTGTAAAAGGATACTTGGATGATATTCCTGTTAAAGACGTAAAACGTTTTGAAAAGGAATTCCTTGCTTACATGGACAGCAGTGCTGCTGAAGTTGCTCAATCCATCAGAGATACCAAGGATTTGACAGCAGATAACGAAGCCGCTCTTAAAGCAGCGATTGATAAATTTAAAAGAGGCTTTGCTACTAGCTAATATAGATCGTACCTAAACGATTCTTACTAAGTGAGCTTTGGCTATGCCGAAGCTCAGGCTATTACTTATAAAGTTGGCTTTGAATTCGTCAAAGCTAAGAAGATGCTTACGAAGTTAGCTTTGACTTCGTCAAAGCTTTAAGGTGGTGAAATCATGGCAAGAAGCATGCGTGATATTAAACGTCAAATTAAGAGTGTTCAAAACACAAGACAGATCACAAAAGCGATGGAAATGGTAGCCGCCTCCAAGCTGAGAAAAGCCCAGGAGAAGGCAATTGCCGCCCGTCCTTATGCTGAGAAGCTGAAAGAGGTTGTATCGAGCATTGCTGCCGGTACAGAAGGCGTTCAGCATCCCATGCTGGTCAGTCGCCCTGTGAAAAAAACTGGTTATCTTATCGTGACCTCTGATAGAGGGCTTGCGGGAGGATACAACGCTAATATTTTACGTAAGGTGACGATGCTCATCGCGGAACGACATAAATCCAAAGATGAGTACGCCTTGTTCGTTATCGGTCGTAAAGGCCGTGACTTCTTACGCCGCCGTGAATATCCGATTGTACAGGAAGTTACTGAGCTATCGGATGCGCCGAAATTTGCTGACATTAAGTCTATTGCTAATTCGGCAGTACAACAGTTTGTAGATGGTACGTATGATGAGTTGTACGTTTGCTACAACCAATTCGTCAATGCGATTACCCAGATCCCAACCGTTGATCGACTGTTGCCTATGGAAGGCGTAGGAAATCATGAGCATCATGAAGCGACTGCAAATTACGAATATGAACCTTCACCAGAAGGCGTACTCGAAGTACTACTTCCGAAATACGCCGAAACTTTGATTTATAGCGCAATTCTGGATGGCAAGGCCAGTGAGCTGGGTGCGAAAATGACAGCGATGGGCAGTGCAACAAAGAACGCGTCGAAAATGATCGGAGAACTTACCCTTACGTACAACCGTGCCCGTCAGGCGGCAATTACGCAGGAAATTACCGAGATCGTGGCCGGAGCGAACGCTCAGTCTTAAAAATACAAGAACAGTTAAGCAGCGTGCTTGACTTGCCTTGTATTTTACGAGAAACAGTGCCGCATGGAGCGATACATAGTATCGCCCGCTTCTGGAGTATGGCTCCTTAAGAACGGCACTGCAGTTCTTCTTAAAATATAAGAAAGTATAGGTTTTACACTATACAAAATGCTTATATTTCTACGAGAAACGGTTGTCATCTTTATATGACGACAACGTCGTTTCTTCTTGATGTAACAGCTTTCGAGGAGGGAAATGAAGATGAACAAAGGACGCGTTGTAAGCATTATGGGTCCGGTTGTCGATATTGAATTTGAACGCGGCCAATTGCCCGAGATATTCAACGCTATCAAAATTGAAACCGTCTTGGACAATGGTCGCCAGATTAACCTAACACTTGAGGTTTCCAATCACTTGGGAGACAATTTGGTACGTTGTATCGCGATGTCTTCTACAGATGGTCTGGTTCGCGGACTGGATGCGATTGACCAAGGTGGTCCTATTTCGGTTCCTGTTGGGGAAGCGACATTAGGCCGGGTATTTAACGTACTTGGAAATCCAATTGATAACGCTGGTGAAGTTGTTGCTGAAATAAAGAACCCGATTCACCGTTTGGCTCCGACATTTGATGAATTGTCGACACAAGCCGAAATTTTGGAAACGGGTATTAAAGTTATCGACTTGCTTGCACCTTACGCTAAAGGCGGTAAAGTTGGTCTGTTCGGCGGTGCCGGTGTAGGTAAAACAGTAACGATTCAAGAATTGATTAATAACATTGCCCAAGAACACGGCGGTATTTCCGTATTCGCGGGTGTGGGTGAACGTACTCGTGAAGGTAATGACCTTTATCACGAAATGACGGACTCCGGCGTTATTAAGAAAACAGCAATGGTGTTCGGACAAATGAATGAGCCCCCAGGCGCGCGTCTACGCGTAGCTTTGACCGGTCTTACTATGGCGGAATATTTCCGTGATGTAGAAGGTCGCGATACGCTGCTCTTTATCGATAATATATTCCGCTTTACCCAAGCGGGTTCCGAAGTATCCGCTCTTCTCGGACGTATGCCGTCCGCGGTAGGTTACCAACCAACCCTGGCTACTGAAATGGGTCAGTTGCAAGAGCGTATCACTTCTACCAAAAAAGGATCCGTTACTTCCATTCAAGCAATCTACGTACCAGCGGATGACTACACTGACCCTGCTCCGGCAACGGCGTTTGCTCACTTGGATGCAACAACTAACCTTGAGCGTAAGATTTCCGAGAAGGGGATTTTCCCAGCGGTTGATCCACTGGCTTCCAGCTCGCGTCTGCTAGCTCCGGAAATTGTTGGTGAAGAGCATTACAATGTGGCACAAGGTGTTAAACAATTGCTGCAACGTTATACCGAACTTCAAGACATCATTGCCATCTTGGGTATGGATGAATTGAGTGAGGATGATAAGGTTATCGTAGCTCGTGCTCGTAAAGTTGAGCGGTTCCTGTCACAGCCTTTCCACGTAGCTGAACAGTTTACCGGCTTCAAGGGTAAATACGTGCCAATCAAAGAAACTGTACGTAGCTTTAAGGAAATCCTGGATGGTAAGCATGATGATCTTCCAGAAGCAGCGTTCCTTTTTGTGGGTACAATCGAAGAAGCGGTTGAAAAAGCGAAATCGATGTAACACTGAGCTTATTGAATGCTTTCGAAGCGAGCTTTACTTCGTAAAGCTAAGTGTATGCTTTCGATGAGAGCTTTACTTCGTAAAGCTTTAAGGAGGAATGGAAGTGAATACCTTTTTGTTGGAAATTGTCACGCCGGAGCATCTCGTCTATTCTAAACAAGTGAATAGCTTGACAGTACGGGGAGTCGAAGGCGAGTTGGGTATTTTGCCGGGACACATTCCGCTTGTGACTCCACTTCAGGTTGCTCCGTTATCCGTCAAATCGGACGGTGTTACGATCTCCATCGCCGTTCATGGCGGTTTCGTTGAAGTGCATAAGGACAAAGTAACAGTGCTGGCCGAAAGTGCCGAACTGCCAACGGATATTGATATTGAACGCGCCGAGGCTGCTAGAGAACGCGCTCAGCGCCGTCTCCAGACTCGTAGCAAACAAGATGATATCGATCACCGCCGTGCGGAGTTGGCGCTGCAACGCGCTGTTACACGGATTAAAGTGTCCACTGGTAAAGGACAACAGTAGGATATAAGCGGTCAAGCTCTAAGCTTGACTGCTTTTTTTGTTATAGTAATCTATGTAGTAAAGGTTAAGATTTCTTCATTTTTTTGGATATTGGCATTGAATTGTTTAAAAATTTGTAAAAGTACTGGATTCTTTTGCCCTGCACAAGTATGATATAAGAGTCGATTTCCGAGTAATACGAACACGGAGGGTTAGCATGGGGGATATATTGTCCAATGGATGGTCTAGTGCCGCTGGAACCAGCAGCATGATCTCAATGATTGTTTCTTTGCTCAGTGTTGTATTATCTTGGTGGGCATTGCAGAACCTTAAGCTGGATTTGGTCATAAGATATCCCAAGAGTCCTCAAGGAAGGCTGCTGCACTTGCTTCTGGCTATTGTACTTGGTCGTTTTGTTGCAGGATTCTTTCTGGATTACCTTAGCTGGAGTGGGATGATCCGCTATATGTTTTAGGAATATGTAGTTTGGTTATAAGTGTCATAGGTCGCAATGGTCAAAAAGTGTCGAATAATAAGGTTTTATTATGTCAACACTGAACTTTAAGGAACATGCCCGGCTGAATGGGCGTATTGATGGAGTATGCGAATTTTTTTGCAATTACTTTTAATCTAAAAAATAATTTAAGAAATAATGGACGCGGAGGGAAACCGAAAATGAGCAAATTTATCGTCCGCGGTGGCAACAGATTGACCGGGAGCGTGAAAGTTAGCGGCGCAAAAAATTCCGTATTACCGATCATAGCCGCCTCTCTATTGGCAGAAGAAGGAGTAAGCGTCATTGTGGACGCACCTCCGCTTGATGATGTAATGACGATTTCAAAAATGTTGGAATCTCTGGGTGCAGGGGTTACATATCAAAACGATATTATCCAGGTGGATGCTACAAACATCACTTCCTGTGAAGCACCTTATGAATGGGTACGGAAAATGCGGGCATCTTTTTTAGTCATGGGTCCTCTGTTATCACGGCTTGGTCATACAAGAATTTCTTTGCCTGGTGGCTGCGCCATTGGCACACGACCGATTGATCAGCATTTGAAAGGATTTGAAGCGCTTGGTGCAGAGATTAGTCTCGGCCAGGGCTACATTGAAGCGAAAAGTAACGGTCGCCTGCGCGGAGCCAAAGTGTATTTGGATGTAGCTAGCGTGGGTGCGACCGAAAATATAATGATGGCAGCGGCACTCGCCGAAGGCGTGACCGTGATTGAGAATGCGGCTAAGGAGCCTGAAATTGTCGACCTGGCCAATTATTTGAATGGTATGGGCGGAATCGTTCGCGGTGCGGGTACAGGTGTTATCCGTATTGAAGGCGTAGAACGTCTGCATGGCGTTAAACATCATGTGATTCCTGACCGTATTGAAGCTGGTACCTATATGGCTGCCGCAGCAATTACAGGTGGGGACGTATATGTGGAAGGCGCAATCGCTGATCACTTGGGACCTGTTATTGCTAAGATGGAAGAGATGGGTGTGACCATTATTCCTGATGAGAATGGGGTTCGTGTAATTAGTGACAAACCTCTTAAAGCTGTTGATTTGAAGACTTTGCCGTATCCAGGCTTTCCAACGGATATGCAGTCACAAATGATGGCATTATTGCTGCGCTCTGAAGGAACTAGTGTTGTTACAGAAACTGTATTCGAGAACCGGTTCATGCATGTGGATGAATTCCACAACATGAATGCTGAGATTAAGATCGAAGGTCGCTCAGCAATCGTTACAGGTAATGCGCAATTGGTCGGAGCCAAGGTTTGTGCTACGGATTTACGTGCGGGAGCTGCGCTTATTTTGGCAGGTCTTGTTGCTGAAGGCACTACTGAGGTAAGCGGAACTCATCATATCGACCGTGGATATGTACATTTGGCTGAGAAGCTGTCTGGACTAGGTGCGGAAATATGGCGTATCTCCATGGAAGACACAGCCGCGCAAACGGTGAAGGACGAAACTCTTAAACCAGAAGTAGCCAAGAGCGAATCAAGCAAAAGCGATGAGGTTAAACCTCGCTTTCAGGTTCAAGCAACTTGGGTATAATATCAGTCATTAGGTGAGAACAGGCTGCAGTGATGCGGCCTGTTCTTTTTTTAAATAGAAGAGTTTATATGGTCTACGCTATAAAATATCCTTATATTTCTCGCATAAACGCTTACCGTCCTTATAGGGACAGCGAAGGCGTTTTTGCTTGTATTATTAGAAAGTAAATCTGAATCCTCATCTAATGAGGTTTTTTTTCGTTTGTGATTTTTTAACGCGGGGCATAGTGATAGATACGAGAAAGCTACTCTCTTTCTCTCAAATATTGTTCTAGTAGTTGCTGTAAATTCATATCTATAAGAATCAACAGTGACTCACGGAAGGAGCCATAGAGATGAAAGATTTCCGCTACTTGCGACGTAACAAGTCAACGCGCTGGCACTCGCGTCCCCTTGCTCCCCGGCTCAGGCGCCTCAGTCCCGCCGCCTGGCTCGCAGCGCCTATTCTGGCGGCGCTGCTGATTCCACTGGCGGTTGTCCCGCTGCACCGGGGACAACCGGCACCTCCGGCCTTGCCGACGGTAACGGCCTCACCAGCCGCACCAGCGGGGCCGGAGGCGGCTGTGCAGGAAGCGCCGCAGCCGAAGGTCTCCGTTTATTTGTCGCGTAGCGGACAAATAGAGACGTTGCCGCTGGAGGAATACGTCAGCGGCGTGCTTGCGGCCGAGATGCCGGCCAGCTTTGAGCTTGAAGCGCTCAAAGCGCAGGCCGTAGCGGCCCGCACCTTTATCCTTCGCCGCCTGCTGGCTGGCGACAGAAGCGGCGTCCCCGTTCCGGGGGCGGATGTAACAGATACGGTAAGCCATCAGGCTTACGTATCTAAGGATACGCTGGAACGGAAGTGGAAGCTCGGCGGAAGAAGCGCCGACCTTGCAAAGCTTCAGCGCGCGGTCCTTGAGACGCGCGGTGTCATTATGACCTATAAAGGGCAGCCGATTACGGCCTCCTTTTTCGCCTCCAGTGGAGGATATACCGAGAACTCGGAAGAATACTGGAATGCAGCGATTCCCTATCTGCGCAGTGTAACTAGTCCTTGGGAGAAAGAGATTACCCCAAACTATGCGGTGACATCTACATTCACCATCTCGGAAATACTTACTAGACTTGGGCTAAACGACAGAGTAATTCCTGCTTCAAAAAATACTACCCAATCAGGCATGACAAAAAATATCTCTACTTCCTCTGAATTGCCGGTAGAAGTGTTGTCTCTCACCACTGGACATCGGGTTAAGGAAATCTCTATTGGAGGTACTATTTTTACTGGAAGAGAAGTGCGAGAGAAGCTAGGGTTACGTTCCAGCCAATTCAGTTGGGGGCGAAAAGGGAATAAAATCTATATAACTACCTTCGGAAATGGGCATGGTGTGGGAATGAGTCAGTGGGGAGCTAATGGGATGGCGAAGGAAGGCGGAACGGCTACTCAAATTCTCAAACACTATTACAGTGGTATCTCTTTTACGCAAATCTCAACTCTTCTGAAAAAATAACTTGAAAGATACGTATAAAAGATAGAAGCCCGGTAACACTGGTTACTGAGGTGATAACCATATGAATGAACAAGACAAAAACAAAACAAACCATGATGAATCTCTCAAAAAATCGCAGGGAGATTCAGGTGCTAAACCTTCTTCATGGAGCAAGATGTTATCTAAACGTTGGGTGTTCCCAGCAGTCTACACGGCGGCAGCGGCAATTATACTAACTTTGGTGTGGGTCTATCAGGATGCCGGCCAAAAACCGCTGGACACCGCCGCCACATCACAGCAAGTAGGAGCTTCAACTAACGAAGCTGGTACTGCAAACAGTAATCCAGATGCCCTTGAAGTTCTTGCTTCAGCGGAAAGCTTGGTTTGGCCAGTAGCCAATCCAGGTGAAGTAGAAGTGGTCAAACCGTATTATGATGAGAATGGTACAGAGGACAATCACGTTGCCGCAATGGTGCAGTATAACGACAAATTTATTCCTAATGTCGGTATCGATCTTGCCCGTGAAGACAACAATACGTTCGACGTCAAAGCAGCACTTAGCGGTGAAGTTACTAGAGTGGACGATGTTGCAGTGTTAGGTAAGGTCATTGAGATTACCCATCAAGGTAATATGAAGACCGTCTACCAAAGTCTTGGCGAAACGAAAGTTAAACAAGGCGATGTTGTGAAGCAAGGAGATACGCTTGCAACCGCAGGTCGCAGTGAAATCGAGAAGGACCTTGGCAATCATGTACACTTTGAAGTGTATAAGGATGGCAAAGTAGTTAATCCATCTGAGTTACTGCCAGGTCGATAAGAATATTTACTGCAGGGGGCTAACGCCCCCTGTTATGCTTGTATGTAAATAAGGCTCTTCGTAAGCAGCATGCTTATAAAGAGCCTTATTTTTCTATGAGAAACGGTTATTGTCTTTAAAGGACTAATGACGTTCCGTCTTGCTAATAACAAGGCTTCTTGGGTTGTCCATTAAATAAAATGAGCCCTCACAGGCTTGTCATGTCTTGAAAGCGCGAATATATAAGCCCGCCCCTCATATAATGTACCAAACTATCCACAGTTGGGAGGCGGGAGCGTGCACGATTACATCAAGGAACGTACGATCAAAATCGGACGCTGCATCGTGGAAACCAGGCATACGGTCCGGACCATAGCCAAGGAATTTGGCGTTTCAAAGAGCACGGTGCACAAAGACTTGACGGAGCGTCTGCCAGAGATCAACCCTGATCTGGCCGATCAGGTGAAGCACATTCTTGAATATCACAAATCCATCCGACATCTTCGGGGGGGAGAAGCCACAAAAATTAAATATAAAAAAACGACGGGGAAAAAACGTGAGGTTGCTGTAGCATCAAAGCCATAAGATTTTCGGAAATTTAAGGAAATATTCAGCTTTAAAACATTGTGTAGTTCCCCTAAAGTATGTTATTTTTAAATTTAGTACTAACTGCTGTTTTTTCAATTAAAATAACACTTTGGGGGCTCTTTCATTATGTTTAGCAAGGATATCGGAATCGACCTCGGCACGGCCAATGTGCTCATACATGTTAAGGGAAGGGGAGTCGTTCTGGATGAACCTTCCGTGGTCACACTTGAAAGTGATACGAAGAGAGTCCTTGCGGTGGGAGAACAGGCACGTCGCATGGTTGGACGTACACCCGGAAATATAACAACTATCCGTCCTTTACGGGATGGTGTCATTGCAGATTTTGAAGTCACGGAAATGATGCTGAAGTATTTTATCGACCGTGTTGGCGGTCGCACCTGGTATTCACGACCTCGCATTCTGATATGCGCCCCTACAAATATTACATCTGTGGAACAGAAGTCCATTCGGGAAGCGGCAGAACGCAGCGGGGCTAAGGAAGTATTTATGGAAGAAGAGCCAAAGGCCGCTGCGATTGGAGCGGGAATGGACATTTATCAGCCAAGTGGTAACATGGTCGTCGATATCGGTGGCGGAACGACGGATGTAGCCGTACTTTCTATGGGCGACGTCGTTACCGCTTCTTCGATTAAAGTCGCTGGAGACAAGTTCGATGAGGCCATTTTAAGATATATTAAACAAAAGTATAAATTGTTGATCGGTGAACGGACGGCAGAGGATATTAAGGTTACTATTGGTACGGTTCGACCTGGTTTGATGAAGTCCGAAATGGATATTCGTGGCCGGGACATGGTAAGCGGACTTCCCCAAACGCTCACTATTACGGCGGCTGAGGTTAAGGAAGCATTATGGGATCCGGTTTCTTCCATTGTGGCTGCAGCTAAATCGGTACTGGAGCGTACACCACCAGAATTGTCTGCGGACATCATTGACCGGGGTGTGGTTCTTACTGGTGGAGGTGCTTTGCTTAACGGATTGGACGAGCTACTCTCAGAAGAATTACATGTACCTGTTTGGGTAGCGGAAGACCCTATGCACTGTGTGGTAAAAGGAACAGGAATTATGCTGGACAATTTGGACAAGGTCGTTAAGAAAAAGTTCTAAGCAGCCGATATAAAAGGTAGCATTAGATTCGGAAGGAGACTACCTTCATGATAAGAGGTTTATATACGGCCGCTGCAGGTATGGTTGCGCAGCAACGTAGACACGATACGGCAACACAGAACATCGCTAACTTAAATACAACGGGATATAAGCAGGTTGACAGTGTTAATCATGCTTTTCCGGATGTCTTGATCTCGGCTATGATTAATGGCAATACCACGCCGGTGGGGCGCCTTAACACGGGAGTTTTTGCAGAACAGTCAATATCCCAATATTTACAGGGTGATTTAAGGGAGAGCGGCAAGTCTATGGATTTTGCTTTATCTACAGATTTGCAAGTCGCCGACCCTGTGACGGGTCAAAATATAGCCTTTGATGGTTCAGGGAAATATGTAAGTCCTGAGGGTGAGGTTATTTACCGTCCACAGGCTTTCTTTACTGTTCAGGATGCTGAGGGCAATAACTTATTTACCCGAAATGGAAGCTTCTCAGTAAACGCGGCTACGGGAGAAGTGTTGAGCAGTGGAGGCTTCAAGGTTCTGGATTCCACTGGCAAGCCTCTTGTCTTGACAGGAAATCAGGACACCCTTAAAGTGGACGGGCAGGGGAATGTACTAAATCCAGTAACAGGACTTCCGACAGGGACCAAGATTGGTGTGAGTGTAGTTACAAAGCCGCAGGAGCTTGTGCGTGATGGTAAAGGTGTGTTTCACGCTGATGATATAGCGGCGGCAGACATTCGTTACTCCAATGCAACTGATAACTTACAGGTGCGTCAAGGATATTTAGAGGGTTCCAATGTTGACCCTACTCAGGTTACTGTTGATTTGAATGCCGCATACCGGGCGTATGAAGCGAACCAAAAGATCGTCCAATACTATGATAGCAGCTTGCAGAAGGCTGTAACTGAAGTCGGCAGGGTATAAGTGCTGCTTATGAAGTGGGTTTTACAGGTACAGCTTATAGGAGGTTTGATCTATGAATAACTCAACGATTAGTGCAGCAGTCTCCATGTCCAGCCTTCAGCAGCGGCTTGATATTATAGCGGATAATCTAGCCAATATGGATACAAATGGTTATAAGAGCAAGAAAGGTTCCTTTGAGGATGTGCTGACTCGTGTGCAGCAGCAATCGGATGACTATGATCAGCCGGGCCGCGCTACACCTCTAGGCTTTAATATCGGTTTTGGGACTTATGTGCCTTCGATTACGACTAATTGGGAAGAAGGCCCCCTTAAAGAAACAGGTAATCCAACCGACTTGGCGCTTCAGGGTAATGGGCTGTTTGGAGTTCAGGTCAATGGAACTACAGCTTATACAAGACAAGGTGACTTTCACTTTACGCCTGACACCACCGATGCAACGAAGATGGTCCTTGTAGATAATACGGGGAATCCGGTACTGAATACAGCAGGTAATCCTTTAACGGTCCCTGTGGGCGTGAATGCAGCTATCGATGAATCCGGTCGTGTATTAACGAAACAGTCAGAGAATGGACCTGTTCGGGTAGCAGGTACTATAATGATTGTAGAACCTAAGACACAGAATGCTTTAAAGGCAGTGGACGGGAATTTCTATATGCTTGCCGATGGAGTTACAGCACAGCAGGCTTTTGTACAAAGAGCGGCAGGTGAGGCGTCTGGAATTGGAGTACGCTCAGGGTGGCTGGAGCAGTCAAATGTCGATATGACCACAGAAATGACAGAAATGATGCAGATTCAACGTACGTATCAACTCGCAGCTCGGGCGCTTTCTTCCAGTGATCAGATGCTAGGTCTGGCCAATAACATGCGCGGGTAGAGGTGAAGGAATGGAACGTCAGAAAAAGGTGAAGTCGGAAGACAAACCAGAAGACAAGAAAGAGCCGAAGCGGCGAGGATTATCAAAATGGACACTCATCCAGTGGATTCTTATTCCTTTGCTTCTCATAGCTGCACTTGGAGGCGGACTGGTTGTCGGTTACGTTGTCCTTGGCAAAAAAGAGTTTAGCGATGTTCTACAATGGAGCACATGGAAACATGTCTATGATTTGGTTTTTGCTCCATAATTTAAGATGATAACGACTCCCTTCTTGCTTAAGGGAGTTTTCTTTTTTATACGGATAAATGTATAATGGTGGGGGGCCTCGGGCAGCAAAAAGGGCCCTCTCCGCCATGCTATCGCATCCGGTGGAGAAAGCCCCTTATCTCAACCTCCACTTCTGCAGGTGGTGAAGGATATATATAGTTTTTACCGAAGCTGCCTAAATTTATGCAGTTCGGCGAAGAATAAATGAAGTAACATCCGAAAGGAGTTTTGTTAATAATGCTGGATATCAACCAAATTCAAGAAATCATCCCCCATCGGCCTCCATTTCTGCTGGTGGACAAGATCACTGAGATTGAAATGGGTAAACGGGCTGTTGGCATTAAAAATGTAACGATCAACGAACCTTTCTTCGTAGGTCATTTTCCAGGTTATCCGGTAATGCCGGGCGTACTGATTACAGAAGCTCTTGCACAAGTTGGTGCGGTTGCTATTTTAGGGGTAGAAGCGAATCGCGGTCGAATTGGCTTTTTAGCCGGGCTCGATGGATTCCGTTTCCGTGGTCAAGTCGTACCGGGAGATACGCTCACTCTTGAAGTGGAGATTACTCGCCTTAAGGGCAGTATTGGAAAAGGACAAGCTACTGCGTCGGTTGAGGGGAAAGTTGTTGCCTCTGGGGAAATTATGTTTGCGCTCAGCTAATATTAATTAGCGAATATATATTATACATGGAGAAGGAGAGATTCTAAATGACTCAATTAAGCCCAAAAGCGGCAGAAACCTTATCTCGCTGGCTGGAGAACGCATCTGTTGATGAGTCTACGAAGGCGGAGCTGCGCGCTCTGGAGAACGAGCCACAGGAGCTCGAGGAACGATTTTATAGAGATCTAGAATTCGGTACAGGTGGTCTACGCGGTGTAATTGGCGCAGGTAGTAATCGTATCAATCGTTATACGGTAGGTAGAGCTACACAAGGTTTCGCTAAATATATTCTGGAGACGCATACTGGAGAGGGAAGACCTTCTGTTGTTATCGCTCATGACTCCCGTCGTTTCTCGCCTGAATTCACACTTGAGGCTGCTCTTGTATTGGCTGCTAATGGCATTGAGGCTCATTTATTTACTTCTCTGCGCTCAACACCCCAATTGTCGTTCAGCGTGCGCCATTTGAAGGCAACGGGCGGTATTGTTATTACTGCAAGTCATAATCCGCCTGAATATAACGGGTATAAGGTTTATAATTCTGAAGGTGGACAGCTTGTCCCTGACGAAGCCGAAAAGGTCATTTCTTACATATTAGGGGTTGACACTTTTGATGGTGTGAAGCGGATTTCCCAAGAAGAAGCGGAGCGTCAAGGTCTGCTGCACTGGCTTGGTAAGAAGGATGACGAAGCGTTTACCGATACTGTCGCTGCGGTTAGTCTTGCAAGTGAAGAGATCGCCTCTACGCTTGGAAAAGACTTCAAAATCGTATACACCCCGCTACATGGTACTGGTAACCTGCCAGTCCGCCATGTGCTTGAGAAAATTGGTTTTACACAGGTGCATGTTGTACCTGAGCAAGAGCAACCAGATTCTGAATTTTCCACTGTAAAATCACCGAACCCAGAAGAACGCGAAGCCTTTACACTGGCTATGAAGCTGGGCGAAGAGTTGAATGCAGACCTCTTAATTGGCACGGATCCCGATGCAGACCGTATGGGGGCAGTGGTTCGTGATAATGAAGGTAAATTTGTTGTTTTGTCGGGCAATCAATCTGGAGCTTTGATGATTCATTATTATTTGAGCCGTTTACAGGAACAAGGTAAGTTGCCTAGCAATGGTGCAGTTGTGAAGACTATCGTGACGAGCGAGATGGGGGCAGCTGTAGCCTCTCATTATGGTGCAACTGTATTTAATACGCTAACGGGCTTCAAATATATTGGGGAAAAAATGACTCAATTCGAACAATCCGGAGATTACACATATCTTTTCGGTTATGAAGAAAGCTATGGTTATCTTGCAGGTAACTATGCTCGTGATAAGGACGCCGTTCTTGCGGCTATGTTGATCGCTGAAGCAGGTGCTTATTACAAAGCTCAAGGCAAAACATTATATGATGTTCTTCAGGAATTGTATGAGCAGTTCGGATACTTCTTGGAAAGCCTGGAGTCCCGTACACTGAAGGGTAAGGATGGCGTTGCGCAAATTCAAGGTATCATGAATGATTGGCGTACGAATGCTCCACAAGAAATTGCGGGATCTGCCGTTACAGAGGTGCTGGATTATTCGCTAGGTTTAAATGGTCTGCCGAAGGAAAATGTACTAAAGTATTTGCTGGCTGACGGTTCATGGTTCTGCCTGCGTCCTTCAGGTACCGAGCCAAAGATTAAAGTTTATTTTGCGGTTGTGGGTGAATCTTTGCAGAATGCTAAGGAAAAGGTAGCTAAACTATCCAAGCAGGTTATGGCTCGTGTTGACGGGGAACAATAAAATAAGAATATAGATCGCGCTCTATATTGTGAAATTATATTTTTTACGTAGAAACGGGTACCGTCTCTAAAAGGATGACGATCCGTTTCTACTTTTGTAAAAAAGAGTTTTGAAGTGAAAGAGGAGGTACTTTTGGTGCAGCAAAAATGGCAACGTTGGAATATTTCTTCCCGAAAGTGGCTGTGGATCATAGTTGTGGTTGGCGTTTTAGCTGCCTTGCCAGTTGTCTATGACCGTCTGCAGACGGAGAAGTCTTCCAAGACAGTGGAATTTGTATTTGATTACCGTGATTTAGTTGAAGTAGCAAGCTATCGTGCAAATCCGCAGGATTATATTTCCGAACAGTTAGATCGTCTAAAAGATGCTGGTGTTCAGAGTATGGCGATTTACGAAAGCACGCTGGAAGATTATCGGAAGGCACGTCGTCTAATGATGTGGGGTGCGGCTGATATCGCTAATCTTACGGATACAATCATTCCGGTGAATGAGAACTATACTTATGTTCTTTTTACTAATCCTGATTACTACCAGGCCCTGGCGCCTGTCATTAAAGAGGCATTCGGTAATCTTGGGATTACTTCGAAGGAATGGAGTTTCCGCGGACAACAAGGTCTTATTATTGAGACTCCAATAGAAGATGCTACACTGAAGCCACTTCAGCCGGATCCATTTACACTGGAGATGCTGCATGACAAAGGGTTCACCATTGTACCGCGTCTTGTGGATTCTTTGACTTATAATAAAGCAACAGTTAAGAAGCTGTTAGATCGTTATGAAGAATTGGGTGTAAAACGAATCCTATTCGAGGGAGAGTCCGTTAAAGGGTTTAATGATGATGCCGATACGGGTAGTATCACTGACTTTGCAAATCTCCTTAAGGAACGTGGAATCGGAATTGCAGCGATTGAAAATATTAAGAAGCAGCAGAAGGGCTTTAACAAGCTTGCCTATTTGCTGGACTATAACGTAACACGGTTATACTCCCTTAGCGAAGGGGATTCTGCCTTAGATCCAAAAGTGATCTCAGATCGTTTCGCGCTGGCAACAAAGGATCGCAATATCCGAATGATTTATTTAAATACGATTCCTTCTCGAAATACAGCTAAGGCACAGATTACAGATACGCTAGACAACCTTGTCACGAGTCTGAGTGATCCTGGTGGTGCCGTTGAGCAGATCAAAGACAATGGGTTTAAGTTAGGACAAGCTACGGCTTTTGAGGTTGTAGATTCGTCTTATCAGCGTTACTTCAAGTTAGTTGCGGTAGTTGGCGCAGTCTCTTTAGTAGCGCTGCTGATTTCATACTTTATTCCATGGCTTACGATCCCGGCATGGGTGCTAGGATTACTGGGAAGTGCAGGCCTGCTGGTCTTGAAACCAGAGCTATTTGAGCAGGCACTGGCGCTAGCGGCTGCGATAAGTGCACCAACCCTGGCGGTTGTACTTGCCATTCGTAAGGTTAATGAAATGGGACCTCCGCTACGGAACAATACCCTTACCTATAAGGCTATGAGCCCGCAACGTCGGTTTACGCATAGTCTGGTGCTTTATTTGAAGACGTCATTAATTTCTTTGAGCGCTGTGCCATTCGTGATCGCACTGCTCAACAACATAACCTACAGCCTAGTGCTGGACCAGTTCCGTGGTGTTAGTCTGCTCCATATGGCGCCTATCGGCCTTGTAGCACTTTATGTACTCCTCTATCGCGGAGAGTTTGTCTTTAACAAGACAGGTAAGCTGCTGCGTACACCAATCACATTAGCTATGGTTCTTGCCGCTATGGTTCTTGGGGTCGTAGGTATGTATTATTTAAGCCGTACTGGAAATGGTGGTAACGTAACACCTCTAGAAATGGCCTTCCGTACATTCCTAGAGAATACGGTTGGTGTCCGGCCGCGTAATAAAGAGTTTTTGCTCGCACATCCGTTATTAATTCTTGGTGCATTTCTGGCCTTTAGATATCGGAATGCAGCATTTATCATGATCATTGCCGTAATTGGTCAGCTCTCCATGGTGGATACCTTTGCACATATTCATTCACCTGTTCTGATCTCGCTGGTTCGTGGATTGCTCGGTCTTGGACTCGGACTGATCATTGGTGTAATTGCCGTAATCGTATGGCAGATTGCAGAAGGGTGTTGGAAACGATGGTCGCCACTCCTAAAAAGATAGTTATCTCTGGTTACTATGGTTTCCGTAACAGTGGAGATGAGGCGGTGTTGCAGTCCATTCTAATTGCACTGCAGAAACAGTCTCAAGCTTTGGGTATATCCATTGAGCCTATAGTGCTGTCCATTGATCCTGAGTGGACGAGCGCCACATACGGAGTGAAATCCGTGCACCGGATGAAGCTTGTTGAAGTCCGTCAAGCGATTTATGAGAGCGCTGGTCTGATCAGCGGTGGGGGCAGCTTGCTGCAGGATGTCACAGGTAGCAAGAGTATTCCTTACTATTTAGGTATTATCAAGCTTGCGCAGTGGATGGGGAGACCAACCTTTATCTATGCTCAAGGTATCGGGCCAGTGAATCGCAAGCTTTTTCACCCTTTAATCAAATCCGTGTTTCGTAAATGTACTTATATATCTGTGCGGGATGAACAATCCCGCGAGCTTCTCCTATCTATGGGACTGGAACAGAAAAAGATAGAGGTTGTTCCCGACCCGGTTATGGGCTTGTCTTTGCCAGAGGACACGGATGCTACTACACAATCTTCAGAATTATCTGATTCACTTCCGGTGATTGGGATATCGGTACGTTTTTGGGAGCAAGACCGCAGAGAACTGGAGGCTCTTGCACAAGGCTTGATTAAGGCCAACCTTGAGGTTCCGTTACATTTGCGATTTCTCCCTTTTCACACCCCTTCGGACAATGAGGCTTCACGTTATATGATGGAGAAGCTGACGGGAATCATAATCGAGCATGGTGGGCAGATCAGTATATGTGAGGATGCTATTCACCCGCAGCATATGCTACGGGAAGTGGGACAATGCGATGTTCTGATCGGCATGCGACTTCATAGCTTGATTTACGCGGCTGGAAGACGTGTTCCACTGATTGGTATTTCTTATGATCCAAAGATCGATCATTTTCTGGACAGAATCCAGTGCTATCCTGTTGGAGCAACGAACACACTTGATGCTGAACATGTTGCTGCCGAGATTGTTCATCTTTTGAACACAGGACAGGAATGGAGAGCGGCACGGGAAGATGTCATTTCCAAGTTGATTCAAGAAGCAGAGGCACCAGCTCGGCAAATCGTAGAATATTTTCACCATAAAGGATGATCTAAAGTGAAAGCAGAAAGCGCGGTACCTACAGTTCCTATTTTTGGAATTAGAGTCTCGAAAGTTGATATGGCAGCAACAGTTGCCTATTTGACGGAGGCTGTTCATACCCGTATCCCGCATCAAGTGATTACAGCTAATCCCATTATGGTTATGGCTGCACTGGAAGATCCAGCTTATATGGATATTATGAAATCGGCTGAATTGGTTGTCCCCGATGGGACAGGTGTTGTATGGGCTGCTAATTATTGTAATGAGCCGGTATCAGAACGGGTAGCAGGTTATGATCTGTTACATGAATTGATGCGGCAGGGTGAAAGATATAGTTGGAAGGTATATCTCCTAGGTTCTACGCCTGAAGTGATTCGGGAAACCGCTGAAAGGTTACAATTGCAATATCCGGGTGTAATCATTGCAGGATATCACGACGGTTATTTTGGTCCGGATGCAGATGAAGAAATTGTGGCTGGAATTGTTAAAGCTAATCCTGACTTATTATTTGTTGCCAGAGGTGCAGATAGTCAGGAACCTTGGATTGCTAAATATAAGTCCAAACTGGGCGTTCCGATCATGATGGGGGTCGGCGGCAGCTTTGACGTGATCTCTGGGAAGAGCAAAAGAGCGCCAATAGCCTTCCAAAAAATGAGAATAGAATGGTTGTACCGTCTCCTAAAAGAGCCTACACGGTACAAACGAATGCTTGCACTGCCGAAATTCGCATTAAAAGTGGTGCGTGAGAAAGATAAAGTAACAAAAGTCTAGCAAAATGCCGATATTCACCTAGAAAATGAGATAAATAGCCTAAATAAAGGATTGGAATTTGTTTTTGTAACAGCGTATAATTCAATGCGGTAGAGAAATGGGGGTCGACTGATCAAATGTTAATCATATACATCGCTGGATTTATCGTATGCATGGGACTCGCACTTGGCCTCACACCTTTGGTGAAGAAATTCGCCATTAAGATTGGTGCAACAGATGTGCCGAATGCTCGTAAAGTGCACACGAAAATAATGCCCCGCCTTGGCGGATTAGCTATTTTTCTAGCGTTTGTGTTAGGCTTGCTTGCCGTATTGCCGATTATTCCATACGAGTTCACTCCGCGGGAGGTCAACTTCATCAAAGCGCTGCTGTGTGGTGGCGGACTGATTGTACTTATCGGGGCACTCGATGACCGATTCGAATTATCAGCAAAAGTGAAGCTACTGGGCCAAATTATCGCAGCCTGTATCGTTGTTTTCGGCTTTGGTATTACTGTAGATTTTGTGAATATTCCATTTAACAATACGTATTCCTCACTGGAGAGCTGGATTGCTATCCCGCTTACGATTTTCTGGATTGTCGGTGTTACCAATGCCGTTAATCTGATCGACGGGCTGGACGGGCTTGCGGCTGGTGTATCAGGAATTGCAATTGCTACGATTGCGGCAATGGCTTTCGTGATGGGAAACACCATGGTGGCAATGCTGTGTTTGTTGCTTCTGGGTAGCATCATCGGATTCCTGTTCTTTAACTTCCATCCTGCTAAGATTTTCATGGGTGATACGGGTTCGCTGTTCTTAGGCTTTTGCTTGGCATTACTTGCTTTGCTAGGATTTAAACAGATTGCAGTGGTTTCGTTTATTACACCTTTGCTTATTATCGGTGTACCATTGTCGGACACGTTCTTTGCGATCGTGCGCCGTAAGCTGCAAAAGAAACCAATCTTCGCACCAGATAAAGGTCACTTGCATCACTGTCTACGCGAGCTTGGCTTTAGCCACCGCCAGACTGTACTTATTATTTATGGTATTGCTGCGTTTTTCGGTATTCTAGCTGTCATTCAATCATCCGCAGCTCTTTATGAAGCGAACTGGGTTACGTTCGTGGTCATCTGTATCATGCTCTTCTTCCTGCAGATTGGTGCTGAAATCACAGGTTTGATCGGCAAGACTAAACGGCCGCTGATTGATTTCTTTTTAAGAATGCGTATGAAGGCTGATCCGGAAAGAGGCTCTAAGTCCTAAGCGACTAAGCAATTATTCTAAAATTTTCTAAACTTAACAAAACTCATCCGATTTCGGATGAGTTTTTTGTTGTTTTCCCTAAAAATATCGCTACTTATGACCGATAAAGAACAAAGTGAAGGTTTACGAGAACTTATACTCAAAGGAGAGATATAACACATGCAACGCTTTAAGAGACCGTTCGTTTGGCTGATGCTGGCGGCTTTGATCGTTTCTATGTTCCCAGGTAAATACACGCCGATAGCGGCAGCGGCTACCACGACATACTTCAGTCCGGATGATCTCACGCTGAGAAATACAATTGAGCTGAAACAGGAGATTGTGCCGGATACCGATCCGAATGCCGTATATAATATTTCAAGACAAACCGTTTATAAGACAAGCAATCCGAATTTTTCGATTACCGGTACGTATGCACAGGTAACGACTTCTACAATGAAAGTCACTGTACAGCAATTGACTCAAAGTGGTAGTAAATGGGTTACAGATGCTACCCACTCGACTACCGGCGCAGTAACCACTGATACTACAAATCCTACTAACCGTTTTATTGCTAGTGGGCTCACATTGTTTACAGGATACAATAAGATTACTTTTTCTGGGATGCAAGGTACTTTAGAGCGCTCAGAATCATTTTATGTTCTTTATGATAAGGTTCCTTATATCTCCTCTCTACAAGTTCTTGGAGGTGGACCTTCCGCGATTAATTTGAATGAGGGAACTAAGGTTGTTGTTCCTAATCAACAGATTACGCTACAAGGTAATGTGACCAATGCAACTCGAGTTGGCGTTTCATTGAATGGAGGATCATCACTGCAAACCTCGCTACTTGAGGATGGTACATTTTTCACTCCAGCATTAACGCTTAAATCAGGGGAAAACACTTTGGAGATCGTTGTGCAGAATGCAGCGGACTCGATTACAATAAAACGCTCAATTTATTACTTTAATACAAACAGACCTTTTACTGACTTGCAGATCTATCATGGTGATGGGTCGAACTTTAAAGCTCATAACATTCTTGATAATGTTCCTACACTGACTGCTTCAGATACTACTGCTAATATCATTGGACAAGTTCTTTTACCTTATAGCGCAAGTGATAAATCCTTTGAAGCTGATCATACTGTCAAGATTAATGATCAGGTTGTTCCGGTTAAAGTGTTGAAATCATACACGATTTCTGCTGATGGTGTTTATGCACCTGTGGAGGGGAACGTTGGAGATCAGAAGGAAATAGTTATTCCAGGTCCAGATGGTGTTACACCTCAATACCGACTGGTTTCTTTCATAACTACATCGCCGTTTACCCTTACTTCGGGATCAGGCAACGTGGTACTGTCCATTAAATATGGTTCTTACGAGACGTCAACCAAAGAAAGTTATAAATATCTGAAAGATGAGACTGTGATTACAGATATGTTTTATCTTTCAGGATATAAAGAAGCTACAAGTGTTGATATTTCTTCCGTTTCCAAACTAGCGTTGAATGGATCGCAGGTTGAAAAACCTGATTTCTATGTTTTGGTGAAAACAAATGTTGCCCCAAAAGCAGGAGCGATATTGCAGGGTTCTTACCTACCACTGGGTGCTTCGCTAGTCCTGTCGGAACAGTCTAATGTCACAGGTTTAAAAGCTAATGAAAAGGTGTATAAAGTTGAGGGCTTCTCTAATGGCCAGCAAAAAGTAAAATTTCAATTTTCGGGGTCTCAATCTTTTTATAATGCCGATATCGCCTATGTTTCTAAGAACTATATCTATGTAGCTAATTTGAATGATGGACAGACCTATACTTTTAATTCTGCTACTAGCTCTAATAGTATGACTATTTCTGGTGAATATATTGGATTTGAAAGCATCGGTAATCCTCAATTTTTTATTAATGGTATATCAAACGATAAAATAAAAACAAATGCAAAACCAGATGGATATGAATTTAAAGTAACGCTGACCAATCCAAAGTTCTCCTTTGATTTACCTATATCCTCCGCAGGTCCACTAGTTTATGGTGAGAACAAGATTGTGTTTGTTGGAACCTCGATGGATAAAGCGGGAAATAAAAGAGAGATTCGTAAAGAGCTACGGATTTATATCATCGATACGAATGTCTCTAATTTGTCACAGTTCCATCCGGCTGTATCTAAGGGACGGGTCGATTTTACTCATGATTTAGTGAAGGATTATACAGATAAAGAACTTAATGACATTCTTGGATTGACGTCTGAGTTCATTTATAAGGATGAAAAATTTGTTACCAGCCAAACTAAATATGATTTGGTGTTAAGAGGCGGGGCGGCTACTAAGCTTAACTTGTACCAAGGATCAGACCTGTTCCTTTCTTTTGGTAGTGAAGTTTTGACTGGAAATGCTTCTGGACACAGGAAGCTAAATGAATTCACCTATAATAATCAAAAATACTATTATGATTTCTCCGGTAACAGCACGGAATTTATGCTTCGAATTCGTGATATCCCAGCAGAAACTGCTGGAAGCATTGTATATAATCTTGAATTAATCAATGACACAGGTGCACGGACGAATCAGCGTCTGGAAGTTGTTCGTGAAGTTTCTCCCTATCGCGTACTGTCCCCGGTGGCAACCGTAGGTGAACAGATCGTTGTTAACAAAAACTTTGTTCGTTTTGATATTGAAGCTGAAGGTGCTACAAAAGTCATTATTGATAAATACGAAGCAGAAAAGCGCACCGATCTGCCGAATCGTTTCACACTGGACTATGTAGGCTTAAAAGCAGATAAAGCGACAACGATTAAAATTCAAATTGTTCGCGCTGATTCTACTCTCAGTGATACGATAAGCGTGTATTATGCGAGTGCCGTTCAAGTAGATACGCAGTATATGGCTGAGAAAGTTGCAACAAAGTATAGTGCGTTTAATAAGGGACTAGAGCTGAGTTTCCCTAAAGGTACACTTATGAAAGGCTATACTACCTCAGGTGCAGCTAAGTACTATCCAGATACAAAACTATTGTTCGGTATTGCTGATCCATTGGATGGTGTTGTTGAACGTAAAAATGATTATGGCAATACTATTAACGTCGATGCTGATGCACGGACTCCAGGTGGCTTGAGTACGTTGTTGATCCCTTCAGATCTTGTATTACGTTTTAACTCAACAGTAGAAACTAATAACTTCTCACGTGTATCCGATATTTATTGGCTTAGCGGAGGTTTGGGAGAAAGAGGTACAAAAGGTACTGCTCTTTATAAACCGGCTACTAACGGGATTGCTCCATACTCAATAGAAGGTAATTTCACACAAATTGAAGCTGAACGCAAAATTGTACCATCCCAGCGAGGTGATCTTACACTAACCTTTAATCCAAATATTGTTGATGAGGTTGGTTCCACAATCACTGTATTCCGTTACACGGACTCAGGACAATGGGAGAATATTGGTGGAGAAGTGGACACAAAGAAACACACAATCACGGTGCCATTTGATCAATTTGGGTATTACACTGTAATGAAGCTTCGTCGTGGATATAACGATATTACCAATCACCCATGGGCAAGAAATATCTTGAATGGTCTTTATTCTAAAGGCATTATGAAGAATTTGCGTTTTGACCAATTTGGTGCTGATAATACAACAACACGTGGAGAATTCGCTACGTTGTTAGTGAAGGGCTTGAGCCTTCCATTGAATTATAATAATAATCAGCAGACGTTCTTCGATATTGTACCTGAAGCAGTTTCTACAACTTGGGACTTCAAACATATTGAGACAGCAGCAAGAGCTGGTATTATTACTGGATTAAGCGATGGTTTCTTTGGTCCGGATCAACCTGTTACGCGAGAACAGGCGGCTGTGATGATCGCTCGGGCACTTAAGCTAAAAATGTCTATAAACGACAATAAGTTGTTAACCAGTCTATCTAAATCTTTTGTAGACACCGGTAATATGGATTTTTACTCTCGGCCAGCTATTGAGGCAGTTTCCAAGGCTAAGATCATGGAAGGCAGCGCAGTGACGATTACAGGGCAAAAGAAGCCAGTATATAATTTTAATCCAAAAGGTAAGCTTACACGTGCAGAGGCTGGTAAGATTGCTGTAGAACTGCTCAAAAAGAGCACAAGTATTTTCCCGAAAACTTTTAATTAATGCGTTAGAATTAAAAAAACGGCCAATTTCGCAAGAAATATCTGCGGATTGGTCGTTCTTCATTCCATTTAATTGTTTAATCTCAACCAATTTTACAGTTGTATAATAGTCAACTCAGAGAAAAGTGTAAACTTACCAGAGACATATATTTTGTATTCTGCTTCGATTTACGATACAATAACTTAGAAAATATTATTTTCTGAAAGGTGAAAGCCAACCATGAAACCGATTTTAGCAAAAGCACAGTTGGATTACATGAAAGCCAAGAATATGTTTGAGAATAGAGCAAAAGTGTTGGAGAAGGAAATCGCGGCTAAACGGGCGCTACAGGAAATTACACAAGAGGTCATGGAGGAACTTGTGCAGGCTACAGGATTCCATGATTCATACAACGAGCTTGTTGTGGCTGAGAATGCCCTGATCGAATGGTCTCATACTACAATCAAACATGAGAAGAGCTACCGCGAGAATCGCGCAGCTATTGATGCAATGTATGACAATGTAAACTCAAGTCCTGAAAAGCGTCAGGAATTGATCCAATTATCTATGAAGATTCGTTAGACCCTACTGTAATAGAAGCAAGCGCCGGCAACGGCGCTTTTTTGTTGCGTTCAGCATCATGATGCTGTCTTTAAAGTGGATCTCCGAATGGTGACGGTAAGTAGTGGTCATTAGCTTACGAATCATCAAAGTAATGAACCAGGAGGCTAACCAAGAAAGAACATATTTGATTGAACCTATAAACGAAGGTTTTTAGGTTATAGCTTTAAGAGCTGAAGCTCAGAAGGGGAGCCGCTATATAATCAGCCTACGGTGAATGTGAGTAATCAGGTCTTTCCGCCCCGTTATACTCAAATTTTGTAGGAATGTTTAAATAAATAGCACTAGTGTTAATGATACTTAGTAAATATTGCATAATGACGTTTAGAAAACGACTATGGTATACTATTTTCCGTAGCAACCCATGATTAACAATAGTTAGTAGAACATACATATGTATCTTCTATTGGGATTGTGCCGGAAAACAAAAAAAGAAAAGATTTTTTTGAGAAACCGCAACTTTTCCAAATCTTCTGCGTTTAAGGTGTAGAGTCATTTACACAGGCAGTTGAAATTAACCAGTGGTAAAGCGATTTTAACAAAATGGAAAAATTAGCTTTACGTGACTTGAGGCACATTGTATAATACTTAGGTATAATTAGGAATCTAGTATTGTCATGTCCTGATCATTGTTTACCAGTTTCTGTGATACCCGTCACAGACATTATTTATACTTAATTTGCTCAACTCTGGAAAGGGGGTGCATCGGCTAATGAGTGACACGAGCTACTCAACTAAAGAAAAATCTCAGTTTATGAACGTCCAAGGAGGAGAAAAAAAGGTTATGAAGAAAATTTTATCCGTAGCATTATCTACAGCAATGGCATTCTCGATGTTTGCCTCTGTAGCGTTTGGTGACGCAGCAGCAACTCCGCAACAAAAATTTGACGCTTTGGCAGCAAAAGGTATTCTCAATGGGTACCCAGATGGTCAAGCTCACCTTGAAAAAGATCTTACTCGCGCTGAATTCGCGAAGATCGTTACTAAATTGTTCGATCTTACTGAAGTAACTAACAAATTGTCTTACAAAGACAAAGGTTACAACGCTAAGAACTGGGCAGTTCCTTACATCGAAGCTGTTACTGCAGCTAACTTGATGCAAGGTAAAGATACTGTTAAAGGTATCTTCGACTACAACGGTAAAGTAACAGTTGAAGAAGTAGCGGCTGTATTGTTCCGCGCTTTGAAACTTGAAACACCAGCAACTAGCGACAACACTGCATCAGCATGGGCTAAAGGTTATGCTCAAGCGGTAATCAATGCTGGTCTGATCGCTAAAGACACTAACTTCAAAGCTAACGCTAGCCGTTCTTTGGTAGTTGAAACAGCTTATGCTGTTGATCAATTGAAAGCAGCTCCTACTGTAGCTTCTGCTGAAGCAACTAGCCCTACTAGCGTAGTTGTAACTTTCTCTGACAAAACTACTACTACTGTAACTTTGACTACTGCACTTGTAGAAGGCGTTGAAACTTCAATTTCCTTCAAACACAACAACCACGACTACACAACTAAAGTAACTTTGGCTGCTCCTAAGGTTCTTTCCGTAGAAGCTCCAAACGCTAAACAAGTTGTTGTTAAATTCAACCGTGCAATCAGTGCTGATTCTGTAATTGAAGACGGCAAATTGGTTGCTGACACTGTTAAAGTTGTTCCTGTAAGTGGAACTGCTGTAACTGTTGCTGGTTCAGCTGCAAGTTTGAACGAAGCTGGTACTGAGTTGACTATCACTTTGGATAAAGTTGATACTGACTATCTGAAAGGTCAATACACTGTAGTAGTAAGCGACGCTGTTCTAACTTCTGCTGGAACTAAAGTTGCTTCTTACACTACTTTGTTGACTGTTGCTGATACAGTAGCTCCTACAGTTAAGGCTATCAATGCCGTAGCTAAAGATTCTACTAAAGAAGTATTCGTACAATTTAGCGAGCCAGTAAAACAATACAGCTTTACTGCTACTGTTAACGGTGCTACTGTATCTGTATCAAGAGAATCTGCTGATACATTTAAATTGACTACAAATACTGCACTGAAAACTGGTACAGCTAATGATGTAGTGCTTAACAAAGTTACTGACTTTGCTGGTAACGTTGCAAGCTCACTTAAAACTAGTGTAACTGTAGTAGCTGATACTGCTGCTCCAACGATCGTTAGCGTAACTCCAGAGAGCGATCAATATGTAAAAGTTAAATTTAACAAAAAAGTTAACGCTGCATCCTTCAAGGGTAATGTTTCCTTGTTGAAAGCTGACGGTGACAAAGTTGGTAACATGAACGTTATTACAACTGACGATGGCGACACAATTAAACTACAAGTACCTAGTGGTTTTAACTTCCCATCATCTGGAACTTTCACTGGTACATTGTCATTCGCAGCATCTGTACGTGATACATTGGGTAACACTCTTGGATCTACTGTGACTCAAGCAGTTACTTTTGTTAAAGACACTACTAAACCAACTGTAGTATCTGCTACTTATGGTACTAGTGGTCTTGTACTGACTTTCAGCGAAGATGTAGTACTTGCAACTGGATCTGTTAGCATCATTGATGAATCCACTGGTGCTGTTACTGGTCCAGCGATTACTCAAGCTGATATGACTGTAAAAGGTGCAAAAGTAACCGTTAAGACTAACAGTACTTTGAGCGGAGACTACACAGTTCGTTTGACTGCTGGCTTGGTGAAGGATAAAGCAAGAACAGCTAATGTTTCTGACGCAGCAACTGTTGCTCTTACAGCTGAAAAAATCAACACTAACGATGACAAGAGACCTACTGTTACTTCTGTAGTTTATACAGCTGGTTCTTCAGAAGCTGGATACCACCAATTTACAGTTACAGCTACTGATAACGTTGGTTTGAATGTAGCTTCACTTCGTGATGCTAGCAGCTATGTCCTGAACGGTGCTGCTCTACCTTCTGGTTCTTACGCTGTTGTTGATCCAACTAAGGTTGTAGGTACTGCTACTAAACCAACATCTGCTGAAGTGAAAGTATTCATTCCAGTAGGCGGAATTACAGAAACTAAAGATTACACATTCAAAGTTGTTGGCATCTCTGATGCAGCTGGCAACGGAATGGAAAATACTGCTTCGGCTTCGGTAGTTCATAAGCTTATGAACACAACTGCTCCTAAATTGACTGAAGCAGCTATTAACAGCAATTCCGCTTACCTGACATTGACTTTCTCAAACAAAATTAAAACTGCTTTTGATGCAGACTTTGATGTTGTTGTAGGAGTAGATGGTAAAGAGCCAGTAAAAGCAGTTGTAACTGCAACTGTTGGTTCTGGTAGCGAAGAAGGTAAAGTATTGTTGAAAATCAGTGCTCACGGTAAAGAAATCACTGATTTGAACACTGTTGATTCCCTCACAGTTGAAGTTAAGACTGGTGCTACATCCGTAGACGGTGATGGACTTAAACTTGTTAGTGGTAACAAACAAACTGTAAGATAATTAGCTTCCTTTCGAAGCAAGAATAGCCTCTTCGGAGGCTATTCTTTTTTTATAGGCATTTATCCCCACTCATGAGGAGGAACTTCATTGAAATCGGTATGGAAAGTAACAACAGCTGCTGTATTACTGGCTGGTGGTGTATGGGCTGGATCACTGTTGAATGTTACTGCTGAAGGTGCAGGTGTTGGTTCGCAGCCTGGAACAGCAGATGACCCTGTGGTTACCAAAAGCTATGTTGATCAGCAAATTCAGAAAGCACTTACAGGTGGTACAGGTACAGCTCCAGTAGCTACAGCTACTCCGAGTCCAAGCTCAGCTCCAACAGCTACAACAAACCCGACTACTAGCAGTAATGAATCCGTAATTGTCGATGTAAAACCAGGACAAACCTTAATTGCTTCCGCAGGCGCTGAATTTATCGTTCGTGCGGGTAAAGCGGTTATCTACTCTCAGGATGCAAATGGTGTTGCTGATTTAACGGATGGTAAAGACCTTGCCAATGGAGTAGCTGCACCGACTAACCATTTATTATCTTTCCCTCGTGATGGTCGTGGTATTACTGTGCAATCAGGACAAACTCTTGGCCTTGTTGTCATGGTTCGTGGTGGATATACACTAAAATAATTTGTAATAATATATATTCATAATGCCCGTAAAAGTACTTAATCATACATGCAAACTGATTTCCAAAGTTACAAATCATTGGCGCGATTGAAGAGTAGCTGTTGGACGCACAATATTCCTGTAATCTTACAAATTCACAGGAGGTGCTGTAACATGGCACGTAACAATCGTACAGTGGTACCGGAAAGCCGGGCAATGCTGAAGCAAATGCAATATGAAATTGCAGCTGAATTTGGTTTATATGGAGCGCATTATGGAGGCGGAGCAGACACAGAGTTTGCTTCTGAATTAGGAGCAATCGGAGGTAGTGGTTCTGGCCGTAGCCAGTATCTTGGACATCTTAGTTCGAGAGATAATGGCTCTGTTGGTGGAGAAATCACGAAGAGACTCATTAAGCAAGCCGAACAGTCTCTTCTTTAATAATATCAGGCTGAAGGAATTCTTATTAATCCTATCTGATATTTCTTTTTAATACTGTGGAATCAATATTTATACTGTGATGGAGGGGCTTCGGAGTAATTGACACCACCTCCCAAATAAGATAATATGACTTTTGAGGAAAGCCTTAGACCTTTTCCATATGGGAAAGGTTCATTTTTTTGAAGAGTTTAGTGAATATAAACATGAAATACTGCAATCATCCTTCATAAAAAGAACAGGCCCCTGAGTTTCTTTGTTTTATATTTTTTTATTAATTTGGCCTGTGATTATTAAGGAACTCCTTATACAGTGTCAGACTAACCATAAGGGAGGTTGTTATACTTGTCTATTAAAGGGCGTCATTTGTTTACTTCTGAGTCCGTGACGGAAGGGCATCCGGATAAAATCTGTGACCAGATTTCCGATGCGGTATTGGATGCATTTTTAGCTAATGATCCAAATGCACGTGTAGCCTGCGAAGTAGCAGTAGCAACTGGTCTTGTTTTGGTGATCGGGGAAATCAGTACCAAATCTGAGTATGTAGATATTCCTGCCATCGTACGCAATACCATTAAAGAAATTGGCTACACACGTGCAAAATATGGTTTTGATTATAATACCTGTGCAGTTTTGAGCTCACTTAATGAACAGTCAGCTGATATTGCTCAAGGTGTAAACTCTGCTCTCGAGCACCGTGATCCAGCACAATTGGCTGAAGAAACAGCAAATATTGGTGCGGGTGATCAAGGCTTAATGTTCGGTTTTGCTACGAATGAGACACCTGAACTGATGCCGCTACCGATCGCTTTATCTCACCGTATTGCTCGTCGCTTATCTGAAGTTCGTAAGAACGGAACTTTGGAATATTTGCGTCCTGACGGGAAGACACAAGTTACGATCGAGTATCAAGATGAGAAGCCTGTACGCGTGGATGCTATCGTAGTATCTACACAGCATGCGGAAGAAATTTCTCTTGAACAAATTCAGGCAGATATTAAAGAGCATGTAATTATGCCGGTTGTTCCTGCGGAACTGCTCGATGCTGAAACTAAGTATTTTATTAACCCAACAGGACGATTTGTAATTGGTGGTCCTCAAGGGGATGCTGGTCTGACTGGACGAAAGATTATCGTTGATACGTATGGCGGATATGCTCGTCACGGCGGCGGCGCATTTTCTGGTAAGGATCCAACTAAAGTGGACCGTTCTGCGGCTTATGCTGCTCGTTATGTGGCGAAGAATCTTGTTGCTGCGGGTCTAGCTGATAAATGTGAGATCCAGCTTGCTTATGCCATTGGTGTGGCTACTCCTGTCTCAATTAATGTGGATACATACGGAACAGGTAAGATCAGTGAGGAAAAGATGGTTCAACTGATCAGCAACAACTTTGATCTTCGCCCTGCGGGTATTATCTCAATGCTTGATTTGCGTAAACCAATCTATAGACAGACTGCAGCATACGGCCATTTTGGACGGACTGATGTAGATCTTCCTTGGGAACGCGTAGATAAAGCGGAATTACTCAGAGGTCAAGCAGGATTGTAGTTAATTATATGTTCTTATAATTCGTTAAGCCCGCAAGTTGGCACTTAGTGTCAGCTCTGCGGGCTATTTTTATGTAATGGACAGAATTAGGATTGATTCTAATCATAGAGAAGTAGACTACTAAACTTTGTAAGCCCTTTAACCGAAATATAAGAATATACATAAAGACGTTAGTATGGTTTGAGAGGAGTCTATCACGGCATGAAAAGAAAAATTTCAATATGGACGGCAATTTTTCTAGCAGGAGAACTGGTACTTGGAGCAGGGTATCCTTCTATCGGAATTGGAATATCGGCAGTACATGCTGCAGCGGAATTTGGCATTAGTGTGTCGCCAGCACCTGGAGCAACCTATGTAAATATCGGGTCATCTCTTAAATTAAGCTTTGATCGTCAAGTAAACCCACAGGCTGGAGAAATTACCATCACGGGTCAGGGTGATAGTGCACCTTTTGTAACGATTCCTATTGGTAGTTATGGTTTAATTGGTAGTTCAAAAGATTACGAGCTTAAGTTAGGTCCAAACCAACAATTGACTCCGAATAAGGCATACACGGTCACAATTCCCAAAGGATTGTTCAAAGATAACGAGGGTAATGAATCAGGACTTACTTCATGGGCATTTATCACCGCTCCAGAGAGTAATACGGCTATCACGGCAGGCAACTTTTCACCGGCTAGTAATACAAGAGTAGATGCCGGGAGTTTAAAGGAGCTTAGTCTGACACTAAATAAGCAGCTGTTAAAAGGTGGGGGCTCTATCCGAATCCTGTCCTCAGCAGATAATACAACAGTGCAAGAGTTCAGAATAAAGGATGATGACACTAGAGTTAACGTTCTGACTGATGCTAACTCTACTACAGTTAAATTAACGCTAGAGAAAGCATTGGCAGCCGGAGGGAATTACTATGTTCTTATTGATGCCTACGCTTTTAAGGATGTTGATAATAGAACGTTCTCTGGTATTTCTAGCGGCAATGTATGGAGTTTCTCTACAAAAGGTGTAGCTGAAATTCCCATGACTCCATCCCCGGCTAACGGTGCAGGCGGTATATCTACCACAGGAGCGCTACAGCTCACTTTTGACCGTCCTATGATGCCTGCATCAGGTGTAATTACGGTGTCCCCAGGGGCAGCTAACGATGCTAGAACAAGATGGCTTAATGTGAACTCCCCAGCCGTTACTGGAGGAAGCAGCAGAACCATAACATTGAATCCAGCGTCATCAGCCTCACCGCTGCTAAACGGCACACAATATACAGTTACGATCCCCCAGGGTGCTTTTTATGATCAAGATGGAAATGTATTTCCTGCCTCGGGCCCGTACACTTGGACCTTCACAACGGTATCTTTGACTGGACTTGGCGTAAGTGCTTTGAATCCATCTGATCGAAGTGAATCTATTGCTAACAACAGATCCTTTTCGATCGCTTTTAATCGGGATGTGAATTATAACGGTGCAGTGGCCAATGGTGTGGCTCTATATAAAAGCGGAGGATCTCAGGTGCCGGTTAACGTTACCCGGAGTACCACAACAGCTAAAGAATTTATAATCACACCTTCTGTAGCGTTAGATAGTGATTCAACTTATTACATTGATATCGCTAAAGGGGCTTTTGTAGACGCAAGTGATGCTAACGTTCTATATGACGGGTTAAGTGGTAAAAATTCATGGAGCTTCAAGACCTTGTCTCTGGATAAAGCAGCTCCACAGCTCACATCAGCACAGCTTGAGAATAATCGAACCATTCGTCTGAAATATAATGAGTCTCTCAATTCATCCATAGCGCTGTTAACCTCAAGCTTTGGAGTTACGGTGAACGATGAGAATCGAGCGATTGAAAGTGTTTATATTCAGGGAGACAGTGCCTACTTGGTGCTGAGTACAGGAGTAGCCGTTGGGCAGATTGTAAAGGTCAGCTATAATGGCGGACTGCGGACGATTCAGGATCCAAGCGGAAATGCAGCGAGCACTTTTAGCTCTAAACAGATCACGAACTCTATTGAGTCCTCCATGCCGACACCTAAAGATGGGCGAATCACGGGGAGATCTGTAGTATTAAATTTTAACGACACACTAAAATCGGTTTCCTATTACGCTCATAACCAGTTCTCAGTGACTGCAGATGGAAGCTCACTTGGGGTTAACTCGATCAGTTCCAGTGGCAATACAGTATATTTAACATTGGGCAGTGAAGCATCGAATGGACAGAACGTTCGGGTGTCCTACTATGCAGGTTCGTATCCTTTGCTGAATTCTTATGGTCAAAATATTGCGGACTTTACTGATTTCAATATCCGTAACAGTAACGATACGATTGCGCCAGTGTTTCAAAGTGCAACCGGAGGCGGCACTAAAATCATTTTGAATTATAATGAAGGCTTATCTACAACCAATCTCCCACTGAATAGCCAATTCTCTGTGTTAGTGGGCAGCACGCCTAATTATGTAACTAATGTATCGGTCAGCGGCACTCAGGTCACTTTGACGCTTCAGACAGCGCTGACGGTGAATCAGAATGTGACTATATCTTATGTGCCGGGTTCTGCCGGGGTGAGCGATTTGAATGGAAACCGAGCGGCGTATATTAACCTGCAGCCTGTATCTATCTCAGAAAACAGCGGCACTACTATACCTGAGATTAATTCAGCGACCGTTTCAGGTGACGAGTTAACAGTTACTTTTGCAAAGAATATGCAGGCATCCGGTTCACTCTACGCGAATCAGTTTGGAGTTCGAGCAGATGGCAGCAGTTTGGGAGTGCAATCCTACTATATCTCAGGCAATATTCTGAAAATAACTTTATCCTCGGTTGTGAAGACCGGTCAAACAGTGGACCTGTCCTATATGTCTGGTACCGGAACGATTAAGGATTTGAGTGGGAATACACTATCCTCATTCTCAGCTTTATCAGTTCAGAATCTAACTGGCGTGACCACTGGATCTGGAAATCGTCCATCCTACCTAGGAACACTTGCAACGAGTGAGTTTGGAAAAGAGTATGCACTATTAAAGAGCGATTCCTCGCAAATTGTGGATGACCGTTCTGTATATAATCAATCGGTAAAAAGATATACTTTAAACGCAGATCGAATAGCTGCCAGTTATGAATATCTGTATAAGATGAATAATGATGTATTGGCTTTTGAGGTTCCTTCCACGGAGCAAGCAGCTTTTGTAACTGCTCCGCTAAAACCATTACTAGACGCGGTGAACCGTAATAAAAATACTAAGTTCATGATTCGTCATGGAGACAACCTATTTAGCGTAGGGCTCGATGATATTGATATGAATGGGCTGGCGAGCAGCCTAATCTCGGATAGTAAAAATATCTCGCTCGTGTTCCGCTTGGATAAAGTTCCAGCAGGTACATTTACACCTTTTGAGCAAAAGCTACAGACGATGGGTATGCGAACTATTACTAGTCTTATGGATGTCCGGGTGACGGCGATCGTTAGCGGTAATTATTCGAATGCCAAGGCACTGACAGTACCGGGAGAATATACCGTACGTACTACTTCTTCATTAAATAGTGCGCAGACATCTGCGGCCAGATTGGACCTTTCCTACTACGATGCAGCTTATTTACCTACAAAAATCAGTACGGTTGGCAACTATACGGTTATTCGTGCTCGTACCGCTGGTAATCAGATTTTAGGGACTTTCTTATCCACCCGAGCTTTCACGGATATGGGTAAGCATTGGAGTAATGCAATCGTAGCTGAGCTTAACGCAAAGAATATTATTGATAGCAGCTACGGTAGTGCGTTTAATCCGGAGAAAAAAATTACCCGTGCTGAGTTTGCTATTATGCTCAGTCGAGGTCTAGGTTTGCTAGGAGACCGTGAGACCGCACAACGTTTCCGGGATGTGCAGCCTTCCACACAAACTGGAGATTACATTGGTGCAGCGGCTAAAGCTGGAATTATCACAGGGAATACGGATGGTACCTTCCGTCCGAATGATAATATAACACGCGAGCAGATGGCGATCATGATGATCCGTGCGATGGAATATACCAATCATCCTATTACACTAAGCGGTACTTCTGCCTCAACACTTGCAAAATTCAAGGATAAGGCAAAGATTCAGAATCAAAGTGCGGAGTTCGTCGCAAAGGCAGTACAATCAGGGATTATTTTGGGCATGACAGTAAGTGAATTCGGGCCCCAAGGCAATGCCACCCGTGCTCAAGCTGCCGTGATGTTACAACGGATGCTGAAACAGACTGATTTCTTGTGAACAACTCTTATAAATAACCAAACAATTGGTAAAGCCCGGCAATTATGCCGGGCTTTTTTTGTCGTCTAATTATGACAGCTTTGACTCTATAAAGCTTGGAATCTCTCAATTTCGCAACTTTTTGGCTTATTTTCAGTCTATTAAAAGAGTACTAGAAAAATAGGAACCAGTTTCCAGACTTTGATATGGACTGAAAGAGTACAAAAGAGATGGGAGAGTTACGTTGAAATGAATGAAGTTTTCATGGAGAAGAAGAGTAACGAGGTTGTACGGGGAATAAGATTATCTTCCACTAAAAAGTGGATTGCTGCTTCATTGGCTGGTGTGTTATGGATTATGCCGGTAATTGGCAGTGAAGGTATGATGCTGTTTGGTCAGGGATCTGCACCAATCGCAGCTGCAGCCACAGCTCCTTTTAAAGTAAGTAAGCTGGGAGAAGAAGTGATTACTTCGGGCGCCATTATGATGAAATATAAATATACTACTACACGTTCTGGGGCGAGTGCTTCTGGGCTTGCGGACGTCATTCGTGTGGATCTTAACAATCCATATGTTTCTTTAGATGTGATGACTGGTAAAGGCGGAAACCTGACTACGCGGCAAAGTACTGGCGGGATGGCCAAGGAAACAGGAGCCGTGGCCGCAGTAAATGGCGATTATTTTAATACAGGTGGAGAGGGTGCTCCGATCGGTGGACAAGTATCAGGTGGAGTACTGGTGTCTACCCCTTCACAATTGGATGGAATGTATGCCTTTGCAGTGACAAAAGACCGCAAACCTATTATTGACGAGTACAGCTTCGAGGGGATGGTAACCGCGCCAGATGGCGCACAGTTTGAGATCTCCGGTATCAATAAAGGTGCTTATAGCCCTGAAGGCGGAAGCTCGACTTATAGTCATGCTAATGCTATGTATATCTACACAGATGTATGGACTGCACTGGACCGCCCTAAAAATAGCTCCACCACTCCAACAGAGGTACTTGTTGAGAATGGTGTAGTTACTCAAATTTCAGAAAATGCTGCACTCCCTATGGCGGTACCAAAGGGAGCTTATATTTTGCGGGCACATGGCTTAGCCGCACGATATGTTACTGCCCATTTGACGGTAGGACAACCTGTAACAAGTGTGTACTCTCTGAAATCTAAGACTACACAGCAATCGCTAGATCCTGCGAATCTGCAAACCATGATTGGCGGACATACGATTCTAGTAAATAACGGAAAAGCAGCAACGTTCTCTCGTTCTACTAACAGCATTGGAGGCTATCGTGCACGCACGGCTTTAGGATATTCTCAAGACGGACGTTATGTATATATCATAGCTACTGAGAAAAATGGCAATAGTTCAGGGATGTCTCTAACCGAATTGCAATCATTCATGACCAATATTGGAGTCTGGAAAGGTCTTAATCTCGATGGAGGCGGCTCTACAACGATGGTAGACCGGCCCCTCGGTGAAACCTCTACTACACTCACTTTTAATACAGAGTATGGCACAGAGCAACGCAGTATCGTTAACGGGCTTGGTGTCTACACTAACGCACCGCAAGGTGAAGTCAAAGGAATCAAAATTAGCGGAAGTTCCGCACTGCTGGTTGGACAAAAGGCAACATATTCTTTAAAGGGTTATGACACTTACTACAACCCTATTGATGTAGCAGCAGGTAATCCTACATGGGTATCAAGCGGCGGAAGCGCAACGGTAAGTGCAGGTGAAGTAACGGCAGTGAAGCCAGGTACCGTTACCTTAACGGCTAAAAGCGGTTCTGCAAGCGCCTCTACAACTGTTACAGTTCTGGGTGGTAATGATCTATCCAGTATGAGTGTAGGTGCAGCTACAGCGCCACTGACAGCCGGAACTACTGTGTCTGTCCCTGTTACAGCGGCAACGAAGAGTGGAACAACTATCAATGTTCCGGATTCAGCACTGAAGTGGGAGTTTGTAGGCTTTAAGGGAGCCGTGAAAGATGGCAAGCTTACTGTAAACGCCGTTGATGCAGGGGTTACTACAGGTTATGCTATTGCCCGTTATGATGGATTTAGTGCAGTGGTTGTATTATCAACAACAGCAGCTACAACATGGGAAGATTTCGAGAAGGTAAGCTATCCAATCGACTTTACTACCAATGTTCCAGCGGTACAGGGTACTGCAACGATAGTGGATGGAACGGCTGAAAGAGTAGGCTCCAAGGTGCTGTCACTCAGTTATGATATGACGGCTGGCAGCGGCAAAATGTATGCTTATGCTCAGCTTAATGGTACAAGCGGCAAAACAGTTCCAGCGCTTGCAACTTCGATGTCGGTTGATGTGATGGGCGATATGAGCTTGAATTGGCTGCGTGCTGAATTTGTAGACAACAGTGGAGCTACAGCTTATGTGGATCTTGCGAAGATCATCGATTGGAATGGTTGGAAGAACATTAACATTGACTTGTCAGGCTCAGGCATTAAATTCCCAGCAACGCTGAAGAGACTCTATGTTGTCAACGTAGAGGAAGGCCAAGATGAACGGGCGAAGACGGGTACAGTTGCCGTTGATAATATCAAGTTTACAATGCCATCGCTTTCTAGTGATGCAGGCTTACCGAAAGGTACGGCTTCCATGAGCATTGGTTCAAAAGCAATGACCGTAAACGGAACAAAGAAAGCTATTGATGTAGCTCCAATTGTAAAAGACGGTAGTACTTATGTGCCAATTCGGTATGTCCTTGATGCTTTCGGAGGCAGCGCTACTTGGGATCAGGTGAATAAGAAGATCATGGTATTACGCGGAGCCAAGGCACTGGATCTTACCGTAAATAAAAAAGAATATCTGCTGAACGGCAAACGTCAAAGTGCTGAAGTAGCACCAATCATTTTACAAGGTAGGACTTTAGTACCGTTAAGACTAGTTTCTGAACAGCTAGGATTAACTGTAAAATGGGAACAGAAAACGAAGACCGTAACTATCGAATCGTGATATGTTAATATAAAGGAAAACCTTTAAAACGATTCGATAGAAAAGGGGCAAGCATCCGTGGAATTTCAAGCCGATGCGATTGATCGCGTCATTAAAAATACCATCGACGTGATGGAGAGCAGCAAGTATCAGATTTTTGAAATATTGCAGGTTGCGCGTGATGAACTTGCTGCACTCAACAAAGAACTGCAGCGGGTCATGGACGAAACGGATGAGACATTGAAAAAAGTAGACAAGCTGGAGCTGCAGTATCATCGCTCCAGAATCCGGCTGACAGAGGTCAGCCGGGACTTTGTCCGCTACTCGGAGAAGGATATCCGTATTGCCTATGAGAAGGCTACGGAGCTACAGCTCGAACTCATGATGACGCGTGAGCGAGAGGTCTATCTTCGATCAAGACGTGATGAATTACAAATGCGAGTGCGCAGTGTCGAAAATTCTGTAGAGCGCGCAGAGTCAATTGGTTCGCAAATGAGCGTAGTGCTCGAATATTTGTCGGGAGAACTAGGTCAGGTGACGAGAATTGTCGAATCTGCGAAGAACAGACAGATGATAGGACTCAAGATAATCCTGGCTCAAGAGGAAGAACGGAAGAGAATTGCCCGGGAAATTCATGATGGTCCTGCTCAAATGCTGGCGAATCTAGTCCTTAGGACGGAAATTGTAGAAAGAATGCTGGTAAAGCAGGAATTTGGGTTGGTGCAGGACGAAGTAATAGATTTGAAAGGACAGGTTCGATACAGCCTGGAAGAAATGCGTAAGGTCATCTTTAATTTACGACCGATGGCTCTCGATGATTTGGGATTAATTCCGACTTTGCGGAAATATGTGCATGATTTTGAGGAGAAGACGAAGCTGAGGACGACCTTGGAAACCAGAGGTCAGGAACATCGACTATCTTCAGCCATGGAGGCAGCAGTATACCGATTGGTCCAGGAAGCTTTGTCTAATGCAGCTAAACATGCCTATCCGAGTTTTGTATTGGTAGAGATTACTTACCAAGCGCAGTTAATTAAGATTGTGATTAAGGATAATGGATTAGGTTTTAATGTGCAGAAATTAAAAAATCCGCAGGGCAATCGTGAAAGCTTCGGGCTAGTAGGTATGCGGGAACGTGTAGAGCTGCTTGAAGGCAGAATGGAAATCATATCAGCCGAGAATCAGGGGACAACAATCGTGATCCACATTCCGACGAACGTGGAGAAAGGGAAGGAGTAATGTGATGGAGAACTTAAACTCTACTAAAACGCCCATTAAAGTTCTTTTGGCGGATGATCATCAGCTTTTTCGTGAAGGGCTGAAACGTATTTTGAATATGGAGGAGGATATCGAAGTCATCGGTGAATGTGGTGACGGTATCCAGGTATTAGAGTTCTGTAACGGAACTAAACCAGACATCGTACTGATGGATATTAATATGCCTATTGAGAATGGCGTGGAGGCCACTCAAAAACTGCGGGAAATGTTCCCGGAGGTTAAGGTAATTATTTTATCGATTCATGATGATGAGAGTTATGTGTTTGAAACCCTTCGTAAGGGCGCCAATGGTTACTTATTGAAGGATATGGAGGCCGAATCCCTTATTAATGCAATCCGTTCGGTCTGTGAGGGACACGCTTTTATTCATCCAAAGGTTACCGGAAAGCTAATTAATCAATTGCGGCGCATGACTTACCTTAATGAGACTGGAGTAGCTGCTGATACGGTAGTGAAGGAAGCCGGTGTTAAGTTTGTGGCCGGTGACAACAATCCTCTAACACGTCGTGAAGCGGAAGTTTTGCGCCTAATGGCGGAAGGTAAGAGTAACAAAATGATCGGTGAGTATTTGTTTATTAGTGAAAAAACGGTCAAAAACCATGTTAGCAGTATTTTGCAAAAAATGGAAGTTGATGATCGTACGCAAGCTGTAATTAACTCGATCAAATATGGTTGGGTAACCTTATAAGAATATTTACAGATTTACGGTACATATAGGAATGAATTCAAGGAGAGCACAGCTTGTTCCTTTAAAATATAAGAAAGTATAAGTTTCACTCCATACTTCATGTCTTATATTTCTCGCTTAAACGCTTACCGTCCTTGCAAGGACGCCGAAGGCGTTTATGCTTGATAGGAACTCTGGGCAGTCACCGACCTTTTAAAGCCGGCATATAGTGTTGGTATACAGAGGAGGTGCATCTCCATGGTAGCCCAGTTGATATGGATTGCGGCTGTTTATGTATCCGCTGCAGTGATTATTCATATGCTGCATAATCGGCAGAAGGTGCGGCAGACACCGCAGTCCGTGAAATGGATTCATTATATTTTGATTACTCGCAATCATGCATCTGTTGTGGAATGGTACATTCGGGCGCTGACATTTCAAGCATTTTTAACCGGAAAACGATTTCGAGTAACGTTCATGGATGATGGCTCGAGCGATGGAACCCTTGGAATTGTTTCCAGGCTGGCTGATAGTGGCTGCTCTATCGATCTTGCAACATCTATGTACACTTTTCAGGTGAGTGAAGAAGAGTTGCAGCAACAAGGGATTGTGGTAGACTTGCGGTTGTCAGGGCAGTCTGTTTCGTTGCCTTTTATGGGGATGGCAGGAAGTAGGGGATGCGAATCAAAGCGCGACAGATTTTAAGTGAATATGTGAGTAACGGGTGAAGCACACTCTCCAAGAAATGGAGGAGTGTGCTTTTTGCGTTTGGCTGTAAGGGGAGTGTTGTGGGGGAGAGTGATTTATGGTGAAAGTTAAGGAGGCGGATTTTATGCGAGCGGCTGTGTATGCCTTGGAATGTAGAGGGATCTGGAGTATTTGGATTTCTTTAGATCTTACAGTAGATAGATGGTGGTGGTCTGGCGCTGGACCGGAGCGTCAAGGCAGAGGCTTAGTAACGGTGGACAAACTGGTCTTATTATCTCCTGTACTGCCGCTGGGGTGGGCGGTGAAGCTCCGCGATTATTTTAAACAAAGGCACGGAATGAGGAACTGGGGGGCTAAGGAGTGGGGTCAATACGTAAGCAGTGTTCTTGAGCCTGAGTTGAAGGAGGAAAGGGAAGCAGGAGGAATGGGAAAGGAAGAGTGCCTTAGTGATGGGGTATCGCTATGGCAGGCTTCTGAAATAAGTGGGCGATTTATAGAACAGTCTAGAAAGAACAATGAATGCAGAGGAAATGACCTCGATTATGCTTTGCTTGAATCGGAGGTAGAACAATTCGTACATGCGGTGGCCGGCCGCTCTTTACTTCAGCCGGAAATAGAAGCGCTGCTGGCAGAGGGCTTTCCAGAGCTGACCGGTCGTTGGCGTCAGGCGGTACAACTGGCGCATCTGCAGGGGCGGCTGCAACTGACAGCTGCCGTTGGTAGTCACGCCCCGGCTGCGCATGGGGCGTGGGCCCGCCAGCTCCCTGCGGGCGCTGGCGCTCTGGCGCGTGCGGCGGCTAGGCTGCCGCACGTATTATGGCACGGCGCTGTCGCCCGCCGCGCGGTTTCGCGCTGCCTGCGTTGCGGCAGCGCTCCCAGCGGCCGCACGGCATGCGCCGCGTGCGGCCTTATGGGCTGCGCCTATTGCGAGGCCTGCCTCGCACTTGGGCGCAGCCGGGCTTGTGCGCTGCTGCTGCGCAGCGCAGCGCTTCCGGCCGTGCGGTGCACGGCCGCCCTTGACCCCACCGCGGCCGCAGGCCGGTGGGGACTCAGCCCAGCGCAGGCGGGAGCCGCTGGCGCTGCGCTGGTTTTTTTGGCGGAGCGGCGTGAGCGCTCCGCCAATTCGTGCCCAGAGCGGTTCCTGCTCTGGGCGGTAACGGGAGCCGGGAAGACAGAAATGATCTTCCCGCTCCTAGAGGCCGTGCTTGCCGCCGGTGGGCGGGCGCTCGTAGCGACGCCGCGACGCGATGTCGTACTTGAGCTCGCTCCGCGGCTCGCCAAAGCTTTCCCGGCGGAGACTCTCGCCGTGCTTTACGGCGGCAGCGCAGAACGCTGGGTGAGTGGTCGCTTAACGCTCGCGACCACCCATCAGCTGCTGCGCTTCCATCGAGGCTTTGATCTCGTTATCATAGACGAGCTGGACGCGTACCCCTACCACAATGATCCTATGTTGGCTTATGCCGCAGAACGAGCCTGTAAGGTAGATGGCTCTTTTATCTACTTATCAGCCACTCCACCACAAGAAATGCAGCGGTTGGTCCGGTCAGGCAGACTTCCACATGCCAGAGTACCTGTCCGCTTCCATGGTCATCCTTTGCCTGTGCCGCAGCATCTGTCTATGACATCTGTTCAAACATGCCTAAAGCGTGGGAACTTACCTAGATCGATCATACATACGCTTCGTAGGTCGCTCGAGCGCGAGGCGCAAATCTTTTGTTTTGTGTCGCGTATTGCACATATTGAAGGATTACTGGTTCTGCTTCGTCGGAGCTTTCCCGGCGTAGTTATCGAGGGTACCTCCTCCAAAGATCCCTTCCGGTCAGATAAGGTAACAGCTTTCCGCAACCGTGCCATCTCCCTATTAGTAACGACTACGATTCTGGAACGGGGAGTTACAGTGCCTCGTAGCGATGTTTTTATTTTGGATGCGGACAGCGATCTTTTTGACGAAGCCTCATTGGTTCAGATGGCGGGGCGTGCCGGGCGATCTAAGGATGATCCTGCAGGGCGGGTTGTATTTGCCTCTCTTCAGTGGACTCGATCCCAGCGTGGAGCGATCTCACAGATCCGTACTATGAATGTCATTGCTCGCCGAAAAGGCTATATTAGCAAGGAGACGCTGAAATGAGTGCTCTGTTCTCATGGTTAACCAAAGTTCAGGCACTCTTGTCCCCCTCTATAACTCCATGCTTAACCTGCGGCAAGCGTAACCTTGGATCCTCGGAATTTCCTGGAGTTTGCAGGAATTGCATAGAATCCATTCCTTGGATACGTTCTCCGCGCTGCTTGAAATGTGGTCGGCATGTGGGCTGTCCTGACTGTACCCGCAGTAGTGAACCATCACCGATTATTTGTAATCGAAGTGCAGTGGCTTACACTAGTGTTATGCGAGAATGGTTGGGTCAGTATAAATATCGCGGGAATGAACGGTATGCCCCTTTACTTGGCCTCATGCTGGATAGAGCCTATCTAACCCTAAAAAAAGAGAAGCAGAGCGCTCTTTTATCCCGAAAATCATCCATCATACATCGTTCTTGGTCTGCTGATTTGTTAGTGCCAGTGCCTGTCAGTGATTCTCGGCTTATGGAGCGAGGATTTAATCAAGCGGAAAGATTGGCTGATGTACTATCTAGATGTAGGAAGATTCCACAGCTTCCGCTGCTGATCCGTACACACCATACGGGAAAACAGAGCTTTAAGAGCCGAGCGGAACGACTGGCGGATATGAAACACGCTTTTGCAGAAAATCCGGCAGTAACAACACAATTTGCGGATTGGTTTAATAGGGAGGTACCTCTAAATCGTCCTGTTCGGATTATTATTGTTGATGATATTTATACGACGGGCAGTACCATTCGTGCGTGCGCTGAGATCATACAACAAGTGGGTTCAGATTATGGTTATGCGGTAGAGGTGTATAGCTTAACTTGGGCACGTTCTTAAGTGGGAACAAAATGCATGATTGTGAACACCTCCATTCACTTTTTGAAGACAAACATACACCTAGTAGCGTTTCTTCTGTCCCATAGACGAATTCCCTGCAATCATGTAATCTAGGAGCATAAGAATATTATGCGTTGTACAGAATGTACGGAGAGGAGCGGCTGCTTGTTATGAATCTAGACAATTGTCCAAGGTGCGGCCGGTTGTTTGTTAAGAATCTTATGGGTTTGTGCCAGCCCTGCATCAAAGAGCTGGAGCATGAATATGAGATCTGCGTGGAATATTTGCGGGAAAACAAAGGAACCAACATTCAAGAGCTGTCCGATGCTACGGGAATTTCGATTAAGGAGATCACCCGCTTTATTCGAGAGGGCCGGATATCTATAGCAAATGCTCCTAATATGATGTATCCCTGCGAGGTGTGTGGAACACTGATTCGTGATGGGCATATGTGTGATAGCTGCCGTACTCGGCTTAGAAAGGATCTCACCAATGCCGCCAAGGAAAATGCTGCTGAGGATACTACCAAAAAGACAACAGACGGCGCATATCGTGCCATAGATAAGCTGCGTGGCCTATAAAATCTGCAAAAAAACGTTTGCAGCTATAAAGTATGTTTCAGTCTACGCCGATAAACTTAGTAAAGATTATCGGCTTTTTTATATTAGAAGGAAGGTGAAGTTATGAAAATTAACGAGACCGGACGAATTAACGCGATGAATCCGTATCAACGCAGCGCGGAAGCGCAAAGGCAGGAACAAATGAAGAAAAGTTCACGCAAGGATGAGGTTTCGATCTCTGATGAAGCAATTCAGCTCTTGCAAGCACAGAATTCTGGTAATGATGCTGAACGTGCACTTAAGATCGACAGTTTGAAGCAACAGGTCTCCGCAGGTACCTATCAAGTAGATGCAGCTAAGCTAGCAGAGAAACTCGCCCCTTACTTTAAGCAATCCTCCGAGAATTAGGTGAAACCATCCATGGCATTGACGACATTAATAGAACTATTGGAGCGGCTGGACGAAGTGCATAATCAAATGCTGGAGCTGGCCGCTGAGAAAAAACAGACGATTATGGACAACAAGGTGGATGCCTTAATCGACATCCTGAACCGTGAGTCCAAGCTAATGAAACTGATTGGACAGCTCGAGGAACAGCGAATCGCGGCAGCGTATACCGTTCTACAAGGCGTAGGTATTCGTTCCAACCTGAACCTGAACCTAACTGAGCTGTCCAGACTTATATTTGACCCTGAAGACAAGGCACGACTGCTGCATATTCAGCAGAAGCTTTCTGGCACTTTGCACCGCTTGAAAGAAGCAAATGAGCTAAATCAGAAGCTGATAGAGCAGTCGCTTACTTTTATAGATTATTCTTTGGATCTGCTGGTCGGAAGACCGAATCAGGATATCACTTATCATCGTCCGTCCGATAAGGGCAATGGCGTAAATCGGTCGGGGATTTTTGATGCACGAGGCTAGAATTGTACTGATGAAGTGTTCTGTCAGAGCAGAACATAAGGAGGAGTAAGCAGCATGACATCCACATTTCACTCGATAGAGACGGCGAGACGCAGCCTTTTTACTCAGACCGCAGCTCTTAATACGACTGGACACAATATCGCAAATGCGAATACCGAGGGTTATACTCGTCAACGTGTAAATATGAAGGCTGCTTTACCTATTGAAGCGTACGGATTTAATAAATCTACCGTTCCTGGTCAAATGGGTACAGGGGTGGAATTCTCATCTATCGATCGGATTCGGGAAATGTTTCTGGATGATCAGTACCGTGGTGAGAATTCTGCATTTGGTAACTGGAAACTTCAAGCAGATACCCTCTCTAAACTAGAAGCGATTGTTAACGAACCATCGGATACAGGTATTCGTACCGTTCTAGATAACTTCTGGAAATCATGGTCTGACCTTAGTAAGAACCCTGAAGATCCTACTGCTCGTAAGATTGTAGTGCAAACTGCACAATCTCTGACCGATGCCATGAATTATATGAGCACGCAATTAGATAATCTCGATCGGGATCTAGCTACTAATATTGACGTTAAAGCAAAAGAGGCTCAGGGCTACCTGACCGCTATCGCAGATCTGAATAAATCGATCTATAAGATCGAAGGTATGGGCGATCAGGCGAATGATTTACGCGATCAACGCGATCTGATGGCAGACAAGCTATCCAAGATTGCTAATATTACCGTTGTAGAGACGGAAGCTGGTTATAACGTTTCACTGGGTGGACAGCCACTGGTAGAGGGTGGAGAAGTTACTGCAACCGTAGATAGTGCATTTCTTAATAATGCTTATGCCGCTGGAACTTTGAAGGGCGGCGAGGCCTACGGAATGATTTTCTCCAAAAACACTTATGTTACCGACTACAAGAAACAACTCAACGATATGGCTAGTACGATTGCTACAGGTGACGTTGAAATTACAATACCGGCAGGTTCTAATCTTCCTGAGGGTACGATGTTGACTAATGATGCTAAGATTACGCAAGCGGATGGCACCGTAGTTACTTTGGCCGCTGGTCAGGCAGTGCCTAAGGGAGCAACGATGTATGAGGACGCTAAAACCATTGTTAAAGGCCTGAACGGACTTCACAAGTTAGGTTATGCGATGGATGGAAGCTCTGGTCGTGATTTCTTCGTAACCTCTGGTGACGCTGGAACGATCAAGTTGAATCCGGAAATTGCTGCAGATGTTAGCTTATTCGCAACTTCACTACGTACAACTGTTGATGCAGCTGGCAACACACAGGTCGTTAAAGGAAATAACACCCTGGCGCTCTTGCTGACAAACCTGAAGGATAGTAAATTCACTACGCCAGACGGTAAAGTTAGCAATACTGTGGGTGGGCTTCTAGGTTCTATGGTTGGCCAATTGGGTATTCAATCGCAGGAGGCTGCGCGTCAAACAGACAACTCAGATTATCTGGTAGAGCAGGTTAACTCCCGTCGTCAATCAGTCAGTGGCGTTTCACTGGATGAAGAAATGTCGAATATGCTCGTATTCCAGCATGCTTATAGTGCCGCTGCGCGTTTTATGACTACTTTTGATGAACTGCTCGACAAATTGATTAATTCCACCGGCACAGTCGGCAGATAAAAGGAGATATAGCGTATGTTGAGAGTAACCTCTAACATGATGAATTCACAGCTTTTGCTTAACCTAAACCGCAATGCACGTACAATGAACGACACACAATTACAGCTTGCAAGCGGACAAAAAATCAACAAGCCTTCCGATGATCCGGTAGGGATTACGTATTCCCTGCGCTATCGTGCGGAGCTTTCTTCTAACGAGCAATATACTAAGAATGTAGATAGCGCTCTTTCATGGCTTGATTATAATGATACAGTCCTAGGACAAGCTGGAGATGTTGTTCAGAAGATTCGTGAACTGTCTGTACAAGCTGCGACAGGGACTAATCCACAGTCAGCACTGGACAGTATTAATGCCGAAGTGATGCAGTTAAAAGACCAACTTGTGGATATTGCAAATAGTACGTTGAATGGTAAATACATTTTTAATGGTGAGCAGTACAACACGAAACCTTATGAGTTCGCTAAAGGTGCAGATGGTACATATGATGTATCTAAGCCGATTACAACAGATACCGGGCAGATTCAGTTTATTGTAGGTGAAGATGTGCGTATGCCTATTAGTACGACTGGTAATGACGTATTCGGTAACACTGGGGATGCGGATAATTTGTTTGCAATCATTAATCAATTATCAGTTGCCTTGAAATCGGGTGATTCCAAAGGAATATCGGCACAACTTGGTTTAATTGATACAAGGATGGAAAAAATTCTGACGGCACGCTCTGAAATAGGGGCCAAAACCAACCGTGTAGAATTAATGCAGGATCGGCTTAGTGATTTGAATATTAACTTAACGGACTTACAGGCTAAGACTGAAGATGCCGATTATGAAGGTTTGATTATGAACTCTAAGATTCAAGAGAATATCTATAATGCATCCTTGTCTGTGGGTGCAAAGATTATTTCCACAACTCTCGTAGACTTTATCAGATAACGGAGGTGGTTCTCGTTGCTACAACCGATATTGCAAATCCGTCAGACGCCTGCTGTGATTGGTATTGATGCTGATCCGGGCACTTATTCGATCACTCAGCCTAAAGCTGAGGTTAATATAACGACTACTGCAGGTGAATTAACTGTTCAATCTACTAGACCGGAGCTTACTATTGATCAATCCCGTGCTTGGGAGGCTTATAACGGTGGGAAAATGCTGGATATGAATAAACGGATTTATTCCGGCATTCAACAGTTATATCTTCAGGGAATTGCCAGAAAGGTCGAGCAAGGGAATCGGATGGCTCAGTTTTTTAGACCTGGTAATACAATTGCAGAAGTTTACGGTATGGATACCGAACCAAATTCTTTTCCTGAGATTCGAGGCCCAGCATCATACGACAATGTGGACATTCACATCGAAACGAGAGCCCCACTAATTGATTTTCGAGCCGCGAGAGTGAACATTCAGGTGGAAAGACGTAATCCAGAAATTGAATATACCCGTGGAAAGTTAAATATATATATGCAGCAATATGCTTCTATTCAGTTTATTCCACCAGAATTGAATGTTCAAACGTAGCTTTTTAAGCTATAGATGTGCCAGAAAGCGCCTCTATAGCTTTTGTGCTATATATAATGTGGTGGGATTTTCATAAGATGTTAGTTTTGCGAAGCGAAACTTTTGAGGAGTGAATAACTTGATTATAGAAACACTATCTTGGGGCAAACTGGAAGTAGATGAAATGCAAATATATCATTTTCCGAAAGGACTACCTGGCTTTGATGAAGAAACCGATTTTGCTTTGATTGCGATGGAGGAGACGCCTTTTTGCTATCTACAATCTGTTAGAAACAGGGGTCTATCCTTTCTGTTAGGAGATCCATTTGTTTTTTATCTGTCCTATGAGTTTGAGTTGCCGGATGATGAAGCTGAAGAATTAAGCATAAATGATGGGACTGTCGTTCGTTGTATTATCACGCTGAAGGAACAAACCGAACATTCGACAATTAATCTTCTGGCTCCTATTGTATTGAATCCTACAGCTCGTTTAGCTAAACAGATCGTTCTTCATAAAGCACCTTATCATACAAAGCATAGCTTGCTGCAGGTGCAGTCGGTTATCGATGGAAAGGATGGTGGATGATATGCTTGTGCTTTCTCGAAAAAAAGGGGAGTCCATCGTCATCCAAGATCAGATAGAGCTGACGATCTTAAGTGTGGAAGGTGATACGGTAAAGGTTGGTATTTCTGCACCGAAGCATGTCGATATTTTTCGCAAAGAAGTATATCTTTCTATACAAGAATCTAACCGCGAATCCGTTGCTCCACAGCAGTCTGATCTGAAGGCACTGATCCATCAACTTCGCAAAGTGAATAATAACGATTAATGGTTATAACGTATATACTGAATTCAGAATCTGGGACTGCACGAATGCAGACTCAGGTTTTTTATTTGATTTAAGAGATTTATTCAAGGAATTTCAAAAAAACTTCAATTTGCTCTAAACACTTGGATACATACCGTCGATATATGTAGTAGACGCTGATCCGGCAGGGCGGCCGACCTTAATGGTTCGGCGTTTACCACATGGATGTGGAACTAACTCAATTTCAGGGAGGAAATATCTAATGATTATCAATCACAACGTAACAGCCTTAAATACTCATCGTCAATTATCCATTAACACTGCTAACACTAGCAAAAACATCGAGAAACTGTCTTCTGGCATGAGAATCAACCGTGCTGGCGATGACGCTGCTGGTCTCGCGATCTCCGAAAAAATGCGTGGGCAAATTCGTGGTCTTGACCAAGCTTCCCGTAACGCTCAAGATGGCATCTCTTTGATTCAAACAGCTGAGGGTGCATTGAATGAGACACACAGCATCCTGCAACGTATGCGTGAACTTGCAAACCAATCGGCAAACGGTACTAACACAGAAACTGACCGTGGAGAAATTCAGAAAGAGATTAACTCACTAACTTCTGAAATCAACCGTATCGGTAACACCACTGAGTTCAATACTCAAAAACTATTGAATGGCGATAAAAACGGAGCTGGTTCTGCCAAGGTAGACGCAGTAGCGGGTGTATTTAAAGCGGGCGTAGTAGATCCGACAGCAGCATTCACAATCGATGGTACAACCATTGCTGCTGGATCTGCTGATCTTGCTGGGCTGATTACATCAATTAATGCAGATGCAACGCTGGGTGCTAAGTACACTGTTACTGCGGGTACAGGTGGGGATGCTGGCAAACTGATCATAACCCAAAAAGCAGGTGCAGAAGCAGATCATACTCCAACTATTGGTGGCGGTACCCTACTTGAAACAGTAACAAAAGGTGTAGCAGCAAAAGCTGCAGTAGTAGCTGACGATGCTAAGAGTATGAAGTTCCAGATTGGTGCAAACCAAAACCAAAGCTTGACTCTTGATGTTGCTGACATGAGAGCATCCGCGTTGGGTATTACTACTGCAGGTACGACTGATAAACTTGCTGTAACTGATGGTACAAACAATACAACTACTGAACAGGCTCTTGATGTAACAACTCATGAGGATGCAGCAAATGCAATTACAAAGATCCAATCAGCTATTGATAAAGTTTCCGGCGAACGTGCGAAATTAGGTGCAAACCAAAACCGTCTGGAACATACAATCAATAACTTGGGAACTTCTTCCGAGAACTTGACTGCTGCTGAATCTCGTATCCGTGACGTAGACATGGCAAAAGAAATGATGTCACAAACTAAGAACAACATCCTTGCTCAAGCTGCTCAAGCTATGTTGGCTCAAGCTAACCAACAACCACAAGGCGTTCTTCAATTGCTTCGTTAATTTAAAAATTAACAATTATAGCTTTACAAAAAGAACCTTGGATTTTTTCCAAGGTTCTTTTTTTTTGAATATTTGTGATTATTAATAAAACTTCGGAATTCCCGGGATTTTTTCAAGTTTATCTTTCTTAAGTCCTAAATTATCCCTGAATCTAACCGATATAAAGAGTATAAAATGAGCGTTGGTGGAGGTCGGGCTTTATGAATGTACAGTTTTCTCTTTCTGCTAGTTCTGCTAGTTCTGCTAGTCCTGCTAGTTCCGTAACAAGTGTACAGGGTGTATCTGAAGCAAAGTCCAGTACTGCATCGGTGTCATCCATAAATCAAGAAACGCCTATCCGAAATGCTAAGGATATGAGTTTGAGAGAGAAGCAGGGGGTAAATGTGTCTGTTGCTGAAGAACAGCTCATTCGTACCATTGAACGGGCGGTGAAATCTCTACAGGGACCCCAGACTACGCTGCAGATCAGCATCCACGAGAAGACGCATGATATTATGGTCAAGGTGCTTAATAAGGATACCGGTGAACTCATTCGCGAAGTACCCCCAGAGAAAACTCTGGATCTCGTAGCTAAGATGATGGAAATTGCCGGAATACTTGTAGACGAGAAAATTTAGGAGTAGGAGGTGCTGTTTTGGTTACACGTGTAAATGGATTTTCAGGGATGGATATCGATAGCATGGTAAAGAGTATGATGACCGCTAAGCGTGTCCCCTTAGATAAGCTTAATCAACAGAAACAGATCCTTAACTGGACTAGAGACAGTTATCGCGAAATTAATAGTAAGTTGGTTGATTTTCGTACAAATAAACTTACTGATAAATATGGCGTTAACTCAGCTATGAATGCCAATAAGGCTGTTACAAGCGGTAATACGGAAGCGTTAACCGCTGAAGCTACAGCAACTGCTAACGGAATTGATATGAAAGTAAGTATTACTCAGCTGGCTACCAAGGCTACAATTGAATCAAATGGTGCAGGTTCTGGTTTAACTACAGCTTCTTCACTAGCTAAGGCAAAAATCAACGGTTCAAATGTTGAGATTACGGATGCTGATAAGGCAGAGAAATATAGTTTGAAGATCAATGAGCAAACTTTTTCTTTTACAGGAGCGACAGAGATTTCTACTGTTATTGCAACGATTAATGGTAACACTAAAGCTAATGCTATCGCGAGTTTTGATGAAGTCACTGGGAAGCTGATTATTTCATCTAAGACTTTTGGAAGTAAAGGTGCCTTATCTATTGAATCAGTTGATGGTAGTAATAATTTATTTGAGGCTTTTAAAGGCATTAAACAATACACTGGTAAAGATGTTAAACCAGGCATGGATGCTATTGTATTTGTTAATGATACGATGATAAAAAAAGATAGTAATAATTTCTTGATTAACGGGGTCCAACTGACATTATTGGCTACAACATCCACCCAGACCGATCCTGAGGTGAATCCATCAACAGGAACGGATAAGCCTATTACAATCAAAACTCAATCAGACCCTCAAAAAGCTGTAGATGCAATAAAAGGATTTGTTGAAGATTACAACAGTTTGTTGAAATTGTTGAACGATAAAATATCTGAAGAGAAGTACCGCGATTTTGCACCATTGTCTGATGAGCAAAAGTCAGCAATGAAAGAGGCAGATATCACGACTTGGACAGAAAAAGCCAAAAGCGGACTTTTGAAAAACGATGATATATTAAGAGAAGCGGTATCCTCTTTGCGTGGGGTTATTTCTAACCAGATCGGTGCCTTGAGTTCTATCGGGGTGACTACCGGATCTTACTTTGAGGGAGGAAAACTGAAGTTAGATGAGACTGCTTTGAAAAAGGCTCTTGCCAACGATGCTCAAGGGGTTATGGATCTACTCCAGGGACCAGCCAGCGCCTCCACTACAGGGGTATTTGACAAGTTAGCTAGTAAAGTCAATAACACACTGGATGCACTAGTCTCGAGGGTAGGTACTAACAAGTACTCTACTGATCTAACCAGTACCTTCAAAGAAGAAAGTGTTATGGGTAAGAAGCTCAAAAATTATAACACTCGTATAAGCGATATGTTAACCATGCTAAATAATGCTGAAACACGCTATTACAAGCAGTTCTCAGCAATGGAAACGGCAATGAATAAATTACAGGCGCAGTCTTCCAGTCTTTTCCCCACATCCAGCTAAGAAATTTATAAAATAGAGGGTGAGATTATTGATTACATCTCCGTATGAGAAATACCGTCAGTCTTCTGTTCAAACCTCAACACCTGCACAACTAGTAATTATGTTGTACGATGGAGCTATTCGCTTCGTGAGAACAGCAATGGATGGACTCAGTAAACAGGACTATGAGAAGACAAGTCTTAATTTTGGTAAAGCACAATCTATAGTTAGTGAGTTAATGAGTACATTGGACTACTCCTATGAAATCTCTAATAATCTTTATTCACTTTACGAATATACAAATCATCTATTAATTGATGCCAACATCCGCAAAAGCCCAGAAAAAGCGGAAGAGGCTATCGGGTACCTTACAGAACTTCGGGAAACTTGGCTACAAGCATCCAAAATCGCTGCAGGCCAGGGACAGGCTGAAAGTGCTCATGGATGAGTTAATTCAGAGCCTGAAGGAACTGACCTTAGGTATCACGTACAGACTCGATGAGACTACCTATGAAGAACTGGAGCTTTTTGTCGAGGATCGTCAGGAACTTGTCGACTCTATTGCAGAACAAGCCGGAATTTGTAAGTCGACGCCCGCACAAAAACAAGAAATTAATCGAATTTTGGAGTATGACAATGTGATCTTAGACAGAATGAACGCCCTTCGATTGGAAGCCCAGGACTGGTTGCAGAAGCGTAATCAGGCCAAGGTACAGCGCAGCGCCTACGAGGCTGCTTACACTCCAGATAGCTTTCTAATGGATCGCAGAAAATAACTTATTCTGTGTTTCACTATAGGAGTAGACGGGTATTAAATACCGTCTGCTCTTTTTTTGATCCTTACGCCGCAACTATTTCTTGATTATGGTAAATTAAACGTCCTATTTTACGTGGTAAATTATTGCATGTAAACATTTACTTTTCCAATTGACAATGAAGAAGTTACGGTGGTATAGTCGATTTGTGAGCAAGACTCACGTTCATCTGATGACGAAGGGAATGTTTAATCAATGGAAGGTAAAGTAAAATGGTTTAACGCAGAAAAAGGTTATGGTTTTATCGAGACTGCAGACGGTGGCGACGTATTCGTACACTTTTCCGCGATTCAAACAGATGGTTTCAAAACTTTGGATGAAGGCCAATCCGTAGAGTTCGATATCGTTGAAGGTGCACGCGGACCACAAGCAGCTAACGTAATCAAATTATAATCATACGGCTAAGCCGACCTACATATAAGTAGATGGTTAGCAATTTAGACAGCGCTAGCAAGGATCTTGGGAATTCTCCCGAGGTCCTTTTTTTTGTGTGTTTGAGGCCCCGGCAAAGCTCCACTTTGTGGGGATAATTTGTGCTCTCATAAGCCTCTATCAATGCTGTTAATAGAAAGAAAATAGCGTACTTTGTAAATTTATAATATGGAAAATGTTAGAACTCTTCGAAATGTGGGTAATAAGTATACGTTGAGCTGTTTATCTTACCTCGACGCACACTATGTTAGCCTAGGCCAATACTTCCGAGAAGAGATTCATATAGCCTACGCTATCAAAACTTTTAGGAGGATGATTAGCAGGATGAAAAAGAAGTTGCGCGGTCTTATGACCGGAGTTTTAGGAGTTAGTATGTTATTAGGATCTCTTGGCAGCGTATCTGCCGCCTCCGTGCCTAAGGATATTCAAGGTCACTGGGCCCAAGCTCAGCTACAGGAATGGCTAGATAGTGGATACCTTGGAGGATACCCAGACGGTACAGTTAAACCAAACAAGGCAATTACACGTGGGGAGTATGTGACTCTAGTAAATCGCCTGTTCGGTTTTAAAGAAAAAGCAACTGTAAGCTTTAAAGATATGAAAAGCACGAACTGGAACTACAGTGAAGTGGCTAAAGCCGTGGAAGCTGGTTATATCGGAGGATACGAGGACAATACGTTCCGTCCTAATAGTCCGCTCACAAGACAAGAGGCAGCAGTAATGGCTGCGAAATTACTTAAATTGAGCACCAATAGCACTACTAGCAAATTTAAAGACAATGCACAAATTGCAGCATGGGCAAAAGGTGCAGTAGCCGCTGCAGCGGATAAAAAGATTATTAACGGTTATCCGGATGGAACCTTCGGTCCTAAGAGATCGTTAACACGTGCAGAGGCTGTAGGTATCATCAACACCTCAGTCATCTATTACCCAGGTAGCGGCACAGGTGGTGGAGTAATTCCTACCCCAACGCCAACGGCTACTCCGACACCAACAGCTACCCCAACGCCTACAGCTACTCCAGGTGGTAGTACGGGTGGAGGAAGTGGTGGATCTGGCGGCGGTAACGATGGTGGAAATGTCACAACACCAACCGTAAGTGAGGCAACCTATGGTAACGTTGGTTCGGTAACAGCCGATGTATACCTGACATCTTCCGTAACAGGCTCAGTGTACTATGTTGTAGCTCCTTATACTGCTAACGTAACTGCACCGAGTGCATTACAGGTGGAAAAAGGACAGATCAGCAATGGAACTGCAAGCGAAATTCATGGTAGTGTTGCAACTGTAGCCAAAGCAACGGTTACATTCTCTGTTTACGGATTGAATCCTGGGACGGAATATGCAACATATATCGTAGTAGCTGATGCATCTGGCAATCTGTCTACTGTAACAACAGTTCGTTTAACTACTGCTCAGGCAACTGAAAAGTCGATTACGCTTTTTGAACCAGGACAAGTAGGTACAGTTACAGCAGATGTATATGTTAAATATGGTGCGACAGGTGACACTCCAACCCCAGTAAGATATGTAGTATTACCTGCTAATGAAAAAGCACCTAGCGCAACACAAATTTCTTTAGGTCAGAATAGTGCGGGTACAGCATTGACTGCTCCATGGACGGACACGCTTACGTTCGCTCCTGGTGTAAAACATACGCATACTTTGACTGGATTAACAGCCAATACCGCCTATAAGGTATACGTTATTACAGGATCAGGTATGCAATTGTCACCTGTAGAAATCATTCAAATTCATACCAAGTAACTTAATCTTATACTGTCTCAGTTTGGGAATATAAGAATGGAATTCGTACTATAATAACGACAGGTTTACAATTGGTCCGGTGAGGCGAATAGTTGCTCTTACCGGACTTGTTTTATTTGTGAACACAAGGACAATATTTGTTATCTAATTGTAAGGGCTGTAAGGAATTACTTTTTACTTAGCCTTAACAATTTGGTATAATGAAGGTGTAACTAAAGGAGGAGTGGCCATGCAATTCACCATTCGAGGTCAACAAATTGACGTGACCGACGCTTTGAGAGAGTATGTTGATAAGAAGCTCAGCAAACTTGAGAAGTATTTCGAAGCACCCCCTACCTCTGAAGGGTCTGTGACGCTTGGCGTAGTTCGCGGCCTTCATACGGTGGAAGTAACCATTCCGCTTGCTGGCGTGACGCTTCGTGCGGAAGATCGCAGCGATGACATGTATGCTTCCATAGATGCCGTTGTGGACAAGCTGGAACGTCAAATTCGCAAACACAAAACGAAGATCAATCGTAAGTTCCGTCAAGAGGGACTGAAGACGCTGTTTGTGGATGGAGCTAGTACCGCTGTTGCTGTAGAAGAACAAGATTATGATGATTTAGAAGTTGTGCGGAACAAACGCTTTACAATGAAGCCGATGGATGTGGAAGAAGCAATTCTTCAAATGAACATGGTGGGACATAATTTCTTTGTGTTTTCCAATATCGACACCTCGGAAGTAAGCGTAGTTTACAAACGTGATGATGGTAAATATGGACTGATTGAACAGGGCTAAGATACAATGATGCCAGTTATGCTCTAAGTATAAAGGGCCTCGAGAGTTAGTCAGAACCTAAGAAATTTAAACCGAGCCCCTATTCGCTTGCAGCGAATAGGGCTCTTGTGCGTATAAGCGACTATATTTGAAAAATGTGGCTGATACACCTTGTATTGCGGCATCTCTTACAAACTGTTACAATTTATGAAGCAGCGGAATCGAATTTATAAATGGCCCTTTCAATTTTGTGAGGATGGGCTCGGTTCCACCATCTGTGTTGCATGAAAGGGGTTAACCATGCTAGGACTTGTAAAGAAAATATTCGGAGACACCAACGATCGTGACGTTAAACGTCTCATGAAGACAGTCGATGTAATTAATGGATTGGAACCGGAATTTGTAAAGCTATCTGATGAACAGTTACAAGCTAAGACAGCAGAATTCCGTGCCCGTATTGAAAAAGGCGAAACTCTGGAAGAAATTCTTCCTGAGGCATTTGCAACCGTACGTGAAGCTTCCAAGCGGACACTTGGTATGCGGCATTTTGATGTGCAGTTAATTGGTGGTATGGCTCTGCATGAAGGCCGGATCTCCGAGATGAAGACTGGTGAAGGTAAGACACTAGTAGGTACATTGCCAGTGTATTTGAATGCTTTGCTAGGTAAAGGCGTACACGTAGTAACGGTCAATGACTATTTGGCTCAGCGCGACAGCGCACAAATGGCACAAATCTATAACTTCCTGGGCATGACGGTTGGGGTTAACCTGAGCGGTATGGACCATGCTGATAAACAAGCTGCTTATGCCTGCGATATTACGTATGGCACAAACAACGAATTTGGTTTTGATTATTTGCGTGACAACATGGTGCTTTATAAAGAGCAAATGGTTCAGCGCCCTCTGTATTTCTGTATTATTGATGAAGTGGACTCTATTCTTATTGATGAAGCACGTACACCTCTTATTATTTCCGGACAAGCTGAGAAGTCTACAGAATTGTATTTTTCAGCAGACCGTTTCGTGAAAAAGCTTAAGGCTGAAGAAGACTACACAGTTGATATTAAGGTGAAGTCTGTTGCCTTGACTGAAAAAGGTGTAGCTACTGCTGAGCGCGCTTTTGGTATTGAGAACTTGTATGATCACAGTCATGTAACTTTGAATCACCATATCGTCCAAGCCCTAAAAGCAAATGTAATTATGCGTCGTGACGTAGATTACGTTGTAAACGAGGGTGAGGTCGTTATTGTTGATGAATTTACAGGACGTCTAATGTCAGGTCGTCGTTATAGCGATGGGCTGCACCAAGCGATTGAAGCGAAGGAAGAAATCGAAGTACAGAATGAGAGTATGACTCTTGCAACAATCACATTCCAGAACTACTTCCGTATGTATCGTAAACTCGGTGGTATGACAGGTACAGCGAAGACTGAGGAAGAGGAGTTCAAGAAGATTTATGGTCTTGAAGTTCTTCAAGTTCCTACGAACAAACCAAATCAGCGTGTAGATATGCCGGATGTTGTCTACAAGAGTGAGAATGGTAAGTTCAAGGCTGTCGTGGAAGAAATCGTAGAACGTCACAAAAAGAACCAGCCTGTACTGGTTGGTACAGTGTCGATCGAGAATTCAGAGCTCGTTTCTGAAATGCTGAAGCGCAAAGGTGTTAGACACCAAGTACTTAACGCGAAGCATCACGCTGCGGAAGCAGAAATCATTACCCATGCAGGTCAGCCAGGTACAGTTACGATTGCTACCAACATGGCTGGACGTGGTACGGACATCGTTCTTGGTGAAGGTGTGACAGATCTTGGAGGTCTGCATATCATTGGTACAGAGCGTCACGAATCGCGCCGGATTGATAACCAGCTGCGCGGTCGTGCGGGTCGTCAAGGTGACCCTGGTTCTACACAATTCTACTTGTCGCTTGGCGATGAGCTCATGAAGCGTTTTGGTGCTGACAACGTTCTGACTATGATGGATCGTCTCGGATTCGAGGAAGATCAGCCGATTGAGAGCCGTATGATCACGCGTGCTGTAGAATCTGCTCAGAAACGTGTTGAAGGCAATAACTTTGATATCCGTAAAGTCGTATTGCAATATGATGACGTGATGAATCAACAGCGTGAAATTATTTATAAACAACGCCGTGAGATTCTGGAGTCCGATAATATTAAAGATATCGTGCTTGAAATGATCAAGCCTGTAATTGAGCGTATCGTTCTAGCACACTGTAGCGATGATATTCCTGAGAACTGGGAACTGCAAGAAGTTGCTGATTACGTAAACAGCAAGCTGCTTGAAGAAGGTGCTTTGACCCGTGATATTCTATGGGGTAAGGAAGCTGAGGAGATCATCGAGTTTATTTTCGAACGTGTGCTTGAGAAATATGCTGCACGTGAAGAACGTCTGGGTTCAGAACTCGTACGTGAATTCGAGAAGGTAATCGTGCTTCGTTCCGTAGATAGCAAATGGATGGATCATATTGATGCAATGGATCAATTGCGTCAAGGGATTCACTTGCGTGCTTACGGTGGTACGGATCCACTTCGCGAATATCAATTCGAAGGCTTTGAGATGTTTAATACTATGACTGCTACGATTCAAGAAGAAGTAGCTACTTATATTATGAAGGCTCACATCGAGGCGAATCAGGAACGTCAATCCGTTATTGATGAAGACAAGATCTCTACAAACAGCGAACCTGTTGAGAAACGTCCGGTTCATGTTGAGGCTGTGACTGGCCGTAATGATCTTTGCCCTTGCGGAAGCGGCAAGAAGTACAAGAATTGCCACGGTCAAAACGCATAAGACAAACGTTTAGTAGCGCTCATATTCAGGTGTTGAAGATGTAAGTCTTTAACCCTGATCTCTATGGGTATACTAACCATAAAGAGCGGCTGGGCCCGGGGGTATCCCCCGTTTACGGCCCAGTCGCTTTTTTGGATCTTTAGCACTTGAGTGAATTTGGAATGGAGAGAAGGTTTGGAACTGTAGAAACGGAGTGTTCGCCTTTGTTTCGAGATTCCAACCGCGATGTGGTTATCTATTCAAGGAATCTGGAAACAACAGCGATCGGAAGTCTAATCCTTCTCGGAATGGCTGAACATTCACTCATTCACTAACTATCCAATAGAGCGAAGACCGTAACAACCCATTTTGAAAGGTGAAGTGACCTATGATAGAACCAAATGTAAAGCAGGATCTGCGTGAAATAGGCAAGAAACTAACTGACCTTAGGGGGTCTCTTTGACTTAGATCTTAAGCAAGAGATGATTTCTAACTTTGAAGAGAAAATGGCAGCTCCAGGATTCTGGGATAATAGTGAGCAAGCGCAGAGTGTAATCGCTGAGATGAACGCTGTGAAATCTTCCGTAGATCAATACGAGAAACTTCAACAGGAATACGATGATGCTGCGATGATGGCAGAGCTTGCGGATGAAGAGGGCGATGAGGATCTGGCAACAGAAATCGGAGAGACGATCCGTAGCCTAGGCAGTAAAGTGGATGAATTCGAGCTGCAATTGCTGCTTAACCAGCCGTATGACAAGCTGAATGCGATCCTTGAGCTTCATCCGGGTGCAGGCGGAACGGAATCCCAAGACTGGGGGCAAATGTTGCTGCGTATGTACACACGTTGGGCTGAAAAACGTGGATTTAAGGTTGAGGTGCTCGATTATTTACCGGGTGATGAAGCAGGAATTAAGAGTGTTACACTACTCATTAAGGGCTTCAACGTATACGGGTATTTAAAAGCTGAGAAGGGTGTACACCGACTGGTGCGGATTTCTCCATTTGACTCTTCGGGTAGACGCCACACCTCTTTTGTGTCCTGTGATGTCGTTCCGGAAATTACGGATGATGTTGAAGTTGAGATCCGCACCGAGGATCTTAAGATCGATACGTATCGTGCGAGTGGCGCCGGTGGACAGCATATCAATACCACGGACTCTGCGGTACGGATTACTCACTTGCCGTCGGGCGTAGTGGTAACCTGCCAGAACGAACGTTCACAGATCAAGAACCGGGAACAAGCCATGAAAATGCTGCGTTCCAAGCTCTATGAGCGCAAACTGCAAGAGCAGCAGCAGCAATTGGATGAGATTCGCGGCGAGCAATCCGAAATCGCTTGGGGCAGTCAGATTCGTTCCTATGTATTCCATCCGTATAACATGGTCAAGGATCACCGTACTTCCGTGGAAACAGGTAATGTGGGTGCAGTAATGGACGGAGACCTGGACGCGTTCATTGATGGGTACTTGCGTAGCCAGATCAAGGTTGAGGCGGATTAAGGGATTTTTTCGGGAATATAGGAAAGTATAAGCTTACTCCATGCTTTATCTTTATATTTTTTTAGGGGAAACGGATACCATTCTTTAATATGGATGGAATAGCCGTTTCTTCTTACGTAGAGCAAGATGACACTTTAAGGAGCGCCATGAAATGCAAAAAATCAATTCTCGTAATAAACCCCCGCTGATTCCACTGAATGGACCCGTCCGTCATGTGGTGGATACAATGCTTATTCTGATCGGTTCGCTAATCACGGCACTGGGGTTTAATCTTTTTTTTCTGCCTAATCATATAGCTTCTGGTGGTGTATCGGGTCTTTCTGTATTGGCTGAAGCTTGGTTTGGGGCTGAACCGGCATTTACGCAATGGGCACTTAATATCCCGCTGTTTGTGCTCGGAGTAATCTTCCTGGGTAAACAATACGGCGTTCGCTCGTTGCTTGGGAGCTTTGTGCTGCCGCTATTTATCTTGTTGACAAAAGATTTACCTACACCGACAACTAATCCACTTTTAGCCTCCATTTATGGCGGTATCTGTGTGGGGGTGGGACTTGGCGTTGTGTTCCGCGGACGGGGCTCAACAGGTGGACTTACGATTTTGGCGCAGATCATTCAAAAGATATCCGGTCTCAGCTTCTCGGTTTCCGTTGTGTTGCTGGACGGGACGGTTATTGTGCTGGCTGCATTTATACTCGGCATGGAGCAGGCGCTGTATGCGCTGATCGGATTGTTTGTTACGGGTAAAGCCATTAATGCAATAGAGGTAGGCTTCCGTTATACGAAGGTTGCTTATATTATCTCAGACGAGACAGATGAAATATCTGCGGCGATATTAAATGATCTGGATCGTGGTTTGACGAAGCTGGACGCACATGGCGGGTACACTGGAGATGCACGTACTGTTCTGATGGTTGTGGTAGGTCAGAATGAAGTATCAAGGCTAAAGGCGATTGTCCAATCCGTAGATACAAGTGCATTTGTTATTATTACCGAAGCACATGAAGTGTTAGGCGAAGGATTTAAAAGAGAAGCGTAATCTCTCCTACGGGGGAGGCGACGCTTCTCTTTTTTTCTAAATGAGGTTATATTTAGGATGAATAAAGTTCACATATTGTGTTGTATTTATATTAATAGGGATGTATAATAATACATATTTCTAAGACGGTATGCATTATATTAAATAATATATTCATGATAAGCAGGAAGTGGGGATGACAGTGGAAGGCAAGCTGAGGGCGGCGATTGTTGGATCAACGGGTTATGGAGGCGTAGAGCTGATTCGGCTACTACAAAGTCATCCTAAAGTAGAGATTACTTCGGTAATTTCCTCATCTAGTGCAGGGGATGCGATAGAGGAAGGGTTTCCTCATTTGACGGGCATTATTGACCGAAGGTTGGATGGCGTTGATCCGGCGCAGATGGCTGAGCGGGCGGATGTGGTTTTTACGGCTACGCCGTCTGGTGTAAGTGCAAAGCTGGTGCCTCAGCTGCTGGAAGTTGGACTTAAGGTCGTAGATCTATCCGGTGATTTCCGATTGAAGGATGGCGCAGAATATGAGCACTGGTACAAACATACAGCTCCTGCTGATGAGTACCTAGAACAAGCTGTGTACGGACTTTGCGAGGTGTTCGGAGAGCGTGTGGCCGGGGTTGATTTTATATCTAATCCAGGCTGTTATCCTACGGCTACACTTCTTGGACTAATTCCTGCGATTCAGGCAGGCTGGATTAAGCATGACAGTATTATTATTGATGCCAAATCCGGGGTTACCGGAGCAGGGCGCGGAACGAGCCTGATGGTGCATTATGCAGAGATAAACGAGAACTTAAAAACTTATAAAATAAATAAACATCAACATATACCAGAAATCGAGCAGACGCTCACGGAGATTGCTGGAGAAAAGGTAACCGTAACGTTCACCACACATCTCGTGCCTATGAGCAGAGGAATTATGAGTACGATGTATGCAGGAATGACGGGCAATTATACGGAGCAGGATTTTGTGAATTTATATCGTGAATATTATGCGGGCAGACCCTATGTGCGGGTACGCGATGTAGGTGTGATTCCAGCGACAAAAGAAGTTAGTGGCTCTAATTATTGTGATATCGGATTTGCGACAGATGCTCGTACAGGGCGGGTGACCATAGTCTCCGTCATTGATAACGTTGTAAAAGGTGCGGCAGGTCAGGCGATACAGAACCTTAATTTGATGATGGGATGGGAGGAAACCCTTGGCCTCGGCTACACACCTGTGTATCCATAAGGATCAGCGGTACAAATAACATGAGCGAGATTGAATTATTTACTACCTTGGAAGGTGGAAGCATTACTTCACCTAAAGGATTTAAGTCCGGAGGACTGCACTGTGGATTGAAAAAAACAGACCGCAACGATCTCGGAGTGATTCTTTGTGAGGTTCCAGCTACGGCTGCTGCCGTGTATACGACAAATGTTTTTCAGGCGGCTCCTCTGAAGGTGACGCGTGAAAGTCTTGTGAACGGAACGTTGCGAGCGGTAGTCGTGAACAGCGGGAATGCTAATGCCTGCACAGGTGAACAAGGCGAGGCCGATGCTTATGAGATGCGCGCTGCTGCGGCTCAACATTTGGGTGTGGAGGTTAACGATGTTGCTGTCGCTTCGACTGGTGTGATCGGTGAACTGCTGAAGATGGATTGCGTACGTAGCGGTATTGCTGCACTTCCAGAGAAGCTGGACGGTGGGGCTGCTGGAGCGGAAGAATTCTGTCAGGCCATCCTTACAACCGATTTAGTCAAAAAAGAAATTGCCGTGAAGGTACTCGTCGGTGGCGTAGAAGTTACCATTGCTGGAGCCGCAAAGGGCTCCGGGATGATTCATCCTAACATGGCTACCATGCTCGGATTTATGACTACGGATGCTGATATTTCAGCGGAGGATTTACACAGTCTACTTCGTTCTGCTACGAACGTTACTTTTAATATGATTACAGTGGATGGAGATACTAGCACCAATGATATGTTAGTGTCGATGGCCAGTGGGCTTGCGGGTAATGAAAAGCTGACCCGATTGCATCCGGATTGGGATGCTTTTGCCGCTGGATTCACGTATGTCTGCCAGACGCTTGCGAAAGCGATAGCTCGTGATGGAGAGGGTGCGACTCACCTGATTGAGGTTCAAGTGAATGGTGCTTTTCATGACGAAGCTGCTGCAGCGATTGCCAAGACAGTGGTGGGTTCTAGTCTAGTGAAATCTGCTATTTTTGGAGCGGATGCGAACTGGGGACGGATCATTGCTGCGGTTGGACGCGCGGGTGTTCCAGTATCTCCGGAGCGTGTGAACATTTCGTTAGGTGATATCGAGGTGCTACTGCATTCGAAGCCGGTTGCTTTTGATGAGGAGAAGGCTTTGGCCTATTTGCAAAAAAGTGAAACTGTGCTGATCACTGTAGATTTGCATGATGGAACCGGAAAGGCTACAGCTTGGGGCTGTGACCTAACTTACGATTATGTGCGTATTAACGCTGCATACCGTACCTAATTTGTGGCGGCTTAAGCCCACAAGGGAAGGATACCGAACTTATGACGCTAAATAGCGAGCTTGAACTTATAGATGCATTAGATGGTAGTGGATTGTTTGTGATGAAATGCGGCGGCAGTACGCTGGCTGCTCTTCCTGATTCTTTTTTCGAAGATTTACGAGATTTGCAGCAGGAAGGCATTCAGCCTGTAATTGTTCATGGCGGAGGGCCAGCCATTTCAGAGAATCTAGCAAAGCTGGGCATTGAAAGCAGCTTCGTGAACGGTCTGCGAGTAACCACCGAGGCAGTACTAGATGTCGTAGAGATGACACTGGCAGGGAGTATCAACAAGGCGATTGTAAGGCGAATTCAAGGAAGTGGCGGTCTAGCTCTAGGGCTATCCGGTATCGATGGAAATATGATTACTGCTAGACCCGTAGCTAATAGCGCAGAAGTAGGTTTGGTAGGAGAAGTAACGGAAGTAAAAGCTGAGATCGTAACTGGTATTGTTGGGATGGGATATATTCCTGTCATTGCACCTATCGGTGTAGATGCTGCAGGTCAGCGCTACAATATTAACGCAGATACAGCAGCAGGGGCAGTCGCTTCATATGTAGAGTCTCCCCAAATGATCGTAGTTACAGATGTGCCTGGCATTATGAGTACGGTGGAGGGTCGAAAGGTTGTGCTTCCATCCGTTACCGTACAGGAAATCGAAGCTTTAATTGAAAGTGGAGAAATTTACGGTGGCATGATCCCAAAAGTACGGGCAGCTATCGATTGCATTCAAGGCAGCGTTTCAGAGGTTATTATTGTGGATGGAAAAGAACCGCGGGTGCTTAGCCGAGTACTACAAGGTGAAGCGATAGGCACACGTATTATTCGTTCGTAGAATCATAGATGAATATCATTTAGAGGTGCAGCCTGGTACACAGGAGCACAAGGTGGGAGAGTGACTTAGAATGAGCAAGCTTACACAAGCTGAATTGGATTCGCAAGCAGGGGCACAGCAGACCGATACAGTAGGATCAAGTACGCCGGATGTTGCAGCAGGCAAGCTGAGCGCGGTATTTCCTTCTTACGCCAGATATGATCTTAGCTTAGTTAAAGGCAAGGGCACCTGGGTATGGGATGATAAGGGCAATAAGTATCTTGATTTCACAAGTGGATTAGCTGTGACCAGTCTAGGTCATGCTCCTGAAAAAGTCGGTGCGAAGCTGAAGGATCAGATTGATACGCTCTGGCATGTCTCGAACCTGTTCCATATTCCTGGACAGGACAAAGTTGCAAACCTTTTGACAGAGAATAGCTGCGCTGATCAAGTGTTTTTCTGCAATAGTGGGGCAGAAGCGAATGAGGCTGCTATTAAGCTGGCTCGTCGTTACCACCAGAAGATTAAAGGTGTGGATCGTTATGAGGTCATCACATTTGAACAATCCTTCCATGGACGTACATTAGCCACACTAACAGCTACAGGTCAGCAAAAGGTAAAAGAAGGATTCCTGCCGCTTCCAGCAGGCTTCAAGACTGTACCCTTGCATGATCTCCCGGCGTTAGAAGCTGCTATCGGGGATCATACAGCTGCTATCATGCTGGAGATGGTGCTTGCAGAGGGTGGCGTGCTAGAGGTAGAACCAGAGTTCTTGAATGCTGTAGTGGCACTGTGCAAGAAACACGGATTGCTTCTGATTGTAGATGAGGTACAGACAGGTATGGGACGTACAGGCAAGTTATTCGCTCATCAGCATTATGGAATTGAACCAGATATTTTCACTTTGGCTAAAGGGATTGCTAGTGGGTTCCCAGCGGGCTTAATGCTTGGCAAAGGGTATTTGCGTGAAGCATTCTCACCTGGCAGCCATGCGTCCACCTTCGGAGGAACACCGCTTGCAACTGCGGTTATGGCAGCGACGATTGAGACAATGTTGGAGGATGAGCTTCCTCAACGCGCTGAAGAAATGGGTAAGTACCTGACAGGTCTTTTGAAAGAGAAGCTGGCGGATAGTTCTTTTGTGAAGGATATCCGTGGTAAAGGACTGTTAATCGGGATTGAATGTCAATCACCAGTGGGCGATATTGTTTTGGCTGGACAAAAGAAAGGTCTGTTGTTCGTGACAGCAGGTCCTAATGTCCTTCGCTTACTGCCTAATCTATATGTAAGTAAAGAGGAGATCGACCAAGCGGTGGACATCGTCTCCGAACTCATTCATACTTATGCTAAACAAGCAAACGGGGAGGTAAGCTCATGAGTCAGGGCGTACAGAGTAACAAGCACACCATTGCGCAGCAACTGAAAGGCCGTGATTTACTGGAGCTGAACGATTACAGCCCGGAGGAAATTACGTATCTGATTGATTCGGCGATTGAGCTGAAGAAGAAGCAGAAAAATGGCGAAGAATTTCAGCCGCTGAAGGGGAAAACAATTGGTCTTATTTTTGAAAAATCCTCTACTCGTACGCGCGTGTCGTTTGAAGTTGGAATGTATCAGCTGGGAGGGCATGCCCTTTTCTTGAGCAAAAATGATATTCAGCTTGGACGCGGTGAAACCGTTGGAGATACAGCACAAGTAATGTCGCGTTACCTCGACGGCATTATGATCCGTACCTTCGGCCATGACAAAGTAGAGGATCTGGCCCGTTATGCTTCTATTCCAGTAATCAACGGTCTGAGCGACCTGGCACATCCTTGCCAAGTGCTGGCGGATTATCAAACCATTTATGAGCACAAAGGAAAGCTTAAAGGCCTGAAGCTGGCTTATATCGGCGATGGAAACAATATGGCACATTCCCTGATGATTGGTGGCGCTAAGCTGGGCGTGGACGTATCTATTGCCGGACCGGAAGGTTATGAGCCGGATGCAGCAGTTGTCGCAGAAGCTCGTGAGATCGCTAAAGAAACCGGAGCGAAGATTGTTGTTACTCACAGCCCACAAGAAGCTGTGCAAGACGCTGACGTCATCTACACCGATGTGTGGGCGAGCATGGGCTTCGAAGAGGAGCAAAAGGCGCGTGAAGCGGCATTCAAGGACTATCAGGTCAATGAGGAGCTTGTAAAAGGCGCGAAGAGCGATTATCTCTTCCTGCACTGCCTGCCAGCCCACCGTGAGGAAGAGGTCAGCACAGGCGTGATTGACGGCCCTAACTCGGTGATCTTTGATCAGGCTGAGAACCGCCTGCATGCACAAAAGGCTTTAATGGCTGCGCTGATGAGTTAAGGAATCATAGATAATTAGGATTGAAATTATATTGGTCTAAGATTATATCAAATACTATATAAGATGAACTTAATAAGTAGCGTTGGAATTCCGGTGCGGAGCAATGAAGTGAAAGTTTGGAACTGTAGGAGCGTTAGCGTTCGCCTTTATAATCAGATTTCATCTGCGAAGGCAGACTACAATCATAGAAATCTGATTATAACAGCGACCGGAAGTCCAAACATTTCACGTAGTTGCGCTTTATCACCGGAGTTCTATAAGCGCATTTAAGCGAATCTTATACCCCCCACACGAAAGGAAGTTGCCACACCATGGCTAAAGAAAAAATTGTACTCGCCTATTCCGGCGGACTAGATACATCTGTTATTTTGAAATGGCTTAAAGAAACTTATGATGCTGAGATCATCGCCTTCACAGCCGATATCGGCCAAAAAGAAGAGCTCGACGGTTTGGAGGAAAAAGCACTAGCAACCGGCGCTTCGAAAGTATACATCGACGACCTGCGCGATGAATTCGCTAGCGATTTCATCTACCCTATGTTCCAATCTGGCGCACTTTATGAAGGCCAGTACTTGCTCGGAACTAGTATTGCTCGTCCACTGATCGCTAAGCGCATGGTGGACATCGCCATCGCTGAAGGCGCAACGGCTATCGCACACGGTGCGACAGGTAAAGGGAATGACCAAGTGCGTTTCGAGCTTGGTGTAGCTGCATTGGCTCCGAACATCAAGGTGATCGCACCTTGGCGTCTGGAAGAGTTCCGCAATCAATTCCCGGGTCGTGCGGAAATGATCGCTTATGCGGAAGCTAATGATATTCCGGTACAAGCCTCTGCGGCGAAGCCATATTCGATGGACCGTAACCTGCTGCATATCAGCTATGAGAGCGGCGTATTGGAAGATCCTTGGTTCGATCCAAGTGCACCAGAGAACAAAGGAATGTTCCTGCTGAGCAACGCTCCTGAGGATGCTCCGGATGAAGCGGAATATTTGGAACTCGATTTCGTTAAGGGAGACTGCGTAGCCCTGAATGGTGAGTCCTTAACTCCACTTCAAGTGATGGAGAAACTGAACGAGCTAGGCGGTAAACACGGTATCGGACGTGTGGATATGGTTGAGAACCGTTTTGTCGGCATGAAGAGCCGCGGCGTGTATGAGACTCCGGGTGGAACAATCCTGTTCGTCGCTCATCGCAAAATGGAGTCCATCACGATGGACCGTGAAGTGATGAACCTGCGTGACAGCCTGATCACTCGTTACAGCACTTTGGTGTATAACGGTTTCTGGTTCGCTCCAGAGCGTATTGCACTGCAGGCTCTTGTGACGCAAAGCCAACAAAATGTAACGGGTACTGTTCGTCTTAAACTGTACAAAGGCAATATCATTGGCGCTGGAGTGAAGAGCCCAGTCAGCCTATACAACCCTGAGATTGCAACGATGGAAGCTGATCCTACACAAGCTTATGATCAAGGGGATGCCACTGGTTTTATCCACTTGAACGCTTTGCGCCTTAAAGTTTCTACAGGTGTAAATGGAGCTTCTAAATAGTACGATAACATATACTTAAACGGGCAACCCCGAAGGCCGTTCCTCCCGTCAGGATAGGAGCGGCCCTCTGGCGTCCAAGAGGAGGAAACAACAGGTGAGCAAGCTTTGGGGCGGACGGTTTACTAAAGGAACGAACAAGCTGGTGGAGGAATATACGGCTTCCATTGGCTTTGATAAGGCTTTGGCCAAAGAGGATGTGCAAGGCAGTCTGGCACATGTCACGATGCTGGGCAAATGCGGAATCCTTCCACAAGAAGACGTGGAGACGATTAAGCAAGGTCTGAACAAAGTATTGGACAAGGTTAACGCTGGAGAGGTTGTTTTCTCCGTAGCGGATGAAGACATCCATATGAATATTGAAAAACATCTGATCGAGGAAATCGGTCCGGTCGGTGGTAAACTGCACACTGGACGCAGCCGTAACGATCAGGTGGCAACCGATATGCACCTTTACTTACGCGGCCGTGTAGTTGAGCTAGTTAGCTTGCTGCATGAGTTGCAGGAAGCTTTGATCGAGCAAGCCAAAGACAATGTGGAGACGATCATCCCTGGGTATACGCATTTGCAGCGGGCTCAACCGATCCTGTTTGCTCATCACTTGTTGGCTTACGTCTCCATGTTCCGCCGCGATGCAGAACGTCTGACGGACAGCTACAAACGGATCAACGTTCTGCCACTCGGAGCAGGAGCGCTTGCGGGAACGACCTTCCCGATCGACCGCCATTTTGTGGCGGAACAACTGGGTTTTGACAGTGTGTATGAGAACAGTCTGGATGCTGTCAGCGACCGCGATTTCATCGTGGAGTTCTTGGCAAATGCTTCGCTTATCATGACACATCTATCCAGACTCAGTGAGGAACTGGTGCTGTGGAGCAGCACGGAGTTCAGCTTTGTAGAACTGGATGATGCTTTCTGCACAGGCAGCAGCATTATGCCGCAGAAGAAGAACCCGGACGTACCAGAACTGGTACGGGGCAAAACAGGCCGCGTTTACGGCAACCTGATTGGCTTGCTGACCGTACTCAAATCTTTGCCACTAGCGTACAACAAGGATATGCAGGAAGACAAAGAAGGCATGTTCGATACAGTTACTACACTGACTGGTGCACTGCAATTGTTCGCACCGATGATCTCCACTATGAAGGTGAACAAAGGCCGTATGCGTGAAGCCGTGAACACGGACTTCTCGAATGCAACGGATATCGCCGACTTCTTGGTAGGCAAAGGTCTTCCTTTCCGCCAAGCACATGAAGTAATCGGAAAAACAGTGCTCTACTGCATTAACGAAGGCAAGTTCCTGCTGGATCTGACGCTGGAAGAGTTCAAGCAATTCTCGCCGCTGTTCGATGAGAATATCTATGCTGTTCTTCAACCGGAAGCTGTAGTTAACGCCCGTAACGTTTATGGCGGCACAGCCACCGTTCAGGTGAAAGCTGCAATCGAACGCGCGGAGCAGGCACTGCATGAAGCTAATGAATGGGTTGTAAAACACGGTGACGCTATATTGTAAACCGTATCAATACCAAATCTCGCCTCAGACTTTTATAGGTCGCAGGCGGGATTTTTTTTATCTAAAAGGGCTCTAACTATAACACGACTGGATTCACAGTGTGCTTTACGGTTATCCTTAGATTAGGGATAGGAGGGTGCGTAAGTATGAGTAGAGAGCAAATCCTAGACGAGCTTAAATCGCAATTAAAACTTGGGAATCATATTATTGGAGTAGCCACAGGTGCGGGAATAACGGCAAAGTATGCGAAGCAGGGTGGAGCAGACTTCCTTCTGATGTTAAACTCGGGTAAATTCCGCCAGATGGGGAGGAGCTCTCTCGCTGGGATTTTGCCATTTTGCAATAGTAATGATATGGTGATGGACTTTGCGTCTAGGGAAATCATCCCTTTGGTAAGAGATATTCCTATTATTTTTGGACTTAATGCAACCGATCCGACAAAAGATATGGTGAGCTATATTAGTGAAATAAAGGATAAGGGATTTTATGGAATTAATAATTACCCCACGGTTGGATTAATAGATGGTCAATTTGGAGAAGCTCTCGAAGATGAGGGGAATGGTTATCTACTCGAAGTAGAAGCTATAAGAATAGCACACGAAAAAGATTTGTTTACCATAGCCTTTGTATTTGACGAAATTCAAGCTGCTCAGATGATCGAGGCTGGAGCGGATATTATTTGTGCACATTTAGGCTTAACCGAAGGGGGATTATTAGGAGCCAAAAAAGTATTCTCTCTGGAAGCTGCCAAGGCTAAGGCGGACAAAATTTTTAATACATGCAATGAGCTAAAGCCAGATTTAATTAAATTGGTGTATGGTGGTCCGGTGAAAACGCCAATTGATGTGCAATATATGTACAGTAATAATCAAAACTTGATGGGGTATATCGGGGGCTCTGCTTTTGAAAGAATTCCATCGGAGAAGTCCATTACGAATATAACCAAAGCTTTTAAAGTGTCGGGGACACTGGATGAAGATGATTTTATGGTCAAAATGTTAGACGGCATCACAAAGCACTATGATTATGTTGAATTTGTAAAAGAATACGTAGCTCAAAATTATATGAATGAGATCTTGTTTGCAGATTTAGCTAAGGTGGCCCATGTATCCCGAAGTTACTTAAGTAGTTTGTTTACCAAAAAAGTAGGCTGCAGCTTTCAAACGTATCTCGTACAATTTCGGATGGATAAGGCAGCAGAAATATTACATAGAGACCATATCCAGTTATCTGAGCTAGCACCATTAGTTGGGTACCAAGACTATGCGCAGTTTAGCAAAATGTTTAAGAAGTATAAAGGGTTCTCTCCAAAACAATATAAATCTAACATAAACACAAAAACATAAGACATAAAAGCGTTTTCATTGATAAACCAAAGAAGTATGATTAACTCATAAGTTGATCATGCTTTTTTGTTGTAGATATTTGAAGAGGAGGTTGAAGAAATGAAGACGATTGCCATTGCCGGAACTTTTGACACCAAGGGTGAAGAATATCTCTACATTAAAAATTTGCTGGAAAGCTTGGAGCTAGGTACGTTTACGATTCATACGGGTGTGTTTGAACCCACTTTTACACCGGATATCTCTAACCGAGAAGTAGCAGCAGCCGCGGGTGTAAGTATAGATGAGCTCGTTGCCAAGAAAGATAGGGCACTAGCAACAGAATTATTAGCCAAAGGTATGGAAAAATTAGTACCTGAATTATATAAGCAAGGCAAATTTGATGGAATTATCTCCTTTGGGGGCACTGGAGGGACTTCACTTGTAACCCCTGGTATGCGGGCATTGCCTATTGGTGTACCAAAAGTGATGGTTTCGACCGTAGCTTCAGGGAATACTGCCCCATATGTAGGCACTAGTGATATTGTCATGATGCCATCGGTTGTAGATGTTGCTGGACTGAACTCCATTTCAACAAAGATTTTTACCAATGCGGCCTTCGCCATCGCCGGTATGCTTAAATTTGAGAATAAACAAGTGATAGAGAAAAAACCATTAGTAGCTACAACAATGTTTGGGGTAACAACCCCCTGTGTGACGGCAGCCCGTAACTATCTTGAAGCTAGAGGATATGAAGTGCTTGTATTCCATGCAACAGGTGTAGGTGGCCAGTCCATGGAAGCGCTAATCGAGGCTGGTTTTATTGAAGGTGTATTGGATCTGACCACAACAGAATGGGCGGACGAAATTATTGGTGGTGTGCTAAATGCTGGACCTCATCGGTTAGAAGCTGCTGGAAAACATCATATTCCACAGGTAGTATCGGTAGGCGCACTTGATATGTGCAACTTTGGCCCTTATGATACGGTACCCGAGAAATTTGCTGGACATAAGTTCTATAAGCATAACCCTACAGTTACTTTGATGAGAACAACGGTAGAAGAGAATGAAGCCATCGGTAAGAAGCTTGTCGAGAAATTAAATATGGCCAAAGAAAAAACGGTATTAATGTTGCCTCTTAAAGGGATATCCGGCATTGATGTTGTAGGGGAAGCTTTTTATGGCGTAGAGGAAGATCAAATGTTATTTGATACCTTGAGAAATGGTGTGAACAGAAATGTTGTCGAGGTTATCGAAATGGATTGTGCCATTAATGATGTAGAGTTTGCAGAAGCAGCAGCGCAGAAGCTAATAGATCTCATGAGCAAATAAGGCTTTTATAAGATAAATAAATATTTAAATGGAGGCGTTACACATGAACAAAAATACAAGAACTGAAATCATGGCGAAGTTTAGAGAAGAAGTAGCAAATGGAAAAATTCTTTTAGGTGTTGGGGCTGGCACAGGGATTACTGCAAAAAGCAGTGAAGCTGGCGGAGCGGATATGCTGATTGTTTATAATTCAGGAAGATACAGAATGGCAGGTCGTGGATCACTCGCGGGGTTATTATCTTATGGAGATGCCAACCAAATCGTAGTCGAAATGGGCTCTGAGGTATTACCTGTTGTGAAAAATACTCCCGTATTAGCAGGCGTATGCGGAACGGATCCTTTTAGAGTGATGGAGGTTTATTTAAAACAACTTAAGGAACAAGGTTTCAGCGGCGTGCAAAACTTCCCAACCGTTGGTTTGATCGATGGCGTATTCAGACAGAACCTGGAAGAGACAGGGATGGGATATGGTTTAGAAGTAGATATGATTAGAGCGGCGCATGAATTGGATATGCTCACAACGCCTTATGTATTTGATCCTGAACAAGCTAAAGCTATGGCAGAAGCAGGCGCAGATATTTTGGTGGCGCATATGGGCTTGACTACTAAGGGTACAATTGGAGCTAAGACAGCTCTTACTTTAGATGATTGTGTAGAAAGAATTGAAGCGATTATTAAAGCAGGAAAGGCAGTAAATCCCGATATTATGGTTATTTGTCACGGTGGACCGATTGCTGAACCAGAAGATGCTGCGTACGTAATTGAACGGACAGAAGGTATAGACGGATTCTTTGGTGCATCCAGTATTGAAAGATTTGCTGCTGAAAAAGGAATCACAGAACAGACTGGATTATTTAAAAAAATCACCAAATAAGCATAATTGCCTTCGGCATCCTTATAAGGACGGTAAGCAATTAAGCGAGAAATAAAATAACCCTCCGGAGAGGGCAATCTGAGTAGTATAGAATAAGGTGTAGCTTATAGCTGCACCTTTTTTGTTGTCTATTAGAAGAAGCTAATTATTACTCAACGGCAGCCAAGCCAATATATCGCGTATTTTGGCATCCCAATAGCCCCATTCATGTGTGCCTGGACCTTCTTCATAGGTTAAAGAAAGTGAGGTTGCTCGGCAGGCATCGCGGAAGCTCAAGTTATCGGTGTATAGGAAATCTTCTGTGCCACAGCATTGATACAACGCTGGTTTTGGTCCTGTAGAGCGGTTCACTTCCTCAAGCAGCCATAGCAGGTCTTCGGGCGTTCCGGCGATGTCGTCTGTTCCGAAAATCATTTCGTATTCTTTGCTTTTGACGGTAGGATTTTCCCCGTTCATAAAATTATGCGCCATATCAAGTGCTCCTGATAGACTTGCTGCAGCCGCAAAAGCTTCCGGTTTCCGTAGTCCTAGCTTGATCGCTCCGTAACCACCCATCGACAACCCGGCTACAAAGTTATCCTCGCGTTTATCTGACAATGGGAAGAATGAGCGCGCAAGCATAGGCAACTCCTCACTAATAAAGGTCCAATAACGACCGCCAACAGCCATATCCGTATAGAAACTGCGATGCACATTCGGCATAACTACAGCTATTCCCATCTCTGCTACATATCGTTCTATCGAAGTCCGGCGAAGCCAGATCGAATCATCGTCGGACAAACCATGTAGCAAATACAACGTAGGGTGTAGTTCTCCCCTGGTTACGTTGCTCATACCGATTTGTGTGGTTGTTTTTTGCGGCAAAATTACAGTCATTGAGGTATTCAATCCTAGTACTTCCGAATAAAATTTACACTCTATTAAAGCCATTTCATCCATCCCCTCTCTCTCCAAATAATAGCACAGAGCAAAAGTGAGAGATATTGTAGAAATATCTGAATTATAAGGGTTTTGAGGATTGCTGTAGCTGGATATGAGAGAATATAATGGAAGTAGAAAATTAAGGAAAAAACGTGCAAATATGAAAGCATTCTCGTAGGCGGGAGGAAGAAAGTAGGATGAAATCAGGCCTAAAGCAGGAAAAAGGATTTACATTGATCGAAGTGCTGGCCGCTATTGTGATCTTGTCGATAGTTTCACTGGTACTTACGTCTTACTTTACAAACGCCATGAGTTACTCTAAATCGAACCAGAACAAGACGATTATGGTCAATCTGGCGCGGAACGCGCTGTTTTATGTGGAGAAGCAGGATTTTGAGGAAATGAGTAATTTTTTTGTAACAGATTCACTAGAGCATAAGAAGATTGTAGATGCAGGTGGGGAACTGCCGATGATCAAGGCTTCAGAGTGTACAACGAAATTAACATGCGTATATAGCGATATTTTTGTGAATTCAGGAGCACTACCAGATGTATTAAATCCAATCATTAACAACATCAAATATGAGATTAATATTCGCTACCAGTCTCAACTTCATCAGGAGATGCAAGAGGGAAAGGATAGTGGTGGAGGGGTCGATACTCGTAAGAGTGAAATGGCACCCTATCTGATACCTGTCGAGGTAGAAGTGAGTGGGAATGGAGGGCCAGGAGGGGAAACGTACACTACGGTGGTGGAGGGATATATTACGGATGAGAAGATTCGCTAACCGTCTAAAAAATCAGCAGGGTTTTACTCTAATTGAAATGATCGCAGCCCTTACTATCTTCTCCATGGTTGTAGGGATTATTTCTATGGTGACGATGTTTGGGTTTCGAAGCTATCACAAAATAACGATTGAGAACTCTCTTCGTGAGGAAGCAGATTTGATTATGTCATCTATCATTAATGAATTATATGTATTTGGGCCTACTAGAGTGGAGAATACGACAAGCGGATTGAATTTGATAAAGGATTCAGATGGTGTAATATCTACACGAACTATTCAATTTGTTAAGGGTGGGGAAGGTGGTATTACTACACTTACCATAAATAGTGTCATAAACGATCCTCGCACCTCGATTCATTCCGATCTTTCTGGTTCTACGATTGTTTCTACCAATTCTAATGGTACGGATTGCAAGGCTAATATATCTTGTAGAAGCGGACTGGTCGATATAAAACTACTTCTAACTCAGCATTACGATGGAAGGACATATGATATGGAGATGGTGAGCAAATTTGGTTTTTAGGAGGAATCACATAATGACGGGACAACCTACTAGGTATGCCTATGTCAAGAAAGCTCATATCAAGTTAAAACGTTTAAAGGAAGAGAGAGGTTCGGCACTTGTATTGGTAATGTTCATTCTACTACTTCTTACTATTCTAGGATTGAGTGTGCTGAGCGCGACAATAGGTGGCGCACAGCGTACAGAGACGCGTAAAAATGATGTGCAAAGTCTACACTTAGCTGAAAAAACGCTTGATGAGGCTGTGGCGTATATTACATCGAGCTTAAATAAAAAAATAGAAAGTAATATAGATATGAGCCAAGAAGACTTGGATCAGGCTATAAAGAATTTTTTGGCCACACTTCCAACCACACTTCCAGATACACTTTCGGCAGGCCTTAAGACAAGTACTGGTTTGGCAAATGCAAGTGGGAAAATAAATGAAATTACATATCCGATAGAGGGAACGATTGGAAATGGACAGTTGGTCAGATACATAGTGACTATCAAGTCGGAGGCTGAAGTTAACGGTGTCAAGCGTAACCTTAAGCAGAGGGTGTTTATAGACACTTTTCCAGATTTTCTTAAATACACTATAGGGTCAGAAAAGAATCTTACAATTAATGGAGCTCCATTAATTATTGGGAATATTTACGCAGGAGATACACTAATTATCAGCGACAAGGCTGAGTATATCTATAGAAAGAATGGTGGTTCGATAGTATCACGTCCCTTTGAGCTGGATGGGGAGGCGCATGTCCAATCCCTTGATAAACTAATTTATAGGGAAGCTGGAAAAAGTGAAATAAAGGCTTCTGAAATTACAGAAGAAACTTCTATGAATGGTAAGATTCCTCAAGATAAGGTGGGAATTAGAAACCGTCGAACGTTTGTAGAAGTTAATGTTGAGGGTTCATTTGTGGATAAAGTGGCGGAAGCAATAGGGGCGGGGGCTGACAGAACTACGATTAGGAATAAGCTTGCTGAAGGAGAACTAGCATCTTATTTATCAGGTATGAATCTTTATAATTTTGATGCTATTGACCAGGTTGACTTGATCAAACCAGTTCTTATGGATGATTCGCCTGAGGCTCAGGAGGACTTTGTTGAGAAGATGGTGGAATACAATGAAACAGTAAACATTATAAAGAATCCAACCAAATCAGTTATTTATAAAGGAGATTTGGATCTGGACGGCAGTGGAGACTTTCCGGGTATTTTATATTCAGAAGATGACAAAAACACAACACCATCTCGTAAGTGGTTCATTGTAGACGGAAATCTAATCATTGATAATTATGGTAATAACCAACCAGTGCAGATACGTGCTAATATTTTGGTAACTGGAAAGGTAGAAATTAGAGGTAACGTTCAAATTGATTCCACCATGTTTGTACTTAAAGAACCCTCGACTATTAATGGGATCCTCGAACATACTACATTGGTGGAAGATGCAACCCTTCAAGGCTTGGGTGATAAGGAACTTGTATTGATCTCCCGTGGGCCAATACTAATTAATCGCTTGGCCGCCTTCAGTAACACTCCTACTCAGTTAGATGCCTTTTTCTATACAGATTCTGAAGCCGATTTATATGGTGTAGGATCTATGTTCTCGCTTAGCGGAGGATTCTTTGCAAAGGGCAATCTTACTATAAATGCTGTGCGGGGAACAGCTGTAGGGAAAGACAATGAAATTGTAATAGACAACAACAGCAAGTTAATCCGGTTCAAGGCAGCTTATAACGATAAGATCTTTGAAGATCAGAAGGCTGGGCTTCCCCGTGTGAAGTCAGTGAATATTAGCGTAGAAGACATGCAGTTGGAGTAGGCTATGATATAAATGTGGAATATAAAACCCCCGAGACGCAGTATCTTTGCGACTCGGGGGGGTTGTCTTTTTAGTACCGATCTTCATTCTCTACAGTTACCTCTACAGAGGCTTGGATTTTAGGGTCTTCAATATACGAAACAGTAATAGTGGCTTTCCCCTTCTTTAGACCGGTTATTTTACCATCTGCTGAAACCGTCAGGATGGCTGTGTTGCTGCTTGTCCAGAGGAGTTTATCTTTAAAGTCATTTTTGATTAAGCTTTCTGGCCAAAGTACAAGACCGTTATTAAATAAATCTCTGGAATTATCCGGCCCAACTCCTATTTTGAATGGCGAGGGTAATGATAGGTTAGTTAATTTAACACCAATTGCTATTTCTTTAAAGGCTTCAATAACAGGGGAGGATCCTTTTACAATCACTTTGACCTTGACTGATTTGGTAAACTTGTTGCCCTTTAACTTTATAGTTTTGTTATCAGGGGTAGGTACGTATGTTGCATAATTACTTCCATCACCTTCCAGGCTCCATACGTATTCAACCGGATCGGAATTCTCTACAGGTTGAACGACAGACACATTTAACGGTATTTCATTTCCGATGTTTACAAAAGAATCCCCATTAATTTGTATCTCACGAACAGGATTTGTAATTGTAACGGTATGTTCTTTTGAATAGATAGCACCGTTAGGCTTCCGATCAGTTTTGACTGTGGCCACAATTGTCACTGATCCAGATCGATTAGCCAGCAAGGTTGCTTTACTTCCAATAGATGGATCGGTATTTTTAGTTATTGTAGCATTGGCTGAATTCGCCCCTGGTTTGATGGACCATTCGTAGCCAATTATGGTTTCATCAAAGGGCTCATAACTAGCTTCGAAGGGAACTTTCTCACCGACTATAGCGTCCTTAGCTCCTGTAATCGTTAAATCAGCTGAAACGACTTTTACTTTTGCAGTAGTAAAGACGTGGCTACCATCGCTTCTTACATCTCTAGCTGTAACCACTAATGTTGCTTCTCCGGCTTTTAGACCTCTTATTACTCCGGTGTCACTAATAGAGACTATATCCGGCTGTTTAGACAACCAACTGACTTCTTTGTTGTTGGCATCTTCAGGTGTTATGACCGGTAGCAGTTTCAGTTCACTATCTACCCGAATCACTGTATCTTGAAGTTTAATGTTCGCTACTTTAACGATAGCTTCAAAGGAAATCGGAGAGAAACTTATTGTTACCCGTTCTCGGGTGACTGGTGTAGGGTTCGGTAAATCTCCGGTGAATGGAGACAGATCGATACTGTGCCCACCATTATAACCTGAGATTGATTTTCCGATAAATGAGCCAACAATATCACCAGTGAAAGATATATTTGCTAATGGAGCCAGAACAGTACCATATAATTTGTATCCGCGTAGGCTAAATGATGTTGCTTCATAAAAATTGTATAACACGTTTTTACTGCTTACACCTGTAAGGGTGTTGGTGCCATTGCTGATGGTTACATTTTCCCCGGAAATATTGACAACAGTAGTGGAAGTGCTTGGAGTATCAATGCTCAGGCTATTAATACTTCCATTGGTTGGATTTAAATGAAATACGTTAAGTTTAGGATCGGTTCCCTTTAGAGTAATGGTCTGATACAGATCGGTTGATTTGGACGTCTCCGGTATTGCTGCATAATACAATGAACGATTTTTAAGTTTTTTCCCAACCTCAGTAAAATCAATATAGTTGTCTTTATGCTGAGTTTGATTAATAAGGTAGGCTGGAGCCGTTATATTGCCACCGTAATAGGCCATCCCTTTCATTGAACCACCATTTAAGGTCAAGTTTCTACCTGCCACAACAGTTGCAGTAGTATCGGCATTTGTTAATGAACCTCCTAAACTAAATGATGCAATATTTATATTCCCACCTGCTGCTATACGCCAATTATTTGTGAATCCATTGTTTGGGAAATCAATGTTCTCTAGCATAAAGATTGAATAATCATTAGCTATACCCAGTGATGAGACTGGAGCATTAGAGCCAGGGAATGAAGATGTTGCTGCATGGATTTCATCATAATAAATCTTAGAATTATCCAATAGGTATGCCTTCTTTTCTTGTGGAATTGCAGTAAGACTAAAAGTGTTAGCAGAATTGTTTATCGGTGTATAAGATTTGACGTTGTTACTTTCTGTTAACTTATAGTTAATGTTCCCTAAATTTTTAGATAGAGTATATCCCTCGATTAAAGTACCGCTTTTACTCATGCCTTCTGGAAGAGGATCACTAAATTCCAGATTAGGCGGAAATTTCTCTTCAAATTGAACGTTTGAGATCACTAGATCTTCAATCCCTTGCTCACCTGGATCAACAGCAAGATAAGGAACAGCGTTTGGCGTTACTGTGTACGTAAAAGTGATCGGATTCCCTTTTTCAACAGTAGAGTTAGACTGTGTACGTTGAATCGTAAGGTTTGATTCGATTTTTTGAACGGTTACATTTATAGTTTTAGTAGAGATTGCACCTTGTCTGTCCCTGGCAGTAATCTCAATTTGAAGATTTCCCCCTGCAGGAAGAGGATTGTTAAAATTTTGCGTAACGGTCTCTCCAGATAAAATTGCTTTCTCGTTCATTGTATAGCCGGTAATTACATTATCGTTTTGTTTAAACTTAATACTGGTAAATAGGTTCTTGTCTTTCAAATCCCAGTCATCGACTGTATAGCTGACGACCAGTTGGTTCTGGTAAGAAGGTTTAATGCTTTTGTCCATAGGTGTATGCACAGTAATTTCTGGAGCATGATTGGCACCTGTAAATGCACGGTACATCGTGTTTACGAACAACTTTTGTTCCCATTTTGGGAAAGAGGTTGCTTGAGTTCTATTATAAGATGTTCCGATGATGTGTCCGGTTCCTGAGTAAGTTACACTCCCTTTAGAGTACGTATAGTAGTGGTTCCAGCTGTCGTTAATATCCCGATTACTTCCAGTAATGTTGTACCAAGGAATGATAGTGGAATCTTCTAAGTCAAGGGTAAAGTATTGATTATGTGTGTTGGCTACCTTATTCTTATCATCTTGCTCGCTTAAATTAAAAGGATATTGAGTTAGCAATCCATCGTTCACAGGAGTAACAGAGGTTGATGTACTCGGAGCATTTAAGCCCAAATTGGTTTGAGGGCTGGTTTGACCTGTGATTCCTTGGAACTTATTAATCCATTGGCTACTCTTGTTGTTGCTGGCAATATAAATAGTATCGTGAGTGAACATAACACTTTGCTTGGTATCATTGATGAAATTTAATACAGCATTCGAGGAGAGCTCATCAATTAGAGCTTTTTCATTGTATACATCCCGGAATCCAAACAGGAGCATGTCATATGTGCCATTCAAGCCGTATTTTGGAGTAGAGTTTTCCTTACTTTTAATGTATTCATTGAACTGAGTCATTGATTTTGTTTCGATAACTAGTTCGTAGTCCTTAGATACGTTTTGTAGATAGCTAGGATCCATAACTAATTCATTATTAATGAGTTGGCTGTCATTATTTCCATCAGGTAATATCTGCAATACATTAACCATCGTCTTCTTACCCTTAAATTGAATAGTGCCGGTAGTGAAATCACTTAGAACTTTTTGATTCAAAGAATCTACTGCCTCTAGCTTCCAATATAATAGACCTGAATAAGTCTTAGGAAGCTTATATTTGATTTCACCGATTGCCGAAGTGCTCAAGGACGTAGTAGCAACGACTTGATCTTCAGTCATTTTTATGGACTTATCTAAGCCCAGATAGAGCTTAACAAGTATAGGATTCGTTCCTAAATTAACATTTGAAACATTGAACTTGAATGTGAGCTCGTCGCCGGGCCTATAGATCTTGGGCACACTCGCACCGTATTCGATAATTTGACTCTTGTTAGTAATCTCTAGTTGAGGTCTTTGCTTCATTTTGGACAAATAAGTAGAATTACTTTTTTTCAATTCAGAGATAAAGGTATTTAACTCAGAATCATTAAAGAATAGAACATTAGATTTTGGAGTTAATGCCTGGTATGTATTAAAGGTCTTATATAAAATTCCGTTTTGTGTTGGAGTTGAGAAGGGCTGCTTGTGGAAAATTACGTATAACCCTTTATTAATAAAATAATCGGTGATTTCTTTAGCTTTTAGATTAGTAATGTCGTTCATAACTAATTTGGTATTATGGTCTTTTCCAGAAACACCACTCGTACTGTAAGTCCCCTTCCCAATATAAATCGCATCATATCTTCCATCCAAATCATCCCGCAGCGCCACAAAGCGCTTCATACTCATGGTATCCACTGTGAAGTTAGATAATCCTGCTTTTAGAGATGTTAACTCGCTGCTTCCACTATCCGTAATTTCAAGCATCCGTATTTGGTAATCATTTGAACTAGCTTCTACATTCGTGAAGTGATTTTTGAGTGGCGGAACAAGCAGAAGGAGAAGCAAGATCGTTACTGTAAAAAGATAGATCCTTTTGTTACTGGCAAATTTCATGTTCATCTCTCCCTGATTGTTAACTATTGGTAGATATGGTCGAATTGTATGTTGTATATGCTAGTTTCCGACAGCTTTTTCAACTGAATTCGTTGTAAAATTATCCAATCTATGTTATATACATTCTAGGACATTCAGCATTGATAGACAACATAAATCTATTGAAATATACCTATAAACTTATTACTAAAGTCCCAAGTGTATTGAAAAATACGCTAGTTTGACAAATTTATAAGATCCTTAATTATGGAAAAAATAATCTTCTTATTTTGCAGAAATGGAACTGGTAATTTATCCTCCGTTTATTCCAAGTATTATCCATTATCTAGTAGGCATAAAGGTATAACCAATAACGGCATATGGAGCTGAACGGACATGGCCATCGCAAAAAAGAGACTTGGGGATTTGCTGGTAGAAAATAATATTATTTCGCAGGAACAGCTGCTTGAAGCACTTGCGGAACAGCGTAAAAGCAAGCGTAAGCTTGGCGATCTGCTAATCTCTCAAGGCTATATCACGGAGCAGCAGCTGATTGAAGTGCTTGAATTCCAGCTCGGCATTCCGCATGTCAGTTTATTTAAATACCAGATTGATCCTGCGATTACGCAGATTATTCCTGAAAGTATGGCTAAGCGTTATCAGGTGCTTCCCTTCTTGAAAGAAGGAGGTAAGCTGATGGTTGCGATGGCCGATCCACTGGATTATTTTGCGATAGAAGATTTGCGAATGAGTACTGGCTTCCGGATCGAACCTGCTATTTCTACTAGGGATGAGCTACAGCGAGCGATTGCGCGTCATTATGGGATGCGTGATTCTATGAATCAGATGCTAGTAGAGCTCCCTACACAAGAAGAAATAGAAGAGACAGAGATTACAGATGAGGAATCTCCTATCGTACGTTTGGTCAATCAGATGATTCAGCAGGCTGTTGCTCTGCGGGCGTCTGATATACATATGGATCCAGGTGAGAATAATCTAACGATCCGCTATCGGATTGACGGAACCTTACGGACGGAGCGGATTATCCCTAAGCAGATGCAGGGCTTTATCACCGCTCGTCTGAAAATAATGGCCCGACTGAATATCGCAGAACGGCGTTTGCCACAAGACGGGCGAATCAAAATGCAGTTTGATTACAAAATGGTAGATATTCGTGTATCCTCATTGCCTACGATGCACGGAGAGAAGATTGTGCTGCGGTTGCTAGATTTGAGCACTGGGGTTAAATCTGTAGATGCTTTGGGATTCAGTGAAGGAAATGCGGAAGCTTTTAAAGAAATGATCGCTCGTCCTTATGGAATCTTGCTAATTACAGGACCTACAGGTAGTGGGAAAACAACAACTTTATATTCAGCACTGAATCAACTCAATGTAGAAAGTGCAAATATTATCACGGTTGAGGATCCAGTGGAATATCAGCTTGAGGGCGTAAACCAGGTGCACGTAAACTCGGCTATTGGGTTAACCTTTGCGGCGGGACTACGTTCGATTCTCCGACAAGATCCGAATATTGTAATGGTCGGTGAAATACGGGATGCGGAAACTGCAGAAATTGCAGTTCGTGCCTCATTAACAGGTCATCTAGTGTTGTCTACTTTACATACAAACGATGCAATTAGCTCCGTCTCTCGCTTGCGAGATATGGGGGTGGAGCCTTACTTGATTGCCTCTTCACTAATAGGTGTGGTAGCGCAGCGGCTCGTTCGTAAAATCTGCACCGACTGCAAAGAAACCTACAAACCGTCTGAGCAGGAAGCGATTATGTTACGTAGCTTAGGGCTGCCAGCAGATGAGTTACATCGCGGTCGAGGTTGCGGTAGCTGTAGCAGTTCCGGCTATCGTGGCCGAATAGCGATTCATGAGGTACTCAGTATTGATGATCATTTGCGGCAGCTTATTACGAACACTGCTTCGGTAGAAGAACTGCGTGTCGCAGGAAAAGCGCGTGGACTTGTTCAACTGATGGATGACGGACTACTCAAAGTTAGTCAGGGAATCACGACGTTACAAGAGGTCATGCGTGAGACGGTCTCACATTAGGATCTATAAGGTGAATCGCATTTTAATCTAGGGGGAGCAGCGGATGCCAACGTATACGCGGGATATAAGACAGCTTTTGCAGACAGCTTACTCCTCCAAAGCTTCCGACTTACATATCTCTGTAGGCTCGCCTCCAGTTATACGTATGGATGGAACGCTTTACCCACTTGAGGGTGCACCAGTAGCAGCCGATGAAGCTGCTGAAATGGCAGAAGCGCTGCTTGGCAGTGAACGAAACGAAGTATTTCGGAGCGCAGGTGAGGTCGATTTTTCTTATCCGCTGGATGGCGGCGTAAGATTTCGGTTGAATGTCTATCGTCAGCGGGGTGAGATTAGTATTGCTGCCCGAGCCATTCCTGCAGAGATTCCGAGTCTAGAACAACTGTCGATGCCTCCGATTTTGTCCACTTTGTCGCTTAAACCACAAGGTTTGATATTAGTTACAGGGCCTACGGGCAGCGGTAAATCCTCTACGTTAGCAGCTATGCTGAATTACATTAACAAGACCGAAAGCAAGCATATTGTGACACTTGAAGATCCTATAGAATTTCTGCATAGTCATGGAACCTGTCTAGTGGATCAACGTGAAGTGGGTAATGACACAGCTAGCTTTGCGAGCGGACTACGTGCCGCATTACGTCAGGATCCGGATGTTATTCTCGTTGGAGAGATGCGGGATTTGGAGACCATTACAGCAGCAGTTACTGCCGCGGAAACAGGTCATCTAGTGATGGCAACCTTACATACAACAGACGCACCACAGACGATTGATCGAATTATTGACGCTTTTCCGGGTCATCAGCAGGGACAGATTCGTTCACAGCTAGCCTCAGTATTACTGGCAGTTGTTAGTCAGCGGTTGTTTCCAAGGGCAGGAGGACGCGGGCGGATATGTGCAACAGAAATCTTAGTGAATACACCTGCCGTAGCAAACCTCATTCGTACCGAAAAGACACATCAGATTAAAAATGTGATGCAAACCGGACGCTCGCAAGGTATGCATACATTGGATATGAGTATCCGTGAGTATTTATCACAGGAGCTCATTCACCCGGCTGCAGCAAAGGCATTTATGGCGGAGGTGAATAGCTGATGCCTCTTTTTGAATATCAAGTGAAGACAACCGCAGGCAAATCCATTAAAGGAAAGCTGACCGCAACAGATAAGCCTACGGCAATGGAGGAGCTACGCAAGCGGGGCCTTACGGTATTCTCGCTGATCGAACGCAAAACAACGATTCTATCGATGGATATTTATATTGGTAATCCAGTCAAACCACTTCATTTCATTATTTATTGTAGGCAGTTTGCCACGCTTATGCGTGCTGGAGTTTCGATTGTGGATGCAACACGTATTTTGGCAGAGCAAACAGAAAGTAAACCACTACGTAAAGCACTAGTAGATGTGAACTCTAGCCTGATGCGCGGGATATCGTTCTCACAAGCCGTTCAGGATCATAAAAAAATCTTCCCGCAGCTATTCGTCAGCATGATCCGTGCCGGTGAAGAATCCGGAGATATTGAAGGGACGCTCGACAGATTAGCGATGTTTTTTGAGAAGCAGCACTCGACGACAGAGAAGATTAAATCTGCGCTTACTTATCCGATCACGGTTGGGGTGATGGCGATTGGAGCGGTTATATACCTCCTCTGGGCGATAGTTCCACAGTTTGTAACGATGTTCGAATCGATGAATGCAGAGCTTCCGGGGATTACAAAGATGGTATTGGCCCTTAGCAAAAGCATTCAAGGTCAATGGTATTTCTGGATACTCGGAGTTCTCCTCCTAGTGATAGCTTTTCAGATTACAAAACGCACGGAAAAGGGAGCCTACGCACTCGATTATGCCAAGCTGAAGATTCCGGTGTTTGGCAAGCTGAATCAAAAAGGCTCGATTGCTCAGTTTACGCGAACTTTTTCATCTCTTTATGCCAGCTCAGTTCCGATCCTGCAATCCTTGGTGATTGTAGAAGAGGTAGCAGGAAATAAGGTCATTGGGGGATTTATCCGAAGTGCAGGTGATTCGCTGAGACAAGGAAATCCACTATCTGAACCGTTGAAAAAAGCATGGGTCTTCCCGCCGCTAGTAACACAGATGATTGCGATTGGTGAAGAGACGGGGGCGCTTGACACCATGTTATCTAAGGTAGCTGATTTCTATGAGATGGACGTAGAAAATACCGTTGATCGTCTGAAGTCACTGCTTGAACCATTGCTGATTGCTTTTCTAGCAGGTGTTGTAGGTGTGATTGTGGCCGCTATTATGCTGCCGATGTTCAGTCTGTATGGCAATATGTGAACCTTGCGGTTCCTTGTAAATATTGAGAGGGGTGACGCCCGAGGGAGCGGGGCAGGGCCACAGATCTTTTGCTGGCGCTGGACAAGGAAGGATCACTAGTGTAGTTGGATTCACTGAAACAAAAAAATATAGGCCTTATTATCACACACCACTTAGAGGGGGAAATAAAATGTTAGCACAAGCCATTAAGAGAAGATTGAGCAAAGAGGAAAATCAAAAGGGGTTTACGCTGATCGAGTTGCTTGCGGTTATCGTTATTTTGGGTATTATTGCGGTTATTGCGATACCTTTGATTGGGAACATAATTTCCAATGCAAAAGAGGATTCTGATGTGGCAACCGCTCGTCAAATTTATGATGCTTCAAGATTATTCATTGTGGGCGAAAAGGATGGGAAGTTTAGTGATGACACTACTGCGGTGACAGTAACTCTTGAAGAAATGCAGAAAGACGGTTTTCTAGATAAGGAGATAAGTCTTCCAAGTTCAAAAGTAAAGATCACTGAGGCAACAGTTTATTACACCAAGGAAGGACAACTAGATAAAATTATAATCAAACCAATAGCAGCTGGTGCAGATAAAACGACAGGTGTTTTTACAGCTACACAAGTCTTGAGTTCAAAAGCAAAGTAATTTGACAACTTTATGCTGTTATTATATCTCACTATTTGTTTCTCCAAGGAATCGGACTTCCCGATTCCTTTTTTAAAATCCAGAAAGCCAACAGAGGACATCCATGACGATATTCATCGCAAGTTACATCACATTACTGGGCCTGACTCTAGGCTCCTTCTATAACGTAGTGGCACTGCGGGTGCCAGCTAAGGAATCGTTGCTTAATCCACCGTCACATTGCCCGAACTGCAATACGCGGCTAAAGGCGCGGGATTTGTTTCCGGTGATAAGCTATCTGCTGTCAGGAGGCAAGTGTCGTTATTGCGGCACAAGGGTGTCGCCTTTATACCCGTTAGGAGAAGCGGCAACTGGTTTGCTTTTTCTATGGGTGTACTTGCAGTTTGGGCTGACGGCGAAGGGGATTCTTGGATTCATTCTGGTGAGTCTGGCGGTTATTGTGACGGTTGCGGATTTGAAGCACATGCTGATTCCGAACAAGGTGTTGCTGTTCTTTTTGCCGATACTGCTCATTCTTGTATTGCTCTATCCAGAGGGGCCATTATGGCATCACTTGCTGGGAGCTGTGCTTGGGGGAGGGGCTCTTATCCCCTTTGTTCTGTTAGGAGGGATGGGTGCCGGGGATGTGAAGCTATTTGCGCTGCTAGGCTTGGTGATTGGATTTCCGAATGTGATTTTGGCTTTTTTGATGGCTTGTCTGCTTGGAAGTGTGGTCGGAGGACTGCTAATGCTGCTCGGAATCATCAAACGCAAACAACCGGTTCCTTTTGGTCCATGGTTAGCAATAGGGGCTTTAATTAGTTACGGATATGGTTCAGACATCATTGGCGCATATCTCTCGCTCATCGGATAGGAGGACATCGACATATGCTTGGATTAGGCCCTAAAGTGGCCGGGCTTTCAATTGAAGCTACCGGAATCCGTTATATTAGTTTTAAGAATAAACAGTCATGGGAAGTCCGCAAAAAACGATATCTCCCGCTCCTTCCAGGTATGATCATTGAGAATCAGGTGGCGGATAGCGAGGCGCTTTATGATCGGGTTAGGCAGTGGGTGAGGAAGGAAGGGTTAAGGGGCAGCAAGGTTTCCTTGTCGATTCCACCTTCGCAGATCATTATCCGCAAAATGAGTATCCCAAGTACCAACGATAAGCAGGTTGAACAGCTCGTAAAGCTCGAAGTGGAGACGGGGCTGCATTTGCCATTTGAAAATCCTGTTTACGACTATGTGACGCTCGCAGTGGATGAGGAACATAGCCATTTGCTCGTATTTGCCGCTCCGCGGAAATCGATACAGGATTATGTAGAGATTTTGGAGCGTGCGGGTTTACGAATAAGCAGTGTTGAAATTTCGGCAACCGCCTTGGCGCGAAGTATAGCAACTGCACATGGGGAAAGCTTTGCGGAAACGATGTTGATTAATCTAGAGCCATCCGTCATGGACGTTTATATGTTCAGAAACGGGAATCCGGTGTTCATTCGTACGATTAACTTGCTTGATCTGCATAAAGGTCGAAATGTTGCGGCATTGGAATTTATGGCAGACAGTGAAGTTTTGGCAGAAACAGCAGTTGCTGTGGAAGAGCAATTATCACCGGAACAAATGGTGGAGATCACTGCGGAAATCTCGCGGATGCTCAGCTTCTACCAATATAGCTTGCACGATGGCTCAACTCGTATCAAAAACTTAGTTGTAACAGGTGTCCCATCCATTCGCAAACAGCTAGACCTAGAGCTTCAGCAGTCGCTGGCAGAACTCGAGATTACACCGAAAAGCCTAGATCAGATGGGTAAAGATGCTGTGTCTGATCTCGAGCTAAATGATTACCGAGTAGCGGCCGGGACAGCTCTAAAAAGCATGATCAGCGTGGACACAATTGACCTACTGCCAAGAGAAGATCGGGAGACGTTATTATTCCCCTATGTGACCATGGGTCTTGTGGCGATCTGGCTGGTGGGAACGATTGGGACGGGGATTTATTTTTCGGCTAATAAGGGTCAAATCTCTAATGGTAAAGAGGAGCTGCAAGGCTTGCAGGATCGCAGTTTAATGCTGCAGGTAGAGCTTGGGAAGCTTAAGAATAGCGGACCTGGACAGTTAGATCGGAAGACGGCAATCGCAGAGATTCAGAACAATAAGGTGATTGCTGTTCCCATACTAGATGAATTAGTCGAAGGGTTGCCACCGGATTCTTTTCTCCGTGACATTAACTACACCTACCGGACATCGATTGACTTGACTGTAAATGTACCTACTATGGTAGATGCCTCTAACTATTTAAGACAACTGCGTCAGATGTCCTTTATAGTGGATGCTTCTATTTCGAAGCTGACCGAAGGGACTGTGGATCAGAGTGCGGGGCCAACGAATGTAGCCACTTCCTTAAATATGTATACAGCCATTTATAAAGTAAACTTATTAGCAAATAATCAACAGACAAATGGAACGGATGCAAGCCAAGAGGAGGTGAACAGCGATGGAACAGTTCAATAAGTATCGCTCTCCAATTGTACTGGGTGTATTGATTCTGTTCTTGATGCTGTTTGCCTTTTATATGCTGGGTGTTCAACCGACAAATAAGGAAATATCCGCACAGAACGCAGAGATCAGCCAGCTGGAGAAAGAAGCAGATATTCTTCAAACTAAAATTAATGAACTAAAAAGCAGCGCTACTTCTTTAGATTCCGAACAACAGGAACTTCTGGCAGCACTCCCGAAAGGCGATGACAGCGAAGGATTGATTGATGATTTACGAGAGGTTGGGATGTCCTCACAGGCACGCTTAAAGGATGTCAGCTTTATTTTGGATGAGGCTAATCCGATTCAGCAAATGACTGGTTCGGCTGAAGTGCTGTTCCCGACGGTCAAACAAGTCAAAATGACTGCTGTAGTAGAGGGCACCTATACAAGCATACGGCAGTGGATGGATGAGCTACAGGCGCTGGCACGTATAGTGAATGTAGACTCGTTTAATTTCCAGCAATCCTATGAAAAGCGATCTAAGGATAGTCCTGAAAGTATCTTGACTGCTAACGTAGCTTTCACAGCTTATTATGAGGTTGTTACTCCATCTTCGAATTAGATTTCTAACCGTTGTAATAACACTATTTCACGACTCCACTTTTCCTGTAAATCAGGAGGGTGGATTTTTTTCTTTACTATAAAATATAAATGCGTATTCATTCCTCTGTTTATTGGGTATTTTAGCTTGCGGGGTGCATAAGCTGGAACAGTGGCTATCGCCTGTATTTTTCAGATCAAAAAGGAGGAATTCCGAATGAACAAAAAGTGGATGATTGGTTCGTTGGCCCTTTCCATAGGCCTGATCTCAGCAAGTGGAGGAGCTATGGCAGCTTCACCGTCAGCAGGAAGTACGGCAATCAAGAAGGTGGCTGTGTCTGCGCCTGGGAAAGAGGGCCCTGCTACCATCAATAATTTGACGGTGAAAAGTATCATACCGCTCGTAGTCCATGCAAGAGCTCTTTATTTCTATAGTAATCGAGGCGGAAACATCTTCCCGATAGAAACCTTCACGTATAAAGCGCAGGAGTACCGTTATCTTTCCAGTGACATTGGCACAAAGACGAAGCTGATGAATTACATAAAAAAAGCCTACACTCACAATGCAGCGGCATATTATGTGCAGACTCAATTTTTGGAGTATAACGGAAGAATGTCGCAGGTTAATGCAGATGTGGGCAATTTATTGATGTATGAAAAAGCCACCGCCCGCATGCTCTCTAAAACTGCGACAACCGCTGAATTTGAACTGACCGTTCCTTATCCAGGTGCGCAGGAAAGCAGTGAGTCGGTGTATGTGAAGCTGAAGAAAGTGGAGGGATATTGGAGAATTGACACGTCACCGGATATTCTTTTCTGAGGAAAGGGGAAGGTATTAGAGGAAAGATGATGGTAGGGCTTTGAACTAACTGCGCTTCAGGTCAGAGATATAAACAACACCTGCGAATTTGCCTTTACGGGTAATGATGACACAGTCATTCTTCATAGGATCTGGGCGGCTCATAGCAGTAGCTAATACGGATTCAAGTGGAGTGGAGATATCAAAAATGAGTGGCGTTTTGTTCATGAGCTTCATGGCAGGTTCTTTGTAGAACAGATCTACTCCTGATCTTCCTGTGGCTTTTAAAAAGAAACGGTCGCACATTAACAATCCAAGCGGTTCATTCGTGGCGTTACAGACGACGATGCATTTGGATTCTGGGTGCTGGAACATTACGCGAAGGGCTTCTCTGCAAGTACGTGAGGCGAAAATAGCAGGTGCACTGCGGACAATATTAGAGAGATCATTTACAAGAGCTGTTGACATGGTGTTCATCCTTTCTGATTATAGATCTATTTCTAATGTACCCCCGAATCGTAAATTTTAAAGGCGAGAAAGGTCATCTACAGGTAAAATAGATGAACAAGCAAAAACGGTCAGAACCTCACGAGGTCTGACCGTTTTTTTTTGTAGGTAATCTATTCACTTCGAACGCCATCCTCCACCAACTGCTTTCTAGGTGCTTCTGGAATAACAGATTTGCTTACGCCTCCACGATTGATGGCGATTAATCGTTTTTGTGCGTAATACACGTCACGGGATAATTTCTTTACCTCAGTGGATTTACCGTCAACAAACCGGGTGCTGTAAGTTTCAACAACATATCCGGTCTTCCCATTTTGTATAACGCGTGAGCCTCCACGGGGGAGGGAAGGGTCGTTTACGTACTTGTCGACTGGAGGCAGCACCTCTACGATTTGTGAATGGACCTTATATGTAACATTTTTCGGAAAAGTACCGAAGAGCTTGATCGTTAGTGATCGGCCTTGCACAGCCGCTTTAATGACTAGATATTTGCCAGTCGTATTGCGAAAACGGAAGTTGATATAACCTTCAGCGAAGGTGGCATCCTGGCCTTTGGGTAGATAGTTGACCGGCAAGGAGTGATTGCGTCGCTCCACAATCTCCAGTCCGGTGCGCAAAGCGGCATTGTACAGCGTACTGGAAACTTGGCAGATTCCGCCGCCGACGCCGGCTTGTAGCTTACCGTTCACAATGACTGGCGCTTCGCGGAAGCCGTAATCTATTTTTGCTTTTTCAATAGCTTTGCCATAGTCAAAAACGGCTCCAGGTGGGAGCACGGTTCCGTTCACAGCTTTGGCTGCTGATTCGACGTTGTAGATTCGTCCAGGTCCACTTGCTCCGAGAGAGGTGCTGAATTGCATGATTTTTCGCTCAATGCCTTGCTCCTTTAGAGCGTTTAGAGTGATGTCCGGTTGTAATATGGTTAATGGAACTTCCAAAGTAATTCCCTTCTCTTGCAGCGAGAGTAGTCGACTAAAACGAGTGGGGGCAGCGGCCCATAGTGAGGTCACCATTCCTGTCCAGTCTACCTCAAGGGAAGTCTTCTCGGACGTATACACTACACGATCATCCCCGGTAATTCGCCGTGTAGCATCTACTGGATCACCGAAGGATTCTCTCTCCCAAGCGGGACTTAAGATGGTCTGTAATTGAGCAATATCCAGATGGGCTTCAAGACTCCAATTCTGGGGGAAGTTGTAGCGGGCTTTTACACGATCCCATAGCCGCCCCTCCGTAAGATCTTGTAGACCTTGCTCAAAAGCAGCGGCTTCATAGGTCATTCCAGCTTGTTTAAGCTTGAGGGTAAGCTCAGAATTCCCTTCGACCTGCAACACAAGGGGGATAGATTCAAGGGCCTGTAGCTTTTTCTCCAGTTCGGAACGTACCTCTGAGATATTCAGCCCGCCCACCTCCCATCCGGCAAGGGTTGTACCTTTTGGAAGCGTGTTTTTATGGCCATATAGTTGAAGTCCCCCATAGATTAATGAACCGATAAGAATGAGTGCAATGACTATTATGAGGGTAAGATGGATTTTTTTCATGAATAATCTCCTTCCTGGATGGCTTCTGCAAGCGGCACAGTAGGTGCTTTTTATATGTATATGTACAGACATTACAAAACTTTCGAATAGTGGGGCAGTTACGGGGTACTCAATCGGTTACAGATTTGTTACAATAGATACATTGCGGAAATATTGAAGTTTATGGAAACTTAAGCTGTACCCTGTCGATTCACACAAGTGGAAAATGTCATAATTGGGAAGTGAGAAAATGATTGAAATGCAAGATGTATGGAAGACGTACCCTAACGGAACTCACGCACTGCAAGGAGTTTCAGTAAAAATTGACCGCAATGAATTTGTGTATGTTGTCGGTCCATCCGGCGCGGGTAAATCTACTTTTATGAAATTGATTTATAGAGAAGAAGTGCCAACTAAAGGTCAAATTTCTGTGGGAGGCTTTAACATAGGGAAGCTTAAACAACGTAAAATCCCATATGTGCGCCGTAATATCGGCGTTGTGTTTCAAGACTTTCGGTTATTACCAAGGATGACAGCGTATGAGAATATCGCTTTTGCCATGGAAGTTATTGAAGCCCCGAAGAAGGTCATCAAGAAACGTGTGAATGAAGTTCTCGATCTGGTTGGACTCAAAAATAAAGCAAATCGTGAGCCCTCACAGCTCTCAGGTGGAGAACAGCAGCGTATTGCAATTGCTCGGGCTATCGTTAATAACCCATCTGTTATTATTGCGGACGAGCCTACAGGTAACTTGGACCCTGAGACTTCATGGGGCATTATGCAGCTGCTGGACGAAATTAATTTTCGTGGAACAACAATTGTAATGGCTACCCATAATAGAGATATCGTGAATAAAATGCGCAAGCGGGTGCTTGCGATTGAGAACGGAAACATTGTGAGAGACCAGGCGAGAGGGGAATATGGCTATGAGTTTTAAGACCTTCTTGCGACACTTGCGGGAAGGCTTCAAAAGCGTATTCCGTAATGGCTGGATGTCGATTGCTTCGATCACTTCCATCGTCGTCTCTCTTTTTGTCCTAGGTGTATTTATTCTTCTTGTTCTTAATGTGAATGCTGTAGCGGATGAGGCAGATAGCCAGGTACAGATTAATGTGCATTTGGCACTAAATGTAGATCAGAAGTTGCGTGAGACTTTGCAGACTGAAATTGGCAATATGCCGGAGGTCAGCAAGATTACGTTCATCTCCAAGGATCAAGGACTTAAAGATCTCCGTGCAGATATGGGTGAGGACGCGGCTGAGCTTCTGGAAGGGTTCGATGAAGACAATAACCCTCTCCCAGATACGCTTAAGGTAGAAGTTGTCGAACCTACTACAGTATCATTTGTGGCTGAGAAGATTGAAGCACTCAACAAGACACATACTGATCAGCCCATTTACAAAGTGAAATATGGCAAGGGCTCAATAGAAACCTTGTTCAAAATAACACGCGCTGTACGAAACATTGGTTTTATTTTTGTAGCAGGTCTGGGGCTCATGTCTATGTTCCTCATCTCTAATACGATTCGGGTTACGATACTTGCTCGTCGTAAGGAGATTGGCATTATGAAGCTCGTAGGCGCGACAAATTATTTTATTCGCTGGCCTTTCTTTATAGAAGGGGCATTGATCGGTCTGATCGGATCGCTCATTACCTCCGTTGTCTTGTATTTGGGTTACAGCACTTTGGAATCGACCGTACAGGGAGATCCTATGCTCCAATTGCAGCTAATTCCGTTCGATAATATTTGGATGCTGGTCGTCGGTGTACTAGTTGGACTAGGCGTGCTGATCGGCGTCTGGGGAAGCACGGTTTCTATTCGTAGGTTCTTGAAAGTTTAATATTAAAAAGTGAAGGATGGGGAGTGCAAGTTGAAGAAGATTGCTGCCGGACTAGCCGTAATGTTACTAGCTGTCACTATATTCCAGCCCTCTGATGGATATGCCAAAAAAACAAGTGTTGCCGAAATCGATAAGCAGCTAAAGCAGCTGCAAAAAGAGGTGCAGGAAGCTAAGGCGCAGCAGGAGAAAGCGGCGTCCCAAACGCAGGAAGCACAGCATTATAAGAATAAGACGAATCTCAATCTGCAGTATGTCTTACAGCAAGTGGATCAAGTTAAGGGCAAAATGACCGAAATCTCTACCCAAATTTCCGATACAGAACAATCTCTGAATGTTACGGCAACGGAGTTGGATAAAGCAGAAGCACGAGTCGCCTCTAGAGAGGAAGTCTTAGGATCCCGTGTTCGATTAATGTATACCGATGGTGCGGTTTCTTACTTGGATGTTTTGCTCTCCTCGACAAGCTTCGCTGATTTTCTGGATCGCGCGGATTCACTTAAGATGATTGTGGATCAGGACCAGGAGCTGTTAGTTCAACATAAGTTGGACAAGCAGACGGTGATAGAGAAGAAACAAGAGCTTGAAGGGCAATATGCCCAAGCCAAGCAGCTGTATACTTCTTTGGAACAACAGAGAAGTCTGCTGAAGGAGAAAGAAGCTGAGAAACAGGAGCTTATCGCTTTCTATGATAAGCAAATTCAAGAAAGTGATGATTTAAGTGAAGAGCAGAATGAAAAGCTAGTCAAACTGGCAAGCGAACGCTCTGCGCTGGAAACGCAAAAGGATAAGATTAAGGCAGAGGAAGCCGCTCGCAGAGCAGCAGCGGCTAAGGCGGAAGCGGCTCGTAGAGCTGCGGCGGCTGCCAAGAAGGCTGCAGCTGCAGCTAGTAAGGGAAGCAGTAGTTCTAGCTCCAGCTCTAGTGATACGGGATATTCAGGTGGAGATGGGCCGTTTCTACTTCCTGTAGGATCCGCAAGAATCTCATCCCCTTATGGACCACGGACACATCCAATCACGGGTGAGAAGGGGAAAGTACACACCGGCGTCGATTTTGCGGTTCCACAAGGAACCAATATTCATGCGGCGGATTCCGGAACGGTTATCTTGGCTGAATGGTGGAGCGGTTACGGATATTGTGTAATTATTGATCATGGAGGCGGAGTTTGGACGCTCTACGGACATATACGTAAAGGCGGTCTTAGAGTTAGTGCCGGGGATAAAGTCAATCGCGGAGATGTGGTTGCTGAATCTGGTTCCACAGGTAATTCAACGGGTCCCCACCTTCACTTCGAAGTACGGATTGACGGTAAGATTGTAAATCCTATGCCTTATCTCTAATTTTTAACGAACTTATAACTCATATTATTTGATTGTACGGCATATACTGGAAGAGATACCGTACCTTTCAGGACGGACTTAGGATGTTGTTTACAAGATGGACAAGAAGGGACGGTGGGAACATCATGTTAAAAAAAAGCACCGCGGCGTTTATGATTGTCGCCGCCCTGCTATGCGGTAGTTTAGTAACCTTGGGCGTGACGGGTTATACTCATGTCTTTGGACAAGCTGCAGGACAAGGATTAGCCTCTGCGTTGCAGGTTGCAGGTCTACAGCAGAAGGAATCCCAGAAGCTTGGGACTGCGCTCAGTTTGATTGAGAGCAATTACTACGAGACGGTAGATCGGGAGAAGCTGATAGATGGTGCTGTCAACGGTATGATGGAAGCGCTAGGCGATCCCTATTCCAACTATATGGGTAAAGAAACTGCTGAGAAATTTGAAGAGAGCATTGAGGGTTCCTTTTCAGGTATCGGTGCAGAAGTCTCTTCGGATAATGGTAAGGTAGTCGTGGTCTCCCCAATCAAGGGTTCACCTGCTGAAAAAGCAGGAATTCAGGCTAAGGATGTCATTTTGTCCGTTAACGGAGAATCGCTAGAAGGCATGGATCTAAATGCTGCTGTTGCGAAGATACGCGGACCTAAAGGCAGTAAGGCTACTTTGAAAATACAACGCTCAGGTTCTGTAGAGCCTCTGGAGTTCGCCCTTACACGGGATGATGTGAAGCTTGAGACAGTCTACTCAACCATGGAAAAAGACGGAGTAGGGGTAATCGAGGTTACTCAGTTCTCCCTAAATACCGCAGAACGATTCAAGGAAGAACTTGGGAAGCTAGAGAAGCAAGGCATGAAGGGACTGGTCATTGACGTCCGTAATGATCCAGGTGGTGTCCTTCCGATTGTGATTGAAATGGCTGAAGAGTTCGTTCCAGCTGGCAAAAACATAGTTCAAATTGAGTACAAAGATAAAAAACGCGAAGTTAGTACCTCCAAGGGATCAAGTAAGGCTTATCCAGTGGTAGTGCTAATGAATAAAGGTAGTGCGAGCGCCTCGGAAATATTGGCGGGAGCCTTGCAGCAGTCCGCGGGAGCCAAGCTAATTGGTGATAATTCATTTGGTAAAGGCACGGTGCAGACGAGCTTTGATAAACAGCTTGGAGACGGCAGCTTGCTGAAGGTTACCATTGCGAAATGGCTTACACCGGATGGCACATGGATTCACGGCAAAGGAATTAAACCAGATATTGCGGTAGCGCAGCCGGATTACTTCTCAGTGGCTCCGATTAACAAAAGCGTGACGCTGCAATATAACATGAACAACAGTGATGTGAAGAGTGCACAGACGATGCTGGATGGCTTAGGTTACAAGCCTGGTCGCAAAGATGGCTATTTCGATGCTGGCACTAAGAACGCAGTGAAGAAATTCCAGAGTGAAGCGAAACTTCAAGTCACAGGCATGATTGATGCCAAGACTGCGGAGGCGCTGGAGGTGGCACTGATCAAAGTGATCCAGGACCCTGCCAACGACAACCAACGGAATAGAGGGATTGCTGAGATTCAGAAGGAAATTAAGGCGGCAGCGTCGAAAAAGTAAGAAGGCTGAATTCAGCCTTCTTTTTTTCTGTTAAGATTAGAAAGGTAAACACTTAGGGCAGAAGGGTACAGTTCAATGCGCAGCAGAATCTTTTGTCGTCTCTAAAGGACGCCGAAGATGCCTCTGCTTGCTATAAACTTATCATTAACCGGAAGAAAAGGAGTGTGACGAACAGTTTGAATGTGATTCAGGAATGGTTAGGAAGCTTGGGCACTGCGTTCTTACACTTATTGATCCAGCCATATTACTATATTGCTATTATATTTATTGCGTTGTATTACCGTCGGCAGGTGGCATTAGAACGTAAGCTAATTCATGTGAAGTTACATAGCTGGGGTCAAGAAACGTGGCGAACGGTGTGGAGCGGGCTGGTGATGGGACTAGTGGTTTCTATTGCAGCCATATTGTTAGGAGTATCCTTATCAGGTACAGCTGTGGCCTGCATTTGGGTAGTCAGTATAGTGTTATCGCTATTGCGTGTACGGTATTTGTGCTTCGCTTATTCTATAGGTTTGCTAGGTGTGATTCAATTTGTACTGTCTTTCTTTCCAGATGCCTTACATAGCGGAACGGTCGGGAATATTACAACAGCCATACGGGAGATGGATATTCCCGCATTGCTAGTGCTAGCTGCGCTACTGCATATGGCGGAGGCGCTGCTGGCCCGCTGGCAAGGGGCCAAGCTTGCGACGCCCCTCTTCTTGAAGGGCAAGCGCGGCATGGTTGTCGGCGGCTATCAGCTGCAGGCTTTCTGGCCGCTGCCGCTGTTCCTGCTGATCCCTTCGGGCGCAGGAACGGATCTGCCATGGCAGCCGCTGCTGGGCGGCGGGCTTGGCATTGTCTCTTTGCCCGTCATCATCGGCTTCAGCGAGATGACGCAGGGCATGCTGCCCGGGCGCAAGGCGGCCCGCACTTCAGGACGGCTGCTGATGTACAGCATCGTCCTGCTCGGCTTAAGCCTGCTTGCCGCTTGGTGGAGCCCGCTGACCCTGCTCGCGGCGCTCGCAGCGATGGTGCTGCACGAAGGGTTAAGCTGGTACAGCGCTCTGGAAGAGCGCAGCATCAGCCCCATCTTCGTGCATCCACCGCGCGGCCGCAAGGTGCTGGCCGTGCTGCCGGGCAGTCCCGGACAGGAGCTGGGCATACTGCCCGGCGAGATTTTACTGAAGGTCAACGGGGTCCTGTTGACCGATGCCGCGCAGCTACATGAGGCGCTGCGCATGAATCCAGCGTTCTGCAAGCTGGAGGTGCAGAACCGTGAAGGGGAGAGCAAATACCTTCAGAGCCCGATTTACGACGGGGACCATCATCAGCTCGGCATCATTCTGGTACCGGAGACAGATGGAGCGGTTACTGCGGAGGCGAAGCCATCCAGCATCTTCAGCATCATCGCAATGAAGACAGGTACTCGCAGCCGGCATCTTCCGAACGGCCGACTCAAACGGAACAAAGCTACTGAAGCCAAGAAGGGATCAGCGGAAGGATAACTAAAGTCAAGCCCGGACTCTGGAAATAGAGTCCGGGCTTTTTTGTAGAACTCCTATCCCCGTCCACCCTTCAAATAGAAAATAGCGATTTGCGTACGATCTCGCAGCTCTAATTTACTTAGAATATCCGTTATGTAATTTTTGACCGTACCCTCGCTAAGAAACAGCTGTCCGGCGATTTCTTTGTTGGTATGCCCCTCAGCGATAGAGGCGACAACGGCCAATTCCATTTTGGTCAGTCCAAAAGATTCCAGTGGCTGTACCTGTGGAGATTCAGGACGGGCCGCGGGCTGTAGAAAGGTGGTTAGTTTGCGCGCGATATCAGGGTGAATCAGCATGTTGCCTTCATTAACTGTTTTGACACCTTGTATGATACGGTCAGGCGGTATGTTTTTGAGCAAATATCCACTAGCTCCGTTCCGTAGCGCCTCAATGATATACTCATCGTCATCGAAGGTAGTTAGCATCAGTATCGAAACCTGAGGAAAAGCCTGCTTAATTTTCTCTGTCCCTTCAACACCACCGCAGCCTGGCATCCGAATATCCATCAGAATCACATCCGCCATATTTCCCGCTTGGAGCAAATTCAAGGCCTCATTTCCGTCACTGGCAGCTCCGATCACTTCAATATCGGGGTCCATCCCTATCAGTACTTGCAGACTTTGACGAATAAAAGGATCGTCATCTACAATCATCACCTTAATCATTAGCGTGGCTCCTTCTTCATAATATAGATTTCTTTTTTGCTTCAAATCCTACGTTGCCTATACAATCTCTCCCTGCTTATAAATGGGCAACCGCGTAACAATGGTGAATTGAGGCTCCTGCCGCCATTCCAAGGTTCCGCCGATCAGATGTGTTCGTTCGAACATTCCTTTCATCCCGACCCCTCCACTTTCCGGCAGTTTGGTTAGTTTATTGCCTTCGGGAAGCGTCCCGTTGTTGCTGACCTCCATCGTAACTCCAGTATCACTAAAGTCGACTTTAATCGAAATCGCAGTTGCATTTCCGTGACGTAGGGCATTGGTTATGGCTTCTCGGGCGTTCTTATACAAGATCACCTGAATACTAGGATATAGCGGGTAAGGTATCCCGTGCACTTGGTATGAGGTCTCGATTCCCGTATCGCGGCCGATCTCTTCTAGCAGCCGGTCTAACGCATAAGCTCCCTCTAATTGTGGCGTATAGTTGATACGCTTCACTGCAGAGCGCATATCGTCCATGCTGGCTGACAATTGATCTCGAATGAGCTCCATCATCTGCATTCCGCTTTCAGGGGAGGTGGGTAAGGTGAGTAGCGCGGCTTCCATCATCATTTTAATGCGGATGAGGCGGTGGCCGATATCATCATGGAGCTGGCGGGAGATGCGAACCCGTTCTTTGGACTGGGCTGCATCTTCTATTTGGGCGTTAAACTCCAGCAGTCGGTTGCGGGCTTCATCCAGCTCGAAATGCTTTTTTCGCAGCTCATCGTAAAGATTGAGGGTGTTCTCACGGCCCCGACCCGCCCTCTGTAACAATTCGTTGAGATAGGCGATGAGCAGAAAAGTAATGTTGATGAATGTGATTATAAGTTTTGGAGAATCCCAGAGCGCTATGTTCAAGGTAATCAGATGCACAACCGTAAACACGAGAGGTACTGCTTGGGGCTGAAGTCTAGAATAATAAAGTAATGCTGAAATGGCCGGGAAAATCATTATGCTGCCGTACTGGTAACATAACCAGGCAGTGAACAGTATTTCCACAATGCTTATTAAGGCATGAAAGGAACGGGGTAGCTTTGGCACCATGACCACAAGGAATAGAAGCATCAGAATATGCAACGTGAAGATTCCATAGTCGGCATATGGATAGATGTAAATGCTAATACAAGCAGGAATTATGATGAGTAGGTATCGCAATAGGGTCAGTTCTCTAGTCACACCTAAGACATCCTTTATAGAGTTTCTTCTAATCTTAGCATATTCGCCTACTTCTTCAGGAGATGACTTAAGTCACCTTCAAAAGATGACTTTTCGTACCTCCGTGGTCAATCCCTTTAAGCTAAAATTGTAAATATAGAAGCGCAAAGACAGGAGCGATGAAAAGATGGCAATCGCCGTATTAACCGATGTGGTGAAACGATATGAAGGTAAATTAACAGTAGATCATGTGAACATGACGATAGAAGAAGGAGAAATCTTTGGCTTGCTAGGCCCGAACGGAGCGGGTAAAAGTACAACGATCAGTATGATCTGCGGCTTGCTTAAGATTGACGGGGGAGACATTGTTATCGACGGTCTGCCCGTTTCCTCGAAATCACTTGAGGTGAAGAAAAGAATTGGTTTGGTTCCACAGGAATTAGCCTTATACGACACGATGACAGCGGCGGATAACGTTACCTTTTTCGGAAGATTGTATGGTTTGCGTGGCAAGCTCTTGAAGGAACGGGTAGATGAGGCTCTTGCGTTCACAGGCCTTAGCGATCGTGCTAAAGAGAAACCCTCAACCTTTTCCGGAGGGATGAAAAGACGTCTGAATATTGCCTGTGCTATTATGCATCGTCCCAAGCTGATTATTATGGATGAACCTACGGTGGGGATTGATCCGCAATCTCGTAATCATATTCTTGAATCGGTTAAGGAGCTCAATCGACTCGGTTCAACGATTATTTATACCAGTCACTATATGGAGGAGGTTGCGGCCATTTGCGATCGAGTAGCCATTATGGATAAAGGGCATATCATTGCTTGCGGCACGGAAAAAGAACTGCGAGAACGCGTTGCCAAGGAAGAAAAAATCGTCATTAAAGCTGCTAATATCACACCGGAGCTTGTTCAGGAGCTGACGCTTCACCCTAGAATTAGACGCGTAGAAGCAAAGGATGAAGTAGTCGAGCTGTATCTGCCTTCTTCACAAGGGGAGCTACAGGACATCCTTTTTATTTTTGCCAAGCATAAGGGGATTATCGGCTCGCTAAATATTGAAGAACCTGATCTGGAGACGTTGTTTCTAAACTTGACCGGAAGGACCTTAAGAGATTAAAGGGGGGATTATTCTGATGAATACTTGGACGATTATGATCTATGAGCTGCGAAGACTATTTAGCTCACGTTCTATGATATTAAATATGTTTTTGCTGCCCCTGTTATTGATCTTTCTCTTAGGTGCTTCGCTCTCCGGTGTCGTTGGTGACAAAGGCTCCACTACTATTGATGTTGTGCGAGTGGCTGTTGTTAATCTTACTGGTGAGGGCTATGAGAGCTCGGCGATGATGGATAGCTTTTTGAAGTCAACAGAGCTTAAGGATATCATTACTCCGGTTATGGTGGGTAGTCGAGAGGCGGCAGAAAGCGGTCTGCGAACAGGAAAATATGGTTATGCGGTTGTTGTTCCTCCAGGCTTTGATAGTAAGGTACAGAGCGGTGAAGCCGCACAGCTGGAATTTATACTGGGCCAAAAAAGTACAGATAACAGGGTGGCAGGGACGGTCTTCGATAATTTTCTGAGGAATCTTAATTATAAACAGTCTGTGGCGATGACACTGGGTCCAGAAGCTTTGAACGTTATGGCACCTAGTTCCACCAGTAATGAGCCTTCCGTAAAGCTTGGAGAACTGAGCGAGGGAGGATATTCATATACTTCTTCCCAGTTCTATGCGGTATCCATGATGCTGATGTTTTTGCTGTATAGCGGCTTGACGGTATGTACTTCTCTTTTTAATGAAAAAGAAAATCATACCCTTTTCCGGATAAATTCAATGCCAGTCAAAGGCTCAGAACTGTTTATTGGCAAAATGCTTGGTGTGGGTGTTGTAAGTATAGTACAGTGCGCAGCGATTATTATTCTGACGAATGTGCTGTTCGGTGTGAATTGGGGAAATCGCCCGGGCTTGTTACTCCTATTTTGCTTGCTGATGATTGTGGCTTCGATGACCTTATCTATCGTTATTTCTATGTTCAGCAAGACTGGAGCAAGCGCAAGAAGTGTGGTTACGGTACTCACTGTAAGCATGACCTTCATTAGCGGGGGAATGGCACCACTTCCAGAATCGTGGGTGAACTCTATAGGGGCGTTTACGATTAATCATTGGGCAATGCAGGCTATTCTGAAAATGATGTTACATGCCGATGTATCGCAAATCATGCCGAATTTGGGAGTGTTATCGCTGATCTGCCTAGTGTTGTTCAGTGCAGCGGCTATCTCGTACCGGAAGGTGGGTTATCATGGATAAAATCTTAACGATTGCCTGGAACATGGTGAAACGAACCATTGGTACTAGGAAGGGGGTGCTCATCTATATTCTGCTTCCTTGTATTGTACTTGCAGGTATTGTTTCCGTTACTGGAACGATGGGAGAGAACCCAGCTGTTGTGCTGTATTCGAATATGGATAACGGGGCAGCAGGTAAGCATTTGCTCACTGAACTAAAGAATTCCGGAGAATATAAATTTGTAGAAAAGACTGACGAGACTGCTTTAAGAGAAGGCGTAGTCGATCAGAATGGAGAAGCTGGAATTCTAATTCCAGCAGGCTTCACTTCGGCACTACTTGCTGGAGAAGAACCACAAATTAGTGTGTATGAGCTGAAGACGAATGAAACTTCCGTTATGATTAAATTAAAAGCGAGCACAATTGCTGATGAAATGAGGAGTACGGCCGCGATCATAGGGGCAGTTAATAACGGATCTAAGGACGTTGACGCACAGTTTACTACGGTTATGCAAAGAGCGGAACAGCACAGTATTGGCAGCATTCGAACTGATTATAATCTATATCCTCGGGAGGGATTGGGAGTCGTTACGGGCTTAACGCTAATGTTTCTCATGAGCCTGGTCACGAGCTCTGTGTCTCTGATTATGGATGATCGGAAAGGCCGGACGATGATGCGAATGTTCAGTGCTCCGGTTCGTTCTTACGAGATTGCTATTGGTAATTTTCTGGGTAGCTTCATGGTCGGACTGATTCAGATCGTCGTAGTGCTCGCCTTAGGTCGCTGGGTGCTGCACTATGATTATGAAGTTCCAATCTATCTCTATTTCCTTGTTCTTGCGGCATTTATGCTGGTGTCTATGGGGATCGCGAGTACAGTGGCAGGATTAATTCGTAATCCTAATAATGCTGGTATGCTGAATTCCCTTATTATCACACCGACTTGTATGCTTGGCGGCTGCTTTTGGCCTTTATCCATTATGCCGGACTATATGCAGAAGGCGGCTAACTTTGTTCCGCAAAAATGGGCCATCCAAGCGGTCGACATCGCTGCAACCGGTGGGGGCTGGAATGAGTTGTGGTTACCCTTTGCCATCTTAGGTCTTATGGCTGCTGTGCTACTGGCGATTGGTTCTGCCATTCTCCGCCCAAGTGAAGCTGGAATTAATGCTTAGAAAGCATAAGGCTAGATATTCATAGCTTGGGCTGTTACCTTCAGGTACAATAATAGGTATCAAATGTATTTGATTCTTATTATGTACAATAGAGGACATTTCTAGGAGGATGAACAGATGAGCAGCAATAAATTGGCTTGGACATGGCGGGTGAAGGAAGAATGTCTGGAAGAGTATGTAGCGATGCATTTAAATCCTTGGCCAGAAGTTTTGGAGGAGCACAGTAAGGCTGGTATTTCTAACTACTCCATCTTTCAGAATGGTAATCAATTTTTTTATTGCTTTGAATGTGAGGATACAGAAGCGGCTTTCGATTACATTGCTAAAAGTGACGCCTGCAACCGATGGAATGCCATTACTTCAAAGATGGTTGAAGGGTCATTTGATTTCAATGATGAGGTGCCAATGTTGCCTTTACGTGAAGTGTTCTATCTAAAATAGTGAAGCTGATTCTTTATTAACTAAAATTTGCATAAGGTAAAATATCGGCGTATTTTGTTTACAGTCTTTTATATTACGGTTATAATATATTTAATATTGTTTAATTGAATAATTTTTTGTTTTTTGGAGGAGCCTGTCAACAAGGGCTCCTCTTTGTCTTTTTTTGGCTTGGAGATGTCCCTGGTTGGCAGTTCTTATATACAACAAGGGAGTGGATGAAACATGGAGTTTGTTCTATATCTTATGCTGATTATACTATTCACCAAGCTAGCTGGTGATTTATCTGTACGACTGGGACAACCGTCGGTACTGGGTAAGTTAATTGTCGGTATTATACTAGGTCCTGCGGTACTGGGTTGGATTCAAAATGGAGAGTTTATTCATTATTTTTCGGAGATCGGTGTTCTATTGTTAATGTTTATAGCAGGGCTTGAGACTGATCTGGATCAACTGCGCAAGAACTGGAAGTCAGCTTTCGCAGTAGCCGTCGGAGGTATTATTTTACCTTTTCTAGGTGGATTCGCCATCGGAGAAATGTTTGGTTTTGCTTATCATAATGCTATGTTTATGGGTGTCATTCTTAGTGCAACTTCAGTCAGCATATCGGTTCAGGTACTGAAGGATATGAATAAGTTGAATACACGTGAAGGTTCTACCATTCTGGGAGCCGCTGTAGTCGATGATATTCTGGTTGTTATTTTGCTCGCTGTATTAATGAGCTTTTTCGGCACAGGAGAATCAGTGTCCATTGGTCTTTTAATTACGAAAAAAGTGTTGTTCTTCGCTGTAGCGCTTGTTGTGGGTTGGTTCGTTGTGCCGCGGGTTATGAAATGGATGGCTCCGTTAAAGGTGACAGAGGCTGTTATCGCAGCGGCGCTAATGATTTGCTTTGCGTTCGCGTATTTTGCTGAAATTATGGGGATGGCAGGCATCATCGGTGCTTTTGCAGCTGGGATTGCTATTTCACAAACCTCCTTTAAGCACACTGTGGAATCTAAGCTTGAGCCTATCGCCTATTCGATTTTTGTTCCGGTCTTCTTTGTCAGTATCGGACTTAATGTTTCCTTTGAAGGGGTTGGCAGTCAACTAGGATTCGTCCTCTTGTTGACGGTGATTGCCATTCTGACCAAGTTGTTTGGTGGCGGTCTGGGGGCGCGTCTTACAGGATTTAATAACCATTCGTCGCTTATTATTGGTTCAGGGATGATTTCGCGGGGTGAGGTTGCATTGATCATCGCGGCAACAGGTCTGCAAAGCGGATTGTTGCAGCAGCAGTATTTTACTTCCGTAATTATTGTTGTCATTGTAACTACACTTGTAACACCACCACTCTTAAAATATATGTTCCGCGATCCAGTGCGCGCTAAACAAAAATAATAATCATAGCAAAAGGGTGTCTCGAAAGCCATTTTACATGGCTTTTGGGGTGCTCTTTTTTTGTTTGCTCTAATTCCCTATCCTTCGGAAGGAGAAAGCCCCCCGTCTTAAGACTGAGTATAAAACCAGCCGTAGGGCTGTTTTGACTTCGACCAAAAATGTCTAAACTAAATCTCGGGATGGAAAATAATACATAATGGGGCAGTCATAAGATGAGTACCAGAAATATACGGGGTGGAAGGGGAAACGATAATGAAATGGTTAACCAAATGGTCGTTCGGTAACAAGGCGGCGGTAGGGCTTTTAGTGGTAATGGCGCTTGTAGTGGGAGGGCTGAGCTACACTTCGCTACCGATGGAATTTATGCCAGAGGCAGATAATCCACAAGTGACTGTAACGGTGCTCGGTCCGGGTCAAGATGCCCATGCAATGGAGACGAAGGTTACGAAGCCGATTGAGGCTGGGGCCGCTTTTGTAAAGGGAAAGAAAGAAATACTGTCCACTTCCGGAGACGGATACGCACAGGTGAATATTTTTTATGACTCAAAAACAAATATGAAGGATGCAGCTGGGGAGGTGCAAAAGGTTGTAGATTCGTTGCAGTTCCCTGAAGGGGTGATGGCCCCTTTTGTACTTCAACTGAATACTTCCATGATTCCCGTGTCGCAGGTCACCCTTTCGTTTGACGAAGGTCTGACTAAAGAAAACCTTAAGCTTGCGGAAGAAACGATCATTCCAGAGATGCAACAAGCAGAAGGTGTAGCCAACGTCGCCTTATATGGGAAAGTAACACCGCAAGTGCGGGTGAAGCTAGATCCAAAATTAATGGCTGAGAAAGGAATTACGACACCTCAAGTACTAGGGTTACTTCAGGGACGTAATGTATCGGCATCTCTTGGAGAGCAGACGATTGGTGGTCAGACAGGTAACGTTAATGTGGTTTCTACAATTGATAGTATCGATACTCTAAAAAAGCTACCCGTATCCTCGGGTGTTAAGCTACAGGATATTGCTGTCATCGAATTGAAGGAAGATCAAGAGAGCGTTAGCCGCTCGAATGGGAAAGATGTTCTTTTCGCCATAGTAACCAAAGAAGCTAATGCGAATGCAGTAAGTGTCGGAGATCATATACAGGATACCGTAGCACATATTAACAAAACCATTCCAAATGCAGAGGCAGCGGTCGTATTCAGCACATCAGATATGGTGGTTACCTCGGTCAATAGTATGATGCGTGAAGTATTGCTGGGCGCGCTGTTCGCGACGATCGTAATTTTACTGTTCCTACGCAACCTGCGGGCAACCCTGATTACGGCGGTTTCTATTCCGCTTTCACTAGCGGTTACCTTATATCTGCTTGATATATCCGGCATAAGTCTGAATATTATCACGCTCGGAGGTGTGGCCGTTGCGGTCGGTCGCTTGGTTGATGATAGTATCGTAGTGATTGAGAACATTTACCGTAGGCTGCAAAAAGAACCCTTCTCCCGTGAAATGATTATAAGCGCAACTGGGGAAGTGGCTAGAGCGATTACTTCATCTACGATTGCAACGGTAGCGGTATTTCTGCCGATGGGTCTTCTGCGTGGTAGTTTACAGGCGTTCCTACTTCCGTTTGCCTTAACGGTCACGTATTCACTGTTAACTTCACTCGTTGTAGCTTTGACGGTGGTTCCGCTGTTAAGCTCATGGCTGCTGAGAAGAACTTCAATGAAAGAACACGAGCCGTCTAAATGGTTCACCCGATTCCTCGATTGGAATTTGCGCCGGAAATGGATTACTTTATCGCTAGGTCTTCTCCTTCTGATTGGCTCTATCGCTGCTTATGTGACTATGCCAAAAGGTGCGCTTGATGCTTCAGATGCCAGCTATGTCTCTGTTCAGTTGAATTATCCGAAGGATGTTCCTGTCAAAGAGATTTTAGAAAAAGGAAAGCAGTTAGAGCAAGATTTGATGAAACAGCCTGAAGCGGAAACGGTGATCATGCAATCAGGGAACAGTGCAGATGCGGCCCAGTGGGGGTCCGTCAGCTCGGAGACCTTAGTGGACTATACCGTTGTGATGAAAAAAGGTGCGGATGCGCAAGGCTTCATCGATCATGTCCGTGATGTGAAGGATTCCTACGCTGGGGCAACACTTGTTGCTAATCAAATGAGTATGATGGGTTCAAGCTCCACTAGCGAATATATTGATATCGTGGGTGATAATCTTACAGATATTACTGCTGTTGCAGCAGAAGTTACGAATAAGTTGAAGACTGTGGAGGGGATTCAGAAGGTCAGTAGCAACATGGAGGATACCAAACCTGTCTTTACATTTAAGGTAGATCCAGCACAGACGAATGCACAAGAAATTACCATGCAATTGTCGGCTATGCTGAATCCGATTCCTATGGGGCAAATCGAACTGGACGGTACACCTGCGGGAGTAGTGTTAGATCCTATAGCTGAGCCAAAGTCGGAGCAAGATTTAAAAGCAATGAAGCTCATGACTGCTGAAGGTCCAAAGCCGTTGTCTCAACTAGCAACCTATGAGGTTCGGAATGAACCAGCACTGTTGTTCCATAAAGATGGGAAGCCATATGCGAGAATTACAGCGGAAGTGGATCCGAAGAAGGTGTCTGAAATCGGAGCAGATATTAAAAAGCAAACCGATAGTCTTACCCTTCCAAAGGGTGTGACTCTATTTGCAGGCGGAGCCTCGGTTGATCAGTCAGAGGATTTCGCTGACCTTGGTATGACAGCGCTGATCTCCATCGGGTTGGTGTATCTGATCATGGTCCTAACCTTCAAAACCCTTCGTGCTCCGCTGGCAATCATGTTCTCCTTGCCTTTGGCTGCGATTGGGGCGATTGTTGGACTGATCGTATCCGGCGTAACACCTGATTTCACTGCCCTGTTCGGGGCTCTGATGCTAATTGGTATCGTCGTCACGAATGCGATTGTGCTTATCGACCGTATTAAGCAGAATGAAACGCATATGGGTATTCGCGAAGCCATTCTGGAAGCGGCCGGAACACGGATGCGCCCGATTCTGATGACGGCTATTGCTACCATTTGCGCCATGACTCCACTGCTGTTCGGCCATGCCGAGATGGGCAGCATCGTCTCGCAAAGCTTGGCGATTGTGGTCATCGGTGGCTTGACCGCGGCAACGCTGCTTACGCTGGTTGTGGTTCCAGCGATTTACGAGCTGTTCTACTTCCGTAAATCGGCTAAGGAGCGCAAGGGCGTAGTGAAAGTAGAAACTCCGACGCATGGTGCGTAATATCAAAAAGTTATAGTGATAAACAACTGAAACAGGCCCTTCTCAGACATTTTTAATGATGCTGGGAAGGGCCTGATGATTTAGAGGATGAGAACTTTTCGTGTAGTTGGACAGTGCGAAAAGCAGGCCGACGATACTTGGTATCGTGGCCTGCGTTTTTAATACTACTCATTAGCTGTTAACCGCAAGAACAATTCAATACCGGCTTACGCGCAGCCTGTGTCTCATCCAATCGGCTAATTTCTGTGGTATGAGGTGCGTTGATTACGATTTCCGGTGTCTCCTGCGCTTCTTTTACGATCTGGATCATCGTATTAATGAAGCCGTCGAGCGTTTCTTTACTTTCCGTTTCCGTCGGCTCGATCATCATACATTCCTCAACAGTCAGAGGGAAGTACACGGTTGGCGGATGGTAGCCGAAGTCGAGTAATCGTTTAGCAACGTCTAAGGTGCGTACACCATACTGCTTGAGGTTTTTGCCGGACATTACGAATTCATGTTTACATACGCCCGGATATGGGATTTCAAAATATGGCGCCAGACGGTGCATCATATAGTTCGCATTCAGCACGGCATTTTCGGATACCTCACGCAGTCCGTCTGGACCATAGGTGCGGATATAGGCGTAGGCACGAACGAGAATACCAAAGTTGCCGTAAAAAGCTTTCACGCGTCCAATCGATTCAGGTCCGCCGAAGTCGATTGAGAAGCTGCTATCTTCGTTTTTCACCACAGTTGGTTGTGGTAGGAACGGAATCAAGATGGATTTTACGCCGACAGGTCCGGCTCCAGGGCCACCACCGCCGTGCGGGGTGCTCATTGTCTTATGCAAGTTCAGATGCACAACGTCAAAGCCCATGTCGCCAGGGCGGGTAATGCCCATAATGGCATTGGAGTTGGCTCCATCATAATAGAGTAAGCCGCCTGCTTCGTGCACGATCTCAGCAATCTCGACGATTTGGGTCTCAAACAAGCCGAGTGTGCTTGGGTTAGTCAGCATCAGCGCGGCTGTATCGCTGCCGACGGCCGCTCTTAACGCATCAAGATCGACCATCCCTTTATCTGTGGAAGGGATCGTGATCGTTTCAAGTCCTGCTGCTGAAGCACTAGCAGGATTGGTGCCGTGCGAGGAATCCGGCACGATAACCTTCGTGCGGGTCTCGCCGCGGCTTTCATGATAGGCGCGGATCATCATGAGACCGGTCCATTCACCATGAGCACCTGCGGCAGGCTGTAAAGATACAGCATCCATGCCGGTTAGTGCAGACAAGTCGTTTTGTAGGGTATACATTAATTCCAGTGCGCCTTGAATACTTTCTTCCGGCTGGTACGGGTGGATCTTAGCTAGGCCTACGATGCGGGCAACATCTTCATTGATTTTAGGATTGTATTTCATCGTACATGAACCGAGTGGATAGAAGCCGTTATCTACCCCAAAGTTGCGGCGTGACAAGGAAGTGTAATGGCGAATGACGTCCACTTCGGATACTTCTGGAAGCACGACGGGTTCGCTACGGAGTAAACCTGATGGAATCAGAGCTTCCAATGTTTCTTCCTGCGGCACATCGCATATTGGCAAGGAATAGGCCGAACGGCCGGGACGGCTTAATTCAAAAATTAGACTTTGCTCCGGTTTCATAAACAGCCCTCCAGTGCGCTAGCGAATTGGTCGATTTCGTTTTTGCTTCTTTTTTCCGTAATGGCTACCAGCATTTGTCCAGCAAGTTCAGGATAATCACGGCCCAGATCATAACCGCCTAAATAACCTTCCTTCAGCAGCTTCGAATTAATTGCACTTACGCTGCTTCCTTCCGGAAGCTTCACGACAAACTCGTTAAAGAATGGGGAGGAAAAGGTAAGTTCAGCCCCTGTCAGTTCGCTTAGTTTATTAGCGGCGTAATGGCTTTTACGAATGTTCAGCTCGCCTACTTCACGCATCCCTTCTTTACCCATTACGGACAGGTAGACGGATGCGCAGAGTGCGAGCAGCGCCTGATTGGAGCAAATATTCGATGTCGCTTTTTCACGACGGATATGCTGTTCACGAGCTTGGAGTGTCAGAACGAAGCCGCGTTTACCGTTACGGTCAACAGTTTGACCAACGATACGACCTGGCATGCGGCGCATTAAATGCTCTGCTACAGCGAAGAATCCACAGGTTGGTCCGCCGAGGGAAGCTGGAATACCGAGTGGCTGAGCGTCACCGACTACGATGTCGGCTCCGAGCTTACCTGGTGTTTCTAGTACGCCAAGAGCGATCGGATTTGCACTGACGACGAACAACCCTTTAACAGCATGGATCAGCGGTTCAACGGAGCTAAGATCTTCGATGCTGCCAAAGAAGTTAGGCGATTGCATCAGTACTGCAGCCGTATTACCATCAATGGCCTCAGCAAGCTTAGCCTGATCGGTAACACCGTCTCTATAGTCAATCTCCACTACCTCAAGACCCCAAGCATTAGCTGATGTGCGTAACACTTGGCGCGCTTCAGGATGAACGGTGCGGGAGACAATTAATTTTTTGCGTTTGGTAGCACCAGCTGCGAGGACGGCTGCTTCGGATAATGCGGTTGCGCCATCATACATGCTGGCATTGGCTACTTTCATACCGGTTAGTTCGCAAATGTAGGATTGGAATTCGAAGATCGCTTGCAGTTCGCCTTGGCTGATCTCCGGTTGATAAGGGGTGTAAGCAGTGTAGAATTCTGAACGGGAAATGACATGGTTGATCACCACAGGGATGTGATGGTCGTATAATCCGGCGCCGAGGAAGCTGGCGTGCGAATCGAAGTCAGCATTTCGGTCAGCGAGACCTTTCATGTGACGTAGCAGGGCGTACTCATCGAGTGGTTCAGACATCGGCATAGTGCCTTGATAACGGACGGCTTCAGGGATATCGGAAAACAGCTCATCTATGGACTGAATCCCGACGGTTTCCATCATCTCTACGCGGTCCTGTGCTGTCATGGGCAGATAACGGTGCTTCATTAAGGTTTCACTCCTTGGCTTTTTTAAAATATAAGAAAGTACAATTTTCACGCTATACTTTATCCTTCTATTTCTCGCTTAAAAGCTAACCGTCCTAATAAGGACGCTAAAGGCGTTTATACTTGTAAAAAGGGGCCTTAATCACGACAGCTTTAAGCTGCTTGCCGCGTATCTCTACGAAAACCTCTGTGCCTATTTCACTATAAGCTGTATCAAGCAAAGCTAATCCCAGGTTGCGTTTCAGCGTTGGAGATTGGGTTCCGGTTGTGACCTCTCCGATTTTGATGCCGTCCGCATAGACTGGGTAATGGGAGCGTGGAATGCCTCGATCAATCATTTCTAGACCGACAAGACGGCGGGGGAGACCCGCTTCTTTTTGCTGTATCAACGCATCGCGTCCGATGAAATCTGCTTTGTCCAGCTTTACGAAAAACTGAATCCCTGCTTCAAGAGGAGTGATGTCAGCCGACAGCTCCTGACCGTACAGTGGCAATTTTGCCTCGAAACGAAGCGTATCCCGTGCGCCCAGTCCAGCAGGTGTTAATCCGTGAGGAGAGCCAGCTGCGAGAAGGCCGTTCCATAACGTCGCTGCCCCATCCAGCGGAGCATAAATTTCGAAGCCATCTTCACCGGTATAACCCGTACGGGAGATCAGTACTTCTACACCGCAGACGGTTGCGCGTTCGATGAAGTGGAAAGGCTTGAGCGTTGAGATCGGTGCATCAGTAACTTCTGCGAGTATGGTCTCTGCCAGCGGACCTTGCAAGGCGAGCAAAAGCGTCTCGTCAGAGACATTAGTGAGTGTGACTTCACCGAATTCAGAGGTCAGATGCTCTTGCAGCCACTGGAAGTCCTTATCGATGTTGGAGGCATTTACGACGAGCATATAACGGCCTTCACTTAGTCGATACACGAGTAAATCGTCGACCACCCCGCCGTTTGGATAACAGAGCAGCGTATATTGTGCCGCACCATCGGTAAGGCGGCTGACATCGTTGGTCGTCATTTTTTGTAAAAAGGCTTCAGCGCCGCTTCCGATCACCATGAATTCACCCATATGCGATACATCGAACAGTCCAGCCTGCTGGCGAACAGCCTCATGCTCCTTCACGATACCTGTAAACTGTACTGGCAGCTCCCAGCCGCCAAAATCAATGCACCTGGACTCCGCATATGCGGAATAGAGATCATAAAAAGGCGTTCTTTTCAAAGCATCCATGTCGTCACTCCCCTAGTCTGATTACATACGAAAAAAAGGACAGGCAGAAGCAATCATGCATAAATGCACTAATCGCTTTCTGCTCTGTCCTTTGTACCTGAGAGTTACCCTGCGTAACTAACATGCAAGTTTCCCCGTTGGTGACCTGACGCACTCAGCCTCGCGTCTGATGCTCTCCAGAGGTACGTCCGACAAAGGTCCTTTTGCCTGAGAGATTCACCCCTGTTAGGGCTTACTCCTTCGGCGCCGTCTTCAAGTGAGACAGTCTCTCCCTATGCCATCATCCGCAACTGTATTTGTTTCTTATGTCTCCATTAAACGGGTATAGGAGGGCGCTGTCAACAAGAAAAAGTCAAAAAAACGACAAATTTATTTTACTTTTAGTAATATTGACATTATGCTCCGCGATCACTTAGGCTATAACTAAATTTAGAATTCCAATTTGGAAATGAGGCGGCTTGAAATGAGTGAAGTTTTAGATAACCTTCTTTACAGCGAAGAGCATGAGTGGGCACAGCAAGTGGAAGGACGCGTAGTACGTGTTGGGATTACGGATCATGCTCAGCATTTGTTAGGCGATATCGTATTTGTGGAATTTCCTGAAGTGGGTTCGGCCATTTCAGCTGGCGACAGCGTAGGCAGTATCGAATCCGTTAAGACCGTATCGGAACTCTATTCACCCGTCTCTGGGAAGGTTACCAAGATTAATGATGGTTTAGAAGCTAGTCCAGAGCTAATTAATGATAAGCCGTATGGTGAAGGTTGGATTTTTGAAATTGAAGTGGACGGAGAGTATGCTGATGCTGTAAAAGGACTGCTAGATGCAGCTGGATATCGTGCATTGGTAGGAGAGTAATTGGGATTTTTCACTGTATATTAATTTCACCGCATGTGATATTTGTAGCAGCAAGTTTCTGTTTTTGGGGACTTGCTGTTTGGTGTTTTTATATAAATAGCGGTCGGGATCTTTGAGTTAAATCCTGGGACTCTTTAGAATTATGGGATTTTATTTAAAAGCGAATCTACTGATTGTGGAATTAGGGAAAACCTCCCTTATTTTAGACGAATATAGCGTGACACAAAGGGTTTTAGGGAATTCCTCCCTAAAATTTCGGTGAAAAGCGCTATTTCTGAGTAAATAGGGTATTAATCAGGGAGGAATTCCCTAATTCTGCGCCTGGACAAGGGAATAGGCAGATAATCAGGGAGTATTTCCGTAATAAATAGTGGCGAGCCCATTTTGGTATGTTGATAAGCAGATTCGCTCCCGCACAGGCCTAGCTACTGTAACTAGCTCTGAGTAAAACATTTTTTAGGCACCCTCTTGAAGCTGCCGCAGCACAATGATCTCTACACGGCGGTTCTTTTGCTTACCTGCAGCTGATGTGTTCTCCGCGGTGGGCTGGGTATCAGCATACCCTGCATATTGAAAATTGTCGGGGTTCAACCCTTCATGATCTAAGAAAAAGCGAAGCACTGACAGCGCACGAGCACCAGATAGCTCCCAGTTGTCGTTATAGTGAGAAGCCGAAGATACTGGCGTATTATCGGTATGTCCTTCAATGCTGATCTTTGCGCCGATATCGCTGAATAATCCAGATAACTGCTGAAGAGCAGGCAGGGCTGGAGACTTCAGATCTGCCTTACCTATATCGAAGAGAAAACGGTCACTGAGTGTGATTTCTATCCCCTGCGGTTTGTCGGCAACAAAAATTTGTTCTCCGAGATTATTTTCCTCTACATAGTTCGTAATCACACCCATTAATTCAGCAAGTTTAGCCTCTTGTTCTCGAAAAGCAAGTTCACGTGCCGAAGGTGTTTCGTTCTCCGTTTGTTCAGCAGATCCATCATTCGGTCTCGCAGTTGCAGCTGCATTCCCATTCCCGTCTGTACTTTCCGGTTTGTTCTCAGTTGATTTCCCAGCATCTAAAATGCCGTTCCCACCCTCAAGGACAGTGCTGCCAGATTTGAAGGTCTCGGATAACGAGCCTGTCACGATGTTATATTTGTCAGTATCCAGGCTGCTCATCGCATACAATATAACGAAAAAAATAAGTAAAAGTGTAATTAGATCAGCATAAGTAATCATCCAACGGTCGCGGCTTTCCCGAGTCTCTACACGCCGCTTGCGCCGGTCTCTTTGTCTCATAGAAGACCTCTAGTTTCCGCACGGTCATTCGTGTCCGTGTCTGAGATGAATGAGTTCAGTTTTTTACGCACCAGCAAGGGGTGATCCCCGTTCTGCAAAGAAAGAATGCCGACGAGCAGCATTTCCATACTATGTAGCTGGCTTTGACTGCGGGATTTGATTTTGGAAGCGATGGGTAAAAATATTAAATTAGCGATGGCAACACCGTACAATGTTGCGGTAAATGCCACTGCGATAGATGTGCCCAGATTTGACGGATCTGTAAGGTTGCCAAGTACACGGATGAGCCCCATCACCGTCCCGATAATTCCCATCGTTGGTGCATATCCACCTGCAGCTTCAAAAATCTTAGCATAGTTCTCATGCTTCAATTCTTTAGCATCCATTTCTAATTCAAGGATCTGTCTTACCTGCTCAGGATCAGTGCCGTCGACAATAAGAAGTAGACCTTCACGTGTAAAAGGGTCCGGATGTTCTTCAGCTTGTTTTTCTAACATTAGAACGCCGCCGCGACGGGCCACGGTTGCCATTGCAATAAGTTCTTCTGCTTTTTCTACATCACGATCAGGGTTGCTACCGAAAGCCATGCGTAATGCTGTTGGAATGGAGCGCAGCTTAGATGCCGGGAAACTGATCATAACGGCGGCAAACGTACCCCCGAACACAATCAAAGCTGCATTAAGCTGCAGCAGTCCTGAGAGGCTTCCGCCTTCCCAGAGATAGCCGCCGATTAACGCAGCCAGTCCAGCCAATAGGCCGATTATTGAGGTAATATCCATGCTTCAAGCTCCTAACATTTCTATGTATTATGGTTTGCAACGATCTAGGCAACACTGTATAATGAACGGGAACACATATTCTTATCTTCCATATTTTTTAATTATAAGAAAGTATAAGTTTCACGTTATACTTTAATCCTTATAATTCTCGCACAAACGCTTAACGTCTTTTAGAGACGCCAAAGGCGTTTTAGCTTGCCATCGTATGGAGAGAGAACATTCAGACAACAATTATAATATATTAATCTAGTTTAGACGATAGAGGGGAGACGGGCAAATGAGTGATATTGTCGTCAGTACAAAGACTTTTGAATTGGAGTCCGAGTATACACCCCAGGGCGATCAGCCTCATGCCATAGAGGAATTACTACAAGGCATCCGGCAGGGCAAGAAGCACCAGACGCTGCTGGGCGCGACGGGTACGGGTAAGACGTTTACCGTTGCACAAGTTATTTCCAAATTAAACCGCCCGACGTTAGTTATTGCGCACAACAAGACTTTGGCTGCCCAACTGGCGAGTGAGTTTAAGGAGTTTTTTCCGCATAATTCGGTAGACTATTTCGTCAGCTACTACGACTATTACCAACCAGAGGCGTATATTCCCTCCTCCGATACTTATATCGAGAAAGACTCCAGTATTAATGAAGAGATTGATAAATTGCGCCACTCCGCAACGAGCTCCTTGTTCGAACGGCGTGACGTTATTATTGTGGCGAGTGTGTCTTGTATTTACGGCCTCGGTTCGCCGATGGAATACGGAAGCTTGCTTTTGTCCTTGCGGGTAGGGATGGAGAAGCCTCGAAATGAGATTTTGAGCAGGCTAGTGGATATCCAGTACCAGCGTAATGATATCAATTTTGTACGCGGAACCTTCCGTGTACGTGGTGATGTGGTTGAGATTTTCCCGGCATCTCAGGGTGAGCATGCCATTCGGGTCGAATTGTTCGGTGACGAAATTGAGCGAATCACTGAGATTGATGTACTGACGGGTGAACTGATCGGGGAGCGCGATCATGTCGCTATTTTTCCGGCGTCTCACTTTGTTACCAAGGAAGAAACGATGCGAGTGGCACTGGTCAACATTGAAAAAGAGCTGGAAGACCGCTTAACGGTTCTTCGTGACGCAGGAAAGCTTCTTGAAGCTCAGCGTCTGGAACAGCGGACACGTTATGATATTGAGATGATGAAAGAAGTGGGCTTCTGCTCTGGGATTGAGAACTATTCCGGTCCGCTCACCTTCCGTGAACCAGGGGCAACTCCGTATACATTAATGGATTATTTTCCAGATGATATGTTGATCATTATTGATGAGTCCCATGTAACACTTCCACAGATTCGGGCGATGTATAATGGTGACCGGGCGCGTAAGACGGTACTGGTAGAGCATGGTTTCCGTTTGCCGTCTGCGCTGGATAACCGTCCACTCCAGTTCGAGGAATTCGAAGAAAAAGTGAAGCAGATCGTATATGTTTCAGCGACACCAGGACCCTATGAAATGGAGCACTGCGACACCATGGTGCAGCAGATTATCCGGCCTACAGGTCTTTTGGATCCGATCATTGAGGTTCGTCCTACAGAGGGACAAATCGATGACTTGATTAGTGAAATTCGTGATCAGGTGGAACGAGACGAACGCGTACTCGTCACAACGTTGACGAAGAAGATGTCAGAGGATCTGACGGATTACTTTAAGGAAATTGGGATTAAGGTTCGTTATATGCACTCTGATATCAAAACGCTGGAGCGGATGGCGATCTTACGTGATCTTCGACTTGGTACATTCCATGTTTTGGTAGGGATTAACCTGCTAAGAGAAGGTCTCGACCTCCCGGAAGTATCGCTGGTCGCTATTCTCGATGCGGATAAAGAGGGCTTCCTTCGTTCCGAACGCTCCCTAATTCAGACGATTGGTCGTGCGGCCCGTAACTCCGAGGGTCGTGTAATCATGTACGGTGATCGAATCACTGATTCGATGGAGAAGGCGATGAGCGAAACGTCGCGTCGTCGCGCCATCCAGATCGCCCATAATGAGAAGCACGGCATTACCCCAACCACCATTAATAAAAAGGTGCGTGACATCATCGAGGCAACGAAGGTTGCCGAGTCCAAAGCGGATTACCTCACGGGTGTTGGTGGCAAGATGAATAAGAAAGAGAAACAAAGCCTGATCCAGCGTCTGGAAGCCGAGATGAAGGACGCTGCGAAGAACCTGCAATTCGAACGCGCGGCAGAGCTGCGTGACGCATTGTTGGAGCTCCGGGCCGAGTAATAAACCTTAAATGCATCACCGATATTTAAAATAAGTAATTGAACGGTGCTGTCCTGGCCGTTCTTTTTGAATAAATAGAAAACAGCTTTGATATTTGATTCATTAAGGAGAGGTTCCGTTGGCGAACGATAATATTGTAATTAAAGGCGCGAGGGCGCACAATCTCAAAAACATCGATGTGACGATTCCACGTGACCGTTTCGTCGTGCTGACGGGGCTGAGCGGCTCGGGTAAGTCTTCGCTTGCATTTGATACGATTTATGCTGAAGGACAGCGGCGTTATGTTGAATCCTTGTCAGCTTATGCTCGTCAGTTCTTGGGGCAAATGGAGAAGCCGGATGTGGATTCGATAGACGGATTATCTCCGGCAATCTCTATTGATCAAAAGACAACAAGTCGCAACCCGCGCTCCACAGTTGGTACGGTTACTGAGATCTATGACTATCTCCGGTTGCTTTTTGCTCGAATCGGTCACCCTCATTGTCCAGAGCATGGAATTGAGATTACTTCCCAGACCGTTGAACAAATGGTAGACCGGATTATGCAGTATCCAGAGAAGACTCGTTTGCAAATCCTAGCGCCTATTATTTCAGGACGTAAAGGTGAACACAAAGGACTCTTCACAGATATTTCTAAGCAAGGGTTCGTACGTGTGCGTGTGGACGGTGAGCTAAGAGATCTGTCTGAGGATATTGAACTTGAGAAGAATAAAAAACACACCATAGAAGTTGTTGTAGACCGGATCGTCGTTAAAGACGATGTGGAGACCCGGCTGACGGATTCACTGGAGACGGCACTTAAACTTTCGGGCGGTAAAATCCTTGTGGATATCATCGGTCAGGAAGAGCTTCTGTTCAGCTCTAATTTTGCTTGTCCGATTTGTGGTTTCAGTATTGAAGAGCTGGCACCACGTATGTTCTCCTTCAACAGTCCGTTTGGAGCCTGCACAGAGTGCGATGGACTTGGAATGAAGATGGTGGTCGATCCAGATCTGCTTATTCCTGATGCTGAGAAATCCATTGAAGAAGGTGCTTTTTTAGCTTGGACTGGAAGTACTTCTAATTACTATCCGCAATTTCTGAAGTCCGTGTGTGAGCATTTTAATATTCCACAGAACGTTCCAGTGAGCAGTTTAACACCTGATCATATGAATAAACTACTGCATGGTACAGGTAGCGAGAAGGTTCGCTTCAAATATGAGAATGATTTTGGACAAAAGAAAGATGCGATGGTTGCTTTTGAAGGGATTATTCCGAATCTGGAGCGTCGTTACCGGGAGACCGCATCTGACGGTATTCGTGAATTTATCGAAGGATTTATGAGTGCTAAGCCTTGTCATGTCTGTAAGGGCAAACGTCTGAAGAAAGAAATTTTGGCGGTGACGATCAACGAGCAAAATATTTCGGATATTACCGATCTCTCGATTGGTGACTGTCAGCATTGGTTTGAAGAAATAAAGTTAAGTGAGAAAGAGACAGCTATCGCCAATCTCATTCTTAAGGAAATCTGCAATCGTCTGGGATTCCTAGTGAATGTCGGACTGGACTATTTGACACTTAGCCGCGCAGCAGGCTCGCTATCTGGTGGTGAAGCACAGCGTATCCGGTTGGCCACTCAGATCGGTTCCAGTTTGATGGGTGTACTGTACATTCTGGATGAGCCAAGTATTGGTCTGCATCAACGGGATAATGATCGCCTGATCTCTACGCTTGCTCATATGCGTGACCTAGGCAATACGTTGATTGTTGTAGAGCATGACGAAGATACGATGATGGCAGCGGACTATATTATTGATATCGGACCGGGTGCGGGTATTCATGGTGGACAAGTTATGGCGCAAGGAACACCGGAAGAGATTATGAAAGATCCGAATTCCTTAACCGGTGAATATTTAAGCGGTCGTAAGTTTATTCCAGTTACCGCTAAGCGTCGTGCTACCGATGATCGTTGGATAGAAATTCGTGGCGCTAAAGAGAATAACCTGAAAAATGTGAATGTGAAGATTCCATTGGGTGTATTTACGGCGGTGACTGGTGTGTCGGGCTCCGGTAAATCTTCACTTATTAACGAAATTCTGTACAAGAGCTTGGCACGACAGCTGAATAAGGCTGTGAAGGTGCGTCCGGGTCAGCACAAAGAAATTCGTGGCTTGGAAAATCTCGATAAGGTTATTGAAATCGACCAATCGCCAATTGGGCGTACACCACGCTCTAACCCAGCAACCTATACTGGCGTATTTGACGACATTCGTGATCTGTTCTCGAAGACGAATGAGGCAAAGGTACGGGGGTTCCAAAAGGGACGCTTTAGCTTTAACGTAAAAGGCGGACGCTGTGAAGCTTGCCGTGGGGACGGAATTATCAAGATTGAGATGCACTTCTTGCCTGACGTATACGTTCCTTGCGAGGTATGTAAAGGTAAACGTTATAACCGGGAAACACTAGAAGTGAAATATAAAGGGAAAAACATTTCCGACGTGTTGGAGATGACTGTAGAGGATGCTACAGAGTTCTTCGTGAATATCCCTCGTATTCACCGTAAAATGCAAACGCTGATGGATGTGGGTCTTGGCTACATTAAGATTGGTCAGCCAGGTACAACATTATCCGGTGGTGAAGCGCAGCGTGTGAAGTTGGCTTCCGAGCTATACCGTCGTAGTACCGGTAAGACACTCTATATTTTGGATGAGCCTACAACAGGTCTGCATGTGGACGACATTGGTCGTTTACTAGAAGTATTGCACCGCTTGGTGGATTCCGGAGAATCGGTTCTTGTCATTGAGCATAATCTGGACGTTATTAAGACCGCTGATTATATCATCGATATGGGACCAGAAGGCGGCAGTGGCGGCGGAACCGTACTGGCAACAGGAACACCAGAGAAGATCATTACTGTTACGGAGTCTTACACAGGTAAGTATCTGAAGCCAGTTCTGATTCGTGATACAGAGCGTACTGAAGCGCTTATGCTTGAGACGGCGGAAACTACCTAAGCTATAAATAGCTGGATAGTATAACTACTAAATAATAAAGGTCGCGGCAATTTGCCGTGGCCTTTATTGTTTGTTGTCCAAAATTATTATTTTGGGAAAACAATTGATCGGTACAATTGCTGGTAGTCACCAGTAAATTAGAGCCTTTATCCGTTCTGATGTGAGTTTTCTAGTAAACGTTATATGACTCCTATAAAAAGAATACTAAATAATAGGCGGGATAGGCATATGTAGGGCATGTCCGTCGTAAGATTTAATGAGGAACATGCTGTTGCTGTAAGTATACTTAATGGGTAATAGAATAACTGTAGGCTCAATGGTTCCTTGAAAAATAAATAACTATTTGTAATATACATTTTGTTCTATTAAAAGCTTCAGCTACTAGATTGGGGAAGCAGCCTTAGAACTAAAATCAAACCGATAATCGGCTAATTTGAGGGGGCTTAATCCATAACTGATACTTCATTTCATCACCTTCAAAAAATAGAGCATTACTCGTTAGGTTTGTATCGCTTTCGCCGGAAAACACCAAACGTCAATGAACAAAATCATTAATATATCCGATTTTGCAGCAATAAAATATTTTTTTTGCGACAAATACATAATTTTTCTACAAAACCTATTGCATCGCCCAAATGGTAGCGATAACATAGAAGAGGATATGGGGAATACTGGATCTTGCTTGACAACATTTTTGAGGAGGTAAGGTAATGCTACTTGCAGAAGTTGCCGCGCAAGGACCGTCTAAATTTCATACCTTTGATGTTTTTATGATTTTATTCACTATCCTAATTTTGGTTGGAGTCGTTCGGTTACTGAGAGCTCCCCAGAAGAACAAGTTCGCCATTGCTTTCGGAGCGGTTAGTTTGTTGGTTTTTATAATCTCTGACTATGCCATGGTGATGCATTGGTTAAGTTAACGGAAGAATTAAATTGAACAGCTTTGCACCAAAAGACTCCTTTAACGCCGTGGGCGCATTGAAGGTGTCTTTTTTTCAAATTATATAATGTAAAATTAATCCATTCGCAGAGAGAGGGTCTGGTGAAGGTTGATGAGGATTGGGGAGAAGCTGGTGAAGAAAGGAATGGGCTTGCTGCTGTGCGGTTTGTTGCTGTCAGGAGTATGGAGTGAGTCGGTTTATGCGTTGGGTGATACGACTAAGACGGTTAGCGCGGCGACCACAACCCAGAGAGACAAAATCAAAAATTCAACAGCAGCGGAAGACCCCGTACCAGGGATTATTAAAAGTATCACCCCCTCCGTAGTGGGCATTATCGGCAAAGACGATAGTGGGGGGACTAGCGGACCGGATGATCGATACAATCTGACGCATGGTTCTGGCATTATTGTGAAATCGAATGGATGGATTGTAACCAATGCACATGTCATCAAGGATCTGCAGAATGCCTTGGTAGTGACGTCGGACTCCAAAACCTACAGCATTAAAGAAACATATCTAGATGAAGTTAGTGATCTGGCCCTGATCAAAATCAATGCAACCTCGCTTAAACCTGCAAAGTTTATTCCATCGACCGGCAAAACCGTTGTTGGTGAGAAGGTAGTGGCCGTCGGAACACCGATTAGCTTTTCTCTAAGGAATTCAGCGACCGTAGGGGTTATAAGTGGCCTTAACCGTGAAGTAGCTGCGGCTTATCGTCTGATCCAAAGTGACACAGCGATTAATCCCGGGAATAGCGGGGGGCCGCTAGTGAATATGAAGGGCGAAGTGCTGGGAATAAACAGTCTGAAATACTCAGCGGTGGGCGTGGAGAATATGGGCTTCTCTATACCGTCGGATACCGTGCAGTATATTATGAACCAGCTTTTTAAGTACGGTGAAGTAAAGCACCCGAGTCTTGGGCTGGAACTAGAGCCGAGCTGGTCTACGATTGTAGGATTGCCAACGCTCGATCCCCTGACTGTAACCAAAGTGAATTCTGCTGAAGCACGTAAGGCGGGTGTTGCCGAAGATGATGTCTTGTATAGCATTGACGGCCACCGTGTGGTCTCACTAGTTGATATTAATGAATTGTTTAAAAGCTATTCTCCGGGTACAACGGTACGACTGGTTATGCAAAGTGATGGGGATATCGTCATCCGTAAGCTGGTGCTCACTCAGGGTGATCCCCTATTAAGTGAAGAGGGTTCAGGAACAGATGGGGACGAGCATACGGAAGAGTGATCAGGAAACTAGAGAGGAGGACGGTAAATGGGCTTTAAAGTTTTAAAACAAGGATTGTGTGCGATACTGGCCTTGTTATTGCTATTTTCTATATTACCGATACCAACCGCACGGGCGGCAGAAACAGACAAGCTACAGTTGAGTCTTAAAGTGGGCAGTACTTCTGCTACGGTGAATGGCAAGAAGGTGACTATTGAGCGGCCTTATATGGAGAACGGAACGGTTATGGTACCGCTCGGGGTTTTTAAAAAGACATTTGGCAGCACGGTTTCCTTAGAAGGAAATGATGTAGTGAAAGTAACGTACGGCTCTCATACAGGGTTAATGACGATTGGTAGTATTAGTGCCTGGAAGGATGAGACTAAAGTTAAACTCACCTCCGCACCTCGGATGGTTTCAGGTGTGTTGATGGTGCCGCTGCGTTTTGTGGCGAGTGTACTGGGTGCAACCCTCTCCCAGGGTAACGGTGGTGAGCTGATCATTACCATAGCTCCTGCAGACAATGAAGGCGATGTGCCAGTGGATACTGGTATTGATAGCGATGTAGGGAAGACGCAAATTGGGAACAGTTATTTTCAATGGACACTAAATTATCCGTCTGGACTGATTGCTGGAAATAGCGGTGGTGATGAGAGTGTGGCTACCTTCTCCAGTGCGGACAATCTTTATTATTTGGAGATTCATGCAAGTGATCAGGCGGTTTCAGTGGATGCAGATGGGCTTCTGGAGCAACTAGTTCGGGAAGTCGAGGAAGGTGGGGAGTTAATATTAGATCGAGAGTCTTTCCCTAATGCCTCAGTACCTTATGCACGATTGGTCAGTAAAGATTCTAGCGGAGCACTCTGGGAAAACAGGCTGATCTATGCTGAAGGTAGACTTTACGAGATTTATTTGACGGATGAGAAAGCTACTAATTATAAAGATTTAGCCAAATATGCGGGGTTACTGAGCTCTTTTCGGCCCTCTTTTGACACTAAGGATAACAAAATCCGTGATCTCTCTACCGTAAAGAATGGCTTAAGTGAAGCCTATAATGAGGACTATGGTATCTCACTACAGGTTCCTGCCGCTTGGATTAAGGATGACCAGCATTTTTATTATGAAAGCAAACAAGGAAGTCATTTGAGTGTGGCGATTACATCGGCACCTGCTGGTTCTACACTAGAGAGCTGGGCTGAAGAGCTGAAGACAAAAACGCAGGAGAACTTTGTAGCGGACGCATATATTGTTAAAGGTAGCATGAAGTCTGAAATAACCGGCGTACCTGCGCAAATAAGTGAGACACAGCTGAATTTCGGCAACGGTTGGGCGACAGAATATCAGGCACTCGTACTCAAGAATGGGTACCGTTACTATTTCGAATATGTGACACCTGCTGGACAAGAAGACGATAAGGCCAAATTTAAAGCCATTATATCCTCTATTGATATTGATTTTGATCTGTTGAAGGAGAACTTCGGGCGACTCGCTTGCGATGACTATAAGACAATCAAGAATAAAACGATAACCAAAGTATCTAAAAGATACGGCTATGCCATCGACATTCCACGTTTATGGACACCCAATCAAGATGTATTCGAGACACAGTTGGTAGAGTATCGGTTCATCGGAGGACGTTTCCAGATTAACTCGAAACCTGAAAGCTCAGTCGATTATGTGGTGAATATGCTCAAAGATTCTTATCAGAATAAAAATAATGATCCTAAGGGTCCTCGCATTGAAAGTATAGTGGAGTCTACCTTTGCCGGTGTTCCTGCTACGATCCTTACTGTGCATCAAATCAAGAATGGTGTTCCTGTCCGCAGTAAGCACGTTGTTTTTGGTAAAAATGAGGTGGTCTACACGATTACTGTTACGCTGAATGATGCCAATGCTACTGCAGAACAGCAAGCTTTGTTGGATAAAACGCTGCAGTCGTTTCGGTTTACAGGGAATGAGTAGTTTAGAGGTGTTTGGAGTTCATGACTAACTAATAGTAGAGTGTAATTCAATTAGATGAGAACGTCCCTGTAGCCAAAATGGCGTGGGGCGTTCTTTTCTTTATATAAATGTTGGTAAACACATGGCGCTGAGATGTGATATTTGATACAATTATCAAGTTAATCAACTAGAAATGACCCGCCACATGGCGGTTTGGGAGGATATAAATGAAAGAGCAACAAATACGCAGAGAAGACGTGGAGCTATTGGCACCTGCAGGTGACTGGGATTGCATGCGTGCGGCGGTAGCGAACGGAGCGGATGCTATCTTTTTTGGCGTAGAGAAGTTTAATGCACGGGCGAGAGCGAATAACTTTCGCATGGACGAGCTGACGGAAATTATGGCGTTTTTGCATAGCTATGGTGTGAAGGGTTTCCTGACCTTTAATATACTGGTTTTTGAAAATGAATTGTCTGATGCGAAAGAACTGATTGACGCTTGTGTAGATGCTGGCGTGGACGCAGTGATTGTACAGGATTTAGGTTTGGTCAAAATGATTCGTGAAATCTCACCAGACTTCCCGATTCATGGATCGACACAGATGACGATTACTTCCCCGGAGGCGGTTGAGTTCACTAAGCCTTTCAGTTTGGAGCGTGTGGTACTCGGTCGTGAGAACAATCTGAAGCAAATTAAGACGATAGGGGAACAAGCCCGTCTGCCGATGGAAGTATTCGTGCACGGAGCCTTATGTGTCTCTTATTCGGGTCAATGTCTAACTTCGGAAATGTGGGGTGGACGCTCCGCCAACCGCGGAGAATGTGCTCAAGCTTGCCGTCTGCCTTATGATCTGATGGTGGATGGAGAAGTTAAACCAATGGGTGATGTGACTTATTTGCTCTCCCCTAAGGATTTGGCAGCTATTGATCTTATGCCTGAGCTGATCGAGGCGGGTGTAACTTCTTTCAAAATCGAAGGGCGCCTCAAGAGCCCGGAATACGTTGCGAATGTAGTTAGTAAGTACCGTAAGGCAATTGATCGGTATTTTGATGGCGATATGTCCAAACCATCGAAGGAAGAAGTTCGTGAACTGCAACAAAGCTTCTCCCGCGGTTTCACGCATGGTTTCCTAGATGGAACGAACAATAAAAAGCTCGTAGACGGCACTTTCCCGAAAAGCCGTGGTGTATATCTCGGAACGGTTGAACAAATTCTTCGTGATGGAGTTGTCTGCCGTATTCATGCACCGCTTAAGCGGGGAGACGGAATCGTGTTTGATGCAGGGGATCCGACGAAAAAAGAAGAAGGCGGACGCGTTTACGACCTTCGTCGTAAAGGTGTGAAGCTCGAAGGTGAAGCCGGAGAAGGCTGGATCATCGACATCGTAGCCGGTCGTAATGATGTGGATCTGCGTCGTCTAAATGTCGGTGACCGCATTTGGAAGACAAATGACCCTGCGTTAGACAAGGCGCTGCGCCAGACTTATGAGACAGAGAAGCCGTACCGGGTATTCCCGGTACATGTGCGAGTGCAGGGCTGCGTCGGCGAGAAGCTGACCACCTGGTGGACGGACGTTCAGAAGAACGTTACCGTCCGTGTGGACTCGGAGCTCGCGCTGGAAACAGCGCAAAAGCGTCCGATGGATACTGCGCTGCTGGAAGAACAATTCGGCCGCCTGGGCGGAACCGTGTTCCAGCTTGACGCGCTAGAGTCGCATCTGCAAGGCGACGTCATCGTCCCTATGCGCGAGCTGAACAGCATCCGCCGCCAAGCGGTGGAGCTGCTTGCGGGCGAGCGCCCGAAACCGCCCGTGTACGTGAAACGGGCGATCGAGGTCTACGGCGACGCTACCCGCAGGGACGTCGCTCCGCAGCGCGCCGGTGAAGCGGAGCTCACCGCGCTGTGCCGCAGCCTGCCGCAGGTGCAGGCTGTGCTCGAGGCCGGCGTGAGAAACATCTACGCCGACTTCGAGTTTATCAAGCAGTTCCCGGCAGCGGTAGATGCGGTACGGGCTGCAGGGGCCAGCATCGCGCTGGCCACACCGCGCATTCATATGCCGGGCGAGAACGGCTACCACGCCAATATTCTGCGCCTGCAGCCTGATGCCGTGTTAGTACGCAATACCGGCGCGCTGTATTATTATCTGCGCCGCCGCCAAGAGCAGCCTGATGCCGTGCATCCACGCCTGATCGGCGATTTCTCACTGAACATTGCCAATCATAAGGCAGTGGATCTGTTCCTTGAGGCAGGCTGTGAAATGGTAACACCATCCTATGACTTGAACATTCAGCAGATGGTTGACCTGCTTGAACACAGCGATACTTCTCGTATGGAGATCGTAATCCATCAGCATTTGCCAATGTTCCACACAGAGCACTGTGTATACTGTACCTTCATGAGTGAAGGCACAGACTTTACGAACTGTGGCCGTCCATGTGAAGAGCACCGCGCATCCCTGCAAGACCGTATTGGAATGTCACATCCGGTTCGTGTGGATGAAGGCTGCCGTAATACTGTTTATAACGCAGTTGAGCAGTCCGGTGCGGAATATTTGAACAATTTCCGTGATCTAGGCGTATCCTCGTACCGTGTGGAGTTCCTGGAAGAGACACCAGAGCAAGTGGCTGAGGTAATTAGCCTTTACAGCCGCGCACTGCGTGGTGAAATCTCTGGTACGCAGGTATGGAAGAGCTTGAAGGCTACAAATCAGCTGGGGGTTACACGGGGACAATTGGTTAACGCGAAGTAATAGGGGGTAAAGGAATAGGGCTTGGTGACTACCGGAGGATACTCTGGAGTTGCTTGGCCCTTTTTTATAGATATCATCTCGTCCTCTTTGTTACTTGCATATACTAGATAATGTATAGGTGAGAGTTAGCAAAGGGGGGATCTTGCGATAAATGTTTTATACTTCCGTCTCCCCGGGTGTGATTGGAATTGATATACAAATATAACAAACTCTCTGACATTAGTCTGGTATAACTGCTATAATTGAAGGAAATATGCCATTTTACTATACAGACTTTTAAAATGGAAGAGTAACCGACAGAAGGAGTTAATGTGATGAAGATCCGTAAAGCCATTATCCCCGCTGCAGGTCTTGGTACCCGTTTTTTGCCTGCAACCAAAGCAATGCCTAAAGAAATGTTACCAATAGTAGATAAACCGACGATCCAATATATTGTCGAAGAAGCAGTTGCTTCCGGAATCGAGGATATTATTATCGTCACGGGGAAAGGTAAACGGGCGATTGAGGACCACTTTGATAACTCTTTTGAACTAGAGTTTAATTTAGCAGAGAAGCAGAAGTGGGAGCTTCTTGAGTCTGTTCGCAAATCCTCTGAAATGGCTGATATCCATTACATTCGCCAAAAAGAACCGAGAGGTCTTGGTCATGCGATTTGGTGTGCTCGAAAATTCATAGGCAACGAACCGTTTGCAGTACTGCTAGGTGATGATATTGTTGAGTCGGAGAAACCCTGTCTCAAACAGATGATGGAAGTATATGAACAGTACAAATCCTCTATTGTGGGTGTTCAACCTGTGCCTTGGGAAGAAGTTTCCCGCTATGGATTGGTGGATGGAACTGAGTTGGCTGAGCGGGTCTATAAGGCCAATCGCCTTGTAGAGAAGCCGAAGAGAGAAGATGCTCCTTCTAATCTAGCGATTCTAGGACGATATATCCTGACTCCACGCATCTTTGATATGCTTGGTGAGCAGCAGGTAGGTGTAGGTGGAGAAATCCAGCTAACGGATGCGATCTCCCGCTTAAGTGAAGTGGAGCGGATTATTGCTTATGATTTTGAAGGCAAACGCCATGATGTAGGTGAGAAGATGGGCTTCATTCAGACCACTATTCATTATGCACTTCAGCATGAAGAGCTTAAAGATGACTTACTTCGTTATATGAAAGAGCTTGTCGATAATGAAGTTGCTAAGGCTGGGCTTTAAATAGAACTCATATCATTGAAAAAAGCGCGCCGCTGTAATTACAGCGGCGCGCTTTTTTGATTTCTTCCTTTTTAAAATTGTGAATTTGCGATGGCTTCGATCTGTGCTGCTTCCGCAGGATCAGCTGCGATCAGCGAATCGTATATCGCCTGATCCTCGCCACCAGTTTTCGTTAGTGCAGCAAGGTACCAACGAGCAATTTCACGATTGTTTGCATCTGTCAAATCTTGGCTTAAGGCCGGTTTCAAGATGGAGACTGCATTTTGTAGCTGTCCAGACATATAATGCATTTTCCCTACTTTCAGTTTCACATCTGGAGCAAGAGTCTTGGAAAGTTCATTATCCGCAAGTAACTGATTGTAGGCCAAAAGCCCAACGGCAAAGCCAGCTTTCATATTTTCTAATCTATCTTCATTATCTTGTTGTGCGTAAGCCGCTTGTCCTAAATCAAAAGAACGGCTGATGAGTGAACTGTACCAATCAATATTCCATGGAGTTTCACTATTCATAATATCCGTGTAATTAGGATCCGAATTAAGCTTCAGAGTTGTCTTGGCTGCATCCTCTTGTCCGGATAAAAGTTGCATTTTGCCAACGTTTAAAGCGATAGTTGGCGTTACTGAGAAAGGACGCCCTTGCAGTTGTTCTGGTGGAAGGGTCTTCAGATGTTCTATTCCAGTAAGAACATGATTATATGCTTCTTGAGCTTCATTGAAATACGCTTGTTTCTTTATCTCATCCTTTTGATTAAGTGCTTGTTGACCTAATGCAAGGGAACGGCTGATGAGAGTATCATACCAACTAATATCCCAGTTAAACTTATCAGCATTATCACGGTAAACACCGTATGCAAGATCATTTTGACCTTTTAGGTCATAATAGGTTACTAATTGAGTTAAAATATTTTTGTTGTATGGCTCGTCCTCTAGTGCTCGAGTCAGTACACTATAAGCCTCATTTAGAAATTGTTCATCCTGATTCTGCTTGAAGACCTGTAGATCTAACGAGGATAGGTACAAGACTGATTCTGGATGACCTGGACGTGTTTTTAAAGCCTCAGTTAATGGTTTCTTAATTTCCTCGTAAGAATTACTAACCCCGATTAGATTTTTACCCTTTAGGGCTGCATTACTGGAACCAATATAGCTAATCGAGAGGAATATCAAGAATACAGTTCCTACTGTGAGAACAGCGGAATATCCAAGCCGCATACCAGTTTTATTCCAACTTTTACGTAGCTTTTTACTATCCATGACAACTGCCATTCCCGCCAGTCCAAGGAAGACGAGTATTCCCATAAAGGCATAACTCATATTGAAATCTAGTAGACTGTGAACAAGAATGGATAGAGCAATAATTAGATAAAAGAAACCATTCTCAAAATCATTTTTATCCCGTTTCACATACCCACGAATGTATTTATAGAAAATATACAAAATGAATCCCATAAATACGATAAAACCAAGGATCCCAACCTCAATCAAGTATTGTAAAAAGAAGTTATGCACTTGGCGGCTGGTGTAAGGGTTGTTCTGATAGTGCTCATATAATGAGGACCATCCACCACCACCAGCACCAAGAATCGGATAATCCTTAACTACCTTCATCGCATCTTTATAAAAAGTAATCCGCTCAAGAACACTATGTTGCTGGAAGTTGATGTTCTCAAGACGAGTTGCCATATTGCTAGGTAAGATATTTTTTGCGCTTGTACCTATTAGTAGGAAAGCTACAATTCCGACGAGTGCAACAGAACCAAGTGGAATCCATAGACCTGTCAGTTTACGCGACGACCAATTGCTAAGCTTCTTCTCTAGCCAAGGAGCGACAAACCTCTGAATGACCCAAGATACTACAGCAACAGCCATTGAAGCTCCAAGCAGATAACCCCAGCCCTTCAAGGCACCGGAAGAAGTGAAATTCGTATTTAATTCTAATCCTAGGTTAGTCACTGGAGTCGTAATGAGTAACGAAGCAATACCAGCAACACCAAGATGTAGAATCCAAAGGATTTGCTGTGCAGGTTTCAGGAACATCAGCAGCAATATAAATACGACAGGTAGCAATACTAAACCACCACGAGATAATGTTAATAAGATCGATACAATGACGGGAACTAACATAAGGCTGTGTGTTAACGTTCCGTACCATTTTTTAGAGCGAATAAGAGCAAATATAGCTACAAATAGAAAGGCCATCAAGAATGCTGCGTAGGTATTTGCATATTGAAAGATCGAAGTCAGACGAAGTCCGTTAGAGTCCGTCATTACTGCATCTAAGTAGATATTATTTCTTACGGTGTTTGAGAACCAACCCACTAGAGTTCCCGCTAGTTTGTTACTCCCCAACCAATTTAGTAGTCCAAACCCTACTATGAAATAAGCGATTGCTAGAATGGCATTTTGAATGACAACATTTACTTGCTTTTGCTTCAAGAGATAAAAGGCTATAATGAAGACTGCAACATACATGCTCTGAATAAACAACATATTCATCGCCATATAATGCGAAACTGCGACAAACAATGATAGAGCATAAGTCAGAGGCAGTAATATTGAAGCTGAAGCTACTAAGTCCCTCTGTTCATCTAGTTTGAATTTTTTGTAGTATAAGCCAACGCAGACTAGCAGCAAAAGTCCACTTACTAGTGCTGACACATATATAGGCTTCTCGAAGTCTAACTGCTGTCCGTTAAATAATCCCACTTGAAATGGGGCCCAACATAAAAATAAAATAAAAGCAACAACCAAGGCCCATATCGGACTTGCTGTCTTTTCAACATTTCTCGACTGAGCGGCGTTTTTACCGTATACTGGTTTCGACACGTTATAATCTCCTTTTCCTGTAGGTACGACAATATTTTAGCATAAATTTAATTGCATAGTCTTGTAATAAACTAGTGATGGTATGGAATAAGTAAATAAATATAATTGGCCTGTGCCTTAGACATTCCGAAATGGAACTCAAGGGTACAGGCCAATTTTTTTGATGTTATTTAATATGTGAAATTTAAATCTGCATCTTTTAAAAGAGGTGCACGCTCATCCTTGGCTGACAAAACGGGCACAACATCAATAGGCCATTGAATCCCAATGGATGGGTCATTCCACAGAATACCCCCATCACACTCTGGAGAGTAAAGTTCATCAACCTTATATTGCACTTCCACATTCTCGTTCAAAGTCATGAAACCATGGGCAAAACCTTTAGGGATAAGCAATTGCTTTTTGTTCTCGGCGGATAACTCAATGCCAAACCATTTTCCATAATTGGGACTTCCTTTACGGATATCAACCGCGACATCATAGATAGACCCTAGCGTGCAGCGAACTAATTTACTTTGTGCTTTTGGGTTTAACTGGTAGTGCAGTCCTCGCAGCGTTCCTTTGGTTGCAGAGTAGGATTGATTATCCTGCACAAAATTTAAATAAATTCCCTGCTCTATGAATTTACTTTCGCTGTATGTCTCCATGAACCAACCTCTGTGGTCACCAAAAACTTGCGGCTCAACAACCCACACACCCTGCAGTGCAGTTTCTGTAAACTTCATGTTCCCCCACACTTTCTGTTATTTAATATTGAATTTTCCCGTTTGCTACCTTCATGAGGTACTGGCCATAGCCGGTCTTACTTAGTTTATTTCCGCACTCCCATAAATGTTCTTGTGTAATCCACTTGTTAATATATGCAATTTCTTCAGGTGCAGCAATCTTAATGCCCTGATGATCTTCAATAGTTCTGACAAAATTAGTAGCATCTACTAAGCTCTGATGGGTTCCAGTATCCAGCCATGTAAAGCCACGTCCAAGTAGTTCTACATCCAACTCTCCTAAATTTAAGTATTCTTCATTTATTGATGTAATCTCAAGCTCCCCTCGTGAAGAGGGTTTCACATTTTTTGCGATCTCTACAACACGGTTGTCATAAAAATATAAACCTGTTATAGCGTAATTCGATTTTGGGTTCTTAGGTTTTTCTTCCACGCTTAGAACTTTACCATCATTATTGAATTCTACAACACCGAAGCGTTCCGGATCTTGCACATGGTATCCAAATACAGTGGCACCCTTTTCCTTGCTGGAAGCTCGTTTTAGCATCTTGCGAATGCCGTTTCCATAATAAATATTGTCTCCAAGAATCATTGCAACCGATTCATCATCAATGAAGGATTCTCCCAAAATAAACGCTTGTGCTAAACCATCCGGATTGGGCTGGATAATATATTGCAGCGAGATTCCAAATTGAGAACCATCACCAAGAAGATCTTTGAACCGTGGGGTATCCTCTGGCGTCGAGATAATCAAAATATCTCTTATGCCTGCTAACATTAAAGTGGATAAAGGATAATAGATCATCGGTTTATCGTAAATCGGAAGCAATTGCTTGCTTGTAACCATGGTTAAAGGGTACAAACGTGTCCCGCTGCCACCCGCCAAAATTATACCTTTCATTGTTTAAACAACTCTCCCTTGATTATTGATGAACTAATAAATGTTATTATAGTTAATGGTTCGGATTCTAAAGGACTCTGTGGAAGGATGCATTGTTGTTCTCATTTTACTCTGATTGAGTGGGGCCTGTCCATGTTCTATCCATATTAATGTGTTAAACAAGAGAATTGTGAGAAGCCTGCACACTGAAAGACTCAAATTGGTGAATGTTTAACCACGTGTAAAATAAGTTAAATACTGGAGAGTTTCAACACTGCGTTTTGTATGATAACATTAACTTGTTTTGATGAAAGAACTAACGTGAATGCATTACTTTATTCCATTAAATTTAAGAGGGGGGGGATTCCGAGGTCTAGGCAATAAAAATACGATACACATAACGAATTATCTTACTTAAATCAGAGACTTTACAATATAAAGAGTAGGTACTACCATAGCATGCGTAGAGACGCATATTATCAACATTTCTCGACGGAGCGGTCTTTTTACCGTATACTGGATTCGACAATGCTCCTTATAAATTCGTGTACGTGAATGAAAAACAATCGACAAGAAAAAAATATATATGTTGATAAATGAAGGGAAATTTAGATTGATGAAATTCAAGAGAATAATATTTATTCTGTTTTTTCTGGCGCTTTCTTATATTATGTTTGGGTATGTTGAGAAATATCAACGCGACAATACACAAATAGATCTGAGCTTTAAAGTGAAATCTGATGTTGCTGATGAATACCAGCTATTTTATCAGACGAATCGTGGGGATGACTGGTCAGAAATACAGTCATTTCATTCTACCTATGCCAATGCCAATGAGTGGCAAACTATGAGCTTTACACTTCCTAAGAAAACGCTAGAACTTAGAATTGATTTTGGCTCAAATATTGCGACTGTTAGTATTAGTGATATGAAGTTAACTGGGGTAACTGCAAAGAAAATCAATCTGAAAGAATTATCATACAACGAGAATCAACTAACAACTTCTGCTCAAAGTGAAACAGCGGTTGTTTTAAAAACGGCTGATAAAGATCCTTTCATTACTTTTTCTGCTCAATCTTTTATTACTGAAGTTGTTGATGGTACATCGTTAAGACTGGCGGCATTGAGTACTATCATAAGTGGTCTATTGGGCGGATTTATAACAATGGTGGTTTTTTCGTACAGGGATATAATGATTTTTTTTAAAACCATTTTTTCGGGTAGAAGGTTGATTTTTAGTTTAGGTAATAATGATTTTAAAACGAAGTATGCTTCCTCATACCTTGGTATAACATGGGGATTTATTCAACCTTTGATGACTATTGCTACTTATTGGTTTGTTTTTCAGATCGGGTTAAGAAGTGGTAATGTTTCAGATACACCTTTTATTCTTTGGTTTCTTGTAGCTATTGTGCCCTGGTTCTTTTTCTCGGAAGCTTTTTCCAGTGCTACTAATGTTTTTTCTGAGTATAGTTACTTGGTCAAAAAGGTAGTATTTAAGATTGAGTTACTTCCGATGGTTAAGATCACTTCCGCCTTTTTTGTTCATATGTTTTTCCTGTTTTTCATTTTTATAATCTATAGTGTTTATGGATATTATCCTTCTCTATATAATCTTCAGATTTTATACTACGTAATTTGTTCCGTAGCCCTAGTAATTTCGTTAAGTGTTCTAGCTTCTGCTTTAGTGCTTTTCTTTAAAGATTTGAATCAGATCATTATGATCATATTACAGATTGGATTTTGGTTTACACCGATAGGATGGTCTTATACAATGCTGCCTACATCTTGGACATATATCTTTAAGCTGAACCCTATGTTTTATATTGTTGAAGGTTTTAGGGATTCGTTTATTTCCCACATTCCCTTTTATGATCATCCTTATTATACTTTTTATTTTTGGTTATTTTGTTTAGTAACGCTTGTAATCGGCATTAAAACCTTTGAAAAATTAAAACCCCACTTTGCTGATGTCATATAGAAGGGGAAGAGAATAATGAACTTAATGATAGAAGTTAAAGATATAGTGAAGACATATAAACTTTATAAAAAACCAATAGATCGTTTGAAGGAATCCGTTCTCCCTATGAAAAAGAAGTACCATGAAGATTTTAATGCTTTGAATGGTATTTCTTTTGAAATCAATAAGGGAGATGCCCTGGGTATTTTAGGAAGGAATGGTTCTGGAAAATCCACACTTCTCAAATTAATTACAGGTGTATTATCACCGACAAGTGGTGAAATTAAAGTGAATGGCAGAATGTCAGCCATCTTGGAACTAGGAGCGGGATTCAATCCAGAATATACAGGTCGGGAAAATATATATTTAAATGGATTGATGATAGGTTTACAGAGAGCCGAAATTGATATAAAGATGAATGGAATCATAGATTTCGCTGATATTGGTTCTTTCATTGATCAACCTGTGAAAGTATATTCAAGTGGAATGTTCGCTAGACTTGCATTTGCTGTGGCTATTAATGTTGATCCTGATATTCTGATTGTGGATGAGGCTTTGGCAGTTGGAGATGTGCGTTTCCAAATGAAATGCATTGAAAAGATGAAGGAACTGAAGGCTAACGGCACTACAATTCTTTTTGTTTCCCATGCAACGGAACAAGTGAAAAGATTTTGTAACAGAGCAGTTTGGTTGAAAGATGGAGTAATAGAAGCAATTGGAGAATCTAGTGAAATTGTAGATTTATATGAGGATTATATGAAATACAACAGCAGCGAAGACGATCAATCCCGAGATGCTGAGAAGGTTGAAAGTGAAATTAATGAAGAAATTGAGACGGATATGATATTTCCTAACAATCCTAATATTTTATCTATGATCACCAAGGTTAATATTAACGGGAAAAAGTTCAAGACGTTTGATCAGGTTGAAGTAGAAGTGGAGTATGATGTATACGAAAAAGTGATTAGTGGCTTATTATTGGGGGTTGCCTTATACACTCCTGATAGAGAATATATCTTTGGTCCGAATACCCACCTTGAAAAAATAGAACTTCCCAATACAAGAGGGCGACATAAGGTAAAGTATACAATACCAAGATTGCCTTTGCTTGGAGGTACTTATAATATTGATGTTGGTCTTTTTAATAATGAGGGGATAGTGTGCTTAGATTATAAGCAGGAAATAGTCGGGTTTACCATTGTTAATAAGTATTTTTCAGAGGGACTTGTTTATATTAATCACGAATGGGAAATTTTACAATAAATTTCTGGACTAAGAATTGGAGTTGTTAATGATGATAGTTCCATTTGACCAATATCAAAGATACAAACATGCATCAGAGCTTATCAACACAGTCCGAGAAGAGGGACAACTTTTTTCGATTTTAGAAGTTGGTGCTAATGAACATAAAAACCTAGAAAAATTTCTTTCTGAGGATAGAATAACTTACTTAGATATTGTTGTACCTGATCAGTTAAAAGAGGATCCTTCATATATTGAAGGGGATGCAACTAATATGCCTATTGAGGATAATAAATTCGATTTTATTATTGCTCTTGATGTATTCGAACACATAAGCGATCCACTTAGAGAAGCTTTTATCTCCGAGTTAATGAGAGTATCCAGACATGGGTTCATACTTGCAGCTCCATTCAACACTCCAGGAGTGGAGGAAGCAGAGATTAGAGCTAATAAATATTTTGAATCCTTGTACGGAATGAACTATCAATGGTTAGAAGAACATAGACAAAATGGGCTTCCTGATAGAAATAATCTTACGCACTTCCTCGATTCAAAACATTGGCCATATCTTAATTTTTCGCATGGAAGTCTCGATATATGGGAAAGAATGATCAAAATTCATTTCTTGGCTGCTGGAAGATCTTCTTTATATGATTATAGATCTACGATAGATGATTTTTATAATAGAAATATTTACAATGTGGATTATTGTGAATCAAGCTATAGAAACTTTTTCTTCGTATCTGAGAATGAAGGTATAATCCGTAAAGCAGAAGCTTTGATTAATAAGCGCAATCAACAGGGAGATTATCATGACTTACTTGAAAAGTTGGGATATCTGGAGAGGGATCTGATTACCATAAGTAGTTATGATCTAGCACATAAGGAGTATACTGCTAAAAATCAGGAGTTGAAACAAAAGGATATACAAATAGAAAATATTAGTGTTGAAATGAAGGCTCGAGAACAAAAGGAGCAAGAATTAAGTATAGAAGTTGAGAAGCTTAAAGTTGAATTGCAAGAGGTGAGGAATCACCTGTCTGTACAAACTATGACAAATGAATCTTTGAATGTGGAAAAGGTGAAAGTTGCAGAACAGTTCAACGTTGCTAAAGAAACTATTATTTCTTTGGAACAAACTATCGCCTCACTTGAGCAAACAAAAGCACTTAAAGATGAATATATAAATCAATTGGAACTTATTTCACAGCAACTACGACTAAAAAATAGAGTGAAAAAATTAGTGCCTAAACCAATCCGGTCAAAGGTTAGGCTCAGTCTTTCGGTGATGAGGAAGTTGAAGAATAATCCCTCTTTATTTAAGAAAGGTCTTCAGGAATTCCGACATAAAGGAGCACGCTCATTAAATAATAAGATTCAATCTGTTGTGACTGTGGGGGAATTAACATCAGACTATGTATCACAGGAACTCAGCGCTGATGAACAAGCGTGTTTGAGAGCAGAAATGGAGCAATTCATCAATAAACCAATGATATCTATTGTAGTACCGGTTTATAATGTAGCTCCAAAGTGGTTGGAGTTGGCTATTGAATCCGTTAAAAATCAAATATATCCATTTTGGGAGATGTGTATTGTAGATGATTGCTCCACAAATGCCGATACAGGACGTTATCTGGACAGCATAAAGGATCCTCGGATAAAAATCGTTAAGTTGGATGAGAACTCTGGAATATCAAATGCTTCTAATAAAGCTGTTTCTATAGGAAGTGGGGAATATATTGCTCTGCTAGATAATGATGACGAGATAGCACCTCATGCTTTGTTCGAAGTGGTTAAGGCGATTAATGAGCATAATGCCGATATTTTGTATTCGGATGAAGATAAAGTTGACATGCATGGAAATAAGAAAAATCCGTTGCATAAACCGGACTGGTCACCGGATTTACTAAGATCTCAGATGTATATCGGTCATTTTCTTGTTTTCAGAAGAAAGTTGTTTAACGAGGTTGGAGGATTTAGGACAGAGTTTAACGGCAGTCAGGATTACGATTTGGTATTAAGAATGAGTGAAATAGCTGATAAAATACATCATATTCCTAAAGTGCTCTACTCATGGAGAGAACTCGATACCTCCACAGCATTAAATCCATATTCTAAGCCCTATGCGCATACTGCAGGATTGGCCGCGCTTAATGAACATTTAGCAAGAGTATATGGTGCGGATAATGCTTATGCTACTGAAGATAAACATCTATTTGTTTACGATAGTAGATACAGAGTAAAGTCGGCAAAAGTGAGTATTATTATTCCAACAAAGGATAAAGTGGAACTGTTGGAACCTTGTATTTCAAGTATCCTACAAAAAACAGATTACCCCGATTATGAAATTTTAATAATTAATAATAATTCAGTTGAAAAGGAAACGTTTGAATGGTTTGAAAAACAAAAATTGAGAAGCTCTGTACGAATCGTTAATGCCAATTATGAGTTCAACTGGTCCAAGCTTAATAATCATGGAGTAAGGGAAGCAAGTGGAGAGATTTTTGTATTTTTGAATAATGATACTCTGGTAATTAGTGAAGATTGGCTCCAACGACTGGCTGAGAAGGCCCTACGAGAAGATGTTGGAACGGTTGGAGGTTTGCTGTTATATCAGGACAATACAATTCAACATGCCGGAGTAGTAATTGGACTCGGAGGCTGGGCAGACCACATATTTAAAGGAATGAATCCTAATCATTTCGGATCACCTTATATATCACCAATGGTTACAAGAAATGTAATTGCATCTACGGGGGCTTGTCTAGCAATATCCAAGAAGACCTTAGAAAAGATTGGGCTGTTTAATGAAGATTTCATCATTTGTGGTAGTGATGTTGAGATTTCATTACGGTCAATTGAGCATGGGTTAGTTAATATATATGATCCGCATGTGAAATTATATCATTTAGAATCGAAATCAAGGTCGTCATATATTCCTCCAATCGACTTTGAATTGTCTAAGTTTTTCTATGGTCCATATTTAGAAAAGGGCGATCCTTATTTTAATAGAAACTTAAGTCTGAATAATCTCGCACCAAAGTTATCACAAGGAGAATGATAATTATATGTCTAGATTTATTGATTATATCGCCAGGAAGGCGAAGAATAACAAGACACTAAAGAAAGCCTACCAATCAACGGTAAGCTCTTATTTGAACACGCATATTGGAGAAATAACGCCTTTTAATCCGAGACCATCTGATAACACTGAAAGAAGGCTCAACTTGTTAGTCCCATCTATAAATCAAGAGCATTTATTTGGTGGGATCTCCACAGCTCTTCATTTTTTTGATGAATTATATAGAACGGAAGAAAAATCACATCGCCGGATTATTACTACAGATGCCTCGCCTAGCGATGAGGACTTACTGAAATTCTCTGAATATATTCTTTCATCATCTGAAGATGATTTGATAGAAAACTCATATATTGTTCCTTTCAATGACCGGTACAATAAAACAATGCCAATCGGGAAAGAGGATTTGTTTATTGCAACCTCATGGTGGACGGCTTATTTTGCTCAACGAGTTGTGAGGTGGCAAGCCGAACAATACAATCAACCGGAGAAAAAGATCATTTATTTTATTCAGGATTTTGAACCAGGGTTCTATGCTTGGTCTAGCCAATATTCGTTGGCATTAAGTACTTATCAGTATACTGGGGAGCAAATTGCTGTATTTAACTCAAGCTTGTTAAAAGACTTTTTTAATAACAAGGACTTTAAATTTACAGAAGAATATTATTTTGAACCACGTCTCAATTCATCTTTGAAGAAATATTTGATACCTTTTGAGATGATGAAGAAGAAAAAGAAAATACTTGTTTATGGTAGACCTTCAGTTGCTAGAAACGCGTTTTCTATAATTGTTGAAATGCTTAGAGTCTGGGTATGGATTCAACCCAATCCCACTGAATGGGAAATTATATCTGCTGGAGAGCAGCACAACGATTTAGATATCGGAAATGGAGTGGTTATCAAATCTAAAGGGAAAATGTCACTGGATGATTATGCAAATGAACTGAAAGAAAGTGCGATAGGTGTTTCTTTAATGATTTCACCTCACCCCAGTTACCCACCGTTGGAAATGTCCCACTTTGGTATGTTAGTTCTTACTAATTCTTACGAGAATAAAGACTTGTCAAAGTTGCATGAGAATATCTATTCAGTGGATAACATTAGCCCGGACTCCTTAGCTAAGGAACTTATGGTTTTATGCTCAACATTTACAAAGGACAATTTTGTTGGTAATTGTAAGGGGGTAGTAAGCTATTTAGAGGACAGTAAACAATTTGACTTTATAGAGGATATAAAAGGAAAATTATAAGGATTAATATAGGTATTATTGGGGGGATATATTTGCTAGAAAGGTTAAGTTCAAATAAAAGAATCAATATATATATTTTTTTTATAATGTGTTTTGCGCTGTTACTACTGTATCATAGAAATCCAGCCTTTATGGATGAAGCGGACAACTTGCTTGGCGCTTTAAATATTGCTAATGGATCAGATATCTATAAGGGGTATTTCTCACAACATACTCCATTTGTTTATTATTTTATGTCTATATTCGCAATTGTTGGTGTTAGGGATTATGAGACATTTCGGTTATGTATGAGTATGGTTATTTTGCTGACTTGGGTTTTTATGTATTGTCGTTATTCTACATACTTTGGGAAGAAGACCATTCTCATATTTATGTTGATATATGCACTTACTTTAAATATTACATGGGGATACATGATTCTTAGCGATGTATTCCAAGGATATGCTGTGTTAATTCTATTATTTGAAGCGCTCATTTTTCAAAAGGAAAAATCATTAACGATTAAAAGTATGATAATTATCTCAATGTGTATTTTTATTTCAATCATGTCAGCTTTTGTGAGCGTATACCCTGTTTTTTTTATTGCTCTATTATTTTTATACAATATATTAATGCTACCAACTAAGGAAATACCAATACGGCTTAAAGAATATATTAAATTAGCTGTGATCATTATCATTCCTTTTCTTATTTTAATTGCTTGGTATCTACTCACAGGAAATCTCGAAAATTTCTATGAACAAGCGTATCAAATGAATCGTACTTATTATAGTAATTACTTGGGCGGATTTGGTAGTAGTGTAATAGATCTCTTTAAAAGTACTCCATTAAACTGGACAGGACATATAAAAAATTATTTATTAACTGTAAATAAAGACACTATTTTTAATTCACTGCTGGTTATATTCAATTTGCTTTTTGTACATATTCAATTTAAGAATAGTAAGGTAAGTGGTATAATTCTCTTTTTCTTCTTGGGATTTTGTGGAATTAGAGGATATACAGATTTTCATTCTTTAAATTACTATATAATTTCATTCTTTTGTGTATCTTATGTTGTTGAGTATTATTTTCTAAGGATTTCTGAGATCTCCGAGATTAAGAGAGTGGGGATTAAGGTTCTAGTTTTCTTAATTTTTCTTGTTTCTTTTAACAGTTATATTCCTAATGCTGGGATTAATCTTTTTAAGGGTAAAGGGGTTTTAGCGCAGAATATTTATTATGATTCATATATACAAGAACTTACAAATGAAGATGATTCAGTATGGATAACTAGCCTCACACCCCAATCTTATATAAATAACCATAGAAAACCATCATCCAGAACAACTACCTTAGTACCTTGGTTTTACGATGCATACAAAACAGTAATGATTAACGACTTGAAGGAAAATAAACCTGAATTAATTATCTTTGAAAAGGACAATGAGGTCTGGGGTCATGTATACTCGGAGTTTGCACCAACGATATTAGAGTATATAAATCAATATTATAACTGTCTAAATGAATACGATTCTGTAGAAAAAAATATATACGTAAAAAAAGAAAGATATAAAGAAATTAGTGAGAAGCTCTGGCCTGAGGCATCGCAGTTGGAGGAAGGTAAACTTGTTTCGAATCAATCTCGGATTTTTTTAATTGAAAATGGTTTGAAACGACACATAGCAAGCCCAGAGATATTCAATGAAAAAGGATATGATTGGAATTCTATTATTCCAATAAATGATGAAACAATCTCAAAAATCAAAACAGGACCTGAGATCTCTGGTTTAACTAAGTAAAAGAAAGAGGTGGTTTATGAGTACTCAAACAATTCGATTTATTATTGTTGGAATTTTAAATACATTGGTTGGTTTGGGTGTTTATGCAATCTATCTTTATTTTGTTAATAACAACTATTTGCAAGCTTTGATTACTTCTCATATTATTGGTGTGGCCCATAGTTATTTATGGAATAATAAATGGACCTTTCAACAAAAAAATTATAGCACTAGAAGTGTTATAAAGTTTGTATCAGTATATGCTATTACTTTTTTTGTTAATTTGTTTCTATTAACTTTATTAGTTGATACAATAGGAATGAATAAACTAATCGCGCAGGCAATAGCTCTTTTTTTAACTACAGTAGTAAGTTTTTTTGGTCATAAATACTGGAGTTTTAGAGCCTCCAAAAATTCTTAAGGGGTGTAGTAATGTTAAAGCAAGGTATGATTGTATTATTTAAAGAATCTGATGAATATGCTTTGGTTTCTTCTAATGTGCGAGGGGACCAGATCGAGGTTTATAATCTATTTAATAATCTTCTAAATGGGTCTTCAGAGAAGTATAACTTCGAAGTTACACATGGAGATTTGAAGAATTCATTATATTTAGATACCCGTATAAAGACAAATGTCTCTCAGAAAGATGTTACTCCATTTGCTGAGATTAGCAAAACTGATTTCGAGAAAATAATGAGACTTGATATATTATCAAAAGTTGAGAACTATTACGAACTTTTTCACTCCGAAAGAAATAAGGACTTTGATCCCGAAGCAACCCAAGTATCATATGGAGGTCGTGTATACGACGAGAAAGAAATGAGAAGTTTGGTAGATTCCTCACTTGACTTTTGGTTAACTGCCGGTCGTTACAATAAACAGTTTGAAAAAGAATATGCAGAGTTTCTAGGAGTAAGGTATGCGCTTCTTACTAACTCGGGTTCTTCTGCTAACCTATTGGCTTTTTCTGCATTAACCTCTCCTAAGCTGAAGGATCGCCAAATCAAGCCAGGCGATGAAGTAATTACTGTAGCAGCTGGTTTCCCAACAACTGTAACACCTATCGTACAGAACGGTGCTGTTCCCGTTTTTATAGACGTAGAATTGGGCACTTACAACATCATTGTGGATCGTATTGAAGAAGCAATCACACCAAAGACCAAAGCAATTATGGTAGCACACACAATGGGAAATCCATTCGAATTGGACAAGGTTATGGAGATCGCTGCGAAGTATAATTTATGGGTAGTTGAAGATAACTGCGATGCGTTAGGCTCTACATTTAATGGAAAATTGACCGGTACTCATGGACATATCGGTACATCAAGCTTCTATCCTCCGCACCACATGACTATGGGTGAAGGTGGAGCAGTATACACCAATAATGCTTTGTTAAAATCAATCATAGAATCTTTTAGAGATTGGGGAAGAGATTGTTGGTGCCCGTCAGGTTGTGATAATACTTGTAACAAGCGGTTTGGCTGGGAATTGGGATCATTACCATATGGATATGACCATAAATATACATATTCTCATATCGGATATAATCTACGGGTTACTGAGATGCAAGCGGCTATTGGAGTGGAACAGCTTAAAAAGGTTCCAACATTCACTCAAGCACGTAAAGATAATTTCAATCGGTTATATGAGGGCTTGAAGGACTTAGGAGAGTACTTCATTCTTCCTAGGGCTACCAAAAACTCTGATCCTAGTTGGTTTGGCTTCATGTTAACTGTACAAGACGGTGTTAGTTTTACTAAGAATGAGATTGTTGAATACTTGGAAGCAAATCGTATTCAAACACGAATGTTATTTGCCGGTAATCTAACTCGTCAACCTGCATTCCATAATGTGAATTATCGTATTAGTGGAGATCTTAAAAACACGGATAAAATCATGAATGATACTTTCTTGGTGGGTGTCTATCCAGGATTAACAAAAGAAAAAATCGACTATGTAGTGAGTAAGATCAGAACTTTTGTGCTAGATAAAAAATAGATTCGGGGGGCTATTGATATGAAGGTAGTTATTCTTGCAGGTGGTTATGGCACACGAATTAGCGAAGAATCTCATCTTAGACCGAAGCCGATGATTGAAATTGGGCAAAAACCGATTTTATGGCACATCATGAAATTATACTCACATTATGGTTTTAATGATTTTGTTATTTGTTTGGGTTATAAGGGTTTCTATATCAAAGAGTATTTTGCACACTATTTTTTACATGAATCTGATGTTACATTCGATTTCACTAGTGAAAATCAGTTAGTAACACATACCCATACAGCGGAGCCATGGAAAGTGACTCTTGTAAATACAGGAGTTGATACTATGACTGGTGGAAGAGTTAAAAGAATACAAAAATATGTTGGAGATGAACCATTTATGTTAACTTACGGCGATGGCGTCTCTGATGTGAATATATCTGAACTGGTTAACCAACACAAATTACATGGACGTTTGGCAACAGTAACTACTGTACAACCTAGCGGTCGTTTTGGCGCATTGGATATCGCTGCAAATAATGAGGTTAAAGGTTTTCAAGAGAAGCCTAAGGGTGATGGCTCTTGGATTAATGCAGGATTTTTTGTACTGCAACCGGAAGTGTTTAATTACATTAATGGCGACGAAACCTTTTTTGAAAAGGAGCCTTTAGAAGGGTTAGCAAGTGATGGTGAACTTTTTGGATTTAAACATGAAGGCTTCTGGCAGCCAATGGATACGTTGCGTGATAAAAATTACTTGGAAGATCTTTGGGGCAGTGGAAAGGCACCATGGAAAACTTGGGAGACAAAGTCGGTGAATGTATAATGGTTAATCCAACTTTTTGGAATGGAAAGAAAGTATTTGTGACTGGTCATACAGGTTTCAAAGGTTCCTGGTTATGTTTATGGCTAAGCTCGATGGGGGCCGAGGTTACAGGATATTCATTAGAACCTTCGACAACTCCTAGCTTGTTTGATTTGTGTGATATTAAGGAACTTCTAAAAAGTAATGTAATCTCTGATATAAGAGATAGCCAGCGACTGAATGCTGCTATGCAGGAAGCGCAGCCTGAAATAGTAATTCATATGGCAGCACAACCATTGGTAAGGGAATCATATAAGAATCCCGTTGAAACATATGAAGTCAATGTGATGGGGACAATTAATCTCTTAGAAGCGGTTAGAAATTGTGCAAGTGTAGTGTCAGTTGTTAATGTAACAACTGACAAATGCTATGATAATAAAGAATGGCATTGGGGATATAGAGAAAATGAACCTTTGGGTGGTTATGACCCATATTCAAGTAGTAAGGCTTGTTCCGAGTTAGTTACTAGTTCTTACCGGAACTCATTTTTGAATAATCAGGTTGGGGATAGAAAGATTGCTGTAGCATCTGCAAGAGCCGGAAATGTCATAGGCGGTGGGGATTGGGCAGCAGATAGGTTAGTGCCGGATAGTATCAGGTCTATTCTAAACGATCAAAAGATTGTTATACGAAACCCATCCTCTATCAGACCGTGGCAGCATGTTCTTGAACCATTAAGTGGCTACCTAATGCTGGCAGAAAAGCTTTTTCAAGAAGGAGAGCAATATGCTAGTGCTTGGAATTTTGGTCCTTCAGACGCTGATGCTAGGCCAGTGGAATGGATTGTACAAGAGATTTGCCGGAAGTGGGATGGGGCAAGCTACGAAGTAGATAACAGTGCACATCCACATGAGGCACACTATCTAAAGTTAGATTGTTCTAAAGCCGCAAGTGATTTGAATTGGCATCCCCGTTGGAACCTGGGACAGGCAATTGATAAAATTATTGAGTTTACTGTTGCTTATCAAAAAGGAGAAAGTTTAATAAATGTCTGTATGAGACAGATACAGGATTACAACGGTCTAAATAAGGAGTGAGCACACTTGAAGCTATCGGATTACGTTATAGACTGCATAAAACAACAGGGCGTATCACATGTTTTCGAATTTATTGGTGGCGCTATCGTCCACTTATTAGATTCGGTTTCGTTTAGAGATGATATAGATTGTATTTCTGTACGTCATGAACAGGCAGGTGCTTTTGCTGCTGAAGCTTACGCAAGAATGAATGGGAAACTTGGGGTCGCTATGGCAACGAGTGGACCTGGGGCATTGAATTTGCTAACCGGAATAGGGAGCTGTTATTTCGATTCAGTTCCTTGTTTATTTATCACAGGACAGGTAAATACTTATGAATACAAGTTTGAAAGACCTGTGAGACAGATTGGGTTTCAAGAAACAGATATTGTTAGTGTAGCGAAACCATTAACTAAGTATGCTGCCATGGTTACTGAGCCAGATCAAATTAGATATGAATTAGAAAAAGCAATATATCTGGCTCAAAATGGTCGTCCTGGTCCAGTATTGTTGGATATTCCAATGAATCTTCAAAGAGCACAAATTGAACCTGAAACTTTAGTTAGTTTCTTTGATAGTGAAGAATATAAAGAACTCTCCAAAGATTCAGAATTAAATGAACCTGTTATTTCTAAAATTATTAGTATGTTAGGCGAAGCGAAGAGACCGCTGATTCTAGCAGGTGGCGGTGTAAGGGTCAGCAATTCAACAGAACAACTCTCCAAATTCATAGGGAAAACTGGAATTCCAATGGTCAGTTCATTAATGGGACTCGATGTGATTTCACATGATAATCCTCTGTATTCAGGTTTAATTGGATCATATGGTAACAGATACAGTAACCTGATTCTTGCTAATTGTGACTTATTGCTTATATTAGGTTCAAGACTGGATAGCAGGCAAACCGGAACCCGACCGGATACTTTTGGTCGTGGAGCTCAAAAGATACATGTTGATATTGATTATAACGAGCTTAATAGTAAGGTTGAAGCAACTCTTGCTGTAAAAGCGAATTTAAGTGAATTCTTGGAAAAAATGAACTATGAGTTAGAAAGATCTGAATTCAATAGACCTGATATTAATGAGTGGTTAGAATTAATTGAAAGATTAAAGGCCCTTTACCCAACTTATTCGTTTAAACCCGAAGGAAATGAAATTGAGCCAAATCGCTTTATGGAATTACTATCATCTAAGTCCGAGCAATTTGGTGCAATTTGTCTTGATGTTGGACAACATCAAATGTGGGCATCCCAATCCTTCAAATTATCAAAGAACCAGAGACTGCTGAATTCCGGTGGGATGGGAGCTATGGGATTTGCTCTACCTGCAGCAATAGGTACCTCATTATCAAACGGAGATGAGACTCTTGTCATTGCAGGAGATGGCGGTTTTCAATTGAATATCCAAGAATTAGATACTATTGTAAGATTGAATCTACCAATTAAAATTGTAGTTATGAACAATAGTTCATTGGGTATGGTAAGGCAATTTCAAGATCTGTATTTCGAAGGCAGACAACAATCAACTGTGAATCCTAATCCTTCATTTATAGATATAGTTAAAGCATATGCAGTTCCAGCTTTTCAAATGAACACGATGGACGAAGTTCACCAGCTTGAACAGTTCTTGAATACTGTAGGACCGGCATTCATCGAAGTGAAGTTGGAGAAGAAAACTGAGGTGCATCCTAAGTTAGTTGTCAATAGACCTATTGAGGATATGTACCCTTATTTGGATAGGGAAGAATTGAAAAAAATAATGTTAATTGATCTTGTGGACGAAATGGATATTCCCACCTAAAGGGGTTCTAGAAAATTGTTGAATGATACTTGCGTGAATATAGCTATACTTGGAGCTACAGGTCATATCGCTAAAAATTTAATTAAAGGCCTTTCCGCTACGAAGCACTATCAATTGAATTTATTCGCTCGTTCTACGGAAAGACTTAGTGCCTTTCTTAAAGAAAATAATATTTCAGAACAAATCCATATTTGTGATTATGAACAATTCCAACAAGAAGCTACTTATGATGCCATCATTAATTGTATAGGTGTAGGCAATCCACAAGACTTAGTACAAAATCCATTTAGTGTATTTCAAATTACTGAGCAATACGATAATTTAATTTTGCAATATATACAAAAGAAACCTGCAACAGTTTATATTAATCTTAGTAGTGGAGCAGCATACGGATCAGATTTCGAAGCACCTGCGACAAGAGATAAAATTTTGAACTTGAATGTTAATAATTTAACTGTTAAGGATTATTACGGGATAGCTAAGCTTAATATGGAGGCAAAACATAGAAGTCTTCATAACCTGAAAATTGTAGACCTTCGTGTGTTTGGTTTTTTTAGCTCTTACATTGATTTGGAGTCTAAATTTCTAATAACTGAAATAATTGATCATGTACAGACTGGAGAAATACTATATACCTCATCAGAAGATATTAAAAGAGACTATGTACATCCTGAAGATTTCCTTCAGCTTGTTGAGCTTTGTTTTAATAAGAACATAAAAAATGATGTTTATGATGTGTATTCGCGTAATCCATTATCTAAGTTTGAAATGTTAAACTATTTTGCAGATGAGCATGGTTTGAAGTTCGAAATAAAGGTAGAGACTGCATACGCCTCAATAACAGGTTCAAAAACTAATTATTATTCAAATAATGATAATGCAATGGGAATCGGCTATCAACCTCGCTACACTTCTTTACAAAGTGTTAGAGACGGTTATCAACAATTCAGAATGAGGAATAATGATGAAAACAATTAGTATAGTAACACCTTGCTATAATGAGGAAGAGAACGTTCGGGAGCTATATAATCAAGTGAAGGCAGTTTTTGCAGAAATGCCCGATTATGTTTATGAGCATATTTTTATTGATAATGCTTCTAAAGATAAAACAGTGGCTATTTTAAAAGAAATTGCTAAAGATGACCATAATGCTAAAATTATTGTTAATTCCCGCAACTTTGGGCATATCCGTTCTCCATATCATGCTCTACTGCAAGCCGAGGGTGACGCTGTAATATTATTGGTAGCAGATCTACAGGACCCACCGGGAATGATTAAAGATTTAGTGGCTAAATGGGAGGAAGGCTATAAAGTTGTTTTAGGTGTAAAGACCCAAAGTCATGAGAGCAAAGCAATGTTTGCAATACGAAAGATGTATTATAATTTCATAAACCGTGTCTCTGAGATAGAATTGACAAAAAATAATACGGGTTTTGGGTTATATGATAAACAAATTATCCGTATTTTAAAAGAAATTGATGATCCATATCCGTACTTCAGAGGATTAATTTCTGATATTGGTTTTGAAAGCTATAAAATTGAATATGTTCAGCCTGTTAGAAAACGTGGAATAACTAAAAATAATTTCTATACCTTATATGATATTGCAATGTTGGGTATTACTAACCACTCAAAGATACCATTAAGATTGGCAGCTATACTTGGATTTACTATGTCTGCTTTGAGTATGCTTGTAGCTTTGGGATATTTATTTGCAAAACTGATTTTTTGGAATTATTTCTCGTTAGGTACTGCTCCTCTTATTATTGGACTATTTTTGTTCTCTTCTGTTCAATTATTTTTTATAGGTATCATTGGAGAGTATATAGGATCCATTCATACTCAGGTGCTGAAAAGGCCGCTGGTTGTTGAGAAAGAAAGAATTAATTTTTAGATGATCAATAAGGAGGGCTACAGGTGAAAGGTATTATCCCAGCTGGAGGCATGGGCTCTCATCTATACCCTCTCACTAAAGTCACCAACAAATATTTTCTCCCTGTAGGCAAATATCCAATGATTTTTCACGTAATCTATATATTCAAACAAGCTGGTATTTTCTACAGATGCTGGGACACAATCTTCGCTAGCCAGAGCAAATGAATTGGCTAAGAATGTTCTGTTTGATGAATAGTTTGATAAAATAAAATTATAGAATAGATATTTCGCAAACCTTATCGAACCGGTTGTCCATGGTGACAAACGGGGTGTTTTTATGGAAAGATATAACGCATAAGTTCAGCGTTAACTATCAGTCTATCCAAGACAACCAATCCATCTCTTGGGGTTGTCATTAGTGAATATAACAAACGCCAATTGCTTGTACCAAAAGGCTTCGCGCATGGATTCTGCACATTGGTTCTTAACACCCAAGTGTTATATAAGGTGGACGAATATTATTCCCCCGAAAATGATCGCGGCATATTATGGAATGATCCAGCCTTAGGTATTGATTGGCCGACTTCTAGTCCGATATTATCGGATAAAGATCAACGCCACCCTCTACTTAAGGACGCTGAACTTAATTTTGAGTTATAAACACAATATTTCATGAAATAAAGGTGGTCTACACATGAAACTGCTAGTTACCGGCGGAGCCGGATTTATCGGCAGCAACTTTGTATTATACATGCTGCAACAACATCCTGATTATCAAATCGTTAACGTAGATGCGTTGACGTACGCGGGTAATCTGGAGAATTTGAAGTCAATCGAGAGTCACCCTAATTACACTTTTGCTAAGGCTGATATTACAGATGTACAGGCAATGGATGCTTTGTTTAGCCAAGGTGTGGATGTGGTGGTGAATTTTGCTGCTGAATCGCATGTGGATCGGAGTATTTTGGAGCCGGAAGTGTTTGTGAAGACGAATGTGCTTGGAACACAAGTGCTTTTGGATGCGGCGAAAAAATACAGTGTTACTAAGTTCGTTCAAGTTTCTACGGATGAGGTGTACGGATCACTTGGAGCAACTGGGTTGTTTACTGAAGAAACTCCTTTGACTCCGAACAGTCCTTATTCTGCAAGTAAAGCAGGTGGGGATTTGCTTGTTCGTGCTTACCATGAAACATTTGGTCTGCCAGTAAACATTACCCGCTGCTCGAACAATTATGGCCCGTATCAATTCCCTGAAAAACTAATTCCGTTGATGATCTCTCGCGCACTTGCGGACCAAGCGTTGCCTGTTTATGGCGATGGGATGAATATCCGCGACTGGTTGTATGTTGAGGATCACTGCAGCGCGATTGATTTAGTCATTCATGAGGGTGTGAATGGCGAAGTTTACAACATTGGTGGTAATAACGAGCGTACAAATGTGCATATCGTGAACACAGTATTGCAGGAACTTGGCAAACCTGATTCACTGATTACTTATGTTCAAGACCGTCCGGGTCATGATCGCCGCTATGGAATTGATCCTACCAAGATTATGAACGAACTGGGTTGGAAGCCAAAACATACGTTTGAAACAGGTATTAAAGAAACCATCCAATGGTATCTCAATAACCGCGAATGGTGGACTCGCATTCAATCTGGGGAATACCAGAAGTACGCTGAATTACAATATGGCGATCGTTTGGGAGAATCTCTGTAATGGCTCAACTGAAGGTACTTGTTACAGGTGCGGCCGGACAATTGGGTCAGGATGTTGTTTTACTACTCCAGCATCATGGTCACCAAGTGATGGGCTGCGACCGTCAAGAGATGGATATCACCGATCTGGATCAGTGTATCCGGGTTATTGGTGAGTATGGACCGGATGCTGTCATTCATTGTGCTGCGCATACAGCAGTAGATGCGGCAGAAAGTGACATCGATGCAGCTTATTTAATTAATGCAATGGGCAGTCGAAATGTAGCGCTAGCTTCTGAAAAAGCTGGAGCTAAGCTGGTGTACATTAGTACGGATTACGTATTTGATGGTTTGGGAGTACAGCCTTACCATGAGTATGATAATACAGACCCTAAGAGTATATATGGTAAATCGAAACGTGCGGGTGAAGTGTTAGTTCAATCCCTTTCCTCTAAGTATTTCATCGTACGCACATCATGGGTGTATGGTAAATACGGGAATAACTTTGTCAAAACAATGCTAAAGCTTGGTCAAGAAAAGCCAATGCTTCAAGTAGTCGATGACCAAAAGGGTTCGCCTACCTATACAGTTGATTTAGCTCGTTTCTTGCTTGAGCTTATCCAAACTGAGAAGTATGGTGTATACCATGCGTCAAATAGCGACTCATGTACTTGGTTTGAATTTACACAGGCGATCTTTGCAGAGGCTGAGGATATTTTGGGTTTGAAATTCACCGCAAAGCTTGAACCTTGTGCTACGGAACAGTTCCCAAGACCTGCACCGCGTCCTCGGAATTCGGTGATGGAGCATTTGTCGATACGTACGAATGGATTTGAGGATATTCGACCTTGGCGTGAGGGCCTGAGAGATTTCCTGTTAGAGCTAAAAGAATAAGATAGTAGCAATTGAAACTCCCAAATCGTTCATAACGATACGGGAGTTTTTTGTATTCTTTCGTTATAATAAGAGGGGAGTGTGTAGTTAACAAGAAATTACAAAGTCGAGGATACTCATGAATAACAAAACAGTAAGTGTACATATCGTCACCTACAACAGTGCTGACGACATCATAGATTGTATAGAGGCAGTAATGGCACAGGATTATTTGGTCAAAAAAATTGTCGTAGTGGACAACGCTTCAACTGATGGTTCGGCGGATAAGGTCAGAACGTTCTATCACCAGTTTAACTCGGACTCACCCGCTGCATTCTTGGTGGGGCATGAAGCTATGAACTCCGCAAGGGAGATAAAGCAATATCCAACAATTGACCTTCTGGAGAATGAGCTTAACACAGGCTTCGCCCCAGCCCACAACCAGGCCATTTCGGCCACGAATACAGATTACGTGCTCGTTCTTAATCCTGACCTTACGCTGGCTCCAGACTATATCTCCAGACTAATCACACAGATGGAGAATAATCCACAGATCGGCAGCGCCACAGGCAAGCTTTTGCTAAAGGCCGATCATGGGCTGGTAGACAGCACAGGTCTCCGTATGAACAGAACACGGCGTGCGTTTGATAGCGGAGCAGGCGAACCAGCAGACCAATGGACACAGTCAGGACCTGTATTCGGCGTATCAGGAGCGGCTGCGATGTATTCTCGACGGATGATCAACGACATAAGTGTTGGTGGCGAGTTTTTTGATGCAGACTTTTTTGCCTATAAGGAAGATGTGGATGTGGCTTGGAGGGCGGAGATATTCGGCTGGCAGGGATATTATGATGCTGAGGCGATCGGGTATCACGAACGTGGCTGGAAAACGTCTGGTCGTAACACTAAGCCGTTGTTCATCCGACGAATATCTTACATTAACCGCTACAAAATGATCTACAAGAATGAACCGACTCGAACTTTGCTGAAAACAATCTTCATTTCTCTCCCCTATGAAATTGCAGCTCATGGTTATATGCTTCTGAGAGAGCCACAGTTAATTACAGCGTGGAAGTCCTTTTTTACTCAGCTCCCTGCGTTAAAAAAGAAGCGGGAGTATATACAAGCCGCGATAAAAGAGAGAAAGAAACACAAAAGCTAAACCGCATCTGGAAAAACCTCCCTGAAACGTCACCTCCTCTCAGGGAGGTTTTATGTTATAATTATTGTCGGTAGATTACTATATTTGTCAGGAGCGTTACGCAGTGAATGTAGATGTAAGCATACTTATTGTTAATTACAACACGTGTCGCCTGACGATGGATTGTCTCAGGTCGGTGTATGACTCAGCAACGAACTATTCCTATGAGATTATTTTAATAGACAACAATTCCAATGATGATTCGGTAGAGAAGATTAGTAGAGAGTTTCCAGGTGTAATGTTGATCGCAAATAACGACAATGTCGGTTTTGCCCGTGCTAATAATCAGGGGATGGAAGCTTCATCCGGACGGTATGTGCTGCTGCTGAATTCAGATACGGTGGTACGTAAGGATACGCTAGAGACGATGATCTCCTTTATGGATAGTCGGCCTGATGTAGGAGCGTCAGGGTGCAAGATTATTTTACCGGATGGCTCGCTGGATAAAGCTTGCAAGCGGGGGTTTCCTACACCGTCTGCTTCGTTCTATTATGCTTTTGGATTTAGTAAGCTATTTCCGGATCGTCCGAGGTTTAACGGTTACCAGTTAGGTTATCTGGACCCTGATCTTGATTACCCGATAGATTGTCTGGTTGGTGCGTTTATGCTGCTGCGGCGGGAGACGATTAACCAGGTGGGTGGATTGGATGAAGAGTTCTTTATGTACGGTGAGGATTTAGATTGGTGTTATCGTATTAAAGAGGCTGGTTGGGAGATTTATTATTATCCGAAGACTGCTATCGTGCATCTTAAAGGCGGCAGCGCCAGACGCAGACCGTTTAAGATCGTCTATGAATTCCACCGGGCAATGATTTTATTTCATCGTAAGCATTATAGTAAGAAGTACAACAGTATGATAAATGGAACAGTATATGCCGGCGTAGGTGTGAAGTTCGCACTTTCGCTTTTGCGGAATGCCTTAACTTCGCCTAAAACAGTCCCATCACCTGCTCAGAGTCTTAACTCCGCTAATGAAACAGGTGCACGTAACGAAAAGAATACTGAGGTGAATTTATGATTCGGCGTAATCAGAAATTTTTGACACAGCTCTATATGGTGGCTGACTTTCTTGTCATCCAGCTGTCCTTCCTTATAGCCTGGTGGCTAAAGTTTAGAAGTGGTTGGATGGAGTACGAAAACCCGTTGCCTGTAGAGTCGTACGCTTACTGGAGTATGATTTATGGCGGAATTGCAGTGTTAGTCGGTATACTGCTGTCGCTGTATTTGCCGAAGCGTAAGAAACGGTTTGTCGATGAATTCATTAAGATTTTCCAAGTGCATATTATGGGCATTTTCATTCTGCTCGGTCTGATGTTTTTCGTGAAAGAAATAAATATCTCCCGAACATATCTAGCTCTTTACATGGGATTGAACATTCTTTCTATTATGCTGTACCGTTATGTACTGAAGAAGATGCTTAAATCTTTTCGCGAAAAAGGCTTCAACCGACAGTTTGTACTTATCATCGGTGCAGGTACGCTAGGCAAAAGATTCTACAATAATCTAGAGCAATACCCTGAGCTTGGATATGAAGCGATTGGCTTCTTGGATGACTATCATACTTGGGATGGAATTGAAGAACAACGATATAAACCGATTCTTGGAACAGTTGACCAGTTGTCTGGAATGCTAGAGATGCTGCCTGTGGATGAGGTTATACTTGCGCTGCCACTTGATGCCCATTCGAAGTATCCTTCAATTATTGCGGCCTGTGAAAAAGCAGGTGTACGCACATTGATTATCCCTGACTTTTTCGACTACTTACCAGCGCGCCCTTACTTTGATAACTTTGCAGGCATGCCAATGATTAATGTTCGTGATATTCCACTAGATATGACGGGTAATAAGATGGCAAAACGATTGTTTGATATTGTGTTCTCTTTGTTCGCAATTATTATGATCTCACCAGTGATGCTAATCGTGGCTCTTGGTGTCCGACTGACCTCTCCGGGACCGATTATATTCCGGCAGGAACGTGTGGGATTGAACCGTCGTAATTTTATGATGTATAAGTTCCGCTCCATGAAGATGCAGCAGGATGGTGAAGAGGATACAGGCTGGAGTACGCGGGAAGATCCTCGTAGAACAAGATTTGGGACCTTTATCCGTAAGACAAGTCTGGATGAGCTTCCGCAATTTTTTAATGTGTTGCTGGGACATATGAGTGTGGTGGGACCTCGACCAGAACGCCCATATTATGTGGAACAGTTCCGTGATGAAATTCCAAAGTATATGGTAAAACACCATGTACGACCTGGAATCACAGGTTGGGCACAGAGCAATGGACTTCGCGGTGACACTTCCATCGAGGAGCGGATCAAACACGATATTTTCTATATCGAGAACTGGTCTTTACTGTTTGACATTCGAATTATTTTCAAAACAATTCGCAACGGCTTCGTCAACAAAAATGCTTATTGATTCCTGCACTTATTTTGGATTTATTAAACTTTTATACGATCCCCGTTTCTACCTATGGTAGAGCGGGGTATTGTTTTTCTATTGTTTCATAATCTAAACTTCGCAAAGGAAACTATCAACTATGGATAAGAAAAAGATTGTTGCTACCGTAATTGTAATTGGAGCTCTTATCATGTTACTTGTAATCGCTTTTAGTAATGAAGATGAACAGCCTGCAAGCGGCTTTGAAGCTCACAAGGTCATTGCACATGCTATGGGTGGCATTAACGGGCATACATACACCAATGCTTTTGAAGCATTTGTTGCTAATTATGCACAGGGAACTCGCGTATTTGAAGTAGACTTGTTATTATCAGCTGATGATCAGCTAGTAGGTAGGCATGAGTGGTCAGGCAACATGAGTAAGCTTTTAGGTCAGTTGGATGTTCTCCCTGCTAATAAACAAGGGGTGGTACTAGATTTTAAGGAATTCATGGATAGTCCCATCCTGAATATATACACCCCAATCGATGTCAAGAAGTTGCTTGATCTGATGCAGCATTATCCAGATGCCTATATCGTGACCGATACGAAAGAAATCAAACCTGAACTTATAAATAAACAATTTACATTGTTGGTAGAAGCGGCGCAGCGCCGGGATCCAGCCATATTAGATCGGATTGTTCCACAAATATATAATCAGTCGATGCTTGATGAGATCAATAAGGTGTATTCTTTTCCAGAAGTGCTTTACACTCTGTACCAATCCAAGGATACGGATGAACAAGTTATTGAGTTTGTTAATAAAACAGGTGTGGATATTACCATGCCAGTTGGCCGAGCCACCAAGAGCTTTGTTAAAAAGCTGAAGAAGGCTGGCGCTCGTGTATATGTTCATACAGTAAATGAAGAAGCTGAAATTAGGGAACTGGCCCGTATGGGCGTGGATGGTTTTTATACTGATTTTGTACCCGAAGAGGATTTGATTAACATCTCAGATGTACGTTGAAATCTTAGACTACTTATTACCATTAAAAAATACGAAAAAATGTTCGCATTTTTGTTCGCTTTAAATTGACACACCTGCTGTGCTGGCATAGACTAGATCTATATCTTTTGCGGCGGCAGGAGTGTCTTTGTCTTGCCCAAATGACTATTAAGGATGATTCTCATGAAATCAGTGCAGCAAATGATCAAACCTTGGCGGCATGTATTTAAGCTAGACCCTGACCGGATGATTTCGGATGAGGATTTGGAGGCCGTTTGCTTATCTGGCACGGATGCCATACTGATAGGGGGCTCAACAGGAGTAACCTATGAGAATACAGTGGATCTCCTAGCAAGAGTAAAACAGTTTGAGTTACCTTGTGCACTTGAGGTATCCGAACTTGAAGCTGCTGTTCCCGGATTTGATCTTTATATGATCCCTATGGTGCTTAATACGCCCGATCCAGCTTGGATTGTAGGCCATCATCGCCGAGCTATTGAACGCTATGGATTTATGATTCCATGGGATTCGCTTCTAACGGAAGGTTATATTGTGCTGAATAGTGCCTCTTCAGTTGCACGGATTACAGGGGCTGAGACGGCCATTGATGCTGAAGAAGCGGCTGCTTATGCTCAGGTTGCGGACAGGCTGATGTCACTGCCGATTGTTTATCTTGAATACAGCGGTAGGTTCGGGGATATGGAGACTGTGCGGACAGTACGCGAAATGGTGGAACACGCCCAACTTTTTTATGGTGGGGGCATTACTTGTGAGGCGGAAGCCGAGCAGGCAGCAGCTCTATGTGATACAGTAGTGGTCGGCAATATTATTTATAGTGATGTACAGCAGGCACTGCTAACAGTTGCGGCTGTAAAAAAGACAGTACAAGAGCAATTCGATTAAAATATAAGAGAGTATAAGTTTCACGTGATACATTATCCTTATATTTTCGCATAAACACTTACCGTCCTTATGACGCCAAAGGCGTTTATGCTTAGTGGTTATTTTTAGGACTACTTATGATTTGTGATTTTATATTTAGAAAGGAGCATGTTACACATGCAACTTATTAGCATACAAGACGCAGTAAGTCGACTGAATCCTCCACAAAGACAGGCTGTCGAAACTACTGAAGGACCACTTTTGATTATGGCTGGTGCGGGCAGTGGGAAGACGAGAGTGTTGACTCATAGAATTGCCTGGCTGATTGCCAATCGAAAGGCGCCGCCTTGGGCGATTTTGGCGATTACGTTTACGAATAAAGCCGCGCGGGAAATGCAGGAACGTGTATCTAAGCTTGTCGGACCTGAGGGAAGAGATATCTGGGTATCCACCTTTCACTCTATGTGTGTTCGGATTTTGCGGAAGGATATCGAGCGGATTGGTTTTACCTCCAACTTCTCCATTCTGGACTCTACAGATCAGTTATCCGTAATACGTAACTGTATGAAGGAACTGAATATTGATACGAAGAAATTCGAACCAAAAGCTGTGCAGGCTATCATTAGCGCATCCAAGAATGAGCTGATCACTCCGGCGCAGTATGAGCAGAAGGTTGGCGATTATTTTGAAGGCTTAGTTGCAAAGGTATATAAGATGTATCAAAGGCGTCTAAGAAGCAATAACTCGCTTGATTTTGATGATTTGATTATGAAGACCATCGAACTGTTTAAGGAAGTTCCCGAGGTCCTTGATTTCTACCAAAAGAAATTCAAATACATCCACGTGGATGAGTATCAGGATACGAACAGAGCGCAGTATATGTTGTGCCGTATGCTCGCTGATAGCCACCACCGGATTTGTGTGGTAGGGGATAGTGACCAGTCGATTTATCGCTGGCGCGGAGCGGATATTACGAACATTCTTAATTTTGAAGAGGACTATCCAGAAGCGAAGACCATTCTTCTAGAGCAGAACTACCGTTCAACTGCTAATATCTTGAATGCAGCCAATGGTGTGATCGCACTCAATAGTGGACGTAAGCCGAAGAAGCTGTGGACCGATTCCGAGGAAGGCGCCAAGATTAAGGTGTACCGGGCGGACTCCGAGCATGATGAAGGTTACTTTGTAACCGGAGAAATCAGCAAAAATGTGAAACAGGGTCAAGCCTACCAGAATCATGCGATACTGTACCGTACGAATGCCCAGTCACGGGTAATCGAGGAAATTCTAATTAAATCTGATATTCCGTATCAAATCGTAGGCGGGATTAAGTTCTATGATCGTAAAGAAATCAAAGATCTGCTCGCTTATTTACGCCTGTTGTCTAACCCTGATGATGATATCAGCCTGACGCGTATTATTAATGTACCTAAGCGGGGATTAGGGGATACAACGGTTGGTAAGCTGGCAGCTGCGGCTGGTGAGCGTGGTGTTTCTATTTTCCGCGTACTGCAAACTGTAGATGATTTGGGCTTTGCCGGACGGACGCGGAATATGCTAGTAGAGTTCTACGATATGATTGAAGCTCTGCACCGTATGGTGGAGTTCTTGTCCGTAACAGAACTGACGGAAAAAATACTGGAGATGTCGCAGTACCGTTTGGAGCTGCAAAATGAAAACACTCTCGAATCTCGCTCGCGACTAGAGAATATTGATGAGTTCTTGTCCGTGACGATGGAGTTTGAAAAGAATAACGAGGACAAGTCGCTTGTCTCCTTCCTCACGGATCTTGCACTTATCGCAGATATTGATAGTGTGAATGATGATGAAGAGGACCGTAGTGACGCTGTAGTCCTGATGACGATGCACAGCGCCAAAGGTCTGGAGTTCCCAACGGTATTTATCGTCGGGATGGAAGAAGGCGTGTTCCCGCACAGCCGAGCCTTCCAAGACAATGATGAGCTCGAAGAGGAACGCCGGCTTGCATATGTAGGGATCACCCGCGCCGAGAAACAATTGTTTCTCTCTTGCGCGCGGATGCGTACGCTCTTTGGGCGGACGACGGCGAATCAGCCGTCCCGCTTCATTGAAGAGATTCCGGAGGAGTTGAAGGAAGATACCGCGAAGACACAGGACCGCTTCCAACGTGGAGGCTCGGAGGTAGGCGGTGCTTATGGCGGACGCGGCTTCAGTGGCGGCAGTCGTGGGAACTTCGGCGGCCGAGGTGGAGCTGCTGGTGCGGCGCCGATTGGCAGCGGAAGCACAGCGTCCGCAGCGACAAGCAAGAGCAGCGTGACCGTAACCTCCGGAGGCGCACAGCGCGCTACTGGAGCAGGGGCTGCAGCAGCTGGCGAATACAAAGCGGGTGATAAAGTTTCGCACGGCAAATGGGGCACTGGCACCGTTGTAGCTGTAAAGGGCACCGGGAATGATACGGAGCTGCAGATTGCTTTTCCGGCACCAGTGGGTGTAAAACGACTGCTTGCAGGGTTTGCGCCGATTACCAGGGTGGAATAATAGTAGGAAACGATTAACGAACGGATATTTAGACCACGCTAACCATTAGGAAACTTATTGACGGAGGGATGTACCTGCATGGATGCTATGCATGTGATGGAAGAGCTTGTTGCGGAGTTAAATAATTATAATTACCACTATTACACGCTGGATGCTCCGCTAGTCAGCGATAAGGAATACGATGTTTTATACGACAAGCTTGTAGCACTGGAGGCTGAGAGTGGCTTCGTACTACCGGATTCACCTACACAACGTGTAGGTGGAGAGCTGCTTAAGGGCTTCACGCCGCATCGGCATCTGGCTCCGCTTTGGAGTCTCGATAAAGCACAGAATATTGAACAGCTGCGGAGCTGGAATACGCGGGTACTCCGCTTAGTGAATGAGTACAATCTTAAGAACCCAGGCAACCCTCTACCTGATCCTTGTTATGCAGTAGAACTGAAGTTTGATGGCTTGACGCTGAATCTAACCTATCGGAATGGTGTTCTAGAACAGGCATCGACGCGTGGTAATGGTGTCATTGGGGAAGGAATACTTGCTCAGGTGAAGACCATTAAGTCTGTTCCGTTAACGATTCCTTTTAAAGAAGGGGTCATTGAAGTACAGGGCGAAGGGATTATGAATCTGTCTGTGCTCGCTGATTATAATACCCGGGCTGCAGAGCCACTTAAGAATGCGCGTAATGCGGCGGCAGGAGCACTGCGCAATCTAAACCCGAAGACTACTGCAGAACGTCGTTTGAATGCATATTTCTATAATGTAGGTTTTGGAGAAGGTGTAGAGTTCGCCGATCATCAGGAGATGATGGATTTTCTACGGAATAACAAATTCAAAGTAAATCCTTATCTGACTTACTGTAATGATTTCGATGATGTGACTGAGCAGCTTGCTGGAATCGAGGAGAGTCGTTCAAGTCTTGATTACCTCATTGATGGAGCGGTGATCAAGGTGACGGATTTCCGTATTCGTGAAGTTCTTGGTTACACTGACAAGTTCCCTCGCTGGGCAGTGGCTTATAAATTTGAAGCTGAAGAAACAACGACCGTGCTTGAGTCTGTTAGCTGGAATGTAGGACGTACAGGTAAAGTGACTCCTTTAGCTCGTGTTGAAGCCGTAGAGCTTGCTGGAGTTACCGTACAGAATTGCACATTAAATAATGTGGGCGATATTGAGCGCAAAAACTTGAAATTCGCCTTAGGCTCACGAGTGTTTATTCGGCGTTCTAATGATGTTATCCCGGAAATTCTCGGCAAGGTAACGGAAGAGAATGACGGAGGAGAAATTATTTTCCCTGAGGATTGCCCGGCTTGTGGATTTCCGCTAGAAATGCGCGGTGCGCATCTTTTCTGTAATAATAAGCTGAACTGTAGACCGCAAATTATTAGTCGGATCACCCATTTCGCTTCACGAGATGCGATGGATATTGAGACGTTTAGTGAGAAGACGGCAGGTCAGCTCTACGACGAGCTTAATGTTCATGATTCTGCGGATCTGTATGAATTGTCCTTTGAGCAGCTTGTACAGCTGAACCGTTTCGGGGAGAAAAAAGCACAGAATCTGCTGCAAGCGTTAGAGGATAGCAAAGGTCGCGATCTCGCCTCATTCCTCTTTGCGTTAGGAATCCCTAACACAGGTAAAGCAACAACTAAGATGCTGGCTGATCATTTCCGCGATCTGGATGCTGTGATGCAGGCTAAAGCGGAAGAACTTGCCGAGTTGCCAGACATTGGCGGGATTGTCGCCGAGAGTATTGTTAACTTCTTCGCAGATCCTATAGTTGTGGCGAATGTTGCTCGGTTGCGGGCGCTTGGGGTTGAAGCAAAAGCTCCTGAGGCCGCACGCCCTGTTAGCACGGATTCCTTCTTTAGCGGAAAAACGGTAGTGTTGACCGGTTCATTACAAAAGCTTACACGTGACGAAGCCGCCGAACGTCTGGAAGCACTCGGAGCGAAGGTGTCTGGAAGTGTATCTAAGAAGACGGATTTGGTTATTGCCGGCGAGAAGGCAGGTAGTAAACTGGCCAAAGCACAGCAGCTGGGCATTCAGGTCATCGAGGATGAGGATGAGCTGATTCGACTGCTGGAGATGTAAGCATATTTTTACTAAATTCTAAAAGGGTACCAGTTCCATTTCGTTTAAGTACGAGTGGAGCGGGTACCCTTTTTTTGCGTAACCTACTTATTGTCGTTCGATTTTAAGTACATGTTTCTATTTTCGAGGAAAAACGTTCAATGGATCTGCTAATATAGAAGCTAAAGATAATTATTACTATATTTGAAAGGAACCCCCTCCTGTGAAGAGAGAAACGATATTGTTAGTAGATGATGAGAAGGAAATTGTAGAGCTGTTATCGATATACCTCTGTAATGAGGGCTATCGCCTGCTTAAAGCTTATGATGGGATGGAGGCACTGGCGTGTCTGCAGAAGGAAGAAGTAGATCTGATTATTCTTGATGTCATGATGCCTAAGATGGATGGATTAGCTGCATGTATGAAGATCCGTGAAGAGCGGAAGATGCCAATTATCATCCTTTCAGCCAAAAATACGGATATGGACAAAATCTCAGGACTTAGCATAGGAGCGGACGACTACGTGGGCAAGCCGTTTAATCCTTTGGAGATTGTGGCACGAGTTAAGTCACAGCTGCGTCGTTATCACGCTTTCAATAAAGATAGTAATAGCCTAGGGAATGACAGCAAACTGAGCTTTGAAGATTTAACTATAGATACGTCTAAGCATGAGGTACATATAGACCAGCAGAAGATTAAGCTGACCCCCCGGGAATTTTCTATTTTAGAGCTTTTGGCAAGGCACCAAGGTCAAGTGCTCAGCTTAGAGCAGATATACGATAAGGTGTGGAACGAACCATTTTTAGATGGGGGTAATACTGTTATGGTACATATTCGTAACCTCCGCGATAAAATCGAAGTGGATTCGAAGCGCCCACGTTATATACAAACCGTCTGGGGAGTTGGCTATAAATTAGATGGACCTTCCTGAAAGGATTAGGTGAGGCTTCTTGAATTCAAAATATATAACTACGATTCGTTGGAAGTTTATATACGCCTTTTTGCTTAGTGTGCTTTCCGGTGGATTACTGCTGTTTGCAGGTTACCAGCTCGTTAATTTCATGATCTATCTGAATCCAGTGTCAGAGTCGGCTCCCTATTCACGTATCTTACGCTGGATCATTAATCATATTGGCTCTATGCCACTGCTGACCGCAGCTGGTATTATCAGCTTTTTGCTGTTCTTTTTTATCTATACTCGTAAAATAGTACTGTATCTGGAGGAGATCACCAAAGGAATTCGGGAAATCACAAGCTCCGGGATGTCGCACCGAATTGAAGTCAGAACCACGGACGAGCTGGGAGTGCTGGCTGAGAATATTAATGAAATGGCTGAACGTTTGCAGCACTCTGTGGAAGAGGAACGTAAAGCTGTGAATGCAAAAAATGACTTGATCACGGGTGTCTCCCACGATTTACGAACCCCCCTTACCTCTGTCCTCGGTTTTCTGGAATATATCGAGCAAGATCGATGCCAGGAAGAAGTAGAAATACGATATTACGTGAGCATAGCCTACAACAAATCCCTTGTGCTGCGTAAACTGATCGACGATCTTTTTGAATATACACGCGTAAATAGTGGGGAATACCCTCTAGTTATGGAGCGATTAGATTTAAAAGCATTTATACGGCAGCTAGCGGAGGAGTCAGTTCCCGAACTAACAAAGGCTGAAATGACCTATGAGATCGATGACCAAGCTGGTGAGTTGTGGATAGAGGCTTCCCCTAAAGAATTAGTTCGTGCATATGAAAATTTGATTACGAACGCGATCCGTTACGGTAGAAGCGGCGGGAAAGTGGAGATTGGTTTCAGTAAAAGGGGAAATGAAGCGGTTGTCCGCATTAGCAATTTTGGAGAGATGATTGCAGAGAGCGATATTCCGTTTATTTTTGAACGATTCTATCGAGCAGAGAAGTCTCGTTCACAGCATACAGGCGGTTCAGGCCTAGGTCTTGCCATTTCCAAAAGTATCGTCGAACGCCACAATGGCGTTATTTATGTAGAAAGCTCCCCGCTTCGGACGGATTTTATCACCTATTTCCCATTCTTCATAGAATCTTAAGAAAACTCTTGGCGGGTTCTTAAGATTTGGAAGATATCCTTGTGAGCACAAGGAGGGAATGACTATGCACAAACTTCGGACGGTTCGCATCCATTATCTTTATATTTTTATAGGGAGTGCTCTTTTGAGTGCTGCCTTTCTTTTTGCTGTCGAGCGGGCTGTTGCTTTGCTGTATTCTCATTATTCGGGGAAGTCAGGCGTCTTTTTTGTTCGTCTTATCCATTGGACCATTAATCATATTGGAACAATCCCTAGCGTCATAATTCTATTTGTTCTATTCTTCAGTGGGTTGTTTATTCTCCGTTCACAGAAAATTGCCGATGATTTGCACACGGTACTGATTGGAAGCTCAGAGTTAGCAGACAAGGGAGTAACAAAAGAAATCAAGGTCCTCTCTGGAGGAGAATTAGGCCAAATCGCCGCTAACCTGAATCGTATGCAAAGAATTGAAGTTCCGAATAGAGGCGTAGCAACAGAAACGATGCAGGACACACCAGCTGTAGCTTTATTGATAAGAACTCGGGCAATTCTCCGTGCTCTCCGTGAGGTAGAGGAGGCTGACAACACGGATGATGGGATGGAAGCCCAAGCACTTCTTGAAGCAGCGAGTGTTGAAGCCCGTAGTATGGAGCGGTTCTTAGAGAACCTGATTATAGAATCATGAATGCCGTTACCGAAAAAAAACAAAGTGTAGCCCATTCAGGCAAGGATGGCAGATGGATCGTGCGTACCCGGATACTCCGTCTGGGGTATTTATTATTTGATGGGAGTATCATTGGAATAATAATAGCGCTCGTGGGTTTGCTTTACGTATTTCAATACGGCGGGCAAGTGGTTAAACAGCAAGAGGATAAACTTCAGCTGCCGGAATCGAGCATCATTAAGACCTCGGACGGGACGACATTACGAATGATCCCTTTACCGGGCTCGGGGTATAGACATTCAGCGGAGCTGGAGGAAATGCCTGCATTATTGATAAATACGTTTTTAGCGGTGGAGGACCGACGCTTTTATAGCCACCAGGGATTAGATTATAAAGGGATTTCTCGCGCTTTTCTAAATAATATTGTGGATATGGATCTCTCTGAGGGCGGGAGTAGTATTACTCAGCAGCTAGCTCGCAATCTTTATTTGAACAGGAACAAGAATGTCATACGTAAGCTAAACGAAGCATCCATTGCTCTTGCATTGGAGAGGCAGTTATCAAAACGAGAGATTTTAGGGCTTTACCTCAATCAGATTTACATGGGGCGTGGACAATATGGAGTAAAGGCAGCTGCGGAGCGTTACTTCGGCGTATCCGATTTGAAAAAACTAGAAATATGGCAAATCGCCACCTTGGCGGGAATCCCTAAAGGACCGTCTATTTATAATCCGGTAGACAATAGTACATTATCCAAAACAAGAAGGAATCTCGTTCTACAGATTATGTTAGATCAAGGACTGATTACTAAAGAACAAATGCTTGAGGCCAGAGATAAAAAGTATCAACCTCCCGCTGCGAACAAAGTAGAAGTCATTGGTGTGCATTATGTGGACGCTACGCTTAAGGAAGCGGCTCAGATCACTGGGAAGTCTGTGGAGGAGCTTCGAACGGGTGGCTATACTATCGTTACAGGGTTGAACATTAAAGCACAGCAGGCGCTAGAGCAGGCTTTTCTAAAGGGTTCTTCTTTCCCGCCTGACGGAAAAGATCAGCAGGTAGAAGCAGCTATGACCATAATGGATCATCGTACAGGTGAAGTGGTGGCACTAATTGGTGGGCGTGAACAAAATGAGGGGAGCTTGAACAGAGCTACAATTGATGCGCGGCAGCCAGGCTCCAGCTTCAAGCCGATCATTGATTATGGACCCGCGCTAGAGAGCGGGAAGTATAGCCCGAATAGCATACTTTCTGATCGCAAATACGCTTATGGAAACTATGTACCTGAGAATTTGAACGGTGTGTATCAAGGTCAAATCACAATGAGTAGAGCGCTGCAAAAATCCGTGAATGCGCCAGCTGTTTGGCTTTTGAAGCAGGTTGGAATCTCTTCTGCACGGCAATTTGCAGCCAAATTAGGAATTGTACTGACAGAGGAGGATAACCATTTATCAATAGCTTTAGGAGGGCTTCATAATGGGGTATCTCCACTTAAAATGACACAAGCCTATGGTGTCTTTGCTAATGGAGGTAAATTCAATGAGGCTCATATGGTACGCACGATAATGGATTCAAAAGGGGAGGTTGTGTATTCACATCTCTCCGAAACACGGCAGGTAATATCGCAACGAACCGCAGAGGCAATGACGATGATGCTACGTAATGTTGTCAATGAAGGAACGGGCAAAAAAGCGCAAATGAACAGGCCTGTAGCGGGGAAAACCGGAACAACCCAATTGGATCTGCCAGGCGTAAGCAAGAAAGCTAACCGGGATTTGTGGTTTGTTGGTTATACTTCGGAATGGACAGCTGCAGTGTGGATGGGGTTTGATCGTACAAATAAGGATAATTATATGACAGAGGGCAGCGGGAAGGCTGCCGCTCTATTTTCTACAGTCATGAGTAAGGCGTTAAGTGGTTACTGATGTTACTGATGTTACTGATGTTACTGATGTTACTGATGTTACTGATGTTACTGATGTTACTGATGTTACTGATGTTACTGATGTTTATTGAGCGGCCCATTCTTCTAGTTTCTCGTCTCTAGGAAGCAGGAGAGCAAGGAAACCCAAAAGAGGTAGGAATCCACAAGCTATAAACACTTTTGAAATTCCAATGCTGTCAATCAGATTGCCGAGTACCAAGGAGCCAATTCCTCCGAGCCCAAAAGCAAGACCAGTGATTAACCCTGAAACTGTTCCGATATTGCCTGGATAAAGCATCTGAGCATAGATTACAGTAACAGAGAAGCTGGACAAAAGGATGAAGCCGCCAATCAGTAAGAGTATAGCTGCCCACATTTGGTTCACGAAGGGTAGAGCCAGTGCGAAGGGCACTGTTCCGACCATAGAGAGAAGAATGAGATTACGCCGTCCGAAGCGGTCTGCCAGTGGGCCTCCAAAGAATGTACCGACAGCTCCAGCTGCCAGATACATAAAAATATAGATTTGGGCCTTATCAAGCGTCATTTGATATTTGTCCATTAAATAGAAAGCGTAGTAACTGCCGATAGAAGCGCCGTACCAAGATCTTACAAAGACTAGGAAAACGAGGATGATTGTTGCCGTTCGAATACTTTTGCGTCGGGCAGGATCGATTGCACGAGCTGTTGATTTTTTATGAAACGTATATCCCGCATCCAGCATCTCTCGATACCAGCGAGCGACATAGGTCTGGACGGCAATTCCGGCAGCCGCAACGATAGTGAAGCCAAGAGCGCCGATCTGCCCAAAGGGAATGAATATCCATTTCGTGAGCATTGGTCCTAAAGATTGTCCAGCATTGCCGCCGACTTGAAAAATAGATTGCGAAAGACCTTTCCGCTGACCGGCAGCCATATGAGCAACACGCATGCCTTCGGGATGAAAGGTAGCAGATCCGAAACCGATTAGCATGACGGAAAACAATAAAAGGATATAGTTGTTGGCATAAGCCAATAAAAGTACGCCTAGAAATGTGCTGCACATACCCAGTGGTAACAATATAGGACGAGGCTTACGATCAGCCGCATACCCAATGACTGGTTGGATCACGGAGGACGTCATGTTTAAGGCAAAGGAGATCCACCCAATCTGAGCGAAGGAGAGCATCAAGTTATCTTTGAGAATAGGAAAGATTGCAGGGATGACTGCCTGAATAGAATCGTTAAATAAATGAACAAAGCTGACAGCCAGCAAAATCTTATAGATTGTTGCTTGCTGCAGATTACGCTGCTCCTTGTCCTTGGTGTTTGTTTGGGTCGCAGCACTAGATGGATTTTTTTTCATTTAGACTCCTCTCATACGTATTATTAGAAGTTAATATATGGGATTACGATAAATTCTATTTAGCCATAAATTAAGGATTATTGGAATCAATTTGTGTTGGTTTGTGCTAGTTTGAAAGTATTTATTCGTAGATTATTTTTTATTTCAAAAAAAGCTTGCAAACATAAGAACAGCATGGTATATTATCTCTTGTGCTTATGACGCATCGAACAAATGAAACACAAACGATGAAAAAATAAGTTGACAAGAAATACGACAACATGATATACTCTAATTCCTGTGCAAGAGACATTTGATGTCGAAATGCCGGGAGCAAGTTCTTTGAAAACTGAACAAATGGAACGCGTTAATTTTTAAAAGATTCATTTAATGAATCGTCAGTTTCAAAATGAGCATATCGCTCTTTTCAATACTAATTGGAGAGTTTGATCCTGGCTCAGGACGAACGCTGGCGGCGTGCCTAATACATGCAAGTCGAGCGGAGTCATTTTGAAAGCTTGCTTTCAAAATGACTTAGCGGCGGACGGGTGAGTAACACGTAGGCAACCTGCCCCTTAGACTGGGATAACTACCGGAAACGGTAGCTAATACCGGATAATTTCTTTTTTCTCCTGAAGAAAGAATGAAAGACGGAGCAATCTGTCACTGAGGGATGGGCCTGCGGCGCATTAGCTAGTTGGTGGGGTAACGGCCCACCAAGGCGACGATGCGTAGCCGACCTGAGAGGGTGAACGGCCACACTGGGACTGAGACACGGCCCAGACTCCTACGGGAGGCAGCAGTAGGGAATCTTCCGCAATGGACGAAAGTCTGACGGAGCAACGCCGCGTGAGTGATGAAGGTTTTCGGATCGTAAAGCTCTGTTGCCAGGGAAGAACGTCCGGTAGAGTAACTGCTATCGGAGTGACGGTACCTGAGAAGAAAGCCCCGGCTAACTACGTGCCAGCAGCCGCGGTAATACGTAGGGGGCAAGCGTTGTCCGGAATTATTGGGCGTAAAGCGCGCGCAGGCGGTCATTTAAGTCTGGTGTTTAAACCTTGGGCTCAACCTGAGGTCGCACTGGAAACTGGGTGACTTGAGTACAGAAGAGGAAAGTGGAATTCCACGTGTAGCGGTGAAATGCGTAGATATGTGGAGGAACACCAGTGGCGAAGGCGACTTTCTGGGCTGTAACTGACGCTGAGGCGCGAAAGCGTGGGGAGCAAACAGGATTAGATACCCTGGTAGTCCACGCCGTAAACGATGAGTGCTAGGTGTTAGGGGTTTCGATACCCTTGGTGCCGAAGTTAACACAGTAAGCACTCCGCCTGGGGAGTACGGTCGCAAGACTGAAACTCAAAGGAATTGACGGGGACCCGCACAAGCAGTGGAGTATGTGGTTTAATTCGAAGCAACGCGAAGAACCTTACCAGGTCTTGACATCCCTCTGAATCCACTAGAGATAGTGGCGGCCTTCGGGACAGAGGAGACAGGTGGTGCATGGTTGTCGTCAGCTCGTGTCGTGAGATGTTGGGTTAAGTCCCGCAACGAGCGCAACCCTTAACTTTAGTTGCCAGCAAGTAATGTTGGGCACTCTAGAGTGACTGCCGGTGACAAACCGGAGGAAGGTGGGGATGACGTCAAATCATCATGCCCCTTATGACCTGGGCTACACACGTACTACAATGGCCGGTACAACGGGAAGCGAAGCCGCGAGGTGAAGCCAATCCCATCAAAGCCGGTCTCAGTTCGGATTGCAGGCTGCAACTCGCCTGCATGAAGTCGGAATTGCTAGTAATCGCGGATCAGCATGCCGCGGTGAATACGTTCCCGGGTCTTGTACACACCGCCCGTCACACCACGAGAGTTTACAACACCCGAAGTCGGTGGGGTAACCCGCAAGGGAGCCAGCCGCCGAAGGTGGGGTAGATGATTGGGGTGAAGTCGTAACAAGGTAGCCGTATCGGAAGGTGCGGCTGGATCACCTCCTTTCTATGGAGAATCGTCTTCTGCAATGAAGACATTCAAATCGGAAGTTAAACTTCCAAAATCATTTAACGCGTATCCATTTGTTCGGTTTTGATGGAATTTGCGGGGCCATAGCTCAGCTGGGAGAGCGCCTGCCTTGCAAGCAGGAGGTCAGCGGTTCGATCCCGCTTGGCTCCACCAACAAACTTCATCTTTTTGTTATGTCTAGAATATTTTTAAACTTGATCCTTGAAAACTGGATACCGAAACGAATTTGCGTTTTAGAACATCTTTTAGCTAAAACTTGTGTAAACAAGTACGTTAGTTATTAGCTGGAAGCGAAGATTTTCAATTGTGCGAACAAGCGAAACATCGGAGCGAAGGTTAAGCTAATAAGAGCACACGGAGGATGCCTAGGCGCCAGGAGCCGACGAAGGACGTGGCGAACAACGAAACTGCCTCGGGGAGCTGTAAGCAAGCTTTGATCCGGGGGTGTCCGAATGGGGAAACCCAGCTGTGGTAATTCGCAGTTACTCATCTCTGAACACATAGGAGATGTAGAGGCAGACCAGGGGAACTGAAACATCTAAGTACCCTGAGGAAGAGAAAACAATAGTGATTCCGTCAGTAGCGGCGAGCGAACGCGGAACAGCCTAAACCTAAGAGCTTGCTCTTAGGGGTTGTGGGACGTCTCACATGGAGTTACAAAGGAATATGGTAGGCGAAGAGGTCTGGAAAGGCCCGCGATAGAGGTAAAAGCCCTGTAGCCTAAACTGTGTTCTCTCCGAGACGGATCCCGAGTAGTGCGGGGCACGTGAAACCCCGTATGAATCCAGCAGGACCATCTGCTAAGGCTAAATACTACCTGGCGACCGATAGTGAAACAGTACCGTGAGGGAAAGGTGAAAAGCACCCCGGAAGGGGAGTGAAATAGAACCTGAAACCGTGTGCTTACAAAAAGTCAGAGCCCTATCTATGGGTGATGGCGTGCCTTTTGTAGAATGAACCGGCGAGTTACGTTTAACATGCAAGGTTAAGTCGAGAAGACGGAGCCGCAGCGAAAGCGAGTCTGAATAGGGCGATTTAGTATGTGGACGTAGACCCGAAACCGTGTGATCTACCCCTGTCCAGGGTGAAGGTGCGGTAACACGCACTGGAGGCCCGAACCCACGCATGTTGAAAAATGCGGGGATGAGGTGGGGGTAGCGGAGAAATTCCAATCGAACTCGGAGATAGCTGGTTCTCCCCGAAATAGCTTTAGGGCTAGCCTCGGTATAAGAGTAGTGGAGGTAGAGCACTGATTGGGTGCGGGGTCCGCAAGGATTACCAAGCTCAGTCAAACTCCGAATGCCATATACTTATTGCCGGGAGTCAGACAGTGAGTGCTAAGATCCATTGTCAAAAGGGAAACAGCCCAGACCATCAGCTAAGGTCCCCAAGTGTGTGTTAAGTGGGAAAGGATGTGGAGTTGCACAGACAACCAGGATGTTGGCTTAGAAGCAGCCACCATTGAAAGAGTGCGTAATAGCTCACTGGTCGAGTGACTCTGCGCCGAAAATGTAACGGGGCTAAACACACCACCGAAGCTATGGCTAGATACGTATGTATCTGGGGTAGGGGAGCGTTGTATGTGGGTTGAAGGTGTACCGTAAGGAGCGCTGGACAGCATACAAGTGAGAATGCCGGTATGAGTAACGAAAAGATCAGTGAGAATCTGATCCGCCGAAAGCCCAAGGTTTCCTGAGGAAGGCTCGTCCGCTCAGGGTAAGTCGGGACCTAAGGCGAGGCCGAAAGGCGTAGTCGAAGGACAACAGTTTGAAATTACTGTACCACCGTAATCCGCTATGAGCGATGGGGTGACGCAGGAGGGTAGTGACGCGGACTGATGGATATGTCCGTCTAAGCAGTGAGGCTGATGTGTAGGCAAATCCGCACATCGTTAAGGCTGGGCTGTGATGGGGAGCGAAAATTACAGTAGCGAAGGTCATGATCTCACACTGCCAAGAAAAGCCTCTAGCCAGGAGAAGGTGCCCGTACCGCAAACCGACACAGGTAGGCGAGAAGAGAATTCTAAGGCGCGCGGAAGAACTCTCGTTAAGGAACTCGGCAAAATGACCCCGTAACTTCGGGAGAAGGGGTGCCCCGGTAGTGTGAATAGCACGAGGGGGCCGCAGTGAAAAGGCCCAAGCGACTGTTTAGCAAAAACACAGGTCTGTGCGAAGCCGCAAGGCGAAGTATACGGGCTGACGCCTGCCCGGTGCTGGAAGGTTAAGGGGAGTGGTTAGGGGTAACCCGAAGCTATGAACCGAAGCCCCAGTAAACGGCGGCCGTAACTATAACGGTCCTAAGGTAGCGAAATTCCTTGTCAGGTAAATTCTGACCCGCACGAATGGCGTAACGACTTGGGCGCTGTCTCAACGAGAGATCCGGTGAAATTTTAATACCTGTGAAGATGCAGGTTACCCGCGACAAGACGGAAAGACCCCATGGAGCTTTACTGCAGCTTGATATTGAATTTGGGTACGATCTGTACAGGATAGGTGGGAGCCGTAGAAATCGGAGCGCAAGCTTCGGTGGAGGCGCCGTTGGGATACCACCCTGATCGTATCTAGGTTCTAACCTAGTACCCTAATCGGGTACGGGGACCGTGTCAGGCGGGCAGTTTGACTGGGGCGGTCGCCTCCTAAAGAGTAACGGAGGCGTTCCAAGGTTCCCTCAGAATGGTTGGAAATCATTCGAAGAGTGCAAAGGCATAAGGGAGCTTGACTGCGAGACCTACAAGTCGAGCAGGGACGAAAGTCGGACTTAGTGATCCGGTGGTACCGCATGGAAGGGCCATCGCTCAACGGATAAAAGCTACCCTGGGGATAACAGGCTTATCTCCCCCAAGAGTCCACATCGACGGGGAGGTTTGGCACCTCGATGTCGGCTCATCGCATCCTGGGGCTGAAGTAGGTCCCAAGGGTTGGGCTGTTCGCCCATTAAAGCGGTACGCGAGCTGGGTTCAGAACGTCGTGAGACAGTTCGGTCCCTATCTGTCGTGGGCGCAGGAAATTTGAGAGGAGCTGTCCTTAGTACGAGAGGACCGGGATGGACGTACCGCTGGTGCACCAGTTGTTCCGCCAGGAGCATGGCTGGGTAGCTACGTACGGACGGGATAAGCGCTGAAAGCATCTAAGCGTGAAGCCCCCCTCAAGATGAGATTTCCCAATTAGTAAGACCCCTTGAAGACGACGAGGTAGATAGGTTGGAGGTGGAAGTGCAGTAATGCATGGAGCTGACCAATACTAATCGGTCGAGGGCTTATCCTATACTTAAGACGCAAATTCAATTCGGATTCAGTTTTCAGGCATCAAGCCTGAGCATTTACGCTGTAAATGCCCGTTTGGTGGCGATAGCGGAGGGGTTCCACGCGTACCCATCCCGAACACGACCGTTAAGCCCTCCAGCGCCGATGGTACTTGGACCGAAGGGTCCTGGGAGAGTAGGACGTTGCCAAGCACAATTAGACCACTGTTGAGTAATCGACAGTGGCTTTTTTGCGTTTATTATAGACTGTGGAAAACTTGTGGATAAACTTTTGGATTTGCAGAAAAAGTTACGCACATGTGGATAGATGATTGAAAGAGAAATAACCCCTAAATAGTGTGGATTAAATACATATTTATATGGATCTGTCAACAGAAAACCTAAGTAGTACACGGGTTGCTGTGGATATAGCCGGGATTATGTGGATAGAGTTATTGATAAGTGGATAACTATTTTAACTTGGATGTGACAAGATTTCAAGACTATTTTTAAAACTGTATAGAGCTGTGGATAACTAAAAATAAAGTTATAAATAATGCAATAGATTAGCGCACAATTGACGCTCTTGTTATACTTATCCTAAAAGTAATTTTATAAAGGATGAGGTGAGTTTGTGGTAATAAGACAGTTACGTTCGGAAGAATTCGATGCAAGCATGAACTTGTCAGAATATGCTTTTCAGTACAAGCTTCCTAGTGAAAAAAGAGCAAGTGCTAAGGAAAGATTCAAGCCTGAACAGGTATGGGGTGCTTTTGAGGACGGAACATTGGAAGCTAAATTGACAATTATTCCTTTCCAAGTCTACATACAGGGCAGAGTGGTACCTATGGGTGGTATAGCAGGAGTAGCTACATGGCCAGAGAACCGCAGACAAGGACATGTGGCAAATCTTTTGTCTCATGCACTGCATACGATGAATGAGGCGGGGCAAACGCTCTCTTTTCTACACCCATTCTTGATTCCGTTCTATCGTAAATTTGGCTGGGAAGTTTATTGTGAATATAAGAAATACTCTATTCCAGTAGCGAAATTTCCTAAAAAGGTTGAAGTTGAGGGCAAGGTTAAACGGGACATAAAGGATATCGAAGTATTGGATAGCCTATATACTCGATTCGCTGTCAGTTATAACGGGACACTTAAGCGCGATTTGGACTGGTGGAAGAACTCTGTTCTAGATGATGAAGGAAAGAGTGCAGTATTTTACTCCAAGAGTGGTGAACCAGAGGGATATGTGCTGTATAAGGTAGAGAACAGAGAACTGGTCATTGATGAATTTGTTTTTTTGAATGAACAAGCTCGGCAGGGGCTGTGGACATTTCTTGCGAACCATGATTCGATGGTGACCGGTGCATCCTTAAAGCTGGTGCCTTCAGATGACATATTACCTTTCTTGCTGCCAGATCCACGTATAGGACAAGAGAATTATCCTTATTTTATGGGGCGGATTGTTAATGCCAAGTCATTCATTGAAACTTACGCCTTCAGAGGAAACAGTAGTCAAAAGAAGCAGCTTATATATATCGAAGATAAGTATGCACCTTGGAATGATGGGCTATGGGCATGGAATATCTCTAATGAGGGCTCGGCTACTTTGATTCGAGTGGAAAGGGAACGGGCGGAAGCAGACTTTAGCTGTGATATAGGCACTTTGACGGCCTTGATGCTTGGATACAAACGACCAACAGAGATGGCTCGTTATGGAAGTGTCTCTGGCCACGCAGCAGCACTGGAATGGTTTGAAGAAATTATTCCACAAGCACAGACAGCTTTATTTGATCATTTTTAAAAATATAAGAAAGTATAAGTTTCATGCTATACATTATCCTTATATTTCTCGCATAAACGCTTATCGCCCTAATAAGGATACCGAAGGCGTTTATACTTGACAAAAATTAGGCTCTCCCCTTCGAAAGAAGTTGGGAGAGTTCTTTATTTCCGAATACATTCGCTGAAAAAAGTGAAAAATAAGAGAATCCACTTGGAATTAGCACAGAATATGTTATAATATTAAAAAGTCAAAGAAAGTCAAAGTCAACGAAGCTTAATGACAGCGATCCGATCCTCTGAACACGTGGGATTATCCACAAATGTTTAAGTTCAATTAAAGACCATTGTCATTATGAATGCAAGTTGCAATCGGTATTATAAGATTTAAGCACTGGAGGATGAGTGATGCGCAATATCTCTGATATTATCGAACAATATCTGAAGAATATTTTGCATGAAAGTCCCGAAGGTACGGTGGAAATCCAGCGAAATGACCTGGCGGACCAGTTCTCATGCGTACCGTCACAGATCAATTATGTCATCAGTACACGCTTTACTCTAGAAAAAGGTTATGTGGTGGAAAGTAAGCGTGGTGGCGGGGGATATATTCGTATTCAACGTTTTGAATTACCGCCTAACGTGGCACTGCATGCCCATTTAAACCATACTATAGGTGGCGGGATTGATCAGAACGCTGCTGAAGGGCTGATTTATCAGCTGGAGGAAGCTGGTTTTCTAAGTAAGCGTGAAGCGTGCCTTATGCGCGCTGCTGTTTCTCGGGAATGCCTAACGGTTAAGATTCCATACCGGGATGAGATTCGTGCCAAGATTATGAAGGCGATGTTAATCTCTTTGTTAGGCAAATAATTGTCAACCATAAGGGAGGGGCTTTCGCTTATGCAATGCCAGGAATGTGGCGTCAAGCCGGCAACACTCCACTTCACTAAGATCGTGAATGGAGAGAAGACGGAGTTTCATATCTGCGAGAGCTGTGCACGGGAGAAGGGTGAACTCATTCCCGGAACGGCTGGAGGATTCTCCATCCACAGTCTGCTCTCAGGTCTGCTTGATCTTGAAGGTGCCGGCAAGGAGAAGTCGGCTGCAACGAAGACAACGCAGAGTCTGCAATGTGAGAATTGTGGGATGACGTACTCCCAGTTTAGCAAATTAGGCCGTTTTGGCTGTAGCTCCTGTTATGAATATTTTAACAGTGCACTGGACCCGCTTTTTAAGCGAGTGCATGGCAGTACTTCACATGTAGGTAAGATTCCGAAACGTGCAGGAGCTCAGATTGTGTTTAGACGCCAAATTGATGAACTCAAGCAGGAATTACAGCAAAGTATTACACAAGAAGAATTCGAGAAAGCAGCGGAGCTGCGAGATCAGATTCGTAAACTTGAAAAAGAAATAGCACAAGAGTAAAGTCTTTGATATATAGGGGGGATATGACATGTCAAGTCTCCGATTTACTGAACAAGCGCTTAGTGATTGGATGCGTTCTGGAGGTAGTCACTCCGAGATTGTAATTAGCAGTCGTATGCGTATTGCCCGTAATCTAGAGCATCTTCCGTTCCCAATGCTGGCTTCCTTAGAGCAATCGGAAGAAGTATTAGAGCTACTGGCTCCTGTGTTTCATGAGGAAGCAGCTGCAGATTTCGGATCTTTTCAACTCCTAAAGCTTGATGAAGTGAATGAACTGGACAAAAAGGTATTGGTTGAGAAGCATCTAATCAGTCCTAACTTGGCTAATGATTCGCGCAGTGCGGCCGTCTTATTAAATGAAGATGAGTCGGTCAGCATCATGATTAACGAAGAGGACCATCTGCGAATCCAATGTCTGTTTCCTGGTCTTCAGGTTAGAGAAGCATGGGATCGTGCGACGGCGATCGATGATATATTCGAGGCAGCTGTCAATTACGCTTTTGATGATAAAAGAGGATATTTGACTAGTTGTCCCACCAATGTTGGTACTGGGCTTCGTGCCTCGGTAATGCTGCATCTACCAGCGCTTGTAATGACTCATCAGATCAATCGCATATTGTCTGCAGTGAACCAAGTGGGATTGACTGTAAGAGGAATTTACGGTGAGGGTAGCGAAGCAGTAGGGAACATCTTTCAAATTTCTAATCAGATCACTCTCGGTCAAACGGAAAGTGAAATTATAGAGAACCTTCACAGTGTAGTTACCCAGATTATTGAGCATGAGCGAAATGCACGTGAACGGTTGCTTGTTGATTCCGCCCTGAGAATAACAGACCGAGTGAAGCGTTCTTACGGAATTTTATGTTATGCAGCTCTTATGGAGCTTAAAGAATCTGCTCAACGCCTGTCTGATGTGAGACTTGGGGTTGACCTTGGCATTCTGGAAGGTCTTTCGATTTCAGTGCTTAATGAACTTAACGTTAAGACGCAGCCAGGATTTCTGCAAAAGATGTTCGGCGATGAGCTGAATGCTACTGAACGAGATATGTATCGGGCAAAACTGCTCCGAGAGACACTGGGAACACAACATTAATATAGATATTTATTATTCATGGAGGTGCAGGAGATATGATGTTTGGAAGATTTACGGAACGCGCACAAAAAGTGCTAGCGCTGGCGCAGGAAGAAGCTGTTCGTTTAGGACACAACAATATTGGTACAGAACATATTTTGCTCGGACTTATTCGTGAAGGAGACGGCATTGCTGCTAAGGCATTAATAGCTTTAGGGCTAGGTCTTGAAAAAATCCAGGACGAAGTGGAGACACTGATTGGCAGAGGTCAAGAACAGCCTACGAACATTGCTTATACTCCTCGCGCTAAAAAAGTGATTGAGCTGTCGATGGACGAAGCCCGCAAATTGGGTCATACGTATGTTGGCACTGAGCATATTTTGCTTGGACTTATCCGTGAAGGGGAAGGTGTCGCGGCTCGTGTGCTTAATAACCTCGGCATCAGCTTGAACAAAGCTCGTCAACAAGTTCTTCAGCTCCTAGGAAGCAGCGAGGCTGCCTCTAGTCATAGCGGGACTCCGGCTAACGTCAGCACACCGACCCTAGATGGTCTTGCGCGCGATTTGACCGCCTATGCTAAGGAGGGCAATCTAGATCCAGTTATCGGCCGTAGTAAAGAAATTGAACGTGTTATTCAGGTACTGAGTCGCCGGACTAAGAATAACCCGGTACTGATCGGTGAACCTGGTGTTGGTAAAACAGCTATCGCTGAAGGACTTGCACAAAAGATTATCAATAATGAAATCCCAGAAACACTTCGCGACAAACGCGTCATGACGCTCGACATGGGCTCAGTAGTGGCTGGAACAAAATATCGCGGTGAGTTTGAAGACCGCCTCAAGAAAATTATGGATGAGATTCGCCAAGCAGGTAATATCGTGCTCTTTATCGATGAGCTTCATACACTGATCGGTGCTGGTGGCGCGGAAGGTGCGATTGACGCATCTAACATTCTGAAACCGGCGTTAGCCCGTGGAGAACTTCAGTGCATTGGTGCGACTACGCTTGACGAATATCGTAAATATATTGAAAAAGATGCAGCATTGGAGCGTCGTTTCCAACCGATTACGGTGGATCAGCCTTCTCCAGAGGAAGCGGTCCAAATTCTTTTCGGACTTCGCGATCGTTATGAAGCGCATCACCGTGTGAAGATTACGGATGAAGCTATTGTGGAAGCAGTGAAGTTGTCCGACCGTTACATCCCGGACCGTTTCCTGCCAGATAAAGCGATTGACCTTATCGATGAAGCAGGATCTAAAGTAAGGCTTCACTCTTACACCATCCCGCCAAATCTGAAGGAACTTGAAATGCGCTTGGATGATATCCGCAAGGAGAAAGATTCCGCAGTACAGAGTCAAGAGTTTGAAAAAGCGGCGGCCTTGCGTGATACAGAGCAAAAAATCCGTGAAGAGCTTGATACGACAAAGAATCAATGGAAAGAAAAACAGGGTCGCACGGATTCAGAGGTTACACCTGAAGACATCGCACAGGTTGTAGCTAGCTGGACGGGTATACCTGTAAGCAAGCTGAAGGAAGAGGAGACCGACCGTCTACTTAACATGGAGGCTTTACTACATGAACGAGTGATCGGTCAGGACGAAGCTGTTAAGGCAGTTAGCCGGGCACTACGCCGTGCGCGTGCGGGTCTTAAAGATCCGAAACGTCCAATGGGTTCCTTTATCTTCCTCGGTCCTACAGGTGTAGGTAAAACTGAGTTGGCTCGTGCATTGGCTGAAGCCATGTTCGGCGATGAGAATGCGGTCATTCGTATTGATATGTCGGAATACATGGAGAAGCACTCCACGTCCCGCTTAGTAGGAGCCCCTCCTGGATATGTTGGCTATGAAGAAGGTGGCCAATTAACTGAGAAGGTACGCCGTAAACCTTATTCTGTAGTGCTGCTTGATGAAATTGAAAAAGCGCACCCAGAAGTATTCAATATTCTGCTGCAAGTTCTTGAAGACGGTCGTTTGACTGACTCTAAAGGACGGGTAGTCGATTTCCGTAATACATTAATTATTCTGACTTCTAACGTAGGCGCACAAGCGATCAAGAAGAATTCGACACTTGGATTCACAGCTGTGCAAGATGCTGGAGCAGAATACGGTAATATGAAGGGCAAGGTTATGGAAGAGCTTAAGAAGAGCTTCCGTCCTGAGTTCTTGAACCGGATTGACGAAATCATCGTCTTCCATTCCCTCGATGAGAAGCATATTGCTGAAATCGTTACGTTGATGTCTGATGAGTTGCGCAAGCGGCTGCGTGAATATGATGTTGATTTCGTACTCACGGATGCGGCGAAGGCTTTCCTGGCTAAGGAAGGTTACGACCCAGCCTTTGGTGCACGTCCATTGCGTCGTGCGATTCAGAAGCATATTGAAGACCGTCTTTCCGAGGAATTGTTGAGAGGAAATATCCAAAAGGGTGATTCGCTCAACATTGATGAAGTTGGCGGAGAACTTGTAGTGAATAAAGTGAATGCTCCTGTAGCGCCATTGCTTGAAAAAGAAGTAGAATCCGAATAAAAAAACGGAATAAAAAAAGCTTCCGCTCCTCAGTTTATAGAGGGGCGGAAGCTTTTTTAATATAAATTTATCACTTAAAAATATACATTTAGTACAAATTCCGAATGACCTTTCGTTAAAGGGGCAGAAATGGTAAACTTTCATTAGAAGAAAATATCCGCAATTTAAAAGTTCGGACCGTAAGGAGAACAAATGGCTAAACCAAAAACTAAATTTTTTTGCACCGATTGTGGATACGAATCGCCAAAATGGTTCGGAAAATGTCCCGGGTGCCAAGCTTGGAACTCCATGGTGGAGGAAACGGAAAGCGTAGTCAAAACACAGGGAATGAATGCCCCTATTTTTCATAGTAAAGAAAAGGCACAATCGATCATAAGTATAGAAAGTGACAAGGAACCGCGCATACTGACAGGTATAGGTGAGCTTAACCGTGTTCTCGGTGGGGGGATCGTACCAGGATCGCTGGTACTAGTAGGGGGAGACCCAGGAATCGGTAAATCTACGCTCTTATTACAGACGTCGCATGCTCTGACAACTCAGGGATTGCGAGTGCTGTATATTTCGGGCGAAGAATCGGTAAGGCAAACTAAACTACGTGCGGATCGCCTCGGTGCGTTGTCAGCTGAGCTATATGTACTATGTGAGACGAATATGGAAAGCATAGAAGAAGCGATTGAACAAATTCAGCCGCAATTTCTTGTTATCGATTCGATTCAGACTGTATTTATGCCAGAAGTAACTAGTGCGCCAGGCAGTGTGACCCAGGTTCGGGAATGTACGACAAGATTTATGCGTATCGCTAAGATTCGGGGAATTGCTACAGTTCTCGTTGGGCATGTCACCAAGGAAGGCGCTATTGCAGGCCCACGGATGCTTGAACATATGGTGGATTGTGTGCTGTATTTTGAGGGAGAGCGGCATCATACGTATAGACTCCTGCGGGCTGTAAAGAACCGCTTCGGTTCAACGAATGAAATCGGCATTTTCGAAATGGGTGAAGTGGGTCTAACAGAAGTAGAAAATCCATCGGAGCTCTTCTTATCGGAGCGTCCACTCGGCGTAGCCGGATCTACAGTTGTGGCTAGTATGGAAGGGACTAGACCGGTGCTTGTTGAGCTTCAGGCTCTTATCGCTGCCACTCATTTCCCCTCCCCACGCCGGGTGTGCACAGGTATGGATCACCAGCGGATGGCACTCATTATCGCTGTACTTGAGAAGCGGATGGGCATGTTCCTGCAAAATCAGGATGCATACCTTAATGTTGCTGGAGGCGTGAAGCTGGATGAACCGGCGATTGATTTAGCAGTAGCTGTTAGTATCGCTTCCAGCTTTCGTGATATTTCAACAAAACCTTACGATGTTTTCTTCGGTGAAGTAGGACTTACAGGTGAAGTAAGAGGTGTTTCACGCGCGGAAATGCGTGTGAAGGAGGCCGCGAAGCTAGGCTTCCGGCGGGTGATCATGCCAGAGAAAAGTTTGAAGGGCTGGAAGCACCCGCAAGATATCCAGATTATTGGCGTCAGTACCGTAGCAGATGCACTATCGGTCGCGTTAGATTAGGGGGCACAGGGATTATGAAAGAATATAACCAATTAGAGAATATGAATGATCTGCTCAGACTGGCGGCACCGGGGACACCCTTTCGGGAAGGTCTTGAGAATGTGCTGCGCGCTAAGACGGGAGCACTAATCGTCGTTGGGTATAGTCCTGAGGTGATGGAGGTAGTGGATGGAGGATTCTCCATTAACTGCGATTTTTCGCCCAATTATTTATATGAGCTCGCCAAAATGGACGGTGCCATTATTCTTAGTGAGGATTTGAAACGAATTTTGTATGCAAATACACAGCTAATTCCGGATTCGTCCATCTCTTCAATCGAGACAGGCATTCGTCACCGGACCGCCGAGCGCGTAGCGAAGCAAACAGGTAAACTGGTTGTTTCTATTTCACAGCGCCGCAATATCATTACCCTGTATCAAGGTTCCATTCGGTATGCGTTAAAAGAAATCGGAGCTATTTTGGCTAAAGCTAATCAAGCGATTCAGACCCTCGAAAAGTACAAAGCGGTTCTTACACAAGGACTGACGAATTTGTCTGCTTCGGAGTATGAGGGAATCGTAACCGTAGCTGAAGTGGTCGGAGTGATTCAGCGGGTAGAGATGGTTCTACGCATAAAAATGGAGATCAAACGATATATAAATGAACTAGGCAATGAAGGACGCTTAATCAGCATGCAGATGGAAGAACTGGTTGGAAATACAGAGGAAGAAGCATGGCTCCTATACAGAGACTATGCTAAGGAAGAGCAAGAAGATAAAATTCGTGAAATTATTGCCGGTCTCAAACGTATTAGTGATGATGACCTAATGGATGACAACCATATTGCTCGATTGCTGGGCTACTCTTCTACGGCAATTTCTTCCGAAGAGGTGGTTACTCCGCGTGGATATCGTCTGCTCAACAAGATTCCGCGGCTTCCAAATGTGATCATTCATAATCTGGTGGAGCGGTTTGAAATGCTGCCTAATTTGATGTCTGCAAGCATAGCTGAACTGGATGAAGTGGACGGAATTGGGGAGGTGCGGGCTCGTAATATTCAGGATGGGCTCAAACGTTTACAGAAGCAAGTTCTTATTGACAGGCAAATGTAAATAACATACAATCACGTAATATTGGAGCTGTTTAAGGCCAATGTGAGAAAATTGAGGTGAAGGAATGATACAAAAATCAATTCCGAGTCTTTTTACCATAGGTAACTTGATGCTCGGAATGTTTGGTATCATGATGGCGTTTGACGGTAAAGTTAGCATGGCCGCTATCATGGTTATTATTGCTATGCTGTTAGACGGATTGGATGGCCGAGTTGCTCGTGCACTTAAATGTGAGAGTGAATTTGGTAAGGAACTGGACTCTTTGTCTGATGTCGTTTCTTTTGGAGTAGCACCGGCTGTTATTATGTACGTCTCAAGCCTGCATGATTTAAATTCTGCATTAGCCTGGACAGTAACTGCAATTTTCCCGGTGTTTGGTGCATTGCGCCTAGCTCGCTTTAATGTTCATCCAGGAGTTCCTGGTTATTTCATCGGATTGCCAATTCCTGCTGCTGGTGGTGTACTTGCCACATTAGCTCTTTTTAATAAAGATGTTTCTGCTCCATTTATGATCGTGGCTACATTGCTCTTATCATATTTGATGGTCAGCACTGTTAAATATCCTAATTTTAAGAAGGTTGGATTACCTAAAAAAGTGGTTGTCGGAGCGCCAGTAGTCATTGTTGTTGCCGTGGCTGTTGCTGTTGTGTTCCCTGAACAAATTGCTAAGCTAATCTTCGTCTTACTTGGGATTTACGCGTTATATGGTTTTAAACAAAACATCGATCGATTGACAGCCAGACGCCGTCACCGTCGTAGAAGACGTTCTGAAGATAAAGTGTATCACTCGAAGAACGGTTAAAGCAGTCTTGTAGTAAGGTTGAACTAATATAATTATAGCTAGAGGCTTTGTCGTCCTTAGGGGATGGCAAAGCCTTTTTGCAATTCCAGCGCTACCCCAAGTTTATCGTCTTGAAAATTGGAACATACTGGTGAGGTATAGATCATTCAAGGATGAATAAAAAGGAGGTGCGTTAGGTTATGTGGAAAAAAGTGATATTGTCTTTTGCTTTAATATGTGGTGCTTGGTCTGGTTTTTCGCTATACAATGCGCTTGAAAGAGGATTCCCCAAGGGGATGGAAAAGCTGAGTGAAAGTTTACCTGTAGAGGGAAGCATTTTATTTACGGTGCTGGGTGCCATTATTTTTTTGTTTGCGGGGTCTTTATGCGCGGAATGGGGAGGTTCAAAACTGCGGGAGGCGGTTCTGTACTGTTCGCGTATACCAATGAATGAATTGGCTGCAGGTGCAGCTGGGCTTACAGGGGGGCTTTTGCTATCTCTTCTGTTATATCCTGCTATGATTTGGCTTGGAAAAGCTGGGCAGTTGCTGCAGGTACCCGTTACGTTAGCTTTTGGATATATGGGGCTGCGGATCGGTCTGGAGAAAAAAGAGGAACTAGCTGCACTTTGGACAACTGGACGCTGGGGGCAAGCGGCTGAACCGGAAGGTCGTGGCCTGGAGGAGCATAAAATCCTCGATACAAGCGTTATTATTGATGGTCGGATCGCCGACATTTGCAAAACTGGATTTATTGAGGGAACGATTGTCATACCGGAATTCGTACTTGAGGAGCTCCAGCATATCGCAGATTCTTCCGATCTACTGAAACGTAATCGCGGACGGCGGGGACTTGATATTCTCAATAAAATCCAAAAAGAGCTCGATGTGAAGGTATTAATCTACGAGGGAGATTTTGAAGAAATCTCTGAGGTGGATAGTAAGCTGGTGAAGTTAGCGAAGGTACTGCGAGGTAAAGTAGTTACCAATGACTTTAACTTGAATAAGGTTTGCGAATTACAAGGAGTCTCAGTCCTGAATATTAATGATCTTGCGAATGCCGTGAAGCCCGTAGTGTTGCCTGGTGAGGAAATCGTAGTTCAGGTCATTAAGGATGGCAAAGAGCATGGACAAGGCGTAGCCTATTTAGACGATGGAACAATGATCGTTGTGGAAGGCGGACGGGAATATATCGGAACTACGATGGAGGTTCTCGTCACGAGTGTGCTTCAAACTTCAGCTGGACGGATGATATTTGCGAAGCCAAAGCTCTTGGAAAAAGCACAATAAGCGTAGATAAAGTGCATGGCAAATGTCCTATGGGTTGGAAATGCCCGCCAAACACGTTATGATGGGAATATACGTGAAAGACAGGAGCCTGAGTAATGTCAAACGGTGTGGGCGTCGTCATTGTGGCGGCAGGCAGAGGAACGCGAATGGGGACTGTAGAGAGCAAGCAATATCTGTTACTGCAGGGTAAACCAATCATCGTTCATACGCTGGAAGTATTTCAGCAGCACGAATTGATTTCTGAAATCGTGCTCGTAACCGGTAAGGAAGATATTGAGCGCTGCCGGGAATGGATACAGCTCTATAAGCTGGACAAGGTTAAGGCTATAGTACCTGGTGGATCTGAGCGTCAGCATTCCGTACATAAAGGATTGTTGAAACTTACGACACAGTGGGTAATGGTACATGATGGTGTTCGTCCGTTTGTGCAGCCGAATGAAATTGAGGCATGTTACGAGCGAGCGAAGCAGATCGGTGCTTCAGTTCTTGCTGTACCAGTCAAAGATACGATCAAACAGGTAGATAACGAAGGCAAAGTACTGTCTACGCCGGATCGGCGAAGTCTGTGGGCGATTCAAACCCCGCAGACTTTTCGTCTTTCTGAATTGCTGGATGCCTATGCGGCCGCGGAGCGGGATGGATTTCTAGGTACTGATGATTCCAGCTTGGCAGAGCGTGCTGGTATTCCGGTTTCTGTGGTAGAGGGAAGCTACAGAAATATTAAGATTACGACGCCAGATGATTTGGATTTTGCAGAATTCACAGAAAGAAACAGGGGAGAGGGACAATCATGATCGCTGTAGGACAAGGGTTTGATGTACATCAACTGGTTGAGGGAAGGCCTTGTATTATTGGAGGCGTTACGATTCCTTATGAAAAAGGATTAGTAGGACATTCCGATGCCGATGTGCTGCTGCACGCAGTAAGTGACGCGATTCTAGGCGCACTAGGACTTGGTGATATTGGCAGACATTTTCCGGACACAGATCCAGCGTTTAAGGACGCGGATAGCTTGAAATTATTAGAACAAGTGTGGGCACTTGCTAGCGAGCGAGGTTATAAGCTTGGAAATATCGATTCAACGATTATTGCCCAAAAACCAAAGATGGCGCCATACATTCCACAAATGACGGAGATTATCGCTCGTGCGCTTCACGCGGACCCGTCCAAGGTGAACGTTAAAGCTACGACTACTGAACAGCTTGGTTTTGCCGGTCGTGGTGAAGGAATTGCCGCACAATCTATTGTCTGTCTACTCCAAGATGTGATATCATCTTGAGATGGTCTAAGTAGCAAATCTAAGTTTTAACCATATGAAGCGGAGGGAATATAATGACGGATCAAGTCCGGGTGCGTTACGCACCGAGCCCTACGGGACATTTACATATAGGTAACGCCAGAACGGCGCTGTTTAACTATCTGTTCGCCCGTAATAAAGGCGGTAAATTCATTATCAGAATTGAAGATACAGACGTGAAGCGCAATGTCGCAGGCGGTGAAGAGAGCCAGCTTAAGTATTTGAAATGGCTAGGCATGGATTGGGATGAGAGTGTTGATGTTGGCGGAGAGTACGGACCTTACCGCCAGACTGAACGTCTTGACCTATATCGTGTATATTGGCAGGATTTGCTGGATAAAGGTTTGGCTTACCGCTGTTACTGCACAGAGGAAGAACTGGAAGCAGAACGTGAAGAACAGACTGCACGTGGAGAAACCCCTCGTTATTCCGGCAAACACCGTGATTTGACGGAAGAACAACGCCTTGCCTTTGAAGCTGAGGGACGAGTAGCTAGCATTCGCTTCCGTGTACCAGAAGATCGTACGTACACGTTCGATGATATCGTAAAAGGTACTATTTCTTTTGATACGAAAGAAATGGGTGATTTTGTTATCGTGAAGAAGGACGGAATTCCGACCTATAACTTTGCGGTAGCTGTTGATGATTATTTGATGGCTATCACCCATGTACTACGTGGGGAAGATCATATTTCCAACACACCACGTCAGCTTATGATCTATGAGGCTCTTGGTTGGAAACCCCCAATATTTGGTCATATGACACTGATTGTCGGTGACAACCATAAGAAGCTTAGCAAGCGGGATCAATCTGTAATTACATTTATTGAGCAATATGATGAATTGGGTTACTTGCCTGAGGCTTTGGTTAACTTCATTTCTCTACTGGGCTGGTCGCCAGAGGGAGAAGAGGAGATCTTCAGTAAAGAAGAACTTATTTCTATTTTTGATGCGGACCGTTTGTCCAAAAGTCCGGCTGTATTCGATAAGTACAAGCTGGCGCATCTAAATAATCACTATATTAAGCATGCTGATCCTAAACGGATCTCGGCATTAGCGATTCCACATCTGCAAAAAGCGGGGAAAATACCGGCTGAGCTGAATGATGAGCAGCAGGCATGGGCAGAAAGCCTTGTAGCACTGTATCAAGAGCAGATGAACTCTGCCTCCGATATCGTAGAGCTATCTGAACTATTCTTCCGCAGCCATCTGGAGTTAGAAACAGAAGCGGCGCAGGTTCTGGCGGAAAGCCAAGTGCCTGAAGTCTTGTCTGCTTTCCTAGCTAAGGTTGAAGCTTGTCAGGATTTCAGTGCTAGTAATATGGCTGTACTGATTAAGGAAGTGCAGAAAGAAACAGGGCACAAAGGCAAAGCGCTCTTTATGCCGATACGTGTGGCTTTGACCGGACAAACGCACGGACGTGATCTTAATATAACGATTGCTTTGCTCGGCCAAAACCGTGTCATCGAACGTTTGAAATCACAAATTAAAGGAGCTTAAGGTAGCATTACTTATCATTAAGCCTCTTGTCAGTCCCTTATCTTTTACGCTAAGATAGAACCATATGATAATAGCTGTGATCAGGAGAAGTACGTCCATAAAGGCAATTGCCAGAGAGAATAACCGAGAAAGGGATACCCTTTCGGGCTGGGAGTTATTCATTTGTCCGGGGCAGAACATGCGCCTGTGAGCTGCACGGTTGAACGATCCTAAAGGCTCGTTAGATCGTGCCGGGTACATCGCCGTTAATGATGCCAAGTGGAACGAAGGAACTCTGCCGATGGTAACAACAGCAGTCTGTTTGATTCGTTCAAGCAGAGTGGAACCGCGGTTAAACGTCTCTGCAGCTTTATGCTGCAGGGGCTTTTTTTGTTTCAGGGTATCTTTTCTAATATAACAAACCAAGCAAACACCCACAGCATATGTATGATAAGAATGATGGATTGGAGACAATACCTTCCTTGTGTACCTGTAAACAGGAGATGGGGGAGTCAAGAAGAGAGGAACCGTGATGTTTAAGCATATTAAGTCGGACATTCGGGCGGTATTTGATAACGATCCCGCTGCCCGCAGCTGGTTCGAGGTTGTCTTCACATATGCAGGGTTGCACGCCATTTGGGGTCACCGGATTGCCCATTCTTTTTTCAAACGCCGCTGGTATACAATGGCCCGTATGGTCTCACAGTTTAGTAGATTTATGACCGGTGTTGAAATCCATCCCGGAGCTGTCATCGGAAATAGGCTGTTTATCGACCATGGTATGGGGATTGTTATTGGGGAAACCTGTGAAATCGGTGATGATGTTATTATCTATCAAGGTGTTACACTTGGGGGGACAGGGAAAGAAAAAGGTAAGCGCCATCCCACAGTTGGCAACAATGTAGTTATTGGTTCTGGTGCGAAGGTATTAGGATCGTTTCGTATCGGCGACAATTCAAATATAGGTTCGAATGCGGTTGTGCTGCGTGAAGTTCCAAATAACAGTACAGTAGTAGGAAATCCGGGCCGTGTAGTAAAACGTAACGGTGAACGTGTATCCGATCGCTTGGATCATACCAAGATGCCAGACCCGCTTGTAGATTCACTTCGCTTTCTGCAAAAAGAGATCGAAGAGATCAGAGAGAAGCTTGGCGAAGAAGATAAACAAAAGACCGCGCAGCGGCTAGTCGAAACTCAGCAGTACATTGGTGATTACGAAATTTAAGCATATCCGGTACTTAAGGAATCGGGACAACAGAAAGGGTTGGAATAGGATGGCTTTACAAATTTACAACACAATGACACGCAGCAAGGAGCAGTTTGTGCCCCAAGAGTCGGGCAAAGTGAAAATGTATGTATGTGGTCCAACCGTTTATGGATATATGCATATCGGAAATGCTAGACCTATTATTGTCTTTGATATGGTCCGGAATTATTTGGAGCAACTCGGCAATGAGGTACGGTATGTTACGAACTTCACAGATGTAGATGATAAACTGATACGCAAAGCAGAAGAAATGAACACTTCAGTAGCAGAGGTTGCTGAGATTTTTATTAATGCTTATCGTGAGGATCTTGAAGGGCTTGGAGTAAAACCGGCAACATTGAATCCGCGGGTAACAGAGAGCATGGAGCTGATCATTGGATTCATTAAAGAGCTTGAGGAAAAAGGGTATGCCTACGAGAGTGGTGGCGATGTATACTACCGTACTTCCAAATTTGAAGAATATGGTAAGCTGTCCCGTCAGAATCTAGATGAATTACAGTTTGGTATTCGCGTGGAGGTAGACTCACGGAAAGAGAAACCTGAGGACTTTGTGCTGTGGAAAGCAGCAAAACCAGGTGAAGTGTACTGGCAGAGCCCGTGGGGAAATGGACGCCCAGGCTGGCATATTGAATGCTCGGCCATGGCAAGAGAGTTCTTGGGGGATACGATGGACATCCACGGGGGTGGACAAGATTTGCAGTTCCCGCATCATGAATGCGAATGCGCTCAGACAGAAGCTCTGACGGGTAAGCCACTCTCTAATTACTGGATGCATAATGGATTTATCAACATCGGTGATGAAAAAATGTCGAAATCATTGGGTAACGGATGGCTTGTGAAAGATATCCGTGGGCAATTTAAAGCTGGAACTATTCGTTATTTCATGCTATCGACCCATTATCGTAATCCGTTGAACTTCTCGGTGGATTCAATGACTTCAGCTGAAAAGAGCGTAGAACGTATCTCACTTGCAGAAAGTAACGTTAAGCATCGTCTTGAACTTGCTGCTGAAGGTGCTCAGGGTGAGGTCAGCTTAGAGATTAATGATAAGTTATCTGCTATTGTGGCCAATTTTCATGCTAGAATGCAGGATGACTTTAATACCCCTGATGCGATTACGGCTATGTTTGATTGGGTGAGTCTTGCAAACCATACCCTTGCGAATAGTGAAGCAGCCCCTGCTGATTTTGCTGCGTTGCTGCAAGCTTTTGGGGAAATGAATGCTGTGCTGCGTTTGACACCTGAGCATGAGGAAGAAGAGATCGCGAGTGAAGAAGTTGAACAATTGATCGCGGAGCGGGTTGAAGCGCGTAAAAATAAGAATTGGAGCCGGTCCGATGAGATTCGTGATGAATTAGGTCGCTTGGGCATATTGCTTGAGGATACTCCGCAAGGAATGCGGTGGCGGCGGAAATGAGTGAGGAACGCAAGTTTCAGAACGGGTGGTTTCCTTACGAGCCTTCCAAACCTGCGCGACTCCTCTCGCCAATTGTGCTTGCCTATGTAGGAGATGCCATTTACGAAGTGTCAGTTCGCCAGTATTTAGTATCTCTTCCGAATTTGCGCCCAAACCATTTGCATCGCTCTGCTACAGGACTTGTATCCGCTAAGGCGCAGAGTGCAATTCTTGGATTTTTGGAGCCAAGTCTCACAGAAGAGGAAAAAGATGTCGCCCGTCAGGGGAGAAATGCTAAATCGGGAAGTATTCCTAAGAATGCAGATGTGCTTGAATACCGTCATGCTACTGCTTTTGAGTGTCTGATAGGTTACTTATACTACACAGGTCAACAGGAGAGAATACAAGAAATTGTGAACAGTGGCATACAGTTTATGTTGAAACAGCCGTGATAAGGCTTTTGCGAAATAGAGAATAGGAGAAGTGAACATGGAAGAAGATTTGAAGACAGAAGAGGAAATATTGGCTGGGAAGCATTCAGTGCTTGAGGCGCTTCGTGCGGGTCGTACATTAAATAAAATATGGATTGCAGAAACGGCTCAGAAGCATCTGACCGCACCAATCGTCGCTGAAGCACGTAAAGCGGGGATTGTCATTCAGCATGTGGACAAGCGTAAACTGGATCAGCTTGCTCCTGGAGTTCAACATCAGGGGGTAGTTGCTCAAGCCGCACCTTTTGCCTATGTCGAGGTAGATGATCTGCTGGCTGCAGCTGAAGCCAAAGGAGAGCCTGCATTCTTGATTTTGCTGGATGAGATTGAAGATCCTCATAACCTGGGGTCCATTCTGCGGACAGCAGATTGTACTGGAGTGCATGGGGTAATCGTACCTAAACGTCGTTCGGCTCAGATTACTGCTACCGTCTCCAAAACATCGGCGGGTGCCGTGGAATATGTTCCGGTTGCGCGAGTCACTAACCTAGGTCAGACCATTGATCGTCTGAAAGAGCAGGGAGTCTGGGTAGTAGGTACGGATGTGGATACAGATCAGAATCTGTTTGGATCCAATATTTTCACAGGACCGGTAGCTGTTGTAATCGGTAATGAGAATAAAGGAATGGGACGCCTGATTCGTGAAAAATGTGATGTATTACTTAAGCTGCCGATGGCCGGAAAGATCAATTCATTAAATGCCTCTGTCGCCGCAGGAGTCATTATGTATGAAGTGGTACGCCTTCGGCAACAGCAGGGATAACTATGGCCGACTGGCGCGATGTGCTGCTTGTGGACGGGTACAATATGATCGGTGGCTGGCCGGAACTTGCGGCACTGTCCCAGATTGGTATGCAGGAAGCACGCGACCGCTTGATGGATTTGCTGGCTGATTACCAGGCTTACTCAGGACGACGAGTTATTGCTGTGTTTGATGCATACCGCGTTCCAGGATTGGGTCGGTCATTTGTCCAGGGCAAAGTCCAGGTGTTTTTCACCAAGGAAAAAGAAACCGCAGATGAATGCATTGAGCGATTGGTTGGAGAATTTAGCAACCGACGTCGACAGATCTATGTTGCAACAAGTGACTTTGTGGAGCAACATATTATTTTCGCCCAAGGTGCACTGCGGATTTCTGCAAGAGAATTGCACCTAGAAATTGAAGAGAACCAGAAACAAGTGAAAAAAGCTATCGAACCGGGAAGTATCAGTTCTACACGTCATTCTTTGGAAGACAAACTGCCTCCTGATGTGCGGAGTAAATTGGAAAATTGGCGTAGGCAGTGACAAGAGGAAAGATTTAGGCGATATTTTTATTCCATTTTATGCTATTCCAGATTGTTTTTGGACAAATCCGGTTGACGGTGTAAGGTAACATAATATATACTGATCCTATATTTCGCGAAGTAACGATGTGTCTTGCGTTGCAGCCGGGGGGATTCTTGGTGAGTGTCGACCTCAAGGAAATAATGCTATCCGAGTATGATTTCATAAGTGATGAAGATATTGTCGAGGCTTTCCGTGGTGGCGACAGTGGCGCATTGGAACACTTAATTAATAAATACCGTAATTTTGTACGTGCTAAAGCCCGCTCTTATTTCTTGATCGGGGCAGATCGTGAAGATATTGTTCAAGAAGGAATGATTGGTCTATATAAGGCTATTCGTGACTTTAAAGGTGACAAGCTCTCTTCATTCAAGGCTTTTGCTGAGCTCTGCATAACACGTCAGATTATAACTGCTATTAAGACGGCCACGCGTCAGAAGCATATTCCGCTCAATTCTTATGTTTCTTTGGATAAGCCCATTTATGATGAAGATTCCGACCGGACGCTTATGGATGTCATTTGTGGAACTCAGGTACTAGATCCAGAAGAGCTAATTATCAATCAAGAAGAATTCATTGGACTTGAAGATAAGATGGCGGAGATTTTAAGTGACCTAGAGCGTAAGGTTCTGATGTTGTATTTAGACGGACGATCTTATCAGGAAATTGCTGAAGATCTGAAGCGGCATGTGAAATCTATTGACAACGCTTTACAACGAGTAAAGCGGAAATTAGAAAGATATCTAGAAGTGCGTGACAATTAATGATATAATGAACACAAGAGGGCTCGTACATCGAGTTCTTTTTTTTAGTCTCATGAAATTGCTTAGATAGAATTAGGAGCTAACACCATAAATTTCTATTTGAGTTGATTTTAGTTGTTGCCGTTGAGGGTAGGTTTATACACAGTCGGAATGCCCCATAATGATAAGGAAGACAGCGAAGTGTGAGGAAGAGATAGACCCAAGGACAGGGTACGGCCATATGACTATAACACCCGAAATTACCCAGTGCAGAACGGAATTCTTTCGTTGACACAGACCTTGACATTATGCTAAAGTGTTTTAGGTAGGCCTAAATTCGCGGCTTTTTTTAGGATCAATATTTACGTCTTCTAATTGTATTGTTAGAAGGACGTCTCGGGAGGTGCACATCATGCGGGTAATTATCACTTTGGCTTGTACAAGTTGCAAACAAAGAAACTATGCGACTACCAAAAACAAGCGAAATCACCCCGACCGCATGGAGATGAAGAAATTTTGCAAGTATTGTAACTCGCAAACTCCTCATCGCGAAACCAGATAGTCTGTGGAGGTGTAGTCGGCATGAAACGTAGTTTCAAGTCTATGTTTTCCTTTTTCACTGAGAGCTGGAGTGAACTCAAAAAAGTTCGCTGGCCAAGTCGTAAAGAATTGACCAACTATACATTGATCGTTCTCGGTACAATTGTAGTTGTCGCTATTTACTTCTGGGTTCTGGACATCGGTATTTCCGCTGTGATTGAAGCGATTATTTAGAGAGGTCCCAGGTGGCTTGATATGGAAAAAAGATGGTATGTCGTTCATACCTATTCTGGGTATGAGAATAAGGTCAAAGCCAATTTGGAAAAGCGCGTTGAGTCCATGGGCATGGAAGACAAAATATTCCGCGTTCTTGTTCCTATGGAAGAAGAAATCGTAAACAAAGACGGTAAGAAAAAAACCGTTATGCGTAAAGTTTACCCGGGTTATGTTTTGGTGGAAATGGTTCAGACTGATGATTCCTGGTATGTTGTCCGCAATACTCCGGGCGTTACTGGATTTGTTGGTTCGACAGGCTCAGGGTCTAAACCAACAGCTTTGCTTCCGGAAGAGGTAGAACAAATTCTGAAGCATATGGGCATGGTTGAACCTAAAGCGAAGATTGATTTCGAAATCAAGGAATCCGTACGTATTATGGTTGGTCCGTTTGCGAATTTTGTGGGATCCGTGGAAGAAATTTTGGCTGACAAGAGCAAGATCAAAGTGCATGTGAACATGTTTGGACGGGAAACCCCGCTAGAGTTGGATTTCACTCAAGTGGAGAAAATATAACATAAGCTAAGGGTTTCTTGTGGGAGAGCGCCAATGGCGTTCGAAGACCACTATTTTTGCAAGGAGGTGTCACTCATGGCTAAAAAAGTTATTAAAATGGTGAAACTGCAGATTCCTGCAGGGAAAGCGAATCCAGCGCCTCCAGTAGGTCCGGCGTTAGGTCAAGCAGGTGTCAACATCATGGCATTCTGTAAGGAATTTAATGCTCGTACTGCCGACCAGGCTGGCTTGATCATTCCGGTTGAAATTACAGTATTTGAAGACCGTTCCTTTACGTTCATCACTAAAACTCCTCCGGCTGCTGTTCTGCTTCGCATCGCTGCTAAAGTAGAAAAAGGATCCGGCGAACCAAACAAGAAAAAAGTAGCAAAAATCGGCCGCGCTGCGGTTCGTGAAATTGCTGAAACAAAAATGCCAGACCTTAACGCTGCATCTGTAGAAGCTGCAATGCGTATGGTTGAAGGTACTGCTCGCAGTATGGGTATCACAATCGAAGACTAGTAGTTTTCGAAGAATCGGTCATTCGTGACCCGCAAGTATGTGGGAGGAATTTCCGCTAACACCACAAAGGAGGAACATTTTCATGGCTAAACATGGTAAGAAATACCAAGAAGCTGCTAAGCTGATCAACAGCGAAGCAACTTACGAGCCTTCAGAAGCTGTAGAGCTTGTGAAAAAGGCAGCGACTGCAAAATTCGACGAAACCGTTGAAGCAGCAGTTCGTCTGGGTGTAGACCCGCGTAAACAAGACCAAGCAGTTCGTGGTGTTGTTGTCCTGCCTCACGGCACTGGTAAAACACAACGCGTGCTTGTATTTGCAAAAGGTGAAAAAGCGAAAGAGGCAGAAGCTGCTGGCGCGGATTTTGTTGGTGATCAAGACATGATCAACAAAATTCAACAAGGCTGGTTTGAATTTGATGTCTGCGTAGCTACACCTGATATGATGAGTGAAGTCGGTAAACTGGGTCGTCTGCTTGGTGGTAAAGGTCTTATGCCTAACCCTAAAGCTGGCACAGTTACATTCGATGTTTCCAAGGCTGTGCAAGAAATCAAAGCCGGTAAAATCGAATATCGTCTTGACAAAGCAGGTCAAATTCACGCGCCAATCGGCAAAGTGTCCTTTGATGCTGCACAATTGAACGATAACCTTAAAGCTCTTATCGACGCTTTGAACCGTGCGAAACCAGCTGCTGCTAAAGGTGTATACCTTAAAGGTATCTCGATTTCTTCCACAATGGGTCCTAGCGCTCGTGTGAACACAACCGTCTTCAGATAAATAAGGGTTGACTCTTTGGGTCAATTTTGATAATCTATAACAGTTGTGAAACTTAAGGTATCAATCTTAACCTTGAATATGCTTACCGTAGACAGTAGGTGCCTTAGTGCTTAATTCCCTACCGAGGTGTTGTGATAGAAACAAGAAGTAACGAGCTCGCTCGTATAACTTTCGTTTTATCAAGCCTTCGTGATTCTGCGGAGGCTTTTCTAATGCCTGCGTAGGAGCGGTGATGCTTTCCTTGGAAAGGACGCCGACACATAAATTTTCAGGAGGTGTATACATTGGCAAATGCAAAAGTAATTCAAGCAAAACAGGATGCGGTTGACGTTGTTACTGCGAAACTGCAAAACAGTCTTTCGACTGTTGTAGCGGACTATCGTGGATTGAACGTTTCCCAAGTGACTGAACTGCGTAAGCAACTTCGTGAAGCTGGCGTTGAGTTTCAAGTCCTGAAGAACACATTGCTACGTCGCGCAACTGCTGCGGCTGAGTTGACTGAGTTGGATGAAGTTTTGACTGGTCCAACAGCTATCGCATTCAGCACAACTGATGCAGTAGCTCCAGCTAAAATTTTGAACGATTTCGCCAAGAAAAACGACGCTTTGAAATTGAAAGGCGGCGTAGTAGAAGGACGTGTCATCGACGCGGACCAATTGAAAGCACTGGCTGAGCTTCCATCCCGCGATGGTTTGCTGTCCATGCTGCTTAGCGTACTTCAAGCTCCAATGCGCAACTTCGCGCTTGCAGTTAAAGCTGTTGCTGAAAAAGAAGAACAAAGCGCGTAAGCCTTTGGCTCTTACAGCATAAATCAATACCACAAACAAATTTAAATTATAAATGGAGGTTCAATCATGAGTAAAGAAGCAATCTTGGAAGCAATTAAAGGCATGAGCGTATTGGAACTGAACGACCTGGTTAAAGCAATTGAAGAAGAATTCGGCGTAACAGCAGCAGCTCCAGTAGCAGCTGGCGGTGCGGTAGCAGCAGTAGCTGAAGAGCAATCCGAATTTGACGTAATTTTGACAGGCGCTGGCGCTTCCAAAATCAACGTTATCAAAATCGTTCGCGAAATCACAGGCCTTGGCTTGAAAGAAGCTAAAGACCTTGTAGACAACGCACCAAAAGCAATCAAAGAAAAAGTAAGCAAAGACGAAGCCGAAGCTACTAAAGCAAAATTGGAAGAAGCAGGCGCAGCTGTAGAAGTGAAGTAATTCCTTCTATACTGAAAACCCCTTGAACTTGTTCAAGGGGTTTATTTTATAAAAATATAAGAAAGTATAAGTTTCACATTATACTTTATCTTTATATTTCTCGCTTGAACGCTTACTCGTCCTTATAAGGACATCAGAGGCGTTTATGCTTGATAGAGTTAGTAGGGTTGTGTGAATACAAACTATTAACATAAAGGAAAGGGAGGATAGAGATGTCGCAACATTATTATTCGCAGCAACCGGAAGTGCGTCATGACAGACGTACCATCGACACCGTTCTAAGAGGCAAAAGCTTTCGTTTCACAAGTGATGCAGGTGTGTTCTCTAAAGGAGACATCGATTACGGTAGTCGAGTTCTCATTGAAGCTATGGATATTCCGGACGGTTCAGCAGTGCTTGATGTGGGTTGCGGATATGGACCGATAGGCATAAGTGCAGCATACCTAGCCCCCAAAGGGCAAGTTACGATGATTGATATTAATAGTCGTGCGGTAGAACTTGCGCGTGAAAATGCCCAGCACAATGGAATCCGGAATGTTACGGTAATGGAAAGCGATGTGCTCGGCGCATTGAATGAACATCAAAAGTTCGATGTGATTCTTACCAATCCTCCGATACGTGCAGGAAAAGCTGTAGTGCATCAGATTTTTGAAGAAGCTTATGAGCATTTAAATGAGGGTGGATTTCTGTGGATTGTCATTCAGAAGAAGCAGGGCGCTCCATCAGCGGTAGCTAAACTTGAAAGCTTGTTCTCAAATGTAGAAGAAGTGGGCAAAGATAAAGGTTATCGTATTATTAAAGCTCAAAAATAAAAATCAATAGGTTATTGACATGTGATAGTGATAATGGTATTATTATAAAATGTCAGTATTAAGATAGGCTCCATGTCTTTAGTTTGCTGAAAATGTCAAGCGATATATTGTCGCCGGCTAGCGCAAGCCGCACGGCAAGTTTTTTGCGAATTGGTTCTCTATGCTCTGGCGTAGCGAGTGTTACGCGGTAATAGATAATAGCGCATAAACTGTTGCTTGGTGACGTATAATATGTACGTTTTGGGCAAATCTACTGGATAAGGAGTATTTTGGTCATGGATAAGTGCGCTCTTTTTTCGAAGATTTCGATAAGGGCTTTTCTTTTATTTATGACTGAATCCTTGTAGTATGGTTCCATTATACGGTTCCAAACAAGGGTTCGCAATCAATTTTTAAGTGAGTAGACATGAGGGGTGAGTAAAGTTGGCAGGACATCTTGTTCAGTATGGTCGACGCACTCGGCGGAGCTATGCGAGAATTAACGAGGTACTCGAGGTCCCGAACCTGATCGAGATCCAACAAAAATCTTATGATTGGTTTTTGGAGGAAGGATTGCGGGAAATGTTTCAGGACATCTCGCCGATCCAGGATTTCACAGGTAATTTGGTACTAGAGTTCATTGATTACAGCCTGGGTGAACCAAAATATACGGTTGACGACGCTAAAGAGCGGGACGTGACGTATGCGGCTCCTCTGCGTGTAAAGGTGCGGCTCATTAATAAGGAGACCGGTGAGGTCAAAGAGCAGGAAGTGTTCATGGGAGATTTCCCGCTGATGACGGAGACCGGCACTTTTATTATTAACGGTGCGGAACGGGTTATTGTCAGCCAGTTGGTTCGCTCTCCAAGCGTCTATTTCAGCACAAAAGTGGATAAGAACGGCAAAAAAACCTACACCGCCACAGTAATCCCGAACCGCGGAGCCTGGTTGGAACTTGAGACCGACGCTAAGGATATTATGTATGTTCGTATCGATCGGACTCGTAAAATTCCTGTTACCGTACTTTTGCGTGCTCTCGGTTTCGGTAGTGATGCCGAAATTCTGGAATTGCTTGGCAATGATGAATATATTCGCAATACGCTGGATAAAGACAACACGGACTCCACGGAGAAGGCGCTTATTGAAATTTATGAGCGTTTGCGTCCGGGCGAACCGCCGACACTAGACAATGCCAAAAGTTTGCTGGTCGCGCGTTTCTTTGATCCAAAACGCTACGACCTAGCTAATGTAGGCCGTTACAAAATCAATAAAAAGCTACACATTAAGAACCGTCTTTTCAATCAACGTCTTGCTCAGCCTTTGGTTGACGAAGCTACAGGGGAAATCCTGGCTGAGTCTGGTCAAATGGTCGATCGCAGACTGCTTGATGAATTGATTCCTTACTTCGAAAAGAATGTTGCCTTTAAGAACTACCGTGTTACTGGTGGTGTTATGGACAGCGAAGATATTCCTCTTCAAACGATTGACGTATTCTCGCCAATTGAAGAAGGTCGGGTTATTAAGCTGATCGCTAACGGCAACATCGACAAGTCTGTTAAGCACATTACTCAAGCTGATATTATATCCTCGATCAGCTACTTTATTAATTTGCTTCACGGAATTGGTAATACCGATGATATCGACCATCTGGGTAACCGTCGTCTGCGTTCTGTGGGTGAACTTCTGCAGAATCAGTTCCGTATCGGTTTGTCCCGTATGGAGCGCGTTGTGCGTGAAAGAATGTCGATTCAGGATGCTAATGCAATTACGCCTCAAGCTCTGATCAATATTCGTCCGGTTATCGCGTCCATTAAAGAGTTCTTCGGTAGCTCCCAGCTGTCTCAGTTTATGGACCAGACGAACCCACTTGCGGAACTTACGCATAAACGTCGTCTGTCTGCACTCGGACCTGGTGGTTTGACACGTGAACGCGCGGGCTTTGAAGTTCGTGACGTCCATCACAGTCACTACGGCCGGATGTGTCCAATTGAAACACCGGAAGGTCCGAACATTGGATTGATCAACTCCTTGTCCACCTTTGCTCGTATCAACGAATACGGCTTTATCGAAGCTCCGTATCGTTGGGTAGATCCAAAGACAGGTAAGGTAACTGAACAAATCGATTATCTGACTGCTGATGAGGAAGATAATTATGTAGTTGCTCAGGCTAACGTATTGATCGATGAAGATGGCTCCTTTAAGGAAGACATGGTAATCGTTCGTTACAATAAAGACTCTGACAACATTACAACAATGCCAAGTAATCGTGTAGATTACATGGACGTTTCGCCTAAACAGGTCGTATCCGTCGCTACGGCGCTCATTCCGTTCCTTGAGAACGATGACTCCAACCGCGCTCTGATGGGATCTAACATGCAGCGTCAAGCCGTTCCACTTCTAATTCCTAAAGCTCCGCTCGTCGGAACAGGGATGGAACATAAATCCGCTAAGGATTCTGGCGTATGTGTTGTTTCTAAATATGACGGTATTATCGAACGCTCTTCAGCTAATGAAATTTGGCTGCGCCGGGTTGAAACTGTCGAAGGCAAAGAAGTTAAAGGCGATATCGTTAAATATAAATTACACAAATTTATGCGTTCTAACCAAGGTACCTGTATTAACCAACGTCCTCTAGCTAAAAGAGGGGATATTGTTAAGAAGGGTGACATCCTGGCGGACGGTCCTTCTACAGAAATGGGCGAACTTGCTCTTGGTCGTAACGTAGTCGTTGCGTTCATGACTTGGGAAGGTTACAACTACGAGGATGCGATCCTGTTAAGTGAAAAGCTAGTTAAGGAAGATGTATACACTTCGATTCATATCGAGGAATACGAATCCGAAGCTCGTGACACTAAACTGGGACCTGAAGAAATCACACGTGATATTCCAAACGTGGGCGAAGAAGCTCTGCGCAATCTTGATGAGCGTGGAATTATCCGCATCGGTGCGGAAATCAGTGCTGGTGACATTCTAGTTGGTAAGGTTACTCCTAAGGGTGTAACTGAATTGACTGCAGAAGAGCGTCTCCTACACGCTATCTTTGGTGAGAAGGCTCGTGAAGTACGGGATACCTCTTTACGCGTTCCTCACGGTAGTGATGGTATTATCGTTGACGTTAAAGTATTTACACGTGAGAACGGCGATGAGCTGCCTCCTGGCGTAAATCAATTGGTTCGTGTGTACATCGCTCAGAAACGTAAGATTTCTGAAGGTGACAAAATGGCCGGACGTCACGGTAACAAGGGTGTCGTTGCTCGTATCCTGCCAGAAGAAGATATGCCGTTCCTTCCGGACGGTACGCCAGTACAGGTTGTTCTTAACCCTCTAGGCGTTCCTTCTCGTATGAACATCGGACAGGTGCTTGAGGTCCATATTGGCATGGCCGCATTGCGTCTGGGAATTCACATTGCAACGCCGGTATTCGACGGAGCACGTGAGTACGACGTATTTGATACGATGGAAGAAGCTGGCATGCAGCGTAATGGTAAGACTGTATTGTACGATGGTCGTACAGGTGAACGCTTCGAACGTGAAGTTACTGTCGGCGTCATGCATATGATCAAACTGGCGCACATGGTTGATGATAAGATTCACGCCCGTTCAACAGGACCTTACTCACTAGTTACGCAACAGCCACTGGGTGGTAAAGCTCAGTTTGGTGGACAGCGTTTCGGGGAGATGGAAGTGTGGGCGCTTGAAGCTTACGGTGCTGCATATACATTGCAAGAAATTTTGACCGTAAAATCCGATGACGTGGTTGGTCGCGTGAAGACGTACGAATCCATTGTCAAAGGTGAAAATGTACCGGAACCAGGTGTTCCTGAGTCGTTCAAGGTATTGATCAAAGAACTGCAGTCCCTGGGTATGGATGTTAAGATTCTTAGCGGTGACGAGCAGGAAATTGAAATGAGAGAATTGGACGATGAGGACGAGACGTCAGGCGACAAGCTGAGCCTCAATTTAGAAGGCGCAGAAGTCGGAGCAGAATAATCACGTTGGAGCTTTTGAGTTCCATTTTATAAAGGACCGCGCCCTCTTTTGATGTAACAGTCAGAGGAGGGCAAAGCGGTACTAAATCAGGATTAGGTTAAGGAGGGTTGCTCCTTGTTGGACGTTAACAATTTTGAATTTATGAAAATCGGACTCGCTTCTCCGGAGAAGATTCGTTCATGGTCCCGCGGAGAAGTTAAGAAACCGGAAACCATTAACTATCGTACATTGAAACCGGAAAAAGAGGGTCTTTTCTGTGAGCGTATCTTTGGACCGCAAAAAGACTGGGAATGTCATTGCGGTAAATACAAACGTGTCCGTTATAAGGGCGTAGTCTGCGACCGTTGTGGCGTTGAAGTTACTCGTGCTAAAGTTCGTCGTGAACGTATGGGTCACATTGAATTGGCTGCTCCGGTATCTCATATCTGGTACTTCAAAGGTATCCCAAGCCGTATGGGTTTGGCACTAGATATGTCTCCAAGATCACTTGAAGAGATTATCTACTTCGCTTCGTATGTTGTAACTGACCCAGGTGAAACACCACTGGAAAAGAAACAACTTTTATCCGAGAAAGAATATCGTAGCTACCGTGAAAAATACGGTTACGGATTCCAAGCGGGCATGGGTGCTGAAGCTGTTAAGAAGCTTCTTCAAGACATCGACATCGAAAAAGAGCTGGAATTCCTCAAAGAAGAACTGCGTACGGCCCAAGGCCAACGTCGTAACCGGGCGATCAAACGTCTGGAAGTCATTGAAGCATTCCGTAACTCAGGCAACAAACCTGATTGGATGATCATGGATGTTCTTCCGGTTATTCCTCCGGAGCTTCGTCCGATGGTTCAATTGGATGGTGGCCGTTTTGCTACGTCTGATTTGAACGATCTTTATCGTCGTGTTATTAACCGGAACAACCGTCTGAAAAGACTGCTGGATCTTGGTGCACCTGACATTATCGTGCAGAACGAGAAACGGATGCTACAGGAAGCTGTCGATGCTCTCATCGATAACGGCCGTAGAGGACGTCCGGTAACGGGTCCTGGTAACCGTCCATTGAAATCTCTCAGCCACATGCTGAAAGGTAAACAAGGACGTTTCCGTCAGAACTTGCTCGGTAAACGGGTTGACTACTCTGGTCGTTCCGTTATCGTTGTAGGACCGTACCTCAAGATGTATCAGTGCGGACTTCCTAAGAAAATGGCGCTAGAATTGTTCAAGCCTTTTGTCATGAAGGAATTGGTTAATAAGGGCCTAGCCCACAACATAAAGAGCGCAAAACGTAAAGTTGAGCGTGTAAGTCCTGAAGTATGGGATGTACTTGAAGAAGTAATCAGAGAGCACCCAGTACTTCTAAACCGCGCACCAACACTTCACCGTCTCGGTATCCAAGCTTTTGAACCGATTTTGGTGGAAGGTCATGCTATTCGTCTTCACCCACTCGTATGTACGGCTTATAACGCCGACTTTGACGGTGACCAAATGGCGGTGCACGTTCCTCTGTCAGCAGAAGCTCAAGCGGAAGCACGTATTCTCATGCTTGCATCCGGTAATATCTTGAACCCTAAAGACGGAAAACCGGTTGTAACACCTTCCCAGGATATGGTCCTTGGTACTTTCTACCTGACCATGGACAACAAGGAAGAAAAAGGATCAGGTATGATTCTGCGTACCGTAAATGAAGCTGTATCAGCTTACCAACGCGGAACTGCAGGTCTTCATGCTCGTGTAGCTATTCCAGTTAAAGCACTAGGTAAGACTTGCTTTACGGAAAAACAACAAGGCGCAATGTTGATTACTACGATCGGTAAGATTATATTTAATGAAATTTACCCAAGTAGTTTCCCTTATATCAATGAAGCGACTAAGACTAACTTGCTGCATGGCACGCCAGAGAAATACTTTATCTATGAAAAAGGCGCAGATATTCGCGAGCTGATTGAATCCGCTCCTGAAGCCAGCGCTGTAGGTAAAGAATATCTGGGTCTGATTATCGCACGTTGTTTTGAAACTTATCATACAACCAAAACCTCTATGATTTTGGATAAAATTAAACAACTCGGCTTTACTTACTCCACACGTTCCGGTGTTACCGTTGCTGTGTCGGATGTTATCGTGCCTGAGGAGAAAGTTACGATCCTGAAAGAGTCCGAAGCTAAGGTAGATGTGGTTGCTAACCAATATCGCCGTGGTCTGATCACTAATGACGAACGGTACGACCGTGTTATTGAGATCTGGTCGAAGACGAAGGATGATCTTACGAACATCCTGCTTAAATCGATGGACCGTTTCAACTCTATCATGCTCATGGTTGACTCCAAAGCGCGGGGTAACAAATCGCAGATCACTCAGCTGGGTGGTATGCGTGGTCTGATGGCAACACCTTCGGGTCGGATTTTCGAATTGCCAATTAAAGCGAACTTCCGTGAAGGTCTTACGGTCTTGGAGTACTTTATCTCCACTCACGGAGCGCGTAAAGGTCTTGCCGATACCGCACTTCGTACTGCTGACTCCGGTTACTTGACTCGTCGTCTCGTTGACGTAGCTCAGGACGTTATCGTTCGTGAGGAAGATTGTGGAACGGACAAAGGATTTACAGTTAGTCGAATTCAGGATGGTAAAGAGGTTATTGAGGATCTGTATGACCGTATTGAAGGTCGTTACTGCTTCGAGACTGTTCGTCATCCAGAAACAGGCGAAATCATTGTTCACCGCAACGATTTGATTGACTCCGATAAAGCGGAAGCAATCGTAGACGCTGGTGTAACTAAGCTACAAATCCGCTCTGTACTAAGCTGCCGTGCTCGTCATGGTGTTTGTAAGAAATGTTACGGTCGTAACTTGGCAACTGGTAAACACGTTGAGATCGGTGAAGCGGTTGGTATTATCGCTGCACAATCTATCGGTGAACCAGGAACCCAGCTTACAATGCGTACGTTCCATACCGGCGGTGTTGCCGGTGATGACATCACGCAAGGTTTGCCGCGTATTCAAGAGTTGTTTGAAGCCCGTAACCCTAAAGGTCAGGCTACAATCAGTGAGATCGATGGTGTAATCAAGGAAATCCGTGAAACTAAGGATCGTCGTGAAATCGAGGTTCAAGGTGAAGCAGAATCCAAGACTTATTCCATTACTTATGGTTCACGTCTACGTGTCAGCGAAGGCCAAGAAATTGAAGCCGGCGATGAGTTGACAGACGGTTCGATTGACCCTAAAGAAATGCTGCGAATCAAAGGGATCCGTGGGGTACAAAACTACATTCTGCAAGAAGTTCAGCGTGTATATCGTAACCAGGGCGTTGAGATCAATGATAAGCACATTGAAGTTATGATCAAACAAATGCTTCGGAAGATCCGTATCATTGACGCAGGTGACACAAGTCTGTTACCAGGCGCGTTTGCGGATATTCATGAATATGAAGCTGCTAATAAGGAAGCCATCTTGTCAGGTAAAGAGCCTGCAGTTGCTAAACCGGTCTTACTCGGTATTACCAAGGCATCTCTTGAGACAGATTCCTTCTTATCCGCTGCATCTTTCCAAGAAACTACTCGTGTCTTAACAGACGCTGCTATCAAAGGCAAAGTAGATAAGTTGCTTGGACTCAAAGAAAATGTTATTATCGGTAAGTTGATTCCTGCAGGTACTGGTATGAATCGTTACCGTAATGTTAAGCTAAGTGATCCAAATGCAGAAAGCGCGCTTGAATCTTTAGAGCCGGTTCCTGCTGAATAAATTAGCAAACATGGTAGTGAACTCGTGTCATACCTAATCATAGGTGTGACACGAATATCTGCTGTGTATAATATTCATAAAAATTATTGCTGAATTTCTTGACACCATCTATTGATAATGCTAAAATGTCTAAGGTGCGTGAGTAGCCATGTTATCCTTGTTCATTGGAGGTAATGATTATGACTGATGATAGAGGACTACAGGATGCTCAGGTCAAGATCGGTACCAAACAAACCGTCAAGGCGGTAGAGTTGGGCCAAGCTGCAGAAGTCTATGTGGCAGAGGACGGAGATCAAAGGCTTACTTCCAGGATAGTTATGCTTTGTAACAAACAAGGTGTTAAGATCACATACGTGGATACGATGCTGAATTTGGGCAAGGCCTGCGGAATAGAAGTTGGCGCTGCGATGGCAGCCGTCTTAAAACAATAGCTACGGAAATGTTTTTGTACTGGGGTGAACTCCAGCGGCAAGAACTTTTCATTTGTCTTTTTATGAACCGCCTGGGTCTGTGGGCTTAGAGTTCTTAAATCGGCTATCATTTCAGGAAGGGGGTGGCAACAACATGCCAACAATTAACCAATTGGTTCGTAAAGGCCGTCAAGCCAAAATCGAAAAATCTAAATCTCCCGCTCTTCAAAAAGGGTATAACGCCCTCAAGCGTGAGGCTACAAATTTGAGCGCTCCGCAAAAACGCGGTGTGTGCACTCGTGTTGGTACTATGACTCCACGTAAACCAAACTCAGCGCTTCGTAAATATGCCCGTGTTCGTTTGACGAACCGTCTCGAGGTAACAGCTTATATCCCGGGTATCGGACATAACTTACAAGAGCACAGTGTTGTATTACTTCGCGGAGGTAAAGTAAAGGACCTTGCAGGGGTTCGTTACCATATCGTTCGTGGTGCATTGGATACAGCAGGTGTAGCTAACCGGATGCAAGCTCGTTCTAAATACGGTGCTAAACGTCCTAAAGCTAAGAAATAAGAAAAAATTCTAGAATAATAAACATTTAAGAAAGGGGGATATCCATGCCACGCAAAGGTCCAGTTACTAAGAGAGACGTATTGCCAGATCCGTTGTATAATAGCAAGTTGGTTACTCGTTTGATTAACCGCATTATGCTGGGTGGTAAAAGAGGTGTCGCTCAAAGCATTCTGTACAATTCATTCAAGTTGATTGAAGAACGTACGGGTAAAGATCCGATGGAAGTTTTCGAAGCTGCCATCAAGAATATCATGCCGGTTTTGGAAGTCAAAGCTCGTCGTGTCGGTGGTGCTAACTATCAAGTACCTATCGAGGTTAAACCAGAGAGACGTACTGCTCTGGGATTACGTTGGCTCGTAAACTACTCTCGCAACCGCGGTGAGAAGACGATGGAAGAGCGTTTGGCGGCTGAGATCATCGACGCTTCCAACAACACAGGCGCTTCTGTTAAGAAACGCGAAGATACACACAAAATGGCTGAAGCAAACAAAGCGTTCGCTCACTACCGTTGGTAGGATTAAGGTCATTCAAATAACTTATATTTTGAAGGGAGATCCATTTCATGGCTAGAGAGTTCTCCTTAAAAAATACACGTAATATCGGGATCATGGCGCATATTGATGCTGGTAAAACAACTACCACAGAGCGGATTCTTTTCTATACAGGCCGTACGCACAAAATCGGTGAAGTTCACGAGGGTGCTGCTACAATGGACTGGATGGAGCAAGAACAAGAGCGCGGAATCACGATTACGTCCGCTGCTACGACTGCTGCGTGGAAAGGTCACCGCATCAATATCATTGATACCCCAGGACACGTTGACTTCACTGTTGAAGTTGAACGTTCCCTGCGTGTATTGGATGGGGCAGTAGGTGTATTTAGTGCAAAAGAGGGCGTTGAGCCTCAGTCTGAAACCGTATGGAGACAGGCTGACCGTTATAACGTTCCACGTATTGCATATGTGAACAAAATGGACATTATCGGTGCGGATTTCCTTAACGTAATCGAAACTATGCGTGATCGCCTTCAAGCCAATGCAGTTGCTATTCAATTGCCAATTGGTGCAGAAAGTGATTTCACTGGTATTATCGACCTTGTTGAGCAAAAAGCACACATGTTCAGAGATGATCTAGGCCAAAACATCGAAGTAACGGATATTCCGGAAGAATATTTGGCCAAAGTTGAGGAGCTGCGTCTCGAGTTGATCGAGAAAGTTGCTGAACTTGATGAAGATCTGACTATGAAGTACCTGGAAGGCGAAGAAATTACAGTTCCGGAAATTAAAGCTGCACTGCGCAAAGGCGTAGTTGAAGTTAAATTGTTCCCTGTAATTGTTGGATCCTCCTACCGTAACAAAGGGATTCAGCTTATGCTGGATGCTGTTGTTGATTACTTGCCATCTCCTCTTGACGTTCCAGCTATCACTGGACATCTTGATGATGGAACTGAAGCAGTTCGTCATTCTTCGGATGAAGAACCGTTTGCAGCTTTGGCATTTAAAATCATGACTGACCCTTATGTAGGTAAACTTACGTTCTTCCGTGTATACTCTGGTATTCTAGAGTCCGGATCTTACGTAGTTAATGCTACTAAGAACAAGCGTGAACGTATTGGTCGTATCCTTCAAATGCATGCTAACAGCCGTCAAGAGATTTCCATCGTGTATTCTGGCGACATCGCTGCAGCAGTTGGTTTGAAAGACACCAGTACAGGTGATACACTGTGTGATGAGAAGCATCCAGTAATTCTGGAATCAATGAACTTCCCTGATCCAGTTATCGAAATCGCTGTTGAACCAAAAACAAAAGCTGACCAAGATAAATTGGGCGTTGCTCTCGGTAAGTTGACTGAAGAGGATCCAACTCTTCGTGCTCATACTGATGAAGAAACAGGCCAAACTATCCTGGCTGGTATGGGTGAACTTCACTTGGACATCATCATCGACCGTATGCGTCGTGAGTTCAAAGTAGAAACCAATGTGGGTAAACCACAGGTTGCTTACCGCGAAACGTTCAAGGCACCTGCTCGCGTCGAAGGTAAATTTGTACGCCAATCTGGTGGTCGTGGTCAATACGGTCACGTATGGGTTGAATTTGAACCCCTCGAGCCAGGTACTGGTAGCAAATTCGAAAGTAAAGTTGTCGGTGGCTCGGTTCCTAGAGAGTACATCGCTCCTGCACTTGCGGGTATCGAAGAACAAATGAAAAACGGCGTACTTGCAGGCTTCCCGCTTGTAGACGTTAAAGCTACCATCGTTGATGGTTCTTACCATGATGTCGATTCCAACGAAATGGCATTTAAAATTGCCGGCTCGATGGCGCTTAAAGCAGCTAAAGACAAGTGTAAACCTGTCCTGCTTGAGCCAATCATGAAAGTAGAAGTAACTGTTCCTGAGGAATATATGGGTGATGTTATGGGTATGCTGAACTCCCGCCGTGGCCGTATCGAAGGTATGGATTCCCGTGGTGGAGCGCAAATTATCCGTGCTAAGGTGCCTCTTTCCGAAATGTTCGGATACTCTACAACTCTTCGTTCTGGTACTCAAGGACGTGGCGTATTCTCAATGGAGCTTTCTCACTATGAAGAAGTTCCTAAATCCATTGCGGAAGAGATCGCTGCTAAGAACAAAGGCGGAGAATAATTACTAGTTTTAACTTGCCGTCCGAGTATAATTACTCAGTCATCTAAGATAAACATATATGCGGGCGGCTCAAATATAAGGAACCCCACATTAAGGAGGAACTGTTCAAATGGCAAAGGCAAAGTTTGAACGTAACAAACCGCACGTTAACATCGGTACTATTGGTCACGTCGACCATGGTAAAACGACTCTGACTGCTGCAATCACTACTGTATTGTCCAAAACTTACGGTGGCGCAGCTATCGCATTCGATCAAATCGACAAAGCTCCTGAAGAGCGCGAACGTGGTATCACAATCTCCACTTCCCACGTTGAATATGAAACTCCTAACCGTCACTACGCTCACGTAGACTGCCCTGGTCACGCCGACTATGTTAAAAACATGATCACTGGCGCAGCGCAAATGGACGGAGCTATCCTGGTTGTATCCGCAGCTGATGGCCCTATGCCACAAACTCGCGAGCACATCCTGTTGTCCCGTCAAGTAGGTGTTCCATACATCGTTGTTTTCTTGAACAAATGCGACATGGTTGAAGACGAAGAGTTGTTGGAATTGGTTGAAATGGAAGTTCGTGACTTGCTGAGCGAGTATGACTTCCCAGGCGACGACACTCCAATCATTCGTGGTTCTGCTCGTGAAGCTCTTCAAAACCCAGAAGGCGAATATGCTAAGAAGATTGTTGAAATGTTCGAAACAATCGACGAGTACATTCCACTTCCAGAGCGTCAAACTGACAAACCATTCTTGATGCCTGTCGAAGATGTATTCTCCATCACTGGCCGCGGTACTGTGGCAACTGGTCGCGTAGAACGCGGAACAGTTAAAGTCGGAGAAGAAATCGAAATCGTTGGTATTCACGAAGAAACTAAGAAATCTGTAGTTACGGGCGTAGAAATGTTCCGTAAATTGCTGGATTCCGCTCAAGCGGGCGACAACATCGGAGCTTTGCTTCGTGGTGTAGACCGTACTATGATCGAGCGTGGCCAAGTATTGGCTAAACCGAACTCTGTTAAACCACACACTGAGTTCACTGCTCAAATCTACGTTTTGACTAAAGAAGAAGGCGGACGTCACAAACCATTCTTCACTGGTTACCGTCCACAGTTCTACTTCCGTACAACTGACGTAACTGGCATTATCAACTTGCCAGAAGGTACTGAAATGGTTATGCCTGGTGACAACATCACTGTAACTGTTGCTTTGATCTCCCCTATCGCTATTGAAGAAGGTACTAAATTCTCCATTCGCGAAGGTGGACGTACAGTTGGAGCAGGTAGCGTAGCTTCCATCCAAAAATAAATTCGTTTCTATCTGCGGGTAGACTCTGAATCATAGTGCCCCGGATTCTTCTTGCGGAGAATCCGGGGCTTTTTGTTATTTTATAGGATAAACCATCTTAAATTCGACAATATACGATAAAATAAGTATGAAATTTCGAATAATTCTACAAAATTCAACAAAATTCAACGATAAATTGTTTACAATTTTAATAATCATAGAGTAAAATGAAAGGAAGGTAATATTGTAAAAAAATAGTAATTGAGGGGAGAGTGATAACATGGGAAAATGTCCTTTTTCATTCATGCATGCTATAACATCACGTAATAATAACGAGGATTCTCACACCCCTAATTTGATAGAACATAAACACCAGACTAAGCGTACTGAAGATTTTTTTCATACTCTTGAGGGTTATGACGAACTCAATGAGCAAATGAGAATGATTGATCTATCTGAATCAGATTTGAACTTATTACGTAGGGTGAAGCCTAGCGTTGAAAAGAATATAGACTATATCATTGATCAATTTTATAATTCGGTATTAGGTGTGGATAAACTCGAAGCCATTATATTGGAGCATAGTAGTATCGAGAGGTTGAAAACAACACTCCGCGAGCATATCATTGAAATTTTTGATGGCAAAGTTGATGAAGAATACATAGCAAAGCGAATGAAGATTGCTAATATTCATAAAAGAGTAGGACTTGAGCCTAAATGGTACTTATCTGCTTTTCAAAATCTTCAGAACGTTTTTATACAAGTTATCTATAATGAGACACATGATGACAATACACGTCTACATGTAGTTAAGACCGTAACTAAGCTGCTTAACCTTGAACAACAACTTGTCCTAGAGGAATACGAGAAGGAGAACGTCAAAGAGAAGGAACAGCAATACCTTTTGGTTAAAAATGAATTAAAGCAGAAAATTGCTGAATTCAGCAGCGAATTAATAGATTTTAGTATCGACACAAATGCCGCTGTGAAGCAGCTAGTAGCCAGTAGCAATGAAGTGAGTAGAACATTCCAACGTACAGCTACATCCGCTGTAGAGTCGCAGGGGTTGGCTACAGATGGACATGAGCATTTGGATAGCTTAACAGGACAGATTAATCTTATTTATCAAAGTACTAGTGAAATGGAACATTCAGTCCACGAATTAAGCAATTCCTCTAAACAAATTCAAAAAATCGTAAACTCAGTTAAAGATATTGCAGATCAAACTAAAATTCTTTCACTTAATGCAACGATAGAAGCCGCTAGAGCCGGAGTGCATGGTAGAGGGTTTAGTGTAGTTGCTCAAGAAGTTAGTCGGTTGGCAGAGGATACGAAGAATACTGTAATTCAGATCGTAGAGCTGACTTATAAATCGGGAAGTCTCACACAACAGGTCGTTGAGGAGATACGTAAGGTACAAGAGCTAACCAAAAGTGGGAGATATCAATCCGTAGAGACTAGTCTTTTGTTTTCCGAAATTGTAGAGGCGATGAGGAGTAGCACACAAGAGATTGTTATAGTAGAAGAAGAAATAAGAACATTGATTCAGACAATAGAGGGAATTGGGTCAGCAACAGCACAGACTGCGGAGTCAGCAGAGATTTTTAAGTCTGCCACTGCGAATCTTTAACCTATATAATAGTAATAAAGCAACGCATGAAAAAAATATGCGTTGTTTTGTTATTTTAGCTTGCAATACTGCTGCCTATTATATATAATAATAAATGTTGTTCTGAGACGTTGCGATGATGTGAGAGGTTACTGACACACCCGGCCCCTTTGCCATGAGGTCGACGTCAGAAAATTTTCACGGAGTATGTCCGATAATAAATTGGGCGATAGAAGGAGGGACTAAAATGGCAAAGCAAAAAATTCGTATTCGCTTGAAAGCATACGACCACAGAATTCTTGATCAATCCGCAGAGAAAATCGTTGAAACTGCAAAACGTTCGGGTGCTGGTGTATCTGGACCGATTCCGTTGCCAACTGAGAAGCAAATCATTACTATTCTCCGTGCGGTACACAAGTACAAGGATTCCCGTGAACAGTTTGAACAACGGACTCACAAACGTTTGATCGATATTGTGAACCCAACACCACAAACTGTGGATGCCTTGATGCGCTTGGATCTACCGTCCGGTGTAGATATCGAAATCAAATTGTAATTCTATTTTTAGCAACTTAGGAAAAGAAAAGAGGTGTCAACATTGAAAGGTATCTTAGGAAAAAAACTCGGTATGACTCAAGTGTTTACTCCAGAAGGTAACGTAATTCCTGTTACTGTTATCGAAGCAGGCCCTTGTGTAGTACTGCAAAAGAAAGACCTGAATATCGACGGATATGAAGCAGTGCAATTGGGCTTTTCTGATAAAAAAGAAAGTCGCTCCAATAAGCCTGAACAAGGTCACGCCAAAAAGGCAAATGCAACACCTAAGCGCTACGTTCGTGAAATTCGCGGTGTTGACCTCGGGTCTCTCGAGGTTGGACAAGAACTGAAGGCTGATATTTTTGCTGAGGGCGAATTTGTTGACGTAACTGGCACATCTAAAGGTAAAGGTTTCCAAGGTAACATCAAACGTTGGGGACAAAGCCGCGGACCAATGGCACACGGATCGCGTTACCACAGAAGACCGGGTTCCATGGGTTCTATCCAAGCTAACCGTGTTCCGAAGGGCAAACGCCTCCCAGGACATATGGGTCACACGACTATCACGGTTCAAAAGCTTGAAATCATCAAGGTTGACGTTGAACGTAACGTATTGCTGGTTAAAGGCGCTATCCCAGGTCCTAAAAACAGCTTCGTGAAAGTTAAACAAACCGTTAAGAAATAATTACCTAAGAAAGGAGGAACATGAAATGCCAAAAGTAACACTTTTTAATATTAGTGGCAACGAAGTTGGTGAAGTAGAACTGAGCGATACAGTATTCGGTATTGAACCGAATGAGCACGTTCTACACGAAGCTGCGCTTATGCAAAGAGCTTCCCTTCGTCGTGGTACACACAAAGTAAAAGGACGTTCTGAAGTTCGTGGCGGTGGACGTAAGCCTTGGAAACAAAAAGGTACAGGTCGCGCTCGTCAAGGATCCATTCGTTCTCCACAATGGAAAGGCGGCGGCGTTGTCTTCGGACCAACACCACGTAGCTATTCCTGGAAATTGCCTAAGAAGGTTCGTCGTTTGGCGATCAAATCCGCTTTGTCCTCGAAAGTACTCGAGAATGACATTATCGTATTGGATAGCTTGACAATGAATGCTCCGAAGACGAAAGAATTCGCAGCAATCTTGAACAACCTGAAAGTGGAACGCAAAGCTTTGATCGTAGCTACTAGCTATGATGATAACGTAGCACTTTCCGCTCGTAACATCCCTGGGGTGAAATTCGTAGCGGCTGACGGCATTAATGTTCTTGACGTACTGACGTACGACAAACTGATCATCACTAAAGAAGCAGTTCTGAAGGTAGAGGAGGTGTTCGCGTAATGAAAGATCCTCGTGATATTATCAAACGTCCGGTGATTACGGAACGTACTTCCGACTACATGAGCGAAATGAAATACGCTTTTGAAGTGGATATCCGTGCTAACAAAACCGAAATCAAAAAAGCTGTCGAGGCTATTTTCAAAGTAAAAGTAACTAATGTGAACACAATGCGCGTGCCTGGCAAACTGAAACGTTATGGTAAATATTCTGGTTACACTCCAGAGTGGAAAAAAGCCATCGTTAAGCTTAGCCCGGACAGCAAACCGCTTGAATTTTTTGAAGCGGTAGAATAATACTCTTAAAGTAAGGAGGAAACTATAGTGCCAATCAAAAAGTACAAACCGACCTCTCCGGCAAGACGCCATATGTCTGTGTCTACGTTTGAAGAAATCACAACAAACCAGCCAGAGAAATCGTTGCTTTCTCCGCTGTTCAAACATGCGGGACGCAACAACCAAGGTAAAATTACGGTTCGTCACCATGGCGGCGGACACAAACGTAAATACCGTATTATTGACTTCAAACGGACTAAAGACGGCATACCAGGTAGCGTTGCTACAATCGAGTATGACCCGAACCGTACATCTAATATTGCTTTGATCCACTATGCTGATGGTGAGAAACGTTATATCATCGCTCCTAAAGGCCTAAAAGTTGGGGATAAAGTAGAGTCCGGCCCAACAGCCGACATCAAAATTGGTAACAGTCTTGCACTGGAGAACATCCCAGTGGGTACAGTTATCCACAACATTGAGTTGAAACCAGGTAAAGGCGGACAATTGGTTCGTGCTGCTGGTACAGAAGCTCAATTGCTTGGTAAAGAAGAAAAATACTGTTCCGTTCGTTTGTCATCCGGTGAGGTTCGTAAGATCCTTAGCGTATGCCGTGCAACTATCGGTTCCGTAGGTAACGAAGATCATGAATTGATCAAAATCGGTAAAGCTGGACGTAGTCGCTGGCTGGGCCGTCGCCCTGAAGTACGCGGTGTAGTAATGAACCCGAACGATCACCCACACGGTGGTGGTGAAGGCCGCGCTCCAATCGGACGTAAATCGCCTATGTCTCCATGGGGTAAACCAACCCTTGGTTACAAAACGCGTAAGAAAAACAAGGCATCTGATAAATATATCGTTCGCCGCCGCACAAAATAAGACGCTTCTGGCAAGTTAATAAAGCGCGAAGCGTCGATTCGCGGTTTGAAGAACCGGATGAAGGGAGGATTCACACATGGGTCGCAGTTTAAAGAAGGGGCCGTTTATCGATGGCTACCTGCTTAAAAAAGTTGAGGAACTGAACGAGGCTGAAAAAAAGGTTGTAGTTAAAACTTGGTCCCGTCGCTCAACCATTTTCCCTCAGTTTATCGGACATACGTTTGGTGTATATGACGGCCGTAAACACGTGCCTGTATACGTAACAGAAGATATGGTAGGTCACAAGTTGGGCGAGTTCGCGCCAACACGTACTTACAAAGGCCACGCGGGTGACGATAAGAAAACAAGAAGATAATAATAAGGTCTCTGTTTGAAAGGAGGTTAAACAATGGAAGCAAAAGCACATGCAAGATCGGTGCGGATTTCCGCTCGTAAAGCGAAACTGGTTGTTGACTTGATTCGTGGTAAGCAAGTGGGGGAAGCAATTGCTATTCTTCGCCACACTCCGAAATCCGCTTCTCCGGTCGTTGAGAAGTTGCTTAATTCGGCAATTGCGAATGCTGAGCATAACTATTCTTTGGACGTGAACAGTTTGTTCGTTAGCGAGGTTTTCGTTAACCAAGGACCTACTATGAAACGTTTCCGTCCGCGCGCCATGGGCCGCGCAAGTCGGATCAATAAACGCACGAGCCACATTACACTGGTGGTATCTGAGAAATAAGGAGGGATAACACGTGGGTCAAAAGGTAAATCCAATCGGACTCCGGATCGGGATCATTCGCGATTGGGAATCTAAATGGTATGCAGGAAAAGATTTCGGTACTCTTCTGATGGAAGACGTCAAAATCCGGGAATACCTTAAAGGTAAGTTGAAGGATTCCGCTGTTTCCCATATCGAGATCGAAAGAGCGGCTAACCGCGTGAACGTTACAATTCACACTGCTAAACCAGGTATGGTTATTGGTAAGGGCGGAGCAGAAGTAGAAGTACTTCGCAGCGCAGTTACAGCAATCGCTGGTGGCAAAAAAGTACACATCAACATCAATGAAATCAAGCACCCTGAATTGGATGCAATTCTTGTAGCTGAGAGCATTGCTCAACAATTGGAACGTCGTGTATCGTTCCGTCGTGCACTCAAACAAGCGATTCAAAGAACAATGCGTTCTGGCGCAAAAGGGATTAAAACTCAAGTAGGCGGACGTCTTGGCGGAGCTGAGATTGCTCGTTCAGAAGGTTATAGCGAAGGAACAGTTCCACTTCATACGCTTCGTGCCGATATCGATTACGGAACGGCTGAAGCACATACAACTTACGGTCTTATCGGCGTAAAAGTATGGATCTACCGTGGAGAAGTTCTTCCCCCAGCTAAGAAACAAGCTGCTCAGGAAGGAGGCAACTAATCATGTTGGTACCAAAACGCGTAAAACACCGCAAGCAACAACGCGGACACATGAAGGGTATGGCAAAGGGTGGTACTGAATTGAACTTCGGCGAATTCGGCCTGGTTGCAATGGAACCATCTTGGATCACTAACCGTCAGATCGAAGCTGCTCGTATCGCAATGACACGTTATATCAAACGTGGCGGTCAAGTTTGGATCAAGATTTTCCCAGATAAGCCTATTACTCAAAAGCCTCTCGAGGTTCGTATGGGTAGTGGTAAAGGTAACGTTGAAAAATGGGTAGCCGTAGTTAAACCGGGCAAGATTATGTTCGAACTCGGAGGCGTGTCGGAAGAAATCGCTCGTGAAGCGATGCGTCTTGCCGCTCACAAGCTGCCTGTTAAGACTAAGTTTGTGAAACGTGAAGAATTGGGTGGTGAAGCAAATGAAAGCTAATGAACTTCGCAACTTAACCACTGCTGAGATTGAACAAAAGATCGCTGGATTCAAAGAGGAACTTTTTAATCTCCGTTTCCAATTGGCAACTGGCCAACTGGACAACCCGACTCGGATTCGTGACGTGCGTAAGGAAATAGCTCGTGCTAAAACCGTAATCCATCAAAGAGTGCTTGGGATTAGTTAAGTGAGACGGATCTCAGATCCGTATTCAGGAAGGAGGCTAACTAATGAGCGAAGAACGTAATGCACGTAAAGTGCTAATCGGTAAAGTGGTCAGTGATAAAATGGATAAAACCATCGTAGTCGCTGTTGAAACCTATAAGAAGCATAACTTGTACCACAAACGCATCAAGTCTACGAAGAAATTCAAAGCACATGATGAGGAAAACGTTGCGAAAATTGGCGATACCGTAAAAGTCATGGAAACTCGTCCGTTGTCCAAGGACAAACGTTGGAGACTAGTTGAAGTGGTTGAAAAAGCGGTTATCATCTAAGATAATCAAAAGAGTTTTTCCGGAAGGAGGAAATTATAATGATTCAACCATTTACACGCTTGCATGTGGCTGACAACTCTGGTGCGAAGGAACTGATGTGTATCCGCGTACTGGGTGGTACTGGACGCCGTACAGCAGCAATCGGTGATTTGATCGTTTGTTCCGTTAAACAAGCAACACCAGGCGGCGTTGTCAAAAAAGGTGATGTTGTTAGAGCGGTAGTTGTTCGTACGAAACGTTCCGTTCGTCGTAAAGATGGATCTTACATCGCATTCGACGAAAATGCAGCTGTTGTTGTTAAAGACGACAGAAGCCCTCGTGGAACACGTATCTTTGGACCAGTTGCTCGCGAACTTCGCGATAAAGACTACATGAAGATCGTTTCCTTGGCACCGGAAGTAATCTAATAAACACGAGCACCAATAAGTTGAAGGTTAGTTATAGGAGGTGTAATAAATGCCTAGAGTGAAAAAAGTTCTGGAATCCCATAACAATAAACTGCACGTGAAGAAAGATGATGTGGTGCTTGTGATTAGTGGTAAAGACAAAGGCAAAAAAGGCCGTGTCATCGCTGCTTATCCTCGTGAAAACCGCGTTCTGGTAGAAGGCGTCAATATGGTGAAAAAACACCAAAAGCCGAACCAGCTGAATCCACAGGGTGGAATTATTGAGCAGGAAGCTTCGATTCATGTGTCCAACGTAATGCACATCGATCCGAAGTCCGGCAAAGTAACACGTATCGGTTACAAAGTATTGGACAACGGTAAAAAAGTTCGGATTGCTAAAAGATCCGGAGAGATTATCGACTAATCTAGCCCTTAAGAAAGGAGGTTAAATCTTCATGGCAGCAAGAATGAAAGAACGTTATCTCAACGAAATAACACCTGCTTTGATGCAGAAGTTTAACTATACAACTGTTATGCAAGTGCCTAAGATCGAGAAGGTTGTCATCAACATGGGTGTGGGTGACGCTGTTCAAAACTCCAAAGTACTTGATGCTGCAGTTAATGACATGCAGTTGATCGCTGGTCAAAAACCAGTAATCACTAAAGCTAAAAAATCCATCGCTGGTTTCAAACTACGCGAAAATATGCCGATTGGGGTTAAAGTAACACTGCGCGGCGAGCGTATGTATTACTTCTTGGACAAATTGTTCAACGTAACGCTTCCACGCGTACGTGACTTCCGTGGTGTTTCCACTAAAGCCTTTGACGGCCGTGGTAACTACACACTTGGTCTTAAAGAACAATTGATCTTCCCCGAGATCGAATATGACAAAGTGGATAAAGTCCGCGGTATGGACATCGTTATTGTAACGACTGCTAAGACGGACGAGGAATCCCGCGAGCTGCTGGGTCAGCTGGGAATGCCTTTCGCAAAATAAAGTCGGTTAATCCATTTTCTCCGAAAATGTTTAGGAGGTGTCAGGCTAAGTGGCAAAAACTTCGATGAAAGTTAAACAACAACGTACGCCTAAGTTTAAAGTACGTGCATATACACGTTGCGAACGTTGTGGTCGTCCACATTCGGTACTGCAAAAGTTCAAAATTTGCAGAATTTGTTTCCGTGAATTAGCTTATAAAGGCCAGATCCCTGGCGTGAAAAAAGCAAGTTGGTAAGAAGTTTATAAACGGGAAGGAGGTTTACACACATGACTATGTCTGATCCTATTGCAGATATGCTTACTCGTATTCGTAACGCTAACATTGTGCGTCACGAAACGGTAGAAATGCCTGCTTCTACTATGAAGAAACAAATCGCTGACATTTTGAAGCGTGAGGGTTTCATCCGCGATGCGGAATTCGTTGAAGATAGCAAACAAGGGATTATCCGTATCTTCTTGAAATACGGCCCTAACCAAGAGCGTGTTATTTCTGGTTTGAAAAGAATCAGTAAACCAGGCCTTCGCGTATACACGAAGAGCAATGAAGTGCCTCGTGTACTCGGTGGTCTAGGAATCGCGATTATCTCCACATCTAAGGGAGTTATGACCGACAAAGAAGCTCGTCAATCAAAATCTGGCGGAGAAGTTGTCTGCTACATTTGGTAATAAACGTCACAAGATAAGGAGGTGCAACACATGTCTCGTATTGGTCGTAAACCAATCGCAGTACCTAGCGGTGTAGATGTCACTTTGGACAACGCCGTTATTACAGTAAAAGGTCCAAAAGGTTCTTTGACTCGTGAGCTTCATAAAGACATGAAGGTTACAGTTGAAAATAACGAAATTACCGTTGTTCGTCCGTCGGATAACAAATTGCATCGTTCACTTCACGGCACAACCCGCTCCGTTGTCAACAACATGGTAGCAGGCGTGACTGAAGGTTTCTCGAAATCTCTGGAATTGGTTGGGGTCGGATATCGTGCAAGCAAATCCGGAGATAAAGTCGTTCTGAACGTTGGTTACTCCCACCCGGTTGAAATTACACCGGAAGCAGGTATTGAGTTTGAAGTTCCTGCGAACACGAAGATCATCGTTAAAGGTATCGATAAAGAACGCGTTGGCGCATATGCTGCTAAAATTCGTTCCGTTCGTGAGCCAGAACCGTATAAAGGTAAAGGTATCAAATATGAAGGCGAGCGTATCATCCGCAAAGAAGGTAAAGCTGGTAAGAAGAAATAACCAGTTTGAACTTAATTGTAAGATACCCCGTGCATCTTAAAGTGAAGCTGTTTACGGCAAACTGAAGGGAGTGAAAGGGAAGTCATGATTACAAAAGAAGATAAAAACAAGGCTCGTCTCAAAAGACACCTGCGTGTTCGTAAGAAGATCCAGGGAACTACTGAGCGTCCACGTTTGAACGTATTCCGTTCTTCAAAACACATCTACGCTCAACTGATCGATGATGTTAAAGGGGTTACTATCGTATCCGCTTCTACACTTGATAAAGAACTGAGCGCTAACATCGGTAATGGCGGCAGCGTTGAAGCTGCAGCGAAAGTTGGCCAATTGGTCGCTGAGCGTGCTAAAGAAAAAGGCTATGCAGTGGTCGTATTCGACCGCGGAGGTTACTTGTACCATGGACGAATTCAAGCATTGGCTGACGCAGCTCGTGAAGCTGGTCTTGAATTCTAGAATAATTCTTAAAAGGAGGTTAACGACTTGCGTGTAGATCCGAACAGTTTAGAACTGACAGAAAGAGTTGTACACATTAACCGTGTAGCAAAAGTTGTAAAAGGCGGACGCCGTTTCAGCTTTAGTGCACTCGTTGTTGTGGGCGATGGCAATGGCTACGTCGGTGCTGGTATCGGTAAAGCCGGCGAAGTTCCGGATGCCATCCGTAAAGGCATTGAAGACGCCAAGAAAAACCTGATTCACATTCCAATCGTAGGAACTTCGATTCCCCATCTCGTTACTGGCCACTTCGGCGCAGGACGCGTGTTGCTGAAACCAGCATCAGAGGGTACTGGCGTTATCGCTGGCGGTCCAGTTCGTGCGGTATTGGAATTGGCAGGCGTTGGCGACATTTTGACAAAATCACTGGGTTCTTCGAATTCCATGAACATGGTCAATGCAACTTTGGAGGGACTTTCCCGTCTGAAACGCATTGAAGAGGTCGCGAAACTTCGCGGCAAATCTGTCGAAGAATTGCGCGGTTAAGGAGGGGAACGTCAATGGCAAAATTGCAAATTACCCTCGTACGTAGTGTAATCGGACGTCCAGAAACACAACGTGTTACTGTTAAGACGCTCGGCCTACGTAAACTCAACACGACAGTGGTTCACAATGACAGTCCTGCAATTCGCGGAATGATCAACAAAGTGAGTCACTTGCTATCTGTAACTGAAATTGAAGGCTAATCGCCTCGCATAAATTAACAAACATAAGGAGGTGCAAACGATGAAGTTACATGAACTTGCTCCAGCTCCTGGTTCCCGCAAAGAACGCAATCGCGTTGGTCGTGGACCAAGTAGCGGAAATGGTAAAACTTCCGGTCGCGGTCACAAAGGTCAAAACTCACGTTCTGGCGGTGGTGTTCGCCCGGGCTTCGAGGGTGGACAAAATCCGCTCTATCGTCGTCTGCCTAAACGTGGTTTCGTCAATCCTACCCGTAAAGAGTATGCGATTGTGAACCTTGAAGATCTGAATAGCTTTGCAGAAGGAACAGAAGTGACTCCGCAGTTGTTGCTTGAAACTGGTGTTGTCAAGAATTCCAAAAGCGGCATTAAGATTCTCGGCAACGGTGAGTTGACCGTAAAATTGACTGTACAAGCAAATAAGTTCTCTCAATCTGCGGTAGAGAAAATCGAGGCTGCCGGCGGTAAAACCGAGGTGATCTAATGTTCAAGACGCTTAAGAATATCTGGCATGTTGAAGATTTGCGCAAAAAGATCCTGTTTACCTTGTTCATTCTGATTATCTACCGTATCGGTTCGTTTGTTCCGGTTCCTGGTGTGAACAAAGATGTACTGCAAACAGCAAATCAGAGCGGTGACGCTTTGATGGGACTCTTGAACACCTTTTCGGGCGGAGCGCTCAAAAACTTCTCGATATTTGCGATCAGTATTTACCCATACATTACAGCATCCATCATCGTGCAATTGCTATCGATGGATGTTGTTCCTAAGTTTGCTGAATGGGCTAAACAAGGGGAGCACGGGAAAAAACAATTGGCGCAAATCACTCGTTACGGTACAGTGATATTAGCCCTGATCCAAGGTTTTGCTACGTCGATAGGGTTTAACCGGATTTATGGAACTCAAATGATGCCGAATGCGACATTTGCTGATTACTTGCTGGTTGCCATTATCTTGACGGCGGGTACTTCTTTCTTGATGTGGCTTGGTGAACAGATTACCGAAAAGGGAATCGGGAACGGGATTTCGATCCTGATTTTTGCGGGAATCGTCGCCGGTATCCCGGGACATATCACGAGTACGGCTAACTCAAGCTTTATTCAGCCGGATCAGGTGTTCCTGAATATTCTTAAAGTCGTTATCGTGCTGATTGTGATTGTGGCGATTATTACAGCAGTTATCTTCGTACAGCAAGGTATTCGGAAGATTCCTGTTCAATACGCTAAACGCGTAGTCGGCAATAAAATGTACGGTGGACAGAATACGCATATTCCGCTCAAGATTAATGCGGCTGGTGTTATTCCGGTAATCTTCGCCGTATCATTGCTTCAGTTCCCAGTTGTTCTCTCCAGTTTTTGGTCAACGCATGATTGGGCGAAATGGATTGCTAAGTATTTAGCAATGGATGCACCCCTTGGTATGCTTCTGTATGTAGTGATGATTATTGGTTTCACGTTCTTCTATACGTTCGTGCAAATGAATCCTCAACAGATGGCTGATAACATGAAGAAGAATGGTGGGTACATTCCAGGTATCCGTCCTGGTAAAGCCACAGAGAAATATCTGACTAGAGTAATGTCTCGCTTGACCATGTCCGGTGCGTTGTTCCTAGCCGTGATTTCTGTAATGCCGGTATTCTTCGGTGCTTTATCCGGATTGCCCAAAGAAGTTCAAATTGGTGGTACTGCACTGCTAATTGTTATCGGTGTGGCATTGGATACTATGAAGCAGATCGAGAGCCAATTGATTAAACGCCATTACAAAGGCTTCATCAATAAATAGGCGATAGGTTCCGGCGAAGCTTGAGATCTCTTTCTTCCCGGCACCTATTGTGCTGTTTCTTGCTTGGTGGCGAACTTTTGGGGGGAGAGAGAAATCGTGAACATTTTATTCATGGGCCCTCCGGGGGCAGGCAAGGGAACACAAGCGGCAGAGATCATAAAAGAATTTGGCATTCCTCATATTTCGACAGGAGATGCTTTCCGTTTGGCAATCAAACAAGAGACTCCAGTAGGATTGAAGGCTAAATCATTTATTGATCAAGGTTTGCTTGTACCAGATGATGTGACCATTGGGATAGTTGAAGAACGGCTGCAGCAGTCCGATTGCGAAAAAGGATTTCTATTGGATGGTTTTCCAAGAACTCTTTCGCAAGCGGAAGCGCTGGATGAAATTCTAAGCCGTTTGAATACTTCTTTGGATCATGTCATCAACTTGAATGTTGACCGTGGACTGTTGATGGCGCGTCTTACTGGACGTCGTATCTGCACAGTTTGCGGAGCATCCTACCATTTAATCTTCAACCCGCCGAAGCAAGATGGCATTTGCGACATTGATGGCGGTGAATTGTATCAACGTCCGGATGACAACGAAGAAAGTGTAGGCAAGCGTCTGGATGAGTATGATAATAAGACAGCGCCGCTGCTTGCGTTTTATGATAATAAAGGTCTTTTGCGTCAGGTAAATGGGGAAAACGAAATCAATGTCGTTTCTTCTGAAATCGTATCTTTATTGCGGGGTTAATGTAATGATCATTTGTAAATCCGAACAGGAACTTGCCTTTATGAGGGAAGCTGGTCGAATTGTTGCCGAGAGTCACCGTCTTATTGCTGAGGCCATTGAGCCTGGCATTACAACGGGCGATCTCGACAGAATCGCCGATCAATACATTCGCAGTCAAGGTGCTGTGCCGTCTTTCAAAGGCTACAACGGTTTTCCTGCCAGCATTTGCGCTTCAGTCAACGAACAATTAGTGCATGGATTTCCAGGTAAACGCAAACTGATCGAAGGCGATATTGTAACGCTGGATATCGGTGCAGAGTACCGCGGTTATCACGGTGATTCCGCCTGGACCTACGGTGTGGGCAGCATTTCCGAAGAGGCTCAGCGTTTGCTGGACGTTACGGAAGGCTCCTTGTACGCGGGACTGGCGTTAGTTAAGCCGGATGTGCGCTTGTTTACAATCTCCCATGCTATCCAGCAATACATCGAAGAGGCTGGTTTCTCAGTCGTACGTGAGTATGTTGGTCATGGTATTGGGGCAAAACTGCATGAAGAACCGCAAATTCCGAATTATGGCATAGCGGACCGCGGACCACGTCTGAAACCGGGTATGGTACTCGCGATTGAGCCGATGGTAAACGTAGGAAAGAGACATGTCAGAACGCTGGAAGATAACTGGACTGTCGTTACGGTGGATGGCTCCCTATGTGCTCACTTTGAGCATACAGTAGCAGTTACTCCGGACGGCATGGAAATTTTCACAAAACTGAATGCGTAGGTGATCTCCACTTGAATACTGTGAGCAGCCCGCAGGTTGGTCAATTAGTGAGAATTCTCAAAGGCAAAGATGCCGGAGAGGCAGCCGTTGTTATCGCAGTTGTTGATAGCAGATTTGTATACATTGCAGATGGAGACAAACGTAAGTTTGATGGGCCAAAGAAGAAGAATATTCTTCATCTTGAGCTCATACCCTTCATCAGCAGTGAGGTTGTGAACAGTTTGGAAGAAACTGGGCGGGTAACAAACGGAAAGCTGCGTTTCGCAGTGACGAAGTATGCTGGCCCAACCGGAATAAGTGCTTATGAGAAAGGAGACTAACTGTGGCTAAGGAAGATGTCATTGAAGTAGAAGGTACTGTCCTTGAACCGTTGCCAAATGCAACGTTTAAGGTTGAGCTTGAGAACGGTCATCAAATACTTGCCCATGTATCCGGTAAATTGCGGATGCACTTTATCCGTATTTTGACCGGAGACAAAGTGGTCGTGCAGTTATCGCCTTATGATTTATCAAAAGGTCGTATAACTTACCGTAAATAGATGGGAACTACGAAAAAAGTTTTGCTTCGCAAAACTTTGAGGAGGTAATTAACATGAAGGTAAGACCTTCTGTAAAGCCCATTTGCGAGAAATGTAAAGTAATCCGCCGCAAAGGGACTGTTATGGTGATTTGCGAAAATCCGAAACACAAACAAAAACAAGGTTAAGAAGGGGGTGTAGCGTAAAATGGCTCGTATAGCTGGAGTGGATTTGCCACGTGACAAACGCGTTGAGATCGCCTTGACTTATATTTTCGGAATCGGTAAAACGACTTCTCAGAAAATTCTTAATGAAACAGGCATTAGCGCTAATACACGTGTCCGTGATTTGACGGAAGATGAAGTCAGCAAACTGCGTGAAACGATCGACAAAACGGTTAAGGTTGAAGGTGACCTGCGTCGTGAAATTTCCTTGAATATTAAACGTCTTACTGAGATCGGCTGTTACCGCGGTGTTCGTCACCGTCGTGGATTGCCTGTTCGCGGTCAACGTACTAAAACCAATGCCCGTACCCGGAAAGGCCCGCGTCGTACGGTAGCAAACAAGAAGAAATAATAAGGGGGGATAAGAGACAATGGCTAAACCGAAAAAAGTCGTACGTACCAAACGTCGCGACCGTAAAAATATCGAATCCGGCGTGGCACATATTCGTTCCACGTTCAATAACACCATCGTTACCATCACAGATCCTCACGGAAATGCAATTTCCTGGGCAAGCTCCGGCGGCCAAGGATTTAAAGGTTCCCGTAAGTCGACTCCATTCGCAGCACAAATGGCAGCTGAATCAGCAGCTAAAGCAGCTATGGAGCACGGCATGAAGTCGGTTGAGGTTATGGTTAAAGGACCGGGCGCGGGCCGCGAAGCAGCCATCCGTTCCCTTCAAGCTGCAGGGCTTGAAGTTAACCTTATTAAAGACGTAACTCCGGTTCCTCACAATGGATGCCGTCCGCCGAAACGTCGTCGCGTATAGTGAAATCAGTATTGTAAATGTGGTATAATTCTGACGCATCTGCTAATAATAGGTGTTTAGGCATACTACATGATGCACCTGATGGGGTGACAGTTTCATATAGGAGCGACGTTGAAGGAGGGGTAAACTCGTGATAGAAATCGAAAAGCCGAAGATTGAGACCGTAGAAGCTAATGATGAAGGTACCTATGGGAAATTCGTAGTTGAACCGTTGGAACGTGGGTATGGCACGACTCTGGGGAATTCACTTCGCCGGATATTGCTTTCTTCGCTTCCAGGAGCCGCAGTGACTTCGGTCCAAATTGACGGCGTTCTGCATGAGTTCTCGACCGTTCCAGGCGTAATGGAAGATGTGACGGAGATCATTCTGAACCTTAAAGCCTTGTCCCTGAAGATTCATTCAGACGAGGAAAAAGTGTTTGAGATTGATGCCGAAGGGGAAGGCATCGTTACCGCAGGTGATATCCGTGCGGACAGCGATGTTGAGATCCTCAACCCGGATCTTCACATTGCAACGCTGGGACCTGGTGCGAGACTTCACATGCGTATTTTTGCAGGCCGTGGTCGCGGCTACGTCCAAGCGGACCGGAACAAACGCGACGATCAGCCAATTGGCGTTATCCCGGTTGACTCCATCTACACTCCTATTTCACGCGTTAACTACGGCATAGACAATACACGTGTTGGTCAAGTGACCAACTACGACAAATTGACGCTTGAAATTTGGACAGATGGCAGTATTAGACCGGAAGAGGCTGTAAGCCTCGGAGCCAAAATTTTGAACGAGCACCTCGTATTGTTCGTAGGTCTTACGGACGAAGCGAAAGACGCCGAAATTATGGTTGAAAAAGAAGAAGACAAAAAAGAAAAAGTGCTAGAGATGACAATCGAAGAGCTTGATCTTTCTGTCCGCTCCTACAACTGCCTCAAACGTGCTGGTATTAATACCGTACAAGAGCTTACCACGAAGACTGAAGAAGATATGATGAAGGTGCGTAACCTTGGTCGTAAATCTTTGGAAGAAGTTCAGGAGAAGCTTGAGGAACTTGGTTTGGGACTACGTACAGAAGAATAACTACAGATTGTTACAGTAAAGGAGGGAAAACACATGGCATACCAAAAATTGGGCCGTGATTCCAGTGCGCGTAAAGCGTTATTTCGCGACATGGTAACGGATCTATTTTTATACGAGCGCATCCAAACAACGGAAGCTAAAGCGAAAGAAGTTCGTTCTATCGCTGAAAAGTTGATCACTAAAGCTAAAAAAGGCGATCTTCATGCTCGTCGTCAAGTAGCTGCATTTGTTCGCCGCGAGACTGTTGATGGTGAACAAGATGCAATTCAAAAATTGTTCTCTGACATCGCTCCTCGTTACACAGAGCGTCCAGGTGGATACACTCGTATCCTGAAACTCGGACCTCGTCGTGGGGACGCTGCGCCTATGGTTTATCTTGAATTGGTAGACCGCGCGTAGTATCACAAGTATTGATTTCCGATGCTTCCCTTTCATCCGGCCCTCTTTGGAGTAAAGATGGGGGAAATATCAGCGTTATTGTGCTGCAGAGGCGCAAGACTCTGCTGTACTAATAACCGTGGGAATCACCTTGGTTCAATTGAAGGAGCTCCCGCAGGGGCTCTTTTTTTTGAAGTAATGGAGTGAAGTGTTAATGGATGCCGTCCTTCTAGGGACGGCAAAGCCATTTCTTCCTCTTGAATAAGATCAGACAGTGCTTCGATCGACGTTTCTGCTGAACGGTTTAAAAAGGAGAACGGAATGCGTAATCTATTGATGAAGGTCAATTATGACGGAACAAATTATGATGGCTTTCAGACCCAGCCTCAGGGCAATACGATTCAAGATCGGCTGGAGCAAGCGATACTCCATCTGACAGGTGAGGAGCTTAAGATTACTGCTTCTGGTCGCACAGATGCCGGAGTACACGCCTACGGTCAGCCTTTTAACTTTACGACCTCCTCTCGAATCCCACTTGAACGTTGGTGTCTGGCGCTTAATGCCCGGCTGCCACAAGATATCGTGGTTACTGAGGCTAGGGAAGTACCGCTGACGTTTCACTCTCGTAGAGGAGCTAAGCGTAAAACTTACCGATACACGATTAACGGCAACAGGTTTCCAGACCCGTTTCAACGGCGCTGGCAGCTTCATCATCCGGTGAGGTTGGACATTCCTGCGATGCAGCAAGGCTTAACGCATATTTTAGGGACACATGACTTCACTTCGTTTGCTTCACGGAGGTCTACTAAGGCCTCTCATGTACGAACGATCTTTGAAGCTCATATGGAAGTAGACCGCAGCATGTGCCGACCCTCTTCATTAGATCAGGGAGTGATCCAAACTTATATAACGGGTAGTGGATTTCTTCAGCATATGGTTCGCATTATTATGGGGACTTTGATCCATGTGGGGGAAGGTAAAATAGATGCTGATCATGTTGCTGAGATATTGGCGGCATGTGATCGTTCTGCTGCTGGTCCAACAGCTATGGCCAAGGGGTTGGCTTTGTGGAGTGTAGAATATGACGAGACTGAAAGTGAATCTTTTTTTCTATAAATTTCTTCCTGAGTAATAGGCTGAATGTTTAAAAATCACTTGCACTTGTTATGTTTATACTGTAATATAAAAGTTGTGTTTTCTTGATGGCTATCCCACAGCCCCGATCAAGGAAATGCCAAAAAAATGCTTTGCTTAACTCACATAATTGTAATTCAATGAGAAACAAGATATACGAAACAGAAGATTTTCGTACGAGAACAAGGAGGAAACATTCATGCGTACCACCTATATGGCGAAGCCGAACGAAGTTGAACGCAATTGGCACATTATTGATGCCGAAGGCAAGACACTCGGTCGTTTGGCCAGCGAAGCCGCTGCTTTGATCCGTGGCAAACACAAACCGCAATTCACTCCACACGTTGATACAGGAGATTTCGTTATCGTAATCAACGCTGAGAAGATTCACTTGACCGGTAAGAAATTGCAAAACAAGAAATACTACCGTCACTCGATGCACCCAGGTGGCTTGAAAGTTACTAATGCTGAAACTTTGCTGAATACTAAACCAGAACGCGTAATTGAATTCGCTGTTCATGGTATGATTCCTAAGACTCGTCAAGGGGACCACATGAAGCTGAGATTGAAAGTATATGCAGGCGCCGAGCATCCACATGCAGCACAAAAACCTGAAGTTTACGAACTTCGCGGATAAGAATAGAGGAGGACAGTTTCATGGCACAAGTACAATACTATGGGACAGGTCGTCGTAAACATTCGGTAGCACGTGTTCGCCTTGTACCGGGTGAAGGACGCATTGTCATTAACAAACGTGAGATGGACGAATATTTCGGTGTGGAAACACTGAAAATGATCGTAAAACAACCTTTGAACCTGACTGAAACACTAGGCAACTACGATGTAATCGTTCTTGCACATGGTGGCGGCATTTCCGGTCAAGCTGGAGCAATTCGTCACGGTATCTCCCGTGCATTGCTTAAAGTTGACCCTGAATATCGTGGTGCGCTTAAGAAAGCCGGCTTCCTGACTCGTGACCCACGTATGAAGGAACGTAAGAAATACGGCTTGAAGGCTGCACGTCGTGCGCCTCAGTTCTCGAAACGTTAATATTTATCAAGAATTCAACCCTTGGCCTTTACGGTCGAGGGTTTTATTTTTTTTGCAGCCCCTTTCGAACAAGAAATGGGCTTTTTTTGCATTCCTTTACTAATTCTGAGGGTTGAAACTCATTGACTTCCTCAGTAAAAGTTATATACTATTTCATATAGAAATAGTTGGTTTTATTACTTCTTTTACCTCATTTATTCATACGATTAATATTTTGGATGGAGGAATACCTTAATGAACCTGCTCGAGAAAGAAGAATTGATCAGAATAAAGGCCGAAGAATTAGAGAGTGCTTCACCCGAGGATATTATCCGCTGGGCTGTAGAAACATTTCCTAACATTACTTTTGCCTGCAGCTTTGGTGCCGAAGATGTAGTGCTTGTTGATATGCTTCACAAAGTTAGTCCATCTACTGATGTCTTTTATCTCGATACAGATTATCATTTTAAGGAAACCTACGAAACCAGAGATTTGATGGCAGACAAATACGGATTAGAGTTTGTACGAGTGTCTCCGCAACTCACCACGCAGGAGCAAGCACTTCAATACGGTGATGCGCTATGGACGGTTGACCCAAATCAATGCTGTGGTATTCGTAAAGTTGAACCATTGACTCGTATATTATCTCAATATGAGGCATGGATTACTGGAATTCGTCGCGATCAAGCGCCTACCCGTGCAAATTCTAAAAAGGTCGAGTATGATTATAAATTTGGTTTAGTGAAGTTTAATCCTATTGCGGATTGGACGTCAGAAGATGTGTGGAACTATATTCGTGAAAATGACATAATCTATAACCCTCTACATGACCGTAACTATCCAAGTATTGGCTGTGAGCAATGTACACGTCAGGTTATGCCAGGTGAAGATCCGCGTGCTGGCCGTTGGTCTGGATCAGAGAAGACAGAGTGCGGATTGCACAAGTAAGACATATCCCTGTGGGAACATAGAAGGAGAGACTAAGATGACTTCAATACGTCCGCATGGCGGAGCTTTGGTTAACCGTGTAGTAGAGGGTACTGAAAGAGAAGAATTGCTAAATCTCGCGCGTGATAGCAAGGCAATTGCCTTAAATACCTGGACTTTATCCGATTTGGATCTTATAGCTGTAGGAGCATTTTCGCCACTGACAGGCTTTTTAAATGAGCAAGACTATCATTCAGTAGTAAAAAACATGCGATTAGCAGATGGCACAGTATGGAGTATTCCAATAACACTGGCTGTAGAAGATGATGTGGCTGCCGGTTTATCAATTGGGGATAAAGTTTCTCTAATCGGTGAAGAGGACGGAGAGATTTACGGATTATTGGATATTGAGAGTATATATACTGTTGATCAAACGATTGAAGCACAAAATGTCTTCAAAACAACAGACCCTGAACATCCAGGTGTGAGCAAGCTGTTGGCTCGCCCTGCAACTTATGTTGGAGGACCCATTACAGTCTTGAACCGCCCACAGCCAGAGAAGTTCGGTGAATTTTATTTTGATCCTGCGGATACGCGTAAGATATTTGCTGAAAAGGGCTGGAGAACGGTTGTAGGCTTCCAAACACGCAATCCGGTCCATCGAGCTCACGAGTACATTCAAAAGTGCGCTATGGAGGTTGTAGACGCTCTATTCCTAAATCCGCTTGTGGGTGAGACGAAGTCAGATGATGTACCGGCAAATGTACGGATGAAGAGCTATCTGGCGCTTTTGGAGAACTATTATCCTGAGGATCGTACCTTCCTTGGTGTTTTTCCGGCGGCAATGCGTTATGCAGGCCCTAGAGAGGCAATTTTCCATGCAATGGTTCGCAAAAATTACGGCTGTACCCATTTCATCGTCGGTCGTGACCATGCTGGGGTAGGTGATTATTATGGCACTTATGAAGCACAGGAAATTTTCTCGAATTTTAGTGCTGAAGAACTTGACATTACTCCATTATTTTTTGAACATAGCTTCTTCTGTAAAAAATGCGGGAATATGGCATCCAGTAAAACTTGCCCTCATCCTAGTGATGATCACATGACATTGTCGGGTACGAAGGTACGTGCTTTGCTCCGTGATGGCCAATGTCCTCCGCCAGAATTTACACGGCCTGAGGTTGCGCAGATTCTGATTGAAGGTATGACTCAAGAAGTTACAGCTTAATCATTAACAGCTAGTACTATTTGACCTTCTTGTCCCATATAGATGAGTATTATCTATCGGGACGAGGGGGTCTTTGTTATGTCTGGCCGAAAGCAGAGTAAAGTCTCGGTCTGGATTTCATGGAGCAGTATCAAAAAAAGTATGCTTGGCGTGATGCTGCTAGCTATAATGATTGGAATTATCGCGTATGACATGCCTACCGCTAAAACACTAAATTATTGGAGTCTGCCCTTGTCAGGAAAAGTTATTGCTCTCGATGCGGGACATGGTGGAGCTGATGGAGGAGCGGTTAGCCGGGAAGGGCTAATTGAGAAAGATATTAATCTCGCGGTATCGCTTTATTTGCGTGATTATCTGCAGCAGGCAGGGGCTATTGTAGTAATGACTCGTGAAGGTGATTATGATTTGGCTCAGGAAGGTACTAAGGGCTATTCTAAGCGTAAGACAGAAGATCTTAAACAAAGAGTAAGAAGTATCGAAGAAAAAGGCGCAGACCTTTTTATAAGCGTTCACATGAACAGTGTCCCTTCCAATCGTTGGAGTGGAGCACAGACCTTTTACTACCCCAATCACAAGGATAATAAAGCTATAGCGGAGTTTGTGCAGAGTGAGCTGAAGACTACGCTGGAGAACACGGATCGTGTGGCTAAGACAGTGAATACTGTTTATCTGTTAAAAGCATTGAAAATACCAGCGGTACTTGTAGAAGTTGGCTTCTTATCACATCCTCAGGAATCTGCTCTACTTGGAAATGATGTCTATCAGCGTAAGGTTGCGACTAGCATTTATCGGGGGATTCTTCGGTACGCCTCCGAGTAGTCAGGACTACTCATGGGAAGACAGGTAATGCTATAATAGACAAAAACTCCGGAGAATTCTCAACCGGAAAGGAAACAGAGGTGCTTCCCATGCTGACTAAGGAACAAATTCAGGAAATACTGCAGCCATTAACAGACTCTGAAACTGGAAAAAGCCTTGTGGAACTACAGCTGATCCGTGACATTATGATTAAAGAAGACCGTATTTCTTTATCTATCATATGTCTGAATCCTGAAGAGCAAAGTCGCATGGATCTAGAACAACAGGTTCGTGAATTGCTTGAAGCGGGTGGGGTTTCTAATGTACATATCCGGCTTCGTGATGCAACCGATTATGAACGTGCTATACTTCGCGGAGAGAGCGTAGAGGATTTCGATGAACCTGGGAAACTTAAAGGACATGCAGCTGGCCTTGATGACCATGAATTAATTAGCGAGAGCTCTGGCGTGAACTTTATCGCCGTGGCCAGCGGCAAAGGTGGAGTTGGTAAGTCAACCGTAACGGTGAATTTGGCCGTAGCCCTTGCAAGAAAAGGGAAAAAAGTTGGTCTTATCGATGCTGATATTTATGGTTTCAGTATTCCCGATATGATGGGGATCGAAGAGGGACCAGTTGTAGAAGAAGGAACGATTATTCCTGTGGAACGATTTGGAGTGAAGGTCATGTCTATGGGCTTCTTTATTCGTGAGAATAGTCCAGTTATTTGGCGGGGACCTATGCTAGGTAAAATGCTTCGCCAGTTCTTCAATGATGTTGGTTGGGGTGAACTTGATTATATGCTGCTTGATCTTCCCCCAGGTACTGGTGATGTGGCACTTGACGTGCATCAGATGCTGCCTCACAGCAAAGAGATTATAGTTACGACACCTCACGCTACCGCAGCGTTTGTGGCGGCTAGAGCGGGCTCTATGGCTCTACAGACAGATCATGAGATTATTGGAGTCATTGAGAATATGGCTTATTATGAGTGCACTGACTGTGGTAAGAAAGATTATATCTTTGGCAGAGGCGGAGGAGCGAGGCTTGCCGAGACGCTTCATACGGAGCTGCTTGCACAAATACCGCTAGGTGCACCGGACAACCATATTTCCGAACCGGATTTCTCACCTTCTGTATACAAAGAAGAGACACCATCAGGACAATTATTTGCAGAAATTGCTGATAAACTTATTGCCAAATATGAGCACTAACTCTTGTGCATAAAAAAGAGGCCTTCCCACACGTATTAGTGGGATAAGGCCTTTTTTTTTAAGAACTTGAATCATCGCCGCTGCCGCCGCCACTGCTTTCCTGTTTGTCGCCACCTTCGCTACCCTTTTCTTTTTTCTCTTTTGGTTCAAGTTCTTCTTGTACGACTTTTTTAAGTAAATTCAATACTTCCATGCGAAATAATGGAGTTTGCATGGATTCCTGCATGGTCTTCATGGATTGTTTACGGTAATCAGGTGTTTTAGTGAGATTTAAAAACATTGTCATCATTTCTGGAGACTTCATAATTTCTTCGACTGATTTCTGATAAGTGGGATCCTTAATTAGCTGTAGGTGTAGTTCCTTGCTTTGTGATTGAATGGCTTTAGCAAAATCGCCCGCGAATTTGGGATCAGTCATTATCTTCTCGATTTCCTTCTGATATTCCGGTGCAGTGAGAGTATTTTTAACAGCGAGCTTGATCTCCTCTGTTGTTTGAAGTGGCATCATCTTCATGCTCATTCCACTGGTACCGCTAGAGCTGGAGCTTGATAATGATTCCTCAACCGCTTTTTTACCCTCATCGCTTTTCAATATATCTAAAACCATGGTCTTCGTTTCTTTATAACTGCCTTGTCCGGAAGAAGAACTGCTCTGCTCACTTCCGCAAGCCGTTAAGGCCATAACAAAGCTCAATGCCAAACCCACAGATCCGATAAATCTCCATTTCATTGGCGCTGCCCTCCTTTATAGGATTCTCTAGATGTATTATGCCGAATTAGATCACATTTATGTTGTGGGTGTAATGGTGTTTTGTCGGTATCCTTGGTAAAATAAATCTGACAAGAGGAGGTGAATTGGCTGAGTATAAAAAAATGGTTTCATTTATTTTGGACTACCCTCCTTATAGGAGCGGGTGGGGCTGTAATCGCTGGTCTGGCACTGCAATTCGTAAATGGTAAGATTGATTTCAAAAGTGTCGGGGATTTCTTTTTATACCCGCTGATTCTGCTTGGCTACGGTATGCTTGTAAGCGTTTATTCGCAACTTGGTTTTTTTGCCTATTTGATTTTGAATTATATGGGCAACGGCGTTTTTCCACAAAAGGTTTGGAAATACATACAACTAGTGCTTTCTGTGCTCGCATTGCTTGAACTGATTTTTTTGCGTACCGTCGTTGGTGGGGAAAGAAATGTTATGTCTGATCTAATATTAGGAATCGTTATTTTGCTAGCAGCTATTATTGTGTCTTATTTCAAAGTAAAAAGTACAAACATCTCAGCTTTGATTCCAACCCTCTTTTTTATGACAGCTATTTCAATTGTGGAAGTTATTGGCGTGCTTCGTATAGGTGTTGATAGTGCAACGGTATTTATTGTTGTTCCGCTTATCGCTTGTAATGCATTCCAAATTTTGATGCTACACCGTATTCTGAAGCCGGCAGCCGGATAATGAATGGGGAAGGCACTAAACAAAGAACCCCGTGCTCTGATCTCAGAAGACGGGGTTTTTTGCTCTAACTGTATCTTAACGATTAAAATCTGATTGTAGAGGTTAATCTTAAAGAACGATACGCTCACAAAACTAAGCGTATGCTTTCGAAGTAAGTTTTGTACGAAGCGTCCCGATGATGTATATGCTTTACAAAACTTTCAGGAGGGGAATATATGGACATCAAGCGCTATATGATAAAAGACACAAAAGAAATCCGGCTTAACAAGCTGGATCCGGACGACACAGGTGTTTTTAAATCCAAAAAAGAAGTAGAAGCCAAAACAGAAGAGCTTAAAGCACGTTTGGCAGAGCTCCAAGATATTTTGTTTGCTCAGAAAAAGCATTCGCTGCTTGTTATTCTGCAAGGAATGGATTCCAGCGGTAAGGATGGCACGGTTAAGCATATTTTTTCAGGCATTAATCCACAAGGATTTATAGTGACCAGCTTCAAGAAACCATCTCTAGAGGAAGAGGCTCATGATTTTCTATGGAGGGTTCATCAGAAGACACCCCCTAAGGGATATATCTCTGCATTTAACCGCTCGCATTATGAAGATGTATTGGTACCACGGGTACACGGAGGGTTAAAAAAGGATGACTTGAAGCGTCGCTTTCGTTACATACGGCAGTTCGAGGAAATGCTGGTGGAAGAGGGGACGACAATTATCAAGCTTTTTCTGCATATTTCTAAAGAGAAGCAGCTGAAGAAGATTAAGGAACGGCTTGAAGATCCCAAAAAACATTGGAAATTCGATGCAAGTGATCTCCAGGAGCGGGAGTATTGGGATGATTACCAAGAAGCATATGAAGATGTCTTCAAGGAATCTAGCATAGATAAAGCACCCTGGTACTGGATACCTGCCAATCATCAATGGTACCGCAACTATTTGACCTTATCCATCGTTGTAAAGACACTGGAGAGTCTGGATCTGAGCTATCCGAAGCTGAATACCCCCACACCTGACATATCGGAACTCATTTCTCCACGTCATTAATCCTTTGGACAGATCAACATCCATTACGGCACCAGAGATTGAATATGTTTTTACAGCCCAGCTGCGTCCTCAATGGCATTACTCAGTGAAGCTGAGTCGCGTACTTCTTTACCTTCGGTGTTGCTTTGACTAATCAGCTCAGAGACGGTAACGAATTCATAACCTTGTCTGCGGAGCTCGTCGATAATGAGTGGAAGTGCTTCATGTGTTTGTTTACAGGAATCACTGGCATGTAGAAGGACGATATCACCTGGATGCGCTTTTGTCGTTACACGCTTCACGATATTGTCTACGCCGATGTTCTTCCAGTCCAGGGAGTCTGTATCCCATTGAATGACCTTGTAACCGAGATCGTTGGCAACCTGAAGGACTCTTTTGTCAAAATCTCCATTAGGCATACGAATCAAATTAGGTTCAGTGCCGGTTAATTCGGTAAGTACGGTGTGAGCCGTTGAGATCTGTGTACGAATTTCTTCGTTGCTTAGTGTGCTGTAATTGACGTGTTTATGACCATGACTTCCAATTTCAAAACCTGCATTCTTAATGTTAGTTACAATGTCTGGGTGAGTCTTACTCCATGGAGACGATAGGAAGAAGGTGGCTTTGTCCACTTTCTTGTCTTCAAGTACCTTCAAAATTGGTTCGGGTCTTTTCTCCCCCCAGCTAATATCGAAGGTCAGGGCAATCAGCTTCTTCTCTGTTGGTACACTGTAGATCGCGGAAGGTCCGGATTCAGAAAAAACGGTTATGTTTCCCCTCTCGACATAGACAACTCCAGCAGCAAGAAGCACAGCGGCGAAGATATAGATGAATCGTTTAATCTTTTTGCCGCTGAATACATAAAAAGAATTCATAATGACAGCGCTCCTCTCCCATGCGAAATGCTTGTTTGTTCTAAATGTATGCTCGTACCGCAAGGTTATGACCTAAGAAACAGAGATCACAATTTCAGGAGGGTATTTATGTTGTCGTTCTTCACGTTTATTAAAGATCTAAAAACGATCCGGAAGGCTTTATTGCTATCCTGTCTGCTGTTCGCAGTAGGAGCGGTTATAGGGTGGGTAGCTACTAGCAGTCTGGAAAAGCTATTGGTTCAGCAATTAGAGGGGCTCAGTGAAATCAGTGGCAACCTTAGAGATTCTTCTAATCCGCAATGGAGCTTCTTTGTATTTATATTTTTGAATAACAGCATCAAGGGTGTTCTTATCATATTTTTAGGGGCGCTGTTCGGTATACTGCCAGCCATATTCTTATTTATTAACGGAGCGGTTATCGGCTATCTGATTCATTTATCAGCACTGCAAGGACAGGATTTATTCGAACTAATAGTAAAAGGACTGCTGCCACATGGGATTATAGAGATTCCAGCAATCATTATTGCTTGTGCATTTGGACTTCAGTTCGGCGGGAAAGTAGTTGCAAGTCTGTTTAGCTCATCCACTAAAAAAGTGAACAGAGGTGTTGATTGGTCTTCGTTCATGCGTCAAACACTTACGGCATCTATTTGGACAATAATCCTGTTATTTGTTGCAGCCATCATTGAAAGCACAATAACTTTTTCTCTTTTATCATAAAACTTCCGAGAATGGAGCATAACATTAAAGCTATTCATCCAAGGATTGCCTAAAGGTCAGAAGTATATAATCGTGACGAAACCATAAAGGGAATTTTTAATAATTATGGTTATAAAAAGAGTACTCCGGTTAATCTAGTGTAAGAGGATCTTAAGGCAGCTTTCTCCATGAGATGGACTAACTAATTATGTACAAGGGGTTTTTGGTTTTAGTGAATGTGTTACTTGCAACTTCATGAAGGAGGCCAAGCATATGTTGGGAATGTTGTTCAACGAAAAAGAATGCAAGGAACTGGATTATGTTTTGCGGAAAGAACTTGATGAGATGCTGTTAGATTTGAGCGATCAGCGCTTGGACCAAAATATCAGGCATGCCATCGCCAATAGATATAAGACTGTATTTCGTATGTATGCTCGTTTTGCTCCTCAGAAAGAGCTTTCCAAGTATGCGTGGGGTGGACGTTCTTCTCAGTATAAACACTAAGGATAAGCGGTAAATGCAAGAGTCTTATATGAATTTAAGATTTTTTAATAAAATAGCTTGACTAAAAAGGAGTGCTCGTGATAAATTATATCTCGCGCTCCTTTTGCTTGTGTAAAAGGGAAGCGGAAGGCAAGAAAAGTTGAAAAAAACTTTTTCAAAAAAAAGACTTGCCAAACAACGAAACACTGTGATATATTATAAAGGTCGCCGCTGACAAACAACGACGACGAAATGAGAGACATTGATCTTTGAAAACTGAACAACGAGTGAGTGGGAAATCACGAAAGTGAAATCCAAAATTAGAGAATTAATTTTCTCGTCAGATGTTTCAAAATGAGCATATCGCTCTTTTCAATACTAATTGGAGAGTTTGATCCTGGCTCAGGACGAACGCTGGCGGCGTGCCTAATACATGCAAGTCGAGCGGAGTCATTTTGAAAGCTTGCTTTCAAAATGACTTAGCGGCGGACGGGTGAGTAACACGTAGGCAACCTGCCCCTTAGACTGGGATAACTACCGGAAACGGTAGCTAATACCGGATAATTTCTTTTTTCTCCTGAAGAAAGAATGAAAGACGGAGCAATCTGTCACTGAGGGATGGGCCTGCGGCGCATTAGCTAGTTGGTGGGGTAACGGCCCACCAAGGCGACGATGCGTAGCCGACCTGAGAGGGTGAACGGCCACACTGGGACTGAGACACGGCCCAGACTCCTACGGGAGGCAGCAGTAGGGAATCTTCCGCAATGGACGAAAGTCTGACGGAGCAACGCCGCGTGAGTGATGAAGGTTTTCGGATCGTAAAGCTCTGTTGCCAGGGAAGAACGTCCGGTAGAGTAACTGCTATCGGAGTGACGGTACCTGAGAAGAAAGCCCCGGCTAACTACGTGCCAGCAGCCGCGGTAATACGTAGGGGGCAAGCGTTGTCCGGAATTATTGGGCGTAAAGCGCGCGCAGGCGGTCATTTAAGTCTGGTGTTTAAACCTTGGGCTCAACCTGAGGTCGCACTGGAAACTGGGTGACTTGAGTACAGAAGAGGAAAGTGGAATTCCACGTGTAGCGGTGAAATGCGTAGATATGTGGAGGAACACCAGTGGCGAAGGCGACTTTCTGGGCTGTAACTGACGCTGAGGCGCGAAAGCGTGGGGAGCAAACAGGATTAGATACCCTGGTAGTCCACGCCGTAAACGATGAGTGCTAGGTGTTAGGGGTTTCGATACCCTTGGTGCCGAAGTTAACACAGTAAGCACTCCGCCTGGGGAGTACGGTCGCAAGACTGAAACTCAAAGGAATTGACGGGGACCCGCACAAGCAGTGGAGTATGTGGTTTAATTCGAAGCAACGCGAAGAACCTTACCAGGTCTTGACATCCCTCTGAATCCACTAGAGATAGTGGCGGCCTTCGGGACAGAGGAGACAGGTGGTGCATGGTTGTCGTCAGCTCGTGTCGTGAGATGTTGGGTTAAGTCCCGCAACGAGCGCAACCCTTAACTTTAGTTGCCAGCAAGTAATGTTGGGCACTCTAGAGTGACTGCCGGTGACAAACCGGAGGAAGGTGGGGATGACGTCAAATCATCATGCCCCTTATGACCTGGGCTACACACGTACTACAATGGCCGGTACAACGGGAAGCGAAACCGCGAGGTGAAGCCAATCCCATCAAAGCCGGTCTCAGTTCGGATTGCAGGCTGCAACTCGCCTGCATGAAGTCGGAATTGCTAGTAATCGCGGATCAGCATGCCGCGGTGAATACGTTCCCGGGTCTTGTACACACCGCCCGTCACACCACGAGAGTTTACAACACCCGAAGTCGGTGGGGTAACCCGCAAGGGAGCCAGCCGCCGAAGGTGGGGTAGATGATTGGGGTGAAGTCGTAACAAGGTAGCCGTATCGGAAGGTGCGGCTGGATCACCTCCTTTCTATGGAGAATCGTCTTCTGCAATGAAGACATTCAAATCGGAAGTTAAACTTCCACAATAGAACCTTCGGGTTCGAACACTCACTCGTGTTCAGTTTTGAAAGAGTAAGTCTCTTTCATATACGTTTGGTGGCGATAGCGGAGGGGTTCCACACGTACCCATCCCGAACACGACCGTTAAGCCCTCCAGCGCCGATGGTACTTGGACCGAAGGGTCCTGGGAGAGTAGGACGCCGCCAAGCGGACAACCATTCTTTGGTTGATTCACAATGTTATATATGTTATATGGGCTTTTAGCTCAGTTGGTTAGAGCGCACCTCTGATAAGGGTGAGGTCGGTGGTTCGAGTCCACCAAGGCCCACCATATAACTTTATATCTTTTATGGGGCCATAGCTCAGCTGGGAGAGCGCCTGCCTTGCAAGCAGGAGGTCAGCGGTTCGATCCCGCTTGGCTCCACCATAATTTTTAATTCAATACCTTCTTTAAACATTGATCCTTGAAAACTGGATACCGAAACGAATTTGCGTTTTAGAACATCTTTTAGCAACTTGTGTAAACAAGTAAATGTTATTAGTGAGATGATTCCAAAAGAGAATGTCATTGTATGATATTTTCCTGCGGAAAAATCAAGGTTAAGCTAATAAGAGCACACGGAGGATGCCTAGGCGCCAGGAGCCGACGAAGGACGTGGCGAACAACGAAACTGCCTCGGGGAGCTGTAAGCAAGCTTTGATCCGGGGGTGTCCGAATGGGGAAACCCAGCTGTGGTAATTCGCAGTTACTCATCTCTGAACACATAGGAGATGTAGAGGCAGACCAGGGGAACTGAAACATCTAAGTACCCTGAGGAAGAGAAAACAATAGTGATTCCGTCAGTAGCGGCGAGCGAACGCGGAACAGCCTAAACCTAAGAGCTTGCTCTTAGGGGTTGTGGGACGTCTCACATGGAGTTACAAAGGAATATGGTAGGTGAAGAGGTCTGGAAAGGCCCGCGATAGAGGTAAAAGCCCTGTAACCTAAACTGTGTTCTCTCCGAGACGGATCCCGAGTAGTGCGGGGCACGTGAAACCCCGTATGAATCCAGCAGGACCATCTGCTAAGGCTAAATACTACCTGGCGACCGATAGTGAAACAGTACCGTGAGGGAAAGGTGAAAAGCACCCCGGAAGGGGAGTGAAATAGAACCTGAAACCGTGTGCTTACAAAAAGTCAGAGCCCTATTAATGGGTGATGGCGTGCCTTTTGTAGAATGAACCGGCGAGTTACGTTTAACATGCAAGGTTAAGTCGAGAAGACGGAGCCGCAGCGAAAGCGAGTCTGAATAGGGCGATTGAGTATGTGGACGTAGACCCGAAACCGTGTGATCTACCCCTGTCCAGGGTGAAGGTGCGGTAACACGCACTGGAGGCCCGAACCCACGCATGTTGAAAAATGCGGGGATGAGGTGGGGGTAGCGGAGAAATTCCAATCGAACTCGGAGATAGCTGGTTCTCCCCGAAATAGCTTTAGGGCTAGCCTCGGTATAAGAGTAGTGGAGGTAGAGCACTGATTGGGTGCGGGGTCCGCAAGGATTACCAAGCTCAGTCAAACTCCGAATGCCATATACTTATTGCCGGGAGTCAGACAGTGAGTGCTAAGATCCATTGTCAAAAGGGAAACAGCCCAGACCATCAGCTAAGGTCCCCAAGTGTGTGTTAAGTGGGAAAGGATGTGGAGTTGCACAGACAACCAGGATGTTGGCTTAGAAGCAGCCACCATTGAAAGAGTGCGTAATAGCTCACTGGTCGAGTGACTCTGCGCCGAAAATGTAACGGGGCTAAACACACCACCGAAGCTATGGCTAGATACGTATGTATCTGGGGTAGGGGAGCGTTGTATGTGGGTTGAAGGTGTACCGTAAGGAGCGCTGGACAGCATACAAGTGAGAATGCCGGTATGAGTAACGAAAAGATCAGTGAGAATCTGATCCGCCGAAAGCCCAAGGTTTCCTGAGGAAGGCTCGTCCGCTCAGGGTAAGTCGGGACCTAAGGCGAGGCCGAAAGGCGTAGTCGAAGGACAACAGTTTGAAATTACTGTACCACCGTAATCCGCTATGAGCGATGGGGTGACGCAGGAGGGTAGTGACGCGGACTGATGGATATGTCCGTCTAAGCAGTGAGGCTGATGTGTAGGCAAATCCGCACATCATTAAGGCTGGGCTGTGATGGGGAGCGAAAATTACAGTAGCGAAGGTCATGATCTCACACTGCCAAGAAAAGCCTCTAGCCAGGAGAAGGTGCCCGTACCGCAAACCGACACAGGTAGGCGAGAAGAGAATTCTAAGGCGCGCGGAAGAACTCTCGTTAAGGAACTCGGCAAAATGACCCCGTAACTTCGGGAGAAGGGGTGCCCCGGTAGTGTGAATAGCACGAGGGGGCCGCAGTGAAAAGGCCCAAGCGACTGTTTAGCAAAAACACAGGTCTGTGCGAAGCCGCAAGGCGAAGTATACGGGCTGACGCCTGCCCGGTGCTGGAAGGTTAAGGGGAGTGGTTAGGGGTAACCCGAAGCTATGAACCGAAGCCCCAGTAAACGGCGGCCGTAACTATAACGGTCCTAAGGTAGCGAAATTCCTTGTCAGGTAAATTCTGACCCGCACGAATGGCGTAACGACTTGGGCGCTGTCTCAACGAGAGATCCGGTGAAATTTTAATACCTGTGAAGATGCAGGTTACCCGCGACAAGACGGAAAGACCCCATGGAGCTTTACTGCAGCTTGATATTGAATTTGGGTACGATCTGTACAGGATAGGTGGGAGCCGTAGAAATCGGAGCGCAAGCTTCGGTGGAGGCGCCGTTGGGATACCACCCTGATCGTATCTAGGTTCTAACCTAGTACCCTAACCGGGTACGGGGACCGTGTCAGGCGGGCAGTTTGACTGGGGCGGTCGCCTCCTAAAGAGTAACGGAGGCGTTCCAAGGTTCCCTCAGAATGGTTGGAAATCATTCGAAGAGTGCAAAGGCATAAGGGAGCTTGACTGCGAGACCTACAAGTCGAGCAGGGACGAAAGTCGGACTTAGTGATCCGGTGGTACCGCATGGAAGGGCCATCGCTCAACGGATAAAAGCTACCCTGGGGATAACAGGCTTATCTCCCCCAAGAGTCCACATCGACGGGGAGGTTTGGCACCTCGATGTCGGCTCATCGCATCCTGGGGCTGAAGTAGGTCCCAAGGGTTGGGCTGTTCGCCCATTAAAGCGGTACGCGAGCTGGGTTCAGAACGTCGTGAGACAGTTCGGTCCCTATCTGTCGTGGGCGCAGGAAATTTGAGAGGAGCTGTCCTTAGTACGAGAGGACCGGGATGGACGTACCGCTGGTGCACCAGTTGTTCCGCCAGGAGCATGGCTGGGTAGCTACGTACGGACGGGATAAGCGCTGAAAGCATCTAAGCGTGAAGCCCCCCTCAAGATGAGATTTCCCAATTAGTAAGACCCCTTGAAGACGACGAGGTAGATAGGTTGGAGGTGGAAGTGCAGTAATGCATGGAGCTGACCAATACTAATCGGTCGAGGGCTTATCCTATACTTAAGACGCAAATTCAATTCGGATTCAGTTTTCAGGCATCAAGCCTGAGCATTTACGCTGTAAATGCCCGTTTGGTGGCGATAGCGGAGGGGTTCCACGCGTACCCATCCCGAACACGACCGTTAAGCCCTCCAGCGCCGATGGTACTTGGACCGAAGGGTCCTGGGAGAGTAGGACGTTGCCAAGCGGATATTCCCTGATAGCTCAGTTGGTAGAGCACTCGACTGTTAATCGAGTTGTCACAGGTTCGAGTCCTGTTCGGGGAGCCATGCTCTCATAGCTCAGCAGGTAGAGTGCTTCCATGGTAAGGAAGAGGTCACCGGTTCGAATCCGGTTGAGAGCTCCACAGATTTGCAAGGCCCGTTGGTCAAGGGGTTAAGACACCTCCCTTTCACGGAGGTAACATGGGTTCGAATCCCATACGGGTCACCAACTTTTACTTGTACTTACCCTTAGAGGGTCCCATAGATATGGAGGCTTAGCTCAGCTGGGAGAGCATCTGCCTTACAAGCAGAGGGTCGGGGGTTCGATCCCCTCAGCCTCCACCATAATCTTCCTGAGAGATTATGGGCAACATAGAGGTAACATCAATGGGGATTAGCCAAGTGGTAAGGCAACGGACTTTGACTCCGTCACTCATAGGTTCGAATCCTATATCCCCAGCCAAGTGCGAGCCATTAGCTCAGTTGGTAGAGCACCTGACTTTTAATCAGGGTGTCGAAGGTTCGAGTCCTTCATGGCTCACTTTTATTATTACATGCGCGTGTGGCGGAATGGCAGACGCACCAGACTTAGGATCTGGCGTTTCACGACGTGGGGGTTCAAGTCCCTTCACGCGCACCACTTATTGCGGACGTGGCTCAGCGGTAGAGCATCGCCTTGCCAAGGCGAGGGTCGCGGGTTCGATTCCCGTCGTCCGCTCCATAATTTTTGCGCCCTTAGCTCAGCTGGATAGAGCGTTTGACTACGAATCAAAAGGCCGGGAGTTCGAATCTCTCAGGGCGCGCCATTTTTTTTATTAAGCAATTATAGTATTTTAACGGGATGTAGCTCAGCTTGGTAGAGCACCTGGTTTGGGACCAGGGGGTCGCATGTTCAAATCGTGTCATCCCGATTTTCACCTTTGCGGGTGTAGTTCAATGGTAGAACTTCAGCCTTCCAAGCTGATAGCGTGGGTTCGATTCCCATCACCCGCTCCATAATTTTATAGTAACGGGATGTAGCTCAGCTTGGTAGAGCACCTGGTTTGGGACCAGGGGGTCGCATGTTCAAATCGTGTCATCCCGATACTCAGCTTAATTGCTCTTAGAAAGCTCTTACTTCGGTAAGAGCTTTTTTTGTTATGTATAGAATTAAAACACACATAAATTCATATAACATATGCTCTATCATTCTTCCAAAAGAAACTGTACTTCTGGCGGAATGCCAATCCGTAGATAATAACTTTTACAGGATTCTTCTTGCTCAGGATTACTGCCTATGGATAGTAGCTTTACAGCAAAGACGTTAGCTTGACGCTCAAGCTTGCCAGGAGAGAAGTAAGAGCTTTCTTCCAGGAAAAAGCGGTTAATCCCCTTGTGAAGGCGATCATGTCCTAATTCATGCGCACAAACGAAGCGCTGCCACTCAACTGGCAACTCATTATGAATGACGATAAATCTTCTTCTTAGTTTTCGGTAATATAATCCCTTTGTGCCTGTCCCAAGGTTCATGAAGCGAATATGAATACCTAGCGCTGAGGCCAGCTCGAACGGACAGTTGGTTTTATATTTTTTAATCAGATTATTGATCAGTTCATCCATATTCTTCACCTGCAGCATGTTAGTGTAGTTATTAAGTGTTGTTGGATTTCTTTCTCTTGTTCATCTGTTTGGCTTCCCAGAATAAGCCGGTCAGTACATCTTTTATCCTCTGTTTGTCATCCTTGTCTAGTGGAATCCCATCAAACATCAGCTCTCCATCATCCTCCAGCATTTTACGGAAGTCACGTTTATCCTTGCTTGTAGCCCACTCTGGGACAATCTCTTCGCTTGGAAGAGCCTGTTCCTGCAAATACCCCGCTTGATCCATTAGCTCCTCGTACGGGACTCCTGTAGCCTCTGCTATTTTGCGTAATGTAGTTGGCTTAGGAACACCTCTTAGACCATTTTCAATCCGTGAAATCTGTGATCCGCTAATACCTGCTGCTGCTGCCAATTGATTAATAGTAAGTCCCTTAGTTTCGCGAAGTTGCTTCATATAATCCCCAAAATCCTGTTTCATCTCAACCACTCCTTATAGACTGAAGCTTATGTTATTAATATAAGCCATTTTTGCCAATTGGTAAACAACAAAGCGTATATTATTGCCAAAAGGCAAGATAATGGAGGGAAAGCTATTCTTTTTCGCTCAAAACAGACTCAAACGGGGTTTTACGAGATTGGTAGAGAAGTGGTATATTATAGAAAAATACGAACAGAATACGAACACTTTTATATTTTAGCACATTGCTTAGGAAACTTCCGCAATTTAATCTCATTCTGTTAAAACCTAAAGGAGTGCATAAAATGATGAACTTATCTGCTTTACCGGAGCTAGACCGTCGCCGAACCCAGGTCGCTATAGAGAGCATGTTGGAGAAATACCGTATTTTTAAGACCGTTACATTTGAGGCTAAGGAAGCCAGTACTACTTATTCGTATACAGAAAGATTTCATGGTCCTACGAATACTGTTACTGATCAGACTGCTGCGATAGCTTCTTATAATGTGGATATACCGGCTGCCAGGAGGGCTTTTTGCTCAGCGATAGACTCTGTGGTAGAAAGACTCGATACGAGGGAACAGCAATTAGTAAGAGAGCGTTATATGAAAAGAGACGAAACGTACGATTATACGATTTACAATCATGTGTTTGATCCACCGGTGAGTAAGGACACTTACGTGAAGATACGTTCGAAGGCTTTTTATAAGATGGCTTTGGCTTTAACAGATCTCGGTCTACTGTCCCTTAACACTTTAATAACAGCACCTAGAGTGAAGAAAGAGAAGATTAGTATTACTTAAGAGAAATAGACGGTTACTAAAGACTGTGTCGTCCGAGCGGATGATGCGGTCTTTTTTTATTGATTTTATGTTCCTCCGAAAAACCGCTCTATACCATCCCAAAGCTAGCTTAAACCTCGTCGGTATACCGTCTCTGCAAGGCAAATAGGGGTGTATATTTATAACATGGCAAATGAAGCAAAAAGAACACCGCAAGAGCATGAATGCTCTGCTAATAGTTCAACCCTAGTGGTGATGAGAACAAATCTAGCGGTGAAAGATTCTTTTGGCATTGGCCTAGTATAGAAGGGTATTATCCAACATTGGATAGTATCCTTTTTGTTCTTAATTTTAGTAGAGGGGGTGTCTTCTTAAATGTTAATGCAATTGAAGGTTAACACCATCAAAGATCGGCGATCCGCCGCAGATCAGAAAGGAATGAAGTGATGTCGGTACAACAATTACGAGAACACATTACGAGTGCGCTGGAGAGGTACTTTCCAGATGTGCCTGTATATGTGGAGGGGGAGAAACCTCAGACGGCTTATTTTTATCCCGGACTGATCTCAGCGACTCTGGATCGGCAGCGGGAAGGCCGATATTTAGCGGTCTATCGCTTCGGTATCCGTTATGAACAAGGCAGTCTTCTGGAAGCTGAGAGAATGGCAGATAAGCTGAGTGAGGCAATGGCAGGGATGGAGCAAGAGGGTGGCTCCTTTCGTGTAGCTAGGCAAGCCTGGGAAGCTGGGGTAGAGGGGCATGGACCGCTTTTTACAACGGACTATATGGTGTATTTGCAAAGTGAGAAGCCTGACCCTATTAAGATGGGACAAATGATAGGAGGAGAAAGACTGAAATGAGCACAAAGGTGAGTAATGGAGATCGTTTTGGTAAAGAGCAGATTGTGAATTCATCGCTTTTTACGGTTAAGGAAAAGGATGTGCTGAACGTTATTTTGCAGGATGACAAAAGTTATACGATCGAAGAAGCGAAGCAATCTATGGGATTGTTTATTAATAAGGAGGTTTTGAACTAATGGCAGGCGGAACATGGACAACTCAAAATAAGGTACGCCCCGGGGTGTACGTAAATGTAGCATCGAATCAAGGTGCCATCGGCAAAATGGGAGAACGCGGAATTACTGCTTTGGCACTTGCCTTATCTTGGGGAGAACCCGGAGTGATCATGAAGATTACCCCGCAGGACGATGTAAATAAGCTGCTAGGTTATGATCTGGAACATTCGACACTACTACCAGTGCGCGAAGCGCTGAAACGTGCGGGAACGTTACTGCTCTATCGATTGAATGAAGGGGTTAAAGCGGCGGTCACGAACAATGGTCTACAGGTTACGGCTAAATATGGCGGTGTACGCGGAAATGATCTTTCTGTTGTTATTGAGAAGAATATTGAGAATAATGCTCTTTTTGATGTAAAGACACTGCTGAATGGAACTGAACTGAATAAACAAACGGTTGGAACGGCTGAAGAGTTGGTCGCTAACGATTATGTACAATTCCAGAAAAATGGTGCAGAAGGCTTGAAGCTAACCGCAGGGATGCCGCTTATTGGCGGAGCTAATGGTACGGTGACAAATGGTGCGCATAGCGATTTCTTGTCTGCTCTTGAGGTGCTTGAGTTCCAAACGGTTGGACTAGTATCGCAGGATAGTACGCTTAAGGCGCTGTATAGCTCTTGGGTGAGAAGACTGCGGGATACGGAAGGTAAGAAAGTGCAGGCTGTACTATCGGATTATGCTACTGCGGGTCATGAGGGTGTGATCAGCGTGAAGAATGGGGTAGTACTGAGTGACGGAACTAGGATTGATAACAACAATGCTGTTGCTTGGGTGGCCGGTGCTACGGCTGCTGCTGAGGTGAATCAATCACTGACTTATCAGGGATATGACGACTCCGTTGACGCTGATGTGCGGCTTAGCCATTCTGAGACGACTGCAGCTTTGCTGCGAGGTGAATTGCTCTTTACTTACAGTGGAGGGCGAGCTGTGGTGGAGCAAGATATTAACACGTTTACGGCATTTTCTCCGGATAAAGGCAAAGCGTTCTCCAAAAATCGTGTGCTACGCGTGCTGGATGGGATTGCGAATGATCTGAAGCGTATTTTTGAGAACTACTACATTGGTAAGGTAGCGAATAATGAAGATGGACGGGCTCTGTTCTGGTCACAATGTGCGACTTATATGAATGATCTGCAGGATATGGGTGCGATTGAGGGCTTTAACGCGCAGACAGATGTTGTCGTTGTGGCTGGTGCGGATAGTGATAGTATCGTGCTGGATGTGGCTGTGAAACCGGTAGATTCCGTAGAAAAAGTATATATGAAAGTGAAGGTGGTTTAAGATGGCATTTTTAAAAGCTAGTGATACGATTTCCGGCCAGGAGGGCCGTGCGTATGCCGTGATTGGTACGCAAGCTGAAGAGATGTTCTATGTGAAGACGCTTGAAGCTACGGTAGAAAAAACAAAGGCAGAGGTGAAGACTCTAGGCCGCCGTGGTGTTCAGCATAAAGCGACTGGATGGTCGGGCAGCGGTTCGATGACGATTTTTTATATGACTAGCCGTTTCCGCCAGATGATGCTCGATTATATGAATACAGGTGTCGATCAATATTTCGATATTGAGGTTACGAATGAAGACCCATCGTCCAGTGTTGGAGCACAACGCATTATTTTAAAAGGCGTGAACCTTGATAGTGTCATCATGGCTTCTCTTGATACAGAATCAGATGCGCTGGAAGAAGAAGTGAGCTTTACCTTTGAAGACGTGCAGATTGTGCAAGCATTTGGCGCTCCCGCCGGCTCCGGAAAATAATAAAGACAACTAGATAGGAGCAAGTAAGGCCCGGGCGTGCAGGTGAGCGGCGGGTCTCTTCTCTGTCTAGTTAGTAGTACTAGAAGAAACTAAATCATTTTAGGAGGAAGACAATGAGTGAATTAAGTTTGTTTTTTGCGCAAAATGTAGCATGTGACACGACCGAGGAGTTTGTAGTATCGCAGCGGTTTAAGGATAAGGAAGGAAACGCAGTTGCCTGGAAGCTACGCAGTATGAACGAGGATGAGAATCAGGAATGCCGTAAAGCAGCTACTCGTAAGGTCAAAGGTAAGAACGGAGTGTATACCTCCGAGATTGAACCGAATGATTATATGGCTAAGCTTATGACCTCAAGTGTGGTGCATCCAGATCTGAAAAATGCTGAGCTACAACGTTCTTATGGTGTTCTTGGTGCCGAAACGCTGCTGCGTAAAATGCTGCTTCCAGGTGAATTTGCGGCACTGGGTGAACGGGTACAGGCCTTGAATGGCTTCGGTACAGATATGAACGAGCTGGTGGATGAAGTAAAAAACTAATCAACGAGGGCGACAGTGAAGCGAACTTAGCTTACTACGCCCTCCACGAGCTGCATATTTTACCGCATGAGCTGATGAAGCTGTCTTCGCGCGAACGTGCCGCAATTTATGCGATGATTGCTGTTCGTGTGGAGAAGGAGAAGCGGGATCAGGCACGGAGTAAGGCGAGGAAGAGATGAGGGGGTGAATGAATGGCAGGTATGCAAAACAATATAGCTGGAATCCAGCAAGTCTCCAACCAATGGATCAATGATATAACCAATCAAATTACAACTCAGGTTTCTGCAAATATTTCAAATTCCTTTTCCGCAACCTTAAACCGAATAAGTATGAAAATAGTCAATAAACCCGTGTACAACATTACTAACAATTACAGTGCAGCTTATACCAGAATTCAAGCTTCTATTGGAGGCGCAGTACAGGCTCAGGAGAGACTGAACGGTGCGGCAGAACAAGGAGCAGCAGGGGCTGAACAGCAGGCGGGTACATGGGAAAAGATCACCGGTGCTTTTGGGAAAGCCAAAGGTGTGCTGGAAAAAGTTAAAGGAGTTATGGAAAAGGTGCTTGCGCCTGCAGCTGAACAGCAAAAATGGGAGGATCTTTTTAAAGCGAAAACCGGAAATGCTGATGTTGGTGTGGCAATGTTTGATAAGTTCAAGAAGAGGGCACTAGATACCGGGCAGGATGTAAACAAGTCCATGGAAAGTGTCTTGTCGTTTTATCCTAAAACTCAAAATACGGATCAGTTAGATAAGCTTATGGATTATTCCACAAGGCTAAGCATGATGTCTCCGGAGGGTAAAGATATTGGTGATACTTCATCGGCGATTACTTCTGCTTTTGAGGGGGATTCTAGTGATTTAGCATCCATGCTTCAGGTGGATAAAGAGGATCTGGGTGGACTTGATCTAGTGGCCGGAACGGGCAATATGGAAGCCTTTTTGAGTACTTTGGGAGATATTATGACAACGTCAGGGATGACGAGTGATTCGCTACAAACCATGATGGATTCACCCGTTAATCAATGGCAAGCTCTTCTTGGAAACTATAACAACTCTCTGGCTGGTATGGGAGAAGGTGCTCTTGCAGCATTGTCACCACTATTAGGCATTCTTAACCAGGCATTTTCAGATGGAAGCTTTCAGCCAATTATCGATGGGATAGCGATTGGACTGGCGATACTTGCACAAGTATTCTCGCAGGTCGTACAAGGTGCATTGTATCTCTGGAGTGTTCTTAGCAACCCTGTTGTTTTGCCGATTGTTTTGGGTGTTGTTGCTGGAGTTATTGCCTTAGCAATCGCGATGAATGCCTCAACAATTGCAACTAGAATTTCATCTATTGCTACCGGAATTGCTACCGCAGCCCAAGGCATTTTCAACGCTGTGATGAGTGCTAATCCAATTGCACTTGTAATAGGGCTTATAGTTGCACTTATAGTAGCATTTTTAGGGATTGTGGCAGCCCTTCAGCCTGTGAGGGACTTTTTGGCGAATATGTTCAGGGGACTGGGACAGCTCGTTGCAGAATTTGTGGGCTTTGTTATCGATCTTTGGACCGGATTTGTTAATGGTATTATTGGCGCTGTGAACTTTTTGCTAGATAGTATAAATAAAGTAGTTGGAGCTGTTGGCAAATTTATTGGTATAGAGTCGGAGATCAATCTTCATATTGAAGAGGTTGATAGCAGTCAATTCAAAAAGGATTTGCAAATGGACATTGGAGCTTCTTTTAATTCAGGGGCAGAAAAAATCCAGAATTTTGATATCAATAAGTTTAAAGAAAAATTAAATGTGGGTGGAAATAAGAGTAATAACACCACATTAAATCAGTGGAATACTACCCATTCAGGGGATTTGTCAAAACCTTTGCAAACGCCTACCGTACCTGAAATTCCAGTAGTTCCTACGATGAATACACCTTCAGCTACGGGTTCTTTTCAAAATGCAGGAACTCCAGGTAATCTAAACACCGTAAACCGCGTGAAGCAACTCGACTCCATCAACGACACTGTAGACATCTCTAGCGATGATCTGAAAATGCTGCGTGAGCTAGCGGAGATTCAGGCGATCCAGAATTTTGTGGAGCTTACGCCGACGGTGCAGGTGACGACCGGGAATATTAATAATGCCGGAGACATTGATACGATTATCAACAAGATCGGGCAAAAGCTGAACGAGGAGTTTGTCTCTACAGCACAGGGGGTGTATACGTAACGTGGAAGAGTACGGGATTTTTCTTGGTTTTAATAATCAGGCGGAAGCATTCCGGCTGCCAGTCAACCCGGAGACCTTAGAGATCAAAGAGAGCGGGGATGGAAAAAGCTATACCATTATAGATTTGGGTGAAATCAATACGATTGCTTATCCGAAGCTTACGGAGATTACAATTGAAAGTATTTTTCCGGCACAAAAGTATCCGTTCGTATTGGTGCAAGAAGACGGGTTGAAGAGACCTTTTGAATATGTGGAGCTGATTAAGAAGTGGATGACTAGTCGCAGACCTATTCGTTTTGTATTCTCTGGGGTGAGTTATGCTGATGACTTGAAAAAAGCTGATGGGAAGCTAAACAACCCTCAGAAATGGTTAAAGGAATCATCGACTAGTGAGGATAAATCCATAGAAATTGATTTCGGTGTGAACATGGCTATGAGTATTGAAGGTTTCTCTTGGAAGCTCAGTGCGGGTACATCAGGGGATATTGAATATTCTTTATCTCTCAAAAAGTATGTATTCTATCAAGCGGTAGCAGTTAAGGTTGTCAAAGATGAAGTGAAGGTAGAACAGAAGCGGGCTAATGAAAAGCCCAAACCTAAAACGTATATCATGAAATCTAAAGACAATCTATGGAAAATAGCTAAAGAAATTCTTGGAGATGGCAAAAGGTGTGGAGAAATCCAGAAACTTAATGGCATTAAAGATAGTGAGCTGAGGAAGCTTCCAATCGGTAAGGTCATTAAGCTACCGTAGGAGGCTGTTATGGAGCTACTTGTAAAGAATAAGGAAGGACATTTATGGGATATTTCAGGTATCGTCTCCGATATTACATGGAAAACTGCTCGTTCAGGCAAACCATCAACGCTAGAGTTAACACTTGTGGACAGTGGTATCTATCAGCATCCCAAGTTTAGCATCAGCAACGGTGATATTATTCAGTTCAGCAAAGATAATGTGGATGTATTCTACGGGTTTGTGTTCAGCATTGATACAGGCTCGGATCAGGAGATTAAGCTGACTGCTTATGATCAGATTCGTTATTTACTAGGCAATGGTAGTTATGTTTTGCAGGATGTCACGGCTAGCGATGTTATTACTAAAATAACCAAGGACTACGGCCTGAAGACAGGTGTGCTGGAGAATACAGAGTACCGAATTCCCTCATTAATTGAAGATGACAAAAAGCTGTTGGACATCATTATGGGAGCGATCGGCAGTGAGCTTCAGTATAAGGGGCGGTTGATGGCTTTTTACGATGATTTTGGCAAGCTTACGCTGCGTAAACCGGAGTCTATGCTGCTTAACCTAGTGCTGGGAGCGGGGCATTATCTGTACGATTATTCGCTCAAAAAAAGTATTGATGATGATACGTACAACACCATTTTTCTATACAAGGATAACGAGAAGTCTGGTAAGCGTGATTTCTTTCCGGTTAGCGATAAGGATAATGTGAAGCGCTGGGGTATCCTGCACTTGTATCAGAAGGCCGATGACAAAGCGAATGCTGCACAAATTCAGGAGAAGGCAAATAATCTGCTAAAAATGCACAACCGTGAAAAGCTTAGTCTCTCCGTACAGGCGATTGGTGATATGCGCGTAAGGGCTGGTAATTTCATTTATGTCCTGCTTGATGAATTCAAGACTCAGGTGTTTCTGGTGGATCAATGCAGTCATAAGATTTCCGGTGGGGAGCATACGATGTCCCTCGATATAAAGGTGGTGTAGAAATGATGTTGGATATTATAAAAAAAGCAAGCTTAGGAGCCGTGGGAAATACAAATCCCGTGGCTTTTTCTTATGGGACGGTAACGGAGGCAGCCCCTTTGCAGATCCAGGTGGATCAACGTTTTATTTTATCGGGGAATGCGTTAGTGCTGCCTGAATCGGTAATGGAATGTAAAGTCGAGCTAGAGGGTAGAGAAGTGGTAGTGCGTCGAGGGCTTGCCTCTGGTGATCGGGTTCTGATGGTTCGGATGCAGGGTGGACAAAGCTATATTGTTCTGGATCGGCTGGTGAGTCCGATATGATTCCTGCGATTGGAAAATCTGGACCGATAACTGCCCTTCTTGAAGGCGAGGTCAACCTTGAACGTGGGGAAAGCCCCAGTCTAACTTACCGAATGGATTGGGACAGACAAAGGATCACTGGCCAAGCGGATGGACTTGAGGCAGTGCAGCAGGCAGCGGCCAAAATTCTGCGAACCGATAGATTTGAACATCTGATTTACAGTTCGGATTACGGAACAGAGTGGCAGCTGGTTCTGGGTAAGGATCGGCTGTTGGTCAGAGCTGAAATCAGACGTGTCATTAGTGAGGCCTTACTTCAGGATGAACGAATCCTTAGCTTAGAGAATATTGAGGTTTCGTTTACCGGAGAAAACTTAACTTTTGACTGCAAGGTGGTCACACGTTACGGGAATTTTCAGCTGAGAAAGGAGTGGAATGAGGATGTATGAGGATCAGACGTATGAGGCTCTTTTAGAGCGGATGCTGGACCGGGTTCCGTCAGGTCTGGATAAACGCGAGGGCAGCATCATTTATGACGCGCTCGCTCCGGCAGCAGCAGAGCTCGCGCAGATGTACATTGAGCTGGATGTGAATAATAATCTGTATTTTGCAGATACAGCGACCGGAGAGTACTTGGAGCGAAGTATCTCCTGGTCAGGAATTGTTAGGCGAGAAGCGAGCAAAGCGCAACTGAAGGGGATTTTTTATAAAGCGGATGGAGGATTTGTAGATGTCCCTCTCGGAAGCCGCTTTTCACTCGATATGCTGAATTATATGGCTGTGGAGAAGCTATCTCCTGGAGTGTATCGGCTAGAAAGTGAAACCGCTGGAGAAGAAGGAAATCGATATTTTGGTTCTTTGCTGCCAGTGGATTATATTTCAGACCTCGCGCGCGGAGAAATAGCTTCTCTTCTGATCCCTGGAGAGAACGCCGAAAGTGATGAATCGCTACGCCAGCGTTATTTGGATTCAGCCAGACGCCCAGCTACTAGCGGCAATAAATATCACTATATGGAGTGGGCGATGCAGGTTATTGGGGTGGGAGGTGCACGTGTTTTTCCGCTATGGAACGGTCCTAAGACGGTGAAGGTGATTGTTGTGGACGCTGAGAAAAAACCTGCTTCTGAGTTATTGGTGACTAAGGTTCAGCATTACATTGATCCGGTCTCTGGAGCGGGTGAGGGGCAAGCACCCGTAGGTGCAGTTGTAACAGTAGCGTCGGCGAAAGGCAAAAGTATTAGTGTAAGCGCAAAAGTTACCCTCGCTTCAGGTTATGCGCTGCAAGCTGTAAATGATGAATTCAAGGGGATTCTTGAGAGTTATCGCAAGGAGAAGGCTTTTTCAGCAACCTATATTAGCCAGTCAGTAATCGGTGCACTATTGCTAGCTACTGAGGGAGTCGCGGATTACAGTGAACTGAAGCTGAACGGTGGAGCGGGCAACGTAATGTTGAACGAAGAAGAAATACCTTTGTTCGGCAACGTTTTACTGGAGGTGTAGCATGGGTTACCCGGAGAAAGTTGATATTTTTCAAGAAAAGCTTAATAAAAAAGCAAATGGTGGCAGCTATGTTATTGAAGAGAGATTACCGCTTGTAAATGGCATGTATAGTGGTGCGCTTGCGCATGACAACATCAATAATCAGACCATCGCGGTGTACACAGGGTCACAGTATTCCGGGATCGAGCTACGTAATTTTACGGTGTCTTTTCCGGATGAAGCGCCATGGCGGCGGTTGATTAAGATTTTTGCCGATGTGCCCGAGGTTTATGTGACTTACGAAACCCCCGGGGATACAGTTGAAGCGGATGATATTAATGGTTTGCAGGTAAGTATTACCGCTGTTCAAACTGAAATAGAACGGTATAAGAACAAGGGTCAGATTGACGGAGGATCATTCAGAAGAGAGGTGTAAAATGGCACAGACTATACAAATAAAGCGGGGAACAAAGGCTGAGCTAACGAGTTATGGCGTGTTGAAGGCGGGTGAGCTTGGTTTTTGCAGTGATACTAAGGAAGTTTATATTGGTGACGGCACGTCTAATTCCATGGTCGGAAGGGCGTTGTCCGGGCCAGAAGCTTCGCGTCCGGTTGCAGGAGCCGTTGGCCGTTTGTATTACGTGACTACGGGTACGAATAGCGGATATTTGTATTTTGATGATGGGGCAGCTTGGCGGCGGGTGAACGCGCAGAAGCTTAGCGATCTGACAGGTACAATTGATGATATCGCTGATGGAGCAACCTACGCGAAGGTGCTTAAAGCGGATATTAGTGCGGGACATATCAATAAAGTATCAGATGGCACGAATGTAAAGACTGCCGCTGAGATCAAGACTCACATTGACGATGTGACCAAGCACCGGACGATCAATGATGCCGGGACTACGATTACAGATTTGTGGTCAGCGCAAAAGATTAAAAATGAAATTGAGTTGGCCAAGCATAACATCGAACCGCAAGCGTCGGTAAAAGATCAGAACCTGCTGGCTCCACCTGCCAGTCCGGTTGAGGGTGACCGATACATTATTCCAGCGGGAGCAACCGGGGCATGGGCGGGGAAAACCAATCAAATCGTTGAATATCAATCTGCCGCTTGGGTATTTTATGTTCCGGCTGTAGGCTGGACCGCTTACGTCGATGATGAGCAGAAGATTTATAGCTGGAACGGTAGCGCATGGGTGCGCACAGGTGGTGCGTTACAGACTATTACCGCTGGTAACGGGCTGATCGGCGGCGGTCAAGCCGATGCTGTGACGCTGAATATTGGTGCAGGTAATGGGATCACGGTTACTGCAGACGCGATTGCGGTGACGGCTGGAAAAGGGATCACCGTGGACTCGGCTGGTGTAGCCGTAAGTGTGGATGGAAGCAGTATCGTTTACGATGCAGCGAATGGCAATAGACTTACTGTAGCCAGTATTGATGGCGGAACATTCTAGGGGGCGGGACAATGGCTTTAAAGACATTGATTCAAATACGCCGCGGATTGGAAAGTGCGATTGGAGCACTGGCTATTGGTGAGCTTGGCTATTGTACAGACAGTGGCAAGCTGTACATTGGTTCTGCTGCTGGTAATGTCTTACTGGTAGCCGCGCAGAGTACCGGAGATATGCTGAAAAGCATTTACGATACGAATAACAATGGCAAGGTGGATTTCGCGCAACAAGCGGATAGTGTAGCTTGGGCGGGTGTAGCGGGTAAACCAGCGGTATTCCCTCCGGCGGCGCATACACATGATTATTTGCCCAAAGGGCCCCTAACCTGGAATCAACTGAAGGGGGTGTAGAGGATGAGTTACGGCAGCTCTTTATACAGCGAATTGCAATATTCCGCAGATAAAGATTCGAGCCATCCGGGTGAAGTCGAGGCGCCTGATCTAATGCAGTATTTGCCGGATTATTATAAGGATGTCCGTGAAATGGAGAAGCTTCAGGAGACCATCGGGCTAGAAATTGGTGGACTGAAGGTAGGCACTATAGATGTACTGGATCAGGCGTTTGTTGAAACGGCAACGGTAAGTCTTGGACGTTGGGAGGCTGAGCTTGGACTAAATGTCGATTTATCCAAGTCATATGCCACACGCCGAGAGATGATTAAAGCGAAGCTGCGTGGAAACGGGACGACAACGCCGGAGATGATCCAGCGGACGGCGTCCGCCTTTTCGGGTGGAGTGGTTGAAGTTAAGGAAGTGCCTGATGAGTACCGTTTTGAGATTCATTTTGTGAGTACACTGGGCATACCTCCGAATATGGCAGGGTTGATTCAAATCATCGAAGAGATTAAACCCGCACATTTAGCTTATGAATTTGTGTTCAGCTATACGTGGTGGGACTCCGTTAAGGTTTTGACCTGGGAGAATGCTCACAGTAAGACATGGAACGAATTAAGAACTTATAGATAGGAGAGTGACACATGCAAACCACAGGAAATTTGGGATTAAAGAAGCCCGAGGGAACAGATATCGTTGATATTGCCGATTTAAATGGGAATATGGACATCTTGGATAATGCCGTTACTAGCAAGGTCGATAAAGTTACTGGCAAACAGCTGTCGACCAACGATTACACCGCAGCTGAGAAAACTAAGCTGGCGGGGATTGCTGCGGGAGCGAATAATTATGTGCATCCTAATCACACGGGGGATGTTACTAGTAATGGTGATGGAGTTACGGCTATTGCGGCTGGAGTGATTGTAAATGCAGACGTTAATTCTGCGGCTGGGATTGATGCTTCGAAGATTGGGACTGGCGTGGTCTCGAACGCAGAGTTTGGGTATTTGGATGGGGTGACTAGTGGGATTCAGGGGCAGTTGAATGGTAAGGCGCCTTTGGTTACTACACCGCAGCAGACGACGGCTGATATTACTTTCTATGTGCGGACGGATGGGAACGATACAAACAACGGTTCAGCTAATACGGCAGCAGGGGCATTTAAAACAATCAATAGGGCTATCGGCATGATTCCTCAAGTTGTTAATCATACTGCATCTATAAATGTTGCATCTGGAACCTATGCCGAAGATGTGAGAATAAGCGGCAAAGTAGGCGGTGGTCATGTTCAATTTATGGGTACTTCTGTAACTATCCGCTCCTTCGTGGCTGAACGGTGCAATCGTATTGTTATAGACGGTTTTTCTGCTAATACCACAACCTCAATGGGTTTTAATGCGTATGACGGCGGAAACATCGACATTAAAAATTGCTCCTGTGAAACTACCGCTAATTATCCGGGCATTAATATTGCAGGTCAAAACGCAGACATTAGAAATTCTTCGGTATCTGGACGAAACTTTGGAATAATAGTCGGAAGTGCTTCGATTGTTACATCACTCGATAACACGGGGCAAGCGAATGGCGTGGGTCTTTACGCTAGTCATGGCGGTTCAATCTATAAATATGGCTCACAGCCATCAGGAATAACTTCCGAAGGCTCATTAAATGGTATCATCACTAGTGGAGTTCTTAACCCTTGGGGAGATAATACATTTTCAAAACGAAGTGCCTTTTCTGCCATACCATCTACTAATCAAGTGGTTCCGAAAGCTATTTTAACAAAGATTAATTTCCAAACTGAGTATTACGACAATCTCGGTGAATATAACCCTTCGACGAGTATGTTTACAGCAGCGAAATCAGGGCTTTATCTAATTGAATGTTCTATTGTAGTTAGTTCGCCGGAAGCACTAACTTCTCATTACCTCCAAATTTATAGAAACGGAACAAACAGAGAAATAGGTACTTATGGTATACCAGTGAACTCTGGTGGCGACATACAGCTATCTTTAACTGCTATGCTCCTTATAAATGCCGGAGACAAACTTGAAGCCTATGTGCAGCATCATAATTCTATAGATAAAAGCATAACGACTGATTCTATATATTCAAGATTCAAGGTATCTCAAATTGCGTAATGGAGGAATTATAATGAACATATCAGCAGCAATTATGCACATGCACCCAAAATCTGACCCAGTGCATGACTTTATGGTGCGGGATGACGGTCCTGAACCTGTATTACGCGAAGGCGTAGATGGTCACATACGCTACGAGATCCGCCCATTAGAAGAAGATGAATCCAAGTTAATAGAAGGGGTACACTATCGTTATGCAGTGGATTTTAATCGACTAGTCGAAGGCGTAGACTACGACATTATTGAACGCGGCCCATACATCGCCACCTGGAACCTAGACTCACCGCAACCAACGGAAGCAGAGCTCGAAGCTGCATGGGAAGCCTACCTAGAAGCCGAAGCCAACAAACCGCCAGAATTAAGCGAAATCGAACAACTACGCACAGAGAATACAGCTTTGCAGAATCGGCTACAAGACGTCGAAGTCATTATGGCTGAATTACTCAGCATATAAACCCAAAAGGAGGTGAGTTGTAATCATGACAATGGATTCATTAACAGCCGCCAAAATCCGGCTGATGACTAATGCCTGTATCACTCGTTATGATCGTGAGGAAGGTCCGATAGAGGATATCATTTCTTCCTATAACATGCAGCCGGATAATGAGATTTTGGTTAAGGATCAGATTATCCAGAAACGATCAGATATTCATTTTGCTGAAAATGATTCGACTGAGCAAGCTTCATCAGCTAAATAATTAGCACGCATCCACACAGGAGCGTGTTTTTTTGTGCCCTCGGTGGTGCCGGGGGCTATTTTGCATCAACATCATTACAGAAAGGAGCGGACGAATGAAAGAGGGGGATATTGCGCAATTGGAGAAGCTGCTGCCGCTGGCGGATAAGTATGGGCTGGCTTATATTGTTGCGTTTATTTTGATGATTGTGCTCATGGTATTATTGCGTGCGATTGTCAAAGGGAACCTTGTACCGCGAGAACTGCTGGATCGTGCAGAGGAGGATCGGGATCGTCTGCAAGCGATTCTGGACAAGGAGCGCTCGGAGTTTATGCAGCCGACACTGGACGTCTTAAAGAAACTGAAGATTGACCATACGGAAGACAGGGGGAGTTAGGAATGCTGTCACAATGGATTCGGCGGCTGCTTCTCCCCCGGCATGTTGATAAAGAGATGGAGCTCCGCAGAGCCTCTACCAGCGTTACGCTGACCATAAGTCATTATAAAAATGTCTCGCAGGAAATTCAGGAGGAGATTGATCGTAACCGATTCGCCAAATATTTAGTTTATGATCGAGGGGATCATGATGCACATGATTGATTTTTTATTATTGGTGCTATATAGCACTGCTGCAGCCTGTGGAATATACATCATTTATCGCCACAGACAATATTTTTACGAACGATTCAAAAAAGGTGTGGTCAGCGTGTTTATGCTGGCTATGCTTTTTTTCTTAATGGCCTATACATTCAATATGTTAATCATTCTACTATTCCGTTTGGTAGCTCTACTAGGAGCGGACTCGGCAGCACGGCTAATTTGGCTGAACTATAGCTGGGCTATTGCTCAATTCGGAACAACAGTCGGCATTATTATATTGGCTTTAATGACACGTTCCGGGAAATATGACCAATTTATTTATCTGAAAAAGAAAGACAGAAAAGAGGATCATCATGCTGACACTAATGCAGGTGAAAAATAAATCAGCCTCACGCCTAACAGGTCTACACCCCGTAGTCCGTTCCGCTGCTACTGCTCTAATCGAACGTTGTTACAAACTCAACATCCCCATTCTCATTACGCAAGGACTTCGCACAATTGCCGAGCAGGATGCTCTTTACGCACAAGGTCGCACTAAACCTGGAGCGATTGTTACCAATGCGCGTGGCGGGTATAGCTACCACAATTTTGGACTAGCCGTAGATTTTGCTCTTTTGCTGCAGAATGGATCGAGTGTGTCATGGGATATGCGCCGGGACGACAATAACAACCAGATCGCAGATTGGCAGGAGGTTGTAAAAGAGGCCAAGGCACTTGGATTCGAATGGGGAGGCGATTGGACGAGCTTTAAAGACTATCCACATTTTCAAATGGCGTTTGGGTTAACACTCACACAGTTACGTGCAGGGGCAAAGCCCTCAATATCCGCAGTGGAGTCAGCGTATAAGGTCATCAATAGGAAGGAGGAAGAAGAATTGAAGAGTGATATTATTGCCGTTGTAAAGGTTAACGGGGTTAAGGTTGCAGATGGAGTGCTTGAAAAAGGCATCACCTACGTTCCCGTTCGTATTATTGCAGAAGCGCTAGGTGCACAGGTGGGTTATGATTCCGCCACTAGGACGGTTGAGATTACAAGTACTCACTAAGGAGGTATCTATCATGGAAACTAGAGAGATTTTAGATGATGTTATGGCATTCGCCTCTATCTTAGCAGTATTCGTACTGGCACTTGTTCAATTGGTCAAAAATAGTATCAACATCCCGCGTAATGCAGTCCCTGTCATCGGACTATTGATAGGCTTGCTCATCGGAGCGGCAGCGTATCCTTTTACCGATCTGGATATTGTCCTTCGCCTTTGGGCTGGGGGCTTTGCAGGTTTATCTGCGACGGGGTTGTTTGAGTTAGCTTTTAAGGATCGCCCGGGGACGACGAAAGAGTAAATGGATAATAGGTTTAAATCATAAAAAAAGGGCTGTTCCAAAACGTCTGAATAGACCTAAGGAAGAGCCCCATTGTTTTTTATGAGATTACATAGTTAAGCTTCAGAACGAAAGCGTACTTCCAGGCAGCAAAGAGTACAGCCCTGCAAAACCTTCTCCTTCTAATATAGAAGTGACATGATCAATATGCGATTTGGGAGCATGAACGAGCACCGACCGGCGGCTGGGAACCGTTCGTAGCATTTCCCGAATATCCGGTAAGCCTTGGTGGACTTTATAGCGAATGAGTGAGATTGTACATCTCGTGTCGCTAGATTCTTCTACCATAGAATGTTTAACGAGACGGTGCCCGAAACTGCCTGCCGCCAAATGTCCCGTGAAAATCACATGGTTCTTAGGAGAAGCAGAGAGCTGATGAAAATACTCTTGTGCTTTTGCCGACTGCATCATTCCGTCATTGGTAAACACGATTGAGCTCTTGAGATTCAACAATGCCTTTGCACGTTCCTCTGAATTAGATACAATGCACAAGTTCTTTCTATTAAAAAGCATATCAACGCGCTGAATAGCGCCCTCTTTCAGCCATTCGGTCTTATCGCTCAAACCTCTTAAAGGAGCTATGAGCTCTTCTTCGACGATCAGCTGATCATCCGGGAAGCACTCGCTTGCCCATACGATCAATTCCTGGCTTCTGCCATGGATAGGCACCGGAAGGAGGATTGAACCCCCTTTTTGCAGAGTGTTACAGATCGCTGACTCTAATTGCTGTAACTTTACAAGCTGCTCATCAGGATCCGCGCCGTAGGCGGCATCGATAATGGATAGATCTACGACATCTTTTGTTTCGGCTTCCATAATCGTTGGTGAATCTGCCATGAGCAGCAGCGACTCCTTCGTATAATCCCCTGAGAAAAATACGACTGTTCCGTCCCATTCGAGGATCAGCCAAACCGAACCTGCTAAATGTCCGCTTCGCCCCCATTGTACTCGAAGATTAGGTGCAATCCTCAGCCAAGTCTGAGGGGGGATATGCTCCTCCAAATACATGAACTGGATAGATTGCTTATCTATTTCTCCATAAGGTAATGATGCGGACTGAGCAGCCACGTATTTATCCCATGCTTCGAAATAATCGGGAAGCTGTTTAACGGTAGCTTTCGTTGTCCATACCTTACCTGAATATCCGTACTTATATAGTAGAGGAAGTGCTATGGAATGATCCTCATGCGCATGGGACAGAAACACTGCCTGCAAATGTGGGATGATGTCTGTATCAAGCAGGGGGTATTCACCTGGACCTTCTTTTTTGACACCACAATCGAGTAGAATACCAGATTGCCCATCTTTGTCCTGCAAAAGATAGGAGGAACGGCCATGCTCTCCGGCCCCTCCCCAAATGGTTAGTGTGCTCATCGTTGTCTCCGCTTTCTATCTGGGCTTAAATATTCTAATACTAGTAGTAATATAGTGGTAACGCCGACAGAGATTACTGCCATGGCCATCCCCATCGCTACAGCACCTTGTTCAAACTGGGCAAAAATATAGGTCGCCGATGTCTGCATTGAAGGTGGAAGAATGAGTAAGGAGGCTACCAGTTCCCGATTGGAAATGGTGAAGGTCATCATCCATCCAGCCACCATCCCCGGTAGAATGAGTGGGAGCAGGATACGGCGGAACACATAAAGCTTGCTTCCTCCGAATACTTGTCCCGCTTGCATAAGGGAAGAATCGATCTGCCCATAGCTCGCTTTTACATACTGAACAGTGTAGGGAATGAATAGTACAACGTAGGTAAGCACAACCATCCAGTAGGTATTATAGAGCGGAATAGGCATCCAGCGAGCATTCCATAGCAGGATTAGCCCTACTACAATTACAATTCCAGGAACTGTGTTGGGAAGTAGGCTGAATAGATCTGTAATTTTCTGCTTGAATGTAGCTCCTTTTCCTACAGTTAAGGCAAACCAAGTCCCAAGAATAACTGCGATACTGGAAGCAACGATGGCTAATGTGAAGCTATTTAATAAGGCCTCAAGACCTTGAGAACCCGGTAATAGCAGCTCTGCATAATGTTTTAAGGTTAAATTGCTCCAAGATACGCCTTCTCCTCGCAGCTTCAATAATGAGGCTGTTATGATTGAAAAATAAGGAATGCCGATAGATGCTAGAAGTAATAGAACAACATACCCCCAACTAAGAACCCCTATGATCCCCGTACTTTTATAACGTTTGGTACGAGTCCCTTTTCCGCCTATTAAGCGATATGAGAAGCGGCTGCTAATTAGAGTCTGGATGTACCACATGACGAGACAAACCCCGAGCAGCAAGGAAGCTAGTGAAGTAGCCTTTCCAAAATCTATTGGCCAACTAGAGATATACTTATGGATCTCAGAGGTCAGAACGTAAAAGCCGATCCTACGACCAAAGGTCGCAGGGGTACCAAATTCGGCAATCGTTTTGACGAAGATGAGAAGAGCTCCAAGCCCATAGCTGGATAATAGCAAGGGAATGATTACTCTTTTAAATCTGTAAAAGAACGGAGCACCATGAACAGAGGCTGCTTCCTCCAGATTGCCCCCGATCTGCAAAAGCGCATTACGCAGCAGTAAATACAGGAAGGGGAATAAATGCAGGCTCATGATCAGCACCATCCCTCCATAACTAAAGAAATACGGAGTCAGCACGGAGGAAGCGGGCAGAAACTGTTCCATATACCCACCCGTCTGCATAAATAACATCCAACCCATTGAACCAATGTATGGCGGAGTCATAAAAGGGATTAGTAGCACAACATCAAGCCAATTATGATGCCCTAAGTCCGTTTTAGCCATAATCCAGGCCAGAGGTAGTGCAAATAGCGTAGTTAGTAGAATAACGCTTACCCCGAGCCCGATAGAATTCAGCAGTACCTCAACCAGATCATCACTACCCATAATGGTTCGTAGTGGCGCGGCTATATCCAGCTGCTCATTGGGATAGATACTGGTCCAAAAAATGAGCAGGAGTGGCAGCAGTACGAGCACTGTCAGTATAAATAAAGCAAGTCCGCCGCTCACCCATTTAAATGAGCGTAAAGAGTTAATATTCATTACGCTTATTTAAAAATTTGTGTGAAGGTCGAGGAAACTTCATCACTATGTTCGTTCATCCATTCCCATTTCACATCAAATGTCTTAATTTCATCGAGATTCGCACGATTCTCTGCTTTCACATCGGTTCTACCTGGCAATAAGTAGGCTTTAGCAACTAGCGCTTGTGCTTCATCAGATAGAAGATAGTCGATAAAAGCCTTGGCATTATCTACATTCGGACTTGTCTTAATAATCGCAGCCGGGCGAGGGCTGATCACTGTTCCTTCAGCAGGGTAGACGATATCTACAGGCTCTCCATCAGCTTTTGCCTTATAAGCCATGTAATCTACACCTGAGGCAACGACGGATTTAGCACCGGTAATAACCGGATCAAGTGCCTCCTGGTTGGCGCCCGCCATCGCTACACCATTGCTTTTGTATTGTTTAAAAAGATCCCAACCGCTGTCCCCTTTAGCGCTTAAATATCCAGTTACGAAATCTAGAGCCGAGCCAGATAGCGAAGGATCTGGAATATTGACGGTTCCTTTCCATTCCGCTTTAGTGAGATCATCCCATGAAGTCGGAGGTGTGCTTACTTTTTTAGTATTGTAGACAATCCCCAGTGCGGATGCGCTATAGCTAAAATAATTGCCATCTGCTGTGTCTGACCAATCGCTAACGAGCTTATCTGCATTAACCGCCTCTTTATATGGAAGCAATAAACCATCATTCTTCATCCCTTGCATGGACGGAAGGGAGGCGAGAACAACAACATCGACTACTGGATTGGACTTTTCTGCTTCCATACGGGCTAATATTTTTCCAGTAGTGCCTTGGAACATTTCCACCTTCACACCGGTTTTGGCTTCAAAGCCGTCTTTAATTTTATTGGCTAGACCTTCAGGGCCTGCGCTGTAGACGACAAGACTGCCACTCAGAGCTTTCTCTGTGGGTTGTGGTGCTTCAGTTTGAGTTGTAGTGTTAGCGGTTGAAGTCGGATTGCTTGCGTTAGCAGCAGGAGTGTTAGTAGAGCTACAGCCGGCTAGACTCGCTCCGATTATAGTTGTTAGAAGAAGTGTACTAAGTCCTTTAGTGTTATTCATTGATTTCAATGTGAATGCCTCCCTAATATTTTTTGCATCTTGCTGCATGGAACAGCATCATACGAGCTATTCCATGCAGTGGACGCTTAATTCAGATGATGGATCTGGTGCTCTGAAGCGTAGACCTGGATCGACTCTCCAACAGGTAGACGTTGATCATGATAAGCGGTCCAAGCGGTTTGGTTCTCCATTTCTAGAATGACCTCATAGCGATCACCCATATAGCTCACATGTCGAATCGTCCCCGTAAAAGGGAGAGAGGAAGCATTCTCCTGAGACCAACGTAAATGTTCCGGACGAAGCATTTGCTTATCGGGAACGATCCAGTTGGATTTTCCAATAAAATGAGCTACAAAAGGATGATTGGGTTTCTGATAAATCTCCTCAGGAGAACCTGTTTGTAAAATAGTTCCACCTTGCATCACGACCACTTCATCTGACATAGACATCGCCTCGGTTTGATCATGGGTGACATATAGAGCGGTAATACCCATGTTCCTCACCAAGGAGGTTAACTCCAGCCTCATTTCATCTCGCAAGACTGCATCCAGTGCACTTAACGGCTCGTCGAACAATACGAGTTGGGGTCTAGTAACTACAGCTCTGGCAAAAGCAACCCGTTGCTGTTGTCCACCGGATAGCTGATGGGGAAAGCGTAGCTCGAGTCCTTCTAGTTTTACGGATCGAAGGGCTTGCTGAACCCTAATCCGTAAATCCTTTTTCTGCTTAGAGGCACGAAGTCCGAAGGCGACATTCTCGAAGACAGTTAAATGCGGCCAGAGCGCGAAATCTTGAAAGACCATGCCAAAGTTGCGGCTATGGATGGGGCGACTAATTTTTTTGTTACCTGAGAAAATAAACTCGTCATCCATTAGGATTTCTCCAGCATCCGGTGTTTCTAGCCCAGCAATCAGACGGAGTAGTGTCGTCTTTCCACAACCTGAAGGACCGAGTAATGTCGTAAAGCTTCCAGCGGGAATCTTCAGATCTGCAGCCTTCAAGGCATGCACATCTCCGAATTTCTTTTCCAATCTGTGGATTGTAATTTCCTTCATCTCTATCTACCTGCCTGTTCTTAAGCTTGTTCTTAGTGTAAAGGTAAAGAATTCCCGCTATATTTGCTGAATGTAACTGTGATATTAACTTTTTTGCCGATTTATTTTAACATTCATAGAATTCTTCTATGTTACCGTTTAGTGAATAGGCGAGGAGTGGATGATAATGAACCTTAATTTAATCAAGCTGGAGATCGTAGAACTGTTAAATAAACATAAGAAAATAACTACAGTAGCCGATAAACTCGGACTGAAGCAGCCCACCGTTACGTACCATTTGAAGAATTTAGAGCAGCAATTGGGGGAGAAGTTATTTGAATCCAGAATGGATAAAATGATTCTTACGGAGAGTGGAAAAGCGTTTCTTCATTATGCGACTAAAATCAATGCACTTGCTGCAGAAGCGGAGCGGGTTGTAAAAGAGTTCAGTCAGGCGGGGCGAGGAACGCTTAAGATTGGTGCCAGTTACGTTCCAGCTACTTATATTCTTCCGAAAATATTGGGGCTGTTTGGAGAACAACATCCGGGGATTACGATCTCTTTATCGGTTAAGCCTTCCCCTGTAATCAAAGAAATGCTGGCTAGCCATGAGATTGACCTTGGTATTTTGTCTACAGAATCTTTTTATCTACCAGATCTGCATACTCAAGCCTTGTGTGAGGACGAGCTCGTGCTTGTTTTTTCGCCATCTCATGAATTTGCCTCATTTTCTAATCTAAACCCGGCTATGATTGCTTCAGCAAGTTTTATATTACATGACAAGGAGTCGAGTACACGCCAACTGACGGATAAATGGTTTGAGCGTGAGGGGAATGAACCGAGGACCTATATTCTACTGGATTCACTGGAGGCCATAAAGCAATCGCTTATGAGTGGAAAGTACGTTTCGTTTATATCGCGTCTTGCTGTGGAGGATGAGGTAGCCAGAGGAAGATTGCTAATGCGCACCATTCCAGATTATAATTTTCAAAGACATATTTATTATTCGTATAACCGCGATCGTCATTATTCTCCTCTTATTGGCCTGTTCATCGATCAGATTCGAACGCTCCGTATTTAAATACACATAATGAAGGTATGCTAGAGCCATTATATATAAGAAAGAATACATAAAATATAAGGACTGTATAAATTGAGAAATTGGTGTATAATCTTAGATACTGTGTCGCTTTACAGCGCAAAATAGTTGGAGATTTTCACGCAGTTTTATTGTATGATATGAGGAAACCTTTAATAGGCGATTTTTAGACAGACAATAATTAACACATTGATCCGGAAGAGAATGGGGGGAGCAGCATGACCGAACTTACGACTACCGTCAGCAAAAGCAACTCTAACAATCTGCTGCGACGGGACGTACGGTTCTTGGGGAACATTTTAGGAGAGGTCTTGGTTCACCAAGGCGGTAACGAACTACTAGAGATCGTGGAGAAAATTCGCGAAACCAGTAAATCGCTGCGCTCACTATTTTTACCTGAACTGCACAGTGAATTTAAGGAGTTAATCAATTCTTTGGATCCAGAGAACCGTCATCAGGTAATAAGAGCGTTCGCTATTTATTTTCAGCTCGTGAATATTGCCGAACAGAACCATCGGATTCGCCGCAAACGTGACTATGAACGTTCAGCTGGGGAGACAGTCCAACCCGGTTCTATAGAAAGTGCGATTAAAGAGCTTCGTGAACGTGATTTCTCTCATGAGGAAGTTAACGAGATTATTGCAGGATTATCTCTGGAACTTGTAATGACGGCACATCCAACGGAAGCTATGCGCCGTGCTATTCTCGATATTCATAAGCGGATATCTGATGATGTTATGGGTCTGGATAACCCTACCTTAACCTTCCGGGAGCGTGAACAGCTCCGTGAGAAGCTATTAAATGAAGTGATTACGCTATGGCAAACGGATGAACTGCGTGACCGTAAGCCTACCGTACTCGATGAAGTACGTAATGGGATGTACTATTTCCATGAGACGATCTTCCATGTATTGCCCGATGTTTATCAAGAACTTGAACGTTGTCTCAGTAAATACTACCCAGGGCAGAATTGGCATGTACCAACCTACTTACGTTTTGGCTCATGGATTGGTGGAGACCGTGACGGTAACCCTTCGGTAACTTCTACAGTTACTTCACAGACTTTGCGCATGCAGCGTAAGCTGGCGATTCGGGAATATCAACGGATTATGCGTGAACTCATGAAATATCTAAGCTTTAGCACAAGTATTGTTAAGGTGACGCCTGAGCTAGTAGAATCCATTGAAGCTGATCGTGAGATCATTAATCTTGGCAAGATGGAAGAATGGCGCAATGATAATGAACCTTACCGTATTAAGCTCAGCTATATGATCTCCAAGACACAAAATGTTCTGGATGATGAGAAAAAAGATACTCTTGAGCGTTATTCTACACCTGAAGAGTTTATCGATGATTTGAACGTGATTGACCGCAGCTTACGGCATCACTATGCCGATTATGTGGCCGACACTTACATTAAGAAATTGATCCGCCAAGTGGAGCTGTTCGGTTTCCATACGGCGACACTTGATGTGCGTCAGCACAGTCAAGAACATGAGAATGCTATGACTGAAATTCTGGCGAAAATGAACATTACGCCGGATTACTCCAAACTGTCTGAAGATGAGAAGATTGAGCTACTGGAGAAGCTGTTGAATGATCCACGTCCAATCACTTCTTCTTATCAGACGTATAGTGAGGGTACAGAGGAATGTCTTGCAGTGTACCGGACGATCTTCGCTTCGCAAGAAGAGTACGGCAAACAATGTATCACTAGTTATTTGATCAGTATGGCAGAAGCGGCAAGCGATATTCTGGAGGTTATGGTCTTCTCCAAAGAGGTAGGACTATTCCGCAAAGATAATGACGGTACAGTCGTATGTACGCTGCAAGCTGTGCCACTTTTTGAAACGATTGATGATTTGCATGAAGCACCACAAATTATGAATAGATTGCTCAGCATGCCTATCTACCGCGATGCAGTAAGAGCAATGAATGATTTGCAGGAAATCATGCTTGGATATTCAGATAGTAACAAAGATGGCGGCGTGGTTACCGCTAACTATGAACTGCGTGTTGCTCTGAAAGAGATTACAGCTACAGCCGATAAGTTCGGAATCAAGCTGAAGTTCTTCCACGGTCGTGGTGGAGCGCTCGGCCGTGGCGGCATGCCGCTTAACCGCAGCATTCTGGCTCAGCCAGCCTCGACGATTGGCGGCGGCATTAAGATCACCGAGCAGGGAGAAGTTATCTCCTCCCGTTATTCGATGCAAGGGATTGCTTACCGCAGTCTAGAGCAAGCAACATCTGCGCTTGTGACTGCAGCGATCAATGCGAGAATTCCACAAGCGGATTTATATGAAGAGAAGTGGGAAGAGATTGTTGCCCGTATCTCTGAAGTTTCGCTTCACAAATATCAGGATTTGATATTCCGTGATCCGGACTTCCTGACTTATTTCAAAGAATCTACACCTCTGCCTGAGGTTGGAGAGCTTAATATTGGTTCACGCCCTTCCAAACGGAAGAACAGTGACCGCTTTGAAGACTTGCGTGCAATTCCGTGGGTATTTGCGTGGACACAAAGCCGTTATTTGCTTCCAGCGTGGTATGCTGCTGGAACCGGACTGCAGAGTTTCTATGAGGGTAAGGAAGAGAATCTGAAGATAATGCAGCATATGTATGAGAACTTCTCATTCTTTACTACACTGATAGATACGCTGCAAATGGCTATTTCAAAAGCGGACCTGATCATTGCTAAGGAATACGCCAGCATGGGCAAGAACGAGGAAGCGCGTCAACGGATCTTCGGCCAGATTGAAGATGAATTCAAACTGACCTCTGAGTTGATCCTGAAGATTACTGGCCAGCAGGATATCTTGGATAACGTCCCTGTGATTCAGGAGTCGATCAGACTCCGCAATCCTTACGTTGATCCACTTAGCTACCTGCAGGTTCAATTGCTATCCGAGCTTAGAGCGCTCCGTGAAGTTGACGGAGACGATAGCGAATTGCTTCGCGAAGTATTGCTTACCATCAACGGCATTGCCGCTGGTCTTCGGAATACCGGCTGATATAGTCTTAACACAAAAAGTCCGCCCTTTATCGGGGCGGACTTTTTGTGCTGCTTCAGGGTCAAAATGCTGAATTAAAGGGGATTATTACCTGTAAATCGGTATTTCAAGCTCATTTCGATAAAATATAGGGAGTTGTTCCCTTTATATCAGCTGAACTTGGTGTAATTAATTGAATTTGTCCAATATACAGGGAGAAATTCCTTATAACTTTTTCATAAAACAGCTGTGACCTAAGTTATAGGGTGGTTTTCCCTATAACTCGTTCCATCAAAATGTAATCCTCAACCTACACTGGAGTTCCTACTTGCTAAATCACCGAAAACCCTGACGAAAGTATAACAATGTCTGCTCCATATACGACAAATTTAAACTAACAGAAGCCTATTCAACCGACGGGATGATTTTGTTGCTTAATACGAGCTACTTTGCTCATAAACTAAATATTGTGCTGCGAAGTGATTCTTTTGTCCTGAAAAATATTGTGGTGCTTTGCCCAATATTGATCTTTCAGGCCCTACCCAAGTAACCGAGATGTAAGCGAAGGTAAATAGTGTGGCACTTATTATTCAGGTGATGGAGTAGCGTAGAGAATGTTTGGAACTGTAGGAGCGTTAGCGATCGCCTTTATTGTCAGATTTCTACCGCAAGTAGCGGTTTAAATCAGGAAATCTGACAATAACAGCGACCGGAAGTCCAAATATTTCTCGAAGCTGCACTTAATCACCTATACCAAGTTGTCCAGTTTTTAACTCAGTTTACAGAGAAGGTTACAATACAATCCTTGATTTTTACACAAACTTGAATTACGATTTAATTGCTTGTACCGTGGATATTTGAAAATAAATACCAAGGGCGGCAAGTCTGGGGGAGTTAACAGGTGGAGAATTTGGAAGGCAGATTGACAAAGCTCGCCTTAAAAGGCGACCAAAGGGCATTTGCCGAGCTTGTGGAACTATATAAAGACAAAATATATCATTTGGCGTACCGGATGCTGAACAATCGCCATGAGGCGGAGGATATAGTTCAGGAGACCTTTTTGCGTGTGTATAGAAACTTGGATCGGTATGATGATAAACAGAAGTTCTCTACCTGGATTTATCGGATTGGTACGAACCTCTGTATTGATAGATTACGCAAACGGAAACCAACCTATTCGCTCGATGCAGATATGAACGATCAGGAGGGCCTTGACGGCTATTCGTTGATTCCAAGTGATAATGTAACACCTGAGACCGAATTACTGCTCTCTGAGACACAGGGGCTAATCTATGAGGCCATTGACAGTCTGCCTGTGAAATACAGGTCTGTGATGATTCTTAGATACCTGCAGGATTTGTCGCTTCAGGAAATAAGTGACGTGCTCGACATGCCTGTAACCACGATTAAGACGCGTGTACACCGAGGTCGTGAATTTTTACGTAAAAAATTAGGCCCGAAAATGTAAAAATAGATTTTTTTTATGAAACATCTTTGGGAGAGCGACGTATGTAAGTTAAGCAAGTCTTATGTGTCCTGACCCTTTGTCTTAGGATAATTAAATAGCACTCATGAAAGGATTGGCTCCTATGGAATGCAAACTGGCCGTCTCTATGATGCACGACTACTTGGATGACGACTTGCCCGATCAGCAGCAGAGGGAGTTGAAGGAGCATCTTCTATCCTGTCCAGATTGCCGTGCAAAGTTTAAAGAATTAGAACAGACAGATATGTTGATGTTCTCCCTAATGCATCAGAATCCTGTTGCCTCAGATGATCTTGTGAGCCGGATAATGAGTTCATTGCCAAAGACCAAGAAAGAAAATGCTTTTGTTACCTGGATCAAGAGACACCCTGCACTTACAGCGGCATCTCTGTTTCTTGTCGTAATGCTGATGAGTTCCGTAACTTTTTGGAGTCCAGATAGACAACTTGTAGTTAGAGGTGCAGATCTGGATCAAGTGGTTATCAAAGGGGATACTGTAATCGTACCTTCCGGCAAGATTATTACCGGTGACCTTACCATAGAGAATGGTAAAGCACAGGTATATGGGGAAGTGAACGGCAACGTAACAGTCATTGACGGTTCTTTGTATCAGGCTTCAACAGCTCATATTTCTGGGCAAGTCAAAAGCATAGACCAAGCGGTAAGTTGGCTCTGGTATAAAGTGACGAACATGTTCTCTGAAGTTGCCTACCGTTAAAGAAAGCGACAGTGGTTACCTTGAGCTGGAATATTATTTTGCGCCTCTTTTTCCGGAAAGATGGCGCTTTTTTGTTGCCTAAATTTAGAAAAATTAGAAAATGGGTGAGGGGCTAAACTTGCAACTGGAGCCCGAACGTTATAACCTAGATATTGATACAGATCTAACAGACATTTTACATAAACCCAGCTAATATGAAATGACGGGGGTTTTAGGCAATGAGTTATTTTACAGACTTAACATGGAAAGATTCCATTAAAGATATTATTGATATACTGATCGTCAGCTACATTATTTATAAAGTGCTTAATATGGTCCGCGGAACTCGAGCGATTCAGCTGCTGAAGGGGATTCTGGTCCTGGTTTTGATTTGGGCTGTGAGTACCATGCTAGACCTCTATACGCTCAAATGGCTAATGAATCAAATGTTTACATTCGGGGTGCTGGCGGTCTTTATCATCTTTCAGCCGGAACTACGAAGGGGACTGGAGCAGCTTGGACGAGGTAAATTTTTCGGACGGGCTGGGGAAAGTGATGAAGAACTCAGTAAATTAATTGGCGAAGTGATTAAAGCCGTAAATTATTTATCACATAGAAAAATAGGGGCATTAATCGTATTCGAGCGAGAGACAGGCCTTAATGAATATACGGAATCGGGTATCGCCATGCGTTCTTTAGTCAGCTCTGAGTTGCTGATTAACATCTTTATACCTAACACCCCTCTGCATGACGGAGCCCTTATTATGCAGGGGAATCAGATCGCCGCGGCTGCATGTTATTTACCTTTGTCCGAGAACCCTTTTATTAGCAAGGAACTGGGGACAAGACATCGCGCGGCTATCGGGATTAGTGAGGTTGCGGACTCGGTGTCTGTCATTGTCTCGGAGGAGACAGGACAGATTTCTCTGGCCATCAATGGTCAAATTGTAAGGGACATTAAGGAAGAATCAATGATTTCGAAGCTCCATCAAGAGCTGAGTGTAAGTTCATCGCTGAAGGAGAAAGGTTCAACTTTCTGGAAACGGAAGGGGGACAAAAATCATGGATAAGTGGATGAACAATAACAATTTCAATAAGATTCTAGCCCTTGCATTTGGGATCATACTGTTTACTATGGTTCGTATCGACACTGCGCCTGTTGGACAGACCACGGTCGATACTAAATCGAAGATTATTGAGAATGTAAAGATCGAAGAGATCGGTCTAGATAAAGATAAATTTGTACTGGAATACAAGGATGTAGATAGTGTGAGTATGGAGGTTAAGGGGAAGAACTCGGATATCTCTTTTCAGTTCTCGGACGACTATAAAGTGACCCTTGATCTAAGTAAGGTTGAGCCTGGAGATAATACGTTGCCACTCTCATATTCATTACCTAGAGGTGTAACTCTTGTCAGAATGACTCCTAAAGAGGTCAATGTACATGTAGAGCTGCGAAATACAAAGTCTTTTCCCATAACATTGGTTACCAAGGGAGAACCAGCAGCGGGGTATCAATTAGGTACCCCAGTCTTGCAGCCTACGGATACTGTTGAGGTTACGCTGCCAGATAATGAGTTAAGCAAAGTGGTGAAGGTACAAGGCACTATTGAGCTAAATGGCGAGAACGAAACCTTTAAAGAGAAAAAATTGAAGCTGCATGCTTATGATAATGAAGGAAAAGAAGTGAAGGATGCCGTCATTGAGCCGGCTACCGTTTCGGTGGAATTGCCAATTACCTTGCCTTTTAAGAGCTTACCGCTGGATATCGGCTTTACCGGACAACTTCCGGGTTCTCTCGTCTTATCAAATGTAACGCCTGAGCTGGAATCAGTCGTGGTATATGGTCAAGCCAATGCGTTAGCTGCATTATCTACCTATGAAGCAAGTGTCGATCTTAGCGCTATAGATTCTGCAGGAACGAAGCAGCTGAAGGTAGAACTGAAACCTCCGGCAGGAACTGAGAAAGTAATGCCTGAAACCGTGAACGTTTCATTAACGATCTCAGAAATTGCTGAACGGACGGTTGAAGCGGTACCCATCAAGTTACAGGGTGTCGGTGATGAGTTTGAAGGAAGTATTGTTAATCCAACGAGCAAGGATATAGCCCTTACCTTAACAGGTGCACCTACTTTGCTAAATCAACTAAATAAAGACGATATAGGTGTTGTGGCTGATGTGACTGGCCTGACTGCCGGGACTCACGAGGTTTCTTTACGGGTATCACTGCCTAAATTCATCGCACTGGCTAATTCAAGCGTGCCTCTTACGGTAACTGTACAGTTGCTGTCACCTGCAACGCCGGTGCCTACGCCTCATCCAGACACGGGTAGTGTAATTACTCCTGAGCCAAGCTCTGAACCTGTTATAGGCGATGAGGAGGCCACTGAGAAGCCTACCCATAGCGGAGAAGTTGGAGCTACAGCGACGCCTGTCCCCACGGATAGCAGTCCAGAGAATAATGGCACAGCTAACACAAGTACGAATTCCGAAAATCCTGTAGGTACAGGGGGAACGTAACCTTTTATTGAAATACGTCTTTTAGGATATGTCCCAAAGGTACACCAAAATAGTATTTAAATCATAGGATAGAACATTAAGCTAATGTAGCGTATTCAAAGGAGAAAAATAATGGGGAAGTATTTTGGAACTGACGGTGTGCGGGGAGTAGCAAACCGTGAATTAACTGCAGAAATGGCTTATAGTATTGGTCGCTGTGGAGGATATGTACTAGCGGGTAACGTGCATAAACCAAAGGTTGTCATTGGGATGGATACACGTATTTCCGGACCTTTGCTCGAATCGGCTCTTATTGCTGGTTTGCTGTCTATTGGGGCAGATGTAATCCGTATAGGTGTAGTGAGTACACCTGCTGTTGCTTATATTACGAGATTATTAAAGGCAGATGCAGGGGTCATGATTTCGGCATCACATAATCCGGTTGAAGATAATGGCATTAAGTTCTTTGGCGGAGATGGTTTCAAGCTTACGGATGAAACTGAGCTGCGTATTGAAGAACTAATGGATGCTGAAGTTGATGAATTGCCTCGTCCTATCGGCTCTGGATTAGGTATGGTTACGGTTGATAATGACGCCAAGTACCTTTATCTGGAGTATTTGAAGACAACCATTTCTCAAGATTTCAAGGGAATTAAGGTTGTACTCGACTGTGCTCACGGCGCAGCGTATGAACTTGCACCAAGATTGTTCAGAGAGCTGGGCGCTGAGGTTATTTCTATTGGTGCTGAGCCTGATGGATTGAATATTAATGCTGGATTTGGTTCGACACATCCAGAGACTTTGCGTGAGGAAGTATTACGTCATGGAGCGGATTTGGGACTTGCTTTTGACGGAGATGCTGACCGATTGATTGCGATCGACAATAAAGGCGATGAAGTGGACGGAGACTTTATTCTCTGTATTTGTGGGGATGCAATGAACCGTGCTGGTAAGCTGAAAGATAGCACGATTGTATCAACGGTTATGAGTAATATCGGATTCTACAAGGCTACCGAGAAATTATCCCTCAACACTGCTAAAACAGCTGTAGGCGACCGGTATGTGATGGAAGAAATGCGCCGTGGTGGTTTTAATCTAGGTGGAGAACAGTCTGGACATGTTATCTTCCTTGATTATAATACAACAGGTGATGGTATTCTGACGGCTATCCAGCTGGTAGATACGCTTAAAGCTTCCGGTAAGCAGCTTAGCGAGGTTAAGAGCATGATGACGAAATACCCGCAGGTACTAGTCAATGTTCGTGTACAAGATAAGACCAATTATCCTAACAACCAGGCTATCGAAGCAGCTATCGCTGAAGTAGAAGGCAAGCTGGGCGACAATGGCCGTGTGCTTGTACGTCCGTCGGGTACGGAGTCTTTGATTCGCGTCATGGCAGAAGGCCCTGATAAGGCAGATCTAGATCTTTATGTGAATCAAATTGTAGAAGTTGTTCAACGCGAATTGGTATAATTCATTACCATATCTATATAGCCGGTGTAGAGAGTGATTTGGACTCGTTACACCGGTGTTTATTATTTTTGGATGGATCGTCTGAATAGGGATTTGTGAAATTTAGGTTGGTGCAGCATTGCCAAAGTAATGTAAGGTGCATATAATAGATTAAGTGTCATTCTAGAAGGAAAGCGGGGATTGTGAGGTTTGCAATAGCAAGCGCCAGAGCTTGGTCGAGCGCGGGGGAGAAGGGAAAGCTGCTACATGGTTATGTAGACAAGGCTTGAACGGATCACGGCAGACGTAAGCTGACGAGGTGGAGGTGTTCGAAATGTTCGGCGGGGACCTCCCGGTGATGCACCAGAGCCGTAAATGGAGACGGAAAATGGAAGGGCGACCTTTCACACAACGTTTTCATGGGTGCATAAGAAATATAAAATTCATGTGTGCGCGCATCGTAAAGAAACACGGTAGTTCTGCCACGGCAGAGAAGAAGGCTGTGCATTTCATGAACATAAGATGTAAGTGACAGTTTATTTTGTTGATCCAAAAATACAACAGAATATTTGCTTTTTCTCAAAAACATGCCGCACGGCACGTTTCTTTCCTTATGCCGCCACATTACGATAACTCGGACGGGGGAAATAATAATGTGTGGTATTGTAGGATATATTGGTAATCAGAATTCGCAGGGGATCTTGGTTGAAGGATTGAAGAAGCTGGAGTATCGGGGATATGATTCCGCTGGTATAGCTGTATTCACTGGGGAAGGACTGCAAGTAGTGAAAGCACAAGGCCGTTTGGCGAATCTGCAGTTGAAGCTGGAAGGCAGCCCACTGGCAGGTAGCGCAGGTATCGGACACACACGCTGGGCAACTCACGGTAAACCATCCGATGAGAACTCCCATCCACATACGGATAACAGCATGAAGTTCTCGGTCGTTCATAACGGTATTGTCGAAAACTATCTGGATCTGAAAGAAGAGCTGATCGCTGGCGGATGCCACTTTGTCTCCGAAACAGATACAGAAGTTATTTCACACCTGATTGCTCGCGAATATGATGGAGATATCGTGAAAGCTGTGCAAAAAGCGATTACCTTCATGCGCGGTGCTTTTGCATTAGGCGTCCTGACTGAATATGAACCAGATAAATTGGTGGCTGTGCGTCAAGCAAGCCCGCTCATTATTGGTCTTGGCGAAGGAGAAAACTTTATCGGGTCAGATATTCCTGCACTGCTTGAATATACCCGTAACGTATATATTTTGAACGACGGCGAAATGGCAGTCTTGACAAGAGATGCTGTCGAACTGATGACGATTGAAGGAAACTTTATTTCTCGGGAAATGATTACTGTCGATTGGGATGCAGTTACCGCAGAAAAAGGCGGCTACGAGCATTTCATGTTGAAAGAAATCCACGAGCAGCCTAAGGCTTACCGCGACACTATGCGTGGTCGTATTAATGCTGAGGGCAACAAGGTTGTTTTGCCAGAGTTGAACATCACAGAAGAACAAATCAAGAACATCCGTAACATCCAAGTTGTTGCTTGCGGAACGGCATACAACGCTGGTGTGGTAGGACGTACTATGATCGAATCTTTGGTTCGTATTCCAGTAGAGAATGACATTGCTTCGGAATATCGTTACCGTTCACCAATCGTGACCCCGGAAACTTTGGTTATCGTTGTCAGCCAATCCGGTGAGACTGCAGATACATTGGCAGCTCTTCGTGAAGCGCAAGCTAACGGTGCACATGTTCTGGCAATCACAAACGTAGTGGGCAGCTCTATTGCTCGCGAAGCGAATGATGTGTTGGTAACCTTGGCAGGTCCAGAAATTGCAGTAGCCTCGACCAAAGCCTACACTTCACAATTGGTCGCTTTCGGATTGTTTGCTCTTTACTTGGCTGAAGTTCGCGGTACACAAACCGAAGCTCAAGTGGCTAAGATTCTAGCAGCTATGCAAGCTCTACCAGAACAAGTGGAAGAGATCCTAGCTCAAAAAGAAGCGATCAAAGGTTATGCAGAGCAAATTTCTGAGCACAAGAACCTGTTCTTCATCGGCCGCGGCGTAGATTATGCTGTTGCTCAAGAAGGTTCCTTGAAGCTGAAAGAAATCTCTTATATTCACTCTGAAGCTTATGCAGCAGGTGAATTGAAACACGGTACATTGGCTCTGATCGAGGAAGGCGTTCCGGTTATTGCCCTGGCAACTCAGGAAGCTGTGCTTGAGAAGACCGTCAGCAACATCAAAGAGGTGAAAGCTCGCGGCGCAGACGTGCTTGCGATCACTCACCAAGAGCATTTGACTGACCTGCTTAGATCAGTGGATCAAGTGTTTGTTATTCCTAAGACATTGCCAATGCTGACAGCAGCGTTGTCTGTAGTACCTCTGCAATTATTGTCTTATTATGCTTCTCTTGCGCTGGGTCATGATGTGGATAAACCACGTAACTTGGCGAAGAGTGTTACTGTGGAGTAGGAATTGTTGGGGATAGCCAATTAATGTCAGAAGAAAATAAAGTATTAGACTGAAAAATAAAGTATTAGACTCGGAAAATAAAGTATTAGACTGAGAAAATAAAGTTGTAGACTGGGAAAATAAAGTATTAGACTGACGGATTCGGTAATACTACTACTAGAAGCTCTTCAACTGTCTACAGAACTGACATCGAGAATATACAACATGACTCTAATTGAGGCTGCCTTCGGGCAGTCTTATTTTTTTGATTAAGGGGGTGTGGTTCGTAATGGCCAAACGAAAACGGGAGATCACAGAAGCAAAAATAGAGCGTTTTATTAAAGAAGGAAGAGGCCAAGGAACAGGTAATGACTATATTCCATGGCTTCGAGTTCAAGATGTTCCCTCAGAAGGCAGAGCCACTCGTGGGGTAGGCTGGACAACTGGCCGAAGACATGAGCTTCTTTCAGATATTGAACGTGACTATTGTTATCTGCTGGATTACTCAGATGGTGTATCGGATATTCGTGAGCAGTTCCCTCTCTTACCTCTGGAAGAAACAAAATTGATAGCTGAAAGAATAGGTGTGAAGCATCCTGCAGATCCCAAAACGGGCATTGCTATTGTGATGACGAGTGATTTTTTAGTCACCTACAAAGAAAAGCAATATGCCAGAACGGTAAAACCTTTCTCTGAGTTGGAAAATGAACGCACGATTGCAAAATTTGAAATAGAGCGAGTTTATTGGACAGAACGCCATGTGGACTGGGGAATTATTACCGACCATGACTTGCCTGATATTCTGATTAGAAATATTGAGTGGGTACACAAAGAGTATCATAATAACAATGTTTCAGAATTAGGCGTTTTCGTTATTCAAAATCTACAGAAGATACTTTCCGAGCGTTTGAGTTCTGGAGAAAACATAGCAAGAGGTTGCTCAATCTGCGATGAACAACTCGGATTAGAGATAGGAACGTCATTAGCTCTGTTTCGTCACTTTATAGCCCGGAAAATCTGGTCCGTAAATATGAATGAAAGAATTATTCCATCGCATCCTGCGAAAGATTTCATGATAAATGTAACAGAAGAGAAACAAGCAAAAGGTGGGTGAATGATGTGCAATCACTATATGAAAATATGGTTGTGGAATGGAAGTCTTCTGATTCTGAAGACCGTTGTGTAGAACGTATTTTGTGGATTTCACCTGTCGATGATCTGCTTTGTTGCATTGTAATGGGAGACGAGAAAGCTTTCCCAAATATGAGAACCCACTCTGAATATACTGCGGCTTTTAAAGCGGATTTGCTAAAACAGGTTGATTGGATCAATGATAACATCCCTTTGCTAGATTATGATATAAATAGTGAACATTTACTTATTCGTGATAAATCATGGGACGCGATTAAAGATATTGTAACTGACGAGCCGGATTGCTTCGAAAAGGGCTTTAGAGGGTTGAAAATCAGGGAAGTACAAGCAAGAACAGGAATACATAAAAGCACCATTTATCGCTATCTGCGCAGATATTGGCAAGGTGGCAAGATGAAAAATTCCCTATTACCCCATTTTAATAATTGCGGAAATGTTGGGAACGACAGAGCAGCTAAAGAGAGCAAACGGGGCCGCCCAAGGAAATTTGAGGATGAGCCTGTAGGTATTAATATCGATGAAGAAATCAAACAGTTGCTGCGTTCAGGCATAAAATTATTTTATAACAACAAAGACAAATCTCCTCTTAAGCATGCTTATCAAAAGACACTAGAAAAATTCTTTGCATCCGGATTCAGGCAAGAAGGCCAAGCGCTTATCCCGGTTCTTCCATCTCCTGATGAGTTGCCGACTTTTGGACAATATAAATATTGGTTTAACAAAGAAATGAACTTGGAAGATACGATTACAAGCAGACATGGTAAAAAAAGGTTCTCACTGGATTACCGCCCCATTCTTGGAAGCTCTACTTACGAAAGTTTTGGGCCAGGCTCTAGATTTCAGATTGATGCAACTGTAGCAGACGTATATTTAGTGAGTGAATATCGCCGGGAATGGATTATTGGGAGACCTATTATTTACATTGTAATAGATGTGTTTAGTCGATACATTGCAGGGATTTACATCGGTCTTGAAGGACCAAGCTGGATTGGTGCAATGATGGCATTAGCTAATACGACAACAGATAAGGTGAATTTTTGTGCTCAATATGGTATTGATATTGATCCAGAGGACTGGATCAGCAGCCATTTACCGCAAAAATTAACAGCTGACCGTGGAGAACTTGAAGGAACTAGGCCAAGCCAACTTATTGATGTTCTGGGCGTAGATGTTGAGAACGCTCCTCCCTACCGAGCAGATTGGAAAGGGATTGTGGAGCAGCAGTTCCGACTAGCGAACCTGCGAAGCATCCGATTTATTCCAGGCGCAATTAAAGGACGTTTTAGAGAGCGTGGAGAACGGGACTATCGTCTAGATGCAAAATTGACTCTTCGTGAATTTACTCAGATTATGATTCACAACATTCTTTATCATAATAATAATCATCATATGCTGTGGTATGACCGGAATGAGTTTATGGTGGCTGATGATGTAACGCCTATCCCTAGAGAGATATGGAATTGGGGGATTGTTAATCGAAATGGGCGTCTAAAAAAGCTGCCAGAACATATCGTAAAGCTTAACCTAATGCTTCAGGGAGAAGCCACTGTTACTGCCGCTGGCATTCAGTTCAAAGGTGTGCATTATGGATCTGATTTGGCGATGAGGGAGCAGTGGTTTGTAAAGGCCAGGGCGGGTAAAACGTGGAGGGTTAAAGTATGTTACGATCCCCGTTCGACTAATGAAATATATTTATGGTTGGATAACGGCCATCGATTCGAAACATGTACCCTACTAGAACGTGAAGAAAGATACCTTAATAAAAGATTTGAGGAAGTTGAAGATCTACTAGAGATAGAGAGGTATCAGGGACGGCATCAAGATGTGAATAATATGCTCTCGAAAATTGAGCTTGATGCGCAAACGAAGGCGATTATCGAAATGGCAGCCAAGAAGACAAATGAAGCTATTAAGCAAAGCGAAGAAAGTAACAATCAGCGTGTAAAAGGAACAAGACAGCGGCGCACTACCGAAAGAATGGCTAATCGTGAACATGAGGCTTTTCAATTATCGGGACAAGGTGAAGCCCGGAAAGACTCAATTAATAATGTAGTACCTCTAAAAAGTGATGAGACTACTGACAAGAAACAAGCATACATTCCTCCAGCTGACAATCTCTCGAAGATAAAAGCGTATTTGCATGAAGAGGATGATGAAGATGAGTGAATTTGATGTTCCGTTATTTCAATTCAGTCGTGGTAACTTCGTGGAGGCAGATTATCAAGATCCATTACTAGAGGACTACCGAAATAACCCGTTGCTAGAGGCTCTTCCACCGATATGGGACGATAAAACGGTTGTAAATAAATTGGCTTCAAAGCCGATCTTCCATGTTTCAGAGCGTGATTTGCCGATTCATCTCCGGTTGCATTGTATTCAGCGGATCTCGCGTGATTTTTTTAGACCTTTAACCAGGCATTTAGAGTTACAGCAGAGCATTTCCAGACTGATTAGAGATGGCTATGTTGGACGTAACCCTCTTACCCCTAATTATGCCTTTAGAGCCCGTAAGGATGCCTATGATCTGATTATGCAGGGGAATACAAACGGATATCCAGTCAATACACCAACCTCAGCAGGCTTTGCTTTAGTTGGAATATCGGGGATTGGTAAATCCAGTAGTCTATTGCGTATTCTGCAAATGTATCCGCAAGTGATTCTGCATCGGAAGTATCAAGGTCAAGATATGCCGGCACCATATCAAATTGTCTGGCTGAAGATGGATTGCCCGCATGATGGTTCGATAAGAGGATTATGTCTTAACTTTCTATTGGCTGTAGATAGCTTGGTCGGAACAAGATATTACAAAAAGAATTCAACCAGAAATCCGGATGAATTATTGCCTATAATGGCACAGGCTGCGGCTGTGCATTGCCTTGGTGTGCTCGTCATAGATGAAATTCAAAACTTGCAGGAAGCTAAAGATGATCGGGCAGCACAAATGCTCAACTTCTTCGTTCAATTAGTGAACACGATTGGCTTGCCGGTAATTCTTGTTGGAACCTATAAAGCTCTTCCTGCCTTGAACGGAGAGTTTCGAAATGCCCGGCGCAATAGTGGCCAGGGAGATGCCACTTGGCATCATTTCAAGAAAGACGATGAATGGGAGTGGCTATTACAAGGTCTTTGGAAATACCAGTGGACAGATATTCAGGCTGCATTAAACCATGAATTTATTGATGTGATGTATGACGAGTCTCAGGGATTTCAGACATTGCCATTAAACTGTTCATGCTAACCCAATGGAGAGCTTTAGATAGAGGAATTAAGAAAATTACACCGGAATTAATTCGTTCTGTAGCCAAAGACCGATTAACCTTGATACGGCCTGCGTTGGAGGCTCTACGTTCTGGGAAAAAAGTACAGATTCAAAAGTTTGCCGATATCTACGATAGTGTTTCAATCGATGATTACTTGGATCGGATAGAAGCCGAGCTACGGCAAGCTGAGCGCTTGGAAGTGATCCGGACAGAACTTGGTTACGACATTGCTGAACAGACTGTAAATGAGTTAAGTACGTGGCTTGTAGATGCCGGCTTTGAGTCTTCTATAGCTCTTAGTTCATCTAGAGAAGTAACACAGAAATATATTCAAGAGTCAGATACGGTGGATCTTCACAAGGAAGCATTGAAGCTAGTGTTGTTGAAGCAAAGTGCAGCCTCTAATAGGTCGTCAGAGCAAAGTAGAAAGAACAAGTCTAAAGTGTTGCCTACTGAGCCCAATGACTTGCGAGTTATTACTGCCCAAGGGAAAAAACAGCGGAAATCAAACTACGATGCGCTTAAAGTAGCTGGGTATATTAAAAATCCATTGGAATTCTTCGGATAAGGTTGTGTGCAGATGAATGGACGATGTGAATTGCCAATTCCTTATCCGGATGAGCTTCAGTATAGTGTCGTTGCCCGTTATCATCTTAGATCAAATAACAGCAGCCCTAAATGGACACTCAAAGATGTATACGGAACTGAAAATGTTATTGCAACGATTGATCTGCCCAGCCATATAGGTGAACTATCTCGTAGAAATATAGTTAAGAACATATCGGTTGATCAATGGATCAATGAGCACACCTTCTATCCGTTCTATGCACCATTTATGCCAAGGAATCGAGCTATATTATTGCGTAAATTGATGGAGAGTGGGGATGGTTCGGGAATCCATACACTGGTTGGAATTACAGCCAGCACTTTTGATCGGGATAGCAAAATACTCTTCTGCCCTTCATGTTATGACGAAGATGTTCAACAATACGGTGAGCCCTTTTGGCACAGAATCCATCAACTCCCTGGTGTATGGCTTTGTCCTATACATGGTGATATTCTTCATCAAATGACTTATCCAGTTTCGGAACGACATGGTCTTACTGTTCTTCCTATTTCGAGAAGGATGTTCCGCTCAATTCCTGTTTTAGAGAACGTATCTGATAAGACTTTTGAACGCTTATTAGCCATTTCAAAGGATATTCAAGCGCTCCTACAGATGAAAGAAGAACGAGGATTTTATAATTCTAAACCCTTGTTGCTGTCACGCTTGTCTGAGCTAGGTCTTCTGACTGCAGCTGAAAGAATAAGACAACAGGAATTAAGAGAACGATTCATCACGTTCTATAGTTACGATCTGCTGGACAAGCTTGAAAGCATCCCAAAGCAAGATGACCACACTTGGTTGGCAAGTGCTACAAGATCAATGAGATATACAGTTCATCCTTTACGCCAGATACTCCTCATACACTTTCTATATGGGTCATTTAAAGCTTTTTTAGAGCAACCGGTGGAAGTCCATAGCCCATTCGGTAAAGGTCCCTGGCCCTGCTTAAATAAAGCATCAGAGCACTATAAAAAAGCAGTCATACAAAGTTGTGAGGTTACACGTTGCTCAGATACTGGGAGACCTGTGGGAACATTTGTGTGCGAATGTGGATTCTCCTATTCAAGACGTGGGCCGGATCAGAATGAAGAGGATAAATTCCATAAGGGAAGAGTTAAGTCTTTTGGAGCTATCTGGTTTAGCAAGCTTCACGAATGTCTGCATGCAGGTCTCTCCTATCGTTCAACAGCAAGAGTACTCGGCGTGGATACAAATACGGTTATTAAATATTCTGCTGTTGGAGTTATGGAACAGAGAAACAAATTGAAAGTGAATCGGATAAAGAAAGTTGCATCATCAAAATCACTGCGTTCTAAGGAATGCAAAAAGGCACGTGTTAATTGGGAAAAGCGCGATTTGGAACTGAGTTGGCAGATTGAGGATATGTGTAAGGAATTATTTGCGAGTAATAATAAGCCGGTTAGAATCCGTGTTTCAGTAGTTGGTAAGCGAATTGGGAAGCTAAGCATGCTCGAAAAGCATAAAGATAAGTTGCCAATAACAATAGGCATTTTGAACAACTATCTCGAATCAACTGCTCAGTTTCAGTGTAGACGGGTGCGTTGGGCTGCTGAACAAATGTGGGGTGAATGGCCATTGAAAAAGTGGAAACTTGTAAAGAAGGCTGGACTTCGACCAGGTTATCTTGAAGTTGTGGAAGATGAAATTAACCGATGTATTGGTAGCAACTCGAATATAGCCCCTCTTTCTACTACTGAGGTGATACAATGGCATCATTAACTCTGAGACCCACATTATCTGGAAATCAGGAAGCTGAACTATTTTGGTTTGGCTCACCGCATATGGATTACCATGGAAACTGGAAAATTAAAGTTGCTTTTCGAACGGCAACTATGAGTACAGAAATTGTCTCATACCCATGGGGTACCCTCCCTAATTTACGTATTGGACAGTTGTACACGGATGGAAAATATGATCCGGTTAAACCCATAAGTGGATCGCCCTACCACCTATCTATTAGTAATTTCAATCAAGGTATCGTAACCAATGGTTTTAAACTGCCTAAACGCCTAATTGATTTCGGGAAAAACCCTGAACTCGGATTGCAGAACATTATTCAGTTTAAAGCGGATCGGCTCACATATTGTATTCCAGTCATTGAATTTATTCGAGCAATGTTTATAAATTCAAAGAATTTAGCAATTCAATTACTTCAGCCACATGGATTAGAGCTGCTTGTAGATAGAAGTGAAGTTAACAACGAAACATTATATTTTGATATGAGTAAACGTGTCCCACAGAGATTAGCTACAGAAAGCAATGCGCAGCATATGTCATGGATATATAGTGATGTCAGAGTAAGAGCTATGTGGGACTCTGTATATCAGCATATCTTCAGTCAGGCAATCAAGAGTTCTCCGCAGAATCCCAACGCTGCTCTAAAGAAAGGCATTCCATTAAATGTGGATTTACCTGATCTTGGGCCTATTGAGATGTATGTTCGTGGAGAAAAAGTCTTTGATTATATTCTGGTAAAAGAGATTATTGGGTTCAGTGGATTTAGGCATCCGCATAAGAATATCATTTTTTGGCATCCATCAAAAAAACAGATTGAAACCAGGAACGGGGATAAACATGTGCGTTTAACCTCAAAGCCGGATAATGATGAGTACATATTGAATGATGATAGCAAGGATGCAAAAGAGGATACCAATCAAGATGTATTAGAGGCCCCACCTACTTTTATGCGCTTCTCTAACTCTCCAGTCGTGACGACTAGAAAGCAAAATAAAAAACGGTCAAATACAGGAAGCGACATCATAGTTACAACAGGAAGAGGAGGTAAAAACTCAGGTTCATTGGAAGAAGTAAGCACCCAGGATTCTGCTGTTGGCGGTGATACGCCTCCTATCGATTTCCAGACACTTGAAACGATACCTGTTACTGAGGCTTTTGGTCTGGAATCTTTCTTTGAAATGGTTCACGTTCTTAAGGAAACAATGTCTGCTAAGATCAACCTATCTGTATTAAGAACTCCCCACGGGAAGCGCTTCTCTACTTGCCCTAATGGATCACGCCGTACATGTGCTGTTGTTCAGGTTGTAAGTGTAACTTCTACAGCATATATCATTGAGGTGGCGAGACCGGATAATTGGTCGATTTCTACTCTGATTCTTAAACCTAATCAGGAGTTATCACTTAAGAAAATCGAGCAGAACATAAAGTTGCTTCTTGAAGGGTTGGTTGAAAAAGGCGGGCATTGGGATCAGTATGTTCTTGATCGTTGTAAAGGGATGGAGATTGAAAAGGTTAAGCATTATAGGAGTGATACTAATTGGGATTGGGCAAATCGTTTGCTACACAAGTCAATGATTTAAGAGTAGTCCTTATAGTAAAATTGTGGTATTTTTAGTGGTGAGATACTATTGTAAACTGGGGTTGAAAAAATGAATAATATATATTTGCCAGAGCTGAAAAAAATAGAGATAAGAAATTTCTCGTTATATCAAAAGGATATTATTTATGAATTCATACATGGCCTCAATTTGATAATTGGTGGAAATGGCATGGGTAAAACAAGCTTTATTAACTTAATTAAATATGGACTAATTGGGTCATACAAAAAAGATCTTGATGTTAGAACATATAAAGGTGAGAGGAGACAAGGACGACTGCAGTATTCTCCTGATTACTTTAAAAATCGGATGAGCGGCAATTATGATCAAGACATTAAGGCAGAGGTTGAACTTACTTTTGATGTTTGTAACACTACTTTTATTGTTACAAGAGGTTTATATGAAATCACTTTGAAAAGTGTATTTGTAACAGAGAATGGAGAAGGCTTTTTTCTCCCTGGTGAACAGATTAGACAAGATAAGTATGAACGTCTAAATGAAGATGAAAAGAGTAACCTTCTTCAAGGGAGGTATGAAAGTCTAGTAGCAGAGAAAACTAATATAAATGATTTTAATGACATAATATTTTTCGTTAATCAAATACTTTTTTTTGGTGAAGATAGAAAAACTATTGTTTGGGATTCATCGATTCAAGGAAGGTTATCAAGTAAGTACTTTAATGATCCTGCGCTTGATGAAAAGTTTCAGGAAACTAAAAGACAGGCTAAGTATCATGACAGTATTGCACGCCATAAATCTGAAGACATGAGAGCAATTAGTAAAATACTGAAGAGAATTGAAGGGGAATCTGGTGATAAAGAAGTCAATGCCTTAAATGAAATAAACTTATCGAAAAGAAAATTGGAAAAATATACTCTGAATCTAAATGAAGCTCAAATTGAAAGAAAAGATCGCGAGAACCGAATGAGTGTGTATGTTAATGAAAGAATAAATATTAATAAAAAAATAAAGGATCTTGAACAAAAAATCAGGGAAGAAGAATCAAAGATTTATCAAAGGATATGGGGTACACTTAATCCTAATTACAAAATTTACGAGGACAATCTGAAAGTAATTCATTCATGCCCTATGTGCAATCAACATATAACTGAAAAGTTTGTAATAGAAGAAGATAATTGTTTTTTATGTAATCAGAGTATTAGAGTGGAACAAGAATTACCGAAGCATGTAACAGATATGAAAGATGATTTAAGTGAAATGCTTTTGTTGTCTCAGAGATGTGAAAAAGAAATATATAATATTGAAATTGAGTTACATAAATTGGATCAAGAGTACAATAAATTAAAACGAGAAGTATTTGAGTTACAATCTCGCTTAAGAGATATAGATCATAATTTATACAGTAAAGATGATAAATCTCAAGAATCTTATACCTATACTGCAATGATGTCAGAAATGGAAGAACTGGAGAGGGAGAAAAAAGAAAATTCATCCAAAAGTGATGAATATAATAAGATGGCTGATGATATATTGAAAAAAATTGAAAATAACTTGTCGAATATCACCAAAGAATTATCTTCAATGTTTGCTGATTTTGCAGGGGATTTTTTAGGTATGAATAGTAAGTTATCATTTGACAGTATGGAGGGAGAAGAAGTCAAAAGGTATATACCCGTAATTGATGGAAAGCCTAGACTCAATTCCCTAGAATTATCTGAGTCACAAAGGTTTTTTACTGATCAATCATTTAGAATGAGTTTGTTAAGATTTTTTTATACCACACCTTCTTTTTTTGTATGCGAAACACCTGATAGTAGTTTGGATATATCGTATGAAGCTAATGCAGCTCAAATTTTCTTGAAATATTTAAATAAACCTAATACTTTGATTATTACTTCGAATTTTAATAACAGTGAATTTCTTGATTTAATAATAGATAAGACACCAAAATTAAATTATTTGAACTTGTTAGAGCATGGACGTATATCATCTATACAACGTGATAGTAAAGTGTTATCAGAGATCTCAAAAAGAATTGAGGAGAAGATAGTTGCAAAATCTTAATGAAAAAATATACAGGGTGAATGGTGACATTTTAGCAACATTAACTACAGGAGAAGATCTAGCGTGGGGAGCTATGAATGAACTTTCAATACAGAGAATTTTATATATTTCATCTATTCTATTTAGTTTTAGATTTGAGAACAAATACAATCCGTATGAAATAGATTATGATTTTTCTGTTTCGCTTAGAGGACCTTTCTCTGATGTAGTTCCCTTCTCAATAAAATTCCTACTAGCAAATAAGTTTATCATTATAAATGAAAATGATGAAATAGAACTTGCAGGTAGAGAACTCCCTGATATGACATCTATGCCGTACTACACTGAAAGAAAAGAATGGATTGAAACAATTATATATATTTTAGGCATTTATGGTGAAGAGAAGATATATGATTTTGTATTTCGTGACCCTCAATATCAAGATAATTTACAGAGAAATTCGATGAAGGAGATTAACTTAAAGTCTGGAAACAAAACTGAACTTACATTGCGAAGATTAAAAGCTGCCTTTGAGGGTACTTTGGGGAAATCTGCTTTAGAATTAGATAACAAGAAATATTTAGAGATGTATTTCGAATACGTATTTAGTAAAATACTTCGAGGTGAAACAGAATAATGCAGCGCTTTGAATTTGACAATCCTGATTTTATGAATGTGATTGGTTCTAAGGTAGAAGATTTCTTATTGCAAGCAAAAAATCAAATACTGAATAAACCTAAATTCAAAATTTTAAAGATGCAGCACTTAGAAAAACTATGGCGCAATCGAATAAATAAAAAGAATCTATTTACATTACTAATAAAAGAGGAAGATCTAGATCTGATTGATTTCAAGAATATAAATTCAAATTTTGAAGCAGACGTTTTTGGGGTTTCAAGATTGAACAACATTATTGAAGTGAATAATATTATGAATATCACTTCTTATAAAAGTATTACGTTTAGAAGTTCAACTGAAGCTAAACAATATTATAAGAAATGCTCCAGAGAAGGGTATTGTGTACTTTTTTTTGGTTCAGATGGAATAGATATTTTTATCAAAGGTGAAAATATAGGTGAGATAAATCTATTTTATTGTACAGAAGATCTTACTAGATTTGCAGAGAAAAAAGATATATCTCAAATTTATGAGGTTATTAAAAGTTATGAACTAACATATTTAAGTAATCAAAGTGAATATATGGTTTTCTTTGCTGACAATAGTACATTAAATCAGTTTGATTCTTCTCTAATACGCAGAAATATCCTTAAGAATAAACCTGAAAAGTACATGAGAGACCATTTGAAAAATTATCTGAACGATAGAATGCGACATACCTTTTTAATTGAAACTGAGTTATCTGCAAGTAAAAGAGAATTAGATATTTATACGGAGGTTAATGGAGAATTTTATTTTTTTGAAATTAAATGGTTAGGGCAAGCCATTAATGATTCCGGAAATAAGCTGACTAATCCATATGGTGATGCTCGGGCTAGACAAGGAGTTACCCAAACGCTTGAGTACATCGAAGAACTTTTAAATGTTATGGATATTAATGTTAAGATGGGTTATTTGATTCTATTTGACGCAAGAGATGATAAAAAAGAAGTGGATTACCAAAGTTACAATTTTGTTAGTTCAAATCTTAAATCTTACATGCAATTATTTGAGATAATTCCAAATATAAATTTGAATAAACGTCATCCTGCTTAGTCCGGCTCTACCGGGCTTTTTTTTTTGTTTTTAATTAGTTTCTAATGCGTATTCCGGAGTAGAAGATATTCTGTTACAATGAATTAAGAGTCTTGCGATAAGAATGGAGAAATAAAAGTGATACCTTATGAAGCTATGAAAATAAAAGATTGGTCATTTGAATATAATAATTTTGTAAGTGCTAATAAAAATAAAAAGAAATCAGTCAATCGTTGGTTTCCAATTTTAGAAGGGTTTTCAAATGATTTTGTGGAGTCGATTATTCGGGAGCAAGAAAAAAATAACTTGTTTTGTTTAGATCCATTTTCGGGTGGTGGAACTACTTCATTAGTTAGTCAAGAATTAGGAAATGATTGTTATTCGTTTGAGGTAAGTCCTTTTATGAGCCAGGTTTGTAGGGCGAAATTGAGAAAAAATTATAAAACCGAAGAATTCATAGAAGTTATTAAATTACTTAAATCACTATTGTATAATGAAAAAATTGTTCATGATTATAAGATCGGATTAAAAACAATTTCTAAAAGTACTAAACTTAAAAAGTGGATTTATCATAAAACAGCTTTACTTTCACTGTTGAATATTAGGAAGGCAATTGAAATCATCTCAGTAACTAATCCGAAATATTTTGATATACTGTCCGTTACTCTAGGATCTATTTTACTTCAATTTAGTAATGTATTCAGAGATGGGAAAGCCCTTAAATATAGAGAAAACTGGAAAAATAAAACCCACAAACAAAAAGATATTTATAAAGTGTTTTTTGAAAAATGTGAGCAAAGTGTAATGATTGATATTGGGAATATTGAAAGAATGATAGGGAATTCCCAAGTTAATAATATAGATCTCTTATATAATGGGGATTGCAGAGAACTAGTTAGTATTATCGATGATAATAAGATAGATTTAGTTATTACCTCTCCCCCCTATCTAAACTCAAGAGATTATACAGATTCTCATATGATAGAGTTATGGATGTTAGGTCATGTATTGAACTATGAAGATGTTAGAGTTTTAAGAAGAAAAACAATGAGATCACATGTCCAAGTTCGATGGGGAGAGATACCTCTACCAAATAGTAAGATTCTAAAGGATAGGCTTTCGAAAATAATGAATTTTGAAGAAAAGTTTTGGAATAAAAGTATTCCCAGTATGATTATTGGTTATTTTTCCGATCTGGAAGATTTGCTCCGCAAAATTAAACCGAAGATGAAACAAGATGGGAAACTGTATGTTAATGTTGCAAATTCATCTTATTATGGAGTTGTGATTGAAACTGATCGAATTATCGAAGAGATTGCTATAAATCTTGGTTATAAAATTAAAGAAATTAGACTTGCTAGAAAAATCAAGACAAGCAGCCAACAGTCAGAAAAAGTTGGTTGGTTACGTGAGACTGTTATAGTAATTCAAAATTCGATTTCTGGTTAAGTATCAAAAAATTGTTGTATTCATAATTTAGTGAAATAAAGTTCTGATTCAGTCTAGAACTTTATTTTTTTATAGAATATGTAAGTCTCGTGGTTTAATTTCTTTAGTCTACAACTTATTTTTCAATACCTGACGATTTTGTAACCAAAAAACCGCATCAAATCAACAACACTAGTCTAATACTTTATTTTCTTCGGACAATTAATGTAGAATGACATTAAAGTTGGTTATTAGACATTAATGTGAGTAACTTAACAATAATGTTTGTATCTTAACAAAATAGATTGTAATTACTGTTTATAATCATTTTAGCTTGCTAAGTCGCTCATATTTTTGAGCGGTTTTTTTATGCCTTTAAAGAGGAAAATAGGAAAACGAAGTAAAATTAGGCTTTACTGTGAGGAGAAAATAAAGTGTTAGATTCAGCAAATAAAGTTGTAGACTCGGAAAATAAAGTATTAGACTGACGCTGCTTGATTAAGCTAACGGGCAGTTTAGAGCAACATTAAATTCGGTATAATTTTGAAAGGAATGACAGCGGTGAAGACAGATAAAGAAATGTTGATATCGGTTATATACAACGACACTTCAAGAGATGACGAAATTGACGATGCCGTTATGGATTTATCCAAATTTGATGACGATGAAGTGATACAAATTCTTATGAAAGTAGCAAATGACGCTTCATTCGATCACATGATAAGAGCCAGTGCAGGAGAATCTTTGGCAGATATTTGGTTAAGAAGAAGTATCATCAACTATACACAGTTAGGAACTCTGACAGAGATTGCATTGAAAGAAGCATTGGCAATGATTAAATCCAACCGAACTGATTGGTATACGACTTTTTCGGAATTATTCCCGATGAAAGTAAAGTGAGAACCGATTTTACGCTAATAGAACACGATTACCTTCTGAGTTTTCTCACCGTACTATCCCTCCTTTACTACCCGTTTGTGTCAACTGCGTCCTATCTGTTGGGAGAGGAGGGATACTCCTACTCCCTTATATCTTCGTACTGTGCAGATTTGCCTATAATTACCGGAATAAAGAGATTTGGCCGAAATTAGCATGCAGAATCGTATTTAATTGGGAGGTCTGGCACGTTCCTGCGTCTCTCCCGAGCTTAAGTTTCTCATTTCGGGCTGGAATCCGGCATGATCCGGTGCCCCTGTCAGTCCAAAATTCCGGGAAAAATGCGCGGCTTGGCATACTGTTCTGATTGTGGCATTTAGCGAAAATGCCAGCCGCAGTTTTTTGAAGATTAAGAATATAGATGTAACCTTGTACCCGTCTCATACATCTAATCAGCAGAAACAGTGACAACGAATGAACAATAAGACCTCATAGAGAATGGAGGCTGACGGTTGGATATTGATCAAGAGGAAGAAGTCAGGCGCGCGCAGGAAGGAGACGAGGAAGCTTTCATCCATCTTGTGAAGAGGCTGGAGCTGCAAATGTACAATGTGGCGAAATCGATTGTGAAGAAGGATGAGGATTGTGCAGACGCGATGCAGGAAACGGTATTGAAGGCCTACAAGGCCATTTCAACGCTGCACAGCCCCTATTTTTTCAAAACATGGCTGTTTCGTATTTTGATCAACGAATGCAATCTGATTTTACGTAAGCGTGCGCAGAATATCACTATGGCCGAGCTACCCCAGAGGCAAACGGTTTCCACCGAAGTTGAAGCTATCGACCTTCGCGAAGCGGTCTACCGGCTGGAGGAAGTGTCGCGGACGATCATTATCCTGCATTATTTTCAGGATCTTCCGCTGCAGCAGATTGCAGACATCATGGAGCTGTCCGAGAGCGCGGTCAAGACACGGCTGCACAGGGCAAGGAAAACGTTATATGGATGGCTTGCAGACCCCTCAGAAAGGAAGGTGAACGCATGAGCAATCCGGAACTTGAGCTTGATCTGGGAATCTTGAAAGAGCAGAGGATTGAAGAGATGCCGGAATTAGTACGTGTCCGTATGGAGCAAACCTATCAAATGATGAGCAGCGTACCTCCGAAGCCTGTCTCTGTCAAGAAAAAAAGCCGCTGGCTGCGGAATGTTATGATTACAACGGCAAGTGTGGCGGCTGCGGGAGTTATTTTCATCAGTCTGGGATTCATTTCACCTGCGATGGCTCAAACCTTGAAACAAATTCCCTTCGTAGACAGTGTATTCAGATTGGCGGGAGACCTCGGGCTGCAAACCGCGAATGAGAAAGGGATGACTGCAGCTGTCCATCAGACGGTTACCCATCAAGGAGTAACGCTTAGTGTATCCGAACTGATGTATGACGGGAGCCGTTTATCCCTGGTGTTGACCCGTGATACGCCGGAGGACGCGAATGAAACTTTTTATGATTTGTGGGGGAGCGAGAAGGGTCCGGAAGGGCTTGTGAACAACATCGACTTTTTTATCAACGGTGAACCGGTAAATACCAGCTGGGGGATCTCCTCCGGCGGAGACCAGGCCCCTGACTCCCTCATTGTTACCACCTTTGAATCGGTAGAGGTGCCCGACGAGTTCGATTTTTCTATGGTGGTCAGAATAGCTAAGCTAAATCAGGATTTCGAATTCAATATTTCGGTGAAAAAGAATAATACGAACAGTATCATGCTGACCCCGGCAGAGATGAAGACACACGATCATATCCACATGAAAATCAAGCGAATCGAGCTTAGCCAAACGACGACCCGTTTGGTTGTCGAGATTAGGGGTGAGCCCGGTGAAGACATTCGGGAGTTTCAGCAAAAGATTCCGGATAAATATAAAATCACAGGGTTCCTTAATATTGATTTTGATCTTACCGATGAGCAGGGGCGAACCCCGACATTTATCGGAGGCAGCGGTTCGGGTGAAGGAGATTATTTATCCTATACAACCATGTTTGAGCCGATGGAGGCCACGCCGAAAACGGTCACCGTAAAGCCGTATATCCGCTCCAGAGAAAATAAAGTATATATTCCCGAGCTTGAATTTACAGTGCCTGTACAATAGCAGATTGGCAAAAAAATCTCCGGCAGATCACTTGGGACTGACCCCCGTTTATGAGACAGGGATCAAAACACCTTGCAAGTTTAAGCAGCCAGTCGTCGGAAATCCACCGGCGACTGGTTATTTAGTTTCGCTTGAATCCGAATTGAGTTATAGTAGGTGATGTAGTCTCGAACGGTCTGTTCAACGATTGCCGTCGTTGTACACATAAGATCTTCGAGGTAGAACGTGCTGCTTATGATCGCAAAAAAAAGTATCGTTCTGGCAATTCGATGATTCACACACATAAATAATTCCTTTTCTTTCTGCTTTGAAATAACTCATATTAATCATCCTCGCTCTTCGTACTGGGAATCTGCTGACGTTGAGCTTCCATCAAATTACGTTTAAATGTAACAAGAGCTGCGGATACGATACTCCAGATTTCAGTTTCAGATAATGATTCAGGATCTACCCTTCTAATACCGCTATTTCCTTAATCCTCTTATTATCAAAAGATTCTAATCTAACTTGCATCGTTTTCACTCCTTCACAGTTTGCGTCTACTGCTCAGTATCTTCGTACTATGCAACAATCACTATGACTCTCGATGAAAAATCTTCTTTAAGCTAACTGTGAGGCTAGCGTAAACAAAATGATCAAAAGTATTAACCATACGTAGTTAATTACAATTCGGGATTAGCACAATGATTTTCGGCAGCTTCGTTTGGTTAACGAGGGTAGTTTAAGTAAATGTAAATATTTACTTGCGAACTAATGTTCGGTATAATAAACTTGATTCCATTACAAAAAGGAGATGTTGGATATGTATAAACACATTAAAGATTTTGCCGCAACTTGGCAGAATGAAACGGAAGCAACAATGCGGACACTGGAGATGCTGACCGACGAGTCTCTTGGCCAACAGATAACAAGCGATCATAGAACGCTTGGACGTGTTGCATGGCACCTTGTACAGACGTTGCACGAAATGCCATCTCGGACGGGACTGTCTTTCGAAGGACCGGGCGAAGATATGCCGGTGCCAGCTTCGGCAGCAGACATCGCGTCAGTCTATAAGAGGACCTCACAAGCGCTCCTTGATGCTATACAGTCCAGTTGGAAAGATGAGAATCTGCTTATCATGAGCGATATGTATGGTGATCAATGGCCAAACGGCTTAATGCTGGATATTCTCGTAAAGCATGAGATTCATCATCGTGGTCAGATGACAGTCCTGATGCGTCAGGCAGGCCTTCGTGTGCCGGATCTTTACGGCCCGACAAAAGAGCAGTGGGCCGAGTACGGAGCGCTACCTCCAGTAATTTAGAGTAAGATTATATTCGCTTTGGCCGTTTGGCTATAGTGGAATTTATAAGTATTTTATCATAGGATTGAAAGTGGTGGCTTGAATCATAGACAAGACAAGAGGATACCATCGGACTGAAACTGTTGATTCTATTGAACTCCCATGGAAGAACGCAATTACTTCTATAATCTGTGGTGTCGCGTGAGCGACATGGATGGCTAACGGGTAAGTTGAGCCACGCGGATTGAGGTTAAGATTTATTGAACTAACTGGATACTATAGTTTAATAGCATAAATTGTTGAGCAGGCCGAAGCCTGCTTATTTTATTGAACGGTTAAGCTGCTTGCTTAAGGGGCATACCTTTGTGTGGGATGTAAGCTTTTTTGTCTTGTGCAAGCTAACTACTCTTTTACTGTCGGGTGTTAATTAAAAATATCTTTTACCAAGCTCACGAATATATTTCCTATCAAAAACTTTGAAGCCATTACGATCGTAACGATTACAAGACCGATGACATTGCCAAGGTTTTGTTTTTTAACATCATTCATTCTGCAACACCTCTCTATTCCTCAAACGATAAATTCATAGGCTCGTCTAGAAGTTCACACATAAAATCGATATTCGTCGTAGGCACCTTGGTATCCACTTCCTCGAATTGAAGCCCATCTATCCAGACCTGTCCACTCCCGGACAACAGCACACCAAAAGCAATCGCGGCACTATTATCCGGCACATCCAGCACGATGCTGTAATGGTTCCACTCCGTATCTCCAATAATGGGGCGGTCACTCATGTTATCGAATTGCAGTACATCATGAAGAGCATCATCGACTCGCATCCAGAACCCACAAAACCCTCTCACTGCTTTTGTTTTGATAAACCCTGAGAGCTTTAGTCTTTTGCCCATATATTTGTCCGCTTTGAATTGCTGCATCATCGTTGCAAATTCGCCTTCCGTCGGTACCACTGTAACCGACTTTAAAAATCCGGACGCTCTCCCTTGATGGAAGGTTTCCCGGTCAATCCCCATCTGATAGTTGAAGGGGTGACTTCCGCTTAATTGCCATCCCTTTAATAATTGTTCATTTTTCATTTTCATTTCCTCCCTTTGCATCGTTAATTTGCCCATGATTTTGCGATACTGCCCTGGCGGTAATTGATAGTATTTCTTAAAAGAACGGGTGAACGATTCTTGGCTCTCAAAGTGATAATAAATGGCAATATCTATAATTCTTTCATCTGTGAACAGTAACATGTTGGACGAATTTGCAATTCTCCGAAATCGGATATATTCAGATACGCTCACGCCAACCTCTTGCTGAAAAATCCGATGGTAATGATACTTTGAAAACCCTGCAAACTTAGCCATACTCTCTAGTGACAATTCTTCGGGCAAATGCGTCTCTATATAGGCAATCGACTCTTGGATGATCGGACTGTAGCTCATGTTATAACCTCCTTAAGAATAAAATATCAGAAGCAACCGCTGCATATTTGATATATATTGCTTTGTTTCTCGGGTATATAAAGGATAACTCCATCCATATTATTGTGTTCACATAAAGATAGCAATAATGATCAAAAAGGTGTGGTGCAATGAATGTATATTTGAAGTAGAACGTAAAATTATTTTTCGGTAAGGAGTTAGATGCAATGAAATGGAAGGCGAATACCCTTAGTCTGCGTAGCTTGTTGTGCATGCCGCTCACTTTGATCATGCTTAGTACCTCGATAACATCAGCGGTTATCCCGGTCAAGACTGCATATGGGGAAGCAGCGGTGAATGAACAGCAAGTCAGAACAGCAAGATCGTATCAGGCTACTTTATCCGATTGGAAGCGTTGGGCCGCGGATCATGCTTATGCCTTACACACGATCCAACCGGAATCATGGTCTTCGAACGGAGGATCCATTGGGCAGGACAAATTTAGCGACCTTGATATACTGATCCCGTTGCTCGCTGATAAGCGAATCGTATATTTGGGAGAAAATTCACATGGTGTGGCCGAATTTAATCTAGTCAAAACTCGCCTCATTCAATACATGCACCAAACGCTAGGGTTTAACATTGTTGCATTTGAGAGTGGTTTGGGCGATGCAGCCCTTGGTCAAGGACGGATAAAAAAGACGGCGACTCCCGATACGATGAGGCGTTCCATATTTGGCGTATGGTGGACGGAAGAGACGAAGCCGCTATTCGAATACATGAAGGAGACACATAAGAGCGAATCGCCTTTGCGACTGACGGGCTTCGATATTCAGGTGCAATCCCCACTTTTTCAGAATGCGAACTGGATTCCAAGTATTAAGCTGAAGGACAGAGCGCTGCAAGCGGAACAAGAGGTTCATAAGTGGAGAATGAGCAAGGATCAAAGCGGATTCCGTAAGGCCAAGCCTGAGCTGATTAAGGTGTATGAAGAGCTATTGCAGGCCGTGACTAAGAATGAAAATGCGTTGAAGATGGACTATCCCGATGAGCCGCATATCGTCAAGTTAATGAAGCGAGCGCTAGAGGATCGAATCCGGGTCATTCAGGAATTTAATGAGCTGTGCATCCAATCCAATCTATTAACAGAACAAGGGGATTATAGCGGCGCTCAGTCCATGATGGAATGGCGCGATCGGGCGATGGCCAGCAACCTTGCATGGTTGGTGACAGAAGTTTATCCGGAAGAGAATATCATCGTATGGGGCCATAATGGCCATATCAGCAAAGCACAGTCTCTGATTTCCACCATGCCGAAGAGTATGGGAGAGCTTATGCCAAAGGAACTGCAACAGGAAAGCTACGTCATGGGTCTATTTATGGGCGAAGGACAAGCAGCCGAGAATACGAGGGAACCGATTCAGTTGAATCCGATTATTCCGGGGTCTATGGAAGATATTTTGGCGGCTGTAGGACAGCCATATACATTCATGGATTTACGCTATCGGGAAAATGAACGGGGAAATTCTTGGATGTTCGAACGGATGATAGCCTCTTATCAGGTGCAAATGCCGATGCCGTTAGAGCTAAGACGGCATTTCGACGGCGTCCTTCTCATCAAACAAGCGAAGATGCCGACATATTTGCCGGACACACATAAGTGAGAAGGAAACCGTTTTAAAAAAGTTATTCTTCTTAGATTTCAGGCTCAGCTTCGTATCCCTTCGGGACAAGCTATTTTTTTGATTAAGACTCCTGAGCAGACAAATCTAAACTACATTGAAATAGGTGGAACGGAACAATGTGCACTTACCTTGGAAGTCAATGATTTTCACGGACTCTACAGCCAAATGAAGAACAACGGAGCTAAGGTATCGGAGATTGAAGATAATGGGGTATGTAGTAATGTCTGGTGATAAGGAAGTCTGGAACCAGTAAATAAAGTTTAGAACCGCTAAAGTCAGTCCCGATGATGCTCATGATATCATCGGGATTTTTCTATATAGGGAGTTATTATGTCAACTATTGGAGATAGAATTAAAAAAGGGTGAATTTAAGCCAGCCTTAGATATTTTATTGGAAATAAATAATAAACCTAGCTTGGATTTATATTGGTTGTTATATGGTGAGAAACAAACAACGAGACAGAAAAATAATGCTGAAGGGAAGTTTAATATAAAAGAAACTGACATGATTGAGAATTTTGATAAGCTGAATTTAGATGATCAGGACGAAATAATTGAATTTTTTAAAAGAAAGTAAGCCGTTACATATAGATAGGAATTAGTTTTTGATTAGTGAATAAGAGGGTTAGACTAACTGCAGTCGCCACAAGGGCTCAAGCTAGTGCTATTCCGTCAAGGAGAAGTGACTCACCGGAGCAAAATCAAAATCCTCGACTCGACAACCTTTCCGTCATTGCAACTCAGCTCCAGCGCCGCCAGCGGATACATTCCGACATGTACCAGTTCAACATTGTTCTCTAGCTTAACATGTTAACCTAGAGAATTTAAATTGACATCTATTTTGTAAACGATGTATAATTAAGGAATATTTTCCCTATATTTGAATTAATTTCTTCTAGATCTATTTCTATGAACCTCATTGCGAGCGCTCGCCTTCAAACAATAGAAATAGAACCCCATCATGCGATTTGATGAAACGGGTATTAATTACTTCTTAACAAAGGAGGCGACATTCTAATCTTCTATAATGGCAGTTTGATTGGGAGAAGTTGAAATCTGACTAAATGAAAATTAAAGGAGTGGACTTATCTTATGAAACGGTTATTCAAGAGTAAATGGTTGATAGCGATTCTGGCACTTGTATTTATTGGATCCGCAGCACCTGCTGTATTTACTCAGACGACGCATGCTGCCGGCACGCCGAACCCTCATGTCATTATAAATGTAAATAGCAATAAAACATTGGGAGTAAGTGGATGGGATAAACAAGCGGATGGGGCGCTTATCATACAATGGAACTTTAATTGGAATTCCATTGTTAATGATCAAAAATGGTATTTGGAAGCTCTAGGAGACGGCTATTATCACATCAGAAACGTAGAAAGCGGAGATTTACTGGAAGTCAGCGAATCGTCTACATCCGATGGTGCTAATGTGATTCAATGGCCGGATAATGGCGGATGGAACCAACAGTGGAAAATTGTTCCAACCAATCAAGATAGAGGTGACTCGTCGTATATTATCAACCGAGGTAGCGGCAAGTATTTGGATATGTCGGGACAATCGACATCCGACGGAGGACAGGCTGTTCAGTGGGATTTTAATGGCGGCGCCAATCAGCGTTGGTTCATTCCGCCTGCATCGTAACACATATGAAGCTAATGCCGCGCCGTTTCTACACTTAGAAACGGCGTGGTTTTTTAGATAGAGAAATTCAAGTTGACACATAAATGCAATCACTAGCGTTGCATAGTTCTAGATTGACGTTGCTTCATAAGCTATAGGGCAGGATAGATTAATAAATACCGAGAGGATGCCGTGATAAGTGGCATCCTTTTGTTTCGCTAAAGGACAGTTTGGCTATAGCTAGTGCTACAATTGGCATGAGAGAAATTTCTTGAACAAATGAGTTGTTAAAATGAAAAACGAAAGTAATGGCATACTTCAGCAATTTTAGGGAGGATATTCCATTGAATTATAAAAGCATTCTCATCCTTGACTTTCCCCTGCACGGGAAACTGTATACTCACATTATGTTATAGATTGGAGATGATATTTTGTTCAAAATCAGTGTGTTTTCCAGGCTAAGCAAAGTCTCCTTAAAAACACTGCGTTATTATGACCAGATTGGCATACTAAAGCCGAGAAGGGTGGATCACGATACTTGCTACCGTTACTATTCCGCAGATCAGCTACTAGAGCTCAACCGAATCTTAATCTATAAGGAATTGGGTTTTACATTGCCCCAAATTAAACAGCTGCTTCAGGAAAATATTTCATTAGAAAATATTCAAGGCATGTTTAAGCTGAAAAGAAGTGAAATACAGTAAATCATCGATACGGAACAAGCCAAACTCGTCAGGATTGAGGAGCGTATGCAGCTTATAGAAAAAGAGGGGCAATTCGAAACGGGTCAAGAAATCAGAGTCAAAGCAGAGGGTGCTCAATTGTTTCTTTATCAGAAAGCATGCGGGAAAGAAGAGGACATTCCGGATTTGCTTCGTCAATTTGATCAGTTTATAACGACGGAAACTCGTCAATTAATTCAAGGTCCTCAGGTTGTTTTGTGGAAAGAAGTCGAAGGAAAAGAGGATGAGTTTGAGTTTGAAGTCGGGTATTTTTTAACTTGTGAGCTGCGATCATTTCCAGAACAGTTTCAGCTACGGACTCTTCCTCCTGAACCGATGATGGCCACAATGGCTTTTCACTCAAATTCTAATTTTGATTGTGCGGCCTGTGTTCATTTAGCGAAATGGATTGAGAAAAATAACTATCAAATCAAGGAAAACGAATCGGGTAGGGAATTATATTTACCGTTATCTCCAGAACGAGATGCACAATTCATAGAAATACAAATTCCCATTATAAATAGATAACTGAAGAAGGTGGAGTGGGGGAAATTGAAAAATAAACGGATCATTTATATTCTGGCACTGGCTGTTTTTCTGATTGGAACCATTGAATATATTATTACGGGAGTTATTGAGATGATCGCTGTGGACTTGGGAGTATCTACTTCAGAAGTTGGATTATTGGTGACTGTGTTTGCTCTCTCCGCAGCCATTGTCGCTCCGGTTTTGATTGCATTAACGATCAATGCAGATCGCAAGAAACTACTAATGACCACCCTTGGTGTGTTTATTGCCAGCAACGGACTTATGTTTGTAGATCTTGCTTATGAAACAGTACTATGGATACGTATTATCCAAGGGGCTAGCGGAGGAATCGCTACTGTTGTAGCCATGGCAATAGCGACACGACTCGTTGAAAGAGAAAAAAGGGGCAATGCCATCGGTATCATTTTGATGGGGCTTAGCAGTTCGCTAGTGCTCGGTGTTCCTGTGGGCACATTTTTTAGTGAGATGTTTGGATGGAGAGTGCTATTTGTTTTAATTGGATTATTAAGTGTTCTTCCATTATTTATCATCTATAAAAAGGTTCCGGCAATAAAAGAAGAAGAAAAGGTTACCCTTAGAATGCAGCTCTCTATTTTAAGAAATCCAACCATTCTGATGGCCTTGGCTATTACGTTATTTTATGTCGGCGGCTATTCTACACTGTTTACTTATATTACTCCTTTCTTGCAAGCCACGTCCTCTCTTTCCATGACCGAAATTAGCGGTGTTCTGTTCCTGGCGGGCATTTGCAGCTTTGTCGGATCAAGGCTGGGCGGACAATTGGCAGATGCAAAAGGATCGAAATTCACCATTTGTCTCGGACTCCTGTTACAAGGGGCAACTCTTCTTTTATTCGCTCTAGCCGGTGTCAATCTCTTGGTATTAATCTTGGTTTTAATGATTTTTATGTTAGCAACGTGGAGTATTTCCCCGGCCCAGCAACTATATCTGGTTACTCTGGCACCTCGAAATCCGGACATTGCCCTTAGTGTAAATACTTCGTTCATCCAATTTGGTTTTGCACTGGGATCTGGATTAGGCGGGCTAGTCATCAGTCGTACATCTGTCCTATATTTGAATTGGCTGGGCTTTGCCGCTGTAAGCATAGCTTTACTTCTTGCCATCTTACTATTTAAAAAAATGAGCAGTAGGACTGGAACTCCTATTGTTACTAGATAAATACGAAATGGACTGAACTAGGGTGAAACTAAAATGATATTCCGTCTTATTGAAGTGAGACAATCATGTATTCCTCATCTCTTAGAGTGAGCAATGATGTTTCTATTTTCCACCCTAAATGGTGTATAAGACAGTATAACTCTTAAGTCATAACGTTATAAAAAGTTGCACCCTATCACCTCGTTAGATATGATTATCTAACGGGGTGTTTTTTTGTAACTACGCCTGAACAAAAGGCGATTCTGAGGTTAGGAGTGATCGACATGGAGGTTTTTGCAGACTATTTAGCGCAAATTGATAACCCACAGCATCGGGAGCGAATGGAAGAGGTGTTGGCTTGGGTAACTAAGAAATTCACAGATTTAAAACCAAAAATTGCGTGGAATCAGCCTATGTTCACTGATCACGACACCTATATTATTGGCTTTAGCGTATCCAAACAACATATGGCTGTTGCGCCTGAAATCGCAGGAATTAATCATTTCTCAGATGCAATTGTACAGGCAGGCTATGATCACACCAAGCAGTTGTTACGGATCCGATGGGATAGTCCGGTTGATTTCTCATTACTTGAGAAAATGATCGAGTTTAACATTATGGACAAGGCAGATTGTTCAACTTTTTGGCGAAAATAAAAAAGTAGTTAGCCTCGATGATGAATACATCATCGGGATTTTTTTAATTAGGAGTAAGACACTCCTACATAAAAGGTTGCTAGAAATGGAGCTAATGACCTCGCCTGTCGGTATTGGGGGCGAAAATATTAGTTCTTTTTGTCGAATCCATAATTCTTTCTAAGCGGATCATTAGCAAACATGCTAATATAATGACTGAAAAGGTTGAAAGCCCTTACTTTTTTACGGATAGGGGCGATCATCTCATGCTCATATGACAAAGAGGGGAAGAGACTGCATGCGGCGGATACTGTCGATGTTAAAGTTAAATACGCTGCGAAATCAAATGTTGCTCGGTTTTCTCGCCGTCATGCTCATCATTCTGACGTTCGTTGGAGGGATTACGTTCCATTCAGTCTCGACGCTACTCAAGAACAATGCGGAGAAGCATATTCAGCAAACCGCGATTCAGGCTAACGGCCGTTTGGAAAGCGTTCTCGAACAGATTAATTCTCTGACGACGCTGGTCTCGACTAACGATTATATTCAGCAACTCCTTTTACGCGATATAGAGGGTCATCCCGCTACCTTTACGGAACGGCAAGCGCTGCCATCTATTATTAATCTGGTCCAAATCTACACGGACGGTATCAAATCTGTTGAGCTTTATAATAAAGACGGAGTGAGGCTGTATCCTCTCGACGGCAGTACCCTTAGAGATAAGGTACCCGAGGATTGGATTGAAATGGCGACCAGAAAGGAAGGCAGTCTCGTTTGGTTCGGTATTGATCCGCTTGATTCTACATCGCTTGTAGCGATTCGACAGATCAGCCTTATTGATCGGCATTTCACAACTGGAGGGTATTTACTCATTCGCTCAGACCGAGATAAGTTTGCACTTAAAGACTCTTTATCCGGGGAAGGGGACGGAGAAACAGTATTACTTCTCGCTCCTGATGGGCAGTTCATCACGTCTAACGATGACAGTATTTCACAAAAGACAGCAGCAAAGCTGGTGGAGGAATCCGACGATCAGAATGTTTCCATCGGCAAACGGTCCTTTATCGTTGTCAAACAGCGGTCTTCCGTGACAGGATGGACGCTACTCATCTTAACCCCGGTTAACGTCATCACCAAGGGGATTTCGGTCTTGCGGACGACCATTGTCGTATCGGCTTTGATGGGTACCTTACTGTTCACCCTGCTTTCTTTTTTCCTATCTATACTTATTACCAGACCTGTGTTCAGGTTGATCAAAGCTATGAGAAGTACCCGTCTAGGCATCCTGAAGCCTATCGAGAATGTATCGTCCACTATGGAAATTCAGGAACTGAATTATTCCTATAACAAAATGGTTGATAATATCAACGAGCTGATCCAGTTGGTTTATGAGAAGGAGTTATCCCGGAGTCATACGGAGTTGAAGGCACTTCAAGCGCAAATTAATCCGCATTTTTTGTTTAATACCCTAGATGTTCTGTACTGGTCGCTGCTGGATAGGGATGAAGATCAACTGGCGGAGTATGTTGTCGCCATGTCTGATTTATTCCGCTATACGATCACCGGCTCGAGTAAAGGGGGATGGGTGAAGTTACAGGATGAGCTGGAGCATGTAAAGCGATATTTGCTTATTATGAAGATGCGATTTGAAGATCGCTTGGAGTGGGAAATTGAGGCTCCTCCTGAATTTTCGAATGTGGAGTTACCCCGACTGTTGCTGCAGCCTCTTGTAGAGAATGCCGTATTGCATGGGGTCGAGAGCAAGATTGAACCGGGATGGATAAAGCTAACGGTTGCTGGAGATGAAGAATGGGTCACCATTACGGTGGAAGATGACGGGATGGGTATGGACGAGGAGATGCTGCGCTCTCTTGTGGAAGGGCTGGATAGCGGAAAGGTATCTTCTTCAAAAGATTCCGGCGTCGGAATCGCTAATGTGCATAGAAGGCTTCAACTATTTTTTTCGAGAGAGAATGAGCAGGGTGCGGCAATGACCATCGATAGTCAAAAAGGTCAAGGCACCCGTATAAACATCAAAATTCCTGTTCGAGGAGACAAAATGCCATGAGAAGCCGAACAATTCTTATTGTCGACGATGAACCGAGATCTAGAGAAGGAATGAAGAAAATACTAGAGGTGTGGGCAGCCGGTCATTATGAAATCCTTACGGCAAGCAATGGGATCTCGGCTATTGAAATTCTGGAGGAAATACCGGTGGAGCTCATGATATCGGATATCCGCATGCCGGGAATCAGTGGTCTTTCTTTAGTTAGCCAAATAAGGGATAAAAAAATACAGCGTCAGCCATCCGTTATTCTCATCTCCGGTCATGCCGAGTTCGAGTATGCTCAGCAAGCGATTCAGTTGTCCGTAGTTGAATATTTGCTCAAGCCAGCCAGCCGGGAAAAGCTAATCGCATCTGTGGAGAATGCCCTGAAGGCAGGGGAGGAGCAGGAACATATCGGCTTCATGCGGAAGATGGCTGATCCACAATTAATGGCCATAAGAGATGAAGATGCCGCATTAAGCGATCCGGTCCGTCAGGCGATAGATTATGTGGAAATGCATATAGAAGAGGCGATCAGCCTGCAGGAAGTAGCCGGACTTGTTCATCTGAACGGGAGCTATTTCAGTTCTCTTTTCAAGGAGCAATGCCAGATGAATTTCAGCGAATACGTCGCCCGTAGAAAATTGCAGAAAGCGAAGGAATTACTGCTGAAAACGAATCTGCCTATAGCGGAAATTGCCAGCCTTACGGGTTACCAGACGGTTAAATATTTCAACAAGCTCTTCAAGGAATACGAAAGAATGAGTCCAGGGCAGTATCGTTCTTCCATGAGGAATGGTATAGAAGCGAATATCCAATAACGGCTCGGCAAGGGGGGAATATCTACGAAGAGGATCGGATTATCCATTACCCTTTTCTTAACATTGTTGTTGATAACAACTGCTTGCAATGGGGATAAGGGGAGTAACAGCAAGAGCGACGGCGAGAAAATCACTTTAAAAATGATGCATCTATGGCCGGATAGCAATAACTCCGCGCAAAACAAAATGGTAAAAGAAATCATCAGAGAATTTGAAGAAGCTAATCCGAATATCACCATCAAGACAGAAGTTCTTGAAAATGAGCAGTATAAAAGCAAACTGAAGGTACTTGCCGCTTCCAACGATCTACCGGACATCGGATTCACCTGGGCAGCAGGCTTTATGGATCCTTATGTTAGGGGAGATAAGTTTGCAGCCGTGGACGATCTTTTACAGGATGAGTTGAAGGGAAAATTCGTAGCTGGTACGACGGAGGGGTACTCTTTTGATGGGAAGACGTATGCCCTTCCTGTCGAACTAAACATAGTTCCGGTCTACTATAATAAAGAAATATTTTCGGAATTTAATCTGCAGCCTCCCCAAACCTTGGATGATCTCAAAGCGATCATTCGAACACTGAACAACAATGGCATAACACCTGTTACTCTTGGAGGCAAGGACGGTTGGCCGGCTTCCTTCTGGTACATGTATCTAGCTGATCGTATTGGGGGACCTAACCTGATGGATAAAGCTGTTGCGGATCAGGACTTCACAGATCCTTCCTTGCTAGAGGCTGCAAGACAAGTACAAGAGTTGGTAAACCTGAACACATTCATCAAAGGCTACAACGGATTATCCAATGATGAAGCCAAGGTACAGTTCATGAACGGAAAGTCAGCCATGTTCGTTACAGGGACTTGGGAGCTGCCAGATTTCACGACCACTACAAATATAGCCCAAGAATTTAAAGTCAACATCGGTTATTTCAAGTTCCCGACAGTTGAAGGCGGCAAAGGCAACGTGGATGATTGGGTCGGTGGTCCGGGCACTGGATTGTTCGTTTCCAAAAATTCGAAGCATGCTCTGGAGGCCAAAGAATTCGTCAGCTTTTTCGTTCAAAAGTGGGGAGAGCATTCTGTTGTCAATGCAGGCGTAATTCCGGCTACCAAAGTAGATACTGCGGCCATCAAGCTACCGCAAATGTTCATCGATTTATTAAACGAGTTAAATAAGGCTAATAAAGTAACTCTTTATCTGGATACACAAATGAAGCCCGTCGCATCTACCATACACATGAATCAGATTCAGGCATTGTTCGGCGAAGCCGTCACGCCAGAAGAGTTCATCAAGAAACAGGATGACGCGCTAAAAGCGGATAAGTAATAATCAGAAATATAAACAGATCATGGAGACGCCAAGGGATAGATCCCTTGATGTCTCTTTTTTTTGCGCTCTATAGAACTGAATCTAAAAATAGTGGAAGTTTTCCTAAAGAGGGTGTCCTTATGCTTATGGATTGCAGGCTCTATAATTATGTATGCGGTTACAAAAAGCCGAAGTAATAATACAAAAGGGGAGGCAAAGATATGAAAAGTATGAAACGTAGTTTAGTGGGGATCTCTACATTGCTCGTGATGTCATCTGCTCTCGCAGCATGTGGTGGGAACTCGAATTCTAACTCATCTAGCTCAAGCCCAACGACTGCACCAGCAGCCAACGCTACCGAAGCTCCATCAAAAGGAACAGGCGAGAAAGTCACTATCAATCTCTGGAGCTTTACAGATGAGATACCTAATATGACCAAGAAGTATATGGAAACTCATCCGGACGCGAATGTTGAGTTCAAAACTACAGTTATTGCAACCACCGACGGCGCTTATCAACCTGCGCTTGATCAGGCTCTGTCCGCTGGAGGAAAAGATGCTCCGGACATTTATGCAGCTGAATCAGCATTCGTACTCAAATATACACAAGGGGACGCATCCAGCTATGCAGCCAACTATTCTGATATGGGCCTTGATGACCAAATGGTTAAGGATGCTGGCATCGCGCAATACTCGGTTGATATCGGTAGCTTAGACGGTAAATTAAAAGCCCTCGGCTATCAAGCGACCGGCGGCGCCTTTATCTATCGCCGCTCCATTGCGAAGGATGTTTTTGGAACAGATGATCCAGCCACTATCAAAAATGAAATTGGACCAGGCTGGGATAAATTCTATGATGCAGCCGCGAAGTTGAAAGCTAAGGGATACGGCATCGTTTCTGGTGATGGCGATATCTGGCACCCGATCGAGAACAGCTCTGACAAAGGTTGGATTGTTGATGGTAAGCTTCATATCGATCCGAAGCGTGAAGAGTTCCTTGATCTTTCTAAAAAGCTGAAAGACAATGGCTATCACAACGATACGACAGACTGGACGGAAGCATGGTACGCGGATATGTCCGGTGCCGGCGCTCAACCGATCTTCGGTTTCTTCGGTCCTGCTTGGCTCATCAACTACGTGATGAACGGTCAAGTAAAAGACACGAATGGCGACTGGGCGGTTTCCGAACCACCGACAGGCTTCTTCTGGGGTGGCACTTGGCTGCTTGCCAACAAAGACGTTACCAAGGACGAAGCCAAGAAACAGGCTGTTGCGGACTTTGTGAAGTGGGTTACACTCGACACCTCCGAAACGGGACTCCAACATTACTGGGCTAACGGTACGATGAAGGAAGGCGAGCAAGGTACGAAGGACAGCGTTGCTTCCTCCGTTGTCATGTCGAAGTCAAACGGTGAAGTTCCACTGCTCGGTGGTCAGAACATGTTCGACGTGTTTGTACCGGCCAATGCAAACGCTTCAGGTAAAAACTTGACCCAGTACGACGAAACAATCAACAAGCTCTGGCGTGATCAAGTGCGTGAATACACCGCGGGCAATAAGGACCGTGCCAAAGCGATCGAAACCTTTAAGCAACAAGTCAAAGACCAACTTGGCATTGAAAGCGAATAAGAAGGATTCGGAGGGGCGGGGGAGTAATCCCGCCCCTTCATATCAACTAAAGAGGTGAGAGCATGCGCCGCAAAAATGTGAACTATTCGAAATACGGTTATATTTTTACCTTCCCATTTGTTCTTGCATTTCTGATTTTCTCACTGTATCCCATTTTATATACCGCAGTCATTGGATTCACCGATATGAAAGGAATCATACCAAAACCGATCCATATTCTTGATAATCCTTTTCAAAACTTCAAAGATCTTCTCTTTGATAATCCTTCGTTCCGGAAGTCTTTGATCAACACTGGATTGCTCTGGATTACTAACTTCGTTCCCCAGATGCTTCTCGCGCTCTTGCTAACGGCATGGTTCACGAATAAGCGTCTCAATATAAAGGGACAAGGCTTGTTCAAGGTTCTGCTCTATATGCCTAATATCATCACAGCGAGTACGATTGCCGTGTTGTTTAGCACTTTATTCGCCTATCCGATGGGTCCTGTAAACAGTTTGTTTCAAATGTTGGGGTGGACCGACGCTCCGGTGTTCTTCCTGCAGGATAAGACGACAGCACGGGGCATTGTCGCGTTCATCCAGTTCTGGATGTGGTACGGCAACACCATGATCGTCCTGATTGCTGGCGTTATGGGTATAAATCCTGCTCTCTTCGAGTCTGCATCGATTGACGGGGCCAACGGGTTTCAAACCTTTTTCCGCATCACACTGCCGAGTCTGCGTACGATATTGCTGTTCACACTAATTACATCGATGGTGGGTGGTTTGACCATGTTCGATATTCCGCAATTATTCCTTGCAGGCGGGCCGGACGATTCTACGCTTACCACATCCATGTTTATCTACGGGCAAGCATTCAAGGGCAGCTATATGTACAATCGTGCTGCAGCAGCGAGCATGATTATGTTCTTGATTTCGGCAATATTGGCCGGAATACTGTTCTACGTGATGCGTGACCGTGATGCGTCAAGACTTAAAAAAATACAAAAACAAAAGAATAGAAAAGCTGCTATAGCAGCCCGTGAGGGAGGTGTAACACATGGCAAATAATCAGAAAAGCGGAACCGTTAACCGAAAGATCAACAAGACAATTATCTATGTTGTTTGCATCTCTTTGGCGGTGCTCAGTATCCTGCCGTTTTGGATCATGTTTGTAAATGCCACACGCTCTACACCGGAAATTCAAAGCGGACTTTCTCTGCTTCCTTCGAGCCACATGATGAGCAATCTGCGAGTGTTGCTCGATAAGAGCTTTGATCCGCTTCAAGGGTTCCTGAATTCATTTATTATTGCCAGTTCTGCAACCATCTGTACAGTCTATTTCTCGTCCTTGGCGGCCTATGGGCTCGTCACTTACAGCTGGAAGCTACGGGGGCCATTCTTTACCTTCATCATGTGCGTGATGATGATTCCTTCCCAGGCAAGCGCAATCGGATTCTATCAGTTCATGTATAAATTACATTGGACCAACAATTTTCTCCCGCTGATTCTACCAGCAATTGCTGCACCGGCTGTGGTGTTCTTCATGCGCCAATACTTGCTCGCAACTCTGTCGATAGAGATCGTGGAAGCTGCGCGTGTAGATGGGTCTGGTGAATTCTTCACTTTCAACCGGATTATCTTACCGCTGATGATGCCGGCAGTAGCAACACAAGCCATCTTTGCCTTTGTGGCTAACTGGAACAACTTGTTCATGCCGCTGATATTGCTGACACAGAAGGAGAAATATACTATGCCAATCATGGTAAGCTTGCTCCGAGGTGATATCTACAAAACGGAGTTCGGCTCGATCTATATGGGTCTGGCTTTGACGGCTTTACCGTTGTTTATAGTTTACTTCTTGTTATCCAGATACATTATCGCGGGCGTAGCGCTTGGTGGTGTCAAAGAATAACCCCGGCAAGCTGGCTTCGAATAAGGAAGGACCGTGGAACGAATCAATTCCAATCTAGGCCTGTTGATTAGCTAAATTATAGTTATGGAAATGTGAGAGCATTAGCTGAAAATACTTTAGGAGCGCCTTAGTGTACCTTTTTTTGAAATATCAGAAAGTATAAGTTTCACATGTCTACTCATGTTCTGATATTTCTCGCAGAAACGGAACCGTCCCTATAAGGACGGTAAAATCCATTTCTGCTTGGCTAATCAACAGGCGTAATCTCAATCAGGAGGAGAGTCCTATTATGGCAACAAAAAATGAACCGTTAGTTACCCATCTCTATACAGCCGATCCCTCCGCTCATGTATTTGAGGGCAAGCTGTATATTTACCCATCCCATGATATTGACCATGATGGACCTACGAATGATAATGGTGACCAATATGCGATGGAGGATTATCATGTGTTTTCCTTGGAAGATCCTAAATCGCCCTGTGTAGATCACGGAGAGGCGCTTCATCTTCGGGATGTGCCTTGGGCTTCGAAGCAAATGTGGGCGCCCGATGCCGCGTACCGGCAGGGGACGTATTATTTATTTTTCCCAGCCCGGGACAAGCAGGGTATTTTCCGTATCGGAGTGGCTACGTCAACTTCTCCGTCTGGTCCTTTCCAGGCTCAAGAAAGCTATATCGAAGGGAGCTTCAGCATCGATCCAGCAGTATTCGTGGACGAGGATGAAAGAGCCTACATGTATTTTGGCGGCTTATGGGGCGGACAATTAGAAAAGTGGCAAGACGGTATTTTTCAACAAGATGCGGTAGAAAAGGGCCCAGAGGAACCGGCTTACGGTCCTTGGGTGGGCGAGCTGAGTGAAGACATGCTGTCATTCAAATCTGACCCTCAGGAGATCTCCATTATTGATGAAGAAGGGAACTCAATCCTTGCGGGTGATGAAGACAGGAGATACTTCGAGGGTCCATGGATGCACAAGTATAAAGGGAAATACTATCTCTCGTACTCTACTGGCACAACCCATAAGATCGTCTACGCGGTGAGTGATAAGCCTTGCGGACCCTTTGTTTTTCAAGGAACGATCCTGAATCCAGTCGTTGGCTGGACGACCCATCATTCTATCGTGGAATTTAACGAGAAATGGTATTTATTCTATCATGACGCATCGCTTTCTGGCGGCGTGGACCATAAACGCAGTATGAAATTCACGGAACTCCATTATGAAGAAGACGGCAGAATCCGGCCGGTAGAGCTTTAATCGAACGACTCGACCTTTCTATGAGTTCCTTATGAAGACCTACTTAAGGATGTCTTGAAGCTAATACTTCAGAGACATCCTTATTTGTCTTTTCATTTCTGTCAGAGCCTTTTGATTTTAGAAGGCAAACCCATTATCTAATATTGTATTCATTTTACAGGGGCTATCGCCCTATGGAGGGCAGATGTATAATCATGGAATAAAGCGCAAAGGATTTGAAGCGATGAAATTATATTTGTTTATTATTCAAGCCTTTTATTTATTATCGCTAATTCCCTAACACGAGTGGAAATTGGATTAACCGTCCAGTTCCCTTCGTGTTTTTTGCTCTGCACAGCATCATATAATCATCTCTCTTGACAATCATGTATTGAAAATCTAAAAATGAGTGGAAGAAACAATAAAAAATTCAATTAGGTGGGAGGGAATGGATTGGCACGATATTCATTAAAGCAGGTATTAAAAAAAGTTGTTCCATCATCATTGAAGTATAAGCTTTTCGTTGCATATTTCTTATTGCTGCTTATACCTCTATCATCCATTAACCTATATAACTTCTACACCGCTGAAGAAAAGATGTGGTTAAAAAATAGTGAACAAAGCCAAAGCTCATTAGAAAAGATTCGGCAGGAGTTAGAAGATTATATGGGTATTGCTGCAAAAACAATGATATTGATTGAACAAGACCCATCCACAGAACAAAGATTGAAGCACCCAGAGCAATATACCTATCTTGAACGGAGAGACGAGATTGAAGCACTTCTCAATGGATTTATGATCAGTTTGTTTCTCTCTGCCCCCCCTGTGTTCTACACCATCTCAGATCTTAAAGACAATGTATTCTTAACGTATAGTCCACTGAACAATAACAATCAATCAAAGACCATGATGGCGATGTACTCGGAGATGCTCTCCAACAACGAGACTTACAGATGGCAAAGAGAGGCGAATTATGTAAACCGAGACTATACAACGAGTCTGGATATATTGTCCCTATACAGTGTTCTTAAGGACAAATCATTAAACCCTTATGCTATCGTGCGTATAGGTATAGATTATAGGCAATGGATTTCTAAAATGAAGAAGAATTCAACGCAAGGTGAACATTATTTGATCATGGACAAGAATGGCGAGATCATACTTACGACTGGAAGTAGTGATCAAGTTAATGGTGCTCAGCTATTTGAGAAAATGAAAACGATTACTTCCACAAAAATAATGGATAAACAATTTGCTTATCATTATAGTTACGTTCCAAAACTCGAATGGTATTTAGTCCGCATGGTACCGCTTGATACCTTGTTTGCAGAAACCAATCAATTGAAACGTTCATTTTTCTGGACTTTTACCATACTGACCGTATTGTTTGTCATGGTGACATTCTTTATTTCATCTAGTGTGAGTCGTCCTCTAAGGGAATTGCAATTGAAAATGCGACAACTGGCGAAGACGAATCTTAAAACGCGGTTAGATGAAGAGCGCTTTGATGGAGAAATACTAACCCTTGCACAAAGCTTTAACTCGATGGTAGTGGAAATTGAAAGTTTGATTTCTAAGCTCAAGATAGAGGAGCGGCAAAAGGAGGCTGTCCGATTTCAAGTTCTGCTCTCACAGATGAACCCTCACTTTTTATTAAATACTCTAAATACAATAAAGAGTATGTCTGTTATTCCGGAGGAACAGCATAAGGTCCATGAGGTATGCATCGCACTGGGCAGAATCCTTGAGACAAGCCTGAATACCGACGTTGATATGATTTACTTGGAAGAAGAAATGAGTATGATTCAAGCTTATTTTTTGATCCACCAGCAACGTTTTGGAAGTCATATTCAAATTAAATATGAATGCGAGTCTGATCTGAACCACACGCTTGTTCCGAAATTTAGCATACAGCCGCTTGTGGAGAATGCAATTACACATGCCTTTCAGACGATTGCAGAACCTGTCATTACAGTGCGAGCTAGTAAGCAGGAACAGAATTTAGTGATAGAGGTTTCTGATAACGGAATGGGCATAGAGAAGGCAGGGGCTATCAAATCTTTAAGACGGCGTAAAGGGATTAGTATCGACAATATTAAAGAGCGATTACAACTTTTGTTTAAGGACAAAGCGAAGTTCTCAATGGTCTCTTCTGAGCAGGGGACAACTGTTCAATTGACTATTCCATATCTGCTATCAGAGCCGTATCGAAAAGGAGAGAAATAACATGTGGAGAACACTTCTTGTTGAGGATGAGATACATTCATTAAGCTACTTAAGAAATTTTATTTCATGGGAAGAGGAAGGCTTTTCGATTGTCGGAGAATGCCACCATGGGCTAAGTGCATTTGAGTTTATTAAAGAGCACCAACCTGATTTAGTCATATGCGATATTATGATGCCTGTAATGGACGGTATTACACTTTTGAAAACTGTTCGTGACAATGGCTATAATTGCAGGTTTATCATGTTAACTTGCATGAGTGAATTTGAGTATGCGCAACAAGCAATCGAGCATGGTGCGTCAGGATATATTCTGAAGTTATCTTTAGAACGTGAGAAGATGCAGGCACTATTAAAAAAATTGAATAAGGAACTGCAACAAATGAGGAAGTTAACGATGATCGAAAAGATTTTACCGGAAAGCAAGCCGACTAATACTAAACAGACCTTCACGGATCACCCTGAAATCAATAAGATCATGAATTATATATATCAAAATTACAAAGACCAAATCACGCTGAAAGAAATGTCCGCTTATATCAATATGAATCAGAATTATGTAAGTGAATTGTTTAGTAAAAAAACAGGCCATTCGCTTATTTCTTTTGTCCAAAAGGTGAGAGTGGAGAAGTCCATAACCTATTTATGCGATACAGATTCGTCAATTTCGCATATTTCAGAGTTATGCGGTTTTATAAATGTAAATTATTACATACGAGTTTTCAAAAAAATTATGGGGGTAACGCCAAGTGAATATCGGAGATCCACAATCATGCCCTATAAAAAATAAAAAACGTAAACACGAAAAATGTGTAATTTTACACGAAATCTGTTTCTGTGAACGCGCTTACTCCGGTGATATGCTTTAGCTGTAAAACTTAACTTAGAACACGGAGGGGTTAATGTGAAGACAAGAAAGAGATATTCTGCACCTGTAGTGTTACTAGCTATCACCCTAGTACTAGCAGCATGCGGTAAATCAGGGGACTCTAGTACTAGCATCAATGCAAGTGATAGTCCATCTAAGCCTTCGAGTAGCGCTGTTTCAGAAGAGCCTGTAAAACTAACATTCTGGGGCTCCGTTCCAGAAGAAGCGGGTCCGCAAGAAGCAGTAGATGCTTGGAATGCAGAGAACCCGAAGATTCAAGTGGAGTATATTCGATACGTAAATGACGATAGTGGAAATCTTAAGCTGGATACAGCATTGGTAACGGGGCAGGATGTAGACCTTTATGTGAATTATAACAAGGGGTTTCTTGGTAAACGTGTTGACAGTAAGGCTGCTCTTGATTTAAGTCAATTTAGCGATTATGACATTTTGGATGCCATGGGTCCTGAGGCGGCAGATTGGCAAGTTAACGCTAAATTTTATGGCATACCAACAAGTAAAGGAAATAACTTTATTTTTCTTAATAAAAATGCTTTAGACGCAGCAAATTTACCAATTCCTCCACTGGACTGGTCCCAGAATGATTTACGTAAATATGCGAAGGTGTTGAAACAAGATTTTGAATATGGCTATGCACAATTTGATTGGTACTATTATATGCAAATTGACGGCACCTTCCAAAATGCGATCGCTGAAAATAAAACTTCGAAATTTGATGCCCCAGAGGTCAGAGAAAGTCTGCAAAATTGGCATGCCATGATGCATGAGGATAAATCAATTCCAACCTATGGGGATCAAAGTGCTTCTAAAATGGCTGTGGATGCAATGTTCTTAACTAAAAAAGCAGCTATGCTTGGCGCCGGTGGCTGGATTTTTAGATCATCTAACAATCTGACAGATTATCCTCGGGATTTCAAAATTGCTTTTGCCACTATACCAAGTGCAGTAGATAAACAATCGAATTTCAAAATTGAAGGCGGCTTAGGCGATGTGGTTTCTATTAATGCAAATTCAGAGCATAAAGAAGAAGCTTGGGCCTTTCTAAAATGGTACGCGGATGTTGGTTCGCAATATTTGGCAAAGGGAGGAAGAATTCCAGCCTCTAAGCATACGGATTTGGATCAAACTGTTAAATTGATGACAGCTGGCATGGAGGATCTTTATGACATGGACTCGTTAAAAGCAGTTGTACTCGGGAACAGTCCTAAATATATCAACAGCATTGACCGTAAAGTATCGGATATGAGGAAGGAAGAAATAGAACGTTATTTCCTAAAAGAGAAAAGTCTAGACGAAACAATTAAAAGTATCGTTAAGAGACATAATGAATTATTGGCCCAGTAACAATTGATAGATTTCTGGAGGAAGCATTCAGGGATTCAGGGAATCTTCCTCCACCTACTCGGAGGTACTTCTATGAAGTGGAATTATAACTTAAAGCAGAAGCTGGCAGGATACCTATTTATCACACCGAGCATGATCGGCATTATATTTTTCTTTTTGGTGCCTGCATTATTCTCATTCTATTTGATGTTTACGGACTGGACTTATATGAGTGGAAAATCACCCGAATTTATAGGTATAGATAATTTTAATAGATTATTTAATGATGGGTCCTTTTATCGATCAATTAAGAACACTTTTATATTTGTTATGAGTGTGCCCGTATCCATGTTTATTTCGTTTTTTATTGCTTATTTTTTAAATCGCAAGGTTTACTTTCAAAAGCTGCTCAGATCCATGTATTTCTTACCTTATGTCATGAACGGCGTGGCTATTGCATTTGTATGGATGCTGTTATTTGAACCCCAAAATGGTCCTATCAATGGAACGCTGAGAGCGATTGGTATATCTGACCCTCCTGGATGGCTGTCTACAACAAACACTTCAATTTACGCCATCGTTATTATCCAGGTTTGGATTATGATTGGCTACAACATGATTATTTATCTTGCAGCCTTACAGGAAGTATCACCAGAATTGCTGGAAGCAGCAAAAATCGACGGCGCTAAGTCGAATCAAATTGTAAGGCATATCATGTTGCCGTTAATCAGTCCATCTTCTTTTTTACTCCTAATTACTGGCTTTATAGGCGCGATAAAATCCTTTGGCATTATACAGGCGATTACTGGTGGCGGACCAGGGGATAGTACGACAGTCCTATCACTATATATTTATAAATCTGCATTTCGTTATTATGAGATGGGTTTTGCCTCAGCGGCGTCATGGGTGCTCTTTGCTTTTGTTCTCATCCTCATGCTTTTCAATTGGTACGGACAAAAAAAATGGGTGCATTACGGGTAAAAGGAGGCTAAACCATGAAAGCAACTGTTATAAATCATATTCTACAGAAACAAGCATCCGTTAAGAAACGGACGCATCCAATAGAACTCCGAAAGCTAATTCCAACGGCCATTGCATTAATCTTCGGTGTACTTATGATTCTCCCGTTTATATGGATGCTTAGTACATCTGTAAAAACACCGTTAGAAGTGTTTGACTATCCGATTAAATGGATTCCGGATAAGTTTCAATGGAGTCATCATTTCAATGTTTGGTTTGGTGAACAAAACTTTATTCAATATTATTCGAATTCATTAAAGGTGGCCGTTCTTTCAACGGTAGGTTCATTATTCGTATCAAGCTTAGCGGCATATGGATTTGCCAGAATTGAATTTAGGGGTAGAGATTCATTGTTTCTGTTGTACTTATCCATGATGCTTATCCCTCCCCAAATTTTATTCGTGCCAAAGTTCATTATGTTTAACGAAATGGGTATTTTTAATTCACATTGGGCATTAATCTTGCCTGGCATCTTCACCATCTTTGGCGTGTTTTTGCTTCGCCAGTTCTTTATGGGTATTCCGAAGGAGATCACGGAAGCTGCATTAATAGATGGGGCAGGCCACTTTCGGATATTCATTCAATTAATTGTACCACTAGCTAAACCAGCCATTGCCACACTTGCCATTCTGGATTTCTCGTGGAATTGGAATGATTATGAGAATTCACTAATATTTCTGATCGATAAGAATCTATACACGATACCGCTGGGGCTACAGAATTTTATTTTAGAAAATTCAATCGATTATAACGGTATGATGGCGGCAGCTTCAGCAGCGATCCTGCCTATGATAATCATATTTATAATTTTCCAGAAATACATCATTCAAGGTGTTGCCAATGCTGCGGTGAAAGGTTGAGGTGAATGTAATGAGGGAGGAAACCATTCAGATAGACATTACAGTAGTAGGAGGAGGTTTAGCCGGTGTCAACGCGGCGATCGCAGCTGCTCGTCTAGGACGAACCGTTGCACTTGTTCATAATCGTCCTGTTCTGGGTGGGAACTCCAGCAGTGAGGTGCGCGTCTGGGTCTGTGGGGCAACCGCGCATGGTAAACACCGTAATGCGCGAGAGACGGGTATCATGGGCGAATTGTTTATTGAGAATCAGTTCTGCAACCCGGATGGGAACCCTTATATCTGGGATCTAGTTGTAATGGAGGCAGTGAAAGCCGAACCGAATATCCGTTTGTTCTTAAACACTGATGTGCATGAAGTTGAAGCTGAGGGAGAAGCGGATCAGAGACGCATCTGCTCCGTCACAGGCTGGATGATGGGTTCCGAACGAAAAATTCGACTGAAAAGTGAAATTTACCTCGATTGTACAGGTGATGGGCTGATCGGATTTCTTGCTGGTGCTCAGTACCGATTGGGACGCGAAGCCCATAACGAGTACGGAGAGGCTTGGGCTCCTGAGAATGCCGACGATATCACTCTAGGCAGCACGATCTTGTTCTACACCAAAGATGCGGGTCATCCTGTAAAATATGTACCGCCAAGCTTCGCTAAAGATATTTTGCAAACAACGATTCCTATAACAAGGGTAATTCGCAGTGGTGATTCTGGTTGCGATTACTGGTGGGTCGAGTGGGGGGGCGAGCTAGATACCGTACATGAGAATGAGCGCATTCGGGATGAGCTATGGTCTGTCATCTATGGAATATGGGACTATATTAAAAATTCTGGCAAGTTTGACTCTGAAAATATGACGTTAGAATGGATTGGTGCGTTGCCCGGCAAACGAGAATATCGCCGCTTTATAGGCGATTACGTGCTTAATCAAAACGATATTATTGCACAACGAAGATTTGAGGACAGCGTCACCTTTGGTGGTTGGTCGATCGACCTTCACCCGCCTCAAGGTATGTATTCGATAGAAAGCGGTTCGAAGCATTGGCATATGGATGGTAGCTATCATATTCCGTTTCGGTCACTTTATTCAATCAACGTCTCCAACTTGATGTTTGCGGGACGTAATGTGAGCGCAACGCATATTGCCTTTGGAACGACCCGGGTCATGGCGACCTGCGCAGTTATGGGTGAGGCAGCGGGAACAGGCGCTGCAATAGCGGTACAGCATGGGGGTTCGCCACGTGATGTCTATGAGATACATCTGGAAGAGCTAAGTCAGACACTGCTACGACAAGACGCTTCTGTCCTTGGTATCGTCAACCATGACGATCGTGATCAGGCGCAGAGGGCAACCATTTGTGCCTCAAGTACCCGAGTACGGCTTGCTGCAGAGAATCCATCGGACAAATTCGCGCTAGAGACAGATGCTGGCTTGCTGTTACCTGTTAATCCTGAGCTTTCAGAGTTGGAGTTGCTGCTAGACTCAGCTGGCGATACCAAGTTAACGGTAGAAGTATGGAGCACGGGAAGTCCGCAAAATTATGTACCTATTCAATTAGAAACATCGGCGACAGTAAGCGTTTCAGCTGGCGAAGCTCAGTGGGTGAGTTTCCCATTGTCTTGGAAACCGGGTACTCCGAGGAATGCATTCATTATTATAAAGTCCAATTCTTGTATTACCCTGCGCGTCGATGATCGTTACGAGACTGGCGTTCTAAGTTTCCGTAAAAACGATGGTGTGATGGAGACGAATACACTCACGGATCAGCAAGAGGATCAACTGTTGGTCATGTGGAGGACTAATGGACTTGAACGAAAGACTTTCTGCTTTCGCGCGTTTCCAGAGATAGAAGCCTATAGTGCGTATAAAGCGATCGACGGTTATCGTCGTCCATACGATGGTCCTCACGCTTGGAAATCGGAAGAACTGAGCTGTGGAGAAGAGGCCTGCCTAGAATTGAGCTGGACAGACAGACCTGTCGAACTGAATCAAGTACACATCGTCTTTAACGATGACGTAAATGAAGATCTAATTAATCTTCATCATCACCGTACTCCGTTCGATACTATTCCGGAGCTTGTTCGGGATTATCGACTAGAAGCATTTTCGGAAGGAAAGTGGACTGTATTACATCGGGAAAAGGGGAATTACAAACGAAAAAGAATACATCGTTTGCCTGCTCCAGTCAAGGCAAGTGCGCTTCGCCTCGTCGTGGAAGCTTCAAATGGAGGTCGTTTTGCGGAAGTTGTTGAAGTTCGCGTCTACTCATAATCATTCATTACGTACCACTGGGAGGCGTTATTATGATTCAAGAAGAGTCATCGAATTATTCGAAACGAATTTGGTTCAACAAATCTGCAACAGATTGGAATGAAGCTCTACCTGTTGGAAATGGCAGGCTAGGAGGCATGATTTTCGGTGGTGTTCGAGAGGAAAGGATCGCACTCAATGAGGACAGTGTATGGTCAGGGCAACCGCATGAGAATGAAAATCCTTTGACGCAAATTTCGTTAGATCAAGTCCGCGACTTGCTATTCCAAGGCAAACACAAAGAGGCGCATGATCTTGCACATGAAACAATGCGCATTCCTAATAACCCGAATTACGGAAACTATCAGCCGCTTGGCGATTTGTTGCTCTCATTTAGGCTGCCAGAGGGTGAGCCGTCTAATTATGAACGGGAATTGGACTTGAATACAGCGATTACAACCACATCATACCGTTTCGGAGAAACTCATTTTTTACGTCGAGTATTCTGCAGCTTTCCGGATCAAGCACTTATCGTTAGGTTAGAACAGGAAGGGCAGCTTCTTCGAGATTATGCTTGCACGATTATGTTGGATCGGAAACAACCGGTTAAGCTAACGTTCGATGGCTGCGATACGCTCATGATGAGCGGGGAGTGTGAGGATGGCGGGGTTGGTTTTGAGGTGCAGCTGCGTGTCGTTCTAGAAGAGGGTTGTGTCTTCCCAGTTGAATCTGGCTTGCGCCTTGAAGGCTTTCGAACGGCAACTATATTTATGACCGCTCAAACTACTTACCGGAAGAGGGAACCTGCACTCGTTTGCCGAGAAGAATTGGATAAAGCAGTGTGCAAAGGTTACGAAGCTATCCGATTGTCTCACGTAAAGGACCATGGTGAGCTGTTCGAACGGGTTCAACTGCGCTTAGACGAAGGTGGGAAAGAAAACATACCCACGGATATTCGGCTAGAAGCATTTCGCCATGGAGAAATTGATCTCAGCTTGATTGCGCTGCATTTCCACTTTGGGCGATATTTACTCATTGCATGTTCGAGGCCTGGGACGCTTCCGGCTAATCTTCAAGGCATATGGAACGAGAGCTTTACACCACCCTGGTTCTCCGACTATACGATCAATATAAACCTGCAGATGAACTATTGGCTTGCAGAAACCTGCAATCTGTCAGAGCTTGCGGAGCCCCTTTTCACCTTTTTGGAGGCGTTACGCCGGGAAGGAAGACGAACTGCTTTGGAGCGTTATGGCAGCAATGGCATTGCATTCGGCGTTCGTACGAATCCTTGGCACACGACGACCCTTCGGAACTACGTGCATTTGCTGTGGCATGAAGGAGCAGCATGGCTGGCTTCACATATGTGGGAGCATTATTTATTTAGCGGTGATCTCGATTTTCTGCGACTGAGGGCTTATCCGTTCATAAAGGAGGCAACACTCTTTTATCTCGACTTTATGGTTGAGCACCCGGTTACAGGACACCTAGTATCTGGACCGACAACGTCGCCCGAGAATCAATATATCGCGCCTGACGGCACAATCGGAAGCCTTGATATGAGTCCAGCAGCTACGGTGCAAATTATTAACGAGCTTTTTGAACAATGCATTAAAGCTGGCCCCGTAGTTGGTGAAAACGAGGGTTTCTTGGAAATAGTTTCCCAGGCTAAGGAGAGGCTACCCCCTTTGCGTATCGGTAAGAAAGGACAACTGATGGAGTGGTCTGAGGATTATGTAGAAGAAGAACCAGGTCACCGTCATATGTCCCATTTGTACGGCCTTTTCCCAGGAACCAGTATTCATCAAGGGAGTCCAAATTTGATTGAGGCCGCGAGGCGTACGATTGAACTACGCTTGGCAAATGGCGGTGGTCATACTGGCTGGAGCTGCGCGTGGTTGATTAATCTATTCGCACGTTTAGAGGACGGAAACCAAGCGGAAACTATGATTGAGATGCTGTTGCGGCACTCTACACAATTCAATCTCTTAGACGTTTGTCCGCCATTTCAAATTGACGGTAATTTCGGCGGATCAGCAGGTGTGGTTGAAATGCTGCTGCAGAGCACTTCCGATGAACTTGCTTTACTGCCTGCTCTTCCGGACTCGTGGAGCAACGGCTTCGTTTCAGGTTTACGCGCACGTGGAGGCTTCGAGGTTTCCATAACGTGGGAGGTAGGCTTGCTAAAAGAAGCGCGTATTGTTGCTTCACGTGAACAACAATGTTTTATTCATGCTACACAAGCTTTCATTATTGATGGCGAAGCTGCAACAATACAACGACTTGCCCCGAATCGAGTTTATGCAGAAGTGAGCGCAGGGGCTTGCTTGATTATCCGCGCCGAATAATTAGACATATGAACAGACAGAGAAGATCACTTATTGTCCTGTAAGGTGATCTTCTTGGGTTCTTCAAAAGAGGAAACGAATTTGAATTTTAACTTAGCTATGGATGTAGCTTTTTATTATGATCAACTTTATGTAAGCGCATACTTTTAACGGTAGATCAACTGAAGGGAGTAGATCTCTAGCATGGTTAAAAAGATATTATTTCAATTCATGCTGTTTTCATTGTTGTATTTCTCAATTTCTGCGGTTAGTTTTGCGTCTTCCATTGTAATTGATAATGGGGATGAAGGGTATGAGGAGAACGGTAAATGGGAGAAGAGTGGTGTGCTGGGTTATAAAGGTTCTGGATCAAGATATACAACCGAACCAGGGAGTTGGGCAAAGTGGACCCCGAAAATTCAGAATCCAGGAGAGTACGAAGTATTTATCTACAGCCTTGTCAATGCCGCTAGTGAGAGTAACGTCGAAATTGAGGTTGTACACGAAAATGGAACGGATCTTATATTTCAGAATTGGAAAGCTGGGACGCCAGGTTCATTAAGTTCATCAGGTTGGGTTAGTCTAGGGGTTTATACTTTCACCGAAGAGAATTCGGGATATGTAAAGATAACTAAAAACTCAAAGGATCGGAATTTATATACACGGGCGGATGCAGTGAGATTTGAAGATTTGAATCCTCAGGTACCAGAGGAGCCAGAAGTAGTACCATCAGCGACCTATTATATTGATCCTTTTAATGGAAATGATTTAAATACTGGAACTAATGCGGATGCTGCATGGCAAACTCTTGAAAAGGTCAATTCTGTTGTTTTCCAGCCAGGAACTAAGCTTCTATTTAAAGCTGGAGGGTATTGGAAGGGACAGTTGAAGCCTCAAGGATCGGGTAGTGATGGAAACCCTATCATTATTGATCGATATGGAACAGGCAATAAACCTATTATTGATGGAGATGGAATAATTGATGAGGGGGTAGTACATCTTTTTAATCAGGAGTATTGGGAAATTAATAATTTGGAAATTATCAATGACGCTCCAGAAGCGGCGAGTAGGTACGGCATTTATATTCAAATTGACAATGAAGATAGTGAGAATCCTTTAACAGCAGATCATATTTATGTTAAGGATTGTTATGTGCATAATGTTAAAGGTGATAATCGGAGTCCCCATACAGGGGTAGGCATATTTTATTATGTGACAAGTGCGGATACCTCGACTTTTAATGATATTTTAATCGAGAATAATACAGTTAAAACCGTTGACCGATCGGGAATTATTCTGAGAAGTCCAGATGGAACATTTAGTACGAATGTAGTGATTAGAAGCAACTTTGTTGAAGACATAGGCGGAGATGGGATCGTTGCAAAAACGAGTAAAGCGCCTCTAGTAGAATACAATATAGCAAAGGATACCTCAGCAAGAGCTAATAATGCTAACGTTGCGATATGGACCTGGTACACGGAGGATGCTACCGTTCAATACAATGAAGCCTATGGCACAAAACGTCTGCCTAATAATTTAGACGCCCATGGTTTTGATAGTGATTTTAATAATCGTCGGAATATCTTCCAATACAATTATAGTCATGATAATGGCGGGGGCTTTATGCTTATCATTAACGCTACTGAAGGCGGTTATAATGATTCTACTATTGTTAGATATAATATTAGTCAGAATGATAAGGCAAAGGTAATTGAATTATTAGGTGATAATACGAATGCTCAAATTTACAATAACACTATCTATCTGGATAGCTTATCCAACGCATTGATGGTACGAGTTAGTAACTATTTCGGCATTCCGAAGTCAGCAAGCTTTTATAATAATATATTTTATAATTTAGGAAGTGGCAGTTATGAATTTCCTAAAGTAGAAAACTTTTTGTTTGATACCAATATCTTTTATGGCATGTCGCCACCGGTTTCAACAGAGGAAGCGGACATTACTGTCATAAATTCGGTATACGGTGATCCAAAGCTGGTGAACCCTGGTTCTGGCGGAATGAACATCGATTTTGGCGATCCGAACAGACTTAGTGGGTATAAGCTACAATTGGATTCATCTGCGATCAACGCTGGTCTAGTTATCGAGAACAATGGAGGAATCGATTTCTGGGGAAATTCATTGTACAATGGGCAGCCGGATATTGGGGCATTTGAATATCATCCCGAGACTAACAGTGGGTCAGGCAACAATGGCAACGGAAATACGGGATCAGGAAGCAATATCATATATGTTACCCCAACTCTTCCGCCCTCTAGTAAAGATGCTTCACTTTATATACCAAAAGATACTGAGCTTCGGAAAGATTCTATGAAGGATGGAAATAAAGCAGTAAATGTCGTGATTGATAGTAGTCGACTAGCTCGAAAATTAGCTGATCTAAGCGTTAAGGATAAACCCACACTAACAATCGATATACCAGGGGGGCATTCATCGGTCGCTGTTCAATTACCACTGTCTATATTGTATAACAGTCTTAAAGATAATTCAGAAACTGTGATAACTGTAAAAAGTGACTTAGGTTCATTCGATTTTCCGCTTGAAATATTGAAGCGCAAAGAAATCGAGGCTGTGAATGCTTCTGATACAGGTGCCGCTCTGATCGTCCGTATGGATAAGAATAATACACAGATGACACAGCAGTTTGATCAAGCGTTTGCCAATCAAGGATTAGGTCGTTTAAGCGATATTTTTGAGTTCAAAGTATTTCTTAAATCTAATGATAAAGTAGAAGAAATTCGTAACTATGGCGACAAATTTATTACACAAGTGCTGAAAGTAAATAAAGCTATTAAGAATACTTCGCGAGTTACTGCAGTTGTTTACGATCCGGTTAGTGGGAAATTGAAGTTTATTCCATCGTTCTTCACTGTGAAAAATGATCAGACAGAAGTGGTGATTAACAGCAATACAAGTAGTTTGTACACCATTGTTCAATACGAGAAAGTATTTGAAGATATGGATGGACACTGGGCAAAAAGGGATGTGGAGAGCTTGGCTGCCAAAATGGTTATCCAAGGAACAACAAACCGCTTGTACTCACCAGATATGCAGGTTACACGTGCACAGTTCGCAGCTCTTCTCGTAAGGGCACTAGGATTGTCTTCGGATTTCGTTTCTAATGCATTTGCGGATATTACTTCTTCGATGTGGTATGCATCAGAAGTCAATGTCGCTGCGAAATATGGCTTGGTTCAAGGAACGGGTGAAGGTGAATTCGATCCTGATAGCCTTATCACGAGAGAGCAAATGGTCGTTATGATGATGAATGCTGTTCGATTAATCGAGGGGGATGGGGGAACCGAAGTATCCAGTAATATTCCTTTTGAAGATAAAGAACAGATATCAGACTATGCATACGGTGCTATAGGAGCTGCTTTAAATGAAGGCCTGATAACTGGAAGGACGGCAACAACCTTTGCTCCACAAGACGCTGCGACACGTGCTGAAGCTGCTGTCCTCTTAAAGCAAGCCATGCAATATTTGAGGCTTATGAATTAAATTAATTATCTGGAATATCTGAGTTAAAGGTTGATTTAATATCAACCTTTAACTTTGATGATCTAAAAATATTTAAAGTTCATTCCTATGTGAGAGGAGTGTTATCTTTGATGAAGACGTTCATTATACTAGTGACAGTTATTGTTGCTTTGCTATCCTTATTTCTTATTGCACCGTCTTCCAATAATGATGTTGAAGATATTCAAACCGTAGCGACAATGAATGGTGAACCGATTCAAATCCCAGAATTCATGCTTATTTTGAACAATAATTATGTTGCAAAAACATATAATTATTTTTCAAATAACTACGGTGTCAAAAATTATAAAGATTTTTGGACAACAGTCTATGGTAACGAAAAACCTATAGACTATGCAAAGAATTTGGCCTTGAAAGAGTTGATTAGAATAAAATCAGAACAAATATTGATGAAAGAGTATGGAGTGGCTAACGATATTTCTTATGGATCCTTCTTGAATGAACTTGAACAAGAAAACAAACGGAGAAAAATAGCAGTTGATAATAATCAGGTGATATACGGTCCGATTGAATATAGCGAGTATCAATATTTTTCACATGTATTTGCTAATCATGTTGTAGAGCTTAAGAAAAAACTTGAAAAAGAAACCTTTAATATTAATGAAAGCGACTTAAGAGCGTTATATGAAAATGTAAAAGAAGAGTACTTCATGGATTCATATCAAATAAAAGTAGAAAAAATAAGTATGAAAAAAAGTAAGAACGCAGACAAGGTAATGAAGAACTTGTTAACAAGTCTACAAAATGGATATTCTTTTAAACAATTAAGTAATGCTAATCAAGAGATCTTGTTTGAAACACAGACCTTCAATGAAACTACATCAAAAACGGATTATGATGTAAATCCACAACTTCTTAATGAAGCCAAAAAAATAAGCGTTGGTGAGATTAGTAATATTATAGAAGAAAATAACACTTTAACAATTATAAGATGCATAGAAAATAAAGATAGAGGTTTTCAAGAGTATGACAAAGTTAAGGAGCAAGTCAAAACCCAAATCATAGATGAAAAATATGAGGAACTGATTCATAATAAAATAGAACATGCGGATGTGGAAATTTCCGATGTTGTGTTTAATAATTTAATCGTAGAGCAGTAGAGAATTCTACAATGAAGATGGGGCTCAAATCAGGTTTGAATGGAATAAATGCTTGCGTTTTAGTTATATCGAAGTTATTATAGACTCCTAAAGCCTTTAATTGGTTTACTGAATGAAATATTCAAAGCGGTGGGCACCGACTCAGACGGAAGCAGATCTTCTTTCTGGATATCATCCGTGCGATCCGTTCTTTTTTTGGGAATATTACAGATAACATAAGTCTCTAATATCTTTAATATAAATTGAAAAGCGAAAGGGAGAATTAGTATGACTCATGATTGTGTAATTATCGGTGGAGGACCGGCGGGTCTAAATGCTGCTCTCGTGCTAGGCAGGGCAAGAAAAAGTGTGATTGTGATTGATGAAGGACGCGCACGTAATAGGGTTACTCGAGAAACGCATGGCTTTCTTACTAGAGATTCTATAAGTCCAGGCGAATTTAGGAGGATTGCGAAGGAGCAGATTAGTGCCTATCCATCCGTTACTTTTGCGGAAGATACCGCCCTATCGATTACGGGAACCGATGGCGATTTTCAAATTACGACGGTTCAGGGTCAGACTTTTCAAAGTAAAAAAGTGCTCTTCGCCATAGGGATGAAGGACCTCCCGATGGATATTAAGGGACTCTCAGACGTATATGGTAAAAGCGCCTTTATCTGCCCCTATTGTGATGGATGGGAACTAAGAGATCAGCCTCTTGTCGTAATTGTTAAGGGAGCCGATGCAACGCATATGGCCCAAGTGTTATCTGGTTGGACGAAAAAGATTACCATATGTACTAATGGATCTGATGACTTGACGGATGCACAACGCGAAGAGCTAAATCAACATAACATTCCTGTCTATGACTCACCGATTCAGTCGATCGAATCTGACAATGGCATGGTGCAGCAAGTTGTGTTGAAGGATGGTACTAGCATCGGATGTACGGGGATATTTTTTAGACCGAAGCTCATGATCGGGTCGGGTTTGCCACAAGCCATTGGTTGTGAACTCACAGAAACAGGAGCAGTCATCATCGATAATCTCGGTAAAACGAACGTTTCAGGCGTTTATAGTGCCGGTGATGCAGCAACACATCTTCATCAAGCCATTATTGCCGCTTCTATGGGCTCCTTAGCTGGGGTCGGCATTAACAACGAACTAAATGAAGAGGAATGGCGTAACATATGATGTTATTGTACAAAATAGTCTAATTCATTTATTCCCTTGAGCTGAATCTTCATCCAGATTAGTATAGAAACTAGCTATATTTATTCTGAGAGGGGTAGTTCAAAATAAAAATTGGATTTCTAATTATTGATATGCAAAACCTTTTCTTACACGATCATATGGAGAAGTTAAATGTAAGTGAGGCTTGTGAATACATTAATCATGTGTCTGGGTTACTTCGTGCGAAGGACCAAATCGTCATCCATATACAAGACATGGAAGGGGCGAATGCGGATACGGATCCAGAAGCAAGAAATAGCATACCGGAAATTACAGTAGCACCGACAGATATCCAGATGGCAAAAGAATATTCTAATGCTTTTTGGAGGACGGATTTGGAACAACTTCTACGTGAACATGGTGTTGAATTCATCATCGTTGCGGGCTTCGCCGCAGAACATTGTGTAACCTTTACTATTAACGGTGCACAAGAAAGAGGCTTTCAAGCAGCCCTTTTACAGAAGGCAATCCTTAGCACACGGCCAGATGCTATTACCTCGATTTACCGTGATCGGCACATGATCTCTTACCCGGTGATCGAATTTTTAATGGAGACCATTGCTTGAGATTCTACTAATAGAAGCTATTGTTTATAATTGGAGTTACGTATTAGATAACTAATATGTAACTTCATTTTATTATTGTGAAAAATACATATGGAGGTAATTAAGTTTGAGTACTCACTACTATCTCAGTTGGTTTAATAATTTTTTTCCAGAGAAGCTGGTCCATTGTTTGCATGAGGATATACAAGACAGAAAATCGCTTGTTATGATTAGCGCTGAACCGTCTGGTTATACAGGGGAGCAAATTAACATTGATGATGTTTCTGAATGTACATGGTTAAATCAGGCTAACATTATTTTTGATGAATATCATTTCATTGATTACCGCATGCAGAAGGAAGATGCGCAGCGATTAATTCACAACGCTTCTGTCATTTTTTTATGCGGTGGAGATCCTGTTTTGCAAAACGATTTTTTGGCGGATTATGAATTATCAAATGTTATTAAGAACAGCAATGCCGTTATAATGGGTGCCAGCGCCGGTGCGATAAACATGGCTGCAAAATGGTTATGCTTGAAAAACACTGGCAATGAAGTTGAAACAAGTACTATTTATGATGGTATTGGCTTTGATCATTTTGCCTATGAATCTCATTCTAAACGCGACTACGCTACGTTTGTTCAAGGTTACCTGTTCCCCTTGTCTGAAGAGATTGATGTTTATGCGGCAGAACAGGAGAGTGCAATGCGTGTAAAGGACGGCAAAATAGAAATAATGGGTCCGGTATATTTAATTTCCCACTCAAAGATTCAGAAATTGGTTGAGACGCTCTAATTAGGCTTACAGCGAATCATCTGAGGTTATTAATATCTCCAGGACTTATTGTTTGGTAGAAATGATAAATTTTTTAGACCGCCTTCAATGGCGGTCTTTCTATGTCCGGCAGATGCTAGCTGTTCATTTTATTGAACTAACGGGCAGGATAACTCAGTAATTTCGCGAATAAGACGTTATAAGAAATCACCAAGAAACTATAAGGAGCAGAAAACATGAAATGCCCTCACTGTAACAACGAATTAAATGAACTTCCTTTATGTTACGGAAGTGAAGCGCCATATTATTTTTACACTGTACCAGAAGAGAAAAGAACAGAATTAATTAGAGATTTTTGTGTAATTGATGAACAGCATTTCTTTATTAGAGGACATATTGAAATACCAATAATTGATAGTAAAGAGAAATTTATATGGAGTGTTTGGGTTTCTCTTAGCGAAGAAAACTTTTTGAAATCTAATGAATTATTGCACGTAGAAGGAAGGGAAACTGAAAAACCTTATTTTGGTTGGTTATCGACTGAACTTTCAATATATCCAATAACTACATTATCGTTAAAGACAATGGTACATACACAAGAAGTTGGTGCTGTTCCGTTAATAGAATTAGAACAAACGAATCATCCACTTGCAGTTGAACAAAGAGAAGGAATTACAATGGAGAGAGTTAAAGAAATTGCTCATTTAATAAATCATAGTCTGTAAGAGAAGGATTTGAAAGTTGCTCTCCTTGGTCTGCTAAGGGTTTTTCGGTGAGGCGTAATCAGTAGATAACCCTGCAAGGCTAAGTCTATCGGACTGGTGCGTAATGTCGATTAAGCTAGCGGGGCACATTAGTGGAATAGCGGTTGCTTCGGCAGCCATTTTTTATTTGTTCAACTAACAGGCAGGTTAGTGAAACCACACAGTTTTCTCTAACGTATAATCATTATTCAAATTTTTCCAATATGGCTCATACAGAGGTGAACTTGGCTGGAGCATTTTTATGACTTGGTTCAATTGGCGTTCTCGATCGCTCTCATCTATTCCTTAGTGTCAATTCCATTCACCTATTTTTCTACACAAGAGATACACTGGGGTTATGAAATTGCTCCAGCCGGTTTAACTTGGTTTGTGGCTGTCAGACTGTCACAACCGAGCAGCATTCAGCGGTGGATAGTACGTACCGCCAGACGAAGAGAAGCACCTAATGAAGAAGACCATAGTCCTTCCCCACATTGATATTCCATACTTTCAATTAGGGAGGACAACGATGAAAAAGATTTTGTTGTTTCAAAAATGGGCCAAGCCCATTCTCGTCATGTTGATTGGAGTTATTCCGATCATTGTGCTCAGCGGGTGTTCGACAGCATCCCAATCAAACTCGATTAATGCCGATTCAGCAGGGGTATTTAACCACTTTTTTATTTATCCATTTTCGATCTTGATCAAATTCTTCGCGAATGCATTTCACGGAAACTACGGATTATCGATCGTGCTGATGACTTTCATCATCAGACTCGCGATCATGCCGCTCATGATGAATCAAACCAAGAAACAAATGGACATGAAAGAAAAGATGGCCGTCCTCCAGCCGGAGTTAACTGCACTTAAGGAGAAGTATAAGAACGACGTCAGTGCGGATGCAAAAAAACAACAGCAAGTCGAGATGATGCAGCTCTACCAGAAGCATCAATTTAATCCCTTAAATATGGGGTGTTTACCGATGCTTCTCCAATGGCCGATCACCCTCGCATTTTACTACGCCATTCGTCGTACCCCAGAGATTGCAGCGGACGATTTTCTGTGGTTTAGCTTGGGGAAAACAGATATGATTTTGCCGCTTATTGCCGCTGCGGTGTATTACGTTCAGTTCCGCGTGTCTCAATCCGTTTCAGCGCAGTATCAGCAAAATCAAAATAACCAAATGGCTTTCATCGGATTGTTGTCACCGATCATGATGGGTGTATTTTCTTTTCAGATGCCCGCCGCGTTACCATTATATTGGGCAGTTGGCGGTATATTCATTATCGTGCAAACGATCATACTCAATAAAATGTACACGAAGCCAAATGTAGCGAGTAAAAACTTACCCACCGGTGTAGAAGATTTATGAAATTGAACCAGGTCATAAAAGCTGGAATAAACACTTGCAGTACTGATGGGAGAAAAAGGTGAATATATGGATTCAAATGAACTAAAACCTTTAATGAACAACACAAAATGGGAAGAAATAAGACAAGCAATGCTCAACTATGCTTTTCCAACCAAATGGAGGACTAAAGACATTGATACTGGCTATATCAGCCTTTGGGATGGAGATTGGTATTACCATTTTTCAGATGGTGGCTACAAATTTATTGAGTGGTTAGAAATTCATGCTGAAGATGACTTGATAAAAACTGATTTAATTCAAATCCTGAAAAAAATACATGTTCCAGGTGAAGTAACTACCGACTCCATCATAATTTATGGATATAACAAAACTAATGAATTCATTGATTATATTTGAGTAATTACACCAATGGGTAGCGTTAGCTCAAATACGATTAGGCAGCCGTCAGTCAACGCGATCAGCTGCCTTTATTCAACTAACGGGCAAATTAACGCTATAAACCTCTTAGGATTAGTATGCTTAGGTAAAAGAAGTATTCTCATGAATTCTTTAATGTAAATAAATACAAAATCCACTTCAGTTAATCCATTTTCTATACATATTTTTAAGAGTATATTGAGGTAATTAAAGTGATTATTCACTTTGATAAATCCGAAATTGCTTTGTCTATATTATTTTATGGCTTCGTAAGGATTGCAAAACCATCGAAATATGGGAGTTTAAAACAGATGTTGTGCCGTAGTTAGTTTTATGAAAGGAAGGTATAGGGGTGAGTATTTATTACGCTTCAAGCAAAGAGGATATCACTAAGGATGCACTCCAAGAGTTATTTCTTTCGGTAGAATGGGAGTCTGGCAAGTATCCAAACGAGCTTTTACAAGCAATCGGAGGGTCTCATTCAATTGTTACCGCTTGGGAAGGAGGAAAGCTTGTCGGTTTAATAAATGCTTTGTCAGATGGTGTTTTAACGGTATATTTTCATTATATGCTTATTAATCCGAGTTATAAGAGTATCGGTATAGGTAAGGAAATGATGAATATAATGCTTGATAGATATAAAGGGTGTAAAACAAAAGTATTAATTTCTTATCCTCATGCAGTGGATTTCTATAATAAATTTGGCTTTAATACAGAGGATGGAGCTACACCAATGTTCATCACAGAGTTGATATGATTGATGGTATAATTTTCGTATACAAATAATTACATAAATTAAATCCTTAAAAAAAGGGGATGAGCAATATGGCAAATATCGAGCACTTACAGACCGTGAATGTTCCAGCTTCAACGGTATATGAAGCATTAACCACTACAAAAGGACTTTCAGAAATATGGACAAATGAACTAATAGTCAATGATCAGATCGGTTGTATAAATGAGTTCCAATTCGGCGGCAAAGGTTTAACAAAGATGCGGGTTGATGAGCTTGTTCCCGATAAAAAGATTTTGTGGCAGTGTGTTGATTCAGATCCAGAATGGATAGGTACGACAATTTCTTTTGATATGAAGGAAAAAAACGGGAAGACTTCAATCATTTTTCGTCAGATGAATTGGGAGGAAGTGACCTCATTTTATCGCGTATGTAATTATAACTGGGCTATTTTTTTGTACAGTCTTAAACAGTATTGCGAAGAAGGCGAGGGTCTTCCGTATCATAAACGGAAGTTTTAGAACCATTGAAAACACGGATGGGTGACTAAAGTACATGATCCCGAGAACTGATTTCGAAAGTACTGGGTAAGTACGAAGAAGTTGTCACCCAAGTCTTGACAATCCTTCGTTCAACAAACGGGAAACCATAGTTCTATAAATAGCGGTAATCTAAGATTTTAATTTGCCTTGAACAACTGATGAATGAAAACGATTGAACTTTTGTGGTTAAACCATTAAATTTTTATGTTTTTAGCCTAAAAGATGCATTGACCCGGAAAAGGTTGGAGCCTATAATCATAAACAGGGAAAATTCATTAGATATGGAGCTATCTGTAACCTGAGGATTTCTCAATAGTTCTATTTGTAAACGCATACAATGAGGTTTTTCCATATTTTCTAAGAAGGAGGAGATTGATAAGTTAGATTGTTTCTTTTTTTCTCATTTTTGCAAACGTTTGCACAACGTAATTTGCACTTAAAATTAATGAGGAGGTTATTTAATTGGTACGAAAACAATCTAGGCGGTTTGTTTCTTGGTTGATCATTTTTTCGCTAATCTTTAGTTTATTCGGTTTATCGGGCGGGGCTTCAGCCAGCAACACTGATTATACAGTCTCCTATACGAACACCACAGCATCTTCTGTGACACTGCATTGGACTACGAATAATTGGACGAATACTACGGACACAGTCATGTCTAAAAGTGGGACCACGTTTACGGCCAACCTCAATGTGCAGGAGGGCGCAACACTCATTTATTGTTATCACATCACAGCCCCGACGGATAGCTGGGACAGCAACGGAGGGAAGAACTGGACGGTAGTTATTCCGGTTGCTGGGAAGTATGAAGCTGAGAGCGCAGCCTTGTCAGGTAGCGCAAAAATAAATACGAATCACAACGGATTTACCGGCACTGGTTTTGTTGATGGATACACAACCACAGGAGCAACTACCACCTTCAATGTTCAATCTTCCGTTGCAGGCGCCTATAATGCCACGCTTCGCTATGCCAATGCGACTGGCAGTGCCAAGCAAGTTTCCATTTATGTGAATGGAGCAAAGGTAAAGCAGTCCACTTTAGCGAATTTGGCAAACTGGGATACATGGAGTGACCAAACAGAAACGCTCTCCTTACAGGCAGGAAATAATACGATCGCTTACAAATATGACTCGGATGATACTGGGAATATCAATATCGACTATCTAACTCTTTCAGCCACAGCAACACCAACCGAAACACCAACAGTAACACCAACGCCAACACCAACCGTAACACCAACGCCAACACCAACGCCAACACCAACCGTAACACCAACACCAACAGTGACGCCTACACCAACACCAACCGTAACACCTACACCAACGCCAACTTCGGCTGGCTTAACGGTTCATTTTAAGAAACCAGCAAACTGGAGCTCAACGATCCGAATCCATTACTGGAATCTGAGTCCGACAACGGTTCCAACAAGCGGAGCTTGGCCAGGAATTCTGATGAAATCGGACGGAAACGACTGGTACAGCTATACTATTGCCAACGCCACCGGCACAAGCCTTATCTTTAATGATGGCAACGGCAAACAGACGGCCGACTTGTCCCGCAGTGTAAAAGAGGGCTGGTATAACGCAGATAATGTGTGGTATGACGCTAATCCAGAAATTCCGAAGATCCCCGTGATTTCAGTCTCTCCTACGCCGAAGACATATGATTCTGCCCAAACTGTGAAGCTCTCCAGTATCAATACTGGCGATAAAATCTACTATACGACAGACGGGTCGACACCAACGACATCTTCTACCTTATACACGGCTCCAATCCAAGTAGTTTCTACTACGACTATCAAGGCTTTTGGTGTTAACTCCTTAGGTCAAGCAGGCAGTGTAGGCACTTTTGCTTATGTCATTGACCTAAATCTCGACCTGCAGGCCCCAACGATAACCGCGAATTTACCTGTTGGGAATTCAAGCTCTGCGGTTACCGTCTCTTTTAATATAAAAGATAACAAAGCGGCAACGACCACTGCATATTACACAGATAATGGGACGGAACCAACTACCAGTTCAAATCTCTATATCTCGGGCAATGCTTTAACTGCTCTGGCAGGACCGTCCATTCTTATTAATAAGACGACGACACTGAAATTCCTGGTGGTCGATGGTGCCGGAAATGAAACGAAACAGAGCTTTATCTATACGATTGGAAATAAAGGCGATTTCCGTGAAGACACCATTTATTTCGTAATTACTTCACGATTCTATGATGGTGATCCGAGTAACAATGTACATTCATGGGAGGATGCTAAAGCAGGAAATCCGGATTCAGACCCAGCTTGGAGAGGTGACTTTAAGGGACTGATTCAAAAGCTAGACTACATCAAAGCGCTCGGATTCAGTGCTATTTGGATTACGCCAGTGGTGCAGAATGCCAGCGGGTATGATTATCATGGCTACCATGCGATTAATTTTTCCAAAGTAGATCCAAGGTATGAATCAGCGGGAGCCTCTTATCAGGAATTGATTAATGCAGCTCATGCCAAAGGGATAAAGGTTATTCAGGATGTTGTTGTGAATCATACAGGTAATTTTGGGGAAGAGAATCTGTTGCCTATGTTCAAAAAAGATCCGACTGCAGCGGACACCATAAATAACATGTTTAAAATTACGGATAAACTGCCAGCTAACTATGATACAATGACCCCTGATCAGCAATATCAGGCCAGACTCGCAATCATGAAAAATGCGGAAACCAACAATAACATGTATCATACCGAAAAAAGTCTTTCCTGGGAATCTTACACCGTACAGACAGGACAGATTGCAGGAGACGCCGTGGACTTGAACACGGAAAATCCTGTAGTGAATCAGTATCTAATTGACAGCTATAATCAGTATATTGATATGGGTGTTGATGCTTTCCGGGTCGATACTGTGAAGCATGTGAGTCGGTATATTTTTAACAAATATTTTGTTCCTGCTTGGAAAACAAGAGGGGGCTCAAACTTCTTTGTCTTCGGTGAAGTGGCTACTCGGTATAGAGATGTATGGAACAGTGGAATTCCGGCAATATCGACTCCATTCTATACATGGAAAAGCTCGAAAGCCTATCCGGGTGATGGACAAAATGACTACGCTTCCAACAAGCTGTCTGTGGAACAAGAGTGGGCAGATAACTCTACTACAGCAGGGCAGCCAACCTCGAACAATGCTTTTTTAATAGGCAATAATTATCACGCACCTGACTATTCGATGAAATCGGGTATGGATGTTATTGATTTCCCGATGCATTGGGCATTCAAGACTGCACAGGAAGCATTCAGTATGAAGAGCGGTGATCAATATTATAACGATGCTACTTGGAATGTAACTTATGTTGACTCTCATGACTATGCACCTGACCAAGCCCCAGAGAATCAACGATTTGCAGGGACACAAAGCACTTGGGCTGAGAATCTCTCGCTGATGTTCACCTTCCGGGGAATACCTGCGATCTATTATGGTTCTGAAATTGAGTTTAAAAAAGGATCAGTCATCGATGTAGGCCCAAATGCACCACTTAGCTCAACAGGGCGTGCTTACTTTGGCGATCAAATTGAGGGTAGTGTTACTGTTCGGGACTACGGTAAGTATACAAATGCTACTGGCACACTTGCCGATTCATTAAACTATCCTTTGGCAAAACATATCAGACAACTCAATTTAATCAGAAGAGCTGTTCCAGCCTTGCAAAAAGGCCAGTATTCCACAGAAAATGTATCCGGTGAATTGGCATTTAAAAGAAGATATACCGATAGCGCAAAAGGTATTGATAGCTTTGCGTTAGTTACGATCTCAGGAAATGCGACATTTACCGGAATTCCGAATGGAACTTACGTGGATGCGGTGACTGGCGATACCAAAAACGTTACTAACGGTACAATCACTCTGGTATGCTCTGGAAAAGGAAACGCTAGAGTGTATGTATTGAACGGTAGCGGTGGAATTGGAGTAACCGGAACCTACCTGAAGTAGTATAAAGTCTTTTAGTAAAAAGAGAAGAAGCAACCTCAGTTCGGATTGTTCACCGATCTAAGGTTGCTTCTTCATATACAACTTAATCATTTAATCCTTTTCCATCCAGAATTTGCGGCATCCATTTTTCAACCCTAGATACTCGAGTTTTAGATTGCTTGGGCTCATTAAAATGATGAAGGTATGCTTTTTGCCGCCCGGGCGTCAAAGCTTCAAAAGCATTTTTCAAGGCAGGCATTTCATCAAGTTTAGTTTGAAATTCATCAGGAATGATGAAATCTGTATTCTTTTTGAATTCCACTTCCAAACCAGCTTTTTCAACTTCGATGGCTTCATAAATATATTCTTTTATGATGCTTTCTTTTTCAAGGATCTCTTGAACATTGGTGAACCGGATCTGGCGTGCAGCTTGTACATTCTCCGTTTGTTGAATCAGAATCCCATGGGTATCCTTTAATAAGACACCTTTATGAAACAGCAGTGCAATATATTCTTTAAATCCATGGATTAAGACTATGTTTTTGTTCTTAAACGTGTAACAAGGATGCATCCATTTAAAGTCTTCGGTCAGCTCACAGTCAAGAACGATATTTCTCAACGTCTCGTATTCTTCCTGCCACTGTTTTACTTTCCTTAGAAATCCATCTACCTTGGGATTCGTTTTGCTATTTGTCATTAAGGAACACCCTTCTTCCTCATAATAAAATTAAGCATTTTCAACTTCCATTTATTTAGCTTATCCTTTTTTCGGCCGATCTAACTGTACAGTTTGCATACAGACACTAGTAAAGCTAACATAATAGTAGATGTCTCTTATAAAAATGGCTAGTAAAACTTATGTTAGAGAGGTAATTATGAATACAATAACCGTCGATTTAGTTGCAAGATTAATCAATGAACAATTTCCAGAGTGGTCCGATTTAGAGATTAAACCAGTAAAATTCAGTGGGAATGATAATCGAACGTTTCATTTAGGTGAACATATGAGTGTGAGGTTACCAAGTGCAGCTGCTTATGCTCCACAAGTAGAGAAAGAGCAACTATGGTTGCCTATATTAAGTAAAGAACTCACGTTACCTATTCAAGTACCTTTAGCCAAAGGGAAGCCTAACGAAGAATATCCATTGCCGTGGTCTATCAATAAGTGGGTAGAGGGTGAGCCATTAACGTACCAAAATATTAATAATCTTAACCAGTTTGCAAGAGATTTGGGAGCATTTTTAATAGAATTACAATCTATTGATGCTAGTGGGGGACCTTTAGCAGGAGAACATAATTTCTATAGAGGTGGATCTTTAGCTGTATATGATGAAGAGTCTAGACATGCGATTGAGCATAATAAAGATATTTTTAAAGAAGATCTATTGAGAGAAATCTGGGAATTAGCATTAGATTCTAAATGGAATTCCAAGCCGGTTTGGGTTCATGGAGATATTGCGCCAGGGAATTTACTAGTCAAAGATGGAAAGCTGTGTGCAGTCATTGATTTCGGAATCTTGGGTGTAGGCGATCCTGCTTGTGATGCGGCAATGGCATGGACCTTTTTTGATGAGGATAGTAGAAAGGTATTCAAGGATGTATTACAGATGGATGAAGAGACTTGGAATAGAGCAAGAGGATGGGCTTTATGGAAAGCATTAATCACATATAATGGAAATCAATATTCTAACCCAAAGGTAGCGAGAGAATCTTTAAATATTATCAATCTAATAGCACATGACTTCGAATTGTAGAAATTGCCCTACATAAAACATGTAAACTAACCCATACTAGTTCATAAGTATGATAATTTATGAACATTTAGCGACTGACAACGATTATCATATTAGAATTATTATAAATAACTTGACAGGCCTTAATTTGGTTAATTATAATAATTACAAATAGTATTCAGATATGTGATGTTTGCAGATTTGAATATTGTATCCACAAAAAATAAAACTTAAAGGAGATTTTAATAATATGTCACTTATCGGAACAGAAGTCCTACCATTCAAAGCAAGCGCATTTCAAGATGGGAAATTCATCGATGTATCAGAAGAAAACTTTAAAGGTAAATGGAGTGTAGTTTGCTTCTACCCAGCTGACTTTACATTCGTATGCCCAACTGAACTTGAAGATCTGCAAAACCAATATGAAACCCTGAAACAATTGGGTGTTGAAGTATATTCCGTTTCCACAGATACTCACTTTACACATAAAGCATGGCATGAAAGCTCTGCAGCTATTGGCAAGGTAAAATACATTATGATCGGCGATCCTTCTCATGTGATTTCCCGTAACTTTGATGTTCTGATCGAAGCTGACGGTCTTGCTGATCGTGGTACATTCATCATTGATCCAGACGGTATTATCCAAACCGTTGAAATTAATGCTGGTGGTATTGGTCGCGATGCTAGTGCACTTGTTAACAAAATCAAAGCAGCACAATATGTACGCAATCATCCAGGTGAAGTTTGCCCAGCGAAATGGTCCGAAGGTGCAGAAACTCTTAAACCAAGTCTCGATCTTGTAGGTAAGATTTAAGGAGCGAAAGCTAAATGAAATTAGATCAAGAAATAAAAGCTCAACTAGCTCAATACCTAGAACTCTTGGAAGGCGACGTAGTACTGAAAATCAGTGCAGGCTCTGACGAAGCATCTCAAGAGATGGAAGCGCTGGTTGATGAAATTGCCAAAATGTCAGCTAGGATAACGGTAGAAAAAACCGAACTGCCTAGAACCCCAAGCTTTAGCGTAAATCGTGTGGGTGAAGATACGGGCGTAACCTTTGCTGGAACTCCGCTAGGACATGAGTTTACTTCATTAGTGTTGGCTCTATTGCAAGTTAGCGGAAGAGCGCCTAAGGTTGAGCAAAGTGTTATTGATCAGATCAAAAGCATTAATGGCGAATATAAGTTTGAAACTTATGTCAGCCTAAGCTGTCATAATTGCCCTGATGTTGTACAAGCACTGAACCTAATGAGTATCTTCAATCCTGGCATTACCCATACGATGATTGATGGCGGAGTGTTCAAAGAAGAGGTAGAACGCAAAGAAATTATGTCTGTTCCAAGCGTTTACCTTAACGGTGAATTTTTCGAAAGTGGTCGTATGACGGTTGAAGAAATTCTAGCTAAAATGGGTAGTACTGTAGACGCATCAGAGTTTGACAATAAAGCTCCTTATGATGTACTTGTTGTTGGCGGTGGCCCAGCAGGTGCAAGTGCAGCAATTTACGCAGCGCGTAAAGGAATTCGCACAGGGATTGTCGCTGAACGCTTAGGCGGACAGGTTAACGACACACTTGGCATTGAGAACTTTATCAGTGTAAATTACATTGAAGGTCCTCAGCTAGTGGCTAAACTCGAAGAGCAAGTGAAAGAGTATGGCATTGATGTGATGAAGTTACAACGTGCCACACGTTTAGATAAGAATGATTTAATTGAAGTTGAACTCGAGAACGGTGCTGTTCTAAAGAGTAAGACGGTCATTCTGTCGACAGGTGCTCGTTGGCGCAATATGGGTGTGCCTGGTGAAGCTGAATTCAAGAATAAAGGCGTAGCCTACTGCCCACACTGTGATGGTCCTTTGTTTGCAGGCAAAGATGTTGCCGTTGTCGGCGGCGGTAATTCAGGGATTGAGGCAGCTATTGACCTTGCGGGTATAGTGAAGCATGTAACGGTTCTGGAATTTGCTCCAGAGCTCAAAGCAGATGCTGTACTGCAAGATCGTCTCTACAGCCTACCTAACGTTACTGTGCTTAAAAACGTGCAAACGAAAGAAATTACCGGAACTGATAAGGTAGATGGTATTTCTTATATCGATCGTGCGACAGAAGAAACTCACCATATTGAATTACAGGGTGTGTTTGTACAGATCGGTTTGGTTCCGAACACAGATTGGTTAGGTGACATGGTTGAACGTACTCGCGTTGGCGAGATCGTTGTAGATAACCATGGTGCCACAAATGTACCAGGAGTATTTGCTGCTGGCGATTGCACTAATAGTGCTTATAAACAAATCATCATTTCGATGGGATCCGGTGCAACTGCAGCTTTAGGTGCATTTGATTATCTGATCCGCAACTAATCGATACTGTTAATTAAAGCAAGTAACCCAAAGCCCTCACTTTTCACAAGGTGGGGGCTTTTTTGTATGCTATCCGTATGTTATGAGAGAAAAAGGGGATTTGTAAACTTTTTTGGAGGATTTTATGAGAATTCCTCGAATACATATTTCAAATATGAATTAAGCAAAATTGAGAATTTAGCACGGTTGGAAAAACCTTTTGCTGGAATGGAGACTATATTTCTGTGATTAATAATATTGAATCTTTAGACAAATTTATCGCGATTATACCTATAATAAAATTATCTATTCCGGCTGATTTATCCATAGCCATATGTGATTTGGAACGGTTTGTTGCTTATTTTCCTGGCAATACCATTAATTTAAACATTACCGAAGGACAGCTTTTAAACAAAGAAGAACCGCTTTACATAGCTATACGAGAGAATCAAGAATTAAAGTCCGATGTTCCGGCCAACTTCTATGGATTTGAGTTTACGGGTACAGCGACACCTCTTCATGATCAAAACGGTCAGGTCATTGGCGGGATTGCAGTTCAGATTCGTAGACAAAGTGAATTAAAGGCTATTGTAGAACAAATCTCAGAATCACTGACCCAAGCTAATGAGCAAATCAATAATATTTCGTATGGATCCAATTCACTTGCGGATTACTCTCAGCAACTACTTATTCAATCCCAACAAGCTGGTAAGGATGTGGAGAATACTACAGAGGTCCTATCGATTATTAAAAAGGTTGCTGACCAAACGAATTTACTCGGGCTGAATGCAGCAATAGAAGCAGCTCATGCAGGTGAGAAGGGAAGAGGGTTTGAAGTCGTAGCTAAAGAGATTCGGAAATTTTCACGGGAAACCGTTTCTTCAACTCAAAACATAAATGAAACCATGTTACAGATTAAGGGGATTACGAACCAAATGGCTAATTCGATAGAGAAGATAGCGGCGATCGGACAAGAACAGGCTGCATCTGTTCAGCATACTTCTGCATTTATTGAGGAAATAAAAATAATGTCCCAAAAGCTTAACGAGTTTGCGAATAAATTGTAGCAAGAGAATCAGTTCTTTTTTTGTTGAAACAAAAGAATATTTTAAACGTATATTTAAATTCATGGATGGTATAGTAAGATAGTAGTTGAGTAACAAACTTAGGAGGAATAAATTATGTCAACGCCGCACAATGCAGCACAAAATGGTGAAATCGCCAAAACAGTATTAATGCCAGGAGATCCGTTAAGAGCGAAGTATATCGCAGAAACCTATTTGGAGAACCCAACCCAATTTAATACGGTACGGAATATGTTTGGATATACAGGCACTTACAAAGGTAAAGAAGTGTCAGTAATGGGTTCGGGAATGGGAATGCCAAGTATCGGTATTTATTCTTATGAACTATACAAAAATTATGGTGTGGAAAACATCATTCGCATCGGTAGTGCAGGTGCCTACACAGATAAATTGAATTTATTTGATGTGGTACTGGCGGATAGTGCGTGGAGTGAATCTACATACGCCTATGTGCAAAGTGGTGTAGAAGGAGACGTACAGCTGCCAAGTAAAGAATTGAACGAAGTCATTGAAGAAGCGGCTAAACGTATTAACAAGCCACTTTTGACGGCAAGAATTCATTCAAGCGATGTATTCTATCATGAAGACAACGTGCCAGGCCACAATGAATTTTACAATGAACATGACTGTGTATGTGTAGAAATGGAGAGCTATGCATTGTTCCATAATGCGAAAGTATTAGGTAAACAAGCAGCATGTATTCTTACTATTTCAGATTCATTAGTTACTCATGCAGTAACCACGGCAGAAGAAAGACAAAATTCTTTCAACAGCATGATGGAAGTTGCATTAGAAGCAGCGATTTCTCTTTAAGATTAAGAAGTGAAAGATAAACTAAAACATCTTTATACAGAAATTGTATAGAGGTGTTTTTTTTATTTTTATTTTTATAAACTTCTAGCTGAGGATATACCCTTAGGTTCGTTATTGACAAGAAGAAAAATCCAGATCATAATAACATATGAGCACTTGTTCATATGTTATTATGATCTGGAGCTTTTGAATACCACTGCGCGCGCATACAAATACTATCTTGCTGAAGGTAAATAGGAGGTAAATCATGAAGGACAAGAAGAATAATCACAATCATCAGATTGAGCGCTTAGACGGGCAACACTCTGATCACGATCACAGCGGTCACAATCACTCCCATGCAGGACATGATCATTCACATGGGCCTCACGGTCATCATCATTTTGATCCTAGCGGAAACAAGAAAGGACTAATGATTGCATTAATAATTACAGTAGGAATTATGTTTTTGGAGTTTTTTGGCGGACTGATCACTAACAGCTTAGCGCTGCTATCGGATAGTGGGCATATGCTAAACGATGCAAGCTCCTTAGCATTAAGCCTAGTAGCGGTCTGGTTTGCAACTAAACCTGCATCTCCCAATAAAACATATGGATTTCATCGGTTTGAAATTCTAGCGGCACTATTGAATGGGGTCACCTTATTTGTAGTTGCTGGTTTTATCATCGTGGAGGCTTATGGCCGATTCTTCGAGCCGCCTACGGTTGCAAGTGGTTCTATGATGCTGATCGCATGTATAGGTCTTTTAGCCAATGTTGCTAGTGCTTGGTCTCTTATGAGAAAAGGAGATGTAAAGAATAACATTAACCTTCGCAGCGCTTATCTTCATGTGCTTGGCGATGCTTTAGGCTCGGTAGGAGCTATTATTGCAGGTTTAGTTATGATGATTTTTGGCTGGTATATTGCTGACCCGATTATAAGCGTACTAGTTGCTCTATTAATTCTTAGAGGTGCTTGGGGAATCATCAAACATACCGTTCATGTTCTTATGGAAGGTACACCGATTACAGTGAATCCATCTGAGGTGAAGGCAGTTCTAGAAAGTATCGAGGGCGTTATAAATGTTCATGATCTTCATGTTTGGACAATTACCTCGGGTCTTGATTCACTAAGCTGCCATCTCTTAATCAAAGATCAGGAAGATGATCAACGTATTTTGCAGCAAGCCATTCAGTTAATAGCGGAACGCTTCAAAATCCAGCATACTACTATTCAAATTGAGACATCGGTGATATCCCATGAAGTGATGAAAGTCTAATTATATTTTATATTTTGAATAGATTAGGGGGGCTATAGTATAATAAAACTATATGGAAAGGAGTGATTGGTGCATGGAAGATCATACGCACGAGCACGAATCATGTAGCACGGGTGAACGAAAAAGTCATCACTCTGAGAAGACTAAAAAGAACCTGGTTAGCCGACTCAATAGAATTGAAGGACAAGTAAGAGGGCTAAAGGGATTAATTGAGAAGGACACCTATTGTGATGATGTGCTGCATCAAATCTCTTCGGTCCAATCTGCTTTGAACGGCGTAGGAAAGCTTTTGTTAGAACATCATATGAAGAGCTGTGTCGTAGAACGAATTCAAGATGGTGAAAATGAAGTGTTAGATGAGTTATTAATTACCATCAATAAATTAATTAAATAATTGATAATAGAAAGGATTCGTTGGAATCCTTTTTTATTTAGATTCATGTATAGTATAGGGGGGTATACTAATGTTGTTAGGAAATATACTGAAGGAGGACGACCCATATGAACGTAGAGGTATTTACAACACCGACTTGTGAGGATTGCAGAAATTTTAAAAAGTTCTTAAGTGAGCATCATATTCCATTTACTGAATTTAATATTGCAGATCATCCTGACCATGCAGATACGTTATTTAATCGAACTGGAAAAAGATTGGTTCCTACCATTTTCATTAACAATCAGGTATTCTTCGGATTTGTGTTCAATCGTCAAGAAATTGAGAAACAGCTGCTTGTCTAATGTTCAGTTCGGACAATTTCTCTGAGCATGATAAGTTAGCTCACGATTGGGTATATATAGAGTAGGGGACTATACTAAATTACATCTTGAGAGGAGCTTTCATGATGTCATATCAAAACTACAAAGCGTGTATTGAAGAATGTTTAAAATGTATGGTGGCTTGTAATCACTGTTACTCATCTTGCTTGGAGGAAGATCATGTTGGAATGATGAAGGAGTGCATTCGCCTGGATCGTGAATGTGCGGAAATATGCGGATTCACTGCACATGCTCTGTCGATGAACAGTAAATATGCCAAGGCCTTATGTTTAGCTTGTGCAGAGGCTTGTGAAGCCTGCGGCAACGAATGTAAAAAGCATGACCATGATCATTGCCAGCAATGTGCAGAAGCATGTTTTGCCTGTGCGAAAATCTGCCGTGAAATGGCTGCTTAACTCAGTAGGACTCTCTTCAGAGAGGACGGATTCATGAGGGAGTTTTCTCAGAAACAGGATTTCTGTTACTGAGAAAACTCCTTTTTAAGTATTTAGAGTATAGTTTGTCGCTTGACATAATATAGGGTAGGGGGGTATACTAACATCAAGAAGAGGATGATGCAAACAATGGAAATCATCACAAAAGTGGAAGAGGTGTTTATATAATGACTACTGCTGCGGCGGGACAATCACAAACATCATTACAAATCACAGGGATGACTTGTGCTGCTTGTGCAAACCGCATAGAAAAAGGCTTGAACAAGTTAGAAGGTGTAACAGAAGCCAACGTAAACTTTGCAATGGAAAGGGCTACAGTGACTTATGATCCGAACATAGTGGACGTAAGTAAGATGGAAGCAAGTATTCAGAAGCTAGGGTATAGCACGGCTAAAGAAGCTGTAGATTTACAGCTTGTAGGTATGACATGCGCTGCTTGTGCATTGAAAATTGAAAAGACTCTGAATAAACTGCCTGGCGTAAGCACCGCTAGTGTGAACTTTGCGATGGAAACAGCACATGTCGAATATAATCCCGTTGAAGTTTCTGTATCTGACATGCAGAAGCGGGTGGAGAAGCTTGGATACAAGGCTGTTCCCAGACAAGAGCAAGGTGACCCAGCGGAACAGCGACAACAAGATTTATCCAAACAAAAACGTAAGCTGCTGATCTCCGCGATTCTATCGTTTCCACTGCTGTGGGCGATGGTGAGCCACTTTTCCTTCACTTCGTGGGTATGGCTGCCTGATCTTTTTATGAATCCATGGTTCCAATTGATTATGGCAACACCAGTTCAATTTTATATTGGTAAACAATTTTACATCGGTGCTTATAAAGCACTCCGTAACGGCAGTGCGAACATGGATGTTCTAGTTTCACTTGGGACCTCAGCGGCCTTTTTTTACAGCCTTTATTTAACCATTGTTTGGGCTGTCGATGGTGGGAGCGCGCATCATGGACCAGAAATGTATTATGAAACGAGTGCAGTATTGATTACTCTGGTTCTAATGGGAAAATTGTTCGAATCCTTGGCAAAAGGACGGACCTCGGAAGCTATTAAATCCTTGATGGGCCTGCAGGCCAAGACAGCTTTAGTTGTCCGCGACGGTGAAGAATTAAGCATTCCGGTAGAGGAAGTTATTACTGGTGATATAGTACTTGTTCGTCCAGGGAATAAAGTACCTGTAGATGGTGAAGTTCTGGAAGGGATCTCTTCAGTAGATGAATCCATGCTGACCGGAGAAAGCCTCCCTGTTGAAAAGAAAGCCGGAGATTCCGTCATTGGAGCGACGATTAATAAAAACGGTATGCTTAGAATCAAGGCAACAAAAGTAGGTAAGGAAACTGCTCTTGCGCAGATCATCAAAGTGGTAGAAGAAGCGCAAGGTTCAAAAGCTCCTATTCAACGGGTTGCTGACGTCATCTCCGGTATCTTTGTTCCTATCGTTGTTGGGATTGCCGTTATTGCATTTTTAGTGTGGTACTTCATCGTAACACCGGGTGATTTTGCAGGAGCTTTGGAAAAAGCAATCGCCATTCTGGTTATCGCTTGCCCTTGTGCTTTGGGTCTGGCTACGCCAACCTCCATTATGGCTGGTTCCGGACGTGCAGCTGAACTGGGAATCCTGTTCAAAGGCGGAGAGCATTTAGAGCAAACACATAAAATTGATACGATTATCTTGGATAAAACAGGCACAGTAACAAAGGGCAAACCTGAGCTTACCGATATTTTGGTCGAAGGCAACGAGACAGAATTTCTTAGACTGGTGGGTGCAGCCGAGAAGAATTCAGAACATCCACTTGCAGAAGCTATTGTCGCAGGCATCTTGGAAAGAAATATTGAATTGCCAGGGACAGAATCTTTTGAAGCTATACCGGGTTTTGGGATCAAGGCTGTCGTGGAAGGCAAGGAGCTGTTAATTGGTACTCGGCGTCTCATGGACAAATACGGTGTAGAGGCAAGTCATGCTTATAACATCATGTCTACTTTAGAAGAATCCGGTAAAACAGCAATGCTTGTGGCTATAAATAAAGGGTACGTAGGTATGGTAGCCGTTGCGGACACCATTAAAGAAACCTCTCAGGCTGCTGTCAGTCGCTTGAAAGGAATGGGAATCCAGGTCATCATGATTACCGGAGATAACGAACGTACGGCAAAGGCGATCGCTGCCCAAGTTGGCATTGATCATGTACGCGCTGAAGTGCTTCCAGAAGGAAAAGCGGAGGAAGTGAAAAAATTACAAGCGCAAGGAAAGATAGTAGCTATGGTCGGCGATGGTATTAATGATGCTCCAGCTCTAGCTACTGCAGATATTGGGATGGCAATCGGTACGGGTACGGATGTGGCTATGGAAGCTGCAGATGTTACTTTAATGCGAGGCGATCTATCCAGTATTCCTGATGCCATCTACATGAGCCGTAAAACGATGACTAATATTAAACAAAATCTATTCTGGGCGCTTGGATACAACTCCCTTGGGATTCCAATCGCAGCACTTGGTTTCTTGGCTCCATGGGTAGCGGGTGCAGCAATGGCGCTCAGTTCGGTTTCCGTTGTACTTAACGCGCTTCGTCTACAACGTGTGAAGATCCGTAACTAAATCGCTTGAGGAATGGAGACGGAGATAAGGATATGGGAGAGATAACGAAAATCGCAGTTGCGCCTCCAATTCAAGTGGGAGGAAGCCTGTTCACACCAGAGCAGCTTGCTACAATTGGAGCTATTGTAGGGACAAATGCAAGAATTGAAATGACATCTTTTAAACAGCTATATTTGGAGGTACCTCTGGAACATCGTGAAGAGATTGTGGAACAACTTGAGCGTACGGGCTTGGAAGTATATCCAGCGGGTTTTGTCACAAAAAGCCTGATTGCTTGTAATTTTTGTAAAGGAGCTGAGGAAGCAGGTCTGGCAGTTGCACAGAAATTAAATCAGTCCATCGCAGGGATTGAAACACCTATGCCACTGAAGATTGGTTATGCGGGCTGTGCACTCGGAACAAGCGAGCCTTTGTTGAAAGACATTAGTGTTGTCAAAATGCGTAATACCTATGAGGTTTTTATTGGAGGAGAACCTAAAGGACTTAAGACTTCAATCGCACAATCTCTTAGATCAGGGCTAAGTGAAGATCAACTCATTCCAGTGATTTTGTCATTGATTAACTACTATAAAGCCAACGCCAAAGGCAAAGAGAAATTCAGAAAATTCATTGACCGGATGACGATAGAATTGCTGCAACAAGTTGTTGCAGTGTAGGGTAAGGTTATAATTTTAAGAGGGGCTTCCTTTATAGGAGCTCCTCTTTTTAGTGTGATCTAAGAATAATGCTACGAAATGCAAAGTTTGTAAAATTAATAAACTATTTAAGTAAATAAAGTGTTAAAATTTATAAAAATAATACCTTTATTATCAAGATAAATAGATGCCATAGGGGATGGCATGGAAGATGCGATGATCATTATATAAACAGAATGAGAGGGAAGTTGACCAAATTATGATCAATCTTAGTTCAGAGCGACAACAGCAAGTTAGCTATATTGGGATTACTGAGGCTGATTTAAATGTATTGAAAAGTAAGGAGAAAGAATTCAAGCAAATCGTAAGCTCCCTTGTAGATGAATTGTATAAGCAGATGATAGAGGAACCTGAGCTACTTCACATCATTGAACAGCACAGTACGCTTGATCGATTGAAGGAAACGCAGCAGTGGTATTTTTTATCCATGGCCTCGGGTGTGATTGATGAAGCATTTATTGAAAGACGACTGCTTATAGGTAAAATTCACTCGCGTATTGGTCTGACAACGAATTGGTATTTAGGCACTTACATATTATATTTGGATCTCGCTACAGCTTATTTTGAACGGATATTACCGACTGATTGGAAACCCGTCATTCATGCATTAACCAAGATGTTTAATCTGGATTCACAGTTGGTTCTTGAAGCCTACGAAGTCGATGAAAAAGCAAAAATAGAAAATTTATTGGAAAAGCAAAACCATTTGCTTACAGGTGTTAGTTCTGCGGTTCAAGAATTAGTATCCTTAATGGTTCAACTGAAAGATAGCAGTGAATCCATCGAGGAATTAGCTAGTAAGAATGCTGATTATCAAGAGAAAACACATCAAACTGTGTTATATCTCGACAAAGAGGTAGAGTCTATTCATCAAGTGGGTACAATGATTAGGGAAGTAGCTGATCATACGCATCTTTTGGGCTTAAACGCGGCCATTGAAGCGGCAAGAGCAGGGGAGTACGGAAGAGGCTTTGAAGTCGTCGCGAATGAAGTTCGGAAGTTAGCTCGTCGTTCTAAGGATTCAATAGGAACGATTGATGAGAAGCTGAATAATATCAACTCCACACTGTCCAAGGTGAAAAAAGAATCGGAACACAATTCCATGTATTCTAGAGATCAGGTGAAGGGCTCTCAAGAACTGGCCTCCTTCGTGAATCTGATTGAAAAAGTGACCGTCGAGTTAGAAAACTTGAAATAATCAAGCATGTCCTCATATTGCGGATCGAATGTTATGTATTCATTTCTGGTACAAGGAGCGATGAGTGTGCCTGTAGATCATCATGAACAAGATGCAGAAAATTCATCTAGAAAGATTGTGGCAGGTTTATTCATATCGCTGGATGGAGTGGTAGACTCACTTGAAGCCTCACCTAAGAAGTGGGGGAGCAATGAAATGAATGAGACGATTGCTGCCGGTGTTGCACAGGCGGATACTGTAATGCTTGGACCACGTACTTACAAGATGTTAGCCCAGTTCTGGCAGCATCAGAGTGACAATCTACCCATGGCAAGATTCCTGAACCATTCTGACAAATATCTGGTCTCCAGTACGATTACGGAGGACATGCTCGAATGGCAACCTGCGAGCCTGATCAAGGGCAAGCTCTTCGAAGAGATAATGAAGCTAAAGCAACGGCCTGGAAAGAACATTCAGATCCCTGGTAGTCCGAGATTAGTCAGATCCCTATTACAAAATGGATTGTTAGATGAGCTTAGGCTTAATATCTGTCCCGTAGTCATTGGCTCTGGAATGCGTCTTTTTGACGAGATCACGAATCAAGTCCCACTTCATCTTGTGGACTCAAAAGCTTACAGTAACGGTGTAGTAGGCTTAACGTATCGCATATAATCTTTGAAATGAAACACTCCTTCAGAATATTCTGAGGAGTGTTTTTTTGTTTAACAGTGCGGTTTAGACGTCGGTTTTGGAAACACCGTTTAAGCTGGGAACATAATCGGCAGCTTTATCGATGTTTACCATCTGAGCCGCTTCATTAAAGTTATTGTTATTCTGTGCATTGTTTTTCTTACTTGGTTGATGTTTGCCTGGTTCACCTTTGGGACTGGCGTTATTTTTTGGCATGACATTCACCTCCATATTCTCCCCATAGTATGAGAAGGTAGTTTGAATTTTATGCCAGACAAGGAGGTGATGGGGTGCACGCGTTGTTTATAGATGAAGGAATATCATGCATAAAAGTATATTATTCCCTATTGAAATCATTTAAAATGGTAGAGAATACATGGCTCGAATTACAAATATGTATAATTTTGTTCTTCCGGGAGATTCAAATGAGAGTGAAACCCGTTATTTTTTCATATCAGGGCTACTTTGCAGTTTTTGCTTTCTTATCATTCATTTTGTGGGGATCATCATATCAGCATATGGGCTTGTCTGGCATCAAAGAGCGTGTAGCGAGTTTAGAAGGAAAATGTACGTTTAACTCGGAGAAGGGTAAAGGGTTGGAGGTTATTATTTATTTACCGACAACGACTTTTGTGGAGAAGAAAAATAGAGGAGGCGATGACGATGATACGTATCTTGTTGGTTGATGATCATCCTTCAGTTGGAGAAGGAACCAAGAATATGATTGAGCAGGATGCTGATATGGAGGTAACCTTTGTTTTGTCAGCGATGGAAGCTTTCGATATGCTGGAGCAGCAAGGATTTGATGTGATATTATGCGATCTTAATATGCCTACAATTAGCGGACTCGAATTCACCAAAAGAGCCGTTCAGCGTGATCCTGAATCTAAAGTGGTGATTTATACCGGATATGAAATCAGTGCGCATTATAACCTGTTGATGGAGTCAGGGGTTACAGGATTTATCTCTAAGACAGCTTCCAGAGAACAACTGTTAAATACCATTCGTTGCGCACTAAGAAATGAGGCTGTCATTCCAGTTTCTTTACTCAAGCAGCTGCGCAGAAGTGATATCAAGATATCCAATAACCGAGATAATCAGCTCATTGAAGAAGTATCTATTAATCAAAAGGAACAAGAAATACTCCAGGAAGTTGCCAGTGGAAAAAGTAACAAAGACATAGCCAGCAAGCTCTTAATGTCACAAAGGACAGTGGAGTATAATCTGACGAGAATCTTCGAGAAGCTGAGTGTGCATTCGAGATCAGAAGCTATCGTAGAGGGAAAACGGCTGGGACTTGTTAGAACGGAGCAATTTTGAGCTGGACAAATACATAGTCTTGTAAATTTACAAATTCGAAGATATGAAGGAGAGATCTCATAATGATCGACATGGACAAAATATATTTGATTACAGATATCCCCGGTTATTCACCACAAATTAGTCGTCTTTTATCCATGATGAACTACGCAAGACACACAACATTAGAGGCTGTTAAGGACTTAAGTGTAGACCAACTAGACTATTTATTGGATTCAGAGAGTAACTCTATTGGATCATTATTATTACATTACGCTGCGGTAGAATATGCGTATCAAGTGGCAACGTTTGAGGGAAGAGATTTGTCTGAGGAAGAATTAACAATATGGGGGCCAGCGTTAAGCTTAGGAGACGAAGGGCGAGCGATGATTAAAGGGAATGATCTTAACTATTATTTAGACCGTTTAAATGAAGTAAGAGAAAGAACGTATGCATTGTTCGCAACCGTTGATGATGACTGGTTATATACAGAAGAGGAATTCTGGCATAACAAACAGGCGAACTACTATTTCATGTGGTTTCATGTATTCGAAGATGAAATTAATCACAGAGGCCAAATTAGATTGATACGAAAAAGAGCGCTAGCTTAAAGAAAGGGGAGCATAAATGGAGTTCATAGAGAAGAGTATTAAGCCTTTATTTAACAAGTATCCGTTGCTCTCGAAATTTATCTTAGCAGTGCTAATCTTTGATATCGTCTATTACACAGGTAAAGAAGTTGGGCGAATTGCCTATTATATGACTCACTAAATCTTTATAAAATGTACCTAACAGAAAAAGGTGAATTCGACTCCATGCTGAGTGAGAATTCGCCTTTTTCTATGACTTGACCTAAAAATAAACGGAGGAGAGTTACGAAGGGGCAATTTGGAACTGTAGGAGCGGTAGCGACCGCCTTTGTCTCCGAATTTCATCCGCTAACAGCGGTACAATTCAGGAAATTTGGAGACAACAGCGGCCGGAAGTCCAAAAGTTCCCCGTAGTTACCACTTCCTCCTTAAATGTATTGTCTCAAGATGTGGAGGGATTCCAGTTCATTATCAGTTCACACAAATTTGTTAGGATTGGAAACATCAAAGGCAGAGAAAAAGAGCGTGACCCAGGAGAGGAAGAGATCGGAATGAACATATTAGAGGTTAAGAATGTTAAAAAATCGTATACTTTATATGGTAAGGAAAAGGTTCCAGTACTCCATGATGTGAATTTAAGCTTTGAGACAGGTGAATTTGTCTCCATCCTCGGTGAGTCTGGTTGCGGCAAGTCCACACTAATGAATATCATTGGTGGAATGGACTCTGATTATGAGGGCGATGTCCTTGTTCGCGGGAAGAATCTAAGCAAGATGACCGAAAAGGAAATGGATGATTATCGCAAGAACAACATCGGCTTCGTATTTCAAAACTTCAATCTGATTCCACACTTATCAGTCTTGGAAAATGTTACGGTTGCGATGCAGATGACGAATACAAGCGAGAAGGAACGTAATAAGCGTGCTATAGAGATTTTGACGGAGGTAGGATTAAAGGATCATCTGAAAAAACGTCCGAATCAACTGTCCGGTGGACAGAAGCAACGGGTATCCATCGCACGCGCATTGTCGAACAATCCAGATATTATACTGGCAGATGAACCTACGGGTGCGCTGGATAAGGATACAGGTGATCAAATCTTAGTTTTGTTGGACAGCATAGCGAAAAGAGGAATCTTGGTCATTACCGTGACCCACTCGCAGAAAGTAGCTGATTACGGTAGCCGTATCGTTAAGCTTGAAGAGGGATTGGTGAAAGACGATATTCATTTGAAGGAACGTTCCATGGCTACCTATGATGGGGGAGATGGTTCGGCCCGAAATCTCAGCTTAATGGCTTCTTTCAAAATGGCCCTTCAAAATATGAAGCTTAATGCCAAACGTAATGTATTGGTAGCTTTGGGTGGATCGATAGGTATTTTAAGTGTACTCTTGATGCTCTCCTTAGGAAATGGGATCACTAGCTATATTAATAATGAAATTAATTCAAGTATGGACCCTTTGCTGGTAGATATCACTAAGCCAAATCCAGAAGCCAAAGACATGAAAGGCCCAGAAGCGATGATGTTACCGGGTGTTTCGTTTACAAAGGCCGATGTTGAAACGATTCGTAACCTCCCAAATGTAGATCATGTGGAGACTATAACAACGATTACAGGTAAGTCTACTACGGTTTTTGGAGAACAAACGGGTAGTCTCACACAATTAACCACCTTAAACGATACATTTGATAAAGCGACAATTAAAGCAGGGACTTTACCGAAAGAAAATGAAGTGTTATTACCAACAAAAATAGCGAGTGAATTAAGTGGAAATGACCAACCAAATGCTATAGTAGGGAAGTCAATTTATCTGTATATTAATGAAATGGATGCTCATCATAAACCGCTAACGTTGGAAAAAGAAATTACGGTCTCTGGTGTTTATGAAGCCACTGATCCAAGAGCACAAATGTCACCAACAGGATTTATTCCAACACAGACGCTGGAGCAAATGTATACTGATAAAGGGATTACCATTGGTCCGATTCAGGTTAATGCTTTTGCAACGGATATGAAATATGTAAATGATATTAATAAAGCGGCTGTTGATGCGGGTTTCTCGGGCTCTCAAACGGCATCAATCATGGAGCGTATTACGACTTATGTGGATATGGCTACGATCGTTCTATCTGGTATCGCAGGGATATCACTCATCGTATCAGGGATTATGATATTGGTTGTACTTTATATTAGTGTAGTCGAACGGACTAAAGAAATTGGGATCCTTCGTGCGATTGGGGCAAGAAAGAAAGATATCAAGCGAATATTCTTTTCCGAATCCGCATTATTGGGAATATTTAGTGGTGTTTTCGCAATAATCTTTGCAGCGATCATTAGCTTTGGCTTAAATATACTTCTGGAAAATGCTTTTGGCGTAAAGCTTATTAACTTATCTGGATCTTATATCGTATTCGGATTAGTTGTAAGTACAGGGATCAGTATTATCGCTGGTTTGATGCCTTCATCGAAGGCTGCCAAGCTCGATCCAATGGAATCTCTACGATACGAATAAATATAATGTTGGAAAGGAAATTGATGTATGAGCACAATTCTAGTGGTTGATGATGATTCCCATATCCGTAAATTAATACGATTATATCTTGAAAAAGATCAGTTTTCCGTAGTGGAAGCGGAAGATGGTCAAATAGCATTAGACATTCTAGCTCATACAAAAATTGATTTAGCGATTGTGGATGTGATGATGCCTCATATCGATGGTATTGAACTGACAGAAGATATTCGATCTTATATTGATATGCCGATCCTAATGGTTACAGCCAAAGGAGAGTCTAAGGATAAAGTCAGAGGATTTAATGCGGGGTCAGACGATTATTTAGTAAAGCCGTTTGATCCCATTGAATTGGTACTGCGTGTGAAATCTTTATTAAAGAGATATCATGTAACCCCTTCGAATGTTATTCAATTAGGGGGAGTAACGATTGATCTAGGGAATTTAACAGTCGCTAATGCCGATCAAATGGTTGAATTGAAAAAGAAGGAATGTGAACTGTTATTTGCTTTGGCGGGTTCGCCAAGGCAAATATTCACCCGTACTCAGCTAATAGAGAATATATGGGGAATGGATTATGAAGGCGATGAGCGGACGGTTGATGTGCATATCAAACGATTGAGAGAACGTCTTGAACCCATCCCACAGTTCATTATTTCTACGGTAAGAGGACTTGGATATCGTCTGGAGCTAGCCTAGATGGTGAGAAAAAGTCTGCGTCTTCGAATCGTCGTTACGTTCATTGGTATTGTTTTAGTCAGTTTAATTATTTCCTTTTTTCTTTTTATGCAGTTTTCAGAAAAAAATAATACCCCAAACCATATGTTTATTAATATTGCTAAAGATATAGCAAAGGTGACAAATCTAATAGATGATCCGGAAAAAGTAAACGCATTTGCAGATCTGCTTAATCGATTTGGTATAGATATAGCGGTTGTTAATGAGCCAAGTGAATCTGTTTTTTCTTTAGACAAGGAGAAAGTTGCTATCTTATTCAATTCCAACACAACCGATGCGGTCTTTCTATCGGGTAGGGGTGGACTTGCTATCGTAGGGGTTCCTAAGATAGATGATGGAAAAGGTGCTTTCATTATTAAGATTGATTTTTCATCGACTGTAAGAGGCTTGAGAATTACGCTTCTGTTTACACTATTAGCTGTACTAATCATCGGAAGCTTGCTTATCTTGTTCATGTCCAGGTATATTGTGAAGCCTATTAAGAAGCTAACTGTTGCAGCGAAGGAAATGGCGTCAGGCAATTTATCTGTCCGATTGACTTATCGTAATAAAGATGAATTTGGTGAACTGATGGAGAGCTTTAATCGTATGGCAAGTGAGCTGCAGAAAATGGACTCAGTTCGTGATGATTTTGTCAGCAATGTTTCTCATGAAATGCAGTCACCGCTTACATCGATTAGAGGATTTACAAGAGCGCTGCAAGACGGTGTCATTCCATTAGAAGAGCAAAAAGAGCATCTGGATATTATCTATGAGGAAACCTTACGCCTATCTAGGCTTAGTGATAATCTGCTCCGATTAGCCTCACTCGATTCGGAACACCATCCGGTTAATCCCACCACATTCCAATTAGACGAACAATTAAGAAGAACGATCGTATTAGCGGAACCACAGTGGGCACGGAAAGATATTATGATTGAATTGGATTTATTGCCTTGCGAGATCACGGTAGATAAAGATTTATTTGATCAGGTCTGGCAGAACTTAATAAATAATGCTATAAAATATACGGGGCAAGACGGTACCATTCATGTTGAAATTGAGATGAACGCGCAATTTGTGAAGGTATATATCAAAGATTCTGGTAAAGGCATTCCTGAGGAAGCACTTCCGCTTATCTTTGATCGATTTTATATGGTGGAGAAAGCGCGTAGCAGCGCTCTTAAAGGGAATGGACTTGGACTTTCCATTGTGATGAAGATTCTGAAAATACATGATTGTAATATTGATGTGGAGAGTAAAGTTGGAGAAGGAACCCAGTTTGTTGTAACGATTCCTAGAACCTAAACCACATGAATAGTTAATGGGCTAAAGCTAAAGGCAAACTTTGAGGGGGATGATGATGCAAGATCTAAATCCTATCTATTTACGCGAATTGAAGCATATGGACTGGAAAGATGTTCATTCGTATTGTTCACAGGATCGTGTGTGCCGTTTTCAAGCCTGGGGTCCAAATACTGCTGATCAAACTCGTTCATTTGTGAGCCAGGCACTAGATGACTCTCAAAAAGTTCCCAGAACTCGGTTCGCGCAAGCCATAGTTGCAGTAGGAACTGAAAATTTGATCGGCATGGTTGAATTAAATATTAGAAGCCATACGGACAGAAGCGGTGAAATCGGCTATATTGTCCATCCTGATGTCTGGGGACAGGGAGTCGCTACAGCAGCAGCCGGACTAATGTTGAAGTTTGGTTTTGAAGAACTGCATCTACATCGAATATACGCGACCTGTGACCCTCGAAATAGTGGATCATCCAAGGTGCTCACCAAGATTGGCATGACCTATGAAGGCAGATTAAGAGATGCTTTACTCATAAAAGATGGCTGGCGAGATTCTTTAGTGTTTAGTGTATTGGAGCAAGAATGGGATAAGGAAGTGCGCTAAAATAAAGTCTTGCTTCTAAATGTCTAGTTCATTACAATATAAGTATTCGCTTATATAAGTGTTGAAAGGAGGAGAAGTAGGGATGCAGTCACTGACGGATATTGCAGATGATTTGAAGCTCTTAGGAGATAAGACGCGACTGGCCATGCTTTCACTTTTGAAAGAACGGGAATGGTGCGTGTGTGAATTCCTTGATATTTTTGATATATCCCAGCCGGCGATTAGTCAGCATTTACGGAAATTGAAGAATCGAGGGATCGTGAAAGAAAGCAAACGAGGGCAGTGGGTGCATTATTCATTAAATGTCGAGGATAAACCACATCTTAAGGCTGTTCTTCAACAAATGCCCAGCTCAGCCGCGATATTGGCTAGTTTGAATAAAGAAGTTAAAGCACCGTGCTGCGACTAAAATATAGTTGTAGTTTTTTAAAGTGTATATAACTATATAGTTATATGGTGATATAGGATTTATTCGTAGATTATAGGAGTGTTGAGAAAGTGGTCATTCTAGCCATACTTATTTTTATGGTAACTTTAATTTTTGTAATCTGGCAGCCTCGAAATTTATCGATTGGATGGTCAGCCTGCGGCGGAGCGATCATTGCTTTACTAGCTGGGGTTGTTAGCTTTAATGATGTCCTGGATGTAACACAGATGGTGTGGAATGCGACGTTGGCGTTTGTTGCAATCATTTTAATTTCCTTAATTTTAGACAGTATTGGATTTTTTGAATGGGCTGCTTTACATATGGCGCGAGCAGCACGGGGGAACGGAACACGAATGTTTGTCTATGTCATCGTTCTTGGTGCATTGGTTTCTGCCTTTTTTGCAAATGATGGAGCGGCGCTAATACTTACCCCTATTGTACTTGCTATGGTTAGAGCGCTGAATTTTGATGAGAAAAAAGTATTTCCATTCATTATTGCTAGCGGCTTTATTGCGGACACCACCTCATTACCGCTTGTGGTTAGCAATCTTGTGAATATCGTATCGGCTGACTTTTTTGGAATTACCTTTATGGAGTATGCGGGGAAAATGATTGTACCTACGCTATTCTCATTGATAGCGAGTATCGTGGTGCTTTATTTCTTTTTTCGCAAAAGTATTCCGAAGCGATTTAATGATTCCGAGCTAAAAGATCCGCAAGAGGCTATTAAAGATAAGAAGATGTTCCGTCTATCATGGATTGTACTGGCTATTCTTTTAATAGGGTATTTCGTTAGTGGATTCTTGAAGATTCCGGTATCAGTGGTTGTGGGAATCATTGCAATTTTGTTCATGCTCCTCGCGAGAAGAAGCCCTTCCGTCAAGGTGAAACAAGTGCTTACAGGAGCACCTTGGGCGATTGTGTTCTTCTCCATTGGAATGTATGTCGTGGTATATGGACTTCGGAATGCGGGTCTAACTGATCTACTCGCTAAGGCGATAGGAATGATTGCTGATCAGGGTCTATTCGCTGCAACTATGGGTATGGGGTTCATTGCTGCATTGATCTCATCATTGATGAATAATCTGCCTACTGTAATGATTGACGCACTCGCAATTGATGCAACGCATACAACCGGAGTTATAAAAGAGGCATTAATATATGCGAATGTTATAGGTTCAGACTTAGGCCCTAAAATTACCCCAATTGGCTCACTAGCAACGCTGCTGTGGCTCCATGTGCTTTCGGCCAAAGGTGTGAAGATATCCTGGGGAACGTATTTTAAGACGGGGATTATATTAACTATCCCAACGTTGTTTATTACACTTTTAGGTCTCTATCTGTGGTTGTTGATTACTTAATTTGAAAAGGGGAAGATCAGGATGAACAAGAAAACGATTTATTTTTTATGTACAGGAAACTCTTGCCGGAGTCAGATAGCTGAGGGCTGGGCGAAGCAATATTTAGGGGGAGAATGGAACGTGTACAGCGCTGGAATTGAAGCCCATGGTCTAAATCCAAAAGCTGTACAAGCTATGAACGAAGTAGGCATAGATATCACTGGACAGACCTCGGATATGATTGATTCTAATCTGCTGAATAATGCGGATCTAGTCGTTACGTTATGTGGGGACGCTGCGGATAAATGTCCAATGACGCCTCCGAAGGTCAAACGGGAACACTGGGGCTTCGATGATCCGGCAAAGGCGCAAGGGACCGATGAAGAGAAGTGGGCAGTGTTCCAGCGTGTGCGTGACCAGATTGAGGTAAGAATCAAACGATTTGCGGAGACCGGCGAATAGTTACCAGGTGAAGCATCCTATTCTTTTAAAAATATAAGAAAGTATAAGTTTCACACTATACCTTATCCTTATATTTCTGGCAAAAACGCTTATCGTCCTTTAGGGACGCCGGAGGCGTTTTTGCTTGTCTTAGGATATTTCACAACGGGCCATTTCACTTTCCTTAAGGCGTTCATTACCTCTGGTCCAACGTTCAGGTTACTTTGAACCAATTCATGGGGAGTGAGAGCCATCCATTGATTCAGAGAAACGTCGGCAAAACGATCGCTTTTGAACATTTCAAGGAACCATAAGGAGTCGTCGCCTGTATTCTGAATATAATGTCCAAACGCAAAAGGAACATATCCTACATCGCCTGCTCTGTAGTTGAAGGTGCGTGCTACACCATTTCCAGCGAATACGGTCATGCGTCCTTTTCCGGTAAGATAATACTGCCATTCATCGTTATTTGGATGCCAGTGCAGCTCTCTCATCCCTCCGGGTTCAATTTCTACCAATGCGGCAGCTACGGTTTTGGAGATGGGAAAGTTACTGGAATCGACAATTCTGACACTCCCGCCGGGAGTCTTCAGCGGAGGTTGAGTCAATAAGGAATGTTTAAAGGTTTGTGGGATCTCTCCGTATGGAGATTCTACCCTTTGACTTTGCAATGAACCCGGAACCTGATCCTGATAAATATAGACCTGTTCGGTGGGAATGGAGTCAAATGCAGCGGCAGGCACCCCAAAGTTAGCCGAAAGCACTTCTTTCGGAGTATGAGCAAACCAATCGGAAATGGACAAGGTGTTTAGATCAGAGAAACTTCCATCGTCGAATACAAGCAGAAACTCACAGCCTTCTTCAAGACCTTGTATAGAGTGGGGAATACCTGGCGGAAAATACCATAGATCACCTGGCCCCACATCTGCTATGAAGTTTCGACCATTTTGATCTACGGCAGTAATTCGAGCTCGACCTAGCAGCATATAAGACCATTCCGCTTGCTGATGCCAATGGAGTTCACGTACTCCACCGGGGGTTAGGCTCATGTTGACGCCAGCTAGTGTAGTGGCGATGGGGAGGTCTCTGACCGTCACCTCTCTCGACCAGCCACCATGATTAAGCTGCATGTGTGCATCGGAGAAAGAGAATTTTAAATTGGGGACGAGACCGGCATCGGTCACAGGAGGAACAAACATATCCGGATTCTCCAAATCCCGCATAATATCACGTGGTCCTTTATCTAATCCCCCTGCGCCATCGCTTCGAATGGGCTGAGGGATATTTGTCGTTCTTGACGAATCCTGTCCATCTGCAGTCATCCATCGCACTCCTTTCATGATTCTAAATAACTCAATGAAAATATATGCGGAATGCTGTCTTTTATGATGAATAGCAAAAGTGGAACAAGTTGACATGCGCAAGGGGATCATAGATTATTAACCTATAGAGGTTAAGGTTCCAGACGGAGTAGAGAGGGAGAGGGGTTTGAGATGAATCATATTAAGGAGTCCTTACAACGATTAGGGAAAATAAGAGCTTATGTCATAGGTCTATTAGTGATTATGTTCGCCGCGGGTTCTGCGGTTACACCTACATCGGTGTCGGCAGCTGTCCAGTTAGGGACTCAGGTAATGCCACTGTCATACGGGGGGTATTACGTCCTTTTTCCAGGTAAACTCGCTCCTTATTTTAAATCAGGTAAATTAATGGTGCCGATTCGGGCTTTTTCGAGTGCGATAGGTGCAGATTTGCTCTATGACGCATTAACGAACAGCGTTACAGTTTCACTACTGGATCGCTCTGTAGGGAAGATTAAAGCAGGGCAGCTAGAGGCAGAATTTAATGGAGAGACAGAAGATTCATTAGGCATCGCCCCAGAGATCAAGGATGGAATCCTGTTTGTTCCAGCATCCCCTATTCTAGAGGGGTTAAAGACATTTCGCTGGGAAACTCAGTTCAATAACGTGAATAAATTAACCCTTGGCATTGGCGCCAGAAAAGGGGAGGAATGGGCGAAGCCTGAGGCAGATCGTGCGCTCACGCCTTACCCAGTGGAGACGACAGCACATCCGTATCCGTTATATCCTTTTAAGCTAACACAAGCTCAATCCGGAAAAGAATTCAGACTAACCTTAGGCGTGCAAAATACCTCCGGCTTCGTCATCCCTAAAGGGAATGCGGAACTAGAGCTGGTGAGTGTGGACCGCAAGGGGAATTCTTACTACCAAACCTTAAAAGGACCTGATGTGTTAACCTCCAAGGCGGCATTGTTGTCATTTTCCGTTTCCATTCCTACAGAAGCTGAATACGTCATTTTCAGATCACGTACATTGAGAGCGGAATAAGTATCATAGGTGTTCTAACAAGATATACAGAGAGCAGGTTAAGAAATAGATGACAGGTAACGAAGGGCAGCACTATCGCTTCAGTGAAGCACCCATTTGGGAGTTGCAGCGGGCTTATTATGAAGAACAGGGATTAAAGGCTTGGAATAATGATCAGGTTCCGCAGTATATTACGAGTAATCCTATGATTGCGACAGCATATGCGGAAATGATCTTCGGATTCCTGCAAGATCGGGCTGGACAAGGACATCTCTCTGAAACAGTCACTATACTGGAATTGGGAGCTGGGGCGGGTCGGTTAGCGTTCCATATCCTTAAGAAGCTATGCGAAATCATAGATTATGCGGGGACTCCACTTCCTCCTTTTCGTTATGTGATGAGTGATTTACCCGTTAAAAATATAACCAGCTGGCAGCAGCACCCAAGCTTACTTCCATTCGTAGAGCAGGGTATATTGGATTTCGCACGATTTGATGCTGTACAGGATACTGAACTGTATTTAGTACAGGCTAAGCTCAGCATCAAACCTGGGGATTTACAGCAGCCGCTGCTGCTTGTGGCGAATTATTTTTTTGACAGTATCCCGCAGGAATTAATTTATGTGGATGAAGGTAAAATATTTGAATGTGAGGTGTCGATTCAGTATTCAGCGGATGCAGATTCGGACAACCCCTCAGATGTACTCGGCAAAATCATTCCTCAGTATCATTATCGCCGTGCGGCTAATTACGAAGCGGAGACCTATACCTATCATGACGTTATAGCGCTTTATCAGCAAAAGCTGGAGGATTCCCATATCCTGTTTCCGGTGGTGGGGCTTACATGTCTGGAGCGGCTTGCTAGGTTGTCTAAAGAAGGTTTCGTACTACTAACAGCAGATAAGGGAGATCACCGTATCGAGAATTGGGAATTTGCCGAGCCACCTGAGCTTATTCATCACGGAAGCTTCTCCTTAACGGCGAACTATCATGCGATTCAGCATGTGTTGGAGCAAAAAGGGGCTCAATCCTTATTTACCACACATCACTATAAAAACTTGAACATCGGATGTATTCTTATGCTGGACGCGCCGATGAGCTATACGAACACTCGGCTGGGCTACAAACGGTTTGTAGAGCGTTTTGGTCCGGATGATTTCTTCAGTATGAAGGAATGGGGCGACCATCAATTAGACGCTATGGAGATACAGCAAATTTTGGTCTTTTGGCGATTAGGCGGGTACGATGCGGAATGGTTTATCCACAGTGCTGAACGGATTTCTGAGCTATTACCCACTGCAAGTGATGAAGAAATGCTGGATCTTCAGCAGGGGATACGATTAATGTGGACAGGTTACTATCCGATGGTACAGAGCTATGACCTATCACTGGATGCCGGGTTACTGCTGTATGAAATGGATAAGTTCGAGGAGGCGTTAGCCTACTTAGAGCGGTCTATGCATGTCAATTCGGAAGAACCATTAGCCTCGGTGCTTTATAGTATGGCGATTTGTAATTATGAGCTTGGAGCTGAAGGGGCTGCACTGGATTACGCGCGTAGAGCTTTTGCTGTAGAGCCGGATAATGAAGTAGTGTTGGAACTAATAACGGCACTGAGCGAGGATTAAATCGTAAGAAGACAGAAGTACAGCACCATTTACACAGGACCATCTATTTGGTATCCTATACAAAATAATTAAACGCGATGACGAGAAGAGTAAATAAAATCATTCCTTCACAGAGAGCCCTGAATGATGAGAACAGGGTAAGGGAGATTTTATCGAAACAAGCCTCTGAGCGGCATATCGGAACCGATCGACGGGGATGGTATGACGGGAGCTCCTGTTATAGAGCTAGAGTATAAGCGCTGCGTAAGCTGCATTGCCGTACTTGATGAGATTAATATGGCGACATATTAATGAACCTGGGGTGGTACCGCGAGAATTTCGTCCCCAAGACCATAAGTCTTGGAGGTGAGGTTCTTTTTATTTTACAGAGGCGGATATCACTTATAAACAGGAGGTAATACCAATGAACAAGGAACCGGAAGTATTAGCAGAGAGTTACATCGACAGATTGATTCAAGAAGAGCTGGAAGCTGGGACTTACAGTAGAGATATTTGCACGAGATTCCCACCGGAGCCTAATGGGTATCTGCATATTGGCAGTGCGTATGCTATTCACACGAACTATACGACTGCGAAAAAGTATGGCGGGAAGTTCCATTTGCGGTTCGATGACACCAATCCTTTAAAAGAGGATCTGGAGTATGTAAATGCTATTTGCGAAGATATGTTATGGATGGGCTACCCGCCGGACCATACTTTCTACGGATCAGACTATTCGGAAAAAATATATAATAGCGCGGTAAAGTTAATTCAAAAAGGAAAAGCCTACGTCTGCGATTTATCACCTGAAGAGGTGTCAGCTTATAGAGGAACGCTTACGGAGCCGGGAAAGAACAGCCCTTATCGGGAGCGTTCTGTGGAAGAGAATTTGAAGTTATTCACGGAGATGAGGAATGGAGCCTATCCGACGGGAGCCAGAGTATTACGGGCCAAAATAGATATGAGCTCACCTAATATCAACTTGCGTGATCCAGTGATTTACAGAATCATTCATGCGGAGCATTATAGAACCGGCAACGATTGGTGTATCTATCCGATGTATGATTTTGCCCATCCTATACAAGATGCGATCGAAGGGATTACGCATTCCCTATGTTCCATTGAGTTTAAGGATCATCGACCACTGTATGAGTGGGTACTGAATGAACTGGATACCCCTGAGGCTCCAAAGCAAAGGGAGTTCGGACGCGTAAATATCACCGGCGTCGTTACTAGCAAACGGTATATTAGACAACTGGTTACAGGACATTATGTGGATGGCTGGGATGATCCAAGACTTCCAACGCTTCGCGGACTGCGGAGAAGAGGTTTTACGCCGGAGAGTATTCGGAATTTTGTGAAGGAAATTGGTTTTGTTAGAAATAGCACCATTGTAGATATTGCCATGTTAGAACATTCGCTTAGACAAGATTTGAAGGCGAAGGCAACTAGCGTGATGGCTGTTCTAAAGCCTCTAAAGGTGGTTATTACCAACTACCCTGAGAATCAAAGCGAATGGCTGAAGATTGAGAATAACAGTGAGGATAAGACGCTAGGGGAAAGGGAAGTTCCTTTTTCACGGACGCTTTATATTGAACAAGAGGATTTCATGGAGGAGCCACCCAAAGGTTATCACAGGCTGACTATAGGGAATGAGGTTAGGTTAAAGGGTGCCTACTTCATTAAGTGCAATGAGGTGCTCAAGGACGAAGTAACTGGAGAAGTTATAGAGCTTCACTGCACCTATGATCCGAGAACGAAGAGTGGAAGTGGATTTAATGAACGGAAGGTTAAAGCGACCATCCACTGGGTATCGGCAGAGCACGCGATCAAGGCGGAAGTTCATCTATATGAGCGGTTGCTAAAAGATAACGACGGTCCTAAAGAAGAGGATGAGCGCTGGGACGCGTATCTTAATCCAGATTCCCTAACCATTCTGAAGGACTGTTTGTTGGAGCCTTCCATGGCGAGTGCACTTCCAGAAGATAAATTTCAATTCATCCGGCATGGATTCTTCTGTGTGGATAAGAAATATACCTCAGCAGATAAGCTGGTACTGAACCGAATTGTGCCGCTGAAGGATACATGGAAGAAAAATTCGTAATTCACAGCACATCCTTTCTCCACAACTTTTCTTTATGATATAGAGGTCATAATGAAATTGTAGGAAGTAATGTTATGAATTGGTCTTGGGTAATCACATTGATCTGTCCTTTGATGATGTTATTTATGATGTTCGGACTGGGTGGGAAACATGGACACGGGCATGGGTCGAGAAAGCAAGCGTCGCCTGATTATCAAGAGCTTCAGAAAGAATTGAATGAGCTGAAAATGCAGAATGAACAAATGAGAAGAGATATTCAAAGTCTCACACCATAAGCTTTCGGAGTAATTGGCTTAAACCGGGCGAAGATCGGGTAATTCCTGATGTCGTCCGGTTTTTTTGTTCTTGGTCGTAGGTGGACAAGCATATGAAAATTTCTAATGAAACATATTTACATTTTTCAGAAATGAGCATATACTTTAAATATAAGTTGCACAGAGGAAACTTTCGTGTATATAGACAACTTTTTTTGGGCAAGAGGAGGAATGGACATGTTGGAACAAACTTTAATAGAAAAACCACATATAGAACAACCGCATATGAGACAACATAAAAACTCCATTTCGGCGCAAGCCGTACTTAATGGGGAGACCAAAGGAATTAAAAGATTACTTCCTTTCTTAGGTCCAGCGTTTATCGCTGCGGTTGCTTATCTGGATCCAGGTAATTTTGCCACCAACATTACGGCAGGTTCAAAATACGGCTATCTTTTATTATGGGTGATTGTAGCCTCGAATTTAATGGCCGTTCTTATTCAGGCGTTATCTGCCAAGCTTGGTATTGCTACAGGAAAGAATCTGCCGGAGATCGCTCATGATCGTTTTCCGAAGAGTGTATCGATCTTCTTATGGATTCAAAGTGAACTGGTGATTATAGCTACGGATCTGGCGGAGTTTATCGGGGCAGCATTGGGGCTTTATCTATTATTTGATATTCCCATGCTGCCGGCAGCACTCATTACTGCGGTCGGTTCATTTGCTATCCTAGAGCTTCAGCGCCGGGGTTACCGTTCCCTTGAGGCCGGAATTGCTGCAATGATTCTTATAGTTGTATTAGCCTTTGCTTTTCAAGTAATTGTAGCTAAACCGGATATGGGTGCTGTTGCTGTAGGCATGTTTACACCTAAGTTTGAAGGGGTGGATAGCATTCTTTTGGCCGCAGGAATTCTAGGCGCAACCGTGATGCCACATGCCATTTATCTACATTCATCACTTACACAGAACCGTATTGTCGGAGTAAATGAAGCGGAGAAGAAACAAATCTTTAAACTGGAATTCATAGATATTATTATTGCGATGATTATTGCAGGGGCAGTGAATCTGGCGATGGTTATTGTCTCAGCCGCATTATTTTTTAAAAATGGTATCGTGGTTGAGGATTTGGATGTTGCGTTTCAGCAATTTAGTCACTTAGCTGGACCCGTAACGGCGATCTCCTTTGGCTTAGGACTACTCATCGCAGGACTATCGAGCTCTTCTGTAGGAACTATGGCTGGCGATGTGGTAATGCAAGGCTTCATCAACAAAAGAATTAACCTGTACTTACGCCGTGCGATTACGATTATTCCACCTTTGGCTATCATTGGTTTTGGTGTAAATCCAACGAAGGCGCTCGTTATCAGCCAGGTGATCTTGTCCTTTGGGATTGCCTTTGCTCTGGTACCACTGGTTATGTTTACAAGCAATCGTCAGATTATGGGCGGGTTAGTGAATCGTAAGATGACAGCTGCTCTCGGCTGGCTTATCTCTGGTCTGGTTGTATCGTTAAATTTATTTTTGGTATATCAAATATTTGGATAAGGCAGGACATCTTTATTTGGTGAGTGAAAAAAGGTATACTTGAGCATGTTTATAATTCACGCCAGAGTAAGGAGATCGACAATGTCCATGCAAGAAATATCCGGTTATAAGTCTATAGCCCTTGATATTGCACAAAGAATTGTAAGCGGGGAATTTCCCGTACAGAGTAAGCTATCCGGGCGTTCTCTATTGGCAGGGCAATATCATGTTTCTCCCGAGACGATTCGTAAGGCTATGGGATTATTGAAGGATGAGAATATAGTGTTTGTTTCGCAGGGGAAAGAGATTATTGTCATCTCTGATCAAAAGGCGTATGAGTATATCACCAGGAATAACTATCTGAAATCAGCTTATTCATTGAAACAGGATCTACAGCAATTGTTGCTTGAAAAGAAGAAGCTCGACGGTAAATTTGAGAAGCTACTAACTGGAATTATCGAGGCATCAGACCGGATGAAGAATTTAAAGCCGTACCACCCGGAAGAAATTACAATCCATGAAGAATCACATGTGGTTGGCAAAACCATTGGAGCATTACAATTTTGGCAGAATACAGGGGCTACGATTATAGCGCTTCGCCGAGGTGCTGATATAACCATCTCTCCAGGTCCGCATGTCATACTCAGAGAAAATGATGTACTTGTAGCCGTTGGTGATGAGAAAATGTACCAAAGAACGGAACAATTTATCAATAAAAATTGAGAAAATCATTTATAATAATAGCTTGAAAAAGGCTATCCAGCGGGGGTTGATATGCTCCCCATATAGTAGACAGGCGAAATAATAAAAACCTGCTGCTGTATGGGGAGTATTTTTATGGAACAAAAGAAGTATACGGCACTCGAAAAATTAACGATTCTCCAAGAAATTGAACGGGGCGACATTGGTTTGAAAGCTGCGGCCCGAAAATATGGATTATCCAAAACCTCTGTAGTGAAGTGGCGGCAACGTTATCAATTGTATGGGTACGAAGGGCTGGAAGTTCGAATCCACAACCGTACGTATTCCGCAGAACTTAAACTCCATGCCGTTAAGGATTATCTCGAGGGAGGATTGTCACAAAACCAAATCATCTGCAAGTATAAGATTGCAAGTTCAACCCAACTTGCCAACTGGATTAGGAAGTATAATGGTCATAGCAACAGCTTAACAGCTCATTCAGGAGGATCTAAAGCTATGACCAAAGGACGCGTAACCACTTGGCAGGAACGGATAGATATCGTGCTGTACTGCCTTTCGAACGGAGAAGACTACACGAAGGCGGCAAGCCATTTTCACGTGTCTTACCAACAAGTATATAGCTGGGTAAAGAAGTACGAAGCAGGCGGTGAAGAGGCGTTACGAGACGGCAGAGGACGTACTAAAGCGCCCGAAGAACTTACGGAAGCAGATCGCCACAAACTCGCGATGCAAAAGCTGGAGTACGAGAATGCACGCCTGCGTGCGGAGAATGCTTTTCTAAAAAAGTTAGAGGAACTCGAAAGGAGGAGACGTTAAGAACCATTCGCCAGGAGATCATCTATCTGGCCATTCAAGCCGTTCAGCAGGAACAGTCTTGCTCCATTCGACTTATGTGTGAAATCGTAGGGATTTCACGGTCAAGTTACTATAAATGGTTGAATCGCAAACCCAGTTCCCGAGAGACCGAAAACGAGAAACTGACAGAGGCTATGCTTCTCTTGTATGAGAAGGTGGAACGAACCTTTGGGTATCGTCAATTGACCCTGCATTTGCGCAGACAAATGAACAAATCTATTAACGCAAAACGAGTATACCGGCTCATGAGACGCCAAGGTATCCAGTCTGTCATCCGCAGAAAAAGAAAGAAGTATGTAGGCTCCACGCCTCAGCAGGTCGCGGAGAATGTGCTGAACCGTAATTTTGAGGCGGAAGCTCCAAACCAAAAATGGGTAACGGATGTAACAGAATTCAAATACGGCAAGGGTAAGAAGGCGTATTTAAGTGCAATAAAAGATCTGTATGACAATTCCATTGTTGCTTACGTTCTGGGCCATTCCAATAATAATTCGCTAGTTTTTAACACGCTGGAATTAGCATTGCAGGCAGCGTCGGAGAGCCGAACCTTACTCCATAGCGACCGCGGTTTCCAGTATACCTCTCTGCATTTTAAGAAGATGCTGGACGATGCAGAACTGAAGCAAAGCATGTCCCGAGTAGGCTGCTGCATTGACAATGGGCCGATGGAATCCTTCTGGGGAACATTGAAATGTGAGAAGTACTACTTACATACCTACCAGACCTTTGAAGAACTCCAAACAGATATTGATACCTACATTCACTTTTACAATAACGAACGGTTACAGGCAAAATTAAACGGCCTCAGTCCCATTGAATTTAGGACTAAGGCCGCTTAAACTACTTTTATTTTTTGTACTGTCTACTTGACGGGGTGCAGTTCAGGTTATCACTGGATAGCCTTTTTTTATAATTAACATATTACAATTATTAACAAACAACTTATTGAACATATGTAGGTTGTCAGTTTGGGGATTGTTTGTTATAGTTTAACTTACAGAGTCGCCCGGTGAGATGATCTGACGACAGAAATAAGAAGGAGAGACCCTATGCTGAAATTTGAAAAAGTAGGTAAGAAATACCCGAATGGTTATGAAGCAGTTAAGAATATTAGCTTTGAAATTGAAGCTGGAGAAATACTAGTATTGATCGGTCCGAGCGGTTGCGGAAAGACAACAACGATGAAAATGATAAATCGTCTTGTTCCGCATACTTCAGGTCATATTTATATCCACGGCAAAGATATCACCAAGGAGAACCCCGTAACCCTCCGCAAGAACATCGGTTATGTTATTCAACAAGCTGGTTTGTTCCCGCACTACACCATAGAAGACAATGTTGGCCTGATTCCTGACCTAAAGGGGTGGGATGTGAATAAGAAAAAAGAACGGGTGCTCGAAATGCTCCGTCTAGTCGGACTTGATCCGGTTCTATATGCCAAACGTTATCCGAAACAATTATCAGGTGGGCAGCAGCAGCGTGTAGGTGTAGCCCGTGCATTGGCTGCTGATCCCGAGATTATATTGATGGATGAACCGTTTGGTGCTTTGGACCCTATTACCCGTGAGCAGCTGCAGGATGAATTGCTGCGCATGCAACAAGAAGTGAAGAAGACAATAGTATTTGTAACACATGATATGGATGAAGCACTGAAGCTTGGAGATAAAATCGCTATTCTTAAAGATGGTGAAATCGTTCAACTAGATACACCGTATGAGCTGCTCAGCCGGCCTGCTAATGATTTCGTAGAGTCATTTATCGGCAAAAACCGTATTTACCAAAACCCTGAGTATATCCCCGTAACAGAAGTCATGCGTGACAATCCATCCACATCCCTTCCAAGCCGCACGCTGGGTAAAGCTCTTACCTTTATGCGTCAACGCAAAATGGATACACTACTGGTTGGAAACGAGAAAGGTAAGCTACTTGGCATAGTCTCCGCTTATGATGTTACCGCTAAAATGGAACAAAGCCTTACTATCGAAGAAATTATGACACCACCTGGGGTGGTGCTGCAGGATACAGCAACAGCAAGAGACGCATTATCATTGATTACGGAAGCTCCTTACGGCATTATTCCGATTGTAACCGCTGAGGGGAACATTGCCGGGATTGTTACAAGAGGTAGTCTTCTGACGGCGTTTGCAGCACAATGGGGAGGCACGAAAGAGGAGGAAGTGTCTGTATGAGAGATCAATCGTTATGGCAACAACTTATATATCAATTAGATATACGTATGGAAGATTTGATTCATTCTATGGGAGTGCATATGCAACTTGTGCTCTTGTCCATGTTATTTGCAATTATTGTTGGCATTGCGCTTGGAATCATGATTACACGGGTTAAACCTCTGAAAGGGATTACGCTTGGTGCGGCTGGGATTTTTCAGACAATACCTAGTCTGGCGATGCTCGGATTTATGATTCCTTTATTTGGTATAGGGATGAAGACGGCAGTTGTAGCTTTGTTTCTGTATTCACTGCTGCCAATTATCCGCAACACCTACACGGGAATTACTGATGTGGATCCGTCTATAGTGGAAGCGGCCCGGGGAATGGGTATGAAGAGCTGGCAAATTCTATTCAGGGTTCAACTCCCTTTAGCTTTAAGTGTAATTATGGCGGGGATCCGTACTGCTGCAGTTATTAATGTCGGGACAGCAACACTGGCAGCCTTTATCGGTGCTGGCGGATTGGGTGAATTTATTTTCCTAGGTATTCAACGGAACATCGAAGCACTAACCTTACTGGGTGCTATTCCGGCCGCGATTCTTGCACTCGTGCTGGATTATCTGCTTGGATTGCTTGAACGGTTAACGACTCCAAAGGGATTGAAAGTATAACTAAAACTCTGGTCTCGAAAGAATATAAAAGGGGAGATTATATATGAAAATTCCAAAATTGATGACAGGCGTTTTAACTACAGTATTAATGGGGGCGCTACTTGCCGGGTGTGGTGGCGGGAATAATAACGCTGCTGCGGGTAACAGTGGAGAAATCACGATTGGCTCCAAAAACTTCACGGAGAATGTTCTACTCGCTCATATGATGGCAGATTTGATAGAAGATAAAACAGATATTAAAGTGAAGCGTCAGATGAACTTGGGAGGCTCTAATGTAGCTTGGAGTGCGCTTGAGAATAATAATATCCAGCTATATCCGGATTACACCGGAACCATTGTAGCCAATTACTATCAAGAGGAGACGGGAAACTCTGAGGAATCGTTGGCAAAAACCAGAGAACTGCTTGAAAAAGATGGACTGGCCTTTCTGGATCCATTCGGCATAAATAATACCTATACTTTAGCTGTTAGTCGTGAAACGGCTGAGAAGTACAATCTAAAGACTTTCAGCGATTTGGCCAAAGTATCTGGAAATATGGTTCTTGGCGTAGAGTTCGAGTTCTTGGATCGTGAGGACGGATACCCCGGTATCCAAAAACTCTACGGAATGGATTTCAAGCAGAGCAAAGGAATGGACCATGGTATCATGTACCGTTCGATCGACGATGGGGAAACAGATGTAACCAATGCATATGCGACGGATGCGCAAATTAAAGTACATGATCTGGTGATTCTGCAGGATGATAAAGAATTCTTCCCACCTTATGATGCAGGACCGATTATTCGTCAGGAAACGTTAGATAAATACCCTGAATTGAAAGGCGTCTTAAATCAATTGAACGGACAAATCAGTGACGAAGAAATGCAGCAATTGAACGCAGAGGTTGATGTGGATGCGCTCAAGGAAGAGGATGTAGCTCGTAATTTCCTGATCAAAAAGGGATTAATAGAAGGCTAAATATGAAATACAAACTAAAGCAGGCTAGGGAATTTCCTAGCCTGCTTCTTTGCTGATTATTTATAGGTCTGTCTAGTTTCTGAAATAGTCTGCCAATCCTTCCGCGATAGCCTTTGCTGCTTTTTTCTGATAGGAGGATTTGCGGACAATAGATTCATCTATAGGATTGGTAAGGAATCCGAGTTCAATTAAGGTAGCTGGAATTCGATTCTCCCTCAGGATGTGATAATCGCCAAAGGACAACCCGTTGCTCTTAAGACCGATACCTTGTCCCAGCCGGGTTTCAATTGCTCGTGCCAGCTTCAGATCATCGGATTCGGAGTAAAAGAAGGTCAGTGTCCCGGACACTTTTTTCGGAGAAGAATTATAATGAATGCTTACAAATGCATCTGCACGCAGAGCCTCACTCATCTGAACACGCCGAGCGAGTGTAGGCTTCTGATCCTCCCGGGTACGTGTCATTTCTACCCGTGCACCTTTAGCTACAAGGGCATCGCGAACATAAATTGCAGTTTGCAGATTCAAATCCTTTTCCATGGTGTTATATGTAGTGCCGAGCATTCCCGGATCACTGCCGCCATGACCGGGATCTACGACGATTAATTTTCCTCGTAAATTTCCTGTGCGCGAAATGTTGCTTGTAGTGCTTGTGCTTCTTGGCGTGGTTCCAGATCGGATATATTGCGCTGCGACCCAACCGATGTCACCGCTAGCTGTTCGAATTCGTGCCCAATCGTTCTGACGAAGGAGGAGGGTAGCTGTATCCTTAGCTTTTAAAGAACCGAGTACCTTATATTGTGTGCCTGGACCGCTTCGAACGCGTAGTGAATCTGCCGTAACTGTAACCTTTGTGGTACTACTCAAGGCGCTGGTTGAGGTGGAAGAAGTAGTGCTGGGTTTGGAAGCTACCGATGATCCAGAAGCGCCAGATTGCTTGGAGCTATTGTTCACCTTTTTAAGGTAATAGCCGGCTACCCAGCCAGAGGTGTTCCCCGTCTTAACCTTCAACCACCCGTGTTGTTCATCGGTCACAGTTACCTTTGCTCCGTTCTTAATAGATCCTACAACAGTTGCATTCTTTGCCGGCTCACTGCGTACATTTAAAAAGTTCGCGTATACCTGAGCGGTATAACTAACTGCTGCCGTTTTAGCTTCAGCAGGCTGTGACGCTGTTATACCCACAAGGCTTGCTGCAAGCAATGTGACACCTATCATTTTTTTCATAGTATCCTCGCTTTTTCAAAGTAGTCGTAATTTTTTACCCACTTTACGAGGTTTAGAATAATATTTTTTGAGATATTTATGAGAACTTGGCCTCTTTTCCGGTGGTCTAAAGACTTGTATAATTATTACATATCGGGAAGGATGAAGGAGCACTGCCGTGACTAAACCAAAGCTATTCATTGGATCTTCCAGGGAATCCATACGTTATGCAAGAGCGATTCATGAGCAGCTGAAGAGGGATGCTGAAGTACATCCTTGGTATGCCAATGCCTTTCGAGCGAATGAATACACGATGGAGGCTCTGGAGAGAAATTTGGATGAGAGCGATTTTGCCGTATTTGTGTTCTCGCCAGATGATGTCGCCAAAATACGCGGTAAATTTTATTATGTGACTCGTGATAATACGGGGTTTGAAATGGGATTGTTTTGGGCCAGATTACGGCGTAATCGCGTTTTTTGCTTAGTGCCGGATCAGGTGACTGCCCGCGACGATTTAATCCCTGGACAGAATGTTGAAGAATATCATCTGTTGTCCGATTTGTCGGGAATTACAGCTTTAGAGTATGAGATGCACCATGATAATCCTACGGCTGCTGTGGATGTGAGCTGTGGTAAGATTATTGATAGTGTCCAGGGGTTTGGAAAATTCCGTGACCCGGTGAAAGATTTAGAGCAGCTAAAGATGGAATTAAGGCGCAAAGAAAGTATCCTTCATTTTTTTTGGCAATATAATAGTAATGTGACCATCTCTGAGGATGGAGAGAAGTATCACGCACTCAGTGAGGCGATCCGCAATTCTTTCTTACCTCCGAAGCATTGTCGTGTGATCGGTGCTGCGATCTGGCAGGCTCAAGAGAAGGAACAGCTTGTTCAGGTGGGAGGGAATGTCGGACGTGGGCACTCCTATTCCTTGACTGTTACGAAAGGGAATGAGAAGCAGCCTAGTGTGGTAGATGCATTTTTATCGAGCAAATGGACTTTTTTTCAACGCACGGAAGTTGCGGAGGTATATATCCTATGCTATCCTCTAGGTAAGAAGTATGTTCTTTCCGTACACTTTTCAGGGAGTGATGGATTATCTGCGGATGATCTTAAGGCGGTAGTTGCGAATAATCAGGATTTATTCCGTACCATCAATCATTTAGTAGGGGAGGATTCAGCATGAAGCGAATAAAGGGTATTAACAACTTATCGGGTGCTGTTCTCCGCTCTGCAAGTGGTGGAAGCAGGAGTGCAGAAGATAATAAGAATAACACAAGCAAAACAGGGTCGAGCCATTCCGCTCAGCAACCAGCTTCAGCTCAAATTTATACTGCGCCTTCTTTAGATGGTGGAGACGATGAATATAAGAAGCTTATTAGCGGGAAGGTGGACAACAATAAACCATCCTTTGCGTAACAAGTATAAGTGCTGTCTCAAAAGTAGTGAATCTACTTATGGGCAGCTTCTTTTTTTTGAGAGTAATTAGGGAAAAGCTCCCTGAAAATAGCTGATAATTACTCTAAATGAGTGAAATCAGGGAATTCCTCCCTAAAAATCGGGGAAATATCTATATTTACCGCCGAATCAGGTTAATTATAAGGAGGTATTCCCTAATTGTTAGTCTATTGAGTAGAAATCTCCGATTTTCAGGGAGATATTCCCTAATTCTTGAGCAGAGCTTCCGGTTCACTTCTTACAGCAAGACACAATGTTGCAACAGCACAAAAAGCACTTCTCCACGAGCGGGAGAAGTGCTTTTTTATTAACTGGTACAGCCCCTCAGTTCTATCGGCTATTCTTCTTGGCAATTTCGCGTCGTACGACAGGGGCGACCTCAGTTGCTAATAGTTCAATAGCTTTGGCTACCTTGGCGTAAGGAAGGCCGCCGATGTCGAGCTGAGTCATAAAGCGGCTATGGCCGAACAGCTCATGCTGATAGAGGATTTTTTCAATAATTTGCTGCGGGCTACCTACAGCCATCGTGTTATCAGCAGATACATATTGCCCAAAGTCGTCACGAGATACACTGTATTCTTGACCAGGTTTTGGGCTGATGGAATTACGATAACTATAGTAGTATGGGTAATATTCATCGAGCGCTTGCTGTGAAGTTTCGGCAATGTAGCCGTGGCTAGTAATCGCAATCTTTAAAGATTCAGGGGCATGACCCGCCTGAATTCCAGCGCGTCGATAAGTTGCAGCAAGCTCTTGGAAAGGTTCTGGACTACCGCTAAGAATGGCGATGGCCATTCCAGTCCCGAGTACCCCAGCTTTTTCCGCGCTTTCAGGAGAACCACCTACACCAATCCATACAGGAAGGCTTTGCTGAAGAGGGCGTGGTGCAATCTCAGAATCCTTCAAGGATGAGCGGAAGGAACCCTCCCAGTTCATAATTTCATGCTTATTAAGCTCGAGAAGCAGATTAATATTCTCGGCGAATAGTCGATGATAGTCTTCAAGTTCGTACCCAAAGAGCGGAAAAGATTCCACAAAAGCACCACGTCCAGCAATAATCTCTGCACGGCCATCTGACAGTAAATCAAGTGTGGCGAAATCCTCGAATACGCGCACGGGATCAATGGTGCTTAATACAGTAGTGGCGCTCGTCAACTTGATTCTGCGGGTAACCTGGGAGATGGCTGCCAGCACGACTGGAACCGAAGAAATTGCAAAATCAAGACGATGATGCTCACCTACACCGAATACATCAAGCCCCGCCTCATCCGCCAGCTTGGCCGCAGCTACAACTTCGTCGAGTCGTTGTTTCGGGCTGATCTTATTCCCGGTATGACAATCAGCTACAATGTCTCCTAAGGTGTAGATACCGAATTCAAAATCGGATGCTGGTGCTGTGGTTACCTCGTTACTCATGATTACAAACCCCTTGTTATTCATATATTTGATAAAGCTTGTTCGTTTATAGAAGAATGTGATTATTATAACACAATAACTTACAAATTGTAAGTTTATGAGTAAATGTTTTGATTTCTGCTCTTTGGGATGTCAAAATGAGGAAGAATAATCCATGTTCTTACATCCTGCTCGTCATTAGTATTATATTTTATTTTGAGAATCTATCCAATTGAAGCATTTATAAGAGGAGGCGTGTGGTGGTGAGTGGAACATTATTGAAGTCATATCTTCGTACTGTGATTATTGGTTTAGGGGTATTGCTTATGGTAAACCCGGTACAAGCTGCTGCGGTTGATTCGCACACTTCCTTTATAGGCTCGAATTTAGATGATTATTATGTAAATTTGTCTGCTGCGAAGGTTGAGTGGTCCACTACGATGGATTTGCCAACGCTAGGAGATATACCGACGGACTACATTATGGGCAAGGGCGTTGTTGCAGTTGGTGCGGGCAAAGCTTTTATCCTACAAAAGGGTCAGCTTTTAGCCATTAACGCTCAGACGGGAAAAGTAATGTGGAAATATGGCTCCAAATTAAAGACACCGTTACTTTACCAAGATGGTGTGGCCTATGTGACTTCAGAAGCAGGCACAATCTATGCAGTCAACGCGGCTACTGGAAAAAATAAATGGAGTTCATCGGCAAACAGTAAAGGCATCAGCCAATTAGTTATTGATAAAGATCAGCTTTTTGCTGCCAATGGTGATATTCAAGCCTACAATCTGAAGGATGGGAAACTGCAGTGGCGTGATAATTTCGGTGAAAAGCTGTATGAACCGTTCATGGTTGAGGGAAACCTGATATTAGCTCAAAACTCAGAATCCGGAACGTATACGTATGACATTCTACATGCCTTTGATCGAACAACGGGTAAAGAGCTTTGGAATAACAGAGATCATTATTTTCCGATTACTGAGATTAATGGAACGCTTATAACACAACGGAAGGCTACCTTATTCGACGCTCTTCCTCTTACTACACTCGACAGTTTGGATGTTAAGACAGGTAAAGTAGTGAAGACGGTAGTTTATAACCCTGCTAATATTGACCCGAATGATCCCGAAGCACCAAAGGGGGGCATTGCTTGGAGTGACGGTGACAGAATTTTCATAACAGGACAAAAAGGTGTCTACAGCTATCCAGTCAATGTTGATCCTGCTACCGTAACACGCGATAATTATTCTTACGAATCCATCGGAGCTAAGTTATCCTACGCCGCTGGTCCTTATGATGGAAGAATTCTTTTTAGTAACGAACAGAGCATTTATGGTGTTAAAATGGCGAATAAATCAGCGGTTCAGTACAGTGGAATCAGCAATCCGATTGCCCGCTTCGATCTGCTTGGACATGGCATGTATGTAGCCCAGACTGACGGCAAATTAATCGCGATAGATTTGATTTCCGCAAAACCGGTTGTGCAGCTCAAAACATCAGGTAGAGTGTTCGGCCCAACCTTGCTGGAAAGCGGTATGATTATTGTGCAGAGCAAAGGTATTTTGACCGCTTTTAAGGAGCCTCAGGTTTTGAAAATGAAATAATCGACTCCATAACGGCTCTCCGATAAATACTCGACAGAGTCGTTTTTTATGGAGTAATCCACAATTCCAGTGCGAAAAATACAAATCTATTTTATGATAAATAGGTTATATAATGAGTAGGTTGTACAATTAATGAAATTAGATAGAAGGACCGGGGGATATCATGGAACAGCAAGCAATTTGGGCAATAGGTATTTTTCTACTGATTTATGGACTGATTATTTCTGAGAAAATTCACCGTACGATCTTAGCGATGTTAGGCGCAATTGTTATGGTAGCGATGGGCATTGTGGATCAGGAGACGGCACTACATCACATTGATTTTAATACCATCGGATTACTTGTAGGCATGATGATGATTGTAGGGATTACTGCAGAGACAGGACTTTTTAAATATGCGGCAGTGAAATCAGCAAAGCTGGCGAAAGGGAAGCCGAGAAGAATCCTGATTGCTTTGTTTGTTGTTACTGCTGTGGCTTCTGCTTTCTTGGATAATGTTACAACAGTGCTACTTATGGTGCCTGTTACCTTCAGTATTACAAGGCAACTGCGCATAAATCCGCTGCCTTTTTTGATGTCACAAATTATTGCATCTAATGTCGGTGGGACGGCAACATTGATCGGAGATCCACCGAATATTATGATCGGAAGTGCTGTGAAAGAGCTGACTTTTATGTCCTTTATCAGCAATCTAACACCTGTGATTATCATCATTATGTTAGCGTATATCCCGCTTTTACTACTGATGTTTGGTAAGCAGATTAAATCCACTCCGGAATTGCAGCAAAGTATCATGAACATGGACGAGAAGGCAATGATTACAGATCATAAGCTGTTGCGAAAATGTTTGATCGTACTTGGAATTACGATTATGGGCTTCTTTTTACATCAGGCGTTACATTTGGAGTCAGCGACGGTTGCCTTAGCGGGGGCTTTTTTACTGCTCTTATTAACCGGAGGAGAACACATGCTGGAAAAAGCTTTTCACAGCGTGGAATGGATTACGATCTTCTTTTTTATCGGACTGTTTGTTTTGGTATCAGGACTCGTCGAGACAGGTGTCATCGCGGAGCTGGCTGCCAAAGCGATTGATTTAACGGGTGGGGATGTGCTCATGAGCTCGATGATGATCTTATGGGTCAGTGCAATTGCTTCTGCGTTTCTTGATAATATTCCTTTTGTAGCAACGATGATTCCTTTGATACAGGAGATGGGGCAGATGGGGATCACCAATCTGGAGCCCCTCTGGTGGAGTCTAGCCTTGGGTGCCTGCTTGGGTGGCAATGGTACATTGATCGGTGCCAGTGCTAATCTGATCGTTGCTGGTCTAGCTGGAAAAGAGGGCTATCCGATTACATTCATGAAGTATTTGAAGGTGGGTTTCCCTTTAATGCTGCTGTCCATTGTGATCTCAAGCATATATTTATATTTAAGGTATCTGATGTAAACAAGTGTGTCTGAAAAAAGTTTTATTGTTGACAGCTTTTCAAATGGATGATATTTTAAATATTATAATTCCAATTGATTTACTTTGAATAAAAATTACCGACTGTTCCTACAGAGGTATTGCGAATGTAAAAGCGCAATACCTCTGTTTTTTTGTATACAGAATTTAAGGAGGGGTCACGATGGGAGAAGCGTTGCTGTCGATTTCAAATCTAAATAAACGTTTTGAGTCTACCGGAGGTCATGTTCAGGCACTGTATAATGTTGATCTCCATGTGCAAGAGGGTGAATTCATTACGGTCATCGGGCCCAGTGGCTGTGGCAAAAGCACGCTGCTGCGCATCGTGGCCGGTTTGGACAGTGGATATACGGGGAGCGTTACCTTAGGAGGGACGGAGATTGGGGGTCCCGGAATCGATAAGGGATTTATTTTTCAAGAGCATCGTCTCTTTCCTTGGCTCACCGTAGAGAAGAATATTGCTTCTGATTTGCCGCTAGGCAACAAAGAAATTAGACGCAAGGTCGATGAGTTAATTGATCTCGTCAAGTTAAATGGGTTTGAGAAATCCTATCCCCGGGAGTTATCGGGAGGGATGGCCCAGAGGGTGGCGATAGCCCGTGCGCTACTGCGAAATCCCAAAATCCTGCTGCTGGATGAACCGTTTGGTGCACTGGATGCGTTCACTAGAGCGCATATGCAGACGGTGTTACTGGACATTTGGCGGGCCAACAAAACAACCATGATTTTTGTAACGCATGATATTGATGAGGCTGTATTTCTAGGTAATCGGGTAGTGATTTTAGAACCTCGCCCCGGGAAAATACGTAAGATTGTCCCGGTTGATTTGCCGTATCCACGTAAAAAAACAACGTCTTCCTTTCAAGAGCTACGCCTGAAGGTGCTGAATTATTTTGAAAAAGTCGATGAGCTTGAGCTTATTGACGGGGCAGGAATATAAATATGTCGACCATACCAATGGAGACCTCCGAAAGTGTTCAATATTCGAGGGTCTCTTTTTGTTATTTAAAGAGATTGTAAAGCTAAAAAAGGTGGGTGCAGAGCATGACAAACCGGGCTATAGCCGTAAGAACTTCCGGACGCCCCGGAAAGGTAACAACATTTGGACTGGGCCTTCTGCTGCCGGGCACTGTGCTAATTCTGTGGCAGACCCTTGGACACTATGGAATGATCTCAGAGATGCTGTTCCCGACGCCGTATACCATTGCAGAATCATTTGTAACTTTGGCTGCTTCAGGGGATTTATGGCCGAACTTTAGGATCAGCTTGGTCAGAGCCCTTGCCGGATTCCTGCTCGGTGGTGGACTTGGTCTGCTATTAGGCATTCTCGTAGGTCTGTTCCGCAGATCAGAGAAATTGCTAGATCCATCCCTGCAAATGATTCGCATGATACCAAGCTTGGCGGTAGTGCCGCTATTCATTTTATGGTTCGGGATCGGTGAGGAGTCTAAAGTGCTGTTGATTGCTAAAGGAGCATTTTTTCCGCTTTATATTAATACGTTCATGGGTATTCGCGGCGTGGATAACAAGCTGTTCGAAGTATCTCGAGTGCTTGGATTCAGCCGGTTAAAGCAGGTTGTAAGACTAGTACTTCCAGCCGCATTGCCGAATATTATTCTCGGAGTGCGCCTTTCCTTGGGGCTCTCTTGGTTAGGTCTGGTAGTCGCAGAGCTGATTGCTTCCACTTCAGGCATTGGGTATATGATGTCGGACGCGCGTCAATTCGCGGATACACCTGTGGTGTTCGTGGGAATTATTATTTTTGCCATTGCTGGACTGGTGAGTGATTCTATTGTTCGCTACATTGAACGTCGGCTGCTGAGATGGCAGGACAGCTATCGCGGATAAACAGAAAACGCGCAAGAAACGAAAGGGGGATGCGCCATGAGCGATGGAGCAGAAGCTATTTTGAATAACACTACAAGAGCAAGAGAATCGCTAGATAGCAGTGATATTGCCCCTTTATCGACTAAGACATTGGAGAAATCGGTGGTACCTATTGCATGGAAATCTCTACTGTCAGATTGGGGAACGGGCGCTATCATTCCGGTGGTGACAATAGTACTTTGGCAGCTGGCAGGAAGCACCGGACTGATCTCCGCGCAGTTTCTGCCGACTCCATTGTCGATCGCCAGAGCTTTTACAGGCCTATTGGTGACTGGAGAGTTAACTCATCACCTAGGTGTCAGTATGGGGAGGGCGGGAGTTGGATTTCTTATCGGAGGCGTTCTAGGCCTTTTATTCGGAGTACTGACTGGCTTGTTTCGCAGTGTGGAATATGTGCTCGATCCTAGTGTACAGGTTCTTAGGCTTGTTCCTCATCTAGCTATAGCACCGCTAATTATTTTGTGGTTCGGCTTTGGGGAGATGTCCAAAGTAGTGATCATTCTGACAGGGTCATTCTTTCCGCTCTATATTAATACGTTTATGGGCATCCGCAATGTGGACAATAAGCTGTTTGAGGTGTCCCGGGTGTTAGGATTTAGCCCTTATCAGAGGCTGCGCAGGCTGATATTACCGGCAGCACTACCCGGGATTTTGTTAGGATTGCGACTGTCATTGGCTGTAGCATGGATCGGTCTTGTTGTAGCTGAACTCATTGGATCACAATCCGGCATTGGATTCCTGATTAATGAGGCGAAGCAGAACTCTAATACAGAGGTTGTATTTGTAGGCATTATTATCTTTGCTATTGTCGGCAAGCTAATCGATTCTTTGTTCCGAATCATTGAACGCAAGTGTCTGTTCTGGCGCGATAGTTACGAAGGGTAAATCATTTGAGGAGGTCTTGAGCTATGAGTGGATCGATACAAAAAGGGTCGCTGAATTTGGTGGCGGATGTGCTTGTTATAGGTGGAGGACCGGCAGGAACATGGGCAGCCCTTACGGCCTCAGCGAAGGGTGCGAAAGTTGTCCTCGCAGATAAAGGCTACTGCGGTTCGAGCGGTGCAACGGCCCCCTCAGGAACAGGAGTCTGGTATGTGAAGCCGGATGAGAAGCTCCGGGAGGAGGCCAAAGCAAGTCGTTATACATTGGGCGGTCAGTTGGCTGAATCCCGCTGGATGGACCGAGTGCTAGACCGTACCTATGCCAATATGAACAAACTTGGCGTTTCAGGATATCCATTCCCTGTAGATGAGCAGGGTAACCAGTATCGCAAGAGTCTTCAGGGACCGGAATATATGAAATTAATGCGTAAGCTAGTGAAAAAGGCGGGCGTTAAAATTTTAGATCATAGCCCAGCCATGGAGCTCCTTGCGGATGAGCATGGCGTAGCCGGAGCGGCTGGAGTCCATACCCAGAGTGGTGAGACCTGGACAGTTCAAGCAGGGGCAGTCGTTATTGCTACTGGGGGTTGTGCCTTCCTAAGTAAGGCGCTTGGTTGCAACGTGCTTACTGGTGATGGCTATCTATTTGCAGCTGAGGCTGGGGCGAACTTGTCCGGCATGGAATTCTCCAATGCCTATGCTATCTGCCCTACGTTCTCCTCTGTAACCAAGACAGCATATTACAACTATGCCAGCTTTTATTATGAGGATGGAAGCATTGTGGAAGGGGCGGGTTCCAAGAAAGGGCGTTCAGTTATCGCTCGGAATCTGCTAGCAGGTAATCAGGTATATGCCAAGCTGGATGGAGCACCAGAAGATTTAAGACCTCTTCTGCGGGTGGCGCAGACGAACTTTTTTCTACCCTTTGATCGACAAGGGATCGATCCTTTCAAGGATGCATTTCCGGTTACGCTTCGTCTCGAAGGAACGGTTCGTGGGACGGGTGGTATTCATATCACGGACGAAAGCTGTGGTACAGGTGTTCCCGGACTTTATGCGGCAGGAGATGCAGCTACCCGTGAGCTAATTTGCGGGGGATTTACTGGTGGTGGCAGCCATAATGCGGCTTGGGCTATGTCATCCGGCAGTTTTGCAGGAGAAGGAGCTGCTGTCTATGCGCAGAGCCTTGGCTCGAATGCAGCGTACCGTAATCCAGTCGGCTTATCATCTTCTCCACTGGTTCATCAAGAAGTGAAGCCTGGAGTATCAGCTCATACGTCAGAGGTTGTGTCTGCTGTGCAGGCTGAAGTGAAGCCGTATGACATTAATTTATTCCGTACGGATAAAGGGCTGACCTCTTCATTAGGTCGTCTGGATGAATTGTGGAAAGATCAGCGTAGCCGTGAGATTCAGCGTACACCTGAAGGGGTTAAAGCGCGTGAAGCTGAAGCCATGACTGCAACCGCCCGCTGGATGTACAATTCCGCGCTTGCCCGTACGGAGACGAGGGGCATGCATAAGCGTGAAGATTTTAAGGGAACGGATCAAGAACAGCATCATCGCTTGATTAGCGGTGGATTGGATCAGGTATGGGTGAAGACAGAAGCCGTGGCCAAGGAGGGTGTTCTATCATGATTGAGGTGATCAGCGCTGCCAGATGTGTAGAGTGCAACCAATGTGTATCGGTCTGCCCGACCAATGTCTTCGAACGGGTAGAGGATGGCATTCCTGTTATTGCCCGGCAGAGCGATTGCCAGACTTGCTTTATGTGTGAGTTGTATTGTCCTGTGGATGCTCTCTACGTTGCGCCAGATTCAGAGAAAGTGATTGGGGTGACAGAGGCAGGGCTAGAGGAGCAGGGATTACTTGGTGGTTATCGTGAAAAGGTAGGCTGGGGCAAAGGCAGACAACCGGTAGCAAGTCATGACTTTATGTACAAATTGGCGTCGAGGGCAGGGTTCTGACCTTGATTAAGATTAAGATAAATAACATAAATCTAGGGGGAGAAAGAAATGAAACCAGCGTACAGAGAGATTCAAGGGAAACGTTCTAAAAGGATACGATTTGCACTTTTAACTACGATTATGATGGTTATGCTGGTTCTTCAGGCTTGCGGAAATAACGCTGGAGGAAATGGAGCATCTGCATCCGGCAGCTCTAGTACAGAGAAATCTGGAGGCAAAGCCGAAAGTAACGTTCCAGCGGTACTGAACTTTAGTTTTATAGGCTCAAATAAGCTGAATGTGCCAGGTGGCGCGGAGGGCTGGGGCTTTTATAAAGGGATCATTCAAGAAGAGTTGAAGAAATATGGCATTACTGAAGTGAAGCTTACGGGCTTTCCAAACGGTCCTGATCAGACAGAATCCTTAATTAGTGGTCGATTAGATATCGGCAGCCTTGGGGATACACCTGCTATTATTGCTTATGCTTCTGGCGCCAAGACACGTCTGATTTCACAATCCTCAGCCAACACTATCGGTTATCTAATCGGTAAGAAGGATGGACCAAAGACGGTGAAGGATCTGCAAGGGAAGACTATTGCCATTCAAAAAGGCTCTTTCATGCACCGCTATGTGGTTGGATTACTTCAGGAGGAAGGCGTAACTGACTATAAACTCGTGCATATGCTCATTCCGGATGCTACCGCAGCTTTGGCCCGTGGAGATGTAGATGCTACGACTAATTTGGGTGTACCTGCGCTGAAGTTAATTGACCAAGGTTATACTCACTTAGACGATGCCTCGAAGCATCCGAACTTGCTCGGCACTAGTGCAACTGTCGTGTCCGAGGACTATCTGGCGAAATTCCCTGACTTTCCGAAGGCGTGGAACGAAGCCCGTGAGAAAGCCTTGGCGGATTTGAAACAACACGAGGATGAATATTATCAATTTTTGGCCGAAATCGGAGATACAACGCCAGAGCTGGCGAAGCAAGTAAATCCAATCAGTGATATCAAAGATACCGCGTTCACTGACGAAGGAACCAAGCTACTGGAGGGTACCAAGAACTTCCTTGTCGAAGAAAAATTAGCGAAAAAAGACTTTAATATTAGCGATTGGCAGCTGAAATAACAATTGCTTGGAAAGCGCAAATGCTTGGGAGGAAAAGATATGTCGCAGCTTAAGAAGGAAATGACAGTGGATGTCCTCGTGCTTGGCGGAGGTCCCGCAGGAGCTTGGGCGGCATGGAGTGCAGCGTCACAGGGTGCAAAGGTAGTCCTGGCCGATAAGGGCTACTTGGGCACAAGCGGCGCCACTGCTCCGGGCGGTACAACGCTGCTCGTTATCCCTCCAATTGCCGAGCTGCGTGAGCAGGCGGTTCAATCCAGACTAAAATCTGGTGGATATCTGTCGGAGAATGCTTGGATTCACCGAGTGCTGGATCAGGTAGAGCAGAATCTGGCTCTAGTCGAGCAGTGGGGTTATCCTTTTCCGAAGGATGAGGTAGGAAACTCACTGCGCACACATCTGCACGGACCAGAGTACATGCGGATTATGCGAAGAGTTGTCCGCAAAGCGGGGGTCACGATCCTCGATCAGTCGCCAGCGCTAGAGCTTCTTCATGATGAACATGGGGTTGGCGGGGCGCGTGGGATCAACCGTCTGACAGGGGAGTCTTGGGAAGTGAAGGCAAATGCCGTTGTGATGGCAACCGGAGGCTGTGCTTTTCTCAGCAAAGGTCTTGGCTGCAACGTATTGACAGGCGAAGGGCTGTTGATGTCCGCTGAGGTGGGAGCCGATTTGTCAGGCATGGAATTCAGCCGTCAATACGCTCCGAGCTTTGCAGATGGAACGGTAACACGTGGTCGTATGCTAGCGTGGGCTACGCTTTATGATGCGGACGGTCATCCGCTGCATAAAGGGGATCGGACCTTTGGCAGCATCCCTGAAATGATGCTCAAGGGGCCGGTTTATGCTTCGCTCGATCTGGCAGATACAGCGGAGAAACAGGATTTTCTGCGAAAAGCGCATCCGATTTTCTTTATGCCGCTGGAGCGGGCGGGAATTGATGCGTTTAAGCAGAAATTCCCGCTCACCCTGCGCTATGAGGGCACGATGCGCGGCACTGGGGGTCTGCGCTTGAGCGGCACGGACTGCCGGACGACCGTGCCCGGACTCTATGCGGCCGGAGATGCCGCATCTCGCGAGAAAGTGACCGGCGCCATCTCCGGCGGCGGGGCTTATAACGCTTCCTGGGCCATATGCAGCGGAAGCTGGGCAGGCCAGGGAGCCGCGCAGCATGCGCGGTCCAGCCGAGGGCAGGCGAACGGCCGCAACCTGACCGCAGCGGGACGCTACGGTTTGGCGGCTGGCACCGACACCTCGGAAACGCTGGAGGTGAAGCCGCTAGTCGCGGCGATCCAGCGTGAAATCTTACCGCTGCAGATTAATTATTTCCGCAGCGAACCGGGCATTTCTTCAGCCTTGAAGCGGCTGAATGCCTTGATGCCCTTGCTGAACGGGCGCGTTCCCGCCACCGTACAGGGCATCGTGCAAGCACGCGAAGCCGCGGCTATGCTCGCGGTCGGCAGATGGATGTACACTGCCGCGCTGGCCCGGAAGGAGACGCGCGGCCTGCAAAAGCTCGCGGAATATCCGGAGCTTGATCCGCGTCAAACCCACCGGCTGATTGTATCCGGTATAGAGCAAATAAGCATCGGTACCGAGGCTGTGCCCCATGCTCATGAACTGAATTTACTAAAGGAGGGGCAGGCGATATGATTGAACTAATCAGCGTGGAACGCTGCGTGGGTTGTAAACTGTGCACGAAAGTATGTCCGACAAACGTATTCGAAATGCAGGGGAAGATTCCGGTTATTGCGCGTCAGGAAGATTGCCAGACTTGTTTTATGTGTGAAGCTTATTGCCCTGTAGATGCACTTTATGTAGCGCCACAGGCAGATCAGCTGATCGGTGTAAATGAGGAGGCGCTAATCCAGACAGGGTTGCTAGGGAGCTGGCGGGCTGAGATCGGCTGGGGACCGGGCGCTAATGGCTCAATGGCTGAAAGGGATACCACCCCTTATTTTGAAGTGTTTACCGAGCAGTACCGTACGTGAAAAAGCCGCCCAGAGTTGGAGTCTGGGCGGCTTATTGTTGTATAGAAATTCATTCTTTATAGGCCTTTGTCCCGGGATTTCCAACGCGAAGAGCGGTTTCAATCAAGAAATCTGGGGACAACAGCGGCCGGAAGTCCAATTATTCACCACAGTGACTACTGTGCTTTAAGTTAATATCATTAGTTCGGTATATATCTAAAAAAATCTATAGCAGTGCTTCGATCGCTGGCTCAATATCCAGCGGATCCACAGTAGATTCGAATCTTGTAATTACATTGCCTTCGCGATCAATTAGAAATTTTGTAAAGTTCCATTTGATTTCGTCATTGTTCAGTGCTTCCGGATCTTTGCTCTCAAGCATGCTTTGAAGCAGCTTTCCTGAAGAATGGTTCATGTCGAAGCCTTCAAATCCAGCCTGCTCAGTAAGGTGAGTGAAGAGGGGATGTTTATTTTCGCCCTTTACTTCAACCTTCTCAAAGAGAGGGAACGTAACGCCGTAATTGATTTGGCAAAAGACGTTCACTTCTTCATTGCTGCCAGGTTCCTGTTCCCCAAACTGATTGGAAGGGAAACCGAGAATTTGGAAGCCGCGATCTTCGTATCGCTCATAGAGCTTTTGCAGGTCGGAGTATTGGTGGGTAAACCCACACTTACTTGCTGTATTCACAATCAAAAGTACTTTACCTTTATATTCCTCTAGTTCGATCTCTTTTCCTCGAATACTGCGTGCTGTATATGGATAAATGCTCATGCTGCTACATCCCTTCAGTTATGTATTGTCAACGCTAAAGCTGCCAGTGAATAAGAACAGGAAATATTTTCAATGATTTAATTGTAAACAATCAAAATATCGCTGTCAACTTCATACATAGAAAGGGATTGGAACCTTTTAAGCAGTGGCAGAATAGTATGGGTATGGGTTATTTCATACTTCAAAGCCTGTTCTAGCGAGTTGTTATAAGAATAATTGTATCTCATATGATTTTATTGCGTTAAAGCTACTCAGCGTTCCATTATTATCTTGCATCGGAAACATTTTTTGATTAAGATAGCAGAAACCAGCGCAAAAGACGCGCTGACATAAATAAGACTATGACGAAGAGAGTAAGCATTATAGCGGATCTTAACAGGGAAGGCGTGCCGGAGACTGAGAGCACCCTCATGAGACGATTAATGCCGAAGTTCACTTCCGAGTCGGCCCCTGAAGTAGTTTGTCACAGGTCGTGACAGGTATGAGTAGGGAGGCCCGCGCCCCGCGTTACCGGGTTTAAGATAGAGTTAATCTTTAGTCGAGGGAATCCGATTTTCTATTCCTTTGTGCTAGTTTAAGGGTTAATTCTAAATAAGGGTGGTACCACGGCTCCTCGTCCCTTGCGACGGGGGGCCTTTTTGCGTTTCAAATTATAAATAAGAAGAGGGAGTGGAAGGGTAATGAGTAACGTAGAATTGGATGTTCTTAGAGGTCGTCTGGATGAAATTAATGGGCAATTGCTGGAGCTGATCTCCGAGCGGGCTAAAATTGTGCAGGAGATTGGAGTAGTTAAAGAAAAGCAAGGTGTGCCTAAATTCGATCCAGAACGTGAAAAGAAAATGCTGGATCAGCTCGTAGCGAGCAACAAAGGACCTTTCACTAACGGAACCATCCGCAGCCTCTTCAAACAAATTTTTTCAGCATCTCTGGACTTACAATCCGATGAACATAAAAAAACTTTACTAGTAGCGCGTAAGAGTCACAAAGAAGACACTGTGATTGTTCTGCCGGGAGATGTTACTGTTGGCGGTCCTTCTTCACTGATGGTAGCTGGTCCTTGCTCTGTGGAAAGTGAACTACAGACCCGCACCGTAGCTGCAGCCCTGCAAAAAGCTGGTGTACGTGTTATGCGTGGAGGTGCCTTCAAGCCGCGGACTTCTCCTTATGATTTCCAAGGTCTAGGTATGGACGGTCTAAGAATATTACGTGAAGCTGCAAATGATTATGGTCTGCTGACCATCAGTGAAATTGTAGACCCAAGACATATTGAAGAGTCCTTAGATTATGTAGATATCATCCAGATCGGTGCACGGAACATGCATAATTTCGAGCTGCTTAAAGCGGTCGGAGAAGTCAATAAGCCTGTGCTGCTGAAACGCGGATTGGCTGCTACGCTCGATGAATTCATACATGCAGCGGAATACATTATGTCTCGTGGTAATACACAAATCATGTTGATTGAACGCGGAATTCGTACGTATGAAAAAGCGACCCGCAACACGCTCGATATCTCAGCAGTGCCTATTCTTAAGCAGGAATGCCATCTGCCAGTATTGGTCGATGTTACTCACTCCACAGGACGCAAAGATATTCTTATCCCTTGTGCAAAAGCCGCACTCGCAGCCGGAGCCGATGGTATTATGGTCGAGGTTCATCCTGATCCTGCAACTGCGTTGTCCGATGCTGCGCAGCAGCTGAATATTGATGAGTTCAACAACTTCTTTAATGAAGTGAAAGCTTCCGGACTATACCGGTAATCTAGAAATATAGAATTTGAATGATATTTCAAGGATTGGCTAGAAAATGAGGTGAATAAGCGCTTACAAGTCTATCTAATCTTTTTGTGAAGGTGAAGGCGGGTCGAGTACAATAAGGAACATTAGCGTTGCACCGGCCCCGGGTCTTTTTGAAAAGGCCTATATACCTTATTAGTCACAGGAGGAAATTAGATTTTGAAGCAGCTTACCTTAAATAATGGGTGGTTTTCTAACACTCGAACCGATATTTTATCGGGGATGACCGTAGCCGTTGCACTGATTCCTGAAGCGATCGCTTTTTCGATCTTGGCGGGAGTAAGTCCGATGGTTGGTTTATATGCCTCTTTTTGTATTGCAATTGTAACCGCACTTGCCGGAGGCAGACCCGGAATGATCTCGGCGGCTACAGGGGCTATGGCCCTATTAGTCGGAAGTCTCGTACTAGAGCATGGAATAGAGTATCTGTTCGCGGCAACTGTACTGGCTGGTGTGTTTCAGATATTGATGGGGATGCTAAAGCTGGGCCGATTCATCACTTTTTTGCCACAGCCGGTCATGACGGGGTTTGTCAACGCGCTGGCGATACTGATTTTCATGGCGCAGCTTACCCATTTTAAGGGACAAGGCTGGGTGATGTATGGACTGGTAGCTCTGACATTGCTTATTATCTATACGGTTCCTCGGTTTACCAAAGCCGTACCCTCAGCGCTTGTAGCGATTGTTATCGTTTCTATTCTTAGCATCGCTCTTCATCTGGACGTAAGAACCGTAGGGGATATGGGGAATATTACAGCAACTTTGCCACTATTCCATTTACCGCAGATCCCGTTCACGCTGGATACGCTGCTTATTATTTTGCCATATTCACTCTCGCTGGCCGTAGTTGGGTTATTGGAATCACTGATGACTGCCACCTTAATAGACGATATTACGGGCACAGGTAGTGATAAGAACAGAGAGGCGAAGGGACAGGGGCTGGCGAATGTAGTCACTGGTTTTTTCGGAGGGATGGCAGGCTGTGCGATGATTGGCCAGTCAATGGTTAACATGAAGTCAGGAGGACGCACGCGTCTGTCCACGTTTGTATCAGGGATCTTTTTATTGTTCCTAATTATCGTACTTGGCGATGTGGTTAAGCAGATTCCGATGGGCGCGCTCGTTGGCGTAATGATAATGGTCTGTATCAGCACCTTTGAATGGGGCTCGCTTAAATCTCTAACCCGTGTTCCGCTTAGCGATGCGTTGGTTATGATTGTGACGGTGGTCACCGTGGTGGCTACAGACAATCTTTCTATTGGCGTTTTGTTTGGGGTTCTGCTAAGTGCTTTAACGTTTGCTTGGAAAATAGCTTCGATCCGCCTAACAGTTCAGGAAGCTGCCTCTTCCAAAACATATGCGGTTACCGGCCAGCTGTTCTTCGGCACGACAAGCCACTTCATTCATGAATTCGCCTACGATAGCGATCCCGATCATATTATTATCGATTTTTCACATTCCCATGTGTGGGACCAATCCGCAGTTCATGCCATAGCGAAGACGATGAGCAAATACGCCGAGCGTGGCAAAAAAGTCACCATTACCGGACTTAATGATCAGAGCTCACAGCTGGTTCAGCGGGTGGGACTATCCATATAAAAAAAGATTGCGCTATATGCGCGATCTTTTTTTTATAGCAGATATTAACTGTAAGAGAAGACGAGCAGGGTTTTACTTTTGGTGCAAACTGATATAAAGTATAAAGTGGATAATGTTTATCCGCTTTATACGCGGGTGGTATAGTCTACAGTTTATATTAAGCAATTTATGTAGATCGAGGTGCTGTACATGCATATGAAAACAGGGGTAGAACAGTCAGTGTATGCACTGGTTCTGCTTAACATGCTGCCGGACAAAGCGGTGTTGTCTGGAGAAGCGATTAGCCAGCAGCTCGGAGCATCGGCGACCTATTTTCAGAAACTGTTAAGAAAGCTGGTAACCGCAGACATCATCACGTCTGTTCCCGGCATTAAAGGTGGCTTTAAATTAAAGAAGAGACCTGAAGATATTCGTGTATATGACGTTTACCTTGCGGTGGAAGGACAGCAGTCGCTGTATTCATCCAATGGTATTCTGGTAGACATGTTGGATTTAGAGAAAGAAGATAGCTGCTGCCTGTTAACCAATCTGATGGAAGAAGCTGAATCCTCTTGGAAAGCTGTATTAAAGCGGGAGACGATTGCTTCGTTGTCGGAGGAAATGCGTGGTGAACGCTTTAAAGATAAGATTGCAGCCTTAGAGGAATGGATCAGCAATAAAATGGTCATCTGACCAAAGAAGGGATGTATTCGCATGAGATTAAGCGTATTGGATCAGGCACCCGTGACAAGTGGTAACACAGCGGAAGGTGCTCTGAATAAAGCAGAAGAACTAGCTATTTTAGCAGATGAGTTGGGATATAGCAGAATGTGGATGGCTGAGCACCATGGCGGAAATACATTTGCTAGCTCAGCTCCGGAAGTAACGGCAGCCCGTTTAGCCGCTAAGACCAATCGTATTCGAATCGGCACCGGCGGTGTAATGATGATGCATTATTCTCCACTTAAGCTGGCGGAAGTATTTAAAACGTTAAGTGCTTTTTCCCCGGGGAGAATTGATTTCGGTGTGGGGCGAGCTCCTGGTGGCGATACAAGTGCCATGTACGCTCTGTCTGAAGGCCGCGAGTTAATGCTGCATAACATGTATGATAAGCTTGGCATTACTATGCAGCTGCTTAGTGATCAGATTCCGGAAAGTGAGTTGTATGCCAAAAATCTTGCCGCTCCAACGAAGGTGGCGCTCCCTGAGGTATGGTTGTTAGGCTCGAGCGGCAACAGTGCGCGAAAAGCAGCACAGATGGGAGTCGGATACTCCTTTGCGCAATTTTTTAATGGTGCGATGAGTAATGAGATTTTGGATCAATATCGGAATAACTACCAGCCTTCTATCTTCATGGACAAACCTGAGATTAGTGTATCCTATATGGTAACCACAGCAGAAACGAAGGAAGAAGCTGAGTATGAGGCATTACCGCAGGATATTTTTCGGTTGATGATGAGCAAGGGCAGAATTACTCAGGTGCTGACACCAGAAGAAGCTCAGAACATTTCGTTATCGGAAATTGACCGGATGTCAATCAAGGAAAGCCGTAAGATTCATTTGGTTGGTGCGGTTAAAGACATCGCCGCACGCTTGCAAGAAGAACAAGCTCAATATGGTTTCCAGGAAGCGATGATATGCAGCATTCCGCATTCGCAGGAGAAACGTCTAGAGGTTTACCGACTACTGGCGCTTGAACTGCTAGGTTCTTGATACTTTCCACTCAAACCCGCATTTGATGCGGGTTTTTTTTGTGCCCAATTTAGCTTTTTGATCGACGCATGCCCTCAAAAGACAATAAATTAACCCTCTCGCCCCCTAAAAGTAACATTTGATTATCTAACTTCATCTATGATTAATGAAAGATTTGATTTTAAAAAGAGGATAGGAAGTGAATAAGAGATGTTTCCTCTACATAAATCCGTTACGCTGACAGCTTTGCTTCTAATGAATCTGCTGGCAGGTTGCCAACATCAGGTGGACCCATCCCCCTCTCAATCGGCTAACGACTACCACACCTCAAGACCGAAGCCAACGGACACCGCTGCAAATCTCATTAAGCTAGAGTGGAAGCTGGTGGATACAATCCCCGTAGTCTCTCAACTAAGTGCTCCACCTACAGGCGCTACTTTAATTACAGAGAAGAAGCTGGATAATTTCGGAGGAGTCAAAGTGAGGGTGTATACGATGGCTAGTGACGAAGACTACGTGTATGCCAACATTTCTACTTCCAAAGGACAATACAGTCTAGGGGCGATAGGAACTTATAATTATCGTCAGCCGGAGGATATCAAGGTAGAAGTGGTGCGGATTTTTAGCGAAAAGGTGCTGAAAATCACCGGTGGACTAGGAGCAAATAATTCGCTCACTAACTATTATTTAATCGACGAGAGTGGTAACCCCTCGGGCTTGCTGCAAATAGATACCGGACATTCCAAAGAGCTGGATGTTGATGGGGATGGATCTATTGAGGGTGTAGCCGCGCATGGAAATCCGATGAGTGCCTACATTTACCGCTGGAATGTTGATCACGCTGAGGTAACTTACGTTAATGATGCTTTGGAGGCGGACTCCGTAGTGCTAACGGATGAAGGAATATATGAAGCTTTTAATATCGGGGACAAGCAGAGCAAAAGATTCCGCTTGACCCTAGAAGGACTGATCCCAGAGCGGTAACGCCATGACCACTGCTGCTGAAATATTTCCTGCGACCAATTCCCTCAAATCTCCGTATAGACGATTAAGCTTAAATGATTATCCATAATCTAGGAGGGGTATTGGATGAATATGCAAATGAATCCGAAATTGAAACAGCTGCGACCGGGGAAAATAGTTAGCGGTGTTGCAGCGGTGCTCATTGTATTGTTGATTGGCGCGAACTCTTTTGTATCTGTGGAATATGGGCATGTAGGTTTGTACAAAACCTTTGGTAAATTAAATGACAATACGTTGTCACCTGGTATTCATTTTAAAGTTCCGTTTATTCAGACGGTGATTCAAGTCAATACGCAGGTAACGAAAGCGGAGACCGATACTTCAGCCTCTTCAAAAGATCTTCAGCCCGTATCCACACATGTAGCGGTGAACTATTCCGTAAATAAGGCTTCCGCCTTTAATCTGATGAACAATATCGGAGGTAATTTTGATAATGTGATTATCAATCCGGCCATTCAAGAAATCGTTAAAGAAGTGACAGCCAAATATCCAGCAGAGGATTTGATTACACGCCGTGATGTAGTGTCGAGTGAGATCAGTGAGCACTTAACCGCTAGGCTCGCAAAATATGATCTGATCGTCAACGATATTAACATTGTTAACTTTAAATTCTCTGAGGCGTTTAACCAGTCGATTGAAGCGAAGCAGGTCGCCCAGCAGCAGGCGCTGAAGGCCGAAAATGATCTCCGGCGAATTGAGATTGAAGCGAAGCAAAAGATCGCCCAGGCGCAAGCCGAAGCCGAATCTTTAAGACTTAAGAAGCAAGAGGTTACACCTGAGCTGGTGCAGCTGAAGCAAATAGAGGTTCAGGAGAAAGCGCTGGAAAAATGGAACGGCGTGCTGCCATCTGTAACAGGGGGAGCCACTCCATTTGTGGATGTTCAATCCCTGACTAAATAATTTATTATTGGATTTCTGATTTATTTCACAAATTGCTGTGCTGTGTTTGAGTTCTAGCTGTCTGCTTCAACATCTGCTCCTCTGATGGGAAAGCCCTACTTCTATAGAAGTAGGGCTTTTTATGCTATTAATATTGATAAAGCATTGTAGGAATTTGCCAACCAGCACCAACCGACCAGAAGAAGACATAATCGCCACGTTTGATTCGTCCGTCTTCGACTCCGCGTTGAAAGGCGATAAAAGGACTGCTTGTAGCCGTATACCCGAACTCGTCGCCTACATAGATGAATTTCTCATCAGTAAGTCCAAGACCCTCTTGGATGAGTTCGATATTTTTGAGAGAGAATTGTGAAAGGCAGAAGGCAGATATATCATCTGTAGTCAGGCCGTTTCTTGAGAGAAGCTCTTTCATGTCTGCAACCGCCGCATTTACACAAACTGTACCGTCAAAGGGTGTCCAGCGTATCCGAATTTGCTCAGGTGTAATGTCCTCGTGATAAATATTCGATAAACCGCAAGCAGGGAACATAATATTCTCAGATCCCTCAGAATCAGTGTAATAAAGGGAGTCAATGAAGCCTGATTGCTCGCTACTCCGTTCCAGAATGACAGCTGCTGCGGCATCTCCGAAGTTAGGGTAAGTAATTTCATCATCCGTATTGCAGTGCACTGAGCTATAGTCGCTTCCCACGACGAGTGCGTACCGGATACTAGGATTAGCTTGCATATAACGACTTGTCTGCTCTACAGCAGACACCATTCCTGCACAGTTGGCATTGGAATCTTGCGTAATGGTCCGATGTTTACCTTGTAGCATGCGGTGCAGCAGGAGTGCGTTGGTAGGATAGGTATATTCCGGTGTCTGTGAAGCGAACATGATCATATCCATATCTTCACCTTGTAAATTGGCTTCTTGTAGCGCTTTTTGGGCGGCCTTGAGTCCCATCGTTAGGGCATTTTCATCCTTATCGTTTACGATGTATCTCCGGTCACGACCCATGACTTCTAGGAATCGCTTAATGTCCTTGCCCATACTCTGGAAATGCTCCAGATAATAATCATTAGATACGACATGTTCCGGATGGTAATAAGCGGCTTGGCGGATGGTTATATGTCCCAAATGAAACCTCCTATGCTTCAATAATTTCGTAATTTTCTAATTTCGTTGCCCGGGCTACTCGGCTTAGCTGCATTTTTAGGACAGGGCTTTTGGCAATAATGAAGGTTACTTTTTTAAATCCTGATTCTTTATACAGTATGTAGCATTGCTCAAGCATAGGAAGAGTGTCGGGCGAGGATACGTTTAATGTCTTGCAATCTAAAATGATCTCATATTGTGCTGGGTCAAATGTACTTACGATTTGGTTGTACTCCTGAATGAAGCGCCCGGCGTCCTCGGTTGACATAGAACCTTCTACTTGTACATTCAATTTTTGGACTGCAGCGTTTGAGGTGAAATTAAAGTTTCCCATTTTAAATCGATCTCCTCCTAAATATGATGAAAGAAAAATTTAAATAAATAGGCTAAAAAACCCATTTATATAGATATTATCGTATTTTTTAATGGGAAAGTTTAGGGGGATTATCCTTTATATTTTAAAAAATACAAGAAGGTATAAAATTAACTTGAAAAGATAATTTAGTAAATAATGACCTTCTCTAAGTGTATTTATATGAGTTAATCGAGGTTAGGGTGGGTCTGATCGTCCAGTCGACTTTGCAAAGCAGAGTTCTATTGGTATGATTACAGAGATGAAAAAAATTCACTATCCAAATCATGGAGGAATGACAAAAATGAGCGAAATTACACTATCGCGGATCATTGATCATACACTGCTTAAAGCTGATGCACGGAAAGAAGATATCGTTAAATTGGCAGAGGAAGCAAAAGCATATAAGTTTGCTTCAGTCTGCGTAAACCCTGCTTGGGTAGCTACTGCCCATGAAGTGTTGAAGGATACGCCTGAAGTTAAAGTCTGCACAGTTATCGGCTTCCCGCTCGGATCCTCGACAACAGAGACCAAAGCATTTGAGACTACCAATGCTATCGCTAATGGTGCAGGTGAAGTGGATATGGTCATCAATATCGGAGCGCTGAAAGATGGTAACAATGAGTTGGTTAAACGTGATATTGCAGCAGTTGTAGACGCAGCTCGCGGCAAAGCACTGACTAAGGTCATTATCGAGACCTGTTTATTAACGGAAGAAGAAAAGGTTCGTGCCTGCAAGCTTTCTGTTGAAGCTGGAGCAGACTTCGTAAAAACATCCACAGGATTCTCTACAGGTGGGGCAACGAAGGAAGATATCGCGCTGATGCGTGCAACGGTTGGACCTAATGTGGGTGTGAAGGCTTCCGGTGGTGTTCGTAGTGCAGAAGATGCACATGTAATGGTACAAGCTGGTGCAAGCCGTATTGGTACCAGCGGTGGTGTAGCTATTGCTAAGGGTGAAACAAGCCAAAGCAATTACTAAAAGAAGATAAGTAAAATGGTAGCGGTGAGATGAGGTGGATAAGCTTTATCCGCCGCTATTCTATTTTTTATTGCGTAGATGTTCTGTGTCAGGTACATATGGTTATACACGTTTCTTCGGCTTGAAAATTTTTATTGAAAGCGTTATCTGATATTCATCGGACATGCTTTCCTTCGAATAAATCAAAATATAATAATTCGCACCGGAATAATGAGATTTTTTTCTTTTCAAATGATGTCGTTTATGAGAGAATGGGTACAATTATTATTTGTTAAAGATTTCTATTCTTATTTATAAAGGGAGGAAATACCTATGTCAGAAGACCGTAAGCTGTCATTTGAAACTTTGACTGTTCATGCAGGCCAGGAAATTGATCCAACTACTTTCGCACGTGCTGTACCGCTTTATCAGACCACGTCTTATGGATTCCGTGATGCTGATCATGCAGCGGATCTGTTTGCGCTCAAAGAATTCGGTAATATTTACACTCGGCTGATGAATCCGACTACAGATGTATTTGAACAGCGTTTGGCAGCACTAGAAGGTGGAGCAGGTGCACTTGCTACAGCTTCCGGGGCAGCGGCTATTTCTTTCTCCATTCTAAATATTGCGGGCGCTGGGGATGAAATTGTATCTGCGGCAAGCCTATACGGTGGAACTTATAATCTTTTTTCTACAACGCTGCCTAAGCTTGGCATTAAGGTGCATTTTGTGGATTCGGATAATCCAGAGAACTTCCGTGCTGCGATTAATGATAAAACCAAAGCTTTGTATGCAGAAACTATTGGTAACCCACAGGGGAATGTACTAGATATTGAAGCCGTTGCAGCGATCGCACACGAACATGGAATTCCTCTTATTGTGGATAATACGTTCCCAAGCCCATATTTACTGCGTCCGATTGAGCATGGAGCTGACATCGTTGTTCATTCGGCAACTAAATTCATCGGCGGGCATGGTACATCTATCGGTGGAATTATTGTGGACGGTGGTAAGTTTGATTGGAAGGCAAGCGGTAAGTTCCCAGGACTTACAGAGCCTGATCCAAGTTATCATGGCGTTGTTTATACGGAAGCTGTTGGACCGATTGCTTATATTATCAAAGCCCGCGTTCAATTACTTCGCGATTTAGGTGCTTCTATTTCACCATTTAACTCTTGGATGCTGTTGCAAGGGCTCGAGACACTCCATTTGCGGATGGAACGTCACAGCCAGAATGCACTAAAGGTTGCGCAATATTTGGAGGCACACGCAGATGTAGAATGGGTAAGTTATTCTGGACTTCCTACTCATCCATCTCATGAATTAGCGCAAAAGTATTTACCTAAAGGTCAAGGCGCGATCCTTACCTTCGGTATTAAAGGTGGAAGTGCTGCGGGACGCAAGCTGATTGAAAATGTGAAGCTGTTTTCGCATTTGGCGAATGTCGGTGACTCCAAGTCATTGATTATCCACCCTGCAAGCACAACACATGCACAGCTGTCGGATGAAGAGCAAACCACAGCGGGAGTAACTCCGGAATTGCTTCGCTTATCGATTGGTACGGAATCTATTGATGATATTATTTATGATCTGGAACAGGCCATTGCCGCCAGTCAACAATAGAACAATGAAGTTCAAGGAAGGCATCTGCTGCTATGCGGCGATGCCTTTTTTTGTGATTTAATAAGGCTAATTATTCATATGATTTGGCAACGCTTGCATATTTCATGGGAGGTTCCCGTATTTATAAGTGTGGTAATAAGATGTCGGTGGCATGATGTTTATTTACTAGGCGTACCGGCAGCAATCCAAAGATAAAGGGTGGGTGCGAAGATGAAGGGTGAACGTCAGCAGGATGGTTTTCGGAGTAGTGAAGAGCGCCCGTTCAAGTTCATGTATAAGGCCGGTGATCGGGCTGTTGGGATGGAAATGAGTCAAGCCGGATCCGTTGCCTCCGCTGCCGCAGAATTTATCACCGGAGTAGAGCAGAAGGATGTCGTAGAACCTTTGAACCGTTCTTATTTTAAGCGCCCTGGAGAACAGTCGGCTTTCTTAGTGCTGCGTGAAGGACGAGAAGAACGTGAAGAGCGCCCTACTACAAGAGAAGGAACAAGATCCGTTCAAGCTGGACCTTGTCTGATACGAAGTGAGGAATGGCTGCTTGAACCTGAATTGTTCTGTCTTTATGAGAACTGGTTATCCAGTGAAGATGAGCTGCAGGCTAATCGAATGCTGCAGCGGATTTATTATCGATTGCAGGCAGCGATTACAGCGCTGCTGGAATCGCCGGATGGTGAATGGGCAGCCATCACCCTGCTGCATCCAGAGGAGCTTGCGGCGCAGCCCGCAAAGCTCACCACGCTTCAGGACGCGCAGCTCGAAGCGCTTTTTACTGCGGTGGCGGAGAGCCAGCGTCAAGGCGGCGATTGCCGCCTTGACCTGCTGGTCGCCTACACCGCAAGCGGAGCCGAATTCGCCGCAAAGCGCGAATTCATCGAGGTCGTGGCCGATCAGACACTCGGCCACGCTTATGCGGCGGCGTGCCGCATCGGGGCGCTGATCGCGCCCGATGTGGAGCCCTCCGCCGCCGCGGAAATCGCGCGCATCGCCGATTTCCTAGTGCTCGACGGCGCGGCGAGCGAGCTCGCGCCGGAAGGGGCCGCCGCAGAGGGCTTCACCCTGGCGGCGGGGGAGATCCTTGCCGCCGTGCGGAGCGTGAAGCCCTCTGCGGTAGTTCTCGCCGCGGGGACTCCGGCGGCGTCGGCTTTGGCCGATCTGTATCAGATCGGCCTCAGCGGGATCTTTTGCAGCGCAGGTCAGCGGACCGAAGCGCTGCTTAGAGCAGCCTGTCTGATCTGGATCGCCAGGCAGCAGGAAACACTGGATACTGCCGCCGGTGGAAGGCAGTAGGACAACAACGAAGCGGCTGTCACATAAGCCGCTTTCTCTTCTAAATAAGACGATCCGTTTCATTTAGAATCGATAAAAAGACAAAAGAGCAGTGATTCTGCTGTTATTGGAGAATCACTGCTCTTCGTTATTGAATGATCACTGTAATTTATGGTTGGGAGCTCTTCTTCAACAGAGCTTTTAGATAAAATTCGCCACTAAACGGGCAGCTAACACATATTCTGAAATAAATGGCGTTTAGCTGAATAGATAGGCTTTACTTTTTAATTCCTGGTGGTATGATTAAAATATAAGTTGCACTAAGGAAATATAGTTGTACTATTGCAACAATGATTATCATTCTCACTACCTATAGTTATCAATCATGCTGTCCCGGCTAAGCCGGGGCAGCATGTGTCATTTTAGGGGTCTTAATAATGGCTCTCATTCTCACTTGGCAGAAGCAAAACTCCACAAAACAGAGCGTATGCTCACGAACTAAGTTTTGTTTCGAAGAAAAACCAATGAAGTTAGGCTCCACAAAACAAAGCGTATGCTCACGAAGCAAGTTTTATTTCGAAGAGAAACCAATGAAGTTATCCTACAAAACTCTTAAGGACGGCGATTATTATGCAAGCAACATCAAAACATTTACCCAAGCAGTCATCTATCTCTGGCAGCATGAAGAAGCCAGGGGCTCCAAAGCGCCGGTTCGATCCGCGTGCCATGCTCAGCAATTCTGAAATGCAGGCTGCTCTGGGCAGCGGACTGCTTATGCTTTTCGCTTGGTCAGTTGGTGGATGGTCAGAAATTCTTTCCATAGCACTCTATGTCATTTCTTATACGATTGGTGGCTGGAACAAGGCAAAAGAAGGCGTAGAAACGCTCGTCAAAGAACGAGATCTCGATGTGAACCTATTAATGATTGCAGCCGCACTAGGCGCAGCTTCCATTGGATACTGGAATGAAGGTGCTATGCTTATTTTCATTTTTGCACTCAGTGGAGCATTAGAGAGTTATACGATGGAACGTAGTAAAAAGGATATTTCCTCGCTGATGGCACTCAAACCGGCTACGGCTATTCGCATTGAAAAAGGAAGTATGAATGAGGTTAATATCGACCAGTTGGTGATCGGAGATCTGCTGCTTGTGCGCCCGGGAGATTTAATTCCGGCAGACGGCAAGGTATATCGGGGGGAATCGGCAGTAGATCAGGCTTCCATTACGGGAGAATCGGTTCCTGTAGAGAAATGTGCCGGTAGCGAGGTTTTTGCAGGCACTGTGAATGGAGAAGGCCCCCTTTATATTGAGGTAACGAAAGCAGCTGAGAACACCCTTTTTGCTAAAATTATCAAAATGGTAGAAGAGGCAGAGACGGAAGTTCCTAACTCCCAGCGTTTTATTAAAAGACTAGAAGCCATCTATGCACGGGTTGTCGTAGCCTCCACAGTGGCACTGATTATCCTTCCACCGTTTTTGCTGGACTGGAGCTGGAGCGCAACCTTCTATAAAGCGATGGTCTTTCTAGTAGTAGCATCACCTTGCGCTCTGGTCTCTTCCATTATGCCAGCGATGCTGTCAGCCATCTCCAAAAGTGCGCGAAAAGGGGTTCTGTTTAAAGGCGGGGTCCATCTGGAAAATATGGCACGCACAACGGTTGTGGCATTCGATAAGACAGGGACGCTTACAGAGGGAACTCCTCAGGTAACTGATTTTATTGCAGGTGAAGGCTACAGTCGGCAAGAGTTGCTAACGGTTAGCGCATCCATTGAGCATATGTCCCGTCATCCACTGGCGGAAGCGATTGTGCGTAAAGCAGAAGAGGAAGGTTTAGCGCTACAGGGAGTAGAAGACAGTAAAACCATCACAGGTTGGGGAATTGAAGGTCAAATCGACGGACATCTCTGGAGAATCGGAAAGTCTAATTTGCTCGATGAGCTGACTCCATCTGCTATGAATCCTGAACTAGAGCATTGGAAACTTAAGCGGCAGCAGTTGGCTGAAGAAGGGAAGACCGTCTCCATCATTCTGGACGGTGAGCAAATTGCCGGAATGATTGCTTTACAGGATACGGTTCGCCCACAAGCAGAAGCCGCAGTGCGTAAGCTGCAGGAGCTTGGGATTAAGGTGGCAATGCTTACCGGTGACCGTGACGCTACAGCTCAGGTTATTGCAGGTACAACTGGAGTGGATATGGTATTTGCCGATCTATTACCGGAGGATAAAGTGAAGCATATCAAAGCACTACGTGAAAAGTATGGTCACGTTGTTATGGTTGGTGATGGTGTGAATGATGCACCTGCTTTGGCGACAGCAACCGTAGGCATGGGGATGGGTATGAAAGGAAGCGGCGCAGCACTTGAAATAGCCGATGTAGTGCTTATGAATGATAATATAGAAGAGATCGCTTCAACCATATCATTGGCGCGTCGTTCGCAGCGTATTGTGAAGCAAAATATGATTTTTGCTGTGACTGTGATTGCAGTGCTTATGATCAGCAACTTTGTGCAAGGGATCGCACTTCCTTTTGGCGTGATAGGGCATGAAGGCAGTACGATATTAGTGATTCTAAATGGACTAAGATTATTGCGATAATATTTTTTAAAATTAAATTGTTCACAAAATAGTTTCGGAACTTGGGAGTCTGGCATATTGACATATTTGCTTTCAGTTATCATAATTAACACTACATTATAATTATTTTAAATAAGAAGCGACGTCATTGCCGTTTAGCTCAAGGAGGACATAGATATGTATAAATCAATAATTGTTGGTACTGGACCGGCAGGATTAACCGCCGCTATCTATTTGGCTCGTGCCAATTTGAACCCACTAGTAATCGAAGGACCTCAACCCGGTGGACAATTAACCACAACTACAGAAGTGGAGAATTTCCCTGGATTTCCTGAAGGAATCATGGGCCCTGACTTGATGGATAATATGCGTAAACAAGCTGAACGTTTTGGTGCAGAATTCCGTACGGGCTGGGTGAACAGTGTAGAACTTGGAGAGCGCCCTTTTAAGCTGAATGTTGAAGGAATGGGTGTTCTTACTACAGATACATTGATCATTTCCACAGGCGCTACAGCAAAATACCTCGGTATCCCAGGGGAGCAAGATAACGTAGGACGCGGTGTGAGCACCTGCGCAACCTGTGACGGATTTTTCTTCCGTAATAAAGAGATCGTGGTTGTTGGTGGCGGAGATTCCGCACTTGAGGAAGCAGGTTTCTTGACTCGTTTTGCTTCCAAAGTGACTTTGGTGCACCGTCGTGGAGAATTGCGTGCTTCGAAGATCATGCAGGATCGTGTACGCGCTAATGTTAAAGTAGACTGGAACTTGAACCGTACTCCTCTGGAAGTGACTTCGAGCGAAAGAGGCGTCAATGGACTAAAAGTGCTTAACAATGAGACTGGTGAAGAAGAAATCATCGAAGCAAGCGGCGTGTTTGTTGCGATTGGCCACCACCCTAATACCTCTTTCTTAGGTGGACAGATCACAACCAATGCGGATGGCTATATCATGACGAACCCAGGCACTTCCGAAACTAATATCCCAGGTGTGTTCGCATGTGGTGATGTACAGGATACTCGTTACAGACAAGCGATTACTGCAGCAGGTAGTGGATGTATGGCAGCTATGGATGCTGAGAAATATATCGAAAGCTTAGAGCACAGTGCAGTTATTCTATAATTTGGTTTGAAAAACCCTCATTGCTACAATTGATATCATCACTGTATTTCTTTTATAGGAGGTCATACCATGGAGAATGTAATTGTATATACCTCAACAAATTGCCCGCATTGCCGTCAGGTGAAGAGTTTTTTAAGCGAAAAAGGCGTATCCTACGAAGAACGCAATGTCGAGCAGAACGATGATTTTGCGCAGCAAGTATGGGACATGGGAGTGAGGGCTATTCCTGTAACTGTAATCGGTGAGCATAAAATTGTTGGCATGAACAAAACTCAGTTCGACAAAGCACTCGCGACTGTTTAAAAATATAAGAATTTATATGCTGCACAACTATAATATCCTTATATTTCTACGAAGAACCGATGTCGTCTTAATAGGACGATAAAGTCGTTTCTTCTTGTTAAATAAGATTTGCGTAAGGAAATTGTAATGGGCCGCTTCCGATTAGGAGGCGGTCTTTTTTGAAATATAAGAAAGTATAAAATATCTGCGAGCTTTAGCATACAAAAAATAGTCTGACGCATCTGTGCGCAGACTATTTTTATGAAAGTAGATCTAGAAGTAGAGTTTAGGTTTGAGTGAAAGATGTAATGAGCTGAAATAGTACGTATACAGCAGCGCCGCTGCCAATAAGAATAAATCCTGATTTCTTTTTAGCTTGAAAAAAACGGAGCACGCCGAGGCTGATCAAAGGGGCAATAATGAGCAGAAAAAGCAACACAGTGATGAACATCTGTGCCGAGATATCAGACGTATCAACATAGGTCATGGACTCGCTCTCCATTTCAAAAAAGGGGTTGTAGTGATAAATGTCACACTAGCTTGACCTTTATTATATAGGATTTCTGTTCTTTTTACTGCACTTTTGATTCACTCAAATGCGTCAATTTTACGTCAATTATTTCAAAATATAAGAATGTATATGTTCCACGCTATAAATTATTCTTATATTTCTCACATAAACGCTTCGCTTACCGTTATGGATTATAGGGTCACCCGAATATCGCCCAGGAAATGCATAACAGCAGAGAAACCTGCGCCGATCATCGTTCCACGGCTGCCGAGCTTAGAGAATGTAATTTCGAGTTGCTGCTTATGGTAAGGAAGAGTACGCTCAGCTACAACCCGGCGCAGCGGTTCGCCTAGCCATTCTTCAGCCTCAGACAATGCCCCACCGATCACAATAAGCTCTGGATTGAAGCTATTGATTAGATTGGTCACCCCGATACCGAGATATTCACCCATCGTTGAGAAGTGATGCAGGGCGTCTTCTTGCCCGCCGGCTGCAAAGCGAACCAGCTCTGGCGTAGTATGGGCAGGGAGGGAGAGATCGGGATTATCATAAGTTTTCTCAGAGGCATATAACTCCCAACAACCACGACTCCCGCAACTGCAAGGCTTGCCTTGTGCTTCAATCGTCATATGTCCGGTTTCGCCGGCATATCCTCTTGCACCCTTGTACAGCTCCCCACCAATAATAATTCCAGATCCAATCCCTGATCCCGCACTGATGTAAAGGAGATGCCTTACCTCTCGTGCCGCTCCAAAGTTGAGTTCACCCTGTGCACCCGCGTTCGCTTCGTTATCAATGGTGACAGGAACGGAAAATTCAGCTTCGAGTATCGCTCGCAGCTCGACCATTTCCCAGCCAAGGTTGGGAGCGAAGAGTACAACACCATTTTCATCCACCATCCCGGGGACACCTACTCCGATGCCGACGATGCCGTAAGGGGATTCTGGAGCGTTGATAATACAGCCTGAGATAAGTTTTTTCATTTGTTCCAGAACGTAAGGGAAATCATGGTTTTCTAAAGAGAAATCGCTTTCGTAAAGAATGCCCCCGCTCAGATCACATAAGACCGCTGTTAGCTGCTTTACCCGTAATTCTATGCCGATTACACTACCAGCCATCGTGTTAAAATGCAGCATTAACGGTTTGCGGCCACCGCTTGATTCCCCAGGTCCGACTTCAGTTACCAATTCTTGCGTGCACAGCTCGGCTACCAAATTGGACACAGTAGCTTTATTCAGTCCGGTCATCTCTGAGACCTTCGCGCGCGAGAGTGGAGAGTGTCTTCGAATGGTATGTAGTACAATCGATTTATTTATTTTTTTGACCAGCGCTTGGTCTCCAGTAACCTTCACAAATCACACATCCTTCTTAAATTATAAGAAAGTATAAGCTTCACGGTATACTTTCTCTTTATAATTCTCGCATAAACGCTTACCGTCCTTAAAAGGACGCTAAAGGCGTTTTAGCTTGGCATAGTTCCCATTTGTTGTATGCCACTTAGTCTAGAGTGATGTGCTGCAAATTGCAATACGTAGCGTCCAGAGGAAATTTTCCAACAGGGATCTCCTATATTTGGGAAGAGGAGAGAGGAGGCTAGACAGGGTCCCAAAAAATGGACAAAAAAAACTTATCAAAACTTTGTTTAACCAATATACAAAGTCCGAAAGATGTGTTAAGATGATCCTGTAAACGCTTGCGGGCGAAGCACAAATTGAGGAGGATTACACAATGGCTTATTTTGAGACAGTGAACAAAATCTCTTACGAGGGAAGCCGTTCCACCAACCCTTTCGCATTTAAATTTTACAATCCTAAAGAAGTCGTAGCCGGCAAAACTATGGAAGAACATCTGAAATTTGCAATGGCTTATTGGCATACATTAACTGCTGGCGGTTCTGATCCGTTTGGCGCTGAAACAGCAATTCGCAGCTGGAACAAATTGAACGGTCTGGACAAAGCTAAGGCTCGCGCTGAAGCAGCATTTGAATTTATGGACAAGATGGATCTCCCTTACTTCTGCTTCCATGATGTAGACATCGCACCAGAAGGCGCATCTTTGCGTGAATTCTACAGCAACATCGACACCATCGTTGATATCCTTGAACAAGGCATGAAGACTTCCGGCAAGAAATTGCTGTGGAATACAGCTAATATGTTCACTAACCCACGTTATATGCACGGTGCAGGTTCTACACCTAACGCTGATGTTTTCGCACATGCAGCAGCACAAGTGAAGAAAGGTCTGGAAGTTGGTAAACGTCTGGGCGCTAGCAACTATGTATTCTGGGGCGGTCGTGAGGGTTACGAAGAATTGCTGAATACAGATATGGGTCTTGAACAAGACAACATTGCTCGTCTGTTCAGCATGGCTGTAGATTACGCTAAGGAAATCGGCTTTGACGGTCAATTCCTGATCGAGCCTAAACCAAAAGAGCCTACGAAACATCAATATGATTTCGATGCAGCAACAACGATCTCTTTCTTACAAAAATACAACCTCGACAAGCACTTCAAGCTGAACCTTGAAGCTAACCATGCTACGCTTGCAGGTCATACTTTTGAACATGAGCTTCGTGTAGCTCGTATCAACGGCATGCTCGGATCGCTTGATGCTAACCAAGGTGATACATTGCTCGGATGGGATACAGATGAATTCCCAGTTAACATCTACGATGCAACACTTACACTGTATGAAGTACTCAAGAATGATGGTCTTGGCAAAGGCGGAATCAACTTTGACTCTAAAGTACGTCGTCCTTCCTTTGAGCCTGAGGATCTGTTCCTAGCACATATCGCTGGTATGGATACTTATGCAAAAGGCTTGAAGGTAGCTGCTAAATTGATCGAAGATCGCGTATTCGAAGATTTCGTTGAAAAACGTTACAGCAGCTTCAATGAAGGCGTTGGTGCGGACATCGTATCCGGCAAAGCAACTCTGGCTTCCTTGGCTGAATATGCTTTGAACAATGAGAACCCACGCCCTAACCAATCCGGACGCCAAGAATACCTGAGAGCTACCCTTAACCAATACATCTTGGCTGAGTAGTCTTTACAGGGAGCTTGAAGCTTAGGCTTTGAATCCAGTTTGAACAAATGCAACGGGGGTTGCTGAAGAGAGCATTCTTCGGCAGCCCCCTTTTTGTACAAAGATATTCTAGAAATGCTCATAAATCTAAGTGGATGCTTACGAAGCGAGTTTTATTCGAAGTAGTTCAATGAAGCCTATGCTCATAAAACTAAGCAGGATGCTTTCGAAGTAAGTTTTATTGCGAAGAGAATCAAGTAGCTAAGCTCCATAAAACTTTTAGGAGGTAAAAAATGAAATACGTTATAGGTGTAGATTTGGGCACTAGCGCAGTGAAGACTGTTCTAGTGGACCCACAGGGCAAGGTGGCTTTTGAGCATTCCGAGTCCTACCCGCTAAGCAGACCGCAGCCGAACTGGAGCGAACAAAATCCTGAGGACTGGGTAAAAGGCACGCTGGTCAGTCTTCGTCGTTTGATTGAAGTATCGGGCATAGATCCATCACAAGTTGATGGTCTTAGCTTCTCCGGGCAAATGCACGGATTGGTACTAGTGGATAAGGAAGGGCAAGTGCTTCGTCCGGCCATTCTTTGGAATGATACTCGTACTACTGCACAGTGCAGAAGAATAGAGAAGACGCTCGGAGCAAAGCTTATTGAGGTTGCTAGAAACCGTGCACTGGAAGGCTTCACACTTCCTAAAATTCTATGGGTACAAGAGAATGAACCTGAGGTATTATCACAAGCGTATCAGTTCCTGTTGCCAAAAGACTATGTGCGTCTCCGGTTGACCGGTGATTATGCGATGGATTATTCCGATGCTGCAGGAACGCTTCTATTAGATGTAGGTTCTAAAACGTGGAGTGCTGAAATTGCTGAAGCTTTTGAACTGCCGCTTTCCCTTTGTCCTAGACTGGTAGAGTCCTTTGAACAGACAGGAACGTTATTGTCGGATATTGCGGAAGCATCAGGTCTTTTATCATCAACAAAGGTATTTGCTGGTGGTGCGGATAATGCATGCGGGGCTCTTGGAGCAGGTGTCCTTGGTGAAGGCCGGACGATGTGCAGTATTGGTACATCTGGTGTAGTTCTTTCCTATGAGAGCAACAAAGACTTGAATCTCGAAGGCAAAGTCCATTTCTTCAACCATGGTGAAAAAGATGCCTACTATATCATGGGCGTTACTCTAGCGGCTGGTCATAGCCTTACATGGTTCAAAGAAACCTTTGCGGCAGACAAAAGCTTTGATGAATTGCTAAGTGGAGTAGCTTCCATTCCAGCGGGTAGCGGCGGACTGCTCTTTACACCTTATATCGTAGGGGAACGTACACCACATCCAGATGCGAATATTCGCGGAAGCTTTATTGGTATGGATTCTGGGCATACGTTGACTCATTTTACACGTTCCGTATTAGAGGGCATCACCTTTTCGCTACGTGAATCTATTGAGATTGTACGTGATTCAGGTAAAGAGATTACAGAAATCATTGCGATCGGTGGCGGGGCTAAAAATGAGGCATGGCTCCAGATGCAAGCAGATATTTTCAATGCATCCATCGTGAAGCTTGAAAGTGAGCAAGGTCCGGCTATGGGAGCAGCGATGTTGGCAGCTTACGGTAGCGGTTGGTTCACATCACTTAGTGCATGTGCAGAAGCTTTCATCCGACCTGCGGATGTATATAAACCAGATCCGAAGCAAGCGGCAATCTATGACGGCTTATTTAACCTCTATCAGGAAGTCTACGATCAGACCCGTGAACTGAATAACAAGCTGGCAGCGTACCGCCAATAATTAAGGACGCCGAAGGGTTTATGCTTGATATGTCTGATAAAAAAGGTCTTTCGCATATGGCGAAGGACCTTTTTATGACCATCTCGTTTATTGATCTAAGGATAGGCTGTATTCGAAGTTGTTGCCGTTCCTATTTTTCTTCTGTAAAGTATGGGGTATCTCCAGGGCAGCGTTAAACTCTGCATGAGATAGTGAAGGTTTCGGGGGGCGGAAGGCCATGTTCCAATGGATTGTTAAGCTGTTGAATGACATCAAAATCCGCAATAAGCTGTTGCTTGCTTTTTTACTCACTACGTTACTTCCGGTATTACTGGTAGGAGGTTACCTTACGTTTGAGATGAGGACCATGGCGTTTCAGAGCGCACTGGAACAAGCTTCAATTAACGTAGATCGGGTAAAGAAAAGAACAGAAGAAGTCATCGGTGTATCTCAAGATATCGCATATCGCTTGAGCAATGATGCACGGTTGAAGAGACTTGCCATACGTCAGTATGTTAGCACTTATGATGTGGTGGAAGCTTACCGCGATTATTCGGATATGCGTGAGTATCTAAGGTTGTATAAAGATATATCCAACATTCGCTTATACACTGACAACGCTACGCTGCTTAACAACTGGGAGCTGATCAATCCTTCACCTGAGATTAAGGAGAGCCAGTGGTATCAGAGAGCACAGCGGTACGATAGTCTTGTCGGTTGGGAATATATCGAAGATGAGCGTGATAAGCGGAATTATTTAAGTCTTGTCCGCAAAATCGAGCTGGAGGGCTCCAGTAAGATCGGTGTACTCGTTATTAATGTGAACAGTCAGCAGCTTGCATCCATTCTAAGCCAGGAATCTTTTGATACCATGATCGTCGATGATCAAGACAATATCATTGCAGCGAACCGGAAAGATCGGACAGGTAAAAAGCTGGTGGATGTTTCTTTTGACACGAAGCTCTTGGGTCAGGGAAGTGGAAGCTATGAAGCAGTAGTAGATGGCGAAGCTTCCAAAATTGTGATCGAGGAGCTTAAACCACAAGCCAGCCGAAATGCACTACGAATTATATCTGTTTTTTCGATTGAAAGTATAGTTAAAGAACCCAATCAAGTGATTAAGCTTTCGATTACTGTGGTTGCGATAAGTGTTCTATTGGCCTTTTTAATTATATATAGCTTCTCCTCGTTGTTTTCACGACGATTGCTGCATTTAAGCAGACATATTAACCGAGTCAGTACTGGGGATTTTGATACGACATTAAAGATTGATGGCAAGGATGAAATCGCCCTGTTAGCTCGTCAATTCAATTCCATGGTACGCAGCATTAATGATTTGATGTATGAGGTACAGGAATCCAATGCTCAGAATAGTCTGCTGGAACAGAAACAAAATGATATACGATTCAAAATGCTGGCCAGCCAGATTAACCCGCATTTCTTATTCAATGCACTAGAAGCGATTCGGATGGAAGCTCACATGAAGGGGCAAGTGGAAATTGCCCGTGTGGTACGTCTTCTAGGTAAAATGATGCGCAGTAACCTGGAGGTAGGCCGAAGTAAAATTTTGCTTAGTCAGGAATTAGAAGTGGTACGTTGTTACTTGGATATTCAGCAATTCCGTTATGAGGAGAGGTTGAAATATCAATTTACTGTAGACCCTGCCGTTGAATCTCTTTATATGCCCCCGCTTCTTATTCAGCCACTTGTTGAGAACGCAGTAATCCACGGACTGGATAATAAGATGGAAGGTGCATTTGTGACGGTGGAAGTTGTACAAGTTGGGGATCATGCTAAATTTACGATTACAGATAACGGAGTAGGAATATCTCCAATTCAGCTGGAGGAATTACTGAACACGCTTGAGCGTAAGGAAGAGCGTGAAGGTGAGCGAATTGGACTTCGTAATGTACATGACCGGCTAAAACTATCCTACGGCGCAGAATATGGGCTAACGATTGAAAGTAGACCTAATGTAGGAACGATTATTTTCTTCTGCATACCAATGGAGGACAACAATCTATGATAAAAGTGATGATTGTCGATGATGAGCCGAAGCTACGGGAAGGACTTCGAAGTCTGATCCCATGGGAGAAGCTCGGTTATACGGTGGTAGCTACAGCAGCTAATGGCTTGCAAGCACTTGAAAAGTATCATACCTTCTACCCGGAGCTGATCGTTGCTGATATTCGTATGCCTGGAATGGATGGTCTGGAAATGATTAGTGAGCTTCGTAAAGAAGGCTCAGAAAGTCATGTACTCATTTTGAGTGGACATGCTGATTTTGAATATGCTAAGCGGGCAATTGGTTATCGGATCGACGGCTATTTGCTGAAGCCAGTGGATGAGGATGAGATGATCGTATGTCTGGAACAGCTACATGAAACAATCGAGCAGGAGCAGCGGTTCAGTGACTGGAATGAGGAGGAGCCCGCTCGCAATAGGGAAACTTTACTCCGAGCGCTTCTACAGCCAACCTCAGAGGAAGAACTGGAGGAGGACCTTAGCAGACATGTGGATGCGCTAGGACTCGATCAGGGAAATTATGAAGTCATTCTCATTGAGTTAAGAAAAACAGCTGGTGCAAATGATGAGGATCTCCGGGGAATCAAAACAGTAATGGAACAGCATTTTAGTAATCATCCTAATGCATCATTCTTTACATTGTCACAGTATTTGGGCATTCTCATGAAGGATCCGGATCAGAGCGCGAGCAAGCGGGAAGAATTATATAAGGGATTATCTGCAGTGATAGAACCAAAGGGTTACGACTTCATTGCAGTAGCGGGGGGAGTAGTACCTCGACCTGAAATGGTGGGAGAATCGTTTAATTCAGCACGTGAGCTGTTAAGACGTTCCTTCTTCTTCAAGAAGGGGATCATCATCAGTACAGATCCTTCAGGATTTCTGATGGAGATGAAGGAGAAGACTGAAGAGGATCAGGAGACGGAGAGTCGTCTGCTGCTTGCAGTAGAAACCGGAAGTCTGAGCGCGATTCGACCGATAGTGCTAACTATCTGTGCTGAACTTGTATCTGCGGGCAGCGACGAATTGCGAATTAAAGAGACCTTTGTGAGACTCCTTAGTACTGTCCTGGCCCGTCTGGAGCCTACGTATCCGGAAATTCGCACCTATGCAGCAGAGCATTCCCCTCCAATAGGGGAGCTTTATCAAAGTTATTATTTGTCTGATTTGCAGGATCAGGCTGTCTCATTTCTCGAAGAAATTGCGGGTCAGATGACCAGTGGGCGTGGAAATGAAATTAAGAAGATCACAGAAATAATCAACCGTCGCTACAATGAGAACCTAAAGCTGGAGACCTTATCCGAGTTATTCTGCTACAACAGCGCTTACCTCGGTAAAATGTTCAAGAACACCACAGGAGAATACTTCAATACGTACGTGGATAAAGTCCGGATTGAGAAGGCTAAGGAATTTCTGACGCAAGGGATGAAAGTATACGAGGTGGCCGAGAAGGTAGGGTATATGAACCCCGATTATTTCAACGCTAAGTTCCGTAAATATGTAGGAATCTCACCAACTTCTTATCGTAAAAGTATTTAAGGTTGGTGTGGTGTTCTTGTTTGATATACCTGCGGCTGTGGATCAGATGTTTTTCTGAACCACAGCCCGCAGGTCTTTTTTTTCTACTCCCACCAATTGTACGTGGTGAAGTATTAATGCAGTTAAATAGACACCTGCTTAAGCTTATGCGGGTGAAGGGTTAATGCAGTTTCTTTTGATTTTCGGTTCAATAAAATCTGCTGGGAAAGGAGTTAAGAGGAATTTTTGAAACTGTAGAAGCGTTGAAATCTTCTAATTTTAAATTGGTGACTGGTAGAAGAACGAAGAGGAATATTTGGAACTGTAGAAGCGGAGCGTTCGCCTTTATCCTCGGATTTCTACCGCGAGAAGCGGTTCAAATCAGGAAATCTGAGGATAACAGCGATCGGAAGTCCGAATATTCCGCGTAGTGGCTGGTTACCAGAAGCCTAGTTAGAAATTTCGAAGAACCAGCGATCAAAAGTTCGAACATTCCTCGTAGTGACTAATATCCAGCAAGCAAAGTGTTTTTAGGAGTCCAATTCAAAGAATAATGCAGACGCCAGCAGCATTAGCCCCCCTGTGTCGATGAGCCGAAATGAGAATTCACCCCGGACAAAAATCTCTAATTTTCACCTGATTTTAAGTCGAATTTATAGGGTACTGCAATCGCTTACAAAGTTTTAGAATTAAGGCATAGAGAGGAGGGGCTTTATGAAAGCGGACACAGTAACTGCTCAAATCCCGCCGGACACCCGAATGCGCAACAAAAAGCCTGCTTCAGGAGGACGGTTTTGGAGAAGCTTTAAGAATCAAAAGTATTTGTGGATGATGTCGATACCTTTTGTAATCTGGGCATTCGTCTTCAGTTATCTCCCATTATGGGGCTGGACGATGGCTTTTCAAAAGTACAAGCCCGCACGTGGCTTTTTTGAACAAGAATGGGTAGGTTTTGAACACTTTAAGACACTGTTCAGTGACTCGCAATTTCTTCTGGCGCTGCGTAACACGCTGGCGATGAGCGGAATGGGCTTGGTCGCAGGCTTTATCTTTCCGATAACGTTTGCAATATTGCTCAATGAATTGCGTCTTGGATTTTTTAAACGTTTTGCTCAGACCGTCTCGTATTTGCCTCACTTTGTATCATGGGTGGTTGCAGCGGGAATTGTAACTAAAATGTTATCTAGCGAAAATGGTCTTGTAAACGATCTCTTGTTAACAATTGGATTTATAGACTCGCCTATCCAGTTCATGGCTCAGGGCCATCTCTTCTGGGGAATCGTTACTTTATCAGATGTGTGGAAAGAAACCGGATGGAATGCGATCATCTACCTTGCAGCCATCTCGGGTATTGGACCTGAACTGTACGAAGCGGCTCGAGTGGACGGTGCCAGCAGGCTCCGCCAGGTATGGCATATTACTCTTCCTGGTATCCGGCCGACCATTACAGTGCTACTCATTATGTCGATTGGTAATTTGCTGAATATCGGCTTTGAGAAACAATTCTTGCTTGGAAATAACCTCGTTACCGACTACTCTCAGGTGCTGGATCTGTACTCTCTGAAATACGGACTAGGCATGGCGAGATATTCCTACGGTACCGCGATCAATATATTCAACTCAGTGATCAGTGTAATCCTGCTGTTTACGATTAATGGAATCTTCAAGCGTACAACTAAAGAGAGCCTTCTGTAACACAGAAGGCCCTTCTACCAATCGTGGCTGCAATATTGCCCTTTTCATGAAAGGAGAGCGTTACAGTGGGAAACACAGCTATCACCGGAAAGTCGTGGTCAGACCGGATCTTTGACTTCATAGTGTACTTTGTAATACTGTTCGTGGTTGTAATCACGATCTATCCGTTTCTGAATGTGCTTGCTATCTCGCTGAATGATTCAGTGGATAGTGTGCGCGGCGGTATCACCATTTATCCTCGGGAATTTACCTGGGACAATTACTTGAAAATCTTCAGTTTCGCAGGGCTGATCACCGGGTTTAAAATATCCGCTTTGCGGACAGTCGTCGGTACTTTGTTCGGTCTGATCAGTGCCTCGATGCTAGCATTTACGATCAGTCGTCCTGATTTTGCAGGCCGCAAGTTCGTCTCCACATTCTTGGCGATGACCATGTATATCTCTGGAGGAATGATTCCAATATACATGCTGATCAAGGATCTGCACATGATGAACAGCTTTGCAGTCTATGTATTACCTGGACTGGTTAGTGCCTTTAACGTCTTCGTCATCCGCTCCTTCATTGACGGACTGCCGTATGCACTGCAGGAATCGGCGAAGCTGGATGGAGCGAATGATTTTACCATTTACTGGCGTGTCATCCTGCCGCTGATGAAGCCGGCCCTAGCAACAATCGCACTGTTCCTAGCGGTAGGTCAATGGAATGCATGGTTTGATACGTATTTGTATAATGGTTCAAGCCCTCATCTGACAACATTGCAATATGAACTGATGAAGGTTCTGCAGAGTACAACCAGTGGTAATGGTGGCGATTACCGCTCAAACATTGCTTCTCTAGCTTCGAATCAGGTCTCGCCAGAGTCTATCAAGATGGCGATTACGATTGTCGTAACCGTGCCAATTTTGTTGGTGTATCCGTTCATTCAGAAATATTTTGTTCAAGGTATGACACTTGGCGCTGTGAAGAGCTAATCACAGCTAATAGGGGAGCATAGTCTCCCCTAAGCTTTAAGAGTGTTTTGTATCCGTTTTCTTTTTTTGTGGGAAGTTTTGGGATAAGTATTAACAGGATTTATCTGTGATACGATAGATAAACAATTTTAAGGAGGGTTTATGTAATGGGGAATAATAGAAAAATAAAAGCTAAAGCAACGGCACTTACACTTACTTCTATTATGATGCTCGGCATGCTCGCAGGTTGTGGTGGAAACAACGGCAATAATGCAGCTGGAGATGCAGCTGGAAATGCAACAAATAAGGGGAATGCGGCTAATTCGGCCAATGCGGTTGAGGATACTTCTCCGCTCACGATGACTTTCTTCAGTGCTGACCCTAACCCGAACTGGACAGGCATGCAAGATGAAGTAGGTAAAGTGATTACGGAAAAAACAGGAGTTACCTTGAATGCTGAATACGCGGTTGGTGACCCTGCTCAGAAAGTAGCGTTGATCGCAGCAAGCGGTGATTATCCGGATCTGATCAGTGCCAAGACCGACGTAAGCAAGCTGGTGGATGCAGGCGCAATGCTTGATCTGACAGATCTGATTGAAAAATATGCTCCGAACATCAAAAAAGTATTAGGCGAAGAAGGCATGAAACGCTCACGCTACAGTGACGATGACCACGCGATCTATGCTATTCCTACGTATGCAGGTGTGGATAACAAATACTTTGATGCTGGCGGCGGATTTGAACTACAACACCGTGCTGTTAAAGAAGCGGGATATCCTGCAATTAAAACTGTCCAAGATTATGAGAACGTAATCAAGGCTTACCTGGAAAAACATCCAACTGATGAAAATGGTAACAAAAACATCGGTCTGACCCTAAATGCAGATGATTGGTACATGTACATTACAGTAACTAACCCAGCATTCACTACTACAGGCTCTCCTGATGATGGAGAATATGCAATTGATATCGACACACAAGAAGTAACTTATCACTTCCGTCGTCCTGCCGAGAAAGAATATTTCCGCTGGCTCAACCATATGAACGATATCGGATTGCTTGACCCGGAAAGCTTCGTTCAAAAGTATGATCAGTACAAAGCTAAAATCGCTACCGGCCGTGTTATTGGTTTGATCGACCAAGACTGGGGTTATGGCGATGGAGAAAGAGCATTGAAAGCTGAAGGTAAGCTGGATCAAGGATACGGACACTATCCAGTAACCCTGTCTGAAGAGTACAAAGAAACTTCCTTCTGGCCTACAGGCTTTATGGGTGGTAACGGCATTGGGATCAGTGTAGATGCTAAAGATCCGGTACGTGCAATTAAATTCTTGGACTACTTAGCTTCCGATGAAGGTCAAGTATTGGTTAACTGGGGTATCGAAGGCAAGCATTACAACGTAGTTGACGGCAAACGCGTCATTCCTGAAGATGTGAACAACCGTAAATATAATGACACTACCAATTTCCAAAAAGAAACAGGACTTGGCAATGTCGGATCAAACTATGCTCTGCTTAGCGCTCACTATGGTGACGGCGTATTGGATCCAACTGGAAACTACTATACAACTCGTTTCCCTGAGCAAGTAACTGTAGGCTACAATGCAGTTGAAAAAGAAACACTTGCTGCTTATAAAGCAACAACTTGGAAAGACCTCTTCCCAAATGAAGATGAATTTAAAGTTAAACCTTGGGGCGCGGCATGGAACATCACGATTCCTGGGGATAGCGAAATTGTCGTTCTCGACAACAAGCTGAAGGATATCAGTTGGAAACGGATTCCTGAAGCCATCTTGTCCAAACCAGCTGATTTCGACAAAGTTTGGGATGCTTACATGGCTGAACTCGATAAAGCTGGTGTAACAAAAGCTGAAGATTTACGTGAAGAGCTGGTTAAACAACGCGTGAAACTTTGGAATGAGTAATTATTGAATTAAGGTTAATAAAATAAAAGCATGAAGATGGCGGGAAGTCCGAACGAAAGTCCGGGCTTCCCGCCGATTTGTTTTCATCTGTAATTACAGGATAGGAGGAATATACGTGGAAGAAAGTAAGAACACTGGGCGGCATAAGCTCTGGTATAAGCAGCCGGCAGCTGTATGGGAAGAGGCACTGCCAGTGGGTAATGGCCGTTTGGGCGGCATGATCTTTGGCGGAACGGAAGAAGAACTAATTCAACTAAATGAAGACACCTTATGGTCGGGCTTTCCGCGGGATACAGCTAATTATGAGGCGCTGCGTCATTTGGCTCCGGCCAAACAATTGGTGGCAGAGGGGAAATACAAGGAAGCGGAAGCGCTAGTGGATGCCAAGATGTTAGGCAGACGGACTGAATCCTATCAACCGCTCGGAGACTTGCGAATGAAGTTCAATCTTGGTGGTCCTGTAGAGGATTATCAGAGGGAGCTTGATTTGGATCAAGCGCTTGCTACGGTGTCCTATACTGCGGGGGATGTAAGGATTGTGCGCGAAGTTTTGGCCAGCAGACCAGATGAACTTATAGTCATTCATATCCGTGCAGAAGGAAAAGAAGGGCTGGGGATTTTGCCGGATTTCTCAGTGGATCTGACTTCGCCGCATCCTTTCCGACTAGAGATCACTCCGGATGGCGCGCTGATGATGACCGGTCGTGCTCCATCGCATGTGGCTGATAATTATGTAGGAGATCATCCGCGTTCCGTATTATACGAAGAGGGGCTTGGCATAAGTTTTGCCGCTGTAATGGAGATCCGTACAGATGGCGGCAAATGTAATGCTGAGAACGGCATGTTGTCGGTTTCAGGTGCGCGCTCCATTACGATCCGCCTAGCTGCCGCAACCGATTTTGTCGGGTATGACCGGATGCCAGGAAGCGGCGGTAAGCTGCCTTCGGAGTTGTGCCTAGAGCAATTGGCTTTGTCCTCTAATGGATATGCAGAGCTGAAGAAGCGCCATCTAGAGGATCATCAGTCCTTGTTCCGCCGCGTGGAGTTGACGCTTGCACCTTCGTCCTCCCGGATAGAGATTCCTACGGATGAGAGACTAGTACGGTATCAGGAGGGGCAGGCAGATTCTGCGCTAGAAGCGCTGCTGTTCCAGTATGGCCGCTTCCTGATGATTGCTGGCTCACGACCGGGGACGCAAGCTCTGAATTTGCAAGGGATCTGGAATCCCTATCTTCAGCCGCCATGGAACAGCAATTATACGACTAATATAAACATTGAAATGAATTATTGGCCAGCCGAGTTATGCGGGTTGGGTGAATGCCATGAACCTCTAATCGATTTTATTACGGAGCTTAGTATGGCTGGCAGCCGTACAGCAAATATTCATTATGGCGCACGTGGCTGGACGGTGCATCATAATACAGATTTGTGGCGTATGACGTCTCCGTCAGACGGCAAGGCGATGTGGGCATTTTGGCCAATGGGAGGCGTTTGGCTCTCTCGCCAATTGTGGGAGCGTTACGCTTTCCGTCCAGATGAGGAATATTTGCGAAACACAGCTTATCCTTTGTTAAAGGGAGCCGCGTTATTTTGTCTGGATTGGCTGGTAGAACTGCCTGATGGAAGCTGGACAACGGGTCTGTCTACCTCACCGGAGAATGTATTCTTGACTGCTGATGGCACGCCATGCAGTGTTTCAGCTGGCTCAGCTATGGATTTATCGATGATCGCTGAGCTGTTCAAGCATTGCATTCAGGCTGCTGAGATTTTGAATACCGATGCCCAGCTGAGGCAGGAGCTACGCCAGAAACAGGAACGACTCGCTCATCCTGGGATTGCACCGGACGGACGTATTCGTGAATGGAATGAGGATTTTGCTGAACAAGAGCTTGGGCACCGCCATGTCTCTCATTTGTATGATTTATATCCCGGGAATGTAATTAGTCCTTCCTTCACACCAGAGCTAGCAGAGGCGGCAGCGTTATCGCTTAAGAAGCGCTTGGAAGGCGGGGGCGGACACACGGGCTGGAGTGCAGCCTGGCTACTTAATCTATATGCGCGTTTGAAGGATGGAGAGAGTGCGTATAGCTGTTTACGTCGTATTTTGCAAGATTCAAGTCTGCCGAATTTATTCGGTAATCACCCACCATTTCAAATTGACGGTAACTTCGGAACTACGGCCGGAGTTGCTGAGATGCTCTTGCAGAGTCATCAGGAAGGGCTTGAATTATTACCCGCTCTTCCAGAAGAATGGTCTGAAGGCAGTGTGAAAGGTTTGGTAGCCCGAGGCGGCTTTATCACAAGTATAGAATGGCGTGAGGGACGCTTAACGAAGGCGGAACTGACCTCGACGCATGGACAAATATGCAGAATTTACAGTCACCAGCCTTTGCTCATTCAAAGTCCCGATGGTTCACGAATAGGGATAGAGATGGAATTTGAAACCGTTATAGGAGAGACCTATATCATTACACCGCAAAGCGAATAAAACACATCGTTCTAGCATATAGGCTGTTCTCAGAGTAGAATTATTCTACAGGGAGCAGTCTTTTTTTGCCTAAACACTCATTATCTATTAAATGGTAGGGTTCATTACAAGTCTATAGGAGCCGGAGGAACGGAATATATATGTGGAAAAAACGCTTCACATTAGTAAAGATCATTCTGGGAGGAGTGATTATATTCGCTGCTATTCCACCGATGATTTATTGGGGCTGGGGTCATGCTTATGCGGCTTCGAGTTCACCCACCCTTCGTTCTGTAAATGAAGTAGCACAGAAGCTAACGGGTGCAATGAACAACCGCAGGGAGACCATTACTTTTACTTATGAGAGCAAAGTTTCAAATTTGAAAACGAAAATACAAGCGGCTCTGGATCAAGCGATGGCTAGTGACCCTTATTTGTATTACATTATAGACAGCTACGGATATACTTATCGAGGAAGCGCAAGCACTGTAAAAGTTACGGTGGAAGTGAAATATTTGGAGACGCTGGAGCAGACGGCTTTTGTAAACAAAGAAGTGAAGGCTGCGCTGAAGAAGATCATAACGCCGGGCATGAACAATCATCAGAAGGTGAAGGCTATCCACGATTGGGTTGTGCTTCATCTGAAGTATGACACTTCGTATCGTAAATATACGGCTTATGAAGGATTGAAGAGTGGCAGCGCCGTTTGCCAAGGGTATTCGCTGTTGACCTATAAGCTGTTAAAGGAGGCTGGATTCACGAATAAAATCGTTGAGGGTACAGCCAAACAGCCTGGAGGACGTAGCCAGTTGCATGCCTGGAATCTTGTGCTGTTAGATGGACGGTGGTATCATCTCGACACGACTTGGGATGACCCGACACCTGATAAGGCAGGTGTGGTTAGCACAGCATACTACTTGAGAACGGATGCGCAGATGCGTCAGGATCATAGCTGGACGAAGTCTTATCCGGCAGCTTCTGTAGGCTATCATAAGACCTTGACTGCGCTTGTGGAGCGTGGAGGACAGAATGCGGTTGTCTATAAACAGCTTCAGAAGGATCTCAATTATGAGCTATATGCCGAGGAGCTAATTGTACGTTCGGTAGGAGATCTGACTCGGCTAGCGAATAAGGCAATTGCCTCTGGTGAGGTGTCTATATTATTCCGTTATCAAGGGAGTGGGACCAAGCTTAAGAATGACCTGCAGGAGCTATATAAGCTTGGACTAGAGGATGTATCTTACTCCAGTTCTGCTTTTGACAATACGGGCGATCTCAAAGTGTTTGTGACTTGGGAATAGAAGGATAACCAAAAAGGACATCCCATAAGCCTAAATGGCTACGGGACGTCCCTTTTTTGTTTTTTTACCGGGTCTATTTTATTCTGGGTGAGTACTTAGGTCGCATTTATCCAAAGGAATAATATTACTCTTCCGGAACCAGCGATAGCCGACCCAGATCAAGACAAACAGCGGCAAGCTGATATAGGAAACGGCGATACCATACCAGTCGATATTTCCACCTGAGAAGGCGCCCATATTCTGACCGAGGATAGCTACAATACAAAGTCCTAAAGCAAAGATAGGTCCGAATGGGAACCATCTAGCTCGGTAAGGTAGTTCATCTAGCGAATGCCCTTGTGCTATAAAAGCACGTCTGAAACGGTAATGGCAGACCGCAATACCCAACCAGTTAATAAATCCGCACATACCAGAGGCGTTCAGTAGCCAGTTATATACGGCACCGTCACCAAAGAATGAAGCGAGAAAGGCGAGCATTCCGACAGCCGTAGTTACTAGCAAAGCGCCAACAGGGACACCACGGCGATTGAGCTTACCCAGTGCGCGCGGAGCCATGCCATCCTTAGCCATTGCATACAGGACACGGGTGGAAGCATACATTCCTGAGTTCCCTGCCGACAGTACAGAGCTGAGAATGACGGCATTCATTACGGATGCAGCAATTGCAAGCCCGGCTTTATTGAACACGATCGTAAACGGACTGACTCCGATGTCATCGATGCCTCCACGCAGAAGATCTGGATTCGTATAAGGAATCAACATTCCGATTACAAATATAGCAAGGATATAAAAGATTAATATACGCCAGAATACTTGGCGGATCGCAATTGGGACGTTGCGGCGTGGGTTCTCGCTCTCACCAGCAGCAACGCCGATTAGCTCGGTACCCTGGAAGGAGAATCCGGCTGCCATAAAGACCCCGACGAAGGCGAAGAAGCCACCGTGGAAAGAGCTGCCCCCGATTTGGAAGTTACTGAAGCCTACGGCTTCTCCACCCATAATGCCGAATATCATGAGGACACCGACAACGAGGAAGGCGATAACGGTAATAATTTTGATAATGGCAAACCAATATTCTGATTCCCCGTAGCCACGAGCAGATAGGAAGTTTAGGCCGAACATCAGCAGTAGGAACACCAGACTCCAGAGAAAGGAAGGGCTGTCCGGGAACCAATATTTAATGATGACGGTAGCCGCTGATAGCTCTGCTGCAATCGTAACCGCCCAGTTATACCAGAAGTTCCAGCCGATGGCGAAGCCAAAGGCGGGGCTGACGAAACGAGTGCCGTAGGTACTGAAGGACCCGGAGTCCGGTAAATAGGTGGCGAGCTCCCCAAGACTAGTCATTAGAAAATAAACCATTACACCCACTGCCGTGTAAGCTAGAAGCGCTCCACCAGGTCCTGCTGAAGCGATCGCGCCGCCACTGGCTAGAAACAGACCCGTACCAATAGATCCGCCAAGTGCGATCATGGTTAAATGTCTTGCTTTGAACGATTTTTTTAGCGCAGGCTGATTTATGTTGCCTTGCGCTGGGTTTTGCTGATTGCCCTGCATGAATATGACACTCCTTATGATCTAATCTTACTGTTCATGAACGGGGAGTGCTGAGCTGCTGACTCCCGCAAGGCGGGAGGTATACTTCGTGATTTCCAGAAGGTTATGGATGACTGTACGAAACATACAAATTCTGTAAACGCAAAGAAGCCGCAAACTATGTCTGCGGCTTCCATCTATACAGCTCCGCATCATACTCCCTGTGAAGATAGCGCAACACACTGCAGTCTGCTACTTACGCAGGCTGTACAATGTGACAGTTCCGTGCCTTTCGGCAACGGCCCCAGCCTGCACCGCTGTAAGAGCTACAGCGCAAGCTTCGGCGGATATTCCTTTCGGCGTGATTCATAGACGGCTCTAACGTCTCCACACGCGTACTCTTTATATCCGCGACCTCTACCTCATCTTAGTATGACGAGGCTATCTTTACTTCATTCATTTATAAACAACAGGAATTAGTATAAAGCAAGTTTACTTCTCAAAGCAATGACAAAATCAGGTACTTCCGTGTTAATTACGACGGCGTTCTGACATCTGCTGCCATACGGTGCCTGCTGCGGCTTCACCTGAGGCGATACGCTCCAAAGCCATCTTGGCCTGAAGGCCAACCTCGAACTCTGGATCATCCGCTGCAAGTGTGAGCGCATCTTGAGCTTCGGATGTGCCAACTTCATAAAGAAAACGAGCTGCACGCCAGCGGACAAGCTTGCTCTTATCCGTTAGTGCCGCCGTCATCACTGGCGTGGCGGCAGGATCGCCGATGTCGGATAGCGTATCGCCAGCCGTACGTCTTACGGCTGGGGCGCTGTCAGCCATCGCCTCATAGAGCAGCTCCATCGCCTCAGGCGTGCGAAGGTCGCCTAGATACACGACCGCAAGCCTGCGAATATGCAGCTTGGAATCGTGTAGCGCCGCCTTAAGCTCCGGCAGGAGCTCCGCCGTCGGCGTAAGATCCTCTAGCGCGGCGTAGCGCACGCGCCAATCCTCATGCTTCAGGTCTCGCAGCAGCTCATCCTGTGTACGAGTTCGTCTCTGCTCGACGAACTCACCTTCGGCTCCGTGCGCAATGGCTTGCTGCACGAGGGAGTCGAGGCGTTCCTGCGGATACGCTGCCTCGATCTCTTGCTCGACCTCGCGCGCAATGTCCGCGGGCTCGCCATAACGCACGCCGTAATCGGTGAGCTTGCGCTCTTTGATCATCACGGCGCTAGCCACATCCATAACCGCTTTAGTAAAGCGGTTAGCTAAGGATATGCGCTCTTCATTCGCGCCCGTTTTGACGCGGATTTGCATCGGAATTCCGCGGAACAATTGGACGAAGACCTGCGCTTCCCCAAAATGAGCACCGGCATTCTCGTCAGCTAGGCTCCAATCTCCAGTTACACCTTCGCTGTTAGCGAAGCGGCTTTGAACTTCTCTTAGAATGGCTGCCCAATCGGCATTGCCTTTGCGCTCAAGTGCTGCGAAGTCAGCAGCATGATAAATGCTAATAACGCCCGGTATCGTTAACATTTCACGTGCCCAAGCAGGTGCGGAACGCTCACTTTCTGGAGTATAGGTTCTGCGAATTCCGGGTTCTAAACTTTCGTCCAAATGTAGCTTCATCGTATTTGGACTTGGAGTCGGTTCAATAAAAGTAATCTTCATACGTAGCTCCCCCTTGAACGGTATATGCACCGCCATACTTTATACACATATTATCTCATTTCTGGCGTGAAACCAAAAGAACTCTTCTATTATTTCGCTAAAGTCTGCAATTGTGATGAATAAAAGGGCGAACCTTTATCATGCTATTTGTATATTTTGCAAAATACGCTGCTGTTCAATATAGTTGTAGTATATTCGCTAAAGCTAGGGTTGCTCGGTAAACTTCTGTAGAAGAGGTGTTGTATGCCTAAAACTCGTTACCATAACGTCGATAATGTAAGTACCGATAAATCATTAAAGGAATTTCGCCAGTGGCGTGAGGAGCGTCGTCGCAAGAAGAAGGACTATTCATATGTTGTACCGAATACGCCGCCCAGATTATCTTATCTGTCTGAGAATCGATTGGAGTCTACCATTACGTGGATTGGGCATTCAACATTTTTCCTTCAATATGAAGGGATGAATATCATTACAGATCCCATCTGGGCGAGAAGGCTGGGCTTTGAGAAAAGACTGGGACAACCTGGGATTCCACTTAGCGAAGTGCCACCGATTGACCTGATTCTGATTTCGCACTCTCATTATGACCATTTGCATATCGCCTCTATCCGCAAATTATATCGGGCAGGGACAACGCTTGTAGTTCCTGTTGGTCTGAAGCGAAAAATGCTTCGAAAAGGGTTCCACAACTGTGTGGAAATGGAATGGTGGCAGGAGATTAAGCTAGGTAAGATCAAGCTTAGTTTTGTGCCTACCCAGCACTGGACGCGGAGAACGCCATGGGATACGAATACTTCTCATTGGGGTGGGTACATCTTGGAGCCCGCTGATTCCGGAAATCAGAAGTCTTCTCCGAATCTTTATTTCGCTGGGGACAGCGGTTATTTTCCTGGCTTTAAGGAGATCGGAAGTCGTTATAAGATCGATATCGCGCTTATGCCGATTGGGGCCTATGAACCGGAATGGTTCATGACCTCTCAGCATGTAAATCCTGAGGAAGCCATACAAGCTTTCCTAGATGTAGGGGCGGAGACCATGATTCCGATGCATTACGGTACCTTCAGACTTGCTGATGATACCGCCCGGGAAGCACTGGATCGCATGGAGAACGCCCGAGTTAAACACGCGATTTCGGAGGAAAGAATTCGTACACTCGGTTATGGAGAAACACTGGTCGTACAAAAGGAGAATCGCACATCTGGGGAATAATTGAAAAAATTCCTCCTTAAAAGTTGTCGCCGTAAAACAGTTGGAATAAGTTTCGTAGGAGAGAGATCAGCTTAAATGCCTATTTCACGGGATTTTTGCACTGATTTTATGCTATAATGAGCCGAAACCCTAAAGTGAAAAGGATGGTAATGCGTAATGATTAGCACAAGCGGCGTAACACTCCGCTACGGAAAACGCGCTCTCTTCGAAGATGTAAACATAAAATTCACCCCTGGTAACTGCTATGGTTTGATTGGTGCCAATGGTGCTGGTAAATCAACCTTTCTGAAAATTCTGTCTGGGGAGATTGAAGCGAACACGGGTGATGTTCATATAACACCAGGTGAACGCCTTGCAGTTCTGAAGCAGAATCATTTCGAGTACGATGAATTCCCAGTACTTGAAACAGTAATTATGGGTCACACTCGTCTTTATGAAATCATGAAAGAAAAGGACGCGCTTTATGCGAAGTCTGATTTCACGGAAGCAGATGGTCTACGTGCCGGTGAGCTTGAAGGCGAATTTGCAGAACTTAATGGCTGGGATGCAGAGCCAGATGCGGCGGCTATGCTGATCGGTCTTGGCATTATGCGTGAACTGCATGATAAGAAAATGGCCGAACTGAGCGGCAATGAGAAGGTACGGGTACTCTTGGCACAAGCCTTGTTTGGCCGTCCAAACAACCTCCTGCTCGATGAGCCTACCAACCACTTGGATCTAGAATCGATTGGCTGGTTAGAGAACTTCCTCATGGATTATGAAGGTACTGTTATCGTCGTATCCCATGACCGTCACTTCCTGAACAAAGTATGTACGCATATTGCGGATATTGATTTTGGCAAAATCCAGATGTACGTTGGTAACTACGACTTCTGGTACGAGTCCAGTCAGCTTGCTCAAGCTTTACAGCGTGATTCGAACAAGAAGAAGGAAGACAAGATCAAGGAACTGCAAGCCTTTATTCAGCGTTTCTCGGCCAATGCTTCCAAGTCTAAACAGGCGACTTCTCGTAAGAAACAACTCGAGAAAATTACGTTGGATGACATTCGTCCATCTAACCGTAAATATCCGTTCCTCAACTTCAAACCTGAACGTGAAGCAGGTAAGCAGCTTCTGACGATCAGCGGATTGACCAAATCGGTTGAAGGTGAGAAGGTTCTTGATGAAATCAGCTTTGTAGTTAACAAAGGTGATAAGATTGCTTTCGTGGGTCCTTACTCCCAGCCTAAATCACTTCTATTTGATGTGATCATGGGTGAGCAGGAAGCGGATGCGGGTGAATATGCGTGGGGCGTCACTACAACTCAAGCTTATTTCCCAAAAGACAACTCCAGCTATTTCGATGGCGTGGACTTGAATCTCGTAGAATGGCTGCGTCAGTATTCTAAAGATCAGGATGAGACGTTCCTGCGTGGATTCCTTGGACGGATGCTGTTCGCCGGAGAAGAAGCACTGAAGAAAGCGAGTGTATTGTCCGGGGGCGAGAAGGTTCGCTGTATGTTGGCGAAGATGATGCTGAACGGTGCGAACGTGCTTGTATTCGATGAGCCTACCAATCACTTGGATCTGGAATCCATTACGGCACTGAATAACGGACTGATTGATTTTGACGGGACTATTCTCTTTACTTCCCATGACCATCAGTTCATCCAAACGATTGCTAACCGTATCATCGAGATCACACCTACAGGTGTAATTGATCGCACGATGACTTACGATGAGTATTTAGAGAATCCTGAAATTAAGGAAATGCGCCAACGCATGTATCCTGTAGAAGTATAATATTTACTTTCCGTTATGCGGAAGGAACCCGTTAAGCAGCTACTCTAATCCTGATAGGATTAGGGTAGCTGTCTTTATAATTTCGATTTTGAAAAGGTAACGGTAGGTGAAGCATGTGGACAGAACTATTTTTATTATGCGGCATGGGGAGACCGAGTTTAATACGCAAGGTCGTTACCAAGGCCAATTGGACTCACCTCTGACTGAGCATGGAATGGATCAAGTCAGACAAATGGGTAGGCTGCTTCGTTATTCGGTGGAGCATTTCTCCGAATGGAAGGTGATTTCAAGTCCACTTGGGAGAGCGCTGCAAAGTACACAAATTTTGTGTGAAATCTTAGGTTATGATTTCAATGAAATAGAAACGGATTCTAGGTTAAGTGAAGTTTCCGTTGGTTCTTGGTCAGGGCTAACGCTCAAGGAAATTGAGCAGGGCTGGCCAAATAGTCTTGAAGATACGACTATGTATGATTGGTATTTTCGTTCACCAGATGGAGAGAGCTATGAAGTGGTTCAGGAGCGTGTCACAGACTGGCTGGATAGCTTGTCCTCCACTCCGCGGGTCATTGCGGTTACACATGGATTAACAAGTAGAATTCTACGGGGAGTATACGCTGGGCTTACAAGACAGGAAGCCTTATCACTTGAGGTTTCCCAAAGCGCATGTTTTCAGTTGTCTAATTGTACAATAAAGAGAATCAGTTATGAATTTGATGAGTTCTAGCCCATCCTTTAAGGCAGACGAACGCATAAAAGGCTGCGTTGTCCCTGAGGGATGCGCAGCCTTTAATGTTTATAAAATAGTACTAGGATCCGCCGGTACGACGGCGTTGGTTGTTAGGCTTTTTGTTATTCTGACTTTTTAGTGGTTTAGCGGATCCGGCCTGAAAAGTTGATCCAGGTTTGGAGGAAGATTGTTGTTTCTTCTGCTCCAGCTTTTGCCGGATAGCTTCAGCTAAATTGATTTTTCCTTTTTCATTGTTTTCGCTCATTATGATAACCTCCTTTGAAGCAAGTCCTTCACTTTATTCTAATTGTTTTTAAATGCTGCTACAAGGGCAAGAATAATTGAAAGAATTCTTTTCTAACAAAACAGAAAACGAGGAGATAGCCAAAATGGTTGATATTTACGAAGATATACGTAAAGGCGAGCGTGGCGCTTGGGTTAGCATAGCGGCTTACCTCATTTTATCGACTTTCAAGCTGGTTAGCGGTTATCTATTCGCCTCTAGTGCATTGGTCGCGGACGGAGTCAATAATTTAACTGACATCGTAGCATCTGCAGCCGTGTTGGTTGGTCTAAAGATTTCGCGGAAGCCACCTGACTCTGACCATGCTTATGGACATTTTCGGGCAGAGACAGTAGCTGCATTGTTGGCTTCTTTTATTATGGCGGTAGTAGGTATTCAAGTGATTGTGGAGGCGGTGCGGTCCTTTTTCGATCGTGCAAAGGAAACCCCGCAGCTATGGTCTGCTGGTGTGGCTCTAGTGTGTGCAGTAGCAATGATGGGAGTATACATATACAACAAAAGGCTGGCTAAGCAGATAAATAGTAGTGCACTCATGGCAGCGGCGAAAGATAATTTTTCCGATGCTATGGTTAGTATAGGTGCGGCTGTTGGGATTGTAGGTGCCCAGTTCGGACTGCCATGGATTGATTCTGCGGCGGCAGTAGTTGTCGGACTGATTATCTCTAAGACGGCATGGGATATTTTTCGTGACTCGACCTACCGGCTTACGGATGGCTTTGATGAAGATAGATTGATGGATCTACGTAGTACGATTGCTCGAACACCGGGAGTAGAGGGGATTAAAGATGTGAAGGCACGGGTTCATGGGAATCATGTACACGTGGATGTTGTAGTGGAGGTAGACGCGAATATTACAGTGGTGGAAGGTCATAGGATCAGTGACTCCATTGAAGAGAGAATGAGCAAGCTACACAATATTATGAATGTACAGGTGCATGTGGAACCTAAAGATTAAATTTGAAAAATTCTATTTTAAGGAAAAAACAAACATATTTAAGGAGGATTCAAGACTTTAGTCCTGTATTTTACCATAAAGTGGCATGATTATATGTGCAATTTGGAGCATGTTCCAAATCCCGGGCAAGCCTATAATGAGGGCATAAAGGAATGTAGTTCACACCTTTGTTGAAATCTCATCATGGTATTGGGGGAACGTATGATTAAATCACATAAGCAATTAACAGCATCCTTATTGGTTTCAGCTGCAATTGTTGCAGGTTTAGGAGTATCTGCTCCTGGAAATGCAGCAGCAGCCTCAAGTCCATCAAATTCAGTTATGGCAGCAGCAGCCGGTCAAACAGCGGTCATCGAGGCAAGTGTTCGCCTTCGCAGTACACCTTCTACAAGTGGAGAAGTAGTGAAGTATTTGCAAAAAGGAGATCAAGTGCAGATTGTGGCACAACCGAATAGCTATTGGTATCAGGTGAAAGCAGCGGATGGATCCGTAGGCTATACAAGTACAGATGATAAGTATATCAGCGTAAATTCATCTTCAGTAGGTACACCAACAGCACCATCAGCACAAACGGGAACCATAAAGTACGGAGTGAATCTTCGAACTGCTCCTTCTACAAGCGGAAAAGTACTGAGGCTTCTGAAGAAGGGGGAACAAGTACAGCTTCTGGCACAGCCGAACAGCTCCTGGTATCAAATTCAAACCTCTGATGGTAGCATTGGATATATAAGTTCAAGTGATCAATATACTTCGTTCGCTAATAATGGGGGGACTGGGACGGTAACGCCGACACCAACGCCGCCAGCACCAGTACCACCTATTTCTACACCTGGGGCTTCTGCCCAAATCGAGAGTGTAATCTCAGCAGGTATGGGCTATCTGGGTACACCTTATGAGTTTGGTTCCAGCAGATATGATACAAGCACCTTCGATTGTTCTGATTTTATCCGGCAAATTTTCATGGATGCTGTGAATTTGAAACTGCCTGCTGATTCCCGTCAACAGGGAGATTGGGTGAAATCGAATAGTACGGTAGTTACGTCTACTTCCGGTTTGAAGCGCGGCGATCTAATGTTCTTTATGGATTATAAAGGGAACTCCGCTTCAGCGTATGAAGGGATCGACAAATCTAAGGCAAGAATATCGCATGTTGCTATGTATCTAGGAGATGGACAAGTTCTCCATACGTATTCCGTAGCTTCAGGCGGGGTGAAAGTAGATAAATTAAGCGCTTCTTGGACGAATCGTTTCCTCTTCGGGGGATCGGTCATCCGATAATTATATAGGTATACAGAAGCGGCAGCATCGCATGTTTGTGACGGGTGAACAAAGGCGGCGTAAGCGCAAAAGCTACCCCCTCAGTAGAATGATCTACTGAGGGGGTAGCTTTTTGTAAATATAAGAATTTATATGTTCCGTTCTATAAATTATCTTTATATTTCTCGCTTAAACACTTGCCGTCCTTATAGGGACGCCGAAGGCGTTTATGCTTGTTATCATCTTTTTTATACTAATTACATAGTTACATTGGCAGCAACAGGAACCTTTACCCACGCTTTTCCTAGCCAAGTGTAGATTTCTCTCCATTCATTGCCCCAAGTATCCGTAATCACTTCACCTGTGGTATCAAGCGTTTGAGCGCTAAGCCAGCCTGCGGGAATCATACTGCCAACTGAAAAGTGGAAAGCTGTTTTTTCGGTTAGAACAATTTGTGGTGTGGCTGGAGTAATATCCGATGGGGTAATGATCGTTTCAAAAGATGTTGTGTAAGTGCTTCCAGTTCCGGGCGTAGAATCTGTAGTTGTCCCTGTTACCTCAGCGGCTGATGCTGTAGCTGCTATTGAAGCCATAAGTCCCAAGGCAAGTGTAATGCTGGCGAATTTTTTCATGTTAAGTTCCTCCTCATTATGATCTAACTTCAAAACTTTTTCTTATTTTCTCAAGTGACATCTGTGTGGGAATGACCTATACTTTCTGCATGATGAATAAGATATATGGATAGATATGGGAGGAGGCTACATCGATCTACCTCTGCGTCCCGTGAAGAGGGAAACAACAAACAGAACCAAGAATACGAAGAATAGTATCTTTGCAAGACCAGCAGCGGCTGCTACAAGATTGAAGAAACCAAAGATACCAGCGATTACAGCTACAACTAGCAGAATTGCGGACCATTTTAACATTACATATCACCTATCCTTTTTTTGATTTGTAGTCATTGTATAAACGGGGACTTTGATTCTGAAACAAAGGGGAGCAGGGAGTTTTGACAACGCTCGACAGATTGTTTCGGCATATGGTAGTAGGGGTAACTATGCAGTATACAAGGCTGATTAGCCACTATTTATGAGATTTGGAAGGGGTTATGAATATGATCATTGAACTTAGTGTAGCTCTCGTTGCTATCGCATTCGCAATACTTGTTTTCTTTCTAATTAAGACTTTGCAGTCAGCGAAGCAATCTCTCGACAAAGTAAGCCAGACCTTGGTGGAAGTGCAGAAGACGATGGATGAACTGACTTATGAAGTGAAGACTACAGTCAGACATGCAAATGAAATTACCGCTGATGTACAGAATAAAATTCAGAAGATTGATCCTGTCATAGATTCTGTGAAGAATTTGGGAGAAGTTATGAATGAGTTAACCTTAACCGTTAAGCAAGTTTCAGTAACTGTGATTGAGAGATATCGTAAATCACATGAACTGAGGGAGAAGCGTAAGGGGGTATCCATAAAAGAAGCTCCGCTGACTCCAGCTGAGGAACGTACGGTAAACTCTTATGATGCTGTTAATAACGAGAAAGCACCGGGGAAAATAGCTACTGTGTTAAAAAGTGTAGATGTAGCTGCAACTCTTTGGAAAAAATTCCGTCATTAAAGTTAAGGCAGCAAGTCCTCTGTAAATGGCGGCTGCAGATAAGAAAGGTGGGATAACAACATGAACATTATCATACTCTTGTTTAGTCTACTTTCCCCATACTTTGATGCGTCTCCACAGTTGACGCCTATCTCGACTTTTAGTGATCAGCCTAAGACAGTTCTTACATTTGAACATTCCTCAGAAACGAGCCCTGCTATAAATCAGTTTGATTCACTGCAAGGTGTTGCTTTATATGCTACGAAGGAAGAATTGCTTCTGGCCAAGGGCAATCCGCTGGCGGTAACAAATGATCCATTGCAAGGGACAGAGGAGTACCAATACGCAGATGTAACAGTGGGTGTTGGTGAGGGGTTTGTACTGTATGTGCATGTCTCACCTTCTCAAGCACAGCAGTTTGGGCTACAGGTAAATGGGGTGGGAATTGATCCCGTGAAGGATAATGTGCAATCGACCTTGGGTAAACCGTATTTTATTGCCGAAGATGGTGATGTATATATGAGAGGAAACAATGCGCTCAAAATATATCGAAATTTGGCAGGTGAATTTGAAGGTATTGATTTATTTGATAGTATTTCTTCTTAATATGTTTCACTTTTGATCATTTTGGTTAATAAACAGAGGCTGTCTTTACCATAGAGTAACCTCCCGAACCACTACATGTAGTGGTTCGGGAGGTTACTTTGCTGAAGGCGTAAATGAACCTATTACTATATTTACATATATTAAAAATAGAAATAACACATTTAAATAGCGTATGATATAGGTAATGAGTCGCAGAATTTTACGTTCGTAATACTATTCGTGTGAGGTGAAGATGATGAGAATCTTAATCGTAGATGACAATCCGACTAATGTTATCATTATCCGTGAAATCCTGAAAAAAGAAGATTACCGAAATTTCGTAACCGCATCCTCTGCAAAAGAGATGCTTACACGGTTGGGTATCGGTTCTGTGAGTGAAGATGGACGTCCTCGGATGTCAGATATCGATCTGATTTTACTGGATATGATGATGCCGGAAATGGATGGAATCGAGGCATGTCGTGTTGTACAGCAATACGAACACCTAAAGGATATTCCAATAATAATGGTTACAGCTGTTGGCGATTCCAAGAAGCTGGCAGAAGCACTGGATGCAGGTGCAGTAGATTATGTTACGAAACCCATTAACAAAGTGGAGCTGATGGCCCGAATTCGGCTCGCGTTGCGGTTGAAGCGAGAGAAAGATTGGCATAAGGAACGAGATCAGCGAATTCAAGAAGAATTGAGACTGGCCGCACTTGTTCAGAATGCTGTGTTGAGCTTGCCTCTTCAGGAAGAGAATTTTGAGGTCAATGCCATCTATCAGCCATCCTCTGAGCTTGCCGGTGATTTATACGCGTGGTACCCCCTTGGTGATGGCCGATATGGCGTGATCCTGCTGGACATTATGGGACACGGAATATCGTCATCTCTTTTTTGTATGTTTCTTGCTTCTGTGTTAAAGGACACGGTAACTACGTATGTAGAGCCGGAAAAGGTAATTCAGGAGCTCAATCGAAGGTTTAATCAGCTCTATATTGAGAAAAAGCTGATCCAATACTACTTTACGACCATTTATCTTGTGATAGATACCCGTATGAAACGTATTGACTACGTCAACGCCGGGCATCCACCTGCGCTATTTTTTGAAGGTGTGGCTAAGACTCCAGTCATGCTGGAAAGTAACTGTCACCCAGTAGGTTTGTTTGAACGGATTGATATTCAGCCACAGAGCTTAACCTATGAAGATGAAGGGCATCTAGTTCTTTATACAGATGGTCTATTGGAACTGGTTGAGGGCGAACAAGAAGAGCAGCTGAAATTTATGATTCAACATTTAAATGTTGAACATGAGTGGAACGAAGAAGCTATTCGAGCTGCTTTTTTCAATGTTGAGGTTCCTAAAGAGCGTGATGATGATAAGTGTATTGTGTGGATCTCACTGAAGAAGGGAACAGATAGAGAATGAAGATAAAGGCTAAACTCTTAATTGGCTTCAGTGCCATGTTAGCGATTATGCTTGCACTTACGATGATAGGATACGACCGCTTAAATTATATGAATAACCAACTGGAAGGGTATCAGGATAGATATATGAAGGGGCGATCTTCTTCGGGGATGCGTGGAGAAGTCAATGATATGGCGCGAATATTGACCACGACCATGTTAAGTGCAGATGCATCATCGGTAGAATCTCAAAAGAATGAGATTAATAAAAAGATTACTAAAGCGAATGAGCACTACGAGAAAATAAAAGCATCGATGACTAGCGCTGAAGAAATGCAAATGGTTGGTCAAATAGATGATGCGTACACCACTTATTTAAATTATCAGGAAAAGGTATTGAAACTGCTATCGGCTGGTTATTTTCAGAATGCTAGCACGTATTCCAACACAGAGGGACAAGCGATTCAGAATGCCGTGTTAAACGCTCTGAACAGTCTCTCTGATTATAATGCTTTTATTATGAATGAAGAGAGTACGAAGGCCAACGAAGCTTATAAAAGTTCGACTCAGATGGTAGTTCTAATGATGATTATGGGCTTACTTCTCGGACTTGGAGTGGTTCTATGGATCATCCCAAGCATCACTCGGGGGCTTAATGTCGTTTCGATGATGATTACCAGCTTTGGCAACGGTAAAGTGAGGGCTATACGGCGTATAAAGGTTACTACTAAAGATGAAATTGGTGAGGTTGCTCTTGTCTTTAAAAAGATGGCTTTAGATCTTGAACAGAAGCAGCAAATGGAACAGGCCTATGCGCAAGCGCAGAATGACCAATCCTGGCTGAATGCGAATGTTGCTCGGGTGACGGAACTATTGCGAGGTGTTAGCTCCTTGGATCAGGTCTCACAGACCTTCATCAATGAGTTTACCCCTGTGCTGGGAGCACAGTTCGGAGCTGTATATTTAAAAGATGCCAATCGTCCTGATTTTTTACGAAGCAGTGGATATTATGCAGTAGATAATGATAAGAAACCTAAGGACGGGTTTGTGATTGGTGAAGGGCTTGTAGGACAAAGTGCGCTCGATATGCACCCGATCAGACTGGAGAAAGCTCCTGAAGACTATTCATCCGTTAAGTCCGGATTCGTGGATGCACAACCTGGATATATTTCTATCCATCCGCTTATTTTTGAAGACGAACTGCTAGGCGTAGTAGAATTTGCTTCATTCCAACCTTTTAGCAGTTTGAAAAATGATTTGCTGCAACAACTCGCTAATAATTTAAGTATTATTTTTAATAATATTAGCCGTCGTTTGATCGTGGAGAAGTTGTTGCGTGATTCACAAGCTCTTACGGAAGAGCTGCAGTGTCAGTCGGAGGAATTACAGACTCAGCAAGAGGAATTGCGTCGTTCCAATGAGAACTTAGAAGAGCAGACGGATGCGCTTAAACGTTCGGAAGAACTACTCCAGCGTCAGCAGGAAGAACTGGAGCATTATAATACGGAACTTATTGCCAAGACCCGCGCTTTAGAGGAACAAGTGCAGGAGGTTGAAGAGAAGAAAGATGAAATTGAGCATGCAAAAATTCAATTAGAGAAACAGGCCAAGCAATTATCCGTTACTAGTAAATATAAATCAGAGTTCTTAGCGAATATGTCTCATGAATTGCGAACTCCGCTCAACAGTCTCTTGATTCTGTCGCAGCTACTCACGGAGAATAAGGATGGCAACTTGTCAGAGAAACAGGTTGAATTTGCACATACGATTTATATGTCAGGTGCAGACTTGCTTAAGATGATTGATGAGATTTTGGACTTATCCAAGGTTGATGCTGGCAAAATGGAACTGAACCAAGAAGAAATTAAATTAACGGAGCTGAAGAGCTTTGTGAAGCAGAATTTTGCTCCGCAAGCGCTCAAAAAGGGACTTTCTTTAAAAATTACCTTTAACGAGCCACTGCCAGATAGTGTCATTGCCGATGGTCATCGGTTGAAGCAGGTGTTAAGAAATCTGCTTTCTAATGCCTTTAAATTTACGATGGAAGGATTTATTGAGTTCTCGGTTAGTCAAGCAGATGACAATCTTATTCCGCTAGATCTGCCAGGTGAAGTTGAATATATTGCTATTGCTGTAAAGGATAGCGGAATTGGTATTCCGGCAGACAAAACTGATATTGTGTTCGAAGCCTTCCAACAGGTGGATGGAACTACCAGCCGTAAATTTGGGGGGACAGGCTTAGGTTTGTCCATTAGCCGTGAGTTAGCACGTTTAATGGGTGGAGCTATTGTACTGGAATCCCGTGAGGGCCAAGGTAGTACCTTTACTATGTATTTGCCAGTTATAGGGAATTATATTAAGCAGCAACCTGCAGTAATAGAAGCTGCTGCTTCTAGAGAAGATGCAACCTTCGAGGGGTATATTGGAGATATACTTCCAACCCTTGTACCAACGCAGGCTCATGCACCTATCCCACAATTAGTGATCGATGATGATCGTGATCAATTAACTGCAAATGATAAGGTTCTGCTTATTATTGAAGATGATGAGAGCTTCGCAAAAATACTGCTGGATATGGCTCATGGCCGCAACTTCAAAGGACTGGTAGCCCTCCAAGGGGATACCGGATTGCAGATGGCGAAGACTTATTTACCAGACGCGATTATTCTTGATATTCAGCTGCCGGTTATGGATGGCTGGACCATCCTTAGAGAACTAAAGAGTGCATCACAGACTCGCCATATCCCTGTCCATGTCATCTCTGTAAATGATGAAGTGAAGCAGGGGCTTATGATGGGGGCAATGGCTTATTTAAGAAAACCTTCTTCTAGAGAGGCGCTTGAACGGGCTTTCTCGCAAATCGAGAACTACACCTCCAGTACGTTGAAGTACTTGCTGATTGTAGAGGATGATGAGATTCAACGTCGTTCGATCATGGAATTGATTGGTCATGACGATGTGGCTATAACCGCAGTTTCAACTGGCGGGGAGGCACTGAATGAGCTGCGGAAGCAGAGATATGATTGTATGGTTCTAGATTTGATGCTTGAGGATATGACAGGCTTCGATCTGCTGGATCAGATTCGTGATGATGAGGAATTAAATGATCTGCCTATTATTATTTATACGGGTAAGGATTTGGATGGCAAAGAAGAGACGCAGCTGCGTAAATATGCGGAATCAATCATTATCAAGGATGTACGTTCTCCAGAGCGGTTGTTGGATGAGACAACATTGTTCTTGCACCGGGTAGAAGCAAATCTTCCGGAAGATAAACGTAAGATTCTGCAGAAGCTTCATAATAAAGAAGAATTGTTTGAAGGAAAGAAAATACTGCTCGTCGATGATGATATTCGCAATGTCTTTGCGCTCTCCAGCGTACTCGAAGAGTATCATATGGAAGTGAAGTTTGCGGAGAATGGACGCGAAGCGCTGGAAATGCTGGTAGAGCAAGAAGATTTTGATCTTGTGCTAATGGATATGATGATGCCAGAAATGGACGGATATGAGGCTATGCGCCGGATTCGCGAGATGCCACAGTATCAGAAACTGCCTATTATTGCGCTGACCGCCAAAGCTATGAAAGAGGATCGTGCCAAATGCATTGAAGCTGGAGCCTCTGACTATATGAAGAAGCCAATTGCAACAGGTCAACTTCTATCTTTAATGCGAGTCTGGCTGTATTCGTAACCTTAATATTGGGGTAATACTTTAAAAGAACTAACAAAAAGCCATTCTTCAAAAGTACGGCGTGTTGATAAGGGAGTCGGGATAACAATGAAAGCAATAGAACACGGATATGAGGAGCAACCCGTTCTGGCGGGAAGTGACGAACTGGAGCAAATTGAGATTGAGCTGCTTCTTGATGGGGTACACCGTTTATATGGCTATGATTTCCGGAATTATGCGTTGCCTTCATTAAAACGACGCATCTGGCATCATGTTCATGCGGAGAATGTACTCACCATATCCGCGCTGCAAGAGAAGGTTCTGCATGATCGGGCTTGTTTTGAACGATTTGTCTACAGTCTCTCTATTCCTGTGACTGAAATGTTCAGGGATCCGGGATTATTTCTAACTTTTCGCCAGAAGGTAGTTCCTTTGTTAAGAACCTATCCCTATATTCGTATCTGGCATGCCGGATGTTCCACTGGGGAAGAAGTTTATTCTATGGCCATCCTGCTTCATGAAGAAGGGCTTTATGATAAGGCTCGAATTTATGCCACAGATATGAATGAGCGTTCTTTACAGCAGGCTAAGGAAGGCGTTTATGATATTAGCAGAATGAAGCAATACACAAAGAATTATTTGGAGGCAGGAGGTACTCGGGCATTTTCCGAATACTATACTGCGAAGTATAACTCAGTTATTTTACAACCTTATTTACGCAAAAATATTATTTTTGCTGAGCATAATTTAGCTACTGACACTTCATTTAATGAATTTAATGTTATTTTCTGCCGGAATGTAATGATCTATTTCAATGATGAGCTTCGTGATCATGTTCACGGGTTGTTTCATGAAAGTCTAAGTCGCTTTGGAATCCTTGTTCTGGGCTCTAAGGAGTCCATTCACTTTACGAAATATAGCGATTGCTATGAATCTTTAGACAGAGTGGAGAAAATATACCGTAACATAAAATAACGCATGTAGGAGGGTGGTCCTATGGGGTTTCAAGAACCAATTCATATACTACTAGTCGACGACCGTCCTGAAAATTTGCTGGCGCTGGAGGCAGTGCTTGAGAGCCAGCATTACGAGCTAATTAAAGCTACCTCCGGTGAAGAAGCGTTGCGCTGTTTGTTAAGGTATGATTTTGCTGTCATTGTACTAGATGTACAGATGCCGGGTATGGATGGAATTGAAACTGCCAAATTGATCAAGGCCAGAGAGAAAACGAAGGAAATTCCGATTATTTTTATCTCTGCCAATAGCAAAGAAGCGGAGCATTTATTCGCGGGCTATTCGGCAGGGGCTATTGATTATATGGTCAAGCCTTTCATTCCGCAAATTTTGAACTCTAAGATACAAGGCTTTGTCGAAATGTACATCACGAGCAAGAAGCATCAGACTCAAACCATGCTGCTGCAGCAAAAGACGAAAGAACTGGAAATCATTAATAGTGAGCTTATCAAGGCAAAAGAAGAGGCGGAGATTGCCTCCAAAGCAAAGTCAGAATTTCTAGCCATGATGAGTCATGAAATTCGTACACCTATGAACGGCGTAGTTGGCATGATCGATTTGTTAATGGAGACGGATCTTACTTCTGAGCAAAAGGAATATTCGGAGATCATTCGGAAAAGTGCAGACACGTTGATTACGGTAATTAACGACATTCTTGATTTTACTAAAATGGAATCCGGAAAAATGGAAGTTGAAGAGCACTTATTTGAACTTCGAAATTGTATTCAAGAGGTGTTCAGCCTCTTCTCGATAGAAGCCGGAAAGAAGAACCTGGAGCTCGCTTATTTTATTGATCAGAAATTGCCTCGGCTTTTATATGGGGATATGGCTCGTTTACGCCAAGTTCTAATTAATCTGATCGCTAACGCAGTTAAATTCACAAATCAAGGTGGGGTCTATCTAGTCGCCTCGATCAAGAGTGTTGCGAATCATAAGATGGAAGTTGAATTCACAATTATGGATACGGGGATTGGTATTTCTCCGGAGAAATGTGACCGATTATTTGAGCCCTTCTCGCAGCTTGATTCTTCCATGACACGGAAATATGGGGGAACAGGTCTGGGACTAGCTATATGTAAATCTCTTGTCGGAATGATGGGCGGAGAAATTCGGGTAGAATCGATGGAGCAAAAAGGAGCTACTTTTATCTTTACGATTCAGGCATCCATGCCAGGAGAAGATTTGATAGGTGGATATCAAGAAGAGGAATCCACGCATCCTGTTCCCAATCAAGAGGGGAGAAGTAGAATCCTTGTTGTGGATGACCATCCGATTAATCAGCGTCTAATGGTCAGCATGCTGGATAAGCTGGGCTATGCGGCCGATATGGCTGAAGATGGTCAACAGGCTGTGGATATGGCGATTAAACATCCTTATGATTTTATCTTTATGGACCTTCAAATGCCAGTGATGGATGGCTTAGAGGCGACCGCTCAAATTCGTCGAGAGGGTGGTCCTGCTGCCGAGAAGACCATTATCATTGCAATGACGGCGAACGTCATGGAAGGGATTCAGAATCGCTGTAAGGCCTCTGGAATGGATGATTACATCAGCAAACCGCTGAAGATGAGTAGTATAAAACAAATTATTTCTCGATATTCTAGCAACGACAATGTATTAGTAGAACCTGATATATCTATTTTCCAAGCGTAATCTAGTATTTACCAATCTGTTTTTTTAACGTTATCTGATTCAAAGGTATATCATTAAGGTTATTAATATAGAAAATATTTGTTCAGGAGAGATCGTCTAATGAATACGCATAAAAGTAACAAGTTCCATGCTAAGACAGAAACCAAAGGGAATGTATGCACAGTTTTCCTGAGTGGTGAACTTGATTTATCAGTTGCTTCCGATTTCCGCCTGGTTATGGAGCCACTTGTGGGAGACACCAAACTAGATTTAGTTATTAATCTAAAAGAATTAAAATACATCGATAGCACAGGGATTGGTATTCTACTTTCGATCCTGAAATCAAGACAAGGAATGGACGTTAAGTTTATGGTTGAGGATGTTCCTCCACAAATTCAGAAGTTGTTTGACATGACTGGTATTTCCAAGTTTTTTGCCTCCCAAGAGAATTCCCACTAGGAAAGGATAGAACAAAGAATGAGTGATGATGTGCAAAAAGTAATTCTTCAGTTGCCTGCTAGCGCAGAGTATGTGGATATTGTTAGGTTGAATTTATACGGCATTGCCTCGAAAATGGGTTTCACCTATGAGGATATAGAAGACATGAAAGTGGCAGTGTCAGAGGCGTGTAACAATTCAGTATTATATGCTTATGGCCAAAAAGACGGAGTAGTAGATGTTATTTTTGAGGTAGAGGAAAGCTCCTTATCCATTACAGTCAAAGACGAAGGGGAGAGCTTTGACGGCTTGGACAAGTCTAATGAACGTATGACACTGCATGATAAGGAGTTAAGTGACGTTCAGGTTGGCGGGTTAGGGTTCTACTTAATGCAAGCGTTGATGGATGACGTTAGTGTTGTAAGTGAAGCCGGAAAAGGGACGGTGGTAACTTTGAAGAAGCACCTTAATTTTAGCGAGGAGAAAGTATGAGTGACAAAGTGACTCCCCCCGAGTCCATGAATGAAGCAGTCACCCAAATTTGGGAGTATCAGCAGACCAAGGATAACGATCAGGCGACGTTGCTGATACAGAAATATGAGCCTATGGTGAAAATGGCTGCTGGGAAGATTTCCCGTAATCGCCCCGACTTGTATGAGGATTTATATCAGGTCGGGCAAATGGCGCTCATCCGGTTACTGCAGCAATATGATATCAGTCTCGGAATCCCTTTTGAGCCCTATGCGATGAAAAGCATGATTGGACATATGAAGAATTATTTGCGTGATAAATCTTGGTACATACAGGTTCCTAGACGGATTAAAGAAAAAGGAGCGCTTGTTCAACACGCGATTGATGAACTTACAGTGAAGCTTGAGCGTTCTCCTGCGGTCGATGAGATCGCTCATTATCTTGATCTGTCTGTTGAAGAAACTGTAGAAGTACTGGCAGGCAGAGAATGTTACCATTACGTATCTCTAGATTCACCGCTTTCTCAAGAGGAGACTGGAGCTACGCTAGGGGAGCTTATCAGCTCTGATGCGAACGATTACGAGACTGTAGAGAAACGAATGGATCTGCAGCAAGCACTAGGACAATTGAAGGAGCAAGAGCAGCAAGTGTTGCTGCTAGCCTTCCAAGATGGTCAATCCCAGCGGGCAATCGCTCAGAAGCTGGGGGTTTCACAGATGAGCGTTTCACGGATACAGAAGCGGGCCACTGAGAAGTTAAAGCAGATTATGGCCAACTCATCCTATTGAGCTCCTTTATGTGTAATATACATTACTTGGATTTGAATTCTATTGTTCGACGATAAGGACATGCCTCTCTCCGTGTGGAGAATAGCATGTCCTTTATTTGTGTTCCGCAACGCTCCTTGCCCCGCTTGTCCGGCTAACCCTGAAGGATTAGACGGACAAGCGGGGTAAGGGGGAGCGGTGATAGATGGGCGATAGATAGCCCAGTTGTTAGCTGTTCGCATCGATGTATTTTTTGATCTCGCCAAGGTACTCACCGATCACGGGAACATCAAGAAATAGGCTAAGAATGTAGCCCAGAACACCAAGGACTACGAACGTTCCGAGAGATAGGCCGAGACCTCGGGATATACCGGCCATCAAGTTTGTGATAATTCTTTTTTTTGGATCTGAGTAGTTATCAAGGATGTCCTTAAATTCTGATTTTTCTAGTGAATCAGCAATCTTGTCCAGACGATTGTTTAAGCGTTTGACCTCATGACGTAATTCGAAAGGATGTTCATCAATTTCATATGCTTTTGTTTGGCTATTTGATTCTCCCATGGAGCACCCCTGCTTTCTGTAGCCCGATCGGGCATTCATTAAGGATCTATTCAATCAGATGAAACTTTATATAGGGTATAACTAAACAACAGCCAGCTGCGGACAGCTGGCTGTTGTCGGATGAAATGATAGCTGTATTATGCCGCAGATTAGTAACTGGATTTATAGGAGGATTTAACATCCTCTTTCGCATCTTTAGCCTCATCGGCGACTTCTTTAGAGGATGCTTTGGCTTCGTCAGCCACTTCTTTAGAAGCGTCTTTAACATCAGAGGCTACATTATTTGAGGCTTCACTTATAGTGTCACCAATTTTGCTGCCTGCGTCTTGAAGGGTAGCGGCAATTTGCTGCTTGCTGTCACTGACAGTAGTGTAGATATCAGAGGCTTTGACTGAAACCGTACTAGCCAGATCGGTTGCTTTTTCACCTACCGTTGTGGCAATGGCTTTGGTCTTGTCAGTTACGACACCAGCAACTTCTTTTGTTTTGTCAGTAGCAAGCGTAAGTTTATCGGACAGATCACTGCGCATTTCACGACCAGGCTTTGGTGCAAATAATAGGGCTGCTGCAGCACCTATTAAGCTACCAATAAAGATGCCTTTGAAAAAGTTGCTTCCGTTTTCTACTTCATGCTCTACTTTATGTTCTACGTTACTCATCACCAATCACTCCTTATAAGTTATCTTACTTCGTATTTAAACTTTGGCGTATAGGCTGAAACAATTGATGAGCAAGGCGTAGATGGCGAGGGGCTCTTGTTATGGACTATTTATTAACAGCTTGGAATACCGCATAGCCGAATTCGGGCAGATTCAGATGTAGTAATGATGTGAATTTTTCTGTTCGCTTCTGCGTCTCTAGGTTTACCCATATAGCATCCATCCCGGGTACAGGAATGGTGGCGTCGACTAGCACCTCTTCATTGTTTAGCACGATTAAGAAGCGGTTATGTTCGTCCCACCGTTCATATACAAGCAGTCTTGGGTGGTCCGGGATCTCCAGCGATTTAAAGCCGCTACTACGGAACGCAGTATGCGACTTACGAAGACCGATCGTCCAGCGATAGTATTCAAACAGTTCCCTGTTCTGTTTCTGGATGTCCCACTCCATACATTTACGATTATCTGGGTCATATTCACCTTCCATACCGATTTCATCGCCATAGTAAATACATGGTGTTCCCTGAAAGGTCATTTGGAACAAAACAGCCAGTTTTAATCTCCGGATGTCACCACCGCAAAGGGTCAGGAAACGAGTTGTGTCATGGCTGTCTAATAGATTAAAATTGGCCTCTGTAATTTGCTGCGGGTAATTCGCTAGCATAGTAGCAATCGATAGAGAGAATTGTGAAGCATTAATTTGTCCGTGAGCGAAGAAATTAATCTGAATATTGGTTAGTGGGTAATTCATAACGGCATCAAATTGATCGCCAAGTAGCCACGGCAAGGAGTCATGCATAATTTCGCCTACAAGATAGGCTTCTGGATTAATGCTTTTGATCGTATTACGGAATTGTCGCCAGAACGTATGAGAGACTTCATTCGCGACATCAAGCCGCCAACCGTCTACACCGATTTCCTCAATCCAATAACGACCAACGTTCAACAGATAATCTCTGACTTCAGGATTCTCAGTGTTGAATTTTGGCATGATAGGCTCGAATGCAAATGTGTCATAGGTGGGAATTCCGTCGATGACTTGTGGTGGCCACTCACGCACATGAAACCAATCGGCATAACGGGAAGAGCGCCCGTTGGTGAGCAGATCAACAAATGGCGGAAAGGTATGGCCGCAATGATTAAAGACACCGTCTAGAATGACGCGGATCCCTTTGGAATGACAGGCGTCGACAAGTTCTTTTAGCAAAGCGTTGGTTCCAAAATGAGGGTCCACCAAGAAATAATCCTTTATATCATATTTATGATTGGTGGTTGCCTCAAACAGAGGATTGAAATAGATGGCGGTAATGCCCAATTCACAGAGATAATCCAAATGGTCTAGTACACCTTGCAAGTCTCCTCCGAAGAAATTCCGGGGACTCGGCGTACCGCCCCAATCTAGCACATCTGCCGGATCGTTAGTAGGATCGCCATTTGCGAAACGCTCCGGAAAAATTTGATAAAATACTGCATCCTTTACCCATGCTGGAGGGGAGTGTACATCTTCACGGTTCAAGAAAGGAAAGTCGAATAAGCCCTCATATATTATGACTGGAGGCTCTGAGAAGAAGCCTTTTTCCAAATAATAAAGGACCTCATCTTTGTTATAAAGTGCAAAATAGTAAGTGAGTCTGCGATAAACAGGACGGACCGCAGCCTGCCAATAATCGAATAAGCTATCAGAAGCCATGTGCTGCATGGGAATCACCTCATGGGTTTTGTCCCAACTGTATTTATCTCCGCAAAAAAGATCAATCTTTGACACGTTATCCCGTTTAGTTCTTATGCGAATATGCAGTGTAGACTCATCGTAGGCATATGACCAATTCTGCCCCATGCGATGATAAACGGCTTCTTGTTGAATCATAATCAATTTCCATCCCTTCGTGGCCTGTAAACGCAAAAAAGGGCCAACCTCATGATAATCAGAGGTTGAACCCTTGGCGGTTTCATTGCCTTTAAATTTTGTCTGAATCTTATCATACCCCTCAAGATTAAAGCAATAGATTATTTCACATGAATTCACAATATGGAATATTTAGTATGTAGTTAAAAAAAGGAGAAAATATAAGGAAAAACAAGAAAAGTGCTATTAAATCACCCCATTTGGATCTATACTCTGATTGCAATCCAAATTATGGGTATTATAGAATGAGGGCGAACGAACTTGATTTTTCTTAATACGCAAACAAATTAAAGGCACTGTTACCTAAAAGGTACAACCTCGGCACTTTGTGCAAATGAGGTTGTACCTTTTTTGCATGCTCTTTTTCTATGCGTGTTAGGTCTGATCACTTATGAATAAAGGGGAGATGAGCAAATGAAGAAGAGTAAACGATCTAAAATGCAAGCGGTATCATTTAGTTTGACCCTAAGTCTGCTGTTGGCATTGACGGTTACGGCTTGCGGTTCAGGCAATGGGAACTCTACGGCTCAGCCGAATTCAAGCCCGAATTCCACAGTGAACGAGCCGGGGGGAACTACAAATGAGACGAATCCCGCCGAAGAGGAGCTGAAACCGGAAGCTGGGGCCGAATTAACGGTCTGGGAAGCCAAGGAGCAGGTTGAGTACATGAAGCAGTTAGCCGCTGATTTCGAAAAAGAATACGGCGTTCCTGTCAAGGTTGAGGAAATGGCGGGCGGCGATCAGGGAACAAGGTTGGCGACAGATGGCCCGTCCAAACTAGCGGCCGATGTGTTGACTCTCCCGCATGATCAGATCGGTCAGGCTGTCAAAGCGGGATTGCTTTTGCCAAATGATGTGTTTGAGGAAGAAACGAAATCAACTATGGTGGAGACAGCTATTCAGGCATCGACTTATGACGGTATCCTTTACGGCTATCCTAAATCGGTGGAGACCTATGCGCTGTTCTACAACAAGGATCTGATATCCGAAGCTCCAAAAACTTGGGATGATGTGATCGCTTTTGCCAATACGTACAATAAGCCGAAAGAGAACAAATTTGCGATCATGTGGGAATTCGTCGGGTATTACAGCTATCCATTCATTGGCAGCTTCGGCGGATACATTTACGGGGACAACAATACGAATGTCAAAGATATCGGCTTGAATAATGAAGGCACCGTCAAAGGATTTACCTTTCTTCAAAGCTTAAAAGGAATTCTCCCATTGAATGCAGGAGATATCACCTATGACGTTAAAACTCAATTGTTTCAGGAAGGCAAGCTGGCGATGAACATCGACGGGCCTTGGTCCATAGCGATGTTCAAGGATCATGTCAACCTTGGAGTGGCGCCTCTTCCGAAGGGCCCTGAAGGACAAGACAGCATTTCTTTTTCCGGTGTTAAATCGTATTATGTCAATTCCTATACGGTATATCCGGTCGCTAGCCGCTTGTTCGCACATTTTGCAAGCAGCAAGGAGAATCAGCTAAAGAACTTTGAAATGACGGGTGCGATTCCTGCGAGCATTGAAGCTGGAGAAGCGCCGGTAATCAAAGATGATCCGATTATAAGTGGATTCTTCGAGCAATTCCAACACTCCGTGCCGATGCCTTCCCTATCGGAAATCAAATCCGTCTGGGAACCGCTAAAGGCAGCATTTGTATCCCTGTGGAACGATCCGGGTCTTGATGTTAAGCAGACGCTCGATAAGACTGTATCAACGATTCAGGCCGATCTGGATTCGAAGTAAAGGACAGGTGATTTGAGCTATGCACAAAAAAACAGGTGCAGCGCTACTCTCGGCTATTATTCCGGGACTGGGCCAGTTCTTCAATCGACAGTGGCTGAAAGGATTAGTATTCCTGCTGGTGGGGTCTGCTGGAATCTATTTTATTGCTCATGATCTAATGGGTTATTTGCGGGGGTTGATCACACTTGGTGAATTTCCAAGCCGTATGGTCAAGGTAGGTAAATTAACCCGGATGGTGGAGGGCGATCACTCCATTTTTATGATGATCAATGGTCTGATGTCATTGCTGGCGCTGCTGTTTTATACAGCTTTTCATTTACTGAATATCAGGGATGCCTTTCTAGTTGGAGCTGCGCGGGACCGGAATGAGCCCATTCATTCATTCGGTGAATCGCTCAGACATATGGGGCGTAGAAATTTCGCTTATCTTGTACTTGCGATTCCTTTTGTGGCAGTGGTTTTTCTGACGATATTGCCGCTTGTTTTTTCGGTGCTACTGGCGTTTACGAACTATGCCGACCCGATTTTACCGCCTGCGCATCTAGTAGAATGGGTGGGGTTCGGTAATTTTAATAAAATGCTAAGTTTGGATGTATGGAGTTCAACCTTCGGCGGAGTGCTGACTTGGACACTGATCTGGGCGATTATTGCTACTGCGACGACTTACATTGGAGGTGTGCTCATCGCTGTACTTATTCACCAGCCCCGTGTTCGGTGGAAAAAGCTTTGGCGTACACTGCTGATCGTTCCCTTTGCTATTCCTAATATGATTTCTCTGCTCGTCATGCGTAATATGTTCAATAATCAGTTCGGACCGATCAATAGTTATGTAAGAGCTTTGGGATTGGAGGGGGTGGCCTGGCTGACTAATCCTTTCTGGGCAAAGGTCACCGTAATTCTGGCTAATATGTGGATCGGAATTCCGGTTACCATGATTCTGGCTTTTGGGGTACTGACAACGATTCCAAGGGATATGTACGAAGCTGCTGAAGTGGACGGTGCTGGGGCATTCTACAAATTCCGCATGGTTACACTGCCTATGGTACTGTTCGCGACTGCTCCAATCCTGATCATGCAGTTTGCCGGTAACATTAATAGCTTTAACGTCATTTACCTGATGACCAACGGAGAACCGGTTAATCCGGATTACCAGTACGCGGGCCATACCGATCTGCTGGTGACTTGGCTCTACAAACTGGCGCTTAACCAATCGCAATACAGCTTTGCTTCCGTAATCGGGATTGTCATCTTCCTGCTGGTCGCGACCTTCTCCATCTGGAGCTACCGCCGAACGCGATCCTACAAAGAGGAGGATATGATTGCATGAAGCCAAAACTGACAGAAGTGTTTAAAACGATTGGAAGCCATTTGCTACTGATTGTGCTCAGTTTTATTAGTCTTTTTCCAGCGTTTTGGATTATTATGTCTTCATTCAAGACGGGAAACAGTTTGTTCAGCGACTCGTTGATTCCTAAAAATTTCACGTTCATTCATTACAAGGAACTGTTTGAGCAAACTAAATATTTGATTTGGTTCATGAATACACTAAAGGTTGCAGCGCTGTCTACGCTACTTGGCACTTTTCTGCTGCTGTTGACTTCGTATGCCATCTCTCGCTATCGGTTCACGGGCAGAAAAACGACACTGACCGCGCTTCTAGTTCTGCAAATGTTTCCGGGATTCATGGCTATGATTGCAGTTTACGTGCTGCTGAACACGCTTGGGCTACTGAATTCCCATTGGGCACTTGTGCTTGTATACAGCAGTGGCGCCATTATCACCAATGTGTTTGTGGCTAAAGGTTTTTTTGATACTATTCCTAAAAGTCTGGAAGATGCTGCGCGGATGGATGGGGCGAGTCATATGAAAGTTTTTCTATCTATAATGATCCCGCTGTCCAAACCGATGCTTACCTATGCCAGTCTTATGATATTTAATGGCTGCTTTGTGGATTTCATATTCGCTGACCTTGTATTGCGTACGGAAGAGACGAGAACGCTCGCTGTCGGGCTTTTCCGGATGGTGAATCAAAGCAATTCGACCGAATTCACATTGTTCGCCGCCGGAGCGGTGCTGGTTGCTCTCCCGGTCACGCTACTGTTCATTTTCCTTCAGCGTTTCCTGGTGGACGGTCTGACCGCAGGTGCAAGTAAGGGTTAATTCGATTTGCGCTCCCTCTCTACAGCAGTACTGAATTCCATAAAAACCACTTCCTTTTCAGAAGAGCAAGAATCTGAGGCGGAAGTGGTTTTTTAATTTAAAAGCTTCATTTATGTTCCTGTCATTCAGGATTTATTGCTGATGGAATTGTTTTTGTGTGGTTTCTAAAATCTTCTTGGTGCGGAGAGGATTGAAGAATGATGAAAATAGGAGTAGAATTCCTCATGGAACTAACACTTAAGGGAGTTTGTGATGTACAAAAAATCCCCGGAGCACGGGGTTATTTTCTAGCATTTATTAAATGTAGAATCCTAATAAATCCTTGTGAGTTATAGAGCAGCAAAGAGAAAAGAGGAGAGTTACCATGGAAACAGTATTAGTAAGAGAATATCGGTCAGATTTGCTGGAATGTGTCCATAGCGGACATATTGCAATCGTAGGAGAACACGGGAACGTAAAGGGCTATGCAGGTGATCCTGAGTTTGTATCCTTTACCCGTTCTGCGGCCAAGCCACTTCAGGCTATCCCAGGCATTCGTGGAGGAATCGTGGAGCATTATGGTTTTACACCCGCAGAGGTTGCCCTAATGACTGCTTCTCACCGAGGAGAGAGCTACCATGTTGCCGCGCTAGAGAGTATTTCCTCCAAGATTGGGATCGATGAGCAACAAATGATATGTGCCACTAGCTATCCACTGGATTATACGAGTAGAGAGAATGCCATTCGCGGCACGGGCAAAAGAAAGTTCTATCATAACTGTGCGGGCAAGCACATGGGGATTTTATCATATAGTAAGCTCAAAGGACTACCACTTGAAGAATACTCTCAGCCGGAGCAAACGGTTCAGCGTGAAATTATAGATACAATTGCTTATATGGCTGGTGTAGCACCAGACAGTATTGGTCTAGGTACGGATGGATGCGGTCTGCCGGTATTTGCCATGCCTTTGACAGCCTTGGCGACTGCGTATTTGAAATTAGCCAATCCTGATTTAATTGCTGACGAGGCAACTCGCAAAGCGGTTACTACGATTACTGCGGCCATGAATGCTCATCCGGAGATGGTTTCTGGGTCTGGTCGCCTTGATTCAATCCTTTTGGAAGATGAAAATATTATTGCTAAGGGTGGATTTAAAGGCGTATATTGCTTTGGGTTGCGCCGCGAGCGACTAGGCATTGCCTTCAAGATTCTGGATGGATCAGAAGAAGAGTGGGGACTTATTGTACAGGGGATTTTAAATCAGATTGGATACAGTCAGAAAAATACTTTGGAAAAGCTGCGTAATACATTTTCAGGTGTGATCTACAATGATGGTGGTACACGGGTAGGTCATGCAGATACAGAATTTCAGCTTCATTTCATGAAATAGGAACTTAAAAAGGAGCCCGTCGCTGCGCATCCATCTCGGATTCGCAGCGACGGGCTCCTTTTGTAAACGAAGAACAATTATTTCTGACGTAGACGGCCGAGTTCGGAGACGAGCGCTTCCACCTGAGAAATACTGAGTCTATCGCTGCCCATGGCTACCTCATAGACATCGAAGATATCTTCATATTTATCTACTGAAAAAGCGGAGGCTTGCATTGCAGCAGCACTTGCCATCTTCAGTTTGTTCTTGATGGCCTCGATCATATATTCAACATTTTCCTGACTAGGTTGTGTTAAATCCATAGGGTTATTAACATCCTTTCTGTACACTGATTCATGTATTTTACCATGATTGTGAGCTTGATCACCATTTTTTTGTCGGGCTCACAGAAATCATGTTAAATTAAAGGCATGAAATCAAAAATATCGTCGAAGGGAGGAAAGGTATTGGCAATTAGAGAACAGGGAAGCAGTAAACGAAGCAAAATGGACGATGTAGGATTGGTGTCCTTTTTTATGGAAATTGCAGCGCTACATTCAGCTAAGAAAGTTACCTTTCTGTGTATCGGAACGGATCGATCTACAGGTGATGCTCTCGGTCCACTAACAGGCAGCAAACTTCTGGAATATGGCTTTCCGCACGTAATCGGTACGTTGCCATCTCCTTGCGATGCAGATAATTTGGTGGCCAGAGTCGCTGAGATTCCATCTGAGCATATCATTATTGCTGTGGATGCTTGCCTAGGACCTCCAATAGCTCTTGGATATTACTTCGTTTCGAATGAGCCGCTTCAGCCAGCACAATCGGTGGGGGTATGCCTTCCCGCAGTGGGGCATTATAGCTTGGCGGCGATTGTAGATATCAACGGTCCCAAGCCCTATCGGACGCTGCAGACGACTCCACTACATAGAGTTATGGTTATGGCTGAACAAATTGCCGCCGCAGCAGCAAAAGGGTTTGGAATTGGGCGTTAAGAATAGGATGCCGGTTTCAAGGAGAGCTGTTTTGCTTAATAATAGATATTAGTTAATATATCTTAAGTATTTTGGAAAGAGGGAAGCAGCCATGGAAAGAGTACGTTGTGACGGAAGCAATATTTGCTACAGTGATCAGGGGAAAGGCGAGGTTATTGTATTACTGCATGGCTTTTGCGGAAGTGCTGAATACTGGGAACAGATCATTCCCATCTTAAGCAGCGACTACCGAGTGATTGCTCCCGATTTACGTGGTCATGGAGCTTCAGAGGCTCCACTAGGCCCCTATACTATTGAACAAATGGCAGACGATGTTCTGGGCTTGTTAGATACACTAGAAATTTCTGAATGCACCATGCTGGGACATTCTCTTGGTGGGTATATTACACTTTCGTTCGCGCAGCGGTATGCCTCTCGATTGAAGGGCTTCGGATTAATCCATTCTACTGCATATCCGGATAGTGAAGAAGCTCGGGAGAATCGATTGAAAAGTGTCAGCAGGATTCAAAATGAAGGCATTACTCCTTTTGTGGACAGCTTCGTCCCAGGAATTTTTGCTAAAGCAACCGCTTCTGCATCACCACAGCTGCTGGAGCGAGCTAAAGAAATTGGTTACAAAACGCCTCCACAAGGAGCAGCGGGAGCTGCACTGGCGATGCGCGAGCGTCCGGATCGGCGTGATGTGATCACAGCTACCACGTTGCCGGTACTACTTGTTGCTGGCGAGCAGGATGAACTGATTCCTGCGGAGCGCACCTTTACTTCGGATAAACCAAATATAACGCAAGCTACGATTTCTGGAGCGGGCCACATGAGCCTCTTTGAAGCTCCTGAACGGTTAGCTGAGGTTATCAAGAAATTCACCCAAGCTACGGTTAGTATTAACAGCCATTCATGATCGCTGAAATAATAATTCAAAAAGAGGCAGTTCCGCGTCAAAGTAACTGGCGTGGGCTGCCTCTTTTTTAGGAGACTATTGAAATTTACGGATTCCCAATCCGGCAAAGATAGCTATGATTGTTACGCCGCCAATGTGGAACGGCATTTCATGTCAATAAGTAGAAGGATTCTAGTCATTATTTTTCCCGTAATTGCTTTAGTGGCATAGCGTAGTGCAATGGTTTAAGATAAATGAATAAAACACATATAATACCTAGATACAAAAGCTTCACAGTTACAGTATGGAAAAGGGGGAAGTTCATGTTCCGAAGAGACTATATTGTCCGAATGATCGAAGATATGACGGCGATGGTTGCCAAGGTTCTAACGCTGAAGCAAGAGCGAAAGACAACGGAAGCCTTATGGGAAATTGATGAGCTATTGAACCGACATTTTCCGCTGAACTCACGTCTTTTAAATTCACTATCTGTAGAAGATATTATAGATATGTTCCGGTTTAACGGTGTATTGGAGTCAGATAAGCTTCAAGGTGTAGCTAAGCTGCTTAAGGAAGAGGGCAGCATTTATGCTGCAAATGGCGATCATGACGCGGTACTATTCAGAAGTATGAGAGCACTGCATTTATATTTGTACGCAGATTTGCACGGCGCTGATCGAGAAATGCTGCAGATGACAGAGGATATTAATGAACTTCTGGAGGAAGTCAAAGCGTATCGTCTTCCAGCCAAGACGGAACGGCTGCTTCTAGATTATATGGAGTCAATCGGACATTATAGTAAAGCGGAGGACAGTCTGTATCGACTATGGGAGCAGGGAGAAGATGTCTCACTGGAAGGTGATGAATTGTACAGACGGCTGCTGCTTAAATCACCGGAAGAATTGGAACAAGGCTCGCTTCCTATCCATGAAGTGGAACAAGGATGGAAAGAGTGGCGCCGGATCACAGAAGTTCGGAGGGAGTCGGAAGCCTAATGAATACCCCTTTATTTATTATCGATGCCTTTGCAGGAAAAGCATATTCAGGAAACCCGGCAGCAGTATGCTTGCTGAAGCATCCAGTCGACGAGGCATTTATGCTTAAGACAGCAGCAGAAATGAACTTGTCAGAGACGGCATTTCTCTGGCCGGAGAATGATGGATATCGTCTGCGCTGGTTCACGCCCAAGGTTGAGGTTAATTTATGTGGCCATGCTACTCTAGCGAGTGCACATATATTATGGGAGGTGGGATTGCTGGATCCAGAGGTGGAAGCTAGATTTTATACACGCAGTGGGTTGCTTAGAGCTTCTCTTGCGGATGACCTCATCTCACTGTACTTCCCGCCTTATGAGCTTAAGTCTTCTCCTACAATTCCGGCTCTTATAGAAGCGCTTGGTATTACAGAAGAAAATGTGGTAGAAACTATGCTCTATGCTGACAATGTACTTGTACGGCTCGATCAGGAATCCCTAGTTCGCGAACTTAGCCCAGACTTCGGGGCTTTATCCCGGCTTGAAGAGCGAGCCTTTGCGGTTACTGCAGAAAGCTCCATCGAAGGCATTGATTGTGTGTCACGGTTCTTTGCACCGAAGATGGGGGTAAATGAGGATCCGGTCACAGGCTCAGCACATACTGCGCTAGCACCTTTCTGGGCTAGTCGACTTAACCGTACGCAGTTGACCGCTTATCAAGCTTCCGAACGAGGAGGCTTACTTCAACTTGAGGTAAGCAAAGATCAAATTAAGATGTCTGGCCGAGCAATAACTATTGTTAGTGGAGAGCTGCATGTGAAGCCCTGATAGGATAACTCTTGTAGAGCCGTGATATAATGGAACGATGATGGTTAGGAGACAATGATTCTCCATTTTTAATCCCGAAAGTGAGATGTGCGTTGTGGAATCTTTAAAAGCTCTTATTGAACAACTGATTAATGACCGTACCTTGATTATGGCTACCTTAAGCCAAGTACGTAACAAAGGGGAGACCTGTACGAAGGTACAGATTAAACCTGTCGAACTAAAAGGTAAGTTGCATTATCAGTTTGCGTCCTATATTGGTACAAAGGTTGAACATCGCAACGTACCGGCAGAATTAGCAGCGGAGGACATGACTCTTTTATTTAGAGAATCATATCGCCAAGGCTTGTTATGCACGGTGGAAGCGGATTATCAGGTGCTGATTAGCAAGAAATTCAAAGTATCCATCCTTACCAAGTCTCCAAGTAAAAAAGAAGAGCCGGATCTAGCACACAACCGCCGCAAGCGTTATGTGCTGGAGGATGGAGAACCTGTGCCATTTCTTGTGGAGCTTGGCATAATGAACAGAGAAGGAAAAGTGCTGGCCAAGCGATACGATAAGTTCCGGCAGATCAACCGTTTCTTGGAGATGGTTGAGGATGTGCTTGCCGATCTGCCAACGGGACGGCCATTAACGATTGTTGATTTTGGCTGTGGTAAATCGTATTTGACCTTTGCTCTTTATCACTATCTGACCGTCCGCAAGAAGCGGGAGCTTAATATTATTGGACTTGATTTGAAAGCGGATGTAATTGAGCATTGTAATGAGCTTGCTGCGAAAATCGGTTATGATCACCTGAAGTTCCTTGTGGGTGACATTGCCGAGTACGATGAGCTGGATCAGGTAGATATGGTTATAACGCTTCATGCTTGTGACACAGCTACAGATGCTGCACTCGAAAAAGCAGTACGTTGGGGCGCCTCCGTCATTTTGTCTGTGCCTTGCTGTCAGCATGAATTGTTCGCGCAGATTGAGAATGAAGTAATGAGTCCGATGCTTTCACATGGGATACTTAAGGAACGTTTCTCTGCCTTGGCTACGGATGCTATCCGTGCCAAATTGCTCGATATGATGGGTTATAGCAGCCAGCTGCTGGAATTCATCGATATGGAGAATACACCGAAGAATATTTTAATCCGCGCCGTTAAAAGCTCGGGTGGTGATAACTCCGTCAAATGGCGTGAATACACCGCATTCCGTGATTTTATAGGGGCGAAACCTTACCTTGAGCGCGTATGTGCTGACCTGCTTCCGAGTGAAATTTCGGTGGAGGGGTAGCACGAGCAATTTTCCCCATCCGGCGGGATTTTCGAAAAATAGTTGTACATTATGCAATTACACTAGGATGCAGTAACGAATATCAGAGGTTAGTTGTACTTTTTGCTTCTATATAGCTTTTTTGATGAGAATTGGGACGGTACAGCTCCTTCGTGGAGAGGTATCGTCCTTTTTGCATTCTAGTTTTGCGAAGGGGAAATGTGGAAAGGATAGAGATAACTTAACGAATATAGGGGTATCTAAATGGGGAGCGTTAACAGAGAGCGGAGTCTGGATTCAATAATCGTATATTTTAGTGCAGCCTTAGTCATCGCAGCCGGAGTAGGAGCTTGTTTGCTGCGTGGATTTTTTTTTACAGAGGAGATGTACCTCTTTCTGACCCTATGGTTTGTGATGTGTTCTGTGGCTTTGCTTTATTTGTACATTGGAGTAGGCAAGTGGAGAAGTAGCACAGGGGGAGCAAGTGGAGTACGTAGAGCTTTGAAAATAATGTTGACTGCACCTTTAATAGTTCTATCACTCTATCAGATTCATTGGCTAAGAGATCCTCTTTCGGCACAGGGAACAATGAATGAAATATTACGGTGGGGCTTGTATGCTAGCTTTGCATTTTTGGTTTGTTTTTGCGCGTTGAATCGGGTGGGGCGTCAGCTTATCATTGCTGCGTGGTCTATTTTGGGCATGTTCTTAAGCATAAGTGCTTTGCTGGCAGTGTGCGGGGGGGTAGAGTTACCTTTCGCTATAGCCTACAGTAATTCATCGGAAGTAAGCATTACAGGTGCCAGATTAGCAGGGGTGATGGAATATCCTAATGCCTTTGGTGCTGTGATGGCTGTTTTTCTACTGGAGCGGCTGTTTGCTGTCGCTGCTTATTATGTAAGACCTCAGAAGAGTGTGGATGGATGCGATAGATTGGAACGGCGAGAACCGCGCAGCACGGCCGCCGCGCTGCTGCGCTTGCTGCCGCTGTTCCCGTACGCCGCCGCGCTGCTCCTCAGTGAGTCGCGCGGCGCGTGGCTGATGGCGGCTTGCGCCTGCGCCGCCGTTTTGCTCTGGAAGCGGCAGCTCATCGCGCCGCTTCTTGCCGCTGGCGCCGCGCCCGTGGTCGCCGCGGCGCTGCTCTACCGCCAACTGGCCCGTGCCGGGTTGGCGGTAGATCCTTTGCCCGGCCTGCTGTTGCTGGCCGGGCTTTGGGCCGGCGCGTTGCTAGCCGGCCTATGGCTGTGCCGCCGCCAGCGCAGCGCGGCGGGCATTGCCCGAGCCGCCATGCTGGCATTGGCGGCAGCAGGTTGGACGGCGGCGGGCACCGCCGTCCTCCTGCACGTGCGCGAGCGGATCACCGGACCGTCATCGACGGTATCCGCGCGTGGTCTGTTCTACCGCGACGCCTGGCGGCTGGCGGTAGAGGCACCTTGGCTGGGGCGCGGGGGCGAGACTTGGCGGAGTTCATACCTCGCCGCCCAATCTCGCCCTTATGTTGGCAGCCAAGTGCATAACGGTTATCTCGACATCCTGTTGAACCTAGGATTTGTCGGCCTGGCAGCCATACTGCTTATGCTGCTAGCAGCAGGCTGGCTGCTGGCTCAGAGATCGCCGCGTCTGCTGCCGCCATTTTTGGTTATCGTTATGCATAGCGCAGTCGATTTTGACTGGAGCTACGGATTAATCTGGCTGCTGCTTTTTTGGCTGCCAGCACTTGCCCTGTCTGAATATGAGCAGAAACATCAATCTGCGAATACCCGCTTTACGTCCATAAGTTTGCTCACCACTCATTTCGCATCCGCGAACCTCGGCGCCACTATCCCTGCATTCGCGAGCCTGTCACATCCATATCCCCGCCGACTATTTATCACTGTCGCCTGCTGCCTTTGTCTCATGTTATCTGTATTGTCCCTTCAGGCCGCACAAGGAGAGAGGTACTACCGGCAAGCAGTTCAGACGGTTGATCCCTCGGTGAAGGTAGATTTGCTAGAGCAATCACTAGCGTGGAATCCCCAGTCTCCCAAAACAGCTGTAGCATTATCCAGGCTACTTACGGGTGAACAAAGTGTGAGTATACTCCAGCAGAGTTTGCAATATTCTCCGGATAATGCAAGTTTAAACTGGGAAATGGCTAGACGATGGATGTACAGTGATGATCCGGGAGCTGCATTATATTGGATACGTCGAAGTATTCAGCTTGATAAATACAACTCTGTTAAGTGGGTCAAAGGGATTGAAGGCATGCTTATGATGGGCCGGAAAAAGTTAGCGGAAGGGAATCGAATGGAGGCCATAAGCTGTATTGCCTCAGGGAACGAGCTTCTGCGGGAGTATAGAGTGTTGGCAGAATACGAGGGAAGTAAAGGTGAGCAGCATAATGACCGGAAGTTCCAAATAACAGAACAAGCCGACGACCTGAGTCGACGGCTTAGTGTACTTGCTTCACGATTTTAACTGACGTGAAATGATCCAAGAGTATAGAACAGGAACGAGAATAACAAGTACAAGAGCTGTAATAATAAGGGTCTGAGACAAGACGCCGCTCAAAAAGGCTCCCCCAAAAATAAGCAACCCGCCGATCATCCACATTCTTCCGGAAAGACGATGTGTTTTTCGCCACACCTCTGGGCTAGAGAGCGTCCATGCTGTGCGAACACCGAACAAATAATTATCTTTTACCTGTGGCATGTAGTTGCCGAGCGCAATAAACATCACTCCTAGGGCTCCTATAGCAATTTTACCCACATTAATATCTTTACCCAGACCGTAAGCAACCGTGAGCACGAGCATGAGATTAAAAAGCACCCCAATGGCGAGTCTGCTCATAGCATATGCATTTTCGAACTTCTTATAATTTTCCCGTTTAGGATCGATGCTACGTGTGAATTGCATGATCAGCGGAAGCACAATACCCAGGATTCCGAACATAAAAATAGCTATGTTTTTATCCCAATACCGGTTGACTTTACCCGAAATTCCCCACTGCGCGGGCAGCTCCTGTGGCAGCTTGCCATAATTGATTAAAGCATAAGCTAATGAAGCTAAACCTAATATCACAATCAGTGTATCTTGCCATCTCCATTTAAAATCCTTCATCTTCAATCAGCCTCCTTCTCAGAATCCATACCACGGCTTTGTTTTCCGTCCAGTGATTTGCTTTCCGTCTCCGTTTGCTTTCCCGTACCTGTAAGCTCGAGCAACCAGCCAAGAACCTCTTCGAGAACCGTCGTATTTAATGAATACATAATGAATTGACCTTTTCGTTCATCCTGTACGAGATCGGCATGCTTCAGTGCATTCAGATGGTGAGAAATGCTTGGTTTTGACATGTTGAAAAAATCAGCAATTTCACCTGCGGTTCGGTCCTTCTCCCTTAGTAACCGAATGATTTGGCGACGGGTAGGGTCAGCTAGTGCTTTGAAAGACTCATTCATATTCTTATCTGTCAATGCGTATTCTCCTCATTTTAATTGAGAAAGAAATTGTCACCGAATCTTTGGATTTACCGCCGTTTGAGGCTATGCCCTTGCTAATACTAACTGTGGGCAAGTACTCGATGAATGGTTCGAAACATAGAAGCGGAGGAGAGGATATATGATGCTGACGAATAAGGTTGCAGTTGTTACAGGTGCGGGTTCTGGGATTGGAGAAGCAATTGCTCTTCTTTTTGCCCAGCAGGGGGCTAAGGTTATTGCAGCGGACATCCATCTGGGGGGTGTTGAAGCGGTGGCCAAGAAGGCAGAACAAGGTCATGGCAACGGGGTGGTGTATCCTGTAAAAGCAGACGTTTCGAAGGAAGAGGACACTCAGCGAATGATTGATGCCGCAAATACACAATTTGGTGGACTTCATATTCTCGTTAATAATGCGGGGATCATGGATAAAATGACCCCGGCTCATGAAATCACAGACGACTTATGGGAGAACGTAATTGCAGTGAACGTCACCGGACCCATGAGAGCCATTCGTAAGGTCTTACCGATTTTTATGGCACAAGAAGGTGGATGTATCATCAATGTAGCATCGATCGGCGGCTTAGAGGGATCACGTGCAGGAGTGGCCTATACTGCCTCCAAGCATGCTGTCATCGGTATGACTAAAAATGTAGGGTATCAGTACTCGAAGCTTGGAATTCGCTGTAATGCTATAGCACCAGGTGGGGTATAGACGAATATTGATTTGTCTAATCCGAGTGCTTTTGGTAGTCAAAAGGCAGGAGATGGTATGGCGTCAATGCCGCGAACAGGGGAAAGCAGCGAGATCGCATCGATAGCTTTATTCCTGGCTTCAGAAGCTGCGAGCTTCGTGAATGGAACGGTAATAACGGCGGATGCCGGATGGACCGCTTATTAAATAGCTTTTACATTTTAGACAAACAGGTGTCCATTTCCATCTTCATTGCTGGAAGTGTACACCTTTTCTGGTTATACAGGTTGTTCTAACTCTTTTTAAGAGAGGGTCGATATAGGGTAATGGCCTCGCCGCTGTAAGTAGATGTGATAAGGTTGCTTGTGCTAGAATAGGCTAAGAGAAACTGGAAAATAGAGCAGAGCGGCAGAGCTTTTAAAAATATAAGAAAGTAAAAGTTTAGTATCTATACTTTATGTTCTTATATTTCTCGCTTAAACGCTAAGCGTCTTTATATAGACGCCAAAGATGTTTATGCTAGATACATAGCCATATTCTGCGGAAAAGGGAGGAGGAGTACGGTTGCATGTTATTTCTGATCTGATCTCAACATTGTTTGAATGGATTCAGAGTCTTGGTTATTTTGGGATTATGATCGGACTTATGATTGAAGTTATTCCGAGTGAAATTGTACTGGCTTTCGGTGGCTTTTTAGTATGGAGTGGAGATATTAATTTTTTCGGCGCCGTATTATTCGGTACGATCGGCGGAGTCATTGCACAGATTTTTGTGTATTGGATTGGCCGTTATGGTGGCAGACCTGTTTTGGAGAAATACGGGAAATATATTTTCATTCAAAAGAAGCATATTGACCATTCGGAAGAGTGGTTCAATAAATACGGGACTGGCGTAATCTTTACAGCTCGTTTTATTCCGGTTGTTCGTCATGCCATTTCCGTTCCAGCTGGGATATCGAAAATGCCTTTAGGTAAGTTCACTTTGTTGACTACGCTTGCTGTTATTCCATGGAGTGCTCTGTTTGTATATCTGGGTATGACCTTGGGGAATAAATGGGAAGATATTGACAAAGTAGCAGCTAAGTATACCAACGAAATTATACTTGTAGCGATCGCTCTGATCATCATTTACTTTGTGTTTAAATGGTACAAATCCAAGAAAAAGGGGACTACAAAATGAAGCAGAATGTAGCTCAAAAGTTTGGAAAAGGCCTAACACCGCGCCAATTCGTAGAAAGTATGACGAAGAATCAACAGGCTTTTGAATCCTGGTATGAGAAGTTTAATTGGGAAGATGAGAGCGATAAGGAATATTTCGAAAGTCTGAACCATCGCGACGATTTGCGGGTACTTATCCTAGCAGCGGATTGGTGTGGAGACGTAGTACGCAATGTTCCTGCTGTATTCCGTATTCTGGAGACGGCGGGAATGAAGACAGAGGTATTTATTTTGGAAGAGAATCCGGAGCTTATGGATGATTTCTTGACCATGGGTGGCAGATCTGTCCCAGTCGTGATTTTTGCAGACACTGGAGGATATGTGCTCGGACATTGGGGTCCTAGACCAGAGCATGTGCAGCGTATAATGAGAGAGTTCAAACGTGAGAATCCTGATCGTGAGGCCGCTGATTACGACAGCAAAATCGCAGAAGCACGTAAGGCCATGGGGCAAGCCTATGGGGAAGGAACGGAATATCAGGCAGTTATCGCAAAAGAACTGCGTAGTCTGATTTCCGGATTCTAAACCGATGCTAAATATACGTTCATTTAATCTGGGTCCGCTTCAAACGAATGCCTACTTACTGACAGGTGCGGATCCTGCGAAGGGTATCATCGTAGATCCTGGTATGAATCCTGCTGCATTAGTGCGGAGTATCGAAGGAATGGAAATCGAAGCTATTTTGTTAACACATGCACATTTTGATCATATGGGCGGTGTAGACGAAATTCGTAAAGCTAAGAAATGTCCTGTTTATTTACATCCACTTGAAAGTGAATGGCTAAGTAGCCCCAAGCTGAACGGTTCACTAATGTGGTCGGAGGTGTCACCTCCTCTAGCTACAGATCCTGCGGAATATGATCTGGCAGAAGGGCAAGTTCTGCAGTTCATTGGACACACCTTCCGTGTGTACCATACACCTGGTCACTCTCCAGGCAGTGTAAGTTTCCTTTGTGGAAATGATCTATTCTCCGGAGATGTACTCTTTAAAATGGGAGTTGGGCGCACAGATTTACCTGGTGGTAGGGAACGGGATCTGTTTGATTCTATTCGTGGCAAGCTATACAAAATGGATGACGAAGTGAAGGTTTATCCAGGACATGGTCCACGGACAACCATTGGATTTGAAAAGATTCGAAACCCTTATGTTCCTCAATAGACGTTGGTTCTAGTAGAACCGACAAAAACCGAGGAAGTTTTAATAGACAAAAGACTACAAAAGGACTAGAATGAGGTTAATTAAATGTAACATTAACCTCGCGAAGCACGCAGACTGCGGAATTAATCCCGGTTTGCGTTCTTTTTTTTGTCTTCATATAGGCTTAAAAGCATGGAGGGAAGTAGAATGGAGAAGAATATATACTACCCGCTGGACTACGGTTGGTATGACTCCAAGGAGAAATGGAACCATTTTTGCAGCAGTAATTGCCGTTTTTTTTCGGAGTGTTCAGGAAAGGGTGGCTTTTGTTCATCCATAGAACGTAGAGACATACAATTTGAAGATAAGGAACTTCGTAAGGGCTTGCTTCAGGAGGCCTGTGGGGTTTACGGGGGAGTACCAGTGGTTTCAGGAGGCGAGCTCAGAAGAACGCCTCTTTTTTGGCATTTTCCGGCAAGGAAAGGGATAATTCAGCCCTGGCGGCGTAAGTTGTGGGATCTCAAAAAATAATTATGGAGTGGAATGAACGATTCATAATACATATTCGTACTACAAATAGAAACGAAATCTTGAATGGAGGGGCAGATGAGCGATCAGTCGCTGGAGAGAATCAGACGGGCACAGCAGGGAGATACTTCAGCACTGTCTTCACTGCTGCGAGAACACTATACTTTTTTATTCAAATATTTAATCAAGGTGACCATGGACCCGTTGCTGGCAGAGGATCTTGTACAGGACACCATGGTCAGATGTATGGAGAAGATCAACACCTATAACGGAACTTCTTCCTTTTCCTCTTGGTTAATCACAATTGCCACCAGAATATTTATTGATCGCAAGCGGCGCTGGAAGCGTGAAGCGGAATGGAAACAGCGGGAGCAACAGGAACAGGGGATCCGTTCGATTCGTTGGCGATTTGAGAGCAGGGGGGAAGAGTGGAGTGAAGTGCTGGATTCCCTCTCCAAATTACCTTCTGCGCAAAGAGTGGCTGTGCTACTGAAGCATTACTATGGCTATAGTTATGACGAAATTGGCGAAATCCTGCGAGTTCCTTCAGGTACAGTCAAGTCGCGTGTATCCCTTGGACTTAACCAACTACGAAAGGAGCTGAATGAGGATGGAGAAGGATAAAGATAAGGAGCCTGAGTTGTATTTGCATAAGCTTTCAGATGAGCTTGACCGGTTAGATGCACAATATAATGACATCACACCACCTTCATTACAGGAACTGGAGAGGTTAATGGTTGATGCCTCTGTGCATAGAAAGAGCATGGAACGTAAAGAGCTGCTGTTATTCTGGGGCATATCGTTGATCCTGATCAGCGTATTTCTATCCATTCTCGGTTCTGCACCGATGATCTATTGGATTATTCAAGCGATTATTCCTATTGCGGGACTCATTGCTCTAGGAATAGCGAGGATCAGGAGGAACAGAGAAGGTGCGCAAGAATGAATGAGCTGCAGGATGTGCCTCTATGGTTATGGTTTTGCATAGCGATAGCATTAATGCTGCAAGGGACATTGCTATTCAGGGACGCAAGACGACGCGGAAGAAAAGCCTGGTTCTGGGGTCTATGGGCTATAACTACAGTTCCTTCACCCGCTTTGGTCTATTTACTTGTTGTCATTCTACCGGAAAGACGTAGGAGAAAGAAGATGTGAAGGTCCAGGATATGAGCTCGTTCCTTTCATTACACAAAAGGAGTGGTACTTCATGGAAGATGTAAATTGGGGATTAATTATGCCGTTGATCATTTTGCAGGCTTTACTGGCTATTATCGGTTTGATTTCTTTAGCCAAAGCAGATAGAGTACGCGGTCCAAAATGGATGTGGATTATAATCATTATTTTCGGAAATATATTAGGCAGCGTAGCTTATTTCACGATAGGAAGGAAAGATGTCTAATGTCACTTCTTCAAGTTACGAATTTGCGCAAAAGCTATGGGGCGCATATTTCCGTACATGATATAAGCTTTGATATTGAAAAAGGGAGATGTGTCGCTTTACTAGGACCCAATGGTGCAGGCAAGACGACCACACTACGTATGCTGGCGGGTCTTCTAGAACCTACCTCTGGAATGATTTCGTTTGAGGGGAGCCGTCCTGGAGCAGAATATCGCAGAGGACTAGGATATGTACCGCAATCTCCAGCCTTTTACGGTTGGATGACTGGACAGGAATATGTTGTGTTTGCTGCAAAGCTTAGTGGAATGGGAGCTAAAGAAGCAACAAGCAGCGCTTTGGAATCGCTTATACGTGTAGGCCTCAAAGACGATGCACGCCGCAAGATTGGTGGATATTCCGGGGGGATGAAGCAGCGGTTGGGTCTCGCACAGGCACTTGTGCATCGCCCTCGACTGCTTTTACTGGATGAGCCCGTATCTGCACTTGATCCGATCGGCCGCAGGGAAGTGATGGAATTGCTACGAGAAATACGTGAAGAGACAACGGTAGTTTTCTCCACGCATGTGCTGCATGACGCGGAAGAGATTTGTGATGATATTATTTTAATGAATCATGGACGCATTGCTGAGCAGGGGTCTCTGTCGCAGCTTCGTTCACAATACAGCCTTCCTGTTATTCGTTTACGTACCGAGAAGCACAAAGAAGCCATTCAGTGGCTGGAATCTCTTGCCTCCAAGCCGTTTGTACTGGATTCGGAGTTGTTTGGAGATCATGCGGTATTTAATGTGCATGATGTAGAAAAGGCCCGCCAGACGATTTTGCAAGAAGCAGCGCAGCTCGAAATTCCATTGCTGCAATTTGAAGCAGGCTCTTCCACATTAGAGGATTTATTTATGAAGGTGGTGGGCGTATGAGCAGCACCTGGGTCCTTTATCGAAAAGAAATGCTCGAGATGGCTCGCAGTTATAAGCTAATCTGGATACCTGTCGTGTTCATCATTTTAGGCATTATGCAGCCTTTAACTATTTATTATTTGCCGGAAATATTAAAAGCCTCCGGGGATGTGCCCCCAGGTCTGCTGGAAGGGTATGAAATACCGCATGCCGCAGTTGTGATGGCGCAAGCACTGGGACAGTATGGAACAATTGGAATGCTGGTATTGGCGCTAGGCTCGATGAATACTTTAGCTGGAGAACGCTATAGCGGAACTATGGAGTTAATTCTAGTAAGACCTGTTTCTCCCGCAGCAATAGTGATCGCTAAATGGACAGCTCAACTGACCCTGCTTGTTGTTGCGCTTGGATTGGGTGCAGCGGGTGCAGCTTATTACACGGAGCAGCTAATTGGTTCAGTACCGTGGGGCGATGCTATCGCAGCTTCAGGAGTATATGGTTTGTGGTTATTATGTGTTGTCTCGGCTACGTTGTTGTTTAGTGCCTTTTTAAGACCGCCAGTAGCTGCTTTTTTAGCACTGGCGTTAATGGCTGGATTGTCATTAGGCTTAAGCTTATTGCCTACATGGTTTGACTGGACACCCGCAGGACTTTCCGGACTGTCAGCAGGAATTCTTACAGCTGGAGAGGGCTTTAGAGCAGGTCCATATCTTTCTGCAAGTGTATTGATCATAATTTGCCTTGTTGGGGCTGCGCTTTTGACAAGAAAGAACAACTTTCCCGATTGATTATTAAGCTGTACTGTATCGAATATAGTATATTTAAAAATATAAGAAAGTATAAGTTTCACACTATACATTTTCCTTCTATTTCTCGCATAAACGCATATCGTCCTTAGGGGACGCCGAAGGCGTTATTGCTTGGTAGAATTTTCAGGATCGTCCGGCCTGCCGCTAGACAGTTCTATCTTTTTTTAGTAGACTGTTGAAACAAGCAAAATCATGATAGATTTTGGGGTCAGGAGGTAGGGCGATGCTGCGTTTAGGAGAAAAGATTGTCATTGTTGCGGACGCTTTTGAGCAGAGTCTTCCTATCGGGGAATACGGCTACCTAATTGCTTACGACCGCAATCCCGATAATGCGTTTGACTATGTTATACGTGTACCGGAAGCCAACAGGAACTTTTATGTTCCGGCTGAAGACATTGAGGCGGAAGAACATTTATTAGTAGCTGAGGCTGAAAGAGCAACGCATGAAGCGTTAATTGATTATGCTTTGTCCACGTACAATGAGAAGCTGTTCCATCATTTGATGAACGGTGAAGATATGGATACAGAAGAGACGGAAACAACGTCAACCGAAAGCATGTCCCAAGCAGATTTCATCAAACAAGTGAATCTTAGAGCTTGGATTTAAGGAAGGCCGGCGAAAGCCGGCTTTTTTGTTATAACCCCATCATTGAATTGTCCAAGCTTCTACAATATAATTAAAAACGTTATCCGGGCGCTTTAGCCCTTTAAACAGGAGGGATTTATCTTATGAGCATTACCGTTAAAGATGTGCAGCATGTGGCCAAGCTGGCTCGTCTGCAATTGAGCCCGGAAGAAGAGGCAACCTTTACAGAACAAATGAATGCTATTTTACAATATGCTGAGAAGTTGAATGAGCTAGATACGGAGAATGTGAAGCCGACCACGCATGTACTGCAGGTCAGTAATGTGATGCGTGATGATGTTGTGAAGGAAAGCCTAACGCAAGAGGAAGCACTTCTTAACGCGCCGGATGATGAAGACGGACATTTCAAGGTCCCAGCTGTTTTGGAATAACTACATAATTAGAAAGGGGGAAGAATCTTGAGCCTGTTTCAAAATCGATTGCCTGAAGTACATCGCATGTTAACTGCTAAAGAAGTATCGGTCAGTGAACTGACTGAAGAATCGCTGGCGATTATCGCTGAGCGGGATAAGAAAGTAAATGCATTTTTGACCTTGAACGAGGAGGGCGCTCGTAGCACCGCACGCGCTTTGGACGACAAACTGGCATCTGGAGCAGCACGTGGATTGCTGTTTGGTCTTCCTGCCGGAATTAAGGATAATATTGTAACTAAGGGACTACGCACGACCTGTGCCAGCCAATTTTTGAAAGATTTCCAGCCGATTTATAACGCTACTGTGGCTTCTAAACTGCAACAGGCAGATGCCGTAACGATCGGTAAATTGAATATGGATGAATTCGCAATGGGTGGATCTAATGAGAATTCAAGCTTTGGTCCTGTACGCAATCCTTGGGATTTAGAGCGTGTGCCCGGCGGTTCCAGTGGCGGATCTGCTGCAGCAGTAGCTGCTGGCGAAGTATTCTTCTCACTAGGTTCGGATACTGGGGGTTCCATCCGCCAGCCTGCTTCCTATTGTGGTGTTGTAGGTCTCAAACCTACTTATGGTCTTGTATCACGTTATGGACTGGTAGCCTTTGCTTCCTCACTCGATCAGATTGGACCATTAACACGTAATGTAGAGGATTCTGCATATGTGCTTCAAGCGATTGCTGGTTATGATGCCCAGGACTCTACTTCAGCTAAAGTTGAAATTCCTGATTATTTGAGTTCTCTGACTGGTGATGTTTCCGGACTTCGCATTGCTGTACCTAAGGAATACTTAGGAGCAGGTGTCGATGCTTCTGTGCGTGAGACAGTCTTGTCCGCACTTAAGGTGCTGGAAGGAATGGGTGCTGTCTGGGAGGAAGTTTCGTTACCACATACGGAATACGCAGTAGCAGCTTATTATTTGCTGTCCTCTTCGGAAGCTTCATCTAACCTTGCGCGTTTTGACGGTGTGCGTTATGGTGCACGTGTAGATGAAGGCGGAGGGTTGCTTGATCTATATCTTAATTCCCGCAGTCGCGGCTTTGGCCCTGAGGTCAAACGTCGTATTATGCTAGGGACTTATGCGCTTAGCTCCGGGTATTACGATGCTTATTATTTAAAAGCACAAAAAGTGCGTACTTTGATTAAACAGGACTTTGATGACATCTTTAAAAAATATGATGTGGTCATCGGGCCAACAGCGCCTACGACAGCATTCAAATTAGGTTCACAGACGGAAGATCCGCTGACCATGTATCTGAACGATATTCTCACGATTCCTGTGAGCTTGGCAGGTATTCCTGCCGTTAGCGTTCCTTGTGGCTTTGCGGAAGGCATGCCAGTAGGTTTGCAAATTATCGGTAAAGAATTTGACGAGAGTACGATTCTGCGTGTTGCTCACGCTTTTGAACAAAATACTGATCATCACAAGCAGCGTCCACAGCTGTAGTAAAGGAGGGAATGGGATTACTTATGTCTAAATACGAAACGGTCATCGGCTTAGAGGTTCACGTAGAACTTCATACCAACTCCAAAATCTTTTGCGGATGCTCCACTGAATTTGGAGCTCCGCCTAACACGCATACCTGTCCTGTCTGCCTGGGTCACCCCGGCGTATTGCCAGTTCTTAACAAACAAGCGGTAGATTACGCTATGAAAGCAGCGATGGCGCTAAATTGTACCATTGGTGATGTTAGTAAATTCGACCGCAAGAACTATTTTTACCCGGATTCACCGAAAGCTTATCAGATTTCGCAGTTCGATCAACCTATCGGTTTGAACGGCTGGATCGACATTGAAGTGAATGGAGAAACGAAACGGATTGGTATTACTCGTCTTCATTTGGAAGAGGATGCGGGTAAGCTTACGCACGTAGATGGCGGTTTTGCATCGCTCGTCGATTTCAACCGGGTGGGAACACCGCTTATCGAAATCGTATCTGAACCAGACTTGCGCTCGCCAGAGGAAGCTCGTGCTTATCTGGAGAAAATCCGTGCCATTATGCAATACTGCGACGTATCCGATGTCAAGATGGAAGAGGGATCGATGCGCTGTGACGCGAACATCAGTCTACGTCCAGAAGGACAAGAGGAATTCGGTATTAGAGCAGAGCTTAAGAACATGAACTCCTTCCGCGGTGTGCTGCGTGGACTGGAGTATGAACAATATCGTCAGGCTGAGATCCTGGATGATGGTGGAGTAGTTGTACAAGAGACTCGCCGCTGGGATGAAGCCCAAGGTAAAACTTTATCTATGCGTGGAAAAGAAGAAGCGCACGATTATCGTTATTTCCCAGATCCAGATCTGATCGTGCTGCATATTGACGATGCCTGGAAAGAATCCATTCGTTCGACGATCCCGGAACTACCGGATGCAAGACAAGCTCGCTACAGTGAAGAACTGGGTCTTACAGCTTATGATGCTGGCGTGATTACTTCCTCTAAACCGCTAGCGGACTTTTTCGAAGGATGCCTTACTTATACGCAGGATGCCAAGGCTGTAGCTAACTGGATCATGGGTGATCTGCTTGCTTATTTGAATAGTAATAACCTGGAATTGTCTCAGGTCAAAATTACGCCGCAAGGGCTCGGGGAAATGATCGGCCTCATTGCAGGTGGAACTATCAGCAGCAAGATCGCTAAAACGGTATTTAAAGAAATGCTAGAGAGCGGTAAATTGCCTGCTGCAATCGTTGAGGAAAAAGGTCTGGTACAAATCAGCGATGAAGGTGCCATTAAAGGAATTGTGGAAGCTGTCGTAGCTGCCAATCCACAATCAGTGGAAGATTACAAAGCAGGTAAACAGAAAGCCATCGGTTTCCTCGTAGGACAAGTTATGAAAGAAAGTAAAGGTAAGGCAAATCCAGGTCTTGCGAATAAACTTCTGATCGAGGTATTGAGCAATTAAAACGATTATCGTCTTTAGTAGTCGATAACGTTGTTTATACTTGGGGTAATATACTTATGTAATAAGCTAAGGGCTTGTCGGCAACGGCAGGCCCTTAGCGGCATATAAGGGGACTAACAGGGATGAATACAATTATTAAGCTAAACCTCCAGGATGATAGTACCGTTAATGAACTATGGAGCCTCCAGCATAAGGCCTACCGGCTAGAAGCGGAGTTAATAGGGTTTCGTGAGATCCCGCCGCTTATGGAGACGAGAGAGATGCTCAGCCACTCTAAAGAGGATTTTTACGGCTGCTTTGATGAAGATGAAGAACTGATGGGTGCCATTGCTATAGAAGAAGAATCACCGGGCAAACTCACGATTACGCGGATGATGGTGGGACCGGACTTTTTCCGCAGAGGTATTGCAAGCAATCTCTTGGAATATGTATTTGAACATTTTCCAGGGATGGAGCAATACATCGTATCTACGGGGAAGCTAAACCTGCCTGCCGTTTCTTTGTACAGCAAGCATGGTTTTGTACCTATGGGATCGCAGGAAGTTGCTCCCGGTGTCGAATTGATTGATTTTTATCGGAGTGGTTCACTTTGAAGAAGCATATACACAGACCCATGTTTACGAAAGGAGGAGCCGAGATATGACAAATGATTCTGCAATGCTCTCAGCGCAGGAAGAGCAGCGGGGTTCAGCCGATCTTGAGACTACGGAGAGTGAGATTCAGAAGAAGATAATCCCTCCACGTCCAAAACGGCGCCGCCGCAAACGCAAATTTATCGCTGGACTATTGGCAGCTCTCATCCCAGGAACTGGGCACTTATACTTTGGGCTTCTCCGCAAAGGAATTACCTTTATCTTCTTGATACTATTGGATATCTCAGCTTTAATTTATTTCTCATCCATTGGAATGCAGATTAATGTTCCGTTGCTTATTTTACTTGCACTAATTATTCCGGCGATATATTTCTATAATGTGTATGATGTACTGCAATCAGCGGACAAGATTCTCCGTTACCCTGAAGATCAAGAGCTTGATGATCCTGTGGCAAAAATAACTACACCTCCTAAGCGTCGTAGTATCGTCAGTGAACCTGGCGTATCTTTTGGATTTCTACTTCTTTTAGGGGGAGCGCTTCTCATTCTGTTTCGCCAAAAGCCAGCATGGCTGCAATTTTTTATTGAGCATTACTCCGAAGTGGCCGTGTCTGCAGTTTTATTATGTGGTGGTATATATGTAGGAGCGAGAGAAATTGTCAGAGGAATCGTTTCGCGCAAGAAAAATGAGTCTCATAACCGGCGTGTAGGAAGATATACGGCATCGGTCTTGCTTATTGCTATGGCCATCCCGTTGTTTCTGGATTGGAGAGACGGGTCGGATTATATGCTTTTACTCTTGAAGTGGTGGCCGGTCATCCCAGTGTTATGGGGGATTGAGTTCCTGTTCATGTATTTCTTCTCTGGTCGTTCAGGCTCTGTACAAAAGGGAACAAGAATCAGATTGGATTTACGCGGCCTTTTATCTGCTATATTGCTTGCTGCGAGTGTGTTTATCGTTGCCGAACAAGAACATTACTTATATCTGTGGAAAAATGTGAGTCTCAACCTTACAGCAGCTGCAGTCGACTATGGCGAGGCGAAGGGAAGTAAATTTCAGAAGGCTCCGCTTATTGTTCCAGTGAAGCTAAATACAGCCAAAATATCCGTTGATGGTATTAATGGAGATATTTTATTGCACCGGGCTCCCGTAGATAATATTCAAATTACTACTACAGTTTGGGTAGATCAATTGGAAGGTCCGATGGCTGAGGCCATTTCGGAACAGTCCTTTGTGGATGTTGTTGAAGGATCAACTATAAAAATCACTTCAAACAGCAAGGCGTACGGAGAATCAGGTAAGCGTCAGCCGCGAATGGATTTGGACATTTCTTTGCCGGAAGACCGCCGGTTTAATCTCGATGTTCGCACTATGAATGGTGGGATCACCCTGCAGAACATAGAAGCGATCGAAGATATTTCGCTGGAAACGGGAAATGGAGAACTTATTCTTCATCGTATCTTTGGTAATGTGAAAGGGAAAACACTGAATGGAGCTGTGCGTGCGAGATCCGTCCAGGGCAGCGTTGATTTATCAACGAGCGGTGGCAATATGAATGCTTGGAATGTCACAGGAGCCTTGAAATTATCAACGGCAGTTGGCAATATCGGTGCAACCGGGAATGAAGCCGAGATCGATATTTCTAGCAAAAATGGTAATTTAGAGATTGATGGAGCCAGATCGAAGCTGCATGCAGAATCCTTGAATGGCATCATTGATGTTCGTTCACATGAAGTCGGAGGAGACTGGGACATTTATAGTGCAGTTGGCGATATTCAATTGTATTTGCCGCAGTTAGGGAACTATAAGTTGAATGGCTCAAGTGGATATGGCGATATTATTTCAGATTTACCTACCTTAACCATTGATAAGAAGAAGATATCTGGTGAAGTGGGCACAGGTGAGTTCAAGATTCAGGTTGAGGGAAACAGCAACTTAAATGTGAGAGGTTATTGAAAAAAGTAATTTTTCTTATATAATAATGAATATAATGTATCGACTTCGTTGACAAGATTGAAAACCCAGTCTTACAATTATAAGAAATATTTCTTTTATTTTTAAATTTAAAAGGCGGTGACAGTCATGGGGAGTGGCGTACAACATGCATTGGAACAATTAAAAACAACAGGTGTCCGTATAACGCCCCAGCGTCATGCGATTCTTACGTATTTGATGGAAGCAATGAATCATCCTACAGCTGACGATATATATCGGGCATTAGAGCCTAAATTTCCGAGCATGAGCGTGGCAACCGTATATAATAATCTCAAGATGTTTATGGAAGCTGGCATGGTTCGTGAGTTGACCTATGGGGATAGCTCCAGCCGTTTTGATGCCAATGTGTCTGATCATTATCATGTTATATGTCAGAAATGCGGTAAGATTGAGGATTTCAGTTATCCTTCGCTTAGGGATGTAGAGCTGCATGCTGAGCAAGCTACAGGCTTTAAGATTACAGGATTGCGTATGGAGCTGCATGGATTTTGTAAAAGTTGTAGAGAGAAGCAGCATTAAGACTAGAATAGAACGGTATCAAGGCGATCTACCAAGTTATCACTAAACGTGCGAAATCCGAAAGCGGAGGACTCACGTTTTTATTTTTTTACAAATATAAGAACGACAACGTCATTTCTTCTTGAATATAACAATTTGTAGGATAAATGACTATTTTCTACTGGTTATATGAAACCAAGTGGATGTTATAATCGTAATGTTAGACTCTATTAAAAATCATATTATTATCTGGAGGATATATTTTGGACAGAAGACTGGGACAGAGGCGCGTCAAAAAGCGCGGAGGTTTTTTTAGGCGGTTATTTGGACTTTTAATCATTGTAGCAGCAGCATATTGGGTAGTGTTTTATGTATTGCCAAATCGTCAGCACATAGATGTAGATTGGAAAGCTCAAGCGCACCCCATCTTTGTAAAAGGAGAGCATACAGGTTATTCTGCCTCGGGGACTGGAGATAGCATGCTATTACCATTACCATTGTTGCAAGAGTATGTGGATCCTTCCATTCGTTATGAAGAGAAGACGAAGTCGGTCATCCTATCAACGGATAGTGAGCTCCTTTACATGCAGGAGGATAAAACCGATGCTAGTCTGAACAATCGTCCGCTGCAGCTGCGGTTAGCGCCTGAAGTAAAGGAGAAAGTGACCTACCTTCCTGCGGATGTATTAGAAGATCTATATGGGTTTGAAATACAGGAGGATACGAATACCGGAGCAATACTACTAATGACGGCAGGAGAATCTGTCTCTCTAGGAAAAGTTAAAGGTGAAAAAGGCGACAAGTCAGTAGCTCTACGAAATGAGGCATCCATTCACGCACCTATAGTTGCGGATATGTCTCCTGGGGCAGTAGTGAATATTTGGAATGAAGAAAATAAGGACTGGCTGTTTGTGCAATTAAGCAGCGGGTATGCAGGTTATGCCAAGGCAAGTGACATTGTTCGGGACGGTCAAAAGACAGTGGAACCGAAAAAATCCACGCCAACACGCGCTGAACGTAACTGGAAAGGGAAGTCAGTGAATTTGTATTGGGAGGCTGTTTACCAACGCAAACCTAACCCAGAAACCTTCGGTGAGCTACCAGGCGTTAACGTGGCTAGCCCAACATGGTTTAGTATTATAGATGGTGATGGCAATGTGCGCAGTCAGGCCGACAGTGCGTATGTGCAGTGGGCGCATGGGCACGGGTTAGAGGTATGGGGGTTGCTTAGCAATAGCTTCGATCCAGACATGACTACTGAGGCATTGTCCAGCTATGAGAAACGGATGAATGCAATCGTACAGATCTTAGAATATTCGGATTTATACAATTTGGATGGAATTAATATCGATTTTGAGAATGTGTATACGAAAGACGGAGAGAATGTCACTCAATTTATGAGAGAGCTAAAACCGATGGCTCAGGCTAAGAATCTAATCGTCTCCATAGACGTGACACCTAAATCCAATAGCGAGATGTGGTCAGCATTTCTTGATCGTAAGGCTCTTGGGACATTAGTCGATTATCTAATCGTGATGGCTTATGATGAACATTGGGCAGCTAGCCCTATCGCGGGCTCTGTTGCCTCCTTACCTTGGGTAGAGAATTCAATAAGCCGGATCATAGAGGAAGACAATGTGCCGCCTGAGAAGGTGATTTTGGGGATCCCATTGTACACCCGCATCTGGACTGAGGCTCAAGTAGATGGCAAGACAAAGGTAAGCTCCAAATCCGTAAGTATGAATGCCGTTGAAAAAATTATCAAAGAGAAGAAGCTAACTCCTACATTTGATAAGGCTGCTGGGCAGAATTACGTAGAGTACAAGGAAGATGGCGCTCTTAAGAAAATATGGATAGAAGATAAGGTGAGCTTAAAATCAAGAGTTGAGCTTGCTAAGTCCATGGGGCTTGGAGGCATCGGATCATGGAATCGCAGTTTTAGCAATCCATCAGCATGGGAAGCATTACAAGAGATTCATAAGTAATCATAATTTCATTTATAACAAACAAAGAGGCTCCCATATCGGGGGCCTCTTTGTTGTATTAGCAAATATTTGAGTGCATTTTAACTAGTTAGTAATGAGCCTCTGTAAGGTGTGTTTAGTGGTTAAGTTGCTGATGCTCAAGCTGATCTGCAGTAATAGTGGCCTCGGCCGGATCCATAGTAAGAATGGTGTGGCAGAACATACAGCGGTCTGTTTTACCGAGCATCTTGGTCAGCTTGTGACACTCAGGGCACTCTAGCTGAACTGCACTCGTTGAGAGCATGCCAGCCCAGAAATAGATCGCAAGACTTGCCATCATGGAAATTAAACCGATTACAAGTCCGATTCCAGCGAATACTTTCCCAGTCGATCCCCAGAATACGATGCCTGCTGTACCCAAAACCATAAGTCCCATTCCGAGCATTGTGAGCAGTAATCCCCATGTGCGAAAAGCGTTGATCTTAGCCGTTTTAAACTTCATGAGTGTTTGCTCCTAACTAAATATAGTTGGGTTGTCCAGAAGGAACTGTCTTTCATATGTAGAATAATAATTATAACTGAATTATAACTGACTGGACGCAAATTCGCCAAATTTAATGGAGGGAAGCATGGAATTATCCAATGTAACTTTGTTGAGTGGAGAAACGTTTGAAGAAAATGTTTTAGGAGCTGTCGCTTTGCGGCAGAAAGGGAGTACTCCTTTTCAAAGCGCGCTACTTCACGATTTTGATATGGTTGTGTTAGTTTTACATGAGGAACAGGATTTAGAACATATTGTTCGCCACACCATTGCCGGTGACACACGGACCCAGTCAGTCCATATTGGCCTTTCCGCTTTGGAGCGGGCTGTCATGGCGGGAGATAATAACGAGCTCCTTACTAGTTTGATGATTGGGGAAGTGATCTGGGATCCCAAAGGAATACTAGGGGATATGCGCCGGGAGATTTTACAATTTGAAGGGCCTCTTAAGGAACGAGTTGAGTTCATGGAGTTTGCACGATTCTTGCATTTGTATGTGAAATCTAAACGGTATATAGAAGCTGGCTACATTATGGATGCATATAACTGTGTATTGATGGCTCTATATCATTGGGCAAGAATAGAAGTGAGTGAATCTGGTTCATTTCCAGAGCCGGCTGTTTGGGAGCAGGTTAAAAGTATGAACACTTCTGTCCATAAACTATATGAGGAACTAACCATCAGCACGGAGACCTTAGAGCAAAGAGTAGAGCTTGTTCTTCTAGCATGTGAATTTGGGATCATGTCCAAAATGACGGATTGTTGTGCATTGCTTTTCAATATTCTGAATAGCCGTAAGGAAGCGTGGAGTATAAAAGAATTACTACAGCATTCTGGCCTGTGTCAATTAGAGGCTGAGTTGCCCCTAGTTTTACGAAAGCTTGTTTCTCGTTCGCTAATCCGTGAGATTACTTTATGGGCTGACGGTCATGGGGGAGAGGGTCATGCGATCCGATATACCTTATAGAGAAGAAATTAGATGCAGGATTTGCCGGTAATCTATAGATAAAATAAGTAGGGATAGGGAGAGGCTGAGCACTCTCTTTTTTGTTTGCTCGCTATTATGATGCGCTCATATTTATTCTAATAAATTTATGGTTGACTCTTTCCTAGTTCATGTGTTAAATTATAACTCGTCCCTCTGACACAGAGATGTGCTTTCGAAAACATTCGAAAGACAACCGAAAAAAGAAATTAAAAAAAAGGTTGACTAAAACGAGGACGCTGTGATATATTATAAAGGTCGCTGCTGAACAACACAACGACGAAATAAACAGCTTGATCTTTGAAAACTGAACAACGAGTGAGTAGGAAATCACGAAAGTGAAATCCAAAATTAGAGAATTAATTTTCTCGTCAGATGTTTCAAAATGAGCATATCGCTCTTTTCAATACTAATTGGAGAGTTTGATCCTGGCTCAGGACGAACGCTGGCGGCGTGCCTAATACATGCAAGTCGAGCGGAGTTACTTTGAAAGCTTGCTTTCAAAGTAACTTAGCGGCGGACGGGTGAGTAACACGTAGGCAACCTGCCCCTTAGACTGGGATAACTACCGGAAACGGTAGCTAATACCGGATAATTTCTTTTTTCTCCTGAAGAAAGAATGAAAGACGGAGCAATCTGTCACTGAGGGATGGGCCTGCGGCGCATTAGCTAGTTGGTGGGGTAACGGCCCACCAAGGCGACGATGCGTAGCCGACCTGAGAGGGTGAACGGCCACACTGGGACTGAGACACGGCCCAGACTCCTACGGGAGGCAGCAGTAGGGAATCTTCCGCAATGGACGAAAGTCTGACGGAGCAACGCCGCGTGAGTGATGAAGGTTTTCGGATCGTAAAGCTCTGTTGCCAGGGAAGAACGTCCGGTAGAGTAACTGCTATCGGAGTGACGGTACCTGAGAAGAAAGCCCCGGCTAACTACGTGCCAGCAGCCGCGGTAATACGTAGGGGGCAAGCGTTGTCCGGAATTATTGGGCGTAAAGCGCGCGCAGGCGGTCATTTAAGTCTGGTGTTTAAACCTTGGGCTCAACCTGAGGTCGCACTGGAAACTGGGTGACTTGAGTACAGAAGAGGAAAGTGGAATTCCACGTGTAGCGGTGAAATGCGTAGATATGTGGAGGAACACCAGTGGCGAAGGCGACTTTCTGGGCTGTAACTGACGCTGAGGCGCGAAAGCGTGGGGAGCAAACAGGATTAGATACCCTGGTAGTCCACGCCGTAAACGATGAGTGCTAGGTGTTAGGGGTTTCGATACCCTTGGTGCCGAAGTTAACACAGTAAGCACTCCGCCTGGGGAGTACGGTCGCAAGACTGAAACTCAAAGGAATTGACGGGGACCCGCACAAGCAGTGGAGTATGTGGTTTAATTCGAAGCAACGCGAAGAACCTTACCAGGTCTTGACATCCCTCTGAATCCACTAGAGATAGTGGCGGCCTTCGGGACAGAGGAGACAGGTGGTGCATGGTTGTCGTCAGCTCGTGTCGTGAGATGTTGGGTTAAGTCCCGCAACGAGCGCAACCCTTAACTTTAGTTGCCAGCAGGTAAGGCTGGGCACTCTAGAGTGACTGCCGGTGACAAACCGGAGGAAGGTGGGGATGACGTCAAATCATCATGCCCCTTATGACCTGGGCTACACACGTACTACAATGGCCGGTACAACGGGAAGCGAAACCGCGAGGTGAAGCCAATCCCATCAAAGCCGGTCTCAGTTCGGATTGCAGGCTGCAACTCGCCTGCATGAAGTCGGAATTGCTAGTAATCGCGGATCAGCATGCCGCGGTGAATACGTTCCCGGGTCTTGTACACACCGCCCGTCACACCACGAGAGTTTACAACACCCGAAGTCGGTGGGGTAACCCGCAAGGGAGCCAGCCGCCGAAGGTGGGGTAGATGATTGGGGTGAAGTCGTAACAAGGTAGCCGTATCGGAAGGTGCGGCTGGATCACCTCCTTTCTATGGAGAATCGTCTTCTGCAATGAAGACATTCAAATCGGAAGTTAAACTTCCAAAATCTCAGGTTTAGGCCTGTTACTCACTCGTTGCTCAGTTTTGAGAGTTTAAGCTCTCAGTAAGACTTGATCCTTGAAAACTGGATACCGAAACGAATTTGCGTTTTAGAACATCTTTTAGCTAAAACTTGTGTAAACAAGTACGTTAGTTATTAGCTGGAAGCGAAGATTTTCAATTGTGCAAACAAGCGAAACATCGGAGCGAAGGTTAAGCTAATAAGAGCACACGGAGGATGCCTAGGCGCCAGGAGCCGACGAAGGACGTGGCGAACAACGAAACTGCCTCGGGGAGCTGTAAGCAAGCTTTGATCCGGGGGTGTCCGAATGGGGAAACCCAGCTGTGGTAATTCGCAGTTACTCATCTCTGAACACATAGGAGATGTAGAGGCAGACCAGGGGAACTGAAACATCTAAGTACCCTGAGGAAGAGAAAACAATAGTGATTCCGTCAGTAGCGGCGAGCGAACGCGGAACAGCCTAAACCTAAGAGCTTGCTCTTAGGGGTTGTGGGACGTCTCACATGGAGTTACAAAGGAATATGGTAGGTGAAGAGGTCTGGAAAGGCCCGCGATAGAGGTAAAAGCCCTGTAACCTAAACTGTGTTCTCTCCGAGACGGATCCCGAGTAGTGCGGGGCACGTGAAACCCCGTATGAATCCAGCAGGACCATCTGCTAAGGCTAAATACTACCTGGCGACCGATAGTGAAACAGTACCGTGAGGGAAAGGTGAAAAGCACCCCGGAAGGGGAGTGAAATAGAACCTGAAACCGTGTGCTTACAAAAAGTCAGAGCCCTATTAATGGGTGATGGCGTGCCTTTTGTAGAATGAACCGGCGAGTTACGTTTAACATGCAAGGTTAAGTCGAGAAGACGGAGCCGCAGCGAAAGCGAGTCTGAATAGGGCGATTTAGTATGTGGACGTAGACCCGAAACCGTGTGATCTACCCCTGTCCAGGGTGAAGGTGCGGTAACACGCACTGGAGGCCCGAACCCACGCATGTTGAAAAATGCGGGGATGAGGTGGGGGTAGCGGAGAAATTCCAATCGAACTCGGAGATAGCTGGTTCTCCCCGAAATAGCTTTAGGGCTAGCCTCGGTATAAGAGTAGTGGAGGTAGAGCACTGATTGGGTGCGGGGTCCGCAAGGATTACCAAGCTCAGTCAAACTCCGAATGCCATATACTTATTGCCGGGAGTCAGACAGTGAGTGCTAAGATCCATTGTCAAAAGGGAAACAGCCCAGACCATCAGCTAAGGTCCCCAAGTGTGTGTTAAGTGGGAAAGGATGTGGAGTTGCACAGACAACCAGGATGTTGGCTTAGAAGCAGCCACCATTGAAAGAGTGCGTAATAGCTCACTGGTCGAGTGACTCTGCGCCGAAAATGTAACGGGGCTAAACACACCACCGAAGCTATGGCTAGATACGTATGTATCTGGGGTAGGGGAGCGTTGTATGTGGGTTGAAGGTGTACCGTAAGGAGCGCTGGACAGCATACAAGTGAGAATGCCGGTATGAGTAACGAAAAGATCAGTGAGAATCTGATCCGCCGAAAGCCCAAGGTTTCCTGAGGAAGGCTCGTCCGCTCAGGGTAAGTCGGGACCTAAGGCGAGGCCGAAAGGCGTAGTCGAAGGACAACAGTTTGAAATTACTGTACCACCGTAATCCGCTATGAGCGATGGGGTGACGCAGGAGGGTAGTGACGCGGACTGATGGATATGTCCGTCTAAGCAGTGAGGCTGATGTGTAGGCAAATCCGCACATCGTTAAGGCTGGGCTGTGATGGGGAGCGAAAATTACAGTAGCGAAGGTCATGATCTCACACTGCCAAGAAAAGCCTCTAGCCAGGAGAAGGTGCCCGTACCGCAAACCGACACAGGTAGGCGAGAAGAGAATTCTAAGGCGCGCGGAAGAACTCTCGTTAAGGAACTCGGCAAAATGACCCCGTAACTTCGGGAGAAGGGGTGCCCCGGTAGTGTGAATAGCACGAGGGGGCCGCAGTGAAAAGGCCCAAGCGACTGTTTAGCAAAAACACAGGTCTGTGCGAAGCCGCAAGGCGAAGTATACGGGCTGACGCCTGCCCGGTGCTGGAAGGTTAAGGGGAGTGGTTAGGGGTAACCCGAAGCTATGAACCGAAGCCCCAGTAAACGGCGGCCGTAACTATAACGGTCCTAAGGTAGCGAAATTCCTTGTCAGGTAAATTCTGACCCGCACGAATGGCGTAACGACTTGGGCGCTGTCTCAACGAGAGATCCGGTGAAATTTTAATACCTGTGAAGATGCAGGTTACCCGCGACAAGACGGAAAGACCCCATGGAGCTTTACTGCAGCTTGATATTGAATTTGGGTACGATCTGTACAGGATAGGTGGGAGCCGTAGAAATCGGAGCGCAAGCTTCGGTGGAGGCGCCGTTGGGATACCACCCTGATCGTATCTAGGTTCTAACCTAGTACCCTTACCGGGTACGGGGACCGTGTCAGGCGGGCAGTTTGACTGGGGCGGTCGCCTCCTAAAGAGTAACGGAGGCGTTCCAAGGTTCCCTCAGAATGGTTGGAAATCATTCGAAGAGTGCAAAGGCATAAGGGAGCTTGACTGCGAGACCTACAAGTCGAGCAGGGACGAAAGTCGGACTTAGTGATCCGGTGGTACCGCATGGAAGGGCCATCGCTCAACGGATAAAAGCTACCCTGGGGATAACAGGCTTATCTCCCCCAAGAGTCCACATCGACGGGGAGGTTTGGCACCTCGATGTCGGCTCATCGCATCCTGGGGCTGAAGTAGGTCCCAAGGGTTGGGCTGTTCGCCCATTAAAGCGGTACGCGAGCTGGGTTCAGAACGTCGTGAGACAGTTCGGTCCCTATCTGTCGTGGGCGCAGGAAATTTGAGAGGAGCTGTCCTTAGTACGAGAGGACCGGGATGGACGTACCGCTGGTGCACCAGTTGTTCCGCCAGGAGCATGGCTGGGTAGCTACGTACGGACGGGATAAGCGCTGAAAGCATCTAAGCGTGAAGCCCCCCTCAAGATGAGATTTCCCAATTAGTAAGACCCCTTGAAGACGACGAGGTAGATAGGTTGGAGGTGGAAGTGCAGTAATGCATGGAGCTGACCAATACTAATCGGTCGAGGGCTTATCCTATACTTAGAACGCAAATTCAATTCGGATTCAGTTTTCAGGCATTAAGCCTGGTATGAATATTCCCTGATAGCTCAGTTGGTAGAGCACTCGACTGTTAATCGAGTTGTCACAGGTTCGAGTCCTGTTCGGGGAGCCATATGGAGAGGTGTCCGAGTTTGGCCGAAGGAGCACGATTGGAAATCGTGTAGGCGCCACAAGCGTCTCGAGGGTTCGAATCCCTCTCTCTCCGCCACAAATTTTACTTAGTATGGCCCGTTGGTCAAGGGGTTAAGACACCTCCCTTTCACGGAGGTAACATGGGTTCGAATCCCATACGGGTCACCAAATTTTCACTTGATTTTACATAGTGGACTTTGGTACAATAACAATTGTTGTTTACGGAGGCTTAGCTCAGCTGGGAGAGCATCTGCCTTACAAGCAGAGGGTCGGGGGTTCGATCCCCTCAGCCTCCACCATATTCATTTAAGAACGACGCGGGGTGGAGCAGCCCGGTAGCTCGTCGGGCTCATAACCCGAAGGCCGCAGGTTCAAATCCTGCCCCCGCAACCAATTTTCATCAAGTAATTATATCTTTTGGAACCGTGGTGTAGTTGGCCTAACATGCCTGCCTGTCACGCAGGAGATCGCGAGTTCGAATCTCGTCGGTTCCGCCATTTTCTTGGCTCGATAGCTCAGTCGGTAGAGCAGAGGACTGAAAATCCTCGTGTCGGCGGTTCGAATCCGTCTCGAGCCACCATATAGTATACAACTTAATATGCCGGTGTAGCTCAATTGGTAGAGCAACTGACTTGTAATCAGTAGGTTGGGGGTTCAAGTCCTCTCGCCGGCACCATCTTTGGGGGATTAGCGAAGTGGCCAAACGCATCAGACTGTAAATCTGCTCACGTACGTGTTCGGTGGTTCGAATCCATCATCCCCCACCATTTTTTTTAGGGGCATAGTTTAAAGGTAGAACAACGGTCTCCAAAACCGTTGGTGTGGGTTCAATTCCTGCTGCCCCTGCCAATCTTTATCTAAAGTCTTTCTCTAAAGTTTAATATGGCGGTCGTGGCGAAGGGGTTAACGCACCGGTTTGTGGATCCGGCATTCGTGGGTTCAAGTCCCATCGGTCGCCCCATTTACTTTAAGAAGAACAGCAACAATATTAGTTTAATATGGCGATTGTGGCGAAGTGGTTAACGCACCGGATTGTGGTTCCGGCATTCGTGGGTTCGAGACCCATCAGTCGCCCCTTTTATTTTAAAATGTTATTGGGGATTAGCCAAGCGGTAAGGCAACGGACTTTGACTCCGTCATGCATAGGTTCAAATCCTATATCCCCAGCCATTTTATGCGGACGTGGCTCAGCGGTAGAGCATCGCCTTGCCAAGGCGAGGGTCGCGGGTTCGATTCCCGTCGTCCGCTCCAAAGTTTTCATATGGCGCCATAGCCAAGTGGTAAGGCAAAGCTCTGCAAAAGCTTTATCCCCAGTTCAAATCTGGGTGGCGCCTCCATTAATTTCATATGTGCCGGCGTGGCGGAATGGCAGACGCGCTCGACTCAAAATCGAGAGGGAAACCGTGGAGGTTCGAGTCCTCTCGCCGGTATATCAAAAAGGTTTGTAAAGTCGCTTGTATAAGCAACTTTACAAACCTTTTTTCTTTGTCTTTGAGCTTTTATTCTTAAGCCGTTGAATTAGAGGCGTCTCTAATCAACGGCCTTTTTGTGTGGAGTTTTGTTTTATTGACTGCTTAGTCGGAATGCTCGTGGGGTGAGACCAATTTCACGTTTAAACATATTGCAGAATTGGGCGTCATTCACAAACCCAGCAGCAGCTGATACTTCAGAGATATGCATTTGGGTATGTTGCAAGAGAGACTTTGCATAATCCAGACGTTTCAATAGTAGATAGCGCAGAGGTGAAGAACCGAATCGTTCTTTAAATAAATGGCGGAAACGATCATAGCTGTATCCAGACATCTCAGAAAGTGTTGCGACCGATAGCTTATGGCGGTAATGCTCATTCATATAGTTTAGAACATATTGGACTCTGTCTTCCGTTGGTGATTGAAACCCAGAGGCGCTAAGAAGCCGTATCAGATGAACAGTGATTTCGCTCATTTGAAGGTTCAATAGTTCAGAGAATCCATCTTGTTTGCGCGCAAACTCTGCTTTCATTCGAAGCAAGATCTGTAGAACAGTATGGTCTTTATCATCTTCATATACGCCCTGCAAATTCTCCATATTTGGGTGATTTGAATGGAAACCTACAAATAGTATAGTAGCATCCTCGCGATGATTCTCATCATGTTTATGATTGGGTGGTATCAGCGCGAATGAAGAAGAACGAAAATGATAACTTCGGGAACCTACATTGGTAGTTCCTAATCCGTTTAAATAATAGACTAGTTCATAACATTCATGCTGGTGTGGTGGAATATAGGTATTAACCTCATGTGCTGCATTTACAATATATAGAACACGATCCATGATGAGCCTCCAATAATTATGTTTTAGCCGAATCGTACAAAATTATGACCGAAATCATATAATTATTTTCATTAATATTTGATATGATCGTATCAAGAAATCCGAAGATTAGCAACCTGACTGGCCATCTCGTTCGGAAATTAGTCGGATTATTCGTAAAAATTATAATTTTATCTCTATTTTTGAGTGTATTCGTTAAAATCATTAAAATTTTGACAATGTTACATGAAAAATGAGAGTTTCCATCTAAATCGTGAAATATACAACGGACTAAGAAGGAGAATCTCTCAGATTACTAACCAACTATAAATAGGGGGAATAGAAAAATGAAAAAGAAAGTTCTTTCTTTGTTGTTACTAGTAGTAATGGTAATGGTCACAGCCTGTGGAAATAATACGTCGAGTAATGGATCTTCCGCGAATGCAGGATCTAATGCAGCTGAGGGTGGAGCAACGGGCTCAGGGGATAAGCTCAAGGTTGTACTACTGATTCCAGGAACGCTTGGGGATAAATCATTCTTTGACTCCGCAAATAGTGGTTTGCAAAAGGTTAAGGATGAACTGGGTGCGGAAACAAAGGTTGTAGAAATGGGTGTCGATAAAACGAAATGGGAGCCTACGTTTAACGATATCGCCGCTGAGGACTGGGATGTTATTATTTCTGGCGGATCGGAAATTACAGAGATGTTTAATGCAACGGCTGAATTATATCCTGACAAAAAGTTCATTAACTATGATACCGATATAGATGAAGCACCAGAGAATATGTACAACATGTCTTATGCAACAAATGAAGTATCTTTTCTAGCAGGTGCTGTAGCGGCGCTAGCTACACAATCGGATATGGAAAATGCTAATCCTGAGAATGTGATCGGTTTTGTAGGCGGCATGGACATTCCAGGAATTAACGCTTTCTTGGTAGGCTACATTCAGGGCGCTCAATATGTTGATCCTGATGTGAAGGTCGCTGTATCATATGCTGGCGATTTCGTTAACCCGGCCAAAGGCAAGGAGCTTTCGCTGATTCAATATAACTCCGGTGTGGACGTTATTTTTAACGTGGCTGGGGGTACAGGTCTTGGGATCTTTGATGCAGCTAAGGAGAAGAAGAAATATGCTATCGGCGTAGACTCCGATCAGGCGATGTTGCTTAACGATACAGATAGCGAAAAAGCAAACTTGATCGTTACCTCTTCTATTAAAAAGATTGATAGTGCTATTCTGGGTGCCGTGAAGAGATTACAAGACGGTACACTTGAGATGGGTAAACGTGATGTGTTGAGCTTTGTAGATGATGGTGTAGGCATTGCAGAGAATGAGATCTATAAAAATATCTTCCCTGCCGATCTTCAGGCTAAAGTTGAAGAAGTGAAGCAAAAGCTGATCAATAAAGAAATTACAGTAGATAACGCGATGGGAATGGAAACCTCTGAAGTAGAAGCCATTCGTAACGCAGTTAAGCCTTAAGTGTAGCTATAAAGTGATAAACCTACAGTTGGAGATTCTTCTTTAGAAGAATTCCAGCTGTATATTTTTGCAGACCTCCAAGTCGAAAGGCGTTGAGACCTATGAACAAAGCTCTGCTGGAAATGCGGGGAATTACCAAGGTGTATCCCAATGGTGTCGTTGCAAATAAAGACGTGCATTTTTCTTTACGTGAGGGAGAAATTCATGCGATTGCGGGCGAGAACGGCGCTGGTAAATCAACTTTAATGAAGATCATGTTCGGCATGGAAGAGCCTAGTGAAGGTGAAATCTTTATCAAGGGTGAAAAAGTGAAGCTGCAATCTGCTCAGGATGCCATTGATAGAGGGATTGGTATGGTTCACCAGCATTTTATGCTGGTCCCTTCTTTTACGGTAGCAGAGAACATGGTGCTGGGCATGGAACCTCGTAAGGGCGTTGGCATCAATTATGCAGAAGCTGTACGCATGACCGAAGAGACTGCGAAAAAATACAATCTGGCAGTGGATCCAAAAGCAAAAGTGGAGGATCTCACGGTTGGTATGAAGCAAAAGGTTGAAATTCTGAAGGCGCTGCTGCGTGGTGCAAAAATCCTCGTTCTGGATGAGCCGACCGCAGTGTTGACCCCACAGGAAACAGAGGAATTGTTCCGGGAGCTTAAGCAGTTAAGAGAGCAGGGTCATACGATTGTTTTTATTTCACACAAGTTGAAAGAAGTTAAAGCGATCTGTGACAGAATTACGATCATGCGTAGTGGACGTAGTGAAGGTGTCTTCCAAACGAAGGATGTCACGGAGCAAGAAATCTCACGCCTTATGGTGGGCAGAGACGTCGTGTTGAAATATGACAAGGAGATTCTGTCTAATGGGGAGCCGGTACTCACTGTGCAGGGCTTAGGTGTAAATGATGCACACGGCAAAGCGTTGCTAACAGATATCAACTTTGCAGTACGCGGGGGACAAATTATCGGGATTGCTGGTGTAGAAGGGAATGGGCAGACACAGCTCATTGAGGCTCTTACGGGTAGCCTAAGAGGGGTCTCAAGCCAAGGCTCTGTGCTAGTGAAGGGAAAAGATATTCGTGAATCGGATATTTTAGATATTCGTAAGCTAGGCGTTTCCTATATCCCAGAGGATCGGATGCATCAAGGGATAGCCAGTGATGCGAGCATAGCGGATAATCTGCTGTCCACTCAGTATCGTACAAAAGCTATGAATAAAGGCCCCTTTTTAAATGGATCACGAATTGCCAAGCTTGCAGTATCACTTGTAGAAGAATTTAAAGTCCGCTGTTCGGGACCTTCTCAGCCAATAGGAATGTTATCAGGTGGTAACATGCAGAAGGTTGTCGTAGCTAGAGAGTGTTCTACAGAACCGCAACTGCTTATTGCAGAGCAGCCGACAAGGGGCGTGGATATAGGCGCGGCGCAGTTCATACATCAAAAGCTGTTGGAGCTGCGCTCAGACGATTGCGCTATTTTGCTAGTGTCAGCAGACTTAAATGAGATCTTGGAGATCAGCGATAGTCTACTAGTGATGTATGAAGGAAAGATTGTTGCCTTTTTCGAGGAGCCTTCCAAGGTTAGTGAAGAAGAATTAGGGCTTTATATGCTAGGGATTCATCGACAGGACGAGGAGCAAATCAGGAGGGCCGTAAATCATGTTTAAAGTAAAATATTTTGAATACATTCGAACATCGGCAGTAATCGTAATTGCACTCGCTATTGCTTTTCTGATCATCTCATTGGTAAGCAATCAGCCGGTGAAGACGATTGGGATATTCCTATTTGAGCCGCTATCCAGTAAAGGTCATATCGGTAATGTGATTGAGATGGCCATTCCGCTCATGTTCACTGGGCTAGCAGTTTCTTTGTTGTTCCGGGCAAATATGTTCAATTTGGGAGCTGAAGGGATTTTCTATTTCTCCGGTGTTGTAACTTCCGTGTTGGCTATTCATTTAACGCTGGACGGGTGGCTTCATCCGATCGTAGCTATTGCTGCGGGTTCTATTGTTGGTGCGTTGCTCTCGGCAATACCCGGGATCCTCAAAGCCAAATGGAATGCTAATGAGCTCGTTACATCCTTGATGTTCAATAATATTTTGTTTGGAGTAGGTTTATATCTACTGAACTATCACTTACGTGATGCAAAAGCATTTGCCAATGTATCCTACAAATTCGAGAAAACGGCACTGCTGAGTAAAATGGTACCTGGCACCCGTATTCATACCGGACTTATTATCGTTATCGTGCTTATTATTGCAGCGCATTTATTCCTATACAAGACTAAATGGGGATATGAGCTGCGAATGACAGGCATCAACCGGAACTTTGCACGTTATTCAGGCATGAAGACCGCGAAGGTTATTATACTGGTTCACTTGATTGCTGGTTTTATCGCGGGAATGGGTGGTTCCGTAGAAGTCCTAGGGATGTACAATCGATTCCAATGGACATCGTTACCAGGTTATGGCTTAGATGGTGCTCTTGTAGCGATGTTAGCCAAGAATAATCCGCTATCCGTAATCGGCGCTGCATTGTTCCTTGCATATATCCGGATCGGAGCCGACATGATGGCACGTCTATCGGATGTACCTTCAGAGATGATTTCTATTATACAGGCGATTATCATTCTTCTGATTTCGGCTGAGCAATTTCTGAAGTTCTGGAAAAATCGGATGCTCTTGAAGGAGGCGAAGGAAGCGTGAACAGCTTGTTTGATGTAATTTTTACGACTGACTTTGCGTTTTCTGTTCTTCGAGTGACGACACCGATTCTATTCGCCGCATTGGGAGCGTTAATCTCTAATAGGGCTGGTATCATCAACATTGGTATGGAAGGCATCATGCTTGTCGCGGCGTTAGCCGGTGTCATTGTAAGCAGCTACACGCATAGTGCGTGGGTAGGTTTACTTGGGGCTGTGATGTCCGGAACACTGATCGCTGGAATATTAGCTTTTTTCACACTGAAATTTAAAACACATATCATTCTCGGCGGCGTAGCTATTAATATGTTCGCTTCGGGAGGAACCGTGTTTATTCTTTATCTGCTGAGTGGAGACAAGGGTTCTTCTACTTCTCTGGCGAGTAAAGTGCTACCTAGTGTAGAGATTCCTTTACTGAAGGACATTCCGGTGCTGGGGCCTATTCTATCAGGACATCACATTTTGACGTATGTATCTATTATTGCTGTGTTTGTTGTCTACTATCTCTTAAACCGTACACCGCTTGGTCTGCGCATTCGTTCAGTGGGTGAAAATCCACATGCGGCTCAATCTGTTGGAGTAAGTGTTGTGAAAATACAGTATATGGCTTTGCTGCTTAGTGGATTTTTCGCTGGTTTGGGTGGAGCTTACATGTCGATGGGTTACCTGTCACTGTTCACTCGCGATATGATCGCTGGTCGGGGCTGGATTGCGATTGCCGCAGAGTCTATGGGGAGAAGTACGACAGTGGGCACGGCGCTGACCTCTCTATTATTTGGTACGGCAGACGCCTTGTCGAATGCGCTACAGGTCCTGAAGATTCCTGCAGAACTGATCGCGACGCTTCCTTATGTAGCAACGGTAATTGGACTAGTGATCTATGCCGTATCTGAGACACGGAAAAAGAATAAAAAACTTAAAAGCCCGCTAGTGAAATAGCGATAGGAGTAACGAGGATTTATACAACTAAGGAGTGAATGACTATGCGAACACCTATTATTATTGACTGCGATCCAGGGCATGATGACGCAATCGCTATCCTGCTTGCAATAGCAAATTCGGAGAAGCTGGATCTGCGCGGGATTACAACGGTTGGTGGAAACCAGATCCTCGATAAAATCACAGAAAACGCACTTAAAGTGATCAGCTTTGTGAATGCTGATATTCCTGTAGCCAAAGGGGCTGCGGGTCCGCTGTTCGGCAAGCTTGTTACAGGTGAGGAAGCACATGGTGAATCAGGCATGGACGGCCCACTGTTGCCACCAAGTAAATTCCGGCCTGTAGAAGAAGGCGCTGTAGAATTTATGCTGAATATTATCCGTTCTTCGGAGGAGAAGATTACGCTCGTACCGATGGCTCCTTTAACAAATATCGCCCTATTAATCACTGCTTATCCAGAGATTAAGGAAAGAATTGAAAAGATTTCACTGATGGGCGGAGGAATTTCTTATGGAAATGTAACCTCTACTGCGGAGTTTAACATCTATGTAGATCCTGAAGCTGCTCGTATCGTGTTTGAGTCGGGTATTCCAATTACGATGAGTGGTCTGGATGTGACCGATAAGGCAGCCATTTTCGAAGATGAGATCGTAGCATTGAAAGAGCGTGGGCCAGTGTCCACTATGGTCGGAGAGCTGTTAGATTTCTATTCGATCTTCGGAAAGAAAATGGGCTATGTCGGTAGTGCACTGCATGATCCATGCGCCGTAGCTTGGCTCTTGCACCCAGAACTGTTTGAATCCGAGCATCTATATGTAACGGTAGAGACAGAAGGTAAGCTGACGCGGGGAATGACGGTTGCAGACAAACGAAAGAAGACGGATCGCCCAGCGAATGTAGAAGTCCTGGTGGGAGTAGATCGGGAAGCATTTATGAAGTTGATTTTTGATTCACTGGAAAAGCTAGATCAAGAGCTGCTTGCGGCTGAAGGGAACTAACCTATGGCAGGATGGGAGAGACTTCAGGAGACGGTTCAGTTTGAATTGGTTCAGCGTGGAGAAGAAGGCTGCAAGATTGAAGGCTTCGCGGATAAACTAGCCGCTGCAGGTGCCGATGAGATTAAGCTGATGCAAGTATACAACGAGTTGATGGAGCTCACGGTTGCTGAGGACTTTCCTTATGAAGAGCCGTCTTCACTGGAGGAGATTCGTCGTCTTCGTCCAGAAGGTCCACGTAAGCTTGAGGCTGACTGGAGCGAAGCAGAATGGAGAGATAAGTTCTACGGAGCTTGGCTAGGTAGAAGCGTCGGTTGCGCACTTGGAAAACCACTGGAGTATTGGGACTACCTCTACGGTAAAGATGGACGTCCGGGCTGGGAGAATATTGAGCTGTGGTTCCGTGGTGCCGATGCATGGCCTATTACTGGCTATACGCCTGGGCATTCACGGGCAGAGGCAGAATATGGTCTTGGTTTAAGTGATTGGACGTATGCGAGTACCAGCGAGACTATTAAGTTTATGGAGAGCGATGATGATATTCGTTACACGGTTCTAGGCCTTATGTTGCTGGAGCAAAAGGGACTGAACTGGGATTCTTGGGATATTGGGAAGCTCTGGCATAAACATCTGACATACGCCCAGGTATGTACGGCAGAGACACAGTCGTATATGAATTTTGCGCAGGAAACCTCTCATCTGCATGGTGAGAAGCCTGCGGATTGGCTGGCGCGGCAGGAAAGAGTGCGGATGCACTTAAATCCATACCGGGAGTGGATTGGTGCGGCTATACGCGCAGATGGACTGGCTTATGGTGCAGCAGGCCATCCTGAGCTTGCAGCGGAGTTAGGCTGGCGCGATGCTTCTTTTTCACATGTGAAGAACGGAATCTATGGTGAGATGTTTAATGCGGCGATGATTTCGGCTGCTTTTGCTGAAAAAGATAACGAGCGTATTCTTGAGATTGGTCTTAGTGAGATCCCTAGTACTAGTCGCCTGGCAAGTGACGTTCTACGAGGTATAGATATTGCGCAGAAGGCCAAAAGTGAGCGTGAGTTGGTAAGTAAGATTTGGGATACATTCAGCCACTATGATGCGGTGCACACCAATAATAATGCTGCTCTTGTAGCTGCTTCGCTGGTCTATGGCGGGAATGATTTTGAAAAAGCGGTCGTTACATCCGTTTACGGAGGAATGGATACAGACTGTAATGGTGCTACAGTGGGTTCTATTATGGGAGCGAAGCTTGGAGCAAGTGTGTTGCCGGCTTCGTGGATTGAACCGCTCCATGATACGCTATATGCGGATCTACCTGGTTTTCATCCGATAACGATTTCGGAATGCGCGGAGCGCAGCTATCAGGTCTTCTTGAAGATTCGAGGAGAGCTTGGCGAAAAGTCTTAGATCAAGGATTACGAAAAGAATGAAAGGATGTCTTAAGCTATCGAGCTTAGACATCCTTTTTTTCGTGGCGATCTAGTTCTTGAAATAGATGTAACAGCGGGTTTAGGAGTTAGGTAACAGGAGAATCCTGATTTGAAGAGGGATTAAGCTCAGTCATTTATTGGGAGATAAGCACGTGAAAATAGTCCGATATAATGGGCTTTTATTCTTTAATCCTTTTAATCTGATATATTACTAAAATAAAAATGATGACACAGAACATAAAATGCCTTATTATTTAAAGAGATTTTTAGTAAAACAGTTTTTAAATAATTATAGTACAAACCTTGGCTTAGAAGGTTTCAGAATAAACGGAAAGGAAGGGGGAGTTTGCAATCCTATCGCTGAGTCGGGTGAGTAAAGGATTCAAGCTGAAGGACGGCACATATCAGGCGGTAGATGATGTATCGCTTGATGTGAAGAAGGGATCGATTCACGGGATTATTGGTGAAAGCGGGGCAGGGAAATCCACGCTGCTACGATTGATTAATCTGCTGGAAAAGCCGGATCAAGGGACAGTTACCGTAGAAGGGCATAATTTAACCGAAATGCCGAGTAAACAGCTACGGAAAGCTAGGGAAAAGATTGGGATGATTTTTCAGCAATTTAATCTGGTCAATAACGTCACGGTAAGCCGCAACATTTCGATCCCTCTGGAACTGGCAGGGGTGCCGAAGCGTGAACGGATGAAGCGGGTGAAGGAATGTCTCGATTTTGTCGGATTGGCTGATAAGGCAGAGCAATATCCCGCACAGCTAAGTGGAGGACAGCGACAACGTGTGGCGATCGCCCGGGCGCTTTCGAACAGTCCAGGACTATTGCTATGTGACGAACCAACATCCTCACTAGATCCAGGAACAACTGCGGATATTCTAGACGTCCTGAAGCATATTAATGGGGGCCTTGGGGTTACGGTAGTGATTGTTACGCATGAGATGGATGTTGTCAAAAGCATATGCACTCACGTATCGGTGATGGAAAATGGTCGAATCGTAGATTCATTCTCACGCCAAGATGGTGATTTCCGGCCTGCTGCAGTCCGTACTGGCTCTTACCGGGATCAAATTCTGGGTAAAGCGGGGGAAACGCATGTTTGATAGTGTACTTCAATATCAGGCACAGATGTGGGAATCGATCGGAGAAACTTTTATAATGGTCGGTATTTCTGTTGGTGCCGCACTGCTGCTGGGGCTTCCGCTCGGGACGTTGTTGTTTTTTTGCCGAAAAGGACAGCTCTATGAGAATAAAACATTGTCACTGGTACTCAACAGCATCGTAAATATTATCCGTTCATTTCCATTCCTGCTGCTTGTGGTTGCACTCATTCCGGTCACTCGTTTCCTCGTCGGAACTGCGATTGGAACAATGGCTGCCACGGTTCCGTTATCCATTGTTGCCATTGCTTATTACTCTCGTCTGGTGGAGCAGTCTTTGCTGGAGGTTCCTAAAGGAGTCATAGAAGCGGCGTTGTCTATGGGAGCGTCGAAGCTGGGGTTGATCTTTAAGTTTCTGTATGTAGAGGCTCGTTCGGGTCTAGTGCTCGGACTTACTACCTCCACCATTAGTTTTATCTCTTACTCGACCGTAATGGGGGTTGTTGGAGGGGGCGGGGTTGGAGATTTCGCGATCCGTTACGGATATCAGCGTTTTGAGACTGAAGTGATGATCTATGCGATTGTTGTGATGATTGTATTGGTTCAGTTGGTTCAATTCACAGGAGGTACGATCTCACGGCTGTTAGATAAGCGTTAATCGTTCAACCCGTACATCAAATTTTGTAATACAAAATGATTGAATATATAAACTGGGGGTTAGTTGTAGTAATGAAAAAATCAATGATAGTTGTGCTTATGTTAATGGTATTGGTCGTAGCGGGTTGTGGCTCTAATAAAGCAGCCGAGAACAATTCTGCAAAAGGTAGCGATGAGCTAACGAAATTAAAGATTGCTACTTTGATTCCACCAATGACGGAAATTCTGGATATTGTGAAGCCACTTCTGAAGGAAGATGGCATTGATCTTGAAATCGTTGTGCTGTCTGACAATGTACAGCCTAATGAGGCTTTGGCGAATAAAGAGGTAGATGCTAACTTTTTTCAACACGTTCCTTATATGAAGCAGTTTAATGAAAGCAAAGGCTCCAATCTAGTAGAGGTACAGCCTGTCTACGACGCTATTTACGGTGGATACTCCAAGCGTTACAAGAATGTTGCGGATCTGCCGGAAGGCGCAACACTAGTAATGGCTAATGACCCTTCAAATATCGGCCGTTCTTTACAAATGTTCGCTGCAGCTGATTTGATTAAGCTAAAAGAAGGTGTAGGCATTAAGGCTACACAAGCAGACATTACTGAGAATCCAAAAAACTTTAAGTTTGAGGAAGTGGATCTATTGATGTTGGCCCGTATGCTGGATGATGGAGATCTAGTGGCAATGACTCCGGCTTATGCCAGCCCGCTTGGATTGACACCAAAGAAAGATGCACTGATTACTGAAGGCGCGGATTCTGAATTCACGATCACCTTGGTTGCGCGTGAAGACAACAAGGACTCTGATGCGATCCAGAAGCTAGCTAAACGGATTAGCGGACCAGAAGTGAAGAAGTTCCTTGAAGATAACTATGCGGATATTGCGTTGCCTGCTTTTAAATAAGCTTAAATAGTTAGATTAGTAATTCAACGAGACTTGTCCATTATGGGCAAGTCTTTTTTTACATATCAGAAAGTATGTATTGGGAGGCCCCGCTTTGTGGGGATATTTTGGTGTGTCACTAGAATGTAAGAACTGCTCTATATAATGGGTTGTAGAATAACAAAGCGGAATGGAGATGGGAAATATGTCTGTACTCAGTGCAATTAATCTCACAAAACATTACGGTAAGGGTACTAACCTGGTCAAGGCACTGGATGGTATTAACGTAAAGGTACACAACGGTGAATTTATAGCGATTGTCGGGACTTCAGGAAGTGGCAAATCAACGCTCTTACATATGCTAGGCGGGCTTGATCGGGCGACAGAGGGTCAGGTGATCATAGATGGTAAAAATATTTTTGGGATGAAGGATGATGAGTTGACGGTATTTAGAAGAAGAAAGATCGGATTTGTGTTTCAGAACTATAATCTAGTGCCGATTCTTAATGTATACGAGAATATTGTGTTGCCCATAGAGCTGGATGGAAACAAAATAGACAAGGATTTCGTGGATCATATTGTGAATACGTTAGGTCTTTCGCAAAAATTGGACAACCTCCCTGGTCAGCTTTCAGGCGGTCAGCAGCAAAGGGTAGCCATCGCACGGGCCTTGGCAGCTAAACCTTCCATTATCCTAGCAGATGAACCTACAGGGAACTTGGACAGCATCACTAGCCAGGAGGTCATTGGATTACTCAAAGTAACAAGCAGACAGTTTAATCAGACGATTCTAATGATTACTCATAATGAAGAGATTGCTCAGCTTGCAGACCGGACCATCCGGATAGAGGACGGTAAAATTACTGGAGGGGCATTGTGATGATGTTTCCAAACAGTAATAAGCCCGTTGTTAAAAAGCTGACGAGCAGAAGCCTGAAAGCCAATCGGACCCGAAATCGTTTTGTGATTCTGGCCATCGTGCTTACTACCTGGCTCATTACTTCTTTTTTTAGTATTGGACTGAGCAACTATAAGACCTTCGAAATGCAGCAATTGAAAATAAACGGAACCATGGCTGATGTCTACTTAACCTCCCCGTCAGAACAACAAATGAACAAGTTAAAGGAACTCTCCTATATTAAGACCATCGGACTCCAGTCCAGAGTAGGTAATGTGATCAATACGCCAGAAATAGGAGATCTTAATTTAGCTCTGCTCTGGTATGACTCTACAGAATGGACAGAGATGCGTAAGCCAGTGATCGATGGTCTAAAGGGAACTTATCCAGATAAGGAAAATGAAATCGCCGTTCCTTTATGGATATTACAGTCAATGGGGATGGATGATCCACAGATTGGTATGAGCTTGCCGTTAACTTACTCTTTTACCCGTGATGGGGTGAAATCTCAGCAAAGTAGCAATTTCGTACTAAGTGGATGGTTTACCGATTACAGTCATGTTCGTACCGGAAATTCTGGAGCTATGCTGGTATCGGGGGCTTTTGCTACAGCTCATGGCGTAGATCTTAAGAATCCCAAAAATGCCACTATTCTATTTAATGAGAAAAATACGGATGGACTTATCTCACGTTTGCAACAGGATATTCCTTTGGGAAAAAATCAAAAGCTTGAACCTGTCTCTAACCAATCGTCTACCTCTTCGGATAGAACAGCAACTTTGATTGGTTACGCTGGAATTATATTATTTGTTATGTTGAGCGGATATTTATTGATTTATAATGTGCTTTATATTTCTGTCTCACGGGATACAAGGTTCTACGGTCTGCTTAGAACGCTAGGAACTACACAACGGCAGATTAAAAAAATAGTTAGGGCACAGGCTTCACGGTTAGCACTTATCGCTATCCCACTGGGACTTGCCGCAGGAGCTGTGACTTCCTTCGTAATGGTGCCGCTGGCTATGAGTACAATGGATTTGGATACGGGCGTGGTGATTTCTTTTCACCCGTTAATCTTTATTGGAGCTGCATTGTTTGCTTGGATGACCACCATGTTTAGCGCTATCAAACCTGCCTCTATCGCTGGCAAAGTTTCTCCAATAGAAGCGGTGAGATATACAGGGACGATGGTTAAAGCTAAGACGAAGCGGGGAACTGGCGGATCTAAGCTGCACCGACTGGCTTGGCGTAATATTTTTAGAGTGAAAAAACGGGCGATGGTTGTGTTTCTCTCTTTATTTCTGGGACTGACAACTTTTCTGGTGATCAATACACTTGTGCTTAGTATGAGTACAGATCATTTTATTGCTGAATACATGGATAACGATTTCACGCTGTCCAATCAAACGATGTCCTTTGGATTTGAGGGGGAAGAGAAAGCCAAGATTACAGGGGATATGATCAAGGAAATTCAGGATATAAAGGGAGTAAAAGAGGTCTTTAAAGCTTATACTGGGATAGGTCAGATCAAGTATGATCCTGAGGTGTTCAGTAAGTATGTGGATGAATTCGCAAAATCATATCACACAGATCGCCCTACCGATGATCAATTGGCTGAGCCTCAAAGCATGTTCTCAATGACCCATGTTATTGGGGTAGATGCAGATCAGGTTAAGAAGATGGAAGAAAAATTAGGAATCACTGTGGATATGGAACGTTTTGAAAAGGGTGAGATTGCCTTGCTGGACAATTTTAATCTCGGAGGTATTAAGATTGGAGATAACTTTCAAATTAGTCCTATAAATAGCGATGCAGCACAATCTTTCGAAATTGGAGGGCTTGCTGATTTCAGCTCTCTAGGGTCGTCACACTTTGTAGCTCCGAATGTATACATTAGCCATACTGCTATGGAGAAACTCATGAATGACCCACTTATAAGTAAAGTATATATTAATGCAGACCCAAAAGACTGGAAGCCGATTACCGATCAATTGGAAGGACTCATCGGCGGAGATGGTGAGCTGAAGCTGGAGTCGAAGCTGTATATGGAAAAGTTCATGGAATCGGCTAAGCTAACCTTTTACATTATGGGTGGCGGAATTGCGCTCATTCTAGCGCTGATTGGAATTTTGAATTACGTTAATATTATGTATACAGGGGTTGTAGCTCGGAAGCTGGAGTTCGCAGTGATGGAGAGTATCGGGATGACCTCTAAGCAGATGAGAAAGCTGTTGCTGTTTGAAGGGGCAGGTTATGCGATCATATCGACACTGCTAATCTCAACAATAGGCACATTAATCAGTTACGGTGCTTATAGCCTGTTCAGCCAAGAGGCTACTTATGCAGTATTTAGCTTCCCAACCCTTCCGCTTTCTATTGCGATTGTACTCGTTTTTGCGGTTTGCCTGAGTGTTCCGCTTATTGCTTATAAGCAAATCAAAAAGGACAGCATTGTGGAACGTCTGCGGCAAATGGAATAGAGCTAATTAATTAACAGCGTAGCCTTCCTCTGCTTGTTACAATGATAAGTATAGAGGTGAGTTTAATGACAACCATTCTAATTGTAGAGGATGACCGTCTCTTAAACGAGGGGCTGAAGTTCATGCTTGAAAAAGAAAACTATAATATTATTCAGGCCTATTCTTTTCAGGAGGCGGCTTCTAGAATTCAGGATCAGACCATCAGTCTGGTCCTTTTGGACATTAACCTCCCAGATGGGAGTGGTCTTGCACTGTGCCAGGAAATTCGGCGAACGAGTTCCATTCCGGTTATATTTCTAACTGCCAACGATACTGAGCAGGATATGGTAGCTGGATTTGGGCTAGGAGCTGATGATTATATTGCGAAGCCATTTAGCATGGTCGTACTTTTGCAGCGTGTTAAGGCTGTTCTTCGACGAACAGGCACTGATGGTGGCTCAGAGCTGTTTCAATACAAGGACATTACAATTAACTCAGCCAAAATGAAGGTTTACAAATATGGACAAGAGATAAAACTAACCACCAATGAGTATCGTCTCCTTGCTATCTTAACCGAGAATAGCGGTCAGGTTCTAACTCGGAGGTTAATGCTGGAGAAGCTATGGGATATAGAAGGTAATTTCGTGGATGAGAATACGCTAAGCGTAAATATTCGTAGGCTTCGGGCCAAAATTGAGGATGACCCTAAAGATTGTCAATACATTAAAACTGTATTCGGTATTGGCTACACATGGGGAGAGTAAGGATGAAGAACCCTTTTAGAAAAATTATTTGGAGCTCGTTCACCCTTTTGGCAGTAGTCGTTGTGTTGTTTGTATCTATGCTTATCTATTATATGCCTGAGAAGCATGTAGTTATTGGATGCGTGGTGTTTATTAGCATGATGGCTCTGCTGTTTATAAGTTTTGTGCTCGCGCTTCGTAAAGAAATGCTAAACACGCTATCTTCATTGTCGGGATTGATTCAAAATCTTATCAATGGACAAATGACTCAGATGTTCCCGGTGCAGGAGGATACACTCCTCTCTAAATTACAGCATCAGGTTATTCAATTATCTGAGCTGTTGTCTTCGCAGAAGCAGCGCTACCGTGAAGAGAGTCAAGAAGTCAAAACATTGATCTCTGATATCTCTCATCAACTGAAGACCCCTTTAGCCAATTTAGGGATGTATAACAGTCTTCTTATGGATGAAGGGCTCCCCGCTGAAACACGCAGTGAATTTACTCGCCATATGGGTAGTCAGATTGAGAAGCTGTCTTGGCTTATGGAGAATCTGATCAAGTTATCACGGCTCGAATCCGGTATTATAGAGCTTCATGCTGCGGAGAAGCATAATCTTGAGAATACTGTGCTGTCAGCCATCAAACAGGCATTTCCAGCAGCCGAGCAAAAGAATATAGAGATCTTACTGGAAATGGATCAGGAGATTACGCTGCAACATGATCCCAAGTGGACGGGAGAAGCTATCTATAACATCATCGATAATGCTCTGAAATATACGCTCGGGTCCTGCAGTGTTAGAATTACGATTCGCAGATATGATCTTTTTGCAAGGATTGATATTGCTGATGGTGGAATAGGAATTCCTGTCGCTGAGATGAATGACATTTTCAAACGATTTTACCGAGGAGCGGGATGTAATGGAACAGAAGGTGTTGGCATAGGCCTTTATTTAGCCCGTAAAATTGTGACCGAGCAGGGTGGATATATAAAAGTGAGATCGGAGTTAAGTAAAGGAAGTGTTTTTTCTATATTTTTGCCGTTACGCTGATTCTGAAGGTACTCGAAGCTTAGCCCCTAAATTGGGGGTTTTTCTCATTAAAGTCGCTATTTCATTGAGGAAAAGTGCTTTGCTAGCCCTATAGTGGTCTGCAGTCGCACAGCTACCTCGACTAAGGTCCAGTACCAAAAACCGTCGTTGGTCTGTTTTGAAAGTCTGCGAATTGCTCTAGAATAAGGCTATAAGGTTAAGGACAACGAAAGGCGGTGAGAAAATAATGCAAAGAAGACAAGGAAACGGATTGGCGGTTGTGCTGATTGTGATTGGTGCGGTAATGCTGCTCGGTTTAGCGCTTCCTCTGATTCACGGTATTTTCAGACTACTGTTCCCAGTATTGCTGGTTGTTCTCGGGTACTATGGGATTAAGAGTGGACGCAAGGTTATCGGTTGGGTACTAATGTTCATTGGTGTCATGTCCCTGATCGCGAAGCTTTCCTGGATCATCGGACCACTTCTAGGTGTGGCGTTGATCGTATGGGGAGTGTCAGCTTTAAAGGGTAGAAGAAATGGTACTTATTAAGAAGGATTGTACTTAAACAAGAAGCAGGGAGGGAGCAGGAGATTATGAGTGTTTTTCGTCGCATGAGGGATATTACAGTAGCTAATCTAAATGAACGTCTAGAGCAAAGCCAAGATCCTGTGAAGCTAATTGATCAATTTCTACATTCAACTCGCGAGGAAATCAGTGAAGCTGAAAGATTGTATCAGCAATACGCTTCCCATACGAAGCAATTGCAACAGCAAGTGAACCAAGCGACTGCCATGAGAAATAAACGTGAGGAACAGGCGTTACTCGCATTAAAGGCAGGAGAAGATCATCTTGCAAAGCTGGCTTTGCAAGAAAAGATCATTCACGAGGAAAAGTTGGAGCAGTACAGCGGGCTACTAGAACAAAGTAAGCAATCCTTGTTTGAACTTGAGGGACAGCTGAATGAGCTGAAAATAGAGTATCAGACAGTTTATAGCAAACGTCAGTATTACGCAGCACGTATGGAGTCGCTGAGACTGCAACAACGCATGAACCAAAGAGCAAGTGCTTATGGTAACGGCGGTGATGTTCCTAAAATGTTCGGACGTCTGGAAGATCGGATGTCAGATTGGGAATTAGAAGCGAAGAGCTTGCGTGATGTGCGTCGCATGGGACAGGAATATGCGGTGCAAGCAGGTGAGACTGTAGCAACCGTACTCGAAAGAGAAATGGCTCGCTTAAAGGAGAAACTGAACAATGGTGGAAAGGAGTAGCGCTATGAGTCGATTATATCGTTCAACTAGAGATAAAGTGATGACGGGTCTTGCAGGTGGATTATCTGAGACACTCGGTATTGATTCCACGCTATTCCGGATTCTGTTACTGGTCAGCATTCCGTTTACAGGAGGTGCCGTGATTCCAGTGTACTTCATTGCAGCGCTGGTCATTCCGAAGGAGCCTACGCATTATAATCCTTTCGGACCAGGCCCTGGTGCACCGGGTGGCCCATTCGATGGTCCTTACTCAGGTAGACCGGAACATGGACACGGACCGCATGCTAATGGCGGACATGGACCTTATGGACGCCAACCTAACTACAATCCTAATTTTGAGAAGAACAACGCATATTCAGCTCCGGATTCCGGTTTGGATGCGATGATGAAGGATATCGAGAAAAAGGCTTTACAAAAAGAAGTAGAAGAACTCAAACAAAAACTGTCTAAATATGAGAAAGGGGAATTGTAAATCATGGGAGTATTTCAAAGAATTAAAGATATGACTAAGGCGTCGGTAAATGACTTGTTGGATAAGGTAGAGGACCCAATCGTAATGCTTAACCAATATCTGCGCGATATGGAGGCTGAAATCCACGAAGCGGAAGTTACAGTTGCCAAGCAAATGGCGAACGAACGCCGCATGAAACAACGCGTGGAAGAAGCAGCAAAAATGTCCGCACAACGTGGAGCACAAGCTGAATTGGCACTGAAAAATGGCCAAGAAGAAGTGACTCGCAAGCTGTTGGAAGAAAAAATCTACTTCGATCAAAAACAAGCGGAATACAGCGATCTTCATGCTCAAGCTGAAGTGCAAGCGAAGGAATTGGTTGGGCAGCTGCATGATATGAAGGATGAATTCTACAAGCTGCGCAACAAGCGTAACGAGCTCGTATCCCGTGCTCAAATGGCTAAAGCGAAGAAACAAATGACGCAAATCAGCAGCGTACATTCCATCGAAAGTGGCAGTGCGTCACTCGGATTCCACCGGATGGAAGAGAAGATTATGCAGCTTGAAGCAGAAGCAGATGTAATGCGTGCACCTTACAGCCCATCCGCTGCCTACACTAAACCAGTCGATGTTGAGAAGCAACTGAAAGTGGATGAGCAACTGGCTGCACTGAGAAGCAAGCTGAATGATACACCGGCTGCTCCTTCTTTAAACAAAAAAGAAGAATAAATCCTGTTCCTAAAACTTAAGTAGATATGATATGCTGGACAAGAAGAAGCCATACGGTATGGATCTCCATACCGATATGGCTTTTGTAGCGGCTGGCTATAATATATTGATGGTTGTAGTTTTGCTTACAAAGTTAGTTTTGCTACGCAAAACTTTTGGGAGGTGCGAAATGGATAAACGAAACCGTTTGATTGCCATCGGACTGATCGGTGTTGGCTGCATGATGATTTTTGGTAGATGGCTCGGCTTTTTCTCCATTGTCGCGCTTCTATTCCTGTTCCTAGGGGTCTACCGCACGACGTCAGGAAAAGTGAAGCAGGGTTATAAGCTGCTCGGGATTGGCGCTATATTACTTTTGCTGGATCATTTGGTGCTCGTGCTGGGGATTTGTTTGATTTCATTGGGGATGTTTTTTACTAAATCCAAAAGAGTTCAGCGTAAGGAAGGGTTTATGCAGAAGCAAAACTTTTCGTCTAGATTTGACTGGGATCGCTCACCCTGGGTGATGCATAGCCTCAGCTCATGGCATATCCTTGGAGAGGCCGATCTTGATCTTTCACTGGCTATGGCGGAGCAAAAGGAAACGGTTATGCTGTTTCAAGGAATCTTTGGTGATATGGACATTCAATTGTCAGATGATTATGGTGTAGAAATAGAAGCCTTTGTGCTTTTTGGATCGATTGAATTCGGTAATGGGCGCGACACTGGTATGCTAAACCGTCTGAATTGGAAGTCCCCTAACTATGAGAGCAGTGAATATAAGGTAAAGTTTAGTGTGTCTTATTTGATGGGAGATTTGGATGTGCGATTATCCTGATTAGTTTGATACAGAAGGGAGGGTCCCCGTATGGATAAAAAGAACAAAAATATGATGTCACGCAGTATGGGTGAGGGGGCTCTGTTCTCTTTTGTCATGCTGCTTGTGATATTGTACACCATGTATACATATGGCTATTTAAAGCCTTTTGAAAGCTGGATGATTGGATTACGCACGGCATTTACTCTAATTCTGCTGCCCATGGGGTTCGGGGTTGGCTTTGGTTTCTATCAGAGCTTCCGAGTAAAGCGAAAGTTGGAACGCCTGAGAGAAACTCTCGTATTGTGGGAGAAGGGAAACTTAACGCTATCTATGCCTGACTTGGGTGACGATGAGCTGGGAAGGCTCGGAGAACAATTAGGCCGAATTAGTGGAAAATGGGAAAACCAAGTGACAACACTGCAGCGATTGTCTACAAATAACGCGAAGCTCGCGGAGCAAGCACGAGTATCTGCTATTATGGAAGAGCGCCAGCGGCTTGCGCGTGAATTGCATGATGCAGTCTCACAGCAGTTGTTCGCGATCTCTATGACCGCCACGGCTGTAGGCCGGACGCTGGAGAAGGATTTTGACAAGGCGCAACGGCAAATTGCACTTATCGAAGAAATGTCTGCTGTAGCCCAATCAGAGATGAGAGCACTATTGCTTCATTTAAGACCTGTTTATTTGGAAGGTAAGGGATTAGAGCAGGGGCTGCAGGAGTTGATCAAGGAACTTAAGGTTAAGGTTCCGATTGAAATCGTGTTTGAGATGGACCCTGATGTACAATTGCTAAAAGGGGTAGAGAATCACTTATTCCGTATTGTGCAGGAGGCAATCTCCAATACGCTTCGTCATGCGAAAGCAGAAAAGATGGAAATCAGGCTGCATCGGCGAGGGGATACGGTTCGTTTGACGCTCCGTGATGATGGGATTGGTTTTGAATTGGATGATAGTAAACAAACTTCCTACGGTTTGTCGAATATGCAGGAGCGGATGAATGAAATCGGAGGTTCCATTCAGTTTATTACCGCTCCGGGTAAAGGAATGCGGATTGAAATTACCGTTCCGTTAGTCAATGAATAATAGGAGGAAAGAGTGACCATGGAGATGGAGGAAGCCATTAAGGTATTGCTTGTAGATGATCATGAAATGGTGCGGATCGGACTAGCTGCTGTTCTAGGTACTGAAGACGGAATTGAAGTCGTAGGGGAAGCTGGAAGTGGGGAAGAAGGTATCCGCCTGGCACAAGAGTACAATCCGGATGTAGTCCTGATGGATCTCGTAATGGATGGGATGGATGGGATTGAAACGACCAAACACTTAATGAAGCAGTATCCCGAAATCAAAGTTATTGTGTTGACAAGCTATCTGGATGATGAAAAAATGTATCCGGTGATTGAAGCAGGTGCGTTCAGTTATCTACTAAAGACCTCACGAGCTAGTGAAGTGGCAGATGCCATACGCGCTGCGGCAAGAGGCCAGTCTGTACTGGAGTCACAGGTCGCCTCTAAAATGATGAATCGTTTTCGAAACAATGCAAAGGGTGAATCCCCTGCTTATAAAGAGCTTACGGAGCGCGAGATGGAAGTATTACGCCTGCTGGCGCAAGGTAAATCGAATCAGGATATCGCGGACCAACTAATTATTGGGATCAAGACTGTGAAATTTCATGTAACGAATATTCTCGCGAAGCTGGGTGTGGAAGACCGGACCCAAGCAGCAATTTATGCATATAAAAATGGACTAGCTGAATAATTGGATATCCCAATTGGTGTGAGTACAAGAACTGGCCAGAGTAAGAAGGGCTGGTTTTTTTGTGTGCACGAGTATATGAAAATACTTGTCTCCGTATAAAATCTTGTAAAGCGGACATCCTGTTTAGTAGATTAATAGACCGGATTGAGAGGGTGTTGGATTGTGGGGTATGTGGAAGAAAGTAAGGGAAAGAGACACGGTGCAGGCCGAAAAAGCGGTATTAAAGGAATGTTGCTGGTATTGATTCTATGCTGTACTGCGTTACTTTTGGCAGGTTTTCGGGGCGAAGGTGAAAAAGAGAGCAGTCAGATCGCCCAATTGAAAAAGTCACTTCCTCTCCTGACCTCCCTTGGTAAAAGTGTTACAGTACCCGGCTCCCCTCTTCGTTTAGTTTTAAAATGGCAGGGAGAATTCAATGGTGATGGTCTAGAGGCTGGTGTCACTGCAACTAACCTATCCGATGATCTTGGGTTGGGAGAAACAAGCCGGGAAGACGAGGGTGAACATCTTACTTATCGTTCGGCTGCCGACAAAGCCGGTTTTCAAACCACCATGTTCTGGAGTGAGCTTGGAAACGGACGTAGTTATGTGATTGTAACCCTGGAGACACCCGATTTGTTAAATGCTCCGGATCTGCAAGCTGAAGCAGAAGAAGCTGGCGCGAAACTTCGGAAGATCGGAATCGCAGCGGAATGGAACACCTCACTTCAGGGTGCTGCGAAGGAGCAGGAGGACCCTCAGAAGGCTCTATTGTTAACGGAGCAGAATATGTACGCACAACTGCCCGATCTTAAAGTACAGGAAAGCTACGAAGACGAAACAACAGCCAGCCATACTTATAGTACATCAGCATTGTTGCATTCCGTAATCAGCGGAAACCACGAGGTAGTTCTACAGACAGCTATTCATCAGGATACAAAAGAGGGCAGCAGCCGCGTTACGATTGGATTACCATTAATAACAATAGAATATTGAAAAAGACCAATCAAGGATCTATTGTAGAATGCCCGTACTTACAATTTTAACATCAACCTTGGTATGGAATTTTACTTTCCGGTAATCCTCAGACCAATTTTTGTTGCTCCAGACATTGTGATGATAAGCAATAAGTTTTCTTCCTACACCAAAGATATCACAGTTTGCCTTTTGGATTTCATTAACAACTGTCTTGGCTTCCTTTGTAAGCAAATCCGAAAGATCTTGATTGACTTTTTTAAGTTCTTTTTCGTCGAGTACATCCGTAAACTCTTCTACGACGGCTTGCAGCTCTAAGCCCAAATTCACATCAATGCTTTCATCAGCAGAAACGGATACCTTGAATTTTCGCTTTATTTTTTTTGAACCGACATTAATGGTAATGAAATTCCGAATATCATCGGAATGTCCCAAATCAAGTTTCTTAGTGAAGCGGGCATTTTTCCCCTGTTGTCCCATCAGCAGAACCATCATGATTGACTGATCGGGGTTCAACATTCCGCTGTAATTCTGGTCATGAAAGAGAGCCACCCCTTTCGTGATTATATCGCCCTCATCTCTGCCCAGATATGGAAGAGCAAAGTCATGCCCTGGATCCATCAGGGAACGGAACACGGTATCTGCCGTTTCTTTTGGAAAAATACTCATTTCTTCCAGACTATCGATCTTTTGCTTAATGAATTCCCCGATCTTTAATTCCCCAACCTTTTTTTGCTCAAGAATTTGGGCAGCTTCTCCTTCCGTAATAATTAGCCGAACGTTGGATGTTGGATTGCTTGGATCCCTGTAATTCACATCCAGAATAGGGTACAGGCCACGCTCAGCCGTAGTCCTTCCCATAAGCTCAAAACCATATTTAATAAATCTAATGTTTCCCCTAACTTTATTTCGCAATTGATTGCTCGCATTGCGCACAGTCGGTCCGAAACTCGAATGGATTTCATTCTTGGTAGCTTTCTGCTCAATATCGGGGGGGATGATTAATTCGATGGTTTCTTTGATCTCTCCGTTCTCTGTATAATCAATTGCTGCACAATAAGCCAGATGCAGGTCTTTCAAATATTCCCGGTCCCAACATCCAGTGAGACAGATGGAAACAAGGGCAATTAAAAGTAAATGCGACTTGAATTTCATGTCAAACTTCATGCAAGACCACCTGGCTTTCTCTTCATAAATAGGGAAATCATCAGCAATACCATCGATAATCCGGCAATAAACACATAGGTCGCATAGTTAGCGGCTGTATCAAAAAGATGTACATCAGCAGGAGTTACAGGTGCAAGTGCGATCATAAAAGTAATGATTTTTACAAACGGGGCAAAATGTTTATGGCTTTTTCGACTAAATAAAACACTGAGTCCAATGGATGCTGCGTAACAGTAGCTAACAATAGAACAAACAAGCGTGATGGCCCAAATCGGCAGAAATAGGATATCTGCACGGTCCACGATATAAAAGTTAAGAGATTTTACTAAGTAGATGACGGGTTCGGGCATGATTTTGATTTGCTCGGAGTTAAATACCATTAGACAGGTAGAGACCACAAAGACATAGAGCAGGGTTACGAACCCACTGGCTAGACTAATGGTCATTAATTTTTGTTTATTTGTACCTTCGGAAAGCGGATAGACGATCATCATCATTTCGAAACCATACATAGATTTAGTTGATTCCTGTGCTCCCTTCACGACATTCCAGAATCCGTTCTCCAAAAGGGGGAGCATAAATTCAAAATGAGCTTGAGTTAAACCATAGCTGACAAATAGTATAAGCGGGACAAAAAGAACTGTTGCCAATGTATAGAATCTGGCCAACACTGTAAGCTTTTCCCTTGCCAAATAGAGAGTCATGATCGAAAAGAGGGTTAATATAGCCCATCTTGGTGTGGATTGCAGAATCCACCTCTGCAGCACCTCTACCGCACTGAACATAATATTGGAGCCAAGCAGAACAAAGTAACTGATGTAAGCGATTATAAGTATTCTACCGATAATTGGACCTCCGAGCTTTAAACATATAGTAAATAAGTTGAGTCCGGGGAAATTTTTCAGCAGAACCCATAGAAGAATGATAACAATTTGGGTAATGATGCCCGCAATCAAAACAGAGAGCGCTCCTCCACCCTTGGCCGCTTCGTTAAGCTTGAAGGGAAGAGACAGAATGCCAACCCCGATTTGGGCTTGAATCATAAAGCAGAAAAGTTGCCCCCTCGTTATCATTTTTTCTTTTTGAGTCATTCTTATAACTCCTGTCAGTTCAGATTAAATGATTATTCTTCTTCAGCCTCTGATTTGCTTGTATTCTTGCGGATGGACCATATTGGAAGACGCAAGAAGGTGTCTTTCAAGCTTTGAATATTTACCGGGCTTAGAGGCGTAAGGTAAGGTTGTCCAAAAGATTCAAGCTTACACAAATGTACAAAAATAAGTGTCAACCCAAATGATATGCCAATATATCCGAACAAAGAGGCAGCAACCATAAGTGGAAACCGCATAAATCGGATCGCGGAGCTCATCTCGTTGGAAGGGATAAGAAAGGATGATATGGCAGTCAATGCTACAACGATGATCATTGCGTAGGAGACCAATCCAGCCTTAACAATGGCATCCCCGATGACCAAACCACCTACAATCCCAATGGTTTGACCTACACGGCTGGGCAGACGGAGCCCTGCCTCCCGCAGCAGTTCAAATATGAGTTCAAGCAGCATCGCTTCTACCAATGGGGGGAATGGGATCCGGGTCAGTGAACCTTGAATTGTGAAGAACAATTGCAAGGGAAGGACGCTGGAGTGAAAAGAAACGGTGGCAATATAGAGCGCGGGCAGTTGGAATGCTGTTACAAAACCAATCAGACGGATAAAACGGACAAAGGAAGCAATCAGCCATCGATTGCTATAATCATCCGGCGTCTGATAGAAGGTGAAGAAGCTGGCAGGTACAATCAGAGCTGTGGGATCTCCATCCAGCAGGATTGTGACGTATCCTTTCAGCAAGTAGAAGGAGGTATGGTCTGGGCGCTCAGTATTGATATGTTGTGGAAATATAGAGTACGAATTATCCTCCGTTAATTCCTGAATAAAGCCGGTGGAGAGCACCGAATCAAGAGTGATTTTTTTTATTCTAGATTCTACTTTTTTTACTAATTCAGGTTTGGCAAGGTTCTCCATATAGATTAAAGCTACCTTTTTGGGAGCGATTTTCCCAAGGGTGAAGTAGCGAACAGTAAGGTTTGGAGTGGTGATTTGTTTACGGATCAGGTATAAGTTAACCGTCATATCTTCAATAAAACCGTTATGCGGCCCCCGAATAACTGCTTCATTCAGAGGTTCGGTTATGGATCGTTCGTGTTTGGCAGGAGTAGAGAGGATATAAAATTCAGATATTCCTTCAACAAAGTAGAGGCAGCCTCCGTTAATAAGTCCCTGAATGCCTTTATTTAGTTCTGTTTCCACACCGAAGCTGAGCGTTGTAAATAGTTTGGAAAGCTCTTTGTTTTTGCTATTGTGAAAAGGAGCAATCACATTCTGCTCAACCAGTTCCATGTCTGCCATGGACTCTAGATAAAAGAGAATTCCTTCAGTTCCGTTAAAGGATATTCTTCTTTTTTTGAGATCATTTGAATAGAACAAGGCTGCTTCGATGAAATCGACGTTTTGATCTACAGTAGTGAATGAGATCTGTGTTTGGTCAGTCATTAAGGGCGCTCGACTTTCGAGTTATTTTCCTTTAACGTTCCCGAATGATTTGCAGAATATTCCTGAATGAAAGTAACTAATTGGTATAAGTGTTTGTCTGCACAGCTTGAGAAACAGAACGATTCACTTATATTAATGGATAAAGTGACAAACACTTCGTCAATATAGATAGTTCTATAAGGTGAAGTATAATTAGTAATAAGAAATTTTAATTGAAATTTGCGAAATCCTGAGAGTATTTGTCAGTAATCTGATAGCATCCTTTTTAGGAATATGCTAAAATGACATAACGTCGTTTTCTCGACGCTGAGAATGTCAATAAACTATATTACATACAGAAAGATGAGGAGCCATGGCTGAAAATCAAACCCTTGATGCACTGCACACACCCGGTGCTGTCTTTTTTATCTTTGGGGCAACCGGAGATTTAGCCCGGCGTAAGCTTTTCCCGGCGATTTACAGCTTGTACCGTGAAGGTAAGCTGGCACATGATTTTGCGGTAATTGGCGTGGCGCGGCGCCCGCGTACTCAGGAAGAATTTAGAAGTGATGTGAAGGAATCCATCCTTGAATTCTGCCGTTATAAAGCGGGAGAAGAGAATGAATGGAATGAGTTTGTACAGCATTTTGAATACAAATCTCTGGACATCAACGATATTGATGGCTTCCGTGAATTAAGAGCTCAAACAGAAGCTCTTGAAGAGAAGTTCAGAATTCCGGGCAATCGGATGTTCTATCTTGCGCTGGCACCTGAATTATTCGGCAGTGTCTCGTTCAACCTTAAGGCTGGCGGCATGCTGGATAGCACAGGTTGGAATCGCCTCGTCATCGAGAAGCCTTTTGGATATAATCTGGAATCAGCTGAGCAGCTGAACGAGCAGATCCGTGAGGTGTTCAAGGAAGAGGAGATCTACCGGATCGATCATTATCTTGGTAAAGAAATGGTTCAAAATATTGAAGTCATTCGTTTTGCAAATGCTTTTTTCGAGCCGCTTTGGAATAATAAGCATATTGCCAATATTCAAATTACACTTGGCGAAACCGTAGGTGTTGAAGAGCGTGGTGGTTATTATGACCATGCTGGAGCGTTACGGGATATGGGCCAGAATCATATATTGCAACTGCTGACTATGATTGCAATGGAACCACCAAGCCGTCTGCTTGCAGAAGATATTCGTGACGAGAAGGTGAAGGTACTTCGTTCACTTCGTCCTTATGGTACATCTGACGAGGTTCGTGAGAACGTCGTGAGAGCACAGTATATTCAAGGCTTGCATAATGGAAAGACCCTTCCTGCTTATCGTCAGGAAGATAAGGTTGATCCTGAATCGAGTACTGAGACGTATTTTGCTGCCCGTGTGTTTGTAGATAACTTCCGCTGGGCTGGAGTTCCTTTCTATATTCGTACAGGTAAACGTCTACCGGTGAAGACAACGGAAGTGGTAGTTGAGTTCAAGGGAATGCCAACCAATGTTTATTTGGGACAAAAGCATACGCTGGAGCCTAACCTGCTTGTTATCCGTGTGAACCCTATGGAAGGCATTTATGTAAAGATTAATGCCAAGAAGCCGGGTTCCGAGTCTGAAATTCAACCATTAGCTATGGACTTCTGTCAGAGCTGCTTGGTTGGAATCAATTCCCCGGAAGCTTACGAGCGCTTGCTTCATGACGCGGCACGTGGAGATTCCACTTATTTCACTCGTTGGGATGAGGTATCGTCGGCATGGTCGTTCGTGGATCGTATTGCGAAGGCTTGGAAGGAAGAGTCGAGTGATCTATCTGCTTATCCTGCAGGCACTTGGGGTCCGGTTGAAGCGGATCAATTGCTTGCTCAGGATGGCTTCCATTGGTGGCCGGTAAACGGTCAGGAAGAAGATAATGTAGTATGGCTGAAGAATAACTAAACTTTGCTTTAATGCTATCTCCCTGCAGAGGATGCAGGGAGATTTTTTGTAATGCTGAGATTAGAGAACACTCAGCCTCCCCAGGCCACTCTGGCTCCAAATGCCGCTCGGGCGACAGGAGCATTTTTTAAATAACTGCACTTTGTACAATTAAAATCACATATTGGGTGGAAATTAGTCTTTTAAGTGTATTCTCTGCAACTATTTTCTCCGCATAAGGCCGAAAAGCTAGCACATTGAATTTTTAATTGCATCAAATACAACTAAAGGCGATTGGAAATGCTAATACTTCTTATAAGTGTAGGAAATATAACTATTTTACTATAAGAGACTGTGGAGAAATGTGAAACGAAATCAAGGGAGGGGCCTATATTCAACGGGGGGCCATGGGGAGTCCTGTTTTCAATTAACACACACCTCTTTGGGACGACCGAACGGACATTATCCTCCAAAATGCATGTTTTAGTCGAGCTTACGGACAAATGTATGCGAAAAACCTAATACAATGTGCCGCCAGTAACGTAAACGAGCCGAATGTATGCGAAAAACCTAATACAATGTGCCGCCGGTAACGTAAACGAGCCGATTGTATGCGAAAAACCGAATACAATGTGCTGCCAGTAACGTAAACGAGCCAAATGTATGCGAAAAACCGAATACAGTGTGCCGCCGGTAACGTAAACGAGCTAGCGCTGTTATCTGCCCTGAATCACCCGGGAATGGGCTTGTTATTAGGGAATAAGTGCAATAAGGACGCAGTCAGGCGCTTTTCTTCTTGAACTATGGGAACTGGTGAACAGGATATAGACCTGATTTGGGAGATATTTTGCTGCAAAAGCTTTTTAGTAGATAATGTCTGCCGGATTTTGATATACTTTAGAGGATGCTTTCACTTGAAGCGGACTGGAGCTAGACCTAAGATAGCTATTCATTCAGAAATGAAGGGGTATGAACGATGAGCAGAGCACCGATTTGAAGATAACCCCAGTGTAATTGAAGCAGAAGCAGGAATTTTATATATGAAGGGATATGTGTAATGAACAAAGCAATAGATCAGAAGCTGCAAAAGGAAGTGGACAGACGCAGAACCTTTGCGATCATTTCCCACCCGGATGCGGGTAAAACAACTTTAACGGAAAAACTACTGTTATTCGGTGGTGCTATCCGTCTGGCGGGAACGGTTAAGGCCCGTAAGGCGAACAAGCATGCAACGAGTGACTGGATGGAAATTGAAAAGCAACGGGGGATTTCTGTTACTTCCTCTGTGATGCAGTTTGATTATTTGAATCACCGCGTGAATATTTTGGATACACCGGGTCACCAAGACTTTAGTGAGGACACCTACCGTACACTAACAGCAGCGGATAGTGCGGTCATGCTTATCGACGTGGCAAAAGGTGTGGAAACCCAAACGACCAAGCTGTTTCAGGTATGTGCTAAACGTGGGATTCCAATCTTTACTTTTATCAATAAGCTGGACCGTGAAGGACGCAGTCCGTTTGATCTAATGGAAGAGCTGGAGCAGGTACTGGGTATTCGCTCTGTGCCTATGAACTGGCCGATCGGTAGTGGACGTGAGCTATGCGGCGTATATGACCGGATGAAGAATCAGGTGGAGCTGTTCCAAGGTGACGATCACTCCGTAATCAAGGTGCAAAAGGTTGACGGATATCGTGATCCAATCATTCGTGAAATGGCTGGGGAATATCTGCATGATCAACTGTGTCAGGATCTGGAGCTGCTGGATGTAGCAGGCGATGCTTTTGACTATGAAAAAGTACTAAGTGGTGAACTCACACCTGTGTTCTTTGGTAGTGCAATCAACAATTTCGGCGTACAGACTTTCCTCGATAATTTCTTGGATCTGGCACCGAAGCCTGAACCACGCCGTAGTACTACAGGTTTGGTAGAACCAATGAACGAGAAGTTTACTGGCTATGTGTTCAAAATCCAAGCCAATATGAACCCGGCTCACCGTGACCGGATTGCTTTTCTACGTATTGTGTCCGGGAAGTTCGAACGAGGTATGAGCGTGAAGCATGTACGTGCGGGCAAGGACATTAAGCTGGCCCAACCGCAACAATTCTTGGCGCAAGACCGTGATATCGTAGAGGAAGCTTATCCGGGAGATATTATCGGGTTGTTTGATCCAGGTATTTTTAGAATTGGAGATACACTGAGTCAGGCCGGAGATTTGGAATTCGATGAGCTGCCAACATTCTCACCAGAGATTTTTGCTAAAGTGAGTATTAAAAATGCTTTGAAATCGAAGCAGTTCCAAAAGGGTGTCGATCAGCTGACTGAAGAGGGTATGATTCAAGTATTCCGTACGGTTAACTTTGACGATATTCTGCTCGGTGTAGTTGGACAGCTGCAGTTTGAAGTGTTCGAGTACCGCATGAAGGGTGAATATGGTGTGGATGTTCAGTTGCAGCGTATGCCATACCAGTTCGCGCGTTGGATCGTAGATGATGCTAAACCGGATGCGAGTAAGTTCCGTATTAACTCTACGCTCGTTACAGATAAGAAGGGCAATTTTGTCGTATTGTTCGAGAATGAATATGCTATGCGGACAGCGATGGATAAGAACCCGACAGCTACGTTCCTAGAGATGGCTCCAAAAGCATTGCTATAGTAAGGAAGCTACAACTTTCTGATTGTTAATAAAAACCTCCGCCTTCAGCGTGCAACTGCACAATGGGAAAGCGGAGGTTTTTGACTAGTTGCGGCTACCTATGACGTGATATTTCCGGGAGTAATCGTCTCCAGGTGATCATGAAGCATAGAAACCAAATTGTCTTGCTTAGCGGTGTCTAAGTCCTTCCATATCATTTCAAACACGGCGCCAAGTCCCGGGAGTGCTGCTTCCGGTCCGTCTACCGAGCCTTCAATCATATGCCGCAAATCTTCTTCAGATTGACCATGCACTTTATGAATAATCGCCTGGCGTAAGTCAATAGTAACCGGCATAAAGTACCTCCTTTTTGAAATATAGTGATATTCACTTCGTTTTAATGTACCCTGTATAGGTGCTGGAAATTCAAGTTTTTGTTCGTGTATGCTATACTGTTTTAGATATAGAAATGCTACGGGAGGTACATAAGACATGGCCAAAAAACAATATGCCATCATTGGCATGGGGCGTTTCGGATCCAGTGTTGCGAGAGCACTCAGCGGTATGGGGTTTGACGTACTTGCGATTGATGCGGACGAGCAGCGGACACAGGAGATTTCAAATATAGTAACACACGCCGTATCTGCAGATTCAACGGATGAAGAAGCGCTACGCGCACTTGGTATTCGCAATTTTGATGTGGTGGTTGTGGCTATTGGAGAGGACATTCAAGCAAGCATTCTTACAACTTTAATCCTGAAGGACCTTGGTGTACCAGCAATTATCGCAAAAGCAAAAAGTGAGCTGCACGGAAAAGTATTAGGAAAAATTGGTGCAGACAAGGTGATTTATCCTGAACGGGATATGGGAATGCGGGTTGCGCATCATTTGGCTTCGCCTAATATATTAGATTATATCGAGCTGTCGCCTGATTATAGTATTTTGGACATGAAGGTATCCGGATCGATGCTCGGGAAAAATCTACAGGAACTCGATATCCGCGCAAAATATGGCTGTAACGTAATGGCTATTCGCCAAGGTGAAGAGATGAACATCTCCCCTCGCGCGGAGGATCGCTTGATCGATGGGGATATCCTTGTAATCGTTGGGCATAAAGATAACCTGACGAAGCTGGAGATCGCGTATCAGTAGGTGGTAACGTAATCATCAGGTTTATAGGGGAGTAGAAGAGAAGAAGAATAAAGATAAAGAGCAAAAAATATAAGAGCAAGAATAAATGGCAAGGCATAAGAAAGGAAGACTTTATGGAAATCATGTCTCCGCAAAATACGCGGGTTAAAGAGTGGGCCGGGCTGCAGGAGAAAAAGCACCGTGACAAGGCTCGTAAATATATCGTAGAAGGCGTTCATCTGGTACAGGAAGCGCTGCTGGCTGAAGCAGATGTGGAATGCCTTGCTTATGACCTGGACAAGGGAATGCCTGCTGAACTCAAGGGGCTTCTTCAGTCCGTTCAGGGCATGGATGTGATCGGCGTAACAGCGGCGATCATCTCGAAATGCAGCAGCACTAATACACCGCAGCCGGTGTTCGCCATCGTGCGGAAGGAACAGCAGGCGGTAGAGGCTATCCTAGCGAAGAAGGATAGTCTGGTGGTTGTCCTGGACGGTGTCCAGGACCCCGGTAATGTCGGCACCATCATCCGCAGCGCGGATGCAGCGGGAGCAGACGGAGTGATCCTCGGCCAAGGCTGTGCCGACCTCTACAATCCGAAGACCATTCGTTCCACGATGGGCTCGATGTTTCATCTCCCGGTGGTGGAGGGAGATTTAAGTGAGATTTTGCCACAGGCCCGGGAACGCGGGGCATTGCTGGTAAGTACTTCGCTGCAGGGAGAAGAATCGTGCTATCAGCATGATTTTCACGGCAGTCAGTGGCTGTTGATTGGCAGTGAGGGCAAAGGCATTTCGCCGGAAACTGCGCGACTCGTGGACAAGAGTATCATCATCCCGATGGCAGGCCGCGCTGAATCACTAAATGCGGCGATGGCCGCGACGATTTTGCTGTTTGAGGGAATGAGACAGCGAGAGGCTTAAGTTGTTTCTAAAAAAGGAACGGACGATAAAAAACTGCAAGCTCATGATTGAGTTGCAGTTTTTTTGTCGTTTTTAAGAAGCCTGCTCAAACTGGCTATTGTAGAGCTCTGCATAGAATCCGTTCTGAGCCAGCAATTCTGCGTGGCTGCCGCTTTCCAAGATATCGCCGTCCTTCAGGACCAGAATCACATCAGCATTCTTGATCGTTGAGAGCCGGTGTGCGATAACGAAAGAGGTTCTGCCTTCCATAAGCTTATCCATCGCCTGTTGAATCAGCAGCTCTGTACGGGTATCCACCGAGCTTGTAGCTTCATCAAGAATGAGCATCGGCGCATCTTTCAGCATCGCGCGAGCGATGGTGAGCTGCTGCTTTTGTCCGGCGGACAGATTAACTTTATCGTTCAGTACGGTGTTGTATCCGTCACTTAAGGATTTAATGAAGCGGTGCAGGCCAACGGACTTGCAAGCCTCTATAAGCTTCTCGTCTGTAATGTTCTGCTGATTGTAAATCAGGTTCTCTTTGATGGTACCCTCAAACAGCCAGGTATCCTGCAGGACCATACAGAACAGATCATGAATGTTCTCTCTCGTAAGGCTGCTGATCGGCGTATCATCGATGTAGATTTCTCCACCCGTTAATTCGTTGAATCGGATGAGCAGATTGACCAGCGTAGTTTTGCCTGCGCCGGTAGGACCAACGATCGCCACTTTTTGCCCAGGTTTTACATCTGTCGAGAAGTTATTGATAATCAGTTTTTCTGAAGTCTCATACGCAAATTGTACTTGGTCAAATTTTACTTTACCTTTAGCAGTTGGCAGTGTGTTCTCTTTATGGCTCTCGTCTTCCATTTCCTCAGCCTCCAGAAATTCGAACACGCGTCCGCCGGCTGCAGATGCAGCTTGCAGGCTCTGCGCGGCCTGGGCAATCTGGGACAACGGCTGGGTAAAGTAACGTACATACATAATGAAGGCGACGATAACCCCAAATGAAATCGTACCGTTCATGGCGAGTACACCTCCAACGATACAGACGGCAACGAATCCTAGATTACCAATAAAGCCCATCAGGGGTGGCATCAGCCCAGAGAGGAATTGCGCTTTGAAGGCGCTGTTCTTCAGTCCCTGATTTAATTCCTGGAAGGTAGTGCGCATCTGCGCTTCGCCATTATATGCTTTAACTACATTATGTCCTGTGTACACTTCTTCGACATGACCGTTGATTTTACCTAAATACTCCTGCTGGCTAGCAAAATATTTCTGCGATTTCTTCATAATGACCACCATAAGGCCAAAGCCGATGATCGTTGCCACGATAGCGGTAAGGGTCATAATTACATTGGTCTTCAGCATCATGACGATCGAACCGACGAACATAGCTAAGGCGGTTACGACATTACCAATACTCTGATTCATCGATTGCCCGATGGTATCTACATCATTCGTTACCCGGGATAAAATATCACCTGTGGCCGATTTATTATAGTAGGAGATTGGAAGTTTGTTCATTTTATGAGCCAGATCAGTTCTTAATTTCTTCGAGACCTTCTGGGTAATAATCGACATGATCAAGCCTTGTGAGAGTGACAACAACGCACCGACGCCGTAAATTACGACGAGGGTAATACCAATGGTAGTAATGCCGTCCATATCGATGCTGCCGGCAAGACCAGCTGTAATTTTGTCGGTGATCTCGGAGAGTTTGTCCGGACCGAATAACGTGAGCACCGTTCCAGCTGCTGCGCAGATTAGCGCAATCACAATAACCGGAACATATTTACGGCAGTAGCGGAGCAGCTTGCTCCATGTATTCTGGCCTTTATTTTTGGTTTTCATTATGCAAGCTCCTCCTTTGTAAGCTGAGAATAAGCAATTTCCTGATAGACGTCGCAGGACCGCATTAGTTCGTCATGCGTTCCCATGCCTACGATTCGTCCGGCTTCCAGCACAATGATCTTGTCGGCATCTTTAATCGTACCAATGCGCTGTGCAACGATCAGCATCGTTGAATCATTCGCGTCTTTCTTAAGCTCACTACGCAGTTTGCGGTCAGTCTTATAGTCAAGTGCGGAGAAAGAATCGTCAAAGATTAATATTTCTGGACGCCGGGCAATCGCTCTGGCAATCGACAGCCGCTGCTTTTGCCCGCCAGACAGATTCGTTCCACCTTGGGCGATATGGGCATCATAGTTCCCCTCTAGCTTTTCTACAAATTCAGAGGATTGGGAAGTGTACACCGCATCTACAATATCTGAACTGAGGACCTGACCGGATCCGTTCTCACCAAATGCAATATTGGAGGACACTGTTCCGCCAAATAGAACAGCCTTCTGAGAGACATAGCCCATTTTATTCCGCAGCGCTTGCTGGTCGTATTCTCTGACATTGATACCATTTACCAGCACTTCGCCTTCTGTAGCATCATAGAAACGGGGAATGAGGTTAACAAGTGTACTTTTCCCGCAGCCTGTAGATCCGATAAAAGCAACCGTCTCCCCCTGCTTCGCCGTGAAGCTGATGTTCTCCAACACATATTCCTCTGCATCTGGATATTTGAAGCTAACCCCCTTGAATTCAATCTCATCTTCTCGCTTCACAGGGAATTGAGTTACTGATCCATTCTTCAAGCTAGGTACTGTTTCTAGCACTTCATTGATACGCTTAGCCGATACTTGAGCACGGGGCAGTAGAATAAAGATCATAATCAGCATCATAAAGGCCATAACCACTTGCATGGCATAAGATGAGAATACGATCATATCTGAGAACAAGCCCATCTTGGCAGTACCCTCGGCTGCTTGAATGAGCACTGCACCCACCCAATAGATGGAGAGACTGAGTCCACTCATAATCAAAGTAATACTCGGCATCAATAGGGTCATTACATTGTTGGCAAATAGGTTGGTACTGGTAAGCTCGTTGTTAGCTACAGCGAACTTCTGTTCTTGATATTCCTCGGCATTATACGCCCGGATGACACGAAGACCGTTAAGATTCTCTCTGGATACACGATTCAGATTATCTGTAAGCAGCTGCAGCTTTTTAAATTTAGGCAGGACGAGCACGATACAGACTGCGACAATAACCACTAGTAATGCCACCGCGGCACCTGTCGTAAGAGTCCACTCCCAGCTTTTGCCCGAAATCTTGAGTATCGCCCACACTGCGAGGATTGGTGCTTTCACAAGTAGCTGTAAGCCGATCACAATCAGCATTTGTACTTGCGTGATGTCATTCGTGGAACGGGTAATTAGACTGGCTGTTGAGAAGTTACTGATCTCCTCCATCGAAAAGGATTGTACCTTATCGAACAATTTGGAACGCAATCTTGCAGACAAATCGGCTGCTATTCTTGCAGCAATGCCCGCTACAACAACCGAGGTCGCCAGACTGCCAAGAGCACAGAGCAGCATCCAACCGCCTGCGACAAGGATTTCATTCATTTCGCTCCCTGGTGTCTGGATCAGCCGGGTAATATCACTCATGTAGTCAGGCAGTTCTAAATCCAGCCAGACTTGAGCGATAATGAACATGAGACTGATACCGAATAAGAACCATTCTTTGGGTTCCAGATTCTTGAGTAATTTCAACATAAGAATGACTCCTTTGCATTATCGTTGCTATGATCTTAACGAAGAATGATAAACTGAAAGTTAACTTTTGCTATGAAAAGAAAGAAGAGACCGTCCCTTAAGCCATAGAATGACTACTTGGGGTGGTCTCTTGTGTTTGAGCAGATATACGTGAACACATTAGCATTTTATAAAAAATATACATAATCTATGAATTCTTCAATAAAATCTGCGCCAGTTTCACTTTTCCTTTTTTGATACATTGTGAATCCAACACTTTCGTACATCCGTTGAGCAGGGTTTAAATCGTCATTCGTGGTTACAATAATTTTTGTTACATCATTCTGGGTGATTCTATTAACCGCCTCTTGAAGCTGGATTTTACCATAGCCATTGCCTTTATGTTTTGAAGCAATGCAATTATGCCCAATTTCTGCATACTCAGGCATGTTTCTCGGGTCCCACACCACAAATCCGATGGGTTCATCATTTACAGTTGTGATAAAAGCATATCTATCTGCAATTTGTAAATGGTCAAAGAAAAAGTTGTCAAAATCCTGCCAATCAGAAATAGAGTTTTGTTCATATCTGCGATCAAATGAATACGCATCTGTCAATAATTCAAGGAGAATTCCCCGGTTAAAGCCGCTCAGTTTTTTGAATTGTACACTCATTTACTGGTAACCCCCAATTCTTTAGTTACCTTTTTAAAATCGGGGAGCAGCACGGTGAAAGTGGTTCCTTGTATTGGAACACTGTCGCAGGTGACGGTTCCGCCGTGCAGCTCAATGATTTTTCGGACAATCGTAAGCCCCAGGCCATTACCGGCAGTAGAGTGAGAGGTATCTTGCTGATAGAACTTGTCGAAGACCTTGGGAAGTGCACTTGGACTGATGCCTGCTCCATTATCACGGAACGTAATTTCAACCTGATCTTTCATCTGCCTCATAGTAACTTCGATTTCGCCGTGCTCAGGAGTGAATTTAATCGCATTGTCCAATAAATTCAGCCAGACCTGGTTCAGCATCTCTTTATTCCCAGGCACCATATAGTCCTGTACGTTGGCTTTGAAGGAAATATGCTTTTTCGTAAGTTTAGTATGCAGTAGCAGGACACATTGGCGAATTTGTTCTCCGACATTGAAGGGCTGCCGGTCGGTTAATATGGCCTGTGCTTCCACTTTGGAGAGGTTCAATACATTGGAGGCCAGTGTAGCCAGACGGGTAGATTCCTCGATAACAATATCCAGATATTCATTCCGTTCATCCTTACTCAGCTCGTCATCCTTCAGGATTTCAGCGAACCCTTTAATCGACACAATCGGAGTACGGAATTCATGGGAGAAATTGTTTACAAAGTCTGTTCGCAGAATTTCAATGCCACCCAGTTCCTCGGCCATCCGGTTAATATTCTCGGAAAGAATCTTGAACTCCGGAGGGTGCTTGAGCTGCAGCCGCATGGAGAAATCACCTCCGGCCAGTTGGTCAATAGCATCAATAAATGTGCGGATTGATTTCAGCATTCTGCGACTGGTAATTACTGATGTGACGGTGCCGATAATAATGCAGGCAATCAATATAATCAAGGTGAGAATTTTTTTGTCCTGAAGAATCCGCTCATCAAGTAGGCCGAAGGCCAAGGACAAGTAGGTCAGAATTCCGGTGATTAACACTGTAATGAGGAAAATAATGAATACAGCAAGCGAGAAGTAGATTGGCAGACTGATTTTGCTGCTTAGCTTTTTGATCATTTTCTCACCGCCTTGTATCCGAGACCGCGGACGGACACAAGTTCGAATTCCGGATAGTTTTCAAACCGTTTCCGCAATCGGTTGATATGTACATTAACCGTAGTGTCCGTAGTCTCGCTGTCCATCCCCCAGATTTCGTCCATCAGCTGGATTCGAGTGAAAATGCGCTCCGGATAGGATAAAAGCTTATAAAGGAGATGGAATTCCTTCTGGGGAAGCATCTGTTTTTCATTGTCTCGAGTTACTGTTAACGTATCAAAATCAAGAATAATTTTACCGACTACAAGCTTACGGGCGCTTACAATCTGCGAGCGGCGCAGTAGGGCTTGTATTCTCAACAGCATTTCTTCTGTATCTACAGGTTTGGTCATATAATCGTCGGTTCCGAGGCGAAAGCCTTTTTTCTTATCTTCTGGAAGCTGTTTGGCCGTGGCCATGAGGATCGGGATCATGTTGTTCGCATTCCTTAGCTCCTCGGCAAATTCATAACCATCCATCCCCGGCATCATGATATCGAGAATAATTAGATCAATATGCTGGACTTCAAGAACTTCCAGTGCCTGGATTCCATTCTCGGCGGTTAATACTTCATAACCTTCCCGTTTCAGGACAGCGTTCATCAGCTTTCTGACATGCTTATCGTCTTCCACAACGAGGATCTTAATCATGGTTTCACTCCAATAGGTTTCGGATTTGACCCTTTTCCCCATAATTCTAATTGATAAAAGTGCTAAAGACAAAATCTTTAGTGGTTGGGCAAACTAGTTGTCTCCCGTTGAATTAGTTGAAACGACAGCGGCTGCAGCTCCATGTCCCTACCAAGCAGCGCTGGAGCCAACAGAAGAAAAGCATTCTCCGCTTGTCCCGCAATCGGATTCCGTACAGTGGTGATTCCGAGCGTCTGCGACAGCTCAGAATTGTCAAACCCAACGATGGCCAGATCGCCGGGCACATTTAACTGCTGCCTGCGTGCTTCGCTAAGGACGCCTACGGCAACCAAATCATTGGCGCACAGAATAGCATCCGGCTGATCAGGTTGTCCCATTAGGGTCTGCACCAATTGCTCTCCATCTCGGATTCCATAGATCGTGGAGTAATACCATTTCTCCATAACGGGCAGATTATATTTGGTCATGATTTGCTCATAGGCCAGGCGTCTGCTGTGGGTATTGATGCTGCTAGGACGGCCGAAAGCATTAGCGATGCGCTTATAACCTCGCTCTATCAGATGCTCCAGAGCAAGTGCATATCCATCATACTGGTTCATGGCAACGGACGGTATTTCAGGATGGTCCATACGCTGCCAGGATACGATTGGCCCGTATTTGCAGTAGGAAGAGATAACATTCTGTGCGTTGACGGAGGTCAGGATGAGCAGGGCGTCGACTCGTTTCATTTTGAGATCTTCAAAAGCCTGAAGCTCCTTCTGCTTATCCCCGCCGGTAGTATAAATAATCGTCTGGTATCCGTAACGACCTGAGATTTCGACGAAGCTGTTCATAAAACTCAGAATAAGCTCGTTTAGGTCCATGGTGATCATGCCGATTTGTTGTGTTTGACCTTTGGATAAAGAAATGGCATTTCGGTTAGGAACATAGTCCGTTTCTTTCATGATGGCGAGAATTTTCGCACGAGTCTCCTTGCTAACATGAGGCGATTGGTTCAGGACGCGGGACACCGTGGCTTTGGAAAAGCCCGACAGCTTAGCGATTTCGTCAAGAGTGGACATCGGTTTGTTCTCCTTCACATGATTAGTACTTGACATGTAACGCGTTCCAAGGTTTAGGATTCGAATTAGAGCAGTAATCCTATACTATCACAATAGCAAAGGCGGGAAAAAATATGGAATTGCAATTTCCAAAAGGATTCTTATGGGGCGGTGCTGTAGCAGCGAACCAGCTTGAAGGAGCATATCAGGAAGATGGTAAAGGGTGGTCCACCCAAGATGTTATGCCGAAGGGAATTAAGTCTGCGCCTACAGAGGTACCTACCGAAGATAATATGAAGTTAATAGGTATCGATTTCTATCACCGATATAAAGAAGATATTAAGCTGTTCGCGGAAATGGGCTTTAAAGTATTCCGGACGTCCATTGCCTGGTCCCGGATTTTTCCAAAAGGGGACGAGCTGGAGCCCAATGAAAAAGGTCTGCAGTTTTACGACGACCTATTCGATGAGTGTCATAAATACGGCATCGAGCCACTGGTGACTATCTCCCATTATGAAACTCCGCTACATCTGGCAAGAGAATATGATGGATGGGTTAACCGTAAGATGGTGGATTTTTACGAGCGCTATGTGAGAACGATATATAATCGTTACAAGAACAAGGTTAAATATTGGCTGACCTTTAACGAGATTAACTCCATTCTTGAGTTCCCGTTTATGAGTGGCGGGATCAATACGCCGTTAGAGAAATTGAGTAAGCAGGATCTGTATCAAGCTATTCATCATGAGTTCATAGCAAGTGCTCTGGCTGTGAAAATCGGCCATGAAATCAATCCTGATTTCCAAATCGGGTGTATGGTGCTCAGTATGCCGATTTATCCGCTCACTCCGCATCCGGACGATTTGATCAAGGCAATGCAAAGTGATCACAAAAATATGTTCTTTGCGGATGTTCATGCTAGAGGGTATTACCCTGGCTATATGAAGCGGTTCTTCAAAGAAAATGGGATTCACATTCATTTTGAACCAGGGGACGAAGAGATTCTGAAGCATACTGTGGATTTCATATCGTTCAGTTACTATATGAGCACTTGTGAAACGGCTGATCCAGAGAAACAGATCAGAGGAGAAGGGAACCTGCTGGGTGGGGTGCCTAATCCGTATCTGGAAGCGAGCGAATGGGGCTGGCAGATCGACCCACAAGGCTTGCGTTATGTTATGAATATGTTCTACGACCGATATCAGAAACCGCTGTTTATCGTGGAAAATGGTCTTGGCGCTGTCGATCAGCTGGTATTAGATGGGAACGGCGAAAAGGTAATAAACGACGACTATCGGATCAATTATTTACGAGATCATCTGGTTCAGGTCGCGGAGGCTATTGCCGACGGAGTGGAAGTCATGGGCTATACAAGCTGGGGCTGCATCGACTTGGTTAGCGCAACGAGCGCCGAACTAAAGAAACGTTATGGCTTCATTTATGTGGACCGTCATGATGATGGTTCAGGTACTCTTGAACGATACCGGAAGAAGTCCTTCCACTGGTACAAAGAAGTGATTGAATCAAATGGACAGAACCTGTTCTAGGATGTCGGTTGACATCATGAATTGAACATGTTAATTTGTAAATAACAATTAATCGGATATCAGGATTGCTACTGCATAGCAGGCAAAACCTAAGTTTCATTTATGTTTACGGGAGATTTTTCTCTCGTGCATGAATGTGATTTAGGTTTTTTTGCGTTCATTCCTTCTCGATTGATTAATATATCGGTTACCAAAGGGGTGTAGGATAATGAGTTATGAACAGCTAGGTAAAGACATCATTCAATCTGTCGGTGGAGAGAAAAATATTAACAACGTAATTCACTGTGCTACTCGACTAAGATTCACGCTTAATGATGAACAGAAAGTTGATAAAGAAAAGCTGGATAAAATGGAAGGGATTATTGGTGCAGTTAGCAAAGGGGGACAATTCCAAGTTATTGTGGGTACCCATGTTGCTGATGTTTATAAAGAGATAAGCAAATCCATATCCCCTAGTAGTAATTCTGGCGATAATACGGTTAAGAAACCTATAGGAACCCTGATTTTTGATGTGATTTCTAGAAGCTTCTCGCCTTTAATTGGTGCCTTAGCGGGTGCAGGTATGTTGAAAGCGCTGTTAACTGTACTGACTTCGTTAAATATTTTAGCGGCGGATGGAGAGACTTACAAAGTATTAGCCGGCGCTAGTAATGCTGTGTTTTACTTTCTGCCAATTTTCCTGGGCATTACGTTATCGATTAGACTTGGTGTAAATGCTTATGTAGGGGGCGCTATCGGTGCGGCTTTACTCGAACCTAATATTACGGGATTAGCTAGTGTTGAATCTCCACATTTCCTAGGTATTCCTTTAGTAATGTCGGATTATTCATCGAGCGTTTTTCCGATTTTCATCGCCATCTGTATATATGCTTTACTAGATAAGCAACTAAGAAAATTTATACACAAGGATTTACAATTGTTCTTGGTACCTATGTTATGTTTGATGTTGATTGTTCCTTTGACCATTTTGGTTTTCGGACCGTTTGGAGTAAATGTAGGGAACTTAATCGGAGACGCTATTGTGTTCCTCAGCAGTAAGAGTGGTATTATTACGGGTGCAATTGTGGGGATTTCCTGGACGTACCTGACCGTGCTCGGTTTGCACTGGGGACTCGTTCCGATTATTCTTGAAAACATTGCTAAGGGTGGAGATCCGATCTATGCAATGGCAGGTATGGCTATTTTCGCCCAACTTGGTGTAGCCTTAGGGATTTTCTTGAAAACAAAAGACAAAAAGTTGAAAACATTGGCCGGAAGTACCTTTTTACCTGGCGCGCTCTCAGGGGTAACTGAACCTATTATTTACGGATTGTTGACACGTTACAAACGGACTTTTATTTATGTATCTATTGCCGGTGGTCTAGGTGGAGCGATGTCAGGTCTTGCTGGTGTAAAAATGGAAGTATTCGCATTTGTGAGCGTATTAAGTCTTCCTGCATTCTCACCTTTGGCTATTCAAGCGATCATAGCTCTTGGGACGATTATATTGGCTACGGTGATTACGATGTTCTTTGGTTTTGAAGACAAAAAGAAAGCGAATGCTGTGGAAGAAATATCGAATGGTGTAGAAGAAAAGACGAATACTGAAAAGAGCGAAGTTATTCTCCCACACGCTGTGAAAAGTACAACTATTGTAAGTCCTCTAGCTGGTAACGTAATCCCTTTATCCTCAGTAGATGATGCTGCATTTGCTTCTGAAGCAATGGGCAAGGGGATGGCAATCGAACCTTCAGAAGGTAAGCTGTACTCCCCGGTAAGTGGGGTTGTATCCACCATTTTCAGAACAGGTCATTGTATTGCAGTCGTATCGGATGATGGCGTTGAAGTTCTGATCCATATCGGTATAGAAACTGTGAAGTTAAAAGGGAAATACTTTGATGTGAAAGTGGAAGAAGGAGCAACGGTTAAACAGGGTGACCTACTGATTGAATTTGATCTCGAACAAATAAAAAATGAAGGCTATCAAAGCACAACGCCAATCATTATTACCAATACAGCTAACTATAGTGATGTCATTGGCACCAAGAAAGCGGCCATCAAACCGGGCGAAGATTTGATGACTGTTGTAGTTTGATTTAGTGCAGGCCATAAGAATTAACACGAAATCGATCTCTTAGTATGGATGCTGAGAGGTCGATTTTTTATGAAAAACATTATAAAAATATAGCTAGTTGCGCATAATGGAAAGGATTGTTAGATGCTTGTCGATTAAATAAGTCCATGGTATGATTTTTATAAATTAATAATTGTGGATTGTTACTGGTCGTGCAGGCAAAACCCGAAGTTTAGCCATTTGTTAATGGTTACTTTTGGTTTTGCCTTTTTTAATTTCTGGTACAAGGGGTTGCCGTATGCGGATCGAAAAAGTGTTAAACAACAATGTTGTTACTGTCATAGATGATCTTAATTTTGAACTGGTAGTCATGGGAAGAGGACTTGCCTTTAAGAAAAAACAAGGGGACTATCTAGAAGAAGACAAAATTGAAAAGATCTTCACTTTAAGCAATCAAAAGCTTTCAGATAAGCTAAAAACACTGCTTTCTGAGATTCCAATAGAGCATATGGAGCTTTCAGAAGAGATTATCAATTTCGCCAAGCTGCATCTAGGTAAAATGCTGGATGATAGTATCTACATCAGTCTGACCGATCATATCAGCTTTGCGTTAGAGCGATTCTCAAAAGGGATGAAGATTAAAAACGCCATGCTTTGGGAGATCAAAAAGTTCTATAAGGAAGAATATGAGGTTGGGAAAGCTGCACTTCAAATTATTCATTCAAAGTTTGGCATTATGCTTCCCGAGGATGAAGCTGGACATATTGCTCTCCATCTGGTGAATGCTGAACTGAATGAAGAGATGCCGAATATGGTCAATATTACGAAGATTATGAATGACATCTTAAATATAGTGAAGCATCATTTTAGACTAGAGTATGATGAGGAGTCCCTCGCTTATTATCGGTTTATCACTCACTTGAAATTTTTTGCCCAACGTCTCATTAATGGCACTCCACCGCCGGATAATGAGAATGGCCTATTTAATTTAGTGAAGGAGCAATACAAAGAAGCTTTCGCCAGCGTTGAGAAAATAAAAATATATATTGATAAAACATACAATCGTGAATTAACAAATGATGAAATGCTGTATCTCACCATACACATTGAAAGAATTACAAACCAAAAAATGGAGTAGCAAACATCCTAATGATCAAGGAAGCCCTTGATTTATTAGGATTTTTTTTAGTAAAAAGTCCAGCTATATTAAATTTTAACTTTGACTTTCGGTGGAATCACGTATAAGATAACTATTATGTTATCTATGATAATCATTATCAATAGAATGATAACAATTATCATAGAATATAACTTCGAGCGTTATATACAGGGGGATAAAGAGAATGCACAAAAGGTTAATTAGTTTATTTATGGTTATTGCTATCATATTGGTAGTATCGGGCTGTGGTACTAACCAAAAGAATAATTCAACATCAAACACGGGAGCAAATGACAAACCAGCTTCTGAAAACGCAAGTAGTGAATCTACAAGCGGTCCGATCGTATTAAAAGATTCTAAAGGCGAGGTTAAGCTGGATAAGCCTGCGCAAAAGGTTGTAGTTCTGGAGTGGACATTTACGGAAGATATTATTGCGCTCGGAATGCAGCCGGTGGGGAATGCCGATAACGAAAATTACAAGTTATATGTAACTTCTGAAGTGCCACTCGATGCAAGCGTAACGGATGTTGGTTCACGTGATGAGCCGGATCTAGAGACCATTGCTTCATTAAAGCCAGATTTGATTATTGCGAATACGGGCGGACACGAAGGAATTTATGATCAATTAAAAGGCATCGCTCCAACACTGATTTTCGGTCTGTATCCGGAAGAAGGACAAGGCAATCAGTATACGTTGATGGAAGATACTTTCAAAACAATTGCAGCGGCTGTAGGTAAAACCGCGGAAGGCGATAAGGTTCTTGCTGACCTGGATGCACATTATGCGGAAGCGAAGGCAAAGCTGGCTGAAGCAGGTAAAGAAGGCTTGAATTACGTGCTGACGCAAGCTTACAGCTATCAGAATGCAGCAACATTGCGTCTCTTTACAGACAACTCACTGGCTGTTCAAACGTTGGATCGAATTGGTCTAAAGAACGACTGGAAACCCGAAAAATTCGAAGTTTACGGCTTCACTACATCAACAGTTGAAGCATTGCCGGCTGTTCAGGATACTAACCTGATGTATATCGTTCAGAAGGATGATAATATTTTCACGAAAGAACTGAAGGATAACTCCGTGTGGAACGGCCTTAACTTTGTGAAAGAAAATCGTACCTTCGGATTGAGCAGTACTACTTGGGTGTTTGGCGGTCCGATTTCCTCCAAAGTTATCGTGGATGAAGTAGTAAATACATTAACGAAATGAGTGCTTTTATGAACGGGAAGAGCAGCAAAGAAGCCTCAAGTGGAATGACTTGGCGAATCATTGGAATATTTGGGGGCGGCCTTGCCGTCCTCTTTGTTCTGTCCATTCTAAGCCTAGGCTTCGGCGAAGCCAAAATTCCTGCAGCTACGGTATTGGAGGGATTGCTAAATCGCCAGGATGTGATGGAACATAATCTGCTCTGGGATATCCGGATGCCGCGTACGGTAATTGGCCTACTGGCTGGGGCCGCTCTAGCTGCGGCTGGAGCATTATTGCAAACGATAACGAAGAATCCGCTTGCTTCTTCAGATACATTGGGGATTAATGCCGGAGCTTATTTTATGGTTGTTCTAGGTATGGTTACTTTTCCAGCTTTGCAGCATGAGTTCCCATTTTTGCTTGCAGTAGCAGGGGGGCTGCTTGCTGCACTGGCTGCCTATTTGTTGAGTGGTGGTAAGGGGGCCACGCCTGTCCGATTAGCTTTATCAGGTATGATCGTGTCTATGGTTCTCGGCGCGTTTACATCGGCCCTACATATTTTTAACAAGAACGAAACGCAAAACCTATTTTTATGGGGCTCAGGCTCACTGATTCAGCTAGATTGGGACGGTGTTAAGTATGCCTGGCCTTTTGTTATTCCATTGCTAATAGCAGCTATGCTCGCAGGTAGGCAGTTTGACGCGTTGGAGCTTGATGAGTCCACTGCTCGTTCACTCGGGCAACGTGTTGGATTGGCACGGGGGTTAGGTCTAGGTTTATCTGTATTGTTGGCTGCGGTCGTGGTCAGCGTGGTCGGTCCGATCGGATTTGTTGGTCTGGTGGCTCCTCATCTGGTTCGGCTTAGCGGTATTCGAAAGCATCACCTGCTCATTCCTGCGAGTGCGCTGTGGGGAGCACTGCTCATTACGGCAGCGGATACGCTTGCGCGTATGGTTCGTAGCAGTGTAGGTGAGATGCCAGTTGGGGCGGTTATGGCGATTATTGGAGCGCCTTGGCTCATATGGCTGGTGCTCACCAAGATGAAAAATATATCGGGTTCAGGCTCAGGTCAGTCATCTATGAATATAGGTGGAACTGCGCTTCGGATGCGCTTTGTTCCGGCGGTGATAACCATGACCGTACTGCTCGTTGCGGTTATCCTTGTGAGTTTGTCACTTGGGGGAACGAGAATACCGATTAGCGAGCTACTGAGCAGTCTTATCCACAGCGGAGATGGATCTTATTCCGTCCTGCTGAATTTACGGCTTCCGCGTACACTCGTTGCGGCTGGAGGCGGTATCGCGCTTGCCATTAGCGGTGTCTTGATTCAAAGCGCTGTCCGAAATCCGCTGGCTGACGCCTCCATTATTGGTGTGACCTCGGGTGCTGGATTGGGGGCGTTAACCGTAATGGTCGCTTTTCCGGCATTGACGGTATTAGCAGTCCCTATTGCAGCAATTGCGGGTGGTGCTTTGGCTGCAGCCTTTGTGTTTGTTATGGCATGGCGTAGAGCCTTGAATCCATCGGTCCTTATCCTGCTTGGAATTGCAGTATCAGCAATTGCTTCTGCGGGAATACAGGTCATGATCGTCAAGGGCAGTTTATGGAGCAGCAGCTCCTTAATTTGGTTAACGGGTTCGACTTACGGGCGAAGCTGGAATCAATTTAATAGCTTGTTTATCTTCCTGATAGTACTCGTTCCTTTTGCTTATTATTTAGGACGTAGATTGGATTTACTAGCATTTGGCGATGAGAGTTCAACAGGTCTGGGCTTACCCGTTCGCGGAACTCGGCTTTGGGCGATGATTATCGGTGTGATGCTTGCAGCAGGAGCCGTTGCAAGTGTAGGAACCATTGGGTTTCTCGGACTTATGGCGCCGCATGCTGTACGGATGATGATTGGGCATCACACGAGACGATCTATTGTTCTGTCAGGATTACTTGGCGGATTGATGCTCGTGATTGCGGATACGCTGGGAAGAACCATAATGGCACCGAAAGAAATCCCATCAGGCCTTATTATTATGTTGATCGGAGCTCCGTATTTCCTATTTTTAATGTATCGGTCTCAGGTTAGAAAGGTGTAAACCTTGGGGAGAGAGTGGAAATACTGCTCTCTCTTTTTTATTTCTCTGAGTGCTTAGCTCGTCTTTCATCATGGGGTGATGGGTGTCAAGATTATTTTTTTGTAACCTATAAATCATGAAACTTTTATATACTTAGAAGCGTCAAATGAGTAGGTAAAAAATGTATTCGTCATTCCAGGAGGGTGGATCTGTGAAGAAGTTATGGATTTCAATTTTAGTAGTTTTAGTAGTCATTCCGATGATGTTTCAATCCTCTGTGAAGGCTGCTACTCCGATCAGTATTATTATTGACGGGGTTCGATTGTCAACAGATCAAGCACCCGTGATGGTGAACGGGCGGACGATGGTGCCGCTGCGGGCTATTTTTGAAGCCTTTAATGCCACCATCAAGTGGAATCAAAAAGCACAAACTGTAACGGCAACTAAAGATGATACAACGATTATGTTAAAGATTGGCTCAAAGACAGCAACCATTAACAATAAGGCTGTAACGCTAGACGTGCCTGGTTTGAATCTGAAGGGCAGAACGATGGTTCCAACAAGATTCGTCAGTGAAGCACTGGGCCATGAAGTGGGCTGGAACCCCAAGACGCAGGTTGTAACGATAACGACTTCAGCCTCGAACGTTGGAAATGCTGGTCCAGTATCGAACGTAATAGCGCAGGATGTAAGTGATTTCGGGGATGGTCGTGATCTTCAGGTTAGCTTTACTCGAGCGGCAAATGAGTCACTAGTGGATCATTACCGTGTTCTAATTGTGAAATCAGGGAATATTCTCAACTTGTCTTCTGCACAAACGATAACTTCTTATAATTATTCTACTGTATTACCAACAGGTACGAATCCTTCGGTCAAGTTGACGTCTGGCACGAGGACTATCGATGGTGATTCAATTAAGAATAATCAAGCATATGTGGCGTATGTCTTGACGGTTGGCAAAGGAAGTAATACCAGTGCACTTTCTATTGGGTCCTCCTCTATAACACTAGTGAATAAGACTGTAACAGCAATAAATAATGTACAAGTAAATGATATAAGTGATTATGGGGATGGAAGAGATTTATCGGTCAGCTTCAATAAGCTGTCAGATGAGTCGAAGATAAGTTCTTATCGGATATTCGTTGTTAAAGGTAATAATTATTCGAATTTTAATTTAAGCACAGCCAATAATGTATCTAGTGCGAACAGCACGCTAGTCAGTAAGACAGGGAATAATATCACTCAAATTTTATCTTCAGCATCCAGAGATACAGACGGAGCACTTCTTAAAACAGGCGTAAGCTATAGAGTGTTTGTTATGGCGATTGATAACAGTAATGCAGCTAATAATGTATTGTCTTCTGTTTCCTCTGCAATAACACTGACCAACATAGGTGTCTCTAACTTAACTGTCAGCGACGTCAGCAACTATAATGATGGCCGAGATTTAAGGGTGTCATTTACTCATGCGACGGATGAAACCTATATCAGCCAGTACCGGATCATGGTGGTTCCAACGTCATATTACAGTAGCTTTAGTTTAGCCGAAGCCAATAATGTAACAAATGCCAACTATACAGCGGCTAGTACAAATGGTACTTCAACCAGCCTAACATTGAGCTCGTCAGCCAGAGATGTACGTGGAGCTTTGATAAAGAATGCAGTCAGCTATAAAGTATATATCTTATCTATTGGAAGCGGAAGTAATTCAGGAGGGAATGTTCTTTCGAATGCTTCATCAGTAATTACATTAATTTATGATTCCAGTGTGAGCACAGTCTTTAACTTGAGTGTCAGTGATGTTTATGATTATGGAGATGGCCGAGATTTGAGAGTGTCATTTACTCATGCAACGGACGAAACCTATATCAGTCAGTACCGAATTATGGTAGTTCCGACGTCATATTATGGCAGTTTTGATTTATACGCAGCTAATAATGTAGTAAGTGGCAACTATACAGCTGTTAGTACAAGTGGGTCTTCTACAAATCAGGTCTTGTATTCGTCAACTAGAGATGTTCTCGGTGATCTGATTAAGAGTGGTAGTAGCTATAGAGTGTATGTGTTATCTGTTGGAAGCGGAGGTTATTCGGATTCTAATGAGCTCTCTTCCGCTTCACCGATAATTACATTGTTTAATAATTCCAGCCTAAAGGCTGTTACAAACTTGAATGTTAGCGATGTTAAAGACTACGGCGACGGCCGGGATTTGCAGGTATCGTTTAACCACGCCACAGATGAAACTTACATCAACCAATACCGGATTATGGTGGTACCTACGTCTGATTACAGCAGCTTTAGCCTGCCTGATGCAAATAATGTATCCAGTGCTAATTACACCTCGGTAAGTACATCAGGCAGCAGTACCAGTCAAGTATTAGATTCTTCCGCCAGAGACGTACGTGGTAATTTAATAAAGGCTGGAATTAGTTATAAAGTGTATGTATTATCTGTCGGCAACGGAAATTATGCGGGTCCAAATGCAATTTCTGGGGAATCATCAGCCATTACGTTATCTACGAATAAAAGTCCGGTGATCTCTGTAACAAATGTAACGTATAGAGAGGACAATGGTAGAATCCTGATCAGTTTCGACAAATCCGCCAATGAGAGCAATATTTCGGAATACCGAGTATTGGTGGTTCCGTCTAAACAAGGGTTTGGTACGGCGGATGCTCTTGCGGTGAATTCCTCTTATTATTCGTCGGTAATCCCTAACGGGACGAATCCTTCAACATTCACTGCGACAAGGGATGTTAATGGCAATGCAATTGTTAAAGGTGTCAAATATAAGGTGTATGTTCTTGCTGTAGCGAATAATAGTGGTGTACAGAATGGTGGTCTTTCAAATTCAACAGAAGAATTTGAAATATAACCGAAATAAAGTTATTGTAAACATTTCAAGTTGACACCCTGTGTGATTTATCATATTATAATTCGTATTGTTATAAGTAAATAAACCAAACTCTATCCAGTGGATGGAGTGGCGGAATTTTGTCAAAGATGTATTCTTTGGTTTCAGTCGCCCCTTGTCATTTCGATGACAAGGGGCTTTATTATGTGATTTGGACGGTTCAATAGGACGGTTCAACAGAAAGGAAAGAAGATTACGATGAATATGAAGTTACTCAAATATGCTTTACTAGTATTTATAGGAGCATGTAGTTATGGATCGCTGTCAACGATCGTCAAGCTTGGAATGAACGATGGATTTAGAATGCAGCAACTGGTCGGGGCGCAATACTTTTTTGGATGGTGCATGCTGCTCTTGTTAGTTGTATTATTTTCCCGGAAAAAACTCGGATTAAAGGTAGGTGCTTCGTTATTAGGCGCGGGGATTACCATTAGTATGACGGGGATTTTCTATGGGTTTGCCGTCGAACAATTACCTGCTTCGATTGCGATCGTTCTCTTATTCCAATTTACTTGGATTGGTGTGATTCTGGAGGCTGTTGTAGATAAAAAATGGCCTAGTCGAGAGAAAATAATTTCAATGGTTATTCTTTTGATAGGAACCATATTAGCTGGGGGGATTCTAGAACCTAGTGTAGGCGAAATGACTACGAGTGGTATTGTTTTCGGTTTGATGTCTGCGGTGTCGTTTGCCTTTTATATTTTTGTCAGTGGGAGAGTGGCTACGCAGGTACCTGCTGTGAATAAAAGCTTGTATATGACTACAAGTGCAATGATTATTATTATGGTTGTTTTTTCCCCTTCCTTTATTTATGACGGAGCACTTACAGATGGACTTTGGAAGTATGGTCTTCCTTTAGGGTTGCTTGGTATAGTTATTCCTGTGCTTTTCTTTTCTATTGGTGTTCCGAAACTGGGATCAGGTCTGGGAACGATTCTTGGTGCGGCGGAGTTGCCGGCAGCTGTTGTAGCCTCCGTGTTAGTCCTGCAAGAAGAAGTATCCCTACTTCGCTGGGTTGGAATTTTCGTTGTTCTGATCGGAATTGCTGCACCACAAATCATACCGATGCGAACAGGGAAAAAGTCACCTAAACCTTCCTCCAAACCATCACTCCGTAAGGTAGAACTTTAAACTGTATACTAACATCGATGGTATGATCAGGTCCTTATAGGATGAGATCATCAATCGGTGTTTTTTTTTGCGAAAAAAGATTGGTGTTAATTTTTCTGGTATGGCGAATCATTGTCTATTATATAGTGGTGCTATTCTATTTAATGGAGATGACCACTGATGAACAGAAATGACTATGACTATTTTAAGTCTTTGCACGATCAAGAAAATCCGCTAATGCTATATAACTGCTGGGATGTAGCTTCGGCTAAAGCGATAGAAAAAGCCGGTTCAAAGGCTATAGCCACAAGCAGCTTCGCTATGGCGGATGCATGGGGGTATTCGGATGGTGAACAGCTCTCATTTGAGCAGCTACTGTGGGCTGTTACGAGAATAGCAGAACATGTATCTGTGCCATTGACGGTAGATATTGAAGGTGGGTATGCTGTAAATGAAGAGTCCTTAGCCAATAACATAGAACAATTATTCCAGCTAGACATCTGTGGGATTAATTTTGAGGATCAAAAGGTGAATCATCCGGACGATGAATTATGGGCAATCGAGGAACAAAGTCATCGTATTCGAACTATACAGCAAGTGGCAGCCAAACTTCAGAAGAAGGTGTTTATTAACGCCAGAACCGATCTCTTTTTCAAAAATGGGAAGCATTCTTTGGATTTAGTGAATGAAGCAATTGAGCGTACCTGTGCTTACGCTGCTGCTGGAGCGGATGGAATTTTTATACCGGGACTCACCGATCGAAACTTGATTGAATATTTTGTGCAGCAGTCGCCACTGCCTGTAAATGTTATGGTGATGGATGGTATGATTTCAAATGCTGAATTGCAGGAGCTTGGCGTAAAAAGAATTAGCTATGGACCGTATAGTTACTTTCAAGCACAGCATCATCTTCAAGACGATGCCCGGTCCATTCTGCAGCCACCCGCACATTATTTAGAAATGAGCTAACGACACTATGATCACGAATAAACAGCAAATCGATAAATATTATGAGATGTTAGTCGAAAAAAACTCCAATTATGAAGGTGTATTTTTTGTCGGCGTAAAAACAACAGGTATTATGTGCAGGCCAACTTGCCCCGCTAAAAAGCCTTATAAAGAAAATTGTGAGTTTTTCGCAACAGCCAAAGAAGCTTTGTTAGCGTCTTATAGACCTTGTAAAAGATGCCAGCCTTTGTCTAATCCCACGAAAATGTCCTTAGAAGTAAAGCTTCTTATCGAAGCTATTGAGCGTAATCCGGAAAGAAAATGGACCGATAAAGATTTTGATGAGCTGTCGATAAGTGCAAATACAGCACGCCGGCAATTTAAGAAGCAATTTGGGATGACCTTTATTGAATATGCACGTTCCAGACGTTTAGGGCTGGCATTCAAACATATCAGGAATGGGGATTCTATCATAAACGTACAACTGGACAGCGGGTATGATTCGAGTAATGGGTTTAGGGATGCTTTTTCAAGAACGATGGGAACGGTCCCGAATCACTCCAAGCAGATTAAAGTGCTGTACTGTACCTGGATAGAAACGATATTAGGATCTATGCTTGCGATTGCAGATGAAGAGTACCTTTTACTGCTGGAATTCGTGGATCGAAAGGGACTTGAGAACGAGATTAAGAGATTACGTACCCGCTTAAATGCAACTCTTTTGCCTGAAAAGGTACCGGTGCTAGAGCAAATTGAAGAGGAATTAACTCTTTATTTCGAAGGGGGACTTACGGAGTTTAAATCACCGATTCGTTATTTAGGCTCTGATTTTCAGCAAAAGGTATGGAATGAACTTCGAAGAATTCCTGTAGGCCAGACGGTCTCTTACAAGGAGCTTGCAGAGAATATAAACAACCCTTCGGCTTGTCGAGCTGTAGCCAGAGCTAATGGAGCGAATCAATTATCGATCTTGGTTCCGTGTCATCGCGTGATTAATAGTAATGGTGAATTAGGGGGCTACGGCGGCGGCATTGCAAGAAAATAATGGTTAATCAATCACGAGAACAACCTTAGTTCGAAGGTAGCTTATTAACTAAAAACATACTGAACTCGATGTGTCTGAAAGTCTGGATACGTCGTTTTTTTATGCTTTTACCAGATTTAAAAGTACTGTTTTAAGCAAAAGAAGGGAAAATTATGAATTCACAACAATATCCAATTGTGTTAGCATAATATATATTTTCATAAGAAAGCGAGCCTTATCTTAGGAGATTGGAGTGAACATCATGCTGAAGGTTCTGATCGTGGATGATGAGCCCTGGGTGCTTGAAGGGCTGAGAACGATGATTAACTGGGAAAAATATGGCTTTGAAGTGTGCGCGGAAGCCCATAATGGCTCAGAAGCATTGAGACTTATACAAGAATATAAACCGGAACTGGTCCTAACGGACATTAATATGCCGGTTATTAACGGTCTCGAGCTTATCGCAAAATTGAATGAAGTGATGACAAAGCCTCCGAAATTTGTGGTATTGACTGGGTATGATGACTTTAAATATGCACGTACGGCATTGCAGCAACGAGTGAATGACTATTTATTAAAACCTATTGATGATGAAGAAATAGAGTCCTTATTAAGCAGGATTACGCCTATGATCCAAAATGAAATCGCTTCCAATGAGGAGCTTGATAAGAAGCAATTCTTTGTCGTAAATAATATCGTCAACCGCCTAATACAAGGCGAGTATAACGAAAATTTAGAGCTTCTAACCCAGAGCACGTTGAAGCTTCAAGCGAATGCAGAGATAATGTGTATTCTTATCGAACCAGCCATGTCCATCAATCCATTGCATTCACGGATCGTCGACTATTTTCCCAAGGAATGTACCCGTTTCTTTCAGGATCGGTCGGGAAGAACAGGGATCATTCTTGAGTCTGCTTCTATTGGGAATGAGAGTCTGGACGCTATCGTCAACCAGATTCGTTCGGATATCGCTGAACATTTACATGAACCGGTACTCCTGGCGATTAGCACTAGAATGGTAGGCATATGTTCGATTCGAGAAATCTATATGCAAGCACTTGATGTATGGAAACGAAAGACACATCAGCAGAAGAGGGGGATCTTTTATTATAGCGAGCTTAGGGTTCTAAAGAAGAAGGAACACCATAAGGATCACTTCAAACAGCTGCTGGATAAGGTCCTGGCAAATGATTTAGAACAGATACAACCTTGTGTAAAAGAAGCGTTCGCCTCTTTCGTAGAGAATCTGTTGACGATTGAAATCGTGCAAGCCCAAGTGGCTCATTTGGAGCTTACAATTTGTACACTTATAGCTCAAATGAATGGTACTCCAGATACGATGATGATAAAGATTCAGCAAGAATATGGAAATTTAGGGGAATTAAATGATTATTTTGCATTAAGCCGCTATGTTCAAAGTCTATGTATGCTGGCGACGGTCTATCTATCTGAATTAGAGCAGCAGAATGAACAAAATACGATTTACAAGGTGATTCAGTGTGTGGATCGTGAATTTCGGAATAAATTGAAGCTTCAGGATTTAGCACGGCAATTTCATATCAATTCTACCTATTTGGGACAGCTATTCAGGAAACAAACGGGGCAGGGCTTTAGTGAATATTTAAATGCCAAAAGGATTGAGGAAGCCAAAAGTCTGCTTAAGCGAACGCAGCTGAAAATATCGGATATTGCGGTGCAGGTGGGATTCTCAAACACAGACTATTTTATTGATAAGTTCAAGCTGATTGTAGGGGTAGTCCCATCGGTTTATAAAAATGAAAATAAAAACTAATAGCTCTAGGGGAAGCAAGGTGTTTCGTATGGAGAGAAAAAAATTTAGATTTAGAAAAGTAGTGAATGACATTCCACTGAACTATAAATTTTCCCTCATTTACGTTATAGGCGTTCTACTCCCTATTATTATTATTAACCTTGTTTTCTTGGATCGGATTTCCGATTTGATCAAATCCAGAGAACAGCAAAACTTAGAAATCTCTTTAGAGAGGGCCAGAAAGGATATTCAAGATTTCATTGAGGGTGGAGTAGCAGTTAGTTATACGCTGTCCTCGGATAAGAATCTGTATGAATTGCTAGAGCGGAGGTATGGGAACTTGATTGAATTTTATGACACCTTCGACGAACAGCTTCGAGATCGGATGAACAGTTATATGCCAGTTAACAATCAACTTGAACGAATTACTGTATTTACGAATAATGACTCCATTGTTTCCGGTAGTAACTATCAGGTCATCACGGACAAGGTAAGGGAGAGTGAGTGGTATAAGCAGTTCAGTGCTGCGAATAAACATATGTTTCTTGCTGCTTATCAAATGAGCGCAGCGCCTAATGTGGCTTCTAATGCCCCGTATTTAAGTGTAATTGAGCGAATGGATGTATACAGCTCACTGAATACCTATGAGAAGCTGCTTAGAATTGACCTGGATCTCAGTAAAATATATGACATTATAATTAGAGAAAAGGATTATTTGAGTCTTTACCTGGTTAACGGGCAGGATGAAATCATTATGTCTGCTCAGAGCGGGTATCAGAGGGGTACGAAGGATCCTTATCCTGTGTTCGAGCTTCAGGATGATGAGCACAAGGAAGACATACATATTGTACCCGTTGGCGGGGCTAGTTATATAAAAAGCTGGCGAATTATAGGGGTTACGCAAGGGGAGCGTATTGCTCAGGCGATTATGGAGATTCGAATTTATGCGGGTATTTTGGCGTCCATTGTCACCTTGCTCACAACCGCCTTTTTATATGTGATGTTAAGATCGTACAATTATCGGGTGAAACGGTTGTCTAGGCATATGCAGAAAGTAACGAATGAGAAATTCGATCTTATTCAAATCGATGAAGGACAAGATGAGATTGGTGACTTGATTCACAACTTTAATAGAATGACCACTAAAATTAATTCTCTAATTAACGATGTATACAAACTAGAGATTCAAAAGAATAACCTGGAGATGGAAAGAGTAAGGGCTGAACTGAATTTTTTGCAAAGTCAGATGAATCCCCATTTTCTCTTCAATACTTTAAATGCCATTTTAGTGGTCTGTACCAAAAATAATTATTCGGACGTTACAGACATCATTAAGAGTTTATCCAAGTTGCTCAGAAGACTACTTAGCTGGAAAGAAGATCTCGTTACATTGGAAGAAGAAATGACGTTCATTGAGATGTATCTGAAAATAGAAAAATTCCGGTTCAGAGATAAATTTGACTATCAATTTGAGATCGATGAGCAGTCGCTGCAATATAAAATTCCAAAGCTAAGCATGCAGCCGTTAGTAGAAAATTCCTGTAAGCATGGTCTGCAGGCCATAGAAGGACTCGGTATCATTAAAGTAAAGACGGAAATCGAGGATGGTCGTTTGCAAGTTACGATTTCAGATAACGGCAAAGGGATCGAACCAAGCCAGCTTAAAGAAATTTTATTTAATGTTCAAAATGAAGAAGCCTCCTCAGGAACGAATATCGGAATCCGCAACGTGTATCGCAGACTGGAACTATATTATGAAGATCAGGTTCGCTTTGAAATCAGCAGTGTCCCGAATGAAGGGACTGTTGTCACGTTTGGCATTCCGCTAAAGCTCCTGGAACGAAAAAATAGCTAGAAGGTGAGGGAGCCTATGAAATACAAAGTATTGTTGATCGATGATGAGCCTAGTGCTCTTGAGGGGATGCAGCTATGGATAGACTGGCAGGCGCTTGGCTTTGAAGTATGTGGAACCTCCAGTAATGGCAAAGAGGGCTTACAGTTAATAAAGCAGCTACTGCCGGATCTTGTCATTACAGATGTAAATATGCCGCTAATGAATGGTCTGGAAATGGTTTCCGCCTGGCAGCAAGAGGAGACTAAACCGATTAAGTTTGCCATACTAAGCGGTTATAGTGAGTTTGAATATGCTAAGACAGCTATACGTTATGGCATTAACCATTATCTGATGAAACCGCTTTTCGAAGATGAGGCGTCAGAAGAATTGAAGGAGATATATCGGGAATTAGAACAGGAAACTCAGAAGCGAAGCTTAAATCAAATGGCAAACTCAGAGGAAGTTGTTTCTCTTCTTAAGAGCATTCTGAATGAGAAGGCAGAAGATAAGTCAGACTTTACAGTACTTACACGTCTATCGGAAGGCAAAAGCCTTTGGAATATTTGTTTACTACAGACAGACCCGACGATGTATACGGAAATCAGAGAGAAAGCAGTAGCTCTCCTAACGAATACGGAATCGATGTTTCTGATCGATCTGGAGGCTTTTTGCTTTGGAATCGTATACGGCTATCCTTCGGAGTCTGATGAGGGTGCCGCAATATATCCTGCAGTAGCTCCCTTGCTGAATGAACACCCTAAGCAAGCCATGTATATTGCAGTAGGGGATAGCGAGGGCTCTTTGCTTCAAATTGCGAATAGCTACCGAACGGCGAAAGAAGCGTTAATGTATTATTTTTATAATTCGGATCATTCGGGGTTCTTGACCTATCAGGGAACCAAGGATAGTCCCTTCAGCTACCACTATGATCAAATTCAACTGATGGATGACTTAATGAGGCCTATTAACACACTGGACATAAAAGGCTTTAAACAAGCTGTGGGCTTGGCCTCTCGCAGTTTTCGTGAGATGCGCATCGCTCCAGAGGTTGTGAAGAAGATCGTTATTCATATTATGTATAAGATCGTTGAGTTTACTTCGAAAGCTAGTGAAGTTCAGGTATCCTCCTTGTTAACCCAAATAACAATCCCCGAAATACGGGACTCGATGATGAAGTTGAACGATTTAATGCGTAATCTTTTATCATGTGGTGAGGCGAGTATTGATATTCTTCTAAAAGAACAAATCCAAAAATCACAGGGGATTGTACAGGAAATCAACAACTATATTGAAGCGCATTATCACGAAAATCTTACAATTAAAAAGCTGTCGGAGGTATTCTTCCTGCATCCAGTGTATCTGGGACAATTATTGATCAAGAAGAATGGCATTCATTTTAATGAGCAGCTGCATGACCTCCGGATTAAGGAATCTGCGCGTTTACTTCAACACAATAAGCTGAAAAACTGTGAGATCGCCGAGAAAGTAGGGTATTCCAATTATAGTCAGTTTCTCAAACAATTTGAAAAGAAGATGAAGATGAGCCCTAATGAATTTAAACATACGAATACCTAAACTTTTTGGGGGTACACCTTTAGTTCTGGTGTATTATCAATGGCATCATCACCTCTATAATTTAACTTGTAAGGGCTTACAATATGGTTACACCAACAAAATATGGAGGTGCTTTATGGGGGGCAAGTCAATATCAAAGTTCAAACTTAGTCTGATTGCTGTGTTATCCCTAAGTTTTGCTCTAGCAGGGTGCGGTGGAAATAACAGCGGTAATACTGCTAAGGGGGAAAACAAACCGGCAGAAACAACAGCTGCAACTGCAGCTGGAACCGATGACAAGAAGGTAGAGCCTTTTGAAGTTAGTATCTTTCTTGGAGAAGCAGGTCAGCAACCCACACCAGATAACAAAATTTACAAGATGATCAAAGAAAAAACAGGCGCATCATTCAATTTTGAATTCTTGGCTGGAGACCTTAAACAGAAGCTTGGCGTTATGATTGCCGGTTCGGATTATCCAGATCTGATGAGTTCCAATACCCAACTGACGGCAGCAGGTGCATTTATTCCTCTCGAGGACTTAATTGAAGAACACGCTCCGAATTTGAAAGCGCATTACGCAGCTTACTGGAACATGATGAAGGATCCCAATGATGGACACATTTATACACTTCCAAACTATGGTGCGTACAATGGTGAGATGAATACAACCTATTACTCTGGCCCAGCTTTCTGGATTCAGAAAGCTGTACTTAAAGATGCCGGTTATCCAACGGTTAAAACTTTGGACGAGTATTTCGATCTTATCGTGAAATATAAAGAGAAAAATCCAACCATTGATGGTCAACCAACAATTGGGTTTGAGATTCATAACAAAGACTGGAGAAACTGGGGATTGTTTAACGCTCCTCAGCATCTGATCGGTCATCCTAATGATGGCGGAGTAGTAGTTAAGGATAACGTAGCAGAAATCTTTGCGGATAAAGACTATGCAAAGCAGTACTATAAAAAACTTAATGATATGAATGCGTTGGGTATTATTGATAAAGAAGCATTTGTAATGGATTATGACCAATATTTAGCTAAATTGTCTAGCGGAGCCGTACTGGGAATGTTTGATCAGCACTGGAACTTTGGTAAAGCAGAAGATTCACTCAAGACACAAGGGAAAGATATGAGCACTTATGTAGGTCTGCCTCTTGTGTATGATACTAACACCAAAGATTATTATCTGGATCGTCCTGCTCTTAACTTGAATAATGGATTCGGGATTACTGTCAATGCTAAGGATCCAGTGAGAATCCTTAAACTTATGGACACATTGATTCAAGAAGATTGGCAAAGAACCCTCACTTGGGGGATTGAAGGCGAAGATTATCAAGTGGTAGACGGTCGCTTTATAAGAAACCAGGAGCAACGGGATAACGCAGTTGATGCTACATGGAAGCTAAGTAACAAAGCAGAAGCTTGGTATGCTACCGCTCCGAAAATGCAAGGGTACTTTGCAGACGGTAACTCAACGGATGCGGCAGCCCAACCAGAAGAATATAAAGCAGGGTTGGAAGCGTATGACAAGGAAGTTCTTGACGCATATGGATTCAACAGTTATGTAGATTTCTTCAGTAAGCCTGGACCGAACCCAGTGGCTTATCCTGCTTGGTCGATAGATCTTGTTGAAAATTCTCCAGCAAAAATTGCCGATACGAAGATGGGAGAAGTTAAGACCAAGTACCTGCCAAAAGCAATCTTGGCTAGCCCTTCCGATTTCGATAAAGTTTGGACTGAATTTGTTGGAGAACTTCATAAAGCGGATATTAAAGCTTACGAAGACAGAATCAATGAACAGCTTAAATGGAGATTTGATACTTGGAGTGTTAAATAGTTAGAGCTTGCTTAAAAATCAGAAAGTGGTGGCTTATTAGCCAACCACTTTCTGAAATATATGGATGATGTGGGGAGAAAATATATGGATGAGATTTTAACGGGAAAAAAAGTTAACCGGCATCCTAAAAGAAAAAAGAAGCAACCGATTACTATGACCTTGATTAAGAATCAGAAACAGCTGATTTGGATGTCAGTTCCATTGCTGCTGTATATTGTACTATTTGCGTACGTACCTGTTTGGGGATGGACAATGGCTTTTCAGGATTATAAACCAGCTAAGGCATTTGGCGAACAGACATGGGTCGGCTTGAAACACTTCAAGTTTCTATTTACGGATGATACCTTTTTAAGGGTACTACGAAACACACTGGCTATGGGATTAATTAATTTCTTTCTAGGATTTATAACCGCGATAACATTGGCCTTACTTCTTAATGAAATCAAAAATGTATTTTGGAAAAGAACCGTGCAGACCATATCCTACCTACCTCACTTTCTTTCCTGGATTATTGTAACAGGGATTGTAGGTGTCTCCCTCTCGGTTAACGACGGGATTATCAACATCGTGCTCATGAAATTACATCTTATCGATTCACCAATCCTTTGGTTGAGTGAAGGGAAGTATTTCTGGGGTATTGTGGGTGCTTCAACCGTCTGGAAAGAGGTTGGATGGAGTACAATCATCTACTTGGCTGCTATGGCTTCTATAGATCCAGCTTTATATGAGGCTGCTGAGATTGATGGGGCTAACCGGTACAAAAAAATGTTCAATGTAACATTGCCGGGAATTAAACCAACCATTGTAATCCTGATGATCATGTCCATAGGACATGTACTGGATGTCGGATTTGAGGTTCCGTACTTGTTAGGGAACGGGCTTACTGTAGACTGGTCGGATACGATTGATATATTTGTATTGAAATACGGGATTGGGCAAGGGAATTACTCCTTAGCCACTGCGGGAGGCATATTTAAAACAGTCGTAAGTGTAACGTTACTGCTTTTAGCTAACTGGACGTCGAAGCGGCTAGGGGAAGAGAGGCTGTTATAATCATGGAAAAAACTCAATTAATACCTCAGAAATCTCCAAAAAGTAATAGTAGAAAACGTATGAGAATTATAGGGATCGAACCAGTAGTGTTCGGTACCTTCAATACTATCTTTATGATATGTCTAGTCATTGTTACCTTGTATCCATTCTTGAATACTATAGCAGTTTCCTTAAATGAGGGGAATGATACCATCCGCGGCGGCATTTATCTATTGCCTAGGGAGTGGACTATACAGAACTACAAAGCTGTTTTTGCCTCTGGTACAATTATTCCTGCTTTTTGGATCTCGGTAGCACGAACAGTGATATCTACGATCCTGAATCTATTTTTAACCACAATGCTTGCTTATACTTTAAGCCGGAAAGAATATGTTTTCCGCAAGCAGATTACCTTTGTTTTCGTCCTAACCATGTATTTTAATGCGGGTCTGATTCCAAACTATTTCCTAATTAAGGATCTTCATTTGCTTAATACATTTTGGGTATATGTAATACCGACTATGATAAGTGCATTTAATATGATCGTCATCCGTACTTATATTGGTAGCATACATGAAAGTCTTATGGAATCCGCGAGAATCGACGGTGCCGGGGAATTTAAGATTTTCATGAAAGTAGTCTTCCCTTTATGTAAACCTGTTCTTGCTACCATTGCCCTTTTTGTCGCGGTAGGTGCATGGAACTCATGGTTTGATGCTTTTATCTACACCTCTTCCCGCCAGCACTTGAGTACATTGCAGTATGAATTAATGAAACTAATACAATCTAGTATGAATGCGAACAGTAGCGCAAGTGTAGCTAACGGGGCAGGGGTAACTGCGGAGTCAGCGGGGTCAATGGTAACTCCAAAGTCCATTCGTGCAGCCGTTACTATCGTTGCTTCGGTTCCGATTCTGCTAGTCTATCCATTCATGCAAAAGTACTTTGTAGTTGGAATGAACGTAGGAAGCGTGAAGGAATAAGTAGCTTGCACCCACTATTAAATAATAGGAAGGTTGTTTGTTGAATTATGACTCCATCTCCAATCACATACACGAACCCAATACTTCCAGGTTTTTATCCAGATCCTAGCATCACTCGAGCAGGGGATGATTTCTACTTGGTGTGTAGCTCCTTCGAATATTTTCCTGGGGTGCCTATCTTTCACAGCCAGGACTTGATTCACTGGACACAAATTGGTCATGTATTAGATCGTGTAAGTCAGCTAGATACACGTAAGAGCAAAAGCTCTGGAGGTATATTTGCTCCAACCATCCGGTATCATGAAGGAACGTTTTACATGATAACGACCGAAATACACGGGAAGGGAAATTTCTATGTTACGGCTACGGACCCAGCGGGTCCGTGGTCAGATCCAATCATTATTCCTTATGGAGGCATTGACCCTTCTCTAATGTTTGATGAGGATGGAAAGGTATATGTAACTACCCAGCAGGGGGCAGACTATGACTCCCACGCCATTCAATATGAGATTGATATTGCTACGGGCGCAGCTTTATCAGAACCAGTTGTCATCTGGACTGGGGATGGTGGACCTTGGACGGAAGGACCACATTTGTACAAAATTAACGGAATGTATTATATCATGTCTGCTTCAGGCGGCACGGCAAAGGAACACCGAGAAATTATCGGTCGTTCTTCCTCCCCTTACGGTCCTTTTGAAAGATTAGAGCAACCGATATTGACCCATCGCGGGACTGATAGTCCCATTCAGTATCTAGGACATGCTGATCTGATCGAAGATCGTAACGGGGATTGGTGGGCCGTATTCCTTGGAGTACGTCTAGTAGATTCCAAGTATACAGTGCTAGGAAGAGAGACCTTTCTTGCCCCTGTAACGTGGAATGAAGACGGATGGCCGATGATTGATAATAACGAAGATATCGTAGGAGTGGATATGAAGGTTCCGCGTGTACCGGGTCAATCACCAAAGCCTGCGCTAAGCGGAAGGTATGACTTTGAAGACGATGTATTACCGTTCGCAATGACCTTTCTTCGTAATCCCGCTGAGGCAAGCTGGTCTCTAAATGAACGCCCGGGATGGTTATCTCTTCGGGGTCAATCTAAGGGTCTCAGTGATATAGGACAGGTGGCCTTTATAGGAAGAAGACAGCAGCATACTTCAGCAGAATGGAGTACATTACTGGATTTTAACCCTACCGTGGACGGTGAAGAGGCTGGACTTTGTGCTAGATTGGATGAGCATGCACATTATGAGGTTGGCTTGGTGCAAAAAGATGGCCACAGAGTCATTGCAGCACAATTAACTATTGATGGAATAACCCGTGTAGAAGCAGAAGTACCAATTACAGCTGAGCGAATTTATCTGAAAATACAGGCGGAGCTTACCGAATATACCTTATTGTTCTCCTTGGATGGGCAGGAATGGAATAAGCTATCTACAGCGGCAGCATACCCATTATCCCCACAGGCCGTAAAGGGAAATGGATTTACAGGTGTTCTTATCGGTTTATATGCGACAGGTCATGGTAAAGTAGCTGAGGTACCTGCCCACTTTGATTGGTTCGATTATCGGTCATAATGAATAGCGTTTGTTAGGAGGGAACTTGTTGAGACAAGCTAGTGATTTTACAGAGCCTGCACTAAAGACAGTGTTCGCAGAGGATTTCAAGATTGGCGCAGCCGTCAACCCATTAACTATCCAATCACAGGAGCATTTGCTTGCTTATCATTTCAACAGTATTACCGCTGAGAACGAGATGAAATTTGAAAGTCTGCATCCACTTGAGGACACTTATAACTTTAGGGCAGCAGACCAGCTGGTTGCCTTCGCCAGGGAACATCATATGGCGATGCGCGGACATACCTTGATTTGGCACAACCAGACAACGGACTGGCTGTTTGAGGATAAGGGCGGAGGACCTGTAAGCAAAGAGATTCTGCTTGCACGAGTTAAATCACATATTCAGACCGTTGTAGGACGTTATAAGGAAGAAATTTATGCTTGGGATGTTGTAAACGAGGTAATCGCTGATGAGGGAGAAGAACTTCTTCGCCAGTCGAAGTGGCTCGACATTGTTGGCCCGGACTTTATCGCCAAAGCGTTTGAATTCGCGCATGAAGCCGATCCAAAGGCTTTGTTGTTCTACAATGACTATAACGAATCCCATCCATTAAAGCGTGACAAAATCTATAAACTGGTGAAGTCGCTATTGGAACAAGGCGTGCCGATCCATGGCGTCGGATTGCAGGCACACTGGAATTTATACGATCCTAGTCTGGATGATATTCGTACAGCGATCGAAAAATATGCATCCTTAGGACTTCAGCTCCAACTGACAGAGCTGGATGTATCCATGTTCCGTTTCGATGACAAACGAATGGACTTAAAGGCAGTACCTGCTGAGCTGCTCGAGCTTCAAGCAGATCGATATGAAGCGATGTTCGCACTGCTGAGAGAATACCGGGACGTGATTAGTTCGGTCACGTTCTGGGGAGCAGCGGATGACTATACCTGGCTGGATGATTTCCCTGTTCGTGGGCGGAAGAACTGGCCGTTCCTATTCGATGAAGGGCATAAGCCGAAGCCAGCTTTCCATCGAATTATCACCTCTGCCACGAAATCATAGAGTGGGCAAGCTGCTCAAATAATGAACTGTGAACCCGTCCTTATATCGATTAAGGGCGGGTTATTTATAAGTTGATAGATTAGTAGTATGGATCTCAAAGGGCGGATTAAAGTGAGCGTGACAATTAGAACGATTCTGGAAGATTTAATAGGAGCCATGGAACAGATAGATGGGACTGTGGATACTCTTAAGCCGGGGAATCCGGAAATGGTGATTACAGGTATGGTTACGGCATTTTGCGCTACGCAATATGTTGTGGAACGAGCGGTTGCTATGAACGCCAATTTGTTGATCACACATGAAGGTGTGTTTTACAGTCATCATGAGACGAGCAAGTGGTTAGAGGCTGACCCTGTGTCTCGCGCGAAACGGAGTTTGATTGAGCGTTCTGAACTGGCTATTTTTCGTTATCATGATTATTGGCATCGGCATCAACCGGATGGGATCATGGTGGGCTTGCTACGAGAGCTTGAATGGTCAGCCTATGTGGTTGAGCAGCAATCCACTGCTACAATCCTATCGATTCCAGCTATGACGGTAAGTGAAGCGGCTCTGTATATAAAAAGAAAGCTAGGCATCTCCTATGTACGTGCTGCCGGAGACCTATCCCAGACATGCAGACAAGTGGGGATATTAGTAGGTTACAGAGGAGGTGGGACGATGGCTATTCCTCTTTTTAATCAGCATAATCTTGATTTAATTATTGCTGGCGAGGGCCCCGAATGGGAAACTCCAGAATATGTGAGGGATGCTGTCCACCAAGGCAGATCAAAAGCACTGATTATGTTAGGACATGCGGAAAGTGAAGCTCCAGGAATGAAATATTTAGCTGAAGTTCTGGCACAGAAATACCCAATGATTCCCACTTATTTTATTGCTGAACAACCGGTCTATCAGCTGGTTTAATTCGTATAAACCGAAATGAAGAATAAATTTGCATATTATGGAGAAAATGATTGGAAACCAGGTCACTGAGAAAGGAGTGTTTCAATGGAAATTCCTTTGGAGGCTGATGAAGTGTTAAGTCGTATCAAAAAGCTTCAAACCGATGGAAGCTCGATCAGCAAAAAACAAGTGAAGCAAAGCGATCCTGATCTTATGAGAAGTGCGCTGTTCTTTTTTCCGAGCTGGGAGCATGCATTGAAAAACGCCGATCTGTTGTAGCCATATGATTGTATAACGAAGCCGAGTGGTTCAGGGATTGATCTCTGATGGCCGCTAGGCTTTTTTTAGATATATTGAGTAAACAAGAGTAAAAGAAAGAGAAAACGAAGTGTATGCTCAATATGAAATGAAAAGCATGGCTTTCAACATTATTTTGCCCACGGCTCAACTTTACAAGAAACCTTACACGGAGTATGATTCATCACATAACTGACAATTACATAAGAAGTCCGCTTAATTTCCGTTAAGGAAAGCGGGGGAACCAACAACTGGGAACCAGTGTAACAATCGGTACTAGTTATGGGGTGAATCCTGTTCCAGGTGCATAAATGCATCCATGCAGGTAGGGCAACTCTCACTGCCCGAATCCGACAGCTAACCTCGTAAGCGTATGGAGAGAGGATGAATGGCGTATTTGATGATGAATAGCCACAGAGAATCCCTCTGTGGTTTTTTGCTGCGTTAAAAAGCAGATATAGTTGTAGAACCTATCTATGAAAGAGGTGTTAACTTTGCCTATTGCTAAACTGAATGGAACTTCGCTCTATTACGAAATCAATGGAACAGGGACTCCGGTTGTGTTTATCCATGGACATGGATTAACACATAGTATGTTCAAGCCACAATTAGAGTATTTTTCTGATAAATATAAAGTGATTCTGTGTGATTTACGGGGGAATGGCAAATCAGGTGAATTACTGCAGGCCCCAAACGAGATTATTGAAACCCAATGTCTAGATATAATAATGCTATTAAATGATTTGGGTATTCGTGAGGCTGTTTTTGTTGGGAGTGCCTATGGGGGGCTTGTCGTTCAACATATTGCGAAACAATATCCAGAGCGAGTAAAAGCGATTGTTGTCGCGGATAGCTTTTGTAGAAGTCAGGCGTCAACGATAATTGGTAAAATCCAGCTTATGGCTGCTTATTGTAGTTGGTTAATGTATTACGCTCCAAGTGAGCTTGTACTGCCTTCGATTCGTATGATGTACCGGGAACGCTGGAATCTGGCTTATAACGAGATTAGAAGAGGACTTCTCGATAAACGTCCACGGGAATTGTATCGGCAAAGGCTGGCTACGAGCCATGTGGATTACACTAGATGCTTAAAGTCTTTTAAGCGTCCCGCCTTATGTATTGTAGGTGACTTTAGTGAATTTGGAGTTAATTGTATGAAGGATATGGTGTCTCAGCTGCCACATGCTCAGTTAGTGATCATCCCTAACGCATTAGATCCTAGTAATCTGTGTCAGCCGGAGAAATTTAATGCTATACTTCAGCGGTTTTTGGAGAAACAGCAGGAAACTCAGCAGATTAGTTGATCTTAGTGGTAAGTGAGAAATGAGGGGCGTCCCATAGCCGGGGAGTATGTACTGGCTACGGGGCGTTCTTCTGTATGTCTGTATTTTGTACAATGCTGTCTACTGATGTAAGATTAAAGATATTCGAGATTAACTATCTAAAGGAGCTGAGTCATGATGTCTCAAGCCGAAACCATAAAATTGACCTCATTATCTTCAAAAGGGGGCTGCGGCTGCAAAATCGGTCCCGCCGATCTCATGCAGGTTATTCGCAGTCTACCACCAACCGTTCCTAATCCGGATCTACTTGTAGGTCTGGATACCAGTGATGACGCTGGGGTATATCGATTAAGTGATGATCTGGCGTTAGTGCAAACTGTTGATTTTTTCACGCCGATCGTGGATGACCCTTATTCCTTTGGGCAAATTGCAGCAGCTAATGCGTTAAGTGATATTTATGCTATGGGCGGCAAGCCGCTTACAGTGCTTAATATTGTGGCCTTCCCTATTTCTGTTTTGGACAAAAGCATTCTCGGTGACATTTTGCGCGGTGCAGCAGATAAAGTGCAGGAAGCAGGAGCAACGCTTGTGGGCGGACATTCCATCGACGATAAAGAGCCTAAATTTGGATTGGCCGTTACGGGCCTTGTGCACCCGGACAAAGTAAGAACGAATGCAGGTGCGCAGGTAGGAGACAAGCTGATTTTGACTAAACCTATCGGTGTGGGCATCTTAACGACTTCTATTAAAAAGGATCAGCTATCCCCAGAAGAAACTACACGCCTTACGACAGTCATGTCTACACTGAATAAAAAAGCGGCAGAAATCATGGAGCCCTATGATGTACATGCTTGTACAGATGTTACCGGATTCGGGTTGCTTGGACATGCCTCGGAAATGGCAAAAGGGAGCAATCACGGACTGATTATTCGTCAAGGCGATGTACCGATGCTGCCAAGAGTAAGAGAGCTCGCGGAGCAGGGCTTTGTTCCAGGCGGCACTAAGAATAACTTTGCCCATTTGGAGGGCAGTATTCTTTATCCGGAAGAGATGGACCAATTAAGCCGCTATATTCTGTGTGATGCTGTGACTTCCGGTGGATTGCTGATCTCTGTTGCTCCTGAACAAAGTGAGGATTTGCTAAAAGAGTTAGTAGATGCAGGTGTAGAAGCAGCATTGATCGGAGAGGTAACGGAAGAACATCCGGGTCAGATTGCAGTTATAGCTGCGCAATAACGCTGGAGTTCAGCTTAGAGGCGACCTAAGAAGTTAGCCACCAGAGGAGAGAGCGCATTGTTTCAGGATATTACACTGGAAGAACTAAGAGTGTTAAAGAATAAGAAGCAGATCACCGTTATCGACGTTCGATCTCCTTCTGAATATAAAGATGCAACGCTGCCGGATAGCTTGAATATTCCCTTTTTTGATGATGAGGAACGGGCTGAAGTAGGTACGTTGTATAAACAGACAAGTGTGCAGGCTGCGAAAGAACGCGGTTTGGAGATTGCTGCTGCGAAGCTACCTTCCTTTGTCAAAGAATTTGCTGCGATTCAAGGGGACAAGGCTGTATTCTGCTGGAGGGGAGGTATGCGCAGCCGTACAACTGCGACCGTACTTTCTTTAATGGATATTCACGCTTACCGATTGATTGGCGGCTATAAAGCTTACCGTAAATGGGTACTCGATGAACTGGAGTCCTATGAATTCAAGGCGAAGCCTTATGTCATTCATGGAAATACGGGTACAGGTAAAACAAACCTGCTGCACCGCCTGAAGGCACAGAGCTATCCTGTTTTGGATTTGGAAGGAATGGCAGGTCACCGCGGTTCTATCTTTGGCGAGATTGGACTTCATGCAAACAATCAAAAAACGTTCGATAGTCTTCTTATGGAGGAATTAATTAAGCTTGGGGATACTCCTTATGTACTGTTTGAAGCGGAGAGCAAAAAGATTGGGAAGGTCGTAATGCCCCCATTCATGGCCGAGCAGAAAGAGATTGGAACACAAATTTGGATTGAGATGCCACTACAAGCCAGAGTGCAGCAAATCCTTGAGGATTATCGACCAGAAGAATATAAAGAACAGTGCATTTCAGCATTTCGAAGTATCAAATCGCGAATTCATATCCCCATTGCGGCGGAAATCGAGCGTTGCTTGCAAGCTGATATGTTCGGAGAGGCTGTTGCGCTGCTGTTAGAATACTACTATGATCCTAAATACGATTATACGTCTACTCAGTATGAAGGCATTGAGAGAGTTACCTTTAAGGTGAACAATTTGGATGAAGCTGAGGCTGCGGTAATCTCTTTTTTAAGTAATCAGAAGGTATAAGCTTTATGTATCGTAAAGTATGAGGGGTTTAGAGGAGGCTTGGCTTAACAAATGATCTATTTAGACTATAACGCTACAACACCTGTAGATAAGGAAGTAGCAGAGGTTATGATTCCTTATCTTTATGGTCATTTTGGCAATCCTTCAAGCAGTCATTCTTTGGGACAAAAAGCTAAAGTCGGAATCGAGCGAGCAAGAACACAGGTGGCTAATTTCCTGAATTGTACGCCGGGTGAGGTGCTTTTTACAAGCGGGGGCAGCGAGTCGAATAATACCGTCATCAAGGGCGTCGCCCAAACGTATCGACATAAAGGCAATCACATTATTGTGTCTGCTGTGGAGCATCCTGCGGTAATTAAACCGTGTCAGTATCTGGAGCAGTTGGGCTACACGATTACTTATGTACCTGTTGACGCGTATGGAATGGTGCAGGTAGATGATGTGAAAAATCAGCTTACAGACCAAACTATACTAGTCTCCATTATGCACTCTAATAACGAAACGGGCACGATTCAGCCGATCAAAGAAATAGCCGAGGTCTGCCATGAACGGGGTGTCCTTGTCCATACCGATGCTTCGCAGTCCGCAGGAAAAGTAGAGCTTGATGTGGCTGAGTTAGGGGTGGATTTTCTAACGCTGGCAGGCCATAAATTATATGCGCCAAAAGGGATTGGAGCATTGTACATCCGAGAGGGCATTCACATCGAGCCATTAATTCACGGAGCAGGGCATGAGCAGGGGAGACGTGCCGGAACGGAAAACACCCCTTATATTATTGGATTAGGAAAAGCCTGTGAGCTTGCTTCGGACTTTGCTTCCAGAGAGCGTGTGAAAGAAGTAGCGGATTATTTCTACGATAGATTGCAGAACGCATTTGGCGACAGAATTCACCTGAATGGTCATAGGGATAAACGATTGCCCAACACGCTTAACGTTAGTTTTCTTGGAGCGGTGGGTCACGAAGTGATTGCTTCGCTGGAAGATGTGGCTGCCTCAACAGGTTCAGCTTGTCATTCTGGAGAAACATTGATTTCACCTGTTCTAAAGGCAATGAATGTCTCAGCATGTATTGGGCAGGGAGCGGTTCGTTTTAGTGTGGGACGGTATACGACTAAAGCGGAGATCGATGAGGTTAGCGGTAAGCTGAAAGAGTATTTGTTGTGAGTAGATTGCCAGGGATAGCTAAGTTTGCTCAATAGCGTCTCTCCGGATCGAAAGATTAAGAAATTTTAATCGAATATTATAACAAAAGCATCTGTCACTCCTTTAGTAGGGAGGGCAGATGCTTTTGTTTGTGTTAGTGATTATACAATAGTAAAGCCTGCACTTGCATAACCAGTGACTGTATTTACAAGGTTTAAACCTGTAGCAGTAGCTGAAAATACCATAAGAAGGCGAGTCTGTGGTGTTACAGTAAAATTGATGCCATTTGTAATTCCGCTGACAAAAGTTCCTAGATTAATTGTGCCTGTGATAGTTGGCAGAGGTACTAAGGCCCCAGGAACAGGTGTGAATGTATTATTTGGTAAAGTAGATTGGAATAATTGTGCCGTCACATTTACGGAAGTACCAAGAAGTGATAAAGCTACTGTATTACTGAAGTATGCAGCAATAGATGTTATCACTCCTGAACGAGGAACGGACATTGCAAAGTTGATAAGAGGTCCAAGAACAGTACCTGTCAAATCTATGTTTCCACCAACAAGAGAAATGCCTGTGGCTGAACTTCCGAAGCCTATAAGGCTTGTTGTTCCCACCAAACCACCTAAAATCGTGGTCATAATAATTGGTCCACCAGATGCCAGTGGAATGATTGCGCCATCACCGGTTGCCCCAGTAATTCCTGTAACTCCGGTAACCCCCGTAGCTCCAGCAAGCCCGGCAGTACCCGTCGCACCAGTCGGACCAGCAAGCCCGGCAGTACCCGTAGCCCCTGTTGGTCCAGCAAGCCCGGCAGTACCCGTAGCCCCTGTCGGACCAGCAAGCCCGGCGGTGCCTGTAGCCCCTGTCGGACCAGCAAGCCCGGCAGTACCCGTAGCCCCTGTCGGACCAGCAAGCCCGGCGGTGCCTGTAGCCCCTGTAGGACCAGCAAGCCCGGCAGTACCCGTCGCACCAGTCGGACCAGCAAGCCCGGCGGTGCCTGTAGCCCCTGTCGGTCCAGCAAGTCCGGCAGTACCCGTAGCCCCTGTCGGACCAGCAAGCCCGGCAGTACCTGTAGCCCCTGTCGGACCAGCAAGCCCGGCAGTACCTGTAGCCCCTGTCGGTCCAGCAAGTCCGGCAGTACCTGTCGCACCCGTCGCGCCAGCAATTCCAGCAGTACCTGTCGCGCCCGTTGCGCCAGCCAGCCCCGCAGTACCTGTCGCGCCTGTCGCTCCAGTTGCCCCTGCTCCAGGACCTGGAGGTCCCTGTATACCTTGCGCCCCAGTCGCACCCGTCGCGCCTGTCCCGCCAACACCATATTCTCCTTGAGGACCCTGAGGACCCTGCGCCCCTTGAGGTCCTTGCGGACCAGTCGCACCTGTTGCTCCACCAGCAATTAGTAAATAATCTGATGAACTACCTGGTGTTCCTTTGGGTCCGGCAACAGTAGCTATATAAGTGCTGCCATTAAAGGTTACTACTTGACCCGCTGGATACAATGGGCTTTGTGCCGGATTAAAGACTACAATACCTTGCAGCCCAGCACCAGTGGCTCCTTGAGGACCCTGAGGTCCTTGAGGTCCTTGAGGCCCTTGAGTTCCTTGGGGTCCCTGAGGACCTTGTGGCCCCGTCGCACCCTTAATAGGTAAGCCGAGCGCTTGTGAAATAGAAGCTTGAATATGTCTGATTTGAATTACCAACTGATCTTTGCAATGAGAGTCTATTTTCGTGGCGAGGATAAAAGATAATAACTCGGCTAACAGCTGTTGAAGATTAGTACCCACGCTCACGACGGAGAAGGGACTGACCTCAGTAGATACAATGGTTATTTCTACTACAGAAAGAAGCTCCGTTCTAAAAGGGCTGCATATCCTAGCCTCATGCAAGAATTCCATGAGCTCTCTTAACACTCTTTGAAGATTGGAAATATGAAGTGTAGTGGGATTCGTAAGTGCGGGAGGTACCACTGTAGCAAGCTCTGTGACTATTTTTAATAGTGCAGCACACTCTCTTTTTCTGACAGGACTGCTTATTCTTCCTTGTTTGTTTAGGATAGCGTCACCTTTGAATGGTCTATGATAATGATCTGACATGCTTCTGTATCTCCTCCTTGAGCTTCTCCTTTTCATACCTTTAAAAATTGGGAACCTGCCCAATCAGCATATTCAGAGAAGCTGAAGTTGTTACAGTAATCGCTCTGGAAGTCGATACACATGAACCTACATTAAAAAGGCAAGCCACCGCTAATACAGTAGCCTGCCTTTTTTGATAGAGTAGTTTAGTAGTGTTATTGATCTGTACTCCGTTCGCATTCTCACTCAGCCTTCAGTTTTATGAACGAGTATTAGAACGCCTGTATTCCATCGGCGTGATGCTGAAGTTGCGTTTGAACATCCGATGGAGATAAGAACTGCTCGTGAAACCGGCCATTTCAGCAATATCCGATACGGACAGATCGCTCTCTTTCAAGAGGCGACATACTTCCTGCATTCGTACATCCATGATGACATCCACAATAGCTGTCATTGTTTGCTGCTTATAAAGACGGCTGACATATATAGGTGACAGGTTAAGCTCATCAGCAATCTGGTTCAGGCCCAGGCTGGGGTCCGTGTAAGATTGATTGATTTTTTGGTTAATTTGACGGATCAGATCACTTTGCTTAGAGCTACGTTTATCGGCCTGTAATTCCTGAATATCATCGAAGAGTTGGTAAAAAGCTTCTTCAAGCTCCTTCATCGTCTCGTAATTCTCAAGTGAAGGTATCTTGAGGATATCTTCCACAGATGTAGAGCTGAGCTTTTTGATATTATCGATGATTCTCTTAATCGTTAGCGTCACCCTGGATAGCGTTAGTTCTAGTACATAGTAGGGGTATTGGTCCAATTCGCGCACGATGTCAGAGAAATGGCTACGGGCTTCGTCTGTTCTACCACTGGTGAGGGCATCGACCAGCTTTTTCTCGTTATCCGCAGGGTAAGAGTATAGGTTATTCTGCAATTCGTTAATCTTCTCTGCGTTGATTAGGCAGCCATGCCCATAAAAAAGTCTATGTTTAGAAGCCTCTTTGGCCTGGCTATATAGGTGGTTCAATCGATCTGGATTATCACTAACGGGACTGTACACTAGCGATAATCCTATTTTCAGATAATCGCAGCAAGCCACACGGATTTGTCGCAGCAGTACTTCGATCAATTCTGTATCGAGAGATTCAGCGGACGTCATACTGCTAAGTAACATAACTACGCTGTCGTCGTTCATATCTACGCTTTCCACTTGATAAGTCTGACCGCAAATTTCCGAAGCAATATTCATGATCGCGAACTTGTATGCAAGTAGATAAGCACCTCGCTCTTGTCGCAGGGTATTGTATTCATCAATACGCAGCAATACAAGCCGATAACCTTCGTTTAAGTTGAAAGCAATACTTAGTTGCTCGAAATCACTAGGCCGACTGCTGTGGGGGGCTTTTATACCGAGCACAAGATTACGTAATGAATTCTGTCTAATCGTAAACATACTGTTGCGCTTGTCAGCTTCAAGGCTATTCATTCGGCTTACAATGGAATCAATAGGAAGGTAGAGGCGTTTGGACAGCGTTCTAGAAATGATAAGTCCGAATATTAAAATAATCAAAGAAATCAGTAGTGTTGTATTACGGATTTGGTTGGTCTGTTCTGTGATCACATTATATGGAGTAATGCGAACATACTGCCAACCAAGAGAATCTGGTGAAGTATAGGACACTAGTGATTTCTGGCCTTGAAAAGGAGCTGTGAAATAACCTGCGGAGCGGGCTTTAACTTTATTCTCTATCCAGCTGCTTTCATCCCCTGAGAGTTTCTCCAATGTCAGCTTGTTCCCCGATAGAAACCGATCTTGGTCATCAAGAAGATAAGTATTACCACTACCGGCGGTATTGCTGTTAGCCAACTCCTTGTTTATCCAAGCTGCTGATATATTAACAATAACTGCAGAATTGATGGCGCGGTCCCAGTTGATCGCATCATAGCAGAGATAAGTATAGACAGCGATAGCTTCTGATTTGGGTTCGCCGATGGAATAGGTGCGTGGGATCGGAGTGAATGTTTTGTAATCCTGATAATGATTCAACATCTGTATGATTTCAGTGTCCTCTAACTCTCCTGTGGAGTACACACCATTCTGCCCTTGCGCCGCTGATATATATATAGTGTCATTATTCGGATTATAAACATAGATGGATTCAATGTATGGCATGGAGTTCAGATAGTTTCCGAGATCCGACATTGCAGCCGTAACCTCATAAATGGAAGGTTTGTTGTAGAACAACAGATGGGAAATAGTGGAGGTTCTGTACAGCTGAAATGAAAGCGTTTGAGCTACTTCAGCCATGTTGACTACTTTTTTGCCAGTCTGAGTTAGATCTCTTAGATCGGAACGGAAGGTCTGAGTCTTCTCGACGCCGATGTAGTATGTATAGTACACGATTGTAGAGACCAGAAGAGTTAACGAAATACATAGTGTAATCGTTGTTAGCAGCTTGCCATACAGCAGTCTTTTTCTCCGTATATCATTATTCTTCATAATAGCCCTCCCCCGAAATATATGCGGCTTATTGGATAAGGCTCTGGATGAACTCTAGATATGAAGTCCTCTTATTATAATTGCCCTAGAGTGAACAGAACAGTGGAGTAACACTAGAATGTTGTATTTTACCAATATATAGCTGTGAAGAAAATAAATATTTGTGCACTTATCATCATTATTTTCGGGATATTCGAGTGCATTCCCCTATTACACTGGCATTAACACTATTCATCGTTTCTTCATAAACATCCTTATTGTTCAACAGCGATTTCTCCAGTTTGTGCAGGAAAGCTATGAAGCTTCACTTCTGTGTTCAAAAGAACCACCCTATAGTGGAATTATGCAGTTTCTACATTAAAGGGAGTGAGAGACCTTGAGCCAAACCTCATCCAAAGGAATCTCAACCGTCGAACTTGGCATCCAGGCCGATGGAAGAGCACGCTTACGGACGACAAGAAAGAAGAAGGGATTTATTTATGAACTGATACACAATCGGATGATGTTTCTGATGCTGCTGCCCACCTTGATCTTTTTCTTAGTGAATTCTTATTTTCCAATGGTAGGTATCTATTATGCGTTCACTCAATTTGACTTCAACAGCAGTATGTTTAATTCCAAGTTCGTCGGCTTGCAGAATTTCGAGTTTCTCTGGAGATCCGGCACACTGGTGAAGCTGACGATGAACACGATAGGTTACAACATCGCTTTTATTGTACTTGGGAATGTGCTGGCGATTGCTTGTGCGATTCTCTTAAGTGAACTGAATGGGAAATGGTTTAAAAAGATTAGCCAATCGATAATGTTTCTACCATATTTCGTATCCTTCGTCATTCTAAGTGTTATTGTCTACAACCTGTTCAATTATGACAGCGGTTTCTTAAATACAATGCTTACACAATTTGGGCTTGATCCGGTGGACGTTTACAGCAAACCCTGGGCTTGGATTTTTCTAATTATTATCTTCTATCTATGGAAGAATCTCGGTTATAGCATGGTTATCTATCTAGCAGCGATTACAGGGATCAGTGATGAATATTATGAAGCGGCTAAGATCGATGGCGCTAATATTTTTCAACGGATTTGGTATATTACAGTGCCAATGCTGAAATCAACCTTTGTGGTGCTGCTGCTCTTTGCGCTCGGAAGTATTATGAAAGGGCAGTTTGATCTGTTCTATCAATTAATAGGAAACAACGGGCTTCTCTATAATACGACGGATATTCTCGATACCTACGTCTATCGCTCGCTTAAAGTAACGTTTGATGTGGGCATGGCTACTGCTGCTGGGGTCTATCAGTCCTTGTTCGGTTTTGTCCTCATCATGACGGTTAACTATATTATTCGCAAAATAAATGATGACTACGCCCTGTTCTAGGAGGACAAGAAATGAAAATTCAAAAGGATAAATATACACGGATGCTTCATGCAATCGCCTATGTGGTCATCATTGGACTGTCGGTTGCTTGCCTGCTGCCCTTTCTGCTAATTATATCCGCATCATTAACCAGCAATGAATCTATTATCCGGGATGGCTATCATCTGATTCCGGGGCAGTTCTCTCTTGAAGGCTACAAGACGGTGTTCATTTTCCCGGATGAAGTACTGCGTGCTTACACGGTCACCATCGTCACCACTGTAGTGGGAACGACATTAGGACTCTTCTTCATGACGATGGCTGGTTATGTGCTGGCCCGCAAGGATTTCAAATACCGCAATACCTTTTCCTTCTATATATACTTTACGACCTTGTTTGGTGGAGGACTTGTTCCTTGGTACATCATGATTACTAAATACCTCGGTCTGCTGGATTCCTATGCTGTATTGGTGCTACCAGGCCTGATGACACCGTTCTTAATTATTTTAATGAAGAATTTCGTTAAATCAGCAGTCCCTGAGGAGCTATTTGATTCTGGGAAAATCGATGGGGCCGGTGATTTCAGAATCTACTGGCAGATCGTCCTCAAGCTCTCCATGCCAGGGATTGCTACAGTCGGATTGTTCCTTGCATTGTATTACTGGAATGACTGGTTCACATCTTCACTGTTCATTAATGATACCCATAAATATCAACTGCAGTTCTATCTGTACAATGTTATCAATTCAGCGCAGTTCATTGCACAGATGGGCGCTGGAACTGGGGTGTCTCTGGCTACAGAAGTCCCTGCTGAGTCTACCAAAATGGCCATGGCGATTGTTGTGACTGGACCAATTCTATTTCTGTATCCATTCGTTCAGCGTTACTTCGTCAAAGGGTTGACCATCGGAGCTGTAAAAGGTTAGAACCGTAACCTTACCCCTACCCGGGTTTAGGTAAAGTCGGCTAACATAGAAGCATAGTGAAAAGGGAGGATTCAGATGAATAAGCTACGGGGCAAAAGCATGTCTATTCTGCTCACGTCAGTACTGAGCTTGGCTCTACTGGCAGGCTGTGGGGGGAATTCTAGTTCCACGAACGGGGAAAATGCAGCGGTAAAAGAGAGTACTAGCGGCGGGAATACGGCTCAGAGCACCAATGCTGAGACTGAGGAGAAGTCGGGGCTGGATACATCGAAGAAGGTAGAGCTGCAGTTTTATATGCTGGGCGATGCCCCGAAGGATCTTTCGAGCGTTGAAGCGGAAATTAACAAGATGGCTGAAGAGGATCTGAATGCAACCGTTAAATTCAACTATACAACTTGGACAGACTGGGATCAGAAGTACAAATTGCTACTATCTTCTGGACAATCGATTGATTTGATTTTTACTGCGGATTGGACACAGTATCAAGCTTATGCTAAAAAAGGAGCTTTTTTGGCTATAGATGATTTGCTGCCGACGGCTGCTCCAGCGCTCCAGCAATTTGTACCGCAGGATATGTGGGATGCAGTTAAGATTGATGGCAAGATTTACACTGTACCCGCGACCTATAAGGAATATGTAACTAACGGTTTCGTATGGCGTGAGGATCTGCGTAAGAAATACAATCTGCCTGAGCCGACAGATCTGGCCAGCTATGAGGCTTATATGGAAGGGATCAAGAAGAATGAACCGAAGATGTCGTCGGCATCCTTTAACAGTGATGTGAGGGGTAATCTGCATGATGTCTACACTACACTTACCGCGATGGTCGGAAGTCCGCTGCCTTATGGTATCGGAATCAAGTACAGCGATCCTTCGAAGGCTTATCTTTACTGGGGCTCGGAGGAACATAAAGAAGAACTGCTGACCATGAGACGTTGGCAGGAAAAAGGCCTAATCTCCAAAAATGTATTGAACGTGAAGGACACTCTTCAGGCTCCGGTTATTGCGGGTAAAGCGGCATCCATCTTCGGTGATAACCCGACTCGCTTCAACGATACGCTGATGAAAGTTAAAGCAGCTCATCCAGATTGGGAGTTGGGTTACTATCCTTATGGTAAAACAATCGGTTACGCAACACCGGTGCATCCTATTCATAATGGATTTGCTATTCCGAAGGGCAGCAAGAACCCGGAACGTGCATTAGCCTTTTATGAGAAGATGGTTTTGGATAAACGTTATAACCAGCTGACACAATACGGTGTTGAGGGAAAAAATTATAAGGTTGATGCAAACGGCTATTATGAGCTTATTGGAGATGCTTCTACGAACGGCTTCACTCGTGAAGGGATGAACGGCTGGGCATGGCGGAACCCGGAATTTATGTTATTCGACAAATCCTATGATGGCGTCAAAGAGATTTTCGCTGAGCTTGATAAGATTCAGAAGCCGGATATCTTCACAGGATTTGCAGAAGATTACACCTCTTATCAGGCTGAAAAAGCGGCGCTGGAACAGGTAGAAAAGCAATACCTGTATCCGCTGCAAGCCGGATTGGTAGAGGATGTTGATGCGGGTCTAGCTACCTTTATGGAGAAGGCTAAGCAAGCCGGCCTTGAGAAAATTCAGGCGGAATATATCAAGCAATGGAATGCTTACGTACAGGAGAAGGGTCTGTAATAAAAAAGAGCAAGGGATGTTCCTTAAGCCATAAAGGCGGGGAGCATCCCTTTTTTGTATTTTAGGAGACTACGAGAAGCGCTGGCGGAATTCCCGCGGAGTGGTTCCCTCAATGCGGACGAAGCTGGAGCTGAAGTAAGGCGCTTGATTGAAGCCGACCTCCTCGGCGATCCGGGCAATCGTGTAACTGGTCTGCATCAGTAATAGCTTACTCTGCTGAATTCGGTAGTGCAGCAGGTAATCCATAGGTGCACAGCCGTATTCCTTTTTCATGCAACGAGCGATATATACAGGATGAAAGTTCAGGTTCTCCCCTAGCTGCTGTGCTGTGATACGCTCACGGAAATGACTACGCAAGTAGGAGGCAGCTTGCTCTGCACATATTTTGGAGGGAGAGGGACGCTCATGGCGCAGAGAGGCAGATAATTGCTGGAGAACCTCTTGGAATAGCAGCTGCTGCTGAAATGGAGTATTGCTCAAATGGGAATTAGGCGCTAGTTGATTCAGCTGCGAGAGCAGTTCTTCCATCTTGGACGGTTGTAGCAGAGAGGTATATTGGGGCAGCTGTAAGGTAAAAGTGCGTATATTAAATTCGTCTGAATGAAGAGGATGCTCCACTCTGGTATGTTCTGTCTCTGGTGTTGAAGCTGTAGCCTCGGAAATATTCCAATCGCCCACTGTCTGAAAATGCAGCCAATAATAAGAGGTGTGTTCCTTGCAGCTGTCCGTACTGAAATGATGGCTATCTGGACGAAGAAGCAGTGCCTGACCTGCACGTACCTGAAAGGTGAGACCTCCTTCATTCATATATAGGCAGCCCTGCTTGACTACAAGCAAGTCAAATACCTTGATATTGTGGCGGCTCATGTGGTAATGCCCTGGTGAGAAGGTGTGCAATCCACTTACGATATAATAGGGCATTGGCGGGACGATAAAATTAATAATGTTCATGGAGAGATCTCCTTTTATGAGGTTGAAATAATGAAATTATTGGTTTGAAATCTGTACCATCACCAAAAGTATATCATCTATAATTTAGTCTGACCTAAAGAAAAAATATGCTGTTTCTTAGGTCTAGTATGCATGTTTGGTTTAAGGGGAGGTTTATTTAGTGAAAAAAGAAAGACAGGGCTTTGGACTATGGGTATTGGCTTGGCCTATATTTATAGAGGTGTTTCTTCAGACCCTGCTAGGTACGGTAGATACACTCATGGTCAGCCGTATTTCAGACGATGCAGTCGCCGTAGTCGGCATTTCCAATCAATTGTTCGGTGCGTTGACCACACTTTTTACCACCTTTGCGGGCGGTGCGGGGATCCTGATCGCGCAAAGAATGGGTTCAAAACGTTTCAGCGAAGCGCGTACGATTGCAATTATGGGCGTATCGGTTAGTCTCATTCTTGGTATTGTCGTGAGTATCATCCTGTTCTTCTATGCGGGTCCAATAGCGGGGATTCTAAATATATCGCCTGAGCTATTATCACTGTCCAATATCTATATCTCGTATGTCGGTGGCGGTCTGTTTTTGGTGGGGATGATTGCTTCCCTTGGAACAGCGATTCGTAATACAGGGAATACCAGAGGACCAATGTACACAGGGGTCATCATAAATGTCATTCACATTATTCTGAACTATACTTTTATATTCGGGATGTTCGGTCTGCCACAGCTAGGGCTTGCGGGAATCGCAATCTCAAGTATTATCAGTAGACTGGTCGGTGTGATCATGCTGTATACCATGTTTAGAGGTTCCTTCGAGATTAAGATTAGACTTAGGGATTTCCGTATATTCAACGGCAAGCTATTCAAGGAAATTATAAGGATTGCTTGGCCTCTAGGGATTAATTCTTCCTGCTGGGTGTTCTCGCAGTTGATTGTCTATTCCTTTCTAGCCGCACTGGGGGCTGAAGCGTTAGCCGCACGGACTTATCTCAATACCTTAGAGTCCTTTTGCTTCACGTTAGGGTATGCAATCGCGCTGGCTGGACAGATACAGATCGCGCATTTGTTCGGGGCAGGGAAGCTGAAAGAGGCTTATCGTAGTGCATATCGCACGCTGTATATCGGCTTGGCTATTGTATCAGCGAACATGTTACTGCTATTTCTTTTCGGCAGGAATCTACTAGGTTATTTTACTTCCGACCCGCGGATTATTGCGATTGGGATTTCCCTACTGGCCCTAAATCTCCTACTGCAACCTTGCAAAATGCTGAATATGGGCATGGGTAATGCGCTGAACGCCATCGGCGATACCCGTTATACGATGTATACTTCCATCGTGTCTATGTCCATTATTGGAGTGGGATGTTCTTACTGGTTTGGAATCAGCTTAGGCTGGGGGCTCACAGGGATCTACTGCTGTATGATTGCTGATGAATTTGTGCGGGGGATGCTTGTTCTAATGCGCTGGAGAGGGAGGAAAGTTATCCGTCAGGCGGATATCGGTTTGAGTGAAGGGAATGCCTCACTACATGGAGCCGGGAAAAGAAGTACTTCGTTAACTATATGAGCGGGACTCTATAAGCCGACCATGGTGGGCAATGGAGTGTAATGATGTCTTTTTGCACCAATAGCAATAGTGTCTCTGGGGTCCGATAGTTGCCCAAAAGAGCCGTTTTTTCGAAAATAGCGACTCTGGAGTCCAATAGAAAGTTTGAGAACTGCAAGTAACATCGAGCGACAACAAACATCAAGCATTCCAAGCACCACTGAGCACCCTAAGCGCGCCAAGCACCAATTCCCATCTGCTGCGCAATCGCCCACCGAGCTGTGGGTGTTGGGTGATGTTTTTGGAGAGAGGCTACCCATGAGTAAATAATTACTTAGGGGTTAGCCTCTTTTTTGTGCGAGTATAAAATTTAAGTTTGATGGTTCTGAAATTTGATTATTCATTCATATAGAATTTGATTCTATGATATAAATGAGTTAGCCTTTAGAGCATGGGTACCTGTTTTATGAATACATACTACTGAAGGGTTTGAGGAAAATGCCGTTAAAATGGAGAGGCTTGACGATCCTAACACTGCTCTTAATGATGATACTAATATCGGGATGTTCTAATGGTACCGTTCACGTCACGGTGAATAAGAATCAAAGCGTAGATTTAGCAATGAATGTGAAATTGGATTCCCGAACAGAAGCATTGATCAGCGATAAAATGGAGAAGAGTCTGACAGATAAATTGAAGGAGGAAGGGATTCAGCTAGAAAAACGACAAGAAGGTAAGTCTACAGTCTATGAAATCCAGAAAAATTACGCTTCATTTGAGGATATAGGTTCAACCTCTATGGGGCTGGATATTGTGGATCTACAGCTCGTTACTAAAAAGAATTTGTTATTTACTAAGTATGATGTTGAAGCGCAGCCTCAATTTAATAGCTATGTGGATACTATTATGGATAACATGGGGACATTGAGTTTATCAAAGCCGATTATTCGGGCGGTGTTGAAAAACTTTGCATTTGATTTTAAACTAACGTTGCCAATAGATCTGATTGGTGATAATAATGCAGCTGTTGATGAAGGCAGAACACTTACCTGGAATGTTACGCTGGGGGATACGGAGCCGATCAAAATGCAGCTTTATGTGCCAAATGTATGGAATATAGTGATCGTGTTAATCATCCTAGTGGTGGTAATCATTGCTGCGATTCTATTTTTCGTCAGAAAAAGAAAACACCGTAAAGTAAATCGTGCTTAAGTAGTTCGAGATATGTATTGATAGTGCCGGGAAGCCATGCTGCTTTACCGGCATTCTTTACTTTATAGCAGGTGTAGAGTTATAATTAGTACCAAGTACTAATATCAGATACTAAATGAAGAGGTGATTGGAATGACAGGTGCAAAAATTACAGCTATCGGAACTTATGTCCCGGCTAAAAGACTGACCAATGCCGATCTTGAGCAGATGGTGGATACTGATAATGAGTGGATTGTGGGGCGTACTGGAATTCGTGAACGCAGAATTAGTCGGCAGGATGAATACACAAGCGATTTATGTGTATCGGCAGTACAGGATCTAATGAAACGTTATGGAAAAAACGTTGAGGATGTGGATATGGTCCTTGTAGCTACTAGTACACCTGATTTTTCCTTTCCCTCAGTAGCTTCTTTGATTCAAGACCGCTTAAATATTCCGCAGACTGCAGGAGCTATAGATTTGAGCGCAGCTTGTGCAGGTTTTGTATATGCGCTTCATACAGCTCATAGCTATGTTGCTTCAGGGATGCACCGTAAGGTTCTAGTGATTGGTGCGGATACGATCTCCAAGATTACAGATTATACTGATCGCAGTACATGTATCCTTTTTGGTGATGGGGCCGGTGCAGTGCTTGTGGAGAGTGATAAGCAATCGACGGGATTTTTAGGCTTTCAGCTAGCTAGTGATGGCAGCGGCGCGCATCATGTGTATCGCACGGGTCTAGCCCATACGGTGAATAATATTGAACTGGTAGATACACAGATGCTCGTACAGAACGGACGCGAGGTATTTCGTTGGGCGGTCAGAACCGTTCCTCTCGGTGTACAGCAGCTTCTTGAAAAAGCAGAAGTGGGTCTGGAGCAAGTCGATTGGTTTATTCCACACAGCGCAAATATGAGAATGATTGAGCCGATTTGCGAGCGTATGAACTATCCGATGGAGCAAGTGCTGCATAGTCTTGTGAATTTTGGCAATACTTCTGCCGCAACAATTCCCTTAGCTCTTGATTTGGGCATTCGTGAAGGCAAAGTAAAGAACGGGCACAAGATTCTGATGTATGGCTTTGGTGCGGGGCTGACGCAGGCCGGTCAACTGGTAGAGCTGAACTTGGATGAGCAAGTAGGGGAGCCAACTTTATTGTGAGTTGTTCAGGTAAACATAAATAATAAAACTTTGTTAAAGCAACGACCGTTTCTCGGTATTTTTTCGAGGAACGGTCGTTTTTGTTTCATTACTAAAAGTATTCTTGGGCATATATTATGCATGTATTAGGCTACTGTTGTGATCATATTCGGCTAATGATATGCAGATGTTATTCATTTATTAGGCATCTTTTGGGATTGAGTTAGGCGTTTTGACCCATATCACAGCCTTTGGATGCATCTTTTGAAGTTTACAGATATTTAATGCTAGGCAAATAATCCATACCTACAATAAACACAGCAGACCCCAGTCTACCAAAAAAATAGTATGGGATGTACTTTGAATAGGATGAAGAAAGGAGGAGTTATCGAATATATCCGAGATAAGGGTAGTTAGCTCATCTGTTGATGGAGAGTTTTCATGTGATTCAAAACTATAAAATAATGCTTGGGAGAGATGATTTTGTTCAGAAAAGGTAGGAAATTTGTTGCATTATTACTGGCACTCACAGTGATTTGTTCTACGATGCCGAATATCACCCCTGTGTTTGCAGCTGAAGAATCTGAGATTCTATCTGTAGATCAACCAACGACTTCTGTACCCACCGGCCGATATGAAGAAGCACAGACGATCCACCTCACAACTGCAACGCAGAATGCTGACATTTACTATACACTCGACGGCACGCTTCCGGATGTTCATAGTTTGAAATATAACGGGCCGATCTCGATCTCCAAAACAACGAATTTGTCAGCCATTGCGATCAAAAATGGTGTGGCAAGTAAAGGAGTAACCTTCTCTTATATCATCAAGACCAAAGAAAAGCCATTGCTCCAGTTTGTAGCGATGTCAGACGTACATGTGGGCTCACATGCTTCAGCAGATGCACGTTATACCCAATTCTTTGATACGATAGGGTCGATTTTCCCGAACCCGGATGCGATACTCGTCGTTGGCGATATGATTAATGATAATGGGAACGACAAGCCTAATGACCATGTGATGGTTCGGGAAATTTTTGAGCAAAATTTAGCTAGAAAGCAGTGGAATAACACCCAGATCCGAATGGCTATAGGTAACCACGATTCCACCGTTGCTAAAGTCAACGAACATTATCCCACGGACTGGTTTACAAACCAGCCGAATGGCTATTATGAATCTGAAATCGGTGGCTATCATTTCTTATTTTTAAACGGGAACAACTACAACTCAGATACAGGTCAGCGTAATTGGCTAAAGGGTAGACTTGCAGAGCTCACAGCTGATCCGAAGAATCAGAATACCCCCATCTTCGTGAATGTGCACCAACCTATATCGAATACGGTAATGGATGGGCAACAGGCATCGAATCCTAATCTTTATACGGATCTCAAAGACTATCCTCAAGTGATTACCTTCTCCGGACATTCCCATCTGAATATTAGTGATGATCGCTCCATTTACCAGAAGGATTTCACTTCAGTTAACCTTGGCTCCATGTCTTACATTGAATCCGATCGTGGTTACTCCCAAGTGACTAAGAAGGGACTTGAAGGACGTTTTGAATTTCCTGTCAGTCAGGCCGACTTCGTTGAGGTATATGCGGATCGGGTTGAAGTGGATCGGATTGCGTTTAACGCAGATCCTGGAGATATCTACACAGACGGTAAGTGGACGGCTGAGCCGCAGCCTCCATTCAACAGTGCGGGTACAGTTGCTGGAGATAAGTGGGTCATTCAGCTAAAAGGCTCGACGAATGAAGCTATTAAGAGCAATTTCAAGTACACGACGGCTAACCGTAATAAGGTTGCTCCTGTATTCAATAGTGAGCTCGACATAACGAATCAGGATACGGTACCTTTACTTTCCTTTAAGCAAGCGAAAGATGATCAATCTATGCATCATTATGAAATCAATGTCATCGATAAAAGATCCGGAGTTAGCAGCAAATCTGTGAATGTATTCTCTGACTATTACTTTTCCCCGATTCCGAATGCAATGAATATTCCACTCGAAGGACTTGCGCCTCAAACTTCATACATTGTTCAAGTGACAGCTGTTGATGCCTACGGGAATCGCTCTGCAACTCTTGAGCAATCGTTCACAGCCGGCAATGAAGCACCTGAACTGACGCCAATTGATCCATCGACCATGTGGAAGGATCTAGTGGTCGATATGAAATTGGATGGAAACCTATCCGATGAAGCTAAAGACGTGACAGGGCTTGCAAGTCTAGCAGGCAATGTAACGTATGTCGATGGTAAATCCAATAAAGCTGCGCTCATTGCAGCGGGCAATAGTAATTATATTGATTTGGGCAAGCGTGATGATTTGAAATTCGGAGCAGGAAGCTTCACCGTGTCTTTCTGGCACAAAGGCAATCTTTCCGGGGATCAGACTCTCCTCTCCAATAAAAACTGGAATAGTGGCGGTAACCTAGGCTGGTATATTGGACCTGCCTCCACCAATGGTATGACCTTAAATATCAGTGATGGAACGAAAAGAGCGGATATTACAGCATCAAGTGTAGGAACGGAGTGGCATCTCTTTACCATTACAGCGGACAGAACAAACAACTTAGCAAAAGTTTATGTAGATGGGACGGAGAAAGCATCGGGGAGTATTGCCTCGCTTGGCACTCAAAGTGTAGACACAACCTTTAACACGCTGATTGGTGTGGATGGCAACAAAGGAAATGGCGGAGCAACGATTACCATAGATGATCTGAGAATCTGGAAGAGATCGCTCACTGCCACGGAAAATAAAGCATTGTCGGATTCCTATAAGGGTGTTCAGCTCTTTACCTTTGAACAGCTCACCACATTAATTCATGACGCTGCATCCTTCCAAATGAACAGCGATAAAGTCAGTGGTGTATCTTACCCGAAAGAACAGCTAGACGAGCTTGCGAAGCAAATTCAGAAAGCCAGACAACTGACGGCAAGTAATAGCCCAACCGAAATTGACCTTGCTTATGTCGAGCTTCAGTGGGTCTATAAAAAAATACAACAGGCAGCAATATATTCCTTTATTCCTAAGAACGCATTCACAATCGACTCCTTCAGTTCCTATGCGGACAATGAGAATGCCTATGCTGCGAACATCCTAGATAACGATACCGCTACGATTTGGCATTCCAAATGGCAGGAGCCTGCAGCTTCATTTCCACATTGGGTGATTATCGACATGAAGGGTAGTAAGAACTTAACTGGTATTGGGCGCACTAGCCGCTTAAGTCAGACGGCTCTGGAATTTCCAAAGGATTTTGAACTCTACGCCTCGGATCAATTATCGGATTTGACCGATCCGGCGTACTTGAGCAATCCGGCGAATAAAGCGATCGGCATATTCCAGAAAACCTGGAAAGGCACGAGCTATCAAGACTTCAATATTTTGGATAAAGCGATACAAGGTAGATATGTGAAATTTGTTGTCACGAGCACCTATAACCCAACCGCTTTATTCACCAGTATGAGTGAAATCGATTTTACTGGTAGCTCAGTGCTCTCTGCGGATACACTTCTACAGATGTCCTTCGAGAATAATTTGGAGGATCAATCTGTAAATGCTATACCGGCAACACCGGTTAAAGATCCACAGTTCGTGAAAGGTCGCGTCGGACAAGCCTTGAGTATCGATTCCAAGAGCTCAGCGCTGCAATATGTTGATCTTGGCAAGCCAACAAGTCTGCAATTCGGCAAGGACAAGAACTTCTCGTTCGCATTTTGGGTTAAATCGCCTTCTGTCTCAGGAGACCCTGCGATTCTATCCAACAAAAATTGGGATTCCGGTGCAAATGTAGGTTATGCCTTAGCGCTGAAGGGAAGTGCACTTCAATGGAACTTCAATACATCCGGAGAATCGCGTGCAGATGCCCAAATTCCAAATGTTGTAGATGGCACCTGGCATCATATCGCCATATCGCATGATCGTGCTTCAGGGCGAGTTGATTTTTATAAAGATGGTGTTCCTGTAAATGTGACCAAAGTTAATGGCACGAACTATCAGGGTATAGCAAGCACCATGACCATTGCAGGTCGAACGGGTACGCTGGATACAGGATTGTCAACCATGATCGGAAATGATGGTACAGGCAATTACAGCAATGCGCTGCAAGTACAGCTTGATGAGCTTCATATGTATGGAAGAACATTAACCGCGCAGGAAGTTTCTGATATGTATAACAGTGCTCCGCCGCTTGCTTCCATTGAGGATTTTTCAGGTTCATTAAATCTGATCGGAGCTAAGCACACGGTTCAAGGTACGCAATTCCGATATAATCTAGATTTGCGTACACCTGATATGACGACTAAAGTGGACAAAGCTGTCGTTGAGATAGCCTATGATCCAGAACAGTTCGAATTTGTCAGCGCATCTCGCGCAACCAAGACAGACGCTTCGACCCCTGGTATCGTTAGACTAGAACTTCCAGGAGGTAATGTCTATAACATCGAGAATCCGCTGGAGTATGCAAAGTCCAGAATCTCGGAGCTCAAATTCAATACGCTTGGTGCTTCCGGCCAAGGCATCATTGAAGTTAAGCATGCGGATTTCTATACTGGATCAACAAAACTAACGATTAAGGCATTTGAATCGGCGCCTGCCGTTATTCAGATCCATGCTAAAGCTTCCGAAGATCTTAATGCAGATGGTTATGTTACGATAGGTGACCTTGCACTTGCGAAAGGCATTTCGGATGAAGAGCTGGCAGATATGGCAGCCCAAGCCCAATACCAGCCCTATAAACGTGTAGTTGTCATCGGGATTGATGGTGGGGGTGTAGCGGTCTCCAAGGATGCTCCTTATTGGGAGACGCCTAGCTCCAAGAAAGAAAAGGTAGGCGATCGCCTGCAAATTCCAGCCATTCGGAACATTATCGAGCATGGAGCTATTAGCTATACGGCTAAAACTACTTTACCTTCCAGCTCATCCCCAAACTGGGGTTCGATGATTAATGGTGTTGGTTATGAAAAGCATGGTCTATATAATGACGATACCGCAGCCTACACATACAGTGAATCATGGGACTACCCAACGGTATTCAAAAAAATTAGGGAGGCATTGCCTGCTACTAAACAAACGGTATTCTCCACCTGGAGCAACATTGTTCAGGGGCATATTGAACCTTCTGTTGGTGTCGAAGGTTATTCCCTAGGAGATGAAGCTGATGTAGCGGCGTTCACGCAATACGCAGCTAGCGGCAAAGCGAAAGATACCTCGTTAATTTTCTTCCAATTGGATGATATGGATGGGGCGGGCCACGGTGATGGATTCTATACGAAGTCGTATTATGAGCAAATAAAGAAGACGGATAAGAACATCCAGACCATCTATGATGCTTTAAAGAACAATCATTTGTTGGAAGATACGCTCATCCTCATGCTGCCTGACCATGGTGGGGGTAAAGAGAATGCAGACGGAACTTTGGGCATGGCAACAAGTCATGGGCAAGACGAGCCCCTTGCCACCACAATCTTCTTCGCGGCGAATGGTAGAACAGTAGCCACCGAAGACGGGAAGGAAAAATTATTGCAAGGTGGGAATACAAGAGACTTGGCTGCAACAGTTCTAACTGCACTTGGCCTGAACCCATCCATTGGAGATTCTCATGTCATTGACGGTATGTTCATACCTCAAACCGAACAGAAACAATCGGGTGCTGCAGATTTGCGATTCACAAAATTAGTTGATGCTGTTACACAAAAGGTTAACGGTTATGAAGTATCAATCAACAATGCGACTTCAGATGTGACAGCCATCGATTTGAATATAGACTCCAGCAGTCTCAACTTCTCATCGATTGAACCGGCTCAACCTGGCGTTAAGATTATGCGCAAAGAGATGGTTAATGGAATGACAAGAATCATTCTAACCTCAACGAATGGCATTCAAGCTGATGCTCCGATTCTTAAGCTACGAGTATCACCACAAGAAAAGGCTACTGCTGTACAAATTACGCAAGCGATGATTGCAGATGCGAAAGGGCATGAAACGATGCCGAATTTGACCACTGCAACTAAAGAAGTACAGATCTCTCAGGCAACACTAGTAGATCTTCAGGTAAACGGTCAATCGTTGATCGGCTTCACACCGGATCAAATGAACTATGCGATTCGTGTACCGAATAATGTTTCGGTCGCAGAGGTCACTTATAAGGTAGCAGATCCTTTACTAAGCGTTCATGTCATAGGTGGTAAATCTCTGCAAGTAGGCGAGAATCTGGTGGAAGTGCATGTCCAAGCTCCAGACGGCAGCTCGAATGTGTATACCATTATCGTCATCCGTGAGTCAGAATCCTTACCTAACCAAATTCTGCTGTCCGATCTACGAATGAATGGGGAAACTCTACCAGCTTTTGCACCTAGTACGTTGAACTATAACGTAACGGTTCCCTATAGTACGTCGGTAACGGATATTACCTATACGGCATACGATCCGACTAGCGTAGTTAAGATTACGGGTAGTGGAGCCCTTGAGGTTGGTAGGAACGTCGTGAAGGTTACCGTGACAGCTCAAGACGGATTACAAAATATTTATACGATCATCATTACGCGTCAGCCTGAAGCGGAGTCTTCAAGCAATGCAGATCTGGTAGATCTTCGCGTTAATGGAACTACGATTCGTGGATTTGCCTCTGGGCAATACAACTACGAACTGACTGTACCTTACTCGACAACCGTTACGCGAGTAACCTATACAGCAGCGGATCCTATGGCTACTGTATCGATAACAGGCAGTGGAGATTTACATGTCGGCACTAATATGATCACCGTAACTGTGACAGCTCAAGATGGAACCAAACAGATTTACACTATTGCTGTTATGCGCGAAAATGATACCTCGACAACACCACCAACGGGTGGGGGGAACCCAGGATCAAGCGTTACGCCGCCAGTGGAGGTGAAGCCGGAGCTGCCTGCAGGGGCGGTTGTTATCCCAGATGAACTCTTAACGAAGAGTGCTGAGGGAAACATCATCTTGCAGCTTCAAGCGGATAAGAATCAAGTTATGATTCCGATCGATCAACTCGATCAGATCGGCAATAGGGATCTAGAGATTCAAGTGAATGGGGTTCGTGCCATTATGTCCTCCAAAGTATTGAACGAGCTTCGTAAGCTTCTGCCATCAACTGCGAAGACAGCAACAATACTTTTGAAGATGGAAGCCATTCAATCGAATCAACTTACAATAACTACACCGTATTCACGGGTTAGTGACATCATGGACTTCTCATTAATCATGTCAGATGAGTCTGGTAATAAATATTCACTGAAGCAATTCCCAGTACCCGTGAAGATAACACTACCGATTCTAAATGGAACCAATCCAGCTCTAGCGGGTATTTATCGTATTGAGGAAAATGGCAGCTTTACCTATCTAGGGGGGACGATGAATCCGTCCAAAACCAGTCTTACCGTAGATTTGAATCATTTTAGCCAATACGTTGTTCTTTCGTTCCAAAACAGCTATCGAGATGTACCTGAAAGTCACTGGGCATACAAGACTATTCAGGAACTATCTGCTAAACAAATTGTGAAGGGACAATCTGACTCTATGTTTAACCCATCGGGTTCCATCACAAGAGCAGAATATGCAGCTCTCCTCAGCAGAGCGCTTTCCTTAACTGCGAGTCGTCCGACTTCATTCCAAGATGTAGTCGCTGGATCGTGGTACGAAGAGGCGGTCAATGCAACCTTTGAAGCAGGTATTATTCAAGGCGTATCCGAGGATCGTTTTAACCCGAATCAACAGATTACCCGCGAGGAAATGGCAGCTATGCTGGTAAGAGCCTATGCATATCGTACGGGCGTTAAGCCGGAAGCAAGCTCATTCCATGCGACTAATGACAGCTCTAAAGTTAGTTCTTGGGCAGTAACCTATGTACAAGGTGCGCTAGAAGCTAAGCTTCTGACGGGTCATCAGGATGGTAACTTCCTTCCGCAATCGATGACAACCCGTGCCGAGGCAGCTCAGAGTATTTCAAATCTACTTACGAAATTCTAAAATGAAATTGTAAGTTCCCTACATGAAAAATCCCCTCAAGTTAGACAATGCCTTAGACATCTTATCGAGGTCTGAGACGTTGTAAACTTTGAGGGGATTTATTCATGTTATACCTTAAAATTTCAATTGGCTTCCGCAGGACTCGCGCACAACAAGCACTGGCTCCACAACAAATGAACCGCCACCTGACTGATTGTTAATCAAGTCATAGAGCATATGGGCAGCGAGGATACCAAGGCGTTGTTTGTTTTGACGGATGGTAGACAGTCTTGGTGTAGTATATTTGCAGGCTTCGATGTCATCACAGCCGATGATGGCGATATCCTCAGGGACCCGGAGGTCATGTTCTTTTAATGCACGGATGGCTCCTAAAGCCAGCAAATCAGAGGCAGCAAAAATGGCCTTTGGTAAACTGCCGCTTTGAATTAATTGTTGCATAGCCGTATACCCGCTGGACTCAAAGAAATCATCGCCATGTACAAACCAACGCCGGTTCAAAGGGAGACCGAAACTTTCGATAGCTTTGGTATATCCTGCTTCCCGTAGATTGGATATTTCTGAATCCGCGGCACTTCCTATAAAACCAAGCTCCCTATAACCAAGAAGGTAAAAATGCTCTACGACCTTAGAGGATATTTGGAAGTTATCTGACATAACAAAGCCTGACTTTTTCCCTTTTAGTTCGAGATCTACCCCGATACAAGGGATACTGCTCATGTCCAGATCGTGGATCGTTGGCTCCATCTTCTGTCCAGATATAATGACACAGCCATCCACATTAAAATGAACAGCGCGCGCGAAGTAATCTCCGCTGCTAATAAATTTTTCGTTAGAAAAGAAGATGAGATCGTATCCCAGTACACCCATCTGTTTCTTGAAGGAGTTTAATACCTCAACGAAAAAAGGGTGCGTAAATTCTACATTAAGCTCACCCGCAAAAATCACACCGATCAGATTTGATTTTTTGGTTGCAAGTGTCTTGGCGGAGTTGGATGGTGAATATCCAGTTTGCTCGATGATCTCTAGGACTCTTTTCTTGGTCTTTTCCGAAACATCGCTGTAATTATTCATAATTTTCGAAACGGTCGAGACAGAAACGCCTGCCATTTCGGCAATCATTTTGATATTCATATGTAGTATAAGCCACCCTCCGCTTAATAGTTGGAATATGGGGGAAAGACTGTAGTAGAGCGGTTATTTATGAGTTTTTTTGAATGGAGTGAAGAGTAAAACAGTTGTTTTAAGTCTATTCTTATTACCGAAACAAGTCAAACGGATATTTTAATACTGAGATATATTCCGAAAAAAATAATGTAAAAAAATTCAAAATTATATCTTTACAAATATGGGAATTTAAGCAACAATAACATTGTCGAAACCGATTTCGATTCTTCGCTTGAATTACGAATATTACGAAATTCGAGGAGTGATGTTTAGGATGAAGAGGAATTTCACGGCAGCAATAGCTGCTATGCTCCTTGTCACCGGGCTGCTATCACCGGTTGGGAGCATGAATGCTTCAACGGCAGAGCCATTAAAGGGAAACTCACCTGATTCAGCGGCAACGAAAGTGGAAAATGAAACAATCGATGTATTGAAAGCGTTTACGGATGTATCTCCAAGCCATTGGGCTGCAGGTCCATTACAGCGTTGGAGCGCAAATGGGATTATAAGTGGATATGACGATGGGTCGTTTCGACCGGGTAAGGAAGTCACAAAGGCAGAGTTCGCGGCTATTATGAATCGTATATTTAATTATCAGGAGCAATCGGATAAGCTTCCAGCGGATGTGCTGGCTACAGACTGGTATAAGAGTGATATTGCCAAAGGGATTACAGCTGGATATTTAAGCAGTGATAAGAATAACAATATTTATCCTTCACATGCGCTTTCGCGTGCTGAGGCGGCACTATCCTTGGAGAAAGTGTTTCGTTTCAATACGGACAAAAGTAGCACAGTAGCATTCACTGATTTGAACGGAGTCAGTGATGAAACTGCGAAAGCGATAGCAGCCCTATCGAGTGCTGGCTTTATTAAAGGTTATCCTGGAGGTTTGTTTAAGCCTGAGGGCGGAATTACACGTGCAGAGCTTGCTCAGCTTGCTGATCGAATGGTTTCGGGACTCATCTTAAAATCTGGAGAGACTTCGCTTGGAACAGTAAAGGGCAATGTAATCATTAATCATACCGATGTGGTTCTTAAAGATACTGTCATCCAAGGCAATCTTTATTTAACGGAGGGGATTGCCGAAGGGAATGCGAAGCTTGAAGGTGTAAAGGTAACAGGGACTACGTTTGTACGAGGTGGCGGTGAGCAGAGTATTGGCTTACACAATACTTCTCTTGGGCCGCTTCAAGTAGCCAAACTTAACGGGAAGGTTCGAATTTATGCCAGCGGTTCAACAGCTGTGGGTACTGTGCAGCTGCAATCCGGAGCTATCTTGGAAGAGAGTAGCGATCTTACGGGAGCAGGCTTTGGGGATGTTGAGATGAACGTCGTTCCTCATATTATCTCACTTCGAGGGATATTTGCAGCGGTTCGCTCGGCAGACTCAGCAGTCAGCGGTTCTTTGCTAAGAATCTCAGGAACTGTTGCCAGTCTTACGGTGGGCAGCTCAACGCAATTGACTCTGGAGAACAATGCACAGGTGGCCGCGTTAATCCTGACTGCGAGCGCTGGAGGCACAGCGATTCAAGGCAGCGGAAGCGTAACCTCAATAGATAACAAAGCCGATGGAGTAACGATTGGCGGCTCGCCATTAAAGAAAGGAAACACTAGTAAAACGACACTGCCAGTAGCAACTTCAGCCTCAAGCAGTTCTGGTAATGTTGGTCCAACACCAACCAACGATCCATGGACGCTGGTTTGGGGAGATGAATTCAATGAAGGGACCATTGATCCTACGAAATGGACCTATGACCTTGGAGATGGTTCGCAATTTAACAATCCAGGTTGGGGCAACAACGAGAAGCAATGGTATACAAGTGATGAGAAGAACGCAAAGATACAGGATGGTAATCTAGTGCTTACTGCTCGTAAAGAAGCAGTAAGTGGCAAGGAGTACACTTCTTCGCGACTTAAAACGAAAGGTCTGTTTAGTAAGAAATATGGGAAATTCGAGATTCGGGCTAAAGCGCCTACCGGAAAAGGGTACTGGCCAGCGATCTGGATGCTGCCGGAGAACTACGAGTACGGAAATTGGGCTTCCTCTGGTGAGCTTGATATTATGGAGGGATGGGGCAGCCGACCTAATACGGTAGCGGGCACCATCCATTACGGCGGCGAATGGCCTAACAATGTGTACTCTGGCAAAGAGTATGTATTCCCGGAAGGTTCTACGATTGAGCAATACCATACGTATTCTATTGAGTGGGAGCCGGGAGAAATTCGCTGGTATGTAGATGGCGAACTGTTTTTAACCAAAAATGACTGGTACAGCATCAGCAATGGGCAGCCTACGAATAATGCTTATCCAGCACCGTTCAATCAGGAGTTCCATCTGCTGTTAAATCTAGCTGTTGGCGGCAACTTCGATGGTGATCCAACACCAGAAACCGTGTTTCCAAAATCGATGCAGGTTGATTATGTCAGAGTCTATGAACTGACAGGCCGTGAGTATCGTGAGCCGGTGCCAGTAACGCTGGATAAGGAACCTTACTTGGAAGGCTCAAAGCTAGCACTTCCTGACGGCAACCTTGTCTATAACAACAACTTCACGGAGCAGGTTCCGGGAGATAATGGAATGGGTATACCGAATACTTCACACTGGGTTTTGTTTAAAGAACCAGGAGCTGATGCTACTGTCTCCACTGTACCGATTGGGGGACATAACTTCCTAAAGGTAAATATCAGTAATGCTGGAGGCAATGCGTATTCCGTTCAACCTCAAGCGATCGTATCTGTTGCTAAAGGTAGATTCTATAAGCTCAGCTTCGATGCGAAAACAGATGTATCACGTAATATTAGCGTTAAATTAACGGGGGGAGAATCACGTGGCTTTGCCGCTTATTCTCCGGCGCTTAAGGCAGAGCTGACTTCCCAGATGACCCATTACGAAACGATGTTTCAAATGAAAGAGAACTCTGATATTGCAGCACGGATAGAGTTCAACATGGGTACTAATGCTTCACCAGTTTGGTTCGGAAATGTTCGTCTCGAAGAGATAGAAAGTATTCCGTTCAATCATGATGGCCCGAAGGCACCGCTCGGTAGCGGTAATCATCTGTACAACGGCACTTTCGATCTTGGTGAGCCCAATCGGATGAGCTATTGGCACATAGAAACAGCCAATGGTGCAACGGCCGCCGCTAAAGTAGATGAAAAAGGCAAGCTGAATGTGAAAATTGGCGGCAGCGAAAGTGGCGAAGTTCGGTTGCTTCAGAAGGGAATTCAGCTCATACAGGGCCAAGATTATGAGCTTACCTTTAATGCTGCAATATCCTCTGCACGTACAGCCACAGTTCAACTTCTTGGAAAAGACGGCAGCGTACATGCACAGCAATCGGTTAACTTAGCCCAAGGTGAACAAGAAATAAAAGCCAGCTTCACCAACCTTACAGGTACAACAGATCATGAGGGACAATTCATATTACTTCTGAATGGTGCTGTGGATACAATCATCTTGGATAACTTCAAGTTGCTCCGTACGAGCTTTTATTATGATCCATCACTTGTCTACTACCCGCTGGTAAATGGTGAATTCAACGCTGAATTTTATGCCTGGGATCGTCTACTGACGGAGCAAGGCGGTCAGAGCAGTGCCACCGCTACAGAGGGTACAGCGAAGTTTAACATTACGAATACGGGAAGTCAGCCATATTCCGTGATGTTGTTTCAAAATAACTTGAAAGCTGCAAGCGGAATAGATTATGTGCTGGAGTTTGATGCCAGTTCAACCATAGCCCGAAAAATCGGTGTGAATGTTGAAAATGCGTCTTATCAGGCTTCGTTTACAAAAATTGTAGAGCTCACACCAGCAACGAATCATTACACATTCGAATTCCGTCAAGGCAGTAAGGACACATTGTCACTTAAATTCCTGCTTGGAAAGGTTGAGGGAATTAGTATTCCTCAAAGCCATGATATTATCATTGATAACGTGAAATTTGAAATCAAAAATGCACCGGCCAAACCGCAGGAATTACTAAGCGATAGCAGCAATAACAGAGTTTCGCAGCCGATTGAGCTAACCTTCATAGACCATGAGGATTGGAGAAAGAAAATCATTGCAGTGAAGGTTAATGGTATAACACTTGAAACCGAACAGTACACCATTCAGCCTGGAAAAATCACAATCGATGCGGCAGTATTTCCATCCGAGGGCAGCTATACAATCACTGTAGAAGCTGACCACTACGCAAATGTATATGTGCTTCAGACGATACTTGCTAACGATAACAATCTAGTCATAAATGGCTCGTTCGGCAGTGGTAAGACAGGGTGGTCTACATGGTCTGGAGAAGGTGGTGTTTCTGCGTTTGATGTGAAGGATGGCGTGGCAGAAATCTTGATTACGTCAGCAGGATGGGAGGCGTGGCATACACAATTTTACCAAGAGGGTATCCCACTGGAAGGCGGAAAAACGTATGAGGTGAGCTTTAAGGCGAAATCAACAGTTCCGCGGCAGATCATCCTAGAATACTCCAATACTTCTGCAGCTTCCGCTCAAGCTAAGGTTGATATTACTGCCGATTGGGCAACGTATGGCGCACAATTTATGGTGTCCAACAGCAATCCGCTGAAGCTGAATTATCTGATCGGCAAATCGCTGGGCACTGATCCTACGGCTAACAGTACGCCACATACGATTTCTTTTGACGATATTGTGGTCCGGGAGGTACAAGGTGGTCCGCCAGTGAACCCACCAAGCGGTACGCTGGATAATGGAACCTTTGATGTGGATTCTAAAGGGTGGAGCCAGTATTTTGATGGAACTGGATCTGCTGCTGTAAAAGATGGGGAATTTGCGATAGATCTGACGGGCACAGGGCAAGCTGCCTACAGCGCACAAGTGGATTACGAAAACCTCAAGCTTGTTCAGGGAAAGACGTACACCTTGAAGTTTAAGGCCCGTTCTACGGTAAACCGTAATATTCAGGTAGCTGTGGAGCATAAAGGCGGGGACTACAACAAATATATGGAAGCTGAGCTTATAGCTTTGACCCAGAGTATGAAAGAATTCAGCTACACATTTACCATGAACGGTGCGACAGACGCAGGGGCTCATCTGGTATTTTTAATAGGGCTTATTGATGGAAACAGTACGGAGACGAATAATGAAATTAGTGCGGGCAGCACGATCTATTTGGATGATGTAAGCTTAATCGAAGGTTAAACGAAAAAAACGGCAGTGTTTTCCTTTTTACAGGAGCACTGTCGTTTTTTGTTTTGGAATTAAGATTCTTCTTTAGGGATAAATTCGAAGATCTTACCATTCTCAAAGGATTCTATTAATTTTAGCAACCAGCGGTAGTAATTAATGGATTCGGTAATCTTCTCTTCATCTGTATTTAAGAGCTGCATAAGTTTACTATCGTCACTATACTCTTTTTTCATATCGTTAATTTCTGCAAGTGATTTCGCTAGTGAAATCATATTTCCTTCGACGGCTTTTCTCCATTTAATAGAGAAGTAATCACTGAAGTTCTGATGCCAGTCAGGCACAGTGGTAAACAGGTCTTTGCGAGTCCCTCTCCCCCAAACTTTATCGATCATTTTCAGATCTAGGAGGGTACGGACTCCCGTACTCATGGACGTTTTGCTCATTCCCATTGTTTTGCTAAGCTCGTCCAGTGTCACTGGACCTTGATTGAAATACATATAACCGTATAAATGCCCAATGGATAAAGTGATGCCGTATAGGTCCATATTTTTACCGATAGAGTCTATCACGCGTTCACGGGCCTTACTAATCTTCTCTATTTGTTCGGGTGTTAACCCTTCTAAATCGTTCATGATGTCCCTCCTGAGGAATAGGTCGATAGACTGCTGCAACCTTATACAATGTATTGTAATCAAATCCCCCTCCATAAGTAAAGAAATCATGAAGAAAGGAATTTGGTGTAAAACAGAGTATTCTATACATAAAGTACGTAAAGTTAAAACTGTACACTAAATTTTATCCGTATATGGTGTTTGCATGAATTTTCAATAGTCCGGTACACTACTATAAGTGAACTAAACCCGGATATATTTTCGGGAGAAGGAGGACGGCATGGCTATTATAGAGGTGAAAAAGCTAACCAAAGTATTCGGTCATGATGCGGGAAAGGCGATTCCATTATTAGAGCAAGGGTGGTCGAAGGAAAAGATCGCTCAGGAATTAAAGTTGACGGTCGGAGTCAACAAAGCCGAATTCAGCATTGAAGAAGGAGAAATATTCGTCATTATGGGATTGTCCGGCAGCGGTAAGTCAACGTTGGTTCGTTTGTTGAACCGTTTGATTGAGCCTACAGGGGGACAAGTCCTTTTTAAAGGAAAAGACGTTGTGAAAATGAACCCGGAGGAGCTTCGGCAATTTCGGCGCAAGAACATCGGCATGGTGTTTCAGAAGTTCGCATTGTTTCCACACCGGACGGTATTGGAGAATGCGGAATACGGACTTGAGGTTCAGGGCGTAGATAAAAAGAAGAGAACTGAACGGGCCATGGAGGCATTGCATCTAGTGGGTCTAAAGGGATGGGAGAATCATCGCCCGGATCAACTCAGCGGAGGGATGCAGCAGCGTGTGGGACTAGCAAGAGGACTTGCTAATGACCCAGATATCCTGCTCATGGACGAAGCCTTTAGTGCACTAGATCCGCTGATCCGTAAAGACATGCAGCAGGAGCTGCTGGAATTGCAGTCCAGAGTGAAGAAGACGATTGTGTTCATCACTCATGATCTAGACGAAGCCCTGCGGATTGGTGATCGGATTGCATTGATGAAAGACGGTGTTATCGTGCAGATTGGTACGCCGGAAGAGATTCTCATTCAACCTGCCAATAAATATGTAGAGCGGTTCGTGGAGGATGTGGACTTGTCCAAGGTGCTAACAGCAGCTCATGTGATGCGGCAACCGGAAACGGTTAGACCTGAGCGTGGACCTCGGGTAGCACTTCAATTAATGCGTGATAGCGGCATATTCAGCTTGTATGTGGTAGACAAAGAAAACAAGCTCTTGGGTGTTATTACAGCTGAGGACGCAGCACAGGCACTAAAGGATAATAAATCCATCCTAGAGGTTACACGGCGGGAGATCCCTCGTGTATATCCTGAAACGCTGCTCAATGATTTCTTTGAACTAATATCTGAGACACATTTGCCTGTAGCCGTCGTAGATGAAGCGGATAAATTAAAGGGCATTGTGATTAAGGGAGCCGTTCTTTCCGCACTCGCGGGTAACGCGGTACCGGAAGGAGAAGGATCTTAATGGACATTCCAAAACTGCCTTTAGGAAAGGCCCTCGAGTGGTTGGAAAACTGGCTAACTACGTATTGTGGCCCCTTGTTTGACTTTATCGCTACAATAATCGGTGGAATGGTTTCTGCAATTGAAGGTGCGCTGACCTTCCTGCCTGCATTAGTGCTTATCGTACTTATTGCAGCTTTGTCTTATTGGATTGGGAAATGGCGCATGGCTTTATTTGCGGTAATCGGACTGCTCTTAATCGATAATCTCGGATTATGGGGACCTTCGATGCAATCTTTAGCCCTTGTTCTAACCGCCTCGATATTGGCTGTAGTAATCGGCGTACCGATTGGTATTTTGTGTGCGCAGAGAAATGCGGTTAGAAATACAGTTACGCCTATTTTGGACTTTATGCAGACGATGCCGGCATTTGTGTATTTATTGCCAGCGGTATCTTTTTTCTCACTTGGGGTAGTTCCAGGTGTAATTGCATCGATCATCTTTGCGATTCCACCGACAATTCGTTTGACCAATCTCGGTATTCGTCAGGTTTCAGAGGAGTTAGTTGAAGCAGCCGATGCTTTCGGTTCAACACCAACTCAGAAGCTGGTTAAATTGCAGCTGCCGATCGCACTGCCAACGATTATGGCAGGCGTCAATCAGACGATTATGTTATCACTCTCGATGGTTGTCATCTCATCTATGATCGGTGCGCAAGGTGTAGGTGCCTATGTATACCGCGCGGTATCGCAGGCTAAGACAGGAGATGGGTTCGAGGCGGGGATTGCTATCGTTATTATAGCTATTCTACTCGACCGTTTAACGCAGAACGCACTAAAACCAAAACAGAGATAGGGGTTTTAAATAGATATGAAGAAAAAAAATATAGGTTTATTCCTGTTAGTGATTATGATGATTACTGTTATTGCCGGATGTTCATCCACTAGTAAAGAAAAAGTGAAATTGGCTTATGTGGCATGGGATTCCGAAATTGCGAGTACTTATGTTGTTAAAGAAGTACTTGAAACTAAGCTTGGAGCTACCGTTGAAATGCTGCAGGTAGATGCAGGCCCAATGTGGGCAGGGGTTGCTGATGGTAGTGCGGATGCTATGGTCGCAGCTTGGCTACCAAGCACGCATGCAGCTTATTTAGAGAAGTATGGTTCGAAAATCGAAGATTTAGGTGCTAATTTGAACGGAACTAAAGTTGGTTTAGCAGTTCCAGCGTACATGGATATTAATTCTATTGAAGACTTGAAGAACAGTGACCTGGCAGGTAAATTGAGCAATCGAATTATCGGAATTGAGCCTGGTGCTGGTATTATGACGACGACTGAAAAGGCTATTGCGGAATATGGTCTTAGTGAATATACGCTTCTAGAAAGTTCATCGGCAGCGATGGCTCAGGAGCTGCAAAAAGCCTATGACAACAACGAGCCTATCGTTGTAACGGGTTGGACACCACACTGGATGTTCGCTAATATGGACCTGAAATATCTGGAAGATCCAAAAGGTGTATATGGTGCGGATGAGCAAATCCATACGATGGTTCGTCAAGGTCTGAAAGAAGACATGCCGAATGTCTATAAGTTCTTGGATCAATTCGAGTGGACAGCAGAAGACATGGCGAAAGTAATGGTTGAGGTTCAAGGTGGGAAGTCACCAGAAGAAGCTGCTAAAACTTGGGTAGAAAACAACCCGGATAAAGTGAATGCGTGGATTCAAGGTGTAGAATTGTAAGTAGATAGAATTCTGTGGTATGATGTGAAGAATCAATGGATTACAAAAGTGTAACTTGTACGCTAACCACTGTTCTTTACAAATGCACTTCATAAGCAAAATCATTCAATAAAACACCCCGGAAGGGGTGTTTTTCTTGGGAATATAAGCAAAGTATTCAAAGGAAAATATATACTTTGCATATATTTTAATGCTCACACTTATGCTTTAGCGAAGTAAATCAGGAGGCAGCTGCTGCAAGGAGTCAAGAGAGGAGACTGCTTCATGACAGAGACCATAAATACCTGGATAGATTGGCTGCTGCAAACGCTTGGCCTTAGTGGACCCTCTATTTTATTTGTGACGATTCCATTGGCGCTGTTGCAGAGTATATTAGGATTTTTTCCGTTCGTAATTTTGATTGTCCTCCATGTGTCTGTATTTAACGTTATTGGAGGTATGATAATTAGTTGGCTGGCTTGTAATCTGGGTGGAATACTGATGTACTTCCTCATTCGACGATACCTTTACAATTGGTTTGATCGAAAATGGAGGTCTAAGCTGAAAAGGTATGACAAATGGCAGCGTTACTTGGACCGATATGGAATTTGGACGCTGGTCCTTCTACGTACGATTCCCATTATTCCGAACAATGTAATCAATTTTATGTCCGCTGTTTCACCGATAAAAGCATCATCTTTTATTTGGGGAACCGTGCTTGGGAATCTGTCTTACATTTGGCTATTCGGTACGATCGGCTCAAGTCTAATTGTCCCTAGGGAAGAATGGAATGGATATATTACTTGGTATGCCGTGTTTATCGCTATTCTAATCGGTATCTTTATACGGCGGCACTGGGACCATCTACAGGAAGATAAACGGAGTAGAATGCACTAATATTAATTGATCATCAAATAAATGAAGAACGTTTCTTTGGCATTATCCGCCGGAGGGAACGTTCTTCTTTTTTGTCTTCTTTCCGAATACCTTAAACTAAGTGGAGGTGGCTTGACCTCTACGTAAGGTGGGAGGGACTATCGCAATGGGGAGATTAAGAAAATGGGGGAACCGAGGGCTAAGATTACCTGATCTAGGTCAGCTTCGGCTGCCAAAAATAAATGGGGGCGGGACGCCGAGGTTCTCTGGAAGAAGCTCCGCGTTCAAGTCAAAACCTAGTAGGGCAGCGGCAAGACCACAGAGTGCACGCTTTGAAGCTAAGCGAAGTAGAAGTCATATGAGATCATCCAGTAGGGCAGAGAGAAAGATGACCGTTTCCGGCGGAAACACGCGTAAGCCAAGAAGCCGGCGCAAATTTTGGTTGATTGCATCCTTGGTATTGATTGTGCTTGTACTACAAGCACTGCGATACGTGGAGCTGCACATGAAGCCACCTATCTTGCATTTAGCGCAAATTCGTGTGAAGCAGATCGCAACAGAGTCGATAAATAAAGCGATCACTTCACAAGTTGCGAACGGAGGAAATGCGGAGGAACTAATTGATTGGAAGACCGATAAGAACGGGAAAATATCAGGCTTTATGTTGAACTATGCGGAGCATATGCGTATTACTTCGCAAGCAGCAGAGGTAATCCAGACCACGTTGCAGGATTTGCATAATCAGACAGAATATATTCCGCTCGGTCAGGCACTAGGTAGTCCTCTCATCGCCTCTTATGGACCTGATATCCCGATCAAGATTGAACCGCAAGGTGCTGTTAAGGTTGAACTCAGCACTCGCCAGCAAAATGCCGGAATCAATATGATTTTAGTTGAGGTCTATATCCATATTGTTACGGAGGTAGCGGTGGTTATTCCTTTTGACATGGAACCCCAAGTAGTGGATACGGAAATTCCTGTGTCATATTTGATGGTCGTCGGAGACGTGCCTATGTATTACTACGATAATCAGGGTCAGCCTGTCGGAGCTAATGGCAGCAGTGCCCCTGGAATTGCTATTCCTGCACCATCTGTAAGTGGAGATAAAAATGGAGTATCAGATCAGAGCAAGGATACCCCTGGGAATAGCCAAGAGGATAGCAATTCATCACCAGCTGCACCCAATTCTTCGAATACAGGCGCAGCTCATACAGAAGAAGGCGGCAAAGGTGTAAATGGAGGGAATTAAGGGATATCGTGCTTAACCGCTCATAGACTATAGGTAGAGTTGCTTTAAATAAATGGAGCGTGAGTCCAAATGTCACATGAATCGCTGAATATGGAACGCTTGGCAGGGAGATATGGTTTCCTTGAACGTGCCGGACTTTTACCCTTGCCAAGTGAAGATGGGATTTCTATTGTAGTTGAGCTTAGCCGTATGGAATGTGCCAGGGTCTGTTTACCCCTGTTGCTGCGCTACTCAGGAGTGGCTGTGCGCATTATTGCTGTTTCAATGACGCCCGATTTCCCCATGGAGGTATTAGCAAGACAGTTCTCGCCAGAGGAACCAGTGCTCTTCCTACCCTATGAGAAGGAGGAGTATATGCCCAACCTAGCTCTGGCCCATATCGAGACCACCTTTGCTGTTCTGCTTGAAGATTCGATTATGGTATCGCCTGGCTGGTTAAGCGAGTTAATGTGGGCTTCCTTTGATGATGCTTCCGTTAGAGTCATTGCTCCGCGTTCTTCTACCGAGAGGGGGGAAGGGAAGAAACGGCTTCACTTTGGTACTCATCATGAATTAGCTGAGCATGTAAGCTACAGTCTTGGGCGGTATCAAGGCGAATGGCGCGAGGTGGAAGTGCTAACCGGATCTTGTCTTCTATTCACTAAGGAATTGATTCAGCGAATTGGCGGCTTTGACACCTCGCTTCAAGCGCGGCATCTCATGATAGCTGACTGGTGTCTCCGAGCGCGGCAGATTGGAGCGAAACTGGCACTGAGTGAAGCTGTGTATGTTCATGCTATTCAGTCACTGGATAGATACCTGAGAACGAAGGACGAATCCAAACAGACGAATGGCTGGCAGACATACTACAAGAAATGGGCACTTGAAAGCGGGATAGAGAACGAAGGACTTTTAGTACCGCCTACTGAATCCTTAAAATTTCCACAGCCGGTTATACCATTGGGCAGGATACCCTTAGCTTCTCCGTTGGTAACGGCCATAGTGTATTGTGATGAAGCTTGGGATTGTGATGAGCTGAAGGAGCAATGGATAGCTGCACGGGAGCAGCAGAGCTACAAGTATATTCGCTGGATTTGGATCAGAGATACTTTGCTGGACGCTGCTCCTGAGTTTCCAGTTAGCGAACATGATGTAGTGATAACGGTTCATGGTGAGGATGGATGGTTACGGGCGTTAAAGAACGCATCTGCATTATATGAGAGTGAGATCATTCTGTATTTGTCCACTTCTATCCAATATGAGAAACGTTATATTGAGCGGGTGGTGAAGGCCATAACCCAAGGCTCCGCTGATCTGATCGTAAGTTTATCGACTGAAATGGAGGAAGCGGGGGTTCATCTGCTTGCAGGGGGAGATTCAGCGCTCACTCTACCTCTTGAACGTGTTGCTTACAAAGGAGGGATCGTGCCTGGGATGATTAGCAATAGGAAGTTTACTTCCCGTCAATTGCTGCTTCACCCTAATGCCTCTCTGGTAATAGGCTATATTGGGGATTTGTCCGATTCCAAGGAGGCACACCCATGAAATATTTAATTCTAAGCGGAGGTTCTTGGGAGGACTATGAATATAAAAGATTGTTAGAACTTCTTCCCGACCGGGAAGGGGTCTGCTTTGCTGGACGAATGACCAATGAGCAGCAGACTAACAATCAGATTAGGGCAGTTGCGGCTGCAGATATTTATTCTTTGAACATGAAGCAATACACGATTCTTGTCTCTTCTCCTTATTGGCTCTCAGAGGTTCTCTCCTTGCAGGCAGCTTATGTAGTGGCTCTACTAGAACGTTGTCCGGAAGAAGAAAAGAAGTGTTTATGGGATAAATACAGCGGTTTGCTTGGCGCAAAAGCTGACCTTGTAGCCACCCGATCTGAACGGATATATCTAGAGCAGAGCTTACGCAGGGAAGGTGTGCTCTATCTCGGCGGGGATCAGCAGGAATCCTATGGAGCTACCTTTCAGGGAGATCGGCTGTATTTTCTTACGGATTATGAGGTGCTGTGGAGGAAGGCCATAGTGAACTTGTGGCAGGATTCAACGATATCACCTGCTGATTGGGTTACTATACAGCTTGAGTTGCGGGCGGACTATTACATTTCCATGTGTGCTAAGCTGCCCAGTCAACCTGTTGTACATTACTTGGCAGCTTCCTATCTGTACTTGTTGGGGGATTCCGTAGCAAACCGCTATCTGGCGCAATCCTTTGAGCTCATGGTGCTGTATGAATATTTAGATTGCCTTCATTCACATTTTCGCTTTTTTTCGGCTATAGAGGGTAAGACTGGGGATTTGGAAACAGCTGTTCAACAATATACGATTACGGCATTTACAGCTGAGGAGAAGCGGGATGCGGAAAGGCTGCGGGGCTGGCTTCACTCCGGGCAGTACGAACTTGTCCGGGCAGAGCTGTTTCGCTTGAATGAGGATGAAGCTGCGGCAGTACGGATTCTGAGTTCGCTCACTACCTCAGAGGCGAAGATGTTATTGATTCAGAATTATATTCGGACCTTCCAATGGGAGAAAGCGCTAGAGCTTCAGCAAGATTTGGAGGGAAGTGTAGATGGGGTTATAGAAGGCACAATACACTTGCTACATGGCAGACGACATGAGGCTATACGCAGCTTCTTGAATGCGGCAGGGCAAGACAATCAGGCGTGGCCGCTTTTATCAGAGATGGCAGATCTAGAAGAGGCGGTAAAACGATTGAAAAGGAGAGTGGAGGGATGAGTAGTCATAGATGGCCTCTCCGCAAAACAGCAGGTAACCGCTTGACCGCTATGATGCAGGTTCGAAACGAAGCTGGAAGGTATCTGGAGCAGGTACTTGAAGAACTGAGTGAGTTTGTGGATGATATTGTAGTTGTTGATGATGGAAGTACAGATCACACGGCACAGTTATGTCGTTCTTTTGCCAAGGTTACGAAGCTTGTGACACTAGAGACCTCCTTGTTTAATCGGGAGTGGGAGCTAAGGCAGACGTTATGGGATTTGGCGGTATCTACGAATCCGGATTGGCTCCTGTCTGTAGACGCTGATGAGTTCTATGAAGAGGCAGCTAAACGGGAGATGAGACGGCTGATTGATCAGGATGTGTATGACTGGGTATCTTTCCGGCTATTTGATTTCTGGGGGGGCACCACCCATTATCGTGAAGATGAACATTGGAATATCCATACGAAGCATACTCGTACACTTGTCCGATATTTGCCGAATTTTCATTATTTCTTCCCGAAAATGGATCATCATGTTCCTAGGCTGCCGCTTTCTTACTCTGTATTGCCGGGTTTTCTTGCCGAACTGCGGGTGAAGCATTATGGATGGGCGGTTCCGCCGGAAGAGCTTCGACTTAAATATTCGCGTTATATGGAGCTTGATCCAGAGGGGCGCTGGGGGAGTCTGGAGCAGTACCAGTCCATTCTAGATGAGCGGCCCCATTTGATCGAATGGAAAGAATAGTTCTCAAATCCGAATCTGCCAGTCGGTTAGGTCTGACTGGCAGATCTAACGAGCAGCCCCCATGGGATTTGACCTGTGGAAATCCCATGGGGATAAGCTTTTGCCGCGAGTATGAGCTTGTAGTATGAGAGACCGACTGCAGCGGTAGTTCCCCCGATTCTGCCCAAAGCCATTTCATCTGATTGAGCGATCTTTGGAGTTTCCCCACAGGAGCAAGCTATTGCCACATATAATAGCCATTCGGCGCAGTCCGACGAGGCATTATAATGAGGGGTTTGACTGAGATAGATGGAACACCACTGTTTCTTTACGGGGGTAGGAGCCTCAAGCAATCCATAGTATAAGGGCTGCGGCAGCTTGCACCACTGGAATAAAGAGCCCTCTGATTGTCGATAAAGCGATAATACACTATCCCAAGCACCGACCTGAAGCAGTAATTGCATAGCGTAGCTCAGATCAGGAAGAACAGGCTTAATGTCAGAACGGCTTGTTATGATATGATGAATTGTTAGCATCCCCGGTCTGTATGGCGATATGGAGATAAGCCACTTCATGGCTGATTCAGTATCTCCAGCACGGCAAGACAAAGCCCAGAGATAACCGAGTATAGATGAACGTTCGGAAAGAACAGATGGATTATGAAGCAGCTGCTCAAGCGGTGCGAGAGTGTGTGCCCCCTCTTGCTGCTGAGTACAAGCAAGGAAAGCCTGCACAATGGTTTGAACGGCTAGCGGTAGCTGCGAAGCAAAAGAGAGAGTGACCAGCCATTCAAAGTCACGAGCATTGAGCGCCGCAGGCACAAGATAGCCTAAGGTAATTGGTGAAAGAGCGTGGATATGGCAGCGGGTCAATGCGATCAGACTTAACCTCTCTCCGGATAGCAGGCTTAGTGGGACAAGCTGTTTCCACGTATCCGTATAATCTGGTTTGAATTGTATAGCAGCCTCGTAGTGTTTCCGCGCGTTTGGATATAGAAATAACTTCTCGCATACTCTGCCCGCTAGTAGTTCTGTTCGATACGTTCCACTTCCCGAAGAAGATGGATATGGATGTGCTGTATCTCCGCTCTTCAGTGCTTGCTGCAAGAAGTGTCTAGCTTGTCTAAGCTGTCCTTGTTCGAGCAACAAAGCAGCATAGCCCTCTAATAAATCAGTGAAATCAGGAAACAATAAGCTCCCCGCATGAAAGACTTCCTCAGATTCCTGCTGCCTGTTACATCGTTGTAAGGCATAGGCAGTCTTTAGATAAATATCGGAGGCATACCCGGATTGGGTTGGAACATCAGCGAGTAATGGAAGAAGTACATCTGCCGCTGCATGATATTGTTCCTGTTGATAATGCTCTACCCCTAGTGCATAACGAAGGATTAGATGGTTCGGTTGAAGCTGCAGACCACTATTGATGAGAGCTAAATTGCGCTGGTATTTATTTTTGTGCTGTAGTTCATCCTCTAAATAACCGTAGTGATAAATACGCAATTCAGCGTAAGCAATTTCCCCCGCAGGAAGCTCCCAAATGCTGCTAGCCGTCTCCTCATGAATGATTCCACGAAAGATGATTCTTTCATCGTTTCTGAACAAGCGGCAGACATGATCGGTAACAAAATCCGCTTTAGGGGCGTCACCGATATAGTGGATAATGGGTAGCCAATATCCGTGAATATGCGATGCGTCCAGCAGGTGCTGGAGCTGCTCCCTCCTCCAATGATCTACAGCCTCATCGGCATCAAGTACTAGAATCCAAGAGGAAGTTGCATGCTTCAGACTTAGGTTTCGTGCTTTCGAGAAATCATTCTCCCAAGTCATATCGATGATCTTTGCACCGAACTTAGTTGCTATGTCTATGCTATTATCCTCAGACCCGGTATCCACAATGATGATTTCTGATACGATTCCTTGCACAGAGGACAGACATTTCTCCAGGTGTTTCGCCTCATTCTTAACGATCATACAAAGTGTGATATCGGGTGTGGTCATAGGAAACGTCCCTCCTATTCTGAAACTTTGGGAAGCGGAAGAGCTAGGCGTACTCTTTTGACCGCTGGTGAATAGGTAGCAGAAGAGGATAGTGAAGCAAGCAGACGATCCGCTAACACAATCTGTGAACGCCCCTGCTCAGATGCTTGATTAAATGCCACTTCTATAGAAATGGGCTGCTCTGTGGCATTTATCAGCTGTGCGGCTGCTTCATTACATCCCTCAGTCTGTAATAATTCTAGGAGAATCCTGTTCTTAGTCACTGTGTAGTCTGGCAGATGAGCGTGGAACCAACCGTAAATCTCACTCTCACGACCTGCACATTTCAGGGCTCGTAGTAGCCGGGCAATGACGGGAGTAGGTTCGGGATGAAGCTGTGCGGTTTTGGTGTAACAAGCAATGGCTTCGGTCTCATCACCCATCTCTTCACATAATTGACCCAGCATATAATAGGTTAAAAATGAACCGAATCCAGCCTCAGTATGGTAGTCGGGAGGAGCAGCTCCGATGATCAGCGCTTGTAGCAACGCTACTTTGGCTTCTGCAAAGGCACCTAATTGTAAGAGTAGAGCCCCTTTGATATGAGCTAAGTCTGGGTAATCCGGATGTGAGCTAATCCCACGGTCACAAGCTGCAAGCGCCCCAGGGTAATCTTTTAATTCTGCAAGCGAGCGAATTTCATATTTATGCAGCAGGTGGATGTAGCTTGTATCAGGCGGTGCCTCTTCTAGTGATTGTTGGATATGTTTTAGAGCAGGTTGATACTCCCCCAAACGCATATACTCAACAGCCATATTAAAATGGTGGAAAGGATCTTTAGGATTTAACCTTAGCTGCTCTTTCAGCAGCTCGACATTTCGTTTGATTTTATCTTTCTTGACCACTACCCCTTCTGCGTAACCATAATGATGGATGACTACAGTGGTCAAATGCATCGGTGCCTGGGGTGTAGCTGTTATGATAGCCTCAGCGATCTGTTCGTGAATAATACCGCTAAACCGGTACTTAGGGCGATTACGAAACATCCGAATAATCGGATTGACGGTGATCGTCTGTGAAGCGGGGGTTAGCCCTTTATGATTATGAATGCGTAGGAAAAATGCCTCGTACTCCATATGCTCGGCACATAGCAGTAATTCTCCCTTGCTCTCCTCACTTAATTCCTCATCTCCATCTAGAACAAGAATCCATTGTCCATGGGCCTGCTGGAGACCTGCGTTGCGGGCAGCAGCAAAGTCGCCGCTCCAAGGGTGTTGTATGATTTTGGCTCCGAAACTTAGGGCAATTTGAACTGAAGCGTCGGTCGATCCAGTATCCACTATAATGATCTCATCGACGACTCCGCGTACGCTTTTTAAACATTGGCTCAAGCTATCTCCTTCGTTCTTAACGATCATGCATAAGGAAATTAGTGGCTTTCTTCTTGAACGGTTCATAGGGATGACCTCTTTTCGTTCTGACGGAAGCTCCACTGAGTGTGCCAAGGTGTACGATTCAGCAAGGTAATGGATTTACGGATAGCTCCGATATCCTCCTGCAATGGGCCATGAGCGTGGGCATCCTTTAAACTTTGTAGAGCGTCTTCCATACTCAGCTTCGCTTGCTGAAGATAACAGAGGGATAAGCCGATCCTTGCGGATTCATGCTCTGGCTCTTGATCCAGCGCTTGCTGAAACCATTCACTGGCTTCGGAATAATGCCCTTTGTCAAAGATCATCTCACCAATATAAAAAAGCACGCTTGCATCGGCGATCTTATCACGAACAAGTACAATAAATTCCTCTCCTGCGGCCTGCCAATTCCCTTCTTTATATAATGCTGTGGCAAATTCAGATCGATAAGCAGGGAACAGGTCCACTAAAGTATGACTAAGTGTGAGCTGATGCAGCTTTACGGATTGCCCGATGAGGTCGGAAAGGAATGAGGAATATATGTGATCTACCTCTATTTCTACCGGACATGTCACTTGTTGGCGTTGGGATCGCTCAATGTATTCCAGTCCAGAACGAAGTTCACCTGATATATGGTTGAGCAAGTCCTTTTTAAATTCTCCATATCGTTCCCATTGGCAAATGGCCCAAAGAGTATACCACTGCTTTTGATGCTCTAAACCAAGGTGATCTTGGGAAGCTAGTGAGGTCATCTGCCCTATAGCTGTACCCGCGTCTTCTAGCTTGCCGGTGATGATGAGTGATGAGATGATTCTATAAGCAGTATCCAATTCCAATGGAAAAATATCTCGGGATAAGGTAGCTATGGTCTCATAAGCATTTATCTCATATAAACTTTCAATGATCGCGGATCTACTGATTGAGGTAGTTGGGGGAACGAGTTGGATCAGTAAAGTGACGATTTCCTCATCGGGTACAGCTAAGCGTTGAAAAGCAGCAGCAATCCCCTGCAAGGCGGGCGTATATAAAGAATGGTGTTGAAGTGCACGATGAAAAAATCTCGCAGCATCCTCAAGAAGACCAAGCCGCTGTGAGATTAAACCCATCCGGTATAGGGGGCGAAAGGTAGTCATTCCTTGTTCACATACATATTTTCCGCTAAGCACCTCATGCTCAGGAATGGACTCCGCATGTTGATAAGCTAATAGCGCACGTTCCAAAAGGCCTTGGCTCTCCAAAGATTGCCCTAACAAAAAATGCAAATCAGGATAGTCGCCATAACGCTCCAGTTCAATCATCAGCAAGGGGTCAATCGCATTCATTTTTCCTTGAGCATGATAAATTTTACAGAGATCCCTAATCATCGTAGGACGATAGGAAGCTTCGAGTACTACATGGTGAAGGCCTTGACGAAGCAACGTCTCAGCTTCCAGAAGACGACCGTCCTGACAGAAGTTTACTGCCAAATTATAGGAGTGGAAAGGATCATCCGGATATTCGGTTAAAGCGAGGAGCAGCAGGTGTCTATTTCGATTGATTTTATCTTTTCGTGTCATGATTTCAGGTAAATATCCAAAGTGTATAATCTCAAGTTGACTGTGCTCAATCGCCGAGAAGTTATGTTTGCTAAGGATTGAAGTGTCAATTCCCTCATGAATTCTTCCACTATATTGATAACCCTGTCCATTTCGGAATAAGCGGACTGCACTGTGTTTTACCTTATCTTCAGGTCGTACACCAACCCAATTATCAATGTTTACTGTAAAAGCCTGAGCTTGTGTGTTCTGCAGAAGGCTCCGGAGTTCTGTAAGTGGGGTCTGCAAGCACTCATCGGCATCAAGAATAAGAATCCAATTTGTTGAGGCATGAACGAGCCCTTCATTACGAGCTGCCGCGAAATCGTCTGTCCATTTCCGTTGGAAGACTCTAGCCCCGTGCGCTTCGGCAATAGCTATGGATTCGTCGGTAGAGCCCGTATCGATCATCACAATTTCGTCAGCACCAGCTACGCTTGCGAGACAGTGAGGCAGGAGATCAGCTTCATCTTTTACGATGAGGTGGACGCCAAGCGTAATATTATTCACGGTTGTTCCTCCTTGAAAAGCATTATGTGTTTGTTGCACATATGTATAGCTGCTGACACAAGCATAAACGCCTTCGGCGTCCTTATAGTTAAAGAAAAAGCACATGGATATCCATGTACTCTTTCTTGTTACAACATATGATGGTCATCTGGATTACGTGCCCTGAGCATTGAAACTTACATTGATCGTGGATGCAGAGCCTGAATTGGCTGATTGATAGGATAGGCGGGTATATTTCAGGAATCTGGCTGGCACTATGACATCGATAGAGCCTGCTGCTAAAGGATTATCCCCCGTGGTATCGACGAAATAGTTCGTTCCATCAGCACTGATTTCCACACGTGTGTTGACCGGATTTGCCCCAGTATTGTTAATGAAGAAGGAATACGTTCCCAGTACGCTCGTAGTAACGGCTGGTAGAGGTGTATAGGTATTAGCAGTCGCAATACCTGTAGTGGTCTGTTCTATAAAGCTGCGTTGTGAAATAGAAGTGACACTACTTAGAGTACCAGCTGTGATCGTAGCTCCGAGCACACTAGTGATGGTGCCGTTAAGAATGTTGGTGATTGTACCTGCTGAAGATAGAGTACCAGCTGTGATGGTAGCTCCGAGTACGCTGGTAATGGTGCCGTTTAAGATGTTGGTGACTGTACCTGCAGAAGACAAAGTACCGGCAGTAATCGTAGCTCCAAGTACGCTGGTGATAGTCCCGTTAAGGATGTTGGTGACTGTACCTGCTGAGGACAAAGTACCGGCAGTAATCGTAGCTCCGAGTACGCTGGTGATTGTCCCGTTAAGGATGTTGGTGACTGTACCTGCGGAAGATAGAGTACCAGCTGTGATGGTAGCTCCGAGTACGCTGGTAATGGTACCGTTTAAGATGTTGGTGACTGTACCTGCGGAAGATAGAGTACCAGCTGTGATGGTAGCTCCGAGCACGTTAGTGATGGTGCCCTCAAGGATGTTAGTAATAGTACCTGCGGAGGACAAAGTACCAGCTGTGATGGTAGCGCCGAGCACGCTAGTAATGGTGCCGTTAAGGATGTTTGTAACTGTTCCGGCGGATGATAACGTACCTGCTGTTATGGTTGCCCCAAGCACACTAGTGATTGTACCGGCGGTAATGGTAGCGCCGAGCACGCTGGTAATGGTGCCCTCAAGGATGTTAGTAATAGTACCTGCGGAGGACAAAGTACCCGCAGTAATCGTAGCACCAAGTACGCTGGAAATGGTGCCGTCAAGGATATTAGTAATAGTACCTGCGGAGGACAAAGTACCGGCAGTAATCGTAGCACCAAGCACGCTAGTAATGGTGCCGTTAAGGATGTTTGTAACTGTACCTGCGGAGGACAAAGTACCCGCAGTAATCGTAGCGCCGAGCACGCTAGTAATGGTGCCGTTAAGGATGTTTGTAACTGTTCCTGCGGAGGACAAAGTACCGGCAGTAATTGTAGCGCCGAGCACGCTAGTAATGGTGCCGTTAAGGATGTTTGTAACTGTTCCTGCGGAGGACAAGGTACCCGCGGTGATCGTAGCGCCGAGCACGCTGGAAATTGTACCATCAAGAATAATCGTTGTTAGATTTCCGCTTGGATCTGTAGTGAGCGGATGATCAATCAGCGAGGCATCTCGGCCGAATATAAGCGTTCTTAGATTATCAGGATTCGCTTGAAAAGAGCTATAGTTAGGCAAAGTTCCTCGTCCTTTCCTTATAAATGATTGAGTTATACCAAAAGACTGGGCTTGGACGTATACACATTCTTGCTTGCCAATACCCTTTGAATGTAGCGTGGAGGCGGAGACTAACAGGGTGATCTCCCTGATTCTTAATGTGTAAGAGATCATCGTTTTAGCTCTGCTTTTTTTGTTTTATTTTGCTGCGCTTTTTAAGCTCCAGGCCGTTATGGATTTCATTCACTTCCTACGGGCTTTCTGGAACTCAATCCATGAAAAGGCCCAAACCGTCGTTTGAGCCCTGAGCCTAAAAATAAACCGCAGTCCAATAAGCCGCAAACCGATAGGGACAATCCTTAGCCATTCGAATGGTGTGATATTAATATATGGTGGGAAATAGGGGGTGATTGGGCAGAAAAAGCAATATACGCACATTCCCACAACCTGTTACTGAGTGTGGCATAAAATAGAATAAGCTTAAGAACGGGGAGGATAACTCATGCCGAACGACTCAGTATTCAATCAGAGTAGCCAGCCACTTTTTACAGAACAAGTCAATACGTATGTTGCACCTGGTATAGATTCAGCTCCTGAGGGGGGAGCAGCTAAGGCGGGGTTATTGTTTGGAATCCCATTCACTTCTACGGTAACGACGGCTGCCCCGTTAGTTATTCAGATTAGTAATCCGGGAGGAAGCGGACGTACCTTATATGTATCCCGTGTTACTGCCAGTTCAGCGACGGCGGCGGTTACTTTATCACTACTTCGGAACGCTACGGTCACCGGAACCACCGTTACACCGATTAATTATAATTTTGGCAGTGCGTTAACCAGTGTTATGACGGCAAGAACCTCTACGACTGCGCCTACTGGAGGTCCGGCTTCTCTAGTATCTCTATTGCTGGCGGTCGGTCCGGTCATTGTTGATTTTACTGGACAAATTGTTGTTCCTCCCGGAAATTCCATCACTACCTCCGTAACGATTGCATCGGGGTCATCAGCGGCGACAACGTCTATCAGCTGGTGGGAATATTAGAAACAGGAGGGGATAAATATGCCTAATCAATTTGTATTTAACGACAACGATCAACCGCTTTATGTGGATATGGTGAACACCTTCCAAGCGCCAGATATTAGCGCGCCGCCTGAAATAAGCGCTTCGCAGGCTGCAGTCTTGTATTCAACTAACACATCCGCGTCTAGTTTGGTCGTACTTAGTCTAATCTCCGCAATCGCTTCTATTCGGATTAGTAATGCTTCAGGCAGTGGGAAAACTGTTTATATCTCACGTATAAGCGGCAGTATTGGCGGTTCTTCTCTACTATCCGCAATGTCGGGTAGCTTTACAATTGTAAAAGGAGGGACGGTAACTTCACCAGCAATCTTAACGCCAACGAATAATAATTTGGGCAGCTCGGCGACGAGTGCGATGACCGTTCAGTCTTCCACAGCAGCCATTAGCGGGGGAACGACGCTTTTCAATTATCAATTGGCACCGGGGGCTTTCACACAGAACTTTACGGGCAGCATCATTGTCCCGCCTGGGACTGCTATTTGTGCTAACGTAACCTCATCCAGCTCCGCCGTAGGTTTAACGATTACCTCAGCGTTGGGTCTTCTTTGGTGGGAACAATAGCGTTCTTGCTGCGAACCATTCACAGAGCTGAACCTTGACATCACTTGGGTTGAGGTTTTACATAAAAGGGTGGAATGTATAGAAAATAAAGGGGATTGGCATTATACAATAAAGTTGCATGTCAGATTGGAATGTGAAAAGAGGGACAATTATGGAAAGTTGTTTATTTATTCATGGCTTTACCGGAGGTGAGCATGAGATCTCTCCCTTGTCCCAGTTTATGGAGCAGCATAATTACCGTTCCAGAACGTTTACCCTGAAAGGGCATGGGGGGAGCAGGAATGATTTATTGCATTCGGATCGACATGATTGGCAACAGAGTGCTGAAGATGAATTGACAGAGCTGTTAAAGACGGATGAAGGTGTTCATCTGATCGGCTTTTCTACCGGTGCCCTTATTGCTTCACATCTTTCTGTACGGTATAAACCCTGGATCAAATCCCTTACTTTATTGTCCACTCCCGTATTTCCGCTGAATCCCGTGGAGATTCTTAAGACTCTTGGGAGCTTTTCCATGCTAAAAACGTATATTAATAAATTCACTTCAACGCCCCCAAGGGCGACGAGAGAGTTTCAACGATTGGTCCGGGAGAGTTTTTCAATCTATCCGCATATTGAGACTCCAACCTTGATCGTGCAGGGTAAGCGAGATCATCTGGTGAAGACTCGAAGCGCTGACTTTCTGCAGCATACGATTCCTACAGCCCAAAAACAGGTGATAATGGTGGATAACAGTGGTCATATGGTTTGTCATTGTGAAGATAAGGACCGGATTATGAATGAAGTACTGCATTTTATTCAGAGTGTTGGAAGCTAAGCATATAAGGTGAATAATGAACCCCAAAGAGCCCCCAATAAGGAGGCTCTTTTTCTTGGGAATTTTAAATTTTATAGCTTGACAACGCATTCACAATCATGGTAATTTTTAGTTGGGAAACCGGTTTCCCTAAAATTATTTGTTTTTTGTGTTAAAGACGTTAAAAACATTAGAGACATCACTGGGCGGGCTTGGTTTTCAATCAAGGAAGTAGGCTTTAGAGTGTTATGAATACGCTTTAATAAGAGAGGGAGATGCACGCAATGAAACGTAGGTTATGGTATGTACCCGTTCTAATTACATCTATTCTTCTTTCTACCGTGATTAATTTGTTTGTCTTAACACCGCAAAAAGCTGAAGCGGCAAGCATCGGCACGATTAATGAGAACGACACTATTTATCAGATTATGGTTGACCGATTTAATGATGGAGATACTTCCAACAATGCTACTGGTGCGGCAATTCGCTATGGAGAAAACTCTGAGGAAGATTTCCGTTATATGAAAGGCGGAGACTGGCAGGGGATTATCGATAAGCTATCATATATTAAAAATATGGGCTATACCGCGATTTGGATTTCCCCAGTGGCTGAGCCACAAATGACTAACCGGGAAAACAACGGTACCGGTAAAAATACAGCCTATCACGGATACAACGTTAAGAACCCTAACGCTGCCAATCCATACTTCGGAACGAAGGAGAAGCTGAAAGAGCTTGTGGATTCCGCACATGCGCTTGGCATCAAAGTAGTGATTGACGTTGTGCCAAACCACGTCGGTGATTATATGCTAGGTTCCCAAGCCTATTATGACATCCCATCATTGCAGCCAGTGGCTCCGTTCAATAATCCAGCATGGTACCACCATAATGGAGATATTAACTGGTCTCTAGCAGATGGAAGATATGATCAGTGGGCGCAGGATTACTTAGAGAATCATGATTTGGGCGGGTTAGATGACATTGATTTCGATGTTCCTGCGGCTAAGCAGGCGATCTTCGATTCCATCAAAGGCTGGTTTGATTATACAGGCGCTGACGGTGCGCGTGTGGATGCTGCCAAGCTGATGAAGCCAACAGATATTGGTGAACTACAAAATTATCTGGGCGTTAATACATTTGGCGAGAATTTCGACGGAAATGCTGAATTTGTCTCACGTTGGGTCGGAAACAATAAGGAATGGGGCATGCTCGATTTCCCAATGTTCTTCTCCGTACTTAACAGCTTTGCTTATGGGCAGTCTTTTGAGTCCAATATCAAAAGCACCTTGGCACAGGATTCCTACTACAACGGGAATGCCAATCACATGGTTACCTTTATCGACAATCATGACCGCAACCGTTTTCTAACGGAAGCCGGGGGAAGCGTTGATAAGCTGCAGAATGCTTTAACCTTTATTTTTACAGTTCGTGGAACACCGGTTGTCTTCCAAGGAACAGAGCAGAACAAAGGCAATGGCAACAGTCAGATCATGACAGGCGGTATTGCGGATACTTGGAACCGTTGGTCTATGGTGAAACGGGATGCAAGCGGAAACGTGATTGAGAACTATTTTAATGAAAATGCCAGCACCTACAAGCACGTAGCCAAACTTAATGAAATTCGTAAAAATAACCCAGCACTACGTACAGGTACTCAACGTGAAATGTGGGCTGCACAGAACTTATATGCCTTCTCACGTCGTATCGACACTGGAACTAATCAAGGTCAAGAAGCTATCTCTGTATTTAGTAATCAATCTAATGGTTCGCAAACGGTAACTATCCCGCTACGTGCCGAGAGTAGTTTGACCGCAGGAACAGTTTTGTATAATCAGCTGAATACTGCAGATACAGTGACTGTACAATCAGGCGGAGTAACTGGAAAGCAAATTACTGTAACTGTAGGTGCGAATTCAGCCAAAATCTATGCGAAACAACAACAACCATCAGAAACAGTTCCTCCAACTACTCCGACTAATGTAACGGCAACTGTTCAGAATGCATCTAGCGCTTTGATCAGCTGGACGGCTTCTACCGACAACGTAGGCGTAACTGGATATGAAGTTTATCGTAATGGTGTCAAGGTAGGCACAACGGCGACTACATCCTATACGGACAATGGTTTATCCGCTAGCACTACCTATAACTACACGGTAAAAGCATTTGATGCCGCAGGCAATCTATCTCTTCTTAGTGCGATTGCGTCTATTACAACACCAGCAGGGAACAGTGTCACGATTTACTATAAGCAAGGTTATACCTCGCCTTATATTCATTATCGCCCAGTAGGAGGTACATGGACGACATCTCCGGGTGTGGCTATACCTGTATCTGATGTAGCCGGATACAACAAAATAACGATTAATATCGGTTCCGCCAGCCAGCTTGAAGCATGCTTTAACAACGGCAGTGGCACATGGGACAGTAACGGGGGAAGCAACTATCTATTCGGTACTGGAACCTGGACTTATACGCCAACAGGAAGTATTACATCGGGTGGACCAGTGACACCAACGCCAACACCAACAGTAACACCGACACCAACACCAACACCAACACCAACACCAACACCAACACCAACGGTAACACTGACACCAACGCCGACAGTAACCCCAACACCAACGCCAACGGTAACCCCAACACCAACGACTACACCGACTGGCAACACTGCAACGATCTATTATAAGAATACGGCTTACAGCAGCTCCTACATTCATTACAAGCTGGATGGGGCGACAGTCTGGACGACGGCTCCAGGTGAACAGCTTCAAGCTTCTTCTTTCCCAGGATATAAGTCGATCACAATTCAGCTGGGCACTGCATCCGGACTGACCGCAGCCTTTAATAATGGCAGTGGTACATGGGATAACAACGGCAGCAGTAATTACCATTTTGATGCTGGAACCTGGAGCCTGGTGAACGGAAGTATCAGTGCAGGGGAACCTCAAGCAGACAGTGTGACGTTTCGTGTAAATGTTCCAGCGTCTACTCCGGCGAGCGGACCTGTGTATCTTACCGGTACCTTCAACAGCTGGAATGCAGCGGATCCAGCCTATCAACTGACTAAAGGTAGTGATGGGGTGTATTCCATCACACTGAGCTTACCAGCAGGAACAGCGGTGCAATATAAAGTTACGCGGGGCGCTTGGACTAATGTAGAGGTAAACTCGAACGGATCGGACATTTCCAATCGAACGCTTACTCCAGCAGGCGGCGCACAAACAGTGAACCTGACCGTGCAGCGTTGGAAAGATCTATAAGTTACTATAAGAGTGGATCAAAATACCTTTCACATGACAAGGAGCGGCCCCCCGTGTGGGGCCGCTCCTTGGTAAGTAGTACGAAGCTTATTCATTGTAGAAGATACAATAGAAAAGTAGTCCAATTATGAAGTTGTTCCAGAGAATTTAGCTCTCATCGTGGATTCACGAGGAATTAGTTCTGGCTCTAATAGCGAATGCTTGTGGGGCGCATCATTGCCACGAATGCGCTCCATCAGCAGCTGCCCTGAAGATACACCCAGCTTAAACGTATCGATATTAAGCGAAGTTAAAGGAGGTGTTGTATAACGGGACAGCGGATATTCATCGAAAGCGGCGATGCCGAGTTCAGATGGAACATCAATTCCGAGTGCTTTTGCGGCTTGAAGCACCCCAAAGGCTACATAACTGTTCATACACACCACAGAGTCTGGCCGTTCTTCACGCTGCAAAAGCTCAAGTGCAGCATGATAGCTATCATGTTCATCAGCCTTGCAGTTAATGATCCATTGCTGAGGAACGGTAAGATCCGCCTGCTGTAATGCGCTTAAGTATCCACCTAGGCGATGTGTATAAATTTTTTCCTGCTGCTGCCCGCCTATGAAGGCTATCTTTGAATAACCTTGTTCGATGAGATGCTCGGTCAGCATGTTGCCGCCTGCTTCATTATCGAAATCAACCCAACTTCCGGGGGTCATAATCTCTCCAATGGAGATGTAAGGAAACTCCAGTTGATTCAGTTCTTCAGATAGCTCTTCAGTCAGCACGGAGTTGTTGGCAATAATACCGTCGACACGTTTGCTAAACACAAGCCTATTTAGAAAATGGCCTTCTGGACTGCTATGTTGCACATTGGAAATGGTCAGCTCGTATTTTAAAGGTGCAATTACGCTCTCGATTCCACCAATAATGTTGTAGAAGAATTGGTTCAGAAACTCACTTTCTTTAGACATATCAACCAGTAAGCCAATATTGCAGCTGCTTTGTCTAGCTAATCCAGTAGCAATACTGCTTGGCGTGTAGTTCATTTGCTTCATAATCTCTCGAACCTTTTGTTTCGTTTCCTGTGATATTTTTGGGGAATCATTTAGTACTTTAGATACAGTAGATTTAGCCACATTGGCTGCTTTAGCAATATCAGAAATCGTTACTTTCATCGTCGTCCCTCATAACTTGAAAACGGTATTTGTAACCATAATAACACAAATTTAGCAGTCTCTCTAATGATGTATGAACAGATAGATAGAACGATAAAAGTATAGAAGGAGTCCATAAGTTATGCCTCAATCATGGTTTGTATATCATACAAGTGAAGATCCATTTGCCTATCCTGTAGGTACAGGGACCCTGAAGCTCAGATTATTTACACAAGCTGGACAGCAATTATCCTGTACCGTAATCCACTCGGATCGTTATGATTCTCCGGGGCAAGAAGTTCCTTTGCAGATGGATCGGATTGGGTCGGCCGGTATTTATGAGATTCATGAAGCAATTATTCAGACCAGCACTAGAAGAAGCAGATATCTATTCCATATAGCGAATGCTGCGGGGCAGTATATCTGGTATGGAGAGAGGGGCGCGTCGGAGAATCGGGAGCGTGCAGGTTCTTTTCAATATGCATATCTTCACCATTCTGAGGCTTTGAAGTTACCGTTATGGAGCCAGGATGCGGTGACCTATCAAATTTATCCTAGCAGCTACAATGGTGGAACTCTAAAAGGCATTACGGACAAAATACCTTATCTACAGCAGCTTGGTGTGAACACTATTTACATGACGCCTGTATTTGAGTCTCCTTCCGAGCATAAATATAACACCTCCGATTATTATAAGATCGACCCTGCATTTGGCGATGTAGATGGATTGAAGACGCTAGTCCGTGAGGCACATCGCCATGGAATTAGGGTCATTTTGGATGCCGTGTTTAATCATTCGGGAGATCAATTCTTTGCTTTTAAAGATGTGATGGAAAAAGGTGAGCAGTCTCCATATAAAGATTGGTTCTTTATTCGTTCTTTTCCCGTAACACAGACGCCTGCCCCGAATTATGAGACATTCGCTAAAGCTGAAGCGCATATGCCTAAGCTGAATATGGATCATCCCGAGACGGCAGATTATATGATTGGAGTTGCCAAGTATTGGATTCGTGAAACAGAAATAGACGGCTGGCGTCTTGATGTAGCGAATGAGGTCAACCCGGCTTTTTGGTCCCGGTTTCGGCAAGAGCTAAAGTCTGAATTTCCTGAAATTTTACTCATTGGAGAGATAATGCATGCATCTGGGCCTTGGCTTAGAGGGGATCAATTCGATGGTGGCATGAATTATGTGCTTCGGGATGCCGTGCTGGAATTCTTTGCAGAGCAGTCAACAGGGCCAGATCGCTTTATGGAGCAAGTACTCCATCAGGAGGCGTTGTATAATGACCAGGCGAATTCGGCTATGTTTCAATTGATTGGCAGTCATGATACGTTGCGTTTTCTTACAGCGTGTAAGGAGGGGGGACGTGGCTGGGACCGCGAGAGTACGGCAATACAGCGCATGAGGTTGGCAGTTTTTTTTCAGATGACTTATATCGGTATTCCGATGATCTATTATGGGGATGAGGTTGGGATGGAAGGAGCTACGGACCCTCACTGTAGAAAAGCTATGGTATGGCAAGAGCAAGCTCAAAATACAGCGCTGCTGAAGTGGTATCAAGAGCTAATTTTCCTAAGAAAAAGCTGTGATATTCTACGAAAAGGTAAGTTTCGTCCTTGGTTCACGGATGAAGTCCGTAATGTCTTCGGTTATACACGGGGAATGGATCAAGAGAAGATAGGTTTAATTATCAATAATTCTCCGAACGCGTACGAGCTTGAGCTTAATGTATATCGTTCGGATAAGAATTTGCTTACCGATTTACTGTCAGGAGCTACTTTTAAAAATAATAACAAGCTTATAGTGAGCATTGAACCGTTTGGATGTTTAATGTTGTACTAAAATAGTATAAGGCCTCTCTTCAAAAGAAGGGGCCTTATTCATCAAGAAACGGGTGTCATCTCCAAAGGATGGCAAAGCCGTTTCTTTTTTTAAATATAAGAAAGTATAAGTTTCACGCTATACATTATCCTTATATTTCTCGCATAAACGCTGACCGTCCTTTAGGGACGCTAAAGGCGTTTTTCCTTGTTTGTAGCACTTTTTTTATTTTTGTTCTTTAAGTCTCTATACTCCTGATTCTCCCATTGTTTTAGCAACGGAAAAGGGTCAAAAGCCCATTCAGTAATCCCTCGGTCACGGTAGATGCCAAAATGTAGATGTGGCGGGAATTTCCCTTGTGTTCCTGGATTTCCGTAACCTGAGCTGCCAACCCAGCCAATGATTTCACCTGGTGAGACGATATCTCCACGAGAAATGGATTTGTTATACCCGGATAAATGGGCGTAATAATGGTAACGGTTCTCGATATCACGAATTCCAATTCTCCAGCCACCGTAGCGGTTCCAGCCTTTAGTTTCCACTAAGCCAAAGCAGGTGCTGCGTACCGGCATACCTTGCGGTGCAAAGAGGTCAGTCCCTTCGTGAATACGTGCCCCACCCCAGCTTCTGCCGGTTCCCCAAGTGCTACGATAAGAATAAGAATTACTTAAGGGAAGTGGAAAAGCATTACCTGACAGGTCAAGCCGACCAAAATGTTCATATAGCTTAGCGAACTGAGCTATGCGCTGAGAGGCACGACCATTGTGATAATACTCCCAAATGCCAATGCTGAAATCATTAGGTGAATCACCATATTTCTGCAAGTGTCTAGCCATACTATATAGAACATCAGCATCATTCTCTGGATCGGCGATTCCATCACCTGAGCCATCACGGCCGAAGCCGTTAAAGAAAGTGATGGATTCAGGAGAAGTATCCTCCTGATCCGGGTTGAGTGGACCGGACCATACGGGTGCTGGAATCATGATTCCAGTAAGACGGTTGGTGACGGGTTTGTCTGAGGAACCTTTTTTGGCGATGGTGCGTTCATATTGATCAATTGCTGCGAATCTAAACCAAGGGATTCCAGTGGCTGCACTCAGTTGATCATAAATCCCCCTACGGGCAGACCATATGGATTCTTTGCTAGCATTAACAGAATTGCCGCTGCTTTCCACCGGTTGGACTGTAGCCTGTACTGCAGCTGCTGGAACGGGAAGGCCTAAACCACCCCAAAGGATAGCGGCCGCGGACAGACATAACATAGTTCTCCGGTTATTAGTATTCTTAAATAGGACCAGCAAGATAACAGCCTCCTTTTGTCCGGGCGTAGAATTGAATGTAGGCACTTCGGATAAAGCTTTTATTATAGATTGAAGCAAAAGGCTACTTTTTATCCGTTCTTGTCTAAAGGTACCAGTAAATTCTTCGCCGGAATCGAAGTTGAGATGCCCTGCATATTTCACAAAAACAGGCAATTGTAAAGCGCACATGGTATAATATGAGGCAGCATCTTTCATCTGCAGCATCACATTCAGGAGGAAGCGGGGTTTATTATTTTGACGAATAAAACAGCAAAGCAGCCTAAGCCGGATTGGATTAGAATCAAGCTAACTACCGGTGATAACTATCAGGAAATCAAGAGCATGATGCGTTCTAAAACTTTACATACCGTATGTGAAGAAGCTAGGTGTCCGAATATTTATGAATGCTGGGCAAATCGAACGGCTACCTTTATGATTCTTGGTGATATATGTACTCGCGCATGCCGTTTCTGCGCTGTGAATACAGGGATGCCGACAGAGCTGGACCTGCAGGAGCCTGAACGTGTAGCAGAAGCTGCAGAGGGAATGAACCTTCGCCATTGCGTGGTGACCAGTGTGGCCCGTGATGATCTTGCGGATGGTGGCGCTCAGATTTTTGCTGAGACGGTAGCGGCAATTCGTAAACGCCTTCCGTTATGTAGTGTTGAAGTATTGATTCCAGATTTCCTGGGAGAACGGAATAGTCTAGAGATTGTTATGAACAGTAATCCAGACATTCTTAACCATAATATTGAGACGGTGGAACGGATGTCAGACCGTGTACGGGCTAAAGCGAAGTATCGCCGTTCGATGGAACTGCTGCGCAGAGCTAAGGAAATGAAGCCGGATATTCCTACCAAATCAAGCATTATGCTTGGAGTCGGTGAAGAGTGGGATGAGATTTTACAAGCAATGGATGATTTACGAGCCGTAAATTGTGATATATTGACTTTAGGACAATACTTGCAGCCTTCTCCAAAGCATTTAAATGTGGAGAAATATTATCCACCAGAGGAATTTGCGCTGCTTAAGGAAGAGGGATTGAAGCGTGGCTTTAGCCATGTGGAATCAGCTCCGCTTGTTCGCAGCTCTTATCGTGCGCATGAGCAGGTGAAATCTGCCGCTCAAGCTCGTGAGGAGCGCGCGGTTTCTTCTAGTTAATTTTTTTGAAATAGTGACAAAGTCACAAAAAGGTTTTATTAAGGAGAGGGTTGAAGGAGCGATAGCGTTCTGAAACACTCAGCCCATAGGTTACACATAAAAAAACGTTGATTTGAGTCATTGGAGAGAAATGTTGGAGCTGTAGGAGCGTAGCGTTCGCCTGAAAGCTTTCCGAAGGAAAGCTAGCATCGTAAGCATACACTGTTGATTAATTTCAACCGCTGATGCGGTTCAAATAGAAGAAATTAATCAACAACAGCGACCGAAAGCCCAATATTTCTCGGAAATGACGGCATAATCAACGAAAATACTTTCCTTCGAAAGGCAGGCGACAAAAGGTTTGATCGTTATAGGCGGAAAAGGCTACGAACTAATGTTAGATCATAAGGATGGTTGGAATCCGGAGGCGTTTCGCGGAAGATATAGCGAAGTGCTGGAAAGATACGACTACATTATTGGTGACTGGGGTTACAGTCAGCTGCGTTTGAAAGGTTTTTATCGGGACAACCACCCAAAGGTGAATCGGGATACAGCGATTTCTGGCATGGTCGATTATATTAATGAATATTGCAATTTTGGCTGCGCATATTTTGTGTTGCATAAGTTAAAAGAGGTACCACAAGAGGGTTTGTTCAAGGATATTCTGATCAAAGAAATACCAGAGCCGAGTGAGGAAGAAGATTCGGAGCTAGAAGCTGAGGATAATGATGGAGCGGCTATAGATAAGGAGCTCTCCTCTAAAGAAACATCATCTAAGCAAGGTTCGAATTCATCTGCTGCATTTAAAGAGATGACTTCTGCTAAGGATAGACCTTTGAGAGAACATCAAAGTCGAAATCACCGGGGTAAAGATTCGCAAGGGAAGAAATCCAAAAAGGAATTTCAAAGCAGACCACCACAAGGTCAATCCCAAAAACCCCAAAACACACAAAAGCCTCAAAATAATCAAAACACACAAAACACACAAAACACACAAAACATAGAAAATCCACAATCTTAACGATGAAAGCTGACCATAAGTAGAGTCCTTCTACGAATGAGACAGCTTTTTTCTTTTGAATAGATATGTACAAATAATAAAGGCAGCAAACCCCATCTCTGGAGAATTGCTGCCTTTTCTTATGGATTATTTTATAGATAATTTCAATTGCTTTTGTGTAGCATTGTAACTCCATACGAGTGCCGGAAACTTCTTCTTAAAGGCATTTAATTCAATGTAGGTCTCACCATTCTGAGATAGCGCCTCTTTGGAGGAAAGCGTAAAGCCGGTAGATGTGCCTGTTCCGCTCTTTACGATGACCTTCTTGTTCTTGGCATCCCAGGTGATCTCGCCCTCGACAAGCGCAGCCAGCACCAGCGATGAAGCATAAGTTTTATCGCCCTGCTTAACAAGACCAACATTACCAGCAAAAGGAACCCCGTTGATATTTAAGATATGATGATCTCCGGTGACTTCTAAAGTCTTCATTCCAGCAATCTGTAGGGCAGTAATCAACTGTGCAGTTTTCCCTTTTACCTCAATATCCGGTGCGAGACCGATGTGATTAAAGTCTTCTTTTTTAGGTGTTAGATATTTCTGCGTGGTCAATTTCAGCATGTCGCCATTAGACACTGGAAGTAGGCTTTGAATACGCGCTTTGCCGTAAGAACGAGTGCCTACAACAGTAGCCAGCTTGTTGTCGCGCAGGGCGCCCGTAAGAGCTTCTGACGCACTTGCAGTGTATTCGTTGGTTAGAATTACGACGGGCACACCGATTTTGCTGCCACTAGTAATCGTTACAGGAGTTAACGCGCCACTTTGATCAGAGGTATACATCATGATGCCTTTATCCATAAAACTAGAGGCAATGTTGTATGCCGAATCCATGTAGCCACCCAAGTTATCACGTAAATCAAGCACCATGGATTTCATTCCCGCTGTACGCATCTTCTTCAGCATAGCGGCGAATTCTTCATCAGAATTCTGTGTGAAACCACTTAGCGAAATATAGGCAATCTTCGGACCAATGAGGGTTCCAAAAACGGAAGTCGAGTTCAATTCATTTCGGGTGACAACATAAGATTTTGTGACACCATTTCTGAGGATCAGCAGGGTGACCTTAGTGCCCGCGGCTCCACTTAGTTCCGAATCATCCGTTTCGTCAACAGGTATTCCGTTGATTTTGAGAATCGTATCGCCGCGTTTCAAGCCTGCCTTTTCAGAAGGAGAACCTGGAGAGATTTCTTCGATGTAGAGCTCTGTTGGCGTATATTGAAGTTTAACACCGATGCCAACGTATTCGAGATCAACCGCATGTTCAAATTGCGCCGCTTCCTCGGAATTGAAGTATTGGCTGTATGGATCATCCAGTGTGTTCACCATGCCGTCAATTGCTCCGCGAATCAAAATATCTTTATCTACATCTGAAAGATTATAGTTCTCCAATAGCTTCATTACTTCATTAATAAGATCACTGTTGTCTGTGGAAGCTTTAGCGGCATCTGCAGCGGAAGCCAGTGGAGCAAATGTAATAGATAAAGCTAGACAGCTGGTTAACAGTGCACTTATTATTTTTTTTGATTTCATGGAATCAAACACCCTTTTTATTAGGATTTCACAAGTTTATTGTAGATGCTATATGTGTCATCGATTGTCCATACACCAGTATCCGACTTGGATAGAATATAGATAAGGCCTTGCTCATAAGTCTCCTCTTCACTAGCTTCCTTGTCTTTGCTTTCTACATATATAGCAGCTTCTTTGGCACTGTAATAATAAATATTTGAAATGCCTGGAGTATAGGTAATATCATACGAAGCAAAGAAATCATCCAAATCTGCCTTGAGAGAGGAATCATATTCTTCTCCATATGAAGTCATCGTGGAAAGAACTGCTGTAGGATTCTGTTCGTTCATTGCTTGATAATACTTGCTAATAGTACCTTTGAGGGCATCCGCATCGTTTTGAGGGATGTTGGCTGCTGGTTTTATACCTTGTTCATGAGTAAGGAGAACGGTCGAGCTTTGGGATTCCACGGATGAAATCTTCCAGCTTCCGTTCTTGCGGACCAGGGTATATACGTATTCATTCTCTGTATCTGGAGTATAAGTCCCACCTATTCTGCGTGAACTTTCAAGCGTATACACAGTGGCTTCGTCAGCTGTAATGTCGAGGATTTCCAAGCTATCAATAGTATTCTTTATGTCAAAAGCTTTAAAAGATTCATTGAGTTCGGCCACTGATTCCGTGTAAGAGTACTCCGGATCCATAAGGGAGTAGAAGCTAGTCGCTTTTTCTTCATTGAAATATTGATTAGACAAACGGATTAATGCTGTAATGGCTGCTTCGTCCTTACCTTTGGAGACAGGAGTAGTAATTTGTACACTTCTACTGGTAGAATTCCAGACAGCTGTGCCCCCGGTTGCCTCTGCGATAAAACGCAAAGGGATGTATGTAGTGCCGGCTGAGGAAACTGGTGCAGTGGTTAGTTTTTTTACGGTTCCGTTAACAGTAGCGCGGTTACTGCCAATTTTGAGGGTAATCGCAAGATTTGAACTTTTTCCTGTTACCGTTCCAGTTTTGGCATCCCAGAGAACTTGAAGTCCAAGCTTCTCAAAGACAACCCGGAAAGGTACAAGTACAGAATTGTTCGCTAAGTATGGGGATCCAGCGGTGAAGGAAACCTTACTTCCGTTAATATAAACATCAATTGGTTTCGATGCTGCAAAAGCCGGGACCGCAAGTATGAGGGCCAGTAGACTTATGCTTAAGAGGGATAAAAATCTTTTCAACAGTACTCTCTCCTTTTATGTAACTCTTTGTAAAATAGCCTCATTATACCATTTGGCTTCTCTCTCAGTCTATCAGTTGGTGTTAGTTTTGTCACACAAAAAAGCCGGAGAAATGGATATCTCCAGCCACTGAAAATCGTTGGATCGAAGGTTAATCTTAAACTAAAAAAGCTTCACGTACACGGTTCCAGAACGGAAAAGGACGGTACCTGGCGAAACTGACCTTCTTGTCCGATACTTGGCAGCGTACTGAAATCAGATCATCTACTGGGATATTGTTATGATCTATCGTGAGTAGTAAGCGCTGATCCTTACATGAAAGAATATCGCAATGGTGATGCTTCGGCAGTAGTAATGGCGACCCCATTGTTCGAAATACGCGGTTGTTAATTGAGGCGATTTCGGCAATCTGCAGCGCTTCTATAGATGGGTGAACCATGGCTCCCCCAAGGCTTTTGTTATAGGCCGTGCTACCAGAAGGAGTAGAAATACAAAGCCCATCACCCCGGAACATTTCGAAGGTAACATCATTGATGTCAACTTGAATCATTATAGTTCCATCTACCCCTTTAAGGGTAAATTCATTTAGGGCAATGTGGGACGAAGAACCGGATTTCTTGTGAATTTCCAGCTCAAGCAACGGATATTTCACGATACGAGGTTTCTGAGGCTCAGAATCCTCGGTTCCGCACATGTAGTCGATTAAGGTGGGTAGCTCTTCCGCTTGCCAGTCCGCATAGAAGCCTAAGTGTCCTGTGTGCACACCTACGAAGGCTAGATTGGGGATTTGATCGATAAAGGTATGAAAAGCGTGCAGCATTGTGCCGTCTCCGCCAATAGAGATGACGATTTCGGGAGACTCGGCATCCAGTTGCAGGTCCCGCTCCGCCGCCAGCTTGTGAAACTGCTCGGCAAGTTTGATTGATAGTTCATCACCGCGGTCCAGAACATAATATCTCAAGATGTACAGGCTCCTTTTGTATAATTCAGTCATACACCGATCATAATCAATCTTGACCCGGAACACAATATGTTAATCAACTTCGCCGTACCCATCGAATCATTGTCGTGAATACAGGGATAAGCAGTGAGACTAGAATTGCAGCAGTTAATAATAGACTCAGCAGGGCGAGGCTTGCCGTGATCCCTGAGGCAGAAGGAGTAAAGGCAGCAGAGGCTGGTAATGATACCCATGTGGTAGACAGCCCTGTGTTCATCACAGGGTTCCAGAGCAGCAAGACCAATCCTGATGCGAGTATGGCGTGAATTAGCCGTGCAGTCAAAAATGGCAGATACCGCAGCCCGGTACCGTTCAGAATACTTGCCACCTGGGCATGTACAGATAATCCGCCCCAAGAGAGAATGAAGGCAGCTGCCGCTACCTTGAACTGAAGCGGGATGGAAGCTGCGGCTTCACCTGCTGAACGGGCACCGATTGTCACCTCAAAGAATCCGCTAATGAGAGCCTGAGCTAGTTCTGGAGGACCACCTACAAGGGACACAAGATGTCCGGTCATGTTAAAAAGGGAGGATAGGATACCGGCACGGGCTAGCAGTTCCATTAGCACATTGAAGAATACAACCAAACCGCCTACGACAATAATAAGCTTTAGCGAGGACTGGATTGCTCCCTTTAATAGCTCCCCAAAGCTCCGTCCATCTTTGCGCCGAGCCTCCTCCATGGCAAGAAGTGCTGCATGGATTCTTCCAAAACCTTTTTTGGCTGGAACAGAGAGGGCAGTAGAACTAGTTATGGATGGGTCTTGGGAGGGGGATCTCTGTTCTTTGCGTCCATGGAACGACATTAGCAAGCCAACAATCAAACCGCTCCCATAGTGGGCGAGGGCTAGGATGAGCCCCAACGATGCGTCTCGAAAGAAACCAACGGATACTGCACCTAACAGAAAGATTGGGTCAGAGGAGGTTGTGAAAGCGACTAATCGTTCGCCCTCTACTCTGCTAATCAGATTCTGTTCCCGCAGCTTAGCGGTTAATTTAGCGCCAACAGGATATCCTGATACATATCCCATCGCAGCGACAAACCCGCCGCTACCTGGTATACCAAAAAGAGGGCGCATCAATGGATCGAGCAGTGCACCGAAGAGATGAACGATCCCTAGGCCTAGCATGATTTCGGATATGACGAAGAATGGAAATAGGGAGGGGAATAACACATCCCACCAGATGGCCAGGCCTCGTAAGGCTGCGCCAAGGGATGCCTCCGGATGAAGCAACATCAGCAGCATACAGCCTGCCAATGTTAATCCCAGCAGTGGGCCGCCAATCTTTTTAAAAGTCATAATTAACGCCTCCTGATCTATGGTTAGATGTATGCGAAAAGAAGGACAAACAGCACAAAAAAAATAAAGGAAGCGGTTACATAATTCGGTGCTTTTTCGTTCGGAATATGATATTATGTAAATAAGAAATGCACCCTCTGTTACAAGAATAAATGGGATGGAGTGATGGCGATGAGCGTTGTAGCCGGAGTTCTCGTTTGTGCTTTTGTATATGTGATCCGGGTCTCTCTCGTCCCTTCAGGTGATGAAGAATTTCGGACCTACTGACAATAACCTCCAGGCGCTAAACTATAGTTTAGCGTCTTTTTTCTGCCGTTTAGGGGCACTTTCGACGGATATCCGAGCCGTGCTTTTTTTTGGTATAATAAAGTAAGAAACGTTTCATTAATATGGAAGAGAGCTGGTAACCTCAATGAATCCAAATGAGAGTATATATGAGAACCTAGGAGGAGCTGAGGCGCTACATCGTTTGGTGGAAGTGTTCTATGCCAAAGTGCAGCTTCATCCGCAGCTGGGTCCGTTATTTCCTGAAGACATTTCTCCTGTTCTGGAGAAGCAGTATCAATTCCTGACACAGTTTTTTGGCGGTGGCCCATTGTATTCAGAACTGCATGGACATCCCATGATGAGAGCAAGGCATATGCATATTCCCATTACTCCAGAACGTGCTGAAGAATGGTTGCAGTGTATGAAAGAGGCGCTTGAGGAGACCGGCGTAGAAGAGCCGCTACGTTCGTTCGTGCTTAGCCGTCTTGCAGGTCCCGCACATCATTTTGTTAACATGCCCCAGGAATAATAAGGGACAGGTTGATCCTGAAAGGAATGAGAGTACTTGCCAGAGTTAATACCCCTATATTCTATTAAGGTCAAATGTTGCAATTGTGAACATGAATTTTCAACCTCTCGCGTACGCCCTAGCCTAAAAAAGGCTATCCGCCGCGATGCTGATTTTTGCGCATATTACAAAAACGAGAATCCGGATTATTATGTTGTACGTGTCTGCCCGAGTTGTGGGTTTGCCTCTACAGAAAATTCAGCGGACAAGCTGACGGATCTGCAGCGAAAAGCATTTAATGAACAGGTAGGAAAACGATGGAAGAGCCGTGACTTTGGGGATAAACGAAGCTGGGAAACTGCACTTGAGACCTATAAACTGGCGCTTTTATGCGCTCAAAGTATTAACGATAAGGATCGAATTATTGCAAGTCTGCTTCATCACATTGCCTGGTTGTATCGATATCAAGGGAATACGGAACAGGAACAACGCTTTTTGCGCTATTCATTAGCTGAATATGTGAAGGTATACGAAAAAGACGGAATAGCTGGCAATGATGCCCGGCTCATGTATCTTATCGGCGAACTTAACCGGCGCATCGGAGAGTTCTCTGTGGCTGTAATGTGGTTCTCACGCCTGATTAATGATCAGAAGATTATGGATGCTGCGATGATTCGAGCTGCCAGGGAGCAGTGGGTTGTGCTAAGAGAGCAAATGCGCGGCGAAGCTGTAGATATTGATGCCGATGGATTGCCTTCAGGTTCTTAAAGCTTCACGAACAACAAAAAGCGCAGAAGAGAGTAATGCTCTCGTCTGCGCTTTATAAAAATGGTAAGATTGGGATTTAGATGACCTTCTATTTATCGGACTGCCCGATCGAATAGGAGGTAATCTCCGTCGTTATCTACAACTGTGGGACTGGCGCTGCAACATGGGAAGACAAGTAGTTTTTTCTTGCCGTCACGAACGATTTGCAACTCTTTTGGCTTCATAGGGAGAAGAACATTCTCCGAGTTGCAGAACGGGCAATACTGCACATACATATCGCCTAAAATAATGTCATAAGGCCAGGTATGACTAAAAGGAATCATTGTGAATCCTTCCCAGAAGGAGACTCTTCATTTCCATCCTCAGCTTGCGGTGAATTCTGCTTTTTGGATAGCTCAGCTATTTTTTGTAGCAAAATATGTTGGGGCATATGCATCAAGTGTTCCAGTGGAACGCCTAGTTGCTTTGATAACGTTATGGCTGTTTCCGGTGAAATTTGTAGTGGCTTCATATGGATGCCCTCCTAAAGTTTATCGGCTATGAATGTTCCGGTATCGTTATTCACTTTACCACGGTGTTAATTCAATTACAAAGAAAACGAAATGAGAGCAAAGGAATGGTGAGAAGACATGAAACAACCATTATCACTGACTTGGGAACTTGATTCCATATTTCCTGGAGGATCGTCCTCTACTGAGTTAGAAAGCTTTTTAAAGAATCTTGAACAAGATATTGCAGCCTTACAGGGTCTGGTGAAGAATGCTGTAGCTCCAACGGATGTTGAGTCTACAAAGGCGCTGGACGAGGTTATAGAACTGCTTCAGAGCTGTTCAGGAAGACTTGTGGAGGTCTCTTCCTTCGCAGACTGTCTGGGCGCTCAGAATCAAATTGACAAAGGTGCGGTAAGACTGGCGGCTCGAGTGACAAGTATGCGTGCCGGATTCGAAGGTATTAGCTCACAATTCAGTAACGTGCTTCGTCAGACTACAGACAAGGTATGGGCAGAGTGGATGGCACGTCCGGAGATTGCTCCATTAACGTTCGTGCTGAGCGAGAGCCGTGACTTGGCCCGTGAGAAGATGAGCCCAGAGTTGGAAAGCTTAGCGCTTGAACTAGCCGTTGACGGATATCATGGATGGAGCGGGCACTATGATACGATTGTAAGCTCGATTAAGATCCCATTTGAGGATGAAGAAGGAACAAAGCTGCTCTCCGCAGGTCAAGCTTTTAACAAGCTGGATGATCCAGATCCGAAAGTACGTCAATCCATGTTCCATAAATGGGAAGAAGCATGGACCGAAGCAGCAGATAACTGTGCGGATACCTTGAATCACTTAGCAGGCTTCCGTCTGAAGCTCTATAAAGGAAGAGGTTGGGAAGATATTCTGAAAGATCCGCTAAGCATCAATCGTATGTCACAAGATACTTTGAATGCGATGTGGGACGTGATTACGAATAGCAAGCCTGCACTCGTGACCTATCTTCAGCGTAAAGCTAAGCTGCTTGGACTGGATGCTCTTTCCTGGGTAGATGTCGAAGCGCCAGTGGGTAAATCTTCAGGTAAAATCCCATATGATCAGGCCGCTAAAGATATCGTTACCCAGTTCCGCAAATTTAGTCCGAAGATGGCAGAGTTTGCAGAGCGTGCTTTTGATAATAACTGGATTGAGGTTGAGGATCGTCCGGGAAAACGTCCTGGAGGTTTCTGTACATCCTTCCCTGAGAGTAAGGAATCGCGGATTTTCATGACTTATAGCGGTACAACTTCCAATGTTTCAACCTTGGCACATGAGCTGGGACATGCTTATCATTCTTACTTGCTGGATGATCAACCTGTGTTTAATCAGAACTACGCTATGAACGTTGCAGAGACTGCTTCAACCTTCGCAGAGGTCATTGTATCTGACGCTCAGGTTAAAGCCGCTGGCAACGCTGAAGAGAAACTGGCGTTGCTTGAAACGAAAATTCAAAACAGCGTAGCTTTCTTTATGAACATTCACGCTCGGTTCTTATTCGAGACTCGTTTTTATGAGAAACGTAAGGAAGGCCTTGTAAATGCTGAGGAACTGTCTGAATTGATGGTGGAAGCACAGAAGGAAGCCTTCTGTGGGGTGCTTTCGGAATACCATCCTCATTTCTGGGCTTCTAAACTGCATTTTTATATCACAGATGTGCCGTTCTATAACTTCCCTTACACCGTTGGCTACATGTTCAGCACAGGCTTGTATCGACTGGCTCTGCAAGAAGGAGCGTCCTTTGCAGACAAATACGATAGCTTGTTGCAAGATACTGGTGTGATGACTTTAGAGGATTTGGTACTTAAGCATCTGGGTGTGGATCTTACGAAGCCGGACTTCTGGCAAGGCGCTACAGATCTGATTGTAGCTGACATTAATGAGTTCTTGGAGATGACGGAGCAATTAGTTTGAAAAAGTCTAAACTAAGACAAATTTAGCGGTAGAAAAAACAACAATTTTTCAGCATGAACACGCAAAAGTCCCTGATACAGGGGCTTTTTTTAATGATAAAATGTCGAAAAATCACGATTTATAAAAAGAAATATGCGATTAATCTATGGATTTCGCGCATCTATAGGGATAATAACCCAATTTTGCCGAATAATGTTGTTTGCCATTTGTTAGTAACCTATAATGAGTCTTAAGCCTTATATAAGGCACGCTAGAGTACCACTTGGCTGAACTCACAAAAATAAGCAAGCGCTTACGAAGTCAGTTCTGCGAAGTGCACTCAAATCAAGCTATGCTCACAAAACTTTTAGGAGGAGAAGTAATGCTTAAGACGGAACAATTATCATTAGCGAGACAGATGGATATGGTGTTTAAGGAGCTGCAGGAAGAATTATCGGGATTAACTTCTGGTACGGTTTTTGTGCAAATACGAAATAACATGATCGGAAAATTCGGGATACGACATAATCCTCTTTCTGGGCGAAGCGGGGGATTCACTGATGCAAAAGAAGGGATGACAGATGGACAACAGTCTTCTTTTCGACTAATGGCACTGGAAAGCCTGAAATACAAGCGGCGTTGGACGCATGGTGAGATTTCTTATGAATTCGCCATTAGACAGGGAATGGTGATTGTAGATGCTACATTGGAGTCCAATTATAATATGGCGAATCTAATGATTCGATCACCTCGTAATGCCTTTGCTGAAAGTTCCGAACAGTTTTTTGGTTAAGCGTTGTTTACATAAAATTTCAATAATTGTGAAAATCAAAAACCCTCCCACAGCTTCAGAAAGAAGTGTGAGAGGGCTCGAAAGCTACTCGGCTTTAGGCTTTATGCTTGATATCGCCCTAGCCGGATAAAACACTTAAGATAACGTTGTTACTGACGACCAGACAGTTGTTGTTCTGCCAGTTGTACTAGACGTTTAGTGATGTAACCGCCCAGAGAACCAGTTTCGCGAGAAGTGTAGTTCCCGTAATAACCGTCAGCTGGGATCGTTACTCCAAGCTCCTGTGCTGCTTCATATTTCAACTGTTGCAATGCCGCAGTTGCTTGAGGAACGACCAGGTTATTGGAACGGCTGCTACGACCTTGACCTGCTTGACCCATGTGTGTCACCTCCTTCGCCCGTTGTGAAGATAGTATGAGCGCTAAGAGGTTAATTCATGCATCACTTCGAAAGGTTTTAAGGATGGTAATTATTAGTGAAATAAAAGTGAGGATAGAAATCCTTTATTACTAGGGATTACACAAAAAAATCGGTCTTCCCTTACGTAATCGCAAGGCAAGACCGATATAATGTATATCTGCTTTAAATCTCAGGATAGATCATTTCCAGCACGGTGGATAGATTCTGACTCTGACCGGGTTCTACCGTTAAAAGACCTGTGAAGGAAGCATCCTCGGATACATTCGGTGCATTCGCGAGCCATGTATAGGGCTCAATACACAGAAATTGATCAGCCGGTCCTTTGGTATATAGCACCCAGTGACGGAATAGATTCTCGTCAGCAGTATAACGAAGGCCATAACCATCATCGCGTAATAATAAGGCTTCTACAGGCTGTTTTTCTCCAATACGTAGAGCAGTATCAAAATTAGTTCCCTGCATGTTCATTCCGGTGTTCAAGGCTTCCAGATCACCAAGTGGAATCAGATTGCCGCTAGGGAGCAATTCATCGTTCAGTTCATAAATACTATTTACTGGGAGCTTAAGATTCCAGCGCTCAGGTTCTCCATCAATCATAAACCAGGTGTGATAACCGATCCCAAAAGGAATTCGATGATCTCCAAGATTTGTAACCTTTAAAGTTTGGGTAAATCGGGCTTCCTGAAGCCTAAACGTCATTTCGAATTTAAGTGGGATAGGGAATTGCTCCATCCAGTGAGGATCATCTTCCGTTCGGAATTCAGTAGTGACCGCGCAACCATCCTCATCTTCTTCAATATCGCTGACACACCAAGCCTGAGTTCGGTGTAGACCATGAATATGATTGTCATTAGCGGTATTCTGGTCAAATTGATAACTTGTACCCTCGAACTGAAATTGGCCCTTGCGAATTCTTCCGGGTGGAATTAATAGCGGCATGCCAAAATGGTAAGGTTTTTGCATAAAGAAAGCTTGATCGCTTTCATCAGGCCGCCGTAGAATTTCCCGTTGTTTCTTTACATCAAACAATGAAATCACGTTATTTCCTAGTCGCGGCAAAAGCGTGACTTCCAGTTCACGGCTGTGCAAAATATAAGTATCATAACCGCCCCACTGCCCTTTGGTCACCTGTTTCATGAGATATGCTCCTTTATCGTAACTGTAATCGAATAGAACATGGATAACCTTATCATAACAGATTTATACGGTAGTGGTTAAGTGATTTGACAACTTCTCTTTATGGTTCTATGATGAAGGCATTAATTCATGATGATAATGTGATGACGGGGACAAGTAGGCAGGTATTGCACCTTCAGAAAGCCGGTGGTTGATGCGAACCGGTAGGACAAACCTGATGAATGGACCCCTGAGCGCCGAGCTTGAACGGGAGCTAAATGCCCTAGTAGACCGGCCGGATCTTCCCCGTTAACGGAAGACTAAGGCTGTTTTTTTCTTGTCTAAACAAGATTAAGCAGCGAATAAGGGTGGCACCACGGTCTCACGTCCCTTGCGGATGAGGCTTTTTTTGCGTTCTCGGAAACTTAGAAATGACATCAAACGGAGGTCTATATTATGAAAAAAGTAATGTCAGGCATTCAGCCAAGCGGTTCACTTACACTGGGGAACTACATTGGAGCACTGAAAAATTTTGTGAAGCTGCAAGATGATCATCAATGTTTCTTTATGGTTGTCGATATGCATGCAATCACTGTAGCACAAGATCCTGCGGCACTTCGTGAGCAGTCAGAGTCCGTAGCGGCCCTCTTTATTGCAGCAGGAATTGATCCTGCACGTTCTAATGTCTATATGCAGTCGCATGTGCCACAACACGCTGAACTGGGCTGGATCATGACGACACTTACAGCAATGGGCGAGCTGGAGCGTATGACCCAGTTTAAAGATAAATCATCAGGTAAAGATTCTGTTGGCGCTGGTTTATTCGTCTATCCTTCCTTGATGGCAGCAGATATTCTTGTTTATAATGCGGATCTTGTGCCAGTTGGAGAAGATCAGAAACAACATTTGGAGCTGACTCGTGATTTAGCTGGTCGCTTCAATAATCGTTTTGGCGAATTCTTTATCATTCCGGAGCCGTACATTCCAGAGGTGGGTGCACGTATTATGTCTCTGGATGATGGCACCAAAAAAATGAGCAAGAGCAGTCCTAACGCAGGCAGCTACATTGCTCTGTTAGATTCACCGGACGTAATCCGTAAAAAAATCAGCCGTGCAACGACTGATTCAGGACGTGAAGTAATTTTTGATCCAGCTAATAAGCCAGAGATCAGTAATTTGATGAGTATTTATTCCGAATGTTCTGGAATGACACTCCAGCAAATTGCCGATCGTTATGAAGGGCAAATGTATGGCGGCTTTAAGAAAGATCTTGCTGAAGTGGTTGTAGCTACGCTTGAGCCTTTACAACAAAGATATAATGAAATTCGTAGCTCGGGTGCGATTACAGATATTCTTGCTGAAGGTGCTGGTCGTGCACGTATTGTTGCAACTGAGACGTTGAATGGAGTTAAAGAGCGGATGGGATTTCTGCCAGCTCGTTAATCTAATCAGCGCTTAGGCTTTCCTGTTTGCGTCTGATCTTGGCCTTGAGAATAAATCCCCAGCCAATATTCATGACACAGAGAAACCCGAGCAGAAGTGCCAACCAAAAGCTATAACTGATCGCGATCGAAGCGGCAGTAAGAATAAGAATAGAAGAACAAGCGAACCAAAGTGAAAGTCCTTTACCCATTAAGAGAGCCTTCCTTTCTATGTCTGCTAAAATGAATCCCGGAGTATGATAATAATACTCCGGGATTTTTTGTGATTATAGAATAGATCTCTGCGTAAGTCTACAGTTTCATCGTAAAGAACCAGGGTCAATGGAAAATCGTTTGTCGAGCTTCTCGCTGCTAAGCCAACCAACATAAGTATTTAAAGGGCGATATTGATTGTCCATCACTAATACAGCCACAAACGGGTATTGTTTGCGATGTAAATAACGTACGTCCCCCCAGCGAACCATATATCCTGAAGAAAGTTCCTCGACTTCGGCTACTGCATAAGAGGTGAAGTATAGAAAGGACTGAATATCAGGGTGCGACTTGGATATCTCCACAGCGGGATGATTCGAGCATACAGCATGTTTGAACCATTCCAGTCGATTATTGACTAACTGTCCAACATCATAACTACCATCTTTTTTCACTTTTACTACGTTCCAGCGCTTTAGTGAAATTGTAGGGATTACAATATAACGTTCGCCGGCACTATGATGTAAATCCTTAAGCTTAATATTACGCGTGAGACGTGCGTGAACGACGGTTCTCCAAATATAATAAAGAATAGTACAGGCATACAGCGTAATAAATAAAGGTTGCGGTGGAATGATCCCGGTGATCCAGAGAAGGATGGCTGCGATATGGCTACCAAATATAAATGGATCAAAAATGTGGATGATGTTCCATGCAATCCATTTCTCCGTGAATGGACGTGCAGCCTGAGTGCCATAGGTATTAAATAGATCAGAAAATACGTGAACACCTACACCAATGAAGCTCCAGAGCGCAATATGGCTTAGAGCTTGTAAATCAGTAAAACCAAATAAGGGCCCTAACACGAAGGAAATCAGGGCGGGCCACAGAATTAGAAAGGGTAGGGAATGTGTGATTCCTCGGTGATTTCGAATATACATTGCATTGTCCTTCAGTCGTAGCGCAGTATCGGCATCAGGAGCCTGAGAGGCGAGCACTGTTGCAAGCATAACAGCTCCCGCCAGTTTCGGATCAGAAGCAACGATGGGATCAACGAAGGAAAGCCCAGCTAAGCCTAGGCCCATAACTAAATGTGTAGCAGTATCCATTGGTCAGTTCTCCTTTGTTGTTCGGAAGTTCTCTATTTAATAATTACCCAAATACAGCTCTGGTTATTAAGGGGATTGAAATAAATACAAAATAAATATTGTCACGTAATTGTCGAATTCATGAACTTACTGTTCCATGACTGTCAAAGTCTTCACGGGTTTGTTATGATAAAGTTAACAGCGAAGTTAAAAAACTTCGGTTAGAACGTTACATGTTCGTTTAGAAGGAGGATCATTAGGTGTGGACAATCATATAACATTTCAAGCTTCTTCCGACTCTGCAGCCATGTCTGCAAAATCTCCACCGGAAGGTGCTAGCTGGCGTGATTTCATTGCAGTAACAAAACCCGGTATTATCCGATCTAACCTTATTGCGGCCTTTGCGGGATATTGGCTGGCCTCGGGTTGGGATGTTCATTACGGCAGATTAGTTCTGACTCTGCTCGGTACAATGCTGGTTATGGCTTCAGCCTGCGTTTTTAATAACTATTTCGACCGGGATCTGGACATGAAAATGGAAAGAACCCGTGAACGGGGGCTTCCTACAGGACGACTGAAACCAAACACTGTATTATTATACGCCATTGGGCTTGGTATTGCAGGTTTGATCGTGCTGTTTGCTTTTTCAGGAATGCTTGCCGGTCTGTTTGGAATTGTTGGTATGTTCGTTTACGTAGTAGTATACACGCTTTGGTTGAAGCGGACATCAACATGGAGCACCTCAGTAGGTGCGATTTCTGGAGCAATGCCCCCGGTAATTGGTTATGTTGCGGTTTCAGGAACGGTTGATCTAGGCGCTTGGCTGATCTTTGCCATGTTGTTTCTATGGCAACCCCCTCACTTCTGGGCGTTGGGCATTAGACGTAAAGAAGAATATAGAGCGGCAGGATTTCCATTACTACCTGTAGTTAAAGGAACGCGACGTACGAAGTTTCAGATGATTCCTTATGTAGCCCTTTTGCTGCCTATTCCAGTGTTAATGTACGCCTATGATTACGCAGGCATATTTTTTCTAATCATTTCATCAGCGTTGTCCTTGGCTTGGTTAGTATTGACCTTGATGGGCTTTAAGGCTAAAGATGATGAAGTCTGGGCGAAGAAGAATTTCCTCTTCTCCATTAACTACCTGACAGTTAGTTTGATCGTACTTGTATTGAATACGATTCACGGTTAAGAAGAGGGAGGGTATACGTGTCCGTGCAAACCTTTAAGCGTTATAAATGGACTTGGCTTCTGCTAATACTTGCTTTGATTATGGCTGGTTATCTGGCAATTAACTCTTTGAATTTAGGAAAAGAAAAATTGCCAGTAATCGGAGAAGTGCAGGACTTTTCTCTTGAAAATGTGAATGGAGACCAGGTTACTCTGGCTGATACACAAGGTAAAGCACGGCTGGTATACTTCTTTTTTACACAGTGTCCGGATGTATGTCCTATAACTACGTTTTTGTTATCTCAGACACAGAAGATTCTGGTCGAGGATGGCAGTTTTGGTAAAGATACGGGTTTTGTCTCTATCTCTTTTGATCCGAAGAATGATACTCGGGAAGCTATTAAGGCTTTTGCAGACCGGTTTCAGGCGAATTATGATGGATGGTATTTCTTGCGGGGGGATCAGGAAGAAGTTCGTAAGTTAGCGACGGATTCTTTTAAAGTACTAATCGCAGGGAATTCCAAAGAAAATTTCGTACATGCCAACCGTATAGCGTTAGTTGACCGAGACAATCAACTTCGTGCATTGTATGACGCAGGAGATACGGAGAACGTAACTCCTGAATTTCTTGCCGATCAGCTGACGAAATTGGCTCGGGAATAGAATATCAAACATTAAAAACGCCTTTTTCGAATCCCTCTTTATTGAGCGGATAACGAAAAAGGCGTTTTTTTAAATATACGATAGTATAAGTTTCATGCTATACATTATCTTTATACTTGTTTCAGCTAAAATGGAAGTGGTTCAGGGTAGATGATGAAATCTTCTAATCCGGCTTTTTCGAGCTGAGTGATGTTGTATTCATCAGGCGTACCTTCCACACCAGCATATCCGCGACGAGTATAAATATGATCGGCATCAGGGAAGGCATCCCGGAGCACACTGCGTATTTTTTTGCCAGAGCTATCGTTATCCAAATAAAGGTATACTTCTCCATCTCCTACTTGTTGCCGGAGGGATTCTAATTTTAGTGTATTTAATGTACCAAAGGTACATAGGATTTCTACTTCCGGTACCAGCACGCGCCTTAATCTGCTGCGATCGTTCTTACCTTCGACAATAATCGTTATGGACATTAGCTGACAATCACCTCCGGGAATGGGTCTAAGCTTCAGGCTCATTATAGTTTACCGAAGGATCGTCATTTTTAACAACTGTTTCTGCAAGAAAGTCTTCATTCCCCGGGAAATGTCGTAAAAGCAAAGAATCATGCGGCTCGCCCGTTCCATTTGGAAGTGAGGTTCGATAGTTTACCAGTGTTTTTAGGTGGAAGAAGAAGCAATGCTACCATTAGTAGTAGAAAGGCTATGAAGTAAGGAGAAACGAAGGACCTTAGCTGTCCAGCAGCCACGGGCCCAGCGAATGCACCAAGTGACATGGCTATCGACTGCATGGAGAAAGTCCGACCCATTCGCCCAGGGCCACCGAGACTAATAAAGAGTGATGCCATTGCAGGAAACAACACTCCTTTGGCTGCGCCGAGCATAAAAAGAATCGCAGCAGTCGGAATCCTGTGAAATGAAGCGAGTGCAAAGAAGCTGATGGCCATTCCCAGTAATGCCGCTGCTATTCTTCCCCCCGGAGAAAGACGGTTCAGGAAGAGCATGCTGAGCGTTACCAAAGCACCTAAACTGAGGAGTGACAGTAGTATACCAGTGGAAAGAATACTGTTGCTCCCTGTTTGAGATAGTGGGAGCTCGAAAAAGAGAACGCCTTGTGAACAGGAAACGAAAAAAGGTAAAAGGTAATACCGTTTGGATACCAGTTCATCATCTTTCGTTGGTATAGAAGGTTTATCTGGAACTTTTAATGCTGATGGCGCTGAGCTTAGCGGCTTTAATATATGTCTCGAAGGCGCAGGTACACTAAAAAAAGCCATGATTCCTGTTGCGATAAGGAGCCATCCAAGTGTGGTGAAGGTGCCAGAGTAGCCGGCTTTTGCTACGATAAAAGCTCCTGCAGCAGGCGATACAACTGAAGCTAACGTATGAACGATACCATGTCCGGACATATATTTACCCTGCTCTGTGGCATCCGATGACAAAGAAGCGAGTAACGTCATACAGGCTGGAGAGAGGAAAGCGAGCACGAATCCACTTGCTGCTCTTAGCATTAGCAGATGCCATGGAAGCTGTACATGAGCTTGCAGCAGTAGGATAGCTCCCGCTGCGACAAGGCTGAAGACGATATAGCGGCGGGAGCCATTACGATCGACGAGTACGCCTGCAAGCAGATTGCCGGGAAGGTGGGTCAACGAGTACATGCCCATCATCCAGCCAATAAAGGTGGGTCCCGCACCAAGAGAGATGGCAAAGGGCGTAAGGACGGGATACTGAGCATGTAAATCGAAGAACGCCAAAAAGAGAAATAAGTATAGCCACAGCGCAGTTTTCACAGGGAAACACCTCCGAGAGCCACCTACAGCACAAGTGAATGCAGGACGGCGTAATAATGAAGAACCAATTCTTAAGCACTACTTGTACTTTACGTGGGACAGAGAGGGCTTATACCGCTTTTTTAATTCCGCTAGTAGGTATACCTTTTACGGAGGGTGGAACCATGAATTATGATGGGTATTCATGTATAATAATTAATATTGGCGTTATGTCTATGGGAAGAGAGAATCCTTGGGACGAAACTAGGCGATAGGGGTGTTGTGAGATTGATGGATCCAGAGGTATGGTCACAGTTTATAAGGGAAAATTGGCTAGTTATTGTAATTGCGCTTGTCCTGCTGTTTGCGGTTGTTAATTTGGTTAAAACCGTTCTGAAATGGGCGATTGTCATTGTGATCGTTGTAGGTTTGTTCATCTATAGTGGTGTTACAATGGACCAAATTGGTAACGCTGTGAATAAGGTGGCAGATGGAACGGTAAGCACGCTAAAGAAGGAAGCGCAAGAGGTTATGCTTAAAGAAGCGCAGGATGCGAAGTACACTTCAAATGGAGACGGGACCTTTACGATTACAACGCCGAATATTGAAGTGAAGGGCGCGGCGGGTGAAGATAAAGTTGAGGTTACTTTCCGTGGTGTTAGTCTTGGAAAGTGGAGTGTTACAGATACGACAAAAACATTTATCGAAGAAGCCCGAAAACATCAATAACAGGCTTGGACTCAAAAATATAACAAGCGAGCAAGCACGCGACTGAAAGGAGAGAGCGGATATGATAAACGGATGGATGACTAGTGTGAGTGATGCTAATATCATCTCCATCGCCCTCCTGCTGGTTGTAGTCTTCTCTCTATTGCAAGGCTGGAGCAGAGGTTTCTCAAGCGCTACCGGAAGATTATTTGGGCTGCTGGGAACAGGATTATTTACTATAGCATCTTTGGTATTAGCTATCCCAGCTGCAGCCTACCTCAATCCCTATGTAGAGACTTGGGCATCGGGGATTAGTCTTCCTGATACGAAGCTTACACAGTGGCAGCAAATTTATTATACGGCGGTGTCTGTGTTATCAGAATCACCGCTAGTTCGATTTCTATTGTTACTCCTGATTTCTTATCTGTTAATTCGTATGCTCTTAGGACTGTTATCCATGTTGCTTCCTTTTCCACAATTGCGGCGTACTAAGAAGTTTAAAGACAGAAAGATTACGCAGGTAAGCCGTATGGGAGGAGCAATGGTTGGATTAATTATCGGCTTAATGCGTAGTCTGGTAATTGTTCTCGCTCTATTCATCTGTGTTGGATTAAATCCGGAGAGTGGATTTAGTCGTTATGTGGAGTCCTCTCCAATCTATAGTCAGAGCGCTGCTGCTGTATTTGAACCTATTGTTGGTGAGACTGTGCAGAAGAAACTTCCTATTCTGACGAAGACCGTTGCAGCAGAGATGAATGATATCCTTCGCAGAAAATATGAGGTTATCGATCATGAAATTCCTCAGGATATTATAGGAGCAGCAGAAGACATTGTTGGACAAGCGCAAGATGAAGAGAAAAAAGCGAGACTTCTCTATGATTGGGTAGGTACACGCGTGACTTACGATTATGCTAAAGCTGACAATTATTTGCAAAACAGGGTCTGGCATGAACAGACACCACAGGATACATTCGACACTCGGCAAGGGGTGTGTATAGACTATGCCCGACTGTACGCTGTGATGGCTCGTTCACAGGGCTTGCAGGTACGCGTTGTAACAGGTCAGGGTTATGATGGGCGTGGCGGTTATGGTGCACATGCTTGGAATGAAGTATATATAAGTGATCGTCAAGCTTGGATTCCGCTGGATCCGACTTGGGCTAGCAGTGGAGATTGGTTCAATCCGAAGGATTTTGATGAAACGCATATTAGGGAGAACGCCCTCTGAGTGAGGGCGCTGAACTCCTGGGGTGTGGTACAATAAACTCAAGTAACGTCAGTTCTAACTTAAATGCGAGGGCATGCTCACAATAAGCAGCTAAGAACTCACCTTCATCATAAGAGTAATGTCTCAGGCAAAGGGTTGTCAGACATTTTTTTAAAATATAAGAAAGTATAAGCACTATACTTTATGTCTTATATTTCTCGCTTAAACACTTACCTTCCTTATAAGGACGGTCAAGGCGTTTATGCTTGTAGAAGGGGAGAAAGCTGGTGAGTTTGTTTGGTAAGCAGCTCCCGCCTAAGGACGGGATATCTTCAAGAAATTCTGTAGGTTTGAGACTGAATATTTTTTTCTTTGGCACTTTTTTTATTTTTTGTATTATTATCGTACGTCTTGCAGGTTTACAGTTTACTGAGGGAGCTCTGTTGAGTGAAGAAGAAACGAGCCGGGAAACGAAAATTGTTCCGCTCGCAGCGATGCGTGGGATTATTTTTGCTGCCGAAGGAGAGCAGATTGCCTATTCAACACCTACGGAGTCGCTTTACCTTACATTAACTAAAGATTATACAGCTAGAACGACAGATAAAGTAACGGGTGAGACCTCACTTACGGAGAAGGCGAAGTACAACTCCGATATGCTTGCAGCAAGGCTTGCAGCTGATTTTGCTAAATATGGAGATCCGAATGCGCCGAAGCTGACGCAGCAAGATATCTTGGATTCATTAGATTTAGATTTCAAAAAGTATTTAGGTTATGTGCCGCGACGGATCAAGACTGGATTAATTCCAGAGGAAATAGCCTATTTCATGGAGCATAAAGACAATTATCCGGGGCTAACGATCGTGGAGGAGAGTGTTCGTCACTACGATAAAGATACGGTAGCGGTGCAGACAGTCGGCTTTGGAAAGCCGTTTAAATCGACTGAAGATATAGCGATGTATAAGAATGTCCGTAGTGAAATGAAAAAAGATTCTCCCCCTGGACTTATGTATAAAGCAGAAGAATATGTGGGGTTTGATGGTCTGGAAATGCAGTATCAACGAGAGCTACGAGGAGAAAATGGTTATCAGGTCATTTCGGTGACTCCTCAGAATATGGCTGAGAAGGTTGAACAGAACGTTGCTCCTGTAAAAGGTAATAATATTTGGATGACCATTAATAAGAAGATTCAGATGAAGACAGAACAGGCCATATTGGATCAGATTAAATGGCTGCATACCAATGCTGTTCAAGGTGAGACGCATCCAGATGCTTTAACCGGATACGCGGTAGCAATGGAAGTGGAGACTGGAAATATTGTCGCCATGGCAAGCATGCCGGATTACGATTCAAATGTATGGACCAAAGACTCCTTACCAACACCTGTCTGGAATAAAATTATGAATAATCATCTAAACGGTACGATTACTTCAAATTCATCGGGTAGATCAGGGCATGATTTTAGTTCACTTGTGTTTATGGGATCTACGATCAAACCATTAAGTGTGTTAATTGGTTTAAAGGAAGGTTTTTTTAATACCTCAACAACCTATTCAGATGTGGGCATTACTTATTTCGGTAAGGATAATAAATCATCCGTAAGAAATTCATCGGGTCACGTATATGGTCCACTAGATCCAGCTAAAGCCATTAGAGAATCTTCTAACGTATTTATGATTGATATGGTGGGTAAGCAGCTTTACAAGAAATATCCGGGGGATAAAGGCATAGAGGTCTGGGACAATTATATGAAAAAATTCGGGCTGGGTGTATCAACGAAAAGTGGTCTCCCAGGTGAATCACCGGGCCAGATTAACTATACTGATCTTAAGGCCGCAGGCAGCTCGCAGGCCGCACTTATCTATGCTTCTTTTGGCCAACAGGGCAGTTATACTACATTGCAGCTTGCCCAGTATGCTTCTACTCTTGCTAATGAAGGGGTGCGTATTAAGCCTCAACTTGTTAGTAAGATCACGGATGCACAAGGTAAGCTGGTTAAGGAATTTAAAAGAGAAGTGCTTAATACAGTAACGTTTGACAAATCCTACTGGAAAGAGATCAAACAGGGGATGAGCAGTAAAGTTAGTGCTTTTGATGATTTTCCTTATGATTTTGCACGTAAGACAGGTACATCTGAAAAAACAGACAGAAAAAATATAAACCGCGATAATGGGGTATTTATTGCCTTTGCTCCGCGAGAAAATCCGAAGCTGGCCGTAGCGGTTGTTATACCAGAAGGGGGCTTTGGCTCCAACAGCGCTGCTCCGGTGGCTCGTAAAATTTTTGACGCCTATGATTGGGAGTATGGGCTCGATGGTGTGCCAAAAAAGAATGTTGCTCCTGCGTCAGACCCCGTTCAAAAATAATTAGAGAAAAAGGAGAGAAATAAACTGTGAGTTTTTTTCGTAAGCAGGCCTCACCTCCAGATGAGACCAACAGTAAAAGTTCCATAGGCCTGCGACTCAACGTGTTTTTCTTTAGCACGTTTGTTATATTTTGCGTAATTATTATACGCCTGGCTGTGTTGCAATTCGTGGAAGGACCAACTTTAACTGAAGTGGAGACAAGCAGAGATACCAAAAATGTACCTCTTGCATCCATGAGAGGTGTAATTTATGCTGCTGAAGGTGAGAAGTTGGCGTACTCTACGCCGGTTCAATCGCTGTATATTACGCTCAATAAGGAGTATACCGCTAAGCAAACAGATAAAAATACCGGTAAAACTACCCTAACTCCAGAAGCTAAAGCCAAGTCAGATGCATTGGCAGCCAAGCTGGTAACTGATTTCAATAAATATGGTGATCCAAAAGCTGAAAAGATGACAGAAGAAGATGTTATTGACGCACTGGATTTATATTTCCGAAAATCACTTGGCTTTATGGCACGGCGAATTAAGGCTGATCTGACTACTCAGGAAGTAGCCTATTTCATGGAACATAAGGGAGAATACCCAGGCCTTGAAATTGTCGAGGAAAGCATTCGTCATTACGATAAAGATACGGTTGCCGTACAGACGATAGGTTATATCAAGCCTTTTAAATCAGCAAACAGCCTTAATATTTATAAGAATATCTTAAATGCTATGAAGAACAATCCGGAGCCAGGGCTAACTTACAAGGACGACGAGTTTGTCGGATTTGACGGCCTGGAGCTGCAGTATCAGAGAGAGCTTCGGGGACAAAACGGCTATCAGGAAATCTCTGTCAATCCACAGAACATGGCAGAGAAAGTCGAACGTGTAGTCCCTCCTGTCAAAGGCAATGACGTCTGGACAACTATTAATAAGAACATTCAGATGAAGACAGAGCAGGCGATTATGGATCAGATTAAGTGGCTGCATTCCAATACTGTACAGGGTAAAACGCATCCTAATGCTTTAACTGGTTACGCTGTAGCGATGGAAGTCGATACGGGGAATATCGTCAGTATGGCAAGTATGCCGGACTACGATACGAATATTTGGACATCGGGATCCTTATCCACTGATGTCTGGAACAGTATCATGGATAACTACCAGAACGGTACCATTAATCCGATTTCTTCAGGGACGTCAGGTAATGGACTTAGGTCTGTACTGCTACTAGGTTCAACAATTAAACCTTTGAGCGTACTCGTGGGTCTGAATGAAGGTCTCTTTACAACCTCAACCTACTATCCGGATAGAGGTTTCGCGACTTTTGGTAAAACAGGTCATGAAACTAAGGTAAGAAACTCCGGAGGACATGTGTACGGTTCTATGGACCCTGCAAGAGCGATTGAGAAATCGTCGAATGCGTTCATGGTGGACATGATCGGTAAACGATTGTATGACAAATACAAAAGCAAAGGCGTAGATGTCTGGGATAAGTATATGAAAGAGTTTGGACTTGGTGTATCCACGGGAAGTGGTCTGCCAAATGAATTCTTAGGACAGATTAACTATACCAATATAGAGGCTGCGGGTAGCGCCCAAGCGGCACTTGTATATGCTTCTTTCGGCCAACAAGGTAGTTATACGGTGTTGCAGCTTGCCCAATACGTAGCTACACTTGCTAATGAAGGACAGCGGATCAAACCTCAGCTAGTTAGCAAGATTACAGATGCTGACGGAAAAGTAGTCAAGGAGTTCGGTCGTGAGGTAATAGATGAAGTAACAGCCTTCGATAAATCCTACTGGAAAGAAATTCAACAGGGTATGCGAAGTGAAGTTAGTGCTTTTTCTGATTTCCCTTATGATTTTGCTCGTAAGACGGGAACATCTCAACAAGTGGCAAAGGGTCAAATTCGCGATAACGGTGTATTTATTGCTTATGCCCCACGAAATAACCCTAAGCTGGCAGTAGCCGTAGTCATTCCAGAAGGGGGCTTTGGTTCCCAGAGTGCTGCGCCGGTCGCACGTAAAATTTTTGATGCTTATGATTGGGAATATGGACTTGATGGCGTTCCGAAGAAGAGTCTACAGTCAGGTAATAATACAAATGATCCTGCGAATGAAGGAACGACTACAGGTACTCAGTAACTTTGACTCTAAGGTGAATAATGATTAAAAAATAAACAGCTGCTCTATTGAGAGCATAAAAGAATGGAGGGGTGGCAATGACTGCCAAATACCGCCTGCTTGCTTTGGATATGGATGGAACCCTACTGAATGATGAACAGATTATTACACCTACAACGGTGAAATGGCTTCAAAAGGCGGTCGACGCAGGCGTTCATGTCTGTCTGTCGACAGGCCGAGCTTTTACAAGTGCATTTCCATATGCTGAGCAGCTTGGACTAGAAACACCTATGATTACTGTGAACGGTAGTGAGATATGGCGAGCACCACATGAAATTTATCGGCGATCATTGATGGATCCTATGCTGGTACAACAAATGTATGAACTTGCTAAAGAAGATGACATCTGGTTCTGGGCCTATTCTACGGAAAAAGTCCACAAACAGGATAACTGGGATGGGGATGTAACGGGCAGAGAATGGCTTAAATTCGGTTATCACACCGAAGATGATGAGCTTCGTCATAAACTGCTGCTTCGTCTTCAAGATATGGGTGGATTGGAGATTACGAACTCCTCTCCACATAACCTGGAGATTAACCCTCTAGGAGTGAATAAAGCAGCCGGAATCATGGAAGTCTGTAAGCTGCTAGGACTAGACATGTCCCAAGTTATAGCGGTTGGTGACAGCCTCAATGACCTTGCAGCGATTCAGCAGTCAGGGCTTGGGGTTGCCATGGGCAACGCTCAGGAGACGGTTAAAGAAGAGGCTGACGTTGTGGTGGCTTCTAATAATAATGATGGAATTGCAGAAGTCATTCAAAAATATATTTTTAATGAAGCTATTGCGAAGTGAATCCATAGAGCATATTTGCTATTAGGAGGTTAAGTGTTGACGATCCTGGGTTGGATTCTTATTATTGCTTTATTTGCCGTAGGGCTAGCGGGGGCTGTGTACCCTATACTGCCGGGTGCGCTTGCGATTTATCTTGCCTTTTTCGTATATGGCTGGTTCTTTTCTTTCGAGCCTTTTGGTGTCTGGTTCTGGATCATTCAAACGCTGATCGTTGTAGTTTTATTTATTGCTGATTACGTTGTAGGGGCGTGGGGCGTTAAGAAATTTGGCGGCTCACGTTCATCGATTATCGGGAGTACGATTGGGCTAATCATTGGTCCTTTTGTAATCCCAGCCTTTGGACTTATTATTGGTCCGTTTCTGGGTGCCTTTATAGGAGAATTGATCGTAGGTTCTTCACCAGCTAAAGCTGCCAAAGTAAGTGTAGGATCAATACTTGGGTTGTTTAGTAGTACTGTTGTCAAAATTGTGCTACAAATTATTATGGTCGTCCTCTTTTTTATATGGGTCGTCCGGTTTTAATTTTAACAGTGAAGAAGGGGAAATGGTTTGTCCAAGAAAGAGTCTTTCGTAAAAGGCACGCTTATCCTTGCTGCTGCAGCTTTGGTGGCAAGGGTACTCGGGCTTGTTCAGCGGGTGCCGCTGGATCATATTTTTGATGATGTGGGGAGAGCATCATTTGGGGTATCGAACAATATCTATTTAATGCTGCTCACCGTGGCTACAGCAGGTATTCCAAGTACGCTCAGTAAAATGGTCTCCGAGCGGTACGCTCTGAATCGTCCTGAAGAGGCGAGACAAGTGTATCATGCAGCATTGCTGTTTTCAGTAGCAGCAGGGGTAATCATGACGGCCTTGCTGTACATAGGCGCTCCGTTCTATGCGACACATATTGCTGATGTACCTGAATCAGCGATGGCAGTTAGGGCTATTGCACCTGCGCTTTTACTTTTTCCGGCAATTGCCATGATGCGTGGATATTTTCAAGGGCGCAACAATATGATGGCTGGTGGTATTTCACAGATTGTAGAGCAGTTCGCTCGCGTACTAGTCGCTATTTTACTAGCTTATATTCTATTACAGCAGGGGTATAACAATACAACTATAGCTGCGGGAGCATCCTTCGGTAGCGTAATTGGTAGTATTGCAGCATTTGGTGTCATGATTTATTTTGCAATCAAGCTGCGCCGAGAGGATAAACAGCAAGGATTAAATTACAATACCACTCAAAAATTGCCGATTTGGGGAATTTACAAAGATATTTTCACACTATCAATTCCGATCGTGCTCTCTTCACTTACGATTCCCGTAGTGAATGTAATTGATACTTCTTTGGCTGTTCCGCTGCTTATCGATCAGATGGGTAGAGAGAGTGCAACAGCAGCTTTGGGTATACTAACCACGCGTGCTCAAAGTGTGGCCGGAATTCCACCGGTACTAGCCATTGCACTAGGAACCTCGCTGATTCCGATCATTTCAGCTGCTTATGCCCGTCGGGATGAGGGACACTTGAAGAAGCAAATTACACTTGCTTTGCGGATTTCTATCCTGACAGGGATGCCAATTGTGTTGGCACTTGTGGCAGCAGCTTATTCTGTAAACGGGTTATTGTTCAGCAGCTTGGACGGAAGCGGAATTGTGGCGATGCTTACGATTGGAACGATCTTTCAGATCACCATGATGACAACGAACTCCATCTTGCTCGGTATGGGCAAATCACGCATTTCAATGTATTATGTGCTAGTGGGTATTATTGTTAAATTAGTCGCAAGCTTCTTACTAAGTAAGATATTTGGGATCTACGGGATTATCGGCGCAACAGCACTTTGTTTCGTAGTTATTACTATTCTTAACTTACGGATGCTGAAATCCATTGTACCTTTCGAAATTATGGGTAAACGGTGGGGCGGCTTCGCAATTGCGGTTCTGGTGTCCGGTGGTATTGGTTTTGGACTTAACCAAGCTGGAATTCTGTTAACAGATCTAATGCCTGCACGTCTGGCATTTCTGATCACTTGTCTTGTTGTAGGGGCCGCAGTTGTTGTTATTTATCTGGTCATGCTAATTGTACTGGGTGTGCTTACTAAACAGGAGATCTCCAGTTATCCGCGTGCATTGCAAAAATTGTTGAATCCGCTGATGAAATTGCAGCCTGCGCGTGTTCGTATGAGAGAATAAGTTTGACTTCTGCATGACATTTTGCTTCACTTAAAGAATAGAAATTTGACAGATATGGAAGAAAGGACTGAACAAGCTATGGATAAAATTAGTTCTCCTGCTGAATTTCAGGTAGCCATTCAATCTCCTCGATTAACTGTAGCCATCTTCAAGGCGGACTGGTGCTCGGATTGTAAATTTATCGATCCTTTTATTCCTGAGGTAGAGCAAGCCTATGCAGATCGTCTAACGCTGGTTGAGGTTGACGTTGATGCTGTGGGTGACGTTAGTCAGGAACAAAATATTATGGGTATTCCAAGCTTTGTCGCGTATTCCGATGGGCGTGAATTGGTTAGATTCGTTAATAAATTACGTAAATCCCGCGAGGAAATTGAGAATTTCCTTGATAAAGCGGTTCAAGTGCATCAAAGCCTTCAACAGTAATTCCGGAAAACCACCGCTTTCGCCTGTTCGAGCAAAAGCGGTGGTTTTTTAAGATGCTTCTTCATTACTAAAAACTGCGGGTGATATTTTTGTCGACAAATCAGTTGAAATGGCTTAGTTATCTTACTTGCCTTATCATGTTCCTCGCTGTACTAGGGGGAGCGGTTGTAACGAAGACTGGATCGGGATTGGAATGTGGAAATGAATGGCCGCTCTGTCATGGGAAATTGATTCCGGCCTATACTGTAGGTTCGATGATTGAATACACCCATCGCTTGTTTAGCGGATTGGCAGGGTTATTGTCACTTGCCTCGATGATTGCCTTTTGGCGTTATGCTCGAAATCGGCGGGACTTGTTAGTATATGCATTCATGACGTTGCTGTTTGTAATTGTTCAAGGTGGTATGGGAGCGCTTGCAGTGATTAAATCCCAATCTGCTGCTGTAATGGCACTGCATATGGGCTTTTCTTTGATCGCTTTTTCAAGTTCTCTAATGCTGGCTCTAGGAACTAAAAGGCGACATGAAGCAGGTGAGTACGATCCTAAGATGGAGCTTCAGAAGAAACCCGTCAGTAAGGCTTTCCGCAATTTAACCTGCTTCACGGCCTTATATTCCTATGTTGTTGTTTATATTGGAGCCTTTGTTAGTCATACGGATTCGCGCGGTGGATGTTCTGGCTGGCCGCTCTGTAACGGTGAATGGGTTCCTGAGCTTTCTGGGGGAGTAGGTATTGTTTTTACGCACCGGATTGCGGCTTTGATCTTATTCATTCTTACTGCGGTGCTTGGACATTTAGCTTTTTGGAAACATAAGGATTACCCAGAGCTAAGAGCTCTTGGCGTAGCGGCTGTTCTGCTGTGCTTGATGCAGGTATTTAGTGGAGCTGCTGTTGTTTACACACTAGATAATGAAAGATTGTACATATTTGCCGCTTTGGCTCATATTTTGTTGATCGCTAGTTTGTTTGGTGTCTTATGTTATATGAGTGTAAGAGTCTGGCAGCTGAATCGCGCGAGAAATGTAGTTGTTGAAAAAAATCCAACGAATCCAATGACACCGTTGTAACACCCTTGGTAGAAAGTTCCCACCGTGGATAGAGTCGCTTTACCTGCGGAATAATAAAGTGGAAATCGGTATATCGTGGTGCTGGACAAAACTTTAGGAGGACTGGGATATGCTGCGGGTTATACTTGGAGAGCCGCCTCGAAAGAACAGCGGTGTATTGGCTGACGCGATGGAGAACATGGCCACATTTGCAGCCTTACTGCGCAAGGAAATGAACGCTCATGAGGATAATGACCATGAATACCGCAAGCTGGAGATTTGGACACGTGGATTGATCTCCTCATTGGATGAATTGGAGCAAAGCTGGTTCGCAGCTGCTTTTTACCGGAAATCGGTAATCGCTGGTTATATGGATGATATGTCACCAGTGGAACAAGGCGATTATGCGCGGTATGTTTATTTTTATAAAGATGGATTTATTCGTGTGTTCTCTCTTCTGGACAAGCTTGGAACGGTACTGAATCATTTTTATGACCTCAAAACTTCCAAATTAAAAACGCACTTTTCTTATTTTACAGTACTGCGTCAACTTCAGTTATTGAATGTGCATCCTGCGCTAGCAGATCAATTGGAACAGATCAAGAACTCTTATCGTGATCCACTGGAGAATCTACGCAAGCGCAGAAATGCTGAAATTCATTATATGAATTCCGAAATGCAGGATGATTTATGGCAGCGGCATCAAGGCTTGCATGACAAAATTCAGCTTGAGGATTTAGATAGCCATCTTGAGGATTTAAAGCAGTCCCTTGAAATGAACTGTAAAACATTAATCGCGGCATTCAGCTACAGCAATGAACAGCTGCGTAAGGAAATCAGCAAGGCAAAGCGTGTACAAACCTAAGCGTTCAAGATATTTCCTTTTGACAAAAAACAAGAAACTTACTATACTTATGCTTGCATTAAAGTCTGTACGAATTCAAATATAAAATTTCATACTCTATATCTTATCGAGAGTGGCGGAGGGATAGGCCCGATGAAGCCCGGCAACCGATTTGTATACAGCGCGATTAGCGTTATGTACAAATGTCATGGTGCTAATTCCTACAATGACGCAAGGTTTGTGGTCGTTGGCAGATGAGAAGGCATTGTCTAAATAAACACACAGAGCCTCTTGCGATCTGCATCGATCGTCGGAGGTTTTTTTGTATGGAATAAGTGAAATATAAAGGGGGCGACGAGCGTTGATTAATCTAAAAGGAATAACAAAGGTATATGGAAAAGGCAGCCATGCGGCTACAGCACTTTCCGGATTGAATTTGTCTATCGAGAAAGGTGAAATATTCGGAGTTATTGGCCATTCTGGAGCGGGGAAAAGTACATTGATCCGTTGCATTAATCTGTTGGAGCGTCCGACAGAAGGGGAAGTATGGGTAGATGGCATTGAACTAACTAAGCTTACTCAAGGTCAGCTGCAGGAACAGCGGCGCAAAATTGGGATGATTTTTCAACATTTCAATCTGCTATCTTCTGCGACGGTGTACGATAACATTGCTTTTCCTCTGCGACTCACAGGCACCTCGAGAGCAGATATTGATACTAAAGTGAAAGATTTGCTTGCCTTAGTGGGGCTTGAAGAACACCGGGATAAATATCCCTCCCAATTATCAGGCGGACAAAAGCAGCGGGTCGGCATCGCACGGGCACTTGCCAGCGACCCTGATGTGCTGCTGTGTGACGAAGCAACCTCTGCGCTTGACCCACAAACGACAGACTCTATTCTTAAGCTATTGCTCGATATTAATAAACGATTCCATCTTACCATTGTGCTGATCACTCACGAAATGCACGTGATTCAGAGCATCTGCGACCGTGTTGCGGTCATTCATGGTGGTGGTATCGTTGAGCAAGGTAAAGTTACGGAGGTATTCCTGAAGCCGCAGCATGAGGTCACTCGCGATTTCATTCGCAGTGAATCACAGAATGAGGGACCCCTTCGTACGGCGCTTGACGCTGCTGCTGGGGACAACTCTCAGGCCGTCAAAATTACTTTTTTTGGAGAGAAGACCTACGGCTCTGCACTTTCCAATGTAGTACGTGAGACAGGTGTTAGCTTCGCCATTCTGCATGGTACCATCTCAACGATAAAAGACGTACCTTATGGACAAATGATTGTTCGGTTCGAAGGTCCAGCTGAAGCGATCGCTGTGACGATAGCCGAACTAACCGCTCAAGGCCTTGAAGTGGAGGTGATTTCGTAATGAATTTCGCAGACTTAAACTGGCAAGAAATGATGGATGCTACAGTTGCTACCTTGCAAATGTTAATATTCTCTGGATTGTTCACAATTATTCTTGGTTTACCACTCGGAATTGTATTGTATTTATGGGGAAGATCGAATAGTATAGTAATCAGAGTAATTTACTCGGTCTTATCGTTCGTCGTAAACATCCTACGTTCGGTACCGTTTATCATTTTGATGGTAGCATTAATTCCATTTAGCAAAGCCGTTGTTGGAACTTCCATCGGAGTACTCGGTACGATTCCACCACTCGTGATTGGTGCAGCTCCATTCTTTGCTCGCTTGGTGGAAACGGCATTAAGAGAAGTGGATCGTGGAGTAATCGAAGCGGCGCAAGGGATGGGAGCATCCACGAATCAGATCGTTATGCGTGTTCTTTTGCCAGAGGCTCGTCCAGGTCTGCTCGCTGGGGTTACGATCACACTGGTTACACTGGTCTCCTATACGGCAATGTCCGGGATGGTAGGCGGCGGCGGGCTAGGGGATCTAGCGATTCGTTACGGATATTACCGATATGAGAAGGAAGTTATGATTATCTCTGTAGTCTTAATGGTCATACTGGTGCAACTGCTACAAATGGCCGGTGATCGACTAGTACGACATTTCACACGGAAATAAGGTACGTCCATATATAGCCTTATTCATACAAATACCAAGGATAAGAGGGGGATTTAAAATGAAAAAATTACTACTTACTTTTTTTAGTCTGACACTGGTTGTGGTGCTGGCTGCTTGCGGCAATAACAATAATGCTTCTAACTCGGCTGCTACTAATGCACCAAAAGATGGTTCTGCAACTGAGTCATCTGCAGAACCTGTAAAATTGGTGGTTGGTGCTTCACCTGTTCCACACGCTGAGATCCTAAAAGCTATTGCTCCATTGCTTGAAGCGCAAGGAATTAAATTAGAAATCAAAGAATTCACTGACTATGTTCAACCAAACGTTCAGCTTTCAGAGAAGAATCTGGATGCTAACTTCTTCCAACATCAACCTTACCTGGATGACCAGAATCAAAAGAACGGTTCGGATCTAGTTTCTGTTACAGCCGTTCACGTTGAACCTTTTGGTGCTTATTCCAAAAAAATCAAATCCATCGACGAGCTGGCTGATGGTGCGAAAGTAGCCATCCCGAATGATGCTACAAACGGTGGTCGTGCACTGATCTTGCTTGCCAAAAATGGACTGATTTCTTTGAAAGATGATACCAACATCACATCTACCCAAGCAGATATCACTGAAAATAAGAAAAACCTTAAAATCATCGAGCTAGATGCAGCAATGTTAGGTCGTCAATTGGATGAAGTAGATCTTGCCTTGATTAACACTAACTATGCTTTGGAAGCTAACCTAGTTCCTACTAAAGATGCTTTGTTCATTGAGGGTACGGACTCCCCTTATGCTAACATTCTGGTAACTCGTCAGGACAATAAAGACTCCGACGCGATCCAAAAGCTGGTTGCTGCCCTGAATTCTCCAGAAGCTAAAGCTTTCATTGAAGAGAAGTACGAAGGTGCGATCATTCCAGCATTTTAAGACAGAAAGCTAACTTAATCTCTAATACAGCATAAAGCCCGCTGCCTAACGGCAAGCGGGTTTTATGCTGTATGTTGTAGGGGAAGTGTAAATCCTCTATAATAAGAAAATCCCGATCTCCTGAAGAGGAGGATCGGGAATGATATTGAATGGGATTAGAATACTTGCATAACTTCTTGTACGCCTTCTACTTCTTCAAGAAGGGCGCGTTCAATCCCGGCTTTCAAGGTGATCGTGGAGCTTGGGCAGCTGCCGCAGGCACCCATAAGTTTCAACTTAACGATGCCGTCTTCTACATCGACCAGTTCAACGTCGCCGCCATCGCGTTGCAGGAACGGACGAAGCTTATCCAGCACTTCCAATACTTCATCATACATTTCGGTGCTTTGTGCATTCTCACTCATTTCTCAATCACTCCTTTCATAAGTTCATTATAGTACAAAAAGTTAAAAAATAAAATGGTTAGGCGGAATAGGGAGATCATCATGAGACCAATTATTGAATTTTGTGCCAGTAACATGGGTCACGGAACAGACAAGCTAATGCATAAGCTGGAGGAAAATCCAGATTACGATGTGATCGAATACGGATGCCTGAACAATTGTGGGGAATGTTATTTAACCCCGTTTGCCATGGTTGAAGGGGACATCATTGCAGCAGATACTGTTGACGAGCTAGAAAAGAAAATTGATACTAAAATCAAAGAGCTAGAGGCTTGGTTTAATATGGACCTTGATTAAATGCTTTTTGTGGAAAATAAAGGGCTGCTCTTTTTCGTATTTATAACGGAAAAGAGCAGCCCTTAGGTTTATCCTAAAGTGCGTTTTGACATCCAGAGCACCCCGCTCTTAAGGATACGGGGAACCCGTCCTTTGACGGAGCGTTGGCCCATCAGACCAAATCCAGCTTTCTTGCCTAGTGAGCCTAAGGTACCCTTTAGACGAATAGGATGAAGCTTAGGGGTCTCGCCGCGCCACATGGCTTGAATAACCTGAGCAACCTGCTCACCCTGCGCTCCTGCGGCTTGTGCGCTTGGAGCGAATGGCAGGCTGGCACAGTCGCCAATTACATACACTTCTGGATAATCAGGTACACGATAATATTCATCCAGAATGATTCGTCCTCCGCGATCCTTCGGGACTGTTAATTCCTGAACAACCTTCACCGGTTGGATCCCTGCAGTCCATACCGTAACATCTGAAAGAATTTCCTCTGTACCGTTAAAAAGTGCATCTTTCTCTACATGGGATACAGAGACACGTCCAAGTGTCTGTACTTGATGGTGGTGAAACCATTCCTCCACGTACTGTGACAGCTTCGCAGGAAAGGCGGACAAGACACGTTCACCGCGGTCCAGAATAGCAATATTAAGGTCTGGACGGCTCTCCCGAAGCTCTGCCGCCAATTCCACTCCACTTAGTCCACCGCCTACAATGTTTATTGTTCCATAAGGCTTCACATCGTTTAAACGTTGATAAGTTTCGCGTGTTCCTGCAAAGGTCTGGATACTGCAAGTATATTGATCAGCTCCAGGGATGTTATGGTAATTGTCGGTACAACCTAGTGCAATGGCAAGAATGTCATAAGACACAGTCTCGTCAGGCTCCATTGTAACGATTCTGCTGTCCAAATCAATGGAAGTCACCTCACCGTAACGGATAGTGAGACGGGGATGAACCGGAAACTGGATCCGCAAGTGATAGTCAGTTACTGTACCTGCGGCAAGCGCATAATATTCCGTTTTGATTCCTTGATAAGGCATTCGGTCAATTAAGATAATTTCAATATCCTGAGGAAGGTGATTATTGAGCAATTCTTGAATTAGGGCCAAGCCGCCATAGCCGCCGCCCAGAACGAGTAGTGTTCTCATGCTGACCGAACTTCCTTTCCAATATAGGATAACGGATCTAAGGTAGTCTTTTATTCGTACACCTTTATCGCATTGTAGAACGTGTCGCGTTCTACTGGAATTCGTCCAGCACCTTTTACTAACCAGATCAATTCATCACGAGTGAGGCCTTCAGGTGTTAAGGCACCAGCCGCATGGCTAATGCGTTCTTTAAGAATAGTACCATGGACGTCAGAAGCACCGAAGTTCAGTGCAACCTGTGTAAGCTGAGGACCGATATTAATAAAGTAAGCTTTGATGTGATCGAAATTATCCAGCATCAATCGGCTGATCGCAATCGTCTTCAGATCCTCATAAGCGGAGTTGCGGCGCATAATTCCTGCATTCTTGTTCTTAGGCTGCATAGATAATGGAATGAATACCATAAAGCCATTGGTTTCATCCTGTAGATCACGAATCTGCATCATATGCCGGATACGATCCTCATGAGATTCAATCGAGCCGTAGAGCATAGTCGTATGGGTCTTCATGCCAAGCTGATGTGCTGTCCGGTGAACTTCTAGGTATTCTTCCACATTAGCCTTATCTACACGCATTTTTTTACGGTATTGATCGGATAATATTTCTGCGCCACCACCGGTAAGCGTCTTAAGTCCAGCAGCACGCAGCTGTTCCAGCACCTCACGAATACTCAACCCGCTAATTCGGGTGAAAAAATCGATTTCGGCTGCAGTGTATGCTTTTAAGGTTACCTCAGGAAAACGTTCATTCAAGGCTTTTAAAGAATCCACGTAATACTGGAAAGGAACCTTGTCATTATGACCGCCTACGATATGGAATTCGCGCACACCTGGATGAATATGCTGTTCGACATATTGCACCATTTCCTGACCGGAAAGGGTATAAGCACCCTCTTCTCCATCATCCTTGCGGAAATTGCAGAATGCACAGTGAGATTCGCAAACATTGGTGAAATATAGACTCATGTTTTCGATAAAATATACCCTGTTGTTGTTCTTTGCAAGATTGACTTCATTTGCTAATTGGCCAATCGTAAGTAGGTCGTTACTTTGATATAAATAAACGCCATCTTCTAAATTCAATCTTTCGCCGCCACGAACTTTTTCAATAATGTTCATCATTCGGGCGTCTGTTTGGGGGGTGAAAAGAGTAGACATATTATGAATTCCTCCTGAAAGTTTTACGGGGTCCATTGCCCGCAGATAATTCCCAGACTTACCCAGATGGTAGCTGTTCATTCATGAAAATAAAGCGGAGGGTTATCCTCCGTGACAAATTTCCGAATTTTTACTTATGTTTGCCTTCCTTATTATAAACCTCTCTTATAAGGGGATCAACAGCTGGATATGGATGGTTTATTTTGGTGCGGCAGGTCAGGCATAAGGCAGTTGTGACTTGAGGGTAATGGAATAGTCGGTTATACTGAGTTTATTAAGTATATATTTTTAAGAAAGTAATTTTTGACCGGAAGGTCCCTTAAACATAAGTTTTTCTGTTGAAGTAAGTTAATTTATAGGAGGATATGATCATGATTAATATTAGCGAAAAGGCAGCAGAACAATTAAAGGCGATGCTTGCTGAACAAGAAGTGCCGAACATGTTCCTCCGTATTGGAGTAACGCCCGGTGGTTGCAGTGGATTCTCTTACGCTATGGGCTTTGATGATAATGAAACCGATCAGGACGTATATATGGACATCCAAGAAATGAAGGTTGTCGTGGAGAAAGAGAATCTTCGTTACCTTGATGGTCTCGAAATTGATTTTGAAGAATCCGGCATGACAGGTGGTTTCACCATTAATAACCCGAACGCTACTGCAACCTGTGGCTGTGGCTCAAGCTTCCGTACAGCTACGGATGCAGGAAAACCGAACGAAGAGCCTTGCTAATCGCGACGTTACGCCTTCAAGCCCCATGTTGAGTTCTACAACACGGGCTTGGAGGCTTTTTTATTCTCAATGACAAAAGTCATCACAAGGAGCTCTAAGCATGCTAATTAGGAAATTAAACGCAGAAGAACAACCACCCTTACATTTGTTGTTATTAGCCGATCCTTCCCTAAGTCTTGTTGAAGCGTATTTAAAAAGAGGGCAATGTTTTGTAGCTGAAGTGGAGAATTGCATTATAGGTGTCTATGTTTTGCTACAAACGAGACCTGAGACAGTGGAGCTAGTAAATATAGCCGTTGATGAGAATCAGCAAAGTAAAGGGATAGGAAAGCAGTTGGTCTATCATGCGATTCAGAATGCGAGATTACTTGGTGCGAAGACGATTGAAGTGGGTACGGGGAATTCTAGTGTAGGACAACTGGCTCTTTATCAGAAATGTGGATTTAGAATTACCGGAATCGATAGAGATTTTTTTATCAGACATTATAGTGAAGAGATTGTTGAAAATGGGATCAAGGTAGTGGATATGATCCGTCTTACGCTAGATATATGAGTGACATAAAAGCAAAAGCCCTCCGATGGAATTCCTCGAGAGGGCTTTTGTTTGTTCCTGCGTACAATTAGGCTGGAATAATAAACTTATAATTAATCATAAACACGATGAGCCCTGCGGCTCCAAGGGAAAAGGCAATACAGCCAGCACCCAGTGCTCTGCGCCTGTCTTTAATGAATTTAAAGCCAATAGCGCAGATCAGTATAGTCGTTCCAGCCAATACGATGGACATCCCAAGCATGGCCACCCAATATAATACCTCGAAAAACTGAGCCATTCCGAGCCCTCCCCGCGCTGTTTTTTAGCGAGCCTCTAATTCATTATTATATAGTAGGAATTGAAAATGTAACCGCTATTAATAATACAACGATTTTGAAGATTATTCTAGTTATAGTGAACTCATCCATTGCGATTTAGATGTCGAATGTTCAGAAATGAGGTTCTACAAAATCTGCAATCTAACCTGCGAGGTTGAGAATGTTGTCGATACAAGCTCTAAGCCCTTTTTGCTAAGAGCTTCCTCCTACACGGACAATCATACAAGAGGGTGGGGCCTTTTCTGAGTAATGTATAGGGTAGGCTGGAATGTGAAAGGAGGGAAAGGACGATGTCGGGAAGACAATTGGCTAGCAAATGGTTGAAGACAGAAGCATTGCTCAGTGACGCGAGGGTTTCTCATTATATACCAATGACGAGGGTGTATTCGGCTGACTCACTGTTAGCCATGCTCCGGAGATACGGAAATGTTGTTATTAAACCAATAGTTGGCGGTGGAGGCTACGGTGTAATTAAAGTGTTTCGGGATAGTCGAGGTTATGGATTTACTTATATGGACAGAACTCGAATTTACAAGGACTTTAGATCCATGCGACGAGCGCTTCATTTCGTCAAGGTTAGACGTAAATATTTGATTCAACAGGGGATTTCTCTCGCCAGAATTGGTGGGCGTCCTATTGATTATCGGGTCAAAGTAGTGAGAAATGGCGGTGTTTGGGAGTTTCGCTCTATGGTGGGAAGATTGGCCCGGCCTGGCCTGTTCGTAACTAATTTATGTAAAGGAGGCACGATGCTTTCTTGTCGAGAAGGACTTCGCAGATCCTTGCCTCGAATTAAAGCCTCAGCGAAGAAAGCAGAAATGCGCAGGCTAACGCTCGTATGTATCGAACTGATGGAGCGGCATTTCCCTGGAATAGGCGAACTGGGTTTTGATTACGCCGTGGATTATTCAGGTAAAATATGGATTCTGGAGGTTAATACAAGACCTCAGTAAATTAACAAAAATTTTAGAATTGACGATAATAGAGTAGTAAGATAAAATTGCGTTTAGTTGCGTTCTTTTGGGGTAAATTATATTGTAATTTATTTACAATAAAAATATATTTTTAGCTGTATACAAGTGGTTCAGTCCTGTGTATAACTATTATCCCCATATTCCACTGTGCAGTTATCACCTTTGTAACGCTTACGCACATATTATACACAGGATTTCCACATGTACTTGTGGATAACACGAACGCTTGTTCGAAAAATGATAGTTTGATATGATAGATTCAGATCCAAATACAGGAAAGGTAGATGAACGTTATGGTTGAATTGTCCGATGAGATGCTTCTAGACTCTTACCATAGAGCGATAGAACTGCAACTAGAGCATGATTTCATCGCTCTTCTACTCGTTGAGATTCGCAAACGAAACTTACACTCTCCAGTTCATGCGGTTCTTCATTAAAAGAGCGCAAAGTATACCTTTGTAGCTGGCTACATATAAATAAACCGCGAGTCACAAACATAAAAGGGTATCCTGATAGGCTAGTATTGATAGGCCTGTCAGAATACCCTTTTTTATTGTGGTAGATTGAATTAGAGTTTCATATTACTACTGTGTCCTGGTGAAAGCTTGGCTTCCGGATCGATGTAGACTTTTGCATTATTCACAGCCGTTGGGGCTTCGCCGAATCCTACAGCAATTAGCTTCAGCTTACCTGGATATGTGGTGATATCGCCGGCTGCAAAGATTCCCGGAATACTCGTTTCCATACGTGAGTCAACGACAATGGAGTTCCCTTCAATATCGATACCCCACTCTGCAATGGGTCCCAGAGAGGAAACAAATCCGAAATTGACGATTACACTGTCGACTTCGATTTCTTGTGTTTCCTTGGTCTTGATATGAGATAAGGTAACCTTAGTAATAAACTCGTCACCATGCAGTTCTGTAATTTCAGTAGGTGTAATTACGTTAACTTTGGAAGCCATCAGATTCTCTACGCTGTGCTCATGCGCACGGAATTTATCCCGGCGGTGAATCAGGGTTACTTGCTCCGCGATCGGTTCCAGCATTAGTGCCCAGTCTACTGCGGAATCTCCACCACCGCTAATCAGAACTTTTTTATCTTTAAAGGCATTTAAATCATTTACAAAATAATGAAGGTTGGCTTTTTCAAACCGTCCTGCGTCTGGCAGTTCTAAACGACGAGGTTCAAAAGCGCCTACGCCAGCTGTAATGATAATAGCTTTACTGTGATATTCTGCTACATCAGTTGTAACAACAAAATGGCGTTCGTCCCGTTTCTGAACAGAAATTACTTTCTCCTCCAGCCGGATATTCGATTGGAACATATCCATTTGCCGTGTCAGGTTGTCAACCAATTCTTGTGCAGTTACTTTTGGAAAACCTGCTACATCATAAATGTATTTTTCAGGATAAAGTGCAGCAAGTTGTCCTCCCAATTGGGGCATACTTTCAATAAGTGTTACTGATGCCTGACGCATCCCACCGTAAAATGCGGCAAACATGCCAGCTGGACCGCCACCTATGATTAAAAGGTCGCTCATAGGAACGCCGGATTGCTCTTGTGTCACGGGATATTACACCTCCGAGTTGATATATTCATTTTGCCATACTTGTATTCTTTCTTATTATAAACATTGTGACACATACCTGCAAAGAAAGACTTTAGAACACAATAAGAATGTGACGTTTTTTAGTATTTTAATGTTTGATTAATAGTACACTAAGGTTTACAATGGATATGGTCAATTTAGAAATCCTTTAAGTTTGATTGGAATTTCTTCTAAATATAAGTGTATAAATTCACAAAAAGGACCGTACATTGTTTCAATAAAAAATACAAAGACAGATTTACCTCTTGGAAGGAGCCGGAACATGAGTAGTATTCCCAAAATCGTAATCTTAGGCGCGGGCTATGGGGGTATTTTGACCGCACAGCGCTTACAGAAGGCTTTGAACTATAATGAAGCGGATGTCACGCTCGTAAACCGTCACGAGTACCACTATTTTACTACCCATCTACATATGCCTGCCGCGGGTACAGACAGTATTGAACACACTCGGGTGTCTATTTCTAAACTAATCGATGAATTCAAGATCGATCTCGTTAAGTCATCTGTTCAGGAAATTCGTACCCAGCAGAAAAAGATTATTTTGGAGGATGGTACTCTTTCGTATGACTATCTCGTCATTGCTTTGGGCGGAGAGCCTGAAACATTCGGTATTCCAGGACTTGATAAATACGCACTGACGATCCGGAGCATCAACTCCGTTCGTTTGATTCGTGAACATATTGAGTATCAATTTGCCAAATATAAGAACGAGAACAATGCTCAGGAGCATATTAATTTCGTAGTCGGTGGTGCCGGCTTTAGCGGAATTGAATTTGTGGCCGAATTAGCTGACCGCATCCCTGGGTTGTGCAAAGAATTTGACGTTGATCCAAGCATGGTAAATATATATAACATAGAAGCTGCTCCAACAGCTCTGCCTGGATTTGCTCCAGAACTTGTTGAGTATGCGATGAACTTGCTCACTAAGAAGGGTGTTACATTCAAGATGGGCGTTGCGATCAAAGAATGTTTACCAAACGGTGTAATTCTGGCATCAGGCGAAGAGATTAAGGCTTCTACAATTGTCTGGACAGGCGGAATTCGAGGGAATCGTCTGATTGAAGCTGCAGGATTTGAAGCTATGCGTGGACGTGTGAAAGTAGATGAATATTTACGTGCACCAGGCCAAGACAATATCTTCATTATTGGAGACGGCTCCTTGATGATCAACCCAGAAGGACGTCCTTATCCGCCAACGGCACAAATTGCTATGCAACAGGGAGAGTGCTGTGCACATAATTTGGTGGCTGCGATCCGTAATCAACAACCCAAGAAATTCGCATTCAGCAATAAAGGAACAGTAGCTTCTCTAGGTAAAGGTCAAGGGATTGCTGTAGTTGGCAGCAAAACTTACAAGGGTTGGACTGCAGCTCAATTGAAAAAAGTTGTGGATATGCGCTATTTGTTCATTATCGGTGGGATTCCGCTGGTTCTGAAAAAAGGAAGATTTTTATAAGATGCGTCACTGCAGCGTGCAGGTGCGTGGATTGCTGACCCGAGAAGAATTGGACCGATATAACGGACTGATTGAGGTTGGATCTTATCTGGAGGATCAGAATCAGTACGATCTAGCGTATGTTGTTCAAAAGGAAATTGATCTGCTCATTCTCCCTGGCATTGAACGCTTAAAGGAAAAAGGGCGAGCGCGTGACAGGGCTACGGCTGAATATTTGGAAAGTCTGCGTGATGATGAAGATGACAGCGAAGAGGATGAGGAAGCAGGAACTTCGTTATAGCATTTAAAAAGGGTGAGTCTCCATAAAGATCTGGAGACTCACCCTTTTTATTATTACAATTACAATTTAAGCATTTCTTCAAAAGAATCCTCAGTCAGCAGGTTGCCGACATAGAAAGGTCCGAATTCGCCGTAGCGAGCACTGACTTCGTCAAAGCGCATTTCGTAAACCAGCTTCTTGAATTGTAGCGGATCTTCAGCGAACAGGGTTACGCCCCATTCCCAATCATCAAAACCTACGGAGCCGGTGATAATTTGTTTCACCTTACCCGCATAACCACGTCCGATTAATCCGTGAGAAGCCATCAGCTCCCGACGTTTATCCATATCAAGCATATACCAGTTATCGGCGAGCTCGCGTTTCTTGTTCATTGGATAGAAACAAATATGCTTCGCTTGCGGCAAAACAGGTTTTAGACGTGCGATAACATGCGGATTCTGCATAGGATCACTACCATCGCTGCCCCCCGCAAGGTAATTGCTTAATTCAACAATACTTACGTAGGAATAGGCTTTAGTTGTATATTGAGCAAAAGCGATTTTGTTAAAGGCCGTCTCAAGCTGGTTCAAATCTTCCAAGCTTTCGCGCAAGAACATCATTACGAAATCGGCCTTCTGGCCAACGATGGAATATACCGCGGAGCTGCCTTGTTTGGCTTCTTCGACAGGACTCCATTCTTGCATAAAAGCATGTAATTCTTCCAGAGCAACGGCACGTTCTTCATCATCTGCTGCCGTCCATGCGGTCCAGTTCAGTGAGCGGAAGTCATGCAATGCATACCAGCCTTCCAGTGTCATAGCGGCTTCGTTCATGATCTCACTCCTTAAAAGTTTTACGAAGCATAGGCTCCGCTTGAAATAACATCGCGTAAAACTAACATCGGAAGCATACGCTAAGTTTTACGAAGCATAGGCTCCGCTTGAAATAACATCGCGTAAAACTAGCTACGAAGCTCCTGCATCATAGACTATGTATGATTTATTAATCTATATGCATTGTATCGCAATCAAGTTGCTTAGAGCAAATGATGACATTCCGTTGTAAGAGTATTAGACCTAATTTTGAATAAAGTTCATTGCTTCGTGACATTTTTTCTAGTAAACTTACTACTAGCTCGTATAAGATGTGCGCTTCTTTATAGAAAGGGGTAGTGACGGTAAGATGGGGTTTATTCCAGTGTTTATCCTAACCGTTTTATTCTTTGTGATGATGTTTGGTATTGGATTTATTCTTAACATGTTAATGAAGACAACCTGGTTTCCCGCTTATCTATTCGTACTTATTATTCTACCCGTCGTAGTCTATTCCATTTGGGATAGAAGCGCGATGTCGCTCTGGGAGCATCTCTCCAGTTTCCACTTTGTTGATTACTTAACTGGTGTCGCTGGTCTTGCAGGTGCTATATTGAGTGGATGGACCATTCAAAAACTGCGCTTTGGCGGTTACAAGATGTTTTAAAGATTTAATCGGAAGACCTGCGGCTCTGATGTGAGAGTCGTTTTTTTGAACATATAAGCTTTTAGTTCTACGCTAAGAATCAATTTTGAAATTCAGCGAGAAACGGAACCTTCCTCTTCCAGAGGACAGTGAAGCCGTTTCTTCTTGTTTAATAGAGGTAGATAATCGTATGAAAAAGCTGATTATATAGCGAAAAGAGTCGGAATTGGTAGTTTATTTACATTTCCGGCGACGTTTTTTATGATAGAATAGAATCCTGTATGAATTCGTGAAAACAAGGGGGTATCCGTAGATGCGCATGAGTAACTTACATCATTTCACCGAACATCATCGGTACTGCGTTTCCCGCGAATTTGGTCTTAGTGTTATAGATGGACGTATGCTTAGCTCTGTGTATCAGCCTATGGTAGGAGCTTTTGCAATCAGTTTCTATCGCTTGCTGGTTGAACATGTACCAGCAGATAGCATTGGCTATTCTGGAGTGGAGCAACAGCGCAGATTATTTATGACGCTAGGCGTTGAACCAAATGAGAAAGGCCGCAAATATTTAATAGATCAGGCTTCCCGTTTAGAAGCGGTAGGTCTGCTACAGACCTGTCGAATCTATGTGCCGGAAACCGATGATTACTTATATGAATATGAGCTTATGCCGCCGCTATCGCCAGCTGACTTTTTTGCCACTCAGCATTTGACGTTGCTGTTACGCGATAAAATCGGCAAATTTGCTGTGCTGTCCTTACGGGAACAATTCTGGAATCGAGAGCCAGAAGAATGGAGTCGCAGATCCATAGGCAAAGAGAATATCTCCGTGCCTTTTTATGATATTTTTCAACTTAATACACATGTCATTGATTATGAGCTGGAGCAGGCACTTGCAGAAGTAGCCACTGTGCGTCAGCCTGGTATGCGTGAATCTGGAGAACAAGCGATTGGATATAGTGATATTATTTTGCGTTTTCCAAGGGAATCCGTGAACCGGGCTCATGTAGAAAAACTGCGTTTTGACCATACTCAAATGGGTGTTATTAACTATGTAGCTCATAAGTACGAACTCAGTCCGCAGGATTTATGTCGTCTGCTGGATGAAGATGGCGTGTTCTCACCGGATGGCGAGGTTATTCTGGATGCACTGCAATATAAAGCGAGCCAGCATTTCAGGCAGGATATGAAACGACAAGAAAAGCGTGAAGTTGCTGCTGCTAAGGTTGTTTCCATCCGTTCCAGTGCCTCTGAAGAGAATGATGATTCTATAGCACCACCGGAGCAATCTGTAGAGATGGAGTATTATGTAGAAGTACCACCACAATTTTTGTCCAAATGTGACATCCACCAATATAATATGATGCTGCGGAACGAACCTTATACGCGGCTGCTTCAAACTTTTTTCCCAGGTGCAGTACCCAGTCATTTGATGGATATGTTCGAGAAAATAGATTTGAACTATAAGCTAAGCGGTGAAGTAATCAATGTACTTATTCATTACTTAATGACTATGGTAGCCTCAGGTGGAGAACAGCGAATGAACCGCAATTTTGTGGAGGCTATCGCTTCCAATATGCTGGTTAAACAGGTGAACACCTACGAAAAGGCTGTAAAATATATCAGGGATCAGTCCAAAGTGAAAGGCAAGGGAGCTACAACTAACACGGCGGCAGGATCTCGATCACGTTCATATGCTAAAAATACAGGTCGATCCGCTAAACCGGAAATTCCGATTGTGCTGGACGATGGAAGTGCCGGAACGGTATCGGAAGAGGAATTCGCGGCGATGATGAAGAAAGCGGCAGAAATTAAAGCCAACAAGAAAAAAGGCGTTTCCCAAGCGCCGTAATGAAAGAGAGGTGGAACTATGGAGTCTATGGGCGATGTGCTTCGTTCGATCAACAATCCAACTCTACGGCAGCGTCAACGCGATCTTGAACAGGAGTTATTCAATCATCCACTTGTGAAGGCATTACAGTCTGAACATCCTGAGTTAGATGATTCGCGACTGCGGCTTCATATGAGCCGCCTGTATCAATATGTAGAGGAAAGCCGCCACTGTGCGAACTGTCCGGGTCTAGAGAAATGTCCGAATGATTTCCCTGGTCACTTTAGCAAACTTACGGTCGAGAAAGTGAATGGTTCAACGGATCTATATGAACGCAAGACGGCATGCCGTCTTAAAGTAGCACAGGATAATCAGGATAGCATTCGCAAACGTATCCGTAGCTTTTATGTGGACGAGCGTGTGCTCAATGGCGGTTATGATGAAATAGATATTATGGGCAAGGATCCACGCCGGGTCTCAGCGGTTAATAAAATATTTGATTATATCACGAGCGTTAAAGAAGAGGGTCTAACCTCGCGCGGGATTTATTTACATGGGACTTTCGGAACAGGCAAAACATTTCTGATGTGTTACTTGCTTCATGAGCTTGCTGTTGCCGGCTATACTGGAGTTATCGTATATATGCCAGATTTTATCGAGGATTTGAAGTCGATCATGATGGACGGCCAGAAGATGAAGGAAACCGTAGATACGTTGAAAAACTGCGATTTACTTATTTTTGATGATATTGGTGCGGAGAACTTGAATCCATGGGCGCGTGATCATGTGCTTGGTGCGATTCTGAATTATCGGATGAACCGTAAGCCAACCTTCTATACCTCAAATTATCCGCTCGATGGTTTGGAGAAACATCTTAGCTTTACGAGCAAGGATGGCGAGGAGATTTATAAAGGTCAACGTTTGATGGATCGTATTGCTCCTTTTGTGGATGTTATTCCACTGCATGGGGAGAATCAACGGGGGACGATTAGATAAACTCGAAATATTCATAACCGTAACATTCAAAAGAGCAGCGATTCTCCTTTTATTGGAGGATCGTTGCTCTCTGTTTTTTCTTATTTACTCTCAAAAAAAGAAGCCGCCCCCTAAGTAGCATTCACTACTTTTGAGACGGCCTCTGTTTATATTGCGATGATTCCCTTACTCCGAAATGAACTTAATGATAACCATGCCGAAAAAGACAACGGTCATAAATGCAGTCATTCCGAAAAATCCATTCATTAAATCGCCTAGATCATTGCGGGGTTCTTCGTTGATATGTTCTCGTGGGTCCCGTGCTTGCGCGTTGACATCCATAGCTTCTGCCTCCTTACAGGGACAATGCCTGTATTGTTAAGATGCAAATTGAGTTGACCATTATGAAATAAGTCATTGACATTTAATGCGCTTTCTTAGAGTATACCGAAAGGCTGGGGAGATTGTAAAGAAAAGAGTAACGTAAATAAAATTAGTTTGAGGGCAATATAATTGTATGTGATATATAACATATCCCTTAAAGATATGTTATACTGGAATTGTGTCGGTAAGTGGTAATTTGGTTATCATATTACATGAAACAATTTATTAACTTATATTTTCGGAGCAGCTTCCATAAACTAAGCTTTGGTTTAGAGTGGAGTAATGTTTCGTAAAACTTTAGAGGAGGAACAATATCATGGCTATCGTGAACGTGTCTGACCAAACCTTCAGTAACGAAGTGGAAGGTCAAGGTACTGTAGTAGTAGACTTCTGGGCTCCTTGGTGTGGTCCTTGTAAGATGATTGCTCCAATCTTGGACGAATTGTCCGCAGAACTGGGAGACAGCGTGAAGATTGCAAAATTGAATGTGGATGAGAATCCGGAAACGGCTTCCCGTTTTGGCGTGATGAGTATCCCAACCTTGATCTTCTTCAAAGACGGTCAACCGGTAGATAAAGTTGTGGGATTGAACTCCAAAGAATCCCTGAAAAATATCGTAGCTAAACATCAATAATTGTTAAATGCTACTGTTCGGGCCTCGGCCCTGCCGCTCAGCGCCTTCGGTTCATTCCGGAGGCGTTTTGTATGCTGAATGCCAATTAATTATGGGTCCAATTTAGCTGGAGGGGATCATTTTGGACAATATCCGCAACAAACTGGCTCTATTACCCGACCTGCCCGGGTGCTATCTGATGAAGAATGAAGAAGGCACCATTATTTATGTGGGTAAGGCGAAGGTGCTTAAGAACCGGGTTCGCTCTTATTTTACAGGCAGTCATAATGGTAAAACTCAGCGGCTTGTCGCTAACATTGCTGATTTCGAATATATTGTTACGTCCAGTAACATGGAAGCGCTCATTCTCGAGTGCAATCTGATTAAGAAGCATATGCCGCGTTATAACGTACTTCTGAAGGACGATAAGACATTTCCTTATATCAAAATAACGAATGAAACTCACCCTCGGCTTGAAGTCACACGCCGGGTGATTAAAGATAAAGCAAAATATTTCGGCCCTTATCCTAATGGTTATGCTGCACAGCAAACGAAAAAGCTCCTCGATCGTATGTATCCGCTCCGTAAATGTGGCGTAATGCCAAAGGAAGTCTGTCTTTACTATCACATGGGCCAATGCTTGGCGCCGTGTGAGAAGGAAGTGCAGAAGTCCGAGTATGAGCAGATTACGCAAGATATCGCTGCTTTTCTGAGCGGAGGTCATGATGCGGTTAAAAAGGATCTACAGCAGAAGATGCAGGAAGCTGCTGAGGAATTATATTTTGAACGGGCGAAGGAACTGCGGGATCAGATTATCCATATTGATGCATTGATGGAGAAACAAAAGATTAACACCACAGATACTAAGGATCGTGACGTATTTGGTTATGCGGTAGACAAGGGATGGATGTGTGTACAGATTCTGTACATGAGACAAGGGAAGATGATTCAGCGCCACTCCTCTGTCTTTCCGTTCTATGGGGAAGCCTACAGTGACTTTATGTCTTATGTGACGCAGTATTACAGTGATAATCCTGCTCTGCCGCAGGAGATTCTTCTGCCGGATGTGCTTGACGAGGAAGCAGTGGTTGATAAAGAAGCTAAACCGGCGATTGTCATTGCTGCTCCAGCCGAAGAAGATCTACAAAAGGGGGAAGAGACCCCCGAATCGCCTGAAGAAGTTGAGGCCCGTGAAATGGCCGCTGCGGAAGCATCAGCAGCAGGTGTCGTTGATGCTGCAGGTGGCGCCTCTATTCTACAGGAGTGGCTCGGCACCAAAGTGCTAGTGCCACAGCGTGGCCTCAAGAAGCAGATGGTCGGTATGGCCTGCCAAAATGCTACAGTCGCAATCGACGAGAAGTTCCGGCTTATTGAACGAGATGAAGTACGTACCTCTGGTGCTGCAATGAGCTTAGGCGAGAGCTTGGGGCTCGAACGCTTAAGCCGGATCGAGGCGTTCGATAACTCGAATATTCAAGGGACTAATCCGGTTTCTGCGATGGTTGTCTTCATTGATGGCAAGCCCGCACGAAAAGAGTATCGTAAATATAAGGTTCGTACGGTGGTGGGTGCGGATGATTATGGAACGATGCGCGAGGTCATCCGGCGGCGGTATGAACGGGTGCTGAAAGAGAACCTGCCGATACCAGATCTTATCGTAGTCGATGGTGGTAAAGGGCAGATATCCTCAGCTATTGATATTCTGGAGAACGAGCTGGGGTTATTCATTCCGGTCTGTGGTCTCGTCAAGGATGATAAGCATAAGACGGCTCAGCTTTTGGTTGGAGATCCGCCAGAACCTGTCGCTTTGGCTCGGGATAGTCAGGAATTTTATCTGTTGCAACGGATTCAGGATGAGGTGCATAGATTCGCCATCACCTTCCACCGTGAACAACGTGGGAAGTCCATGGTTACTTCTAAACTGGACTCCATACCAGGTATAGGCGAGAAGCGGCGCAAGGCGCTGCTTAAGCATTTCGGATCGCTAAAGAAAATTAAAGAAGCCTCCATAGAAGATTTTAAATCACTTTCTATTGGCGAAAAGCTGGCTAGTCAAATTCTTGAGGCGCTCAAGGATGAAGAGCCAGCGACATAGGCATTCGAAATACTGGAATGATGTATACGTAAATATAAAAAAGGTGTCACAGCAGTTTTCTGCTGTGACACCTTTTTTAATTATAGGTTTAAATTACAGATGTAGGTTCAACCGGCTTAGGTTCTGATTTTTGCGGTGGATTAAACCGATAGACGATGTAGGCGACTATGAACGGCATGATAATCGCGAAGATACCAGCCCCTACATTCACGCTTTCCTTCATAAAGATCAGCGTAGCGCCCATCAGAATGCTGTCAAACACGACGTGACTGAACATGACGGCAATAAAGCCGTAACGAAGGAAAATATAGCTAAAGAGCAAACCAATCACGGTCAGCTCAATAGGACGGGAACTGATGGGGTAGATCGGATACAGCGTATGGCCAAACGCCCAAACCAGCGTGGTGATCAGGCAAGCAATGAACGTGCTTCGGAATACTTTTTTCAACATAGGAATTCCGAAAAAACGATAAATGGCTTCCTCGGATAAACCAGCGAGCCATGCAACGATGGGCAGCAGCCAAGCATATCTCATGTTGTAAGGAGATTGAGTAGCGTCAGTAGTGGACCAGTTCTGCAAGGTAAGTGATAATACGATGAACATAAGGGTCTGCACCCCTAGCAGCACGAATGCCCAGACGTATCCAGCCCGGATACTATCCAGAACATATTTTCCATAGCCAGGCTCTTTAGCACGAGGCCATGGGTTCATTCCCTCTTCTTTTTTCCATAGGCCGTCCCCTCCAACTAAAGAAAAATAGAGCAGGGAGGACATTAGGAGGCTATATAAGGCATAAATGATGAACATTATGACGGAAGTTATCTGAGCCTCGAGTCCTTCGCCTGAGGATTCAGGGAGCATATTATAGGTGCTGATCATCATGATTACAAAATAAGCTGAGCTTAGGAATATTCCACGCTTAAAGGAGGTATGTTCTCTTCTAAGTATGCTGTAGATGAGTGCCAGAATTCCTAAAGCTAAAGTAGGCAAACCGTAGCCGAATAAAGTAAACTTTTCCGCGAGAGAGGTCTGGTCCTTTACATAGGAGGTATGCCAGGCTGGAGCGGTGAATCCTGCTTTAAAGCTGGATACCTGTTCGCCAGTGAAATCGAAATAATAGTGTAGTAAGGATTCGCCGATCTGAACGGAACGATCTGTATACACGAGCCCGTAGTTTCCCGTATTCGATTCAATTTGTAGCTTGGCGGGATTTACATCCCATTCCTGAAGCCAGGGACGGGCAAGATTTTCTTTTTGTGCAAGTGATAAGGTAGTACCCTTGTCCTCTTCTTTTGCACTGGTGGATACATTGTTTGGTAATCCGGTACCTGATCCTTCTGCACCTTGTGTGAAAGCGACAACTGCACCAGTATACATATTGAGGTCAACAGAGATCAGTGGCTCTTGTTCCGCTGAAGGACTAAGTGTTACACGAAAGATGTCAAAAGGATATCGTTGATCCAATTTCTTTTTTGTATAGTCCTCCAAAAGCTTCTCGCGGGACATATAACCATAAAAGGAAGAGTCCGTATCGTACAGTACATTCCACTGATCGGTTGGTGCTTTGGTGTAGTTCAGCTTTTGTTCTGCGAATGATATGGCTTTGTCGCGGGCTTCCGCCTTACTGATGACAGTAGTATCTTCCCCAGCAGGGCTATTTAGCACCGAGGGAGCAATCTGAAACATAATAAATAGAATAAGACCGATAATGCCCGAGATGATGAGCCTCATGGAGAGGGCACGTTGCTGTAATGGCTGGCCAACGGGATTCATGTAACGCCTCCTTGTAAACTGACAATGTTATGTTCCATTATAGTATTAGTGCCATGATAGTTACAAAAATCATCGTATATTCTTTTTATGGGTAATAGAGATATTATAGAATAGGTAGCTGAATATATACCATGAATTTAAGGTGATTATTTCTTCATTTTTCATGAAAATCGATGCAATTGCAGGGAAAACACGGAAAAGTGATGAGAAAAGGCACTCTTAGTGGTACATCCTCTCCAAACCGCATTTTTCATATGAATCACCATTAATAGTGTCTTTGTGATTTATCGAAATAACATATATAATTTGTATGCAATTGTATATAGCCGAATTTCAGGTGAAAACGGGGGAACCATAAGAAGTAATGAAAAGATGAGTATACGCCATAGGCGTTGTCTTTATTCATCAGGGGTGAATTTCGTTCTAGGAACGAATAGGGCAGCCTGCACAGTCCGAATCCGTCAGCTAACCTCGTAGGCTAATTTACTGCAGGAACCAAGGGTAGCATTGGTTTTCCAGTGCTTTTTTTGTTGGAATTCTTTAAATTTTGATAAGAGGGTGAGCGTAGTGGCTTCACAGTTTCGCAGGGTTTCTGAATCAAAGTTCCTGAAGCTCTCTCCGCCTCAGATTATGGTGCTTGGTTTTGCATCGATCATTCTGATTGGAGCCTTGCTGCTAATGCTTCCCATTTCGAGTACCAGTGGGAATGTTGTGAGTTTTATTGATGCGTTGTTTACTGCAACATCGGCCACCTGTGTGACAGGACTTGTGGTGCTGGACACCGGTACGACATTCACCATTTTTGGGAAAACCGTAATTATGGTGCTTATCCAGGTTGGTGGCTTAGGGTTTATGACAATGGCGACCTTATTTGCCATGATGATGAAACGCAAAATTTCCTTGCGGGACAGACTGATCCTTCAGGAAGCAATGAACCAAGGCTCTATGGAGGGGATTGTTCGACTGATCCGGAGAGTACTTATTTATTCCTTGGTCATCGAAGGCTGTGCAGCGGTGCTTCTGTCCATACGCTGGGCGTTTGATATGCCACTGGGAAAGGCCATTTATTTTGGAATATTTCATGCGGTGTCTATGTTTAATAATGCTGGATTTGATATTTTCGGGGATTTCCGGAGTTTAACCGATTATGTATATGACCCGCTAGTGAACATCGTGGTGATGTTTCTGATTGTCTCTGGCGGTATTGGTTTTATTGTCATGTCGGATCTGGTGGAGTTTCGTGTCAAACGTAAATTATCTTTGCATAGCAAAGTTGTACTCTCCACCACTGCAGGGCTTATTCTTATCGGCGCTTTGGTTATTTTTATATTTGAATTTACGAATCAGCGCACACTGGGGAATTTAAATTTCGGCGGCAAAATATTATCGGCATTCTTTCAGTCGGTATCGCCCCGAACCGCTGGCGCCAATACGGTGGATATTGCCGGACTGCGGCAAGCCTCACAGTTCTTTATGGTTATTCTTATGTTTATTGGTGCATCTCCAGGATCAACAGGTGGCGGGGTCAAGACTACAACCTTTACGATTATGATTGGTGCAGTAATCGCGATGCTGCGCGGACGTGAAGATGTTGTACTGTTCCGCTACCGATTGGCGCAGGAGCGTATCTATAAAGCGTTGACGCTAACATTACTCGCTTTGCTATTGGTCCTCACGGTGTCGATGTTACTGTCCACAACAGAGGATAGTAATTTCTTAGCGATATTATTTGAGACGACCTCAGCTTTTGCCACGGTGGGACTAACCATGGGGCTGACACCTGAACTGTCTATCTTCGGCAAGATTCTGATCTGTCTGACCATGTTTGCAGGTCGGCTAGGTCCATTAACATTAGTGTATGCGCTTGGACCTAAACAGGGTAAACCATTGTATAAGCACCCAGAAGGTAAAATAATTATTGGATAGGAGTTAATCCGAAATGAAAGCACAGCAATTTGTAGTAATCGGTTTAGGCCGCTTTGGCTCAAGCCTTGCACTTGAGCTGATGGAAATGGGCTACGAGGTGCTCGGCATTGATCACCATGAGGAGCGTGTGGAGGAAATGAGCGATCACCTGACGCATGCGGTAGTGGCTGATGCTACAGATGAAGGAATTATGCGCTCGCTCGGCGTACGGAACTTTGACTGTGGGATTGTAGCGATTGGCGACAATATGGAACGAAGTATTCTGGCGGCGATTTTGTTAAAAGAGATTGGAGTCAAGCAAGTAGTAGCCAAGGCGATCTCGATCCTTCATGGTCGTGCGTTGTCCAGGCTGGGCGTGGACCGGGTTATTTTTCCGGAGCGGGATATGGGCATTCGTGTGGCACATCAGCTCGTGACACCCAATTTGCTGGATTATATTGAACTGTCCAAGGATTATAAAATCGTCGAGCTAACCGTTCCGTCTTGCATGAACGGGAAAAGCTTGTCAGATTTAAATACAAGAGCGAAATATGGCTGCAGTATTGTTGCCCTGAACCGGGAAAGTGGAATTATAGTGGCTCCAACGGCACATGATCATTTGAGTGAGGGCGACGTTATGGTAATCATTGGTTCTAATGAAAGTATTGATCGATTTGAGGATGAAGTTGTAAACCAAGATTAAATAGATAAGCCCTCCGTCCTTTACATGGGACGGAGGGCTTTTTTAATTAAGGCTGCACGCAGAGGTATGTACTATTTCTCTCGTTCCGTCAGAAACATCTCTTCTGTGACCTGCACGAGGCTGCGGGCCGCTGTGCTCAGGCTCCCATCGTCACGGTAAATCAGACAGGTAGTTCGCTGAGTCTGCTCCAGCTCCTTAATATGCAGAGAGACCAGCCCACCGCCGTTTAACAGCTGCGGACGCAGATAAGACTTGGGCAGTAACGCTGCCACATTGACTGTCGGCAGCAGCCGCACGATAGCTTCGAAGGAGTCAATCTCCATCCGAACGTCTGGATCAATTCCACAGCGCTGGAACAGATCGTCTGTTAGACGTCGGTACCAGGTGCCTTTGGAGAACAGGATCATAGGCAGTCGGGACAGATCATCCATGGTTAGCTTGGTAGATTGATTCAGAGGATGATGCTCAGAAACAACCAGTCGAAGCTGATCCTCAAACAGAGAAATACAGCGCAGTCCAGGTTCTTGAATAGAGGAAGCGATCAGACCTATATCTGACTTTCCTTCACTGACAGAGGAGACAATTTCATGTGTTCGGCCTGTGATTAGCTTCAGCTCCGCAGTTGGGTATTTCTCCATATATGCGTTAACTAGTGGAGGCAGAGTGGTCTGCAGTGAGGTAAGTGACGCCCCTAAGGTGACGAGCTTAGGCTCGCCTTCTTTGTATTTTGACAAAGCCTCCAGAAATTTAGAGCGCTGCTGTCGTTGTTCAAGTGCGTAGGAATAAGTAAGACGCCCAACCTCGGTTAACTCCAGACGCTTGCCATAACGATTAAATAGCGCGACACCCAGCCGTTCTTCCAGCTTGGAGATTTTACGAGATAGGGCAGGTTGGGACAGATTGAGCTGGCGGGAGGCCCGATTCAAGCTGGAGTGCTCCACAACCGCTGCAAAAACATCTAAATCGTCAAACATATTTATGTTCCTCTCGTAGTGCAATCTATAAACAGTAGTGACGAAATTCATAGCCATGAAGACAATACTTCTTGCTCCATAAGGAAATAAAAGATTTGTCGGAAAATGTTGTTTCTCTAAATGAGAATTATTATCATATAAAATCTATTCTTATGCGTTTATTGTATAACGTTTAATAATTAGATTGCAATTCCCTTATAAGGGAAAAAGGAGTAACATGAAAAGTGACACAAGATATTCACATTTTGTGAAAAAGAAAACAAAGTCCGGGAAACCAAGGATAGCGGTAAATATAGACGTTTTGTCATGACATAGTCTACGTTATCCTGTGTCAAATGTAGTTCCGGCGGTGAATACACAATAATGAAAACGCTGTTTTAATCGGAAAGGGGTTACTTTGTATGAAAGGATTTTATTCCAGAAAGATTCATTCCTTGCTAGGCGTTATCCCGCTTGGAGCTTTCTTCATTGAGCACATGATGACGAATTTTGCGGCTGTAGAGGGTGGCGCTTCCGGTTTCACTGACAGCGTGATATGGCTGAACAGCCTGCCGCTTGTCTTCTTCCTGGAATTGTTCGGTATATGGCTACCTCTGCTGTACCATGGCGTATATGGACTGTATATTGCCTATCAATCCAAGCCGAACTTGAACCGTTTCAACATTGAAAGAAACTGGCGTTATACGCTGCAACGTATTACAGGAATTATTACCTTTATCTTTATAGTCTGGCATTTGTTCCAAACCCGGGTTCAGGTGGCAGTTGGTAGTGTAGAGCATGAAGAGCTGGGCGGTCTGATGCATGATATCGTGACTCAACCACTGATGTTGACACTGTACATTATCGGTATCGTTGCAGCATGCTTTCACTTCTCAAACGGCCTATGGTCTTTCTTGATCAGCTGGGGAATCACGGTAGGACCTCGTTCACAGCGGGTATCCTCTTACCTTTGTCTCGGTATATTTGTTCTTGTAACGTTTATGTTCCTCATTTCGCTAGTCACTTTCCGTGATGCTGAATTTCAAACCGCAGCTTCCATAGCTCAGTCCATAAAGACTTTCATCTAAGTAATTATCCTCTCAGGACTAGATTCCAGAATCCTTTCTGATATTTTCAATAAAGGGAGTGAACTATCATGGCAACAGCAAATATCATTATCGTGGGTGGCGGTCTGGCCGGCCTGATGGCTACCATCAAGGCAGCGGAGTCCGGTGCGCATGTTCAATTATTCTCATTAGTGCCTGTAAAAAGATCACACTCCGTTTGTGCGCAAGGCGGCATCAACGGCGCGGTAAATACGAAAGGGGAGGGCGACTCTCCTTGGGAGCACTTCGACGATACCGTTTACGGCGGTGACTTCCTGGCGAATCAGCCACCGGTCAAGGCGATGTGTGAAGCAGCACCGGGTATCATCCACCTTATGGACCGGATGGGCGTAATGTTCAACCGCACACCTGAGGGATTACTCGACTTCCGTCGTTTCGGCGGAACGAAGCGTCACCGCACTGCATTTGCTGGCGCAACGACAGGCCAACAGCTTTTGTATGCGCTGGATGAGCAAGTGCGCCGCTGGGAGTCCGAAGGTCTTGTAACGAAACGTGAGAACTGGGAGTTCCTCTCGGCCATCGTCGACGACGAAGGTGTATGCCGCGGCATAAGTGCCCAGAATCTCAAGACGATGGAGATTGAGACTTTTCCTGCAGACGCTGTTATTTTGGCTAGCGGCGGGCCTGGTATTATTTTTGGTAAAACAACGAACTCCGTAATTAATACAGGCACAGCAGCAAGTGCGGTGTACCAACAGGGCGTACATTATGCCAACGGAGAATTTATCCAGATTCACCCAACGGCTATTCCAGGAGATGACAAGCTCCGCTTAATGTCGGAATCAGCACGTGGTGAAGGCGGCCGCATCTGGACTTATAAAGATGGAAAGCCGTGGTATTTCCTTGAAGAGAAATATCCAGCCTACGGTAACTTGGTGCCGCGCGATATTGCTACACGTGAGATTTTTAATGTGTGTGTGGATCAAGGGCTGGGCATTAACGGTGAGAACATGGTGTATTTGGACCTCTCTCACAAGGACCCGAAAGAGCTGGACGTGAAGCTTGGCGGGATTATTGAAATTTACGAAAAGTTCATGGGGGATGACCCTCGTAAAATACCGATGAAAATCTTCCCGGCTGTGCACTATTCCATGGGCGGTATGTGGGTTGATTACAACCAAATGACAAACATTCCTGGTCTGTTTGCGGCAGGCGAATGTGAATACCAATATCATGGAGCGAATCGTCTAGGCGCTAACTCTCTGGTATCTGCCATTTACGGTGGTATGGTTGCTGGACCAAAGGCTGTTGAATACATCAAAGGTCTGAAGAAATCGTCACAAGATATCTCTTCTTCTGTCTATGATAGCTTCCAAAAAAAGCAGACGGACAAATATGAGTCTCTGCTAGCGATGTCAGGTACAGAGAATGCTTATGTGATTCACAAGGAACTGGGCGAATGGATGACCGCCAATATGACGGTTGTACGGCACAATCCGAAGCTGGAAGCGACCATTGGCAAAATCAAAGAGCTTAAAGAACGCTATCGCAATATCAATATGAACGATACGTCACGCTGGAATAACCAAGGTGTAGCTTTCACCCGTCAGCTATGGAACATGCTGGAGCTGTCCGAAGCGATGACACTGGGAGCGCTTATGCGCAATGAGAGCCGCGGCGCTCATTACAAGCCGGAATTCCCGGATCGTAATGATGAGGAATTCTTGAAGACCACGAAAGCAGCTTGGACTGCAGACGGTCCGCAAATCTCTTACGACGAAGTCGATGTCTCACTGATCCCTCCACGGGTCCGTGATTATTCGAAGGATTAATCTTTCCAGCAGTGAAACAGCTTGCGAGGCAAGCTTAATGAAATAAAATTAGGCAATTTGAGGAGGGAACCATTATGGCGGAAACTGCTACAGCTCCCAAAAACGTAAAGTTTATCATCACCCGCCAGGACGATCCACAAAGCTCATCTTATGTTGAGGAATTTGAGCTCCCTTATCGTCCGGGTATGAATGTAATCAGTGCTTTGATGGAAATTCAGCGTAACCCTGTGAATGCCAAAGGTGACAGCACCGTTCCGGTATGCTGGGATTCCAACTGTCTAGAAGAAGTATGCGGAGCTTGCTCGATGGTGATCAACGGCAAACCTCGCCAAGCCTGCGCAGCGCTTATAGACAATCTGGAACAACCTGTACGCATTGAGCCAATGAAGACATTTCCGGTGGTGCGTGACTTAGTGATTGACCGTACCCGGATGTTCAACGCACTTAAACGAGTAAAGGCCTGGATTCCAATCGATGGTACGTATGACCTTGGGCCGGGACCACGTATGCCGGAGAAGAAACGGCAGTGGGCTTATGAATTATCTAAGTGTATGACTTGCGGCGTATGCTTGGAAGCTTGTCCGAATGTCAACGAGAAGACGGATTTCATCGGACCCGCAGCCATCTCTCAAGTACGCCTGTTCAATGCTCATCCTACAGGTGAAATGAATGCGGATGAAAGATTGGACGCATTGATGGAAGATGGCGGTATTGACGGTTGTGGTAACTCACAGAACTGTGTGCGCGCTTGTCCAAAAGGTATTCCTCTTACCACCTCCATTGCAGAAATTAATAAGCAGACGACAAAACATATGTTCAAACGCTGGTTAGGTGTGTAATAAGTAGTACCGCCGGATCTTTAATATGGAGCTATCCTCAATGGTGGATTTATATTCGCTGAGGATAGCTTTTTTGTTTATAATTGGTAGGGAATAGGAAATTCGTCTAGCTCAGAAGAATGAATAGCATATGCTATAATATCCATTGTTAACGTACGTTAGATGTGGAACAACAGGGAGGAATAATCGTGATTTGTCGGGAGCATGATGGAGCAATTGTAATGGTTAAACAGCATGATCACGGGAAGTTAGCTGGAGAGCTTGCCATTTGGTTTAAGGAAGAGCATGTGCCAGAAGAAGGACGCCGGGATGAGGTGCTTTGGGCGGTAGCTGAACATGACCGGGGCTGGATTGATCTGGATGAGACGCCCTTTTGGAACGATGCGGAACACGCGCCTTACAGCTTTATTGATTTTCCTGTAGTGCCGAAGCTGACCTTTTATAAGCGAGGACTTGATGAGATCGAGGCGCGGACACCTTATGGAGCGCTTTTGTGCAGCTTGCATTTTGAACGACTCATTAAGATTTCGGGACTGGATTATCCAGAACTGACTTTATATCAAGAGCATGAAGAGGAACGTAGATCCCGTATTCACCGAGAACTGGAAGTATCCAAACCGATTGGTGAAGATGAGCTGTATTATGATGCCCGTCTTTTGGAATTCTGCGATGACTTATCTCTATATTTGGCTTTAAATGAACCGGGTAGCCCGAAATCTGAGGAGCATCCATGGTGGCGTGAAGGATTCTCTGGCAGTGAAGATTTCAGTTTTACTTCAGGTCGTACGATAACCGTGGAGTGGAAAGATAAGTCAACGTTAGTGCTGGATCCTTTTCCCTTTCAGAAGACGGTGGAAGTAGCCTTTATGCTGAAACGAGTCCAACAATCAGAAATTGCTAAGAGAGGCATCGCACCCGCATACCGTGATACGCCAGAGGAAGAATGTCGAATTGTACTGACGGCTCTAAACGAAAGCTGAAGGGAAGGAGAAACTCCGTATGAAGATACAATCGTCTGGGGCTTCTCCCAATAAGAAAAATAATCATTCAGGTAAAGACATCCACTCTAGCGCCTCTGGACGTCAATCTAAGGGCAAGACAACAATGACCCGCCGGCAATTCCTGGTTCGAGGTGCGGCTACTGTAATCGGCGCAGGCTTGCTCACAAGTGGTTACGCTTGGCAAGGGGAGCCCAACTGGATTCAGGTTACTAAGCTGAAGTTGTCCTTTAAAGATATTCCCTCTGCTTTTTCAGGCATGAAGGTTGTCCATTTCAGTGATACTCACCTTGGGTTTAATAAGGATGCCCGTGATCTGGCTCGACTTGCAGAGCGTATCGCTAAGGAGGAACCGGATCTTATATGCTTTACAGGCGACATCGTGGACAGCAACCCTGAGGATCTTGTAGATGCCATACCTGTATTGGCAGAGCTGAATGCTCCACTAGGAAAATATGCGGTGCTAGGCAACCATGATTTCAAGAATACGAAGCGGATTATCGAGTTGTTTACATCTGCTGGGTTCCGGGTGCTAAGGAATGAATCTTATCTTCTAAAAAGAGGCGGGGCAGTTATGGCTGTGACCGGACTGGATGATCTGCTGCATGGCGAGCCTGACCCTGTGAAGGCACTCAAGGGTGTGCCTGCAGGAACCTTTACCGTTCTGATGATGCATGAACCGGATTATGCTGATATAGCAGAGGCTCATTCATTTCACCTACAGGTATCCGGGCACAGCCATGGAGGACAGATTCGCCTGCCGTTTGTAGGTGCGCCATTCACCCCTTATGGGTCTCAAAAGTACATAAATGGATTGTATTATACAGATACCAAGCGCATGCCAGTGTATGTGAATAGAGGTTTTGGCGAAACAGTCATGCCTTTTCGTTTTCTATGTAGGCCTGAATTAACGGTGCTGACATTGCACCATTCATCGGATGAATAGGCTGATATTTTAGCTGCATGGAGGAGAGAGTATGAGCACTTATGAGGCAGTATCGTTCCAGACGCAACAAGGTGTGGCGGTTGACCTTAGGATGATTCCGCCCGAGGATGCCTGTCATTTGCAGCAACTGCTCTCCCACCCAGAAGTGCAAGCTCATATTCAAATACGCACCGGAGCTGGATCAGACCTTGCTCAGGTGGAGAAGCTGGTGAACCGGATGTTATTCGCATTCGATCCTTGCGCGTTACATGCGGGTATCTATTTGAAGGAGCAGCAGAAGTTGATCGGTATTGTTGCTTTACAGCATTGGAACCGCCGTGAGGGCAAGGCCACTTTAGGATATATGCTAGACCCGGTGTACTGGGGAGGCGGATTGGCGACAGAGGCGGTTGGCTTATTTTTAAATTACAGTGTTCATACGCTTGGAATCACGCGGATCGAAGGGCGCTGCCGAGGAGATAATATTAGATCCGAACGTGTGATGCTTAAGAACGGCATGATGCTGGAGCGAGTGATGCCCAGAGTAGGCTCCTTGGACGATGTAATGAAAGTATTCACATTGTTACACAAATGAAATAATGCCGTTATGAAACTCTAACAGTGTCCGGTTAAACTAAGTACATGACCCCCTTTTAAAAATATACTGCTTTGGGACCCGATGATTCGGGTCCATTTTTTTTGTCAGGACCTAATCCGATCGTTTATGATTAACAAACAGTCGAATGAATTGAGAAGGAGGCGTAATATTTTGAATGATGTAATACAGACGTTAATGAATCACCGTTCTTTCCGGCAGTATTCTGATCTACAAGTGGAGCCGGATAAGCTAAAGATAATGATCGAATCGGCCCAAGCAGCGCCCTCATGGGTTCATGGACAGCAGGTCTCCATTATAGCTATCAAGGATCCTGCACGTAAGCAGCAGCTTTCGGTCTTATGCGGCAATCAGAAGCATGTAGCAGCAGCCCCCATCTTTCTGGTGTTCTGCATGGACTTCCATAGAGCGAAATTAGCAAGTAAAATGGAAGGCAAGTCTTTTGAAGCGGTAAAAGATGTAGATGCTCTGCTCGTTGGAGCTACAGATGTTGGTATCTCAGTGGCTAACGCGATTGCAGCGGCAGAATCCATGGGACTTGGGATCATCCCTATTGGGGGTGTCCGGCGCAATACAGCAGGCGTTATTGATCTGTTGAAGCTGCCGGAGTACGTATTTCCTATCGTCGGGCTCTGTGTTGGATATCCAGCCGAAGAGACCGCACAGAAGCCGCGGCTGCCGCTGGAAGCGGTGTTTCATGAGGAACAATACAATCCGGATGTGGAAGGTCTCCTGGAGGCGTATAATCAAACCCACCGTGAATATATGCAGCAGCAGGGATTAACGGAGAGAGATTGGACGAGCACGATTGCTCATTTTTACGATATCAACCCGGAATATGGGGATGCGAAGCGCACCCTGAAGCAGCAAGGGTTTACCTGCGACAACCTATAAATAAACGACAATGCACCAAGCGGAGATTGGTTTAACGGAGGGTAACCCCACCCCTAAACCAATAACGCTTGGTGCATTTGTTCGAAATATAAGAAGTCTTTACAGTGAAACTTTAATTTTCTCGCGCTGCTTGTAATAAACCCAATGCGTAAAACCTATCGCTTTTAGCTGTGCAGCTACAGCATCTAGGTCTTCTGCGACTCGGGACGGCTTATGCGCATCCGAACCGAAAGTAACCTCAACGCCAAAATGATGTGCACGCTCCAGTATATCTTCTGAGGGATACCAACCGCCAACCAGCTTGGTTCCGCCTGAGGTATTAATTTCGATCGCCACGCCGCATTCACTAATTACTTGCAGACAGTCATCAATTGGCTTTGGAGCAGGGATTTCTGAAAAAGCAGGATAATTTCCCTTCATCGCATCAATGTGTCCGAGAATTTGAAACATGCCACTGCGGGCGGAATCAGCAATCAATCGATAATAATCAGACTTCACACGAATCTGTTCATTTTTGCTAAGCCCTTTCCAGCGACCCTTGTTAAAGATACTGACGCCACCAACACTATGTACCGATCCAATCACATAATCAAAAGGGTAGGCGGATAATGTTTTGCGGTAAAGCTCGGCATGCTCAGGGAAGTAGTCTGATTCAATACCTAGCAGAACGTCGATTACACCTTCGTATTCTTTTTTGAGGGAGAGGACTTCCTCAACATAGTTTGAGAATTCGGACTTACCCATAGCAATTAGAGGAAAAGCTTGCTCGGAAGGGCTTCCGAAATATGGGGTGTGATCAGAAATGCCTATTACCCCTAAACCTGCTGAAATTCCGGCTTCGATATAATCTCTAATCGTTCCATTAGCATGGCCACAGCGAAAATGATGTGTATGCAGGTCAAATTTCATCAAGATCAACTCCTTTAAACAAGGTTATGCAATTAGCTCAGAAGTATCGATTCCACTATTGGGTGTTTTTTATTCAGACCCAATAAATTGTGTCTCCGGCATACCTTTGAGATCACTGAGAAACTGTCTCATGGCTGAGTTCACGTATTTTCCAGACTTCGTTATGACCCCAACAGGATGTGTGACTTCCAATTCAATAATAGGCACAATTTTGAGGGAACCGGCTCGCACCTCAGCGGTCACTGACTGCTTGGAAATAATGGCTGCACCTAAATCGAGTTCTACCATCCGTTTCACTTCCTCGCTGCTGGTCAGTTCCATAATTACCTGTGGCTCTATGCCATGCTTGGAGAATACCTCGTCGGCAAATTTACGGCCCACTGTATCCGGTGAGAGCAGAATTAGCGGGGTTTTGTTTAGGGCTTCTATTCCTGCAGTCTTAACTTGAGCTAGGGGGTGTCTAGGTGAGACCACTAACTCGAATGTATCATAGTAAAGAATGGAAGTAGTCATACTCGGACTTCGTCCGATCAAATAGCCAATGCCGACATCGACAATGCCATTCTCGACATGTTGATAAATTTGAGACGAGGACATAGAGGAAATAGATGTTTTGATATGAGGGAACTGGTCTTTAAAATAGGACAAAATACGCGGCAAAATTTGAATGGCGATAGAGGTAGTAGTGCCGAGAATAATATGTCCTTGGGGATTATCTTCAAGGTCCGCAAGTCTCTGTTTAAGCTCCTCGACAATCGTCACAATTTGTTCCGCATGCTCCAGAAATACAGTTCCTCGATCGGTTAACGTAACAGGCTGGTTCCGGTCAACCAGCTGTGTTTTGAACTCTTCTTCAAGGCTCTTGATTTGTGCTGAAACCGCTGGTTGGGTCAAGTTAAGCAGTTCTCCGGCCTTGCGAAAGCTCATCGTTTTGGAGATCGTTATTAGTGTCTCCAGCTGGCTGATGTTCATGGAATACCTCCTTTGGACAAGCAAATATGAAAGTGATGGGGTGAAATATTACGTTCCATGTTGGCATTTGATTTAAATTATAGGAGATAATACCCGACAGAGCAATGTTGCAACATAAACAAACTTGGGTTCGAATTCGACATGTACATTAATTTTTGCTGAATTGTGCCGATATATAAAGTATAATAAATCCATATTACTTGGGACTTTTGGTATATGACTAAAGCACGATAAAGGGGGAGACAGGACTTTCATGAAAGCAGAAGTAATTAATCCGTTTTTAGAATCTGCACGGACAGTTATAGAACAAGTGATTCAGGTCTCGCCTTCCACTGGGAATTTAGGCATCAAAGAAATTGAACTGATCGATAATCATATATGGATTCAAGTGGGAATGACAGGCCAGCTGAGCGGAAATATTATATTTGGTATCGCAGAGCAGGTAGCCTTGCGAATGGTATCGATTATGATGGGCGGCTATGTGATTACGGAGATGGATGAGATGGGTCAGAGTGCAATTTCAGAGCTGGGCAATATGATCAGTGGGAATGCTAGTACGATTCTATATAATCAGGGGGTTTCAGTGGATATAAGTCCTCCCCAAATTATGAAGCTTGAGAGCATGTCCTTTTTGCCTCGCAGAGCACTTAGTATTCCATTGTTGATGGATGGGGTTGGAGAGATGGATATTCAGGTGATGATCTCTTAGGCAAGAGTTAGGAGCTGAAATACTTTTTATGGTACTTAAAGATAAGGTTGTTGTGATTACAGGAGCATCCAGCGGTATTGGTGCATTAACCGCACAAATGCTTAGTAAGCAAGGTGCGATTCCGATCCTTTTGGCACGTTCCGAAGCGAAGTTGAAAGAAACGGCGGCCGGTATTCCGGGCGTTTTTGGACTGTATACATGCGATGTAACAGATGCCGACGGTGTACAAGAGACCTTTGCTCAAATTTTGGCGACTTACGGCAGAATTGATATTTTGCTAAATAATGCTGGTTACGGTAAATTCGCCGCTTTTACAGAGATGGAGCCTCATGAGTTTGATGATATGATGGATGTTAACTATATGGGGATTGTTCGCTGTACGAAGGCTGTTGTTCCACATATGTTAGAGCGGGGAAGTGGCCAGATCGTAAATGTGGCTTCTATGGCAGGGAAGATCGGTACAGCCAAATCGGTAGCCTATACAGCCACCAAGCATGCTGTTCTCGGATTCACGAATGCACTCCGTCAGGAGCTGCGGAAGAGCGGAATCATCGTCTCGGCTGTGAACCCTGGTCCCATTGCCACTGATTTTTTCAAGACGGCTGACCCTTCCGGCAATTATGAAAAGAGCGTAGCTCGGATGATGATGACACCAGAACATGTCTCTTCCAAGATCGTAAAGGTCATGGAAACTGGCAAAGAAGAGATTGATCTTCCGGGTCTGGCAGGGTTTGGTATTCGGCTTTATGGTCTGTTTCCTCGCTTGGCGGACAAGCTTACTTATAATGCGATGAACAGAAAATAGAGCCTGCCGTCAGCATTATTGGCCTTCCATTTGGTGGAGAGGCCTTTTTGGCATATAATGAAGATATTATCTCAAGCGAAAAGGATGAATTACACTTATGAATAAAGCTTCTTTTGCGGCTATCGGCATTCAGGAAGACCTAGTTGCCCGATTGTCGGAATTCGGTATTAACGCTCCATCCCCTGTACAAGAGCAGACGATTCCACTTCTGCTGGAGGGAAGAGATGTTATTGCTGCTTCCCAGACTGGAACGGGTAAGACCTTGGCCTATCTGTTGCCTCTGCTTCAAACGATCAACCCGGAGCAGAAGGTGGTCCAAAAGCTGGTGCTCGCCCCTACACAGGAGCTGGCGATGCAAATCTTACGTGAGGCGGAACGTTATGGCGAACACCGTGGGATTCGAGTAATGGGTCTTATTGGCGGGGCAGCCATCAAACGCCAGATTGACAAACTGCGTGAGCATCCACAGCTTGTCGTGGGAACCCCTGGCCGGATTCGCGAATTGATTGGTCTTCGCAAGTTAAAGATGCATGAAGTCAGCACGATTGTTCTAGATGAAGCGGACCAAATGTTTCAGCTAAGCGGGGCCGGAGAGGTAACGAAAATTGTTAGCAGCGCACTGCGTTCACGCCAGCTCGTTATGCTGTCTGCAACCATTGGTCCGGAGACAAAAGCCTTGGCAAATCGTGAAATGAAGAACCCGGCAGAGGTTGGAATTGCTCCTGGTGTCATGACAGCAGAGAGTTTAGAGCATCACTACGTTGTTACTGAAGAACGCAACAAAATAGACATGCTGCGTCGGGTCATCCGTCATTACAATCCAGATAAGGCGATTGTGTTCGTGAATGCGACTGATGATATTGCAGAGGTAGAGGCTAAGCTAAACCATCTTGGACTGACCGCAGCCGCACTTTACGGTGATGCTGATAAAGTAACGCGCAGTAATGTACTGTCACGTTTCCGCGAAGGGAAATTCCGTGTGCTTGTTGCCAGTGATGTAGCTGCCAGAGGACTGGATATTGAGAATTTGTCACTGGTAGTAAGCTTCGATCCTGCCTTTGATTCCGAGCATTATGTACACCGTGCGGGTCGTACGGGTCGGATGGGAAAACGCGGATTATCCGTAACGATTGTGACAGAGCAGCAGACCTTTATTATGCGTAAATTTGCGCGTGAACTGGATATTGCCCTTGAAGAGCGAGAAATGGTCGGTGGCAAGGTGCTAGCAGCAGATGAAGCGCGCAACGCTTTGAATAGTGGACGGGGACGAAATGAGAGCAACGGACAACGCCGCGATGCTTCTTCTCCGCGCAGCAGTAAGCCACAGACGCGAACATCTGGGAATGCAGGAACTCAGCCGTCTACAACCAGCACAGAGCAGCAACCTGTTAAAAGACTGGCAACGATCCAGACAAGTGAGGCAAGCGTAGAATCACAGCGCGATTCTCAGCGCAGTGTGAATCCTTCTGCAGGCGCGCGTGGAGGTGCTACTCCTGCACGAAGTAAACGCAGCAGCAATGCGGAACGTGAGAAGAACCGTAAGAATAAAGGAGCACCAAAGTGGTTGAAAGACAAAACTCCGAGAGGTGACGGTCAATGAATAATTCTCCCGTATTGCAAATTACGGGCCTCAGTGGTGGATACAGCCTGAATAAGCCGGTGCTGCATGATATTGCACTTCAGGTGCAGCCTGGCGAGATGGTTGGTTTAATTGGTTTAAATGGAGCAGGAAAAAGTACGACCATGAAGCATATTCTAGGATTGATGTCGCCCCATAAGGGCGATATCACAGTAAAGGGTAAGACTCGTGCTGAAGATCCCATCGGATATCACAATGCTTTGAGTTTTGTACCTGAATCGCCTCTTCTGTATGATGAAATGACAGTACGTGAGCATGTTGAATTTACAGCAAGAGCGTATGGGGTAGAACAAAGTGACTACGAAACTCGCACCTTACATCTAGCCAAGCTGTTCCATATGGAAGATAAGATGGACACGTTGTCGACTCATCTATCCAAAGGGATGAAGCAGAAGGTCATGATCATGTGCGCTTTCGTGGCACGCCCTGCGTTATATGTGATCGATGAGCCCTTTTTAGGACTGGATCCGCTCGGGATTCGCTCTCTGCTTGATTTCATGATGGATCTGAAAAAATCAGGCTCCTCTATTCTGCTTAGCTCTCATATTCTTTCTACCATTGAGAATTATTGCGACCGCTTTATTGTGCTGCATAGAGGTAAGGTGATTGCTCAGGGAACGCTGGCAGAAATTGCGGCAACCACTGGACTACAGGGGCTGACTTTGGAGCAGCTGTTCTACGAGCTGGTTCAGGGAGGGAAATAATATGGATTTGAAAGAGCTGCGGCGCACGCGGCGAGGTCGATTCATGGGAAGTATGCTTCCTTATGTGGGATATATCATTCAAAGCGGCGTAGCTATGGTCTTCCTCTTTGTATTGATTGTCTTCTCTGCTTGGTATACATCGTTGTTACAGAATGTGCCTGAAGGCATTCCCATCCGCTGGATTATGCTTGCAATACTGCTGCCTGCAGCAGTAAATAGCAGCTTCCGCACCTATTTGCAGACTCCGGATACGATCTTTCTATTGCCTCAAGGACATCGAATGAAGGAATATTTCGCACCTTCGTGGGTGAGTGGAAACGTATGGAAGATTGTTCGATTGTTATTTGTACTCATTACCCTTTGGCCGTTGTACATACGTACAGATGACTCGCCTAAGCGGCTGTTATTTACAATATTGATTCTGATTGCTGTGAAGCTAATCGCGAGTTACGGCTTATGGAAAGAGATAGCTATGCTGTCGCGTCCGATGGCAGGCATATTCACTTTCTTACGCTGGGCAGTAGGAGGATTAATTATTGCCGCTTGGTTGTGGCAGCCTGCCGGTAGAAGCCTGATATTTATGGCGCTATTAGCTGCAGCCTATCTTGTTGCACTATCCGTACCTGGACGCCACGCCGTACCTTGGGAAAGACTAATCGCCATGGAAAAAAATCAAGGTGGACGCGCCCTGATGGTTCTGGGTTGGTTCGTGGATGTACCGGGCCGTGAGCAACGGGTATATCCTCGTCGTTATCTTTCCAAATGGGGGGCTCGGCTGCCTTGGCGTAAGGATACGGCTTACCGCTATCTGCTGACCAAAAGCTTCGCCCGAGGAGATATCTTCGGAATCATTATGCGGATTTCGGTGCTGGCTTTGCTGCTGAATTGGTTGAACCATGACAGTTACTTCGGTACAGCCATCTATTTGTTCTTCCTGTTCATTATTGGTGTACAATTGTCGGCACTCCGCAAATTGCATAGTGAGTCTTTTTGGTTGACAGTGTATCCCTTTCCTGAAGGCAGTAAGGCGGATAACACAACGCAATTCGTATTCCGCGCGCATCTGGTAGTGGCACTGATTCTTGGTTTACCTTTCTTAGCCTCTATAGGCGACCGTCTACTACCAGTGATTGGTACCTTTGCAGCAGGGGTTCTGGTATCCTTTCTGTTTAAGGGATACTTGTCCCGCAAAGCGGCAAAGATGGCTGACGAGGATTTGTAGGGAGTTACTTCAAAATAAAAAAGGCTTTCTCAAAAGTAGAGGATTCTACGGATGAGGGAGCCTTTTTTTGTGTGGGGAATGAGGTGTAGTACTGGAAAAGGGAAAGAGCTCAAGGCTCTCTCCCGAGACTGTCATCTCTAGTTAGACAAAGAGTGAACGGCTGATGATAACCAGCAGGATAAAGAGAACCAGAATGGCGCCAGTGCTTGTGAATCCGCCGCCTCCACAACAACCGTTAAATCCGCCTCTTACTTCTTCGCTCATGTTCATTCCCCTTTCGGTGTGTGTTGTACTTGAGTACATCGTATTGTATGTGCGGAGTGAGAAGCATGTATAGGCCAATGCCGGAGGAGTCCAGAAAAAAATCAGCCCCGTAGAAACGGAGCTGATTGGAAGGAGTATGAAAGATTTGTTAAGCTTTTTCCAGATCACGAACGCCTGCGTATACAAGATCAAACAGATCTTCGAGCTGTTCTTCTTCGATACAAGAGAAAGCAATCCGCAGATCTGTTTCACCCAGAGCGATAGTGCCCAGTCCGTAATTATGGATCAGGTGAAGTCGAAGAGCTTCAGCCGAAACAGTATGCAGCTTCAGACACATGAAGTAGCCGGAGTTAAAAGGATAATACGTCCATACATCATCGCCGTATTTGCCGCTATCGAGCAGTGCTTTTACTTTATTCGCACGGCCCTTCATGATTTGGAACTTCTCTTCCTTCTGTTCTTCGAATTGTGGAGATTTCAGTGCATCCAGTACGAAGGTCTGTGATGGGTGTGCACCGCTGGAAATAGTAGCGCGAATAATGCCTAGTGTTTTTTGCTCCAATGCAGCCAGCAAATCCTTGTCTTCAGAGGCATAAGTGATGAAGCCAACACGGAAGCCCCAGACGAATTCTTCTTTGGTCGCACCGTCAATTTTGATTGGAAGCACACGTGGGTGCAGATGAGCAAGCTTACCGAATAAGGATTCCTTTAGTGAGTCTTCAAAGAACAGTCCGAAGTAGGCATCATCACTTACGACAACCACGTTAATACCTTCCTCAGCCGCACGAAGGATAGCTGCGACGATTTCATCGCCTTCTTTAATCCCTGGAGTATATCCTGTAGGATTGTTAGGGAAGTTCAGCAGAACGATCGCTTTTCCACGTTCTTTTTGAGCTAGCAGCGCATCTTCAAGACCCGCACTGTTAAAGGTCATTTCTTCTGTGAAAAGTGGATAATTAACGGTATCCCCATGGCGGCGAATTCCGAAGGTGAGTTCATAGTTTTCCCAGTTCTTATCTGGGTAGATAATAGCGTCACCTGGCTCTGCGAAGAGGTCAGCGACAATGCTAAGCCCATGAGTCAGGGCATTGGTTACAACAGGATTGCTGATGGTTTTACCTTCTAGCGATTTATTTTCGCGCAGCATCTTTTCACGCCATACAGTACGTAGCTCTGGTTTACCTGCTGGAGGAGCGTAACTATACAGATCCTTAGGGCTGTAAGCGGAAAGTTTATCCTGAATGACGCCGAGGTGCATAGGCACACCACCTTCAGTAGCAATACCGATGGTTGCGTTGTATTTCTTGGCATGAGCTCCTGCTTCAGCAGATTGACTCAGGATACCCTCCTTAGGGAAGTAAATTTCTTTGCCAAGCGTAGAGAGCATATCATATACATGTTCATTTCCTGCTTTGATACTTTCGTTTAATTGTCCAGCTAGTGGATTCATCAGTTTCATCCTTCCAGGGTTCTTTGGGGATACATACTGTTAACATTGCCTAACATTATATCACCGCCACTTGCAACCGTCACTTGGAAAGATACGTTTTTTTAAAATTTAAGGAAGTTTAAGTTTTACACTATACGTAGCGCTTATTTTGAACGAGAAACTGGTTTATCCTTATCTATTATTCGGAGTGGTAGGGGCAGTATTTTTTCATCATTTCAATGGTTTCTTCATCACGTGGATGATTTCTTTCAGATAGGCCGGAAATGACCCCGGAACGTCCTTCTTCTTTTAGATTCTGCCCAAACTTAAACTTCGCCGTGATCTCATCTGGGGTAATGCGCACTACCGCGACGCCCTTTAGACGGGGACGGTATTTAGGGTCCTCTGCATCTATCTGATTATAGCCGCCCTCGGGCTGGAGTTTTTTCATAAATAAGGAGAGTACGATGGCTTTTTCGCTAATGTCTTCGACGGGCTCGGCTATGCCATAGGCGGTAACACTTTTAAAATATGCGGTTGCTGGGCAGGCCATCTCTGGATCGCTAAAATAAGACGGAATCAGTGCATACTCATCCGCTACGGTAAAGCAGACCTTCTGCTGATTGCGGATCGCCTTCATTTTGCCACCAGCATGACTACCGTGGAAATAGAAACAACCATCTGTATATACAAAATTCAGCGGTGTCACCCGCGGTAGCCCCTGTTCATCGCTTGTACCGAGAAAACCGAAGCTCATTCCGTCTAGAAAAGAGATCAATTCTTCCTCCTGATCTACTTGAAATTCTTTTCTGCGCATAGGGTTCACGTCCTTTTTCTTAATAGTGTAGAGCATTTGCTCCGATGTAGATGTTCTTTCAAGAATAGTAGAGTAGTTGACAATTAAAAAGGACCAATTAAGATAGTTTTTAATGGACCACTTGCTGGCCAAGGAGGGAAACAATGAATATTACGCTGGCATTCGATCAATATCTGGCGATACACCGCTACAAATATTTAGCGTTATATCATGCACTTCGCGCTGGAATATTGGAGGGAACTCTCCCGGGTGGCACTCAGCTGCCGTCTACACGAAGTCTGGCTATGCACTATGACTTGTCGCGCGGATCGGTCTCGCAGGTGTATGAAATGTTGCTCGCTGATGGTTATGTAAGGACGGTGACTGGACGGGGGACATTCGTATCAAAAGATAGCTTTGTTTCAGCTTCTGGAGATAATAAGCGTGAAAATGTTACTTTGGGTGAGGTGGCAGATGCTGCTGGGGGAGGCCCTGCATCTGAGAGAACGATCCCACTTTCGGCATGGGGAGAACGACTGCTCACGCGCCCGACACCCTTGTACGTGCAGCATAGCAAGAATGTTGTAAGCTTCCTTAGCGGCGGTATGCGGATGGAGCACTTTCCTTACGCCGAATGGCGCAGTGCGCTAACGTATGCTGGAGGGAAAGAAGGCGGTATGCTGCAAAGCACTTGTCCTCCCGAAGGAGATGAAGGGCTTCGCAAAGCTATCGCTGCGCATCTGCGGATTACCCGTGGGATTCGTGCGGATGTAGAGCATATCGTATTGTTTAGCGGTTCGATGCAAGGCATCGTTATTTTGACCCAGCTGCTGCTGGATGCAGGGAACGAAGCGGTTGTCGAGGATCCGGGTTTCCATGGGATTCGCCGAGCGGTAGAGATCAATGGGGGACGATTGCTGGTAGGAAAGCTGGATGATAGCGGTCTAATTCCGGAGGATTGGGATGCGCGTCTGTTGTTTGTTACACCAAGTCGCCAATTTCCTACAGGTGTGGTGCTCCCTTTGGAACGGAGGCGTATCTTGCTGGAATGGGCGCAGCGACATGAAGCGGTAATCATTGAAGATGATTATGACAGTGAGTTTCGGTGGTCAGGACGTCCAATCGAGCCATTAAAAGCGCTAGATCGCGGAGAACGGGTCGTGTATATTGGCTCCTTCTCAAACACGATGTTCTCTGGCCTTCGGCTTGGCTTTGCAGTGCTTCCACCCTCTCTGGTAAAACCGACGATCGCCGCCAAGGCGCTATATGAGCCTTTACCAGTCGGACTGCTGGAACAGCGGGCATTGGCACGGTTTATGAATACCGGCGGCTATGGCCGTCATCTGCGTCGGATGACCCGCATTTATGGTGAACGCGGTCGCATCCTTAGGGCAATGCTGTCAGAACAGCTTAATGAGCTGTTTGAGCTGCTGCCTGGAGATGCGGGGCTGCAAGTATATGCGCGGTGGCTACGCAGTAGAGAAGAGTTCGTGGCATTCCGGGCGGCAGCGCGCAGGCGCGGCACGGATTTCAGAGATGTGGCGTTATATCAAGTTTCGCCGGGGGAGCCAGCCGCATGTTTTGCTTTTGCCCATCTGAATGCTGTGGAGCTGGAGGAAGGAATAAAGCGCCTGCTTTTGGCGTGGGAAGATGTACAAACTGCAACATGACAAGGTATGATGGTGGGGATGGGAAGCAAAACGAAGTGAATGCTGACGATGCAAGTTTTGCGGAGTAACTCAAGTAGATTATGCTAACAAAACAATGTGAATGCTTACGAAGTGAGTTTTGCGGAGTAACTCAAGTAGATTATGCTAACAAAACTTTTAGGAGGGAACGTTATGCTGCACGCATCGCCATCCTCTTTTGTTATATTACCTGCCTTGGCGAAGATTGTGTGCGAACCAAGCTGGAAATGGCAAAAAAGAGAGAAGTCGCTGCAAAATTATGATTTATTCTATGTATGGAGCGGGGAAGGGACGGTTATTCGTAACGGGGAACCCTTCCAAGTGGGCAAGGGGAGCTGCTTCTTGTTCCGTCCGGGTGACCATACTAGCGCTACTCATAATCCGCAAAGACCACTTGTCCTTACATATATTCATTTTGATGTCACCGGAGAGGTGACGGATGTTCCGCTGCCCTATCGCGTACTTGCAGAAACCGTTGAATTTGAGCATCTGCTTGCTCGTTACGTCCGGCTGTTCCTAGTGGATACGTACGCGGCTGAGGAAGAAGGGCAGCTTGTTCTAAAGCAACTAATGATTCATCTGCTTAGGGAGGACCGAGTGAAGCCTGTAGAACGTTATGCTAGCAACCATTTAACAGAGATTATTCACGAAATAGCGAATTATGTGAGCCAACATCCCGGGATTTCGCATCGCGTAGAGGATCTTGCTGCACGTGCAGGGCTGTCGCCGCGGTATTTTTCAATTAAGTTTAAGGAGCTTACTGGCTCTTCCGTTCAATCTTATGTCATTCGAGCTCGGATTGAGCGTGCTCAGCATTTGCTGCTCTACGCTGGGATGAATGTTACTGAGGTAGCGGATGCACTTGGATACCGTGACATTTTCTTTTTCAGCCGCCAGTTCAAGCAGTATACCGGAAAAAGTCCATCTGAGATCCGCTGATTTGCATTCGTTGTTTCAGTTATTTCATCCAAGGGTAAATACTTTGCAGTTTAGTTTACAGAGAATTTACATAACTTCTTGGAAGGGGAGACGCATGGGATGATGATCAGACGCCGAATCTGCAACACCGATTGTAAAAGTGGAGGCGCAGGACTTTTTAGAAACCGTTTGAGAAGATTAAAACAATCGAGTGCTTTTGCCATAGATAGCTGGTTCTAAACTGAGCAGGTATACAATCGCTGGATATGACCAAAGACTTTAAATAACCGGGGCCAACAGGCTTCCGGTTTTTTTGAAATATAAGACATAAACGCTTACCGTCCTTATAAGGATGCCGCTAGGCATTTATGCTTGGCAAACTGAAGGATTTATCGTTCCTCTCGTTGTATTTGATACAATAGAATAAATCTCCTGTGAGGGTAATTTTGCATTCTGTTGCATATCTTACATTCAATTGCCCAAAAAACGCCCATACTAGAGATTATCACGGTGATCTATTGCATGATGTAACAGAGTTCCAGAGCATATAGGTGGGAGGAGAGATAAAATGTACGAAATCGTACTGATACGTCATGGTGAAAGCCAGTACAATGTGCAGAATTTGTTTACGGGTTGGAGTGATCCGGATTTAACCGAGAAGGGTATTCAAGAGGCTAAGGCTGCTGGCAAGCTTTTGAAGGATGAAGGGTATACATTTGATCTAGCTTTTGCATCGGTACTCAAACGATCGATCAAAACACTCAACTATGTTCTCGATGAAATGGATCTGCTGTGGATTCCTGTGCAAAAGTCCTGGAAGCTGAATGAACGGCATTATGGTGCACTTCAGGGACTTAGTAAAAGTGAAACGGCGATAAAATACGGTGAAGAACAATTGCATCTCTGGCGACGGAGTTTATCGGTTCGGCCTCCACTGCTTGAGCTTAATGATCCTCGGTATGCCAGAAATGATATTCGTTATAGCAGTATTCGTCCGGAGGATATTCCGCGAGGCGAGAGTCTGGAAGATACTGTTCATCGTGTGGGTGATTTCTGGAGAAACCGCATCGTTCCCCTTGTACGTAAAAAGGAACGGGTGCTCATTTCAGCCCATGGCAATACACTGCGAGCGTTGATCAAATTTATGGAAGATATTGATGAGGCAGCACTGCTGGAGCTCAATATTCCTACAGGAGTACCACTCGTGTACAAACTGGATGAGGACATTAATCCAATCAGCCGCTTTTATTTAGGAGATCCGGAACAGGTTGCGGCCAAGGCGCGTGATGTTGCTAAGCAAGGACATGTGTAATAGGCATAACAGATGTAAAGAGAGCATATAATGACTTGAAAAGATTAAGGGACAGCCATGGGGCTGTCCTTTTATTTTTAGTGTGGAGTAGGTGTCCAAAAGGTAAATGCAGTAGATGTTAATATATTCTCCATTGCCAATGATAGAATAATACTATATAGTTACATTGATAATGATTATCAATATCATCATATAATATGTCGATTGGAGTGAATTATTTTGTTTAAATCTCCAAAAACTTATCTATTGCTTGTGTTTACTTTGGTTATAACGTTACTGCTAGCAGCTTGCGGACAAGCAGTTGAGCATAACAACTCCTCAGTAGATGGGACAGAGAGTGCCGTATCTTCATCAAACACCAATGACTCATCCAGCGAAGTGGACATGGTTACATATCAAGCAAGTAACGGAGATATTCAAGTACCCAGACATCCGAAACGGATTGTCGATTTAACCTCCTTCGACACTGGATACTTCTTGGCGTTAGGTATCAAACCGGTTGGTGTTATGAATGGTGTCTTAAACAGTCCCTACTTTGAAGGAATGCTGGAAGGCGTTCAAGGACTTGGGGATGAACCATCTCTTGAACACATTTTAGAGCTGAACCCTGATCTTATTGTTGTATTCTCCGGAATGGAAGGACTCGACAAGCTGGCTGAAATAGCGCCAGTAGTAGCCATTCAATACGGTGCAAAAACTATCAGAGATCAAATGCTTGATTTCGGTACATTAACGGGGAAAGAAGCCGAAGCTAAAGCTTGGGTGGAACAATGGAACAAAAAAATCAAAGAATTGAAGCCTAAGGTGTTAGCAGCTGTAGGTGGCAAAACCGTTTCTATCCTGAATCCGTTTTCCGGTGGACTATTCGTATTCGGTCACAGCTACGGGCGCGGTGGAGAAATTATTTATAATGAATTTGGCCTGAAAGCACCTCCTGAAGCGCAGAAAGAAGCTATAGACAGCGGCACTGGTTGGGCAACAATCTCCCTTGAGAAGCTGCCTCAATTTGCTGGAGATATTGTATTCACATGCCCATGGGCTGGCGATACGAGCGATCCGAAAATCGTCTATGACAACCCCTTGTGGAAGCATCTTCCTGCCGTAAAAGCAGGCAACGTATTCCAACTGGACCCAACCGCTGATACATATAGTGATCCCGTTACGCTTGAAGCGCAGTTAAATTACATTACTGAGAGTCTTTTATCTGCAAAATAATTCTACTTCAACGAAAGTTCACGAACTTGCATTTGGTTTTTATAGCAGGGAGAATCGGCATTAAGCGATGCTGATTCTCCCTGCTATTTTTAATGTAGCTGTTTTATAATGGGCCCATCTTAACTTCGGTTTATAAGTTTAGCTATCGGCCGAGTGAGCCTTTTTAGTTATTTTGAAAAACTTGAATTCTGTGATACATGAGTATATTCAATAAATCTATGAGGATTTTCTATGTTAGGATGATATTTCTGATGATAGTATTCAATGTAAGTTTAAAAAGTAAAGGAGGAATTAATGAACATTTTCGCACGTTTTAATTTGTAAGTATGAGTTAGGAGAATTATGCAAAAAATCTAAACCGGTTTAGATTTAATCAGTAACACACTTGATGCTTGAATAAGCCTTACTCCACAGCGGCTAGCGCTCTTAGAGAATAACTCCTTCCTGAAAGTAAAATCATCCTATTGGTTTATGAAGCGAACGTTTATGCATTAGAAATTTTTAATTGAAATCTCGCTCTTTACGATGACCCATTATCCTAAGCTGTACCTTAATCGAAAGGAATGGTGATAAGTATGAGGAAAAATTGTAATCGCTTACTTAAAATATTATTCTGCTGCATTCTGATAACCTCAATCATAACGCCTAGTACCAGTTCTCCCGTTTTGGCTAAGGTTCTCCCGGGATTAGCGGATGTGTCCAGAGAAGTGGCCGCTGAAGGTATTGTGTTGCTGCAAAATCCGGAGTATAAACCAGCAGGATCACAAGTAAATGAGAATGAACAAGTGCTCCCTATCAAGATGAGTGAAAATGTATCGGTATTTGGCCGCATACAAGCGCATTATTACAAGTCAGGCACAGGATCTGGCGGTGCGGTAAGAGTAGATTATGTGAATGGGATTCTGGAAGGTCTTCGGAACAATCCCAGTCTCAAGTTAAATGAAGATCTGGCGAAGGTTTATGCCGACTGGATCAAAAAGAATCCTTTCAACAATGGCGGTGGTGGCTGGGCAGCAGAGCCGTGGTCACAGGCAGAAATGCCTTTAACCGATGAAATTGTGGATGCAGCAAAAGCAAAAACGGATACAGCTGTGGTCATCATCGGTAGAACAGCCGGTGAAGATAAGGATAATACGGACGTCAAGGGTGCCTATAAGCTGACAGACCTTGAAGTAGACATGCTCAACCGGGTCTATGCCAAATTCGACCGAGTGGCCATCGTATTGAACGTAGCCAACGTTATCGATATGTCATGGGCTAAAAACTATCCCAAAGCTGCTATTTTGTACACATGGCAAGGGGGGATGGAAGGCGGTAGCGCAGTAGCTGACGTACTGACCGGAGATGTTACGCCAAGCGGAAAATTGAGCGATACGATTGCAGCTACACTTGCTGACTATCCTTCTACTGCATATTTTGGCAGCAAAACTGAAAATTCTTATAGTGAGGATATTTATGTAGGCTACCGCTATTTTGAAACCTTTGCTCCGGATAAGGTGCTCTATCCATTTGGGTACGGACTGTCCTATACCAAATTCAAGATCACGACTGATAATGTCAACGCTGGTGAGAATGAGGTTGCAGTGACTGTAACTGTTCAGAATACAGGTAAGGTGGAAGGCAAAGAAGTTGTACAGATTTATTACGGTGCACCACAAGGTAAACTTGGCAAGCCTGCCAAGGAGCTTGCTGCTTTTGCTAAGACCCGGCTGTTACAGCCTGGGGAATCACAGTCGATCACCATCACGTATGACACCAAAGATATGGCCTCATATGATGACAGTGGAATTACAGGTCATGATTCATCTTATGTCCTAGAAGCTGGTGACTATAATATTTACGTAGGCAACAGTGTAAGTGACAGCGAAAAGCATGGAGTATACAGCCTTAATGCTTTGAAGGTTGTAGAAACCTTGCAGGAAGCGCTCGCGCCAACTAAGGAATTTGATCGTATCAAACCAGGACAACCGAATGAAAATGGTACTTTTACCACTGTCACTGAAAAGGTACCGACACGGACTACCGACTTGGATGAAAGAATCAAGCAAAATCTCCCTGCGTCCATTCCACAAACTGGGGACAAGGGTTATACCTTATTGGATGTATACAATCAGAAAGTGACTATGGATCAGTTCATTGCACAATTGTCCAACAACGATCTGGGGGCCATTATTTTAGGGGAAGGGATGTCCAGCCCCAAAGTTACTGCCGGAACCGCTGCGGCTTTTGGTGGTGTCACTAAAAATCTGCTGAAATTCGGACTCCCTATCGACAGTGCTGCCGACGGTCCTTCAGGAATCCGGATGGAGACCAATGCAGAGAAGGCAACCAGTATCCCGAACGGGACGATGCTTGCCTGTACGTGGAACACCGAGCTGAATGAAAGATTGTTCGATCTTCTCGGTAAAGAAATGCTGATTAACAATATCGATACGCTGCTTGGACCGGGAATCAATATCCACAGAAGTCCCCTGAACGGAAGAAACTTTGAGTATTTTTCAGAGGATCCGTTACTGACAGGCATCATGGCTGCTGCGCAGACAAGAGGTCTTCAGAAGAACGGTACATCGCCTACTATTAAGCATTTCGCAGCGAACAATCAGGAAACGGATAGACATCTTGTGAATGCACTTGTCTCTGAAAGAGCGCTTCGCGAGATTTATTTGAAAGGTTATGAAATGGCAGTAAAGAGTGGAAAGGCGCGTTCAGTGATGACGTCCTATGGTCCGGTAAACGGAACTTGGGCTTCCAGTAACTATGACCTGAATACGACCATCCTCCGTGGAGAGTGGGGCTTTGACGGGATTGTCATGACAGACTGGTGGGCGAAGATGAGTGAGGATCAGGGCTTCTATGCCACTACCAATCGTTATGATGAAACCAACGGCAAAGCCATGGTCCGTGCCCAAAATGACCTTTACATGGTAATTCCGAACGATTATGCAGAAACGCATAAGAATCGGAATAACAGTACCTTTAATACGATGACATCGCTTGCTAACGGCAGTCTGACCCTGGGAGAATTGCAGCGTTCTGCCAAGAATATCACGAGCTTTTTGATGAAATCTCCAGCCTTTGCAAGAACGGCAAAGATTGATTATGTGGTCAATTATACGCCGGGAAGAGATTGGTTCCGGGTGAATACGGACAAATCAGGAGATCCACAGCTCTCTGATATTACGGTTGGCGGCAAAAAGATCAAAATATTTAATCCATTGAAACTCGACTATAAAGCCTTTGGTGAAACGACTGAAACTAGCAGCTATCCTGAAGTCAAAGCTACGGCGATAGCTGGTGTAGACGTAAGTATACGACAAGCCGATAAAGATAGACCGGCTGCTGTAATTACTGCTTCGGCCGGAGGAGAGAAACGGATCTACAAGGTTATTTTCTCTTCGGAGGAAGGCTTGGAACCGATTTTTGAGAATCCGACCTATGCTTATTTAAAGCATATCTCTATTGATGGTAAGCCGCTTGAGGGGTTTGCACAGACTAGGTTCAGTTATGATGTAGGTCTCAGTAACGGGGCTACTTTACCTGAAGTTACGTTTGAAACGAATGATGGTGTAAAAGCAACGGCCAACGTAGATCTCATCAATAAAAGAGTGACGATCAAATGTATCAGCTCCGATCAGGCGAATTCCTATGTGATACAGTTTGGTACGACACCACAGAGCGATGAGTTCGATAGTACAAATCTAAGCAACTTCTGGACGATTAATAAAGAGACTGCTACCAATACAGAAAACAACAAAAACTGGTCTTTGAGCACTGCTCTCGGCAATTTGAGAATCATCGCTGAAAGAGGCGACTTCTGGAGTGATCATGCAGATTTGAAGAACTATTTCCAGCAGGAGGCCTTCGGCAACTGGGAAGCAACAGTGAAAATTAATATGAGCAAAGCGCCAAATCAAAATTATAACGGCGTCGGCATCACGGCTTCACAGGATAACAATAACTATATCTGGGTGAAGTATGAATACAGTAGCGGCAAGATCATCGGTATGACCAAAGAAACCGGAGGTACGGAGCCTGTTACCATCGGACAACTGTCTGCCAGTCAGCTCACCAGTATTTTTGGAGAAAAGAAAGAGCTGTATTTACGTTTGAAAAAAATAGGCAACAGCTATTCCGGTTATGTCAGCGCTGACGGCAAGGAATATATTTCACTTGGCAGTACAACTGCGAATTATGCCAATCCGAAGTTTGGATTACTTGCATCTAATGGAAGTCAGAATCTTACAGATCCATTTGTTGTTGATTTTGATTATGTCAGAATCAACAGTGATGTAGCTTTGGCAGTAAAGAAGATTGGGAAAAATACTAAATTGAAGGTAGCTGAGACGGAATTTGCCTCCATTACTCCGATAATCACGCCAGTAAGCAGTAATGACGTAGACGGTGGATTATGCTACACCAACACAAGTAAGGGAGAAGCCATCTCCTATAAGGTAAATGTAGAGAAAGAAGGCATGTACAAAGTCACATCACGAATTCGCTCTAGCCAATCGGATGTCGCCCAAATGTCCTTTGGCATCTATGATGGCGATAAGCTACTGGGTACCTTCGACCTCACCACGACTAAAGGGGTATGGAAAACCTTTAGAATTCCTGATATTCAGCTGTCGGCGGGCGAGCATACCCTTAGAATTGTATTTGAGAGTGCTGGTATTGACCTGAACTGGCTAACCTTCCAGCTGAAGCAGGACAATGTAGACACATCGGCGTTAGATGCGGATATCAAGGCTGCTCAAAATATCGATATGAATGCATACACAGCTTACAAAAAGCTCAAATTCAACGCTGTGCTGGATGAGGTTAAGGCTGTTCTTGCTGAGCCGATTAACGACGAGGTTGTTGCAGAAGCCATAGCTTCCTTGAAAGCGGCTATAACAGATTTGAGCATATCGTCTATGCCAATCAATATTGCTCCGAGAGAAACGCTGAAAGTAGAGAACGGTATTAGAATCTATCCTTATAATGCACCATGGATTTATGCAACGAATACCCAGTTCAGATTCGAAAGTGGTACGGATGCCATGAGTTATGTCAATTCTAATGACCTTGTTTATTTCGGTCAGGTTGACTTAACTAATCTTGTGGAAGTAAGAGTGCAGTATGCCCGTGAAGGCGGATCGTCTCCATCTTTTAAATTCTATACAGAGGCTGACAATACGGGTAAACCAGTTAAAAGAGCTACTACACAAGGAAGAGCATACGCTGATGCTTACAGCGGCGGAGGTTCTTTTGAACTTGGTAATGAATTTGCAAGCATTAGTTTTGCTCAGAAAGCAGGCGCTGCTTGGGGGAATTATGGAATGGCAAGCACTAAACAAACGCCTGGAAATTCTTACATTGATCATTATTTGACAGCGGAAACCTTCCTAGACAGAACCAAAGTGACTGGAAAACAAAATGTGTATATGATTTTTAACGGATTAAATGCAAATTTACAATATGTTGAACTCATTTATGCTGATCCGATTGAAGTCACCTTCGATCAGAATTATCTGGACTCACCGGCTCCTACCAAAGTAACCGCATTTAAAGGTGAAGCATTAAGCACCTTACCTCGGGTACCGGAACGTGAAGGCTACATTTTTGCTGGCTGGTTTGATAATAAAGAAGGGACTGGTAATGCATTAACCGTAGAAACGGTAATGAACATAAGCACGGTGTATTATGCCAAATGGACAGAAGATACCCATGCTAAAGAAATTATATCGATTGTTCAGCCGCAACTGCTGAGTGTGCCGTTCGGAACTGCTGCAGGAGAATTGAATTTACCAGCTACAGTGGAAGCTACATTGGGCAACAAAAGGGTAATTCACTTGCCTGTACAATGGGATAGTAAAGATTTCAACGGTGGAAAAGCGGGGAGTTATACGCTGGCAGGTAGCTTTGAGCTTCCTGAGGGGGTATTGAATAGTACCCATCAAACTGTTTCTATTACAGTGGTTGTACTGCCAGAAGGCACTAAACCTATCCAGATTACTAAAGTTGAGAAGCTGGAGGGCAAAAATGTTGAATTTGGCACCGCTTTTGATAAGTTGGAATTGCCGTCTTCAGCTACAGTAACGCTTGATACCTATGAGCAGAAGGAACTTGTTGTTAAATGGAGCCCTGCTGGTTATAACGGCAATGTGGAAGGATCATACGTGCTGAGCGGTACTATGGTATTAGAAGAAGGAATGATCAACCCTAATGATCTGAAAGCTTCCATCACCATTCAGGTAATGCCCGAAGTGATTCGTGTCGCTGAGATTGTCACAGTGCAGGATTTGGAAAGTAAGAGCGTTCCATTCGGCACTCCATTTAATGGATTGAAGCTACCATCATCGGTCATAGCTACTTTGAACAACGGTGAGACAAAGGCGATATCCATCGATTGGAATAGTGAAGGTTACAATAGCGATAAGCAAGGAGCTTATATCCTGAAAGGAGCGCTAGTACCTCTGGAAGGTGTCAGCAATCCCAAAGACCTGAAGGCATCCATTACGATCGAAGTACTGCCGGAGGTCATTACGATACCGGAAATCACGGCAGTGCAAGCACTAGCAAGTAAAAGTGTTGCTTATGGTACCAGTTTTGGCGCACTGGAGCTACCAGCTTCAGTATCAGTAACCCTGAATACCGGGATGAATAAGGTCGTTTCTGTTCAGTGGAACAAGGAAGGCTATAACGGTAATACGGAAGGAACGTACACCATCAAGGGGGATCTTGTCTTCCCTGAGGGTATAGCTAATCCACTTGGCCTGAAGGTACAGATCTCTGTGATCGTTAAACCTTACAGCGGTGGAGCTGGTGGTCAACCAAGTACACCAACACCGACTACCCCAGCGGAACCTTCAGTACCATCGATTCCTGGAGAAGTCGTAAAACCTGGAGAACAGCAGCCTCAGTCTCCGATAACAGATGGAAAAACGAAGACACCGGAGCTAATCAGACAAGAGCTTAAGAATAAGTTTAAAGATGCTACTCTAATTCCTAGCTGGGCAGAATCTGCGATTGCAGCGCTGGTGGAGAGAAATATTATCGGCGGACGCACAGACGGAAGCTTTGATCCAAGTGGGAAGGTAAACCGTGCCGAGTTTGTTGCCATGGTAGTAAAAAGCTTCAACTTCAGCATGGGCGAGAATCAAAAGCAGTTTACTGACGTTCTGAAAGATGCTTGGTATAAAAACTATGTTGAGATTGGGACTTCTAATCAACTGATCAATGGTATCGGTAATGGCATGTTTGCTCCTAATAGCAGCATTAGCCGTCAGGACCTGTGTGTAATTCTATTCAATGCATTGAAGAGACTGAATGTTGAATTGCCGCAAGCGACTAACCATGACTTCCCAGATGATGCTTCTATTGCGGGTTATGCTAAAGAAGCGGTCTATGCCTTCAAAGATCTTGGTATTGTAAATGGAGGCAGCGGTGGAAAAATGGATCCGACAGCTTCGGCCTCAAGAGCTGAAGCAGCTGTGATCATCAACAATGTACTGGATTACTATGCTAGCGTAACAAGCTCTAAAGTGAAATAAACAAAACAAGGGTATCCCGGCGCCGATTTTCAATCGGTTAAGGATACCCTTATTTTGTTATATCGTAGCTTTACTAAAGCGGCCGATGTAGCGTCCCCAGCAATTCCCCCATCTTTACCTTCGTGTTGACCTCAAGCTTGGGTCTCGGGGTAAAAGTACCGCTCTCCATAAGCAGTACTACAGTGGAGCCGAACTCGAAATAGGCTAGATCATCGCCGATTTGCCACTCGGTAGCGTTAGCATCCGTATACCCGATGCTGCTGACGTTCATCGCGCCTACCTTTACTACTGCGGTTTCTCCGTAGTCTCCGGCGATATACGTGATAAGACGTTCATTGCGATTCAGTACGCCCTTCATATGCCGCATGCCGAAATCGTTGACAGGATAGGCTCGTCCACGAATATGATCACTCTCAACCTTATGTCCAGTAAGGGGAGAGTGAATCCGGTGATAATCCGTAGGACTTAGATAAAGGACGAAGAAAAATCCTCTCTTGTATAGCTCCAGATGCGGAGAATGATTTAGTAGATCCTCGATCTTATAATCCTGCCCTTTTACATTCATAATCGTACCAGAGGAAATGTCACCCATAGCAGTAATCATTGCATCTACGGGACTAACTAAAGCGTCAGCATCGGTTGCAATAGGCCGCATGCCAGGCTTCAGCCGGCGGCTGAAAAACTCATTAAGAGTGAGATATTCTCCAGGATTCTTCTCCGCTTGGGCGGAGGGGATTTGATAAGTCTTAATAAATACCGGGATTAGAAAACGGCTGAGTCTACTATGAGAAAAAGACCCCATTAACCGTGAAAGCCATCGGTGCGAGGATAGCTCGGTCATTAGCCGCAGCAATTGTTTTACCATGCCCATCTCCCTTCCATAATACAGCAGTACGGTCGTATGTGGCCGCCTTCTGCTCTGCATTATATTGACATAGAATAGGAGACAAATCAATAACTGTTATATATGAGGCTGTTCTTTTCTAGTAAAAAACGTGCGTATCCCATAGGTCTTCGGTAACTCTCCTTCCAAATCTCCGTAAGGCCGGCTTTGTGAAATCCATAGCGTTGGTCGCGGCCATTGCACTCTATGAAGAAGATGCGACCATCCTTTGTAATGCCTATATCCAGTCCGATATCGGCCAGCCCTGGAAGGTCTTGTTCGAGACAACGAGCTATAACAAGGCTAAGTGTTTCGACAGCCATACGGATATGGGCCGCTATTCCTCTAGAGAAGGCTTTTTCCAGCGCAAAGGAAGAGCTTAACGCTTCTCCTCCACGGGCTATATTAGAGACAAACCCCCCAGGGGGTGCTAGTTTAGCAAAGAGACCGGTAACCTGCCAATCGCCTCCCCAGCCGCGTTGAACGGTGACGCGTAAATCAAAGGGACGTCCTCCAATCTCAGCAAGGGGAATACGCTCCTGCACGAGATAAGGGACAGAGGCAAGGCGTGCCCGGAGCATTTTTGGCAGCGCCCCCTGATATACAGGAGTGCTTATCCAGCGCCGCATGGAGGGGGAGAGATAATTTAAGCTCCAGCGCTGAGGCCCTTTACGAACCAGTCGCATGACCCCATTCCCAATGCTTCCACGGCAAGGTTTAAGAATAAGATCGGGGTAACGATTCATCATTTGTTTGAGTCCAGATACGCCAGTTGTTGCTGGTAAAACCTCACGCAGCTCTTCATGCTGCTCAAGCAGTTCATGGATCTCATCCTTGCCGTATCGATTGCAAGTATTGTACACCAAAGGATGGTGCCGTAGCAGACGTTGCATTCCTGGGCTATTCTGGCTGTATATGGCCCGGTTATGGATGACAGTTGGCGTAGAAACTACTACGCTTTTATATCCATGAGATCCCTTTATATAGGCGGCGCTGAAGCCTGAGTCTGTATCGATGTCCGCGAGCTTCAGAAAGCAGGGAACTAGGCCGTATGCAGCGGCCGCCTCTTCATAGTTGGATAGAGACTCCTGTCCTGTTTTTAGCCGGGGAACGCCCCGGTGCATATCGGCATTTAGTAGTATTCCAACGAGCTTATGCCCCATGTTTGTTCCTCCTGTTTCTTCGGTCACGTGATTCCCGCTTTTACTACTCTTGTCATTGTATGTTTGTACCCGCATGTCAGGGTGGACGAATGCGCGGCGGCAGAAGCCTTTTTTTAAATATAAGAAAGTATAAATTTCATCAGAATCTTATTAAGGGCTTATCGCAAAAGGGTGTCATCAGCCCATACCGCTGCATATGATGCCTAGGAGAAACAATAGATGGAAGGAGGAGACTGCTTGTGAGGGGTTCCAAAAAAAAGCAGCCGCGCAGTCCACAAAAACGACTCTACTATGTAGATAATCCCAATATAAAGGAACTGAGCATGCTGGAAAGCAAAGGCAGTTCTAAGGATTCGGGGAGCAGCAATGACGGAGTCAGTAAAGCAGAGCTCGCTGATGTTCAGGTAAGTGGAGGAGCAATCGCTGAAGTCGTTCAAGAGGAATCAATTTCCGTACCAGTTCTGCAACCAGAGCCAGAGCCTATAGTGGAAGAGCAGCTTCAGAAACAGGCGGATAATCTTCCTGAGACGATTTGGTTCGCTCCTGAAAAAGAGCGGTTCCAGCCCGTTTATACAGATGATCTATCGGATGCAGCAGTTACAGGAGCTAAAATCGCTCCACGTACCATTGACGGTTCTAAGCTGAAGTTCGGCATTATTGGTACACCATGGTTGCAAGATTACGCTGTACAGAGCATCAATATCGCGGACAAGGCAGTTACTTCTTCGAAAATCGCGCCTGAATCCATTGTGGGTGAACATTTAGCTGAAGGAAGCGTAAGTGGCGGTAAACTGCTGGATCATTCCATCAGTGGAGAGAAGCTGAAGAACGGTAGTATTAGTCCAGAGAAGCTGGCTGATCGGATTATCGGCGGCGGTCAAATTGCGGATAAATCAATTGAGAGCCGTCATTTGAGCGATCTGATTATTACGGCTGATCTACTGGAAGATGGAGCGGTTACTGGTGAGAAAATAGGAAGCAGCAGCATCACAGGCCGCCACATCGCAAACGGGAGTATTGACCGTTCCAAGCTAGCTGATGCAGCGGTATCTGGCGATATAATAGCCGATGGTGAAATCAGCAGCTCCAAACTGGCTGATGCTGTGATTGAGGGTCGCCATCTTAGCGATGCTTTGATAACCGCTAGACATTTGGCTCCGGGAGCGATCGGACCAGGGCAGCTTGCCAGCAAGCTGATCGGCAAGGAGCAGCTCCAGTCGGGTGTAATCGAAGGCGCACATGTAGCGGATGGTGCTATTGGTTCCAAGCAGCTAGGTGCAGAAGTAGTGAGAAGCATCCATCTAAGTGCAGAAAGCGTACACGGTTCCCATATCAGCGACGGGGAAATAACGAGTCGCCATCTAGCTGACCGAAGTATCTCCTTTTTAAAGCTAACAGAGGGTGCGGTAGGTACTGCACAGCTGGTTGAGCAAGCGGTCACCTCATCGAAAATCGCTGATCAAAGCATACTCGCACATAAGCTAGCAGATGAAGCTGTAACCACCAGACATATTGCCAAATCCGCCATACGCGGACCGCAAATTGCTATGCAAGCTGTTTCCTCTAATCATCTGGAACGTGAGGCTGTGAACCACTCCCATTTAGCTTCGGAAGCGGTAGGCTCGGAGCAGCTTATGGATGAAGCTGTTCATACGGAACATCTATCCTCTGGTGCTGTTACTGGAGAAAAGCTGGCCTCAGAGTCTGTGGGTGCGGAGCACCTGCGTCCACAGAGCGTTACTTCCGCCAAGTTAGCGGACGGAGTGGTGAGCTCGGCTAAACTAGCAGCAGGATCGGTCATTGGAAGTACGATTGCTCGTGAAGTGGTAAGTGGTGAGCATATCGCTTTTTGTGCAGTGGAGGAGAAACATCTAGCAGATGCCAGCGTGAGCGGTCGTGCCTTGCAGGATGCTGTAGTGGATAAAGATCATCTTGCCACTGGAGCTGTGGAACGGAGACATCTCGGAGAAAATAGTGTGACTACTGCTGCGATTCAGTCCGGCTCGGTTTCGGGAGATAAGCTGGCTTCTGCTTCGGTGAGAGAGATTCATTTGGCCGCTGGGGCAGTGCAGCCACATCATCTGGCAGATCATGTGGTGACATCGTTAAAGCTGTCCCCGGAAAGTGTATCGACGGATAAGATTAGTGATTTATCGGTCACATCGGCTAAGCTTGCTGATGGAAGTGTGGATTCCAGTAAATTAGCAGTGTCGGCAGTTCAGGCAGAGCATTTATCTGTGAATGCAGTTCATTCAAAATCCATTAGCGATAGTGCGGTTCAGAGCAGACATATGAATCCGGGAAGTATCGGCGGGGCGCATATCCGGCCGTTGTCCATCGGAAATGGTCATATCATTCCTAATTCCATCTCTTCGATTCAAATACAGGAGGGCAGCATTAGCGGGTCTAAGCTGGCCAAAGGGGCTGTGGATTCCCAGCATCTTTCACCGGGCAGTGTAGACGGCAGCCATCTATGTATGGATACGATTGAAGGACGTCATATCGGGCATGGTGAGATCAAGCTGGCTCATCTAGCCGAAGATGCACGTAGTTCCGACTTGCTGCCAGAAGGCAGTGTTACCGGAGAGAAGCTCGCAGAAGAATCCGTAGATTCTATTCATCTAGTACCCGCAAGTGTAGACGGAAGTCATCTGAGGCTGGGTGCAGTAGAAGGTCGTCACATTCAGCATGGTGAAATCACACTGGCTCATTTGGCAGAAGAAACGTTTAGCTCTGAGCTACTGCCTAACGGTAGTATTACCGGCGAGAAGCTCGCTGAGGAATCCGTAGGTTCTATTCATCTCATGGCCGGAAGCGTAGATGGCAGTCATCTGAGCTCGGATACAGTGAAGGGACGTCATATTGGGCACAGTGAAATCACCTTAGCTCATCTAGCCAAAGATGCACGTAGCGCAGACTTGCTCCCAGATGGCAGTATTACCCGAGAAAAGCTGGCGGAAGAATCTGTGAACTCAAATCATCTTATACCTGGAAGTGTGAATGGCAGCCATCTGAGCCCGGATACAGTAGAAGGCCGCCATATCGGGTACGGTGAAATCACCTTAGCTCATCTAGCCAAAGATGCACGTAGCGCAGACTTGCTTCCAGATGGCAGTATTACCAGAGAAAAGCTGGCGAGAGAATCTGTAAATTCAAATCATTTAATACCTGGAAGTGTGGATGGCAGTCATCTGAGTCCGGATGCAGTGGAAGGCCGTCATATCCGAAATGGTGAGATTACGTTAGATCATTTGGCAAAAGAAACGCGCAGCTCTGAATTGTTACCCGACGGTAGTATCACCAGTGAGAAGCTGGCAGTAGAATCCGTAGATTCAAATCATCTAATACCAGGAAGTGTAGATGGCAGTCATTTGAGTCCGGACGCAGTGGAAGGCCGTCATATCCGAAATGGTGAGATTACGTTAGCTCATTTGGCAAAAGAAACACGTAGCTCTGAATTGCTGCCGGACGGTAGCATTACCGGTGAGAAGCTGGCAGTAGAATCCGTAGATTCAAATCATCTAATACCAGGAAGTGTAGATGGCAGTCATTTGAGTCCAGACGCAGTGGAAGGCCGTCATATCCGAAATGGTGAGATTACGTTAGCTCATTTGGCAAAAGAAACACGTAGCTCTGAATTGCTGCCGGACGGTAGCATTACCGGTGAGAAGCTGGCAGAAGAATCCGTTAGTTCTATTCATCTTGAACCTGGAAGTGTAGGGAGTAGTCATCTGAGTTCGGGTGCAGTAGAAGGCCATCATATCGGGTATGGTGAGATTACAATGGCTCATCTAGCACCAGAGACACGCAGCTCAGAATTACTGCCGGACGGCAGCATTACCGGAGAGAAGCTGGCAGAAGAATCCGTAGATTCAAACCATCTGGCACCAGGAAGTGTAGATGGCAGTCATTTGAGCTCAGGTGCAGTAGAACGACGTCATATCGGGTACGGTGAGATTACCCTGGCTCATCTAGCACCAGAAACACGCAGCTCCGATTTCCTGCCGGATGGTAGCATTACCGGTGAGAAGCTAGCAGAAGAATCCGTAGATTCAAACCATCTGGCACCAGGAAGTGTAGATGGCAGTCATTTGAGCTCAGGTGCAGTAGAACGACGTCATATCGGGTACGGTGAGATTACCCTGGCTCATCTAGCACCAGAAACACGCAGCTCCGATTTCCTGCCAGATGGTAGCATTACGGGTGAGAAGCTGGCAGAAGAATCCGTAGATTCAGTTCATCTTGTACCAGAAAGTGTGGATGGTAGTCATCTGAGCCCGGGTACAGTAGAAGGACGTCATATCGCATACGGTGAAATCACCCTAGCTCATCTGTCAGAAGAGGTTCGTAGTTCTGATCTGCTGCCGGACGGCAGCCTTACCGGAGAGAAGTTGGCAAAAGCATCCGTAGATTCAAATCATCTTGTGCCTGGAAGTGTAAATGGAAGTCACCTGAGTCCAAGTACAGTAAAAGGCCGTCATATCCGGCACGGAGAGATTACTCTGGCTCATCTGTCAGAAGAGGTTCGTAGTTCTGATCTGCTGCCAGATGGTAGCATTCCTGGTAAGAAGCTGGAGGGTGGATCCATTCATGCTTTCCATCTGGCCCCAGGCAGCGTGTATGGGGGGCATTTAGCGGGGGATACGATAGATAGCCGTCATCTGCGATCTGGGTGTATCACCTTGAAGCATCTGTCAGAAGAGGTGCACAGCTCCGATCTGTTGCCGGATGGCAGCATAACAGGTGGAAAGATTGAAGGCGGAACTATCCAATCATTCCATTTGGCCCCAGGTAGCGTCTTTGGTGGGCATTTGGTAGAGGAAGCGGTGGATGGTCATCACATTCGATCAGACAGCATCACCTTGAAGCATTTGTCAGAAGAGGTCCGCAGTTCCGATCTATTGCCGCAAGGCAGTATTACTGAAGAAAAGTTAGCCGAAGGCTCAGTGAATGCTTTACATTTGCAGTCGTGGAGTGTGTACGGAGAGCATCTGGCTGACAAAATCGTAGAGGATCGGCACTTGCAGCCTGGTATCATCAAATTGGAGCATCTCGCAGATGAAACTCGCACCTCAGCGCTGCTTCCGGATGCAAGCATCGATGGAGCCAAGCTGAAGGCAGACAGTATTGATTCCGTTCATCTGATTGAGGGTAGTGTAGGCACGAAAGAGCTTCAGGACGAAGCGGTGGTTGCTTCGAAGATCTCTTCATTTTCTATTCAAGCGCGTCATCTAGAGGAAGAGAGCGTTCAAGATTATCATATTGCCCCCGGCGCAGTAAATGGGTTCCATTTGGCACCGAGTTCTGTAAATGCTGAGCATCTATCCTTCAGTCCGATTCAGACTGCAGGTAAGCGAGAAGCGCTTCAGCAGTTTGGAATGACAGCATTCATGTTCAATGGGGATGCTGAGAGTGTGGAAGTGACCGTATCGTTCGATGAGAACTTTGGTCATACCGGTTATGTGCTCGTCGCCATGACGAATCAACCTTACTTCTATGCTTCCTTAAAGAGCAGAGCCAATGGAGATGCAGTGATACAAGTGGTGCGACTGCGCGAAACTCCGCATTTCTATGGGGTCATCTCTTGGATTGCTATCGGCGCTCCATTAGCCAGACCGGCAGTGGATGATCGTGTGTTTGATTAATTCGCAATGATGATGTACAAAATGCTAAGCGCAGCCGATGGCTGCGCTTTTTGTTGTGTTGTCCTCCTAGCAATTAAGAGGGTGAGTACATTTGTCCTGTTTTCCACATGACAGGAGACAAAGGCCGTTACCCTGTTCGGCGTAGTACATAAACTGTGATGTAACCCTCAGCCTGACGAATAGGCTCTGTAAGGAAGGTGGATGAGCATGAAGCCCAAACGTACTTCTGCCCGCCGCACGGGACGGCGGGTCTCTCGGATCAAACGGCGGACTTCACGCCCAGTGCGGCAAGTCGCCGCAATCCCTATCGTTAACCATCCAAATCCCTATGTTTCTGTTATTATTCCTGCCATGAACGAAGCGAAGACCATTGCGGGAGTGATATCCGGAGCTAGAAGGGTCCATCCGCGCTGCGAGGTTATTGTAATCGTCAACGGATCAGCCGATCAAACGGCAGAAATTGCCCTTTCGCTTGGTGCGCATGTTATTTCCTATGAGTTGCCGCTGGGACACGACGCTGGTCGCAGTGTCGGAGCAGAGGTAGCTAAGGGAGAGGTTCTCTTGTTTACCGATGGAGATTTAGTGATTCCTGCCTCGGGGCTACGTCCTTTCGTCACCGCCATTAGTGGTGGCGCAGACATAGCGCTTAATGATTATTCCGGACCGGTACGGAGACTTTCGCCCCATCCGGTGGTGCTGTCCAAACATGCACTTAATATTTTGCTTGGCCGTCCGGATCTAAAAGGATGTTCGATGACGGCGGTTCCGCACGCAATCAGCCGAAGAGCGCTTGAAATCTTAGGGAGTCAATCATTATCTCGTCCCCCTCTGGCACATGCTCAGGCAGTTCTGAGTGGTTTACGTGTGGTAGCTGCTCACAAAGTGCATGTAGGGAAACTGAATGCGGTCAGACGTAAGGAAGATGGCACAGATCCTTTGCAGCAGTTGATTACAGCAGATCATATGGAGGCTGTATCCCTCTTGCTTGAACACCGGGGAAACAGGGCGGGGTTCAGCGACGGAACCCGGCGCAGAGAGATGGTGAGATGATGGTTGCTCTGTTACAAGTATCTGGTAGCTCTGCCGTTCGACGAGGAACAGCAACTCGTACGGTAAAGAAAAGTTCAGCATCTAGTCAGGCCAAAACAACACTGGCACCCCGCCAAAGGGTAGCGAATCGTTCGGTAAAAAGAGGCACCCCTACCGCTCGGCCACCGATTCTGTCTCGGCAATCCAAGGTAGGTCGCGAGGTGCTGAATTTACCGAGCTTACGTGGGACCTTGTCAGTTATTATCTCCGCGCGTAACGAGGAGCAGACCTTGGGACGTCTGCTGCAACAGGTATCGCGGCTGGGACCTACTGAAATTATCGTCGTGCTTAACGGTTGCAGCGATAGCAGCTTTCCCATTTCCAGACAACATCGTCAAGCTATAGTTGTGCATTGTCCGGAGTTAGTTGGACATGATGTAGGGCGGGCTATTGGTGCGAAGCTGAGTCGAGGAGATATTCTGCTCTTCCTGGACGGAGATATGGTTATCCCTGCATCTCAGCTCGGATTATTCACAGCTGCTGTAGATGGTGGAATTGACGTGGCTCTTAATGATTTGGATCCACTGATGCCTTCTTTTGGATTATGCGATGATGTTACTCGCAGCAAGCTGTTTCTGAATTATGCTCTTGGACGGTACGATCTCGGAGTTAGCTCTATGACGGCTGTTCCTCACGCGCTTTCACGGAGAGCACTTGAGACTATAGGCTACCGTGAATTAATAGTTCCTCCTAAAGCCCAAGCTCGTTCTGTATTAGAGAAGCTAAGGGTGGAGAAAGTTGGAACGGTGAATGTGATTAAGCATAATCGGCTGCGTCAAGCGAACATAGGCGCTGGAAATGCTGTGGAGAAACTGATCATAGGGGATCACGCAGAGGCTCTCCTTGAGGTGCTTTCCCGTCGAGATGATGGGGGCCTACTTAATAGCGAAACGCAGCGTGAATACCGCAGACAAGTAGCCGCTTGGAGGAACCGGATATGACGATGACTAGTATTATTATTCCGACCTACAACGCGTTGCCACTGCTGCGGTCCTGTGTGGAATCGATACGTGCTTATACTCCACTGCCTTACGAGATCATCGTTGTAGATAATGCTTCATCAGATGGAACGGATGCCTATTGCCGCGCGAATCGTATAACGTTTATTTCATTGCCTGAGAATCGAGGCTTTCCATCCGCCTGCAATTTGGGTCTACTGCTAGCATCAGGGGATGAATTGTTACTGCTGAATAATGATGTGGTGGTTTCCCATAGATGGTTAACTAATCTGAAGAGATCGCTATATAGTGCTCCTGAAGTTGGTATTGTTGGGCCAGTGACAAACTATGCGAGTGGACGTCAACAGGTGAAGACTGATTATGAAAGTCTGTTAGATTTTCATAAGGCTGCAGAGATAACTAACCGTTCCAATCCTCAAAAATGGTTGGAGACTAAACGTTTGGTAGGATTATGTTTTTTATTCAAAAGAGAGCTACTTACTTCCGTAGGTCTGTTGGATGAGAGATACTCACCTGGACATTACGAGGATGATGACTATTGTTATCGCGCCAGGCTAAAGGGATACCGATTGCTCATCGCAGGGGATTGCCTTGTACACCATGAAGGAAGTGCGAGCTTCAAGCAGGTATACCACACCGGGCTACAGGAGCTGGTGGAACGAAATCGTAAGCTCTTTATGAACAAATGGAATGTGGATCCAACGAGTTTCATATAAAGTGCAGATCCGAAGGCAAAGGACTTAGATAAAGAGGAGGAAAGTAAGTGAAAGGAGTCATACTGGCGGGCGGAACAGGATCCAGACTTCAACCGCTGACCCGGCTTATGAACAAACATTTGCTTCCGGTCGGCAAATATCCTATGGTCTGTTACGGCATAGATCGGCTTCGCCGGGGAGGGATTACCGACATTCTTCTGGTCATCAGCAAGCAATCTGCTGGTCTGTATACGGATTTTTTAGGCAGCGGTGCAGCATTTGGTGTATCTCTGACTTATAAGATTCAGGAAGCTGCTGGAGGCATTGCAGAGGCTCTCGATTTAGCAGAAGGATTCATTTTCCCTGGGGAACGGTTTGTCGTATTGCTTGGTGATAATCTGTTTATGGATGATCTGACGCCTTACGTGGAGAGCTATCTCCGGCAGCCTGAAGGTACAGCCAAGGTATTGCTGAAGCCGGTGGACGACGCACGTAGATACGGTGTTCCCGTGTTCGATAGTCAAGATTCTGCATGGATTGCTTATATCGAAGAGAAACCTGAGCATCCCAAGACCAAATTTTGCGTAACAGGTATTTATATGTACGATGAAGCTGTGTTTGACATCATCCGCCAAGTATCCCCTTCCAAGAGGGGGGAGCTGGAGATTACCGATGTAAATAATATATATGCTGCTAACCGCAGGCTCAGCTATGATGTTCTCAAGGATTGGTGGAGCGATGCGGGGACGTTCCAGTCTCTGCGGGAGGCGGGAGAGAAGCTGAAGGATGCACTGCCATAAGTGGCAGCGGTAACGTGGAGTGGCCGGCCTTGGTAGGGCACTCCTTTTTTATAAACTATAAGAAAGTATATCTTTCACCATACTTTGCTTATATTTCTAAGAGAAACGGGGGTCGTCCTTATGGACGGCTCCCATTTTTTCTTGATTGGCGCAGCAGTCCGGACGCCTGATCTCAAGCTTGCGTAGAGATATTATCTTCATCAATCCGGTTCTGTTTGCGGTATTTGAGCGGTGAGGTTCCGGTCATGGTTTTAAATACTCTTCCAAAATGGGTCAGGTTACCAAATCCTGCACGCTCAGCGATTTCCGAAACGGTTAATTTGGAGTCCTGCAGCAGGGAGCGGGCTTCTTTCAGGCGGGTGTTATTTACATATTCGCTGAAAGTAAAACCGGTTGTGTCCTTGAACGTTCGGCTTAAATGGGAGGTGCTTATGGAGAACCTGTCCGATATGTATTCCAGAGACAGAGGCTCAGCGAAGTTACCGTTGATGAAATGGATGATTTGGGAAATTTTCTTATGGGTCCGGTTCGTTTCTACAAAATGCTCGTTTTGATCCGGAAGCTTTTTTCGTTGGATGAAGATCAGCAGCTCCATCAACAGGATTTTCCGATAGTAGTCGAAATTTGGAGGTCTCTTGGTGTCTTCATGAATCAATTTGCTAAAAAGATTCTCGACAAAGATCTGGTCGTTGCCGCTTAACTTGATCGCATTTGATCTGGAGTGAAAGCAGGAGAAGAGGTCACATGGAAGAGGGCTGTCCGCAAAAAAGTCGCGAAGGAACTCCCTTTTAAACAATAAAGTAACTCTTTCGTACATCGTACCGTTTACATTAATCAGTCTGTGCAGGTCATTAGCGTTAATGAACAATAAAACCCCGCTGACGATTTGAAAGGTTCGGTCTTCTATAAAATAGTACAGCTCTCCAGACACTAAGTAGAGAATTTCATAAGCATCGTGATAATGATTTGAAGGCATACTTGAGACATTTTTTTTCTCTCGGCTAATGTGAAAGGGATCAGACTTATAGAAGTTGATTTCCAGGGGTGTCATCTCCAATCCGGCGGGAATGATCCTCGCAGAAACATGATCCATACCTGAATCAATCGTATCACGTTCATTGACCTGTTGAACAGGATAGAAATTAAATAGCGGTAAAAGTAGAAAATCATTAACAATAACAAAATATGCAGAGATTGAATAGAAATGAATGCGCTATATTTACATATAAATCGTATTTAAGGAGGGGAAAAGAAAATCAGGGTCCGCTGCAAGTGAAAGTTAAAGCGCTTAAACTATTATCTGCGAAAAGAGGGAACGAGAGTGCAAAAGAAGGGTCATTTGAAAAGAAGGCTGCACCAATCCATTTCTTTGTTGCTCGTGCTTATACTGCTGCCATTCCAGATTGCAAATGCAGCACCTGCACCAGATGCTGTCGGTTCAGATTCAATAACCGGTGTAAAGACGATTGCCGAATGGGTGTTTGATGAGGCCGATGAAAATGTGGGGGTAATCTCAGCTACATACGGCATCTATGAGACAGCTTCTACTTTTCGCAATGTAGGCGGTGTGTTCGAGGATGTGGATGTAAGCAAGAAAGCGATCAGCTATCAGGGCTGGGACAATGGAAACGGGAAAAAGTATTGGCTTGCTACCGTGTCTACAACCGGGTTTGAGAAGATCACCTTATCCTCTGAGCAAAATTCATCCGGGTCAGGTCCGCGTGATTTTAAAGTGCAGACGAGTGTAGACCGACAAACGTGGGAGGATGTGCCGAATACGAATCTTAAAATGGCCGTCTCCAGTTTTGATTGCCCGGGAGATACCTGCAGACTGGTGAATACTCCCCTTCCGAACAGCGATGATCGGGAAATATTATATATTCGCTGGATCGTCAGCTCCGATAGCAACACCAGGGGGAATGATGAGGGCATAGGGGGTTCAGGTTCCAGTAGAATCCGAAATATCAAGGTGTCCGGCGAGCCGATCCCGGGGAAAGAACCTGTCATTCCTACCGTAGATCTTGTCCAGCAGCCTTCAGACGGTTCTGGAAATGTGTCTCCCGAAGCTCCCGTTGAAATCAAATTCAACAAGGCCATTGCCCTTGATCCGGGTTATGCTGTCCGATTTTCCGATGAGAACGATCAACCGGTTGATGGGGTTACACTTGAAGTCTTAAACAGAGATACTTTGCGGATAAACCATCCTCCGTTGACTTATGGGAAGTCTTACACAGTAACTATACCCAAGGAGCTTATCAAGGGGGCAGATCTTGTGCCGCTAGTTCGGGAAGTTTCCTGGAGTTTTGGCGTTCAGGATTCGCCTCTTGCTCCAAAATCCATCAATATGACATTTAACGGAGATCCAAAGACGAGCATTGCTTTGGCCTGGTACACGGATGCAATGACGGATACCGTGGTACAGGTTATAGAAGCCTCAAAGGTTATGGGGAACATTTTCCCGGAGAACGGGGCTTTGACTTATCAGGGAGAGGCCGAAGAAATTGAGACCTTTATGAGTAAAAGCGACAGAAGTACGAACCATAAAACGAAATTTATTAGTCATAAAGTCATTGCAGACCAGCTTCAACCGGGAACAGCTTACAAATTTCGGGCAGGTAACGGCAAATCAGGTGATTGGAGCTCTATCGGCTCGTTCACTACCGATGCTGCCGGCCACCAGCCTTTCCGTTTTATCGCCGGTTCCGATTCACAGGCTTCCAGCAAGTCTGACTTTGAGCCTTGGGGTGATACCTTCCGGAAAGCAGTTGATTATATAGGCGACCCTAAATTCCTGATCAGCGCCGGAGATCTGGTGGATAACGGTGATTTGGAGGAGCAGTGGCAATGGATGCTCGGAGCAGCCCAGAATCAATTGCTGCAAGTGCCATATGTGCCTGTACTTGGCGGTCATGAGGTCATGGATTATGACGGAGACGAGACGACGCCGAATAACAACTTCTACAACCATTTCAACTTGCCGAAACAGGTTGTTGCGGATACTCATGAAGGCTCTGTGTATTCTTTTGAATACGGTGATGCACTCTATCTTGTCTTCAATTCGCAGTATTCGGGGGCACTTGCAGAGAATGGGAAAGAAGTGGAATGGGCAGATGACCAATTCTGGGACCAAGTGGCCTGGATGAAGAGTACGGTCGCCCGCAGCGACAAGAAGTGGAAGTTTGTTACTTTTCACAAAAGCCCCTATGCAGCAGGTGACAACTCTGCACAATGGGAAGACGATCGCGTCCAGTTTTACAAGAAATACCTGATTCCCGCCTTTGACGAGATGGGCATTGATATGGTGTTCGAGGCCCATGATCATATGTATATGAGATCCTTCCAAATGTACAATGATGAAGTTATTCCCAAGGAGAAGCTGACATTTGATGGAGAGGGCAATGCGCTCAACCCCAAAGGCACGGTCTATCTCATGTCTAATGCATTCGGAAATAAATTCTATTATAAGAACAATCAATATGAACTGGATGAGAATGGAGAACCCCGCGAGATTCAGGACGAAAACGGGAATCCGGTTCCTTATGATGATTACTTTGCAGCCATCGACGAACAGCCGGAGAAGAAGATGTTTACGGATGTTTCCATTACAGACCGGGTGCTTTCCTTTACAGCATATACCGCAGCCGTAGTGGATGAGAATCAGCCGGACACCGTTGGCGACGGCCTAAAAGCATATGACAAGTATGGGATCAAGCGAACGGACACCAAGCCGGACCCGGCGGAAGCGGTGAAGGTGAAATTGAACGGCAGCAAGGCGGTTCTGACCTGGAGTGCACCTTCCGCAAGTACAGAACCTGTAAGAGGATTCCGGATTTATGAGAAGAATGACAAGGTGAAGACACACTGGAGTATATATGTGCCAGCAGCGGAAGGTCAAACGGAATACACCTACACGGTAGATGATATCAATCCTGCGAAAAAATACGAATTTATCGTCAAAGCGGTCGGCACAAGAATCAATTCAGATCCGGTCGAAGTCAGTACAATCGAAGGTCCAAGCGAGTCGGAGCCGCCTTCAGCACCTTCAGATTTAAAAGGAACTGCGGTTTCTCCTTACCAAATCAACTTGAAATGGACGGCATCGGCCGGCAATATTCAGGCAGCGGGCTACAACGTATACCGCAACGGCAGCAAGGTCGGCACGACGAAGGAAATATCCTACGGCGATACCGGGTTAACTCCGGATACGGCCTATAGTTATACTGTGAAGGCCTATAATGCAGAAGAGAAGGAATCGCTGGCGAGCAATACCGTTCAAGTAAAGACCAAACCTTCATCCACTGGAGAGGGTGTCCATAAGGCATTTCCGCAGCATACGTCTTATGTGGCCGGCTCCATTAAGCCGAATCACTTGACTCAGGCCCAACTGGACGCTACGGTGGGCAGATTATATAACGAGTGGAAAACAAAATATCTGAAACAAAATCCATATCAGTCAGACCAGTATTACGTGTGGTATAGCGACGGAGATTGGTTTGAGAATAACGAGATTACAGTTTCAGAAGCGCATGGCTACGGAATGCTGATTACCGCTTTGCTCGCGGGTCATGATCCGGAGGCTAAGAAGTATTTTGACGGGATGTATCGCTATTTCAGAGCACATCCAAGTGAAATCAATCCCGATTTAATGGCATGGCAGCAAGCGGATACCGGTACCGAAATTATTGATATCAATGGTGTGGATTCGGCAACCGACGGCGATATGGATATTGCTTACGCTCTTCTGCTTGCCGACAGCCAATGGGGCAGCAGCGGGGAAATTAACTACTTGTCCCAGGCCAAAAAGGTAATCAACGCCATTATGAAAAGCGATGTCAACCATTCCGAGTGGACATTGAAATTGGCGGATTGGGTCAGTGACAATGATTCCATGTTCGGCAATGCTACACGTCCTTCCGATTTTATGCTGCAGCATCTGAAAGATTTTAAAAATGTATCCGGGGACCCCAATTGGGATCGTGTTACCGATAAGACCTACAACATCATTAATAGTCTGTATGAAAATTACAGTCCCAAAGCCGGTTTGTTGCCGGATTTTGTATTCAAGGATGATACGGATGGGCAATACAAACCGGTAAGCCAGAAAATATGGGATACCCCGGATGGATACTTCCTGGAATCGGAAAATGACGGGGATTACAACTACAACTCTTCCCGTATTCCCTGGCGGATCAGTACGGATTATCTCCTGACAGGTGATAACCGGGCTAAAGAGCAGCTCAGCACGCTGAACCGCTGGATTCGGGCCAAGGCGGATAATGATCCGGCCAAGATCCTTGCGGGATATAAGCTGGACGGCACGGAAGCAATCAATGATTATGCAGACACATCCTTCTCCGCACCGATGATGGTCAGCGCCATGATCGATTCATCCAATCAGGAGTGGCTGAATAAATTATGGGATTATAATGCGGCCGTTTCCACTGAAGACGATTTATATTTTGGCAATAATCTGCGTCTGCTCAGCATGATTGTGGCATCCGGCAACTGGTGGACACCAACCATCGTTGATACTGAGGCTCCCATGGAACCAACAATAGAGAGAGCGGAAGCGGTATCCAGCTCTGCCATTGATCTAAAATGGACACCTTCCACGGATAATTTGGGAGTAACGGGATACAGGATTTACCGCAATGACGTTGAAATTAAGACACTGGAGGCAACAGAATACAGAGATAGCGGTTTATCTGCGGATACCCAGTACAAATACTATATTATAGCTGTTGATGCAGCAGGAAATACGTCCAAGATAAGCAATGTGAGAATCGTATCTACATTAAAGGCCAGCGGGGACGGTGGCTCGGGCGGCGGAGGTGGTAACCCGACTCCAACGCCAACGCCGGCAGCTCCGAAGCCAAGTGAAGGTCCGTCGACAACACCGGCACCAACACCGGAACTGCAGCCAAAGAAACCTGTTTTCAGTGATATCGGCAGCCATTTGTGGGCCAAAGAGGCTATTGAAGCTCTGGCGGCTAAAGGAATCGTTCAGGGAACGTCGAGTACTTTCTTTGAACCGGGCGCCAAGATGAAAAGAGCGGACTTTATCTTGCTTCTGGTCAGAGCGTTTAATTTAAAGGCTGGTTTTGAAGTGAGCTTTGCGGATGCCGATCAGGACGCATACTATTATGAAGCGCTGGGAATCGCCAAACAATTGGGCATTGCCAGCGGAGTCGGCGGCAACAGGTTCAATCCGGGAGCAGAGATTTCCCGGCAGGATATGATGGTATTCATCGTAAGAGCATTGCAGAAGTCAGGAAAATTAGCAGAGGCCGGTTCTATCTCCGACCTTGGCAAATTTGCGGATGCCTCCAAAGTGGCTGATTATGCCGTGAAGGCAGCAGCCGTACTGGTCAGGGAGGGCATTGTCCTTGGTGAAGGGAAATTGCTCCATCCAACGGGAGCTGCAACCCGCGCCGAAACGGCGGTTCTCTTTTACAGAATCATCAATAAATATTATTAATCCAAAAGGCCAACAGCCCGTTCCAATGGACCGGGCTGTTGGCCTTTTATTTTCCATTTACAAGGCCTGTTGCAATTTTCTAAAGTATCCTGAGTCCGCCAATCCGCTTGTTTAGAGACGTAACTTGCCTTTATATCCTCGGCACCGTCCCGGCTTCTGCCGCATATGCTGTAGCAGGGCGTTTGAGCAAAGGAGACATGAAGGTGCAGAATAAAATAACAAAAGTCCTGCAGCACATGGCCCATACGCACGAACAGATGGCGCGGATACTAGATGCCGAGCGCCACGTGGCTGTCCGTATGTCGCAAATTGTCCACGATCTGCCAGATGCAGATCCCGGTTTTGACGGTATCAGCGGGATGATCGAAAGCTCAACTCAAGTAAACAAGAATATTATTGCTTACTTGAATGCACTTGCAGATCTGGAAGAAGCGATGGCTGAAGGGGTAGGCAGAGTAATTAAGGAATTGAACGGCCAAGAAGAAGAGTAACGCTATAGGAGCAGGAGGCGGATGATGAGCAGAGAAAAGGCTTATCTGCAAATGCTGGAGTCGACCGCCACTATCCAGTGGAACATTGCAATGATTCTGGAAGCTAAGGCGGTTGAAGCTGAAAAGGTAAAACAGTGGGCACAACATCATATCCACGCTAGAGCTTTCGAATCTCATGAAGAGCAGCTGAAGGAATCCCTCTCCATTCACGAAGTTATCGTGGAAATGGTCGAAGGGCTGACTAAACTGGAGAATGGACTCTACAGCAATTTAAAAGCAGTGCTGGGCAGTGGTGAAGATGATGGTGGCGGGGAAGGTTTTGGAGACATGTCAGGTGATGGGTTCAGTTTTGGAGAAGACAGCAAATGAGCGGGGACCGTCTCTCTGAACATGCCGTCAAGCTGGAGATGATCCGCTCCATTTCGCGCAGTCAGGCTGCTTTGGCGGCCATCTTGGAGAGCATCGCCGAATTGACGGGGCAATCTGAGCTGACGGCCCGCAAATTGAGCGACAATATCAGAATCTTAAGTGGGTATCAGAGCGCGATGTGCCGGATGATGTCCGGGATTTCACTACATCAACCGAAACGGGGAATTCCTGCTGCGCCATGGCTGAGCAAGGCATACGCCGTAGGAACCTCCAGAGATCATGGAGCACAGGAGGAATAGAAGCATGAAGAAAAAGAGCCTTAGAACATTACGTTCAGGCAGAACCCGCAGACGCACACTACTGCTCTCGCGGAAAACGAAAGTGCGTAGAGGTCTAGCCCGCAAACCCCGCAGAGGACTTTCTCGGAAAGTCGTTCGTTATGGAAAGACGAAGAAGGGGCTTTTGGTACGAAAGAAAAGAAGACTCCGCCGCAAGCTTGTTCGAAAGGTGAGGGTTATACAAGCACCAGTTCATGTAGTGCCGGTTATCGAGGCTCCACCTGCCCCGCAGGTCATTCCGCTCCCCCCGGACCTTGGCGTTTCGCCGGAAACGCCACCGGCAGACGCCTTTCAGCAGGGGTACACAGAAGCATACAACGTGGGGTTCGACGCCGGTTTCGCCAAGGGCTTCGAGGACGGGCATAAGCTGGAGTTTAATTGAGCAGCGGCAGGTAAGTTAAGAGGAAGGGACCCGGAGATCTAATCTATGACGTGTTATTCTGATCTTTCGTGTCCCTCAGCTTAGAGGGATTGCATCCTCTCTGGAATCATCCTACTATCGGAATTTGTCTCCGAATATGATAGACTTCTAAAACGAGAATCTATTCAGAGGTTTTCAGATGTCGATAAGAAAGAGGGGATAGCAGGATGCAAGTAGGAAATGGGATCAGAAAAGCTAGACAGGATGAGATCGAAGAGATCATGGAATTGATCTCAAAATGTGTACAAGTTATGCAGGCCGCTGGAAGCGACCAGTGGGATGAGAGCTATCCGAATAAAGAGATTATCGAACTGGATATCGCACAGGGTACCTTATATGTATGTGAAGAAGATCAAGCTATCGCGGGTATTCTTGTACTGGATGAGAATGCTTCTGAGGAATATAAGAAGATCGAGTGGAAGCAAAATCAAGGGCCACATCTGATTATGCATCGTTTAGCAGTTCATCCACATATTCAGGGAAAAGGGATTGCGACTAGGCTAATTGCTTTCGCGGAGGATTACGCAGCGCGTAATGGTTACACAAGTATTCGGCTGGATACTTATGCGAAGAATACTAGAGCATTGGAAATCTATCCTCGCCTTGGTTATGACCATAGAGGTGAAGTGGGTTTTCCGAACCGCACGGCGAACTTTCCAGTATTCGAGAAGGTGCTGAAACCGGAACATAGTTAGGAAGCTTTAACATAAAAAAAGGTTCAGAGGGTTAACCTCTGGACCTTTTTTCTTTATTCCCTTAACGGCATGTCTGATATCGAGTATCGGTATTTTTTTGATCCCGGTTAAGGATAAGAAGCCTTCTACCGGATACGCCGATCAGGTAACGAACGTTAACGATATCTTCATCGCTCATATCATCAATGGACAGAACTGCTGTAAGGCGTATTCTTGTTGATGTGCGACCCGTAACGGTGAGTCTTCTTGGGATAAAAGCAATGGTTCCTGTATCTCCCGATATTACATAAAGCCTGTTGTTTCTAGAAACGGTTTTTAAATTACAGAACATGGTGTTGCTCATTGTAATGCCCCAGTACTTTCGAAAATACGAAATAACCTTAGCTCTGGTACTGAATCTAACCGGCAGACGATAATAATCGGCGCCATCAACGCGGATCACTCTACGAGAATCGGCAGAGTCGTAGACCTCGAACCATACTTTTTCAGCAGCGGCGATGAATGCTTGCAACTCATTTGGGGTTTGAGAAATTGTTGGCATTTGATCTCCTCCTCGCTATTACTTTATTAAAAGCGAAGCTATCGGTTCGGGTGATAGGACGAGTATAAAAGCGGAACTTAAGAAACATTGATAAGCAGTGTGGGAAATCATAATTTAAGTTAGGTTTTATTACATACTAATAGAGATGATCATTGTTTTTAATTGTGAATAGATCTATTCAAGAAATTTGTGTTAGTTTAAATAACTTTTGTTGACATTAAACCTGTCTTTGTCTTATGATTGATTTATTCAAATTTGGAATAGAATAGCTTCTCTTTTCGTATATCCTTAATAATTGGTTTAAGGGTCTCTACCGGAAACCGTAAATTTCTGGCTACGAAAATATGCTACGGCATATTTTTGTGGCCTTTTTGTGTTACACCGTGAAACGGCAAACGAATGAACAATGAGGGGGATAAGGACAATGGGGAGCATTCTGATCAAAAATGCTGAGATCATTACAATGAACAAACAGGAGGAAATTATTGTCGGGGATGTTCGAATTAATGACGATCTCATTGTAGAAATAGGCACTGGTCTGATCCCGCAGGGAGACGAAAAGGTCATCGATGCCACGAACCGTACGCTAATTCCCGGTTTTGTTCAGACGCATATTCATTTATGCCAGACGTTATTCCGTGGGAAGGGAGATGATCTGGAGCTTATGGACTGGCTGCGTAAACGGATTTGGCCGTTAGAGGCAGCGCATGATGAGGAATCCCTTTATTATTCGGCGATGCTCGGTATTGGAGAACTGATTTCCAGCGGAACCACTACGATTGTTGATATGGAGACTGTTCACCATACGGACTATGCTTTTCAGGCCATTGCTAAAAGTGGAATACGTGCTTTGTCCGGTAAGGTAATGATGGATCAAAAAGGAGGAGATGTGCCTGAAGCACTGCAGGAGGATACCGCTTCTTCTTTACAGGAAAGTGTGGATTTGCTTGAAAAATGGAATGGCTATGGCAATGGACGGATTCAATATGCGTTCTCTCCGCGTTTTGTAATATCCTGCACCGAACCCTTGTTAACCGAGGTACGAGATCTCTCCGCAAGGTATGATGTGAAGGTGCACACCCATGCTTCTGAGAATTTAGGGGAGATTGAGATTGTGCAGGCGATGACCGGGATGCGTAACATCGTCTACCTGGACCATCTAGGATTAGCTAATGAGCGCTTAATACTGGCGCATTGTGTATGGCTGAATGCTGAGGAGCGGCGCATATTGCGGGATCGTGGAGTTCATGTAAGTCATTGCCCTGGCTCAAATCTGAAACTAGCCTCCGGAATTGCTGATACACCGGGGATGCTCCATGATCATGTGTCACTAAGTCTGGGTGCTGACGGTGCACCGTGCAATAACAATCTGGATATGTTTAATGAAATGCGGCTCGCGGCAATTATTCAGAAGCCTCAACATGGACCTACGACGATGGATGCCCGCAGTGTATTTCGTATGGCAACTATAGGTGGGGCAAAAGCGGTAGGGATGGAAGATAAGATCGGCAGTATCGAGGTGGGTAAAAAAGCAGACCTAGTGCTCCTGAATCTCTTCAATTTCCATACCTTCCCCTCCTATGACGTAGATCCCATCTCTAGAATTGTATATTCAGCTACCCGGGCAGATGTGGAAACTACGATTATCGACGGGGAGATTGTGATGGAAAGAGGTCTGCTGAAGACTGTAGATAAGGAAGTTGTGTTAAATGAAGCGAACCGTTCTATTAAAAGATTGCTTAAGTATACTTCAATCGTCTGAAGATTGATCAACTCATAGTTAACAGGGATGTTCCAATGCCGAAAGAGCAGCGGGGCATCTCTTTTTTTGAGTGGAAGATAATTCTACCATTTTGATAAAAAAAGTAAGTATTGTTATACTAGAACAACCTGATATTTTACAAATTACTAGAATAGATTTGATATTTCGAACAAATGAACATGTAAGAGGGGATTATAAGTGAAAAAGCAAGGGCCGGATCGCGCCCATTTTTTTATCGTTGTTATATTGTTATGGTTAAAGCTGTTGCTTCTGAGAGTGTTGTTCTTTGATAGAATTGCTTGGGAATGGATTGCAGCGGATGTAGCGCCAGTTCTTTTTATTATGGGGATTTTAACGGTGATTACGCCATCTAGGGTGAGAACAACCGTCTATTGGATATTTAACGGCTTTTTATCGCTGTTGCTGTTCGCAGCCGCTGTATATTTTAATCACTTTGGTTCTGTTCCAACCTACCTGGCCTTATCTGAAATCAATCAGGTATTTCAAGTGAAGGCAAGCGTAGAATCTACCATAAAGAGTATTGATTACTTATTCTTTACGGATTTTGTCATCTTCGCTATCTATGGTTTGATTCGCAGATGGAAACAAGGAAAGACCTACCCGCGTGAACGCTTTAGTTCCCGGAAGACAGGATTCGTGCATGTGGTGGTGATTCTGGTATCCATTATTGGAGGCTTATCTTTATCGGCATATTCTGTCCACTCTGCACGGGGGATTACAAATGAGCTTGTACAGGCGGAAACTGCCGGATTTCTAAATTATGAAGTCGTTGCTGCGATTAAGATTAATGAAGATAACAATCTCATTGGAACGGGTGATATTAAGGATACGATTGCGAAGGTTGACGCGCTGCAATCTTCTTATCCATATAGTGACAAGCCGGCGGGTACGACTCCTGATTATTTTGGCTCACAAAAGGGTAAAAATGTAATTGTGCTACAATTAGAAGCTTTTCAGAATTTCCCACTACATCAATCCTTGGATGGTCAAGAATTGACGCCAGTCATGAATAAGTTAGCGGATGAGGGCTTTTATTTTCCTCATGTTTACCAGCAGATTGGTCCAGGGAATACATCTGACGCTGAATTCATGAGCAATACGTCTATTTATCCGATTGGTACTTTGGCCATGTCTACCGGATTCGGGGACAGAGAATTGCCAAGCTTACCACGACTGCTAAGGGATAAAGGGTATGAGGCATACACCTTTCATGTGAATAAAGTAGGGTTTTGGAATCGGAATGAACTATATCCGGCGCTTGGGTTTAACGGTTATTATGACAAAGATTATTTTACGAATGATCATTTTAATGCGTTTGGTGCTTCCGATGAACAACTGTATATTACGGGTGTCGAGAAATTGACAGAGCTGAAGAAGAAGGGAACTCCCTTCTACGCACAGATGGTGACAGCATCCAGTCATCATCCTTTCAAAATCCCAGATTCCTTTAAGAAAATCACTGTGCCTGATAATTTGAAGGATACGATGCTTGGTGATTATTTGACTGCTATAAACTATACTGATTATGCCATAGGTACTTTAATAGAAGGTTTGAAAGAAAATGGATTGTGGGATAACACTGTTCTGGTCATGTATGGCGACCACTTTGGCCTGCAGCCTCAGGACGTTCCGCCAGAGCAAGTGGAAAGTGCACTTGGTGTTCCATATGATTCCCGGATCAGCCGCTTTAATATTCCACTCATTGTGCGTGTGCCGGGAATGGAGCAAGGGAAGGTAGTAGAGCGTACGGGAGGACAACTAGATATCCTTCCTACGATTGCTAATTTAATGGGTGTTTCACTACAACAAGAAGGTTATACAGCCTTTGGTCATGACTTGCTCAACATTGATCGTAATGTGTTAGGGATGAGATATTATTTGCCTTCCGGCTCCTTCTTTAATGATGACATTCTCTATGTCCCTGGAAAAGGATTTGCAGATGGTGAAGCTGTGTCGCTGGATACGCTCAAGCCGGTAACGGACTTCTCGAAATATCAGAGCGATTATGAGTATGTATTGAAGCTAATGAATTTGTCCGACGAATATGTGAAGCTGTTACCACAGAGATAGGGGGAATCATGAAAAAGTTCTGGAAACCGGAGTATCTCGTAAGCCTTGCCGGCTGCGGTCTCATTATTTATCTGCTATTCGTAGGACCTTTTATTGGGGTTGCTGATAATGGAGATTTCCTGCGTATGATGAATACCATCGGTCTGAACTACTATGATACTGCAGCATCGTATACCGACCAGTTTTTTAATTTTAGCCATTCTCGTTTTGCGTATGAGAATTTGTTTAGGGGCTTCTATCCTTCTTCACAGATTTTGATTGTGCTTGTACCGAGGTTGATCGGCGGGCTCATCCATGGCAGCTTTTTTGATGTTAGATTGCTCGGTGCAGTTTACGGTCTTCTTTTACTGGTGGCGACCTGGCTGCTGGTGAAGTACAATGCTCGCGGCTCTTATGTTACGGGGCTGCTGCTAGGTGTAGCTATTTTGTTTGTATTCTATGATATTGGGTATTTGGCATACTTTAACTCCTTGTTTGGAGAACCGGTATCGATGGTGTTTATGCTGTTGACCTTTGCACTGGGGTTAAGACTCACTATCCAAGAAAAGCCTACGACTAAGGGATTAACCTTATTTTTTATTGCGATACTGTTTCTGGTCACCTCCAAAATTCAGAATGCGCCGATTGGGATTGCCTTTGCATTGATCTTCCTGCGGTTTATGACGCTTGATGGTGAGCGAAAATGGAGAAAGCTGGCCTTACGCTTTTCGATTGCGATATTTCTGGTATCCATCGTTATGTACGTGACGGCGCCAAAAGAGCTGAAGCATATTAACCTGTATCAGACTGTGTTTTTTGGGATATTAAACGAATCACCAGATGTGAAGGGAGATTTGCAGGATCTCGGATTGCCGGAGCGGTTGGAGGTACTTGCGGGCACGAATTATTTTCAGACCGATACAGTGATCAAACAGGATGATCCTTCGCTGGTACCGGATTTCTACGACCGGGTATCCCATAAGGATGTATTGTTCTTCTACTTAAAACATCCAGGACGGTTAATAGATAATATGGAATATGCTGCTAGTAACAGTATGGCGATTCGTCCTTATTATCTAGGGAACTATGAGAAGAGTGAAAATAAGCCAGCAGGTGCATTATCGTACACTTACAGCGGGTGGAGCGAATTCAAGAACAAGCATATTCCGCATACGCTCGGATTTCTCACTATATTCTATCTGGTGTATTTTGCCGGGGCGGTGTTCCAATATTTCCGTAGTCGGGATGTTCAGGGAAGAGTTGCTGGTGAACTGCTGATGTTATTAGGACTGATAGGGATTTTCTCCTTCCTGGTTCCGATTCTTGGGGACGGAAGGGCTGACATCGGTAAGCATTTATTCTTGTTTAATGTGTGCTTCGATATGATGGTTGTAGTCATGTTCGGATGGGTTGTACACAAGGTAGTGGGAATTGTAAGACGTTAATTTATGGAACAATTCAAACAGCAAGTTTCCGATTATGGAGACTTGCTGTTTTTATTAAAATATAAGAATTTATATGTTCCATGTTGTAAATTATCCTTATATTTCTCGCTTAAACGCTTACCGTCCTTATAGGGACGTCGAAGGTGTTTATGCTTGTTCATCCTCTAATAGCTCACGCAGCATACCCTGGCGGTCATTCATAAATGCTTTGGTCACGGTATAGTGCTCTGTTTCCTCCAAGGCGACAGACCTTATGCCCTCACCTTCTAGAAGAAAAATCTCAGCTCCCGGATAGGACATTAGAATGGGAGAATGGGTCGCGATAATAAACTGTGAATCCTGTTGCACTAGCTCATGCATACGCACCAGCAGAGACATTTGCCGTAGAGGAGATAGAGCCGCTTCAGGTTCATCGAGAATATAAAGACCACGCCCTCCAAAACGATGAACGAACGCTGCGAAAAAAGACTCTCCGTGAGACTGCTCGTGCAGGGATTTACCACCGTAGGAGTTCTTGATCGGTGGGCTGAAACCCGGTTGTTCATCTAATTCATCAATGTAAGAAGCCACATTATAATAGCTCTCCGCGCGTAGAAAAAAGCCGTCCTTTGGACGTCTAACCCCTCTAGCAATTCTAAAATACTCATAGAGACTCGAATGAGAGGAACGAGTGTTAAAAGAGAAGTTAAGTGTTCCACCTTCAGGGTTAAAGCCCCACGCAGCAGCAATTCCCTCTAGCAATGTAGATTTCCCTGTGCCATTCTCCCCGACAAGAAAGGTTACTGGCTTTTGAAAAATAAGCCGATCCAGTGTTCTTACGGCTGGCAGATGAAATGGATAGGCTTGGAATGATGGAACCTGATCACGAAGCAGTTCTGCATGGCGCAAGTACAACGTGGTGTTATTCATAGTGCCCCCCTTGTGAATGCCATAAATAATCATTTCCGCTCAGATATGACGAGATGTAAGTCTCAAGCTAGACCTTTATAGTGCGTGTTCTAAAAGTGCGGTTTTCAGCACCGAGAAGATTGAAAGAAGGTTGAAACAGAGGAGCGGAGCGTAGTGGAAGCTACGTGAGCACCGGAAGTTTCGCCTGAATTCAATCTTCGATGTCGAGTAAGCTTCTTGGGCTACTTCGTGATCAAAAGCGGACTTTTTGAACAACCTCTTATAGTATACCAGCATCCTGTGAGTGGATGAAATCATCTAAGGTTCGGGCAAGCCGGGCAAAAGACAGGGGACATCTGCCAATTTAGTTCTAGTAAAGACAGATGTCCATGAGGCGAGTGCTGACTCCGCATATAGTTATACTGTCTTGAGAATACGACGGGGCAGGGTGAAGGCCGTGAAAGCGAGAAAGAGAAAAAAACACAAGCATCCGCGAGAATATCGCGACGGTTATCACGAAGGATATCGTCTTGGCATGTGTGAGGCTGTGCAGCGTCTGAATACTCCAGGGGTCGAAGCTTGCCGACCATTTAAGTTAATGTATGTTCCTCAAGGATTTCAGGCGATCGACACTGGCGTAACGGAGGCGCTGCAGCAGCTTGTAAGTGAGCTTGTAATAAGTACTCCTGAAACGATGCTGGAAACCGCGGCACGGGAAATGCCTGGGGCAGTGCTAGTGATGAATGGGCTTCATGTATTCCCGGAAAATCATTTAGAACAGATTTCGGAGATAAGAAAGCTAGGCATCCCAACCGCCATTTGGTTTGTGGATGATCCTTATTTTACAGAGGACACTTCAGTCATTTGCAAGCATTATGATCACGTATTTACACATGAGCTGGGTTGTGTAGAGTTTTATCAATCCCTTGGGGTGTCATCGGTTCATTATTTGCCACTATGTGTCAATCCAAAGATGTTCTACCCACGGCGTACCGGCCCGCAATATCAGTATGACATTGTATTTATTGGTAATGCATTTCGTAATCGGACAGAGCTGTTTGACGAACTGGCACCTTATCTTAAGGGGAAAAAAGTGCTTATCGCTGGGGGGTTCTGGGAACGCCTCGCAACCTATGATCAACTTACACCTTTTATCAGCAATGGCTTTATCCCGCCTGAGGAGACAGCGAACTACTACAGTGGAGCAAAAATAGTCATTAATATTCACCGCCCGTGGGAAGAGGGTCAGGATAACCGGAATAGCTACCGCCTTCCTTCACGCTCCATTAATCCGCGCACCTATGAGATCAGCGCCTGCGGTACTATGCAGCTTACGGATGTTCGTGAGGATTTGGGCAATTATTATCGGCCTGGTTATGATCTGGATACTTTTGGCTCGGCTAAGGAACTGCAGCAGAAGATTGAGTACTATTTGAAGCATGAAAAAGAGCGGCGAATCTATGCTTTACGGGGATTACGGACTACCATGCGAAACCATACATTCACTGCGCGTTTGCCTCATTTGCTGAATGTAATTGCTTCACGTGTATGAAATCTATAACGGGATAAAGGAGCGAGGATTATGAACAATAATGAATTTATTATGCCTACCCCCCCATTACCTCTTACACCTCCGGAGGAAGAAAAGCTGCGTGGTCGTCTGAGTGGTTTTAAGGGGGGGTATGATGAGGGCTATTTACGGGGGCGCCTTGCGATCCTGAATGGTCGATCTGAAGAAGTATTTCCTGTGCGGAATATTCATGTCATGTATGTCGCTTCTGGCAAAGGCTACCCTTACTCTCCTTTAGATGATGCGGTTCTTTGCGCACTACAAAAATTAACAGCTCAAGTCACAATTACGGATGTGCGTCAAAATCTAGTAGAGCTGGCTGCAGCGCAAAGACCGGATCTGGTATTGGTGCTAGACGGTATGGATTTACCTCTTGAGCAGATCGATGCTCTACGCACTAGTGGCATTCGGACAGCTATCTGGCTTACTGATGATCCTTATTACACTGACTTTACGGTCAAGATTGTGGCTCACTACGATTTTGTATTCACACTTGAACGTAATTGTATTGATTTCTATCGGGGACTTGGTTGCCCTGAGGTCCATTATCTTCCTTTTGCTGCTCACCTGGAGCATTACCGTCCTACTACAACACGTTCGTCAGTCAATCGGGAAGTTAGCTTTATTGGCTCCGCCTATTGGAACCGGGTGAACTTCTTCCGTGAGATTCTTCCTGATTTGATGAACTATAACACGGTGATTAACGGAATCTGGTGGGATCGTCTGCCTGAGGCTCCGCTCTACGGTGACCGTATTGAAATTGGCAAATGGATGTCCCCACAAGAGACGTCAGTAGCTTACAGCGGCTCCAAAATCGTCATTAACCTCCACCGCTCGCACATTGATGAAGTGGTTAATAACAATACGCTTTCGATTCCTGCCGTTTCTCCTAATCCGCGTACCTTTGAAATTGCAGCAACGGGCACGTTGCAATTAGTAGATGCTAGAGATGATATGGGATCTTTCTACAAACCGGATGAAGAAATTGTGACCTTTGCGAGTCCTCAGGAAATGATGGATAAGATCCGTTATTACTTAACCCATGAGGAGGAACGCCGGGCAATCGCGCTGCGTGCTTTTGAACGGACGCTCAAGGATCACACTTACGCAAAACGTATTCACCAGATGCTAACAGTAATCTATGGCTAGACTTTGGCCCAAACTGGATATGGAAATGTGCGCTTAGCAGGGGACAGGTGTCGTGCCGGCATCTGTTTTTCCTCGATATACTGTAGAACCGGACCTCAGCGTATGCCTGTAACCTGATGAAAAGAAGCTGATGGAGCGGCTTGTATAGCTGAACGGAGGCAAAGGTGGGTTATGGACTGAGAGGGCGAGGCTCGGGCTAAGCGGATGCTTTCGAAGCGAGTTTTACTGCGAAGTAAGAAACTTGAGCAACGCTTCGTAAAACAAAGCGGATGCTTTCGAAGCGAGTTTTACTGCGAAGTAAGAAACTTGAGCAACGCTTCGTAAAACTAAGCGAATGCTTCCGAAGCGAGTTTTACTGCGAAGTAAGAAACTTGAGCAACGCTTCGTAAAACTTTTAGGGAGGTGAATGGCTGCTCCAGGCCCTCGTTAGGGAGCGCCGAAACGCCATGGCTGATAAAGCTACAATCGTCCTCTTTTCACATGTATCTAATACACGCAGTATTACCGGAGCGGAGAAGCTGTTGTTGTTTTTCGCTCAGGAGCTTTCTCCGTACTTTAATTGTATTCTCGTTGCACCACAGGACGGCAAGCTGACTGCTCAGGCTCGAAGCTTCGGAATAAGTGTACAGTTGCTCTCGATTCCTCTTTTATATGGAATGTACACTCCTTATGCAGGGCTCGAGGCAGATGCTCGTAAATTCCAGGAAAGCAGGGAGTACCACGAGTTAACAGACTGGCTGACCTCTCTGCGCCCGGCGTTTATTATTACAAGTACCTGTGTCCATGCTTTGCCAGCAATGGCTGCCAAGTCACTGGGCATTCCGGTGGTATGGAAAATATCAGAGACGATAACAGACAATGAATATACACCCATTAGTGTAGGGCTGATTCATCGGAATAGTGATGAGATTCTGGCTATTTCACAAACGGCAGCAGCTTGCTTTCCAGAGGAAGTAAGAGCGGAGAAAGTGATTCAGCTTCCCCCTTCTTGGAATGACAAAGAGATGATGATTGAGGCTTGGAGCAAGCTTCGGGGCGAACGACGGCGAGAGCTAAAGATTAAACCGCAGGAGCAGCTGGTCGGTTATATTTCTTCCTTTATTAATAAGGAAAAAGGATTGGAACATTTTGTGAAAATGGCTGTGCTTGTGTACGCGGTCCATCCTAGTGCGAAATTTGTTGTCATAGGTTCAGCTGGTGACAAAAGCTACTATGATCGCTGTGTCCGCAAGGTAAAGCTCGAGGGTCTGTATACCCGATTTAAATTTGTTGGTTATGCTGAATGCCTTCCATCTGCTTATTGCGCTATGGATGTGCTGGTTGTTCCCAGCCTGATCCGCGAAGGCTTTGGAATGACCGCTTTGGAAGGAATGGCTTTTGGAAAGCCTGTGGTCGCTTACGACTCCGGGGGCTTGCGGGAAATCCTGCACTCAGCAGGCTGCGGCGAAAATCTCGTGCCCGCGTCGGACATTTCCGCGCTGGCCGAAAGAGTCAACGTTATGCTGGCGCAGCCGGGACTGGCGATAACCATAGGCGCCCAAGCGCGGGAGCGAGTCGACGCCGTTTATGGTCCGGCGGCTTATCGGAGCCGCCTGCAGGGTCTTGCGGAGATGTGGAGCCTCCGCTATTGCAGCGCACCGCCGGTGCGCGAGGCTGACAGCGTGGTGGAACTACCCGCTGTCCTGCCTGAATTGCCCGCTGCGTCGCCGGCTTTGCCGCGAAGCAAGGGCCTGCCGAGCCGCGTCGCCCGCAAGCGACGCGGCAAAGCCCGGGCGCGCCGGCGAAGCGGGCGCCCGTTGGTTTTGCGCCGCGCTGCTCGCAAGCGGCGTAAGGGTTCTGCCCGGCGGCGGAGCACCGCCGGGGGCAAGCGCCGCCGAGCCCGCCGGGGTGGGCGGCGGCGCGCTGCGTAAGTGCCTCGCTTGCCGCGAAGGTGGCAGGCTGAGCGGAAAGAGGGGCATTTATGCTCCAGATTATCACGAATTCGGATAAACGAGCGAAAAGAGGGGTATAAATGCCCCAGATTGCCGCGAATTCGGCTAAACGAGCGAAAAGAGGGGTATTTATGCTCCAGATTGTCGCGAATTCGGCTAAACGAGCGAAAAGAGGGGTATAAATCCCGCAAATTGCCGCGATTCGAGCCGGAACCGCCAAATGAACGGTATAAATCCCGCAAATTGCCGCGATTCGAGCCGGAACCGCCAAATGAACGGTATAAATCCCGCAGATTGCCGCGATTCCAGCCGGAACCGCCAAATGAGCGGTATAAATCCCGCAAATTGTCGCAAATCCAGCCGGAACCGCCAAATGAACGGTATAAATCCCGTAGATTGCCGCAAATCTGCTATTCTACCAATCCTGCTAAAAGCCCAACCCGCGCTTCTAGCAGTCTCAGTCCACCCGACTGAGTCAAGTCAGACCATCATCAAACAGGCAGGGGAGTGAACTCATGAAGATCATGACGATTTTAGGCACGAGGCCTGAAATCATCCGCCTCAGTGTTATCATTCCGCTTCTCGACGAACATGCTGAGCGGCACATCCTGGTGCATACCGGCCAGAACTTCACCGCCAGTCTCAGTGGCATTTTCTTTGCAGAGCTGGGACTGCGGGCGCCGGATTATGTGCTGCAGGATAAGCAAGCAGGACTCGGCGGCCAGCTTGCCGCCATGTTCGGAGGGCTAGAGAGCATTTTACAGAAAGAACAGCCAGACCGTGTCTTGCTTCTGGGGGATACGAATAGCGCGTTATGCGCGATTTTGGCCGAACGAATGGGTATTCCGGTGGTGCATATGGAGGCAGGCAACCGCTGCTATGACCTAAAAGTGCCCGAAGAGAAAAACCGCCGTGTCATAGATGCCGTTTCGACCATTAATATGCCATATACACAGCAGAGCAAAAGACATCTAATCAGCGAAGGCTTCCCAAGCAGACGTATTGTGTTAACAGGAAATCCGATTCATGAGGTCATGACTCATTTTGAACCGAAAATCCAGGCTAGCAGCATTCTGGAGCAGCTGAATCTTACCTCAGGGCAGTATTTCCTTGTAACAGCACATCGTGCAGAGAATGTAGATGATCCAGAGTCCCTTGTACAAATTATGTCAGGTCTTAACGCAGTGGCTGAGCATTTTGGAATTCGTTTAATATGCAGCATTCATCCTCGCACTCGCTCCAAACTAACTGAGCAATTTTCTCTTCCAATGAACCCTCTCGTTGAATTTCATGAGCCCTTCGGATTTTTTGATTTTGTTTATTTGGAACAGCACGCCTTGTGTGCCATCACCGACAGTGGGACCGTACAGGAGGAATGCTGCTTGATGAAAGTACCAACCGTTACGATTCGCAGAACAACAGAGCGTCCCGAAACGGTAGATTGCGGAAGTAACGTGGTGTCAGGTGTTGACCAGAAAAGTATTCTACGTAGCGTCAAGCTGATGGCGGCGCTCCGTCGGGATTGGGAGGCTCCGGAAGGTTACTTGACTCCGGATGTTTCGGTAAAGGTAGTTAAATTTTTGCTTGGAGGGAACCTGCATGTTCAATAATAAACGGATTGTGGTCACAGGCGGCACCGGTTCCTGGGGGCATGAGCTGATTAGGCAACTTCTGCCGCAAAATCCTAAGGAAATTATCGTATTCTCCCGCAGTGAGTCCGCTCAGGTGGCGATGAGCCGGGAGTTCGAGGATCAACGACTCAGCTTTATCATTGGCGATATCCGTGACAAGGATGCGCTGGTCGCCGCGTGCCGTGGCGTTGATTATATCTTCCATTTGGCGGCGCTCAAACATGTTCCGGTCTGTGAGGATCAGCCGTATGAAGCGCTCAAAACCAATGTTGTAGGCACTCAGAATGTAATCGAAGCAGCCATTGTGAATGGCGTTGAGAAAGCCATTTACATTTCTACGGATAAGGCTGCAAACCCGTCGAACTTCTATGGAATGACCAAAGCGATTGGAGAAAAATTGTTCGTCTATGCCAATCTAATTGGCTCAAACACCCGTTTTGTAACCGTACGTGGAGGTAATGTGCTCGGAACGAACGGCAGCGTAGTACATTTGTTCATGAAGCAGATCAAGGACAAGGGACAGGTACGTATTACCGATATGAAAATGACCCGCTTCTTTTTCACACTACGCGATGCGATTACGCTGTTATTTAAAGCTTCTGAGGTTAGCTTAGGTGGAGAAATCTTTGTCATGACGATGCCTACTTGCCGGATTATCGACCTGGCTGAGGTGTTAATCGAGGCCTCTGGAGAGCCGAATGTAAGTATTATCGAGACCGGAATTCGTCCGGGGGAGAAAATACACGAGATTCTAATGAGCGATTTCGAAAGCTTAACAACCGTTGTCTACGATGAACAGTATCTAGTGATTCTCCCTACGCTGAACATGCCAGAGTTAAAGGCACATTATAGCGCTTATCCTCATGTCTCTTTTAATAGTTTCAGCTCCGAGACGAATCTAATGGATCAGGAAGAGATCAAAAGCATCTTGATTCGAGGAGGTTTCCTGCAATGAAGCTGCTTATCCTTGGTGGAAACGGTATGGCGGGGCATATGCTGGCGGATTATTTCCGCCGCCAGGGCAAGCATCACGTCTTCCATACAACCCGGGATAAGAGCGATCTTGGCGGGCTGTATGTAGATGCGAACGATATAGCCGGAGTAGAGAAGCTGGTCGATATCGTCTCCCCTCATTGCATCATTAATGCGATGGGGGTACTCAATCAATTCGCAGAACGTGACAAAATAGGGGCTTACCACGTGAATGGCTTTCTTCCTCACCACTTGTGGCGGATGGCGGAAGCTGTTCATGCAAGACTTATTCATATCAGTACCGACTGCGTGTTTGAAGGAACACGCGGGGGGTACACAGAAGAGGATGTTCCTGATGGAACCTCTGCCTATGCGATTTCGAAAAGTCTTGGCGAGGTGCGGCAACCTGGGCATCTTACGATCCGGACTTCGATTATTGGTCCGGAAATCCGCCCAGACGGCATTGGTTTGATGGATTGGTTTCTGGCACAGCGTGGTCAAGTGTCAGGATACCGCCGGGTGATGTGGAACGGAGTCACTACACTCCAATTAGCTAAGGCAATGGATACGCTGCTGGATTCCACGGTATCGGGGCTGATCCATTTAGCGCATCCGAAGCCGGTAAGTAAGTATGAGCTGCTTCAGCATATTCAGGCTGCTTTTCATAAAGAGGATGTGGAAATCATCCCTGAGGATGAACATGTTCAAGATCGAACATTAGTGAATACAAGAACGGATGTTAATTTACCGTTGCCTTCGTACCCATTGATGCTGCAAGAACTGGCTGACTGGATGAAACAGTCAGAGATGTCCCCATGAAAGGTCAAAAACTACTGATTACCGGGGCTGCCGGATTCACCGGTCGACATGCCGTTCATTTGTTCTTGGCAGGAGGCGCTGAGGTTACTGCTGTGGTGCGTCCGCCATCCACAGCGGGTGCCCTAGCTTCCGCTTTGTTTCCAGAAGGAGTGAAGGTTTATTACTGTGATTTAAGCAATCGGAAGGCCGTAGCTGAGATGATCAAGGAAACTACACCGGAGGCTGTCCTTCATTTGGCAGGAAACAACTCGGTGCCCGAGTCTTGGCGTAACCCTTTGCTCTTTATGGAGACGAATGTGATGGCAACGTTATATTTGTTAGAAGCCATGCGAAGTCTACCTACCAGTCGAATTCTTGTAGCAGGCTCGCGACTTAAATTCAAACCGGGTGTGGTGGCAGGACCCCCACACCCATATAGCCTCAGCAAAACAATAGAAGAGCTGGTGTCTCTGGCTTGGGGGACGCTGTTTAAACAGCCCGTTCTGCTGGCTGAGCCCTGCAACCTAATCGGTCCCGGTCCTTCTACTGGTTTCTGCTCTTTATTGGCACAGCATATTGTTCGTAGTGAAGTACATGCAGGCGAAGAAATCCCTCCCTTTAAACTTTCATCTCGCTATGCATTACGTGATTTTTTGGATGTACGCGATGCTGTAAGAGCTTATGACTTTATATTGCGCGAAGGTACTAATGGAACCATTTATCAAATCGACTCAGGGACACAACGGCAACTTGGGGATATTGCGGAGCAACTGATAAGCCGCTCCAGTGCTTCAATTCCGATGGACTGGGGACCAGCACAAGCTGCTCTGTCTATTCCGGTTAACGGAGTGGCGGGGGATAAACTAATAACTTCAGATGCCTCTGCAACACCTGAAGACAATGTATCTTCACTGGGCTGGAAGCCGGGAATTGAGTTTAGTCAGTCCTTAACAGATATTTTGGACTATTGCCGCGTGAACTGGGAAGGACGGATGTTATGAGACCGAAAGTATCGGTAGTGATTCCTTTTTATAACTGCCCTTATATAGAACATGCCTTGCAAAGTGTGCTTTCACAGTCTTGGGAGCCATACGAGATCATCGTCGTCGATGACGGCTCGACCGTTCACACAGATCTGATTAGACCGTATTTTCCGCGAATTCATTATTTAGGGAAAAGTAACGGAGGAACCGCCTCTGCACTGAATCACGGCATCTTGCATGCAAGCGGAGACTATGTGGCCTGGCTCAGCTCAGATGACTTATTCTATCGAGACAAAATCAATAATCAGGTGCTGTTCATGGAGCAGAACAACCTGTTCATCTCTTATACCAACTTCAATTTTATTAACGGTCAATCTCAACTAGTTCAGATGAACGCATCGTTATTGTTTCCTAGTCACCTCGATTATTTACGTTGTTTTTTACAGGGGAACCCTATTAATGGCTGCACGGTGATGTTCAAACGAGAGGTATTTGGAGCGATTGGGCTTTTTGATGAATCACTTCCCTATACACATGACTATGATTTATGGTACCGCGCGATTCTGAACGGGTATGCACCTGTGATGCTGAATCAGTCACTCACCGCTTACCGTAATCATGAAGGGATGGGGACGCTTAAGTATTACGATGTCATTATGGCAGAGGCAGCTGCAACCAACGCTCGCTACAAGGGTCCGCTCCAACACTTGATCTCTTCGATGGGGGGGTAAGAAGGTTATGTACCGGGAAATTGAAGTGAATGACTTTCTACCAATCTTATTGGAGCAGTTGAAATTCTGTGAAAGTATACTGGATATCGGCAGCGGCACCGGTACCCTGCTTGAACGGTATGAAGCCGCAGTTGTCCTAGGACTAGAAATTCACAGACCTTACCTACTGCATCGTGAATATAAATCACCTCACATTATTCCAGTGCATGGGGATGCTAGTCATATGGATAAATTATTTCTTCCTAAGACGTTCTCGGCAGTCACTTTTATCGATTCCATAGAACACTTTGAAAGGAAGGAAGGACAGAGATTACTCGGGATGGCCGAGAGAATCGCCTATAATCGTGTAGTCGTGTTTACACCTCGGGGGTTTTTTCCGCAGGAGGGAACGGACCATTATCACTTGCAAGGAGAACATTATCAAAAGCATCGGAGCGGATGGGAGCCGGAGGACTTTATGGAGCTGGGGTATGCTGTAACTGTACTTAAAGGCTTTCATCATGCTCAAAACCCATCGTTTCGTGAGGCGTATGGCGAAGGCCATGCTCCGGTAGATGCCTTATTGGCTTGCAAAACAGTATAAAGAGCGAGCTTCAGGTGAAGGAGGTGAGCGCATGAGTGAAGAACCTAAAGTGTCAGTGATCATTCCTTTTTATAACTGTCCATATGTGGATCTCGCCATCCAAAGCGTCTTGGAACAAAGTTATTCGAACATAGAGATCATTGTAATCGATGATGGATCTACTCTTTGGATGGAAAAGCTTGAGCCCTTCAGGGATAAGATTATTTATATACGAAAAAGCAATGGAGGAACCGCCTCCGCGCTAAACAGAGGGATAGGAGTAGCTACCGGAACTTATTTTGCCTGGCTAAGTGCTGACGATTTATTTCATCCGAATAAAATCAATCACCAGATGCAAATGCTCAAGAGCACAGATACTTTGTTTAATTATACAGCCTATTATTATGTAAACGAGCAGGGTGAGCGGATTTCAGAGACGATAAGTATGATTTTTGACAGCAGGGCACAGTTTATTGAGACCATGATGTTAGGCTGTCCGGTGAATGGAAGTACGGTTCTTCTCCATATGGATATCTTTCGCACAGTAGGGAAATTTAATGAGAAATTGTTGTATACACAAGATTATGATCTATGGCTGCGTATTTTGCCGTATTATACATGGTCTTATATAGAGGAACCGCTGCTTGATTACCGAGTTCATAACGAAATGGGCTCAGTGATTCACAAAGAGGAGCAGAAAAAGGAGATTGAGCAGGTACAAGCAAGACATCGCCGGGTTCTATCACGCTTGTTGCAAAAGGAGAGAAGGAAATGAAATTAATATTTCCTGTTCTAACTCTAACTAGGGGCGGGGCGCAGCGTATGCTCACGGAGCTGGCTAATCGTCTGACAGAAATGGGTCATGAAGTGACGATCCTCTTACCCAGTGATGGTGTCGTAGAATACGAGATGAAATGTAAACTGATCTATGCAAAAGAAGGAGAACTGGCAGCAAGCGATTTTCCTGCAGGAGATGTGATTATCTCCAACTTCTATACCACAGTCGAGGTATCACAGCGGGCAAGTGAAGAGGGGAAAGGCATTCATGTTCGATTGGCGCTTTGTTATGAGCCTACCTTTTTACCTGACAATAGCCGTTCTTTTTCATCGTATAATATTGCATCCAACCTACTGGTTCTATCACACTGGCAACAAGGAATTGTCCAGATGAACCATGGGATTAAAGGGAGAATCGTACCGATCGGGGTAGGTCCTGTTTTTAAAAATACGAAAATCCGTAATCGTAATAAAAGGCTGGTAATTTCCGCGATTATGCGCAAACCAGAGGGCGGATTCTCAGCTCACCGTGAGCAGGATTATTTACTTCGGCAATTAAACAAGGTTAAAGCCCACCATCCAGAGGTTGAAATATATTTAATTTCTCCTCCCGGAGAACAAGCGGAATCTGCAACGCTACAAGCCCTAGTGAACGACGAACGTTACCAAATAAGAACTCCAGCGAATGATACAGAACTTTGTTTCCACTATAGTGAGAGCGACATTTTCGTAAGTTCGAGTACGTATGATACAGGTTCGTTACCAGGGATCGAGGCTATGCGTTGTGGTGCAGCGCTCGTTACGGTTTACGCCGGTGGGAATAAGGAATATTGTACACATGGTCATAACTGTTTGATGTCCTACCGGTTTGAGAATCGGCTTGCAGATGACATTATAACCTTAATCAGAGACCCGTCTTTACGCCGACGATTGGCTCGTAAGGGGGAAGAGGTTTCACAGGATTTCACTTGGGAAAAAAGTACACGAATATTTCAAAATATGTTATTTGAGATTGTATCAAGGAATCCATCTTAGTATGTCCCAAAATTATAAAAGAACCTTCAAATCCACAAAAAAGTGGTTTGAAGGTTCTTTTGCAGTTAGAAGATGGCAAAGGAGTTCATCATTTCACGAAAAGACTGCGCATATTTTTCCGTACCGTAACGTGAAACCATATAATTTCTTCCTTGCTGGCGGAGTGCATTTCGCATTGGCATATTGTTCATTAGCTCTAGCCCTTCATTGACGGCCGTTTGGATGTTGCCAAGAGGATAAAATTTACCTGAAATATTATGCACAATAAAAGATCTAACGCCGTCGGAATCCGTGCTAAGTACGGGACAAGTGCAGCAAATGGCTTCCGCAACGGCATATCCAAATCCCTCTGTAACCGAGGTGGATAACAGAAACCCACCAGAATTGGCTATCGAGGAATAATAAATCGGCATCACATGATTTGGAATATTGGTAAAGGTACTCAGACGGTCATTCAGACCTAAGGTTTGCAATTCTTCTTGGAAGAGCTGCTTTTGATCTTCTGTGGCTAATTCAGGATCATGAAACATCCATAAATGAAGGTTTGGTTTGTGAAGGCGAATTTGATGGGCAATTCTCAAATATTCGCGCCAATTTTTGTTGCTTTCCAGACGCCCGACCCAAGCGATGACCGGATCAGCGGGAGGTTCAGCAGGGATGTGCTGAAAGGACTGAACATCAACAATATTGGGAATGACATACCGATGTAGCCATGGACAGATTTCAATAAACAGCTCCAGTAAATGATCCGTTGGTGGGATTAAGACAGCGTTACAGTAGGAGCGGAAATAAGGAATAGCGTCTTTGATTAGATCTTCCGCATGACTCCGTTTTCCAAGTCCTTGAGATTCGTATATCAAAATACCGCCATAACCGAGCTCACGCAGACGCTTGAGCAATAAATAATCGGATGTAACAATAATGGCATCATAGTTATGTGTCTCAAGTACTTCTTTAATCTCCTCATCTATAGAGGAAATGAAGACCGGAAAGTTAGCCTTATTCTGGCTTCCTGAACCAGGCATTAGATATAAAACATGACATTCGATCCCATTACGCTGGAGACTCTCGCACCGCAGCTTATTTAAAGTCTCCACCCCGCCACTCGGTATATAAAACGTGAATAAAACTTTCATGCACGTGCCTCCTGACTTTTGCGGAGCAATACCGACTCGTTGAAATACGGCTTACTGTTTATAAGATACGCCGATGTGCATTCGCAGGTGACGGTAAACAGTCATAGTTCCAAATCCTTTCAGGATAGCTTGTTCTTCGGAAGGTCATGCTAACGACTGTTACGCTGCACACATACAACAATAGAGATGGAGGATGAATTCATGATGCGATCCAAGATCAGCATGTCAGTCTCAGCCGCATTACTTCTAGGCTTGGTGAGTATTACAGGGTGTGGGACGAATACGGCAGAAAAGACTAATGTGCAAACTAATAGTGTCCGGGGGGTAAATGACGGACGTATCGGTGTAAACTCCGTGCGCGGAGGAACAATGGGTACGCATAATATTACTAAAATGGAGGTCAGTCAGGATCTTGCTGATCGTATTGCTGCTATGCCTGAAGTTCGCACTGCGAACGTAATGCTTGCAGGTAAAAATGCGTATGTCGCCGTAACGTTACATGATACAACTACTGGTCTTCGGGCCAAAGGTACTACATCTTATCGAGCCAAATCGTCTACAGTTCCTCACAATTATGGACCGACTGGAGTAATGTCGGGTACAGGAAGAGTGAAAATAGGACGCGATGGAATGAATGATACAGGGGCCGTAACGAATGGAACGAACGGAGCTCTGAGAGGCACTGTGAATACAGTCCCTGGTACAACAAGCACTGGACCTGCAACACTTGGCATGGGTACTCACAGAAATGGAACAACCGGAATGGGAAGTCTGGGAACAGGTACAGGTACAGGTACAGGTACAGGTACAGGAACGACTGGGACAAGAACCCATACTTATAATAATGGACCTCTGCTGAATAGCAACGGTTCGAAACATGATGTCAATATGGGAATGGGTATTGGTAACGGAATGGGCATGGGAACCAGAAATACAACCGGAACCGGGACAGGAATGACAGATGGTTTGGGGACTGGAATGGGTATTCGCAGTACCACTCCAAACTACACCAATAGTACGCATGGTACGAATTACAGAAGTAATTCCACACACATGAACAGTACTCATTCGACTCACATGAACAGTACAAATAACACTATGAATATGAAAGAAACAGATACAGTAACTAAAGAAATTAAAGCGAAAATCGCTGCTGAAGTTAAAAAACATGATGCAACGATTAAGGATGTATATGTATCAGCAAACCCAGACTTTGTAGAGCGTGTTAACGTTTATGCAGAAGAGGCCCGTGCGGGTCATCCAATCAAGGGTTTTGTGGATGAATTCCGAACGATGGTTGAGCGAATTTTCCCGACGCGTAATTATTAATCAATAGTTCGATTTTATAAACCAAAAAAAGCAACAGTCCTCACCTTTGTGGCGAGAATTGTTGCTTTTTTATTATATAACCACCTTATTAAATGGTAACTGGGCGACCGCCAATCCATACGCCTCGCAAATTCAATTCAGCGTCAAGACGCAGGATATCACCACGTTTTCCGGCTTCCAAGGTACCGATCGAACGCTCCATTCCAATCGATATCGCCGGAGTAAGGCTTGCAGCACGGGAGGCTTCTTCTAAGCTGAGCCCTACTTCTTGTATGAGATAACGGAAGCCACGAATCATGGTAAGTGTACTACCCGCCAAAGCGGCAGGGTTATCTTTAAGTGTGGCGATGCCATCTTGAACCAGCACAGGTAAATCACCGATTGTATATTCGCCATCACTAAGACCAGTTGCAGACATGGCATCTGTAATTAATAACAAATTGTTATCTTTTTTTAGATTAGCCACTAGAGAAATCGCTGCAGGATGAACATGTATGCCATCGGCGATGATCTCCGCACGTATGCGTTTATCGAACATTACAGCACCAGCAGTTCCAGGCTTGCGGTGATGTAGCGGTGTCATTGCATTAAACATATGCACGGCTTGATTTAATCCGGCATCTGCCGCGGCAATAACCTCTTCAAAGGAAGCATCGGTGTGACCGAGAGCAGCAGTAATACCATGCTTACGGAGCCAGAGGATAGCTTCTAGTGCACCTTCGCGTTCCGGAGCCAAGGTGACTTGCCGGATCATGCCCGGATAATCATTCTCCCATTGTTCCAGCCACTCAATATTGGCAAGAACAATATGCTCAGGGTTTTGTGCACCGGACCATTTCGGGCTGATGAACGGTCCTTCCAAATGCATGCCCGCGATTTGTGTGTATGGCATCTCAGTGGCGCGATATGCGTTTATTTCTGCAAATACTTGGTCAATGGCTGGCTTGGAGGCAGTCATAGTCGTAGCCAACATGGTAGTTGTGCCTTGGGAGCTGTGAAATTTAGTGATGGTATTTAAAGATTCAGCATCACTATACATAAAGTCGTGGCCAGCTCCACCATGTACATGCACATCTACAAATCCAGGGATGAGCAGGTCTTCCGAAGCTTGACCATCAGCTGGCCAGTGCGCGTAAGCCTCTGGAAGCCATGTTGCCTCGCCGGCATAATGAATTTGCTCACCCGATACGGCAATCACGCCATGCTCAATTAATCCTTTTGGAGTCAGCACCTTACCAAACAGTAATTTTCCTGGTTCTTTATTTATTTCAGCCATTTTCCTGCTCCTTCATCTACAAGGACGATTACATTCGGATGGCTCTGCAGTAAAGATGCAGGGCACTGGGTAGTAATCGGACCTTCAACGGCATTCCGGATGGCTTCAGCTTTGCCGGCACCGCGTACTAACAATAGAATCTGGCGAGCTTTCAGAATGCCGCCGATGCCCATGGTTATTGCTTGCCGCGGCACATCGTCCAAAGAGTCGAAGAATCTGGCATTTGCTTCCCGTGTGTCTTCAAGCAAATCAACGACATGGGTTTTGCTGCTGAGATTGGCATCTGGTTCATTGAACCCGATATGGCCGTTGCTTCCAATCCCGAGGATCTGCAAGTCAACCGGTCCGTTTTCTTCCAGCATTTTGTCGTATGCGAGGCACTCCGCTTCCATATCTGCTGCATTGCCGTTAGGGATATGTGTCTGTCCTGGGTCAATATCAATATGATTGAATAATTGCTCGTTCATGAAACTGCGATAGCTCTGCGGGTGATCAACAGGCAATCCGATATACTCATCAAGATTGAAGGAAGTGGCTTTCGAGAAGCTTACAAGTCCTTTTTGGTGCATTTCAACCAATTTGGCATAAACACCAACTGGGGAACTTCCGGTCGCTAGACCGAGCACCGCTTTTGGATTGCTTTGAAGCAGGCTGGCGATAAGATTCGCACCCGTTTGTACAAAATCTTCATCACTATTGAACTTAAGAATATTCATTAAGATTGACCTCCTCGTTTGTTTCGGTAATGTTGGACATTCAAATAAGATTGCTCCAGTCTAGGAATAAAATCCCCAAAACGGGTGCTGACCATTCCAGTAAACAAAATATCAATGATGTGTAGCTGGGCAATACGTGAAGCCATATCTCCTCGGCGCATTCCTTTTTCCAGAGAAGAGGAGAAGAGTGGAATATCAGCCAGAGTTGCCAAGGTGCTGCTGCCGTAAGAGGTTAGAGCGATGGTGCTTGCTCCGCTGGCTTTGGCACAAGTTAAAGCATCAATGGTCTCTGGGGTTTCTCCGGAATACGATACTGCGAATACGACATCGCCTTCAGATAGCGAAGAGGCAGATGTAATCTGCATATGGGAATCAGCGAAAGCGGTGCAATTCACGCCAATGCGGATCAGCTTCTGATAGAAATCTTGTGCGACAATGGAGGAAGTCGCCATCCCGTAAAGATCCACTCGTCGTGCTTGGCACAATAAATTAACGGCTGCTTGTAATCGTTCCAGATCTAGGAGTGAAGTAGTATCCCGAATGGATGTCAGGTGGTTCGTTTGCATCGCTTCCACAATTACGGAAAGCGGGTTACCTGCAACGATATCCTGATAAGAAGAACCACCATCCTGAGGCGCTGCATCGCTATGAGCAATTTCAGCCGCCAGCTTTACTTTGAAATCTGGGAAGCCTTTAAAATGTAGAACCTTACAAAAACGTGTGATAGTAGCAGGACTAATACCGCATTGCTCCGCGAGTTCTGTGATGCCCATATGAACGATTTCACCTGGTGATGACAGGATCCGTTCCGCCAGCTTGCGCTCCATTTGAGACAGCTTGGACTTTTCATGCTCAAGTGCATATAAAATTGGGGACATCAATCCACCTCGACTTCTAATGTAACTTTTAAAATTATTTTTAAAATTACTTCTTCAAATAAGAAAATTATTTTCATACTCAGAATAAAACAAAATCTATCCGGATGCAAGGGGTAAAAATGAATACAATAAGGATAATATGCGAGAATTATTAGTCTCTCTTCTATTTAAATAAAAACGGCCCACTCACAGAAGACTGCGAGGTGGACCGTTTTTGAACAATACCTGAAACGTGCTATACCGTAGAACGTTCAATAATGCGATACTCAAGCTTACGGTGTACAGGATGACTATCATTATTTTGGATCTGATCATAGATGATCCGAAAAGCTGTAACGCCCATTTCGGGTAACTGGTTATCTATGGTGGTTAGACCTAAAAGTCGTCCGATCGGCTGGTCGTCAAATCCGATGACGGCCAGATCCTCAGGAATACGGATACCGTTCTTCCACGCTTCGATGATTAGACCGGCTGCCACATGATCGCCTGAAATAATTAGGGCATTAGGCCGGTTCTTCATTTTCAGCAGTTGGTGCAGTACACGTCCACCGTCCTCTTCATTCATACAGTTATACATCATCCATTCTTCCTGAAAAGGCTGGCCTGTAGCGGATAGAAAGTCACTAAAGGCAATTTGCCGGATAGAACTACTGCTGCCATGTTGTCTGCCTTCACAGTAACCTATCTGTTCATACCCCTTATCATGCAAGTACTGCAGGCCGGAGCGAAAAGCGGAATAATGTTCGATATACACAGAAGAGAAGCGGCGTTCACCTCTATCTTGGCAGATGACTATCGGGCCATATGCTGTATACTCATCAATGACTTCTGAGCTCATTCTCGTAGATACAATTACCACGCCGTCAATTTCTTTGTTGCGCAGCATCTCCAGTACCTTGAGTTCTTCTTCATGACGATAATCGGTCTGGCACAGAATCAAGCGGTATTGCGCTAGCAACGCTTCTTGGGCTAAGCCTTCAATAATTACAGAGAAATAAAAAATGTTGATATTAGGGATAATAACGGCAATGGCGTGGGTACGGCCGGTAATTAGATGCACGGCATTCATATTACGCGTGTAGTTTAACTTTTCAATCGTATTTAAAACAGCGGTTCGTTTGGTTTCACTTACATAAGGATGATTATTGAGTACTCGCGAGACCGTTGTCACGGAAACACCAGCCATACGGGCGATTTCTTTTATATTAGCCATTCGAGAACAACAGCCTCCCTTTGGTGCTTGTGTGTAGTGTCTAGTCTTTTTATTCTATCATATCGTCCGTAAATTACTTTGCAAATAAAAAGCTTGCTATGGAATCCATTTCATAAATTAGACTGTAGTTGCAAGGGATTACCGGACTAAACCGGCGTAACCTAACGGGCGTGACGGACCGGTACATCTAGTTTCATTTCTAATGTAAAGGTCCGAGGATCGGCTTCATTTAAAATCTACAAAAAACGGTTGTCATCGTTAAAAGATGACAACCGTTTTTTTCTTTGTAGCTATACAGTTTGTGACGCTTTTGGTGCTCTATTGCGCAGCATCTCCCACACAATGAACGCAAGGACAAGCAGCTGAGGCACTAAAGTTTCCCAAGTTGGATACATCCCGAGCCAGCTAATAGAAGGTAATCCATCCTGTACATGTGCGGGTAGTTTCCCTGCGACTTGAAGGGAGTGAATGCTCTCTCCAAGAAAGCGGAATACTAAATAGTAAATAAGAAGTGTAGCTGTACGGAAGAAGGCAGCAATCGGCAATTTCGCACTTAAGGCAATAATTGCGTAACCTACAATTGCTAGAATGACTAGAGCACTACCGATCCCTAGCAGCAATTGAGACACTTTAATGGAGGGGGCCATCCCTACATAAAAAATGGTGGTTTCTGCTCCTTCACGTAAAATCGCAAGCGCTGCTACGGAGGACAAAGACCAGAGATTGCCCTTGGCTAATGCTCCATCCACTTGCCGTCCAACATAGTTGTTCCAATTTGCGGTATTTGATTTACTATGCAGCCAGCGTCCAATGGTAAGCATCATAATGACGGCTACAAGACCTGTGATGCCTTCAATCATCTCGCGTGCTCCACCAGATGCGGCGCGGGAAATGGTATAGGTGAGTAGAACGGCTAATGCGATACTCGCTACAAGTCCTACAGCTGCACCAGACCAAATCCACTTCTGTGCTTTTGTGTTGCCATCACGTTTCAGGTAGGCCAGAAGGGCAGACAATACGAGGATCGCCTCCAGTCCTTCACGCAGAAGAATTAGCGCAGCATCCCAAGCATTATAGGTTGTCTCACCAGCCAAAGGAGTCAGCTCAGTGACCATATTATCCATGATCTTTAAGGCTTGATCTAGCTTAGGTGGATTAGAGAGCAGATAGCCAGTGACTGCTGCACTTTCGTTCTCAATATTGGTATAGACCGCTGGAGATGCGATCTGTACTTGTCCTTCAGCAGAGGGCCAATCTACGATGAATTGCTCCATGATATTAGCTGCTTCTGCGCTGTTGCCTGCTTTGGCAGTGGAAGAAGCTTTGTTGAGATGGCTGATCAGTCCTTCAATAGATGCTGGTTTACCAGAAGTATCCCCAGCATCTATTGCTTTGCCTTCACTGTAATCAGCAAGCAGCTGATATAAGGCTTCTGCTTCTGATTTCGCCGACTCCTCGCGGAGCGGTTCTGCCTGCAGCGCAATGCGCAGCAGGCTGATCTTCGTCTCCAGCAAGCTGTAGACGGCGGAATTGTCGGCCCGGATGTTGCGCTCTGCCGGCTTCCATCCGCTGACGATGTCGCGGTACGCTGCCGCTGCCGCGCTCCAGTCGGCGCTGCGCACCGCATCCCGCGTGCGCTCCGCCGCGGGCAACAGCTTCGCCGCCGTCTCCTGGCCGGCGGCTCCAGTGTCACCGCCGTCCGTGCCGGAGGCGGCGGTGACATACGCGTCCACGCTTCTTGCGAGCGTGGACAGTGCCGTTTTGGCGGGCGCACCATCGCCCGCCGCAAGGGCCGCCGCCGCGTCTGCAAGCGCGGCGTCAACGGCGGCAGCCGGACCGGCAAGTGCCGGGTCCGGCGTGTTCGCGTTCGCGGTGCGCCACAGCGCAGCGAACGCTTCTACATCGGCGGCGGCCGCGTCCCAGCGGCTCTGGCCGGCTTCGACGAGTGCGCTGCCGACTGGCGGCAGCAGCTCGTCGACCGAGCCATCACCCTTCGCCCCCGCCGGGATAGATAGCATCAGTATACATATGATGCTAAACAGAATCAGTACGGCTGCCTTCGATAGCAGCCGTTTATTAAGAGAGTACATCGGGATAATCCCCTTTCAATAATGGACAGGAATATTCGATTGGAAAATTAGGGCAGGCTTAGCCTAAAAGTGTTTCCCCGATGTAGCCGCCTTGGCGAACACCTGGGAAGCAAGCAAATACCGCACTGCCTGTATGCGTCATATATTCGTTTAGCCGATCACTTTTCGAGAGGCGCTGCTGGATCGCAACAAATTGCTTCATTAAATCCCGTTGAAAGCTGATGAATAATAATCCTGCATCGAGTTGACCTGTTGCGATATCTAATCCGCTGGAAATAGAGTAAGAGCGGCGCAGCATTTTGACTGTGCCGTCACCATGCGCTAAGGCTGAATGTGAATCCGGCGGAATGACGGGATTCCCGGAAGCATCAGCCGCTTTCAGATTCAGATCATCGAATTCATCCTTTGCACCGATAGGTGCTCCGCTATGACGATAACGTCCAAAGGTGGCTTCTTGATCGCTCAGAGAGGAACGGTCCCAGACCTCAATTCGGAAACGTACACGGCGAACTGCCATATAAGTGCCGCCGCTCATCCATGAAGGACCGTCACTGCTGCTGTTCCAGACCACTTCTTTCATTTCTGCTTCGTTCGTAGTATCTGGATTTCCTGTGCCGTCTTTAAAACCTAGAAGATTACGCGGCGTCGCTCCCTTAGGATCTGCTGTTCCTGTGCGCTGGAAGCCTTCCTGTGTCCAGCGGAGTACGGCTGTGCCACGGGCGATACGTGCCAGATTTCGGATGGCATGGAAGGCCACCTGCAGATCATCAGCACATGCTTGGACACAAATATCTCCACCACACCACTTAGGATCCAGGTTGTCTCCCGTAAATGCTGGAAGATCGGCTAATAGGGTTGGACGCTTGGAAGACAAACCGAATCTGTTGTCAAAAAAAGAAGGGCCGACACCAAAGGTAAGCGTACAGCGTGAAGGGTTTAAACCATCCACTTCACCTGTATCGGAGGGTGGGAGATTAGGGTTGTCATTGACGTCGCCAATGAGGCTGCCAGTAGTAAGAGAAGCTGCGGCAGTTGTCCATGCTTGCATTAGCTTTTTTACATCGGCTAGCTTCGTTGTGGTCAGATCAAAGGATGCGAAGTAAATAAAATTTTGCGCAGGGGTTAGAATGCCGGCCTGATGACTCCCGTAAAAAGGAATGGAATCAGCATCGGTGGCTACTGTTGGCTCAGCTACGGCATTGCGCGCAGCCATAATTCCACCAACACCTCCACCACCTAATAATAGACCAAGGCTAGTGGCGCCAGTAAGCCGCAGCATATCGCGGCGGCTTAGTTTTTTATCTAATATAAGATTGCTCTTGGATTCTTCATTGAGAGGGGCACCCTCTGCATTCGCTGGTAAACCGGTAGATCTATTTTGCTTATTCATGATGATCACACTCCTAGAATAGTTCCCATGTTGGACAATGGCTCAGCCAAGGCATCCAAATTCTGACTCAACTTACGCACATCTTCTTCCTTCAGCTCTTCATAGGAAACATATCCATCTCCAGATTTGAAAGGAGCAAGCTCAGCTTGCAAGGCTGCAAACCGTTCACCAATCGTTTTTTCCAGCTCAGCATCTTTTTTCGCCAGTTCTGGCTTTAACAGCTCGTATATCTTTTGGGCACCTTCCACATTAGCGACGAAATCGTACAGATCTGTGTGGGAGTAACGTTCTTCCTCACCTGTTACTTTAGATGAAGAAACCTCATTAAGCAGTTCTACAGCACCAGTAACGAGCAGATTGGCATCGATCTCTACGGTCTCTACTTTTGCACGTAGAAGCTGGGCATCTTTCAATAATTGGTCAGCAACTTCGGTCATATCTTTGGTAGTGTTATCCTGCCAGAGTGCCTTTTCAAGCTTATGGAAGCCGCGCCATTCAGCAGCATCTACGTCATTCTCACGGGCATCAATATTCGGATCCAAATCACCAAGTGCTTCTGCAATCGGCTCAATTCGCTCGTAATACATGCGGGCTGGTGCATAAAGTGCCTTTGCATCCTCAATCTTTGCTTCTTTAACTGCGTTCGTGAAATTTTCTGTTTGCTTTACAAATTCATCACATTGCTCGATGACATATGTACGATATTGTTCAACCGCTGATGAAAAGTCGGCAGTAGTTGCTGTAGTAGTATCAGATGTATTTGTTGCCTTGGTACTGTTAGCAGCAGCATTTGCAGAGTTATTATTGCTAGTGTTGCTATTACTGTTATTGTTGTTACTGGCACACCCGGTAAATAGTATGGAGGCTGCAAGTAGACCTGCAGGCACGGCATATGTGAATTTCATTGAATGAAGCACCCCTTTTTTTATATGTAAATGATAATCGTTATCATTTATGCTGGACTTATCATAAGTCCGTATACATTTACTGTCAATATAAAATTGTGATGTATTTCATAGTTATATTTTGCAAGATAAAAAAACTCCCGGGACTGGGAGTTGAGTTTGTAGAAATATATCTAATTACATCCGGGTATTAGCAAGTTAACACTTCTTTTGATTTGATCATTTATTTGCGCGAACACAGCAGCTATCGGACCTCATAGTCTCTATTGACCTAAAAAACACCCAATATTACTCTCTTTCTTATAAATAGCTGCAGAGGGGTCCGAAACTCTGCTTAAAAGGCGAAAATATACTAATAACGTCATCTGGGTCCGTAACCCTCTGAAGGAGATGATGAATACACTGTTGAAGCTGGCAGTCAACGACCAACAACACAAAACAGCGATTCTCCAATAATGGATGAATCGCTGCTATGTGTTGCTTACAATTTTTATAATTAACCGGGCCGTCTCATCTATAGGAAAAAAACTACTTATTCGACAGCCCCATTCTGTGTCGTCTTTATTTTATTGTTCATTATGGGATTCATGTTCCGTAGTGGGATGATTTTTGAATACTTCTGCGGCTTCCTCAGCAGAAAATTCCGGTTCGAATTTACCGACTAGTGGCAATTTGTTTAATTTCGTAGTTTGTACCTCTGCCTTAGTAGGTTGATTATTTTTCGAGTTGCTCATACTTACACCTCCTTTTAATAAGAAACAACAAGTTGTAGTTTGCCCTGTAAGGAGATGATTCTATCCAAGAGGATTTTCAAGTTTTGCGGATGAATGTCCTCACTAAAGCGGTGTAATAAGCTTCGGATGGTTAAGCCCATTTTGTAGTTATGACAGCACCATTAACTTCATCAATACATAATATGTTTTGACTGTATCCCTTTACCTTGTTATACCAAACAAACCCAGGGCAAGGAGGGGTGACACCATTGAAGGGGAACGAACACCACAGCAAATTTCTGTTGACTCATCGTGAGCGCGAAGTTTTCGAGCTTCTCGTGCAAGACAAAACGACTCGTGATATCGCTGGTTTATTATTTATCAGCGAAAAAACAGTTCGGAACCACATCTCCAATGTAATGCAAAAACTAAACGTTAAAGGCCGTTCACAAGCGGTTGTCGAGCTGATCAAGCTTGGGGAGCTGAAAATATAGCTGGCCATGTCTTCGGAAGTGACGCGTTTAAGCCTTCTCCACCTCTAGGGGTGAGGGAAGGTTTTTTGTAGTGTCCGGAATATTAAATTTGACTACATTTTATGGATTGACGGATATTGGGAATGGTTGTAAAATCATCATAAAGTTAAAACCTTTAAACTTTTGAAATCATTTTGATACTTTCGATAAAGATGAAACTGACATTCAATGTTCGATTCTCAGTCAGGACATAGTTGTGGCGAGAAGAGTTAGTCCTTTTTTATTTCCCTGAAAGTTATAACGTTTAAACTATTGAACTTGGAGGCATAGAAGCTTAGATGAACATTCATGATGTAGCCAAAAAGTCGGGGCTCTCTGTAGTGACCGTATCCAGAGTTCTTAACAATTCACCTTCTGTACGTGAAGGCAATAGGCGGAAAGTGCTGAGTGCTATGGAGGAATTAAATTATCAGCCCAATTCAGCGGCGCGGAGTCTCGTGCGTGGCAAGACGGGAGTCATCGGTATGTCGATTACCAACTTTAACGACTCCTTCTATGACCGCGTGATTCGCGTGGTGAACCGGAAGCTGGCAGAACAATGTTACTTCTTGGCCCTGTCGATAGCCGAGAATGAGGATGAAGGCGTTAACTTCCTGTTTCAGAAGGACCGCGTTGACGGGATTATCCTGTTATCTCCGCTTGAGGAAAAAGAATATGTGGAGGAGCTGAAAAGAAAAAATATTCCGTTTGTCTTGCTGGATAACCAGCTCCAGCATGAGGATGTTCCCAGTGTCGTCGTCGATAACTATCAAGGGGGGTATGAAGCTACCAAGCACTTGATAGGTCTTGGACACACCCAGATCGCCTATATCGGTGGCCCTTCGGTGTTCCTGAGTGTAGCAGAGCGCAAGCGGGGTTATGTACAGGCGCTGGATGAAGCGGGACTAACGCCTTTCGGCACGGAATATTGCGGATTTACGGTAAGTAGTGGTTATGAGGTGGCCAAGAGATGGATCCGTGAAGATAAGCTGCCGACAGCCATTTTTTCAGGAGACGATTTTATTGCTTTAGGTGTTGTTCAAGCCCTGCGTGAGGAGGGGATTCTGGTACCTCAGGATATCTCAGTGGTTGGCTTTGATGATCAGCAGTTCGTAGGTGAATTTTATCCCCGATTGACGACAGTCAGACAGCCTGAGGCGCAAATGGGCAGCATTGGTGTTGATTTGCTGATGAAATTAATCAATGGGGAGGTGATGCCAGCTGTTGTAACGAAGCTCGCTCCTCAGCTTCTCGTGCGTGAATCCACCGCATCTGTAAGGTTAACCTAAATATTAGGAGTGAAACGAACTGTGAAGTACTTTTTGGGAGTCGATGCAGGGGGCAGCAAAACTTATGCAATGATTGCAAATGAACAGGGAACGGTCATTGGTGTAGGCAAGGGAGGGAACGGGAATCATCAAAATAATCGTGAGCAGGCGGAGAACAGTTTGCACCAGGCTGTATCGGGAGCGATTATAGCGTCGGGGCTGACAAAGGATCAGATGGAGTATTCCTGGTTCGGTCTGGCTGGAGCGGACAGAGAATCCGATTTTCGAATTTTACGACCAATCATCAGCAGACTTGGCCTTCCCCGAACTGAGATTTCCTGCGATACCTGGATTGCCTTGCGATCAGGTACAGAGAGTAATTATGGGATCGTGCTGATCTGCGGCTCGGGAGTGAACTGCGCCGGTAAAAATCCGCGAGGCGTTACATACCAATGTGGTGGATTTGGCTATCGGTTCGGTGATTACGGCGGCGGCTATGATCTAAGTATTGAGGTATTCCGTAGCGTTCTTCGGGCGGATGATGGAAGAGAGAAAGAGACTGTCTTAAGCGAACGCTTAATTCATTTGCTGGGCTATTCCAGTGTTTCGGAGTTAAGGGAGGATTACCTGGATCATTCCAGAGACTTGCCTCCCCAGATTGCTGAGCTGCTGTTTCAAGCGGCAGATGAAGGAGACCAGGTTGCTATCGGACTGCTGACTAAGCAAGGGGATGAGCTGGGTTTGGCAGCGGTATCTACAATCCTCCATTTGGCTATGGAGGAGGATTCCTTTGACATCGTACTTGCAGGCAGCCTATTGACCAAGGGGGATCGCTCAGGCATCATCCGGCGGGCCATTGAACAGAGAGTGAAGCATTCGGCTCCAAATGGCACTTTAAGGATTCTAACCCGGGAACCGGTTGTAGGCGCGGTCGTTTTGGCAATGGAAAGCAGCGGTGTGCGTGTGGATCAGGAGGTTCTTGATCGTCTATCACTGGGTAAGGAGGGGCTATTATTATGAAGGAGACTTTGAAGCTCGTTGTCATCGGAGCGGGTTCATCGTATACGCCTGAGCTTATTGAAGGCATCATCATGCATCATAGAGAGCTTCCCGTCCGCGAAGTATGGCTGGTGGATATTGAGGCGGGAAGGGAGAAGCTGCATACGATTGCGGAATTAAGCAAGCGTATGATTGCTGAGTCCGGACTGCCGATTACCGTGACCCAGACGCTTGAGCGCAGGGAGGCCATCGCCGGAGCAGACTTTATCTGCACTCAAATCCGGGTAGGTATGCTGGAAGCGCGAAAATGGGACGAATTAATTCCGCTTCAATACGATGTCATCGGTCAGGAGACGACGGGTCCCGGAGGGATGATGAAAGGCTTGCGGACCATTCCGGTTATTCTGGATATTTGCAAGGACATCGAGGAGTTAGCTCCGGATGCCTGGTTGCTGAATTTTACGAATCCGGCTGGTATGGTAACTGAAGCTGTTCACAAATATTCATCGGTAAAAAGCGTAGGCCTGTGCAACTCGCCGATCGGTTTTCAAAAGTGGCTCTCTGAGTTCTTCGGACTTCCTATAGAGAAGATCTATGCGGAGTTTGTCGGCATCAACCACCTGCACTGGGTATCCGATATCGTAATTGACGGTAAAAGCAAGCTACAGGAGCTCATTGATTACCCCCAGAACTACAAGGCGAGTAATGTGCCGTTTGATTCCTGGGACCACCGGTTTCTGAATACTTTGAAAGCCATCCCTTCTTATTACCTGAGCTATTACTACATGACGGACGCGATGCTTGCGGAACAGAAGGAAGCAGCAGCAACGATCGGATCGCGCGCTGAGGTAGTGAAGAAGGTGGAGGAAGAGCTGTTTGAGCTGTACCGGAACGTAGAGCTAAAGGAGAAGCCAAAGCAGCTGGAGCAGCGTGGTGGAGCCTATTACTCGGAGGCGGCAGTGCTGCTGATGCGCTCCATTTATAATGATTCCCGTGATATCCAGACGTTGAATGTAAGGAATAACGGAATGATTGACTTTTTGCCGGACGATGCCTCCATTGAGGTGAACTGTTTGGTAACCAAACAAGGTCCGCTGCCGATTCCGCTGCGCAAAATTCCGCAGCCCGTCAAAGGCCTGCTGGCCGCGGTCAAGCAATACGAGAGCCTCACCATCGAGGCGGCTGTGCATGGAGACCGGGATATGGCCCTGCAGGCTATGGTTCATCATCCGCTCGTGCCTTCGGTCACCGTAGCTGAACAGCTGCTGGATGAAATGCTGGAGAAGAACAAAGCGTTTTTGCCGTTGTTTCACTAGAATCGTCCAGAGGAGGAAAAACGGATGAACACGGCCGAGAAACCAAGTAGATGGAAGAAATTCACCAGTCAATTGGATTTACAGTCCATGGTTTGGCCGGGAATTATCTTTGTATTCATTTTTAGCTACATTCCGATGTATGGCGTGGTTATGGCGTTCCAGCAATACGATATTTTTGGCGGCATTATGAAGAGCCCCTGGGTTGGATTTATGCATTTCAGAATGTTCTTCGAGGCACCGGAGTTCTGGAATGTGATGCGAAATACCATTGTGATTAGCTTGCTTAAATTGATTATCTCTTTTCCAGCACCGATTCTTCTTGCACTGATGCTGAATGAGATCGGTAATATGGGCTTTAAACGCGTTATCCAGACCGTCAGCTATTTACCGTATTTCCTGTCTTGGGTTATTGTATCCGGTTTTGTATTTTCGCTGTTATCTGTTGACAACGGAACGGTAAACTATGTACTGGAGCGATTCAATCTGGTAGGGGAGCCAGTTAACTTCCTGGCATTACCCAAATACTTCTGGTCTATTCTAGTAAGTGTAAATGTGTGGAAGGAGGTCGGATTTGGGAGCATTGTCTATCTGGCCGCGATTGCAGGCATTGATCCGACTTTATATGAAGCCGCTTCCATAGACGGAGCAAGCCGATTTAAGCAAATTCACTTGATTACACTCCCCAGCATTACCCCCATTATCATCATCTTTATGATTCTTGCCATCGGCAGTCTGCTTAGTGCGGGCTTCGAGGACATTTTGCTGCTGGCAACCAATCCAATCCTGCGACCCTACTCCGATGTTATCGACACCTATGTATACCGTGTGGGGATATTAAATGCCAGATTCTCTTATGCGACAGCGGTAGGGCTTTTCAAAGCGGTGATCAGTGTCATTCTGCTGGTGATGGCCAACAAAATCGCGCGCCGGGCAGATGTTAGTCTCTGGTAGGTACTACTACTCATAGCGAATGCTTCCGATGCAAGTTTTATTGGGATGTATCGACTGTAAGTAATGCTCCATAAACCTTTTAGGAGAGGTGAACAATGAGACTAAGCCTGGGCGACAAAATCATGCAGCGGACTATTTATATCCTTTTGACGCTGCTGGCGCTACTTATGCTGTACCCATTTTGGAACGCGCTGGTCATTTCCTTTAATCTAGGGAGCGATACGGCGCTCGGCGGTGTAACCTTGTTACCGAGAGCATTTACCCTGGAAAATTATTATATTGTGTTTCAGGATCATCGCCTGCTGAATTCTTTTCTGATCACCATTCTTAGAACGCTCGGCGGCACGGCATTGTCCGTCTTCTTCACGGCCCTGTTAGCTTACGGAATGTCCAAGAAAACATTGCTTTTTCGAAAACAATATATGGTGTTCTTCATGATTACGATGTTCTTCAGTGGAGGGCTCATCCCTAGTTATTTACTAGTTCGCTCTTTGGGTATGCTGGACACCTTTTGGGTTCTGATTATCCCCGGCATCATCAGCGTCTGGAACATGATTGTCATCCGCACCTTCTTCAACGCTTTGCCGGAGGGGTTGGAGGAATCGGCCAAAATCGACGGTTGCAGTAACTACGGCATTTTCTTCCGAATCGTTATTCCCGTCTCCGGCCCGGTGCTGGCCACGATTGCTTTATTTACTGCGGTCGGTTACTGGAACGACTGGTTTACGGGAGCGATCTATATTACGAAGGACGAACTGCTTCCTATACAGACCCTGCTGCGGCAGGTTATGAACTCCAACATTATGACCCAAATTGGTTCATCGAATGCCATCGCGCTGGATCATATGAACCGAAATCGGACGATTACTACGAAGTCACTGACCATGGCTACGATGATGATCGCTACTATTCCGATTATCCTTACGTACCCTTTTCTCCAAAAGTACTTTGTTAAGGGCGTAATGATCGGTTCATTGAAAGAATAGCAGTCTCCATACTATGTAGAAAGAAGGGAAAAGAATGGGCAATCGTATGAAATGGGTATCGCTTCTGCTGACTTCGCTGGTGCTTCTTCTCGCTGCCTGTAGCGGAGGGGGGAATTCTAACACTTCACCAAACACAAGCGAGAAAAATCTGAATACCGAGGTCACCACGGATGACGGCAGCGGGATTAAGCCCGTCACCTTCAGCTTTTATGGAAATTACGACTGGCTTACGACATCACCATGGGGGGATAATGAGGCGACAAAATGGATTCAAGAGAACCGTAAGGTTACTGTTGAACCGATTCAATCGGGAGGTGCGGCCGGAGAAAAACTCAACACGATGATCGTCGGTGGTGATTTACCGGATGTCATTTTTACTGACCGGGGATCCTCAGTGGAACGGCTGGTGCAGGCAGGGCAACTTGTTGCGCTGGATGATTACTATGACAAGTATCCGAACTTCAAGAAATATGTGAAGGAATCCACCCTGAATTTGCTCCGTTCAGATGACGGAAAAATCTATCAAATCCCCAACTGGTATACATCCGGGCAATTCGGCAACGGCGGATGGATGGTGAATAAAGATATTTATAATGAGCTCGGCAGACCGGCGCTGGAGACCTTTGATGATTTGTATCAATATTTACGCTTGGTGCAAGAAAAGTATCCGGATGTTGTACCTCTGGAGGTTGGCGAGAAGGGGGCAGGTCTGGAAATTATGTATGGCGGTTTTAAGGAGAACTCCACCAGTAAGTTCATTTCACTCATGGGATATCCGGAAGGCGACAAGCTGTCATCTATCTTGGACGATCCCGCTTACGAGGAGATGGTGCTGTATATCAATAAGCTCTATCGTGAACGGCTGATTACGCAGGATGCACTGCAGCAAACCCAGGATGCGGTCAAAGAAAAGGTCAATACCAGCCGGGTAGCGGTCATGGTCGAATCCAATATCACTACGTATGGAGCCGAGGGACACCGTGCACTGACTGCGAACAATCCGGACAGCGGTTATGAAATTATTTGGCCGATTCATAAAGCCGGACTAGACAAAACACAAGTGTTTGTAAGCGGTTTCGAGACGCTGGGTTGGAACGTCAGTGTCATTACAAAAAAGGCCAAGGATCCGGAGGCCATCTTCGCTTACTTTGACTGGATTACGGGTCCGGAGGGACAGAAGGTGCTTTTCTTCGGTCCTAAAGGCTTGTACTGGGATGAGGAGGACGCAGACGGAGCACCAATTCCGAACGAGAAATACAAGACGACTCCTGCTAACGAGCGTACCGAAACGATGAGAAAATTCGAGGACTTTAACTGGGCGGGTAATACGACCTTTATTGATACGGCGAAAATGAGCTTAGAGGCGCTGCTTTCCGCGAACCAGAAATCATGGGAGACAGTGGCGCAGTCCACGGTGACCTGGAAAACCGCGCTGGACATTACGGAATTTGTGAATACCGATCCGCTACCGGATACGGAGATTGGCATCATCGCACAGAATGTAGGGGATATTTATACCCTTGCTTACGCACAAATGGTTCAGGCGAAGTCGGATGAAGAGGTATTGTCAGCACTGGAGACAGCCAAAAAGAACACCCAAAAAGCGGGACTGGATAAGCTGCTTGAGTTCAGAACCGAAAAATGGCAGGAGAATGTCAAGAAAATCAACGCTACGAAATAAGATTATTGGAGGCGAGATTATGGCATTTGCGCTGAGATCGAGATTCATAGCAATGTTAAGCTTCGTGTTGGTTTCTTCGATAATGGGTGGTTCCGTTCCGGTTATGGCGGAGGAGGAGAGTAATCCCCCTTTCGAAACGGAAGTTATTGTACGGACCGTAAACCAGTTTAAGAACACGGCGGATGTCCAGAATTTCATCCAGCTGTCCACAAGCTACGGTGTCGATGTCATCAGCATGAACGTGAAGCAGGATGAAGATGATGAGGTTCCGTCTGGAAGTGTATTTTATCAGAGTGATATCGCTCCGATCGCGCAAGGCTACGAGAATTTCGATGCTCTGCAGGCTGTCATTACAGCAGCTCATGCTGCAGGAATTAAGGTTCATGCCTGGATTCCCCAGTTCCATGATCAGCAAGCCTTCCTTGCTCACGATGAGTGGCAGATGCAAGCGTTGGTTAATGGGGTTCAGACTCCGTTCACAGGTTCTAACGGCAACGAATACTTCGTCAATCCGATTCACCACGAAGTGCAGCAGTATGAGCGTTCCATCATTCAGGAAGTGATCGAAAATTATGCTGTTGACGGTGTTGTGCTAGACTGGATCCGCTTTGACAATTACAACATGGACGTCAGTGATTACACGGTTGCGAAGTATCAGGCGCAGTTCGGGTATTCCCCGCTCAGCATTGACTTCGATACGGATTCGCCTCAGCGTGAGCAGTGGAATGAATGGAGAACTGAACAAATTGGACAGTATGTAGGCGATATCCGTGAGGATATTTCCGAATCCTCAAATCCGGATGTGCAGCTCGGTGTGTATATTTTGCCGCCGGAATTTACAGAGGTTGGACAGAATGTAGCCAAATTTAAAGATGATATCGACTTTGTCGCACCGATGGCGTACTTTGATGACTGGGAGTTCAATAGTGATTGGGTATACAGCACTTCCTACGGCATCCTGAAGGATACGAGCGACCGGATCAGTGGCAGTGACGTGGAGATTGTTGCGACGCTGGATAATGACTGGACAGATGATCAATATCAGGAGATTTATAAGGGAATCCGCGAGAATTATCCAGGTGTGAAGCGTCTGTCGTTCTTTGCTTACGGGGCCTGGCCAGAAGATGAGCTAGCCAATATCAAAGAACGTGAAACCTGGCCGACGCCAGGCTGGACGCCTCCGGTAGAACAAGACTATCCGGCTCAATTACCAGCAGGATGGAAGGCACGAAATATCGGTACCATGCCGGGGAACGTTACCTACAATTCATCCAATAAGCAATATACACTCAGCAGCAGCTCTACGGATATTTGGGGAAATGGAGATCAACTGAATTATATATACCAATCCGTGAGCGGCAATGCGGAGATTATTGTTAAAGTGCAGTCCACTAGCCGATTGGACGGCTGGGCCAAGGCCGGCATTATGATTCGGGAGTCGCTGGGTCATAATTCGAAGCACGCAGATATGATGCTTACCCCCGAGAATGGGGCAACCTTCCAGTATCGTGCAGAGACCGCGGGCAATATGGTCGACCATACTGCGGCTGCCTCGGCTCCAAGATGGCTAAAGCTGACCAGAAGCGGAAATACCTTCAAAGGGGCTATTTCGACGAACGGGAATAACTGGCAGACGGTTGGAACTGTTCAGATCCCGATGAATCGCAAGGTGTATATTGGCATAGCGCTCAGCAATCCGGGGGATGATTCGAGAAATAAGGCCGTATTTGGAAATGTGAAAATTACGGATTAAGTCTAATACAATTACAACTATACATCATCATTCGCTTTATTTTCTATGGGCAAAGCAAAGATATCAGAGGCTTGATTTGTATTTAGACCTCCTGGAAAGCACCCGAAGCCTGGGGATTTGCTGTCAGGGAGAGAAAGAACGGATACCGGCTGACTTTGGAATCTGAGGATGTAATATAATCGGCAGAACACAGTGCAAAGCAGATTGGGTTAGAAGACATTCATCTCCGAAATACGGGTGAATGTCTTCTTTCTTTGCTCATAGTGTTCTGAAAATGTCATTTATCGTGTAATACAAAGCATTAAGTTCTTCCATATAAACTGTTTTTATTTTGGTTTTATCAGGATTGTCACTTATCATTTCCATAAAGACATCCGGATCATTAATGATACCATTAAGACTTGCGCGCTTTAACAATTCTGCATCGGAAATATCATCCTTAAACGACAGTCTTAAGATTTCCATAGTGTCGTTTACTATACCTTTGAAATTCTCTTCTTCCCCAAAGAAAGTTGCAATCTTATTCAAAAAGTCTGCATATTTATCTGGTATTTTTGAATTTTCTGAAAAAAATATCATTTATATCTTCTCCCTATATTAATCGAATTTTTAAATAGTTTTAAGTAATTGGCCAGTCTGAAATCATCTAATTATAGTCAGAAACATTATAATTGGATTTGGAACAATTGGCGGTTAAAAATGATACAGTAGTACTGTTTACACAGATTAAGTGAGTACGATATATCGGAAATTCTAACTTGTTTCATAGAGTTAAGTTATAGTTGACCAATTCGAAAGCGGCGGAGGCTGGGGATGCTAAAGACAGTATCAGTTATTTTTAATGAGCGACCAAAAAGGTGGGGATTAAGAGGGGATCCATATCTTTGGGATGAGCTAGAGAGGTACTTTCAGGAAGTGAATTATCCATGTACAGGTGAGGAGTTTGCAGAGATATTCAAATACGCATTTGAGGAATTAACAGGAAGTAGCTTAGGTGATTTAGATAAACAAATCTATTGTGAGAAATACAGTCATGGTGGTATGTCCAGTGGGCATGTTTGTCTGGAGTTTTGGATTGAAGTAGCGATTCCATTGCTAATTGAACGATTGGAGGGATTAGCAATTTAAATTGGTGAACAATCGGATGCATCTCACCTTCCCCCCACCACCAATGTAATGTAAAAACTAAACGTTAAAGGCCGTTCACAGGTGGTTATGGAGCTGAAAATATAGCTGGCCATGTCTTCAGAAGTGACGCGTTTAAGCCTTCTTCACCTTTAGGGGTGGGAAGGTTTTTTGTTGTTTATGCATATTTGCTAAAAGAATATTCAATTGATAATCATTCTCAATACATATATAATTAATCCAAAGTAAGGGGAAGTAGGGATGAGCATGAAGCGTAGCGATGGTCTGAATGAAGCGGAAACGATTGATGCCCATAAGACGCTTAGATGCGAAGGGTTTAGTATTACTTACCAGTTGGACGGAAGCCACTTTGAGATAAAACCACCGGTCGAGTTAGGGGAGGGCAGCTGCCGGAGCCTGCTTACTCAGCGTTATCTTCAGATGACGGATTTTGATCTCCAATTTAATCGGGATATCGAAGCGAGGGGCGAGTTTAGAACACCTCGTACGGAGCTGATATTCTGTATGGGACATGGAATTGAATGGGGGACCTCGCTGAAGCAGGACTATTTTGCCATAGATACAGGAGAAAGTGTGCTGCTTCACGGCGGAGTAAGAAGTGAAAATTGTATATACCTTAGCGGAGCGGGCTACAGATTCCTCAGCATAGATATGAGTCCGGCACAATTTGAGCGGATGACCAGCGGACTGACCGAGGATACACGGCTCCAAGCCGGAGGAGGAGCTGGGTTATTTTTTGGCAAAAACGCTATCACACCATCTATCCGACTCATTCTGTCTCAAATTGCGGATTGTTCCTATAGTCAGGGTATGCGGGAACTCTATCTGGAGGGGAAAATGCTGGAGCTAATGGCTGTCTATCTCAATGAATCTTTATTTGAAGCTGATCGGATTTCCCACACAGTCAAGCTATCTAGAGATGATATGAAGAGCCTGCGACTAGCCAAGGAAATTCTGCAACGTGATTATTTACATCCACCGACGCTAGCAGGGCTCTCTCGCATTATTTGCCTTAATGAGTTCAAATTGAAGAAGGGCTTTAAGGAAATGTTCGGTTATACTGTCCATGCCTATGTGATCGAACAACGGATGCAAAGGGCACAGCAGCTGCTAGAACATGGAAATATGACGGTAAGTGAAGCAGCATCCAGAGTCGGATACGTGAATGTCAGCCATTTCTCAGCAGCCTTTCGTAAAAAATTCGGTGTGCGTCCTGGAGAGTATCTGATCAGTGGTAGACAGCGTTCTTTAGGAACAAGGATGTAAGCTCGCATCGAAAACAGATGCTCCTGATTTGGTTGATTATAATCCCGGAAACGGTAGCAACCATGAAGAGCGTTCCTATACACTAGTGCACAGAGAATCATTCTCAGTGCACTTTTTTTGTGCGTAATTATAAAGAGTGGGGGAACAGCTGTGAGTAAAACCAAAACTGGCATGTCGAGACTGTTGGAGATTGCCGGAGAGAAGCGAGGCCTGCTGATCCTGTCTGGTGTATTGTCATCTGTCAGCGCCGTGCTAATGCTGGTACCATTTTTGTCTGTTTATTTCATCTTGGCCGAGCTACTGCGGCATGCAGCATCTCCTGGACAGGTCGATGGTGATGCTATGATTCGCTGGGGATGGATTGCGCTCGGCGGATTGATCGGAGGTCTGCTAACCTCGTATTGCGGTATTATGTGTTCGCATATTGCGGCTTTTCGTATTCAGTATAATCTGCGTGTGCGAATGACCGAGCATCTGGGCAGACTGCCGCTCGGCTTTCTGAATGGAACTTCGACCGGCGCAGTGAAGAAGACGCTGGAACAGAATGTCGACAAGGTGGAAAATTTCGTAGCACATCAGCTCCCAGATTTGGTAAGCGCGCTGGCGTCTACGGTGCTGATGATTGTGGCGATGTTCTGGCTGAGTCCGCCGTTAGCTGTTGCCTGTCTTCTGCCGATCCTCATAGGAATGGTTGTGCAGTCAGCACTTATGATGAGCGGTAAGGGAAAAACCAGTGTGAAGCAGTATCATGATTCTTTGGAGCAGATCAATGCTTCGGCGGTGCAGTATGTACGGGGGATGCCAGCGGTGAAGGTGTTCGGGCAGACGGTGCATTCCTTCCGAAAGTTCTACAGTGATATGACCAGATACCGTGATTATTGTCTGGAGTTTACGGACCGTTATCAGTCAGGTTATGTTCTATTCAAAACATTGCTGGCCTCCTCGTTTACCTTTATTTTACCGGTGGGTGTTTTTATGCTAAGCGGTCAGCCGGATTCCATGTCCTTTGCGCTTGTGTTGCTGTTCTTTCTAATTATGGCACCAGGCGTATCATCTCCGCTCTATAAGCTACTTATGCTGGCTTCGAGCACCCGGGATATCGGCGAAGGCGTAGAGCGGATGGATCGTCTTTTGGCACAGCAGCCTGTACCAGAAATAGCAAATCCGCTATCACCGCAAGTTTTCGACGTTGAATTTATGGACGTAACCTTCTCCTACAGTGAAGAAGAGGGGGCTGCGGCTGCGCTTAGCGAGGTCTCTTTCCGGGCAGTACAAGGGAAGGTTACAGCGCTGGTTGGACCGTCAGGATCAGGTAAATCGACGGTGGCCAGCTTGGTGCCGCGGTTCTGGGACCCGCAAGAGGGTGCGATCCGTATCGGTGGAGTGGATATCCGTCATATGGCGATTCATGAACTGATGAATACAGTTGCCTTTGTATTTCAGGAGACCTTCCTGTTCTATGACACTTTGTATGAGAATATTGCCGTCGGCAAACCGGGAGCCACGCTGGATGAAGTCCAGGCTGCAGCAAGAGCTGCGCAATGCGACGAGTTCATCTCTCGGCTTCCGCAGGGGTACGATACGTTAATCGGTGAAGGTGGTGTCTATCTCTCCGGCGGTGAAGAGCAGCGTATTGCGGTAGCCCGGGCCATCCTCAAAAATGCGCCGGTACTTGTCCTCGACGAAGCGACTGCTTTTGCCGACCCGGAAAATGAACATCACATGCAGCTGGCACTAACGGAGCTTATGCGCGGGAAGACGGTTATTGTCATTGCCCACCGTCTGTCTTCTATTCGTGAAGCTGCACAGATTTTGGTACTGCGAGATGGGCAAATCGTGGAGCGCGGAGATCACGATAGTTTGATTGATCTCAATGGACTTTACACTCAAATGTGGCATGCCTACAGTGACGCCGGAGATTGGCATTTGGAAAAAGGGGGGGAACAGCTATGAAGGTATTGCACAATATTACTGCTGGCAAACCACAGCAGCTGCTGAAGCCTGTGTTGTTTTCCTTACTGGCTAACATAGTCAGTGTGCTTCCGTTTGCGCTTGTGATTGAGGCGGTACGGTTGATTTTTGCTCCTTATATTACGGTGGGTGCAGAGCTTCAGATAGAACGGCTTTGGTGGATTTGCGCGGGACTAGCTGCTGTCATGGTACTGATGTTCCTGAGCGAGATCCCCGCATACCGCACTGCATACCGCGGGGCTTACAATGTTGCGGCACAGGGACGGGCGGAATTAGCAGAACATCTGCGTAAGCTTCCGCTAGGCTACCTGACGCGCCGGGATCCTGGTGATTTGGCCAATATGATGATGGGCGATTTCACGCTGGTTGAGACAGGAATTTCACATCTGTTGCCACAGCTTGCAGGGGCTTTTGTACTGCCGATATTCGCACTTGCGGGTTTACTATTCCTCGACTGGCGGATGGCGCTTTCCATGTTCGTGGCACTGCCGATTGCCCTCCTAATTATGTACCTGTCAGGCAGACTGCGGCGCAGATTAGGGACGAATCATATGAAAGCGAAACTGAACGCCGCGAATCGGCTACAGGAGTATTTGAATGGTATTCGGGTGATGAAAGCCTACAACCTGACGGGAGAACGCTTTGTCCGTCTGGATAGCTCTTTTCGAACTTTGATGAAGGAAAGTGTGAAGCTTGAAGGGATATTCGGACCGGTCATTCTAACGGCTATGGCTCTTCTTCGTGCGGGTCTGACCTTAATGGTATACGTAGGTGTACATCTATTGTTAGGCGGAGAGCTCGGTATTTTGCAGCTGGCGGTATTCCTTATTGTCGGCACACGCATCTATGATCCACTGACGACGGCGCTCGCCAACTATGCTGAATTCCGGTACAACGAACAAGCGGGTGAACGCATCGTAGACCTGCTTCGCCAGCCGGTAATGACAGGGACTACAGCTCCACTTCCCGATAGCAGTACCATTCGCTTTGACAATGTTACCTTCAGCTATGGAGGTGAGCCTGTTCTCAAACAATTAAGCATAGAAATGCCGCAAGGTTCATTGACTGCAATCGTGGGTCCCTCCGGCAGCGGAAAGAGTACAGTGCTGCGTTTGATCTCGCGTTTCTATGATCCTGACGAGGGAAGTGTTCTGCTAGGCGGACGCAATATTAAAGATATTGATCCAGAACATTTGCTAGGGTCTGTGTCGGTTGTGTTTCAGGATGTGTACCTGTTCCAAGATACCATTGGAAACAATATTGCCTTTGGGCGGCCGGGCGCGTCGCAGCAGGATATTCAACAAGCAGCAGAAATGGCCCGTTGCCATGATTTCATTATGAAATTACCGCTAGGTTATGACACGCCGGTAGGCGAGGGTGGCAGTACGCTTTCCGGAGGGGAGAAGCAGCGGATCTCCATTGCTCGTGCGATTCTTAAGAACACTCCGATTGTATTGCTGGATGAGGCTACTGCATCGCTTGACCCGCAGAATGAAGCCGAAATCCAGAAGGGAATTGATGCGCTGATTACGGGCAGAACCGTTATTGTTATCGCGCATCGGCTCAAAACCATACGAGGTGCAGACAACATTATTGTGCTGGAAGATGGCCGACTGGTGGAGCAGGGACGACATGAAGCTCTACTATTACGAGGCGGATTGTACGACCGTCTCTGGAAGCTGCAGCAGCAATCCGTCGGATTCCGCATCACGTCATAGGAAACGTCATTCACGCTTTTAGGAGGGCAAACGTATGGCTATCACAAAGGATGAATCTAACTGGCCGATTATAAGCCTAAGTCTGGGAGAAAATTTTGATCAGGAAACGGTAGAGGAATATATCGCTTATTGGGAAGAATTGCTCTACCGTCAATCCCCCTTTGGTCTGATCATGCTGCATTCTTCAGAGAAGAACGTACGTCCGGAGCGTGCAGTCACACAGCTGTATATGAACTGGTGCAAGAGGAACAAACATGAAATTGCTCAATATTGCTCAGGCATCGCGGTTGTAATGCAGAACGCCAAATTGCTCGCTCTTTACAAGCCGGTTACGGCAGTGTCTACTAAAAGAACCTACGGCTGTCCCGGAGGCGCCTTCGCGAAAGAGGTTGAGGCTGTAAAATGGCTGGAGGAGCAACTGGCTCAAGCATCATCTGTTGCGAAAATTTAATATAGTCGGCTATATCTTCGAAGCGGCAAGTTTAAGCCCTCTTCACCCTTTAGGGTGGAGAGGGCTTTTTATCTAGGGATCCGGTAGTTTTGCTACTTATGGACGTTCTACTCTTGGCATAGAGAAAATTAATCCAACTCGTTGAATATAACTATCTGTGCAAAGAATGGAGGCTTTTTATGTGCTTTCATTGTTATAGAAAGATAAGAATCCGCCAACCCCTCACAACCAACATGTCAGAGTAAGCTTTTTTAAATATAAATGGCGTGTGTTGAATGAAGATAAATAATAATTATTTGAAAGAACAATTAAAACATGTATATTGGCTAATGGTGGACCTTGTGCTGGAAAGACTATTATAACCAAGAAGTTTGTAGAGGAACATTGCCAATGGTTATTTCAAGTTGTCGAAGAGATGATGGATTTCTTTATTATTGACTTGCTGAAGTTACCTGATGACAAACCAATCATAATAATAGATTTAGGAATAATGCCTGAATTTATATTACTGTTTATCCCGGAAGAGAGAATGATATGTTTTTATACGTCCGATGCGGAGATAGAGAGATTATATTACTTTAGAGAAGACTATAAGATGATTCTGGACTGCATTAACGCTTATACGTTATATCCAGAAGAAACAATTAAACACAGTAATAAATCTATGATTAAGTTCTCCAATGAAATAAAGAATGTTTGCACTAAGCTGGGGATCAAAACCATAGAAAGAACACCAAACATGAGCGTAGAAGAACAATTTAGGTTAGTTCGTGAACATTTTAAAATGTTGGGATAACTGAAAGGTATACCTACTCAAAGAAACCATTCCTTTGTCAGGAATGGTTTTTTCATAATATTTTGCGATCATCTAGTTGACCTAATGTTTAACATGATATCTTCCTTTAGGTACTACCAAAGGGGAATTTATACATAACTAGAAAAGTACACAGGTGTGCCCGTATAATAAATAGGAGCAAGTAATTGGCAGTAGACTGATGATGAGGGGAGATAAGACATGTTTTTCTTTAAGAAAAATAAAGGCATCACAAAAGAGGAACTGCAGGCCTTGGTTGAAGGCTTGGAGCAGTCTTATATGGATAAGGATGAAGAAGGTTTGAGCAAAAAATTTCATCCAGATAAGAGGGGAATGTCCTTTTTAAATCACTTTCAATTAATGATGACATTTCAAATCTATAATATAAAATCTGAAATTCTCGAATTTGAATTGCTGTCAATGGATGCCACTAACGCAGTCTTTACATACACTCGGAAGCATATTCATACCTGTGTCAACCCCGCCGATGAACGTGAGGAAAAAAGAAATCAAATTATCAGTTATTACGTTGAGGCTGTGAAGGAGAATGGTTCGATTTGGATTACGAGGTACAGCCCTTATAGCACGATTTTTGTAGATAAGAAGGGTGATTTCCTTAGTGGTGTGGATGCGGTCATTCCTCCTGGAGAAGAGATCAATTCAGGTATTGCGCGATTCATCCCGTATTTTCAGCTTGACAGCTATGTACCTGCAACATTCCATGTCTACAGTAACAGTCAATTTATCGGATATTATCCGCTAGGAGAATACCATCGGTACGAACCTTCGCATACGTTCACGATTAATTATTTTGATAAGATAGAGGCATCTTCTGTAGAGAAGCATACAGCGGATTATATCTCCCAAGAGACCTTGTTGACCGCTCAAGTACTGCATCAGACTGATAATAGCTCTGTAGTTGAGACGCAGTTGATGAGCAATAATGTATTAGAGCATGAACTTGTTACTAGCCTGCTTACCAAGAATGGCTTCTACATGATTAGATTTCTGTATGGCAAAGGGGAGCCGATGCCGCCAGAAGAGCGAGAAAAGTGGGAGCGTGAGATGGTCACTTTAATAGAAAAAGAGCACAGTAGTTAACTCAGAAACTTGCCGTTACAGACAGCACGCGAACCGTATCATAAGTAACGATAAGTTTTTTTGGTAATGAGAGACACCTGTAGTAGATGCGCTTGCTGGTTTGCGAGCTAATGAAGCCCGTTACTTTATGAATAAATACAAGCATGAATTTGCGGTCGTACAAGCCAGCGAAAGTCAGGAGACCCTTGATTATGTGACCCGAATTTTAAAAGATGAACGTGATATTGAGTTTGCGGCCAAACCTTTAGAAACGTCGCGTTTTCAAGTGGAAAATATTAAATTTGCTTATGTCTTTTATGAGGACGATCTTGCGGTCAACGTTATGTATACGGTTGATGCCCCTAAGAAGCGGGCTGTTTTGGTTTTAAGCTTTCTGAGGGGATGGAGATACCAAAGGAGCTAGAAGAGAAGTTTAAGTTTGCTAGGCAGAAGTCCAAGCTAGCTGGAACATTTCGGGGTTCGTTTTTTGTAATTATAAAAGAATATTAAAGTAAGAAAAATTGCAACTTAGATGAATCATCAAAGAAAGGGCCATCCTGTAAAAGGATGGCCCTAAATCTTGCCAGTATAGATGATTTGCGTAGGTTATCTATGGGAAAGACCTCCCAGTCAAGAGGCCGAATTTATCATTTGAGCAACGAAAACTTGAGTAGCGTGCGTACTTCACAATTATTTTGCATGAGTAGCTAGTATGGTGGAATGTAAGGTATAAATACCGTAGAAATGAGCTGAGGTAGCTAGTATGGTGAAATGTACGGTATAAATACCGTAGAAATGAGCTGAAGTGGCTGGAACGGTGGAATGTACGGTATAAATACCGTAGAAATGAGCTGAGGTGGCTAAGATGGTGAAATGTACGGTATAAATACCGTAGAAATGAGCTGAAGTGGCTAGAACGGTGGAATGTACGGTATAAATACCGTAGAAATGAGCTGAGGTGGCTAAGATGGTGAAATGTGCGGTATAAATACCGTAGAAATGAGCTGAGGCAGCTAGGATGGTGAAATGTAAGGTATAAATACCGTAGTCGCTATTGGCATAAAATACAACAAACTTCAGGTTTTGTACATTAGCGGACTATTATAGTTCGGTGTTAACTTTCTAAAAAACACTTCTCCTTAACTGTAACTATTAATGTTAGTGATTTAGGTAATAAAAGAGTTAGTAATTTATTTCTTGGAGGATAGCTGTGGCATGCTTAGCAATGGCTATATCGACTTGATTGGAGGTTCTCTGGGAGCGTCAGATTTGATCTATTAAAATTGGTTTGAATAGTCACCTATCATTTGACAATGATAATGGTTATCGTTTACGATTTTGGCTTGTATAGGGATTTGCAGCTGCAAAGGATTAGCATGCTATTGGAATTGGGAGGATTAACAGTGAATTGGGAAGAATACATCCAGATATGGGACACTTCATGGATTCAACTGGTGGATATTCGCCAACATGTGATACGTAGACAGAGTAAGCAGCAACATATACTCCCAGCTAGTTGTTTTATATTTGTCGTGCGAGGGCAAGGTGTGATCTGGTTGGATGGTAATCGGCATCCATTAGAACGATTCTTTGTCTTACATGCGGGAAAAGGAAGTAGCATTAAGTTCGAGGTTGGACATGAGGATGTAACCTACTATTACATTTTATATAGAGGTACTATTTCTACTAAAGCTAGTAAAACAATATTGAAATCCTATCATATAAATAACCCTTTTCATTTGCAATACGCATGTAAACCTATTTCTCCGGTTGTTTTATATCGTCATGCGGAATCGATGTATGAGGAATGGAATCGCAGACCGGCTATGGAACGATTCCAAGCGAAAATCCACTTCTATCAGTTCGTACATACACTTGTACAGCAGTTACAGCTTCAGGTAGTTGCACCCAAAGACACAGATTTAGTGGAACAGATCATTCAATACATTCACAAACATTATTATGAACCTATCTCACTTGAATCTATGGCAGAAGTTTGGAATTATAGCATTCAATATTTATCGAGGCAGTTCAAACGCCGGACAGGGAGAAGTCCCATCGAATATGTAATTCAGACGAGGATGGCTAAAGCGAAGGAATTACTGATTCAAACTGATGCCACCGTACAGGAAATCGCTGTAAACGTAGGTTATAGTGATGTCTTTTATTTTACCCGTCTGTTTAAGAAGCAGGTTGGGACGACGCCAGTTCAATACAAAAATAAGGTGAAGACAGGTTTGATCGTTTCAGATAGTCCATGGCAAGAGTTCTTATCCTCCATGGGCAAATATTCTTCTGCTTGTTATATTGATGATGATAATCATTATCAATTAAAACTTGAAGGGGATAAACAGATGTTAAAGGGGATCGAAACGAAAAAAGGATTAATGTTAATGCTTGTGCTTACACTGTTACTTGCAGCTTGCGGAAATGGGAACACTAGCCGTAATAGCAATGCGGGAGCAGAACCAACACAAAGTAAACCTTCCAATCAGGCCATTGAAAAAACGGGTTTGCGGAAAATAGCAACGGTCATGGGGGATGTTAATGTTCCAGCCAATCCCCAACGTGTTGTAGTTGATTGGGATTTGGGGCCAGTCTTGGCCGTTGGGGTAACACCGGTTGGAGCATCAAATACCCAACTGGAGTATTCTCAGTTTCTCAAACCTTTCTTAGATGAGACGGTACAAGATATAGGGGCAGAAGGAAGTATTTCTTTTGAGAAAGTATTAGAGCTAGCGCCAGACGTCATCATAACGTGGAATAAAGATGCTTATAGTAACTATTCTAAGATCGCACCGACCGTATTATTTGATACAAGTAAATACGCAACGATTCAAGAAGAGATTACAGCTATGGGAGAAATCCTTGATCGAGAAGAAGAGGCTAAACAGTTTGTGGCAGATTTCGAAAAACGTAAAATAGCTGCCCGCGAAAAAATTAATAATGTAATTGCAAAAGATGCAACTATTTCTATCGTAGATTATATCACGGTAGAGAAATTTTTAATGGTCATTGGTAATCAGGGTGAGAGAGGCGGCAGAGCTACTTACGATATTTTAGGTCTGAATCCCGCTCCAAAAGTTCAAAGTGAAATCATTGATAAGGAAATGAGCCGTGTTGAAGTTTCTTGGGAAACGGTAAATGATTATGTAGGTGACTACGTTATTGTCCTTACCGTAAAGGACAAAGAACCGCCTAAGTTGCCAGCAACCTGGAAGATGTTGGATGCGGTCAAAAACAATCGAATTATTGAGATTGATATGGAAAAATATTTTGCTGCAGATTCATACTCCTCCTTGTTACAAGCTGAAGATATTGCCGACAAATTATCGAAGCTGGCTTCATCAAAATAACCTTATTGGATTGAACCTACCTGAAGTCATTTTAAATAAAAAGACGAAGCCATTTATGGCTTCGTCTTTTGTAGGTTTGCATACTTTTTTAATGCTAGAGAATATTGTCCTTTTTACAAATGAACTATTGCACCGAAAGTACAGTCTCCAGCTCAGGGATATATTCCTTGACCATATTGTTGTCTTCCCACAGTCCTGTAGTCCCAGCTGGGGCTTGACCTTCTGATACGACTAAGTATGGTTTGATGGTTACGGTACTCGGTACAGTCTTGAAGGGTTCAAAACGAATATTATAAGATTCGCTTAAGGGTTGAGCACCAACGGGCTTCAGTTGAACGCCACGTTCATCCACAATGTCAAACTGAAGAGCGATGACGCCCTCGTTAGCACCCTTATATTTCGAAGGGATAGAAGCGAGCATTTCTTCTACGCTCTGGCCAGGTTTGGTTTTGTACTCAACGGAGACCTGGGTTGTAATTGGGGTGATTTCCACCTTACTGATCTGCAAGTTAATGTTATCATGATGCTTGGTTTCCTCTGAAGTTAGAGTGGTAAAAGGCGTTGATTTTGTAACGGGCAGAACGAATTCGAACGGGACATCGTAACCCTTTAACGTTACATTTACAGTCAAGTCAAACTGATCAGGGAACTGGACCGTCTGTGTTGTTGTACTCGGCTCATAATAAGTGTTCAAAACCTGAACCATTATGCTGGAAGCAGCCTCACCATCCATGTGTTCGTAACTCCAGAGCAGAGGTTGGCCTTTATAGAGAACCTCAAACGTATCCACCGCCCCTTTATTGGCATCTGAAGGCGGCGAATTGGGCTCCGAAGCCAGACGGTTTCCAGGAGTGGTTATATTCATAAGAATTCGGGTTCCGTCAAATAACAACGTTGGAATATTCATAGTCACATCGCCATGGGTCACGCTTTGGTTTACGTTTGTGATGAAATCCTCGGCTTGTTGAACACCGGGATCTAAGTTCTTTTCACCCCATAATGAATAGATTTGTCCCAGAACCGGAATTTGCTTGAGTGCATCAGCCATTGCGGGCGATACAAAGCCGGAAGACAGGACTGTAACTCCAAGGATTGCAGCGGCTGCAGTGGAAACCCACCATTTATTAAAAGTTTTGGATACATCTATCTTTCTCTGAACGGGGGAAATGGAATTATCGGTTTCCCTGATGATTTGGTAAGTCTCATTCAGCTTGGAGCGGGCAATATCCGATAACTGATCGGGAAGTAGGCTTTGGCAGTTCTTTAATTGTTCTTCTAACTTAGTATTTACCATGTCGCAACTCCATTTCTTGATTGAATTGAGATGAATGCTTTAGCTTTTTGCGGGCGCGATGCAGCCGGGTCTTCACGGCTACCGTAGAAATTTCGAGAATTTCGGAAATTTGACGGATCGACATGTCCTGTAAGTAATGAAGGTGAATGACAATCCGTAGATTCTCCTCAAGATGTTGAACGGCGTCCCATAATTCGATTTTCTCATAATCCTTGGAAATGGAAGGGACTTCGGGAAGCTCTCCATAAGGGAGGGCTCTTGCGTTGTTTTTGATCATTTTGTTGCATTCATTAATCAGGATCCGGAAGATCCACGTTTTGAAAAAAGCGGGCTCTCTGAGTGTATGGATGGACTTAAAGGCTTTAAGCATCGTCTCTTGCAGGGCATCTGCACAATCTTCGTCTTTGTTGACGATGGACCTTGCAGTTCTATATAAAGGTAACTCTATCTCCTGCATCAACTGCACGAATGCTTCTGGGTCCCCAGCTTTGGCTTTGACGACAATAGGATTAATATGCAAAGATTTTTACCTGCTTTCTTGACTAAAGTCTTAGGATGTTCGTAACGTTACTTAAATATTAGATCGGATAGGTAGCTAGAAGGTTACAACGAAAGAAAACCTAAGATATCCGAAGACTGCACCGCTTGGGCAAAATCAGGACACACGGGATTCTCTAAGCATTCTGGGTTCACAAAATAATGTAGTATCTGGTGGGGCAGTTTTGCTACTGAAAGCAAAAGCCCCCTCCGCCGTTTTGGCGGAAAGGGCCAGTCGTCCATGTTATTTGGTATTTTTAATAATGTTAGGTTTGTTTATTCAACAGTATCTTTAAATTTTCTATTTCTCTCTTATGAAAATCAACGGTCTTACCCTCTGTGACTCTCCAGTCCCTTTCTAGCAGCTCAATTATTTCGTGATGCTTTTCAATAGACTTATCATATTCCCCTTTTATTATATATATATGAGAAATGGCTTCAAATGCATCTGTATACTTTGGACTTGGCTGTAGTTCGTAACCTTTGGAATAGTATTCTATGGCTTCGTCGTACCTGCAAAGTTTAGCCATACAGTCTCCTCTGGAGGACCATGCAAGCCAATCCTCAGGATACAAATCAGTCATTTGCTCCCAGAGAGCCAGCGCCTGAGAAAGGTCGCCCTCTTCCTTGCATATCAGCCCTCCATATTTTTGATATAAATGACCAGGATGGATTTGGTTCAATTGTTCCAGAATTTCTTTTGCTTCAATACATCTGCCGTCTGCGATTAAGTAGTTCATAAGCCAAACATAAGCCTGCCAGTAATTCGGGTGATTCGGCACGAAATTCTTATAATACGCAATGAGTTTATGGTGATTTGAAAAGTTCCAATCAAAAATGATTCCATTCTCCGCATCTCGCAAGGCATTATGATTACTTTTGCTGTCCGGAGCTAATAGCAGCGCATCCTTGGCATAATGGGAAGCCAATTCACGGTGCTCATCTGAACGATGAATGTGTAACTGAGCTAGCAAGGTGAGGGATGGGGATTTTTTTTGCGCATCATTTAGTTTTCCTTTTAAAAATTGTTCAGCATAGTTAAAATCGTCTTCGGATATAAAATGTTCAGTACTAATCATATTTCCAATTCGTTCTAAATGGGTATCATCGGTTAATGCAAATAATTCATCAATTGTAACACCAAAAATCACGGATAAATCAGGAAGAATCTGAATATCAGGCATGGTTACATTGTTTTCCCACTTAGATACTGCTTGGGATGACAGATTCAGTTTTGCTGCTAGTTCTTCCTGAGTTAGTCCTTTTTGTAATCGTAGTGTTTTGATTTTTTTTCCTATCTCAATATTCATTTGGATAACCTCCAATTCGTATCATTTCGACTAGTCAATTGAATTATAACTTTTAGTATAAAATATCCTCAATGACCGCTTGGTTAAGCGGATTAACCTATCAGGTTACCTTGGTAGGACGTTGGTTCAATTTATAAGAAGGGCGATTTGAGATTTATCGACAATTCTCCTCTGCGGGTTGGAGGTGAAGAAATGTAAAAAATTTACTTGTGATCTCGATTTTCTTTCTCAAGGTTGCGGAGCATATCTTGTTATGACATACTCGTCAGCAAATGGTTCACTAAGTTAAACGATTGAACGAAACGAAAGCGGTGAGAATCATTAATAAACAGCAACAAGTCGAAGTCATCAAAGACGATTTCAAGATGTGCCAGAAGGTCTTTTTAGCTATTGGTAATGAGACAAGACAATCTATTATTACTGTACTTATGGAGACTACCTGTACGAACGGGTTACGCGTAGGTGAGATTACTGAAAAAACGCATCTATCACGACCTGCTGTTTCCCATCATCTAAGAATCTTAAGAGAAGCCGGAATTATAATGGTGAGGGAAGAAGGCTCTAAAAATTATTATTTTATGGACGTTAGAACAAAATTAGGAGTGTTAAAAAATCTTATAAACCATCTCGATGAATTTATGGAACAATATTATTAGAATTGGAGGTTTCTTAATGAAAGCGATGATCATTGAAAAATACGGAAAAAGTCCTCTTCTAATGGCAGACATTCCAACACCTTCAGTAGGTGATTATGATGTGTTGGCAGAAATCCATGCGGCGAGTATTAATCCTATCGATTTCAAGGTGCGGGATGGCAAAACTCGTATGTTGTTGAAATACGATATGCCGCTTGTGTTAGGAAATGATTTTTCAGGTATAGTCACCAAAGTAGGAAACAAAGTAACTAAATTCAAAATAGGCGATGCAATATACGGACGGCCAAGAAAAAATAGAATTGGAACCTTCGCAGAATATATATCCATACATGAGGACGATATAGCCTTAAAGCCACAAAATCTTTCCTTTGAGGAAGCGGCGTCAATCCCATTAGTCGGGCTTACATCCTATCAAGCATTACATGATATATTAAAGCTATCGGCAGGGCAAAAGGTATTGATTCAAGCTGGTTCGGGCGGCGTTGGGACCTTTGCTATCCAGCTTGCTAAAGCGATGGGAGTTTATGTAGCTACAACTACTAGCGATGCTGGAGCTAATCTGGTCAAATCTCTTGGGGCCGATCAAATAATCAATTATAAAACAGAACAATTTGATAAGGTCTTACAAAATTATGATGGAGTATTCGATACGATTGGCGGAGAGACATTAGAAAAGGCTTTTAAAATAGTCAAACCAGGCGGACAAATTGTATCGGTTTCTGGGCTGCCCAATGCACGCTTCGGAGTTGAATATGGGTCTGGTTTTATAAAAACGAGTCTTTTTCGATTGGTTACTCGTAAGCTAACAAAATTAGAAAAGCAATATAATGTCAAATACAGCTTCTTGTTCATGAAACCTAGCGGCAGACAACTGGAGATCATTTCGCAGCTTATAGAAGCAGGGAAAATAAAGCCTGTAATTGATCAAATATTCTCTTTCGAAGAAGCTCAGAAGGCGATGGAGTATTCCGAATCGGGCAGGGCAAAGGGAAAGATCATATTAAAGATAAAGTGACAGGGAATTTAACCCAACTCATAGAATATAACTACTTGTGTCAAGAAAGGAGAATTCTATGTGTTTTCACTGTTATAGGAAGATAAGAATCCGCCACCTCTCCGAAACCAACGTGTTAAAGTAAGATACTACACAAATCATATGGGGTGTACCGGATGAAGATAAATAATAATTATTTGAAGGAACAATTAAAACATGTTTACTGGCTTAATGGGGGGCCTTGTGCTGGGAAGACTACCATGACCAAGAAATTTGTAGAGGAGCTAGGCTTTCAAACATTGGGGGATGATGTCTTAAAATACAGACCATTCACTAGTCCTGTTGAATACCCTGCCCTTCAATTTCCTAATCCTGATTTGGATTGGAATGAGTGGTTCAATAAACCCGTAGATGAGCACTGCGAGTGGCTATTTCATATCGTCGAAGAGATGATGGACTTCTTTATCATTGATTTGTTAACAATGCCTAATGATAAACCAATTATAATAGATTTAGGAATAATGCCTGAACGTATACTACCGTTTATTCCAGAAGAGAGAATGATTTGTTTTTATACGTCCGATGAAGAGATAAAGAGATTATATTACTTTAGAGAAGATCATAAGATGATTTTAGATTGTATTAACGCCTACACGATAAATCCAGAAGAAACGATTAAACACGGTAACAAATCTATGGTTAAGTTCTCCAATGAGATTAAGACTGCTTGTAATAAAATGGGGATCAAAACCGTTGAAAGAATACCAAGTATGAGCGTGGAAGAACAATTTAGGTTAGTTAGAGAACATTTTGGATTGTAGAGATGACGAAAAGGCAGATCTATTACAAAGACCCCTTCCTTGTTTAGGAGGGGGTTGTCTTTATATATTGGTATAAATTTTAATATAAGTGCAACCCATCCTAGGAATTCTCTACTATATAGATAAGAGTGTTTAAAAGGAGAAAAACGAATGGAAGACCAAGGAATAATCCACCTATACTTACAGCGTTCACAACAAGCTATTTTAGAGACTAAAAATAAATACGGGGCTTACTGCAGAGTCATTGCAAGAAACATTATTTCAAATTTCTCGGATGTTGAAGAATGTGAGAACGATACATACTTAGCGGCATGGAATGCGATACCGCCTAATCTGCCTAGGAATTTTTCGGTATTTTTAGGGAGGATCACCCGTAATATTGCGCTTGATAAGTATGGTTATAATACAGCGAAAAAGCGTAATCGTGAGTTTGAAGTCATTCTAACGGAACTAGAAGAATGTCTAGCTTCGCCTGATACTGTAGAAACAGAGTATGAAGAAGGTGAGATCGCAAACTTAATAAATCAATTTTTATATGGCATAGATGAGCAAGCGAGAAACATATTTATTGGAAGGTACTGGTATTCCTATTCAATAGATGAGCTTTCTATGAGATTTAATATGAGTAGTAGTAAAGTGAAATCTATATTATTTAGGACAAGAAATAAACTTCGAGTTCATCTAGACAAAGAGGGGGTTAACCTATGAAAAAAGAAGATTTATTTAAGGAGATCGGACTCATTGATGAAAACTTAATTGAAGCGGCTGGGCACAATGGAACAGAGAAAAAGAAAAAAGGAATTTCTAAAAAGTGGGTTATTTTGGTTGCCTGTCTTGTCCTATATAGTTCAACCGCTTCAGCTTTATTAGCAACAGAATATTATAAAAATCAAAATTCAGAACCTTACATACGTTATTTAAATGCTGAAGACATGGAGTTAGAGCCTGCTACTCAATATGATGCGGAAAAATTTCTACATGCTTTAAAAAGTGATAATAATGAATATGTATATATTGCTATTAATAGGCTGGTAGAAAGCTTTAATGATCCCACGTTGAGAGTAAAAGCGTTAAAACAACTTCAGCCATTTATAAAAAATGAGAATCAAAAAATCGCTGATGCGGCTGCTTTTGCCGTAGATATTTTGTCGAAAAGTTATCGGAGCCCTTATATTGTTAAGCTAGCAGACGGAAGTATGATATTTACGTTGTTTAATAATTATTCGGATTATGGAAGTCAAAATGTCATTTGGAGAATAAAAGACAATGTGCTTAAAGAATATTTAAGTTTTTCTGCACCATCTATGTATATTACAAAAATTATCCCTTCTCCAAATCATAAGTTAATTGCGATCGTAACATGCTCTAATAAAAGTAATTTCGTTCAAATTAGCAATATTGAAGAGGGAATGACAAGTCCAGAGTTAATAGAATCTGCAAGAGTCAAATATGGTGCACAAAAAGAACTAGATACATGGATTCGCAACGATCATGAGAATTATAGCTATGCTGATAACCTGGTGTGGAAAGACAATGATACATTAGTATTTGAAGGTTCTCTTGCCTACCAGAATACTGAGATTATTGAGAATGTTACTGTGAAATATCAGTTTAGTAAAAAGATAATAGAAGTAAAAGAGAAGGGGTTGTGACCATCGGATAAACGTACTTTTTTTTCTTGTCCACATTTATACCTTACCAAAACGATGGAATTGCATTTAATGAATAATATCGATAATAAGGGAGGTTTTGAGGATGGGAAATAGAAAAGCTGGCGGTTATGACCCCGTACAGATCTTTAACTCCACATCGTTTAATGCATTTGGAAAAGTTGAATATGCATCCATCTTATGTAGTGATGACAATTATAATGTTCAGCGTGACGAGACTTGGAAAGCTTCTAGCCGTGGAGTCTGTTTGGTGACTAGAATCACTGCAACGGTTAGAACACCGAGTGGAAATATTCAAGCGGAACCTTATACGTCTTCCGGCACTTCTTACAGCCAGTTTGCCATTATACAGGTAGGGGTAAATAAGTTCCAAGTGACGCGTGTTGTAAGTAACAAAAGACGCAAGTAAAATTGCAAGCGGGGGATTATCAAGGATAGGCACCAAACATGAAAAGACGACAGGCCAAAGATAAGAGGCTGGTCGTCTTTTTTTTCGTTCTAATGTTTCTTATACCATAATATTCTGCGATGCATTGAGGAATCTTTCAAGAGCCGGAATGGGCGTAAGTCCGGTTGATAATTGCCTTCAATGATCCAAATCCGGCAGTTCCTGTCGATGCCTATATCGAACCCGACTTGTCTAAGCTTTGGGTAACGCTCTCCCAGTCGTGTAGCTGCCAATAATGCGATCTGTTCCGCTTTGACAAGCAAGCTCCGATCTCCGATTCGGGCTAATTTGAGTGCCTCAAGGACTGGAATGGTGCGGCTAGCCACATTTGTGACTAGATATCCTTGCGCCGCAACTTTCGCGTATGAGCCTGTCACGATCCAAGTGGATGAAGAGCTCTTTTGTCGCTGAACCATTATCCGAATGTCGAATGGCTTGTGTTGAATTTGGGCAAGCTGCAGACGCCTTTGGACAATATATCCACGACCTCTGTCTTTTTTACGGAACAATTTAAGTAACTTATCGCTGTCTGTCATGGTGAAGACTTTCTTTTCGTTATGAATACGATAGGCGTTTGCACCGTTTCGTTTAATGAACAGGATATCCCTTCCGTAACTCCCGTTGCGGGGTTTCAATACGACGCTTTGATAGTGAAGCAGCATATTCGTTAATGCGTTCTTCTTAAGCAACTGTGTCTCTGGCAGCCGTCCGGCGAGAGAGGAACCTTTGCGAAGGATGCGATATTGCAACCATTTGTCTCTTTTGATTAACATTAGAATCACAGCCTTTTTCAATCTTCTACGGTAATTCTAAGTCAAATTAGGAATCAGTATAAGTGGATATTCGTCCATATTTATGAGCCGAAGCAGGTGAAAAAGGCTTTTAGGCGGCTAAATTTCATTACTGTTCAGCTTCGGCTGGGCGCGGATTATTTATTGGCATTCGCCCAAACACTCTTTCCGCGAATGCATATGATGATTGTGCCTACTCATTGAAAGGAGCGATCATATATGGGATTTTTTCCAACGCCGGGAAGCGGCCAATTCCCAGGGTTTCCGGGTGGACCAGGAGGACCAGGAGGACCAGGAGGACCGGGTGGACCAGGTGGATTTCCTGGGACTCCGGGACCTCCAGGAGCTGCACCGGGAGGCGTTCAAGCGCCGACGGCACCTCCACCGCAATTCGTACCGCAAATGTCGGCCACCGCATTTGCCATCGACCCCGGTGCGATCAGAGGCTGTCTGTTCCGCAACACATACATTTGGCTGAACAACGGCGAGCAATTCTGGTTCTTCCCGGTATTCGTCGGGCGTAATTCTGTTGCAGGGTTCAGATGGTTCGGTCTCTTCTGGGGGTACTTCGGTATTGATTTGAATCGGATTCGCTCGTTCACCTGCTTCTAAAGCAGACAGCGAAAGAGAACAGCCCGGGGGCTGTTCTCTTTGGGGGTCTTTTATGGATTTATATCCTGGTATTTGTCGATATACAGACTCCCGTCCAATTGGAGCTCTGCGTAAAATACTTGATCTAAAGAATGAATGTTGGCTTTCTTTAATTGTTGGTTGAGCCAGACAACGGAGACATCTATTTTATTAAGATTCTTTTCTACGATTTTACCATCGATGATAAGCTCAGTTGGGATATTGTGAATAGGTGCAACGTTTACTTTTATATCTTTTTTTGTTGCAGGCAGCAGTTCTTCTTTTATCAACACGCTAAGTTTACCGTCAGGTTCCAGAATTGCAAATTCGACTTCTTCGGGTGAGAAGACATCCTTATTCCGAAGTAACATGCTTAAATCGTCGATGTTGAGGTGCTGCTTAGCTAATGCCTCTTCCAGAATCTTGCCTTCTTTGACGAGAATCGTAGGTTGGCCGTCGAGAATCTCACGTGCTTTGACAGAGCGCAGTCCAATCAATGCAACGCTGAACGCCAAGAGCGACCATAAGACCAAGCTAGATATTCCTTGCAGCAGCGTGATTTGTCTGTTGACGATAATTTCCGCAGTGGTGGAGCCGAAGGTGATCCCTGTTACATAATTGAAAAACGTTAGATGTCCGACTTGTTTTTTACCGAGAAGACGTGTCAAAACGAGTAGAGCAACGAAAGACGTTGCCGTACGAAATAGAATTTCTCCATATGTCATATGCTGAGCCCCTTCTTGCATAACAGATAGTCTTAAAGTGACCCCCATTTTCCTCGCTTATACTTGTTAAGTGAAAGGAATCGAATGAACATGAACGGCTGGACGAACGTTTAGATAGGACATGCCGTTGTGTTTTTAGTTAGAAACTGACAAAAAAGTATCCTGACTTTATAATTGTTTTATATATCCAAGTAGTGTCGCTGATCAGGAGGACGGAATGCAATTTCAACCAATGTATTATGACGGGGAATTATTTCTACCGAAGATTGAATTAAATATGATATTGAACCAATCGGTTGCTATTATAACGGACTTGAAGCGAAAGCAGCTTTTAATGAATCAATTAGTGGACCATTCTCAATATTATTTATTTCGGGCTGGGCAAAGCGAGTATATGCGTTTAACGGTGGAAGAGCTAATTACTTTTCTTATCCAAGTAACGGAGAGGAATGAGCGTGCCGCTTTGTTAATGGATTATTTTGTTCTAAAAGAAGAACGGAAGGTGAGGATCAAGGATCTAAGCTCATCTAAAAGGATGTATGTGACCTTGCTACGTGTTTTTTTTGCGCATCAGCCTACGCTTGTACTGGAGGAACCTTATTTTTACTTGGAAGAGCAGGATCGTCGTCAATTCAAACGGATTCTGGATGATCTTTCGCAAGAAAAGCAGATATTAATTTTAACTTCGAATTTAGAGGATGCCCTTATTTCCTGTGATACCATTTATCGGTTGAACGAGTCCGGATTTCATCCATTGGATATTCGGGACTTCGAAGAGGATAAGCAGGAATTACAGAAACAAGACGAGACCAATATAACCTTGCAGAAGATCTCAACCAAAAGAAATGACAAAGTAATTTTATTTAATCCGCCTGAAATCGATTTTATAGAAAGTGTAGAGGGTTCGATCCTTGTTCATGTGGATGGGGAAAATTATGACTGTGCTTTGACGTTGACCGAACTCGAGCAAAGATTGTTAAATTTCGGTTTTTTTAGGTGTCATCGGTCCTACATCGTTAATCTGCAAAAAGTAAGAGAGATTATTACATGGACGAAGAATAGCTACAGCTTGCGGTTAAATACAGGTAAAGATGCTGTGGTTCCGTTATCCCGTTCAAAATTGTCTGAATTAAAAGCACTTCTGAACATTTAATTTCCTGGGTAATGTCGAACCAATCAAGCACTTTGTGGTACTATTCAGGCGATAATAGCTACATTTCGGCGGGTTTTGATGGCTGGAAGCATGCAATCTTTATATGCTTAAGGCATCAACGCTAAGGAAGTGGTGTTAATGGATGTTATCCAAGTAGAACGTGTCCGTAAGAGATTTGGAAATAAAGATGCGTTGGCAGATGTGTCTTTTTCAATTCCGAAAGGGGAAATTTTTGGCTTCCTCGGTCCGAGCGGTTCAGGAAAAACGACATTAATCAAGATTTTAACTGCGCAGTTAAATCCGACAAGTGGACAGGCAAGTGTATTTAACCAGCCAGCGGAGATGATGCAGCAGTCTGCACAGAAGATGCGCTTCGGCATTTTGACGGATAACAGTGGTCTATATGAAAGATTATCGATTGAGGAAAATTTGGAGCTGTATCGTAAGTTATATGATCTTCCCAGATCTGCGGTCGATAAGGTGCTGCAGTTTGTAAACTTAAGCGGAGAGCGCAAAAAGAAAGTCAATCTCTTATCGAAAGGGATGCGTCAGCGTGTCATGTTGGCCTGCGCGATTATCCATGAGCCCGAATTATTATTTCTAGATGAACCTACTTCGGCTTTAGATCCGGTAAACTCAGCACATATTTATAAAGGCTTACGCTACTTAAATGATAAAGGGACAACGATTTTTTTAACTACGCATGACATGGCTGAGGCAGAATTGATATGCAACCGCGTAGCGATTCTGTATCAGGGGCAAATCCAAACCATCGGTGCACCGAAGGATCTTAAACGACAGCACCGGGAGAACGTAGTTTGTGTTGAATTAATCAATGGGGAAGCTTACGAGCTCCCGATCGATGAGGGAACGGCTGATCAAATCGCGGATTGGATGAGACGAGGGTTAATTGACCGGTTAGAAACGAAAGAGCCAAGTCTAGGTGATATTTTTATTAAAATGACAGGAAGTGAGTTACTATGAGTATCTCATTAAAACGTGTCCAGGCGATATTTGTGAAGGATTACAAAGAGTTTTCTCGCAATTATGCGATCTCCATTATGTTGATTTTTCCAATTATCATTGCACTTCTTTTTCGACGTGTAGACCCGTCTGTGCCTGGAGTTTTCGCTATAGTTCTTAATCTTTCGTTTGTGTTAGTAGCCTGCTTTGCACAAGCATGCTTGATTGCGGAAGAAAAGGAGCATAACACTTTAAGATCATTAATGATGACTCCGGCCACGACCATGGATGTTTTAATCGGTAAAAGTACTTTAGTCTTTGTAATGTCTGCTGTTGTTCTGGCTATTGTTACGTACATAATTGGTTATGAGCCAGCTAGTATATGGGCGTTTGTGTCAGCATTGATTCTTTCGATTATTCTATACACAGCACTCGGAACGATATGTGGTTTATTCTCCAAGACGGTGCTTGAAGCATCCTTAGCTATACTTCCTGTGATGTTCGTATTCACTGGGGCACCATGGGGAACGTTACTAGTGGATGATTTTCCTATCTTCAAAGTGCTGGAGTACGTACCAAGCACTCAACTTGTGTATTTCTTAGAAATAAGCAATATAAGCTTTACGACGGGAGATTTATTAAAACCCCTCCTCATTACCTTGGCATGGACAGTTGTGCTAACAGTAGTGTCTGTCATTTTGTATCAGCGGCGGTTGAAGGACGAGTAAGGGTGCTCTGAAGGGACTTTAGCCAGCCTTCGATGGGTCTTTGGTAGGGTCGAAACAAGCGGCCGACTGAGACTATATGACGATTATTCTCTAATTGAGGCTGTGATGTTGTCATGACGGGGCCTGCTGGGTAATAAAGATGATTAGAACTTTCAAATTTGGCTGAATTTGGATTGGGAGCCGAGGAAAGGGAGGGAAAGATCATGGCGGCACAGACAGTATCAGGCATCAGCTCTGTACAGACCATTGCGGCCTACGGCGGTACACAGAGTGATGTCAGTTCCCTGGAGAAACAGCGGAACCGGCTGATGATGGAACTGGATAAAGTGAATGCGGCACAAGGAAGTGAGATGCAGACTCCTTATCGCCGGGAGCAGCTGCAGCGGCAAATCCGGCTGCTGGAGTCCCAACTCGTACAGAAAAGCGGGAGTAGCGCCCCCGTAAATTTTGTACCGGCTTCTCCGCTTCAAGATCACCTCCCCCTCTCGCGGATTGAGTGGAAGGGAGGCCTCAAGGGCATCGGTCTGACCGATCCCCGGACGGCGACGGTGAACTCGGAGGGCCATTTCGACGCGTTAATTTAGGCAAGAGAGAGAAGGTGCGAAAAGCGTCCGGTGATGAACCGGCTTTTCGCACCTCTTTTTTGAATGCGCGGTGAACCGTATCTTAAGTAGCGGCAAGTTTCTCCTAGGTACCCAGCAAAACTGTGCATGAGATGTCGGATGGATGCCGACGATACTTGCTATATTGTTAGTGAAGGGAGGTCATTCGAATGGATTTGCTTGCAAATCTGAACGGGGCTCTACAATACATTGAAGAGAATCTTGCTGATGATATAGACCTGAAGGAAGCGGCGAGGTTGGCTTGTTGTTCCGAATATCATTTTTCTAGAATGTTCTCATTTCTTGCAGGCATCACGCTATCAGAATACATCCGTCGGAGACGCCTGACATCTGCGGCATTTGAGCTTCAAGCTGGAGAATTAAGAGTTATGGATGTGGCGGTGAAATATGGATATAGCTCAGCAGACGCATTTTCTAGAGCTTTCCAAGGCTTGCACGGTATTCCGCCCTCTTCGGTAAAGTTGCATGGCCCTTCATTAAAAGCCTATCCGCGCTTGACCTTTCAATTAACGATTCAAGGGGGAAGTGCAATGAACTATCGTATCATTGAAAAAGAGTCATTCTGTATCGTAGGCATTACGAGAAGGGTACCTATCCAATTTAATGGCGTAAATCCGGAAATCGCATCTATGTGGAAAAGCTTAACTAGCGATGACATCGACCAGCTCAAAAAGCTCTCAAATGTCGAACCTCAGGGACTGATTCAAGCATCGATGAATTTTTCTGAAGAGAGAATGGAAGAAAAGGGAGAACTTGACCATTATGTTGGCGTTGCTACAACCAAGGAATGCCCCGAAAATTTAACGAAACTAGATGTTCCTGCAGCAACATGGGCTGTATTCGAAGCCGTTGGACCATTTCCCGATACATTGCAAAATGTTTGGGGACGCATCTATTCTGAATGGTTCCCTACCGCTAATTATGAGTTGGCAAGAGGCCCGGAGATTTTATGGAATGAGAGTAAGGATATATCTTCACCGACCTTCAGAAGTGAGATTTGGATACCGGTTTTGAAAAAATAATAAACGGTGATTACTATTGCACTTCTGATTTGTCAGGCCATCCCATAGAAGGATGGCCTTTTTTTGTTGTGGGGGATGATTTGTAAAGTTGAGATTGACCCTTATTTTTACATATGAGAGAATAATGGAAATTTAAAAATGAAAGGAAAATAATGTATGAGCAATCTTTTCCGATTCATTCCTATTAGTCAACTAGCAGATAAATTTCCGGAAGGATCTTGGTGGGCGAAGTTTTACCAGGATTTCAGTGACGAGCAGCTAGCCGCTTATTATGAAGGGGATTTGACGCTGCCTTCTCTTAATCTGGATTGGGAGCAGGCTTTCCCGCAACAAAAAGAGGTAATCATCATTTTTATCGATGGGAATTTTACTGTAGACAATCTCTATAATAAAGAAACAGATGGTGCCATAGGGCTTATGGTAACCGGTAATTTGAATGCGAAAAATATAGCTGTAGGCGGTCAGGAAATCTATGTTTCGGGCAATCTGATGGTTGAGGAAATATTGTGCGGCACCTACAATCATGGGGAAACAATTGTTATAGGTGATCTTAGCGCTGCTGTTTTAGTTCAGGATGACGAGTACAGCATCAAAGTAGACGGGCAGAAATCTATTGCATGCTTAGTAAATGTATGGGAGGGAGACGGCGTATTTCAGGAGCTTCCGGTGGACATTCATGAGGTGTTGATTGATGAAGTTTTTCTGGATATGGATGAGGAGGACATGGAATTTTCCTTTTGCACGCTGGTGAATGTTATTGTAGAAAGGCGTTCCGCATTGAAAAAAGTAAATGAAACCCTCACGAGAAAGAGACCTGTTCATTTATATTTTACCCATAACACGATCAATGAGGAAAATATATTGAAATTGACTCAGTGTATTTTAATGACGGATGACAAACCATCTTTTGATTTTCAGGAGCAAGGCGTATTTTTCAAAGTTCAACTGGAGCATATTGATGCAGACGGGGATGAGCGGGATCTCAGCGTTTATATGAAAGATCACCGGCATCACTATTATATTTGGCTGGAGCAAGATCATTCCATCGGTTTGTTGAGGAGAACCATAGATGAAGGGTCTGAGTGGGAGGATATTACAGAAGAGTCTCAGGAACAGCTAGCGGAGATTAGCGATTGCTGGACTATGTTGTTGACCTGTATTAATATGGCTGAGCTTTATTTACGAAACATTGAGGTCCAATATGTGCAAGACATTTTGCAACACGATGTGATTCAGGAATTATATTCGGAAGAAGAGGAGGATGACGGGTTCTGGGACGGCTCAAAATATTACAGCTTCCGTAATGCGCATACGGACGAGGACGGAGACTACCTGCATGCTCGGATTGAAATCAAGACTCCAGATGAAGCGTATTATTTTTATACAGTGGATCATGGAACTTATGTTTCCCGGCATTATCAGCCGCCCAATCAATATGGCAAGCAGGACATGTCTTTTTTGGACCTTAGGCGCTGGGAGGCATCAGAGCAGTATTTTACAAGATTCAAGCAATTTATTGATCAGAAGATAGAGGCTGGTGTAAATAGTTAGGCTTGATGACGTTCTAAGAGATGAGCTTTGTCGTCAAGGAGGTCACGCATCACGCATGGCAACTGATCTTCCACCGAGGAGACCAGCATGGCTGAAACAACAAAACAGGCGAGAGGGAAGCACCAATACTTCCTCCTCGCCTATTCGTGTTCATGCATTTTGTCTAGGGTTTATCCACTTTACTCCGGTGTTCCTTGGGTTAACCCATGGATATACGTGAGCGTCGGAGAATCGACGGCCCCTTGCCCCGGATTATAGGTGAAGGAGTACTCGATGGTATCGCCGTGTTGCAGGTTATTTACAGGGTAGGTATAGTTACCGTTCCCTGCTGGGGTCATGGCTACGTTTAGCTGCCCACCGTTATTTAGCTTATAGTGTAAGTCAGCAAAGGTTGCACCGTTCACATAGAACAGCAGATCGTCGCCTATTTTCTTCAGGCCCCGCACCTCATCGCCGATGATGATAACACTGGATGATGCCGGTACAACAGTGATGGTGGAGGTAGCAGTTTTATTGCCGTCGGCGGTTGTAGCTGTTACGGTTGTCGCGCCCGGTGCAAGTCCCGTTACAAGACCGTTCGGGTTCACGGAAGCGATGCTGGTACCTGATACGGTCCAAGTAACCTGCTTATTCGTTGCATTAGACGGGGCTACATTGGCGTTCAACTGTACACTCTGTCCGACTTCCACCTGTGCAGTGGTCTGATTCAGAGTTACACCGGTAACCGGCACGTTTACCGGATTCTCGCTGTTGCCTTCTTTATAGACACGAACATAATCGACTTGCATTGTAGCTGGAATATCCGACGGATCTGGGGTATGACCACTGTCGAAGTGTCCGCCGATCGCCAGATTCATAATAATGTAGAAGGGCTGATCGAATGGAGCGTTCGGATTGTTCGGTGCAGCAACGGAATACCATTGATCTCTGCTCACTTTAAAGAAGAATTTTCCGTCCACATACCATTTCATATTATCTTCTTCCCAGACCATGGAGTACACATGATAATCATTGGCGAAGGTCTGACCTTCAGGGAAGTGATATTCACCCGCAATATATCTGTTCACAGGCCATTGTCCGCCAAAGTGAATGGCGCCGCTGGTCGTGCCGGGCAAGCGTCCTTTGGCTTCCATAATATCAATTTCCCCGGATGCGGCCCATGCACCATAGGCTGAATCTTTCGGAAGCATCCAGAGTGCTGGCCAGACGCCATTACCTGTAGGCAGCTTAGCACGAATATCTACTCTGCCGTACTGAAAGGACAAATGATCTTTGGTGTTTATCTTGCCGGAGGAGTATTGGGCATACCGGCTTGGGTCCTGTGGGAAGGATTTTGAATCGTTCAAAGCTTTGATATTCAGCTTTCCGTCCTGTACAAATACATTTTGTGCACTGTCTGTATAGTGCTGCAGCTCCGCATTACCCCAGCCCCAGCTATTCGGATCGTCAGTAATATAATAGCCTTGTTCGTAGCTCCATTTGCTCGTATCAAGCGCTGTTCCGTTAAATTCATCCTGCCAAATGAGATTCATGCCTTCTATGACCGGGTCGTTTGGCGTTCCGATGGCAATGTCATCATGATCGGATACATCCGGACGTGGAGCATCTGGATTACCGATAAAGGTATAGTTGACGTAATTGTTGCCGACACTTCCGCCGGCCTGTCCATTTAATGGATAGCCGATACGGATCTGTACATCTTCTTGGACGGGCTGGAACCAAAGTCCATAGATATAGTCAGCCCAATATCCCCACTGGTTGGCATCGGACATGTTGTTGTAGCCATTGCCGGCGTATACAAATCCGCTCAGACTGGAATCACTCATAGCAACCCATTGTCCGTTGATGTTAATTTGGTACACGTAATTTCCGAGCTCAGTGCCTATTGGAGCGCCTCCATCAATTTTGGGCAGCGGTACACCTATGACGCCTTTTGCATCTGCGGTAAAGGTCGTTCCCTCATAGGGAGTAAGGACATATGAATTTCTTACAGGTTTATTAAAGGTGAGGGTATAGACGACGTTAGCTGAAGAGGTCTTCGATTCTAACTTGACGTTGATAGACTCCGTTACGGTAAACCAGTAGCCGCCACCTCCTTCGGTGAATTGCCCGAAGTTGTTATCATAGATCCAGCCGCTGGCTGCATTATTGTCAATATCAATCCATGTACTGCTGCTTACAGGTTTTACATATACCTTCAGATCTTCAGCAACGGCTTCATAGGTAACGGCCGGATCATTGTTGAAGGTAGGATAAGTAAAGCCTGCACTGCCTGTAAAACCTGCCGTAATCTGCGGACCCTGTGTAGGTGCCATAGCAGTGATGTTCGTTTTGTTAATGTTTTGAAATACCAGGGTGTAATTCAGTGTAACCCCATTAGCCTTGGAGAACAGTTGAATCTCCGTTGTTGCGGAGAGAGTAAACCAATAGCCATTCTTGCCGCTATCACTCCAGTGCCCCCAGTTTTGGTTATAGATATAGCCGCCTGCACTGTCAATATCCACCCAGTTGCCATCCACTTTCACATTTACACCTACGTCATCGGAAACATCATTCCAGGTGGCAGAGTCTCCATTGAATATAGGCATGACAAAACCGTAGCTAGCTTGTCCAACCCCTGATTTTGAGATGACAGGTCCGTCTTCCGCCGAAAAGTAAGCCATAGAGGTAACTGTGGTTCCTGCTGCCTGAACCTTCGATGTCGGCAATAGGCCTACACCAGCCAAGAGCACTACCGCTAAGAACAAACTAAATATCTTCCGCTTAAAACCACTCTCCGTATTGTGAAGTCGCTTCATATTTGCCCTCCTTTAATAAGATGGTATTGAACGAAACCGCTTTCATTTAGGGACATCTTTATTGTATCGAATATAATAATCAGCTAAAAGGTACAATTATTTTTGTTATAACCCAATTTTTTGGCTTTTGATTATTTATAGCGCTGTGTCATGGTACTTTTCCTCACTGTCATGCTTCCGCCGCATCATTTGCCGGTATTCAGTGGGTTGCATGTCCATGACATCCCGAAATGATCGTGTAAAACTTTTGTAGCTTTCATATCCTACCATGGTGGCTACCTCTACGATTTTATGATCGGTTTCAGCCAGCAGCCGCCGGGCTTTATCCAGGCGCACATCGCGCAAGTATTCTGCGAAGCCTTTGCCGATATTTTTTTTGAACAGGTTGGAAAAATAGGCATAATTAAGCGACACGTGGTTGGATACCATCGCGAGATCCAGGGGTTTATGATAGCTTTCGTGTATAAAGCGTATGGCTTCATTCAAATCTTGCGAGTTGCGATAGCTGCACTTATATTCATAATAAAATTGGTTCATCCGAAGCAGCTGTTGTTGCAGCGCCTGAATATAATCACGAATACCCGGATAATCGAATAGATTACGCAAACATTCGATGTCCAGCGCTTCTTCCCCCATGTACGGGCGGATCACACGCACAGATTCCTCCAGCATCTGCACAATGGCACGGCATAGCTGCTGTGTGTATTGGATGTGATAGCGTTGCAGTGTATCTTTGTGAAATATCATGGAAATGCCTTGGGTGATTGTACCGCTGTTTTTGGTGCCGATTAACTGGAACAGGGCATATAACTCCTCATAAGGAAGCTCCCACTGCAGCTCCAGTCGCTCAATATGTGTTGGCAGGATGCAGCTCTTCTCTGGAAACAGATAACTGTGGCGATATAGCTCTAGCGCTTGTGTATAGCTGCGGGGCAACTCCTTTAAGCCTTGCTGCGGACTGGTCATGGCAGTAATGGCATCTATCTGCCCTGCTTTGAGGGCGGCCGGGAAGGCTCCCGTATCTACGGTGGCATCAACCGCGAGGATCAGGTACGGGCGGTGTTGCAGGCATATACACCCTTGTCTACCATATACACGGTAGGCAAGGGATTCCATGCTGTGGCTACTATCGGCTCCCGGTTGGTTAATCCATAATTCTTCCCGCAGCAGGCACAGGCGGTAATTACTCCATAACTCTGGATTCTGCTGTTGGGTCTGGAGAACCCACGCCTCATCAATCATTGCACCCTGCATGAACATACTCATTTCTTTGCGGTCTGTTTCCCGGGCGCGGCGGGAAATATGCTCCATATTACGCGAGAGCGTCTGCCGTGTTTTTATCTCATTTGCTACATGTTCTACCGCGGTTTGCAGATCTTCACGTTTCACAGGTTTAAGCAGGTAGCCCTTTGCCCCAAGTTCGATGGCTTTTTGAGCATAGGCAAAATCGCTGTAGCCGCTAATAATCAGGTAATCCACCTCGATGTGCTCCTGTTTGCTCTGCGCCATCAGCGTCAATCCATCCATATCGGGCATTCGGATATCGGTAATCACCAGTTGGATGTTATTCTGACTCAATATATCCAAGGCCTCAATTCCGTTTACGGCACAGTAAATGTTGTCCAGCTGCAACGGGAATTGGCGCAGCATGGCCTGCAGCCCATCACGAATGTGCTTTTGGTCGTCCACAATTAGAATATTGATCATGCTCTACCATCCTCCAAGATTCACATTTTCCCAAGGCAAACGTATGGTTACACAGGTATAAGCGCCCTGTACACTGTCAATCCAAAGACCGCAGTCCTTGCCATAATGAAGCTGTATGCGCTTATGCACGTTCTCCAAGCCCAGTCCGTTTTTGCTGGTGACAATTGGTGAGTCCGAGTCACCCCGCAGCACAGCCTGCAAACTGGACAGCATTTCCGGGTCAACACCTGCACCATCATCTCTTATCTCAATTAGCAGGAGGCTGTCATTCTCTACGGATACGGTAATTTGGATGTGTACGCTGCCCTCCGAGGGCGCTGCGTGATGAACGGCATTTTCGACGATGGGCTGCATACACATTTTAGGAATTGTATAACGCAGCACCTCCTGCGGGAGATCCGCCGTCAATACAATGCTGCCTCCCTCCATAAAGTTTATGAATCGGACATAGCTGTGTATGTTGGCTAGTTCTTCGCTAAGGGCAACCGTATCGCTGCGCCACTGCATGCTGTAACGCAGTTGCGAGCCTAAAGACACCAACGCATCGGCGATAGCCGGCTGTTGCTGAACTTCCGCGAGCATACGGATGGATTCCAGCGCGTTATATAAAAAGTGTGAATTGATCTGCGAATGCAGCGAGTGCAGCTGTGCATTTTTGGCGATCAGCTGCTTATCTACCACTTGGGTCATCAGATGTTTGATTTCGTCTAACATATTATTGTAGCTGACGGCCACCTCGTCGATTTCGTCACCGGTTTCGTTTTTATCCAGGCCGGTGTCAATTTTCGCATCCAGTTGGCCTTGCCGCACCTTGCGCATAGAAGCAAGCACCCTGTCGAGCCGGCGGAAAATGCGCCGGGTGGTATGTGAAACGAGCAGTAACATCAGCAGCAATACACATAAGGTGATCGCTACTACGAGCAAATACCAGCTTCGTGGGCCTTTCATTAGCGCTTGATGAGAGGCAATATCCACTACATAGGCGTTCAGTGGGGCGATGTAGCGATACAACGCATAGTAAGTTTGGTCGCCTACCTTGACCTTAATGGGACTACTCTGCTGCAACATATCCAGCCGCTGATGAATGCTGCCCAGAATTTTATCCAACTCCTCACCGGCATTTTGAGCAAAGATATGCTCAGGATTGTATACAGATCGGGAAGGGGTGGTTCCGTCCATCACTACAGAAAAGAAATCTCCCCCGCTATCCGCAAGCAGGTCACTGAAAAAGACGCTATGCTGGGCGCGGATTTCCATAATGGTAGGGAGTTTCTGCTGCTGTCCCTGAAGGCGTACCAGCCGGTAATAGGATAACGTATGCTCTCCATCCTGAAAAGCAAATAGGCGGTATGCTGCACCGCCTTCCTCCCGAAGGGTCACCCAGTAGTCCTGCGGCTGAAACTTGTCATAATGGTAGATTTCAGGCCAAATCTCAAATAGGTTTGGATTATCGACATAGAAACTGAGCTCACTGATCATCTCGTGGCTTTGAATGATATTATGCATTTGCTCAAATTGATTTTGTCTAAATTTCACAAGACGCAGGCCATCCCCACGCATATTGGAGTGAATAAAATCTACAAATGCCTTTTGATTCAGCGCAGTAGAGGAAGCGTTCTCAATAATGCCCATTCTGCTGCGTAGCTGTTCATTAAGTCGTGAAACATGACTGCTGCCGGTGGCCATAGCGTCCTTGTATAGCTGGCTTTCCTGCGTGCGGATAAATAAAAAGGATACCACAATCGCAGGAATGGCAATCATCATGCTAAAGGCCAAAAACAATTTTTTGGATATGCGGGAATTGCGGTAAAGCCTCTTCAATTTAGTCAGCAGATACTTCATTTAAGTAGCCTCCTACCCTTGTAATATACCATATATTACAAACCGCCTGGTAGGTAACTAGGCTGTTTTGCCAAATGGTAGAACTAGCGAAAAAGGGAATACCGGCCACCATTTCGGTGACCGGCAGCAAGATTTATTCGGGCATTATTACTCGGCCATTTTGGATTTTCGCACATCCAGTTCAGCCTGACGGTATTCCATCACCTTACCAAAGCTGTAGTTTTCGCGGCGGTCAAGGAAATTCTCAAAGATTTTATCAAATTCAGCCTCATTCTTGGCTGTAATCAGCTCGGGGAGGACTTCCTCCCAATTTTGTGAAATACGAGACCAGGCTACCGATACATCAGAATCTCCCTGTGGATCTAATCCCTTATAGATACCGCTATCAATATCGGCCTGCTTATTGGCGAAGTCTTCCATTTGCTTAATGACAGGCGCTTTCTCCGGTCTCCACTGGTTGACGATTACAGGGTTTCGCATCATCCAATAGGTATCCATGATGCCATATTCTTTCTCCATCTTCTCAATATCAGTGTCGAGTAATTTTACCATTTCAGGCTTCAGCTGCGGCTTGCCATCCACCATCTCCCATGTTTCGCCTTCCTTGCCAAGGAATAAATCTCGTTGGCCTTCTTCGCTGGCCAGATAGGTCAAAAAGCGGATGGCTCGTTCAGGGTTTTCGGTGGATTTGCTAATCATCGTCACCATCCAGCCGTCCATGTTGCCGGGGAATAGCTTCGGATTATCACCCTTACTGTTCTTAGGCCCATCGACTGCGATGTAGTAAGAGTCCGGGTTACCGCTAGCAGCCAGCATAGGATTGACAGCCGACATGCCGGTCCACTCGCGGACCATCATGAAATAGCGGGCGTTGTTTGTTTTTTCCTCTACCTGAGTATCGGAATCAACCAGGAAATCTACATTAATCAGCCCGCGCTCGTAAGCCGTACGGAAGGTTTTTAGCCAGGCGATATAATCGGGATCGGTAATGCGGTCATATACTTTCCCGTCTTTCTCATGCGGAACGGCCAGGAGGTTCTGCAGATATTCGGTCATCCCGTAAGGGACGTTCCCTTGTGCAAAAAAGGGACTGATGGGCTGGCCTTTATATTGGGAGTACTTATCCTTTACCAGTTGCAGTGCGTTCAGAAAGCCCTCTGGGGTGCTAAGGTCCGGACTGCCCATCTCCTCATACAGATCCTTACGCACCAGGAAAGTCTGGTTGGCGGCCGTCATGCCAGTTTCATGCATCAGGTTGGGGCTATATGAATCATTCGGAACGCCATAGGTATTGCCATTTTCTTGACGGTACCATTTCAGTGTGCCGTCCCCGGCCACCTTGAAGAAGTATGGATCATACTTGTCAGCCAATTCATTTAAGGCGTAGACATGATCGCCTTCCCACAGCTTTTTGACAGCAGTTTCCCATGAACCCATCGATATCAAGTCTGGCAGCTTGCCGGAGGTCATCATCAGGGTAATATGCTCATTCGCTTCACCGGAAGGTACTTCAAGCTTGATGTTTACGCCTGTTTTTTCCGTTACGTACTTGGAGGTCAAGCTCTCCCCCCAATTGTGGGCATACCAGTTAGCACCTACGAACCAGATCAAATCCACAGGGCTGGTATCGAGCTTCCATGCCGGATCATCGGGATTAAGCTTTGCTTCACTCGGTGGAGGCTGTGTACTATCCGTAGGCTGTGGGGTCGGCTTATTTTCACTATTCGCTGAATTGGAACACGCGGCTATGCCTAGCATCAGGCTTGCGGCCAGAACGAGGGTCAACCCTGGCTTGATGAGATTGCGTTTCATGACATAATCATCCTTTCTTTGCTGCTTCTGAATTTTTGTATTCCAGTTTCTAGACGTATACCTCTTATCCTTTAATGGCGCCGATCATCACTCCTTTGACCAGATAGCGTTGAATGAAAGGATAGACTAAGAGAATAGGCAGTGTGGCCACCATCATGGATGCAAATTTGATAGAGTTGCCGGGAAGTCTTGCGCCGAATTGCGCCATCGCTTGCTGCTGCATGAAGGACATAGAGTTCTCCGCAATGATTTTGTACAGCATGGTCTGCAGCGGCAGTAATTCTTGCGAACGGATGTAAATGACCCCCTGGTAATAATCATTCCAATGATAGACGGCTGAAAAAAGTGATATGGTCGCTATGACAGCCATGCTATTGGGCAATACGATTCTGAACAGGACACCATAGTCTGAAGCACCGTCTACCTTCGCAGATTCCTCCAGGCTGTCGGGTATGGTGCGGAAGAAGCTCATGAATATGACCATATTAAAAAAAGTGTACATGGAGGGAATAATGAATATCCAGAAATTATCATATAAGCCCAGCTTCGTCATCAGAATAAATGTAGGGATCAGCCCGCCTGAGAACAGCATCGTAACCAACGCGATTTTAAGATACAGCTTGCGTCCGATCAGATTAGACTTGCTCATTCCGTAAGCTATAATGGCGGTAAATAACACATGCGTTGCTGTCCCGAGCACCGTGCGCAAAGTAGTGATATAAAAACCGTTCATCATAGTTTTATCATTGAACACAACGCTATAGCTGGCTAGCGATAATTCTTTGGGAAACCAGTTGACGGTGCCCAGCGATGCCTGCTGCGGCGCATTAAGCGAGTTAATGAATACAAACCACATCGGGTACAGCGTTAAAAAGCAAACCGCCAGCATCAGCAGGGTGTTGCAGACTTCAAATACTCCAATTTGCCGAAACCTTTTGCGTCTTTCCATCTTTCTGTCGTCCCCCTTTTAAAAAATGCTGTCGCCGGTTAGTTTTTTGGATGTGTGATTGGCCAAAAACAATAAACCTAGCGCGACAATAGAGCGGGCGAACAGGACGGCTGTTGAGAAGGAATGGCGCCCGGAGACCAACCCCATGTTGTAGATATACAAGTCTAGGCTTTCCGCCATCCTCATGTTCATGTTGTTCTTCAACATAAAGATCTGCTCAAAGTTACTGCCGAGTATCCCGCTGACAGCGAGGATGAACAAAATAGCGATGGTGGGGCGTATGCTCTGAATGGTGATATGCCACATACGCTGCCGCCGATTTGCGCCATCCAGCTCGGCCGCTTCGTACAGCCCCGGATCAATGCCGGATATTGCCGCTATGTAGATAATGGCGCTCCAGCCGGTTTCTTTGAGCGTATCGGTGAAGTAGGTAATCCACCAAAAGTACTTAGGGTCGCTGTTAAACAGGATTTCGCGTCCCTGGAGCCCGATCGCCATCATCAGCTGATTGATCACACCGCCCTCGCCCAGCCAATTGAGTGCAATGCCGCCAAAAATCGTCCAGGCAATAAAGTGCGGCAGGTACGAAATGGTTTGTACCGTTCGCTTAAATCGAAGACTCCGTATTTCATTCAGCATCAAGGCAAACAAGATAGGAATGGGAAAACCCAACACCAGCTTGATGCTGCTCATTCCCAGGGTATTGCGGATTGAACGCCAAAAACGCTCATCCGTCAAAAAATCCTGAAAATGCTTCAGCCCGACAAACGGTGATTCTAGTAAGGGTTTGGCGATGCTGTAGTCCATAAATGCAATAATGAGCCAAAACATGGGGATATAACAAAAGATAAACATCCAGAGGATTCCCGGGATAACCATGCTTTGCAATTGCCATTGTTTAAAAAGCGCTTTCATTTGTTCCGTTCTGTATTGGAACATGTTCCGTGCCCCCTTTCTATTTCATCGTATGAAAAAGCGCATAGGAAAAAAAGCCCATGATTATTGACCCTATCCCATTTTTTTAGATTTGTTTGACCAGCTGCAAAATTTAAGTATGCTGTGATTAAATGAAAGGAGTGTGCAAAGGATGAATAAACCTATATGGGAACAGAATTTCTTAGATAGAAATGCCGATTTAAAGCTATGGAATATCCGCCTTGGCAACGACTTGTTAGATAATGAGGGTAATCCCATAGACCCAGGTTGGGGCAACGGAGAGCAGCAGTATTACACGGATCATTCCAGCAATCTGTATATCGATGAATTTGGCTTAAACCTGTGTGCGCGCAGCGAATCCATTGAAAAGGATGGGCGCAATTTTGCATATACCTCGGCTCGTTTGGATACAAAGGACCATTTTTCCTTTTGCTATGGCAAGTTAGTTGTGCGTGCAAAGCTGCCGGTAGGGCAGGGGGTATGGCCTGCCATCTGGTTGCTTCCGCAGGAACAGGCTTACGGTCCTTGGCCAGCTTCCGGCGAGATTGATATCATGGAAGCGAAAGGCCGCTTGCCTCAGCAAATATCCGGAACACTGCACTACGGAAAGGATTGGGAACATCAAATCGTCGAGGAGTTCTCGCACCATTTTGAAAGCGGAACTATTAATGAATTCCATGATTATGCACTGGAATGGAATGCTGGTTCGATTCGATGGCTGGTAGACGGACATTGCTTTGCTGAGCGTCGCCAGGAGCCGGGTGTGATGCCCTTTGATGAACCCTTTTATCTAGTGCTTAACCTTGCGGTGGGCGGCTGGTATGACAATGTAGCGGTTGACGAGGCTGCACTGCCAGCGGTCATGACGGTTTCAAATATATGGCTGTTCCGATAATAAGAAAGTTGTTATTTATCAGATTAAAGCCTTTAGGGCACACCCATTTTGGGGATGCCCTATTTCGATTTTCAATACCTATATCCCATCTGGTAGAATAGGGAAAACCATATTTCTCTATATTCTAGTAATTTTATTATACGCTTGGGGAGGTAGACCATGGACAAAGAACTAACCGCACAGCTGACACAGTGGCATGAAGATGATGAACACCAGAAGATTGTAGACACCCTGATGGCGATTCCTCCAGAGGACAGAGATTACGAGGTAGTCAGCAGTCTGGCAAGAGCGTATAACAATTTGGGACGTTATGAAGAAGCGCTTGGACACTTCGCGATGATTGCGGAACAGGGGCAGAATGACCATCTGTGGCATTTTCGTGTGGGATATTCCTACTATTATTTGAATCAATATGAGGAAGCGGTGAGAGTGCTGGATATTGCCCATGACCTCGATCCGGATGATGAGAATACGGTCATGTTTCTGAAATTCAGCCAGCGCAAGCTACGCAAAGAACGGCACGCCGCAGCCAGACAGGCAATCAGAGAGCAACATAATGATTCGGGGACGACTGCAACTCCTTTTGAAGGGATGGACCTCTCCGAATTTTGGAAAGATAGCGATTATGCGCTAAAAGAATATGTTTCTGCCCCGCCTACGGATGAGCTGATTGCTTCTGTAGAAGAAGAACTGGGTTACAAGCTTCCTGCCTCTTATATCAGTCTGATGAAGCAGCACAATGGGGGAGTTCCTTATAATACTTGTTTTCCGACGGAGGACGCGACCTCATGGGCGGAGGATCATATTGCGATTACGGGCATTATGGGCATCGGACGCGAGAAAAGCTATTCACTCTGTGGCGATCTCGGCAGCCCGTTCATGATTGAGGAGTGGGGGTATCCTGACATCGGCGTAGTAATTTGTGACTGCCCTTCGGCAGGCCATGATGTCGTGATGCTGGATTACCGGAACTGTGGGAGGGACGGCGAACCTGAGGTAATTCATGTGGATCAGGAAGATAATTATGAGATTACGTTCCTGGCCCAAGACTTCGAGACGTTTATACGCGGTCTGGTGAGTGATGAGGACTACGACACCTCTGAAGAAGATAAAGAGGAGGATTTGCGCAAAGTAGCCGTAGGCCAATTCTCGCCTTTGCTTGCGAAGCTGTGCAGCCATGTGTCTGAGGTAGATCAGCTTGAGCAGAAGATCCGTAGAGTCTGTACCCGAATCGTAGAAGAGAAGGGACACTTTTCCTTTCATGCGGATGAGCTTTCTACTCTGATGTACGATGTGCAGTTCTGGCTGTACACAAGCTCTTATCCAAATACGAGCCGTCAACAATATCTGGATGTATATGAGGAAATGATCGCTTTTGGCGGCGAGTTCGGTCAAGGTGGGTATGCTCCGGGCTGGATCAGCGACTGGCTGGATGGGCGAATACGGGAAGGGCTGATTGTTCAGAAAAACGGGGTGCTTTGCTTCACGGATCAAGCCCGCTCTGAGGTCATTGCACGGCTGGAAGCAGAATCCGCAGAAGAGGACGTTGCCCCTTTTATACTCGTGGATCAGCAAGGTGGAGGCATGTCTGTCATTCTAAATGCGGGTAGCTACCGATCGGAAGTGTTCGAGGCCCGGGCAGACGAAGGATTTGAAGGTAACGGGTACGATTGGGCTTCTTTGGCGGCTGTGTTTGTGAACGAATATATGCCTGAATGGGTAGATACGATTCATTTTGACCCGGAAGCGGATATGTTCTGTGCTTATTCGGAGAATAGCGAAGCTATTAAGCAGTTCGCGGTGCGGTTGAAGCAGGCCTGTGAAAATGAGACGTTGATCCGGGATCTTTTTTCCCGCGCGGAGCTCGATTGATCACAACAGTATTCAGGGGCTCGGTCACACAGAAGGTTGAGAGAATGCGTCAGGTAGGAATCCGTTTCAAGATTTGTTTTCGATGGCACCAATATATGGATGATACGGTTTTTAGCTGACCGTCAGCATCTGCTGCAAGGATGAAGGCTATAAGTCTTGGCCGCCTTGCAGCAGATGCTCTTTTTTAGAAAGTTACGGGCATAGATTTGAACATGTGAAGTGGATTATTTTTGATATAATATAGTTAAAATTTTAGTTATTGTATTCTATTGATAGGGAATAATGAGAGAAAAGGAGAGATGGAAATGACGTATATCGTTGATTTTAAAAATGTGTCTACGGTCGGAGTAGAGTCTTCACCTGTAGCAGAGGCGCTTGCTGGTTTACGTGCGAATGAAGCTCGTTACTTTATGAACAAGTACAAGCATGAATTTACAGTTGTCCCAGCTAGCGAAAGCCAGGAAAACCTTGATTATGTGAGCCGAATTTTAAAAGAAGAACGTAATATTGAGTTTGCGGCAAAACCTTTAGAAACATCGCGTTTTCAAGTGGAAAATATTAAATTCACTTATGTCTTTTATGAAGATGGACTTGAGGTTAATGTCATGTATACGGTTGATGATCCTAAAAAGCGAGCCGTTGGTTTTAAGCTTTCTGAGGGGATGGAGATACCAAAGGAGTTAGAAGAGAAGTTTAAATTTGCTAGGCAGAAGTCTAAACTAGCCGGTACAATCCGTGGCTCGTATTTTGTAATCAAAGGAGAGTATTAAAGGAGTAAGAATAATACAAGCCTCTATTCCGAGTGGCGGGATAGAGGCTTGTATTATTTGCTATCTGCATAAGCCAAGTATCTTAAAATGAGGGCGTAACCAAGGGATTCACGGTAACAGTAACCATCGGACCAAGTAATTTAAAGTCCATACTTTCTTTTAATTTATCTAATCCTGCGGAAATGATTTTACAGAATTATCTCCGCAAGGCGATGTATCCCCTGCTCAATTGATGCTTCATCTACTTTTGCAAACCCCAATACCCATCCCTTTCTTTTGCTATCCAGACAATAGGGTCCAAGAGGGTAAACACGTATTCCATGTTGTAGGGCTAAATTTGTCACAGTTTCTTCGTCGTATGATTCCTCAGCCTCAAGTAACATATGCAATCCTGTTTCTACTCCACTGAGTGTAAAACGCTCCCCTAAACCACTAGCCATAATAGCTTTTGTCATGATTTCGTGTCTTCTTCGATATACATTTCTGACTCTTCTCATATGCCGCATAAAATGACCATTTTTAATGAAATGGGTTAGTGTTAGCTGATCCATAATCGGAAGATGACGGTAAGTCAGCTCCTGTACCTTCGCTAGTTGAGCAATTGCCTCGGATGGACCTATAATAGCCGAAATACGAATGCCAGGAGCAATCATTTTAGAAAAACTCATGAGATACAAAGTATTATTGGATGCCTGACTAAACAACGTTGGCAGCGGCTCCCCACGATACCGGAATTCACTATCATAATCGTCTTCAATGATCCAAAACCGTTCTTGAACCGCTTTATGTAGCAATTGTTGCCGACGGGTCTCCGACATAACGACCCCTACTGCGCACTGGTGAGAAGGGGTGGCAAAGATCAGTTTGGATTGAGGGTGAATATGCTCCACCACTAGACCATACTCATCAACGGGAATAGGTACCACATTCATTCGTCGATATTTCATCGCCATCCAAGCAGCTGGGAAACCTGGATCTTCTACTGAAACTGTGTCCCCATCAGCTAAAAGCGACTGTGCGATTAAATCGATACTATGCTGAGCTCCTGAGGTCAACAGAATCTGATTAGTTTGGATATGTATGCCCCGTTCAAGGGATAAATAACGCTGTATTTGCTCACGTAATGGTGTGTAACCGTAGCAATTACCGTAAGCCCAGCTTGATAAATCCATTTCAGCAGATGCGTGGAGCAGCGATTGCCGCCAGCTTTTTTGAAATTGTTCATCCAAATAGGGTTCATGAGGACTGAAATCAATATCCACTTCTAGCTGTTCTTTACCTCTGAACCAGTCATGTAAATGATCAACAGCTGAGTCTAACAAGGAGAGTGAAGGAGGTGTGGGACCCTCTGTTTCTATTTCCTTCGTTGACACATTGAATTGCTTCCATTTACTAACTCGCGTTCCTCCTCGGCGAGAGGTAACAGTATAACCTCGACTTAACAATTCCTCATAGACGATCTGTATAGTTGAACGTGAGACACCTACGATGTGAGCAAGTTCGCGGGTAGGTATTAGTAATTCTCCTGGCGCCCAAACTCCGCTAGTAATATTATGAATCGCTTGATCAAGCAATTGCTGCCAGATCGGTCTCTTATCATTACGAATTACTTTCATCATCGTACACACCTCCAAATAGACGTCCAATCATAATAATATTAATTATGGATTGCTCTAAATGGTGATTTTTGGATATTTTAATGCAATCCATTCATTGATATACTACCGTAACAACGCTGGTATTCGCAATTTGGTCGTTGCCGCACGCTAGAGTTAAAGGAGAGATATCGATATGAATTCGGTTCGTTACAAGAGCAGGGAATGCCTGGATCAAGAGAAGATTGAAGGGTTCCTTCAGCAAGCGAGATTGGGTTATCTTGGGTTGGCTGATGGCAATCGCCCCTATGTTGTGCCACTTAATTATGTATGGACAGAAGGGAAACTCTATTTTCACGGGGCTGGAGACGGAAGGCGTAATCAGGTGATGAGTGATAATTCAGAGGTGTGTTTTACGGTATGTGAGGAATACGGAACCATTACGGATCCGGTACCTGCGAAAACGGATACAGCTTATATGAGCGTAATGATATTCGGACAAGCAGAACCGATCACGGATTTGGATGAAGCCACTCATGTACTTCAGGAAATGATGAATAAGTATGTACCAGGTTACTATAATCGCCCCTTGTCCAAGCAGCATGTGGAGAAGTATAGGTCAGCTGTATTCGGCGGTCCGGTTCAAGTTTATCGGGTAATTCCAAGCCATATGACGGCAAAAGAGAGTCCTATTGAAGCGGAAAAAATGTATAAAAAGGACATGGATACTGAACGCCAAGTTTAACCACAAGATATTCCCATTAACATTATTCAATAATGAAATTAGAGATTAGTCCTTAAGCTAACGAGTATCGATAGCTCAATAAACACGATAAGGCAGCCGATCAGTCAACGTGATCGACTGCCTTTATTCAACTAACGGGCAGATTAGCTCGGTAAATGTTTTTTACTCTTATAGATAAAATTGAGTTACCAAGAATGGGAGCAGAAAATGAAAGAATAGTGATCGGGGATTTAATCTTACCTTCTCCCAGACTTCAATTTCTCAGACCAAGAGCATTCTACTTCGATCATAAAACTTCAAATTTATACGTCTATATAGATTATTTAGTTTACTACGGTGTTGATGGCGAAAAAATATTAAAGCCAAAAGAACTAAAAAGATATCTAAGCAAAATTACTGATTTAAATGATATAAATGATATCTATATTAATTGGGATATTAAATTTGTTGAAGCCTAATATGAATTCATGGGAAGAGCAATATTTATTTGATTACTAAAGTGTAAAAATAATGTATCGATTCTAGGAACACTAGACCGCGGACTTCCAGCAAGGGCGGCTTCATTCGACCAGCTGCAACCCACTGTGATCATAACAGTGTAACTGTGGGAGATATTGAGAAAATTGGCAGTCCTTACAGAGTCATGATGTTCTGTGACCCATATGGATCGTTTCAGGGCATGTCAGGAGAAATAATTAAATGTAGGTATAATCCCTATAATCATTGAAGTAACGGATAACGACAGTTCAATAAAAAAGCGGCCGTCTAGGACTATATTTTCTCTGAACAGTTATTGATAACTGAGGAAGAATACGACTCCTATATCACTATCATTTCATTGGGTGCTATTTATCACTCCTAGAAGAAAAGGAAAAAGTCCTAAACGTAGCGGTAAAATCATTGTCGCGAATAGAAATATTCAGTACGAGCGAGTGGGAATACACGTAAGAACCACAATGAAAAAGATGGAGATTCCATAGAGCCAGCAGTTGTTTGGTAATAAGTCAGTCTACTCACTTATGGTCAGCAAATTACAAATAGGCTGACGGCATTCGCGGCAGCCTATTAAAGTAACGGGGAATATAGTTGAAACAGGAACTTAAATCTGTGGCATATTTGCTGTTGTAAGAAACCCCTCTATGTTCAAAACTTTCTTTAAAGTGCTAATGTAGCAGTATTGGCAACTCCGATCATCGTGATGATCAAGGTATTCACCATAGCACCAAGCCACACGTTCCCTGTCAATTTGTATAGGCTGCGACTAATAATTGCAGCTGCAAATAGTAAGAAAATAAACGGAAGCAGTACCATTGGATAAAGTCTTGTTTCTTGCCAAAATGTATTACCTGTCGTAAATAATACAGCATACTGGATTCCGTTAATAAGCATAATACCTAGCACGTTTCCCAGTCCAGCGACAATCATATTTGCTTTTTCAGACTTTATATTACTAAAACTTAATATATTTATTAAGAGCGCATTTATTAGATAGAAAATAAAGAAGAACGGCAAATAGTTCATCCATACCAATAACTTATCTGAATTAAATGTAAATACTCCGAGTATCCAAAATTTAAAATCAGCGTTAAAAAGATATTCTGCCGCATATACGATACCGAAAAAAATTCCGTAGATGCATAAGGCAAGAATTAAAGTCTTTCCTGCTTTGCTCAAACCGATTTTTAATCCTAGTTGTTCCAAAGAAAGCTCAGCGTTATTTCTTTTCTCCAATTTGTACTTATATACAAATAGTGCCGCTCCAATAAGGCTGCTAAACATTGCCCATATCAAGATATAGTTTGTAATGGGCTGCGTAAACCATTTTACAGACATGAAATTGGACGTGCTTTTAAAAATCACTTTATCTAGATTTAAAGCTACGATTACGCCAATAGCAGAAAAAATCCAATTAAGCGACCAGCTGATCCAAAAAACTCTAGTTTTCTTTTTGCTTTTTTCCGTTTGCAATGCATTAGCTATAGAACTGCTTTGTTTTTTTGCTAATTTTAAGTGCTTAAAGAACGGAATTTCCAACAAGTAATAGGATGCTGGGAAAATCAATAGAAAAATACCTAATAATCCAATAAAGCTAACTAGCTCTTTCCAGATCCATATTTGATTAGTATTTTTTATTTGTGGTGAAATCTCAAAGGCCTGGCTGAAAAAGTCTACTGTGTATGCAACAGTTTTCTTTGAAAAATGTGCCCATTCATGCGTTTGCTTTGGATTATAAATTACTCTCAGTGTTTGATTTTCTGCATCTCCATAATATTTAGCTACATTAAAGCTCGAATGCTGCTCAGCTTTTGAAAAAATCGAGTTCACTGCGACTAAGGCCTCATCAGCATTATTGGAGAGATCGCCATTGCCTTGAGACAAATCATAATTCCCCTCATCATATTGACCATAAATAATTCCCATATTAGCGTGGATTTGACTAAATACCTTTTCACTAGATAAACGGATATTTCCCACCGGCAACCCTGCTGCGACCTTGTTTAAGGAATTAGCATATTCCTTTTCGCTGTCTGTTATTGTCTCGGCGCCTTCCGAATCGGGCTTCTTCGCTTCTTCAATTGCTGCATAATATTGTGAACCGTAGTGCATTAACGTCAACCATGTGGACATTCCACCCATAGAATGCCCCATAACACCGATCATGTCATTATCAATGTAATCGAGACTTTTATAGGCAAATTCCACTAGAGGTATCATTCCCTCACCATTTGCTGCTACTGCCTTCATGACTGGCTCGCTCGACGAGCTTGATTTTCCATGATAGTAGGCATCGAATGTCATTACTGCAATCCCTCTGCGTGATAATTCAATAGCGTTTAAATTTTGCATATGTTTATTGTTTAGATAACCATGCTCGGTAATAACTAAAGGAACCTTGTGCTCCTCATTTGATTGTTCAGGTTTAAAAATTTGTCCAGACAGCCACTGCCCATTTTCAGTTGGTAGCTTAAAATCAATAATTTCTACCTTTCCATAAGAAGTTTGTAAAAAACCTGATAAACAAGCGCTTACAAAAATCATCAACATAGAAACGACAAGCAATCTTCTTATTATCTTTTTCCCCATATAAATACTCCCCCTTAACTATATAGGTTCCATTGGAAACTATATAGTTTTTATACTATACTTTTTATTTGAAAGCAATAGCGCTTTTCTAGCTATGTTAAAATTACAATTTTTGATATAATTTTATGAGCTAAATTGACGGGAAAAGAGGGATTTCTTTGGCAGTTGAATGGATGGGGAAATATAGAACATTTGTAGAGAAGATTGTTAAATATGGAAATTCATACGCAGACTCCTATAAAAAAGAGTACAACTATAATACTGTTTTTTTATTTTCTGCTGCACAAATTCAAGTGCTGGAATATCTATTGGAGAATGAAGATAAAAATCAAAACATGCTGGAAATTGCAAAACGGCTGGGAATATCTAAGAGCGCATTTTCAAAACATGTAAAAAAAATGGTGGAAAAAGGGCTGCTCGAAAAGTACCATACATCAGATAATAAGAAAAACATTATCATTAAGGTTTCCACAATAGGCAAAGAAGTGTATAGCCAATATGTACAATACGCTTATGAAAAATGCTTCAAAAAAATATTTTCCCTGCTGGATGAAATCCCTATGCAATATATTGAGAAAATGGAAGCTATTTTAGATATCTCAGCTAGTGCTACAACTGAAAAAACAAAGCAAAAGAAAGAGGTTAATCTCATTCTTATCGAGGAATAAGAGATGTTATTATTAACATTTAATCAATTTCAATATAAAACGATGGTCTAATGCTGTTCGAAAAAAAGAAATTGATCAGTTGCGTATGGAATGATGAGATTGGTTATGAAGCTGCTAGAAATTTCATCAAAAAAAAGCCTTTTGGAATAAAATCCAAAGGCTTTTTGTATGCTTATTTTTTTCAAGACCTTATTCAACATCATAATTGATCAGAAAGAAAAAGTCTATACTTTGGGCTGGATTTTATTTACTATTGTGAAGCCGGCAAAACTTAATCAATGGAGTGTTGTTAATGGACGTTACCTATCATCTCGATCAGGCCGACTTACAGGATTATATTGGACGGATTTTTGGCACCAGTTATTTAGTTACTCGTGTTTCACGAATGCATGGTGGCGCACAAAAGGTGGTCTACAAGATTGAGTGCAGTAATGGATTTTCCTGCGTTTTGTATGTGTGGGATCTTTCCATGAATTATTTTGAAGAAGAAAAAGCGAATGAAGATATAAATGAACAGTCCTATGGAAGTGATTTGTTTGAATTAAACAATAAGTATTTAACACAACATGGAATTCAGACCCCAGCACTTTATGATCTGAACAAGGAAAGAGATCGTTACCCATTTGATTATGCGCTTGTTGAATATATAGATGGACGTAAGGCAGAAACCTTTTTCCAACTTTCCGAGTTAGCTGCTCAAGATAAAGTGTTTCAGCAGTTGGGGGATATGCTTACTACAATGCATACCACCGAAAGGCAGATTTTTGGGAAAGCCAATGCTAACGAGATCAGTACAGAACAATGTCATTCATTACAAATGAAAAATACGAAAGTACAGCTAGCTTACGCCTCTCAGCATATGGAGAAGATCGGGTCTAATCAAAGTAAATTGCTCGATAAGTTGTATGAGCTTGAATCAAGAATTAAGCCTAGAAAGCAGTATGGATTTATTCATGGGGAACTGGGTCCTGACCATGTATTGGTTAATGATAAGCTGGAGCCCTTTCTGATCGATATCGAAGGAGCAGCGTTCTTTGATATTGAGCATGAGCATAGTTTTTTGGAGATGCGTTTTGGAGATTTCTATCGGTATCTTAAGAACGATAAGCTTGATCCGGATAGGCTGTTATTTTATCAATTGCATCACCATATATCATTAACTTCAGCGGGTTTAAAGCTACAGCATAGAGGATTTCCCGATCAACAATTCGCAAAAGGTCTAGCTGAATATCAATCAGAACGTGCGCTTAGGTTTATCGAAAAATGAAGAAATGGAAATGAAGCAAGAAGCGGCGCGTCATCTCTTGTCAAATATCGTGGGGAGCTGAATATTCGAGTTAATACACGGTAACGTTTCAACGAAGGGGGAGTCAACCTAACCTAGGGAGACTCCCTCTCTCTTGTGCGTTCTAGGGACAAGCCTGACGGTAGTCAAGAGGTGTATACGAAAGTAAAGACTAGTATATAGATGGGGGTCCTTTCCTTTCCTATACTAGAACTAGGAAGAGAAGCAGCATGAAGTAGATGCACGACCTATTTTGAGACAATGTGGAGGGGTAATATGAAGAAAAAAAGTAGAATACTTCTGATCGTCGCATTGATCCTAAGTTTAACTATCACGGCATGCGGCAAAACCACAAATGAAGGGGAGAAGCAGCCTGAGAAGCAGCCTGAGACACCTGTGGAACAAAAAAATGAAGTGATTGAAGTTTCAACAGTTTCGGCAAGCGATCAGTATCTCAAATTCGATGAGGGCGAAAGCTTTGAGAAGAACTCGGTCTATGATGCGTATGAGAAAGATATCGGTGTGAAGCTCACGAATAAATGGGTGTCCGCCGATGACGTTCAATTCAAGGAAAAAGTGAAGATGTCCATCGCCTCCAATGATCTTCCGGACTTCATGAAGGTTAATGCTACACAGCTGAAAGAGCTGACCGAAGCGGATATGATTATGGATATCACGGACGTATATGACAAGAATGCGACGGATGAGACTAAGAAATTCTTGTCGATGGATGGCGGAATGCAACTGAAGACCGCCACTTTCGACGGTAAACTCATGGGGATTCCAAGTTCTTATAATCCGTACCAGTATCAGTTCCTCTATGTACGCACGGACTGGCTGAAGAAATTGAACCTGCCGGAACCAAAGACGATGGCGGATCTCTTGACGATCGCCGAAGCGTTCAAAACAAAAGATCCAGGCGGCACTGGGAAACCGTATGGAATTGTAATTAGCAAAGATCCATTTAACAACCAGTCCACAGCTGTTACAGGACTAATAGCATTCTTGAATAGTTACCATGCTTATGAAAATCTTTGGATGGAAGACGGAAATGGCAATTTGGTCAACAGTGACATTCAGCCTCAAGTGAAAGACGCACTTAAGGCGCTGCAGGAAATGTTCAAGAAAGGATTAATTGATCCTGAGTTCGTCGTTAAAGATGTGGAGAAAGCAGCAGAGCTCCTCTATAACAACAACGCAGGTATCGTATACGGCCAGTCTTGGGTACCGGCTCAGCTCGCTAAAGGCGCAGTAAAGGATGGTAAAGTCGTACAAGAGTGGGGCGTATTCCCGATTCCATCGGTGGATAGCGAACCTGCACTATCGCAGATAGGTTTGGGTGTTGACGAATATTATGTTATCTCCAAGCAAGCGAAGCATCCGGAAGGCGTTATTAAATTGCTGAACCATTGGATTGTCGTGGATAATCATCCGACGCCAGAACAGAAAGTATATGAGTATGGTAAAGACCTGAAGGAGAAAGGCAACAACTACTGGCTTCTAAGCCCGCTTCGTGTTGGTAAACAAAAGGATAATAACGGTGAAATATTGCCAAAAGCGATCGAGAACAAAGACGAGAGCATTTTGGAGACGAAAGATCAAAAAACTCGTTACGAGCGTGCCATGAAGTATGTTGACGGTACCGATATCAACATGTGGTGGGAATATCTGATCTCAGGTCCAAAAGGTGCATATTCACTTGTTCCTGAAATTCAGAACAATAAACAGTACCTACAAAACAAATTCTACGGCGCACCGACTCCAACCATGGCAGATCGACAAGAAATCCTGAAGAAGAAGCGGGATGAAGTATACTTCAAGATTATGATGAATCAAGTATCCGTGGATGAATTCGATAAATTCGTAGAAGAGTGGAAAAAGCTTGGCGGCGACGAAATGACCAAAGAAGTCAATGAATGGTACGCGACTCACAAACAATGATAGCAGGAGAATCGAGGGGTTGAACACAAACGACCTCTCTTTTCTTTAACCTAGTTCTTCATTTTTAGTCCTATAGCGAGGTGGATGGCATGAATGTATTAACGCGTATGTGGAAGAGGGAGTGGCCGCTTCACTTGATGTTGGTTCCTGGGATCGTATTGGTCCTCATCTTCAGTTATATCCCGATGGCCGGCATTATGATGGCCTTTCAAAAATACGTACCGAATAAAGGGTTGTTCGGCTCACCATTTATTGGTCTTAAAAACCTTCAGTTACTGATGGATTACCCCGATATCGGCCGGATATTCTTCAATACAGTATACATTGCGGTGATGAAAATTGTAGCAGGTATGATCGTTCCGGTCACCATAGCGATACTTCTGAATGAGCTGCGGAAAGAATGGGTCAAACGGACCTTCCAGACGCTCGTGTACTTGCCGCATTTTCTATCATGGGTCTTGTTAAGCGGTATTCTAATCGATGTATTGTCTCCATCTTCCGGTATTCTCAATCAAGTGCTTGGCTTGTTTGGTATAGACCCTGTTTTTTTCCTGGGAGACAACAAATGGTTCCCTTATGTGATGGTCATATCGGATGTATGGAAAGAGTTCGGATTTGGTACGATTGTCTATCTGGCTGCGCTTACCAGTATTAATCCGTCACTGTACGAGGCAGCGGAGATCGACGGCGCAGGACGCTTTAAGCAGACGTTGCATGTGACGCTGCCGGGGATGCTTCCTATTATCGTTCTCATGTTTACGCTTAGTATCGGGAATGTACTGAATGCGGGATTTGATCAAATCTTCAACCTATATAGTCCTCCGGTCTATGAAAGCGCGGATATTATCGATACCTTCGTATATCGTATGGGGATTGAGCAAGCACAGTTCGGTTTCGCTACGGCCGTAGGACTGCTGAAATCCGTCATCTCTTTCATATTCGTATCTATGTCCTATATCTTAGCCTATCGTGTAGCGAATTACCGCATTTTCTAATGCAATCGGCGGTAATTCAGAAGGGAGACACATCGTGCGTACTAACAGATCATTCGGAAGAAAATTGTTTTTGATATGTAATTTTATTTTTCTGGCATCCGTATCTTTGTTATGCCTCATGCCTATTATTCATATTTTGGCGCTCTCGTTCAGCTCCGGGCAGGCAGCATCCGCCGGAAAAGTCATCCTGTGGCCTGTTGAATTCACAACGGCTGCTTATGCTAACGTATTTGGAAAACCTGAATATTTACGCGCATTCTGGGTATCGATTCAGCGGGTCCTTATGGGAACGACAATCAGCATGTTCCTGACGATTATCACGGCCTATCCATTATCCAAAGATTCTCGCCAATTTCGGCTGCGGACCTTCTATTCATGGTTTTTCGTATTCACGATTTTATTCAGTGGCGGGCTTATTCCAAACTATTTAACCGTGAAGAACCTTGGGATGCTCGATACAATCTGGGCTTTGGTGCTGCCGGGAGCGGTCACGGTGTTCAACGTTATTCTGCTGCTGAATTTCTACCGCAGTCTGCCCAAAGAACTTGAGGAATCTTCGCTGCTCGATGGGGCGGGTCAATTTACTACCTTATGGAAAATATATGTGCCGCTATCGTTGCCGGCATTGGCAACGACAGGTCTTTTCACTATGGTGGGGCATTGGAATAGCTGGTTTGATGGTATGATTTACATGAATCATCCCGAGAATTATCCGCTGCAGACCTTCCTGCAGACGATCATTATCAAAATGGATTTCCGCTTTATTAAACCTGAGAGGGCAGAATTAATGATCAAATTGTCCGATCGTACGAGCAGGGCAGCTCAAATATTCGTAGCAGCATTTCCGATTCTTATCGTGTATCCGTTCTTGCAGCGGTTCTTCATTAAAGGAATTGTGATGGGGAGTGTCAAAGAATAAAATAGGGCACTCAAACTATGACATTGCATTGCAGGAGAACAAACGATGAAAATCCGATTCTTGATTAAAGATTCCTCTATATTCCAGAAAATAATGGCTGCCTTTCTGGCAGCCTTGTTTCCACTCATGGCGATTACCTGGTTGATTAATGAGAAGGGTTCGGACAATATTCGGAGTGAAATTTCCGAGTCTATTCTAAATACGACTCGCTTCTATCTGGATTCACTCGACAAGGAAGCAGACCGGATCAGCCGTTATTTGCCGAACTATGTGATGGACAAAGACTTGATGGAAATTGCAACTACAGGCAATTACATGAGTTATTACGATCGTGCGCAAAAAATATTAGATATCCAAAGACGGCTTGAATTGATGAAGAACTCAAGTCCATTTATTCAAGAAGCAAGGGCGTATATCCCTCTTATCGACCGAACGATTCTTAGCAATAAATTTGAAACTTCGATGAATAAGCAGGAATATGCTTCTATGCAGCAAAACAAGAGATTATACGAAGAACCTTTCATTTACTGGAACGATCGATTATTTATTTCCATGCAATACCCCATTAATACCGTTAAAAATCCGATTTATATCGTAGCGGTTGAATTATCGACTATCAAAATCAGAGAAACGTTATCTCAAATCGGCAGCTCGCGTGGTGGACAGAGCGTATTGCTCAATCTGGAACGTGGTTGGGAGATCGAGAGTGACATGGATCCGGAACTGCTGGAACAAATGAAATCCTTCGCTGCGGATAAGCGGGAATTGCAAAAAGACGAAGGATACGAAACGATTATGTATAATGGTAAGCGGTTTCTTACGGTATATAAATACTCCAGTCTCTGGAATTCCTATTCGATTATGTGCATTCCCGAAGAGACGATTTTGGGTTCTCTTGAGATCTATCGAACATTGTTCTGGTGGGCTTGCGCGCTAGCTGTGGGTATTGTCGTTTTCTTCTCCTACTTTCTATTACGATTTATCTATCGGCCATTAATGAAACTTGTACATTCCTTTCGGCGCGTTCAGCAGAATAGGCTGGAACCGATCGTGATCGATCGTGGAGCCGATGAGTTCGGGTATTTGTACCAAGCTTTTAATAATACGATCCGATCCTTGAAAACACTAATCGAGGAAAATTACGAGCAGCAAATCAGGAACCAGCGTTCCGAACTGAAACGATTGCAATCGCAAATTAATCCTCATTTTTTATATAATTGTTTTTTTGTATTGTGCCGGTTAATTAAATCCGAGAATCAGAAGGAAAAGGCTTATCAATTCTGCCTGTACATCGGACAATATTTTCAGTTCATTACTCGCGATGACGAGGATGATATTCCGCTGGGGCTGGAGGTCAATCATTCTCGCACGTATGTAGACATGCAAACCATATGTTACGGAGACCGTATTCAAGTCAAGTTCGAAGGTGATGTTCCTGATCTCTTCGTGCCGAGGCTGATTCTGCAGCCGATCATCGAAAATGCTTATAAGCATGCCTTGGGCAATATGATTCAGCAGGGTGAGCTATGGGTTCATTGTGAGCGGGTGGGCGATGTATTCTCCATCTATGTCGAAGATAATGGCCGAAGCATCTCCGATGCGGAGATCGAACAGCTTCAGAAGCGACTGCGTCAATCCACCACTAGGATGGAGGAAACAACCGGAATCATAAATGTGCATCGCAGAATACAGCTGCGGTACGGTGAGGAATATGGCATTACAGTGTCACGTTCTGCTCTTGGTGGACTTCAAGTAAGAATCAATCTGAGCGCGAACTAGAGGAGGAATCAGCATGTACCGACTGCTAATCGTCGATGACCTTCCCATTATTGTCGATGGTCTTCTGGAGCTATTCAATGAGACCGATCATTTACAACTCGAGGTTATGAAGGCATATTCAGGTGAAGAAGCACTGGAGGTACTGTCTCATCACCGTATTGATATCGTGATTTCCGACATTAAGATGCCTGGACTGGAAGGGATTGAGCTGCTTCGGGAAATCAAATCCCAGTGGCCGGCCTGCAAAGTTATTTTCTTAACAGGATACAATGATTTTCATTATGCAAGGAGCGCAATTACGTACGGTGGGTTCGATTATATTCTGAAGGTCGAAAGTGATGAGAAAATTATTCAGTCCGTAGAACGGGCGATTGAGAAAATTGAAGAAGAAAATAACCAAGAACAGATGATCGCTAGAGCGCAATCCAAAATGAGACTGGCATTGCCCTCCCTGCAAAAAGAGTATGTGTGGGAGCTCTTTCAAGGCAAGCATGTATCGGATAGCCAATTAAAGCAGGCGTTCAAAGAAATCGATATCCCGCTTGATGCGACATTGCCGGTTTACTTGCTCATAGGCAGGGTAGACGCATGGAAAGAAATGTTCACGACGCCGGATAAAGCGTTATTGACTTACGCCGTACAGAACATTTGCGATGAGTATTTGTCCACGCAGGTCAGATGCTATTCCGTTGTATTCGAGTTATCCAAAATCGTCTGGATGATTCAACCGAAAATCCCGGATGGATCGTCTATCGAATACGGGGATCAGGATTGGATCAGAGCTCATCGGTATACGAGCGGTATTCTGGAGACTGTGCAGGGAAATTGCAAGAGATTGCTGAGTTTATCGGTTTCTTTCCTTCTTGGAAGTGAAGCAACGACATGGGATAACATATCTGATCGGTTTCACTCGATCAAATACGGCCTGGTACAAGGACATGGATTATTTAATGAGGTCATATTGACCGATAAAGACATTCAAAGAGAAGTGAACGGTGATCTGAGTGGGAACTACCACGATGCCTTCTATCACGCCCGTGTTCAATTGCTGATGTCTTGTCTCGAGAATAATCATCGGGAGCAATTCAACAAGCTGTATGCCGAACTAACGTCCATTTGGAATGATGAGGAGTCGCCGAATGAGCGGAAGATCGAACTGTATCATTCGCTTTCAGCTGTTTTTCTGTTCTATATCCATAAGAATCGGGAAATTCGGGATTACATCAATACGCTGATGGATCTGGATAAGTTATATCGCTATGGAGATTCCGCATCATGGTCGGAGCTGATTCAATACTTCTCGCAAATGGCGGATTGCTTCTTCGAATGGAATGCGCTGCGGGGTACGCAATTGCCGACAGAGGTCGTGAATAAGGTACATCGATATATTGAAGAACATATTTCCACTGATATTTCCTTAAATGCGCTGGCCGATTACGTGAGCTTGAATCCATCGTATTTGTCCCGACTTTATAAGCAAATCACTGGAATGGGGTTATCTAAATATGTGAACGACTATCGTAACCTGATTGCCAAGGATATGCTGCTCAACACATCGATGAAAGTGAATGAAATTGCTGCTGCCCTGGGGTACAACTCAGCACTTGCGTTTATTCGCTTCTTCAAGAAGCAGAACGAAACGACGCCGCAAGATTTCCGTATGGCAAGGATCCATATACAGAATCAAGGTCAATAAATGTATATGAAATGTCAGTAACGATCTCTTTTGCCTACGTTCCTACCGCCTTACAATGGAAGTACACTAGGTGCGCAAGAGGAGGAGTAGTCTTGAGAACATTAACAGCTGTATTACTTGGCGCTGGCAGTCGAGGAAGATATATTTATGGGCCCTACGCGGAGAAGTTCCCGAATGAATTAAAGATTGTTGCCGTAGCTGAGCCGGATGATGAACGTAGAAATCGATTTGCAGAGATTCATAGAATTGCCCCAGAACATGTCTACGATTCTTGGGAGAAAGTATTCGATCAGGGTCAAATTGCGGACGTGATGATAATTGCTACGCTCGATCGGATGCATTATATACCAGCGATGAAAGCGATGGAGCTAGGCTATCATGTCATGCTAGAGAAGCCGATGTCTCCTTCCATGGAAGAATGCATCGAATTGGAGCAAGCTTCGCTTCGGTATAAGCGATTGCTCGTCGTAACCCATGTCCTGCGATATTCCCCGTTCTGGTCTGGGATCAAAAAATGCATCGAAGACGGTGAACTCGGAACGATAGGTACGATTCAATTAACCGAAAATGTGGGCTACATGCATATGACACACAGTTATGTCCGCGGGAATTGGCGCAATTCGGAGGAGACGAGTCCCATGATCCTGGCCAAATCATGCCATGATCTGGATCTCATCTCATGGCTTATGAATCAACCGTGTACAAGCGTGAGCTCGTACGGATCATTACTGCATTTCAGGGCGGAGAACGCTCCGGAAGGCTCCGCGGATCGCTGTATCAACGGCTGTGAGGTTGAGAAGGAATGCGCCTTCTCGGCGATGAAAATATATATTCAGCCCCCGGAACACCCTTGGGCACGCTATATGACGAATGATTTGTCGCAAGAGGGGATCTTGAAGGCGCTGAAGGAAGGACCGTGGGGTCGCTGCGTGTATCGCTGCGATAATAATGTCGTGGATCACCAGGTAGTCAACATGGAGTTCGAGAACGGAGCGAATGCATCGTTCATCATGTCAGGGCTGACACAGAGCGGCACGCGCCGGGTTCAAATTATGGGAACACAAGGCGAGATCATCGGGGATATGGACAAAGGATCTTTCACGCTGTACCGCTATGTATCGGGCGAGAAGGTTGAGATTGGCTGCAATGTGGAAGGCGATGGTCATGGAGGCGGCGATGACCGTATGGTAAGCTCATTCCTGCGGAATGTGCGTCAATTCGACAGCAATCCATCGCAAGGTTTGACCTCGGCGACGGCATCCCTGCAGAGTCATTTGATCGCATTCGCGTCGGAACATTCGAGATTGAACGCAGGTCAGGCGGTCAAGCTTTCGGACTTGCAGAAGAAAGGACAAATGTCTGTATAAGATCAAATGATACTAGGAAGCCTCTTTCGAAGTGATGGGATGCCGTCATGGAGAGGGAGGTTTTTTAGTATGTATTTGATTCAAGAAATCGAGTCAATATGGAAAAGGTTTTTCGTTACATAATCTCAAGGCATAATAAAAGACCGCTCTACTGGAATGACTTCCGGATCTGCGGCCTTAGGACAAGATTCTATTATAGGGTCAATCTGTATCTAAAGGTGGTGAAATTAATGGAATTTAACAGTCTTGATACGAGCTTCTTCTTCATAGGTGAGTGGTTTTGGGGATCTTGGAGTGTGCAAGTGGCGTTGCACAGAATATTCCATTTTTTGATAATCCTCATTACCTGAATTCATCGTTGGATTCCAATTTTCCGTTACCCAATTTTTAAGTTCTTTAAGACCTGCTAGCATTTCCTCCAGCCTCCTTTGGCGAAGAAACAATATATTTTGTATTGTTCTGGTTACGCTTTCATTATATCATAGAAATTAGTTTTTTAAAGCTGTGTCCACGTGAAAAACACAGTTTTTAAGTGAACATTGTGTGTTAATTAGGGTTTGTGCTTCCTATGGAGAAAAGTGTCTCCTTGTAGGAGACACTTATATTAGATTTAAAAGGATAATCTATTGCCCTTGAGAGCCGCAAAGGATTTCTAGTAATTACCAATACGGCAGATGACTTTAAGGTCGTAGATAGTGTTACTCTGATAATAACTAGAGCTGCATATATCGTCCGATATTCTATTTTTAATTGGAAAATAAGGTCTTATTTTATGGGCATTTACTTAAATGAAACTATTTTTCTAGTATGATCGTTCTTCCGGTGGAAATAAATTTTATTTTTAAAAAAATAGAGAAAATAATTTACAGAACTAAATTTAAGTGATATCTTGAATATGTAGAAAAGAAACCGTTCACATCTTAAGGGGGATTATCAATGACACTCAACAAGTTCCACGGAATTATACCTGCCTTCTATGCTTGCTATGACGATCAAGGAAATATTTCCGAATCCCGGACACATGCCTTATGTGATTACTTATTTGAAAAAGGAGTTCAAGGTGTTTATGTGGGAGGTAGTTCTGGAGAATGTATCTACCAGAGTCTGGACGAACGCAAAGCGGTACTTAGCTATGTAGCTAGTAACCTGAAAGGTAAAATGACACTGATTGCTCATGTAGGAGCCCCTTCTACTAGAGATAGTATCGAATTAGCAAAACATGCGGCGAGCTTAGGATATGATGCACTATCCGCAATCCCACCTATATATTTCAAATTACCTGATAGTGCAGTAACTAAATATTGGAGCGATATTATGGAGGCAACTCCTCTACCGTTCATTATCTACAACATTCCTCAGACTACGGGATATACACTAACTCCAGCTTTATTCGAGAAACTGCTTACTAATAAAAAAGTTATCGGTGTTAAGAATTCTTCTATGCCACCTATGGATATTGAACGCTTCAAAAGAGTGGGTGGAAAAGATGTAGTGGTCTTTAATGGACCGGATGAACAGTATGTTGCGGGAAGAATCATGGGAGCCGATGCTGGCATTGGTGGTACTTATGCAGTTATGCCGGAGCTGTTCTTGCAAGCTAATACATTTGTACTTGCCGGCAAGTTTGAGGAAGCAGGACAACTTCAAAGTGAGATCAACGATATCATCATCGCGCTTTGTTCCCTCAAGGGTTCTATGTATGCGGAAATTAAAGAGGTTCTGAGATTAAGAGGCGTAAACATTGGTAGTGTAAGAGCACCGCTTGAAGGGGTAGCCGCTGAAGATGCTGGTCCAATCGCAGATATTATGAAATTGATTGATCAAGCGATCGAAAAATATTGTGGTTAATGCAATGAAGAGAACCATCGTATGCTTTGGTGATTCCAATACTTGGGGCTACGACGCAGAGACAGATCAAAGGTTTAATGATGAAATACGTTGGACCGGGCTTCTGCATGCAGAACTGGGCGACGCTTATCGTGTCATAGAGGAAGGGCTTCCTGGTAGAACCAGTGTTAGTGACGATCCGCTATTTGAAGGGTTAGCCGGAATAGCTTATCTCTATCCATGCCTCATGTCACATGCACCACTTGATTTGGTAGTGATCATGCTTGGGACGAATGATACGAAAGAAAGATTTGAACAAACTTCTTATAACATCGCACAAGGTATTGTTAGACTCGCTCATAAAGCTAGAGGGAGCGGGGCAGGTCCAGCCGGAAAAGCTCCAGAAGTGCTTGTATTGGTTATTCACTAGTTCGCTTAAGAACAGTTCAGATGTTGTGAAGATGCCTCCAGACTGGTGGCCTAAATCGATTACATTCTCCAACTATGTGGATGTGTTTCAGAACCAACCGGCTTTGAGATGGACGTTTAATAGTATTTATGTCTCAGGCGTATCTACGATTATCGTTATTATTGTAGGCGCTATGGCTGCCTATGCATTCTCAAAGATCAATTTTAAAGGTAAAGATATCATCTTCATTATTTTCATATCGAGCTTGATGATTCCTAAGGAAATTATGATCGTGCCTTTATTCCGGATTACACAGCAATTTGGAATGGTGAATTCGTATAACGGTATGATTTGGCCGAACGTTGCGGGTGCATTTGGAGTCTTCCTATTAAAAGGATTCTTCGATTTAACCCCTAACGCTTTAAGAGAAGCCGGAAGAATAGATGGTGCAAATGAATGGAGAATCTTTACTCGCATCATGGTGCCTATTATTAAACCTGGTATTGGAGCCTTATTTATTCTAAATTTCGTGCAAGTCTGGAATGATTATTTGTGGCAGCTGGTTATAGGCCAAGAGAACAAAATGAAAACATTAATGGTTGGTACTGCAACCTTAATGCAGGATCTGAATCCTAATTTCGCATATAAAATGGCCGGAGCCACCATTGCTGCAATTCCGATGTTGCTAGTGTTCATGTTATTCCAACGTTTCTTCACCAATGGAATTACAGCAGGAGCAGTCAAAGAATAAATAAAAATGTGGAGTGGGTTACTGATGAATACTGAAAATAATGTACTTAAAAAGATAAAACATAAACTAGTCGTCTCCAGTCAAGCCTTACCCGAAGAACCGCTGCATAGTCCGTTTATAATGGGAAGAATGGCTTATGCAGCATACTTGGGCGGTGCTTCAGGTATTCGGGCAAATAGCGTAGCGGATATTCAAGAAATTAAGAAAACAGTGGATCTACCTATCATTGGGATCATCAAAAGGGTATACGAAGGTTCTGAAGTGTTTATTACACCAACCCTGAAGGAAGTAGATGAGCTTTACCGCGAAGGGGTAGATATCATTGCTATGGATGCGACAGACCGGACTCGTCCGGATGGATCAACCATCTCAGAACTATTTCCTCACATAAGAGAGACCTATAAAGATCAACTGTTTATGGCAGATTGCTCTACATTTGAAGAAGCTGCTAAAGCCGTTGAGCTGGGGTTTGATCTTGTGGGAACTACCTTAAGCGGATATACAGAATACACCAAAGAGCGGTCACTTCCAGATTTCGAGCTAGTCAAGCAAATCGTAAGCAACTTCTCTGTGCCTGTGATAGCTGAAGGCGGTGTTTCCACTCCTGAAGAACTGAAGAAAATGTTTGATCTAGGTGTTTTTTCAGCAGTAGTCGGCTCAGCGATTACAAGACCAATGGAGATTACCAAAAGGTTTGTAGACGCTATTCAGTAGATTGCCGGAGAGGGTAGATAAGGATGAGAATTCTCGCTGTAGATATTGGCGGTACCAATACCAAGATGTGTATATGCGATAAACTTGGGAATGTTCATAACTTTAAGGAGTATGCAACTGAGAGCCACTTGGGAGGGCCGCATGTAATCTCAAGATTGCTTGATAAGATTGCAGAAAATGATGATTTTGATGCCATTGCTATAAGTACAGCCGGTCAAGTCAATGCTGAAGAAGGAATTATAGTCTATGCTAACGAAAATATACCTAGCTATACAGGGATGAAGATTAAGGAAATTGTAACTAATCATTTTCATAAACCTGTTATGGTAGAGAACGATGTGAATTCAGCAGCATTAGGCGAGGCTTATTATGGTGCTGCCCAGAACTTTAACAATTTCTTATGCTTGACGTTTGGCACGGGCATTGGTGGTGCCATTGTATTGAACCGCCAAATCTATAAAGGAGCAGATGGGGTGGCGGCCGAATTTGGTCATATCCTGACACATCCATTGTCAGATGCGGTGGAGGGACTGCCTTTTTATGAGAAGTATGCTTCAACCACTGCTTTAGTCAAGATGGCTCAGCAAGCAGATCCCGAATGTACAGACGGAAAAGTCCTTTTTGATAAAATTCACAAAGGGGACGAAGCTCTGAAACAGATCTTGGATTCATGGGTAACTGAGGTGTCCGCGGGTTTAGCCTCAATTATTCATATTTTCAATCCATCCGCTATAATTATTGGGGGCGGTGTTATGGAACAAGAAGATTTAGTTCAAAGGGTAGAGGAACGGACGAAGTCTTTAATTATGGAGAGTTTTGCGGGTGTAAGAATTGTTAAGGCCTCACTTGGGAATAAGGCAGGCTTGCTTGGTGCTTCCTCTTTATTCGCACATTAAATCATTGTAAAGGAGGGGCTTATTTGCGAACAATCAGTATTTTTTCTTCTATTCATTCCAAGTACAATAATTTGACGAATACGGAGAAGAAGGTAGCGGACTACGTCCTGGAGAACACGAGAAGTGTTGTCTATATGTCGATTACTGATCTTGCAGATGCGTGCGATGTAGGTGAATCAAGTATTTTTCGATTTTGCAAATCTTTAAGTTATAAAGGGTATCAAGAGTTCAAGATTGCACTCGCTCATAGTATCACTGTAGAGAATGAGATCCCGCAGCTTACGGATCAAATTCTAATGGACGACACTACTGAAGCTGTGGCTTCCAAAGTGCTGACCACAAATGTAAGTGCACTGAACGAGACCTATAATTTAATTGATATACAGAAGATCAATGAAGCTATTGATTATATGATAAACGCGGAACGAGTATCATTTTTCGGCGTAGGCTCTTCATTAATCACGGCGATGGAAGCCAAAATTAAATTTATGCGCATTACTAACAAAACGGAGTGTTTGATGGATTCACATCTTCAGATGATGTCTGCGGCGCTAATGTCTAACCGAGATGTAGCTGTAATCATTTCTTACTCCGGTTCAACGAAAGATAGTATCGAGGTTGCTAGAAAGGCGAAGGAACGAGGCGCTAAGGTGGTGTCCATTACGAGATTTGAAAAGTCACCTTTAACGTCGTATTCGGATCTTACCTTACTTTGTGGTGCTAATGAGGGTCCTCTGCAGGGCGGTTCATTATCTGCTAAGATCTCACAACTCTATCTGCTGGATATTTTATATGTGGAATATTTCAAAAAGACTAGTGAGCAGTCCATTATCAATAAAGAAACAACAGCTGCAGCAGTTAGTGAGAAGCTCCTATAAGTGCGAGTTCAAAAAGTATGGTTTTTAACACCGAGAAGATTGGATGAAGGTAGAAACTGAGGAGCGGAGCGTAGTGGAAGCTACGTGAGCACCGGAAGTTTCGCCTGAATTCAATATTCGATGTCGAGTAAGCTTCTTGGGCTACTTCGTGATCAAAAGCGGACTTTTTGAACAACCTCTGTAAGATAATTGAGATGTGAGGAGAATGAGACAATATGATCTTAGGTTCATTGTCATCTTGGGAAGAGCATAGCAGATACGAGAATTCAGTCATTGTAGAGGCTATTGAGGAATTGAAAGTCATCTTACGACACGAACCTGATCTCGGGCGAATCGAGATGCGCGGTAACGAGATATACGTTTCGATTATGGCGCTTGAGGCGAAGTCGCTAGAGGAACAGGTTGCTGAAAAGCATGAGGCTTATATTGATGTGCATTATCTGATCGAAGGTGAAGAAACGATCGGTTGGTCCCCTTTGCAAGAAGGGATCGAGGCTACTAAGCCTTACGATGCCGAAGCAGATTATGCGCTTTATCCTCCGTCATCCGATGAAATTTTGTTAACTTTGAAGCCGGGGATGTTCGCAGTCTTTTTCCCGCATGATGTACACAGACCTGGTATGGGTCAACCGGGCATGAAGATTAAGAAGGCTGTTATTAAGATACATGTAGGGTTATTAAGTTCATAGATTTTGTACAAGAGTGACAGACACATTCGATATTCTGAACGGTAAAAGTCAAGAAAGCAGCGATTCTCCTTTTTATTGGAGGATCGCTGCTTTGCGTTTCGGTCATTTGCAGCTTGCTTCTGTAGATTATGGGCAGGTAAAAGCCAAATCGACTTCTAGCACTACTGAAGAAGTGAAACGGAAGCTCTGATAGATAATTAGGGGAAATCTCCGTAAAATTCTGCGATTTTTGCTTATTTGACTAATAATTAGGGAAAATCTCCCTCTAATTCAACTGATTCGTTGGTGAATATAGATATTACCACGATTTTTAGGGAGGAATTCCCTAATTCTATTCATTAAAAGCAATTATCGGCTATAATCAGGGAGATTTTCCCTAATTACTCTCTACAAAGAATCCGTCCGATAATCAGGTTTCTCTAATTTTGTGACAACCACGTCTAATTTTACATATAAACATTATAACGTTATATTTACTTAACGCGCTATTCGTGTTATTTTAAACATTATAATGTTATATGGAAAAAGGTGAGAACAATGGATGAAAGATACGTGCTCCGTCAGGTGAAACGGGTAAGCGGAGAAGAGATCGACATTGTAATCGAAAATGGCAAGATCGCTGAGATCACCCCGGCAGGTGAGGCGCATGGGGAGCAGGAGTGGGAAGGTTCAGGCGCGTACGTATCCAGTGGCTGGATCGATATGCATGTGCATGCCTTTCGCGAATTTGATCCGTATGGTGACGAGATCGATGAGATCGGTGTCCGGCAAGGGGTGACCACTCTAGTCGATGCCGGTAGCTGCGGGGCGGATCGGATAGGTGATCTGGCTCTGGACGCGTCTCAGGCTAAGACGAATGTGCTGGCTTTCTTAAATATCTCGCGGATCGGACTGCTAAGAATTGATGAATTGTCCAACTTGGAATGGATTGATAAGGAGAAGATCCTGCAATCCGTCCGAACCTACGGGGAGATAATCGTGGGATTAAAGGCTAGGATCAGCAAAAGCGTTGTGGGTGGCAGCGGGATTGAGCCGCTGCATATTGCACGAAGCCTTTCAATGGAGACGGGCCTGCCGTTAATGGTACATATCGGTTCAGCACCGCCAGATATCAGAGAGGTTATGCCCCTTTTGCAGCGTAAGGATATCGTGACCCATTATCTCAACGGAAAAGAGAATAATTTGTTTGCTGCGGATGGTCAGCCGCTTCAGGTACTGACTGAGGCCATTGAACGGGGAGTTCATCTCGATGTGGGACATGGAACAGCAAGCTTCTCTTTTAAGGTAGCTGAGGCTGCTAAACGTAATGGTATTGGACTGAATACGATTAGCACGGATATCTATCGAGTGAACCGAATGAAGGGACCAGTCTTTAGCATATCTAATGTACTTTCCAAGTTTCTATGTTTGGGCTATGCTCTGGATGAGATTGTGGCAGCGGTTACTTCCAATGCGGCGGAATGGCTGGGCAGGCCGGAGCTGGGCCGAATTCAGGTGGGAGATCCTGCAAACTTGACTCTCTTCACCCTGCAGCATAAGTCTGCAGTGCTTGTGGATTCTGAAGGAGAAGAAAGAATGACGGATAAAGTAATCCATGCAAAAGGAGTGGTTATAGGTGGGGAATTCATTAAATGCGAAATACGGGCTTAAACGCGTAATCAATGCAAGCGGCAGAATGAGTATCTTGGGTGTGTCGGCTCCGTCTGACACAGTGATGGAGGCTATGAAGCAAGGCGGACAGAGTTATGTGGAAATAGCGGATCTGGTGGATAAAGCCGGAGATTACACGGCACGAATTCTCGGCGCTGAAGCAGCGCTTATCGTTAACTCAGCCTCCAGCGGTATTGCATTGTCCGTTGCGGCGCTAGTGACCCAAGGCAATCGGCGCCGCAGTGAACGTTTGCACCAAGAAGCCATTCCACGCAATGAAATCATCATTCTGAAGGGGCATAATGTACAGTACGGAGCTCCTGTGGAAACGATGGTCTATCTAGGTGGTGGGAAACTAATTGAGGTCGGTTATGCGAATGAAGGCCGTGCCGAGCATATAGAGGATGCCATTTGTGAGCAGACGGCTGCCATTCTATACGTGAAGTCCCACCATGCGGTGCAGAAGAATATGTTATCCGTCGAAGAAGCATGGGAGATCGCAAAACGTAGGGGCATTCCACTAATCGTAGATGCCGCAGCGGAAGAAGACCTCTGTAAATATGTGAAATACTCTGACCTGGCAATTTATAGTGGTTCTAAAGCTATTGAAGGGCCTACATCCGGTATTATCGCCGGCAAACGTAATTATGTGGAATGGGTTAAGGTCCAATTGTATGGAATAGGACGCAGTATGAAGGTTGGTAAAGAAACTTCCTTTGGTCTGCTGCAAGCACTAGAGGAATACATGGTCAAGGAAGACAAGAGTGACACCGAGAAAGCGTCTTTGCAGGGATTGATGGTGTTGAATGAACTTCCGGGAATTCGTGTAACCATTGTGCAGGACGAGGCGGGCCGTGCCATCTATCGCGGCCGGGTTCAGGTTGATCCACAGCAGGCCGGAATTACGGCGAAAGAATTGGTGGAGGGGTTGCAGAAGGGCGAGATTGCGATCTACACCCGCGATTATGGAGTGAAGCAGGGATATTTCGATATTGATCCACGGCCGCTTCTGGGGGATGATCTGCACGTGATTGTAGACAGCATTCATAAATTAATAGGGGGACAATAAGATGACGATTTCACAACGTTTTTATAAGGGCCGCACCGCATTAAATGTACTCGCTAAAGATATCGCTAATGCTAAAGAAATTTATGAAGCGGCGGAAGGTTATGTACTGGTCGGTGTGCTCTCTAAGGATTATAAGACGGTAGAAGAAGCCGTAACCGCCATGAAGCAATATGGTCAAGAGATTGAAGATGCGGTATCCATTGGCTTAGGTGCAGGGGATAATCGCCAAGCGGCAATTGTGGCCGAGATTGCTAAGCATTATCCGGGTAGTCATATTAACCAGGCATTCCCGGTGGTTGGAGCTACACGCGCTAATCTTGGTGGGAAAGACAGTTGGATCAACAGCATGATCGCCCCTTCTGGTCACGCTGGTTATGTGAATATTTCTACAGGAGTCTTCAGCGCTGCGCAGAGTGAAGCGGCGATTGTACCTATAGCATCGGCAATTGCGCTTGTTCGGGATATGGGTGGTAATGCACTGAAGTATTTCCCGATGGAGGGATTAAGCCGTGAAGAGGAATACCGCTCTGTCGCTAAGGCCTGTGCTGAGGCAGGGTTCGCACTCGAACCAACCGGTGGAATTGATATGGACAATTTCGAGGAAATACTAGAGATTGCGCTTGAAGCAGGGGTGCCACAAGTGATTCCGCATGTCTACTCATCCATTATCGATAAAGAATCGGGCCAGACCCGGACCCAGGATGTGCGTGATTTGCTTGGAATTATGAAGAGGCTGACAGATAAATATGCCTAAACGAATCGGGGCATTCGGAGAAGTGATGATGCGTCTGCAGGTGCCGGGAGTTCAGCTGCTATCCCAGGGAAACAGCTTAAACTATTCATTCTCTGGTACCGGGGTTAATGTCAGCGCTGCACTGGCACGCTTCGGGCATGAAGGTTATTTGATTTCCCGTTTGCCGACTACTTCCTTGGGAGAGGCCGCCGCCGCGTATTTGCGGAAGCTGGGCATCTCTTCTAGCCTCGTTATACGAGGAGGAGAATATCTGGGCTTGTATTTCTTGGAGAACGGATTTGGTGCACGTCCAAGCAAGGTAACTTACAGCAATCGTCTGGAGAGTAGCTTCAATACGGCTCCTGAGGAAACTTATAATTATGAAGAGATTGCGCGAAGCCTGGATGTGATCCATTTCTGCGGCATTACGCTGGCTATGAACGATAGTGTACGTCATCATATGAAATCCTTGGCTAGAGCTGTCAAACAGCAGGGTGGGACTGTGATCTTTGATTGCAACTATCGTCCGTCCTTGTGGGGACCGGAAGGCTATTCACAAGCGAAGCCGCATTACGAGGAGATGCTGCAGCTGGCCGATATCGTAATGATGAATGAGAAGGACGCAATCTTTATCTTGGGGATCAGCACTGAACAAGCTGAACGTGAAGAGCAATTGATCGAACTGATTCCAGCAGTTGCGAAGCATTACGATATCTCGGTGATCGCAGGCACCCATCGCAGTATTCATGGCGACAACTCACATTCACTGCGTGGGTTTCTTTATAAGAATCAGAGCTTCTTCTTTTCGGATACGCTGAGATTTCTCGTCTATGATAGAATAGGGGCTGGAGATGCCTATACGAGCGGAATTGTGCATGGCGAGCTAACAGGATTTACACCTGAGCAGACAGTACGGTTTGCCGCTGCCGCTAGTATGTTAGCCCATACTGTCGAGGGCGACACTCCCATGGCTTCAGAAGCGGATATACTTCGAGCTATGACTCTATCCGTAGGCGATGTAGAAAGGTAGTGAACCTCTTGAGTTTGTCCCGAAAAGATAAGCCCTTATATATGCAAATTGCAAATATTATAAAGGATCGGATTCTACACGGAGTCTATCCTATTGGATTGAATATTCCTTCCGAGCCTCAGCTAGAGCAGGAATTCAATGTCAGCAAGATCACTGTACGCGGTGCCATTCAGGAGCTCGTCCAAGAAGGATTTCTGGAAAAGGGGAGCGGCAAGGGGACGAAGGTGATCCGTAATACCTCATCATCCAAGCTGTCCAAGTGGAAAAAATTCACGGAAATTCTAGTGGATGAAGGGCACCAAATTCGGAAGCAATGGCTGAAGGCGGAGCGAGTATATAATGAAGTCGAAAGCGAAGCCTTTCGTTTATTCGGCGAACGTTGTATACGCTTGGAACGCATATATAGTCTCAATGATATTCCATACGTTCATTACACGCATTATTTAGTAAATGGTATGGATGATTTGGATCTACTGGACTTAAATGCCCAGTCCTTGTATGAACTGCTTGAAGAGCGGAGCGTTTCCTTAGAGAAACTGCGTGATGAATTTTCCGTTGCCGTTCCTCCGCCTGATGTAGAGGAGATATTGCTCCTTGATAAGAAGTGTCCCTTGCTGAAGCGAACTCGTTATTCTTATGATGAGCTGGGCAAGGTAACTGAGTATAGTGTAGGCTTTTACAATACAGAGCTGCAGAATTATGTAGTGAACTATGAGGTGTAGTTAAAACGACTCGTGATATCGCTTGGTCAATGATTCATTAGCAAGAAAACCATACGCAATCACATCTCCAACATAATGCAGAAATTGAAAGTTAAAGGCCGTTCACAAGCGGTTGTCGAGCTGATTAGGCTTGGGGAGCTAAAAGTGACGCATTTATACCTTCTCCACCTTTACGGGTGTGGGGAGGTTTTTTGTTGTAGAGGAAAACTAAAACCAAGCGATTGCTGTCCACTGATGGATGTTATCGCTTGGTTTAGTGTTTAAGATCGATATTCATGGTGTCAAAATCAACCTTGCATTTAGCTCTTATCATAAAATCAATACCAACAATTCCATCAAAGCCATAAGGCTCTTGTATCGAACCAAGCTGAATTGGTAAATCAGTCAAAGTAATAAGTTCAATGAGTATGTCAGGAATCTGCTGCTCATAGCAAATTTCGCTAGTCCCCCCAACCCCATACATTCGTTTTGCTCGTCCATTAATAAAATCAATATGGATGCCTATTACAGCTAATGCATCGGTATCAAAGACGGTTGCCGCACTTCTAAAAAAAATTCTTCTATAACCTCAACGTCGTTTCTGCTCGTATGAAATACATACAACTCACGCGTCGGATGAAGCTTGTGTAGTTTTTTGTAGCCGCTACAAGCTTCTTGCGGATTATCGTAGTCTTGAATGATCGATAAATAATGGAGGTTAATGTTATAATTGTAGTTATATAGTACTGTACGGTTGATAAGACCTACATAAATTTCTTATATCTGAATCAATACCATATAAGCGATTGTACCGAATGCTATGGATAATAGCATATTTCTTCGCCAGAGATGAAGCAACGCGACGATTGCGACGGATATTAGCTCCGGTAATCCGTGATTACCGGACAATACGTTAGTGTTCTTTAGGCTATAAATAACAAGGAGTCCAATCGTTGCTGATGGAAGAACTCTACCTAGGTATTGAATGTACTTTGGGGTTGGACGTCCCGGTGGGAAAATAATGAACGGAATAAAACGTGTCATCATCGTGCCTAGCACAACCATGGCAATTGTAATGATCTGCTGAAAAGTAGACATCGTCATGCGGTTTCACCTACCGGTTCCTGTTGTTTACGAGTGATCGTAAGTGCTGCAATAATTAGGATCATTGCGGGGATCATGAAGCTGTCACGTCCAAATATGATAAGGCACAGTATGGAGATAACAACGCCTACTAGAGCACTTCTATGGGTCGATCCACTCTTCCATTGCTCAATAAAGATAACAACGAATAGTGCTGTCATCACAAATTCGAGACCTTCCATATTCATGTGAAAAATCGATCCGAATACTCCCCCGATACAAGCGCCTACGACCCAATAGCAATGATTTAGCAGCGTGACGAAGAACATATACCAACCGCGATCCACTCCTTCAGGGATCTTCGCGGAATAATTGATGGTGAATGATTCATCACAGAGACCAAAAATCAAATAAAGCTTCTTCAGCCCCGTACCTTTAAACTTCTCCAGCATAGATATGCCATAAAATAGATGTCGTGCATTAACCATTAAAGCAAACAATAATGCACTTAATGGATGATAAGCACCTAATAACAAGTGAACCGTTAGAAATTCCACCGATCCAGCATAAATAAGCGAGCTCATTAGAAAGGTATAGATCACATGAAACCCTGATACATTCATGTAAATTCCGTAGGCGATCCCCAAAAATAAAAAAGCGGCAAGAATGGGAAAGGTAGCAGGAGCCGCGGTGCGGAATGCTACATAAAGTTTGTTATTGTTACGCATGTTACTTACAACCCCTTAGCTTATGTCCATGTCATTGTAGCAGTGCGAATCCATACAATCAACGGTATAATTGTATGGATTACAATTTTGTGGGAGGACAATATGCCGATCAATTCTTTTGTTAATTACCCGATGTCGTGGCGACCTGACAGACATACGCTGAAGCGTCCGATCTATCATTCCATAGCCTCATTACTTGAACAAGATATAGCTAGCGGTCTTTTGGTACCCGGAACGAAGCTTCCCCCTCAACGTGAGCTAGCGGATTTTTTAGATGTTAATTTCACAACAATTACACGCGCTTATAAGCTATGCGAAGCTAAAGGACTCATCTATGCTATTACAGGAAGTGGTACCTTTGTGGCAACGAATGCAACGCGCTCGATAGCAATATCGAAGGACAAAATTTCTCATGACTGTATTGATCTGGGGCTTGTTGCTTCGTTTGAGCAGAGTAACTCGATCGTAGCTCAGGTCGCAAGAAGGGTTATGCATAGAGGCAATATAGAGGAACTATTAAATTACAATGATCCTACAGGAATGCCACATCATAAACTGGCAGGCCTATCATGGATGCAAGCATTTGGAATACAGGCAAATATCAATAACATCGCAATTGCATCCGGTGGCCTGAATGCGTTGGTCATTACGTTATTTGCTCTCTTCGAACCTGGACAACGGATTGCCGTTGATGTATTCACCTATTCTAATTTTATTGAGCTTGCCCGAATGTATCGTATTCAGCTTGTTCCGATTCCAGGCGATGCCTCTGGAATGCTACCACAAGTGCTGGATAACCAGTGCCAGCTGCTGGATATACGTGGTATATTCCTGATGCCTTCTTGTACAAATCCTACAACCGTTATGATGACTGATGGGCGGAAGCGTGAAATTGCTAACGTTATCCAGAAACATAACTTGCTGCTCATAGAAGATGATATTCATGCGTTCTTAACGGCAGGTCATTTAGAAGAATACAAACAACCGATGTACTCATTGCTTCCTGATCAGACCATCTATATTAGCAGTACGACAAAATCTATTTGCTCTGGACTTAGGATCGCTTATATCGTATTTGGAGAGAAATTCAAAGAGAGAATTGAGCGGGCTATTTTCAATATTAATGTGAAGACATCCTCCCTAGATGCCGAGATTATTTCTGAGCTTATTGTATCGGGTAGTGCTGCTGAGATTGTCGCATATAAAAAAGAACTGGTCCAAGCTGCGAACAAGCTATTTTCGACATATTTTCCACAAACAGCAGCCGAAGGGCACCCCTTAAGTTTTTTTAAATGGATTCCCTTATCAGGATACCGTACAGCCGCTGAACTGGAGTCAGAACTGTTACAACAAGGCGTTCGAATATTCCATTCCGATTGGTTTCTTAGTGGTGCCAGCACACCGGACAAGTATGTACGTGTAGCCTTATCGTCGTCATCCTCATTGGATGAGCTGGACACTGGACTGAAGATTCTGAAGCAACATATGTCCTTAGACTAGGATGTGTCTGAAAGCTCAGCTTACAGAGAGATTCTCTGTGGGCTGATTTGGATTTTTTGCATCTTAGTATGTGATAAATATAACTATTTAAATTTATGAATATACAAGCTGTGATGACTGATGTAAAATTACACTACCTGAAGCGTTCTGGAACAGCTTAAGGGCTTTTTGCATGCTCTTTTGCAGATTGCAAAGAATAGGGGCATGTCTACTATAGAAAGATTAATGGAGGTAGGAGAGTTTTATGAAGAAAAAAGCATTAAAAAGAATGTTGATGTTGTCGATGATGGTCGTTGTCGTCGCTGTACTTGCAGTAGGTTGTGGTTCAAAGAATAGCACGAATACAGCATCGACAGAGGGTAACGCAGCAGAGGCCTCAAATGAAGCTGTTACTTTGTCGCTTGGCTTACTGCCTTCGATTGATGCGATTCCTTTTGTAATTGCTCATGAGCAAGGTTTTGATAAGAAGCATGGAGTGAACCTAGATATCCAAACGTTCAAGAGTGCAAAAGACCGTGATGTCGCCTTTCAAGCAGGCAAGTTAGAGGGGATCAGTGCTGATTTGGTTGCAATTTCTATCTACAATGAAGCCGGGCTGGATGTGAAGATCACTAGCACAACTTTTGGTGAATTCGATTTATTGACTGGGAATGACGCCATCCAAGATGTGAAGGATCTGAAAGGAAAAACCGTGATTTTGTCCAAAAATACCTCCACACAATATACTGTGGCAATGATGCTGAAACAAGCGGGTTTAACGGAAGATGATATTACGGTAACTGAGGTTCCACAAATCCCTACCCGTTTAGAATTGCTTAAGAACAATAAGGCAGATGCAGCTATTTTACCTGAACCATTTGTAACTATGGGTAAAGCTTCAGGCTTGCGCGTGCTTAGCTCCACGCATACAGCGGGAGTGAATCCATTTGTACTGGCTTTCCCACAAACCGCTATTGATGCTAAGGCAGATGCGATTCGCAACATGTATGCTGCTTATGACGAGGCTGTAGCGTATATGAAATCTCATGATCAATCCGAATATATCGATCTTGTGATCAAAGAAGTTGGTTATCCAGAAACGTTGAAAGATGAGATCAAGGTACCTGATTATGTCCCTGCCAATCAAGTGGATGTGAAAGAAGTAGAAGCCGCATTTGCATGGGCACGGGAAAAAGGTTTGCTTAGCAAAAATATCTCGGCTGAAGATGTGATTTCTGATGTCCAATTCAAAAAATAAGGGACTCGTCATTAAGGGTCTTAAAGTAGAGTACAAGACAGGTCAACTGGCCTTAGGAAAGATGGATCTATCTTTACCGGAGCATGGGATTTACACGATCATCGGACCCTCTGGCAGCGGAAAATCAACTTTATTACGGGCGATTGCGGGCTTGCTGCCAAGCTATATGGGGCAAATTCTTTTTAATGAAAAATCCGTGCATGATAAAGAAACTCTGATCGGCCTGGTACCGCAAAACTACGGGCTTCTTCCATGGAAGACTGTACATGATAATATTCAAATCGCGATGAAAATCTCGCATACTGCGAGCACATCCAAGCAAGAACGGGAGAATCAGATTAATCAGTGGCTGTCATCGATGGGAATCTCTGATTTAGCTGATCGTTATCCTCTTTCTCTTAGTGGAGGACAGCAGCAAAGAGTGGCAATCGCCAGAGCGTTCGCCATTTTGCCCACTATTTTACTGCTGGACGAGCCTTTCTCCGCACTGGATGCGATTACGCGGGAAACGCTACAGATTCTGTTTTTGGATAACTGGTTAGCGCATCCGGCGACTACCTTATTTGTTACCCATGATGTGGAAGAAGCTATTCTGCTGGGGCAGAAAATTATTGTTATGCCATCTAATAAAGAAGAAGCTCCGGAAATGATCGATAATCAATTGGTATTTCAGATGAAGCATGAAGATAAGCGGGACAGTGTAGATTTCTTTGAGCAGACTAAGCGAATCAGAAAGGTAATGCAGGAGATATGGTGAGAAAAAATCGGATTCATCACATAATAAGACTGTTGTTTGTGTTCTTTTGTATGAATGTGGTTTGGTATATTGCCTATTTGCTTATGAATCATTCGATTTTGCCGAGTCCATTCGCGGTATATAACGCTATGTTTCACTTAGGTGGTCAGGAGATTGCTTTAAATGTAGGGTATAGCTTGTTCAGAATTTTTGCAGGTGTAGTGCTGGCATTAATCATTGGACTGCTCATTGGTCTTCTGATGGGACGTTCGCTGACTTGGAATAAGCTGCTGGACCCTGTGGTCTACTTGACCTATCCTGTTCCCAAAATTGCCCTGCTTCCCGTTGTGATGCTGTTCTTCGGGCTTGGTGAAACGTCTAAAATCTTAATGATCATGCTGATTCTCTTGTTCCAGATTATTATCTCCGTTAGGGATGGTGTGAAGGCTATTCCTGAGAATACCTATGATGTCTTAACGAGTATAGGGGCAAGTACAGTGCAGAAATTCTGGCATGTGACACTGCCAGGTGCACTGTCGGTCATTCTGAGTACGATTCGTATTTCACTGGGAACAGCGATATCTGTACTCTTTTTCACGGAGATTTATGGAACTGAGCATGGCATGGGCTTCTTCATTATGGATGCTTGGTTAAGACTGGATTATCCGGAGATGTATGCGGGAATTATGCTGTTCAGCTTGGTGGGATTTGTCCTCTTCTTACTTGTTGATTATCTTGATTACAAGTTTATGAAGTGGCGGAATTAAATATAGTTGAAGATATAACTATAGCTTTCCTTTGTCGAGTTTAGGCAAGGGGGGGCTTTTTTTGTGTGATTTTAGAGTGGCAACAAAGGGGCTTCAAATTAGTATATCAATTCGGTTAAGATGGATAAGTATTCGATAAACTGTATTGGATACACATCCAAACTAAGGGAGTAAAACGATGAATAAGCGCACATCGGGATTTGAGCACAGCACAGCATCCTTTGCTGAGAAGAAGGTTACCTGGCTGGAACTATTTTATGATCTGCTTTTTGTAGCTGCAGTTTCAAAAGCGAGTCATGTCTTGTTGCATGTAGAAGCGGGTACAATTCCACTTGAATATTTATCTAAATTTATCTTAATATTCATTCCGATCTGGTGGGCCTGGGTGGGACAATCGCTTTTTGTAAATCGGTTTGGACAGGACATCTTTTCACACCGAATATTTCTGATTCTACAATTATTTTTTGTATTAATAATGACGGCCAGCTTATCGGTTAACTTTGATCAATACTATATGCCATTTCTAATCGGTTATGTTGGCTTAAGAGCTATGACTGCCATTCAATATCTTACGGTAAATAAGAATGAAGCAGCTGATAGAAAGGACACTGCCCGTTATCTGGGAAGTCGTTTTTGGATTGGATTAGTGATCTCTGCTTTATCACTTTTCTTTGACTCTTGGATACGTTATGTAGTTTTGTATACAGGAATTACTATAGACATTTTGCTTCCATTAATCGGTCGGAGATACTTGGTGAAAAGCCCGATAAACACTCATCATTTATTAGAACGTTTCTCGTTGTTTACCCTTATTCTGCTTGGCGAATCTGTGGTCAGTATACTTGCAGTCTTACAGTCTAGCCACTGGACGTGGCAATCTATTTTATTTGCATTATTAACTTTTCTATTAATTATAGCTATGTGGTGGCAATACTTTGATAATGTTGAAAAGAAAGTGGACAAAACGATAGAGACTGCCGGGCAAACCATAATTTATGGGCATTTATTTATTTATGTATCCTTAAGCATGATTGCAGCTTCAATCCAACTGCTATTTTTAGAACAATTAGATTACACATTTATGGTATGTTTTATTTTTGGATCGGTCCTGCTCTACTTCTTCTCTACCTCACTGGTCTTCCATAAATATAGACGTATACAGCAACGGTTAGGGATATTTCATTTGGCGTTATTATTAGGTATACTTGGAGTTTTTTTCGCAGTAGATTTGTTGTTCCTTATACCCAATTACCTGATCATTGGAGAAATGGTGTTATTTTTTGCTGTGTATGCAAAATTAACGACTTGAGCTTCGTTGTATCGAAGCTGAATAAATTGAAGAAGGAAGCCGGGTCATTGCAACCCGGCTTCCTTCTTTCATAATGGGAGTGTGCGGTATCCCCCTGTCGTTATTGCCCAAGAAGCGCTGGCACGATAAATCGGCCGAACACATTAGCTGGTGAGCCTTTCTTGTATTTATCCGCAGTAATGACTGCAACCAGCTCATAGGATGGAACCACAATAATATGCTGGCCCATGAAGCCAAGCGCAAAATAATAAGGGATCTCCTTTGGCTGCTGCTCCGTACCTGCATTGAATGATGATACCCACCAGTGCCATCCGTAGAAGCCCTTCTGTGGTAGCGTGGCTGCGACATAGGGGCGAGTGGACTTCTGAACAGTACCCGAATGAATGAGCTGTTGATCCTTCCAGCGCCCTTCTTGCAAATAAAGGAGACCAAATTTCAGCATATCCTCAGGCATCATATAAAGGCCAAACCCACCAGTATGTATGCCTTGTGGATCACTGTCCCAGCGATAGCTTTCGATGCCAAGCGGCTGAAATAGCTGATCTTCAGCAAATGCTGCAACGTCTTGTCCAGAACATTCACGCAGGATAGCGGATAAAATCTGGGAGCAGCCGGAGTTATAGTTCATCTCAGTGCCTGGCTTATGAGATAGCGGCTGGGCGAGCACAAACTTTATCCAGTCTGCGGTTCTAGTCATAGTCGGAAAGGAATTTTGCCCCCCAAATTCTGTCCAGTTAAAGCCTGCTGTCATTGTTAATAAGTGACGGATAGTGATTTCTTTTTTTCGTTGATCTTGATCCTCTTTTAATAAAGGGAAAAATAGAGAAATAGGTGTATCAGGTGGCGGAACGATTTGTTTATCTATGGCTATGCTGACTAAGGCGGAGAGCACGCTTTTGGTGCATGAGTTAATTTTACCTAGCTCCTTAGCGATTTCTGGCTCGCGATAATGCTCCAGTATAGGTTTTCCATGTTGAATGATTAGACAACTGCGAATTTCTAGGCCAGTAATACCGTCTATAAGCGGCTGAAGGTTCCAATCAGTAATGTGAATGGCCCCCTTTCATAGATGAGTTGAAGCTGTAGCTGCCTACCATTATAGCTTATATAGGGTGCATTACATAAACCTTGTAATTTCCTGTCGTTAATTAAATATGGAAAATATAAGTAATTATCTGTATAATGTTATGAATCACGTGTTAGAGGAGGATGAATTCTTTTGAAAAGCAATAACACTCACTTTGTTCATCAGACAGCTAAAACGGTATTGATTACTTCAGTGGCGCTCGCGTTATTATTACCCCCTGGCTTGGCCGCAGCCGATTCTACATCTGTTAGTAGCAACACTACGGTAACACAGGTTAGCACACAAGCGCCGGTGACTACAACGAACTCTGAGGCAGATCTTACAAAAGTGAAATTCACGCAGGAGCAAGCGATTGCGAAGCTAAAAGAATTATTCCCATCCCTAAAAGATGCAACGGTAAACAATGTACAACTGGGATCTAATCAAAGCTACCCCCCTCCAGCAAATCAAATGATCTGGAATATTCAGTGGCAGATTCAAGAGGGGAATTCGGGATTTGGCTTTAGCAGTGAGGTAGATGCCATTAATGGAGATATCATCAGTACGTATATTTCATACCCTCGTGAGAATAACGAATCCTATTATCCACCGAAAGTATCGCAGACTCAGGCACTGGAGATCGCCAAGGCTTTTGTGACTAAGGCAGCCTCATCGGTTAAGAGCAGTGATCTGCAATTAAATGAGAATGCTGGTTATAATTATTTTTCGAACTCTTTATTCGGTCCTGTTCAATACAGCTATTACTTCAGTGTCATGAAGAATGGTCTTCCTTCTGGATCGGATAACATTAATATAGCCGTGGATGGCAACGGTAATGTAATTCAATTCTCTAAGTTTTCTCAAGGGCTTGAGTATCCATCTGCACAGCCGAAGATTACCTTGGAGCAAGCACAGAAGCAATTTGCGGAACAGTTTGATGTAGGCCTTTTTTACATTCCTACTTATAAGAACGGAAAACCTAACAACTGGATTCTAGGCTGGCGTCCAGTGGATCAGTCTCTATATCCTATCGATGCATTGACAGGCAAGAGAATAGATTATGAAGGAAAAGAATCCGTATCTACCGCAGTCGTGTATTCAGATGTAGCAAAGAGCAAGGATGTCTTTCAAGCAAGAACTTCAACTACAGAGCTTACTGCAAAAGAAGCGGAACAGCTTGTAAAGAAGGTTGCATATATTCCAGCAGATCGTAAATTGATCTCCCAAAGCTTGAGAAATGACTATCAGGATACAGATCGGAAGATCTGGCAGTTATACTGGGGTGGGGCTAGTGGAAATGAACGCTACATTGGGGCTGGATTTCCAGAACAATCCTCTGCCGAGATCGATGCAAAGACCGGTGAAATATTACAGTACCAGGTTCAAGCTTATGGTGCTACTCAGGATAAGAAGAAGGAAGAGGCGGCCCCTGCTGGAGGGAAGAAGCTTAGTGAGGCCGAAGCTAAGACTAAAGTACTTAGTATAATAAATAGCCTATATCCTCAGGCGAGTCAGAAGCTAAAGCTTGTAGAATATGGAGATAACTCAAACGTTACTTCAGACGGATCAGGATTTAGATATCAGTTTATTAGATATCATCAAGGCATTCCTGTGAGTGACAGTACCCTTACGGTTAGCTTGGATCTTTACGGCAGACTGATTTCTTACATGGGGAATCGGATAAACGGTATCGATGAAATCACATTATCTCCTGATGCAACAATTTCCAAGAAGGAAGCGCTCGAAAGTTATAAACCTAAATATCAGACTAAGCTGAAGTATACTCAGGTTGGTGGATACTATAGTTATAATAGCTATGCCGCGCCAAAGGTGAAGCTGGTATATGATACAACTTTTGATGAATCTAATGGATTATATCAGGTTTTAGATGCAGCCACTGGAAAATGGGTAGCGGTCTATGATTACCTCGGTCAGCAAGATGCTCAAATATCTGCAACGGATATCAAAGGTCATGCAGCAGAACAACCCTTATCAGAATTAGTAAAATATCATGTGATTACTCCGGATGCCGATGGTAAAGTAAACCCAGATCAAGAAATAACAGTTGGCGATTGGTTAACCTATCTTGCCAAGGCTTCTAATCCGAATTTCAGCAGTTATATTGCTAATAATGAACGGAAAACTGTGGCAGGTGTGAAGCCTGAGAATTCATATTATGATGTTGTTACTTATGCAGCAGATCGTAAGTGGATCAACAAGGATCAAAGCCTGCAAATTGATAGTAAGTTAACCCGGGAACAGCTTGCTGTTCAGCTGGCTAATTTTTTGAAATACAACAAACTCACAGCCTATCTTGATAAAGATGTAACGGTAAGTCAGTTCAGTGATAGTGCATCTATAAACAATAAGGGTGCAGTGGCTCTTGTAGTGAAATTGGGAATCCTAAAGGATGACAACGGCAAGTTTAATCCGCAGCAGACGGTAACGAAAGCACTGGCGGCTACGGTGATTATGAAGCTAGTGGAACTGCAAGGTAAGACTGATCAGATCATTGGTCAATAAGAATATATAATGCAGAGCCTGCTTCCCATTTGATGGTGGAAGCAGGCTTTTCTGTATGAGGAGCAAAATAGGGAGTAAAAGAAAACAACCCGAAAGACAAACACCTTTACGGAAGGGGTGTGTCTTTCGGGTTATATTTGTTTTTGCTATTCAAATACAATTAATGGAGCTGTTTATCTACTTCTTTAACTGGATTCTCGTTAGCATTCTCTTCTACCTTGCTGCTCATAAACCAACCGATTGCAGCGATGAGCACGAGTACAACATAGAAGGTAACCTTCCAAATGGTACTATGCGCGAAATCCTCGGAAAGAACACCAAGTGAAGGGTGTGCCAAGGTAATGACTGCGAGCTTAACGCCGACCCAGCCTACGATGAAGAAGGCTGCAATTTCAAGACCTGGACGGGTGTGAAGCAGCTTAACGAAGAAGGAAGCTGCAAAACGCATAATGACCAATCCGATAAATCCGCCGGCAAAGATGACGAGGAATTGTCCACCGTCAAGGCCTCCGATTTTTGGAAGACCACTTGCAGGTAGTGCAACCGCAAGTGCAACTGCGGCTAGGATGGAATCCACCGCGAAGGCGATGTCAGCAACTTCTACTTTAAAGACAGTAAACCAAAAGCTGGATTTCTTTTTGTTGACTGCACCGCCCGTACCGCTTTCAGCTGCTTCATCCGTAACGGGCTTCTTGATTAATAGTTTTCGGAAGATATGGTTCCCCGCGATAAACAGTAAATAAAGTGCGCCGATGGCTTGTACTTGCCAAATATCAACCAGGTAAGAGATGACAAATAGTGAACCGAAGCGGAACACGAAGGCTCCGGCTAATCCGTAGAATAGTGCTTTTTTTCTTTCCTCATCAGGAAGGTGTTTAACCATAATTGCCAATACCAGTGCGTTATCTGCGGCTAGTAGTCCTTCAAGTGCTACAAGAACTAGTAATACCCAGCCGTACTCTAATAATAATCCCCAATCCATTACTGTTGTCCTCCCTTTTCTTATGCAAATATCTACTAAAAGATACTTACCTTACCATTTTAACCAATTTTATATAAAAAAGACCTTTACCAAACAGATTAGCCTTTGGAATAAAGGTCTAACCTGATTGGTAAAGGTCTCGCTAACAATGTTGAATTGCCAATAAAGCCGGAGAATATCCTCATATTCTCGTATTGACGACTTTATTTAACAGCTACTCCCCTTTACGGGATATATTAAATTTTTGATTTAATTCGTTGTGATTTTGCCTAAGGAGATCATATACGAGTTGAAAGTTAATGTCAATAAAATGTTGGAGGAATAAGAGTTGATAGTAAGGGAATGTTGGAGGCTGTAAATCTGGATTGCATTGCTAGGAATAGGAGAGTTTAATTTTCCTGAGAGGGAGATTAAAAGTACATGTATGTCTTTTAATCTATGCTGATAATCAATGAAGAAGTTTATTTAAATAACAAATAAAAGGGCACTTACTAGACGAATATCTATGTTCTCCTATAGGTAATTGGAGTAGTATACATTAGGTTTTCGTGGAGGTGCTAAAAATGGGCCATTCCAATCACATATCTAAGAAAAGCTGCAAAAAAAATGATTCTCCGTCAAAAAGAAAATATCATTTGGTTAAAAAATGTTCTTCAAAGAACTATTGTTGTAAGCGAAAAATCATCAAAAAGAAATGTGCTAATAATCGCACCCGCGGCATCACTGGAGCAACGGGCCCTATCGGAGTCAGAGGTCCCGTTGGAGTAGCGGGAGTCACAGGAACGACGGGCTCCGCCGGAGCAGTGGGAGCCACGGGAACGACGGGGCCCGCCGGAGCAGCTGGAGTCACTGGAACGACGGGCCCTGCTGGAGCAACCGGAGCCACGGGAACGGCGGGCCCCGCGGGAGTAGCTGGAGTCACTGGAACGACGGGCCCAGCGGGAGTAGTGGGAGTCACTGGAACGACGGGCCCCGCTGGAGTAGCGGGAGACACGGGGACGACGGGTCCCGCCGGAGTAGCGGGAATCACGGGAACGACAGGCTCCACGGGAGCAGCTGGAGCCACGGGAACGACGGGCCCCGCGGGAGTAGCGGGAGCCATGGGAACGACGGGCCCCGCCGGAGTAGCGGGAATCACGGGAACGACGGGCCCGGCAGGAGTAGCTGGAGTCACAGGAAGGACGGGTCCGACCGGAGTAGCCGGAGTCACTGGAACGACGGGTTCCGCGGGAGCAACCGGAGCCACGGGAACGGCGGGCCCCGCGGGAGTAGCTGGAGTCACGGGAACGACAGGCCCCGCGGGAGTAGCTGGAGCCACGGGGACGACGGGTCCCGCGGGAGTAGCCGGAGTCACGGGAGCAACGGGTCCAGCTGGAGTAGCTGGAGTCACGGGAACGACAGGCTCCACGGGAGCAGCTGGAGTCACGGGAACGACAGGCTCCACGGGAGCAGCTGGAGTCACGGGAACGACGGGCCCCGCTGGAGCAGTGGGAGCCACGGGAACGACGGGCCCCGCGGGAGTAGCTGGAGTCACGGGAACGACAGGCTCCACGGGAGCAGCTGGAGTCACGGGAACGACGGGCCCCGCTGGAATAGCGGGAGCCACGGGGACGACGGGCCCTGCCGGAGCAGCTGGAGTCACGGGAACGACGGGCCAAGCGGGAGTAGTGGGAGCCACGGGAACGACAGGCCCAGCTGGAGCAGTGGGAGCCACTGGAACGACGGGGCCCGCGGGAGTAGCGGGAGCCACTGGAACGACGGGCCCTGCGGGAGTAGCTGGAGTCACGGGAACGACAGGCCCCGCCGGAGTAGCCGGAGCCACGGGAACGACGGGTCCCGCGGGAGTAGCGGGAATCACGGGAACGACAGGCCCCGCCGGAGCAGCCGGAGCCACGGGAACGACAGGCCCCGCCGGAGCAGCCGGAGCCACGGGAACGACGGGTCCAGCTGGAGTAGCTGGAGTCACGGGAGCGACGGGCCCCGCGGGAATAGCCGGAGCCACGGGTCCAGCTGGAGTAGCGGGAGCCACGGGAACGACGGGCTCCGCTGGAGTAGCCGGAGCCACGGGAGCGATGGGCCCCGCGGGAGTAGCTGGAGTCACGGGAACGACGGGCCCAGCTGGAGCAGTGGGAGCCACTGGAACGACGGGTCCGACCGGAGTAGCAGGAGTCACGGGAACGACGGGCCAAGCGGGAGTAGCGGGAGCCACGGGAACGACAGGCTCCACGGGAGCAGCTGGAGTCACTGGAACGACGGGCTCCGCGGGAGCAGCTGGAGTCACGGGGACGACGGGTGCGGCAGGAGCAGCCGGAATCACCGGAACGACAGGCCCCGCCGGAGTAGCCGGAATCACGGGAACGACGGGCCCTGCGGGAGTAGCTGGAGTCACGGGAACGACGGGTCCCGCTGGAGTAGCCGGAGCCACGGGAACGACGGGCCCCGCCGGAGTAGCCGGAATCACGGGAACGACGGGCCCTGCGGGAGTAGCCGGAATCACGGGAACGACGGGCCCTGCGGGAGTAGCTGGAGCCACGGGAACGACGGGTTCAGCTGGAGTAGCTGGAGTCACGGGAACGACGGGTCCAGCTGGAGCAGTGGGAGCCACGGGAACGGCGGGGCCCGCGGGAATAGCGGGAGCCACAGGAACGACAGGCTCCACGGGAGTAGCTGGAGCCACGGGAACGACGGGTCCCGCCGGAGTAGCCGGAGTCACAGGAACGACGGGTCCCGCCGGAGTAGCCGGAGTCACGGGAACGACGGGCTCCGCCGGAGTAGCGGGAGCCACGGGAGCGACGGGCCCCGCCGGAGCAGCGGGAGCCACGGGAACGACGGGTCCAGCTGGAGTAGCTGGAGTCACGGGAACGACGGGCTCCGCCGGAGTAGCGGGAGCCACGGGAGCGACGGGCCCCGCCGGAGCAGCGGGAGCCACGGGAACGACGGGGCCCGCGGGAATAGCGGGAGCCACAGGAACGACAGGCTCCACGGGAGTAGCCGGAGCCACGGGAACGACAGGCTCCACGGGAGTAGCCGGAGCCACGGGAACGACGGGTCCCGCCGGAGTAGCCGGAGTCACAGGAACGACGGGTGCGGCAGGAGTAGCTGGAGTCACGGGAGCAACGGGCCCCGTGGGAGATGTGGGTCCTGCCGGAGCCACGGGAACGACGGGTCCGGCAGGAGTAGCCGGAGTCACAGGAACGACAGGCCCCGCAGGAGTAGTCGGAGTCACAGGAGCGACAGGCCCCGCGGGAGTAGCTGGAGTCACGGGAGCAACGGGCCTCGTGGGAGATGTGGGTCCTGCCGGAGCCACAGGAACGACAGGCTCCGCGGGAGTAGCCGGAGTTACGGGAACGACGGGCCCCGCCGGAGTAGCGGGAGCCACGGGAACGACGGGAACTACGGGCTCTGCGGGAGCAGCTGGAGTCACGGGAACGACGGGCCCAGCGGGAGTAGCGGGAGCCACGGGAACGACGGGCTCCACCGGAATAGCTGGAGCCACGGGAACGACGGGCCCTGCCGGAGCAGCCGGAGCCACGGGGACGACGGGTCCCGCCGGAGCACCCGGAGCCACGGGAACGATGGGCCCCGCCGGAGCACCCGGAGCCACGGGAACGACGGGTCCGGCCGGAGTAGCAGGAGCCACGGGAACGACAGGTCCCGCCGGAGCACCCGGAGCCACGGGAACGACAGGTCCCGCCGGAGCAGCCGGAGCCACGGGAACGACGGGCCCCGCTGGAGCAGTGGGAGCCACGGGAACGACGGGTCCCGCCGGAGTAACCGGAGCCACGGGAACGACAGGCCAAGCGGGAGTAACGGGAGACACGGGAACGACAGGCTCCACGGGAGCAGCAGGAGTCACGGGAACGACGGGCCCCGCCGGAGCAGCCGGAGTCACGGGAGCAACGGGCCCCGCCGGAGCAGCCGGAGCCACGGGAACGACAGGTCCAGCTGGAGCAGTGGGAGCCACGGGAACGACGGGCCTCGCCGGAGTAACGGGAATCACGGGGACGACAGGCCCCGCTGGAGTAGCGGGAGCCACGGGAGCGACGGGTCCCGCGGGAGTAGCGGGAATCACGGGAACGACAGGCCCCGCCGGAGCAGCCGGAGCCACGGGAACGACGGGTCCGGCAGGAGTAGCCGGAGCCACTGGAGCTACAGGTGCCCCAGGCGGAATAGCTCAGTTCGGGTATGTTTATAATTTAGGGGCTCAGGTGGTTCCAATAGAGGCGGATGTCTCTTTTGATACAAATGGACTTCTAACACCTGGAATTACACATGCCCCTGGGACCACTACAATCTCGGTTACTAATACGGGTAATTATGAGGTTGATTTTTCAGTTTCAGGTGTGGAACCCAATCAATTCGCATTATTCTTAAATGGCGCCGAGGCTGCAGGTACGGTATATGGTTCAGGTGCTGGCACTCAGCAAACTAATGGGCAGGCGATACTCGCTCTCTCATCGGGCGATGTTCTTACGCTGAGAAATCATAGTTCAGCTGCTGCAGTTACTTTACAGACATTGGCGGGAGGCACTCAGGCAAACGTCAATGCTTCTATAGTTTTAAAGCAATTAAGCTAGGTAACAAAGAAATAGATTCTTCAGCATTAAAAAAGCGTGCAGGACTCTAATAGAGTTCTCCACGCTTTTTGTGTTAGCCCTTAACCGCTCCAGCGGTAATTCCTTTTGTCATCTGTTCTGTGAAGAGCAGATAGATCAGGATGGTTGGGATCGCAATGATCGTCATAACAGCAAACTGAGCACCGTAGTTGGACGAGTATTCTCCGGCGAATTTCATAATGGAGAACGGAATGGTTTTTAGATCCTCCGAGGTGAGGAAGGTGTTCGCCATAATAAATTCATTCCATGTGCTGATGAAATTGAGTACACAGATGGTAGCTAGTGCGGGTTTCGTAATAGGGAAGATGATGCGGAAGATCACACCGTAAATGCCGCAGCCATCGATAACCGCCGACTCTTCAATCGCACGAGGGATGGTCTCTAGAAAACCAGTCATGATGAGCACACTCATTGGGATGACAATAGCTGAATAAGGCAGAATCAGTGTGTACATATTGTTCAGCATTCCGAGCTTGTTAAACAGAATAAAGTTCGGCAGCAGTGTCGCGTGAATGGGAATGATCATGCCCATCATGATAAGTGACAACACGATACCACTTAGCTTCCATTTCATACGGGTGAACGCATACCCCATCATCAGTGACACTAGTGCGGACAGCGCAACGGTAATTACTGTAATGATAAGACTGTTGGCAAAATAGCGTGGTACACGCCCATAGGTAAAAGCGTTTCTATAATTCTCCCATTGCGGGGGGGATGGCCATTTCAGAAAAGAGCTTCCGAAAAAATCACCACTCTTTAGCAGGGAGTAATCGATCAGCCAGATGAGCGGAAATAACTGAATCAAAGCAATGAGACAAAGAAACACCATCATTAGGATTTTGCCAGTTCTAGGTTTACTGCGCTTCTGTTTATGAAGCTTCAGATTGAGGGGCGAAGCGGCAGGTGCTAATGAATTATTCATATGATTTCCTCCGGTTACAGGGATTCTAAAACTCTCCGATATCTTTCTTCAGAACCTTGTTGAGTATTACGGTCAGTACAAGGCAGAACACAATGAATAGGATGGATATGGCATTACCGTAGCCGTAAAGCGACGATGAGAAGGCTGTTTTGTAAAGGTAGTTCCCTAAGAATTGCGTGCTGTTCGCCGGGCCGCCGTTGGTCATTAAGAACACGGTTTCCATTTGCTTAAGACAGGTTGTAACCGCGATGATAATGGCAACTCGCATCATAGGCGAAAGAAGCGGTATGATGATGCGCGTGTAGAGGGTATAGTTGTTCGCGCCATCGATCTTTGCGGCTTCGCTTAGATCACTTGGAATGCCTTGCAGACCTGAATAATATAGCAGCAGTGCGTATCCAAAACCTTGCCACATTACAACAATGATGATGCACCAGATCGCTGTCTTCGGATCTCCAAGCCAATCATGTGTGAGTGAATCCAGCCCAACGCCGCTAAGCAACTTGTTAAGCAATCCGTAATTGGGATGAAAAATCCCGCTCCACAGCTTGGCTGTAACCACAACAGAAATTACTGCGGGGATGAAAAAGATCGTCCGGAATATTTTTTCGTATTTGCCGGAATTGGTCAGGAATATCCCTATGAGAATAGCAAAGGGATGCTGTAAGAATACAGTAGCGGCGGTTAGTAACAGGGCATTGCCCAGTGAAGTCCAGAATACTTTGTCATGAAATAGGATTTCGCGATAGTTATCAAAGCCGATAAAATTGTACTTGCCGATCCCGCCCCAGTCCGTTGAGCCGTAATAAGCGCTCATGAAGATAGGGATGCAAATCATAAAAGCAAACAGGAATAACCCGGGTGCGATGAGTAGAAATATCGCTTTTTTGTCGCTTAACACTCTGTGCATGGAAATCTCCGTCCTTTGAAAGAGTAATCTATCTACTACCATCGTAACGGGAAGCTAGACCGTGGAACATGCCGTATATTTCAGATGATTGTACACATTTTTTAAATTATGAAATGATAAATTCGTTGACGGCGAAGGCGTTTATGCTCGAACAACAAACCCCCGACCTCTGGGGGAAGTCGGGGGTTGTACGCCACTATTTATGATGTTAAATCAGAAGCGCCGCCATTCATGTACTTAGTAGAATTAGAGTTTATTTACCAGCCAATTTATCGGATGCAGCGTCAAGTGCTTTGGCGAATTCCGCTGTATTCATAGCGCCGGAGAGTAGACTTTGGTGAGCTTCCATTACCTTTTGCTTGAACTCGTCGTTACCAATATCCTGTAGCGGAGTTCCGCTAGAAGAGGTCATCGAGCTGAAGACATCGACTAGTTCTTTTTGGAGTTGAGTTTCATTACCAGTCAAGAATTCATCGAATTTTTGTGCAGGTGTACCCGCGCCAGCTTGCCATAACATCTTGGACCAGTTCTCAGGAGCGAAGAAATATTTCAAGAAATCAACAGCAGCTTCGGGATGCTTGGAGTTTTTACTTACTGCATATCCACCACCGTACCAAGCAGCATCATCCGTTGATTTACCTTTATCCGAACCAGGGAAAGCGAATGCGCCTACATTATTACGGAATTCTTCAGAGAAGTTCACATCTGTAGCTAGGCCAGACTCCCAAGCGCCCATAAAGAACATAGCGGCTTGTCCTTGTCCGAACAAGTTACGCGCTGCACCGTAATCGGCGGTCAGCCAGCCGTCGGCAAAACCTTTAGCATTTGCGAAATCTTGCATTTCAGTTGCAGCTGCAACAAGACTAGGATCATTAAAGGATATTTTACGAGCAACAGCTTCATCCATCTTATTAAAATCACCATTTTGACGTTGAGCAACAAACTCATACCAGATTGGCAGCGTCCATGCATCCATACCGTTCATAGCGATAGGGTTAATCTTGTTGGCACGCAATGTTTTGACAGCTGCGAGCAGGTCAGCGGTAGTCTTTGGAACCTCGATGCCGTTGTCAGCAAAGATTTTCTTGTTATAAAACATAACCATATAGTCTGCACTACGTGGCAATCCATACAGTTTGCCATCTTTGCTGAAGCCGTCCATGGAACCAGAAACAAACTGATCACCTTCGAAGTCAGCGCTGTTCAGTTCAAGCAGTAAGTCATTATCGAGCAGAGGACTCAGGAAAGAAGGCTGACCCCAAGCTTGAATGATATCAGGCATCTGATTACTGGAAGCATATACTTTGATTTTTGATTTATAAGGTTCATCTTGAAGCGCTTCCACTTCTATCTTGACGTTAGGGTGCTCTTTCATATAAGCGTCGATAATGTCTTGCTCCACCTTGCCTGAACCGTTTGCCCGATCCGCAAGTGCGGTGAAGAACTTCAGTGTAATTTTTTCGGCTGGTGCGTTCGCTGTGGCCTCGGCAGTAGCTTCGGCTTTGTCATTTGCAGGAGCGTTTGTAGCTTTCGCATTGTTATTTCCGCCACCACAGCCTGCAAGCAGAGCTGGAAGCATTAGACTCATAAGCATTAGCTTGATTCCTTTACTTTTCATCAAAAACCCACCTTTTTAGAATGATGTATTTTGAAGAAACGATTGTTATCCATCAAGGAAGACGACAACGTCGTTTCTTCTTGAAATATAAGAATGTATAAGTTTCACGCTATACATTATCCTTATATTTCTCGCATAAACGCTGACCGTCTATAAGAGACGTCGAAGGCGTTTTTGCTTGCATCCTCATCTTAAGAGTTTCTGGCTAATAGAAACATGGTTCATATTTAAGAATGATGTAGGCATTTTTTAGCGAATGTAAAAAGCCGGTTCAGGGTGTAATGATTTCAGTTATACTTGCTTTACACATCTTTCTATTATATAAGAAGGTGGTTCTCATGAATCGAAACTTTCGCTTAGTCAGCCGTTATCGCCATCTTCCGCTCCAATTTAAGCTGTTGTTATGGTTCGTCCCCCTGCTTCTGGTGACCATATTCGCTATGGGCTGGAACTCGTATCAGATCTCTTCACAGCAGGTGGTGGAGAAAATGAAACAGTCGCAGGATCATCTTACCAAAAAAACAGCAGAGCAGATCGATGAGATGGTGCGAGGCATGATTTCTTTTTCGAATACACTCTTTCTGGATGAAAGTGTGCAGCGGCTCTTAGCATCGTCTGAAGCACAAAAGGAACGTAATTCTGTATTTAAGACCGTTACCAATCTTATGGTTGCAGGCAATTCAATTCAATCGCTGATTCTGTATTCTTTAGACGATAACAATGGAGCAGAGCCTTTTGCTGCGAATCAGGCAGGATTGACGACAGGTATGAAGTACTCAGATTTTATCAAAACCTCGTATTATAAAGAAGCTATTAAAGCAGCAGGTAGCCCAACCTTTGGACTCTCCAGGCCGACTGACGGCATTTTTGTAGGCGATCATTATCATAAGATTGTGCTTTCCAGAATCATCATGAATATTTACACCTTAAAGCCGGCAGGACTCGCTGTGATCGGTGTGGATGCAGGGAAGATTGGGAGCCAATATCTCGACAATGCTGAAGATGATGTAGATATGTTCGTAATTGATCGGGATGGGCTGATTATTACGGCTTCGAATCCGAGCTGGATTGGCAAAAGAGATCTGGAACTTCCGTATTTTGCGGACAGCGACCCTAAGCTGACTGTGAAAAAAAGGCTGGAATTTACAGCGGATCATAAACAGTGGATTGTGTCGCATCTGCAGTCGGAGACGACAGGCTGGTATGTGGTGGTGGCTCATTCCAAGCGGCAGCTTGTTAAAGAGCTCGGTCAGATTTTACAGGTCACGATGACGATTGCTGTTCTGTGTTTAGTAGTTAGCCTAATGGTTACCTGGCTGGCAGCTGCCGCTATCACGAAACCACTGAAGAAGCTTTCCCGTTCGATGCGCAGACTGCAGACAGGTGATTTTACGCAGCGGGTATTTTTTGAAGGAAATGACGAGATCGGCTTACTCGGGCATGGTTATAATCTAATGGTGCAGCGGATTAAATCGCTCATCAATGATGTATACGCCTCAAGAATGAAGCAACAGGAGGCAGAGTTGAAAACGCTTCAAGCTCAAATCAGGCCTCACTTTTTATATAACACGTTAAATACAATCTGTTGGGAAGCTGAGAAGAAGGGAGATAAAGAAATTGCCGATATGGTGTATTCTCTCTCTCAAGTGTTCCGACTGAGCTTAAATGATGGACGGGATACGTTTACTTTGGAGCAGGAAGTAGAGCTGGTGACCAATTACTTGTTCCTGCAGAAAAATCGCTTTAAGGAGCGTTTTGAATTCGAAATTTCTCTGGATGAGAGTATCAAGGATTTCACAGTACCAAAGCTGCTGCTGCAGCCACTAGCCGAGAACGCAGTGATTCACGGGATTGAGCCGCTGTCTGGAAGCGGGCTGATATCCGTTCGAGCTTACCGTATAGAGAAGACTATTGTGCTTGAGGTACAGGATAATGGTGCAGGGATCACGGCAGATAGACTTCTAGAGCTTCATCAACGTTTAGCAAGGGGAAATTCTTTACCTGAGGAAGACAATGTTGGACGCACAGGATTTGCGCTCATGAATGTGCAGGAACGACTGGCCTTATTTTTTGCAGGAGCCTCTTTACAACTAGAGAGTGTGGAAGGGGCAGGCACACGTATTATTATTCATATCACTGTGGAGGGGCCATAAATGATGAAGCTGCTGATTGCTGAAGACGAAGATACGATCCGTGAGGGCATTGTGAATATGATTGATTGGAAGTCACATCAGATTGAGGTCATGGGTGAGGCGGGGAACGGAAGTGAAGCGCTGGCTTTGATGGAGAATGAACAGCCCGATCTTTTGTTAACGGATATTCGTATGCCACAAATGGGTGGTCTCGAGCTGATTGAAGTCGCACGGCGTAGAGGTTACGGCTTCCGGTCGATTATTTTATCCGGGTATAACGAGTTTTCTTATGCGAAGCAAGCGATTTCCCTGGGTGTTGTTGATTATGTGCTGAAGCCATGCCGACCTGAGGAAATTCTGAAGACGGTACTGAAGGCCAAGGAACTTATTGAAAGACAACGATATCAGGAGGATGAACAGCTTAAAAGAGATCGTTCTTGGCATAAAAATGCACCGCTTGTCAAAAGCCAGGTTCTGTCTCAATGGATTTATCATCCCCCGGTTCCGCTAGAACGGCGACAGGAGCTGATCGGAGAGTTATCTATGGCGATTGGCTTTGAAGGACCACAAATTGGTCTGGTCAGCTTTGATTTTGATCCACCCTCCGCTACAGGAACAGGACAGGATTTTGTACTTCTACGTTACGCAGCGTTAAATATTATCAGTGAGACCTTGTCGCCTATCTATAGAGGAAAAATAGAGACTTTTCATGATGGCAATAACTTGCTATGGATTGGCAGCGGATTAGCTGGAACCGATTCTCGCAAGCCTTACCGAGCACCCCTCCAATTGAAAGAGCAGATTGAGAAGCTGCAGAGTAATTTGGAGAAATATCTCAAACTGTCAATCAGTATTGCCGTTGGCTCCTGTCGTTCGGATATTTCTGAAGCGCATCTGTCGTATAAAGAAGCCCTTCAGGCGATGGAATCGCGATTTTTGAACGGAAAAGGCGGTGTCTATTACTATACAGAAGGAACGGGAGTTATAGGTGGCGCTCCACAGGAAATCGGGATCTTAGATGATTCTGAATTAAATGTGCTGGAGGATGAAATGCTTGTGGCGGTGGGGGCTGGGAGCAATGAGCTCGCACTCGATCTGCTGGAGAAATGGCTGGATCGTTTTCGTAGCAATCCGGGATGTCTTAAGCAAGAAGTGAATATTCGGGCAACTGCTTTTGTAGTTCGATTAAAGAGACTGGCGCAGGAAAAACAAGTCGCTGGCTTCGAATGGAAGCAGCATTTGGTCAATTGGATGGAGCAGGCTCCACAGATAGAGACGTTGGAAGAATTGTCTACGATTTTGAATAAGGTCATGCAGAATGTGGTGGAGGCTTTTTCTAAACATCGTCCACTACATCGCACAGTAGTCACTGCTATGGAGATCATCCGCAATAAATACAATACCAATCTGACACTAGAGTATGTCGCGAAAGAAGCCTATGTTTCTAATACTTATTTAAGCTCACTTTTCCGTCAGGAGCTTGGTGTGAATTTTCTCGATTACTTGCACCAATACCGGGTAGAAGAAGCGAAAAAGCTGCTCCGCCAAAATCTAAAGATGTACGCCGTTGCAAAATTGGTAGGGTACGGTGAAGAGCGTCACTTCAGTGCTACTTTTAAAAAATGGACTGGACTTACACCTTCACAATATCAAAAGGGATTAGGGAAGTAGGGGGGATTTGTTATCTACTAGGCTCTGTGTGGTTAAACTCTACATATAGCTAAATAGGAGGTAACCGAGTTATGAACCCCAAATGGTGGAAAGAAAGCGTCGTGTATCAGATTTATCCGATCAGCTTCATGGACAGTAACGGAGATGGAATTGGAGATTTGCAAGGTATTATATCAAGACTGGATTATTTACAGGACCTAGGTGTAGATGTGATCTGGGTCTGTCCTATTTATAAATCACCTAACCATGATAACGGGTATGATATCAGTGATTACTGTGACATTATGAAGGAATTCGGTACGATGGATGATTTTGAACGGTTGCTCAGGGAGTTGCACGCACGTGGAATGAAGCTGATGATGGATTTGGTTCTGAACCACACGTCACATGAGCATCCTTGGTTTGTAGAATCCAGGTCTTCGAAGGACAATCCTAAACGGGACTATTATATTTGGCGAAAAGGTAAAAATGGCGGCCCCCCGAACAACTGGGAGTCTTATTTCAGTGGCTCGGTATGGGAGCTTGATCCGCGGACGGATGAATATTATCTACATCTCTACTCCAAATACCAGCCCGATCTGAACTGGGAGAATCCTGTGGTCATTGATAAGCTGCATGAAATGGTGGAGTGGTGGCTGAAGAAGGGTGTGGATGGATTTCGTTTTGATGCGATTGCACATATCGTGAAGACGAAAGGGTATCCAGATGCAGACAACCCGAACGGAACACCTACGGTAAGGGCCTATGGTATGTTCTCCAATCTGGAGGATGTGCATACCTTGCTACAGAATCTATACGATAAGGTGTTATATTTCTACGATATTATGACGGTAGGAGAAACCTCGGGACTCGGACCAGAGCAGGCGCTGGATTATGTAGGTGACGGACGCCGGGAGCTGAATATGACTTTTCAGTTTGAACATATGTTTCTGGATGCCGCTTCGCCGGGTAGTGGGAAATGGGATGTGGTTCCCTGGAGTCTACTTGAACTGAAAAAGATCATGAGTAGCTGGCAGACAGTTTTACATGAGAGAGGCTGGAATGCGAACTATTTATGTAACCATGATCAGCCGCGTTCGGTGTCTCGTTTTGGGAACGATCTCTTTTACAGGATTCCTTCTGCAAAAATGCTAGCGACCTTCATTCATATGCTGGAAGGCACTCCTTACATTTATCAAGGAGAAGAAATCGGCATGACGAATGTCTGTTTCGATTCCATTGATGAATACCGGGATGTGGAGACACTTAATTATTATGAAGAAAAGCGAAAAAACGGTGTTCCAGAAGAGCAGATTATGTCTGCGATTCATCATAAAAGCCGGGACAATGCCCGTACCCCTATGCAATGGGACGATGGACATGCAGGCGGTTTTACAACAGGGACGCCCTGGATTGAAGTGAATTCCAACCATATGGAGATTAACGCTGGCAATGCGGTTAAAGATCCGGATTCTATCTACAACTACTATAAACAGCTGATAGCATTAAGAAAAAAATACAAGGTGATCGTGTACGGCTCATATGAGCTACTGCTTGCAGAGCATACTGAGATTTATGCGTATAGCCGAACTTTAGAGGATCAGCGATTGTTGGTTATTTTGAATTTTTTTGATAGAGAGCCTGAATTCGAATGGCCAGCGGGGTTCGATCCCGATCAGCTGGAGTTATTAATCAGTAATTACCCGGAGTCAAAAGATCAGGATATTCGTTCTTTCAAGCTTCGCCCTTATGAAGCAAGGGTCTATTTGCAGCAGCGTGTGTAAAGGAAGTTTCAATAAGAGTTGTCATTAAAGCCCAAGAGGTCAAGATGATGACTCTTCTTTGAGTTTGTCAGCAAAAGACTGTACAATGGCGATACATTAGCATACATAAAGTGGAGTTGCGGGATGACGCCTGTAGGAGGAGAGGAGAGACAACATGACTGAATGGTATGAAAAGAGCTTCGGAGAGGATTATCTGATCGTATATAAGCACCGGGATTTCGGTGGAGCACGTAAAGAAGTAGATCAGATGATCGCCTGGCTGAGACTGCCCACAGGTTCGAAAGTGCTGGATTTATGTTGTGGGATGGGACGTCATTCTCTGGCACTTGCGAAGGAAGGGTACGAGGTTACCGGAGTGGATTTGTCGGAGGTCTTGTTGCGTGAAGCTCGATCTCAAGTCGGGGCGGAGAAGGTAACCTGGATCCGTTCCGACATGCGTGATTTACCACTAGATGGAGGATTCGATGCCGTAGTTAATCTGTTCACTTCTTTTGGTTATTTTGAAAAAGATGAGGAGCAAGTAAAGGTTCTGCGTGAAATCTATCGTCTGCTGAAGCCAGGTGGCAAGTTCGTTATTGATTTTTTGAATCCTGCGCATGTGATTCGTCATCTGGTGCCGCATTCTACGCGTGAGGACGGAGAGAATTTGATAGATGAGTCACGCCGAATTGAGGATGGTTATGTGAAGAAGGACATCATTCTAACTACTAAGAATGACCCTACGCCTCGTCAATATCATGAGCGTGTGAAGCTTTATTCACTGGAGGAGTTCAAGGAAATGATTGAGAAAGCGGGCTTGCAGCTCGAAGCTGTACATGGCAGCTATGAAGATGAGGTTTATGATGCAGAAAGGTCCACGCGGATGATCTTTGGTGGAACACGTCCCTAAATGGTATCTGGAAAAAGATTCAAAGGTGGTGAACGCTCTATGTCTAAGGCAGAGATTACTTCATGGGACAAGAACATTCTCCAAGTCTCGGTACCCATGGACTCGCCTCTTCGTCAAGTGAACAGCTATATCCTCTCGGATGAAGATGGTAGAGTAACTATTATCGATCCGGGTCCGCGTAGCCCGGATACAGAGAATTGCTGGCTCGGGATTTTGCAGGAGCTGGACTTGTCGTGGATGGATATACGGGATATCGTCGTTACGCATCACCATCCCGATCATTATGGATTAGCCGGCTGGCTGCAGTCGCAGAGTGGTTGTAAGGTGTGGATGACGGAGCGCGCCCATGCGGAGGCAAGGTTGATGTGGGGCTTGGGCTCTGGTGAAGATCTGGGGAATGACATGGATGAAGATACAGGTGAAGATACGGGAAATGGCGTAGACAATGATGTAGGCATAAATGAGATCTTACCGGATTATTTCATCCGGCATGGGATGACGGAGCAGTGGTCGAACGGGATTAAAGCCCACTTGGAAAGCTTTAATTCCCAAGTGGAGCCGCAGCCTGTCGTGTCTTATTTCAATGTGGCGGAGCCCTTCAAGATGGGCGGCCGTGAATGGCAGCTCATAGTTACCGGCGGACATGCACCGGGGCATGTGAGCCTGTATCATGCTGACAGCGGGCTTATGATCTGTGGAGACGCTGTACTCCCGCAGATCTCGCCCAATGTCAGCCTGCTGCCAGGCAGCGATCCACAGCCGCTGCAGACGTTCATTCAGGGGCTGCGGGAACTGGGCAGCTACCCGGTCAGCATGGCGTTCCCGGGTCATCGCGAGCCCTTCGCTGGCTTCACGCACCGGGTAAACAGCCTGCTCGCTCATCATGAGGAACGGCTGGATACAGCGGCGGCCCTGCTCACTAGCGGTCCGCTCAGCGGATTCGCGGTGTGCGAATTCCTGTTTCGCAGCCGAGTAACGACTGTTCATCAGATGCGCTTTGCGATGAGTGAGACCCTGGCGCATTTGGCGGAATTAGTGCGCCGGGGACGGGCAGTCATGCTGGAGGCAGACGGCGGTTTCTTGTTCGCCGCAGCTGAAAGTGTTGGAGAACATATCAGCTAGAGAGTATCTTGCAAGATCGAAGTGAAGTAGATGAGTATAAAGTTTAAGAGCAGTCCTGCATTGTGGGGACTGCTCTTTTTGTATTTGAGTAACCTAGTCCCTGCTTCCCTCTTTTCATCCTTCGATCGCTTCCATATTCATGCGTTAGCGTATGTATTCGGACTCAGATGACGCTATTCGTTGATTTTGGAGCTTTTGAGGTTAGTATCGGACCGGAAAGGCGTTATTACTTGTGCAGAGTAGTGTTTTGGTCATTTTTGAGTGAGTAGAGTCTCTGGAGTCTGAAAGTGTTCAAATTAAGGGTGATTTGTGAGTATTGCGTCTCCTGAGTCCGACAACGTGGGCAAAACGCTTCTTATGTAGAGTAACTAACTGTTGGTAGCTATTAAAGGGAATTTTACCCTATAATTTTGGATTTAATGATTCTAAATCTGTTTATAGGGAATTTCTCCTTATAATTCTACTGATTTGGCTATAAATTGAGATTTTCATAGAGATTATAGGGAAGAATTCCGTATAATCTCTGGATTTGAGCCAAAATCGTTATTTTATAGGGAGGATTTCCCTATAGGCAACGAGCTCCTGTAGAACCCCCACCGTAGAACCCCCACCGTAGAACCCCCATAGCAGAAGCACCATCGTAGAACTCCTCGTCCGCTACCCACAAAAAAGCGATTGTCTCAACAGCCCGCAGGGCTGTGAAACAATCGCTTTTTCCTCAGAGTTTCATATAGTCGATCTGAAACTCATCATTCAGGTGTACCTAAAACTCCTCACTCCGGAGTTTCATCATATTCCGCAAGTTTCCTAGCGGCCTCTTCTCGATCCTCTGGTGTGTGAGGCAGATCCAGCTCAATTTCGCGCTCCGCTTGCTTGCGGTGTGCGATTCGGCTACTGGCTGCCGCCGCCACGGCTCCAACGATGTCGTCGAGATAGGTGTGGATTTGTCCGGTACTTTTGTCATTTAACCTTTGAAGAACGCCTGGCTTCAGCTTGTCCACATAGCCATAGTTGGTAAATCCGATACTGCCGTATACGTTCACGATAGAGAAGGCAAGAATCTCATCTACGCCGTACAATCCCTCATCATTTTCGATCATATCTTGAAGTGGGGAGAACAGCTTGCCCTCTTCTGCCATTACATCTAATTGAATGCCTGTTAGTACAGCATTTTGTACTTCTCGCTTGCTAAGCACCATCTCTACATTATGGATACATTCATCCATCGTTAAATTCGGATAGTATTTCTGTTGCAGGAACATAACGAGTTCCGCGATTTCTTCCAGGGTTACTCCACGCTTGTTCAGCCAGAATTTGGTCGCATCTGCGACGGCCTTGCTGTTCAGACTGTACGGAATTTTTTCGATTTTGTCATCAGCCATGTTCAGTCACCTCGTTGTTTAGTAAGTCATTTCATTACAGCAAACGTTAGTATGATGTTAAGGACTGTTGTTACCTCAGATTGTACGTTTACTGGAAGTATTTGTCCAGCGAGGGAAGTTTCAGCGAACTGAAATCCAGGCCCTACTTGAGATGAAGAAGTAGTTCACAGGCTTTTCCAACAATTTAGGATAAGCTGTTGTTATTTTTTGGACAAAGGTCTCGTATACATAGCAGTACAAATGATATCTAACCTTGAAAGGGGTAATAAATGATGAAACCTATGCAACAAATCCGCGGAATCTCCGCAGTATGCTTACTCGCAGTTCCACTGGCACTGTCCGGCTGTGGGCTGTTTGGTTCAGAATCGGCATCGATTGATGCTCCGCCACCAGAGGTTGAAGCACAAATGTTACAGACTAGTGGAAATACTACGTTGGATTCAGGTGTATTCGGTCCTGTGACACAGGATGATACACAGACAGCGGTTAAAGGCAGCACCAAAACTTCACAGGGCAATGCTTCCGGAGATCGCACAACTGTATTTTTGGAAGATGGTAATGGATTACTCACTCCTGTATCCCTAAGCTTGCCAAAGAGCAAAGATTCCAGCGCACTCAAAAACTCGTTAATGGCATTAGTGAGCAAGGGAGAATATGCCTCATCAGTGCCTGAAGGTTTCCAAGGCATTCTTCCAGCTGGAACGGAAGTCAAAAATATTACGATAGACAAGTCGAACTCAGCTGTTGTCGAATTTAATTCAGAATTCAATAACTATGATCCTTTAGAGGAACGTAAAATCCTCGAAGCTATCACTTGGACGCTGACCGGTCAAGATGACATTAAAAGCGTACAACTCTGGGTAGATGGTAAAAAGCTCACAGAGATGCCGCTTCAAGGAACTCCGCTGGATCGTCCATTATCCCGCACAATGGGCATAAACTTGCCGAAGCAAGGTCCACTTCTGATGAACTCCAGTGCGGTTACTGTTTATTTTTCCACAACATCTCCTGACGGTATCCAATATTATGTACCTGTAACCCGCTTTGTACCCGCCGGACAAGAACAGCTGACCGCTGCTTTGAACGAATTGATTGCGGGTCCTGAATCCGGAAATGGGCTGGAAATGGTCATGACACAGGGAACGATACTTGATTCCGTTGATGCTGGGCAGAACGGTGTAGTTACCGTGTCCTTGACGGATGATATGTTCACAGATGGTAAAGGTGTACCCGCTGAAATGCTGGAATCGGTCGTACTGACGGTTGCGCAAAATTCGGATGATTCTCTGGTACAAATTCGCTTAAACGGCAAGGAATCGATTACGGATACAGATAATGTGGACTACAGCAAACCTGTTTCCGCACCTGAATATTTGAATGAGATCCCGTTATAGAATGACCCTGTAAGGTTTAAAAGATGCTTTTGTGCCTCCTCTTTGGTAGAATAAAAGTTGCTCAAAAAGACGTTACGTCCCAAGCATTGTGCTACTCGGTATTTATGACGGGGAAATGGGACTCACGCTAAACTTTTAGCTATACGATGTAGGAGGCAGAAAAGATGAGATCAAACGGGCGAAACGACGACCAATTACGGCCGCTGACAATAACAACCCAAACGAATAAATATGCTGAGGGCTCCGTGATCATTGAAATGGGAGATACCAAAGTCATTTGTACGGCTACTGTGGAGGAAAAAGTGCCTCCGTTTCTTAAAGGGCAAGGAAAAGGCTGGGTAACCGCTGAATATTCGATGCTTCCTCGGGCAACTCAATCCCGTAATCAGCGTGAAGCTGCACGTGGTAAGCTTACCGGACGGACTATGGAGATCCAACGGCTGATCGGACGAGCGCTTCGTTCCGTAGTGAATTTACATGCGTTAGGCGAGCGTAGTATTACGCTGGACTGTGATGTGATTCAGGCGGATGGTGGTACGCGGACCGCTTCGATTACAGGTGCTTTTGTTGCTATGGCATTTGCTATTAACAAAATTGCACTTCAGCACAAGTTGCCTGTGTTTCCTATAACAGATTTCTTGGGGGCAATCAGTGTCGGTGTTGTAGGGGATAAAACGCTGCTCGATTTGAATTATGAAGAAGATTCCAAAGCAAAAGTAGATATGAATGTAGTTATGACTGGCGGCGGTGCCTTTGTTGAACTTCAGGGGACTGGCGAAGAAAGACCGTTCACACGTCAAGAGCTGGATCTTTTGCTAGGTCTAGGTGAGAAGGGAATCTATGAGCTGATTGCTGCGCAGAAAGAAGCGCTGGGAGCAATTGCTCTCAAAATCCCTTCCGGCCAGCCAGGCCAAGAGGTGTAGCATGAAGTCTGACGGCGGTATTCTTATTGTTGCGACGAAGAATAAGGGGAAAGTACGCGAATTCGAGCATGCTTTTGCCCCGCTAGGGCTGACAGTGAAAAGTATGTACGACTATCCGGATCTGCCCGATGTGGTGGAAGACGGAGCCACTTTTGCCGAGAACGCCTTTAAAAAATCCAAAGCCGTAGGTGACGCCCTTGGAATCCCGGTACTCGCCGATGATTCGGGTCTTTGCGTAGACGCTTTGGATGGCCAACCGGGTGTATACTCTGCACGTTACGCAGGGGGAAATGCAGGAGATGAAGAGAACAATCTGAAGCTGCTTAGCGAACTTGAGAAGCTAAAACAGGGCGAGGATACCGGACAGCCTTTGCTAAGTACAGCTCGGTTTGTCTGTACATTGTCCTTATACGATCCAAGCTCAGGACGGGAGTTAACCGCTGAAGGTGCAGTGGAGGGATGGATCACATCCGAACCTGCTGGTGGTGGAGGCTTCGGCTACGATCCGTTGTTTTACTTAGCGGAATATGAAAAGACAATGGCCGAGCTAACGCTCGAAGAGAAGCAGCGGATTAGCCACCGAGGCACTGCGCTAAGGTCGCTGACTGAGAAGCTAGCTGCTGCTAACGACTTGAATTCCTAATCTAAGCGCTCCATGCGGTCGCATGAGAGATAAAATAAAGAAGCTTGCAAATCCAAGATACATATCTTGGTTTGCAAGCTTCTTTTGGTTTATTAGGTGAAACTTATCATATTAATGGATTAGTTCAGCTTCCAGAGTGCAGGTGTTGCTGTCGGTTCCCAGCCCAGAAGTGAAGTGTGGGGCTGCAGACATGTATACGTTAACCCGTTGTAGCTAACCTTATCACCCGCTTTGTATGCTACTCCTGCTGCCCAGGCAGATATTCCCGGACTCGGTGTTGCAGTTGGCGTTGGTGTTACGGTTGGTGTTGAAGTAGGTACTGTAGTTGGTGTCGGCGTTGGTGCAACGGTTGGCGTTGGAGTAGGTGCTATAGTTGGTGTCGGTGTTGGTACAACGGTTGGTGTTGGAGTAGGTGCTATGGTTGCAGTCGGCGTCGGTGTTACGGTGGGCTTCGGTGTTGGCGTTGCGGTTGGCGTCGCCGTTGGTGTTGCTGTCGGTGTCGGTGTTGTCGTAGGTGTAGGTGTAGGCGTTGGAGTGATGCCTCCATACAGTTTGTCGTATTCCTGCTGGGACGAGCTTCCGTTCAGCGTAATTCGCTGCGGACCACCCGAGAAATTCAGCTTCATCATGCCTGGAACTTCCAGTGTGGCTCCGTTTGCAATCGTTTGAGATGCAGTCCCGGTAATACGATAGCGATTAAAGTCCCAATCCGTAGAGATTTGCTCTACAGTACCGGCTCCCCATGCAGAGGTCAAGGTTGTTGTTGTCGGTAGATCGAATTCCAGCTTCCAGCCACCGGAGATATCCGCGCCTGTGTTATTCGTTATTTTCAGGGAGTAGGTATAATTCGGATGATCGTAAGCGCCACTGAAGCTAAGACTGAAGTTCGTAGGAGCAGGTAGTTGTGGCTTCGGAGTTCCACCTGGCAGAGAGGCTGTCTTAAGCTGGTCATAGGCAAAATCGGTCAACGAGTTGCCATACGTGTAAGTGCCATCACTCTTTTCAGAGTAGTCGCCGGTCAGTTCCCAGAACATCATCCCTCCCAAGCCTTTTTGCTTGATATAATCCAGTTTATAGCCGAGTGACTCCTTATCTTCATACGTAAGAAAGACCTTCTTGTCTGCGTTGAACAAGTATGGAGTTTTGGTAACAGGATCGAAATAACGTTTGTTCGCTGGATCTTTGAGCAGATTCAGCACATGCCAGATTGGATTTGCGCCAGCCGGCTGCTCTGGTGCAGGATCATTCCAGATTCCGTATACGCCGTCGGCTCCACCTCCGGTTGTAGGAGCTGTACCATAAAGACCGGTGTTGTTGATGCCTCCATTTACATTCTTCCAGCCACGTGAGTAATAAGGAACTCCGATGACGATTTTTTCCGGAGGAAGCGTACCCAAATAGTATCGAACGGCCCAGTCGGTATTCAGAACCGGAGTACCCAGCGCAGCTGTTTCAGTATCACGAGAATCCGGGTACAGGGCGGAATGCGGCCCAACATATCCATTCCAAGCGCCGTGGAAATCATAGGTCATAAGGTTCGCCCAGTCCAAATACTGGTTAGCTTCCCCTAGCTTCATTCCGCCCAGAATCCAAGAGGAGGCGGTTGCGGCGATGGTTAGGTCATATTTCTGATTGTCCTGTGCGCCTGCCTGATCCAGCTTTTCACGAAGCTTTTTCATGAGGAGAACATAGTTGTTGTAATTCACTGTGCGCAGCGGCTCAGCCACACCGAAGTCATTCGGGTTACCTGATTGACCGGTACCGGATGGGTACTCCCAATCAATGTCCACACCGTTGAATTGGTAGGTACGTAGAAAATCCACGACACTGTTGGCAAAGGTCTCGCGGCCAGCTTCCGAATTGGCCATGTTATAAAAACCACCAGAACCCGACCAACCACCAACCGAAATCAGGGTGCGGACATCGGGGTATAACTGCTTATACTTTACGAGTTGATTAAAATGTCCTTTATACGGCAAATTAGTTAATTGGTCAGGGTAGTCTTTTTCGATAGCTGCTGTACGGTCCATCAGATCAATCTTGTTCGTTTGAGGGTTTACCTTGGCGAACGCATAGTTAATGTGAGTGATTTTGCCCCACGGTATTTTATCGACACTATAAAATCCTTTGTTCTCCTGATCTCCCCACTCCGGGAAGTAAGCTACAATTTTACGCGGATGATCTGCAGCCGGAGCTGGAGCAGTAGGCGTCGTCCCTGCTGCTAAGACTACTTGCGACGATCCACCTGCACTTGTGTAAAGCGGAAGCAGAATGATGGCGCTCATTAAGGCCGCAATGTAGCGTGCGGATTTACTTCGCCTATTACGTGTACTTATGTTCATTTAACATTCCTCCAAAAGGGATAATATAACTGCGGGAGTAGATTAGTAACGGTGATCCTTTCGCGTTAATAATGAGTCTTAATTCAGCTTCCAAAGTGCGGGTGTGGTCGCTGGTTCCCAGCCTTGAAGTGAAGTATGGGGCTGGAGGCAAGTATACGTTTTGGCGTTGTAGCTAACGATGTCACCCGTTTTGTAAGCGATTCCTACAATCCAGCTAGAACTCCCAGGGGTCGGTGCTACAGTTGCCGTCGGTGCTACTGTTGCAGTTGGCGCTGGAGTTGCCGTCGGTGCTACTGTTGCTGTCGGTGCTACTGTTGCTGTCGGTGTTACAGTGGCCGTTGGTGTTGGAGTTGCGGTTGGTGCCACTGTTGCCGTTGGAGTCGGAGTCGCTGTCCCGCATACGTTGATGAATTTCCAGACTCCAGCAGCACCGCTAAGGTCGGGACGATCGCCTTGAGTCCACCATTTAGCTTCATAGACTGAACCGTTGTATGAAACTTGCTGGCCGCCAGTATATACGGCAGTCTGGTTCCACGCCGCTGCGCATTGTCCCGGAGTAGCTGTCGGCGTTGGAGTTACCGTAGGAGTCGGAGTTGCGGTTGGAGTTACTGTTGCCGTCGGTGATGGTGTTGGTGTGGGAGTTGCTGTTGCGGTTGGTGTCGGAGTTGGTGTCGGCTGTACCACTCCTCCGCCAAGGTCGGCGTTCAACTTATTGGTCAGTGTTTTGTTCCGGTCACCACTTGTCTCCCAGAACATGGCACCCGCTAAGCCTTTTGATTTGAGATAACTGATCTTATGGCCAAAAGATTCTACGTCGTCATAGCTGATATAAGTTTGGTTCGTTGGATTATAGAGATAAGGCACTTTAGAAATGTCATTCCAATAGCGGGTATAGCCGTTTTTGTTAATGTAATTAGCTTCGAGGTCATAGAAGTCATAACTCCCCTTTTCCCATGTGCCCGTGGACGAAATACCAGCGGACAATTGATATTGGCCATTTCCTGCGGCAGGAGCACCTCCCCAACCACGGCCATAGAATCCCATACCAAGCACTAACTTGTTCGCGGGTACGCCATTGGCTAAATAGCTGGTTACCGCTTTATCGACGTTGAAATTTTGCGGTTCGGTCAAGCCTGATGCAGAAGCGGCTGGATCATAGTACAAAGGAGCATTGTGACCGGTGGTCTTATTCCAGCTCCCGTTGAAGTCATAGGTCATAATATTGATCCAGTCAACAATGGAAGCAATACCTGCAAGATTATTGTTATTGACGTAAGTCGGTCCTGCACCGGAAGCAATGGTCAGCAGGTAGGTTTTGCCATCGGTCTGACCGGCAGCATTTAGCTTCTCACGAATTTTTTGCAGTAGAAGTACATAGTTTTCCTTATCTTCGGGACGATAACTGTTGCCTGCGAGCCCACCGCTGACTGGGTACTCCCAGTCGAGATCGACCCCGTCCATTTTATATTTACGAATGAAGTCTACCGCTGAGTTGGCAAAAACCTCACGGGTTACGGCTGTAGCCGCCACATCCGAGAAACGGTTCGACCAGGTCCAGCCCCCAACGGAGATCAACGTTTTCAGGTTCGGGTTCTTTTCTTTCAGCTTCCATAGTTGCTTCAGATTACCTTTGATGGGGTCATCCCATTTGTCATCCCCGAAGCTCTTTCCGGTGTCAATCCACGGGTCACCCAGAACAATCGTGCCGTTCGGAACGTTAATGGTCTGTGCTTGCTCATTTTGACAGCTCCATGTTACCGGGTTAGGGCCGGTAGGGTCAGGGTTGCCGTGAATGCCATTCCAACAAATATCTGCGAAGGCGTAGTTAATGACATTCATTTTGGTAGGATCGATATCTGATACATTGTAAGCCCGCCCATAAGCGGCCCAAGAAGCGTAATAACCAACCAGTTTATAATCCTGTGCGGCGTTGGCCGTTTTGGCACTACTACCCAGGGCTGAAAAAAGTGTAAGAACAAGCGCGGCGATCATCGCGATCGCAAAGGTCTTACGTGAACTTTTTTTCGTGAATATCATTGATTTTATACCTCCAAGGTTCAATGTGTAGTTCGAAATTCTTTTCGGCAAGAAACCCTACCTTCACCTCCCATAATTTGAAATTCACCTGTACCTTCACCCTTGCATATCTCTCATTCTACTGACACCCATTTCATAGATTTAGCAGCAAAAAAATAGCGGTCCACATAAAGCTCGCACAATAAGTAAGCGCTTTCTAAACTGCTGTTTTAAGGATTACTTTTTGACAAACTTGTAGATGTAACATTGTTGAAGGGGTGTTGGGTGAGTAGAAGAGTGGGTTTGGAGTTCAATAATTAGGATTAATTTCTTATTTATGGGTGAAGGCATTTCTTATTTTCAAGCATAGAGAGCGATTATGCTAGGGATAAAATTCAGTAATATAGGGGGACATTTTTCTAATTCATGGATACTTGTTTAGGTGAACTTTGATAGAAAAGGTGTATGTCCTCTTTTTAAGGAAACTCATGCAGAACACATAACCTCCGATGTTATGAATATAAATTATATACATGCCTGCAATATTTTTACGGAATTACGCAACGCATCGCTGTTTCTTTTCGTTATAGTAGTATCATAAGGAAGGTGGTGGGTTCACCGATGGTTGTGTTTTGGTTGATCGCAGCCGGTGTCCTGTTTGTTGTAGAGATGATGACGCTTACTTTTTATCTGCTATGGCTTAGTATTGGTGCGTTGGCCGCAGGTTTGGTGTCGTTGATTGTTCCTGAAGCCATTTTGTTTCAGGTGATCCTCGGATCACTGGTCGCACTTGGTCTGACTATATTCTCGAAACCACTGGTTTCTAAATTTCGCAGTTCACGTGGGTTCAAGGATACAGGCACAGAAATCGTAGGCAGGCAAGGAGTCGTCATTGAGCCGATTGAGCAAGGGCGCTATGGGCAAGTGAAGGTAGGCGGAGATACGTGGAGCGCGAGCTCTGACCAGTCTTTGGGCAAGGACGAAGTAGTCAGAGTAGTGAAGAGAGGCACGACCATTATTGAAGTAGAACGATGGGGGGATATGAACTAATGGAATGGGCAATTATTTCAATTATTCTAGTGGTAGTCGTAGTATTTGTGGCATTAACGATCAAAATCGTACCGCAACAACGGGTAGGTGTAGTGGAACGTCTGGGTAAATTCAATCGTCTACTGACGCCGGGTCTGAACATTCTGATACCTGTGATTGATCAGGTGCGTACTTACCATGATCTAAGGATTCAACAAGCGAATGTGCCTCCGCAAACGGTGATCACGAAGGATAACGTGCAGGTGCAGATCGACACGATTATTTTCTATCAGGTAGTGGGACCAGAGGAAGCTACGTATGGCATTTCCGATTATGTATATGGGGTAAGAAACATTTCAACGGCAACTATGCGGCAAATTATTGGTAAGCTGGAATTGGATGAAACGCTGTCTGGGCGTGAAAAAATCTCAACTGATATTCGTCTGGCGCTTGATGAGGCTACAGAGAAGTGGGGCGTAAGAATCGAGCGTGTGGAAGTCATCGATATCAAGCCGCCGCTCGATATTCAAGAAGCAATGGATAAGCAGATGAAAGCGGAGCGGAGCAAACGGGCGATTGTTTTGGAAGCGGAAGCTGCCAAGCAAGATATGATCCTGCGTGCTGAAGGGGATAAGCAGAGCAAGATTCTGAAAGCGGAAGGCGACAAGGAAGCACGTATCCGCCAAGCAGAGGGTTCAAGACAAGCACAGGAGCTGGAAGCTCATGGTGAGGCGAAAGCAATTCAAGCCGTGGCTGAAGCAGAAAAATCACGCATTGAGCTGATTCGCTCAGCAGGTCTGGATGAGCATGTGCTCGCATATCGCTCCTTCGAGGCTCTGGCTGAAATCGCCAAAGGTCCTGCAAATAAAGTATTCTTGCCAACAAGCGCTGTTGAAACGCTGGGAAGTCTTGGGGCGATTGCTGAGGTATTCAAAGCGAGCAAGGATAGTAAATAGATTTTACAATTCGTGCTTCTTCCGTTAAAGTAAAAAGCAAAAACAACCCTATGCATACGAAGCTATTGTTGCTCATGCAAACTTTGAAGGAGAGAAGCTACCGTGACACAAAAAGAAATCTCACCGTTAGTTGAACTGCTCGGATTACAGCCCCATGTTGAGGGCGGTTGGTACAAAAGACTTTGGAACTCCGAATTTGAAATTCCGCAGGAAGTGCTTGGGGAAAGCTATTCCGGATCGCGCCATTCGGCATCTTCGATTTATTTTTTGCTACACGAGGGGGAACAATCTGATTGGCATACTGTTTTGTCCGATGAAGTTTGGTTCTGGCATTCCGGTAGTCCAATAGTGCTTAGTCTCGGAGGTAATGGAGATAAGCCTGAGAATGTGCAGGAAGTTATTCTGGGTCTCGATATTGCTGCAGGTCAACAGCCGCAGGTCGTAGTTCCAGCAGGGGTATGGCAGGCGGCTCGCCCGTTAGGATCAGAACCGGTCTTGGTATCCTGTATCGTTTCTCCAGAATTCCATTTTGATGATTTCAAACTGATTGAGAAATAAAGAAGAGCGGGGGCTTTATATATGCCTCCGTTTTTTTATGAGGATTTTGGGAATGATGAAGCAGTCTGCTATACTTTTGTGGTAGCGCTTGCTTCTGAAGCGTGAATTTAGGTTAAGTAAGATTAATGAAATAACAATAAGCTTGGAGGGTTAAGCGATGAGTGAATTGAATGCACCGTTCTCGGGAGGTCCGACTTTAAATGATGGAGTGACCATGCCGTGGCTAGGCCTTGGCGTGTATCAGACTAAAGATGGGGAAGAGGTTATTCACGCGGTCAAGACCGCAGTGGAGCTTGGATATCGCAGTATTGATACGGCTGCTGGTTACAATAACGAAGAAGGTGTAGGTCAGGCTATTCGTGAATGTGGAGTGGCCCGTGATGAACTGTTTATTACGACGAAAGTGCGCAACCCTGATCAAGGCTATGAATCAACGCTGAAAGCGTTCGAAGTTAGCCGGCGCAAGCTGGGGCTGGACTATATAGATTTGTATCTCATACATTGGCCGGTGGCAGGAAAGTATCGGGAGACATGGAAAGCTCTAATTCATCTGCAAAAAGAGGGTCTCATCAAATCTATCGGCGTGAGCAATTTTCAGATTCATCATCTGAAGGATATCATCGAGGACACTAGCGTGGTTCCAGTGGTGAACCAGGTGGAATTCCATCCGCTATTGACTCAGCGCGAGTTGCTGAAGTATGCCAATGAGCAAGGGATCCAGCTTGAAGCTTGGAGTCCACTAATGCAAGGAAACCTAGATCTCCCCCTTCTTAAAGAGCTGGCTGGAAAGTATGATAAGACCCCTGCTCAAATTGTACTTCGCTGGGATTTGCAGCAAGGCGTCATTACGATTCCGAAATCAGTACATGCGGATCGAATCAAGGAGAATGCAGGATTCTTTGACTTCACGTTAAGTGATGAGGATGTTAAAGCCATCGAAGATTTGAACAGAGACCATCGTTTCGGTCCGGATCCGGACAATTTTAATTTCTAAAAATTACGAATACAAGCCAAACAGCAAGCCACCGATACGGGGACTTGCTGTTTGGCTTGTCGCTTACTGGATGGAGACGTTATATTTACGCAGCCAGAGATCTACTTGAGCTAGGTAAGCAAACAGCTGAGGACCGGACATGAGCTGACCGAACCAAGGCAGATTGGTAGAGGATTCTGGGGAAGCGGCGATCTCACGGATTTTGGCGGCATCGATTAAAGGAAGTATTGGCGAAGTAGAGTCATCTAGAATGTTCAATACTTGTGTTCGTACTGCGTTTAAATAGGCTGGATTGTGGGTTTTCGGGTAAGGACTTTTTTTACGATATAGCACATCATCTGGAAGAATTCCCTCAAGCGATTTGCGCAAAATCCCTTTTTCACGACCGTTCAGGTTCTTGATTTCCCAAGGAATATTAAAGACATATTGAACGAGGCGATGATCACAATAAGGAACACGTACCTCTAGTCCGGCGCCCATACTCATTCGGTCCTTACGGTCGAGCAAAGTAGGCATGAAGCGGGTGATGTTTAAATAGGACATTACGCGCATTTGTGCTTGTTTACCTGTCTCCCCATCCAATGTTGGGACTTCGGCTACTGCATCACTGTATCTGTCACCCAAATATTCCAGCGGCCGAATCCATTCATTAACTTCAGGGGATAATAGACTTGCACGCATTTTAGGAGCAACTGACCAAGGAAAAGTGCCCGAGGAGAGCATCTCCTCCCGATGGAACCAAGGATATCCGCCAAAAATCTCATCGGCAGCTTCGCCGGAAATGGCTACAGTAGCATTCTTTTTGATCTCACGGCAAAATAAATACAAAGAAGAGTCCACATCGGTCATCCCAGGTAAATCGCGTGTGTACAGCGCATTATCAAGTGCTTCTACAAGCTCTGGCGTATCAAATGAGATATAGTGATGGTTCGTATTTAATTCATCGACCATTCGCTTAATCCATGGACCATCTGCTCCGGGCTGAAAAGTATGGCTCTTGAAGTGCTTGTCGTTGTCGACATAATCGACAGAATACGTATCCACTCGTCCCTGGCCGTTTCGGTTGTAGTAGTCCACTGCAAGTGCTGTCAGCGCACTGGAGTCCAGCCCTCCTGACAAGAGCGAGCAGACAGGAACATCTGAAACCAGTTGGCGTTCGAGCGTATCCTGCAGCAGTTCACGTACTTTAGCGGCTGTCTCTGCTTCATTGTCAGTATGTTTTGCACTTTCCAGCTTCCAATAAGCGTAACTACGCAGACCTTCGCGACTATAGATCATGGCATGCCCCGGACGAAGTTCCTGCATATCCTTATAAACACCGTGTCCTGGTGTACGGGCTGGACCGATAATAAAAATTTCCGCTAACCCTTCGGGTCCGACTATTGGCTGTACCTTGGGGTGCTGCAGCAGTGCCTTAGGCTCTGATCCGAAAACTAAGACGTCATCCACTTTACTATAGAACAGAGGCTTCACACCTAAGCGGTCACGTGCAAAAAAGACCTGATCCCGAAGTCCGTCCCACACTGCAAAGGCAAAGATCCCATTGAGCTTCTCTGCACAATCCGGTCCCCATTCGATATAGGCATGCAGCAGAACCTCGGTGTCACATTGGGTACGGAATTGATGACCCCGCTGCTTAAGTTCTTGTTTGAGCTCGGGTGCGTTATATAATTCGCCGTTGTACACAATCGCGTATACCTGTTCTTCATGGCGGGTGATCATAGGCTGCGCGCCGTTCTCTGGATCGATAACGCTAAGTCTGCGGTGACCGAATGCGCAAGGACCTGAAATCCAAGTTCCAGCTGCATCGGGTCCGCGGTTTGCTAAAGTTTCAGTCATTTTGACCAGCAACTGCGAGTGCTGCGTGAGATCTCCGCGCCACTGGATAAATCCGGTTATTCCGCACATGATGGTTCATCCTCTCTTTTTGTGCGATTGTTGTCCTTACTTTTTTGCCAAGTAATACAGATATATGCCGAAGGAAGGCATAAAATGTATGTCCTTATCCGAACACTAGGGGAGAGAGGAATTTGCCAGGAGGGAAGGATGACAGGTGTATTATATTAAAGATGCCAAAATTCGCAGAGTGATGGAGTATGACGGTGCGCCTTGTGCAGAAGTAGGTGTATTGCCAGGTGCTGTTAGTGATCCTGCGCTTTTGGTGTATATCGTAGAAGATCAGCGCGAAGAAGGCTATGAGATTGTCCGTATCCTCACTAACGACGCAGACACTTCTACCGATTGGTTTGATAACAATATGCATGATGCTTTTAAAGATGTGACTTCGAGCGCGTTTACAGGCAGTATGATTATGACGCCAGAAGATGAACGTTCCAAGTTTCAGAGAGAATTAATGACATACGGAGATTTAAAAAAACAGCTGGAGGAGCATTTTCGGAATCTGGAGTAATATGGAGTAGATACGAGGGTATCCGTAAGCTATGAAAATAGCTAGGATACCCTTGTTATTATTAAAATAGGATTAAGATTACTTATTTTCCAAAATGTTTGATCTTGAAAATTTTGCTGAATAAGGTATAATAAATATCGTTGCGTCAATACATATCATTAATTCTTATATGTCCCGGTAGCTCAGCTGGATAGAGCATGCGCCTTCTAAGCGCACGGTCAGGGGTTCGAATCCCTTCCGGGACGTCAAGTAACAGCCTTCCTTCGGGAGGGCTGTTTTTGCGTGCAGGGAAAGAGAAGCCCGGGTGGTTCGTCGGAGCATAAGCATCGATAGGATCAGCTTCGCAGTCAGCCCGAAAGGGCTGCATCCCGCTCGGGCCAAGTAACAGCCTTCCTTCGGGAGGGCTGTTTTTGCGTGCAGGGAAAGAGAAGCCCGGGTGGTTCGTCGGAGCATAAGCATCGATAGGATCAGCTTCGCAGGCAGCCCGAAAGGGCTGCATTCCGCTCGGGACAAGTAACAGCCTTCCTTCGGGAAGGCTGTTTTTGCATGCAGAGCATCCTCGCCAAAGTAAGTAAACTGAAGCTCTGACAGATAATTAGGGAAAATCTCCCTATAATTCAGAGCTTTCTACTCAATAGACTAATAATTAGGGAAATCCTCCCTGTAATTTAACTAATTCGTTGGTGAATATAGATATTCCACCGATTTTTAGGGAGGATTTCCCTCTTTTCATTCATTTCAAGCAATTATCGGCTAAATACAGGGAGCTTTTCCCTAATTACTCTCAAAAAAGGCCAACCCTATAATTTGGGTTGGCCTAATTATACGAAAAGAAGGTGCCGAGAAAGTAGCCTCCACTACTTTCTCGGCACCTTGAGCCTTCCCGTGAGAAGGCTGTCTTGCATATGCCCACCGCTAAAGAAGCGGCCAGATCTCCTCCCAGACAGTGTCTAGAATAGCCTGCATATTATCTTCCATACTGTTAATAGCGATTACCACTTGTGGATCCGGTGCAACAATGCAGAATTGACCATGAGCGCCATCGGCACGATAAGCATCGTGCGTACACAACCAGAATTGACAGCCGTACCCTTGGCCCCAATCACCAGCTCCGTTATTTTCGATCTGCTTTTGTGTAACAAAATCAACCCAAGCTGCGGGAATAAGCTGCTGTCCCTTCCACATTCCTTTTTGCAAAAGAAGCTGTCCAAATCGGCTTAGTTCTTCCGTATTGATCTGAAGTCCGGCACAACCGAGGGTGATCCCTTGAGGGGCCGTTTCCCAATCGACGTTTTCTATGCCTAGTGGGGCAAAGAGACGGGGAATGAGGTAATCCTTTACGGTTTGTCCGACACGGGCCTGAACCATTGCAGAGATCATAATGGTATCCCCGCTGCTGTAGGTAAACTGTTCCCCCGGGGGTCTGTCTAAAGGTAGCGATAGATAATGTTGTATCCAATTTACATCCTTCAAGGCTAATCTTTCTTCAATCCAAAACGGTGGGGAATCATGCCCTGTACTCATACGTAGTAAATCGAACAAGGTCAACTCCCCAGGTTGCATGGAAGGAAGGGCCTCTTTATGAGCAAATGCATAATCTGGAAACACATCCTTAAGTGTTGTATTTAGTGATAGTTTTCCTTCTTCGATGGCTAGACCCACCGCCATGCATGTAAAAGACTTGCTGACCGAATGCTGCAAGCGCCGAATATCCTCTGCGAGATCCACTTTCCCCACTAACGTTCCATTTTTAAGCACAAGAACATTGAACACATTCAATCCACGTTCGCGGATCTGGGCTTCGAAGCGAGTCATGTTTAACATAAAATGTAGCCCTCTCTTTCTTAGATTTCAAGCTGGGATTAGGAAGTTTGGTAGTCGAAATCATTGAAAATGATGTGGAAACGTTTCCTCTGACTAGATATTAAATAGCTAAATCGATGCTATTCTATTCTTATTTTAAAGTCAATGCAAGCAGAAAGACTACTATTTAACATCGAAACAATTAAAATTTAAAACGAATTTGAGATGCGAATCATTTTTAGTCAAAAATCATAGGTTGACTTCTAAAAAATATCTGTCCATAATGAACGTATTAAGCGATTTAGATCCGAAAACAGTCAAAATGATGTCATGGGAAACGTTTCCCATCATTTTATGCGTTTCCACTAAGCTGATTATATCAGGTGCAGGGGGAGCTCATTATAGGGGTGAAACAGGGGGAATTATGAATATCAAGGATATTGCAAGGCTATCAGGCGTTGGTATCGCCACGGTCTCCAGGGTAATTAATAACTCCGGTGTCGTAAGTGATGCAACCAGAGCTAAAGTAATGGCTGTTGTAAGAGAACATAATTACATTCCAAATGGAAATGCAAGCAATCTGAAAAAAACGCGTTCTAATACGATAGCGCTTATGGTTAAGGGGATTGCAAATCCGTTTTTTGCAGACATGATCAAAGAAGTAGAGCGTCAAGTGAATCTGCGCGGCTGCCCGCTTCTGATCCAGCATGTTGAAGATGGAGTGGATGAGATCAATGCTGCTCTTCAGCTTGTGAAGGAAAAGAATTTATACGGGGTAATCTTTATGGGTGGTACATATGACCATTCTGAAGAAAAATTCAAACAATTGCCGATCCCATTCGTTTTGACTACCATCACGACTACGAAGGATGTTGATCCTGCCGTATTCTCCAGTGTGATCATTGATGATATGCAAGAGTCTTATAAAGCTGTGAGCTATCTAATTTCACTCGGACACCGGAGCATTTGCTTTTTGGCCAGATTTCCTTTGGTTCAGCATACTACCGGAAACCGTCGTCTTATGGGTTATATTAAGGCGCTTGAGGATCATGGGATTGAGTATGATGCTTCCTTGGTAGAGGATTGTGAATACAGTCCAAGTTCTGGTTTCACGGCTACGAAAAGACTGCTTAATAAGAAAAAAGATATCACCGCTGTATTTGCCGCATCAGATACCATCGCTATCGGAGCTGCCAAGGCTTTATTGTCTTTGGGTCTATCGATTCCAAATGATATTTCGATCATCGGATTTGACGGTATAGAGATGGCAGAATACTATCACCCATCGCTGGATACGATTAGCCAACCTGGGGTGGATATGGCGAAAGCCAGTGTTGAAATTCTGTTTGACCTGATTTCGGGACAATCGGAGAACAAACATGTGGTATTCGAGTCTGTTTTGGTAAAGCGGGGATCTTGCAAGAAGATTAATAAACAAGCATAAACGCCTTCGGCATAATTTCTTATATTTTAAAAAAGGTTCCGTAAGGAGATGACATATGGCACTTCTAACCGTTGAGACTGGTTCTCCTACCTTAAGAATGACAACGTCCATCAGTATCATCTCCCCCGTTGATTCGGGCAATACCACCGGAGGAACGCTCTATCTGTTACATGGTGCTGGCGACAATGCTAGCACATGGTACAGGCTGACCACCATTGAGCAGTATGCTAACAAGTATGGCTGTACAGTCATAATGCCTCAGGTAGGAAGAAGCTATTATACAGATATGGAGTACGGACTGGATTACTTCCACTATGTTACGCAAGAGCTTCCTGAGCTTTGTGGCCGAATGATGAGGCTGGATGATGATCCGCAAAAGACGTATGTTGCCGGACTATCGATGGGCGGATATGGGGCACTAAAATGTGCACTTACCTATCCTGAGCGTTACAGCAAAGTAGTTTCCTTATCAGGCGTTACAGATATTCAGAAAAGATTGAAAGACCCGCAAATGTCTTCGGATATGGCGAGGGAGATGGCAGGCACTTTCGGAAAACGCTTACAAGTTAAGCCGGATCAAGATCTGTATGCTTTAGCGGCTAAATTGGTCGACGATAAACGTAAGCTGCCTTCAATTTTGACCTGCTGTGGCTCGGAAGATCCATTTGTGGAGATGAACCGGGAATTTGCTTCTCATATGCAAGCGAGTCCCTATACATTTCAATATGTTGAGACTCCGGGAACACATGAATGGAGATTCTGGGAGGAGCATCTGAAGACAACTTTTGATTTCTTGTACAACTAAGAGCAATGAGCAATTGCAGAAAGAGATATTATGGAGGATTTGAGATGAAAGACCAGCAACTGACGTCCCTGTTGAACCAGATGACGCTTGAAGAGAAAATAGCACAATTGCAGCAGCTAGCTGCTAATTTCTATGAAGGAGCGGAAGAAGGAGGGCAAATCACTGGCCCTATGGCATCCATGGGGATTACGGATCACATGATTGAGAACAGTGGTTCAGTACTTGGACTTTCGGGCGCAGAGCAAGTCATTGCCGTCCAAGAAGCTCATTTACGTAAAAATAGATTGGGTATTCCACTGCTGATGATGGCGGATATCGTGCATGGCTTTAAGACGATTTTTCCGGTGCCACTGGCGATTGGTTGCTCTTGGGATATGGAACGGGCGGAGCTAAGCGCTGAGATTGCTGCTAAAGAAGCGGCAGTATCTGGTGTACACGTTACTTTTGCACCTATGGCGGACCTTGTTCGGGACCCGCGTTGGGGAAGAGTGATGGAGTCTACCGGCGAAGATCCTTATTTGAATGGTAGGTTTGCCCGTGCATTTGTACGCGGGTTTCAGGGAAATGACTTGACGGGTGATGTAAGTCGTCTGGCGGCTTGCGTTAAGCACTTTGCAGCCTATGGTCTATCCGAAGGCGGACGGGATTATAATACGGTCGATTTATCAGAACGTCAGCTACGGGAATATTATCTGCCAGCCTATCGTGCAGCACTGGATGAGGGTGCAGAAATGGTTATGACTTCGTTCAACACGATTGATGGGATTCCAATAAGCGGAAACGTTAAGCTGCTTCGTCAGCTGCTGCGTGAGGAATGGGGCTTTGACGGCGTGTTGATCTCCGATTGGGGCGCGGTGAAGGAACTGATCCCGCATGGTGTCGCCGAGGATGAGGCTGAAGCAGCACTTAAAGCTATCAAAGCTAGCGTGGATATTGAGATGATGACAGAGTGTTATGTGCACCAATTGCCAGCTCTTGTAGCTGACGGGCAAGTGGATGAAAGTATCATTGATGAAGCCGTACTTCGTATTTTGAAATTGAAGCAAAGACTGGGCTTGTTTGAGAATCCGTTACGTGGGGCAGATATAGAGAAAGAGCGCGAGGTAATTTTCTGTGATGCTCACCGGACAGCAGCGAGAGAATTAGCGGTTAAATCCTGCGTTCTACTGAAGAATGATCAGGTTCTGCCGCTTGCGACAGAGCAGCGGATTGCGCTAATCGGACCGTTTGCTAATAACGGAGATATTCTTGGACCATGGTCCTGGTTGGGTTCAACAGAAGAAGCTAGCCTTCTTGCTCCAGCTTTTGAAGCTCGTGCAGCTGCTGGTAAGGTTACCGTTGCAGAAGGCTCCGGGATTGAGAGCTTTACAGAAGAGCAATGGCTGGAGGCGAAAGCGGCAGCGCTGGAAGCCGATGTGATTGTGCTGGCGCTTGGAGAACATTCGGATATGAGCGGAGAAGCTGGAAGTCGTTCAGATATCCGCTTGCCGGAAGCGCAGCGTGAGCTTTTGCAACGTATGAAGACGCTGGGTAAGCCTGTTGTTGTGGTGTTGTTTAACGGACGCCCACTGGATCTTAGTGGTGTGATCGAGAACGCGGATGCTATTCTGGAAGCCTGGTTCCCAGGAAGCGAGGGCGGTGCGGCGATTACCAGTCTACTGTATGGTGACGAGAATCCGTCAGGAAGATTAACGATGTCTTTCCCTGTATCTGTTGGGCAAATTCCGGTCTATTACAATCATTTCAACACTGGACGTCCTCTACATGCACCGGGTGCGGACAAGCGTTATGTCTCACAATATTTGGACATTCCTAATGAGCCGTTCCTACCATTTGGCTTTGGTCTTAGTTATACGACATTTAGCTACAGTGAACCGATCCTTTCCGGTGAAATAATGACGAAGGATCAGCCTATTAAAGTAACTGTTACGGTGACTAATACAGGCAATGTACAAGGTGAAGAGGTAGTGCAGCTCTATATCCGAGACATTTCAGGAGAAGTTGTTAGACCAATGAAGGAACTGAAAGATTTTGCTAAGATCAGCCTCTCCCCGGGAGAAAGCCAGGAAGTGAGCTTTACGCTTACAGAAGAACAGCTTCGTTACTATCATAGCGACTTAAGCTTTAGCAGTGATCCGGGACAATTCAAATTGTTTGTGGGTCCAAATAGCCAAGAGGTTAAAGAACGCGATTTTCGCTTAACATTAGCTTAAGTAGAATATATACGACACAGGCTGTCGTAATAGAGGAGTGCAAGAATATGACTACTAATATGAATTCTAACATCCATTTAAACGCTGGAGACTTATCATTCACTTTTACAAACAGTGGGGACTTGTTCCAAGTTCTCCATGAACGGACAATGATCAATCAATTGCTGCCTAATATCGTGGATGGCTCCTTATCCAACCTATATTTACGCATTCATAGTAATGGAAGCATTCAAGCTGTTCCTTTGCTGGGCATTCATTCCTCAAGCACTGTACGTAAGGCTGGGAACCACTTGGTTTGGGAAGGTACTGCGGAAAATATCGAGTATCAGGTTATTTTTACTCCGACGGCTCAAGGCGCTTGGTTCTGGGACGTGAAGCTTAAAGGGCAAGATGCAGATGTGGATATCGTGTACGGACAAGATGTGGGTATTGCCGATATCGGTGCTGTTCGCAGTAATGAAGCCTATCTGTCACAGTATATTGACCACGCCGTATTCGAGGATCAGTCAAAGGGATATGTAGTATGTTCCAGACAGAATCAACCGCAAGGTGGCAAATTTCCATATCTACAACAGGGTGCAATCACTAAGGCAGCAAGCTTCTCAACAGATGGTTTCCAATTCTTTGGATTGTCTTATAAAGAGACCAATCAACCAGAAAGCCTGAGCCGTGAGCAATTAAGTAATGAAATCTATCAATATGAATTCGCTTATACTGCGCTGCAATCGGAGCGGGTGAAGCTGAGTGGAGAAGCCCGGTTTGTATTTTATGGATTGTTCAAGCAAGATCATCCAGAAGCGATTACCTCGTTAGAATTCACGAAGGATGTTGCTGCGGCTTGGGAAACGGTAAAAGATTTGCCTTTAGAAGCTGAAGCACCGCTCGAGCGTTCTTTCTTGACAAAAGAGCTGGGAGCACCACTAGCTGCAAATTCTCTGACGAGCGAAGAGATCGAAGCCTTGTTCCCGGTTCGCTATCAAGAGGAAAAAGAGGGAGACCAGCTTCTGTCTTTCTTCACGGAAAATTATGAGCATGTTGTATTAAAAGAGAAGGAACTTAAGGTAGAGCGTCCTCATGGTCATATTCTAATGAGTGGGGATAATGCCCGACTTAACGATAAGGTAATCACTACGACTTCCTATATGTACGGAATATTTAACTCTCAAATCGTTATTGGCAATACCAATTTCAACAAGCTCATGACCAATGCCAGAAATGCACTTAACATTCCAAAGGCTTCGGGACAAAGAATCTATGTACAGTGGAATGGCGAATATCGCCTCTTGACCATGCCTTCATTGTTCGAGGTTGGTTTCAACTATGCCCGTTGGTATTACAGAACAGATGGCGAATGCTTTATTATTACGAACTACACTACTGCAGATTCTCCGGAGATATTCCTGAATGTGCGTACGGAAAGTGGAAAAGCTTATCGCTATCTAGTCACTAATCAAATCACTATGAACGTTAACGAATACGAGCTTCCATATCAATTCAAACAAGAAGAGGGAACCGTAACCTTCTCGGCTGATAGAAGTGCACTAAGTGCAGGAGAATATCCTGATCTGCAATATAAATTCCAGGTACAGGGAGCGGATTTCACTCTTCAAAATGAAGGTAGACTTGTCTCTCATGCTGACCAGTCAGATGCGCCGCTAGCTATTCTGGAACTGTCGGAGAGCAGTGAATGGACAATGAACATTCAAGGTCTTCTGGATGGTAAGGAGATTCAATCGAGCAGCCGTACAGCTGAAGAGGAGATTTCCGCATACCGCGAGTTCTACAGCGGGGTTATGAATGGCTTCCGCTTGACGTTAGGTGATGGGTCCGAAGGTGAATTGTTTAAGGTAAATGCTCTAGCTTGGTGGTATACACATAATATGCTCGTCCATTATTCAGTCCCTCACGGATTGGAACAATACGGCGGCGCTGCTTGGGGAACCCGTGACGTGTGTCAGGGACCAGTGGAATACTTCATGGCTACGCAAAAATACGATCAGGTTCGTGAAATATTGCTGACCCTGTATGCTCATCAATATGAAGATGATGGTAACTGGCCACAGTGGTTCATGTTTGATAAATATACGAAGATTCAGCAAGAGGAGAGCCATGGAGATATTATTGTATGGCCACTCAAAGTGCTTGGAGACTATTTGGCGGTAACGCAAGACTACAGTATTTTGCAAGCGACTGTGCCTTATACTCGTAAGCATAGCTTTGATTTTACAGAGGAAAAAGCGACGCTGCTGGATCATGCACGGAAGGAAGTTGCTTATATTAAGAATCACTTCCTGCATGACACGCATTTGTCTTCTTACGGTGATGGAGACTGGGATGATACACTCCAACCGGCTAATCCACAGCTGAAGCAGTACATGGTTAGCAGCTGGACAGTGGCGCTTACCTATCAGACATTGAATCAGTTCTCAGAAGTGCTTCATAAAGTTGATCCAGCAGGTTCGGAAGAGCTGAAAGCGATGGTGGAGGGAATCCGTGAGGATTTCAACACACATATGCTTCAATCTGAGGTAATTCCAGGCTTCTTGTATATGGAGGACCCAGAGCAAGTGAAGCTTATGGTACATCCAAGTGATACGGAAACAGGGATCCAATACCGTCTGCTGCCAATGACGCGCAGTATGATCAGTGAGCTGCTTACACCAGAACAAGCCGAAGCCCACTATGAAGTAATCCAAGATAAACTGTTCTGTCCAGATGGCGTTCGTTTGATGAACCGTCCAGCTCAATATGTTGGCGGCGTAAGCACCCATTTCAAACGTGCGGAGCAAGCTTCTAACTTTGGTCGGGAAATTGGACTTCAATATGTACATGCACACATCCGTTATGTAGAAGCTATGGCTAAGCTAGGGAAAACCGATCAGGTCTGGAATGGCCTAGCGGCGATCAATCCGATCGGAATCCGCGACGTGGTGCCAAACGCTGAACTACGTCAGGCTAACTCTTATTTCAGTAGCTCGGATGGTAAATTTAACACCCGTTACGAGGCACAGGAGAATTTCGATAAACTGCGTAATGGTGACGTAGCGGTTAAAGGTGGCTGGAGAATCTATTCAAGCGGTCCTGGGATCTACATGAACCAGTTGATCTCGAATGCACTGGGGATCCGTACGGAAGGTGGAGATTTAATCGTCGATCCAATTCTGCCGGAGTCGCTGGACGGAATGCGCTTTAGCTTTGAATATGCAGGCACTAAGGTAGACTTTATTTATCACCTTACGGGCTCTGATAACAGTCGGATTACTGTTAACGGTACAGAAGTGCAAGCCGAAGGTACGCTTAATCGCTACCGTAGTGGTGGTATCCGTATCAAACGTGAGGACTTTGATCGTCTCTGCGTAGAAGCTGGAAATGTGATAGACATCTATAAGTAAGATAATAAAAGAAGGGCAATCTCCGCGATAAGCGTGGAGATTGCCCTTTTTGTACTACATACGGCTCGGTGTCGGTAACCCAAGCACTTCAAGTACATCCCCTAAAGTATCCTTAAATCTCGAAGTGAGCCAGAGGCGGAACGCGATGGTAGCCTCCTCACCTTTTAAAATCGGACATATAGAATAGAAGTTATTGAAAAGTGTGGCTAAGGTATGCGCGTACGTGCAGAGTATATTCGGTGTTAACTCTATGCTGGCAGCATACAATGTCTCTTGCCAGACGCTAAGCTGTCTCAGCAAAGCGAGCTCTGCCTTTTCCATTTCGATGGGGCATTGAAATTCTGAGCCATCTGTGCTGAATGGGATTGTAGATTTGCTCAAAACACTGCTAGCACGGGCATAGGTGTACATCAGATAAACCCCGGTATTACCGGATATTTCGGTAGCCTGTTTGAAATCAAACACGATTTCCGTTCCCAGGTTAAACCGCAGCAGATAATAACGAATAGCAGCAGCTGCAATAATATGGCTGGAAAGACCCTCTTTGTCGGAGCGCGAATGTTCTATATTCTGTTCCATAAGCTTTACTAAATCGCTCACCTTAACGCCGATTCCTTGGCGCCCGGACATGGCATAAGAAGATTTTCCTTCTGAAATATCTATCCCCAGCTCAGCAGCAGAGGCCGGACTAAGAGAAACAACGCCATAACTTACATGATGGAGCTTCTCAGCCTGCTCGTTATATCCTAGTGCTCCTAAAGCCTGCTTAACCATTTGTTGCGGATATTCCTGTCTATAATCGATCACGTTAATAACACGGTCGGCATGTCCATAAGGCTCATGGGTTCCAGTTAATCCTGTGGTCCATAAACCAGACGAGAATTCACTGTAGGTGAAATCTTTGGATAGTAGACCGAATTTCCAGAGATGATAAGCAATGTCTTTGGCTGTGTACGTCAAAATCCCATTCGAACGCACAAGCACCTTATCCATCTGATGATCCTCTGAATCCGCTCCACTGCTAACCTCTGTCCCTTGCTTTAGCACCCAGCAGCCCGCAAGTTTGCCTTCAGTCTCCTGTACAAAAACTGCCGTTTGCTTCAATAGCTCAGATGCGGCTGTCCAGAATCCCTCTTTTAAAATATTGCTCTCCCACACCAGCAGGTCATAGTGAATACCAAAACGCTTCATTTCCGCTACATGTTCTCTCACAATACGTTCAGCGACTAAGTTGCCCAGCCACGCCTCATTACCATCACCCTGTTCAAGGGCATGCAGCATATCCGTGCGCTTGTGAGTGATCTCTGGATTCCGTGCATATTCTTTGTTCACTTTGGCATATAGATCCCAGCAATAATCACCGAAACGTTGATGTTCCCCTTCTAAAGGTACATTTAATAAACCAACGACTGTATCTGCCAGCTGGTTGCCCAGATCATCCACATAGTTATGGACCTCTACGTTATGTCCGGTTCTTTTCATTATTCTGACCAGCGCATCGCCGATGCAAGCATTTCTCAGATGACCTACATGAGCAGCTTTATTTGGATTGATTGAAGTGTGCTCTATGATGACCTTTTCCCTTGTGTTGTCAGGCAGATTAAAGGAATGTTTAGCCCACACCTGCCAATTCATATACAAATTAATAAATCCAGGAGCAGCTACTTCGACTTTTTGTAAAAGACCCGTGTATCTCTCTTGTAATTTAATTTCTGCTTTTACTAACTCTGCTATGACGAGAGGGGATTTACGCAGGAGTTTGGCTAGCTGCATAGCAATATTGCAGGAATAATCACCATGCTCTAGATTAGCTGGCTGTTCGATCAGAATTGCAACATCGTTTGGGTAGGCAACTTCTAAGGTGTGGAATACTTTTTTTACACTTTGTTCAATGCTGTGTTTGATGATTTGACTTAACATTTTATACCCTCCTTTGAAAATACAAAAAAGCCATCGTCTCAAAAGAGACGAGGGCTTTAGCGCTCGCGGTACCACTCTCGTTGCTAAACAGATGTTTAGCCACCTTACAGGATAACGGTCTTCAGCCGGGACTTCCTACTTAGGTTCAGAAGTCCATCTCACGGGTGCGCTTCATTAGGTGATCTGTACCGGCTTGCACTTACCCGGCTCGCTGTGGACTAGAACACGTTAACTACTCTCCCGTTCATCGATGCTTGAATAATTTTTATCAGTATAACGAATATTTCGAAAAAAGCAATAGGGTGTTACTCAGTAAAGTCTAGAAGATGCTTGAGTTTTAGATTGTCCGATTAGTAGATTACAAATTCAAAGAATAGAAGGTTGTCTTTTTCTCGAGTGGCAATTCCTTTGCTTAAATGTCCACACATTAACTTTAAATACAGAATATTACTATATAGAGCTATTAATTATGAACCATGTTACTAGTGTTGTAGTTTTTAATCTTTCAAACTGCTGGTGGAAGGGAGGAGTGAATAAAGATGGCTTTATTTTCTACTGGACCTATAGATAATAGTCCAATTCTGGGGATCAGACAGACGCAAATGGTAACGGTAAAAGTAGTTAATCGTGATTCTCTTAATTCTTATAATCTCGTCATTCAAGGCTTCTTACTAAATGGATCAAGAACAATGTATGTGAATGAAATGGTAAGTCTCGCACCTAACCAAGTTCTAACTAGGAACTATTTTGCTGATTTAGACGCATTTGAATTTGAGTTTGTAACATTAGAAGAAGTTGAAGCAGAGATAGGGATCTCAGTCTGGGGAAAACAGGCTTCGGGAGAATTGGTAGATTCTCATCGTATAGTAGCGTGGGAAAAACATACAGCAATAATTTAAAGGAGTGTTGAAAATTGAGTTATTTATCTACCGGGCCGATAGATAATACCATGGTGGGAGGTATACGACCTACTCAACATGTTACGATCAAAATCGATAACCGAAGCGACGTTATTTCTTCTACGGTTCTCGTCCAAGGATATTATATGGATGGGACAAGAACTTTATATGTTAGTGAGCTTGTTAACGTTATGCCTGATCAATTTATAACAAAGGACTATTATGCGGATTTTGATGCGTTTGAATTTGTTTTTACGACTCTAAGCCTGGTAGATGATCCTATTCAAATTTCAGTCTGGGGAAAAAATAGTGTAGGTCAAATTGTGACTGCTCACCGACTTGTCCATGCTGAATTACTTGGAGCAACGGTAGGGGCAACTGGTGCTACAGGGGCAGATGGAGCGACAGGGGCAACGGGTGCGGATGGAGCCGACGGAGCGACTGGAGCAACAGGGGCAGACGGAGCGACTGGAGCAACAGGGGCAGACGGAGTGACTGGCGCAACAGGGGCAGCCGGAGGAGCGACAGGAGCAACGGGAGCAGATGGAGCGACAGGAGCAACTGGAGCCGATGGAGCGACAGGAGCAACAGGGGCAGACGGAGCGACAGGAGCAACGGGAGCGGACGGAGTGACAGGAGCAACAGGAGCCGACGGAGTGACAGGTGCAACAGGAGCCGACGGAGTGACAGGAGCAACGGGAGCAGATGGAGTGACAGGAGCAACGGGAGCCGATGGAGCCACTGGGGCAACGGGAGCCGATGGAGTGACCGGAGCAACGGGAGCGGCTGGTGTAACTGGAGCAACAGGAGCCGACGGAGTGACCGGAGCAACGGGAGCCGACGGAGTGACAGGGGCAACGGGAGCAGTTGGAGCGACTGGAGCAACAGGAGCCGACGGAGTGACCGGAGCAACGGGAGCCGACGGAGTGACAGGGGCAACGGGAGCCGATGGAGCGACAGGAGCAACGGGAGCCGATGGAGCGACTGGAGCAACAGGGGCAGACGGAGCGACTGGAGCAACGGGAGCCGATGGGGTGACTGGAGCAACAGGAGCCGACGGAGTGACAGGTGCAACGGGAGCCGATGGAGTGACTGGAGCAACTGGAGCGACTGGAGCGACTGGAGCAACAGGAGCAACAGGAGTGACCGGAGCAACGGGAGCCGATGGAGTGACAGGAGCAACGGGAGCCGATGGAGTGACAGGAGCAACGGGAGCCGATGGAGTGACTGGAGCAACTGGAGCGACTGGAGCGACTGGAGCGACTGGAGCAACAGGAGCAGATGGAGCGACTGGAGCAACGGGAGCCGACGGAGTGACTGGAGCAACAGGGGCAACGGGAGCCGATGGAGTGACTGGAGCAACAGGGGCAGCTGGAGTGACTGGGGCAACCGGAGCAGTTGGAGCGACTGGTGCAACAGGAGCCGACGGGGTGACTGGAGCGACGGGAGCGGCAGGTGTAACTGGTACAACAGGAGCCGACGGGGTGACTGGAGCGACGGGAGCGGCAGGTGTAACTGGAGCAACAGGAGCGGCAGGTGTGACTGGAGCAACGGGAGCGGCTGGAGTGACCGGAGCAGTTGGAGCGACTGGTGCAACAGGAGCCGACGGGGTGACTGGAGCGACGGGAGCGGCAGGTGTAACTGGTACAACAGGAGCCGACGGGGTGACTGGAGCGACGGGAGCGGCAGGTGACTGGAGCAACAGGAGCAGGTGTGACTGGAGCAACAGCGGCTGGAGCAGACCGGAGCAACAGCGATGGATTGACTGGAGCAACGGGAGCCGACGGGGTGACTGGAGCAACAGGAGCGGATGGTGTGACTGGAGCAACAGGGGGCTGGAGCGACTGGTGCAACAGGAGCCGATGGGTGACTGGAGCAACAGGGGCAGCTGGAGTGACTGGAGGACTGGAGGACTGCAACAGGAGCCGACGGGGTGACTGGAGCAACTGGAGCAGCTGGAGTGACTGGAGCAGGGGGAGCTGGAGTGACTGGAGCAACAGGAGCGGCAGGTGTGACTGGAGCAACGGGAGCGGCTGGAGTGACCGGAGCAACAGGAGCCGATGGATTGACCGGAGCAACGGGAGCAGTTGGAGCGACTGGATCAACGGGAGCCGACGGGGTGACTGGAGCAACAGGAGCGGCAGGTGTGACTGGAGCAACAGGGGTAGCTGGAGTGACTGGTGCAACAGGAGCCGACGGGGTGACTGGAGCAACTGGAGCAGCTGGAGTGACTGGAGCAACAGGGGCAGCTGGAGCGACTGGAGCAACAGGAGCGGCAGGTGTGACTGGAGCAACGGGAGCCGACGGAGTGACCGGAGCAACTGGAGCAGCTGGAGTGACTGGAGCAACAGGGGCAGCTGGAGCGACTGGAGCAACGGGAGCGGACGGAGTGACTGGAGCGACGGGAGCGGCAGGTGTAACTGGAGCAACAGGAGCGGCAGGTGTGACTGGAGCAACGGGAGCGGACGGAGTGACTGGAGCAACGGGGGCAGCTGGAGTGACTGGAGCAACCGGAGCAGCTGGAGTAACTGGAGCAACGGGGGCAACTGGAGTAACTGGAGCAACGGGAGCGACTGGTGTAACGGGAGTAACAGGAATAACTGGTGTGACTGGAGCAACAGGGCCGAATATTCAAGCTGAGGGATTCTCAGCGTTCCTATCAGCTTTGTCAGTTTCTACTTCTTCCCAACTGACTGGATGGTCTGTGGCTTCTCCTTTCTATTCTGATCCTTCCTTTAACCCCGTTTCGGGAAATTACACAGTTCCGACAACGGGTAGATATTCTATTGAAGCGACCATTAACTATTCCACAACTGCCTCAATCTCAATTAGTCTTGGTAGTGGGGTTAATCCAGCTTTCGTAGTTCAGAGAACTTCTCCTACTTCAACAAATCTGGTAAGTGGATTATTCCCTGTGTTGGATGTGAATGTTGCGCTTATTCTAGATTTGAGAGCTATTTTGGGAAGTGGGACTGTAACGCTGGTTGGAGAATTTGCACTAACAGCAGGTGATGTTATTGGTTTGTTCTATGTTTCTAATGGCTTGACGGTTCCTTTGAATCTGGGCGGTGCCAATACTTCGGGTATAGTTTGGTCTGTTCATGAATTGACGTAAATTTATCTCTGAGTTTGATTGTAAAAATAGAGGATGCTCAGTAGCCGTTAGGATGGCTTCCTGAGCTATCCTCTATTTTGTTAACGGGACAAGTTTTGGGCAGAACGGAATAATGCTCCTAAGAGTTACAATCTATTGAATATTGATAGATTTATAGATTTTTCCAATAGCACTCAATATGTATAGTAGTAGCTTTTGATAGATGTCCACACATTAAAAAGAGAAAAGAATATTACTATTAAGAGCTGAAAATTTCCAACTGAAAAATATAATAGGCTCATTGTTAGCGAATTTAGAGTAGATCGGAGGAATGATTATAGTAACGCTACTATTTAGAATTTTTTGCAGGCAATCTATTTAAAAATAAAAGGAGTTGATAACTTGAGTTATTTATCTACTGGACCTATAGAAAACAATCTGGTAAGCGGTGAAAGACCCACTCAGCTTGTTACTATTAAACTTGTTAATCAGAGTGATGTCACTGCGTCGTTGATTCAAGTCGAAGGATATTATATGAACGGTACAAGAACACTATATGTTAGTGAACTTCATACTGTGGGACCTAATGAAGTACTAACAAATGATTATTATGCAAATTTTGATTCATTCGAATTTTCATTTACAACACCAACTTTGATAGACGATCCAATTCAAGTCTCAGTTTGGGGAAAAAGCAGCACAGGTCAATTAGTGACTGCTCATCGGCTTGTCTACTCTGAATTGTATGGTGAAAATATAGGTTATTCAGGAGCCACTGGAGCCACCGGAGATACCGGAGCGACAGGAAGTACAGGTGCGACCGGAGCAGCAGGAAGCGCTGGAGTTACCGGAGCAACGGGAAGCGCAGGTGCAACAGGAGCAACGGGAAGTGCAGGTGCAACAGGAGCAACAGGAAGCGCAGGTGTAACAGGAGCGACAGGAAGCGCAGGTGTAACTGGAGCAACAGGAAGCGCAGGTGTAACAGGAGCGACAGGAAGCGCAGGTGTAACTGGAGCAACAGGAAGTGCAGGCGTGACTGGAGTAACAGGAAGTGCAGGTGCAACAGGAGCGACAGGAAGCGCAGGTGCAACAGGAGCAACGGGAAGCGCAGGTGCAACAGGAGCAACGGGAAGTGCAGGTGCAACAGGAGCAACGGGAAGTGCAGGTGCAACAGGAGCGACAGGAAGCGCAGGAGTTACCGGAGCAGCGGGAAGCGCAGGTGTAACAGGAGCGACAGGAAGCGCAGGTGTAACTGGAGCAACAGGAAGCGCAGGTGTAACAGGAGCAACAGGAAGCGCAGGTGTAACTGGAGCAACGGGAAGTGGAGGCGCAACTGGAGCGACTGGAGTGACAGGAACAACCGGAGCAACGGGACCTGCTGGTTCAGGTGCAATCATTCCTTATGCTTCTGGTCTTCCTGTAGCTATGACAACTGTATTAGGAGGCTTGCTTAATACTTCAAGTATCGTAGGATTCGGAAGTAGTGCGACGAATATTAGTGCTGCTGGCGGTACGATAGATCTCACCGGAGCGGCTGGAACCTTGCTGAACTTTGCATTCTCAGTTCCACGCACCGGAACGATTACCTCTTTGGCGGCCTATTTCAGCACAACAGCAGCGCTTAGTTTATTAGGTTCTACAGTAACAATCATTGCTCAATTATACAGTTCTTCTACCCCTAACAATACCTTTACTGCAGTCCCTGGTGCTGTAGTCACATTAAGTCCTCCATTTACAGGTGTCCTTTCACTTGGCACAATTAGCAGTGGTATTACTACAGGCTTGAGCATTCCTGTAACCACTGGAGAGCGGTTGCTGTTGGTCTTCACTTCAACAGTATCGGCCGGAGTCGACGTTGCTACAACCATTGCAGGCTACGCTAGTGCAGGAGTTACAATCGCATAATCTGATGATGATTATGACGTATTTACTACAGAAAAAGGGATATCCCAAAAGCCATTTGGCTGAAGGATATCCCTATTTTTCTCCAAACATCATTACACTTAGATCATCAGAATCTCTCGGATATCTTGTTCTGTAAGGGTAGATAACCCTTCCTGACCTGGCTGGATCACTTCATCGATTAAGTTCCTTTTCTTCTGTTGTAGCTCATACATCTTGTCCTCCACAGTGCCTTGGGTTACGAGTCTGATCACTTGAACTACTTTTTTCTGTCCGATCCGGTGAGCCCGATCTGCAGCTTGCTGTTCGACGGCAGGGTTCCACCATAGATCGTATAGAATGACAGTGTCTGCCCCTGTTAAGTTGAGTCCGGTTCCACCAGCTTTTAAGGAGATCAGGAAAATATCACGCTCTCCTTCATTAAATTGATTACATAAATTTACCCGTTGAGACACAGGCGTTTGACCGTCTAGGTAAAAATATGGAATACCTTGATATCCGAGTTCTCGTCCAATCAAACCGAGCATTTCTGTGAACTGGGAGAATATTAGCATTCGTTTACCTGAGCTGCGGCATTCCTCAATGATTTCAAACAGCTGCTCGAACTTGGCGGAGCTTCCTTCATACCCATCCACAAATAGAGCCGGGTGACAGCATAGCTGGCGCAGACGGGTGAGACCAGCAAGGATTTTAATCCGATTATTATTACCGAAGCTATCCTGGGTCAGATGCTTAAGCGCCTCTTTTTTCAAACGGGCGAGATAAGCGACATATAACTTCTTCTGCTCAGGGAACAGCTCACAGGCTTGGAGTGATTCGATTTTCTCAGGCAATTCTTTTAACACATCACTCTTTAAGCGCCGCAGCAAAAAGGGACGTGCCCGTTTAGCGATAGTTTCCCTCGGCAAATCGTGAAAAGCCTTCTTACCTGGAAACAACCCGGGAAACACAGTGCCGAAGATGGACCATAGATCTTCTAGCGCATTCTCAACAGGAGTCCCAGTAAGTGCAAAACGATGCCGGGCTTGAAGAGCCATAACTGCTTGAGCGGTCTGCGTAGTATGGTTCTTTATGGTTTGCGCTTCATCGAGAATCAGGGTATGAAAAGATTTCTTAGCATACAACTGAACATCTCTGCGAAGCAGTGGGTAAGAGGTGATGATTACATCCGCCTTCGCTGCATTTTTTAAAATCCGACCGCGTTCCGTTAAGCTTCCATCTGCAATAACAGCCTTAATCTCAGGCGTGAACTTTTTAAGCTCATTATGCCAGTTGTAGGTCAGAGAGGCAGGAGCGACAATAAGAGCGGGCAGACCACTCTGACGAATATCCGGAAGCTCAGAGAGCAGAAAAGCGATACTCTGCAGCGTTTTGCCAAGACCCATATCATCCGCTAAAATTCCCCCGAAACGATAATGGGCCAGCGTCTTCAGCCACTGAAATCCATACTGCTGATAATCCCGGAGCACAGGGGCCAGACTCTCTGGTATAGGGAAGTCAAGGTTCTCAGGATTGTGCATATTCGCAAGTAACCTTTTAAAGGATCTGCTCAGTTTGACTGAGTCACTTTGAGAATCGGAAGAGGTTAAGTGTAACCCACGAACGACTGGTAAAGAAAATTGCGCACCTTTAATCTCACCTTCTCGAATGCCCATCTCGTTCATAAAGGTGATGATTTCTTGGAGCTCCTCGCTCTCCAGCGGTAGCAGTGCCCCTTCGGGCAAGCGGTAGTATTTACGTTTATCCTGAAGTGATTTTAAGACCATCACAATCTCAGATTCGGGAATACCACCCATGTCGAATTTAAAATCAAGCCAGTCGGTTTTCTCATTCCAACTAATACTCACTTTTGGTGGCGTGGTTCCCGTGAATAGTCTTTCTTTGACAGCGGTGGTCGCATAGACCGTTAATAGTGGTTCAAGCAACGGAATCGTGTGGTATAAAAAATCGTACTCACCGTCCTCATCCGTCATAATATACCCGCCTTCGGTTTTGGCGAAGGATTCATGCTCCATCAGCTCCAGAATTCGGGCCTCTCCTTCACCGTCGCGTATAAGAATCAAGTCCGTACCGCGAACATGGGCTTTTTCATCCAAAGGATTGATGATAATGTCACCATACTGAAACTCTAGCCCGGCGAGCAGTCGATCTCTCACGCGGTCCAGATAGAGCCTGGCTATAAGCTTATGTTGCACAATTCGATCAGCAATAGATTCGGCAATATGCACGTTTCCCAGTTTTTTCAGACCAGGAATAACCTTGTCCATAAAAGGCTCCATTTGTTCGGGGGCAATATCGATGCCATCTCGACGAGAGGATTCCAGCATTTTCTTCATCTCAGATAGACGCATGCATTCCTGAGCAGTTAGCTTCAACAGCTTACCTTCAGACAGCACGAGTCCGTAATCTTCCAGAACTGAGATCTGCTCCAGTCCTTGAATATCCAGATGGTAGCCTTCGCCTTCGGCTTGTTCGAACGCAAAGCTAAGGGGCGGTGCTTCATTAGACATATGAATGCCTTCGTACAACACCTCTTCTTGTTGCAGATATACCGACGGAACCTCTGAAAGTGCGTGCTGAAGCTTCTCCCAGAAAAAAGGAGGGATAGCCAGCTGGCGATCTCCCCCCAGGTTGCCACCATATGGAGAATGGTTAGTGACGTTATCGCGATACATTTTTTCATTTAAGACAATTTCAATTAGCTTCTGAAGAACGATGTTATCTTCCTTCCGAAAGCTGTGAATGGCAGGGTCATAGACGAAATGCTTCGAGAATTCGAAGGTTTCTCCAAGATGTACACGTTCCAGAAAACCTCTTATTTTATGAACGACATATAGTCGTTTCGAGCCGATTTTCATTTCTATTCCCAGCATGGTAGTGCTATAGCTGTAAGTGAATGGCTTGCAGATGAACTCGACATTTAAAGGGATCCTATTATCTACAAAAGCCCCAGTACCGCTCGGACGCGGCTTATGGTTACTGAACATGCCTAGCAGGCTGCTCACAAGATGCTGGTCTCTGGACCTTCCTCCCATGTCTCGCGTAGAATCCGTAACATTACGTGGTGTTAAGACTCCAGTATCTTCAATAGTAGAAAGGCTAGAAGTTCCAGTATGAGCTGGCCGTTCTCCAGCAGTTTCAAGGGCATCAATGCTGATCAGTACGGCTGCGATATGTTTGCAGAAAGGCCCTCCATGCGTGTAAGCAGGACAAGTACATTCTGCCGTGACATCACCGTCGATATCGATGACAACCATGACTTCGTAGCCAATGCCCCCTTGAACGAGCGCTTCATAACGAGAGCGGGGAAGATCTGGGATGGATTCATTACGTTCTTCAACATCTATTATATCGACGCTTCCTGACTGGTAATAAGCCAATCCTTTTTCAAAAATAGACTTGCCGCACAGCAGCTTAATTACCCGTTCTGTCACACTAAAGCCCATAACATAATTCCTTCCTCGTAACTTGTTCTTCGAAAAGTCCGATTATTATATAGTCCTTATGATAACAGAACGGGCGTGCGCATCAAATAGGGGCTGCTACTCCACTAATCCCGTGCATAATAAAACGGATCGTCAGGTCAATCTCTTCCTCATCGTTCCAGTCCTTCTCCGGTTGTAGCAGCAGGCGATTAAGCAGATACCCACCAATGGATGAAATAGTGAAACGTAGAATAGCGGGTGTGGGTAATTCAATGACTTCACCTTTTGCCTTGAAGTGTTCAACAATTTCGATGACGCGCTCCAGCACCTTGCTTAGAATATTTTCTGCGAACTGTTCTCTGAGCAACGGTTGGAAAGGAATCTCCTGTATCAGAATCTTTAGCATTTTAAAATTTCTACGGGCGAACTCCAGACGATTGACGATAAATGACCGTAGGAATTCTTCGAAACTGTCATAGGGAACATCGAGTACCCCGTTGAAATTCCGCAGTACAAAAGGAGCGAGCATACGACTCATGGTGGGGCCAATGATGGAGAGCAGTAAATCTTTTTTGGTTTTGTAATATCGGAAAATCGTTCCCTCTGCTACGCCTGCTTTTTGAGCAATTTCACTGGTCGCAGCAGCAGCGTAACCTTTTTCGGAGAACACCTCAATCGCCGCATGCAAAATGGAAATCTGCTTCGGTGTCAGCTTATCCTCTTCACTTATGGCCAGCAGCTCTTCAATCCACTGCTCTTCTATATTTTGTTCCGTAGAATCATATTCTTTCATTACAATTATCCTCCAAACTTGGTACATTCCGTTCAACCGATGAAAGTTCTTAGTGAGGCTACATTTTCCGGTGTTTGCGCAGTGCCAATACATTCAGCACCATGAATAATAGTGAAAACCCGATCAGCACATAGACATCCAGAGCGATGGAATTCCATCCTTTGCCACGGATCATGATGTTCATAAGCGCTTCTGATCCATAATAAATTGGGGTTGCGTAACCGATGCGCTGTAGCCATAGCGGTAGGGTGTCGAGTGGGAACAGTCCGCTGAGGAAAACTTGTGGCACGATAATAAGCGGGATGAACTGAATCATCTGTAGCTCGTTGGCTGCAAAAGCAGATAGTAGCGTGCCCAGCGTCAAAGCTGCCATCGACAGGAGTAAGGTGATCAGCATTACGTAACCAAAGCTTCCCGTCATCATAATGCCAAGAATCTGAATGGAAAACCACGAGATCAATAGCGCTTGGAATACGGTAAAAATGCCGAAACCACATACATACCCGAGTACAATCTCCCATCTTTTTAAAGGAGTGGAAAGTAAACGTTCAAGGGTGCCTGTAGTCCGCTCTCGCAGGAAAGAAACACCGGCAATCAGGAATACGAAAAAGAAAACAAATACACCAATCATAATCGGACCGAAGCGGTCAATCGTCTTCATATTCTCAGAACCGTATAAGTAGCTGATCTGGGGCTGTAATTGCAGCTGTTTCTCTGTACTTGGAAGGAGCTTCTGAGAAAGCTTTTGAAGCGTCATAATTACCGCCTTGTTGGCTGTAGGGTTGCTACCCTCTAACAACACTTGAGGGATGACTCCTGAATTCCCAACGTTTCCGTCCAAAGTGATCAAAGCGTCAATCTTTCCTTCTACTAGAGCACTTTTCCCTAGCTCTTCGCTGGGATACTCTTTAATTGTGGTATTTTCTTCTTTTAACGCAGCTGAGATATTTAGTGGCACACCGGATACTCCAATTTTTGGCTCATAGGCGTCCCCGTTGAATACCAAGCTCATTAAACTTAGAACGACGAGCGGTGCAATGAACATTAAGGCCATCGTTCTTTTATCATGAATAAATTGTCGCAAAATCCGTAAGGTGATCGCTCGAATTCTCATGAACGGACACCTCCATAATATAGAAAGGCTTCTTCAATAGAAGCTGAGCCAGTGGCTTCAAGCAGTCCGGCAGGTGTGTCGGCGGCAAGCAGTTTGCCATCACGGATCATTCCAAGGCGATCACATTTCTCAGCTTCATCCATGACATGCGTAGTGAGTACAATCGTGGTACCTTTCTTGTTCAGAGCTTTTAGTTCTTTCCAGATGGATAGTCGGAGTACAGGATCGATACCTACTGTTGGTTCATCAAGAAGAAGTAGCGGAGGCTCATGGAGCAGCGCAATCGCCAGGGATAGGCGGCGTTTCATTCCGCCAGAGTATTGATCTACTCTTTTGCGCAGATGCTCCTGAAGATCTACTAGTTCCATAACAGCTTTGATACGTTTGCCGCGCTCCGCACCTTTTAGTCCATATAGCGCAGCGAAGAACTCCAGATTTTCTTTTGCGCTGAGTTCCGTATATAGGGCATCAGATTGAGCCATGTATCCAATTTGCTGCAGCATGGATAACTTAGGCATAGTGACACCAAGCACCTTTACCTCTCCTGAGGTCACCTCATCGATACCTGTAAGCAGCTTTACTAGCGTTGTTTTTCCGGAGCCAGAGGGTCCTAATATGCCGAAGGTTTCCGCACGCTCCACTTGAAGTGAAATATCTTCAAGCACCTGTTTGTCTCCAAAGGCTTTACTAACATGGCTCACTGAAATGACTGGAACTTTCGAACCCATATTCATCTCCTCGATTCTGAATAGTCTGGGATACAAAGTGGTGTTACTGAATGCTCTGCACAACAATAATGAGTGAGCGCTCACTCATTATTGTGCTCCGGAATCCAGTAAATGTAAAGTGCTAGATTTCCGCTACTTGAAACTAACTTACAATTAGGTGTAAATAGCAAAGTAGCGGCATTTTTGCACAAGATGCGAATACCTGCTCACGAACCAACTTGATATGATGTTAATAAGGAATACAGCTGGGATGTTCGACAACTCAATGATGCAAATGCCATTGCTTCCGAAATTGATTAGGCGTTGTGCCGAAATGGGTTTTGAACAATTTGCAAAAATGAGAGCAATTTGTAATCCCCACTTCCTCGGCGATGTGTGCAACTGTGTATTTGCTTGAAGTCAGAAGATGAACGGCTTCCTGCATTCTTTTGACCGTTAAATAATCGGAAATACTGCTGCCTGTACATTCCTTGAACAAGTGGGATAAATGATGGGGTGAAAGATGTAGATCCTTGCTCATTTGATCGAGCCGCAAAGGTTCCTTGTAATGCAACTGCAGCCATTCCATAATACGTTCTGCCTGATGTGGTTTACGAAGCAATTGTTCCATGGAGGTCGGCTTCTGCTGTGTATCCCAAAGCGGCTTTAAAGTACGTAGGAACGTGATGAGAAACAATGAGACCTCTTCCATGAAATCATTTTTGTGCAAAGTTGGAAGCGCTTTATCCAGATCCTTCAGAAGAGCTATCAGGGATTGCAGGTCCTGCTGTTCATACCATCGAGGTGAGGCAGAATTGCCGCTGTGAATATGATTGAAAAAGCTTTGTAGGATGGGCCACTTTTCAAAATAAGCTTTAAATATGCTGGGCTCGTAATGCACGATTGAACGCACGAACGGAACCGCCTCATTAATTTCAATTTGAATATGATGCAGTTGATACGGCTGGAAAATACAAATCATCCCTGGCTTTATTTCATAGCTATTTTGATCAATAATCAGCGTCCCTTTACCTTCATGAACAATAAGAATTTCAACACCCTGATGAGCATGGAATGTACCTTGATAGTCGTCTGTATTTGTACTTGTTCTTTTATATACAAAATAGAGATGGAACGGTTGTAAGTCCTGCTGCTCATGGTACGTCACATTCGTGTTCCTCCTATTAGTAGGGATGTGGATAACCTATCGTTTACAAAAGTATAAGAGAACCATTGCACAGCTAGCAACATCTAGATTAAAAAGTCTTACTCACTAATGGAGGACACCGAATTATGGCAGAACAAAAGACAGAATTACATAACGCAGGGTATAAAGCTTGGCTCGAATATCCATATATTCAATCGAGTGCAGTAAGAGAGTGCTATTCTCCTTGGTGCTATAACATCTGGACAGTCAAACAAGATCATCCAGTGATCATAAGTGCTGTGCAAGAACTAACACGTGGCATACAAGGAATGCTCGATATAGAAGCTACCATTGCTGAATCTCAGGATAAAGATAAACAAGCTTGTATTGCAATCGGTACGTTTGATAGTAATCATCCGTTGATTACGCATACCTTTAGCGAGGCTACAAGGACAGCAATTGGATCAGAAGGATATGCCATTCGAACAAACACGGAGAAGGACTGTATTGCAATTGGTGCTTCCACACCCGTGGGTTTACTGTACGGTGTATTTGCATTCCTACGCTTGCTTGGAACGGGTCAATCGATTAAGGCGTTGGATATGTTGGATCAGCCGGTAAATACGCTCCGCATGATGAATCAATGGGATAACGTCGATGGAAGCATCGAACGTGGTTACGCAGGGAAGTCCATATTTTACTCAGACAACGAAATCACTAAGGACTTTGCTCGATTGCAAGATTATGCGAGAATGCTCGCTTCGATAGGAATCAATGCGATTGCTATAAACAATGTCAATGTACATCGGTTTGAAACGATGTTTATTACGGAGCGCTATCTTCCTGACATCACGAGGATTGCCGATATCTTCCGTACCTACGGGGTGAAGCTGTTCCTAAGTATTAACTATGCTAGCCCGATCGAAATCGGTGGATTGAATACAGCTGATCCGTTAGATTCTGATGTACGCCAATGGTGGAAGGCAAAGGCGGTAGAAATTTATAAATTGATTCCAGATTTCGGCGGTTTCCTCGTAAAAGCTGATTCAGAGAATCGTCCAGGTCCATTCACTTATGATCGTGATCATGCAGAAGGTTCGAACATGCTGGCTGAAGCTTTATTGCCTTTCGGGGGAATCGTCATCTGGCGCTGCTTCGTTTACAATTGCAAACAGGATTGGCGGGATCGCTCCACCGATCGTGCACGAGCGGCATATGATCACTTTAAAGCGCTGGATGGCCAGTTCATGGAGAATGTTATTTTACAGGTGAAGAATGGTCCTATGGATTTCCAAGTACGGGAAGGCGTATCTCCGCTGTTCGGTGCCATGAAGCATACGAATATGATGATTGAATTTCAGGTTACACAGGAATACACAGGCCAACAGCGCCATGTCTGCTACCTCATTCCTCAATGGAAGGAAGTTCTTGATTTTAATACTTACGCAACGAATTCGGAGTCATCGGTGAAACGGGTCGTCGATGGATCCATGTATGGTTATAAATATAGCGGCTTCGCTGCTGTTTCAAATATTGGTAATGATCATAACTGGACGGGGCATTTATTAGCGCAGGCCAATCTATATGGTTACGGTCGTCTCGCTTGGAATCCGGAATTAAGTGCAGAGCAAATCGCGAAGGAATGGACAATGCTCACGTTCAGTGCAGAGGATGAGCAGTTAATAGATACGATTCGTGAGATCTTGTTAACCTCATGGCATATCTATGAATCTTATACTTCGCCACTTGGGGTAGGCTGGATGGTCAATCCTGATCATCATTACGGTCCAAATGTGGATGGATATGAATATTCGAAATGGGGAACGTATCATTTTGCAGACTTACAAGGGATTGGCGTAGACCGAACAATAAAGACGGGTACGGGATATGTTGCTCAGTATCAAGGAGCGAATGTAGATTTGTATGAATCGGTAGCTACTTGTCCAGATGAGCTATTACTGTTCTTTCATCATGTACCGTATACGCATACTCTTAAATCTGGTAAAACGGTCATCCAGCATATTTATGATACGCATTTTGATGGCGTGGATCGCGCAGCAGGGCTGAAAGAGAAGTGGCAATCCCTTGGGGGGAAAATGGATGGCAGCAGGTTTGGACAGGTGGCAGACCGTCTGCACGAACAGGTACTACATGCCCGCGAGTGGAGAGATATCATCAATACGTATTTCTTTCGAAAAAGCGGTATCCCAGACCAGCATCAACGTACAATATACTAAATATTAGCAGTAGGAGGAGTGTGTCCAGCAGGGCCACTCCTTCTATTGCTCCATCCCTTTGTTTCATAATCCTATGAGAAGAAAGGAAGATACACCTTGAATCAGAAAAGATTATTTAATGAGGACTGGGAATTCGCCAAGAGTACTTTAGAAGTGACGAATGCTGAGTCCTTGGATTTCCATCCCATCGATCTCCCACATGATTGGTTGATTTATAACACGTTAGACTTATATGAGAATAGTATTGGCTGGTATCGAAAGTGTTTTATAAATACAAAGAACGATGAGCAGCTATTGCTGTGTTTTGATGGTATTTATATGGACTCCACGATTTATGTGAATCATCAATGGGTTGGGGAATGGAAATACGGTTATTCTTCCTTTGAATACGAAATTACAGATATGCTCATAGACGGGGAAAATGAAATTCTAGTGAAGGTCGTGCATCAGAGTCCGAATAGTAGATGGTATTCAGGAGCGGGTATCTATCGGAATGTATGGCTCAAGACAAGAGATTGCAATCACATCGTGACAGATGGAATTTACATTCATACAGTACAAAAAAATGACGTTTGGCGAGTGGAGATCGACACCGATGTGAGCATTACAGGAGATATGCGGCTTTCCCAAACCATTCTGTACAAGGATCGAGAGATAAAAACCTGTGTTGAGAAAATCTCGGCTGGAGATCAAACACAAGCCACCTCACGTGTAAGTCAGGTGCTGACTGTAGAGAATGCTTTATTATGGAGCCCCGGTGAGCCGCATTTATATCAGCTAAAAACGGAATTGCAGCATAAGGCACCTGATCAGGGTTCTGATGAAGTGTGGACAACAATAGAAGAAGTAACACAGTTTATAGGCTTTCGATCGATTGTACTGGATCCGCAAGAGGGAATGCTTCTGAATGGGGTAAAGACTAAGCTTAACGGAGTTTGTGAGCATCATGATCTTGGAGCATTGGGTTCGGCGTTTCATACAGCAGCATTGCGAAGAAGACTTGAGATCTTAAAGGACATGGGCGTAAATGCAATACGCACCGCTCATAATATGCCTGCTGCAGAGCTTATGGATCTGGCGGACGAAATGGGGCTGCTTGTGGTTTCAGAAGCCTTTGATATGTGGGAGCGATCGAAGACCACATATGATTACGCAAGATTTTTCAAGGACTGGGCGTTAAAAGATGTGAGAAGCTGGGTCATGCGAGATCGTAATCATCCAAGCTTGTTCATGTGGAGTATTGGCAATGAAATTTATGATACGCATGCTGACAAGAAAGGGCAAGAATTGACGAGCATGTTGATGGAAGCCGTGCTTCAATATGATCCGAAAGGCAACGGGAAAGTGACCATTGGATCGAACTATATGCCATGGGAGAATGCTCAGAAATGTGCGGACATCGTAAAGGTGGCAGGCTACAATTATGCGGAAAAATATTACCATCAGCATCACGCGGAACATCCTGACTGGATTATCTATGGTAGTGAAACCGCCTCTATTGTGCAGAGCAGGGGAATATATCATTTCCCATTCGAGCAATCCATCCTGGCTGATGACGATGAGCAGTGCTCTGCACTAGGTAATAGCTCTACAAGCTGGGGAGCGAAGTCAGCAGAAGCGTGTATTATCGCGGAGCGAGATGCAGCGTTCTCATTAGGGCAATTTATATGGACGGGTTTTGATTATATTGGTGAACCTACACCGTATCATACGAAGAATTCGTATTTTGGACAGATTGATACAGCGACCTTTAAAAAGGATTCATATTACATCTATCAAGCGGCTTGGACAAATTACAAGGAGCATCCGATGGTGCATATTTTTCCCTATTGGGATTTCAATCCCGGTCAAATGATCGATGTTCGAGTCTGCTCGAATGCTCCCAAGATAGAATTGCAGTTCAATGGTGAGACTGTTGGGACCTATGAAATCGATCATGTACATGGAACGCAGCTAGCGGGCTGGTGGAAGCTTCCTTATGAACCAGGCGAGCTCAAGGCAATCGCTTATGATGAGGCTGGCCAAATCATTGCAGTAGACATCAGGAAATCGTTCGGGGATGCGAGTCGAATCTGCTTAAAAGCTGATAAGGGTACACTCCTTGCGAACGGCACAGATTTAATCTTCATCGAAATTACGATGGAGGATGAGCGCGGGAATGCCGTTGAGAATGCAAACAATCGCGTTCAGGTTCAGGTGGGCGGAGCAGGCCGTTTGATCGGTTTAGATAATGGAGACAGCACGGACTATGATCCATACAAAGGAACGAGTAGACGCTTGTTCAGCGGTAAGCTTATGGCGATTGTTGCTGCGAGTTTAGAAGCGGGTACGATAACAGTTGAGGTTACATCGAAAGGTGTAGTAGGTAGTAAGCTACAGCTTCAATCGCTCCCTGTGGCAGATCGTGGAATAGGCATTTCAGCTAACACTAGAAATCTAGCATTGCCCTGTGTGATGGGAAATGTAGAAGAAATTCCTTTACGAAAGATAGAAATTATAAGTCATTCTGGACAACAGTTTAATGAAAATAGAAGAGAAATGAATGTACACGCCATCCTTTACCCTAAAGACACTTCCTATACTGAAGTGGAGTGGAGTATTGTAAATGATGCAGGGATTGAGTCCAATCTAGCGCGGCTCGAACAACTGGGACAAGAAGCCAAGATCACGGCGTTAGGAGATGGGAGTTTCCGCATTCGCTGTATGAGTAAGAACGGTACGGAAAAGACAAAGCTGATTTCACAGTTGGAATTTACAGCGTGCGGTCTGGGGACGGCTTACAAGGATCCGTATGGATTTATATCTGGCGGTCTATATGACGAGGTTAAAGGCGAAGTCGGAAACGGAAATGAACGAGGCGTAGCAACGAGTCGAGATGGTGAGACGCAGGTTGCTTATCGCGAGATTGACTTTGGAACTTACGGCTCGGATTTGATAACGATTCCCCTATTCGCATTGTCTAGCGAAGCCTACGAGCTCCAGATTTGGGAAGGCATGCCGGACGAAGAGAACAGTGAGCTTTTGGCAGACGTCATTTATCAGAAGGAATCGCAATGGAATGTTTATCAGGAGGCAACCTATCTATTATCCAAGAGACTCACGGGTATCAGCTCTATTTGTTTCGTATTACAGAAGAAGGTGCACATTAAAGGCTTCTCATTTGTGAAAAAGAACCGAGCGTTCGAGCAGAATAGGGCTGTGGATTGTGATCGCATTTATGGTGATACGTTCACCATCGCGGAACAGGGTGTTGAAGGAATCGGGAATAACGTATCTCTCGTGTTCGAGCAGATGGATTTTACGACGGAAGGTACTTCAAAGCTTATCATTTGTGGGAGATCTCCGATCGATAAGAATACCATTCATCTTCGCTTCGAAGAGGGTGAAGCATCTAACAATCAACTGATCGAATTTACACAGTCAGATGGATATGTAGAGCGAGTATTTGAGTTGGAGAAAGTGACAGGGGAGCAGAAGGTAACGTTTATCTTCTTGCCTGGAAGTCAGTTCGATTTCGGTTGGTTTCGGTTTGAATGATCGATTGTCCTTTCAACTACTACGATAAATGAGGTGCGTGTACATGTTAACAGGCAAGATGAATGCTGCAATAATGGATGAGCAATTATCGATTTCTGTGAAGCAAATAGATATTCCTGTTCCTAAGGATAATGAAGCGCTAATTAAGGTGTATTGTATCGGAATTTGCGGGTCAGATGTTCATTACTATGAGCATGGAAGAATCGGTCGTTATGTAGTAAAGGAACCGATCATATTAGGCCATGAGCTGGCTGGTGAAGTCGTTGAGGTTGGTAAGCAGGTATCAAATATAGCTGTAGGTGACCGAGTAGCGGTTGAGCCAGGAGTGACCTGTGGACAATGCGACTATTGTAAATCAGGACGTTATAATTTGTGTCCAGATGTGGTCTTTCTTGCAACACCCCCAGTAAATGGGGCTTGGGCAGAATACATTGTCATGCCAAGCGATTATCTATTTAAACTTCCGGATTCTATGAGTTATGAGGAAGGCGCAATGCTGGAGCCATTGTCGGTTGGTTTTCATGCGATGATGCGTGGTAAGGTTCAACCGTTTGATCGAGTGCTAATAACGGGTCTTGGTCCGATCGGACTGCTTGCAGGACAAGCAGCAAAGCTATTTGGCGTTTCTGAAATTTATGGTACGGATGTCGTACCTTTTCGGCGTCAACTTGCAATGGAGATGGGCTTCACTGCAGCATTAGATCCAGTAAAAGAGAATGTTGGACAGCGACTCAACGAGTTAACGAACGGATTTGGAGTTACACTCGTCGTAGAATCATCGGGTAACGCAAGGGCGATGGCGGATACAATTAAGTGGGTTCGCCGTGGCGGGAGAATTGTATTTGTCGGTTTACCAGCCGATAGTGCTATTCCGATGGACATGGGACAATTTATCGATGGTGAGATCGATGCTTATGGTGTTTTTCGTTACGCGAATACCTATCCGGCTGCGATCCAAGCGTTGCAGCATTCTTCATTAGATATTGAGAAAATAGTTACGCATCGCTTTGCGCTTACAGATACTCAAGAAGCTCTTGAAGTAGCACGTAAAGAGAAGGATACAAGTATTAAGGTAATGATTTATCCGAATATGCCTTAATGCGTGTTATATAAAAAGAGACCGTCCCAAAAACCATGAAAATGGCTGCTTGAGGCGGTCTTTTTGTGTTTACGTAGGAGCAACTATTGCTTTTTATATGGACGCTCCGCGAACGGACCGTTGTTCCAATCGCTGTGGTCTCCAGATTTAATTTATTTTCCCTACGCGGTAAAAATCCGGAGACCAAGGCGAACGCTATCGCTTTTCCACAATCAGTCCGTCCTCTCCGCTGTTTTAGAGGGGGAAGTTTTAACAAAAAAAACGAGACCGAAGACACATAGATATGCCAAGTTGGACAAATCTTTCTACTGTAGGACAGCCTCTTCGCGCTATTACGCTTTAATATAATCTGCAAAATTCTCCAGTAAGTATAAGGAGTTCATATCTTCACGCAAATGATGCTGGACTAGCTCATCCACTTTGTCTGGTTCATGATTTGTCATACAATCCAGGATCATGTGATGCTCGCTCAAAATTTTCTCCAGCTTTTCTTGCTTTAGCGTATGCAAGCGTCGATATCTTTCATAATGCACATGGGAAAACTTAATTTGCTCCCACAAAAATTCATGTCCTGCTAATGTGAATAACGTCTTATGATAGGCGTCATCCAATGCAAAAAAGTGCTCAATGGAATGTTCTTGATGTATGGCATTTTTTTGTTCTTCTAGGTTCTTCTTAAGTTCTATAATTCCTTTAAGAGTAAGGCTATCGCATAGACCTTTGATAATATCCTTTTCTAAAACGCTTCTTAAATAGATCATTTGCTCGACAGATTCCAAATCAATGTATGAAACCAGATTCCCTTTCTTCGGATACACATCAATATAGGACTCGAGGGATAGCTGCTTTAGTACATCGCGCAAAGGTGTTCTGGATATCTGAAACCGTTCGGATAACACGGTCTCACTTAGAATGGTTCCAGGTTTTAGCGTTAAATTAAGAATTTCGTGCTTTAATAGGTTCAAAATATCATTTTTGGTGGACATGAGGTTGCGTCTCCATTGCCGTTGAATTTGTAATGCTGATATCTGAAACGGGATTCTGAAATAAGATATTGATTTCATTATATAATTTTTTAATCTTGTATACAAGATTGGGAATTATTGATTTTATGTCATTGACAAAAGGTATTATTTAAATCTAATATTTGAGTATATTATCTTGTATACAAGATCTCGACATATGAAATTATAGGAGGTTTTATCTAGATGAACATGACATGGAGATGGTATGGAGAAGGCAATGACAACATTACGCTTGATCATATCCGGCAAATTCCGGGGGTAATGGGTATTGTCTGGTCACTACATCATAAGGTAGCGGGCGAAGTGTGGGAAATGGATGACATTCAAAAGGTTGCGGATCAAATTACGAGCAAAGGGTTTAGCACTGCCGTAGTAGAGAGTGTGAACGTCCATGATGATATCAAGATTGGACTCCCGACGCGTGATAAATATATCGATATTTACATAGACACCATACGGAAGCTTGCCAAGGTCGGTACTAAAGTGATCTGTTACAATTTCATGCCTATCTTTGACTGGACTCGGACGGAGCTGTACAAGGAATTGCCAGATGGCTCGAATGCTCTTTTTTATGAAAATGCGGCCATTAATGAGAACCCGCGCGACATGGTAAATCGTATTCTCGAGGGGGCAGGCGAATTTACGATGCCTGGCTGGGAGCCAGAGCGTCTTGCGAAGCTCGATGAGCTATTCGCCGCTTATGCAGATGTAACGGAAGAGAAGCTGTTCGAGAACTTGGTCTATTTTCTGAAGCGCATTATTCCTGTCTGTGAAGAAGTCGATATCAAAATGGCTATTCATCCCGATGATCCTGCTTGGCCGATCTTTGGCTTGCCCCGCATTGTCCGCAGCCGTGATACGATCCGTCGTTTACTTGACGCAGTAGATAGTCCGTATAATGGATTAACCTTCTGCACTGGGTCGCTCGGTACGAATCCGAAGAACGATCTGCCGGCTATGATTCGGGAATTCTGTAATCGCATTCATTTTGCTCATATTCGAAATGTTAAGGTTTTTGAGAACGGAGATTTTATTGAGGTCTCTCATCGTGGACGGGATGGCAGTGTGGATGTGGCAGAGGTTGTTAAAGCGTATCATGAGAATGGATATACGGGGTATGTGCGTCCAGATCATGGTCGTCATTTGTGGGGGGAAGAGAAGACTTGCCGCCCGGGGTACGGGCTGTACGATAGAGCAATGGGGATCATGTATTTACTTGGTGTGTGGGATAGTCTCGACAATACGATGGGGGTGAAGTGAATGCTGTTTCTGACAAGAGAGAGTATTCAATCATGTGCAGAGGTGTGGAAGGACGCTGACGTGGAGCTTCCTCAGTTTGATTATGAGCAGGTGGCAGAGAATACGCGCGTTAGGCCGGAATGGGTCCATTTTGGAGCGGGAAATATTTTTCGGGGATTTGTTGCGAATGCTCACCAGAAGCTGTTGGAGCTTGGAAAAGCAGATACAGGTATTATTGCCGCTACCTCCTCTGACTACGAGCTGATTGACAAAATTTATAAACCGCATGATCATTTAACACTTCTCGTACTAATGAATGCGAGTGGCGAGTTTACAAAAAAGGTCATTAGCAGCATTACCGAAGCTATTATGGCAAACAAGAATCGAGCGGAGGATTACTGCCGTTTGGTTGAAATTTTTGAAAACCCGAGCCTGCAGATGGCCAGCTTCACCATCACAGAGAAAGGTTATACCTTGACCGGTCCTGATGGAATGTATCTTGATATCGTGAAGAAGGATATGGAACAAGGCCCAGAGCAGCCATCCCACAGCATGAGTGTTATCGCTTCTCTAGCGTACCGTCGATATCTTAAGGGGCAGTATCCGATGACTTTTGTCAGTATGGATAACTGTTCGCACAATGGGGATATGTTGAAAAATAGCGTGATTACAATCGCCAAGGCATGGGCTGCGAAAGGGGTTGTGGAGCAAGGTTTTGTTGCGTACCTCGAAGACGAGAGTCGCATAACATTCCCCTTATCGATGATCGATAAAATCACACCACGTCCATCCGAGGTAGTACGTAATGCTTTACAGGAGCAAGGGATTGGCGGCATGGATATACTTATTACCTCGAGGAACGCTCATACCGCGCCTTTTGTTAACGCAGAAGTTAGTGAATATCTGGTCATTGAGGATAAGTTTACGAATGGGCGACCTTTATTAGAAGAAGCCGGCATTATATTCACAGATCGTGAGACCGTGAACAGGGTAGAAACGATGAAAGTTACCACCTGTCTAAACCCCTTGCATACTGCATTAGCGGTCACTGGCTGTCTACTAGGCTACACACAGATTTCGGATGAGATGCAGGATCAGACCCTACGTACATTAGTCGAGCGGATTGGGTATAAGGAAGGATTGCCTGTAGTTGTAGATCCTATCATTCTACGTCCACAGCAGTTCTTGGATGAAGTACTGCAAGAGCGCTTGGCGAATCCATTTATTCCGGACACCCCGCAGCGAATTGCGACAGATACGTCGCAGAAGGTAGGCATTCGTTATGGGGAAACAATCAAATCCTATGTACAACGCGAAAATCTTCATCCAGCTGAATTGACGGCGATTCCACTAGCAATTGCTGCTTGGTGCCGCTATTTGATCGGAGTGGATGATGAAGGAAATTCATTTGAGCTAAGTCCCGATCCGTTAATGGAGTCGCTTCAAGCGCATCTGCAGGGAGTGACTTTGGGAGATTCGACCTCTAATGTGCATAGAATTCTAGATAATGAGAAGATCTTTGGTGTACCGTTATATGAAATCGGTCTGGGTAGCAAGATTGAAAGTTACTTCTATGAGATGCTGAAAGGCCCAGGAGCTGTACGGAGAACGTTGGAAAAGCATTTAAATGAAGTGTTAGGGTAGATCACATTTACAAAAAGCCTCATGGAGTAAAAGCTACTGCACCCCGCAGAGCTATCCCCCATGAGGCTTTTTCGTGTCTAGTCCATTTGGTTTATCTGAATTTAGCAGTCTAGTACGCTAATATACCTACTTTTTCAAAAAAATAATTATAGTTAATATTTCCATAACATTCCTCTGCAACAGAGTTGACAATTGTAGACGAAAATGACATTAGCAGTTACCTATACGAAAAGGGTGAATCTAATTGAAAAACAGTAAATGGATTAGCGCAACGTTGGCTTCAGCACTTCTTGCAACTGTAGGCGTTGGGAGTGTATCTGCAGCTAGCATCGGCAGTAATGTAAAATCTGTGGCTACCAATCAAACCGCTGCAAAAACAGCAGTTAAAGAAGGTACAGCCACTTGGAATGTAAATGGTACGCCGATTGTGTTTAACACCATTAATAGCAGTGGTTACAAGTTGTACTCGCTGAATCAGGTAGCTGGTGAAATTGGAGCTAAGTTAGTACTTGGAGCTGGCGGGTTTGAACTTAATGACAGCAAAGGATTACATAATGTGAAACTCAAAACAGGCTCAAAGAGCTATCAAGTAGATGGTAATTCCGAGACATTCACAGTTGCTCCAGTATTTTATAACGGTAAAACCTATGTAGAGCTTTCTAAGTTAGTTTATGCATTAGGTGGAGAACTGGATGCTGATGCTAGCACGATTCTAAGCTTTGCTCGTCCTGAAGGATTGTTTGATACTTTGCACTGGACAGCAGCTGGAAGTCTGATTGCGAACAAAAGTGATGCTGAATCTGCTCAACTTATCAAGTTCAGCACAGAGCCAGGTAACTACGAAGTATTTTCATCAAATGACAGTGCAGTGGATTTTGCAGTATCGCCGGATGGGCAGTGGGGAGCTTTCAATGATGAGACTGGTTTGTTGAATCTGATTAACCTGTCTAGCGGAGCTACTAAGACACTTGGTACTGACAATAGTGTAAAAACGGATCTGGTGTGGTCGAACGATGGTAAAAGTATTTACTTCGTCCAAGGTGACAAGCAAGAGAAAATCGCAAAAATCGCTGTTGACACTGGTGAAGTTAAATCCGTATTGGCAGACAAAGTAGAAAACAAATCCGAACTGCGCATTTCCGCTGATGAAAAGAGCGCCGTTTATATCGTTAACTTGACGGGTGTTGCTAAAAACGATGCGGACAGTACAGAAGATTCTCTTACTGTAGACTTCAGCTCTGCTGGAGAGCAGCTTTACAAGCTTGACCTGGCTACGAAAGATGCTAAACCAGCTGCACTGACAACTACACCGGATAACAAACTATACCCTGAAATTTCTGCTGATGGTAGCGTCGTTTACCTGAGTGCAGATGCTGAGGGTAACGCAGCTAACACATTGAAGGTTGTAAAAGCAGACGGAAAAAGCAGCAACATTGCACTTGATGTTGAAGTAACTTGGTCTACTGGCGTTAAGAACGGCTTGGTTGTAGCAGGTTCAGCGGCAGATGGAAGCACAGTAGTCTATTCCATTGATAACAATGGAGCTAAGACTGAGCTGTTCCGCTCCACTGAAGATGTATCTGAAGTAGCTGTTTCGAATGATGGAAGCAAGCTTGCTATCGTAAGTGATGGCGGTGTATGGGTGGTTCAAGGCGGTAAAGCATTGCAACTGTCGAAATAATAAATATCCCTAATCATATTTTAACGGCGTAGAGCCGAGAGGAGAAATAATACAAATGAAGATTTTCAAAAAGCTAACAGTAACGGCTCTAACGGCTGTAATTGCGGTAACCGCATCTTTCGCAGGGGTTGCAGCAGCAGCCGATTCACTTAAAGGTAAAATCACAGTTAACGGTTCAACCGCACTTCTTCCATTGACGCTTCAAGCGGCAAAAGAATTCCAAAAGCTGCACCCTAAAGTGAAAATCGCAGCCTCAGGTAAAGGTTCAGTAACTGGACCTCAAGCTGTTAAAAAAGGCATCGCCGATATCGGCGCTTGCGACTGGGATGCTAGCATCGACGTACCAGGCTTCAAAGCTTTTGACGGTCAAGTAGCAAACAAAGTAGCAGTTATTCCTTTTGCTACAATCGTAAACAAAAATGTTGGTGTAGATAACCTTACAACTGAACAGCTTAAAGGTATTTTCGCAGGTAAAATCACGAACTGGAAAGAAGTAGGAGGTGCAGATGCTGACATCGTGGTTATCACTCGCTCTTTCGGTTCCGGTACACGCGTTAACTATCAAGCTAAAGCTTTGGATGGCGGAGATATCGTTAAAAAAGCTAAGAACTACAAAGAAACAGGTTCATCCGGTGACATGAAGACTGCCGTAGGAACAACTCCTAACTCTATCGGTTATATCGACCTTGTATATGTAAGTGGTGACGTAAAAGCTGTTAAACACAACGGTATAGCTGCTACTACAGATAACGTAATCAATGGATCTTATAAGATCTGGGCTTATGGTTACTACATGACTAAAGGCCAACCTACTGGCGCTACAAAAGAATTCATCGAATACGTACAAAGCAAGAAGTTCCAACAAGGTTCCCTGAAAAAGCTTAAATTTATTCCGATCGCAGCAATGAAGGGCTAATAACATCTAAAGATCATATTGAACGGTAACAGCGGCCAGCTCCGATCTTGATACGGGGGTGGCCGCTTACAGGAGGGAAAGTATGGGGGCACCAGTCCAAGGCTTGGCAACTAGGGGAAAAGAGAGCGTAACGCAGGTTAGCGCTAATCCTAAACGTCATGGTAGACATTTGTTTAGCAACAAATTGTTTAAGTTTTATTTTTTATTCAGCATTCTTGCGCTTTGCTTCGTGCTTGGACTTGTAATTCTATTTATCGGCAAAACGGCTATGCTTCTGTTCGGCCATCTCTCGCCTGCGGACTTTTTCTTTTCCTTTAACTGGACGCCGGAAGAGGATTCTTTTGGAGCGGCTGCCTTCATTGTAAATACACTTTCACTAACTGCATTAACGCTGCTGATCGCAGTTCCTATTTCGGTAGGGATGGCAGTACTTTGTGCAGAGATTGCTCCAAAATGGATGAAGACTTTTATCCGTCCAGTGCTAGATTTATTGGTAGGTATTCCTTCAATTGTTTACGGATATATAGGCTTAACGGTATTACTTCCTTTCTTGCGCAGAATTAGTGGGGAGAGCTTAGGCGATGGCTTGTTAGCTGCTGCGCTGGTGCTCGCATTAATGGTGCTGCCAACGATTTGCCGAATCAGTGATGATGCCATTGTCTCTGTGCCGCGCAAATATCGTGATGCTGCATATGCTCTTGGATCTACCCGTTTACAGGTCATCATGCGTGTAGTACTGCCTGCGGCTAGCCGGGGAATTATCTCTGCGGTTATTCTAGGTATGACTCGTGCTGTGGGTGAGACGATGGCTGTAGTTATGGTTATCGGGAATACACCGCAATTGGCGAAGACGTTATTCACGCCAGCATCGGTGCTAACTAGTAACATCGTTATGCAAATCTCCAATGTAGAGTTTGACTCTACATGGAACTATGCGCTACATATGATGGCATTTCTCCTGCTAGTAATATCATTTGTATTAATTCTGATCATCCGCGTGCTGGGTAGAAAAAGGAGGGATGCAGCGTGAACGGATTCGCAAGTACAAAGCATACAGCGCGGGCTCAAAGAAACAATAAAATTGCAACCATAGGGTTTTATACGCTTGGGGCTTTAGTCATGCTGCTGATCTTCTGGCTGCTCTTCACGATTCTTAGTAAAGGTTTACCGGCACTTCGGCCCGATTTCTTGATTAAACAGCCTGAAGAGATTGACGCAGGTGGTGGGATTGGCCCGGTGCTGTTTAACTCCTTTTACATTTTGTTCATCTCGCTGTTTATTTCCGTTCCAATTGGTTTGGGTGCGGGAATCTATATGGCTGAATATGCACCAGACAATAAATTTACAGGCGCACTACGTATTTGCGTAGAATCTCTGTCATCGGTACCATCGATTGTGTTCGGTATGCTCGGACTCGCGATTTTTGCGGAATATTTCGATATCGGTCTGACGATTCTTGGCGGAGGCGTCAGCTTGGCACTGCTGAATCTACCTATGCTTGCGCGAGTGACAGAGGAAGCGGTACGTGCTGTCCCCGGGGAGATCCGCGAGGCTGGTTATGCGCTTGGGATGACTAAATTCCACGTGATCCGCACGGTAGTCCTGCCTGTTGCAATGTCTGCCATTGTTACTGGGATTTGTCTCGTTGCTGGACGCGCCTTCGGGGAGTCTGCGGTTATTATCCTTACCGCTGGTCTCAGTACCTCGGGAGAAATGTGGGATTTCAATCTGTTCTCGCCGGGTGAAACACTGGCCGTACATCTTTGGTATGTACAATCCGAGGCGATTGTAGAAGATGCGCGTCAAATTGCTGATAAGTCGGCAGCCGTACTTGTATTTGTAGTTTTGTTTATCAATTTTGTATTTCGATTTCCGTTGTGGCTTAGCAATCGCCGGAAGTAATGAGTTGGGTCTACGGGGGAAGCCTGTAGGCCTTTATTTGTTTATAGGGTTATTGATGGGGTGTCGATGGATTAGTATTGGATTGAAGTTGTTTATTCGTAATTAGGGAATATCTCCCAAAATTTCAGCGTTTTATGCTCTTTAGAAGCATAATTAGGGAAAACCTCCCTGAAATATCCTTGATTACTCATGATTAGCGGTTTTCAGGAAATATTTAGGGAGGAATTCCCTAAAAAGTTTGTTTTTTAGAGATTATAGGTAAATATCAGGGAGGATTTCCCTAAAACTATAGTCTCGGCAGGAAATAACCATTCGATCTGTTCACCCTATGTAGCTCCAAAAACTGAAAGGTCCTCGTCCTAATGTAAGCTGCCACGAATCCGATACCCAGTTGCTCATAATACGCCACCGTCGAGCTCCTAGTTCCCTCAACCAATCTAGTGTATCGAGCGTACCGCAGTTGATACAGCGCCCAATGATGGTCTGAGGAACGCCAACTGTACTCGGCCGAGACTTAGTTACTCAACAAGCCTAGTGCACTGATCATAGACCAGCCGACACACCACCTTAAGATGCCCCGAGAAGCATCACCAGCTGTCGGGTCAGGGCTTACTGCGAAGCGTATGCTTTCGATGCCTATACTCCGACGAACCTCTGTGCTTCGCATCCCCTGAACGCAAAAACAGCCTCCCCGAAGGAAGGCTGTTACTCTGACGTCCCGGAAGGGATTCGAACCCCTGACCGTGCGCTTAGAAGGCGCATGCTCTATCCAGCTGAGCTACCGGGACATGATTGCTGGCTGAAAAGCAAGCAGGAGTTATCATATCATGTACGTCGATATTTTTCAAGCTGTTTTTTAAAAAGAGTACGGGGTATGCTATAATCTACAATTATTAAGTTTCGGATGAAGCTTAAGGTCTTAATAACATTTATGACGTTTTAGAATTCAATTCACATAATTAGCTATAAGGAGGTGCCCTCATTAAAGATTCAGATTCCCCCGCCACAAAAGAGAATATCGTCCTGTTTCCCAAGACACTGGACTATTATCAAATCCAGCTTACGGTGATGCTGGAGAGTGAACGATACGGGGAAGCGATGGAGCTGCTGCGTTTTTTGTTGCAGTGTCAAGGACAGGAAGAACGAAATTACGAGGAATGGCGGTCTCTGCTGGAATGGCTCGAAACAGCTTTCCCCTACGCCTCTCAGAATGGAGATGCGGAAGGAGCCGTTCACCCCGAAGACGAAGATTTAAGGGAAGAAGATATGGCCCGTCTCTTGGCCAAATCAAAAATGACTGAGGATGCGGGGTATCCTCAAAAGCTGCTGCAGCGGATAATGAATGAGCCGTTGTCAGAGGCGACAATCCTAGCACTAGAGCAGCTTTCATATCTGGAAGGCGGCGGAGTCGATGAGGCGCTGACGGCATGGCTGCAGGGGGATAATGTTCACCCACTGCTGCAATTTCGGACCCTGCAGACCCTTCGGCGGCGTGGGATACAGGGAACAGTGAATCTGATTCGTGGTCACGAAACAGCAATTGTAGAGATTGAAAGTGTACCGCTGCAGACAGAGGATTTTCCACCACAGGTGAGTCAGGTGCTCGAGCGGGTAGCCGAGCAGGCGGAGGTACATGAGCCTACGCTGTATTATTTTGCACAGGAGCTCTGGGGCCAGTTCGTCATGTCGATTTATGGATCGGAAGAGTATCGGAAAATACTGGATGGGGAAGACGCGCTACTAGATATTTGGGCGGGGGCGTTACACCAGTTTGTATCTGAGAGCTTAAACGGTACACGGCAAGAGGAGGAGACTCGTGGAATGTACGGCATTACAGACGGCATGCGCTTTCAATTTGAGGGGGCATATCGTGCGCTCAAGGGTTTTGTAAAGACTTCTCTACTTGATAAATAAAGTAATGTTGTATATAATATAATGGTTATTCTGTGCGTGGATTGTATCATTTTTTGAAGTAAACTTGTGAACCTATATTTTGGAGGGAAAAGTATAATATGAAAGCAACATGGGAAAAAATAGAGAAGAACCTTGGAGTTCTTGAAGTAGAAGTTGACGCAGAACGCGTTGCAGCAGCACTTGATAAAGCTTTTAACAAAGTCGTTAAGAAAGCTAACGTACCAGGCTTCCGTAAAGGTAAAGTGCCACGCCCGATCTTTGAATCCCGTTTTGGTGTAGAAAGCTTGTACCAAGATGCAATCGACATTCTTCTTCCTGAAGCTTACGGTGAAGCAGTTGAACAAACTGACATCTTCCCTGTAGACCGTCCTGAAGTTGATATTGAGCAATTTGCTAAAGGTCAATCCTTTATCTTCAAAGCGAAGATCACGGTTAAACCTGAAGTGAAGCTCGGCGATTACAAAGGTCTGGAAGTTCCAGTACAAAAAGCTGAAGTGACTGAAGAAGAGCTGAGCGCTGAGCTTGCTCGTCTGCAAGAGCGTCATGCTGAACTCGTAGTAGTTGAAGAAGAAGCAGCAGCTAACGGCGACATCGCTGTGATCGATTTTGACGGATATGTTGATGACGTACCGTTCGAAGGCGGAAAAGCTGAGCGTCATTCTCTTGAACTTGGTAGCAACTCCTTCATTCCTGGATTTGAAGAGCAAGTAGTGGGAATGTCCACTGGAGATTTCAAAGATGTTGAAGTTACTTTCCCTGACGAATACCATGCAGAGAACCTTGCGGGTAAGAAAGCAGTATTCAAAGTGAAGCTGCACGAAATCAAACGCAAACAACTTCCTGCACTCGATGATGAGTTCGCTAAAGATGTAAGTGAATTCGAAACTTTGGAAGAGTACAAAGCAGATCTGAAAGCTCAGCTCGAATCCCGTAAACAGGATGAACTGAAAGGCCTTCGCGAGAACGCAGTTGTTGATAAAGCAGCAGCAAACGCTGAAGTTGAGATCCCAGAAGCAATGATCAACAGCGAAGTTGAGAACATGGTTCGTGACTTCGACACTCGTCTTCGTCAACAAGGTATGAACATGGATATGTTCCTTAGCTTCTCGGGTCAAACTCGTGAAGACTTGCAGAACCAAATGAAAGGCGATGCTGAAAAACGCGTTCGCAACAACCTGGTACTGGAAGTTATCGCTAAACAAGAGAACATTGAAGTTTCCGAAGAAGAAGTTAACGAAGAGTTGGCTACTATGGCTGAAGCTTACAAACGTACTCCAGAAGAAATTCGCAGCATCTTGGCAGCTAACGGTTCACTGGGCAGCTTGAGCGAAGAACTTTCTTTGCGCAAAACCATTGATTTCCTTGTTAGCAATAGTGTAGAAGTTGAAGCAGTAGAAGAAGCACCAGCTGCTGAAGACGCTAAAGCTGAGTAAGATTTTTCAAACTACCTAGAACGGCCGAGCAATCGGCCTCCATACAGATATGATAAGGCACGTAAGTTTCGTTACGTGCCTTATTTTTATCCTCGGGCACAGATATATGTGATTACATAGGTATCCGTATGAGCGTATGGTATTAAGGAAATTGGCGTGATGACGTCACTATCACAAGCGGTGGACAGGTCTGCTGTAGTGAAAAAATGACATCGGGCCGTGAACGTGTTAAAATATTTTTGAAACGATAAGACTAATCTGTATAGAGAAAAGAGGTTGGTGGCATGAGTCTGGTACCAATGGTTGTGGAATCAACAAGTCGTGGGGAACGTTCATACGATATCTATTCCAGATTGCTCAAGGATCGCATTATTTTCTTAAGCAGTGCGATTGACGATGATGTCGCCAATCTGGTTATTGCTCAATTGCTGTTCCTTGCAGCAGATGATCCCGAGAAGGACATTCACTTGTACCTCAACTCACCCGGTGGTTCAGTAACAGCCGGCATGGGTATATACGATACGATGCAATATATCAAACCGGATGTTTCAACCATTTGTGTAGGGATGGCGGCAAGCATGGGATCGCTCCTTTTAACAGCTGGGGCTCCGGGCAAAAGATACGCGCTGACTAACAGCGAAGTTATGATTCATCAACCGCTCGGTGGTGTTCAAGGTCAAGCGTCCGACATTTGGATTCATACCGATTGGATCCTCAAGACGAAACAGAAGTTGAATCAAATTTATGTAGATCGCACAGGTCAGCCCCTTGAAAAAATCGAACGGGACACAGACCGCGATAACTTCATGAGCGCGGAAGAAGCCAAGGAATATGGGCTTATTGACCAGGTTCTTTCTTCACCGATGAAATCTTAAAGGGGTGGTTAGATGTTTAAATTTAATGATGAAAAAGGGCAATTGAAATGTTCTTTTTGCGGCAAATCACAAGAGCAGGTTCGTAAGCTTGTAGCAGGACCGGGCGTTTATATATGTGACGAATGTATCGAGCTTTGCACGGAAATCGTGGAAGAAGAGCTCGGTCATGAGGAAGAGCTTGATCTGAAGGATATTCCGAAACCAAAGGAAATCCGCGATATTTTGGATCAATATGTAATCGGTCAAGAGCAAGCGAAGAAATCGCTGTCTGTTGCAGTTTACAATCACTATAAGCGTGTGAACAGCCAAAGCAAAATCGAAGATGTTGAACTGACGAAGAGTAATATTCTTTTGCTCGGTCCAACAGGTTCGGGTAAAACTTTGCTCGCACAGACGATGGCGAAGATTATCAACGTTCCGTTTGCGATTGCAGATGCTACTTCCCTAACGGAAGCTGGTTATGTCGGTGAGGATGTTGAGAACATTCTGCTTAAGCTGATTCAAGCGGCAGATTATGATGTGGAGAAAGCCGAACGCGGCATTATCTATATTGATGAGATTGATAAAGTGGCACGTAAATCCGAGAACCCGTCCATTACTCGTGACGTATCCGGTGAAGGTGTACAGCAGGCACTTCTGAAGATTCTCGAAGGAACGGTTGCTTCCGTACCTCCACAAGGTGGTCGTAAGCATCCTCATCAAGAGTTTATTCAAATTGATACGACGAACATCTTGTTCATCGTGGGCGGTGCCTTTGACGGTCTGGAGCAAATGATTAAACGCCGTATCGGTAAAAAAGTCATTGGCTTCAACGCAGCAGTTGAAGGACAAAAGGATCTCAAGCCTGGCGAATATTTGTCGATGGTATTGCCTGAAGACTTGCTCAAATTCGGATTAATCCCTGAATTTGTAGGCCGTCTACCGGTCATCTCGACTTTGGAGCCGCTTGATGAGAATACGCTGGTGCGTATCCTTTCCGAGCCTAAGAATGCACTCACGAAACAATACATCAAGCTGCTGGAAATGGATAACGTAGCGCTGAAGTTCGAACCGTTGGCACTCGAAGCGATTGCCAAGGAAGCGATCAAACGCAATACGGGAGCCCGTGGACTGCGCGCGATTATTGAGAGTATCATGCTTGATGTGATGTATGAAGTTCCTTCACGCGATGATATTAAGGATTGTGTGATCACGGAGCAGGTCGTTCAAGAGAAGGCTTTGCCTGAATTGAACCTTAAGAAAGACAAAAAGAAAGAGGAAAGCGCGTAAGCTGCTTACCTTAACAATACATGTCACTGTCTCCACCTTTCTTCCGCTTATCCCGCTTCACTAGCGGTTGCGAAGGGGTGGAGCTTTGGCGTTATGGGGGAGAAAAATCATGTTCTTGAGACACCAAACCCGTCCTGTCAATGTTGGCGGGCTCATTATTGGGGGAAACAACGAGGTTGCGATTCAAAGCATGTGTACAACCAAAACAGCTGATGTGGAGGCTACTGTAGCCGAAATTTTACGGCTTGAGGAAGCAGGCTGCCAACTGGTACGCGTTACTGTCAACAATGAAGAGGCAGCCGCCGCGATTAAGGAGATCAAGAAGCAGATTCATATCCCACTCGTAGCGGATATTCATTTTAACTATAAGCTCGCGCTGATGGCTATTGAGAACGGCATCGATAAAGTACGGATTAATCCGGGCAATATCGGTCGTCGGGAGAAGGTAGAAGCAGTAGTTAAAGCGTGTAAAGAAAAAGGAATTCCGATTCGGATTGGTGTAAATGCCGGTTCTTTGGAGAATCATCTCTTGGAGAAATACGGATATCCGACTCCAGAAGCTATGGTAGAAAGTGCACTGTACCATATTGGGATTCTGGAAGAGCTGGATTTCCACGACATTATCGTATCTTTAAAAGCATCCGATGTGCCAATGGCCATCGAAGCTTACCGTCAGGCTGCGGAAGTTATTCCTTATCCGCTGCACCTCGGGATCACAGAATCCGGCACCTTGTTTGCCGGTACAGTAAAAAGCTCCGCGGGTATCGGTGCACTGCTCTCTATGGGCATCGGCAGCACCCTGCGTATCTCGCTTAGCGCTGATCCAGTGGAAGAAGTTAAGGTGGCACGCGAGCTGTTGAAGACCTTCGGTCTGATCTCTAACGCGGCAACACTCATTTCTTGTCCGACTTGCGGACGACTTGATATAGATCTCTTCTCCATCGCTAATGAGGTGGAAGAATACATTTCGAAGCTTAAGGTGCCTATTAAAGTATCCGTGCTCGGCTGCGCCGTTAATGGTCCTGGTGAGGCGCGTGAAGCGGATATTGGTATTGCTGGTGCCCGTGGGGAAGGTTTGTTGTTCCGTTACGGTCAGATGATTCGTAAGGTGCCTGAAGCGGAACTCGTGAACGAGCTGAAGAAGGAAATCGATGCGATTGTTGTAGCGTATGAGGCAACAGGAGAAATCCCAGGCCGCGCTCACGCTAACCTTGCACCTCCGGTGCAATCAAAGTAATTTGGTCTTTTACGAATTAATGATTCAATTCATAATAAGTGGCGAAGAACGCCCTGTTACACCCCGGTATAACCGGTGGTGGGAACGGGGCGTTTTTTTTGCGTGGAATTAATGATTAAGGGGGACATTGAATGCATTATGAACAAGCCCATGAAGCATTTATTGAGAAACATCTAGCAAGCAGGAATGGGGAACGACGAGGAAGGCTAGAGAGAGGGCATCGTCATGCCGAAGAAATGTTTTTACAGAATGTATGGTGGCCGCTTCGTGGAGATTTCAATGATCTACATCCGGAGTATGAAGTGCTGGATTGGCGCGGACGATCTTATTTCGCGGATTATGCTTTTTTGCCGGGGCCTATCAAGCTCTTGTTCGAGATCAAAGGGTATGCAGCGCATGTGAGGGACATGGACAGGCTGAAGTATTGTAATGAGCTAAATCGTGAGACGTTTCTGTACGGAATGGGTTACCAAGTAATTTCATTTGCCTATGACGATGTGGAACAGCGCCCAGAGCTATGCATTACACTGCTGCGTGTGGTGCTAAGCCGTTACTTAATTGTAGATGCACCGCATGGAAAATTACTATTTGCTGAGAAGGAAATCATGCGATTAGTGGTTCGCCGAGCAGGGACAGTTCGTCCCAAAGATGTAGCAGAGTATTTTGCTATAGACCCCAAAACGGTACGTTTGATGTTGATGAAGTTGTGTGAAAAGGGCTGGCTAACCCCTGTGACAAGGGGGATCGGTGTCAAAAATGTTGAGTATAGGCTGGCTCGTGATGTCCTTTATTACTGGGATTAACATAGTAAGTTTAATGGTTGATGGGCTAATGTTTAAGGAATTACCTGCAGATGGGATGCTGGAAGTGCGAATGACTTGATTAGAAGGAGTGGGGTATGGAGTATGGAGTATGGTAAGGAAGTTGGTATGTTATATGTAGTTAGTATGGAATGTGATAAGGAATGTGGTGAGGAGTGCCGTAAGATGTGTACTATGGAGCGAAATTTGAAGCATTAATAAATAATTAGGGAAAACCTCCCTGAAAAAAGCCTAATATCGTTCCAAATCGATCTTTTTAGGGAAAATCTCCCTAATAAATGAGCGATTCACCTTATTTATAACCATTTTGGCTGATAATCAGGGAGGAATTCCCTAATTATCAGCCTAGAGTCCATAAACAACATATAATCAGGGAGGAAATCCCTAATTATCCGCTTAGAGATCATAAACAACGAATAATCAAGTGGATTTTCCCGGATTATCGCTTGAAGACCATCTTAAGCTTCTTCCATAGATGACTTAACGCCATTGAGCACACAGTCGACAGAAATAGGGGCCTTCCGAACGTGAACGTAGCTCCAAGGTCTATGACTGTTCATACTCATCTTCCAGCTAGAGGGGGTGGTGAAGAATCTGAGGTGCATCTAGCACTCCTTAGAACTTTCAACCCCCCAATTATAAATTCCTGCTACTTGTCCTACACCAACAATTCAACAAATCCTCAATTGTGCGTTTACTAATTACCGAAACGGCTATACTACCTAATAGTAGCCAAAGGTGGAAAGGTAGACTGAACGAAACAGGAGGATGACCTATGGAATTAAGTATAGTTGTGATGATCGTGCAGCTCTTTTTCGCGCTGGTTATCGGCGTATACTTTTGGAATCTGCTGCGGGGTCAGAAGACAAACAAGACGGCGGTAGACCGAGAGTCGCGTAAGGAACTGGATAAACTACGGAAGATGCGTATGATTTCACTAACCAAACCATTGTCGGAGAAAACTAGGCCGGCTTCTATTGGAGATATTGTTGGGCAAAAAGATGGGCTCCGCGCCCTGAAGGCCGCACTATGTAGTGCTAATCCGCAGCATGTGATTATTTATGGTCCGCCAGGAGTCGGCAAGACTGCAGCGGCGCGCGTGGTCATGGAAGAGGCGAAAAAAAATGTCCTTTCCCCTTTTAAAAGTGACGCCAAATTCACTGAAATTGATGCGACGACCGCTCGTTTTGATGAGCGTGGTATTGCCGACCCGTTAATCGGATCGGTGCATGATCCAATTTATCAAGGTGCTGGAGCCATGGGCGTAGCAGGTGTGCCGCAGCCAAAGCCAGGAGCGGTGACGAAGGCGCATGGCGGGATTCTTTTTTTGGATGAGATCGGTGAGCTTCACCCCATTCAGATGAACAAGCTGCTAAAGGTGCTGGAGGACCGGAAGGTTCTGCTAGAGAGCGCGTATTATAATTCGGAGGATAATAATACTCCGGCTTATATTCATGATATTTTTCAAAATGGCTTACCCGCTGATTTCCGGTTAGTAGGTGCGACTACGCGTTCCCCGGATGAGATTTCTCCCGCGCTGCGTTCACGCTGCATGGAGATTTATTTCCGTCCGCTATTGCCGGATGAGATTGCAGTCATCGCGCGTGACGCGATACAGAAGATCGGACTGAAGCCAAGCCCTGAAGCAGTCACTGTTGTGCAGCAATATGCGACAAATGGCCGGGAGGCAGTCAATATGATTCAGCTCGCAGCTGGATTAGCGCTAACGGAGCAGAGAGATACGCTAAGTGCTGCTGATGTAGAATGGGTAGCAGGCAGTAGCCAGCTGCCACTTCGAACAGAGCGCAAGATTCCTTCCGCGCCGCAGATTGGATTGGTTAACGGACTTGCAGTGTATGGACCGGGAATGGGCACCTTGCTCGAGATCGAAGTATCCGCAGCACCTGCGCAGAACGGTCAAGGTAGATTGAACGTAACCGGAGTAGTAGATGAGGAAGAGATTGGTGGAGGTTCTCGCACGATTCGGAGAAAGAGCATGGCTAAAGGCTCCGTTGAGAACGTATTGACCGTACTGCGTACCATGAATCTGGAACCAGACCGTTATGATCTGCATGTGAACTTTCCAGGTGGAACACCCATTGACGGACCCTCAGCAGGGGTTGCGATGGCAGTTGCTATCGTCTCCGCCATTCGTGGTCTTCCCGTGGATAATACCGTAGCGATCACTGGTGAGATAGGCATACATGGGCGTGTGAAGCCTGTTGGTGGTGTGATTGCGAAGGTGGAGGCTGCTTTTCAGGCAGGAGCTACTACGGTGCTTATTCCAAAAGAAAACTGGCAGTCCCTATTCGCTGACCTCGCCCCACTACGCGTCATTCCAATGGAAACGGTGGAAGAAGTATTCCGTCATCTGTTTGGCGCCGATACAGCAGATGTAAGGCTTCCAGCAGTAGCTGGAGAGCTATTCTCAGCAGCACCTTCACTTCTGAAGGCCGATGCCGCTGGCGAGTCTGCAAAGGGCTGAGCTTAAATTATTACCTAAAATGTAAGCTAGGGTGTGTTATGGTTTCGATAAGTAAATCGTGACTTGCCACTGTGAAATAAAGGGAGCCGCAGGCGTGTCTGCTGCTTCCTTTTTTAAAGTATAGATTCACACTTTCCATAATCCTTACATTTCTTTGAGAAACGTTGCCGTTTTTTAAGGATAATAAGGTTGTTTATTCTTAAATTGCAAGTACTTTGTTGGTGTTTTGGGGCTGCTTTTGTTAGAATGAATTCATATGAGATTAATTGAGAGCCATGGGAGGTGCGAAAGCGATGATGACAAATAAAACAAAAGGTCGTCGTTTTCCTTTATTACCGCTAAGAGGTCTTCTTGTGTACCCAAGCATGGTTCTTCACTTGGATGTGGGCCGTGAGAAGTCAGTTCGGGCACTAGAAAAAGCTATGGTTGAAGATAATTTAATTCTTCTGTGTTCACAGTCGGAAGTGAATATTGAAGAGCCTGGTCAGGACGATATTTTTCGGGTCGGTACTGTCGCGAATGTGCGGCAAATGCTGAAGCTGCCAAACGGTACGATTCGTGTACTGGTTGAGGGTGTAGAACGAGCCGAAATTATTAATTATATCGATAATGATGAGTATTATGAGGTTATGGCGCGCGAGCTACCAGAAGAGGAAGATGGCGATCAAGAGTGTGACGCGCTGATGCGTACAGTACTTAATCAGTTCGAACACTATATAACGTTATCCAAAAAAGTGACACCAGAGACACTGGCTGCTGTATCCGATATTGAGGAGCCTGGTCGTCTTGCGGATGTCATTACGAGCCATTTATCGCTGAAGATTAAAGATAAGCAAGAAATTCTTGAGACGATTGATGTCAGTAAACGGCTAGAGAAGCTTCTTGATATTCTTAATAATGAGCGTGAAGTGCTGGAGCTTGAACGCAAGATCAATCAACGTGTGAAGAAGCAGATGGAGAAGACGCAGAAGGAATATTATTTGCGCGAGCAAATGAAAGCGATCCAGAAAGAACTCGGCGAGAAGGAAGGTCGGGTGGGAGAAGCGGAAGAGCTGCGGAATCTCATGGAAGAGAAGAATTTGCCGGAACGCGTGAAAGAGAAGATGGAGAAGGAAATCGATCGTCTGGAAAAAATGCCAGTGAGCTCAGCGGAAGGTGGCGTAATTCGCAATTATGTGGATTGGCTGCTGGGTCTTCCTTGGAATGAACAGACAGAAGATGACCTTGACATCAAGAAGGCAGAACAGGTACTTGATGAGGACCACTACGGTTTGGAAAAACCAAAGGAACGGGTATTGGAATATTTAGCTGTTCAGCAGTTGGTGAAGAAACTAAAAGGTCCGATCCTATGTCTTGTAGGGCCTCCAGGTGTGGGCAAAACCTCACTGGCTCGTTCCATCGCACGTTCACTTAATCGTAAGTTCGTTCGCATTTCGCTTGGCGGTGTGCGTGATGAAGCGGAGATCCGTGGTCATCGCCGGACTTATGTGGGTGCGATGCCAGGCCGAATCATTCAAGGTATGAAGACGGCGGGAACGATTAATCCGGTTATCCTGCTAGATGAGATTGATAAAATGGCTGCAGATTTCCGTGGCGACCCATCCTCAGCATTGCTTGAGGTATTGGACCCAGAACAGAATAATACGTTCAGTGACCATTTTGTCGAGTTGCCGTTTGATTTATCGAACGTTATGTTTGTTACAACAGCGAATGTAGTGCATAACATTCCGCGTCCGCTACTCGATCGGATGGAAATGCTGTTCATTCCGGGTTATACGGAACTGGAGAAATTGCAGATCGGTAGCCGTTATCTTTTGCCGAAGCAGAAGAAGAATCATGGTCTTGCAGAAGACCAGCTGATCATCGAAGACGACAGTTTATTGCGTATCGTGCGTGAATATACTCGTGAATCCGGTGTGCGTAATTTGGAGCAGCAGATTGCAGCGTTATGCCGCAAAGCCGCGAAACAGATTGTGTCCAAGGAAAAAGAAAGTGTAGTCATTCTGCCGGATGACATCAAGGATTACTTAGGTGCATCGAAATACCGTTACGGTATGGCGGAGCTTGAAGATCAGATTGGCACAGTAACTGGACTGGCCTGGACTGAGGTTGGTGGCGATACGCTGTTGATCGAAGTGACTGTCGTGCAAGGAACGGGTAAGCTGACACTTACTGGACAACTGGGCGATGTAATGAAGGAGTCGGCGCAGGCCGCTTTCAGTTATACACGTTCGAAGGCGGAGGAGCTGGGACTCCAGCCCGATTTTTATGAGAAGATCGATATTCATATCCACATTCCTGAAGGTGCGATTCCGAAGGATGGCCCGTCTGCAGGGATTACGATTGCTACCGCATTGATCTCCGCACTTACGAAGCGTTATGTTTCGAAAGATGTGGCCATGACCGGTGAGATCACCCTGCGTGGACGTGTATTGCCGATCGGTGGACTGAAAGAGAAGTCTTTAGCTGCACACCGTGCTGGATATAAAAAGATCCTTCTTCCTAAAGACAATGAACGTGATCTGAAAGAAATTCCAGAGAGCGTACGTAATGATGTGGAGTTCATACCAGTATCTAACATGGATCAGGTCTTGCATCATGCGTTAGTTGAGCATCATAATGAAATTAGCAGTGAGCCACCGAGTAGTGTGCATTAGAAAGGAAGTCCTATGAAAGTTAATATTGCCGAATTTATAATCAGTGCCGTTGGCCCTGATCAATACCCTGATGATGCTTTGCCAGAGGTTGCTCTGGCAGGGCGCTCCAATGTAGGGAAGTCATCCCTCATTAACCGAATGATTAACCGCAAGAATCTGGCTCGGACAAGCTCCACTCCAGGTAAGACCCAGCATATGAACTATTACCGTATCAATGAAGACAGCATGTATTTTGTTGACTTTCCAGGTTACGGATATGCTAAAGTGTCGAAGACGCAACGTGCAACATGGGGCAAGATGGTAGAAAAATATCTATCTGAGCGCGATACGTTGAAGCTTGTTCTGCTCATCGTGGATCTGCGTCATCCGCCGACCAGCAATGATAAGATGATGTTCGACTGGTTGAAGCATTATGATCTTCCTATGTGTGTAGTAGCGACTAAGGCGGATAAGATTCCGAAGACTCGCTGGCAAAAGCATATCAAGATCATGAAGCAGGAGCTTGGCGTGCTGCCAGGGGATAATTTCATTCCATTCTCTTCAGAGATTGGCCTTGGTAAAGAAGAACTTTGGGGATTGATTGATGGGTATGTTCTCTCCTCTCCAGATTCTGAAGATGCTGAAATAGATGGAAATGAACCTCAGCAAGAGGAACCTACTGAAGCATAAGACAAGAACTCATTTACAATCAAGCAACCATTCCATTTGGGAATGGTTGTATTTTTTTATGGGTAAAACTAAATTTTCTATGTGAAGGGACCGATAGATAACATATGAAAGATATCCATTGCCACATCTTACCCTTTATGGATGACGGAGCTACTGATTGGGAATCCGCTCTCGCCATGGCGCAAGACGCCTATAGGGACGGGATTACATCCGTCATTGCCACACCACATCACGCCAACGGTCAATATATGAATAACTCCGCTAGTATAAGAGAAGCAGTGGATCTGATGAATGAGAAACTTCGTCAGCATGGCAATCCACTGCTTGTTCTTCCAGGTCAGGAAATCAGAGTGTACGGAGATTTACTGGATGATCTGGAGCGGGGGCAACTGCTAAGTCTTGCAGACTCGCGGTATATTTTGCTAGAAATGCCTTCTTCACGAGTCCCACGCAACATGGAAGAAATCTGTCACGAGTTGATCATTCAAGGGTTCGTTCCGGTCATCGCCCATCCGGAGCGTAATGCTGAAGTAGCTGCCGATCCTTCTAAGTTAGAAAGATTGATAGAGCTGGGATCACTCGGTCAGGTAACCGCACAAAGTCTTGCAGGCGTCTTCGGGAATAAACTTCAGAAGCTATCTCTGGAGTTATGTCGTAGAAATGCAGTACATGTGTTGGCCTCTGATGCACATGACAGTGTTCATCGTCCTTTTGGATTAAATGCTGCTTATGTGGTTTTAGAGAAACAATTAGGTCCTGAGATGCGCGACTATATGCGCGAGAACTCTCAGCAAATTGTGGCAAATGGAGAGGTTATTCGTGGTAATCACGTACAAAAAAGGGGGAATCGACACAAATTGTTTGGGATTTTTTCCCGAAAGGGCTGACTAATCTACCTAATAGTGGTAGAATGGGTTTTATTGGGTGAATCGTTGATATACGTAATAGTGTAGACATAAGGTGAAATAGTCTAGGACTATAGTAACAAAAGGGATTTAAATACATATAAAGAGGTGGATATTTAGTGACTTTGAAAAAGAAACTAGTAGTATCAACATTGGCAGTTAGCATGGCAGCGGTTGCAGTAGCAGGACTTCCGCTTAGCAGCAAAGGATTGGCAGCGCAGTTTGGAATCGTTGGAACAGCATCCGCTGCGACTAGCGTGGATTTTGCAAGCTTGAAGGAGCGTGCAACGAAGCTTTATAGCACGCTTACTGATGCAGATAAGCAGACGCTTCGTGATTTCCGTACTGAGCTTCAAGGTCTTTCACGTGAGCAACTGGAAAAAGATTTCGCGCCTGTTTTGGCTCAACTTGAGCTTAGCGATGCAGAAAAAACTACATTGTTTGATCTCTATTTAGAAGTAGTATCATCTATCTATACTCCGGATTTATCCGCAGTGACAGATATTCTGAAGTCCCCAAATTATGAGGCTTATCAAGCACTACTTAAGGAGATCGGTAAACAAGCTGGTATAACTGATCTTTCCGTTGAAGAAGTTTACAGCTTCATCTTTGGTTCAAACGGTGTTGAACAGAAACTAATCAACCTGCTAAAAGGAAAATCAGAAACGGATCTGGCTGACCTTATTATTCATCCGAACAGTGAATTGGCGAATCAAGTGAAGACTATTGTTCTCGACAGCACCATTGGTACTGCCAACTATTCCTTGAGAGCGTCTCTTGCAAATCTTAAGATTACTAAAAATATGATTGCAGCAACCAAGAATAACGTTGAATCTAGACTTACTAATGAAAAAGCAGCCGCGCTAGTTCTGGCGAAAGCTTACTATAATGCCTATCTTAAATCATCTACAACTACACCGACTAATCCTAGCACTCCAGGTTCCGGTTCCATAACGACTCCACCTGTACTAACTGTGGATCAGAAATTGGCAGCTGCAGCTACTTATGATGTATCTAAACTGGTACAAGTAGTAGATGGTAAAGCAACTGTGAAATTGGTAGATACCGATACAATCAATGCATTGGCTAATCTTGCTGCTGCAGCTAAAGCTGCCGGTAAAGAAGGTACTGCCCTTACGCTGACATTGAATCTTGGCACGATCACTGCGCCTACTGTTGAAGTTCCGTTGTCCAAAGCTATTGTTGAAGCAGCTAAGACTAATGGCATTGCGAATATCGCAGTAACCTTTAATGGCGTAACCGTAACAATTCCAGTAAGTCAGTTCAGCACAGCTATTGCATTGACAGTAACTACCGCAAAACCAGAAGTTGTAACTTCTGTTACCAAACTGAAATTGGCTTCGGATGTATACGAGTTCGGACTCAGTGTGGATGGTGTAGCGACTAGCACATTCAAACAACCAATCACCATTAAACTTCCGCTTAAGAATACTGATGGTCTTGATAAAGAATTGCTGTCCGTAGCGAAGCTTGTATACGGTAGCCTGCAATTCCAAGGTGGTGTTCTTGACGGAGAGTTCATCGTAGAACCACGTGATACTTTCTCATCCTATGCAGTGCTTGAGAATAAAGTAAACTTTACGGATATTGCTAGTGTACAAGCATGGGCTGGCAAACAAATTCAAGTCGTAGCTGCAAAAGGCGCGATTGAAGGCGTAGGCGAAGGTAAATTCGCACCGAAGAGCAATGTAACTCGTGCAGAGTTCGCTAAAATGCTGATTCGTGCGCTTAACCTGGAGAATAATTCAGCTGTACAAAGCTTTAGCGATGTAAGTTCAACTGCTTGGTATGCACCATATGTAGCAGTTGCAGCAGAAAAAGGAATCATTACTGGACGCAGTGCGGCTAAGTTCGATCCTAATGCAACTATCACACGTGCAGAGATGGCAACTATGATCTCCCGCGCAGTGAAATCTATCAATCCAGCTGCAACAACGAATGTAACGGCAATCAGCCAATTCTCCGATGCTGCTAAGATCAGCGCATCTTTGAGAGATGGCGTAGCATTCGCAGCAGATCATAACTTGGTTATCGGAAATGCTGGTAAGTTCAACCCGAACGATACAGCAACTCGTGCTGAAGCAGCAGTAATTATCTACCGTACCATTAACTTCAAGTAAGTAAATAAAAAAGTATAGTATACAGCCTCCTCTCATGTAGGTGAGAGGAGGCAATTTTTTGCCAATAGGGAAGTGCTGTAATATAGTAACGAAATATTTCAGAAATAGCTTGGAGGTAATTACACTTGTCATCACAAGAATTGGATCTTCGCGATTATTTTCAGATCGTCAGGAAGAGACTATGGCTGATTGTTAGCATAGTTGTTTTGGTGTGCGGTGTTGCTGGTGTGTACAGTCTGTATATTAAGAATCCGGTGTATGAAGCATCCACTAAGATTATTGTTAACCAGACTCCGACTCAATCGGCAGCAGCGCAGCTTGATTTGAACCAGATTAATACTAATATTCAATTGATTAATACGTATAAGGAAATTATTAAGACTCCGGCCATCCTTGATATTGTTACGAGAGATTATCCGCAGTTCAATATTACTGCAGAAGAACTGTTGAAGAAGGTTAATGTGAGCTCCGTCAATAATACGCAGGTGATGACACTTGTCGTTCGAGATAATTCATATCAGCGAGCTGCTGAAATCGTGAATGCTATTTCACTTGTATTCAAGGATGAGATTCCTAACCTATTTAACGTGGAGAACGTATCGATTCTGAATGAGGCCAAAGTGAATCCACTTATCGAGCCAGGACCTGTAGAACCGAATGTCTTAATGAATATGGCTATAGCTTTCATCGTTTCCCTGATGATTGGTTTAGGGATTGCTTTCTTGCTGGAATACATGGATGATACGCTGAAGACTGAGGCCGATATTGAGAAATATCTTGGTTTACCAACGATAGCTATGATTACAAGATTGGGTTCAGAAGAGAGCAAACAAGGCGCAACACAGGCACAGCCGCAAACATCCAGAAAGGCGGGCGAACTTGAACATGTCACAGCTGCCAAATAAACAACGTCATCTGATTACCGTTACGAACCCTCGCTCCCCTGTATCTGAAGCGTTTCGCGCGCTACGCACGAATATTGATTTTTCCTCTGTGGATGAGACTATTCAAGTAATCATGGTAACTTCGTCCGGACCGGAGGAAGGTAAATCAACAGTTTCTGCTAATTTAGCTGCGGCTTACGCACAGGCAGATAAGAAGGTATTGTTGATTGACGGTGATTTGCGAAAACCGACAGCACATAAGACTTTTTCGCTTAGTAACCGATTTGGGCTATCTTCACTACTGTCGCAGCAGGCGGTTCTTGAGGATACTGTCCAAGATTCTGGTGTTTCCAATCTTTCCATTATGACCTCAGGACCGATTCCTCCGAACCCAGCAGAAATGATGGCTTCTAATCGGATGAGTACTCTTTTGCAGGACTTGCGCCAGCGTTATGATGTCATTCTTATTGATACTCCACCGTTATTGGCAGTTACAGATGCGCAGATCATGGCTTCCAAGAGTGATGGTGTCATTATGGTTGTCAGCTATGGCAAGGTGAAACGCGATATTGCTGTAAAAGCTAAAGCTAACCTTGATCGTGTAGGTGCGAAAATGCTTGGCGTGGTTCTCAATAATGTAAAACGTAAAGCCAGCGAAGGTTACTATTACTACTACTATGGAAATTGATTTGTTCTTTAACAATAATGTTGTTTTTGGAGGCACTGAAAATGACAGCGAAATCTAGAGTGATTCTTTTATTCTTCATTGATCTTGCGATCATTTGGTTCAGTATTGTGACATCTTATTTGTTTCGGTACCCTAACCATGCTCTTCAGGAATACGTTGTACAGATGCTGCAATTTGGTTTGATTGCAACATTTGCATTCGGTGGAAGCCTGATATACTTCGGTCTTTACCGAAGAATGTGGCAATATGCCAGTATCGGTGAGATTATATCGGTTTCTAAAGCTATTGTAGTAGGATCTTTATTTTCATTTGCACTGGCGTATCTAATTTTGCCGGATAGAGTACCTCTTGCCATAGAAGTTCGGTCGATGGAGACTATTCTTTTATTAGTAGGTGGAGTTCGATTTTTGTGGAGAGTACTTCATAATGATCGAATCAATTACAAAGACACTCAGACCCATACACTTATTGTAGGTGCAGGCGATTGTGGAATATTAATTGCCAGGGAAATGATGGGACCTTCTTTTGCTCATACGAAGCTAGTAGGTTTCATTGATGATAGTATCAATAAATATCATTTGTCTATATTGGGTGTGCCAGTGTTGGGCAATCGTTACGCGATTCCCGCTATTGTGAAAGAACGGGAAATTCATGAGATTATTATCGCCATGCCTTCCGTTTCACGTACTGAAATCTCTGAAATTATTAATCTGGCGAAGAAGACAGGGGCTAAACTTAAGATTATACCGGCGCTTAACGATCTGATCGCGGGAAAAATATCAGTGAAGAAATTGCGAGATGTTAGCGTTGAAGATTTACTAGGTCGTGAGCCGATTATAGCAGATTTGAACAGTATTCTAGGTTATGTACACCACAAGACTGTGTTAGTTACGGGGGCTGGTGGATCTATTGGTTCAGAGCTATGTCGGCAGATTGCCCCATTTGGTCCCGACAAGCTAATGCTGCTTGGACATGGAGAGAACAGCATTTATATGATTGAAATGGAGCTTCGTAAGAAGTTTCCGGATCTGAATATTGTTACGGTAATCGCGGATGTACAGGACCGCAGTCGGATGATGGACATATTCAGCAGCCATAAGCCACATGTTGTCTTTCATGCGGCAGCACATAAACACGTCCCATTGATGGAGCGGAACCCTTCAGAAGCCATTAAGAATAATGTCTTCGGAACAAGGAATGTTGCGGATTGTGCAGATAAATATGGTGCGGAGAGATTTGTAATGATCTCCTCGGATAAAGCGGTTAACCCAACGAGTGTGATGGGTGCAACTAAGCGTATTGCTGAAATGTATGTGCAAAGTCTGCATACCACAAGTAGCACGAAGTTCTCAGCCGTGCGTTTTGGGAACGTGCTTGGTAGTCGTGGAAGTGTAATTCCGGCCTTTAAAGAGCAGATTGCTGCTGGTGGACCAGTCACTGTTACTCATCCGGAAATGGTCCGATATTTTATGACGATTCCAGAAGCTGTTCAGCTTGTAATCCAGTCGGGTTCTTTTGCCAAAGGTGGCGAAGTGTTCATTCTGGATATGGGAGAACCCGTAAAGATTCTAACGTTAGCAGAAGATTTGATTACACTTTCTGGTTATGAACCTTATAGAGATATTGATATTCAGTTCTCCGGTATTCGTGAGGGCGAGAAGTTATATGAAGAACTGTTAACAGATGAAGAGAATTTAGGCTCTACAGATCACGGAAGAATCTTTATCGGTAGACCTAATGTGATAAGTCTGAATCAGCTAGAACTGGAATTCAAACGATTGGATCGTGTGCTTGCTGAAGAACCAGAAGTTATTCGTGAAGTGATCAATCAGATTGTACCGATGCAGCCCGTTGCCCAAGTTGCTATCAGCTAATTTATTCATAAAGGGGGATACATAAGTGTTCAACAAACGATGGAAAAAGATCCTTTTATGGACGCTGTCAATCATTGTAGTTCTGGGTGTTGGTGGTTTGTTCGCAGCGAATTATGCGGTTGATAAGCTGATGAATTCAATGGTAGATGGTTTTGATCTGGAGTCTGAGGATCAAGTTAGTGGTGGTCAAGATCAAGGAACTGCACCCGAAGATACAGTAGTAGATGGTAAAGTTGATCCTGTAGCGTCTGCAACACCTGCTCTATCAACAGATGATGATGGAAGCAAAGATACTGAGGAAACTGGAAAAGATACAACAGCTTCTACTACTAGTGAACCTACGAAAGCCCCATCAACAGATTCGAAAGATAGTTCTTCAGATGGCTATACGGCACAGGTCTCAACAGATAAAGCAAAAGAAATTCAAGAGAATGTAACGATGAAGGATAAGGCAGATGTTGCTGCTATTGTGCTCGGTCAACTAAGTGTATCTGATATTAATCGGCTAAAGGATTTGGCCAAGGGTGGCCTAACGCTTGATGAGAAGCGGGAAGCACGTAGTATCATCCTCGGTAAGGTTTCCGAAGAACAATATAATGAGCTTTCACAGGTTGCTAAGAAATATGGCGTGAGTCAAGGGAAGACACGTGATCAAATCCTTAAAGAAGAAGAGCAATTAAAAGCGAAAGAAAAGGGAAGTGAATAAGTATGTCTAAAGCAACGCTACCAGTCATAGCTCTATCGTTAATAGCTTCAATAGGGTTAGCACCCTTAACGGCATCCGCTCCTATTTCCGTATCAGCAGCAGCGGTACCAAATGCAACAACTAAGGTGGCAACAGCTACGGTCAAAGTACAAAGTATGAACGTAAAGATGATTTTTGACGGTGTTAGCATTCAACCACCAGTAGGGCAGTACGTGTTTATGTATAACAATACAACCTATGTTCCATTACGGTTTATGTCGTATGCCTTGCAGAAGAGTGTAAGCTGGGATGCTAAGAACGTTAAGGTTACTGTAGCAGAGCCTAACAGCTCAGAACTAGTAGTGATTAAAGAGTATCTAATGAATGCAACAAACGGGAATAGTGCTTCGGCAGTATCTAAGAATCTTGTACTCAATCAAGTTAAGGCAAGTTATGTATTTAACGGTGCTACCAAGGCATTACCTACTGGACAATCCAGCTTTATCTTGAATGGCTCCTTATATGTACCCCTACGTTTTTTATCGGAATCTGTAGGTCATAACATTAGCTGGGATCAGAAGACGAAGACCATTACTGCTGCTTCTAAGGCGTATCAAGAGCAAGTTGGCACTAAGGATCCATCTCCAGTAGCGACACCAGTACCAACCGATTCAACAGGTGGTGCAGCAGGAGGTGCTGCCGGAACTGGAAAGGTATCGTATGAGACCATTACTAGTGAAGCGGAAGCCAAACTTACTGCGCTTAAAGATCAAAGCCAATCAACATTAATGAGCATTGCATTAGAGTATCTCGGAGCAAAAGATGAAGCGAGTAAAAAGAGCATTAAGGCTAAAGGTGTACAACAACTATCCTCGTTTAGTGCTAGCTTCAATAGTATAGTTGCCGACACTGAACAAAAACTGAACAGCAATGGTTATAGTACGGCAATCATAAGTCAGTATAAAAGTGAATTTGAATCACAGCTTCAGTTGGGTAAGGAAATTGCTGAGGGAATGGCTAACTAAACAAGATAAGACGATCATCTCTATGCCTCTTGGACATAGAGATGATGTACATAGATAGAAAATAGTAACTTAAAGGATCAGGTGAATTTATGAGACCTTATGTTTACGTGAAACAAACCATTGATTTTCTGCTGGCTTTAATCGGAATGTTAGTGTTATGGCCGGTTTTCTTGATTATCGCGATTGCGATTAAGACAAGCTCAAAAGGCCCTATCTTATTTAAACAAAAGCGATTAGGTAAAAATAAATCGGAATTCTACATTCTCAAATTTAGAACGATGCGAACGGACACTCCTAATGATATGCCAACTCATCTATTGAAGGATCCGGATTTCTTTATTACTAAAGTAGGTAAGTTCCTAAGAAAAACAAGCTTGGACGAACTACCTCAGATTATTAATATCCTCAAAGGTGAAATGAGTATCGTTGGACCTCGCCCTGCGTTGTGGAATCAGTATGATTTGATAGCTGAAAGAGATAAATACGGAGCTAATGATATTAAGCCAGGGTTGACTGGGTGGGCTCAGATTAATGGTCGGGATGAGCTAGAGATTGATATTAAGGCTAGGCTTGATGGGGAGTATGTTGCAGGTCTTTCTTTTATGTTTGATATAAAAGTGTTTTTTATGACGATCCTAAGTGTTCTGAAATCGGATGGTGTAAAAGAAGGAACAACAAAACAGGAAGTGTCTTCTACTAAAGGGGTAACCTTATAAAATGAGCAAACGAAAGATATTAATTACTGGTAAAGGGAGTTACGTTGGTACCAATTTTATTAAGTGGCTGGAACAATGGCCAGATCAATACGTAGTTGTGGAACTATCGGTAAGAGGTACGGAATGGAAGGAACATGATTTTTCAAATTATGATGTGGTGCTCCATGTGGCTGGAATTGCTCATGTATCTACGGACCCAAGCATGGAGCAGCAATATTATGAAATTAATCGCGATCTGGCGATTGAAGTTGCTGAGAAGGCAAAGGAAGAACGCGTTAAGCAGTTTATTTTTACTAGCAGTATTATTGTCTATGGCGATAGTAGCCATATTAACAAGAAGCGTATTATAGATAGAAGCACTATACCTCAACCATCTAATTTTTATGGGAATAGTAAGCTCCAAGCGGAGGAAGGCATCTCTCTTTTAGAGAGTGATGATTTCAAAGTAGTTATAATTAGACCACCTATGATTTATGGTAAGGGTTCTAAAGGAAATTATCCGAAATTGGCAAGCTATGCTCGTAAATTACCACTATTTCCTGACATCGACAATGAAAGAAGTATGCTTCATATAGATAATCTTTGTGAATTTATTAGGTTGATGATTGAAAATAATGAACAAGGATTGTATTTTCCACAGAATAGCGAATATGTAAGTACTAGTAAATTGGTGTTATTAATAGCCCAAGCGCATAGTAAAAGTATCAAGTTAACGAAGGTTTTTAACTTTATTCTTAATAATGGTTTAGCTATCAAAATAAATCTGATAAACAAAGTGTTTGGGAACTTAGCTTATGACTCAAGGATGAGTATTTATAAAACGAATTATCAAATTAGAAATTTAAGAGAATCAATTCTCTTAACTGAAACTATAGACAAAGAAGGGTAGAGAGTGAACAAACATATCTTAGTTATAGCTCAATATTTTTACCCTGAGCAATTTCGTATTAATGATATTTGTACGGAATGGGTGAAGAAGGGATATAAAGTAACGGTCGTTACCGGTATTCCAAATTATCCTCAAGGAAAGTATTACCCTGGGTACGGATTATTTAAAAAACGTAAAGAAATCTATAATGGCGTTGAAATAATAAGAATTCCATTAATACCAAGAGGGAAAAATTCAATAATGCTCGCATTGAATTATTTATCTTTTGTGGTATCAGGATTCTTCTGGAACTTATTTACTAGGCTTAAAGCGGATTATGTATTTATATTTGAAGTTTCTCCAATGACACAAGCATTACCAGGTGTATGGTATGCCAAAAAAAGAAAGGTACCTTGTTATTTGTATGTTACTGATTTATGGCCGGACAACGTAGAAATAGTAGCAGGTATTAAAAATAAACATATTTTAAACATAATTGGGACGATGGTTGATTATATTTACAGGCATTGTGATAGAATATTCACTTCATCTGAGAGCTTTATTGAAGCAATTAATCAGCGTGGTGTAATGTATGGAAAATTAGAATTCTGGCCTCAATACGCGGAAGACTATTACGCTCCAGTTGATAGAAATTTAGCTATTGTATCGGAAATCCCACAAGATGAACATTTTAATATTATCTTTGCTGGTAATATTGGAGTTGCACAGGGCTTGGATATATTACCTGTAGCAGCCAGATTATTAAAACAACAGAAAATAAAAGTTCGATTTAATATAGTAGGCGATGGCCGGTATAAAGACACTCTGATAAACAAGGTAAACGAATGTGATGTATCTGAAATGTTTAATTTTGTTGCTAAACAGCCACCTACTAGAATTCCTGATTTTATGGCAGTCTGTGATGCGACATTAATAAGCCTTTCAAAAAGTAAAGTGTTTTCAATAACTCTACCAGCAAAGACGCAGTCATGTCTGGCTTGTGGAATTCCTATTATTGTATCTGCTGATGGAGAGATACAAAATGTGATAGTTAAAGCTGGTGCTGGTGTCTGTGGCGATGCTGGTAATGCAGAACAATTGGCTAACAATATACAAAAATTAGCTTTGAGTTCCTCTGGTGAATTGCAGCAGATGTCTCAAAATGCACTCGACTACTATAATAATACTTTTGATAAAAATATGCTTTTGAATAAGCTAGACCCTTGGTTTAACCTAAGTAACTTAAAGAATGGAGATAGTAAGTATGTTCAAAGATAAAACGTTATTAATCACAGGTGGGACAGGATCTTTTGGGAATGCTGTAATGAAAAGATTTCTTGGTACAGATGTTAAAGAAATTAGAATTTTTTCTAGAGATGAAAAAAAACAAGATGATATGCGAAAACTATATAAAAACGATAAGCTTAAGTTCTATATTGGTGATGTGCGTGATTTAGCTAGTGTTAAAAACGCTATGTATGGTGTGGATTATGTTTTTCATGCAGCAGCACTTAAGCAAGTACCTTCATGTGAGTTTTTTCCTCTTGAGGCTGTTAAAACCAATATAATAGGTACAGATAATGTTGTTACTGGGGCTATAGAGATGGGTATTAAAAAGGTTATTTGTCTTTCCACTGACAAAGCTGCATACCCCATAAATGCAATGGGGATTTCCAAAGCAATGATGGAGAAGGTATTCGTAGCTAAATCTAATACAGTAAACCCAGAAAAGACACTTATTTGTGGGACAAGATATGGTAATGTAATGGCTTCGAGAGGTTCTGTAATTCCACTATTTATAGAGCAAATTAAAAACGGAGGTCCTTTGACTGTAACTGACCCTAACATGACAAGATTCTTAATGAGTCTTGAGGAGGCTGTAGAACTTGTTGTATTTGCTTTCCAGAATGCCGAAGCTGGCGATATTATGGTTCAAAAAGCTCCTGCGTCGACTATTTGGGATTTAGCTCAAGCGGTTAGAGAAATATTCAGCGTAAAGAATGAAATTAAAATCATTGGGACTCGTCATGGAGAAAAATTGTATGAAACTCTACTTACAAGAGAAGAGCATGTAGTTGCTGAAGACTTAGGAGGATTTTATAGGGTTCCAGCGGATAAAAGAGACCTTAACTATGATAAATACTTCGTAGAAGGAAACAAAAAAATCCAACAAGTTGAAGATTATAACTCCCATAATACTGAGAGGTTAGGAGTTGAAGCAATAAAAGATAAATTACTTAAACTAGATTATATTCAAGAGGAATTAAAGAATTGGGAGGGGAAGAGATAAGTGAAAATCCTTGTCCTTGGAGCAACAGGAATGGCAGGTCATACAATTTCTATTTATTTTAAAGAAAATGGCCATGATGTTACAGCTTTTAGCAGGCGCAATTTTGAATATTGTACTAATATTGTTGGTGATATTACAGACTTTAATCATTTAAATGATGTAATTAAGATTGGAAACTATGATGCAATCATTAATGCGATTGGCATCTTGAATAGAGATGCAGAAGAAAATAAATCAAATGCAGTATTAATAAACAGTTACTTACCACATTATCTCAGTGAAGTTACTAAGAATATGGAAACGAAAATTGTTCATATGAGCACTGATTGTGTCTTTTCCGGAAAGTCTGGAAGCTATAATGAAAAATCTTTTAAAGATGGTGAAACTTTTTATGATAGAACAAAGGCTTTAGGGGAACTTGAAAATTATAAAGATTTGACTTTTAGAAATTCAATTATCGGTCCGGATTTAAATGAAAAAGGGATAGGTCTTTTTAACTGGTTTATGAAACAAAACGGGCATATTAATGGATTCACATCGGCTATTTGGTCAGGTGTAACGACAATAACACTTGCTAAAGCAATGGAAAAGGCTTTAGAAGAAAACTTAACAGGTCTATACAATTTGGTCAATAATGAAAGCATAAGTAAATTTGATTTGCTTAAATTGTGTAATGAAATTTTCAATAATAGAACTGTAATATCACCAAGTAACGAAATGAAAGTTGATAAGTCACTTGTTAACAATAGGGGAGAAGATTTTTCTTTTGTAGTCCCGAATTATGAGCAGATGATCTTAGAAATGAAAAAATGGATTGAACAACATAAAGAGATGTACCCGCATTATTCAATATAGAGGAGAGAGACATAAGTGCGAAAATTAAAATTAATGACAATAGTGGGAACACGACCAGAGATTATTAAATTATCAGAGATTATAAAAAAGTGTGACAAATACTTTGAACATATATTAGTACATACGGGACAAAATTATGATTATGCATTAAATGAAGTGTTTTTTAAAGAATTAGGTTTAAAAGCACCTGACTTTTATTTAAATGTTGTAGGTGATCACTTAGGTGAAACAATGGGAAATGTAATAGAGAAGTCGTATAGAATTATGACTGATCAAAATCCAGATGCTATTTTAGTTCTTGGTGATACTAACTCTTGTCTTAGTGTTATATCTGCCAAAAGATTAAAAATACCAATTTTTCACATGGAAGCTGGGAATCGTTGCTTTGATGAGAATCTGCCAGAAGAAATTAATCGTAGAATCGTTGATGTTACTAGTGATGTAAACCTTTGCTATACTGAGCATGCAAGAAGATATCTGAATGCTTCTGGTGTTCCAAAAGAGCGAACTTACGTAGTCGGCTCACCAATGGCAGAAGTATTATCTGCTAATAAAGAAGGCATTAATAATAGCAATGTACTAAAGACCTTAGGATTAGAGAAAGGAAAGTATATACTACTTTCAGCACACAGAGAAGAGAATATTGATAATGAACAGAATTTCTTTGCATTAATGAGTGCCGTAAATGCTATGGCTGAAACATATAACATACCTGTTATTTACAGTACACATCCAAGAAGTAAAAAATTTATTATTCAAAGAGAATTTAAGTTTCATCCATTAGTTAAGAGTTTAGATCCATTTGGTTTTTATGATTATAATAACCTTCAAAAACATGCGTTCTGTGTAGTCTCTGATAGTGGAACGATTCCTGAAGAAGCTTCTTATTTTAAATTTCCTGCTGTATCAGTAAGAACAAGTACTGAAAGACCTGAGGCTCTTGATAAAGGTGGTTTTGTAATCGGAAGCATTACCACAGAACAGGTTCTGCAAGCTGTTAATATGGCAGTAAATATGAATGCTAATGACGATTTGGGTATAACAGTTCCTGATTATGCAGATGAAAATGTTAGTACAAAGGTTGTAAAGTTAATTCAGAGTTATACCGGTATAATAAATAAGTTTGTGTGGAGAAAGTGAGGGGGTTGATATGAATGATAAAATAGATTTTGTGATAATTTGGGTTGATGGAAATGATACTGATTGGCAAAAAGAAAGAGCAAAATACAAATCTAATTTCGCAAATGATAATAATATTCATAGATTTAGGGATTGGGATAATTTACAATATTGGTTTAGAGGAGTAGAAAAATTTTCCCCTTGGGTCAATAATATTTATTTTGTTACATGGGGTCATATTCCATCTTGGTTAAATCAAGACCATCCAAAGTTGAAAATTGTTAAGCATGAAGAATTCATACCAAAGGAATATCTACCAACTTTTAGTGCCCATCCTATAGAACTTAATCTTCATCGAATAGAAGGTTTGTCGAATAACTTTGTTTATTTTAATGACGATATGTTCTTAGTTGATTATGTAAAAGAAGAAATGTTCTTCAACGAAAATCTGCCTTGTGATTCAGCAATAATGAATGTGCATTGCTATAATATGGACGAAATGTTTATATTAGCTCCATTTAGAAATATAGGTGTAATAAATAAGCATTTTAGGATGAAAGAAGTATTAAAGAAACATCGTACTAAATGGTTTAATGTTAAATACGGAATCAATGTGTTAAGAAATATATATTTATTGCCATGCCCTAGATTTCCGGGATTGTTACAACAACATTTGCCAACATCATTTACCAAAGAAGTATTTAATATTTTATGGAGAGAAGAGTATGAAATACTTCATGAAACATGCAAAAACAAATTTAGACATATGCTAGATGTAAATCAATGGTTAATGAAAGCATGGCAAAATATGAGTGGTCAGTTTTATCCCAGAAAATATAATGTTGGAAAGTCAATAGCTGCCCATAATATCGAGATAGCTTGTAATTATATTTCTAAACAAAAAGGGAAAATGCTTTGCCTTAATGATGTTGATATGTCCGAGGAAAAATTCGTAATGTCTAGAGATTTGATAAAGAAAAGTTTTGATACGATACTTCCTGAAAAATCTCAATTTGAGAATTAAGAGAATATTTTAATGAATATTTATTGTAGCATCTTAGAATTGTAGGGAGGAATTATGGTTAAGATAGTATACTTTATGACTCCACTTAGTAATGGTGGAATAGAAAAGATGGTAATTTCTTGGATAGAACATATGAATGCAAATGAAGTTCATATTGATATTGTTCCACAAGGGATTAAAAATGAGGAAGCGAAGAGACATTTAGAATCTCTTGGCTGTAACATATACAATATGCCCCTCAGGCAAAGAAATATTATCCAAAAAATATCCTTTATCCGAAAATTATTTAAGTCGAATCATTATGATATTGTACATGTACATACAAGTGTTGCATTTGATTTTCTGCCATTAGTAATAGCGAAATACTTTTCTATAAAACATAGAATAATGCATAGCCATAATACGAATACATTTAATAATTCATATATAAAAAAATGGACGCAGAATATTTCGAAATTTTTCTCAAGATATTATGCAACACATTTCTTTGCTTGTTCAAAAGATGCAGGTTATAACATGTTTGGTGAAAAAAAGATAAAAGATAAATTAATAGTTGTTAAAAATGGAATAGAAGTTGAAAAATTTAAATTTAATGCATATAAGAGAAAGCAGATAAGAGATGAATATGGATTATCTGAGAAAATAGTATTTGGACATATTGGAAGATTTAATAAACAGAAAAATCATAATTTCCTTATAGAGACATTTTATCAAATAACAAAACTAAGAGAAAATGTGATATTACTATTGATTGGCGAAGGCGAGTTAGTGGGAAATTGTAAGAGACAGGTAGAAGAATTAGGTATATCAGATAAAGTTTTTTTTCTTGGTGTTAGGAAGAATGTTAATGATTATTTACAAGCTATGGATATATTTATGTTTCCATCACTTTATGAAGGTTTGGGTGTTGTTTTGATTGAGGCACAATGTAGCGGTCTCCCATGTATTGTTTCTAAAGAGATAGTAGATGAGGCGATACTAACAGATAAAATTGAAAAAATTGATTTAAAATTGACAGCACTTGATTGGGCCAACATAGCTGTCGATAGAATTAATAGTGAGGAAATGCGAAATAATGCTTGGATTGATGTTATGAAAAATGATTATAGTATTAAATCAAGTTCTGAATGGTTAGAGCATTTTTATCTGAACTTAGTTAAATAACTTTTATGTTTAGAATGAAAAAGTATGTTAATGAAGAAACAATAAATTGATTTAGGTGGAAATATGAAAAAAACAGTATATATTATTCTTACCATTTTATCATTGATAATATTTCCGTTTGGAATATTACTTTTAGACTATAATTTAATACTATTAGGTATATTGTTATTGTTGAGTGGTAATCTGCTCTTTGCTTTAACAAATCGGCGTTATATTATATTTTCCCTTTTTAATATATGTATGTTTATCTTTTTGATCAGTAGACCTTTTGTCTCAATGATAAGAGGAGATGAGTGGTGGATTTTAGGAAGTGAGAGTTCTGTTTTTAGAACTTTAGTTAGTTTATATATTTCGTTATTATTTATGTTCATAGGAGCGAGTTTTTTTGATAAGATATCACTCAAAAAATCTAGAAGTGTAGATGTGCATATACGAACAGAAAAAGTGGATAGGATATTTATAAACAAGCTCCAGCAAATATCAATGATAATCTTCTATATTTCCATAGTGGCTTCTTTTATGGAAGGATTAGAAAAGATTATTTTTATGCAGACTCATACGTATACTCAATATTATACTAGCTATCAAACTTCTCAGAATACTCTAGTCAAAGGCTTTATTCAATTAATGAAACCCTCACTATGTATTTTCTTAGCGACAATGCCAGTGAAGAAAAAAGCTATAATTCCGCTTCTTTTATTTGCTATTTCTACATTGCCTCAATTATTTGTAGGAATGAGATCTCCCTCAATGTTAGCATTTATGTTTATCTTTTCATATTTTTGTTTGCGTGACTTCCACCGATCTGAAGAAAATGAAAAATGGATAGGAAAAATTGAAAAAACAGTTATTATTGCGATGATACCAATTTTGATAGGTTTTTCATATGGATACAATTATTGGAGAACTGGACGAGCGGTAGATCTATTCGAAGGTAATTTGGTTACTAACTTTTTATACCAACAAGGGAATTCATTCGATGTATTAGTTAAAGGCTTTGATGTTTTAGATTTATTACCTATAAAATCATTACCTGGTTATATGCTTGGTCCAATATATGACAATATTGTGCATAATACCTTGATTGGAAGGGTTTTATTTGGAACTGTTTCAATAAATAATCAATCTTTAGAAGCTTTAGCGCTGGGTCATGATATGAAGGCACACCTGTCTTATATGCTAATGGGGAATAATTATTTACAAGGTGCAGGTGTTGGTGTAGTTCATATTTTAGAAGTTGTTCATGATATCGGATGGATTGGGTTAATCATTTATAATATATTACTAGGCTTGGGTATGGTTAAAATGGTAGATTGGTTTGGAAAATATGCAAAAAATAATAGTTGGATCATTTCTACATTGGTTATTTATGCATTATTACAATTATTTTACACTCCTAGATCAGATGCAATATATATGATTGCTCCAGTTTTTAGTCCTTATTTTTGGATATGTGTAATAATATGTTTTTTATTCGGGAAGATAAATGTGGGTAAAGAGAAGGGGAATTTAATCGATTCTAAAAAGTATAATTAGAGATATTTTTTAGAATTGTGTAGGGGGTAGCCATGAAACGTATTCTAGTAATCTTAGCTGAGTTTTATCCTTATCCTTCTTCAAATACAAATTGTATCGAACCTTTTTTATATGGTTTGTTGAATGAGGGTTATGAAGTTGATGTAGTCACAAGAAGACATGCTATTGATTTGCCACCATACGAAAACTACAAAGGACTTAATATTATAAGAATCGATGATTACAAGACAATGAATACTATTGCGTACAATTCATTGATAAAGAATAATTCTAGTCGAGTGTTGAAACAATTAAATAAATGGCTATCGATAATATCTAAAACTCTTTTTTATATGTATTACAGGGATGTGCGTGGTGAGGAAAGGTATGGGGGTTGGGATACAAAGGAAGTTCTAAGAAAGTGTAATGAATTAAATGAGATGAAACAATATGATTATATTCTTTCCATTTCTCATCCGGCAGTAACTCACAAAATAGCAAACATCTTAAAAGATCAATTTACCAACAAGGTTCAGTGGGCTATATTCGAATTTGATCCATTTGCTTATAATGAAGATACTTATGGGAAATATAATAAGAAAAAAAGGATCTTACAAGAGTGCGGATTTTTTGAAAAATGTGATAAGGTTTTTTTAACTCCTGAGTTATTTGAGTTTTATAAAGAAACTCCACTGAATGAATATAGTAATAAATTTTGCAAGGTTAACTTTCCAAATATGAGCGAAATTTCTGCTGACATAGGAAAATCTATTTTAATGAAAAGCGGAAAGATCAGTGACTGTGTATATGGTGGAGCTTTAATGAAATCAATCAGGAATCCAGTATTTATGATTAGATTCTTTCATGAATTAAAAGGTACTGTTTCAATTACTATGATGTCTAGTTCTAAAGTGAAGTTTTTGAAAAATGAATTTAATGGAATGAAAGATACATTAAAGTTTTATTCTGGTCAACCTAAGGAAATTGCCCATGCAACAATGATTGATGCAGATATATTAATTAATATTGGTAACACAGTTGTTTTTCAGACACCGGGTAAAATATTTGAATATATGGCAATGGGGAAGCCGATTATACATTTTAGTAAAATTGAGAATGATCCTTCACTAAAGTATCTGGAAAAATATCCAATGCTATTAGTTATTAAAGAATATGAATACGATAAGGAGAGAGAAATTGAAGCATGTAAAAAGTTTATTGCTAAATATTCAGGTAAAACCTTAACTTTTGATAAGGTTTTAAAATATATGCCGGAATTAAATAGTGCTTTTATTGTAGAAAAATTTGTTGAAGAGATGAACTCTTTATAGTTAGGATGAAGTCATGCAGAAAAGTAAAACTACTATGTTAAATGCAATAAGTGCACTGATGTTGACTATGATTAATGGAGTTCTTGGTTTAGTGGTGACAAGACTCGTGTTATCCACTTTTGGATCAGAATTTAATGGCTTAAATTCTGTCGCAACACAATTAATTAATATGATGCTTATAGTAGAAGGTGGTTTCACAATTGCAACAAACGTTGCATTATTGAAGCCCTATGTTAACCGAGACTTTGAAGAAATTAACAGAATAATCGTTGCTACAAGTAATATCTTTAAAAAGATTGGTTTAGTATTTTTTTGTGTGGGTATTATTGTTACCATTTTTTATGGATTTTTGGTAAAGACAACATTAAATGATACAATAATTTTTTTAGTCCTGATTATGACCTTTTTACCAGCAGCAATTAATTTGTACTATACGATGAAATATCGCATCCTTATACAGGCTGAGCAAAAAGAATATATTATATCTTTAATAACTGTGCTTACAATCACAGCGGGACATATAATAAATATTTCTTTAATTTATGGGAACTTTAGTGCTATGTGGGGTGTACGACTTGTTGTAATGATTTGTTCATTGGTTAATAGTACTTTGATAGTCATCTACTGTAAAAAGAAGTATAAATTTCTTGATTTTAGTGCTAAGCCTAATTATTCATCAATTAAAGGAACAAAAGATGTATTTATTCAAAAAATCACTGGGGCTATATATAGTACGCTACCTATAATATTTATCTCTCTAGCATCTGCTGGTGGAACAGCTCTTGCAAGTGTGTATGCAGTTTATAATAGCGTCTTTCTTTTAGTTAAAAGTATGTTGTATGCGATAACTAATGCTCCACGTTTAGGAATGGGACAGACAATAGTTGAGAATGATGATGAAAAGACATATAAGATTTTTATCCAATATGAATTAGTATCTATTATTATTTTGTTTCTTTTTATGATCTCAGCATCAACTCTAATTATGCCTTTCATAAGTATATATACTAAAAATATCTATGATGTAAACTATGTTGATTATAATATAGCAGCATTTTTAATTGCAATTACGTTATTAGAGATATTACATATCCCCAGCGGGCATATAATTAATATGTCTGGAAATTTCAAAATTAGTAAGAAGTTTCAAATTATTGCATGTATTCTATTAATTGTTAGTATAGTGTTTGGCTCAATTATGAAAGGAATATATGGCATTTTGTTTGGTGTGTTTTTAACAGCTCTATTCTTAGCAATTATAGAGATATATTATACGCATTGTGTGTATTTTAAAAAGGGGATTATGAATTACTGGAAGTTATTATGGCCGAATTTATTTATTGGGATATGTTTGAGTATTCTTGAGCTCAAGTTCACGAAAGGTATTAATAATTATATTCAATTTTTGGTTAATGGCACATTATTAACTTCAATTAATTTTCTTTTAATTATAATTACCAATTTTATATTCAATAGGAGTATTATTAACCCTATTATTTTAAGAATTATTAGTTTTTTTGGTAATTTTCCTAAAAAAATACGAACATAATATAACCTATGGCAGAATAAATTTTTTGAAGCTTAATGCAAAGATCTTTTTACTATTAATATTATAAATTAATTTAAGGGGACTTATTAGGCAATATAATTCTTATATATCAGAAGGGAGCATATGCAAATCGGTACTATGGTATATCGACAATGATAAATGTAGAGACAAATCCTTAGTAACGAATCACATAAGGGATCTATGAACGACTTATCTGTTAAGAAAAGAAAAAGCAATCTAATTAATAGAAGATTTATCCTTTCCATATTCTTACTATTGTTGATTACTGGTTTCTTCAGTGCAGGCCGCTTTCTCGCATTAACTGAACCTCCCAACCAAGCAGACGTCATCATCGTACTTAGCGGAGGTCAAGACCGGGTAGAAAAAGCAGCTGAGTTATATAAATCTGGCTACGCTCCGTATATAATTCTTTCTAACGCCAAAGAGTCAACGAGTTCATCAGGTGACATGCTCCAAACCGCCCTTAATCTCGGTATACCGCAGGAGGCCATCTATACTGAGAACGCAGCGTCGAGTACCTATCAGAACGCAGAGTTTACTCTTCCTATAATGAAGGAACACGATTTTAAATCTACGATTGTCGTTTCCTCGGATTTTCACATGCGAAGGGTGAAGCTTCTTTTTGATCGTGTGTACAAAAAATCAGATATTGAGCTTACGTATGTAGGATCTGTCTCAGGATATAACGCTAAGCGCTGGTGGAGTGACCGAAAGAGCACAGAAACAACGTTCAACGAGTATGTAAAAATGATCGGCAACACCTTTGGTTACAATGGGCCAGAGGCGAAAAGTATTCTTGATCAGATAAAGAACTGGTTTCGCTAGTTTGAAGTATCATATACTTTATCCGAGGTGATCCTTATGAACGAAGCAAACTTAGTCTGTAAATCATGTGGTAGCACTACATTCACCAAAGGTGAAATGAGCAGAGGGGATTCCAACCTTCTGCCCATTGGTAAAACCTTTTCTTTTGGCTCACCACTTATCTTCACATTTTGTAAAAAATGTGGAGAAGTAGCTTCAATAAAAGTTACCAAACCCGAGAAATTTTGAATCATTGATCCAGCGCTCTATTATTGAAGAATTTATGATGATATTTAGAATTATTAGCTAATCAATTCCCTCCTTGCCCCACCAACTAATAATTAATCACAAAATAACCCATCCTAACCGTAGCGAACCTGCGGTTTTTTATTTATAATAATTATTATCTGGATTTCATAAAGCGTTCAAAAAATCTGTAAAAAGTCGTATTTTCGTGTGATATACTTAACACAGTGTTTTGAGATGTTGTGAAAGTGAATATTATGTAAAAATATTCTTTAATATAACTGTACACAGTAATGAATAGAGACTAGGATGGTGAACTATCGATGCACATCGTCGTCGTTGGCCTGAATTATCGTACGGCTCCCGTGGAGGTTAGGGAACAGTTTGCTTTTGCGGAGAGTGATCTTCCGGCAGCGCTTCATCAATTGATGAAGACGAAGGGTGTGCTGGAAGGGGTCGTAGTAGCCACCTGCAACCGTACGGAAATTTATGTGGTCATGGACCGTCTCCATATGGGGGGATATTTCCTCCGCGGCTTTATGGAGCAGTGGTTTGGAGTGAAAAACGAGCAATTTGCACAGCATATGTATATATATGAAGACGAGCAGGCGATTGCGCATTTGTTCCGCGTGACCTGCGGCCTGGATTCCATGGTGATTGGCGAGACGCAGATCCTGGGACAGGTGCGAAGTTCTTTTCTCACGGCTCAGGCTGAGGGTGTAACTGGAACTTGGTTCAATCGGTTATTTAAACAAGCGGTGACACTCGGCAAAAGAGCACATAGTGAAACGTCAATCGGCGAAAGCGCAGTATCTGTCAGTTATGCGGCAGTGGAGCTGGGCAAGCGGATTTTTGGCATGTTCACTGGTAAAAGAGTTCTGATTCTCGGCGCCGGCAAAATGAGTGAGCTCACTGTAAAGCATCTATATAGTAGTGGTGCGGCTGAAGTGATTGTCGCTAACCGTACGCTGTCGCGTGCGATTGAACTGGCAGAGAAGTTCTCGGGTAAGCCAAGCACGATTGAAGATGCGCTAAAAACTCTTAATGAGGTAGATATCGTGATCAGCTCAACGGGAGCTGACGGCTATGTACTTTCGGCAGATCAGGTAGCGAATGCTATGAAGCGTCGCCCTTCGCGGCCGCTTTTTATGATTGATATAGCTGTACCCCGTGATATTGATCCTGCAGCGGCTAATGTGCCAGATGTTTTTTTGTATGATATTGACGATCTGGAGGGCATTGTGGAGAGTAACCTGGAAATGCGTCGGAGTGAAGCTGCGAAGATTGAAGTGATGATCGGTGAGGAAATGGATGAGTTCCAGCTGTGGCTTAAGACGCTTGGCGTGAGACCGGTAATCCGGGCGCTTCAGGATAAGTCGAATGCGATTCATGAGGAAACGATGGAGAGTCTGTTCAATAAGCTGCCTGAGCTGGACGAGCATCAGCGCAAGGTGATCCGTCGCTTGACCAAAAGCATTGTGAACCAAATGATGCATGATCCAATCAATGTAATTAAAGAGATGTCCGGTGGCAAGCAGGGGAATGAAGCTCTTGATTATTTCTCCAAAATCTTTGCGCTACAGGAACAGCTCGAATCTAATTCAGATGGCGGAGATTCCGCCCCGGCTAAGCAGTCTAGTTCCACAGAACGTACTGCCGGTAGCGGCGATTTTTCTGTGCCTAAGACGGTGCTTGCTCCGGCAGGCCTGTTGGGTAGGTGAGTGATATGCAACTGCTGAACGGAATATATGATGCCGCTCTGCTGCTATATGCCCTGAGCCTGCTGTTTGTTTTCTCGGATTGCCTTTATCGCAACCCGAGTGGGAAGCGGTTAGGCACGGGGCTTCTTGTTGTTGTGGGTCTTTTGCAAGCTGCAGGACTGGGAATTCGTTTCTCTCAGGAGAAGGGACTGCCCATTTTCACACCTTATGATTTCTTGTTCTGGTTTGCATTTAGTATTGTGCTGACTTCGCTTGCGGTGGCTTTCACACGTGGAGGGGAGTTTACGATTCTGCTGCTTAGTGTGGCAGGATTCTGTGTTTTTCTCCTAAATCGGGTGTGGCTGACGGCGGGGGGACATACGCTTGAGACTTGGAGCTCGGTGTATGGCTGGTTGACAATGCATGTGATTTTGGCCAATTTGAGTTTTGCTGCACTGACACTTGGGACGGTATTTGCAATATTGTACTTATTCCTGCACACCAGACTCAAAAGCAAGCAATGGAGTGACCGAATTCGTCGTTTACCAAACTTAGAGACTACAGATAAATATTCTTACACCGCTATTCTGGTGGGGACTCCTTTGCTGGCAATCTCTCTGGTGGTGGCTAGCTTATCTATTGTTTCTGAGGGACGGACACTATTATTGAAGGATTTAAAAGTACTAACGACACTTATTGGCCTTGGAATTTACATATTTTATATTATCTTTAAGAAATCCGGGCGGAAAAGTGGAGTAAGTATGGCTCGCTGGGCGATTTTAGGATATGCTTTTATTATCTTGAATTTTTTGTTGAATTCTTTATCTGGTTTTCACGGTTGGAGCGGGGAGTGAAGAGCATGACTCGGTATTTGCCCATAATGCTGGATTGTGAAAAGCAACAGGTTGTGGTTATTGGCGGTGGTGCCGTGGCTGAACGGAAGGTGAGTGGGCTGCTGGAAGCTGGAGCGGTGGTTAAGATGATTAGTCCCTCTTTGACAGATACGCTTGCCTCTCTAGTGAAAAAGGGTCTCATGACCTGGCATGACCGCCCTTATGCTCCCGGAGATCTCCGTGGGGCCTTTCTCGTATATGCAGCCACTAACGATAGAACGGTTAATGAAGAGGTTGCGCAGGAGTCTAGGCGACTTGGCATTCATGTGAATGTGGCTAGCCATGCGGAAGCGGGGGATTTTATTACGCCCGGAGTTGTACGAAGGGGTCGTTTAACGGTAGCTGTATCTACTTCGGGTGCTGGTCCGCTTGCGGCTGCGAAGATTAAAAATGTGCTTGAAGAGGCGCTGGATGCGGCGTATGAGCCATATTTGGATTTTGTACATAGCATGCGAATCCGGATTAAGGAAAAAGAATCTTCTGCTGAAGTTCGTGGAAGGCTTTTGCGGAAGCTTGGGGCGCTCGATGTGTTAAATGAGATGAAGAACGGTAGCTTTATTGCGTGGAGCCCAGAGGATATGGATGTTTGGATTGCTGATCATCGGGCGGAGTAAAAGTGCGCGTGGACACTGTGAAGATTACAAAATTAGGTTAGATTAATGATATGAGTACGGTTGATGTGGCTGAAATGGTCGAAAGAGCGGTATAAGTACCGCTGAAGTGGCTGAAATGGTCGAAAGAGCGGCAAAAATACCCCTTAATTGAGTAATAGTCGCCGATAGAGATAAATGAAGGGTATAAATACCCTTGAATTGCTCTAAAACGCTCATATTAGTTAAAAGAGGGGTAAAAATACCCCTGAATTGAGCTATAACCGACGAAGGAGCTAAATAAAGGGTATAACTGCCCTTTAATAGTGCGGAGTAGCTTTTGGTTAGTTTGGATTACTATATACGGTCTAAGGTGAAGAGTAAGAGGCAGACGTAATCAGGAGGAATGGACAATGCGTAAGATTATTGTGGGGAGTAGACAGAGCGCGCTTGCGTTGACGCAAACGGGGCATGTGATTGCCGATCTGGAGCGACTGAGCGAGGAGCATGGTTTTGGATTCACTTTTGAAGTGAAAAAGATTGTTACCAAAGGGGACCGCATCCTTGATGTCACCTTGTCCAAGGTAGGCGGCAAAGGTTTGTTCGTGAAGGAAATCGAGCAGGCCATGCTGGAAAAGGAAATCGACATGGCGGTGCACAGCATGAAGGACATGCCCTCCGAGCTGCCGGAGGGGCTGATCAACGGTGCTGTGCCGAAGCGCGTCGATCCACGTGACGCGCTGATCTCTAACGGAGGCGTCTCGCTGGACGAGCTGCCTCAGGGCGCACGCGTAGGCACAAGCAGCCTACGCCGCTCCAGCCAGCTAGCTGCGCTGCGGCCTGATCTGGTCATTGAGCCCGTGCGCGGCAACATTGACTCGCGGCTGGGCAAGCTGGAGAGCGGCGAATACGACGCTATTTTGCTTGCAGCAGCGGGGCTGTCGCGCATGGGCTGGCAGGATCGCGTGAGCGCCTACCTGCCGCTGGAAGTTTGCCTGCCCGCTGTAGGGCAGGGCGCACTCGGCATCGAGTGCCGCGCAGATGACGCCGACCTGCGGAAGCTGCTGGCGTTATACAACGACGCCGATACAGCGTTGACGGTGGCGGCTGAGCGCACGTTCCTTGGCGTGCTGAACGGCGGCTGCCAAGTGCCAATTGGCGCTTATGCTGTGCTTGACGCAGCCGCGGAAGCCACTACTGCGGAGCACAAAATAATCTCCTTAACCGGGATGGTGGGAACACCTGACGGTTCAACGATTTTGAAAGAAACTTGCACTGGAGTGGATCCGGTACAGCTCGGCGAAGAAGTCGCTAAGAAGCTGATCGCAAGAGGAGCGGAGAAGATACTGTCAGACGTTAGGGGATGAGGGGATTGACGGGGAAGGTTTATTTGGTAGGTGCAGGTCCCGGGGACGCAAAGCTGATTACTGTAAAAGGCCTCGAGTGTATTCGAAAAAGCGACGTGCTGGTGTACGATCGGCTGGCAAGTCCTAGATTGCTGAAATGCATGAAGCCCGGCGGCGAGAAGATTTATGTTGGCAAGCTGCCGGATCGCCACACGATGAAGCAGGAAGAGATTAATCAATTGTTAGTTGATCTGGCTTTACAGGGGAAAACAGTGGTGCGGCTGAAGGGTGGGGACCCTACGATTTTTGGCCGCGTAGGTGAAGAAGCGGAGCTGCTGCGCAAAAATGGGATCTATTACGAAATCGTACCGGGTATCACGTCGGCGATCAGCGTACCTGCTTATGCGGGTATACCTGTCACGCACCGCGATCATGCTTCTTCCCTGTCGATTATCACCGGACATGAGAGTCCAGATAAACTGGATCATTCCATTCATTGGGATAAAGTAACGAATGCCACGGGGACGTTAGTGTTCCTGATGGGCGTAGCTAAAATAGGTTATATCAGCGCCCAGCTGATCAAGCATGGGCGTCCGCCAGAAACACCAGTGGCGCTGGTGCGTTGGGGTACCCGCGCAGATCAGGAGACTCTGACGGGAACCCTCGCCGATATTGAGGCGAAGGTGAAGGCGGCGGATTTTCAGCCGCCGGCCGTCATCGTCGTTGGCGACGTGGTGCTGCAGCGTGAGCAGCTCAAGTGGGCTGAGGCGATGCCATTATTCGGCAAACGCATCGTGGTGACACGGGCTCGGAGCCAAGCGAGCGAGTTGGTGGATATGATTGAGGAACTCGGCGGGGAACCCTACGAGTTCCCGGTGATCGAGACGATCATGCCGGAAGGCGCAGAGAAGAAGGAGAAGATTGCAGCGGCGTTTGGCGCGCTGGAATCGTACGACTGGGTATTCTTCACTAGCCCGAACGGCGTGGAGTTTTTTTGGCGCCACTTGGCGGAGCAGGGGGCGGACATTCGGGGGCTTCACCGCGCAAGGATTGCAGCGGTGGGGCCGGGTACAGCAGCCGCGCTGGCGCAGCGCGGGGTGATCGCTGAGGAACTTCCGGCGAAGTTTCAGGCGGAAGGTCTGATTGAGAAGTTCGGTCCCCAGCTGCTGCCGGGGCAGAACGTGCTGTTGCCGCGCGGCGATCTGGGGCGCGACTGGCTGCCGGACAAGCTGAGAGAGCTTGGCCTTCAAGTCACAGACGTCGATACCTATGAGACGGTTGTGACGGGTGAGGATGACGACGAGCTGCTGAAGCTGCTGGAGGAGGGGCGCGTTCACGCGGTGACTTTTACTAGTTCTTCAACGGTGCGCAATTTCATCCACATTCTTAAACGAATGGGGCTCGAAGATCCACTCCCATTGCTAGCTAACGTGAAAATAGCCTGCATCGGGCCATTAACTGAGCAGACTGCCGTGGAAGCGGGGCTTACCCCGGGACTGCTACCTGAAGAAGCAACTATTAATAGTCTGGTGCAGGAACTCTGTCGATGGAATGCGGAGACTAGAATCAATTAGTTTCATAGAAATAGATGAGCTATAGCCCTATTAATATAAGTAATCTTAGACTGGTTTTAGTTTGTACAATAGAGTCTCTTAAATTTAGAATCAATTTCAATTCTAAGTCTTTTCTATTGCACATTCTGCAATGAAATCAGATTGTTAACTAACTGGCAGTTAGACGGGCAAACTATAAATGTCCGTTGTGTCTATATATTTTATTTTCAGGAGGATGAACAAATGAGCTTTCCAATTACACGTCACCGTCGTCTACGCGGTTCTGCTGGAATTCGCGGTATGGTGCGGGAGACCGTACTGAATGTGCTGGATTTTGTACAGCCTATATTTGTGACTTATGGAACAGGTGTGAAGAATGAGATTAGCTCGATGCCGGGCGTGTACCATTTTTCGCTGGATACTTTAAAAGCAGAAGTGGACGAGATTGCCGCACTAGGCATTCCGGCTGTACTGTTATTCGGGATTCCTGAAACGAAGGATGCTATCGGTTCTTCCGGTTTCGCAGAGGATGGAATTGTGCAAGAGGCTACTCGCTTGATCAAGCAGTGGTACCCTGAGCTGTTGGTCGTTGCAGATACCTGCCTTTGTGAATTTACGGATCACGGACATTGCGGGATGGTGCATACGCATACGGTAAATGGTGTGGTACACGGTGATGTCATCAACGATGCTTCGCTAGAGCTGTTGACCCGTACGGCGGTATCCCAAGCTAAAGCTGGAGCAGATATAATTGCCCCTTCGAATATGATGGATGGATTCGTACATGCGATTCGTGCGGGACTAGATGAGAATGGCTTTGAACATGTGCCGATTATGTCGTATTCGGTCAAATATGCTTCGGCATTTTATGGCCCTTTCCGCGAAGCTGCGGATTCAGCGCCACAGTTCGGAAATCGCAAAACCTATCAAATGGACCCTGCCAATCTGCGCGAAGCGCTCCGTGAAGCAGAATCCGATGTGCTGGAAGGTGCAGATATGTTAATGGTGAAGCCGGCTCTGGCTTACTTGGACGTGATTCGTACGATCCGCGACCAGTTTGATTTGCCTCTTGTGGCTTACAATGTGAGTGGCGAATATTCCATGGTAAAAGCAGCAGCGCTGCAAGGCTGGATTGACGAGCAAGCCGTTGTGCTGGAAATGCTGACTGGCATGAAACGGGCCGGAGCGGATATTATTATTACTTATTTCGCAAAAGATGCTGCGCGCTGGCTGCGTGGTTAATCTATACCTGTGTGACCAAGAACAGAATAGGAGTGAAGATAGATGAGTAATGAGCCAATGGCGCGTAAAGAGGAAGCGTCCCGCAAGGCTTTTGATGAAGCAAAACAATATATTCCCGGTGGGGTGAACAGCCCTGTACGGGCGTTCAAATCCGTAGGATTGACTCCGATTTATGTGGATCATGGGATCGGATCGCGTATTTATGATATCGACGGCAACAGCTTTATCGACTATGTATGCTCATGGGGACCGCTGATTATGGGTCATGCGCATCCTGAGGTTGTAAAGGCATTGCAGGAGACGGCGGTAAAAGGGACAAGCTTTGGCGCACCAACTTTACTTGAAACTGAAATGGCAAAAATGGTTGTCGAACGTGTAGCCTCTGTAGATATCGTACGTATGGTTAACTCCGGAACGGAAGCTACGATGAGTGCGATTCGTTTGGCACGTGGTTATACAGGACGCAGTAAAATTTTGAAATTCGAAGGATCCTACCATGGTCACGCGGATAGTCTGCTTATTAAAGCGGGTTCCGGTGTAGCCACATTAGGTCTGCCGGACAGCCCAGGTGTTCCCGAAGGTGTGGCAGTAAATACAATTACAGTTCCATACAATGATTTGGAGTCCACTCAGATTGCTTTCGAACGTTTTGGCAGTGAGATTGCCGCAGTGATCGTAGAGCCGATTGCCGGCAACATGGGTGTTGTACCACCACTTCCGGGATTTCTGGAAGGACTTCGCAAGTTAACTTCAGACAATGGATCTTTGCTTATTTTTGATGAGGTAATGACAGGCTTCCGTGTCAATCGTGGTTGTGCTCAAGGCTTGTTCAACATTACTCCGGATATTACCTGCTTCGGCAAAGTCATCGGTGGAGGACTTCCAGTAGGCGCTTATGGCGGCAAAAGAGAGATCATGGAGCAAATCGCTCCTACGGGACCGATCTATCAGGCTGGCACACTTAGTGGTAATCCATTAGCGATGGCGGCAGGACTCACTACGTTGAAGCTACTGACACCGGAAGTTTATGATCGACTTGAGCAATTAGGGGCGCGTCTAGAGGCAGGCTTGAAAAAGAATGCAATCGAGACCGGTGTTCCACTGACAATTAACCGTGTGGGCTCTATGGTCTGCCCGTTCTTCACAGAAGGACCTGTAACGAATTTTGAGACAGCCAAGACTAGCAACACGGACCTATTCCGTCGTTATTTTGGTCATATGCTGAGCCAAGGGATTAGCGTACCACCTTCACAGTTTGAAGGCATGTTCGTGTCGGCTGCGCATAGTGAGCAGGATATTGATGATACCATTGAGGGCCACTATAATGCCCTGAAGGCCCTTTGAGTATTGGAGCCGGAGAACGAACCGGTGGTGGAGCTTGGACTAGACGTGGGGAGTGGCTGGAAGTAACACCTGGCAAAATCATTACAGGAGCCGAGGATTCTGAAGCTGCAATTGATAAGTGGCTGCTGGAAACTGTAGGTATGCCTGAGAAGCTTCGTCTGCGTCTGCGCCGCGAGGGGGGCATTCAGTGGAAGGGAGATCGACTGCGACTGGCACTTTTTCCAGATCGTGAAGCCGGCATTGAACCGGTATGGGAAGAGCTTGAAGTGTTGTATGAGGATGATTTTTGCTTGGTTGCCCACAAGCCGGCAGGCATGGCGGTTCATCCGGATGGCAGTGGCTTAGGTGTAACGCTGGATCACCTTGTAGCTGCGCATTATGTCGCTACCGGTGTTAGTGCAGCTGTAAGGCATATTCACCGACTGGACAAGGATACAACAGGTCCGGTGATGTACGCGAAGAATGAGTTCGCACAGCTTGTCCTAGACGAGAATATGCGTGAAAAAAGCATCTCGCGGCTCTACGCCGCGATCGTCGAAGGCACAGTGCCGCCTACGCTTAAAGTGATCGACGCGCCGATAGGGCGCGATCGTCATCATGCGGCGCGGAGAAGAGTCTCACCCGGCGGACAGTCCGCCGTGACTCGAATCCTCGGACGCGAAGCACTGCATGGCGGGAGCCTGGTGCATGTGCAGCTGGAGACCGGACGGACGCATCAGATTCGCGTCCATCTCAGCCATATGGGTCATCCCTTGTATGGGGATGCGCTATATGGCGGGCCGGTCTGGGCTCCCAGCGCTAGTGGCAGACATGCGCTCCATGGCGAGCTGCTGTCTTTCCGCCACCCTTGGAGCGGTGAACAACTGGAAGTAAGCGATCCGTGGCCGGAGGATATGCTTCAGCTGCGGGAGCTGCTGTCTGAAGCGCCTTGACGGCTACGTTATAAACCTGAGAATCGTGGTATCAGCAAATGCTGGTATTACGGTTCTTTTTTTATCTATTTTTTCGTGGGAGTAAATAATTTTCTGTTTTTTCAGAAAGAAGCATCTATCTATGTCCTAATAGCAAAAGCAGCATATAATACTTTGTTCATGCGGAGTAGTTCATCTATTGGCCGGCAGATAGGTTCGAATAGTCCCTGAATTTATGAAATTAATAGCATCCTGTCCGGTTAGTGCCACCAAAGTTGTCATGCCTTTCTGTTTGAAGCATATACATGTGGGGAGTAACATTTTGGGCTTATGCTCTGGGCCTGTCTCAGGGTTAGATTATGCCAAGAAGGAGGACATATCCCGTGTTTGATCAGTCCCACGGCTTGCGGTTTGATATTTATGAACGCATTCACCTATCGGAAGAGCTTCCGGGAATAGCTGAGCTGGAGGAGGTTGAACTACTTCCGGAAATCCAGGTGATTCAGCGGGAGGATCGTGCCGAGTTATATGGTCAGCTGTTGCTTACCGGACTCTACCGGAGTGAAGATGACCGAACACAACGTCTGGAGCATGCCATTCCCGTTGAAATCACAGTTCCGCTTACACGCGTCAGCTCGATTGAAGATATCGGGGTGGAGATCGAGAATTTTGATATTGATCTGCTCACGATGCGCACAGTGAATATAACAGGCGTATTATCACTGCGGGGAATCGGTGGTGCGGAGCCTCAACCACAACCGGCCTGGCAGCAGGAAGAGTACACAGTTGCCTATTCCCCTCTCAGTGATGACAGGGTAATCGAAGCATCTGCAGAGAACCAAGAGCACGAAACTGATGCACTTTATGAAAATTCTCAGTGGACCTTTGGCGAGGATGCATCGGAGGTTGCCGTAGAAGAACATGAGCATGCTGAAGCTAATGCAGACGCATCAGAGGCTCCACTGGTCTCAAGTGGAGCTGGTCATTCGTCCCCTATAGTGAATTTCTCATCCGCTCATGAGAAGGACAAGGGCGCGAAAGCTCGGACGCATAGTCTGGATTCGCAAACAGAGGATTCCAAAGCAGGAATAGCGGATTACTGGTTTAAAGCTGAGTCACAGAATGAAGCTGAGGCCACTCAGCTGAATCAAGTTAGCCAGGCGAGTCAAGCGGATCAGGAGCAAGAAGCTGAATATACTTTTGCTTCAAGAGAAACCGCTGTTCCAGCAGCTAATGCTGATGTGGATCAAGATATTGCCGTATTCGCTTCGGAAAACGAGGCCAATAATGAGCTTCATGCACAAGAAGAGAATGCTCAGCCGATCCACGAGAATACGAATGAAGTTTTTGTTTCTCAAGAGACTGTGCCACAGTCAGAGGAGAAGCAAGATCTTAAGATTGCGCTAGGAAGCAAGAAAGATGCTGAGGCTCCAGTCAAAGAACATCTCACCTTCTCTTCATTACTCAGCTCTAGTCGTTCTCGTAAAGAACAAGAGGCTCTCCTATCTGAAGGAAATGCATCGGCTGCAGCGATCATTCCAGAGGCCGGAAATAATACGGAGTGGAAGAGCAGATTCATTGCTGGAGCAGATGGCGCTAACCTATTCCGTAAGGTTCGCCTTTGCATCGTGCAGCGTGAAGAAACGCTGGATACAATCGCAGAGAAATATCAGCTAAGTGCGCGGGAGCTGGGAATGTATAATCGATTGTCTGGGCAGAGTGTAGAAGAAGGGCAAGTGTTGTACATTCCGTAATTGAATTACAATGCGTACTCATATGAATAGGTGAATCCCGATCTGATAGTAGATCGGGATTTTTGTCAAATATAAGAATATATAAGTTTCACGTTATACATTATCCTTATATTTCTCGAATAAACGCTTACCCTCCGTAAAAGGATGTCGAAGGCGTTTATTCTTGTGTGACCGGAGAACGTTAGAATGTGGGGTATCTAACCAACGCAGAGTGATGAATCGAATGAAAATTCGACATATGCACGCTATAAGTCGAAATTCCGCTTAAAGTCCCGCTGTAGAAGCCTATTCAGGTTGACTAGGGATGACTCAAAATGTATTATGGAGTAAGCAATATCTAAGTAAAGACTGGGAACGGGAAGAGTAGGCGGTCAGCCCTTCAGAGAGCGGAATGCAAGTGCTGTGACATTCCGTAGGATACAGCCACCGAAGTCGCCCCGGAGTCGCCCTTCTGAGCTTGTCTTCATGGATATGAAAGATAAGTTAGGATGTGGCCGGTAGCAGCCGTTATCTGTACGAGTGTCGCGCTAAGCTTCTGAACCGCAAGGTAGAGAAGTGCAGGTTTATTTTTCATTGGCGCGAAACAAAGGTGGTACCGCGAAAGAATGGCCTTTCGTCCTTTGAGACGAGGGGTCTTTTTGTTTTTTAGAAACCAACTACAAGTAACCAAGTGGAGGTATCAGAGAATGGCTGACCAAAACCATCTAACAGCGGCAGAGTTGCCGAACTTGCAAGATACAGCGGCAGATGCTGCCGCTGCAAATGATTCTAAGAATGAAATGCCAACCACGTATGATCCGAAATCGGCAGAAACCAAGTGGTATTCCTATTGGACAGAGGGTGGATATTTCCGTGCAGGCGGGCGTCCAGATGCAAAAGCATACAGCATTGTAATCCCGCCGCCAAACGTAACGGGAATGCTGCACATTGGTCATGCGCTTGATTTTACGCTTCAGGATATCCTGATTCGTACAAAACGGATGCAAGGCTTCGACACATTGTGGCTACCAGGTACGGACCATGCCGGTATCGCAACGCAGACAAAGGTAGAGCAAAAGCTGCGTGAGCAGGGAATTTCTAGACATGATCTCGGCCGTGAGAAGTTCCTGGAGCAGGTGTGGGAGTGGAAAGATAAATATGCGAACACCATTCATGAGCAGTGGGCTAAGATGGGGCTTTCCCTTGACTATTCCCGCGAACGGTTTACCCTGGATGAAGGGTTGTCGAAAGCTGTACGCGAAGTATTCGTTAAGCTCTATAATAAAGGCTTGATCTACCGCGGCAAACGCATTATCAACTGGGACCCGGCGGCTCGTACAGCATTGTCGGATATCGAGGTTGAATATAAAGAAGTTAATGGTCACTTGTATCATTTGCGTTACCCACTCAAAGACGGTAGCGGATTTATTACAGTAGCGACCACGCGTCCGGAGACCATGCTGGGTGATACAGCGGTTGCTGTTCATCCGGAAGACGATCGTTATAAAGATCTGATCGGCAAAACATTGATCCTGCCGATTATCGGTCGTGAGATTCCGATTATCGCTGATGATTATGTAGACAAAGAGTTTGGTAGTGGTGCGGTTAAAATTACACCAGCTCATGACCCGAATGACTTCGAGATGGGTCAACGTCACAACTTACCGCAGATTAACGTAATGGATGAGAGCGGTACGATGAATGAAGAAGCAGGACCTTACCAAGGTCAAGACCGGAGTGTATGTCGTAAGGCTATCACTGCTGACCTGAAGGAGCAAGGTGTGCTGATCAATATCGAAGATCATGTGCATCAAGTAGGACACAGTGAACGCTCTGGAGCGGTTGTTGAGCCGTACTTGTCCACACAATGGTTTGTAAAGATGCAGCCACTGGCTGAAGCTGCCATCAATGCACAGAAGGATGGGAACGGGGTTAACTTTGTACCGGACCGTTTCGAGAGAACTTACCTGAACTGGATCGAGAACGTACGTGATTGGTGTATTTCCCGTCAGCTGTGGTGGGGACATCGTATTCCAGCATGGTATTCCGAGTCTACTGGTGAATTGGTTGTGGCAAATGACGAGGAAGAAGCGCGCCGGATCAGTGGTCTAACCGACTTGAAACAGGACGAAGATGTACTGGATACCTGGTTTAGCTCTAATCTGTGGCCTTTTGCCACACTAGGATGGCCAGATGAGAACAGTGCAGATTTCAAACGCTATTATCCGAACGATGTGCTCGTAACAGGCTACGATATTATTTATTTCTGGGTAGCGCGGATGATCTTCTCAGCTCTTGAATTTACCGGAGAAAAACCTTTCTCAGATGTATTGATGCATGGTTTGGTACGGGATTCCGAAGGTCAAAAAATGTCCAAATCACTCGGGAATGGCGTAGACCCCCTTGAAGTAATCGAGAAGTATGGCGCAGATGCAATGCGTTACATGATTTCTACCGGAAGTACAGCTGGACAGGATCTACGCTTCCGTTGGGAAAAGGTTGAGCAGGCGCGTAATTTCGCCAATAAGATCTGGAATGCATCACGCTTCGCGTTGATGAATTTGGAAGGCGTAAGCTTTGAAAATATTGACATTTCGGGTGAGCTAAGTACTGCTGATCGCTGGATTTTGCACCGTCTGAACGAAACTTCTCGTGAGATTACGCGTCTAATTGACTCGTACGAGTTCGGTGAGACCGGTCGCCAGCTGTACAACTTCATTTGGGACGATCTATGTGACTGGTATATTGAGTTCGCGAAGCTGTCACTTTACGGATCAGACGCCGCGGCCAAAGCGAAGACACAGTCTGTACTTGCCTATGTACTAGACCGCACAATGCGCTTGATTCATCCGTTTATGCCGTTTATTTCGGAAGAAATTTGGCAGCACCTTCCGCATGAAGGGGAGACGATTACGCTGGCTGCATGGCCGGAGTATGATGCTGCTCTGGAGAATCCGCAAGCCGTAGCGGAAATGAACCTGCTGATGGATGTAATCCGGGCCGTTCGTAATATCCGGGCTGAAGTGAATGTACCGATGAGCAAAAAGGTTGAATTGATCATCAAAGCGGGTAATGAAGAGACGCTGAGTATTATCACCCGTAACGACAACTACATTGGACGCTTCTGTAATACATCTTCCTTCGAAGCTGGACTGAATCCAGAAACGCCGGATAAGGTAATGTCCGCTGTAGTAACAGGAGCAGAACTGCTTCTGCCATTGTCGGGACTCATTGATATTGAACAAGAAATCGCTCGTCTGGAAAAAGAAGTACAGACGCTGAACAGCGAAGTAGAACGCGTAGAGAAAAAGCTGAGCAATCAAGGCTTCGTGGCCAAAGCTCCTGCTAAAGTTATCGAAGAGGAACGGGCGAAGCAGGCAGATTATTCTGCTAAACGTGAGAAAGTACTTGCCCGCATCGCAGAGCTGAGAGGATAAGAGACATGGATGACCTAAATCGGGGTGGAAGTACCGCCCCTCTTGCGACATACACCGAAGCGGTTGATTGGATCAAGAGCCTAATCCCTTTTGGGATACGGCCAGGTTTAGATAGAATCGAGATGTTGATGGACAAGCTGGGAAATCCGCACCGTCGGCTGAAGTTTATTCATGTGGCGGGTACGAACGGCAAAGGTTCAACTTGTGCTTTTTTGACTAGTGCACTTATACAAAGCGGCTATTCAGTAGGCACCTTTACATCTCCGTATATTACAAAGTTCACGAACAGGTTCCAATATAATAATACGGACATCTCTGAAGAAACGCTTGTCGAGCTGGTTAACCAATTACGTCCACTAGTCCAAGAAATTTCGGAAACGGAGTTTGGCTCACCTACGATGTTCGAGGTAACTACAGCTGTGGCCATTCTATTTTTTGCGGGCGTCTCTTGTCCTGATGTTGTCGTATGGGAGACCGGGCTTGGGGGAAGGCTGGATGTAACGAACATCGTGACTCCGATTGTTTCTGTGATTACTAATGTTGGTCATGATCACATGGATATTTTGGGAGATACGCTAGAGAAGATTGCAATGGAGAAAGCCGGAATTATTAAGACGGGCGTACCTGTTGTTAGCTGCGTAACTCAGCCGGAAGTCGTAGCGGTTCTGAAAGAGAAAGCAGCGGCTTGCCGCTCTACTCTTTATCTTGCCGGGGAAGATTTTAGCTATGAGGCTAATGAAATCCGTGAGGATGTGCAGACTTTTCATTTTAAGGGTCCCTTTCGTTCGCTTGAACTTGGGATCGTAATGAAAGGCGAGCACCAGATTAGCAATGCGGCAGCTGCCATGATGGTACTTGAGGTTCTGCGTCAGTATATGGCCTTTATGCTTGAGGATGAAGATGTGTTTGAAGGTTTGCGCCACGCATTCTGGGCTGGAAGGCTGGAAGAGGTAAGCAAGTCTCCAAGGATTGTACTGGACGGAGCACATAATCCGGAAGGTGCGGAGAGTCTTGCAAAAAGTCTGCCTCAGCTCTATCAATACGGTAAATTAAATTTACTTATGGGAATGCTGTCAAATAAGCATCATGAATCCTACTTTAAGCATATACTGCCTATAGTGGATACGCTCATCCTGACCGAACCGGATTTCCAGAACAAAATGGACGCGGAGAATCTGCAAGTTATCGCAGAAAGTCTGCGGGAGAAATATGCCAAGGAAAACTTGGCAATCATAGTAGAACATAATTGGGGAAAAGCGCTGCAGCTACTGAAGTCGATTACAGCGGAGGATGACCTTGCCGTCGTATCTGGTACGCTGTATTTAATCTCTGACGTACGCGGTACACTTTTGCAGCAACCCGATACTGAAAAAGGCTGGTGACGACTGTTGGATACTACTGAACGTGTGCATTTTATAGGGATCGGCGGCTACGGAATGAGCGCGATTGCCCGGGTAATGCTAGAAATGGGATATACAGTTACGGGCTCCGATGTGGCTGCCCAAGAATTAACGGATAAATTGATTGCTAAAGGTGCCAAGATTTATATCGGGCATACAGCAGAACAAGTAAAAGGTGCGGATCTAGTCGTATACTCTACGGCTTTGTCTAGTGATAATGTGGAATGGGTGGAAGCTGAGCGTCTTAAGATTCCAATTCTGCATCGTTCGCAAATGTTAGCCCGTTTATTGAATGAACGTAAAGGGGTAGCCGTTGCTGGAGCACACGGGAAAACTACCACCTCCTCCATGATTGCACTTGTGATGGAAGAGTGCGACGTTGATCCAACGTATATTATCGGTGGAGAGATTATGAATGTAGGTACGAATGCAAAGGCGGGACAAGGTGAGTTTGTAGTAGCGGAAGCGGATGAGAGTGATGGCTCTTTCCTGCACTATCACCCTTGGCTTGGGATCGTTACGAATGTTGAAGCGGATCACTTAGAAAATTACGACGGAGACTTTAACCGTCTTAAGGCTGCATACGTGCAGTTCATGAACCAAACGCGCGAAGATGGAACTGCTATAGTATGCGCTGACGACGAGAATGTGATTTCTCTTTTACCTGAAGTAACAGGTAAGGTGATTACTTATGGCATCAAGTCGAACACTGCGGATTATATTGCCACTGATATCGTTCTAGGCGATCGTCAAGTATCGTACACGATGAATCATAATGGAGAAGTGCTTGGACGGATTGAACTCTCAGTTCCCGGACAGTACAATCTTTATAATTCAATGGCAGCGGTAATCGCTTGTTTGAAATCAGGGATTTCTTTCGAGAAAATCGCTGAAGCGATTGTGAAATTCCATGGTGCGAAGCGCCGTTTTCAAGTGCTCGGAGAAGTCAATGACATTCTGGTCATTGATGATTATGCGCATCACCCTACAGAGATTCAGGCAACGATCAGTGCTGCCAAGGCGACAGGAAAACGGATTATTGCGGTATTCCAACCTCAGCGCTATACACGTACTTTCTTCCTGTTAGATGCTTTCAGCCGTGCCTTTAGCGAAGCTGACGAAGTCATCATCACTGATATTTACTCTCCGGCTGGAGAGAAACAGATCGAAGGTGTTACTTCTGCGAAGCTGGTTGAGCTAATCGTTAAGAACAGTAATGCGGGCGCGAGACATCTGCCAACCAAAGAAGATGTTCTAGCTGATCTGACACCTCGTATTGCTCCAGGTGATCTGGTGATTACGATGGGCGCAGGCGATATCTGGAAGGTCGGATACACACTGGCAGACGGGTTGAAGAAGAAGCATTAAGTTTACAAATTGAGGCTAATTCGAGGATATTTATATTCTCTATTCAATAGCACTTCCCAAAAATTTCGTTCAGATAATCCTTGTGTTTATCTGAAGGGAGTTTAGAGGGAAGTGTTTTTTGGTATTGTTAACGTATTTACTGATATAGTTATAAAGTGCTATAGTGCTGTCAGAAGAGGATCGATTTTTCAACGTATATTTGGGGTCCCCACAAAGTACCTGAATACGTTATCGAAGCAAAGCCGCACTTGGTGGGGATATTTTCGCATAGGTGGTGACGTATGAGCTCCCTGCTTGAAATTAGAACACTGATTTATTTGTTTATTTTCGGAAATTTATTTATATTGCTGCTTATAACCAATTATCGAAGTACCGCTGTTAAAGATACAGCCTCCACCTTGTTCATCCGATCAAAGGAAGTGCAGCTACTCTTTTGGTGTTCGATTTTATTATGGGATTATCTCCCTCATGCGTTGTCCATTCCGCTTAGCAATGCTCTGATGCTTGGAGGGTGCTGTCTCGAAATTACAGCGTTACTGCTGATGATGGGAGTACTGGGGCCAAGAATAAAGCGATATTACATCATTCTTTCGATATTGAGTGCAATCAGTTTTAGTATTATCGCATTATTTTTTAATCAAACCAACTTGCGTATCGCCTGTACTTCACTTTGGTCTATACTGTTTGTAGTTTATCCGGCTTATCATCTAACTGTGAATAAAAAGGCTACACCTCTTCAAAAAATATTAGGTGTATTATTTTATGTATTTGCAGCGATTATGCTGATGCGGGCACTTGTTGCACTGATTTGGGAGCCCGAGATGAATGTGTTCTCCACCAATCTTACGCAGTATTTGTATTATCTGGGGATGTATTTATTATTTATTGTGGGGGCTGCCGGTTTTATTCTACTCTCAAATGAGCATTCCTTCGTCAAACTAAAAAGAATAGCTAGTTATGATGATTTGACTGGGATTCTAAACCGTGGGGCATTTCTTCAGGAAGCGGAGATAAAGCTTGAAAAGGCAGTTCGAGTGCAGGAGTACTTCTCATTTTTGCTATTGGATTTGGATTATTTTAAACAGGTCAACGATACTTATGGTCATGATACCGGTGACATTGTACTGGAAGAGTTCGCATCGACGATTAAAGATAATCTCGGAAATGGCGATTTGTTTGGCAGACTGGGGGGCGAGGAATTCGCAGTCATACTCTGTGGGGTAGATGAGCAGAGCTGCGACCAGAAAGCTGAAGCGCTTCGTGAGACGATAATGAATACTTCCACTAATAAGGTTCAACAGGGGTACACAGTTAGTATAGGTGTAATTACGATCATGCCAGATCAGGAGATCTCGATAAATAAGTTGTACAAGCTAAGCGACAAAGCGTTATATAAGGCCAAACAAGAGGGAAGAAATAGAGTCATCAGATACCGATATGTATACTGAGAGTCAGGAATACTAGGGGAGGTGAACTTCACTTATATGCATCTGGATCTCCAGACACTGCTGGTGTGTCTCTTTTTGTGGCAATCGTTCACGGTGCTGCTTATCGTGGTGTATCGTTTGCGTTATGCGCAGGAACAGACTTCTTCATTGTTTATCACAGCAAAATATTTGCAACTAGCAGCCTTGATCCTCTTATTACTGAAGGATTTTATAGATACACCGCTTAGTCTACCGATCATAGCACTTCTTGCTCTGGCTGGAGGCACGCTCGAAAGCTTGGCGCTTCTAATGCTTCTCAGAGTATTCGGGAGCAAGGTGGAGAGATATTATTCTATATTATTCGGAGTATCCATTCTCGTTGTGGTGCTTATGTATTTGTTGATGCCAAAGGATCCTCTCGTTATTCCAGTCGCTTGTCTGGGTGGAGTTCTGATTATAGCCTATCCTGCTTATATACTATGTCTGAAGGTCATGGAGACTTCGCTACAAATAATAATGGGACTGCTATATTGTCTTGTCATCTTGTCGTTGGCGGGTAGAGCCTTGGAACCGCTGTATTCCGTATTAGGAATCAATACACAAGTTGCACAATTTCTTTATTTGTTTTTTTATCTCGGGATTTATTTGTATATGTTTCTAGGAACCGCGGGAATTATGCTGCTTTATAGAGAGGATTCCTTTGCAGAAATGGAGCGGGTAGCAACTTATGATGAGTTGACCGGTATTTTGAATCGCAGGTCGTTCGTTCTGCGTGCTCGGCCTTTAATAGCTGCTTCAGCGATGAAGAAACTGCCCTATTCTTTTTTACTGCTGGATGTCGATCACTTTAAGAGCATAAATGATAATTACGGCCATAATACAGGTGACCAAGTACTAACTGATTTGGCGTCTAAAATAGAGCAACAGCTTGGCCATGGTGATCTGATCGGAAGATTTGGGGGAGAAGAGTTCGCAGTGCTCCTGCACAGAGCCGATGAGAAGAGTAGTGATGTTATTGCTGAAGGAATGCGCACAGCTGTTATAGGTTCTATGATTCATGGCGTACCGCTGCACTACACGATAAGTATTGGAGTCATCACGATAGAATCGGGCGAACGTTTTTCACTAAATAATCTCTACAAACTTTGTGATAATGCATTGTATCAAGCTAAGAAAAAGGGTCGGAACTGCGTTGTTAGAAGCTACGAAATATAAAAGTGTCTTCCTTTCGTTATTAGATGAGGAAGACACTTTTTTGTTTGCATAGGGAATAGTTCAGAATACCTAACGAGTATAAAATTTTGGAATAGAAAATTCATGTTCGTGTATTACTGGAAAAGTAGTTTTTTTGCTTGAATCTTCAAAAAAATAGCGATATATATAGGTTTATCGCAATGATTTTCGAATAAAGCATGAAAATATATAAAAATTTTAAAGGTTTCCCTATAAATCGACAAAAATTTTATGTGAAATGAGTTACTATTGAACTGCATCTAAAGTTGCAGTGATAAGTAGAGAGAATTTATATAAAAATTCAAGGAGCCAGAGTCATGCGAGAAAGAATGCTGTTCCTTTCAGCACAGAATCAAAGCGCAGAGGATCTAGAAGGAGAAATGAGAACAGGGAGTATTCTCGAGATTTTGCTAGGGAAATTTGATATTGATTTGCTGACGTATGCCAGTACGCACAAGGATATGTCTACAAATGATGGAACTGCACTAACGGTTCATTACATTAACGGGTGCATTACCTCGTGGAGATCTATGCTGCGTCCCTTACATATATTACGGAATTTCACTAATCGGAGTCATGCGGAGAAAGACATGAAGAGTACCATCATGGAGCTTTGTAGATCGAATAATTACAGACATGTATTTATATCGCATAGCTTGCTGGGAAATTGCATTGATATGGTTCGTAATCTGCTTCCTGAGGCCAGTGTTATTACAGATACGTATCGTTTTGAGAGCGGGCTTGCCGTTGGAAAAGAAATTGGGAAGCCGAGCAGCAGTAATCCTTATTATAAACTAAATGAGGCTTTGGTTCGGCGGAATAAGCGGAGACTAATGAATAAAACGGGTGTACTCTTGGCAACCTCGGAATGGGATGCCCTTTCATTCAAATCTCTATCCTTTGCGGATGCCCGTAAAGTTCATGTTGTTCCTCATTTCATAAAAATGAATGAATACGACGCTTTTACTGAGCCTGTTGCAAAAGAAAATTCAATGGTTCTGCACTGGAATATGAACACCAGACAGGGGATTAAGGCTGCCCAAAACTTCTTTAAGAAAAGCTACCCTTTGATTAAAGAGCAAGTGCCTGATATCAAGTGTTACATCACCAGTCATGAGGTTCATACGGATGTATTGTCGCTTGTAAAGGATGATGTATCAGTTATTATCACTGGACCTTTGAAACCGTCTGCTGATTATATACGTCGTGCTAAAGCGGTTCTTGTGCCTATTCTTGAAGGTTGTGAAGTCTCCAGAAACATTCTGGAATCATGGGCACTCAAAACGCCGGTGGTTACAAGTTCTATAGTATGCGAGCGATTGAACTGTGAGCATAACCGTAATATTTTGCTTGCTAATACCTCAGTTGATGTTGTTGCTAGTGTAATAACGTTGTTAAAGAATCCTGAGATGGCAACGATTATTGCTGATCGGGCGCATCGCACATTGTTGAAGGATTACGAAGTGAATTATGTGAAGAATAAGATTCTTAGTCTTGTGTAAAAGGTACACCGGAGAAGGCACTGCCTGCAGTATATGAAAAAAACCGTGAGGACGTTTTAAGGTCCTACGCGGTTTTTTTCATTTTTGTATGATTTTACAGCAGGTTACGGCGCAATTCTTCTGGAGATTTCGGAGACAACATTCCAAGTGGAATATCGAATACTGTACGCGCTCCGCTCTGTCCTTCTTGACTCATACGCTGAGCGGCTCTGGCATAGGCCACGAGAACACTAGCTGTAAATTCTGGATTGCTCTCCAGCTTCAGGCCGAATTCAACAATCTGCTTCGTACCTTCCCCTGTTACACCACTGCGAATAACAAACCCGCCGTGCGGAATTCCGCTATGCTGAGCTGCCAATTCTTCTTCAGTGATGAAAGTAACCGTAGTATCATAATCTGCAAAATAGTTCGGCATGTTCACGATTTCTGCACGAATGCGTTCTTGATCTGCTCCTGCCTCAGCCACTACAAAACACTCTCTAAGGTGTTTTTGGCGAGTGGTAAGCTCTGGTGTTTCACCAGCGCGAATGGCCTCAATAACCTCTTGTACTGGAACGGTATATTGTACACCAGCTTTAACTCCATCTACTCTGCGGATCGCATCGGAGTGGCCTTGGCTAACGCCTTTGCCCCAGAAGGTATATTCTTTACCTTGTGGAAGAATAGCTTCAGCGAGCAGACGATTCATTGAGAATAAGCCTGGATCCCAACCAGTAGAAATTACGCTGAGTGTTCCACCTTGTTTAGCTGCGGCGTCAACGGTCTCGTAGAACTCGGGGATTTTGGCATGAGTATCAAAGCTGTCCACGGTATTAAACATCCGGGCAATGGCTGGTGTTTGTTCAGGCAGATCGGTAGCCGATCCTCCGCATAGAATCATAACATCCACTTTACCCTTATATTGTTCGACGGCAGAGATGTGTTCGAACTTCACACCGGCTTCTCCGGCTTCCAGTTGTCCAGGTTCTCTGCGCGTAAAGATCGCAACTAGCTCGATATCTTCACTTTGGTTGATAGCCTTACGTACACCTTTTCCTAAATTTCCGTAGCCTACAATAGCTGCTTGAATTTTTTGTTTCAGAAGAAGCCCTCCTAATCAGTAGTGAACTAAAGCATCATTTCTAGCTTACCTAGTATAGTGTACACTTTTAGCTCTTTTTATATAGTATATAAAAGGTACATGTAATGTAAACTGAATCTGCATAATCTTTCATAATTCCTATGGCTTAAAAATAGCATATCTCTCTATTGTCTATCATATATTTACTTATAGATTAGATGAGGTGAGGTGTAACTGTTGAATAACGGAAGAATGACATTCCGATTTGACGTGAACAAGGACGAGCCTAAACCAAAGCCTAAAGTGGTGGAGCGCTGGTCAAATGGCGGATTGGGTACAGCTGAAGAGTACGCTGAGGGACTGCGTCAAGAGGTAGGTCCAGCACAGCAAACATGGCTTTATGAGCCTGATTTTCGTTCCACGCATGAGGCACCACCGGAAGATTCCTATGACTATTACTCGGGTACTGTAGATCCACGCCAGGAAGAATGGGACGAACAGGATAAGGATTTTAGATATACACAGCAATCGTATCTTCTGTCAGATATGGTTTCGGATAGCAGGGATAAATTAGAGAATGTATCCTCTGGCAGTTACGGAGGCTCTTATCATACTCGACGTCCTTCGTATTGGTGGAAATTAGCTCTTTCTGTTACGGGAGCCATCGGCACAGGGGTACTGCTTGGTTATGCTGCACTTTCTTTCTTTTACGGAGGGAATATGGACAGTAGCTCTGGAAATGGGACAGCAGACATTGCGGCTACTTCAGTGCAGTCCAGTGGAGCTAAAGATCCGGCAGGTGTAGGTACATCAGGATTACCAGTGACGGGTACTGAAAATGCAGGGAAGAACACCATCCCAGTTCAAGTAGCTGCGCAAAGCTATTATCTGCTGCAGTACGGAGTATTCAGTACACCTGCAGGCGCTGAAGAGGCTCGTCAGGAGCTGTTAACTGCAGGTTTGGCCGCGGGTATGGATCCTGCCGACGGCAATCGTGTGTATGCTGGAATGTCATCCGACCGTGAACAGGCCAAGCTACTTAGCAGCGGACTAAAGAATCAGGGTATTGAGCTGTATGTGAGAGAGGTGGCACTTCCCGGGGCTGAACAGCTTGTCTATACCGGTAATGCAGAGGAAGTGAAGAACTATTTCTCCGTGAGTGGGAAACTGCTCAGTGAACTAAGCAGTCAATCTGCTTCTTTACTTAGCGCTGGCCAAACTAGTACGACAGCAAATACCCCCGCTATGAGTGATCTCCATCTGCAATGGAGTGAAGCTGTAAAAGTGCTGGAACAAGGCGTATCTCCTGAAGCCAAAAGCATTTGCGCAGCGTTAGAGAAATCAATGAGCCAAGGGATATCAGCCTGGAGTGAATATAACAAGAACAAGGCTCAGGGCCTACTTTGGGAAGTGCAAGAATCGATGCTGAGCTTTTTGACTAGCCAGAAACAGCTGCTAACTGCAATGAATTAACTGATAGATTGTTGACATTAAAGACAGCAAGCCTCCAGATGTGGGGGCTTGCTGTTTTGGCGCGAAAGAGGAAATTATCCCTATATAACTTAAACTATAATTGATACGGAGGATGGTATCGCTCCGCAACTTTTAGTGCAAATGGTGGTAAACATTACCGTAAGGGATTTTACGTTTGTATTGATCACAATTTCACCGTATAATAATTAGGGTGTCAAAAAATGGCGAGGGAAGACTGAGATGAAGAAGAAAAATGTAGGAACACTGCTGTTATTTCTAATTCTAGGCTGGCTGGCTGGAGCCTGGATCGCCAAGCTACTGCAGCCGGTAAAGGCTCTTTCTTTTCTAACAACATCGACTGTGCTTAAGTGGTCTCCGCGAGCCGATTTGGACATCATAACCTATGACATCACTATTCATTTGAAATTGTGCATGCTAAGTCTCGTCGGTATTATTACAGCTGTATGGCTGTACCGAAGACTGTAACTCTCGTTACTGATCAAGAAGGGACGTTTACAACGTGGACAACTCACAACACATTATTTTAGCCTCAGGTTCACCGCGTCGACGAGAGCTTTTGTCTTTACTGGGCTTGCCTTTTGAGGTCATTACCAGCGAAGCTGATGAAAGCACACCACCGGACTTTACGCCGGAGCAAATCGTGCGCAGTTTGGCTCTGCGAAAAGCAGAGGCTGTAGTGGCTGCAGCAGGAGAGCGTAACGCAGTAATTATTGGTAGTGATACGATTGTTGTACTAGATAACACTGTGCTAGGCAAACCGGTGGACGAGCTGGACAGTAAATCGATGCTTACCAGACTTCAGGGCCGGAATCATAAGGTATACACGGGTGTAGCCTGTATTGGACTTCCGCATGGAAAGACTATAGTGGAGCACCGTGTTACTTCCGTAACGATGAGAGCAATGACGGAGAATGAAATTATTGCTTATATAGCTACGGGAGAGCCCGCTGATAAGGCTGGCTCTTATGCGATACAAGGGCTTGGCTCCACCTTGGTGGAACGAATTGAAGGCTGTTATTTCAATGTTGTCGGATTGCCGCTGTCGCTTCTTGGCGAAATGCTGTCCGAGTTCGGTATAACTGTATTGAACCGGTAGGAAGCTTGGGAAAGAGGGATAGGGATGGAGTCGCAATCAGTAATGCTGCGGGACCTCCCCCATGAAGAACGACCAAGAGAGCGCATGATGCATTATGGGGCGGAATCATTAAGTCAAGCGGAGTTGTTAGCCATTCTGCTGCGTACGGGAACACGCCGTGAATCGGCTATTCATATTGCACAGCAGATGCTGGGGAAAATCGGTGGCCTGCGTGGGCTAGTTGACCTTAGCATCGAAGAACTGACCGAAATCAAAGGTATCGGCCCTGCCAAGGCCGTGCAACTAAAAGCAGGCATCGAACTTGGAAGGCGCCTTGCGAACTCCAGGTTTAACATGCCGGTCATTATCCGTTGTCCTGAGGACGCTGCGGAGATACTGACTGAGCAATTGCGTTATCTGCAGAAGGAGCATTTTGTCTGCTTGTTTCTGAATACGAAGAATCATGTGATAGGACAAGAAACGTTGTCTATGGGCAGTCTTAATGCTTCGATTGTTCATCCTCGTGAGGTATTCCGAGCAGCTATAAAATGTAGTAGTGCCTCTATCATATGCGCACATAATCATCCTAGTGGTGATCCAACGCCTAGTCCGGAGGATATCTCCTTGACCTCAAGACTGCTTCAGGCAGGCGAGATTGTCGGGATTGACGTGTTAGATCATCTAATTATCGGTGATAGCAGCTTTGTAAGCTTGAAAGAAAAAGGACACATGTAATATAAATGTGAAGATTTACTTAGGAAAAGGAGAATTAGCATGTTGGGTAGTTTTACGAAAGATTTAGGAATTGACTTGGGGACAGCGAATACGCTTGTCTATGTACGCGGTAAGGGGATCGTTGTAAGAGAGCCTTCCGTTGTAGCCATTAACACTGACACTAAGACGATTGAAGCCGTGGGTGAATCCGCTAAAAAGATGATCGGTCGTACACCGGGAAACATTCGTGCGATCCGTCCGATGAAGGATGGCGTTATCGCTGATTTTGACACAACGGCTACGATGATAAAATATTTTATTCGTCAAGCACAGAAACAACGTTCTATGTTCCAACGTCACCCTAATGTAATGGTCTGCGTACCATCCGGCATTACTGCTGTAGAGCAACGTGCCGTAGAAGATGCTACTAGACAAGCTGGTGCTCGCGAAGCTTACATTATCGAGGAACCTTTTGCTGCAGCGATTGGTGCAGATCTACCGGTATGGGAGCCAACAGGAAGTATGGTTGTTGATATCGGCGGAGGTACTACTGAAGTTGCTGTAATTTCACTCGGCGGTATTGTTACTAGTCGTTCCGTACGTGTTGCGGGTGATGAAGCGGATGAGTCCATCATTCAGTACATCAAACGTCAGTACAATCTGATGATTGGTGAACGTACTTCGGAACAGCTTAAAATGGACGTAGGTTCTGCCTTGCCACTTGAGAAAGCTGAGACTATGGAAATTCGCGGACGCGATCTCGTTACAGGCCTGCCAAAGACGCTTACAATTACTTCTGATGAGATCTGTGAAGCATTGTCCGATACAGTGAGTTCTATTATTGAAGCTGTTAAAGTAACTTTGGAAAAATGTCCACCGGAGCTCGCAGCAGATATTATGGATCGCGGGATTGTCTTGACAGGTGGAGGCGCCTTGCTTCGTAACTTGGATAAACTGCTTGCGCGTGAAACCGGAATGCCAGTTATTGTCGCTGAGAACCCTCTGGATTGTGTAGCGATTGGAACAGGAAAGGCGCTTGATAATATCCATTTGTTCAAGAGTCGCAGCAGTTCCAGTCTTCGCTCTAAGAGATAAGCCTATGTATTGCCACTTGTGTACGTCAACCCCTGTTATGGGAGAAATACTGTTGTTAGAGGGTGTTGAAACTGTTTAAACTCTTAAGCAATAAACGTCTGTTTATTCTGTTGATTACACTGGTGCTGTTCATTGTGGTGATGGGCTTCAGCTTGGCATCAAGGAGTTCCTTGTCCTGGCCGGAGAACTTTCTTAGAGACACTACTGGTTTCGTGCAAAAAATGTTCTACAAGCCCGCTGGATATGTAGCGGGCTTGTTTGAAGATATCGGAAATCTGAAAGATCTTTCTAAGGAAAATGAGCAGCTGAAGATTCTAGCCGCCCAATATGCACGTGATAAAGCGCAATACAATTTCATTCAGGTAGAAAATGAGCAGTTAAAGGAACAGTTGAAGTTCACGAAAGCTCAGGAGGAATTGTATAAATATCAATACCATATTGCGCAGGTGGTTAGTCAGACAACAGAACCAAGCAATAGTACGATTGTAATCGATTTAGGTGCTAAAGATGGCGTTCGACCAAATATGTCTGTGATTTCGGTGGATGGTTTGGTGGGTGTTATTAGTCAAGTCAGCAATTTCACCTCTACGGTAAAGCTGATGACCATGATGGATACGAATGACCCTAATTCTCAGCCGCCAATTGCGGCAACCGCTATTAACAAAGAGGGCAAAACCTTTGGTATGATTGAAAGCTATGATCCGAAGACAAACAAGTTATTGATGAACAAGATCCCGCCAGGTGATCCTATTGCGCCGAAGGATGTTATCGTTTCTTCTGGTATTGGGGGATTGTATCCGCGAGGATTGACCATCGGTACAGTTGAAAGCGTTGAGGTTGGTGAATTTGGATTAACCTCCACAGCAGTGATTAAGCCTTCAGCAGAATTTCAAGACTGGAAGCAGCTGATTGTTGTTTTTACGGAGGAGCGTGCTGAATAGTGAATATGCGCAGATCTGTTCTTGTTCTGTTACTGTTCCTCTTGTTCATTCTGGAGGGAACCATTCTGCCTTGGCTGATTCCAGATGTATGGCAGATGCGAATTATTCCGAATCTAGTGTTCGTTGTGCTATTGTTCGTGGCTGTATATCATCATCGTCATACAGCGCTTATACTGGGCCTAACTTTCGGACTATTACATGATGTCGTTTTTTATGGCAGAATTCTAGGAGCACATTCTTTTGCGATGGGTCTGTCGGCTTATTTAATCGGCCTTCTGTTTCAGATTCCGCGTGCGCCACTGCCTCTTATGATGACTGTGATTCTGCTCGGAAGCTTGCTAGAGGATAGTGTGTTATTTGGTATTTATAGTGTATTCAATCTCAATCAGGAGCCTTATAGCTGGGCTATTTTGAATCATATGCTACCAACGATGCTCTTTCATTTTGCTATTGCTCTGATCCTCTACATACCGTTACGACGCCAGCTTGAGCTGATCAAGAAAGAGAAGAGTACGGAAGAAGCGGCATAAAGAAGCTTCTATTTTCTTTCTTAATAAAGCAGGAATTTAAGGGGCCCGGCACGAATGAATGAGGATAGGGGGCCAGGCATATGACAGTAAAATCCAAGCATGTAAGGATTAAGGGCATCAAGGATGGCCTGATATTCCTGCTAGACGACAAGTGTCCCTTCGAAGATCTTCTGAGCGAGCTTCGCTATAAGCTGGAGCACAGCCATCAAAATATTTTGACTGGACCGATTGTCCATGTAGATATTAAGCTGGGCAATCGTCCCGTAACTGAGGAAGATAAGGAAGCTGTGCTGGAGATTCTGAAGGGACAGGGAAATCTACTGATTCGTTCCATAGAGGCGCTTCCAGTGCCCGGCAGTGAGGATAATGACGCGTTGTTTCTTATGAGCGGGATTCTTCGTTCCGGTCAGGTGCTGCACCATGATGGAAATCTTTTATATCTGGGGGATGTGAACCCAGGAGGAACTATTACCTGTTCAGGCGATATCTATATTCTAGGATCACTTAGAGGTATGGCGCATGCTGGAGTAGATGGAAATGAAGAGGCGATTATCGCTGCTTCATTAATGTCTCCGACACAACTGCGAATTGCTGATATTATCAGTCGTCCTCCCGATGAGTGGGAAACCCGAGAAAGCAGTATGGAGTTTGCATATTTAACGAACGGAGCTATGCAAATCGATAAAATTCATAATTTAGTCAAAGTACGTCAGGATTTAAATGTGTTTAAAGGGGTGTAGCCTCCATGGGAGAAGCGATAGTCGTAACCTCGGGCAAAGGCGGAGTTGGCAAAACAACCACAACAGCCAATATTGGAACCGCACTTGCACTGCAGGGTAAAAAAGTATGTCTCGTCGATACCGACATTGGACTGCGTAATCTGGATGTAGTAATGGGGCTTGAGAATCGTATTATTTATGATCTTGTGGATGTAGCGGAGGGTCGTTGTCGCCTAAATCAAGCACTCGTTAAAGACAAACGCTTTGATGAGTTGTATATGTTGCCCGCAGCTCAAACGAAGGATAAAACGTCCGTCACTCCTGAACAAGTAAAAGATATTATTCTCGAACTGAAGAAGGAATATGAATATATTTTGATTGATTGTCCAGCAGGGATTGAACATGGCTTCCGCAATGCGATTGCCGGTGCGGATAAAGCGATCGTGGTTACCACACCAGAGCATGCTGCTGTGCGGGATGCGGATCGTATTATCGGACTGCTTGAGCAGTCACATGTGGAATCGCCAAAGCTGGTGGTAAATCGTATTCGCCCAGGTCTTGTGAAGTCTGGGGATATGCTTGATATTGAGGATATTTTACAGGTGTTGAATATTGATCTTATCGGAATTGTTCCGGATGATGAACTGGTCATTAAGGCCGCAAATAGTGGAGAGCCTACAGTTATGAATCCCGATTCGTCAGCAGCTATTGCCTACCGCAATATTGCTCGTAGAATTTTAGGTGATGCTGTGCCGCTAATGCAACTTGATCGGAAACCGGGAGCATTTAAGAAGTTCAAGAAATTTTTCGGTATGGCTTAATTCTGCACCAAGCAATCTTACTATAGAAGCATTAACGGTCCCACCACTAGAGAAATCTATGGGTGGGATTTATTTATTTAGTGGTATTTAAGTGCTCCACCTTGGGTGGGCTTGTTCTAAAGAGACTTCCGTGCTTCATAAAATGGAAGTAAAACAAGCCCGTCCGGAGGGATAAACATGGATCTCAAATCAGATATCAAGAATCGCCGTAAGGAGCGTATCCGTAGTTTGCTGGAGGAAATCCCGAATATAGAAACAGCAGAGGTGCCTCCGTTATTCGTTATGCCCGAAAAGAGTACGAGCTTCAAGGAGTGGGGTACGGGGTTTAAGAAAAATGAGGAGCAATCATCTATAGAGCCTGATCCGGAAGTGATGTGGAAAGAGAGACGGGGTGGCTGGGAGGAACCAGGAGGAGGAGGTTCTAAATTTTCTTCCGGTTTTATTCGACGGGTTATAGCCAGTGTGCTTGTGTTTGGAGCGGTGTGGGGAGTTTTTACAGTTCACCAGCCATGGTCCTATAAAGTCCAAGCCTTTATTAGTGATGCCTTGAGTAATGACATGGATTTCACAGCAGTGCGGGTCTGGTATGAGGAGAATTTTAATGGTGCACCGGCGTTCATACCGATATTTGGTGACAAAGACGAACCTGCTCAAAAGGCAGCAGCTCAACATGAGCTTAGTGCTCCGGTAGCTGGAAGCATTGTGGAGCCCTTTGCCTCCACGCTAAAAGGTGTAGAAATTATGCCTCAAATCGATTCAACCTCAAATGTGACGGTGAAGAGTATAGACATGGGACGTGTTCTTTCCATTTCCAAAGAATTGGACGGTGGCATTCGAATTGCAGTTCAACATTCTGGAGGAATCACAGCAGAATACGGACATTTAAATGGCACTAAGCTGGAGATTGATGACTGGATTCAGAGTGGAGATGAACTCGGGTGGATGCTGGAGAAAGAGGGCTCCTCAGCTCCAACGCTATTCTTTGCAGTGATGAAAGACAAGACTTATATTGATCCTACAGAAGTGGTATCGTTTGATTAGGATCTTAGGGATCGATCTGTCACTACATCCATTGTTCGTAATCATTATGTTGTTCTCTGTACTCACAGGACAATTTCTGGAGTTGCTAACTTTATTTACGATCGTCCTCATTCATGAAATAGGACATGTGGTGGCTGCCCTTTTAGTTGGTGTTACAGTCAAATCGGTTCAGCTTCTTCCGTTTGGCGGAGTTGCGGTTATTGAGGATCATGGGCGGCTCACCGCTAGTCGTGAGATTGGTATTGCACTTGCCGGTCCGCTGCAAAATGGAATCATGATTGTTATGGCTCTTGGGCTTCAGCAAGCAGGTTATGGTAATCAGGAATTTTTAGTCTATTTTATAAATGCTAATGCCATTATTGCGCTCTTTAATCTTTTGCCTGTTCTGCCACTTGACGGAGGCAAAGTACTTCAGGCTACAGTTAGTTTATTTCTTCCTTATTACTATACTTTGCTATGGAGCGGACGAGTGAGTGTTGCTGCAAGCATTTTTGTGATTGTTTATGCGCTATTGCCTCTTGGAGCGGGCGGAGGCTTGAGGCTGAATATGGTTATGATCGGTGCTTTTTTATTGTATTCAAATCTCACGGATCATCGGAATTTACCGTACCGATTTGTTGCATTTTTGATGAATAGGGAGGCGGTTTATGAGTATCATTTGCGGACAGGAAGTGTGGCTCGTCCAATTGTTGCCTTATCTGCGAAACCTTTAGATGCTATATTGCGTCTATTTAAACGTAATCAATATCATTTTATCTATGTATTAAACGGCGAAGGAAATGTTGTTGCTGTTGTGCCGGAACAGCGCTTAATATCTACCTACTTCGGAATGTAGTGTATTTATGCAGAGCGTGAGAAGGGATGAATGAATGAACGAAACCAGAGGTGAAGCCATGAAACAGATGATCGTTCACTGCACGCAGCACATTACCCGAATGGCTCTTCTGGAGAACGGAAGGCTTGTGGAGTACGCGGCTGAACGCGATCAGCAGCAAGGGCTGGTCGGAAGTTATTATAAAGGCCGTGTGATTAACGTACTTCCAGGTATGCAGGCTGCTTTTGTTGACATTGGACAGAAGAAGAATGCTTTTTTATATGTTGATGATGTATTGCACCCTCATTTGGATAGACAGCCGGATGTGAAGCCTTCTATCGAGACGCTTTTGCAGCCGGGTCAGGATATTGTTGTACAAGTAAGAAAAGAGCCTAGTGGCGGCAAAGGTGCGCGTGTAACGACCCATTATACATTGCCCGGTCGCTGGATGGTGTACATGCCTTTTGCCGATTATGTTGGGGTATCCAAAAAAATAAGTCGCGATGCAGAACGTAGCCGGCTCAAAGGAATTGGTGAACGTCTGCGAATGAAAGAAGAGGGGGTTATTATGCGGACTGTCTCTCAGGATGAGCCGCATGAAGCAGTGGAGGGTGATCTTTCATTTTTACGTGCGCAATGGGATAACATTACACGTCGGGCACAAACTGCAGAAGCCCCAGCTCTACTTCATCGTGATCTTAGTATTGTTCAGCGTTTTATAAGAGATGCTTTTAATCCACAGCGTGATCAGTTGATTATAGATTCTCCAGTTGCAGTTAAAGAAGCCAAGGCATTTCTGGATGACATGGCACCTGATGGGTACAAGCCTGTGAGTTTATATAATGGACCGGAGTCCATTTTTACAGCTTATGGGGTACAGGAACAGTTGCACAAGAGCTTCAGTCGCAAGATCACGCTGGAGGGCGGAGCGACAATGATCTGGGATGAGACGGAGGCGCTCACCGTTATTGACGTGAACACTGCGCAATACATTGGAGGAGCATCCCTTGAAGAGACGGTGACGAATACTAATTTGCTTGCAGCAGAGGAGATTGGTCGTCTGATCCGTTTGCGAGATACGGGCGGAATTATTATTGTTGATTTTATTGATATGGAAGAAGAAATACACCGTAAAATGGTTACCGAGCGGCTGGAGAAAGTGATCTGCAAGGATCGAACCAAAACCCATATTCTCGGTTGGACAAGACTTGGACTCCTCGAGATGACCCGGAAGAAGGCAAGACATGATTCAGCCAGCTTCGCACCTATCCTTTGTCAGTGCTGCGGAGGGACTGGGAAAGTTGGAGAATGGATGGAATGAGTTGACGATGGGCGATAAGTATGATAATATCTTCAAGTATGTGTTTGATTGATTCGGTCCTGCACATGCTGTAACCGCTCCGATCGGGTACATAAGCGCAGTTCCCACGGGAATCTGCCACCTAGACTAGGCGAGTCTGAGACATGAGGAGGTGCAAGTAAAATGTATGCAATTATCGAAACTGGCGGTAAACAATACAAAGTCCAAGAGGGCGATGTTTTGTTCATTGAGAAGTTGGAAGCTGAAGACGGCGCAAGTGTAACTTTTGACCGTGTATTGGCTGTTTCTAACGAAGGTGGTCTGACTGCAGGAACTCCGCTCGTAAGCGGCGCGTCTGTAACAGCTAAAGTCGAGAAACATGGTAAAGGCGCTAAGGTTGTAGTTTACAAATACAAACCTAAGAAGAACTACCACAAGAAACAAGGCCATCGTCAACCGTACACGAAAGTAACTATCGAGAAGATTCAAGCGTAAGAAGGTGCGTGAATGATTAACGTACGGATTACACGATCTTCGGATCTAGGAACTATCGTTGGCTTTGAGGTAAAAGGGCACGCGGGTTATGCAAAGCGTGGCGAAGATATCGTATGTGCCGGTGTTTCGGCCGTAACGGTTGGAACCGTCAATTCGATTGAGACTTTGACCGGAATCTCCATGGATACATCCATGAAGAACGGATTCCTAAGTGGAACATTAGGTTCCATTGATGATTTCGATACTTCCGCGAAGGTGCAATTGCTGCTTGAATCCATGGTCGTGATGCTAAATGATATCGCAGAATCATACGGAAAGTATCTTCAAATAGAGCAAGTAAATATTTAAAGAAGGAGGTTGACAACATGTTGAAATTGAATCTTCAATTGTTCGCATCGAAAAAAGGTGTAGGTTCCACAAAAAACGGACGGGATTCCCATTCCAAACGTCTTGGCGTGAAACGTGCTGACGGTCAAGCAGTAACCGGCGGTAACATCTTGGTTCGTCAACGCGGAACAAAAATTCACCCAGGCACTAACGTAGGCATCGGTAAAGATGATACGTTGTTCGCATTGGTGGATGGCGTAGTGAAGTTCGAACGTTGGGGCCGCGATCGCAAAAAAGTGAGCGTATACCCAGTTGATGTCGCTCCGGTAGCAGCGGCACTGGAAGCGTAAGCTTACGGAACCATATTTGCATGTAGAAGCCTCCGGCATGAGTGCCGGAGGCTTTTTTGTAGAATATTCAGAAGCGTATGTGGATACCTTTGAGCACTTTAGAAATGTAGACCTTCAGAGTTTTAAGAAAACATAAACATCCTTAGACATATGTGAAATCTCACGGTTATCTCTGGTGAACTACAGGGAACTGCTGTGTTATACTAGGAAATGGTAATTGATGAGGGTAATAATCTAAACGAAGTCATGAATTTTGCGAACTGAGGGACGGGGAGAAAGAATGAAATCCTGGAAAAGTGCAATCTGGGCAGTCATGTTATCCGTAATGCTTCCTTTAGGACTCGTGTATTGGCATACCTCCCTTTTGACGTGTCTGTTGCTTGGAATTTGGGTAGCAGCAACGGTTGCTTTCAGTTTGATTTGGAATCAGCGTCATTGGGAACGGGAACTGCGTATACAAGAGAACACTCTGCAACAGGCGGCGATTCGGACACTGAATCATCATCGTCATGATTGGATGAATGATTTGCAGATTCTTTACGGATATATTCAGCTTGGAAAGCCTGATAAATCCGTGGAGTGTGTGGAAAGAATAAAGGAACGCATAGCGCTTGATAGTCGTATCGCTAAGCTGGGCATTCCTTCATTGGTCTTCTATATCCAATCTTTCCGAACTTACCGGACTAGTCTGGAACTGGAAGTTCAAGTGGAGGAAGGATTGCAACTGGAGGAGAAGCTAAACCGGGAAGCAGGAGATGAGCTGACTTCAGTGATCATGCAGACCGTACGAGCTTATCAATATAACGGACTGGCTCCTCAGGGTGAAACGCGCAAGCTGCGTCTTGGCTTTATTCAGGATGGAGGAGACATTCTTATCTCCTTCGAAGGTGAGGGAGAGCATGGCAATCCCGAGCAGCTCAAAGGGCAAATTTATAATATAGTACAAGGGAAAATCATGAAAGCGGAGCAGTTTAAGCCCAGCAAGGCTTATGTAGAGCTGCGTTTGCCGCTTGAAATGTGAGGAAGGTGAACATTAATGTTCGTAGATAAAGCTAAGATTTATGTTAAGGGCGGAGACGGCGGGGATGGTATCGTTGCGTTTCGCCGGGAAAAGTATGTACCGGATGGTGGTCCAGCAGGTGGTGACGGTGGCCGTGGTGGCGACGTTATCTTCCGCGTAGATGAGGGCTTGCGTACGCTGATGGATTTCCGTTATCAACGCCATTTTAAAGCGGACAAAGGGATTAAAGGACGTAACAGAAGTCAGCATGGGGCGAACGCTGATCATATGATCGTGCGGATTCCACCTGGAACCATATTAATTGACGATGATACTCAAGAGATCATCGCCGATTTGACTCGTCATGGTCAGCAAGTTGTTGTTGCCCGTGGGGGTCGTGGGGGTCGTGGGAATGCTCGTTTTGCAACAGCAGCTAATAAGGCTCCAGAGCTAGCAGAGAACGGCGAAGAAGGTCAAGAGCGGTATATTGTTATGGAACTTAAGGTTATGGCTGATGTGGGACTTGTAGGCTTCCCGAGTGTGGGCAAATCTACGCTACTGTCGGTCGTATCCGCAGCTCAACCAAAGATTGGTGCATACCATTTCACTACGATTACACCGAACTTAGGTGTAGTAGATGTTGGGGATGGACGAAGCTTTGTAATGGCGGATCTGCCAGGATTAATTGAGGGAGCTAGTGAAGGCATAGGGCTTGGTCATGAATTCCTGCGTCACGTTGAACGTACACGGATCATTATTCACGTAGTGGACATGTCTGGTTCAGAGGGGCGTGATCCCTTCGAGGATTGGGTTCTCATTAATGACGAGCTGAAGCAATTCAATGCGACTCTAATTGATCGTCCTCAGATCGTGGCCGCGAATAAAATGGATATGCCAGAGTCAGAGGAGAATCTCATCGCTTTCCGAGAACGCGTAGCTGAGCTGCGTCCGGATCTTGAGGTTATGCCAATCTCCTCGCTTACCCGTCAGGGTGTTCAGGAACTGTTATATCGTGCAACGGATATTCTTGATAGTATTCCGGTGGCACCGGTAGTTGAAGAAGTATCAGGAACAACTGAACGTAAGGTTTATAAGCTAGAAGCGGAAGATAATAACTCGTTCACCATTACACGTGATAATGAAACATATGTGGTCAACAGCCCTCGTATCGAGAAAATGTTGAAACGTATGCAGCTTAGTACACATGATGCGATTCTAAAGCTCGCCCGTACATTGCGACATATGGGTGTAGATGCAGAGCTTCGTAAACGTGGAGCTGTAGAGGGGACTATTGTCCGTATTGGTGAGTTCGAATTCGAGTTCGTAGAGAATAGCAGTTACTATTAATATTTAGCTGATTACAAAGCGCGACTTGTGTTCTCCTGTAAAGGAAGACACAAGCCGCGCTTTTTTTATTTCCATATCGAGTATATTTTTTTCGTGAAAAGAACCCAAATCACGATATATATCGTATACAATTAATATCGAAATACACAATTTCCCATCCGGGAACGCATACGTTATTCATATATCATAGATGATGAAAGAGGGAATAGCAGATGGCAATTATAGAAGTGGTGAAGTACGACGGTCCTCCGGGGATTTTCGCATGGAAATATCCTAACCAAGAGCTAGGGACATGGACTCAGCTAATCGTTAATGAATCTCAGGAAGTGATCCTATTCAAGGGCGGACAAGCGCTTGATTCCTTTACAGCAGGGCGGCACACCCTGAGCACCGCCAATATTCCTATTTTATCTAATATCGTCAATCTTCCTTTCGGTGGGAAGTCGCCGTTCACAGCAGAAGTATGGTATGTGAACAAGACCAATTCGATGAATGTTAAATGGGGAACCAGCGCACCTTTACAACTCCAGGATCCTAAATACAAAATTATGATTTCTGTTCGTTCCTTTGGACAGTTTGGTGTAAAGGTTGATAATCCGCGCAAATTTTTGTTGCAGCTTGTTGGAACGCTTCCTCAGTTTGATCACGATACGCTCGTGAATTATTTCCGCGGCTTGCTTATGTCGAATATAAATGAACTGATTTCATCCTACCTTGTACATAAGCAAATCAGTATACTGGAGATTAATGCCTATGTTGCAGAGATCTCAAAGCATATCCAGGGGCGGCTAGCATCAACTTTTCTGGATAATGGACTTGAGCTGAATAATTTCTATATTGATTCCATTAATATTCCTGATGATGATCCGGCAACGATTCGATTAAAGGAAGCTTTAGCTAAAAAAGCAGAAATGGATATTATCGGCTTCAACTATCAACAGGAGCGTGGCTTTAACACGATGGAAAAAGCAGCAGGTAATCCTGGCAATCTTGGAGTAGGCATGATGAACACCGGGATGGGGCTTGGACTTGGTATGGGATTCGCTGGACCGGCTATGGATATGGTGAATCGTATGACCCGAGGGATGAGTTTTGATTCAGGGACTACAGTTGTGCGCCAAGAGCGCTCCTGTTCGAAGTGTGGGGTTATGAATTCTGTTGAGGGAAGGTTCTGTAGTGGCTGTGGGCATGCTCTGGAGAGCATTCAGCAAAGCGCATCGTCCGGAAACAAGATCAATTGTTTGGAATGTGGTCATGAATTGAAAGCAGGAGCCAAGTTCTGTCCTGGTTGTGGCAATCCTTATCGTGCTTGTCCAACCTGTGGAGCAGATAATCCTGAGGGTGCATCTTCCTGTGTCTCTTGTGGAAAAGAAATGCCTAAAGCCTGTGGTAAATGTGGAGAAATGGTATCACCAGGGGTGAAATTCTGTCCTCACTGTGGAGATAGTTTGGTTATTAAATGCGGAGGTTGTGGGCATGAGCTGAAGCCTGGACAGAAATTTTGTGCAGAGTGTGGAACAAGAGCAGGCTGAAGGAGGACGTTATGAACAAGGGCAAAAGTTATATTCGTATCATCACCATTATTTATGTGGCTGCTATAATACTAACGGTGTTCTCCTTTATAGGGTTAGGCTTCTCTGAATCACTGTTTCGATTCGTGATTTCGCTAGTTGCTGTTCTGCTGGCGGAGAGTGTGGTGTATGGCTATTGTATTTTTTGGCTCCGTACTGCAGGTAGTGTGCAGCGGACCTCACCCGTTCTTCTCAGCGGTGCAATCATCACGGGGATTTATGCGGTTGGAGTATTCGCATCGGCTATTGTCTTCGATTGGCTACTGGAGTTGTCCCCTCTGTGGTATGCTGCGGTTCAACTGCTGATTCTTTTGATTGGTGGAATCACACTGGCTGTGATCGGGATTTATGGATGGAATGCCGGAACAGAAGAACAGCAAATACAGAGGTCCTTGCAAGCTTTTCGGCAGCATCAGAGTGAAATAAACGAGATCAGTGCGCTGGCAAGCAGCTGGAAGAATCCCGAAACTGAACAGCTTGTACAAGTGCTCAATAAGTTACGAGATCAATTCAAGTTCAGTGATCCTGTATCAGATCCATCTTTATATGCTACTGAGGATATCATGCATCAGCAGATCTCCCTGTTGCATGATCATGTGAAGCTTCTGCTCATGACAAATGAGCCACATGAGAACTGGCAAGCTGAAATCAACGAAATGGCCGACAGTATTAAAGCTACACTAGAGCGGCGAAATCGGGAATTAGCGGCACTTAAATAGGAGGAAATAACTACATGAACAGATTGAACATACAAGAGCCGTCACCGACCCCAGCGGGGAGTGCAGCGGTTCCTCTGATTAAATTAGACCGGACTGGGTTTGATTATGTCATTCTTGCAGCAGCTTATCTATTCACACCCATTGGACTCGTTCTTGCATTGTTACGTTTGATGCTAACTCATTATAAAAATCATCGGAGACCCACCAATCTAAATCTGATCATGCATGTATTTATCGGAGGATTTGTTGAACTCTCTGTTGCAATGTTTGTGGATACCATGAGTGGAAACACTGGAACTTCCGAATTATTAACGATCCAGATTTTCCTTGCAGTTATATTTTTGATTCCGGCACTTATTCTTGCGAGTGTGACAGCAAAAGCTAAATATACACTTTCTAAGCTTAACACTTCTTATATAGAACTGATTCAAAATAAAAATATCCGATATGTCGGCAGTATATCTGAACGGATAGGTCAAAGCGAAAGCGATGTACGGAGAGATGTCCAGTATCTAAAGAATAAAGGATTACTGGATATTGATATTGTACTTTCCGAGGGGCGTCAGACGCCAGATCCATCCATGGCAGCACCTAATCTTGTACATCCTGAAAGGACTTCAGGCTTCGGAGCCCAAGCTTCGGGACAACAGATTCATTCTCAACCGCAGTCCTCACCGCTGCTGCCTAAGTCCATCCGTTGTCCGGGCTGCGGAGCACAGAACACGGTTCAGCCTAGTCAGTCTAAGAGCTGTGAATACTGTGGCACGATGATATCGTACAGTTAATGCCAAGGTTCTCCCTGAGCATTGTAGATATAACTTAACTAGGGGAGATAAAAGATGAGTAAATTGGATATACGAAGGCAGCCACCAACAACAGGCAAACCGATATATAAGCACGAATATGAGCGGACGGCGTTTGATTATACGACTATTGTGTTTGCGTATGTATTTGCTCCGGTTGGCTTTATATTGGCTGCCATTCGGTTATTATCTACACATTCCAAGAGACAGCGCAAAGCAAGCAATATTAACCTGTTTTATCATGCGTGTATGGGTGCCTTTGTAGAATTGGCGATCTATTTCATTATTAGCAAGCTACTCGGTCAAATCGATTATGTCGCACTCTTGATCAGGCTGGTGATTATCTACGCATTGTTTAGGATTCCCGCCATCAAATTGTCGGTTAGGGCCGTAGGATGGAGAGAGGGATTCACCTATCTTTGCAATGACTATATCGCTTTGGTTCTTGTGGACGGCATAAGGCATATCGGCAGCCTATCCGATATTCGCGGATTCAGTGAAGAGAACGTCCGCGAGGTTTTGGAATATTTAAAAGATCAGGGAGTACTTTCTCCAGATATTGTTTATTATGAAGGACGTGTAGACAATCCATTTGTAAAATTGCCGCCGAAGCTTATTTATTCCAAACGGGCACAAGCACTGGTGCGTGCGCCTGAGAATAACCTTCGCTACCGTAACAAGCGAGACCGGACAGTGTTTGATCGAATCATCATGGCGATTGCCTATTTGTTTGCTCCGCTTGGGTTTGTACTTGCGATGCTTCGTTTTGTAAGCACTCATTATAAGAATGAGCGGAAATCATTTAACTACAAATTGCTCTATCATGTATGTATGGGAGCTTTTATGGAACTTGCCGTCCTCTTCGCCGTGGGGACCTACAAAGGGGATTTTAAGTGGTTCACTTTATTGATCATTCTGGTGGTCCTCTACTTGATCTTTATAATTCCGGCGGACAGCTTTGCAGGGAGGGCTACCTTCGCAACAGAAAACTTTGATTTTCTGTGCAAGAAGTATCTCATGCTGATCATAGTGGATGATGTTAGACATATTGGTAATTTAGCTGATATCACGAAACAAAGTGAAGATGATGTACGTAGAGACCTACGGTATTTGGTGAGATGGGGGTTACTTGCTTCTGATCTTGTCTATTATGAAGGACGTGTTAAGCTCTTAGATAAACAAGCGCCCAATCTTGTGCATCCTGACCGGGCACAGCCCTCCGCGGCATCAGAGAACCAGCCATCATCTGGGCGGCAGTCATTACCGGAGAATAGGCCTAAGCCACCTGTCCAACTGCCGAAATCCATCGTTTGTTCGAGTTGCGGTGCTAAGAGTAGAGTACTTCCTGGGCAGGATAAAATCTGTGACTATTGCGGGACGACGATTCCATACAGTTAGTGTACATACGATTGCCTGCTGCCCCCGGGAATCCGGGGGTTTTGCTGCACCGTACTCCCTGGCCTCAGAGTATACATATAAAGTTATTGCATTTTATAAGTCTTTTCCGATATAATGTCCACTAAGAAAACACAAAAGTCTTTGAGGTGAGGACGTTCGTGAAAGAACGCTATTATTTGGTCCGTGAGGACATATTACCTGATGCCGTACTTAAGACTATGCAGGTCAAACAATTGCTTGAGGCCGGGGATGCGAAGACCGTACATGAGGGTGTAGAACAGGTAGGATTAAGCCGGAGCGCTTTTTATAAATACAAGGATGGCATTCACCTGATCCATCAGCTCGAACGTGAGCGAATTGTTACGATCTCCATGGATTTGGAACATGAATCGGGGATGCTCTCCAAGGTTCTAGGATCTGTGGCGGGGCATGGGGCTAACGTGCTGACGATTCACCAGAGTATTCCCCTACAAGGACGAGCGAATGTGGTGATTTCCGTGGAAATCTCACATTTGAATGAGGAGCTCGGAGAGATGCTTGATAGTCTGAAGAATATTCCGGGAGTGAAGCGCGCCCTAATCGTTGGACAGGGATAGAGAAATTATATACGTAAAACTTTTAGGAGGATACTGATGAAGCCGGTTAAAGTAGGATTGCTGGGTCTGGGAACAGTTGGTACAGGTGTAGTTCGTATCGTGGAAGGAAATCAGGAGGATTTGAGCAGTCAAGTAGGCTCTCCAATACTCATTGAGCGCATAGCGGTGAATAATTCCAATAAGCTCCGTGATATTGAGGTCGACCCTGCCAAAATAACAACAGATCCATGGGATGTTATTCGTGACCCTGAGATCGATGTAATCGTTGAAGTGATGGGTGGTATCGATGGAACAAAGGAATATATTCTTGAAGCTTTGGACCGCGGTAAACATGTCGTAACTGCGAATAAGGACTTGATGGCGCTGCACGGTTCGGAGATTCTGGCTAAGGCGCAAGAGAAGCAATGTGATGTCTTTTATGAGGCTAGCGTTGCAGGTGGTATTCCGATTATTCGGACGCTTATCGAAGGCTTTTCTTCAGATAAGATCATGAAGATTATAGGTATTGTGAATGGAACAACTAATTACATACTAACCAAAATGAGCCAAGAAGGCGCATCCTATAATGATGTGTTAAAAGAAGCGCAGGATTTAGGATATGCAGAGGCTGATCCAACTTCCGATGTTGAAGGTCTGGATGCTGCCCGCAAAATGGCGATTCTCGGGACCCTAGGCTTCCGTACTAACGTGGAGCTACATGACGTCAGTGTGAGCGGGATTTCAGAAGTGAGTAAAGCCGATATTGCCTTTGCAAAGCGTCTCGGATACGAAATTAAGCTGCTAGGCATTGCTGAACGTCAGGATGAGGAATTCAGTATCAGTGTTCAACCGACCTTGATTCGAGCAAGTCACCCACTTGCATCTGTAAATGGTGTCTTCAATGCAGTTTATGTGTATGGTGAGGCAGTAGGAGAGACAATGTTCTATGGTGCGGGCGCGGGTGCAATGCCAACGGCAACTTCGGTAGTAGCTGACTTGGTAGCCATTATTAAGAACCTCAAGCTGGGTGTTAATGGATTGAAGCAAAAAGTACCTTATAAGCAGAAGAAGCTTAAGAGTGATGAGGATATCTTTTATAAAAACTTCCTACTTTTACACGTTGATGATAAAGCAGGCGTATTGGCCAAGATTACTCAGGTGTTTGCCGAGTATGACGTGAGTCTTGATTCGGTAGTTCAGCAAGCCAATCCAAATAATCCTGATGCGGAGATTATTATTGTTACCCATAACGCCAGCAAAGCAAGTATGAATAAAGTGCTGCGTCACTTTAATGAACTGAAAGTCATCCACCGGATCAAGAGTCACTACCGTGTGGAAGGTTAGCACTTTAGATGGACTATACTTTCTATATTTAAACAATGAGTAAGGAGATTGCACCTGTTATGAGTACTTATGGAGTAGCAAGGGTTAAAGTACCTGCTAGTACTGCCAATCTTGGTCCGGGCTTCGATACTCTTGGCATGGCATTGCCGCTGTATGCCTGGATTGAGATGGAGGAAGCAGAGGAGACTGTTTTTCATCTATATGGTGACGAGATGAAGGGAGTGGCTCAGGATAAGAGTAATTTACTCTATAAGGTCGCTCAAATGGTATTTGCAGAAGCTGGCGTTACGGTGCCTGAAATATCTATTTCGATGTACTCTGAGATTCCGCTTACGCGTGGACTCGGCAGCAGTGCCTCGGCCATCATTGGGGGCATGGTCGCAGCTAATACGATGATCGGCTCTCCGCTCGATGATGCGAAGCTGTTTGATATGGCTACCCAGCTTGAGAAGCATCCTGACAATGTAGGAGCTTCCTTATTTGGTGGCATCATTACCGCAGTGTGGGACGGTGATCATGCGGATTACGTTCGCCTTGATCCACCTCAAGACCTTGAGGTTCTCGTGGTTATTCCTGAATTCGAGCTGGAAACCACAAAAGCACGGGGAGTGCTTCCAACAGAAATCTCAGTTAGTGATGCTGTGTACAACATCAGCAGAACCTCTTTAATGACAGCCTCGTTTGCATCAGGTCGGCTTGACCTGATCAGTAGAGCGATGCAGGATCGTCTGCATCAGCCCTATCGTGCAGCACTTATTCCAGGCATGGAGAAGCTGCTCGCGGAAGCACCTAACCATGGTGCTTTAGGAATCGCACTTAGCGGTGCCGGTCCTACCCTACTGTGTTTAGTTGATCGCCATGAGACTCGTAAGCGAGAGCTTGAGGCTTTCCTGATGAATACGATGCAAGAACACGGCATCTCTGCTCAGACTTGCTGGCTGATGCCTTGTACTTCAGGTGTTACATCAGAGCTTCTTGAAAGAAACGAGATGCAAAACGTATCATTTTTGGATATGATAAAAGGAGAAGTACGGTTATGAAATCAATAGCGGTATTGCCGCAGGGCTCGGTATCTCACGAAGCGCTGCTGCATTTGTTTAACGGCGAGCCTGTGAAAATTGTGCATCACAAGCTAATTTCCGATGTCTTTCTCTCTACGGCTGGTGGCACCACTGATTACAGCGTTATCCCGATTGAGAATACTATTGAAGGCTCAGTTAGTCTACATATTGATTGGCTCATTAATGAGGTCGATCTACCTATGCAGGCTGAATGGATCTTTCCATCGATACAGAATCTCATCGGCCACCCGCTGGAATTCAGAGATACGAACGGCAATAAGGATTTCACTAAAATTAAAAAAATCCTTTCGCATCCTGTTGCAATGGCACAATGCATGCAATTTGTTCGGAAGCATGCACCTTGGGCTGAACTGGAGTCGGTCGGAAGCACCTCTGAAGCTGTTGAAATCGTTAAGAACAATCCTGACAAGAGCTGGGCTGCGATTGGTACTGCTCTTGGCGCAGCAACTCATGGGCTGGAGATTGTTGATCGGAAAGTTACAGATCACAACAACAACTACACGCGATTTGTCCTTGTCGGTCCGCAGAAGATTGATCTTCCACGGAGCAGCAATGGTGTAAAGACGAGTGTCCTAGTTACGCTGCCGGAGGATTTTCCCGGTGCTTTGCATCAGGTCCTCGCTGCCTTTTCTTGGCGGAAGCTGAATTTATCGCGTATTGAATCACGACCAACGAAAAAGAAGTTGGGTACTTATTATTTTTATATTGATGTGCTGGAACCGATAGAATCAGTCCTGCTACCAGGAGCGATTGAAGAGATTAGCGCTTTAGGCTGTCAGGTTCGGATTCTGGGCTCGTATCCCACATACACCTATGAGGAAGAGAAAGCGGAGGTGCAGTAAATTCATGGCTGAACAATGGATCTATCTGGATGGACAACACGTAACTAAGGAAAATGCAAAGGTATCCGTTTTTGATCACGGTTTTTTGTATGGAGACGGCATATTTGAAGGTATTCGTATCTACAATGGTAATATTTTTAAATGTAAAGAGCATTTGGACAGACTATATGATTCGGCGAAGTCGATCATGTTGGATATTCCGCTCACTTATGACGAGATGCTGGAAGCTATGGCTGAAACGATTCGCCTTAACGACATGCGTAACGGTTATATTCGACTGATCGTATCCCGTGGTCCTGGTAACTTGGGTCTTGATCCACGCCGTTGCCCTAAAGCCAGCGTAATCATTATCGTTGAACAATTAGCTATTTACCCAGAGCAAGCGTACATTAATGGGCTTCGTGCTGTTTCTGTATCCCAACGTCGTAATATTCCGGATGCACTGAATCCGAAGATTAAATCGCTTAACTATCTCAACAATATCCTAGTGAAAATCCAGTCCAATCTGGCAGAAGCCGATGAAGCAATCATGATGAATGCTCAAGGATATGTTACTGAAGGATCTGGAGATAATATTTTCATCATCAAAAATGGTGTGGTCTTTACTCCTCCGTGCTATTTGGGAGCGCTTGAAGGAATCACACGTCTGGCGATCATCGAGTTATGTGAGAAATTGGGTATTAAGCTAAAAGAAGAACCATTCACTATGCATGATGTTTACATAGCGGACGAGGTATTCTTCACAGGTACTGCTGCTGAAGTTATTGCTGCGCGTGAAATTGACGGCCGAATCATTGGTGAAGGACAAGCGGGTCCAATCACTTTGAAATTGCTTGAAGAGTTCCGCAATGTTGTTGACAAAGATGGTTACAAGGTTTGGGAATAACATTTAATCGTACAATTTGCTCTTTACATGCTAGTCGAGTAATGAGTATTGAATAGGCATTAGATATCCTTTCATGCATATGAAGAAGATGGCCGGAGGTCTCTGGTACATCTTTTCATGTCTCATGAAAGGATTTTTTTTATTTCAGGGATGTCATTCGCCCATGGGCTGCATAAGATGTAGTAACGAAGGAGGCGGCTGTACCGCATATAACTCTGTAAGAGAGCAATGTTCCATCCAAAGGGGGTTTGCTTTCAAAGCCAGTTTTGCTGTGTAGCTGTAAGAAAGCAATACTCCACAAAACTTTTAGGAGGTTAATGCTACGTGAAAATACACATTGTCAAACAAGGCGATAGTCTGTATGCATTATCGCAAAAGTACGGAGTGCCGTTACAAAAAATTATTGAAGCTAATCCACAGATCAGTAATCCGAATGTGCTGGCACTTGGTGAAAAAGTAAAAATACCTACGGCTCCTGTATCCGTACCGGATAACAGTGAAGTTTACTACAAGCATACAGTCAAACAAGGTGATACCTTATGGAAATTATCTAAGGCGTGGGGAATCCCTTTAAAAGATATGGTTGAAGCAAACCCCCAGCTAAAGAATCCGAATGTATTGATGTTAGGGGAAGTAGTCAACATTCCTAAAAAGACATCAAACGCTTCACCCGTACAGCCAGGCTACATGCCTTCTAATGCTTCTGAGAAAACACAAGTTGGCGGGAAGGAATATACGGGTCCAAAAGAACAGCCAGTAGCTGAGGTAGTTCCTGCACCAAAACCGGAAACTAAACCAGAGGTCAAACCAGAAACTAAACCGGAAGCAAAAGCAGCAGAAAATAAACCAGAAGCTAAAGCGGAAACTAAACCTGCACCTAAATCATCGCCAAATATCTCGCCTTTGTACAATTCTGCACCACACCCATCGATGAACATTGCCCCTATTAATACTCAAAATGCTGCACCTAATCCTGCGCCGAATATGCAGATGGAAGTTGCTCCTGTGCAAGAAATTGAAATGCAGAGCCTATTTGTTCAGATTACAGTTCCAAATCAAGAGCCTGTAGCTCATCATGAGGCAGCAAAAGCTGAGATGAAGCCAGTGGCTTGCAAAGAGGAAAAGGCAGATGCTTGTGACAACATGGGATATCCAGGCCTAGGAGGAAATCCTTATCTCTATGATTCTTATCAAAATAGCCCTAATATGAACATGAATTGGGCACCAAGTTATGTTCAACCGGCGTCATATGGACCCGAATGCATGTCTCCATACTACTTTTCAGAAAATATGTATTCACCTAACATGAGTCCAGAACAATGGAATCCGAATGCTGCGCCTAATGTGAGTCCAGAACAATGGAATCCAAACGCTTGGCCTAATATGAGTCCGGAACAATGGAATCCGAATGCTGCGTCTAACGTGAGTCCAGAACAATGGAATCCGAATGCTGCGTCTAATGTGAGTCCAGAACAATGGAATCCGAATGCTTGGCCTAATATGAGTCCGGAACAATGGAATCCGAATGCTGCGCCTAACGTGAGTCCAGAACAATGGAATCCAAATGCTGCACCTAACAATATGGAGGCTAATGTTTCAGGGATGAACCCGATGTATGGGATGTCATCGAACCTTCCTTGGCCAACTACTTGTGGGTGTGGGGGAATGCATGTTCAACCCTATTCATATGAAATGCCCGTATATAATACCTATCCTGCATATGGAAACCCAAATACATTCTCTGCTTATGGAGCGGGAACACCTAATCAGGGAATAGTTCCAGCATCTCCTCTTGGAGCTTTTGGCGGGCCGATAATGTCGAGTATTCCGTCTAATCCGCAGTATCCAGGTATTGGTAATTATTCGCAGCATAATCGGGTTCCGGAAATCCAAGATCCTGAAACGTTTGTACAGGACACTCCCGAAGTTGCTAGAACAGTGAGTGAGGAATCTACTTCTGGCGCTTCTCTCAAGAGCAAGGGAACTGCAACGAAGGAAACGGCATCAAAAGCAAAGACCTCGAGTCAAAACAGCAGTAAGAAAAACAAAACAGCTGTGAAGTCTCAACGTTCAAATGCTGGTGGTCGTACAGAGAGCTCAAAGAAACGCAGAAATCCGTGGATTTCTAATTAATACAGTTCTAAACTAACATCCAATCTCTATTTAACGTGTAGGTTCTGATTATTAGAATCTGCACGTTTTTTTATGAGAAGATGGGAACGAGAAGTAGGACTGAGGCGAAAGTACTTATTTATGTTTTTTGAATTTAGGGGTTGTTTTTAAAGTGGGTTATATGTTACATTATAAATCCAGTCGCAAAGAGGAGATATAAACTTTCGGTTGGTGAATGTTAATCCGGATGAAATTACAAAAGACTTTGAAAAAAAGTGTTGCATTTCATCGGAAAACATGATATATTACAAAAGTTGCTGCTGAGACATTGAACGGCGCCAACGAGAACTTGATCTTTGAAAACTGAACAACGAGTGAGTAGGAAATCACGAAAGTGAAATCCAAAATTAGAGAATTAATTTTCTCGTCAGATGTTTCAAAATGAGCATATCGCTCTTTTCAATACTAATTGGAGAGTTTGATCCTGGCTCAGGACGAACGCTGGCGGCGTGCCTAATACATGCAAGTCGAGCGGAGTCATTTTGAAAGCTTGCTTTCAAAATGACTTAGCGGCGGACGGGTGAGTAACACGTAGGCAACCTGCCCCTTAGACTGGGATAACTACCGGAAACGGTAGCTAATACCGGATAATTTCTTTTTTCTCCTGAAGAAAGAATGAAAGACGGAGCAATCTGTCACTGAGGGATGGGCCTGCGGCGCATTAGCTAGTTGGTGGGGTAACGGCCCACCAAGGCGACGATGCGTAGCCGACCTGAGAGGGTGAACGGCCACACTGGGACTGAGACACGGCCCAGACTCCTACGGGAGGCAGCAGTAGGGAATCTTCCGCAATGGACGAAAGTCTGACGGAGCAACGCCGCGTGAGTGATGAAGGTTTTCGGATCGTAAAGCTCTGTTGCCAGGGAAGAACGTCCGGTAGAGTAACTGCTATCGGAGTGACGGTACCTGAGAAGAAAGCCCCGGCTAACTACGTGCCAGCAGCCGCGGTAATACGTAGGGGGCAAGCGTTGTCCGGAATTATTGGGCGTAAAGCGCGCGCAGGCGGTCATTTAAGTCTGGTGTTTAAACCTTGGGCTCAACCTGAGGTCGCACTGGAAACTGGGTGACTTGAGTACAGAAGAGGAAAGTGGAATTCCACGTGTAGCGGTGAAATGCGTAGATATGTGGAGGAACACCAGTGGCGAAGGCGACTTTCTGGGCTGTAACTGACGCTGAGGCGCGAAAGCGTGGGGAGCAAACAGGATTAGATACCCTGGTAGTCCACGCCGTAAACGATGAGTGCTAGGTGTTAGGGGTTTCGATACCCTTGGTGCCGAAGTTAACACAGTAAGCACTCCGCCTGGGGAGTACGGTCGCAAGACTGAAACTCAAAGGAATTGACGGGGACCCGCACAAGCAGTGGAGTATGTGGTTTAATTCGAAGCAACGCGAAGAACCTTACCAGGTCTTGACATCCCTCTGAATCCACTAGAGATAGTGGCGGCCTTCGGGACAGAGGAGACAGGTGGTGCATGGTTGTCGTCAGCTCGTGTCGTGAGATGTTGGGTTAAGTCCCGCAACGAGCGCAACCCTTAACTTTAGTTGCCAGCAAGTAATGTTGGGCACTCTAGAGTGACTGCCGGTGACAAACCGGAGGAAGGTGGGGATGACGTCAAATCATCATGCCCCTTATGACCTGGGCTACACACGTACTACAATGGCCGGTACAACGGGAAGCGAAGCCGCGAGGTGAAGCCAATCCCATCAAAGCCGGTCTCAGTTCGGATTGCAGGCTGCAACTCGCCTGCATGAAGTCGGAATTGCTAGTAATCGCGGATCAGCATGCCGCGGTGAATACGTTCCCGGGTCTTGTACACACCGCCCGTCACACCACGAGAGTTTACAACACCCGAAGTCGGTGGGGTAACCCGCAAGGGAGCCAGCCGCCGAAGGTGGGGTAGATGATTGGGGTGAAGTCGTAACAAGGTAGCCGTATCGGAAGGTGCGGCTGGATCACCTCCTTTCTATGGAGAATCGTCTTCTGCAATGAAGACATTCAAATCGGAAGTTAAACTTCCAAAATCTCAGGTTTAGGCCTGTTACTCACTCGTTGCTCAGTTTTGAGAGTTTAAGCTCTCAGTAAGACTTGATCCTTGAAAACTGGATACCGAAACGAATTTGCGTTTTAGAACATCTTTTAGCAACTTGTGCAAACAAGTAAATGTTATTAGTGAGATTTTTCTTAGGAGAAATCAAGGTTAAGCTAATAAGAGCACACGGAGGATGCCTAGGCGCCAGGAGCCGACGAAGGACGTGGCGAACAACGAAACTGCCTCGGGGAGCTGTAAGCAAGCTTTGATCCGGGGGTGTCCGAATGGGGAAACCCAGCTGTGGTAATTCGCAGTTACTCATCTCTGAACACATAGGAGATGTAGAGGCAGACCAGGGGAACTGAAACATCTAAGTACCCTGAGGAAGAGAAAACAATAGTGATTCCGTCAGTAGCGGCGAGCGAACGCGGAACAGCCTAAACCTAAGAGCTTGCTCTTAGGGGTTGTGGGACGTCTCACATGGAGTTACAAAGGAATATGGTAGGCGAAGAGGTCTGGAAAGGCCCGCGATAGAGGTAAAAGCCCTGTAGCCTAAACTGTGTTCTCTCCGAGACGGATCCCGAGTAGTGCGGGGCACGTGAAACCCCGTATGAATCCAGCAGGACCATCTGCTAAGGCTAAATACTACCTGGCGACCGATAGTGAAACAGTACCGTGAGGGAAAGGTGAAAAGCACCCCGGAAGGGGAGTGAAATAGAACCTGAAACCGTGTGCTTACAAAAAGTCAGAGCCCTATCTATGGGTGATGGCGTGCCTTTTGTAGAATGAACCGGCGAGTTACGTTTAACATGCAAGGTTAAGTCGAGAAGACGGAGCCGCAGCGAAAGCGAGTCTGAATAGGGCGAATGAGTATGTGGACGTAGACCCGAAACCGTGTGATCTACCCCTGTCCAGGGTGAAGGTGCGGTAACACGCACTGGAGGCCCGAACCCACGCATGTTGAAAAATGCGGGGATGAGGTGGGGGTAGCGGAGAAATTCCAATCGAACTCGGAGATAGCTGGTTCTCCCCGAAATAGCTTTAGGGCTAGCCTCGGTATAAGAGTAGTGGAGGTAGAGCACTGATTGGGTGCGGGGTCCGCAAGGATTACCAAGCTCAGTCAAACTCCGAATGCCATATACTTATTGCCGGGAGTCAGACAGTGAGTGCTAAGATCCATTGTCAAAAGGGAAACAGCCCAGACCATCAGCTAAGGTCCCCAAGTGTGTGTTAAGTGGGAAAGGATGTGGAGTTGCACAGACAACCAGGATGTTGGCTTAGAAGCAGCCACCATTGAAAGAGTGCGTAATAGCTCACTGGTCGAGTGACTCTGCGCCGAAAATGTAACGGGGCTAAACACACCACCGAAGCTATGGCTAGATACGTATGTATCTGGGGTAGGGGAGCGTTGTATGTGGGTTGAAGGTGTACCGTAAGGAGCGCTGGACAGCATACAAGTGAGAATGCCGGTATGAGTAACGAAAAGATCAGTGAGAATCTGATCCGCCGAAAGCCCAAGGTTTCCTGAGGAAGGCTCGTCCGCTCAGGGTAAGTCGGGACCTAAGGCGAGGCCGAAAGGCGTAGTCGAAGGACAACAGTTTGAAATTACTGTACCACCGTAATCCGCTATGAGCGATGGGGTGACGCAGGAGGGTAGTGACGCGGACTGATGGATATGTCCGTCTAAGCAGTGAGGCTGATGTGTAGGCAAATCCGCACATCATTAAGGCTGGGCTGTGATGGGGAGCGAAAATTACAGTAGCGAAGGTCATGATCTCACACTGCCAAGAAAAGCCTCTAGCCAGGAGAAGGTGCCCGTACCGCAAACCGACACAGGTAGGCGAGAAGAGAATTCTAAGGCGCGCGGAAGAACTCTCGTTAAGGAACTCGGCAAAATGACCCCGTAACTTCGGGAGAAGGGGTGCCCCGGTAGTGTGAATAGCACGAGGGGGCCGCAGTGAAAAGGCCCAAGCGACTGTTTAGCAAAAACACAGGTCTGTGCGAAGCCGCAAGGCGAAGTATACGGGCTGACGCCTGCCCGGTGCTGGAAGGTTAAGGGGAGTGGTTAGGGGTAACCCGAAGCTATGAACCGAAGCCCCAGTAAACGGCGGCCGTAACTATAACGGTCCTAAGGTAGCGAAATTCCTTGTCAGGTAAATTCTGACCCGCACGAATGGCGTAACGACTTGGGCGCTGTCTCAACGAGAGATCCGGTGAAATTTTAATACCTGTGAAGATGCAGGTTACCCGCGACAAGACGGAAAGACCCCATGGAGCTTTACTGCAGCTTGATATTGAATTTGGGTACGATCTGTACAGGATAGGTGGGAGCCGTAGAAATCGGAGCGCAAGCTTCGGTGGAGGCGCCGTTGGGATACCACCCTGATCGTATCTAGGTTCTAACCTAGTACCCTTACCGGGTACGGGGACCGTGTCAGGCGGGCAGTTTGACTGGGGCGGTCGCCTCCTAAAGAGTAACGGAGGCGTTCCAAGGTTCCCTCAGAATGGTTGGAAATCATTCGAAGAGTGCAAAGGCATAAGGGAGCTTGACTGCGAGACCTACAAGTCGAGCAGGGACGAAAGTCGGACTTAGTGATCCGGTGGTACCGCATGGAAGGGCCATCGCTCAACGGATAAAAGCTACCCTGGGGATAACAGGCTTATCTCCCCCAAGAGTCCACATCGACGGGGAGGTTTGGCACCTCGATGTCGGCTCATCGCATCCTGGGGCTGAAGTAGGTCCCAAGGGTTGGGCTGTTCGCCCATTAAAGCGGTACGCGAGCTGGGTTCAGAACGTCGTGAGACAGTTCGGTCCCTATCTGTCGTGGGCGCAGGAAATTTGAGAGGAGCTGTCCTTAGTACGAGAGGACCGGGATGGACGTACCGCTGGTGCACCAGTTGTTCCGCCAGGAGCATGGCTGGGTAGCTACGTACGGACGGGATAAGCGCTGAAAGCATCTAAGCGTGAAGCCCCCCTCAAGATGAGATTTCCCAATTAGTAAGACCCCTTGAAGACGACGAGGTAGATAGGTTGGAGGTGGAAGTGCAGTAATGCATGGAGCTGACCAATACTAATCGGTCGAGGGCTTATCCTATACTTAAGACGAAAATTCAATTCGGATTCAGTTTTCAGGAATCAAGTTCTAAACCATATGGTCCTAGTGGCTGTATGATGATGAATTTGTTTTCAGCATTTGGCGATGCTGAGACCTGAATAATGCATTTGTACCGCAAATGCCCGTTTGGTGGCGATAGCGGAGGGGTTCCACGCGTACCCATCCCGAACACGACCGTTAAGTCCTCCAGCGCCGATGGTACTTGGACCGAAGGGTCCTGGGAGAGTAGGACGTTGCCAAGCACGCAAGACCACTGTTGAGTAATCGACAGTGGTCTTTTTGTTGTGCCTTGTAGAGTGAATTTGCTTGTAAGGGTTTTTATGATAAAGTGGTTTAATAGAGTAACTAATAGATTATTCATGGGGGATAAAGATCTTGATTATATGGATCAATGGAGCTTTTGGTGCGGGGAAGACAGAAACTGCATATGAATTACATCGCAGACTTCCTGATTCTTTTGTATACGATCCAGAGAATGTAGGGTATTACATAAGAGCAAACATTCCCGATGTGATGACAAAAAGTGACTTTCAGGACTATTATCTTTGGCGTGAAATTAACCATTCCATGTTAAAATACATAGCTAGCGAATATAGGGGAACGATTATCGTACCTATGACCATAGTCAACCCAGAATATTGGATGGACATTGCTGGTAATCTAATAAATGAGGGATTAGAGGTTCATCATTTTACTTTGTGTGCCTCACGAGAGACGCTGCTCAAGAGATTGGGTGGTAGAGGTGAAGGGAATGACTCGTGGGCCGTTCAACAGATCGACAGATGCCTCACAGGGCTTAATAAGGACGTATTTAAAGACCATTTAGACACAAATAACCTGACTACTCTAGGAGTCGTAAAGATGATAGCTAGTAAGCTTGATATCACTTTAACGCCTATTATAGAAGAAAAGTGAAAATATATTAATTTAGGTATTGCTATACTTCGAAATACATGATATAATCTTTTTTGTTGTCAAAACATTTTGTTTTCAATAAGGCCCGTTGGTCAAGGGGTTAAGACACCTCCCTTTCACGGAGGTAACATGGGTTCGAATCCCATACGGGTCACCAATTTCTTTAAAACGTAATTGTTCTTCTGAAATAAAATGTTGCATTACAGGTTGGAATGTGTTATGATAATTGAGTTGCTTCTTTACATGGAGGCTTAGCTCAGCTGGGAGAGCATCTGCCTTACAAGCAGAGGGTCGGGGGTTCGATCCCCTCAGCCTCCACCATGAAGCTTTCTTATGGTAATGAATAGCTAAATATTTTTAATGACGCGGGGTGGAGCAGCCCGGTAGCTCGTCGGGCTCATAACCCGAAGGCCGCAGGTTCAAATCCTGCCCCCGCAACCAATTTTCATCAAGCAATTATATCTTTTGGAACCGTGGTGTAGTTGGCCTAACATGCCTGCCTGTCACGCAGGAGATCGCGAGTTCGAATCTCGTCGGTTCCGCCATTTTTCTTGCTTCATGAGCCATTAGCTCAGTTGGTAGAGCACCTGACTTTTAATCAGGGTGTCGAAGGTTCGAGTCCTTCATGGCTCACTTCTTAAGTGAGTCGGACACTAATACATACCGTGTGCGGACGTGGCTCAGCGGTAGAGCATCGCCTTGCCAAGGCGAGGGTCGCGGGTTCGATTCCCGTCGTCCGCTCCATATAAATTTTGCGCCCTTAGCTCAGCTGGATAGAGCGTTTGACTACGAATCAAAAGGCCGGGAGTTCGAATCTCTCAGGGCGCGCCATATTTTAACTTCATACTTTGCCGGCGTGGCGGAATGGCAGACGCGCTCGACTCAAAATCGAGAGGGAAACCGTGGAGGTTCGAGTCCTCTCGCCGGTATCAATTAGCAAGCGAAGCTCTTATGCGTTAAGCTAAGGGCTTTTGCTTTTCAAGTATAGTAAGGTAAATCATTATATTGTGGACTCTTAGCTCAGTTGGTAGAGCAGTAGACTCTTAATCTATTTGTCCAGGGTTCGAGCCCCTGAGAGTCCATCCTTAAAAGAAACGGCAGAGATGCCGTTTCTTTTTTTATAAGAGTTATACGGTTTCAATTATAGTCACAAAAAAAGCCACAAAGTACGATATTAGCGTACTTCGTGGCTTTTAATATTTATGGAAGGATATTACCCGCAGCGCGGTAAATTTCATACCATTCTGGTCTGGTGAGTGTAATATCGGATGCTTTGGCAATATCCCGCAATCGCTGCGTATTGGTTGTACCTACAACAGGCTGCATATTTGCCGGATGTCTGAGAATCCAGGCAATGGCAATAGCAGTATTGGTAACCTCTTTTTCAGCTGCTAAGCGGTTAATGACCTCGTTCAATTCAGGGAACTTGTCGTTGTCCAAGAATACACCTTCAAAAAATCCATATTGGAAAGGCGACCATGGCTGAATGGTCATGTCGTGTAGACGGCTATACTCTAAGATCCCGCCATCATGAACAACCGAACCGGAGTTGGTCATATTCACATTGAAGCCGGTATCAATCATACCCGTAAACATAATGCTCAATTGCAGCTGGTTGAACAGCAGCGGTTGCTTTACATTTTTCTTAAGTAGCTCGATTTGTAACGGATTCTGGTTGCTGACACCAAAATGCTTGACCAATCCCTTGCTTTCCAGAATGTCAAAAGCCTCAGCCACTTCTTCCGGCTCGAACAGCGTGTCAGGACGGTGAAGCAAAAGCACATCGATATAATCGGTCTTCAAGCGTTTAAGGCTACCCTCCACAGATTGTAGGATATGCTCTTTGGAGAAATCAAAATAGCCCTTGCGGATTCCGCATTTGGTTTGGATCAGCATTTTATCGCGCATACCAGGATTGTTCTGAAGTACCCCAGCGAATACCTCTTCAGCTTTTCCGTCCGCGTAAATGTCGGCATGATCAAAGAAGTCTATTCCGAGCTCCAACGCACTATGTACATGTGTATCAGCCTCTTTTGCAGACAAATCCGCAATCCGCATACAGCCCAGCGAAATTTGGGATACGTCAAGTACTCCATTCGCTACACTAATTTTCTTAACCATGAGTGATTCACTCCTTAGAATGTAAGTTAGAACTTGCAGTATTCTATCAAACCATATCACAAAGTGGGAGGCTAAGCCAATATGCCCTACGACGTATAGGTAGGTTGTAAGCAAAGTACAAAAAAGAGGCCGCCACATCAGTAGAATTCACTACTTTTGCAGACAACCTCTTTTTTTTATACATCCATAATTAATATATGGAAGTGCTCAGAAACATTTTAGTACATATTCGGAATGTCGACATTAGGATCAATATCTGCTTCGTAGTCTACGCCATCTGTTCTAAAGCCAAACAGATTGAAGAAATCTTGGCGGTAGCCTTCAAGATCTGCCAGCTCACCTGCATTATCAGTTGTCAGCTCGTCCCAACGTTTCATAACCTCTGTCTGAACGTCCTCACGCATTTCCCAGTCGTCAATGCGGATCAAGCAGCTTCCGTCAGCAGTAGCCTTGCCTTCACCGTATAGGTGCTCAGAGAACAAGCGATACATTTGTTCAATACAGTTCTCGTGCAGGCCTTTTTCCTTCATCACTTCATAAAGTGCAGAGATATATAGGGGCACTACAGGAATAGCTGAGCTGGACTGAGTTACGAGCGCCTTATTAACGGATACAAAGGCACGTCCGCCTTTTGATGAAAGAAGGTCATTCATTTGGATCGCAGTCTGTTCCAGATCGTGCTTGGCTTGGCCAATTGTTCCGTCCCGATAGATAGGGTGAGTGATTTCAGGCCCGATGTAGGAGTAAGCAACGGTAGTAGCACCATCTGCAAGGACATCAGCTGCTTGAAGCTGATCGATCCACATTCTCCAGTCTTCGCCGCCCATTACAGCGATGGTCTGACGTACTTCCTCTTCATTAGCAGGCTCAATGGTGGTCATGGATACTTCGCCTGTATGGAAGTTCAAGGTTTTATTCGAATAAGCTGTTCCCACTGGTTTAATAACGGAGGAGAAGGTTTCTCCTGTTACCGGATGGGTACGACGAGGTGAAGCGACACTATAAATAACTAAATCGATGGTGCCATATTCAGCTTTAATCAATGCAATGGTCTTCTCTTTAATCGCATCAGAGAAGGCATCGCCAACTATGCTGTGTGATTTAAGTCCAAGCTCTGCTGCTTGTTGTTCAAAGGCAGCGGAGTTGTACCAGCCTGCAGATGCGGTGCGCTGACCTTCCGCAGCCTTATCGAAGAACACACCAATGGTATTGGCGCCAGCACCAAAAGCAGCTGAAATTCTAGAAGCCAGTCCGTATCCGGTAGAGGCACCGATGACAAGTACATTCGCAGGTCCCTCAATTTTCTTTTGCGCTTTTACATATTCAATTTGTTGTTCTATTTGTTTGGCGCATCCCTCTGGATGGGCTGTTGTGCATATAAATCCGCGTGTTTTAGGTTGAATAATCATCAAGGAATTCCCCTTTGTATAAAAATTTAAGTCTACTGATACACAGAGAAAGTATAGCAAACAATATTTACTAATACAAAGAATTTAGGATATTCGATAAGAATCCGCTGCCCTGTATTTTTGTTTGTTGGCTAGCTGCGCTATCGAGTCTTGATCATTTATTAAGGCTTGCGGACTCCAGTGACGCTATTCCGTAGAAAAGGGGCTATCCCAGTAGTCATTTCATGACATCTAGGACAACCCCCTTTACATTATAAGGCGCTATTACGCCTTAAAGATTGAATCAATCGCTTTGATCTCATCCGGTGTCAGCTGAACTTTCAGAGTCTGGAGATTCGATACGATCTGCTCCGGACGTTTAGCTCCGGGAATAAGTGCGTCGATGGAAGGTACGGTCAAATACCAGGCTAGCACCACATGTGCGACTTCAACACCTTTGGTATCGGCAATTTGGCGAACCTTGTCCACCTTCTCCAGGTTTTTGGAAAAGGTCGCTCCTTGAAACATTGGGTTGTTCTTTCTATTGTCGCTGAACGTATCGCCTTGCTTATACTTGCCGCCAAGAAGGCCGGACGCGAGTGGGAAGTAAGGAACGAAAGAAATGCCAAGCTCCTGCGTGTAAGGGAGCAGTTCTTTTTCTGCATCACGGTGCAGCAGGTTGTAATGGGATTGGAGAACATCCACATGCCCGTCCTTGTTGGCTTCTCTCAGCTGTTCAATGGAGAAGTTGGAGACCCCGATCGCTTTGATCTTTCCTTCATCCTTCAGCTTCTTAAGCTCGCCAACAGCTTCATCCTTAGGAGTGCTTTCATCAGGGAAATGAATATAGTAAAGATCGATATAATCGGTCTGGAGGCGTTTCAAGCTGTCTTCCACAGACTGTCTTAGAAAAGCTGGAGAGTTGTCGATCGTAACCTTATCGCCAGTAATCTTGTGAGCGCCCTTAGTAGCAATAACCACATTGTCACGGCCGCCTCTTTCTCTCAGCACTTCTCCAATAAGTTCCTCGGATCTACCTGGACCATAGATAAAGGCAGTATCAATGAAATTGATCCCATGGTCAAGAGCGTTGCGAACGATGTCTTTACCAGTCTCATCATTTAAGCCGGGAAATAAATTATGCCCACCAACAGCATTGGCACCCAGTCCGAGAGGGAGTACCTGCAAATTTGTTCTACCTAAAGTTATTTTACTAGACATAATCAATCGTCAGCTCCTTAAAATAGAATATGAACTATATTAAGTATAGCTAATAGCCCGTGGTAAGACAAATTGCTGATTTTCAGCTTTATACATGAATATTTAAAGCGTATAAGTTATGATATAAAGAATAATTTTGCGTTCCCACATTTGTTGCCACAATGAAGTAAAGGAGGTTTGTCTTATGCTAGTTATTAATCAAAATGAAGTGGCTGAGCTATTAGCAATGGAGTCTTGCATCACAGTGATGGAATCCGTTTTGAAGGACTTGTCCGCAGGACAAGCCATACAGAGCTTAAGACAAGTACTCCCGCTGCACCAAGGCAATCTGATTGGCTTAATGCCGGGCTTTTTGCAGAGTGAAGAAGTAGCAGGTGCCAAAATCATCAGTGTGTTTCCAAGCAACCAGGGCTCAGGTTTACCTTCCCATCAAGGGCTTGTTACGTTATTCGATTCTTCTACCGGTGTTCTGAAAGCTGTAGTAGATGGACAGAAGATTACCGCAATTCGCACAGCGGCTGTTAGCGCAGTAGCCACTCGTTATTTGGCTAGAGAAGATGCAGAGGTGCTTGCCATTCTAGGTACGGGCGAGCAAGCCAAAAGCCATCTGGAAGCGATGCTACTGGTTCGATCGATTCGTGAGGTCAGAGTTTGGAGTAGGACACTTGCAAAGGCAAGAGATTTCCAAGCAGAAATGAGCCGTAAATATGGTGTGGACATCCTTGTGGCTGAGTCTATTCAAGAGGCAGTTAATCCAGCAGATATCATTTGTACCGTAACGGCATCTACAGAGCCTGTGCTCAAAGGAGAATGGCTGAAGCCTGGAGTACATATCAATGCGGTTGGAGCCTGTAGAGCAGCGGATCGTGAGCTGGATTCGGAAACCGTACGGTTAGCTAAGTTATATGTAGACCGATTGGAATCCGCGCATAATGAATCTGGGGATTATTTAATTCCGCTGAACGAAGGCGTGATTACTTCAGGCCATATTATCGGTGAAATCGGTGAACTGATCAGCGGGAATATTGAGGGCAGAGCTACAGCTGATGAGATCACTCTTTTTAAAGGACTAGGACTTGCAATAGAGGATTTAGCAGCAGCCAACTTCATTTATAATGAAGCTGTTAAATTACAAAAAGGCATTGAAATTGCATTCTAAGGAGCGACCACATGATGAGCACATATGAAGGTTTGTATGATTTCAAGTTGACGGAGCAAGACGAAGAGCGGGCCGTACATTTGCATGAGCAGAACATTAATATTGATTTGCTATTTCAAGGTCCCTTATCTCCAAACGCAATTCCAGAGTCTGTGTCCGAAAAAATAAAAGAGCTGTGTGAGCCCTATAAAGATGAGCCGATGATATATAGCAGCATGCCAGCAAAAATGATCACAAAGCTGTTGGCCAGCGGTGAGATCCCCGAGTATAAAAGTGAATGGTATAAATCGGGAATTACCGCGGGTAACCGGGAACTTCACTTAGAATCTTTAGAAAGCATGGTCACTAGCATGGCTGAAGTTCAGCTTCAGTTCGACTCCGCAGATTGGTTAGTAAAAGCATTAACCGCAGAGGACATTCGTTCAGCCAAGCGTAATGGGCATAAAGCGGGTATTATCACGGCACAAGAAACAGATGGCCTAGGTACCAATCTGGACCTATTAGATGTGTTACATAATTTTGGCTTAAGAATTTTACAATTAACTTATAACAATCAGAATCAGGTCGGTGCAGGCTGTGCAGAACAGTCGAACGCTGGGATTACGAATTATGGAAAAAGATTCATTGAGCGTTTGAACAAGCTCGGGATCATTATAGATACGGGACATTGCGGAAAACAGACCACGCTCGATGCTTGCCAGTATTCTAAGACTCCGGTCATTGCTTCACACACGGGTGTAGAGGCTATCTATCCACATATGCGCTGTAAAAGTGATGAAGAGATTATCGCGATAGCGAAGACGGGGGGAGTCATCGGTATTTTTGCTATGCCGTGGTTTGTTCATGAAGATCCTAACCATACGACCATTGATCATGTGCTGGATCATATCGAATATGTGAGTCGGCTTGTAGGCGTGGATCATGTCGGGATTGGAACGGATTGGCCGATGAGCGATGTGCTCTGGTCATTGGTTTATTTTAAAGAACATATTGCACCTAAGCTAGGATTTGCCAAAGGAGACGGACCTTCTACTGAAACCGTTGCTGGGCTTGAAAAATATAGCAATTTTATCAATTTTACTAGAGGTCTAGTGGCTCGCGGTTATAAGGATGAGGATATTGCAAAGATTATGGGTGGCAACTGGCTGCGTGTATTTGAAGAAATTTGGGGATAGGGGATAAATAGATGACAACATACTTGAACACAACTACATTTAACTTCTACTGTTCTGGCATTTATTCAGGGAAAATACATTTTACGGAACAACAAATTAAACTCGCTAAGGTTGATCCACGCAGACGAACACAAATGCAATACAATGCGCTGGATGGCCAGTTCAAGACCGTTCTTCCATTTCAAAAAATCCACGAACACATGGGCGCTTACGCTAAAGCAGAATGGGTCAATGATGAGGTAGTTCTAAGTAATGGTGATCTTTATCAAAAGCATATTCAGTATCAGGCTGTATTGGATGGCCGTGAGCTTACTTCACAAGTATGGGCGCTACGAAAAGAGACGGCACTGGATATTGTGACCTTGGATGGTGAGATTATTGCCTTTCTTACGCCGAATCGGTATGGCATCGAGCTGATTGTTAAAGCAGGATATGAGACGCTGACGCCTCTGGTTGTTTATGATGATCCCCTTTTGTCCAAGCCAGAGTATGGTGTAAATGATTTGGGTACGAATCTGATTCCGATGCGTGATGGCGTGAGACTGGCTACGGATGTGTTTCTTCCTGAGGGCATTCAGCCGGGAACCAAGCTGCCGACGATTCTTGTGAGAACCTGTTATGACCGTAACGGGAAAAAAGAGATTTTTATGAGATGGGCTAACAAAGGTTATGCAGTGGTGTCACAGGACGTTAGGGGTCGGGCGGATTCGGAAGGGGAATTGATCCCTTTTTATAATGAACGGGATGATGGTTACGATACGATCGATTGGATTATCGCGCAGGATTGGTCAGATGGCAATGTTGGAATGTGGGGCGCGTCCTATCTCGGTTTTGTGGTTGTCTCGGCGGCGACCAGTGGGCACCCTAATTTGAAGGCTGTTGTGGATGAAGTGAATGTTGGCTCACCGTTTGTAGATACAGCGCGTAAGGGTGGGACGCTTTGCTCTTGGCCACTCTTGTCTTGGACGCTTGCACAATCTGTGGGTACCCGGACGGATTTTGATATTTTTGGGGGCATTACGGTGAACCCAGAAGCGGCCGTCGATGCGAGACCGATTAAGGAGATTCCACAGCAAATGATCGGCAAAGCATCTGGACCATGGGATTTGTGGAGCCAGCATCCGGAGTATGATGATTTCTGGAGAAACTGTACCTTTACGGAACGCGGGGATCAAGTGCAGGTCCCTATGTATGTGATCTCAGGCTGGTATGATGGCGACAGCCCTGGCGTATCGGAGACTTGGAGAATGCTGACTGAACATGATGTGCCAAATCGTAAAATCCGTCTGGGTGCATGGGAGCATGGGCCAAACCGAGCCAGAGATTATGAGGGTGTAAGCTTCGGCAATGATGCAGTCGTCTATGATTATGATGTTTCTGTATTGCGCTGGTTCGACCGCTTCCTCAAAGGCATTCCGAACGGAATAGATCAGGAGCCTAGAGCCTCTTATTATGTCGTTGGTGAGAATCAGTGGAGAACGTCGGAGGATTGGACACCAGTTGAAGCTACAACTACGCCGTTTTATCTTTCCAGTGCTGGTCGGGCTAATTCAGGACAAGGAGATGGGAAGCTGCTCACAGCGCCAGAGGAACACTCTCCAGAAGATACTTATGTCTATAACCCAAATGATCCTATGAATGATAGCGGTGAGCGGGAGCCTGAAAATTTGCGGAAATATGAGCTCCGAAATGATATTCTTGTGTACACTAGTGAGGTGTTGACGGAAGAATTGACTATTGCTGGCGAATTGTCTGCTGTCATCTACGCCGCTAGCACAGGTAAGGATACGGATTGGGTAGTTACACTTAGTGGTGTGAATGAACATGGAGACTCTATCCGGTTATCTAACTATATTGTCAGAGCTAAATATCGTCATGGGTTTGATGCACCAGAGCTGCTCACGCCAGGGCAAGTGGAGGCATACGATATTTTCATGCCGAATATTGCTCACAGATTTGCGGTAGGACACCGAATTCGTTTTTCGATTACCTCTTCCAGTAAATTCGTTGCTTTCCCGAATACGAATACTGGTGGTAACCCGTATGAAGACTCAGAGGCGATTACAGTGCTGCAGACTGTTTACCATAATAGTGAATATCCAAGCCATGTGAAGCTGCCGGTTATTCCTAACGCTTGAACGATACTGCAAGGTCAACCTTGCAATTAGGATAAAATAGCGATTATTCACAGAAAAGCGCATAAATGATCCCTTCTCAGGTCACAATAGGGAAAAACCAGAATGAAGGGATTAACGTGTCGCGCATAAAAAAACAACTTTGGCAGCGATGGAGACGTTGGAAAAAGGCGCTTTGGGTAGGGGCAGCTTGTTTAGCTCTTACTGTACTGGCATGGCGCAGTATGCAGGTACCTGAGGAAATCAGTGGACTGCTGACGGATTCTAGTTGGACGGATAGTGCCGAAAGCGAGTTGGCCGCAGCTGTATTTAAAGTAGGCGTGGACAGCGGTGAGGAGAAAGAGAAGAGCACCATAAAAAACGAACAACTGTTGCAGACGATCGCTCAAAGCGGACGCAGCAGAACCGTTCATTTAAAAATATCGTATGTATCTGGGGAAGAAGTTCAGACATTGCCAGGTGTAAAAAACCCGCTTCAGCTTAAAAAAATAATTCACGAACACCCTGCATGGAGCGGCTTCATCAGCAGTGATGGAGATTTGTGGCTGGAACAAAAAGTGAATGATCTATCGACCCTAACGAAAAAAGAAGCCTATATCGGGGTCGATGCATTTGGGAACTTGAAATTATTTAAAGGCCCTCCGGTACAGGAAAAGGTTCTGAAGACCTTTTTTCAAATGGATATGGGTTCCTTGAAATCCTCTCTGCCGGAAAGTATTTGGAAAGAGCTTCATGAGGGCATTCGTGTACAAGATATTGAAGAGTACAACAGCGTATTGTCCACCTTCAGTGACTATGCGCGTGAGGCTGCCGAACATGTCATGCAGAATAAGCAATAGCATCCTTAAGCATATCAGCTGTCCTAAAGTCATTATTAATGGCTATAGGGCAGCTTTTTTTTGCAAATATAAGAAAGTTTGAGGTTCTCATTGTAGGCCTAAAGTTGTCATTTCGCATTAGAGGGTAAACTTTTTTTCTCCCGGAAGGGGTATTTTTGCTATAATGGTTTGAAGGAATACATATGTTCGCTTCATAGCGGAGTAATGGATGAAAACGGTGGAATAAACTGCCTGTTATAGAGGAGAGATCGTGCTTGCGCATTTTGGGAATTGATCCAGGGCTGGCGATTGTCGGTTTTGGCTTTGTGGATAAGGAAGGTCATAAGTTGACCCCGGTCCAATATGGTTGTATCCAGACTGAGGCTCACACACCTGAGGAAGAACGTCTGCTGCATGTCTATGAAGGCATGGGTCAGCTCATTGATAAATATAAACCTGATGCTGTAGCGATAGAGAAGTTGTTCTTTGCACGTAATGTTACAACAGCATTGCCAGTAGCACAGGCCCGCGGAGTGACGATATTAGCTGCAGTACAGCGTGGCTTACCCGTCTCGGAATATACACCTATGATGGTGAAGCAGGCTGTAGTTGGTTATGGTAAGGCAGAGAAACGGCAGGTACAGGAAATGGTGAAGCTGCTACTGAAATTATCGGCGATCCCTAAACCGGATGATGTAGCGGATGCACTCGCGGTAGCGGTATGTCATGCCCATTCGAGCAGTCTTAATTCTAAATTAAATGAGGTATTGCGAAAATGATAGATTTCTTAAGAGGACCCGTCGTTCATTTAGAGTCGGAATATGTGGTGCTGGATGTACAGGGCGTAGGATATCGGGTGTTCTGCCCGAACCCTTATGCTTTTGCTAAAGTAGAAGGGCCTGTAATGATCTATATTCATTATCAAACACGTGAGGATGCGACGCTTCTGTTCGGGTTCCCGACTCGGGAGGAGCAAAAATTGTTCCGCAAGTTGATTGAGGTATCTGGGATCGGTCCGAAGGTTGCGCTCGGAATACTGACAGGTGGAACTCCAGATCAGTTGATCTCGGCAATTTACCAAGAGAATATAACCTTCTTAACGAAACTGCCGGGCATTGGCAAGAAGACGGCGCAGCGGATGATCCTAGATTTGAAGGACAAGCTGGACGGACTCAGTATGGCTTCCATGCAAACGGGATTATTTGCAGTTCCAATGGAAGAAGCATCGGATGGGTTAGCTTGGCAAGAGGCTAGGGATGCCCTTAAGGGATTGGGTTATACCGAAAGTGAATTGGACCGTGTGTGGCTCGCTATGAAAAAAGAGGGCGCAGAGACAGGGACTGTAGATGTGTTGATGAAGAAAGCACTTGGGCTATTATATATTGCTAAGTAAAGCCGAACACATCCTTGAAGAAAGGGAGCGATAGGAATGGATGACCGGATTATATCCGCTAATTTGATGATGGACGAGCAAGCCGTAGAATTAAGTTTACGCCCTCGTTATCTGGGAGAATATATCGGACAGAATCAGGTAAAAGAAAACCTGAAAATATATATCGAAGCAGCCAAAATGAGAAGTGAAGCGCTGGATCATGTGCTGCTCTACGGGCCTCCAGGTCTCGGTAAAACAACACTCGCAAACATTATCGCCAATGAGCTGGGTGTGAATTTACGAACAACGTCCGGTCCTGCTATAGAGCGGCCGGGAGATTTAGCCGCCCTGCTGACGAACCTGCAGGAAGGCGACGTGCTGTTCATCGATGAAATTCACCGCTTACACCGGACGGTGGAGGAGGTTATGTATCCGGCGATGGAGGACTTCGCGCTGGACATCATGATCGGCAAAGGGCCAAGTGCCCGTTCGGTACGCTTGGATTTGCCGCCTTTCACACTTATAGGTGCTACCACCCGTGCTGGCCTGCTGTCAGCGCCACTACGTGATCGTTTCGGAGTGGTCAGCCGCTTGGAGTTCTATACCATAGATGAGCTAAGCTTCATTGTTGCTCGAAATGCAGATCTTTTAGGGATTGAGATTGTCGGAGATGCGGCGGAAGAGATAGCGCTTCGTTCCCGTGGAACGCCGCGGATTGCGAACCGACTATTGAAGCGAGTCCGTGATTTTGCTCAAGTGCGCGGCGATGGGATTATAACCCCTGAGATTTCTGGGGAAGCCCTGAAGATGCTACAAGTGGATCCACGTGGGCTGGACAGCATCGACCATAAGATGTTAAGAGCGATGATTTCAAGCTTTCGTGGCGGTCCTGTAGGGCTGGATACGATTGCTGCTACAATTGGTGAGGAAAGTCAGACCATTGAGGATGTTTATGAGCCCTACCTGCTGCAGATAGGATTCTTGCAGCGGAGCCCTCGTGGAAGAATTGTAACCCCGGCCGCTTATCATCACTTAGGCCTTCCGCTCCCTCCGGAGCAGCACTGAGTCAGTAACTACATTTAAAAGGAGGATGCTGGATGAAGCATACGAAGATGAAATGGAGAGGAATAGCACCATTAAGCAAAGGATTGCTAGCAGCTGCGATTGCTGTGGGAAGTCTCTTGATCCCTGCGGGTGCCAGTCATGCCGATTCTAATAGTACGATACGAGTTGCCCTTTATGCCGATATTGGTAGTAAATATAAATCTACCGTGCCAGTAGTAACTATGTTATCGACACAAAGCTTCAACTTGATGTCAAACCAACCAGGGAGCACTCCTTTGTTATCGGTGCCTGCCCAGAGCAGAATTCGTGTTAGTGTGGATGGTTATAGAGTAAAGGTAATGGAGACTTCAAGCTGGAAAACAGCTGCCGATGCAGCTAAAAAGCTTCAGTCCACCTCTGATAAGCCTCAAATTTATATGATTTCTAGAAATGGAACCAATGTGTATCAGTTGTATACAGGTGTCTATGCCAGTGAAGCTGCTGCCAAGGATGGACTTGCCCGTGTAGTAAAGGCAGGACTCGGCATTCCTGCTGATCAAACCCCTGCGGTGAAAGGGGATAAGCATTTATCGGCGGGTCGCTATTTTTCGGAACAAGAAGCTGATACTGCTCTGAGTAGTATTACAGCTGCTGGTTTTGATGCCTGGAAGGTGTTTCTCTCAGGAAGTGATGGCAGTGCTCAGTTTGAGGTATGGGTAGGCGAAGCTGCGAACGACAAAGATTTGGGTGCTGTTCAGACCGCAGTGTCTGCAGCATTGCCACAGCTTGCTATGTCTGCTGCAACTTCACCTGGGTTAATCATGCGTCTGGATGCTGGGCTGGACCTTAGCAGCGAGACACAGGCTAATCATTATATGGTTTCCGGAAATGATGCTAAATTTTTGGCCGTTGGCAGTGAGGCTGGAATTCAGCTCGAAGAAAGATCCAAGCGTACCTACCGTGGAAATATGGAACTAAGTAATTTGAGAGGTTCCCTAGCGGTTATCAATGAAGTGCCACTGGAACAATATTTATATGCAGTGGTTGGAGGAGAGGTTTCCTCCAGTTGGCCGGATGAAGCTCTAAAGGCTCAGGCTGTCGCCGCCCGAAGCTATGCAATGGCGCAAGGCAACCGTTTCGAAGTAGCGAATGTAGTGGATTCTACATTGAGTCAGGTATATAACGGAATCGGATCAGAGGCTCCAGTTATTATTAAGGCAGTGGATGCTACTGCCGGTGAAGTATTGATGAGTGGTGGTAAAGTTATAGAGGCTGTGTTCTCCTCGAACAGTGGCGGAGTAACCTCTGATCCATCAGAGGTATGGGGAAATGGTGGAGATGCATTTGCCAGCGTTCCCAGCAAAGAGGATGTCGTAGCTACCGCGACCGCTAAGAAGTGGTATTATTTACTGCTCGCTAATGGCACCTCTGGATACGCACGTGAGGATAACATTAAATTGACAGGAAATAAAACTGCAGCGGGACTGGCTATAGCGACAGCTACCACTAAAGATGTCAATGTACGCCCCCTTCCTGCTGTTGAAAGTAGTGTAAGTGCGGTAGGTAAGCTGAATCCAGGCGAGAATGCTGTTGTTCTAGACAAAGTCTATGAGTCCGGTAGTTATAGCTGGATCAAAGGGCCATACACCTCTGCCGACCTTCTAAAAAGCTTGCAGGGTAAAACAACTAGCGCGCTTCCTTCCAGCATCCTTAATCTGCAGGTCACTCAGCGCGGCCCTTCTGGAAGAGCGATTCAGGTGAAAGCAAATGGTCAGGCACTGGATGTGAAATATCCTGATATGTTCCGTTCTGCGTTCAATGGATTGCCAAGTACATTGTTTGATATTGTACCAGCCGGAAGTTATACTGTATTAGGCGCTGACGGTGCTACCAGCACGATTGGAAGTTCACAGAGCGCAGGTGTACTCTCTGCATCAGGTAAGGTTAATGTGAACGGTAGTGGAACTGTAGTGATGGGTGGGGATTCCTCAGCCAGAGCGATTACTAACAGTTCGGGCTTTCTGTTCATTGGCCAAGGATACGGTCATGGTCTAGGCATGTCGCAATGGGGCGTGAAAGGCATGGCTGACAGCGGGTATGATTACAAGCAGATATTGCAACACTATTATCAGAACGTTACTATAGTTAAGGAATGAAGACAGACCATGAATGTAGACGCATATGATTTTCATTTACCGGAAGAATTAATTGCCCAGACACCACTCTCTGACCGTAGCTCTTCTAGACTGCTCTTAGTAAACAAGGAGGATGGGGAGCTGGCTCACCGGCATTTTACCGATATTATTAATTATTTTCAACCGGGAGATACGCTTGTTCTGAATGATACGAGAGTCATTCCTGCCAGATTGTTTGGGGCTAAAGAAGATACGGGGGCTAAAGCTGAAGTGCTTCTCCTTAAGAATCTGGGAGACGATCGTTGGGAAGCTCTTGTAAAGCCAGGTAAAAAGCTCAAGACAGGAGCGGTTATCATCTTTAGTGATGAGCTTCGTGCTGTTATTGAGGACGAGGCTGATATGGGTGGACGAACGCTTCGGTTCATTTATCAGGGTATTTTTCAGGAGATTCTGGACAGGCTGGGAACAATGCCACTGCCTCCTTATATTAAGGAAACACTCGATGATCGGGAACGATATCAGACCGTTTATGCTAAGCATGAAGGATCAGCTGCTGCTCCTACAGCAGGGCTTCACTTTACCAAAGAACTGTTGGATCAGATTGAAGCCAAGGGTGTAAATATTGCTTATATTACACTTCATGTAGGTCTCGGAACGTTCCGTCCGATGTCTGTAGAGAAGGTTGAAGAGCATGTTATGCATTCAGAGTATTTTGTAATGTCTCAAGAAACAGCAGACACTATAAATGCTACCAAGGAACAAGGTGGTCGCATTATAGCGGTAGGGACAACTTCTTGTCGGACACTTGAAACAGTCGGAAGACAATGCGAAGGCGGTCCACTAGTGGAATGTAGTGGCTGGACGGATATTTTCATCTATCCGGGCTATAAGTTTAGTGTAGTTAGTGCGTTAATTACTAATTTTCATTTGCCGAAGTCGACTTTGGTGATGTTGGTTAGTGCTTTGGCAGGTCGGGAACATATTCTAGCTGCTTATGAAGAAGCGATAGAGCAGAAGTACCGGTTTTTTAGCTTTGGAGATGCAATGTTTATTTACTAAGGTAAGAGGATGGGTTAACTTATGGCAGCAATTACTTATGAGCACATCAAAACGTGCAAACAATCCGGAGCAAGACTTGGAAGAGTCCATACTCCACATGGTGTGATTGAGACACCTGCATTTATGCCAGTCGGCACACAAGCTACAGTCAAGACAATGAGTCCTGAAGAACTGAAAGAGATGGATGCTCATATTATTTTGAGCAATACGTACCATTTGTTCCTGAGACCGGGCCATGATATTGTCCGTGAAGCAGGCGGACTGCACAAGTTCATGAACTGGGACCGTCCCATTCTAACGGATAGCGGCGGATTTCAAGTATTCTCGCTTAGTGACATGCGCAAGATTACCGAAGAAGGCGTTCATTTCCGTTCCCATCTAAATGGGGATAAGAAGTTCTTGTCTCCTGAAGTAGCTATGGAAGTTCAGAACGCACTTGGCTCTGATATCATGATGGCATTCGATGAGTGTCCTCCATTCCCAGCGGAATATGACTACGTGAAAAAATCATTGGAGCGTACAACACGCTGGGCAGAACGTTGCCTGAAAAGTCATGCTCGCCCGAATGATCAAGGGCTGTTCGCTATCGTTCAAGGAGGTATGTATGAGGATCTTCGCCGTCAGAGCGCGGCAGATTTGACTTCCATGGATTTCCCGGGGTATGCTATTGGAGGGCTCAGCGTCGGAGAGTCCAAGCAGCTAATGTATGAAGTGCTGGATTATACAGTTCCCCTGCTGCCACAAGGCAAACCTCGCTATTTGATGGGCGTTGGTTCACCGGATGCGCTGTTGGAAGGTTCAATCCGGGGAGTGGACATGTTCGACTGTGTCCTGCCTACCCGTATTGCTCGTAATGGAACAACGATGACCAGTCAGGGAAGACTCGTTGTACGCAACGCAAAGTATGCCCGCGATTTTGGGCCGCTTGATCCGGAGTGCAACTGCTATACATGCCGGAATTATTCCCGCGCTTATTTGCGCCATCTAATCAAAGCCGATGAAACCTTCGGACTTAGATTGACGACATACCATAACTTGCACTTCCTGTTGGATTTGATGCGTAAAGTGCGCGAAGCCATCAAGGAAGATCGGCTGCTTGATTTTCGCGATGAGTTTTTTGCTAAATACGGATTATATGATAATCTTAAAGGCTTCTAAAGCTTCGTTGAGGTCCATGTTTTAATGTGCTTTGAAAGGGGGGGAGAAATATGTTTCAATATGCAGCAACAACAGGCGGAGGTAGTATACTGGGTCTTGTAGGTCCATTCGTACTTATGTTTGTAGTATTCTACTTCTTGCTGATTCGTCCGCAACAGAAGAAGACCAAAACACGTAATGCAATGTTGAAGTCTCTGAAAAAGGGCGATAAAATCGTTACTATTGGTGGTCTTCACGGTACGATCATGGAGATTTCCGATGATATCGTGGTTCTACGGGTCAATGATGTAACTAAACTGACCTTTGATCGCGGTTCCATTAGTCACTCCGTTGCCACGGACGTGGAGGAGAAAGTATAGTTTCGTTATTTAAAAGTACATAAAAAGCGGTGTCTTCTCATTAAGAGAATGACACCGCTTTTTTGACGTTCATCTTTCATCGTGATCTATGGGTTTAACGCATATCCGTTATTCGGCTGCGAACGGTGAGCGATTCTTCACGTCCCCGTAAGGTTAATTTGGCAAGCTGTACACCAACTGTTGAAGCTAGGACTGCTAGCAGAGTGCCGCCTATCATATCTGTAAGCCAATGAATGCCCAGATAGAATATACCAAAGACGATTACGACTGCGGAAATACTCGTAATAACCATCCACCGGCGGTTTCCTGAACGGAATGCCAGTAATGCCATCGTAACGGAAATGGACGTATGTAGACTCGGGAAGCAATTGTTGAGACCGGATAGAGGGCGGTACTCTTGCTCAAACTTCGGAAATACATCCAGCATAGTAAATTTAACGCCTGCAGGTACATAGGACCATACTTCATTTACAGGGAAGTATAGGTAGAATGGAATTGCTACAGCATAGTTAATGATAATAGCATAGCAGGTTGCGTACAGCATCACACGGTTCTTATCTAACAGATAGACACCTAGAGAAGCTGCTAGTACAGATTGAAGCATGAAGATGTAGAAGAAAACTATGATAGGCGTTAGCCATGGACTATAGAATATATCCTGAACAACTTGGACAAAATGCCCCTCTAGTCCAAATATAAATGATGTATAGTCTGAGGTGAGATGCATTTTTTCTTCAATTTGTAGTTCATATTTATTCAAGACCAGTACACCAAACATGCCTACCATCAGTAGCAGAAACTTATAGGATTGCAGCATCTCTTTCCCAATTTCAACTAATGCCATGATTGGATTTCGACGAGCGCCAATCCATACTAATATCACTACTAATGCAACTGTGTACAAAACAATATGATTCATTGATTGGTAAAACAAAGCATTCGAAGCCTCCTTGATTCTCTTTATGAAGTCAGATGATCACAGTTTAACATATTTCCAAGGAATGTTTCGAATTTTATGGAATAATAATTTTAGCTTTTCTGTAAATTAACCCCAAACATTCCGCCAAGTGCACCAATTGCTGCCGCAGCTAGAACCCAAAGAAGGTCAACACCAGAGGGTGAGCTATCCAGTGCCAGAAATCCAATTAACAGAACGATAATCCCGTAAAAGATTCCTGTAAGACTTCCTTGATACCAGCCTTTGTTCGTGGCTCTGCGACCGGCGGTTAGTCCTCCGAATGCTGCGGCTATGCCGTGCACTATATAAGTGTACATTGAGAGATCCTGCTCCTTCAGACCGCTGCCCCATAATAAAAGAGAGAGGACAAACGCGCCAAGCAGCATCCAAAGGAATGATCGACATAGGCCAGACAATACAGGATTGGCTATTCTCCATGAGAACAGGCGCCGGATTAAATACATGGTACAACCTCCTAAAGTTTTTTTAGAAAAATAATCTACATAAGTTATTATTCATTGTATGGGGAGGCTTGCCCCAATAGTACAAGAATGGGCATTGTAGCCTTTTTACCATTAATTAATATGTGAACTTCCGAATGTTCCCTGTGCTGAGCGGTCAGAATAGGGTTACATTAATCCGCCCGAGAAAACAAGTCTGCGGGTGAGAGTGGAGGGGAGCGAAGCTATATGTCCCAGCATATCACTACCCATATTTTCTTGACCGTGCTGATGTATTTCTTCATATTCCTGTGCATGCGTATCATGGGGAAGAGGGAAATCGGTAAGCTGTCTGTATTTGATCTAACGATCTCAATTATGATTGCTGAGATTGCTGTTTTTGTGATCGAGGATATTAATCGCCCGATTTACGAAGGTCTGGTTCCGATGGCCACACTGGTTATCATTCAAGTTGTGGTTGCTCAGCTCAGTCTTAAGAGTAGAAAGATTCGGCTGTTAATGGACGGTAAACCGAGCATACTTATTTCTGGAGGCAAGCTGCACCGGGGAGAGATGCGTAAACAAAGGTACAATATTGATGATCTGTTGCAGCAATTGCGTGGTCAGAACATCGCTAGTCCTGCTGATGTGGAATTTGCGATTCTGGAGCCCAGTGGTCAGCTTACCGTTATCGAGAAAGACAAAGGACTTTCATCTTCCAATCAAACAGGCAATAGCAGTTCAGTTGCTGAGAACAATAAGACCGATGAGGATGCTGATGTAAGCAGTCAGAAAGTTAAACTGCCAAAGAACAAAATCAGATATGAAGGGCTTCCTATTCCATTGATTATGGATGGAAAGGTCCAGGATCATAATTTAGAGATGATAGGAAAAACAAGGTTCTGGTTAAGAACACAGATCCGCCAAAAGGGTGTATCAGATTTTCGGGATGTATTTCTTTGCTCCATAGACCATAAAGGCCGAGTTTATGTTGACAGTTTGGATAATCGCTAACCATTCTAAAGCCAACGCTTAATGAAAGGCAGTCGATCCAAATCACGAAGGGAAATAAGGCCAGCTAATAGACTGAGACCGAAATACAGGGCCATTCCTACCGCAGAGGCAAATAAAAATTGAATCCATTGTGCTTCTGCAATGGGAATGGAGATGTATACATAACGCACGCCTGCTCCCATAATGATCATTGCACATAAAGTCTTAATGGTATCGGTTATTCGTAAGGATAATGAAATTAGACTGACTACGCTGTACCCGTGCAGCAGAGTAACAAGAACGCTGTTCACAATAATGGCGATGATTGCGCCGTAGATTCCGTATTCTGGCTGTGAAGCTAATATAACAATCAGAATGATTTTGACTACTGCCCCAATAAGAGTATTGATGAGTGCCCTTCCCGGTCTGTCCATAGCTTGAAGTGCAGCTTGTAAGGGTGCTTGAACATAGATGAACAAAGCGAAAGGGGCCATTAGTTTTAGCATAGGAGCGGTGTCCGGATTTCCGTATAACAAGTTGCATAGTGGGACTGCCAGTACATACATAAGAACAGCAAAGGGAGCCCCTGTTACAAGAGCGAGTCGAAGAGCTTGGTGCATTCGTTTGTGAATGGTAGGCAAGTCCTTTCTCGCGGCAGCCTCGGATAAGGAGGGAACCAAAGACACTGCGAGAGAGGAAGTTAACGCACCGGGAAGCAACAGTAAGGGGATAACCATTCCTTGTAAAGACCCATATTGAGCAGTCGCGGCGGCTGTTGCGATTCCGGCTAGTGCAAGACTACGTACGGTAATTATAGATTCCAGTAGATAGGAAAAAGAACCGACAAGCCGGCTTGCCGTAACAGGAATTGATACACCTAGTAAACGCCGTAGTATGGGGGAAGTTAATTGTACGGCATCTGGATCAGGAGGTATAACTTCCTTCTCAATCGTTTGCTGTTCTAGGATGGGGGTTGTTTTTTTATCCTTTTTCGTGATGACATAATATTGCCACAGAATGGCTAACATTCCGCCAATCTCTCCCACCGTTACGCCTAGCATCGCCCCTGCAGCTGCAAAAGCGATACCTTTAGGTAACAGCAGCCAAGAGAACCACAGCATAAAAAATATTCGCACGATAGACTCAAAAACGGAAGAAAGTGCGGAAGGAATCATGTTCTGCCTACCTTGAAAATACCCGCGGTATATTGCAGATACAGCAACAATTCCAATCATTGGGATCATGGCAATAAAAGTATAATAAACTCTGTGGTCTGTTAAGATCACATTGGAGACCCATGAAGCACTGACCAGCGCAACAATGGTAAAGAAGATTCCTAGTCCGACACTAAGAGTAAGGCCAGTCCGTAAAATTTGCCGCGATTTCTCAGGGCGGTTCTCTCCCTCTGCTTCCGCTACCATCTTTGCAATTGCTAGGGGAAGTCCGCCTGTGATAACAGTAGCCAGTACGATAAAGAAAGGGTACGCGAGCTGATATAGACCCACACCTTCTGCTCCAATGATGCGTGGCAAAGCAATTCGGGGTATAAATCCAAGCATTCGATTAATGATGCCGGCGGCAAGCAAGATTAAAGTTCCTTGTATAAAGCTCTGTTTCCTCAAAGGTCACGCCTTCTTCCCCAAATGAAATGAAACGCTGGCCAACTTGTCTATTCTTATGGATATGCTATACCCCTATCCCGGCATGCCTTGTTTTAGTAGTTGTAACTTTTTATGACGGAAGGAGGAAAGCAGAGAACTTGGGTCGAATACCTATGGTAAGCATACGAACACGAGCGATCTTTGGAGGTGTCATCACGTGGAATCGGAACAGTGGAATCATGATCAACATAGTGAAGAAATCGAAGCCATGTGCCGCAGCAAAGCTGAAGAATTCCGGCTCCTCGGCTATGAGTATGTAACCAGCAAGGATATTTGGGATTGTATCAGTCGTAATTATGATAAGGACGGAATGCCTCCCTTACATAAGCTGGTAAATGATATTTATTCCTTAAAAGCCAATAGTTACATGACTTATTTGACTCTTGCAGCTTATCGGGGGTTGAACTGAACAATACACATCTCGCTTCTTTTCTTTGCGAAAAGCCTTATAAAGCAGTAAAGTAAGAGAATAATAATAACTTCACATCTCCTATATAAACGGATGTCTTGCTGATATGTGCAGGGGCGGCCGTTTCTTTGTGTGAGTATAGCTATGACTATGCTGTGAATTGACGGTCATTTCACGTGTAGCTATAATAGGAATATTGAGTGAATGAAAGGGGAACTAGCTAGAGCATGAAGAGACTAATGGGCTTTATTATTACCGTGCTCGTTTTGACAGGCGTCATGGCATTTACTACTCCTGGACTGCTGGACAAGGTTAGACTTGGTCTTGACCTGAAAGGCGGATTTGAGATTTTGTACCATGCAGAGCCTATGGAAGCGGGAGCAGCGTTGTCCCGAGCTTCACTGTTGAAAACAGCAGAAAGTTTGGAAAAACGGGCCAATGCGCTCGGAACCAGTGAACCAGAGGTTACAACTGAAGGTACTGACCGTATTCGTCTGAAAATTGCAGGCGTTACTGATGAAGCCGAGGTTCGTAAGAAGATGAAGGAGCCTGCAGTTCTGACTTTCCGTAGTGCTGCTGAAGGTGACGCTGAAGGTACTTACAGCAAGATCGAACTGGTAGGTAGTGATTTTGTTGAAGGTGCGGCAGAGGTTGGACGGGATAACCTGAATCAGCCAATCATCAGTATCAAAATAAAGGACAAGGATAAATTCGCAGAGATTACAAAACGCCTCTTAGGAAAGAATCTCGCAATTTATTTGGATGAGAACAAACTATCTGACCCTACGGTACAAGCAGTACTTACCGATGGTAGTGCGTCTATTTCCGGTCAGTATACAATTAAAGAAGCACGTGAACTGGCTGACACTATTAATCTTGGTGCGTTGCCACTGAAACTTACTGAGAAATACTCCCAAAGTGTGGGTGCAACACTTGGTAAACAATCGCTTGATCAAACGATCAAAGCCGGTCTTTTGGGTTCTTTGATTATTCTTATCTTCATGATCGGTATGTATCGCTTGCCAGGTCTCTTGGCTAGTTTTGCGCTGATCTTGCATACATGGCTGCTAATTGTAGTCTTTGTCTTAGCAGACTTCACATTGACGTTGCCTGGTATAGCCGCATTTATTCTGGGTATAGGGATGGCCGTCGATGCCAATATCATTACAAATGAACGGATAAGAGAAGAAATGCGCAGTGGTAAAAGTGTACTTTCCTCTGTTAAAGCAGGTAATAAATCCTCTTTCCGGACAGTAATGGACTCCAATGTCACAACTGTTATTGTGGCAGGTGTCATGTTCGCCTTCGGTACAGGTGCAGTCAAAGGCTTCGCATTGGTGCTGATCGTGGAAATCGTTCTGAGTATCGCTACGAATCTTTATTTCTCCCACTGGTTGCTTAGCCAGCTTGTTAAAGCCGGTAAGCTGAACAAACCGAAGAGTTTCGGTGTTAAGGAGAGTGATATTCGTGCGCTTTAAGAAAGAGCTTGATTTCGTACATTTGAGTAAATTTTTCTATGTTTTTTCTATCGCCCTTACAGTGGCAGGTTTGATTTTCCTAGCAACCTTTGGATTGAATTACAGCGTTGATTTCAAAGCGGGATCTAATGTTGATATTTCTCTGTCTAAGAATTTGACATTGGAAGAGGTTAATTCAGCAGTTGAAAAAACTGGGATTTCAAGTGAGCCAAGCATTACGATAGGAAGTGAACGGGTTAACGTTCGTTATGATCAAGTGCTCGATGAGCAACAAGATGAAGCTCTTAAAGCAGAGATCTTGAAGCTGGACGAAAAAGCATCGTTTGAGATTAACACCGTGGATACTGAAATGTCTAAAGAACTTGCACGCAATGCGATCTATGCGGTTCTCATTTCTTGTCTAGGGATTATCATTTATGTAAGTATTCGTTTTGAATGGCGGTTTGCATTGGCAGCTATTGTTTCATTGATCCATGATGCCTTTATGGTCGTTGCAATCTTCTCCATCTTCCGCTTGGAAGTGGATTTGACGTTTATTATTGCGGTGCTTACGATTATCGGTTATTCCATCAATGATACGATCGTTATCTTTGACCGTATCCGTGAGAATTTGCGTTTTGGTAAACAAAAAACCTATGAGGATTTAAAAGAGCTTGTGAATAAGAGTGTGGCTCAAACGCTTATGCGTTCTCTTTACACAGCATTTACCGTATTTATTGCGGCGTTCTTCCTGTTGATTCTTGGAGGCGAGTCCATCAAGATGTTCTCGCTTGCGATGGTTATCGGATTGCTATTCGGAGCGTACTCCTCTATCTTTATTGCAAGTCCGGTCTGGCTACTGCTTAAGAAGCGTGAGAAGATAAAGGTAAAGAGCCCGGCTAAAGGGTAATGTCTCAAGAGAAATAACATGGCTACACTTGAATGAAAAAAACATCAACTTTATAATTTAAGAAAGCCGCGTCAAATGCGACGCGGCTTTCGAAATCTTTGGGGTAGTATGTCATGTGTATTGTATCATCATGAGATTACTTGCTAGTGGTAAGGGGGGCCTCGTATGAATAAAGAACGATCACCGCAAAGCAAGACGGTTGCTTGGACAGGGATCATCAGCGATGTTACTTTGGCAGTAGCTAAGGGGAGTTTTGGCTATATTTCAGGTAGCAAGGCTTTAATGGGCGATGCATTATATTCTGGAGCAGATGCTGCAGCTAAATTGGCGGATATTCTCCCATGGCGCTCTGAACAAAGCAGAAAGAGCAAGCAGCGGATAGAAGAGCGACGAGGGAATAAGGAGCCGCTTTTAGCTATACTTTTTTCGGTATTAATTCTTATGGGGGGGCTGCAAATCGCCTTCTCTGCAATCCGTGACTTAACCGAGGGACAGTCATCCACTCGCGGAGAACTTGCACTTGTAACTGTCTTACTATCTATTGTACTTAAAGAAGCTGTATTTCAATATCAATATCGGTACTTTAAAAAAATAGGTGATGGCAGTCATGCTGCTTATGCCAATAGTCATCGTTTCAGTTTGTATACTTCTATCACAGTATTAGTTGGGATATCGTTATCAATGGGGGGTACCTATTGGCATCCTCTACTCTATATGGACCCTATTGCTGCACTTTTAACAGGATGCTTAATTCTACGTAAAGGTTATTTGCTCATTGTTAATACTGTTAGTGTTAAGAATGCGCAGGAGCTACCTTCTGAGGAGGCAGCTAATTTTATTGAAACCGTACAACGTGTTCATGGTGTTATTCGTGTAGAACATTTGAAGGCACTTGAGCAAGGGAATTATGTGAATCTGCAAGTGAAGATCAGTGTAAATCCGCGTATTACGGTGATGGAAGCACAGGATATTTCAGAATGTGCAAGAAAGTTGCTGCAGCACAGGTTTGTTCATGTTGGTGAGGTACATATGGACGTAGTTCCTTATGATCCTGGTTATCCATACAAAAGTAATTATGAATTGGTGGATAATGATATTCCGACGCTGCTTCAGTAGTTCGCAAGGTGAGAGAAAGGTGAGCGCTATTGCTTTATTCAAAAACAAGATGGCAATCTCCGGCAGCCGATCCCGACGTCGTAAGGGATATGGCCCGGAGCCTTTCTATTTCTCCGCTCTTATCCTCACTATTAGTGACTAGAGGAATTGATACGCCACATGAGGCTCTATCGTTCATGGATGGCGGTGTGGAAGCTCCGCATGATCCGTTCCTTCTAAAAGGAATGGCCGAAGCGGTTCCCAGAATTAGAAAGGCTTTAAAAGAAGAAGAACATATTCTGATTTACGGCGATTACGACGCTGATGGTGTGTCCAGTACAGCATTAATGATTCATTTGCTGCGTTACTTAGGCGCTTCCTTTGATATTTATATCCCGCACCGTTCTAATGAGGGCTATGGGCTGCATAATCATGCTTTGGATTGGGCTTTACAGCAGGGTGTATCCTTGATCATTACTGTAGATACTGGCATTAGCGCCTATCATCAGATTGCTTACGCTAATGAACTCGGGATTGATGTGATTGTTACGGATCACCATGAGCCACCAGAGCTTCTCCCAGAGGCTTATACGTTGATTAATCCGAAGCTGCCCGACTGCCCCTACCCGTTCAAAGGATTGGCAGGTGTAGGTGTAGCTTATAAGCTCGCCCAGGCTATGCTAGGGGAGGAAACTCCCGAAGAATGGGCAGAGATAGCTGCTATCGGTACTGTAGCAGATTTAATGCCGCTGCTGGGTGAGAATCGTGAGATTGTTCGAAACGGTTTGGTGAGTATGCGAAATTCTCGATTCCCAGGTATTCGTGCCTTACTCGGTGTTAGCGGCGTGACCATGAGTACTGTGAGTGCGGTTAATATCGCTTTTGGAATGGCGCCTCGTATCAATGCGAGTGGTCGTCTGGATCATGCTGGACGGGCAGTGGCGTTGCTTACAACCGAGCATACTGATGAGGCAGAGCAACTGGCTGGGGAGCTTGATCTGCTTAATAAAGAACGCCAATTGGTCGTAGAAAGAATTGTAGTGGAGGCCACTGCAAAACTGGAGCAGATGACTCAGGGTGGAGAAATACCAGACATCATAGTCCTTGCTGAACAAGGCTGGAATGTGGGTGTGGTAGGTATAGTGGCTTCCAAACTGCTGGAGCGTTACTATCGACCTGTGATTATTCTGGATATTCATCCGGAGACCGGCATGTGCAAAGGTTCTGCCCGCTCTATTCCTGGACTTGATATATATGCGGCGTTATCCTCTTGTTCTAACTTAATGGATCATTTCGGTGGTCATCCAGCAGCCGCGGGAATGAGTCTGCATCGGGACGGCTTAGAAGCCTTCGCTGCGGCATTAAATGAATACGCTGCTACTGTGTTAACACCGGAGCATTTCGTTCCTGTTACTTCTGCTGATGCAGAAGTGTCGATTTCCGATTTGTCCCTACAGACCGCGCTTGAATTGGAAAGGCTTGCACCTTTCGGGATGTCGAATCCATTGCCAAAGTTCATCATTCGCGGGGCTACAGTGAAAGAGACACGCACCATGGGGCAAGAAGGAAAACACTTGAAGATCGTCTTGCAACAGGGTAAGAGTACGATCGAAGCCTTGGCTTTTGGTAAAGGGGATTTGGCTAAGCTGCTCCCTGTGGGCACCCCGATCAATGTGCTGGCTGAACTGTCGATCAACGAATGGAATGGCTCAAGGAAACCACAGCTGATGCTACAGGATTTATCAGTTCAGGATGCTCAATTATTTGATCTTCGTGGTGCTGCTGACGCTGTGCGGCAGGCTGCGCATATTAGAGAGCTGCTACTTCCCTATAGTGGTGCTGGCCCATATCGTGCTGCAGCAGTATTCCAGAGTGGACGTATGTCTTCACAGACTGAATTGATAGGAATGTCCTTCTGGGTATATGATAAAGAAGCTGGCATTAGCGCCGCTATTAAGGATGATTCGATTCAGGAGTCAGGGCATGTCTCACTGTTATGTCTACTGGATATGCCGGAGACTCCTGAACAACTAGACGCGTTACTAAAGGCTTTTCCTAATGCTGATAATATTGCGTTATTGCATTCTATAAAGGATGGCCGAGAACGACTTATCATTCCGACACGGGATCATTTTAAAATACTCTATAAATTGCTGGCTTCGATCACTGCTGTTGCAACGCCAGAACATGAAGTGCTGCTGCGGCTAAGTCGACAATCCTCATTAAGTATTCGAATGCTTAGTAATATGCTAGATGTGTTCGAGGAGCTGGATTTTATCGAAAGAAGTCAAGGAAGTGTGACCTTTATTACGCAGCCTACAGCTAAAAGCCTTACAGCATCAAGACATTTTGTTAGACTGGGGCAGATGGCGGAAATGGAGCAGTACTTCATGGAAGGTAGCTTGTCTGAACTGCAGGATTGGATGTTATCACGCCGTTTAGGCGTATCATAAAGACTAAACAAAACAAAGCAGACGCTTACGAAGTAAGTTTTGTCGAACCGGACTCAAAGTAGCATATGCTAACAAAACTTTTAGGAGATGAAAAATTTGGATTTTAAAGATAGTATTCGCGTGATTCCTGATTTCCCAAAAGAAGGTATTAGTTTTAAAGATATCACCACCTTGTTAAAAGATGGTGATGCATATCGCCAAGCGATTGATGCCTTGAAAGCTCTTGTATCCCACTTAGAAATCGATGTGATCGCTGGACCGGAAGCACGTGGTTTTGTAGTTGGTGCACCTCTTGCTTATGCATTGGGTGTAGGCTTTGTGCCGATTCGTAAGAGTGGTAAACTGCCGTATGAGACTATCGAGGTTGGATATGATCTTGAATATGGTAAAGACACACTTGCTGTTCACACGGATGCCATTAAGCCTGGACAAAATGTATTGATTGCTGATGATTTGTTAGCAACAGGAGGTACTATAGCTACTTCGGTTAACCTTGTGGAGCAGCTTGGTGGTAAAGTGGTAGGCGCAGCGTTTTTGATTGAATTAGTTGAGCTTGCTGGACGTAATAAGCTTTCTGGAATTGAAGTTATTACATTAGTTGATTACGAAGATTAATGCGATAAACTTGTCTTTTCCCGGGAAATAAATCGGGATTTATGTATCGAATAATGTGGAAAAGTGCAAACAACAGCAATTCTCTGTTACTACTAGCGGAGGGTTGCTGTTTTTCGATTTTTTGGTCAAAAGAGATACGAAAAAAGACTGCCCAATCCATAAAATGGATCTGGAGCAGTCTTTTTGAATTATTAATTCATAAATAAATTAGTGAGCAGCTTTATCGCTTTCTCCACCTTCATTAGACAGTCCAAGAACTTCAATGAGTTTGAAGAATAGGGCTAGAACGATACCAACAATCGTAGCTAGAGCCATACCACTGAGTTTTACGCTACCCATAGTAAGGGTTGTACCACTAATTCCGACAACAAGCACCAACGTAGCCATAATCATGTTAGTGGCTTTGGAAAAATCAACTTTTTGCTCTACGAAGATTCGCAGACCGGATGCGGCAATTACACCGAACAACAGTAGTGATACACCACCCATTACAGGTGTTGGGATGTTAGCGATAACGGAGGAGAAAGTTCCAGAGAACGATAGCAGAATCGCAATCACTGCTGCGCCACCGATCACATATACAGAATAAACTTTAGTTAATGCCATAACCCCGATATTCTCACCGTAGGTTGTATTTGGAGTAGAACCGATAAAACCGGAGATAATTGTAGATATCCCGTTACCCATCAGGGAGCGGTCAAGTCCAGGGTCTTTAGCCAGATCTCTGCCAACAATATTGCTGGTTACAAGTAAGTGTCCAATATGTTCAACGATTACTACTAGCGATACTGGGATGATAGTCAGGATTACATTCCAATCGAAGGATGGAGTAACAATGGTAGGGTGAGCTAAAAAATTCGCATTAGATATTGCAGCAGTATCCACCATTTTCATAATATAAGCTAAGCCATAACCAGTTACGATACCGATGAGGATGTGAATGATTTTTGGGAAACCGCGGAAGAGTACAGCTCCAATTACGGTTACGCCCAGTGTCACCATAGAAAGTGTGATTGCTTTGCCATCTGGAGTCCAGTCTGCAACTGCAACACCTTCAGGGGCAATAAGTCCTGCCATTCGCGCGGCAACAGGCACAAGTTCAAGTCCGATCGTTGCTACGATAGCTCCCATTACTGCTGGAGGGAAGACAACATCGATCCATTTTGTTCCTGCATAACGGATGATCAAAGCAACGAGCACAAAGATAACACCTGTGATGATGAAAGCGCCCAAAGCAAGCGAGTACCCTTTCATATGATCATCTTTATGATCAGCAAGCACTGATAATACGGGTGCGATAAATGCAAAGCTGGAGCCAAGGTAAGCAGGTATTTTACCACGGCAAATCCAAATGTATAGCAGTGTGCCGATACCGTTCATCAGCAAAATCATGCCAGGGTCAACCCCGAACAAGTTAGGCACTAGCACTGTACTGCCAAACATGGCGAACAAATGCTGTAGGCTTAATAGAAAACCGGGGCCCCATGGAAGTTTTTCATTAACTTGAATTTCGCGTTGCAATGGAGTTCACTCCTCTTTCTTAATGGATATGATGTTGTCCAGCGAAAATCCGCCTTTACTAGATTAAATAGAACTGGACATTTTTACAACAACATTTTCACAAGTGTTATTAATTTGTCCGATTTTCATAACTTTTACTTCTTGAGTACCATGAGATGGCAAGTGTTGACGTAATCCCTCGTAAGCGTCATAATTATAGACAACTTTGAACAAGAGCGTAAGTTGCTTGCGAAATGATTGGAACCTGCAGATTTCAGAATGATTGCGGGTTCATTTTATTATAGAAAGGAAACGGATACGACGAGAATGGGCATAGAGCGATTAATTGATAAGGCTGGCGCCTATATAAAAGATAAAGATCTTCTCCGCATCCGGGAAGCTTATGAATTTGCCGATCAGGCTCATCACGGGCAGATCCGCAAGTCGGGGGAGCCATACATTCTGCATCCGCTGGCGGTGGCAGATATTGTCGTCAATATGCAAATGGATGTTATATCTATTGTTGCGGCGCTTTTGCATGATGTTGTGGAAGATACGACGGTCTCATTGGAACAAATCCGCACGAAATTTGGCGATACCTGCGCGATGCTTGTCGATGGCTTAACTAAGCTGGAACGCATCCGTTTTCGCTCAAAGGAAGAGCAGCAGAACGAGAATTACCGTAAGATGTTTATTGCGATGGCGCAGGATATCCGGGTCATCGTTATCAAACTAGCGGATCGTCTGCATAATATGCGTACGTTAAAGTACCAATCTGAAGAGAGCCAGCGACGTATTTCTTACGAAACGCTGGAGATTTTCTGTCCTGTGGCTGATCGTTTGGGGATTTCCGCGATTAAGTGGGAGATGGAGGATATTGCGCTTCGTTACTTGAATCCGCAGCAGTATTATCGCATTGCTAATCTAGTGCATAAGAAGCGGGCTGAACGTGAGCAATTTATCGACAGCGTAATTGGCCGTATTCGTGCCAAGCTAGATGAAATGGGCATTGAAGGTGATCTTTCAGGTCGTCCGAAGCATATCTACAGTGTCTATAACAAAATGAGTACGAAAAACAAACAGTTTAATGAGATCTATGACCTGCTGGCCATCCGTATCATTGTGGATAATATCAAGGATTGTTATGCAACCCTCGGAATTATTCATACCCTTTGGAAGCCAATGCCAGGTCGATTTAAAGATTATATAGCTATGCCCAAAGCCAATATGTATCAATCTTTGCATACTACAGTGGTAGGTCCTGGCGGAGAGCCAACCGAAGTGCAAATTCGCACTTGGGAAATGCATCGTACGGCTGAATTTGGGATAGCAGCACACTGGGCATACAAAGAAGGAACCAGCAATAATGTGAATCCTGAGAATCGGATGCCTTTTTTTCGCGAAATATTGGAGCTTCAGCATGAGGCCAAGGATGCCGAAGAGTTCGTAAAATCACTCAAAATGGACTTTTTCTCGGATCTTGTGTTCGTGTTTACGCCTAAAGGCGAGGTTATTGAGCTTCCTGCGGGTTCTGTACCACTTGATTTCGCATTCCGTATTCATACCGAAGTGGGTAATCGTACGATTGGTTCTAAGGTGAACGGGCGGATCGTACCGTTAGATCACAAGTTGAAGACGGGAGATATTGTAGAGATACTGACATCGAAGCATTCGTACGGACCAAGCCGCGACTGGCTCAAGATTGCTCAATCCTCACATGCGCGAAGCAAAATTAAGCAATGGTTCAAAAAAGAGAAACGTGAGGAAAATGTCGAAAAAGGTCGCGAAGCGATTGAACGTGAGCTGAAGCGTCTGAATGTCGAAGTTTCTGAGTGGATTTCTGATGATAAGCTTTTAGAAGCAGCGAAGAAATTTGCTTTTAACGATGTTGAGGATATGCTGTCTGCCGTTGGATTTGGTGGGATTACCGCTTCGCAGATTGCTTCCCGTTTGACGGAAAAGCTGCGCAAAGAGCAGGAAGAAGCTGCTAATCATTTAGAGCTTACTTCAGAGATGAAGGAGATCAAGTCTTCCGGCGAAAAACGTAATCAACCAACCAATGGTGTTAGTGTAAAGGGAATTGAAAATTTACTTGTCCGTTTTGCACGATGTTGTAATCCGGTACCGGGTGACGACATTGTAGGGTATGTTACACGGGGCCGGGGTGTATCTGTACATCGCCAGGATTGTCCTAATATTCCGGGTGAAGGTGACGGAGAAGAAGCAGCAAGGGTGATTGAAGTGGAATGGGAAGGTACGATGGAAGCAAACTACAGTGTGGATATTGAGATTACAGGTCATGATCGTAATGGACTGCTCAATGAAGTGCTGCAGGCAGTTTCCGAGAGTAAAACGAACATTTCTGCGGTCACTGGGCGCTCTGACAAGAATAAAATGGCAATGATTCATATGACCATTCTCATTCGTAACACGGAACATCTGCAATCCGTTGTAGATAAAGTGAAACGAGTCAAGGATGTATATACAGTGAATCGGATCATGCAATAGGGCAAGGAGCGGAGTAGTACGATGAGAGTTGTAGTACAGCGTTGTAAGGACGCCAAAGTAACCGTGGATAAGGCAGTGACCGGAGAAATTGGCAAAGGCTTAATGCTGCTAGTTGGCGTTACGCATGAGGATACAGAAAAGGATGCCAAATATTTGGCGGATAAAATAGCAGGACTGCGAATTTTTGAAGATGATGCTGGTAAAATGAACTACAGTGTCACAGAGACTGAGGGAGCGATTCTTTCAGTATCCCAGTTTACTTTATACGGGGATTGTCGTAAGGGGAGACGGCCGAATTTCATGGGAGCAGCAGCTCCTGCGGAGGCCGAGCGACTTTATGATTACTTTAACCAAGAGCTTAGAGCTGGCGGCCTTCAAGTGGAGACGGGTGTTTTTGGAGCGATGATGGATGTGTCGCTGACCAATTGGGGCCCGGTTACTCTCATTTTAGATAGCCGCAGTTAATGAAAAAAATGTCGAAGATTGCTTCCTATTTATCAAGACCTTAACATCAAAAATTTCAAACTTAAAAAGCGTCCAACATATTAGTCACGACTAATATGTTGGACGCTTTTTTTGTATTGTAATATTCGTTCTCCGTTGGTGTAATCAACATATTAATCTTGTTAATCACTTCAACACTAGCCGATAAGTCGTGAGTTTGGGCTTATTATCCACAAATGTGCTCGTCGAGACCATTAGTTGCTTGCCCGAAGGACTCCAGGCGACGGTTGCGACATCCTGGAAATCGCCGAGTTGCTCGATCTTGCCGGTCTTCGCATTCGCAACGTAGACACCGTTCATGCCGTCCCTGTCCTTGTTATACACGGCGAACGCCAAGTACGAGCTATCTGGGGACCAATCGAAGGCGTACATCTGAGTCGTCACGGCGAGCTTAGTCCGCTTCGAGGTGTCGTTCGAGTTCATGAGGAACAGCGTGCGTTCCGTATCCCCCGTACTCTTCAGCATGGCTAACTGATTGCCGTCAGGGGACAGCGACATTCTCCAGACGGATTTGTCCACGATCGTCTCTTTCTTCGTCTCCAGATTGTAGGCCGACAGTGTGTTATCGGGATTAGGGTTGACGTAGAAGAGCGTATTCCCGGTCTTCGCTGCATAATCGAATATGACGTTTTTATCTTTGCTAAGCAATACCTCGTCTTTACTAACTGTCCCAACCTGCAGAATAGCACCTTTACCGTTGCCGACGATCAGATGGCTGGAGTCTGTCCACTGGCCCCATTCCTGTCCGCCCCTATCCTTATCCGTGATTATTCGGCTAGTTCCGGTTGGCACATGCACAAGGACACCGCGGCCACCGTCCATCATGAACGAGGTGTTTTCATGGAAAAAGACATATTGGCCGTCCGGCGAGACAATCGGACTCTCATGCACGCGGTCTTCGCTCGGTTTCAGCGCCTTGACCTGCTTCGTTTTCAAATTGTAAATGTACAGCTGGGCAGGCTTCATTGGACCAGAGTCGGAATCAATCTTCTTCGCGTCCGGATTCGTCTGGGCAATTAATAATTCGTTCTCGTTCAGCCAATCTTGCGCATACAGGCCGTCAAGTCGCTCGAGTTGATCCATGGTAATTGGTTTATCGATTTGCGAATCAGGCTTCTCTGGCTTGTTCTTGTCGATGACGGTAACTGGTGGGCTATTAGTTGCTCCACCGCCGTTACTCTGTGTTGTGCTGCTGCAGCCTGCGATCCCAACCGCTAGTAATACGATCCCAACTTGTTTCATCTTCATGAATGATGTATCTCCTTCTAAGCTGTGTTATAAATCTGATAAGAGTGTACCAACAGGATGTCTCCACAGTATTTCGAATTGTTTCCAAGTTGTAAACGGATCGAGACTTGGAGAAGAGAGAAGTTATGACTTATACAGAATCATGATGATAGAGGGGAAACTGTACTTCAAACACGCTCCCAGTGGAGTCTGACCGTTTCAATTGTATGATTCCTCTTTGCTTCTCCAACCATTGCTGAACGAGAGCAAGTCCCAAACCGCTTCCTTTCGTTTCTTTTGAACGCGCCTTGTTCGCGGTGTAGAAGGGTTCAAAGATTCGCTCCTGGGATTCGAAAGGAATGCCAATTCCCGTATCAATAATTTCTACCTTTGCGTGATTCTGTTCGGTATACAATCGAATATTGACGCTTCCACCGGGGAGGTTGTATTTGATCGCGTTGTCCAGTAAATTAACGAAGATGTGTATTAAACTCTCGCGTTCCGCCCATATGGTGGCAGGTACTGTGTGAAGCTGAAAGGTTAGTCCGAATTTGTCAGCCTTGCCTTTCATAAGAGAGATGAGCTCGTCCAGCACGATATCAAGTGACACGGCTTCAGCCTGATATTCGAATTCGTACTTCTCCAGTGAGGCAAGGCGCAGCGCGTTTTCCACTAGCTTGTGCAGTCTAGACGATTCCTTGCGAATGCTTTCCATCGCTTGCTGAAACAGTAAAGGATCATCTGGGTACAGTTCCAGTAGATCGGCATATGCAGTGATAGAAGTGAGAGGTGTCTTAAGTTCATGACTAATATTGTTAATGAATTGCTTCTGTTGCTGCTCCAATACTTGTAGCTTGTCTACGACAAGCGATAGCTTCGCTTTCTCCGTTTCTAACTTCTTCATACTCGATTCGATCTCACGGCTCATGCTATAAATGCCCTCGCTTAATTCGCCAAGTTCATCCTTACGGACTAGTGGTGCATGATCAATATACGCTCCTGCTTCGATGTTGTTCGCTGTCTGCTTGAGCAGAGTTATAGCTTTGGATTGTCGGTAGACATAGAGGAAGCCGAGCAGGAAGCTGGCGAGCAGAACGGTTGACCCGGATAGGAGGAACATTGTTCTTGTCTGCCGGTAAAAGGCGTGCAGCTCGCCCACGGGTCTCTGGAATTCGGCTACAGCGATCAGTTGTTCCTCGAACATGATGGGTGTGAAATAATATAGCACGTCCTGGACGTCCGAATAAGCAACCTTGCCCTGGAGTGCATACTGCAGCGCATCCGGCATAGTGGGGGAAGGAACGAGAGGCAGCGAATTCCCGATCTCGACACCGGTCTCATCGTACAGTCGGACGTGCAGTCCGTTGGATTGCCCCAATCGATTGGAGAGATCCATGCCACGATACTTCATGAATGCCTTCAAGCTGACTTGTTCCCCGGACAAGTAGCTCATCTTCACCGTCAATTCGGCGCGGTTCGTCATCTCTGCCATTTCACGCTCCAGTCCAGTACGTTGGTTGTGACGGATACTGCGTAGTACTAGCACACTAAGCACGCTCACCGTGAACAACAACAGGCCGGCGAGCAGCAGGGAGAACTTCCATCGTAAGCTCACCCTCATAAGTACTCCCGGGTGGCCTTGTAACCTACTCCGTATACGGTCTGGAGCAGACGTTGACCTTCGTCGCCCAGCTTACTGCGGATTCGCTGTATATGAATGTCGACAGTGCGCGTGCCCCCGTCATAGTCGAGCCCCCAGACAAGATCTAGTAGTTCCTCGCGCGTGTATACCCGTTCCGAATGGAGGACGAGCAGGTGTAGCAGCTCGAATTCTTTGGGCGTCAGCCCCACCTTCTCACCGGCCACCTGTACGTCACGATGTGACGGGTTTACTGTCACCGCACCAATCATAATTGGACTGTCGGAGGGAGCGTGTTCCGCACTTTTCTCGACTCGACGGTGCAGCGCTCTAACTCGGGCGACGAGCTCCCGAATATCGAACGGCTTGGTCATATAATCATCTGCACCCAGCTCTAGGCCTAGTACTTTGTCTACAATGTCGTTCTTGACCGTGAGCAATAGGATGCCAATCCCTCTCCGGTTCTCCAGCCGACGGCACACATCATAACCAGACAGCCCTGGCATCATAACGTCCAGTACGAACACTTGCGGCTGGAACGATTCAACGAGCCTAAGCGCGGCTTCGCCGTCAGCGGCCGTTTCGACCTGAAAGCCTTCCCGCCGCAGTGCATAGGCGATCGCTTTCACGATAGAGCATTCATCGTCTACGACAAGCACTCTTTTATCCATGCTGTTAATCCTTTCCACCTCGCTATTGTTGTTGTGATACGCCTATTCTACATATTGCGCTCAGCAAAAGCGAACCAATTGGGGGTTTGAAAGCAAACACCAGCTCAAACGGAAATTCCGAAATTCCAGTAAGCCTCCTTCTTCTGATGGCTACAAGTATCCTGCGCGTAAAAGTCTGCTTGTTTCTGTTGTGTTGTAAGTAGAATCTTGTGCGGATAGAGCCTCTTTGAGCTGGATAAGCTAAAGGTAGACAGTTATCCCGCACGATGCAAGGAGCTTAGCAATGAGACATTCACAGAAGGCATGGGTATGGAGAAGTATCCCGGCACTAGCGACAGGGAGTCCTGTAGAAGCCTATGCATTAGCCAAAAAGACGGAAGATGAAATTGAATCTCAAGTGATCAAAGGAAGAAGCCGTAATCTCTTACCGCGTACCTGAAATGGGTGGTGGAGGCGGCTTTTTGATGCGGTTAACCGGGGATATTTTCTGATTAGAGGTTAGAAATCATTGTGATAAGGGTAATAGACGACAAGAAAGATCAATAAGTACCTATTCATTTGCACTAGCAGAGAGGAGAACTTATCACATGAGTAATGTTGCATTTTTACTAGCTAATGATTTTGAAGATTCTGAGATGAAGGTCCCTTACGATGAAGTTATAAAGGCAGGACATCAAGCTGACATTATTGGTTTAAAGAAGGGTGAGACCTTACTAGGCAAAAAGAAGGAAGTCTCCTACGCAGCCGATAAAGCCATAGCTGACGTTCAAGCAGGTAATTATGACGCGATAGTAATTCCTGGAGGTTCTTCCCCAGAAAATTTATGGCAAAATGCAGATATTTTGAAGTTTGTGAAAGAAGCAAACGAAGCTGGTAAGCCTATCGCTTCTATTTGCCACGGACCCCAAATTCTGATCAGTGCAGACTTGCTTAAAGGACGTACCATCACCTGTTATCCTCCGTTGAAAGATGATGTTGTGAACGCTGGTGCGGAGTTTAAAGATGAAGAAGTGGTAGTTGATCGTAATTACATTACTTCGCGTACCCCGAAAGATGAGCCTGCCTTCGTTCGTGAAATATTGAAGGTCCTGCAATAGCAATTAATAACACTGAGTCTTATAATCTAAAGGAGGTAATGGTAATGACCAGAAAAATCCAAGCATATTTTAGAACGGAAAATGAAGCAGAAGGTGCTAAAATAGCATTGATTAGTTACAAGGTAGATGGCTTGGAGGTATGGCCACTCACGGACCCTATTGGGGAAGATCGTAGAATTCTGTTTCCGATAGCCCCGTTTAGTAATACGACGTTAGCCGCAGGTACAGTGGGGACGCTTGGAACGGGTAGCACTCCGGCAGCTGGAGCTATGTTGGCCCCTGGTGTTGCCGCCTCCGAAACGCGTGATGAGCCTGAGACCCATTATAGCGTGGATGAAGACCAGGTTAGTGCGGATGTAGCAGATGGAGAGCTCGAAGATGGGGATTTAAGTAAACTTCGTTATGTGATGGACCTAAGTGTTGCAGAAGAGAATTATAATGAGGTTGTGGAAACCCTTCGAGGCAAAGGAGCATTTGTAGAGCAATTCGATTAACAACAATCTATTAAAATAAACCGCTTTCATGAATGTAATATAATCGTAATATTACATACATGTTTCCTTAATATAGCGTGTTTATAATAAAGGCATGACCCCCTTTTTAATAATATATGATGATGGACCTGCAGCATTTGGCTGCAGGTCATTTTTTTTGTAACGGTTGAAGTTAAAGGTCAAAAGTTGAAAGTTGTCGAATTTTTTATTCAGCTTCGCATTTCCTGCCTTGACTTTAGCACAGTAGTTCAGTAGAATTTAAAAATATACGATTTTATCATATGGTTTTGATGACGGGAACAAGTAATTCGAGGACCCACAACTCCAGAGAGGAATCCCCTGTAGATTCAGATGATATCCAGTACAATGGATGATCTATCGTTTCTGCTTGGCTGCAAGGATTCTGTTGATGAGCGAATGAATGACCTCCCCGAGAACGTACGGCGAAAGTGGGCAATGTATATTGCCGCTATCAGTAGCCGTTATGCGTAGGCGGGCGTTAACCGCTTTGAGCGGATTCAGAATGGTTCTGATCCGGAATGTGGGTGGTACCACGGGTGTATTATTGGTTATGATAATCCCTCGTCCCTGTTTTTTATAAACAGGGCGGGGGATTTTTTGTTTTGTTTAGCATGATGAAGAGAGCAGATTTAGAGGGGTATTTTTTAGGAGGGATAGACTGTGGCTAAAGAAAGATTCGAGAAACCTACAGGAACGCAGGATGTGCTTCCGGGAGCTGTGGAGAAATGGCAGTATATTGAGGGGAAGGCTAGAGATTTATGCCGTCGTTTCAATTACCGTGAAATCCGTACACCGATGTTCGAGTATACGGGGTTATTCGAGCGTGGAGTAGGCGAAACAACGGATATTGTAGAAGGCGAGATGTACACGTTCAAGGATAAAGGCGATCGTGATCTGGCGCTGCGTCCAGAAGGAACGGCTGGTGTCGTTAGAGCTTATGTTCAGAACAAGCTTTACGGTGAACCTGATGTAAGTAAGCTGTATTATATCGGACCTATGTTCCGTTATGAGCGTCCACAGGCAGGTAGATATCGTCAATTCCATCAGTTTGGTATTGAGGCTTTTGGAGCTGTGGATCCGGCTATTGATGCGGAAGTAGTCTCCTTAGGCTATCAATTCTATAAGGATCTTGGCCTTAAGGATGTAAGAGTGGAAATCAATTCTGTCGGTAACGCACCTAGCCGTGCAGCTTATCGGGAGAAATTATTGGGTTTCTTAAGACCAATGAAGGATACCCTTTGCAGTGACTGTCAGCGTCGTATTGAGCGTAATCCGCTTCGCGTGCTGGATTGTAAGGTAGATCAAGATAAATTTACAGATGCGCCTTCCATTTTGGATAGTCTGGACGAAGAGTGCACGACTCATTTTGAAAAGGTGAAGATGCACCTTGATATCATGGGTGTGGAATTCATCATTAACCCTCGACTTGTAAGAGGACTGGATTATTACACGCATACAGCGTTTGAATATAAAGCAGCAGGTATTGGTTCGATTGATACCGTGGGCGGCGGAGGCCGTTACAACGGTTTGGTTGAAGAAATTGGTGGACCGGATCAACCGGGTATTGGTTTTGGGATTGGACTTGAACGAATTCTCCTCATTTTGGAGGATCAGAAGGTAGAGCTGGAGACGGCGAAGCCACTGGATGTGTACTTCGTAGCTCTCGGTGAGGAAGCTGATATCGAAATCTCTAAGCAGCTATATATTCTGCGCAGCCAAGGGTTCTCAGCAGAACGTGACTACCTAGGCCGGAAAATGAAGGCACAGATGAAATCCGCAGACCGTATGTCGGCACGTTATACTGCGATTCTTGGCGAAGATGAGCTGAAGAATGGTGTAATTACCGTGAAGTCGATGAATACAGGGGAGCAACGCACCGTGAAGCTGGATGAGCTGGGTCAGGCACTGGTTTAGACCATCTGACTAACGTCTTATGGTGACTGTATAGAGAAAGATTAAAAATGTATTTTTAACCATGAAGGGGAATGATAAATTATGCAAAGAAGTCATCAGTGTGGACAATTAACACCAGAACATATTGGACAGACGGTAACCTTGAACGGATGGGTGCAGACTCGCCGTGACCTTGGGGGCGTATTATTTATTGATCTGCGTGACAGAAGCGGTATTGTACAAGTTGTATTTAACCCAGACTACTCTGGCGAAGCCTTACAAATTGCTGATAAGGTTCGTAGTGAATACGTCCTGGCTGTTAAAGGTAAAGTTGTTAAACGTGATGAGGAAACCATTAACCGCAACCTGCCAACAGGTGAAATTGAAGTGCAAATTACGGACATTGAAGTGCTGAACGCAGCTAAGACACCTCCGTTCTTCATCGAAGATGGTGTGGAAGTAGACGAGTCTCTGCGTCTCAAATATCGCTATTTAGACCTTCGTCGTCCGGAGATGCAAAGAACCTTGCTGCTTCGCTCGAAAGCTTCTAAGATTTTCCGTGATTTCCTTGACAGTGAAGGATTCATCGACGTAGAAACACCGATCCTAACTAAGAGCTCACCGGAAGGCGCGCGTGATTATCTGGTACCAAGCCGTGTGCATGAAGGCGAATTCTTCGCATTGCCGCAATCTCCACAAATCTACAAGCAATTGTTGATGGTCGGCGGCGTTGAGCGCTATTACCAAATTGCTCGTTGTTTCCGTGATGAAGATTTGCGTGCTGACCGTCAGCCTGAATTCACTCAAGTCGACATTGAGACTTCATTCCTGTCACAAGATGAATTGCTTGGTATGATGGAGAAGCTCATGCAGCGTCTGTTCAAGGAAACTGTAGGAGCAGATATTGAGCTTCCGTTCCAACGGTTGACTTATGCTGATGCTATGGGCAAATACGGTTCTGACAAACCTGATCTGCGTTTTGGATTAGAGCTTGTAGAAATGAACGATATTGTTGCTACTAGCGGTGTTAAGGTATTCGCTTCTGTAATCGAAAAAGGCGGCGAAGTGAAATGTCTAAATGCTAAAGGCTGTGGCACTTGGACTCGTAAAGAAATCGATGACCTTGGACCTTATGCTGCTCGCTATGGCGCGAAAGGCTTGGCATGGATTCAAGTGAAAGACGGCGAATTCAAAGGGCCGATTGTGAAATTCTTCTCCGAAGAAGAAATTGCGGCTGTGAAGGAACGTACAGGCGCTGAAGAAGGCGACCTTCTCCTCTTCTCCGCTGATAATAAAAAGGTTGTAGCAGACGTTCTAGGCGCCCTTCGTGTTAAAATTGGACGTCAGCTCGGTCTGATTGACGATAACGTGTTCAAGTTCGCTTGGGTTACAGACTTCCCACTCCTTGGATATGACGAAGATCAGAAACGTTATGTAGCAGAACACCATCCGTTCACTCGTCCACGTGAAGAGGATCTGCATCTATTTGACACAGATCCAGGTGCGATCCGTGCACAAGCTTATGACATCGTTCTGAATGGTTATGAAGTAGGCGGAGGCTCCATGCGGATTTACAAACGCGAAGTACAGGAGAAAATGTTCGAAGCCCTTGGATTTACGAAAGAGGTTGCTTATGAGAAGTTCGGCTACCTGATGGATGCGTTCGAATATGGTACACCTCCACACGGTGGTATCGCTTTTGGTTTAGATCGTCTAGTTATGCTGCTGTCCGGTCGTACAAATCTGCGTGAAACCATCGCATTCCCGAAAACGGCAAGTGCAACAGATCTACTTATGGACGCACCTTCGCCAGTAGATGGTTCACAATTGGAGCAGCTGCACATTAAGCTGGCGCTTAAACCGAAGAAAGAAAAAGAATAATTAACTAATCGAAGCAGGCGAGGCAGATTTCTGCTTCGCCAAAGCTTTTGAAGGAGGCTGAACCTCATGCTACATCAGTTCTCACGCACGGAACTGGCGATCGGACCGGAAGGTCTGGAAATAATGAAGAACAGCACGGTAGCGGTGCTTGGCATCGGCGGTGTTGGCGGTATAGCAGTTGAGGCTTTGGCGCGTACCGGCATCGGCAGACTGATTCTGATAGATAAGGACACTGTAGACATCACCAATGTAAACCGCCAGATTCATGCACTCACAACTACGGTTGGGCAGAAGAAGGCTGAACTGATGGTAGATCGTGTGAAGTTGATCAATCCGGAATGCGAAGCGATTGCGCTCAACATGTTCTATACGGAAGAAACCTATGAGGAATTGTTCAAATTAAAACCTGATTATGTACTTGATGCTTCGGATACGATTATTTATAAGGTTCACATAATCAAAGAATGTCTGTCCCGTGGAATTCCAATGATCTCAAGCATGGGCGCTGCCAACAAAATGGATCCTACAAGATTCCAGGTAGCGGACATTTCCAAGACAACTTATGACCCTATTGCGCGTGTCATTCGTCAGAAGCTGCGTAAGGAAGGAATTAAGAAAGGCGTGAAGGTGGTTTTCTCTACGGAGCCGCCAATGAAGCCACGTCAGGATGTTACGGATAAGATCGTTCCGGAGAATGCGCCGGATCGACGTAAAGCGAAACAACCACCAGCTAGTAACGCCTTCGTTCCGCCGGTAGCAGGCCTGATCATGGTCAGTGTTGCCGTGCGTGATTTGCTTGAGGCTGGAGGCGTCAGCGTGTAAGTGAATCGCTGAGCTGAAGCTGTTTCAATTATAGCGATAGTAGTAGTAAAATGGACCAAAAGGGCGACCAGCTGAAATCCAGTTGCGTACGCCCTTTTGTTGTGGTTAACAGGCGGGTCTGCAAGATGCAGACCACAAATAGGCATAATAATTGAACCGGGATGAACCGTTGATTATAAGCCTTATTATCCGGGTAATATCCGCCTGCGGAACTTAATATCAGTGGAGGTTTTTGTACATGAAATCAAATTTTTGGCGAAATAGTGTAGGGCTTGCACCTGAGAAAGACTGGAAACGGGAGTGGGCTGCAGGGATCCTTTCGTATTTTGCTTCGGTATACATTGTAATGGTGAATGCGACCATTCTTCATGACGCGGGTATGCCGCTTAGACCAGCAATGGTGGCTACACTATTGACTGCCATTACAGGCTGTCTACTGATGGCCTTCGGTGGGAAGACACCAATCATCGTGGTACCAGGGATGGGGATAAACGCATTTTTCACATACACACTTGTACATTCAATGAATTTAGGTTGGAGAGAGGCACTTACTGTAGTTGTAATAACCGGTGTGTTATTCGCTATCGTGGCCTTCACATCGCTTTATCGTATTCTAAGTGAGGCGATTCCTCAAAACCTACAGCATGCCATTACAGTCGGGATAGGGCTTTTTCTGACCTTTATAGGACTGCAAAAAAGCGGGATTGTGATTGCGCATCAGACCACGTTTGTTGCTATAGGACATTTTAGCGATCCAGCAGTTATCACTTCCTGTGTAACCTTGTTACTCGCTTTAGTACTGTTTATCCGCGGGACCAACGGTGGTTTGCTTATCAGTATGCTGGTTGGTACAGGTCTAGCCTACTTGCTGGGAGCGGCTCACGCGCCTGAGAAGCAGGCATCCGGTCATGTATTTACGGGTTATGAAAGCTTATTTCTGGGAATGGACTGGAGCGGCATAGTGAGCCTTGTGTTCTGGATTGCTGTTTTCTTACTGCTCTTAATTGTTGTATTTGAAAATATTGGGCTAGTCGCCTCACAGACTATGATGGCAGGGCGTCCTGAGCGCTTCAAGAGTAGCTTACGAGCACTCTCTATTGCCAATATCGCTGCAGGTCTCTTCGGAAGCAGTCCTGTAGTAGCCGCTGCGGAATCTAATGCAGGTATTGCTGCAGGTGGACGTTCGGGACTGACCTCACTCGTGGCAGGGCTGCTGTTCGGGGCGACATTCCTGTTCCTCCCTCTGCTCTCCTACATTCCAGATAGTGCTATCGCTCCGATCTTGATTGTAATCGGTGGGCTTATGGTACAGAATGTGCGTGAAATGGACTTGGGAGATTTAACAGAGCTCTTTCCTTCTTTCCTAATCATGGTCATGATTCCATTCACCTATAGCATCGTAGATGGTATGGCTTTTGGATTTATTACTTATCCGATCGTGAAGCTTGCGGTGGGCAAGGGCAAGGAAGTACCTCCTGCGCTGTATGGGATTGCGGGTTTATTTGTAGCTAACTTTATTTTGCAAGCTGTGCTGTAGTCGTATGATCGCTTGAAAGATTTGGTATTTTAGTGCTGATTATGCTACAATGGGTATCCTTTTTGTGTGAGAAGAGGGAATGAGGAGAATGAAAATTTAAGCTCGATAAACTTTTAGGAGGTAACTGAAATTGGAAGACAACTTTCAAAGTGCCTATCAAGAGGAAGAAGACAGGCTGAATCAAGCGCTTACTGAGATTGACACCTTACTGGAGAAACTTAACCAGACTCCGGTGTACACGGGACATGATTATACGGAACAGGTGTTAGAAGCGAACCGTGATCAGAAGCGCAAAGATCTTGCCAAGCTTCGGCAGGAGCCTTATTTCGGACGGCTTGATTTTCAGGGCAATGATGAGAAGCAGCGGAAGGCACTCTATATAGGCAAAATCGGCGTAGACCGCGAGCAGGTAAGCGACCGTCCGCTAGTCATCGACTGGCGCGCACCGGTAGCAAGCCTGTTCTATTCGTTTACCGGTGGTACGGAGCCTGCCTCCTATGAAGCTCCTGAGGGGCTGATAGAGGGGCTGGTATACCTCAAGCGCAACGTAGTGATACGAAAGCAGATTCTGGAGCGGGTCGCAGATACGTATAACCGGGAGAGTGACGCACCTGTGGTGTCAGATGAGTTTCTCGTCTATCGCCTGGGTGAGAACAAAGATAATCGTCTCCGCGATATCGTATCGACCATTCAGGAGGAACAGGACAAGATTATCCGTGCCGCCAAAAATACAGCATTGATTATTCAGGGCGTAGCGGGAAGTGGTAAAACTACAGTTGCACTACACCGGTTAGCCTTTCTGCTGTATCAATACAAAGATCAGGTCTCTGCAGAAAAAATGATTATTTTTGCACCGAACCGGATGTTTCTGGATTATATTTCGGATGTACTGCCTGAACTTGGTGTAGGAAATATTGCCCAGAGCACTTTCCCGGATTGGGCTGCAAATGTACTAGGTCTGGAGCTTCCAGAGCAAGATGCTACGGAGACGATGAACCGTTGGTTCGAAACTCCGGGCGGCATGCCTGTGATTACAGAAGAGACACCTGGACGCTTCAAGGGTTCTACGGTGTTGATGGGAATAATAGAGTCCAGCATCAAGCTATTGGAAAGCAGCTCGGTACCTGAGGGGGATTTTATCCCATGGGAAGGTGCTGTACTGCGCCGCTCCATGATCTTGCGCTGGCATAATGAGGAGTACGCTCCTTATCCGCCAGCGAAGCGTAAGGAACGTGTAATGGCACGGATACATCGCTGGATTGAGATGGAGCTGAAGAAAAGTCCTTCAGCTGCAGCTATGAAGGATCGCAAGAAAAAAGGTGCTGCGCGAGAAAAAGCATACAGTGCAAAATGGCCTAAGTATGATCCGCTGACGATCTACAAGCAAATCTTTCGTGCGGCTAAAGTCCCGGAAGATTGGCCGGTGGATCCACCTGAGAATATTCCAGCAGCTGTGCTGAAGGAAACGGCAAAAGACCTGAAAAAAGGGATTATACGTGAAGAGGATTTACCACCGCTGTTGTATATTTATTATCTTTTGAATGGGAACGAAGGCGGCACTCGTTTTGATCATGTGGTGATCGATGAAGCCCAGGATTTCTCCCCCTTCCAAATTGCCGTGCTGGATTTATACGTGCGTGGACATTCCTTTACCATTCTAGGCGATCTGTCGCAGGGTATACACGCTTATAAAGGCGTACACGCATGGGAAGAGATGCAGACCTTATTTGCCCCTGAGAACACGGCTTACCATGCGCTGACACGCAGTTATCGTTCAACCATGGAAATTATAGACTTCGCTAATGGAATTCTATCCTCGGGAGTAGAAAGTTCATTGTTGGCTGTTCCTGTCTTTCGTAGTGGGGACCCTGTTCGGATGATCGCCTACGGAGAAATAGTCGGAGAACGGGAAGCTGAAGGAAATGCTCGTTTGAGCACTATACAATCGGCACTGAAGTCCCTGTCTGGAAGGGAATATCGTACGGTGGCTGTGCTGACACGTAGTCTACGTGAAGCCACAGAGCTGTACGCTGAACTGGAGCAGCATTTTGAAGATATTCATCTGATCGACGGTAGTATGACGCAATATCAGGGTGGATTATCGGTACTACCTGTGTATTTATCTAAAGGTTTGGAATTTGATGCGGTCATCTTAGCAGATGCCGATCAAGACCATTACGGAGCGACAGCATGGGATGCGAAGCTGATGTATGTAGGTTGTACACGAGCGCTTCACGAGCTGTGGTTACTCCATAATGGGGAAATGCCTTCCTATGTGCAAACGGCGGCTGAAAGCGATTCTGAGGGGAACTAAGACTGGTGGAGAACAGTTATAACTGTTTTTGAACTTGTAACTCCCCTACGGGTATGGCTTAATAATAAGTGTCCGGCCGGGCAAGAACACTTCTGGAAGGAGGCTGAGTGAGATGATTTCAGTATACGAGGTGGTTTCCGTCTAAGACGGAAACCCGCTTAAAGCGAGGAGGCCGTAAGGCCTCCTTATTTCAAAACATGAGATATATGTACCGATTATCCATTAGGATTACGAAATGTGAATTAGAATGTAGACGCTACCAAGAGGTTTTTATATAATGAAATTACGGATTTTTCCAAATATGAGGAGAAGAAAGGAGGCAGGTGACGTGGAAATTACTTTATCAGTAGTTGACGGACGCATAGGAACACACCTGTTGAAGGAGGAAATGCAAGTTGAGTTATGTAAATGGGAAGGATGTGCTCCCCCCTGGCTTGCTCAAAGAGCTTCAGGGATACATCCAAGGTGAACTGCTCTACATCCCGAAGAAAACGGAAGAGCGGGTTAGATGGGGCGAGAACAGCGGTTCGAGGAAAGAGATAGCAAACCGCAATGAGGAAATTTTCAGTTGTCATCGAAAAGGCGATTCCGTAGCAGAGCTTCAGAAGAAGTATCATCTGTCTGAAGAGAGCATTCGAAAAATCATATCAAAAATGCGGCTGGCAATAAATTGCTAGCGTACAGTTCAAGCATAAACGCCTTTGGCGTCCCTATAAGGACGGTAAGCGTTTATGCGAGAAATAATAAGGATAAAGTATAGCGTGGAACCTATACTTTCGTATATTTTGAAAAAAGAGCATGGCTCCCGCCTTTCTAAGACGAGATCATGCTCTTTTTATTTTTTTGTGAAAAATAAGTCTATGGTATGATAATGGGAGATGTACATTGGCTTTTATAAGAATATAGCAAGGAAGTGGAGTTATGGATTTATTTTCTATGGGAGAGGACAACGGGAGCGGACGGTTGCTTGCGGACCGAATGAGACCGGAGAATCTGGATGAATATATTGGTCAAGAACATATCATAGGCCGGGGAAAGCTGTTGCGAAGAGCGATCGAGGCAGACCAGGTCTCTTCGATTTTGCTCTATGGACCTCCTGGATGTGGCAAAACAACATTAGCTCATATCATTTCTCATCACACACAAGGTGAATTCGTACGCCTGAATGCGGTGGAGGCTTCTGTGAAGGATGTGCGGGAGGTCATTGAACGAGCTCAAAATAATAAAACACTTTATGGTTCTAAGACGATTCTTTTTCTGGATGAGGTGCATCGGTTTAACAGTTCACGTCAGGATGCGCTATTGCCAGCAGTAGAAAAAGGTACCATTACATTTATTGGCGCAACTACGGAGAACCCGTTCCATTACGTTAACGGAGCACTTATGAGCCGTTCTACCTTGTTTCAGCTAGAGGCGCTAACGAGTGAACACAGTCTGGTCGCGATGCGCAGAGCTTTAGCAGACAAGGATAGAGGGCTTGGATTCATGGAGCTTCAGGTCGATGAAGAAGCATTACTGCATATTGCTACCATGGCTAATGGAGATATCAGGCGGGCTTTAAATGCTCTGGAACTTGCAGCGTTAACTACTGCTCCAGAGGTAGACGGGAGTGTGCATATCACGCTGGAGGTGGCGGAAGAGTCGATTCGGCGCCCCATTGTGAAGGCAGATGAATCGACGCAGTATGATGTTCTATCTGCTTTTCACAAAAGCATTCGAGGTTCTAGTGATGCTGCCTTGTTCTGGTTTCTGTATGCGGTAGAGAAATTGGGGATGGACCCGATGACTTTTATTCGTCGACTAATTGCAGCGAGCAGTGAGGATATCGGCTTAGCTAATCCCCAGGCTATGGTCCAAGCGGTGAGTGCGCTTGAAGCCTATAGAAATAACGGTTGGCCAGAAGCGAAGCTGAACATTGCGCAAGCCATTCTTTTCGCGGTGGAGAGTCCGAAGTCTAATGCCGTCTATACTGCTATTTCAAATGCAATGGCGAGTATGGATGAGATTAAATCCGCCGAGGTACCGCTACATTTACGTGATACACACTATAAAGGTGCTACTGCTCTAGGGCATGAAGGGTATCAATATCCGCACAATTTTCCGGGGCATTATGTGAAGCAGGAGTATCTGCCTAAGGAGATTTCTCAGCGTGTCTTTTATCAAGCGACCGAGCAAGGGAATGAAATTAAAATCCGTCATAACCAACGACTCCGACGAGAACAATAATCCACCAGTGACTGTAGTATCTTCCATTTTAATGCTAATAAGCAAATAAATTTAATGTAACACAAAAAAATATTTATTCCAAAAAAAGGCGGCCTAGAGCCGTTTTTTTGTTGTCTGCGTTACTTTTAATCACATGAACGAATTTTTTTTATAGGAAAAGATTGATAATTTACCATAAGTTAATTAAAATGAACTACAAAGTTACGGAGAAACAAGTTTTAATTCCGATGGAAGTACTTGTACTATTCTTAATGGTGTTAATAATCATAACAGTCAATGTTTGATATGTTTCATGAAAAGAATGCTGTTATATCAAAATTTACATAATATTTCATTGGGTAAATTTTGAAACTTTTGCCGTTAGGGGGATTAATTTGAGCGAAGAATTACTAGAAATCAAGAATTTGTCCACATCGTTCAGAATCGTAGATGACTATTATGCTGCAGTAGACGATGTTACCCTGTCCGTTCGTAAAAATGAGATTCTTGCCATTGTTGGAGAATCCGGCTCAGGAAAAAGTGCGCTCGCCTTTTCAATTATGGGATTGCACACAAGGGCCAAAATAGACGGAGAAATCAAATACAAAGGTCAGGATATCGTTACTATGTCTCCTGCTGCACTCAACAAGCTGCGCGGTCAAGAAATGTCTATGATTTTTCAAGATCCTTTATCCGCATTAAATCCACTCATGATTATCGGTTCACAGATTGAAGAAGTACTCATCCTACATGATTCCAAGCTTTCGAAGAAGCAAAGAAAAGAGAAGGTCATTGATCTTTTGACCAAGGTTGGAATCTCCCGTCCCGAACATACATATCAGCAGTACCCCCACGAATTATCTGGTGGAATGAGGCAGAGGGTTGTGATTGCTATTGCGATTGCCAACGGCCCCAAGCTTTTGATCGCCGATGAGCCGACTACGGCACTAGATGTAACCATCCAATTGCAAATTCTTGAACTTATAAAAAAATTAAAAAACGATATGCAAGCAGGCATTATCTTAATTACCCATGACCTAGGGGTTGTGAGTGAAATGGCTGACCGGGTTGCGGTAATGTACGCCGGGCAAATCGTAGAAATCGCAGATATTTATACGTTAACGTCTAATCCAAAGCATCCGTATACAAGATCCTTGTTGAACTCCATTCCAACCGTTAAAGAAGAGAAGTCTAGACTTCATGTGATTCAGGGAATTGTCCCACCATTACAGAACCTTCCGCGTAAAGGATGCCGTTTCGCGGCCCGAACACCTTGGATTCCGGAATGGGAGCATGAGGAAAATCCGCAGCTGCATGAAGTAGCCCCAGGGCATTTTGTTCGCTGCACCTGCCATAATAACTTTCATTTCCCGGATACTAACGAGGAGGCAATCTACAATGGGACTTCTTGAGGTTAAAAATTTAGCAGTTCATTTTCCAATCCACGGCGGCGTTTTTCGAAGAGAAATTGGCGTAGTCAAGGCAGTTGATAATGTTAGTTTTACTATTGAAGCAGGCAAAACTTACGGTTTGGTTGGTGAATCCGGATCAGGTAAGACGACTACTGGTCGTGGAATCATTGGACTCAATTCTATTACTAGCGGTAGTGTGATTTTTGAAGGACAGGATTTGGCTTCAAAGGGTGTACGTAAGCAAAAAAATATCCGCAAGGACATTCAGATGATCTTTCAGGATCCGTACTCTTCCTTGAATCCTAAGAAACGTGTGCTGGATATTATTGCTGAACCCTTACGTAATTTCGAAAAGATGTCTCCGGGCGAAGAAAAAAGACGTGTGCAGGAATTGCTTTTGCAGGTTGGATTAAGCCCTGAAAATATTCTTAAATATCCGCATGAATTCTCAGGCGGTCAACGGCAGCGGATCGGTATTGCAAGAGCTATTGCGCTCAAACCGAAGTTGATTATTGCGGATGAACCTGTCTCTGCGCTGGATGTTTCCGTACAGGCACAGGTGCTCAATTTTATGCAGGATATTCAAAAAGAACTGAATCTTACGTTTCTGTTCATCAGTCATGATCTCGGAATCATTAGGCATATGTGTGATCACATTGGGATTATGTATAAAGGACGTCATGTGGAGCAAGGGACTGCTAAAGATATTTTTGACAATCCTCGCCATATTTATACCAAACGTCTAATTGCTGCCATTCCTGATATTGATCCTAAGCAAAGAGAGAAGCAGACGGAGTTTAGAAAATCAGTAAGTCTGGAATATGAACAAGCGCACCGGAATTATTTTGATGAACAAGGCATGCCTTATCCATTGAAATCCATTTCCGAGACTCATCTGGTAGCCTTGCCTGAGAAAGGTTGAGAATATGTGGAAGATTATTGTTCGTAGAATTCTTATTATGATTCCTCAAATATTTCTATTAAGTATTCTTGTTTTTCTAATGGCGAAGGCGATGCCGGGAGATGCGTTATCAGGGATGCTTGATCCAAATATTGATCCTGCGGCCATCGATGCGATGAGAGAAAAGCTAGGCTTAAATGATCCGTGGTACATCCAGTACTGGGATTGGATCACTAAAGCGATTCAAGGTGATTTTGGTCAATCCTTCCGTTTCAAAATGCCTGTATCAGAGCTTATCGGTCAACGCCTCATGAATACACTTTGGCTGGCGATTGTCACGCTGATCCTTACATACCTTATTGCTATTCCACTTGGTATTACTAGCGGTCGTTATAACGATTCATGGCTGGATCGCCTCATTACTGGATACACCTATATTGGCTTTGCCGCACCATTGTTTATTTTCGCTCTCTTAATGGTATGGCTCTTCGGATTTCATCTTCATTGGTTTCCTACTAGCGGCAGTGTTAGTCCTGGAGAAGTTCCGGGTACGCTAAGCCACTTCTGGAGTAAGTTATACCATTTGCTACTCCCTGCTTTATCAATGGCGCTGATTGCAACGGTAGGAACGGTACAGTATTTGCGAAATGAGATCATTGATACGAAACAAAAGGATTTCATCCTCACGGCAAGAGCCAAAGGCGCTTCAGAGTCTCGTGTATATAATCGCCATATTTTGCGTAATTCCTTACTGCCGATTGCTGCATTTTTCGGGTATGAGATTACTGGGCTCATTGGTGGTACGGTGTTCGTTGAAAGTATCTTCAGCTATCCGGGTATGGGTATGCTGTTCCTCAGCTCGATAACGATCCGGGATTTCAGCGTAGTAACTGCCCTAGTTCTTCTGTATGGGGTTGCTGCCATCGTCGGTGCGTTGTTATCAGACATTATCTTAAGTATCGTAGATCCTCGTATCCGGATTAAATAAGAAGATGAACACTTTGAGGTGAATGAAATGGCAAAGACAAGCGCAGAGATAGCTCTGCTGCAGGAAACAGATAAAAGTCCATCAGGCTTCAGAATTGTTTGGCGAGAGATTATCCGGGATAAATTGGCTTTGGTCTCACTGGTTTTCCTATTTGCGATTATCGCCGCTGTTTATGGGATTTCCTTATTTTTAGATCAAAAAGAAATTGTTACGGTTGACTTGTTCGCCCTGTATGAGAAACCTTCGGCTGTACACTGGTTAGGGACCGATTATGGAGGACGGGATGTATTCGGTCAATTAATTATAGGCACACGAAATTCCATGTCGATTGCTTTTATGGTTACTTTTTTTACGGGAGTCATCGGTATTCTAGTAGGTTTGATCTCAGGTTACTTTGGTGGAACGATAGATAATATTTCGATGCGTGTTGTCGATTTCTTCATGATTTTGCCTTTTATAATGATTGTTATAGCTTTTGTGAGTGCAGTTCCTAAATACAATACGTTAACCTTCTCCTTTATCATGACTGCCTTTCTATGGATGGGGATTGCCAGGTTAATTCGTTCCAAGACGTTACAAGAGAAGGAACTGGATTACGTTCAGGCATCTAAGACCCTAGGTTCCTCCAATCTTAAAATAATGTTCACACAAGTGCTGCCGAACTTAAGCTCAATCATTATCGTCACGATGACTTTAAATTTGGCAGCTAATATTGGATTGGAATCAGGCCTATCCTTTCTAGGTTTTGGTTTTCCAGAAAGTACACCCAGTCTGGGTACTCTTGTAAGCTATGCGAGAAATCCGCAAACGCTTGAGTTCAGATGGTGGATCTGGTTACCCGCATCACTGCTGATCTTGGTACTGATGTTGAGTATAAATAATGTGGGTCAAGCGCTCAAACGTGCGACCGACGCAAGACAAAGAAAAGGATAATAAGGGAGGAAATGATTAAATGAGAAAAGCCATTCGTTCAAAAGCTTTACTAGTTTCATTGATGTTAGTAATGTTGTTCGCTCTTGCGGCTTGCGGCTCCAAGAACAACAACGGAGCGGCTGAGTCAACAGCAGCACCAAGTGCCAGTGCTCCTGCGGAAACCGCAGAAGCGACGGCAGCACCTGAAGCAGAAGACGGACTTTATAACATTAAGGATTTCAGTAACATTAAGACTAATCAAGGTGAAGCTATTGATGGCGGAACAATTACTTTTGGACTCGTTTCCGACAGTCCGTTTGAAGGTACCTTGAACTTGAACTTCTATTCTGGAGCTCCAGATTCTGAAGTGCTGAATTGGTTCGATGAAGGCTTGTTAACTTGGGACAAAGACTATGTGTACACGAATGATGGTGCAGCAACTTATGAAGTAGCAGAAGATGGACGGACCTTTACCTTTACGATTCGCGACAATGTGAACTGGCAGGATGGAAAGCCAGTGACAGCAGAAGATTGGCTGTTCGCGCATGAGGTTATTGGTAATCCGAAATATGATGGTCCACGTTACGGCTCTGACTTTACGAATATTGAAGGTATGGAAGAATACCACTCCGGAAAAGCAAAGACCATTTCTGGTATTAAAGTTCTGGGTGAGAAGAAGCTGCAAATTACTTATCTTAAATCTTCCCCTTCCCTGTTAACGGGTGGCATATGGATTTATCCATTAGCTAAACATATCTTTGGTGGTATGGATGTTGCCAAAATCTCCTCATCCCCTGAAGTTCGTCAAAAGCCAATTGGCTTCGGAGCTTTTAAAGTGGAAAGTATCGTTCCTGGTGAGTCTGTAGTATTCGTTAAGAATGAAGATTACTGGCGCGGCGCACCTAAATTGGATAAAGTAATTTTGAAGGTAATCAACCCTACGACTGTTGTGCAAGAACTGAAGTCTGGTGGAGTTGACTTGGTGGATGCCTTCCCTATCGATCAATTCCCAGATAATGCAAAAATGTCAAATGTCGAGTATCTCGGTGCTGTTGACCGTGCATATACGTATATTGGATTTAAGCTAGGTAAATGGGATGCAGAGAAAAAAGTCGTTGCTACCGATCCTAAAGCTAAAATGGCGGATGTGAACCTGCGTAAAGCCATGTGGGCTGCTGTAGACAATGATACAGTGGGTAAGAAATTCTATAGTGGTCTTCGCTGGAATGCGACAACTTTAATTCCACCTTCTCATCCGGAATTCCATGATGCTTCTAATCCAGGTGTACCTTATGATCCAGAAGCTGCTAAGAAGATCTTGGATGACGCTGGTTACAAACTTAACGGTGAATTTAGAACGAATCCGGATGGCAGTGAGCTGAAGATTAATTTCATCTCGATGACAGGATCGGACATTGCAGAACCATTGGCTCAATATTATGTACAATCCTGGAAAGCGATTGGTCTGAATGTGAATTTGGAGATGGTAGAATTTAATACGTTCTATGATCGTGTTGGACAAAATGGTGAGGATGATCCTTCTGTGGATGTTTACCAAGGTGCTTGGACTGTAGGGATTGATGTTGACCCAACAGGTCTTTATGGTAAAGACGCGATCTTTAACTTCCCGCGTTACTCGAGTGCAGAGAATGATCGTTTGCTCACCGAAGGAGTCTCCGAGGATGCATTCGATGTAAATAAACGTAAAGAGATCTATAAAGAATGGCAACAGTTTATGGTTAACGAGATTCCTGTATTCCCTACGCTTTATCGTGCGGCCCTAGTTCCGGTCAACAACCGTATACTGAATTATGGAATTGGTGATGGAACTGGACTTTACTATAATGACATTGCAGTTTCCGCGGATAAAGCTGCAGTAGCTCAGTAAGTAGAAACAACACAGAACAGCAGTTCAGGGAGAGCTTACTGAACTGCTGTTTGTTTGTTTCTCTTTGAAGCGTTCATTTGGTTATTATTCGCTTCAAAGTCGGTTAGTTGTATTTCATGCAACTAAAACCTAAATGTTAGAGCTAAGAATGTAATATAACAGTACTTCATACATCTATTTTCCGGATGTGAAGATAAATAAGGGTTATCGGGTGATTTTAACTGTACATACTACAACTAAATCGAAAAGGGATTCTGAACACAAGAAATAGCTGTATAAAATACAGCTATTTCTTGTGTTTTCGTATATTAGAGTTAATGTTGTAAGTTATAGAATACACTTAAGCTTGCGCTGAAGGAACAACCTTCTCGGCATATTCTATCGTTCCGCCACCAAGACATTGCTCACCAAGATAGAAGACAACGGCTTGGCCAGGTGTTATCGCTTTTTGTGGAACATCAAAGTCTACGTTTATCGTTCCGTCTTCCCGTGTTGTAAGGGTCACGCCTTGATCAGGCTGGCGATAGCGGAATTTGGCGGTGCATTTTAGCGGCTCAAGACCTAGCTCTTGCCCGTTAATCCAGTTTACACCGGAGGCAATCAGACTAGTGGAGTACAGGCTGTGGTGCTTGTCTCCTTGAACTACATAAAGAATGTTGCGGCTAAGGTCTTTTTCGGCTACAAACCAAGGTTCACCGTTACCGGAGCCACCAATGCCAAGGCCTTGGCGTTGACCCAATGTATAGTACATAAGTCCATCGTGGCGACCTTTGATTTCTCCAGTTGTTATATCTACCATATCACCCGATTGCGCTGGAAGATACTGGCTGAGGAATTCGCGGAAGTTACGCTCACCGATGAAGCAAACGCCTGTGCTATCTTTTTTCTTGGCAGTATAGAGTCCAGCTTCTTCGGCAATTCTCCGAACTTCCGGTTTCGGAAGATGACCAATCGGGAACATTGCTTTAGAGAGTTGATACTGTCCCAGCGCATTCAAGAAATAGGTCTGGTCTTTATTGTTGTCTACACCGCGGAGTAGCTTGTACACACCATCTTCTTCTATAACTCGTGCATAATGTCCAGTCGCTACATAATCGGCGCCAAGCTGAAGGGCTTTGTTCAGGAACTCTCCGAACTTGATCTCTCGGTTGCACATGACGTCTGGATTCGGCGTCCGGCCGGCTTTATATTCATCGAGGAAATAAGAAAATACTTTGTCGAAGTATTCCTTCTCGAAATTAACGGTATAGTAAGGAATATCAATCTGCTCGCATACGCGGCGAACATCCTCTGCATCGCTTTCGGCCGTACATACTCCGAATTCGTCGGTATCGTCCCAATTTTTCATGAAGATGCCGATGACGTCATAGCCCTGCTGCTTGAGCAGAAGCGCCGTGACGGAGGAATCGACCCCTCCGGACATGCCGACGACGACACGGGTGTCTTGTTTTGCTTTTGTCATCGTAATCACCATTTCTGTACCCAAAATACCGGTCATTCATGGAACACCCGGCTCAAAATGTATTATAACATACCTGTCTACTGTAAAGCCTTAAATAAGAGGCTGAGAATAGAAAAATGTCCACCAGGGGTGAACATTCTTGCAAAATGTTTCGTTTGCCATTTCATTTGTGACTTCGAATATGATAACATAAACTAAGAGTAATCATCGGAATACCTTGATATGACAAACGCATGACTTACCGAATCAATAGTATACAATAACTAGACACTAAACCGAAAGAGGTGCCCCTTTGAAAATATCAACCAAAGGACGTTACGGACTAACAATTATGATGGAGCTTGCACTGAAATTTGGTGAAGGACCGACCTCACTTAAGAGTATCGCTGAGAAAAATGGACTTTCTGAACACTATCTGGAGCAGCTAATTGCTCCTCTGCGTAACGCAGGACTTGTAAAAAGTATTCGTGGAGCATACGGTGGATACATTTTATCACGTGAGGCTAGTGCTATCACAGCGGGTGACATTATTCGTGTGCTAGAGGGCCCAATTTCTCCAGTAGATTTTACTGAAGAAGATGATGCAGCAAAACGCGATTTATGGCTGCGTATTCGCGATAGCATCGCCGACGTACTAGATTCCACGACTCTTCATGACTTGATTAATTATAAAGAAGAGAGCTTGGCGGACAACTATATGTTCTACATATAGTTAATGTATTTGGAATAAAAAACTTAAAGTTATAGCATTATCGATGTTTAAGCCCCCTTTTTGGGGGCTTTTTTAATGGGAAAATCACATTCAGAGTAATCAATGAAGCTTGTCTTCTCGATTACCGGGAGAAAGGTCCAGGTTACTCTCGCTACGCAAAAAAAGGATGCCCTATATTCGCTCGGCATCCTTTTAATTAATCATCAGAAGTTTATTAATAGCTTATTGATTATCACCAAACCAGATGTTCTCTGTACCGGTCCGCGTGTCCGTCCATACGCTCACTAGACGGCCTGTTTGGGGGACAATGGCATTGCCGATGTAGTCCCCAATTAGGGGAATACCGGTGACGTCAAAGGAAGTTGTCGTTATACGGGTGTTTGTAAACGTCATCCCCCCATCTCTAGATGTAGCTAGATAAACATCAAGGTTGAGGGGATTGACTCGATTAGTGTAATAGGTAACGAATATTGCACCATCCGCAGGGGATACGGTGATGGCTGGGAAAAAGTTTTGGGAGCCCACCGGACTACCTGTAATGGATATTGGTGCCCCCCAATCCACACCGAAATTGGTGGAAGTGGCAAGAAAAATATCGGAATAACCTTCTCGAAAATCTTGCCATACAGCATAGACATTACCTCGCGTCGTCGGTGCATTAGAAATATCTGCTGCGAGGGAAGGGTATGTCAGACATCTAAATGTATATCCCGGCAATGGATCTGGTGGGACTACAACGCTGGCGACCATGGTTTCAGGAGTAAAAGTGACCCCACCGTCTGAGGATGTGCGAATTTTAAGATCAGTATTACCGGGAGGCTGATTGATCCATCCCACGATAACAATCCCATTTAATGTAATCGCTATACCGGGGAATTCTTCGAATTCTTCGACCGAAGACAGCAGGGAGGGGCTGGAATAGGTATTACCGTTATCTAGGGAACGATTGAAGAATATCGTATTTCCCGGTATGAATTGTGTGTTGTAATCATGCGTATAACCAGTATATACATTTCCAAAAAAAGGACTTGATCCAGCTTTGTCGGTGACAACGACCACCTGATCATCATTTACAAACTGCCCAAACCCTTGATTCACGATGACTGGCGGTCCGAATGAAGAAGCATTGTCGGCAGATGTATAGGATACGATCGACCCGCTGAGACCGTCTGAATCGAAGGCGTGGGCTAATACTACGAAAGTGGTCGGAAAAATATAATCAATATGTGGTGCTTCGATGCCTGCAAATCCTGTCGGTAACGGCAATAACGTTGTTGTCCAAGTGGCACCTGCGTCAATAGATTTGTATAAACCTATATTAGGAGGGCCTGATCGAAGATCTACAGCTACGGCAACCATAACTGAAGGATTAAGCCAATTTACCGCGATAGTGGGCTCAAACTGAACGCTTGCGCTCGGCGAAATTTGAATATTAGCCATGCTAAGCTCCTTTCGTCATAGAGTTTTCGTTACTTACGGGTTCAGCTGAGCTATGAAAGTAAGTTCGGATTGCAGCACTCTTTGATGGGGGATGACGTTTCCTGACGAATCCGTTCCGAACACCGTGATAATCGTGTCTGCCGGTGCGTTTCCAGTTACGAGAAATTGGACTTCATAAGCTGAATTGCCTGCGATATTAAAACTGAGAAACTGGCTGGTGTTCGCATTAACATTTAATGAGTTGGAGTAGACTAAACCTTTACTAACCAAGGTATTCCATACGTAAACGTGATAGACTACGTTAGATGAAAAACTAAGGTTGTCATTATCGATATTAATGACCACGTTGGATGCTGGGGTAGTACCTGTGTTCGTAATGATGCCTGTTGTTGTTGCCATGAGCTTCACCTCTTTATTAGTTTGCTATATATATATGAATTGAGATTCATTGTGTTTGGACAAGGGAATCAGAAAAATCGCGGAAATTGGAAATATGAGAGGTATGCTATTATTCCATGAATCTCCCCTTCCTCTTGCCTCGCAACTTACAAATTAATCCTGAATAAATTGATAGAAAATGAGGGGAGGAGTGATGGAAATGGCTTTTACAACAGGTCTTATTACTAATACGAGAGCTACTGGTACTGCAGCAAGTAATGTAGTGGTCAGCGTTCGCAACACAAGTAACGCGAGTGCAATGATGATCGTCGAAGTTTTCGGCGTTCCATATTCAACGCTTGCACTAACACCACTGTATGTCACAGGTTATTATGTTCCAGCAATGAGTTCTGATGTCAGAGAGTTCTTCATTGCAGGGAATGTCGCTTACGAGGTTCAGGTAAGTAGTCCTTATCCATTGGCTAATGTGGTGTGCTCCATGTACGGATTGGATGAGTTCGGAAATCTTGTTACAGAACAGAGAGTGCTTCAATCTGAATTAACGGAGATTACCGCACTTTCTTTACCTGTATAACAGTATTTTGGGGAAATCAAGAAGCAACCACCGATGAGAATTGGGTGGTTGCTTCTTTTTTAGGCGCAATAAATCCTCTTAGAGGCATTCACACAGGCACAAAGGTGGAATTTAAATATACTAATTTTATACTCCAATGTAGAGAGAGGTAAAAATCATGGCGGATGTAGGAGTAGTTATGCCTTTGTATACCCAAAAGCCGGAATTCCTCCGGCAAGCTCTGGAGTCTGTTCTGCGCCAAACCTTCACCGAATTTCGACTGATCATTGTAATTGATGGTGCACCAGATATGGAACCGCTTGTGAGATCAATAATTGCTGAGGATCCAAGGGTAACTATTATCTCTTATGTACAGAACAGGGGTATTGCACATGCGCTGAATACGGGCTTTGATCTTTTATTTAGCGAACCGAGTATTCAGTATTTGAGCTGGGTCTCCAGCGATAATGTTTATGAACCCCGTTTTCTCGAAATCCTTCGAGGGGCACTTGTGAAGGGGCCGCAGGAACTAGGAATCGTGTACAGTTCTTTTCAAAGTATAGATAACGATGGAAACCTACTTCATAACGAGCATCAGCTAGCTACTCAGCGAAATTACCAGTCACAGCCCAAAGAGAGATTGCTGGATTACTCGCTTATTGGTGTTTCTTTCATGTACAAATCGCAGGTTGCGAAGCTTGTTGGGGGGTACGGAATGGAGCCGGTGGAGGATTATGATTACTGGCTGAGACTTGCTGAACATTGTGATATTCGCTTTATCCCCGTGGAGCTGGTGAATTATCGTGTGGACTCTACCTTTAGTGTATCTGCACAGTTACATTCCACTGAAAATCATCGGAGATGGAGATATACGTACCACTTGACCCGCCATCAGGCGCGATTCCGTAGAGGGATTCGTCCTATGATTACCGTTTTATATCCTGTAGTAAATGCTGGTGCGGAGGAAATAGCGAGGATAGAGAATTTGTATGAACAGACGTATAGCAATTATGAGTGTCGGGTGCTGGATTTATCACTTACGGGTCAACCATCTGTTCTAATAGGTTCAATCCCTCATCCTGCAACAGAGTTTGTTTACATGCCAGGAGTTGTGGAGTCGCACGCGATTTGTGGAGCGCTAGAGCACTTGGCCACTCCCTACACGATAGTTTTAGGTCCCAAGATTTTCATTGGAGCACTCGATATTGAATACATGCTGGAGGCTTTGATTACTACCGGTGGAGACACGATCTCCAATTATTATACAGATGATCATAGCTTGATTGGATTCCGGCATAGACATGTCCCATCGACTAAAAATCACTACTATAATGAGCTGTTTCGAAGCACAGACTTGTATGATTTGTTGAAGATCTATTTTTCCTAAAATAATATGTGAATGAGTGATCGTAATGAAGATTTTGTTCACCTTCTTCAACCCGAGCGGCGGCATGCAGACCCTGAACCGAGTGCGCTGCCAAGCATTACATGATCGCGGTGTAGAGTGTCATTTGTTGTACACACACCCTGGAAAAGGGCAGCAAAATATCCCTAATATTCAAACCTATATTACCAATAATGATGACGAGATCAGGGGACTGCTCACTCGGGAAGCTTTTGACTTGATTGTAGTGTGTACGGATATTTACTTAGCGGAGAGGTTTAGAGGGTTTGGTTACAAGGGGCCGCTTGTTTTTGAGGTGCAGGGATTGGGGACCTTAGATGAAGCGGAGCAAGTTATTAGTAATTTTAATGAGCGGATTCACAAGCTAACCGATGCACTGCTCTATCCAGAAACCACTCATTTGCAGACGCTTTTTAAAGGTGGATTTCCATCTGTTAGTCAATATTGCTTTGACAATCCGATCGATTGCGATCAGTTTGGATATACCAATTATCCCGCAAAAAGCTTTCCCATCCTCGGCTGGGTGGGACGAATTCAAACGAATAAGAACTGGAGAGAATTTCTACAAATCGGACAACGGCTGCTGGCGATCCATCCCGAGCTTTATTTATGGATTTTTCAGGACGATACTTTGTTTGAGCCGGAGCAAAAAGAGAGCTTCGAACAATTTGTAGCCGAGACAGGGATTTCCTCACGTTTGATTTCGCATTCCAATGTTTCTCACGGGCAAATGGCAGATTATATGAGCATTATTGGTGACTCGGGTGGACTGCTATGTTCAACCTCTATTCTCGAGGGGTTTGGGTACGCAGTAGCCGAGGCGATGTTGTGTCGTTGTCCTGTTCTTACTACGGATTCGGATGGCATTCGGAGACTTGTCATTAATAATCATACTGGAAAAATATACACAAGAGGGCAGCTGGATGAAGCTGTGAATGCTGCTTTATCTTTAATGCATGATCCAGCACTGCGGGACAGAATTAGGATGAATGGCGAATGGCATATCCGAAACAATCTTTCCTCCGGGCTGTATGCGGATAGATTTCTCCAGATGTCTCATCAATTGATGAGACGCCGGTCTAAGATCGAGCGTCGATGGTCTTAACTCTGCGGTTATGCCGCAGGGTTAAGATGTTTTTTTAAATATAAGAATTTATATGCTTACGTTATAAATTATCCTTCTATTTCTGCGCCTCTTCAATTAATTCCTTTGCATCATTCCTAACATTTCCGACAGCCATGGAAACTGGATAGGCTCGCATTAGTTGTTGATCATACGGTTTCAGGAGCTTTATTAGAGAGGTAGTGTCCTGATTGCCCCGATCCAGCCACTCTGTCTCATCCTCAGGCTTCAAAATAACCGGCATGCGATTATGGATTTCAGCCATAAGCTCGTTCGGAGTAGTCGTTATAATCGTGCAGGTACTTAGTTTATTACCCTCAGGGTCCATCCAAATATCATATAATCCGGCCATAGAGAAAATACCTCCATCGCGCATCACGATCCGCATGGGTTGTTTGCTGCTGCCCTGCACCTTCCATTCGTAGAAGCCGTCAGATGGGATGATGCAGCGGCGTGAGCTTACTAAGCGCTTGAAAGAAGGTTTCTCCAGCAGCGATTCTGCCCGGGCATTGATCATTTTATTGCCGATTTTGTCATCCTTTGCCCATGAAGGAACCAGGCCCCAACGCAGTTCCCCGAGCTTATTGCTGGAACCTGTATGAATGACTGCCGGAATTTGCTGCATGGGCGCGGCGTTATATTTAGGTGCATAGTGGATAATGGTTGAATCATTCGCAAAATATCTGACCATCAACTCTTCCATAGTGACGGTTATTGTATAGCGTCCGCACATTATTTACACTCCCCAGTCAGTAGATTAGAAGTTCACTCCGTTTACAGCTTAATTTCATCATGTTATGCTCGGAATATTTCTTATTATAAACGAAGCGGAATGAATGAAGAAAGAGGTGCTCATTGGTGATTTTGGTAAGCTCTTGTCTAGCTGGCATGAAGGTGAGATATAATGGTACGGATTGTTTGGATGAGAAAATTCAGAAGCTTTTGAATGATAATCAAGCGATTGCTGTGTGTCCAGAGTTGCTGGGAGGATTCTCAACGCCTAGAGAACCAGCCGAAATCATTGGTGGGAATGGCGAGGATGTGCTGGCAGGGACGGCTAAAGTAGTGGATCGATCAGGTACAGATGTTACAGATATGTATTTAAAGGGTGCTTATATCACGCTTGCAAAAGCCCAAGAGGTATCAGCTACGATGGTAGTGCTTAAAGAAAACAGTCCTTCTTGCGGCAGCAGTATGATTTATAATGGGGAATTCAAAGGGAAGAAAATAGCCGGAAATGGCGTTACTACAGCTTTACTTAGAAAAAATGGCATTGAGGTAACCTCTGAAGAGAACTGGCTACTATAATCCTAGCTTCATAGGGAAATGATTACAATATTGTGTTCTTTCGCTTGTGGAAAACTCACTTCTCGCGCGGTATAATTTAATAGTTCCAAGTATAAACGCCTTCGGCGTCCTTTTTAGGACGGTTAGCGTTTAAGCGAGAAATATAAGGATAATGTATAATGTGAAACTTATACCTTCTTATATTTTTAGAAGAACTAGTTTCCTATACTCTAGAAGCGGAGAAATGAATATGAAATCCATCTATTTGGACCACGCCGCATCAACCCCGGTTCATCCCGAGGTGGCTAAGGTCATGCTGAATATAATGACAGAACAATACGGAAATGCATCGAGTGTACATCAGTTCGGGCGTTCAGCTAAAAGAATATTGAACGGGGCGCGCGATAATATCGCCGCCTTTTTGGGCTGTTCACCTGACGAGTGGGTGTTCACTGGAGGCGGCACCGAGAGTGACAATTTAGCACTCTATGGAGCAGCAGCTGCAGTTTCCCATAAAGGAAAACATATTATCACCACCCAGATCGAGCATCATGCAGTGTTACATACCTGCGAAGAGCTAGAGAAGGAAGGCTTCAAAGTTACCTATCTCCCTGTGGATTCGACGGGTAGGGTATCTGTTACAGACGTAGAGGCTGCATTGCAGGAAGACACGGTGTTGATCAGCGTAATGTATGCCAATAATGAAGTCGGCACCGTTCAGCCTATCCAGGAGATTGGTCAGCTTGCTAGAGAACGGGGAATTCTGTTCCATGTAGATGCTGTACAAGCTCTAGGTGCACTCCCTATTACACTCCGAGAGCTTCCTGTAGATTACATGAGCTTTACTGCTCATAAGATCAATGGGCCTCAAGGGATCGGTGGTTTATACGTTCGAAGCGGAGCGCCACTGCATCCAAGACTTCATGGCGGCCTTCAGGAGCGCGGCAGACGTGCCGGAACAGAGAATCTAGCAGGAGCAGCTGGGTTTGCCAAAGCCGTTGAAATAGCGGTTAAGGGTCTGTCAGAACGTCAACAGAATATGAAGCTCCTACGCAGTAGACTGCTCGAGGAGCTGGATACTCTGATTGGACGGGAGCGTTACTCGCTTAACGGTAATACCGAGGAGTTTTTGCCTAGTATTCTGAATTTGAGCTTCCCAGGGGCTGGGACAGATGTTATGCTGATGAACCTGGATATGGAGGGGATTGCGGCAGCAAGTGGTTCGGCTTGCACCTCAGGATCCCTGGAAATATCTCATGTTCTGAAAGCAATGGGACTTCCCCAAAATATTTTAGAGTCTGCGATTCGATTTAGTATCGGTTTGGGTAATACTACTGAAGAAATCGAGTACGTTGCTCGAAAAGTTGAAACCATTTTGAATCGCCTACGTAAATGAGACTAGTTACTCTAGGTTTCGATCTGTATCGGGGCGATTCGGGCTTTTGGCTTTCTGAGAACTCGTAAGTACACTCAAAGTGAGGGGACCGAGGCAGCCATGAGACTACAAGATCTGATCGGCTTGGCTGTATTTGAAGTTGAAGAGGGGAATGAAATCGGCAAGATTGTCGATATTCTACTCGATTCAAACTGGAATATTACGGGTATTGAACTGGAAAGCAAATCTTTTTTTGGTGGCCATGTGAAATTTGTGGCATGGAAAGATATTGTGGCCTACGGCGAGGATGCTGTCATGATTCGTAGTAAAGAGTCGATTGATAAGACAGATGCCGATCATATACCTTGTACTTTTCTATTAGGAAAGAACAAACTTAAGGATTTGAAAGTACTGACTACAACTGGAACTATACTTGGACGAATATCGGATGTTTATTTTGACCAAAAGTTGGGAAACACAATAGGAGCGCTGGAAATCAGTGACGGGCTTGTGACTGATTTGATCGAAGGCCGCAAATGGCTGCCTTGTTCTGATGAGATGTCCATTGGTGAGAATGCTCTAATGGTTCCTGCAATGAGCGAAGAACGGCTACAAAAAGCCATTAATATTGTTAACGGATAGGTGGAATGTATTATATGAAGTGTCCAAACTGTAACTCCAAAGATATCGGAAAGATTGGTTCCCACCAGTTCTATTGCTGGGGCTGTTTCATTGAATTGACGGTAAACGGCGAGAAAATGTCGGTGTATCAAGTTGAAGAAGATGGCACACTCAGCTCGCTGGACGATCTGTTCTCCGGGGATGATATGACTCAGGATTTCCCGCAAATTCATGCGTCGTCTTAACTATGAATCTTGCTTTGTAAGCAAGAATGATCTATGTACTTAAAGCGTCAATCTCCTTTCAGTTGAAATCAGCTGCAGGGTTATTGGCGCTTTTTTTGGGTTCCCCGCAAAGCATCGAAGCACAGGCCTCACTTTGTGGGGTTATTTTGTGTGCTTGATGGTTATTTTGCTGCGGCCATACATATACTTATTTACGAAGCTAGTCCAGGCTACAGTCGCAGGAGGGTACACTCATGGAGCAATGGTCCCAAAGTAAGTGGTTCCGCTGGATGATCGGAGTGCTGCTCTCCCTGATCATTTTGTATTTCGTTTGGTTGCTTCGTCCAATGCTGCAGGGGATATTTGTATTTTTGAAGGCAATCCTCGCTCCATTTCTGGCAGCTATGATTATTTCCTACGTATTGAATCCCGTCGTTAGTATGCTGGCCGGACGGAAGATGCCGCGTAGTGTAGCTGTTCTACTAATATATGCAGTATTCCTAACGGCGATTGCAGTGATCGCAATTAACCTTATCCCAATGTTTATCGAGCAGCTTGAAGAGTTGAATGAACATTTGCCAGAGATGACGCTGCAAGCCCAAGGGCTGATGCGACATATGAATTCTAGACTAATCCCGCCCGGGGTCGAGATGGGGATGAACAACTGGTTTTTCCAATTGGAAAGTCGTCTCGCCGAAGGGATTTCTAATTTTCTCGATAATATAGGGACAACGATTAATGTGCTGTTCAATGCTTTCATCGTACCGTTTCTAGTGTTCTATATTCTGAAGGATTTTGATGTGTTTGAGCGGACGGTGGTTTCTTGTCTGCCCCGCGCACGGCGCAAGTCTATTGTAACTTTGTTAAAAGATATCGATGATGCACTCGGCAACTACATTCGTGGACAGTTTCTGGTCTGCATTATTATAGGTGTGCTTGCTTATATCGGTTATGCCATCATCGGAATGCCGTATGCTTTACTGTTTGCGAGTGTGGTGGCAGTGTTCAATATTGTTCCGTATATGGGTCCCTTTTTGGGGGCTGCACCAGCCATTGTAATGGCTTCGACTGTTTCTTTTCGTTTAGTGCTGTTGGTTGCAGTGGTTAACACAGTGTGCCAAATCGTGGAAAGTAACATTATTTCACCACAGGTGGTGGGAAAGAAGCTGCATTTGCATCCGCTGCTCATTATTTTTGCGCTTCTGGTTGGCGGTGAATTGGCGGGAATGATCGGACTTATCCTTGCTGTACCGTTTTTCGCGGCTGCAAAAGTCGTTATTCAACACTTTATGACGTATTTAATCAAACGAAAGCCCGTGTAAATAGGGTAAAACATTGACTATAGTCAACAGTTTTGTATATAATGTTGGGGAATATTACTGATGAACAGTCGGTATATATAGTTGATCGATGATGAGGAGTATTAATTCTATACCGTTATTGCAGAGAGCCGGCACTAAGGTGCGAGCCGGTTAACGGAACGGAGTGAACTCACCTCGGAGTAACGGCGCAAGTTTCAGGAAATCCGCTAGACATAATGGATGTCCTAGGTGAACCGCCGTCGCCTCACCCCCGCTAAAGGGTGCAAAGTGAGTGGCAGAATAAAGTATATTCAGCCGCTAACTAGGGTGGTACCACGGGAATTATAACCTCTCGTCCCTAGCGATAATACGCTAGGGATGGGAGGTTTTTTTGTAAATATAAGAGGGTATAGGTTTCCCGAAATACTTCATGTCTTATATTTCTCGCATAAACGCTCACCGTCCTTATAAGGATGCCGATGGCGTTTATGCTTGGTTAAGAAATCTAAGTAGTAATACTCCAAGGAGGAGCAGACAATGAGCGACAATCAAACAAACAGTATACCTGCCGGCGGTTACCGGGCGCAGGCTATTGAGCCCAAGTGGCAAAAGTTCTGGGATGAGAACAAAAGTTTTAAGACAGGTGAAGATCCAACCAAACCGAATTTCTATGCACTGGATATGTTCCCGTACCCTTCAGGTGCAGGACTGCACGTAGGTCATCCAGAAGGCTACACAGCAACGGATATCGTATCCCGTTACAAACGGATGCGTGGTTTTAACGTGCTGCACCCAATGGGCTGGGATGCTTTTGGACTTCCTGCAGAGCAGTATGCAATGGATACAGGTCAGCATCCACGTGATTTCACAGATAAGAACATCGATAATTTCCGTCGTCAGATCAAATCGCTGGGTTTCTCCTACGACTGGGATCGCGAGATCAGCACTACAGATCCAGATTATTACAAATGGACGCAGTGGATTTTCATCCAGTTGTACAACAAAGGCTTGGCTTATGTAGCAGAAGTACCTGTTAACTGGTGCGAGGCACTGGGTACAGTACTTGCCAACGAAGAAGTTATTGATGGTAAAAGTGAGCGCGGAGGACATCCGGTTGTCCGCAAACCGATGCGTCAGTGGATTCTGAGAATTACTGAATATGCTGAGCGTCTGCTTGAAGATCTGGAAGAGCTGGATTGGTCTGAGAGCATCAAGGATATGCAGCGCAACTGGATCGGCAAATCTACAGGTGCAGAAGTGAACTTTGAAATTGAAGGTCACGATGCTAGCCTGACCGTGTTTACAACACGTCCAGATACATTGTTCGGAGCTAGCTACTGCGTATTAGCACCAGAGCATGAACTGGTTGATGCCATTACAACAGAAGCACAACGTGCAGCGATTGCAGAATATCGTGTGAAAGCTTCTCATAAGAGCGATCTGGAACGTACAGATTTGGCTAAAGAGAAGAGCGGAGTATTCACGGGTGCGTATGCAATCAATCCTGTGAATGGCGCCAAGGCACCGATCTGGATTGCAGATTATGTACTTGCCGGATATGGAACGGGTGCGATCATGGCGGTTCCAGGTCACGATACGCGCGACTGGGAATTTGCTAAACAATTCGGCCTGAATATCGTGGAAGTTGTACAAGGTGGCAACGTTGAAGAAGAGGCATATTCCGGAGACGGACCGCATGTCAATTCTGATTTCTTGAATGGACTTAAGAATGAAGAAGCAATTGCGAAGGTGATTGCTTGGCTGGAAGAGAAGGGCGTAGGTAAAGGTAAAGTAACCTATCGTCTGCGCGACTGGCTGTTCAGCCGTCAACGCTACTGGGGAGAGCCGATTCCAATTCTGCATCTGGAAGACGGTACAATGAAGACTGTTCCGGTTGATCAGCTGCCGCTGGTACTGCCTGATGTAGATGCGATCAAACCATCGGGTACTGGGGAGTCTCCACTTGCCAATGTAACAGAGTGGGTGGAAACGATCGATCCTGAGACTGGTATGAAGGCTCGCCGTGAGACCAACACCATGCCGCAATGGGCGGGCAGCTGCTGGTACTACCTGCGTTATATTGATCCGAAAAACGATCAAGAGCTGTGCTCCCCTGAGAAGCAAAAAGCATGGCTTCCAGTGGATCTGTACATTGGCGGAGCGGAGCATGCCGTACTTCACTTGCTCTATGCACGTTTCTGGCACAAGGTGCTTTATGATATCGGCGTAGTGGAAACGAAAGAGCCTTTCCATAAGCTGGTTAACCAAGGCATGATTCTTGGAAATAATAATGAAAAAATGAGTAAATCACGCGGAAATGTCATCAACCCTGATGAGATTGTTGAAGCTTTCGGTGCAGATACACTGCGTGTCTATGAAATGTTTATGGGCCCTCTGGAAGCAACCAAACCTTGGAATGAAAAGGGTGTTGAAGGGGTTCACCGGTTCTTGTCCCGTGTATGGCGCCTGTTCGTGAATGAGGAAGGTAAGCTCAATTCCAAAATCACAGCAGATGGCGGTACGGAAGAGTTCAAACGTACTTGGCACAAAACGATTAAGAAAGTCACTGAGGATTTCGAACATCTGCGTTTCAATACGGCGATTAGCCAGTTGATGATTTTCATTAACGATGCCTACAAGCAAGAAACCTTGTCCCATGAAGCTGCCGAACACTTTGTGCAAATGTTGTCACCACTGGCGCCGCATATTGCTGAAGAGCTGTGGCAACTGCTTGGTCATGAAGGAAGCATCAGCTACGTGGCTTGGCCAACTTATGATGAAGCATGGACAGTCGATGCTGAGGTTGAAATCGTTATTCAAGTTAATGGTAAAATCGTACAACGCGCCCTGATTCCGCTGGATATGGGTCAGGAAGAAATGCAAGCTCATGCGCTGTCACTTCCTAATGTGAGTGCAGCTGTAGAAGGTAAAACCGTACGCAAGATTATTGCGGTTCCTGGCAAACTTGTAAATATTGTAGTGGGTTAAGCGAAGAACGCAATTCTGCCCGCAGCATCGGAGAAATCCGTGCTGCGGGCTTTGTTGTTCTAACGTTCTTTAGGACCCTGATTAATAGTGTCGTGTCCGAATAGCTCATCAAGCTTAATAACATCCTCATCATATTTATCATGCGTTGTCGTGATGAGGCGTTCAAATACACCATCTAGACTGGTACGTAAGTGGTTTAACGCTTCTGCGGTAATGCCACCGCGAACAGCGACCCGTTCTTGAAGCTCTTGCGGGGTAAACTCCCCTTCTGTCAGTAATTTGCCTGTTCCAAGCAGCATTTCACCAGCGAGTCGGCTGATTAATGTCTCTTCAATTCCAGTGGCCTCAACGGCTGCTTCTATCCAGCGCTCAATGAAATAGCTTAAGAACGCAGGTCCACAGCTGGAGAAATCAGAAGCGATTCGGGTATGTGCTTCTTGGATTTCTAAGGGAACACCTATGAAAGACAATAGCTGTAGCAGTACAAGCCTGTCTTCTTTATTAAGCCTGCTGCCAAATATGCACAGTGAAGTCCCACTCTTGACGCAGTGCGTAATGCTTGGGATGATCTTGGCAATTTTGGACGGCAAAGCGGATTCCAGATGATGCAATTGAACTGGACTTGTAATGGATACGACAATTTGCTCACTCCGGAGACATGAGCCGATCTCATCTGTTAATGTTTTAAATTCAAGTGGCTTTACGCATAAAAAAACGATATCACTTCCTAACGCGGTCTCCCTATTGCTTCCGCAAATGGAAATGCCGGGGTGACGCTTCTCAAGCTCCAGCAGCTTATTCAGGCTGCGGTTGCTGGCAAGCACATCACACGGTTCTAGCGCTCCGGAAGAAAGAAAGGCGTCGATCAGCAGGCTGCCCATGCTGCCTGTTCCGATAAATCCTACTTTCACCTGTGGTTCCTCCTTTCTAGCATTGCTTTTTACTAACTGACATGAATTCTCTTCGTTATATGTATGCAGGATAGCCTTGGACAAATGACAGGTTTTGTATGAATTATTAAAGGGAATTCCAATTAAAGGAATGTATGAAGATTCACAAAAAAGTATAGGACGAATTTTCGTGAGGGGGAGCGCATTTTGAATAAAGGGAATATAGTGCTCGGAGTGGTTGTAGCTCTACTGGGTGGTGGGTTGCTATGGTCTGCAGGGAACAAGGGGGATTCCGGCATTGCCGGATGGGAAACCTTGAATGGAAGCATGGAACAAGCGATTGGAGTCGCTGAGCCAGATGAAGCTTCGACTACAGAGGGCAAAGTGGGAGGCCAGCAGACGAAGGTAGATAAGCAAAGTGCTGGGAAAGTTACAGTGGGAGCCGAAGCTACTGGGAAGACTGATGCTTCTGGGAAAAATGATAGTGCTGGAAAGGCTGAAGTTAGTGATAAGTCTGATGCTGCTCAGAAGGTGAAGGATACTGCACAAGTAGATCATACTGTCCCGACTCCAGTAGATGAAAAAGGGACAACAGTTACTGGAGAGAATGCTTTGGAGGCGCTTGAAGTTACCACGTCAGTCGCTTCACAGGATGGTAAAATAAATGTGAACACTGCGGGTGCTAAGGAGCTGATGGATCTTCCGGGCATCGGAGAGAAGAAGGCCCAGACTATAATCGAATACCGCAACCGTGAAGGGGCTTTTCGTAGTCTGTCAGATTTGGGGAAGGTGAAGGGGATCGGGCCCAAAATGCTTGAAAAGCTAAAGCCTTTAGTAATATTTTGAAGATAAAAGGGTATTGAAGGTACTGTTGAATGTGCTACAACCGTTGTCCTAGTGAATACTTGCGGGGATGTGCTACAATAGTTAACAACTATTTAGAAGGATATGGAGATTGATTATGACTGCTGCTTATCGTAAAGACTGGGATACTTACTTCATGGACATTGCCTGCATGGTCTCAACTCGTTCACGCTGTAATCGCCGACATGTGGGTGCTGTGCTGGTACAAGGCAAGAAGTTGCTAGGAACAGCGTACAACGGGGCGCCAATGGGCGTACCTGATTGTTCAGAGGCAGGCTGTATGCTCTCGGAGCAATATGAAATGGAAATCGTGGATGGCGTAGAGACAATGGTGAAGAAACAGCGCTGTATTCGCACGATTCATGCGGAACAGAATCTTTTGCTATTTACAGACCGAATCGATCGGGAAGGCAGTACCGTCTATGTGACAGATGAGCCTTGCTGGACCTGCGCCAATATGCTGGCGAACAGTGGTATCGTGGAAATCGTGTATTACCGACCTTACCGTAAGGATATGGAAAAGGTTGAAGCGATGATGGCTGCCAAGGGTATCATATTTCGTCAATTGGAGAACTATGAGCCGCCAAGTGAAACGATGATCAAAGTATCGGAATAGCTGATCTGTATAACTCCAATTTAATAAGATGGCTTGAGGAAGAACCTCTCGTGCGCTTTTATGGCGTATGCAGAGGTTCTTTTTTTGTATCCAGTATTGTGAAAGGGGGATGGGCACGTGAAGGAAAGACCCTTGTTAAGCTTTACAGTATGTTGGGTGGCTGGAAGCGCAGCGGCTTGCTTAATCTCAGGGAACGGACTGCTGTTAGCATGGGCTGGATTAATACTTTTACTGGTGAGTCTGAGGGTGTGGGGAACAGTAAGTTGGAAATACATAGCCATGTTGTGTTTATCCATTTCTTTAGCGGCTGGATATTGGGAGTGGAACGAAGCTCGCAATATTAGCGGAATTCCTGAAGCGCTGGGTAGCACGATTGCAGAGCTGAATGAGAGCCCCGTGGAAGCTAGAGGCACGATCATTTCCGTCGTGGAACGGGATGGGGATCGGGTTGATTTTATAATGAAGCTCTTACATATGAACCTACTTGCAGAAGGAGATGATAATTCATCTGATCCTTTGGATGGACAGGACAGCAAGATGCAAGGGGAGTTAATCGCAGTTCAGATCAAACTTCTGGCTGAGCAAGAAATTGCTGTCGCTGCGAAGTGGCGAAGAGGGGATGAGGTGCTGCTTAATGGCGTGCTGGAAGAGCCGGCAGTAGCGCGTAATTTTGGAGGCTTCGATTATCGTGCTTATTTACATACGAAGAAGATTCATTGGCTATTGAAGGGGCAGGGAGCGGAAAATATAAGGGTAACCGTGCCAGATTCATGGAGTCCGTTAACGATTTTTCGCTTAAATGACAGCGCGCGAACGGCCCTTGGGGCGGAGCTGGACCATCTTTTTCAAGGACGCCACTCTGGGTACATGAAGGGCTTAATCATTGGGATGCAGGATGATCTCGATCCGGATACCTTTAAGCAGTTCTCCCAGCTCGGTTTGACGCATATTCTCGCTATTTCAGGTATGCATGTAGCGGTGTATGTAGGCGTTCTTTTATTTCTGTTCAGACGCTTACGCTTGACAAAAGAGACCGCACTAACGCTCACTTTCATACTCGTTCCGGTATACGTCCTCTTGTCTGGTGCGGGTCCGTCCATTGTGCGTGCGGGGCTGATGAGTATGATTGCCTTGCTCGCTGCAAGAGTTGGAATGTTGAAGGATGGACTGAATATTTTGGCGGCATCGGCACTGGTTATGTTGATCTGGAATCCTTATATGCTGCTCAGTGTCAGCTTCCAGCTGTCTTTTCTGGTGACCCTGGGTTTGATGGTATACGTTCCGCTTATGAATCCTCTTTTGAGCATACTGCCACGCTGGCTTAAAGGTGCGGTCTCTGTGACGTTAGTGGCCCAATTAGTTTCTTTCCCGCTCACGATTTATTATTTTAATCAGTTTTCGCTACTATCCTTTGTCGCCAATTTGGTCTTTGTACCTTTTATTACCTTTGTAGTATTGCCGCTAGGGACGCTTGCGCTACTGCTTGGACGACTGTGGGAAGATGCTGCAAAAGTACTGGCACATGTTACGGAGCTGCTGAATAACTTTACTTTTTACGCTGTGGAGTGGATCAATGAATTTACTGGTGGAGTACTGATTTGGGGCTCGTCTTCACTGCTGTGGATCGGGGTGTACTATGTTTTGTTGTATGGTCTGCTGTATGTTGCCAAGCTAAGAAAGGAAGCTCGTTCTGCACCGCAATATATGGAGGATGAGACTAGACCATTAGCGGAGGCTGGTTTATCTGTGAACAGTCACGGTGGGTTTGAGAAAGTGAGGAATGCACAGTTTGCTATTGGTGCTTCCATGGTTGGACGCTGGAGCGGAGTGATTGTTCTGCTATTGGCAGTTGGACTGGGGATGTTGCTGTATAGGGGTTATCAGTCGGATGCTCAAGCAGGTAGAGGTACAATTAGTTATCTGGATATCGGACAGGGCGACAGCATTCTCATCACTACACCGAGTGGAGCACATATTCTAGTGGACGGTGGTGGAACCTTAAACTTTGGTCAAAAAGAAGAGTGGCGCGTTCGCCGAAGTCCGTTCGAGGTTGGCGGTAAAGTGCTGGTGCCTCTGCTGAAAAAACGTGGTATCCACCGTTTAGATGCGATTATTTTGACACATGGAGATCAGGATCATGCCGGAGGACTCCAAGCCGTGTTGGATGAAATTCCGGTTTCGGCGTTGCTTTTTAATGGAACGTTAGTTGATCGCGAGTTTTATATGGGGATGATGAGGACTGCACTAGAGAGGGATGTTCAGTTGTATGCTGTGCATCAAGGAATGACCCTTTCCCCGGATGACAAGACGGAGCTGTCCTTTTTATGGCCGGAGGGAAGGGATGGAGAAGTGTCGGGTACTCCTTATCAGAATGGCATTCCTCTACTGGAAGACCAGAACCACGATTCGGTAGCTTTTCGCTTAGAGATGAATGGTAGGAACTTTCTATTCACCGGAGATATGGATCTGGACGCCGAGGAGGGGATTGTAGAGAAGGCTAAGCAAAAGGGGATCAGCGCTGGACCTGTCATTGATGTGCTGAAGGTGGCTCACCATGGGAGCAAGACATCTTCTGGCGAAGCTTGGCTTGACTTCTGGCAGCCTGCAGCAGCGGTGATTTCTGCGGGTGTTAATAATCTGTATGGTCACCCGAAAGCTGAGGTGTTGGAGCGATTGGAAGATCACCATGCATCTATATTCCGGACGGATCAGCAGGGGGAGATACAGATGCGGGTGCGGGCGGAGGGGGTTGAAGTGCGATATAAGTTGATGGAGGCATTGCATTTTGTGCAATAGAACGCAATCCAAGATAGCTGGATCTTCATTCTACTGTACTTTGTACACTCAAAATGAAGGAAAACGCCTAATTCTCTGAATTTTAATAGTATCTATTGCATGAAGTGCAACAGAATCTTTCTATGGAGTTGGAAAATCAAGTTCTATTGCACGAAATGCAATAGAAAGCTATTTACAGATAAATTCAGCTCCCCCAATCGGACACGTGAGCACCACTGATGACGTTTAAGCGTTCATCGGTGGTGCTTTTTAATAGACGGATATAGAGATTATGCTGTTAAGTAATAAATGACCTAATTATTTATTTTAAAGGGAACTTTTTCAAGTTTGGAAAGTCTTTTTAGGCAAGGGGTGAGACGAAACATGCTAAGCGAAGATATGCCATATGCAGAAGCGTATGCGTCCGAAATGACCTTGCGGGAAATGATGGAGGAGTATGGATCGGATGTGTGGAATTATGCTTTTTTCTTAACTAGAAGCCGTGAGCAAGCGAATGATATTAGCCAAGAAGTGTTTTTGAAGGCATATAAAAATGTGGGGAAGTACCGGGGACAATCGTCGATGAAAACTTGGCTACTCACGATTACTAGAAATACAGCCTTTAGTTGGAGTAAAAATAGCTTTTGGCGCAGATTCATACCATTTGGAGATCAACCTGTTACTGTAAATGCTCCGTCTGCGGAAAGAGAAGCGCTCGGAAATCAGTATGCGAACCGAATCTGGGAAATGATTATGAACCTACCAGATAAGAACAGAGAGGTGCTTGTACTGGATATTCAGCATGGACTATCGATTGCCGAAATGTCTGATTTGCTGAATATAGCTCAGGGGACTGTGAAATCTCGACTCGCGCGAGCGAGGGAGAAGGTTAAGCAAGCCATCCAGAAGGAGGAGAGAGAATGAGAGGCAAAGCTGATGACAGTAACCCGGTGATGATCGGACAGAATGATTGGTATGCGCAAGCAGGCAAAAAACCTTTTATTGAAGATGGCTTTACACCTGAGCTGATGATTCAGATCGAACAGGCTGCTACGCTTAAAAATAAAAATCACAGACGTTATCGAATAAACAAAAGTTTGCTACTGACCAGTGTGGCTATGATTTTGTTGATAGGTGCACTTAACTTGCCTATAGGTGCATGGAAGAGTCAGGGTCCAGTCCAATCTTCATCGGTGCAGTCACAAGCCGCAGCGATACTGCCTTCTTCTACTCCTGTTACTAATGACAAAGCGTCAGAGCCTCCGACAAGCCCAGCAGAGTTTGAGATTAGCGGTAAGAAATACTACATGCCTTTGCCAATGAGCAGAGATAAGACTAAAGCATATGCCGTGGAGACAACAGCGGGAATCCTTTGGTCGCCGCCACCCCCGATGGTTGACTACAAGAAGCCAAAGTACACACATCCTACAGAGCCGTTCACCCTTTACCTGAGCTCGAAGGACCAGACGGAGCTATCGGCTTCTTCGGCTACTAGGATATATACTTTTCCTCTTTATGCGGGAGGGGCAAGTACTTATCAATATTTGAGTGGGGTTTTTGGAGCGGGAGATTATGTCCTGTTAACTTCTTACAAAAAGACTCTTGGTGTAGGTATGTATGAGGATGGTGAATTTTCAATGCTTAATGTTAAAAAAGCAGCGGCAGGGGAAACTGTGGTACTGATCACGCTTAAATCCTTTGATGATACACTATTAGATTACAAGTCAATCATTGCTGTTGATAAGGAGCATGAGCAGCTCGTACTTAGTTACTTAGAATATGCAGGGGATAAAAAGTACAAAGAGAAAACCGTACTTTATGATATGGAGACCATGAGCATTCCAACATCTGCTATAGCAATTGGGTTTAAAGAGATTAAGGGAGAAACACTAATCATGGATTATAAAGTGGGCGGGGAACAACGTAAAGCGGATATTCTTATGAAAGCTGGATTGGGGTGGCTGGATGAGAATTGGGCTTTTTTATCGGAAGAGCAACAAAATAAGCTTTATATGGATTTTATGAACAATACTCCTTAGTAGATAATTCACCCAATAAAAGCTATACTTTTTGATAAAGTAATTTTCTTTTGAGAAGAGTGGAGCCGAAGTGATGAAGAAGTTAACAATTGATGATGTGGCTCAAAAAGCGGGAGTGTCGAAGAGTACGGTTTCCCAATTTTTGAACAAACGTTTTAAATATATGAGTGAAGCGACGAAAAACCGGATCGAGGCTGTGATTGAGGAGCTCAATTATCAACCGAATGGACTTGCGCGCAGTCTGAAACAGAATCGGACGCATATGGTCGGAATCATCGTTGCTAATATCGATTATTCGCTGTCTATTCAATGTATCCGGGCGATCGAGAACGAGCTGCAGCAACACGGAATCCAAGTAATCATATGCAATGCCGATGAGAATACGGAAAAAGAAAGCAAGTACGTCGAAACCTTAGTTGCCCGCCAGGTGGACGGTTTGATTATTTTTCCGACGGGAAACAATCCATCTGCATACAGCCGACTAATAGAGGCGGATTTTCCGTTAGTATTTATGGATCGTCTGGTAGATGGAATCACTACGCAGAGCTTGCTGCTCGACAATGAAATGGCGGCCAAGATAGGTGTGGGACAGCTTACACAGCAAGGCCATGAGCGAATTGCTCTGGTCACCCTGCCGTTAGGGGAACATGCGATTACCCCTCGTAAAGAGCGGATCAGTGGTTATAAAAAAGCAATGGAAGAAGCGGACCTAACGCTGCGTGAGGAGTATATTTGTAGTGTGCCAAAAGAAGAATTAGCTGCAGGACTGAAGCGCCTTTTAGCGTTGCCGGACCCTCCGACAGCGTTATTGGCTACGAACGATATCACGCTAGCAGAGATTTTGAAATATGCGAATCGAAATGCCATCGCTATTCCGGAACAATTGTCTGTCATCGGTATAGATGATGCGGAGTTCGCGCAAATTTATAATCCGGTCATTACAACAATTCGTCAACCTGCTTACGAAATGGGCATGCAAGCCGCTAAGATTATACTCTCTTGTATCGAGGATAAGGGCGCTTCTGTTCCTATCACTTATCGTTTTCCGCCGACATTGCAACAAGGGCAGTCTGTGAAGTCTTATAAATAAGTATAGGCTATAAAAATACAAAGAAATGCCGTTCCACAGTTCAACTGTGAGACGGCATTTTTTACGTAAATGTAAGGACTGATCAAGGGTTAAATAGCACGGGGTAGCTCAAAGATGCAGATGTTAACTAATCAGTAGTTACAGGCAGCGAATAAACCTGCAAAGGTACAATTTTACATTCTTAGTTCAGCGAAAGGTATGGATGAATAAGGGATAACTTTTTCATTGTGCGATGTAAGTGGAGGAATGTGGGATACGGGATTATACGGATTTCCTCCCTATAATTATTAGAATTCCGGTTGTTCTCAATGAGTATAGGGATTTCCTCCATATAAATTCGGATAAAACCCGAAATGAGTCAAAATCCGATGAATTAGAAGGAGGTTTTCCCTATACTCTTCGATTTATAGACTAAAACGCAAAATTAAAGTGAGGAATTCCCTATACCAGGGAATGATACTGAGAAGAAGCAGAAAGTGGGGCATAAATACCCCGGAAATTTCCTGGAAATGCGGCCCCCCCATTACCATATCAAATATGTGCTTAAACCTCCTGCTGCATAAACTTCGCAAGCTCCTCACGGGTCGGAAGTCCATCCATATCGCCAGGCGACATGACAGCTAACGCACCGATCGCATTGCCACGTTTGACGGCCTCAACAATCGGAAGCTTTTCCAGCATCGCACTGATTACACCAACGGCAAAACCATCACCTGCACCTACGGTATCAACGACCTGCTCTACCTTAAACCCGTCTACATAACCTTCTCCTTCAGCGGATTTATAGTAAGCGCCTTCAGGTCCGAGCTTGATGACGACTAAGCTGACGCCACGCACCAGATAATAGTCCGCAATTTCTTCTGGCGTACTTAGACCTGTAAGAATCTTGCCTTCACCGAGTCCTGGAAGGAACCAATCACAGCGTGTAGCCAGATCATTGATCGTGTTCACCATCGTTTCTGTATCCGGCCATAAGCTAGGACGCAGATTTGGATCGAGAGAGACCGTCTTTCCTTGTCGCTTCATAAACTCCATAGCATGAACAGAGAATTCATGACAGCTCTTGGATAAGGCGGCGGAGATACTTGTTACGTGTAAATGTCCTGCAGCATTAAAGTATGCCTCGTCAAAATCAACCAGACTAAGCTTGGAGGCTGCGGAATTTTTGCGGAAGTATTCGACTTTAGGATCGCCTGTAACAACCTTTGATTTGATTAACATACCCGTTGAATTTTCTTTAGTAAAAGTAATGTTGGTGGTATCAATGTTCTCTTTCTTCATTGCTTGAGCAATGAAATGACCAAAGTTATCTTCGCCAAGCTTCGTAACATAACCTGTAGGATGATTTAAGCGCGATAAGCCTGTAGCAACATTGCTCTCGGCACCTGCCAACGCTTTGGAGAACGAAAATACTTCATGCAGGGGACCCGTTTCATTCGCATAAAACATCGCCATCGGCTCCCCGAAAGTGACGGCATCCAACTGTTTACTCATTTGAGTTCCTCCTAGGGTAATGAATTTATCCCAGTATAATGATGTATAATTTGAAATTATCACATAAATCGGTTTTGTACAATAAAAGAATGATTTTTAATCCAAAAGGTGTTTTGGATAAAAGAAAATAAATGACCAATAAATCCTTATAAAAAAAGGGTTCGTTGGTCGTTTATATAAATTTATATCTCTATATTCATAAAAATGTATTGACTGTTAACTGTATTGTTATTACTATCTGATTATAGATTATATCATTTTAATTAGTAAATTTAATAAAAAAGTTTATCTAAATTAGTATTTCATATTCATCTATGATCGTACCAAGAGAAAGGGAGTCTACTGATGAAGAAAATGAAAGTATTGCAGAATGTGGCGTCCGTTGGAGTTGTAGCCGTTATTCGTGCTGATAGTGCTGAGGAAGCTTTTAAAATGTCCGTTGCTTGTATCGAAGGCGGTTTGAATAATATTGAGGTAACTTTTACTACTCCGGATGCGGATGTGGCGATTAAACGATTGGTAGCGGAGTACGGAGATCGCGCAGTGATTGGTGCAGGAACTGTACTTGATCCATTAACGGCGAGAATAGCCATTCTTGCAGGCTCGGAATTTGTGGTCAGTCCCTCTTTTGAAGCAGAGACAGCTAAAATGTGTAATCTTTATGGTATTCCGTACATGCCTGGCTGCATGACATTAAATGAAATGAAGGAAGCATTGAAGTTTGGTGTGGATGTGCTGAAGCTGTTCCCTGGCAGTGCGTTTGGTCCGGATTATGTGAAAGCGGTTAAAGGCCCTATGCCGCATGTGAACATTATGCCAACAGGTGGCGTGGATCTGAATAATATGGAAAAATGGATTGCCAACGGCTGTATAGCAGTAGGTATCGGGGGTAATTTGACTGCACCTGCGAAGGATGGTCGATACGATCAGATTACCGATCTTGCAGCTCAGTATGTGGCAAAATTTAAAGAGGTAAAAGGTATATAATTCTGTTTTTCTTAATTCGAATAGATAGATTTATTGAAGGTTGTATAGCTGACGCATGTCAGCCGTACAACCTTTTTTATATACATATTTTCCGACATTCAGATTTTCTTACATTATATGTTTTCATAAAGTATAGAATGAGGACAAAGGCAATAAACTATAAAGTAGAAGAGTTATGATGTTTGACTGACGTCTACGAATTGGAATGGTTTATTATCGGACCGGGAGTGAGTATATGCCTGCTTATCATGATAAAAAGCTGTATCTTGCAGCTGATGAAGAGGATGCGGAATACGTAGAAATTGCGTCGGCATTCCATGGTTGTAAGGTGACGGAAGGCCAGATCTATAGATTAGAGAGAAATTACAATAACCCTCATATTTTTGAGAATGGAGAGGCGTATGTTGTGGATGATGAAACTAGGGACAACTACGCAGTATTCATGCTCTGCAAGATTGTGTTATATAAATAGAATTATGTGCTCGATACTAAGGTTATTTCTTGTTTACTGACGGCTTCTTTTCCGACAGGAGGATAAGCCGTTTCTTTTGGAAATGGGGGATATTTCTTACCTAAACGCTTGCCGGCCTTATTGGGATGCCGAAGGCGTTTATACTTGTGTCATTTTTGTTATAAAGTTATTCAAAAGAGTATTTGAATGATTGAAGTTTCCCCTGTATGCTTAGTAGGAATTATTGGCTGCGAAATGCTATGAAATGTGCGATAGCGCTTTATAAAAGATGGCTTAACATGACGTTCTAAGAAAAGTTTGGTATTCTAAAAATATTAATTACAGGGTTGCAACAAATTCGCAGTCTTGCGCGTCAGTAAGATTGCATAGAGAGGGGGAACCTTCGTGGTGGAGCAGGGACTCATCAGAGCCGCTCAAGCGGGCGATCGCGACGCTCTAATCACCCTATTGCGAGAAATTGAAGGGCATGTATATAAAACCGCCTTCTACATTTTGCATAATGAACAAGATGCGCTGGATGCATCTCAGGAGGCCTTGATCCGGGTTTATACCAAAATCGGTTCATATGAGGAAAAGGCCCAGTTCAAAACGTGGGTTCAGCGAATCGTTACCAATATTTGCATTGATAAATTCAGAAGAACTAAACCTACAGTTTCTATTGATGAGCATGAAATGGTGTTTCAGGATAAACACAATGTGGAACGTGAGGTTCTATCCTCTTATTTAGCTGAGGATATACGTGAAGCGATTGATCAATTGCCCGAGCATCATCGGACGGTCATCGTCCTGCGCTATTTACAAGATTTTTCTTACAACGAGATTGCAGACTGCCTGGATTTGCCTTTGAATACAGTGAAATCATATCTGTTTAGGGCCAGACAGCAGCTGCAGAATAGACTTCAGGAGTACCAGAAAGGTGGTGTATCGGGATGAAATGCGCGGAGGTGATGGAATGGATGCACCGCTATATAGACCAAGACTTGAGCCAAGATGAGATTGTTGAGATGTTCCGTCATATCGATAATTGTCCTTCCTGCGCGGAAGTCTTTGAGCGGCTGACACTTCTCTCCAAAGAATTGGAGCAGTTGCCAGACGTGAAACCCCCGTTTAGTCTGGTTGACTCTATTTTACCTCAGCTTGCAGAATTGGATCAAAGCAGTCGTGAACAAAGCGCTGTGAGAACCGAGGAACCAGTTGTAGTTCCATTTTCACGTGAAAGCTCCCGCGGTAAACCTTCCAAGGGAACCTCTATAGCAGCACGGACAGGCATTGGAGCTATCGCAGCTGCCGTAATATTAGGGATCGCTATTTTTAATATGCCGGATAAAATGCCTGGGGCAGAGGTAGAACAAATGATGCAGGATAGTAGTAAAGCGACCAGCGATAGTGCTAATAATATGGCTATTGATTCGCAAACTTCTACTTCTGCTGAATCATATGAGGCTGCGCCTGCTAATAGCGGAACGGATTCGGGGGCTCTACCAGCTGCTCCTGATGTGAATGAGGATAACGCTGCATTAGATAGAGCGATGGGGCCGGTAGACCCTGCGTCGATGCCGACTTCTCCAACAGAAACTAATGCTGGATCTGGAGGACGGTCGATACCAGAACCAACAAATAATGTGAAGCCCAATCCTACGGAGAAGATTATGACGCCGAAGCCAGATACTGTAACGAAAGTTCAAACTCCGGATACTAGTGCTGGCGGTAATAATCAGTCCAAAGCTGATAAGAAGGATCAACCTGCTTCTATAGATAAAGGGATCGCAGCTGATTCAGCGCCATCTACGGAGGAAACATTAAAGACTTCTGATGACTTCGGAATGGGCGTTATGGGTTTTAACATTTCTAATGATTCTAATGATTCTAATGTACAGACTTGGACTTCCCCTGATGGGCATTATGCCGTTGAGTTTGCTGGATTACAGCTTGTTATTTATAAGAATTCACCCGAAGGTTCAGTGGAAGATAGGATAGCAGTGACTTCTTATCCATTAGAAGGAAATTGGATTTCTGGAGAATGGTCGGCGGATAGCTCGCAGTTCACGTATGTGACGGAGAAGGATGGTGTGAATACCACTAAGGTGTACACTGTACAGGAAGCAACAGCTTCTTCAACGCCGGTTACATCACCTGGGGCGACACCATCGAAGACTCCATCTTCAACGTCAACAAATTAAATTGAGGCTGGAACATTTTTCGAAGTTTCAGAATATACTATAGCAACCGGACAGGAACTAGAAAGTATAGGATTTGAAGAACATCGGTATGACCGTCGGATGGGAAGTTTCTAGGGCTTCTCACTCCGGCGTTTATATAGATGCGCCGCTTAAACGGAGGGGCTTTGGCCATGGCTGCCAGAGTTTCTCCGTTTTTGCATGTGCATTTATGTCGTTTTTTTTGCTACAATAGGAATCTGGGCAAATTGGGCTAGATGAATGGAAAAGGAAGTGGCGGAATGGATGCCAAAACGGCGATAAAAGAAATCAAACAAGGGAAAATCTCACCGCTGTACCTTTTGTACGGCAGTGAAAAATTTCGAATGAATGAATTCGCGGCATTGCTGGAAGACCAGCTGATTGCCAAAGAGGATCGCGATTTTGCGGTTATTCCCTTTGATCTCTCTGAGACGCCGGTGCAGGCTGTGGTAGAAGAAGCTGAGACTGTACCTTTTATGGTAGAACGTAAATTATTGCTGGTGCGGGACGCATCGTTATTTACAGCGGGAAAAGAAAATGCCAAACTTGAGCATCGTATAGATATTTTAAGTGATTATTTGCAGCATCCTGTAGATTTCAGTGTGATCGTCTTTATGGTGAATAGTGACAAGCTGGACGAGCGTAAGAAAATTGTGAAGACTGTTAAAACGGCGGGTACGGTATTAGCTTTCAACCCGCTAGGGGCAGAAGAACTGCTGCGCTGGGTAGAGAAAGGGATTCGTGAGCGGGAGTGTACGATGGCACCTGGCACCGCAGAGATTCTTATCACTAATGCCGGGACAGGTTTGCAGGGCTTATCCGCGGAAATGGACAAGCTATGTTTGTTCGCTGGTAAGGGCGGAACCGTAGACGCAGAAGCAGTAGAGAGTCTGGTGCATCGCGGAACGGAACAAAATGTGTTTACACTTGTAGAGGATATCGCTAATCTGCGTCTAGATAAGGCGCTTGATACGCTGTATGAGCTGTTGAAGCAGCGAGAAGAACCCATTAAGATTGCTGCGCTGGTTGCGCGGCAGTTCCGAATTATTTTACAGGTGAAGGATTTATCAGCACATAGTTATTCGCAAGGTCAGATTGCCTCTCAGATTGGACTTCATCCTTATGCAGTAAAGCTTGCAGGGGAGCAGGCCCACAAGTTCTCAAGTGAACGTCTGCGGCAAATTTTAAGTGCACTAGCTGATCTGGATTATAAGATGAAGACAGGAGCTATAGATAAAGTGCTTGGTCTGGAGTTGTTTATGTTGCGGCTAGGTACTTGAACTAAGCAGTGGAAAAAGTATATGGAGATGATCCATCTATGAAAAATGCCTAATCGGAATGAAAGTAACTTATTCAAAAGAGAAAAGTTGATCGTTTAAGAAAACTACCTTTCTAAGGTGGTTTTTTTTTCATTCAACTAACGTCTAAAGGAAACTATTACTTATATTTATAGAATAGTAGGCACAAAAAAACCCAACCGTATGAAACATAGCGGTCAGGTTCTTCAATTGCTCATTATGAATGTCGTCTTAGGCTTGAGCCTTAAGAGCGTTCAATTTCTTCGCCAAGCGGGATTTTTTGCGGGCAGCCGCATTTTTATGAACCAGACCTTTAGTTACGGCCTTGTCCAGCTTTTTGGAAGCAGCTTGGAAAGCAGCTTGAGCAGTTTCAACTTCCGTACCTGTCAGTGCTACATCAGCAGTTTTCACAGCTGTACGAAGCGCGGATTTTTGGGAAGCGTTCAGTGCACGGCGTTTTTCGTTCGTGTTTACGCGTTTAACCGCGGATTTAATATTTGGCATTGCATTCACCTCCTGTAAGACATTCGAAATCATTATCAAATGATTCACAACTTAAAATAGTTTAGCATGACCGGTAGTAAAAAGCAATACTTAAAGCTTTCAAATTAAACCATTTTAACCTGCATAAACAAGGGCTTTCTCTCGCACACTATCGACAAAAGAGCATAGGCAGAAGCTTGCAATTTGAGTTTTTGTTAGAAGTAACTCAAAGAAGTGTCTACTCACAAAACTAAGTATCGCTTCCGATGTGAGTTTTCTCCGAAGTAATTCAATGGAGCGATACTAACAAAACTTTTAGGAGGCTGGAACAATGGAACCGGATCTGCAGCTATATTCGGTACGCACGGACTTGGCGTTAGAGGCAAAGGAAATGGCTCAAGGGCCACAAAGGACGCCAATCCCTGGTGTAAACGAAGAAGTGGAAGAGTCTGATGGGATAAAAGTTACCCGGCTTGGTGTGGCTAACGCTGCCGGATCACAGGCGATAGGTCGCGCGATTGGAAATTATGTCACGCTTGAGGTACCAGCATTGCGCAATGGAGATACTGGCTTGCAGCAAAAAGTAGCTGAAGTCTTTGCTCGCGAATTCGAGGACTTCCTGACTAGGATTGGGATTGGTAAGGATGCATCTGTACTAATTGTTGGATTGGGGAACTGGAATGTGACTCCAGATTCATTGGGGCCGCTGGTGGTGGAGAATGCGCTCATTACTCGGCAATTTTATGAGCTCGTGCCGGATCAGGTCTCTCCAGGCTACCGTAAGGTAAGTGCTATTGCTCCCGGGGTGTTAGGGTTGACCGGTATCGAGTCGAGTGAGGTTGTACAGGGGATCGTGGATCGTACAAAGCCGGATCTTATTATTGCCATTGATGCGCTGGCATCTCGTTCGCTTGAACGGATCAATACGACGATTCAAATTGCCGACATCGGTATCCACCCCGGTTCGGGGATTGGCAATAAACGGCGCGGATTGACGCAGGAAATTCTGGGTGTTCCTTGTATTGCTATCGGTGTTCCTACAGTTTGCTATGCTTCGACCATTGTAAATAATGTACTGGAGATGATGAAGAATCATTTCGGGCAAGGAGCTGGTCACACCAAGGAAATTATGGGGATGCTAGACGATATTTCTGAGCAGGAACGATTGTCATTAGTGAAGGAAGTACTTGAGCCACTAGGACATGATTTGATCGTTACACCTAAGGAAATCGATGAATTTATTGAAGGCATCGCCAATATTGTAGCCAGTGGTCTGAACGCGGCCCTGCATGATGCGGTCGATCCTGAGAATGTCGGCGCTTATACCCACTAATTGAATCATAGCTAGCACAAGTCCGGCGGGATGCTGATGTACAGTATCTCGCCGGACTCTATGTCTATTCTCTCATTTAGGGTTCTACTATTTCTCTTTCGCTCATAGATTTGGAGTATAAGAGATTACAGAGGGCTGGAGGAGGACATAAATATAATGAATAAAAAATGGTTTCAGCTTTGGAACATCGGCCGTTTACGTGGAAGAGTGCTGGATGCTTTATCGCTGGGAAGAACGATGCTGCTGTTGGCCGGAGGTTCGCTAGTATTTTTCATGCTGCTTGGCGCTGGTGGATTGGCCGGACAGAAGTTGAACTCTTCACCCATTCCATCTATGAAGGGGCTTGCGGCCTCCCTATCGAGTGGATTTTTCATGGAGCTGTTGGGGATGGAGGTCCCCCATTTACCGCAAGGGAAAGAGCCTTCCGCTTTTTCAGGTGAAAAAGTAACTTCCTTTGTATTTCAATTGCTGACCAGTGTGAACCCAAGTGATCCGAAGAGTCTTGTTTCTCGTGAAGTGCCAGGCTTGGCAGCGGATGATCCATTTCTTTTGCGAAAAGGATCGGGTGGCTCTACAGGAGCTCCTGTTGATTATCATCCGGGAACGGATGAACTGGCTGAGGGTGGAGGGGAAGAGGTTGATCCATCGGTTCCAAACGAAGTGGACAAGCCCGAAGATACTCCAGCACAGCAGCCTGAAGCGACAATAGCTCCGTCTCCTGAGCCATCAGGAGCTGCGGGAGGTACGGATAAGAGTGAACCGCAAAGCGAGACAGATAATACCAAGGATACGTCAGTTAAACGGATTCTTATCTATCATTCACATCCTCGGGAGGCCTATAACCCTCTACTAGGAGTAGCGAACGAAAATCCAAGCTCTGCGGTTTCAACTAAAAATGTAATGCTTGTAGGAACATATATTACGAAAAGATTGGAACAACGCGGGATTGGTACAGTTCATGCCAAAGAAGATTTTCTAACAAAAATTGCCGACTATAACTGGAATTTTTCCTACAAATACTCTCGAATGCTGGTTAAATCTGCGATGAGCTCAAATCAAGAAATGAGTGAACTTATCGACATTCACCGCGACTCGCAGCGTCATGGCAAAACAACTGCAGTGATTGATGGGAAAAGTTACGCTCAGGTGTATTTTATTATTGGACATGCGAATAAAGATTGGAAGAAGAACGAAGAGTTTGCGAACAAGATTCATCAAACGATTGAAAAGAGTTACCCAGGAATATCTCGCGGAATATGGGGAAAAGCTGCGGGTAAAGGAAACAACGGGGAGTACAACCAAACCCTCTCACCTAACAGTGTCTTGATTGAAGTGGGCGGTATTGATAATACAGCAGAGGAATTAAAGCGTACGGCTGATATTTTGGCAGACGCTATTGCGGATGTGTACTGGAGCAGTCATGACTCGGAGAAGGTAAACGCTGCTGGCAAGGCGACGAATCCCACAACCCAAGAGAGCAAGGGACAAACCAATGCTACAGCACCTCAAAAGTCGAACGGAGCTTCTTGAGCTACAGACATTTAATTTAGAATAAACAGCTTTATTACCAAGTATTTAAAAAGGAGTGGCTTACATGTCTCGTTTCGGTAAAAAACTGGTTATGGTCGGTATTTGGGCAGGGGTCGGCATACTCTTAGGTATGCAGTTTAGTGGCAGCGGAGGGGCAACCGTCTCTAAGCTACTGCCAGGCTGGACCGACCTATCGACTACGCCAACCAGTCAAGTGACGGGCATGCAATCACAGCCGATTAAGAATGGGGTTACACAAGGTGGGCAGACTTATGTGTATGTTCCGATGGTGATCGACCCTATCACAGGTGCATATACGCCTGTTTCTCCATTGCCTCAGAATAGCAATCCTGCGCCAACTACAGATCTTCCTCAGAAGGTGGTAGATGGGTATAATACGAAAACTCCAGAGCAGATTTTGATTCCTGAGGAACAAAAGCCGACAGTCGATGTGATAGCGGATAAAACGGCAGGCCTTCTGCAGCAGGCTTCTCAAAAGGGCATACGCTGGGTAGTCTCATTGTTCGATTCGGCGGAAGAATCACAATGATTTCAGGAGAAACAGTTATTTCACGGGTACGTGAATAGCTGTTTCTTCTGTTTTACGTAAGGGCGGGATTGATGGAGTAAGCTTGTACTGTTATAATAAGTGGATTAATATCAGGCTGTCTGTGGGGGTAAGGAATGAGTGACGTTCAGAAAAGACAACAACAAATTCGCAATTTCTCGATTATTGCACATATAGACCATGGTAAATCGACACTAGCTGACCGCATTTTGGAATACACGGGGGCACTAACCACGCGTGAAATGCAGGAACAGGTACTCGATCAGATGGATCTGGAGCGCGAACGTGGTATCACAATAAAGCTGCAAGCCGTGCGTTTAACCTATCGTGCAGACGATGGTGTAGAGTATTATCTCAATTTGATTGATACACCGGGACACGTCGATTTCACCTATGAAGTTTCCCGCAGTCTTGCAGCATGTGAAGGCGCACTGCTGGTTGTGGATGCGGCTCAAGGAATTGAAGCGCAGACACTGGCCAATGTGTATTTAGCACTGGATAATAACCTTGAAATCCTACCTGTGCTTAACAAAATTGATTTGCCAAACGCTGACCCTGACCGGGTAAAGCAGGAGATTGAGGATGTTATCGGGCTGGATACCAGTGAAGCGGTTATGGCATCTGCCAAAGCCGGTATTGGGATCAAGGAAATTCTGGAGCAGGTGGTGAAGCAGGTTCCTGCGCCATCCGGTAATTCAGAAGAGCCGCTTAAAGCGTTGATTTTTGACTCTCATTACGATCCTTACAAAGGCGTTATCGTCTATGTGCGCGTAATGGACGGTAAAATCCGTGCGGGATCGAAGATTAAGATGATGGCAACTGAGAAGACTTTCGAGGTCATTGAAGTTGGCGCATTTATGCCGCGTATGACCATTGTCGATGAATTGAACATCGGGGATGTTGGATTTATCGTAGCTGGGATCAAGCATGTTGGAGATACCCGTGTCGGTGATACTGTCACTGACGCAAAGAATCCTACTGCTGAGCCGCTTCCAGGTTACCGTAAGATCAACCCGATGGTATATTGCGGGTTGTATCCGATTGAAACCTCAGATTATAACGATCTTCGTGAGGCATTGGAGAAGCTCCAGCTTAATGATGCTTCGCTAAGCTTTGAGCCGGAAAGCTCGAGCGCGCTAGGATTTGGTTTCCGTTGCGGATTCCTTGGACTCTTGCATATGGAGATCATTCAAGAGCGGATTGAGCGCGAGTTCAATTTGCCGCTAATTACAACAGCACCGAGTGTTATTTATCGAATTATGCTGACCAATGGCGAAATGATTCAAATCGACAACCCGTCACATTATCCGGAAATCGGAACGATTGACTACATTGAAGAGCCATATGTTAAAGCAGCAATCATCGTGCCTAACGACTTTGTAGGTACCGTAATGGAGCTGTGCCAGAACAAACGTGGCGAGTTCGTAAATATGGAGTATCTTGATACTAATCGTGTAACGATTACTTACGAGATTCCACTGTCTGAAATCGTTTATGATTTCTTTGATCAGTTGAAATCAGGTACAAAAGGTTACGCATCCTACGACTATGAAATTTGCGGGTACCGTCGTTCGAATCTGGTCAAGATGGATATCTTGCTTAACAATGAGCAGGTTGATGCTTTGTCCTTTATCGTTCACCGTGACCGTGCATACAACCGCGGACGTATCATTTGTGAGAAACTACGTGGGATTATCCCTCGTCAAATGTTCGAAGTGCCGATTCAAGCCTCTGTGGGTACGAAGGTGGTTGCGCGTGAAACCGTTAAGGCGATGCGCAAAAACGTACTTGCTAAATGTTACGGCGGCGATATTTCCCGTAAACGGAAGCTGCTGGAGAAACAAAAAGAAGGTAAGAAACGCATGAAGCAAGTGGGTAGTGTAGAAGTACCACAAGAAGCGTTTATGGCAGTACTGAAGATCGATGAGTAGAAAATAGGTAGAGCCGGGAGAATATCCCGGCTCTATTTTTTTAAGCAGGAGCAGATTACAATAGGGGGAAGGATTGTAAGCACATACAAAGTGAGGGGAGTCCTCGTGAAGCGATTATATTTGAAACTTACGCCAAGTACCTTTAAGAATCGGATTTTGTTAGCTTTCTTACTGTTGGTACTAACACCCATTGCCATGCTCGTTCTGTATAACTTCAAAGAGACAGAACAAATGCTTCAGGATAATGCGGAAACGAAGAACATAGAGCAGCTTATTGGGATTAAGAATGGTTTTGTTGATCTCATGAGTCTCGTTATGAAAACAGGGTCATTACTTGAACAAGATACAACGATTTTATCGATAATGAAGAATCCCGAGCAATCGGATGAAATCACGAGAAAAAAGCTCGTTGAAAACAAGTTTGGAGCGATTGAAAATACATTCTTCATGAGTGGAGCGACGGTGTATTATACTTTAATCGACCTTCATGGAAACGCATACACTTCCTTTATGCCGAGGGAAACCTTGAGCTACGATGAAATCCAATCGGAGGATTGGGTTCAAGCATTGAAGCGAGAAGGAGCAAATCGATTTATATGGAATCCGAATGATAAGAATAATGTGGTCCGGGAAAGTACGACAAGTAAGAAAATGCTTAGCCTCTATGAGGTTATGCGTGATAATGGTTTTAACATTTATGCCTATGCAAGACTAAGTATCGATTATGAGGAGTGGTTTACTAGATCAACGTTAGGGAGTAAACAGGAAGGTTCTTTTTTTCTGCTCGATGCCTCAGGGAGAATGATGCTTAATCCGGATAAGGATGAGACCTTTTCTCCAGATATTGCGCAGAGTATTGTGAAGAGTGATCACCAGCGGCAGACAGAGCGTGCTGCATCTATCATCGATCCGAAGGAGAAGAGCTTATACACATACAGCTACATCGAAGAGTTGAATGGTTATGTCGTTAAAAAGGTACAGCTAGCACAGCTATTTCTTGAGGTGTATAAGCAGAAGCAACGATTTTTTGCTGTATTTGGAGTCATACTACTGCTATTTGTTCTATTAACTTATTTTATATCATCGACGATTACAGTGCCGCTAAAGAAGCTGCAGAAGAAGATGGAGATGACCGCTAAAACGAATCTCAAAATGAAATTACCCGAGCAAGGGCGGGGAGAGATTCTTGCACTGACTCAGAGTTTCAATATAATGATCCATGATTTAAATGAGCTATTGCAGCGTCTTCAGCTTGAAGAAAAACAGAAGCAATTCGTTCGATTTCAGGTGTTACTTTCGCAGATGAATCCACATTTCCTACTAAATACATTGAATACGATAAAGAGCATCGCCTTAGATAAAGATGATGATGAAATTTATGAAATTTGTGTTGCGCTAGGCAAAATATTGGAAACAACATTAAATACTGAAGTGGATTTGATTCTGTTAAAGGATGAGATTGTACTCATAGAATCTTACATGGAGATTCAGCGGCAACGCTTCGGACATGGGATTGAAATTCAATATGATATCAACGAGGAACTACAGTACGCATTAATCCCTAAATTCTGTCTTCAGCCCTTAATTGAAAATAGCTTGATTCACGGCTTCGGTCAGTCTGTGAAACAAGGGAGAATTGATATTTCCGCTAAGGTGACTGGACAGCAACTATATCTGCAGGTTAAAGATAACGGCATGGGGATAGATAGAGCACAGCTGAATAAGGCTGCACGGAAACGAAAAGGAATCGGTGTTCAGAATATTAGGGAGAGCTTAGAGCTGTTGTTCAAGAATCAACGGACAGGCATGGACATTGTATCATCAGACACAGGAACTGAAGTGATTATCCATTTTCCACTTCTTATTTCAAAACCTTACGATGGAGGTAAGCTCACATGTGGAGAACGTTAATTGTGGATGATGAACAACCCGCGGTTAAAAGTATACGGAAGTTATTCTTAAAGGCTGGAATCCCGTTTGAAATTATAGGTGAGGCGGAGAATGGAGAAGTAGGCTTGCAAATGATTCGTGAGCTTCGACCTGATGTGGTAGTGACGGATATCAATATGCCAGTGATGGATGGGGTGAAGCTCCTTCAAGTTGCGCGAGAGGAAGGCTTCGACTGCCGATTTGTAATGTTGACCGCATTGAGTGAATTTGAATACGCTCGGCAAGCGCTCGTATTTGGAGCTTCGGACTACATTCTGAAGCTATCTTTAGATCTCCAAGGTTTGAAGCAGACCATGGGTAAGGTTCATGCCGAGCTGGAGCGAATGGTGAAGATGAAAAAGGCCGATAAATGGTTTCCTGAGAAGCAACAAACGGGACCGACAGATCATGTGGAGATGAACAAAATAATTGCTTATATTGAAGAGCATTATTCTGAGGACATCTCGCTCAAATCCATGTCAGAGTTGATACGAATGGATGCCAGCTATATAAGTGACTTATTCAAGAAAAAGACAGGGAAAACCTTGACGAATTATATTCAAGAGCGGCGTATTCAGGCTGGAAAAATGCTGCTTGCAGAGACGAAGCTAACAATTAGTGAGATTGGGCAGCAGGTGGGCTTTGAGAACGATAATTATTTTATTAAAATTTTCAAAAAGTGGTGTGGCGTCACGCCAAATGAATTTCGCAAAGAACCAAAAAACGTTCTATAGTTTCCCAAATGTAGTTCATCCCCCAGAATCCGCTCTGATGATAAAGTTATAGACGTAGAGCACAACACATAATCCTTCCAAGGGGGAAGATATCGATGAAGAAAAAGTGGTATCCTGCAGTGCTTTCTGTCTTATTAGCAGGTACGATGCTGGCTGGTTGTGGTACTAGTGGAAGTAATGATGCGCAGGGCAGTGCAAATGGACAAACAGCAAAGGAGAAAATAAAACTTACGATGTGGGGGGCAGTTCCTGCAGAAGCCGGGCCTCAAGCTGTAATTGATAACTGGAATAAAGATCATCCAGACATTCAAGTCGAGTATATCCGTAATGTAAATGATGATGCTGGAAACTTAAAGCTGGATACTGCCTTGATGACCAATCAAAACATAGACCTTTTCATGAACTACGATCTTGCTCATTTACAGAAACGTATGGATGCAGGCGTTGCCTTGGATCTAAGCACGAAGACAGATTATGATATCGACAGCCAGATCGGCGAGGACGCAGCAATGTGGAAAATCAATGATAAGTACTATGGGATTCCTACAAAGAAAAACATGGCGTTTGTGTGGTTGAACAAAGATATGCTGGATGCAGCAGGATTACCGATTCCTGCGGTGGACTGGACCTGGTCAGATCTTGAGGAGTATGCGAAGAAGCTAACGAAGCCTGGTGTGTACGGATTATTGCAGGCAGATTCCTCCTTCTCAACAACGATGGACGGTACGCTTGCTGGAATGGGTGTGAAACAGGCGGATGGTACTTCAAACTTTGGGAATGATCTATGGAAAGAACACCTGGAAATATTGCATAACATGATGTTCGTGGACAAATCCACACCGGAATATGGCGAGCAACTGACCAGTAAAATGCCGGTTGACACCATGTTCTTGCAAGGCAAAGCGGCAATGCTGGCAGCAGGTGAGTTTATTTTCCGAAATGCGAACAACTTGAAAGACTATCCGCATGATTTCAAAACCGCGTTCGCCGCTATTCCAAAAGTGAATAAAGATCAAAAGGATTATAAATATTCGGGCGGTGTGGGTGACATGCTTGCTCTTAATGCGAAATCCAAGAACCTGGATGCAGCTTGGGAGTTCGCAAAATGGTATGCGGATGGCGGTATGCTGCCAATGGCAAGCGGGGGTCGTATTCCAGCCTCTAAGAGTGTAGATAGTAAGGAAGCAATGAGCCTTCTCATGAAGGGTGTGGAAGACAAATATGATACAGATTCAATGAATAAAATTGTATTCGGCAAATTCCCGTCCTTCCAGCTAAATGTAACTCAACAAGCCATTGATGCACGTAAAGAAGAGTATGAAAAATACTTCTTAAATAAGCAAGATATTGAAACCACGATGAAGAATATGCAAACCCGTTCGCAAGAGTTATTGAAGTAATGAAATAGTTAGCACAAAAGAGAAGGAGGAAGATTTCTTCGTTCTTCTCTTTCGTGTACCCATTTTTCAGCATACGAAAGGCGGCGATACCGTGAAGCGGAGAAGCTGGATGGACAGACAAGGCTGGATCGGCATGACCTTTATTCTTCCGAATATGATTGGTATTCTCTTATTCTTTATTATTCCTGCAATCTATTCCTTTGTCCTCATGTTTACGAATTATCAATTTTCAAATCCGAATTGGCAATTTACTGGGCTGGATAATCTCAAACGATTGTTCCATGACGATAATTTCTATGCCTCGATCAAATATACGGTGATATTCCTGATATCGGTTCCAGTATCGATGGTGCTCGCATTTATTGTAGCGCTATTTCTAAACCGCAGTGTGTATCTTAAAGGCGTATTACGTGGAATGTTCTTCCTACCGTATATCTCAAGTGGAGTAGCCGTTGCATTTGTCTGGATGCTGCTATTTCAGCCTTCACAGGGACCCATCAATGAAATGCTTCGCTGGATTGGCATAACATCGCCGCCAGGATGGTTTGCGGATACGGAAACCGCAATGTATGCCATTGATATCGTACAAATCTGGCTGATGCTTGGCTACAATATGATCATATATTTAGCTGCATTACAGGAAATTTCGACAGAACAGCTGGAGGCTGCCCGGATCGATGGTGCAAGCACATTCAAAACAACATGGAAAATTGTATGGCCTCTTGTTAGTCCCACAACTTTCTTATTAATGATTACCGGATTAATTATGACGATGAAATCGTTCTCGATTATTCAAGCCATTACGGCTGGAGGTCCTAGCGGAAGTACGACGGTCTTATCACTATTCGTTTATAAAACAGCGTTCAGTTATTACGATATGGGATACGCTTCAGCCATTTCATGGTTCTTGTTCGCCGTCATTCTCGTCATTACAGTCATTCAGTGGATCGGCCAAAAGCGCTGGGTTCATTACTAAATGATCCCACAAAGTGAAGCTTTGCGGGGGGCCCCGAAACCATAATTTAAAGGAGCAGGCGGTATGAATGAAAAAGCAGGAAACATGAAGGTGAAACTGCCAGTAACGATCATCATGTTTGTTCTAGGACTATTTATGATTGTGCCTTTCCTATGGATGCTCAGCACATCCTTTCAGACACCTGCCGAGGTGTTTAACAAATGGCTGCCTTCATCTCTCAACTGGAGCAATCATATTCGGGTGTGGACAGGAAGTCATGATTTTGTTCCGTATTATTTAAATTCACTTAAGATTTCAATTATTGGAACTGTGGGGGCTGTGTTTCTATCTGCCCTTGCCGCTTACGGATTTTCACGTACTTCGTTCAAAGGTCGAGATGGACTATTTGTCATATATCTATCCATGATGATGGTTCCACCTCAGGTGCTTTTTGTTCCAAAGTTTATCATGTTTAACTGGGTTGGGATTTACAATACGCATTGGGCGCTGATCCTACCAGCCATGTTCTCAATCTTCGGTGTATTTATGCTTCGGCAGTTCTTTATGAGCATTCCTAAGGAAATTACGGAATCTGCTTTTTTGGATGGGGCGGGGCATTATAAGATATTTTTCCGCTTAATTCTGCCATTAGCGAAGCCAGCAATAGCAACGTTTGCTATTCTCGATTTCTCCTGGCAATGGAATGATTATGAGAATGCGCTTGTATTCTTGCAAAGCCCTAAACTATATACCATTCCGCTTGGATTGCAGAATTTTATTCTTGAGAACAATGTGGACTACAACGGGATGATGGCTGCTTCATCGGCTGCGATTATTCCAATGATTATTATCTTCTTTGTGGGTCAGAAATACATTATTCAAGGGATTTCAAGTTCGGCTGTGAAAGGCTAACTATAGGAGGGGTACTAACATGAGAACAGAAACGGTTAAATCCGATGTAACAGTGGTCGGTGGTGGACTTGCAGGAATGAACGCGGCGATCGCTGCAGCGCGCCTAGGGTTAAAGGTAGCACTAGTGCAGAATCGTCCTGTACTTGGTGGTAACTCGAGTTCAGAGGTTCGGGTATGGGTATGTGGTGCAACAGGACATGGTGTAAATCGATATGCACGTGAGACAGGCATTATGGGTGAGTTATTCATCGAGAATCAATACCGGAACCCGGAGGGAAATCCATACTTATGGGATCTAACCTTACTCGAAGCCGTGAAGGCAGAGTCGAATATCAGCCTGTTCCTAAATACCGATGTACGCGAAGTGGAAGCGGAAGGTGAGGCAGAGGATCGGACGATTCGCAGTGTGATTGGTTGGATGATGGGATCTGAGCGGTTGATTACGTTCAAGAGTGAGGCGTTCATCGATTGCACGGGCGATGGTTTGGTTGGCTTCCTGGCAGGAGCTGATTTCCGATTAGGACGTGAAGCCCGCCATGAATTTAATGAGGAATGGGCACCTGAAGTGCCTGATAACATTACATTAGGCAGTACATTATTGTTTTATACACAGGATACAGGAAAACCGGTTCGTTATGTTGCTCCATCGTTCGCGAAGGATATTACAACAACGTCGATTCCGATCCGTCGGGTCATTCGGAGTGGAGATTCAGGCTGTCACTACTGGTGGATTGAGTGGGGCGGTGAGCTTGATACAGTGGATGAGAATGAACGTATACGTGATGAGCTATCCTCTGTTATTTATGGGATTTGGGATTACATTAAAAACTCAGGTCATTTTGATGCCGAAAATATGACGCTGGAGTGGGTTGGCTCAATTCCGGGTAAACGTGAATACAGACGGTTTGTTGGCGATACGATCTTAACGCAAAATGATATTCTTGCTCAGCGTGAATTTGAAGACCGGATTGGATTCGGAGGATGGTCGATTGATCTGCATCCACCGCAAGGGATGTACGCAGAAGAGAGCGGCTCGAAACATCTGCATGCGGATGGGATTTATCATATTCCATTTAGTTCGCTCTATTCGAAGAATGTGCGAAATCTACTCTTCGCGGGTCGGAATATCAGCGCATCTCATGTGGCTTTTGGAACAACACGCGTCATGGCAACCTGTGCGATCATGGGTGAAGCGGCTGGAGCAGGTGCAGCATTATCCGTCATCAAAGGTGTAACCCCTCGTGAAATTCGCAAGCAGCATATGCATGAATTGCAACAGGTGATGTTAAAGCAAGATGCTTCGATTATTGGATTGCGCAACGAAGATCCGCTAGATCTCGCGAGAAATAGTGAGATTCATGCGTCCAGTACGATGAAAGGCATAGTACTGGATCGACCAGCTGAAGCTTATGAGCTTTCTCATGACGTAGGAATTTTGTTTCCGGTTGAAGGAAATATCCTTGGGTTGAAGCTGCTTGTGTCAGCAAGTACTCAGTCAGAGCTGACCGTTGAGCTATGGACGACTGGGCGTGCGGAAAATTACGTTCCAGCAGAGTGTAGACAGGTTGATGTTGTAATAGTACAAGCTGGAGAGCAGCAATGGATTGATGTTCCGGTACAAGAGGAGCAGTGGAGTTCAATCGGCGAAAGTAATATCTTCGCTATTATTCGAGCTAATGAGCATATTCAATTGCATATTTCAGAAACCCCAATCACAGGTGTTATTACATTTGAGAGAGGCGTTAAACCTGTAGTTGATTCAGCGCTGGAGGATCATCAGCCAGATCAGCCGGTGATGGAGTGGAGCATGAAACAGCTTGTACGCAGGCATTTCTGTTTTGCGGTAGAAACATCCGCATATGCTGCATCCAAAGTCACTGACGGGTATGTTCGACCTTTTGCAGGGCCACATAGCTGGGTTTCTGAGCCGATGACTGCTGGTAGAACGGAGTGGGTAGAGGCGCGTCTCCCGGATGCTGCTTCAGTCTCTGAAATTCATTTTACCTTTAACGATGATGTTAATGAGGATCTTATCAACCTACATCACCATGAAACGCCATTTCTAGTGATTCCTGAACTAGTAAAGGCTTACGATGTAGAGTTGCTCATTGATGGCGTGTGGCAAGTCATGTTCCGCGTCAAAGACAATCATCGCCGGAAGAACGTACATCGTTTAGAGAACCCTGTCCTTACGGACGCTGTTCGGATCGTTATTCATGAAACTAACGGAGGAGAACGTGCAGAACTCGTGGAAATGCGGATATATTAAGAAGAAACGGCTTAGCCGTCCTTATAGGGACAGTATCCGTTTCTGCGAGAAATACAAAATATATAGGATAACGTAAAACTTATACTTTTTTGTATTTTAAAATAGAGATCATTTATAAATGATCGCCCTTGGAGGGAAGCCGTCAGGCTTCCCTTTTCTTGTTTTTTAGATTACACTAGTCAAACGATATTTTTATATAAAGGAGACAGCTAATGACCACGAATACTAATGGCCGTCCCCCTGAGGCCGTATACATTCATATTCCTTTTTGTACCAATAAGTGCTTTTATTGTGATTTTAATTCCTACGTTCTCAAGGATCAGCCGGTTATGGATTATCTCCAAGCCTTGGATCGAGAAATGGAGCTGACCGTCAAGAACACTCCACCGGGTGTTATCAAAACGATCTTTGTCGGCGGTGGTACCCCAACAGTACTGAAGCCGGATGAGATGGCTTATTTTCTAAAATCAGTTCGGACACATTTCCCAAACTGGGATAAAGATATCGAGTTCTCTATGGAAGCAAATCCGGGAACTACGGATATAGATAAGTTGACGGTTATGAAAGAAGGCGGCGTGAATCGGGTGAGCTTTGGTGTTCAGGCGTTTCAGAACGAACTCCTTACGGGTATTGGCCGGATTCATAATGTTGACGATGTATACCGCAGCTTGGAGAATGCTCGTGCAGTTGGTCTTAACAACCTGTCGGTTGACCTTATGTTTGGTTTGCCGAACCAAACTGTAGAGATGCTGGGCGAAAGTATTCGTAAGGCCTTGGAGCTTGATTTACCCCACTATTCTATTTACAGCTTGAAGGTGGAGGAGAACACTCTTTTTCACACCCTATTTAATAAGAACAAACTTCCTCTTCCTAATGAAGAAGATGAACTGCAAATGTACCTCTTGTTGATGTCATCTATGAAGGAAGCGGGCTATAACCAATACGAAATCAGTAACTTCGCAAAACCAGGTATGGAGAGTCGTCACAATATCACTTACTGGCGTAATGAAGATTATTATGGTCTTGGAGCAGGTGCACATGGATATGTGGGTCGCCAGCGTCATATTAATGTTAAGGGTGTAAATCCTTATGTTGAAGCTACACGTAAAGGGTTGCCTCGATTAGACGCATACCCAATCACTGAAGCAGAAGCGATGGAGGACTTTATGATGGTTGGCTTACGTATGCATGAAGGCGTCTCTAATGAGGCTTTTCAAGCGCAATTTGGGCGTTCGATAGAGGATGTATTTGCGAAATCCTTGCATAAGATGCTGCATGCAGGTCTACTTGAGCACGAAGAGGGGACTTACCGACTCAGCAAGCAAGGGATCCTTTTCGGGAACGATGTTTTCGCGGAATTTGTAGGTGCACTGACAGAAGTTTAATTTTAAAATACCCCTTGAATTGTAATTCACTCTGTTGTATATTTATTCATATTATCAACAGAGGGGTGAATTAAAGTGCTTGCCAAGACGGAAATGATCCGCCATTCGTCTCCAGCAGGAGACGCACAGGTGATTTGCAGAAATGCTGTGATAGAAGATGTTGAACCGTTGTATCTGATGATAGAAGAATACGCACAGCGCGGGATCATGTTGCCCCGTTCCAGGCAGGCGCTGACACGCCAGATCGATCAATTCGTTGTTGCAGAAATTGGCGGCAGATTCGTTGGCTGTGGGTCACTCTTCAGACTCGGGAATGATCTTGTAGAGATTCGATCGATCGGTCTGAATGACGAAGGTAAGGGCAAAGGTGTCGGCTCAATGATTTTAGAGAAGTTGGTTGAGGAAGCCAGAAACCAGAAAATCCCTAAGGTCATGGCACTAACCTACGCCGTAGATTTCTTTCTTAGAAACGGATTCGAAGTCGTTGAGAAAGAGATTTTTCCCGAAAAGGTATGGACAGATTGCGTGAATTGTAAAAAGCAGCATGCCTGCGATGAAATAGCAGTACTTAAGATGCTGAACTGACTTGACAATGTCAATGTCAGTTTGGTATTTTTGTATTAGTGGTTAGCACTCATCTGAGTCGAGTGCTAACGAATCGGAGCCAACAGCCGATAGGAGGGGATAACATGTTAACTGATCGCCAGAGAATGATACTAAATGCAATTGTAGATGATTATATTTCATCGGCAGAACCAGTAGGATCTCGCAGCATTTCTAAACGGGGTGATGTAGGGTACAGCCCTGCAACTATTCGAAATGAAATGGCTGACCTAGAGGATTTGGGTTATCTCGAGCAGCCTCATACATCGGCGGGGAGAATACCTTCCCATAAAGGATACCGATATTATGTGGATCATTTGGTACCGTGGAATTCCGCCGAAACGGCAGAGATGGGCACGATCCGCGCTTTTTTTGCCGAGAAGCTGAATGCGATGGAGCAGGTAATCCAACATGCGGCGATGATTCTTTCCAATATGACGAATTACACTTCCATCCTTCTGGGACCGGAGGTTTTTCATACATCATTGCGTCATTTTCAGTTGTTACCACTAGATGATAAAACCGCTGTAGCGATTATTGTTACAAGTACGGGTCAAGTTGAGAACCGTACGGTGAACATTCCGCCGGAGATATCCGTTTCCGAGATGGAGAAAGTGGTTAACCTACTGAATAGTAAGCTGGTCAATGTACCACTCTATAAGCTGAAGACTCGGCTGTATTCCGAGCTTGGCGAGGAAATGCAGCGTCACATCTCACATTATGAAGAATTAATGCAAGTGCTAGACATTGCGCTGGAAAGTGATCAAGAGCAGCGTATCTATCTTAGTGGAGCGACGAATATGCTTACACAGCCTGAGTTCAAGGATGTTGACAAGGTGAAAAGCATTCTTGATCTGCTGGAAGAGACGCCTACATTGCTCAAAATGCTGGCCCCTACAACAGGCGGCACAGGTATCCAGGTCCGAATAGGGACGGAGAACAATCATGAAGCGTTCGCTAACTGCAGTCTGATCACCGCCACTTATTCTCTTGATGGGCAGGCACTGGGGAGCATTGGTATCCTTGGTCCGACACGAATGGAATATGCAAGAGTGATGGGGATCTTGGGCATTTTATCCCGAGATTTGACAGCGATGCTGGCACACTGGTATAAGTGAACAGAGTCAACATTGATTACGTGAATGATTTTAATGAATGATTTTAAGGAGGTGAAGACAACTTGAAAAAGGAACAAGTTCAAGATGCTAATGAATTCAAAGAAGATTTGATAAATGAGGAACCTGAGGCTGATGTAGCTTCGGAAACCGACTCATTTACGGCAGAAGAAATTAGTGAAGGTGCTTCAGACACAGGTTCGGAGGTAAAACGTCTGCAGGATCTCGCTGATGAATATCAAGGACGTGCGCTACGTGCGCAGGCTGATTTCGATAACTTCCGTCGTCGTACTCAGAAGGAGAAAGAAGAGTTGGCTCAATATGCCACCTCCAAGCTCGTGACTGAATTGCTTTCAGTACTGGACAATTTTGAGCGTGCTTTAGTGACTACTCCTAGCAGCCCAGAATCCGAAGCTTTCGTGAAGGGTGTTAATATGATTTTCCGTCAGTTAGATGGGGTATTGAAGTCCGAGGGACTTACGGCTATGGAAACAGTAGGACAGCCTTTTAATCCTGAATACCATCAGGCTATTATGCAGGTGGAGAGCGAGGAGTACGAAGAGGGTATCGTAACGGAAGAGGTCCAAAAGGGATACCTCCTGAAAGATAAAGTCCTTCGTCCTGCTATGGTCAAAGTCAGCATGTAATCTGTATATATAGGACGGGCAGTATCTGTCCACCATGTACCAATCGAATTTTTTAAATATTTTATTATTTTAATGAGCGAATGCTCCATATACCTTTAGAGGAGGCAAATTATTGTGAGTAAAGTTATCGGTATTGACTTAGGAACCACGAACTCTTGCGTTGCCGTAATGGAAGGCGGCGAAGCCGTTGTAATTCCAAACCCAGAGGGCGCACGTACAACCCCTTCGGTGGTAGGTTTTAAGAAAGACGGCGAGCGTATCGTCGGTGAAACAGCTAAACGCCAAGCAATTACTAATCCTGATCGTACGATCAGCTCTGTTAAACGTCACATGGGTACTAACCATAAAGAAAGCATCGATGGTAAAGACTATTCCCCACAAGAAATTTCAGCAATGATTCTTCAAAAGCTGAAATCCGATGCAGAAGCATATCTTGGCCAAACTGTTACTCAAGCAGTTATCACAGTTCCTGCTTATTTCAATGACAGCCAACGTCAAGCTACTAAAGATGCAGGTAAAATTGCAGGCTTGGAAGTTTTGCGTATTGTGAATGAGCCAACAGCTGCAGCTTTGGCATATGGTCTGGAGAAATCCGAAGATCAAACTATCCTTGTCTATGACCTTGGTGGCGGTACGTTCGATGTATCTATCCTTGAACTGGGCGATGGATTCTTTGAAGTAAAAGCTACAAGCGGCGACAACAAACTTGGTGGCGATGACTTTGACCAAGTGGTTATGGATCATCTGGTATCCGAATTTAAGAAAGAGCAAGGCATTGATCTGAGCAAAGATAAATCTGCTGTACAACGTTTGAAAGATGCAGCTGAAAAAGCGAAGAAAGAATTGTCGGGCGTACTGACAACTACTATTTCTCTTCCGTTCATCACTGTAGTTGACGGAGTACCTCAGCATTTGGAGATCAACTTGACTCGTGCGAAGTTTGATGAGCTTACTGCTGGTCTAGTAGAACGTACTTTGGGACCAACTCGTCAAGCATTGTCTGATGCTGGTATGACGCCTGCAGACCTTACCAGAATCGTTCTGGTTGGTGGTTCTACACGTATTCCTGCTGTACAAGATGCAATTAAGAAGCTTACAGGTAAAGATCCACACAAAGGTGTGAATCCGGATGAAGTTGTAGCTCTTGGTGCTGCTGTTCAAGCGGGTGTATTGACTGGTGATGTTAAGGACGTTGTATTGCTCGACGTAACTCCGCTTTCCCTCGGTATCGAAACTGCAGGCGGCGTGTTCACGAAAATGATCGAGCGTAACACTACAATTCCTACAAGTAAATCCCAAGTATTCTCGACCTTTGCTGACAACCAACCTAGCGTTGAGATTCACGTGCTACAAGGTGAGCGCCAAATGGCGAATGGCAACAAAACATTGGGACGCTTCATGCTGAACGAGATTCCACCAGCACCACGTGGCGTACCACAAATCGAAGTTTCTTTCGATATTGATGCCAACGGTATCGTGAATGTGTCTGCAACTGATAAAGGCACTAACAAGAGCCAAAAGATCACTATCACTTCTTCCAGCGGTCTGAGCGACGCAGAAGTAGAACAAATGATGAAGGATGCCGAGCTTCACGCTGAGGAAGACCGTAAGCGTAAAGAATTGGTAGAAGCGAAGAACAGCGCTGACCAACTCGTGTATTCCACTGAGAAAGTGATCAAAGATCTTGGTGATAAAGCTGATGCTTCCGAAGTTGAAAAAGCAAACGAAGCTAAAGATAAAGTGAAAGCAGCACTTGAAACTGACAATCTTGAAGAAATCAATGCAGCTACAGAAGCATTGACTGAGATTGTACAACAGTTGTCCATGAAGCTGTACGAACAAGCTGCTCAAGCAGAGCAAGGTGCTGAAGGTGGCGCTGGAGCTGCTGAAGGCGCTCCTAAGAAAGACAATGTAGTTGACGCTGATTACGAGGTTGTTGACGAAGATAAGAATCAAGGGTAACCTTAAACGATAAGTGTATAGGGCGTAACTGATAAATTCTTATATAGTTAAGAAGGGAAGGTCAAAACCGGGTCATCCCGTGTTTTGACTTTCCTTTTGTAATATCAGTTTGCACACTCTTCGCGAATGCGCCTTCTGATATTGTAAGAATAAACATCTGCTGGAACTGGATGGTCAGATCCTGGGGTTTTATCGTATAATGGTTTCTTTGGCAGGTAATTAGGAATTTGAGTATGTAATGTACGGAGGTGAAAGCAGTGGCAGATAAACGCGATTATTATGAAGTGCTTGGCCTCAGTAGAGATGCTTCAGACGACGAGGTGAAGAAAGCGTACCGGAAATTGGCGCGCCAATATCACCCAGACGTGAATAAAGCAGATGACGCTGAAGCTAAGTTTAAAGAAGTAAAAGAAGCTTACGATGTTCTTAGCGACGGACAACAGCGAGCTAGATATGACCAATATGGCCATATTGATCCTAACCAAGGTATGGGCGGCTTCGGAGGCGGCGGTGGCGACTTCGGAGGATTAGGCGATATCTTTGATATGTTCTTTGGCGGCGGCGGACGTCGTGATCCTAACGCACCACAGCGTGGTGGGGATTTGCAGTATACGATGACCATTGAATTCAAGGAAGCGGTATTCGGTAAAGAAACTGATATCACTATTCCACGTACGGAAACTTGCGATACCTGCTACGGCTCCGGGGCTAAACCGGGTACTAAACCAGAGACTTGTTCCACTTGTCATGGTAGTGGGCAACAGGAATTCGTACAGAATACACCACTTGGACAGATGCGTAATCGTCGTCCATGTTCACATTGCAGTGGTACAGGTAAGATTATTAAGGAAAAATGTACGACTTGTAGCGGACAGGGTAAAGTTAAGAAGCAGCGTAAGATTCATGTACGCATCCCTGCCGGTGTCGATGACGGTGCGCAGCTGCGCATGACTGGCGAAGGCGAGGGCGGCTTACGCGGTGGTCCTGCTGGAGACTTGTATATTGTCATCCGTGTCAAATCGCATGATTTCTTCGTACGTGAGAACGATGATATTATGTGCGAGGTTCCACTTACGTTTGCACAAGCCGCACTTGGCGATGAGATTGAGATTCCTACCTTAACGGAAAAAGTGAAGCTGAAGATTCCTGCGGGAACGCAGACCGGTACTTTCTTCCGCCTTAAAGGTAAAGGTGTCCCACGTCTACGTGGATCTGGCCAAGGTGACCAGCATGTTAGAGTCATTGTTGTGACACCTAGCAAGCTGAATGATGAGCAAAAAGATTTGTTGCGACAGTTCGCCTCTCTAAATGGAGAAAACACACATGAGCATGAGCAATCTTTCTTTGATCGTGTGAAGCGTGCGTTCCGCGGGGACTGATATTTCTAACTTCATTAATTGAGCAAATAAATAATACAGCAGAGCAGCTATCCTCCCGTTATTTGGGGATCGCTGCTCTGCTTTTTTGATTAAGCCAGTTTGCTCATGTCGACTGTTAGTAGGGACAAGCTAGCTAATCTCATGCGGTGCTTTTCATGCCAATAGCGACTATGGGGTCCGTTAGCATACCAAATATCGCATAATCCAGCGTTTAAGGTCATCTGAGTCCGATGACTGCCTCTGAAACGCAAATGTGACTTATAGACGAAAAAGCCCCAGCAGTCATTGGCTGCTGGGGCTTTCTTTTAAAGTGAAGCTAGATGTTGTTCGAAGAACGTAGGTCCTCAAGCACACGGCTCAGAATTGTTGCTGCTTGTGCACGAGTCAATGTACCTTGTGGATTGAAGCTGTCCGCAGTAACACCTTTGAGATAACCTTTGGTTACAGCATAGGCTACAGCGTTGCGTGCCTCCGCAGCGATGTTATCGGCATCCTTAAAGCTTAAAGGTGTCTTGGCTACTGTAAGATCAGCACCAAGAGCCTTAGCGATGATAAGAGCTGCTTCCTCGCGAGTCAGCACATCACGAGATCCACTTTCTTTGATGCGAGTACTCCAAGTGTCACCTTTTCCAAGTAGACGGTCGAAGAGCGTTAGAAGCTCTGCCTGATTTAAAGTGTCAGCAGGTTTAAAGCTGCCATCGGCTCCTTTGCCGGCAATGATACCATGTGAAGCAAGGATTTCGATATCGGTTTGAGCCCAGTGTGTGCCAATATCTTTAAAGCTTATTTTTCGGGATGCTGCACTGTAAGAACCGTCACCAGTAACGTTAAACTGTAGAATCCCTTCTTTAGAGATAGAACCAGGTAGTAGATAGGACCATTTATGATCCTTTGATTCTACATAAGCGGCAGTCTTTCGTGCATCATGAAGACTGCTGGCCTTTAGATTAAGCTGAAGGATGATCGGCTTTCCGGTTGTCCAACCATTTTTGATAGTGAGAATGGAAGAACCGATATTTATTGCTGCTGAGCTACCTGCTAAAACTGCTGTGTTGCCTGCATCTGTCAGGCTAATCGTAAGGGTCAAGCCGTTGCTGTTGATGAAATCTGGAAGAGTCGCCGCTGGAATAAGTACATTGAACCCACTACCGTTTAGGCGGAGTGCATACTCTGATTTCTTTAACTGCTCGGCTTGGGCCGGGGTAAGAGAAATAACAACTTGGCTATATTTATTGAAGCTTACATCGCTAAGATCAAGAACAGAAGTTTTATCTTTTGCATTCTGGATCGAATTGGCTAATGCAGTGTCTAAGATGTTGAACACCGCTGAAGGCTTGCCACCTGCTGGATCTGCAGTCTCTACTAGCTTCCCAGATTTCAATGCGATTCCAGAAGCAGGAGCACTGGTTGCTGTAGGTACATACGAATCAGGTGATGGAGTTGGTGTTGGCTTCGGTGTTTCAGGTGTAGTAACAGTTACGCTTACCGTTCTCACACCAGATGGGATTGTTGATGTTGTAGCATCATTCCAGATCTGCACATCATACAGCTCGAGGGAATAGGCTCCTTCTACTGTAGGTTTGAAGGTTATTTTGCCTAGTGAGCCAGAGCCGTGATAAGCGCCACCTGACAGATTGACGCTATACTGTGTCAGTTTGCGGCCGTCTTCTAGATCATAGGTTTGTGAGAATTCTGTAAGTGGAACACCAGAGAAATTCTCCTCTTGATACGTAGCCAGTTGTACGCTTGGCTGGATCGCCGGTGTTTCGAGAGAATCATCGTAAATGACAGCGAATGAAGCCCCATAGACGCCATAAACCTCATCTGTCACGGAATACCCAAGATCAACGGTTACCGGTTGTCCCACATCAATGGTGGCTGCAGATAGAGACGGAGTTACATTGAAAATACCATCTCCTGTGCTATAAAGCAGTCGCTGAGCATAATCATCGTCGTCCGCGCCGTTACCTACTTTATCAACCACATAGATTTTGTACTCATTAAGCCCCTCGTTAACAGGAACGTCAATGGAAAAAGCACCATTACCTGCAATTACTCCACCGAATTTATAAGTATTCCCATCATAATGTTTACCTTCGGCGTACACGGTAAACCAATTTCCAATAGGTTGTGTATTAGAAATATAATAGGCCATTAGGTCATCATCAATAAAACCGCTGATTTGAGCCGCACCAGGATCGGTTGGCGCTTCACGTTCATACTCCTCAAGTGTGATGCCGGAAACTAATGGCTTCTCGGTATCAATTGTGAACTCGGTCTTTTGATTCTCGAGCAGTTGCCCATTAGGAAGCACAGGAGTGATGTAGTAATGACCATCTGCTAAAGTGGACTTGGCGGAGGTCTCCAGGTCTGTTAACGTTCCATCCCAATTTGTAATCTCGTAAACGCCACGATAGACCTTTTCATCGATAGAATAAACTTCACCTAAAACTGTCGCAGGAGCATCTATTGGAGAGGCTACGAAACTTATGCCATCCAGTTCTTCATTGACAGAGAAGGTAAAGGTGGTGTCGTCTGAGCGTCCATCCCCATTAGGAGAGATCTGTGGACTTTCAAAAGAAAGCTGATTAACAGGTTCTAAGTTGAATTTATCGCCGACAAGTGCATTAAAGGGTAGGCGAAGAGTTTCAGTATCAGAGGTTAGGAACAGGATCCCTTCATATGCACCCTCTTTTGCGGTGTCAGATACCTTTATTGTGAATTGTGCATATTGATCTAAACCTGAGGTAACGCTGTTTGGTGCAATATTAATACTAATGTCACCAGGCACTTCTGTAAGCCATTTGGTGGATAGAGTATAGGTTGATCCATTCTTATTAAAATCTTCCACATAGACTGATTTCGTTACGCTAGCTCCTTTTGGGAGCAGGCCAAAGGACAAGGAACCTGTGTAATAAGGGATTTCTACAGTCCCAGGAAGGCCGCTAATTAAGCTCTCCCCAACTTTAGCGATAGATTCAGCTTTTGCTGATTTCTCCAAATTAATTAATCCGGCACCTTGTTGATATAGTGAGTAAGCATCCCCATCACGGTTAAAAATAGGATCCGCATTGTTCATCAGCAACGCTTTAATTTCATTTGGCTTAAGATCAGAGTTTTCACTCAGTAGCAAAGCTACAGCCCCTACAACATGTGGGGTTGCCATACTGGTGCCGCTTTTTAAGCCATAAGCATGTTCGTAATCATCATTCCAGCTAGGAATTGTGGAGTTGATATTGACCCCTGGTGCAACAACGTCAGGTTTGATTAGATAATCAGGCATCCCCGGACCCATAGAGCTGAAGTTTGCTAACTGATTGACTTCAAGCCCTATATAGTAACTGATAATATCTTTAGCAGCATCCAATTGAGCTTTTATCTTTTTCCCATCTGCTTGAGAAATTCCGTAGGTAGGAATGTAATTCCCAGGCGCACCAAGGGTGGGACTGATTTCACCAGCAGCATTATTGGCAATTAGGACAAGCTTGGCTCCAGCTGCTTTGGCATTTAGAGATTTATCTCCGAAGCTCAGCACACCACGATCGACGAGGACTACCTTATCTTTGACATCCAATTTTGTGTAATCGGAAGGACTCCCAAGACCAGCATAAACGATCTTACTGCCAGCAGTATTATCAACTAAGTCTGGGGAGTAAGTTGCTAAGGTCCCTGGAATTTTTTTAACATCGCCAATATCAAAGAATGGGGTATTCACTGGGGTAGTAGAAGCACCTACACTAAGTGCGAGTTGAGATCCAGCAGGTTCGCCCAATGTTCCTACATCTGGTCCAGCGTTACCGGCGGCAACAACAACATTCACACCCGATTTTATGGCGTTGTCTATCGCGATTGAACTTGCGGAATAGCTTTGGTTGACATCAGAGCCCAGGGAGAGGTTAATTATATCGGCTCCATCAGCGACCGCTTTCTCAATACCCGCGATTACAACCGCTGTTGGACCGGAACCGTAAGGGCCAAGTACGCGATACGCGTACAAATCCACCTCAGGTGCAACATCCAATATTGTACCGGCTACATGAGTGCCATGCGAGGTTTCATATGGGCTACCATTTTTTGGAGGGAAGTTGGCATCAGGAGGTGTTTCTGACGGATCATTATCCTGATCATATGCATCGTAACCGCCCTTATAATTATCCTTTAATAAAGGGTGATTTTTATCGATGCCGGTATCTACAACCGCTACCTGTACCCCTTCTCCTGTGTAACCTAATGCATGTAGTGTATCCGCACCTATAAGATTGCCACTGTCCGAATAAGAACGTGTAACAGGCAAAGTCGCTACCTCAACACTGTCTGCTAACGCATGTACTTCATCATTTGGATAAACAGCTGCAACGCCCGGAAGCTCTAACAGCTTGTTTACTTGATTGGCTGGCAGAGTAATGGAATATCCGTTAAAAATCTCACTGTATTCAAAACCGATGTCGGCATCGATTTTCTGCGCTGAGGAAATAAAGCTTTTATGCTCTGAGATAATTTTACTGCGTTGTAAGGAGACTGAGGATCGTAAAGAAGAAGTTTTAGCCTCATTTTCATACACACTGACTGGTTTATTAGTTAATTCCACGATCACGGATACTGGTGCTGAACCTTTGAGCACACCCGCGTAGTTATGAGGGGTCACACTTTGAGACTGTACATTATTAGCTAGGTTAGTTGATGTTTCAAGGGATGAGTTCGCAAATGCAGCGGATGGAAAAAGGACAGAAACAGCCAGTCCGAAGCTCGCTGCCCCAATACCAAATTTTTGAATAGAGTGTTTAAAGGTACGTTTCAAATAAGTTCATCCTCCCAAATGAATTTTTATATTGCAGGGTGTATCTGTAGTTCTCCTCCTCAGCGTAAAATGTAAAAAATTATGAAAATTAAATTTATTCTACAGCTATAACTTCAAATCGAATATACAACTTTAGCACTATATTGCAGGGAAGCGTCGAGGAAAATGTCGAATTCCCAGTAAATAAGTGGAGTATGAGAAAAAAAGGGCATAAAAGAAGTGAAATGAAGACAATATAAAGGAATGCAACAGATATCTGAATTTCAAGCGAGAGCGGGGATAAGATGTCGGAAAGATCTATTTTGGCTTATTTTAAAAGTCCTGAAGAAGCTGAGGGTGTTGCTCGTAAGCTCCGTGCACTTCGGGCCATTGAAATTTCCGTTGATCGCTTCAGTAGATATGGAGGCACGAGCTTTAGCTCAGGGGTAAACCCAGTGACAGGCAATGTTGCCAGAATGGACTCCATGACTGCTGAGCGTGCACACACAGGCATACTAGCTGCTGCTGATACCAGCGCCAGTGGGATGAGTCATGGCGGAGATGGAGGACCGACGGGTAGAGATATTTTACTTACGGTGATCTTGAATTCGGAGTCCCATGATCAAGCATTACGCTTAATTGAAGAAGCAGGCGGGATGATTTGAATAATAATTTTCTTAATAAGAAGGGAGACGATCGATACTATGGATAGAGAGAACTCGCAAATATTCTCAAAGACCGAGAAGATGAAAATGCTGTACGAGGCGAAGGCAGAGGACGTAGAGTTTTCAGCAGCGGAGGCAGATCTGGAGGATATCGAAGCCCAGGCCCGGGCGTTAGAAGCAGACAAACGTCAGCTGCATGAAATTATGAAAAAAGAATAGATGCTAAAAGCTAAGGCAGATACCTCACATTGTGGGGTATTTTTGCGTTCTGGTGTGTATAATTAGGAGAATAGCCCAAGCAGGGGGGAGAATATGGACAACGTTATTTTATGGATAGGTTTAGCACTACTTATCGCATTCTTAACTTTTATGAATCAGAAGCAACTGTACTCTTCAAAAGTAAAACAGGCCTACCGTGAGCTGCGGGAGCTGACTGAAAAAGTTCGGCTGGAACGATCTGAGGCAAGCGATTTATACCGTTGGGAAGTAGAGTTAGCCGAGATGGAGAAACACCCGAACGAACTTAATAAACTGGATGCTGAGATTGGGGTTCGCCAGGCGTTTGTGATGTATTTGGAAAGACATAGTCCTCTGGATGCAAGACTTCCAAGTTTAAAGGAGGCTGCTGCCCATCAGAAGGATTCAGTATGGGGAATCAAGATGGGAGATTACGGATCCAAGAAATAAGGAACTGTACATATAAGGGCTATGTTTGCTGGACCGTTTGGTATGTGCATTTTGCAAGAGACAAATTAGTATTAATAGGAACTTGCTTCGAACCCTGGCTGGAATTACGGCTGGGGTTTTTGTGGTTAAAAATAATTACGGAAAAACTCCCTGTATTTTTCTCCAGGCGCCTAAAAATGTGAGCTTTTAGGGAGAATCTCCCACAAATAACTCTTAAAACTAGAAAAAGGCTTGATTTTATAAGATTATAGGGAGCATTTCCCTAAAAAAGAGATAAATCTTCGATATTTGTGTATTTATAGGGAGGTTTTCCCTAATTATCATCACTTAAAAGTATTTCAGGGATCAATCTATTAGAAATGAGCAATACTCGCTCGCCATTGGCCTTTTTTAACAACGAATTTTAATAAATTTAATAAGAATCATGTATTTCTCTCTGCGCAATAAGAGCGTATAATTGTTCAGATATACTTCATGATGACGCGACGAGTAACTTATAGATATCCAGGAGGAATTATTATATGGGAATGGTACACTCTCAGGGAGTTACCGATGAGCTTGTTGTCCGATCTTTAGAAAAAAATTTAGCGATTATAAGGTTTGATCTTGATCGACGAGTGGCTTATGTGAATGACGTTTTTGCTAGTACGATGGGGTATAACAAAGAAGAGATGTATGGGATGCATCATAAAGAGTTTTGCTTTCCTCACTTTGTAAATAGCCCGGGCTATGAGGTGTTCTGGCAGGATCTTTTTTCAGGAAAAAGTGTTCAGGATAAGATCGAACGAATGGATGCAAAAGGAAATGCGGTATGGCTGGAAGCTACATATATGCCTGTCTATGATGAAAATAATGAACAGGTCATTGGCGTATCTAAGATAGCGACTAATATCACGGATCGACAAAATAACATGAGTGTTGTGGTACAGCGGATGCAAGAGATGTCGGACAGCTTAAATCATAGAGCCGAGAAAGGCATAGAACGTAGTCAAGAACTATTGCTGAGTATCGATAAAATAGCCGAAGTATCCATTGAAAATACACAGACTCTAGCTAATCTGGAGACACAAGCGGTATCGATTCAGGGAATTGTACAAACTATTCGTAACATTGCTTCGCAAACGCAACTGTTAGCGCTTAATGCAGCAATTGAAGCGGCACATGCCGGGGAGTTTGGGCGTGGTTTTGACGTGGTTGCAAAAGAAGTTAGGAAGCTATCTTCCATGGTGCAGGATTCGATCATTCAAGTGAAAGATAGTGTGGATGCCATTACGCTGGAAATCAATAAGATCTCCAAAGGAACAAACCAGGTGCAAGAAAATATAGAAGCTAGTCAACAGCAGATTCAAATAGCCTTAGATGATTTCAATAATATCTCTTCCTCAGCCCAGGATTTAGATACACAAGCACGAGAGGTTATGAATATCATTTAATTTCTGTATGCTGTTAGCGTGAATATAAAGGAAAGCCAGTTCTCAGATTTATGGGGAGTGGCTTTTTATGTTGCGAGTATAATTGCTATCTTTCATCTGTTATTACTAGCATCTATAGTTTATGCTCAGAAAAACGAACCTTTTCCAGAGATTGGTTGTCATATAGATATCACAGATAAGAAAGGAGGGCGCGAGATTTGGAGACTAACCGGGAATTATTCGAAGCCTACAACAAGGATGTATATCGGACCTGCTACTATATGGTGCATGACGCCGCGGATGCGGAGGACTTGACGCAGGATGTGTTCATTACCGTATTTCACACGAATCGTGAGAACGTAGAGCATTTGAAGGCTTGGATTATGAAAATAACGGTCAACCATTGCCTGAATCATTTGAAACGGAAGCGTACTTTACAACAAAAAATCTCAGACAATCTTTATTTATTTAAGAAGTCTCCTGAAATCCCTGTAGAACGATTGATTGAGCAGCGGGAGACGACAATGGAATGGGCGAAATATTTGAGCCAGCTCCCAGTCAAACTTCGGATGGTGATTACGCTTAGGTACATGCATGATTTCAGCTTGGCTGAAGTATCAGACCTGCTATCCATCCCGCTCGGGACGACCAAATCAAGGCTGCATAAAGGGCTAAAGGTATTGCGGAGAATTTTGCTGGAGGCTGGGGTTCAAATTGAACGGAAAGAAGGCGAATCTTATGAAAAAGTTGGAGAATATGCTGGAGCATCAGTTAAATGAGGGTCAAAGTGTAACATATCCTGATTTTGAAAGCATGTGGGAGAGAATTGAACATAAAAATACAACATCTTTTCACGCTCGGATGAGCAGTGGTAGCCAGAAACAGGGGAGAAACTGGAGCAAAATAGCACTTGTTTCATCGTTTTCATTACTTCTAGCGGCGGCGCCAGTATATGCGGCAGTTCATTATAATTGGGATACAATGCTCCGTGAAAAAGGTGGTATTCAGGCGGCACTGGCACAAAACCTCGGTCAAAAGCTGGATCAATCGGTGACAAAGGACGGAGTGACGCTAAAGCTACATACCGCCATTGTGGATGAGAATCGAACGGTCATCTTATTCACATTGGATGTTGGACAACGACAGGACAGTGAAACTTGGCGTGTGACTGAGATGACCCTGAAAGGTACTGAGGGGGGAAATAGTTCTGGAGAGTATAATTATCTGAACTGGGACGAAAAGAACCAAATTTATAACGGTTATTTCGAAAGTGAATGGACACCAGAGAAGGACACCGTGAATGTTCAGCTAGTTACAAATGATATTCAGGCTTTTAGTGAACAATCGTTAGATTTGCCGCTGGATATTCACTCGACGGAGACACAGAGCTTCCCTATTGGACAGGAGGGGATGCGCAGCATAGAGGTGAAGCCATTTACCCAAGGTCAAGAGAAAATGTTATTCTCTTCAGCGATCATTTTTGATCAGCCAGAAGCAAAAGAATGGGCCTATCCAAATATTGTCGGTTACAAAAATGGAACGCTCATAAATTCGCTGCCTGGAGGTACTTTCGGTACACCAGGAGAAAAAGGGGAGTATACAGCGCAGCAATACTTTAAGGCGGAGGATGTTTCCGGTGGTCAAACGACTTATAAGCTGCAATATATGAAGAAAGAAAAAGATGTTAATGGACCACTTTCATTCGATCTTCAATTAAGTAAAAAGCAGATGGAGAGCGGGACGATAAAAACCAGTCTAAATCTGCCGCTCGAGGCAGGTGAGACTGATTACACGCTGGAGAATATGGTTGTGTCGCCTACTCAAATTCGAGTCACAGTTAGAAGTAAGGATATAGACAATGGCTTCCCTTATAAAAAGTATGCTCTTGAAGTAGCAGGCAAGACGCTTGAGGGGAATTTATGGAGATCTCCAGAGGGTGAGCCGGAGCTGACAGTGCTTCGTTTCGAACGGCCAGTCGACCTTGAAATCACGAAAGAGACTCCGATTACCTTTGTAGCTAAATATAAGGTGACTCAGCATGGTAGCTATAAAATTACCAAAAATAATGATGACAAAATACCGCTTCTTTTAACGAACATCTCTCAAAAGAAACAGACGATTATCCAGCAACTCAACGGGTATCCGGTGAAGTGGACCTACTATATGCAGGGATCCGATCTTTATGTAGAAACTGGAAGTGAAGATGCTCGCTTCGGTGGAATTAACCAGACACATATCGGGTTGGGTAAAGAGCGCATCCTAGGTAAACCGCTAACCGTCAATTTCGCGGGGGATGGAAACAACAAGGCCATTGATGTGTATAAGGATTTTAAAGGTACAGAAGCTACTATCTATATGTTCTACTATACAACTGATGATCCTGATAAAGAAACGAGAGTGCAGATCCAGTTATAAGAGTTAGAAGAAGCATAATTAAAGGAAATAGAATAACTTTTTTAGGGGATGAACCTTGTGTTCTTCCCTTTTTTTCGTATACAGTGAGTAGACGTTGTTAAGGTTTAGCTATGAATAATTAAAGGGAGGAAAAATGATGGAAGTCACTCGCTGTGCTTGGGTCAATGATGATCCTCTATATATTGCCTATCATGATGAAGAGTGGGGAAAGCCTCTGTATGGTGACCAAAAGCTGTTTGAATTGCTTATGCTGGAAGGGATGCAGGCAGGGCTGAGCTGGTACACGGTACTAAAAAAACGGGCGCGTTTCAGAGAGGTATTTGACGGATTTGATCCGAATAAGATTGTCCATTATGATGAAGCCAAAATGGCAGAGCTAATGAGTGATCCAGGGATTATTAGAAATCGATTGAAAATTGATGCTATCATTCGTAATGCGGGCGTGTATTTGCAAATTTGCGAGGAATATGGCAGCTTTGCAGAGTATCTCTGGAGCTTTGTCGGAGGTGTGCCAACTATTAATCATTGGAAGACTCGTGCAGATGTACCTGCTTCGACGGCTCAGTCTGATGAGATGAGTAAGGCATTAAAGAAGAAAGGCATGAAGTTTGTGGGTACTACAATATGCTATGCTTTTATGCAGGCATCGGGGATGGTGGATGATCATTCGCTCAACTGCTTTTGTAGGCGTAAAGAGGACGTCGCAGGTCGTTGAGCTGTAGTTTGGCGTTACACCAATAAGAAATGTTATACTATGAAGCGAATGCTTTCGAAGCGAGTTTTGCACGAGGTAAACCAATGAAGCAAATGCTCACAAAACTAAGCCTATGCTTTCGAAGCGAGTTTTGCACGAAGTAAACCAATGAAGCAAATGCTCACAAAACTTTTAGGAGGATTACATAAAGATGTTATGGCATGAAGTGACGATACATACAACAGAAGAAGCACAGGAAATGATTTCGAATTTTTTATATGAAGCTGGTGCGGGTGGGGTTTCTATCGAGGAATCCGGCACACTGAATAAAGAACGGGATACACGTTACGGTGAATTGTACGACCAACCTTTGAATGATATTCCTGAAGGGGAAGCGGTCATAAAAGGGTATTATGCCGATTCCACAGATATGGATGCTGTTATAGAAGAATTGACTCCACGGGTAGCCGAATTGCATGAGTACGGGATTGATCCAGGCAAAGCGTTGATTTCTTGGAAGACTGTGGATGAAGACGAATGGGCGCATGCTTGGAAGCAATATTTCAAACCGCTACGCGTATCCAAACGTCTTACCATTAAACCAACCTGGGAGGAATATACGCCTGAGAGTCCAGATGAAGCCATCATTGAGATCGACCCTGGCATGGCATTTGGTACTGGGACTCACCCTACAACAGCTCTGTGCCTCCGTGCACTTGAAAAGAATATTAGCGGCGGTGAAGAAGTTATCGATGTCGGCACCGGTTCAGGAATTCTGGCTGTAGGTGCGATGCTGCTAGGTGCAAAATCCGTATTGGCCTTAGATTTAGATCCGGTGGCTGTGGAAAGTGCACGGGAGAATGTAGCTCTTAACAAGCTTGAATCATCCATAACGGTAAAAGAGAGCGATCTTCTATCGCTGCTGGGCGGGGAAGGCGTAGCTGATACAGCGGCTGGAGAGATGTGGCCATCCGCTAGACCTGGTCACTCACTAGAAGGAGCCGTTCCTGCTAAGCAAGAGCAAGAAGGCAGCCTTGGCGTGACATTGCCTGTACAAATTGTAGTTGCGAATATTTTGGCGGAAATCATCGTATTATTTACGGATGATGTGTACCGCGCGCTTCAGCCTGGAGGCCTCTACATTACCTCAGGTATATATAAAGATAAAGAAGGACTTGTAGCGAACGCGCTGAAAGCGTCTGGTTTTGAGATTATTGAAATATCCCGTGAGGAAGATTGGGTGGCGTTTACAGCCGGAAAGAGGTAAAGATGGATATATTACAAAATATAATTCGAGTAGATTTAGATCAGCTTCCTTTCCTGCTCATTACAATTTTAATTGCTTTTACAGTACATGAATTCAGTCATGCATATTTCGCGAATAAGTTCGGTGACCCAACAGCAAGATTACTTGGCCGCATGACGCTTAATCCTGCTGTTCATTTCGATTTCTTTGGTATTTTGCTGCTGCTAGTTGCTGGCTTCGGTTGGGCACGTCCGGTTCCGGTAAACCGCGATAACTTTAGTCGTCCTCGTCTCATGGGAGTCATCGTGTCGGCTGCAGGACCAATCAGTAACCTGCTCTTAGGAATTATTGGTGCTATAATATACGGTGCACTTGCGGCAACTGGAGTTTTGGAGACGATCTCGAATGATCGCGTGCTTGAGGCTGTAAATCGGTTCTTTGGCGCTTTCATTCAATGGAATTTCTTCTTGTTTCTATTCAACCTTATTCCGCTGCCGCCACTGGATGGTTATCGGATTGTGGAAGATATCGCCCCACGTTCGATCCGCGGCAAATTACAGCAATTTGAACAATGGGCTGTATTTCTCTTTTTATTGATATTGTTTATTCCCGGTCTACGGACGTATACGATTGACCCACTTGCCACGTGGGCTAGTGAAATGTCGATAACCTTTGTACAGCTGTCTCTAAGAATTTTTGGCAGCTAAGGCAAGGGATGAAGTCTGTTCAACCTTTGTCAAACATTGTATTATGTAATTTGATCAAAATTTGATCGTTAATTTTCGTCTGACCGAACCTTATATTTCTTGAAGAAACGGGTGACGTCCTTATAAGGGCGACTAAGCCGTTTCTTCAAATATAAGAAAGTATAAGTACCACTCTATACTTTATGACTTATATTTTTCGATTAAACGCTTACCGTCCTTATAAGGACGCCGAAGGCGTTTATACTTGTTACTGAATTTATGAACAGGATGATGATGAGATGCAGCGATATTTCGTTACACCGGAGCAGTTTGGTGCGGATACCGTGAGAATTGATGGGGAAGACGCCCGTCATATCGCTAAAGTGATGCGTGGTAAGGCAGGGGACAAGCTTATTGTTAGCGATGGTGTTTCCCGTGAGGCATTAGTAGAGATTGCGCAGATTGAAATTGGGGAAGTCACTGTGAACATTTTGGAGTCCCTGGAGATGACGCATGAACCTCGAATTAAAATTACAGTCGCTCAGAGCTTGCCTAAAGCCGATAAGATGGAAACTGTCATTCAGAAGTGTACAGAGATTGGTGCTGTAGGCTTTGTTCCTTTTCTGTCAGAACGCACAATAGTGCAATACGACGAGCGTAAAGAAAGCAAACGACTGGATCGCTGGCGTAAAATTTGTAAGGAAGCTGCCGAACAGGCTCATCGGAACATCGTTCCGTCTGTAGGGTCACCGTTGTCCTGGAAGCAGCTTTTGCAGACTTTTAGTGAGTATGATGCTGTTTATTTCTGTTATGAAAAAGAGGAAGGCTTACAGCTTCGAAGCAGCGTCGCTCCATGGATAGCATCGCTTTCGCCGCAGTCTGGCGGGAAAGTTATGGTTGTGGTAGGTCCTGAAGGAGGTTTTACTCCGGAGGAATGCCTCAAGGCAGAAGAAGCCGGGGCAGTATCCGTAGGACTAGGACGGCGAATTCTGCGCTGTGAGACAGCGGGCATGGTTGCCGCTGCTTGTATATTATATGAATCTGGAGAAATGGGAGGAGCTTAAGAGATGCCATCCGTAGCGTTTTATACTTTAGGTTGTAAAGTGAATTTCTATGATACCGAAGCCATTTGGCAGCTATTTAAAAATGAAGGTTACGAGCAGGTTGATTTCGAGGGTCCCGCCGATGTATATCTGATTAATACTTGTACAGTAACTAACACAGGTGACAAAAAAAGCCGTCAAATGATCCGACGTGCCGTGCGCCGTAATCCAGAGGCCATCGTAGCCGTAACAGGCTGCTACGCACAAACCTCTCCTGGGGAGATTCTAGATATTCCTGGAGTTGACCTTGTCATCGGTAACCAGGACCGCGATCAGATCATGACACATGTGAAGAATATTGAAGCCTCACGTCAGCCGGTCAATGCTGTGCGTAATATTATGAAGACACGTGAGTTCGAAGAGATGGATGTGCCGGGCTTTGCGGATCGGACGCGTGCTTTTATGAAGATTCAGGATGGTTGTAACAACTTCTGCACCTTCTGCATCATTCCATGGTCGCGTGGACTTTCTCGCAGCCGTGATCCAAAAAGCATCGTAGCTCAAGCGCATCAATTGGTAGAAGCAGGGTATAAGGAGTTTGTACTAACGGGTATTCATACCGGAGGTTACGGTGATGATCTTGATAATTACCGTCTTTCCGATTTACTGTGGGATCTAGATAAGGTAGATGGTCTGGAACGGGTGCGTATCAGTTCTATCGAAGCTAGTCAGATTGATGAGAAGCTGCTTGAGGTGCTGAACCGTTCCTCCAAAATGTGCCGTCATCTGCATATTCCGTTACAAGCCGGTCATAATGATGTGCTGAAAGCGATGCGCCGTAAATATACGACAGAAGAGTATTACGCCAAAATGCAATTGATCCGCCAGGCAATGCCAGATGTCGGGATTACCACTGACGTTATCGTTGGATTCCCGGGCGAGACTGATGAGATGTTCCGTGCCGGTTACGATTTCATGAAGGCTGTAAATTACTCGGAGATGCATGTATTCCCGTATTCCAAGCGGACAGGTACTCCTGCAGCGCGGATGGAGAATCAGATCGATGAGGAGATCAAAAATGTACGCGTGCAGGAGCTGATTGATCTATCCGAAGAAATGCAATTAGCATATGCCCGTAAGTTTGTAGGACAGACGCTAAGTGTGATTCCGGAAAGATCCGCTAAAGGAGCTCCGGGCCGCAATATCCAGCATGGATTCAGCGACAACTATTTGCAGGTCTTCTTTGATGGAGAGGATTCACTTCAAGGAGAACTTTGTGAGGTGAAGATCACCGAAGCTGGTGTGAACGAATGCCGAGGCGAATTGGTCGTGGTTAGTCAGAGCGGTCTTAAGCTGGCTGTTCGTTAAGGAATAGACGTTAGTTAAAAGACAGCAAAGGAGCAATTCTCCCGTTAATGGAGAATTGCTCCTTTGTATGTTTGGCGTTAGCTGAGAAATGCAACCGCATAGCAGAGAAATAGCTGCTACATGGGAGAGGTATAGCTCTCTCTTAATCTTGCGGTTTTCTATGGAGATACCAGCATACTTTTTAGCCAGTTGAACATACTTTCGGACTCCAGGGACAATATTCTTGGAAAAGTGGTACATATATTAGCAGTGATTTTGTAAAGAAGCCCAAAACTGCGCCCGTATCGCCCGGAAGGCGCGAAAGGTGAGAAAGAGGGGTATAAATCCCCCAGATATCGCTGAAAGGCGCGAAAGATGAAAAAGAGGGGTATAAATCCCCCAGATATCGCCCGGAAGGCGCGAAAGGTGAAAAAGAGGGGTATAAATCCCCCAGATATCGTCTGAAAGGTGTGAAACGTGAGAAAGAGGGGTATAAATCCCCCAGATATCGTCCGAAAGGTGTGAAACGTGAAAAAGAGGGGTATAAATCCCCCAGATATCGCTGAGAAGGTGGTGCGGAGCGCCTGAAAGAGAAGCTCTCGCTTACAATCACTATAAATGACTTGTACTAAGTCATCTTTTTAACTCTTTTATGGACGAAACTTGCCTGATGAATCCTGATCGTTACGCAGAAATAATGCAGCTATTCCTGATAACGAATTCTTACGAGTAGCGCCAAGAAGTGGTCAGATAAGAGACGGGGGACCAGCAGCCACAGTAACTCATTGCTTTTGGGGTCCCCTGCATGATCAAAAAAACATCCGCAGGATCATAATCGAAACAATCCCAACCAGTACAGTTCCTAACAAACTCCGGGTCTTTATAGCGATCCAAAAAGTAGGGATTGCCGCAAAAAGCTCAACGTTATTAGCTATAGGTGAGAACTTTCCATCATTTAAGAGGATCTCCTGACCTATTAGTGCCGCCATAACAGAGATAGGAACATAATTTAACCAGCGCATTCCCCATTCAGGCAATTCGAATCGGCTTAGAATCATTAATGGAGCCACCCTTGGAATGAAGGTTACCAAAGCCGCCCCTAGAATAATCAAAAATACATCCCATCTCACTTCCATTTTTCAAGCACCATCCCTACTGTTGACGCAATGACCGTTGCAATAATGACACCCACACTACCGGAGAATACGAAGGAGCTAGCTACAGCGATGATTACTGCTAGGATTGCGACAACTAAATCAAGTTTTATTTTATTACGATCAATCATGGAAATAACAAGGATGCCAATGAACATGGCAGGTAAAGCAAACTGTAGACCGAATTGATCTGGATCAGAAATCCACTGTGCCAAAAAAGCTCCCGCTATATTCGCAATAAACCAATTTAAATAGGCAGTGAGATTAAGGCCATGCATCCATTTTTCACTGATTTGTTGCTTATTCACTGTTTGATTAATAGCAACTCCAAAGGTCTCATCTGTCAGCAGGGTTCCAACCAGCATGTTTCTCAGTGGGGTAAGATGCCGGAAATAAGGTGAAAGAGCTGCACTAAGCAAAATATGACGAAGATTCACGATAAATATCGTAACGATAATAGCAACAGGCGAGCTGCTTACAGCTATCATTCCAGCAGCTATAAACTGTGCTGAACCGGCATAAAGCATCAGACTGATCAAGGCAATCTCAGCAATGCTCAGCCCGGCGGTTTTTTGAACAACACCTGCTGCAAGTCCAATGCTCAAATAACCGAGTAGTGTAGGAATGCAATCTTTTACCCCTTTAAGAAAGCTATCCTCCTCTTTTGGAGTAGGGATTGTCTCTAGTTGAAAGTTCTCTATACTCATCGTAGCCCCCTTGGTTCAAAAAAAGAATGTAGTAGCTAGCATATTACTTCCTAATATATTGATCAACCTTTCACCTGATTATCTAGTCTGAAAGTCCTGAATTTGGCTTTATGGAGTTATAGGGTAAACACTTGGTGTACAATTGTCGATATAAGTAAAAGAGTGTGGGGATAAACCACCAAACGACATTATAACCTAAGGGAGAGAACAAATGACTGTGTACAGGAAAATGACGAAAATGCTCCTCATCATGATATTGTTAGCTACTGCGGTTTTTCCGGTAAGTGTCTTTGCAGCTGCCGGCGATATCAACTCGATTGAGTTTGAAAGCTCAGCCAAAGTGCAGCTTACGGTTGGACAAACGCCAAAGCAACTGAAGGTATATGCGAATGTGGAAGGGTCCTCCTCCAAAAGAGATGTGACTGGTGCAGTGGTATGGAATTCTTCTAACACTAACGCTGTAAAAGTAGTAAATGGCTTATTGACTCCGATAGATAGCGGAAAGGCTATTATTACAGCTACTTATAATCATGCACTCGCTACTATAGAAGTAGAGGTTTCACATCCGATCAAAGAATTGAAGCTCGAATATAGCTCCGAAGGGAACTATAAATTGGGTGACGAAGAGGATAAACTGTTGGTCAAAGCCAATGCGATTGGTGGCGAAACAGCGACTTCTGCCAAGGATGTAACGGCTGATACCACTTGGAGCAGCTCCAATACAAGCGTATTGACGATTGCAGAAGGTAAAATCACACTGGCGGGAGAAGGTACCTCAACCATTACTGCCAAATACAAGGATCTAACAGCAACCTTTAAAGCTGTAGTCAAATTGCCTTATTCTGAAATTGAGCTTAAAAATGATAAGGGCATCGTAATTAAGGAAATTGAAATGCTCGTTGGCGATAATCCGGTGAAAGTAGCTGCGTTTACCAAAGAGACTACAAAGACGACCGCAAATGATATTTCAGAGAAAGCGGAATGGTCTTCTTCTAATACAAGTGTCGCTACTGTAGACAAGGGAGAAATCAAAGTACTGTCCGCAGGAAAAGCTGTAATTACAGTATCTTATCTGGGGATTACACAAACTGTGGATGTATATGTACGTGCTCCTTACGAGGCGTTATTGCTTACTCCATCAGGCGATCAATTCTTGTTTATGGGTGAGAGCTTGAACGTTAAAGCAGAAGTTCGAGATGCTGCGAATTCCACTCCGAATGTATCCAGTAGTGCAGTATGGAGTTCGGACAACCAACTCGCGGCGACGGTTACTGCGGGTACTGATGCTGCAGCGATCACCGCAAAAGCAGTGGGAACATCGGTTATTAAAGCAGAGTACAGAGGGATTAGTAAAAGCTTTAAGTTGACGGTATACCCTACGATTACTGAGTTGGAAGCTGATAAAAAGGAACTGGACATGTACACAGAGGATTCCGTTAGTTTGCCAAAGGTCAACGGAACCAAGCTAGATGGAACGAAGCTGGATCTCAGTCAAGAAATCGAGTGGACTTCTGCCAACGATGAGATCGCCACCATCAAGGATGGCAAGCTCGTTGCTGAAAAGGCTGGTACTGTTAATATTGTCGGCAAAATAAAATCAGAGAATCCTACCTCCTCCAAAGCGGCTATCCGGGAAAAAAGTGTTGTAGTGAGTGTTACAGTTAAAGATAAGGTTCATATTTTGCTCGGACCAGAGGAAAACGTTGTGATTGTTACTGGTGAAGAGAAGGCTGTTCCTGAAGTCAAAGCTGTGATGGAAAATGGGAATGAACTCGATGCTACAGGTACTATGGAATGGGAGATTACCGGTACGAATGCAATTATCAAGACAACCTCTTCCGGCAAGGTAATCAAAGGGCTGGTGAAGGGTTCTGCCACTTTAAAGGGAACCTACGCTAATAAGACTATTAGTATCCCGGTTACTATTGAACAAAAGGTTACTAAAATTGTTGTAGAACCGAATGCGATTGAATTGAATATTAAAGGTTCTAAATCCATAAAGGTAACGGCTTACTACTCTAATGGTAAGACGGGGAATATCTCCAGCAGCATGAATTGGGAGTCCTCGAATGAAGCAGTTGCCACGGTTAAAAGTACATCTGTTAAAGCCATAACAGAAGGAACTGCGACGTTATCAGGTTCTTACCAAGGGCTCGCTGCTAGTGTCAAAATTAATGTAGTTCCTAAGCTAATGAAGTTGACTGTCAACGAGAATAGACTGAAGATGGCTCCGGGAGCTGTTCAGAATGCAGTTGTGATTGCGCAGTATGATACGGGGAAGACCGCTATTGTTACTGGAAGTGCGGTGTGGACTAGCTCTAAGCCTTCTGTAGCTAGAGTATCTGCTAGCGGCCAGATTGTAGCTGTGAGCAAAGGAACGGCATCCATTAAAGGAAAGATTGGCACCAAGACAGTGACGGTAACCGTTACTGTGAAATAGATAGAGCAAATCATATAATAACTCTATAAGTGGTCTGGGTCTGCAAAGCCAACATTAATGTTGCTTTGCAGATTTTTTTATTTTAATCTATATTAATTCCGACTATTCCGATGTATAATTACATAAAATAAAAGAGAAGCGTTGGGGGAGATGAAAATATGGCAAAACAAAAGGTGTTATCGATTAAGACGATTGTTGCGATTGGTATCGGTTCTGCTTTATTCGTTATTTTGGGCAGGTTCGGTTCGATTCCATCCGGAATTCCAAACACTAACATTGAGACTACATACGCTTTACTGGCATTGTTCGCACTGTTGTACGGTCCGTTTGCCGGATTACTCATTGGCCTGATCGGGCATACACTGAAGGATGCGATTTTTTATGGTTCCCCTTGGTTCAGTTGGGTGATCGCTTCTGGAATTGTTGGGCTCGTTGTTGGTCTGCTTGTGGCTAGAATTGGGATTCATGACGGGGTGTTCGGACGAAAGGAACTGATTCGTTTTAATCTGGCACAGATTGTAGCAAACGCAATCGCCTGGTTCTTAGTAGCACCTGTACTGGATATTCTAATCTATGCAGAACCAGCGAATAAAGTATTCACACAAGGACTTATCGCCGGAGCATCCAATATAGTCACTGTAGCAGTGATTGGCTCACTACTCGCAATTGCATATGCAAAGACAAGAACGAAGCAAGGCAGCTTGACCAGAGAAGCCTGAGTAGCATATAATCCAAACCAAAAGCCGGTGGAGATCACCGGCTTTTTTATGGCTGTAAAACATATAATGGAAGTGAAATTCTTCTAACGAAGCTAAGAGGAAGGTCAAGGATGAAAAAAGCAGTGATTGAATTTAAGGATTTTAGTCTTCAATATCGGGCACAGCAGGAGCCTACACTCACAGATATCAACTTAACGATTGCCGAAGGGGAGAAGGTACTTATTGTGGGACCCTCTGGTTCTGGAAAAAGTACACTGGCTCATTGTATAAACGGACTCATCCCTTTTGCCTATAAAGGTGAAATGTCTGGGTCATTGCGAATTATGGGTCTGGAGCAGAAAGAACTTAGTATTGCGGCATTGTCGGATCAGGTAGGGACTGTATTGCAGGACCCGGACGGACAATTTGTTGGATTAACGGTTGGAGAGGACATCGCCTTCAGTCTGGAGAATCACGCGGTTCAACAGGCCGAAATGATAGAAAAGGTAGTGGCTGCGGCAACAGCCGTAGATATCCACGAATATTTGGGAGCGTCACCTCAGGAATTGTCAGGCGGTCAGAAGCAAAAAACGACCTTAGCTGGTGTTCTAGTTGGTGATGTGGACATCCTGTTGTTTGATGAGCCTTTGGCAAACTTAGATCCATATACCGGCACAAAAGCGATTGAGCTTATTGACCGGGTGCAAAAAGAGACCGGTAAAACGGTTATTATTATCGAGCACAGACTCGAGGAAGTACTTCACCGTGCGGTGGACCGCATTATTGTGATCCATGACGGACGCATTGCGGCGGATATGCCAGCCGCTGAGCTATTAAGCACTCGCTTACTTTCAGAAGTAGGCATTCGGGAACCTCTCTATTTAACGGCTTTAAAGTATGCAGGATGTACGATTGCATCAGATATGAATCCACAGCATATAGATGAAATTCGGCTGGACTCTTGCTCCAGCAAGCTTGAGTACTGGTATGATAATAATAATTCGCAGCAGGATAAACGTGAGAGTCTACCTATCCTTGAGTTACATGATGTTTCATTCGGTTATGAGAAGAGCAGACCAGTACTTCATAAACTTAACCTTCTTATTCATAAAGGAGAAATGGTCTGTATAGCTGGGAGAAATGGTGCCGGGAAATCCACGGTATCTAAGCTTATCTGTGGCTTTTATAAGCCCACTTCCGGTTCGATATTGATGAACGGAAGGGATATTGCCAAGGATACGATTAAGGAGCGGGCAGAGCGGATCGGTTTCGTGATGCAGAATCCTAATCATATGATTTCTAAGACGCTTTTATATGATGAGGTTGCGCTAGGCCTTAAATTACGAGGGGTGTCCGAGGAGATTATTCGTGAGCGAGTGCATCATGTTTTGAAAATATGCGGTCTATACGCTTTTCGTAGCTGGCCCATCTCTGCGCTCAGCTACGGTCAGAAGAAACGTGTGACTATTGCTTCTATTATGGTCCTGGAGCCGGAAGTGATCATATTAGATGAGCCGACTGCAGCACAGGATTATAGGCACTACGACGAAATGATGGAATTTCTTTTGATGCTTCGGGAACAGGGAATGACGGTCATTATGATTACGCATGATATGCATCTTATGCTGGAGTATGCCGATAGAGCTGTAGTGTTGTCTGATGGTATTAAGCTTGCTGATGATAGCCCTGAGCGAGTATTAACCGATATAGAAGTAGTGAGGAATGCTAATTTGAAAGAGACCTCACTATTTACATTGGCTATGAAGGTCCAATTGGATCAGCCAGAAGAGTTCGTAAGAAGATTTATTGCATACGACAGGAGGAGCCGGGGCGGATGAAGGCCACAATGTTAACTTTTACGAAGCAAGATTCACCTATTCACCGTCTTACAGGCGCTACTAAGCTGATTTTATTTATAGTGTGGTCTGTGACAGGGATGATTACATATGATACAAGATGTTTAATAGTAATGCTATTATTTAGTTTGATTGCCTTTAGAGTCTCTAAAGTTCAATTTCAGGATTATGCTTTCGTACTATATTTTATCCTGATCTTCTTTGTGCTTAATCATATAGCTATCTTTATTTTTTCTCCTTTGGAAGGTGTAAAGGTTTACGGTTCACGTCATGATATTGTTCATCTTGTAGGTCGGTATACCGTTACATATGAGCAGCTATTCTATCAATTAAATATTGCCCTTAAGTATGCAGTAGTCATTCCCATGGCACTGTTGTTCCTTCTAACGACAAATCCTAGTGAATTCGCAGCGTCTTTAAACCGGATTGGTGTGAATTATAAAATTGCATATTCTGTATCGCTTGCGCTGCGGTACATTCCGGATATCCAAAGAGATTATGAGAATATATCGTTCTCTGCTCAGGCACGGGGAATAGACATCTCTCGAAAAGAAAAGCTGCCTAAGCGGCTTAAAAATATCATTTCGATTCTAATGCCCTTGATTCTGACTAGCATTGAGCGAATTGAGAATATTAGTACGGCTATGGAGTTACGTGGCTTCGGAACTAATAGAAAACGGACTTGGTACAGCAGTCGTCCGTTCTCAAGAAATGACTATATTGCTTTAATCTTATTCGCTCTGATCGCAATATCTTCGACGGTAATCACTTTTTACGATGGATCGCGGTTTTATAATATTTTCGATTGAAGTATAATAGTACAGTTGTGGAAAGTTTGGGATCAGGCGTTACAGTATATTGTTACGATTGAAGACGTTTCTCCAGTCTTGACCATACAGGCAGGTAACATAATGGCAGTGCGATTAGCGAGCATACTACATTAAAAATAGTCTGTGCATGGGCGATTTGTGAGGCGGCTCCTCCGCCAATCCATGCAGCAGTTGCTTGTAGGGGCCCAATAAGAGGTAGGAACAGTAGCGCACCGCCTACATTGAGCGCAACATGCGACCAAGCGACGAAGACGCCGGAAGATGAGCCGCCGATGGAAGCAATGACTGCCGTGACGCAGGTACCGACATTAGCACCGAGCACGATGGCTATGCCGAGCTCTGGCGGCATGGCACCCGAGGCGGCAATACCCATGGCCATGGCTATAACTGCTGCGCTGCTATGTAACAGGGCAGTTAAGCAGGCACCTGCGGCGAGTCCCCATAGGGCACTTGTGGCGGCATGATTCAGGAACCAGAGGAATAGGCCACTCTCTTGAAGAGTTCCGCCGATGGATTGCATGACTGCGATTCCCCATAAGACTAGGGCGAATCCTGATACAGCCAGGCTGATGAATTGCAGCGGCTCTGATATTTTCCGGCACAGTGCTACCGCCCGTGACGTATGTGGTAACTCGCCTGCTATAACCGCAGCTGCCCACAGACTCAGCGAGGCAGCCAGCAATGGGGAGGCCATGGAATTGATCTGAAGTCCGATCAGTTCTGTGGTCAAAGTAGTGCCGATGTTGCTACCTAAGATAATGCCTAGTGTACGAGCATAGGTGAGCAGGCCGGCATTCACCATACCGATCGTTAGCACGGTTACAGCCGTGCTGCTCTGAAGCAGGGCCGACAGCAAGCTACTGGCAATCATTCCTTTGATTGGTGTAGAGGTAGCCTTATTAAGGCTTCTAGTCATCAGAGGGCCTGCGAGCTTGGACAAGGCTGTTTCCATAAGCTTCATGCCAGCCAGAAAGATAATAAGACCATATATGATAGGGAAAAGCAGTTCACGGAACATAGGGCATACTCCTTTGGACGAGGGTTGTACACCAATATATGAAAGTAACAAGTAGGACATGTATAAAATCATTTTTAGAAAAACAGGGAGTTGAAGTCATTGGCATCGGTTATTTTAGAACGCAATCGTAAAAAAAGACTGGAGCAGGGCCATCCATGGGTCTACGCAGGTGAAGTTGCATCAGTTGAAGGAAACCCAGAAGCAGGGGGATTAGTAGATGTCCTAAATCATCAAGGCCGGTTTCTGGCTGTAGGATATTACAATCCAGCATCGCAGATTCGGGTGAGAATTGTATCACAGGGACCGTTGGCTATAATGGACACCGCTTTTTTCGCAGAACGGTTTACGAATTGTCTACAGCATAGAGAACGTTTCCTTCCTGGGGCAGATGCTTACCGTTTGGTTTATGGAGAGGCGGACTTTTTGCCAGGGCTTATTGTGGATCGATTCGGGGATATTCTGGTTGTGCAGCTCCTTACACTTGGAATGGACAAGCGCCGTGCAGAGATTGTTGAAGCACTTGTACAGATTATGGCACCGCGTGGTATTTATGAACGCAGTGATGTTAGCGTGCGCGAACTGGAAGGGATGGAGCAGACTACAGGTGTGCTGTACGGGGAATGCCCACGTCATGTTACCGTAAGTGAGAATGGCCTTAAGCTGGTAGTAGATATCGAAGAGGGCCAAAAGACAGGCTACTTCTTTGATCAGCGTGAGAATAGAGCATCCATTGCCCCACTCATGAAGGGCTGGGGTGGACGAAGTGGCATTACGCTGCAAGAAATCGAAGCAGAAGATGGCTCGTTACAAACTTTGCCGGTAAACAAGAGTGGTAAACACGTAACCTTCCCTTATTGGGATGGTGCTACTGTGCTGGAATGTTTCTCGCACACAGGCAGCTTCACTCTGCATGCTTGCAAGTATGGTGCGAAAAAAGTAACCTGCCTTGACGTTTCCGCTCATGCCATAGAGAGTGCCAAGGTCAATGTGGATCTGAATGGCTTTAGTGATCGAGTGGAATTTGTAGTGGATGATGCTTTTGCCTACCTGCGCAATCAGGTAAAAGGTCTGGAGGAACGTTCGGAGCGGGCGACGATTGCAAGTGGAACGGAATCAACAGTAGCGTCTACAAATGCTAAATCCGGAGGCAAAACAACCAAAACGGATACTTCCAAACCGATGACAGCAGGTGGAGGTAAAACTTGGGATGTAGTTATCCTAGACCCTCCAGCGTTTGCGAAAACTAAAAGTGCAGTAGCAGGTGCTTGCCGTGGTTACAAGGATATCAATCTACACGGCATGAAGCTGGTGAACGAAGGCGGATATTTGGTTACTGCAAGTTGTTCTTACCACATGCAGCCGGATCTATTCCTTGAGACAATTGCCGACGCAGCTAAAGATGCAGGTAAAGTATTGAGACTTGTGGAATGGCGTGCCGCAGGCAAAGACCATCCGCAGATTCTAGGCGTTAACGAAGGACATTATCTGAAGTTTGCGATTTTTGAAGTGCGGAGTAAGAAATAAGCTGGCTGTTCAAATATAAGTAATGGATTTTAATCCGTAAAGGAGTCTTCGATCGAGGCCTCTTTTTACGGATTTTTTGCTATGTTCTAAGAAGAGTAAGATTCGGGATTAACAAGGTATGTCCGCTTAGTCCGAAAAGTTGCCAAAACAGCACGAAATTCATTAATAGCGACTCCTGAATCAGAATGTAATCCAGAAAGTATAAGCCGCTGTAATGCGGCTTATACTTTATTTTGATGGAAGTCACGATCAAGCTTAATTTTGGCCCTCGGGTACATCATAAGATAATCGATTTGCGGGTCGGATCAACAAATTTATCAAGGTGATTTTCCATTACAAGAGGAATATTTTATCGGTCATAGGCCGGTGGAATAGTCGAAGAGGTAGGACCAGAAGTTTCAAAAGTGAAACAGGGGTTATCCCTTGTATTTGATTTCATACGAGCCAATATTTAACTACTGGCTACTCAGAAAATTGTAAGGTAATATCGCCGTTATTTGTATAAGCAGATAATTTTTTCGAACCATTCTCTTTATTGGCAGGCAAATTGCTATCTCCTTTCTTTACCTTGCTTAAGATCGCGAAATCATCATATGACCCTGAAATTGAACCGCTAATATTTCCGTTTTTTGTTTCAAGGGTTATAGCCGTCCCTACATTCAATTTGTCCAGTTGGATATTTCCGTTATTTATGTTTACTTCCACTGTCCCTAAAAACACGATTGTTGGTAATACAATACTTTCATTTGATGTTTTTAAAGTTAAATTTTTTAAAGTTGCATCAGGTATCGATACCTGAATAGTTCTGGTTACTTGCGAGCCTTTTCCTCCGATATAGTCGTTCCATTCCTTATTACTGTCACTTACCATTGACAGTTCTTTATCGTCAGATAGATCAATCTTGTAAAAATTTTTCTCACTTTCATAGTAAACAATATGAATTTGTTCATCTTTAGATTGGAGAATATTTATTTTTTTGTCCTTTACATCAATTGTTAAGGTATCAATCTTTTGGGCAGGTATGGTGTAATTTTTTTCCTCCATGGAAGTGGAGTCGGAGGAACATCCTGCTAATGATATCAATAGTGTCACCAATATGCCTATAGTAGTTAGTAATTTTTTTGCAGTACTTTTCATTGTAAAATGCTCCTTCGTTAAATTATTTTTCTTTTAAATATAGCCAGTCCTACGAATGCCAATCTTAAACTGCATTGCAGACAAATTTCGATATGCAACAAAGCATTAGAGTTGAACATAATGATTTTGAAAAAGTCTACCCAAATATGTTGCAAGGGTTGAATTGGAATAAATACACAAAATGATAGTCACTAAAGTAGGATCTGTCAGCCAACCATACCAATATGAATGCATAGACAGCAATACATGTTTGATAATCCTTTGATATATGATTTAGTTCTTCATATTTGCCTTCCTCTCTGGTAATAAATTCATTTTGTATTTCGTTGCGTTTATCAGTCGCATATGTTTTAATCATCATAAACTTTTGTGTTACAAAAAGGTCAAGAGGGTAGATATGAACAACTATTTTACAATTAAGCAAGCAGCAGAGATCGTAGAGATGACCACTGAGACCTTACGGCACTATGATCGTATTGGATTAGTCAAGCCATGCCATAAAGATGAATTGTCGGGATATCGATACTATTCCGAGCAGGAGCTCTTAAAGCTGCAAACCATTGAACTGCTCAAAGCAATGGATCTTACTTTAATGGATATTAAAGATATTTTGCAGCAGAATGATCTCTCTAAAGTAATTGCATTTCTAAAACAAGCAGAAAAAAGAGCAGACGATAAAATTGCTCGACTGCAGTATGCAAAATCGAAAATTAAACGTGCCTATCTACATTATGAAAATAAGTTCTACGACGGTTATAGTCAAAGTGAAAATTACATTGTCAGACACATAGAGGAAAGGGTAATTATGCTTTCGAATAAAATGGAAAGCCCCACACTTAAGAATTTATGGGACTATCACAGACATTTCTATCAACAAATTGAAACGTCTCTGCATTCACAATTTCTGTTTGAAGATATGGCAGGAATGTTCACGACTGAAGGAATAACACGATTATTTGCTGTTTGCTTGAAATATCCGTCTTTAGAGGGGCTGACTGTGCTACCAGAAGGGGACTATCTGTGTGCAATTTGTACCGAAGAGAATAAGAATGCTGTATTACAAAGTTTACTTGAAAGGGCAAAGACGGAATACGATGTGTGTCCAGATTTTGTTCTTCATAACATTATTGTGACTGGAATATTGCAGTGGGATTATCAGATACAACTGTTCATTAAGAAGGAAAAGAAAAATGTTTGATTGAAAGTCGCTAATTTAGCGGCTTTTTTTGATTAAGGAATCACGTTTCTTGCTTAACAAACTAGAAATACTAAACAGCAAGTCACCAAAATACGATAGTTGCTGTTTACTTCGTAGCTTTTTTATTGTAAATCATTAGAAAATACTAGCAAACGCATGTTCTGATATGTGCAGCTATGTTATACTGAGGGGACGAGGAACGACTGAACTTTTTCATTTGAACATTATCAAACGGTGAGTATTTCACCTTGTATCATATACATTTTCTCCGCTACGGAAGGAGTCTATCATTTATGTCGGTAACCTTTTTACTAGGCCGCTCTGGTAGTGGCAAGACAACAAAAATATGGGAGTCTATTTCTTCTTCATTAGAGAAGGAGCCTCTTGGCGCGCCGATCATTATTCTTGTACCGGAACAAGGTTCCTTTGGAGCAGAACGGGGGCTTTTGACCGTAGGGAATGTGAAGGGAAGCATTCGGGCGCAGACACTGAGCTTTTCTCGGCTTGCCTATCGAGTGAAACAGGAAACTGGAGGCAGCGCTAGTCTGCCGATCAGTGAAGAAGGTAAAAAGATGTTGATTTACAAAATCATCAGTCGCCGTAAAGAGGAACTGAAATTATTCGGTGCCTCTGCCGACAGACCGGGTTTTGTCGAACGGTTGAATCAACTGCATACGGAGATGAAGCGTTGCTGCTTGGCTTCCTCTGATTTAGAGGAGCAGTTATCCGCAATGCGAGGCGCTATTGCAAGAAGTCCTATTCTTGAAGGCAAGCTGGATGATTTACAGCTGGTATTCAGCGATTTAGAGAAGGAAATGTCACGCCTCTATATCGACGAAGAGGATCGTTTAGCGGAACTAGCTGAGCATATTCCTGATTCCTCTTACATTCGCGGGTCGGAGATTTGGGTAGATGGGTTCCACGGCTTTACCCCGCAGGAATTCGTAGTGCTTCGAGAATTGATGCAGCAAGCATCGAAGCTGACCGTGTCCCTTACACTTGATCGTTCGTATCCCTATGGAGATCAGTTGAATGAGCTTGAATTGTTTCACCCAACTGCGGTTACTTACATTAAACTGCGTGGAATAGCTGAAGAGCTGGGCATTGATGTGTGGGACGAGCTTCTGGAGCCAGCGGTTCTTCCGCGTTTTGAAGAAAGTCCTGTTCTTGCTCATCTCGAAAGGGGATATGACCGCCGAAAGGTCTGGATGGGTGCAGATGAACTGGCAAATGAAGCGATATCTATAGGCGCAGCAGTTTCTCATAGAGCAGAGGTTGAGGGAGCACTGCGTGAAATGATCAGACTGGCGCGAGATGAAGGTGCAAAATATGGTGAAATGGCCGTATTGATGCGTAATATTGGAGATTACGAGCAACTGATTAAACCGTTGTTCCAAGATTACGGAGTACCTTTTTTTCTGGACCAGAAGGTAAATGAGCTGCACCATCCATTGGTAGAGTTTGTACGCTCCGCATTGGATGTGGTGCGTCGACGCTGGCGCTTCGAGGATGTATTCCGCTGTGTAAAGACAGAGCTTTTGCTACCGCTGGACGGTAGTATTACGCGTGAGGATATGGACGCCTTAGAGAATTATGTGCTGGCTTGTGGTATTCAAGGGTATCGCTGGACGGATGGCCGTTCATGGAAAGGGATTCCTAGCTTGTCGCTGGAAGGCGGCAGACAGATGGATGAAGAACTGCTTGCTACAATGGAGCGATGCCGTGCTAGTATAACGGGACCTCTATTTGCTTTTGAGAAACGGATACAGAATAGTAGAAGCGGCCTTGAACTATGTACCGCAGTGTACAAGCTGCTTGATGAGACGGATGTTGCCCGAAAGCTGGAGAAACTTAGTGTCGGTGCTATGGAGAAGGGGCAACCCGAGAAGGCTAGAGAACATAGTCAGCTGTGGGGTGCAGTGCTTGATCTGCTAGATCAGATCGTCGAGATGATGGGCAACGAGAGACTTGAATTTGATGTGTTCACCGGAGTCCTAGAGACAGGACTTGCTGAGCTTAAGATGGGACTTGTTCCTCCCGCGCTCGATCAAGTACTGGTTGGTAACATGGATCGGACTCGACCAACGGGAGTTAAATACGCTTTTTTGCTTGGATTTAATGAAGGTGTTGTGCCTGCGCAGTTTAAGGAAGATGGAATTCTCTCGGAAGGCGAACGCTCTGTGCTTGAGAACGCCGGTATGGAGCTTGCTCCTGATGCTTCTCGTAAGCTGCTGGACGAGCGGTTTTTGATCTATAATGCGCTAACGACAGGAAGTCGAAAGCTCTGGATTAGCTACGCCACTGCTGATGATGAGGGCAAGGCGCTTCTTCCCTCTGAGGTAATCCGTCATTTGCATAGAATGTTCCCAAGGGTTCATGAGCACAGCTTGGCAGCACTTCCACCTGCAGGACTACCAGAAGAAGTCAGAGATTCCATTCACCTCGGTTACATTGGTCATCCAGAACAGAGTCTTCGTGCATTGATTATGCAGCTACGCCAGTGGCGCCAGGGGACGGAGATACCTGAATTATGGTGGGATGTGTATAACTGGTTCGCTGCTGATGATATTCGTAGTCTCGAATTGAAACGTCTGCTCAGTTCATTGTTCTACCGTAACGTGGGAACGAAGCTAAAACGTGGAACAAGCCTTAGATTGTACGGTGGATCGACACTGCGAGGCAGTGTGTCCCGGATGGAGAAGTTTGTTGCTTGTTCCTTCTCCCATTTTGCATCTTACGGACTTAGACTGAAGGAACGCCAGTTATATAAGCTGCAAGCACCTGATATTGGACAACTGTTCCATGCTGCGTTAAGTGACATGGCGGTAAGACTGAAAGAAGAGGGCCGCGGCTGGGGAAGCTTGTCTCCAGAGGAATGTCGGCGTGAGGCAAGTGAGACGGTAGAACGTTTATCGCCGATGCTGCAGGGTGAAATTCTGATGAGCTCTAAACGTTACGGATACATCTCACGCAAGCTGAAAAATATTGTTGGACGTGCTTCTGTAATTCTGGGCGAGCATGCCCGCCGAGGCAGCTTTGAGCCGGTAGGGCTGGAGCTGGATTTTGGACCGGATAAGGAGTTGCCTCCTTTAAGAATTACGCTGCCGAATGGCTGTGTGATGGAGGTTGTTGGACGGATTGACCGTGTAGACATGGCCCGAGGAGAGAATGGAATTCTTCTGCGGGTGATTGACTATAAATCGAGTCAAAAAGACCTCAAGCTGCACGAGGTGTACTATGGATTATCGCTACAGATGCTGACCTATCTGGATGTGCTGCTTACGTACTCGGAGCAATGGCTCGGGCAACCGGCGCTTCCAGCAGGGACACTGTATTTCCACGTACATGACCCACTGTTAACCTCATCTAACGGGATGAACAAGGAACAGGCAGAACAAGAATTGCTGAAACGCTTCAAGATGAAAGGACTGCTTACAGCAGACCGCGAGGTAGTATCCCTGATGGATATGACTTTAGACAAAGGGTATTCTTCTATCGTGCCTGTAGCAGTAAAAGCTGATGGCAGTTTTTATAGTAGTGCTTCTGTAGCTACACCAGAGCAATGGGGACACTTATTATCATCCGTTCGGGGAACTATCTCGGATATCGGGACACGCATTACGGAAGGTGATGTGGCGATTGAGCCATACCGGATTGGGCAAGAGACAGCCTGCACATTCTGTTCCTTTAGACCCGTCTGCCAGTTCGATGATGCCGTGGAAGGCAATGGGTACAACAATCTGGGTAAGCCAGGGAAGGACGTTATTTGGGATCTGCTGTCCCGCAAAGGAGGAACTACACCGTGAGTATGAAGTTTGAAATAGAAGCGAAACCGGAAGGAAGCATATGGAGTGATGACCAGTGGCGCGCCATCGCTGAGAGCGGTGATGATATCCTCGTTGCCGCGGCGGCAGGTTCCGGTAAGACAGCGGTACTTGTAGAACGGATTATTCGCAAAATCAGCAAGGAAGAGAATGGCTTTAGCGTAGATAGATTGCTAGTAGCTACGTTTACCAAAGCTGCTGCTGCCGAGATGCGCCAGCGGATTAGGGAAGCACTAGATCGGGAGCTTGAGGAGAATGGAGAGAATGACCATTTACGCCGTCAGCTGTCGTTGCTCGGGAAAGCCTCGATTACAACACTACACTCCTTCTGTCTGGAAGTGATCCGGCGTTATTATCAGATTATTCCTATAGATCCTGGTTTCCGTATCCTGAACGAACATGAAGCAGAGATGATGCGGCAGGAGCTGCTTCAAGAGCTACTGGAGGAAAAATACGGTGAAGTAGGTGAAGATGGCGCGGATAGCGTATTTGTACAGCTTGCTGACTGGTTCAGTGGTGAACGCAGCGATGATGCGGTACATGCGCTCATACAGCGACTGCATGATTATGCACGCAGCCATCCTTGGCCAGAGCAGTGGCTTCGTGATACCGCAGCTGATTTCTCATTACCAGACACAGATAGCTTAGGTCGAACTCCTTGGGTGCTAAGTATTCTTGAAGAAGCGAAGTTGACCCTTGCGGGTGCAGCCAGTCAGCTTATCCAAGGCCGGGAGATCGCGCTACAGCCGGGTGGTCCGGCGCCTTATGCCGAGAATTTGACGACTGACCTTGAGATGGTAAATGCATTGCAGGAGGCTGTGAATGAACGGCCATGGGCAGAATTATATGATATTTTCATGGAAGTATACTTTGGAAAATTGAAAGCTTGTAAGAAGGATTCGACAGATCCTGGACTGCAGGAAATGGTTAAAGAACTGCGCGATAGTGTGAAGAAGAGTATTTTAGATCTTCAGAAGGCATTGTTTGGCCGTCCTGCAGATGTTTTTTTGAGAGAACTGAACGAGGCGGCTCCTCTTATGGCAGAGCTTGCTGAGACGGTGATAGCGTTCGGTGAACGTTATCGAATCGAAAAAGCAGGACGGGGTCTCGTTGACTTTAGTGATTTGGAGCATTATTGTCTGCAAATTTTGCGCCATCCTGATTCTCTACCAGGCCATTCCCTGCCTTCTGATGCAGCGATGGAGTACCGTGCTCAATTCGATGAGGTTCTGTTAGATGAATATCAGGATACGAATAGTGTGCAAGAAGAGATTGTGCGGCTTATCTCCCGCGAAACACCTGGTAACCGATTTATGGTCGGAGATATGAAGCAAAGTATTTATCGGTTCCGTCTGGCAGAGCCGGGGCTGTTCCTGGATAAATACCGTAGCTTTGGCTCTAAGAATGCCGGAGGTGGCAGCAATACAGTTGGCGAATCCGAGTTAAGCGAGTTATCTGAGAAGCCTAATGAATCGTCCGGCGGTTCGGTTATCGATCTAGCCCGTAATTTCCGTAGTCGTATGGAGGTTGTAAATGCCGTAAATATGATTTTTCGGCAGATTATGAACGAGACAGTGGCGGAGATTAATTATGACGAACGTGCTGAGCTTGTGTATGGAGCGAATTTCCCGGGTGCAGCAGAGAAGGGGCCAGATACTTTTTTTGCACCAGAGCTATTATTGATCGATCGCGGAGCGGCAGCAGGTAAAGTAGAAGAGACTGAGGACAGTGAGACTCCACTTCAGGAAAGCGAAGCTATTGAAAGTGAGACTGCGCAACTGGAAGCACGGGCGATTGCTCACCGCATTTTACAGATGACTGGCCTGAATGGCGGATCTCCGCTGCTTATTTATGATAAAGGGCTTAAGATTATGCGCCCAGTGATTTATGGTGATATCGTGATTTTGCTTCGTTCGGCGAGAATATGGACCCCTTTAATTATTGAAGAGCTTCGGATGGAGGGAATCCCTGCTTACGGGGATCTGAATAAAGGCTATTTTGAAGCTACAGAAGTAGAAATTGCACTCTCACTCTTAAAAATAGTCGATAATCCTCAGCAGGATATTCCACTCGCTGGTGTGCTTCGTTCACCTGTTGTTGGTTTAACTGAAGAGGAACTGGCTAAAGTTCGGATGTACAGCCATGGTTCTTTCTATCGTGCTGTACAAATGGCAGCAAACATGCAAGATGCAAACGAAGCTGAGGAAGAATACGATCTTTTCTCGGCTCATGTGATAGAAACAGCAAGTGCAGCGGAAGAGAAAGTTACCTCAGATAATAATGATGAAATCATTAATGAGGTGGAATCTGGAAGTGGAGCTTTACCGCAAATCAGCCTAAAGCTGAAGCATAAGCTTAAGAATTTTCTAGAACGGCTTGAAAGCTGGAGAGATGCGGCTAGACAAGGCAGTCTCAGTGAGCTGATCTGGCGTATTTATGGTGAGAGCGGCTATCTGGAATGGGTTGGAGGCTTGCCTGGAGGCTCACAGCGACAGAACAATCTTAAAGCTTTGTATGATCGGGCTGTTCAATTTGAGAATGATACTGCGGCGCGTGGGTTGTTCCGTTTTCTGGTGTTCATTTCACGGCTTCGTGAGAATGGCGGAGATCTTGGTGTAGCTGGTGGTGGCGGCGAAGAGGGCAATGGGGTCAGAATTATGACTATCCATAAATCCAAAGGCTTAGAGTTTCCTGTTGTTTTTATAGCGGGCATGGCGAAGCAGTTTAATCGGCAGGATTTGCATTCTCCTTTCCTGATGCACAAGGAGCTTGGCTTTGGGCCACGTTTTGTGGAGCGGGAAACACGGGTCAGCTACCCTACGCTTCCTTATTTGGCTATTAATCGTCGTACACGACTTGAATTATTGGCTGAGGAAATGCGGGTATTATATGTAGCTTTAACTCGTCCGAGAGATAAGATGATTCTAGTCGGTACCGTAAGAGATTTACCACGGAAAATTGCTAGCTGGAGCAGTGTGCAGAATCGGGATGAGCTACTGCTTGCTGATCATTTACTAGCCCGGGGTCGCAGCTATCTGGACTGGGTTGGACCGGCATTGATCCGGCATCCGGCGGCGGCTATTCTTCGGAAGCTAGGCGGCTCTGAAGGTACCGTCTCGACAGTGCTGCACAGCGATGTCTCGAACTGGAGCATCAGTGTGCAGAATGCTTCCGAACTGAATTCCGGGGCGTTCCTTCCTTCGGATAACTCAGAGGACAAAGCAGAAGAACGTCAATCTGTACTCAAGGCGCTGCAAAAAGGTGAATCTGTAAGTGTCTATGGATCAGTGAATAGCGATGAAATTGCTAGAAGACTAGAATGGCCCTATCCGTTTGCGGCTGCCTCTGGTATTCCTGCCAAAACCTCTGTTACAGAGTTAAAATCTTTGTTGTCGATGCAGGACCAGCCTTCTTATGATCTCTTAGAGGAAAGTGGCTATCCTGTCACCTCAACAGAAAACAATAAACGTACAGATGTGGCAGGAGCAGACAGTCTGCATTTGCGGCGTCCGAAATTTATGGAAAAGCGCAGTCTAACCCCAGCGGAGCGCGGGACAGCCTACCATACGGTTATGCAGCATATTCCGCTGGAGGGTTCTGTTGATCCTAAAGTTGTGGAAGAAACATTAGCCCGTTTGCAGAGATTAGCTATTCTAACTGCTGAGCAGGTGGAGGCGGTATCCCCCGATCAGATAGAGACTTTTTATACGAATGAACTTGGTCGTAGATTAATAGATTCTTCTTGGAAGCTTAGAGAAATGCCGTTCAGTTATATGCTTCCCGCAGGCGAGGCTTATGGAGGGCTCGATTATATGAATAAAGCCGTCACAGAGCTATGCCATGGAAATAATAATGAAGGCTTTAGTGAAGGAGTGCTGATCCAAGGGGTCATTGACTGCCTGTTCCGCGAAGAGGACCGGATTATTCTGTTAGACTATAAGACGGACTCTGTTTTAGAACATCAGGGTGGGTTAGAAGCGCTTAAGGAAAAATATCGTTTTCAGCTAGAGTTATACAGCAAGGCATTACATGATATTTTGGGAGAACCGATCAGCGAGATTTGGCTGTACTTTTTTGACGGCGGACATGCTGTGAAATTATAAATCTATTCATTACCGCGTAGGAGCGGGGAAAGAGGACGAAGATGCGGATATTGCATACGGGAGATTGGCACCTCGGCCGAACGCTGGAAGGAAGAAGCCGGCAGAAGGAGCAAGAGCAGTTCATAGATGAATTGGTGGAGATCGCCGATTTTCATAAAGTGGATTTGATAATGATGGCGGGAGATGTGTACGATTCCGTTAATCCACCAGCGGCTTCAGAACAACTATTCTATGAGGCTGCCGCAAGGCTGACTGCAGGGGGCAGGCCCCTTGTTGTGATTGCCGGAAACCATGATCAACCGGAGCGCGTATCTTCAGTTTCACCGCTTGTATTAAGGCAGGGGATTACATTAGTGGGGCTTCCTACCTCAGAGCCAGTGACTGTTCATGCTGCACGCACGGGTGAGATCGCCAAAATCGCAGCTCTTCCTTATCCCTCCGAGGCGCGTCTCGGTGAACTGCTTGCAGGAGATAGCGGAGAAGAGGAGCTTCGACTGGCTTATAGTGCACGGGTTGGCAAGCTCATGCAGCTGTTGGGACGGGAATTCACGCCGCAGACTGTAAATTTGGCGATGAGTCATATTTATGTGCTTGGTGGTGTGGAAAGTGATTCGGAACGTCCAATTCAAGTGGGCGGAGCGTATACCGTTGATCCTTCTGCTTTGGCTTGTGGAGCGCAATATACTGCACTAGGTCATCTTCATCGCGCACAACGTGTCAAAGGGGAAGGAATGATCCGTTACAGCGGATCTCCGCTGGCATACAGTTTTTCTGAAGCAGGACAGGCTAAATCGGTGACGCTTATTGATGTTGCGCCGGGTGGTGAGCCAACCTTTGAAGAAATTTATCTTCGCTGTGGGCGTCCGCTTGTAAGATGGAGCTCCACTGGTGGATTGCAGGAGGTATATAACTGGCTGGATGAAGGTAGAGATGCTTCTGCTTTTATAGATTTGGAGATTCGGCTTAGTGAAGCCATGTCGATGAATGATATTCAGCGCCTGCGCAAATCACGCGAGGGGATCATTCATATTCGTCCAATCTACCCGCAAATGGAGATGGAGCTCGAACAAACTGCCCGTTCACGAATGCCGGTGCAAGAATTGTTCCGTAAATTCTATCAGCGTCAGACAGGTGGAGCAGAACCGGAGGATAGCTTGATAGAGCTGTTCTTACAGCTAACCGAAGAAGAACGGCGTCAGCCGGAGGAAGGAGAGGAGAACTAAGGTGAAACCTATTCTATTAAAAGTAGCAGGATTACAGAGTTATAGAGAAATGCAAGAAATAGATTTTGAAAGTCTGTGTGAGACGGGTCTGTTTGGGATTTTTGGACCTACGGGCAGCGGCAAGTCTAGCTTGCTGGATGCTATTACTTTGGCGATGTACGGGAAAGTGGAACGTGCCGTTAATGGAACACAGGGGATTATGAACCACTCTGAAGATTCACTCAGCGTGGCGTTTACCTTTGAGCTCACTTCTTCCGCGGGGGCACATCGTTATCGTGTTGAAAGGAAGTTCAAGCGGACTGGTGAACAAACTGTCAGCAACACGATTAGCCGTTTCATTGAAATCACACCTGACGGTGATAATGTTATGGCGGATAAGCTCGCAGATGTTACACGCTGTGTGGAGGAGCATATCGGTCTAAAAATGGATGACTTCACGCGAGCGGTTGTATTGCCGCAGGGGAAATTTGCCGAATTCTTATCACTTCGTGGCGTAGATCGTCGGCAAATGCTGCAACGCCTGTTCCATCTGGAACAGTATGGCGATCAGCTGGCAATTAAGCTTAGTCGCCGGGTGAAGGAGAATGAGGCTGCGCTCCGCGCGCTGGAAGCGGAGCAGCAGGGTCTTGGCAGCGCAGGCAAAGGGGATGTAGAGGCAGCGGCGGAGCGCCTCGAGCAGGCCACCCTTTATGCTGCGGAATGCCGCCGCAAACTGGAGGCGGCGCTGCAGGTCTCGGAGCGTTTTGCGCGTATACGCGAGCTCCAAGAGGAACGGACCCGCCGCGAGTTACAGCGGCAGGGGCTGCTCGCCAAGGAGGAGGAGATTCTCCTCTTTGAACAGAAGCTCGGCCAAGCTGACGAGGCCGAGGCAAGGCTTCCCGCGCTGAAAGCATGGCGCAGCGCGGAAGAAGCCTTTAAGAGCCGATTGGCCCGCGCGGAGGGCCAATCGGTGATGGCCGCCGCCGCCGAGCAGGAGGCGGCGCGTGCCGCTGCCGTCGCGGCTGCTGCGCAGGCCGCACTTGCGGCGGAAGAGCCGGCCCTCCGGGAGGGGGCCGGCACCTACCGCCGCGCGCTCGAGCTCGAGTCCGAGCTCGGCGGCCTACGGCGCGAACTCGCGGCTCTGCGCGAGCGCCGCGAAGAGGCCTCCCGCAAGCTGGCGGAGCTGCGGGAGGGAATGGCCCGGGAGCGTGAGCTTTTGGCCAAGGGCCAAAAGCGCCAGCAAGAGCTGCAGCAGAGCTTGCAGCCGCTCGGTGTCCGCTCTCAGGAGCGGCAGTCTCTGCAAGAAGCGATGCAGAGACTGCAAGGGCTGCACTCCGCCGAATCCCAGTGGGATAAGGCGGAGAAGGAGCGCCGCGAGCGTGCCGCTGCACTCGCGGCTGCGCAGGCACGACTCGCGGAGGCCGAGGGCCGTCGCGAACTGCAGGAAGCTGCTCGCGGGCAACTGATCCGCGAGGCGGCGCTGCATCAAGAGAAGCTGCTGGCGATAGAAGAAGCTGCGCGTACTGCAGCGGACCGCCTGGAGCAACATGTCAGCTCTTTGGAAGCGGCTATGAAGGATCAAGAGCTTCACAGACTGTCGTTAGGACTAGCTAAGGAGCTGGAAGAAGGACAACCCTGCCCTGTATGCGGCAGCGAGCATCATCCTGCACCTGCATTATTGCAGGATAGCTTAGAGCAACAAGAACTGGAAATGAAGCTTCAGCAAGTTCGAACATTGTCTAGACGGGCTTTGGAAGCTCGTCATCTGTTCCGTGGTCTTCGTGAACAGGATCAAGTATGGCTGGAGCAGGTATTTGGAAATGAAGTCATCGAAGCGGCAAATCACCCTGCAGCTGCAGGTTCAGAAGTAAGTAGTGCAGTTACTTCCACCGATTTAATCATTCCAGATGAAAAAGCCTTGGCAGAACTTGAAGCTGCACATTTGGGATTAAAAGGACAGTCAGGTGAAGTACGCCGAACTGCGGTACAGTGGCAGCAATCGATGCAGGAGGTCCAGCAACTGTGCCTCAAAGAAGCGGCAGCTGTCGCAGGTGAACGGAGCTGGGTAGAAGGAATTGCTGCCAAAGCTGAGGAACTCAGCGCCCAGCTAACGGCTCTACGGCAGAACTGGACACAGCAGTTCCCGGATCTGGCACCTGGAGAAGTGGAACAAGCTTACCGTGATCTGTTAGCTAAGGATGCACAAGCTGAAGAAATTAGATCTCGACTTGATATCAGTGTCAAGTTTCTGGAGGAGAAAAGTGCTTCAGTGCAGAACCTTCAAGAGACCATAACGGGGCTGGATAAAGAGCTGGCTCAGTGGATCACACAGATCGAAGGCAAGGAAGAATTGCAGCGTGAAAAAGAACAGCGTCTACTGGAGTGGACGAATGGTCGTGCTGCTGCTCCTCTTCTAGCGGAATGTGAAGGACGTCTGCAGGAATTGTTAACTGCTCTGGAGACAAGCAAGCAGTCACATCTCGCAGCGGCGGAGAAGGCTCAGCATGAGGTTAAGGAAGCAGCGATTACTCGCCAGGCTGCGGAATCTGCGCGTGAACATTACGTAGCAGCTACCAGTCATTGGGAACAAAGCTTGGCTTCTTCACCGTTTAGTTCAGCCACTGAGGTTGAAGGAGCAGCGCTCACATCCGAAGCAAGGGAAATGGCTTATTCCCGCGTACGTGCTCATCGTGCCGAAGAAGCTGAGGTCTCGTTGCAACTGCGTAATATTGAAGAGAAGCTTGACGGAGCCAGCTTAAGTGAAGAAGAATGGCAAGAAAGTCAGGGGATCTTAAGAGAAAGCAAGGCTGAGGATGAAGTATCTCTTCAGTCAAGAGCACGTGCAGAGCGTGATCTGGAGGACCTGCGGCATCGACATATTCGCTGGATGGAGCTCGAAGCTAAGCGGATTGAGCACGCTTCTATGCAAGATCAACTCTCCACACTACAGACGGTCTTACGTGGGAACGCCTTTGTTGAGTACATTGCTGAGGAACAATTGATGCAGGTGTGTCAGTCCGCTTCCCAGCGGCTTCGATTCCTGAGTAAGCAGCGTTATGCATTGGAGGTTGATTCGGGTGGCGGCTTTGTGATCCGTGATGACGGGAACGGCGGGGTGAGAAGACCTGTCTCAACCCTGTCTGGTGGAGAGACCTTCCTAACATCCCTTTCGCTGGCACTTGCTCTTTCAGCTCAGATCCAGCTGCGTGGGCAATATCCGTTACAATTTTTCTTCTTAGATGAAGGGTTTGGTACTCTCGACCCAGAGCTGCTGGATACAGTGATTACTTCACTTGAAAGGTTGCATAATGACCAGCTGTCTGTCGGTATTATCAGCCACGTTCCAGAGCTTCGTGCAAGGTTACCGCGCAAGCTGGTGGTAGTTCCTGCTGAACAAGGTGGAGGGGGATCTCGTATCCTTTTGGAAAAAATGTGAAGCATTTTAAACTGTGTGATCGATATCACAGATACAGCATCAACGCGCTGTTATAATACAGCTAAGCCGACATTACTTTAGAAACACCTCGGCGGACGTATGACCGGGAATGTACTCCTTTTCATACGTCCGCCGCCGAATCAGCTTTATAAGCTGTGAAGGGTGTTTCTCTTTTTTTTGCCTTTTTAGGCCCTACGGGTATATATATAGCTCAACTTCATTTGTAAACGGATTTCATTCTGTAATAGATACAGTTTTAGAGTGTGGATGTTGAATCTTCTAGCGTCTTTCGTAATTGGTGATTATCCTGTATGATTATCTTATGATGAAGTGGAATTTCACCAATTTTTAGGAGGCAAGCACTCTATGGAGACCGTGTTTAGCAAAATTATTGAGGGTACTATTCCTTCCAAAAAAGTATTTGAGAACGAACGTATTCTTGCATTCTACGACATCGAGCCGGCTGCACCGGTACATGTGTTGATCATTCCAAAGAAGTTCATTGCTTCCATGAATGATGTCACACCTGAGGATCTTCCGCTAATTGCAGAAATTCACAGTGTAGCGCAACAGATCGCTATCGACCTTGGGATTGCCGAATCTGGTTATCGTTTGATCAATAATTGTGGTCCAGATAGTGGACAAGCTGTGCCTCATCTTCATTATCACTTGCTTGGTGGGGCCAAGCTGGGAGCTCTCACAGGAAACTCAGCTTCTCACGCATAGTACAATCATTAAATGTTGAAGAACTTGCCAGAAAAAAAGAATAACACGAAGGTTGACACCCTATTTCCGTTTGACCTATAATGGAATTTGATAAACCGTGTTATGCTCTTGGACGGTATGGTCGGAGGGAGGGGAAACTGTGTCTGAAACGAAAGTTCGCAAAAACGAGACAATTGATGCTGCACTTCGTCGCTTTAAACGTTCCATCGCAAAAGATGGTGTCTTGGCTGAGGTGAAGAAACGCAAACATTACGAAAAGCCAAGCGTTAAGAAAAAGCTGAAGTCTGAGGCTGCTCGTAAGAGAAAGTTTTAGGAGGATTACCCACGCATGAATCTTAGCGAGAGATTGAACGAAGATATGAAGCAAGCGATGAAGAGTAAGGACAAGTTCACGCTCTCCACGATTCGAATGGTTCGTTCTACAATAAAGTATCTTGAAATAGATTTGAAGAGAACATTGGACGACAACGAAGTGCTTGATATCCTTAGTCGTGAAATCAAACAGCGCAAAGATGCCCTCCAAGAATTTGAATCAGCGGGTCGCGACGAGCTTGCCGCGAGTACGAAGGCAGAAATCGAGATTATTATTAAGTATCTTCCCGAGCAACTTTCCGAAGAAGAAATTAAAGCAATTGTACAGCAGACCATCCAGGAAACCGGTGCTTCTTCGAAAAGCGAAATGGGTAAGGTCATGAGCGCACTGATGCCTAAGGTCAAAGGTCGCGCCGATGGTAAACTCGTGAACCAAGCGGTTCAGCAATTTCTGCAATAATATAGCGCCAGCACCCCTTGTAAAAGGGGTGCTTTTCTTTGTTTTGAAACGTAATTACGCTTACAACGTAATAAAGTTTATGTGTCCCGGGTCAAGTTGAAGAAGGGAGGTAAAAACATTGAAAAGATTACGGAAAATTATGTTAGCCAGCATTCCAGTTGTTTTACTGCTACTGCTCTTAACGCCGTTTATCCCGAATGTCAGCGCTGATGTAACAGTACCAAAAGCACCGAATGCTGCGAATGGTGAGATGAAGAAAGGCCCTGTGTTTATTATTCCGGTTGATCAGAAAATTGAAAGAGGTCTGCAAAGCTTTTTGGAAAGAGGGTTCACAGAAGCTGCTAATTATGGAGCGGTTCTAATTGTACTGGAGGTGGATACACCGGGTGGACTGGTGAGTTCAGCAGAACAGATTGGGACGATGGTAAGAGATAGTGACATACCTACGGCTGCTTTTATTAAAGGTGATGCCGCTTCCGCAGGCAGTTACATAGCACTTAACGCAGGTGCAATCATCATGAAGCCGGGCAGCATGATCGGTTCTGCATCTCTAGTAGATAGTAGCGGCCAGAAAGTAGATGACGCGAAGATGGTCTCCTACTGGAAATCAAAAATGATTGGAGCCGCTGCTCTAAATGAGCGTGATCCTGATATTGCTGCGGGAATGGTCGATAGTAATTTGGTTGTGGATAAGCCAGATCTTGGCGTATCTAAAGCGCAGGGCGAAATTATTGCCTTGTCTAGTGACGAAGCTTTAAAAGCTGGTTATGCTGATCAAATTACAACCACTCCAGAAGAGGCGATTACTTGGTTAGGTTATACTACAGATGACATTTTTCGTGTGGAGCATACGGGTGCCGAGAAAATGTCGCAATTTCTGACGAATCCGATTATTATGACGATTTTGCTATTCATCGGGATCACAGGCATTGTGATTGAGTTGATCGTTCCGGGCTTCGGTGCACCTGGGATTATTGGGACATTAGCCTTTGTTTTATATTTTTTCGGAAATTCTGTAGCAGGGTTTGCCGGATCAGAGACTTGGCTTTTGTTCATAATCGGACTTGTCATGCTTGTGCTGGAGCTATTCGTGCCGAGCTTTGGGATATTGGGGATACTTGGTTCCGTGAGCCTTGTGGCAGGTGTCGTACGCGCAGCATACAGCTTCACACATGCATTGTTTAGTCTCGGTATCGCATTCGCGGCTGCAACAGTAGTCATTGTGATTGTGGCTGTCGCATTTAAAGAACGTGGAATTTGGAATAGGTTTATTTTAAAGGATACGCTCTCTAAAGATCAGGGATTTGTACCTGTTGAAGAGAAGTTAAGCTTAGTTGGAGCTATAGGAAACAGTATTACTCCACTTCGTCCATCCGGAACGGCTATGATTGGCGGCGAGCGAGTAGATGTCGTTACTGAAGGCAGCTTTATTAGCGTTAATGCACCGGTCTCTGTTGTAAAAGTTGAGGGCGGACGGATTGTGGTGAAGGAAATTAAGGAATAAGGTAAAAGATAAAAGGTATGGCGAATAGTAGCTCCACAATAATTTACTGGAGGTTGTAAAGTTATGGAAGCATCTTTAATTACTTTTTTGTTGATTGCGGTAGTTGTAGTCATTTTGTTGAGTGTCTTTTTAAGCTTCTTCCCGGTCATGCTCTGGATTTCTGCATTGGCGTCAGGGGTTAGGATTAGTATTATTACCCTAGTAGCGATGAGACTGCGTCGTGTAACACCAAGTCGAATCGTTAATCCAATGATTAAAGCGACTAAGGCAGGTCTTGGACTGAATATTAATCAACTGGAGAGCCACTATCTCGCAGGTGGTAACGTAGACCGGGTGGTTAATGCGCTTATTGCAGCACAACGTGCAGATATTCCTTTGGAATTTACACGCGCAGCGGCTATTGATCTTGCAGGACGCGATGTGCTTCAGGCTGTGCAAATGAGCGTTAACCCTCGTGTAATTGAAACACCAGTTGTTGCGGCTGTCGCTAAAAACGGGATTGAAGTTAAGGTAAAAGCACGTGTAACTGTACGTGCCAATATCGACCGTCTCGTGGGTGGTGCGGGTGAAGAAACAATCATTGCCCGTGTTGGTGAAGGGATTGTAACGACAGTAGGTTCAAGTGATTCACATAAAGATGTCTTGGAAAACCCGGATTTGATTTCTCGGACGGTATTGTCCAAAGGTCTGGATTCAGGTACTGCTTTTGAGATCCTCTCTATTGATATTGCGGATATCGATGTAGGCAAGAACATCGGTGCGTATCTTCAAACCGAACAAGCAGAAGCGGATAAACGTATTGCACAAGCTAAGGCAGAAGAACGCAGAGCAATGGCTGTCGCTCATGAGCAAGAGATGAAAGCACGTGTAGTTGAGATGAAGGCGCTGGTTGTGGAAGCTGAATCTCAGGTGCCTATGGCGATGGCTGAGGCACTCAGAAATGGTCAAATCGGTGTGATGGACTACATGAACATCAAAAATATCGAGGCGGATACCCAAATGCGCGGTTCCCTCGGCAAAATGAATGATCAGGACGACAATAACCGTCCTAACAATAATAAATAAAAGGGGATGTGAATCTCCATGAGCTGGATCTATATTGTTGCGGTTATTATCTTCGCGATTGTATCCAATGTGAACAAAGCTACGAAGAACAAACCCAAAGGTACTACACGCGGAGGGATGCCGACCTTTGGTGGAGGAGACGGGAATCCTCTCCACCGTAATAAGGATGTAGACGGGAACAGAGATCAGCCAGAACTGTCTGGTAGCGGGTTTCCTGCTCCTGTTACTACATCCTCCCGTGAGTATGACGCATCACCTGCCTTTCCAGAGCCTGCGTACATCCCGACACCAGATTATTCTACTGGAGAAGGTATGTCTTTGGAGCATGCTGATGACGGAGTTGAGTTACGCACACAAAGAATGCAGGAAGAGGTGCGGCGTCTTCAATCTGCTTTTGATGGAATAGCTGGAGCAGATCCCAGGTCGAAGAAGACGAAGAGTTCATCCCCTGATACAGATGTTCAGTCAAATAGAACAGGGAATAGGGATGAGCTGCGTAATGGTGTGGTTTGGGCGGAGATTCTAGGACCTCCGCGTGCTCGCCAGCCGCATTCCTCCCGAAGATCGTAATTTTCGGTCAAGTAACAATTAAGCCTTAGCTTTCTTATCTTAACGATAGGAAAGCTGAGGCTTTTTTATGTTTTTTATACCTGAAAGGTGCTCCTTTATGAGTTCTTCTCATAAACAAAAGCGTTGCCGCATAAGGTGTACAGAAGGCAGGAAGGGGGAGCGTCTACTTATGACCCGTATTGGCCGCAGGCTGCGGGGATGGACAAACGGGGTGTTGGATTTACCACAGGACTTACTACAGGAAATGCCCCGGATCACCCTGATCGGCAATAAGGAACTGTATATCGAGAATCATCGCGGCGTGCTGCATTTTTCCTCAGGCCAGCTTAAGCTCGCGTTAGCTAAAGGATCGCTTGAAATCACAGGCGAGGATCTTGTCATTCGCAATATTCTTGGTCAGGAGCTGGCGGTAGAAGGCATTATCGGAGAGATCAGATATAAAGAAAGCGAGGGGAAATCATGAAGGAACCACCTCTTTCATCACTGCGGGGATTCGTTACACTGCATGTGACGGGGCCTCAGGTGGAGAGATTCATTAATGTCATTTCTGAAGCAGGTATAGTGATTTGGGATGTGAGGCCCGCGGAGGGCGGCGCTTCCCTTAAGCTGCTTCTGAATGATTTTTATGTCCTCCGTCCGATTTTAAAGAAGACAGGCTGTCGGATGCACGTTACAGGAAGAAGCGGACTGCCTTTTTTGATGGCGCGGCTTTGGAAACGTAAATTTTTTGGCATGGGAATATTAGTATTCGGGATTATGCTCTTTATGTTATCCACGATGGTATGGAGCATTAGAGTCGAGGGGAATGAAAAAATTGCCTCTGAGGATATATTGGCAGCTGCTCGCCAGGAGGGGGTGTATCCTTTTCAATGGATATGGCGTCTGGATGAGCCGGACAAGCTCTCTAAGGGGCTCCTAGCCCAATTACCCGGCGTTTCATGGATAGGGGTGCAGCGGACGGGGACGAGCATTAAAATTCAGGTGGTAGAATCTAAACAGCCGGATATCAAACCTCTACTTAGTCAGCGGCATTTGATTAGCAGAACAGATGCGGTGGTAACTGAAATATATGCGGAGCAGGGCAGACCGGTTGTAGCGCGTAACTCACGGGTTAAAAAAGGGGATATCCTGATCTCGGGTGCTTTAGGCGACGAAGAGAATGTACAGTACGTGGTGGCTAAAGGTGAGGTTAAGGGTCTAGTGTGGCATGAATACAATATAGAAGTGCCTCTTACAACAACAAATAGCTCATATACAGGGGAGCGTAAAGATCGAACCTATCTGGTGCTTGGTAAATGGGCTATCCAGCTATGGGGTTATGGCGATTCTCCTTTTGAGAAATCACGAACACTTACTGAGCACGATCCGCTGTCCTGGCGGTCCATTAAGCTGCCGCTGGGCCTAATGACTGAGAAAGAAATGGAGATTAGTGAAACAAGTGAGACATTAACTCCAGAGGCTGGATTTGAAAAGGGAATAGAGCGAGCGAAGAATGATATTTTGGCGCGTTATGGCGTTGATAGCGTCATCAAAAGTCAAAAAGTTTTGCATGAGAAGAAAGAGAATGGTAAAGTTTATATGAAAGTGATCTTTGAAGTAGAAGAAAACATTTCCGAAGAACTGCCAATAGTAAACAATTGAGGAGAATGAGGCTACTTGTCAGAACAGACTGCAAGCATTCGTATTACTTTGCAAAATGCGGGAGAAGCGCAATCGCTGTTCGGCCCGCAAGATGGATTCCTAAAAATCATCGAGAGTGAAATTCCTGCTATTATTGATTCCCGTGAAGCAGAGTTAACGATACGTGGTGCGGAGCGGGAAGTAGACATGCTGGGACAATTGTTTAATGTGTTGCTGTCCCTCATTCGGAGCGGTTACATACTTACTGAACGTGATGTGCAGTACGCTGTGGAGCTGGCGAAAGACTTTCGGGTCGATCAATTGCTCGATTTGTTCAAGGGAGAAATTACAACAACTTTTCGTGGAAAGCCTATCCGTGTCAAAACGATTGGCCAGAAGCATTATGTGACAACGATCAAGAAGCGTGATATTGTATTCGGAATCGGTCCTGCAGGAACGGGTAAGACCTACTTGGCGGTAGTGCTTGCAGTTACGGCACTTAAAGAAGGTTCTGTTAAGCGTATCATTCTTACGCGCCCAGCTGTAGAAGCAGGAGAGAGTCTAGGGTTCCTCCCAGGGGATTTGCAAGAAAAGGTAGATCCATACCTTCGTCCGTTATATGATGCCTTATACGACGTTATGGGGCCCGATCAGGTGGCTAAGGCACTTGAACGGGGATTGATTGAAATTGCTCCGCTCGCTTATATGCGTGGTCGTACGCTGGATGATTCATTTATTATTTTGGATGAAGCCCAGAATACAACGCCTGAGCAAATGAAAATGTTTTTGACTCGACTCGGCTTCGGGTCCAAAATGGTGATTACGGGTGACGTTACCCAGATTGACCTGCCTCGCGGCAAGAAATCCGGTTTGATTGAGGCTAAAGCGATTTTATCCGGCATAGAAGAACTCGGTTTTGTTTATTTTGCGGAGCAGGATGTAGTACGGCATTCCCTGGTGCAGAAAATTATCGTTGCCTATGACCGCTCTGCCGAAAACCTCCAATAAAGGGGATTGTCTTCATGGCTTCAAAGCAACCATCTAAATTAAGCGGATTTGTATATACGAACAACGGATGGAAGTATAGCGCGGCGACACGCTATGCTCTTTTCCTGTTACTCGGACTTGTGTTCTACTTCAGCCTGTCGCCCGATCTACTACCTAAGCGGTACGATATTAAAGAGAATACGCTCAGCGCGAAGGAGATAACAGCGCCTAAGCAAATTTTGGACAAGAAGGCAACACTAAAGGCGGCGGAAGAAGCGGCCGAAGGTGTATCTCCAAAGTATAAAATCATCCCGATGAGGGCCGATAATCTTGTGACATCGCTACTGGACCGGATTGATCGCCTGAATCAGGATGATTTGATTTCGCAAAGCGATAAGACTGAGATTTATCGTGATGAGATCCCGCAGAGGGCCAATGATTTTATTTTGAATTTCATAGCCTCAAATCGGGGTGGAGGCACTTATTCCGATCATCTTTTGGAGGAAATGCAATCTGTCATAAAAGAGCAGACCTATGTCATTCCAGATGAAACTTACATTAAGATTCCGCGACTGACCTCTCAGGACATTATCGAAATGAAGCCTGTCGCTCGTGATATTGTGACTAGGCTGATGAACGATCAAATCACGGACGCCCAGACTGCGCGCGCCAAAGTGGCGGAGCAGGTCAGTATCAGCTCTCTGAGTCAGCGTACGGCGCGTGAGGTTGTTCAAGAGTTAGTCCGGCTCGTTATTACAAGCAATAAGTTCTATGACGAAGATGCAACGAAGGAAGCGAAGGTACAGGCTCGTGAGAACACACCTGATGTGTTTATTGAGCAAGGGGAGGTTCTTGTCGCTAAAGGGCAAAAAATCACCCCTGAGCTGTACGCCCTATTGGATGAGAATGGCCTGCTAAGCAATGAGGTCAACTATTGGCCTCAGGTTGGATTGCTATTACTTGCTACCATGCTATCTGCGGGTCTGATGGTGTTTATCCGTTACTCTGGCGGAACTGCGGGCTTCAAGTATAATAATTCCCAGTTATTAATGCTGGTGCTTGTGTTTGTTATTACGATCATCTCCATGCGGTTGACCGCAATTTTGCAGACGGATGTCCATTCCTATCTCGGGTATCTGGCTCCAGTAGCCATTGGTGCTATGCTGATTACCATGCTTCTGGATATGACATTAGCGTATTTCTGTTCTATTCTGATCAGTATACTCGCCAGTATCATTTTGAATGTTCAGCAGAATTCGGTGTTTGATTTTACCTTTGGCTTCTTTTCAATTGTTGTTTGTTATGTAGCTATTTTTGCCACTCATCGTGCAGGCCAGCGTTCCACATTATTAAAAGGCGGGATTATGGTATCCCTTTTTGGCTGTGTGACCGTCTTTATGCTGACCCTCTTAGCTGGTGGTGAATGGAAAGATGTAAGCACGCTGTATGCCGTTGGTTTTGCTTTTGCGAGTGGACTTTTGACTGCAGTGCTTGTGATTGGTCTGATGCCTTTCTTTGAAGCTACCTTTGGTATTCTATCTGCCCTGAAGCTGGTAGAGTTGTCTAATCCGAACCATCCCTTATTGCGCAAGCTTCTTACGGAAACACCAGGAACCTATCACCATAGCGTAATGGTAGGTAACTTGTCAGAAGCGGCCGCAGAAGCGATTGGAGCAGACGGCCTATTGTGCCGGGTAGGATCGTATTATCATGATATTGGTAAAACAAAACGTCCGTTTTATTTTATTGAAAATCAGAATAATATGGAAAACCCACATGATTCTATAGAACCGAAGCTTAGTAAATCTATCATTGTAGCTCACGCCCGCGATGGGGTGGAGATGCAACGAGAATATAAGCTGCCCAAACCGATTCGTGATATTGCTGAGCAGCATCATGGGACGACGTTCCTGCATTATTTTTACCATAAAGCCCTGAAGCTGGCGGAAGAAAAAGGTGTAGAGCCTGATTTTACCGAGGAAGATTTCCGTTATCCTGGCCCGAAAGCCCAGTCGAAGGAATCGGCTGTTGTAGGAATTGCCGACAGTGTTGAAGCTGCGGTGCGATCCTTGCGCAAACCAACCGTCCTTCAGGTGGAAACGATGATTGAGAAAATTATTAAAAGTCGACTGGATGATCATCAGTTTGACGAATGTGATTTAACGATTAAAGAATTGGACATTATTGCACGGACGCTGAAAGAAACGGTCATGGGGGATTTTCCATTCACGGATCGAATACCCAGAAGATGTGCGTAAGCCGAAAAAAGAGGAAGGGGCAGCTAACCCATGAGTTTGGAGATCGTTTGGGATAACGAGCAAGAAGAATACGAGATAAAGGACGATCTCATAGCACTGCTGGAGAGCATTTTGCAAAAAGCAGGTGAGGCGGAAGGGATCGATCAGGGAGAGGTTGCGCTTACTTTTGTCGATAACACTCGTATTCATGAGTTGAACTTGGAATACCGGGGAATTGACCGTCCGACGGACGTACTTTCTTTTGCGATGAATGAAAGCGGAGAGGACGAGCTGGACATTATATACGAAGTAGAAGAAGGCGAAGCGCTGGAAGATGTTCCGGATGTACTGGGAGATATCATCATTTCCGTAACTCGTGCTCAGGAGCAAGCGCAAGAATATGGTCATTCGCTGGAGCGTGAGCTTGGTTTCCTCTTTGTGCACGGATTTCTGCATTTGTTAGGATATGATCATCAGGATGAAGCTTCAGAGGCTGAAATGATGTCTAAGCAAGAGAAAGTACTAGCTCAGGTTGGGTTGACTCGCTAATGGTGAAGAACACGGCGGTAGGACATAAGAAGTTCTGGCACTCTTTTCGGTTTGCATCGCAAGGCATCGTGTCGGCATTCAAATCCGAGCTTAACATGAAGGTGCATTGCTGTTTGGCTGTGGTTGTACTTGTTGCCGCTGCCGTGTTCAGACTTCCGCTGGCCAGTTGGATGTTGCTGCTCTTCTCAATCACGCTTGTCTTAACCGCCGAGTTGCTCAATACAGCAATTGAAGCGACGGTAGACTTGATCTCGCCGGAGATTCACCCACTGGCTAAGAGAGCAAAAGATACCGCCGCAGGAGCTGTGCTTCTAACGGCGGTGTTTGCTGTCTTAGTCGGGGTCTATGTTTTTTACCACCCGGTGATGGACTGGATTACCGGACTTATGTCATAATCAGGTTACAATTCAATTCAGGGGAGAGGCGGACCCGCGTTTTGCGATTCCGCCTCTTTGGTTACTGGATGTTTAGGAAGCGAGTTTTGTACGAAGAAAATTCAATGAAGTATTGCTAACAAAACTAAGTGGATGCTTTCGAAGCAAGTTTTGTACGAAGTGATTCCACGATGTAGCGCTAACAAAACTTTAGGAGGACCCAAATATGGATTCCGCTCTTCTTATGCAAGAAGCGATTAAAGCACGTGCTAAGGCATATATTCCTTACTCCCGATTCGGAGTTGGAGCCGCCCTTCTTGATCAGGATGGTCATATTCATCACGGATGTAATGTAGAAAATGCTGCTTTTGGCCCAACCAATTGTGCAGAGCGCACCGCGTTATTTCGTGCCATTGCTGACGGTCATGCTATCGGTTCTTTCAAGGCAATTGCCGTTGTTGCCGATTCCGATGGCCCCGTATCTCCTTGTGGTGTATGCCGCCAAGTTATGATTGAGTTGTGTTCACCCGACATGAAGGTTATCCTTGGAAACATGAAGGGCGATATTGTTGAGACGACGGTGGGAGAATTACTTCCCGGCGCTTTTGGTCCCGTAGATCTGAAGCAAGGACAAGCTCCAGAATAAAATGAGAGTTTGATTTAATGCCTGTTTAAAGGCGAATCAGGTATAGTTAGACGAAGGTTGCTACTTTAATTGCACAATGTACAGTTAAATGCTACTCTTTCGCACAAAAATGAATTTAGTTGCAGATAGTGCAATTAAATTTATGATATAGTCTATATTTGGCTCTTAAGACAGGATTTAGTTGCACAGAATGCAATTAAAACACCAAAAGCATAACTCAAACTCAAATTAGTTGTACAAAATACAATTAAAAGTGTGCGCTAACAATCAAGTTAGGCTAAAATCGTGCAAATTATGTGTTGTTAGAGTAACATTACGAGGTAAGCGCCGCGGCAACGCCGCCAGCGATTCTAATTACGTAAGGTTACTTGTAACACAGCCTAAAGCCAATCATCTCAGTAATCTTTATCCATGGTGAGCTTAATGCGAACCGTGTGAATAAGCGACAGTGAAGCGTGTCCCCGATAGGGGACGAAAGCGCTCATGCACGACCGTTTCAATCCCGCCGAACGTTGCAGGTACGCCTATTTCCGGGTGTCCAGAGGGCCGGGGCCCTTGGGGTCCCCCTTGGCTAAGGGGGATTTAGGGGGATCGAAAAAGCTTTAAAAAAGATTGAATGATTGAAAAAGATTGAACTAGAAGGAAAGTATGGAAGGAAGATAATATGAAATTCAAATCAGGCTTTGTCGCAATTATCGGCAGACCGAACGTAGGCAAATCGACACTCATGAACCAGGTTATTGGACAGAAGATTGCAATCATGTCGGATAAGCCACAGACCACTAGAAACAAAATCCATGGGGTCTATACAACGAATAATTCGCAAATCGTGTTCCTGGACACACCAGGTATTCATAAAAGACAGTCCAAGCTAGGCGACTACATGAACCAAACTGCAATGAGCACGCTGGGTGAAGTTGAGGCTGTGCTGTTCCTTGTGGATGCTGCAGATGGTTTGGGCGGTGGAGACCGATACATTGCTGAGCAATTAAACGGACTTAAGACGCCAGTTATTCTTGTACTGAACAAGATCGATAAAATAGAGCCGGAAGCATTGCTCCCACTTATGGCTCAGTATAACAAGCTGCATAACTTTGCTGAAATCATTCCAATTTCTGCTAAGATGGGTAGCAATGTTAACACGCTGTTAGAGCAAGTCGCTAAGTATTTACCAGAAGGTCCGCAATACTACCCAGAAGATCAAATTACGGATCACCCTGAGCAATTTGTGTGCGCAGAACTAATTCGTGAGAAGATTCTGCATTTGACGCGCGAAGAAGTACCGCATTCCATTGCTGTGGCTATCGAAGATATGAGGGTTGAGCCGAATGGTGTGGTGCATGTGTCTGCCGTTATTTTTGTTGAACGTGATTCTCAGAAGGGGATCATTATCGGTAAGCAAGGTGCGCTGCTGAAAGAGGTTGGCAGACGTGCTCGGACAGACATTGAGAACCTTTTGGGTTCGAAGATTTTTCTGGAGCTATGGGTAAAAGTGAAAAAAGACTGGCGTAATCAGGACCGCGTTCTGCGGGATTTGGGCTTCCATAAAGACCTTTAAGATCTTTATCCGTCATTCCTCGTTTGGCAGGAATTGCAAGGATAGAACCTGGCTCATCGCACATCCTAATTCTTGAAGAGACATCGTCTTTCCCAAGAAAGGATGAATACGAATGCGAAACTTTTCGTGGAAGTATTTTGCAATGACAGGAGACGTCGATGCTTACCTGCTATACAAGGAAGCTGGCTATCCACTTGAAGACAGTGGATTACAGCTAGTGGAAGAAGAGAAGGTCTGTGATGAAGAAGCGCAATAAGGACTGGTTGCTTGCCGAATGGTTGGGGGAAGAGGCATGCTACACAGGGTGGAAGGGATCGTCATCCGCAGCATGGACTACGGCGAGGGGAACGCAATTATTACGCTTTGCACCGAGAACGCCGGGAAAGTAGGAGTTCTGGTACGAGGTGCTAAGAAGGTTAAGAGCCGCCATGCTGCCCTGATCCAGCTGTTCACCGTCGGGGAATTTGTTTTTTTTAGAAATAACGGAGGTCTTGGAACGCTGAATTCCGGCGAGATCACGAAGTCTCACCACCCTCTGCGTGAGGATTTGATTAAAGCAGCATATGCATCATACGCTTGTGAACTGCTTGATAAAGTCCTGCATGATGAGGAGACGGGGAGCTTCTGGTTTCGCCAGCTTACGGCCTGCTTGAACGCACTTGAAGAAGATAAGGAACCTGGAGTTATCATAAATGTTTATGAAATGAAGATTTTGCAAGCAGCCGGTTATGGTCCAGAGTTCGACACCTGTGTGATATGTGGAGCAGAAAAGCCTGATGAACAACTGCTGATAAGCCCTCGCCTTGGTGGAGCACTCTGCCGCAGCTGTAAACATAATGATCCTCCAGCAATGGAGGTCTCTGCTCGTGCGTTGAAATTACTACGCTTATTCGCCAGACTTGATCTAACTAGATTAGGGAATGTGGATGTCAAAGAAAGCAGCCGTGATGAGCTAAAAAAAATTATGCGTGCCTTTATGGATGTGCAGCTTGGATTAAAGCTAAAATCACAGAATTTCCTGGATCAGCTCGACAAGTACAAGATTTGACGAAATCTGATTTTTCCGTTACTATAGGAACAGTTTAATTATAAGATTATCGCCGTTTTGCTCGACTTCGGGAGAACGTGCATTGATCGGGAAAGTAATGAGCGATATTGTCGCGATTCAGCGAGCTGGGGGTAGTGAGAGCCTGGCGGGACAATGTTCATGAACATGGCACCCGGGAGTACGGATACGGCGAATGAAAGTGGATTTCGTTCTTGTCTTTAGCAAGTGATATTGCTGAATCAAGGGTTGGAATCAAGTAGGGTGGAACCGCGGGAGAATAAGTTAAGCTCTCGTCCCTATGTCTGTTAATCAGGCATGGGGGCGGGGGTTTTTTGTTGCTGTCAGGAGCGAAAAATGCCGCCTCCATGGTAAGAAGTTTTAAGCAAGATGAACTAAAAACTTGTAAAGCGAAGGAGACGGTATTATGAACTTTCAGCAGATGATTTTGACGCTGCAGCAGTTCTGGGCTGAACAGAACTGTATTATCGTACAGCCTTATGACACTGAAAAAGGCGCCGGCACGATGAACCCTATGACATTTTTACGCTCACTAGGTCCTGAACCATGGAGAGTTGCGTACGTAGAGCCTTCACGTCGCCCATCCGATGGACGTTATGGAGAGAATCCGAACCGTCTGTATCAGCATCATCAATTTCAAGTCATTATCAAACCATCGCCTGATAACATTCAAGAGATTTACTTGGATAGTTTGAAAGCACTCGGCATTGATCCGCTCTTGCATGATATCCGTTTTGTTGAGGATAACTGGGAGAACCCTTCACTGGGTTGTGCAGGTCTAGGATGGGAAGTATGGCTAGATGGTATGGAAATCACTCAGTTTACGTACTTCCAACAGGTCGGTGGAATTGAGGCCAATCCAGTTGCCGTAGAAATTACTTACGGAATGGAGCGGCTAGCATCCTACATTCAAGATAAAGAAAATGTATTTGATCTTGAATGGGTTAGCGGCATGACTTATGGTGATGTTTTTCATCAACCGGAGTTTGAACATTCTACTTACACCTTTGAAGTATCTGATGTAAAAATGCTATTTTCACTGTTCAACATGTACGAAGAAGAAGCGCGTAGAGCGATGGAGCAGCATCTTGTGTTCCCTGCCTACGATTACGTGTTGAAATGCTCACATAGCTTTAATTTGCTGGATGCACGTGGAGCCATCAGTGTTACTGAACGGACTGGATTTATTACCCGAGTGCGTAATCTTGCCCGCTCTGTAGCGGCAACATATCTTGAGGAACGCGAGAAGCTTGGCTTCCCGCTGCTGAAGAAAGAAGGTGCTGACCGTGTCTAAAGATATCCTGTTTGAGATCGGTCTGGAGGAAATTCCTGCACGTTTTATCCGCGCTGCGATGGAACAGCTGCAAGATAGAACATCCAAGTGGTTGGATTCTGCACGGATTACCTATGCTGGAGTTACTGCTTATGCAACGCCACGTCGTCTCGCTGTTTTTGTTAAGGATGCGGCTGAGAAGCAAGAGGATATCAGCGAAGAAGTCAAAGGACCATCACGCAAAATCGCACTGGATGCAAACGGGGACTGGAGCAAAGCTGCTTTAGGGTTTGCCCGTAGTCAGGGTGTATCTCCGGAGCAATTTACGTTCAAAGAGCTTGCTGGAGTTGAGTATATCTATGCTACTAGAAATAGTGCTGGGGTAGAGACAGCTTCGTTGCTTTCTGAAGGTCTTTTAGGGATTGTAAATGCGATGACTTTTCCGAAAAACATGCGTTGGGGAGCTTACGATTTTAAATTCGTGCGTCCGATCCGCTGGTTAGTTGCTCTTTTCGGGAAAGATATTATTGATTTGGAAATTACGGATGTAAAAGCGGGTAATGTGAGCCGTGGACATCGTTTTCTGGGTACAGAGACTGTAATTTCGGAGCCTGCACAATATGTTGAGAGCATGCGTGCGCAGCATGTCCTTGTAGACGTGAAGGAACGGGAAGAATTGATCCTGAAACAAATCAATCAATTGGCTGAAGAAAAAAGCTGGACGATTGCGATCAAAGAGGATCTTTTGGAGGAAGTACTGTTCCTAGTTGAAACACCAACCGTGTTGTTCGGAACCTTCGACCCATCTTTCTTGAACATTCCACAGGATGTGCTGATTACTTCGATGCGTGAGCATCAGCGGTATTTCCCGGTATTTGATGCAGCGGGCAAACTTCTACCTTTCTTCGTAACGGTGCGTAACGGGAATGCAGTATCTTTGGATGTTATTGCTAAGGGTAATGAGAAGGTACTCCGTGCTCGTCTATCAGATGCCAAATTCTTCTATCAAGAAGATCAAAAGATGAAGATTGATGATGCACTAGCCAAATTGGAGAATATCGTCTACCATGAAGAGCTTGGCAGTGTTGGAGATAAAGTGCGTCGTATTCGCCAAATCTCCGATCGTCTTGCTGTAAAGTTGGGATTGTCTGATATAACCCTTTCTGAAGTAAGTCGGACTGCTGATATTTGCAAATTCGACCTTGTGACTCAAATGGTTTATGAATTCCCAGAACTTCAAGGCACCATGGGTGAAGATTATGCACGCAAAGCAGGAGAACCTGAAACTGTGGCAAAAGCAATCTTTGAGCATTATCAGCCAAGGTTCGCGGGTGATGCAGTACCATCGACAGATGCCGGTTCAGTTGTCAGCATTGCGGACAAGATCGATACGATTGTAGGTTGCTTCTCTATCGGTATAATCCCAACAGGCTCACAGGATCCTTACGCACTGCGTCGCCAGGCTGCAGGGATTGTTCAAATCGTGCTGGAGCATAAATTGCCGATTACGCTGCGCGAGATTTTTGAAGCAGCGATTGAAATTCATAAAAATTCAGGGAATTCGAAACATTCTGACGATGAACTACGTATAAACCTGTACGAGTTCTTCGGTCTGCGTGTTAAACGACTTTTATCCGACAATGTACGCTATGATGTTGTGGACGCTGTTACAGCAGCTGGCTTTGACAACGTGGTAGATGTTGTGGGCAGAAGCCGTGCGCTTATGGGTGCTGTGTTAGACCAAGCAGACTTTAAAATTACAGTAGATTCACTCACTCGTGTCAGTAATTTGGCAGCTAAAGCAACCAGCGAAGTGATTGATCCTTCTTTACTTAAAGAAGATGCTGAGCTGAAGCTGTACAAGACATGGCAGGAATTACACACACCGTATCTTGAAGCGATGTCCGCGAATAATGCCGAAGAAGCACTCCGTATTCTCTCGGGTCTAAAAGATGCTGTTACAGCATTTTTCGATTCCGTTATGGTTATGGCAGAGGATGAGCAGGTACGTGCTAACCGTTTAGCTTTGCTAGCTGGTATTGATGCTGACTCCAAGGCGTTTGCTGATTTTGGCAAGCTCGTTTGGTAAACGACTGAGCACCGGAGTTCCCGGCTGAATTCAAGATTCGACATTTGATCAAAGGACAGCTTTTTGAACAACATCTATAAGAAAAGTTTGTGTCTTATGGTATAGAATGTTGGTTTGGGGTATAAATATACGGAACGGTGCCAATGCGTCATTTGACATCCGTTCCGTATTTATGCATAGAAAGAAGGATTTCTTGCGGTAAGGGCGTATATATATTACACGGGAAATTGGTGATGATCATGGAGAAGAAGTCCCGGTCTAGAACTATAGTCGTGGATGGGGATGCTTGTCCGGTCAAAAAAGAGATTGCTGAAGTTGGCCGTGCCTTTGGTGTGCCGGTACTGATGGTATCTTCTTATGACCATGCACTGAAAGCTGAAGAGGGTGTAACGGTTGTGCAGGTGGACCGGGGAGATCAGAGCGCCGATCTATATATTGCCAATCATATTTCTGCTGGAGATGTGTTATTGACTGGGGACTATGGTCTCGCAGCACTTGCACTAGGGAAACGTTGCAGTGTTCTTTCTTTTCGTGGCCAGGAATATGACGATTCCAAAATGGATTTTATGTTGGAAGGCAGGCATGCCAGGGCCGTGGAACGAAGACGGGGACATTATTCTAAGGGTCCAAAACCTATAACGGCAGAAGAAAAAATATATTTTCAACATAAAATGACAAAACTTTTAATACTTTTGCAGGAGAATGTGGAGCAATAGCGAATTATATTTATTTGTTAAGAATTGAAGGTGGTTGAAGTGGCTAGCGGACACGGGAATATTCCGGAAGAAGTTATCGAAAGCGTGCTTGCACGTCATGATATTGTCGATACAGTCGGTAAGGTAGTCCATTTGTCCAAGCAGGGGAAATATTTATGGGGCCTCTGCCCGTTCCATTCGGAGAAAACCCCTTCCTTTACAGTTACCCCCGACCGGGGAGTATTTCATTGCTTTGGCTGCGGCATGGGTGGAAATGCCATCAAATTTAGGATGGAAATCGAAGGATTAACCTTCCCCGAAGCCGTCAAAATAATGGCTGAAGAAAGTGATATTCCCGTTCCTGAAGGTAAGGGAGGCCTAATGTCTCCTCCTGATCCGGAACGCGATCGGTTGATTCAAGCTTATGAATGGTCTGCAAAGTTTTATCATTACTTGCTGAAGAATACGGAACACGGCAAAGCCGCAATGGAGTATTTAAGAGCCCGGAACTTCAGCGATAAAATGATTGACCAGTTTCAGATCGGATATGCTCCGGACCGCTGGGATACTTTGCTACAATTTTTGGAGAAACGGAATTTTGACCTTGCTGAGATGGAGAAAGGTGGACTCTTGTCTGCCCGAGGTGAGGGTAAAGGCTATATAGACCGTTTCCGTGGTCGGATTATTTTTCCGATTGCGAACCGCACAGGCAAGGTGATTGCGTTTGCCGGAAGAATTTTTGGTGAAGGACAACCCAAGTATCTTAATTCTCCAGAGAGTAGATTGTTTAACAAAAGCCGGATTTTATACAATTTGCACCAGTCCAAAGCATCCATCCGCAAAACGCGGCAAATCGTCCTCTTTGAAGGATACGGAGATGTCATTTCGGCCTGGGAAGCAGGTGTGCATAACGGTGTAGCAACAATGGGAACATCTTTAACTGAAAGTCATGTAGCACTGATGAAGAGTCTGGCCGATGAAATTGTACTGTCTTATGACGGTGACCGGGCAGGACAAGCAGCTGCTATGAAGTCCATTCCAATGCTTGAAGGCAGTGGCTTGCGTGTAAAGATCGCCTTACTGCCAAGCGGGCTCGATCCAGATGAATTCATCTCAATGCATGGTGGAGAAAGGTTTATGGATCAGGTTATTGATTCAGCGGTTTCATCCATAAAATTTAAGCTTATATATCTGAAAAAAAACCATATACTCCTAGAGGAAGATGGCAAAATTGCCTACGTCAAAGAAGCTTTGGAGGTCATTGCTTCGTTACATTCCTCGACAGAGAGAGAGGTTTACCTAAGGGAAATCGCTTCTGAGCTGGAACTTTCATATGATAGTTTGAAGCAGGATTGTAATTTACTTAGGGCATCGATGCAAAAAAACATCCCTGAAGGGGATAATAACGACAAAAGGTGGAATAATGGTAGGCATAAAAAAGGGCAAGTGCAGACACCAACTTTGCTGCCCGCTTATCATGTCGCGGAACGGCGTCTACTGTCCTTTATGATTCAGGACCCGGAAGCTGCCACGTATGTGGGCGAACGCCTCGGAGAAGATTTCAACATCGATGATCATGCGGCAATTGCCGCTTATCTATATGCCTATTACGCGCAAGGCAAACCACCCGGCATTAGTCGGTTTCTATCATCGCTTCAGGATGATCGTCTAGAGAAAACTGCTACATCAATTTCCATGATGGATACACCTCCAGACTGGAATATGCAGGTGCTGGATGATTGTATCCGTGAAGTACGGAAATACCCACTGCAGCGCAAGATGGATCAGAAGCGTGAAGAGATGATTCAGGCGGAAAAGTCAGGTGACTTTTTGCGTGCGGCACAAATAGCAAGTGAGATTATAGCCCTAGAGAGACAATGAAATGTTGACAGGATGTACCTAGGGAGGAGGGAGTCGAATTATGGCGAACGATCAGCATACTGAATTGGAAGCAGAATTTACTTTGGATCAGGTTAAGGATCAGCTTATTGAGCAAGGCAAGAAAAGATCATCATTGCTATACAAAGATATTATGGAGAAATTATCGCCGTTTGATCAAGACCCCGAGCAAATGGAGGAGTTCTATGAACAACTCAGTGATTTGGGGATTGAAGTTGTAAACGAGAACGATGAGGAGGTTAACAGCCTCCGGCCAAATGAGGACAATGAAGACAAAGAGGGCGATGAGTTTAGCTTTGATGATGATTTGTCACTGCCGCCAGGGATTAAGATTAATGACCCTGTCCGTATGTATCTAAAAGAAATTGGACGCGTTCCGCTGTTGTCGGCTGACGATGAAGTAGAGCTTGCTATGCGTATTAAAAATGGTGACGAGGAAGCCAAACGTCGTCTCGCTGAAGCGAACCTACGTCTTGTAGTAAGTATTGCTAAACGTTATGTTGGACGCGGTATGCTGTTCCTTGATTTGATTCAGGAAGGTAATATGGGTCTGATCAAAGCGGTAGAGAAATTTGACCATAACAAAGGGTTCAAATTTAGTACGTATGCAACTTGGTGGATTCGTCAGGCCATTACCCGCGCGATTGCGGATCAGGCACGTACGATTCGTATTCCTGTACACATGGTCGAGACGATCAACAAGCTGATTCGTGTCTCTCGTCAATTGCTGCAAGAACTGGGACGTGAACCTTCGCCAGAGGAAATTGCGGCTGAGATGGAGCTGACGGTTGAGAAAGTTAGAGAAATCATGAAGATTGCCCAAGAGCCAGTATCGCTCGAAACACCGATCGGTGAAGAAGACGATTCTCATCTGGGAGATTTCATTGAGGATCAGGAAGCCTTGGCTCCTGCGGATGCAGCAGCTTATGAACTGCTGAAGGAACAGCTGGAGGATGTACTGGACACGCTCACGGAGCGTGAAGAGAATGTACTTCGTCTGCGTTTTGGCCTAGATGATGGCCGGACGAGAACACTTGAAGAAGTGGGCAAAGTGTTCGGCGTTACCCGCGAACGGATTCGCCAGATTGAAGCTAAAGCATTGCGTAAGCTTCGTCACCCTAGCCGCAGTAAACGGCTTAAGGATTTCCTTGAATAGTATTTCATGAACTGGACCTTCTGCTGCTCAGTAGCAGGAGGTTCTTTTATTTGAATTACGACCCTAAAAGTGCTGACCCTGTGTATCTGGAAAGAAGGATGAGCCAGTGAATTTGGAAAAACGCGAAATTATTATAAAAGAGATTCAGTATTGGAGAAACAACAGATTGCTACCAGAGCAATATTGCGACTTCTTAACCAACCTGTATGATGATGAAGCTGCGGCGAAGGATAGAAATCCGATTTCGCTGAAGAATCTACAGCAGGGAAACATCAAAATTTGGCTGTTTGGTTTTGGAATTATTTCCTTGATTTTCTTGATTAGTCTTTATTTTAGCGTTTTTCCCTGGCCTTTGCAACTTGCAACAGCACTATCCGTACTAATTATTTGTTATGGATACTCAGCGGTTTACAGGAACCGAAATCATGTTATTAGTCTTATCCTGGCGGGGCTGGGCAGTGTGTTATCGCTTGGTTTTGGGCTATGGCTGATTGCTTTGCATGATCTTGATCCTCAGCTCTGGAGACCGATTCTGATTGGGGCTTGTGGCTTGTTATGGTGCATTCTGGGATTTGTACTCCGTATAGGCTTGCTGCAGTATTGCGGTTATGCTTTTTGGGCCTTATTATATGCGGGATTCTTCGGTGGAAAACGCCCTGAGGCTTCGATGCTAGAGCTTGAGCTCTTATGGCTTCCACTCTGTGTAATGATGGTGTGGCTGAGCTGGCTATTACATCACAAAGTTAAAGGCGTTGCCAGTGTTTTTTTTGCAGTGGGAGTATCACTATGGATGATGCCGGAACTCGATGCTCTTTTATTGAGGCAGGATTATCCACAGTGGATTTCGTTTATGCTAATTTTAAAAATTGCGGTAGGCTTGGCCCTGCTGTTCTTGTTTCGAAAAAAATGGATAACGTGGGTGGCAACATGAACAATGTGAAATTATCAGATCGACTTCAGCAATTGCTGGAACAAATTCCGCAAGGAAGCAGGTTGGCAGACATCGGCTCTGATCATGCTCTGCTTCCTGTGGCTGCTGTAGAAAGCGGTAAGGCTGTATTCGCAGTAGCAGGTGAGGTAAACCCGGGTCCCTTTGATGCTGCTTGTAAGGGCGTTGCAGAGGCCGGACTAGGGAAGATAATCTCGGTGCGTCGAGGAGATGGCCTTGAGGTATTGGAACCTGGTGAAGTTAATTGTATCACGATCGCTGGCATGGGAGGGGCTTTAATTGCCTCGATTTTAGACCGTGGTCAGAGTCAAGGCAAGCTTAAGGATGTTACAACACTGGTACTTCAACCGAATGTGGGCGAGGATATTTTGCGCCGCTGGCTGTTAAATAATGAATGGGTTCTTACCGCTGAAAGTATTCTGGAAGAAGACGGCAAGTTATATGAAGTATTAACAGCTGTACCAGAGGATGCAGGTGCCGGAATTACAAATGCCAATGTATATCGAGAGGTAACGTTAGGCGATTCCGCTATGGTTCGTGGTCAGGAGACCTTGCTACAGATGGGACCTTTTCTGATTCAAGCACCGAATGAAGTGTTTTTTGCCAAATGGCAGGGAGAGGTTCAAAAATTGGAAGGCATTCTTACTTCATTGTCACGTTCAGAACTCGAATCTGCGGAGAATAAACGAAAATTAATTCGAGAACAGATCAAGGAGATTACGGAGGTGCTGCAATGCTTGCCAAAGGACAAACAGTAATTCAATATATGGAGCAGCTGGCTCCAAAGCATTTAGCTGAAGATTGGGACAAAGTCGGTCTGCAACTAGGTTCCTTACAGAAAGAAATAACCAATGTACTGGTTGCACTGGATGTGAACGATGAAGTCGTTGAAGAGGCAATTCGTCTCGGCTGTAATCTAATCATTGCCCACCATGCGATTATTTTTCGTCCGCTGCAAGGGATTCAAACAGACACTCCAATGGGCCGAATGTATGAAAAATTGATTAAAAATGACATCGCGGTATACATCAGTCATACTAATCTGGATGTTACCGAAGGTGGAATGAACGATTGGATGGCGGAAGCTCTTGGTATAGAGAACGGAGTGCCTATTAAAGACATTCATTCCGAGCAATTGTCAAAGCTGGTTGTGTTTGTGCCGAAGGATCATCATCAGAAGGTACTGGATGCCATTTTGAATGCAGGAGCAGGGGCAATCGGCAACTATAGTCATTGCAGCTTCAATATCGAGGGATACGGGACTTTTATTCCGGGAGAAGGCACAGATCCTTATATCGGGGAAAAAGGGAAGCTGGAGCGTGCTGAGGAGATCCGTATTGAGACAATCGTGCCACACAATATCCGCAATAAAGTGGTACAGGCTATGCTCAAGGCTCATCCTTATGAAGAGGTTGCCTATGATTTGTACACGATGGATCTTAAAGGCCGCAGTTTAGGGCTTGGGCGGGTTGGAAAGCTCAAAGAGCCTACCACACTTGGGCAATTCGTTGAGACGGTAAAAAAAGGTCTGAAAGTTGACCATGTACGTGTTGTGGGTGATTTGGATCGTCCAATTCGTAAAGCGGCTGTTCTCGGCGGTTCGGGTGGAAAGTATTATAACAGTGCTATTTTCCGCGGTGCGGATGTGTTGGTTACGGGAGATCTTGATTACCATACAGCACAGGATGCCGTGCTCGCTGGGATCACTCTGATTGATCCAGGGCATAATGCAGAGAAGATCATGAAAGAGAAAGTAGCAGAGTGGATGACTGGGAAACTGGTGGAGCATAAGTACGATACAGCTGTACATGCTTCGCAGGTGAATACGGAGCCATTTAAGTTCCTATAAAATTGCCATTTAATAATGCTTGTGCCAGACAGGTGATGTCTGTATAATATATAATGTTGTTCGGAAAGTTTGACAGACAATCGCCGGTGACGTGAAGACGTCACGGGAGGAAAGTCCGGGCTCCATAAGGCAGGATGCTGGATAACGTCCAGTCGGCGCGAGTCGAAGGATAGTGCCACAGAAATGGACCGCCGATGGCCGCCTTAGGGCGGCACAGGCAAGGATGGAACCGAGGTGTAAGAGACCCCGAGGAACGCTGGTGACTTCGTTCCTGGTAAACCCCATCTGGAGCAAGACCTAATGAGACGCAGCAGATTCCTTTATTGGAATAGGCAGCCTTAGCCTGAGGCGCGTCTAGGTTGGTCGCTGGAGCTGTGCAGTAATGTACGGCCTAGATAGATGATTGTCGCTTATGGTGGGAGGGTAGTTCCCGATTGAACCACGACGAGCACAGAACCCGGCTTACGGCAAACTTTCCTAACTGCAACGTTATGATAACAACAACAACCATACAAGCGGCGGCGTATCTCGGGAAACCGGATCACGTCGCTTTTTTAAAATATAAGAAAGTATAAGTTTCACTTTATACATTATCCTTATATTTCTCGCAACGCTTACCATCCTTATAAAGTCGCCGAAGGTGTTTATGCTCGTGGCAAGAAGATATGTAGAAAGTGGGAAACGTGTAGCATGGGTAATTATCAGATTTGCGGGTTCTGCGGACATTTATATGAACGAAACAATAAGAGGATGTGCAATAGTTGTGATGAGATGTATCAGAAAATCAGGCGTATCGTAGAGACTTCACCCGACACGATGGTATTAAATATATCCCTTCAAACAGGGGTAAGTGTCAGTCGAATCATGTCTTTCGTTGAAAATGGATATTTTAGGCTCAATAAAGATAGCATAGAAGTATTTAAGAAGTAAATTATTCTAAGCATGGCTGGAAAATAAAAAAAACCGTCTTCCTCATCCCATAAAGGATGAAGAAGACGGGTTTTGTCATGCTCATGATCGAATGCCGGTCTGACTTTCCTGCCATTGTACCAACGCCTTCTCCAGACGCTGAACAGCAACGGGTACAAGCTCAGGTGGCGTATGTGTGAAATTCAGACGCATCTTATTCTTATGGGGCTGTGATGAATAGAACACTTCGCCTGGAACAAAAGCAACACCGTTCTCTACTGCTAGAGGAAGTAATTCCTTCGTGTTGATCTCTTGGGAAAGCGTTAGCCAAAGGAACATACCGCCTCGTGGCTCCAGAAAATGAGCTCCTTCCCAGTTCTGCGATCGGAGTTCCGCGGATAAGAGCTTCATTCGGGAATAATATTCTCGTGAGATGACACGGATATGCTGCTCAATATCGAAATGCAGCAGCAGTTCATCTAAAGCGCGCTGGTCAATGGTGCTAGAATGCAGATCTGCTGCTTGCTTTGCTTTGGCGATGGTCTTGATTAGATTGGAATTGCCGATAATCCAGCCGGTACGCAGGGCAGGGGCTACGATTTTGGAAAAAGTTCCAGTGTAAGCGACACAATAATCGCCACCATAACTTCTGTCGATGGACGCTAGTGAGGGTGGATAAAGATCTTTATTCTCCTCAAAGGTTATTTCACCGTAGGGATTATCCTCCAAGATAAGAACATTGTAGCGGCGGCAAATTTCCACCACTTTCTCACGGCGTTCCTTACTCCAGGTTGCTCCTGAAGGATTGTTAAAGGTCGGAACTGCGTATAGGAGTTTGGGCCGTAGTTTCTGAATTTGATCTTCCAGGTGATCAGGCAGAATGCCTTGCTCGTCGTTATTTATCGTATGAATATCAGCTCGGTAAGAGCCAAGTACTTGTAAGGCTGCCAGATAAGTAGGAGCTTCAACAAGGACAGCATCACCGGGATCAAGCAGTATTTTACATAGTAGATCTATGGCTTGCTGGGAACCTGTGGTCAGAATCATCTCAGACGCTGTAACAGGGATTCCTTGCCGAGTAAGTCTTTCAGCGATTTTGTCACGTAGTGGAGTAAAGCCCTCGGTTAGTCCGTATTGAAGCGCTGAGGTATCGCTGGAGAGTACACGGTTATAAGCGTCTCGTACTGCCTCCAAGGGAAACAAATCCTCCCCAGGCAGCCCGCCTGCAAGTGAAATGATGTCATTGCCCTGTGTAACCTTTAGAATCTCACGAACGGCTGATGATCCTAGATGATTGGCTGCAGCCGAGTATTTGATATCCATAAATGAGTTCTCCACCTTTCGATTTGGTGCTATCATAATAGGAGTACTGTATAACAGTAAAGCGTTGAATATAACAGTGGAGGTGAGGGGTTCATGCATATCGATTTGATTCGCAGCGGCAGTAAATCTCTGCCTCATCAAATCAGTGAAACCCTAAGTCAGCGGATTTCATCAGGATTGCTCCAGCAAGGTGTCCGGCTGCCCTCCGTAAGAAGTTTGGCTACAGCTTTGAGAGTAAGCCAGGTTACAGTAAGCAAGGCATACGATGTGCTTGAGAAGCGGGGACTTATTTATTGCAGACAAGGAAAAGGCTGCTTTGTAGCCGACCCTGAACACACCAGATGTCAGGAAGATGGTCACTGGCAGGATGTATATGATGATTATTTGCCGCGAGCTCAGCTTTGGCGCAATTTTGATTACTCTGAAGTTAAGTATCCCTTTCATATAGCTGCAATTCATAGTGAGTTACTTCCTCTAAAAAATATTGGTGACTCCTTCGCATCATTAGTTACGCAGCAGCCGGAGCTTATGGCAACCTATGGGAACTTCCAAGGTGATCTGGAGCTGCGAGGAATTATGAGAGATCATTTAAAAACACGTGGAATTGCACTTACTTCCTCTGATGTAATGATCACAAGCGGAACTCAGCAAGGCATTGATCTGGTGGCTCGTACGTTTGTCGGACCTGGGGACACAGTGTATCTTGAGGCTCCTAGTTATACAGGAGCTATAGATGTTTTTGCAGGACGAGGTGCAGAGATGATTTTTGTACCTACGGACGGTGAAGGGATGCGGGTGGATATTCTCACAAGAATGTGTGATCAAAGACCGCCTAAGCTAATTTATACCATCCCTACTTTTCAGAATCCAAGTGGAGTAACCATGAGCATAGCAAGAAGACAACGTCTGCTGGAATTAGCCCGCAGTTACCGTTGCCTTATTGTTGAAGATGATCCATTTAGTGATTTATATTTCCATGCGCCTCCGCCGCCTACGATCAAATCGATGGATTCCGAAGGGCATGTAGTATATATGAAGAGTTTCAGTAAAGTTATTGCACCCGGCTGCAGAATTGCCTGTGTAGCCGCTGGTGGGAATATTCTGTCACGGCTTATCGCCGCCAAGTCCGCAAGTGATTTAGGGAGTCCGCTGCTTACACAAAGGGCGGTACTGCCATTCATAGCGGACAAGTATGAAACCTATGCTGCTCAGTTACGAGTTACACTCCGTGGTCGCATGGAAAAGGCGGCGAAGCTTCTGAAGCTTTACGCGCCGCCTGGAGTAAAATACATTCTCCCAGAGGGTGGTCTTAATCTCTGGTTGGAGTTGCCGGCTTCACCTGATATCGGAAGGCTACATGAGCTGGCCGAACAGGAGAGCATTTCTTTTTTACCGGGTGATGTTTGTTACTCTGCGGAGACCCCTTCCCGGCATATCCGTTTGTGTTATTCACAAATGAATGAAACGGATATGGAGGAAGGCTTACGATTATTTCTCCGTTTGCTTGGTAGATTTTTGCAGATGGGTGGTTAAGGTTGTTACTTAGAGTTACTTAATCTTTGTTTCAATTGATTCATTTGTTTTTGGACATGCTGTGGCCATAGCTGTAGTGGAACCTGATTGCCGCTAGCGGCTTGCAATGTTTTATAGATATCGACCTGACCCCAGCCAAAATATTTGTCATGCCCGGGAGTGCCTAAATCAACAGCATTTTTGGTCATAAGATCCATAACTTCCGTATTCGTTAGATTCGGATTTAGTGAACGCACCAGACCCGCCAGCGCAGCGACATGAGGACTGGCCATCGATGTACCGGATAACGCGGCATACTGGCTATCTGGGTAAGTGCTTGCTATGCTTTCTCCGGGTGCTGCGACATCAATATAATCGCCGTAGTTGGAGAAGGAAGCTTTTTCCCCTGAAGCATTAGTTGCAGCTACTGCAATCACTTCGGGATACGCAGCAGGAAAACCTGGTCGTTCTGTATTATCGTTGCCTGCAGCAGATACGAGGACGATATCTCGGTCGTAGGCATATTTGATCGCGTCATGAAGAAACTGGGAATCCGCATAGTTACCTAAACTCAAGTTTATGACTTTCGCACCGTTGTCCGCTGCCCAAATGATTCCTTCTGCAACAGAATAAGTGGTACCTGCTCCTGAATTATCGAGTGCTTTTACCGGAAGGATCTTGTTGTACCAGCTGATTCCAGCTACTCCCTCTCCATTATTGACCAGGGCGCCTATAATTCCAGATACATGTGTGCCATGTCCTACATCATCTTCTGGAGTGGAGCCATTGGTGATCGCGTTATACCCTGTCAAAAGCTTGCCCTTCAAATCCGGATGATTGATCTGGACTCCCGTATCCACTACTGCTACGATCACTTCTTTACTTCCCTTAGAAAGATTCCAGCCCAGCTCCGTTTCGATCGCTGGCAGATTCCATTGATAGGTGGAGAATAACATGTCATTTGGAGTAACTGTTCCCTCTGCGTTTTTAGATATCGTATCATTGGTTAAATACATATAGTGAGGCTCCGTATATTCGGGGTGCCATTTATTGGTGAAATAGTCTTTGAGCTCATAATAAGTCATCTTCTCCGAACGGAAAATATAGGCATACCCAAGCTTACGTGGCTTCTTGCCGTTGATATCAGCGGTTATCGTTTGAAGCTGCCCCGGAGTAGGTGAGTTGTTGCGGAAACGTACGACAATTTCATTCTCATAAAAATGGCTCGCGTTTTCGTTATCATGACCGGTCTTAACGGTGATATCTTTTAAATTATCGGTATGAACGGATTCTACACGGTACTTACCTTCCTTCGGATAAGGAATGAGACGCAGGTTCTTCAGCTGATGGTCTGCCACACGACCAAGCACCTTTTGGTTAATAAGTGCAATGATGCCTACATTTTTTTCTTTGTTCCGCTGAGCGATAAAGTAATATTTCTCTTTACCGATTGTAAACGTTGGAGATTCATAGGATTGATGACCATGGATCGCTGATTTCGCCGTCTTAAGATATTTTTGCAGCTGCTGATTCTCCTGTTCGGTTCCTTGAGGAAATGAAGAGGACTTAAAGGTTTCCGTTTTATGCTTGCGAAAATCAATCCACATAAGCATAGTGATAAATCCGTGGTTCTGCTGCAAACGTTTTGCATACACTGATTTATCATGAAGCGAAGTCATTCCATCCGTTTCAGAGAGGAGCTTAGTCAAATGTCTGCTGACATCCACTCTATTCAGATGATCCGTCGCATCAACATCTTGGGATAAGGAGCTTTTCTTCAATGATTTTTCCTGTGAAGGGTTTGGTGCTGAATGTAGGGCTGAAGTTGGAGCAGGATTTGGTACAGCAACATTAGCGACTTCTCTGGTCGTCGTCCCATTAGTGGCAGGACGTAGCGCAAAGGTAAGTAATACAACTGTGAACGCAGCTGTTACCAAACCTGCAACCGTTAGATTTTTACGTGACATGATTTCCGCTCCTCTACGCATTGTAATGCCTATAGGTTTAGAAGAGAGCGTATGTTTTATGCATCTTAGAAAAGGATACCTTCCTAACGTTTTTTATGATAATATCAGAGAGAATAAGCATCTTGAGTTCGCATCCTGATATTGCAGGAGATACGTCGATAGATGTTCTTTTGATTTTCAGAAGGTTAGACTTCTCTGTGTTTGCATCCTGATATTGCAAGAATAAAGAGATATGTCTAAAGACTATTTCTTCATAAGATTAACTTTATTGACTACAAGAGCAGGGAATAATAAGGGGGAGCAACCGCCATGTCAGCAGCCAATGTGCAGAAATTATGTGAATCGACGAGAGACAAACTTAAAGATGTAATTGATAAGATGGAAATTTTTCTGAACGAGCATGCATTGCCTCAGCTTGTAACAGAAGATGATGAAGAAACTGTACAATTTTATCAAGGATTTCTGTCCGATGTCCGTCATCTGTTAGTGTTCTCGGAAATGTCTTATGAGAAGCTGGGAGTTGCGCTGCGTCGTGCTACATTCGATGAATCTTTTGCGCAGAAAGCGCTTTATAATGTATATCACTATGGCGTGAATAACTTCTTCTATCCAAAGAACGAAAGCTATTCTGAAGATGGACGTTATGCTTATACTGGACAGGATGCTATCCGTTTCCGTAAAAAGCCAGTTCGTCCGGCGCGTGATATCATTCTAGAAATTACCAAGACCTATGAAGAGCTACGCGATGACCTTACTTATTATGAGAACGACTATTTGACTGAGAAACGTATGCAAAATCAGGTTTAACAGTTCACTAGTTCGTGTAAAGGATCAGCACTTCGTCATAATGACGAGGGCTGATCCTTTTTTGACGTATTAGAATTTATATATTTGGGGCCCGCACAAAGTACCTGAGTACGCATCGAAGCAACCCCCCACTTTGTGGGGATATTTTGCGTGGGCATCGTTACATCAACTGGAAACCATCCTGTCGAATAGGGGGTAAATCGTGCGGACATAATGAAGCCGAGGTGATAAATATGTCGAGTGTAAAGCCATTAGTCAAATGCAGTGTAAGCAATTGTCATTATTGGGGCGAGCATAATTTATGCCGGGCAGAAGAAATTATTATTGAGATCGACAAGCACGCTGGCAGTGGATTTAAAGAAGAATATGCTGAAGAAATGACGAATGAAGGTCACCACGATCAAGTCGCAACATCGTCTGCAACATGCTGTTTAACATTTAAGCCGAACTCCTAGGAGGCCGCCCTAATGGACAGAGAAAAGGAACATGAATCAGGTTCATCAAATGAACAATCCGGTCCGAGAAAAGTTATTTTGCGTCCACGCAGAGTAGACTATCCACGCCGGGACAGAGAACATCAAGAGGAATATGCCGCAGAGGTGAATCCGGTTTCGATGCCGATCCGGGATACAACACCACGCGTGGCGAGTGAAGCTAAGGAGCATGAAGAGGAATATAGTGGAAGCAAAGCGATAGGTTATACTGGGCTAGCTATGGGTATTGCCTCCTTGTTTCTCTGGTCCATCATACTTGGGCCCATTTCAGTTGTGATTGGTTATTATGCATATGCCAAGGAGCAAAAAACGCTTGGGGCATGGGCGATGGGGTTAGGGATTGTATCCACACTTAGTTACTTTGTGATGATACCCTTTGCTCGCTAAAAATGAACTGGTAAGTTTGAATTATAACAGGCTTTAGACCTAAATATCAGGGTCTGAAGTCTGTTTTTCATTCCAGCATATAGCAATAATCTCGGATAAAATGTAATATTAAGCCGTAATTCATCGAAATCTAAGGTTAGACCAATAGATATGATTCAACAGGATCAAAGGAGTGCGCCGGTATGGAGATTAATCCCGCTGTAACCAATGGGTTAGGGCAGCTTAAATGGGTAAGCTTAAAGAGTGCAACCGACAAGAGTAGCTCAGCAAATGAAACTAAAAGATCGGGCGCGTCAGCCTCTCAATTTGCAGCAATGCTTCAAGCTTTATCTTCTAACTCGTCTAATGGCGGGGATACAAACTTCTTGACGTCACTTCCGGATGCTTCATCAGTTAGTAGCTTGTTATGGCAACAGATCGGAACAGCTGAAAGCATCGATAGTGTAATTTCCGGGGAAATAACGGATACTAAACCAACAAGCTATGATGATCTGATTCAAACGGCGAGTGCTAAGTACGGGGTGCCAGTCGATTTGATAAAAGCTGTGATTGATACAGAATCTTCCTTTAATCCAAACGTTGTCTCTTCGGCTGGTGCTAAAGGATTAATGCAATTAATGGATGGAACAGCGCGTGGGTTAGGGGTTTCTGATTCATTCAATCCTGCTCAAAATATTGATGGTGGTGTACGCTATCTGTCTTATCAATTGAAACGCTTTGACGGACAGGAAAAGATGGCATTAGCGGCTTACAATGCAGGGCCTGCAAGGGTAATTAACCTTGGAGTTAGCAATGATCAGGAATTATTGGAGAAACTTACACTGCTCCCTAAAGAGACGCAGTCTTATCTCACTAAAATAGAACGCGCTCGCGCGGAATACGCTGTATAATAAAAAGGATCAAACAGGTATTTCCCTTAAACCACATGCTGGTATTTGGGATCACCGTTTGATCCTTTTTCGAAATTTAAAAAAGAATGATTCTGTACTTTAAAGAAGTAAAGGAGACAATCGATATATGCTTTACTGGGATTATGCCGCCGCCACACCACCCTATGAAGACGTGGTGAAGACGATGGAACAAATTATGAAGCTGCATTATGCTAACCCGTCCTCCTTACACCGTGCCGGTAGTGAAGCGGCAAAGCTGATCAGGCGTTCACGAGAAGTATGCGCGGCTGCGTTATCTGTACAACCAAAGGAGATCCTATTTACATCTGGGGCTACGGAGAGTAACAATTTAGCCATTAAAGGTGCCGCTTTGCAATATCAGTCAAGAGGACGTCATCTGATAACTACGGAAATAGAACATCCCTCTGTGTATGAAAGTTGTCTGCAGCTGCAGCAAAATGGCTGGGAGATTACTTTTGTAGCGCCTGACAGCACTGGAATGATTGATCCAGAGCGAGTGGCTGCTGCAGTACGGCGTGATACCGTACTCGTAAGTGTGATGCATGTAAATAATGAAATTGGAACAATACAGCCGCTGATGGAGATTGGCAGGCTGATTAAATCCGTAAATCCACGAACCTTATTTCATGTGGATGGCGTTCAGGGATATGGTAAGCTTGCTGTTGACCTTAAAGGATGGAAAGCGGATCTTTACAGCTTGTCTCCTCACAAAATTCGAGGTCCTCGCGGAGCGGGGCTTCTCTATATTAAAGAAGGAATCCAACTGTTCCCCTTACTTTCAGGTGGTTCTCATGAAGAGGGACTACGTGCTGGAACTGAGAATGTACCTGCAATTGTTGCTTCTTCCAAAGCCGTGCGGATGGGTGTTGAGCAGCGCGAAACCTTCTATGCCCGATTGCTCCCACTTCGGGATCGGCTGTTACGCTTCTTGCACAGCGTTCCTGAATTTGTTATAAACAGCAGAGAGGATGGAGCCCCTCATATTGTGCATTTCTCATACCCTGGCATGAAAGGGGAAGTGTTCGCCCGTAAGCTGGAGGAACTAGGGATGGCTGTTTCTACTCGATCGGCTTGCTCCTCCCGGCTGGCAGAACCTAGTCGTGTTCTATTATCTATGGGGAAAGATGTCTCTGTAGCTTCAGGAGGCATCCGCATCAGTTTCGGTGATAGTCACACTGAAGAAGATGTCGCAGCGCTTGAGAAAGCACTAATTACTGCGGTACGAGCTTTAAAGATTGCTGAAGGAGGTATGAAGTAACTAATGAGTGTGATGAATCAAGAATCTGCTAAAGGCAGTGCCAATAGTATTGATTATGCCGATATGCTGCTTTTGCGTTTCGGGGAGTTTACATTAAAGGGCAAAAACCGTGCCAGATTTGAGAAAACGGTACTACGTCATGTGAAAGAAATGATTAAGCCATATCCAAAGGTGGTTCTAACCAAAGAATTTGGAAGAATTTACGTGGAACTGAATGGAGAAACTGCTGCCCCATTGGTAGAAGCGTTGAAGAATGTATTCGGAATCGCTTCTGTCAGTCCGGTAAAGGTGGCCAAGTCAGATCTCGAGGATATTGTGGCTGTCAGCCGTCATTTTTTGGAGATCATCGCTCCTGCACCGGGAACTACATTTAAAGTTAATGCACGCCGGGTGTGGAAAGAGTTCCCATATGGCTCCATGGAGATGAATAAGCTAGTCTCGACACCACTGCTGCAAGGCTATTCCGGACTTACTGTGGATGTAAAGTCACCTCAATTGGAGCTGAAAGTCGAAATTCGTCAAGGTCATACTTTTATATTTTGTGAAAATATTGCTGGTGTTGGTGGATTTCCGCTTGGTACGAATGGAAAAGCGATGTTATTGCTGTCCGGAGGCATTGATAGTCCTGTAGCCGGTTGGTCATCCATGCGTCGTGGACTCGAAGTGGAGTGCGTACATTTCTATAGTTATCCTTATACGAGTGAGCTTGCCCGGCAAAAGGTGGTTGATCTTACGCGGGTATTGTCACGATATGCGGGAGTCATCAAGCTACACTTAGTACCTTTTACAGAGGTGCAGACATCTTTTACCGGAATAGGTCAGGATAATCTGATTATTACGTTGATGCGTCGAGCTATGCTGAGAATTACTACACAGCTTGCTGAACGTGAGGGTGCCCTCGCGATCGTAACCGGTGAAAGTCTTGGACAGGTTGCTAGCCAGACGTTACCAAGTATGAATGTGATCGGTCGTGCGACAGAACTTCCTCTTTTACGTCCGCTGGTAATGATGGACAAAAGTGATATTGTAGAGCTGTCTAAGAATATCGGCACCTATGACCTGTCAATTCTTCCTTATGAGGATTGCTGTACATTATTTGTACCTAAATCACCTACAACGAATCCGAATTTACGGATTGTAGATAAGATTGAAGCTACGCTCCCAGGTTACTCTGCATTACTGGACGCAGCGATTGAAGCCACGGAGACCGTGCTGATCACTCCGTATGGAGATGAGAAGCCTAAAGATGTAGTAAGTGCTCAGGCTGGATTACAGGAAGAATGGTTCTAATATTATAAACAAAAGGCTGTCTCATTCGTAGCAACATCTACGGTTGAGGCAGCTTTTTTGAATTATTATGGCTTGATTGGCGTCTCCAGTGTCCTCCAATTAAGATGCCAACAATGATCACAAATATAAACAGAGCTCTCAATAGTGGATGCTGCTCAAAAAATGGGGATAGCTGCTGCTCATCTGTAATCATGCTTGAGGCTGTAAACCCTAGGACTGCTGAGCCAATATAAATAATCCATGGATATTTGTTGATTAATTTAATAAAGAGAGTGCTTCCCCAGACCACAATTGGAACGCTGATTAACAGTCCTATGACAACTAGAGAGATATTGTGCTTAGCGACTCCCGCAATGGCGATGACATTATCCAGCCCCATCGCAGCATCGGCTAGAATGATTGTACCCACAGCGGCCCCTAAGCTTTGACCAGCCTTGATATTCGTTGAATTGTTCTCATCTGTTAACAGCTTATAGGCAATTAGAATAAGTAAAATCCCGCCTGCCAGCAGTAACCAAGGGATTTTTAATAACCATACGACCAGAACCGTTGCGAAAATCCGTAATACGACGGCACCTGCTGTTCCAAGCACAATTGCTTTTTTTTGAGTGCTGTTCGGCAAATTACGCGCAGCAAGTCCGATGACTATGGCATTGTCTCCCGCCAGAATGAGATCTAGAAAAATAATATTGAGCAGTGATAATACAAACTCCCATATGGATGTATTCAAGGCATAGTCACCCCTAAAGTTAGTTAAGATGAGCACGAAGATATGCTTAGTTTTGTATACGCAAAAAAAGGGGCATACATGCTTTCATCCTCAAAAAAAGTTGGACAGGAAGCATAGCTTGTCACTTCCGAACATACATGTAGTTACATGTGATTCGGGGAGGTAAAAGCGAATGGAATCATTATTGCTCCTTGGTGAAATATTGATGATCAATCTTGTGCTGAGTGGAGATAATGCTATGGTCATTGCGATGGCCAGTAAGGACCTTCCGGAGAAGCACCGGAAGATTGCGGTATGGTGGGGAGCTGCGGGAGCTGTTATTCTGCGCTGCTTGCTAACTTTTGCTGCGGTATTACTGTTGAAAATCCCTTATATCCAGGCTGGAGGAGGAATTCTGCTGCTATGGATTGCGTTCAAGCTGCTGCTGGAAGAAGAGGAGGACCTTAGAGTCGCGGAAACATCCTCCGTATGGAAATCCATCCGAACGATTCTCGTGGCTGATTTTATTATGAGTCTTGATAATGTCCTGGCAATTGCCGGTCTAGCCAAAGGGGATTTGGCTTTAATTGTCATCGGGATTGCGCTCAGCATTCCGATTGTAGTATGGGGAAGTGGCCTCATTGTGGGGTGGCTGCATAGATTTCCGATACTCGTATTTATCGGCGCTTATATTTTAGCCTTTACAGCAGGTGATATGATGCTTCAGGATGCAAAATTAGGGACAATGCTCTCCTTTTTGCTCCCATCCACGCATTCCATACTGCCGATCGCTTTAGGAATATTAGTAGTTGTTACTGGAGCAATTAAACGAAGAACAACATCAGTAGGTTAATAAATTGCAATAAAAGGCAATACTACAAGGACATCTCCATAAATTGGAATCGTCCTTTTTTGACGTATCAGAAAGTATATATTTGGGGCCCCCGCAAAGTACCTGAGTACGCATCGAAGCAAAGCGCCACTTTGTGGGGATATTTTGCATGGTCAGTGATGGCATTTTGTGTATGTTTCAGATAATATATGAATAAGAATCCTGTCGTTTTCTGGGTATGAGACGGCAAGGTAATGAGGTAGACGTGAATTTGAAGGGATGGGTGAAGGATGTCTTCCAAGAATGACATGAGACTAGGTATATTCATTGTAGCTGCGGGCGTCTTGATTTTATTCGGTAAGCTGGGGGTCTTCGGATTTTTGGGACGAGCCCTTTGGCCGCTAGTGATTTTACTTCCAGGATTGGTTCTACATATGTTATTTTTTAGCCGCCGCGCTTCGGCAACAGTATTGATTCCCGCGGGAATATTAACGGTATATGGTTTATTGTTTGGTCTTTGCAATATATGGGGATGGGGGCTTATGAAATATTTATGGCCTGTGCTTCTGCTCGGCATTGCCGTAGGTCTGTATGAATATTCCATAAATTCTCCAAGACGGTCAGGGGGACTATCTGCAATTGCTGTAATACTAGGCGTTCTAAGCATAGCGCTTTGTATTTTCAGTCTTATGGGTACGGGTGTGATCTATCTAATTGGTATTGTATTCATCGTGGCAGGAATTTGGCTGATTACAGGTCGGGGTAGAACTCGTGGCCGAAATAGATGGTATCGAAGTTAATTAATGTTGGATCTTGTGAAAAAAAACGGAATTTGCCAACTGTTTTTTTCATAAAAAGACTTGCTTTTCATAGTGCTTTCACTATAATATTAATGTTATGTTGAAGCGTCGGCTTTCTGCCTGGCGCTTCTTTTGTGAGACTGCCGTGACATGCTAAGAATTTTAACAGTTTTAATTTGATAAATGAGAGGATTTGGATACAAATCATGCATTCAAGAAAAGATATTCGCAACATTGCGATCATTGCCCACGTTGACCATGGCAAAACAACACTCGTCGATCAGCTTCTTCAGCAATCGGGGATCTTCAGCGCACACGAACACGTACAAGAACGCGCTATGGACTCTAACGATATCGAGCGGGAACGCGGAATTACAATCCTAGCTAAAAATACAGCAATTACTTATAAAGAGTTTTTGATCAATATTGTGGATACACCTGGACACGCTGACTTCGGTGGCGAAGTAGAACGGATTATGAAAATGGTTGACGGTGTATTGCTGGTTGTTGATGCTTATGAAGGCTGCATGCCGCAAACGAAATTCGTTCTGCGTAAAGCATTGGAACAAAAACTTACACCGATCGTTGTCGTGAACAAGATTGACCGTCCAGCTGCTCGACCTAAGGAAGTTATTGATGAAGTGCTCGATTTGTTCATCGAACTTGAAGCAAATGACGAACAATTGGAATTCCCGGTTGTCTATGCATCTGCTCTTAATGGTACATCAAGCATGGTTCCTGAGAAGCAAGATGAGACAATGCTTTCACTTTACGAAACAATCGTTGAGCATATCCCAGCTCCAACTGAAAGTGTAGAAGACCCGCTTCAATTCCTCGTAACGTTGATGGATTATAACGAATACTTGGGTCGTATTGCTATTGGCCGTGTAAACCGCGGTGTGATCAAACAAGGTCAATCTGTAACTGTAATTATGCGTGACGGTAAGAGTAAAACCGCACGTATTGAGAAATTGTTCGGCTTCCAAGGTTTAAAACGTATTGAAACAGAAGAAGCGGGCGCAGGGGATATCGTTGCTATCGCAGGGATCAAGGACATTAACATTGGTGAGACCATTGCTGATCCAGCGAATCCAGAAGCACTGCCTGTTCTTAAGATCGACGAGCCTACGATGCAAATGACTTTCCTTGTGAATAACAGTCCTTTTGCTGGTAAAGAAGGTAAATGGGTAACTTCCCGTAAACTGCGTGAGCGTCTCTTTAAAGAACTTGAGACAGATGTGAGTTTGCGTGTGGATGAAACGGATAGTCCTGATGCATTTATCGTTTCTGGACGCGGTGAGCTTCACCTTGGTATTCTGATCGAGAATATGCGTCGTGAAGGTTATGAAATGCAAGTTTCTAAACCACAAGTAATCATTAAAGAAATCGATGGTGTTAAATCGGAGCCACTTGAGCGTCTTATGATTGACATTCCTGAAGAAAGCATGGGCTCTGTTATGGAAAGTCTGGGCACTCGCAAAGCCGAAATGGTCAACATGATTAACAACGGTACGGGTCAAGTACGTCTGGAGTTCCTGATTCCTGCACGTGGTTTGATTGGTTACAACACTTACTTCTTGACTTTGACACGTGGTTACGGTGTTATGAACCATGCTTTTGACAGCTATGCTCCACTGGTTGCTGGTCAAGTTGGCGGACGTCATCAAGGTGTGCTTGTAGCCAGTGAGACTGGATCAACAACACAATATGGAATAGTGGGCGTTGAGGATCGTGGTATTCTCTTCTTGGATGCAGGTACAGAAATTTATGAAGGTATGATCGTAGGCGAGCATACCCGTGATAACGATATTATCGTTAACATCTGTAGAGAAAAAGCACTTACCAACATGCGTACCTCAGGTAAGGACGATACTGTAAAAATGAAGACACCACGTACCTTCTCTTTGGAAGGCGCACTTGAATATTTGAATGATGATGAATATTGTGAAATCACACCTAAATCCATTCGCTTGCGCAAAAAGATTCTGAACAAAGGCGAACGCGAACGTGTAGAGAAGCAACGTAAAATGGCACAAGCAAACGCGTAAGATCAGCTTATTATAGTAAAGAGCCGTCGGAGGTTTAACTTTCGGCGGTTTTTTTTATAACAAAAACTTCCCTTACTGATGATATAATGTAAACGTATCTTAAATTTGGGAGGAGTGCGGTATCTATGCAAGTCTGGTTTGCTGAGCATCCAATCGTCGCTTATATTGTTATTTTTATATTGCTTACATTTGTGTATAATCAGGTATTTCGTGTGAATCAAAAGTTATCGATTGGCAAAGAGATTATGCTGTACATAATGATGGCAATCGGCTCCGGCATGCTCCTCATTTTTCAACATGATAAGCTACCGATCATTCAGTGTCTGCTGGTCGCCGTCGGATTAATGCTGATGGTACGGATACGTTATATCGTAGAAGCTCGACAGAAGAGAAAGGCTGCAGCTGCAGCAAAAAGACAGTAATCGAAACTTTTACTGCTTATGCAACGTCTATTTAAGTGTAGCAATTTTAATTCCAAATGAAATGAAGAGGACTTTATTCTACTATGAGTACACGAAACAGCAGTTTACCTCCACGAGCAAGTGGTCAACAACCGAATAATAGAAAACAGCCTGTGAAGGGTGCTCCTAAGAAAAAAAAGAAGAAACCGCAAAAGAGAGGCTTTTTTGGCAGATTAGTTAGAATCCTGTTAACCTTACTCATTATTGCGATTCTTGGCGTATTGGGCTACGGGGGCTATCTGTATTGGAAACTTGAAAATGGGGTCTTTAATGCAGGTAGTAAAGGAACGGTTGCCCCAGGACATTCGGCTACAGAAAAACCACTGACGATGCTTATCCTGGGTACGGATAATAGACCAAAACATCAATCTAGATTGACAGATGTTATTATGGTTGCAGCGCTTAATCCTAAGACGAAATCAGCAACCATTGTCTCTCTTCCACGCGATACCTTAGTTGAGCTCAATGGATACAAGCAAACGAAGATTAACGAATTCTATGCTCGCTTTAAGGGGAAAGAAGATTCTTCTGGCATTTTGGCAGAAGATGAGATGAAGACAATGATGGGCAAATATCTAGATATTGACGTAGATTATACAACGATTCTGGATTTTCAAGGCTTCCGCGATGTGGTGGACGAGCTTGGTGGAGTCAAAGTCAACATTAGCGATAATATGTGTTATACAGACAGCGTTGACGGTACGAATATCAATTTGAAAAAAGGTCCGGCGGAGCTTGATGGAGATAAAGCGCTAGATTATGTGCGATACCGTAAATCTAATTGCAAGCCTAAGACTAAGGGTTCAGATGATTTTGATCGGAACAAACGTCAGAATGAGGTCCTTCATTCACTGGTGGATCAGATGCAATCGCTTGGTGGAGTATTAAAAATAGGCAAGGTACTTGACGCAGTGGATAGTAATATGAAGACTGATATCGAAAATTCGCAGATTAAAGATATGATTGCGACTTATTGGAAGATTTCCAAAGATGATATCGAATTCAAGCCCGTGACTGGAACGTGGCGAAGTCCGTATGTATATATTAATGATGAGGAGCTTGAGGCTGCCAAGAAAAGCTTGCAGGATCGATTAGCAGGAGTTTCTGCTAATTCCACTTCAGAATCCACTGAGGCGCCTTAAAGTCCTTAATAACACTTCGCCCTAAAATTGAATGCAAGTTTCAGCCTGTGCTATAATATAATAAATTGAATGAATTTACGCCGCATAGGGGGCCAGTACTTATGTCCGAAGCCGTTGCTCAGCTGAACGAAACCTTGTTATCGATGCTGCAATCGGAAACTTTTGTTCTTCTCAACACAGTTGATGCGGAATCAGGAGGTCCAACGTCCACGGCCATTTCGTGGATTTATGCAGTTAGTCCTAGTACTGTGCGTCTGGCTGTAGATCATCGTTCCAGACTCGTGAACAACATGAAGGTCAACCCGTTAGTAACCGTCACTGTGTTCGGTGAGGGTACTGTCTATGCTATTAACGGCAGTGCCGTTGTAAAGCAGGATCCACTTCAGGATGTACCTTTCAAGATGTGCTGCTTTGATGTTGAAATTATGGCGGTGCGTAACGCGCTTTTTTATGGAGCGCAGCTTGAATCCGCCCCAAGATATGCAAAGGTTTATGATGGACGTGCCGCTGAGAAGCTGGACGGACAAGTATTTGCTGCCATGAAAAAAGCCTAGTGAGAATATCACTGGGCTTTTTTTGTCCTCTACTGTGCATTTTTAATCGGCTTAGTATCTTCTGGCAGCTGCGGCATGATTCGACCGATGATATCAGCCAGTTCGGATGAGAATCCGGAAATTGGATGTCCCTGCGAGATATGACGGCTCATGTCCGCTAAGCGGCTGGAGAGATCCATATCGGCAGTGACAAGTGCACGTACACTTCTCGGGTCTTTGCGGATAGCTTCCGCTACAGAATATTTAATGCTTCCAACACGTGATCGGTCTAGAGAACCTTCTACGTCAAGACCTACAATGGCTACCTTGTTCATGACTACACAGTGTGCACCATTCACACCAGGAACTCTTTTGGCCAACTGTTCAAAATGGTCCTTAAGTGCAATTTCACTTTCGCCCTTAACACTGACGGTGTGACCAGCTTTTGAGGTGGCCTTAGGATTAGTTGCATCATCGTTGGCCAATTGCCGAACCTCATGGTTTCCCGTACCCTTTACAGCATTCGCAGATTGTTTATTCTGAGGAGAGGGTGATGTCTTTTTATTAGCGATACCGCAGCTTGTCAATAGCAGCAGTACCAGCAACAGACACATTGATTTTCTCATATGTGATTACTCCTTTCAGCCAAGATCGTTTCTGTACCTTATCTTTTCCCTTGGCGGAAAGAGTTATGTATGATCAATCAAACCAGGCGCTGTGGAGGGGATAATATGAACAAGATATTTGTGCTAGATACCAACGTGCTTTTGCACGACCCCAATTCGATTTTCTCTTTCAAGGAGCATGAGGTGGTTATTCCGGCGGTTGTGCTGGAAGAAATCGACTCCAAAAAGCGCAACGCTGACGAAATCGGTCGAAATGCCCGCACGGTTTCCCGATTGCTCGATGGACTTCGTGAGCTAGGTCATTTGCATAGTGGTGTGGAGCTGGAGCATGGAGGCAAGCTGAAGGTAGAACTTAACCATCGCAGTTTTGTGAAGGTACAGGAAATGTTTGGTGAGGTATCTAACGACAATCGGATTTTGGCTGTAGCTCTCAACTATTTAATCGAAGAGAAAGAGAAGCCTGATCCGCGTCCCGTAGTGCTTGTGAGTAAGGATGTGCTGGTCCGTATTAAAGCGGATGTGCTAGGAATTACGCCAGAGGATTACTTGTCAGATCGCACTGGAGATTTAAATGAACTTTACACTGGTTACCAATCTCTGCAGGTACATCCGGCATTGATTGATGAATATTACAGTCACCGCTCTTTAACGGTTAAACAGCTCGGGTTGTCGTATCCGTTGTACCCTCATGAATTTGTGATCCTCAAGGATGAGATAGGCACGGGCAAATCAGCTCTTCTCAAAGTGAATAGTGATGCGACCCGTCTGGAGCCGCTTTATCTGGGCAATGATTCAGTTTGGGGGATCAGCGCCCGAAATGCTCAGCAACGAATGGCATTGGAGCTGCTTCTCAATGATGAAATCCCGCTTGTAACCATTACGGGTAAGGCTGGTACAGGGAAGACATTATTGGCGCTTGCTGCCGGACTATTCAAAGTTGAAGATGAGCATAAATACAAAAAACTGCTTATTGCTCGTCCAGTAGTTCCTATGGGTAAAGACATTGGTTATTTACCCGGAGAGAAGGATGAGAAGCTCAGACCCTGGATGCAGCCTATTTATGATAATCTGGAGTTTCTGTTCGACACCAAAAAAGCTGGCGATATCGATAAAATCTTAATGGGCTTAGGCAGCATACAGGTAGAAGCCTTAACTTATATTCGTGGCCGTTCAATCCCTGCGCAGTTCATTATTATTGATGAAGCTCAGAACCTTTCCCGTCATGAGGTGAAGACAATCGTCTCCAGAGCGGGTGAAGGAAGTAAAGTGATTCTTATGGGTGATCCGGAGCAAATCGATCATCCGTATCTGGATGCTGCGAGTAACGGACTTAGTTATATTGTTGAGAAGTTTAAGCAGCAAGGGATTAGCGGACATATTACTTTGGAAAAAGGCGAGCGTTCCCGCCTAGCCCAATTGGCAGCGGATCTTCTCTAACCTATTCCTATCTTCAATCTCAGCCGGGAGAAGCATAACTCCCGGCTTTTTCCTGCCCGCCCAGAAACGGCGGAGGAATTTAGTAGGCTATGATACATAAATGGAGAGCGGTTAGCGGAGGGAGAGGAATTGTTCTGGAGAAGCGACAGCGCTCGCCTTTGTCTTCAGATTTATACCGATAAGATATATAATCAATAAATCTGGGGACAACAGCGATCGGAAGAATAATCCGCACACGGAGCGCCCTTCGCACACCAAAGAATTATGCACGAATAAACTCCTCCGTCGTTTCCCCTATATAATAGAAAGAGAACGTTTTCACATTCTAAAGACAAGCAGCGGAGGGTTTGGTAAAATAGGGGTGACGAATCATGGGGAAGGTGGGGAATTGTGCTGAAACGCAAAAATTATTGGCTGCTTTTTGCAATTTTACTACTATCGCTGACAAGCTTGTCACCCAGTATGGAATTGAGTACCAATAACGACCCACATCCTATGAAAAAACCACAAAGTCAGTCGACAAACCCCTCTTCAGGGGAAGAGGGAACTATAGATAGCCTGCGCATAACAGTATCGTTAAATAGTGAGGAATTCAATGAACTGGAGCTTTTAAGCAATCGTTATACTTTAGAAAGTGGAGTAAAGGTAATATTAAGAAATATTGATAGCGAGGATGCAGACGAAGTTTTGAAGCGTGATCTAACCATCGGGGATAGCCCGGATATCGTTATGGCGGATGGACGAAGTATTCTCGACTGGGCTACACGTGGATATTTATTGCCGGTGGATGTGTATCAGAGCATTCCGGGAACTGCACCGTTAACTCAGTTAATCCCATGGATGCAATGGAACGGATATAATTGGGGAGTGCCGCTGGATATCGACCCTTATGTACTTGTTTATTCACCACAGCGTCTTGCGGAACTGGGATTCACTACCTTACCAAGAAGTCTGGAACAGTGGAACACATTGCTTCAAAATGTGCTTAAAGAGCAAGGAAAATATTTGCTCGCAATGGATACACGTAATCCATATGGATTGTCCGCTGTTATGGAGAGTATGAACAGCAGCTTGCTATCGGATAACCAAGAAGTGATAAATTGGACTCAGAATGCTCGCAGTTATTTTTACCTTACCAGTCGATATAACAAAGATGTTTGGGATATGATTCAGAGCGGAAGCGTTGCTGTTGCAGCTCTACCGCTATCTGAGTGGAAAAAACATGGGAATTCGTCTTTAGTTGCTGAAGCACCACTGACCGCAAGTAACGGGAGAGGACTTGAATCTTATTACAGCCGTTCCTTTGCACTTCCAGCTCAATCCCCAAATCCAAAGGAAGCCGTGAATTGGCTGACGTTTATCACTTCTGAGGATTCTCAAATGGATTGGCTGGAGAACACGGGAAGCCTGCCTGCGCTGGATGTCCTATATCGTTCAGAGCATGATTTCAAATATAGGCTTCCTTTTGGAGTCGAATTATTACTGACAGAAGAAACCGCCCTGGAGGTCGAATTCCAAGGCGGCTGGAGTAAGATTGTTGAAGCAGTATCCTTACTGCTTACAGGAAAAATGGATGCGGCCGGGTACAAAGATTTCATCAAGGAAGGCTTAGAATGAGATAGAAAGTTTAACTTGGAGGACGCCTTCTTTACTATCTACTTCTGTGGCGCGGAGGAAAGAAACGATTTTTCCAGGGTAAAAGCCTAAATCAAATTCCTCCTCAAGTGTTCTTCTAGTGGTATCAGGTAATTCGAGACCATTAAATACAACATGATCTACTTGGAATATAAGTCCGTTGATGGGTTCTTCCTGTATGATGTAGTGACCGGTTAATGAAAGGGCTAAAGCTCCACTTTTTCCTGTGGCAGTAATCGTTCCGTCATTAAAATGAAATGCGAAATCGTTAAATAGCTTATTCTGGGACTGAAGGAATTCGTTTAAATCCTCTTCCTTCAGATTCAGAACATAAGTCATCCCCTTACGAGTAAGAACTCCCTCTCGATTCTGGACAAACTGCGGTAATTTATTCATTGCGGAAGACAATGCTTTGAAGTAGGTCTTTACCTCGCGCAAACCAATATTCTCCCAATATAATGTGAATTCTTGAAGTAGAGCGCTCATATTATCAGGATCACTACTGTCTTTAATCCCGCCTTCAATTTCTTTATTGAGCGCGGCTACCCGAATTTTCTGTTCCTCCAGAGCGGTTCGCAGCTGTGCAAGATCCTTCGAGCTGCGCTGTGCAGTCTGGAGGGTCTTCTTTAGATTCTTATATTGGTCCTCGTATTGTGTGAGAATGTTGCGGTCATTTCCGATAATAATTTCATAATAATCAAATAGTGCCAGAAATCTGCTAATGCTCTTCGCGGATAGAAATGCGGTCAAGAGACCGTCTCTATCCCCCATATAATAAGAACGAAGGACCGCGCCTGCACGCTCTTGTTGGTTTGCGATGGCAGATTTTTTCTGGATAGCTTGCTCTTCTAGGTAATCTACCTTTTCTTCAAGCGCTTTTTGTTCAGCTGTAATCTTGATGATCTCCCGTTCGATTTCTGCGGAAGATAAGGTCTGCTCCAGAAGTTTACGGGTTTCTTCATTATCTGGTATAGAGGAATTGAAAAAAGAACCGCTAGGATCGGCAGACAGGTACATCGTAGATTGTAACGGAAACAATGTACAGCAGAAGAGAATTAGTATGGTTGCCATCATGCGGCTTTGGGCATTGCGGGAGCGCACCACACCACCACCTTTTTTTGAAATTTAAGATAAAAATTTATCTGTTTCACTCCATAAATCATCCTTCTATTTCTCGTAGAAACGGAAACTGTCTGTAAAAGACGGCAAAACCGGTTCTTCCTGAATGGATATATGTATGTACTAATAATATGTTTAACCCTTCTAAAATAGCATACATACAAAAAATCCCCACAAAGTGAGGCTATCCTTCAATGCGTACACAGGTATTTGAGGGACCTCATATATAATATATTAACTGATAAACAAAAAAACGGAAGTGATCCTTATTAGATAAGGACCTCATCCGCTTCAAGAGAGCACTGCAATTTATAGTGGAAGACCCATTTGAAAGATCGTCCAATAGCTGAAACCGGTGAAAGTCAAAATCATGTATGCCCAGAAAAGTAGGACATAAGTTTTTTCAGTAAACTTCAAATAACCGAGAATTACGAAAAAAGCGGTTTGCAAAAAGAAAAGCAAGGCCATTTCTGTCAGACCTCCGGCGAAAGCCATCAATCCAATAGCCAATGTAAAAAAACCTAATACCCGAAACATGCGGTCCAAGAGAGAGTCCCCCTTCCAGTATGTATCTCACGAATATTCCTTCGACTTATTATACCCGTTCAGTAAAAATGTGTAAACGAATTCATTGAAAAAAATACACTAATCTTGAAAAAATGTGATTTTTATAATTGACTGAAGTGATTAGTGCTTGAAAAAAGAGAATTTATTACTTAAAGCGTATGATGTGGGCAGATAATGGAAATACAATTTAGTATCAAATAGATTCTATGAACTCTATGAGAAGCATAGAAATGGAGTAAGCAGCTTTTATCCCTATTCACTACCCGGCAGAGCTGTCGGTTATGGAGATGGTTATTTCAAGATGTTGTTAGGAGGTTTGGTTGGATGACAGCCGTTAGACAGGATGCTTGGAGTGCAGAAGATGATCTAATACTGGCAGAAGTAACCTTGCGCCACATTCGGGAGGGCAGTACACAACTTGCTGCTTTTGAAGAAGTGGGTGAGAAAATCGGCAGAACGTCGGCTGCTTGCGGATTCCGCTGGAACAGCTGTGTTCGAAAAAGCTATGAAGGTGCAATTGGAATCGCTAAAGGCCAACGTCAAAAGAGAAGTTACCTGAAAAAGCAACCGTCGGTAAGAGGAGCGCAGGTAGCGGGTCTGATTCTCGGGGATACCGATGAGGAATTCGGACGAGGCGAAGGATTAAGTGAAAACACATTATCCATTGATGCGGTTATACGTTTCCTGAGACAATGGAAAGGTACGATCCAGGAGGCAGGACGCCAGCTGAAAATGCTGGAGAGAGATTTGCGCGAGAAGGAAGATGAATTAACAGAATTAAGATCTGAGAATGAGCGGTTGTCAAAAGAGGTTAATCTTGCTCAAAGTGACTACCGGGTAGTCAATGATGATTACAAAGCTTTAATTCAGATTATGGATCGTGCGCGTAGGCTAGCTTTCTTAAACGAAGAAGAAGAAGAAATGAAGACTCGTTTCAAAATGGATGGGAACGGAAATTTAGAACGTATTGAATAAAAGATAGGCAAACTAAAACACCCGTAAGTGGTTCGCTTTATTAGCGCCATTTGCGGGCGTTTTGGTTTTGTATTGTCATTTATGGAGGACGACAACGGCGGTTCTTCTTGGTATATTAAGGCTATACTTAGAAAAATTGCGCTTGAGATCAACAGGAGGATCAGATGAAAATCGATATAATCGGTGCGGGTTCACTTGGGCTGCTTTTGGCAGGGAGGCTGACCCAGTCCGGGAATGAAGTGAGATTGTGGTGTCGAGGGGTAGAGCAGTACCGGAAATTAAAAGATGAGGGCTTAACTGTGAGCTATGAGGATGGGCGCGATCCAATTTCGATTTCGGGGGATCGATTTGTGTCCGCACCAATAGAGGGATTTGCAGATGCCTATCTCCGTGAGCCCAGTGATTGGATCATAGTAACGGTTAAACAGGACATACTACATAATGTTTTACCTGAATTTCTATCCCCTCTTAGGGAACAACAGGTACACATCATTTGTTTTCAAAATGGCATTGGACATATGGAGATGCTCAGTAACTTGCTGCCGAAAGCAAATTTATATGCTGCCGTAACAACAGAAGCTGCGAAGCGAAAGTCTTTAACTGAGGTCATTCATGCAGGTGCGGGGGAGGTATGGATAGGGAAATGGAGCTTAAAGAATGGACAAGCCCATAGTATACATACTGATTTACAAGTGAATTATTTAATAGAAGTTCTCATTATGGCAGGATTCTCAGCCTTTTTGTCGAATGAAGTGGATACCATGATTTACCGGAAGCTCCTAATCAATGCCGTTATTAATCCGCTCACAGCGATTTGGCGTATTCCAAATGGTGAACTGCTTGCTTCAGAAGAGCGCCTGCAGTTAATGAGAGAACTTTTTAGAGAAGCTACTATGGTATATGATGCCTGCGGAATTACTTATGATCATGATGCGTGGGATAACATCCTTAAAGTGTGCAGGACAACGGCTGGCAATACTTCGTCCATGCTGGCAGATGTTCTAGCTTCAAGAAGCACAGAAATTCATTGGATCAATGGAAGTCTTGTAGAAATGGCAGAACGCACTGGAACATTGGTTCCTTTACATCGCTTGATCTGCCAATTAGTTGAGGGAATATAGGTATGATCTCGGAGGAGAGGTGAAGCTATGGGATTGCTGATGAATTCGGTCGGTACTTTAAGTTTGATTCCAATAATACCGTTTTTAATTGTTTATTTCATTGGAAGAGGCTTAAAAAAAGATAAAAAGAAAACTTTTATGCTCGCTATGGACGTGACTACATTTTTTTTATTATTATCGGTCTCCGCATTATTTAACAACTTGTTTAATAACGGTTTTGGGTTTTATCTTATACTACTTATTGTATTAATATCCACTGGATTGATTGGAGGCGCTCAGAATCGACTGAAAGGAAAAGTAGATGGGAAGCGGTTATTTCGGGCAGTTTGGAGACTTTCCTTCTTTTTTATGAGCGTCGGATATTTATTATTTATGTTTGTAGGGCTAATTAAGTACATATCACAAGCGATGTAATGTTCCACTGCTCCGGTGAAGCGGCAACGTCACAAAAGTTTAAAGTTTTAATAAAAAAAGAATTTTCTGAAAACATACCACTAGATTTTTTTGACCACTGGTTGTATAATCATAAACCATATACCACATTCTATTTAGGGGGAACTGCTAGATGAAGAAGAGTAAAAGTCTATTGCTAATGCTTGCATTAGTACTTGTTATCGGCACAGTGCTTGCTGGCTGCGGCGGAAACAACGCGAACAGCGGCAATAAAGGTAACGCTGGTAACACTGGTAACACGGCAACTGGTAATGCGGCTACAGAAGAGAAATTGGCTGCGGACCAAACATTGAGAATCAACCTAAGCTCTGAGCCTCCGACATTTGATCCAGGATTGGCACAAGATAGCCAAGCTAACACAGTCCTGAAGACTATGTATGAAGGTTTGACTCGCATGAATGATGAATCTGGTCAAGCTGAACCAGGTGTTGCTGAAAGCTGGGACATTTCTGCTGACGGTCTGGTATATACTTTCAAACTCCGTGATTCACAATGGAGCAACGGCGATCCTGTAACAACAGAAGACTTCGTTCGCGCTTGGAAACGCGTGCTCGATCCTGCTGCTGCATCTGCAGCGCCTTACGCTTATCAATTGTACTACATCAAAAACGCTCAAAAGTATTACAACAAAGAAATTACAGATTTCAGTCAAGTTGGTGTCAAAGCGGTTGATGAGAAAACTCTAGAAGTTACTCTTGAAGCCCCAACTCCATACTTCCTTGGATTGCTTTCCTTCTATACTTATTACCCAATTCACAAATCCACTGAGGGTAATGCTAAATGGGCAACAAGTAAAGACAGTATGATCGTTAACGGTGCTTTCACTCTTACTGAGTGGACTACTGGACAAACGCTTGTTGTATCTAAAAATGATAAATATTGGGATAAAGATGCCATTAAACTTAGCAAAATCGACTTCTCCCTTGTAAACAGCGGTGCAACTGAACTACTCAGCTACAAGAATGGTGAATACGATCGTGCCGGTGGACCAACTGGTGAAATTCCATCAGAACAAATTCCAATCGTGCAAAAAGAACTTCCAAAAGAATTCAGCCGTAAAGGTATTGCTTCCGTATACTACTACGAATTCAATATCACTGAAAAACCTTTCACAAACGCTAAAATCCGTAAAGCTCTTGCAATGTCCATTAACCGTCAAGCTTTGATTGACAATGTAGTACAAGGTGGACAATTCCCAGCATTCGGTTATGTACCTCCGGGTATCGCTGGTGCTGATGGTGAATACCGTACAGCAGTTAAAGATAACTACTTCACTGAAGATCTAGAACAAGCTAAAACTTTGCTTGCTGAAGGTCTGAAAGAAGAAGGTATGGATAAACTGCCTACATTCTCTTTGACTTACAACACAAGTGAAGGTCACAAGAAAATCGCTTTGGCGATTGCTGATATGTGGAAAAACAATCTTGGTATCGACGTACAAACCGTTAACCAAGAGTGGGCTGTATTTATTGAAAACCGTCAAAACCTGAACTACCAAGTTGCACGTGCTGGTTGGACTGCGGATTACAATGATCCAATGACTTTCCTTGATATGTGGGTAACAGGTGGCGGTAACAATGATACTGGTTACGCTAACCCTGAGTATGACAAATTGATCAGCGAAGCTAAAGCAAGTACTGACTTGAAAGTACGTCAAGACAAGTTTGCTGCAGCTGAGAAATTGCTCATCGAGCAAGATCAAGTTTTGATTCCTTTGTACTACTACACTAACAACTCCCTGACTAAAGAGTACCTCAAAGGTGTTACTCTTGACTTCAGTGGTGCAATTGACTTGACTCGTGGATACTTGCTTGAGCACTAAGATTTAGCTCATGTAATTTAAACAGAATAGTTAGTTGACTGAAGTAACACAATACTTCGGGATATATATGTGGAACTCCATATATATCCCTTTTTTTTGTATTTCCGTCTATTTGTTATTTATTGTTATTTATAACATATTTAGAAAATGGACAAAAATCCGTTTTTTTCATAAAATCAATATAATGCTCTCAAAAAATTTGTCGGAGGAGGTGTGATGGGGATGGTTCGTTATGTCGCAAATAAATTCTTCTATATGTTGGTTTCATTATTTGTACTGATTTCAGCAACTTTTTTCTTGATGAAAGCTATTCCAGGGGATCCGTTTACTTCTGAGAAAAAAGTACCGCCAGAAATTAAAGCGCGTTTGATGGAGCAATATGGTCTGGACAAGCCGCTCTCTCATCAGTATTTTAAGTATTTAGGTGATATTGTCCAAGGTGATCTGGGTGTATCCATGAAACGCCTGAATCAAGATGTATCACATTTGATCGGTCAAACCTTTTCAGCGTCGCTGAAGCTGGGACTCGTCGCAATTGTTGTGGCGGTTATTGTTGGGGTTCTTCTCGGCATGTTAGCGGCACTCTATCACAGAAAGTTTCTTGACAGCGCCGCGATGGTGTTGGCAGTTCTGGGGATTGCGGTTCCGAGCTTTGTAGTCGCGTCATTATTACAGTATGTGTTCGCTTTCAAATTGGGTTGGGTACCGGTTTCAGGTTTTAAAGGGCCAATCTATTATTTCCTACCTGTAGCAGCGCTCTCGGCGCAACCAATAGCATTTATAGCTCGGTTGACCCGTTCAAGTATGCTTGAAGTTCTGAATGCGGATTATATCAAAACGGCTAAGGCTAAGGGATTAAGCTGGATGGCAATTCTGAGCCGCCATGTACTTCGTAATGGTATCCTGCCAGTTGTTACTTACATGGGTCCTATGACAGCTAACATCGTAACTGGTTCGGTTGTTATCGAGCAGATCTTTGGTGTTGGGGGTATTGGTAAACAGTTCGTGGAAGCGATTGGTGTCCGTGACTATACCGTTATTATGGGGATAACCATTTTCTATGGTGTACTACTCATGGTGGCCCGTTTCATTACTGATATTGCTTATGTATTGATTGACCCACGTATGAAATTAAGTGGAGGAAAGGAGGGCTAAAGAGTGGCATCTGATAATAACTTGTTAAAGAACATGAATCTAAAACCGGAAGACTTTCAAAAAGTCGGTGTAGATGAAAAAGAAGCCGAGGTAATTCAGCGGGAGAGTCTCTCTGCCTGGAAAGATTCTTGGCAACGGTTGCGTCAAAACAAAATGGCGATGACCGCGCTTGGGATTCTAGGCTTGATCGTGCTTGCAGCGATTATCGCTCCTTTATTCTCGAAATATAACTATTACTCCAATGACTTGATGAATACCAATAAGCCCCCTTCCTCCGATCACTGGTTTGGAACGGATGATCTTGGACGTGATATTTTCGTTCGTACTTGGTACGGCGCACGGATCTCCTTGATCGTTGGTCTAGCTGCGGCAGCCATCGACTTGTTTATCGGTGTTATCTATGGAGGTATTATGGGCTTCTTCGGCGGCCGTGTAGATAATATCATGAACAAATTCTCTGAAATTTTGTACTCCATTCCTTATCTGCTTGTTGTAATTTTGCTTTTGGTTGTGCTTGAACCAAGTCTTGGTACCATCATCCTGGCCTTAACCATCACGGGTTGGATTACGATGTCGTGGATTGTACGCGGTGAAATTATGCAGCTTAAGAATCGCGAGTTCGTATTGGCTTCTCGTTCCATGGGTGCAGGTTCTGCGAGACTGTTGTTCAAACACCTTCTGCCGAACGCAGTGGGTCCGATTATTGTAACGATTACACTTTCTGTACCAAATGCAATTTTTGCTGAGGCTTTCCTAAGCTTCTTGGGTCTTGGTGTACAAGCTCCTATCGCTTCACTTGGATCTATGATTAACGATTCACTCACCGGTTGGTTGTACTATCCATGGCGCTTCCTGTTCCCTGCCATTCTGATCAGTTTAACCATGCTTTCTTTCAACATTTTCGGTGATGGTCTTCGTGACGCGCTTGATCCTAAGCTGAAAAAATAGGAGGGTTATGGATGGAACCTATTTTACAAGTCAAAGATTTGCATGTTTCGTTTTTTGTTAAAGGCGGAGAAGTGCAAGCTGTCCGTGGTATGAATTTTGAAATTGGCAAAGGTGAAACGGTTGCCATCGTCGGCGAGTCCGGCAGCGGTAAGAGTGTAACTGCACAATCGATTATGCGGTTGATCCCTTCCCCACCCTCTAAAGTGAAAAAGGGAGAAATTATTTTCCAAGGACAAAATCTGCTAGACAAAAGCATGAAAGAAATGGAATCCATTCGCGGTAAAGATATTGGCATGATTTTTCAAGACCCGATGACTTCTTTGAACCCAACCATCAAAGTGGGCAAACAGATCACTGAAGTTTTGATTAAACATCAGAAAATGTCAGCGGCCGAAGCGAAAAAGCAAGGTATTGAGATGCTCAAATTAGTTGGCATCACAAATGCTGAGGCTCGCTTTAACCAATATCCCCACGAGTTTTCAGGCGGTATGCGCCAGCGTGTAATGATTGCAATCGCGCTAGCCTGCCGTCCGGCTTTACTCATAGCGGACGAGCCTACAACGGCTCTTGACGTAACCATTCAGGCGCAGATCATGGAAGTTATGAGAGAGATGCAGCAAAAACTAGGTACCTCCATCATTTTGATTACCCATGATCTTGGCGTCGTTGCCGGTATGTGTGATCGGGTTATTGTAATGTATGCAGGTGAAGTTGTGGAGACCGGAACAAGATGGGAAATCTTTAAGAATCCACAGCATCCATATACCAAAGGTCTGCTGCGCTCGATGCCGCGTCTGGACCAAAAGAAGGGCGAGCCGCTCATTCCGATCATCGGCACACCGCCAGATCTGATCAAGCCGCCGATCGGCTGTCCGTTCACCGCGCGTTGCAATGAAGCAATGCATGTTTGCGAACAAATCGATCCCGGCGCCACAGAATTCAGCGAAACGCATATGGCGCGTTGCTGGAATCTGCATTCGATGGCCAAGGAGGTGCAGTACTCTTGAGTAAGAACCTAATAGAGGTAGAAGGTCTTAAGAAATATTTTAATGTAGGTCAAGGCAAGGTTCTTAAGGCTGTTGATAATATTAACTTCTCCATCCGTGAGGGCGAGACGCTTGGAATGGTAGGGGAATCCGGTTGTGGTAAGACTACTGCTGGACGTACAATTCTTCGCTTGTATGAGCCAACTGCCGGAAGTGTGAAATATAATGGTACAGACATTTATAAATTGCCTTCTAACAAAATGAAAGCAATGCGCCGTGACATGCAGATGATTTTCCAAGATCCGTACGCATCACTTAACCCGCGTTTTACGGTTTCTGATATCATCGGCGAGGCACTGGACATTCACGGAATGGCTGGCAGTCGTGCAGAACGTAAAAAACGGATCGAAGAGCTGCTCGATATGGTTGGTCTTAACCATGATCACGCTACTCGTTATCCGCATGAATTCTCTGGTGGACAACGCCAACGTATTGGGATTGCCCGTTCGTTAGCGGTAAATCCTAAGTTCATCGTTTGTGATGAGCCGATTTCCGCGCTTGACGTATCCATTCAGGCTCAGGTCGTAAACTTGCTTAAAGAATTGCAAGATCGTCTGGGATTGACTTATCTTTTCATCGCGCATGATCTGTCCATGGTTAAACATATCAGTGATCGCGTAGCAGTTATGTATTTGGGTAAAATGGTAGAATTGGCGGAAAGTGAAGAGCTTTATGCAAATCCTATCCACCCTTATACCAAATCTCTCTTGTCAGCTATTCCAATTCCGGATCCGGAAATTGAAGTGAACAAGAAACGTATTCACTTGCATGATGAGCTTGGTAGTCCTATTTATTCTGCTAACGAAAAGAGCAATGATAGTGACTTTGAATTAGTAGAAGTATCCAAAGGACACTGGGTAAGCAAAAAATTTGCTTAAATCTATAGCGAGTATTAGACAGGCGGGAGCGTTATGCTCTCGCCTCTTGTATGTAGTGGGGATATTTAATAATCATTTTAATGGATAAGAAAATAAAACGGCTGCTCTTGCATTGCTTTTTTGCAGGTATGTAATTCTTTTGACGCGGCCCCTGACTTTGGATACAATCATATAGAGTTTACGAACTTGGATTTACATATAACTGCTCAGTAGAACTGGAGGCACTAGCAAATGAATATTGTTAAGGAACCGCTCCCGGGTGGATCTGCACTCGCGCGCGACTATATAGAAAATTTTGAGAAGGTTAGTCATTTGTATGGTGGGGATTTCCGAAGCAAAGAGAGTCGAAGCATTCGGGCAGAATGGCTGGATCGTAGTGATGGTCTCCGTGCAGACCGGACACAAGTTGCTGCATGTCTACGGCAATATAATGAAAAGCATAATTCACATGATGCGGTGATGTCTTCACTGGCACTTTTAGAACAGCCGGGAACGTTAGTGGTTACTGGCGGACAGCAAAGCGGATTATTTACAGGACCACTACTTGTAGTATATAAAGCAATGACAACCATTATGGCGGCAAAAGAAGCAGCAGAACAGCTCGGTCGGCCTGTAGTCCCATTATTCTGGATTGCAGGAGAGGATCATGACTGGGATGAAGTGAATCATACGTATGTATTGAATCGTACGCAAGAGATTACAAAGATTAAGATAGAGAAATCAGAGGAGAAACGATCCTCGGTGAGTAATATTCGTGTAGAAGATGAAAGCTGGCAGCAAGTAGTGGAACAGCTGGATGCGCTACTTCAAGATAGTGACTTTAAACCGCAAATTATGGAATTTATTCGATCTTCTTCGTTTAGAGCAGATAGTATGACGGATGCTTTTGCCAAGCTGATGGGTTCTTTATTTGGTAAATTTGGTCTGATCCTGCTCGATTCTGCTGATCCTAACCTTCGTAAGTTAGAAGAGCCTTTCTTTACTTCGCTAATTATGCAGAATGATGCACTGGAAACAGCGTACATGAATTCTGCTTCTGATATCGTGAACGCTGGGTATGAGCTTCAAGCTGACGTTACGGCAGGCAATGCCAACCTCTTTTATATACATGAAGGTGTACGATTATTGCTTCATAAGAAAGATGGCGTTTTTGCCGATCGCAAGGGCCAGGTATCGTTCACCCGGGATGAACTACTGGAGGAAGTGAAGGTTCATCCGGAACTATTCAGTAACAACGTGCTGACACGTCCGCTTATGCAGGATTATGTGTTGCCGGTTCTAGCAACGGTGCTAGGTCAAGGTGAGATTGCTTATTGGGCCATTCCGCATCGTGCGTTTGAGATCATTGGGGGACAAATGCCCCTGATCATCCCGCGAATGTCTTTCACAGTGGTGGAAGGTACGCTTCATAAGCATATGGATAAATATCAACTAAGCTTTGAGGACGTAAGACAGGGACTAGATCGTAAAAGACATGAGTGGTTGGCTGCACAGGATGAGCTGGGGATTGAACAACGTTTCGAAGAAACTAAAGCTACTTTCTCCGCCATGTACGAACCACTGATTGAGCAGCTTGGAACCATTCAGGCAGGTCTGCTAAAACTAGGGAATAACAATAAAGATAAGATTTTAGATCAGATCACTTTTTTACAAGCGAAAGCCCAAGATGCAATGGCAAAACAGAATGAAGCTGCAATCCGTCAATGGGAGCGAATCGAGCTGTCGTTAATGCCACTGGGTAAACTGCAAGAAAGAGTGTACAATATCATGTATTACTTGAACCGCTACGGACTTCCATGGTTAGATGAGCTGATGGCTATTGAACCGGATTATAGTGGGACGCATCGTATCATTTATATGTAGAGAAGTATTGCTCCATAAAACAAGGAAGAAACGCTCACAAAACTTGGATTATGCTTACGAAGCGAGTTTTACTGCGAAGTAAAACATAGAAGTATCGCTCCATAAAACTTTTAGGAGGTTTCATTATGAGTTCATCAAAACAAAATAGTATCGTGGCTGATATGTCACTCGCACCCGAAGGTCATTTGAAAATCGACTGGGTTCGTCAACATATGCCGGTATTGAACCGTATCCGTGAGCAGTTCGAAGCTGAACAGCCATTCAAAGGACTAAAAGTATCTATTACACTTCATTTGGAAGCTAAAACCGCTTATCTGGCGAAGGTAGTCAAAGCAGGCGGTGCAGAAGTAACCATTACTGGATCGAATCCACTGTCTACACAGGATGATGTATGTGCGGCGCTTGTAGAGGACGGAATTACCGTATTTGCTAAATACAACCCGTCACCTGAAGAGTTCAAAGCCCTTAATATCAAGGCGCTGGAAAGCAAACCGGATTTGATTATTGATGATGGTGGGGATTTTGCTACATTGCTGCATTCGGAGCGTCCTGATCTAATGGAGAATATTCGTGGGGGTGCTGAAGAAACAACAACCGGCATCATTCGTCTAAAAGCTCTTCAAAAGCAAGGTGTGTTGAAGTTCCCAATGGTCGCAGTAAATGATGCTTATTGCAAATATTTGTTTGATAACCGCTATGGCACAGGCCAATCCGCATGGGATGGAATTATTCGAACAACCAACCTGATCGTTGCGGGCAAAACCGTAGTTGTTGTCGGATACGGCTGGTGCGGTAAAGGTGTTGCTATGCGTGCCAAAGGTTTGGGCGCAAAAGTGGTTGTCACAGAAGTGGATGCTATTAAAGCCGTTGAAGCACATATGGACGGTTTCGAAGTTATGCCTATGCTGGAAGCTGCTAAGGTTGGTGATTTCTTCGTTACAGTAACTGGTAATCGTTATGTCATTCGCGGTGAACATTATGATGTGATGAAGGATGGCGCAATTATGTGCAATGCAGGTCATTTCGACGTTGAAGTGAATAAGCCTGAATTGTCTGAAAGATCCGTATCTCAGCGTACTGTTCGCAAAAATATCGAAGAGTACCAGCTTCACGACGGACGTAAACTATATCTGCTTGCAGAAGGCAGACTTGTAAATCTGGGTGCTGCGGATGGACACCCTGCCGAAATTATGGATACGACCTTTGCGCTACAAGCGCTGTCGTTGAAATATGTAAATGATAATTATAAGAGCATCGGCGTAAAAGTTGAGAATGTTCCTTACGAGCTGGATGAGCAGGTAGCACGCTACAAGCTGCAAAGTCTGGGCATTAACATTGATAGTCTGACTCCAGCACAAGTGGATTATTTGGACAGCTGGAATCTGAACGATTAATTACGGAACGCACAACAATAAAGTATATTAACCAAGTGTACCTTGAACTGAAGCAACTTTTGTAAAATATAAGAGAGTATAAGTTTTACGCTATACATTATCCTTATATTTCTCGCTTAAACGCTTCGGCGTCCTTATAAGGACACCGAAGACGTTTATGCTTGAAAAGCCATGCAGCGGACAAGATTCCGATTGTATGGCTTTTTTCTGTGGCGAAATGTTTTTTGGGTAACGATCCATCTGATTTAGCAAAAAATTCCTTTCACCAGAAAAAGGTTTTTGATTTTTAATGGCGAATCTATTATGCTTAAGTGGTGAAAAGTGGGGTAAAGTGGGGATTCGGGGATTAGGGGTGGGAAAAAGGATGTTCATGGGAGAGTATCAACACAGCATTGACGACAAAGGCCGAATTATTATTCCGGCTAAACTCCGTGAATTGCTTGGAACCTCCTTTGTGACGACCCGTGGTCTAGACTCCTGTTTATTTGTTTATCCCATGGAAGAATGGGCAATCATGGAACAAAAGCTAAAAAGCCTTTCACTGATGAAATCAGATGCCCGTGCATTCAGTCGCTTTTTTTTCTCAGGCGCAACAGAATGTGTATGGGATAAACAGGGAAGGGTAAATCTGCCGGCCAATTTAAGGCAGTATGCCAAACTGGACAAAGACTGTGTTATTCTGGGCGTTTCGAACCGGGTGGAAATCTGGAACAAAGAGCTATGGGAGCAGTACTTCGAACAGTCCGAGGAATCGTTCAACGAAATTGCCGAAAAATTGGTGGATTTCAATTTTGATCTATAAAACACAATATCGAATACTGTCCTGGAGGGATGCAGCTTGTTTCACCACATCACGGTGCTTAAAGAAGAAGCGACAGAAGGGCTGCACATCAAAAAAGACGGAATCTATGTAGATTGCACTCTCGGTGGAGCAGGCCACAGCGCACTAATTGCTTCCAAACTTAGCGGCGAAGGCCGATTAATCTGTTTGGATCAAGATGATTGGGCTCTGGAGAACGCAAAAGAAAGACTAGCTGAATACGGAGACAAGGTTGTACTCATTAAGACCAATTTCCGTGATCTGGAGAGTGTACTTAAGGATGTGCCCTTTGTACCACAAAAAGATGGCATTCCCCAAGTGGATGGGGTCCTCTTTGATCTTGGCGTATCCTCTCCCCAGTTTGATGAGGGAGAACGCGGATTTAGTTACAATCATGATGCTCCGCTGGACATGCGAATGGATCAGACGGCGCTATTAACGGCTGCTGATATTGTGAATACGTGGTCTGAGCAGGAGATTGCCCGTGTGCTTTTCCAATATGGAGAAGAGAAGTTCTCGCGGAGAATTGCTAAGAAAATTGTAGACAGAAGAGAAGAAAGTCCTGTGGAGACCACAGGAGAATTAGCTGAGCTTATCAAGGAAGGTATTCCGGCGGCTGCACGAAGAACGGGAGGACACCCCGCTAAACGTAGCTTTCAAGGTTTACGGATTGCTGTAAACGACGAGTTGGGTGCTTTTGAAGAAGGATTACATAGCGCAGTACGTTGCCTTGCACCAGAAGGTAGAGTATCCGTTATCACTTTTCATTCACTCGAGGACCGAATTTGCAAGCAAATACTAAGCAGCTATTTAAGCAGATGTACATGCCCGCCTGACTTTCCGTTTTGTGTATGTGGCGCGAAAGGCACGCTTAAGTTAATCAACCGCAAACCGCTTGTGCCTTCTGAAGAAGAGCTTGAGCTTAATACTCGAGCCCGTTCAGCTAAGCTGCGCATTGCAGAAAAATTGTAATTGACGATAAAGGAGAGTCAGAGATGGCCTATACCCGCGGCAATTTAGCAGTTCAGCCCAAAAGAAAAGAAGAGGTAAACCCCCTTTACCGCGAGAAGACAAAAGTAGTTACCAAACGAAGAGTACTTCCGCTGCAAGAGAAACTTTTGTATATGCTGACGCTAGGAGTATGCGTTTTGGTGGCTATCACCCTGATTTCACGTTACGTTCATATTTATGATTTGAACTTGCAGGCCCAGAAATTAGATAAGGATATAGCGACTGCTAAGAAGCAAATTTCCACGTTTGAGATGGAGAAGCAGAACTTGGAGCAGAAGGTTGCCCAAAAGGCAAAGGATCTTGGATACGTAGCACCGGATGAAAATGCTACAATCTTTATTCCGGCGAATCCGATATCGACAGAAGGCGATAATTAGTGAGCGATTGGCAAGATCGCAATAAAAAAATTGTGAGGTTCGCTTATGGTAAAGAGAATAAAACTTCGCACGCTGTTTATAGGAGGGTGTATTACCCTCTTTTTTCTTGTTTTGATAGCTAGAGTGTTCTGGATTCAAGTAATGGAGGGCTCAGAATGGCAAGAAAAGGCTGCTACACTTTGGGCGCACACTTCGACTATCAAAGCAGAGCGAGGAACGATTTCTGACCGTAATGGGAGTGTGCTCGCAAGTGATGTCCCTGCTTATACTGTGGTTGTAAACCCGGCAGTCATTGCTGAAAAGGGAATTGGTGATGAGGTCGTCAAGGGATTGCATGAGCTACTCGGCAAGCCAGAAGATGAGCTGCGGAAACTGGTTGAAGCGAAAGACGAGAACGGTAAATACCTCAAGAATCGTGAGGTTCGTAACGAAGGCTGGAAGATCGATCAGGAACTTGCGGATAAGGTGAAAGAATTTTATGTAGCCCTAGGTAAAGAGCATAAAATTCAAGAGACTGGGATTGGTCTTGTTAGAGAGCAGAAACGATATTACCCTAAGGGTTCGCTTGCTGCGCATATATTAGGCTATACAGATCGAGATGGCAAGGCGATTATGGGTCTGGAAAAATCCCTGGATGAACAGCTTAAGGGAGCCGATGGCAAGCTGCTTTATCAAAGTGACGGTCAAGGGGTTAAGCTGCCGGATTCAAAAGATACCTATAAACCTGTAGTAAATGGAAGTAATTTCAAGCTTACAATCGACAGTACAATCCAGCAATATATACAAGCGGCCATGGAAAAGGCATATGCGCAATATAAGCCGAAAAGTATGAGTGTCATTGCTGCTGATCCGAATACGATGGAGATTTTGGGGATGGCGAATATGCCTACCTTTGATCCTAATAAATATATGGATACGGGTGCTGATGCAGCGGGTTTCTACAATCATGCTATCAAATCAACTTATGAGCCCGGTTCGACCTTCAAAATTGTAACACTTGCTGCAGCTGTAGAAGAGAAGCTTTTTGATCCCGTAGCTACATTTCTGTCAGGATCTATCAGAATTAAGGGATACAGTAAGGCATTACATGATATTAATCGTGCCGGCTGGGGGCAAATCAGTTTCCTGGAAGGTGTGAAGCGGTCTAGTAACGTTCTTTTTGTAAAACTTTATGAAATGCTCGGACAAGATAGACTTTTACAGTATATTGATGATTTTGGCTTTAATGGGAAGACAGGAATCGATTTGCCAGGGGAAGCCAGTGGGGTCGTTAACCCTAACCTTGGACGTCCTATCGAAATTGCTACACTTGCATATGGGCATGGTAAAGTGCTAGTTACCCCGCTTCAACAATTGGTTGCTGTATCTGCTATCGCCAATGGTGGGAAACTGATGACTCCATATGTGGTAAAAGAGGTTACGGACCCAAACACCGGTGACACTAAGGTTACTCAGCCTAGTGTAGTGCGTCAGGTGATTGATGAGGCAAGCGCCAAGAAAACCGGTGAATACTTGGAGCAGGTAGTTGCCGACCAAGTCAAAGGTACAGGACGCAACGCTCACATAGAAGGTTACCGTGTCGCAGGTAAGACAGGAACGGCTATCAAGGTTGAAGGTAAGGACTACGTGAAGTCCAAAGTACTGGTCTCCTTTATTGGTTATGCGCCTGTGAATGATCCAAAGATCGCTGTTATTGTTATTATTGATGAACCGAACGTTGAGGTTGGCGGCGGTAAAGCTGCAGCTCCTGTATTTAAAGAAATCGTATCTCAGTCTCTGCAATACATGGGAGTTCCAAAGTTAGCGACTGAAACTAGCGATAAGGATAGTAAAAAAACAGTTGAATCTGAAGCGCCTGTGCTCCGGACCACACCTGATCTGATGGGCAAAACGATGAAAGAAGCAAGAGAGACACTTCTGGATCAAGGATTTGATTTTGAAGTGGTCGGTGAAGAAGCTTCTGTGGAAACCCAATATCCAGAGGCTGGAACGAAGCTTGCTCAAGGACAGCGTATATACCTATTAAGCAAGCAAGGGGACAAGCCTACCATTCCAAAATTACAAGGAGAGTCGCTGCGTGATGCGCTTGAGATTCTAACACTTCTAAAAGTGGAGATTGCGGTAGAAGGCGAAGGATATGTCTCGGAACAGATTGAAGGAACAAAGAACGGCAAAACATTGGTTACTTTGAAGCTGAAACCATTAAATGATAAGAGTGAAGAGGATCCTACAACTTCGACTGCTGATGAGGGTACGGAATCGGAGAGTGGGCCATAGGCTTGTTCTAACCCCTGTTTGTCCCGAATAGTCATGAAGATAAGAGCTCATGTCTATAGGTGAAAGCGGGGGAGAACGGAATGAAAGTTTCGAAGGTCGTAACACGGCGGAGAATGTTGTGGACGCTGCTGGGACTGGCAGTGTTATTCGGTTCGCTGGTCGTGCGTCTTGGCTTTGTGCAATTATCCCAAGGCGAGAAATTAAGTGACAAGGTAGAAGATTCCTTGCGCCGCAATATTCCTTTTACAGCCAAGCGTGGTGAAATTTTGGATCGTGAAGGTATACCGCTGGCCTATAATATCAGTACGCCTACGGTTTATGCGGTGCCTGTGCAGGTGAAGGAGAAGCAAAAGACAGCGCAGCAATTGGCGCCTCTGCTTGGGATGACCGAGGAGAAGCTGATGAGCTTGCTGACTAAAAAATCAATGTCGGTGAAACTACAGCCCGGCGGCCGCAAAATTACGATGGAACTTGCCGCGAGCATCCGTGATTTGCAGTTGCCGGGCATCGTTGTCGCTGAGGATAGCAAAAGATATTATCCGTACGGCGATCTTGCCGCGCATATACTAGGCTTTACAGGTATTGATAACCAAGGAATTACCGGGGTCGAGAACATATACGATAATTTACTTAAAGGAATAGCAGGCAATATTTCGTATTTGTCTGACGCAGGTGGAAGACTCATGCCTGGATCATCGGAGAAGTATTCTGCCCCTCAGGATGGACTTAATCTGCAATTGACGATTGATAAACAGATTCAATCCATTATGGAACGTGAGCTAGATCAAGCTATGGTAAAATATCAGGCGCAGGGTGCTTGGGCTATAGCGATGAATCCGAAGAATGGTGAAATTCTGGCCATGGCTAGTAGACCGGGTTATGAACCGGGTTTATATAAGGAATATGATCCGCAGATCTATAATCGGAATTTGCCCATTTGGATGACTTACGAGCCTGGTTCGACGTTCAAAATCATCACACTTGCTGCAGCACTGCAAGAAGGTAAGGTAGACCTGCAAAATGATCATTTCTATGATCCTGGGTTTATCGAAGTGGCGGGTGCGAAGCTGCGCTGTTGGAAAAAAGGCGGCCATGGCAGCCAAACCTTCCTTCAGGTGGTTGAGAACTCCTGTAACCCTGGTTTTGTTGCTCTTGGGCAACGGCTGGGCAAAGAAACCCTCTTCAAATATATTCGTGATTTTGGTTTCGGCAGCAAAACAGGAATTGATCTAAACGGAGAATCTAATGGGATTCTGTTCAAGCTTAGTCAAGTAGGTCCGGTGGAGCTTTCGACTACGGCCTTCGGCCAAGGGGTCTCGGTTACACCTATTCAGCAGATTGCTGCGGTATCCGCGGCTATCAATGGTGGCAATCTCTATAAACCACATGTAACAAAATCATGGGTTAATCCGGAAACGGGAGAGACTGTATCAGAGGTGAAGCCTGAGCTTGTGCGGCAGGTTATTTCGGAGGAGACATCCAAGAAGGTGCGGGCAGCACTTGAGAGCGTGGTTGCCAAAGGCACGGGACGGCCGGCTTTTATCGACGGCTATCGTGTAGGTGGCAAGACGGGTACTGCACAGAAGGTTGTAAATGGACGTTATTCTCCGACAGAGCACATTGTTTCTTTTATTGGCTTTGCGCCGGCGGATGATCCACAGATCGTTGTCTACACTGCAGTGGATAATCCGAAAGGGATTCAATTTGGGGGTGTAGTTGCAGCTCCAATCGTGCAAAATATTTTGGAAGACTCACTGCACTATATGAAGGTTCCTGAACGCAGTGATCAGCTTCCAAAAACTTATAAGTATGGTGAAACTCCGATTGTGACCGTGCCTGACCTTACAGGTGCAACCGTACAAGATATCTATGAGGATTTAAATATGAATTTTAATCTGGCGCGTTCAGGCTCTGGCAATACGGTCATCAATCAGGCTCCGAAAGCTGGGGCAAGAGTAGAACAGGGCTCAACCATCAGGATTTATATGGGAGCTTCTAGTGAATAATGATAAAGGTATAAGGGTTCAGTTTGTATCCGAAAATGTAGAGTGAGGGATTACTATGAAAGTTAATGAATTATCTGCTTGTCTTGCTACTTCGCGTCTATATGGGGACGGGGAGGTGGAGATTACTGATCTTCAGACGGATTCCCGCCGTGTAAGTCCGGGTGATCTGTTTATCTGTTTACCGGGTCACACCGTAGACGGACATAAATTTGCGCCGCAAGCCGTAGCCTCTGGAGCATCTGCTATCGTATGTGAGCATAAGCTAGAGCTTGATATCCCACAGATCGTTGTGGATGACTGCCGTTTTGCGATGTCTGTCATGTCGAATGCATTCTTTGGCTCACCTAGCAGCCGAATGAGAATGATCGGGGTTACGGGTACAAATGGGAAGACAACAACGACTTATCTTATTGAGCGAATTATGCAAGACCAGAATATGAAGACGGGTCTGATTGGGACCATTCAAATGCGCTATGACGGCAAAAGTTACCCTATGTCAGGGACCACTCCAGAATCGCTAGATCTGCAGCGCTCGCTTCATGATATGGCCTCCAAAGGTGTGGAATGTTGCGTAATGGAAGTCTCCTCCCATGCGCTTCAGCAAGGACGTGTGAAGGGTGCGGACTTCCGTACAGCAATATTTACGAACTTAACCCAGGATCATCTGGATTATCATCATACAATGGAGGAGTATCGGGCGGTTAAAGGTCTATTCTTCTCTAGACTAGGAAATGTGATCTCTCCTTGGAAAGAAGAACGCAAATATGCTGTGCTTAATGCTGATGATGAGGCGAGTCACTATTTTGCAACCCAAACTGCAGCGGAAGTGATTACATATGGCATTGATAACAATGCTAATGTCCGAGCTTCGCAAATCTCGATCACTGCAAAAGGAACTTTTTTCCATGTAGATACGTTTAAGGGTGAGACGGACATTTCGCTTCGTATGGTTGGTAAGTTCAATGTCTATAATGCACTTGCGGCGATTACGGCAGCGTTGTTGGAAGATGTGTCACTGTCAGATATCAAGACTAGTCTTGAGGCGATTGATGGGGTAGCTGGACGGGTGGAGTCAGTAGATGAGGGGCAAGAATATGCCGTTATCGTTGACTATGCACATACACCAGACGGGCTGGAAAATGTATTAAGAACGGTCTGCGAATTTGCTACAGGTAAAGTGCTTACTGTGTTTGGCTGCGGAGGAGACAGAGACCGCACGAAACGTCCTTTAATGGGTAAGATAGCTGCAAAATATAGCGATATGGTATTCGTAACCTCTGACAACCCTCGGACGGAGGACCCTGAGCTAATTCTGAAGGATATAGAAGCAGGACTAGTAGAGGATGGGGTCACCTCTGACCGGTATCATATGATTGTTGATCGCCGAGAAGCAATTGGGAAGGCTATTGAAATGGCAAGCTCTGGCGATGTAGTATTGATTGCGGGGAAAGGTCATGAGACCTATCAACTGATTGGCGGAGTGGTTCACGATTTCGATGACCGCATCGTCGCTAAAGAAGTTATAAGGGGTCGAAGCTATTGATTACAAGAACACTGGGACAAATTGCTGTGATGTGCGCAGGGGAACTTCCTGCTGCCGAAGCTATGAATATACCACTTACGGGCGTCGTTACTGACTCCCGTAAGATAACTACAGGTTGCCTGTTTGTTCCTCTAACGGGAGACAAATTTGACGGTCATCATTATGCAGCTACAGCTATTGCTGCTGGTGCTGCAGGGACCTTATGGCAGCGTGATAAAGGTCCTGCGCCTGAGAGTGGCGGAGTCATAATTGTTGAAGATACGCTAGAGGCGCTTCAGAAGCTGTCCGCTACGTATTTAAATGAGGTCGCTCCGAAGGTTGTCGCTGTTACGGGCAGTAATGGCAAAACAACGACAAAAGATATCATTATGGCCTTGCTCGAAATGCAGTACAAGGTGCACAAGACAGAGGGGAACTTCAATAATCATATTGGTCTTCCGCTCACGATTCTATCCATGGCTGGGGATACAGAGATTGCAGTGCTTGAAATGGGTATGAGCTCGCGGGGAGAAATTGCTCTGCTGGCTTCTTTGGCTGCACCAGATGTTGCAGTCATTACTAATATAGGTGAGTCACATCTGCTGCAACTGGGATCCCGCAAAGAAATCGCCCGTGCCAAGCTGGAAATAGTCGAAGGGCTAAAGCCAGGTGGACTGCTAATTTATAACGGTGATGAACCGCTGCTGACTGAGGTAATGCAAGAGTCCACTTTTGAGGCTCCGGAGGGGATGGTGTCCTTCCGTTTCGGCCTGAACGGAGATAATGATGATTATCCGACTGGGATGATGTCCCATAGTGGTGGTATGACGTTTACGTCAAGCCTTCATAAGGAACATGCTTTTACATTACCGCTGCCAGGCCAGCATAACGTTGTTAACGCGTTGGCTGCACTAGCGGTTGCTCGCCATTTTGGAATTACAGAACAAAATGTAGAGAATGGGTTAAGCAATCTTAAGTTGACGGGCATGCGGATTGAAGTGATTCGGACTTCTTCCGGGCTTACACTTTTGAATGATGCTTATAATGCCAGTCCGACTTCTATGAAGGCGGCCATTGATGTGCTTCAAACTATGAAATGCAGTGGCAAAAAAATCGCAGTACTGGGGGACATGCTGGAACTTGGGCCGGATGAAATACAGTTTCATAAAGAAATTGGCTACTACCTAGACCCCGCAGTGACTGATTTTGTATATACCTATGGTCCATTGTCAGTCCATATTGCAGAAGCTGCAAAGGAAAGATTCGGAAACGAGCGTGTGCTGGCTTTTACGGATAAGTCAGAATTAACAGCCGTCCTTATCGAGAAAAGCAGCTCCAAGGATATTGTACTATTCAAAGGATCTAGAGGGATGAGGCTTGAAGAAGTGCTTCAGAGCCTTAATAAAGAGATTAAAGAGACCTAAAAAAATGGAGGGGGTGCACCCATGGATTATCAACTATTGTTATTGACTATTGCTGTTTCCTTTATCCTTGCGGTCATTGCCGCTCCGCTCTTCATTCCGCTACTGCGCAGGATGAAATTCGGACAGCAGGTGCGAGATGACGGACCGCAATCCCATTTAAAGAAAGCGGGAACGCCGACGATGGGCGGTATCGTAATCATCGTGGCTTTTACATTGGCTTATCTGAAATTTTCCGTGGTGAATAACGATTTCTACGTACTACTAGTGGCTACGCTTGGTTTTGGACTGATCGGATTTTTGGATGATTATATCAAAATCGTATTCAAGCGTTCTTTGGGCCTTACGGCGCGTCAAAAATTGTTCGGGCAGCTGTTGGTAGGTGCTGTGATGTGCGGTCTGCTGATTTCTGCAGGACATAGCACAAGTATCAGCGTTCCGGGTACTGATTTCAGCTTTGACTGGGGCGGCTTTTTCTACTATCCATTCATTATTATTATGATGATGGCAGTAACGAATGCTGTTAACTTTACCGATGGAGTAGATGGTTTGCTGTCTGGAGTAAGTGCTATTGCTTTGGCCGCTTATGCTGTTGTAGCGATGCAGGCTACGTCAATTGCAGCTGGCGTGTGTGCAGCGGCAATGATCGGGGCCGTTCTTGGATTTCTGGTCTTTAATGCCCATCCGGCTAAGGTGTTCATGGGAGATACCGGTTCATTTGGTATTGGCGGCGCGATAGGTGCGATTGCTATTGTCACAAAGAGCGAACTGCTGTTTTTAATTATTGGCGGTGTGTTTGTGGTGGAAATGTTATCTGTCGTGATACAGGTGGTTTCTTTCAAAACCCGTGGCAAACGTGTATTCAGAATGAGCCCGATTCACCATCATTTTGAACTTGGTGGCTGGTCGGAATGGCGTGTGGTAATTTCGTTCTGGGCGGTAAGCTTGATATTAGCCGCTGTTGGACTATTTATTAGCAAGGGGTTGTAGCGAATGAAACATCCAGATATGTATCGTGGTGAAGAAGTTGTGGTTCTTGGGCTCGCAAAAAGCGGTGTCCAGGTTGCTAAAGTGCTGCATGATCGAGGCGCTGTAGTTACGGTGAACGATAAAAAGGAAAGAGATCAAAGTCCCGAAGCTTCCGAATTGGAATCTTTGGGAATTTGTGTTATAAGCGGTGGGCATCCGGATGGACTGATTCATGAAGGTGTAAGTCTGGTCATTAAGAATCCAGGCATTCCTTATTCTGCGCCTCCTGTGCAAAAGGCTCTTGAGCTTGGCATTGAAGTAGTTACAGAGGTAGAGGTTGCTTATCGTCTTTGTGCAGCGCCGATGATTGGCATCACGGGATCCAATGGCAAGACGACAACGACGACCTGGGTAGGTCAAATGCTGGAAGCTGCAGGTATGAATCCGATTGTTGCAGGTAACATTGGCACGCCTCTCTGTGAGGCTGCGCAAGAAGCTACAGAGGATAACTGGATGGTGGTCGAACTCAGCAGCTTCCAGCTCAAAGGTACGGAGACTTTCCGCCCCAAAATAGGTTGTTTGTTGAATATTGCGGAGACCCACCTGGATTATCATGGGAGCATGAAGGATTATGTCGATTCCAAAGCAAAGCTGTTCGCCAATCAAGTAGATACGGATACGGCTGTGCTGAACTGGGACGATCCTTTTTGCCGGGAGCTTGTGCCGTATATGAAAGCTACTATTCTTCCGTTCTCTATGTCCGAGGAGCTCACTCATGGTGTGTTTGTTAGCCCATCCTATATTACGGGTCAAGATGACGATCTGAAGCGCCGTATCATCTATCGCGAATCTGCAGACCGAGAAACAATCATTGCTGATGTAGATTCCATTAGCATTCCGGGACGGTTCAATGTGGGAAATGCACTGGCTGCATGTGGAATTGCCATTGCTGCTGGAGCGGACCCCTCTTTATTGGGTGAAGTGCTTGCTTCATTTCGCGGTGTGGAGCACCGGCTGGAGTATGTGGCTGATAAGGCTGGAGCCACTTATTATAATAACTCCAAAGCAACAAACTCCAAAGCGACGATTATGGCATTAACGTCCTTTGAGCGCCCTGTAGTGCTGATCGCTGGTGGATTAGACCGTGGTTCCGATTATTTGGAACTGCTGCCTGTCCTGAGCGGACGTGTTAAAGCGCTAGTGGCGTTAGGGGAAACTAAGGACAAGCTAACGAATGTAGCGCAGCTTGCAGGATTAAAGCAGATTATCTCCGTCGATAATGGGGAGAGTGCCGCTGCCGTGCTTGAGCAAGCTGTGCAGGAAGCTTCCGCTCTGGCGGAAGAAGGAGATATCGTTCTTTTGTCTCCTGCCTGTGCAAGTTGGGATATGTTTACATCCTATGAAGAGCGCGGGCGTATTTTTAAAGAGGCGGTGCATAACCTTTAAGTAGGGGGGTGGATAAGCCCCATCCCTACTACGGATGCAAGAGGTGTGCTCCTGATGAACAAAACTCGTCATGCTCCCGATATTTGGTTGCTGATTCCTATTCTATCTTTGCTGGTGATCGGCATGGTGATGGTATACAGCGCCGGGTCCGTTCTGGGCTTCCGCAATTATGGAGATTCGTTTTACTTTGTAAAAAGACAGCTTTTGTTTGCAGGACTAGGATTAGTCGCAATGTTCGTTACGGCGAATACCGATTACAGGGTGCTGAAAAAGCTGGCTAAGCCGGCACTTCTGATCTGCTTTTTCTTACTTGTTATTGTGCTTATCCCTGGTATTGGTGTAGTACGCGGGGGAGCGCGCAGCTGGCTAGGAATTAGCTCCTTCGGGATCCAGCCTTCCGAATTCATGAAGATGGGGATGATTCTATTCTTAGCCAATTGGCTAGGAAAAGAGGAATACGACATCACTTCCTTCACACGCGGCTTGCTCCCACCACTTGCGCTCATTGGGTCAGCCTTCGCGCTGATCATGCTCCAGCCGGATTTGGGTACAGGTACCGTCATGTTTGGTGCAGCCTTGATGATGGTCTTCACAGCAGGGGCTAGAATGAAGCATTTACTTTCACTTGGAGTAGCTGGTGCGGCAGGGTTTGTTGCTTTGATTGCAGCAGCGCCTTACCGGTTGCAGCGGATTACCGCTTTTCTTGATCCTTGGTCCGACCCCCTTGGTGCAGGCTACCAGATCATTCAGTCGTTATATGCGATCGGTCCTGGTGGGCTCGGTGGCCTTGGATTAGGAATGAGTCGGCAGAAGTACAGCTATGTACCTGAGCCACAAACAGATTTTATTTTTTCTATATTGGCCGAGGAGCTGGGGTTTATCGGTGGTTTGGCTGTGTTGATCCTATTTCTTATTCTAATCTGGCGCGGGATGAAGGTGGCGATGAGTCTACCTGACCGTTTTGGAAGCTATCTGGCCGTTGGCATCGTCTGTATGGTGGCTGTGCAAGTCATTATTAATATTGGTGTTGTTATTGGTCTAATGCCTGTAACGGGCATCACGCTTCCTCTGATTAGCTATGGCGGATCTTCACTTACACTGATGCTAACATCCCTTGGCATTCTATTGAACTTATCCCGTTTTGCGAGGTGAAAGAGATGCGTATCGTATTAAGCGGCGGAGGCACGGGTGGACATATCTATCCTGCGGTCGCTGTTGCTAGGCAAATGGAGTTGGAAGATAGCAAATCTACCTTCCTGTATATTGGTGGAACGCGTGGCTTAGAGAGCAAGCTTGTTCCTCAAGAGAATATCCCTTTCAAATCTATTGACATCACTGGTTTTCGGCGCAAGCTATCCATAGACAATGTCAAGACCGTGATGCGTTTCTTGAAGGGTGTTAAGGCGTCCAAAGAAATGTTAAGAGAATTCAAACCAGATGTTGTGATTGGAACAGGCGGTTATGTGTGTGGTCCAGTCGTTTATGCTGCATCCCGGTTGGGCATCCCTACTTTGATCCATGAACAAAATGCCATACCAGGTCTAACCAATCGCTTTCTGAGTCGGTATGCGAGTACAGTTGCCGTAAGCTTTGAAGGAACAGAGTCCTCTTTTCCGGGCAGCAAAAATGTGATCTATACTGGCAATCCACGTGCCACAACAGTTACTACAGCAAGTCCGCAACGTGGATTCGCATCGCTGGGGATTTCGGATGGCAGTACTGTTGTTTTGGTGGTTGGTGGCAGTCAGGGAGCTAAGGCTATTAATAGAGCCATGATTGAAATGGCCCCTAAAGTGGGTAAGGGTAATGGTGTTCATTATGTGTATGTTACAGGTGAACCTTATTTCGAAGAGACTCGGGCTGAATTGCGTCAAAAGCTGGGTAGCATACCAAACTGGTTGCATGTCCTTCCTTACGTTCATAATATGCCAGAGGTGTTGGCTTGTACCTCCTTGATCGTTAATCGGGCGGGAGCCTCTTTTCTCGCTGAGATTACAGCGCTGGGTATTCCCTCTGTACTCATTCCATCTCCTAATGTGACGAATAACCATCAGGAGGCGAATGCAAGACAGTTGGAACGTGAAGGTGCTGCTGTGGTGCTGCTTGAGAAAGATTTAAACGGCACGGCACTATATGAGGCGGTTCAAAAAATCATCGGAACTGAAGCCGTGCGTGAGCAGATGTCCGTGGCCTCCAAACGACTCGGTAAAAGAGATTCTGCGGCAGTAATCACAAGCGAGCTCCGAAGACTTGCGGGTAAGAAGTCTTAAGATATCATCGTTTTCCATACGGGTTTTCCTTATTGGCAGCTCTCTGTCACACACTTGGAGGAACGAACATAGGATAATCCTATAATCGTGACAATCACCCAGGACACTTCCAAACCTGAGATGTAGTGCAGGATATTCTTGAAATATAAGAAAGTATAAGTTTCACGTTATACATTATCCTTATATTTCTCGCTTAAACGCTTATCGTCCTTCTAAAGGACGCCGAAGACGTTTATACTTGTACATTTCATATGAGCTTGTAACGGAAGTGTTTGTGGTGGGTGAGCGGTAATCTCGGAGGTGATACATTGGACAAATTGGTGATTGAGGGTGGAAGTCCCCTGTCAGGCACCATTCGTATCCATGGAGCAAAAAATGCGGCGCTGCCGATTCTAGCGGCAAGCCTGCTGGCCGAAGGAGTTCACTCACTGCATAATGTGCCGAAGCTGCTGGACATCGAGACTATGCTAGACATCCTAGATCGGCTGGGCTGCAGGTGCGTGCATCAAGAGGATACGGTGACGATAGATACGTCTGCCGTCGGGACATCTCATATCCCTGAGGATTTAATGCGGCAGATGAGATCTTCCATTTTTCTAATGGGACCGCTGTTATCCAGATTTGGAGAGGTAACGATCTATCAGCCTGGGGGCTGTGCGATCGGAGAGCGTAAAATCGATCTTCATCTACAGGGACTTAAGGCGTTAGGGGCGGAGATCGAGGAGAGCAACGGAAGAATATTCTGTCGGGGTTCTAAGCTTATAGGGAGTGATATTCATCTCGACTATCCAAGTGTAGGAGCAACGGAGAATATTATGATGGCTGCCGCAAAGGCAGAGGGAACAACAACAATATCGGGGGCAGCGAGAGAGCCGGAGATACAGGACCTACAGCAGTTTCTAAATAGCATGGGTGCTCAGATTATCGGTGCAGGTACGGACACCATTACAATTCAAGGGGTGAAAAACCTATATCCCTGTACGTATGAGGTGATACCTGATCGGATTGTGGCTGGAACCGTAATGATTGCTGCGGCAGCTACACGAGGGAATGTGACTTTGACACATGCCAATGCGGGGCATCTGACTTCGCTTATTCATGTGCTCAAGCGGGCTGGTGTTCAAATCACAGTGTGCAATGATATAATTAATATCAGTTGTATGGGGCGTCCACGTGCTGTTGAGAGAATTGTGACTTCTCCTTATCCTTCTTTCCCAACCGATCTGCAATCTCAGGTCATGGTGCTGTTGTCTCTCGCTGATGGTTTCAGTGTAATCAAGGAGACGGTGTTTGAGGGACGATTCAAGCATGTTGAAGAAATGGCGCGGATGGGCGCTGATATTTCTATTGATTTGAATCGTGCGTTTATTCGCGGCGTTCAGAGATTGTATGGTGCTACTGTGGAAGCTACTGACTTGCGTGCGGGTGCGGCTCTGGTTATTGCTGGGCTTGCTGCACAAGGGACTACAGTCGTTGAGCAAGCACACCATATTGACCGCGGGTATGATGGAATAGAGAAGCTGTTTCAGAAGCTTGGCGCGCGCATAAGCCGCAAGGTACCCGTACCGGATCCACTTGATTTGGCCAATTAAAGCTCCCTGTCTCCTTCAGTTCTACCAAGGAAGGAGACAGGGCCTTATTACGGAGATATGAGAATGACAACAACCCGATTACCTCTTCTTAAAGAGGACAAGCCTAAGAAAAAAATGAGCCGTAAGATTACGGCGATCCTGCTGCTACTGTTCACTGCGCTTCTTGCTGTGATTTTTTTCAGATCGTCTATTAGTCACATTACAGTGATAGATTTTCAGGGAAGCAAGTATTCTACTAGTGAGGAATTACTCTCGCAAAGTGGAATTCATATAGGTGGACAATTCTTTGCCGTTTCTACGAAGTCTGTGGAACAATCTTTGCTGGAGCTTAAGACGGTTAAGGCTGTGGCCGTAAAGAAGGATTTTCCCGGGGTAATCACAGTGAAGATTGAAGAGTTCCCTGCGGTGGCCTATGAACTGGAACAGGGCGGCATCTTGAAGGCGATTCTGTCGAGTGGAGCAGCGGTGACTGTTAATGAGACTGGTATTGCTGTAGAGAAACCTATATTAACCAACTGGGATCCAGCTGATCCTAATAAGGCTATCCTATGCCAAACGCTTGGAAGCATTTCTAATGAATTGACAAGTGATATCTCTGAGATTGTTCCCTCGCCAACCTTGTCATTTCCGGATCGTATCAAGCTCTATACTAGATCCCGTTTCGAGGTGATCACTTCCATCTCTTTATTGAAGAGCAAAGTGTCATACTTGAATCAGGTAATAGAGACAAAGGAGCCTGGACTTATCACGATGCTTGAAGCCGACTCGTATGTTCCTTTTCAGGTCGAAAGTGAGGAGCAAAAGGGCGATGAGCAAAAAGATGTGCAAGAGTAGAGTAGAGGTAAATAGTCCCTACTAATAGAGTTCAAAAAATGCTACAATCGGAGTTACGGGCAAGAAGCTATATCCCTCTTTTTTCTTCGATTTTTTTGAAATATAATCTTATATATGGTTAGTAATAACCGAATAGGTATATATTTCTTGTGATAATTATCATTCTTATAAAAAATTATGAGTAACTAATCACATTTAGGGATGTTGGAATATTATTCCGTTCAAAAAATTTGTAGAAAAAAGAGGGAAAGGGTTAGGTATGTTGAATATGTACAGAGAAGTTTCCCGGGACCGGGAAAAGGTTATGCAAATTATTTCGATTATAACAGGAGGTGCCATAGGACTTGAGCAACAATGACATCATTGTTAGTTTGGACATCGGTACATCCAAAGTTCGGGCAATAATTGGGGAAGTTACCAATGGAACCTTTAATATTATTGGCGTTGGATCTGCTGATTCGGAAGGAATACGTAAAGGCGCGATTGTAGATATCGACCAAACTGTGCAATCGATCAAAAGTGCTATAGATCATGCAGAGCAAATGGTGGGTATTCAAATATCAGAAGTTTATGTAGGCATTTCCGGTAATCATATTGGCCTGCAATCCAGCCACGGTGTCGTGGCCGTTCAGAATGAGGATCGTGAAATCGGTGAGGATGATATCGATCGCGTTATTAAAGCTGCGGAAGTCATCGCTATGCCTCCGGAGCGAGAAGTGATTGATGTTGTTCCTAAACAATTTATCGTCGATGGTCTCGAAGGTATTCAGGACCCGCGCGGGATGATTGGTGTTCGTCTAGAAGTGGACGCAACCATCATTACGGGTGCTAAGACGCCAATACATAATCTACTACGATGTGTTGAGAAATCAGGGCTGAAAGTGAAGGATCTTGTGCTGATGTCTCTTGGTGCTGGTGGATTGGCGCTGTCCAAAGACGAGAAATCGATGGGATCTGTTCTGGTTGATATCGGGGCCGGGTCGACAACGATAGCCATATACGAAGAAAGTTCCCTTTGTGCAACCTCTACGATTCCGATCGGCGGAGAATTTGTAACTAATGACATTGCATACGGACTACGTACACTTACTGATCAAGCGGAGAAAGTAAAGCTAAAGTATGGTTGCGCATGGATTGACGATGCAGCCTCTGACGTTGTCTTCAAGGTGCTGCGCATTGGCAGTAATGTAGAGAAGGAATTTAACCAAGAGGATTTAGCGGCAATTATCGAACCACGGGTGCAAGAAATCTTCCATTTGATTAAACAGGAAGTGAAACGGCTTGGTTACAGTGAACTACCTGGAGGTTATATATTAACGGGTGGAACTGTTTCGATGCCTGGCGTATTAAAGGCGGCTCAGACTGAACTGGCTGCATCTGTACGCATCGCTGTACCGGATTATATCGGTGTACGGGACCCTGGGTTTACCGGAGGTGTTGGTATCCTGCATAATGTTGTCCGTAGCTTCCGTGGAAGAAGCAGTGGTGGAAGCAGCAACAAAAAGACGGTCAACCGGAGTAAGCAGAACGCCACTCCAAATCAGGAAACGGTTCAGAAGACCGGGTTTGTCGAGCGTCTAAAGAACATGTTCAGCGAGTTTATATAAGTGTAAGTCCAGATATACTTGGACCGGCCATCCAAGCACATTGAGGGGGAGATGGAACAATATGTTAGAATTTGATTTTGAAATGGAGAGCTTGGCGCAAATAAAAGTCATCGGCGTAGGCGGCGGAGGTAGTAATGCTGTCAACCGGATGATTGAAAATGGCGTTCAGGGTGTAGAATTTATTACGGTTAATACAGACGCCCAAGCGTTGCATATGGCCAAATCGGAGCACAAGCTGCAAATCGGGGACAAGCTGACCCGCGGGTTGGGTGCAGGAGCTAATCCTGAAGTCGGTAAGAAAGCAGCGGAAGAATCCCGTGACTTGATCTCTAATACCCTTAAGGGCGCAGATATGGTGTTTGTTACTGCAGGGATGGGTGGCGGTACAGGAACAGGTGCAGCACCAGTTATAGCTGAGATTGCTAGAGAGTGTGGAGCCTTGACTGTGGGGGTAGTTACTCGCCCGTTCACTTTTGAAGGAAGAAAACGTTATAACCAGGCAATGCTTGGAATCGAAGCTTTGAAAGAAAAAGTCGACACGCTAATCGTCATTCCAAACGACCGTTTGCTTGAGATCGTTGATAAGAAAACACCGATGTTGGAAGCTTTCCGTGAAGCAGATAATGTTCTCCGGCAGGCTGTTCAAGGTATCTCTGACCTAATTAAGGTTCCTGGTCTGATTAACCTTGACTTTGCGGATGTAAAGACGATCATGACAGAGCGCGGTTCAGCGCTTATGGGTATTGGTATTGCAAATGGTGAGAACCGTGCGTCTGAAGCAGCACGTAAAGCCATCATGAGCCCACTCTTGGAAACGTCTATTGAAGGCGCCCGCGGCGTAATCATGAACATTACGGGAGGATCCAACCTCTCTCTATATGAAGTTAATGAAGCGGCTGAGATCGTTACATCCGCCTCTGATCCTGAAGTGAATATGATCTTTGGTGCGATTATTGATGAAGGCCTGAAGGATGATATCAAAGTAACAGTAATTGCTACTGGCTTTGAACATAAACCATTGCCTGAAACTCCAGGACGTCGTCCGGTCTCGACGAATAACGAGCCTGCGGCAGCACCGGATAAGAGTTCAGCTAATTTACGTCCTTTCGGCAATCAGAGTTCTTCTGACCAGCTCGATATTCCGACGTTTCTGCGTAATCGTACTCGGGGCAACAACGACTAATTAAATAGAATCAAGATTATACGAGAACACCGTATCGCTTAGCTGATTAGCTATAGCGGTACGGTGTTTTTTTTGCGTAAATGTAATAAGGATCAAGCAAGACTATGAACGGCACTGTGTAGCTCCAAAGGGGTGATGGTTGACTAAGTAGTTACAGTAGGTGGTAACTGGTAGTCGGAGAGCGGAAAGCGGCAACCGTTAACCATCAGATAATCCTGCAAAAATACAGTATTTAATAATAAGTAGATGGTTGAAGCGTTGATTCCTGTGAATCTGCAGTAATTCCTGCGCCAAATAAAGATTTCTAGCCAAAAGTGAGGATAATCCTGTATATTTGCAGTTTTTGGACTTCATGAAGCGGAGTTTTGCACAAAAAGTTGTATATTTGCAGGATTCCGATTCCTCTATTCCATTAAATGATCCAGCGAATGATGGAGCGAATGACGCAGTGAATAAAAGATATAAAAAATTCCATAAAGAAGGAATAAATCCCCACGCGCTATAACTCGACAAAAAAACCGTAAGAATGCCCCCCAAGTTTAGACAGACTTTGAATGCGAGACTTTCTATACTAATCATATCGTCCAAAAACAGAGCCTGATCCAATTTGGCTAGAGGATAGATTCCGCCATTAAGCAGGTGAATGAACTGGTTGTTTATATTGACTTGATATTCGCCGCCAATCTAGTGATCGACGGAATTCTTTTGTGGCTGACAGGCTGGATGGTTAAGCTGAGAATCTCATGGTGGCGTTTAATCCTCTCAGCTCTCGTTGGCGCACTGTATGTAGTGATGATGTTTGTACCGGAGCTGTCTTTCATGTATACCTTCCTTATCAAGTTTGGATTGTCGGTGGTTATGTTATGGATTGCCTTTGGTTTTGGGAGTCTGCAAAGCTACCTTCGCACTATGGGAGCTTTCTATATTATCAATTTTGCAGCCGCAGGTGGAATTGTTGGTATTCACTATTTGCTGCAGAGCTCCAGCGACATTTGGAATGGTATTATGTTCACTGCTTCAGGAGGGCATGCCTACGGCTTAAAGATCGGCTTTTGGTTTGTCATTGCAGTATTCCCCCTGGTGTTAATCTGCTTCAAGGCAGTGCATTCTTCACGAATCAGAAGGGAGCAGCTTGAAACCTATATCGGTGAGGTGGTTGTTGAAATTGATGGTGTAAGTGTTTCCTGTCCTGGCCTGCTAGACACAGGTAATCGTCTCTGTGATCCTTTGACCCGCATACCGGTGATGGTGATGGAATCGACGCTCTGGGAGGGGCATCTGCCTGCTGCATGGAAAGGGAGACTCACTCAGGATGGTGCGGACAGACTTTTGCTAGAAACGGACGGGCAGTCGTTTGCTTGGCAGGATAGGATGCGACTAGTACCTTACAGGGGGATTAACCGAGGGGCATCATTTATGCTCGCACTGAAGCCAGACCTTGTGACGATAAAGCTCGGTGAAGATATCTTTTATAGTAAAAGAGTCTTAATTGGGCTGGATGGCGGGACGCTCTCAGGAGATGGAGCCTATCGGGCGGTCATACATCCGGATTTAACTCAAAAAGAGAGCGCCACTGATGCAGCACTACCTTCCTAATCTTTAAAGCTAGCTGAACCAAACTTCTGATGGCTGAAAGCGGTAATTAAAAGCTTCATACGCTAACCGTGTACTTCTTGGAGGAGGAACAATAATGGTCAAATGGAAAATTGCTCTGCAGCTGCAATATTACCGCATGCTGTTTCTACTGGGGCTGAAGAGTCAGGAAATCTATTATATCGGCGGGAGCGAGGCTCTACCTCCACCGCTGACACGGGAAGAAGAAGAGTATCTGCTTCAGCGGCTATCTAGCGGCGATGCTGCTGTTCGTGCGATGCTGATTGAGCGTAACCTGCGCCTCGTAGTGTATATCGCTCGTAAATTTGAGAATACCGGAATCAATATTGAAGACCTGGTTTCGATAGGGGCTATCGGATTAATTAAGGCGGTTAACACTTTTGATCCCGAGAAAAAAATAAAACTAGCAACATATGCATCACGTTGCATAGAGAATGAAATTTTGATGTATTTGCGGCGTAATAGCAAGACACGGAGTGAGGTTTCTTTTGATGAGCCTCTTAATATCGATTGGGATGGTAATGAGTTGCTGCTCTCAGATGTTTTAGGGACGGAAAATGATACCATCTATCGGAACATTGAAGAACAGGTCGATCGCAAGCTGCTGCAAAAGGCGCTGGAAAAGCTGAGCGAACGGGAAAGACTCATTATGGAGCTGCGTTTCGGACTGCGTGGGGGCGAAGAAAAGACACAAAAAGATGTGGCGGATCTGCTCGGCATTTCCCAATCTTACATCTCTCGTCTGGAGAAACGAATTATTAAGCGGCTGCGTAAGGAGTTTAACAAGATGGTGTAAGGTGAAATTAGCAAGGAATAAAATGGCCAACCCGGGAGATAATGTACAGTAATGTTTCTCCTTGGGAGGTAAATCATCATGACCCGAAATAAAGTCGAGATTTGCGGTGTGGATACTGCTAAGCTGCCTGTTCTAACGAATGTGGAAATGCGGCAACTGTTCACTTCGCTGCAGCAGCAGGGCGAGCGATCCGCCAGAGAGAAATTGGTAAATGGTAATCTTAGGCTCGTTCTAAGTGTTATCCAGAGGTTCAATAATAGGGGAGAATTTGTTGACGATTTGTTCCAGGTGGGCTGCATCGGTCTGATGAAAGCCATCGATAATTTCGATTTATCACAAAACGTTAAGTTCTCCACATATGCGGTTCCGATGATTATTGGTGAGATCCGCCGTTACTTGCGTGATAACAATCCGATTCGAGTATCGCGTTCACTCAGAGACATTGCTTATAAGGCGCTGCAGGTACGCGATAGTCTGACCAATCAGAATTCGCGGGAACCGACGATATTCGAAATCTCTGAAGCACTTGGCGTACCGAAGGAAGATGTAGTCTTTGCCCTTGATGCTATTCAGGATCCAGTGTCCTTATTCGAACCGATCTATCATGACGGTGGCGATCCTATTTATGTAATGGACCAGATTAGCGATGATAAGAATAAGGATGTGTCGTGGATCGAAGAAATCGCCTTACGTGAAGCGATGCGTAAGTTAGGTCAAAGGGAGAAACGAATTTTATCCATGCGGTTTTTCGAAGGGAAAACACAGATGGAGGTCGCAGATGAGATTGGTATCTCACAGGCACAAGTCTCACGTCTAGAGAAATCTGCGATTCAGCAAATGCAAAAGCATGTGAAGTCTTAAATCGTCTGAAATGAGGAGATATCCAGAATCCGTGATAAGGATTTTGGGTGATCTCCTCTTTTTACTGTTTCAGGAATTATATTGAGCCCCCGCAAAGTACCTTGGTAAGCATCTAAGCATAGCCTCACTTTGTGGGGATATTTCATGCATGTGGCCAAGCTTTCATAACATATATTGGACTATAGGTCTGATTGTACAGGGGTGGTGAGATGAACGAGGATTATTTAGGATCAGCCAAAAAAATGAAAATCTCTGATTTTCAGACTAAGGACGTTATTAACATTGTGGACGGCAAGCGGCTGGGCCAAATCAGTGACTTAGAGCTTGATTTACGCCGAGGTGTCATTGATGCAATCGTAATTCCCGGATACACTCGGTTTATGGGGTTGTTCGGAGGCGGAACCGATCTGATTATTCCATGGCGAAATATTGTCAAAATCGGGTCTGATGTAGTGCTTGTAAAGATTGAAGAATCAAGAATGCCTCAAGGGCAGGACGAGCGAGAAACGATGTATTTGGAACGAGGGGACCGAGGCGAACGGCGCACTTATTAATTAGGTGCGTTTTTTGTTTTTTATAAAATGATTCGAAATGGCATGACTTAAAAGTTAGTAAATTTGATCTTCTAGCTTAAGCGGCATTTTGTAGGGGTATTTACATGTGGTACACTAAGGCGGAGGTGAGGATATGGAACCGTTTGTGCAGGGGAAGGAAACACCTATGCTGCTCCATCTGGAGCCTTGGCGTGTGGAGCATAGAGAAATTACAGCAGGTTTTACGGGTAGACAGGGAGGGGCTAGCAAAAAGCCTTATGACAGCCTGAATTGTGCATTTCATGTTGGGGATGCTCCGGAAGATGTCTTAACGAATCGGAGGGCGCTTGCGGAAGCTCTTGATTTCAAGCCGGAAGCTTGGACCTGTGGAGAACAAACCCACGGAGCAGAAATAGCAGTGGTAAGGGAAGCCGATCGTGGGCGGGGTCAAAAGGATAGAACCTCGGCATTTCAGGCAACTGATGGTTTGCTTACGGATGTACCGGGAGTTTTGCTGACTTCTTTTTATGCGGATTGTGTACCCCTTTATTTTTATGATCCTGTGCACCAAGTCGTCGGTCTTGCCCATGCTGGCTGGAAGGGAACTGTGGCCCAGATTGCAGCCGCTATGGTGAGTAAAATGGAGACCATTTACGGAAGCCATGCGCAGGACATTATTGCAGCGATCGGACCATCCATTGGTGACTGCTGTTATGAGGTGGACGATTATGTGATGGAGCATGTTCATAGACTGGAAGGTGATCTGAGTAAGCCAACAGAAACAGCCAATACTGTGGAGCTGTACAGAACATCTGACACAGATGAGAACAAATACATGCTAAACTTGAAAGAAATGAATCGACGCATTATGATTAAAGCAGGAATATTGCCGACTCATATCGAATGTACATCTTGGTGTACAAGCTGTAATCAAGATTTGTTCTTTTCTTATCGTAAAGAAGATGGGGTTACAGGCAGGATGACGAGCTGGATCGGAATAAAGGAGAGTTGAAAGTTGGCTTTAACACTGCAGGAGAGAATTGCTGAGGTAGAGGAACGTGTAGCACGTGCCTGCGCGGCAAGCGGCCGGGATCGAAATGACGTCAAGGTAATTGCAGTGACGAAATATGTTTCTCTGGAAATGGTGTCCTCCGTATTGGAGGCAGGCCTGGAGCATATTGCCGAGAGTCGCTGGCAGGATGCTGAGCACAAATGGAAGGTTTTAGGGGACCAAGGGACATGGCATTTTATCGGGCATTTGCAGACCAATAAGGTTAAAGACGTTATTGGCAAGTTTCAATATATACACTCTTTGGACCGGATATCTCTGGCGCAAGAATTACACAAAAAGGCGATTGCCGCAGATCAAGAAGTGAATGTCTTTCTTCAAGTAAACATCTCTGGAGAAGATACGAAATTTGGTCTGTCGCCTGAGGCGGTACCTGGATTTTTGCGTGAAATTGCTAGTCTAGACCGTGTAAAAGTAATTGGACTAATGACGATGGCACCTTTAGAAGGTGATCCGGAGCTTACCCGCCCTGTATTTCGCGGACTTCGTGAGCTGCGCGATGAGCTCAATCAACTTGCTTTGACACCTGAACCGATTACGGAGCTATCAATGGGAATGTCGAATGATTTTGAAGTGGCGATACAGGAAGGAGCCACCTGGGTACGCCTAGGTACGGTGTTAGTAGGCCATTAGGAGGGATCGTGATGAGCGTTATGAACCGATTTATGAGTTTTTTGGGCTTGCAGGAGGAAGAAGAAGTTGTGGAGCGGGAGCAAATCCACGAAGAGGATGAGTATGAGCCAGCCCCTGTCGAAACCCGCAAAAATCAAAGGGGCAACGTTGTCAGTATCCATTCGCAGAAGAATGTAAAAGTTGTACTTTATGAGCCACGTTCGTACGATGAGGCTCAGGAAATTGCGGACCATCTCCGTTCTCACCGGACGGTAGTGATCAATCTTCAGCGTGTCCGTAATGATCAGGCAATGAGAATTATTGATTTTTTAAGTGGAACCGTTTATGCCCTTGGGGGAGGAATCTCTAAAATTGGGGGCAATATATTTATGTGCACGCCAGATACCGTTGAAATTCAAGGTGCCATTACGGAAATCCTAGGTGACGATCCAGACTATAACAGAATGAGGTGAATGAGCTTTGCCCCAAATTGATTACATTATTGATATGCTGTTTAATATTTATTTTTACATGATTATTTTCTACGTACTGATGTCGTGGTTACCAAACGTTCGTGAGAACTTTATCGGAGAACTGCTGAGCAAGCTTGTTGAGCCGTATTTGACACCATTTCGTCGGTTTATTCCGCCACTCTTTGGTACGCTTGATATTTCCCCGATCATTGCACTATTCGTCTTGGAATTTGCGGCAGGTGGACTCAAATCCATTTTGCACTTAATTTTTTAGGCAGAAGTGATGAAGACAGAAGTTTACGGGCATTTTCATCCCGATGAAAGACAATTTGTGGACAAGGCTTGGGAATGGGTTACCCATGCTGGAGAATATCATGAGACGAAACTGACCGAATTTCTAGATCCGCGCCAAGGATTTATTCTGCAAAGTCTGGTCAATCGACATCCAGATGTTATCGTTAGATGGGAAGGCGGCCACCCTGAGGCAGAGCGGAAGCGAGCACTCATTGCGCCTGATTACCGTGATCTGGATCATGAGGACATGGAGCTGAGCGTTCTTGCGATAACCTCTGGTGAGCAAAAGTTTCTGGCGTTAGAGCATGGGGACTACATGGGCTCTATTCTGGGTCTTGGAGTAAAACGTGGAAAAATCGGTGATATTCATGTTCTGGACGATGGTTGTCATGTGGTAGTAGCTGCAGATATTGCAGATTATTTAGACATGAATTTAACTGGAGTACACCGAATACAGGTGAGCACGGAGGTATTGCCACTTTCTGCCTTGCGTAATAGTGAGGTGAAGCTGGAAATGATGGATTTGACTGTAGCGTCCCTACGATTGGATGGCATAGCCGCAGATGTAACACGGCTTAGCCGAAGCAAAATTCTTGCTCCCATCAAGGCTGGGCGCGTTCGGGTAAATTGGAAAGTGGAAGAAGACCCTTCCTGCGGACTTAAAGATGGTGACATGGTATCTATTCAAGGATTTGGTCGATTCAAGGTTCTAGAGGTTGGTAGTTTGACGAAAAAGGGCCGATACCGTGTTCAGGTTGGTAAATTTGTGTGAATCCCTTGCAGGAATCCGGCTTTACTTGTCGAAATTGATTATTTCGAGGGAATCAAACATTTTTAAAGCAGGACGCCGATATTTTATGAAAGAGGCGAACCATGAATGGCAGTTGGAACGTCGATACATCCTCTGCCTTTACTTGAAGTACAGTCTTTCTTCTTTGTCTGCTGCGCAGGTATGGTTCAGAGACTTAGAAGGTCCGAAATTTCTAGGAGGTGCACAGCATGCCATTAACACCGCTCGATATACATAACAAGGAGTTCTCTCGGAGACTTCGCGGTTATGATGAGGACGAGGTCAACGAATTTCTGGATCAAGTAATTAAGGATTACGAAAGTGTCATCCGTGAGAACAAAGAGCTGCAGAATCAGCTTTTGTCCATTCAAGAGCGTTTAGATCATTTTGTGAATATTGAAGAGAGTTTATCGAAAACGATCTTAGTCGCTCAGGAAGCGGCGGATGATGTGAAGAACAACTCCAAGAAGGAATCGCAGCTCATTATCAAAGAAGCGGAAAAGAACGCGGATCGGATTATTAACGAAGCGTTATCCAAATCCCGTAAGGTTGCTATTGAGACTGAAGAATTGCGTAAGCAAGCTTCGATCTATCGCACTCGTTTCCGCACATTGGTGGAAGCACAGCTCGAGCTGTTGTCACAGGATGACTGGAATGCCTTGGAGAGTCGTGAGGCAAGCGAGAGCGTAACTTTTAAGGATGATGTTCTACATCGTATCTAATGCATTATGATGAATGAATGCTGCTTGAATTTATAGGGGGGAATTCCCTCTAATTTATAATTTCATGCTATAATCGGCTAAATAGAGGGAGTATTCCCTCTATTTTTATTTTCCGCTAAAATCGATCATAATAAAGTATTCCGCCTGCACAGGTATACTCCTAATTGCGGATTTGGCTAGCGGTTGTTGACATTTAGACTTAAAAAGTCTATAAATAGAACATATCTGTATAATGTTTATATGTATTCGATGACGGGACAAGTACGACAAGGTAACGTTCTCCAGAGAGTCGGCGATTGCTGAGAGCCGATTGTTCGAACCCTGCCGGAAGATCTTCCCCTAGAAGTTAAGCTGAAGCGTTGATCGTGCGTAAGCTTAGCCGTCCGCCGGACGTTACACCGGACCTGTGCATGAGATTTACGCGCAGGACTGAGATTGTGCTGAATACACTCCCCTTAAGGATGTGCTCATGCGCAGAATTAGGGTGGTATCGCGAGCGTTGTCTCGCCCCTTTGGGGGTGGGATGACGCTTATTTTGTTGTTCCGGGGCGGGCCATCCCCCTAAATCCCCCTTTCTAAGGGGGACCCCAAGGGCTGCCGCCCTCTGGACACCCGTAATGTAAAGCCTCGTGCAAATGGGTACGGTGGTGGAAGCGAACGGACTCATGTGGCTGAAGGAGCGGCCCTTCTTAGGCTCCCCTGGCGGGTTCGCCTGCGGGGCCTTCACTGCTAGAGCAGACCGGCGTTTCACTCGCCGGTCCCAGTGGCACCCCGAACCCAGTGCTGCCCTGCGGGATCGCGGCTCGGGTACCGAAGGCAAGAGCTGAACCAGACTGCCCAAGGATCGAAAAGAGCTTTACAGACTAAACCATGAAAGGATTGACCATCACATGCAAAAAGTAGATGTCAAAGAAAAAGCGCGGGCAAGAGATGTCCGCATACTGAAGAAATGGAGCGACGAAAATACGTTCCGTAAATCGATGGAGAATCGTGAAGGACGTCCGAACTATGTATTTTACGAAGGTCCTCCAACAGCGAACGGTGCACCGCATATCGGGCACGTGCTGGGCCGTGTAATCAAGGATTTCATCGGTCGTTACCAAACGATGAAAGGTTACCGCGTGGTACGTAAAGCGGGCTGGGATACACACGGTTTGCCAGTAGAACTAGGCGTACAAAAGAAGCTTGGCATCTCCGGCAAACAAGAGATCGAGGAATATGGCGTAGAAAAATTCATTCAGGAATGTAAAGACAGCGTCTTCGGTTATGAGAAGCAATGGCGCGAGTTTACAGAGGGTATCGGATACTGGACGGATCTAGATAATCCTTACGTAACTTTGGATAACACATATATCGAGAGCGTGTGGAACATCTTGGCTACTGTGCATGACAAAGGGTTGCTCTACCGCGGACATCGGGTTAGTCCTTACTGCCCAAGCTGTCAGACTACCCTAAGCTCCCATGAAGTAGCCCAAGGCTACAAGACCGTCAAGGATCTCAGTGCGACTGCAAAGTTCAAACTGGATGACAGTGGAGACTACGTACTAGCTTGGACGACTACACCTTGGACGCTGCCAGCACATATGGCGTTAGCCATGAACCCTGACATGGATTATGTACGTGTACAACAAGAAGACGGTATCTACATTGTTGCCAAAAATTTGGTGGAGGAAGTAATGAAAGGCGAGCACACAGTCCTTTCTACACATAAAGGTTCCGAGTTTATCGGCAAAACCTACGCTCCTCCATTCGGATACATCAAGGCAGAGAAAAGCAATGTCATCGTAGGTGCTTCCTTCGTTACAGATTCCAGTGGTACTGGGATCGTACACATGGCACCAGCGCATGGTGAAGATGACTATAAGACTTGCCGCGAGAACGGCATCAGCTTCGTGAACGTGGTTGATAATTCCGGTAAGTATACGGATGTAGTATCTGATTTTGCTGGACGCTTCGTGAAAGATTGCGATTTGGATATCGTTAAAGCTTTGTCTGAAAAAGGACTGCTTTACGGCAAAGAAAAATACGAGCACAGCTATCCGTTCTGCTGGCGTTGTGATACACCACTCTTGTACTACGCAACAGACAGCTGGTTCATCAACACTACAGCGATCAAAGATCAGCTGATTGCTAACAACAACAGTGTAGATTGGTATCCTGATCATGTACGTGAAGGCCGTTTCGGGAAGTTCCTGGATGAACTGGTGGATTGGAATATCAGCCGTAATCGTTACTGGGGCACACCGCTTAATGTTTGGGTATGTCAAGAAACGGGCAAAGAGTTCGCTCCACACAGCATTGAAGAACTGAGAGCGATGGCGATTGGCGATGTACCTGAGGATATCGAGCTGCATAAGCCTTTTGTAGATAAGATCAAGCTACGCAGTCCTTTCAGCGAAGGGGCAGAGATGGTTCGCACACCAGAAGTTATCGATGTTTGGTTCGATAGTGGTTCGATGCCATTTGCGCAAAGTCATTATCCATTTGAGAACGAGGATAAGCTGAATGATCAATATCCAGCGGATATGATCTGTGAAGGGATCGACCAGACACGTGGATGGTTCTACAGCTTACTAGCTGTATCTACCTTGTTTAAAGGTAAAGCTCCATATAAAGCTGTTATTGCTCACGGTCATATCCTTGATGAGAATGGTCAAAAAATGTCCAAATCAAAAGGCAATGTTATTGATCCTTGGGATATCATGAACGATTACGGCACGGATGCTTTCCGTTGGGCGATTCTATCCGATAGTGCACCGTGGAATAACAAACGTTTCTCTCGTGGTCTTGTAGGGGAAACCAAATCGAAAGTTGTAGATACACTGGTGAATACGCATGCGTTCTTGACGCTTTATGCCGGCATCGATGGTTATGATCCTGCCGATCATCCTTTTAAAGTATCGGAACATAAGCTGGACCGCTGGATTTTGTCCCGTCTGAACAGCTTGATTCTTTTGGTAGACAAAGGACTTACAGTAAATGACTTCGTGAATACATCCAAAGGCATTGAGAACTTTATAGATGAGCTGAGCAACTGGTATATCCGTCGTTCCCGTGACCGTTTCTGGGGTAGTGGTCTAGGTGAAGATAAGCTGGATGCTTACCGTACACTGACCCATGTGCTTTTGAAGACAGCGTCTTTGATGGCTCCATTTACACCGATGTTGTCTGAAGATATCTTCACGAACCTTGGCGGCGGAGAAAGTGTGCATTTAGCAGATTATCCGGTTGCTGATGAGAGCTTGATCGATAAAGAGCTGGAAGAGGATATGGAAAGTGCGAGACAAATCGTTGAGCTGGCGCGTAACGTGCGTAACGAAACAGGCATTAAGAATCGTCAACCGCTGTCTGAGCTGATCGTTTCGATGAACCGTGACTTCCATTTGGCTGAGTATGAAGAGATCATCAAAGACGAGATCAACATCAAGAACATCGTGCTAGAGACTAGCGATAGTGGATTTGTTGACTTCACACTCAAGCTGAATCTTAAAGTTGCCGGTAAAAAATACGGTAAAAACGTCGGCTTCCTGCAAGGCTTCCTAAAAGCTTTGGACAGTGACTGTACCCGCAAAGCGGTGCAAGATGGCTCAATCGCGATTGCGACGCCAGAGGGAGAAGAACTGGTGATCACTTCTGAAGAGCTACTCGTTGAAAAAGAAGCTAAAGCAGGTTTCGCCGCAGCTTCCGGATATGGAATTACGGTTGCGCTCAATACCGAAATCACACCTGAGCTTGAACAAGAAGGCTGGGTTCGTGAGATCATTCGTGCGGTTCAAGATTACCGTAAACGTTTGGATCTGCCGATCGAGAAACGGATCGCACTCACGCTGAGTGTAGACGATGAGCTTAAAGCAGCAGTTACAGCCTTTGAGAATGTATTGCGAGACAATGTACTTGTGACTACGGTTGATTTTGGCGGAGAACACGCTTTTGAAACGGTAGATGTCGGTGGTAAATCCATCGGTATCCATATTGAAGTGTAAATCTGCATTACCTGTCCCAAAACAGCATATACTAGCGGCACAAGTGTAAACAGAGAACTTCTGTTTATGCGGGAAATATAGTCTTTATATTTCGCCCGCGAAAATAACGAGCCTCGTGCTCAAGGAGATGTATTCTCTTTGACCGGGCTCGTTTACTTTGTGGCGAATATAGACGTATGAGAGGAGCTGTGGCTGTGGAGGATCAGAAGAACAGAATCTCCGTCAAGACATCCGGCAACAAGAACAGCCCAGATAAGGGAGCGGAGAAAAAGGTTATTCCTGAGGAAAACCCTGAGCGTTTAACAGCAGATCATCGCAATCCAGAAGACATTCCACTGGAAGAAAAAATGAATACAATGTATCGATTAACCTTTGAATGGGCCCATATCTTAGAGAAATCACGAATTTATCAGTATACGGAGCTGTTATATTCACCTTGGACTCTAATTTGGAAAAATATTTTATATGGAGCGGCTCGTGGAGTAGGGATCGCGCTTGGCTTTACTTTTTTTGCGGCAACGATCATCTATGTTCTTCAGGTTCTTGGAGCCTTGAATCTACCGATCATCGGAGATTATATTGCGGATATTGTACGAATTGTACAACGTCAGCTGGAATTCAAATAGCTTGTTAAGGCGAAGCCGTCTTTATTTGGTTTGTTGAAGGGATTAGGGTTCGGTCAATCTTCTTTGGTGGATTTATCCAACCTTGGGCTTCTATGTTTCTCCCCAGTCCGTACCTTTCCTTTTTTATTCTTTGGAGAGGGCAGCGCTGCTTTTTTTCCTCGTGTATGATGCGTAAGCCTCTCATTAATAATAAATATCGTCGGTCATCTTCATGACTAAGTTGTTGTACATTTTTAAAATAGTCGTGATTCACTTACGTTACACTCCTTGTATGTCGATTTCAGAATCCGTTAGATCAGTTTACCAGCTGAATCTGAACATTTTCTTAACAAAATGACATAGCGCAGAAAATATAAAAAAAACAGCGGGCCATTCCACAATGAAACTGGAACCGCTCGCTGTTCATTTTTTTGTATGGGGACGATGCTTTTACTCCTCGCCTTCGAGCGGATCAAGCATGTAACTTCCCTCGCTACTATCCTTGTAACGCTCGTAGCTACGTCCCGGTACTACAACTACATTGTTGCCTGTAATATCGGTGGCGATAAAGTTCTCCCAAGGCTCTACGCAGCCTTCAAGCTCATCGGCTTCAATCTCCATATCATTATAGGAGTCAATGTTGCTGCCCTCCGCCATGGCGGGGGAATCGGAGTTGCCATAGCTTTCTACAATTTGCCAGGCATCCTCACCGTCAAAGCCGTTTTGATCCTCTCGTTCATCGAGACTCGTACGCCCAAATGGAGGAGACAAAAATTCTTCTTCAATGGGCCGAGTAAAAGGTGCATTTTGACGTGGGGCATGCTCTTTACAATAAAGCGTGGAGGGAATAGCGGATAGACGCTCAAAAGGGATCGGTTTACCGCTAGCTTTACATATCCCATAGGTGCCTTCATCCATAGCGTTGAGAGCAGCTTCAATATCATCCAGCTCATGCTCGTCCCGCTCTAGCAGTGAAATATCCATGGAGCGGTTATACAAATCGGTGGCTGCATCGCCAGGATGGTTGTCATTCTCGGAAAGTTCTCCGGTGCCATCCCGCATGGATTCCTGTAAACCGTAATTTTCATTATTCTGAAGCCTGTGCTGAATAGTATCACGGTCTTTTTCTAATCGGGCGCGTAGCTCTGAGAGCTGCTGTACTGTCAGGTGCGTCATGATGAGTAAGCTCCTTTCTGTACTTTTTTAAGAATCCTTCCGACAAACCGATTTGCACCGGATGGTTCTTTGTTAGGTTGACCTGAGAGGCGTTATTTTAGCGATGGAAAATAGTCCCCAAGATTAAGCGCCCGAGAGGTGTCACGCAATAGACGATCTTCTAAGGGCTGTGCTACAATATACAAGTCTTATAACAGTATTCGTACCGCATTTGGCGGGAAAAATAAGAACGGAGTGACAACTTCTGTGGTGTACTATTTGATTGCTCTTATTGTATTTTTGGTGGATCAGGGAACGAAGTATCTCATTGCCACACGTCTTGAACTTGGAGAACAGATTCCGGTGATCGGGAATTTCTTCCTAATTACCTCACATCGTAATCGCGGGGCTGCTTTTGGGATTCTACAAGGTCAGCAATGGTTCTTCTTTTTAGTTACGGTTGTAGTGGTTGCAGGTATCGTTTGGTACTTGAACAAAACTAGACATTCGCGGAAGATGCTATCGGTCGCCCTTGGACTTGTTCTGGGTGGAGCGATAGGTAACTTCCTAGACCGGATGATCAGTGGTGAGGTTGTCGATTTCCTTCTGTTTAATTTTGGAAGCTATAGCTTCCCGATTTTTAACGTTGCGGATTCATGTATCGTCATTGGGGTTGGGTTGATTCTTTTGGACTCCTTCCGCGATCTTAAGAATGGTGAAGAAATCACGGAAATCAAAGAAGTAAAAGAAGCAAAGGAAGTAAAAGAAGGGAATGAATGATTTGAGTAAAGACGTCAATCACCAAGCGGCATCTACGAGCGAAGAAGAGAGGGACGTCACGGAGTGGACCGTTTCAGCAGAGAACGCGCGGGAGCGAATCGATAAATATATAACGGAATCTTGGGAAGAGGATATTTCTCGTTCTCAGGTGCAGCTGTGGATCAGTGGTGGCCATGTTACGGTTAATGGGGCACCGGTTAAAGCTAACTATAAGCTCTCAGAAGGCGATAAAGTTTCCATTGTCGTACCAGAAGCGGAAGTTACAGACTTGATCCCAGAGAATATTCCACTTGAAGTTGTATACGAAGACAGCGATGTCATTGTTATAAATAAGCCGCGTGGTATGGTTGTACATCCGGCTGCCGGGCACCCGTCAGGCACCTTGGTAAATGCACTGATGTATCACTGCAAGGATCTGTCCGGTATTAATGGTGAGATTCGTCCAGGTATTGTACACCGTATTGATAAGGATACCTCTGGTCTTATTATGGTGGCTAAAAATGATGCCAGTCACGCGTCGCTCGCAGCACAACTTAAAGAGCACAGTGTAACACGCCGCTATATAGCAGTTGTACACGGCAATTTGTCGCATGACAAAGGAACGGTTGACGCTCCGATCGGTAGAGATCCACATGATCGCAAGCTATACACTGTAACGGAAAAGAACAGCAAGAAATCTGTGACCCATTTTACAGTGATGGAACGTTTCGGTGACTGTACACTACTGGAGCTGCAGCTGGAGACTGGCCGCACGCATCAGATCAGAGTGCATATGAAATTCATTGGTCATCCGCTTGTGGGTGATCCGATTTATGGACGCAGTAAAGGAACAGCTATGAATGGACAGGCGTTACATGCGGCGGTGCTTGGATTTATTCATCCTACGACAGGTGAATATAAAGAATTCAGCAGACCTATTCCGGAAGACATGGAAGATGTTCTGTTCACATTGCGCAGCAGATAAGTACAAATGAAGTGATAATTAGTCTATGGTATTGAACTCTGCTTTCCATCATATTTAATAACATAAGGATAAAGAGAAGGTTATGCCTTATTCTTTATCCTTATTTTTTATCACAGAAACGGATCTCTAGAAACATAAGCCATCCAAGGGACGGCGAAGCCGTTTCTTCTAAATGAGAATAGATAGCCAGGAGATGAGAGTATGAGTATTGAACAATACCAAGACAGCTTCATTCAGACTAATTTTGCAGACCGCATCGGCGGTGCGAACTACGGCAAGGACACTTCGATTTATAAATTTGAGAAAATCAAACGTGCTAAAGCATCCGCAAAACAGGATTTCCCTGATATTGAATTGATCGATATGGGCGTAGGCGAGCCAGATGAGATGGCTGATGCAGGTATCGTGGCTAAACTTGCAGAAGAAGCAGCTAAGGAAGAAAACCGTGGTTATGCGGACAATGGAATTGCTGAGTTTAAGACAGCTGCTGCTGATTATTTGCGGGAAGTATTCCGTGTTGAAGGCATTGATCCCGTTACGGAGGTAGTTCACTCGATCGGTTCTAAGCCTGCACTGGCGATGTTGCCTTCTTGCTTCATTAACCCAGGAGATATTACGATCATGACGGTGCCGGGTTATCCAGTGCTGGGTACACACACTAAATACTTGGGTGGACAAGTGTTTACAGTAGAGCTGAAGAAGGAGAATAACTTCCTTCCAGATCTGAACGAAATTCCAGAAGAAGTTGCTCATAAAGCCAAGCTTCTTTACTTGAACTATCCAAACAATCCGACGGGCGCTAGTGCGACTCCTGAGTTTTTTGCTGAGGTAGTTGCATGGGCTAAAAAATATGATGTAGTCGTTATCCACGATGCACCATATGCTGCCTTGACCTATGACGGTTTGAAGCCACTTAGCTTCTTGTCAGTTCCGGGTGCGAAGGATGTTGGCGTGGAACTACATTCCTTGTCCAAGTCCTACAATATGACAGGCTGGAGAATCGGCTTTGTTGCTGGGAATCCTTTAGTTGTTAAAGCCTTCAGTGATGTGAAGGATAATAATGATTCCGGTCAATTTATCGCGATTCAAAAAGCTGCGGCTTACGGTCTTGCTCATCCAGAGATTACTGAAGCGATTGCTGCCAAGTATTCTCGTCGTCACAACCTGTTGGTAGATGCACTGAACAGCCTGGGCTTCCAAGCTGAGAAACCAAAGGGCTCCTTCTTCCTTTATGTTGCAGCACCTAAGGGTGTCAAAGGTGGTCGCCGTTTCGAATCCGGTGAGGATTTCTCGCAATTCCTGATCCGTGAGAAGCTAATCTCCACCGTGCCTTGGGATGATGCAGGTCCGTTTGTACGTTTCTCTGTTACCTTTATTGCTAAAGGGGAAGAGGAAGAAAGACGTGTCATCTCTGAAATCCAAAGACGCTTAAGCGATGTGGAGTTTGAATTTTAAACATTAGTTAGACATTGAAGCCGCCTAAGGGAAACCTTGGGTGGCTTTTCTTTATGTAGTGGCTAGTCTACTGTGGATTAGACTACTGTAGAATAGAGCTACTGTAAGATAGGGAATTCTTCCCTCTAATTTTGTGTTTTAGCTTCAATCCGCTAGAATATAGGGAATTTCCCCCTCTATTTCAGCATATTTGGTTGTATTCAAGGAAATCCTTCAATTTATAGGGAGGAATTCCGCATAAACTGATCATAATGACTATTGTGACCTAATTATAGGGAGGTTTTCCGGTTTTCCCTATAATACCGCCTTCCTTTTGTTGTTAATAGAAGCAGTCTTGGAAAGTGTTGTAGTTTAGGCAGATAATGTTGACATGCAGGGTTTGTTCTGTCATAATTCTCATTAAATGAATAGCGCCTTTAATTCAGTCCTGTGAGGCTGGCAAGGTAACGTGAATCGAGGTTCGCGACTCTTAGAAAGGTATCCGAGTGTATACACCGGACTGTCTTTTTATGCGCGCGGCCATCATCTTCTTCATCTGCGGATTTCACTCCTTGCCTGTTAATAGGCAAGGAGTTTTTTGATTTCCAGGAACTTGAACAGGCGAAACAAGTGGAGGGTGACAAGATTATGGTTACTGAGAAAAATGTAATTATGGACGAAACGGCGATCCGCCGGGCATTATCGCGTATTGCTCATGAGATTTTGGAGAAGAACAAAGGGATTGAAAATTGTCTGCTGGTCGGTATCCGAACACGAGGCGTGTACCTAGCACAGCGCATCGCTGAGCGGATCAAGGAAATTGAAGGCGTCGAGATTCCTTACGGCGAACTCGACATCACGCATTATCGGGATGACCGTGAAGTAGGAGGCAGTGAAGCAGTAGTGAAGAGTGACGTCATTATTACTTCCGGCAATGATGGCATCCATGATAAGAAGGTCATTTTGTTCGACGATGTGCTTTACACCGGACGCACCATCCGCGCGGCGATGGACGCTTTGATGGATTGCGGACGCCCACGAATGATTCAACTGGCAGTACTGGCTGACCGTGGACACCGCGAGCTGCCGATCCGACCAGACTACATCGGTAAGAATGTACCTACCTCAAAGCATGAGCAGATTGAAGTGGCGCTGAAGGAATACGACGGCAAAGACGAGGTCTACATTATTTCAAACCGGGAGGAACGATAACATCATGACACTTACTAAGGTAAAGGAACGTAGTCTGCTGGGAATAAAAGAGCTTGACCGGTCGGAAATCACTGGGCTGCTGGACAGAACAGCATACTGGGACAATCAAAGTGAGAAGCTAACTCCCATTTTGAACTCGCATTTTATTTCTAACATGTTCTTTGAGAACAGCACACGCACTCGTTTCTCCTTTGAAATGGCAGAGAAACGACTGGGTGCACAAGTACTGAATTTTACGGCTGCAGCTTCTAGTGTAGAAAAAGGGGAGTCGATCTACGATACAGTACGCACACTGGAATCGATGGGGATCGATGCCGGAGTTGTGCGTTTGAAGCCTGCAGGTGTGCTGCAGCAGTTAGCTGAGAAGGTGTCCATACCGCTTATTAATGCGGGTGACGGCAACAATGAACATCCAACACAAGCGCTGCTTGATCTTTACACCATGACTAAAACGTTTGGAGATTTAAAGGGTCTCACGGTTTCTATTATCGGGGACATCATGCATAGCCGGGTAGCACGCTCCAATCTGTGGGGACTTACAAAGCTAGGGGCTAAAGTGCAATTCTGTGCACCGGAGAATATGAAGGCTCCTGAGCTTATGGAATACGCACCTTATGTAACCATAGAAGAAGCTCTTAAAGCAGATGTAGTCATGATGCTTCGTGTGCAGCTGGAACGTCATTCTTCTGGCATCGTACTTTCCGCGGAAGATTACCGCAGACATTATGGTTTAACGGAAGAACGCGCAGCTAAGCTCGCAAAAGATACAATCATTATGCACCCAGCTCCGGTTAACCGGAATGTCGAGATTGATGATGCAGTTGTAGAGAGCAGTCAATCAAGAATTTTCCCGCAAATGTCTAATGGGGTTCCGGTTCGGATGGCGGTTCTCGAAAGAGCTTTACTATAGAGTTAAAAGAATGATGATGAATAAGGACTAATAAATATACACAAACATGAATTTTTATTATATAATAACGAGAGGGCCCGCAGCCGGGATCTGTGGGTAAAGGTAGAATCATGACAGTGATTATTAGAAACGCCAGCGTATTGAATAAGGAAGGCTTGTTAGAGCGGAAACATATTGTACTTGAAGAAGGTGTTATCTCGGCCTTAATCGATGGAAATGAAGCTGCTCCAGAAGCTGGAGAGATCATTGATGCTGAAGGCAAGCTGCTCATTCCAGGACTCATTGATATGCATGTGCACTTACGCGAACCGGGATTTGAACACAAGGAAACAGTGGAAACCGGAAGTCGTTCGGCTGCCAAAGGCGGATTTACAACCATCGCTTGTATGCCTAATACCCGTCCAGTAACAGATACCCCGGAAATCGTACAATTTGTCAAAGACAAAGCGCGTGAAGCAGGACTCGTTAAAGTACTTCCTTATGCAGCCATTACGAAAAATGAGCTCGGACGTGAGCTGACTGATTTTGCAGCACTTAAAGAAGCTGGAGCTATTGGTTATACCGACGACGGCGTGGGCGTGCAAAGTGCTCAAATGATGAAAGATGCTATGAACATCGCCGCAGCACTGGATATGCCAGTCATTGCTCACTGCGAGGATAATTCACTGGTTGAAGGCTGCTGTGTAGCCGAAGGTGAGTTCGCAAGAAAGCATGGCCTGAAAGGAATTCCAAATGAGTCAGAAGCGATCCATGTTGGACGCGATATTTTGCTGGCTGAAGCGACAGGCGTTCATTACCATGTGTGCCATGTAAGTACTGAACAATCGGTGCGACTGATTCGCCAAGCGAAAGAAATCGGCATTAAAGTAACTGCTGAAGTGTGTCCGCATCACTTGCTGCTCTCTGAAGAAGATATTCCAGGACTTGATGCCAATTGGAAAATGAACCCGCCGCTTCGCTCCCGCCGCGATGTTGAAGCATGTATCGAAGGGTTGCTTGACGGCACACTAGATATGATTGTTACGGATCATGCGCCGCATAGTGAGGAAGAGAAGGCTAAAGGCATGCAACTTGCACCTTTTGGTATCGTTGGATTCGAAACAGCTTTCCCACTACTATACACAGCGTTTGTAGCAACAGGGAAATGGGATTTATCCTTACTAGTACAAAGAATGACTGCTGATCCTGCACGGGTATTCAGACTGAACACCGGTGTGATGGATATCGGATCTCCTGCAGATTTGACACTGATTGATTTGGAGCAGGAGAAAGAAGTAGACCCAGGATCTTTCGCAAGTAAAGGACGGAATACTCCTTTCGGTGGCTGGAAGCTTAAGGGCTGGCCAGTAATGACATGGGTAGACGGCAAAGCCGTATGGACTGAGAAAAACTAGCGGACTGGTGGGACGGAGTTGCTGATCTTTACGGATGCAGCGATTGTGTACACGTTCACTCCGGAAGGCTTGTAAGGCATAAGCATTAGACTACAGAAACAAGAAGGAGTGGAATGGAATGCAGGCGAGATTGCTGCTGCAAGACGGAACTTTATTTACAGGTACCGCATTTGGCGCTGAGGGCGAGAAGACAGGCGAGGTTGTTTTTAATACAGGAATTACAGGATATCAAGAGGTGCTGTCTGACCCTTCATATTGCGGACAAATCGTTACTATGACTTACCCATTGATCGGGAACTACGGGATTACTCGGGATGACTTTGAATCTGTTCGACCTTTTGTACACGGCTTTGTAGTGCGCCGTCATGAAGAAGTACCTAGTAACTGGCGTGCTGAATATAGTGTGGACGACTTGTTGAAAGAATACGATATTCCAGGGATCAGCGAGATTGATACTCGGATGTTGACTCGGATTATTCGCCACTACGGAACAATGAAAGCGATCCTGACCACCTCTAACAAACGTGTAGAGGAACTGATGGAAATGATGGGAAATACTACGATTGAGGAATTGCGCAATCAGGTAGCTCGTACATCAACTGCAAGTTCGTACAGCAGCCCAGGCAACAAAGAAAGAATTGTACTTGTGGATTACGGTGCGAAGGCTGGTATCCTACGTGAGCTTAACGAACGTGGTTGTGATGTTGTTGTAGTGCCACATGATGTAAAAGCGGAAGAAGTTCGCCGTCTGAACCCAGATGGTATCCTACTGTCCAACGGCCCTGGGGACCCGAAAGATGTGCCTCACGCTGTCAAGACGATTTCCGAATTGCTTGGTGAATATCCGATTTTCGGCATCTGCCTTGGTCATCAGTTGTTTGCACTTGCTTGTGGAGCTGATACAGAGAAGCTGAAATTCGGTCACCGCGGTGGGAATCACCCTGTGAAGGAACTGGAAAGCGGACGCTGCTTCATCACTTCCCAGAACCATGGTTATACCGTGAATGAGGAATCTGTGAAGAACACTGAACTAGAAGTTACTCACATTAATAATAATGATAAGACTGTTGAAGGTATTAAGCATACTCGTTACCCAGCATTTTCGGTGCAATATCATCCAGAAGCGGCGCCAGGACCACATGACAGCAGCTACTTGTTCGATCGCTTCCTTCAATTGATTGCCGATCATAAAGCAAAGACACCTGTTGTTTCACGTCAGGCACAACTTGCGGCAAACGCCAGAATCACGGCGCCAAAAACTAACTTACAGCTTGAAGCCGTGAAAGGAGCTCTATAACATGCCAAAGAACGATAAACTTAAAAAAATACTAGTGATCGGTTCCGGACCGATCGTCATTGGTCAAGCAGCGGAGTTTGACTACGCAGGAACTCAGGCTTGCCAAGCCCTTAAAGAAGAAGGCGTGGAAGTCGTACTGATTAACAGCAATCCAGCAACAATTATGACAGATACTAATATTGCAGATAAAGTATACATCGAGCCTATTACGCTTGAATTCGTAACTGCTATTATTCGTCAGGAGCGTCCAGATGGATTGCTTCCAACGCTGGGCGGTCAAACTGGCCTAAATATGGCTGTAGAATTGGCTCGTGCAGGGGTACTTGAGCAAGAGAATGTTAAGCTTCTCGGTACACAGCTTGATTCCATTGAGAAAGCAGAAGATCGCGATTTGTTCCGTGATCTAATGCGTGAATTGGATCAACCTGTACCGGACAGCACCATTATCACTACTGTAGATGAAGCAATGAAATTCGCTGAGGAAATTGGATTCCCTTTGATTGTACGTCCAGCTTATACGCTTGGCGGCACAGGCGGCGGGATCTGCGATAACGAAGAAGAGCTGCGTGAAACTGTCAAAGCAGGAATTCGTTACAGCCCGATCGGACAATGTCTGGTTGAGAAGAGTATTGCCGGCATGAAGGAAGTTGAATACGAGGTTATGCGTGATGCTAATGACAACTGTATCGTTGTCTGCAACATGGAAAACTTTGATCCTGTAGGCGTACATACAGGTGACAGTATCGTTGTGGCACCTAGCCAGACGTTGTCAGATCGCGAATACCAAATGCTGCGCACAGCTTCGCTCAAAATCATCCGCGCCCTGAATATTGAGGGTGGATGTAACGTACAATTCGCACTTGATCCGCAAAGTTATCAATATTATGTAATCGAAGTAAACCCGCGTGTCAGCCGTTCCTCGGCTTTGGCGTCCAAAGCAACTGGATATCCGATTGCCAAAATGGCTGCCAAAATCGCGATGGGTTACACGCTGGATGAAATCGTCAATCCGGTTACCGGACAGACTTATGCATGCTTCGAGCCTACACTTGACTATATTGTAAGTAAAATTCCACGCTGGCCGTTCGACAAGTTCATTCATGCGAACCGTAAGCTGGGTACGCAAATGAAAGCGACAGGCGAAGTAATGGCGATCGGCCGTACTTTTGAAGAGTCGATTCATAAAGCGATTCGTTCCTTGGAAATTGGTGTTCATCGCTTCCGCCTGCCAGGTGCAGAGACACTGGAAGAGAGCGTGCTGCGTGAACGTCTTGCGAAGCCTGATGATGAGCGTCTGTTCCTAATTGCTGAAGCTTTCCGTCGTGGTTACGGTTTGCAAGAAATCCAGGATATTACGAACGTGGACTGGTGGTTCCTCTCCAAAATTGAAGGTTTGATTAACTTTGAAGAGGTTATTCGCGGCGAAGAAACTTTGTCTGCGGAAACTCTATACCAAGCGAAACGTAAAGGCTTTACAGACCGTGCGATTGCTGAAATTCGTGCAGAAGGACAAGCGAACGGCAAGTTTACTAAAGAAGCTGATGTGCGTGCGCTGCGTTTGGAGCAAGGTTTAACACCTGTGTTCAAAATGGTAGATACTTGTGCGGCGGAGTTCGAAGCTACTACACCTTACTACTACTCGACTTATGAGACTGAGAACGAAGTCATTCATTCTGACAAGCAAAAGGTTATCGTGCTGGGATCTGGTCCAATCCGGATCGGTCAAGGGATTGAGTTCGATTACTCCACAGTGCATGCGGTATGGGCTATTCAGAAGGCTGGATATGAAGCGGTTATCATCAATAATAACCCTGAGACGGTATCTACAGACTTCAATACTTCGGACCGGTTGTATTTTGAACCTCTATTCTTCGAAGATGTTATGAACGTAATTGCGCAAGAGAATCCGATTGGGGTTATCGTTCAATTCGGAGGTCAGACAGCGATTAACCTTGCGGCGCCTCTAAGTGCTGCTGGTGTGAAGATTCTTGGAACTAGCCTTGATAGCATTGATGAAGCTGAGAACCGTAAGAAATTCGAAGCTTTGCTGGCACGCCTTGATATCGCTCAACCGAAAGGAAAGACGGTTACCGACGTGGATCAAGCTGTAGAAACTGCACAATCCCTTGGGTATCCGGTGCTGGTACGTCCTTCCTACGTACTAGGCGGACGTGCAATGGAAATCGTATATAACGATACTGAACTACTTAGCTACATGGTAGAAGCGGTGAAAGTGAATCCAGAGCATCCGGTATTGATTGACCGTTACATGTTAGGTAAAGAGGTTGAGGTAGACGCGATTTGTGATGGTGAGACAGTAGTTATTCCGGGCATCATGGAACATGTCGAACGCGCAGGTGTTCACTCCGGTGACTCTATCGCCGTATATCCTCCGCAATATCTGGATGAAGGTCTAAAAGAGAAAATCGTTGAGATCACAATTAAAATCGCTAAGGAACTGAAGACGATTGGACTGGTCAACATCCAGTTTGTTATCTATCAGAACGAAGTATACGTAATCGAAGTAAATCCACGCTCCTCGCGTACGGTTCCTTTCCTGAGTAAGGTGACAGGAATTCCAATGGCGCATTTGGCAACCAAAATCATTCTCGGCAGCAAGCTGAAGGATGACGGTTATACAGAAGGTTTGTGGCCGGAAAGCGATTATGTATCGGTTAAAGTGCCAGTGTTCTCTTTTGCCAAACTGCGCAGAGTAGAACCTACACTCGGACCTGAAATGAAATCAACCGGTGAGGTTATGGGCCGTGATAAATTGTACGCAAAAGCTTTATACAAAGGTCTGATCGGAGCAGGGATGAAAATTCCAGCCACAGGCGCTATCATCGTTACGGTGGCAGATAAAGATAAAGCAGAAGCTGTAGAACTTATGAAAGGCTTCCACTCCATGGGTTACAAAATCATTGCTACTGGAGGCACTGCACAAGCGCTTGAAGAAGCAGGCCTCAACGTAATGAATGTAAATAAGCTGGATGAAGGTGCGCCAAACATTCTCGACTTGATTCGTGGTGGGCAAGCTAACTTCGTCTTTAATACACTGACTAAAGGTAAAACGCCAGAACGTGACGGATTCCGAATCCGCCGTGAAGCGGTTGAGAATGGCGTCGTATGTATGACTTCACTGGATACAGTGACGGCACTTCTCAGAATGCTGCAGACGATTAACTTCTCGTCACAGTCCATGCCTGCTTTTGTCGGACAATTGAACTAATCTCATAAAGATGCATAGGGCGGTTTGCGTTTACGCAGACCGTTCCGCTATGCCTAGGGTCTAATAAATAAAGGGTGTGGATGTAGTCTGCACTGGATAGGAGCATGGTTATGGGAGTAGGAGAAGTAGAGTGGAAAGCAATGGCGAATCGTCTGATGGTCGCCTTGGATTATCCTGATGTTACTGGAGCAAGAGCCTTAATCGACAAGCTGGAAGGAATTCCTTGCTATATGAAGGTAGGCATGCAGCTGTTCTATACGGCAGGACCGGAATTTATTCAAGAGCTGAAATCTCGTGGCTATTCTGTGTTCGTTGACGTGAAAATGCATGATATCCCTAACACGGTAAAAGGTGGCGCTCAAAGTCTTACAAATCTTGGTGCTGATATGTTTAACGTACACGCAGCAGGGGGCTCAGCCATGATGGCGGCAGCACGCGAAGGAGCGGCTTCAGCAGTTAGTGCTAATGCTGCCCTTAAGATGCCTTTGATTATTGCAGTTACCCAGCTAACCAGTACGAGTCAAGAAGTGATGAATAACGAAATTGGGATCGCTGGAGAGGTAGCGGATACTGTGGTAAGATACGCCAAGCTGGCTGCCGATGCGGGTCTAGATGGTGTAGTAGCATCGCCACAAGAGTCCGCAGCTATCGCAGAAGCTTGCGGCCCAGCATTTTGCACGGTTACACCGGGTATCCGGCCAGCAGGTGCTTCCTTGGACGATCAGTCCCGGGTTATGACACCTGGAAAAGCCATTCGTCAGGGTAGTCACTACCTTGTTGTAGGACGGCCGATTACAGCTTCACCAGATCCACGTCAAGCAGCACTAAACATTATTGAGGAGATGACCCTAGCATGAGCTCATTAAATAGAAGTGAACAAGTAGCAAGTTATCTGTTGGAGATTGGAGCAGTAGCACTGCGTCCCCAGGAGCCTTTTACATGGACCTCTGGTATCAAATCGCCGATCTATTGCGACAATCGTCTGACTATGGCTTACCCAGAAGTTCGTAACTATATTGCAGATGCCTTCGCGCAGCTTATTAAGAGCGAGTATCCGGACGCTGAAGTGATCGCAGGTACAGCAACCGCAGGTATTCCACACGCGGCTTGGGTAGCAGATAAACTGAACCTGCCAATGGCTTATATCCGTGATAAAGCTAAAGGCCACGGCAAGCAGAATCAGATCGAAGGTCTGATTAAGCCGGGACAAAAGGTTGTTGTTATTGAAGATCTGATCTCCACAGGTGGAAGCTCCATCAAAGCGGCTCAGGCCGTGCAAGAAGCTGGCGCAGAAGTGCTGGCTGTACTCGCGATCTTCAGCTATGAGCTGGATCGTGCAGTGGATGCTTTTGCTGCAGCTGAATTGCCATTACAAAGCTTGTCCAACTACAGCACATTGATTGATGTGGCTCTTGCACAAGGTAAAATTGAATCGACGGACGTAGAAGTACTGAAGTCTTGGAGAAAAGATCCTTCATCATTTGGTGTTTAAGCTTAAATAAATGATTATAGTTTAGGCGAGCCTCTCACTTTTTAGTGAGGGGCTTTTATTTTTTAACAGACACAACATACTCAACTGTCATTCAAGACACGAATAGTTGTATTTTGTACACTTAAACTAACTTTTCTTAGAGGAATTGGCACTATAGTTGCACTTTGTGCAATTATAATCAGCCTAGTATCCACCGAAACCTTCTAGTAACGGTTATTAATTGTACAGAGTGCAATTAAAAGGAAAAATAAAATAAATGAGTTCTAATAGTTGCAGAAAGTACAACTATCCAGTCGTGGAGGGTAGGATTGTGTCGGTCAGCGGAGATGTAGCAAGTGAGCAAGTGTGAGTGGGAAAGTGGAGATTGTGTATCTGCAAAAGCTCCTAGTAACATTTTTATGAGAATAATATGAAGAAATCGTAGTATAACTTTAAACGTCCTGTAACTTCCCTTCTTGATTAAAGCTTTATACTGTTACTAGGATTATGGATTATTTATCCATAAGATGTAGAAGAATCAAGTATTTTATGGGAGGATATAATAATGAATCATATAAACAACAATAAACGGCTGTGGCGCCGCTGGTTAAGCCTTGGGGTATGCGCTGCGCTGATACTACCACTAATCTCTGATGGGTGGAATACGGCTTGGGCTGAGCCTTCTAAGGCTTCAGTGGAGCAACGTGTATTGCGTATTGGGAGTCTATGGTCTGGGGAGGACGATTCGTTTTTTCGTCAGCAGTTTACAGATATGTATGAATTGCAGCATCCAGAAATCAAATTGGAGATTATTCCGGCTATAGATACGAATGACCTTCGGTACAATAACACCTCCTCAGACGCAAGCTCTGACAATTTGGAAAATATCCGGGCGATTATGGGCGGGGATAAGCCTGTTGATGTGATCGTCGGTGATAGCGCATTAGTGAAGAGTTTGGTGGATCATAATCTTGTCCAATCGCTGGAGCCGCTTATAGCGCGTGATCAGTATGATTTAAGCAATATGGCGCCTACGATGCTGAATGGAGTTCGTGAACTGGGTAGAGGAAGTCTTTTTGCGTTGGCACCGATCTTCTCGTCTAGTGCGCTTTTTTATAATAAGGAAATCTTTGATGCTGCTGGTGTGGGCTATCCAACGGACAAGATGACTTGGAATGAACTGTTTACGCTGGCAGATAAGGTGACGAAGAAGTCATCTAATAAAGAAACTCGGATATACGGGTTCTCGATGAACCGTTACTTAAGTGATCCATTCTGGGATATGCAGAGCTATGTCGCACCGCTAGAACTTACGATGTACGATAATAAGGGTCAGCACATGACTGTAAATACCACACAGTGGAATCAGACTTGGACTACTTACAGCCAGTTGGTTAAGAAACAAATTGTACCTGAGTTAAATGGGTTGGATTTTGCAGGAACAGAAGGGAATGCCTACAGTCCAATCCAAGGCGATCTGTTCCTCACAGGAAAAGCAGCAATGGTCGTTGGAGAATATGGTTATCTCAATGAACTGGCGGGAGTGGCCCGTAATGCTGCTAAGATCAAAAATTACAGTCCCATCAAATGGGGTGTGGTTACTGTACCTACCTTTCAGGAAAAACCGGATGTTGCCATTGGAACATGGCTTGGTAATATGATGGCTATTAGTTCTACGGCTACTAATAAGGAAGATGCCTGGGATTTGATTAAGTTCGTCAACAGTAATGAGGTTGCGAAAATTAAAGCCCATAACAAGAGTGAGCTGACTTCCCGTAAGGATTATATTACCGCTCAGACCCCTTCTGTAAATTTGGAAGCTTTTTATACACTTAAGCCTTTACCTGCAACGGATCCTTTATTGATCAGTTTACAGATGCAGAAGCCTGGGATTAGCCGGATTAGCGATGTTGGACGTCAACTATTCATTGATGTTTATCAGGGGAAGAAAACCGTCGAGAATGCACTCAAAGCGTGGGAGAAGCAAGGGAATACCATGCTGGATACACTTGAAAAAGATCCCACCGTCTATTTTGACTCGATCGGTGAATGACTCTGGAATATGCCCTAAGCCACCAGTTTTCTGGTGGCTTATTTTGTGGAACTTGGGCATGATAAGTTCAGAGCGGTGTATCATAAATTTGCGAAAAGGAGAAGAGGGCATCATGAATTGGATATACTTCGCGAAACTGTTCAGGACCAGATTTCAAGCAGGTTGTTTGGCTAAAAGATTGGAGCAAGATGGCTGGATTTACGGTTATCATGACCCACGTTTTGTAGAAATTTATCGATCCCGTAAGGGAAGGTACGGGGTTAGATTTCTGCCTTGAGAACTTTTATAAATTCTTCCTTGACGTAGACCCAATTTGTACTGTATATTATTTATTGTCGCTGTTTGAATATTTTTTCTGACGCGGGGTGGAGCAGCCCGGTAGCTCGTCGGGCTCATAACCCGAAGGCCGCAGGTTCAAATCCTGCCCCCGCAACCAATTTATTTACAACAGCAATTCTACATTCGGATATTTTTAGATCCGGGCCCTTAGCTCAGTTGGTTAGAGCGGTCGGCTCATAACCGATTGGTCGGGGGTTCGAGTCCCTCAGGGCCCACTTATCAAAAACCCTTACTTTGTAAGGGTTTTTTGCTGTCTATAGGGTTAGTGATATAAAGAAAATAGGATTGGGAAAGGCCGGGATTTTAAGTTTGCTAACGGATTTGCTAACGAGAATTATTTTTCTGCAGTTTCGAGCTGTTTTTCAGCGTATTTATTCAGTTCTGCTTCAATTTTGTCAACGGCCTCTTCCTGCATGATTGGGGGTAGGTGTGAGTATCGTTCGTTGAACATCGCTGGAGTCATACCCAGTCGTTCAGCAGCTACCTTTGGATTTATATAACCTCCGCCAGGGTAGCAACATACTAAGTCATTATCCTCATATGAGTCTCCATATTCTTTTTTTATAATCCTCGATTTGTTTGTAGCGTTCTTAAGGTCATCAATAATATTCTGAAAAAGTTATACCTGTCGTATGGAATCATTCGTTCTCGGGCGTTGAATGACTAAACCATCACGTGTCCAGTTAGCCGTCTAGATCACCTTGAGTTCTTTCTTTTCGAAGTCGATATCACCCCAGCAAAGTCCAAGGATCTCACCACGTCTCATTCCAGTATAAATTGCCAATGAAAACACAATAGACTGGCGGGCGCCTCATCAAGCTAACAGGCAGTAAAGTTTAACTTAAAATAAACTTTCCGTTTCCCGCAGTTAACTTAAGGTGTAATCTGAAAGCACCTTTTTTTGAAGGTGATACTCATCAAGAACCGTATTTATGAAGGAGTAACTTAATGCAAGCTATTAAATCTATAATAGAGTGTCCAGAGCGAAACGATAGTTGAATCTACAGAGGGATGGTATCAAACATGGACTATGAAATCAAAATAGCAACCTTGGAACATAAAGAAATACTCAGCAACCTGTTACAATTCTATATTTATGATTTCTCAGAATTTATGGAGTTGCAGTTTGAGGCAAACGGTAAGTATGCTAATTATCCAATTGATGAATATTGGTCTAAAGACCCCAATTATCCATATTTAATCAGTCTCAATGGGAAAATTGTTGGATTTGTCTTAGTCAAATTAAAAAATCGGGAAGAAGATGACGCATATTTTTCTATTGCTGAATTTTTTATTGCGAAGAAGTATCGTAGGCTGGGATTAGGGAGATTGGTTGCTAAAGATATATTTGATATGCACCAGGGAAAATGGGAAGTTTACCAAATAGATAACAACAAGCCCGCTCAACTCTTTTGGAAAAAGGCAATAGAAGAATATACAGGAGGAAAATTTACTGAACGAATTGAAGTAGGAAGAAGAACACAAGTATTCATTAGTTAATGATATTCAGGACTAGCAAGGGCTTACGCTAACGGGAAACGTGAGTCCAAAAACCAACAGTAGTCTAGGTCTTTTTCTTACCAGTCATATATACATAATGTTCCAAATATTTTATATTAAGGTTTTAGGGTTTGGGAGTAATGGCATTGTAATTTGGAAGAACCTCGCCGGCATTGGTGAGGTTCTTATATTAATGGGGGTTGCTGGTTGACAAAAATGATAATTTTGTTGGTTATTCTTGCTATCATTACTGCTGTTTTTGTATTCAAAGTTTTATCTAGAAAGAAGAGTTACCCTCCCCAAAGTATAGTAATTGATCCACTTAAGATTACGATCCAGGACATAGACCGAATGGTAGACGGAACTGGCTTTGTAGAATATCTGTATCGTTTATTTTTGGCCATGGGTTATAGTGATGCATATAAAACGAGAGGAGGCAGAGATTTTGGATCTGACTTAGTGTTTACAGACGGGGAGGGGGTTCGAAATGTTGTTCAGGCAAAGTGTTATTCTTATCCAGTAGGGTTAGAAGCTGTTCAAGAGATCTATAGTTCCATGAGATATTACAGGGCAAAAAAGTCCATGGTAATATCCTCAAATCAATATACCTCAGCGTGTGAAGAACTTGCTAGTTATAACGCCGTAAGATTACATAGTAGAAGTGACCTTATAGAAATTATAAACTTTTTCAAGTCAGGGCAGATTGATAAGGCAAAGGATATCCTTGAGTCAGAGCCCAGGATTATACTGGAGTCATGGGATAATAAAGTAATTAAGAAGGACTTCAAAGTTGAAAAACGATGGGTTGCGAAGAAATAGATAGTTCGTAGAACAAGGAGCTTTTATACAGATGAACAATGAAGATTTTCAATACAGAAATACATACTTTTTCGTAGGGAATCCAACGATTCTATGGATCACCATACTTGGCTTGGTGTTGTTAGGATTTGTATTGTTTTATTTGATTAAGAAATACATAAAGCAGAGAAAATGAAACCAGGTATTTCATTATTGTTCAATAATTATGATGTTGCGAATGAGGAACGACAATCTTTGATGGTTGTAATGATGTGTGGAGCCCTCATATCTATTGGTGGATATAACTATTTGAAAAACAGAAAATGTTGAGTTTGTAGTTGTGCTTAAAAGCCCATAAAGAAACCCAGGACAAACTCCAGGTCTAATGGGCACATTGGTCACAAATTTGGTCACAAACTCATTTTAATTAAGTTTAATCGATATTAGCTAATCCCAATAAAAACAAGAGTTCTTAAATAGAGTTTAAGGCATTTATCCCTTTCCTCTATATCAGTTGGTTAGAGCGGTCGGCTCATAACCGATTGGTCGGGGGTTCGAGTCCTTCAGGGCCCGCTTATCAAAAAACCTTACTTTGTAAGGTTTTTTTGCTGGCTATAGGTACATAAATTCAAAAGGCAGGGAATTAGGAAGGCTGGAATTTTGAGCTTGCTAACGGATGCACTGATACCAGATTTATCGCCATGCGCTTGCAGGGATAGTTTAAATCTTTTGAATGCACTAAAGAGCAGAGGGATTTAATAAATCTTAAATAGAGGTCTGACATTCATTTGAAAAAAGTGCTATAATTATTAAATCAGTGTGTAGAGATATTGGTCTTTTTATTGGGCCAAAAATATATGTCTCATGATACGTCTGCCATCTGAAATATGATTCACGGAGATGACAAACATGCATGGAGACACAAGACTGCCCAGAAACGGAAAAGAAGGTATATTATTTTTACTCATTATTTCAATCATTTCAGTAAACACTATTGCCCCTATTATTGTGGGGTTGGAACGGGGCTTCAGTAAGGAAGTGTATATAGATACACTAAAGGTTATTCCGTTTATGTGGATGATCGTAGTTTTATCCGTAAGATTAGTTGCCGGGCCGATTGTTGGGAAAGTGATGCCGAAATTCATGGGACAAACCGATGGATTTAATGCTAGGGTGCTGTTGAATACTTTATTGAATGTTACGGTGTTATCTATTTTACTATTGATAATCGGTACATGGGTTGGGACGAAACAAATAAGTCTAGAGCCACTTAAAAACTTCCTTCATATCTGGCCAAGAAACTTTGGTATAGCATTTTGGATTGAACTGTTGGTTGCTCAGCCGATAGCAAGATTTGCGATGAAAACATTACACACAAGACAGGATCGTAAAACAGAAAGTGTAAATGCGTAACTTGCTGAAACGTTGTATACGAATAAGAATCTCAGGAACGTCCATGGTGGGCGTTCTTTTTTTGAGTCCCGTTATCATAGCAGTATTGAACATGTAAAAGAGCCATCATAGGATTAATCTACAACGGCTCTTTTATACTTAGAATCTGATATTCTGACATGACGCAATGTAAACCATACAGCCAACACAAAAAGGGCGCTATCGCAAAGCCATGAAATGGTTTTGCAGCAACGCCTTTTTTTTGTATCCAGCTAGACTTTTCTAATGGGTATGGTGCCCGAAAAGTTGTCCCAATCGTTGTTCCTATCGCTGTACTCTCGGTTTTCGACCATCATTTTTATGGCTTCATACTATCCCATAGCAGCTGGAATGCCCCGGACTCGACCTTGAAGAATACAGGTGCCTGACCGTAACGTACTAGCCCTTGACCAAACAGCGTCAGCTCTACCCTGGCATTGTCTTCCAGCTGGAGATAGAGAACCTTGCGGTCTTCGCTGTCGTAGATGCCTTGCGCGGTAAGAGGCTCTGCTGCCAGCGGTTCGGCTGCTTGGAGTGCCTTCAAGAAGCCATTAAGTGCCTCGTCGTCAGCGAGCGGTGTGTACTGCTGCTGTCCGTTGTTCCAGCTGTCGAAGCTTTCCCACTGTGCGGAAGTAATTCTACCTTCAAGATTTAGCTTGCCAAATAGATCAGCGCCGCTGTTTACGGTGATCCCGTTTGTATGCTCATACAGTTCGGCGAATACCTCGCCGTTGATTTCCGAATAGGACATAATCAGGAAATTGGAGTCATATCCCTTTACGGAATAGATATCTGTTTCGCCGATGTTAGAAGCTAACTCAATATATTTGTCTTTACCGCTCCACTCATCGATGCCACCTGTAGTACGTCCAAGCTTGTCACCGCGCAGAGCGGCAGCATCGGCTGCGTTGATTCGAGTCGCAGACTGTGTATAAATGTTATCTTTATATACGACTAGAGCGATCATATCTGCCATAACGCCAGATTTGGTATCCGGCAGTTCCAGCTTGGGGATGACAATGCTTCCGGACGCATTTGTGCCAGAATTGCCTGGTTGGCTTGGACCTGGAGTTACCTGAGCGATTTGCCCTTGAGTACTCTGGCCATTTAACTGCTGCCATATATTAGGTGCAGCTAAGCCGATCCCGGCGGCGAGGACGATACTTGCCGCGATATAAACCGTCTTGCGTGGACGTTTCCGTTCCTGCTGTTGCTCCAGTTTGTCTATCAATTCTTTTTTCATCTCTTCACCTGGTTTCATAGAATCCACCGCTCTCTTGTATGATGTTCGAAACTGATCTTCTTTCATTGTGATTCCACTCCTTCCAGCTCCAGTTTTAACAGTTGCCGTCCCCGTTGAAGTCTCATCTTCACGGCAGACTGACTAATCTGCAGAATCTTGCTGATTTCCTGGATGGGATAGTCCTCGTAATAATAAAGATGGATTACGGTTTTATACTTCATAGGCATCGCCATAACTAACTGCAGTAGAGCCAAATCCTCGGGGGTGTCTACCGCAATCGGCTCAGCATTTTCCAGCTTAACCTCTCGCTTGCGCCAGCCTCTGCCCAGTAATGTTTTACAATGATTGGTGATTACTCGGATCAGCCATGCTTTTTGATGTTCAGCGTCTTTGAACTTTGGTGCTTTTTCTATCAGTTTGATGAAGGTATCCTGAGTGGCCTCTTCGGCATCTTGGCGGCTGCCTAAATGGACCAAAGCAATCCGGAACAGCATATCTGCGTAGATTTCGTAACTCTTTATCACATGATTTCCCGGCCGGGTCATGGATCGTTGCATGATTCTATGCCCCCTTTACCTATAACACCATTTAGGACGGCATTTGGTCACATTATGTTCCTGAGAAAATTTGTTAGCGTCTAGATCAAGGGTTAGAATCTAAAAAAGGCGCGATTGCCCCAGCAGCCATATCATGACTACTGAGACAATCGCGCCTTTATAATAGAAGTTCCCCTTTACGGGAGGCCCTCCTCAATATGTTTATATGTATAGTTTGGATCAAACCTTTTTACAAGAGCCATGCTATATTGATAAATCCGATCCTTCTCTTTTCGATAAAAGTATCTTGCGTTAGGTTCATCTGCAAAAATCACCGTTGTACTTACGACGGGAGCCTTACTAATCTGGGTGTGTACTTTATAAAGATCTTCATTCTTATAATCTCTCGTAGCTACCAAATAATGAATCACTTCATTGTCCATATGATTTCGGAAGGCCTGAAGCGCTAAAGAAGCGACTCCATATACAATAACGAAGGTAATAAGAATTATTTTTGTTCTTTTCTTCATTAATTCCCTCCATTTAGCTAAAATGTATATATTATAAGATAATATATTGTGACTGGTATGTCATATCTATTGTATCTTGTAATCTACACATTAGAAGGGTGGAGAGAAAGATGACACAGCAAGAAGAAAAAATACAGGAGCTGGAGCGGCGAATTAAGGTATTGGAGAATCATACTAGTCCCAGCCTACCAGGTCTCAGAATCTTATGGTTTATTATTTGGGGAGTTGTGGGTATGTTCCTCATTCTAATTCTTATTGGTTTGATTCAATTTGTCGCATAACAGAGCTTATAATTACAAATAAGGCAGCAAATTTCCTGCCGATAGTTAAACCCGCGTAGGTAAAGAATTGCCTGGGTATACTATACTTGCTGCCTTTTTATTATGAACTTACACAAATCATCTTCAGTCTTCTTTGGGTTCTTGCAATAAAATGGAGAAGGTCCCCGTTTCATGATCCACTTCAATCGACTCGATCCCAACAAAATCCGGAATTTCGGGGTGTACTGCATCTACGTTATAATCTGGATGAGTCATCAATAATTCAATTACTTTAATGGCTTCCATATCGATCCCCCTTGCGAGAAATTCCACCATAATTAATGGTCCTTCATTGCGACTACCCTTATTATCTCCGCAGTCATTATTGAATATGTGTTAATCGTTCTTCGTTTCTTCCCATCACGGCCAATAATTGCCCCTGAAAAACACGTCTTTGAATTTGATCAATCCGCTGTAAAGCCAGCTCGCTTGGCACTTGAAATTCTGCTGCAAGATAGCTGATTGCATCTTCACGTTGCTCAGGCAATGTCATGCGGGAGATCATGGAGTAGGGCATAGCTGCATAAAGAATAAATCGCTCAGATTCATCCTCCTGTGCCCGCGTAAAATGTTCTGGCATCAATATTTGATCAGTACCATGGCGGAGCAGATGACAGAGCTCATGGAGAAACTCTAGCCGCTGCAGACTGGCTGGAAGCCGGTTGTCTATAAACATGGTGTACATCCCCGCTGATGCTTCGATGCTCTTGCTTCTTACATCCAAATAATGAACCCAAATATTAAGCCGTTCTGCAATATAAGCAATCGAAATTTGCGAAGGCTGAGTAAGGTTCAGACGCTTGTATAAATCTTCTGTCCACTTCTCCAGCGCAGTCATTTGATAATAGGATTTCATATTATTCATATCATTCACCTCATTCAGAATCAGTTATAGGATCGTATGTTCGCATAAATGAGCAAAAGAAAAGCCCGAAGGCTATGTAAAGTAAAAAACATAAGGACACATAAGAACTAGTGTTCTCGTGTGTCCTTAGCATAAAGCAATTAAACACTAATATCAAGTGTTTTTCCTAAATTCGGAGCAACGCTTTTGCCCAGCATTTCCACCATCGTTTGACTCTGGGTTTCAGCCTGATTTTTGGCAATATTCATGACTTGTATTCCTACATTTTGAGCTAAGGATGCCTGGCTCATTGCCATTGATAATGCGGCTATATCCATATTGCACCTCCTTTGTGTATATCCTGTTTATCGACAGTGCCTACCTAATTCATTAGGTGAATAGCATTTGTTTGCCAGTTCGCCCAAACAGCTTATCTCCTTTTTACATATCTTGTGCTGTAGTCATTAATCATTAGGAGGAATTAATTATGGGAATGGAACATTGTGGTTGTAACGTAGGTCCTGTAGTAAGCCCAGTAAATGTAGGTCCGGTGTGTAGTCCTTTTACTTCAACAGGAGCTATTCTGGTACTCTTCATCTTGCTGGTTATCATCACTAAAGCTTGCTTATTCTAAGCTAGCTGATGCACATTGTAGCCCCATCCGGTATACCGGATGGGGCTATTCTTTTGAAGCACTGTTCACGTTAGCTTATTATTTGAACATAAATTCTACGCGGGTTCCATCCGCATAATCTTCTAACTGATTGCCAACCCAGCTTCCTGCGCCGCGGTTATCTTTTGGGGTTATGTATTCAATGTCGGCCCCTTTGCCGCCTTCATTACACATGGCCATGGGCCATTCATCGCGGTCGTAGCCTTTTTTGGTGGAGATCCCTTTTAAGGATTCTTTGCGGTTGTCTTCAGCCTGCTCACGGTTAATCGTGCACGTCGCGGACTCCCCTTTGGCAATCGCGTCCTGAATGTGCTTAGCGGTCTCAGGATAACGATCTGATGGGAAGATCAGCTGAACAACTTCTGAATCGGATGTGGACGAGGGGGCTGCCGGATCTCCGTTCTGTTCATACCAGTAACCGCCCAAAGCAAGTAACACAACAATGATGAGACTGGTGAGTAATTTCTGTATTTTCAAATCTGCTCCTCCTTTTTTGGAACTTAAAATAGTATATCTTATATCATAATGCAGTGCGATTTAATATACTTAGGAAAAATAAGAGGAGGACGGAATTGGATATGGAGTATTTGATTACGATTGAAGATCAGACGCTTATAGCCTCTGCTGAAGATATTATTACTAGACGCTATGAATGGGGAAGACACCATGTAGGGGCGGCGCTCCGTACTAAGACGGGGGAAATCTTTACAGCGGTACATGTAGAAGCTAGCATGGGACGTATTACAGTCTGTGCAGAAGCGATGGTGATTGGAAAATCGATATCCGAAGGCTACAAGGAATTTGATACGATTGTTGCGGTAAGGCATTCTGATCCGGACAGCGAGGAAAGAGAAATTAAAGTAGTTTCTCCCTGCGGGATGTGCCGTGAGTTAATTGCTGATTACGGGAAGGGTTGCAAAGTTATTGTATCCGAGGACGGCCGGTTAGCTAAATATGATATTTCTGAATTACTACCGCTGAGATATACGAGGTAAATTGGAGATATAGTCAGGAGCCGCCGGGCTCCTTTTTTTATTGAGCCGTGAATTTATTCAGCAGTTCCTTACACTGTCCTAAATTAATTTACAACTTCATGTCCATTCGTTGAGTTCATGTCACTATTGTCCCCATACTATAACTTAAAAAAGTTAAAAGGATGTGAGAGTGGATGGAACAGCGCAATCTTCGAAATATGGTTGATTCGGCATCGAGGTTTGTGAGCGATGTTCAGTGGCAAATAGCTTATCGTAAATTGCAAATGGCTCCGGCGGATTCGGAAACGGTACCTTCTGCTCAGAAATTGTTGAATACCCTTTATTTTCTGCAAGGAAAAGGATGGATTAGTGGACAACATGATTATTTGGAGAGCGCGGATGAGTTCAATGGGAAGTTGAAAAATACTAGCGGGCAATACGCCGCCCTTCACGGCTATGAGCTGGGGGCAATCAATAATCAGACGGCGGCACTAATAGACAATCAGCGGGATTGGGTCGTTAGCAGCGCTATTCGCTGGTATAAAGCCGGTGGAATCGTAACGATTAGCTATCACGCACAGTTGCCAGGGACTGCGCCAGTTTGGGATAACGTATCTACGAGCATAAGCAACGCTGATTTTGACAAATTTATAACCCCGGGTACCTCTCAGTACAACGCACTGATCGCTGACCTGGATAAGATAGCCCTTTCTTTAAAAAAACTAAATGATGCAGGTGTTCCTGTGCTCTGGCGGCCGTATCATGAAATGAATGGCGGATGGTTCTGGTGGGGGAAGAAGATCAACTACGTGGGACTGTGGAACCTTATGTTTGACCGTTTCACAAGCTATCATAAGCTGCATAATTTATTGTGGGTCTGGAGCCCAAACGCCAAAAATCAGTGGAGTGATGACCCTGCCGAATACTACCCAAGCGGTGACAAAGTAGATGTGCTGGCACTAGATATCTATGATGGGGATTTTAAGGGGAGTCACTATGATAGTCTATGGGATCTGGGTCGTGGAAAAGTGATCGCGATTGGAGAAAATGGAGAGCTACCGTCCCCTGCACTACCATCTAAATCACAGCCTAAATGGTCTTATCAGATGACCTGGGGCAAGCTTCTTTATGAGAAGAATACCGATGCGGTAATTAGAGCCTTTATGAATGACAGCTTTGTATTCACGCGGGAAGAGTATGCTGCTGAGGCGGCAATTGTAGCCGCTAAGGGAGACAGTGTGCTGCAGAGTGGACTATGGGGGCAATATTACAATAACATGACTCTTAGCGGCGCACCTGCGCTGACGCGAACCGATGCTAACATCCAATTTTCGTGGAAACAGGGTTCGCCTGATCCAGCCATTCGTGTCGACGCTTTCTCTGTACGGTGGAGTGGAAAACTGACTGCAGCCTATAGTGAAACCTATACCATTTACTCCTCCTCTGATGATGGGGTACGGGTGTGGATTGATGGAGGGCTGATCATTGATAGCTGGGTGAATCAGAGTGGACAGGAGCGAAAAGGCAGTGTGAATCTTATAGCTGGCAAGCTACATGAAATAAAAGTGGAGTACTATGAGAATGAGGGGGACGCGCGAATTGTATTGCAGTGGGAAAGTCCTAGCCAACCCAAAGGGATTATTCCAGCAGGAGCGTTTTATCTTCCATAAGACGATATCCGAACTGATTCGAGCATCGGAATATTAGCGAAAAAGCCCCGGATTTCGGGGCTTTTTTAATGTGAAAGGTTCTTAGATTTGTTCACGGTAGCTAATGTTGTTGGCGATCTTCTCGTCACGAACAGCTTTGCGCAGAATATCTTTGACGGTTTGGGCATCATGGATTTTTCGGAAAAGAAGCTGAGGCGCTGAGGCATCATCAGAAAATACAGTTAATGTACCGATGCCGAGCATCCGGTCCATGATAGATTGTGCTACGGATAAATCGCGTACACGCAGTAATTCGATCTCTTCGACATTTTTACCGATAAGTCCGGTCTTTACCATAATGCGCTGGCTTGTAATGGTGTACGTAGTCGTGTTTAGGCGTACGATTCCTTTGAGGCGATCAGAGATACTGGCTGGTTTGCCTTTCCAGAGCACGACTTCTTGAGTAGCGTTTGGATTTGCTGATGGACGACGGGTGGTCACTGGAGCGGCTCCGTCAATGCTAGATCCGCATTCTCCACAAAATTTAGCGCCCTGCTTATATTCTGATCCGCAGGTTGTGCAATAAGGCATAAATACTCTCCTTCCCTGATTACAATTGAAATAATTATAACATAATAGTCATTTTACATAAATTTCATTTGCGCTTTACACAAACCGACATTATTCTGTTAAGTGGAGGGATAAATAATGAAAAAAGTGTTACTAATAGGAACGCTAATGCTGACTGTCATCCTTAGCGCCTGCAGCAATAATAATTCAACTTCATCGGCTCCTGGCTCGGAAGAAGAAGTGCAGGAAACCGTGCAAAACTTCTACAATGAAATGTCTAAGCTTGATGAATTAGGAAAATCATCTTTAGCGGAGTTCAACGAAGCTATTGCTGCTTATTCAGCAGGAGAACTTTCGGACAGGCAGTTGGAGAAGAAGATTAACGAGTTCCAGAAGACCGCAACAGAACTATCCAATCAGGCTGAAAAAGTGAAAATCTCCTCTAGCTTGCCCGAAGACATTCGTAAACTGCTTGATGAGTCCAAAATTGCTTTTCAAAGTGCTTATTCTCTAAAAGAACAGGCCTCTCAAGGTGCTGATTCCGCAGAGGTCACTGCTGAGAAGTTCGAGGAATTGAATCAGAACGCTGACGTCGCGATGCTATACGGCATTTCCAAGCTTAATGAAGCAAGAGAAGCAACAGGACTCATCGATGCTGATGGTAAGTCCACCGCTGAACCAGAGAAAGTTCAAGAATAGATCGAAATTTAGACGCTGTACAGTTCAACTGTCAGCGTCTTTTTGATGCGATTTTGAGCTTGAGTAGAGGTAACACTGCCAATCCTATAAATAAGCCAGCTACGATTCCTTTTGTGAGGTCTGAGAGGGTACTGCTTCGATATACAAGGGGGTATAGACACAGGAATAATACGGGAATTAGGATGAGCAAGGCATTGTTTTTTTTCAAGTGGAAAGCTCCTCTCAATTAGATATTCAATATTATACAACTTTTAGATAAAAGAGGAGGATTTTAAAGTGGTATCTTTTTCCTGATTATTGATTATTCAGCGAAGGTGTGGATATAATACAAACATACGTTCGTATGTAACGGAATAAGTATAGAAATTAGGGAGGGGTTACCATGGGCAAAAAGCTGGAGAAAAACGGACTGTGGGAAAGTAGTCGCATGATGCTGCCGGAGCATAAGGTAAGAATCATTAGGGATGAACGGGAGACCCTGCGCCGCATTAAGCCTATTCTGGATGAGCAGAAGCTGGAGGAGATCGAATGTACACTGGCCTTATCGTTACGGAGTCATGTGCGCGTCACTGTTGTGCTGTTTGATCCTTTTGAGAATACGACAATTAGTGGTTTTGTGACTTCCATTCACACCCACTCGCGTGAGTTTAAGCTGCAGTGGGCGGAGGAATGGAAGTGGATTAATGTAGATGATCTAGTGGAGGTTTACATCGTCTAATGCTGAGAACCGCTGACTTCACTTTTTTCATAAGCAATTAGGGTCACCGTTGGGTTGCCGGTTAGATGTGCAATGGAAGCTTCGGCATTTCGAATAATTTCGAGTGCTTCTTCCTGCTCGCTCAGGGCAGCAACTTTATAGCTATCACTATGAATGTCCATATGTGTTCCCACCTTTCGCTAATATTTTGCCCTTTTTTGTAGAAATGATCCAAGGTGAAGAAGCTATGAATAGGTGCTTTTCAGGGGAGATCTCGGGGATACCGGGGTCTTTTTTTAAAATATAAGAAAGTATAAGTTATGCACCTATCATTTATGTCTTATATTTCTCGCTTAAACGCTTATCGTCCTTCCTTATATGGACGCCGAAGACATTTATGATTGTATGCTAAGGCAAGCAGGGGTATTAGTACAAGCGAATGGGGAAGCGGGATCATTGATTATAGCAAGGGGTGATTCTATGCTGACTTTAGATCAAGTGAGGGACAAATCGGCGGCGAGGCTTGTTGGGCTTCATCCTGTTTTGGCAGCAGGGGCGAAGGCTTTGATACAGCAAAGCTATGCCAGAGGAGTGCCCATCGTTATTACTCAGGGATTGCGGTCGATTGCTGAACAAAATGCCTTGTATGCGCAGGGGAGAAGTAGGCCTGGACCTATAGTTACCAACGCCAAGGGTGGAACCAGCTATCACAATTATGGCCTTGCGTTTGATTTTGCGCTTTTGCTGCCGGATGGAAATAGTATTTCCTGGGATATGAATCGTGATGCTGATAAAGATAAAATAGCGGACTGGCAAGAGGTTGTACAGGTGGGAAAACAGCTAGGGCTTGAGTGGGGAGGAGACTGGACGTCTTTTAAAGATTATTCACATCTGCAAATGGCCTTCGGCTTAACTACGACTCAACTTCGGGCAGGTAAACGTCCTACGACGGATCAGGTCAATGAAGCTTTAAAAAGAATTACTGGGGAGGATGACCAGGTGAACAAAGACGTTAAAGTAACGATAACCTTAAACGGCACTAAACTTACGGATGGTGTTCTTGATACCGGCGTAACGTATGTACCCGTGCGTGCTCTGGCTGAGGCGCTTGGAGCAAAGGTTACGTATGACGCAGCAAGCAAGACAGTGAATGTAGTAAAAGAGTAAAGCTATTCATGTATAGACAATGCCACCCAAGGGGAAATTATCAGTGATAACTAACCATAAAGGGAGGCATAACACTGTGAACAAGCTAATAACAAGCCTTGCATGCGGTACTGTACTGTCAATGAGTATAATGGGAGCTAGTTACGCTAATCCAATCGGGTCAGCCGCTTTAGGCGGTATCCCGAACGCGAATACGGGCATGGATGGTACCGTGAATAACACTCGGATGATGAATACGGAAGGCAATCTAATGAACGGCACCACGGGAACGATGAATCAGCATGAGAGCATTATGAAAGATAAGATTCGCACAGGGGAAAATTATAGACCTAACACCAATAACTACAATGAAAATTACACCCGGGATAACTACAACAGAAATACGGTAACTCCACTATCCAACACTACAACGGACGGTAGATATCGGGCAACCAGTACAACTACAAATACTGGGACTACCAGTAGAGGATCTAACTGGGGCTGGCTCGGATTGTTTGGACTCTTGGGCCTTGTCGGAATGAGAAGCAGAAGTGACGAACGCAGATAATCGACATGCCAAATAACCCGTGTCGGCACACGCTGGAACGGGTTATTTTTAATGTGATGAAACTTTTTTTGAAAAAGGGATTGCGCGTTATCGATATTCATGATATTATATTTCTTGTCGCGTTATACGTAAACATCGTATGAAGCAACAGCACATAATATGCCGGGGTGGCGGAACAGGCAGACGCACAGGACTTAAAATCCTGCGGTACGTGAGTACCGTACGGGTTCGACCCCCGTCCTCGGCATCACTAGTTTTACGCACTTTGTAGAGGTAGTAACTACCCAAAGTACATAAGGAGTCCTGTGTGGTAAATAACCACATCAGGGCTTTTTTTGTTACACACAGGATTCAGTGTAAAAACCTTGGCTTCTTTTCTCATCTAAATGCCTACATGCAGCGATTGTTAGTGCAGATCTGAATGAGAGGAGCCTAATAATATGGCTAAAGCAAGAGTAATGAAAATAAGTGCGCATATCCCCACGACTTGGGAAGAAACCTTGGAGCAATTCATATCATGGAAGAAGGCACAGGGGCTTAGTAAACAGACGCTTGAAGATTACAAACGGCATGTAGGACAGTTTTTTAAACGTTATCCTGACGCTTTTGGGTGTAATCATCAACAACTAGAACATCAGCTTTGTGATTACCTGGCTGATAAAATCAAACCAGCAACCTATAATAATCGTCTCGTATATCTACGGGCATTTTTTGAATGGTGTGTGAAGAAGACAGAACTTCTTAGCCAAAACCCCTTGGAAGACTTCAACAAGCGTAAAGCTGAGGGGAGGGTAGTGGATCATAACGAGGACACCTTAATCAAGCTCATTAATGCGCCAGATCAGAAGACATTTGTAGGTCTTCGTGATTATGCCTTGATCCTCCTAACTCTTGACACTGGAGTTCGCCCCAAAGAAGCTTTTTCCTTGTTGCCTAGTGATTTTAATCCACGGGCAAGTGAATTGTATGTACGGGCGGAGAATGCTAAAACAAGGGTCTCTAGGACGCTTAACATAAGCCCTCAGACGGCTAAGGCTATTAGTGATCTAATAGCACACCACCCCAAGGAATGGAAGAAAACAACACCTATATTCTGTACAAATGAAGGCCGTATGTTGACCCGTCATACATGGGGTGACCGGATTGAGGCATACTCGAAGAAGTTGGAAATTAAAATTGTTCCTTATGATCTGCGACACTCGTTTGCTTTGATCTTCTTACGAGGGGGAGGAAATGCCTTAGCGTTACAGAGAACACTTGGTCATACAGATCTTACTATGACGAAGAGATATGTAAACCTTGCTGAGAGCGATCTGAAAGAGCAACATGCTATGGCATCGCCTCTAAATAGGCTGATGCCTGTTAAGAAGCGTGTAAGTAAACTATAGATTAATAATTACACTCCAATTAACTAATGATGGGGGTGTTTTTTTTTTGTACGCACGGCAGTATATTTGACAAGAATTTTGTAGAAGGTAAATAACTGCCTAAATGGGAGGCTAGAATATTCAACGTTTCTTTCTTATTAACGAACCTAACGTTGTTATAGCATATTTATTGCATATGTATTATAAATGGAATTGGGTTAGATTTTATTTGCATCTTGTAATACTTGTGCCCTGTTCGAAAACATCTGTTTATTAGATAATAAATTTACATAATAAGAATATAAAAATAAGTTAGTTTTAGGAGCCAATCATGTGGAAAAAAATGTTTAGAAATGAACCTAGTCTTAATTATAGAAAGAAGTTTAAATGCCCTGAATGTGAAAGTTATTCATTATATGTAATTCATGACACCGCTTGTGAATGTGAAGATGGCTGTGATACTAGCCAAATAAATATTACTGCTATTTTAAGTGAGGATAATTTTGATGGTTACTACACATCAGGCTATATTAAAGAACACTTCTGGATTGATGATGAGAAAATCAACCAAATATTCACCGGAATTATTGAAGATAATAGATATAAATTATTGTCTAGCAATGAAAAGAAAAAGATTAAATCATTTATGTTCGAAAGAACAAGTCAGATTGAAGAACAGCTAGATGATATAGTTGTTGAATACTTAAATGAAAATAGTTTGAAAAGAGCACCTTCGGATATGAATGTTTTCGGGTACCTAATTAATCTTTTAGAAGACACGCATTTTTTCATGAATCTCTGCGGCAAAGACTTAGCATTATTTAATTGCGGTATTTTATTTGCTCCTATAAAGTTTTATTCAGGACGATTCTTTTATAACAATGCAATTGAACATTTGTTTCAGGCGAACGAAAGATTATATGTTATTTTAGGTATACTTTATAACTATAAATTTGAAAATGACTTATCTCGAAATAAGACTAGCAAAATACAAGATTATATAAAAAATAATACTGAATATAAAAAATCAAATATTAAAAGAATCCTCGATAGTCTTAAAGGTAATCAAATGTACAGTACTTTGAAATCTATGAGAGATATCAACACACATGATTTATCATATTTCTCCAAAGAGATTGTAGATCAAATTAAAACAGATTCTGTGAAAGCACGAGATTTTTGGGACAGAGATGGGGATAAGGTAGATTCTGATTTGTACTTGCCTCAAATAAGAAACCTTATTTTTTGTTTGGAAAAGCATTATGATTTACTGGAACAAGTGTTTCTACAAATTAGTCAGGAGACAACTATCAGTAAACTAAACTCTTTTCCAATGATTGAAAAATTTATGAATAAGAAATTACAAATCACTATAAAGCAATATACCGTGCAGGAAATAGAGAAATTGGAAGAGTATAATCTGAGACTTTTTGGGAAACTACCTGATTATGGAGACGAATTGATTGGCGATGTATTTTTCCGAATAGGTGAAGTGGTACGTTGTATTTTTGATTATTGTAATATAGAAAACGATGTTTTTTATCAATTATGGATTAGAGAAGCGAATTTAGAGTTGCGTGATTTGATAGATCAGCAATACTTACTTTATAGTGCTCTTTTGAGAATTTATTCATGTTATGATAAAGTATCTCGCTATATTTCAAAACATTATCCAAAGTACTCAGATGTGAAGTACTTCCAAGAATTTGAAGGAAAATCAGAAAACTCATCTTTAGTTAATACAATTAAAGAGATTCTAAATGACAAAAATTATAAACTGCTCTATGAACTAAGGAACGACATTTATCACAATTTACGTGCGGGTGTGTTACATGGAGATGAAGGATTAAGCTACTATAATAATTTCTTATTTATCATTGTGTTTGAGAATACAAAAACACTATACAATTTTATTGAATATCTTAGTAAGAATAATAAAAAAGTTGGAAGAAATGAACCTTGTCCGTGTGGGAGCGGATTAAAATACAAAAAATGTTGTTGTTAGAAAAAGTAATTGCTAATCTTAATTCGATTTTGCATTTTTTGCGAATACCGTTACATTTTAACGCTGTCTATTTTGCGCAAACCACACATGTGGGAAACTGCTCACTGTTGGTTAGAACAAACTAATAGTTGAGGTGTATTGGCGTATACAGCAACGAAGCGGGTTAATTCCTGCTTCTTTTTTGACTAAATAGGTTCGATATGAAGACCCAAATTAGTAATGGGTGGAGGATGCTATTGCAGAAATACTTGGTCATACAGACCTTACTATGACGAAGAGATATGTAAACCTTGCTGAGAGCGATCTGAAGGTGCAGCAAGCTATGGCATCCCCTCTAAACATGCTGATGCCTATCAAGAAGCGTGTAAGGAAACTAGGTTAATAATTACACTCCAATTAACAAATGATTGGGGTGTTTTTTTGTACGCACGGCAGTATATTTGACTAAAATTTTGTAGAGGTACAAGAGGGTTAAGTTTACTAAAGGTGGAGTTTTGTGATCATTCGGCACTGGGTGGGCCTAACAGATAGCGCTCTGGGGAATGGTCAAGTTTTCATAGCTCAAGAAAGTCTGATAAACAATTTTTGTGCGAGACACTAGAATATTAGATGAATGAATTTTTCAAGCAATAGACATGTTTTTATCTGATCTTATGAACCAGGTTAGTATTATGTCGTACCAAAATCCCCCTTATGATATATTTATAATAAAAGGAGGGAATTGGATATGAAGAAAACTATTTTCTTACTACTTATGCTTGTACTTCTACTACCTTCGCAAGCGTTTGCAGCTACTGTATCAACATCGTACATAGAAAAAAATTACTTTGAGAATTACAGCAGTCGAGTCAAAGAGGTTAAGGCTGCACAGAACAATCTGAGTAAGGTGCTTGGCGACGAAGTGGCAGAACTGACCAACAAATCCAAGGTTTCAACAGCGAAGTATACTGCTGCAGTAAAGAATAAGGCTAGTAAGGCTACTCTAGCTACAATCAAAGCTACGAGAGACCAGGACAAGAAGGCTCTAAGCAAGGCTAAGTCTGAGCTGGCGACAGAAGTTAAGAGTTTCAAGGCAGAGAGTAACGCGGGGCTAAAAGAAATAGCGGCTTATAAGGCAGATTCAATTAAAATGATCAAGACTCATTTAGAAGGTAAGGATAACCTTAGTGATAAACAGTTTAAAACAGCAGTCTTAGGAAGATTGACTTACATAGACACAAGATTCAATGAGATACTTCACTTATTAAGAAACGCTTAGAAATTGATTGGACGAAATAAGAGAGAGTAGTTTATCAGTGGCCGACACCCAAATCATGTGGAATAGGTTTATGATAAATTTTCTTTACGACTCTTACCCAATTACCAAGTTTTGCATCGGAATGCATAAATTATGATGGTGGTAATTATTACGTAATAGAGGTGAAGGAGGAAAGGCTTATGTATCTGGTGGATAAAGAAAAGAAAGTTAAATCACAAATGAATTATGTACAACACTTTTCAACAAGAATTCCATGGAAGGATAACGATTATACTGGGCGAATTGACGATAAACCTAAGTATAATGTAGCAGCTCAAGTAATCCCCAACATTGCAGCATCACGGGACTTAGAGTTTGAGGAAACAAATAAAGGTAAAAGTTACGAACAGATAGGACCAGTAAGAATGCAAAGCTGGATTACAGAGAACGCTGCGTTCATGAGTGATTCCAAGCTTTATCTTAAGATGAACCATCCATATAAAAAAAGAAATACTAAGTTCAAGCATTTCCAAGAAACAACTTTTGAGATGGATTCCTATTCATTCTTATTGCGCCCCTTTTCATGGACCTTAAAAGATAATGCTAATGAGAAGCAAAAGTATTACAATTTTAACTTTGACTTAGAAAAAACAGAGCAAATGCTGGACTGGTCAAGTGCGTGGGTATCGCATGGAGAATCTCAAAAAGGGATTTTTGATTACTACTTTTCCGGGATTAATCCGCACAATTCATTGATATTTCCATATTACAAACAAGTCCCATTTATCGAAGATAATCGGCGTGTAATTGCAGGAGTAGGAAATATAGTATCAAATGTAGAGATTCATGAGTATGAGTCTGATGGAAGCAGTGACGAAAAAAATTATATTTGGGAGACGAATGTAGCGCATTCGATAAGAGTTGATGGCAAAGAAGGGTTTTTAATGCCATATCTTGAAATTTCCGAGTACGTAAAAGAGCATCCTGATTTTGATGTGTCGAGTGTCACATTGTTTGAAGCGGCAGGTTTTAGATCGGAATTTTCATATGCAGCTGAATGGGTCAGCTACGATGCGGCTATTGATGTGCTAAATCAAGCGAAAATTGCATTGAAAAATATAGCTAAACTTAAGCTAAAAGAAGCTAATCATAAATGGGTTAATATTCAACTTGATTATATTGATAATCAATTAAAAAGCGTTTGGAATCAACGTGGTATTTTCCCGGGATTAGGTTCGATTTTATCAGCTTTCGGTGTTAGGTATGGTTTCGATGTTGCTCAACATGTTGATACTTCTGAAAACGACTTGATTACTGAATTGAAATTGTATTTTTCAGGAGAGAAAGAAACAGGCAACGGGAAACTGGATGACAGCTTAGCTGACAAAGAGGATGAGTTTTCAGGTTTATTAAGAGATGAAAGCAAAACTCGATACTTCGAACTTTTGTCTCGATTGAATCTTTCTGTTGAACAAGCTATTTATGCTTGGAGTAACCTAAAAAATTATGCAGCTGAAATTGTTGAAAACCCGTACCTATTATTCGAACTTACACGAAAAGAAAAGGACGAACATCAAGTTGCTATTTCTCAAATCGACAATGCAATGTTTGTGAATCCGTTGGTGGAAAATAAATATCCTCTAAATAAACCAACTAAAATGAGAACTGAAGGTGATAAGCGTCGATTTAGAGCTATGGTGATATTTGTTTTAGTTCAAGCCGCTAATCAAGGCCATACTTTACTCAGCTATACTCAAATTGTTGAAGAAATTAATAAACTACCATTAGATCAAAAAACGGATTTTCAAACGGAAAAAATTGAGGGTGTTTCAGAATTCTTGCAGGAAGGTGAATTGTACGTCAATGAGAAAAATACTTACATTAAACTGAAAGAATATCAAGATTATAAACAAGTGGTAGTCGATATAGTAAATAGCCGTTTAGAAACTAGCTTATCTAGTGAACAAAACTGGGGAGGAATTATTAACGATCAATTTGGAAAGCTTCAAGAAAATAATGAAAAAAATGATCAATTGGCTCGTGATGAAAAGGCGACAGCGTTAAAGATTCTTGAATCATCTAGAATATCTGTCTTATTGGGGAGAGCTGGGACGGGGAAAACATCAGCGTTGGGGATTTTTGCTTCTTCAAAAGCAATTAAAGCTGGTGGGGTATTAGCGTTGACCCCTACTGGGAAAGCAAGAGTTCAACTTGAGAATTCATTTAAGAAGACTAGTGTTGAAGCTGAGTTTATGACTGTGGCACAATTTTTAATTCGGTCAAAAGGTTTCAGTTGGAACACAATGGCTTATAAGATGCCAAGCCAATCAAGTTCGAGTATTGCCAAAACAATTATTATAGATGAAAGTTCAATGCTGACCGAAGATATGTTTGCTGGCGTACTGAAGCTTGTTGATTCTCATGCTGAGAGAATTATCTTTATAGGAGATCCAAATCAATTACCTCCAATAGGAGCAGGGCGCCCATTTGTCGATTTAATTAATTATTTAGAGAGTACTTATCCTAATAAGGTCGCAACGTTGAAAACTGAGATGAGACAGGGTTCAGGTGGTGATGATTTATCATTTGCTCAAATATTCTCTAATTCAAATTCAGTAGATAAAGGTGTAATTTATCGTATCCAAAACAATAAAACAGATAATCGTCTTAAATATATTCAATATGCCGATTTGGTCGACTTAGAGAAAATGTTCTTTGAAGAATTAGTGGAAACTGCGAATATGACAACTAAAGATGATATTGATGGTTTCAATAAAAGTTTGGGAGCTACTGTAGAAAAATATACAAAGTATCTAACTAGTGAACATATAGAAGACTGGCAGGTTCTATCTCCTACTAAATTTATTGGTGCAGGAAGCTATTATTTGAATAATCAAATTCACCAAAAATATCGTCAAGATACTGTCGAGCAATGGAAGATGTATCCATGGTCAAAATATAGCCCGCTATCTGTTCAAAATATCGTTTACGGAGATAAAGTCATATCTAATGTAAACGGTGAGAAGGATTACTGGGATGGTTCAAAAGGGAAAGCATATATTGCAAATGGTGAAATTGGTATTATGGCGGATTACCCAGGTCACTATGGAAAAAATGATAAGAATTCTAGCTGGTACAAATTCCGTTTTGCCTCATTCGAAGGGAAATCATTTTCATATACTAGTTCTGATTTTGGTGGAGAAAACAGTGACTCTAAATTAGAACTTGCTTATGCTCTTACTGTTCATAAGTCTCAGGGTTCTGGTTTTGGCAAAACCATAGTAGTCATAAATGGAAAAAGTTCTTTTATTGCAAAAGAACTTTTGTATACTGCATTTTCACGTCAAAAAGAAAAACTAATTGTATTAAGTGATTTGTCAATTCAAGAATTAGTTCAGTATGCGAATGACTGGTATTCGAATACCAAACAACGATTTACAGACCTATTTGAAGTTCCGAACATCATTGAAATAGAATATTGTAATCAAAAACGGTACTTTGAAGAAAAATTGATCCATAAAACGATTCGTGGTGAAATGGTAAGATCAAAGTCTGAAGTAATTGTGGCTAACATTCTCGAGAAGATGAATATTGGGTATGCTTATGAAGAACCATTAGATGTTAATGGCAAAACCTATATTCCTGATTTTACTCTACGCTACCAAGGCAAAATTGCTTATTTAGAGCATCTTGGAATGCTAGGGATTAAATCATATGAAAAGCATTGGAACGAGAAAAAAGAAAATTATGAACGTGTGGGAATTTCAGAAACTATTGGTAATTTGATAATTACAAAGGATGGATTAGATGGAAGTATGGATGCAACGTTAATAGAGAGTAAAATTCAAACATGGATAAAAAATAGTTGATTTATTCCTTGAATTTTCAGGTACCAAGTTCTGCACGATCTTAAATTGTGTCAGAATCCGGTACCCTCACTTATCTATGTTCCCGCCTATAGATAGTGCCTAAAATAAATTGATTGAGGCGTTAAATTTCATTCTATTAGTCAATGTAAACACTACTAAATCACGTCTGCGATCAGCACTCAAGCCATGTGGAGTGCTGCTCACTGTTGGTCAGGAAAGACTAATAATTGAGGTGTATTGGCGTATACAGCAATGGAGCGGGTAAAGTCCCGCTTCTTTTTTTTGACCAGAATTATGATATAGTGATCCTACTAAATTATCTATTTTAAGACTTTACAAGGTTGGACGGAGAAAAAGAACCCAAAGTAGATCTTTTTGAATTCTAATTCATTAACTTAATAGATTTGTTGGTTCGGTTTATCCAGTAAATACTTTTGTAAATAGCTTCTAGGATATTATTTTCATTATAAAAAGCTACTGTACTAATAACGTGGAAAATTGTAAAATTAAGTAGTAACATGGAGAAAAAAGCATTAATTAAGGAGCTTTTAGGTCATCAGAAACTAAATAGATATTCGTTTTAATAAAACAGAATTAATGTATTGTACTCAAAAAATCTTATAAAAAATGGATGTGTATATTATTTGGACTATTCTATTTCTATAGGCATAGAATCTTATTCTAGATTGAATAAAACGTTGTATGCAGATAATGATGCGAAAGAATTCGATAGGATAATGGTCGAAATCTTTAATATTGAGAAACATATTTTGCTACTAAATAATGATGCTTCTTTTATTAATATCCGAAGTGAATTTAATTCTATTGCGAAACATCTAACTAAAGAGGATAGACTATTTTTCTTCTTTGCGGGACATGGAAAGAATGTTTATGGTACCCCCTATTTATCTGCATGGGATTCTGATGATATTGTTACAGAAACTTGGCACAGCCTAACTGAATTAATGGGTGTTATTAATGAAGGTGAATGCAATAAGGCAATATTTTTTATTGATGCATGTGAGAGTACTATTAATTACGGCTTAAGAAATAACACAGCGGAAACTGCCCTTCAACCAATGAACATAGACTTAGACAATCTTGAATATACATATGTTTTTTCATCCGCATCTCATAAAGAAACGGCTAATGTGAACGATGAATCAATGCACGGTATCTGGAGCACTTATTTGTTTGAATCACTTTTAGGTAAGACGGAAGAGGCATTAGATAACAGCAAGTTAACAAACAATTCTCTTCAAAATTATTTAAATAGAAAGGTTAGTGATTACTGCAAAAAAAATAGTTTACATTATACTCAAAAATCACATGGATGGGGTAAGTTTGAACGTGAGTTTTTGATTATTGATTTTTCCGACAATACTTTTTATAAAGAGGTACCAATAGAAAAAATCTATTTTGGAAATGTTGATGCGATAGGTGAAATTAAAAATAATGACATTAAATTTGAACATAACTTTTATAATTTAAATAGAATAAGTAACGCTGTACTAGAAGATGGAAGCATCCAACTTGTTCTGGGTAAAAAAGGTACAGGTAAAACTTTTGTCGGTAAATATATTGAGGAAACCAATAAAGATAAAGTGTGTTTCATAAATTTTGAAAGATTTAACTATAATAATTTTAATGCATTAAAAAATGTTAAGAGTAATGGATATGAGAGATTTGAGGTTGCTTGGGAATGGGTCTTACTTTCTTATGTAGTGGAATTATTATCAAAAAAGTTAGGTGGAGATTTTAAGGAACTTTATGATGAGCTATTTGTGGGAAGGATGACTCTTAACAAGGTACTAGACCGAAAGTTAAAAAAGGGAATTCCATTAAACAATAAATTTAGTTCTATGCTGAGAAAACAGCATGATATTTTTAAAATAGATGAAATAGTTAGTTTATATAAATTACTCCTTGAAAATTGTGAGAATAATGATTCAATATTCTTAATACTTGATGGATTAGATGAAAAAATTAATGAATTCGATTACTATCAAGATGTGATGAATAGCTTACTTATGACTGTTAAACATCTAAATAATGAACTATTTGAAATGGATCTTAATTTAAAAATAGTTATTTTTCTTAGACACGATGTGTATGAAATGATTACTGGTGCAAATTTGGGAAAGTTACAGTTTGGAGGTACAGCAGAGTTAGATTGGATTAACTTTTCGATAGATAAGATTAACTACCCTTTAAGAGATTTTATGGAAGTTAGAATTAATACTTCAGTTGTATTTCAGCAGGGTAAAGCTATAGAGAATCCATTGAGAAATTTATTGCCAGAAAAAATGAATTTAGGAAAACCAACAGAAGCTAATACTTGGGATTGGATTCTGGATTTTACGACATATAAACCGAGAGATTTAATTGCTTTCTTTAACTCATGTGTCAAGTTGTGTAACAATGGTGAAACGAAACTAACTGAGCAGATTCTTTGGGATGCTACTAAGCAATACTCAAATTATCTTAAGGAAGAATTTGAAGATGAATTATTTGGCTTTCTAACTGATAAACAGAAAAACGAAATTTTTGAATTAGTACTCCCTAAAATGAGAAAAAACTGGATATCATACGAGACTCTAAAAGGGTATATTAACCAAGGGGATAATTGTAGAAATATGGATAATAATGAATTGATTGGAAGGTTATATCGCATAGGTATGTTAGGCGCAAAAATTGAAGAAAAGGAGCAATGGAGTTATAGAGGTAAACGTGCTATTCTGAATGAAAGTGAGCTAGTAAACTCAAAATTCAAGGTTCATTTAGGTCTGTGGAAGTACTTCATGTTTTGGTAAAATTCAAGATTTTTTTAGCGTAAACAGGACTAGCGCCTGATGAGAGTTTTCTCACTATAGCTCACGTTAGTTAGGAAAGACTAATAGTTGAGTTGTATTGGCATATATAGCAACAGAGCGGGTTAATTCCTGCTTCTTTTTTTTGATTAAATGGGTTCGATAAAGAGAACCTGAATTAGTAAAGAGGCGGAGAATGCTAAAACAAGGGGCTCTAGGACGTTAAATATAAGCCCTCAGACAACTAAAGCTATTACTGATCTGATTGCGCACCACCCGAAGGAATGGAAGAAGGGAACACCTATATTCTGTACGAATGAAGGTCTTATGCTGACTCGTCACACATGGGGGGACCGGATTGAGGCATACTCGAAGAAGTTAGAAGTTAAAATTGTTCCTTATGATCTTCGACATTCGTTTGCTTTGATCTTCTTACGCGGGGGCGGTAATGCCTTAGCATTACAGAGAACACTTGGGCATACAGATCTTACTATGACGAAGAGATATGTAAACCTTGCTGAGAGTGATCTGAAGGAACAGCATGCTATGGCATCGCCTCTGAATAGGCTGATGCCTGTCAAGAAGCGTGTTAGTAAACTATAGGTTAATAATTACACTCCAATTAACTAATAATTGGGGTGTTTTTTTACGCACAGCAGTGTATTTGAAAAAAATTGTAGAGGTATAACGAGGGTTAAGTTTACTGGAGAAGGGGCATTGTGATCATTCGGCACTGGGTGGGCCTAATTAAAGGGTGTTTAATAAGTTTTGAGTAACATGGATTGAAGAAGATTAGACGTGTAGTTGCTTTATGCTGATGATTCTATCGAAATGCAATCAGTAAGTTTATACTTCCCCCTTCATGGCGATACTGACAGTTACAAAATGTATGGGGGCAGTATTTTGAAACGCTATGTAATTACTGAGGACTTGCTAAAGAAAAACCAAAAACTTAGAGAAGCCAAGGCATTAACAAAACAAGGGTTACTTCGTCCTCAAGACGATTATTTTTGGTGGTTTCGGGAAAATCGGTTAAGTATGCTTGATAAAATCGTAAAAGAACATGAAAGCGCCGATAATCTTCGTTCAACCAAGATAGGGAGAACGCTGTATAGTTATCTCTCATGTTACAGAGAAAGCATTGAAGAAGCTCTGGAGGAACTCGGATATGACTTGCAAGTAGTCCGAAAAGGTAAGTCAAAGTCCTTTTACAACAACTTTGATAACATAGAAAAAGCTCTTAGAGGTTTCATTGAGCTTAATAACAGATTCCCTACCAAAATTGAAATAATCAAAGAGTTGAAAATTTCTCAGAGTTTCATTGATCGACATGGAGGCATGATGGAGCTAAGAAGGAAGGTTGGATATTTCGAAGACAAAGATTACGTGGATGATAGTTGGTACGTCAATCGCTCTCTTTCTGAATTTATGATCGCTCAGTTTTTACTTCATTCTGGAGTTTGGTATGAGAGAGATAAAGTAATCTATCAAGGCTGTAACTATCGAAGTGATTTCTATTTTCAGGACGGAACTCATTTAGAGCTGTGGGGGTATGGAAAGCGGAATAAGAGATATTATAAAGTAAAGATGAAGAAGATCGAGCTATACAAACGAAATAACATACCATTAATTGAATTGGAATATGAAGACTTCGTCAAATCATATGATGTAACTCTAGATTTACTTCGGAAATTCTTCCAAGAACGAATTCCCTCTGTTGCTTCACTTGATAAAAGTATATTTAAACGGAAGAACTCATTATCAGATGATGATATTTTAAAACTAATCGAACCTTATGTGTTAAATGGACAATTACCCCAAATTCAATTATTAAATGAAGCAGGACTTGGTCATATCGTCAGATATATTCGTAAAAGGCATAAGACTTACCACAACTTCGGAAAAGAAGTTGGGCTTATCAACCCCCACATTATAATTAAAAAAGCAGAAGTGAGTGAAGATATTGTCTACAAATCTTTATTTAAATTATTGAGAACAAAACGTAAGATAACAATAAGAAACATTGTTTCATATTGCGGTGTAAATACTCTAGAGTGGATCTATGATCATGGGGGTATTTATACATGGAAGTTAAAGTTTTATTCGTATGTCCTTGAGCTTAGACAAGATCATCTTCCTGACGATGCAGTTCGATTCATTTACAATGTTTACGATTATAAATTCTCACCAAGAAAACATATGAAGGTAACATATAAGGAAGAGGAAAGACTATTGGCTCAATTAATGGTTCAAGAGATTCGAAAGCGAAGTGAGTATATAACTATAAGGAATCTGATTGAGAAAGGACGTCCATTCCGCGAACATGAGTTCAGAGACAATTTCCTGAAATATGCTTATGGTAAGGCACTAACACCAAAGGGTTTTGATGAAGTTTCGAACATATCTTCAAGGAGATATACTGCGCTCTTCAAGAACACGAGGGGCTTCAGTTGGATGAAAGTAGTTGAATCATATCGGAAATTACCAGAGCTGGATGCTTATATTGTAAGAGAATATGCAACTTATATAATTGAGCATCGTCGCTTTAGCATTCGAGAGTTTTGTAAGCAACATCCATATTTATCTGTAAAACTCATGTCATACAAATCAGCGGAGGAATGGAGTGTACTTACAGGGCTAGCAACTACGAAATAAGTCTTAAGCTGAAGAGTTTAAAGTGCTTTAGACATAATGAAAAAGTACTTTTGTAGGGAACGAGGGGGATTGAAGTGTAATAAACATACAAGGACGAGTCTTTATAACTCGTCCTTAATAAGATTAATTAATAGAGTCTACTATTCCTCAACGTCATCTGCCGCGGCATTTTCCCCATACACAGGTATTTTGTACAAGGCGACTTTAATGCCTAGCCTTTTAATGATGTTAATATGATGTAAGAGATTTACTTTACTGAAAAACGGAAGAATAGTCCTAATATCACTCGCGTTCTTAGAAGAAATAGCGTAAACCAAAGTGCATTCATCATATGGAAAGTTTTCTTCGTTAAAGTTTCCTTCAGGGAATTTATCTAGAGCTTGTTGAACCACGTTATGACGATACTCTGACGAGTCTTTTAGTAAGGCCATTGATACAGAACCTTGAGCAAAGAGGTGGCTTAAAGTTGCTGATCTTGTTCCTTTTTTTACGCAGACAAAATGTTTATCTGTAGATAATAAATCACATATTTCAATTTTACTTCTTGAATTAGCCACTTGATAGTTCCTTTTATCCAAACATAAAAAATACTCTGAATCTTGTCGTTCGTTATAACTCCCTTCAGATTCATTGGCTTGAATCGCTGTGAGGAATTCATCATTTTCAATTAACGGAACTTCCATTATTTGATTATGAATTCTTGCGAAATAATCATGATCGATTTTATACCAGTTGTTAAGTGAAAAGATATAAGTGCTTTGCTCATACTCTGTTTGGTAAATAATAAAATGATTTAGAGATACAGCTGAAGTGACAGGGCTATTTGCATCATCAAATCCAGTTATTTTGACCTTTTCAATGTCAAGTGGTGAGTTGAAAGTAATATCTTGGTCAAGTAATGAAAATAAATCTTCCAAGGTAATTTCATTAGTATCAATTTTTTTATAACTACGTCTTAGTTGGTATGATGAACACTTTTCATATTCAATCATATCGGGATAAGCTAAGGAAAGGTTATCAGTGTGCCGCCCAAGAATAGCGTTAAATAAGTTTTGATTTAAAGCTGCCACTATCTCAAGTTCTTTGATTATTTTTATGTTATCAATAAAACTAAAGTTTTCTTTGTAATTATCACTTAGAAATAAATCTAGTATTTGTAAGCACTTTTCTCCTAAGTTTGAAAAAGTTACATCACTATTCAAACTTAGGGAAGAAGTTGAACCTCGTACCGAAGTACCAAATTCCTGATCTCTAGATTTTCCTGATACTAGATTAATTAAATCTTGTTCAAAATCTAAATCAAACTCACCAATCTCACTCCCTTTATTAAAAAGAACCCTCTTTTGTCTGGTTTTCAAATCAATGTTCCTTACATCAAAAGCTTTAAGTTCTTTTGTGTCAATTGAATTTAAAGCTACCTTTAGTCCAAAACTGCTTTCTAAATTATTTTTGTTTATTGCTGTAAAACCAAAACCGCCAGTAATAGAGAAGAAGTAGGGTCTCTCATCTTTCATTACTTTAACTAGGATGACAAATGAGTTGACTGTATTTTTAATTTCTTCCCGATCTGGAATTTGTAAATCTCGTTCTAGAAATGTAATCCATTTCGGTTCTTTCGATCTATTTCTTTGAATGAATACTTTAAACTCGAAATCTCGTACTTCATTTGTTGGTTGTAGTTCGAAATAGTTATTCTCTTCATTGACTTTAGTGGGTATAATTAATTGATTGAAATTTCTTACATTTTCATTAAAGAGATAGTACGATAGTTTCAAAATGAGACCCCCCGACGATTAAATTAGATATATTTCTATACTTTACTACACAAGGAATAAAAAACCTGCATTTCTTAATAATTCTAGCTACGTCATTCTTTTAAATATTTCTCGAAGAAAACAATTAATCAGACCAGTAAAGACATAATGGGGGATCTGTTTAATAGTTATAAAGCTTCTCAACTGCCAATAACTTATCTTCTTCTGTAGGTTTAGAATAACGAAGTATCATGTCCGCTGAACTATGACCGCTCAATGATTGAATTACCGAAATATCAATATTTGCTCTGACCAACCCTGTAATGAATGTATGTCGTAATTGGTGGGCATGTAGGTCGTGTTGTTCTAATAGATGCTGAACACTTCTAACGCTTATGCGCTTGTCTCTGTTACTTAAGAACAGGGCTTCATAGTCATCTGAACGCTCCTCAAGATATTTCCTTATAGCCCGCCTTGTATCAACGTCTAAGGGTATTGTACGGGCTTTATTACCTTTACCAGCCATAACCCTTAACTCACCTTTGCGTTCACTAAAATCAATGTCAGACCTATCTAAGGCGACCAGTTCAGAAACCCTCAAGCCTGTATTAAGTAGTATCTTAATGATTGCATAATCTCGTTTATTGCCGTTTCTGTCTACTTCACGCTCAAGCCGCATCCGTTCTAGCCTGTCTAGGGCTTTCGGAGCTGTCTGCTTATAGTCAGGGGCTTTGATGATATGGACTTCATCTATGCAATCCAACTTTTTAGCCCATCGACAGAACTTCTTAATAGCGTTATAGACCTTGTTAATTGTAGCGGCGGACTTCTTCTTGCATGCCATGTATGTAACGTACTGCTGAACGTCAGTGCGGCTGAAATGCTCAAGTGTAGTTCCACAACCGTCAAGCCAATGGCTGAATTGTTGCAGGGCGTGGCGGTAGGTCTTTACTGTTGCCTCGCTTTTACCTCGTAAACCTTCACTAATGAACTTGTCTAACATACTCATCTCTCCCAATAAAAAGGACTTAGATAATTCTACGCAATATTTTCAACCTGTTAATTGTCCTATTCGCCCAGATACTGGGTAACTTTCAGGATGATAGTAGCATAGAATTACTATTCTACGCAATAATTCCACGCAAAAGTAAAGTTGGTTTGATTTAAGAGAGGCACTCGGGCGGCGGAACTCTTATAATATAGGTTGATAGTAAAGCATTATTTTGTACTCTTTCTCCCCTTTTTTCAATGATAGATAGAGCGAAGAGAAGGTAGTGCTGAGTACTACTTCTTTATTATTCTTTATTATTCTTTATTATTCTTATATGTAATACTTAGACAGTTAGAATACCCAGATACCATCTAGGATTATTGACCAGAGTAAGGAAAGATATTTCCTTATTTAATGAACTGAAAGGAAAAATCCTTCTCTTAGAAAGGAAAAATTATTCCTATTTTAAGTAAGGATTTTTCTTTGTTACATTTTTTAGACTAACCTGTTATGACTGTCGTTTATCTCTGCCACCTAGATCAATCAGCACTGTATTGTACATCATTCTTGATACGATGATTCCTCCAAGATATGCGTCTTGACGAAGGACTGAATCTACAAAATTCGACGTATAAATAGTGGACTTCTGTTCTTCCTTCCGATAGTCAATCACATCGTAAAGCAGATCCCGAATAACTGGAGTGATTCTACCACTTCCGATATCATCTAAAACTAGTAAAGGAGCCTCTCTCATTTGCTCCATATCTCTAAGACTTTCTTCATACATAGCATCGTCACGGTAGCGATCGCGATTTTTGTTAGCCCAGGTGTTGAATTTGATATAGAGCGCCAGCGGATTCTCGAAGTCAAATATCTCTGGATTCATGCAGCCCTTGTAAATAAACTCATTCATGATTGCACAGGCTGTGTATGTTTTACCTGTCCCTTTATTCTGGTGAAATAGCGCCAGGTTAAATCCTTTTTCTACTACATTCAATGGACGTTGTAGAAATCCGGTGATCTGTTTTTGAAATAAGCCATTATCATCATCAAATTTAAAGTTACGTAGGTTAGCATTCCGGTACTCCTTGGGTATACGTGATAGCTTCAATGCTTGTTCTAGCATAACAAACCCACTGCATTCAGCATTTAATAGATAATTTGGGGGCAGCGGAACAGAACGATTGCGTCTACCGCACCAGTCTTTTACTACACAAGATTCACAAGTTACGTATGGATCTTCCATTATTTCTCCTCCCCATAAATCGCCTTTAAGAACTTATCTACATCAATACCTTTGTTTTCTTGGACGGCCTCTTTAATATCTAAATTTTGATTGATACCATTTGTAGAATGCTTGTCTTGGTGCTCTCTATTTTCGTAGAGTGTAAAGGGCACTCCTGACTCTACCGCTGCATTTACACGTTCCAACAAACCAGTATCAGCCATAAAGTATGCTTGAGGATCAGTTTTCATCTTGTTGTCGTAAGGGACTCCCTTAAAGAACTTGTCAATGTGAGACTTAGTCTTGATTTTATCTCCAGAATACAAATCAATCACCTTAGAAATACATTGTTCTAACGTGCCGGATTTTTTACTCGATTTAGTATGATTCTTTTTAGTAATTTCTTTGTATCTACTTGAGAAGTAAGTAGTGAAATCTGATTTACTCCAATCGTTAACGCTTTCTGGGAGATTGTGCTCTGTAGATTGCTTAGTTTTTGGAAGTGTGCTACGTGGAATAGGGGGACTGAATGATCCATAGGGAATTAATTGCTCACAAAGATACTGCTGATATTCTTCTAGGATTTCTTTCTTCTTTGAATCATTAGCGTTTTTAAGTCGCTTAACATAATCTTTTTGTACAGCAATTGTGGCGGTTTTCATAGCTTTTAGAAAATCTCTTGAACTCTTTCCACTATAACGGAATGACTCAATAACTTGGTTTTCTATGACACCAAGAAGGACATAAGGGTTATTCACGAAGAGCTCTTTCTCTTTGACGAGAAAGATAAAATCTCCATTATCACCTCCATCCCGTGAAAATGATTCTATAAAGCCTAATTCTTTAAGAGATTTTGCATAGTTTAAGATAGATTCCATCGTACAGTTGTTGAAAATCCATGTAAGAAGGTTTCTAGGGAGCTTGACTTCGGTTGTGGTAATACCTCGTGAATAATCGATATTTACAATATTCATAATCTGTCCGAGGAGTTTCAATTCTTCTCCGTTAAGTCGATTACAGCAAGCGATAACATTATCCAGCCTTATGAACGGCTTCGCATCACCGTTATTGAAATAAATCTTACCTGTAGGCATCAGTTTCGCCCCTTTCTTTGAATAGATTCAACCAACGTTATAGGGGGGATATGATACCTAGAGTTCATTCCCTCTCCTAACTTTAGTACGGCAAGCTGAGAGCCATGTAATGCCCATAACATCATTCTCTGGCTTACCTTTGTAATCTTCGATGCCTCATTAAACTTTTTGAATTCTTTCAAAAGTGATTCCTCCTTAAATTGTGTTTACAAGTAAGTGATACATAAAGGGCGATTAAAACACCTTTTGCATACTAGTTATCGTGGTTACAACTTAAAAGGTTGAGATTAAAATTATCTATTACTTTGATTAATATAATTAATAGGTGAAATAAAGCCCCTGAAGGATTTATCAGGGGCTTACTAGTTGGACTACGCATTGTCGGGGAAGAGTTTGTCAGCGTCATATCCTATTTCATTTAGAAAGGACTTTAAGTGAGTGACTTCAATCCAATATGGGTATATTCCAAAGCCCCTAATATTTTCTGGGATACGTTCAACCACAGGCTTTTTTTGCGAAATCCACTTGTTGACTGTTTTCTGACTAACCAAATTGCTGTGACTGTTTATAGTAAGCCTATGTGCAATTTCAGGAATGGTATAGTATCTTTTCATTATTAACGTCTCCCTTCATTAATTGAATGTTCTATGAATTCACGTAAGTCCGCTTCTCGTATACGCCATAAAGAACCGACCAACTTCATTGCTCGTATCTTTCCTTCACCTAGCCACTTGTAGCAAGTGACCCTTTCAATGTTCAACATCTTGGCTACTTCATCTGCAGAGTACAAGTGACCTAGATAAGTTTTAATATCTTCCATTATTGCTGACCTCCTGAAGTGTTATTGCTGATGAAGTTCCGTAGCGACTCTTGAGAGATTCTAATACTTCCCCCAACTTTGCAGCTTGGTAGAGTGCCGTTATTACACATGATGTAGACCGTTGTGTACGAAAGCTGTAATATATCCATTGCTTCTTTGATGGTGAATAAGCGTTCGATAAAGACCGCTCCTTTCGTATGTGTATTAATTAGAATCACAATATAAGAAGTCGGTTTGAAAAATTAACAAAATCTTGTACAAGTTCAACATAATCTATAAAAAATCATTAAATACAGATCAATTGTTTTCAGAAGTATAGGTGAGAGAATGAAGGTAACCAATTAGAGGAATTCCGTAGGTTAATGCAGCTTAATGCTACATTCATTTATAAGATAGTACCTGACTAAAACAAGATTTTATTAGTAAAGGCTTCAAGGGGGAGTGGGGAGAATAATGTCTTTGTTATTTAATAAGTAACTTGAATACTGAGTAAGTGCATGGTAATATCAAATTATTCGCTACACAGGATTCGAGGCGTTATAAACGTGGGTTTATGACCTTTACTACCAAAAATACTGTGTGACTAGCAGAACGGTATAGATTGAGAAAAGACCAGGAAGCCTTATGTATCAAGGGTTTATGCTTGAGAATGGCGTTTGAATAAAACGCACAGGACTTTAAATCCTGCGGTATGTGAGAACCGTACGGGTTCGACCCCCGTCCTCGGCATCACTAAAAACAAGGGTTTCAGCTCATTTGAGCTGGAACCCTTGTTTGATTTTAAGCGGGTTTGCTGGCATTTTGCTAACGCCGGTTCATTCTGGTTTTATAACGGCAGCCTCCTTTACTGAATTTCCATCAAAGGAGCCGGATGCCAACAATATGCAATGTTCCCTTTTCGTACTCGTTTCTTTCGGTTTCCGCAAAAGGGCGTGTACAAAGATTTGAATTCATCAGATCCAATGAAAGCGCATATTTATAAGGGTTACCAGGTTAGATACAGTCCGGATGCAAGCATAATAACCATCGTATTATCAAGTGCAAACTTGAGCGGAGTCAGATATGATGTTTTCAATTAAAACAACAAATCTGTTTTGAATGGTCTCATTTCCATAGCCGGAAAAGCAGCAGTTGCATGCGCTGGGGTAATAAAAGGAGGCAGTTATGCAGGATTTTGCAATGTCGATGTTATGGTTATGGATTTGCTATTTTATGGTGACTATTGTTGGAGTCTTACATACCGTATTTAATATTTATGCGTTAAAAATGAGTCCAATGGACGAAAAAGGTATGGGGGAGGGATATGAAAAAACAAAGCCTTGGCATCCTCTTTATAATGTCATTCTGTTTTCTATCTTTGGTTGGCTATATATGCGGGGGTTATCTGTACCCAACCTTGAAGAAGCTCTTATTACAGGGGCAATATGGGCCGGAGTTTGCATTATAATTGATGTTTTGGGCTGGGTGATCATTAAGCATCCTTGGAGTCTTTCTTTCAAAGAATTCTATATTCATTATCAGCCATGGATTACACTTATATATTTGGTTATTTTTATGGGTCCTGTAATCGGATATTTGTTCGTTTAATTAAATTTCATATGGAGCATGAGGGCATGGCATTGAAATCGGGCGGTCATTGATTTCTGTTTTGCATGCTACACTTGTTCGAGTCATTGAATCGTATACAATTGTTCAGGCACATGAGAAGGCTCTTAACTTTCTCATGTGCCTGTTTTTATTTTGCAGACCTGATCTCATCTTGCAAAGTTATAGTGCTTCCAAGGGCGATGGCTTCATCGACCGCGAATGACAGTCTGATATCTATTAAGGCATCCGCTAATGAGTATGCTGAAATTCCCGTGTGCAGGAAGCTGGACATATTCAATAAGGCTTGTCCTATCCCAATCTCTTCATCAGAAAGGGGAGAGGGATGAAACGGGTTCTGAAATAGACTAAGCTGTCCTGCACGCAATTCATGCAAGGAGAGACTTTCCAGACTGCCTTCCTGTCCGCCTTGAATCCGACTAATGTTCATATACTCGGTCTCTTCGGTTCCCAGGCGACGGATAATCTCATTATCGCGAATTTCCCCATGTGATCCGCGGATGAGTACCCGGTTGGTACGGAGGGGCGAGAAATATTGGGAGCGAGTGAAGTCAAGCACAGCGCTTTTGCCGGAGGGAAACACCATAATTGCGATATCCTGCTGCTCTGTCTTCAGGTCATCTTCGGCCTCCCTCCCCCTATAAGAGAAGTCCATGATTGGAACCTCTAGCCGGCGAGCTGTGATTTCACATGCTGTGCCAGTGATCGAGAGCCATTTACGGATCAGGCTGATTCCATGATAACCATGCGCAACAGAGACTTGAACATGACCTACCTCGCCCAAATGTCCGGTTTGAATATAGGCGGTTCTTGCCTGATGGTGAGGCAACAGCGGATATTGCTCGGCTATTTGAATCAGAGGGAAATCCATGGCGCTGGATCGAAGCAGTTCATATTCAGCCGGCGTAGAGGCGGTGGGTGTTTCGGCCAACACAGGTACTTGCAGCGCTGCAAGCTCCAACAGCAGTGAGGCGGCAGCGGTCTTGGACACCGCCAGGACCACAAAATCGCTCTCGGCCGCAAGGTGTTCTATCGAGCTGTATACGGTCAGTTTCCATTTGTCGATCAGTTGCTGGTATTTGGCAGGGTTGCGGATCAATACACCGGTTACCTGAAATTGCTGCGGAAGCAGGTGAGCCAACTTAAGATACATTTCCGCCCGCCAGCCGCTTCCGATTATTCCAAAACGAATAGGTCTGTTCATCTTTAAAGTACACCTCTAATGGTTGATTAGTATGTAAACAACTTCGCAGCACAGGCACCAGTTGTCTCTTATTATTGTATATAAAAAAATGATAGAGTACATAGGATTATGTATAATGTGAAACTATTACTTTTTGTTGTCTTTAGCTAAGCTATCTTTTGCATTTACATACAAAGGAGCGATTATCCAATAGCCGGATGATCGCTCCTTTGTATAATCCAATTATAAAATTTCAATCAATGACCCATTCCGTGATTGTTAACGGTGTAAATTGTGGAACCCGAATCGACAGCGGAAGCACTTGCAGAGGCGATCATTAAGCTGGAACTAATCAAGACTACGACTGTAAGCAAGAACATTTTCTTTTTCATTAGTAAACTCTTTGACTATTATTTTTTCCATTATGTTGTGATACATTTGAAGTTGTGATTGATGAGCATGTTCTCTTAGGAGCTCAAAGAGTGCTACTGATTTCTTGAGGTTTGTATCGTTTTCAATTTTGATACTAAAAATCAGAGTTTCTAGAATAGTGTTGATTGCTTCGTTCATATTCTCTTGTTCGTAGTAATACATCACCAGCAAATAAATGTATTCCTCGTAATATCTTATATCCACATTAGTCACATACTCTTCTATGTCATTTACGTTGTTTTTAAGATCACTCAGAATCCAATCTACGGAATAGTTATATTTTATCGAGGATTCCAAGATGGTAATTAGTCCTGGCAGTAACTCTTCCTCAGCACTGTTTCTAATAAATTCAACATACTCCTTTAGGACCTCTGTCTGGCCTTCCAAAAGGTCGAGCACGTAGGTATTGGCTTTTGCAATATTACAGTAGTATTTGACTTCATTAATTCCCTCATCATCTAGTCCTTTGATCCAGCCCAATTCAGCATATTTTTGAATACACATTCTAGCTTCAGGATACTTACCGAGCTTTTGCAGTGCGATTCCTTTTGAACATAAGCTAAATCCAAAATAATAGGGAATACTCCGCTTCAGGTTTTGTTCTCTCAATGTGTCACTGCTTGTCTCATATATGAGTGCAATCTGGGTAATCAATCTATCTGCAATTTCAATCATAGCACCCCAATTTTCCAATGAAAAAGATGCCTTAAGCATACAAGTTAAGAAATCAGCATTTAATCCATCCAAATCCAACTTCAATGCGATCTTCCTTTCTTCTGTATATCATTCATCTGTTATTGCTTTGTCGTTTGTATCTCTAGACTATTCTTTATTTTTCCAATAAAGTAAGTGATTTTCATCACTGGAACGAGGAAACAAGAGTTTGTTTTGTGATTGTCCAAATATAACTAAGGTACAGTGTTCTCACTAAGTTCCATAGAATCGAGGGAATTATGTTTGTTAGGCTGTTTATTTGCCCCTCTATTTAGGGGTTATTTGTACGTAAAATACCGAAATGTACCTATCTTGGAAATCCATATTCAATTATGATCTTTCCGAAAGAAAGCGCTATCAAAGTAATTTTGACCACATTTCCTGAGGGGGTAAGGATGATTTGAAGCGAATGGGAAAAAGATTGGGTATGAGTCTGCTAGTATTCATTATTGCAGCAGCACAGTTCGGTTTTACAGGAATGAAAGGCAATGTTGCGCAAGCGGCGGAAAAGAGTATGGCTCAAAAGCCGTATATGGGCTGGAGCAGTTACAGTATGCAAGTGTATGATGGGGCAGGAAACTGGACATCGGCGGAGAGCGTTAAGAAGCAATCGGATGCGATGCATGAGAAGCTGCAAGCCCATGGATATGAATATATTAATATTGATGCGGGCTGGAATGGCGATATGGATGAATACGGGAGACCTATTCCTAGTGAAGTCCTTTATCCGAACGGATTTCAGGAGGTCATTGACTATGTTCATAATAATGGACAAAAGATTGGGATCTATCTGATCCCGGGGGTATCTATCGATGCATATAACCGAAATCTTGAGGTGTATGGGACAGGCGGCGAATGTCGTATTCAGGATATTACGGCCAAGCCGCTTACCATTATGGATTATTGGAATTCCTACACCTATAAAATTGATTTCACGAATCCCTGTGCCCAGAAGTATGTGGATTCCATTGCAGATATGCTTGGTGAGTGGGGGATCGATTTCGTCAAATTCGACAGCGTAACCCCTGGGTCGGGGATTGACAACTTGAGCCGGGATGCACGCGGCGATGTAGAAGCATGGTCCAAGGCTTTGGATAGAAATAACATCTGGTTTGAGCTATCCTGGGCGCTCGACCACAATTACGTAGAATTCTGGAAAAAATATGCTAACGGTTGGCGAATTGATTGGGATGTTGAATCTTATGACGGCAGTGGGTTGACAGCATGGCCGAGTATTTCCCGATTATTCCCCAAAGCAGCACTTTGGTGGCGGGATGCAGGCCCTGGCGGTTGGAACGACTTCGATTCTCTGAACGTTGGTAACGGCTTCATGGATGGTCTGACCAAGGACGAGCGAAAGACCGCGATGACGTTCTGGTCCATTTCTTCCGTGCCGCTCTATACAGGGAATGACATGACACGGCTGGACAGTTATGGACTAGAACTGCTTACCAATGATGAGGTTATTGCCGTAAACCAAGCCGGACGTCCTGGTCATCCGGTATCGATGGATACCCAGCAGCAGGTATGGTATGCCAATAATGGAGATGGGACTTACAGCGTTGCTTTGTTCAATCTGGGTAGTCGGGGTGCGGAGGTTAAAGTCAAATGGAGTGATCTTGGCCTTGATGGTCCGGCTTCAGTGCGCGACCTATGGAGCCATTCCGAGCTGGGAACCTTTGAGAAGGAATTCAGCGTTGGCATCCTTGAACCCCATGCCTCTCGCATGCTTAAAGTAACCGCGCTAAGCGGCACATCAGCTGTCAATAACGATGATACAGGGATGCGCTACAGCGGAGATTGGAAGCGAAATGGAGGCAAGGAGCTGTTAGAGGGGAAGCAGGATCTGAGCATTACAATTAAGGATTCCTCGGCTGCTGCTACCAGTACTCCTCAAGAGGATGCTCTTAACTCTGGGGCTGACCCTGCTGCGGATTCAGCTTCGGCAAGCAATACCACTGTTACGGATGTGGTTTACATTAATGATAATGACAGCGGCATTAAATACAACGGCATATGGCAGGTAAGCTCATCCCGAGAACATGGAGATTATAATGGCGATGTGCACTATACCGAGAAGGACGGTGATTCTTTCGAGTACACCTTTACGGGAACAGGCATTGAGCTGCTGACGGAAAAGCATGAATCGCAAGGAGAAATGATTGTTACATTAGACGATGGGGTTGCACAGACTGTAAATGCGTATACAAGTGGACCGAGAGAGGTACAACAATCTCTTTATAGTGTATCAGGACTTTCTAACGGCCCTCACACGCTTAAGGTGAGCAAGGGATCGGGAAATTATATGCTGCTCGACGCGCTGAGAGTGACAACAGAAAGTCCGGCTGGGGGTCAGAACAGTTCTATTACTCCGACTTCCGCTGGGTTTGATAAAGCAACGGAACAACAGAAGGATGTCACAGTCACGCTTAATCTGCATGGTAATACGCTGAGTGGTATTGAGAATAATGGAGTGGCACTCCGCGAAGAAGATTATACGGTGACTAATGACAAATTGACCATTAAGAAGGAATATCTTGCACAGCAATCTGCTGGCATAACAAGTCTTAACATCATCTTTAACGCCGGTGATCCACAGACGCTAGCGGTACACATTAGCGATTCTACAGGCATCCGTTATGTGATGGTTAATAATGACGATCCGGGAATCAAATATAACGGTACTTGGTCCCGCAGTAGTGGAAGAGGAATGGGCGACTACAATGACGATGTGCAGTATGCGGAGCAAAATGGTGATTCTTTTGAATATACCTTCAGAGGAACAGGGATTCAACTGTTCACTGAGGTAGACGAATCACAAGGGGATATGGATATCTATGTAGACGATCAATTCAAGGGCACGGTAAGCGCTTATCGAAACGGGCGATTGTCACAGCAGATTCTGTACAGTATCTCTGGGCTTACAGATGGACAACACACACTCAAGGCTGTGAAAAAATCAGGCAGATTCATGCTGCTTGACATGCTCAAGGTAGAGATTCCGAATATGATTAATCCGGTCGCAGCGAGCTTTGATAAATCGCCTTCTGCTCAGGAGGACATTGAGATTACACTTCTACAACAGCCGGAAAGCTTTATTGGCATTACGAATGGATCATATCATCTGGTTCCTGGGACCGATTATACGGTAGCTGGTGACCGTGTTACACTGAACAAATCTTATCTCGCATCACAACCAGTGGGAAAGCTGAACCTCAGCTTTACTATTGGTGGCGATTATCTTAATGATGTGCATTCAACGACAGTGGAAGGCGATTCCTTTGAATATACCTTCAAGGGCACTGGAATCCGCTTGATCACACCTACGGGTCCAGATCAAGGTGAAGTAGATATTTATGTGGACGGACAATGGATTCAGACCGTGAATGCTTATAGTCAGAGTCGACTGACACAACAGGAGATTTACAGTATTTCTGGATTGGCAAGCGGCTTACACACACTTAAAGCTGTGAAGAAATCAGGTAATCTCATGCTGACAGATCAATTGAAATTCACAGTCTCAACCAGTGATGGCGGAACAACGAACCCTACAGAACCTCCAACACCAACGCCGACAGCAACACCTACACCGACTGATGCAGGGGGTCCGTCTATACCAGCTCAGCCTTCATCCACACCTACCCTGACTCCGACGCCAACTCCGGCATCTGGAACTGATGGGAAGGATGATGCCGAGACGATGCGACATTCGGCGTATATCAACGGATATCCGGGAGGCTTCTTTAAACCCGATGCTCCCATTACCCGTGCTGAGATGGCAACCATCCTAGCGAAGGTTGCTGAGAAAGAGGCCACTGGATCAGGCGTAACATTCAGTGATGTTCCCTCCAGCTATTGGGGGGCAGATGCTATTGCCAAAGTAGCTAAGATGGGACTAATGAACGGTTATATTGATGGTACTTTTAAGCCTAATCAACCATTGACGCGTGCAGAAATGGCTAGTTTAACAGCCATGCTGAGCCCGAATTCTACAACATCGGGTCGCGGCTTCTCTGACATCACCGGTCACTGGGCACAGGCAGCGATAAAGAAAGCCCAAGATATAGGCATAATGAATGGCTACAGTGACGGAACTTTCCGCCCGAATTCCAAGCTTACTCGTGCGGAAGCCGTTACAGCTATCAACAGAGTTTTGGGCAGGGGCCCACTTATTGGTGTCACGCAGCCAGGGTGGAACGATGTTCCAGTCTCCCACTGGGCATTCGGTGATATTGAGGAGGCATCGACCGACCATATCTCGAAGCCTAGTACACAAGGCGGAGAACAGTGGACAGAATAAGTTGAGCGATGAATGAACGGAGGGGCCTTCTTTGGCCCCTTTTTTCTGAATGATATGAGATGAGAAAAAGAAGGGGGGATGAGCATGAATATTCTAATTACCGGAGCAAGTGGATTTATCGGAACGGCTCTAGCCAAGTATTTGGCAGATAAACATACAGTGATTTGTCTGTCACGCCAAGCTCCGGAAGGGGCTTTTGCGTATGTTCAGGGTTCTTTTGATTCGGCGGAGGATTTGAGCAGGCTGGACTCGTATGATATTCAGGCGGTGATTCATCTTGCCGCAGTTACTGGCGGCTCTACTGAGGAGGAAAGCCTTGCTGTTAATGTGCTGGGAACAAGGAGATTGTACCGATATCTGCTTGACCACGGTTGCCAAAAGTTCATCACAGCGAGCTCCATTGCCGTGGTGGGTGGACTCACTGAGGATTTAATTCCGCTTGAGCTGCCTATCCCAGATGATCATCCCTGTTTGGCAGCGGATGCCTATGGGCTAAGCAAGGCTATGGTCGAGGAGTTGACCCGGTATTTTCATCGCAATCATAAAGATACCGACTTTATCAATCTTCGCTTTGGAGCTGTAGCCTCCCCAGGCTGGATTCCTCCTGTCTTGAAGACAGGATCCAAGCCAACGCTCCCGTTCATCACACTGGGGCATGTCCATGCTGAGGATGTGGTGGAGGGAATTACTGCGGCACTGGAATCTCCACTTAAGCCGGGGGTAAGAACTCTCAATCTGGTTGGGCCGGATGCTAGCAGTAATTTGCCAGTGGCTGAGCTCCTTACCCCGTTGGTGGGGAATGATTTTAATTTGGATTATTATCATTTTTCCGGTCAAGAATATAAGCCTTTGTATGCTATGGATCGGTTCAAGGAGGAATTCGGTTTTGTGCCTTCACATTCTACCCGCCATACGATGGATACAACTTAGAAGGGTTAACACACTGGAAAGATAAAAAAATTCGGATGGTGAATAAAAAGCAGTGATAACGGCGTATATCGCTGCTTTTTATCCAGTTCTGAAAGTTTTAACACCTGTAAAATTGGGTTTGCACACTTGACTATTAAGTAAAATGTTTTAATCTATGGTAATGATAGCGCTATCGAAATGATATTAGGGGAGGGGTCACTACGCTTAAATATTCCAATATCTTTCGTAAATTCTTAATCTCCTATGTAGTCATTTTGGTCATTCCCAGCATTGGCGGATATATGTCCTATCTGACTTCGATTTCTGTGACAGAGTCTATCTCTATTGAGAACGGGGTCACCCAGCTCCAGAAAAGTCAGGAAATATTGGAGCGCCGCATGGCGGAAGTAGAAGGGTTTACCAGGCAATTGGCAGTCAACCAGGAGCTAAACGTTCTGATGAATGAAAGAGACAATGAGACGAACGTGTATGGCATTTGGAGAACGATGCGGAATGTCCTGACTTTCGGTCAGACGAATGATTTTTTGCAAAACTATTATATTTACCTCGCCAATTATAATCTTATTCTAACCCCAGGTTCTTCTTACCGTCCGGAACATTACTACTCTAATTTCAACTATAAGGATCTTTCGCTACAGGATTGGATCAAAGAAGTGCTTGAGAAAACCCACCGCAGTGAAATCAAGCCACTCAGTGACTATGTTAGCAGGGGCATGCAAACCTCCGTTATTACCTATATGCAGTCACTCCCTCTGGATAGTTTCAACGATTCTTCACCAGCTGTCGCGGTAGTGATCATAGACGAGAAAATTATTTCTAGTCTATTATCTGGTCTAACTGAGCGATACGGAGGCTGGGTTCATATCAGCGATGCTGAAGGAAATACGATTGTCCTGCAGGGAAGTGATGAGCAGAAAATGGCCCATATGACCGCTGATTCGGATTTCGATAAAAACAAGGTTAGTCAGTTCTATGAAGACGATCTAGTGATCACGACTCGTTCTGATTCGAACGGCTGGGTATATCAGACAGGGATTCCCCGGCATATTTTGATGGAGAATGCTAACAAGATCAAGCAAATGTCCATACAAATTACGGGAGGAACATTACTCATCGGCTTGATAGTTGGACTAATATTAGCTTACCGTAACAGCGCTCCAATCAACCATATGCTTAGCGTCATGAAGGAGCAATTTGGCAAGGAAGAGGCCTCCGCCAAGAATGAATTTGACTTTTTAAGCGGAAATATTGCCAATATGATCACCAAGAACAAGTTGCTGGAAACCGAACTTAATCGTCAGCTTCCGTTGGTCAGGGATGCATTTCTGAAGCGGTTATTAGCGGGTGAATTCAAAACGCATGATGAGATTCTCACTGCCGCTGAGCAGGTGGGGATTAACTTGAAACAGAACACTGGATATGTTGGAATTGTTCAGATTAACGGCTATGCCGGTATGGACAGCGTTGAAATTCTCAATGAGCTGAATGCTTCCCGTTTGCTGCTGAAGCAGTCCCTATCGGATCTCGGAGTGGATGTACTAATGACGGATATGGGCTCCGACAAAGTGGTAACTTTGTTTTTCTCCAAGGAAGAAGAGACCGACAAGGCGTATGAGGCAGAGAATATCACTAACATTCTGGAGAATTTGGCGCAGTACGTTTTTAATGAGTACCGTATTACTACTCAGGCGGGCTTCGGTGATCTTTTTACAGAAATAACGGAGGTTAGCCTTTCCTTTGACCAAGCCAAACAAGCTCTGGAATATGCCGTCTACATGAATAAAAAAGGAATTGTATGGAGTAGCGAAGCCCAAAATGAGAATACGACCTACTATTATCCACTGGATACAGAGCAACGTCTGATCAGTACCATTCGGGCTGGAGAGCTAGAAGAGGCTAAACGGATTGTCCGTGCGATTGTTGCCCAGAACATGGAACAGCGTGAATTATCCATGGAAATGAAGCAACAGCTTGTTGGTGAAATAAAAGGGACGTTTCTTAAGCTTCTGGATCAAAAGGCTTTTACAGAATACCCGGACATCGAGAGTGTGAAGCGGAGGGTCATAGACATTGGTTCATCGGAACGACTCGAAATGATTCAGACCGAATTTTTTGTCATTATGGAAGAACTGTGCGGACTTATTGCAAATAAAAAGAAGGATGTTCATATTCAGATTATTAAGCAGATCAAGGAATATACCGTAGAAAATTATTCGGATACAGAGCTGAGTCTGTACCGGGTAGCTGAACAGGTGGAACGGCCTGAAAAATACATTTCTCAATTGTTTAAAGAGGTTACCGGTGTCAATTTCTCTGATCATCTGATAAAAGTGAGAATGGATCAGGCTGTGATTTTGCTCAAAGATAGTCGGTATACGGTCGATGAGATTGCTATGCGGGTGGGCTATAACAGTTCACATTCTTTCAGACGGGCCTTCAAGCGGTTAATCGGCGTTTCACCGAGCGCTTATAGACAGTCTATTGATGAATAAACAGTTGTTTGGTGAAAATTAAGTATTAGACTGATTCATTAAAAGAAGCAGCGGCGGACCAAGACTGAACTGCACCCCGTCAAGTAGACAGTACAAATAATCAAAATCGTTAAACGGCCTTGGTCCTAAATTCCATCGGACTACGGCCGTTTAATTTTGCTTGTAACCGTTCGTAATTGTAAAAGTGAATGTAGGCCTCAATGTCCCTTTTAAGCTCTTCAAAGGTATGGTACTTGTGCAAATAATACTTCTCACATTTTAAGGTCCCCCAGAAGGATTCCATTGGACCGTTATCGATGCATCGCCCAACTCGGGACATACTCTGAACCATTTTGTTGCCATCCAGAAGCTTCTTAAAGCCCAGTGAAGTGTACTGATAGCCTCTATCGCTATGAAGCAATGGGCTGCTTTCTGGGGCTTCTTGTAAGGCGAGTTTCAACGTTTGGAATACAAGTGGATTGTTATTGGAACGCCCTAATACATAAGAGACGATGGATTTATCATGGAGATCGAGAATAGCGCTTAAATACGCTTTCTGGTCGTTGCCATACTTGAATTCCGTTACATCGGTGAGCCACTTTTCATTCGGCGTATCCGCATGGAAGTTGCGGTTTAGGACGTTTTCCGCGACCTGTTGTGGAGTAGCATTGGCATACTTTTTCCTCTTCCTCCGAATAACGGACTGAATTCCCATGACCTTCATTAGCCGCTTTACGCGCTTGTGGTTAATGGTTTTTCCGGTTTGTCTGCGCATATGCAGAGTTAATTGACGGTACCCAAAAGTGCGCTCCACTTTCTCATAGATGGTCATCATTACCTGGATCAACTGCTCATTCTCCTGCTCACGAGGGCTGGGCTTGCGATTTAGCCATTTGTAATAGCTTGAGCGTGCAATTCCTGCAATTTCGCATAGCCGTTGAATGCTTGCTGACACGTCCTTTTGAAGTTCTTGAATGGCAAGGTAGATCGTTTCCTGCCGTGTTTGATTTAGCGTCGCCTTCTTTCTAGTTCCTCTAACTTTTTTAAAAATGCATTTTCCGCCCGAAGTCGTTCAATTTCGTACTCCATTTGCTTCATCTTGAGTTTCTGTTGGTCGGCCGCCGTTAACTCTTCTGGGGCTTTCTTTCTTCCTCGACCATCCTTTAACGCGTCCTGGCCGCCACCTTCAAACTTCTTCACCCATTGGTATACTTGCTGATAGGAGACCTGAAACTGTCCAGCTGTCTTTTGGTAATCATGTTGATTGCTCAGACAATACTGAACGATTTCGATCCGTTCTTGCCAAGTCGTAGTTCGCCCTTTTGTCATAGCTTTTCTTTCCCCTTTGTAGGCTGTTAAGCTGCTATGACCATTATACTTGTTAATCCAATTGAAGAGCTGCCTCGTACTAGCAATCTTGTATTTATCGATGATCTGATACTGAGACAAGCCCCCCTCAAGATAGTCCTTCACCGCCTGGAGCTTCAGTTCAGCACTGTACCTTTGAAGATGTGTACGGCGCTCTAGCCCTTCATATCCATGTGTCTTATATCGACGTTGCCATTTCATTAAAGTCGTCTTGTTAATCCCATATTTCATCGCAGCTGCTAAAAAACCAATCTCCCCATTCGATACCTCTTCGAGGATGGTGAGTTTCTCCAAAGCGTTATATTTCCCTCTAGACATGAATAAGCTCCCCTCACAGTAGCAGGCTTTTTTTATTTCGCCTGTCTACCATATGGGGAGCATATCAGACTTGATAAATAAAGTCTTAGACTGCCGCTGTTTTCGTTCAACTAACGTTTCCCGGTAGCTTTGGGGATCGCCAACGGTCTATGGATTACCGATCTCTGATCTCCGATATCCGTGTCTACTTTACTTTATTTAATAAGTTTGTCACCATTCTGCTCAATGTCCCTTGATCGACGAAAGGAGCAAGACTTGCCAGCAGATCTGGGCTAAGATGTTCAGCTTCGACTCCACCAATCAACTTCTCGAGATTTTCCCTGTCCAGAAAAGGTGCGAGGCTTATGATCTGGTCCGCATCGATAGTGCCGTCTGCAACCCGGTCTACCAAGCGGTTTAATGTTTCTCTGCTAATAAAGGGTGCCAGCCCTTGAACGGAATGCCAGCTCGAGCTGCTCTCTTCTGCTTGTTGTACCAAGCGATCTACATGTTCTCTATCAAGAAATGGGGCAATCCCAACAAGATTGTGCACTTCTAAGGAAACGTCAATCGATTTATCTACCAGTCGACATAATGTGTCGCTGCTGACGAACGGAGCGAGTCCAGTAATGGTATTCCACACAATTTCGCCCTCTTCTGCCTGACGAACCAGTTCATCCAATGTATCTGTTCCAAGGAACGGAGCCAGCCGCATGATCACGTCTAAATTAAGGACGCTGCTGTCTAATCGTTCTGTAACCTTATGCAGAGCGCTTGCTTTTACAAACGGCGCTACTTCTACAAGCTCCTCCAGCTCCGCCTCTCCGGTATTGACCATCTCTGCAACTTGTTCCGGCCTGTTCTCTGCGATCTCCTCAACGATCGTTCCTAGGTGCGGGTGCTCCCGAATTTCTGTATTGTCTCCTGCATTTAAAATGTCGTCTACCGTTTTGCCGAATAATCTCGCAAACTTCGGAAGCGTTCCGATATCCGGTAGTGAGTCGCCCCGTTCCCATTTCGATACCGCTTGATGACTTACATTCAGTTGATCGGCAAGTTCCAATTGGGTCAAATCCTGGTCTTTGCGAAGCTTCGAAATATAAGCTCCAATTTTACGCAAGTCGAGCATTGTATACCTCCAATAAAACAAAATGTACAGTGCGCACTGTCAAAAACAGCATAGCATTTCTGCAAACGCAATCCTATCAAGCGTTGGTTGAATTGTCTCATGCGATTTATTCAACTGCCGGTAGAATTGTCCAGATTGAAAATCTCCAGAGAGGGCCTGATTCCGGAAAAATGGCCGTTCTACAGCTATTTTGTTCTCCCTGAATAGGGTTATTTGTACGCTGAAATGCCCAAGTGTACCTTTTCTTTGGGGATAAAAGTCAATTATGATCAACTCGTAGAAAGCGCTATCATAAACTACTGGCGGTTGCTTAGGGGGGATTGTTCTGGAGAAAGAAATAGTATTACACCACAAGTCGTTACCGAAGCGTAAGGGCTCTGTATTTTTACAAAATGCTCGTAGAAGTATGAAAAAGCACTGGCAGCTACATTTGCTCGTGATTCCACCTCTGTTATTCTTCCTCATTTTTAAGTATTATCCAATGCTGAACGCGGTTCTAGCCTTCAAGGACTACAACGTGATTAAAGGAATATGGGGAAGTCCATGGGTTGGATTTCATAATTTTCGATTATTTTTTGATAATCCGCAGTTTTGGACCCTGCTCAAGAACACCATCATGCTTAGTGGTTACCTGCTGCTGGCGGGATTTCCAATTCCGATTATCCTTGCGCTCATGATTAATGAATTGCGCGGGGGAAGGTTCAAAAAGTTCGTCCAGCTGGTCTCTTTTGCGCCTTATTTCATCTCGACGGTTGTCATGGTGTCCATTATTATGCTATTTATGGCACCTCGTCTTGGATTTGCGAACATCGCTCTCAACTTCTTCGGTTTGGAGTCGATCAATTTCCTTGGAGAACCGGGAATGTTTCGTTCGATTTATGTCTGGTCTGATATTTGGCAGACTGCGGGCTATAGTGCCGTTATCTATTTAGCAGCGCTTGCCGGTATAGATCCTACGCTTTATGAGGCAGCCAAAGTCGATGGCGCTTCACGCTTTCAAAAAATTCGTTATATTGATCTGCCAGGTATTGTGCCTACCATCGTCATCATCCTGATTTTGAATGTTGGGAATGTCATGGCTATTGGCTTTGAGAAGGTCTATCTTCTGCAGAACCCGCTCAATCTGGCGAATTCCGAGATCATTGCCACTTATGTCTACCGGGTCGGTTTGCTGAACGCCAATTATAGCTTTGCAACTGCGGTTGGTCTATTCAACTCGGTAATCAACCTTATTTTGTTGCTTACGGTGAATGGCTTGGCTAAACGCATCACAAACAACAGCATCTGGTAGGAAAGGAGCAACCACATGGCAGCAGTTCAGCAAAAAATTAAAGAATCAACTGGCGATAAGCTATTTCTGACCACTATTTATATTCTACTCAGCCTCGTGGTCATCGCGGTGATTTATCCGCTAATTTTTATCATCAGCAGCTCGATTAGCAGTCCAGCAGCCGTTACCTCCGGTCGAGTCTGGTTATGGCCTGTAGATATTTCCTTCAAAGGTTTCAAGGTTCTGCTAAATACACCTGAGATCATTACAGGCTACGGCAACTCCATTTTTTATACAGCCGCAGGGACGTTCATTAGTGTTGTGCTTACGATCATGATCGCGTACCCTTTATCACGCAGAGGTTTCTTCGGACGCAACACTTTGATGATGATCATCACCTTTACGATGATATTCAGCGGCGGGCTGATTCCGACCTATATGGTCGTGAAGGAACTCCATTTGATTGATACCCGCTGGGCACTGCTGATACCAAACGCGATTTGGGTATGGCAGGTCATTATTGCCCGGTCATTCTTTCAATCCTCCATTCCGGAGGAGCTGCTGGAAGCCAGCGAAATCGACGGTTGCAGTGATATGCGGTTTGTCTGGAGCGTTGTCATTCCGTTATCGAAGCCCATTATCGCGGTGTTAGTCCTTATGTATGCGGTAGGACAGTGGAATGCATACTTTGACGCTTTGATTTATTTGAAATCAGCGAATTTGTTCCCACTTCAGCTTGTCTTACGAAGCATCATCATCCAGAACAACAGTGCAGGTACAATGGATGCGATGAAAATGGTGGAGCGGCAGCAGCTTGCTGAGCTACTCAAATATGCACTTATAGTTATCGCTACTCTGCCTGTACTTGTTATCTATCCGTTTGTTCAGCGTTATTTTGTCCAAGGAATGCTGGTCGGTTCAGTTAAAGGTTAATTCACAGCTTTCAGAATCTGGAGAGGGGGAGAGGCACGCAGTAAAATGACAGAAAGATATCGTACCTGCCTAAATTATAAAAGGGAGTGATCGAATTTGAAGAAAAGTATGATGACCTTGTCATTGGTCCTGGTATTAATTCTTACGGTGGTGTTAAGCGGATGTGCTAATAAAAATACAGATAACACATCCTCCGCACCTGCTGAGTCGGGTAACTCGGAATCAGCAAGCAAACCGGTGGAAATCAGCGTGTTCTCGGTTCAGGAATCCGGGATCGATGTTCCTACCAATAAATTTTCGAAATTTGTGGAAGACAAATTCAATATTAAATTCAAATGGGAAATCAACCCTTCAGACGGAGCTAAGGAAAAGCGCCAAATCTCACTTGCTAGTGGTGATTACCCTGATGCTTACCTGCTCACTCACTATATCGATCAGTTCTCACAGGCAGATCTTCTGAAGTATGGCAAACAGGGCGTACTGATTCCTCTGAACGATCTAATTGATAAATATGCTCCGAATATTAAAGCGGCTATGGAAAAGAACGATAATTTGAGAACGCTTAACACAGCGCCTGATGGTAATATCTACGGGCTTGTCGCTTACACAGAGTGCTTTCACTGCTCCTATCCGAGCAAAATGTGGCTCAATACCGAGTGGCTGAAGAAGCTGAATCTGGAAATGCCGAAGACAACCGAAGAATTCAAAAAAGTGCTGGAAGCTTTCAAAACACAAGATCCGAACGGGAATGGAAAAGCAGATGAAGTGCCGCTAAGTGGCTCTATTGAGGAGTTTGGTGTACGCATTGTACCATTCCTCATGAATGCATTTGTATACGATGATGACCGCAATTATCTGAACATGATGGATGGAAAAGTTCAATCGGCGGCTGTCACACCGGAGTGGAAGGAAGGCCTGACCTATATCAAATCTCTGTTTGACGCAGGTTTGATTGATCCAGGGGCATTCACACAGAATGCGGAAGCCTTTAAGAAAATCGGTGAAAATGCCGATGCGGAAATTCTGGGCGCTGGTGCGGGCATGCACCCTGCGATTTTCGTCAATATTGATCCGGGCAATAGAAGCTCGGCACACTACAATCCTGTACCACCGATTAGCGGACCGGAAGGTATCTCCTATGCGACTCATGATGCAGGTGGCGTATCCCCAGGAGCGAAATTTGTCATCACCAACAAAGCTAGCGAGGAAGCACAGATCGCTTTAATTAAAATGGTAGACTACATGTTTACTTCTGAAGGACAGACCAATGGTGGAAGCGGTATGAAGGGCATTGATTGGACTGATCCAGAAGAAGGCGATGTAGCACTGGACAAAGATGTTAAACCAGTGATCAAGACCATTCCTATGGCGGAGGGCGAAGCGCCGCGCAATGCGGGCTGAAGCGGCATGGGTCACTTCTATATGCCAAAAGAGTACCGTGATACCTTCGTTCAAGCTACTGACATCTACGCTTCCAGCGGTTATGAACGCAGATTGTATGATGCGACTCTGCTGTATGAAGGACATGAGCCTAAAGAATTATTCCCGATCTGGTCGATTTGGATTGATCCAAGCGAAATCGATGAAGCGAGCTTATTGCAAACCAACATCAAGAATTACATTGAGCAAAATCAGCTTCAATTCATCACGGGCAACAAGGATCTTAATAAAGATTGGGATGCATATATAAAAGGTCTGAAAGACTTGAAGCTAGATCGTTATCTTGAAATCTTGCAAAAGGCTTACGAAACTTCTAAAAAATAAAATATTGAAATCAGAATCAGGTGCTGTAAGATATACCCCAGCACCTGATTTCTTGATTTCAAGGAAAAATATACATTTTTATTTACGGAGGATCAGTCATGACAGAAGAGAAACATTGCAATCATCAATTTGTGGTTCCAAGACGGGGACTACCGAATACAAGCGTGAGACTTGCGGGAAAGGAGCCGGTGACTGTCGCCTTTTTGGGTGGTTCCATTACAGAGGGGGCAGGTGCTTCCGACGCGGACACATTTAGCTGGAGAGCGCTGACTGGTAAGTATCTGCAGGAGCGATTTGCGAATCATGAATTCCGCTTCATCAATGCAGGAGTGGGTGGAACGAATTCCACGCTGGGCGCTCACCGATTACAGTCGCATGTCCTGCAATACGGCAAGATTGATCTACTATTCGTTGAATTTAGCGTCAATGACGGCAACGACCGGGAAGAATCCATTAGAGGTATGGAAGGAATTGTGCGACAGTGCAGACGGTTGTCGCCCGGCACTGACATTTGCTTCTTGTATACGGCAGCAGAGAAGAATCTGTCAGGGAGCAATCCCTTTAACATTGCCGTCCACGAAGAAGTAGCTGAGCATTACGATCTTCCATCTGTTAATTTTGCAGCTAGAGTTTATGCACAGACCCAGGCCGGACAAATAGAGTGGACCGAGCTGGCTCCGGATGGATATCATCCCAACGATGACGGACATGCGCTGTATGCTTCTTTTTTACAGGAGTATTTGGATGCAGCTCTTGTTCCTGACAACACACATTCAAATACCCGAAGCGCGTTAAGTATTGCTCCTCTGGAGGAGCGAAATTATGAATACGGTAATTTACTGGATTTCAGAGGCGCTGATCATGCAGATGGGTTCGAGCTTCGCGAGCTTACCTCTGATGATCCACTGATGAACTGGCGATTTGGAACGGAGCATTTATATACAGACAGCAAAGAGGCATCTTTTTCTTACACAGTAACCGGACAGAGTGTGGGTCTGCTGCTGCTCTACGGCCCGGACAGTGGGATATTCGAATATTCGCTCAATGGCGGTCCCTTTCATGCGGTTAACTTATTCGATGAATGGTGTCCGCTTGCGTTTCGGCCTATTATTGCTATGTTCGGAATTGAGGAACAACGTCAGGAATTGCAAGTAACCGTGCGAATTACAGGGAAAAAGGATGAACAGAGTAAAGGCACCAGTCTGCGCATTTTGCAGCTAATGTACAATTGATTATTCTAACCTAGAGGATTATACTGCCTCTTATTAAGCGTTTACAATTCTAAAAAAGTTGGTGTTGATCATTTCTTTTACAGAACACAGCGTCGATTCTTCTCCTATCGTAATCCGCCTGACTGACTATGGTGTTCTGCCGGATTCCGGCTTGGATGCTCAGCCAGCCATGACAAGAGCTATTGAGGCAGCCGCCGAAATAACTGGGCCGGTCCTGCTGGATTGTCCAAAAGGCTGCTATCATTTCTATCCGGAAGCGGCGATCCGGAAACCCTACTACATCTCCAACACTACCAGTGAAGAAGAGAATCCTGATGTCACCAAGACTATAGGAATTCTCTTAAAGGGGCTGCACAATTTAACATTTGAGGGCAATGGCTCTCAATTTATCTTCCATGGCAAGCAGACTATGTTCTTGCTGGATGGATGCAAAAATGTAGAGATTCGTAATTTACATACCGACTATGCTCGGCCGACTGTGACAGAGATGGAGATTACTGAAAGCGGTACTCATTATTTCGATGTCCAGGTTCACCCCGATTCGCGTTATGAGATCAGGGATGGCAAGCTGGTCTGGATCGGTGAGGGCTGGAACTTCTCGGAAGGACCAATGCAGACCTATGATCCATTGCGCAATACGACTTGGCGGGTGGACAACTGGTCGGAGCTGGCTGATTCGGTTGAAGAGCTGGAGCCGATGAAGCTCCGCTTGCATTTTGATCATCAGCCTGAGGTTGTCCCCGGGCAAGTCCTGCAAAGCCGTGATGGTATTCGCGATCAGGTAGGTGTCTTCATTGTGGAAAGCTCTAACATCACCTTCAGCGATGTGGGGCTGCATTTTTTACACGGACTTGGTGTTGTAGGGCAGTTCAGCGACAATCTCACCTTTCAACGCATGGATATTTCGCCGCGCCTGGAGACAGGCCGAACGGTTACTGGCTTTGCGGATTTCATCCATATGTCCAGCTGCCGAGGTAAAATAACTGTTGCAGACAGCCGTTTTGCCGGTTCTCATGATGACGTCGTCAATGTCCATGGTACCTATCTACGGATCGTGGAGCAGCTGTCTGCCAATAGGGTGAAGGTTCGGTTCATGCATCCGCAGACTTACGGTTTTATGGCCTTCCATCCAGGAGACGAAATTGAATTTGTTCGTTCTGGCTCTCTGACCACCTATGCTGCTAATGAAGTGATAGAGGTTACGCGTCTCAACCCACGTGAGCTAATATTGACTTTAGCACAGTCTATTCCTGAAGGAATTGGCAGCCATGATGTGATCGAGAATGTAACCTGGACACCGGAGGTTGAAGTCGTAAATAATCACCTCGCGCGGGTACCGACCCGCGGTATCCTTGTGACAACCCGGCGTAAAGTAGAGATTAAGGGGAATGTTTTTGATCGGATGCAAATGAGTGCGATTCTGGTTGCCCTGGATGCGGAGTCTTGGTATGAGTCTGGCAAGGTGGAGGATGTAACCATCGCCGAGAATCATTTTATTGAATGCGGAGGCATCGAGCATCCGGTTATTTTCATTTCGCCAGAGAACACAGAGGTTGATGAGAGCACTCCTGTTCATCAGGGTATAGTTATTAAGAACAACAGGTTCGAGACTGGTGAAACGTTAGTCCTTAGTGCCAAGAGCACCCGCGGACTGGTCTTCAGTGCTAACGAAATTGTCATGGGTGGGGAAAGTACGAACTGTCTTTCCAGTGTTACGGATGCGATACGTTTAACTGCCTGTAGCGAGGTCGATATTCAGGATAATTAATTCAATGTGCTAGGGCAGGTTGTGTTAGATCGCGATATGGATCGGTAGATCGATGTATAGAAAACGCTTTATCTGATCTTTATAATGAGGGCAGACTTGGGGGAATACATTATTTAATTCATGACAGATCGTGAGGGAGAGAACCAATGAAACTTCAATATGACAAGCCAGCAAATGTATGGACCGAAGGGCTTCCGATTGGGAATGGCCGTCTGGGTGGTATGATCTTCGGCGGTGTGGAACAGGAGAAAGTCAGTCTAAACGAGGATACATTATGGTCGGGATTCCCGAAGGATGGGAATAATCCAGGTGCTAAGGAAGCTTTGCCAAAGGTTCGAAAGCTGATTCAGGAGGGCCGGTATACAGAAGCGGACACCCTGACTAGAGAGATGCTAGGTCCGTACACCCAATCGTATCTGCCTTTTGGAGATTTACTACTTCGTTTTGAGCATGGTGGTGTTTATCAATCCTATCGGCGGACATTAGATATTGAACATGCGGTTCACCGTGTTGAATACAAGATTGGTAATGTTACTTATACCCGTGAGATGTTCGCTTCACATCCTGATCAGTTGCTCGTGCTGCGTCTGACTGCAAGTGCACCGGGAGCGCTGAATGTACATGCTACACTAGATAGTTCGCTTCGGCATAGCCTTCACGCTCAGGGTGATAACTTTGTACTCTCGGGAACTGCACCGGAGCATGTTGATCCAAGCTATTTTTGGAGTGACAATCCGATCCAATACGGAGAACCTGGCAAGAGCAAGGGCATGGCCTTTGAAGGACAACTCTCCGTAGTAGCAGAGGATGGGGAAGTTACCGTTGACGGTAGTGGAATTCATCTGTTGGGAGGAACGGCTGCAACCTTCTATTTCAGCGCGGCTACAGGCTTTAATGGCTTTGACAAAATCCCGGGAGCTGAGGGGAAAGATGCTTCTGCTATTGCAGCTTCTTACTTGGCAGATGTGAATGGAAAGTCTTACGACAGCTTGCTTCAAGCGCATGTCGAGGATTATCGATCACTTTTTGACCGAGTGAAGCTCCAATTAGGTAAGACACAAGCCCCGGAGTCGATGTCCACGGAGCAACGGATTACGACATACGCGGCACAAGACCCTGGTCTTGTCGAGTTGCTGTTTCATTACGGGCGCTATTTGATGATCGCAAGCTCGCGCCCCGGAACACAGGCTACTAATCTGCAGGGAATATGGAATGCGGTTACCCGTCCGCCGTGGAGTAGCAACTATACACTGAACATCAATACAGAGATGAATTATTGGCCAGCTGAAATTTGTAATCTGGCGGAATGTCATGAGCCGCTGCTGGATATGATCGGAAATTTGGCGAAGATGGGTGCGGAGACTGCTCAAGTCAATTATGGTGCCCGAGGCTGGGTGGCTCATCATAATACGGATCTTTGGGCACAGACAGCACCGGTGGGGGATTATGGTGACGGAGATCCAAGCTGGGCTTACTGGACGATGAGTGGCGTTTGGCTGACACAACATCTCTGGGAGCATTATGCTTTTGGCGGGGACGAGGAATATTTACGGACTTCCGCTTATCCTGTGATGAAGGAGGCGGCTCTGTTTGCACTGGATTGGTTTATTGACGATGGTAACGGAAGGCTTATGACCTCCCCATCCACTTCACCAGAGCATAAATTCCAGACAGCGGAGGGCTTGGCTGCAGTCAGCGCAGGTGCTACTATGGATATTTCGCTCATCTGGGAGCTGTTTACGAATTGTATCGAGGCTTCGGAAACGCTTGGAACGGATGAGGATTTGCGTGCAGAATTGGTAAGTGCTCGTGAACGTTTATTGCCACTGCAGGTTGGTAAGTACGGACAGTTGCAGGAATGGTCCTTAGACTTTGAGGATGAAGATATGTATCACAGACATACCTCGCATTTGGTCGGTATCTATCCGGGCCGGCAGTTGTCAGAAGAAGAGACCCCTGAGCTGTTCGCTGCCGCCAAAACTTCGCTTGAACGGCGTGGGGATGAGAGCACGGGCTGGAGTCTGGGCTGGAGAGTTGCGCTCTGGAGCCGCTTCCGGGATGGCAACCGCTCACTACGACTGCTCTCAAACATGCTGCGGCTGGTGAAGGACGGGGAGTCCGAACAGTATAGTCACGGCGGTGTTTATGCCAATTTGCTTGGCGCACATCCACCGTTCCAAATTGATGGTAACTTCGCCGCTTCTGCCGGAATTGCTGAGATGCTACTGCAATCTCACCTGGAGTATCTCGATCTGCTGCCTGCACTGCCAGATGAATGGCAGGAGGGAAGCGTGGCGGGGCTACGTGCCCGCGGTGGTTTTGAAGTTAGCATTCAGTGGGATAGAGGCCATCTCGTGGAAGCACAGATTACCTCCCTTCTAGGCAATGAATGTGTGATCCGCACAGATGCTTCGCTCATGGTGAGTAATGGCGGCAACGAGATGGAATTTGACCGCTCCGTAGATGGAACGGTGAGCTTTCCAACGACCGCAGGCCAGACCTACAAGCTTATAGTTGGTAAGCAATAATAGTCAGTTTCATACGAATATGGACAGCAGCAGAGACCTAAATTACAGGATCCTGCTGCTGTTTTTTTGTACGAATATAATGCTGATCAACAATTAGGGAAAAACTCCCTGAAATTCGGAGATTTTTGCTCGCAAGACTAACAATCAGGGAATTTCTCCCTGAAATTCATCCGATCTGGTGGTGAATTTGGAATTCACTCTGTTTTTTAGGGAGGAATTCCCTCATTACATTGAAATATAGTGTTTTCTGGCTTTTTTTAGGGAGGTTTTCCCTAATCTATCTCTTCTAGCTGCCCGAAGGTGAAAACGGAGTGTGGATACGAAATTGTTGAGCATGAGTAGTATTTTATGTACATCCTCTTCTTCTTGTCATCGACATGAATACTAGGGGGATTTAGGTTTGTGCTAGATGTGTTAGATCGCGGTATGGATCGGAAGATCGTTGTATAGAAAACGCTTTATCTGATCTTTATAATGAGGGCATACTTGGGGGACACAGGTACAGAGCCTGCCGCCTTCAAGGTCCAAAACGCAGTAACAAGGAGGCAAATCATGCTAACTGATAGTGCTACAACGGTAAAAGTGAATACGGACACAGCATCTCTTATCCGTGTAACCAATGATGAGGTGAATCTAGAGATTGATCTCGGGACGGGTGAAGCATCCGTTGCCCGCGGAAACACTTCTCATGTAAAAGGGATTCGCAGTGCATTCCGCTGGCAAGGTCGGGAATATAACACTGAACATTATCAGAGTCACACACTGAAGTCTCAGGAAGTGGTAGTTCGTGAGGGCTTTGGAAAAGGTGTTCACGTAGTCATTTTGCACGAAACGTCCCTGCTGCCACAGCTGGAGCAGCATTTCTATATTTATGAATCTTCATCATTTGTATTGATGCAAATTGTAATCGCAAGCGATGAAGAGATCAAGGCAAACCGGATGGCTGTCCTTCAGACCAAATCGGTGTCACTTGGCGGGGAGTCAGGGCAACCCGAAGAACCAAGCATTCTGCGTGTGCCGTACGACAACGACAAGTGGGTCAGATATACAGTAGTGAAGCCGCCGATGGATACGGAAAGCTATGAAGTAACTGCATTGTTCGCGCCGGAAAGCTGGCAGGGAATTATTATGGGTTCCATTACGCACAAGGTGTGGAAGACAGGGATTCGTATCAAAAGCGAACGGAGCGGAGGGATCGAGGAGCTGGATCTTTACGGCGGCGCTGTAAGTGAAATGACCCGCGATTTCCAGCCACATGGTTATGTGAAAGGAACAAGAGTAGAGTCACCGCTCGTTTTCGTAGGGTTCTATGATGATTATAGAAAAGGGCTTGAAGCGTACGGTCAGGCTAATACCTGGATAGAGGCTCCTCTGTCATGGGATGGCGGCGTTCCTATCGGCTGGAATAGCTGGTCTGCGGCAATGGCTGAGCTTGATTACGATCTGTATACATCCACCAGTAATTTTCTGAAAAATGAAGTGCAGCCGCTAGGATTCCAGAATGAGGACACACTGTACATCAACTTTGATGCTTTCTGGGACAATTTCACACCAGAAGAAATGAAGAATGCACTGGACCTGGTTCGGGAGAACGGTCATAGACCGGGAACTTACTGGACGCCTTTTGCCTTCTGGGGAAGTCCGGCTCAGTTTGGAGATCTCGTGGAAGGTACAAACGGCAAATACACTTATGGTGATATCTTGCTGCGAGACAGCGAAGGAGAAATTTTGCCGGATGTTGATGGAGGGCTGGCCATTGACCCGACACATCCAGGCAACCTGCAAAGAATAGATTGGTACACGAATAAATTTATCTCGGAAGGCTTCGAGTATGTCAAGCTAGACTTCTTGGCACATGGTGCACTGGAAGGGCAACATTACAATCCGGAAATTACGACGGGAATTGCGGCATATCACTATGGGATGACTTACTTGCAGAACAAGCTCTCACCAGAGGTGATCGGTCGGCCGTTCTTTATCAATCTATCCATCGCGCCATTGTTCCCTTATGCATTTGCACATAGCCGCCGGGTATCCTGTGACGTCTTTGGTACACTGCACGATACAGAATATTTGCTGAATTCGTTGACACATGGCTGGTGGATGAGTCATACCTTGTACCATTACAATGACCCGGATCATTCCGTGCTCTACAAGAGCCACAACCAAGATGCCACTGGCTGGCATGAAGGACGGAGCCGACTAACTGCTTCGGTCATCGCTGGAACGGTACTTCTGCTAGGCGATGATTTCCGAAAAGAAGAAGCAGCCGCACGGGCCAAAGCGTGGCTGGGCAATAAAGAGATTATGGATGTCGCCCGCCTAGGGAAGACTTTCCACCCTGTCGAAGGGGATCTTGGTAAGCAAGCTTCCGATACTTTCGTACTTGAAGATGCAGAAGATGATGTATTCTATCTTGCTGTCTTTAACTATGATGCTGCGAATTCTGCTCATAAATCTATCTCCTTGGAGCGTGCAGGGTTGAAGGGTCAAACAGCTTACCAACTGCTTGATCTATGGGAAGGCACACAAGGGGAAACAGCGGGAGAGCTTGTAGTTACGCTCGAACCGGCAGAGTCTAAAATCTTCAAATTAACGGCAAAAGCCAACTGATTATACACATTGAAAAAAGAATACGCGCAACCGCTTCTCGCGGATAGCGCGTATTCTTTTTTGTTGGAGTCTTACATTCGTATTCGGCTTTGGGGATTAAGGCGGTACTGTGTGGGATTAATGCCGTAGCAGGTACTGAAATGTCTGGAGAAAGGATGGATGGAAGGATAACCCAGCTTCTCAGCGATCGCAGTCACACTAAGCTCACTCTCCAGAAGCAATCCTGCCGCCCGCCTCATGACTAAATTATGATGATAGACGCGTGGCGTCATTCCGGTCTCCCGTAGAAACAGCTCATGGAAATATGTCCGCTTGAGCCCACAGAACTGTGCCCAATCTTCGATAGACTTACCACGCTCGGGGTGGGTGTTCAAATATTCCAGCAGGCGGACAATACGATAATCACTTGGCTGATGCTGATGGAGGGCATTATACCAGCTCAAGATCCAGCCGTACAGATAGCTATTGGCCGTCTCATTACGATAGAACAGCGCGTCATTGTAAGACTTGGCAATCATCACAAGACTATCGTATAGCAGGGGATATTTAGCTAGTGGAAATACGCAAGGCAACTCGTTCAGTTCGGCACAGGGTGCTTCGGTGGCTTTTTTTTCAAATTGTAAGACTTCAGGGGCATGGATAAATAAAAGGTTATTAGATACTGGAGAGCGGTTGTCCCATAAATCAAAATAGATGTTGTAGGACGACAGTGGATGAGAAGGCAAGATATGAAAAGCATGGGGTTGACCGGGACGGAGAAAGACAAGCGTCCTCCGTTCAATCGGATAACGTATTCCGTCGATTTCCATCTCACCGGGGCCATCAGTAAACAAGTGGAACGCGTATGCATTACCGACTCTCAGATGCTCATTGCTGCTGCCGTCGTACACATAAGGCATAATTGCGCCGACATATGGAGTCATTTCAGATAGTTTATTCATGCGGATCCTCTTTTCTTATCTTACCGTACAAATCGTCAAATGATCGAATAGGTCAACAAAGACAGTGATTCATCCAAATGATACGATAAATACAATAAATCCGCAACATATTGGATAGGTTTAAGAAAGTATGATTCATCTTGAAAGAGATGGGATTATGAATGGTTTTACACTATATAGCGGATTAATTAACAACATTTTTGAGGGTTATCGCGCTTGCACAGATTCTACTATGGACAGGAGAAAATAAAATGAGCGATTTTAGATTATGGTATTCTACCCCTGCAACGGATTGGTCACAAGGATTGCCACTGGGCAACGGAAGAATAGGTGCAGTAGTGATAGCTGCTCCGTATCGTGAGGTATGGAACATGACCGAGGTTACCTACTGGTCGGGTCAAGCTGAGTCAGAGCCTGCTCCTTTCGGCGGCAAAGCTGCGCTGGAAGAGATGCGGAAGTACTTCTTTGCTGGCGATTATAACGAAGGTGACCGTCTAGCCAAACAACATCTGCAGCCGAAGAAACGAAATTTTGGTACGAACCTTGGTTTATGCGAGGTTGTCATTGACTTTGCAGAACAGGATACGGATTCCGGGTCAGCAGCGGCTATCGAGCGAGAGCTGGATTTGACCTGTGCGGTGGCTCAGACAGTGGTTCAAAGTAGAAGAACAACGCTGTATCGTGAGATTTTTGCCTCTCATGCTGATGATCTGGTGGTCTCAAGAATTTGGAGCGATGAACCGGGAGGTGTATCCTTTACGATCGGTCTGGAGGGTGGTTCAGAGTCGTTTACGACTCAAGTCGTGAATGACGACACTATTGAATTCAGAGGACAAGCCACAGAGAATGTGCATAGTGACGGCACTTGCGGGGTATGGGCAAAGGGACAAATTAAGGTAAGCATTTCCGGTGGTACGATGTACAGAGGGGACGGTCAATTGAGAATTGCCGGGGCCAATGAGGCGCGAATTTATTTTGCCGTCAGCACCGATTACAACCGTAGTAACTCGGAGTGGGAAATGGAGAGCAGCAGCACATTACAGCAGGCTTTGATTAAAGGATATGCGCAGTTAAAAGAAGATCATATCGAAGATTATGAGCAAGAATATGGTAAGGTGGATATCCAATTAGGTACCACTGGGAAGGTGAATCTGCCGACTGATCAACGTATTCGATTACTGGCACAGAACCCGGAGGAGGATTCGCAGCTATTTGCGTTGTTCCTGCAATATGGACGATACCTGACCATTGCTGGAGCTCGTGAGGACTCCCCTTTACCGCTAAATCTACAGGGAATATGGAATGATGGTGAGGCTTGCCGCATGGGGTGGAGCTGTGACTATCATTTGGACATCAATACCCAAATGAATTACTTTCCGACGGAAGTCGTAAATCTTGGGGATAGTCATTTACCGTTAATGCGCTATATTGAGGACTTATCTCATGCTGGAAAGGCAAGCGCTCGCGATTTCTATGGCAGCAAAGGCTGGGTAGCACATGTATTCTCGAATGTCTGGGGGTTCACGGCTCCGGGCTGGGAGACATCTTGGGGGCTAAACGTTACAGGTGGACTATGGATTGCGACGCATCTGATGGAGCATTATGAATACAGTCAGGACCGTCTATTTCTGGAGGAACAGGCCTATCCAGTGCTAAAAGAAGCAGCGGCATTCTTCCTAGATTATATGACCATTCATCCCAAATACGGCTGGTTGGTGACTGGACCTTCGAACTCGCCGGAGAATCATTTCTATCCTACGGATAGCAGCGATGGGGCACAGCAGCTGTCTATGGGTACCACTATGGATCAGATGCTGGTGAAAGACCTTTTTGAGTTTTGTTTGAAGTCTGCGAAGCTACTGAATACGGACGAGGAACTACAGGAGCAGCTGGAGCAAGCGATATCCAAGCTGCCACCATTTCAGATCGGCAAGAGAGGACAGCTGCAAGAGTGGCTAGAGGACTACGAGGAAGCGCAGCCGGAGCATCGGCATTTGGCCCATTTGTTCGCGGTATATCCAAGTAATCAGATCACACCAAGTAAGACACCTGAACTTAGCGCTGCGGTGAGAGTAACACTTGAGAACCGGATGGTTCAGGAAGAACTGGAGGATGTGGAATTTACCGCAGCATTGTTCGGTCTCGGCTTTGCCAGATTGTATGATGGGGAAAAGGCCTTTAATCATATTTCTCATTTGATTGGTGGACTCAGTTTCGATAATTTATTTAGCTTTTCCAAATCGGGCATTGGAGGAGCGGAGTGCAATATTTTTGTGATCGATGGGAATTTCGGGGGTACGGCTGTTATTGCCGAGATGCTGCTGCAAAGCCATGAGGGTGAGATTCATCTGCTGCCTGCACTTCCAAAAGCATGGGGTACAGGATCGGTATCTGGACTGCGGGCCAAAGGAAATGCTGAGGTTGATGTAGCTTGGGACAATGGTCAATTAGTGGAAGCTACGATCCGTACCTACTCGCCAGGAACCGTGACACTTCGGTTGGGAGATAGAAGAGCTACTGTTCAAGGAGAAATAGGAGGAAGCTACTATTTTAACAGTCAGTTAGAGTTGGTATAATGATTCAGCGGGGGGGATATGAACCCCCGCTTTAATTATGCTGGGTTATTAGCGCATGATTAAAGGGCTATCCGGTCTGTTATGGACCGGATAGCCCTTTTGCCGATGTCTGCAAATTAACGATTTATGCCTGAAAATAACTTTCATTTATTTGGATCATAGTAGCCTAAGGGGAAAAGAATATAATAGAAGAAACAGATGCAGACAACAAAGAGGAGGGGACATCAGTGTATAGTATTTTTCTAGTTGATGATGAAGAAATAGGCCTTGAGATGATGAGAGATTATATCCGCTGGGAAGAAATGGGCATTTATGTCGTCGGAACTGCGAGTAATGGTAGAGAGGCTCTAGAGAAGATAGAGGCCATTAGACCTGATATTATTCTTACAGATGTCCAGATGCCGATTATGAACGGTATTGAAATGGCTAAAAAAATACATGAGAGCTATGACTGGATGCAGTTAATGTTCCTGACTGGGCATGACGAATTCAACTATGTAAAATCGGCTCTAAATGTAGGTGCTGTTGGATATTTACTGAAGCCCCTCGACTTGAATGAAATTGGAAGCGTTATCGCAAAGGTGAAGCAGCGCTGTGAGGAAGTTCAAATGAAGAAACGTTCCATGGAGGCGGCTAAAACGAACCTTCTTAAGGAGCTTTCCTATGAAAAAAATGCGGAACATGCCGCTGATCTGGCGACCAGCTATTGCAAGCTTACCCGTGAGTCTGAGAGGAATCGCTACGCAATGGCGCTGTTCAGTATCGATCCGATTGAGGCAGAGGGGGAACAGCAGAGTTTGGAGGATTGTAAGAACCGGTTGGTAGCTTTTCTGGATCATTTCTTCAAGTCGAAGAATATAGAGACGGTATTTGTGCCCTACAAAGATGGGGAGGTAGGTGTGTTTATGGAAGCACGCCAACAGCCTGGGTATTATGCGTGGGAGGATTTGGCCGCGGCTATCCGAAGTGGACTGGATTTCACAGTGACGGCAGCAGTCGGTGCACAGGAAACCGAATTAACGGAGGTTCATTGTCTGTATAAGCAGACGCGTGAAATCCTAAACGAGCGTTTCTATAAAGGTACGGGTTCAATTATTCATGCCTTGGCGATTTCAAACCAGTTTGATAGTGAGCATGTGCCACCTTTTAATAGGAAAGAGTGGTTTGAAGCTATCAATCAGCTAGATTTCGAGCAAGCCGCACAGAAGCTGCATCAGTATTTCGAGGGGCTAGCCACACTAAGAATCAAGAAAAAAAATATCTGCGATTGGGCGATTGATCTTGTCGACGAGCTGCTGGAGCAACTGCATCAACCTGTTCCTGAGGGGGTTAAACGGGCGGAGTTATATCATTCCATCTATAATGCACTGACTTTAAATGAGATTGAGGATTTGATCCTGGGCACTGCAGGCAATGCTATGAGCTTGCTGGGTGAGCGTCTTATGGACAAAAACACGAAGCTAGTTCACAAGGTTCGCAGTATGATCGACCAGAATTTTGATCAGCCGATTACGATCAATAGCTTATCAGATCAGGTTTATTTATCGCCCAACTATTTACGCTCCATTTTTAAAGACAAGACTGGTATCACGATTCACGATTATTTAACACGTATCCGGCTCGATAAGGCTACAGAGTTGCTGGCTGACGGCTCGCTCAAAATTCAGGATATCGCCCAAAGAGTCGGTTACGAAAGCACATCTTATTTTATCTCCCTATTTCTGAAGAACCAAGGGGTTACACCTAACGAGTATAGGAAGAGTCTATGATTGTGCCAGCGCTTCAGTTCGGCAAATAGGAAATAAAGTTACTTTCCCTTACGAATAGTAAACTTGCGATATGGATATTAATCCCTCTGCTTTTTACAATTAAGCATGTATTATAACTAGCACATGTGAGGGGCTTCATTCATCAAGGCAATCAAAGGTGTTTTAGTTCATCGAAAATCGGTAGCGCTTTCAAGATGCTTCTTAACCAACTCCTTTGATGACTTGATGGACAGATATAGCCCGAATATCACAAAAGTGCAAGGAGACCTACAAACGGAGGGATTAAATGTTCGGGAAAGCAATGAAAAGAGGATTTTTGTTCTTGGTCATCATCTGCTTGGTAATAGGCAGTGGCGGTCAGTTTGTCAGTACGGTTTATGCCGATGATACGGAGAGTACTACCTATGAAGCTGAAGCTGATGGAAATGCTATGACTGGCAATGCTTCTATTTCTGAACACCCAGCGGCTTCCGGGGGGCAGAAAGTCGGAGGCATGTATCAAGGAAGCACTTTGCAGTTCAATCATGTGACTGTAAGTGAGAGTGGGAATTATAAAATTACAGTGTACTATTTTTCTGGCGATTCGCGGCCATTCAATATCAGTGCCAATGGCGGCGATAAGCAGTTTGAAGAACCACCCAAGACAGTGGATTGGGATACGGTGGGAGCTTATGATGTGACACTTCCGCTGAATGCTGGAGAGAACAGCATCCTGATTGATGACAACAACTGGTATTCTCCAGACATCGACAAGATCGTAATTCATGGACTGGACGACAGCGACCCAGGTGAAGGATCTGGAGGCGACTGGAAGGAGAAGCTGCATGGTGCAATCATAGAAGCTGAAGCGCCTGAAAATATAATTACAGGCAACGCCAAAATAGCGGACAGCAGCGTTGGTTCCGGTGGAAAAATTGTAAAGGATATGAATAAAAACAGTACTTTACAGTTCACAAATGTCACTGTGCCGGCAGCGGGAACGTATTTGATCCGTATTTCCTATATTTCCGGTGACCAGCGGCCTGTCTATATGCAGGTGAATGATGGACTGGATGAATTGGTTGATCTGCCAAAGACAGCAAGCTGGGATGCGGTAGGAACTTATGATGTAGAAGCCTCCTTGCAGGAAGGGCTGAACACGATCACTTTCTCGGATCATGACTGGTACTCTCCAGATTTCGACCGGATTGAAGTCATTCCGTATACGATCAGTTATGAAGCGGAGTCTCCGGTTAATGATTTAACTGGAGAAGCGCGAGTTGGCGATAGCCCGAATGCTTCCGGTGGACAGAAGGTAGGGTATCTGAATGGCGGCAGTTCCTTAACTTTCAATAAGATTACGGCTCCGATGACAGGGGATTATCGGATCACGGTAGCTTATTTCTCAGGTGACCCGCGCAGCTTATACGTCAGCGCTAATGGTGGGGCAGAGCAGTATTATGAACTGCCAAAGACACCAGACTGGGATACGGCGCTCACATATGAGCTTACACTGCCTCTGAACGAAGGCGAGAATACAATCAAATTCTCAGACGGCAACTGGTACGCGCCAGATCTGGATCGAATTATTGTAGAACCGGCATTGGGTACAGATCCTAATCCTCCAGTTGAAGAGGATGGTGATCTGGGGACACCAGGGACTTCGAATAACTACGGGGCCATCACCGTTACCGAATATACTTATGGAACGCTCGTATCGAATGGACAATATGAGGTTTCTTTTAATACTAAGTCTGGATACGCAAGCTACAAGTGGACGGATGGTCAGAAGCTGCAAGGAATCTATAGCAGCATCAAACTCGGTGATACTCTCATTGAGACTACAAGCTATGAGAATCATGCAAGTGCTGGTGCTCCAGTAGAAATTCAGGATGGCTTTGGCAAAGGAGTGAAGCTTACTTTTGTTCATACCTCAGCTGGACAGCCAACGCTCAAACAGGTTTACAAGTTTTATGACGATCAGAAGTATTTCTTAACTCGTCTGGATGCCATTAGCGATACGGCGCTACAGACTAATTATATGTCGCCTATTACCGTAAAACGTTCAGGTGGAGTAGATATCGGTGCCAGTGCAGATAACCGGGTACTGACCGTTCCTTTTGACAATGATGCTTGGATTCGTTATAAATCTCAATCTATGAACCGAGCGGATACCAGCTATGAAATGACGACTATCTTTAATAACTCGACACGCAGCGGCCTTGTGCTCGGGTCGGTAACTCATGATACGTGGAAGACCGGGATCGACTGGAAAGGTTCTTCTAATCGGCTGAATGAGCTAGCGGTTTATGGCGGAGCAGCCAGCGACGTTACACGGGATACCCAGCCTCATGGCATCCTTACAGGCGCAGAATTGTCTTCGCCGATGATTATGGTGGGGGCATTCAGTGATTACCGCACAGGACTTGAGGAATACGGAAAAGCTAATGCGATCATCACACCTCCACTGTTGCTGAATCCTGAGTTGCCGCAAGGCGTGCCTGTTGGTTTTAACAGCTGGGGAGCTTACGAAGGTACACTTTCATACCAAGACGTTGTGGATGTCTCCAATTATTATAAGGAGCACCTAAATGATTTCAATAATAACGGTAATGTATTTATTAATATGGATTCCTATTGGGACAATTTGAATGATAAGCAGCTTGCTGACGCTGTATCAGTAATTAAGGGTAATGGTCAGCATGCAGGTATCTATTGGGCACCATTTGTATATTGGGGCAACAATATGAGCCAGCCGGTAGAGGGTACCGACAATAAGTATACGTATGGCGATATTGTCCTCAAAGATGCCGAGGGTAAACCGCTGCCGACGCTGGATGGGGCTTTTCCTCTGGATGTGACACATCCAGGTGCTAAACTGCGCATGAATTATTTTTTGGACAAATTTAAGGATCTGGGCTTTACCTTTATCAAATTGGATTTCTTGACGCACGGTTCGCTTGAGGGACAACATTTCGATCCAACCGTAACGACAGGGATTCAAGCTTACAATGAAGGAATGCTTTATGTGAAGGATCGTTTGGATGGAAAAATGTTCATTAGCGCATCTATTGCGCCAATCTTTCCAAGCCAATATGCACACAGCAGACGTATTTCCTGCGACACCTACGGCAAGATCAATGAAACGGAATACATGCTGAATTCGTTAACTTATGGATTCTGGCAAAATGGCACGATTTACACCTATACGGATCCCGATCATTTAGCGTTGGCCCGCGCTTCCAGCTTAACTGAAGCTCGCAGTCGAATGAACTCTGGCGTCATCGCCGGTACCGTACTTCTCGGCTCTGATGATGTTAACGATCCAAAGGCACAGGAGTACATGACTGCCTTGTTTAACAACAAGGAGGTTCTCGAATTAGCGTTAAAAGGAAAAGTGTTCAAGCCGCTGGAAGGAAATACGAATGCAAATGCAGCGGATACTTTTGTGATGAAAGACGGCAACGATTATTATCTGGCTGTATTCAACTACAGTGCCAATGCTTCTGCAGACAAAACGGTGAATCTTGGTAGAGCCGGACTGGACGCAGCGGATTCATACACGATGCAAGACCTATGGACGGGAGAGGTTTCGACTATTTCAGGAACACTCGCGTTGTCTTTGCAGCCGACAGAATCGAAACTGGTAAAATTGACAGCTGCACCTAAGAAAGTAACAGGTGTATCGCTAGATAAGACAGAGCTAACATTAACCGCTGGTGAAACCGGAAAGTTGACGGCTGCGCTATCTCCGGAAGAGGCGGCGAATAAAGCAGTACACTGGACTTCGAGCGATACGTCTGTAGCTACCGTAGTGTATGGAACGGTAACGGCTGTAAATGCTGGGAAAACCATAATTACTGTGGAAACAGCAGACGGCGGCTTCAAAGCTACGGCAGAAGTTACAGTCAAAGCAGCCTCCACTGTAGAACCGGGAAATCCTGAAGTCCCTGCGAATCCGGGTAACAACAACGGTACTCCTGGTAGCATTGTAGATCAAGAGAATGGCGCGGGCACTCTAATCCTTACATCAGAGATGCTGAAAGTGGATCGTGCATCTGGTAATGTCATCGTGGAGATTAAGGGAGATACACAGCAGATACAATTATCCTCCGATGTAGTTCGCCAGTTGGCGAATCATACGCTGGTTTTGAAGTCCGGTAAGTTCTCCATAAAGGTGCCTGCGGATCTGCTCCGCCAGTTGCAGAGCAAGCTACCGGAAGGTCAGCGGGATGATAGCACGATAACCCTGAAAGTAGCACCACTCAGCAGCAAGGCGAATGAGATCATTGCTGCAGCGGAGGGAACTACTCAAGCACAGGTTAGACTCATGGGTGATATCTATGAGTTCAGTCTGTCGGTGACCACGAAAACTGGCACAACAGAAATGCTTTCTGCGTTCGAACAACCCATTACGCTAAGCCTGACAGTGGGAGAAGGCTTTGATTCCAAGCGTGGAGGCATTTACTATATTGCGGATAACGGTAAGCTGGAATATATCTCTGCGAATTATGCTGATGGTGTATTGACAGCACAAGTTAACCACTTCAGTAAATATGCTGTGCTGGAGCTCAAACGGACCTTTGTCGATGTGCCAGCCAATCACTGGGCTAGTCCTGCAATCCAAGAGCTGGCGGCGAAGCTGTATGTTCAAGGGACTAGCAAAGACAAGTTTGAACCAAACCGTGCGATTACGCGTGCCGAGTTCACCTCTATGCTCGTTCATTCCCTAGGGTTGACCACAGGGGGAGATGTTAGCTTTGCTGATGTTGCACCGTCTGCTTGGTACGCAGAGTCCATTTCTATCGCTTATAAGGCGGGCATCGTGAGCGGCAGAAGTGCGACCAAGTTCGAGCCGGCTGCACAGATTACCCGTGAAGAAATCACGGTCATGTTAATGAAAGCCTATGAGCTGAAGAATGGCAAAGTAACTGTTGCTTCAACTGATGTGACATTCAAAGATATGAAGCAGGTCTCCTCTTGGGCAGCCGCTTCTGTAAAGGGAGCAGCAAGCCTAGGAGTGGTTCAAGGTCAAAATGAAGGTCTATTTGCACCAAAAGGGATCGCTTCCCGAGCAGAAGCGACCCAAGTGATTTATAACTTGATTATGAAGTAAAATATTGCAAATATACAAATGAACGAAGGAGTTAAGCAATCTCTAGATGCTTAGCTCCTTCGTTTTTGGTGTTCACTGAAGCTTTATTAAAATGATAATGGTTATATCGAGGGGCTCGTGGCAAGCTCGTGGTAACTAGGCTAGGTGAGAGCGATTAGGGAAAATCTCCCTAAAAATAGCCAAAAAATTCTTGGATGCGATGTAATTAGGGAAATCCTCCCTAATAATCGGGCGAATTCTGAATTCACCTCCAAATCAGCAAATAATCAGGGAGGATTTCCCTGATTATCAGTATAATGAGCAAAAATAGCCAAATTTCAGGGAGGATTTCCCTAATTGTTAATCAATATTTCTGATTTCTCAATAAGCTTTGCGGTTATTCAGATGCGTCGTTCCTTACATTTCCTTTTGTGGTAAGCGAATTTGCACAGTGGTTCCTATTCCGAGCCTACTAAACACAGTAACGCCGTAATGCTCACCAAATCTCAGTTTTATCCGTCGATCTACGTTTGAAATCCCATAACCTCGCCCGGGTTTATCGTCAAGTAAAGTGTGAAGTGTCTCACGACTCATCCCCATGCCATCATCAATTACAGATAGAATAATATCACTATTTTCGACTATGCCTTTGATATGAATATTTAGCGGGCTTTCCTGATTCCACACAGCATGAAGCACCGCATTTTCTACAAAAGGCTGCAAGGCTAGCTTGACTGTAGAGTAAGGTAAGATCGCTTCATCAATATTGTAGGTGATGTTCAGTTGTCCTTTGAATCGGATCAGTTGAATGGCATTGTAGCTTTGCGTCAGCTTCAATTCTTCATTAATAGTTAAGATGCTCTTTCCTTTATTCAGGGAGATGCGATAAAACTTGGCGAGATGAAGCACCAAATCCTGAATGCGAGTATCTTGATGTTTTAGGGCAAGAGACGAAATGGAGCCCAGTGTATTGTACAGAAAATGGGGGTTGATCTGGGCTTGAAGCAGGTCAAGCTCTGCCTCCTTGTTCTGTAGCTCCTTCTGATACACTTCGGTGATTAGACTCTTTAAGCGTGTAGTCATTTGCTTGAAGGCAAAATGAAGCTGGCCAATCTCATCATTGCCTAAATATTCATCATTCGTAGGGTTGAAGTCACCACGTTCTAGCCGCCGGATCATTCGGATTAACATTCGAATACGCTTGCTAAACATCGATGCAGTAATATAAATCAGCAATAATGCGACGACTATAAAGCCTAAAGAGATTTTGATGATGAGCTCTGACAGTGATTTCGCATCCTGAATGATACTGTCATAAGGGAATATAGAGACGGTTTTCCATCCATTTGTGAGCGTGTTATAGACGGCGAAAGCCTTTTCCCCTTTATATGTAGTATCAAATCTGCCAGAAGGCAATTCATCAAAGTTCTGATCAAGCATTTCCGGCAGACTTGTATTTAATAATTGTTTGTCGGCGGCTGATAAAATAAGGCCCTTGTCATTAACAATAAAAATATCTTTGCCGCCTGCTTCTTTCTCCATTAAAGAATAGATCACCGATTCGGATATTTCGAAGACCAGAATACCGTAGGGATATTGGTTGCGATTATTGTTCAGTAACCTAGCTAATGTAAACATTGCGGGATTATCTTGTGACTGCGGTGAGGACAGATGAATAATATTCCCGTGAGACTGCATCAGCTGCTTGTACAGCTCTGTCTCCTTCACTTCGGGTGTAACCGGCTTGATATAGTAATTATCCTTGGGCAGTGATGGATTGTCGGAATAAATGAAAACGCTACCAAAATCGGGATAGGCAGCCATTACCGTGTCTATACGATTGCCAATATATTGATAGACGTCTAGATAAGATGGATCATCTTGATATTCGCTCGTGAGGTAAGTGGCTAGCCTATTATCCAAGTAAATAGAAGCGGAAATATGCTCATAGCTGTCCAGTTTGTTCTCCAGGTTCTTGTTGATCTGGGCCGTTGAATTCATCATATTGATGTAGATTTGATCGGTCAGCTTTGATTTTGTAAGTTCGAATGAAAAATAGACAAAAAGCATCATTGGAAGAATGGTGACCAGAACGAACACGAGGAATAGCTTGGAGCGAAAGCTAAGGTCGATAAAAGGCATATAAATATACTTTTTGTAAAAATGACGCATCGTAGAAGTCCCTTCTTTACTGTGAATTCACGGAAAGCCAAGTTTATCATATCAGACTGAATATCGAAATCCAATGCTCGAATGTTAAGAAACTCCTTTAAAAAGCGCTATCATTCGGAGGATTGAAGTATAGAAAGGAGCCCTATACGGACTTAAGATAAATAGGAGAGAAGCTGAATCGAGATGTAGCAGGGCATGCTGCACTAAATAAAAAGGGAGGGTATTTGATGCATAAAGCAAGCGCTATCAAAACAGTCAGGGGCAATAATTTTTGGTACAGATTAAAAGAGCAGAAATGGTTATTTTTGCTAATGCTCCCTGCCATAATTGCGACATTGCTATTTTCCTATGGACCTATGTTTGGTATGTATATGGCATTTACAAACTATCAACCGGGTGGAGGAACATTTTTTCAACAATTTTTCCATGCTGACTTTGTTGGCTTTAAGTGGTTTGAATATTTCTTTACCACAGGAGACTTCTACCGTGTAATGCGTAATACGCTTGCGACAAGCCTCTTGACCTTGTTATTCGGGTTTCCTGCGCCGATCATACTCGCGCTTGTGCTGAATGAAGCCAAACAGGGATTTTTCAAACGCTTTACGCAGACGGTTTCTTATCTACCGCATTTTATCTCATGGGTTATCGCCGCTAACATTGTAATTACGCTGCTAGCTTCCGATGGGATGTTCAACAATCTTCTAGTAACGCTCGGCATTGTTAATGAACCAGTAGCTTTTCTACAAAACGGACCTTTATTCTGGTGGATTATCGCCTTGTCTAATATGTGGAAAGAAATGGGTTTTAGCGCCATTATGTACCTAGCTGCAATATCCGCTATTAACCCGGAGCTTTACGAAGCCGCAAGAGTAGATGGAGCTAGCCGATTCAAGCAAATGTGGAATATTACGCTCCCTGCTTTACGTCCAACTATCGTGATATTGGCCATTCTTGCAGTCGGAGGTATTTTGAATGCCGGCTTTGAACAACAATATCTGTTGCAAAATAACACTGTACTTGAGTACTCGGAAGTTATCGATATTTATGCATACAAATACGGGTTACAAAACAGCATGTTCTCATACGGGGCTGCCGTGGGGGTATTCAAATCCGTTATTGCCTTCATTCTTGTTGTAATCGTGAATCGAATTTCTAGAAAAGTGAACGACCAAGCGTTGTTCTAAATAACAAAATGGAGAGGAGCGCTTGAGATGTTTTTGAACAGATACGGAGATCATATCTTTAAGTGTTTTGTATATTTGATTCTTATCCTTGTATTGCTAGTTACCTTCTTACCTTTTTGGAATATTCTCGTTCTTTCATTAAATGCTGCTGAGGATACTGTTCGTGGCGGCGTCTACTTTTGGCCAAGAGATATCACCTTTGATAGCTACAAACAAATTTTGAAAGATACCGAAATTATGAACGGGATATGGGTAACGGTTAAACGGACCGTAATTGGTGCACCACTATCAGTTCTTGTGATTACGATGCTTGCTTATCCGCTAAGCCGGCGGAATTTGATGGGACGCAAGGGCTGGAACCTTTACTTCGTCTTTACGATGTATTTCGGAGGCGGGCTAATTCCTTATTACATGGTGCTTAAAGCCCTGAATATGATCGACACTTTCTCCGTTTTTATTCTGCCAGGCTTGATGAATGTCTTCTATATGATTATTGTCCGTACGTTTATGGAAGGATTGCCTGGTGAGATTGAGGAATCAGCGAAAGTAGATGGAGCGAATGATTTAATGATTTTCTTCCGGATTGTACTGCCGTTAACAACACCAGTACTCGCTACGGTGGGCCTCTTTCAGGCAATATCGCATTGGAACTCGTGGTTTGACTCCTATGCATTTACTTACAGCTCAGACCTGAAGACCTTGCAAGCGGTCCTCGTCAAAATACTGAGTCAGTTCCAGACCGGAGGTATGGTATCGCAATCGCAAATGCTGGCAAACTCCGCCAAGCGAAATGCTGTTTCAAGCGATACGATCCGGATGGCAGCGACGATGGTTGCAACATTGCCTATCGTTCTAGTATATCCGTTCCTGCAAAAGTATTTTGTTAAGGGTATGACTTTGGGAGCTGTTAAGAGTTAATATGATTAAATAACCGAACGCCAGCCGGAGAGGAGTTGTCCAGCTGGCGGCCCTGAAGGGGGGTGAGCGGACAGACTTGCTTGGTTGCTTGATAGACTTGTGACGTAACTTAATTAATGGGAGGAATTAGGGTGTCTATGATAAAGAAAAACAAATTGTTGAGCGTAAGTATGACTGCTGCATTATCTGTGGGTCTATTAGCGGGCTGTGGCTCTAATGATGGAACAGACAATACAAACAAAGCGGCTGGAGACAATACAAAACAAGAGCCGATTACACTTACATGGTTTGATTCAAATACTAAGGGAGAGCCTTTTACTGATGCTGTCGCCCAAGAAATCACTAAAAAGACGGGCATTGAGATCTCCATTCAGCAGCCAACAGGAAATCCGACAGAGAAGCTAAGCTTGATGCTTGCCAGCGGTGACTATCCAGATGTGGTCGTGATGAGCCGTGGGGATGCTTCGCTTGATAAATACATCACAAGCGGTGCCTTTATTCCACTCGATGAGCTGATTGAGAAGAATGGCCCTGATATCAAGGAAATGTATGGCGACACACTGACCAAGACTCGTTATAAAGACGGAAAGAACTATTACTTGGCTAACTGGTATGGACTAGATAGTGATCCAGTCTTCGGGATGCTGATGAGAAAAAATCTGCTTGCAGATCTGGCTCCGGATAAAGCAGATGGCAGAGCACCGCTTACAACAGATGAATTAGAAGCGATTTTGAAGGATTTTAAAGCAAAAAACAAGACGATTGATGGAAAAGAATCCATTCCAATGACCATGAACGGCGAGAATATGGGCGCCAACCTTGGAACATTCAAAGGCATGTGGGGTCTGAAAACTTACTATGATAACAACGGAACATTGCAATATGATGTTAAGGATCCAAAGTATCGTGAAATGTTGCTCTACGTGAATAAATTATACAGAGAAGGTCTGATTGAGAAGGAATTTGCGATTAGCAAAACGCAAACTTGGGTTCAAAAGCTGGCTACTGGCGCAGTATTCTCCACACCAGGCGCTTACTGGGATCCAGGTAACGGGAACGGAACTTTGAAGAAGGATGGCGGAGAAGATAATCAGCTCTTCCCATACAAGGTAGTTGCCCCTGGAGTAGACCCTGCCCAAACGACATTTGGACCAAGAAGCTCACTTGGATGGGATGCTATCGCTATTACGAAGAACAACAAGCACCCTGAAGAAACAATGAAGCTGTTCAATTTCTTGGCAAGTGATGAAGGACAGCATTTGCTGCTGTGGGGCCAAGAAGGCGTTCAATACACCATGGTGGATGGCAAGAGACAACCGGACCCTGCATTCTTGGATAGCTTCAAGGAAAACTGGGACGACACAGTCAAGAAGAGCGGTGTCCGCAAATGGTTGTGGTTTATCAAGAATGGTCTGGATGCAAATGAACAGCCTTACGATATGGCCGTTAAATATCAACGCAGTGAAGTAGATCAGATGGCCATCAAGAGTCTTGGGGATTCCGTATGGGATACAGCGGCATATGACAACTTGAGCCCTGATGGCGGAACACCTGAAGCACTGACTGCACAGAAGGTAAAAGATATTATGGATCAAAGCATTACGAGAGTAATCATTGCTCCTACTGAAGCCGAAGCCAACGCGACATTCGATAAGATGCTTGCGGAAATGAAAAAGGCTGGGGATGAGAAAGTAGAAGAAATCATTAACCAGAAGTACGCAGAGCGTATGGAGCTGTGGAATTCAAAATAATTAGTGTAAGGGCTTCCTCTCTGCATTCAGGCAGAGGGGGAGCCTTTTTCTATGTTTTCAAATGTTAATTAAACCAGTCTATTAGCATGCGCATTTTTGCGGAAATCTAGCGGGGCCTGGTGATAGTACTTTTTGAATTGATGATAGAAATGGCTGACATTGTCAAAGCCAGACTCCAGAGCAATTTCGACCACACGTAGTTCAGTAGTAAGTAGCAGATTACGTGCCACGTTGAGCCTAAGTTGGTTGATATATTCTGTTGGTGTCTGGTTCAAGTATTGGCGGAAGGCCCGGTTGACATGACCGGCGCTTCTGCCCGACAACTCGTACAGGGCATGAAGGCCTTTGTTTAAGTTTTCTTTTAGATGCATCTTGGAAACGGCATGTTCGAGCCACAGTGGGAATTCTGGCTGCTCGATGGTTTCTGGAGAGAAAAAATGCTGGGTAAGTGTATCTACGAGTATTCCTTTCAGATAAATCCTGGACTTTACTTTGTCTAAGGTAGAAAGCATTCGGATGCGTTCGAAAGAACGAATGAAATCATCCATCTCCAGTTGAGATAACATGGCGATTCTAGGGAGCGGAGTATTTAATATCCCGTGCAGGAATTCTTCTTCATTCAGGTAACTAAAGGCATCATTAATGAGGCTTTTTCGGCAGGGAATGTTCAGAAAGCGGCAATCGCTATCCCCGTCAGCTTCATAGCGATGGGTATCATCGGGCCGGATGAAGACAAGGCAGCCAGATTGAAGAAGCTGGGCAGCCCCGTTGACGATATGCCGGCATCGGCCTTCAGTAAGTATGAAAAATTCATAAAAATCATGCGTATGTTCTGGGGATACCTGACTCAGAGATTCTACCCAGAAGGGATCAGCTAGCAATTCGGGGTTTATATGGCTTGCCTCAGTGTATTTGATCATGTTTTTCCTCCAGTGTTAGTGATATCAAAATAGCACACTATTTTTGCGAACACAATAGAAGAAATGTATACATATTATTGTTAAAATTTTAATACAAGAAGTCAAAATAGCACATTTGTGGAGGCGGAAATATGCAACTTGTCAATCTAAACGGAAAATGGGAAATGAAACGGCTTCATGAACCGAAATGGCTGGAAGCCAGCGTGCCAGGCTCTGTCTACCATGATTTGTTGAATGCCGGTGAAATGCCAGATCCGTTCTACCGCGAGCAGGAGTATGAGGTTCTGGAACTGTCCAATTACGATTACGAATATAAGCGTAGTTTTCAGCTGGAAGCAGGCGTACTAGAGCATGACCGAGTATTTCTGCTGTGTGAAGGGTTGGATACGCTTTGTGAGCTTTCCCTGAATGGAACTAATATTCTGAACAGTGACAATATGCACCGGACGTATGAAGTGGATATCAAGGCTGTATTGACGCCTGGTGATAATACTATCCACGCCATTTTTCGCTCCCCAGTAGAATTCACTCTACGGAAGCAAGCAGAATTGCCGCTCAGTGGATGTGCTGATGCGGTAGAGGGGATATCGCATCTGCGCAAAGCGCACTCCATGTTCGGCTGGGACTGGGGTCCAAAGTTACCCGATCTAGGAATCTGGCGTAGTCTCTCTATTCAGGGCTACAACAGTGCTCGCCTTGATGATGTTTATATTACGCAATTCCATGAGAAGGATAAGGTCATGCTGGATGTTCGAGTTAGAACAGAGAGCTGGCAAGCGGCTGATCGAGAAATTGTGGTTAAAGTTCACACACCAGCGGGTCTGTGCATTGAGCATCGTGTGTCTGAAATGATTGGGACGGATCAACATATTGCACTGGAAATTATGGAGCCAGAGCTGTGGTGGCCGAATAATCTCGGTGCTCAGCCACTGTATAACGTAGAGGTTGTAATTGAGGAAAAGTCACAGGAGTTAGATCGTAGAGAATTTCGGATTGGACTTAGAACCATTACTGTGAAGCAGGAAGAAGATCAGTGGGGAGAATCGTTTGCTTTTGAAGTCAACGGTGTGCTTATTTTCTCTACAGGTGCCGACTATATTCTGGAAGATAATCTTCTACCTCGCGTAACTAGGGAGCGCACGGATCGCTTGCTCCAAAGCTGTGTCGCTGCCAATTTCAATACGATTCGCGTATGGGGTGGCGGGTATTATCCGGATGACTATTTCTATGATCTGTGCGATGAATATGGCCTCATTGTCTGGCAGGATCATCTGTATGCCTGCGGCATTTATGCTCTGACGGAAGCCTTCGAGGAGAATATCACTCACGAGACCATCGATAACATGAAACGTCTTCGCCATCATGCTTCGCTAGGCTTGTGGTGCGGCAACAACGAGCAGGAGCTGGCTTGGGACGAATGGGACTGGGAGAAGCATTACTCACTGCAGCTTAAGGCAGATTATATTAAGCAATATGAGGTGCTTCTACCGGCAATCGCTAAAGAAATTGATCCGAATACCTTCTATTGGCGTGCTTCACCATCCTCCAAGGGGAGCTTTGACAAGCCGAATGACGAGAATTACGGAGATATGCATTACTGGGGGGTCTGGCATGGGAAAGAACCGTTTACCGATTACCGGAAGCTATATCCGCGCTATATGTCTGAATTCGGATTGCAGTCTTTTCCGGGCTTGAAGACCATCGAGTCGTTTACGCTGCCGGAGGATCGCAATATCTTCTCTTATGTCATGGAGTCCCATCAGAAGAACAATACCGGGAATGAGAAAATTCTCTATTATATTGGGGAGACCTACAAATATCCGAAAGATTTTGATTCTGTATTGTATGCCTCACAGCTGATCCAAGCAGAAGGGATGCGCTGCGGCGTTGAGCACTGGCGTAGACATAGAGGTCGCTGCATGGGTGCATTGTACTGGCAGTTGAATGACTGCTGGCCGGTAGCTTCTTGGTCCAGTATCGACTATTATGGCCGGTGGAAGGCTATGCATTATGCGGCTAAACATTTCTTCGCGCCGATTCTTGTTTCTGCCCATGACGAAGGAACGAAGGTCTCCCTTCATGTCTCTAACGAAAGCAGAGAACAAGTTATTGGTGAACTGAGTTGGAGACTGCTTACTACGACATCGGAGGTCTTGCTGGAAGGCACAAAGCCAGTGGAGATTGCCGCGTTAAGTACTGCTGAGTTCGAACAGCTTGATTTCGGTCACATACTGGATACGAAAGGGAAGAAACGTGAGACTTATCTGGAATATTCTTTTGAGGTAGAGAGCGAGACAAAGAGTGGCGGCACGGTCCTGTTTGTTAAGCCGAAGCATTTTAGCTTCGTTGACCCTGAGCTTGAAGCTATGCTTACCGAGGAAGAAGAAAAATTTGTCATTACCGTGAAGGCTAAGACGTATGCTCGTTTTGTCGGCCTAGACTTCAAGGAGAGAGATGCCATCTTCAGCGACAACTATTTTGATATGTCGGGTGGTACAACTAGGACCATTACCATCGCTAAAAAAGATCTCGACAAGCCGGCTACGGTGGAAGAACTTCGTGAACAGCTTACTGTACGCTCCGTATTTGATATTTAAATAGGAAGATTCACGGGAAGCAGGCCCATAAATTAGGGCCTCTTTTTTTATGTATTTTTTTTACTATAGCCGCTAATAATCATTTATTGTTCTGCAAAGCTTAATAACATGAAATTGAATTTTTTATAGATCAATATTTTACTACTTAAGGTATAGATATTAAGATTGTATCCCCTTCCAATTATCTTTAAAATAGACTTCAAACAACAAGATAAATCAAGCCGGTTATATTTCAACAAGATCTGATAAGAAGAGTAGGAGGATATTATGAGTATTTATTATGATGACAGCCGCAAGGTGTTTCATTTACAGTCTGAGCAATCCAGCTACGTTATTGAAGTCGTTAGAGGTGAGCTTCCAGCGCATATCTATTGGGGTCCTAAATTAGAAGGAATAGTGCAGCCGCTGAATTTGGTGGAACGTTGCTCCTTTAGCCCGACCTATACGATGGAGGACAAGAGGATTTCCCTCGACACTATTCCAAGTGAATTTCCGTCTTATGGGAATGGTGATTTCCGGGAACCAGCGCTTGAGGTTCATTTGGTAGACGGTACGACCGTTACGGATTTCCTTTATAAGAGCTATAAGATCAATAAAGGAAAACCTGAGTTAAAGGGACTGCCTTCCACTTATGTTGAAAGTGAAGAAGAAGCAGAGACACTGGAACTTTTTCTTCAAGATGCCAAAAGCGGACTGATTGCTGTATTAAGCTACACCGTGTTTAATAATCAGGATGTGATCACACGTTCTGTACGGATTGAGAATCAAGGTAAGGACAATGTGGTGCTGAAGCGTGTGTTAAGCGCAAATGTTGACTTCCATGATTCCGATTATGACATGCTGCAATTATCCGGTACTTGGACGAGAGAACGCCATATCTATAAAAGACCGCTTGTACCTGGTATCCACCGAATTGACAGTAAGCGCGGCGCGAGTAGCTCCACGCAGAATCCTTTTATGGCTTTGCTTGCAAAAGATGCAACAGAGGACCACGGTGAAGTATACGGGTTCAGCCTTGTGTACAGCGGAAGCTTTCTTGCGCAAGCAGAAGTGGATCCATACGGTATTTCCAGAGTGGGGATCGGCATTCAACCGTTTAATTTTCAATGGCTGCTTGAACCTGGGGAATCCTTCCAGGCTCCTGAAGCTGTGCTGGTAAGATCCAGTCAAGGGCTTGGGGGATTATCAAGGACTTATCACCGCCTATATCGGACCCGGTTATGCAGAGGCGAATTCCGTGATCGTAAGCGCCCTATTCTCATCAACAACTGGGAAGCTACCTATTTTAATTTTAATGCAGATAAAATCAAAGAAATCGCTCAAGCAGGCAAAGATCTCGGACTTGAACTGTTTGTCTTAGATGACGGCTGGTTTGGGAAACGAGACAATGATGATAGCTCACTCGGAGATTGGGTAGAGGATCGCCGCAAGCTTCCTGAAGGTCTTGGAAAACTTGGAGAAGATATTACGGCAATGGGCATGGAATTCGGATTATGGTTCGAACCGGAAATGGTATCGCCAGAAAGTGATCTTTATCGTGAACATCCAGATTGGTGTCTTCATGTGCCAGGTCACAAAAGAACGTTAGCTCGCCAGCAGCTTGTTCTGGATTTATCCCGTAAGGATGTATGTGATTATATTGTGGAATCGGTTAGCTCCGTGCTGTCATCGGCTCCGATTACTTATGTGAAATGGGATATGAACCGGAATATGACGGAGATTGGATCTGCTCTTCTGCCAGCTGAACGTCAACGCGAAACGGCTCACCGCTATATTCTTGGACTTTATGATGTGCTGGAGCGTATCGTCACCCGTTTCCCTCATATTTTGTTCGAAAGCTGCTCCGGCGGCGGCGGACGATATGATCCGGGAATGCTGTACTATATGCCACAGACCTGGACCAGTGATGATTCGGACGCGATTGAAAGATTGAAGATCCAATATGGAACAAGCATGGTGTATCCTGCAAGTTCTATGTGTGCTCACGTATCGGCTGTTCCTAACCATCAGGTGCACCGTATCACACCACTCGAAACACGCGGTCATGTTGCGATGTCTGGTAACTTCGGCTACGAACTAGATATGACCAAGCTAACTGATGATGAGCGTGAGGATATCCGGAAACAGGTCTCAGAGTACAAGGAACTTAGAATGCTGATTCAGTTCGGTGATTTCTATCGACTGCTTAGTCCTTTTGAGGGGAATCAGACGGCGTGGATGTTTGTTTCGGATGATAAAAAAGAAGCCTTCGCCACATACTTCAGAGTTCTGGCCGAGCCTAATGCACCTCTCCGCAGATTGCGGTTGAAAGGACTCGACCCAGCTAAGAACTACAAACTTGAGCTTAACGGTGAAGTATACAGAGGGGATGAGCTGATGCACTTCGGACTCTCACTTCCACAGCTTGAGGGCGATTTCAAAAGCTTACTAGTTGTACTCAAAGAGGTTTAATAAGAAAAGGAGTAAGCCACTGGCTTGCTCCTCTTTTATATGAATCAATTTTCGAAAAATACATGTTTGGTTTGGAACGCTAGATCCTGTTCGCGGTAAGTCGAAGGATTGACCCCAAAATAGGACCGGAAAACCTTTCCGAAGTAGCTGGCATTATCAAATCCGCTCTCCGTCGCAATCTGGTTGATACTCAAATCTGTTGTTTTGAGTTTGGAAGCTGCCAACTCGATCCGCCGTCTTTTTAAATACTCAAAGGGTGAAAGATTGATGTTTTTTTGAAACAGTCTGCAAAGATGATGTTTGGAAACACCAACATGAGCGGCAACATCGTCTAAGCTTAGATTATTATTATGCAGATCATCCTTCATGAATTGAATAGCGGCGTGAAGCTTGTCATTTTTTATATAGGTAGTTAACAAATTTGGTTTCTTGAGGTATTTCTCCATGGACAAGATCCACTGAAAGACTTTTCCCGTTAAAAGATGCAAATCTCTTTCTTCATGAACCTGAATGTCCTTGAATGTACTCCACAATAAATCTATCGAAACCGATTCTTGGGGGAGTTCTACAATTGGACCGCAATGAGCAGCGAGTTGGTTCCAAAGTGAAATCGCTAAAGGCCCCCGTAGATTGAGCCATAAAACTTCCCAAGGCTCGGTGCCTTCTTCCGGATAATAATACCTGTGTATGCTGGGGACAGTCACTAGAAAAGCTTTGCCCTTCGTTAACCGATGAACAACCCCATCTATTTCAATTCTACCTTCTCCCGATAATGTGTACTGAAAAATAACACAACTTCTCTCCGTCCGGTTCTGGCCGTTGAAGGAGTAGGCAGGTGAATCGAGTTGTTCCCAACCGATAGAATCAAACAGAAGCATGGAAGCTTCTTCTTCCGAGCGAAAGGTGTAGGAGGAACGGAACATTAGCAAAATTCCTTTCTAGAAAAAGCTTTTAAGTACAGATCAATAATTTACTACTGTTGTTTACTCTATCAAAGTGTAAACTTTTTTCGTTGTCTGTTCAATCTCTGTTGAATACGCAAGTCTGGATGCTCATTTTTTATAGCACATGGTTACACTCTAATGAACTGTGATCTCGTTCGGTCTGGATTAGATTATTCTCAGCTTTAAAAAAATCAGATCCGGTGTGGTGGGGGAAATTACCTCACCTTTTTTGTTGCTTAAAATTCCCGATTACGCATATAATACAAACAAGTGTTCTTATTTTTATGGAGGCGATCGCATGCAAATCAGCATCGGCCAAATAATTGAAATTATATATCAGGATAAGGCGAGAAATATCAGCCAGCGGAAAATTGAAATACACAGTATCCGTGACGGACGCATACGAGCAAGCTGTCTGACTACAGGAACGCCTCGCATGTTCTTGGCAGCAAATATTCTTTCATGGCAGCCCGTGCAGGAAAAGCGTCATGCCTAAGGAGCGTGTCATACTACTGTCTGATTGCCAGGCATTTTACGCCTCCGTGGAGAAAGCTGCCCACCCTGAATATCGAGATAAACCTGTTGCAGTGGGGGATCCAACAAGAATGAACGGTATTGTGTTGGCGGCCTGCCCGCTTGCAAAAGCGAAGGGGGTAACAACGGCTTCGCGTGTAGGTGAAGCTTTAGCAAAATGCCCAGAGCTAATCGTAGTAAGGCCACGCATGGGGACTTACATTAAAGTATCACTCTTAATATCAGAGATTTACCGAACATATACCGATCTGGTAGAACCCTACAGTATCGATGAGCAGTTTCTGGATGTCACAGGATCTCTTGCGTATTTCGGAGGATCGCTGCAGGATATGATTCATAAAATTCAGCACCATGTTTTACTTTCGACGGGAGTCTGGACACGGGTAGGTATTGGATCTACTAAGGTTATGGCAAAGATGGCGACAGATAACTACGCCAAAAAGATGAAGGATGGGATCTATGAACTTTCTTTTGACCAATTAGAGACGACCCTTTGGAAACTTCCCGTGCAGGATATGTTTATGGTAGCGGCTAGAATGACCAAGAATTTTTGGCGTATGGGTATATCCACAATTGGAGATATTGCGCGAATGGAACTGTCAGAATTTAAGCGACGAATGCGAACTACCATGGGGAAGCAAAGTGATATTCAAGCGGAATATTATTGGCAAACTGCGCGCGGGCTAGATCCTAGTCCAGTGGTCACAGGAATGCGTCATCAAATCAAATCAGTGGGACATGGCAAGGCTTTGCGCTGGAATTTATACACCAGGCATACGGATATTGAGGTTGTGCTGCTTGAGCTCGTCATTGAAGTATGCCAGCGAGCCCGGCGGTATGGTTATATGGGATCGGTAGTATCTATTTCAGTTTTAGAGACGGACGGAGAGCGTTCAAATGCTTACGAGCGTCAGATGACATTGCCCGAACCCACATCACTAACACACGAAGTAGCTGCTGCTGCGCAAAAATTATTTGCAGACAACTGGTCGGGCCTTCCCATAGGTCGATTAGCGATTTCCTTGACTAACCTATCAGATGATAGCGTCATCCAACTTACACTCTTTGATGACAGGGTTCGGGCTTACAACAAAGAACGTGCAATCGATCAAATAAAAGCTCGTTATGGCAGTAAAGCTCTAATCAGAGCTTCATCTATGCTTGAATCCGGTGTTGCCCTAGAAAGAGCTGAACAGATTGGAGGTCACTATAAATGAGTAAACTTGAGGGTAATGAACGCTGGAAAACGAAAATGATCATGACCGAGCATGTTGAGCAGTACGAGGAACAGCAGCGTGAGAACCCAGATAAAATGATAACTATGGAGGAACGTACGATGGTTCGAGACCTCATTTTGCTTCCTTATATAGATACTATGGTTAGCAAGAGCCTGAAAGAGATCGAGCCCTCCAGCAACATTCTTAAACGTGCCTATCTGATGGCTGGTCAAGCCATTCAACGCCGGATCATGCAGGATACTTATCGGCTGCAAAAAGAGCTGAAACAGCGGAATATCAGGGTGCTGGCAGATGAACAGGAGGAATTCTTGGTGTATTACAAAATCTTTTGCCGTGGATATCAGGAACGCTTTGGTTTAACTCGAGATGTTATGCGTACAGAGATAAGCTTAAGGTTGACTAAATACACAGCTGAACTCGGAGCAATATTAAAAGATCATTTGAAATAAAACAAGGCTTTGTCAGTAATTATACTGGTGTGGTCTTGTTTTGTGTGAACCAGAAATTAATCCCGGAGACCTTCTACTGATGGAATAATCGCCCAGGGATATGATAAGCTCATGTAGAGTTATCATATCCCTAAACAGAGGAGGGAAATCTATGAGCCGTTTGATCACAGGGAACACTTATTATGGATTTCAGGTTGTTAATGAGGAATTTATCCCGGAGAACGAATCCAACGTATTCACGCTGGAACATCTGAAGAGTGGCGCCAGGCTGCTGTTCGTGCAGAATCAGGATGACAACAAGGTATTTAGTGTAAGCTTCAGGACCCCGCCTGAAGATAGTACGGGGGTCTTTCATATTTTGGAGCATTCCGTATTATGTGGTTCAGAGAAATATCCGGTCAAGGAACCTTTTGTAGAATTACTGAAAGGCTCGATGCAGACGTTCCTGAACGCATTTACGTTTGGGGATAAGACGATGTATCCAGTAGCGAGCCGGAACGATCAGGACTTCTCTAATTTGGTGGAGGTTTATCTGGATAGTGTTTTTCAACCGAATATTTATAAGCAACAAGAAATTTTTGAGCAAGAGGGCTGGCACTACGAGCTTCAGCATCCCGAAGATGAGTTAATCTATAAAGGCGTGGTTTACAACGAGATGAAAGGTTCATATTCCTCGCCGACTACGGTATTGATGGATAGAATCAAAAAGTCATTGTATCCGGACACGATTTACCGTCATTCTTCAGGTGGAGATCCACAGGAAATTCCTGCGCTAACCTATGAGCAGTTTCTCAAGGCGCACAGCAACTATTATCATCCGTCCAACAGTTATTTTTATCTCTACGGAGACGTTAATATTGAAGAAAAGCTGCAATTTATAGACCAGGAATATCTTGGGTCTTATGAACGAAATAGCTTCGATACTTCCATTGCGCTACAACAGCCCATTGGAATGACGGAGCTGGTAGCGGATTATCCGATTCTGGAAGCAGAAGCAGCCACTGATAAGACTTATTTGAGTCTAAATTATGTGATTGGAACTTCTACTGATCGGGAACTGAACCTTGCTTTTGATATTTTAAAAAGCATGCTAATGGACAGCAACGCAGCTCCGCTCAAGCAAGCCTTGCTCGAAAGCGGACTTGGCAAAGACGCGTTTGCTTTTTATTCCGACAGTATGGTTCAACCGCTGCTTGGTATTACGCTGACGCATTCCAATGCCTCCTCTAAAGATGCCTTTGTGGAGCTGGTGAAGACTACATTAAAGCGTTTGGTCCAGGACGGACTAGATGAGAAGCTGGTGCTGGCAGCGGTCAACAGTAAGGAATTTGAACTGCGGGAAGCGGACTTTAATCAGTATCCGAAGGGTCTTACTTACAATATCGAAGTGATGAAGTCCTGGCTCTATGACGGTCAGCCGACTACTCACATGCGCTATGAAGAGGTGCTCACGGCCATTCGGGAAAAGCTTGCGGACCGTTATTTTGAGAAGCTGATTGAGGACTATTTGCTGAACAGTGATCATTGCAGTGTGGTGGTACTGAACCCGTCCAAGACGATCGCAGCGGAAAAGGAAGCATCCACTCAGCATCAATTGAGTGAATACAAAGCGTCACTGCAACCAGATCAGTTGGAGCAGCTTGTTCAGAGTACACAGCATCTTCTGGCGCGGCAGAGTCGTGCGGATGCAGCCGAAGATTTACAGAAGCTACCGAGCTTGTCTTTACAGGATATTAACCGCAGCGTAGAACCTCAGGTGCCGACCCATGAACAAATCCATGAGGGAATAAAAGTGATCCACCATGAGGTAGCTACCCATAAGATTGCCTACTGCAAGCTTTATTGGGATACGGGTGTTATAGCCCCTGAAAAGATTCCTTATTTGGTGCTATTGGCAGAGGTATTGGGCCAAATGGAGACTGCGTCCTACAGCATCGAAGAGCTCACCAGTGAAATCGGGATCAAAACCGGGGGCATATATTTCAGGAATGAGCTCTATGGCGCTGCAAAAGCTACGGGGGCGAGTTATCAGCCTAAATTCTCTGCGCTGGTGAAGGTGATGGCGGGGCATATTGGTGAATCACTGGACCTACTGCGAGAGATACTCTACACAAGTGCGCTCGACAATCTGACCAAGCTGCAGGAAATCGTCCGCCGGGAAGCCTCGCAGATGGAATCGATTCTGAATCAAAGAGGGAATGAGATTGCGGCCAGCCGCCTGATGTCCTATTTCTCGGATATGGGAGCTTATCAGGAACAACAGGGCGGTGCTACTTATTACCGCTTTATCCGCGAGCTTGCGGAGACGTTCGACCAACAGGGAGCTCAGGTGGCAGACACACTAAAGGGCATCTGTGGGGATTTGTTCAATAAAAACAATTTGATCATCAGCGTGACTGGTACGCCTGATTTGTATGAAGAATTCATAGCTAATGCAGCGAAGCTGGGTATCCAGGATCGGCCAGTAGTAAATAGGCCTAAGATTACGGCACAGGGACATGCGGACAATGAAGGATTCATGTCTTCCAGCCAGGTGCAATATGTGGTTAAGGGATACGACTTCACTAAGCTAGGATTCACATATTCAGGCAAAATGCAGGTGCTCAAGAAAATCATGAGCCTTACCTATCTGTGGAATGCCGTACGTGTGAAGGGCGGTGCGTATGGCGGGAACCTGGTTCTGCGCAGAGATGGGATAATGATGTTCACCTCCTACCGTGATCCGAATTTGCAGGAGACGCTGGAGGTTTATGATCAGGCTTATCGATTTGTTGAGGGGTATGAAGCAGATCCCGATGAGATGACCAAAGCGATCATCGGTACCTTATCTATGCTGGATCAGCCTCTTAGTCCCAGCGCACAGGGACGGCGGGCGGACCGACATTATTTTGAACAGGTGACGGAGGCCGAACTGCAGCGAGAGCGGGATGAAATCTTGTCGACAACACCAGAAGATATCAGACAGTACACCGATTTACTTAAGGCTGTGACGGAACAAAATTATTTCACTGTAGTCGGCAATGCGTCCAAGCTGAAATCGACAAAAGCATTATTCGGAAGTTTAGAGGAACTTGTGAAGTAAGTTTCTCTAATCGCTCCTTTTCAGTACATGTCTACGGGCATGTGCTGGAGAGGGGCGTTTTTTAATAAGGTGAACTAAAAAAACATTCTACAAGGGAACAGTGGCCGGAAGTCCAAACATTCACCGCCGTCATGTACTTACCTTAAAGGAAGAATAAAACCAGTTTATTTAGTTAGAATATTGACAGTTAGAGTTCTAACTATTATGATAATGATGTTACTTAGAGTTCTAACTAATACGAATGCGGAGGAAATAATAATGAGCAAACCCGTTGAAAATACACCATTTTCTAATTTGATTCGAGAGATCGGGATGAAACTAAAAAGTACAGCTGACGCCAGGCTGAATGAGCTAGGGCTGAATTCACAGCAAGGACGCATGATCGGTTATATTTTTGAGCATCAAGAAAAAGGTGTAATTCAAAAGGATTTGGCGGAAGTCTTTAATAGAAAAGGGGCGAGTATCACCAGCATGCTTCAAGGGTTAGAAAAGAAAGGCTATATCAAGCGTGTCACACCTGAAAATGATGAACGGCAGAAGAGCATTTTTGTTTTGGAAAAGGGCGCTCTTTTGGTCGAGGAGTTCAATGAGATTTTCTCAGGGGTAGAAGCAAGCATTACAAAAGCACTCAGTCCGGAAGAAACAGCAAACTTAAAGTCTTTACTGCAAAAAGTTAATTCAAGTCTATAAACGTTCGGAGGGTTAATCATGGAAACAGAAGTCTCCAATCAATATTATTTAGAATCGGCGCCGATCAAGAAGGCAATTGCTCATTTATCCATTCCTATGATGATCGGGATGTCTGTTGGTACCATCTATAATGTAATCAATGCTTATTTCATTGGCTTACTCCACAATACTAGTATGCTGACTGCCATTACGCTGGGTCTACCCATCTTCACAGTCCTTATGGCCTTTGGGAATATGCTTGGCGTAGGTGGCGGAACATTTATTACAAGGCTCGCGGGGCAAAAGGATACGGAGAAGGGAAAGAAGGTTGCCGGATACACTTTTTATGGAAGCATTATAGTGGGTATTCTTATTGCTCTAATAGCGATGTTAGCGATTGATCCAATTACGCGATTACTAGGCGCAGATGCTGCTACTCTAGACTTTACTAAGGCTTATGCTTTGACCCTTTTTGTCGGTGGATTTGCCATTGTGCTTAATTTTGCCTTGGAACAGCTAGTCCGTTCCGAAGGTGCCTCCAAAGAATCGATGTACGGTATCTTTATTAGTACGGCTTTAAGTTTAATTTTTGATCCACTCTTTATTCTTGTGCTGAAATGGCATGTGGCAGGTGCTGCGTTGGCGATGGTTTTAGCGAATGTGGGTTCCGCGATTTATTATGTCTATTTTTTAGAAACGAAAAGTGAGCATTTAAGAGGATTTTTGAAGCATTTCAAGATATCTGTTCGAGATCAATTAGAAGTATACAAAATAGGTGTATCAGAGTTATTGCAATTTAGTTTTGTGATTGTGAGCACGCTTTTGTTAAATAACTTCGCGATTCAATATGGAGAAAATGTGGTTGCCGGATTTGGTGTGGCCTTAAGAATTGTGCAAGTTCCGGAGTTCTTATCAATGGGCTTATTCTTAGGTTTGATTCCGCTATTTGCGTTTAACTTTGCTAGTCAAAATATGGCGAGACTTAAATCAACAATTAAACATGCTTTTGCCTATATCGGAGGTATTGCTTTTGTCTTTGTAGGTCTAGTGTTTCTGTTTAGAGGAACGATCCTGCACTTCTTCTCTAATGACCCTTCAGTGTTAAGTATGGGAACTTATATTTTGGTAGCCATGCTGATTTCTGCTTTATTTAATGGATTTACAGGTTTGTTTATGAGTATTTTTCAAGCGACAGGACAGGGAGTACCAACCAACATTATGGCCATCACACAAGGCGTATTGTTTATCCCTATGATTATCGTGTTACATTCTGTTTTTGGACTTCATGGCGTGATCTGGTCAATGACCATAACAGAAGTTATAACGAGCTTAATGGGCGTCATCTTGTTTGTGATTTTTAGTAAGAAGCTGAAAAGCACGGGTGGGGATGGAAAAGGTGTTGTAGAGGTTGCGTCCGTGTAAAACGATCTTTACTTTACGTGGAAAAATAGAAATGTAGTGGATGGCGGGAGCTTGGCTCGCGCTTTTTTTGCAAATATAAGAAAATATAAGTTTTACAATATACTTTATGTCTTATATTTCTCGCATAAACGCCTTTGGCGTCCTTATAAGGACGCCAAAGGCGTTTATGCTTGGTTGTCTAGAAAACTTCGCAACTAAAGGATCGGTAAAATTAGTTCCAAAATGAACAATTCTAGTTCTTATGATTACGGCTTACTTTTTCTACAATTATGGATAAGTAAAGGAGGAGAACTATGATACGAAAATTTCATCTTAAAATGGATACGCGCGAAGCAATCGCTGGGTATTTATTCGTCGCTCCACTGATGTTGGGGCTGATCATCTTGACCTTGATCCCAGTGCTGGGCTCACTGCTGTTAAGCTTCACGAACTGGAACTTTGTAGCTGGGTTAGGGGGGATTAAGTTCGCGGGCGTGGATAATTTCATAAGGCTGTTTCATGATGATGCTTTTATGAAAAGCTTGCTGAACAATCTGCTCTTTATTATCACAGTACCGGTTACGATCATCGTTGCTCTGCTGTTAGCGATCCTGATTGATAAACAGGTGTTCCTGAAGGACTTGTTTAAAGTGATTTACTTCCTTCCCTACATCTCCAGTGTAGTTGCCATCGCTATGGTTTGGCAGGTAATGTTTCATCCCTCACTAGGACCTGTCAATCAATTCCTGATGTCACTGGGGTGGAGTAATCCGCCAAAATGGTTAGCTGATATCCATTATGCTTTGCCGTCGCTTATGTTGATCCAGATTTGGATTCAACTCGGTTACAACATTATTATTTTTATCGCTGGGTTACAGAGTATTCCGAAGGACCTTTATGAAGCAGCTGATATTGATGGGGCCAATAGCTGGCGGAAATTCCGCAATATCACGGTTCCCTGCATTTCGCCAACTACCTTTTTCCTGCTGGTTACGGGGGTCATTGGTTCATTTAAAATCTTCGATCTGATCCAAGTGCTGACACAGGGTGGACCGGCCAATTCCACGACCGTTATCGTTTATGAGCTATATGACACCGCCTTCAATCAATTGAAGACTGGTTATGCCTCTAGCATGGCACTTGTCCTGTTCCTCATCTGCCTGATCATTACAGCCCTGCAGATGTTAGCGCAAAAAAAATGGGTCAATTATTAAAGGCAGAAAGGAGAAATTACAGTGAGAAAAGAGCTTCTATCCAGAACGTTCTGGACAATCGCAATGGGACTGCTAGGTATCGCATTTCTTTTACCGTTTCTATGGATGTTATCCACTTCCTTTAAACTGGAGAAAGATGTGTTTGATTTTCCGATACAATGGCTGCCACAGCAGTGGAACCTCATTGAGAATTATAAACAAGTTTGGTCAGGTGATTTCGCTCGTTATTACGGAAATTCCATTTATATTACGCTGGCAACGACTATAATTAATGTGCTGATATGCGCACTGGCTGCTTATGGGTTCTCCAAGCTACGTTTTCCGGGTAGAGATGCGATGTTTGTAGTTGTATTGGCCCTTTACATGGTTCCTCCACAGGCTTCGCTGGTTCCACAGTTTCTACTATTTAACTGGCTGAATCTGATTGATACGCATTTAGGATTGATCTTAATTAACAGCTTTAGTATTATCGGTGCGTTTATGCTCAAGCAATTTTTTATGGGGGTAAACAACGAGTATCTTGAATCGGCGCGGATGGATGGAGCAGGTCATTTTCGTTCTTTTCTACAAATTGCATTTCCGCTGATCCGTCCCGCTGTAGCTACTTATGCTATTCTGCGTTTTATCTGGACCTGGAACGACTATCAGTATCCACTCATTTTTTTGAAATCTAAAGAGCTGTTTACTATTCAGTTAGGTATTCGGTTGTTTGGGGACCAATACGGGGATGTTTATTCCCTCATGATGGCTGGTGCGGTATCTGCAATTCTGCCACTGCTGATTATTTTTGCTCTCGGTCAGAAGCAGGTTATTGAGGGAATTGCCCTCGGAGGCGTGAAAGGATAATAAAAGTCAAAATAGTTTCTCTTCGGTAGAATATGAGAACTTTCCTCGTCTATCCTGCATGTTAGGATGTTCTTGTAAGCAGTTACATAGCTTTGGCTGTAAAGCGAGGTATACCCAACACATTTATAGGAGGGTCTATATGAAAAAGAAATTATTATCCGTGCTTATGATCACATCTATGGCGTTGTCATTGGCCGCTTGCGGTGGAAATGCGAAAACAAATAATGCAGGAGCAACAGATGCGCCTGATGCTGGTGGAAATAAGGAGCCTGCAGCAGAGAAGGTTACGCTGAAGCTGAGTACCTGGCAGACGGAAGCCAAAGCGAAGTGGAGCACGATTATCGCAGAGTTTGAGAAGGCGCATCCCGACATTCATGTAGAAGTGGATCTACTGAATGAAAAAGGCGATTCTGTAGCCTCTATGCAGAAGCTGGATTTGATGGCCGCTGCAAGTGACCCGCTGGATATTGTCGAACTGCCGTATACCAACTATTCGCAGCGTGCAGATATCGGTGTGTTAGCACCGATGGACGAATATATTCAGAAAGAAGGGTATAAGCTCTCCGATGAATATCTAGTGGACACTACGGTCAATGGCAAAGTCTATGCGTTACCGTCATCTATGCAGCGCTGGTTCGTGCTTCTTAACAAAGAAATGCTAGATGAGGCTGGTCTGCCGGTTCCGACCGACTGGACTTGGGCGGATTTCGAAGAGTATGCCAAGAAATTGACCAAGGGTGAGGGCGCAACGAAGCGTTTTGGCGCATATCTGCACAATTGGCCGGATTATTTCCAACTCCAGCTGATGAGTAAACCTGAGGATAATACTTTTCTAAAATCTGACGGAACCTCCAATGCCCTGGATCCGCAATTTAAGGCTAATCTGCAGATGATGAAGAAAATGATGTACGAAGATAAGAGTGCTACTCCTTACGAGGATATTATTTCGCAGAAGCTTGCCTACCGGAATCAGTATTTTAATGGTTTAGCAGCGATGCTTCCGATGGGTGACTGGATGGTTGCGGAATCGGGTGGAACGGATGCCATTCCAGCAACCTTCGTTACCGCGTTTGCGCCGATCCCTCGACTGGATAGTGAGAGCAAACATTACTCACCTGTTCAGCCAACCTATATGGGGATAGCTGCTAAATCCAAGCATAAGGAAGCAGCTTACACCTTTGTACGCTGGTATACCTCAGAAGGACTGGAAATTGGCGGACGTGTCTTCTCTGGCTGGGCGAAATCGGATACGAACAAATTGGTGGATACGATTGTGAGTGGTTCTAAGGATCCATCTATGATTGATGTTGATTCCCTGAAATATACGATGGAGAATTCGGCACCTGGTGCGACGCAAGTTCCGGCTAAATATGCGGATGAAGCTAAGAACAACGTTATTCCAGAAGCGGAAATGTATCTCCTTGGCCAACAGGATCTGGATGTCACCGTTACCAATATCGATAAGAAAATTTCGGAAGTGGTTCAGAACAACAGCGGAAAGTAGGCGGAGACTGATTGTACGCTTCCCCAAGGGGGCTTATAATGTGGGGGCAGGAAAGCATTTCTGCCTCCTGCTCCAAATTTAAAACAGATATGGGGCCTGTCATCCGTGTTTAGAAAGCATCAATCACTTCGAATGAAACTTGTCTGGTCTTCAATGATTTGCGTACTGATCCCGCTAGTCTGCATTTACATGGTTACAGATTATTTAACCCGGGATCTGATTCTGGAGAAGGCCGTTGGCAGCGCAAGAGAATCTCTCAATGCGTCCAGTGCCAATATGAATGCCATTTTTGAACAAACGCTGGAGCAGTCCAATTTTGTGCTTCAGAACAGCGAAATCAGGCAGATGATGTCTGCTGTTCCAGAGTCGCTCCATTCAGCGAAAGAGATCATCCAGTATAACCGTATGTCGCGGATGCTGGATGATATGTTCGTTCTTTCAGAGTATTTGAAAGTGACGCTGATCGGTAAGAATGGATTTATTTATACGAGTTATCCTTATAGCGACTTTAATCCGAAAACCTTTTATAGCGAGCGTTGGATGTCACTATTGAAACAAACTCAGCCGATTTCGACTTTCTGGAGAGCGGAGCACGACACCTACTACAACTATTCTGATAAGGGCTCAGCCAATTGGGTAACTATTGCGAGACCTATACAATCGACCTCCAGCAGCACGATCGGATATATGATTATTAACATCAATGAGCGTAAACTCCGCCCTTATCTGAACAATGACAATGGCAAAGAGATGATGCTTTTGGATGACAAGGGAACTGTAGTCTCACATGCTGATCCAGCCCGAATTGGTGAAACAATGACGTGGTGGAAAAAGGAAGGTCGGCTTGATACTGTCGAGATCAGTGGGGAGAAATTCTTGTATGTTGACCAGGAGCTGAGCAGCAACAGATGGCAGATGGTGAGCATTATCCCTATGAAGGCGGCATTGTCAAAGAATAAACAGATTTTATTTATCAGCTTAGCCGTGCAAATTCTATTCTTTACCTTCTTTTCCGTTCTCTTAACCGTTCTAATCTCTAAGCTGACTCAGCCCATCGTGAAATTAAGTGCTTTTGTAAAGCGAATAGGTCGTGGTCAATTGGACGAACGTTCGCTAATCCGTGGGAATAATGAGGCGGCTCAACTGGCCCGTACCATCGACCAAATGCTAGATCGAATCGAGTCCATGATTGAACAAATCACCTATGAGCAAACAGGAAAAAGAAAAGCTGAACTGGAAATGCTGCAGGCACAGATCAATCCGCACTTTATGTTTAATCTGTTGAATTCGATCCGGTTAAATATTCTGATGCAAGGAGACAAGGAGAACGCCGAGTTGATTGGTTCGTTGTCGTCTTTGCTCCGTATGACCTTTAACAGAGACAATGAGTTTATCCCGCTTCGTGAGGAGACAGATACGATATCACATTATGTGACTTTGATGAATTTTCGTCATGCCAATCAGGTCAGGCTGGAAATGAATTTAGCAGACGGAACTGCTGAAGCACTGGTGCCTCGGTTTATGATTCAGCCTATGATCGAGAATGCCATCATCCATGGTTTCGAGCAGTTTGGTGGTGAGATCTTTATTGAAGCTCGTATTATTGCAACTACAGGAACCTTGGTTATCACCATTAAGGATAATGGCATCGGAATGTCACAGGAGAATTTAAAAAGACTTCGTGAAACCGCATACAGTAGTGAGCAAATTGCAGAAGAGGACAGAAAAGGATTCTCTGGCATAGGCTTACGTAATGTGGCCCAACGCCTCAGTATGATTTATGGTGCTTCATTTAAGTTGAATATATCAAGCGAACCTGATGTGGGTACGGAGATTTGTTTGGAGTTTCCACTGAACTACGGAAAGGTGGGTATAGAGAATGCTGACGGCAATTTTGGTGGATGATGACTATCCGGTTATCCGTTATTTGTCGCAAGCCGTGTCATGGAGTGAGCTCGGGATTGAACTCACCGGATGTTATTATAGCGGTCTTGAGGCTTGGGAAAAAGCACGGCAGAATCCACCGGATCTGATTATCACCGATATTGGTATGCCTAAGATGAACGGACTGGAGATGCTTGAGAAATTCAGAGCGATGAAGCCCGGAATTCGTGCGATTATTCTGTCCTGCCACAACGAGTTCAAATACGCTCAGCAGGCGCTGAAACTAAACGTAGGAGAATATATTTTAAAAGAATCACTGAATATCGAGCAGCTGGAACATGCACTCAGAACACTTGTGAAGGAAGTGGGTCTGAACAGGCAGCAGCATACCGAGATGCTGGTATATAAGCAAAAGCAATCACAAAACCGTGCTGCGCTAAAAGAAAAGTTTCTAAAAGATACGTTATACCAATCTTGGGACAAGGTAGCTTGGATCGAGCAAGCCCGGTCAAACGGAATTATGATCCATGCCAAGACCTACATTCCAATGCTTATAGTGATTGACCGTCCAGAGGAAGCTTCACGGGTGCGCCGTATGAGTGAATATACGATTTCTTTTGCCGTCGAGAATATTATGCAGGAAGTGCTTGAGGCTGATCACAGTTTATTTATTTCGAGATACAGCCATAAGGAGATTGTTATTCTTTTCTGCAGCGACCAGTCTTCCAGAGACCACCAAGCGATTTATCATTCCATTCAAAATGCAGCCTCTGCGGTACAGAAATATCTCAAGCTGTCTGTCTCCTGCATATTTGGTGCTGAGGCGCGCAGTCCTGAGGAAATTCGCGGAACACTGCAGCGGATGCTAAAGGAGAAGATTCAGCGGTTTTATTTTCCAGCGGCGGGCATTCATCGTTTTGAAGAGATTAGCTTTTCGCGGGATGATATTTATGCCGAATATGGAAGTCTGTACGCTGATATTAATGATGATATTGCCCTGAATAGGGAAACAGAGCTTCGTATTCATGTAAAGGAATGGCGAGAATGGGTGGCAACGCAAAAGTTTCATCCAAATGAAGTTAAGGAATGTGTTCTCCGGTTGCTGATGGACTTGCAATTGAAGACGAAACAGCTGCTGCAGTCTCCATTGCTTATGGCAGAAGAAAAGCTGTTTAGCGTGGTGAGTGACATTGATACCCTCGAGCATTTGGAAGAGTGGTTAGTTCAGTACTTGGAAGAATTAGCGCGGAAAATAAGTATATTCTCTATCAAGTCGAAACGGAGCGAGGTTATTAAAGCCCAGCAGTTCGTGATCAGTCATGTAACGGAGAAAATAACGCTGGAGGATATGGCTGGACGCCTGAACTTGAATGCCAGCTATTTCAGCCGCTTGTTCAAACGGGAAACAAACCAGAATTTCATCGAATATGTAAATATGCTAAAGCTTCAGAAGGCAAAAGAGCTGCTTAATCAGTCTGGAAAGACTGTGGAAGAGATCTCCGAGTATCTGGGATATGCCAACAAAAGTTATTTTATCAAGCTGTTTAAACGGGAAATGGGCATGAGGCCCAGTGAATATGCGGCTTGGCATTGAGTAAGGATTGGAGGAACCATTACTGTGGAACTGAAGGGTACTAAAAATGAATTACAAATGTTCTTAAATGACCTATATGCTCCGCTGGATAGTCGATTTACTTCTGGATGTGCAGGAATCGATATGGGAGCTACAGGATCAATATACAATGAAGCTACCGCGCTTATGGAAGCCTTCGCTCGTCCGTTATGGGGGCTTGTTCCCCATGCCAGCGGGGGAGGGGAGAGTGCGCTTTGGCCGAAGTTCCTCGAGGGGATCGTCAATGGGACTGACCCTGAACATGAAGAATACTGGGGTGAATTCTCAACCAAAGACCAGCGTATGGTGGAACAGGCTGTGCTGGGACTGGGGCTTGCTCTTGCGCCGCATAAGCTGTGGGAGCCGCTGAGTGATGTTCAGAAAATGCAGGTATATAACTGGTTGAACCAGATCAATCATGTGGATCGTTCGAACCCGAATAACTGGCTGATGTTCACGGTTCTTGTGAATGTGGGCTTTAAGAAAGTCGGATTGCCCTACGATCAAGAGATAATGAATAATTATTTGGAGAAGATTGATACCTACTACTTGAGTGATGGCTGGTATTCCGATGGGCTGACCGATCAGAGAGACTATTATATTGCTTTTGCTATGCATTATTATACGCTGATATATGCTAAATTGATGGCGGATGATGATCCTCAGAGGGCTGCAGTTTACCGGGAAAGATCCGCGCAATTTGCCAAAGATTTTATGTATTGGTTTGCTGAGGACGGAAGTGCGATTCCTTTCGGACGTAGTCTGACCTATCGTTTTGCGCAGGTCTCTTTCTGGAGTGCGCTGGTGTATGCTGAGGTCCTTCCTTTTTCATATGGCGTTCTCAAAGGAATTATAATGCGTCATTTTCGTTGGTGGTTTGAGAAGCCTATTGTGGGAATAGACGGATTACTAAGTATCGGATATGCTTACCCGAATCTGGTAATGACGGAGAACTACAATGCCCCCGGATCACCGTATTGGGCCTTTAAAGCTATGCTTATTCTTGCCTTGCCGGACGATCATCCTTTTTGGCAAGCGGAAGAAGAACCACTGCCTGTATTGAAAGAGATGTTACCACTCGAAGAGGCACGTATGCTGGTGAGTCGTCCGGAAGGAAATAAGCATGTTATTGCCTATACCTCTGGTCAGATGGCTAACTTTGATATGGCCCATAGCGCAGCTAAATATTCCAAGTTTGCTTACTCCACGCTGTTCGGATTCAGTGTGCCGAAGGCGGGTTATGGCTTAGTTCAAGGCGCTTACGACTCTACATTAGCATTGTGTGAATGCGATGAACATTACCGGGTACGCAGATTCTGCGAGACGTGGGAAATTGGAGAGAATTATGTATATTCACGCTGGCATCCCTGGAGCGATGTACATGTGAAGACATGGATTATTCCAGCGGGTCTGTGGCATGTCCGTATTCACAGCATTCATAGCGCCCGGTGTCTCGACGTAGCGGAGGGTGGATTTGCCATTGGCCAGTCTGCTGGCTTCTCACGCAGTGATCGGGAAATCATTCATGTATCTAACACTGCTGTCTCGGTGCAATTGCCCTGGGGAATCAGTGCCATACATATGCTAAGCGGTTTTGACCGGGGAGAATGCGTGCTACCCGAACCGAATACTAATCTGCTGAAGTCTCGGACGTTTCTTCCGAGCTTGATCTCCAGATTGGAGCCGGGAGATCAGGTACTGATATCTGCTGTCTTTGGAGCAACGAATACTCCGGAGAATCAGGCCAGTCTGGCTTCGCCGCCGCTTATTCAGTGGCAGTCAGACGGAAGGATTGCTGTATACGATCCTAGTAACGATGCACTTTTGCATACTGTTGATTTATTGGAAAGGAGCAACAAAGATGTGGACTAAGGCCATTGAGGATGCGATTCACAAAATTGGGAGTAACATTACTAACCATCCGGGCAAACTGCCCCATATCGCCGAGGGGCAACAGTACGAATGGGGAGACAATGATGATTGGATAGAGGGATTCTATGTGGGCATGATGTGGCTTGCCTACGAATATGGTAAAGATTCATTCTTTAAGGAGGCGGCAGCCTCATGGCTAGGGGACTTCAAGCATCGTTTGGATCAGCACATCGCTTTAGATCATCATGATATTGGCTTTTTGTATTCACTAACTGCAGTAGCGGAGTGGAAAATAACAGGCAGTGAAGCGGCGCGGGCTGTCGGTCTGCAGGCTGCAGATACGTTGTGCAAACGCTGGCGTGAAACAGCTGGAATCCTCCAGGCTTGGGGTCTAGAGAGTGATCCTGAGAACGGGGGGCGTATCATTATTGACTGTTTGATGAATTTGCCTCTGCTGTTCTGGGCTGCGGAGGAAACGGGGGACAATCGCTACTATGATATAGCCCTTCAGCATGCGTTAAAGAGCCGAAAATTTCTTGTGCGCGGGGATGATTCCTCTTATCATACTTTTTACTTTGATCCGGCTACGGGGAGTGCGATTCGTGGAGGAACTCATCAAGGGTATGAGGATGGTTCGACCTGGACTCGTGGTCAAGCCTGGGGAATATACGGTTTTGCGCTGGCGTATCGCTATACGCAGAATGAGGATTTTCTTATTACTTCTAAAAGCCTGGCTCATTATTTTATAAGCCATCTTCCGGAGGATAGTGTGGCTTATTGGGATTTCGATGTGCCTGTGGAAGCGGGGACCCCTCGTGACAGCTCAGCTTCTGCGATCGCGGCTTCCGGCCTCTTGGAACTGCTGGACATTCTGGACGCAGATGACCCGGACCGGGCTATTTATGAAGAGGCACTACTCCGCAGCATGAAATCTCTGGTGGAACATTATGCGACATCTGGAGATCCAGAGGCGGAGGGACTTCTAAAGCATGGCTCCTATCATGTCAGAGGCGGACGCGTGCCTGATGGCCATATGATTTGGGGAGATTATTATTATTTAGAAGCGCTGATCCGCATGCAGACCGGAATCCGAGGATATTGGTAGTAGGATGAATGGAACAACGGTCCATTCACGTAGTGACCACAACGAGCGTCAACATACATCCTAATCTGAAAGTAAAGGGAGAGTTCCACAGCCATTTCATGGCTTGTGGGACTCTCCCTTTTTGTGATGTGCGTGTATTTATTCTCCATACAACATTCCTGTCTATATGAACTGATTATGTATTTGGATGTTGTGTGGATTCCCGAATGATCAGATGGGTAGGAAGGAGAATTTCTATAAAAGGCTCCTCGGGATGATCAATGCGCCAGAAGAGTTGTTCTATAGCTTTTCGTCCAAAGTAAGACAAATCTACATCCATCGTTGTAGTCAAAGGAGTTGTTATCCGTGATAACTGTCCATTATCAAAGCTCACAATAGATACATCTTGGGGGATCTGATACCCAAGCTTGTACATCACGGAATTGATCAAGAACCCAAAGCCGTCATTGACACAGAACCAAGCCGTAGGCTGCTTATCCAACTTTTGTACAGCGTTGAACACATCATCCATTTCTTCAATGGCACGATCGAACACCCATATTGGATTGTATTCAATTGCAGATTGGTATAGAGCCAGGCGATAACCTTCTAAACGCTCGTAATAACTTGGTGAGAATTGAATATTGCCGATGAAGCCAATACGGGTATGTCCCAATTCAATTAAATGCTGCACCGCTGTATAAGCGGCATAACGATTATTGGTGAGAATACTATCGGCCTTAAGATCAGGGTGATGGTGATCAATTAACACGGTGGGAATCCCTGTGCCCGTCACTGCTTGAATATATGGGGTCGTAATATGGGACAGAATCAAGATTCCTTCTACGGAAGGATCAAATAATATAGGAGGCAGGATCAATTGTTCGGAAGCGTGATGATCAATAGATTGAATAACCATACGCTTATTTCGCTTCGCTGCTTCCTTCTCAATACTTAAATAAATTTCTCCAAAAAAGTTACGTTTGGAAAATGCAAATTCTGATGCCAAAATGACAAAGGTTCCAACTTCTTCTTCTGTGCTTTTGCGCCCTCGCGAATAGGTGTAACCCATTTCATTCGCAGTATCGATAATTAACTGTCTCGTTTCCTCACTCACACCGTCTTTACCGGACAGAGCCTGAGAAACAGAGTTCTTCGATATATTCAATCGATCGGCGATATCTTGCATTGTTACCTTCACCTTCATGCGAAGATACGTCCTTTCTAATTAGAAGTGTAATGAATATTCTTCCATACTGTCTCTCATAATACTAAAGATTATGCTGTAAAACTACATTACAACTATAAATTATTTTAACATTACAAACTATTTAAGTAAAGTTAATTTGTAATGTGATTAATCGTGTCTTTTTCATTAATACTCGAATAACAGGTTGACATTTTCGCTAAAAACTATAATAATAGCAATTGTAACGCTTACAAATTCGCTTGCAGGTATATATTTATCTTATTTTGTAACGTTACAAAATTATATCTAGGAATTACAAAATGCTGCACTGATGTGCATCGATACTCAGGGAGGGTTTATTTTATGAAGAAGAAGCTTTCAGTAATGCTTGCACTTACGCTTGTATTCACGATTCTTGCCGGTTGTGGATCGAAGAGTAGTAATTCAGGCACTTCAGCAGATGGAGTAACAACTATTGAGTTCTGGGCTGCACCTAACCCGACTCAACAAGCATATTGGCAGAAAATCGCCAAAGAGTACGAGACTGTTAACCCTAAGGTGAAAATTAACGTAAGTGCGATCAAGGAGTCCCCTACTTCTGAGGCGAGTATCCAAGCTGCAATCGCGGGTGGAAGTGCTCCAACGATGACTGAGAATATTAGCCGTGGTTTTGCAGCGCAACTTGCGAACAGTAAAGCGTTAGTTCCTTTGGATACAATAGCAGGCTTCGATGATATTGTGACAAAACGTAATATGTCCAAAACGATTGAGCCTTGGGAATTTGCGGATGGTCATCAATATGTTCTTCCAATCTACTCGAATGCGATGATGTTCGGATGGAGAACGGATATCTTGAAAGAAGCTGGTGTGAACGAAATTCCGAGAACATACAGTGAAGTGATTGAGGCAACGAAAAAATTAAAAGCAAAATACCCGGATAAATATCTTTGGGCGAAACCAGACTTAGCAGATCCTACATCATGGAAAAGATGGTTCGACTTCTTTATGTTGTACAATGCAGCATCTGATGGTAACAAATTTATTGAGGGTAGCCAATTTGTTGGCGATGAAAAAGCTGGTGTAGACGTACTTTCTTACGTGGACAATCTTCGTAAGGAGAAAGGGCTCTTGACTCAGAACGTAACGGAACCTTTCGAAAATGGCGTGGGTGTATTTACGGATGTCGGTCCTTGGACATTTAACATGTGGGCTGAGAAATATCCGGAACTTGAGTACAAAAAGAACTTTGAAGTCACATTGCCTCCTGTTCCGGACGGTATGGATCCAGCAAATGCGAAAACTTTTGCGGATGCTAAAGGAATTGTTATCTATGCATCGGCAAGCCCAGAGCAACAGGCTGCTGCAATAGAATTCATCAAGTGGGTATACTCGGATGTTCAAAACGATGTTGCCTTTTTCCAAGAAACGAACTTGCCTCCAGCACGTGATGATGTAGGTACGAATGAAGCATTTAAACCTGTATTTGAAAAAACGCCTGTATTGCAAGAGTATGCAAAAGCAATCCCGAATGCTGTTCCATCCATGGACAATCCAAAATTCAACGAATTGCAAACCTTTATTGGTCAAGAGGCCTTTAACAAAATCGTTCGTGGTGAGATTGATCCAAAAACGGGTTGGGACAATATGAAGAAGGCGATTGAAGGGGAACTTCAATAATGATTGAAAAAAATAATAATCGGTTAGGCTGGCTTTTTGCCAGCCCTTACCTTATTTTTTCGACTGTGTTTTTCTTGGGCCCGCTTATTTGGTCTCTATATTTGTCTTTTACTAACTGGGACTTGATTTCACCAACTTATGATTTTGTAGGATTCAAGAACTTTACCAAAGCATTAGGCACACCAGGGGTAAGATCGGCATTTTGGGTAACGTACAAATTTATGATCGTATTTGTACCGATTGTCACAGCCATGTCGCTTTTTGTAGCGGTAATTGTAAAAGGCTTACCTAAATTAAAAACCGTATTTCTTATTGGATTCTTCTTGCCTTACCTATCCTCAGGGGTTGTTGCATCCCTTATTGTTAAAGGTTTTTTGTCACATACAAGTCCTGTTCAGACGTTTCTAAGGGATCGGTTAGGTCTTGATATTGACTGGCTCGGCGGATCTTTCTCGGCATTGTTCGTCGTTGCGATGATTATGGCTTGGAAATTTACAGGTTACTATGCGTTAATTCTTACTTCAGGTTTAGAAAGCATTGATCAGGAAGTATATGAAGCAGCGGCAATTGATGGCGTGAAGGACAGCCAAAGGTTCTGGAGAATTACGTTGCCTTTGCTTTACCCTGCGATTTATACAACCTTAATTTTATCCTTTGGTGCAACATTCGGTATCTTTACTGAGGTCTACCAATTAACAGGCGGCGGACCGAACTATGCAACGAATACATGGCAAATGGAAATATACAGTCAAGCATTTAAGAACCTGCAGGCAGGTTACGCATCAGCTATCGCGATTATGGCTGCGGTTGCGACATTTATATCTATATTCGTAATCCGAAAAATTCTGGAAATGTGGGGTAAGCGCAATGGTTGGGTCTAATTCAAACATCAAGCTCCGGCTGTCGATCCGCTATCTGATTGCGATCGTACTGCTCGTGATTATGGTATTCCCCTATTTATATATGGTATTGAACTCACTTGCAGATTGGTCACAGGTAGACCGGAAGCTGATACCGACGAAATTTACGCTGCGCTCGTATCAATGGCTCTTTACAGGTGGTGAGACCGGGATTACAAGACCATGGATTCACGCCTTCTTTAACAGTGTGTTCGTTTCCCTGGTATCTACAGCCTTAATGATGATGTTCGCGATTATGGTCGCTTATGCGTTGGCGAAGCTGAAATTCCGCGGGAGAGACTCTATTAACAACTTTGTGTTGTTTCATATGTTCTTCCCGGCAATCATTCTGATCATCCCTAACTTTTTGATTATTCAAAAAGTAGGACTGTTCGATACGTATTGGGCGCTCATTATTCCCAAAGCGATGAGTTTATGGGGGATCTTCATGTACACCAACTTCTTTAAGGCGGTACCCGACGCTTTCATTGAAGCTGCCAAGCTGGATGGGGCATCCGATTTCAAAATCCTGTATAAGATTATGATGCCGATGTCGAAGTCCATTACGACCGTTGTATTCCTATTCCTGCTAATGGAACGCTGGACAGAGCTCCTATGGGATATGATCGTCGTCCGAAGTGACGGCATGTTAACATTGAACGTTTTATTATCTCAGATGTTCGGTCCGTATCAATCGTATCCGGGTCCGATGTATGCCGGTGCAGTGATGCTCACCTTGCCAATCATTATTTTGTTCATTATTTTCGGCAAGAAGTTCCAGGAAGGCATGCAATTTAACTTGAAATAGGTCTGCACAGGAGGGGTTATCGGTTGGAACAGCCGTGGTGGAAAGGGACGGTATTCTATGAAGTGTATATGCCAAGCTTCTGTGATAGTAACGGGGATGGGATTGGTGATTTCGGCGGTCTTACTTCCAAGCTGGATTATTTGCGGGAACTTGGCATCGGAGGGATTTGGCTAACGCCGTTCTATAAGTCTCCAAAAGTAGATAACGGGTATGACATTGCAGATTATTGTCAGATTGATCCAGACTTTGGAACGATGGAAGATTTCGAACGGTTTATTCAGGAAGCGAAGGCTCGCGGGATCAGAGTGATTGCCGATCTTGTCCTGAATCATACGTCTTCAGAGCATGCATGGTTCAAGGAATCCCGATCTTCAAGGACGAACCCGAAGCGGGATTGGTACATTTGGAAGGACGCTGTGAACGGCGGCGTACCTAATAACTGGGAATCGTTTTTTGGTGGAACCGCGTGGGAATGGGATGCTGCAACAGAACAGTATTACTATCATGGGTTTGCGAAAGAACAGGTCGATTTGAACTGGGCGAATCCCGAAGTTAAAGAAGCGATGAAGGATGTTATGGCTTATTGGCTGGGCAAAGGCGTAAGTGGCTTCCGGTTAGATGTTATCAACTTCTTATCGGTGTCCGATCAATTCCCAGATAACCCGATGGATGAAGTAACGGGTGAGCAGAAGCATGTACATGACCAGAATCAAGATGGAATTATGGATGCCATCGAGGAGATTAGCGGGTTTGTTCATGCGCATAGCGGAGTGTTCATGGTAGGTGAAGTCGGCTCTGAAGATATGGACATGCTGAAGCGTTACAGCGGAACGGGTAAGTTTGATGTGGTCTTTAATTTCAATCTGGGAAGCCAGAAGGAATTTAGTCCAGAGAATTTGTTCGCCGAGCTTAAGACAATGGAGAAAGTTCACGGTGCAGATCAGATTCCTACTTTATTCTTTGGCAGTCATGATATGGACCGCGTGATTTCGCGTTTTGGTGAAGGGGATGCGAAGATTGAGGAAGAACGGGCCCGCCTTATGGCAACGTTGGCCTTGACCGCAAAAGGGGTACCTTTCTTATATTTCGGTGAAGAGATTGGGATGCGGAATTTCGTAGCCCATAAGCTGGAAGATATGCGGGACATCCAAGGATTGAAGGCATATGAAATCGCACTACAGCGGGGGATAACCCGGGCGGAAGCCCTGAAAATTGCGAATGCAAAGGGAAGAGATGCGTCTCGCTCACCAATGCAATGGAACGAAAGTCCACATGGCGGGTTTACGTCAGGAACACCATGGATTGGCATGGGACCAAATTATCAGCAATTAAACGTGGAGTCCGAATGCAATCAACCGAATTCATTATTACATTATTATAAAAAGCTTCTCCACTTGCGCAATACACAGGATGTATTTCAATTCGGGGATTATGACGTGCTGGAACGCAGAGGCAATCTTATTTTATATGTAAGAACATTGAAAGAAACCAATACCAGAGCGCTCGTAGCCTTGAATTACGATAATCAGAGCATACAGATTGATCCTAGTGAGCTGCTGGATGGGCAAGCAACTAATATATTATCAAGCCGCCGAGACAAAGTGAGCGGTACAGACTTGGTAACTCTGTTGCCGAATGAAGCCGCAATATGGATGCGTGCGCCGCTATTATTTGACTAGAGAGGAACTTTATTATTATGAAACTGCTCAAGAATGCTGTGAAGACATGTGAACAACTGCTCATGGAATACGCGATGAAAGACGTATCCGTAACCAATACACAGAAATTAACATTCACAGGTGTAGATCATAAAGATGTCTACAATATTACAGCTCCATTCCAAGATGAGGGTGAGTGGGTGATTGCGGGTCGGGTTGAATCCCGTGACAGCGAGCATTCCGATGTCGTTTTTTTTGTCGAACGTGATGGACAATGGGTACCCCGTGAAGGAGCGCCTACCCTTGAACTTCAAGATCCTTTTTTCACGAAAATTAATGGCGAATTGATAGTTGGAGGCGTTCAAATTTATCCACATCCAGTAAAGGCTGATGCCTTAATGTGGCGTACAGTATTCTACCGCGGGAAGAACATCGCGAGCTTAGAACCCTTCTTTAAAGGACCGGATGGCATGAAAGATCTACGCCTAGTGGATCTGAAAGATAGCATCGGAGTACTGACCCGCCCTCAAGGAGATAAAGGAGGACGCGGTAAAATCGGCTTTACCCGCATTGCATCTTTAGAAGCGTTATCCATTCCATTGATCGAAGAAACACCGTTATTGGATGGACAGTTTGTTGATGAAGAGTGGGGCGGTGCGAATGAAGCACACTTGCTAAAGAACGGACTGCTCGGTGTTCTTGGGCATATCGCATCTTTTGATGATTCGGGCGATCGTCACTATTACCCGATGGTATTCGCTATCGATCCGGCAACAGGTGAGTACTCGGATATTCAATTAATCGCTGTACGCAATCAGTTCTTGCCAGGCGTTGCCAAACGTCCTGATTTGGAGGATGTCGTGTTCAGCGGCGGGCTCGTACGTCATGAGGACGGTACAGCTAACATATATGCAGGAATCAGCGATGCGGAAGCACAACGAGCAACAATCCCTGATCCTTTTGCTCAATTTGAAATTTTATAAGTATGAAATCCATTTGGTTAAGGGAGTTATTACAACATGAAAATCTATCGTTATGAACAAAATCCACTTATTACACCGGCGGACGTTAAGCCGTATCACGATGACTTTGAAGTGATTGGTGCATTTAATGCCGGTATTGCTAGCTATAATGGTGAAATATTAATGTTTCTCCGTGTAGCAGAACGCCCAATTAGCAAGGATCCAAAAATTGTGAAAGCTCCGATTTATAATCCGGAGACCAATGAATTGGATATTTTGGATCTGAATACAGATGATGAGCGCTTCGACTTCTCTGATCCGCGTGTGATTAAGAATAAATCCGCTAGTGCTACATTTCAGTACTTGACTTCATTATCTTATATCCGAATCGCTCGAAGTAAGGATGGACATCATTTTACAGTGGATGAGAATCCATTTGTTTACCCTTCCAATTCACTGGAGACCTTCGGGGTAGAAGATCCTCGGGTAACCCAAATTGGGGATACCTACTATATTTATTTCTCGGCAGTCTCCCCTGTGGGCGTTGGAGAATCGCTGGTATCAACTAAAGATTTCGTGAATGTAACTCACCACGGCATGATCTTTGGGCCGGATAATAAAGACGTATTGATTTTCCCGGAGAAAATTAACGGCAAATATTATGCATTGCACCGTCCAACAACGAAAAGTACGGGAGATCCGGAAATATGGATCGCAGAATCGGACAACTTATTATATTGGGGTAACCATAAGCATCTGATCGGTTTGCGTGAGGGGATGTGGGATAGCGGCCGGATTGGCGGCGGTGCGGTTCCATTCAAGACCGAGAAAGGCTGGCTGGAGCTGTATCATGGAGCCACGCTGGAACATCGTTACTGCATGGGAGCAGTTTTGTTAGATCTAAATGACCCCTCGAAGGTGATTGCGCGCTCCAATGCTCCTATCATGGAGCCGGAAGCGGATTATGAGAAGAACGGATTCTTCGGCGATGTTGTATTCTCTTGCGGTGCACTCGTGGAAGGCGATGTTGTTAAAATGTATTACGGAGTCGCGGATACATCAATGGCTTGCGCAGAACTTAGTGTACAAGAAATTTTAGATAGCTTGATATACGTATAACAATAAAACGTCAAAACCGAAGTGGTTTTGGCGTTTTAATTTGGGAGAGAGGATGAAGAGAATGAACATTAAATTAACTGAAAACTGGAAACTTCGTGATTTTCATGTGGGGGAAGCCCGGGATCTTGAAGTTGCATCGCCAGAGTTTATTGATTATTTCTGGATGACCACCTCAGTGCCCGGTGACATCCATACGACGCTTCGGGAGAAAGGCATTATTGATGATCCTTTCTTTGGCCACCAAGATCAGAAATGCCGTTGGATTGAAGAAAAGGTATGGTGGTATCGTACGGTCTTTTCATACGATTCTGATCTTAAACCTGGTGAGAAGATGGAGCTATTATTCGAAGGGTTAGATACCTATGCAACCGTATATCTCAACGGTGTGGAGCTTGGATCAACAGATAATATGTTCATTAGCCATTCATTTGATGTAACCCGTGAATTAAATAAAGGGAAAAATACGCTTGCCGTAAAATTTGATCCTATTCATGTACACGCTGGCGATAAAGTCCAATATTATTGGTCGGGCTATAGTAAGAAGCGGATTTGGACACGTAAAGCGCAGAGTCATTTTGGCTGGGACTGGGGTCCGCGTCTGGTCTGTGCAGGCATATGGAAAGAGGTACAGTTGATCAAACGGCGTCATGCACATTTAGATCATGTGTTTGCCCGTACAACTTCGATAGAGGGTCAAGTAGGTGTTGTTGATGTGGATTTATGCGCACATGCCTTTGATCGCGGATGTTCGTATACGGCGCGTGTGGAACTATTAGACGGGACGGAGCGTGTTGCGGAAGCGAATGTCGCTTTGGACAGAGCTTCAGGGATTGCAGTTGACGGGGCGATTACAGCGCGTACGCTTCATCATTCAGTTACCTTGCAGGTTATGGATCCAAAGTTATGGTGGACCCATGATCTAGGAACGCCTTTCTTATATCATCTACGCATTACGTTATTTGCTGATGGGGAGCAAATAGATACCTATGAGCAGCCATTTGGGATTCGAAAGATCGAATTGATGCAGCTGGATGAAGAAGGGCACCATGCTTTCACTTTTGTATTGAACGGCGTAAAAGTTTTTGCTAAAGGTGCTAATTGGATTCCTATTGATAGCTTTATTGCGACCGTGCCAGACAGCCGCTATGCACATCTGCTTCAGATGGCCAAGGATGCCAATATGAATATGATTCGTGCTTGGGGTGGAGGCATTTATGAGCGGGATATTTTCTTTGACGAATGTGATCGGTTAGGAATTTTAATCTGGCAGGACTTCATGTTCGCTTGTGCACTGTATCCAGATTACAATCGTAATTTCATGAATAATGTTCACCGCGAAATTGAGCAGGTCGTAAAACGTCTTCGCAGTCGTACGAGCCTTGCTCTATGGTGTGGGAATAACGAGAATGATTGGTTGTATGAGGCACTGTCCTCTAACGGCGAGATCACACATCCCTTTTATGGAGAAAAAATTTATCATGAGCTCATGCCTGCAGTACTAGAGCAACTCGATCCCACACGAACGTTTTGGCCTAGCTCGCCTTTTGGCGGCAATGATCACAATTCACGTGATGTGGGCGATACCCATAACTGGCAAGTCTGGCATGGGAATAATGAGCCGCGTCAGTTTGGTGAACCGCAGACACAGGATTATAGTGTTGAAGGGATATCGTTCAAACGATTCAAGTCAGACTTCACGAAATTCGCCAGTGAATTCGGGCTGCATGCCGCTTCCAATCGTTATACCTTAGCAAAGAACATGCCGGACAATCAGTTCTATTGGGATAGCGATGAAATGAAGTATCGTAATAAAGATGTCCATTATCCTAAGGGCATTATGCTCATGGAAGGTTATACAGGAGTTCCGAAGGATATCAATGAATATATTCAATTCTCCATGCTGACTCAGGCTGAGGGATTGAGGTATGGCATTGAGCATTACCGCCGTAATAAGCCGGACACAAGCGGGGCTTTATTCTGGCAGTTCAATGATTGCTGGCCGGGAACAAGCTGGTCTGTTATCGATTATTATGGTTTACCAAAGGCGAGCTACCACTATGCGCGTAAATTCTTTGCACCGGTACTCTTATGTGTGGATCATGATCCGAATGGACTGCTGCAGTTATGGGCTCTCAATGATCGCCGCGAAGCTTATCAGGATGAGGCGGAATTAACGATCTATCGGATGGATGGTACAATTGTATATCAGCGTGCATTCGACGTTACCGTTGATTCGAACAGTAAAGTTAATTTTGCCAAGTTAACTGAAGCTGAGGTACTGCAGCAACATAGCGCTTGCGAGGTTGTGGTCGTACTTCGTTCGAAGAAACGGTTAACAGAAGATTATGTACTCTATTTAAGAGACTATAAGGATATGGATTATCAACCCGCACATGTTCAGATCTCCGTGGATGAAGCGAAAGGACATATCCACTTGATCTCAGATCGCGTTGCCCGGATGGTGATGATCGAACTAGATGCACCCTGGGTGATTATGGACGATAATTTCTTTGATCTGATTCCGGGTGAGGAGAAGACGGTTCGTGTGCATCATGTGGATGCTGGGGCACTGCCTTGGGAGACTTTACGTGTAACGGCAATGAATGATGCGGGTTAACAAAAACTTGGATTTAAGGAGATGAGTTAAGATGAAGGCGGCTGTATTTCAAGGAACTAAGCACATTGAATTTAAGGACTGGGAAGCTCCGGCTGTTGGCTCCAAAGAAGTTAAACTTCGTGTGAAATGCTGCGGGATCTGTGGTACAGATCAGCATATTTATCATGGATACCCAGGGTCTGCGGAGGTGACAGCTCCGATTGTGTTAGGACATGAGCTTGCGGGCGAAATAGTGGCTGTGGGGGATGAGGTTACGACCTTGCAAGTGGGGGACCGTGTATCGGTTGATCCGAACATCTATTGTGGAAACTGTTATTTTTGCCGGAATGGAAAAGTACATTTATGCGATAACTTGCAGGCTGTTGGGGTGACTCGTGACGGTGGCATGGGCGAGTATTGTGTTGTTCCTGTAGCGAACTGTTACTTGCTACCTGATGAAATGAGCTGGATCGAAGGGGCGATGATTGAACCTTTAGGTTGTGTACTTCACGGTTATAAGAAGCTGGATATCCGTAAGGCACACCAAGTCCTGATTATCGGCGGAGGTTTTATTGGTCAATTGTTCTTGCAGCTCGTCAAGGCTGCGGGTGTTAAAGGGATTATTGTCAGTGAGCCAGAAGTGTTCAAACATGACCGATTAGTCGAATTAGGTGCGGATGAAGCCGTATCTCCTGCAGCAGAAGGTGTGATGGAAGCTCTCCATCATCAATTTGATATTGTGATCGAATGTGTAGGCCGGGCAGATTCCATGGAGCTGGCGGTTAAGGCATCGCGTAAGGGTGGACAAGTCTTAATGTTTGGAGTTGCTTCCCCGGACACGTTGATTCAAGTCTCACCATTCGAAATTTTTACAAAAGAGTTGAACATCATGGGCTCTTTCATTAATCCATATACACATGAGGAATCGATTGCGTTAATTGAGAAGGGGATCGTTCAGATTGAGTCGTTGATTAGCCATCAGTTTTCGCTAAAAGATATACCGGAAATCATGGGCGAATATCCGAAACTGCGTGTTTCTAAAGGGATTATTGTGCACGAGAGGTAGTATTTAATCATAGTAAGCGTACAACAACGATGACTATTGGCTATTTGCCATAGGTCATCGTTTTTTTGTGGGCAAAAACTGGCTGCGACGAGGTCTCTCTTTATAAAATATTGAAATTAATATTCAGTTGAGAATCCCTTCACTATCAGTTTACGATTCAGAGTTAGAGTTAAAGGAGGCCGTGAGAAAAAGGAGCTTTGTCATGAACACAGATCCTAAAGTACTTATTGTTACGTCGGCATTTGGGGACGGGCATATGAAAGTGGCTGAGGCCATCGAACATTCATTTAGACGTCGGGGGATTAGTAGGATTACAACTATGGATCTATTCGCTGCAGTCCACCCTACCTTGAATGAGCTATCCCGAAGATTCTATTTAAACAACACGGGGTATACGCAAGAATTTTATGGATTCTTGTACACAATGACGAGCAAGATGAGACCAGAGCAGTTCATGGGTAGACTCATCCATTCTATGGGCAAACGAAAAGTACAAAGGATCATCGACGAGATACAGCCGGATATTATTATTCATACCTTTCCTTATTTGGCTGCTGCTGAACTAGCTTCAACAACAGGAAGTCGAACACCTCTGTTCACGGTTATGACGGATTATGTAGTTCATGGCAGGTGGCTTCACCCACGAACGACGAAATATTTTATCGCTTCAGAAAGCATGAAGGCGACTCTGATGTCAGCAGGGATCGCTGAAGAGAAGCTTGTGGTCAGTGGGATTCCCATTCGCGAGGCTTTTGAACAGTCTCAGGATCGTGAAGCGCTTTTGCGCAAACATGGGTTAAACGGAAATCGTCAATATCTATTACTAGCGGCAGGAGCTTACGGCGTATTAAGTGACATTGGCGGTTTAATAAAACGAGTACTGCTTCAATCAAGCTTCGATGTCATCGTATTGTGCGGGAATAATCATAAGCTTCGAGAAGCTACAGGGGAGCTTTTTCAAGAGAACCCTCGAGTTCACATTTTGGGATATACCGAAGAAATGCAGGAGCTGATGTGCATAGCTTCCTGTCTATTGACCAAGGCTGGCGGGATTACCTTGACTGAGGCGATGGCTCAAACACTTCCAGTTATCGTCTACCGACCTCTCCCCGGTCAGGAGGCAGGCAATGCAGAATGGTTATCTGGGCAGCATTTGATAGAGATTGCACGAAATGAGGAGCAGGTAGTAGAGCAGCTCCAGCGATTGGAGCATATGGCGTACAGAGATGAAAGGGAACAGCATATGAAGGTCTTTTCGCGGAAATCAGCCTCGGATGCTATCGTTACCGAAGCTTTAGAGGCTATTAAATTGCGTCAGCCCTCTGTTCCCGCAGCAAAATCCATGCTTGTTGAAGGGCAGGCGAAGACGATTCATGGATATTATTAGGAAGAAAGAAAGACAACAGCAGACGTTTACCCGCCTCGCAATGATTCTCTTTTTTATAGAGTGGATAAGAGGGGCTGTCCTAATCACGTTTTTACCCACTTATATATTGACGAGCTGGGGGCTTACAACGTCAGTAGTTGGCATTGCGGTCTCCGTACACTATTTAACGGACAGCTTGATCAAAAGCTTCATCGGCTATCTCTTGGATAGATATCCTGGGCGTACCGTGCTTCATGGAGGGTTCTTTCTTGGGTTCGTTGGACTGTTATTGATGGTGACAACGCATAGTCCGTGGATGCTTATTGTAGCCTCTGCTTGCTTAGGTGCTGGATTCTCACCGATCTGGATCCTATGTATGAGCCAGGTATCAGAGGAAAAACGAGCACAACAGATGGGAACCTTGTACGTATACTGGATGGCTGGTCTAGGTCTGGGTCCCGTAATGATGAATTTGTTAATTGGTGGTGGTCTGTCACTGTCCCTTGCTGTCATTGGATTATTTTTCGTAGCGGGCTGGATCATGGTAGGTCTTGTAAAGATGAACAAGGTCTCGGTGCAGAGTGTGAATATATCCGTAGGTGAGCAGTTTGTATCTCTATGGAACAAAGTAAAAAAGGGAGGATTTCTGGTCCCTGGCATGCTGCTGCAGACTACAGCGGGCGGGATACTAGTTCCTTTTCTAACAAGCTTTGCTATTTCGCATCTGGGTCTATCCCATTCTCAGCTGTCTATCGTGTTATTTATGGGAGGAGCAGGCGTAGTTCTATTTCTTGTGCCCATGGGAAAATGGTTTGATCAAGTCGGAGGGAAGTGGTTCCTTGTCATTGGGTTCGGCGTATTTGCGGTTGCCTTGTTCGGCTTAACTTCTATTAATTCCTTCTCCGCCGCCATTGGGCTCTCGCTTCTGCTAGGGTGTGCTTATGCTGCTTTGCTTCCCTCTTGGAATGCTTTAATGGCCAGTTACATTCCCGAAGATTCTGTAGGGATCAGCTGGGGACTATTGTTTTCCATAGAGGGTTTAGGGGTGGTTATTGGTCCGCTAATTGGAGGCTGGCTGGGAAGCTCAGGAAATCAATTGCTGCCTTTTCAAGTCAGTGCCTGTTTGTTTGGATTGATTAGTGTTGTCTACTTGCTATCCCCCGCCCGATTATTTATTCACAGAAACAGAGGGATGGAGAAGCTTCCAAATGTATCGTAGTTAAGATTTATTTAATAGACTCTTCACAATTCCTGCAACTCCCCTGACTTCCGGCGCCGCCGACTCATGAATACCAAAGACAATGCAATGATCGTGAGAATAATCCCAAGTACTTGAAATCCCTCAAAGCTGAACTTGCCTCTCATTACGATGCCTATCAACAAGGAAGAGAGAATGGTTCCCAAATATCTTGAAGTATTAAATAAACCGGATGCTACGCCGATTATTTCCTTGGGTGAACTTTGGAACAAAGCTGCTTGCATACCTACATTATTCAACCCATTGCTAATTCCGAATGCAGCCAAAGCCAGGCACACGCTAATAACCGGTGAAGATTGATTCAATGTCACGAGCCATACCGATCCCGCAGTCATCAATATTGCAGACACTAGTAGTGCCGGTCCTGGTCCGGATTTATCGATCCATCGTCCTGCTATTGGAGAAGTAACAAGAGAGCATAGGCCTAAGGTTAGCATAAGTATCCCTGTTTGATACTCGCTGACATGGCGAACCATTTGCAAGTAGGACGGAACTCCGAAAAAGAGTGAGTAAAAGAGTACATTAACGAGCATGAATTCCACATTAACCCACGTCATTGCAGGATATTTGGCGAATGTGCGTAAAGGGATAAAAGGCGAAGTCGCTTTTAACTCATGTCGTACGAATACCCCTAGAAGAGCGAGTCCTATCAGTGAAACAATGACATTTCCTACAGCGATGTGCCCGGATGATTTTGCTGAGAGTAATCCAATGAGCAGGGCAACCAGTCCCACTGTGAAGAGCAGGATCCCTGATCCATCTATCCAATTGAACCATTTGCGAAGGGACATGCCCGATGAAACGGTTAATGACGAGTTTTCCTTAGGGATATTTCTCCAAGACAATAGAAAGCTCACTACCACAAATGGAATATTAACGAAAAAGATAGCGGGCCAGCCCCACCAGTGTATAATAACCCCGCCAATAAAGGGTCCAATGGCTGCCGCACCAGATAGGAAGATGGATAAAACAGACAGCGCTGTCGCTTGTTTTTCCGTTACATGAATTCGCACTATAGCCATACCGACGGCAACCATCATGCTTGTTCCAATGGCTTGCACAATGCGGAACACGAGGAGCCATGCGAAGCTTGGTGCGAATGGAGCTAATAATGAGGCAATGAAGGCTACTACAAGCCCGGTAAGAAATATCTTCCTCCTACCAAATAAATCGCTGGCCTTTCCCATGACGGGTTGAGCGATGCTACTAGCAATGTAGAAAGAAAAAATAATCCAGGAAACACCTGTATAGTCAAGTTGGAATACATTTTGCAATCTTGGAATAGCAACAGAAACCATTGAAGAGTTTAATGGGTTCAATAGTATCCCTAGACCCACTGAAATCATTAACCACCAATTCCGAGCACTCATTTTGTGTCCCCCTAAAGCGTATTAATGTCATCCTACTTGATTTTAATTATTCATTCCAACGCATTTTATGTTATATTCTCATTGACTTAAAGGAATGAATGGGGTGCGAAATGGAACTTCTACAGCTGCAATATTTTCTCGCGGTAGCTCGGTTGGAACATGTGACTGAAGCTGCGCGAAATCTGCACGTTACTCAATCATCACTTAGCAAAACAATACAGCGCTTGGAGGAGGATCTAGGAGTCCCTTTATTCGATCGAGTAGGGCGGAACCTGCGTCTGAATGAGTTCGGAAGCAGATTCCTTCGCCGTGCAGAAAGAGCTTTGTTTGAATTGGAGCAGGGGAAGCAGGAGCTTAGCGATTTATCTCACCCGGAACATAACACGCTTGAATTAGCAGTGACCACCGCCAGTACATTACCCAATATCCTTCGCGAGTTTCGAAAAAAGCGACCTGATATTCAATTTCATGTGCAGATGCTGACTACGAAGGAAATGGTTACACTTTTGGATAGAGGAGAGGTGGATTTCTGCTTGTCCTCACCCCCTTTAGAAGGGGACGACATCGAATGCCAAGTCGTATTTATCGACCCAATCCTTGTAGCGGTTCCTAAGGGGCATCGGTTGGCAGATCGAAGCAGCGTATCTTTGATAGAGCTGAGAGATGAATGGTTCGTCGGGGTTAAGAGTGGTTATGGAACTCGGGATTTAATAGACTCTGTGTGCCAATCGGTTGGATTTACGCCTAAATATGTATATGAGGGGGATGAACCTGCAAGGTTGATCACTCTTGTGGAAGCTGAGATTGGACTGGCCTTCATACCAAGTACAGCAAGAAATTCACGGGAAGACATCAAATATCTCCAAATAAAGAATCACGAATTGGTACGGGAAATTGCTTTAATATGGCACAAGAGTCGGTATATTTCGCGAGCTGCTCTGGAATTTCGTAAGGTAGTTGTAGAATATTTCGGATCGTTATCCAAAGAGGCTTAAGACAATCGGGGATGGTTATCTAGAGGTATTTAACTGGATGCAAAAGAACAATTGCATCCAGCTCAAGAACGCATAGTCTATAGAAATATTTTATAATGAAGATGTAGAAGAATCAGGTAGTGTTTAGTTATCTGATGTTGGTTCTTCCATAAACCATGAGATATGGGTGCATCTCTTACAAATAAGTATAGCAGCGTTTTTATTCGCCCAGTCAAATCCTAGAAAGGATGCTCCGCTTGTGTTAAGCAGTTTATAATCCAGATGAAAGGTATCGTTTTGACAACAAGGACAGGTTATTCGCGCGCCTGCAGCACTGTATCTCATTTTAAAAACCTCCTGTGAATTTGTATAGTTCTTTAACGCATCTGAGGTTATTAAGGTTTCATGTACTCGAACTTACTAGTCAATTTGGGGTGGAATTATGAATAGCTGGGAAATAGCTTTGTCAAAGGTATGTGAGCTTTATTTTTCATCGGAAGTGAATTCGAAATTAGAATGGATCTTGGTTGGCTCGGTGGGTTCGGTTTTACAGGGCTGTGAAATGACTCCGGGAGACGTTGATATTTATACAAAAAATAAAGAAGGGATTGCACAATTTGCAGAACTTCTGAAGGAATATTCCTTGCTGGATAAATGTGAATTCCCTCATGGGGAGAACTGGTTATCCTCTTTAGAAGAACCTACATACACTCAGACCTTTTCTTCAGGCTTTTCATGGACAAAAGGGAGTTGGATCATCGATGGGTTTAAAGTGGAAGTCGTTCATATCTCCAATTCAGTGGGAATTCCTGATTCTATGGATGGCGATGGGATATGGGAAGGTGGACAATTCATTTGGAATCATTTTAGGAATGTGACAATCGGACGGTACACTATTCCTACGGTTCCTCTAGAAATACAGCTAGAATCAAATTTAAGAAGACAACGATCAGACAGGACACAAGCGATTATTACTGCATTGCAAAAATATGGCTACGATCATGAACTAATCGAAAAAGCTCTATCAAAGAAACACTTACCTTATTTTCATTCTCAAATGAATTGAGCAAAGGAGATTATTTTTAAAAAGGGAATTAACTGGTATAATATGGTTTATAATCGAGAAAGGTGTTGATTTCTATGTCTGACTTTTTTGATCCAGGACCTAATCCAAATGTGACGGACCCTGGCGGTCATAAAGCAAACCATGATGTCAATGCGCAAAAATATCATACACAAGGTGTTCCTGGATTTTGGAGCGAGGTAATCAATCTCTTCATCGTGGTGGCAATAATTGCAGTTATTTTCTTACTCATATGGATCTTCTAATGGCCATGTAATGAAAAGATGACAGTCCTCATTTAACTTGAGGGCTGTCATTATCGTTATTGAGCTGAGTATCCTCCATCGATGGAATTAATTTTCTGCCAATCCTCATCTGAGACAACATTAAATTTCATTCCATAAACATTCTGTTTCTGGCTTACTTTCTCTAGCGCTGCCTCATTAATGTCTGCGGCAATAACGATATGATCATTGTTAGTGTCAAAAATAGCCCGCCTGCTGTCATAACGCCACTTTTTGCAACTCCAAGCATTAAAGCCAGTCCTACTAATACCCACCACGCAAAATGGATTTTTTCTTGTTGTGATTCATGATGTCCTCCTCGTTTTCTCTATGATGAAATAACCTACATTTGCTCCATGCCGGACATTCACCCAATCATTCTTAAAAAATGCGATATTTCCTTTAGACATATCATAGTTGTCGTCTATACAAATCTCATTCCTCAGACGGAGAAAGTATCCATCTGGAGCCAGTTATCTAAATTTAGATACTCAAATAAAATAAATTTAACAATGGAATCACTCTTTTAAATCGTACGGGAGAGGATGGTTATAAGGTGGAGAAAATTATAGAAGTACGGGGGATTAGCAAGGTCTACGAGAAAAGAAAGACGAAAGAGAAAATACATGCCGTTCGTGATGTTTCTTTTCATGTAAATCGTGGAGAGGTTCTAGGTTTACTAGGCCCCAACGGTGCTGGGAAAACATCAACGATAAAGATGCTCTGTGGTTTGTTAGAATCGGATGGGGGTTCTATATCCATTAATGGCTTAGATATTTGCAAGAAGAGACTTAAAGCGCTAGAGCATATCAGTGCTGTATTAGAAGGGAACCGGAATTTATATTGGCGTCTTACGGTTCGGGAAAATTTAGAATATTTTGCAGGTAACCGGGGGTACTCTCGGAAGCAAATTTCCGATCAGACAGATAAGTTATTAGAGCAATTCAACCTTAAAGAAAAGGAGAATGAGCTGGTTAATGGATTATCTCGGGGGATGCAACAAAAGCTGGCAATCGCTGTGGCGTTATTAGCTAATACGGATGTCATCTTGCTGGATGAGCCAACGCTCGGTTTGGATGTTGAGGTTAGTTATGAATTACGAAATATTCTAAAAACGATAGTGAGGGAAGAGAAACGTACGATCATTATTAGCTCACATGATATGCCTGTCGTTCAGGAGCTGTGTGACCGTACCATTATCATTAACAAAGGTGAAGTTGTGATTGACGACAGGGTGGAGAATTTACTTAAGTTATTTGAAACAAGGGCATATTCCATTAAATTAGGTGAGCAATTAAGCCCTGAACAGGAGAATAAACTGTTGAGTATATTCCCTTTAAGTACTTATAAAGCAAGCTCTCATGAAACGATCGTGGAAGTAAATTTAGAGCATGGTCAGGATATCTACGAGTTGTTCGATCTTCTGAAAGAGGAAGGAACGATGGTGGAAAGTATTGATCGAATAACCATTGATTTTGAACAAGTGTTTATTCAGATTGTGAAGGGAGGTAAGACTCATGAAATGGCTCCATTTATTTAATGCTAATTTTCGTAAGGAATATATTGAGTTGAAACGATATTTACCGAACACGATTGCATTAGTAGTCACTTTTTATATTATATTTCTGGCTGCATTTTTTGGAATTATGTTCATAGGAGATCCAGCTAGTTTTGATACGAATGTCCAATATTCAATTGTAAGTGTGGTCTTTTGGAGCTTAACGATGATGACGATGAACTTTATTGGTTATTCGGTAATCACAGAAGCGACGCGTGGAACGTTAGAGCAGTTATATATGTCTCCCATGGGTGTGTGGAAAATTATGCTCACGCGGATCGTCAGTCAATTGGGCTTACAGTCCGTCATTATGATTCTCTTGCTGTTTGGTGCGATGCTAACCTCGGGACAATGGTTGAGTCTTAATCCCATGACAACGATCCCAATCATTATAGTTACTATGATAAGTATGGTAGGCGTTAGTTTTATGATTGCTGGTTTGGCTATTATTGTGAAACAAATTCAAGCATTTCTACAGATTTTCCAATTTGTATTGATGGGACTTGTATTTGTTCCGATCACTGTAGCTCCGTTTTTAGCTTTTGCTCCATTCGTTAAAGGCGTGAATATGGTAAGAACGGTGATGCTGGAGAATCTAACGTTAACGGATCTATCTTTATCTGACTATGGCGTATTAATATTAAATTCGCTGGTTTATTTGATTCTAGGGCTCGTTGTGTTTGATCGCTGTGAGAAAATAGCCATGAAGAAGGGGCTTCTGGGGCAATACTAGCGCACACAATCGTTTATTTATTAGGTATAGCTAATACTTATAACCTGCCATAACTCATTGGTGTAACGGTATAGGCAATCGGATATGCTATATTAATTTTAATAATTTGTTCACGAGGAGATTAATATATGAGCACTCAAACCGAACCTAAAAAGCGAACCGTTACTCCATTTCGATATGATATTGTTGGCAGCTTCCTGCGCCCTCAGGCGTTGAAAGAGGCTAGATTAAAATTCAAGAACAGCGAAATTACAGCAGAGCAGTTGAAGGAAGTAGAGAACGACGAGATTGTGAAGCTCGTGCAAAAACAAAAAGAGGTAGGTCTTCAAGCGGTAACCGACGGCGAATTCCGCCGCTCTTGGTGGCATCTCGACTTCTTCTGGGGCTTTGACGGTGTAGAGCGGACCATTATTGATCAAGGCTACCAATTTAATGGCGCGGAGTCGAGACCAGAAACTGCCCGACTGACCGGAAAAATAAGCTACAGCAGCCACCCTTTTGTATCACATTATGAATTTTTAAAAGGCGCTGCTGGTGAGGACGTTGTTGCGCGTCAATCGATTCCTGCGGCTGCGCAATTCCTGTTTGAGCTGGATCGGGTAGAAAATAAGGAAAGCACGAATGAATTATACCCGAATCGTGAAGAGCTAATTTCGGATATTGCCAAAGCATACAAAGCGTCAATTCTAGCCTTTTATGCAGCGGGCTGCCGCAGCATTCAAATCGACGATTGCACGTGGGGAGCGCTGTGCGACGAACAGTTTATAGCATTTATGAATCAGGTTGGTGTGAATGTAGCTGAATATGCGAACGAGCTTGCGAAGTTGAACGAAGAAGTGGTATCCGGTCTGCCGGAAGATCTCGTTGTAACGACACATGTATGCCGAGGCAATTATGTTTCTACTTATGCTGGAGTAGGCGGAGGTTATGAACCTATCGCGCAAACACTTCTGAATATCAATAACTACTCAGGTTACTATCTGGAGTTTGATACTGAACGTGCTGGTGACTTCAAACCATTACGCTTCCTTAAAGACAATCAGCAGGTCGTGCTTGGTCTGTTCTCTTCCAAATTTGGTGAGCTGGAGAGTAAGGAAGATATTCTAAAGCGTATTGAGGAAGCGAAGCAATATGTCGATCTAAACCGGATTTGCCTGAGCCCGCAATGCGGCTTCGCTTCGACGGAAGAAGGCAACCACCTGACAGAGGAGCAGCAATGGCGCAAGCTTGCTTATATTAAAGAGATTGCTGAAGAGATCTGGAATTAACTCTAATTAAAAAGTAGACAGAGACAATACACCTTTAACCATTCGGATGTTCATCCGTACGGTTAAAGGTGTATTTTGATTTAAAGAGTGTACATGGATTTACTTGGCGTGCTGTCACTATACCAGTGGATTGTGAGTAATTAGGGAAAATCTCCCTAATAAAAGCCGATAATTGCTTTAAATGGATGGAATCAGGGAATTCCTCCCTAAAAAACAGAGTGAAATCAAGATTTACCGTCAAATTAGTCGAATTTCAGGGAGGAATTCCCTAATTATTAGTCTGATGACCAGAATCCTCTGATAATAAGGGAGGAATTCCCTAATTATCTCCAGGTGAGCATATGATTGAGCTTTACGGAGCAGAGAGACAGAGAATTAATTTGGAATTATTAACTCGCGGCACTTGCTGAGTTGCCCACGATTGTGGTTGCAATGGCAGAAAATTGTGTGTGTTCAGTAAGTAGAGGAAGCTTGGAATGCTCCTTCTGACCTTGGAAAACGGGTTGTTTTTGTGCCATCCTCAGCATAAAAGAAATCACCCCCGTTTATTAAACGGGGGTGATTTAGTCTAAGAGGTATGAGGTGCCACTTATTAATTGTCTTTAGAATGTCTTTCGCCAACCTGAAATTCATCGGCATGTTCAAACATGTATTTCACGGTCAGTGGCTCTTGCCCCGTCAAATTTTTAAAGTCGTCTGTAAAAATATCCATTTTCCCTTCACGGATAGCCTGTCCAAAAGTAACCATACCTTCGGAAGAAAAGGGTGCTTCGGAACCTTCTTTAAATGCACCGTCGGTAGTTCTAGGCACACCCATGGCTTCGAATACGGCATAATTCTCTTCATCCGTATTTTCTTTGTAGGTGATATGATTACCGGTTACTACATTACCGATCTTAATGAAGTCAGTAATCGTCATTAATTCTTGTCCATTGATATCAAGGATCGCTTCATGATAATTTTTGGAGGCTAGGGCATGAGCAACGGCTTTTGCACAATCCTTCCGCGAGATATAAGCCATTTTACCGTCACCCTGATTGTTTGTTAATACCCCGTCACCCTTCACATAAGTGAAGTAATTGGTAATCATCGCTTCCGCGTATTGGGAATTACGAAGGAAAATATAATCGAGCCCTACGCTTTGAACATAACGTTCGGTATAAATATGATCAATTTTCTCAACGCTTGGATTGGTTTCATCAGCCGCATTTACTAGAGAAGTATAAATGATCTGTTTGACTCCGGCTTTTTTGGCAGCATCAACCACATTTCTGTGTGCATTTTGGCGTTTCTCCCCAACAAAAGGCATGGAGATCAGAGCAAGTTTATCAGCATGAGCAAAAGCTTCGGCAAGGCCTTCCTTGTTATTAAAGTTGGTCACATGTGTTTCAATCCCTTGTTCCGCATATTCTTTCAAACATGCTGGATCGTAAGCGCAAAAAATGATTTGGTCCTTATCTACCAGCTCTAACAAATATTCCGCAGCTTGCTTCCCTAGATTTCCATCGACACCCGTCAACAATAATTTACCCATGATCATCGTCACTCCTTGTGGATATGATTTATACCCTTATAGTATGTGAAAAAACGAACATAGTCTAACACATAAAACTTATGGTCGATTGCTAAAACCAATGTGGATTTGCTGAAGGAAGGAGGGCAGGGCAGGGTTGGTATTGTTTTTAAGATATCCTGCTTCGATTGCAAAGGTATGATGTGAATCCTCTAATGGGATTAACCGGACTTTATCTTGAAGATAGGCGAGCTGATAGTTATCCGGAAAAAAGCCAATCAAATTCTCCGTGATGATATAAAACAATTCTGTCTCCACATCGTCTACGGTTCGAAGGATGTTCGGCTGATAGCCGTCTTCAATTGCATGCTGGATCATTAGATGATAAGAGTTTCCAATAGCTGTTGGATTCAGCATGACTAGTGGATGTTCATATAACTCCTCTTTGGCGATCGATTCATGATGAAAAAGAGGATGGTGATGACTCACAGCCGCACAATAACGTCCCTTATATAAGGGATAGGTTACAATGTCCTCTTTTCCCTGAAACTCGGAGTCAAAGGCAATAGCTACGTCGTAGATCCCCTTTTGCAAGTATTCTGCAATATCTTTTAGCAATACTTTATTCAGTTCCAGCTTAATATTCGGGTGATGATCCTGAAATGAGGGAATCAATTTCAATAAACTTTGGATATCCGTCATCGCCGCATATTCGATACTCAGGGATTGCGTATTATACTTTTGGAAATTCTCCATACTTATCTTCATATGATTGTATTGCTTCCAGAGGATGAGGGCTTCGCCATAAAAAAGCCATCCGGCTTTGGTTGGTTCGATAGGGATCTGCTTTCTATCAATCAATTGAATGTTGAATTCCTCTTCAAGCGCGGCGATTTGTTGACTAATGGTGGTCTGCGATACATAGTTCTTTTTAGCTGTTTCGGTAAAATTTCTGCATTCAACGAGATCAATAAAATATTTAATCCTTCTTATGTTCATAGGATCCTCCGCTTACCGCTGTTTGCTTTATTATACCCCAGATAGCAAAAAGAGAGCCTCATTTACGAGACTCCCTTTTTGTACTCATCCTATTTTGTATAGTTATCGAAATAACCTTGAATATAAATCATCGGTGTTCCTTTATCGCCACTACCAGAAGTCAAATCAGATAATGAACCAATCAGGTCCGTTAATCTACGAGGAGTAGTCCCTTGTGCTTCCATCGCACCAACCAGGTCATCATTTTTATTCTGGATGTATTTAGAAATGGCTTGTTTCAGCTCTTCACCACGAAGATGAGAGAAGTTGTTATCGGCCAAATATTTCAATTTCACTTCATTTGGTGTTCCATCAAGTCCGGCAGTGTAAGCAGGGGATACAACTGGATCTGCCAGTTCCCATATTTTACCGACTGGATCTTTGAATGCTCCATCGCCATAAACCATAACTTCTACAGTTTTACCTGTAATTTCTTTGATTTTTGCTTGGATACCATCTACGATAGGTTGGCAGTTGTTTGGAAATAGTTTTACGCTTTCTTCTGTTGCTTTATTGGATCCAAGCAGACCATAAGCTTCGTTAAAGCCACTGCCATCAATGGATTGTGTAAGAATATCATCCAAGCCAAATACTTTTTCAGCACCGTTGTTTGTGAGAATGCGTTTGGTTCTGAAGCGAGTGTGAATATCGCAAGTTAATACATTTTTTGTATAGTTTAAAATGGTTTTTGGGTTGTTGGAGAAGATGACTTCGCAAGCCACACCTTCAGCTTCAATCAAACCTTTATAATATTCGATATAGTCAACACCTGTGAATGGGTGCTTAATATAGCCGAAAAACTCACGGAATTGAGCCTCTGTTAACACATCCGTCCATGGATTAACGCCCTTAGCATCTAATTCGTCGATGTCTACAAGATGGTTGCCCACTTCATCAGATGGATAGCTTAGCATTAAGACTACTTTTTTTGCTCCTTTGGCAATTCCACGCAAGCAGTTAGCAAATCGGTTACGGCTAAGGATAGGGAAAATAACACCCACAGTTTCTTCACCGAATTTTGCCTTTATATCAGCAGCAATATTATCAATTGTCGCATAGTTTCCTTGTGCCCGAGCCACAATGGATTCCGTTACGGTTACAATATCACGATCCTCGATCGAGAAACCTTCGACTGTTGCTGCATTCAATACCGTTTGCACTACGATTTCTTCAATGTTATCCCCATTGTTAATGATAGGCCCGCGGAGTCCACGTACCACTGTTCCAACTACTCTTTCCAATATGATCTCTCCTCTTATAAGGGTATACTCTATATATAAGTAACGGTTATAAACCCTATATTACTATACCCTTTTAGAGCGATATAAGTAAAATTAATGTTTATAATATCTAATATAAAAATGATTTATAGATATAGAAGCTTTTAGAGATTTTTAACATTGCCGTTAGAGATAGAAAAACAATTTCTCGGGGAGGGAGAGTCGTATGAACAAAATGGACCGTTTGTTAGCTATAGTGCTTGAATTGCAGCGTAATAAAGTGTTGCGAGCGGAGGATTTGGCGGCTACGTTTGAAACGAGCGTGAGAACTATTTATCGGGATATTCAGGCACTTAGTGAAGCGGGCGTATCCATAATAGGAGCGCCAGGGCAGGGCTACTCCTTGATTGAGGGCTATTTCCTGCCACCCGTTAGTTTCACGCTGGACGAAGCAGTGACATTGCTTATCGGGACTGACTTTATCGAGCAGTGGTTTGATGCCCACTATGGCAATAAGGCTAGAAGTTCTAAAGCGAAAATAGAAGCTATCCTGCCAGAAGCCATCCGCAGTGAAGCATCACAGATCCGCAAAAGTTTTCGTTTATTTGCATCCGCAGCAGATATAGCACCAATACAAGAAAAGGCATGTCTGGAAGCCATTCGTCGAGCGATATTAGAGGAAAGGAAAATAAGATTTCGTTATTCCAAAAGAATCGCCGAAGCCGATGGGAACCGTCAAAGTATTCGTACGGTTGCTCCTTACGGACTTGTGCTTCATCAAGGATCATGGGTACTCGTCGCCTGGTGTGAATTGCGTCAAGACATCCGTCATTTTCGGTTATCCCGAATGAGGGAGCTTATTGATCTGGAAGATAAATTTATACGGCCAGCGGATTTTCAATTGGAGGTATACCAACCTCCTGATGATCGTAACGTTCATGTGGTTATCTTAGTCCATTCTGACATAGCTGATAAGGTAAGGGAATCGAACAATTTCTATATGGAAACTATAGAGGATCATGCGGAAGGCTTACGGGTTACTTTTCGAGTTCGAGAGCCAGCGGAATTGCTGCAATGGGTGCTGGGCTGGGGAGGTGGCATGGTTGTGCTAGAGCCGGAATCTTTTCGCCATCAAGTTAGAAACGAACTAGAAATAATGTTAAAACGCTACTGACATAACGCTGTCAGTAGCGTTTTTGTATACTTGGATAATCAATGACTACAGGAGCTGATATATAATGATTACAACAAAAGAAGCCTTACAACGTTTCGAAGAAACTGCGACATACTATATTCATGAAGTAGAGCGATTCAATCTGGAGCAGCTGAAGCAAAAGCCAAGTGAAAACGAGTGGTCCATCGGACAGATGGTTCAACATCTCATTAACTCGGCACTGTATATGCAGCTTCGTAATATTGATCAATGTCTGGTGCTCAACCAAGATCCCTTGGTATCTCATGTGGGGAAAACCGAGGATGGTGCGGCTATATTTGCACAAGGCAGTTTTCCGCCCATTCGTATTCAGGTTCCGCCTTCCGCCCAATATACGCCGGAGCAGCCGGAGAGCAAGGAACAATTAAGTCAAGGGTTACATTCAGTTATCCAAAGAATGAGAGAAATCGAACCGTCTCTTGAAAAAGCGTCCAAACAAAATACCGTATCTCACCCGCGATTCGGTGGACTATGCGCGGAGGAATGGTTCCTGCTTATTGAGATGCACTATCGTCATCATCTTCTGCAGCTGGAGCGATTAAACAATGAATTGTTTCGGAAAGTGTTGTAATACCAAAAAAGAGGCCGTTGCTGATCTACAGCAACGGCCTTTCGTCGTAAAAGAAAGGATCTTAATTTCCTGAGCCAAGCGTCGCTTGAACATAATCTTTATATTCACTCGGATTAACTCCAAAATGCTTCTTGAAAAGTCTGGTGAAATAAAATTGATCATGTATACCGATTTGCGTAGAAATCTCTTTGACATAAGGGTTGCCCTTTAGAATTAACTCTGCGGCTTTCTCCATTTTTACGGTGTTAATGTAATGAATGATACTTTGGCCGACTTCTTCTTTAAAGATTCTGGATAGATAGTTCTCACTTAAGTTGACCTGCTTGGCAATCAGAGATAAGGTCAGCTTTTTCTGATAATTTGCATTGATATAATCAATTGTTTGTTTAACATCCCTATTATGGGTAGTCACAATCTGTTGTTTTTGATGTGAGAATAATTGAAATAAAAGCTCCATCTGCGTTAGAATCTCAGCACTTCGTTTACTGTTTGCAATATTCTCAATAGTTGTTTTCAAAAGCTTTGGATCCTCAACGATAATGTGAGCATCGCATAATGGAAGATAGTGCAGACAATTGACGATGAATGTTTTGGCTTCAGCCGGCTTTATTTGTTTCGATCTGCAGGTCTCAAGGAAATTTTGAGTGGCTTGATTAACGGCTTCAACGCCCGAACGTTTCCAGGCCTGTATTAAATTCGTAGAGAACTCATGAACGTTTTCGAAATCGAGCGTATCATTTAAATGGACAATCTCGGGATCAATAATCGTTATTTCGTTGTAAAATTGGATTTCCAAGGATTCTTTACATCGCTCTAGCATTACTTTCGCCTCAGCGTATCCTCTAATGGGCTGGGAATAAACAATGGTAGGGGTAATGGAAATATACATTTTGATCAACTGAATGACTCTATGGATAAAGTCGGTACGGATAATTTGCTGATTGTCCAAGGTATCAGTGGAGATTAGCAGCAACAATGCATTCGATTCAAGCTGAATAATTTCGAATTGATCTACGGTTTCTAGGATATCTAAGATGATGTTTTCAATGAAGGATACCGATAGCTGGTTTTTACGTGCGCTAGGGCTGGCGCTATTTTGCTCAAAGGTGATGTAGAACAAGTAGCAGCTATTTTCACTAAAAGCGAGTGTTATAGAATTTTGCTGCTCAAGCTGATTCATATCATAATATGGGTCGGTAAAATAATCTTTTAAAATCGCATTCTTCACACTCTTTAAATTGTGTTGCAATAGCTGAGATTGTGTCTCTAGCTGCTGCTTGGACTGAAGCTGTTCTTGGATTAGCTGCGTGGATTTCTCCAGCAACTGGATGAGGTCCGCAGTCTTCATACTAATCTTAAGCATATAATCTACAGCGCCAAGAACTAATGCTTCACGAACCAACTCATACTCCCCGTGGTTACTTGCCACCAGGATTTTCCCGGCAAACCCTCTGTTATTGAGTTCTTTTATCAGCTGCAAACCATCCATATTAGGCATTTTGAGATCTGTAATGATGATATGGGGATTAAACTTCTCAACAAGGGTTAAAGCTTCAACTCCGTCAGAGGCTGTAGCACAGATCATATATCCAAGCTCTTCCCATGGAATCATGGTTCTGAGCGCGACTTTTACAATGGGTTCATCATCCACCAGCATTACATTATACATTGGATACACTAGTATCACCCCTTATCTTCTTCGTAGGTTTGTTTGGGGATAATCAGGCGGCAACAGGTTCCTTGACCCACCAAGCTTGTGATGAATAGTCCGTAGCTCTCACCATATTGAAGCTTAATGCGATCGGCTACATTAGAAATTCCGATACCGGACAGCGTATCAGCCTTTTCCGATTTTTTCGTGTCAAAGCCTTTTCCGTTATCAATGATTTCTATAACAAGTGTATATTCATTTTTTGCGTAAGCCTTAATGCGGATAAGAACTTTTCCTCCAATATCCGTAACCCCATGGATGATAGCGTTCTCAGCGATCGGCTGCAGAATAAGTTTAGGGATCAGACTATGTTCGTGAATGGGTGCATCAAGGCGGCGGCTTTATTGGAATTGGTGATCCAACGGCATATGAGCATCAAGGGGTTCTCTTTCAACTAGCGGATATTTTAGGTGTTCAAAAGGAAATGGGTTTTACAGCAAGCGTTAATAAGCCTAAGGTAACGCCAGTAAAGAAGCATTTCATTACGGAAGATCTGGAAGGCGACATTGATTATGGTGAAGGGATGACCATGATTTATCAAGCGGAGATTGGAGCACAAGTCTTGGATGTGCACGACAATAGCTGCAATCTTGCCGTGAATTCATTTGGGCAGGGTCGAGGCGTTTATATTGCAGGGCTGCCGTATAGTATCCAGAATACTAGATTACTGAGCCGGGCGATCTTTTGGGCTGCACATCAAGAGGAACAATTGTATTCTTGGTTCTCATTGAATCCGAATGTAGAGTGTCATGCTTACCCTGAGACTGGCCGCTATTGTGCTGTAAATAACACAGCGGAGACCCAAAAGACGACGATCCTTATGGAGAACGATTTGAGAATAGAGCTCGAATTGAACGGAATGGAAAGTGTGTGGCTGGATATGAATATGTAACTTCACTTTAAGACATACATTTAAGGAGTCAGTCGTAACTACGGAGAATATTTGGACTTGCGGCCGCTGTTGTCTCAAACTTTCCTGAATTGTACCGCTTCGATAGAGTAATTGGGGGATTTCTCCCTGAAATTCCGGGATTTTTGGTCATTAGATTAATAATCAGGGAAAACCTCCCTAAAGTTTTGCTGATTCGATAGCAATTAAAGGAATCCCCCTTATTATTAGGGAGGAATTCCCTGATTTCGTTCGTTTAGAGCGAATTTTGATTATTTTCAGGGAGTTTTTCCCTAATTAGTTTTAGAGCCGCCCCCTTCTTCGATTTTTCAGGGAAGGGGGCTTTTTCTTTTTAATCATAAGCATGAATCCATCAACCGCAATGTTTTTGGCGAGTTCTTCTTACTTGGATTGAGATGTTCTGGGGTTTCCGTATCTAGAGAATCCGAGACAACTTGCGATACGCCCGCGGAGAAATCCCCTCATTTGCCGTGAACACCCTGCTGAAATAATGGATATCGGGATAGCCGACCTGATCGCCCACCCTCTCAATCGGCCAATCCGTTTCTCGCAGCAGCTTACGCGCTTCCCTATGCCGGATCGAGCGGAGGTATTCTCCGGGGGGCATACCTGCAACCTCACGAAAGAGCTTGGCAAAGTGGTCCTCATGCATATTCATGGATGTGGCCATGGATTTATTGGTCCAGCGTTCTGCTAACCGCTCTTCTAGCTCGTCTATTAATGCCCTGATCCGCTCAGTATGAACTGAAGACTTAGCTGCAACGCGGGAGTTTTGCGTTCGAAGCAGCGAAGTCAGAATACCAAGTAGTAGCCCTCGACAGACCCACTCATAACCGGCAGGCCGCATAGTGAATTCATGAACGAGCTGTTCCATGGCATGAACACATTCGGGTGGCGGGGAGTAGATCGGTTCTTGTGACAATGGCATGAAGGGGACGGTTACGGCTTCAAAGGCGAATTTATCGTGTATGACTTCATCCTCATTAACTACCATATCTTCATCATGTGTAATAATTGATTCCCCAAAGAAATCAAAATGGATTCCAATAAGCTTAGTATCTGAATCTGACAGGATAACATTCTGATGATATACCCCAGATGAGAGGAAAATTAGCTGCCCAGCGTTCAGTATATATTCTTCCGTATCCATCTTTGTTAATAATTTGCCCTGGCGAACATATAGTAGCTCGAAGTCATATAGCCTTCTTCTTTGGAAGGTGCAAGGCGGAAGTGTCTGCAATTGTGCATAGTGAATTCCGGGTGCCCAATCACGAGAGGGTACCTGCTTTCTCAGTGGGTAAGAGGGATCTTTGTCAGACATGTCACTGCCTCCTGAATCTTTAATAGAATAGACCGGAATAATGCAAAAAGTCTCTTCTTCGCCTAAATAAATCGAATTTTAAATCTAGTATAATATAAATAATTAAAGGATACAAAGTGCATCTAAGCCTAGGGAGTGGAAAACGGAAAAGAACAAATAGGAGGAGGATTCAAATGAAAAAGGGAATAAACATCTGGTCGTTTCGCGAAGGAACTGAAATTAAAGAATGCGTACGTCTAGCCAAAGCGGCTGGATTTGAGGGGATCGAGCTGTCATTAAATGAGTCAGGTGAACTTGGCCTGCAAACCACTGAGAAAGAAGCGCGTATCCTTCGTGATTCTATTAATGAAACGGGTCTGGAGATCGCGGGGCTGGCAACAGGTCTATATTGGTCTTATGCGATGACTAGTGAATCTGAAGCGAATCGAACCAAGGCAATCGACGTATGCAAAAAGCAACTGGAGCTGGCGGCTGCGCTAGGTGTAGATACAATTCTTGTCATCCCTGGCGCTGTTGGTGTGGATTTCATCGAGGGCTGTGAGGTTGTTGATTATGAAAAAGCTTATGATAGAGCGCTGGAAGCGATTAGTCATTTAGCCAAGGATGCTGAGCAAGCAGGCGTTTCTATTGGTCTTGAAAATGTGTGGAATAAATTCTTGCTGTCTCCGCTTGAATTACGTACTTTTATTGATACGGTCGGTTCCAGTTATGTAGGTTCCTATCTTGATGTTGGAAATATCGTGCATTCCGGTTATCCAGAGCAGTGGATACGGATTCTAGGCCATAGAATTAAAAAAGTGCATTTCAAGGATTACCGTCGGACGGCTGGTGGGCTTCACGGATTTGTTGATCTGCTCGCTGGGGATGTGGATTATCCAGCAGTCATGAAAGCGCTTGAAGACATTGGATACAACAATTATGTTACCGGTGAAATGATACCGTCATACACACATTATACGGAGCAAATTATTTTTAATACTTCTGCAGCTATGGATGCCATTCTCGGACGTACCACTTTCAAAGCTTAAAGTAAGGGGGAAAGGCGATGCTCAGTCTATAGCAATCATTGAGGCTGAGATACAATCCGCTGGGCTGGAAGGTGCTTGGATAGAGCTTGTTTAATTATTAATCATTTAGCTGGGGAGGCTTCACTATGTTGAAAATAGGTTTGATTGGCTTTGGATTTATGGGCCGGATGCATTTTGATAATTATGTTCGCTTAACGGAAGAGGGGCATCCCATTGCCCTTAAAGCCATCTGTGACTTGCGAATTGAGGAATTGAAAGACGGTAAAGCGGACGGCAATATGAGTACCGCTCGAGAAGTGTATGATTTAACAGCTTACAGTCTCTATGATGATCTGGAGAAAATGATAGCGAATGAGGAACTGGATATGATCGATATCGCAGTTCCTACTTACCTGCATGCTGAAATGGCTTGTTCTTTGCTGGAACGAGGATATCATGTCTTTTGTGAGAAGCCGATGGCTAGAACTTCAGTAGAAGCAAAGAAAATGGTAGAAGCAGCGGAGCGCAGTGGAAAGAAATTGATGATCGGACAGTGCCTGCGTTTTTGGCCAGGGTATGAATATTTGAAAGAAGTTGTGGAAACTGAGCAATTTGGTAAAGTGACAGAAGGATATTTCTACCGTGGTTCAGGGGCTCCTAAAGATTGGTTTCTGGATGAGAAGCTGAGCGGTGGATGCATTGTGGATATGCATATTCACGATACGGATATGATTAACTATCTGTTCGGCAGACCGGATAAAGTATCGACTTTGGGACGGAATGTTCTACCGGGAAGCGGATATGATATTGCTTCTACACACTATTTTTATAAGGATGCAAAGGTGATCAATGCTCAGGTGGACTGGACGCTGGAGGGCGACTTTGGATTCTACATGGGGTACAGGGTTAACTTCGAGCGAGGAAATGTTGTATTTGATGGTAGTGGAGTCAAGGTGAATCCCAATGATGGAGCAGGCTTTACGGTAGAGCTTTCCCCGGATGCGGGCTACTACAGAGAGCTGGTCTATTTCTTGGATGCGATTATTCAAGATAAGCCTATTATCATTTGTACGCCTGAGAGTGCAGCAGAATCTTTGGAAATCATAGAGGCGGAAGTACAGTCAGCAAATGCCGAAGGGGAATGGATTGTACTTAACTAGCAAGATATAGAGGATGCAAAGGCGTGACGAGAGGAAAGATCATTGTAGATGATTTCTCCAGTCACGTCTTTTTGGCATGCATTCTCATCTAACCTTTATTGCGCTGGAATTTTGTATTGTCCCTAGCATAGTGTGATACGGAGCCGTCATATCTTCTAAGGCGTACCTGTACATCGGAGAACTCTTCAACGATTCCTGAGGCAACCTCAGAATACATTCCATCAGGGTCAAGCTGTAGGGCAGTGATATAAGTTTGGGATAAAGCGGCTATGAAAAAATCAATATTTTTATTAAGTGTATGTGGCATGGTATTCCCTCCGGTGATATCTTCAACATGTATGAATATAAATAATCCTAAGGAACTATTTTACCACGATTTGCGGATGAATTTGAGGAGGAATTACTTGATTTCGGTCAAAAATATGCGAAATTTGGTTGTAATTGTATTAAAATCCGAAGATCATCCGAGGGCAGGTAGCGAAGTTGTTTCGCTGTCTGTCTTTTTTTTACTTTCTGGTTTGAAAAGAAACCTGCGGACGGATATGATTTGTGTAGTGAAAGGATGATCGTCAAATGACAGAACAGCTACAAAGAGCCAAGGAGTTATACACACGATTTCTGGGTCATTTTTTAGATATGCATAAGGCAGGTTTGCTTAAGGAGTATAAGCGTTTTGAAATTCCTAGAGAACAAGAGATAGAATGGCTCAATGAAATGGCCTTGGCGTACGCCGAGCAGTTGTCGATCCGAGATTGGGATGCAATTACTGCACTAGACGCTTTATCGAGAAACTATCAAGACAGCTGGATTGTGGAGAAGGTATCTTCTTTTGCCTCGCGGAATATGATGAGTGCGGATAGTCTGGTTAGATTGATCTACGCAGAGAAACTGGTAGGGATTATTGGTTCTCATAAACAAGTGATCTCAAAAGAGCTGTTATTTGGGGCTTGTAAAGTTGCCGTCCAAATCCTCGAAAATGTAATTTCACAGCCGATGGTCATTGACCCTGGACATGAGCTTAAGGAGCTTAGCCTTAAAGATAAGAGAGCTTTGAACAGTCGTGCAGAGCAAAGCTTAGAACAGGTGAAGGTGCTAATTAATTAACCGTTGGAGGGGAAATATGAGATTACTCGTAGCGCAACCTAATCACGAACCACATTTGGAGCATTTGCTCAAAGAAATGAGCAGACAGGATTCTTTTGACGCGGTGTTGTATCCAGAAGGTTATGTAGCAGATGAAGCCAGTGTAAAGACCTTATGTGAAGTTGCCAAAACATATAAAAAGCTGATCATTACAGGATATAGGAACAGCAATAACAAGGATAGAGCGCTAATGATTCATCCATCTGGGGACATCATTTTGGAACGAGCCAAATCGCCGATGGATGAACAGCTGTATCGCCCGTCAGTTGCGGAAGCGGATGGTCTCAGTATTGGTTATTTGCTGTGTGTTGAGCTCCTGCAAGGATACGTGGGTTTGGAAGGACAGGCTAAGTCGTTAGATTTCATCGCACATCCGATTGGGGTAGGCATGTTCAGCGAAGAACAATTTGAATTATGGATCGAGGAAGCCACTAGGATTGCTGTGAAATATAACACGATGATTATTGGGACAAGCCATGCTGACGGATCTTACCGAAATTGTGGAATTTCGATTCCCATCTCATATTGGATCGACTCTACCGGACAACCTATTTATATTTCGCGTAATGATACGAGAAGTCGAATGATTAATCTCGATACTAGGCAGGTTAATGTTCTAGATTAGGGAATAGCCGAAGTTGACACACTGTTGTCAAATTGGGTGTGCTACGATTTCATAACAGATTAACTTCTGATGATTTATAGAAGAAAATGAGGGATACACGATGGCTGAACCTTTAAAAGCGATGTACAATGAACAATTCCTGCTTGGTTTTGGCGAAAAGATTCGCAGTGTACATAGTGTTTTTGATACTGATGCATTTGTAATTTCGGCTATGGCGGAACCTTGGGATACGCTCGAACTGAAGGCAAGGATGCGGCGGATTACGGAGACACTGGGAAGTCATTTACAGCTTCCTTATGAGGAAGCGCTGGCGATTCTGTTCGCTATTACTGAGGATTGTGTGGGATTTCCATACTTGATCTTTCCAGATTTTGTAGAGGTATTTGGTCAAGGGGCTGAGCATTGGGAGTTGTCTATGCAGGCGCTGGAAAGGTTCACACCGAAATCATCAGCAGAGTTTGCGGTTAGACCGTTTCTCTTGCGTGAACCGGAGCGGATGATGGCGCAAATGCTAGTATGGTCGAAGCACCCCGATGAGCATGTGCGACGATTAGCAAGTGAGGGTTGTCGCCCTCGTCTACCATGGGGACAGGCGCTCCCAATGTTTAAGGTAGATCCAGCCCCTGTGTTACCTGTACTTGAGCAACTGAAGAAGGATTCCTCCTTATATGTGCGCAAAAGCGTGGCTAACAATCTGAACGATATTGCGAAGGATCACCCGGAGGTGGTACTTGAGACAGCTCGCCGCTGGATAGGTATAGATCCCCTCACAGACTGGATTGTGCGGCATGGTTGTCGTTCTTTAATCCGTAAAGCTAATCCGGAGATTATGGCTTTATTCGGATATGCGGAGCAAGCAGACGAAGCAACACCACTCATAACGAGTGCTTCTATAACGATTGATCCTACCCAATTGCGAATTGGAGAAAACTCTGAATTACAATACGAACTTCAAGTTTGTGAAGGAACTCCTGCCCGTGTTCGAATAGAATATGGCATCTATTTCGTGAAGGCTACAGGTCGAACCTCTCGTAAATCTTTCTTACTATCGGATAAAACAGTACCTGGGGGTACAATTCTGACAGGCAAACGGACGCATCGCTGGGCGGATTTAACCACTCGTCGTCATTATCCCGGGGAACATCGGATTGTACTGTTGGTTAACGGGCGGGAAGTTGCAGATACGTTGTTGAAACTTGAGGGGGATCAGTAAATGAAAAAAGAAGTATTGATTTTTATTTCTAATGGATACGCGGATTGGGAAGCTGGGTATATAAGTGCTGAACTAAACAAGCCAGAAAGTGAATACAAAGTTAGGACAGTTTCTTTAAATAATGACAATGTACAATCTATGGGCGGATTTACTGTTATTCCAGACTATACTATAGACAGTTTACCCGCCCAGTTTGAAATGTTAATTTTAATTGGGGGTACAGGCTGGAAAGATAATTCAGCAATTACTCCAGTGATTGAAAGTTGTATTCAGAATAGAACTCCTATAGCGGCTATATGTGACGCATCAACCTTTTTGGCAGAGCGTGGCTATTTAGATGAGATTCCTCACACTGGAAATTCATTAGATTACTTAAAAGAGTTCGCTCCTAATTATAAAGGACACGCAAATTTTTTAGAAAAACAGACCGTTTCGAGTGAGGATATCATTACTGCTAATGGTACGGCTTCTTTGGAATTTACAAGAGAAGTCTTGAAGAAGTTAAAGGTTATGCCATTAGAACAAATCGATGGATGGTATAACTTTTTCAAAAATGGGTTTTATCAAGAATAATGAAGTCATGAAAAAAGGTGTTCTCAGGTCTTATCGACTTGAGAGCACCTTTTTACTTACTTTTTCACTTCTGTAACACCCGTTACTTTTCCTTGATCCGAGGTATCGAAGGTGGATTGATACTTAGCATCTGCGAAGTAAACATTCCCTTCAACCGTTGCATTTACTAAACTGAAGCCATCTGCTTCGACGTATACATCACCAATAAATGTGCCGCCTTGAATACGGGCGTTTTTACTTTTGATCGTAAGTTTTGGTGCAGTTAGTTTATAGGAGTTAGTAATATTGTGCTCTGCATCTTGTGTGTAGAGAGCGATTTTTCGAGCAGGTTCATCTTTATTCGTGAATTGTCCGTCCAGCACGAGATCCTCGGTGAAGGTTAAGTCTTTCAGCGTAGCAGCAATCCAAGTACCGTCCGCACTGATTGCCTTTTTAAAGGCCTCTTCATTATCCACTACCGACGCTGAGGTTACAGCATCAGTGGTGTTATTAGTGTTGCCAGCGTTATTGGTGTTACCAGGTGTAGTTGTGGCGGTAGGGGTAACATTGGCATTGTTATTGGTTGAGTTTCCGCATCCGACCAACAGCACAATTGCAAATACTGCGGCTACGCTTGCTATCTTTCTCATCTGTATAACCTCCCTGAGTAATTGTACTGATATCCTACGAGCTTAATATAGACTGATTAGTTAGTATTAATGTGGTGTAAGCACAAACGCTTACCGTCCTTGAGAGACGATGAAGACTTTTCTGCTTGAGTACACAATAATATTTACCGATCATTCTACAAATGGTAATATAGGCCTGGACATCTCTGGCGTATAGTATGACCTGGAAAATATGAATTATTCGAAGGAATTCACGAAAAATAACATTCTTCTTTTGATGAAGAAGCATTTTGGATTACAATAAGTTAAGGTGAAAAAAGGAGCTGTACCAATGGCTAAACAGAAATATTATGTAGTATGGGAAGGCAAGCAGCCGGGAGTCTATAGCACTTGGGCGGAATGCCAGGCGCAGACCGATCACTATACCGGAGCCAAATATAAATCGTATGAATCTAAAGCGGCGGCAGATGCGGCATACACAGCGGGCTGGAAAGGTAATTGGGGAACAGGGTCATCAGCATCCGGTGCGGCTAAGTCTAAGGGGACAAGTTCTTTTAAACGAAGTGCTACAGTGGAAACCTCAGCGGAGATCGATTACAACAGCATTTCTGTGGATGTAGGAACTCGTGGCAATCCGGGTCCAGTCGAATATAAGGGTGTGGATACGCAAACCGGAGATATTATCTTCTCTTGTGGGCCGATCAAGAAGGGCACTAATAATCTAGGTGAGTTTTTAGCGATTGTGCATGCTTTGGCGCTCCTGAAGAAAGAGGGAAGTGATAAGACAGTCTACAGCGACTCTGTGAATGCAATGAAGTGGGTAAAGCAGAAGAAAGTAGCGACAACCTTGCCACGCGATGCTTCAACCGAGGAAATATGGGTACTTATTGATCGGGCAGAACGTTGGTTGCAAACCAATACATATGACAATAAAGTGCTTAAGTGGCAGACTAAAGAGTGGGGCGAAATTAAAGCAGATTATGGTCGGAAATAGTTACAGTAAGGTTCTGGGTTTCGGCTAGAGGAGGAGAATTGGGGATGTTCGGCAACGATTGGGATGAGATATTACAAGATGAAATGCAAAAGCCCTATTTTCTGGAGCTAATGGCTAATCTGGAAAGTGAATATAAGGAACATACAGTCTATCCGCCAAAAGAATTACTGTTCACGGCGTTAAAGCATACACCTTATAGTGAGACAAGGGTTGTTATTTTGGGACAGGACCCATACCATGGAGCGGGACAAGCACACGGTTTAAGCTTCTCGGTAAATCCGGGGGTGCGTATACCGCCTTCACTGCGTAATATTTATACGGAGCTATCGGAGGATATCGGTGTACCAATTCCAAACCACGGATCCTTACTGCGATGGGCAGAACAGGGAGTGCTTATGCTCAACTCGGTACTAACGGTACGTGAGGGAGAGCCAAATTCTCATAAAGGTCTAGGATGGGAGACATTCACAGACACCATAATGAAGAAGTTAAATGAAAGAACTACGCCGATGGTGTTTATTTTATGGGGAAGTCATTCACAGAAAAAGGGTGCCTTCATAGACCAAAGTCGTCATGAGGTTATTCAGTCTCCACATCCGAGTCCGCTCTCGTCGTATCGTGGATTCTTTGGTAGCCGTCCTTTTTCGAAGGTCAATCAGTTTTTGGAGTCGAAGGGAATGAAAGGTATCGATTGGTTCATTTCGGACATATAACTAATGGGATGTTGGGAAGGGGGAGGGAGCAATGAAGCATTGGGTTGGTAAACCGGTTATCATGTACTGCGGGGACGAACCTTACACGATCATGAAAGGCATTCTGCGCAAATGGGATCTTTCCGCTTCTGTAGCGGTCATCGGTCATCAGGAAATTGCTGTGCCATTTCGGGATATTGTGGTCATCAAAGCTTTGGCTCCTAGAGAAAGAGCACTGCCTCCAGTCTTGCATTCTGTGGGTTATGTGATGAGGGAACGGCAGCAATTTGATAATGCAGTATATTTTAAATCGGCTGTAAGTGTTTGGAAAGAAGATCGGCTGATTGCTCTGAATACGACCATCATTTCGCATACCAAAGGTTCAGTTACACTTCAGGATGGACAGAACCTTATGAAAGGCAATCATATTTTTGTAGTTCGTTCTTTGCGAGGTTAATTTCAGTAATCCTATAAAGAAGCACGAAAAGGTACATCTCCAATTGGAGATGTACCTTTTTTTATTTATGGAATCTCATTCAGTTCGTAAGTGCTATAGATTCTCATGCTTGAGAGGCTCAGCCTCTTCCTCTCGATCTGCAACAATAATCTCATACACTCGCAGAAAAATAATTTTGGCAATCATATAGACGGGCAGCGCAATAAGCACACCAATAATACCGTAGAAATCTCCACCTATAAGAACAAGAAGGACCGTGGTCAGTGGATGAACATCTAATGATTTTCCGTAAATGATCGGTGAGAGTACATTATCTTGGATTTGCTGTGCAATGAATATGACGACCAGCGACCATATTGCCATCGTGGGCGATTCAATGAATCCAACAATAACTACTGGTACTCCCGCAAGGAAAGAACCCACATAAGGAATGAAATTGAGCGGTACTGAAATTACTGCGAGCAGCAGTGAATAAGGCAATCCGATGATAAGGAAACCGATATACAACATAATACCGAGTACGACGTTTAGCACCACACGTGTGACGATGAAACTGCTCAGTGCGCTGTCGATATCCCCGAACATTTCTTTGCCTTCTTTACGGTACTTTCTAGGGATTAAGCCCTGTAGTTTTGGTGACAGCTTATAGTCATCTTTTAGCATGTAATACAAAATGATGGGCAAGGTAGCGATTAGAATAACAATGCTGGAAACTACGCCGATCAAATTGGACATCGAATTGGTCACCCAAGTAATAGCCTCGCTAAGATATTCTGATATACGGGCAGCTACGTCGGAGTCCCCTTGGAAAAAGCGTGAGAGTGTCGGATTATCCCTTAAAGCATTGAACTGATCCTGTAATCCCTGAACAAGGTAAGGCGTGTTATCAATAAAGTTCTGAATTTGTTCTTGCAGTGTCGGCCAGACTAGAACCCAGAAGAGAATAAACAATCCAGCAAACAAGAAATAAATGAGCAGGATGGAGAATGCCCGGTTTAATTTTCTTTTCTCAAGAACTCTTACTAACGGTCGTAGTAAGTAGTACATGAAACCTGATAGTACCATGGGAACGAGTAATAATCTGATAATGGCAGCCAGTGGTGCGAATAGAAACATTACTTTGGAGCCCAAGTACAAAATAAGTAAAAAAGCGATAATAGCAAGACTTGTCCGAAAATACTTCTGTTGTTGCAATAGGAACATCCCCCAAGTTCAAAATATAATCTATGTAGTTTAATAACCCTAATTCACATGACTTGATTCAAAAGAATGGATTACTCTCCTATAGGTAGTTCTTGGCATATCCGTGGAGGATGACCCAATGACTGAGGCTACGCCAAGTAAGTTGTTCACAACACATAACTGTACATCATCATATAAATCACTCGGGGGGCTTTGTGGATCATCTTAACTTCCGTCTATAAGGTTTCTTCTTCGTGGAAAGGGTGAATATTTCTGGTACTTCAATCTCGCCTCCGGTTTCCTTCGTAACTTGTCTTGCCTTGACGAGAGATAAAAAAGCAAAAAAATCCCCTAAAGTGGCCAGTGCGGCAGCAATGATTTCATAATCTTCAGCACTTAATTCTGCTGTTTCCTCACTATTACCGTTCCCGTTGTTTTTTCCATTACTATTTCCGTTACTCTTAGCGTTGCTGTTACCGCCCATTTTTTTGTTGTTTCTTCCGTTGGCCATTTCTGATCACCCGCTTTTTCCTATATGTAGTATTAATATGTTTTAAACACCAGTGAGGAGATAGGCAATTGGTATGTAATTTTCTTATGGGCCTGTTTCAGCTTGAGCGAAGCGTGAAATCATTCCATTTATTACATTTTGCCGGAGTATGATTTTTAATGTTAAAGCGCTTTACAGATGATGAAAACGCTGTTAAAATCATAAACGAGCACAAATGATCAATAACAGTCAGATATAATCAAATAATGGTCATGGATTTCCAAAGATAAGCGCATTTAATAAATGGGATAGCACTGTAACTTAAAGGAGCGAACCACGATGTTGTTTGAGGAAGAGAGAAAACAAAGAATCGTGCTTTTTGTGGAAAAGAATTCAAGAGCTTCGGTACAGGAGCTAAGTCAGGAACTGGGCGTGTCTGAGTCTACTGTGCGCCGTGACCTGAAAGAGCTTGAAGAAGCCAAGTTGTTGAAACGAACGCACGGCGGGGCAGTTTCCCTGCAGAGCGTTAACTTTGAGGCGACTTATCCAGATAAGGAAGATCGATTGTTGGATGAGAAGCAGAGGATAGCACGCAAGGCTGTAGAGATGATTCAGGAAGGCGATGCTATTCTGCTGGATGCTGGAACTACAACGCTACAGATTGCCAAAGAGCTGAGGGCTTTTTCTAATATCAAAGTCATTACGAATTCGATTATGGCGCTTAATGAACTGCGGGATTGTCGCAATATAGAAGTCTCGATTACAGGCGGAATGTTGCGGCCGGATACATTGGCTTTTGTAGGACCGATGACAGAGCGCTCTTTAGAGATGGTAAGAGTTGATAAAACCTTTCTTGCAACCAACGGATTAGATTTACGAGAAGGAATCACTACACCTAATATGCTTGAAGCAGCGACCAAACGTAAGATGATCTCGGTTGCGAAGCAAGTAATTCTTCTGGCTGATCATAGCAAGCTCGGTCAAGTATCCTTCTGTAAGGTTGCCGACGTGACGGAAATGGATCACTGCATTATTGATTCTGGTGCGTCAGATAAGTTCATCCGTGAGATTACGCAAATGGGCGTAGATTTCTCGCTGGTATGACCTTTAGGTGGAGGATGTTCTACGATTAGAAAATGTCTTAATTTGAGTGGTATGGAATCATTGTAAGATCGTTTGGAGAAATTACATTTGCCGCATGTTTAGCCGGTAATCTATGGCTTAGAAAACCAAAATAATTGAGGGATAATTATGATCTATACAGTAACGCTTAATCCTTCCATCGATTACATCGTGGAAGTTGAAGATTTGAGACTAGGTGGCTTAAACCGGATGAAACGTGATTTGAAGCTTCCTGGAGGTAAAGGGATCAACGTATCACGCGTGTTAAATCAGCTTGAGGTTCAGAATAAAGCTATAGGCTTTCTTGGTGGATTCACTGGACGATATATTGAGGAATGGTTGCGGAAAGAGTCGATTTCAAGTGATTTCGTATTTGTTTCTGATGATACCCGAATAAATATCAAGCTTAAGCATGGAGAGGAAACGGAGATTAATGGTGCAGGGCCCGTCATCCGAGATATGGAGGCAGAGGCATTATTACAGAAGATGGCTGTTCTGAATGCAGGTGATGTTGTGATATTGTCCGGAAGTGTTCCTCCTTCACTGGGTGCTGATTTCTATGACAAGTTGATATCTGTATGCAAGCAAAGAGGGGCTGAATTTGTCATTGATACTACAGGTTCAGCGCTGAAAAAGGCACTCCCTTATCAGCCGTTGCTCGTTAAGCCTAATCATCATGAGCTTGCAGAGCTATTCGGCGTTACGATACAGACTAAGGAAGAAATTATAACTTATGGTCGCAAGCTGCTCGAAGCTGGCGCGAAGCATGTGTTAGTTTCAATGGCTGGTGAAGGTGCCTTGTTCATTACGGAACAGGGGGTATACCACGCCAATGCTCCAAAAGGAGCAGTAAAGAATTCTGTAGGCGCAGGCGATTCTATGATCGCTGGATTCGTTGGCACATTTTCTTTGACTGGAGATTTAATGGAAGCTTTCCGTGCAGGTGTTGCCTCAGGTAGCGCAACAGCTTTCTCTGATGACCTGGCAGATAGAGCATTCATTGAGCAGCTGAGACCGCTGATCAACATCTCAGAAGTGTAAGCTAACAGCATTCAAAGTACTCAAGGGAGTTGGAAGATATGAGAATTACGGATTTGATGATAAAAGATACAATGATTATGGATTTAAAAGCAACCACTAAGGAAGGTGCAATTGATGAATTGATTGCCAGTCTTGCCGCAAGTGGTCGTATCAATGATCCTGTTCTATTTAAAGAGATGATCCTCAAGCGTGAAGAGCAGTCCAGTACTGGGATTGGTGGCGGTATCGCAATGCCACATGCCAAGACTAAAGCGGTGAATGAAGCGACCGTTGTGTTTGCCAAGAGTGCGACGGGCGTGGAATTCGAATCGCTTGATGATGAGCCGGCTCGGATCTTCTTTATGATTGCCGCCCCAGAAGGAGCGGGCAACATGCATCTTCGTACATTGGCCTCGCTGTCCAGACTGTTGATCGATAGCGAATTCATTGAACAGCTGATGAACACCCGAACGCCAGATGAGGTATCCGCCTTGTTCGATGCGAAGCAGGCGGAAGGAGAAGCCAAGGAGAAAGAGAGCGAAGCTGCTGAAGCTGTCAAGAAGTCAGAACCTGAAAAGCTAATCGTCGGCAACCCGGATTCCCAAGCATTCGTCGTAGCTGTTACTGCTTGTCCTACTGGGATTGCGCATACCTTTATGGCTGAAGATGCGCTCAAGAAGAAGGCTCTGGAAATGGGAGTTAATATCCGAGTAGAGACAAATGGTTCAGAAGGTGCCAAAAATGTCTTAACACCCGATGAGATTCGGCGTGCAAGTGGTGTAATTGTGGCAGCAGATAAACAAGTGGAAATGGCCCGTTTTGATGGTAAGCCAGTACTGCAAAGACCGGTTAGTGACGGTATTCGCAAATCGGAAGAGCTTATTCGCAAAGCAATGAACGGCGATGCACCGATTTACCATAATGAAGGTCGTAGTGGTAATGAAGGAGAGTCGAAAGAGAAGTCCGGCAGTATCGGGAGTAAAATATACAAGGACTTAATGAACGGTATCTCCCACATGCTGCCGTTTGTAGTCGGCGGTGGTATTCTGCTGGCGATCTCCTTCCTGATTGAACAAGTCGGTGGAGAGAATCACCCTCTATTCCAACTGCTGCAGACGATTGGTGGCGGTGATGGTGCCTTCCATTTCCTAATTCCGGTTCTTGCTGGATTTATTGCGATTAGTATTGGTGACCGTCCAGCCCTGATGCCAGGTATGGTTGGCGGTTACATGGCCTTGAATTCCAACGCTGGATTCCTCGGCGGTCTGGCTGCGGGTTTCTTGGCTGGTTATGTTGTTATCGGTCTGCGCAAACTGTTTGCAGGTCTGCCAAAAACGCTCGACGGATTAAAGCCGATTCTGTTATATCCGGTATTTGGTCTATTGATAACCGGTGGATTGATGTATTACCTGTTCGATCCGATCTTTAGCTGGATGAACGTAGGACTCATTAATTGGCTTAACGATCTTGGAACCGTTAATGCAGTAATTCTGGGTCTCGTTCTCGGTGGAATGATGGCTATTGATATGGGAGGTCCTTTCAATAAAGCGGCCTACACTTTTGCCATCGGGGTATTCACTACCAGTGGAAATACTAACGGATTCATGATGGCGGCTGTAATGGCAGGCGGTATGGTTCCTCCACTTGCAATAGCGCTGGCTACTACCTTTTTCAAGAACAAATTTACAGAATCAGAACGTAAATCAGGGTTAACAAACTATGTATTGGGCTTATCGTTCATTACAGAAGGGGCGATTCCATTCGCCGCTGCCGATCCACTGCGTGTCCTGACTTCTTGTATCCTAGGTTCAGCTGTAGCTGGTGGTCTCACTCAGTTTTGGAATATCAACGTTCCAGCACCGCATGGTGGGATCTTTGTAGCCGCGCTTTCGAGTCATGCGTTGTTGTTCCTATTGGCCGTTCTGATCGGATCTGTTATTTCCGGATTAATGCTCGGATTATGGAAGAAACCTCTTGAGGCAAAGTAATAAAATAAATAATTTGAACTGCTGGGTGCCAGACGCTTCTTCTGGTGCTCGGCAGTTTTTTGAAATATAAGAATTTTTATACTTACGCTAAAAACTATTCTTCTATTTTTCGCAGAAACGATCATCGTCCCTAAGAGGAAGCCAAAGGCGTTTCTTCTTACCTAAACTTTGACCACGCATGCCCCTCTACCCTTGCGAGAATAATCTCCTTCATTGAGGTTTATTTTTGTATAATTGAAAATATATATAACAAGAGGGCAAAGGAGCGAGCGAGATGATACTGCACAAGGGGGAGGTCTTGTTCCGTCAAGGGGACAGCTGCGAATTCTTATATAAGGTGAAAAGTGGGCTGTTCAAAGTAACAAGGCTTCATGAGAATGGGAACATGGTGTTGTTCAACATCTTGTATCCTGGTGAGATGGTTCCCCATCATTCACTCATTTCGCCAAAGGAGGCGCATGGAACAGCGGTTGCGATGATGAAGAGCGAGGTGGAGGCAGTTCCTTCAGCGGAATGGTATCAACAGGTACGGGATGAGCCAGGTCGAGCGATGGAGATCGCTATCCTTCTTCAGGAGAAGGTAAGGTTTATGCAGACTCGGCTAGATCACCTTACTGTAGGAACACCCGCAGAACGTATGGAACTCTTAACCCGTTGGTTCAATGACTACTCTCATGGCGCAGCGCTAACAGAGCTTTTGACACAGGAAGAAATTGGACAATTGATCGGTGTGAGACGCGAAACAGTCAATCGTTTGTTGCGTACCGTGGAGTGATTCCTGCCTATTTTTATAACGAAGTGTTTAGAGTGGGGGATCTCCGTGGTATAATGTATTCAGAACTTATTAAATTACAGAAAGGATCAGGATACCATGTGTCCCCGAAGGACGATTCCCCAAAGGACGATTTGGAAACGTTATGATCTGTCTTATACTTAGCTTCCCTGTAGAAGGTGCGTGAACCGTTGTTACTCGACGAACCGCCTCTGCGAGGGGAAGGAGTATATATATGCGAAGGAGCAATACCTCCGGTTTTACCCGTCGTAGAGGTTGGTGGGACGTTTAGCCGCCATATACGATAAGGGGAGACCTGTATGAGGAACCACAATTACGGAGTGAATGTACTGCTCCGGTTGACAGTCATTTTGTTTGGAACATTTTTGCTTGCATTTGCTTATTATCACATCAATTTTCAGAACCATTTGTCTGAGGGCGGATTCGTAGGATTATCGCTACTCGGCAAATATGTATTAGGAATTTCACCTTCAATTTCAACTCTGCTTCTAGACGTTCCAGTACTCTTGATTGCATGGATGTTCAAAGGGAAAGCGTTCGTGTGCAACACCTTTGTTTCTGTAGGAGCTTTTACAATCTTTTACGGACTCATGGAACGTTATTCCGGTTTGGTCATCAACTTGCAGAGCAACTTGGCATTAGCAGCTCTTTTGTCTGGCGTACTGACAGGTTTAGGCGCGGGAATTATTCTGCGAAGCGGCGGCGCAAGTGGTGGAGACGATATTTTGTCGCTGCTGATCAGTGAATGGAAGGGAATTAAAGTAGGTACAGTATTCATCATGTTGGACGTAGTCGTTCTGGCATTATCACTCTTTTATATGCCTGTTAGAGAAACGATGTATACGGTGATGGCGGTAGTTGTAGCTGGTTATGTGATCACCTTTACAACCTCTTTAGGTAAACCAAAGTTAGTGAAGACGCCAAAGATTCAGTCTACGCTGCGTAAGCCACATGATGGTACGGTAATATGAATAAGACTGTATAAACAGCTTATTTCGGGGATATACTATATTTAAGGTCAGCCAGAATTTCTGGTTGACTTTTTTTGTTTAGGAAATTATACAATACAAAAAAATGTGGATAACTCCGAAGAAAAAGGAAGGAGGGGTGAACGTGAAGAAGCAGGAGACATGAAATAAACGAGGAGTCATCCGTCAGATTCTAAAAACCGAGCGGACCTTATATCCTCCGAAATGCATGTTTTAGTCGAGCCTACGGACAAATGTATGCGAAAAACCGAATAAAAATGTGCCGCCAGTAACGTAAATGAGCCAATGTATGCGAAAAATCGAATACAATGTGCCGCCGGTAACGTAAACAAGCCAAATGTATGCGAAAAACCGAATACAATGTGCCGCCGGTAACGTAAACGAGCCAAATGTATGCGAAAAACCGAATACAATGTGCCGCCGGTAACGTAAATGAGCCAGCGCTGTTATTCGCCCCAGATCACCCGGGAAGGGGCTTGTTATTAGGGAATAAGTGCAATACGGTCCGTCCCTAATATATGTGCTCATTTCATCGAAATAAAGCCATTCGGTCCGTAAGCGGAACCTCACTACGAAAGTGTATATGGATACGAGTATGGAATTACGGATGTACTCAGCTTGTAACTCTACCTCAAGGACGACGTCAGGCGTTTTTCTTGTGTTTCTCTATAAAACAAGATGGCGCACAGTGATAATCCTGTGCACCATCTTTATTTAGCCCACGGCATTCGTGATAGCTTCGCATTCGTCCGAGCAATGACCACTGTGCTGTGCTTCACAGTCCTCACAGCAAATATGCTGAAGGTGGCAAGCATCGTTGGCGCAGTTGATGAATTGGTCAGCTGGCTGACCGCAGTGATGGCAACGACCAACAATGATATCCTCGTCGGTATGATTAATCTGTACGGAGATCCGCTCATCGAAGACATAACATTTTCCATCAAACAGTTGGCCCTGTACCTCAGGGTCTTTACCATAAGTCACAATGCCGCCATCCAGCTGGTACACCTGCTGGAAGCCTTCCTTCATCATAAACCCGCTTAATTTCTCGCAGCGGATTCCGCCTGTACAGTAGGTTAGGATTGGTTTATCTTTTAGCTCGCTCATATTCTCGCGAATCCAGTCCGGGAATTCTTTGAAGCTGTCTACTTCAGGGCGGATGGAACCGCGGAAATGACCAAGATCGAATTCGTAGCCGGTACGACCATCCAGAATTACCACATCATCGCGCTGCATCATTTCATAGAAATCTTTAGGCGCCAGATGCTCTCCGGTGATCACGTTAGGGTCCAGTTCATCCTCGACCCGGAACGTCACGAGTTCCTTTTTATAACGAACGAAGATTTTTTTGAAGGCATGACCATCAGCCTCATCGATCTTGAAGACGATATCGCTAAACAGCGGATTTGCGCGCAAATCCTTCATGTATTGCTCGGTTTGGGCAATCGTACCGGACAGTGTCCCGTTAATGCCCTCATCTGAGATGAGAATTCGTCCCTTTACGTCAAGCTCTTTGCAGTAAGCCAAATGCTCCTGAGCGAATTGTTCTGCATCCGGCACTTTTACAAATTTATAGTATAGCAGAATTGCATATTCCGATTGTGGTTTCATTCTTTTCACCTTTATCATTAGAATTAGACTACTAAATAAACGTTTAAGTATAAAAAGTATTGTAACATATTATCAAGACTTGAAAAAGATACTCTTGAATCGGTAATGGTTAAAACTTGGATATTAGTAAGAAAAACAGCGCAATGAATATGTCTGAATCATCATACCTATGGGGGAAGTCTGCGAAGTGGCGGAGCGAGTGGATGAGACGATATTTTGCCGCTGCTGATCAGTGGATGTAGGAGTCAAAGTAGGTACTGTGTTCATCCTGTTGGATGTAGTCGTTGTGGCGACTGGTATAAACTGCATTTTTCGGGGATACTACGATTAAGGTCAGCCAGAATTTTGGTTGACTTTTTTTGCTGGGAATAGGCGAATAACATGGATAGTTATGATTGGCGAAACCGTGAATCACAACGCGCGTATTAATTTTCATTCGAAGAGTCACATGGTGACTTTAATAATAAGGAGGAACTGCGGGATGAGTGCTCACGAGATTGATTATGTCATTATGGGCGAGGAAATTCAGTGTGTGGAGGTGCAACTTGACCCCGGAGAGAGTGTAATTGCCGAAGCTGGAAGCTTCATGATGATGGATCAGGAAATTACGATGGAGACGATCTTTGGTGATGGTAGTGGGGGGACGCGCGGAAGCGGACTGATGGGTAAGCTGATGGGTGCGGGCAAGCGTCTGTTGACAGGGGAAAGCTTGTTCATGACCGTATTCACACACAGCGGTTCTTATGGACGAAAAAGTGTCACCTTTGCTGCCCCATATCCAGGAAAAATCATCCCGCTCGATCTTCAGCAATATGCTGGAAAAGTGATCTGTCAAAAGGATTCATTCCTCTGCGCGGCGAAGGGAGTCTCGATCGGTATTGAATTTCAGCGCAAGCTGGGCACCGGATTTTTTGGTGGAGAAGGCTTTATTATGCAAAAGCTGGAGGGCGACGGTCTTGCATTCGTACACTCTGGCGGCTACGTTATGGAACGCACACTGCAGCCGGGAGAGACGCTCAAGTTGGACACAGGTTGTCTTGTCGCTATGACGTCTTCCGTGGATTATAATATTGAATTTGTAAAAGGTGTCAAAACCGCCCTATTCGGCGGCGAGGGCCTGTTCTTCGCCACGCTGCGCGGACCCGGCAAGGTGTGGGTGCAGTCACTGCCGTTCAGCCGTATGGCTGACCGCATTCTGTCCGCAGCTGGTAACAGCGGACGCAAAGAAGAAGGCAGCGTACTTGGGGGACTCGGCAATCTGCTGGATGGCAGATAGGCTTGGGCGAGGTTGATGGGTAGAACATTCGAGGCACAGAATAAGCGGTTTTAGCGAGTGGCTTATTAGGGGGAGACAAGGACAGAAATACCCTTGTCTTGTGCGTGTTGGCCCGAATAGCGCGAAAGAGGGGCAAAAACACCCTAGATTTGTGGGAATTGGCCCAAGTTGAGCGAAAGAGGGGCAAAAATGCCCTAGATTTGCACGGATTGAGCGAATCCAGCCAAAAGAACGGTATAAATCCCGTAGAATGGGCTGGATTGAGCGAATCCAGCCAAAAGAACGGTATAAATCCCGTAGAATGGGCTGGATTGAGCGGATCCAGCCAAAAGAACGGTATAAATCCCGTAGAAATGGCCGGATTGAGCGAATCCAGCCAAAAGAACGGTATAAATCCCGTAGAATGGGCCGGATTGAGCGAATCCAGCCAAAAGAACGGTATAAATCCCGTAGAATGGGCCGGATTGAGCAGATCCAGCCAAATGAACGGTATAAATCCCGTAGAATGGGCCGGATTGAGCGGATCCGGCCAAATGAACGGTATAAATCCCGTAGAATGGGCCGGATCGAGCGAATCCAGCCAAAAGAACGGTGTAAATCCCTTAGAAATGGCCGCATCCAGTTCTAATTGCTTCAGCAAGACATTGGTTACTTATGTTCGATGTGATATCACCATTCGACGTTTGAATTATCGACTCTGTGATGTCCACCGCTACTGTATCTGCAACTAACTATATAGTGAGACCCGTGAATGATTATGCTCATTCACGGGTCTTTTTTTAGAGGTTGGGCTTGGGATAGTTTAATTCATAACCATCAAATACCTGCCTCACGTTACGCTTGGCGACCTGCCTAGCTTTACGCTGATGATCTATCACACAATCTTCCTAACAATTTGACTAACCCTGTCCGCGATGTATATATTATTTGGCAAAGCCCTTATAAGAGGTTGTTCAAAAAGTCCGCTTTTGATCACGAAGTATTCCAAGAAGATTATTCGACATCGAATATTGAATTCAGGCGAAACTTCCGGTGCTCACGTAGCTTCCACTACGCTCCGCTCCTCAGTTTCTACTTTCGTCCAATCTTCTCGGTGCTGAAAACCGTACTTTTTGAACACGTACTATAATGTTAAAGCTGTGACCGGAGGCATGATATGTTCAAAATATTTATTATAGAAGATGACCGTGGACTGGTGGCTCTGCTGCAGGATTATTTACATAAGTTTGGATATGAAACACAGGCTGTGAATGATTTCGAGCGTGTTCGCACTCAGTTTGAGATGTTCGCTCCGCACTTGGTTCTTTTAGATGTTAATTTGCCAAAATACGATGGGTATTATTGGTGCCGCCAGATTCGTGGGATTTCCACCTGCCCTATCCTTTTTATATCTGCCCGCGATGGCAAAATGGATCAGGTGATGGCGTTGGAGAACGGAGCCGACGATTATATTACGAAGCCCTTTGATTACGAAATTGCGATGGCCAAAATTAAAAGCCAGCTGCGACGCGCCTACGGTACCTATGCGGGAAGCAACAATGAGCGTACCCTAACCGTTGCCGGAATGGCACTGGATGTGGAGCGACTAGTCCTTACCCGAGGAGAAGCCAAAGTGGATTTAAGTCACACGGAAGCCAAGATACTAGATGAGCTGATGCAAAAGTCGGGAACTATCGTTACCCGCGACAGACTGCTCGAAAAAATCTGGGATGATCAAGCCTTTGTGGATGAGAATACGCTTAATGTCTATGTCACCCGTGTACGTAAAAAGCTTGCCGCTCTTGAGATTACGGACGGTCTACAAACCGTTCGAGGTCAAGGCTACCGCTTGATTCCGAATTGGGGGGATGAGGATTGAAGCTATTTTTAAGGGAGCAGATCCCTTTAATTGTTGTCTATCTAGCACAGCTCATCTTGATCACACTAGTATATCGGCTGGATGGGGGCAGTGGGGTGAGTGTTAGTCTGTACGCTGCTCTTCTCAGCACTTGTCTGCTGCTTGGCTACCTCGCTTATCGGTATATCAGCAATCGTACGTTCTATGAACGACTGGAGACTGTACCCACCTCTCTAGATGAAGCTGGCGGTCCATCACAGGATTCTCCGCTTGCCGTGAGTTTACGAGGACTACTAGGGTCACAATTCCGCCTCTACAAAAATGATTTACACAGCTACCGCCACAAGCTGGAGGAACATATTCACTTTATTAATCAGTGGGTGCATGGGATGAAGACGCCATTGTCTGTCATCCATTTGATGATTCAAGATAAAGACGGACCGCCTTTTACGGCGATAGGTGATGAACTGGATCGTCTGAAAAAAGGACTGGACACTGTACTTTATACGGCTCGGCTAGATACTTTTGAGCATGATTTTTACGTGGAACGTTTGGATTTGGAAACCCTCGTACGTAGCGTGACCTCAGAGCAGAAGCGTCTGTTCATACGTAACCGTATATTTCCTACTATTAAAATAGATGAACGAATCGCCGTAACCACAGATGAGAAATGGCTAAGTTTTGTGCTTACGCAAATTATTACGAATGCAATACGGTATACGACGGAAGTCGGCAAACATGTATATTTCCATGGGTACATACAAGAAGAAAAGAGAGCAGTACTGGAGATACGAGATGAAGGGGTTGGCATTCCAGCAGGTGATCTGCCGCGTGTGTTTGATCCTTATTTTACAGGTGTGAATGGACGAACCTTTCAAGAATCCACGGGGATGGGTCTATATCTTGTGAAACAGATCTGCGGAAAACTTGGTCACGAGGTGAGCATTTGCTCAGAAGAAGGTAAGGGCACGACCGTGCGGATAGTGTTTAGGGAGTCCTACCTTACAAAAATGTAAGGTCATTGTAAGTTAGAGAAATGGCAGCCTGTGTATACACTTTGTATAATGAAGGCAATCCAGTCGAAAGAAGGAGAGGTAACGCTTGCCCATTCTAGATGTTCATAATTTATCAAAAATATATGAGGGTAAAGTGTCCACTCAGGCATTGAATCATATCCGTTTTTCTGTTGAAAAAGGGGAGTTTGTTGGCATTATGGGACCTTCGGGGAGTGGAAAAACAACACTGCTCAACACGATCGCAACCATCGACCAGCCGACCTCCGGTCAGATTCTGATCAACGGCCGAGATCCCAATCTGCTTAGCAGAAAAGAAAAGGCACTCTTTCGCCGCCATGAGCTTGGTTTCGTCTTTCAGCATTTCAATCTGCTGGATACGCTCACTGTAGAGGAGAACATTGTGCTGCCTCTCACGCTTGCTGGTGTCCGTGTTACGGAAATGGAGAGCAGATTGAAAGAAGTAGCAAGTATGCTGGACATTGAGCATTTGCTGCAAAAAAGGACATACGAGATTTCAGGTGGACAGATGCAGCGGACCGCCATCGCCCGGGCGATGATTCATCGTCCTTCATTGATTTTAGCAGATGAGCCTACAGGGAATCTGGATTCCAAAGCTTCAGGTGAAGTCATGAATATGCTGACAGAGGTGAATCAGGAAGAAGGGGCAACCGTGCTGATGGTCACACATGACGCAGTGGCCGCGAGCTTTTGTAACCGAGTCATCTTTATTAAAGACGGACGTTTCTATAGTGAAATGTACAGGGGGAGCAGCCGAGGCGCCTTCTTCCAAAGTATCATTGATATGTTGTCTCTGCTTGGGGGAACTAGCCATGACCTTTCGGCAATTCGCTTATAGGAATGTTACACGTAACAAGCGTAAATATGCGGCTTATTTTGTCGTCAGTGCTTTTTCAGTGATGATCTTTTTTGTGTGCGCATTGTTTATTTACCATCCGGATATTTCTAAGAGCTTGGTTTATAGTACAGCTGCTCATACAATGATGGCGGCAGAAACCATTATTTATGTGTTTTGCTCCTTGTTCGTTCTTGTATCGGTCGGATCGTTCCTGCAGTCACGTAAGATGGAGTTTGGGATTTTATTGATGCATGGAATGACGAAGCGACAGCTGAACATGATGGTATTTTTGGAAAATATGATGATCGGCACCTCTGCCATCCTGACAGGTACTTTACTTGGGTTAATTCTAGGTAAGTTGTTTTTGATGATCGGATCTACTTTTCTAGGGATACCTCTTTTAACGTTTCATCTTCCATGGCAGGCGCTTGTACTAACGATATGTAGCTTTGCGCTGTTATTTATTCTAATCTCGCTAAGCACGTTCTTCTTTATTGGGAATGAATCACTGATGCGGCTGTTTCAGGGAGAACGAAAAGCAGAAGAGGAACCTAAAGTTTCCTTGGTGTTATCTATACTGTCTGCTTTATTGCTGTTAACGGGCTATTTTATGGCAGCTACAGCACAAGCGGCTTCGGTTGAAAAGGTGATGTTCCCCGTCGTTATAATTACGGTTGCGGGTACCTATCTCTTTTATACTCAGCTCAGTATTTACACTGTTAAACTACTTAAGACGATCCGGCGCCTGTATTGGAACCACACGAATATCATTACTTTATCGGGTTTGTCTTACCGCTGGAAAGAGAATGCCCGAATGTTTTTTATGGTGACGATTGTATCCGCAGTATCTTTTACTTCAGTGGGAGTATTCGCATCGATCCATACGCTTTCCAGAGAGTTGAAATTGGACTATCCCGCAGCAGTTGGTTATGTAGCCAAAGGCAATCAATTGCAGGATCCTTTTGATCAGCATTTGGACGAAATTAAGGAAGAGCTTACAACGCTCGGTTTACCCTATGAGACACTTAGTATTCCGATTAAATACGCAGAGGTGGAATCTCAGACCGGGCCAGATCGCACGTTAAGGCTTCCCTTGATTGCTTACAGTGATTATAAGCTTGCTCTGCTTCGTGCAGGGTTTACGACGGATGAGCAGCCTCTAAGTAGAGATGAAGGACTGGTGATGATCGGTTCGCAACGAGACCGGAGTCTGCAAGCGGGTAGAGTAAAGCCGGTATATACCTTGAAGCAAGGTCTTTCCATTCGAGAAATGGGTTATACCCAGCATGTTCCGATTGCTGAATATCTATTGCCGGAGCTGGATGGAAGGGATGGGGGAGATTTCAGTGGTGTTGTGATTAGCGATGAGCTTTACAAGGCTATTCATCCCGTACAGACCGATTTGTATACAGGATTTTACATGGATGACTTCCCGCGAACGGTAGGTATAGCTGCGGATCTTGCTCATAAAGGGAAACGATCCTATGAAAATAACTCGCCATACGCGATTGTTGTTAGCGGCACGCTGTTTGAAATACAAAGAACATTGTACAACACGATGCTATTCGCTTCTTTACTGGTGGGTACTGTCTTTTTCATTGCAGCAGGCAGCTTCCTTTACTTCCGGCTGTATACAGATCTAGATCATGATCGTCATCAATATTCTACATTGTCCAAAATGGGACTTACAGATCAAGAGCTAAACCGAATTGTAACGATACAATTGTCGTTGTTGTTTTTTGTTCCGGTTGGGGTAGCTATTTTGCATAGTGTGTTTGCCTTTATTGCGCTTCAGCGGTTGTTTTACTTATCTATTGCTGTGGAGACCGGGGCGGTTTTATTGGGATATTTGGCTGTCCAGGGACTTTACTTCTTTTTTATTCGCAGCCGTTATTTACGCAACTTGAAGAAGAACTTGATCTGAATAATGGGGGTTACGAAATGCAAGTATGGATTACAGATTTTATGGAGCAGTTTGGTTACTTTGGTATTTTCCTGATGCTCGCTTTTGAAAATATATTTCCACCGATTCCTTCCGAAGTGATCCTTCCTTTTGGCGGATTCATGACAACCACAACGAATTTGACCATTCCTGGTGTAATTATTGCTGCTACGCTTGGCTCACTGCTGGGTGCAGTAATTCTCTATTATATCGGTCGTTTGTTGGATGTAAATCGCTTGGAAAAGATCGTTGAACGCTGGGGCGGCCTACTCCGGATTAGCAAAAAGGACATCCACAAGGCTGACGCTTGGTTTGACAAATATGGCTATTGGACCGTATTATTTTGTCGGATGGTTCCACTAGTGCGTAGTTTGATTTCGATCCCTGCAGGGATGTCGGGCATGAAATTTGGAGTGTTTATGATCTTCACAACGATTGGTACGCTGGGATGGAATCTATTGCTGGTGCTTATTGGTGCGGCATTGGGTGAGTCCTGGGAAGACATCGCCATGTATATGGATATGTACTCCAACGTAGTGTACGTGCTTCTTGCAGGTGGAGTAGTGATCCTTGGGTATTTGTTCTTCCGCAAGCGCAGCCGGAAAATGAACACCGAAGGTTGAGCCGAGAAGGACATATAGATAAAAGTTATGATTAAAAGGAGGAGAACAAATGGAGCTATTAACGATTATTAAAGCTATTATTTTGGGAATTGTTGAAGGATTGACTGAATTTGCTCCGGTATCCTCCACAGGTCATATGATTATTGTTGATGATATGTGGTTAAAATCGACAGAGTTATTTGGGCAATATACGGCCAATACGTTCAAAGTGGTTATACAGCTGGGGTCAATATTAGCAGTTGTAGTTATTTTTAGAAATAGGTTCATTGAATTGCTGGGCTTAAAGCGCTTCAGCCGCAAGCAGTTGGATCCTGTAACCGAGCAACAACCACAGCTTGAAAAAGGCGGCCACCTGAAGCTTACACAGGTGCTTGTAGGTTTAGTGCCAGCAGGCGTGCTGGGGGTTCTGTTTAATGATTATATTGACGAGCATTTATTCTCTACATCCACCGTGTTAATCGGTCTAGTAGTCGGTGCTGTATTAATGATTATTGCGGATCTATTCGGACCAAAGAAGATTCAAACGGAGAGTGTCGATCAGATTACATATAAGCAGGCGCTAGGTGTTGGTCTGGTCCAGTGCTTCTCCTTGTGGCCGGGATTTTCTCGTTCCGGGTCGACGATTTCTGGTGGTGTTCTTCTGGGTATGAGTCATCGCGCTGCTGCTGATTTCACGTTTATTATGGCTGTTCCAATCATGGCAGGCGCCAGTTTACTCTCACTGATGAAGAACTGGCAATATTTCACCATCGATGCCCTGCCGTTCTTCATTGCAGGCTTTATCAGTGCCTTTGTATTTGCACTATTATCGATGCGTTTCTTCTTGAAATTGATCAACCGGATTAAGCTTTTACCATTTGCTATATATCGCATAGTACTTGCTGCAGTAGTATATTTCGTGTTTTTCTAAATCCGTTATAAGGAATCGATATAACAAAAGCCCCCGTAATCTATTGCAGATGACGGGGGCTTTCACGTATGATGACATCAGATTTAAGACACTCACTTTATCCTTATAATTCTCGCATAAACGCTTACCGTCCTTAAAAGGACGCTGAAGGCGTTTTAGCTTGACAATATCGGAGACAGGTGCTTGCCGGAAATTAGTAATTCGGTAGGCTTAATAGGGAAATTCGGTTTGAAGCCGATGCGGTCCCGCCACTGTAACGGAAGAGTCCATAGCAACATATGTCACTGGCAATTTACTACTGCTGGGAAGACTGCTAAGGATGCTGACACCGCTAGCCAGGAGACCTGCCTGTTTCAACAGCACTGCTTCACCTACGGAGGATAGGAAGGTGTTAGACGTTAACCATAGGTATATTATGGGCGTCTTTCCCTTTGACTTTTTTAGGGAAGGGCGCTCTTTTTTAAAGGAATGCAAGTGATATCGAGTCCAAAATAAGAAGATGGAGAAGGGGAGCTGCAAAGTGACGAACAAAGTAAAAGTAAGCAATCTTGGCTATCCAAGAATCGGAAAAAACCGCGAGTGGAAGAAAACGTTGGAAGCCTTCTGGGCGGGAAAAATAAATGAGGAAGCGTTCCGTACTGAAATGACAGGAATTCAGCTTCAGCATTTGAAGACTCAGCAGGAGGCAGGAATTGATTTAATTCCGGTAAATGATTTTACGTTCTACGATCATGTGCTAGATACAGCTGTAATGTTCGGGATCGTACCTCCACGTTATGCGTATGATGGTGGCGACATTGGGCTTGATCTTTATTTTGCGATGGCTAGAGGAAATGCTGAGGCTACCGCTTGCGAGATGACTAAATGGTTCAATACGAACTATCATTACATCGTTCCAGAGATCGGTGCACAAACGCCGCGTCTGACCGAGAATAAACCACTGGCAGCTTATCGTTTTGCCAAGTCCCAAGCGGGAATTGAGGGTAAACCTGTGGTTTTAGGCCTTTATACATTCCTTAAGTTGTCAAAAGGTTTTGCATCTGCGGATATTGCGAAGATTGCTGCTCGGTTTCTTCCGGTTTACGTTCAGCTGTTGCAGGAACTGAAGCAAGAAGGAGTAAGCTGGGTACAAATTGATGAGCCAGCGATTGTTACAGGAATAAATGAATCAGAATTATCATTACTTAACTCGATTTACACAGAAATTGCTGAATCCGTGCCTGGATTAAATATTATTCTGCAGACTTACTTTGAAGCTGCTGAACCGCTGGAGGCACTGTTCAAGCTTCCGGTACAAGGTTTAGGTCTTGATTTTGTCCATGATGGCGGGACGAACCTGGCATCGATTGAACGTCTTGGCTGGCCTGAGGATAAGTGGCTGGGAGCGGGTATTATTGACGGACGCAACATCTGGCGCTCGGATCTGGATGCTAAGCTGCAGCTGATCGAGAAGCTGAGTGTACATGTACCGCTTGATCGTCTTATTCTACAGCCTTCTTGCAGTTTGCTGCATGTTCCGGTTACTGTTCAGGGTGAGGTGAAGCTGAAGGCCACCGTCAAGGCTGCTTTAGCTTTTGCTGATGAGAAGCTTAGAGAGCTTGGCCTGCTTGCTGCAGCCTTAGAGGGTACAGCAGAAGCTGCTGCTGCGTTGACAGCCAGTCGCGAAGCCCTTACTGCCTTCCGTGCACTTCCTGAACGCGGTCGTAAGGATGTGGCCGAGCAAGTTCTCGGACTTGCAGATTTACCAGACCAACGTAGCCTACCTTTTGCTGAGCGCCTGAAGGTGCAGCAGGAGAAGTGGCAGCTGCCACTTCTGCCAACGACAACAATCGGAAGCTTTCCACAGACCGTAGAAGTGCGCCAGGCAAGGTTGAAATGGCGTAAAGGCGTATGGAATCAAGAGCGTTACGACGGGTTCGTTCGTGAGCAGATTGCAGATGCAATCACTTTCCAAGAAAAGCTGGGTCTGGATGTACTCGTGCACGGTGAGTTCGAAAGAACCGATATGGTGGAGTTTTTCGGGGAGAAGTTGGATGGTTACTTATTTACTAGTAATGGCTGGGTTCAATCCTACGGATCACGCTGCGTTAAGCCACCAGTTATTTATGCGGATATAGCTTTTATCCAGCCTATGACTGTAAAAGAAAGCGTCTATGCTCAGTCGTTAACTTCCCTTCCTGTTAAAGGTATGTTGACTGGTCCTGTTACGATTCTCAATTGGTCTTTCGTACGTGATGATCTTAGTCGGGAAGCAGTAGCGAATCAAATTGCCTTAGCGCTCCGTCATGAAGTTAAAGCTTTGGAGGATGCAGGCATAGAGATGATTCAAGTAGATGAACCGGCTATCCGTGAAGGACTTCCTTTGAAGGCGGAAGATCATGAGGCATACTTGAATTGGGCGGTGAAGTCGTTCCGTATCGCGACGAATCATGTGAAGGCTACGACACAAATTCATACCCACATGTGCTATAGCGAATTTAATGACATGATAGACTCCATTTCAGCGATGGATGCGGATGTTATCTCTATTGAGACTTCACGTAGCCATGGGGAACTGATCGTTAGCTTTGAGGAGCAGGAGTATGATAAAGGAATTGGTCTTGGTGTATATGATATCCATAGTCCACGGGTTCCTGCAGTAGAAGAGATGACAGCTAATATTGATCGTGCGCTGCGGGTGCTTGATCCTGAACAGTTCTGGATTAATCCGGATTGCGGTCTTAAGACACGTGGCTGGCAGGAGACAGAAGATGCACTTCGTAACATGGTAAAGGCTGCCGCTATTGCAAGAGAAAATGCAGGAGTTAGTGCTTCCAAATAACATAAGAAGTATACAATAAATCATAGCCGGGGAATTTCTCCCTGGCTTTTTATTTCAGCCACTTGATAATAATTCTCATTCTTGATAGAATGAGAAAAGAAAAGAAGGAACCGTGGAGGGTCCCTTCAAATCATCACCTTATTTGCTTTCGAAAGTCTTGCAATCTGTTTCTTCTGCACGTGTAGGTTCTTGGGAGCTGTGGAAAGCTACAAAGATAGAATCAGCACTGCATTTGTTCTCTTCTGCCCAGTGGGTGCAGGAGTTAACTTCGCAAATTACGTCTTTTGCCATGAGGGTTCACCTCCCCTTTTAGTAATAGACAGCATTATTAAAAAACTTCTCTGTTCAACAAGGTGGAGCTTGTCCGAACAGAACCGTGTTCTGCCCTCATTCATTATGAATAGAGGGTTTTTTGGTATTTTTTTACGTGTTTAGACGTGGTAATTGTACCAAATAAAGTGCGTGTAAGCAAATGAGTTATTCGAATGGTTATGGTGTCCCATATGTCACTAGAAGTGGTTTGACTAGAAGAATCTCTCAGCCTGTATACAACAGTGCTTCTGTAAATTCGTTGTTAAACATTAGCTTTTCAGTATCTCAAGGCTATATTGCGAATACAAGCTTTAGTGTAACCGCAAAACAAACAGTGGCAAGCTTATTAAGCGGTTTTATGCCATTAAACAAAGCACTTCTAACCCAGGTTGATTTTTGCTCGAAAAATAATAGCTTAAACTAAAAGAGTTGCAGAAATGCGACTCTTTTTTTATTTAGAGAGCATAATTCAAAAGAAACTGTTCATAATTCCATTTTTCAGTGCAACCTTCCAAGTTTTGGAACGTCTTAGTAAAGAGTGACGGAAGAGATCTGCTTAGAACAAGACATTCCGTAACGATATTATGATCCGTGCAAGCGGTATCTATTACATTTTTGGAGGAATGAGAATGCGTAAATGGGGTCTGCATTACTTATGTTTATTAATTCTTGCGGTAGTCTTGGCGGGTTGTGGCTCATCGGATAGGAATTCAGCGGCAGATAGTTCGGCAAAAGAAAATGGTAGTACGAGTAACGACGCAGCAGTAGAGGTACAATCGCAGAGCTCGATGGCCTCAACAGCGAATCAAAGCACTTCGGCAGCTCCTGAGTCAGAAGCAACTGGCAGCGAGAACTTGGCTGTAAAGGGCTCCACATCAGAAAATACAGTTCAAGCAAGTGCAGGATTTACTGGTAGTGATGTAGTAGCGGGCTTGAACAAGAAGCTGATCTATAAAGCGAATCTTAATATGGAAGTAGAAGACTATGGAAAAGCACAGACTGAAATACGTAATTTAGTAACCATGGCCAATGGATATATTATTGAGTTTAATGAAAATATGTCGCAGTACGAGCAAGGTGGAACGTTTATCCTTAAGGTGCCTGCCTCCGGATTCTCACCTTTTCTGAATAAATTAGAACAAGTAAAACACGAATCTCTACAGCGCAGCATTCAAGGTCAGGATGTCTCAGAAGAGTATGTTGATCTGGAGTCACGTTTGAAGGCAAAGCAGCTAATGGAAGCACAATATACAGAGTTTATGAAAAAAGCGACGAAATCCACTGATCTGGTCGCCTTCGCGAACGAGCTTGGTTCGATTCAAGAAAGTATTGAGCAGATTAAAGGTAGAATGCGTTATATCAATCAGAATGTATCCTTCTCTACAGTAGAATTGAGAGTGTATCAGACGGATGAAAGTATTGCTGTCAAGGAGAAGAAGGAGCAAGGGCCGTTACTGGAACGTGCTTCAGATGCTCTAAATGGAAGCTTAAATGCACTATCTGTGATGTTTCAGTGGATTGTCGTTATCCTTGCAGGAGCGTTACCGATACTTATCGGGGCTGCCATTATTTTAGCTATTGTATTAGTTTCCCGTAAAAATATCCGCGAGCGTCGGGAGCAGCAGACCGAGAGAATTCGTCAGCGAAATAAGGAGCTGAACAGAGAGCAAATCATCCCTGCGGCAACAGAGCCTAAGGAGGCAGTTTCAGAGGATAATTCGAAGTCTAATAAGGAAACAGAGGACTCAAAGAAAGAATAGCCCTGCAAGCATAAACGCTTTCGGCGTCTTCATAAAGATGGTAAGCGTTTAAGCGAGAAATATATGAATAATGTATAACGTGAAAATTATACTTTCTTATATTTTAAGAGAAAAAAACGGTTGTCATCCTAAAAGGACGACAACCGTTTTTTTTATGTGCTGAGGATTGATGTTTAGGCAGGCTGGAAGAGTATACGATACTCCCCGTATCCTTCCTTCTCCAAATCCTCTTTCGGTACAAATCGTAGCGCCGCCGAATTTATGCAGTAGCGTAAACCGTTTTCTCCGGGACCATCGTCAAAGACATGGCCTAGATGGGAATCCGCTACTTTGCTGCGCACTTCAGTGCGGACCATCAAATGACTGAGATCCGTCTTTTCTTTCACAGCGTAGTCCCGGATGGGACGAGTAAAGCTTGGCCAGCCGCAACCGGAATCGTATTTATCCTGCGAGCTGAATAACGGTTCGCCAGATACGATGTCTACATAAATACCATCTCCATGGTGATCCCAAAAATCATTCCGGAAAGGAGATTCTGTTGCACTGTTCTGAGTGACTTCATATTGAAGAGGGGTTAAACGTTCTTTCAAACTTTGTTTGTCCTCTTTATGTGTCCAGTGGGTTTCGATAAAATCCTCTCGGCCAGAACCTTTACGATAACGTTTGTAGTGGCCTGGATTCTTATGATGGTAGCCTTGATGATATTCTTCGGCAGGATAGAAGGTGGTTGCCGGGAGAATCGGGGTTACAATCGGACTAGAGAATCGACCGCTTGCTTGCAGAGCTGCCTTGGAAGCTTCTGCTTGTTCTTTTTGTTCCTCCGAATGGGTAAAGATTGCTGTTCCGTAAGAAGTCCCGCGATCATGGAATTGTCCACCTGCGTCGGTAGGGTCAATTTGCTGCCAGAACAGCTCAATTAACTTGCTATAAGGGAAAATATCTGGGTTGAACGTAATTTGTACAGCTTCAACATGTCCTGTCGTTTCAGAACAAACCTCTTCATAGGTTGGGTTCACTGTATGACCGCCGGTATAGCCAGAGACGACACTAATGATACCTGGCAATTCTTCGAACGGCGAGACCATGCACCAGAAGCATCCACCTGCAAAGGTTGCTTTTTCCGTCTTGGTATTTATATGGTTAGTCTGATGTTCACTCATTGATATCCCTCCATTCACATAATGCAATTAAATAGATCACAATTTAATTATAAAGCAAATACTAACTGCCTGCCAGTTTGTAACCGATAAGTTCTTTCGCTATCGGCTGTTCTTCGCTTCTTGAGAGCGCGGACGCAAGCTCAGTCCAGCGATAATTAGCACAGCGGCATAGGCGATGATGGCAATAACCGCACTTACAGGGTCCTGAAACAGATGATCCCCAAGGAAAGCGTATAATGCAATTCCCGGTATTTTTCCTATGCCGGAAGCTGCAATATAGCTCCAAAAAGGTAAACCGGCAGCTCCAGCGTAGATGTTAACCGCTGTTTGGGGAATGATTGGCATGAGTCGTGCTAGGACAATCGAAGCGAAAGGTCGCCGCTCAATGCCTACTGTGAACTTTTCGAGTGCGGGAATGGAGGCTAAATAAGCTCTCGCTTGGCTTTGAAACAAGTACTTCACAACACCAAAAAGGATTGCGGCAGCCAAATTAGTAGCTAGCCAGCAAATCAAGGCTCCCACTAAACCTCCGTATGCATAACCGAAGAATCCGATGACAGCTTTATAAGGGACAACTGGAAACAGGGCCAGTAAAGTTGCAATCCCTATAGAACTGAAAAGATTATGATCCTCTTTCATCCAGCTTAGGATGTCATATCTGTAGATAAACGCAAGGATTGTACCCGAAACATAAAGAACAATCGAGAACCATTTTTTCATAGATAATATGCCCCTTCTTCCACTCATTCATCTCATCATACGGGATATGAAGTAAATATTGAAGCAAAGATCAATTGTCAGAGAATGAGAAGCAGGTATAATAGCATTTGTAGAGAACAAAGAGAAAAGAACGATATATTGAAGTGTTAAGAGGGGGATGGATCAGTGATTGTACCTGAACGTAAAAGAGTCGCCATAATAGGAATCGGCAATATAGCCCGCAAAGTATATTTACCACTGCTCTCTCAGCATGATTATGCCGAGGTAGTTGGTGTTCTCAGTCATTCACCGACAACGGTGGAGCAGGCCGTTCATACCTACCGTTTTCCTAAAGGGACGACTAATCTGGAAGAGCTGTTATCTTGGGATCTGGATGCAGTATTTGTACATAGCCCAACAACTACTCATTATGATATAGTAACAAAATGTCTCGAACGTGGGATTTCGGTATATGTAGATAAACCACTTTCCTATGATCTAGAAGAGTCCAGAAGGATGGCAGAGCTAGCACAAGATAAGGGGCTTTTGCTAGGAGTGGGCTTTAATCGCCGTTTTGCCCCAATGTATGTCACCGCCAAGCAATGGCTTGAAGAAGTTGGCGGAATTAGCCATTGCAGTGCGATTAAACATCGAACGAAGCTACAGACAAGCACCAGCCGCGAAACCGTGCATGATGATCTTATCCATATGCTTGATTTGCTGTTGTGGTTGTGTGGAGATCAGTATGAACTGCTTCGTAGTCATCTTCACTCTAGTGGTGAAGGTCGTCTGCTGCAGGCATCTGGAATGCTAGGCTGGAAAGATAGTGCAGTTGGGATGTACAGTATGGTTCGTGAAGCTGGTGTGGATTTGGAGAAGCTTGAGCTGCACGGAAATGGCAGATCGGTGGAAGTAGTGGATCTAGAAAAAGCCATTCTTTTTGAAAAAGATACCTTACCGCATATTCAAGGCTTTGGAAGCTGGGATACTGTACTCGATAGAAGAGGTTTTAGTGGAGTGGTGAATAATTTTCTTAGCAACATAAATACACCGGAGCTATGCAGCATTGCTGCTTCAGCGGTACTGCCTAGTCATATGCTGGCGGCACAGCTTGCTGAATGAGGTCTCTGAGAAAGGAGAAGAATATATGGAGGATAACCGTAAATTAGTGGAGGAACAGATCATCGAAAGCTATAAGCGCGAAGAAGAGATGATGATTCTTGTATTCGCTCAGTGGTGTGTAAATAATGGACTCGATCCACATGCTCTATACTTGCAGGCTTATCCGCAGCAGGAAGGGAATGAAGCCTTGCGTCAGGCACTTGCCCTCACGGTTTCCGCAGAGGAAGCGGGGGACATTTCTGATGACACCGTTTTGGGTGTACTTTCGCTTTTTGGAAATGATGACTTGGCACAAATCGTAACTGAAGCGATTGCTCAAAGGGGATCTAAAGGACCTCTGGGGGATTGACATTGGGGATATAATAATAGAGTCAGATGAACTTTTTTCGGTAAACGATGTTCATCATGGTTAAAATGTGTTAATATTATATATACTAACTAATAGTAAGTTTCGCTAGTGAGAGGTGAGAACAATGGAAGAACATCAATTTGCGATGTGTCCCAGATTTGAAACAGCCTTCTCTTTCTTAGGCAAACGTTGGAATGGACTTATTATTCAGACATTGATGAGTGGACCGAAGCGTTTTAAAGATATCTCCGGCCTCATTCCTTCAATGAGCGATAAGATGCTGTCCGAGCGGATGAAGGATTTGGAAGGTGAGGGTATCCTGGTTAGGCATGTATACCCAGAAACACCCGTACGTATTGAGTACGAATTAACAGACAAAGGCCGTGCATTGCAGCCTGTTATGCAGCAGATTCAGTCTTGGGCTGAGAGCTGGGTAGACTAAAATTCACAGTGATGTTGTGGCCCTTTTTCCGGAATGGTGGAAAAGGGGCTTTTCAATTTCTAAATATTAGACAGTGACAGTATTGTTCCAATCCTTTATGCTTGAAAAAAACTTGCACAGTTTAAAAATAATTGTAATATAATAGAAAAACATTGTATGATCCTTGAATGGAAACGCTCGCGTATTGGTTTTTGCTCAAATCTACTCAGCTGGAGTACAGGCATAGCAAAACTATTAGGAGGCGAGGGAGATGAAGACGAAGACGACCCTGTTTTCCCGGGAAATAACGTATGGAAAAAAGGATGTTGCTGAGCTAGAGAATGCTTCTATCAAAGTACAGCTCATCTATGACAAGACGTTGTTCATGCTGCATAGCCATCTTCCTGATTCCTTATGGGATGCGTGGATTGGCGTGCCTTACAGCATTATCTCTTCACTCTACAAAGGAAACAATGATAGTGGGACTATTTTTCAAAAATGGATTCAAAGTCCGACCGGCTGGAAGTGTATTGGTTGTGAACGGCACTGTCTGGAGTCCACGGAACCTCCACAGGATGTAAATGCGGCGAATCATGGGCGACAATATAAGTTTCATAACGGCATTCGCCAGAGTATGGTGCTTCAAGCCTTAATTTGGTCCATGTACGAGAATACCGTATTATTCAAACCCTTTTTAGGCGACGAGCCTTTTTTTGACGATGATGATTTGCATACGATATCCTCTTATTTCGTTCCAACTTATCTTAATGAATTCCACCTTATTGAGCGGTCTAAGCCATGTAAAGAATACAAAGATCAGAATATACGAGTCTTTCAGGAATGGATTTCCGCACCTGATCTTGTCCTTAAATGGAATGGTGGCTTGACGGAAGGCAGATGGATGACCGGTGTTTATATGGATCACTCCCGTTTTGCCGGATTAGGACCTTATTTGAAGGATTCAAAGGGACAGCGGACGTATATGCAGGCTTATGTGCAATAAAGTGAGTTGAAAAAGCACCTTTGTAGGAAAAGGTGCTTTTTTGCGTTTACTTTGCATGTACATCCATCTCCAATTTCGTTCAAAAATAAGATACAATTTCCGTGCGTACAATCACAAGTCAAAGTTCCTTTCAGGGTTAAGGTGAAGAAGTGGATAAGATTTATTCAGAACCTAATCCCATAACCCAAGGAGGAGCTATAATGGAAACTAAACAACTTAATGATAGTATTTCGGATTCGAAGCAAGCACAATCGGTACAGGCTGGGTTTACCCCAGATGCACTAGTGAGGGATATTGTATTACAGTTCCCTAAAGCGGCAGATTATTTCAAAGCAAAACGGATTGATTTCTGTTGCGGTGGAGCTAAACCTCTTGCTGAAGCAGCTGCTGAGCGTGGTCTGGATCAAGAGATAATTATCAGTGATCTTAACAAGATGTTCGAAGAGTATCCAGTACCCGAAGAGGAGATCGCTTGGAATACCGCACCTTCAGATGAGTTAATTGACCATATCATAAACAAACATCACCGCTATCTTCGTGAAGAGCTACCTCTCATTAGCCAAAATGTAACTAAGGTGTATCGAGTGCATGGTGGGGATTCTCCCCATTTGGTGGAGTTACATTCCTTGTTCAACACACTTAAGGAAGAATTGCTTACGCATACGGCTAAAGAAGAAGAAGATGAGTTTCCTAAGCTGTTGATATATGATGCTAATCCTAGTGAAGAAGGTCTGTCATCGCTCCGCGAGTCATTATCTGAGCTGGAGAGTGAGCATGATGGTGCGGGCGACATTTTGAGAAAAATGCGTAGTATTACAGATGACTTCACTCCACCAGCGCATGCTTGCACAACCTATCGATTGACATATGCCCGGCTGGAAGAGCTGGAGAGTATGACTTTTGAACATGTACATTTGGAGAATAATATATTGTTCCCTAGGTATCAGTGAAGACGAATAGAGTTCTAAAGAGTCCCTTAGGGGGCTTTTTTTTATAGGAAATTATAGAATGTAAAGAAATGTGGATAACTCCGTTGAAAAAGGTAGAAGAAATGATCGTGAAAAATATGGGTAAGATCGATTGATGGATGGCGGAAGGATTGCTTAAAAGCGGACTACGAGATAGCGCCGAGTGAGCAGAAAGAGGGGAATAAATCCCCCAGAAAATGTGAAATGACGCCATATGAGCAAAAAGAAGGGGATAAATCCCCCAGAATATGCGAAATGACGCCGAACGAGCAAAAAGAGGGGGATAAATCCCCCAGAATATATGAAATGACGCCAAATGAGCAAAAAGAGGGGGATAAATCCCCCAGAATATGCGAAATGACACCGAATGAGCAAAAAGAAGGGGATAAATCCCCCAGAATATGTGAAATGACACCGAACGAGCAAAAAGAGGGGGATAAATCCCCTAGAATATGTGAAATGACGCTGAATGAGCAAAAAGAAGGGGATAAATCCCCTAGAATATGCGAAATGACGCCGAATGAGCAGAAAGAGGGGGATAAATCCCCCAGAATATGTGAAATGACGCCAAATGGGCAGAAAGAGGGGGATAAATCCCCTAGAATATGCGAGATAGCGCCGAATGAGCAAAAAGAGGGGAATAGAGGTTAGCTTTTTAAAAAGTTTTTGCCAATTTTTAATATCATTGGGGAGATAATTAAAGATACTGAGAAGTAAGCTTGTTATTACTTATTTGAGAACATGGCTTGTTTAAGTTATCCTTAAAAAGACAGTATACATAACTTTACAAGCCTGAGACGCTATATGGTCATTAGGCGGGACAAGGCGGTGCCAGGATGCCCATGCGATCTTTGTGGAAATTGATGTTAGGATTAGTCATTGTATTCATAATAGGTGGATGCTCTACTAACAATGACGGCAATAGTAATGCTAATAATGGTGTGGCACGATCAGAGGGACCGACAATATCAATAAGGGTTGGAGATAATGAACTGCTTACTAAACCATCAGATAGGTTACTTAGTGGGAGTTATAGAAATGGAATATCGATCATGGAGCTACTGAAAGGTAGTAATGTTGCCACATTTGCTGAGGATAACTCAAGCATTGTTTCGGTAAAGGATTTTTCGCTAGAGGCGGGAATGGTTTGGGAGCTTCAGATGGGCGGTCAAATCATTGGGAATGCGGATTGGAATAATACTGTAGGGTATGATTCACAGCTAGTCTTCACCGCGAAGTCGAAGGACCATCAAGCACCACTTCAAACTGTAAGGCTGACCTTGAACGGTGGAAGTGTTGAAGTAGACTTGCATCATACGTATATTATGTTATTTAAAGAGGATTTAACTGTAAGAGATTTGCTTAAAAGCTGTAGTAGCGTACAGTTGGCCGATGACAATAAAAAGGTGCTTTCCGTCGAAGATTATACTCCTCTTAGTAATGAAGAATGGAAGCTGAAGGTGAACGGAAAACAACTACTCGATGATGGAATGGATATGAAACTCAGGGCTCAAGATGAATTGGAGATTTTATTGACTTTACGCTAAAAAATCGTACAATAAGCCCGATCAACGGTTGTTCAGAATCGTTGATCGGGCTTATTTTATGTGCAAAATATAGCTAAAAATTCTCAGAGTAGTAAACTGTGAAAATATTCACAATTAATGTGACTGCAATCACAATGTCTACTTGAATTCGAACCGTATAATTCCAATATGAAGAAGAGTAATTGACGCGAAATTAATCAAGAAACCTTAAGCTTGAGGAGGCACCTAACCATGGCAGAGAAGAGAGAAAAATTAGTATTAGTCGGCAACGGTATGGCAGGCATAGGTACGATAGAGCAGATTTTGAAGCTGGGTGGAGCTTATGACATCACGGTTTTTGGAAGTGAACCTCACCCCAATTACAATCGGATCATGTTGTCTTATGTTCTTGAAGGAAGTAAGACCCTTAATGATATCATCCTAAACGACTGGAATTGGTATGAAGACAATAATATAACTCTACACACGGGAACAACGGTCACACGAATTGATGAAGGCTCTAAGCAAGTTGTTACGGATAGTGGGATGATAGTCCCCTACGACAAGGTAATTATTGCGACAGGCTCGAATTCGTTTATTTTACCTGTACCTGGCAGTGATAAAGAGGGCGTTGTAGGATTCCGAGACATTTCAGACTGTGATGCGATGCTGGCAGCGGCCAAACAATACAGCAAAGCGGCTGTCATCGGCGGGGGTTTGCTTGGGTTGGAAGCGGCAAAAGGTCTTGTGAACCTTGGTATGGATGTTACCGTAGTTCATTTGATGGAAGATCTGATGGAGCGTCAGCTTGATCGGAATGCCTCCTCGATGCTGCAAGCTGAGCTGGAGCGTCAAGGCGTGAAATTTGCTATGGGCAAACAAACGGTAGAATTGAGCGGGGAACAGAGAGTAAGTGGATTGCGTTTTAGTGATGGCAGTACGCTTGCTGCAGATTTTGTGGTAATGGCTGTTGGAATCAAACCGAACGTGACATTGGCAAAAGATAGCGGAATCTCCGTAAATCGTGGGATCGTGGTGGATGATTATTTGCAAACTTCCATGCAGAATATATATTCCATCGGCGAATGTGCTGAGCATCGCGGTATGTGTTACGGACTGGTGGCTCCACTATTTGAACAAGGCATGGTTCTAGCTAAACATTTATGTGGTAGCGATACCAAGCCTTATGAAGGTTCGATTGTTTCCACGAAGCTTAAAATATCTGGGGTGGATGTATTTTCTGCAGGTGAGTTTTTGGATTGTCCTGAACACACTGTGATCTCAAGCAAAGATGAATGGAAGAAAACTTATAAGAAAATTTTGCTCAAAAATAATGTGATTGTCGGTGCGGTTTTGTTCGGTGATGTAACGGAGTCCGCGAATCTGCAAAAGCTAGTAAAACAAGGCGCAGTAATGACCGATGAGATTTATACGGAGGTTATGGGAACGGGCTGCTGCGGTGGCGGAGCTAAGAAGAGCACATCCGTAGAAGCTATGGCGGACGAAGAAATTGTCTGCGGCTGTAATGGTGTAACTAAAAAAGCGATCGTAGATGCTGTTACTGAACATGGTTTTACTACTGTGGATGAGATCAAAGCATGCACTGGCGCTACTCGCTCTTGTGGTGGTTGTAAACCCGTAGTAGAACAAATCCTGCAATTTGTCTTAGGTGACAGTTTCCAGCAAGCTGCTAAGCAAGGTATTTGTGGGTGCACAACGCTTAGCCGTGATGAAATTGTTGCTGAAATTACAGCTAAAGGTCTTAAAACAACAAAAGAGGTCATGAATGTACTCGGTTGGAAACAAGAGGAAGGCTGCTCCAAGTGTCGTCCGGCGATTAACTATTATCTAGGGATGATGAACCCTGATACCCATCAAGATGAGAAAGAATCCCGATTTGTAAATGAAAGAATGGGTGCCAATATTCAAAAAGATGGAACCTACACCGTGATACCACGCATGTATGGTGGGGTAACTACGCCGGAGGATTTGAAGAAAATCGCCGACGTCTCCCTTAAATATGACGTGAAAGTTGTGAAGGTAACTGGAGGGCAACGCCTGGATCTAATTGGTGTGAAGAAAGAAGATTTGCCTAAGGTATGGGAAGAGCTGGATATGCCTTCAGGCTACGGTTATGCCAAATCCCTGCGTACGGTTAAGACTTGTGTGGGCTCCCAGTTCTGCCGCTTTGGCACACAAGATTCGCTGGGAATGGGCGCGCTCATAGAACGTAAGTATGAACGTCTTGATTTTCCTGCCAAGTTTAAAATAGCTGTCAACGGCTGTCCACGTAACTGTGCGGAATCCTGCACGAAGGATATTGGCATCGTTGGAAATGATGGTGGTTGGGAAGTGTTTATCGGTGGTAACGGTGGGATCAAGCCACGGATCGCAGACTCCTTCTGCAAAATTAAGACCGATGAAGAGTTGATCGAAGTGTGCTCCGCAGTGATGCAATATTACCGTGAGACCGGCAATTATTTGGAGAGAACTTCCGAGTGGGTTGAGCGTATGGGACTTGAGCGGATTCAAATGGTTATTTTGAATAATGAAGATAACCGCAAAGAGCTGGCCGCACGGATTGACTTTGCTCTGACTCAGGTTACGGATCCTTGGAAAAAAATGCTCAATGACAGCAGCACTCGTGCTGCGCTTTTTGAAGAAACAAGAGTCTAGCGGATATAACGCACACAGAAGGGGAGAGACCAATGAATAAGACAACACAAACGTATCCAATAGGATCAGTACAGGATTTCCTGCTGCAGATTGGCCGTGTGGTGATTGCTGGAAATGTGGAGCTGGCTGTATTTCGTACCTCTGACGGAGCGATCTATGCACTTGAGAATCGGAGCCCTCATCCAAAAGGGGGGCCGCTTGCGGAAGGGATCGTTTCGGGTCACTTTCTTTACGATCCACTGTATGATTGGAAAATAGATCTTCGCACGGGTGAAGTTCAGGCACCGGATCAAGGTATCGTTATGACTTATCCAGTCTCTCTTGTCGGAGACATTGTGACAGTGAGCTTGTAGACACCGAAGCTTGTAGTAAAGGATGAAATAGAAAACGGTGGGGTGGAGTACTATGTTTACTCAAAGTGTGGAAAACATTGTCGAGGCGGCAGTCAGCAAGCGAGACCAAATGAATGAAAGTTTACCAAGATATTTTCTAGCAGCCCTTTTGGCAGGAGCATATGTAGGCATTGGGATTATCCTTATTTTTTCGCTGGGAGCGCCTCTAGCGGCTGCCAAATCGCCTTTCCAACCCCTCATTATGGGTGCATCCTTCGGTATTGCCTTGACTCTTGTTGTGTTTGCAGGCTCAGAGCTGTTTACCGGAAATAATATGTTCTTTACGGTTAGTACACTAGCTGGTAGAACAAGTATCTGGGATACCGTCAAGAACTGGGTACTTGTGTTCGTAGGAAATGTGGTAGGGGCAGTGATTTTAGCACTTTTGATCCGAGGAACTGGATTATTCAGTGCGGCTCCCCCAGAGCATCTGATCTTTGCAGCTGCAGCCAAGAAAATGAGTCTTCCGTTTTCGGAGCTATTTTTCCGTGGAATTCTATGTAACTGGCTGGTCTGTCTAGCGCTATGGATGGCCTCACGCGCCAAAAGTGAAACTGCCAAGCTGGTTCTAATCTGGTGGTGTTTATTTGCCTTTATTGCGAGTGGATATGAGCACAGTGTGGCTAATATGACGCTGCTGAGTGTTGCTGTGTTGCTCCCGAATCACCCTGACACCGTTACAATTGCCGGATGGATCCACAATATGATTCCTGTTACCTTAGGAAATATAATTGGCGGTGGCGTATTCGTCGGTATGGCCTACTGGATGATCTCTCCCGTGCGTGGTACTCAGACCAAGCGGTAAGAGTATATATAGTTATAGGGCTGACCCAATTTCGGGTTCAGCTCTTTTTCTAAATATAAGAAAGTATAAGTTTCACGCTATAAATTATCCTTATATTTCTCGCTCTCGCATAAACGCTTACCGTCCATTAGGGACGCCGAAGGCGTTTTTGCTTGTCTTGTGGGATAAAAAAAGACGCCTATGTTAGGCGCCTTTGACCACTCTATTTTATAATGTGCAGAATAATTGGGTCATGTATGTTTCATTGAGGAGAATAGAGGGTACATTATAATGGAATTAAATTCGGCAGATCTCGTTTGGACACATTTCGCAGTGGCAAATTTCCTGCAGCATGCCAAGATCCTTGATGACAATCATACCGTTCTCGTACTCAACCGCGTCTTTTTTACGCAAGTCACTCAGCATCCGGTTTACACTCTCACGAGTGGCACCGATCATGTTGGACAGATCTGTATGCGTAATTTTTTTGTTGATGAGGATGTTCTCACCATCGCTGCTCTTCTCACCATAAGTATTACCAAGTCGAATGAGAGTGGAGCAAAGTGCGCCTGGTTTGCCATACATCATCAGATCACGGAATTTCGTTTGAGTTAGACGGTGATGAATGCCCATCCATTTCATAAAGTCGATGGCAAAATCACAATGTTGGCAAATGAGAATTTCTAAATCCTTTTGCTCGATAACGCCAACTTCACTTTCTTCAATCACTTCTGCAGTAAAGCTGTGCTTGGTGCTGAAGAATGGGTCCGCTTGACCTACCATATCGCCGGCTTGGTACATATAAAGAATAAGTTCTTTACCTTCATCCGTTGATTTAGTTAATTTCACACGTCCACGTTTGATATAAAACAATTTATCCGAGTAGTCGCCTTCCCAGAAAAGATGTGAACCCTCTGGAACAACGCGTTCTTTCATAGTAACAAGAAGTCTGTTGAAATTCTGTTCGGAGAAACAGTTTGTATTTCCGTGGGCTTCGATGACATTGTAATGTTCTTTTAGCATAATCGACATCCCCTTTATTCCCTCAGTTTTTCAGTAAATTTTAAATTAATTATACCTCTAAAATCTTCGATTTGGTTAAGAAAAACCATTTAAAAGTGTCGAATTTTCAACATTGTGATTATTTTCACTTCAAAAGTGCTAGATGTAATATGATTTTTAACTAAAAAGGAGTAAGAAGTATATGTTCTTTATATATCAGCAGTGGCAATCCATTATTCTCAAATAATGGGTCTGTTGCTGTTTTTTTTGTTCTTATTAGATTCTACATATTATACTGCAAAAATTCATGATATAGAAATCCGTTCGATTTCAACTCCGTATAAATGCACACATCTTCATTAAGGTCAGACATTGGCGCAACGGGTATGGAACGATATCCTGAGAATGGAGCAAAAACCAGGAGAAGGGGAAATCATACATGGCTAAAGTGGCGGACAAATATCTTAAGGTAGATCCTTGGGCAATTATTGAAGAGGGCTTTGATCCAGAACGAAATCGGACCTCGGAATCTATTTTTTCACTGGGAAATGAGTATATGGGTGTGCGGGGGTATGCTGAGGAAGGTTACTCTGGGGATTCCCTGCAAGGCAGTTATTTCAACGGGCTAAATGAACAATTGGACATTGGCAATCATTATAAGGGGATTATTCGCTCGCTGAGATATATGGTAAATGCGGTGGACTGGCTGTATACACGGATCACTGTGAATGGTGAACAGCTTGATCTGGCAAAAAGTAAAATATCGGATTATGTGCGCAAACTGGATCTTCGTAGTGGGACTTATCGGCGGGAGCTAATCTGGCACCTAGATGATGGAAAAATCTTAAAAGTTGTCTTTACACGCTTGGTAAGTATGACGATGTCTCATCTGGGACTACAGCGGGTGGAATTTGAGCCCCTTAATTTCTCGGGCAGCGTGGACATTTGTGCAGGTCTTGATTTCAGCATTATTCATGAGGAACGCGGCGACTGTATGTGGAGTAGTCTCCGCAGTGGAGAACAAGGATCTACCACAGCTATTATGGCGAGAACAGTGAATACAGCTAACAAGCTATTCTCTAGCTTTTCGTTACAATCTTCACAGCCGCTTCAGCTTACGCGAGTTGAACATGATAAATTTATTGGACAAAGCTTTACTATGGATCTTGCTCAGGGAGAAGCGACCCATTTTACAAAGCTGGTTATCAACTGTTCGGATAGTGAATCTGCCCATACAGCTGAAGAGCTGTGGAGCAAAGGGCTAGCTCTTGCTGAAAGTGCAAGCCAACTGAGCGATACTCAAATATTCGCGGATCAGACGGCATATTGGAATGGTATCTGGGAGACAAGTGATATTCGGATTGAGGGCGATCCTGAGAATCAGCAGGGCATTCGTTTTTGCATTTTCCAGCTTTATCAGACTTATCATGGTGATCATCCAGGGTTCAACATCGGCGCTAAAGGATTGACTGGAGAAGTGTATCGTGGTTTGGCGTTCTGGGATACAGAGTCGTATTGCTTACCATTCTATATGTTTAATAATCCTAAGGCTGCACGGAGCCTGCTGGACTTTAGATATAAGACATTACCTCAGGCTATGCAACGTGCTAAAGATGTTGATTGCGATGGCGCTTGCTACCCTATTGCTACAATAGACGGAACAGAAAGCTGTGATCTCTGGCAGCATTCGAATCTTCAGCTTCATGTAGGGACTGCTATTTCCTATGGTATCTGGCATTATGTCAAAAATACTGGGGATAAAGAATTCTTGCACAGTAAAGGCGCTGAAATGCTGATCCAGATCAGTAGATTCTATGCTACACGCGGTCAATGGGGTCAACAGAGTGGGGAATATGGATATTTTGGCGTAATGGGTCCTGATGAGTTCCAATTGATGGTGAATAATAACTGCTATATTAATTTGATGGCCCAAAAATCATTTGAATACACCTTAGACACCCTGAGTGAAATGAAAGAACAGGCACCAGAGGCTTTTGCAATGGTTGCGGAAAAGACGGGACTCCGTGACGAAGAGCTTAGCGATTGGAAAAATAAAGCAGACAATATGAAGATTCCGGTTGACGAAGTGACAGGAGTATTTGAGGAGCATGATGGATTCTTCGATATGCCACATATTGATATTCATTCCATTCCTGTAACAGAATTTCCGCTCTACTCGAACTGGTCGTATGATCGATTGTACCGTTATGACATGATTAAGCAACCGGATGTTCTCATGTTTATGTTCTTATATAATGGACAATTCTCTAAAGAAGCGAAGCTGGCTAACTATGAATATTACGAGTCTAGATGTATTCATGAGTCTTCACTTTCACCTTCGATCCATTCGATACTGGCAAGCGAAATCGGCAAGCCAGAAGAAGCCTATTCGTTCTTTGAATTTGCGACAAGACTGGATTTAGACAATTACAACCGTAACACACGCGAAGGATTGCACACGACTTCGATTGCAGCCGCTTGGATGAATATTGTGTATGGCTTTGGAGGTATGCGTTCAGATGGGGATCGTTTGTCCTTCCAGCCTTCATTGCCGGAGCGCTGGAACGAGTATAGCTTCCAAGTGATGTATGAAGGGGTATTACTACGTATTTTGGTCAACAAGACTTCAGTAACGCTCACCGCAATTAATGGGGGGAGCACTGATATTACAGTGTATGGTCAGTCAATTACGGTGGACGCATCCGGGACGACGCTTCCGCTAGGTGAAGGGATGTTGGCTCGATGAGCTGGGCGGTTAGGGATAGCTGTTTTGACAAGCAACTTGTGACGACGAACGGGAACAAATATATGTTAGGCAATGGCTATATGGGGTATCGCGGGACTCTTGAGGAATTCGGTAAAACTGAGTTAGTTGCCGTAACTTTAGCTGGTCTATATGACAAAGCGGGAGATAAGTGGAGAGAACCTGTCAATGCTCCAAATGGATTATGGGCCAAGATTGTCTGCAACGGTCAACCTTTAAGTGTGCTAGAGCGTGAACCGAGCTCTCATGTTCAGGAGCTGAATATTCGTAGTGCCATTCATCATCGGAGCACTGGCTATAGTCTATCTGATGGTGGGATGTTGACATTTACAGCAGATCGTTTCGTAAGCCAGGACAATCTTCACCTGCTCGTTAGTAAATACTCTATCCATAGTACACAGGACTGCCAAATTGTGATTGAGACCGGGATTGACGTAGATGTATGGGATATCAATGGTCCCCACCTCTATGGTCAAAAAGTAAAGTCACAGGGTGAGGTACTAGTCTCTTCCTCCACTAGTGGAGAATTGAACATTCCGGTAGTTGTGGCGGAGAGAGCCGTATTTAATTTCGGAGATCAGCAACTGGATGAGGGCGCTAGTATTCGCCGGATTTCTTTTGAAGCGCGTGCGGGTGAGACCTATGAATGGTTTAAGTACGTTGCGGTATATACTGGACTTGATGTTAGTGTGCCGGAGTCAGAAGCAGTAAAGTCTGTCCTAGCTGCTGAAGCGCTCGATTATGACGAGTTATTAAAGGCTCATCGCCAGCAATGGGAAGAAAGATGGTCGCTTAGCGATGTCATTATCGAAGGCGATGAGGATGCCCAGTTTGCTCTAAGATACAGTATTTATCAGCTGTTAATTATTGCACCTACAGTTTCGGAAAAGGTTTCTATCCCGGCTCGAGGTTTATCGGGTCAGGTCTATAAAGGGGCCGTATTCTGGGATACGGAGATGTTTATGCTGCCTTTCTTCCTGCATACTGATCCAACGGTTGCTCGCAACCTGATGATGTACCGGATTCATACCTTGGACGGAGCTCGCCGGAAAGCCGCGGAATATGGTTTTTTGGGAGCATTCTATGCTTGGGAAAGTCAGGATACAGGAGACGATGCTTGTACACTGTTTAATGTGAATGATGTATTTACCGGTCGACCAATGCGGACTTATTTCCGTGATAAGCAGGTTCATATCAGTGGGGATGTTGTACATGGGATCTGGAAATACGTTCAATTTACAGGTGACGAGAGTCTGCTGACTAGCGGAGGGGCGGAAGTGATCTGGGAATGTGCCCGGTTCTTCTACTCTTATGCTTACTATAATTCAGTAAAAGAACGCTTCGAGATTCTAGATGTAACAGGTCCAGACGAATATCATGAGCGTGTGAACAATAATGCTTTTACGAATGCTCTGGTTAAGGAGACACTGGAGATTGCCTTGCGCACAGCAGAATTGCTGCAAGATAAGTATCCGGAAGTGTACAATCAACTCTCTACAGAGTTTAGTGAAGGTCCGTTTCTGACGGAGTTCAAAGCTATGCTGGATAGCTTCTATGTTCCGCAGCCAGACCCTGCCAGTCTTGTCATCGAACAATTCGACCGTTACTTCACCTTAGAAGATGTTAGGCTGCCAGATTTGAAATCCCGTGTACTTAACAAAAATGAGTATTTGGGTGGCGGTAATGGATTAGCCACAACCACAACAATACTGAAGCAAGCGGATGTCGTATTGATGTTAAATCTATTCAAACATTCCTTCACCAAGGAAGTGAAACAAGCGAACTGGGAATTCTACGAACCGCGCACCGAGCATGGGTCAAGTCTTAGTCCTTGTATCTACGCTTTGGTAGCGGCCGATATTGGTTCGCCGGATTGGGGATATCCATATTTTATGCGCACGGCTACTGTTGATCTCACGGGAGAATCTAAGCAGTACGTAGGCGATCTTTATATCGGTGGTACCCACCCAGCCGCTAACGGTGGTGCTTGGATGGCTGCGGTGCTTGGTTTTGCAGGGTTGGATTATGATGGGGGAACAGTCCATATCAAACCTTCACTGCCTAAACATTGGCAGTCTGTTGAGCTTCCGGTTACGCTTCGGGGGAATACCTTTAAGCTGCGGATCAGCAAGGATGAAGTTACAGTTATCACAGCAGCCGACTACAGCGGGACTCTTGTGTTCTCGGTACAAGGGCGAGAAGGAAAGCCCTGTGGTGCAGGTGAGAGCTTGCGGCTAACCTTGGCCGAAACAACAGTATAGACATTAACTAACAACGGAGAGGAAGTAAATCCATGTTGCAAAATATGAAGGGTGCCATTTTCGATCTGGACGGCGTTATCGTAGATACGGCCAAATATCATTATTTGGCTTGGGCGAGTCTTGCTGACGAGCTAGGCTTTACATTTACAGAGGAGGATAACGAACGTCTTAAGGGCGTGAGCCGGATGAGATCGCTCGATATTCTTCTGGAAGTTGGTGGCCTACAATTTGAAGAAGCGGAGAAGCTTGCGATGGCGGAGAAGAAGAATCGCCTATATGTAGAGTACATCTCTAAGCTTGAGGAGTCGGAACTGCTTCCTGGGGTCAAAGAATACTTAACTGGACTGAGAACGCGCGGGATTGGAATTGCGTTAGGTTCAGCTAGTAAGAATGCAGAGTTTATTTTGAATAAGCTGAACATTACGGATCTGTTCGATGCCGTAGTTGACGGTAACAAAGTGTCACTTGCCAAACCGGACCCGGAGGTATTCTTGATCGCTGGTCAGGAGCTAGGCTTACAGCCGGACGAATGTGTCGTGTTTGAGGATGCGGAAGCGGGCGTTCAAGCAGGTAAGGCTGCAGGTATGAAGGTCGTAGGCATAGGTAAGCCGGAAGTGCTGAAGGAAGCCGATATGGTTGTAAAAGGATTGTATGAGTTGTTGAGTTAAATAAAAAGGGGACCGACTCCAAAGTAGCTGATGCTACTGTGGGGTCGTTTTTTTTTGCTTTAAATTCCTGTGCTCACGCTGTGTATTCAGCTATCAAGTACAACTGCGCACACCAAGTAGTAATGTCGCTCATTGGGTAATCCAATCGCTCATCCAAAGGCTCAACAAATGTGAAGCCCACAACAGTGTAAAACAGAGGCGAATAATACCTCTCATAGCCCCACGCAGTGGCCTTCACTCTCCCTCCCTTTTTTCTGTTTTCGGTTTTTAGGAATTCCGGTGATGGAGTTGCGGAGTGGAGGTTTGGAGCTGGAGAAACGAAGTGGTCGCCTTTATCCTCGGATTTCTACCGCCAAGCGGTATAAAATCAGGAAATCTGAGGATAACAGCGATCGTAAGCCCAAACGCTCCACGCAGTGACGTCTATATCACATGCTCTTATAATCCGTACAACAGAAAAAAACTACATACAAATGACCATAAAAAACTTTAAAATGAACATATGTAAGCGTTTATCCCTTTGATATAGTTATTTAACCCGGAGGTGTGATTATAGTGTTGTCTAGGCTGATTAGATTGATTCGAAAGCTGAGCGTCAAGCAGCAGCTCATCCTACTATTCCTGATTATGATATCTCCTATTTTCTTTTTGAACATATTTGGGAATTTGAAGGCGGAGCAAATACTGAAGCGCCATGTTACGAATGCATATGTGGAATTGAACAAGCAGAACTTTACGATCATTAATCGGGATATCGATACAGTAAATAAAATCACTACCACCGTGATTCAAAATCCTCTGATTCAGCAAATGAATATGACTGGCTCGGATACCATACTGGAGCGGGTCAAACGATATGAGACAATAGAGAAGCTGTTGGTCAGTTACTCTCAGGGGGCTGAACGTGGTGATGGCATCTATTACTCCCTTTATATATACGATCCGAATGATTATTACTTTTTTGCTCCCAATTTTCCACAGGTTAAGAAGGCGGGAGTTTATTTCTTTTCTAAAGCCGAAGAGCCTTACTGGTTTGAGGAGGTTGTTCAGAAGAAAGGACGCGGCTCACTGAAGTTCACGGAGAGGCTAAGCGCTCAAGCGGAGAATTTAAAGACACTTACTTACATGAGAGCTGTAAACAACATTTCCAGAAAAGCGGAGACTATAGGGGTTTTAGTCATCACCAAAATGGACTCTAAAATTGGAGAATCTCTCAAATCGATCTCTTTGCCTGACGGCGAAATTTACTTAACAGACTTAAACAACCGTGTTCTCGCCTCTACTACGAATAATACTGGAGAAGTAATTGCGTTGCCGGAGACGGTTGTTGCCGAGGATCTGGAAGGTACAGTGGATGTGATTACCTCCGATTTTATCTATGTGGTTAACAATAACCATGCGCTTGGACAAAAACTGGTCTACAAAGTTCCGGTGAAGGCGCTACTGCAGCAACAGAACGAAATGAAAAGTGTTATTCAATACATCACCGTGGCTTATGCAGTATTTGGACTAATTATGATTACGTACTTCTGGCGTTCATTAATGACACCTTTGCAAAAGCTGGCTTTTTTCGTGCGAAAATACGAGCCGGGTAATCGAGTTCCAGAGACACCACGGAGGGGGAGTAACGATGAGGTCAGTGTGCTGATTGCTTCTACCTATGATATGGCCCGAAGGCTGAACGGATTAATCACATACAAATATCAGATGGAGCTTAAACAGAAGGAATCCCAGCTTCAACTTCTATATCAACAAATCAACCCTCATTTGCTTTACAACACCCTAGAGAGCATTTATTGGAAAAGCTCTTTAGAAGGAAATGTCGAATCCGCCGAGATGATCAAGGAATTGTCCAAACTAATGAAGATCAGTCTTAGTCGGGGAAGGGAGCTGATCAGCCTTGAAGAAGAGCTGGAGCATGCAACGGCCTATATCAAGCTACAGCAGCACCGTTATGATTATGTATTTCAAGTTGTGATGAATATTCACCCGGATACGAAAAGCAACCTAATTCCAAAAATCACGCTGCAGCCATTAATAGAAAATGCTATTATTCATGGGGTTAAAAATATGGGCGAGGATGGTGAGATCACCATCACTGCAGTATGTGAGGATGAAACCGTTAGGATCTCTATTGAAGATAACGGCTATAAGTCTGTTGACTATGAAGCCATAGAAGCTGTATTGAATGATGAAAGCCCCAATCCCACTAGCGGTTATGGTATCCGCAATATTAACCAGCGTATTCATTTACATTTTGGCTCTGATTATGGCATCAGCTATACCCCTCGTACAGAAGGCGGAACGCTAGTAACAGTTAAGCTTCCGAAATCGGAGAATCAGGACTAAGGAAGGGGAGCATGCAGATATGTTCAATATATTGGTTGTGGATGACGAACCATTGATTTGTAAAGGATTGAGCAATTTATTAGCTTCATCCGGGCTGGATATTTCTAATATCTATACAGCTAATAGCGGATTTGAAGCACTAGACTGTATCCGTATGGAGGAAATTGATCTGCTCGTTACGGACATACAGATGGGTGCGATGAGTGGAATTGATCTGATGCAGCATGCCAAACTAGCCAAACCATGGGTACAGACCATCGTAATTTCTGCTCATGAGACGTTTCAATATGCTCAAATGGCTGTTAGGCTCGGGGCAAAGGACTATTTAATCAAGCCTTTGAATAGTGAGCAGTTTTTGGATTCGGTTCGAAATGTGCTCCTTAAGATGGGGAAGCCCTCACCAGAACTAGATGTCTTCATGTCTGGAATTAACGAAAGCTTTCGACTGGAAGAGCCGTTGCCGGAATATAGCAAGCTCTTGAACGAATTGCTCATTGACCCTGGAGTTGTACTAGCTGAGGGAGATAACCTCCTGAAGCTGGATAACCTGAAGCTACAAGGGCCGTATTTTTCCGTCTTAAAACTTAAGGTGCCACTGTCTGGAGTGAATCAGGAGAAGCAGTATACTATGCGGGACAGACGGCTTCTTTGTTATGCTGCGCTGAACATTGCCAAAGAATTAATGGATCAGGAATGGAACTCGATAGCCTTTTATGCGCCGGATGGAGAAATTACGATCATTATTCAATGGGATGAAAAAAGCTATGAAGATTCTTCTGCCGGCCAAATCAACAGGCTAGATATACTTGGTCGTAGTCTACATTTTAATATCCATAAATATTTACATCTGAACGTAGTCATTGGCATTAGCCAGATTTTAAAGGGGCTTTCGTTTATGGCCGTGTTGAACCGTCAGGCCTCTAATGCAATTCTTTGGAATAATGAGCATAGTGACCATTACGTGTTCTATTATGGGGATTTCAACTGGAACAGTTACACGAGTGATCCTTCTGTAGAAGAACTTCATACGCATAGCAATCTGATCGTACAAAAAGCAAAAGAATATATTGACGAGAACTATGCTCAAAAAGGACTTACTATTCACGATGTGGCTAAAAAGAATCATGTTAGCCCCAATTATTTGAGCTACCTATTTAAGAAAAATACAGGTTATAACCTGTGGGAATATGTAATTAAGCTCCGGATGGAAGAAAGTCGGGAGATGATTTTGAATACCGATCTTCGCAGATACGAAATTGCGGAACGTGTGGGTTATGAATCACCCGAGCATTTTAGTAAAATTTTCAAAAAATATTATGGGATTAGCCCCAGTGAATTGAAGAAGTAAAAACACTCATGACTTCGGTAGATATAGACATGTTCAGTACAACCCTCATTTCCTACAATTTAAGGTAGGAAGCATTTTGCGAAAAATGCTGATAGAACAATGGAATGAGGGAGCCTGATGAATCAAACCGCAGTAGTAACCGAAAACCCGGCGACGCTGAAGGGGACACCGTACAAGCAAAACCGCTGGAAGAAAAACTTTTGGGGATATATGTTCCTCGTACCTGCCGTAATTATTTTTATTATGTTCTTGTGGGTTCCAATTTTTAAAGGCTTACTGTACAGCTTTTACCATGTTGATTTTGTGAAAGGTAATAGCTTTGTAGGCTTTGAGAACTACAGTAGAGCACTTAGTGATCCAGATGTTTTGACCGCATTAAAGAACACTGGGTATTACATGTTTCTATGTCTTATTATCGGTTTTTGGGTTCCGATTGCTTTTGCCATCATGATCTCGGAGCTGAGAAAGTTTGGGGGCTTTGTACGTGTAGCGGCTTACCTTCCTTTCGTAATGCCTGGTGTGGTTCTCTATGGACTGTGGAGATGGCTTTATGATCCGGTGGGCCCGATTAATGCGTTACTAGGCACAATGGGTGTGGATCAGGTTGCCTTCTTAACAGATACAAGATGGTCGATGATTTCCCTTGTGTTTATGGAAACATGGCAGCAGTTCGGATCAGGGATGCTAATATACTTAGCTGCTGTACTCAGCATTCCAAGAGATTGGTATGAAGCCGCTGAGATTGATGGAGCAGGTATATGGGCACGTATAAAGTACATCACATTGCCTTCACTGCGTAATTTAATCTTTTTGATGCTGATCCTGCAAATTATTGGTACTTCACAAGGGTATCAGTCACAGATGGCGCTGCTTGATGGCGGTCCAAATAATACTACGCTTACCTATGCGCTGTTGATCGTGAAATATGCATTTACAAGACTCGATTATGGAACAGCTACTGCGCTTGGCATGTTAATGTTCATTGTCCTAGGTGGTTTGGGCATTTTACAGTTCAAGCTTAACAAGGAGGACTACTAAGATGAAGAGCGCAGATAGAGGAATTCTTTCAGAACACGATTTGAAAAAAACAAGTAATAAGATCGTTTATGGTTTGATGTGCGTCGTTATTTTGGTTATGGTTTTTAGCATGCTGTACCCGATTTGTATGACGTTATTCAACGGGTTGAAGTCGAATCAAGAAGTGAATTCATTCCCGCCGCATTTTTTCCCTCAGGAATGGCACTTCAGCAACCTTAAAGACGCGATGAACTACATTGATCTACCCATGTTCCTTAGAAACACCATTTATATCTTTTTAGGGAATATGGTCGTGACTCTTGTGGTTTTGGGAATGTCAGCTTTTAGTATTTCTCGTATGAATGTTCCTTACAAAAGAGCTATTTACTTCTTCTTTCTGATGACATTGTTTATTCCGGCTACCAGTTACATGATCCCGAACTTTGTCAATTTGAAAGAGCTCGGATTGCTGAATCAGTATGCGGCTTTCTGGTTGCCAGCGGGAGCGAACACGTTCTACTTTCTATTGTTAAAGAACTTTTTTGACGGGATTCATCCAGAAATCTTTGAAGCAGCACGAATTGATGGGGCCTCTGAGCCGAGAAGCTTTTTCTCCATTGCCGTGCCACTATCCATTCCGATTTTTGCTACATTAGCGATCTTTATCTTTTCTACCGCATGGAATGACTGGTTCTGGCCATCTCTGGTTATGCACAGTGAAGAGAAATATACGCTTGCGACAGCCATTTATAAATACGTTATTAATGTGAAGGCACTCAATACTAATATTAAATTTGCAATCCTGTTTATAGTATCCTTGCCTCCAATCATTGTCTTCTTGATTTTCCAGAAATTCATTATGCGTGGGGTTGCTTTGTCGGCAGTGAAAGGATAAGCAATTATCGACGAATTTAACCACGGATCGTAAACATGCACATGAAAGGAATATAAATGCACCTCGTTTGTAAACGGTTTCTAATTTATGATCGATATGTAAGATAATTATGAATTGAAAAGGGGAGTTTCAATGCGTAAGTACTCTAGCGTTCTACTAAGCGTACTTGTAGCCGGATCGTTGCTATCTGCTTGCAGCGGCAACAATAACGGAAATACAGCGGGGAACAAAGGCGGTGAAGCATCTGCTGCGCCAACAAATGCGGTAACGGATAATACAGCAACCGCTACAGATGCGCCAGTGGATGACATTACTCAAAGAAAAGTGACGATCAAGATTCACTATCCAACACCTGATTTGACTGAAATACGAGCACAGGAAGACGACAAAATCAAACGTTTCCAAGAGGTATATCCGAACGTAGAAATCGTTAAAGACGACTGGCAGTACAATGTAAGTGAAATCGGAATTAAAATGGCTGCGAATGAAGCACCAACCTTCTTTAATACTTTTGCTACAGAAGCTAAATTCCTGGTTGAAAAGGGCTGGGTTGCTGACATCACAGATCTGTGGAACAAATATGAATTTAAAGATCAAATTAACACAGTGCTTCAAAATCAATTTATTATCGACGGCAAAGTTTTCGGAGTAACACAAAAAGGTTATGTAACAACCACTATGATCAACAAAAAAATGCTGGATGAAAAAGGCGTAGCCATTCCACCTATGGATTGGACTTGGGATGATATGCTGAATACGGCTAAAGGTGTAGCTGATGCCAAAAAAGGGATTTCCGGTATTGCTCCAATGGGTAAGGGGAACGAATCAGGTTGGAACTGGACCAACTTCCTGTTTGAAGCTGGCGGAGAGATTCAAAAGATTGAAGGCGGTAAGGTTATAGCTACATTTAATTCCGATGCTGGCGTTAAAGCACTGGATTTCTACAAGAAACTTAGATGGGAAGCTAACGCGATTCCTCAGGACTGGGCACTTGGTTGGGGCGATGCTGTAGGTGCGTTCCAACAAAGTCGTACAGCAATGGTAATGGCCGGATCTGATGGCGTTATCGAGCAAGCGTTGAACCAAGGTGGACTGAAACCTGAGGATGTGCTTACGTATCCTATGCCAGCTATGGAAAAAGGCGGTAAGCACACAGGGGTACTTGGTGGTGACTATCTAGTAATCAATCCAAATGCTACGCCAGATGAACAAGAAATGGCATTCCGCTACATTACTTTTGATTATTTCTCTGACAAAGGTTTGGAAGCACTGGATGCAATTCTTCAACAACGGACAACCGATGGCAAATACTTTATCCCGCCGCTCTTAGACTACTACTCAGCTGATTCTGAGTTTGGTAAGAAGACCAAAGCGGTTTATGACAAGTACACAAATGTATACCAATATAGCCCTGACATTATGGGACTTTTGGATGGTAAACCTGAAGCTCAATATAACACACAGGACTATTACGCAACCATGTCCAATGTTATTCAAGAGCTGTTCTCCAAAAAAGGAACGGATTCCAAGAGCCAGTTAGAAGCAGCAGCTAAAACAGTGCAAGAGAAATTCTTTGATACGATTAAAGCGGAATAGTTTAATGCAAAAACCGGCTCCTTTGGGGCCGGTTTTTTTGTTGTGAAGATTTATAAATTTATAAATCTTAAGAAATAGTGATAATCAATTGGAAATTATGACGGTGTAGAAAAATCGTAATTGACTGTGATGAAGAGTATACATTTTTGTGCACTGATTTTAGATATATGGAATAAAAAGGAACTAAAATTTTGCTTATTAAAGTATAATTCTAAGATTTAAAGGGTTTTATAGCACATAATATGGTAAAAAGACTATAATATGATCGAATGAAAGCGCTTTGAAAACAAATCAAAAAAACTTTATACTTTGTGAAAGATTTCACTATACAAGGTGGAAATCATGTGATAAGATAAATGTGTAGAGAAAAACAACTAAAAATTGACAGGAGGACGAGGGAGATGGCAGTTAAGAACGAAGTCGCCGCCCAAGTTAAACAAGTTACCGCTGAAGAGTATATTCAGAATTTAGTGGATAAAGCAAAAAAAGCGCATGAGGCGTTCATGGCGCTAGACCAAGAGCAAGTTGACACAATCGTTCATGCAATGGCGTTGGCTGGACTCGACAAACATATGTACCTCGCAAAATTGGCCGTAGAAGAAACTGGACGCGGCGTATACGAAGACAAAATTACGAAGAACATCTTCTCAACTGAATATATCTGGCACGGAATTAAATACGATAAAACAGTAGGCGTTATTGAAGACAACGCTTATGATAGCTTCCAAAAAATTGCTGAACCCGTCGGAATTGTTATGGGTATCACACCGGTAACCAACCCTACATCCACCACGATGTTTAAAGCGTTGATTTCGATTAAGACACGGAACCCTATTATATTCGGTTTCCACCCATCTGCGCAAGAGTGTAGTGCAGCTGCTGCAAAAATTCTTCATGATGCTGCCGTGAAAGCTGGCGCTCCTGAGAACTGTATCCAATGGATTGAAATGCCAACAATGGACAAGACAAACGCATTGATGAACAACCCAGACGTTGCTCTTATCTTGGCAACTGGTGGTTCTGCAATGGTAAAAGCAGCTTACAGCTGTGGTAAACCAGCACTTGGCGTAGGCCCTGGTAACGTACCTGCTTTCATTGAAAAGAGCGCGGATATTGATCAAGCCGTAACGGACATCATTCTTTCTAAAACATTTGATAATGGTATGATCTGTGCTTCCGAGCAAGCTGTTATTATCGAAGAACCAATCTTCGATCAAGTGAAGAAGAAAATGATTGCTAATGGCTGCTACTTTGTGAATAAAGAAGAAGCTGCCAAACTGACTAGTGGAGCAATGAATGTAGATAAATGTGCGGTTAACCCAGCAATCGTAGGTCAATCCGCAGTGAAAATTGCTGAAATGTGTGGCATTCAAGTCCCTGCCGGCACAAAGATTCTGGTAGCAGAACTTGAAGGTGTAGGCACTAAATATCCACTTTCCGCTGAAAAATTAAGCCCGGTTCTTGCTTGCTACAAAGTTAAAAATGCAGATCAAGGTATCGAACGCGCAGCTCAAATTGTTGAATTTGGTGGTATGGGACATAGCTCGGCTATCCACTCCAACAACGAAGAAGTAATCATGAAGTTCTCTAACCGTCTGCAAACAGGACGTATTCTCGTTAACTCGCCTTCCACACATGGTGCGATCGGCGATATCTATAACACTAATATCCCTTCGTTGACTCTGGGTTGTGGATCTTATGGTCGTAACTCCGTGTCGCAAAACGTTACAGCAATCAATTTGATCAACGTGAAAAGGGTGAATCGTCGTACCGTGAATATGCAATGGTTTAAAGTACCTGACAAGATCTATTTCGAAAAAGGCGCTACTCAGTACCTGACCAAAATGCCTGATATCACACGTGTCGCAATTATCACTGACCCAATGATGGTTAAGCTTGGATATGTTGAAAGAGTTGAACATTACCTGCGTCAACGTCAAACTCCTGTAGCTATCGAAGTGTTCTCTGAAGTTGAACCAGATCCATCGACAACTACAGTTGAAAAAGGTACTGCAATGATGAACAGATTCCAACCGGACTGCATTATCGCACTTGGCGGCGGCTCCCCAATGGATGCTGCAAAAGGAATGTGGTTATTCTATGAACATCCAGACGCAGACTTTAATGGTCTGAAACAAAAATTCATGGATATCCGTAAACGGGTGTACAAATTCCCTAAACTTGGTAACAAAGCTAAGTTTGTAGCGATTCCAACTACTTCGGGTACAGGTTCGGAAGTAACATCTTTCGCAGTTATTACCGATAAAACAACTGAACAGCACACCAAATATCCTTTGGCTGACTACGAGTTAACTCCAGATGTGGCTATCATTGATCCAGAGTTCGTATACAGCTTGCCAAAAACTGCAGTTGCTGATACAGGTATGGACGTATTGACACATGCTATCGAAGCTTATGTATCTGTTATGGCGAGTGACTATACTGATGGTCTAGCTATTAAAGCGATCCAACTTGTATTCCAATACCTTGAAAAATCGGCGCTGGAAGGCGACAGAGTAGCACGTGAGAAAATGCATAACGCATCAACACTTGCTGGTATGGCCTTTGCCAATGCATTCTTGGGTATTAACCACAGTTTGGCGCATAAATGGGGCGGACAGTACCACACTGCTCACGGTCGTACTAACGCGATCCTTATGCCACACGTTATCCGTTACAATGCTAAAAAACCTACGAAGTTCGCTTCGTTCCCTAAATATTCGCACTTCGTAGCTGATGAGCGTTATGCTGAAATTGCCCGTATTCTGGGATTGCCAGCTCGCACAACTGAAGAAGGTGTAACTAGCCTGATCAATGCTATTCGCGATATGAATAAAAAATTGGGCATCGAAGAATCGTTCCAACAACTGGGCTTTGATCCTAAGGACTTCGAATCCCGCGTAGATTACTTGGCTGACCGTGCGTTTGAAGATCAATGTACAACTGCCAATCCTAAGCTGCCACTGGTATCTGAGCTTGCTGATGTATACCGTAATGCGTTCTACGGAAGATTTGATAATTAATAAATGGTTAAATAGAGAATAGGATAGTTGTGGACTTAGATAAAGGTGACAAATATCACTCGAAAGGTGATATTTGTCACAGTGTTTTTATAGAAAATAAACTAGAATGTTTATATAAACAACGGTCCCACATATGAAATGTTGATTGTGAAATTTGGAACAACCACATCTTTTGGGGATCACGAGACACGGGATCAACCTTCAAGCCCGCGATCTCTACAAATATAATAAATATAGATGGAGGGATTTAGCATGTCGGTGATTGAAAAAGAAGTAAATGAAGTGAAATCCGGTTGGAGAAGTTTTACAAAAGGTAAATGGTCCAAGAAAGTTGACGTTAACAACTTTATTGCTAGTAACATTAAGCCTTATGAAGGTAACGAAGAGTTCCTCGTAGGTCCTACTAGTAACACAACTGAACTATGGAAGATTATTTCTCAACTGAGCAAGGAAGAAAGAGAAAGAGGCGGCGTATGGGATGTTTCCCTAGATACTGTCTCCACAATCACTTCACACGCTCCAGGCTACATTGACAAGGACAAGGAACAAATCGTAGGCGTACAGACTGACGCTCCTTTCAGACGTTCCATTCAGCCATTCGGCGGGATCAAGATGATGGTCGATGCTACGAAGGCTTATGGCTTCGAGCTTCCACAAAACATCGTCGACATGTTCACGAACATTCGCAAAACGCATAACCAAGGCGTATTTGATGCATATACACCAGACATGAGAGCAGTACGTAAATCCGGCGTTATCACAGGTCTTCCTGATGCTTACGGCCGTGGACGTATTATCGGCGATTACCGCCGCATTGCTCTGTACGGTATTGATTTCTTGATTAAAGACAAAAAGCAACAACTAGCTGAGCTTGAAGTTGATTCCATGACAGAAGAAGTAATTCGTTTGCGTGAAGAGCTGTCTGAGCAAATTCGTGCACTGGGCGAATTGAAAGAAATGGCAGCAGCTCACGGTATGGATATTTCCAAACCAGCGACGAACTTCAAGGAAGCTACTCAATGGGTATACTTTGGATATCTGGCAGCAGTTAAAGAACAAAATGGTGCGGCGATGTCCCTGGGACGTGTTTCTTCCTTCCTAGACATCTATGCAGAACGCGATATTGAAGAAGGTACTTTGACTGAAGAACAAGTACAAGAAATTGTCGATCATTTCGTAATGAAACTGCGTATCGTGAAATTCTTGCGTACACCTGACTATAATGATCTGTTCTCCGGCGACCCTACTTGGGTAACTGAATCCATCGGTGGTATGGCTGAAGATGGAACCACTCGTGTTACCAAGAACAGCTTCCGTTTCCTGAACACCCTGTACAACTTGGGTCCAGCTCCGGAACCAAACTTAACTGTTCTGTGGTCCGAGAGATTGCCTGAAGGCTTCAAGAAATATTGTGCTAAGGTTTCCATCGAAACTAGTGCAATTCAGTATGAAAATGACGATCTAATGCGTCCATACTGGGGTGACGATTATGCTATTGCTTGCTGCGTATCTCCAATGCGTATCGGTAAACAAATGCAGTTCTTCGGCGCTCGTGCCAACCTGGCAAAAGCTTTGCTGTATGCTATTAATGGTGGTAAAGACGAAAAATCCGGAGCACAAGTTGGACCGGAATTCCCAGCGATCACTTCTGAATATCTGGATTATGACGAAGTAATGAAACGCTTCAAACCGATGATGGAGTGGTTGGCTAAGACTTACGTTAACACTTTGAACATCATTCACTATATGCATGACAAATATTCTTACGAACGTATCGAAATGGCACTGCATGATCGCGACATTCTGCGTACGATGGCTTGCGGTATCGCTGGTCTGTCCGTTGCAGCTGACTCGCTGAGTGCTATTAAATACGCGAAGGTTAAACCGATCCGTAACGAACAAGGTATTGCAATTGACTTCGAAACCGAAGGCGAATTCCCTTGCTACGGTAATAATGACGATGCTGTAGACAGCATCGCAGTAGAATTGGTTGAAACCTTCATGACAATGATCCGTAAAAACAAAACTTATCGTGATGCTGTGCCAACTCAATCGGTATTGACCATTACTTCGAATGTAGTGTACGGTAAGAAGACAGGTACAACACCTGACGGACGTAAAAAAGGCGAACCATTCGCACCAGGTGCTAACCCAATGCACGGACGCGACAAGAAAGGTGCTCTGGCTTCACTGAACTCTGTAGCCAAACTGCCTTACTCCGATGCACAAGATGGTATCTCCAATACGTTCTCTATCGTACCTAAGGCACTAGGTAAAGACGATGAATCCTGTAAGTCTAACCTGGTACACATGATGGACGGATACTTCCATAATAACGCTCAGCATTTGAACGTTAACGTATTTAACCGTGAACAGCTGATGGACGCTATGGATCACCCAGAGAACTATCCACAATTGACTATCCGCGTATCCGGTTATGCAGTTAACTTCATCAAGCTGACTCGCGAACAGCAAATGGACGTAATTAACCGTACGTTCCATGGTTCGATGTAATTCGTTCCTATTTATAAAGATCTTTGATTTAAATTCTACATTGAAATAGTTGCAAGGAAGATACCGCCCTTGTCTCAAGGGCGGTAATATCTTGTTTGAGAATGGTTAAAATTTTAAATTTCACAGCCGCGATTAAGGAGAATGACAGTCTCAAGGACAGGGAGCTTCTTCGTGAAAGAGGGACTGTTAGTCTGTCGTGGCGAAAGGATGACATCCTATGATTAAAGGTCGCATACACTCTTTGGAAACCTTTGGGACCGTTGACGGGCCTGGTATTCGTTTTGTCTTATTCATGCAGGGCTGCTTGTTGAAATGCCAATATTGTCATAACCCTGATACTTGGGCTTTAGATGAAGGCAAAGAAATGAGTCTCGAAGAAGTGCTTTCCGAGATCGAGCCTTATTTGAACTACTATCGTTCTTCCGGAGGCGGACTGACTGTATCCGGTGGAGAACCTACTTTGCAGGCACAATTTGTAAAGCAGTTATTTACGGAAGTTAAGAAACGTTGGAATTTGCACACTACACTAGATAGTAATGGTTACAACGAAGGTGACAAGATTAATGACTTATTGGATGTTACGGACTTGGTGATGCTTGACTTGAAGCATATTGATGAAGAAGCACACATTAAGTTAACTGGTAAATCTAATGATCGGACCTTGAAGCTTGCACGTTGGCTGTCAGATCATAACCGTAAGATGTGGATTAGACATGTATATGTTCCAGGCATTCATGACCGTGAAGAGGACCTTATCAATCTAGGTCGTTATATTGGAACCTTAAATGGCGTTGAGAAATTTGAAATCTTACCTTATCATCAAATGGGTATCTATAAATGGGAAATGCTCGGTAAGGCTTATGAATTGGATGGAGTGCCATCCCCTACGGATGAAGAAGTTCAGCGGGCGTACCGCTTAGTCGAAGAAGGTCGTAAGCAGACAGCGTTGGTATAATTCTTACCTACATTAAGTGGAGCCGTTCCTTCAGTGATTTACTGCTGAAGGAACGGCTTTTTTTGTTATGAGGGACGTCTGATGTCATTTAAAGGGGTAATTTTGTATTTTCGCTTTAAAAAAATGGTATGTTTACTGCTGTTAATTAACGACTTGGAAATCCATTATGATATATATTGTATCATTGCATTGAGTTTTTATGATTATTTTCAAAGTGTATGTATGGTTAAATCACGCTATAAAGCTTTTAATCGTAATTATTACTGAAATAAAGTTATATTATATTACATATTGTGTAGTTGATTCCGCTTTCATTAGAGATTTTTATCCCTATAGTGGATGAATCTTAACCTTACGAGAATGGAATCTGTTTTCTATAATAAGAAGTGTAAAGCACAACATTATATGGGGGGTCACAAGAAATGAAAAAAGGTATGACTTTGCTATTGTCCCTGATTTTTGTATCATCAGCTTTACTGGCAGGTTGCGGAGGCAACAACAATGCATCTTCTAACAAAGGAGATGGAAACGCTACCGCGACGAATGCAGCGGATGCTACAAATGCTCCAGCAACAGAAGAACCGGTTAGTAGCGAGCCGTTCGAAATGACGATTCGTCACACTCAAATCGGTGCCGACAAACAGAAACGTTTAGCTATTCTGCAAGAAGTAGTGAAAAAGGTAGAAGGCGATGTACCGGGTCTGACCTTTAAGCTTGATGGAGTAGATTCAGATGTAAACCGTAAAGAAAAATTACGTGGTGAAATGGCTGCAGGTAATCCACCAGAGATCTTCGATCTTTTCGGAAGCCCTGACTCTAAGATCTATGCTAAAGAAGGTAAATTACTCGATCTGACTCCAATCCTAGAGGAACTTGGAATTAAGGATAAATTCTCAAATCTTGATCCTTTCACTTATGAAGGAAAAATTTACGGATTGCCTATCGGTGGATCTGGTGAAGGGTTCTTCTACAACAAAGAATACTACAATAGCAAGGGTTGGAAAGCTCCAACAACATTTGCTGAATTGGAACAACAATTGGCTGACATCAAGGCTGACGGAAAAGTACCTTTGGCTGGTGCATCTAAGGCTGGTTGGGTACCACTTATGCTAGCTAACCACTTGTGGTCACGTTATGCAGGTCCAGATGTAACCGCTAAGTTTGCAACAGGCGAAGCTAAATGGACTGATCCAAACGTTGTAAAAGGTTTTGCAAAGTACAAAGAATGGGTTGACAAAGGATACTTCAAAAAAGGCGAACTTGGTTTCGAGTATGCTGAATATACAACACAATTCACTAGTAGTGAAGCAATCCTCTTGTATGATGGTACTTGGAAATCTTCCGTATTTAAAGAAGGACAATCTGGCGAAGGTTTGATTGGTAAAGTTGGATTCTTCAATATTCCTCCAGTTGATGGTGGCGTAGGCGACCAAACTGCATTGATGCGCGATGTAAACAATGGCTACGGTTTCTCTGCTTCTGCTGAGAAAGATCCACGTCAATTGGCTGCTGTGAAATCTTTCATCAAAAACTTGTTTAACGAAGAAATGCAATTACGTGGTCTTGTTGAAGATGGCGTACTGCCAGCAATGAAAATTGATCAAAACGTGCTGAATGAAAATATTACGGATGATCTGATGAGCGAAATCGTAGGTGTACTTAATAACTCACAATCTTCGTTCCCAGCATTTGACTCACTTGTTCAAGCTGATGTAACTACAGAAATCAGTAACATTCAAATTCAAAAGCTAATTGGTGGTCAGACAACTCCAGAGAAAATGGGCGAAGCTTTACAGAAGGTACAAGAAGAAGCAAACGCAGCAGTTGAATAAGTAGCTGCAAATTGAATGTACCCTGGTGCCAGAACCAGGGTACATTTTTAAACTCAAAGAATTTATGTGTTTGCAAAGCTCTAAAACATTCATTGTTCGCCAGATGTCAAAGCAACCGGAGGTAGTCATGAATAAAGCACTAAGAAATCCATTGGTATTTTTCCTTTTTATTCTTCCAGCACTGATCTTGTTCACGATGTTCTTCATCTATCCCATCTTTAGTTCAATCTATTACAGCTTTACTAGCTGGAATGGGGTATCTGACACAGTCAAGTCTGCCGGAATCAGTAATTTTGAGAAGGCATTAGGAGACGAACGATTCTGGATATCTGTCAAAAATAACGGTTTCTTTATTCTTTTCTCCTGTTTTGTACAGGTACCGTTAATCATATTCTTCTCGTTATTGATATCGAATGTAAAGAAGCTAAAAGGCTTGTATAAGACAGCGGTCTTCATGCCTTCTATTATGTCTACAGCAGTTATCGGTATTCTATGGGGCTTCATTTATGAGCCCAACATTGGACTTTTAAATAAGGTTCTAGGCTTAGTTGGTATTGATCCACTTTACTGGCTGTCGGATGAAAGATTCGCAATGTTATCCATCCTGATCACGAATGCTTGGCAATGGACCGGATTCTACATTGTAATGGTACTTGCAGCTATTCTGTCGATACCAGGTGAATTGGATGAAGCAGCTGCCATTGATGGCGCAACTGGATTCCAACGTGCTACACGCATCACGCTTCCTTTAATTGTTCCGATCATTTCTGTTGTAATCATGTTGTCCATTGCTGGAGCAATGAAAGCGGCGGATATCGTCATTGTAATGACTAAGGGTGGACCTGCTGGTTCAACCGATGTAATGGCAACTTACATGATTAAATATGCTATCACTAACTTTAAGTACGGGTACGGTAATGCCATTGCAGTCCTGATCTTTGTATTTACATTGGTGGTTACAGCTATTTATCAGCTGCTGATAGCCCGACGCACAGAAAGGATTGAATACTGATGCCACGCGCCCTGAAAAAAAGTCTGCCACACGTCGCACTATTGTCCTATCTACTAGTTATTCTATTTCCTTTCCTGTTCGTGTTATTCTCCTCTGTGAAAAAGGATAACAATGCAATAGCACTTAACCCTTTTGGGATTCCAAAGGAGTTCGTCTTCAATAACTACGTTGAAGCTTGGGTAAATGCCAAGATCAGCACCTACTTTTTTAACAGTTTGTACATTTCCATATTGGCTTCTGTAGTATCTATCATTCTAGCGTCTATGTTTGCTTTTGCAGTTACTCGGATGCGCCAAGGCAAATGGAATACGATTTTGTTCACCTTAGTTATGGTGGGAATGCTCATTCCAAACAACGCATTGATGCTTCCTATTTATACGATTGTACGTAAGATGGGAATTCTGAATACGCACTGGGCATTGATTATCCCTTATATCGCGAATGCAATTCCGTTTACGATAATTATATTGGCTGCATTTATGCGCTCGTTGCCTAGAGAAATTGAAGAGGCAGCGGTCATGGATGGGTTGAAGGCACCAGGTATCTTTGCTAAAATTATTGTACCTCTAACCGTACCTGCCATGGTTACTGTATTCATTGTTAATTTCCTGGGCAATTGGAACGAATTCTTGCTGGCAAACTACTTCCTATCAAATGATGAACTACGTACGCTCCCAGTGGGTATGGTTCAATTCCGTGATCAATATCAGATGAACTATGCACAAATGTCAGCGGGTATCGTCTTCAGCGTTCTGCCAGTAATTGTGATTTATGCGATTTTACAGGAAAAAATTATTGAAGGCGTAACTGCGGGTGGCGTAAAAGGATAACTTTTTTTCTCAGTCAGGAGCACTAGCCGATGAATTTGCGCTATAAATTATTTACGGCATTTTTGGGCCTGATAATCATTCCCTTATTTATTCTAGGCATGCTTATGTTTTTCGTGACTTATAACTCTATTGAGAAGAAGTACAGTCAACAGTCGGAATACTCGCTCAAAGCAATTAGTTACAGTATTTCAAATGTGTTAAAAGATATGGATAACGTTACAGACAACGGAATTGCTACCTCGGTTTTTCATATGGCACTTAGCGCAGAAGATCCTTCTAATCAAGATTTGACTGATGCTGAGCAACTCAATTTGAATGCAAGCCAGCGCAATTTCCGTAGTCTGTTGTTTAACCATCCATCGATTAGCTATGCTTTTTTATACAATTTTAACGGTAGAGGTAACTCTGAAATCGTGTCGCTTTTTAATAAGGAAAATTTCCGAACGCTACCCTATGATACTTTCAAAAAAAGTGATTTGTACCAGGAAGTAATGGATTTGAATGGCGTGCCAAAATGGCTGGCTCCTCATGAGTATCCTGAACTTACAGGAACTGAACCTGTGTTTACACAAATTCGACTCGTGAAGGAACTGAGCTTCTTTCAGAACATAGGTATCCTTGTTGTACAGATCAAAAATTGGGAGCTCGAATCGATATTTCGCAATTTAAAAATTGGGGATAGTAATCAGGATGTTTCGTTTATGCTAGTAAATGATGACGGAATGATTCTATTTGACCCAGATCAAAAGCTGGATGGGCAGGATATTCAGTCATTCGCGAATAAAGAGATTACCTTCAAAAAAGGGTTTCAGAGTTTTAAAACAGAGTATAACGGGGAGAAGAGTATTCTCTCCATGTATCATTTGAAAGATTATCCTTGGAGTCTAGTGTCTGTAACCTCATGGGACTCTTTATCTCGAGAAGTTACAGTATTTGCACGCTGGTTTGTAGGGGTTATCTTCCTTTGCTTTTTGGCAGCGGTGATCTTCAATCTATTCTTTATGAATCGCATTACTGGTGCAATAGCCGTAATTGTTCGTTTTATGCGACGTGTTGAGGATGGAGATCTAACTTCGCGGGTAGAAGTGAAGGGGAATGATGAGTTAACGCTTCTTGGTAAGGGCTTTAATGATCTTATGGATAAAATTAACCGATTGTTTAACAGAATCCATTTGGAACAGCGTCGCAAGAATCAAGCCGAGATGCGTGTTCTACAGGCTCAAATTAAACCGCATTTTTTATTCAATACGTTAGAGTCGATTAATGTTCTGGCTATACAGAATGAAGGCAAGAAAGTCAGTGAGATGGTCTACCGACTGGCAAGTATTTTACGAATTAGCATTCAGGATCGAGAAGAAATTACACTGGATGAAGAGATTAAACATCTGCGCAATTATTTGGATATTCAAAAATTTAGATTTGAGGATTTATTTGAATACGATATTGATATCCCACAAGAATTGATGAGTTGCGGCATTTTAAAGCTTACTTTGCAACCGCTTGTAGAGAATAGCATTCAACATGGATTTGAGGGTATTGATTACAAAGGTCAAGTTTCTGTGAAAGTTTGGGAGAAGCAAGGGGACTTAATTTTACGAATTGAAGATAACGGTATTGGAATTACACCATCTCAGTTGTCTATTTTCCAATATATTGTGAATGATCCTGTGGAGCAAGAGGTTGAAGTTGAACGGGAAAACCGGATGAATCTTGAACGTAGAGGCCTTGGCATTCGCAGTGTAGCAGATCGCATCCGCATTGAATACGGTGACAGATATGGAATATTTATTTGTTCCAGTCCAGGATATGGTACTATTATTCAATGTGTCATACCTAAATACGAGCAGGGGGAAGATCATTATGCTAAAAGTATTATTGGTAGATGACGAAGCCCCAATTCTGAATAATCTGAAGAGAGTGTTGCCATGGCAGGAGATGGGGATGGAGGTCGTCGGTATGGCGCGAAGCGGTATGGACGCCTTGCGCATTGCTGAAGAGGAGCAACCCGATCTTGTGTTGAGTGACATTCGTATGCCAGTGATGGACGGGTTAACTTTTGTAGGAAAGCTGCGGGAATTGGGATTGGATAGTGAGGTACTGCTTCTTACCGGGTATCAGGAATTTGACTATGCACGGGAAGCGATCCGGCTTGGGGTAAAAGAATACATTTGTAAGCCGATACATTATGAGGAGCTTGGCAATAAGGTACGTGAGATCGGAGCTAATATCCGTAGTAAACAGTTTAAGAATAAACTGTATAATAGTATCCCTTTGTTTCAGGAGATTCCTGAAGTTGACAATGGCAAAAAAACGCCGGATCAGCTAATGAACTTGGCCGCTCAATACATCACTGAACATCTTCATTCAGATATCGGGATTGAGGAAGTGGCGAATAAGATCGGCATCAGTGGCAGTTACTTCTGCCTCTTGTTTAAGAACCGTTTTGCAATGACTTTCGTGGAATACGTAACACAACAGCGAATTGAAGCTGCCAAGTTTATGCTTACTAACAGCGATAAGAGCATTACGGTGATTGGTTCCGGAGTCGGTTATCAGGAACGACGTTATTTCACGAAGGTATTTCAGAAGCAGACGGGGATGTCTCCTAAGGAGTATCGTGACCGGTGCCGGGCCGAAGTGTTATGAGGTCGGCGGCGTATGGTGATGTTTAGCGTCACTGCAAGGAATGTCTGTTACTCAGCATGGTGAGGTAAGCGTCACTACGGAGGAATGTTTGGACTTTCGGTCGCTGTTATCCTCGGATTTCTTGATTGGAAACCGCTGCTCGCGGTTGAAATCCGAGGATAGCATATGCTTCCGAGGTAGCTTTCCAAGGAAAGCTTTTAGGCGAACGCTACGCTCCTACAGTTCCAAACTTCCTCTCCATTCCTTCTCCCTCACCACACTTCGTTGTGGATATGGGGTCGTCCCACTCCTGCGGTTGTGGGGACTCCTTAGGGGAAAGAAGGGATTATCGATCAGCCTGCGGCTGTGATAAAGGTACATAAGTTATAACCAATTTAATGATTTTAAACAGTAGAGATGATTATCCTTAGTTATTAAGGATAATCATCTCTTTTTTTATAGAAATATAATATGCTCCCTATACTCCCAAAATTTATCATATGTTTTAATTAGAGTGTAAGAAGGAAGTGCAAGGCGATAGCCAAGCAAGCGTGAAAAAGGCTCTAGATTGGGACGATGGGGAAATGGGGGAACAGAACATGAGTGTGACGAATCCTTCCGTCAGCTTATCAGAAGTGAAAAAACGCGGCAGGGGAAGAGTACCGAATTTTCTGAGAGTGATGAAGAAATATTGGGTGTTCTATTTGATGATGCTCCCAGCCATTATTATTCTGATCATCAATAACTACATACCGATGTTAGGGACGGTAATTGCTTTTAAGGATATCAATTACCAGAAGGGCATTCTAGGCAGTGATTGGGTCGGGTTCTCGAACTTCAAATATTTATTCTCGACAGAGACGGCGTGGATCATTACAAGAAATACCCTATTGTACAACACTGCGTTTATTGTACTCACACTATTTTTTTCACTGGCTTTTGCGATTATGTTTAACGAAATGCGCAGCAGATGGCTATCGAAATTCCATCAGAGTGCGATGTTTCTCCCATATTTTCTCTCATGGGTCGTCGTCAGTTATTTAGTATACGGCTTTCTAAGTGCTGAGCACGGGTTCATGAACAAGACACTGCTTCCGTTCTTTGGGGTAGATCCAATTGAATGGTATTCGCAGTCGCAATATTGGCCGGGGATTCTAGTGATCGTAAAGCTGTGGAAAGAGATTGGCTATACGACGGTCATTTATATGGCTGCGATCATCGGCATAGATCACGAATATTATGAGGCTGCGCTGATTGACGGTGCTTCTAAATGGAAGCAGATTCGTAAAATCACGCTGCCGCTGATCAGTCCGGTTATCATCGTAATGACGCTACTGCAGATTGGTAGGATTTTTAACGCAGACTTCGGATTGTTCTTTCAGGTGACTAGAAACGCAGGAGCATTATACTCCACTACGCAAGTTATCGACACCTATGTATATCAGACCTTCCTGGCGATTGGTGATATTGGGATGTCCTCTGCCGCGGGTCTCGTTCAATCTATTGTAGGATTTCTACTGATATTCTTAGCAAATCTAGCAGTACGACGAATAAGTAAAGATGATGCGTTATTTTAGAGGGAGGTGAGCGTGTTGAGCCAGACAGAAACTGCAATCGGGCCGTCGGGTCGTACAGGAAAGAGAGCTAAACGGCAAAAACAACCCAATGAAATTTCTAATATCTCCAATTTGTTAATTAATATATTCTTCTGGATCTATACGGCGATTTGTGTGGTCCCACTGATCCTCGTGATTATCGTATCGTTCTCAGATGAACAATCGGTTGTGCAGCACGGCTACAGCTTTTTCCCGAACAAGTGGGATATCTCGTCATATGAATTTCTGTTAAAAGATTATTGGCAAATCATAGATGCGGCTGCCGTTTCCTTATTTGTGACGGTGGTTGGAACGATTCTGAGTCTCGTAATTATGGCAATGTATGCCTATCCTATCTCGCGTGGGGATTTTCCACATCGTAATTTCTTTTCGTTCTTTATGTTTTTTACACTTTTGTTTAATGGAGGCTTAGTGCCCTGGTATCTAGTTTATACTCAAATGATGCATTTGAAAGATACGCTATGGATTCTGATTATGCCACTGCTGGTTTCAGCATTCTTTGTCATCATTTTACGAACCTTTTTTGCAAACACAATCCCGCCGGCACTAGTTGAATCCGCTAAAATTGACGGGGCACCGGAGTTTCGGATCTTCGTTCAAATCATTCTGCCTTTGTCGTTACCGGTGCTAGCTACAGTGGGATTATTTCAAACCTTGGCGTATTGGAATGACTGGTATCTAAGCTTGATCTTTATTTCACCCGAAGGGCATGTCAATCTGCAGTATCTAATGTATAAGACGATGTTGAACGTTCAGTTCCTGACTGCAAGCCCTCAAGCGATGGCTGCCTTAGCTGCACAAGGTGTAGAAATCAATCTGCCGACAGAGACAGTAAGAATGGCAATGGCTGTTATTGGGATCGGCCCTATCGTATTCGTTTACTCCTTCTTCCAAAAGTATTTTATCAAAGGACTTACCGTTGGTGCTGTTAAAGGCTAATGAGGATTGGAATGGCTTAATTCGGCGTTCTATGCAAGTGTGTGAACGTCCGATTCAGCATATATAAATATTTTGAGGGAGGTTATGGTGTACATGAAGGCTATTCGAACAAGCACACTTTTAACGCTGATGCTTATCGTAGTACTCAGTCTTAGCTTAGCTGGATGCGGAGGGAATAACGGGAATAATGAAGGAGCATCACCAGCGCCAAGTGAAAATGCAACCGCTACCAATGCTGCGGCAACAGATGAGCCCGCTGCAGATCCTACAGCTGAACCGGAGAAGAAATTAGATCCTTATACTGTTAAGTTAATCTATGTCGGTGCCGTTCAAAAGGATGAGCAGGTTGTAGAAGATGCTATCAATAAGCTTCTGGAACCTAAAATTAACGCCAAATTGGATATCGCACCGATCGACTGGGGGCCATGGGACAATGATGTTAATCTGAAGATTGCCAGTCAGGAGAAATTCGATATTATTTTTACAGCCCAATGGAAAAATTATGTAACCAATTCAGCTAAAGGTGCTTACCTCCCGCTTAATGATGATAACGGCAAGTACGGTAATCTATTGAATGAATATGGCCAAGGGATTCTTAAAAATCTCGACCCGCAATTCTTAAAAGGTTCTGCGATCAATGGTGTGAATTATGCCGTTCCTACGAATAAGGAGCTAGCAGCACAAGGCGGGATCGTTTATCGCTCCGATATTGCTGATGAACTGGGTATTGATATGTCGAATGTAAAGACCATTCAAGATTTGGATGCCGTGCTCAAAGTCGTAAAGGAGAAGAGACCTGACCTAACCCCACTGTACTTCAAACAAGGAGAGACCTTTAACTCTCAGTACATGGCGCAGTACGATACGCTTGGTGATGCTTCAATTCCGGGCGTTCTGCTTAAGGATTCATCGGATACTAAAATTCAATCCATGATTGAACTGGATCGTTATAAAGAAATCATTAAACTTACTCGTGAATATATGAAGAAAGGTTATATTAACAAAGATGCGGCCGTGGCTACAAATTCTACGCAAGATGCAATGAAGGCTGGTAATGTTTTTATGACAGTACAATCACTTAAACCTGGTAAAGATAGTGAATTGGCTAATGCTACAGGTTTGGTAGGAAAACTGAAACAAATTGCTTTTAACGAACCGACGATTTCTACTAGTGATGCAGCAGGATCAATGTTAGCGATCTCCGCTTCCTCGGGTGATCCAGCTCGTGCCATGATGGTATTAGATCTTTTGCACACGGATAAAGAAATCAATAATCTGCTCGTATTTGGTGTAAAAGGTGTCCATTATGATGTCGTTAGCGGTGATACGATTAAAGCTACTGACAAAACGGGTGACTATAATACCGCTGCCGCCTGGATGCTTGGAAGCCAATTCCTGAATCCTGTATGGGAAAGTGAAGCTCCAGACAAATGGGAGCAATTCAAGGCCTTCAACTCCAAAGGTAAAGCTTCTGTTGCGCTCGGTTTTAACTTCGACGCATCCTCTATGAAGACTGAAATGGCAGCTTGTAAAGCTGTTATGGATGAATATGACATCAGTTTGGATACGGGTTCTGTTGATCCCGATACTGTATTGACTAAGTACGCCGACAAGCTGAAGAAAGCCGGACTTGATAAGATTATTGCAGAGAAACAAAAACAATTAGATGCTTTCTTAGCTGCTCAAAAATAAATACTTTAAATGAAACTAAAAGGCTATCCCCGGCATGATTACTGCGCTGGGGATAGCCTTTATTGTACGCTTGGTGAATAGGTTAGCGGAAAGAAGTATCTATTTTTTGCGCTACCTGAATGGCAAGTGACCAAGCCTGCTCGGGATCTAGCTTACCTTGCTCGGCTTTGGTTAAATACTCGAGCATATTTGTTTCTACATCGGCGTGGTGCGGACCGTAGTAGGTGGGAACTACTTCTTGTGCTGCTGTAGAGAGGACACGTCCAACCTCAGAATTAGGAAAATAGGGATCAGACAGGTTATGGATCTCGGGATCGTCATAAATTTCGGGCGTGGAGGGAAATGCCCCTTCTGACTTAAATGAAATTAGCTGTTGTACGGGCTCGGTTAACCATTTGATAAGCGCGAATGACTCCTCTGGATGACTGCCTGTTCTAGGCAAGGTAAGGACGGAACCTCCTCGATTAGCGCTATTTCCTGGGATGGTCGTTACATTCCATAATCCGCTGGCTGTTGGAGCACTACTTTTGATATGATCAATCATCCAAGCCGGACAGAGCATCACTGCAAAGTCGCCGTTTAGCAGACCTGCGCCCCAGCGCTGTGTATCTACAGCAATACCTGCGGATAAATTCAGCTTCAGAGCTTGAATTGCAAAGTCCCAAGCCCCTTTTACTGCTGGATTATTTCCTATGATCAGCTCTTGGGAAGTGGGGCTGTAATATTGAAGCTTGGACTGACGCAGAAGGGTTAGATAAAGATTCTCTAAGTCATTGACAAAGGCTTTGCCTGTTGCCTCATGGACTCTAGTGCCGGCCTTGAGGAATTGGTCCCAAGTTTGGATTCGCTTTGCTACTTCTTCAGGTTTGGTAGGGAGTCCAGATAACGCGAAGATGTCAGTCCGATACAACATAGCGTAGGGACCAATATCAGTCGGTAATCCGAAGATAAAATCATTACCGAGCACCTCCTGCCATTTCCACCTCAGAAATTGATTCTTTAGATCATTCGCTCCAAATGTTGTTAGATTATAAAAATAATCGGGGAACTGCTTGAAACGATCCAAATAGCTAATATCAATGGCCGCCACATCAGGGGAACTATATCCTGCTGCGAATGAAGTTTGCAGCTTGGCAGGAAGCTGCGTGGAGGTTGAGGTCTGAATATGGATTTCTAGCTCGGGATGCTGCAATTGATACTCTGCTATAAGCAGCTCAAGACCCGATCCAGCTGTAAGCCAGATGTTCAGCTGGATCGGGTCTTGAAGGTCGATATCTTCCTTGGAAGGAGAGATCTGGCAACCGCTTGTATGAAGCAGCAATCCAAAGCTTAACAGGATAGTCAACAACTTAGCATTCACATGCAAGAGAACACACCTCGTCTTTATTTGTTGTGCTTCTGAAATTCCTGAGGAGTCATACCCATGTATTTTTTGAATATGAGGCTGAAGTACGCAGGATCTTTAAAGCCAACTAATTCGCTAACTTCGTAAACTTTGAGCGTAACATTATTTAGCAGTTCTATCGCTTTTTGAATACGAAGCTTGGTAAGAAAACTAGAGAAGCATTCTCCTACATCGTCTTTGAACAGACGGCCCAGATAGGTTGGATTCATGTATAATTCATCTGCAATCATTTTGAGAGAGAGGTTCTCTTGGAGTCGCGAATTCATAGCCTCAATCATCATAGAGATTACCCTGCGTGTAGCCTTCACCTGTAGTTGTTCCGTAAGCTGAGGAGAAGCTGAGCACATGGATACATCACTATAATAGATAACGGGTCGGGTACTATCCTTTTTGAGCTGTTGGCATGCCTGCAGGCTCTCATGATAAGCTGTTGCGAGGGCTCCAAGATCATAGTGAGGGTTGGAGACACCCGCGCTGAAAGGCGATTTCAAGAGGCTAGACAGCTTAATCATCATTTCCTGAGTTAGCGCCTCATCGATTCTTTCGGATTGTTCATCGGGATAAAACAACATGATTATCGCTTCTTGCTCCTCTTGAATGCCGACAACATTAGCGTAAAGCGAAAAACACTCTTCTAATATATTGATTACGGCCGCATACATCGCTTGTTCAGACCAGTACTGTGGCATAACATCACCTAGGTGATTTACAGTAATGATGACAAAAGAATGAAAGGGAGGTATGAGCTGTTCTTCAAAGTAGGGTAATGGAATGCCATAAAGTAGATCAGAAAGGCGTTTCTCCCGAAGATTCTTTTCTCGCAGCTGCGAGACTTGCCTGTGTTGCTTCTTCAATTCCAGACGTTCATACACACTTGTTACGACTTCGAGGATATTTTCAACTGAATTTGGCTTGACCAGATATTCTCGTACACCGTACCTTATGGCTTGGCTGGCATAGGAGAAATCCTGATAACCAGTGAGCAGTATCGTCTCGGTGTCAGGGTAACATTCATGGATATGCTTAGAAAGCTCGAGTCCATCCATGCCAGGCATACGTATGTCTGATATTACAAGGTCAATTGCCTGCTCTTTTAACAGTTGTATCGCTTCTAATCCGTTCTCTACTGAACCAATGATGCTAAAATTATGGTTCGCACTTCCCAGCATTTCTGACAGGGATCGTCGGACAAAACTTTCGTCGTCAACAATTAACACTTTCATCACTTCGCCCCCTACCCTTGATCGAACTGTAATGGAACAGTGACTTTTACGAGTAAGCCTCCGAGCTCGCTGGTTGATAAATGAAGGCCAAATCCATGTCCATAGATTAGTTCTATACGATGATTCAGATTGGAGAGACCGATACCCGTGTGGAGCAGCTTCTCCGGATTAACCTCGCCGCTGATTAAGGCCTCTTCCATTCTTGCCTCGCTCATGCCTTCTCCGTTATCTTCTACTGTTAGCACAAGTGAGTTGCCTTCACTATAGGCCCGAATACGTATAAGCCATACTTCGCGTAGTGTAGGTTCAAGTCCATGCGTGATAGCATTCTCTACAAGGGGCTGAAGGGTTAGCTTCATAAGCTGCCTATTCATGACCTCAGGATTCACGTGCAGATCAACCTGTAGTTTGTCCTCGTAGCGTAGTTTTTGCAGGTAAATGAACCTTTCTAGTTGTTGTAAATCCTCATCAACCGTAACAAATTCCGATCCACGATCAATGCTGTATCGAAGCAAATCGCTTAGTGCAATAACCATCTGTGACTCTTCTCGCATATGTTTATTAGCCAGTGACCAATAGATGGTGTTCAATGTATTGTAGAGAAAATGAGGGCGAAACTGTGCTTTAAGAGCTACGATCTGAGCTTGTTTTTCACTGATTTGTTTGCTTGAGAGGTCAGCAATCGTATGGTCTAGGTTTTGAAGCATGGAGTTATAGCTTGAGTATAGGATAGCCATTTCTTTATTCATGGTTGTTTTTACAAACGGTAGCGTGGTTCCGCGTTCAACGTTGCTTAGCTTGGTTGCGAGATTACGAAGCGGCTTAGACAGTGTCCACGAGAAAAAGAAGGTAAATAATAACGCTGCGGCCATCCCGAGCAGGCCAATTAAAATAATATTTCTGCGAATGCCATTTAAATCTTTAACAGCTTCTTTAGAATCAATGTAAGCAAAAATGCTCCACTCACTGTAGGGGGAATAAGCGTAGGATACGAACATATTGCGGGAGTTTATGGTATTTGGGATGATTCGTGCTTTATGATTACTGAATTGACTTAGAATTCTATCATCCATATACAGACCTATCTCATCTGGATCGGTGGAATAAACAATGGTGTTGAAGGAATCAACAATTTGAATTTTCTCATTCTTACCAAGATGAAATTGGCTGACAGCGTTATGGATAACCTCCACAGGAAGGACGAGAAATAGGGTTCCTAGCCGATTTAAATCATTCCAATCATTAATTTGCCTAGCTCCCATGACCACAGGGATCGTGCCGTTCTGCCATACATCTACACCAAACCAGAGCATACGGCCGTTATTCTGGGCTATAGCTGGAAACCAATAGGCGCCGCGGATTTCTCTCTCGCTGTCCCAGATTACTTTTAAGGAGCTGCTATTGGTATATACCTGATTATCTGAAAGTCCGAGCAGCTTGAACTGGATGTCATAATTGATGGAACGTGTCTGTTGATCGATGTAGCGGGTGATATCCATAGCGTCAGTAGGAGGTGTGCGGGATTCTGCTAAGTCTCCTAGTGTTTCTTGAATCAAGGGACTGAACATGATCGTAGAAGAGAGTTTGTCGTTATCTTGAAGGATAGCGTCCATTTTACCTTGAAGCTGTTTGACGGACTCCAGAATATATTGGTTCGACCGGTTAAGAACGGCTTGGGATGACGAACGGTAGGACAAAAAAATCGTAAAAGCTACGATAGTGAAAATGATCAGTGAGAAACCCATGATTAATTGAACGAGGATGGAGATTTTCTTGGACATGTCATCACCCGCATAAAAATATATTCTTCCATACATTGTAACAAAAGCAAATGAAAGCGAATATACCTTGCCGTAAAAAACACATATTTATATGGATAATCTCATATTTTTCGGGTAGCGGATGAAAGGTTGTTTTTGCTTGTTTTAATACTGGGTTAATCTTTCTTTACTTTAAAATGAAACTTTTTGCGGTCGGATGCGTCTAATACTATGTTTTGTTATAACGAACGTGGCAAAAAGCAATTCTTCCGCTCCGCTGAGAGCGGTTGCGTTTTTGCGGGGAATATAAGAGGAGTATGAAAAAGACAGAGACCTACTTATATTTACAAATAGGAGCAGAGGAGTCATATCATGGATTTGAAGAAATTAACGTTAGTTGCTGTTTTGGCCATATCTCAGGCCGCCTCGGCAGTGCCGGCTTTTGCTGAATCTGTCAATAGTACCTCAGGTAATACCAATGCAGTAGGAGCAGCTGCCACATCTGCGACGGATGTAATGCCAGAAGCTACTGACCCATTGCCGCCAATGCCAACTGAGGTACCAGGGGGAGTCGTATCACCTACACCAACTCCAATGCCTGGGGCAACAGCTGAACCGACGACTGAGCCTACGACAACACCTGAACCTACATCAACACCTGAATCAACGGCTACACCGATCCCTACAGCAACACCTGAAACCACTACACAACCTACACCAACGGATGGTGTTCGTGCTGCAGCTAGTAATCAGCTTGTACTTATGATGAACAGCAACAAAATGTACCAAAACGGCGTTGAGTATTTGGCTAATCAGCCAATGGCCGTGAAGAATGGCGTCTCATACGTTTCGATCCGAGCTATGGTAGAACGCGTAGGTGTGAAATACATTTACGATTATAAAACGAAAGAGACCATTGTTACCAAAGGAAGCGACGTAATGCGCTTTAAAACGGACAGTAAGATCTATTCCGTTAATGGTAAAAATGTGACGATGAAAGGTCCAGCTTACCAAACTAATGGTACATTCATGGTTCCTTTGACGTCCATCACCGGGGCATTAGGCATTCCTTATACCGTTGATAATGTGCAAAAACGAGTAATTCTTACGTTGAACACGAAGCCAAAAGCTTCTTTTACAGTGCCAACTGAAATTTATGCTGGTGATCCTGTGAATTTTGTAACTTCCAGCTCTTCACCGAATGGTACGGCCATTGTCGATGAACGCTGGGAAGGAAATAAGCAAGATATCTATGATACACCAGGATTTTATGTAGTATCCTATTCCGTTATGGATGCGAATGGACAGTGGAGTGATCCTTACTCTGTGACCATCAACGTACTAAAACCAAATACACCGCCAGTCGCTAATTTCACGACAGACAAAGATTCTTACAAGATGGGTGAAATGATCACTTATTCGGATCTAAGCAGCGACCCAGACGGTGATCCAATTGAAGTGACTTGGACGAACAAAGCAGAAGCTTTCTTTACACCAGGTCCAGCAACAGTCGCTATTCAAGTCAAAGATTCACATGGCGCAATCAGCACTTTTGAGAAAACCATTAATATTTCAGATGAAATCTTGTACAGTAAAGAAGATTTCTATAGATTATTCGGTGCTCCGGGTAGCGTATTTAACATCGACGGATCGATGGTTCCAACTTGGCAGAAGGTAGCCTATAATCTTTCTTCTGAGCCATATAACCTTATTCGCAGTAATAGTCCAGAAACAGTGAATACGGAAGGGATCACGTATAAAGAAACATCATTCGGCGGAACTCGCTTTTTGGTCCACCACAAGAATAATATGAATATTAAAACGAAGGTGTATGTGATTGCTAAGAATAACAATCTGTACCCTACGACAATTACAACAGAGTATGTAGGCTTTGGCGGTCCAAGTTCATTTCCAGAAGGCACTGGTAAAATGTCTGTGGAACGTTACTGGAAGTCTATGATTACTAGGGAACATTATAAGACAACGGTCCTTCAACCAGGAGAAAGCGTATCGATTCTTACGGACCTAAACAAAATTGCAATGAAACCAGGCGAGATTGTATCCCTCCAAGCGGATTTATTTAGCGATTATCCTATTGAATATAATGTCATGATGATCGAAGCGAATAAAGATCCTCTAACTACACTTCCTACACTTCCAATATTGGATCGTGATGGGGTGCATAACCGAGGAACTTATGCTGATTCTACACGCATCATCACGGTTACCGACGAAGTAGGAACAACTCCTGCGAGACTTCTTCTCGGTGACAATTCGAGTGATTTGAATTTGACCGGTGTAGACCCAATGAATGGTACTGAAGCATCCAATGCAGGTAATTTTGGTGTGTTATACAAAATCAAATTCGACCGTGTTGCACCTAATTCATTGATTACGTTTAATCCACGTGGCGGTAATTACATGGGACCAGTCATGGTTAATGGTCAAATCGTACAAATGCCGAATTCAGGAAGTCTCTCTAGTGCTGACATGAACAGTGTGATTTATCGTACTGGCGATTATGGCGGCTCCGTGGAGATTTTGTTCACAGCAGCTTCTGGTAGTAACTTGCCGGTGAATTTCCTGGTTACACCGCTGCCAGCGAAAAAATAACAAAATAGGTCCATCCATTAAGTTATTTGGGATTCACCTGAAATAAAAGTCCGGCTGAATATTCCGCAAAGGAATACTCAGCCGGACTTTTTGTATTTATATGTATGATTTTACTCTGATGAGCGCTCATACGCGTGGTTGTTTCATTGACGGGGCATTTATTTTGGGGCATTATTAAGAGAGTGAAATATAAATGAACTGAAATGTTATGGGAGATGAGCGTATGCTGTCGACAGAACAAATATTAGAGGTCATGTCGGGGCAAGGTCTGCGAATCACCGACCAACGCAAAACGCTTGCCAAGTTATTCGGCGAGAATAAGGGTTATTTGTCAGCGAAGGATGTCTATGAGCATATGGGCCGCAAGTATAGCGGACTTAGCTTTGATACCGTGTACCGCAATCTGCGTGTAATGGAAGAGCTTGGTGTACTTGAACAAATCGTCTTTGAAGACGGAGTGAAATTCAAGGGAAGCTGTAATCATCAGGATCACCATCATCATATGATCTGCCTTCAATGCGAGAAAACCTACCCGATTAATTTCTGCCCGATGAATTTAACGGATACTCCTGATCAATTCCGGGTAGTCAAGCATAAATTTGAGGTGTTCGGTTATTGCAAGGAATGTGAAGAGAACCGGGAAGAAGAACTAGTCGCAGCAGCTAATCGCAAAAAAGGGGTCTAAGAATGGCGACCCTTCGTAGAACGATTCAGGCTCCCATTCGGGTGTACCGCAAGTACATTTCCCCGATTAAGCCTGCCACTTGTCGCTTCTATCCAACCTGCTCTGCCTATGCACTAGAAGCTATTGAAGTCCATGGTCCACTTAAAGGTTCATGGCTTGCTGCCAAGCGGATTGCTAGATGCCATCCCTTCAATCCAGGGGGACTTGATCCGGTTCCGCCTCTTGAGGAACACCCCACAAAGAAGGATTCTGCTCGCGCGACTTGACACGAGCCCTTGCCATTGGGTATATTCACAGGTAATAGTATGAATTCCGAGGAACGGATGAGTAAATCGGTACGCCCATTACAGAGAGCCGGAACGAGCTGAAAGCCGGTATGGAGCGTTAGATTGAATATGGTCCGGGAGGAACTGTGTTCGAGCGGGAACTGCAATTGAGGTTCACGTAAGATAACGGCGTGTTCCAGCGTTAATGGACAGTTCCCGAGAGGGAACTGGCGAAGCCTGATCTCTGTGAAGAGACAGGAAATTTGGGTGGTATCGCGTGAGTTATACTCTCGCCCCATTAAAGGGGCGGGAGTTTTTTGTCTTTTTATGAAAGAAAGGATGATTAATCAATGAGCGAAAAGAAAACTTTTTACTTAACTACACCTATCTACTATCCGAGTGATAAGCTGCATATCGGACATGCTTATTCTACCGTAGCTGGAGATGCAATGGCCCGCTACAAACGTCTACGCGGCTATGATGTAAGGTATCTTACAGGTACAGACGAGCATGGTCAAAAGATTGAACGGAAGGCAGAGGAAGCAGGTAAAACCCCTCAGCAGTTCGTAGATGACATCGTTGTTGGCATTAAGGAATTATGGCGCAAGCTAGACATCTCCAATGATGACTTCATCCGTACAACGGAAGAGCGTCATAAAAAGGTTGTTCAGGATATTTTTGATCGACTGCTCAAGCAAGGTGACATCTATAAAGGCGAATATGAAGGCTGGTACAGTATTCCGGATGAAACCTTCTATACAGAAACACAATTGGTTGATATCGTTCGAGATGACAATGGCGTAATCATTGGTGCAAAAAGCCCTGATAGCGGTCATCCGGTTGAACTGGTGAAGGAAGCGAGTTATTTCTTCCGGATGAGTAAATATGCAGATCGATTGCTGCAATTTTATGAGGAGAATCCGGAGTTTATTTTGCCGGAATCCCGTAAAAACGAAATGATCAACAACTTTATCAAGCCTGGTCTGGAGGATCTTGCGGTTTCCCGTACGACTTTCGATTGGGGTGTTAAGGTTAAAGGCGATGAAAAGCATGTAGTGTACGTATGGATCGATGCATTGACAAATTACATTACTGCTTTGGGTTACGGTTCCGAGGATCGTAGTCTGTACGATAATTTCTGGCCTGCTGATGTGCATATTGTCGGCAAAGAAATCGTCCGTTTCCATACGATTTACTGGCCAATCATTCTAATGGCGCTGGGTGAGCCTCTTCCGAAAAAGGTATTTGCTCATGGTTGGCTGCTCATGAAGGATGGCAAAATGTCAAAATCCAAAGGGAACGTAGTAGATCCAGTTACATTAATTGATCGTTACGGCCTGGATGCACTTCGTTATTACCTGCTACGGGAAGTACCATTTGGTTCGGATGGTACATTCACACCGGAAAGCTTTGTAGATCGGGTTAACTATGATCTTGCTAATGACCTTGGTAACCTGTTGAACCGGACAGGTGCGATGGTAGAGAAGTATTTCGGTGGAGAGCTTCCAGCGTATGAAGGAAATGTAACAGCATTTGATGGTGAGCTTCAAGCTGCGGCAGAGAATACTTATGCCAAAGTAGAAGAAGCGATGGAAAAAATGGAGTTCTCCGTAGCGCTAACAGCGATCGGGATCTTTATAAGCCGCACCAATAAATATATTGATGAGACACAGCCTTGGGTGCTTGCTAAGGATGAGAGCAGAACAGCTGAGTTGGCTTCCGTAATGAGACATCTTGTGGAAGGTCTTCGCACCGCTTCCATTCTACTGCAGCCGTTCTTGACGCAAACCCCAGCGAAGATTTGGGAACAGCTTGGCATCGAAGTTGGTGAATTAACGACATGGGACAGCGGCAAGACCTTTGGTCTGATTCCGGCAGGAACAAAGCTGGTGAAAGGCAATCCAATCTTCCCTCGTCTGGATGTGGAGCAAGAGGTAGCTTATATCGCCGAAGCCATGGGCGCTGGTAAACCGGCTGCTGAAGCGACCGAAGCAGCACCTGCGGCTCCTGTGGTATCCGAGCCTGAGGAAGAGCATAAAGAAGAGATCGGCATCGACGATTTCGCCAAGGCTGAGCTTCGGGTAGCTCAGGTCATTGCAGCTGAGCCTGTGAAGAAAGCCGACAAGCTGCTGAAGCTGCAGCTGGATCTAGGTTATGAGCAGCGTCAAGTCGTTTCTGGTATCGCGAAGTTTTACACACCGGAAGAGCTGGTAGGCCAAAAAGTGATTTGTATTGTGAACCTGAAGCCAGTGAAACTGCGCGGAGAATTGTCCCAAGGGATGATTTTAGCGGCTTCTAAAGGTGATCAGTTAACCATCGCTACAGTTCCAGACAGCATGCCAAATGGAGCTATTGTGAAGTAAGAATCGTTATGTAGAATCTATATATGTAATTGTTATATAAGAAAGGGAATGCTCCTTCAGCCAGCTAGGCTGTGGGAACATTCCTTTTTCAACGTATAAGCAGGGATAAAATTCAGAATCATCTTATTAGGATTTATTGTTGACTTATCGTAATGATTACTATTATACTTCTAATAGTAAAGATTACGATTTGAGAGGGAGATCAATTTAATGGTTGCTATGAAGTCACGAATAAGTCTGCTTATACTTGCATTGGTGCTTGTATTTACACTCACTGCATGTGGACCTAAGAGCAGTGGAAGTATAGTTGAAGGGAAAGTAAATGTTGTAACTACTTTTTATCCTATTTATGAGTTTACTCGGGAAATTGGTGGAGATGATATAAATGCCATTAACCTTCTTCCGGTTGGTGTAGAGCCGCATGATTGGACACCACGCAGTCAGGATATTGTCAATACCTCCAAAGCGCAATTGTTCTTGTACAATGGAGCAGGGCTTGAGGGATGGGTTCCTAATTTTCTAAAAGGACTTGATAGCAGCAGTAAAGTGGAAGCTGTTGAAGTAAGTAAAGGTGTTGATTTAATAATGACCGATGAAGATGACGGACATGATCATGGGGGAAGCGGCGAAGAGGATCATCACGAAGATGATGCTGATCATAATAGCCATTCTTCTGAGGACAGCCTTCATACGGACCCGCATACCTGGGTAAGTCCGAAATCAGCGATCATCATGGCGCGCAATATAAAAGAAAGCCTTCAATCTGTGGACCCTGAGCATAAAGATGGTTATGAAGAGCGTTACAATAAGCTTGCTGAACGTTTACAGGCTTTGGATAGTAAATTTGAACAGGAGCTTACCAAGCTGCCTAACCACAAAATTGTAGTTTCACACCAAGCTTTTGCCTACCTTGCCCGTGACTATAAGCTTGAGCAGCATGCGATTATGGGATTATCCCCAGACGCTGAGCCGCGTGGACAGGATTTAGTAAACCTGGCGAAGATGGTTAAAGAGGAGAAAATTAAATACATCTTTTTTGAAGAGCTTGTCTCCGATAAACTGGCTAAGACGTTAGCGGCTGAAGCTGGTGTGTCTACTATGGTTCTTAATCCTGTAGAGGGTCTTACTGCGGAGCAAGAAAAGAACGGGGATAACTACTTCACCTTGATGGAGAAAAATTTGCAAAATCTGATTATGGCTTTACAATAAAAAGGAAAGTATAAGGAAAAGGCGGTGCTAAAGCATGCAATCGGTATCCTTGGACTGCCATCAGCATATCATCGATATACAGGATCTTTCTTTTTCATATGGTGAACAGAAGGTGATCTCGAATCTTAACTATAGTGTAAGAGAACGAGACTTCCTTGGTATCATTGGTTCTAATGGCGCTGGTAAAACTACACTGATGAAGATGATCGTCGGTTTGCTTCCGGCAAGCAGTGGTGAAATCAAATTATTTGGAACGCCTGTCCGCAAGTTTAAAGACTGGGAACGGATAGGTTATGTTCCACAAAAGAACGCCTTCAACCCGCTGTTTCCAGCAACGGTGCGTGAAGTAGTGCTATCTGGTTTGTACAACAACAAGAATCTTATTCGAAGAGTATCTAAGGCTCAGCATCGTCAGTGCGAAGATGCACTAGAAGTGATGCGGATACAGGATATTGCGGAGAAAAGAGTAGGCCAGCTGTCGGGCGGCCAGCAGCAGCGTGTATTTCTAGCACGTGCGTTGATCAACCATCCGGATCTGCTGATTTTGGATGAGCCTACAGTCGGTATTGATGCTGAATCACAAGCAGGATTCTTTGAATTAATTACACATATGCATGCCCATCATCATATGACATTCCTAATGGTGTCGCATGATATTGACATGATTAAGAATTACTTAGGGAATGAACCTGTGCAAACGAACGGTAAGATTAACTTTTTCTCCCGTCATTCTCATGATTTGCAGAATTGTACAGAGGAGAACCTGCAGCACACGCTCTCTTAGGTCATAGTTAAGCTCTGGTAGAAAAAGGGAACTCTCGATTATTGTGGGCGTACATAGAGCGTGGGAGCAGGGTTTCCCTCATCTTTAATCCTTTCCGTATACTAAATACCGCGACGCTGTAAGCGTGCCCCGTTAGGGGTGAAAGCGATCCTTCTTCGTCCTGACTATGTTCAGTAACCCCACCTCCTACGCCAGTTGCACTTGACGGGTGTCCAGAGGGCAGAGCCCTTGGGGCCCTCCCTTGGAAGGGAGGGTTTGGGAGGGATCGAAAAAAGATTTTAATAAAAGATTTTAAAAATGTTTCAATTGTTCTACGGAGGAGAGTTAAAGTTGGAAATTCTATTTAGCGATTTTTTTCAGCGAGCGCTTGCGGGCGGTCTTCTGATTGGCATTACAGCGCCGCTTATAGGCGTTTTTCTTGTGCTCAGACGTTTATCTATGATTGGGGATACGCTGGCTCATGTTACGATAGCCGGTGTGGCACTTGGTTTTTTGACAGGATTTTACCCGCTGGGAGCAGGTCTTATTTTTGCAGTGGTGGCTTCCTTCGCGATAGAGAAGCTGCGCAAGGCTTATAAGAGTTATGCAGAGCTCTCGATAGCCATAATTATGTCGGGCGGAGTGGCTTTAGCCTCACTCTTTTTCACTTTAGGAAAAGGTTATAATGCAGATGTTATGAGTTACTTGTTCGGTAGCATTTATACGCTAGACAATACCGATTTAATCGTAGTAGGGATCGTAACGATAGCAGTTGTAGTAGTAGTATCTCTGTTCTTTAAGGAGTTCTTCTTACTTAGCTTTGAAGAGGATGCTGCGAGTGTCAGCGGACTCCCAGTGAAGCTGCTTAACATGTTGATTACCATTCTGACGGCGCTTGTAATCAGTACTGCGATTAAAATTGTTGGATCTTTGCTGGTATCAGCTCTACTGACCATTCCTGTGGCCATCAGCTTATTGTTATCTCGAAGCTTTAAATCCTCAGTCATTCTATCCGTCATCATTTCGGAAATTGCTGTTGTAGGCGGACTAGTGGTTGCAGGAGTTTGGAATCTGGCGCCTGGTGCAACCATTGTGCTTTTACTCATATCACTATTAGTGTTGACTTTGATTGGTAAAAAGGGTTTGCCAGCATAAACAGCGAATAAAATATAGGGTATGCCCTGAAGTGACTCGAATGCTGGAAGGAGAGCCGCTACCTTGTCTAATATCAATGCAGGAATAGCCTTAGCAGCAGGGGTAGCATCATTTATATCACCCTGCTGCTTACCGCTTTATCCCTCTTATTTATCGTATATTACCGGATTATCCGTTCAGCAATTGAAGTCAGGCAGCAATACCAAAGAGGTCCGTATACGCACAATAACCCATACATTGGCATTTATTTTAGGTTTTTCAGCGGTTTTTTACACCTTGGGATTTGGTGCAGGACTATTTGGACAATTTTTTAATGGACAGCGTGATCTGATCCGGCAATTATCGGCGATTTTGATTATTGTGATGGGATTATTTTTGCTTGGGATCTTTCAGCCGCAATTTCTACTTCGCGAACGTAAGCTTGATTTAAAATGGAAGCCGGCGGGTTATGTGGGATCCTTTATTTTTGGGATCGGTTTTTCAGCGGGCTGGTCTCCATGTATTGGACCGATTCTGACTGCGATTATCGCACTTTCTGCAAGTGAGCCTGGCACGTGGTTTACGTTAATTACGGCTTATAGCATAGGGTTCGCATTGCCATTCTTTGTCTTAGCCTTCTTTCTTGGAGGAGCCAGACGCATCCTTAAATATTCAAATGTGCTGATGAAGATTGGTGGCGTTCTCATGGTATTTATGGGCGTTCTGCTCTTTACAGATCAAATGTTTCGGATCACAGTTTGGCTACAGGGAATCACACCAGATTGGCTCATTTTTTAAGTGAAATAATCAATTCCTGCTTCTGGAAAATGTTCGAATATCCGCTCTGTGATAAACTCTCGCAGGGCGGTTTGCTGTTCATCTGGATAGACATATTTATTTTGTCCCCAGCGTCCCCATTTCTTCTTACGCTTCTCCATGTCCATTTCTAGCTTGGATTTGGGGTAGCGCTTCTCTATAACCGTCTTAGCGGTTTTAGTGAATCGATGCTGAATCATTTCGAAGGTTAGTCCTTTTCCGATTTCAGGGGGAAGGGTCTGGGCTAATTTGGCCAGTAGCTCAGCATAACCTTCTTGCCAGCCGTCATACCAAATAATTGGAGCAATGATAAAGCCAAGAGGATAACCCGCCCGTGCTACCTTTCCAGCGGCTTCAATACGCTCCTCAAAGCGGGAGGTGGCAGGCTCGAAATTTTTGATTACATAATCTGCGTTGACGCTGAAGCGAACTCGGGTATGTCCGTTATGCTCCAAAGCAAGCAGTGGTTCAACATGTTGGTATTTGGTCACAAAGCGCAGACGGCCAAGGGGTTCTTTTGCCATAAATGTAATTAGTTCTGCTAGAGAGCCGGTAATATGCTCAAGTCCTAAAGGATCTGATGTGCAGGCAGCTTCAAAAGTGGTGATTTCTGGATTGCGCTCCTCAATATATTTTTTGGCAGCATCTATAATGTCATCTGTGTTTACATATACGCGAATGTAGGGCTTTGCTCCTAAGGTAGTCTGCAAATAGCAATAATGGCAGTGCCCCATACAGCCGGTGGCAATGGGAATAGCATAATCAGCCGATGGCTTGGATTGGTCAAATTTCAAAGTTTTGCGTAGGCCGACAACAAGCGTTCTTTTGGCAATTTTATATTGCTCGACCTCAGTTTCACCAGGGAAATTCATAATACGATTATGTGATGTGGTCATACGATATGGGATATTGTTAGCCTTTACCCATTCCATTATTTTTTCACCTTTAGGGTAATTTAAAGCATTCGGTTCGAAGAAAACAAGCTCTGGAAGAAAAAGTGCAGTAGGTTTTCTGGGTCTTTTTACAGTAGAGGGCTCTGGCGTCACTATAGTCATAAATTCACGCTCCTTTTGAATGACGAGTATGTTTATTATGTCTAACTCAGCCCCAATAGAAGCATGGCAAACATGTGCAACTCAACTGTAAGTTCCTTTGAAGGACTTGCCAAGGTGCGTTAGAAACATGTATCATTGTTAGAGCAAGGTTTGGCCCGGCGCCATGCTCATTATAGAAAAGAGGTAAAGTTTAATGCCAACACCCAGCATGGAGGATTATTTGGAGCGCATATACAAGCTCATAGATGAGAAAGGTTATGCGCGGGTCTCGGATATTGCCGAGGGACTGGAAGTACACCCCTCCTCTGTGACCAAGATGATCCAAAAACTGGATAAGGACGAATATCTCATCTATGAGAAATATCGTGGGCTTGTCCTAACCAACAAAGGGAAAAAAGTAGGAAAACGTCTGGTTGATCGCCATCAACTATTGGAGGAATTCCTCGGGTTGATCGGAGTACAGCAGGAATACATTTATAATGATGTTGAAGGAATCGAGCATCACTTAAGTTGGGATTCGATTACGCGTATTGAAACATTGGTAGAATATTTCCGCCGCGACGAAGAACGTGTACAGACTTTATATGCGATTCACAACGAACTGACAAGCGATTCTTGAAATGTTTTTCCCGAAACGGATACTGTCCTAAAAGTTATGCGCAGCAAGGCTTTCGTGAGCATAATCAGTGGATAGTATAGCCGTTTCTATTTTGTTTAGTGCAACCTTTCCCAGTTTTTAGCGTCAAAACGGATACAGTCCTTTTAAAAATATAAGAGAGTATGAGTTTTATTCGGTACTTCTTATATTTTTTGCAGAGACAGATACCCCCTTTTTAGAAGGAGGCATTCTCTCATCTGCTTGAAGGATTTATCCGTTTTTTCTTATTTTTGGATACATATTTTTTAGATTTGGGGAGGAATTATGAATTATCGTAAATGGATGTTGAGCTTGTTAGTACTTATGTTGTTTCTGCCTTTATGGTCTCCTGGTGCACGCGCGGCAGCGGTGCAAATTACGATTGAACTGGATGGAGAGGCGCTGATTAGTGATGTGCCTCCGTATATCACAACTTCCAATGTAACGATGGTGCCAATAAGTGTGATCAGTAAAGGATTAAATGCCGGCGTAGTATGGAATCAAAATAGTAAGACTGTAACGATCACTCAAGGAGATACGGTTCTCAAGCTGACCAGTGGCCTGAAAAACGCATGGGTAAACGATACTTCGGTAGCGCTGGATACATCCGTGCAGATTAAGCAGGGGCGGGTAATGGTACCCATTCGTTTTGTAAGTGAACAATTGGGACTGCAGGTGTTATGGGATCAGGTTAATAAGCATATTTCCTTGATCTCCAACACTGAACCACCACAATCTGTCGATCCAGAAACACCAACGACACCAACGACACCAACAGTGCCGACGATACCGACTATCCCTGGTGGATCGACTAGTAAGGAGATGAAGGGGGCTTGGATCTCTACCGTATTCAACCTGGACTGGCCTTCAACGTCTTCGGCAGGAAATGAAGCGAAACAAAAACAGGAGTTTGATAATTTGTTAGACAAGCTAAAGGCTGTTGGCTTTAATGCTGTATTTGTTCAGGTTAGACCTTCAGCAGATAGTCTGTATCCATCGACTTTAGTTCCTTGGTCTAAGGTATTGACGGGTACACAAGGGAAGAATCCGGGATATGATCCTCTAAGCTATATGGTCAGTGCTGCGCATTCCCGCGGCATGCAGTTTCATGCTTGGTTCAACCCATTCCGTGCAACGACGGATGCTTCCACCTCAGCGTTAGCAAGTAACCATGTGGCAAAAGCACATCCAGAATGGATTGTGAATGCCGATGGTAAGAAATACATTAATCCAGGTATTCCGGAGGCTCGCCAACATATCATCGACACGGTGATGGAAGTGGTTAAAGGTTACGATATCGATGGTGTCCATTTGGATGATTACTTTTATCCTTCAAATGTTACTTTTGCCGATGATGCTGCTTATTCTACCTATAATACGAAAAAGCTTTCTAAAGCTGATTGGCGCCGAGATAATATTAATGAATTTGTCCGTCAGTTGGGAGAACAGATTCATAAGGTGAAGCCAAAGGCTTCTTATGGGATCAGTCCTTTTGGAGTATGGCGAAATATTAAAAATGATAGTACAGGTTCGGACACGACTGCAGGGGTATCTGCTTATGACAGCATGTATGCGGATGTTCGGACATGGATTAAGCAGGGCTGGATTGATTATGTCGCTCCGCAAATTTATTGGAGTTTGTCCTTTAGCACAGCTCGTTATGATAAGTTAGTTGATTGGTGGGTAAAAGAAGTCGAGAATACGAATGTTAAACTCTACATCGGGTTAGCTGGTTATAAGGTCGGAGCCAGTGATCAAAAGGCTGAATGGCAAAGTGGAGATCAAATTATTAATCAGCTCAAATATAATGAGAAGTACGAAGAGGTTGCAGGTAGTATTATGTTTAGAGCGAATGACGTCGTAGTCCGCAATCCGTTCGGATTGTCGAGCTTACTGACCTTTTATTTTAAATCCTAATAGCTTAGTTGTTATTCATAAGGAGTCATGAATGTTCCCCCGTGCTCATAGATAAGCAATAGAATCTATGGGAAACGGGGGATTTTTGTGTATGGAGATTAACGCAGTATTTGAAGGAGGAGGCGTAAAGGGGATTTCTCTTGCGGGAGCAGTTGAAGCTACAGAAAGGGCAGGCTGGACTTTTAAAAGGGTAGCAGGAACCTCCTCAGGTTCGATTGTAGCCACTTTACTAGCAGCGGGCTATGAAGGGGAGGAAATGTGTCGGATAATCCAAGGGACATCCTTTTCATCGTTTTTGAAGCGAGGTCCCATTTATAATACGGCTATCGTTGGTCCTGCGCTGCGAGTGTTATTGAAGAAAGGATTATATTCTGGGGAAGCCTTGGAGTCCTGGATAAGAGCATTATTACTAAAAAAGGGGATCATCACCTTCCGTGATCTGCCTCCCGGTAAATTATCTATCATCGCATCCGATATCACAAATGGAAGGATATTGGTCTTGCCAGATGGCTTGGAGCAGTATGGGATTTCTGCGGAGCATTTTGAAGTGGCCAAGGCAGTGCGAATGAGCTGCAGCATTCCTTATTTTTTTGATCCTGTGATGTTAAGACTAAACGGGCAGGCAGCAAGAGGGAAATCCTTTGCCGAGCAGTTTGTGTATGTTGTAGATGGTGGGCTCTTGAGTAATTTCCCTTTGTGGCTATTTGACGGCAAGAATAATGGGAGCAAACAACCTGGGAGCAGAATTCCTACGGTAGGTTATCAATCGGTAGGTAAGACCGATCCACAGCCGCATAAAATTAGAGGGCCATTCAGTATGCTCCAAGCTCTGGTAACCACCATGCTCTCTGCTCATGATGAGAAGTTTATTGAAGGGGATAAATTTGTTCGTACGGTAAAAATTCCTACGCTTGGGATTGGAACGACTCAATTTGAAATTACAAAAGCGCAAAGCGATGAAATGTATGCTGCTGGACTCAAAGCAGGAGAAGATTTCTTTAAGGAGTGGCGACCAAGATAACGAGCGAGGTATCCATAAGAGAAAAAAGCATCCCGCACGTTACTTAAAACGTGGAGATGCTTTTTGGAGTTCTTATGAAGTTAGTGATACTTCGGAAGCTGATCATCATTTTTCCCTTTACTTCCTTCGATCACTTGGAAAGGATAGCTTTTGCGTTTGCCTGGTGCAGCTTGAGTCTTGCGAATTCCTGCTACCTTTGACATGGTCTTCTGGGAAGGCTTCACTTTAACCTTAGATCCACTGCTGCTACGAGCGTATTTGCCTGGTCCCATTTTTTTGTAAGCATAATAAATGATTGCTAACAGTACTAGGGGGAGAATCAGCTTCGACAGCGTAAAGAAGGGCTCGGTCAAGACTCCAATCACAAAACCGAAAATCGCAAGCGTAACCGTAATCCAAAAAATTAAAGCATGCCTGATCATAGATCACTCATCCTTTCGCAGGATCCAATATGCCGCCTGACACACTTGCCTCCGAATATCCTCTTGCTTCAATCGCAGCATCAAGCTCACGCATACGGTTAAAAGAGGCAATAGATACTTCTACCTGATCGTCTTTTGGCTCTTTGGTTGTAAGGAGTTGCAGCCACAATCCAGGGTAACCCAGATATTTAAGGCCTGGTACTTCTCTTACCGCATTGGTTCCCTTTAGAACTTCGAACGATACACCAATTACGACTGGCAACAAGATAATCCGCTGGATCACTCGTTCCCAAAGATTATCCCATGGGACTACGGAGTAAATGATCACACCGAGGATAATCGTCAGCATCATAAAGCTACTTCCACAGCGGTAATGCAGACGGCTGTATTTCTGAACGTTCTGAACAGTCAGTTCTTCGCCTGCTTCAAAAGCGCTGATGACTTTATGTTCGGCGCCGTGATACTGGAACAGTCGCTTGATCACAGGTGTTTGAGAAATCGCCCATAAATAGACCAGCAAGAGAATCATTTTGATGCCGCCTTCTATGAGGTTGTGCAGTACGTAGTTATCAAATACATTTTTAAATAAAAAATCCTCTACAAATACCGGAACAAGCGTAAAAATGAGCTTTCCGAACAAGAAGGAGAGAATACCCATTACAGCAACCCCAAAAATCATTCCAAGGCTCCAGCCCTCATCCTTTTTCTTCGGCTTCGCTTTTTCCTTCTCGATATCTTCCGGTTCCAATTCATCTTCAGCGTAGGATTCGGCTGAATAGTTCAAGTGCTTAGAGCCTTTAGCGCTGGCATCTATTATACTGACAAGGCCGCGAAGCAGCGGAATCTTGCGCAGTTTCGTGACCCAGCTCTTATCGCTTTTGGGTACTTCTAAAAATGTGATTTCCTGATTCTTGCGTCGCACGGCTGTTACATTGATATGCTTACCGCCGAACATGACGCCTTCAATGACGGCTTGGCCGCCGTAACTGGGAGTTTCCTGGGACAACCAATTCACCTTCTCGTATTTAATATGATTTATATAATACATTGTAACTAATTTTTGAAGACATTACTAGTTGGATCGCCTTTTGCTGTACATACTATCTTCTAGAGAGAACGAGAGATAAATTGGCATTGAAAATAAAGAAAGCGAGGCAATTTCATGAGCAAATCACATCAACAACAATCGGGGCATACAAATATTTGGCTTTTTGCACTCGAATTAGGTTTTTTTGCAGGATTAATTTGGGGTGGGCTTCATTGGCTAGTCTATTGGTTCAGTTTTACCAAAGTAAGCCCTGGCTTTATCGCAGAGCCTTTTTTCAGGCATGCGTTTTTGACAACAGCATTTGGACATTTCGTGGGATATATGATGTTTATTGTATTTTCGGTCATCGCCTCCATGCTGTATGTACTGCTTCTCCGCAAGCTGAAGGGACCTTGGCCAGGCCTGGTCTACGGCGTTTTATGGTGGGCGATTATATTTATTCCTGGTTCGCAGATGTTTCTTATGCAGCCCCCATTCAAGCTGCCGTGGAACACTGTCATTAGTGAGTTCTGCATTTTTCTGCTATGGGGAATGTTCATTGGATATACAGCAGCGATCGAGTATACGGACGAACGGAAGCGTGAGCAAAGTACAGCGCTTGCCTAACGGCGCGAAAAAACTTCTCAAGGGGATATCCCTATGTTAAAATACAATGTGGCTATTTCGAGAGGAGAATGAAAATGGGTAACAAGCGTGTCTCCAAGCTGCGTAAGGTTTTGCAGGATCAAGGATTGGATGCAATGTTGATAACTAGCGGTTATAACCGCCGCTATTTAAGTGGATTTACCGGATCGTCCGGTTATGTACTGGTGACAAGTGATGATTGTTATCTGCTGACTGACTTCAGGTATATGACACAGGCCGCGGACCAAGCAATGGGGGTTAAAGTTGTAGAACATACAACTAAGTTCATTGATACAGTTCGCGAGCTTCTGCCTTCTGGTAAAGAGGTACGTATCGGTTTCGAACAGGATGATGTTTCATTCAGCGCGTACACCTCATATGCAGAAGCACTTAAGCCGGCAGTGTTAGTTCCAATTTCCAAAGCTGTGGAAGACCTTCGTATGTTCAAGGATGAGGAAGAGCTTGCCGTTATGCAACGTGCAGCAGATCTGGCCGATGCTACATTCAGTCATATTCTGAACGTGATCAAGCCGGGCATGACTGAGCGCGATGTTGATTTGGAAATGGAATTTTATATGCGTACCCATGGTGCAACTTCTTCATCGTTTGATACGATTGTTGCTTCAGGTGAACGCTCGTCCATGCCACACGGCGTAGCAAGCAGCCGTGTAATTCAAGGCAATGAATTCATTACCCTTGATTTCGGTGCATTACTTGATGGCTATTGCTCAGATGTGACAAGAACCATCGCACTCGGAGCACCGGATCCGAAGCTGAAAGAGATCTATGATATTGTGCTGGAAGCTCAGCTACATACTTTAGCACATATCAAGCCGGGTATGACTGGACGGGAATGTGATGCCTTGGCACGTGATATCATTGCTAGCTACGGATATGGTGAACAATTTGGACACAGCACAGGCCATGGACTTGGAATGGAAGTTCATGAGTGGCCGCGTTTGTCCAAACTTAGCGACGATATTATGCAGCCGGGGATGGTCGTAACTGTGGAACCTGGTATTTATTTGCCGGGAATTGGCGGAGTACGTATTGAAGACGACATTGTGATCACGGAGAGCGGAATATCACTGCTGACCCATTCGTCTAAAGAATATACAGTACTGTAAGTAAGCGTGATGTATTAGATTGATTATAAATTTTGGAGGGATTTTTAGTGATTTCAGTAAATGATTTTAAAACAGGTTTGACCGTAGAGGTAGAGGGAGATATTTTTACCGTTATTGATTTCCAACACGTTAAGCCAGGTAAAGGCGCAGCATTTGTTCGTTCCAAGCTTAAGAACTTGCGTAACGGTAATACAGTAGAGCGTACATTCCGTGCAGGTGAAACGATTGGCCGTGCTATTATCGAAAACCGTGGTGTACAATATCTCTATGCCAGTGGATCGGACCACGTATTCATGGATAACGAAACTTATGACCAATTCGAATTGTCCGAAAAGCAATTGGAATGGGAATTGAATTTCCTTAAAGAGAACATGACTGTAAACATCGTTAGTTACAAAGGTGAGATTCTTGGGATCAACCTTCCTACCAGCGTAGAGTTGAAGGTTGTTGAAACTGAGCCTGGCGTTAAAGGAAACACGGCTCAAGGTGCTACGAAATCGGCCAAGCTTGAAACCGGACATAGTGTTCAGGTTCCATTGTTCATCAACGAAGAAGACATCTTGCTGGTTGATACTCGTGAAGGTAAATATATCTCCCGCGCGTAGGAAAAAGAACAATAACCTAGATATTACCAGAAGAGCCTCCCCGTTTATACGGTGGAGGTTTTTTTATGAACAGTAACGGATAAAGATGCTATGGAAACCTACATTAAAATACTGGAAGTTGAGTAAAATAAGCACAGCTGAAGGGCAGATGCTTACCTTATCTTTTTTTTCACAGCGGGGAAATTTAATAAATTTTTTATGAAACCATTAACGCAAGGCACTGTTTTCGTATTATACTGATTTAAAGCGGGAAACCGATTAGAAGCAACTACATAGACCGATATGGGGAGTGAATGGGACTTTGTCACTTTATGTTATGAAATTCGGAGGCAGCTCCGTCGGCGACACTGAACGAATGAAACGCGTCGCCAAGCGCATCGCAGACAAGCAAGATGAGGGACATCGCTGCGTTGTGGTTGTATCTGCAATGGGGGATACAACAGATGATTTGATCGATACGGCGAAGCAACTAAACGGGCAGCCGCCCGCACGTGAAATGGATATGTTGATGACGACAGGTGAACAAATCTCCGTCGCTCTATTGTCCATTGCCCTGCATGGGATCGGGCGGAATGCAGTTTCTTATACAGGATGGCAGGCTGGATTCCGAACAGACGAAACTCACGGCAGAGCTCGTATCAATGAAATTGACCCGCGTCGTGTATTAGCGTCTTTGGAGCGTGAACAGATCGTGATCGTTGCAGGCTTTCAGGGAATGACTGTGGACGGTGAGATCACCACATTAGGCCGCGGTGGTTCGGACACTACAGCCGTAGCATTGGCTGCTGCTATTCAAGCAGATGTATGCGAGATCTATACCGATGTAGATGGTATTTACTCCACTGACCCACGTATCGTGAAGACGGCACGTAAGCTGAAGGAAATCTCTTACGATGAAATGCTGGAGCTTGCCAATCTGGGAGCAGCTGTATTACATCCACGTGCAGTGGAGTACGCTAAGCGTCATCAAGTTAAGCTGGTCGTTAGATCGAGCTTTAATCATAATGAAGGTACTGTTGTGAAGGAGGAAACAAGCATGGAGCAGGGAATCGTAGTTAGTGGTATTGCATTTGATAAGAATGTAGCACGTGTCAGTATTCTTGGAGTTCCTGATGTACCAGGTGTACTCGCTCAGGTCTTCGGCAAGCTTGCTGAAGAGGGCGTTAACGTAGATATCATCGTACAAAGTGGTGTACAGAATGAGCAGGCTGACTTCTCATTTACAGTTTCTCTTGATGAGCTGGATCGGGCGAAGGAAGTAATTAAAGAAATTCATAAAACTTTGCCTTATCGTGAAGTTACCTCCGAAGATAACCTGGTGAAGGTATCCATCGTTGGTGCTGGTATGGTCAGCCATCCAGGGGTAGCGGCTCAAATGTTTGATGTACTCTCCCAAGAGGGTGTAAGCATCAAGATGGTCAGCACTTCTGAGATCAAAGTATCTTGCGTCATTGAATCAGGCAATTTGCCATCAATCATACAGGCGCTGCATAGCGCCTACAATCTCGATACAACAGAGCAGGCTTTCGTCGGAGGTCCTAAAGATCGCCGATAAGAGCTGTTGGGAAATAAAAAGGGATGCTTACAGCTAAATGGCTGTAAGCATCTTTTTTTATTGTTTAGGAAATTATACAATACAAAAAAATGTGGATAACTCCGAAGAAAGAGGAAGGAGGGGTGAACGTGAAGAAGCAGGAGACATGGAATAAACGAGGAGTCCTCCGTCAGATTCTAAAAACCGAGCGGACCTTATATCCTCCGAAATGCATGTTTTAGTCGAGCCTACGGACAAATGTATGCGAATAATCGAATACAAATGTGCCGCCGGTAAAGTAAATGTGCCAATTGTATGCGAAAAATCGAATACAATATGCCGCCGGTAACGTAAACGAGCCAAATGTATGCGAAAAATCGAATACAATATGCCGCCGGTAACGTAAATGTGCCAATTGTATGCGAAAAATCGAATACAATATGCCGCCGGTAACGTAAACAAGCCAAATGTATGCGAAAACCGAATACAATGTGCCGCCGGTAACGTAAACGAGCCAAATGTATGCGAAAAATCGAATACAATGTGCCGCCGGTAGCGTAAACGAGCCAAATGTATGCGAAAAATCGAATACAATGTGCCGCCGGTAACGTAAACGAGCCAGCGCTGTTATTCGCCCCAGATCACCGGGAAGGGACTTGTTATTAGGAATAAGTGCAATACGGTCCGTCCCTAATATATGTGCTCATTTCATCGAAATAAAGCCATTCGGTCCGCAAGCGGAACCACACTACGAAGGTGTATATGGATACGAGTATGGAATTACGGATGTACTCAGCTTGTAACTCTACCTCCAAGGACGACTCAGGCGTTTTTCTTGTTTAGACTTATAAACCGAGTTTGTTGCGGTATTCCTGCGGTGTTATGCCATAATGCTTCCTGAATAGATGAATGAAATAGCTAGGTTTTTGATAGCCAAGCAAGGTGGAAATTTCATAGATTTTTTCAGGTGACTGCTCTAGCAAGAGGATTGCCTTCTCCATACGAACACGAAGCGTATATTCACTGATTCCTTCACCAGTTTCAAGCTTGTAAATCTTCGAGAGATATGAAGGATTCAGATATACGCTTGAAGATATAGTCTGTAGTGAAGCTGTACCAGGGTTCTGCGCGATGTAATCCTGTACCTTGCGGATAATGGAGTTTCGGGAATCCTTCTCCACACTGCTAACCGAGCGTCGGTAGCTGGCGATGACCCGTTCACTCCAGTTGCGTAGCTCATCGACTGTTTGCATAGGCTGCCCGCTAGTAACGGTGTAGAAATCTTCACCGATCGTGTCAGCCAGCCATTTTTTGGTGCGATGAATAAGAGAAGAAATGGAGGAGGCAATGGCGAAATAAGCTTCAAGGATATGCTCCTGTGAGTCTCGCCATTCTTCTTCCAGCTCTTTCAGGATTGCTGCCAGCTTATCGTTGGCTGCTTCCCATTGGCCCATTTCCAGCAGCAATCCGAGAGTCGGCGTTAGGTAGAGCTCATTTAGCTGCTGCATTTCACCGCGGTTTGGTTCCTTGGCTAGTGAAATGAACAATTCGGTATCCCTTCCGATGAAATGCCTGAAACTCGCCAGTGAGGACTGATACATGGTCCGGATATCTTGCGGAAATTGGCCTCTTTTACTCGTTAGAACGGATACGCCTACCTTTAAGTAGGATTTAGCCGCACGTTGGAGCTGAAAGGCCTGTGTTTCAATCCAGACATCGAGTTCCTCTTCTTCGCTTATCTTTGTTGATTCAATCGTATTTGGAAGGGACTTGTCTGACAGCAAGCAGACGATAAATCCGTGCATATCTGTACAATGCCATAACGCCATACGGGGGCCGAACAGCTCAGCAGCAATGTTAGTCAGTGCATATTCAATGAGTGTCTCATCACTCTGATCGTACTCGCCTTCTGTTGTGTCTATCCTCAGCAGCATCATGCTGTAGGGAGTGCCTCTGGCAATGGGAACTTCATACATTTGAAGTTTTTTGGAAAGTGGACCTATGGCCGGGTCCTGCTTGCCGGTAATCAGATCCCGCAGTAGATATTCCCGTAGCTTAGACAGCTGTTCTCTAAGCGTATAATTAATTTTTTGAATCGAAATGATTCCTTGCCACTCTTGTTCAAGCTCGTCTAGTGCTTTGCGAACGGCGCTCATTAATTCTTCGTCTTCAACTGGTTTAAGGAGATAATCGCTGGATCTCAGCTTCAGCGCCTGTTGACGAAACCGATTGGAATAGCAGCAAATATGTTGAGCCAATCACACTTACGACGGTTAAGGCCATCGGTAATAACTATTACTATAAAACCGGCGAGAGTATGGAGAACAACGTTCTTAACACTTATATGAAAGATAATCTGGGCATTGATGTGAAATATGATTGGGTTGTCACCGACACCAACCAAGCCTATCAGACGAAGATTAGACTTATGTTGTCTTCAGGTGATAAAATGCCGGACGTGATCACTTACCGCGGCGATATGGAAACGGTCAATATGCTGATTGACTCCGGACAGTTCACAGATGTTGGTGGCTTGATCGACAAGTATGCTGGCGATGTATACAAGAAGGGTATGGAGCTGAATCCGGATACATTGTTACCAGTAACACGCGATGGCAAAGTTATGGCGCTTCCGGTTCTGGATTACGCTTATAATGACGACATGGTTCTCTGGCTGCGTCAAGATTGGATGGATAAGCTGGGTCTGCAGGCTCCTAAGACACTTGCTGATTTCGAGAACATCATGGACGCTTTTGTAAACAAAGATCCTGATGGCAACGGTAAGAAAGACACTCTTGGTCTCGCAACCGGTTTTAAAAATACTTACTTGAACTGGATCGCTGATATCAGCTGGTTGTTCGGTGATTTCGGCACCATGCCAGAACAATGGAACAAAGGTGCAGATGGTACGCTGAGCTATGGCTCGATCGATCCAGGTGCGAAGCAAGCACTGTCTACACTGAAGACATGGATGGAAAAAGGCTATATCACTAAAGATGCAGGTCTTGTCGATGAAAATGGTGGTTACGAACAATTCACTAAAGGTCAAGCGGGTGCAATTGTAGGTCGCAACTGGCTTCCAGACTGGCCGTTTGGTGATCTGCTGAACAACGTACCTGGTGCAAAATACAAAGCTTATGCAATTCCTGCCGGCCCTGATGGCAAAATTGGTACACAAAGTGGTAACCCGTCTGTTAACGGATGGATGCTGATCAATAAAGATTCGAAGCATCAAGAAGCACTGCTGCGTTATTATAACTTCTTATTCGATAACTGGGCGAATCCACAAAAAGGTGGCATTTTCGAAAATGGCTTTGCTGAAGGTTATGACTATGCCAAGCAAGCAGATGGTACTGTAGTTAAAGACCCGGCGAAATATCCGGATCTATTCCCTGGCTATGGCGACCGGACACATTTAGTTGAACCGATCTACTACTCTCTTACCTTTGACGGTGCCCGTGAGCCGGGATTGTACGCAGAGACGATGAACAAACTGGCAAACGGTGGTACGCCTGAAACACCGTACGAGATCGCTACAGCTGCGGTTCGTAAACCGGAGAATATTGAAGCCATGAAGATCGTCTTGGAGCAAAAGGATATTCGTATGAAGAATTACTTCCAAGGACCTCTGACTGAAACCATGAAATCCAAAAATGAGCTATTAAAGAAATTGGTACTTCAAACGTACTCCAAGATCATTTACGGTCAATCCCCTATCGAAGAGTTCGATACGATGGTGGCCAACTGGAAGAAATCTGGCGGTGATGAAATTACTAAGGAAGTGAATGACTGGTATATTTCCGCTAGTAAAAAATAAGCAAATAGCATCACTAATAAATGAAAAGGAACGCTGCAGATTTGAATGCAGCGTTCCTTTTCATTTATATAACAGCAAGGGAGGTAGGTCCCTGAATTTATCCTAATCGTTTGAACCGGCCCTGAATCTCTACAGTCTCCACAACATTGACGAAGGAGCTTGGGTCTGCCTCAAGAATAGTTCTCCGCAGATTTGCAAGTTCATACCGAGTCGTTACAGTCATTAGCATGGTATTTCCCTCATGACTGTATCCACCCTCTGCATTGACGACAGTGATGCCATGAGGTAACTCTCTGAGACGGGTTAACATCATCTCCCGTTCTTTGGTAACGATAAAGCAGGTCAGCTTCACATGGCGAATATGGATCATATCGACTACTCTACTCTTTACAAAAATACAGAGCATAGCGTATAAGGCGGAATCCCAGCTTTTAAAGAAGCCTAAACTCAGAATAACTAATCCATCCATTAGGAACATGATATTCCCCATGGGAATATCCCGTTTACGTGAAATAATCGAGCCTAATATATCAAATCCCCCAGAAGAGCCCCCAGTACGGAGAGAAAAACCAACGCCCCCAGCAATAATTACTCCGCCGAAAATACTTGCAAGAATGGGGTCCTTGGTCATTTGCACCTCAGGAATAATGGTAATGAACCAGGTGGTGGCCACGACGGAAAGCAAGCTTAGTAAGATGTACTTTTTCCCCACTGCAATAAATCCCCAGACAATTAAAGGAAGGTTTATTACAAAATAAAGTTTAGAAATGTACTTCGGATCCGTTAAATAACCGACGACCGAAGCCACCCCTGCTACCCCACCGCTCAGAAGCTGATGAGGAATTAGAAACAATCGCATCCCGCTTGCAATTAAAAAGGCTGAAAAAATAATGATAGCTACTTCCTTGAGTGGTCTGACTACGGTCCGCATGTTTTGCGGTAACCCGTAACTTCGAACTTGCATGACACAAATCCCCTCTTTTTCTTATGTCTTTATAGTCTGCTCTTTTTGAAAATATAAACCCACTATATTTCCAATTAACAAGGATACCACAGATGGAAGTGTTCGTAAAAAATAATTTTATCGTACTGATTATATTTATTTATATAGGTGTGTACTATGAACTCTTTCACAGTTGGACTTGCAATTCTGTCATTTCTCCTTGTCTAAAGTGAGTAATTATCGCATATCCATGGATAAGAGAAGGACAAACCAGCCCTGAATATCATTCTGTGTGAAATAGTAAAAGTTAGGAGTGGAGTGGATTGGACAAGTATGTAAGCTGGATGGCGACTCTTCGGCTGTTCTCGGGTAGTGCGGAGATTATAGCTGCACTGATTATGCTGCGGTTGAATCAGGTAGACAAGGCGCTTGCAGTCAATTCTGGACTAGCTTTGGTAGGCCCGACGATCTTGATATTGACGACAGCGATCGGACTTACAGGGATGGCTCAGCAGTTGTCCTGGAGCAAACTGGGCTGGGTCGGTTGCGGTGTAGCCTTTCTCTTAATCGGGATTCTAAAAAAATGATAGATGATAGGCATATTGAGCGCGTACAAGCATAAATATGGAATAAAGCAATTAGATAGAGGACAACTTGGGGGTACTTTGTATGGCAGATGATTGGTTGCAATTGTTTCCTGAAAAAGTAAGAGCACTATTAAAGTGCCTTCCCCTTCCGCTACTTGGAATGGTGGAAGAGATTCGGGTCCGTGAAGGTCGTCCGCTGGAGATTAACTATTCAGGTAAATATCACTTTCTTAGAGCAAATGGCAGCGTAACGCAAAGGCCGGAAGAAGCCTATAGGCCGGATCGGGAGGACACTCATAGACTGCTAGATCTGATCAGCAACCATTCACTATATACGATGGAAGAAGAGCTGAGAAAGGGATTTATTACGATTCCTGGCGGCCATCGAATAGGACTTGCTGGTCGGACGGTGCTGAGTGGTGGTGGTGTGGAGCATCTACGCGACATTACAAGCTTCAATGTCCGCATAGCCCGTGAGGTTCCTGGAGTCGCGGATAAAGTGCTACCCTATCTGCTGGACAAGGGGAGGCAGCGAATGATGCACACCTTGATCCTCTCGCCTCCACAGCACGGGAAGACAACACTTCTTCGCGATATCGCGAGACAAATCTCATTAGGAGATTTGGGGAAGCGTGAAGGCGGAAGACCCGGTTTGAAGGTGGGGATTGTCGATGAACGTTCTGAGATTGCAGGAAGCAGACGCGGGATTCCCGCCTTTGATGTTGGTCCGCGCACAGATATTCTCGACGGCTGTCCCAAAGCTGAAGGCATGATGATGATGATTCGTTCCTTGTCACCGGATGTATTGATCGCTGATGAGATTGGTCGTCCTGAAGACGCTGAAGCAGTCACTGAAGCGCTGCATGCTGGAATATCAGTCGTTGCTTCGGCTCACGGTAAAGAAGTAATAGAACTGGCTCGTAGGCCCGGGCTTGGCGGGCTATTGGAACAAAAGATGTTCGAAAGATACGTCATTCTGCATCGCTCAGAAGCAGGGCTCTCCTTTCGTGTTCTGGATGGACAGAAACGCGGATTACTTCTTATCTCACCCGGGGATCGATTAGGTGGTGATTTACATGCTTAAGCTATTCGGTGCCGTTCTGATTGTGCTGGCTGGTACGCTAGCAGGGCTCCAATTTGCAAAACAATATGCAGACAGGCCAAGACATATCAGAGGCTTGATAGCAGCGCTACAGCGGCTGGAAACAGAAATTATGTACGGCTTTACCCCATTGCCTGAAGCTATGAGGCGTATTGGGATTCAGTCTAAGGAACCGCTCAAAACATTGTTTATTAAAACAGCTGAGGAGATGAGCCCGCCCCATGATCGAAGTGCCCAGGATGCCATTCAGAGGGCTATGGACTCGCATTGGAAGTCTACCGCATTGAAGGGGACAGAAAAAGAGATTCTCCGCCAGCTCAGTTGTACTCTCGGTACAAGCGATAGGTCCAATCAGAGCACTCATATCGCGTTAGCATTGCAGCAATTGAAGCAGGAGGAGTCGGTGGCCAGAGAGGATCAAGGCAAATATGAAAAATTGAGTAAAAGCCTGGGTCTGCTGCTTGGAGCATTGATCGTCATTTTGATCTTTTAGCGAGGTGCCAGGAATGAATATTGAAGTCAATGCGATTTTTCAAATTGCCGGCATTGGCATAATTATCGCCATGATACACACGGTGCTTAAACAGATGGGAAAAGAAGATTTCGCACATTGGGTTACCGTAATCGGGTTCGTCGTTGTGCTATTTATGGTTATTCGAATGCTGGACGGACTGTTGCAGGAAATAAAAACGATCTTTCTTTTTCAATAGGCGTGCTATGGAGATCATTCAAGTTGTTGGAATAGGGCTGATATCGACCATATTGATTCTCGTGCTGAAGGAACAAAAACCGATGTTTGCCTTTCTCCTCGCTACTGCCACAGGGATTCTGATCTTCCTGTTTCTAATCGGCAAGATTGGAATGATACTTTCCACACTGGAGCGGGTGGCAGAGTCATCGGGGATGGAAATGATCTATTTGAAGACCGTGTTCAAAATCATCGGAATTTCATATATCGCTGAATTTGGAGCACAGATTGTGCGTGATGCAGGGCAGGAATCGATTGCTTCCAAAATAGAGCTCGCCGGAAAAGTCCTCATTATGGTACTAGCTGTACCCATTATCAGCATCATTATTGAAACGGTCATGAAGCTGCTACCTGCTTAAAGCAATTGAAGGAAGCTAAGCAACGATTAGGGAGGAGAAGTTATGCAAAAGTGCAGTGTTTTTCGTCCTCCAAAATTAAAAATAATACTGTTGCTGCTTCCATGCTTCTTCATTCTATGGTTTGCAGGTACAGCTCAGGTGGCCATAGCTTCTCCAGCAACTCCAGCACCTGGATCGGGGAACTCCTCCCCAGTAGACCAGTGGGTCAAGGGTCAGGTGAACAATCTGCCAACAGATAAGGTGGAGTCGTACTGGGATCAACTGATGAAGGATTACGGAGGTTTTTTTCCAGACGGGGCAACACCATCACTTATGGACATGCTGCTTCCAGGGGATAAGGGACTCAGCTTACAAGGTGTATTATCCGGGCTTCTTGGATTTATGTGGCATGAGGTGCTGTACAACGGAAGGCTGCTGGTCACGATTGTCATGGTCAGTGTGCTCAGCATGATACTGGAGACGCTACAAACCGCTTTTGAGCGAAAAACGGTCAGCAAGGTGGCTTATACGCTCTGTTATATGGTAGTGCTCGTTATTGCCGTGAACAGCTTCAATATCGCTATAGGTTATGCGAAGGATGCTATCGACCGGATGATTGATTTTATGATGGCCATGATTCCGCTACTGTTCGCGTTACTAGCTTCCATGGGGAACATTGTTACCGTCTCGGTCACACATCCACTAATTGTTTTTATGATTCATACCGTTGGCACACTGATCCACACCGTTGTCTTTCCACTATTATTCTTCTCGGCGGTGCTGCATCTCGTAAGTGCATTGTCGGAGAAATACAAGCTGACCCAGTTGGCGAATCTGCTAAGAAATATCGGAGCTGGATTACTAGGAGTACTGCTCACTGTGTTCCTCGGTGTGATTTCAGTCAGGGGAATTACGAGTTCAGTGACAGATGGTGTTACGATCCGGGCCGCTAAATATATTACAGGCAACTTTGTTCCGGTCATCGGAAAAATGTTCGCAGATGCAACAGACACAGTGATCTCAGCTTCACTCCTGGTGAAGAACGCTATTGGGCTATCCGGAGTGATCATCATTTTGTTCCTTTGCGCTTTTCCGGCGATCAAAATTCTGGTGCTTGCTCTGATCTACAATGTAGCTGCTGCTGTAATGCAGCCATTAGGAGAGACGCCGATTGTGGTCTGCCTCCAGACCATCGGAAAAAGCATGGTGTACGTATTCGCTGCTTTGGCAGCTGTATCGTTAATGTTTTTTATGGCCGTCACGATCATGCTAACCGCTGGCAATTTAACCGTCATGATGAGGTGAGCTTGAAGGCTATGCTAACAAAACTTAGCGGGTGCTTACGAAGCTAGTTTTGTACGTAGAAATTCTCTGAAGGCTATGCTAACAAAACTTTTAGGAGGGAAACGATGAGCTGGTTGGGCGATTGGCTACGAGAGATCATACTTGTCGTGCTGCTAGCATCATTCGTTGAATTACTGCTCCCAAGCAAATCCATGGAGCGTTATGCAAGGCTGGTTCTGAGCCTCCTGATCTTACTTACCATGCTTAGCCCGATCGTTTCTCTCCTTAAAGGTGACGCAATAGCCGAGCTGAGTATAGCCATGGGGCGTCAGGAGAAAGAGGGAGGCTTTTTCACAGGAGGGGGAAGTGGAGATCCCTCTTTGGAAAAGATTCTGGCAGATGGTCAAAAGCTTGCGCAAGGGCGACAGGATCAAAGTCTAAAACTGGCCGCAGAAGAGGTTGCTGAGCAAATGAGGGAGCAGATCATCAGCGAGACCGGCAAACGCGGGGTTAATGTCACTGTAACGCTCGGTATGGGGAAATCCGGCGGCTCTGGTAATGAAGATATTCCTGTCATCTCCGCAGTGAAGGTCTCAATGTCCCAAGCAACAGCTAATTCCATAGGGGCTTCCGGTACTTCCAGCGCAGCTGCTGCTCCGCCGATTGCAATCGCTCCTGTAGAGCCTGTAGAAGTAAAGATCGGTACGAATCCAGAGAATGGATCAGCTTCTGCAGATGAGCCCAAAGCAGTGAACGGAAATGTAACAGAAAATAACACGCCTTCAAGTGAAACGGAGTCCATCGTAAATCTGTTGGAACAAAAATGGGATTTGGATCCCAAAGTAATCCAAGTAGATGGCGGCGTTGTGAATAACGTCAAGTTATGAGTCTGTAGCTTCTAAACTATCAATGTTAGGAGGGATAGGAGTGGGCAATTGGCTGAAAAAGCTGGAGCAATGGGCTGGGGGTGGGGCTGGCAGTCCGAAGAGAAGTCATACTTTCCGCTGGCTAATCATTCTGGGTCTGCTGGGTGCAGCGATTATGCTGTTTAATTCCTTCGTCAATGTGAAGAAGATTGATAACGAGAATACGGGGCGTGAGCCACCGCTGAATCAGTCCTCCCAAACGGCGCTGGTACAGAGTGATCCTGGAGCTACTAACTCGTTCGAGAGTATTGAACAGACACTGGAGAACCGGACGAAGGAGATTTTGGAAAAAATCGTTGGTGTCGGTACCGTTGATATCATGGTCACTGTGGAATCCACGGAAGAAATTGTCGTGGTGCGAAATATGAACGACTCCCAGCAGCTTAGTGAGGAGACGGATGCCAGTGGTGGAAAACGTCACACGACACAATATACGAGGGATGGCGAAATCGTAACCTACTCGCAATCGGGTGATGAAACACCTATTGTGACGAAGCGGATTAAGCCTCAGGTACGCGGCGTACTGGTAGTTGCCAAAGGTGCAGAGAACAAAGTCGTTCGTGGACTTATCGAGCAGGCTATCGAAAAAGGCTTGAATGTCCCAATTCAGCGGATTTCAGTAGTACCACGCAAACAAGAGTAGCAGGAGAAAGTCAAGAAGTGAGTGCTTCCGAAGCAGCCACTAGATTAAATTTTAGGAGGAATTAAGAATGAACGGCAAAAGACAAACAATATGGTTGGTTTCTATGCTCAGTTTGATGGTTGTACTCTCGGCATACTATTTATTTACTGAAGATTCAGGTGCATCGGTTCCAAAAGACACAGCAGGAACTATGCAGGTAGACTCCTTGAAAAAAGATACAGCAAACGCAGCATTACCAACGGTTGGCGACAAAGGTATCGTTGTGAACGAAGTGGTCAATCAAGGAGATGTTGTTGCTGATGGAGGCGTTGTAGATAACGCTACAGCCACTGACGATAGTGCAGCTACTGCAACTACTGATGACAGTGCAACTACAGCGGTTAAGGATGATAGCAGTAAAGCTGCAGCAGACAGCGATAACTCTGAGAAAGCTTCGACGGACACTGCTGCAAAAGACTCCAGTAAAACTTCTGACACGGCAGCTAAGGACACAGCAGCTAAGGACACAGCAGCTAAGGATACAGCAACTAAGGATACGGCAGCTAAGGATACAGCGGCTACTACAACATCCAAAACCCCTGCTAAGAATGATAAAGAAATCCTGGATGAAGTAGCTTCACAAAGTGTATCGGCGAGCAGCATGTTCACTAACTACCTGTATGAACGTGAGCAAAAGAATCTAAAGAGCCAACAAGACTTACTGGCTTTGATTAACAATATGGAGAAGACGCCTGCTGATAATGCAGTTGCTCAAGAACAGCTCCTTAACCTTGAAGAAAAAGAATCTAAAATTACGGGCATCGAAGAACAGCTTCAACAAAAATATGGGGAAGCCATCGTGAAGGAAGAAGCTGGGGACAGCTATAAAGTAGTCGTACTGAGTGACAAGCTGGATGTAAAACAAGCGGTTAGCATCGTTGATCTCGTAATGAAGGAACTGAGTGTGTCTCAGGATAAAGTTAGTGTTCAATACGTTTCCGAGAAATAATAAGACGTGAAATTATAGGAAAAATGACGAAAGAGCTCGGGTTCTCCCGGGCTCTTTCCATTTCTAGCGTTTATGATATAATACATAAAGTTATCTTGTCCGCTTAAGAAGTGGCTTCGAGAGAAAGCTGAAGGAGTGAACTAATGTATGTTCAAGTTGAGCGAAATTAAGGAATTAATTAAATTGCTGGACCAGACCTCCTCTGTACATGAGTTGGAGATCGAAAGCGAAGGAATGAAGCTTGCAATTCGCAAACCGGATCGCCCTGAAGCTGATGGAACAGCAGTACTGGCGACTCCTTATAATGCCTATCCCTTTACGCCTGCCCCGCAGCCGCAGAGCGTGCAGCAAGTGTCCTATCCAGTAATCAGTGAGGTTCCTCCAGCGCAGCAGCCACAAGCCGTCGCAGAAGGCAATCTACATAAAATTGTATCTCCAATGGTGGGAACATTTTATAGTGCCGCTTCTCCGGAAATGCCATCGTTCGTTAATGTTGGAGACCGTGTTGGTGAGAAAACAACGGTATGCATTATCGAAGCGATGAAGCTGATGAATGAGCTGGAAGCGGAGATTAAAGGTGAAATCGTGTCCGTACTGGCTGAGAATGGTCAGCTTGTAGAATACGGTCAACCACTATTCTTGGTTAAACCGGAATAAATACCGCAGATTACTTATGGAGCGGAAGCTTCGCAAAACTTTGGGAGGAAACGCATGAACATTCAAAAAGTGTTGATTGCCAACCGCGGCGAAATCGCGGTCCGCATTATTAGGGCCTGCCGAGAACTGGGCATTTCCACCGTCGCGGTCTATTCGGAACCCGACCGGGATTCACTGCATGTCCGGTTGGCTGATGAAGCTTACTGCATCGGTCCGATGCCGTCCAAGGACAGCTATCTGAACTTTACAAATATTATGAGTGTAGCCACCTTAACAGAATGTGATGCCATCCATCCTGGTTATGGATTTTTAGCTGAGAATGCAGATTTTGCAGAAATTTGTGAATCTTGCAATATTATCTTCATTGGGCCATCTCCAGATGCAATCAACCGTATGGGTGATAAAGCTGTGGCGAAGGAAACCATGAAGCTGGCTGGAGTTCCGATCATCCCGGGCTCAGATGGCCTTGTAGGTGATGTTGAGGAAGCCGTCATGCTGGGTCGTGATATCGGATACCCGATTATCATTAAGGCTACCGCAGGTGGCGGGGGTAAGGGCATTCGGATTGCTGAGGACGAGGAATCATTGGTGAAGCAGATTACTGCTGCACAACAGGAAGCGCAGAAGGCGTTCGGCAACGCTGGTGTATATTTGGAAAAGTACCTTACAGGTATGAAGCACGTAGAGATTCAAATTATTGCAGATAAGCATGGTAATGTAGTGCATTTAGGTGAACGCGACTGTTCCGTACAGCGTCGTCGCCAAAAGCTGATTGAAGAGGCACCTTGTTCTGTACTTACACCGGATATCCGTGAAGCGATGGGGAATGCAGCAGTTCGTGCAGCACTCGCTGTGAATTATTCGGGAGCGGGAACGCTTGAATTCTTGCTTGGACCGGATGGACAGTTCTACTTCATGGAGATGAATACTCGTATTCAGGTAGAGCATCCGGTAACGGAAATGGTTACGGGTGTGGATTTGATCAAGGAAATGATTTCGGTTGCAGAAGGAAATCCTTTGTCATTTACACAGGAAGATATCGTGATTAATGGCTGGTCGATTGAATGCCGTATCAATGCGGAAGATCCAGAACGTAATTTTATGCCTTCACCAGGTAAAATCGGCTTTTATTTGCCGCCTGGAGGTCTCGGTGTTCGTGTAGACAGTGCGGCGTACCCTGGTTATACGATTTCCCCTTTCTATGATTCTATGATTGCAAAGCTGATTGTATGGGCACCCACACGTCAGGAAGCGATTGCAAAGATGAAGCGCGCCTTGGCTGAATTTGCCGTGGAGGGAATCCATACTACGATCCCTTTCCATCAGAAACTGTTGGAGCATCCTGTATTTCTGGATGGTAATTTTGACATCAAGTTTCTGGAAGAGTATGAAATTTAGGACGACTTCGCTTTGTTTGTCATAAAGTTCGTCAAATGATATAGTATGTTTAATAAGAGACGTGCTTTACGCTTGAATTTATGAGAATCTTTGTTGAAAGGTGTGAAGTCTAAAATGAGTACATTGCCGACAGAATACGAACGGACAGAAATCGGTGAGATCCAGATTGCTCCTGAAGTGATCGAGGTGATCGCAGGTTTAGCGACCGTTGAGGTTAAAGGTGTAGCTGGCATGAGCGGTGGTTTCGCCGGTGGTATTGTTGAGCTTCTCGGACGTAAGAACTTGTCTAAAGGAGTTAAAGTAGAGGTTGGACAACGCGAAGCTGCAGTGGATGTTTCTGTAATCATTGAATATGGTAACCGTCTTCCTGAAGTGGCTGCTGAAATTCAGCGTAATGTTAAGCGTTCCATCGAGACTATGACTGGTCTGACTGTTGTGGAAGTGAATGTGCATATTCATGATGTACAATTCAAGAACAACAACACTGTAGACAAGAACGAGGAAGCTGAAACGGTTCTTCGCGTGAAATAACAGTCGTCGTTCTTCCATAAACCCCCGACAGTAAAGTCGAGGGTTTACTCTAATTTAAGGAGGTTATGAGACTCGTGGCAAAAATTTTGGACAGACTTTTGCTGTTTGTCTACAGCTTAAGTATCGGAATATTATCTGTTATTGCCATCCTCCTCTTGAGCGGTGCTATTCCTAAAACTTTGGAGATTGAGAATGGACCAGCAGCTTATATTACTGCAATTGTAGTAGCAGTTGTCTTGTTCCTTCTGAGCATCCGATTTTTCTACATCTCTTTGCGTCGTGATCGCGCTTCTTTACCTTCTGTTGATCAGCGTACAGAGTATGGGGATATCCAGATTTCAGTGGAGACCATTGAGAATCTGAGTCTGAAGGCTGCCGGTAAAGTGAAGGGAATCAGAGATCTCAAATCGCGTATTCGCGTTTCTCAGGCGGGCCTTGAAATTACAATTCGCGCAGTAGTGGATGGTGAACATTCATTGCCGCTACTAACCACAGAAGTGCAACGTCAGGTGCATGATTTTGTGCAGGAGACAACCGGTATTCCGGTTGCTGATGTGTCTGTATACATTGCTAACCTCACGCAGTCTCCAAGCTTCAAAAGTCGAGTGGAATAGAGGTGAATTTCCCTTATGTCTTGGAAAGAAGTATGGGAAAGTCACGGGGGTAGAATCGCCGGAGTGACTTTCGGCATTGGTCTAGGTTTGATATATTTAATTTGCGGTTTTTGGGATATGTTGTTCTTTGCACTGGTAGTGTTCATCGGATATACGTTCGGCAAAAGAAAGGATAACGCAGAGGCTCCCCTGTTTCAGTGGCAGGAGCTGATTACGCGTCTATCCGGACGCTGGCGTCCCTTCAAGTGAACCGCGATAGTCTTTTTCCCGGAGCAGGAAGCCGTAAGTTTGTGTTGTCCAATGCCCCTGGAAGAAAGACTTTGCGGTTTTTTTAATTGTGAAAGATATCTTTAACGGACATCGGACAATAATCCTCTAAGGATTAGGGATAGAATTCGAAGGATTTGGGCTTAAAATAATTATAGGCGATGTGATTAAAGTCTGAATTATTATCACACTTGAGGTGTGAAGTTATATTTATGGTTGCCCGACGTTATAGAAGTTTGAGTAAAGATGTTAATGCGATATAAGATTTTAGGAGGAACACATGAAAAGACGTATAGCGAGAGAGATTATTGTCCAAAGCCTGTATCAGATGGAAATGAACGATGTAGAGAGCGCGGAAGCTGTGGAAATGCTGCTGGAGGAAGCTTCAGAGGAGAATGAAACAGAGCGTGTAATTACGGACGAAATTCAGCTTAAGCACTATGTGGTGGAGCATGTAAACGGTGTGTGGGAGCACAAGGTTGCAATTGACGATATGCTTGAGCATTACTTGAAAGGCTGGCAAATGAGCCGTCTGTCACGTGTGGATCGTCAAATTTTACGTCTTGCGGCGTATGAAATGGTGTTCGCGAATGATGTTCCGGCTAAGGTTGCTGTGAATGAGGCTATAGATTTGGCCAAGCATTTTGGAACGGATGATTCCGGTAAGTTTGTAAACGGTGTGCTTGGTAAGATGATCCAGGAGATCGATACAATTAAAGCTGACCATTCTTAATTTTTAAAAAATATAAGCAAGTATAAGTTATTCACCTATTCTTTATGTTTTATATTTCTCGCATAAACGCTTACCGTCCACATAAGGACGCCGAAGGCGTTTATGCTTGTACAATAGTAAAGTATATAAAAGGGGAGAGACTATCATGACAGCAGCAATCATCAGTGGTAAACAAGTATCTGAGGAAATTCGTATTGGTATTGCCCAGGAGGTTGCTGAACTGGCGAAACGTGGCGTGAAGCCCGGTCTGGCAGTAATTCTAGTAGGTGAAGATCCAGGATCACAAGTTTATGTTCGCAACAAGGAAAAATCTTGTATCAGCCTTGGTTTCCATTCGGAAGTGCATAAACTGGATGAGTCTACTACTCAAGAAGAATTGCTGGCTCTCGTAGAGCAGCTTAATGGACGCGATGATATTGATGGGATTCTAGTTCAACTTCCATTGCCTAAGCATATTGAGGAAAAAGCTGTTATTGATGCGATCTCCGTGGAGAAAGACGTTGACGGCTTCCACCCTGTAAATGTAGGTAACCTAGTGATTGGTGCTGACAGTCTGCTTCCTTGTACACCTGCAGGTGTAATTGAACTAATCAAACGTACAGGAACAGGAATGGCTGGTAAACATGCTGTGGTCATTGGCCGCAGTAATATTGTAGGTAAGCCAGTGTCTTTGTTATTGCAACGTGAGAATGCTACTGTGACGATGTGCCATTCCCGTACAGCTAATATGCAAGAAATTAGCCGTCAAGCAGATATTCTAGTTGTTGCGATCGGACGCGCGAATTTCATTGACGCTTCTTACGTGAAACCGGGTGCTGTTGTCATTGATGTGGGTATGAACCGTTTGGATAACGGTAAGCTTGCGGGTGACGTTGATTATGATAGTGCAAAAGAAGTTGCCGGATACATCACACCTGTTCCGGGTGGGGTTGGACCGATGACAATTACAATGCTGATGAGCAACACGCTGATTGCGGCTAAGCGCCGTCACGGCTTGGAATAGGGGTAGGAATTCATGGCGGCAGAGCGGCAGGTCTATTCGATAAAAGAACTCAACCGTTACATCCGCATGAAGCTAGACTCGGATAATTTACTTTCGGATGTATGGATTCGCGGAGAGATTTCCAACTTTACGCATCATGGTAGCGGTCATATGTATTTCACGCTAAAGGATGAGAGCAGTCGGATCAAGGCGATTATGTTTGCTTCTCATAACCAGCGCCTACCCTTTATTCCGAAGGAAGGTGCTCGGGTAATTGCTAGAGGTAATGTGACCGTATATGAACGGGACGGGCAGTACCAGTTCTATGCCACACACATGCAGCCTGATGGAATTGGTAGTCTATATTTAGCCTATGAGCAGCTGAAGAGCAAGCTTGAGCAAGAGGGGCTGTTTGCAGAAGCGCGTAAACGTCCTTTGCCTCGCTTTCCAAAGTGCATTGGCGTGATTACTTCGCCAACGGGGGCAGCTGTGCGGGATATCGTGATTACACTCCAGCGGCGGTTTCCGCAGGTGGCTATTGTGATCTATCCCGTACTGGTGCAAGGCAAAGGCGCCGCGCCTTCGATCGTGAAAGCGATTGGAGCGCTGAACCGCATGGGTGAGGCCGACGTGCTTATCGTCGGCCGCGGCGGCGGTTCGCTCGAGGAGCTGTGGGCGTTTAACGAGGAGGAAGTCGCGCGAGCGATATCGGCATCGAGGATTCCGGTCATCTCGGCCGTTGGCCACGAGACCGATTTCACGATTGCCGATTTCGCCGCCGACCTCCGCGCGGCTACGCCCACAGCGGCCGCGGAGCTGGCCGTGCCACACGCCGGCGAGCTAGCTGCGCAGCTTCGCCAGCAACAGCAGCGGCTGCGCCAAGCGCTGCAAAGACGCGCCCAGCGCGGACGCGAGCGTCACGCGGGGCTGGAACGCTCGCTGGCGCTGGCAGGCCCGCGCCGCTCGCTGATGCAGCACACGCAGCGGCTGGATCAGCTGCGTGAGCGGCTCCAGCGCTCAGCGGATGCACGGCTCAGCCGTTCCCGCGAGCGCAAAGCTGTGCTGCATCATAGTCTGCAGCGGTTCCATCCGCACGGCAGTGTTGCCGCTGCGCGTCAGCGCACCGAAAGCATGCGCCGTGAGCTGATGGGTGCTATGCAGGCCCGCCTGCAGGAGAAGCGAGCTCGCTATATAGCGGAGATTCGTCATCTGGATGCACTGAGCCCTCTTAAAGTTATGTCGAGAGGCTACAGCTTAGTCTATGACGAAGCAGAAGAACATTTAATCAAATCGCTGACCGAAGTACAGCTTGGCGATCTTGTAGTGATAAAGATGAATGACGGACAGCTGAACTGCCAGGTATGGGGAATGAAGGAGGATGGCAAAGACGATGACGAAGGAAGCGGAACTTGATTTTGAAGGCGCCATGGACCGGCTGGAGGAAATCGTACGTGAGCTTGAACACGGCGACGTTCCCCTGGAGAAGGCCATCGATTTATTTCAGCAAGGTATGAAGTTATCTCAGCTTTGCGGCAGCAAGCTTGAGCAGGTAGAGCGTAAGATCGAAATGATTACCCTAGAGGACGGAGAACTGCGTAAGAAGCCGTTTGGTGCACGTCTGGAAGGGGACGCCGATGACTCGCTTTGAGCATGAGCTTGAGAGAAACGCTGAAGGAGAAACAGTGCGTCAGCCACTGGAGGATTACATCGCGTCCTTAAGCGATCTAGTCTCACATGAACTAGAGGTTATTCTCCCCACGCAATGGATGGTTCCAGAGAATTTACAGCAAGCCATGAAGTATTCACTTATGGCTGGGGGCAAACGCCTCCGACCACTGCTGGTGATTATCGCATGTGAAGCACTGGGAGGAAGTCGAGAGGCTGCCCTGCCTGTCGCTGCTGCTATAGAGATGGTACATACCTACTCGTTAGTTCATGATGATTTGCCTGCCATGGATAATGATGATTATCGGCGCGGGAAGCTGACGAATCATAAAGTCTTTGGCGAAGCGACCGCTATTCTTGCGGGTGATGCCCTTCTGACCCATGCTTTCTACAGTGTGGTACAAGCCTCGCGTAAATTTGGCGTCCCTGCGGAAAGTGTACTATCCATCGTGGAGGATTTGGCGGAAATGGCAGGTCCTCGTGGTATGGTTGGCGGTCAGATTGCAGATATGGAAGGCGAGCAGGGTCTAACCGATCTTGCACAGCTAAAGTACATTCATCTGCATAAGACAGGAGATTTGATTATCTTTTCGCTATTAGCTGGCGGTCGTATTGCAGGTGCTAACGAGCAGCAGCTTGAGGCTTTGCATAAATTCGGAACAGCCATTGGACTCGCTTTTCAAATCCAGGATGACATTCTGGATTTGATTGGAGACGAAGGTAAACTTGGCAAAAAAACAGGCAGTGATGTTAAGCAGCATAAAGTAACCTATCCTTATTTTATCGGCCTCGAAGCATCGCGAGAAGAAGTGAAGCAGCTTACAGAAACAGCCCGAAATGCTGTTCTGAACGGTGGCTTTCATGACAGCCAGCGCCTGCTGGAAATTGCAGATTACTTAATGGCACGTGATCACTAATTATGAACTTTCGAAACGGCTGTATTTCGACAGCCGTTTCGTTTGTGTTATAATGGGTTTTATATAATTTACAACATCTAGGAAAGCGGGGAACTATACGTGCTGCTTCCACAAATAAATGATCCTAAGCAACTAAAATCATTGTCAGTCGATGAATTAACTACCTTAGCGGAGGAAATTCGTCGATTTCTGATTGAGAAGCTTACAGCAACTGGGGGGCACCTCGGATCCAATCTAGGAGTCGTGGAGCTCACTTTGGCTTTGCATTATTGTTATAACAGCCCTCGTGACAAAATGATTTACGACGTTGGGCACCAGGCTTATGTTCACAAGATCCTGACTGGTCGTCAAGACCGCTTCGATACCCTGCGTAAATATCAGGGCTTGTGCGGCTTCGTTAAGCGCTCCGAAAGTGAGCATGATGTATGGGAAGCTGGACATAGCAGTACCTCATTATCGGCAGCAATGGGGATGGCGATGGCTCGCGATCTCAAGGGTGAAGACAATAAGGTTATTGCCGTGATTGGTGACGGTGCTCTTACTGGTGGAATGGCGTTTGAAGCACTTAACCATATTGGCCATGAGAAGCGTAAGCTGATGGTTATTTTGAACGATAATGAAATGTCAATTGCTCCTAATGTAGGGGCGATGCATAATTATCTAAGCAAAATACGTTCAGATCGCCACTATTTGCGTGCCAAAGATGAAGTAGAGGGGCTGCTTAAGAAGATTCCGGCCATCGGAGGACGATTAGCAAAGACTGCTGAACAGTTAAAGAATAGTCTCAAATATATGATGGTACCTGGAGTATTGTTTGAAGAGCTCGGCTTTACGTATCTCGGTCCTGTAGACGGACATGATCTGGAGAAGATGATTGACACCTTCCACCAAGCAGATAACGTGGCTGGACCTGTGTTGGTACATGTACTAACAACTAAAGGTAAGGGCTACAAACCCGCTGAGACCGATTTCTATAAATCACATGCCATTTCACCATACAAAATTGAGTCGGGTCAGGCGCTTAAAGCTGTGGGTCCTCCAATGTACACGGAAGTATTTGGCGAGACGCTGATCGAACTGGGTCGGGAAGATTCCCGTCTGATTGCTGTTACACCTGCGATGCCAGGAGGCTCGGGTTTATTTCCTTTTGCTAAGGAATTTCCCGATCGTATGATTGATGTCGGGATTGCTGAGCAACATGCGGCTACGCTTTGTGCAGCTTTGGCTATGGAAGGGATGAAGCCGGTATATGCGGTGTATTCTACCTTCATGCAGCGTGCCTATGATCAGATCGTCCATGATATTTGCCGACATAACGCGAATGTTATGTTCGCCATTGACCGCGCGGGGTTTGTAGGTGCGGATGGTGAGACTCATCAGGGTGTGTACGATGTTGCTTTTATGCGCCATATTCCGAATATGGTGATGATGATGCCAAAAGACGAAAATGAGCTGCGTCATATGATGAAGACGGCGCTTGAATATAATGACGGTCCGATTGCTTATCGCTATCCGCGTATTAACGGTACAGGTGTAGCAATGGATCCTGAGCTGCGTACTATTCCAATCGGATCATGGGAACGACTGCGTACAGGCGAAGGTTATGCTGTTGTAGCCTGCGGACCTATGGTTCAAGTGGCTGAAGAAGCCGCTGATTTACTCAAGCGGGAAGGGATTCAGGTAGGCGTCGTAAATGCGCGGTTCCTGAAGCCACTCGACAACTCCATGCTGCTTGATTTGGCTCACGCTGGAACCAATATGGTTGTTATTGAAGAGGCTTGCCAAGCGGGAAGCCTCGGCAGCTCGGTATTAGAATTCTACGCAGAGAATGAAATTTATGACGCTCGTGTACATCTGATGGGTGTACCTGACATCTTTGTGGAGCACGGCTCTATTAAAGAACAGCGCCAGGAAACAGGTCTTACTGTAGAAGCGCTATGTGCACGTATCAAGTCCATGATGGCTTTGAGTGCTTATAACTACAAAACAACTTCGTCTTCCTAAATGGAAGCCGGAAATTAGCAACCCTTTGAACGATCGGGAGATGACCATGGAACACCGTAAAGAACGGATAGATGTACTACTTGTTGAGCAAGGTTTTTATGAAAGCCGTGAGAAGGCTAAAGCAGCCATTATGGCAGGACTGGTGCTCGCGGATGAAGAACGCATTGAAAAGGCTGGTATGAAGGTGTCACGGGAGGCTACCCTTAAGGTTAAAGGCTCTGTGCATCCTTATGTCAGTCGTGGGGGCCTAAAGCTGGAGAAGGCTCTACGCCAATTTAATATTGATCTTACGGGACGGACCATGCTGGACATCGGTGCTTCTACTGGAGGCTTTACGGATTGTGCACTTCAGAATGGAGTAAGCCATGTGTACGCGATTGATGTTGGCTATAATCAGCTGGATTGGTCGCTGCGTAATGATGAACGCGTTAGTGTGATGGAACGAACGAATTTCCGATATATGACGCCTCCAGATTTGGTGGGTCCGATTCCAGATTTTGCGAGTATTGATGTTTCATTTATCTCCTTAAAAATAATTCTTCCACCGCTCAAAGCTTTGCTTAAGCGCCCGGCGGATATTGCTGCGCTGATCAAGCCGCAGTTTGAGGCAGGACGGGAGAAGGTTGGTAAATCAGGTGTAATTCGTGATTCTGCTGTTCATAAAGAGGTATTAATTAATGTACTGACCATGGCGGCAGAGCTAGGTTACCAGCTGCAGGGATTAACTTTTTCACCGATTACAGGCGGGGAAGGCAATATTGAGTTTCTTGCTCAATGGAGATTAACACCTGAATTGGCGGAAGCTGAAGAAGGTACATTACAGCCTTCAGATGCTGTATCATCAGTCATTCCAGTGGAGGATTTCCCATCCCTAGCGGATGAAGTGATTAAGCAGGCTACGGGTACTTTTAATGTAAATTCGACTCATGGAAACTCATCGCGCCGGTGAGTTTCTTTTTCCATATGGAAAATAACAATTATTTGGAAAGCTTCTAAAAAGGCAGCTTAGAAGAAGGAATTGGCATGGCTTCACGCGAATAAATCACCGAGGTGATTGATAGTGGCGGGTAGCTCTGACAAGGTCGTCATGGCGTTTATTGGAGTAGCATTATCGATTTTTATAATTTATCGGATATATATATGGCTGCAAAATTCTCCGCGTTCTTTCATGAAGGATCAGATCCCGTTTAATAAAGTGATTATTCCTCACCCATCTATAGACATACTAGAGGATGAAGGGTACGAGGTCGTTGGAGGGAAGCTCAAAATCCCGTTGTCCTTCAACGTAAACGGGGCGCAGATGTATAGCCGGTTATTTATAGATTATGTGGCGACTAAAGAGGAAGGATCAATATATTTGGTTATCCTTTCTAGACCACGCAAACCTTTGGATTTCACAGGCAGTGGCTTACGAGATACCTTGCTTCCGTACTTGCTGATTTATCCGGAATGTAGCGGAGTTTTGTATGTTAATACTGCAGCGGGATCTATTCAAGTGATTAAGCTTGGCAGAGATGACGGAGAATCAAACTGAGTCCATATTTAACTAGGTGTATGCTTCCGAAGTAGTTTTGCCGAAGCAATTCGGGGAGCATCGCTTACAAAACTAAGTCCATGCTTCCGATGTAGTTTTGTCGCTGCTAATCTGGAAGTGTCGCTTACAAAACTTTTAGGAGGCAACAATGAAGGGTCAACGACATATTAAGATACGTGAGATTATTACGCAAAAGGATATCGAGACACAGGACGAGCTGGTAGAAGCCTTGCGTGAATCTGGTTTTCAGGTTACTCAAGCTACAGTATCTCGAGATATTAAAGAGCTATTGCTCATCAAGGTGCCTATGGATGATGGAAGATATAAATATTCGCTTCCAACTGACCAACGGTATAATCCCATACAGAAGCTGAAGCGCGTTTTGGTGGATAATTTTGTGCAGATCGATTCATCGGCTAATCTTGTGGTGATGAAATGCTTACCGGGGACGGCTAACTCAGTCGCTGCTTTGATTGATAATATTGACTGGCCACAAATTATGGGGACCATCTCTGGTGATGATACCATTCTAATTATTTGCCGCCAGCCTGAGGACAGTAAGACTGTAATTTCACAAATCATGGGTTACATTTCTTAAATTATAAGAAAGTATTAATTTCATTCTATTAAATTCTTATCATCTTCTCGGAGGTGCTCTATTAGTGTTAGAAACCTTGTCTATCCGCAATCTAGCCGTCGTTGAGGCGGTAGATGTGCATTTTTATCCTGGCTTCCATGTGCTCACAGGGGAGACTGGGGCAGGTAAATCCATTATTATTGATGCGCTTGGACTGATTGCCGGAGGGCGCGGCTCCGCGGATTCTATTCGTTACGGTTGTGAAAAAGCAGAGATGGAAGCGCTCTTCAGCCTCCCAAGCGGTCATCCCGTCTGGGATACTTTAGAGCGTCTTGGCATTGAGGCTCAGCGTGAGGAGCATCTTATAATACGCCGTGAACTCACCTCTCAGGGTAAAAGTACATCACGTGTAAACGGACAGATGGTCAATCTTACTATGCTACGTGAAATTGGCGAGCAGCTGGTTAATATTCATGGACAGCATGAACACCAAAACTTATTGAAGGCAGAACGACATTTGGGACTTTTAGATACATACGGAGAACCCATTATCGGGCCGCTAAAAGCGGTATATCAGGAAAAGTATTCAGCCTTTGCAAAAGTGGAGAAAGAGCTCCGAGAGCTGCAGGAATCCAGCCAAAAGGCTTATCAAATGCTTGATTTGTACCGTTTTCAGTTAGAAGAAATTTCATCTGCAGCATTAAAACCGGGAGAAGATGAATTACTTGCCGAAGAACGGGTCAAACTATCCCACAGTGAGAAAATGATGGATTCCGTATCCGGTGCATATGAGCTTCTCTACGATAGACAAGGCTTAGAATCCATAGGTAATGTCATTTCCAGACTCGAGGATGCGGTTCGTTATGATGAAAAGGGTCTTAAATCCGTGCTTGAGCAGCTGCAATCTTCTTATTATCAACTAGAGGATGCTGCATTTCAGCTTCGTGATTACCGAGAAGAGATCGAATTCAATCCACAGCGACTCGAAGAAATCGAGAATCGTCTCGATTTAATTACCGGACTCCGCCGTAAATACGGAGATAGTGTAGAACAGATTTTGGCTTATTATGAACAAATCCATCGGGAAACCGATCTGCTTGAGAATAAAGATGAATATCTGGAGAAACTGACGACCAAACGCGATGCATTGCTGTCTGTATTGATGGATGCAGCTACTGAATTAAGTGAAGCACGGAAGCTGTGTGCGTCTGATTTAGCCACGCAAGTGGAGAGTGAGCTTAAAGATCTTCAAATGGAAAGAACTTCGCTACAGGTTAAATTAGACACGTTGGAGGACCCACGTGGAGTTGATTATAAGGGTCGGCGTATTCGTCTTACAAGACAAGGGATCGACAGTGCGGAATTTATGATTTCCCCTAACCCTGGCGAGCCGTTAAGACCTCTTGGCAAAATTGCCTCGGGTGGTGAGTTGTCGCGAATTATGTTGGCAATGAAGAGTATTTTTGCGCGTCATGATGCGATTCCAGTTCTGATTTTTGATGAGGTAGATACCGGTGTGAGTGGTCGGGCTGCTCAATCCATTGCAGATAAACTGTATAAGCTGTCCTCCACTTGTCAGGTGTTCTCCATTACGCACTTACCGCAGGTGGCTTGTATGGCTGATCATCAGTACTTAATCCGCAAAAAGGTTGAGGACGGAAGAACCATGACGGAAGTGGAATCACTCTCGAATGATGGACGTGTAATGGAGCTGGCCCGAATGCTGGGTGGGGTGGAAATTACCGAAAAAACATTGCACCATTCGCAGGAAATGCTTAATTTGGCCGAGGCAAGTAAGGCTGCAACAAGCTAAGCGGAACAATGATTGACAGTAATAAAAGCCTGGGGGCAAGGTTATCTTATAGGTACGCAATTGGCGACCACCTTTTTCGTCAAGCGAAAGAAGCAAAAGGGAGCGTGACAGCCATTGAAGCCTAACCTCAGGAAGTTAATGCCAGGCCTTTTATTTGCCTTCTTTCTTAGTTTATCGGGCATAACGGGAACCCACCAAAGTTTTGCCGCACCACTGAACAGTGAACCTGCCAAGGTGACTGCGCATGGAATGAAACCGGAACTGAAGGTGATCCCGGGAGGTCAAACGATCGGAGTAAAGGTGAAATCAGCAGGTGTTCTGGTTGTTGGACATCATCTGATTGAAGTATCCGAGAAATCCAAGCTTTCCCCAGGTGAGGTCAGCGGTTTGGTGCCAGGTGATTTGATGATCTCCATTGATGGAGAGAAGTTGGACGAGTTATCTAAGGTGGCCAAGCTTGTGGATCGTGCTGGAAAAGCGAATAATTCTCTGACGATTGTCTTTAAACGCGCTGGGAAAGAGCATACAGCCAAGCTGAAACCCGCGTATGATATTAATGACAAAGTCTGGAGGTTAGGCCTGTACATTCGAGATTCTGCAGCGGGTGTCGGCACGTTAACTTTTTATGCCCCGAAACAGGGGGTTTATGGAGCTTTAGGACATGTGATTACGGACATGAATACAGGAACACCAATTGTTGTTGGCAGCGGTCATATTGTTCAGTCCAGTGTAACTTCGATTTCTAAAAGCCAGGATGGCGATCCGGGTGAGAAACGAGCCCATTTCTTAAAAGAAAGCCAAGTGCTTGGTAATGTGGAGAGTAACACAGATTTTGGAATCTTCGGTAAAATGAGTCGTAATCCCGAGCATAGTCTTTATAAAGAACCTATTCCTGTGGCAATGAGCAACCAAGTCAAGGAAGGTCCAGCTGAAATTCTTACCGTTGTAGATGGGCAGCAGGTAGAACGATTTAAGGTTGAGATCATTCATGTGGCACATCAGCAGACGCCGGCGACAAAGGGTATGGTCATTCGTATCACAGATCCGCGACTGATCGATAAGACAGGTGGTATCGTTCAGGGGATGAGCGGAAGTCCAATCGTTCAAAATGGACGGCTCATCGGCGCTGTAACTCATGTGTTTGTAAATGATCCTAAGTCCGGTTACGGTTGCTTCATCGAATGGATGCTTAAGGATTCTGGTGTAACCCTACAGGAGAATAGGTATCCATTAAATCTTAAGGCGGTTTAGCCTTAAGATTTTTTTGTCGAAGGAATACGAAGATCATCGAAACTTGAAATAAAATATTTAATTATAATCCATGCCAGAAAAAAAATAAAGAAAAATAATTTTCGACAGAAGGGAATTCAATCTCCATGTCGAAAATGTTAAGAGACAAGAAAAAAATGTTATTTTCGAATAGCAGATATAATTAAGGAGGAAGCAGCCAGTGCAGAATATTGAAGTGTTGTTGGCCGATGATAACAGGGAGTTTACGAATTTGCTTTCCGAATACATTTCTGAACAAGAAGATATGACAGTAACGGGTATCGCCTACAATGGTGAAGAAGTGCTTCAAATGCTAAGCGAAGCACGCAAAGTTCCCGATGTCCTTATTCTTGATATCATCATGCCACATTTAGACGGTCTGGGTGTCTTGGAACGTCTGCGTGATATGGATCTGAATCCTCAACCGAAGATCATCATGCTGACCGCTTTTGGTCAGGAGAACATCACTCAAAGAGCTGTACAGCTTGGTGCATCCTATTATATTTTGAAACCGTTCGATATGGAGGTCCTGGCAAATCGTGTACGTCAGCTTGTAGGGGTACAAGGCAGCATGAGCTCATCCTCTAACATGTACAACTATTCGTCGACGTCCAGATCGAATGTAGTGCCGCTTACGAAGGGCAAGAATCTTGATGCTAACATTACCTCGATCATCCATGAAATCGGTGTTCCAGCACATATCAAGGGCTATCAGTACCTGCGCGAAGCGATCACCATGGTATATAACAATATCGAGATCCTTGGTGCGATTACAAAAACACTCTATCCAGCCATAGCAGAGAAATTCAAGACCACGCCTTCACGCGTTGAACGTGCGATTCGCCATGCAATTGAAGTGGCCTGGACCCGCGGCAACATTGACAGCATCAGCCATCTGTTCGGCTATACGATTAATATCTCCAAATCCAAGCCAACTAACTCGGAATTTATTGCCATGGTAGCCGACAAGCTGCGGATTGAGCATAAGGTTAGTTGAAAGGGTTAGGGGCAGTGCGTGGTAAGGGATTGTGGGTTGCTGGAAGGTGTTTACAGACAGTATATAAAAACCGATAGACTTGTTTTGAATCCGATAAACTTTTTCCATCTCACCCGATAAACCTTTTTGGTTTATTGGGTTTTGTTTTTGTAGGAAAAGAGATGGAGGATTTGTATGGAGTTATCGGATTTGGAGTTTTTTTAGAAGACTTTTTAGATTGTCAAAACAAGAATTTATCACGTAAGACCGTTAACTCTTATGAACAATTTTTAAAGTTAATTCTTAAAGAATCAGCATGATGTGAATAAGGAGAATTATTTAAAAATCCTGTTGAGAATATCTCACAAATAAAAACTGTAAGAGGATAGAAAAGGGGATATGTAAGAAGAGTTTAATTGATTATTTAAGCACTGTTTCTTATAGAGGAAGCGAGATTGCGATAAAACCACTTAATGATTCAAAATATCTGCTGAGTTTTCACCCGAAGCAATCTGCAAAGTAGCTCTGATTTCACTGATTTCTTTACGATGAAATTGGGCTTTTATTATATAGCGAATTAAGAAAAAAATTTAGGAGTTTTATATTTTGACTATTAGATAATAATATATATTATGAAATAATATAGCGAAAATCGCATTATTATAGTCAAAAATACAAAATATTACAAGGGAATATATTCTATTTTATTTATCTGATGTGACATACAATTATCTCATTCCAAAAGGAGGTAATTATATGAATTATAGTAAAAAAATATTAACTAGTCTTCTTATTTCAAGTTTTGCGGTTTTCCCTGTTTCAGCTTTTGCTGACGACACATTACCAACTTCAAGTCTGGAGTTGGCAGAGATTAATGTGGTGCATCAAGAGACTCAAAAGGTTGCCGATTATCAACTTGCTGCCGTACTACAAATTGCTAAAAATGCTGTTGAAGAAGAAAGAGATAGTAAAGTAGCTTTTGCAAAAAGTGCTGACCAAACTACTTATGATTACATTACTTTCGATGAACAATATACTTATTTTTATGAAGAGTCGGCTAATGCTGCCCCAGAATTATGGGTAGTAGATAAGACAGATACTAATGTGGAAAGTCTTCTAGCGGGAAATGTTAATGAATTTAATGAGGCTAACAGTATTAACGTCGCTCCTAGAGCTGGATTTATTGGGGATGGTGTAGGCGGTAGAATGAATGTTAATACTACTGGTAGCTATCTTATGGCACTAATGCAACTACCATTAGCGGACAGTAATATAGTGAGTCTGGATAGACCGAATCATATTGCTTTTAACTATGGTGGATTTGAATATACTACGACTGTTACCGATGGTATTGGTTCTTGGGCAGCTGACATGGGTGTGGAACTTTATAATAATTTAGGGCCAAGTGCTACGTCTTATGGATGGAAACCAGTAATAATTCTCAAGAAAAAAAATCGTCCATATGTAAGTGAGACAAATACAGGTTGGGATCAATATCAAAGCGCTACTTTCGATCCTAGCTATAATCAAGTACAAACAAAAAATGGTTATAAACCTGGCACAGCTCCATTAATGTATTTTTGGTACAATTATAATGGAAAAGTAAGAATCAAAATTGATGGAACATCTATTTGTCCAACACTCGGGGGCTATTCTCTTCAAGACACACCAAATATAACAATAATGGAATCAAATGCAAGCTGGAATATTGCCTCAATAAGCAGATGGAAACTGTTATCAACTGTTTGGTCTAAAACTGATACAGGAAAAAATAGAACGACTTTTTCTAATATCAAAGTTGACGGAACACCTATTTCTAGCAGTGCATTATCAGGCCCACTGAACGATCATTCGAATGTCACTGTCAGTGGAAATAATGTAATTACAATTGTTGTAAATAGTGACATTTACAATTAAAATAATGGACAGTAGATACTTTTGTGTCTATTGTCCATTATTATTTAAAGGAGGAATCGTATGAAGGTAGTTTTTAAAGCAATCTTATTTACATCTGTTATTACGTTAATGCTAGGAGGGACTGGCGTAAACGCTTCACGCAGCAAGCCAGTCATTTACATTAATGATGAAAAGTTAGACATTTATGCAAATGTCACTTATCTTGGAACAACTCTTGTCCCTATGCGACCCATTTTTGAAAAGTATGGAATGTCGATTGAATGGGATAATAACACAAAAACTGTGACAGCATCAAAAGATAATAAAGTTATAGTGTTAACAAATAATTCTTATGATGCATTATTAAATGGAGAAAAAGTTGTATTAAATCAAGCACCATCACTTGAACCTACGAGTAATATCTTTTATGTAAATCTGAGATTTATTTCTGAAGCATTGGGGGCAAAAGTGAATTGGGAAAAAACAGAGAATGATGCTAAGATTCACATTGATTTTGCAAAGTAGTTTTTATTTATTATCATAAATATCAAATAATAAATGCCTACCGTTGATATGGAATGGCGTTTATTATTTGCGTTATATTATAAATTTGGTAGTAATTTAAAATGATTAGTTAGAAAATATCTCCTGCTTAAAGAACGTATGCTCGGTATATAATGCATATACAAAAACAAATATTCTATAAGGGGGATGTTGGCATAGATTTCTAATGATAAGTGAACCACTGTCCGCGGCAAGAGCTATCAACAAATCAATGCAGCAAAAAGACACTGAGATCTGAAGTGCTCCCTGTCAAGTGGACAGTGTAAAAAACAAAAATAGTTAGTTTAGATACCTCAGCTCGTAATACAAGAGCTGAGGTATCTTCGTTATGCAGCACGTCGGTATTCGTTAGGTGACAAGCCATCCAAACATTCTACGTAGCGATAATTATTGTAGTAGTGAATATATCGGCTAACCTCTGTGAGGACATCTTCATAGGTGTCATACTTTGTAAGATAATAGCTTTCTGACTTGTATGTACCCCAAAAACGCTCAATAGGTTGGTTGTCCAAACATCGGCTTACACGAGACATGCTTTTCTTAAATCCGTACTTTACATGAAGTCGGTTATACTCATGAGACGTGTACTGGAAGTCTCTGTCGCTTTGTAGAAGAGGAGATACGCCAGGATTCTTCGCGTAAGCCCTTTTCAACGTATCCATCACGAGTTTATTGTTGTTGGAATGGCTTAATACCCATGAAACAATGGAATTATCATATACATCAATAATAGCGCTCAAATAGGCTTTGCGCCCATTCCCGTACTTCAGTTCTGTCACATCTGTACACCATTTTGAATTAGGAGAATTGGCATCAAAGTTACGGTTCATTACATTTTCAGCTACATGGATCTCCATAGCTTTCACATAACTCGCTCGTTTTCTGCGAATGACTGCTTTAAGCCCAAGAGCAGACATAATTCGGTAATAACGCTTTTTGTTATACTGCTTTTTGAGCTTTCGGTTTAATTGCGTGCGCATTTGATGGTAGCCAAGAATCCCTTTTCGCTTGTCATATCGTAGCTTTACTTCTTTCGCTAACGCACGAGTTTCAAGTTCTATGCAAGAGGGTTTCCATTTTAACCACTTGTAATAGGCAGATCGAGCAACCCCAGCTAACGCACACAACTTCGTAATTGCGTGACCTTTTTCTTTGTTCAGTTCTTGAATCGCTTGATACAAGTTTACTTGTCGAACGAGGGTTAGCGTGTATTTCGTCGCTTGATCTCTACCAACTTTTTTGCGAAGTCATTCTCCATCTCTAGGTATTCATTTCGCGCTTCTAGCTCTTTAATCCGTAGCTTAAGACGTTCATGCTCTTCTAGTTCTTCTACAGGCTTTTTACGACCTCGATTGTCCTGAAGAGCTTCCTCACGGCCAGCTTGATATTTCCGAACCCATGCGTAAACTTGCTGATAAGATACACCGTACTTTTCAATCGCTTTCTGATAATCCAATTCATTAGCGATGGTATATTGTGCAATTTCAATACGTTCTTCGAAAGTTGTTTTACGTCCTTTGTTCATATGAGATAGTCCTTTTCCTTTATGTGTAGGTTTTAATTCTATCTCATTAGTATACTTGGTAATCCATTTGATCAAAACACTTCTACTTGAAATATGATGCTTGTTTGTCGCCTCTTCAACGGAGAAACGACCAGACAATACTTCGTTAACAACAGCTAGTTTGAATTCCTTTGAGTATGTTTTCCATGTTCTCGATTCCTTTAACCCGTCTAAACCATCTGCTTTATATTTCCTAATCCATTCTCTTACCGTGTGCGAACTAAGACCTCGCTGTTTTGCCTCATAGTTTGGATTCGACTTGTGCTCAAGGCACAGCCGTACGACATGTAATTTTACTTCTAAAGATGCTGGACTTCTTTTAGACATTAGAAAAACTCCCGTCATTGAAGCAGTAGAAGTTTTTATTTTTTCTACTGTCTACTATGACGGGAGCATATCAATCTTATTCATCAGTGTCTTTTTTGTAGACATTTTCCCACCAGAGGGTTGTAGTTTAAAGCAGCTTAATCAGCTCTTCTAGCTCGTCAACCATACCTTTTGCAAGTTCAAAATTATTGTCTTTTAAAGCTAATTCTATTTTCATTTCAACTGCTTTTTTATTTTGTTCATTTTCTAAATAATCTTTATCAAAATGACTGGCATAAATCATCTTTCTGAATTTTCGCATACTCATTTTTCTAATCGACTTTTTGTCAATGATTAATACATAATCCATACCATTTACTACAGAATAGAAATCATGAGAAATCATGAGAATCGCACCTTTATAGTCTTCAATGGCTTTCTCCAGTGCGATTTGTGTATAGGTGTCTAAATGGCTTGTCGGTTCATCAAGAAGCAATAAGTTTGCTTTGCTAGCAGAAACTTTTGCCAATTGCAGTATATTTTTTTCGCCACCAGATAAAGATTCTATCTTTTGATTAAGAATTTCTCCTTCAAAGCCATAGTTTGAAAGATGTGCTCTAATCTCGTCATAAGTTGCAAACCCAGCATCGATGAAGTCTTCTAGTATGGTATTAGAATCCTTTAGCACTTCGTCTTGAAGCTGAGAAAGATAAGCCACTTTAATATCAGCATTTATTTCAATTGAATCATGATTATTTTTAAAGATATCTCGGAGTAAAGTCGTTTTCCCGGTACCGTTTGGACCGATAAGGGCTACTTTATCTGTAGGTTTCATCTCAAAGTTAACATTTTCTAAAATCAACTCATCAAAGGAAACACTATAATTATTCACATTTAAAACAGTGATGTCTTCTTCAATTTCATTGTCCACACCAAAACTGATTTTCGGTTGCTTAATATCAACGAATGGCGCTTTAATTTTTCGCGCTTCCAATCTTTCTTGAAACTTAACCCTAGCTTTTAACGCTCTCCCTCTAGATGCTTCTGAATTATAGGTTGCGATCGCTCTAAGATTATCAATAATGTTGTCGTATCTCTCTATTTCTTCTTGTTCAGCGACTGCGATTTCTTGTAACTCAATTTTCGTCTGAAGTAATGAGAAGTTATACTCAATATATCGCCCATCGAACTCTTGGATCTCCATGTTTTCAAGGTGTATAATTTTGTTAAAACAATGATTCAGTAGATAACGGTTATGCGTAACAACTAGCAATATTCCTTTGTGAGCATTAATAAGATTTTTAAGTGCATTTAGGTTTTCAAAATCTAAAAATACATCGGGTTCGTCCATAATCATTAAGTCTGGACTAGTCAGCATTTCCTTCATCACTTGAATAAGCTTGAATTCCCCACCACTTAGGTCGGATACCCTAGCATCTTTTAGCTTCAAAAGGTTGGCTAAATTTAGTTTCTTATTAATATTGCTTTCAAAATCATTTCCATCCATTAAATCAAAGGCATCTAGAGCTAATTGATACTTTTCGAGTAATGAATCAATATCTGATGATGTTTCCATTTCAGTGAGAATAGCTGTTATTTCATTTTGTATCTTAATAAATTCTTCTCCTATATATTCAAAAACGGTTGTTTCTTTAGATTTGTCTAGTTGCGAAAACTGACTTACATACCCAATTTTGCAGGTTGGGTCCATCTCTAGCTTGCCTTCGAACAAATATTTTTCTGGATCCATCAGTATATCGATCAGTGTACTTTTACCACTGCCACTTGTTCCTATAAAAGCGCAATGTTGTGCTTCTTCAAGCGTAAATGAAATGTTTTTATATAGTTCTTTTTGCGGGAATGCGAAGGATAAATTATCAACTTTTATCATAGTGTTACCTTTCTTTATAACTAAAATAGTGACTATTAATAGATGTATGGAGGATCATAAGATTTTGAGTTTACCGTTGATAGAGTAACACTGTTTACAAACAACTTCAATCATTTCGAAATAAAGTTGTTTGTGAAATCGAAAAACACAACTTAGAACAATAGGATCATGCTTACTCAGATGGCTTCTTATAGCTAGATTACATATGGCCAGTAGTTGAGTTGGCTGTGGCAGAGTCTCTTAGTATATCTTTCATGTTACGAATATATTGGTTATAATTGGAAGAATAATAAGCTCAGGAGGTTCGTAGATATGAAGAAGAAAATAGTAGGGATTGTAGCAGCGGCGTTGTTACTTGGTGGTTCAATAGGATTCGCAGCGAGCTCGTCTTTAATTGGCGCTAAAGTTTCCGGAATGTATACTATAAAACAAGACGGAAAGAAGATTGCAGATGCGATTGTAGTAAATAACTCGGCCTACGTACCTGTGCGCACGATGTCCGAAGCGACGGGAGCAGGGTTGACGGTTGAAGGAAAGACGATAATATTGGAGAGTAAGGAGACTGAGAAGGCGCTAAAAGCAAGTATTGCAGCGGCTAAACTCCGGGAAAGATTAGCAGGGGCAGAATCAAGTGTTCAAGTTCTCAAAGAAGCCATCAAACTGGCGGAAACTACTGCGGCCGACCTAACAAGCGCAGCAGACCAAGAGGCTCAAAGAAACTATATCGCGGAGTTGAATAAACGTGTTGCCTTCATGGAAACAGAAATTGCGCAGCTCAAGGAGCAGCTCGGCGAATAATAAATGAATAATGATGAAGAGTCTCGCCATTACTGGTGCGGCACGTTCGACGATGCGGATTAACGCGCAGTGAAATGTCCGACATAGGCGGCAGATAGTCGCAATATTGGTGTTTATTGTTCCGATTAAACAGAAGGTCAAAGCTATGATTGAATGCAAACGTAGTAGTTAACGGCTGGAGCGTCCGGGTACCGTCATTTCCAGAATCGTAGTGTGGCTGAAACAGCAACAAGTAAATAAATTTTCTTAGCGATTCTTCAATGATCTGAAGAATCGTTTTTTTTTGTAATGACGGGAGAGTTTGTTTTCTTCGAACAAATGGATGATAATAAAGGAATGAGCTAGGCTAATCGCATGACATCGTTTTTATAAACTACATAACTTTATACCCTAAAAGCGAGGCGTAACGAAATGAATACATCTGAGTTTCAACAGTATGTGAAGAAGTTCAGTGAAACCAAAGGTTTTGACACGAGCTCCATTGAGCAGAGAATGCTGTACTTAATGACTGAAGTAGGGGAATTGTCCAAAGAGGTGCTATCCGTATCCTTCGACCCCGGTGCAGAGAAGAAAGAAAACTTGGGATTTGAGATGTACGACGTGGTGTGGAATATTTTTGATCTGGCCAATAAACTGGATATTGATCTAGAGCAGGCATTTAAACGTAAGCTGGAAATCAATGAACAGAGATCATGGGAGTAATACAAAAAAAATCCAAGACTACCCGCTCGGGAAGCCTTGGATTTTTTGATTTATAATTTTTTATTTAAATGAAGCATAACCTTCATCAGCCATTACAACACTACCGTTAATTGCACTAGCTTCTGGTAAGGAGAGCAAGTATACAGTGTCTGCAACTTGTTCAGGCAATGTTAATTTGTTACCCATTACTTTGCTCTTCATCTGGTCGACCATTCCTTGATCTTTATATCCTTGGATAATTGGCGTATCTACAGCGCCTGGAGCAACGGCAAGCACGCGGATGCCATGAACGGACATTTCAAGTGCTGCGGATTTAGTCATCATAATGACCGCACCTTTGGAAGCGTGATACGCGAATGTACCTGGGGAAGCTAGGAATCCAAATACAGAAGCTGTATTGATGATGACCCCTTTGATGCCGAGCTCACGCATTTTTTTACCTGCTGCGATAATACCGTGGGCAACACCATGCTGATTGACATTAATAACACTATGATAATCTTTAAGGTCTTGGTCTAGTACAGGAGTGACGCGGCCGATCCCGGCATTGTTGAACATAACGTCAATTCTTCCATATGTGGCAACGGTTTTCTCAACCAGTGCTTCTACCTCTTCGTATTTTGAAACATCCGTTTTGACGAAAATAGCTTCGCCACCATCCTTGATAATCTGTGCGACCGTTTCTTCACCTAATTGTTGATTGAAATCGGCAACGACCACTTGATCACCTTTTCTTGCAAATTTAATTGCGGTTTGTTTCCCGATTCCACTGGCTCCACCTGTAATTACGGCTACTCTTTTGTCTGTCATTTGGGACTCCTCCTCGAGAAATATAGTTATACTAGAAATATAGGATCATAAGGTGAAAAGGTTATTTACTAACTTATTTACATTGTAGCACTTGTCTAAATTAATTAAAATTTAAGTAAATTTAATAGATGTTAAGTAAATATTAACTTAGGGAGTGATTCAAATGAATTTAGAGCAATGCGAGAATATCGTAGAAGTCGCAAAGATTGGTTCACTAACCAAAGCTGCTCAGAATCGTCATATCACCCTGTCTGCCATAAGCCAGTCCATAACACTGCTGGAAGCGGAGCTTGGAGTTAATTTGTTCATTCGTTCGCGAGGCCAACGAGCAGTTCCCACAGCAGAGGGACAAGCCATTATCGGCAAAGCAAATGAAGTCTTGATGAAAGTAAATGAATTAAAAGCTGAAGCACAGATCTACAGCGATGCGCTTAGTGGTCATTTGAAGATTGCTACGATTCCGGGACCCATGCATCTAATCGTGAAGGTCATATCCGGTTTTAAAGCGGATTTTCCAAATGTGAAAATAGAGATTTTTGAAAAGGGGCCTAAAGAAATTCTGGATAATGTGCTTCAGGATGAAATGGATATCGGACTGATGGTCTCGCCAGAGGGCTTATCAGAGAAACATAAAGGGGTCGTATTCGAGGAATTAATGGAAGGTAAGATTGTTGTAGGTGTACATCCTCAATCACCACTAGCTTTAAATACAATAATTACGCCCGAACAGTTAGTAGGCCAGACGTTGGTTTTATACGATGATCATTACATACAGGACTTTGTGGAGCGTTATTTACTGAAAGTTGGGCCGATGAATATTCTTTTTACAAGCAATAACACCCGTGCCATTGATAATGCAGTGGCGTCAGGACTCGCGATCACGATTGGGATGGATTATTCTTTTCTGAAAACATTTGAGGGTTCTCAGAAGATCATGAAGACGATCGAGCTACGATCACCAGATCATAATACTCCGGGGTCCATTGTTTCAGCTTCTAAACAAGGATCGAAAACGGTCAGAAGATTCATCAACAGGTTGAAACATGAATTTGAGGAGGGGATTAGAAGAAGTTAACAGTATGCCTTGGTAGATTTTATCTAACCTTTACGCTTCCTAGTTAATATGAACCCTATGATGTTGTCCATTTCAGATCGTAATAAGGACAGCCAAGTGGGGAGGATGTCAACACAGTGAGAAGGTATCTAAGGCAAATTAATGTGGCAGTTATTTTTGTTTTGTTGATTTCGTTATTACAGCCGGGAGTATTTGTTCACGCTTCCATTTCTGATCTACCAGCAACAAACTACGGAACCGTTATTGATATACGGCAAACAGAGCTTGCACCTGGGGCGATGTACACCTGGATGGATCTTCAGAATGAACGTGGTTTACAAAAGATACATGCAGTGGAGTTCAACCCAGGGCAAGGCCATTTAGAACTGCGGGCAGGTACGAAGGATGGAAAGGTATACGGTATGAAGGGTGTTACAGAAATGGCCGCTTATGCGGATTCGCCTGGAAACCGGGTGATCGCAGGGATTAACGGTGATTTTTATGAAATCTCCGGTTTTGCCACGGGTGTTCCAAATGGATTATTTATGGATGATGGTGTAATCCTGAACAGTTCGATTTCAGCTTTTACTTTCGGTTTAAAAGAAGATGGCAGCTCGATTTATGGGGTGCCGAAGCTGACCAAGAACGTAACGATTAATGGAAAAACAACTAATCTAACCAGCATCAACCGTTATCGAAATACGAATGAGCTGGTTCTTTATACGGAAGATTATAATACAACTACAAAGTCGACCAATGAGGGTGACGAGGTTGTTCTAGATATTGTCGAGGGAGAAGTGAAGAGCGGTCAGACCTTGAAGCTGAAGGTATCTGAGATTCGCAACAATCAAGGCAATACGCCGCTTACCAAAGGAAAAGTAGTTTTGTCTGCTAACGGAACGTCTCGTGCTGTTCTGCAGGGGTTATCGGTTGGCGATAACGTTACTGCGACCTTTGCGCTTAGCGGAGAATGGAATGATGTGAAGGTAGCCATTGGCGGCGAAGGGCCGCTGGTAAAAGACGGAGTAGTTCAACAAGGTGTTGGACCTTTAGGAATTCATCCGCGTACAGCCATTGGGACAAAAGCGGACGGAAGTCTCGTTTTATTCGAAGTGGATGGAAGATCGCCAGGTTTTAGTGAGGGCGTAGATACCGATGAGCTTGGCAACATTCTGAAGGATATGGGCGTAGTGAACGCCATGAATCTGGATGGTGGCGGCTCTTCTACTTTTGTGGCCAGAATGCCGGGTGCATCTGGTGTCAAAATGATGAATCAGGGCTCTGATGACTATGAACGTAAAACCGGCAACGGTTTGCTGGTCGTCAACACAGCCCCAGAGCAATCTACAGCTTCTAAGCTGGTTGTGCAGCCGAATGCGGAACGTATTTTGCAAGGCTCCAGCTTTATGTTCAAAGCAGCAGGAGTGGACGAGAACGGCCATCCGGCACCTTATTCGGGTACGCTGAATTGGCAGGTGGACGCTGACCTTGGTACTGTCGATGCGAACGGAGTCTTCACCGCAGGAACCACTGCCGGCACAGGAACGGTAATTGTAGAGGCTGGGACAGTCAAAGGCAGTGGGGAAATCGAAGTCGTGGATAAGCTCACAGACCTTATGTTTCCTGATGAGATCAAAACTTATTCTTCAGGTGCTGCTGCGCAATTAACTGTGAAGGCGCTACGTAATGGACAGGTAATTCAAGCTGACAACCATAGTTTTGAATGGCGGGTTGAGGGCGAGATCGGAAGTGTGGACGAGAAGGGTTTGTTTCAAGCGACGAGTGAAAACGGGAAGAACGGGAAGATTTATGCTAAGTACGGGGACGCCCAGACCTCATTTGAAGTAAATGTGGGGTTGCCGCCTGTAATGCTGGAGGATTTTGAGAATGGCATTGATAAATATATAGCCTCCAGTGCAGCAGCTAACAGTGTAGCGATTCAGGAAGTGACGGATCAGGATTTTGTCCGCAACGGGGATAAAGCCTTGAAGCTGGAATATGATTTTGTTAATAAAACAGGCACATCCGGTGCTTATTTAGCCGCAAGCTCAACCGCCAATCGGATTCAGATTCCGGGGTATCCTGAGAAGATCAGTATGTGGATCTACGGAGATGGCAAAAAGCACTGGCTGCGGGGACAAATTCGTGATGGCAATAATGCGGCAGTGCCTGTGGATTTTACAGATCAGGTGAATGGAGTGAACTGGACGGGGTGGAAATACGTCGAAGTATCCGTTCCTAAGGGAAAAACCACCCCGTTAACGATGGATATGCCTGTCCGCTATATGGAGACAAGCAATCTTAACAAGAGCGCAGGTGCAATTTACGTTGATGATATTCGTGCCATTTATGGTCCGATAGAGGAGGATAGAACACCTCCTGTGCTTAAAGATGCCTATCCTGGCGTGAACGAAATTGTCAAAACAGCTACACCGACCCTTTCCGTCAATGGTGAGGATGATGGTTATGATCCTGTGGTGCATCCGGGAACGACCTTAATCGATCCGGACAAAACACGTGTGTATGTTGACGATCAATTAGTGGAGCATGGCTTTTATCCTCCAAAAGGTCAAATCACCTATAAACCAAAGGTTCCGCTTACAGAAGGCCGTCATAAAGTAAAAGTTGCCATTCGCGATTTGAGCGGTAACCAGACGATAAAAGAATGGTATTTCACAGTGAATTTGGGCTCTCCATTCTATGTGTACAAAACACCAGAAATCGTTTATGCCGGGAACACTTACACTTTGGATGTAACGGCAGAGAAGGCGGGCAAGCTGAAGGAAGGAAATCTTACGTTTGCTTTTAATCCGGCTGCAGTTAAAGATTTGCAGGTAATTCGAGGGGATAAGGTATCAGAAACGCAAATGGAGTCAATCATTGATCCAGCTTTGGGCACTGTGCGTCTTAACCTAACGAATATCAATTCCTCCAATCTACGAGATACGGATCTCATCGGACAAATTCAATATACGGTTCGAAATGATTATGTGGGTCCCTTTACACAGGAGCAGCTCGCTGGGGATACAAGCAAACCTTTTGTAATTGAAAATACATCCGGATCTGTAACTTCGACAGAAGGTACCGGGGTTCCTATTTCTTTTATTGGAGCGGCTGTTGAATCTGTTGTAAAGACACAGCTGATGCTCACTTGGAACCATTATGATCTTGCGAAGGGCTTTGATGCGTCTTTTGCGGTAAAAGATCTGAATGGAAGTGTTGTTGAAGGTGCGAAGCTGCTGTTCGATGGATTGGAGGTACAAGGCGCAACTTCAGAGGGAAGTGGGACACTTACTACTGGCTTTGTCACTTCAGCAGAAGGAACTTTTAAATTGCAGGCGGTAAAAGGAAATACCTATAGTCCTGTAATGACGTTCAAGGTTGCTCCATATGACGGTACTGCTGCCCCGCGTAATGTTAATGTTACGATGGGCCAGGATGCAGCGACTTCTCGCCAGTTTACTTGGCAGACAGAACCGCTAACCGTGAATACTGTAGTAGAATTGGTGAAAAAGGCAGAATTCACAAGCTTTCAAGCCGCGAATGTAATGAAAATTACTGGCAACAGTTCAATTTACAACACCAACAATGATGGAACGATGCGAGTTCATAAAGCGGAGGCAGTAGGGCTTATCCCTGGAACCGAATATGTATATCGTGTGGGGAATGGGGAGTCAAATGTAAGTGAGCAAGGAACCTTCGTTACAAGCGGGGGGGAGAGCGCTTCTACAAAATTCCTGTTTATCGGAGATTCTCAAGCAGATTCTAAAGCGGGATTTGGTCTTTGGGGCAATACGATAGAGGCTGCTTTTGCCTATATGCCGGATGCTGAAATGTTGGTTCACGCTGGAGATATGGTGGATAAAGGCTTTGAACAAGAGCAGTGGAACTGGTGGTTTGATGCAGCCCAAAAGCAGCTGATGAATACCACGCTTGTTCCGATTATTGGAAACCATGAAGTGATGGGAACCAATGGCGATGGGGATTATCTGGCGCAATTCAATAACCCGCAAAACGGTGCGGCGAGCGTAAAAGGTACGAATTATTCTTTTGACATTCAGGATACACATTTTGTGGTTATGAATACTGAGCATTCAGGTGCTCCGTTCACTGAACAGGCAGAGTGGCTGGATCAGGATCTATCTGCTACAGATAAAAAGTGGAAGGTGATTTTTTTCCATCAAGGGCCCTATGGCAGCATCTATTCGAATGAACAGGTGCAAGCAAAGTGGGTGCCGGTGTTTGATAAGCATAATGTGGATCTAGTGATGAACGGTCATGATCATATTTACTTGCGAACTTTTCCAATGAAGGATGGTAAGCAGGTAGCAGAAGGCGAAGGCACACGATATGTTATCGGCGGTTCCTCCGGTCCTAAGTTCTATGCGCTGACGCCACGTTTTTGGCAGGAAAAAATATATGACGAAGATGAGCAAATCTATACGGCTGTTGAAATTGGGAAGAACGAGATTACGGTTACGGCAAGAACGGTAGACGGTGTAGAAATTGACCGTTTAGTGATCGAAAATTTTGTTCCAAAATCCATTAAGCTGGATCAAATAGCTGTTGAGCTTGAGCCTGGTGCTAGTCTGCAATTGCAAGCTAAGGTAGTGCCGGATGAGGCTAATCATCTGACAAAAATTTGGTCCATCGTTCCTGACACGACAGAATCAGTAGTTACCGTAGATGGAAATGGCTTGGTTACAGCTCTAAAACCAGGGACAGCTAAGGTGAGAGTCACAGTGGCAGGTTACCCGAATGTTTTTGCGGAAAGTAAGATAACTGTAGATGCGCTGCAAGCGATTAAGCTTCAGGGCAAAGGACAACTTAAACCAGCAGAGGTCGACCAGACAGTCACCGAAGCTGTCTATGCATCCGGTAAACGAATCCCAATATTGGATGGACTTCATTATTCCAGCTCGAATGAGCATATTGCTACAATCAATGAACAGGGCTTGGTCCAGGCTCATCAGGAAGGCTCTACTGTGATCTCAGTAACCTACAGGGAGTTCGCCTCGGAGTATAGTCTCGTCGTAACAAATGATGAGGCTCCTATTCTTACAGAAATAACGATAAAAGGGCCGGATTCGCTGGAACAGGGAAATAAAGGCTCCGTTGTTGTTCAGGCGGTATATAGTGACGGAAGCAAGCAAGAATTGGTCGAGGGCGTAAGGTATGATACATCTGATCATTCCATTGCAATGATTAGTGAGAATGGGGAGCTTCACGCATTGAGTGCTGGTATAACAAAAGTCAGCGCTGTTTATAAGGGGTTCAGCACTGAATATATTTTGACAGTGACTGAGAGCACGCCAGGTACGACTCCGACACCAAGCCCAGAGCCAACACCGGAACCAACACCAAGCCCAGAGCCAACACCAACACCAGGAGGCTGGGTGCCGGGACCTGCTGTGACACCAACGCCAACTGCTACACCGACACCAACTCCGTCGGCATCTGCACAAATAGGTGTAGTAACTATAACAGCCTCTCAACTGTCAGAGAACAAGAATGCTCAAGGTGAAGTTGTGGTTTCTGTTGACGGATCGGTTACGGAATTGCTTTTGCCAGGCAATGTGGTTGAACTGCTTGGACGCGCACCGCTTAGAGTGGTTATGCAGGATTTATCCGTTACGATTCCTGCTACAGTACTGGCAGAACTTAGTAAGCTAATCTCAGCTGAGGCTCTTGCCAAGAGTACGATTTCACTACGGTTGAACACTTTAGCTAGTAATACAGCAGTGGATCTGTTGGATCGTGCAGGTACACTAGCTGGAGCACAATTGAGAGCGAAAAGTGATCTGCAAGAATGGTCGCTCAGCATCCTCACAGAAAATGGCCAGTCCTTCTCATTAAGACAGTTTGCAGAGCCGATCAAGATTTCATATAAGGTCGGTGCGACTGTAGAGCAAAGCTTACTGGGTATTTATTTTATGGATGATGCCGGTAAGTTGGAGTATATGAGCAGTACATGGATGAATGGTTATCTATCTGCTGCTGTCAGTCATTTTAGTAAATATGTTGTATTAGAATATGACAAAACATTCAATGATCTGAAGCCGGATCACTGGGCTTACCTTGCTGTGAAGCAGCTTGCGGCAAAACAGCTTGTACAGGGGGGAGCTGTGGATCGTTTCGATCCAAACCGTGCGGTTACACGTGCGGAGTTTACAGCGATGTTAGTCCGTGCGCTTGGCTTAAAAGGTCAAGCAGTAGCTGGTTTCACTGATGTACCTGCTGATAAATGGTATGCAGAAGCAGTAGGGTTAGCAAAACAAGCTGGAATTGTTAAAGGTCAGACCGCTTTACTGTTTGGACCGGATGCCAAGATCTCTCGTCAAGAGATGGCAGCGATGCTGGCTCGTGCATATGCATACGCCAATAACAGCGTATCTGTAGCTAGTCTTAACGTTTCAGCATTTAATGATATTGGCACTGCACCACAATGGGCTCAAGAGGCTATCAGCGAGGTGTACAGACTTGGATTGATGCAGGGACGTGCTGTAGCGCAATTTGCTCCGAAGCAAAACGGCACACGTGCCGAAAGTGCACAGATGATCCTCAATCTGTTGAGTGTTTTGGAGTAACGATTATGGCCAGTTCCAGGTTGTTGGGACTGGCTGTTTTTTTAACAAATTGGATTAGCTGGAAGCACACAATGGTTTGCATACAGTAGATGGTTTGGGATCATTATGGACTGTATTGCAGCTATTTCAACTTTTTGGTGGTCTTTTTCCAAGTTTTCGGACATCATAACTCTTATTGTCATACTTTTGCACCGAACCGTAGTATATTTAAATGAACAGTTGCATCTGAGTCCGATAGCTGAGTGAAATGGCATAAATCAGCTTAATAAGATCTCCTCGGTCCGATACGCTGTAATTCCCAACCAACGATTACAATCCAGAGACTGGCAGATGAGTATCAAATCTTCTCCAATATTTTGGAAATATAGTATTATATTGGGTTTTTGGTACTGAGAATCACCCTTCAGAGGCAAGTAATTACTAGTATTAATTGTTATAAGCCAACACAAATTGTTATGTTGTGTTATGATAGTAGGGAGGTGACTCCCATGAATGATTTTGAGAACTATCCCGATGAGCTGGGTAATTTCATTCGGCACATCAGAAAGACGAGAGGGTTAACCTTAAGAGGACTGGAAGAAAAGAGCGGCATAAGTTACTCACAGCTTAGCAAGATCGAGCGTGGAGAGAGCATTCCGCTAAAAGACAATCTGGACAAGATCATCGAAGCACTTGGAACAGATCTGAAGAATCGGATGTATCATTTGGCAGACTATATGCCAGATATTGAATATATCAAGACCTTAAAGCATGGTTATGAGCTGCCACAGCTTAAACAGTCTCAGGACTACATTTATGAGACGGCATTTAACAAGCTTAAGGAATTCAGGGCAAAGGAAGGTAAAGAAACATCTTACGTTTCCTTTGATTCTAATGAAGTCATAGTTTATGAAACGGAATATGGGGCAGGAATGGTAATAGAGAAGATTGAGAAATACAATCTTACCGACGTCCTGAACGATAAGTTTGAGGGTTGCCTCGACTCCTTAAGAAAGAGCCCTCGGAAAGGGCGTCAAGCCTTTCTATTTGGCGAGTGGTTACGGGAGTGCGTTTATGAGCTGAAGGAAGAAGAACAGGATCAGGTCATACAAGCGCTCAAAGAATTTACGCAGTTTAAAGTACAACAGATAAAGGGTGCTTATAAATAATGTGTGTTTCATAAATGATCTCAAAAATGAATAATGTTGCCCTTTCTTGCAGCCATCTATTCATCTTGATCCATAAACTAACAACTAAAAATGGTTTGACAGAAAAGGGGATATTAATAATGAAAATTAACATGAAGTTTACCAGCAAGGGAAAAGTCGCTATAGAGAATTTTAATAACGAGGAATTGCTGGAGATCTTCGCACGATACATCAAGACATTATCCAAAAAGTATGATATCGAAGTTGATGTTCCTCTTGAAGAGAATCAAAATATTGTTGGTGATGGCGCTGTAATTGCGACTGCACAAAATGTGAAATGCGATGTAGAAACATTTTTCAAAGAGCTGGGTAGAGATATTAAAGTTCCTTTGAAGAAAAGACTTGGCGGAAAATTGGAAAATGTATTTAAAACGGAAATTACGGAGTAGAAGATTACTCTATTTCAGGGAGTAGTCCTTACTGAACATAAAGAAGGTAGGGCCTTCAGGAGGCTCTACCTTCTTTATGTTGATGATGTTAACATGAAGACAATCTAGAGAACACTCGCAGTGAAGCCATAGGAAGTTATGTAATTATGTCATAATTTGCGAATTAATTTGTGTATGGGGATGTTATGATTTTTCAGTTTGAATGAGATCTCTACTGTCTAAGATCTCTCTAACAATCTCTATGAAATCTGGTAAAGCTTGTGCCTCAAGCGCTAATTTATAGATGTTAAGTAATTCTTCATCAGATATTGATTCAAGAGATGAGGGGCGTGGTGAGGGATGAAAATAGTAATTCATTTGGTTCCTCCATCATATATTTGTTTTTATTACACATTTATATATATGGTATCATTTGGAATACAATCCGTCTCCTGTCATTCATCCTACGAATTTTCCTTTACATCTTAGGGGAATTATGGCATAATGACTATTTTTATGTGATAATAGATTGGTTTACTTTGAATTTTAATAAACAAAAACAATCCCGACATGTATAGTACATGTCGGGATTGTTTTAATCAGAGTCTTTCTTATGAGTAGATAAGTACTTCTTTAGGCGAGGTTCATTGGATTCCGAAACGGTAGTGAACTGCTTACCTTGATTAAAGCATACAATCTTGCGTCCGGGATCATAGCCTTCTATGTTGTTGATATTAACGACGTTGCTGCGGTCAAGGCGTTCGAATCCCTTACCCTCATACGCTACGGAAAGATCGGAAAGCGTGGTGGGGAGAATAAATTCGCCTTCTTTCGTATGGACGAATATTGTATTCTTATAATTCGAGAAATACAATATATCTTCCTCTAGAATATCACTAGAGGAACCGTCTTTCTGTAAGACACGCATCTTTTCCCCATCCTTGTTTGATTACTTGCGCAGTTCTTTCGGAACTTCAGGACTGTAGAGTGCTGGTTTTAGTATTGTTGCAAAAACAACAGCAGAAGTAGCTAGTATGTTAGAAGCATAACGAGCTAAATTTTTCTTCATTTGATTGGCCTCCTTTGTAATGGAATTATAACTGTAAAGGATTGAACTAAAAATGCCAATCCAATGACAGACGAATGGATCCAAAAATTCAAAGAAACCAGAATTATGGAAATGATCTTTAAACCCAAATACCATTCTTTAGGAATCTGAGCATTAGCATCAGGATTTGGAGCACATAGAATCATTACAAGCAAAGAAAAAAGATTAATCCAAATGAAATGGTTATGTACTAGATAAGTTATATGAGGGATCAGTGAACAGATAAAGATAGATACAATATTGCAGGCCCTTGCGGTTTTTAGATGCACACCACCAGAAGACATTCTTAGGAGTATGAAGCTAAATAAGGCTAAGAATGTTTCCTTTAGCTGTCCTGTGAGCCCGCCAATGCATAACGAGGTTATAATGATTAATAAAGTATTCAGAATAATGCTAAGGGCATAATGCATGATTTCAATGGAATGTGTTTGCTCGGGATTACTTTTCTTAATGACCTCAACAATCTTAAGAGTTAAATGATTCATAATTATTTCTATCCTTTTTGTAGGAGAAATAAAGATATCCCCATAATATTATTCCATAGAAAATTGGGATCAAGAAAAAGAAAAAGGATTCAAGAAAGTAGCTGATTGAAGTAATGACAATTAGTGTAGGAAGATTAAGAGCGAATAGTATTTTTTCGCTAGTCGTTGGTTTGATTTTTACATCGGGTTTATCAGGTACAAAGTCAAATCCAATACGTTTATGACCCACATACATACCAATGAGAATCGCGGTTAATGCTGATAAGATCTGCATTGTAATCATGTTTATTGTAATCGGGTTCGAAGTATTTAGAGACATGTTGATTACAGAGTCTAATAGATACATAAGACTGGGTTGAATCACAAAGTATGTTTGATAGACCATCCCGGTTAATATAGAAGCATAGAAGGGATGAATCCGGAATAACAGCCACATAAAACAAAGCATTAGCGCATATTGTGTGAGGATATCTAATTGAAATAACTCATAGTTGATTCTAATTGAATAAGAAAAAAAGCCCATGATAAAACTAGCAAACACCATCTCTTTATGATAAATGTCAATTTTAAAGATTTTGAAAGCCAGAAAGAACATTGCATATGTCTCTAGTCCTGAAAATAATATAAACAGAATAAAATCTATCATGCCGACACTCCCGATGTCTTCTAGTATAACTAACCCTATTATTGCAAGTATCGTATAAAATGGACTAAAATACAACAACTACAGTATAATTTTCCTCCTATTTTTTCAAAAAAATTCAAAATGAGAGGGGTTTAGACATGGATCGACGTCCAAAAAGCAGTGAGTATCTTGAGGAATTATCAAAGTATGTCGATTTAGTGCCAGTTGAAGGGGATATTTGCACTGTTTTTAGAGCGCAGACGGATGAGATTTGTAGCTTTATTTCGAACCTTACGGAAGAACAAGGAGAGCATCGTTACGCTCCTGATAAATGGAGTATTAAGCAAATGGTTGGCCATCTAGCGGATACTGGAAGAATTATGTCTTATCGTTTGTTGCGCGTTGCAAGAGGAGATACGACTCCGCTGGCGGGCTTTGATGAAAAGGACTATGTGCCTACCGCAAATTTTGAAGCAAACACTCTAGAAAAACTACTGGCTCATTACAAGCTTGTCCGAGAGTCAACGCAAGTTCTTTTGGACACTTTGCCGGAAGAAGCATGGACTCGTAAGGGAACGGTTAACAATGCAACCATCTCCGCGAGAGCAGTGGCGTGCGTAATGATTGGGCATGATCATCATCATTTGAATATTCTTAAAGAAAGATATCTGGTTTAATCGAGTTTTATTTTAAAAAAAGCATTCCTGAGGCCATTGCGGCTTCGGAATGCTTTTTTAGCTAAAGGTATATATTTGGGGCCCCCCGAAATGTACCTGAGTAAGCATCGAAGCAAAGCCTCACTTTGTGGGTATATTTTATAGTGGAGGATTCTTGTGACATTTACGGCATACTGGATAGTAGGCTTCATTGCCGCCAATTTGGATTTGCTTGCCGCTGTATACAGGCTTACCATTTTCTACTCTTAGAGCCATCGTTGCTTTGCGCTCGCAGAACCAGCAAATGGTCTTCATTTCCTCGATTTTATCAGCGTAAATCAGCATGTATTTGCTGCCTTCAAATAGCTGGTTCTGGAAATCATTTTTAAGTCCAAATGCCATAACGGGAATGCCTAGTTCATCTACAATCCGTACTAGCTGTAGAATGCAGTCCTTGCTTAGAAATTGACATTCATCAATTAGTACACAGTGGGGTTTGGGCTGGTTACTGCTGACGATATTATAAATATCGGTATTCTCGTCGACGGGTATGGCCTGTTTCCGCAGCCCAATACGGGAGGAGATAAAACCAACTTCGTCCCGATCGTCTATGGATGGAGTGAAAATGAGCACCGATTTCCCTTGCTCTTCATAATTATGCGCAACCTTGAGTATCTCAATAGATTTACCGCTGTTCATTGCTCCGTATTTGAAAAACAATTGTGCCACTTCCATCTATCCTTTCGTATAAGCCAATTATCTAATCTTAAAAATGCGACCTTATTAGAGTATCATATTCGTGTCAGCTGTATCCAGTGAAAACATTGCGATAGAATTGAATGTGGTATGATAAAAGGAATCATGTGATTGGAAAGGAAGTAATATGTGTGACTGAAAAAATAGACGAATACAAGGAACGGTTAGCTCTGATTCAGCAGAATGAAAATCTTTCTATCGAGGCTGAGGCTTTGCTGGAAGAGATGATGGCAGATTTGGTGGAATTGAATCGAAGCAATAAAGCGCTGCGGCGGGCAATAATGAAAACTGGGCAGGCCTCCACAATGTCGACTCGTTTAAGGGATGCACTGTACGAATAGAAAAAGAGGGTATGCGAATGGGTTTGATTTTCTCTTTTCTCAAAAAATATAAAGTCGCTGCAATAGCTGCCCTAGTGATGATGCTTATTGAACTAGCGGTGGAATTGTCACAGCCTTTACTCATTTCCAAAATTATTGACCAGGGCATTAAAGAACAGAATTCCTCTGTAGTATGGCTCTGGGGCGGTGTATTGATCGGCAGCGCAGTAGTCGCGTTTATAGCTGGGGTATTAAGTTCTTTTTTTGCTGCCCATGCGAGTCAGAGCTTTGCGTTTGATCTTAGGGACAAGTTATATGAAAAGGTACAATCCTTTACATATGAAATATTCAATCGGTTTGCTACCTCGTCGCTGATCACGCGTCTGACCGGCGATGTATCGCAGCTGCAGGACACTATATTTATGAGCCTCCGCTTTATGACACGGGTGCCACTGGTTGTGGTGGGCAGTGTGATTATGGCATTGGTTGTTCATGTGAAGCTGGGATTATTTCTCACTGTAGCTCTACCTTTGTTGCTTCTCTTCCTTTACTTCATCATGAGAAAAGCTTCTTTGTTATTTCGCAACGTACAAAATCGGCTTGACGGTGTGAATGGTGTAATCCAGGAGAATTTAACGGGAATTCGCTTAATCCGTGTGTTCGTGCGCATGGGGCATGAGATTGGACGTTTTACGGTCTTTAGCGGGAATTTGATGAAATCCACGGTATCTGCGCTACGTTTGACGGAGACAACGATGCCATTTGTTATGCTTATTGTGAATGCAGCGATTATGTCGATCCTATGGTTTGGACGGATTGAGATTGCAAATGGGGATGCTACTTTAGGAGAAACTGTTGCAGTTATTAACTACTCTTTACGAACCATAGGAGCGTTGTCAGCTATATCTGGACTTGTCGTTACAATTTCCCGAGCACGTGCCTCCTCACAGCGTATTACAGAAGTGATGTCAGCAGGCGCTGGAGTTAAGGAAGGCGGAACCGCAAAGGGCGAACCGATACAGGGTCACGTCCAATTTGAAGGCATCAGCTTCAAGTATCCTGAGAGTGATATTTCGGTGCTAGAGGATATTACTTTTGAAGTTGCTGCTGGTGAGCGGGTAGCGATTATGGGAGCCACCGGATCAGGAAAGTCTTCTCTTGTCGGTCTAATCCCACGTTTATATGAAGAGACAGACGGTATCATTCGCATTGATGGGCAAAAGAGCACCGATATCGATATTTCAAGATTGCGGCGATCGATCGGTTACGTTCCTCAAGAACTGCAGCTCTTCAGCGGATCGATTCGCGATAATATCGCTTGGGGCAATGAATATGCCACACAGGAACAAATCGAACACGCAGCGGCTGCCGCACAAATTCACGCAACAGTGATGGGTCTGCCCAAAGGTTATGACACAATGCTTGGTCAGCGAGGGGTAAATCTGTCTGGTGGGCAAAAGCAACGGTTGACCATTGCTCGGGCGCTTGTGAGGAAACCTGCTATTTTGATCCTCGATGACAGTACGAGTGCGCTTGATGCTGTGACAGAAGGACTTTTGCTGGAGGCACTGAAAGAGATTTCATGTACAACCTTCCTGATTACTCAGAAGATTAGTTCTACAGCATCTGCAGATTTGATTCTGCTGTTGGACGAAGGACGCTTAATCGGTAAGGGAACACATGACGAGCTTATGACAAGCTCTGCGCTGTACCGCAAGATTTATGAATCACAGGTAGAGGAGGCGAAGCAGCATGTTCAAAGCAATTCTTGAACCCTTTCGTCACCCAAAACCCGTCATTGAGCTTGGAGCAGGAAGAAGCCTTGGCTCAGCTGCTGGAGGGAAGCCAAAAGCAAAGGCGAAGGATTGGGGCGGCACGCTCATGCGGATTTGGAGCTACCTTGCCGAGCGTAAAGCTAAGCTTTTTCTCGTTCTGTTAATGGTAGTCTTCAGCTCGGCTTTAGCACTGCTCGGGCCTTATATGATTGGTAAAGCTGTGGATGATTATCTGGAAGGCACTGGCGGACGATCGTGGACGATTTTTCTGATCAGTCTAGCTAGTGTTTATATCTTCTATTCATTAACTTCTTGGCTGCAAAATATATGGATGATTGAAATTGCCCAGGAGACCGTATTTCGGATGCGCACGGAGTTGTTTTCCCATCTTCATCGGTTGCCCATCTCATTTTTTAATCGGAGACAGCAGGGCGAAATTATGAGTCGCCTCACCAACGATATTGAGAACGTCAGCTCTACGCTGAATAGCTCAGCTATTCAGATCTTTTCCAGTGTTTTGACATTGCTCGGAACGGTGGGGGTAATGCTCTGGCTCAGTCCTCTATTGACGCTACTCACGTTCCTGGTTGTGCCGTTGATGTTATTAGGCATGCGCTGGATTACTCGGCGTACGGGTCCGCTTTTTAAGGAACGTCAGCGCAATGTGGGTGAGTTAAACGGTTATATAGAAGAGACGTTATCCGGTCAACGGATTATCAAGGCTTTTTCACAAGAGGAACGGGTCATCGCTGGTTTTCATGAACGCAATGAGCGAATTATGCTCTCTGGATACTGGGCACAGTCGATTTCTGGCTTCATTCCTAAGCTGATGAATGGACTTAATAATTTGAGCTTCGCTATTGTGGCTGGAGTCGGTGGTTTGTTAGCGATTCGCGGAGCGATTACGGTCGGTGTGATTATTGTGTTTGTAGAATATACGCGTCAATTTACTCGCCCTCTTAATGACTTAGCGAATCAGTGGAATACACTACTGTCAGCGGTTGCAGGAGCGGAAAGAGTGTTTGAAGTGCTGGACGAAGAGACGGAAGCTAAAGATGAAGGTGCAGCCACTTCGCTGGTTAAAGTTGAAGGTGCAGTGAAGTTCGAAAAGGTATCTTTTTCATATGACGGAAGTTCTAACACACTGCATGATATTAGCTTTGAAGCGAAGCCTGGCGAGATGATTGCCTTAGTAGGACCTACCGGTGCCGGCAAAACAACACTTATCGGGCTGTTATCTCGTTTCTATGATCCTAATCAGGGTAAGATTACGCTGGATGGCTTAGATGTCACTTCGATTCGGCGTGAAAGCCTGAGGAGCCATATGGCGTTTGTATTGCAGGACTCCTTTTTATTCAAGGGCAGCATCCGCGATAATATTCGTTACGGTAGACTGGATGCTTCCGATGAAGAGGTCGAGGCGGCGGCCAAGCTGGCTAACGCTCATTCTTTTATTATCCGTATGCCGGAAGGTTATGATCGAATGCTCTCTGCAGATGGTAGCGGTATAAGCCAAGGACAGAAGCAACTGCTATCCATTGCAAGAGCCATTCTTGCCAATCCTTCGATGCTTGTTCTTGATGAAGCCACTAGCAGTATCGATACGGTGACCGAAATCAAGATTCAGGAAGGACTTCAGGCGCTAATGAAGGGACGGACCAGCTTTGTTATTGCCCATAGACTGGGCACTATCCGTGCAGCTGATCGAATTCTTGTTCTTCAAGGGGGCAGATTGCTGCAGCAGGGCTCCCATGAGGAGTTGTTGAAGCAAGGTGGCTTGTACAGCGAGTTGGTGCAAGGCGGTCGTAGAGAAGTACTTGATAAGGCTAGGCTTTAAGCTGTGCATAAAAAGGCGGGAGTTTTCAAGGAAGCGCAGGTCGCGTCCATGAAAACTCTCGCCTTTATGTAATGTGTGGATATTCATTATACATTGAAGTGAGCTGTTGGATGGTTTAATTGCAGAATGTGCAATAGATTTCGGTTGTACAATGAGGGGATAATTATGCTGCTTATGAGATCGTTTCTTGCGCGGCAGCTTGTTTCGCTTTTTGTTTCTCCTTGAACCGAGGGCCAACATAATTACGTTTGCGGTCTCTTGCCAGAATCCAGCCGCCAAGGAAAGTCATACCTGCTGCAAAGAGCAGAAACCCACCGCCGAAATGCAACCAAGCGAAATCTGGAACAACGGAGTCATCGCCATGCATAGAGATATAATCAAAAATATCGTCCTTCATCATTAAGAAGCCCTTCATTGCGATTAAACCAGGAAACACAAGAATAAGGATGGCAATGAAGCGTGAAATTAATAGTTTCATAAGTGTCTCCTACCCCTCTTAGCCCATTAGATTCAACCATATGATAACGCTTTAGTAAGAAAAAGTCCATTTGGATATGACGTTTATAAGTTTTGTAATACGCTAAAAAGAGAGTACAATATACAATGTAAAATGAACTTACGTGTAATGACTGGAGGATACATATCATGACAATTTCATGTGACGTGGCCATACTTGGCGGAGGAACCGGGGGATATGTGGCAGCCATTCGCGCTGCACAGCTTGGAAAGTCCGTCGTCGTCATCGAAATGGACAAACTGGGAGGAACCTGCCTGCACCGTGGCTGCATTCCTAGCAAATCGCTGCTCAGAAGCGCAGAGGTATATGCTGAAATCAATGAGAGCGAGAGCTATGGCATTGAGACAAGCGGTGTACAGCTTGTATTCCCAAAAGTACAAAAGCGCAAGGAAGCGGTAGTTGAACAACTTCATCAGGGCGTACAATATTTGATGCGCAAAAATAAAATACAAGTTATTAAAGGCAAGGGGCGCGTGACGGGTCCCTCTATTTTTTCCCCGCGTAGTGGTGCTGTTGCTGTGGAACTAGAAGACGGTGAAATGGAAACAGTGGTCTCTAACCATCTTATTATTGCTACAGGATCTCGTCCGCGTGTATTACCTGGTCTGGAACCAGACGGGAAAGTTATTCTTAGCAGTGACGAAGCGCTGACCCTCGACGAGTTACCCTCTTCCATCGTTATTGTTGGAGGCGGAGTAATAGGGGTGGAATGGGCCTCTATGCTGGTTGATTTCGGAGTGCAGGTAACGGTAGTTGAAGCTGCTGGTCAGTTACTGCCACAAGAGGATGAAGAGGTAGCTAAAGAGCTGCAACGCTTATTGAAAAAACGTGGGGTTAAAATCCTGACTGAAACTACAGTGGATGCTGCAACCTGCAAGGTAACGGACGATGGAATTGCGATTGATGCCCGCAAGGGTGAGCAAACTCAAAGTCTATCTGCAGAAAAGCTGCTTGTATCCGTAGGTAGAGTAGCGAATGTAGAAAATATTGGTCTGGAAAATACAGATATTCGCTTTGATAAAGGAATTATTGCTGTAAATGCTAGTATGCAGACGGCTGAGCCACATATTTATGCGATTGGTGACTGTATCGGTGGACTACAACTAGCTCATGCAGCCAGTCATGAAGGCATTATGGCGGTCAACCATCTCGCTGGTGAGAAACTTCACCCTTATCATACACATCTTGTACCGCGTTGTGTCTACACACGTCCTGAAGTTGCGAGTGTGGGTCACACTGAGAAGGAAGCTAAAGCATTGGGACATGATGTCGTAACTGGTAAATTCCCCTTCTCGGCCATTGGCAAGGCGATTGTGTACGGTCAGAAGGACGGGTTTGTTAAAGTTGTGGCGGACCGAAGCAGTGGAGATATTCTCGGTGTGCAGATGATAGGTCCGCATGTTACCGATCTAATCGGGGAAGCTGCATTGGCTCAACTGCTGGATGCAACACCTTGGGAGGTTGGCGAGGCTATTCATGCTCACCCTACACTTTCGGAGATCATTGGAGAAGCAATGTTAGCTGTAGATGGAAGATCTATCGGGATTTAGCTTTTCTTTTTGGGTAGAAAGGGATTATAATAAACTCAAGCCAAGTCTTAGTACCAGGTTTTAAGATCAGGATACAATTGGTCTTAAATCCTGTAAGACTCAGGCTTTATGAATAAGGAGGTATCTCTTTATGGAATCCCAAGATACTGTAGAAACGATTAACAGACATAAGCAGCTTGGACTAAGTGACGGCCAGGTCATCGATATGTACAGATATATGCTGCTCGCACGTAAATACGACGAGCGCAGTCTGCTGCTTCAGCGCGCTGGCAAGATTAACTTTCATGTCTCCGGCATTGGCCAGGAGGCGGGTCAGGTAGCAGCAGCATTTGCGCTGGACCGGCAGAATGATTATTTTTTACCTTATTACCGTGATTATGCTTTCGTACTCTCCGTGGGTATGACTACTCGTGAATTGATGCTGTCTGTGTTCGCAAAGGCAGAAGATCCAAACAGTGGTGGGCGGCAAATGCCAGGTCACTTTGGTAGTAAGCGTCTGCGTATTGTGACAGGCTCAAGTCCTGTAACCACGCAGGTCCCTCATGCGGTTGGTTTTGCTTTGGCAGCCAAAATGCAAAAGAAAAAATTCGTCTCATTTGTAACCTTCGGGGAAGGCTCTAGCAACCAAGGCGATTTTCATGAAGCTTGTAACTTTGCCGGAGTGAATAAGCTGCCGGTTATTATCATGTGTCAGAATAATCAGTACGCGATCTCTATTCCTGCTCACAAACAGCTTGGCGGTAAGGTCAGCGATCGTGCTCTGGGTTATGGGTTTCCAGGTGTGCGTGTAGACGGCAATGATCCACTGGAAGTATATCGTGTCGTTAAGGAAGCTCGGGAAAGAGCACTTGCGGGTGAAGGTCCTACGTTAATCGAAGCCATGATGTACCGTTTATCTCCACACTCCACCTCGGACAATGATTTGGCTTATCGGACCAAAGAAGAGGTTGATGAGAATTGGAAGAAGGACGGCGTAGCAGGATTCCGTAATTATTTGATCGGTCTGGGACTTTGGAGTGACGAGCAAGAACAAGATCTTATTGCTGAATGCAATCTTGAGCTTAAAACAGCTATCGAATATGCTGACAACGCTCCGTTCCCGAAACCGGAAGATACACTGCTGCATGTTTACAGTGATTCCGACCTGAAAGGAGGAGCATAAATCATGGCTATAATGGAATATATCGATGCCATTCGGCTCGCGATGAAGGAAGAAATGGAACGCGATGAATCCGTGTTTGTGCTTGGTGAGGACGTGGGGCTCAAAGGTGGCGTATTTACAACAACAAAAGGCCTGCAAGAACAGTTCGGAGAAGAACGTGTTCTAGATACACCGTTAGCGGAATCAGCTATAGCTGGTGTGGCGATTGGTGCAGCTATGTATGGTATGAAGCCGATTGCTGAAATGCAGTACTCTGACTTCATGCTTCCAGCAACGAATCAAATCATTAGCGAAGCGGCCAAAATCCGCTATCGTTCAAATAACGATTGGAATTGCCCGGTTGTCATACGTGCGCCTATCGGCGGCGGTGTATTCGGCGGTCTGTACCATTCTCAGTGTCCGGAATCGATTTTCTTCGGTACACCAGGATTGAAGATTGTCGCACCTTACTCTGCTTACGATGCAAAAGGACTTTTGAAGGCAGCCGTTCGTGATCCTGATCCGGTTTTATTCTTCGAGAACAAAAAGTGCTATAAGCTGATCAAGGAAGAAGTGCCAGAAGGTGATTACACCGTTCCAATTGGCGAAGCTAATCTGCTGCGTAAGGGAACAGATATTACGGTTATTGGTTATAGTTTGCCATTGCATTTTGCGATGCAAGCAGCAGAAGAATTGGAGCGCGAAGAAGGCATTACAGCGCATATTCTGGATCTGCGGACCTTGCAGCCTCTTGATCGTGAGGCGATCATAGCAGCTGCTCGTGAGACAGGGAAGGTTCTTATTGTGCACGAGGACAATAAAACGGGCGGTATTGGTGGCGAAGTGGCGGCGATTATCGCTGAGCATTGTCTATTTGAACTAGACGCGCCGATCTTCCGTCTTTGTGGTCCCGATGTTCCAGCGATGCCTATCAGCCCTCCAATGGAGAAGTTCTTCATGCTTAGCAAAGAAAAAGTGAAGGCGGAAATGCTTCGACTGGCGCAATATTAAAATAGTTGAGTGGACGCGAAGCTTCGTAAAACTTTTAAGATTATGCTTACGAAGTGAGTTTTACTTCGTAAAACATTTGAGGAGTGAAAAGATGTCTGACAACCAAAAGTTGACTGACGTGATCATGCCGCAGCTGGCGGAATCGCTAGTATCGGCGACGATCGGCAAATGGCTGAAGAAACCGGGCGATCCGGTAGAGCAATACGAACCAATATGTGAGCTTATTACAGATAAAGTAAATGCTGAATTGCCTTCAACGATAGATGGAGTTATGGGTGAACTATTGGCGGAAGAAGGTCAGGTTGTCAATGTCGGCGAAGTCATTTGTCGTATTGCCGTGCCTGTGACTGCATCTGCTGCTGCAAACGTGACTAACACTAACACAGTTGCAGCTAATTCCTCTAATAATGTTGCAGGACAAAGTGCGACTTCAACTGCTAACGATACGATGCGTGCACGCTATTCTCCTGCGGTACAGACTTTGGCGGCTGAGCATAACATCGACCTGACTTTAGTTATGGGTACTGGTATGGGTGGCCGAATTACCCGTAAGGATGTGCTGGCCTTCATCGATAGTGGCGGAGCTACATCTCCAGCTTCGATTTCTGCTAGTCAACCAACCCCAGTGGTGTCACAACCGCCTGCAACACAGTTCGTTCAAGCCCAAGAGAAGAAGGCGGAAGAGCCTCTTCGCCATTCGGGTCTACATTTGAGCGAATCTCCTCGTATTCCAACAATTGAAGTCGAGGGTGGACGAGGCAGCAGTTCGGAATACCTGATTGATGTAACACCAATCCGGAATACAATCGCTACAAGAATGCGCCAAAGTGTCTCGGAGATTCCGCATGCTTGGACAATGATTGAGGTAGATGTGACTAATCTGGTCGCACTGCGCAATAAACATAAGGATGAGTTCAAGCGTAAGGAAGGTATCAATCTAACCTATCTGGCTTTCATGATGAAGGCTGTTGTGAGTGCGATTAAGGATTACCCGATTATGAACTCTGTCTGGGCTGTAGACAAAATTATTGTCAAACGTGATATCAATATCTCGTTAGCGGTAGGTACTGAAGATTCGGTTATCACTCCTGTAATTAAGAAGGCCGATCAGAAAAACGTTGCCGGGCTGGCACGTGAGATTGATGAATTGGCACAAAAAACCCGCGAAGGCAAACTGAGTCTGGAAGATTTGCAGGGAGGGACTTTCACTGTAAATAACACCGGCTCATTTGGCTCCATTCTTTCTTATCCAATCATTAACTATCCACAGGCAGCGATTTTAACGTTTGAATCGATTGTAAAAAGACCTGTGGTCATTAACGATATGATAGGTGTACGGTCAATGGCTAATATTTGTCTGTCGCTGGATCATCGGATTCTGGACGGAGTGATTTGCGGTCGTTTCTTGCAACGCGTCAAGGATAACATTGAAGGATATACCCCAGATACGAAACTTTACTAAAAAATAATAACGAGCCAAACTGTGCAGGCATGAGACTGAAAAAGGGGACCTGACGGTATGAATAATTCGGATATTCGTAAGCTGCAGATTTCATATGACCCTATTATGGAGTATGGGGAGGCTTGGGATCTGCAAAAGGAAAGTGTGCACGCCATTGATGCTGGTGAGCAACCGGAACGATTGATTCTTTTGCAGCATCCGCCTACCTATACTATTGGTTCACAGAATCATCCCGAACATCTTCTTCTAGATGAAGAGCAGCTCAAAGAAAAAGGAATTGCGCTGTTTGAAATCGACCGGGGAGGAGATATTACATATCACGGACCGGGTCAGCTTGTAGGTTATCCGATCCTTATGCTCGGTGAAGAAGGTAAGGTGGATTTACGCGGGTACTTGCGCAGTCTGGAAGCAGTGATTATTGATTATTTGGCATCCTACGGAATTGTAGGAGAACGGAAGCCGGAGTATACAGGGGTATGGGTTGGCGACGAGAAGATCTGTGCCATTGGTGTTAAGTTTAACAAAAGCAAATTCCGAAGAGGGTTTGTTACTAGCCATGGTTTTGCTTTTAACATTTCTGAAGGAATATCTGGATACGGCTTTCAAGGGATTATTCCATGCGGTATCACTGAATTTGGAGTAACTTCCCTAGAGGAGTGTGCAGGTCGTCATTTTGAACTACAAGATGTGGCCAAAGAATTGGTTCCATATTTCCTAAGACACTTTCCTTATGAAGAGCAGGATGAGTTTTTTGGCACTATGGCTTAAGGTTTAATAACGAACTAACAGGCAAGCCAAATAGCGGCAAGGGGGTCCCTAGCCGCTATTATCAATGTTCCTTGTGAAGAGATTATCCTGCAAGGAAAGGCTCGATAACCATAAAGAGCGTAGAGGCAATCATGGCGAACAACATGACGTAGATGAAGATTTTGAACCACTTATTACGTTGCATGAGTAACTCCTTTAGATTTAGTTTAAGTTAATAGCATGAAGATGGATGGTCTTTCTGTACAACCATTGTAACGTATTCACGAAAGAGAGGGAAGTCCAGTGATTTCACAAGACAGATTGATTCAAGAATTTATGGAGCTTGTCCAAGTTGATAGTGAAACAAGAAATGAGCGGCAGATTGCCGATGTGCTCAAGAGCAAATTTAACGCTCTTGGCTTAGAGGTTACCGAAGATGATTCCCAGGAAAGAACTGGACATGGAGCGGGTAATCTATTCATTACCTGGCCGGCTGAGAACGGTGGATCTGCGCCAAAGCTACTGTTCACTTGTCACATGGATACAGTTGTTCCTGGACAAAATATCAAGCCTACGCTCGGCGCGGATGGATGGATTACAAGTGACGGCACTACGATCCTTGGAGCAGATGACAAAGCTGGGCTAGCTGCACTGTTCGAAGTGATCAGAGTGATTCAAGAGCAAAAATTGCCACATGGTCAGATTCAGTTCGTAATTACTGCGGGTGAAGAATCTGGATTGCTAGGTGCACGTTCGATGGATCCGAGCAATTTGGATGCAGACTTCGGTTTCGCACTCGATTCCAATGGTGAAGTCGGTGCGATTGCAGTTGCGGCACCTACACAAGCTAAGATTACGATGCAAATCTTCGGAAAATCAGCTCATGCAGGTGTTAATCCAGAAGACGGCATCAGTGCGATTCAAGTAGCCAGCAAAGCAATTGCTGCCATGAAGCTTGGTCGGATCGACAACGAAACGACTGCGAATATCGGTAAATTCGCTGGCGGCGGACCTACGAATGTGGTGTGCGATCACGTTCAATTGGACGCAGAAGCACGTAGTATCGTGCAGGAAAAAGTTGGCGATCAAATCGCCTTGATGCGTGAAGCACTGGAGACCACTGTCCGCGAATACGGTGCAGAATGCGAATTCCGCAGTGAAATTATTTATCCGGCGTTCAGCTTTAATGAAAATGATCCAGTGGTACAGCTTGCACAGCGGGCTATCACTTCTATGGGTCTTACGCCCCGTCTGTTCCACTCTGGTGGAGGAAGTGACGCTAACGTATTCAATGGCCTAGATGTTCCGACCATTAATCTCGCTGTAGGATACGAGCATATCCATACCACTAAGGAACGGATTAAAGCCGAAGATATCGTTAAAGTGGCTGAGCTTGTAGTAAATATTGTTAAAGAGAGTGTGAAGGGCTAACCTTCTTATAAAATAACAGAGCAGCGATCCTACCGTAACGGTGGATTGCTGCTCTGTATTTTTTTATGGGGAGTTTAATGCAGCCAGATTTAGGGGCATCCAAAAAAGTTATTTGAGGCTAAAGGACCCAGATGACACTATAAGCAAATTTATCGCCTTTTGGGACACCTCTATATTCGGATGCACATGTATGATTAAATCCTAAAGGAGAGAGTGAATTTAACCTGCTTTGGTTGGAATGATCTTGGATTGATCCTTTAGGGAGAGAATGTATGAGAGAGGCATATCGGGCCCATACCGCTCTATCCACCTAGCTAAAATGGCCTTGATTTCCTCCGGTTTACCTACCATTGTAACTGCGGATGAGCTTGTACGGCTGAAGATTTCGTTCATCTGAAATTCCTTCTTTCCCTTTAAGTTTGCTATAATACACCGTATGCACAATAGAGAAAAAGGAGACCAGAAACTTTATGGGAGAACAACATTTGCACAGCAAACCCGAGCTTGATGAAGTGACATTGTCTACACAGCCTGTTTTTGATGGGAAGATTATATCTTTACAGGTGGACACAGTGAGACTGCCTGATGGAAATACTGCGACACGTGAAGTTGTGAAGCATCCCGGCGCCGTAGCGGTGCTTGCTTTAAACAACAACAAAATGCTTGTTGTAGAGCAATACCGTCAGCCCATGCAACGCACTGAAGTAGAAATTCCGGCTGGGAAGCTGGATAAAGGTGAAGATCCATTAGTTGCGGCTGGTCGTGAACTTCAAGAAGAGACTGGATTTCACAGTGGAGATCTGAAATTGCTTAAATCCTTCTATACTTCTCCCGGCTTCGCCGATGAGATTATTCATTTGTATGTGACTACTAATGCAAAGCCAGGGGATATGTCCCTGGACGAGGACGAATTTCTTGAAGTTTCGGAGCTTACCCTGGAGGAAGCGTATCAATATATGGCTGACGGGCGCATCGCGGACGCGAAGACGATGATGGCAGTGTATGCTTGGCATCTATACACGCTGACAGGCCAATGGAATTAACAACTGAATTGAAAAGTTTCTATTGCGATCTGCATGTTCATATTGGACGAACGTCGGAAGGACAAGCGGTCAAAATCAGCGGCAGCCGTGAGCTTACCTTTGCGGGCATTGCCAAAGAGGCTGCAGAGCGCAAGGGACTAGAAATGATCGGTATTATTGATAGTCATTCACCAGGCGTTCTACGTGATATTCAGCGTTCCTTGGAATCTGGAGAGATGACGTTAGCTGAAGGTGGAGGGATTGCTTACCGAGGGACTACGATCATTCTGGGAACAGAGATTGAAATCCGCGAGCCTGGGCGAAAAGAGTGCCATGTGCTCGCCTACATGCCGGACGTGGAGCGCATGACCGATTTTAGTGCGTGGATGAGCCGCTATATGCGGAATGTGAATCTAAGTTCCCAGCGCCTGTATGCTCCGGCTAGGGAGCTTCAGGATGAGATTTATGGGCGGGGAGGCATTCTTATCCCTGCACATATATTCACGCCTCACAAGGGCTTGTACGGCTGTGCAGCGGAGCGTATGGCAGACATATTTGATCTGGATCGCATAGCAGCAGTTGAGCTAGGGCTGAGTGCAGATTCGGAAATGGCGGGTTATCTTTCTGAGCTGGATGACTTCACATTCCTAACGAACTCTGATGCGCATTCACTGGGCAAACTAGGTCGCGAGTATAATGTAATGGCGTTGGCACGACCTTCTTTTGCTGAACTACGACTCGCACTAGAACGTAAGGAAGGGCGGAAGGTAACTGCCAATTTCGGACTTAACCCCCGGCTGGGTAAATACCACCGAACCTACTGCGGAGGTTGTGGCAGTATTATTGACGAAGCTTATGTCACATCGGAACGCTGCCAGTATTGTGGCAGTCTTAAATTGGTGAGAGGTGTATTCGACCGGATCCTAGATATCGCAGACCGCAAGACGCCTCTAGTACCCGCAAACCGTCCGCCTTATCACTATCAGGTTCCACTTGAATTTATTCCAGGCCTCGGGAAGGCTAAGATGAACGCGTTACTGCAAGCTTTTGGCACGGAGATGAACATTTTACATGGTTGTGGTGAAGCGGAAATTGCTAGCGTAGTAGGAGTGGATTTGGCGGCTATGATCGTTAGGGCCCGCTCAGGCATATTGGAATTATCAGCAGGCGGTGGGGGAACATACGGTAAAGTCGTACAACCTGGAAAGTAGAGTTATTGTCCTAAGGACAAGTCATATCGCGGGACGTTTTCTCATATGGTGTAACATGTAACCGGAAAGGGGAACGTCTCGATGCGTAATTTAAGGCTGATGATGAAGGAACAGACGCCTCTGTATATTTTTGTCGGCGTATTATTTCTGGTAGGTGTTGTATTTGGAGCTCTTATCGTTAGTGCGCTTACGATGGATCAGCAACAGGAGCTGGGGGATTATCTAGGAAATTTCTTTGTAACGGTTGATCAGCAGGGTCTACCCGCAGCACCTGATTCGTACTGGAGTATAGCGGCCTTAAATCTGAAATGGATTGGGCTGATCTGGATCCTTGGATTATCAGTCATCGGGCTGCCGGGAATCTTGATTCTTGATTTTCTTAAAGGGGTATTGATCGGCTTTACGGTCGGTTGTCTAGTAAGTCAATATTCATGGCATGGAATGCTGTTCGCATTAGTCTCCGTGGCTCCGCACAATCTGGTACTGATTCCTGTGTTGTTAGTAAGTAGTGCAGCGGCGATCGCCTTTTCCTTACAGATGATTCGTAGCCGAGTGCTAGGACAACGTCGGACGCCAGTGACTCGACCTTTTACTATGTACACCATATTGTCACTTGTAATGGCACTGTTGATTCTGGGCATTTCTAGTTTTGAGACCTATGTTACGCCGATCATGATGCGCTGGGTTACTCCTTCACTTGTACAAGCAGTGACTACCTTGGGCTTGCAGTAAAAGCGTTTGACTTCTCAAAGCGACACCCCCTATAATGGAAGAAGTGGTTTGAAGACCGGTGAGGTTATTTTCCAAGGGGGAGGGAGACAATGGAAGCTCGGATAGACAAAATTAAGCAACAGTTACAATCCCAAGGATACAAGCTTACACCCCAACGGGAAGCGACCTTAAGAGTGCTGCTGGAGAATGAGGAAGATCATCTTAGCGCAGAAGATGTTTTTATGCTCGTGAAAGAGAAAGCTCCCGAGATCGGTCTTGCGACTGTATATCGTACCCTGGAACTTCTTAGCGAGCTTCACGTCGTAGAAAAGATTAACTTCGGTGACGGTGTCGCCCGTTATGATCTGCGAACAGATACTGCGAAGCACCATCATCATCATTTAATTTGTGTGCAATGCGGTAGTATGGATGAGATTCGCGAGGATTGGTTAGGTCCGCTAGAAGAGCGACTGGAGAAAGAATTTAATTTCACAGTGCTTGATCATAGACTTGATTTTCATGGGATATGCTATCGGTGTAGCGATAAGAATAATTCAAACGGAAATCCGTCCTAAGTCATCTTATAATGAAATTCACTTCATAAGCTCTCCCCGGTTTTTTTACCGGAGAGAGCTTTTTAAATGATTGGTCTATTGGAGGTATACATATCAGTCCGTTTTGGTGCATAAGGTGAAGGACGAGCAGATCTTAACTGTATGTTAGAGGGAGGCGTCCATATGATCGTTTCTGTGCCCAAAACAGTTCGAAAGCTGTATTTTATGATCATGTTTGTGGCTCTAAGCTATTTGCTCTACAGTGCTATGAGCTGGCTTGGTGAATGGATCAGTCCGATAGAGAATTATGGAATTCCTGAAGGCTCCGCTGTTCGGGCTTTTGATCATGCCGATCGTAGTGATGATGGTCTGGATACAAGACAGCGTTTGCGCTTCTATTACTGGTATGGAGAATGAAAGCTTCGCAGGAAGCAGGAACAAGCGAGAAGAATGTCGAAGAAAACAAGGTGGATTCATGCAGCGTATACTAAATGTACACATCTGCAGAACCCTCATGCTGAATGTGCTGCAGGAAGTCACTATGAGTAGCTGCGCCAGGACAGGAGCGTGAAATAATGAAGTCACACTTGCAGCCGTTTTTACATTATTTGTCCGGAGATAAAGGCTTGTCCCCGAATACACTGGAATCTTACGGTAGGGATGTATCGCAGTTTCTGGAGTTCGCTGAAGAGCGGGGGGCTAGTCAGCCTGATGAGATCCGAAGATCGCATGTGATATTATATCTCGGCTCATTACGCGGAGCTGGTCGAGCAACAGCAACGTTGAACAGGAGCGCAGTGTCCCTCCGTGCTTTTTTTCATTATTTGCTGAAGGAACGTTTGATTGAGCAGGATCCAACACTGGACATGGAGACCATGAAGCCTGATAAGAAACCTCCGATGGTGCTTACCATTTCGGAAATAGAGCAGTTATTGGCTGCGCCGGATGTAAGTACGCCACAAGGGATGCGCGATAAGGCTATGCTGGAATTACTCTATGCAACAGGCATTAAGGTCTCTGAATTAATCTCACTTAACGTGGATGATGTGCACACGGATATGAAATTTGCGCGTTGTACAGGAACTTCTGGCAAGGAGCGGGTAGTTCCCATTGGAACCCTTGCAGCTGAGAGTGTAGCGGCTTACACTTCACTTATGCGGGACAAGCTGCTTCGTGATCACCAGGAGGAACCAGCCATGTTCCTGAATAGTCTAGGCGGAAGATTAACCCGGCAAGGCTTTTGGAAAATCATAAAAAAATATGCACGGGAAGCAAACATTGAGCAGGATATTACCCCGCATACACTTAGGCATTCCTTCGCAGCCCATTTACTGGAAGGCGGAGCAGATTTGCGTTCCGTACAACAAATGCTGGGTCATGCCGATATTTCGACGACTCAGATTTATAACGGTATAGCCCGTAAGAATATGAAGGAAGTATATGAGAGCCACCATCCTAGAGCTCGATAATTCTGCTTTAAAGATGCTTTTTGTGAGTAAGATGGTTATGATGGAATCATACTGAAAGGATAGACTGGGGAATGATCCGCAGGTTATCTTTTAGCAGAAACGGATACCTGATAAGCGGTACATTGTATCGCTGACTTCGGAAGCGTATGTCTTCTGGAAGACGGTACAGCCGTTTCTTCTTGTTGGTACGAAAGAATATCTATATTAAAAAAGGAGTGAAGACAACTATGTCCTCATTTAAACGAATTGGTTTTATTGTTCTAGATAGTGTTGGTATCGGTGAAGCGCCAGATGCTGCGAATTTCGGTGATGCTGGGTCGCACACGCTTGGTCATATATTGGATCGTGTTCCTGGTTTGAAGCTTCCTAATCTCCAGAAACTCGGGTTAGCTAATATTGCTCCGCTGCCACCGCTAGAGCCTGTAGCTTCACCAACTGGGTACTACGGCAAAATGCAGGAAGTATCTGTAGGCAAGGATACGATGACCGGACACTGGGAGCTAATGGGGCTGAAAATTGAGGTTCCTTTCAATACGTATCCTGACGGTTTTCCAGCAGAATTGATTGAGAAGTTCGAAGCGGCAACTGGTCGTAAGGTAATCGGGAATAAACCGGCTTCCGGTACGGAGATTCTTGTTGAATACGGCGAAGAACAAATGAAAACCGGTGCTTGGATTGTCTATACCTCTGCGGACAGCGTATTCCAGCTTGCTGCACATGAAGATATCATTCCACTCGAAGAGCTGTACAGCGCTTGTAAAATAGCCCGTGAACTGACGATGGCTCCAGAATTCTCGGTTGGTCGCGTGATTGCTCGTCCATATGTTGGCGAACCAGGGAAATTCGTTCGGACGCCAAACCGGCATGACTATGCTGTGAAGCCGCCAGAACCAACGGTAATGAACGCGCTGACTGATATCGGTAAGGATGTTATCGCGGTTGGTAAGATCAACGATATCTTTACAGGAGAAGGAGTTACGGCTTCTTATCCAACGAAGAGCAATGAACATGGAATCGAAGTTACTATTGAGCAGCTTCGTCAACCGTTTGACGGTTTCCTGTTTACGAATTTGGTGGATTTTGATTCTTTGTATGGACATCGTCGTGACCCAGAAGGATACGGTCGTGCACTGGAAGTGTTCGATCAGGCCCTGCCTGAAATTCTATCTACGCTCGGTGAAGATGATCTATTGATTATTTCTGCAGACCATGGTAATGATCCGATCCATAGTGGAACTGATCATACCCGTGAATATGTTCCGCTCTTAATCTATAGCCCGCGGTTTAAACATCCAGCAAGTTTGGGCATTCGTGAAACCTTCTCTGATGTAGCTGCAACCATTGCTGATAACTTTGGTGCGAAGGCGCCGCAGTATGGGACAAGCTTTTTAGCGAAACTGCAATAAAAGGGTTGTGGGTTGCTCCACAACATCAATGAAGGAGGATCATCCATGAGCGCATTAACTCAAAAAGAAATTCAAGAAGCAGCCATTTATATAAAAGACAAATGTCCGGTGGCTCCGGAAATTGGATTGATCCTTGGTTCAGGCCTCGGTGTGCTTGCAGACCTTATTACTGATGGAGTAAGCATTCCGTATGATGAGATTCCTCACTTTCCTGTTTCTACTGTAGAAGGACATGAGGGCGAGCTATTAATTGGTATGATCGAAGGCCGCCGAGTCGTGATGATGAAGGGCCGCTTTCATATGTATGAGGGTTATGGACCGGAGGTAACGGCATTCCCTGTACGGGTTATGAAAGAGCTTGGTATAGCCAGTTTACTAGTAACGAATGCAGCTGGTGGAGTGAACACTGATTTCACGCCGGGTGATCTTATGCTTCTTACGGATCATCTTAATATGACTGGACGGAATCCTTTAATAGGACCTAATGATCCTGCACTTGGTGTGCGCTTCCCAGATATGTCGACCGCCTACAGTCGCCGCCTGATCCAGGTAGCGAAGGAAACGGCAGCTCAGCAGAATTTCGAGTTCAAAGAAGGCGTATATGCAGGTCTATTGGGACCTTGCTACGAAACGCCTGCTGAAATCGTAATGCTTCGTACGCTAGGTGCCGATGCTGTGGGCATGTCTACTGTATCGGAGACCATTGTTGCTCGTCATGCAGGTATCGAGGTATTGGGCATCTCCTGTATTACTAACATGGCCGCGGGAATCCTGGATCAACCTCTCAATCATGAAGAGGTGATGGAAACTGCAGAACGTGTGCGTGAACGTTTCTTGAAACTGGTCTTAGGCTTTATTCCGAAAATGTAATTTCGGGCACTGCATTTTGAATTACTGGGAGGTCATCTTTATGACACAAGTGATTAAATTTAAGCCATTGACGCATGAACAGGTAGTTAATGTAACTAAACCAAAATATATCGGATTTGCTCGCGCAAATGTCCGTGAAATGCAGGTGTAAAATGAGAGCTGTCGACATTATTCAGAAAAAAAGAGACGGTGGAGAGCTGAGCCGTGAGGAAATATCCTTTCTAATTCAAGGCTATAGTAAAGGTGAAGTTCCTGATTATCAACTTGCCGCTTGGGCCATGGCGGTTTATTTTCAAGGCATGAACGCACGGGAGACCGGCGATCTAACGATGGAAATGGCGATGTCCGGTGATCAAGTGGATCTGAGCCCAATCGCAGGCATTAAGGTTGATAAGCACTCCACAGGTGGAGTGGGAGATAAAACCACCGTGGTGCTTGCACCGTTGGTAGCCTCTGCTGGAGTACCGGTAGCGAAGATGTCCGGCCGCGGACTTGGGCATACAGGAGGTACACTTGATAAGCTGGAGTCGATCACTGGCTTTTCTATAGAGATGGATCGCGAGCGTTTCTTTGATCAAGTAGGGGAGATCGGAGCTGCCGTGATCGGCCAGTCGGGCAACATTACACCCGCTGACAAAAAGCTGTATGCCCTTCGGGATGTAACAGCAACTGTTGAATCCATCCCTCTTATTGCAAGCTCAGTGATGAGCAAGAAGATTGCAGCGGGTGCAGACGCCATTGTACTGGATGTCAAAACCGGCAGCGGTGCTTTTATGAAGACGCTTGATGATTCAATTGCGCTTGCCCAGGCTATGGTGGATATCGGCACCCATTTGGGTCGTAATACTGTTGCCATCATCAGTGATATGGATCAGCCACTGGGTTACGGGATCGGAAATGCGCTGGAAATTAAGGAAGGAATCGAGACCTTGAAGGGTCACGGTCCTAAAGATTTGCAGGAAGTCTGCCTTATTCTGGGCAGTCAGATGCTTGTTCTTGGCGGTAAAGCCAAGGATGAAGCGGAGGCTCGTTCGATTCTGATGACACATATTGAAGATGGCACAGCGCTGGAGAAATTCAAACAGATCGTGAGTGCGCAAGGCGGAGATGTTTCACAAATCGATGATCCGGAGAAACTCCCTGCTGCTAAACGATTCATTGAAGTGAAAGCGAAGACTAAGGGTTTCATTGAGGGGATTCAAGCAGAAGAAATCGGCATTGCTGCTATGCTGCTTGGTGCAGGACGTGAAACTAAGGAATCTGTAATAGATTTGGCTGTAGGTATTCAACTCTCTAAAAAAGTTGGAGATGCTGTAGAGATTGGGGATACACTTGCAGTATTGCATATCAATGATGCCAGTGATAAGAAAGTAGAGGAAGCTGAGGGCAAGGTGCTGGAAGCTTACCGTATTACTTCTGAATCGGTTCCACCATTACCACTGGTATTCGCGCTTGTTACGAAGGATGGAGTAACACGGTACTAGCCAAGGAAATGTAATTATTGTCATGACAAAGACCTGAAATAGACAGTACAATAGCGAGCCTCCCGTATTAGGAGGCTCGCTGTTTTGCGTTTTTGATGGAGCAGCTACAAATGCTTATCGATAAGATTGAAAATCTGAGAAGCCCCGCTGCTTGTATTACATAATACGACCACAGTCTCTCCACTAGCCGGATAGATAGCCGATCGGAAGGAAATACCGGGATCGTATCCCATAATGTGAAACTTGAACACTTTTTCTTCTCGGAGGGTGATCCATACACCATAACCATAATAGCCTTCACCATCCACATGTATGTGGGGAGTAAGCAACAATGAAGTGAGTACTGGACTTAAAAGGGTATGGTTCATTAGCCCGTTCCAGAATAACTGCATGTCGGGAGCGGTTACGAAAGCTCCGCCGTCAGCGCCTCCTTTTACCGGGATTGAATAGATGTTGCTTCTCCAGCTACCGTTCTCTTCTTCTATGTATCCTAGTGCACAGTTGGCTGGTAAGGCATCTAACGTAAAGTAACCGGATTGCTCCATTCCGCAAGGCTTAAAGATGTGAAGCTCCACATAATCGGAAAAGGACATTCCACTCAATTCCTCCACCAGAAGACCTAGCACGATATATCCGGCATTGTTGTAGTGGAAACGTTCACCAGGGGTCCACATCATGGGGAGGTTTCTAAACATCGGTACAAAATCTTCCAGTTGCCGTAAAGTGTACATAGGTTGTGTCTTCCACAGTTCTTCGAAGTCATCCATGATTGTTTCATCAAAATAATCTGGAATCCCAGAGCTATGCGTAAGCAACTGATGTATGGTAATTTCAGAACTAAAGAGAGGGAACTCTACCTTCTTCAGATAGTCTGATAATCTGCTTTCGAAAGAAATCAATCCTCTTTCGACCAGTTGACAGACGGCAATTGCTGTGAATATTTTACACCCGGAAGCGATCCCGAACCGAGTATGAATATTGTTTTCGCGCTTATCCGACTTATTGGCATAACCGTGACAGCTGCTGGCGATTTCTTTATCATATTGTTTTGCTAGTACTACGCCTGAGAAATCGTTCTGTTTTGCTTCTGTCTCAATATAAGTTTCTAGTGGGTTCATTCGTATATTCACTCCTCTGTAAGACAGTATAGGTTCTTAGTTAGCATTCGTTGAAAGTCTACGATTTACCTTTAAAAGTCCTAAAATGAGAGCTAAAAAAATGGAAATACTTTAAATTTGAAATATTTTTTAATCTCCCCTATAATAAAAATGCTCTGCAACTGCTGCTGGGCTTTTTTTAATTGATGACATCCTTACTTCTTGAGATAAATAATTGTGGTTATTTCCTTAAAAATGGAATAATTTTCACCCTTTCTGACGAAACTGGAACACAGTACCTGTGATATGAAGGTTAACGTTCAGGAGGGGAACCATTGTGAGAAAAATGCGTTTTGCTGTGCTTGTGCTCTGTATCGCTGTATCGGTTCTAGGACCTATGTCAGGCGCTTATGCAGAAGAAAAAACCAAGGACTCTGGCAGTAATGCTGCCGCTGTAGACCTCGCACCGGGAGCACGTTCTGCTATTTTGATGGACGCTGGTACCGGAACTGTTATTTATGAGAAGAACAGCCATGATAAGCTGCCTCCCGCAAGTATTACGAAGATTATGACGATGTTACTAACGGTGGAAGCGCTGGATGAAGGAAGGCTGCAGCTGACTGATAAGGTGCGAACAAGTGAATATGCGGCTTCTATGGGCGGATCGCAGATTTTTCTGGAGCCTGGTGAAGAAATGTCGGTAGACGATATGCTTAAAGGTATCGCTATGGCTTCTGGTAATGATGCTTCTGTGGCGATGGCGGAGAAAATAGCTGGTTCAGAGAGTGCTTTTGTCGATCTGATGAATAAACGTGCAGAGGAACTGGGTCTAAAAGATACCCATTTTGCCAACTGCAACGGTCTTCCAGCCGCCAATCACTATTCCTCAGCTTACGATATTGCGGTCATCAGTCGTGAGCTTTTGAAGCATGATCAAATTATCAAATATACCGGTTCCTATCAGGATTACTTACGTAAGGATTCAACCAAACCGTTCTGGTTGGTGAACACGAACAAGCTAGTGCGTTTCTACACTGGTGCTGATGGTTTGAAGACTGGTTATACTGCTGAGGCAAAATTCTGTCTGTCCGCTACAGCAGCAAGAGATGGCCTACGTGCTGTCGCTGTTGTGCTAGGCGAGCCGAACACAAAGACGCGCAATAGTGAAGTGTCAGGCATGTTCGATTACCTGTTCTCGCAATATAAAGTACACACGATCCACAAAGAAGGGGATGCCATCGGCACCCTAAAGATTGAAAAGGGCGTAAAATCCGAGCTGCCGATAACGGCCAAAGAGACGTACAGTGTTCTTTTGAAAAAAGGTGTGACTCAAGAAGGCATTCGCCACGAACTAGTATTGCCGGAAAGCGTGAAGGCTCCAGTAGCTGAAGGTCAATCTGTGGGCAAGCTAGTGGTCTACCAAGGAACCCAAGTGATTAAGGAATATGAATTAAAAGCAGGGGAAGCTGTGCCGAAAGCAGGCTGGTGGAAGCTCTTTAAGCGCACAACAGGCTCGATGTTCGGCGTAGATTAAAAACAGTTTTTTTGTAGATTACCCCCATGTACTCTGTAGATTCATAGGGGTTTTCTTCTAGTTTTGTCGTGAGGCAGGATTCCTGATTTGCCGCGTAGAAAACCTTGTCCTTGAAGGGAATAGGTACTGTCTTTCAAGGTCAGTTTTCAAAGCAACGAAGAGGAGAGTGGCAAGCATGAATTCTCATGTGGAGATGGAGCATCACAGGGGTGTGTTGATTGTCCGTTTATCAGGGGAGTTGGATCATCACGCAGCCGATTTTGTAAGAATGGATATGGATGAAGCGATTATGCGTGGTCAGGTATCGCATTTGGTTCTTAGTCTTAAGCATCTGCAGTTTATGGACAGTTCAGGCCTAGGCGTGATTCTGGGAAGGTATAAACTGATCCACAGTAAAGGTGGAAAAATGGTTGTGTGTGATGCAACGGCACCTGTGAAGCGGCTGCTGGAAATGTCAGGCCTGTTCAAAATCATGCCCCTATATGACGACGAGAGTACTGCACTCTCGGATTTGGAGGTTGCGTTATGACAAATAGTAAGGCTGGTAACTTCATGAACGTGCAGTTCGCTGCACGCTCGGAGAACGAATCGTTCGCACGTGTAGTCGTAGCGGCGTTCGTTTCCCGGCTTGATCCTACGATGGACGAGCTGAATGATCTGAAGACAGTCGTGTCGGAAGCGGTCACCAACTGTATTATTCATGGGTATGATAGTGATCCGGAAGGTATTGTGACTATTTCGGCATCGCTGGACAACGAAACGGTACATCTAACCATTGAGGATCAAGGACGGGGCATTGAGGATTTGGAGCTGGCGCAACAGCCGCTGTATACCTCTAAGCCAGAGCTGGAGCGGTCGGGCATGGGCTTTACCATTATGGAGAATTTCATGGATGAATTTGAAGTCACTAGTGAACCGGGACACGGTACTTCTATCTCAATGAAGAAAACCATCGTCTCGAAAAAAGCTTTATACAATTAGGGGTTGGAGCCATGGATGCAGAGTCAAAAAAAGCTCCGCCGACCTATTTGGACGATGCGGAGGTCAAACGTCTTATCGCGCTCAGTCAGGCCGGAGATAGTCTTGCCCGCGACACGCTTGTAAGCTGTAATATCCGACTGGTCTGGTCGGTAGTACAGCGGTTTATGAACCGCGGTTATGAGCCTGACGATTTGTTCCAGATCGGTTGCATTGGACTCCTGAAGTCCGTTGATAAATTTGACCTCAGCTATGAGGTCAAGTTCTCCACTTATGCGGTGCCGATGATTATCGGTGAGATTCAGCGTTTCCTTCGTGACGATGGCACCTTGAAGGTCAGTCGTTCCCTTAAGGAAATGGCTAATAAAGTTCGTAAGATGAAGGACGAAATGTCTAAAACGCTTGATCGTCTGCCTACGATTGGTGAAGTTGCGGAAGCGCTAGGGGTTACACCCGAAGAAGTGGTGTTCGCTCAAGAAGCCAATAAACCACCGACCTCTATCCATGAGACGGTGTTTGAGAATGATGGAGATCCGATCACGCTGATTGATCAAATCGCTGACGAATCACAGGAGCGTTGGTTCGATAAGCTGGCATTAAATGAAGCTATCGGAGGCCTCAGTGAACGTGAACGTCTGATTGTCTATCTACGCTACTATCGTGATCAAACGCAGTCGGAGGTCGCCAGTCGTCTAGGGATCTCTCAAGTGCAGGTATCCCGGCTGGAGAAGAAAATATTGCAGAATATCCGTGAGCAGATTGCTCAGTAGGATAAAGTTATTCATGTAATGACGCTTGTAAAATAGCGAATTAGAACAAAAGCCGCCCCGAAAAGGGGGGGCTTTTTATGTGGAGGTGATCTCAATATGCATTCACTCGGTGACGAGAATGTGATCACATGGTCTTTAGATATGGAAGAAAATCTGCTGACGATGTCGAATGTTTTAGAGGAATGGGTTAGTTGCACAAGTAGGACCAAACCGCACAACCCTAATTTTTTGCGGGAACTTGTGAATGTAGCGGATCTTGATCGATATGATGCTTACATGGAAAGATTAAATGCTGGTCATATCAGTAGTCTTGAGTATCGGATGCAACTACCTACTGAAGGACTGAAGTGGGTTCAAAATATCGGCACGCCTATCCTAAATAAGGAGAACAAGGTCTGCCGAATAGATGGAATTATGCTGGACATTACTGAACAAAAAACGGCACAGATTCAATTAGAGAGCACATTTTCTTTGTATCAACAGATGTTCTCTAATCTAGATGTGGCGGTTTGGTCTTACGATTACGTATCTAAGAAAGTGTTATTTATATCGGATGCCATACTCAATATCACCGGTTATTCCGTTGAGCAGGCGAAAGAGGATGATTTTTGGCTTCGTATTGCTTATAAGGAAGAAAATCCCTTGATTCAAGAGATCATATCATCAGTTGGTCAAGGGATTCCACAACTTAGTGAATATCGAATTATCCACGCAAGTGGTGAGCCTCGATGGCTACAGGTCAGAATCATACCCAGTCTAGATGAATCCCAAGCGGTAGTTCGGCTAGACGGGATCTTGGCAGATATCACTGAAAGAAAGTTAATGAAGGAGGCTTTACTCAAAAGTGAACAGCGCTATAAATCCTTATTTGACTATAACTCAGACGTCGTATGTGAGGTGAATCTGCAAGGTAATATTTTGGCAATCAATTCTGCGGCACAGCAAATTACTGGAGAAGCTTTAAGTATGGTAGGAGAGAACTTGTCCATCATGAATCTATTTGGAGTAGAAAATATAACGAGAATGTCGGATTATTTCGGAAGAACAGTACGGGGATCTGCTCAGCATTATGTTGTGGCCTCTTCGCGTAAGGATGGATCAGTGAGCCACTGGACTATGAAAAACATCCCAATTTATGTGAATAGTCGTATTGTGGGTGCTTTTGTTGTCGCTAAAGATATAACATCAACAGTAGAAGTAGAACAAAAGCTGGCACAGCGAGAAGCAGAGTACAGACTAATTATCAATAACATGAAGGATATGATGGGGGTTCTGGATCAGAAAGGAAATTTCATTGTAGCCTCCCCCTCCTGTGAGACCCTAATCGGTATTCCTGTAGGTTTAATCAAGGACACTACCATCTTAGAGTATATCGATCCAGATGAGCAAGAAAGCTTGCGTGAACAAATAACAAATATTTTTCGGACAAAAGCAAGTAAGATGTTTTACAATCGTTTTATTCACACAAAAGGTTATATCTTAAATTTAGAATGTCTTGCTACTCCCGTTCTAGGTGAGGATGGAGAAGTAATGAGTATCGTAATTGTAGCAAGAGACATTACCAAGAGAGTCCAAATGGAACAAGAATTAAGGGAAAGCGAGGAATTCAATCAGCAGCTGATCAAGATGTCACCTGAAGCGGTCGTTCTGCATAGCGATTATAAGTTTGTTTATGTAAATTTCTCTTGTCTTGGATTATTTGGAGTTAGCGATGAGAGTCAATTGATCGGTAAAAATATTTTCAATTGGGCGCATCCGGAGTATCTGCCGCTGGCGAAAGAACGCATGCGTGAGATCTATAAAGAACCCTATAAGATCTTAGTTCCTATTGAACAAAAGGTCGTACGTTCAGATGGGACGATTATCGATGTAGAGGTAACAGCTAGCTCCATTTTGTACAAAGGAAAAGTCGCATGTATCTCTATATTTAGGGATATAAGTGATCGGAAAAAAGCAGATGTGGATAGACAACATACAGAGCAGATTATTCGAGAGAGTGAGGAACGGTATTTTCGCCTGCAAACGAGTCTCGATCAGTTCTCTCAAGATCTTTTTGGTGTGATGAAGATTAGTCATATGGAACAGCGGTTACTTAGAGAAGTCAGAGAAACTCTGCAGATAACAAATATGAAATTTATCGCAGTTGAATCTAACCATGATAAATTATGTGAAATTATCGAGACGGAGCAAGGGTATTCACTCAAGATCGGGGAGTCCCGAGGAAAGAGCTACTTGCTATCGATTAACGAGAAGACGCTTTTACTAGAAATCAGTTCTATTCGTGTGTGGCTGGAGACGATTACCCGTTATGTCAGTGTTCTCTTTGATCATTTTTTGCTTATCGAAGATTTAACGAAGGATCTTGAGCTAGCGGCTTCTAAGCAAGTGGCCCCTACATGGCTTCTTCGCTTTATGTTTAATTTATCAGAGAATGAGCGAAAACGGCTTGCTCAGGATTTACATGACTCAGCGCTCCAAGAACAGATTATCTGGTATCGTAAGCTGGATTTTCTCTTAGGTGAAAGGTCCATTAATGGGGAACTTAGAGAACAACTAGAACAGATCTCAGAAGGTTTACTTGATGTTATTTATCAACTGCGGATTATTTGTAACGAGCTCCGACCTCCTGCATTAATCAATGAAGGTCTTATCTCCTCGCTGGAGACGTTGTTTGAATTTACGCAGCTACGTACCAACTATCAGATTTATTTCGAGTCTGAAGGATTCACGCATAAGTTAGATGATGAAGTGCTTATAGGTCTGTACCGTATTGTGCAAGAGCTTTTAGCTAATGCAGCAAAGCACTCTTTTGCGACAGAAGTCCACATCACCTTAGCTAGTGAAGACAATCATATTCATTTGGATTATAAAGATAACGGAATCGGAATGAATTTATTTGGCGAGGATTCACTTACAAGTATGGGAATTTATGGGATGAAGGAAAGGGTTCGAAGTATGGATGGGTCAATAGTATTCCGATCGCCAGATAAAAAGGGATTAGCGGTCAATATATCTATACCTGCAGATTAATCATGCGGCATAACAATTGGATAGAGGGGTAGTCATAGGCATGATTCAAATATTGTTAGTGGATGATCATCCATCTGTGATGGAAGGGACTAAAATGATATTAGAGCAAGAGGGAGACATGAAGGTTACTCTAGCTAATTCAGCGGATGAAGTGCTTGAAATGGTGAGTAGTCATTCCTTTGACGTAATGTTATTTGATCTTCATATCGCGGATGTGAATGGGATTGATTTGGCGAAGCAAGTATTAACAATGAACGCGGATGCGATTATCCTAATCTACACCGGATATGAATTTACTAACAAATTTAACCTGATGATAGAATCGGGGATCTTTGGGTTTATCTCAAAAACAACCAATAGAGAGCAGTTGATTACAGCGGTACGATGTGCATTAAGAGGGGAAGTCATTCTGCCGCGGACCTTAGTCAAGCAGTTAAGAAAAGTACCGCCTAAAGGATTAGAAATCAATGATGAACAAGCAACCTCCATGATTAGCAAAAGGGAACATGAAATGCTGACGGAAATCGCAAAAGGAAAAAGTAATAAGGAAATAGCGGAGATTGTGCTTATGAGTCAGCGGTCACTAGAATATAGTTTAACGAATTTGTTCCAAAAGCTAAATGTGAAATCTAGAATTGAAGCGGCTATAAAAGCTAAACGGCTCGGAATATTGAAGGAATCAGATTTTACTAATTCATTGTGAAAATACGTAACAACCCTATAGATTGAAATCCCGATCACTAGATAGTGAGGCGGGATTTTTTTGTTTTGCGCGTCATTGCGGAGGTACGCAATAATTTTGCGTGATCACGCTATTTATTTTCGGTTACCATATTCTTCTTACCGTTTATGATGAAATAGTTCCTAAGAATTACTAAAAATTGACTAACGTAATGAGGTGCAGAAGGATGAAATGGTTTTATAATTTGAGAACAGCAGTGAAGCTAATCTCAGCATTTGTGTTGGTATCAGTCATTTTATGCTTTGTAGGATTCTATGGAATAAGTAATTTGAGTAAGATGGATGAGTCCATCGAGGATATGTATAAAAATCGCTTAACACCGATTGCCTATCTCGGTGAAGCGAATGAACTTTTTTTAACGAATAGAATAAACATCCGGGATATAAATACGATGGCCCAAACCGAGGTGAAGAAAAAAGAATATCGGGATAAATTACATAAGAATGTCCAAAGCATTGAAGACATCATGAGTAAATATAGTAAGACAAGATTGAGAGAAGAAGAATTAGAGAAAATGAAGGATTATCCTGAGATCTGGCAACGCTATACCACCAGCGTGGATCATGCAATTGAATTGGATAAGAAGATCATTAGTAATGAAGAATATACGAATTATTTGCTAACAGGAGATTTACAGCTGGCCACTACGGAGATGACGGATTTCTTGCAAGGCTTAATTGATATCAATATGAAGCAGGCACAGGAATCCAGTGATAACGCCAATGAATTATATCAATCCTCTCGGTTGATTACCTTTAGTGTTACTATCATTGCACTTTTAATCAGCGTGGGTTTTGGCTATCTAATCTCGCAAATTATAGCACGGCCTCTTAATCAAGTGATGCGCCTGCTAGGTAAAGTAGCCAATGGAGACTTAAGCGAAACTTCGAATCTAAATTCTAAGGATGAGATCGGAAAACTTGCGAATTCTGTGAATGAAATGGTTCTGAACTTAAGGCATACTGTGGGGGGGATTTTGTCCTCTGCGGAAAGTGTCTCGGCGGCAGCACAGCAAATATCAGCAAGTACTGAGGAAGTAGCTAGCGGCAGTATGAGTCAAGCCACTGCAGCGCAAACGATGAATGAGTTGTTCCGAGAATTGTCTGAAGCGATTAATTCAGTAGCTCAGAGTGCAGAGCAAGCCTCAGAGCTGTCAGATCATACGATGCGTATTGCTCAGGATGGAGGTGCGGTGGTTACTGACTCCATTCAAGGGATGACGTTACTTAACAACCAAATGTCTAGACTAGAAGAAGGCTCAGATAAAATTGGCGAGATCATTGCGGTCATTGATGATATTGCAAAACAGACAAATCTGCTGGCTCTTAACGCAGCTATAGAAGCGGCTCGTGCAGGTGAACAGGGCCGAGGTTTTGCCGTTGTAGCGAATGAAGTAAGAAAGCTAGCAGAGCGGAGCAGTGAGGCTACTAAGCAAGTCACGGACATTATTAAAGAAATGCAGAAGAATACGCAGCATAGCGTGAAGGCTGTAGTCGAAGGCGTAGCTTTTTCACAAAAAAATGGGGAAGCCTTTGATCATATTCTCTCTATGGTGAACGATACCGCTCATAAAGTAACAGAAATCGCTGCTGCCAGTGAAGAACAGGCCGCGCAGTCATCAGAAGTGTTGTACTCGATCGAGAGCATATCGGCAGCAACGGAAGAAATGGCGGCAAGCAGTAGTGAAACGGCAACAACGGCTAATGCATTAGCGCAGCTTGCGGAGGAACTAAATGCACTCGTATCTATTTTTAAAGTTAAATAAACAGTGTCATGGGGATCATCATTGATAGGAGAGGAGAAGTAGTGCAAAAGTTAAAGGTGCTCGTTGTAGCTACTTCAGTAATGATGCGTAAACAGATCTCGAACCTTATTGCGGAGGATTCAATTATCGAGGTCATTGGAGCAGCTCGAAATGCATCCGAAGCGGTTAGTATAGTTCAAGAACTCAGGCCTGATGTCGTGACGATTGATATAGAAGTGCCAGAATTGAATAGTTTAGTAGCGCTCTCTAGTATTATGTCGCAACGTCCAACCCCTATCCTTATCCTAAGCTCGGGATCAAAGGATGGAATAACAGCAACTATCACAGGTCTACAGAACGGAGCTGTAGATTTTATATCCAAGCCCACTCAAATCCATGGACCTGATTTATCCCAAATAAAAGACGAGCTAATATTCAAAATTAAACAAGCTGCTCAAATTCCTTTGAGAACCCTTATCCTTAACAATATTACTGTTTCGAAAGTGATGACAGGACTACAGGCAGAAGACAATTCTAAGAACGGATGTACGGAAGAATTCGATCAAATCGTAGCCATAGGATGTGGAGTTGGTGGTCCGAAGGCGCTTGAAATCGTAATTAGCTCGCTCCCGGCAAACTTCCCATATCCTTTATTAATCGTTCAGCATATGCCACCCAAGTATACGAAAGTATTAGCAGAACGATTGAATCGATTCTCAAGTGTACGGGTGGTTGAGGCGAAAGATGATCAATTGGTACATGGCGGAACGGCATATATTGCACCTGGTAATTGTCATATGACCGTAGTTCAGCAAGGGCAAGTATGTAGAATCAAACTTCACAAGAAAGCTTCAGTGAACGGATACCGTCCATCCATTGATGTATTGTTCGAATCGATTTCTGGACTGAAAATCTTGAAGCAGCATTTGATTTTAATGACCGGAAGGGGAAACGATGGCGCGAGAGGCATGCTGATTGCCAAACAAGCTGGCGCCCAATCTACCCTTGTAGAGTCGCAAGAGACTTCGATTGTAAATGAAATGCCTGAAGCGGCGGTTGAGCTCAAGTGCGTGGATTATGAAGTTCCTTCATTTTTGTTAGCCTCGAAGATTATGGAGGTTACGGGGATGTTGGACGAACAAATTTGATGAATAATCATTACCATAGGCGTTGGTAGGAGGAAAATCCACCAACGCTTTTTTATGTAAACCTAGGGTTTCATCCCAAGTGGGGATAAAATTCCTATAGATTTATTCCATGTTGACACTTCCAAATGATAACGATTATCATTTGAGTTGTGAATGGCTTTAATTGTATTGGCGAAGAAGGAGAGGCTTTCGATGGCTTTAAAAATATTGAATTTGGAGATTCATGATCTTTTTGAACAATTTACAGAGCGGATAGAAGGGCATGTTGAGCACAACCAGTGGGAACAACGTCTTACCATACCCTCGCATATCGGTCAGGGAAGCATTACACGTACGCGGATTCGTCCAGGTATGGAGATCATGTATACGGATATAACTTACGAACAAGATATGAAGCTCTATATTCAGGAAGCTTGTCCGTTATTCGAACTAAGCTATAACGTGAGTGGAGAAATCTATTGCGAATGGAACGGCAAGGAAAGTCACACGGAGAAACAAACAGGCAATGTTCTTTTTTTAGAGGATGTTCAGGTGTATGAAGAGAAAAAAGCTGGTGTCTCCAATCAATTGTTAGAAATACGGCTAGCTCCTAGCGAACTGCTGTATTATGCCGGAGATCTAGCGGAGAAACAACAGATGGAGACCTGGCTTAAACATCATCGTGGAAATATTGACCGTTATCCTGACACTGCGGCGATTCGAAAATGTGTCTTTGAAATGATCCATTGTACTTATCATGGAACATTGAGACGATTATATATGGAGAGCAAAGCGCTTGAATTTATCGCTTTATTTGGGGAGTCCGATAGTTACGGCTCTATGAGCGGGAGTATGACGTTCCGGCCTGATGATATTATAAATCTAAAGCGGGTACATGAGTTGGTGCAAATCCATTTCGAACAACCGCTGTCCATACGTGAGTTAGCCAAGCGGGTAGGCATCAATGAATTCAAGTTAAAAAAGGGTTTCCGTGAGTTATTTGGCATGACGATCTTCGAGCTTGTTCGTATAAAGCGGATGGAGAAGGCACTTTGGTACATGGAGGTAGAAGGTTTGAATATAGGAAAAACAGCCGTTTCGGTCGGATATAGTAATGTCAGCAATTTCACGACAACCTTCCGTAAGCACTACGGCTGCAATCCAAGCGAGTACTTAAAACGTATCGAACAACAGACTTTGGAGCGAAATAGGATCTAGAAGGATTTGTACTTACAGATGGCTTCATGCAGTAGGACATAGGGTTCGGAATCGAACACTATATTCTGCCTGTTTGAGGTTTTTTTGTGTTTGCTCCCTTATCAAGGAGTAAACCTCCCTTAACAGGTAGAGAAAAAGACTATTCTAATTGATAATCATTATCATAGATTTCATGAAGAGGTGGTCATACAATGCAAGAAGTTGATTCGCGACGTTGGTATTCGCTATGGGTTATTCTACTTCCAACTTTACTCATTTCATTGAATACTTATATGATTCAAGTCGCCCTTTCATTAATGCAAAATCGCTTGAATGCGAGCTTCTCTGAAGCACAGCTTATCGTCACCGGATTTTCGCTAGGATTAGCTGTGGCGTTGATCATTAGTGGAAAGCTTGGGGATATATACGGCAGAAAACGAATGCTGATTATCGGAGTGAGTGGATTTACGATTATGGCAGTGTTGGGTGGTTTGACCTCAGATCCGACACTTCTGATTGTTATTCGCATCGTACAAGGTATGGCAGCTGCGCTTATCCAGCCTCAGGTTTTGTCTACACTTCAGGTCAGCTTTCTGCCAAAGGAAAAGGGGCTTGTTTTCGGTATTTATGGTGCAATGATTGGCATTGGATTCGCTTTCGGATTTATTCTCGGAGGCACTATTGTGAATTGGAATCCGTTCGATCTCGGTTGGCGGACGGTATTTTTTTTCAATGTGCCTTTCGGACTTCTCGTCTTGCTGTTAATGCCGATTGTTCCTGAAACACGGGCCGAGCAGACTAACAGTATTGATTGGACGGGAAGCTTCCTACTGCTGATCGGTTTGTTTCTGCTGATCTATCCGTTATCTGAGGGACAAAAACAAGGGTGGCCCTTGTGGATCTCAGGCTGTCTAATTATAGCTTTATTAATGTTGTTTACTTTTATCTGGGTTGAAAATCGGAAAGGAAAGCAGGGGGATTGTCCATTAGTCGATCTGTCTATTTTCAGACATAGAACATTTAGTGTAGGTCTGGCGACCGTGCTTGTCCTTTATCTAGGCATGTTCTCCTTCTTTTTTGTTTTAAGCTACTATATGCAATTTGGCTTGCACTATAATGTTCAAGATACAAGTTTGGTTTTTTTGGCTATAGGCATAGGTTTTTTTCTGACTTCCCTGATCTCGTCTCGAATGGTCAGAAGATGGAGGATGAGTGTACTTAAAATAGGTGCACTGATGATGGGATGCTCTAGTTTATTGCTTATATGGGAGCTAAATGTGGATGCGACGCATCTGCTGGGCGCACGAAATATTTTAATATTATTGATATATGGCTTCGGTCTCGGTATGGCTACTACACCACTAGTTAACGTCACGCTCAGTTCGGTACCAGCAAGGATTACGGGCACAGGATCAGGTCTGATCACTACATTTATGTATTTAGCAAACTCGTTAGGGGTGGCTCTAATCGGTATTTTGTTCTCCACTTCGTTGAAACATTCTCTTTTGGAAGCAGATTTATCGGATTATGTAAGGGCGTTTTCCTTCTCACTGGCAGCTATCGGAGGACTTGCTTTTACTGGTTTTGTTTGTCTTTGTTTCTTGCGAGAGCGGAAATGATAGAGGAGGAATCAAGTTTTCTTGTTCTGTGAGGAATCTAACAACCGTTCTCTTCACTTAGTTTTATAGTATTTACAGGAATAACATAATTCCATTTAATGTTAATCTGCCAATCAATGAAGGGGACGGTGCGAGCATGCCTATTCTAGAGGTAGAGAATCTCTCAAAAGAATATAAAGGCAAGGGCAAAATGAATGTGTTTCGGGCGCTAAACGGCATAAGCCTGAGTGTGGATAGCGGAGAGCTTGTAGCGATTATGGGGCCTTCGGGGAGTGGTAAAACGACGCTGCTGAACATCCTTAGCGGGATCGACACGGAATATAGTGGGGTAGTCCGGATTGCAGAGACTAGTATAAGCGAGATGTCTAAGAATGAGCTTGCACTGTTTCGCCGGCAGCGAATGGGGTTCGTTTTTCAAGATTACAATCTACTGGATAGCCTGACCCTACGGGAAAATATAATGGTGCCCATGGTTCTGGATGACCAAGAGGGAGACGACATCAATACCAAGACAGATGAGACGTTATTGCTCTTTGATCTGGGCGAGGTGAAGGATAAATATCCGTATATGGTTTCAGGAGGACAGCAACAACGAGCGGCGATTAGCAGAGCGATTATTAATGATCCAGAGGTGATCTTTGCGGATGAGCCGACGGGGAATTTGGATTCCAAATCCTCAAGTATAGTGATGAAGACCTTCGCCAAACTGAATGCTCTGAAAGGAGCAACAATTGTGATGGTCACACATGATCCTTTTGCGGCCAGCTATTGTAATCGCGTGCTCTTTATCAAGGATGGGAAGGCTCTATTAGAGATTACTAGGGACAATAAAGAACGGAGAGCATTTTTTGATAGGATTCTGGAGAGTCTGGCCTTCATTGGAGGGGGAGAAGATGACCTTTAGGAGAATGGCTATTCAGATGTTTAAGGCGAACCTTAGAAGGTACTTGTTATTTTTCCTATGCAGCAGCTTTACGATTATGGTCTTTTTCGCCTTTTACTCCCTGTATAAAAACCCTGATTTTAATGACCCCTATCAAGTAAATGGAATGGTGTCTGGTAATTTATATGCTCCTTTCTTGGTTATGAGAGTGTTTGCTGTTCTATTTATTGTATATGCGCAAATGGCCTTTTTGAAATTTAGAAAAAGCGACTTTGGGCTGTTAATGGTGCTTGGAATGACGAGCCACAATATCCGTAAAATTATTTTGTTAGAAAATAGCATGATCGCATTAGCTTCGATTCTCACGGGTTTAGGTGCAGGGTCGGTCTTCTCCGGTCTTTTCTTCTTCATCATCTCGTTGTTTGTTAATATAGGGGGCAGTTCTTTTTCACTTACACTGGAAAGTTATCTGTATACCATTAAATTCTTTGGGATTATTTACATAGCTGTGATTGGAATCCAATTAATATTAACGCTGAGATACAACATTGTACGCCTTTTAAAAGAATCCAGAACCGCAGAACGTAGCCTTCTTCATGGTAAAATCACAGGGATCATCGGAGTCGTACTACTGGGGATCTCCGTTTATGATATGATTACTCATTACAGTCCTGATGATGCCCGTATGATGTTAATCAATCTGGGAGTAAGTATGGTGGGTGTCTATTTGCTGCTGTCAGGACTTGGGGACTGGATGAAACTTTTTATATCGCGATCAAGCAGAGCCTATCACAAGCACCTGCTGTTTAGTTCCAATTTGATCTATACCCTTGGTCGCTCCAAAATAGTGCTTTCTCTTATCACCTTCCTCGTCTTCATAACAATTTCTCTAAGCGGTATTATTTTTTATTTGACCTGGAATGCTGAGGATATTCCTGTTGCAAACAATCCATATGATATTGCCTATGCAGAAGTATTCGGGAAAAATAGCCTTCCTTCTGAGACACTCAGCGAAATCACGGATCATGGTGCTACACCGCTGATTTCACACCAAACGCTTGAATACATTGATTTGTTCAATTTCAAAGTATTTTTGGATCAAAACATCAACACATTAATAGGCAGTGATTATCATGTGGAGAAAGATCACTTTTTTAATCTTGCCTTAGTTGCTCGAGGAGAAGAATGGAAGAATCAAAGACCAGAGATGCCCACCTTCGAAATGAAGCTTTCTTCCGGGAATCATACGTTGTACTCACAAGGACTTATATTTAAAATGCTATTTAACCCTGTGCCGAATCTTATGAATGGTCTTCATGTCATTGTTAACGAAGAGGATTATATGGCGCTGAAAGCGGAAAATAAAAAAGCGATCGGTAACCTTCAGCTCCTGAATTTTAAGGATTGGAAAAAAACTGCGGATATAGATGCTAAGTTAAGTGCCGCTTTAGCCAAATATAACAAAGACAATACAGAGTCCTGGTATGGCAATGAGCGGCAAGAGGCCCTCGTATTCTCTACGAAGTCTAGAATAAGTGACTATCTACAGTTACAGGAGTCTGGCCGATTTGGAATCTTCGTAATTTCATTTGTTGGTTTAATATTTTTCGGCGCCTCCGGGATAGTGCTGCATTTCAGTATTCAGACCGATTTAGAGCGTGAGAGGATCAAATTCAGGAAGCTGAATAAGATTGGAATTACTTCTAAGGACGTGGCTCGCATTATAGGCGGCCCTTTAAAAGTGCTGTTTTTTCTCCCGTATGCATTAGGTATTGCATTGTCTTCTTTTTATGTTGTTAGTTCTTCCAGAGTTGAAATGTCTACAGCTCTGGAGCCGATGTGGTTTTGTTTGTTGGTAGGCGGAGCGTATCTTTTATTTCAAGTCCTTTTTTATCGTATATACACCAAATTATACACTCGCAATATGCTGGCTCATATCGGACTGCTTGATGTTCCCACAACGAATAATACAAGATGTAAATTTAATTCCAATTATGATAATATTAACAAATAAAATCGTGGGGGGATTCCATTTGAAAAAGATTTTTTCCAGAATTGCAGTCGCATTAATGATCTTGATCCTTGTTGCGATAGTCACTTGCTTTTATTTTGGTGAATTCACCTATGCGTATGGATTAATTTTGGTGCTGTTTTTCGTATTTGCGGGGATGGGGCAGCTCTATAAGCTTAAAAATGATGAGTATATGTACAAAAAATTAAATAACACTGATGAGTATAATGAATATACTAGATGATATAAATTTAATAGAAACTTCTTATGTATAACCAAAACACCCCACTTTAGGCGATGCCTAATAAGTGGGGTGTTTCTTTATGTGTCTATTCTTATTTCTTACCGTTGCGCTCAAGAATCATATCAACGAACAGATCGATTTGTGCGGTAATGGCAATAGGATCATAGCGATAAAAAGTATCAAAATCGTTGTAGAACAGATGGTCGTTCTTCGCAGCAGCAAGTCCGTTCCAAACGGGTGATTCCTTCAGCTCTTTCAGCTTATCACCTTTTTTATCAGGATCATAAGTAGTTAGGAACATGTAATCCGCTGCATATTCTGGCAACAGCTCCATGGATAGCTGCAGTGTTTGGTTGTCATTGCTGTTCTTAGTAGGCATTTTCAGCTTAAGTGCATTATAGAGGGCTTGTCCACCACGGCCCGCATTGTTACCGAAGGTCCATAGCTCACCTTTGTCAGTCAGCTCATAAATTCCGAATGTATCATTTTCATTCACGACACCTTTAAGCTTTTCGCGGCCTTCAGCAGCCTTTTTCTCAAAGTCAGCAATGAATTGCTCAGCTTTATCAGGTGCTCCTACAATATCTCCAAACAGTTTTACGGTTTCATAGATGTTCGTAGCAGTTCCGTATGGAATATGAATGGTTGGAGCGATTTTGGATAAAGCATCATAGTTGTCATCGTACATAACTACAATTAGATCAGGTGCAAGTTCTAGTGCTTTCTCAGCATTGACTGGAGCACCAACATCTTGTGTGTTTTTGAGCAGGTCTTTCAAGAAGGGGTTATCAAAAGTACTAGGTTCAACGCCTATGACGTTAGCTCCAACGGAGAGTAATTCCCCACCATAATAATCTGTAACGATCCGCTGAGGTTTAACTGGGATTTGAACAGTACCTTTAGTAGTTTCATAGCTGCGCATTTCGGCAGCGGAAGCATCAGGAACAGCTGTTGCCTCTGCACTCGGGGCTGTTGTTGCTTCAGTTGTCGCTGTTGGTGTATTAGATGAAGCCTTGTTGTTTCCCCCGCAAGCCGTCAAAAATACAGACAATAACATTACGAGTGCCAGGATGGGGAAAAGGGTCTTTCTTTTTAGCATGGTAAACCTCCCTAAGTATATGTACCAAATGATAATAATGAGAATCATTATCATCATTATTATCAATTTGAACTGTATCAAAGCTTAGAATTTCTGTCAATGCAATAAATTAAATGGTACCAATTAAATCTATCTATTGCCAAACCTAGGAAATGTAATTTACAATAGTCTAATGATAATGAGAATCAATTTCACAGAAATAGGGTGGCATTCATGAATCAACAGATAACTACCAGGATAGGAGCCGATAAAGGAGTAGTTAAACGAGAATTTCGTTCACGTCCTTGGGCGGCAACATTAATCTTGGTCGGCGGTCTGGCGCTATTATTATTAGGAATCGCTGTTTCCGTCTCCTTCGGTGCAGCAGATATTAAGCTGTCTGTGGTATGGTCAGCTGTGTTTCACTTTGATCCGGAGATCATGGATCATCAGATTATTAGAGAATTAAGATTACCTCGTGTACTTGGCGGAGCAATGATAGGGGCTAGCTTTGCAGTTGCAGGTGCCATTATGCAAGGGATGACGCGAAATCCATTGGCTGATTCAGGTCTGATGGGTATCAACTCAGGCGCAGGATTTGCGCTTGCACTATGTTTTGCTTTTTTTCCAAATTTATCGTTTATGTATTTGATTCTATATTCTTTCGTGGGTGCCGGCGTAGGCGCGGGTGTCGTATACGGAATAGGATCACTTGCTAAGGGAGGATTAACTCCTGCTCGTTTGGTGCTGGCCGGTGCTGCTTTTAGTGCACTTTTGTCTGCGCTGAGTGAAGGGGTAGCTTTATATTTTCACATCGGTCAAGATTTAGCCTTCTGGTACGCGGGAGGTGTGGCTGGAACGAAATGGATCCAACTCAAAATCATGTTCCCTTGGATAGGGGCCGCTTTAATTGGTGCAATGGTAATCTCTCGATCGATCACGATGCTCAGTTTAGGTGACGATGTTGCGAAAGGTCTAGGTCAGCGTACAGGGCTTGTGAAGTTGGCAGGTGCATTAATCGTATTGATTTTGGCTGGATCATCGGTTGCAGTAGTTGGTGCAGTTGGTTTCATTGGACTAATTATTCCGCATTTGACACGATTTTTTGTGGGTGTCGATTACAGATGGATTATTCCTTGTTCAGCGATCCTCGGCAGTCTACTTGCTGTATTTGCAGATTTAACTGCGCGGATGATTAATCCACCTAATGAAACGCCACTTGGCGCTATTATTGCACTGATTGGTGTACCATTCTTCCTTTATCTTGCACGTAAAGAAAGGAGGGAGCTGTAATGATGGAAAAGACGACATTCGGTTCCTTCGAAGCCGCCAAAAACAAACGGGGCTTAATTATCATGATTTCGTTGGCTGTACTAATTGTGATTGCTTTTATTATTAGTATGAATACAGGTTACATACGTTTGACTCCTATGGAGTTGATTAATACATTGTTCGGTAAAGGAACCGACAAGCAGGAGTTAATCTTGTTTCAGTTTCGGCTGCCACGTATTGTGATTTCCGTTCTAATTGGGGCAGGTCTGGCTGTATCCGGTGCTGTGATGCAGGGCGTCTTTCGTAATGCGTTGGCGGACCCTGGTATCTTAGGGATTAATGCTGGTGCAGGAATTATGGTTATGCTGTTGATCTCTTTTTACCCTACGGCAACCGCGGCTCCAGTGTATCTGCTGCCAATGGTAGCGTTCGTCGGTGCGGGGCTTACAGCTGCCTTAATCTATGCTCTAGCTTATAAACGGCACCAAGGAATATCGCCTATGCGTCTACTGTTGACTGGTGTAGCTGTCGCAGCTGGGATGAGTGCAGCTATGATCGTGCTTACGCTAAGGCTTGATCCAGAAAAATACCAATTCGTCGCTACTTGGCTAGCAGGCAGCATTTGGGGAACAAGCTGGAAGTTTGTACTTTCACTCCTACCGTGGATTCTTATTCTGGTGCCTTATGTCATCTATAAGGCAAGGGTGATGAACGTACTGAATCTAGGGGAGCAGACCGCTGTGGGACTTGGTGCCGCAGTAACGAAGGAACAATTTCGGCTTCTTGCGGCTGCGGTAGGATTAGCAGCGGCGAGTGTCGCTGTCAGCGGTGGAATTGGTTTTGTGGGATTGGTCGGACCCCATTTGGCGAGACGGTTAGTTGGGCCGAAGCATCAACTCATGCTTCCGACTTCGGCACTGCTTGGGTCACTACTCGTTATTACAGCGGATACCATTGGACGCTGGATCCTCCAGCCATCTGAGATTCCTACGGGTATCGTTGTAGCTGTAATTGGAGCACCATACTTTTTGTATTTGTTAGCCCGTACGAAATCTTGATGAAAGTAGGCTGATCTCTCACCAGAAGGAGCGAATTATTAACATGTTGCGTCGTTTTTTTGCTTACTATAGGCCCTATAAGGGATTGTTTATTCTTGATTTTTCTTGTGCGATTGCTGCTGCACTACTTGAACTGGTCTTTCCGTTAGCCGTTAACCGGGTAGTAGATGATCTGCTGCCAAGCGGCAATTGGAGATGGATACTCTATTCATGCCTCGGCTTGCTGGGGATATATATTGTCAGTGCCTTTATGCATTTTGTCGTCACTTACTGGGGGCATAAGCTGGGGATTAATATCGAATCGGATATGAGAAAAAAGCTTTTTGACCGAGTTCAGAAGTTATCTTTCAATTTCTTTGACAACAACAAGACCGGCCATCTAGTATCCCGGATGACAAATGATTTGATGGACATCGGTGAGATTGCCCACCACGGTCCAGAGGATCTCTTTATAGCAGTAATGACGCTGCTCGGTGTGTTCGGCATTATGCTCAGTATCAATTGGCAATTAGCTATTCTGACGTTTGTGATCGTTCCGCTTATGATTTATTTATCCATGTACTTCAGCCGGAAAATGTCTAAAGCCTTCCACATTATGTTCGCGGACATTGCTGACTATAACGCACGTGTGGAGAACAATGTAAGCGGGATCCGCGTTGTGCAAGCTTTTGCTAATGAGAATCATGAAATTTCCCGTTTTGCGGTCAATAACGAACGCTTCCGTATAACAAAGCTGATGACCTATCGAATTATGGCTTGGAATTCATCCTTTAGCTTTGTTCTCATGAAACTGGTCTCGTTATTTGTTCTCGTATGCGGAACATATTTTGTAATCCAGAAGCAAATGACCTACGGTGAATTTATTGCTTTTGTGATGTTGTCCAATGTATTTTTAGGACCATTACAACAGATTAACTCGGTCATTGAGACCTATCCCAAAGGCATTGCAGGTTTTAAACGTTATCTCGAACTGCTGGAGACGGAGCCGGATGTTGATGATGCGATTGATGCTAAGACAGTTCATGATCTTAAGGGGAATATAACCTTCCATGATGTGGCTTTCGCCTACAGCGATAAAGAGAACGTACTCCAAAATGTGAATCTGTCGATTCAAGCAGGAGAGACCGTTGCTCTGGTCGGTCCATCTGGTGCGGGTAAGACAACGCTTTGTAGTCTACTACCTCGCTTCTATGATGTAAGTGAGGGTAACATTAGCATTGATGGAATTGATATTCGTTCCATGAAGCTTGAATCTCTTCGTTCACACATCGGGATTGTACAGCAAGATGTATTTCTGTTTGACGGAACCATCCGTGAGAATATCGCTTACGGGCGGTTGGGTGCCTCCGATGAAGAAATCTGGGAGGCAGCACGGCGCGCCCAACTGGAAGAGCTGATCAAATCCCAGCCTGCTGGGCTGGATACTATGATCGGGGAGCGGGGCGTTAAGCTCTCTGGAGGTCAGAAGCAGCGGCTATCCATTGCCCGGATGTTCCTGAAGAATCCAACGATTCTCATTCTAGACGAAGCCACTTCGGCGTTGGATACCGAGACGGAGTCCGCAATTCAGGAAGCACTTGCGGAGTTGTCACAAGGTCGTACGACGCTTGTTATTGCTCATCGATTGGCAACGATCAAGAATGCCGACCGTATTGTTGTTGTTGCGGAAGGTGGTATCGCTGAACAAGGCAGACATGAAGAACTGTTACAGACTACCGGAATTTACAGTCGACTACATGAGGCACAATTTGGAGCGTAAGAAGCTAAGGGCATCAATAGAATATACTTTTGGAGGGACATAATGAACAATCAACTGGAATTATACGATGTAACGATTATTGGCGGCGGACCTGCTGGGATGTATACAGCTTTTTATAGTGGAATGAGAGACCTCAAGACGAAGTTGATTGAAGCGAAGGATGAGCTCGGAGGAAGAATGCTTATTTATCCTGAAAAAATGATCTGGGACGTAGGCGGAGTAACGCCGACTCTCTGTCATCAGCTGATCGGGCAGCTCAAGGAGCAGGCGCAGACCTTTGAACCCACAATTGTGCTAGGACAGCAAATTATGAATCAAGAGAGACAAGAAGACGGGACATATATCTTAACCTCGTCTACCGGGGAACAACACTGGACACGAACCGTTATTCTGGCAATTGGTTACGGAATCCTACAAATGGCTAAGCTCGAAATCGAAGGTGCGGATCGCTATGAGGTGACGAATCTTCATTATACCGTTCAGGAGCTAGAGCCATTCCGTGGCAAAAGAGTGCTGATCTCCGGCGGAGGAGACTCTGCAGTAGATTGGGCAAATGAACTGGAGTCCATTGCAGCAAGTGTAACGATTGTTCACCGTCGTGAACAGTTTGGGGGTCATGAGAAAAATATTGTGCGGATGAAGGAATCTTCGGTCAATGTCCGCGTGCCCTATGCAGTAAGCCAATTACACAGCAGTAATGGGGAAACGATAGATCAGGTGACGATCAACCACATAGAGACAGGTGAATCAGAGCAATTTGAAGTGGATGCAGTGATCGTAAACCATGGTCTTAAGAGCGATTTTGGTCCGTTAAAAGAGTGGGGCCTTGATATGGGCGAATGGTGTGCGAATGTATCTGATAAGCTGGAGACCAATCTCCCAGGCATATTTGCAGCTGGTGACTTTGTGGATTACACAAGTAAGGTACGTTTAATTGCCGGTGCTTTCACGGATGCAGTTCTGGCGCTTAATAGTGCCAAGCTGTTCATAGATCCAACTGCGGCTAAAGTTGCTTATGTGTCTTCTCACAATGAGCGGTTCAAAGAGAAGAATAAGGCGCTTGGTGTCGTTGACGACCATTAATAGCGGTAAATTCTTAAGGAATAGGTTTGATTTTAATGTTGAGCGTATAGGGCTTCTTATCCATTTCGAGCGGAGAGAAGCCTTATGCGCCTTCTTTATATTTCAAGGTTTAATAGCCTGATGATCTGGAAGGGAGCAGGAATGAAGCTATCTAATAATAACCTGGTACACAGAATTTATATGTTAAAAGAGGCTGGGAAACGCCAGTGCGGCGGTGGTCACATCAGTAATCTCCAGATGGCCCAGTCCCCACTCTTCCTGACACCAAAAGAAGCTACCGTTCTAATAACCATTGAAGGAGAGATAGTAGCTCTTAAAATAGGTGAAATTCTTTTTTTAAGTGCAGGTACGATTTATCATATTAATGCTCCATTAGAGACCGTTATCTCTGTTCTAGCAATCTCCTATGAGGTATATGGGCTAAGCAATAGCACTGAGCAAGAATTGGTTTATGGACTTTGCCGTGAATTTTTTCCGGTCAATGGGATTTTACCAGTACGTACGACGAATAAAATAACCCGCTTATTCAGCGAATTGGAAGATGTTGCTGCCAATAATTTAGAAGCACAGGCAGATAGAATTCAATCCTTGCTGTATCAGCTGCATCAACTGGTCGTAGAGGCTGACGCTGAAGCAGACATTACGGATAGTTCATATTTCAGAATGCTCTCTTATATTCACCAGAACATCCAAAAGGAGATTACGCGAGAGATGATGTCTAGAATGATGGGATTTAATCCTCGCTATTTCTCAGTATGGTTCCGCAAGCAGACGGGGTGGAGCTTCACCGAATATGTAGCTCATTTAAGAGTGAATAAAGCGAAAAAATATTTGATGTCCAGCCAAGCAACAATCCAGCAAATTTCTCAAAAAGTAGGCTATTCAGATGGACTATATCTGAGCCGGAAATTCAAGCAAGTCACCGGGATGACTCCAACAGATTTCCGTTTGCGTCCCAAACCGAAGCGGATAGTAGCGTTGCAATTTTTCGGGGATTTACTTGCGCTGGGAGTGAAGCCTGTCGCGGTTGAAAAAGATGTGATGAACTACTCATTGCTTTTACAGCCGGAACTAGCGGATGTACGATCGTTTGAGTTGCAGGGATGTTCGGCGGAAGCGGACTTGTCTGGACTGGAAGCTGATATAGTCATTGCACCGACCTATCTGAGCCCCCGTCAGCTTAAATGGATGGAAAAGTTGGGTCCACTAGTTACGGTGGAATGTGATGAAATGGACCGCTTAGAACAGATTCGTTTATTCGGCAGACTGCTGGGAGAAGAGGAGAGGGCAGAAGCATGGATAAGACACTATCATTTGAAAATAGATTTGGCCAAGCAGCGCTTGTCCTCACTAATTGAATCTGGTGAAACGGTAGCGGTGTATGAGATTAGGCAAGATAACAGTATTTATATCTGGAATCATACAGCCCGAGGTGTGTACAATCTGTATCCAATGCTAGGGTTAGCTCCGCCGGACAAGGTAAGGTCAGATGTTCTGGAGCGGAATGATCATCTATGCATCTCACTGTCGGAATTGCCAATATACGCGGCTGACCATATGTTTGTGGTTGTATCAGGACGAGAGGACTGGATGTCGAGAACACGTAAACGCATTAGCAAGAGTGTGGTTTGGCGCAATCTTCCAGCATTCAGGAATGAACGCATATATTACCTCAAGCTTGAGGAATTTTGGGGCAGCGAAGGGCTTGCACTCGAACGTCAGTTGGAGATACAGACAGATTTGTTAATCGGCTATAAGTTAAGCTGACAATCGTCCATAGCCAAATTGATGTATTAGCGTGTATATATGTTTTCCCACGGAGACGTTATATTAAACATGGATCTAAATGATATTGATTATCAATATCACAATAATATAAAGTCTCAAGGGGGATTTACATTGTACAGAGTAATATCGTTAGGAAAAACAAGTATGATAGCCGTTGTACTTACGCTGGTGCTAATGTTGAGCGCATGCGGACAAGCTGCTAATCAGGGGAATGCTCCAGCTAGCACGTCTGCTGAAGTGGCTAAAAGCACTAATGATTCTGTAGTTGCCAGCACGGAGCCGGCTGCTGATGCAGAGTACTGGACATACGAAAGCGACAAAGGTCCGGTGCAGATCCCACGCAATCCACAAAGAATTGTAATTCCGGTACAAGACTTTATCGGTGATCTTCTGACGCTGGGGGTGACGCCCATTGCCGTAGCTGGGAATGACATCTTGAATCATCCATATTTCAAAGAGGCGCTTACAGGTGTAGAAGTAGTGGGTGATGACATGACGGTGTCCCTGGAGAAAATAACGAGCCTGGAACCGGATTTGATTATCACTTATCAGGAAGATACCTATGAGCAAATCTCCAAGATTGCTCCGACTGTCTTTATTCCTTGGGGCAAATACGACTATAAGGAACGATTGATCGAGATCGGGAAAATCTTGAACAAGGAGCAGCAGGCTGTAAAATGGGTGGCGGATTTCAATCAGAAGCTGGAAGCGAAGAAAGCGGAATTGGCCGATCTGATCGCAGCTGACAAAAAGGTGGCAATCTTTGAAATTGCCGGTAAAGAGCTGTATCTATACGGTTCGTCATATGGGCGTGGTGGAGAGATTATATACAACGGATTGGGGCTGCATGCACCTGATCTTGTCGAAGAGGTAGCCTTTAAGGAAGGCTGGGCTTCCCTTTCTCTCGAAACGCTGCCCGAGTATCTAGGAGAAGCTGATTATATATTCCAAGGCTTCAGCCGTGGTGTGGAGCAGGACAAGCTGGACATTCTGGACAGTGTCTTCTGGCAAAGTCTACCTGCTGTTAAGGCGGGTCATGTGTTCACTTACGATCTCAAAACTTATTATCTCTCTGATGCTTATGCGCTGGACAAGCAGCTGGATGAGATAGTCACGTTGTTGAAGTCCCTACAATAAGTTAAATTTGAAGCGTGAGATAAAAACACTCACAGATAAAACGCATTTAGATGCTTATAAGTTATCTTAGTAGGAATTTTGTACAACAATAAAGGGATGTCCGCTTAGCCGCTATGGCTTCGGACATCCCTTTTCCTCATGCATTATTTATTATTTATTAGCCAATCGGCCAGCTCTTCGGTCTGGGTTAATACCGCGATAGGGTCATAATACCAGGAACGTTCTTCTTTCCAAACATAGAGGTGTCCATTTTTGACTGCAGGAAGGTTGCCCCAAAATGAATCAGCCTTGTAATCAGCTTCTGTAAGGTTATTTGAGGTTAAGATAATATAATCTCCGGCATACTTAGTTAACGCTTCTTTAGATATTTCCGCCCATTGCTTCTCCATAATCTCCGCTGCTACTTCTGTAGGCGGCTTGCGACCAAGCGCTTGATAGATGGGCTGTCCGCCTCGGCCAAAGTTATCGCCATAGACCCAGATAGATTTTCCACCGTCTTCCATGATGGAGAAGGTTGCATCCGCCGGGAGGACCTTGTCCACTTTTGCTTTAGCTTCGGCTATCCGTTTGTCATAATCTGCAAGCCAATTCTTTGCTTCTTGTTCCTTTCCAAGGAGTTCTCCGAAATAGGTTAATTCTGCATGAGCATCTTTTAAATCCCCGTAAGGCACAATGATGGTAGGAGCAATTTTGCTAAGCGTTTCATAGCTTTCTGCTTGTCCCGAAATAATCAAGTCAGGATTTAGTGCGATGATTTTTTCAGGTGACATTTTACCGTACGCTCCTGTGTCTGTAACACCGGTAAGAGCCTCCTTATAATACATATTCTCTAAGGTCAAGCCTGGAGCTCCGATAGGAATGGTATCAAGAGCTATTAGACTTCCCAAGTATTCCTCAGCGACAATTCGTTTAGGATGAACAGGGATTTCAACATCACCTTTTACGGTATTTACTGTCTTGACAGCAGGGGTTTCAGCACTTTCTGCTTCTTGACTAGTTTCGGTTGGTGCTTGTGTTGCTGCTGTTGTATTACTGGTGTTACTGGTACCACCTGTATTCTCCACCGTAGTATTGGAATTTCCACAAGCTGATAGGACTAGAATTAACGTCAGCATGAAGGGAAATAGAAGCCAATGATTCTGTTTCGAAGTATTCTTTTGTAGATTATGCAATTTGTTGTTCCTCCTATGGTAATTGATTATCATTCTCAATAAGAACTTTACAATCTTCTCTGGTTATTTACTATGGACGAATATGATCTTCGTTTGTGCATATTTATGATGTCATCACACGCAGCAATTCTTTAAGCTGTGCTTGAGAAGACAGCGGATCAAATCCATAGAACATGTCACCCTGGTTCAGGATGTATACCCGATTGTTACGGACTGCATCTAACTGCTTCCAATCACGAGAACGCAGAAGGCGAGAGAGGCGTTTTCTTCCCTCAGAAGATGATGGGATGCTAGTGATAATAATATAGTCTGCAGGATAGGTTCCGATTTCCTCAATAGAAGACACTAGATACCCTGAATCCATTATTCCGTTCTCCATAATGATAGATGGTGGCTTGAATCCAAGATCTCCGTACAAAATCTGACACCCCCTACCGTAGCTGCTACTGAAACAATAAGCTGCTCGGGAACTAAGCTCCCAAACGATAGCTGTCCCTCTTTCCGATCCTATCGAATGGTTCAGTTTCTTATTGGCAGCATGGCAGAGCCCATCGTAATGACCTAACCATTCTTCTGCTCGCTGTCGCCGGTTGACTACATCAGCGATCAAACCAAATTGCTCTCGCCAGCTCATTTGCATAAAGGGTAATTCAATGACCGGAGCAACTGGAGTCAGAATCTTATTCTCAGGAATATTGTAGCTGATAATGATATCTGGTTCTGCTAAAGCTATCGAATCAAATAGAAGGGAAGAGTTACCTTCGTTCATCGTAAGTTGTTTGGAGGCTGGCACTTGCTCTAAGCTCCGATGCCAATCCGAATAAACACCGAGTTGAGGCATAATTTCCAGTACCCGTAGGATAGCTGTGTGATTGTAGTTTAAAGCAACAATTTTTTTGTTCTTATTCTGATAGGCTGTAGGTGAAAGACCCACAAGCTGCTTGAATTTACGGCTCAGATAAGTTCCTTCTTCATAACCAACCTCATGCGCCAGCGTTGTTAGATTTGGGGAACTGGTGAGGATTCGCTGCTGTGCTCTGCGGATTCTTAACAGTGTAATATAAGCGCTGAAAGTTTGACCCATAATTTTACGAAAGGTACGTGAGAAGTGTTCAGGGCTTACCCCAGCTAACGTAGCCATCTGCTCCCGAGTAATATCTTCGTTGTAATGAGCTTCTATGTATTCAAACACATTTTCAATCCAGCTTCCTGACGTCTCCTTTTTAGCAGCCAGTTCATGATGAAGATCCACGATGAATTGAGTGAATAATTGCTGGACCTTAAACGGTTTCCGATCATCGGGTTCTATCCAAGCACTGTAAAGCTCACCAGATAGTGCGATCAATTGTGCGGAGGCGTGGTGTAAGGCTGGGCTGCCATTTAGAAAATTTTGCTCTTGCCTATGGTTGGGCATACTGGTGTACTCTATCCACATCCCCTGTAACTGTTGCTCAGTCTTTAGCTTCAATTTTGAAGTTGCAGCAAAGGTCATGATGATTCCGGATTCGAGGCTATGAAGTTCGCCATCTATCTCAAGCTGACCTTTACCTTCCCAGACAAACATAATACAGGAATTCGTAGCTGGGATGTTATCGGTTGCGTAGTGGGAAAGACTTGTTAGGCTACTAATCTTAACAGGCATATAAAAAGGATGGGAATGATGTGGCATCCCGCCGGATTGGATGGGCATGGTAGAAATCGCTCCCCTTTTCAATGATAATCATTCTCAGTTATAGTATACCAGTCTTTCTTTCTATTGACTATAATGGCTCTTATGATAGTGTTTAGAATAATCCGCTAACGGAATATTTTAGGCATGAAAGGAATGGGGATTTCATGACAACTTGGAATTTACAAGGAACCGTAAGTCACTTGTTGATATGTAATGGTAGCAGCTGCAAGAAACATAAAGGTGAAGAGGTAGCTGAAGCGATAGAAGATGAGATTGAAAAGCAAGGTGCACAGAGTCTTATACATACGACGGTAACCCGTTGTAATGGTAGATGTTCAGATTCCTGCGTCGTGATCGCATACCCTGAAGGTGTGTGGTACAAGGAGATCACACCTAAATCAGCGAAATCGCTAGTACGGAAGCATTTACAGGGCGAGAGACTTGAAGATCATCTGCTGTATACATATGATGGTCAGCTGATGGCTGCAAATGACAAGGGAGCTAAAGGGAAGAAGAAAAAATAGCTGTCAACTGATCGAAGCTTCGCAGCTAAGTGAAATCAAAGTAGAAATGATTGAAGTACCGTCAATGCGCTGGCGGTATTTTTTTGTCTTTTCAGGAAAGCAACTTCGTTTCTTTTTGTTTAGTAGAGGATTATGATTGAATGAAAGGAAGATCTAGGGGGAATAGACATGTTTAAGAGGTTTACAATGGATGATCATGCAGAAACGGCGCAGTTGTTTGCGGAATCTTTTTGTGTATTACATGAAGAAACTTTTCATACATATATGATGCTTGCGACTGAAGAATACAGTACTACGATTGCAGAATTCATGGCGTAGCAGATGCCAAAAAACCGGATTCTAACAAAGTATATCAATCCATTGGTTTTGTGGAGGCGGGCAGAATTGCAGATATCAAATTTGACTTGCGCCCCTAACGTTGACTATGCTATTAAAAAGTGAATAAAATAACACTTCATATAAGGCGCATGGGGGAGAGGGTTCGATGGAGAGGCTGCAGGTGTGGCCGGGGAAGTTTAAGAAGTTTTTTCTGAACAATAAATTTGTGGTAACCTTACTTGTTTTATTGTTAACTGGGGTAACTATCCTGGTGTTCTCAAAGATACCGTTTATTTTTACGCCTATCTCTGTATTGCTGCACACGGTGGCTGCACCATTGTTACTATCCGGTATCGCTTATTACTTGTTGAATCCGTTAGTAGACCTAATGGGAAAAAGATTCAGGATGAAACGTGTGTATGCAATCATCATTCTTTATCTGTTAATTGCGGGTATTATTACGTTGATTCTGGTGATGGTGATTCCGATTCTTCGAACGCAATTATCTGGTTTGATTGACGATTTTCCAAGGTATAGTGACTTGATCCAGGAACGATTTATGAATCTGACGGGAAGCGAATTCTTTGGTCAAGTTCAAGATAGTATAGGAACCAACCTAAGTGAAATCACCAGTAAAATTACGGCTTGGGGCACTTCTTTTCTGAATAATGCGCTAACAGGTGTAGGAAGCTTCGTCGGAGCCGTTACGGAGATTGTGCTGGCGGTGGTGACGACACCGTTTATTCTATTCTACTTGCTTCGTGATGGAAAAAGATTGCCAGATTACATTTTGAAATTTGTACCTACCGCGCTGCAGCCGCAGACTCGGATGGTAATGTCGGAAATGAACGCCCAGGTATCATCCTATATTCGAGGGCAAATTATAGTAAGCTGCTGCATTGGTGCGCTGCTCTATATTGGCTACTTGATTATTGGTCTGGAGTATTCACTTGTCCTTGCCATTGCTGCTGCATGTACAGCAGTTGTTCCCTATTTGGGTCCGGCAATTGCTATTACACCAGCCTTAATTGTGGCCATGGTCACTTCGCCATTTATGCTGCTGAAGATGATCATCGTTTGGACGGCTGTACAGCTGATTGAAGGAAAGTTTATCTCTCCGCAGATTATGGGCAAGACACTGAAGATTCATCCGATCACGATCATTTTTGTGATTATTTTTGCCGGCAAAATGTTTGGCGTTCTTGGCATTATCCTTGCAGTTCCTGGTTACGCGGTGCTCAAGGTTGTATTTACACATATTTTTCAATGGTTCCGGTTCCAGTCCGGATTGTATAAGCAGATTGAAGAGAATAAGGAATAATGTGGAAGGGTGAAATGTAATGGTAGGACCGATAGCAGTAACCTCTTACGGTAAGCTTCAAGGACGAGAGGAGGATGGCGTGAACGTTTGGCGTGGAATCCCTTTTGCCGCTCCACCAGTTGGAGAGCTTCGATTTCGTGCGCCGCAGCTACCAGAAGCTTGGAGCGGAATTAGAGATGCTTCTGAATTTGGTCCAGTTAGCCATCAGCCAGCGGATACGAGAGGTACACGTTTCGGTGGCTTAACACCACTTCATTCTGAAGATTGTTTATATTTAAATGTATGGTCACCTGCATCCCCAGGCGAGGCACTCCCTGTAATGTTTTGGATCCACGGGGGTACATTTGTGACTGGTGCTGGAAGTCAGCCACAGTTTGATGGCACTAGTTTCGCGAAGAATGGTAATGTAGTCTTGGTGACGATTAATTATCGACTGGGACCATTTGGTTTTATGCATCTGTCTTCGCTTGGTGATGGATTTGCGTCTAATCAAGGCTTGCTGGATCAAATTGCCGCGCTGGAATGGGTAAAGCTTAATATTTCCGCCTTTGGAGGCGACCCTCAGCGAGTTACGGTATTTGGAGAATCAGCTGGCAGCATGAGTATCGCTGCCCTTCTGGCTATGCCTGCTGCAAAGGGATTATTTGCTGGAGCGATCATGCAAAGTGGAGCTGCTCAAACCTTGCCAAATCAGCAAGGAAAAGATATTGCTGTAGCATTACTTACTGAACTAGGCATTTCTCCTAATGGAGATACTAGCCTACTTAATACGTTCTCAGCGGAACAAATTATAGAAGCAGCCACAAGAATGACCATTAAATTAACGGGTGGTTCAATAGGCATGTTATTTCAGCCTGTCATTGATGGGGATACGCTTCCTGTAGATCCTGCACAGGCTGTGGCAGAAGGATCAGCCCAGGGTATTCCTTTGTTGATTGGAACCAATCGAGATGAGGGGAATTTATTTTTCAGGGGAGAAACACCAGGTGCAGACTTTGATGAATCGCTCAAGGCGCTGGAGCAGATGATGGGAACTGGAAGTCTGGCGGAGGTTGCCAGCCACTATTCTTCTACATGGGAGGGACAGGCGGAGATTCTAACGGATCTATATTTCTGGGGAACCTCTATATCCTTAGCTGAGAATCAATTGGCCTATGCGCCTGTGTGGATGTATCGTTTTGATGGGACGGTCCCTGGCCATCCATTGTTAAACAAAGCTGTACATGGTGCGGAAATTGTCTATGCTTTTAACAATCTGTCTCATGTAACTCGCTTGGGTGCGGAAATTACACCCGCAATGCAAAAATTGGCTGAAAGTATGCATGCGGCATGGATTGCCTTTGCTCATCGAGGAGACCCAGCGACATCTGAGCTATCATGGCCTGAGTATAATCTCGAAGGACGTCCTACACTGATCTTTGATGAAGAGATGCGAGTAACTCAAGATCCCGATTCAGAGAAACGCAAGAGAATTGTCTCTATTCTGGTTTGAGAAGTCTGAGGAGATGAACGGGGATGAAGGTCCAAGGATTTAATCATGTGACGGTAAATGTGAGTGATTTATCACGTTCATTGAATTTTTATACTGGTATTTTGGGTCTTCAGCTAATACACAAAGGGAATACAGATGCCTATCTGGAATGGGGAAGCGCATGGATTTGCCTCATTGAAAAGCCAGAATACACTGAATTAATGGGCAGTGTAATTGGGATAGACCACATTGCCTTTAGTATAGCGGAAGAACATTTCGAGGAGGCTTTACAGGTACTCGGTACCCACGAAGTACGAATCATTAGAGGACCTGTTAAAAGGGGAGTAGGCTGGACCGTCAACTTTCTCGATCCAGATGGGATTCAGTTAGAGCTACACACCTCTAATCTAAGAGAACGAATGGGTGTTTGGAATAACAAACAAGAATAAAATAGAAAGGGGAGCTTCTTAGCCAACTGGCTAAGAAGCTCCCCTTTTTTCTATCGACCTAAATATTCCTTAATCCCCAGAACTACTGCTTCGGCTATCCTATTCTGTACATCTACTGTGAAGAGTAATGCTTCGTCCTTGGTATTACTTAAGTAACCACATTCTAATAAAATGGCTGGCATTTTAGTTTCTCTTGTTACATGATAATTTGCTTGACGAACCCCTCGATCCTGAAGACCTGTAGCAACAGTAAGATATTTATGAACGGTTTGCGCGAATAATAAACTATCTTTACGTGTGTAATAGGTCTCTGTACCACTAGGATTGCTCTTACTGCCCACTGGGATACTATTGGCATGGACAGAGATAAACAAATCTGCTTTTACCTTATTGGCGAGGTTGGATCTGTCCTGCAGGGTCGGGTATGTATCATCACTTCGAGTGAGCACAACCTCAATATTTGGCTCTTTCTTTAGTAATTCTGCAATTTTTAGTGCTGTTGGCAAGGTGAAATCCTTCTCTTTGCGGTTACTTCCAGTGCCAGGATCTTTCCCACCATGTCCTGCATCAATAACGATTATCTTCTTGTCTGTGTTGCCAGTAGAAGGTGGAGGCGTTGTGACCGGTACTTCAGGTACAGTGGTTGCAGGAGGCGTGGTGCTTGTCCCATTTAGATCCACTATAATAAGTCCATCGTTAGCATTCGTTACACTGTAGTTATTCGCACTGTTCAGATCAATCACGATCCGGATCGTAGAGGGAGAACTACTGAATAATGAATAACGAATGGTTGAGACGTTAGGATATTCGGTAATCGTCAACTGCCCACTTTGGTTTTTTCCGACAGAAAGGTTCTGATGAAAGCTGTCGCCAAAGCTGGTATTCGGTAAATCTACGACAATTCGGTCTTTATCTGTCATTGTGAATACATTTGGTGTTACACTGCCGTTCATCGCGATGATGAGCTTGTTATCGATGAAGCTAAGATTTGTGACTGTTGCCGTCGAGGTGTTTCCATCAGTTGTTGTGTTACCATTCGCTCCATTATCAGAGGGTGCGGTTACAGATGTGTCTGGAACTGTAATTTCTGGTTCGCTTCCGCCAATCTCTGGTACTGGAGAAGTTAAGTATACCGTTTTGGTCACATTATCCCAACCGACAGTAGTTCCTGTCTGTTCACCAACAAATCTTAAAGGAACGAGGGTCGTGTTGCCACTGAGAAAAGGAGGGTTGTCCAGTTTTACCTGTTTCCCCGAAGCCTCTGCCATCGCATTATTCACGATAAGCTTTAATGTCGTTCCCTTTTGCTCAATGGTTGCAGTCTTGGTCACATTATCCCATTTCACGGTATAACCAAGCTGCTCCGTAACGAGGCGAAGTGGAACCATCACGCTTCCATTTACAATTTGAACTTGTGCTTCTTTTGAAATCTTTAGATCATTGCCGTCTAGATTGATGTGTGTCTCTGCAGAGCCGGCATAACCAGTTCCTGGATGAACCAGCACCAACAAAAGCAGCAGTAACGCCAAAAAACCAAACTTCTTCATCTGCAATCCCTACCATCCCCGTTTCTTGGTTTCTAGCAATTCTTACTTTTTCTTCCTATGATGCAGTTTCGGCTTATATAAATCTTAAACGACAATAGTTTCCAAAAGTTGCGCTCTTTTAGAGTGAAAAAGGAAAAATTTCGGTATAAAAAGCGAAAAGAGAGCTTTCCCAAACATTTGGGTTAGCTCTCTTTCCCTAACAATATTTTATTGCAAAGAAGTATAACCCGTTTTTTCTACCAATTCCTGACCTTGAGCAGATTGCATCCAATCTAGAAAGGGCTGAATATTGGGGTTGTCACTTCCAGCAGTCACAGCATAAAATTCTGTAGCCAAAGGGTACTGTCCACTGCGAATACTCTCTTTGTCGGGCTTAACACCATCGATGGCGAGTAGTGCAATTTCCCCACTTTGATTCATTTCTGAGGCGTAAAATAAGAAGCTGTACCCGAGTGCATTTTTATAATTGCGATAACTGGAGGTTTGTTTAATAATTCCGCTCATAATATCCGCCACGTCTTCCTTAGGAGGTGTCATGAGTGTAGTGTCTCCCATAAACTTTTGCAGCATCGTCTGGCTCCCACTATCCTCTGGGCGTTGAAAAGCGCGAATACGGTTATTAGCTCCGCCTACATCTTTCCAATTGGTGATCTTGCCTGCGTAGATATCTTTAAGCTGGGCGGTGGAAAGTCCAGTTACTTCGTTTCGTTTATTCACAAAAAATACGAAAGCCTCGCGGCCGATGGGTGTGATCTTCAGCTCGACGCCTTTTCGCTTCGCATGTTTCTGTTGGGCAAGAGAAGGAGCAGCGACAAAGATAATATCAGTTTCACCTTCGATTAGTCTTTTGTAAGCTTCCGGTGTGCTACTGCAAATCACTTGACTTGTTTGAAAATCATATGGATTATAACTGGCCGCAGGATAAGCAGATTGCACGAAAGCTGAATACAGTGGGTATAGTGCGGTTGCGCCATCCAATTTTGGTAAGTTGTTATCGATATGATATGAAGAAGGTTTATCCAAATTCACTGCTTTGGTATTCTCAGCAAAAGGTTCGTATTGTACCAAATTAACTTCCCGATCATCGACCGTGGCAATGCTGTTGATATATGTTTGTTTGATCTCATATCCTGCGGTTACGAGCACACTAAGTCCGAGGATGGATAGCAATATAATATTGCTTGTTTTTCGGGACAACACATTAAATATAAGGAGTACAACATAAATAGCTATCACAACAGATAAAATCGCCACAAGTGGAGTATAAAACATTAGTCCCCCGAAAAGCGCGGTAATTATTGAACCTATGAATCCTAAAAAAGCTATGACTCCGACAGCAAAAAAGGAGAACAATAACTTCGTCCAGAATGACTCCTTCATCCAAAATGATTCTTTCATAACAACCTCCTTAGAAAAATTCCTAAACTATGGAAAAATAAACATAATTTCATTATACAGATTTTTTTGGATGAGACAGTAGAACAATAACGAATAAAATATGTAAGAAAAGCTGTGATACATGAAAATTTTATGTATATTTTCATAAAGTACTGGACGAATGGCAAGAAGAGGTTTATTCTGAGATTGTGAAAAAAACAACGGAATACAAGATTCTCGGGGTAGGGTGAAATTCCCAACCGGCGGTAATGTTCAAAGCGAACTGAGCCCGCGACTCACTTGTTCTGCTTGCAGAGAAGTGACTGATCTGGTGTGAATCCAGAGCCGACGGTAAAGTCCGGATGGGAGAGGATCATAAGATAAAGGCGCTAGGAGTCTATCCTGTACGTCTTTATTGATAATGCCCCCGAGTCGACCATTTATGGTGATTCGGGGGTTTTTGGTCTCTTATCGAGGGTTTGTATCGACAAGGAGAATGGAATTATGAGTAATGTAACAGCTTCATCATCAGCTAATAAGGTAAGCAGCACGTCGCCGTTACGCAGTGGGTTTTGGCTCGTTGTGTTCGGTGCAGCACTATGGGGCGTTGATCCGCTCTTTCGTATTATCCTCTTAAAATCTTTGACCTCATCGCAAATTGTTCTTTTGGAGCATGTGGTGCTTTTCTTGGCTGCTTCCCCTGTTCTTTGGCGTCACCGGGCGGAGCTAAAAGGTATTGGATTTCGCCAGATTGGAGCTTTGCTAATTGTTTCCTGGGGAGGTTCTGCTGGGGCGACAATTCTATTTACGATGGCACTCTCCAGTGGGGATTTAAATGCTGTGCTGTTGCTGCAAAAGCTTCAGCCAATATTCGCTATCGGTCTTGCAGCCTTAATTCTTAAAGAACGTCTGCCTAAAAATTTCGGAATCCTCATTATTGTGGCACTGGTAGGAACCTATCTGCTGACCTTTGGCTGGAGTATTCCATTCGGACATGTGAACAACTTTATCGGTGTTAGCAGTCTGATGGCCTTAGGAGCGGCCGCATTGTGGGGTGGCTCAACAGTAATGGGACGTTATCTGCTTGGGTCTATGAAATATGAGACCGTGACTTCCCTAAGATTTATATTGGCGCTGCCGTTGCTTTTCGTTATCACCACATTAGAAGGTGCTCCTTGGCAGATTAATGGTGGATTTGGTGCATCTGCTGCCATAGCCATTAATTTGTTGCTGCAGGCTCTGCTGCCAGGACTACTCAGTATGCTGATGTATTACAAAGGACTCAGCACTACCAAAGCTTCCTTTGCTACATTGGCTGAACTAAGCTTTCCTATGACGGGAGTAATCATTAACTGGATCGTATTCCAGCAGCTCGTCACGCTACCGCAAATTATCGGGTTCGCGTTGATCTGGACCGCTTTATTCTTCATATCGAGTCAACAATCTAAAGCACAAACGCTCTGAACAGACTCTGATTGTATAGATTGAACAAATAAAGTATAAAGGGATGACTGGAATGCCTAGCGGCTTTCGGATCATCCCTTTTTGTATGTCTCTACAATACATTAGACTGCAAAAACTGCAGAAATGTTTCGTACGTAGCATATAGCGCAATAATTTAAGCCTTTACAATAGAGAAGACGATAACAGTGCTTGAACAAGCTATCACCTGTCTACCTCATTTTGCAGGCAGAAATTATCTATGCGTTAATGAAGATTATTTGTACAATAGAGGCTATGACATTTGAGTCGGAGTGTGAAGGAAAGTGTATAGATATAATTTATTTACCAAAATCGTAAGTATCATGGTCATCATGCTGATTCCTATTACGATCCTCTATTTCTATTCCAATAAGACGACCACGGATGTGCTACGTACGGAGTTAAATACTTCGAACAGCAATCAGCTCAGTTTTTTTCAGAATCAAGTAGAGAGTAATATGGAGCTGTTGTCCTCCTGGCCGATCCTGCTCATTCATGATCCTGATATTTTGAGCTTGAAGGATACTTATTTGAAGGGAACACATTTGAACCTGGATGCGATTAACCTGATTAAGCGGATTCAGACCAAAATCAGTATTCAGGAAAGCTCCTCCAACTGGAAGAGTAAGTTGTACCTCTATTCACCGTCCATCCACCGAATGGTGTCAGAGAATGATGCTATACCGTATTCGGATGAGGATTTGAAGCGGGAAGTTAAGTCAGGCTGGCATGTAGAAAAGATCGTTGAGCAAGATGGCGACCATTTTGTGTTCTCTTGGTTTTCTTTTACCCCCTTCATGTCAGAGTTCACTCCTGAAAAGGTCAATACGATTATGAAAGTGGAGTTTGACAGCCGAAACATTGAAGATATGCTGGATAAATTCAAAAGTGATGGCAGGAGAGATCCTTTTTATTATAAACAGGGTACTGGACTTATCTTTAACCGTAGTGCTGACAAGCTGCTAGCTAATGAATTGGTAAAAAGGCTGGAGCAAGAGCAGCTGAAGCAAAGTGAAAATCGTACAGTGAACATTAATGGTGAGTCCTACAGTGTAAACATAGTCTATTCGGATAAAATGGGCTGGTATTTGATCGACTATATGCCGCTGTCAGAAATACTGCATCCGATCCAAACCTCCAACCGCTTATTTTATTTTGCTATTGGTGCATTGTTATTAATGAGCTGTCTCGTAGCCTATCTACTATATGTTCAGGTGCAGGTGCCCGTTAGATTATTGGTTGGAGGCTTCCAGAGATTGAAGCAAGGAGACTACTCTGCTCGGGTGGAGATCAAAGGTAAGAATGAGTTCAGCTTCCTGTCCGGAAGGTTTAATAGCATGGTGGAACAGATTCAGAAGCTGATTGAGAATGTGTTAATGGAAAAGATCCATGTCCGAGAAGCTAGATTAAAGCAGCTTCAATCCCAGATTAATCCGCATTTCTTCTATAATTGCTTCTCATTTATTACGAGTATGGCGAAGCTCGATAATATGGGTGCTGTCGTCGGTATGTCGCATAATTTATCCCGGTATTACAGATATACGACCCGCCAAGAACGCGATCTTGTTGCTTTATCTGAAGAAACGGAATTTGTGACTCACTATCTGGAGATCCAAAAAATGAGGATGAGCAGACTTCAATATGAAGTTCTTATCCCGCCGCAAATGCGGAAAAGAGATCTTCCTCCGTTGGTTCTTCAGCCTTTGGTCGAGAATGCGGTTATCCATGGGATTGAGCCTGTCTCTAAAGAGGGGCTGGTGCGAATTACGGGCACATGCAACGGAAGAGTTATGACATTAACGGTTGAGGATGACGGAAAAGGCATGACCCCGGAGGAAATTATCGTATTGGAAAATAAGCTAGGCAAAGCGATGGATGAAGAAATGGGCTGCGGGCTTTGGAATGTGCATCAGAGAATGCGGCTGCGTTTTGGTGAGGATGCAGGATTGACGATTGCACCATCATCACTCGGAGGATTGCAGGTTAAACTTCAGTGGTTGTTACCGTTAACTGACAATAATATGGATGACATCTAGGAGGGAATATGATGATAGAGATATTGTTAGTCGATGATGAGCCTTATGTAACAGAAAGTCTGGCCCGCACGATTCCGTGGGACGAGATTGGCGTAAAGCAAGTACATCAGGCGGCATCGGGTGCCGAGGCTCTGGAAATATTGGAACAGCAGGACATAGATATCATGGTTACTGATATTTCGATGCCTGGAATGTCCGGTTTGCAATTAATTGAAACGGTGAGCGAGAGATGGCCGGATATCCGGTCGATTCTGCTGACAGGTTTTTCTGATTTTCAGTACGCTAAGAAGGCGATTCAGCTACAGGCTTTTGATTATATTTTGAAGCCAGTGAGTGATGAGGAATTTATCAATAGTATCTCCGGAGCGATTGAGTCTCTAAAAGACGAATGGGAGGCACACGATAAATATCATTTGCTACTCTATAATCGCAAAGCCGATTACAGTGTTTTGCGGGCCAACTTGATGCATGAGTTACTACTTGGTAGAGTGCTGTCTGAGCGGACACTTGCATTAAAGCTTAAGGAATATGAAATCTCTTTCGAATCAGATGTTGAAGCGGCGATGTTATTGATTCAGCTGGGTAAACATTACGCCGCAATGGATCATCATTCGGTTTCCCTAATGGAATATGCCATCGGCAATATTGCCGAGGAGCTCTTTAAGGAGCAGTTCCATGTCTGGTTTTGCAAAGCACCACATGATTGTTTAATTTTGCTTGTGGAACTGAAGCCAGTCATCCAGCGAGAGTTAGAGAAGTCGAATAATTACGATGCTGCGAGACAACAAATCCTTAAGTCAGCGATTGCTAACTTCAGAATTAGTGTGAGTAACTACCTGAAGGGTGAGATATCGCTTATCGTAACGGAGTGGTTTACTTTTCCCGAAGGGATGACGGCTGCCTATCGAAGTGGCTTAAGTTCAATGTATTTGACAACACATAATGAAACAGGCTCGGTACTTTATCTGGGGGATCGTCATCTTCAGGAGATGATGAGCATCAAATCACTCGAAAGTCTTTATCGTCCGCCAACGCTCATTCATTTGCTGGAATCTAAGCAATGGGATACAGCCCGTCAGAAGATAGCTGATGTGTTCCGAGATATGGAGAATGCACGCTTTTCAAGTGAGCATCTGTATGAAGTCTTTCTGTCCATTACTAATGCATTCATGTACATTGCTCACAAAGGGGGGCAGTTCATCTCACAAATCGACCAATATGCGTTCGATCCGATGTTGACTCAGAGCATCATTGTTTCTTTTGACAAGCTGAAGGACTGGGCGTTCGATATGCTAAACAAGCTTCAGAAGGAACTCTCAGAAAGTGATCAGAACACGAAAAGTTACATTATAAAGCAGGTACATGAGCTGGTAGGAAACCATTCTGGGCATGATCTGTCGGTGAAGACGATAGCGGATCATGTGTATCTGCACCCCGTATACTTATCTAAAATATATAAGGCAGAGACAGGAGAAGGGCTCGGAGACTATATTATCCGCATGCGGATGGAACGTGCACTTTATTTACTTAAGAATACGAATAAAAAAATCTATGAAATCACTACCGAACTCGGATATCAGAATCCGCAATATTTCAGCAAAATGTTCAAAAAGCATTACAATATGACACCAAATGAATTTCGTGACGGATAGAGAGGTTGAGAAAGGTGCAGAAACCTTGTTTAAATGACGTATTCGACATCATCTTCGTTCCCTATAATTAAGTCATAACCAACACTTAAGGAATCTAAGGGGGAACAAAATGAGCGCGATGAAGAGAAAAAAATGGCTGCCGCTCCTGTGTATGAGTATGCTTTTGGTAGGTAGTCTCGCAGGTTGTTCGGGCAATAATGCCGCTGATGGAAAGAATACAGCCGGTGATACGACTACCAATACAACATCTAATTCTGAAAACGCCTACAAGGATAAATATGATCCTGAGGTAACCATTACAACGGTATGGGGTGTTGACCCTGAGCTTAAATTCAAGAACGGGGAAAGCATTGAGAATAACGTTGCTACGAAGTGGACAAAAGAAAAGTTCGGCATCAATATTAAATCACTTTGGTCCATCACAGATACGAATGGTGCTTTTGGAACCAAGCTACGCCTGTCGATGTCATCTGGTCAGGAAATGCCTGATGTTGTAACGATCGGTACAGGTGATAGCACGATTGCTCAGGATTTGATCGATTCCGGTATGTATGCTGAAGTGGGGACCCTGTTCGATAAATACGCCTCAGCTACTTGGAAAGAAGCCATGGCACAGGATCCTAACGTATGGAACCAATACAGCCGCGATGGCAAAAAAATGGGTCTTCCTGTACTTGATTACGCGTACAACCATGATTACATTCTCTGGATCCGCCAAGATTGGCTAGACAAGCTAAATATGCAAGCACCTAAAACGATTGATGAGCTGGAAAAGGTTATGGATGCCTTCAAGAATCAGAACCCTGATGGCTTGGCACCAGATAAAGTAACTCCGCTCAGTATCGGCTTTAAGACATCGATGAACACTTGGATGGGCGATCCTTCTTGGATCTTCGGTGCTTACGGAACTCTTCCACAGCAGTGGAATCTTGATGCTGATGGTAAATTGGAATACGGTTCTGTAAATGCAGGTATGAAGCAAGGGTTGGAAAAAATGAAGGAATGGCTCGCAAAGGGTTATATTCCTCAAGAAGCAGCACTTTGGGATGAGAACAAAACAGCTGAGCCAGCAGTGGCGGGTACAGCAGGTATTCTCCCAGGACCTTACTGGATGAGCGGTTGGCCGCTTCAGGATACTGTGAAGAATGCTCCGAATGCTGTATGGGCTCCAATTGAAATTCCAGCGGGACCAGATGGTAAAGTTATGCGTCATGGTACACAGTTCACCAACGGTGTAACTCTGATTAGCACTAAAATGAAAAATCCAGAAGCATTCTTCACCTATCAAAACTATCTGTTCGATAACTTCGCTGATCCTAAGCCTGGTAGCGAGCTGGATAATGGCCTCTTCGCAGGATATGACTATGAACTAGATGCAAACGGTAAGATGATTGAAAATGATAAAATTGCTGGTGGTTATGTGAACAGCGTTCGTTATATGCTGGTTCGTGACGGTGCCCGGATTCCGGATGCCCAAATGAAAGCTCTTCTTAACCTTGCAGATGGTGCTGAACCAACCACTCGTTTGGAGAAGGATGTAGCTGTGAACTATGGTAAGGATACCCCTGCGGCTGCAAAGGTTCTGCTGGCACAAGAGGATAAATCCTTCAAAAATATGTTCACTGGTCCTACTACTGAAACTATGAAATCGAAGATGGATTATCTGAACAAAATCGAGAACCAAACGTTTAATGAGATCATCTATGGCAACAAGCCACTAGAAGCTTTCGATACCTTCGTAGCGACCTGGAAATCAGGCGGCGGCGACCAAATCACTAAAGAAGTAAATGAATGGTATGACAGCGTAAAATAATGCTCTGTTAAGGGTATAAGTAGCACAATTAGGGACTGTTTCCTCAGCTGTTTATTTAGCTGTGGGAACCGTCTCTTTTTGCGTTAGCGGTTATCCGAATTTGTATAAATTAGCTTCTGTTTCTATACGGTAAAGAGATTGGTTTTGTACCATATATATTGGTTTTGCTCGCTATTTGGGGAATCCTGTCGTTGCTATAATTTGAGTATGGTTACAGAAGAACTTGACACGATATGGGGGACCAAGGATGAGAACACTTAAAAAAACATGGCCATTTCACTTAATGTTGCTGCCGGCGATGATATTCCTGATCATCTTCAGCTTTATACCGATGGGCGGAATTGTGATGGCGTTTCAGGATTATAAGCCATGGCTAAAAATTTCGGGATCAGCGTGGGTTGGATTAGATAATTTCCGCTATCTATTTGAACGTAATGACAGCATGCAGGTCATTTGGAACACATTGATTATTGCCGTTCTGAAGATGATCTTCAATCTGGCTGTGCCGTTTGTGTTCGCCATTCTATTGAATGAGATTCGCAAGGTTTATATACAGCGTACAATTCAGACATTGGTTTATTTACCTCACTTCTTGTCTTGGGTCATCCTTGGCGGGATCTTGCTAGATTTGCTTGCTACAGATGGCTTCGTCAATCAGATCCTCGGCAGTATGGGAATTAAACCCATATTTTTCTTAGGTGATAATAACTGGTTCAGGTTCACGGTCATTCTCACAGATGTATGGAAGGAATTTGGTTATAACACGATCGTCTTCCTGGCTGCTCTAGCAGGAATTAACCCTTCATTATATGAAGCTGCTGAAATAGATGGTGCAACCCGCTGGAAACAGACACGTTTTATCACAATGCCTTCTCTACTGCCAATGGTTGTTGTGGTAGGTACTCTGGCTCTCGGAAATGTATTGAATGCAGGGTTTGACCAGATCTTTAACCTCTACAATCCGCTGGTCTATCAGAAAGGCGATATTATCGACACCTTCGTATACCGGACAGCTATTCTGAATGGTGAGATGGGCTTTGGTACAGCAATCGGACTGTTCAAGTCAGCCATTAGTATGGTCCTAATCCTTGTATCGTACAGTCTGGCTAAAAAATGGGCAGGATATCGCATTTTCTAAACTACCAATGGAAGAGGGAGACCTATGTATTACAAAACTAGAGGTTATCGTATTTTCAACATATTCAATACTTGTTTTCTGATCATACTCGCACTCATGTGTATTGTTCCTCTGATTCACGTATTAGCTGTATCTTTCAGTGCCAAGTCTGCGGCTGATGCCAATCTGGTGGGCTTGTGGCCAAAGCAGTTCTCTCTGGAAGCTTATAAAAAGACAATGAATAATCCGATATTCCTACACTCTATATGGGTATCCGTACAAAGAACTGTACTCGGAACCGGACTTACGCTTCTGATTACTTTTCTGGCAGCTTATCCGCTATCTAAGGAAAACTCAGCCTTCAAAGGCCGGAATGTTTATTCCTGGTTGTTCGTGTTCAGCATGGTGTTTAATGGTGGTCTGATTCCATTCTATATTGTTATTCAAAAGATTGGCTTAATGGATTCCTTCTGGGTACTCGTTCTGCCAGGTGCGGTGAATACATTCTTGGTAATTCTGATGCTGAACTTCTTCCGCGGTATTCCTAAAGATTTGGAGGAAGCTTCGCTAATTGACGGTGCAGGACATTTCCGTACCTTGTTCAGCATTTACTTACCGATTTCATTACCATCGATTGCGACGATTGCACTGTTTAGTATGGTGTTCCACTGGAACTCCTGGTTCGATGGACTATTGTATTTGAACAATTCTAAGCAGTTTCCGCTGGCGACCTTTCTGCAGACCGTTATCATTCAACGGGATATGAGCTCCATGAGCATTAATCCGAAGGAGATGGAATTAATCTCGCAGACAACGGTTAGAGCCGCGCAAATCTTTATCGGGGCTGCTCCTATTCTAATCGTATATCCATTCTTGCAGAAGTATTTTGTTAAAGGAATGACACTTGGTTCTGTAAAGGAGTAGGGATGATGATAATGACATTTATCAATGGAATGGACATCTCGTTTTTGGATGAAATAGAGCAGGGTGGAGGCAAATTCCATAGTCGCTCTGTTCGGACTGCTGAGGAAGGTGAGGATTTACTCCACATCCTTAAGGACAATGGAGTAAATGCCATACGGCTGCGGATTTGGAATGACCCTCCAGGTGTCTTTTGCAATTTGGAACGGACGCTGGTTATGGCAAAGCGGATCAAAGAAGCAGGGCTGGATTTTCTACTGGATTTTCATTATTCAGATATATGGGCGGATCCAGCTAACCAATGGAAGCCAAAAGCTTGGGAGGTACTTGACTTCAGTGGTTTGACATCCGCCGTGTATGAGTATACACGCGAGACCCTTGAAGCTTTACAGTCCCAAGGCACACTGCCCGATATGGTGCAGATCGGTAATGAAATTACGCCAGGCATGTTATGGGGAGAAGGCAAGGTTGATGGAGATTGTGATACTCCGGAGCAGTGGGAGCAGTTCACTACGCTAGTTAAAGCAGGTATAGCGGGTGCGAAATCCGTCGATTCTGACTTGTCCATCATGATCCATATTGACCGGGGTGCTGATCATCCGGCGAGCCGTAACTTTTTTGATCGTTTCTTAGAACATGGTGTAAATTATGATGTTATCGGATTATCATTCTACTCTTGGTGGCATGGTACTTTGGACGACTTACAGCTTAACCTGAACGAATTAGCGCTGCGTTATAACAAGGATATCATTGTGGTGGAAACAGCCTATCCATGGACACTGAATGCACCTGAAGGATTTCCAGTAATTGTGAATGAGGAAGCCCAGCTCCATGATGGTTATCCAGCCACAGAAGAGGGTCAAGCTAAGTATATGAAGGATTTCATAAACGTAATTGAGAATACACCTAACGGAAAAGGAATCGGCTTTTATTACTGGGAGCCTGCTTGGATTCCTTCGCAAAAGGAATGGTCTGTTGGGCATGAGAATGGGTGGTCCAATTTAGCTCTGTTTGATTTTGAAGGCAAGAAACTGGATTCGCTCCATTTCTAAAGATTATTAGAAAAGAAGACAGCCAATGGTTAAGCACCGTGGCTGTCTTCTTTTTTAATTCAAAAAGGCATCTAAAGCCACCATAGGCTTACCAGAAGAATCAAAGGCACCTTTTGTGTAAGCGTACCATGTACCATAACTCTCCGGTTCCCAATAGAACACGCCAAGCCCTTTGCCGCCACTTACCGATTTTGTTTTGCTAATGATGTCGGTAAGAAAAGCTTTCGCCGTTGTTGGAGCACTAACGTCCATGCCGACCTCTGAAATGATCACCTCTTTACCATACCGGGCAACCATATCATTCATATTCGTTAATGTCTGAGCGTTCAGTGTAGACCAGTTGCTTGTAGTGGGATATAGTGACATGCCGATCACATCATAGTTGGCACCGTTAGACTTCAGACCGTCAAACATCCAGCGGAATAAGGAATTGTCGTAGCCGTTAGAGAGGTGGACGATGACTTTTGAACTACTACTGACCGCTTTTACTGCACTATATCCTGAATTGATCAACGCGGCAAAATTACTCATACTTACAGAAGCTTTTCCATCCTCCCAAAGCATTCCATTATTCGTCTCGTTCCCTACCTGTACCCATTCCGGAATAACGCCATTAGATTATCCGTCAGCATATATAATTTATGGCTCTGGTAGAATCTAATTCTCTTGAAAATCAATAAGCTTCTTCGCCCATCGTAACCTTCTGACTGTCTGGTGAGTAATGACAGCTTTTGTGCCGATTTTTTAACCAGAATTTAAACAATCAAAGAACCTCATTTTAACCTTTGTCTTCTACAATTAATATGAAGATGAGTGACAAGGATGTCTACTTATCCAATCTTTTGTAAAGGGAGCAACGCTAAAATGAAGACGAAGAGAACGTTTAGATTTACAAGGATGATTCGAAACATTGTGCTGGGTTTAACCGCAACTATGCTAATAGTTGTGTTAGTGAATCAAGTGCTTTCAAGGTACGAACACAAGAAATACCCTGCATGGGGTCAATATGTTGAAGTAGATGGAAAGAAAATGCATGTGTATACAAAGGGGACGGAGGGTAGCGCCATTGTTTTGTTAAGCGGACTGGGAACGATTTCACCTGTATTGGACTTCGAACCCTTAATTAACGAGTTGGCCAACCATCACAAAGTAGTCGTTGTAGAACCTTTTGGATATGGCTGGAGTGATATGACCGATAAAGAACGAACGGTGGAGAACATCGTAGGGGAACTTAGGAGCGCGTTGCAAAAAGCAAAGATAGATGGTCCCTATATCCTAATGCCTCATTCTATTTCCGGAATTTATAGTATGTATTACGCCAATAAATATCCCGACGAAATCAAAGCTATCGTTGGAATCGATATCACCTTACCGCAAGCCGTGGACTATTTTAAGGAACCTGTTCCCACTATGCCCAAATATATGAGCTTGGTCGTTCCGAGCGGGTTGGCAAGACTTGCGTCCTATATCAGTCCGGGCATTGTTTTACCACAGGCCGATGAAGGTACTTATACTGTTCAAAATCTAAAGATGACCCAAATCATTACCGCATGGAAAGCCTATAATAAGAATGTAGTGAATGAAGCAAGGGAAATAAAGAACAATATTGCTGCTACAAAGGATATGGTCTTTCCGCCAAGTCTGCCTGTAATGATCTTTACGCCCCCAAGTGATAAAGTGAATGCCGATGGGAAATCTAATTTAACCTTCTATGAGGATCAGCTCCGTAAGCTGGATCAGCATCAGCTCATCATCTTAAAAGGGCATCATTATCTGCATTGGACCCAATATAAGCAAATATCTGCTGACGTGAACATGTTCTTAAACAACTCTGCTGCTTTGGAGTGAATCATGAGGGAGCAAGCTCTCTCAACTTCATACGATGGCCTTCGCTGAACACTTTTGTAACGTGCTGCCGCAAAAACTCCGTTGCAGTTCTTTGCCAGACATTTCTCTATTCGTAAATGACCCATCATAGTTAAGCAGATTTCCACAGGAAGATTTGTCCTGTTTATATAGCAATGGTCACATCTTGCTCCTCAGCTAAATAAAGCGCCGTTTACGCCTCAAAAAAAACATGTCCACCAAAACACAATCTAATTGACAAAATACCGCTGTTCAAATCAAATCCAGCGTAAATGGGGGAATTTTGCTCGTTATCTAACGACTACTGGATTGAAAGGTCAAAAGCCTTTCCATCAATCTCGATCCAGGAATGATCGAAATACGGTTCATCCGTTCGCTGAACTTCTCCGATGCAAAGCTCCGACTCAATGCCTTGTTCGTTAAGCATCACATACATGATGGAAGATAGTAGATGACAAACGCCTGGATTTGGGTTCTTCTTAAAGTCGTCATTCAGCAGGAAAAACGTCTTATGGATTGCCGCTTACTGAGAATGGTTGGAAATTACCTCTTCCGCGACCTCGCTTCAAATTTTCCCACAGCAGCCTCCGCAGATTAGGATTTAAACAACAATACCCATTAAGAAGAGATGTTTGTATCCATTTACATAAAACTCCTCCCTTTCTCTTTTATAACAAGATTGTAAGGTGGGGTAAGCATTCCCGATACCAATAAAAATTCAACATTTCAGCATCTTTGGAAATTGATTCAGAGCTACAAGAGTAAAAATAAGGCTTTACTCCCATACTACCGTTATCTTGCACCGGAGCTACTTGACCACAACCTTTAGGAGGAATGCGGATGAAACAACATTCTGCTCCCGCCATCTATATACAGCTTAAGAACCGGGTGACGGTGCCCAAAGGTAAAGGTGTCACATTGGGTGATATTGCATTTTTGATCGCGGAGCCAGAGCTGAAAGAGTCGCTGGAATCTATTCTGCTAATGAAACCAGAGCAAAGTGACGGCAATCTAATTTTGATTGACCTTCTGATGGTTATTCCCCGCATTTATGAGCTGGTGCCCGAAGCGGACATTGAGCCGATTGGTGAAGGCAGAACGATTGTGCAGATTGAAAGTTCGGTGGAGAGGCGGAAGCCTTCAGTAGCGATGTTTGTCTTAGTGTGGCTGCTGCTGTTCTTCGGATCTGCGCTGACCATCATGAATTTCCATGCGGATGTAAACATGCAGGAGGTTCAAATCCGAATTGTGGAGATGATAACCGGTCATCGGGATGAACATCCGGTTGTATTTCAGATTGCGTATTCTGTAGGAATCGGCTTTGGAATGGTCATTTTTTTCAACCATTTATTTAAGAAAAAGTGGAATGAAGAGCCTACACCGCTAGAAGTGGAAATGTACCTGTATCAGAAAAATATCGACCAATACGTCATCAATGAGGAGTATAGCAAAATGAGGCGCCGTGGAGAAAATCAACCAGAGAACGTGGAGGACGGAAGATGACGGCACCTATAACACTAGGGTTGAATTTGCTGCTGGGTATTGCAGGGGGGATCGCTGTAGGTGGCGGTGTGATCGCTTTATTTGTGGTTCTCGACATGGTGCCCCGTCTGGCTCAATTAACTTCTTCTTACGATAAAGTACATTGGTACGAGGGTGCGATGGTAGTTGGATCATTGCTAGGAACCGTAAGTGATTTTTGGAATTGGAAAATATCCTCAGGTCCTTTAGTTGAACTTGGTATAGGACTTTTTGACGGGATTTTTGTCGGGATGCTCGCTGCAGCATTGACCGAGGTATTAAATGTGCTGCCGATACTCGCTAAACGCTTGAACATGACACATTATTTGTTCGGGCTGTTAATGGCGATGGTAAGCGGGAAGGTCGCGGGTTCTTTGTTCGACTGGTTTGTATACCGACAGTAAACGGGGGTTATGGAATGAGCAAATTTATTCACAGCGGTGATTCTGTGCCAGAAGAGGATCATCAGGAAGAAAACGCTGCGGCTGCCGCAGCAATGAAGAATACCGCAGAGGATCTAGTTGATGATCATACCGAGGTTAACGGAGCTTCTATGACCAGTGAAGACGCAGATCCGGCGGAAAATACTACAGCAGCTGATCCGAGTCAAGAACAGCAGGATGCAGAAGCATCAGATGAGCTAGGGGTAGAAGAGCAGAGCACTGAAGCATCAGAACAGCTGGATTCCGGGCAGCAGGATGCAGAGGCATCTGCGGAGATAGGGGCAGAAGAGCAAAGCACTGAAGCATCAGAACAGCCGGATTCCGGGCAGCAGGATGCAGAGGCATCGGATGAGCTAGGGGCAGAAGAGCAAAGCGCTGAAGCTGCACAGCCGGATTCCGGGCAGCAGGATGCAGAGGCGTCAGATGAGCTCGGGAATCAGGAACAGAATGAGCCTAGTAAAGGATTTTTTGCCAGGTTATTCGGCTTAGATTCAGACTCGGAATCCGAAGATGAGGCGCAAGATCAGAATACCCAACAAGCAGGCGGATCAGAGTCCGCAACAGAGTCCGGGGAAGAATCTCAAGCCAAAGTGACGCCAAAGTCCAAACTATCTAAAAAGCAAGCGCAACAAGAGTCACAAGACAGCAATAAAAAGGGAAGCAGCAAGCTACAGAAGAAACGAGATCGCGAGCACTCCAACTCATTAAAAGAATCCGTCATTTACTGGCAAGGTAATGATGAAATCCCAATGTCCTTACAAGATACGAAACAAACACTTACTGAGGTAATGGGACTGGGCACAAGCTTTGATGTAACGTTCAGACAGATGTCCTTTGGCGGACATAAGACAGCTCTACTCTGTTTAAGTGGTTTTACCAACACAGATGTGACCGATGATATTCTAAAACGTTTGACCTATCTCACCTCTGAGAATCTGTCTACGGGTGTGCTGTCTAGCTTTATGAATGAATATGTCCCTCACATCCAGGTGGAAGAGGGGAATTCTTTAAGTGAAAGTATCGAGAAGGTACTTGAAGGCTTGAGCGTGCTATTCGTCGAAGGTGAGAACAAAGTTATCATCATGGATACTCGTTCTTACCCTAGTCGCAGTCCAGCCGAGCCTTCGATTGATCGGGTGGTGCGCGGTGCGCGCGACGGTTTTACAGAGACTTTACTGAGCAATATCTCGCTTGTCAGAAGACGGGTTCGAGATCCAGGGCTGAAATATGAGCTATTTCGGGTTGGACGACGGACACAAACAGATGTATGCGTGGCTTACATTGATGATATCGTTGATAAAACACAGGTTATGTCTGTTATCGACAAAATCAAAAGCATTGATATTGATGGTATTCCTCTGGCAGATAAACAATTAGAGGAGGCGATTATCGGCGGTGGATGGAATCCATATCCTATGGTGCGTTATTCTGAACGCCCCGACGTCGTAGCTTCCAATTTATTGGAGGGACGGGTAATACTGTTTGTAGATACCTCACCAATTGTTATTGTTCTTCCGACTACTTTTTTTGATCTTTGTCAGCATGCAGAGGAGAATCGTCAGACTCCTTTTATGGGAACGTACTTGCGGTGGGTCCGTTTCATCGGTATATTTGCGTCCATGTTCCTGCTGCCGCTATGGATGTTGCTTGTCATTCATCCTGAACTAAAGCCGGCTATGCTGGATTTCATTGGACCTCAAAAGACCGCCAGAATTCCAATACTCGCCCAGTTTCTAATTGTGGAGCTTGGGGTTGATTTACTGCGGATGGCTGCAGTACACACACCAACGCCTTTAGGTTCAGCGATGGGTCTGATTGCAGCTATATTGATTGGCGATATAGCGGTTCAGAGTGGTTTGTTTGTAAACGAGGTAGTTCTGTATATGGCTGTAGCCTCCATTGGTATGTTTGCAACCCCGAGTTATGAGCTGGGTCTTGCGAATCGAATCGTCAGGCTTGCGTTGCTAGTTGCCGTAGCGGCATTCCAGGTGCCAGGATTTATGATTGGCACGACGCTACTGACTATTTTCCTTACTACCCATCGCTCCTATAACTCGTCTTATATGTGGCCGTTTATACCTTTTAATGCAAAGGCAATGAGTGAAATTCTAGTGCGTAAGCCAGTCTTAAGCTCGAAGACAAGGCCGTCTTTCAACAAAACTAGAGACAATACAAGGGTGCCGCCTACTCAAAAGAATGATTAACAATCGTAGGAAAATACAAAACTACTGCAAATTAGTCCATTCAATGGAGTTCCCACTGTCTGTTATACTGAATACACTAAAGACAGGGTGGAACCTTGATATTCCACAGAAATTGGAGGACTAAAGAATGTTTCTACACGGTACTAGCCGAATTAACGATGCTGGGCATTTGGAGATCGGCGGATGTGATGTAACTGAATTGAAGGCGGAATATGGAACCCCGCTATATATATTGGACGAGCAATTGGTGAGACAACGTTGCCGGGAATATATGGATGCTTTTAAATCCTCTGGACTTGGGTTCCAAGTAGCTTATGCAAGTAAGGCGTTCTCAGTAATGGCTATGGTTCGTTTGGCTGATGAAGAAGGCTTATCGCTTGATGTTGTATCTGATGGCGAACTTTATACTGCTTTGCAAGCTGGCTTTCCTGCAGAACGCATTCATTTTCATGGCAACAATAAGACGTCTGAAGAGATCGAAATGGCGATTGATGCCGGGATCGGCTGTTTTGTAGTCGATAATCTGGTAGAGCTTAATCTTTTGCAGTCGATTGCATCACGTAAAGAAGTTAAGGTTAACATCTTGTTACGTGTGACACCAGGTGTCGAAGCTCATACGCATGAGTATATAACAACAGGCCAGACCGATTCCAAATTTGGATTTGATATCGGTAATGGATCAGCTTATGAAGCAGTTAAAGCGGCAGTCAGCAAAAAGAATTTAGTGCTGCTTGGCGTACATTCCCATATTGGTTCTCAAATTTTTGAAACGGATGGATTCCAGCTTGCTGTTGAACGTGTAGCGAGTTTTGCTCGTAGTGTTAAAGAAGGTTTGGAAGTGGACTTCCGTGTAGTAAACCTAGGTGGAGGTTTCGGTATTCGTTATGTTGAGGGGGATACCCCATTACATGTTTCTGAATATGTAACTGCAATTACGGATGCCGTGAAGACTCATTTTGCTGGAATCTATAATGCTTTGCCTGAAATTTGGGTGGAGCCGGGCCGTAGTATTGTTGGAGATGCAGGTACTACACTTTATACAGTAGGTACGAACAAGGATATCCCAGGCGTGCGTAAGTACGTTGCCGTTGACGGTGGGATGACTGATAATCCACGTCCTGCATTGTACCAATCTAAATATGAGGCATTACTTGCTAATCGTGCGAATGAAGAGGCTACAGAAACTGTATCCATCGCTGGTAAATGCTGCGAGAGCGGAGATATGCTGATCTGGGATGTAGAGCTGCCTGAGGCTGAAAGCGGCGATCTGTTGGCTGTAGCCTGCACAGGCGCTTACAATTACTCCATGGCGAGCAACTACAACCGGCTTCGTCGTCCGGCTTTAGTGTTCGTTCAGAACGGACACAGCGATCTTGTAGTGCGTCGCGAAAGCTATAATGATCTTATTGCCAACGATATTGTTCCTGAGCGTATCGCTAAACAAGCTGCTGTTGCTAAGTAACAGCCGTTAATGTTAGGTAGGGAAAACTGGTAAGGCATAAAGAGCAAGCAGGAATTACTCCTGCTTGCTTTGCTTTGTGCGTAGTTTCATAGTAATATAATTGAGGTATTCTAAATTTGTTAATTTTGAAAGGGGTCATTTACATATGGCAAAGCAAGCGAAAATTACTCTTGAAAATGGCGGCGTAGTGCTGATTGACTTGTTCGATCAAGATGCACCAAACACTGTAGCTAACTTTGAAAAGCTAGCAAAAGATGGTTTCTACAATGGATTGACATTCCACCGTGTTATCCCTGGTTTCGTAGCTCAAGGCGGATGTCCTAACGGAACTGGATCTGGTGGTCCAGGATACACAATCAACTGCGAAATCAACCCAAACAAGCACGAGCGCGGAACACTTGCTATGGCACATGCGGGTAAGAACACAGGCGGAAGCCAGTTCTACATCTGCTATGCACCGCAACCACACTTGGATGGAGTTCACACTGTATTCGGTAAAGTAGTTGAAGGTATGGATCTTGTTGATACTTTCAAAGGACGCGACAAAATGACTTCGATAGAAATCATCGAAGCTTAAGAATTCTTAATTTAAAAAGGCTAGTCTCCGGATTATCGGAGGCTGGCCTTTTCTTATTTAATAGGGAATCCGGCTTATTCGTTTACGTCTCGATTTACGCTGCTCTGGCACCCAGAAGAATACCAAATACATGAGCAGAAACACAATGAAGGCAAACAACTCTTCAACAAGCAGGTAATAAGGATAAGGCCCGAAATAATCCAATACAGAATAAGTGCTGGGCTTATGAGATAAGAACATGTAGTTAGATCCTAGGATGTAATTGGCGATCCACACACAAGCGGCCACAATGTTTAGTCCAAGCATGGTGAACAGGAGGGATTTCCAAGTGGGCTTATAGCCCTCAATCCAGGTCATATAAAGAGAAGCGAGAACAATACCACCATGTGCTATAAAGAACAGTAGAAATCGGAAATGAGGGAATGGATAGACCAGATTCGGTGTGAGTAAAGCAATGAATGCTCCACCAATCCCAGCAAAATACAGAAAGGAATATAGTGCTCGGCTGCGAGTGATCAGCATGATAACGGATAGTAGTAAAGTAATTCCGCATAGTTCGAGCGGGAGTGAGCTACTGGATTGCCATACGCCTTGAGAGAGGTACCATATTTGAAGTCCTGTTTCTGAGAACAAAAGAATAATAATCAGCAGCAAGCGCACACTTTGCCGAAGTCTCACATCAGTCCGAATCTCGAATCTTAAACTGTAAAACAGTATACAGACCAATGTAATGATAGACAGAGCAATCCAATGTGAAGGGGAGAACATAATGAAATCCTCCGTACGCTGTCGATCAAAATAAGATGAAAGATGCATGAACCAACCTCCTTCGTACCTAAAAAGCACTTCAAAAAACAACTTTGTAAATTTTTGATATTTTCTGTTTCTGAACATCCATAAAATGGTTATATATGTATGCATTCTGTCAGCTAACCCACAAAAGGATGGCTTTTCATTATTTTAACATAAGATGGGGCAATGGGCGCGGAATTACATAAGAAGCATTCGAGCATGAGGAATGGCAGAGATTACGCTTCAAGAGGGGATACAAACATAGAAAAATCAAATTGGAAAAGGAATTGGAGGCTTTAGGATAATGTTAAAGAAAAGAATAAGTGTGATGATCGTTATTCTGATGCTTGTAGCGCAATATGCCTATGGCATCGGGTTCACTCCACAAGTACAAGCAGCGGCAATCGATCAAGAGCGGAATATCATCACCAGTGTCTCAATGGCTGTATATGGTGAAGACGGGCAGACGGTTACGGATAGCGTCTATGAGCAAGAAGCTAATGTAACATTAGATTATACGTGGTCTATTCCTAAAGCTCATCCGTACAAGCAAGGTGACACCTTTACCTTTCAGCTTCCAGAGCAGTTTCAGCTTTTTAATGATATTAGCGGCTTGTTGGTCTCAGAGGATGGAGATGTAGGAACTTTTACAGTTGAGCAGTTATCACACCAAGTAACAATGGCCTTTAACGACTACATAGAAACGCATGATGATGTGCAAGGAACGCTTCGGATCAATACTAAGTTTGATAAACAAAAAATCTCAGGAAGTACTGTTCAGCAGATTTTATTTCCGGTGAGTGGTGGTGTTCAGACGGTTACTGTGAATTTTAAACCGAATGTAGGATCGACCATTGAGAAGAGGGGGATTCCTCAGGGTTTTAATGCAGACCATATTCTATGGTCTGTTGACGTAAATAAATCATTAAAAACTGTTGGAAATGCAGTCGTAACGGACCCTATACCAACAGGTTTGTCACTTAGCACTCCGGTTACTGTGAGTGTGTATCAACTGAGTATCCAGTTGGACGGTTCGGTAACACAAGGCGCACTACTCGATACCAGTAAATATTCTACAGAGTTCACTGGAGGATCGTTAAATGTTCATTTCACTGATCCTGCGATTTCGAGTGCTTACCGTATTGAATACTCCACAGCTATTACTGATGAGCATCGGCTAAGCTTCACGAATACAGCGACTTTTACAGGAGATGGGCAAGTTCCTGCAAGTTCTTCTGCTACTGTTCAAGTAGAACGAGGAGGAAGTTTGAACAAGTACTCTAGCGGATATGACTGGAGCAATCAAATCATTTCCTGGGCAATCGAATATAACTATAATAAAAAAACGATTCCGCAAGGAAATGCTGTACTAAAGGATTTGTTTAATGATTCTCAAGCGTTAGTAGCCAATTCTATAAAAGTATACACGGTGCAACTGGATTCAGCGGGTACAGCAACGTTGAGTAATCTTTTGACCAAGGATATTGATTACACTGTAGTTGCAGCTTCAGACGTGAATAAGTCAGGGTTCACCTTACAATTTAAACAAGATGTAACATCTCCTTATCGAATCGAATATAAGACCAAAGCTGTAAAGCGTGTGTTTGAAGATACCATAATCACTAATACAGTTACGGACAGTACCTATACTGGAGAAGCTACACGCTTAATACGGTCAGCCATTTTGTATAAGAACTTATCAGGCGTAGATTATCAGAATAAAACGGTTGGATGGAAAGTCACATTAAACAGTGATAACTATCCAATGGGTCAGGTTGAAGTTACGGAGTCATTCCCGTTTGGCGGACTGAAGTTTATTCCGGAATCACTCGTAATTAGAAATTCTAATGGGAATGTATTGAATCCTTCCAAATATAGTTTGGTTTACAATGCTCCTGTTCAGGCTAATAAAGGATTCAAGGTTGTCTTTAATTCGCAGATTACTGGTCTTTATACGATTAGCTATACAACGGAATTTAATAAGGATTGGATTTGGTCTAATACTGAAAATTTCAATAACAAGGTTAGGATGGACTGGTTAGACACGTCCGAAATTCCTCGCACAACAGAAGCAGAAGGGCTATTTATTCCAAGAACTGAAGCGAAAAGCAATGGTTTGAAGTTTGGTTCTTATAATGCTTCAACTAAAGAATTAGCTTGGACATTAGGGGTCAATTATAATAGCAAAACGGTTGCAGAGCCAGAAGTCGTGGATATTTTGAAATCGGGTCAAACCCTGGTTCCTGGATCGCTGAAAGTATACACCATGAATGTTGCTAAGAATGGAGACCCAACGAAAGGTGTCGAGGTAAACAGTAGCAAATACACTTACGGTGTTAATGGTAATAATGAGCTGAAGCTCTCTTTTACAGATGCTATTCAATCCGCTTATTATATAGAATTTCATACAAGTCTTGAAGGCAAAGTCATTGGCACTTCTATTGATAATAAAGCCAATCTCTATGATGGGGCAAAAAAGGTATCCAAGGATTTGAACGCTACCGTAAAGATTCCTTATGGAGACGAATATCTCTTGAAAAATGGTGTTCAGAATGGCGAAAAAATCGATTGGAGCATTCAAATTAATCGTAGTCAGTCTACTGTGAAGAATGCGTTAATCAACGATACTCCTAGCGCTAATCAGATTCTGCTGCAGGATTCATTCCATCTGTATCCTACAATCGTAGCTGAAAATGGGGATGTAACAAAAAGCGGACCTGAATTGATTCAGGGTATCGATTACAGCTTAGAAATAAAAACAGATGTAGACGGCAAGCAGTCGTTTGATTTAAGCTTCGCCAAGGAGATTAGTAAACCTTATATTCTCGACTATCAATCCCTGATTATGGCGAATACAGGAGACAAAGTTATTAATACTGTTCGTTTCAGTGGATTTAATGTTATCGAAATAAGCAAAGATTCTTCTAAAGAAATTATCGTCGGTGTGTCGAGTGGATCAGGATCAGGTAGCGGGGTTAGAGGTTCCTTGATGATCAAGAAGCTGGATGCAGAGGACAACTTGAAGACGCTGGCAAATGCAACTTTTGCACTCTATCGCCTTAACGGCTCAGACCGGGTATTTATTAATAGCTTAACCACAGATTCCGCTGGTACAGTAACATTCAATAAATTATGGTTGGGTAACTACGTATTGATTGAGACGACAGCTCCTAGTGGCTATGTACTTGATCCTAAAGAGCATCCAGTGTCCATTCATTCTTCATCAACGAATCAACTCGTAATTACGAATCAAAAAGCAGTTGAGCCTACGCCTACTACAACGCCAGAACCAACTATAGTCCCAACCGCAACACCAGCAGCTTCATCGGAACCGACGGCTACTCCGTCAACAGAGCCGACATCAGGACCTGCGTCTACACCAACCTCAGGAGCCCCAGGAGGTCCGTTAACACCTACACCTACGAGTTCGCTGGTGCCAGGAGTAATCATCAATGATCCGGCAGTACCTGCTGGCCCTGGGAATACGACCGATCTGGAATCCGCGACATCAGAAGAAGTAGGAACTCCTGATTTAGTTATTACAGATGAAAATGTCCCTTTGGGTGAAGTCGACATTGTTGATGAGGAAGTTCCGAAAGGTACAGTCAACAACAGCACTTCAAGTGCCCCTCAGCTTCCAAAGACGGGAGAAAGTAGCCCTGTGCCGCTCTACATGACAGGTATTGGATTAATAGCCATAGGCTATATTCTAAACCGTGTATTTAGACGTGGAGGAAACTTAAAGTAAGTGAATAAGTATGATTTGAAATTGAACGGAAAGAAGCACCCGGCGTGATTATAGTCGGGTGCTTTTGTTTGTGTTCAGAATCTATTCACTCGCAGGGAAGGAAGTCTCGAATTCGGTTTGTTTACGTGAGCTTTTGGCTAAAATTGTTCCACTGTGGAGCTCTGTGATGCTCTTGGCAATCGCGAGTCCTAAGCCGCTTCCGCCAGTCTCCCTGGAACGTGACTTATCTACACGATAAAATCGCTTGAATAAGTGGGGGAGGTCCGTGGCAGGGATCGGGTTACCGTAATTCGTGCATGTAGCAATCACACTGTCATCTTTTCTATAAACGGAAATATCTAGAATCTTACCTTCTTTACCGTATCTAACCGCATTGGTAAATAGATTCTCATATAATCGTACTAACTCGTCCGCATCACCATGGATAATTAAAGGGCCCATATCCGTATGAATACGGTAGGTCATATCCGCTTGCTCCAATACGGGAGCGAATTCCTCGACAAGCTTTTCGAGCAGCTTGCCGAGATCTACAGGCTCCATATTAAGGGGAAGCCCGTTGCTGCTAACACGTGTATATTCGAATAAATCGTCGATTAGCTTTTTAAGAGTCAGGGATTTCTCATAGGCGATATTCACATAATAACGCAGCTCAACCTCGTTCTTATAACGATCCTTCTCCACATATTCCAGGAATCCCAGTACAGAAGTTAGAGGGGTTCGAAGATCATGGGATACACCAGTGATTAGGTCGTTTTTGGCTTTCGCTGCTGCTCGTTCTTCATCTATAGCGGATTTTAGCTTGCCCGCCATGAGGTTCATATTTTCGGCGAGTTTACCGAGTTCATCCGTTCCTGTTACTGGTACCTTGAAAGATAAGTTGCCGTCAGCAATCGCTTGAACCCCGCTTGAAATGTTATGAAGATGGCTTGTTGTATTTCTGGATAGCTTCAGGATGAAAAAAATAAATAAAGGAACCCCAATAAGAATCACTATAGGAGTAGAACCGATGTTATTGGTCACCCAGCGGATGAGTTTAACGCCCCAGAAGGAATGAGAAGGATTGAGCCATAGCAAAAGGGATGTCCCATAATAGCCGACCAATAAAATTGCTGCTGTAAGAGCTAGACTCGTTAGGCTAAAGCCAACTATTTTCCAAGATAAGGTATCGAATCTTTTAAAGTTCATCTAGAAGAACCTCCTTTTTCCAGTTTGTAGCCAACGCCCTATACCGTCTTTAAATACTGTGATTTTCTTGAATTAGCTTCAATTTTTTCTCTGATTTTTCGAATGTGTACGATGAGTGTATTACTGAGTCCAGTGATTTTATCTAGTTCCTGACCCTTGGCAGATCGGGAATTTTTGTGTTTCCCGAATTTTTATACAGGCCTCTATACCGTCCGTACTACAAGAAGTATACAATATTCTCGATTGAAATCCTTATTTGAAGGCTGGCGAGGATCGATGGGAAACAGTTTGTTTAGCTCTTTGAAAAACTTAAGGCTATTATAAAACCGTCCACATACCAAAGATGAAACAGGCGAACTTCCCAATGGCGGCATGTAAAAGTAAAAAGTAAACTTAATAGTTTCTTAACAAGCCTTAAGATTTGGGAAGCGGCTATGCTATAATAATTTCAAATTCAATAGGTTGGAGGAGAATTGGAAGATGTGGAAAGAGTTTAAAGCTTTTGCCCTGAAAGGAAATGTACTAGATTTAGCCATTGCTGTCGTTATCGGAGCAGCTTTTGGTAAGATTGTGACTTCATTAGTATCTGACATCATTATGCCAATTGTTGGCTTGATAACAGGTGGTATAGATCTGAAGGATCGGGCTCTAAGTGTTATGGTTATGCATAATGAACTGCTTATCCCTTATGGGCAATTTTTGCAGGCGGTAGTTGATTTCTTTATTATTTCCTTCTCAATCTTTATGGTGATTAAACTGGCTAATAAATTCCAGCGCAAAGAAGCCGTTAAAGTTGAAGTGGTGGAGACGCCAGCACCCGCAGAAGATATCGTGTTGCTAACGGAAATTCGTGATTTGTTGAAACAACAAGAACGCGGATTGTAATTGGGAAAAGAAAAAGCGCCTGGAGATACAGTCCAGGCGCTTTTTCTTTTGTTATGTAAATGTATGGAATGGGTTTTAACTGTACATTTGCAGGCTATGTATAACCATGTCGTTTCTTCTAGTAATCACCATACCTCTCAGAATTAAGTTACAAATTTTAAGTAAATATATAAAACGCACTTGCATTTCGAAGGTGTAAGTGATAATTTTGTTAGTAAGGAAAAGTTGAACCTCAATTAAATAAAGGATCAATCCTTCAGGGCAGGGTGTAATTCCCTACCGGCGGTGATGTTGTTGTAGAGTGCTTATTTATTAAGTTTATCTACCACACTTAGTCCGCTACCCGGCTCGCGTTGTTGACGCGAACGGTGGACCCGGTGAAATTCCGGGACCGACAGTATAGTCTGGATGGAAGAAGGAGAGGTTAACCGCTTGTCTGTAATAGACAGGTGGACTGCAGTGTTTTCATTTATTATGTGCGATATTTCACAATTGCCGTCGTTTGACGGTTATTTACGCACACTTTTATTTGGACTGCCGATAAACTCTCGCATAACCCATCTTTACTCCTCCTGGAGAATGAGATGGGTTTTTCTGTTTTTACGCATCAGATAGACAGTAAGTGGATAGGGGGAACGAGATGGATAATATGAATGACGAGTTTTATATGTCGTTAGCGCTGGATATGGCAGAACGGGCCCAAGGACAGACGGGAATTAACCCTGTTGTTGGCTGTGTTGTTGTAAAGAATGGAGCGATGATTGGACTTGGAACTCATTTGCAGCGCGGAACAGGTCATGCTGAGGTTCATGCCTTGAATATGGCGGCTGGCCAAGCACAGGGCAGCACTGCCTACGTAACACTGGAACCATGCAGTCACTATGGCAAGACTCCGCCCTGCAGCCAAAGGCTGATCGACGAGGGAGTAGCCAGAGTGGTAGTCGCTTGTGAAGACCCTAACCCTCAGGTTGCGGGTCGCGGCGTTCAAATGCTGCGTGAGCATGGCATTGAAGTAGAAGTAGGGTTGCTGCGAGAACGTGCGCTGCGGTTGAATGAGCGTTTTATCAAGTATATTTTGACAAAACAGCCTTTTGTTACGCTCAAGAGTGCCAGCACGCTGGATGGTAACCTAGCTACCAAATCTGGTGACAGTAAATGGATTTCAAATGGTGAAGCGCGGGAGATCGTACATACGCTGCGGCATCGGCATCAGGGAATAATGGTCGGTGTGAACACAGTGATTGCAGATAATCCTTCACTGACGACAAGAACGGAAGTGCCGGGTATTCATCCGATACGGATTGTGATTGATTCTGGACTACGTATTCCTTTGGATTCAGCAGTTGTAAGTGACGGTCTAGCGCCTACTATCATCGTGACAACTGAAGCCGCAGATGATGAAAAGAAAGCAGCACTTCTTCAAGCAGGTGTGCAAATCATTGTTAGCGGAGCAGGACCACGGGTGGATTTGAAGGCTGCTATGGTAACACTCGGTGAAATGGAAATCGGATCGATTTTACTTGAAGGCGGAGGCACGCTAAATGGTGCGATGCTGGAGAGTGGGCTAGTTGATCGAGTGATTCTCTTTTTCGCTCCAAAGATTGTTGGCGGTGGTGCTGAAGCGAAAGGGACGTTCGTATTTCCTGGTATAGAGCTAATGAAGGATGCGATTTCTCTGGAGGGATTGGAAGTAAAAGTGCTCGGAGATAATGTATGTATCAGCGGTACTCCGGTACGCTAAAGTAAATGGTTACAAAACTTAATCGTGTGCTTCCGGAGCAAGTTTTGTTCGGAGAGATAGCGGAGAAGTGTTACTCACACAAAACTCCTAGGAGGGAAAGCATGTTCACTGGATTAGTCGAAGAAGTTGGCACTCTGAGAAGTGTCTCCACCGGTGGAGAAATGATGGTGCTGAACATTGCCGCTTCCGTCATCATGGATGATTTGAAGATTGGTGATAGCGTATCGGTTAATGGCGTCTGTCTTACAGCGACAGCTTTAGGCGAGAACTATTTTACAGTGGATGTCATGCCTCAGACCTATCGAAACAGTAATTTGAAGGAGCTACGTCCTGGCAGTCGAATGAATCTGGAGCGAGCAATGGCAGCCGGTGGTCGTTTTGGAGGTCATATTGTTCAGGGACATGTCGATGGCACTGCTGTCATCAAAAGCGTAAAGCGTGATCAGAATGCAGTAGTTTATGAGATTGCGCCGGATCGCAAATCGCTGTTTAAATATATCATCCCTAAAGGGTCGATCACGATTGATGGCATTAGCTTAACAGTAGTAAAGACGACGGCTTCATCGCTTACTGTATCCATTATTCCGCATACGTTAGGGGAAACTGTGCTAACTTATAAGCGGGCAGGAGATAGTGTGAATATTGAGTGTGATGTCCTGGGCAAATATGTAGATCATCTTCTTCATTATGGCTCAGCTGCACAAGATGAAGAAAGTGATAGCAGCTCCGGGATTAGTCGTGATTTCTTGGCGGCAAACGGATTTGTTTAAATAATGAGTAAGCTTACGAAGAAGGGAATAATCCTTCGTAAAGCTATTAGGAGGATAGGATCATGAGCGAACAATCGAAGAAGGATAGTGTCTTGGATCCGATTGAAGAAGCGATATATGATTTAATGCGCGGCAAAGTCATCATCGTGGTGGATGATGAAGATCGTGAGAATGAAGGGGATTTTATAGCTCTTGCTGAACGGGCGACACCAGAAGTCATCAATTTTATGATCACTGAGGGGCGTGGTTTGGTCTGCATGCCAATTACCGCTGAGCGTGCGGAAGAGCTTGAACTACAGGCTATGGTCAGTCACAATACAGATAATCACGGCACAGCCTTTACTGTATCGGTTGACCATATAGATACAACTACTGGTATATCAGCAGGGGAAAGATCCTTGACTGTAAAGGCCATGATTGACCCTAAAGCGAAGCCGTCTGATTTCCGTAGACCTGGCCATATGTTCCCGCTGATTGCGAAAAAAGGCGGTGTACTGCGCCGTTCCGGACATACAGAGGCTGCTGTTGATTTAGCCCGTATGTGTGGTGCATATCCAGCCAGTGTGATTTGTGAAATCATCAAAGAAGATGGCTCGATGGCCCGGTTGCCTGATCTGGTTGAGATTGCTAAGAAGCATGATCTTAAGTTGATCAGCATCAAAGACCTCATTCACTATCGGAACGAGAAGGAACAGCTCGTCAATCGCGAGGTGTCTGTACGTCTGCCTACCGATTTCGGTGAGTTTCAGACCATTGCCTATACAAATGAAGTGGATGATAAAGAACATGTAGCATTGGTGAAGGGCGATATTTCCGGTGATGAGCCAGTGTTAGTACGAGTACATTCCGAATGCTTGACGGGTGACGTATTCCACTCCCATCGCTGCGATTGTGGTCCCCAGTTTGAAGCAGCGCTTCGGCAGATCGAAGCTGCTGGTAGAGGCGTATTGCTCTATATGCGTCAAGAAGGCAGGGGCATTGGTCTTATTAATAAGCTTAAAGCCTACAAGCTTCAAGAAGAAGGACTCGATACTGTAGATGCCAATCTAAAGCTTGGTTTTCCAGCAGATTTGCGTGATTACGGGATTGGAGCACAAATTCTGAAGGATCTAGGTATAAGTCAAATTCGTCTCTTAACGAACAATCCTCGAAAGATCAAAGGGTTGGAAGGTTATGGATTGGAAGTTGTTGAGCGAGTGCCAATTCAAATGCCGGAGAATAAGGATAATACTAATTATCTCCATACGAAGCAGGCGAAACTTGGGCATTTGCTGTCTTTTGACGACATTGAACAAAATGAGGATTCGAAAGTATAATCACACACAATAAAAAACGAAGGGTAGATGAATGATATGCCGAAATATTTAGAAGGACATTTAGTTTCCGAGGGGTTAAAATACGGAGTCGTAGTAGGACGTTTTAATGAATTTATTACTAGTAAGCTTTTGTCAGGTGCACTTGATGCATTTAAACGCCATGGTGCTAACGATGATGAAGTAGATGTTGCTTGGGTTCCAGGCGTGTTTGAAATTCCGTTAATTGCTCAAAAAATGGCGGAAAGCGGTAAATACGACGCTGTAATCACTTTAGGAACTGTTATCCGTGGCTCTACAACGCACTATGATTATGTATGTAATGAAGTTGCAAAAGGGGTAGCTGCGATCAATCTTAAAACCGGCGTGCCGACGATTTTTGGCGTAGTAACTACTGAGAATATTGAACAGGCCATTGAGCGTTCAGGAACCAAAGCAGGGAATAAAGGCTGGGATGCTGCGACTGCTGCGATTGAAATGGCGAATCTTAACAAACTGTTTAAGTAAGACAGCTATTGACGAATCAGTCGAATTCGTGCTTATTTATAGTATAAGAAGAAAGCATGGATTATAGAGCCCTTTCTACTTGTGTAGCGTCCTTTAGGGCGCTGCACTTTACTTTTTTTGGCGGGAGGATGCTTCGTGACTGTATTGTACAAGCTGGAAACGTTTGAAGGTCCGCTGGATCTGCTTTTGCATTTAATTGATAAGGCGGAAATCGACATCCAGGACATTCCGGTCGCCGAGATCACCGAACAGTATATGGAATACCTGCGAAGTATGCAGGAGCTTGAACTGGATATTACGAGTGAATTTCTCGTGATGGCCGCAACCCTATTATCTATAAAGAGCAAGCTATTGCTGCCCAAACCACCGGTCATTGAGATCGATGATTTTGAATATTACGAAGAAGATGAATTTGATCCACGAGCTGAACTTGTTCAGCGACTGATTGAGTATCGTAAATTCAAGAGTATTGCTGTTCATTTAATGGATATGGAGAGCGAGCGGAGCTTGATTTTTACGAAGGAGCCGGAGGATCTGGGTCCATACGTGCCTGAAGAGATTGACCATACGCTAAAAGGACTACATACTTCCGACCTTATAGCTGCTTTCCGTAAGGCACTTAGTAAGGCGGCAAGAAGGTCATCTTACCAGCGGATCACCCGGGACGAAATATCGGTAAAAGATCGTATACGTGATGTATCGGATGCGCTGCAGCGCAGAGGAAAAGGCGGAAGGCTCCATTTCTCAGCACTGCTTCACGATGAAATGGCGCGACACGAAATCGTAGTTACTTTTCTTGCGATTCTGGAACTGATGAAAATGAAGGCGATTTTTTGCTATCAAGAGAAATTGTTTGAGGACATCGTAATGGAGTGGAGAGGAGGAGAACACTTCAATGGATTACAAAACGCTGAAATCGATTATTGAGGGCCTGTTGTTTCTATCAGGTGATGAAGGGATCTCCGTACGGCAAGTCGCCGAGATTACGGAGCAGCGGCCAGAGCTTGCGGCTGGAGCATTAGAAGAACTAAAAGAGGATTATGTAACACAGGAGCGGGGATTGCAGGTAGTCCAAATTGCCGGGAATTATCGGTTGGCTACATTACCTGAGCATGCCCATTATTTTGAACGCTTGGCTTATTCCCCATCCAGATCAACCTTGTCTCAGGCCGCATTAGAGACATTGGCGATCGTGGCCTATCGTCAGCCCATTACACGGGTGGAGATCGAAGAGATTCGAGGCGTGAAATCCGAACGTGCTATTCATACGCTGAATAACAAGGATTTGATCCATGAGGTAGGTCGTGCGGAGGCCGTAGGGCGTCCAATCTTATATGGGACGACTAAATCATTCTTGGAGAGCTTTGGCCTAGCAAGTCTGAATGAGCTGCCAGAACCATCTAACTTCGAATCCACTGATAATTTGGAAGAGGAGACACAGCTATTGTTCAATAAGCTGGATACTCAAATGACGTTCGAGGATATAGAGCAACCTTAGTTTTTTTTGTTATTCCGCAATGATTTGTATTGCTGGGACTGCCCATAAACCATTCATAATGGTTTATGGGCAGTCCCTATTTTTTTGTAGAGCCACATTTTTTAGCCAAACCCCGAATTTTTTCCAGATTAAATTGCCATACTAAACCAAAGGTTCCCATTATTAAGGTTTCTTGGAGGTAAATACGTGACGTTATGGCTTGGAATACCCCTCGGATTGCTGGTACTGGCAATGATCCTGGTTCTGTCTTCATCTATCGATTTCCGCATCCGGTGCTATAAACATGACAAAAATGATCTGATCGAGTTAGATGTTAAGACACTTTTTGGTCTGATCAAACTGCACTATGAACTGCCTCGATTGGTCTTTAAGGGATTGGAGCAAGGCGTGCTTGGAAAGTTTAAAGAGACGGGTACCGCGACTACAGGTGTTGACACTGTAAAGGAAGAACAATTCGATAAAGAAAGAATTGAGCGCTGGCGGGACAATGTACAGCTAGCAGTGAAATCCACACGTGGATTGAAGAAGTGGTTCAAGGAAACTGTATCACATGTCAAAATATCAAAGCTCGACTGGTCCACAGACTTCTCACTAGGTGATGCGGCAGACACTGCCATAGTATCAGGAGCCGTCTGGGGATTGAAATGGAGCATCGTTGGATTTATTTCGAAGAGGGTCAAATTGAAACACAATCCACGAGTGTTTGTGAAGCCTGTTTTTCAAGATGAGCATTCTTTTTCAATGGAGTTCGTATGTGAGGGTAAATTGTCCGTTTCCTATGCCGTATACGCATCATTGCAGCTTATTCTTCGTGTCTTGAGGGAGGCGGGGGGAATCAGTAAGTGGAGAAAAATACTAAAACGGATGCGTAGGGAGTCTCATGGGCAAAGTTTAGAATGAAAGTTACATACAAATGCGTGGATGTGGGGATGATAAGCGCTGTAGAAGCAAGAGAAATCGTACTCAATTAAGGAGGAAACAATATGAGCGACCATCCTATTCAGGGTCTAATGCAAACAGCGATGGAAAATATCAAGGGCATGGTAGATGTTAATACGATTGTTGGAGATCCAGTACAAACACCTGACGGTAGTATTATTCTGCCGATTAGTAAGGTGGCCTTTGGGTTTGCTGCAGGGGGTAGTGATTATCGAGTAGAGGATTCTATAAGTGGATCAAGCTCCCAAGGCGGTGTCAAAATGCTTCCTTTTGGTGGCGGTAGTGGGGGCGGTGTCTCCATCAGACCGATCGCTTTTCTAGTGGTTGGTAAGGATGGGGTAAACATTGTGCCACTCGACAATCAAACGCATTTGTTCGAAAAAATTATCGATGCCACGCCTGGGCTCATCGACAAAATCCAGACCATGTTCCAAAGCAGCAGTTCTTCAGGTCAAGCTGGGTCAACTGCTACACAAGCACCACAAGCACAAGCACCACAAGCACCTGCTAAACCCGATCCAAGTACATCCCAATCTTCAACACATTAGGTACACATAATTCAACAAATAGCCTCGGGGATATCGCCTTACATCAGGCGGTGTCCCTTTTTGTGTGGAGAGGACATACCCTAAGGCTGGTCCGCATACACTTGTACAACATAAGCATGAAATGAATGACTTTACTTAAGAACCGATAAGAATCCGGAGGATAAATATGAAGACAATAACCCGTAAATTTCCAATCGCCTTATTACTGAGCATTTTGCTGCTGTTTCTGACACCGCTAACTTTGATTCATGCGGAGAACAGCTCCATATCTACGCATGCAAGGGCAGCGGCGCTGATTGATGTGGAATCCGGGCGTATTTTGTATAGCAGTCGAGGAGATGAGCCGATGCTTATTGCCAGCCTGACTAAAATAATGACTGCCCTCGTCGCTATTGAGAATGGTGATTTAGCATCCAAAGTCAAAGTTGGTAAAAATGCTTTCGCCAAAGAAGGCTCCTCTATTTATTTACAGCAAGGTGAAGAGATGACGCTGGAAAATATGCTGTATGGTCTAATGCTGCGATCTGGGAATGATGCGGCAACAGCGATCGCTGAACATATCGGCGGTTCTGAAGAAGGGTTTGTATACCTGATGAACAATAAGGCTGAAGAGCTCGGATTAAAAAACACTCATTTTGCTAATCCGCATGGTCTAGATGCTGAAGGTCATTATTCGAGTGCTAACGACTTAGCCGTACTGACGGCGTATGCTCTTCATAATCCTGTATTTAAGCAAATTGTGAAGACACAGGAGAAAACTGCGGACAATCCAAATGAGAAATGGGATTACAAGTGGAGAAACAAGAATAAAATGCTGTACTTATATGAGGGCGCAGACGGTGTGAAGACAGGATATACCAAAAAAGCGCTACGCTGCCTTGTCAGCTCAGCGACCAGAAACGGCCAGCAGCTTGTCGCAGTGACCATAAATGATGGGGATGACTGGAATGATCATGCCTCACTGCTAAACTTTGGATTTAATCACTACCCACTAAAAACAATGATCGAACGCGGGGACCCCGTGAGCGGTTATGACTTCGTGACAGCCAAAAAATTCGCCTATCCGCTCGGACAAGGGGAGCAGGATAGAGTGACCACCAAACTTGTCTTAAATCAGATCCCTTCGGCGTCAGCCAAAGCTGCAAGATCAAACTTTGGATTACAAGGGGTTCTCGTTCTTGATCTAGGTGGCAAGGAGATAGGCCGGGTTCCAGTATATACACGAGAGTCCTTACCTCCTGAGGAATCCGCTTATACTAAAAAATATAGTACAACGCAAGCACACACTTATCCTGCTGATAATTGGTTTCAGGCTATAGGGAGTGCACTGAAGGCGTTATTTAAATTGGGCGAAAGTTCCAAGTAAGCAGATAGCTGAATAATGAGGAGGGAGGCGTATCCATGATTAACGGGATCTGGCTAGGAATGATCATCATCGGTTTTCTGTTCGCCGCCGTTAACGGCAGAATGGATGAATTTACAGCCGCCGTATTCGACGGAGCCAAGAGTGGGGTTACAGTAAGTTTCGGCTTAATAAGTGTGCTTGTATTCTGGCTAGGAATCATGCGGATCGCAGAGGATGCTGGTTTGCTTAAAAAAATAGCCAAGATTCTTGGGCCTATCGTAGCCTTCCTCTTTCCAGATGTGCCGAAGGGTCATCCTGCAATCGGATATATTCTCTCCAACATGAGCGCTAATTTGCTTGGACTTGGCAATGCGGCTACACCTATGGGGATCAAGGCGATGCAGGAGCTGCAGAAGCTCAACCCGGATAAAGAAACGGCCACACCAGCCATGTGTACCTTACTGGCGCTTAACACAGCAAGCATTACGCTAATTCCCGCGACACTAATTGCGATCCGATTGAATTACAATTCGGCAGATCCTGCGGGAATAGTAGGCACAACCCTCGCCGCAACGGCTGTGGCGACTCTTGCGGCTATAGTTGCTGACCGGTTTTTCCGAAGGATGACATTGCTGCGCAAACCTCCAAAGCCGCCGTCAGCAAAGTCTGGTTCTGCTCCATTGGCCAAGACGTCGCTGCCTAATTCTTCATTGAAAGGGTGAGCATGACTTGTACCAGTTAATCAGTCTCCTATCGGCATGGGCGATTCCGGTCATGATTACGTTCATCCCGCTCTATGCTTTTACGCGTAAAGTCCCGGTGTATGAGTCATTTGTTGAAGGGGCGAAGGATGGATTTGGAACGGCAATCGCGATTATTCCTCATCTTGTGGGAATGCTTGTGGCGATCAGCGTCTTTCGCGCATCGGGCGCACTCGACTTCCTAATGGGATTCATATCTCCTGCTCTGCGGGGACTTGGCGTACCTCCTGAAGTACTGCCGCTCGGCCTTCTGCGGCCCCTCACTGGGACAGGCTCGCTTGCTTATACCACGGATCTGATTCGCGTTCATGGTCCGGATTCTCTAATCGGCATGATTGCCTCCACCATACAAGGCAGCACGGACACAACGCTCTATGTATTAACGGTTTATTTTGGAGCCGTTGGTGTGCGTAACGGACGTTATGCACTTAAGGTAGGTCTATTCTCCGATGTCGTTGGCTTCGTCGCCGCGATCGCGGTCTGCCTCCTGCTTTTTGGGTAGGAGGCGTCACCCCCTTTCCTTCCTCAACATATGCTATTGCAGCAATGTGGAGGGAGGCAATCCGCTATGAACTACAAAGGTTTTATTCTGCATCAGTCTCGCTGTACTTCCATTAATGGCAAAGGCTTTGATTTCTGGGTTGATGTGGACGGAGCCATTTATGCAGCACCGCTGCTGACCGATCCGGAGTATATTCACATTTGCTTGGAAGGTGATTTCAGCTGGGAAGATGGCATTCCTCCATTATCTGGAAGGAAGGAACAGCTATTTGCCACAGGTAAACTCATTTTAGAACTGGTAGAGCGCTACCAAATCTCCCCTTTAATCATCGAACCCCACAATAATTACTGCCCAGGAGCATTTTTTCCATGGAATGAACTTGTGATTTATCCCTCTGATGGTTATCATTAATCTGAGGTGACTAGTCGAAAATGGAAAGATTACAGAAAATTTTGGCGCAGGCAGGTGTGGCGTCCAGACGTAAGTGTGAAGAAATGATTTTGGCCGGTAAAGTGGAAGTCAACGGGGAACTCGTAACTACGCTTGGCACGAAGGTGGACCCCGCAACAGATATTATTAAAGTCTCCGGTAGACTGATCCGGGGCGAGAACAAAATCTATATTATGTTCAACAAACCTAAAGGAGTCATTACAAGTGCTTCCGATCCAAAGGGTCGCAAGGTTGTAACAGATTACCTTAAAGGAATTACAGAACGGGTTTACCCTGTAGGCCGTCTGGATTACGATACGGAAGGACTGCTGCTGTTAACGAATGATGGAGATTTCGCTAACTTGCTTACCCATCCTAAGCATCATGTACCTAAGACGTATCACGCTACGGTCAAGGGTATTCCGCACGGTACTGCACTGGACAAGCTAAAGGCTGGGATCAAGCTGGAAGATGGTATGACAGCGCCTGCCGAAGTAGAGTACAAAGATATTGATGAAGCGAATAAAGAAGCAGTAATCAGCATTACGATTCACGAGGGACGTAACCGTCAGGTACGACGCATGTTTGATGCGATTTCACACCCCGTTCTCCGTCTGAAGCGGATTTCATTCGGGGATATTATGCTGCAAAATCTTAAACGTGGATCCTACCGTCATTTGACTAAAGATGAAATTAACCATCTGCAGCAAATTGCCAAAGCAGGATTACTCAAAGAAAGAACTCCACGTAAAGAGTCATAAAGACACACAATATTCACAATTAAACCCCCTAATACTGTGACGAAATTCGCTATAATGTTCATAGGATGTTCACACCTTACAACATAAGTATGAGTTGCGTCACAGAAGGGGGCTTTACATGTGGGTAAAGCGAGAAAACCAATTCAAATCGTAATTCTGTTTCTAATCGTTCTAGTGGGTGGTTATGCAATTGGTTCCTCTGTATTTGGTGGAAGCGGAAAACCAGAGGAAGGTAGTAAAGCGCCTGCCATTGATTTGCTGGGTCTTGATGGACTTGGGCATACGTTAGACGAGTATAAGGGGAAGGCTATTGTGCTGAATTTCTGGGGCTCATGGTGCACGCCATGTGTAAAAGAAATGCCGGCTCTCCAAGCACAATGGGAAAAATGGAAGGACAAAGATGTAGTCGTTATTGGAATCAACGTAGGTGAAGATCAGATGACTGTCGAGAATTTTGTGAAGCAAGTCAATATTGATTTTCCGATTTTGATGGACACGGGACGAGACGCTGTACGAAGTTATGGTATTTCTCCACTCCCCACTACTTTTTTTATTAATGCAAAGGGTAAAATTGACAGCATTCATATTGGTCAGCTTGATTTAGATTCACTAGATGATCAAATTGGGAAGCTGGTGGATTGATGAGTGAACGCGAGGCTTTTATAACCAATACCAAATGTGAATGTGGCCATCAGAACCCTGTAGGCACTGTTCTATGTGAAGCATGCGGAAAGCCGCTTGGCAAAGAATCGGACTGGGGCGAGAATCTGGAAATGCGTTATGATGGTGTAGCCCGTCGTTCGCAGCGTGTTAATCCAAGCATTATTGATCGAGTTTGGAACTTTTTTTCATCTGTCAAAATAGCGATATATCTAATCGTTTTGACACTGTTAGGCTCTATGCTGGGAACCATTTTCCCTCAGGAGAGTACTTTCCTTAATATTGATGCATCGAGTTATTATAAGCAGGAGTACGGAACAGCTGGGGACATCTACTATAAGCTTGGACTTTCACATACATACGAATCCTGGTGGTTTGTGACTCTACTCGTAATGATTGGTGCTTCACTAGTCATTTGTAGTTTGGACAGAGTACTTCCGCTATATAAGGCATTAACTAGGCAGAAGATTCGGAAACATCGTCAGTTCTTAACTCGGCAAAAGGCTGTGCTAGTTACTGAAGTGCAAGAAGAACCAGAAGCTTGGGTTGCTCGGGTGGTTCAGCCTATGCGTAAAAAGGGCTACCGAGTCAAGACGGATGGAGGAGCTCTGCTGGCAGAAAAACACCGCTTCAGCCGCTGGGGGCCTTACGTAATACATATTGGTTTGATTATTTTTTTACTTGCTGTACTGGCAAGAGGATTGCCGGGTCTCAACATGGATCAGCATCTTGCTTTCCCGCAAGGGGAAATTACACAGATTCCGGATACTACCTATTATTTAAAAAACGAGAAATTCACCGTAGAGTTCTACACCGATGAAGAGATGCCTGAGGAGTTTCGAGGCAAAAAAATCCTTCCAAAATTATTCCAAACTAAAGCAGTGCTATATAAATGTACCGCGGATTGCGCAGATCCTACTAAGGAACCGCAGCTTACTGAGGTGACAACGCATAATATCCAAGTAAACTCACCTTTGGATTATAAAGGATTGAAAGCGTATCAGTTTGATTATGATCTAACACCTGTGCTGCGTTCTGTACAGCCAGTGCTTAAGAATTCCACCACTGGGGAGTCGTACGGTAAATTCAAACTGGATATGAAGAATCCGCAGCGTACAATTACAGCGGGACCCTATACGATGACTTTAAAAGAGAAGTATATGGATTTTGGACTGAATGAGGATGGTCAGCCGATATCTAAGTCGCCTTATCCGAATGCACCAGCATTCTTATTCTTGATTCAAGGACCGAATTTGCCAGCGGAAGGGCAGCAGTACTTCTATTTTCCTAAGCAGGTAGATAAGTCTCAGTTTCAGCAGGTGGCTATTAACGATAAGCTTGGTGGCAGCAATAGATTTCTTGAGCTTGAAGTGGACAACATGAGCGATGTTGATTTTTCGGAATCGACTACATACTTGAATATACGTATTGATCGTGCAATGCCTTTTGTATGGTTAGGTGCAGCAATCGTGATGCTGGGTTTAATCCTTGGATTTTACTGGCAGCATAGACGCATCTGGCTTACCGTTGTAAACGGAGAGCTAATACTCGGAGGACATACGAACAAGAATTGGTTCGGTTTCCGTCGTGAGATCGTTTCTATTTTAGAAAAAGTAGATATGGTAGTCGATGAAAAATCAATAGATAATGGAGGAGGCCTTACATGAGCTTGCTCGATATCAGCAGTGCCGTCTTTATTGCCGCATTCTTATTATACAGCGGGTCGTTTATGTTATTCACTATCGCTATCATGGGTCGCAAGTGGTCGGGCCGCAAGCCAGAGGAACATACTGCTCGATGGGGTAAAATAGCTTTTATTGTTTCTTCTATAGGTCTTATCTTTCATCTTATTTATTTCTTTACACGTTGGTTTGGTGCAGGACATATTCCAGTCAGCAATATGTATGAGTTCATGACTTTCTTATCCATGATGGTTATGGTAGCCTTTACAGTGATGTACGCGATCTATCGCAAAGTTATTCTCGGTCTGTTTGCAGTTCCAATTAGCATTATTGTGATGGCGTACGCAGCTGTATTTCCACAGGAGGTTCAGCCGTTAATTCCATCCCTGCAATCGAACTATCTCAAGATTCACGTAACACTGGCAGCACTAGGTGAATCCTTTTTCGCGGTAGGTTTTGCGGCAGGGCTGATGTATCTGCTACGGACTGTTAATTTTTCCAGTAAAGAGAAGGCGGATCGTAAGCAACAGAGACTGATTGAATTTACTCTCTTTTCAATCATTGTTATAATTGGGTTTCTGGGTTCAGTTTTTGCTTTCCGCGGAGCAGGTTATGAGACTGTTTTTGTTCGTCCCAACGTTACGATTGACAGCGCAGGGCAGGAAAATAGTACAATAGAGAAAGTGAGTTATCGAATGCCGCCGATTGTGGCTCCTCACAATAGCGAAATTGAAAGCTTCCAGTCGTTTCTTGGCATGAAAGAACCTCTCTTTGAAGCTCCTTCATGGATGAATGGTGTGAATGCTGGCCGGAAGTTTAATACTGTAATCTGGTCGATTCTTTCCGGATTACTCCTTTACGGAATTCTTCGCTTGATCGTACGCAAGCCACTAGGCGCAGCGATTCACCCGGTTATGGAGGGGATTGATGAAGGCGATCTAGATGAGATAACGTATAGGGCGATAGCCATTGGCTTTCCTATTTTCACATTAGGCGCTTTGATTTTTGCAATGATATGGGCGCAAATAGCCTGGGGAAGATTCTGGGGATGGGACCCCAAAGAAGTCTGGGCACTCGTTACTTGGCTTTTCTATAGTGCTTATCTTCATTTACGATTGGCTCGTGGATGGCAAGGGCGAAAATCTGCCTGGCTTGCCGTTCTAGGCTTTTTGGTCGTAATGTTTACCTTAGTTGGCGTTAATCTAGTCATCGCCGGACTTCATTCTTATGCGGGGACGGACTGAGCATAGTTTACCTGCTAACACAGCACAATGGATTTAAGGTTACGTTCTACTGTATTTGATGAAGGGGTTGTTGTGAAATGGCAGATCATTTAAACAGAATTCTGGTAGTGGATGATGAGGAACGCATTCGCCGCCTGCTAAAGATGTATCTTGAAAAAGAAGGTTATGAAATCGACGAAGCTGAAGATGGCGAAATCGCTCTTCGCAAAGCAACAGCAAATGACTACGGTCTAATTTTGCTGGATGTTATGCTGCCTGGCATTGATGGAATGGAAGTGCTGACCCGACTCAGAGGGGTCAAATCGACACCTGTCTTAATGCTTACAGCTAAAGGCGAAGAGATTAATCGTGTACAGGGCTTTGAAATGGGCGCGGATGATTATGTCGTGAAGCCATTTAGTCCTCGCGAAGTGATTTATCGCGTGAAGGCCATTATGCGCCGTTCTTCAGCAACAGCATTTTTGTCCAAAGAGAGCAACTCCAGTAATAACATTGTATTCACTCATCTTATTATTGAGCATGACGCACACCGAGTAACTGCTGGCGGTGAAGAAGTGAGTCTGACACCGAAAGAATACGAACTGCTGCATTATTTGGCGATTTCACCGGATAAAGTGTTCTCTCGTGAAGAACTCCTTAAAGATGTTTGGAATTATGAGTTTTTCGGAGATTTGCGTACAGTCGATACTCATGTTAAGCGTCTTCGTGAAAAACTGAATAAAGTATCACCGGAATCCGCGGCGATGATTACAACTGTATGGGGTGTAGGCTACAAACTTGAGGTACCTAAATAAGTGAACTTCTGGAGAAGTCTTGTCGGCAAGCTGTGGGTCACGATCATCTGCCTGGTCGCTGTCGTGCTTATTACACTCGGGTTGTTTCTACTTCCCTATATCGACAGCAACTTTGCTAATTCCGGCGATATCAAACGTTTATTTATGTATACGTGCATGATCGGATTTTCTTTGACGACATTCTTCGCGTTGTTCTTGTTTACCAAGATCACTCAACCGATGCAACGTGTCATCGAGGCTGCAAACAACATTCGACGTGGTGAATACGGAACAAGGCTGACGCTGGTCACAAGTGACGAGATTGGCCAATTGGCGACTTCCTTTAACCATATGGCTGAGGAGTTGGAAGAGAATATTCGCAGTCTGCACCATGAGAAGGGCCATCTATCCAGTGTATTACGCAGCATGAGTGATGCTGTAATCACCTTTGACATCGAAGGCCAGATTATTCTGACCAATCCGCATGGTCAATCGCTACTTGAGAGCTGGAGCGATTTAGAGTGGGAACAAGAGAGTGACATTGAACCTCATACGGAAACGGCTGAGAGTAATGTTCCACCTCCCCTGCGTCCTTTATTTTTGAGCACGTTGAAACAAGGCGGCGATGAGCGTTCTAATGTACATGTCCGGCAGGGCGTGTGGTCCGTCCATATGGCACCTTTATATTCTGAGGGGAGCATTCGTGGAGTGGTTGCTGTTCTGCGTGATGTGACTGAAGAAGTGCGACTCGAAAAAATGCGCCGTGACTTCGTGGCAAACGTCTCTCATGAGATTCGGACGCCATTATCGATGATGCAAGGTTATAGTGAGGCTTTACTTGACGGCATGGCTTCTTCACCAGAGGAAAGCAGTGAACTGATTCAGGTCATTCATGATGAATCGCTCCGTATGGGACGTCTTGTAAAGGATCTGCTCGACCTTGCGCGAATGGAAGCTGGACATACGGATATGCTGAAGGCAGAAGTAGATGTGAACGAACTGCTGGAACGAGTGTATCGTAAATTTTCCGTACGTGCGAAAGAGCGTGATATTCATCTGCAGCTAAATAAAGAGAGCGATGTCCTTGTTCTTAAGGCAGCGGATGAAGATAAGCTTGAGCAGGTCTTAACCAATTTGCTCGATAATGCTTTTCGTCATACGCAGGGTGGCAAGAAGATCACAGTTCATACAGGAACTTGTGTCTTAGAAGGGCGTCGCTATTTTGAAATTAAAATTCAGGATGAAGGCGTCGGCATTCCGCAGGAAGATCTGCCTTATATATTTGATCGTTTCTACAAAGCCGATAAGGCACGTGTACGGGGAGAATCAGGTGGAACGGGACTCGGGCTTGCGATTGTTAAAAATATTGTTGAGTCGCATCACGGAACCATTTCAGCTTCCAGTAAGTTGGGCGAAAGTACAACCTTTACCCTGAGACTTCCTGTCGAAAAACAGTAATTCCAAACACAATGTGTGATAGCGCCTCTGACAGCAGAGGTGCTTTTTGTTGAAACAAACACATTAATCTTGTTCATCGTGGAACATATCTCATTGTTTATGCTTGGGAGGCCATCAAATGATTTTATCTTTAGACCAAGGGACTACTAGTTCACGAGCCATAGTGTTCGATGAGGACGCTAGAATCGTCTCACAAGGGCAATATGAGGTTGAACAATCTTTCCCACACCCTGGCTGGGTGGAGCATGACCCAGAGCAAATCTGGGCGTCACAGCTTGCAGCTGCAAGAGATGCGATTACTCAGGGCGGGATAACGAATCAGGAAATATATTCCATTGGAATTACAAATCAGAGGGAAACGGCCCTGATCTGGGATAGAGCAACAGGCAAGCCGATTTATCCTGCGATTGTGTGGCAGGACAGACGTACTGCAGAGCTGTGTGAAGAGATCAAGAGTAAGGGGTTAGAGGGACTCATTGCTAGCAAGACGGGACTCGTTGTGGATGCTTATTTTTCTGCAACAAAATTCTCCTGGATTCTGGATCATGTAGACGGCGCACGAGAGCGGGCGAATAATGGCGAGCTACTAGCTGGGACAGTAGACAGCTGGCTAATCTGGAAGCTTACTGGCGGGGCTGTACATGCTACTGATGTAACTAATGCATCGCGTACGATGCTATATAATCTTCATGAGCGCTGCTGGGACGAAGAGCTAATGGAGGAGCTTCGTGTACCACGCTCCATCCTGCCAGAAGTGAGGATGTCCGGTAGTGAATTTGGAGCAGCAGACGCGCAGTGGTTCGGGACAGAAATACCTATTCACTCTGTATTGGGGGATCAACAAGCTGCTTTGTTTGGACATACTTGTCTTGAACCTGGCAGTGCCAAAAACACATATGGAACTGGATGCTTTATTCTGATGAATACAGGTACAGAAGCTGTAGTCTCCAGTCATGGGTTGTTGACTACTGTAGCTTGGGGAATGGGGGATGAACTCTATTATGCACTCGAGGGCAGTGTGTTTGTAGCTGGAGCGGCTGTACAATGGCTTCAGGAGGGGTTAGGACTCATAACGGAGCCGGCAGGCTCGGAAGACAAAGCACGGGAAGTAGAGGACAGTGAAGGGGTTGTCGTCGTACCTGCTTTTACTGGACTAGGTGCCCCTTATTGGGATATGTATGCACGTGGAGCAGTTTTCGGTCTAACTAGAGGAACCACCTCGGGGCATTTGGTAAGAGCAACGTTAGAGGCATTAGCATTTCAGTCTAGAGATGTAATTGGGGCGATGGAAAAAGATGCAGGCATGCCATTGACCGGACTTCGTGTAGATGGTGGAGCGGTTCGTAATGATTTGCTGATGCAGTTCCAGTCTGATATCCTCGGTAGTGAAGTTACTCGAACTACATATGCGGAGACGACTGCGCTGGGAGCAGCACTTCTGGCTGGATTAACCTCAGGAGTCTGGACAAGAGAGCAGCTAGAAAGCTTTAACAAAGCTGAGAGGGTCTTTTCACCTGTAATGGGTATAGAAGAGCGTGAAAGACGTTACAACGCCTGGAAAGACGCTGTAGCGCGTACCATGGGCTGGGAAAAACATGAAAGATATCAGTGATCAGGGAGATGCATATGTCTATGTTTAATGGAACAGAATCTGATCTACCGAGTGGACTATCTAAGCCTGCACTTCGAGCACTTCATGGTGCTGGGTATACACAGATTCACCAAATCAGTATGCTCACTGAGTCAGAGCTTCTGCAGCTCCATGGGATGGGACCAAAAGGGATTGATGTACTACGGCGTGCGCTCACTGAAAAGGGGTTATCCTTTGCCAGCGAGTCCTAAAGAACAGATCAACCTAAAAAGCGGCAAGCTAAGGATAATCCTTGGCCTGCCGCTTTTTAGGTTGTAACGCTTAATATTCAATAACAAATGCTACGTTTTGCCATCCAGCGCCCACTGTCCAGAACAGAACTTTATCTCCGCGTTCGATCTTTCCTGTAGTAATAGCTTTGTGTAGAGCGATAAACGGGCTACTGGTTGAGGTGTATCCGAATTCATCACCTATGTAAACCGCAACCTCACGATCAATACCCACTTTTTCACAAACACCAACGATATTAGGCAGTGAAAGCTGTGAGAAACAGGCCGCTTTAATAGATTCAGGCGCTATGTTGTTATCAGATAGAAGCGTGCGAATCGATTCAGAAGCAGCATCTACGCAAATGGAATCATCAAATGGAATGAATTTCACATTGAATTCTCCAGCCGCGACGCCTTTTCTACCCAGATTAGCCAAGCCTTCAGCCGGGAACATGGAGTTGCCGTAAACGCATGTGTCTGTTTGATAGACAGAATCAATGAAGCCTACCGCATTATCATCGCGCACAAGAAGGACTGCCGCAGCTGCATCACCGAAGTTAGCATAATAGACAGGATCATTCTTATCTGCATGAGGTGCTACATAATCGGATCCGATGACCAAAGCACGTTTAATTCTAGGATTGGCTTGCATTTGACGGCTCACCTGTTCTACGGAAGCAGTCATACCTGCACAGTTAGCGTTGCTATCTATACAAATTGTATGGGATGCGCCGTTAATTAAACGGTGAATCATTAAAGAGTTAGTAGGAAAGATATATTCAGGAGTTTGACTTGCATAGGCAATAAGATCGATATCAGCGCCAGTGAGACCATTTTTATCCAACACATTACTGGCAGCCTCAAAAGCCATCGTAAGAGAATTTTCTTCCTCATTCTTAATGCTATAGCGCGTATCACGACCTAAAGTGGTCAGTAGACCTCGGATATCAATACCCTTTTCGTCAAAATGCTTAATAAAAAAGTCGTTATCAACTTTATTACTAGGATGATAGATATCAATGTCTTGAATACGAATTCCGGTCATATGAATGAATCCTCCTGAAAAACTCTATAGTTTTTTTAGTTATAAGAAGAATTAAGCTGTAACGGTGGAAATGATCTCGATGTTTTCTAGTCCTGCTTTACGACCCAGACGAGCAAGCTGCATTTTAAGAATTGGGTTATTCTCAAGGGTTAGATTTACTTTTACAAATCCATCATTCTTAAACATTACGAAGCAACCTTCCAAAAGAGGCACAACATCAGGAGCAGTTACGTTTAGCTTTCTGCAGTCGATTTGTAATTCATAGTCAGCTGGAGTGATAGGATTAATAGTTTGTTGATAAGCTTGGATAGATTTCAGACCATCTTCTTCAGAAAATGTTCCTTCCAGCTCAATATTGATCACTTTTTTAGTAGTGTCTGTCTTTAAAATAAACTGTCCCACGTTAACATCTCCCGATATTTTAATTTTACTGAAAATAGTTACTTTATTTCTTCAATCGTTTCGAGAAGAATATTAAAAGCGGTGATGATTCTAGGTGCCCCTATAGCGGGTACTAAGTGTAATAGAATACCTTTGAGTTGTTCTACAGTAACTCCCACACGAAGAGCCATGACATAATGAACACCCAATTGATCAAACTGACCCATCGAAATCAGGGCAGAGATAACTGCGATTTCCTTCCAGTCAGCTTCGATTGTGTTGCGTTGAAAAATATCGCCGTAGGCATTCCCCATAATAAATTCAGCCAAATCGGGGAAATGTTCTTTAATCGGAGCCAGTGCTTTAGCTCCGTAGTCTCCAGAGAGATTCGTGAAGTGGTTCAGACCACTGTTTACATTGTCTTTCATAAGTGACCTCCTAATTTAGGTTCAAAGTACGGTGAGCAGTCGGAGGGACCTCATCACGGTCTGTTAACAGTTCAATGACGGCAACACGGTTGATGGCAACAGCGTCCTTGATGGCTGTTTTGAACTCCTCCGCTGTCTCACATTTGTAACCCGTAGCGCCTAGTGATTCTGCGAATTTCACAGCATCCATAGGGACTTCGTAGATAGTTCCGTCAATACGTCCTGTAGTTTTTTCCATACCTTTTAGAGCCATATCTAGCTGTTTATTATTCACAACAATGAATATGACAGGAATATCCTTGCAGACAGCAGCGTTAATCTCTGCGCCTAGCATCATAAAGCAGCCATCTCCTGTAATGCAGAAGATCGTTTCTTCTGGAGCAGCAACCTTTGCACCAATCGCCATTCCGATGGAATTACCCATACAAGCAAAGTAAGCATCGAAAACAAAACTGCCCGGTTTCTTAACCTTGTACCATTTCGCAGCATGGAAACCGTGACTTCCATCATCAACAAAGACTGTGCTGTTATAAGGAATCAAATCACTCATCGTACTCAAGACCGATGCAAGTGAAAGGTTTGGTAAAATCGGAGGCTCTTCGGTATAATCGGAATTTGTCGGTGCTTCGCGTTTTGTGATGTTGTTCGTGTCAATATTATTGAGATAGTAAACTAGATTGTCCCGTAGATCTCCAGTCACTGGAATCGTATTAGAGAACAATATTTTTCCGACAAAAGTCGGATCGCTATCAAACTGAATTAATGTTGCAGGATGATTTTCCCTTTTAAGATTACAAATAGTCATATCACTTAAACGTGACCCGAGAACGATAAATAGATCACTTTGATTCAGCAAGTCATCCCCATGGGTACAACCGCCTACTCCAATTGGACCGTGATAGAGTGGATGATCCCAAGCTATAGCCCCTTTACCACCTGGAGATGTAACTACAGGAATATTAAATGTTTCCGCTAATTGAATTAGCTCACTATGTGCTCCTGAGCGGTTAACGCCTTTACCCGCGATAATTATTGGATTCTTAGAGTTATTTATAGCATCAAGTACACGGTCGATATTAGCATGGCTAACCAGTGATTCGCGTTCAGGGATTACAATATTACATTCCTCTAGCAATTCCGTTTGTACATCAAAGGGAATACAAAGGTGAACTGGACCACGATTACCGCTCAAAGCAATGGATATGGCATGATTAAAGATTGTGTTAAAGTGATCTCCACGTTCAATAAGCTTGCTATATAAGGTGGCAGGTCTAAACATATCAGCTAAATCAGCTAGAAAAGAAGTAGAGTCCTGACATTGGGGAATTCCAAGCTCTTTAATAGATTGATGGCCAGTAATAAATAGGACAGGTAGGTTGTTAGCCTTAGCATGTGCTGCTGCAGTTAATAGGTTTGTTCCACCAGGACCTGAAGTACCAAAAGCTACACCTAGTTTTCCAGTTTTAAGCGCATACCCGGCTGCTTCGAAGCCGGAACTGGACTCATGTCTCCCAGGAATAAATTCAATACCGTAATCTACCATTTTAAGAACAATAGGACAAATGGATTTCCCAATAATACCAAAGGAATGGGTAACACCTAGGTTCCGTAGTGCTTCCGACATGTAATCTGCGACTGTCTTCAAAAAATACACCTCACAAGTTGATTGTTATTTTAAAATCAAACATTAGAAAACCTGTGCTCTGAATTAGGGCACAGGTTGGTGGCATAAATCGCCATAGAGACTGAACAATTGTTCAGTCGTCTTGGTTTTCTGCAACCTGGCAGTCATGGCCTCTGATTAAAAATGAGGCTGTAGATCCATGGTTTTGCGTCATCCTCTTTCGAAGATTTTGCCAATATTAATTTTAAAATTTATAAGAAGAATTTTCCTTTACAATATATTCCTAGAGTACCTTTGTCAATATATTTTCGCAAATTAACTCGAATTTTGACGAAAGTCTTGTCCAACCTATGAAATAATAGATATAAAAAAACTCCCCCTAAGTCAAAACTTAGGAGGAGTTTTTGGACTTGTTTATATGATTTGCAAGTGACTTAAAACTTGAAAATATGGATAGTCTTCTGTAGATTAAACACAGCCTGTGTCATTTTCTCAGTTTCTTCAGCGACGGACTGCAGGGCATTAATTTGTTCATTCATAGCGGCGGATACTTCCTCGGTGCCGGCAGCGGTTTGCTGTGTGATTGCAGAGATATTCTCTATTGCACTTGAGATTTTCAAGGCACTTTCCAACATCAGATCACTTTCAGCAGAGAAGGAAGAGATTTGCTCGGTAATATACTGCACACTTTGCACAATTTGAGCAAAGATATGAGCAGATTGAGTGATCATCTCATTCTGTACCTGTACGACTTCTTCGTTGATAGCGATATTGTCAATCGCTTGTTTGATATCAGTTTCGATGCTCCGAACTAAGCCAAAGACTTCCTTCGTTGAAGCCGTTGATTCTTCGGCAAGTTTACGAACCTCCTGTGCGACTACAGCAAATCCTCGACCATGCTCTCCGGCGCGTGCTGCTTCGATGGAGGCATTCAGCGATAAGAGGTTGGTCTGCTCAGCGATCTCTGTGATGGTTTTTGTAATCATCGTAATTCCGCGAGCATTATGAGACAGGGCTTCGATAGTATCAGCTACTTTTTGAGTAGCCTGGATGTTTTTGCGCATGCCTTCAGCTTGAGTATCAACGGACTGCCGTCCTTGTTCAACTAGTTCTAATGTATGTATTGAACGTCTGTTCATTTCTTTCGTTGAGTTCGTATAATTGGATACTTTATTCTCAATATCTTTAATGGATTCTGTCATTTCAGCGATATCCGTAGATATTTCATTTGCACCAAGAGCTAGCTCGTTAGACGAAGAGGCTACCTGTGCCATGACAATTTTCAAATTCTGATTCTTATCTTCGATTCCACGGCTTGCATCCATAACTTGACGAGTGATTTGTGATGCTTCTGTCAAAATCTTCTTGAGCTTGTCAATCATAGTATTAAAGGAACGACTTACGTCCCCCATAGACCCGTTCTCATCGGCTCTACTAGTAAAATCCCCTTTTGAAATACTATGAGATACATTCGCGATGTCATCAAAAGAAGATGTAAGCGTTCTCTCGATAAAGCGGGCCACGGGGAAAGTTAGAGCAGCAAGAACTACGATTAGAACAATACCCAAAATAATGTTGCCTAAGATCATAAAAGTAACTAAAACAGGAATAGCAAATAGTGCGGCAACGAGGTAACATCCGGCAACAATTCTTTGTTTTAACGGAAGTTTATGCATCCAGTTCATTGGTATAATGTCCTCCTTATTAATATTATGTATTGGTGTTATTATATGGGATTTAAAGGTGATTGGTCTATAGTAAGAACTGACATAAATCTTCTTTTCGGAGTAGTTCTTTAGATTTCGTGTCAAAAATCCTCATAAATAGCGGAAATTTTTGCGATAGCAGACTTTACCATCTCTAAAAGTTCTTGCGGTGAAAGTACAATAACCGAGGGACTAAAAGAAAGGATTATCCGGCAGGCCGACTCGATCGTATTAAATTCGGCATCTACGTTTACCCACTCTGCTTTGCTAGTTGGCTCTATCAATTGGACAGAGACGAATCTTTCTCGCTGTAATTCTTTTAAGATAGAGGTTCTAACCCTTAGCTTTACTTGATACTTTGGCAGTGCTGCTTTAAAGGCAGTGGTGGACTCTTCCCAGTACTGTTTTAAATCAAAGTCATCAGGTCTTTTAAACCACTCATGAGTCTCCTCAACGTTAACTAATCTGGACACACGAAAGGTCCGTAGTTCATCTTTGCTTTTGGCTACGACATACCATACTCCGCGTTTTGCAACTAACCCAAGAGGTTCAATGAAACGGACCGTTGTCTCGTTGCTCCGGAGATAAGTGATTTTTACTTTGCGGTCCTCCCAAAGTGCTCTCTGCATTACAGAAAGGAACGGATAAGTCTCATCCGAAGGATGCCAACTGGCGCCATCAATATGAATACGCTCGCTTAGGTAATTTGCTGGGTTACTAAGTCGATGTGAGGATGCAGCCTCTAGTTTGAGAAGAGCGGAAGAGTAGTCGTCTTGTATCCCCAGATCCTTCATTATAGATGCGTCAGCGGACAGAAGCAGTGAACCAATCTCTTGTGGCTTCATTCCCGTTAGGGAGGTTCGGTACCCTTCAGTAAGCATCCAACCTCCTTCACGACCACGTTCAGCTAAAATGGGTATTCCTGAAGCACTTAATGCTTCCATATCACGAAACACAGTTCGTTCTGATACCTCGAGTGTTTGGGCCAATTCTCTAGAAGTCATTTTTCCACGATTTTGCAACAGAAGTAATATTGATAACAAACGGTCGGCTCTCATTAGGCTATTGTACCTCCTCGAATTATTGATTAGACGATCACCATTAATCATTTCTAAATCATGATTATATTATATATGTCAGTTGATGTCATATATACGGGCTATACTTATAAAACGTAAGGAATGTTCACAGAATATTGAAATCCGAATTCAGGTGGAAAGGGTTGAGGGCTATGACATTGAAAGGGAAAGTCGCATTGGTTACCGGGAGCAGCAGAGGTGCTGGGAGAGGGATCGCTCTAGAACTAGCAAGAAGAGGTGCTTTTGTCTATATTACAGGGAGGACCACAGATGTATCCGTCACAGAGCATATTAAGGGGAGCATAGATAGCGTACTTAGAGAAATAAAAGAGAGTGGAGGTTCTGGTGCGGTAATACGATGTGACCATACGAAGGATCAAGAAACAGAAGCAGTGATCCGCCAGATCGCTGAAGAGCAAGGTCGGCTCGATATCTTAGTTAACAACGTATGGGGAGGCAATGATTTAGCTATCGAGCAGAAGCCTTTTTGGGAGCTGCCTACAGCTCATTGGGACAATATGTTTAATGCCGGTGTGAGAGCACAGATGATCACAAATTATTACGCAATTCCCTTGATGCGCAAGGCAAAAACTGGTGGTCTAATTATCCATACAACCTTCTGGGATCATTATAAATATTTAGGCAACTTTTATTATGATCTTTCTAAAAATGCACTTTTACGTATGGCTTTCGGATTGTCGAAGGAGTTAAAGGATGACGGCATTGCGGTTATGCCACTTTCACCTGGATGGATGAGAACAGAAGCGGTTCTAGAAGCCATGAATACAGATGAGGAACATTGGCAAGAAGTTGAGGAACTGAAAATGAGTGAATCGACGACATATATTGGTCGAGCAGTGACTGCACTAGCCGCTGATCTAGAGGTTATGTCTATGTCCGGTGAGCCACAGCAGGTTGGAAAGCTTGCTGAAAAATATGGTTTTACAGATATTGATGGAAGGATAATCCCTTCGTTCATAATATAGGAAGAAAAAGATTCGTAAAATATAAGAAAGGCCACTCCAATACATTCTGGAATGGCCTTTCTATATTATAGATTAAAGAAGGATGATTTCTTCAGCAGTGTTAATTTCTGGTAAACCAGCGAGTTTCACAAGGACTTGCTTAGGAACGGCTTTGTCAACGGTCAGCAGCATGATTGCAGCGCCCCCAACAATTTTACGTCCCACTTGCATGGAAGCGATGTTTACATCGTTCTCACCAAGCAATGTACCCACGAGTCCGATAATCCCTACTTTGTCGTTATGGGATACAAAGATTTGATGACCTTCAGGAGCAATATCAACTGGGAACTTATTCACTTGAACAATCCGTTCTCCGTAACCTTGCAGCAGGGTGCCGGCAACAAGATACTCTTGGTCACGATCAGCTTTTAGAGTAACAGTAATCAGGTTGGTAAAGCCTTTAGTTTTAGAAGCTTTAGTTATTACTACGTTCACGTCGCGTGTTTTCGCTAAATGCATGGAGTTTACGATATTAACGTCCTCTGCAAAGTGGCGGGAGAGCACACCTTTTACAATGTAGCGGGTTAGTGGTTGGGTATCTACATCCGAAAGATCACCAGCGTATTCAACATGGATCTCACGGATAGCAGCAGCTGCAATTTGGGTAACAAAGCTGCCCAGTTTTTCCCCAAGCGTGAAGTAAGGTTGAAGCTTATTCATTACACTTGGAGCCACTGGAGGAATGTTGACCGCGTTAATGAACGGTTCATTACGCAGAATATGCAACACTTGCTCCGAAACATCGATCGCCACATTTTCTTGAGCTTCAATCGTAGAAGCGCCAAGGTGAGGAGTCACGATGATTTTTGGATGAGACAGGAAAGGATGATCTGCTTGCGGCGGCTCTTTCTCGAATACGTCGAACGCAGCGCCAGCAACAATACCGCTATCTATAGCTTCTACTAATGCCATTTCATCAATTACACCACCACGTGCACAGTTGATGATGCGCATTCCCTTTTTCATCACTTCGAATTGTGGGCGAGAAATCATATGGCGTGTTTCCGGAGTAAGTGGAGTGTGCACAGTAATGAAGTCTGCTCCGCGAACAACATCGTCTACGGAAGCCAATTTAACTTCCATCTTTTCAGCACGTTCAGCTGTTAGGAAAGGATCAAAAGCAAGAATTTCCATACCGAAAGCTTTAGCACGTTTAGCCACTTCGCTACCGATTCTGCCCATTCCGAGTACACCTAAAGTTTTGCCACGAAGCTCTACACCTACGAATGTTTTTCTATCCCAGGTTCCACCGATTGTTTTTGCATAAGCTTGTGGAATATGACGGGCCAGAGCCATCATCATTGCGAAAGCATGCTCACAAGTCGTAATTGTATTTCCATCAGGAGCATTGATTACAACAATACCACGCTTTGTTGCAGCATCCAGTTTGATATTATCTACACCAACACCTGCACGACCAATTACTTTTAGATTTTTTCCTGCTTCGATGATTTTGTCTGTTACAGTAGTTTGACTGCGGACAAGGAGACCATCGTATTCACCGATAATTGCAATGAGTTCGTCTTCGCTGAGTCCTGTTTTTTTGTCAACAACTACATCTTCTGCGTCCATCAATTGCTGAATGCCCAAATCACTGATTGGATCCGATACTAATACTTTAAACATGGTTTCTTATCCCCCTTAAAGTTGAAAAGCTTTATATGTCGAGGACGCCTTTTTGGGCAATCCACAATACCTGAAGATTCACGAACTAGTAGAGAAAAAACATGCGATAATAGTAGATCAACGCGGTGTCGCATAAAAGAAGCTGCGTGCAGAAGTACCGCGGAATCGGTAACTTTGGGCAAAAGGATAGTATAGATTAGGTATTTAGAAATTAAAAAAACTCCCGACCCCCATACTACTGCCGTAGTAAGGGACGAGAGTTATCTTCGTGGTACCACCCTAATTCACTGCAACTTGGAAGAAGCAGCCTCATTGGCCTGCAAAGGCCACACTGGTAACGGAGTTGATCCGATTGCACCTACTTTAAGGTTCGATACAATATCTCAGGAGCGCTAAAGACATCTGTTTGTCACCGGTTTGCACCAACCACCGGCTCTCTGAAGACTTCCAGAATCTTTGTTCCATCATCGTTTTTGATTGATTAATTTTTTCATAATGTAACACGGTAATGTAGATGTGTCAATAGGCTTTGAAAGTATGCTTTCTTGAAGTGAACTTCATTTTTCGTTATGATTCAATGACTGGTTCTATTCATAAAAAAACGGGAGCTGTGGAATCGTCTCCTTGCTATAGTACTGCTCTCGCCACTTCATAAAATCCTCTACCTGTATAGCACCTGTGGAAATAAGCAGGGTTACTGAGGACTGAACATCCGTAAGATTCAATGAACTGGCTGTACCAGAATGTATCAAATCGTCTATTTTTGCAGTAATGTCCTGAGGATCGTAGGCTGCAAAAATTCCGCGATTTAACATCATATCAGCGATGGATGCGTTCTTTTGAAGGAGAGGCATTTTTTTCCACTGGATAAAGGACATGGTCTTTAGCTCACCAGCAACAGAAGGGATTTTCTGGTTTGTCTTAGAGCCCCACTTTAGCATAGAATCATAAAAGTTCTTTTGTGCGAGCAATCCGAATTTAACCGCACCGGCAGTATAAGGATCATTTTTCAGCAATTTTGCCGTCTCTGCACCAGATGCACTTGCACTTATTTCACCAGAAGCTTTTGAGAATAAAGTTAAGCTTTTGAGTATGTTTAGCTGTGATTGATGTAATAAGGGAGAGTCGGAAAAGATAGAGTCCTGGTTAACTCTTTCATATTGTTTATCTGCTAGAAGGCTAAGATTCTTCATAGCTGCTGCATTTACACGGGCATCTGTACTGCGTGCCAACTTGTCCACTTGTGTGTTCCAATTCTGCTTGAATTCCCGATAAGGCAAAAATACGTTATGATAGAAAGTAACAAGATCCTTCTGTTGGTAAGAGCCCGTGAATTCTTCTAATCCATATCCATTACTGCTCTTTTGTTGCTCATATTTAGCTTCCGTTTTGTCTGCGCCAACCTTGACGCCTGTGAAAAATGCGGCGAAGGCGCAAATAAGGAAAAACAAAAAAAATAGAGTGTACAACATTTGTGTACGGGAGTTACGTTGGCTCATAATAAGTGCTCCTTTTTCTGGGGGAATTATCCTATGTATTATGTATTGATAGCAACATTATGGACGGTTTCTCTTTCGGAGCTGCCCCAAAAAATTAAAGAACAGGCAGGTCACGATGAAAAAATTCAAATTTGGCGAGATTAAGATAAAAAAAGTAGAGCCAGGTCAGTTAACAGACCGTCTTCTGCTCCTCAATCTCTACATTACTCAGGGGCTTACATTAATTATCGGTTTGATATGGATATTATTTCAGAAAAGAAATCCTTTTCAGCTATTAATTTTTCCAGAAAACGTACATTTTGTGGCATGGGGTCTTGGACTTGCTGCTGTAATGCTGGTAGTTGATTATTTATTGACTCATATTGTACCTGAAGAAAGTATGGATGACGGGGGAATAAACGACCTTTTATTTCGAAATCGGCCCGTATGGCACATTGTTGTAATTGCAGCTATGGTATCGATCTGTGAAGAGCTTCTGTTCAGAGGAGCCATTCAGTATTCCATTGGTCCTTATTGGACGAGTATTTTGTTTGCTCTTATTCATGTTCGCTATTTGCGCCACTTTGTACCTACCGGATGGGTGTTCTTAAGCAGCTATGGTCTTGGATATATATACATTCAATCAGGAAGCCTATGGGCACCTATACTATGTCATTTCTTCATCGACCTTTTCTCTGGTCTGGTGATCCGCTACAGGAGGGAATCATGAGTGAGGAATTGAGCCGGTTGAAGTCTCGTCAGAAAAAGCGCAGTGGCGAAGGCAAAACTTCTGGCAAAAGTAAAAAAACGAATCCGCGATCGGAGGGGGCTCCTAGAAAGAGCAATCATTCCCGGACAACAACGGCAACTTTATCAAGGAAAGCGCGCCGTCCGGCAGCTTCTGCGAAGGGATCTAGCGCTGGAAACAAAGAGCAGGAAGAATCTGTTCCATCACGTTCGAATACGTATTCATCAGAACGTGTTCGGCTTAGTAAAATGTTTGTTAACTCTCTGATTTTCATTTTTGTAATATTGCTGGTAGCGCTCCTCTGGTGGGGAATCGAAGGGGCGCCGCCTTTGAGTACTTTATGGTGATTTTTTGGATTTGGGGATTGGTTGTGGTTGTGCTTTTGATTGCGCTAATCATTGCAGTGATTATGGTGAGTAACGCCTTTAGAAGCAGAATTATTACCGAGGAAATAATTTTGAAGTCGCTCCCAGATGAGTTTGATGGATTTCGTCTCTTATTTATAACTGATATCCATCGCCGCCGCCTTCCAACAGCACTGCTGACTCCGTTAAAGGGAAAGGTGGGTGCTGTTTTATTAGGCGGTGATCTAACGGAAAAAAACAGTCCTCTGGATCGACTGACTGATAATATGACTTTAGTGACTTCTATTGCTCCTACCTATGTAGTACATGGAAATCATGATTATCGAGCTGATATTTCACTAATTGATCAGATTATCCGGGGCAGTGGTGCAAAGCTGTTAATGGATGAGAATGTGCGTATTGAACGTGAGGGAGCTTCTCTTTGGTTAACGGGAGTGGATTTTCCGAAAAAGGGTGGTAACACTTCTTATCGTCCATTACCTGAACTAACGTCACGTGCTTCTTCAATAAATAACACTTGTCGTATCATTCTTGTTCACGATCCGCTCTGGTTGTCCAAACGTCAAAGTGTGCCAGCGGATCTGATATTAGCAGGCCACACGCATGGAGGGCAGGTCATTCTTCCTTTTTTGGGTCAAAGACATGTGGAAAATTTCTATCATAAATATGATGCGGGAATGTTTCAATGGCCCAGAAGAGATGGGACAGGAAGGGATGCGAAGCTGCTGATTAGCAGAGGGTTTGGAACCTCTCACTTGCCGATCCGCTGGGGAAGTCCTGCTGAGATGCACGTGCTAACGCTCCGTAAAGAAAAACATTAGAAAATTGTCTTTGTACCGATTGAACGGGTGGACAAAAAAACAGGTAATCTCCTTTCCATCAAGGGGATTACCTGTTTTTATTTATCCTAATTAGGAATTAGCGCATCTTAAGCTCAATACTGCGAGGATCTACAAAGCTATAACCCTTGCCTTCAAGAGTAGTAAGCAGTTTATCCAACGCTTCAACTGTCCAAGGTAGCTCATGCATCAGAATATTACTGCCAGAATGCAATTGATCCGTCACATTTTTGATTAACTTATCTGTTTTTCCGGTTTCTTTCTCTTTCATTTCCCAGTCCAGTGATCCATTGGACCAGGTCATATACAACATCCCATTCTCAGCGGAAATCTTCTTCCCTACATCTCCGCCAGCACCATGTGGGGGACGGAAAAACTGAGGGGCTTCACCAATAATCTCCTTGACCGCATTTTGAACGTCTTCGATTTGCTTTTTGACCTCAGTGTAAGACTTGTCCTTCAACACAATATGATCCCAGCTATGGTTGCCGATAATCCCTCCGCGGTTATGAATTAACTCTAGAAGCTCGGGATGCGCTTTAACGCGGTATCCATTCACGAAGAAGATCGCTTTGGCCTGATGTTTGTCCAGAACATCCATTAACGGATTAATCATTTCCGCATCTTTGGGACCGTCATCAAAAGTGAGTAACACGACTTTTTTATTTGTAGTTTCCTTATTTGGGACGATGTCGTAATTTTTGTTCATATGGTACAGCAGTGGAATTTCAGCGGAGGCTTCATCCTTACTGGCTGTATTATTACTACCTGTAGTTCCTCCATCTGCTGACGCTTCAGGGGTAGGGCTGGCTGTAACTTCAGGGGAAGGCGCTGTAGTTTCTGCGCTCTGTGTAGCTGCCGCCGTAGGCGTATTGTTTGTGGTGTTTGTATCCTCGGCTGTCTTTCCATTCGCACCGCTGTTGCCACAGGCTGTCAGCAGTAAGGTAGCCAGTAGGAGCACTGATGTCATTTTACCCACTTTTTTCAACTCGCTTTCTTCTTATTAGGTTGCATGAGCGGCAATCTTTCCGCGAACACTAAACATGATTTTACCATACAAGGAGGCTGGAAATATGAATACTTCGTCATTTTTATGTGGGGTGCTGATGGGCGTCGCAGCCAGTATGATTATGTCCAAAAAGCGGAATTCTCTAATGTCTTCGCTGGGGCAATCGGGCGGTTCCATGAGTGGAGCAGCAGATAAAGCAAAAGAAAAAATAATTGGTATGGCTACGACAGGGTTTGGAAACACTGCTGCTTCAAGCAGCAATGCAAGCAGCAATGCTCAAAGTAATGGTTCGAACAGCGGAACCTCTGAGCATAAAACGGAATCACCGGCAAAATCAAAAGAATCCAATCTCAAATTACTGAAGGATTTCATTCGCAACAATCCTGAAGTGAAGAGCGAAGTGGAGCAAATTCTTAAAGAAACGCATACTGCCATACCGGGATTGTAACCGTAAAGGACTCCTTCAGAATCATTTTGAGGATGAAATATTCCGCAGAATGATTCTTTTTTATATTCAAGGGCTTGAAAATGGTTTATGAATTAGAATAAGCTCTTCAGTAGTGGCAATGCTTTAAGAGGATTTTATATATTTATTTTCGTGCATTTATCTCTGCAAAATGATAACATACATACATAGTAACCATTTTTGGCTCATTACTCGGGACTCATCATACATTATAATAAATGAGCTTGCAAAAGGAGGATCCTGTCATGAGAATAGAGCGATTAAGTCAAGATAAGATACGGATTTTCCTCACTTTTGACGACCTGAGCGAGCGGGGCATCCAGAAGGAAGACATGTGGCAGGAAGTTCCCAAGGTTCATGACCTGTTTACGGAGATGATGGACCAAGCATATAGTGAACTAGGTTTTGATGCTACCGGTCCGCTTGCCGTAGAAGTTTTCGCATTGCCCGCCCAAGGCATGGTCGTTATAGTGACCCGAGGAAAATATGATCACCATCAGTACGGTGCGTCCGGGGAAGAAGAATTGCCAGAAGAGATTTACGAAATGGAAGTTACTCTTGAACAAAGCGACTCCATTGTATATGCATTCCGCGATTTCGAGGTTCTTGTTGAAGCGGCCCATGTGCTCATTGGTAATATTACTTCCCAGGGGAAACTGTATTCTTATAACAATAAATGGTATCTGTACTTCGATCCTAAGGAATTTGAAGAAACAGCGTTGTCAGGTCTTGTTGGCGTACTAGCTGAGTTTGGAGATTCCTCACCGGTTACTGAAGCTGTCCTCGATGAATACGGGAAGACAGTAATGCCGGAGAATGCAGTCCAGTTATTGTGCACTCATTTTAAGCGTCAGGATTAAATAGCATGATAGGGCTGATAAGCATCATTTTAGCTGATTAGCCCTATTCTTGTTCTTGATGGTATGGCGGTCATTCTTGAATTAAAGCTGTTATCTGCCTTGCTGTAATCAGCAGAATAAGGCGCTAGGGATATAGGGAGGTTATTCGGTGCTCGTGTTATCGGTTATTTCGTCGGCAGTAGCGCCGGGACTTGCTCTGCTGACCTTTTTTTATTTGAAAGATAAGTATGATCAAGAACCGCTTCATATCGTTATTAAGGTATTCCTGCTAGGCCTTCTGATTGTATTCCCTGTTATGATCATTCAGAGAGGACTAATGCTGGGACTGAATGGCGGTCCTTATGTGGAATCGTTTCTCATATCCGCTGGCGTGGAAGAATGTCTAAAATGGTTTGTGCTTTACCATATGATTTACAATCACACCGAATTTGACGAGCCATATGATGGGATACTATACGCCGTAGCGATTTCGCTCGGCTTCGCAACAATAGAAAATATAATGTACGCTTGGTATAGCAATGCATCAATCGGTTCCATGTTCCTGAGAGCTCTGCTTCCGGTTTCTGGACACGCTATGTTTGGTGTAATCATGGGCTATCATTTAGGGAGAGCCAAGTTCTCAAAAGGAGCTAAAACAAAAGGGATTCTGTTAATTTCTATCTTGCTGCCATGGTTGTGGCATGGGATTTATGACTTTATTTTGAGTACGACAGCTAACTACTGGATATGGTTTATTGTTCCTCTGATGGCTATTCTATGGTACGGAGGGATGGGGAAAGTGGATAGGGCGAATAGCCGGTCCCCTTTCCGCTTTCTGAAACGAGAAGAAGAGGTTAACCTATAATCGAGATGGACACACTTATATTCAAAGGATTGTTCCTTAGCGGGAGATTCCAGAGAGGAGAGAGGTGTCTTTTTTTGCGTATAAAAGTCCGTATACTTTGCAAACAATGCGGTGAGACCTACATATTAAGAGGGATAAAAGAGCAGGGTGTGATTCAAACCGGCTTTAAGCAATGCCTTTGCAGTAATAGCAGTGGCTTTGAAATTGAAGAGAGAGCATAAGCGCTATGCTATGCAAATTTGGAGTGAAATCCCTCTATTCAAACACTTTAGTCATATTGTGTTACAGAAGGGTGCATAAGACTCCTAGTTTATTGTCAAACTAACGCCAATAAGCTATCGAAAGGAGTCTTGTAGCCCTATGTACAAAAGATTAAGTGCTGTAATGTTCCCGCTGACTGCGCTGCTGTTAATTGGAGCGCTCGTGTGGGGTTATCAGGAGAATCAGGAGAAGAATGCGATCCTAATTAAGGCGGAGAACCAATATCAGCGTGCCTTTCATGATTTGTCTTACCATGTGGAGCGTCTTCATGGAGAGCTGGGAAACACACTAGCTGTTAACTCCGCTTCTAACGGGATGCACCGCAAAGGACTTGTTAATGTGTGGCGGATGACCAGTGAGGCGCAAAATGAAATTAATCAGTTGCCACTCACATTACTGCCATTTAGCAAAACGGAGGAGTTTCTGTCCAAAATCTCAAACTTTTCTTATAAAGCTGGGATTCGTGATTTCGCTAAGAAGCCTTTGACAGATGGTGAATTGAGCAATTTAAAAGCATTGTATAAGAGCTCTGGAGAAATCTCAAAAGATTTGCAAGATGTTCAGAATAAAGTGATTGGTAGCCGTTTGCGCTGGATGGATGTTGAAACCGCATTGGCTACAGAGAATAAGGCAGAAGATAATTCGATTATTGACGGCTTTAAGTCGGTGGACAAACGTGTCGAAGGTTACCCTGACCTGGATTGGGGTCCTTCAGTTGCAAGCATTTACGATAAACGCTCTGTAAAAATGCTCGGAGGTACCCCTGTTTCAGTTGAAGATATCAAACGTAAAGCCATTAAGTTTGCTAATGCAGGCTCGAATGCTAAGGTAGACGTTAAAGAAAACGGAAAAAATACGAAGTGGCCTTCTTATACGGCTACAGTCAGTGGTACGAATAATAAGCAGATTATCAGTATGGATTTCACCAAAAATGGTGGTTTACTGATCTCTTATTACGATAACCGTGAGATAGGACCTGCTAAGGTGACCCTAGAAGAAGCAGTTTCCAAGGCAGAGCAGTTTCTTAAGAAAAAAGGATATCCTCATATGACTGCGGTTAATGCTGACCGTTATGATAATATCGGGAATTTAACCTTTGTAACGAGCCAAAATGATGTCTTGATTTATCCTGAGAAAATGACGATCCGTATTGGACTTGATACTGGGACAGCGGTTGGATTTGAGGCTAGCGAATATGTCAATGAGCATAAGGACAATCGTAAAATTCCAAAGCCAAAGCTGACTCTGGCGGAAGCGAAGAAATTTCTGAATTCGGATTTCAATGAGAATTACCATCGCATGGCGTGGATTAAAAATGATGACTCCGTAGAAGTCTTGACTTACGAATTTGGCGGAGAGGTAAATGGTACTCAGTATCGTATTTATCTTAATGCGGACGACGGCATTGAAGAGTCCGTGGAAGAAATCAGGCCTTCTTCAGGGGTAGAACAAAAGTGAAAAAACAGGGCGCATCCATTATTTGGATGAGCCCTGTTTTATTTTTGAAATTCAAATAATATTTATCTCATTGGGTGATATTCCCATGCTATAATCATTGTTAACTATACTGATTTGGCGGTGACATCTTTGTATCCTAAAATTAATGAATATCTATACATACAGGTTGCTTCCAGTGACGCTGCTGAAGCAGAAGTTGAATATAGATCGAGAATTGCAGAGACAGAAGACGACGCATTCCTGATTGAAATTCCTATGCAGGAGAGTGACGGTCGTCTGAAACGACTTTTTATGGGGGACGAGCTTTCGGTTTATTTTATTACTGAGGGTGGCATTAAAAATTACTTTAATACTCATGTTCTCGGGTTTAAAGAAGATGTAATTCGTATGGTCCGGATACAAAAACCAGAGGCGGATTCGATTTTCAAAATTCAGAGACGAAGCTTTTTTCGGGTGAATGCAGATCTTGAATTAGCTGTGAAGGATAGCTTTGGCAAAAGATTCCTTGTACGTACAGATGATATCGGCGGCGGAGGAACGTCTTTCTTGGTGGATCACCAAGTGAAGCTCGAGGTGGGAGCGAAATTATCCTGCTGGGTTCTAGTGCCTTATCGAAATGGTAGTATTGAGCATGTGGACTTTGAAGGTGAAGTGGTTCGGATTAAAAAGCTTGAAAACGGACGCCAATTGGCCATGCTGAAATTTGTGGCTATTACGGATAATGAGCGTCAGAAAATAATACGTTACTGCTTTGAACGACAGTTTGATTTCCGCAACCGATAGGCATTTTTCTTAGCTCTATTAAGTGTTCTGATTTTGCACTGAAGTATAAACTGTGGTATAATTTTATAAGTCGCAGGCAATGCCTGCTTTTTTCTTGATAATATCATCAAGCATATCCATTTGTATGTGCTCCTTGATATTGCAGGAACGAACTTGACATCGCTAGATGCTTTTCTTATGAAAGAGTGTTTGAGGAGGAATGCCCCGTTGGATAGGCAGGGTACACATACTTACGACAGAATTAACGTCGCCATCGACGGACCTGCCGGGGCAGGCAAGAGTACTGTAGCCCGATTGGTAGCCCAGAAGTTGTCTTATATTTATGTCGATACAGGCGCAATGTACCGGGCAATCACCTGGTATATGATCCGAGAAGGCATAGAACCGGAAGATCAGAATCAAGTGAACCAGAAAGTTCACGATATGGTTATTGAGCTTATTCCGGAAAAAGACATCCAGAAGGTGCTGATTAATGGGGAAGACGTAACGCCGCATATTCGGAGTCTTCAGGTTAGCGGCCTTGTGTCGCAGTATTCGAAGATCGAAGGTGTAAGGTCCAGACTGAGTCATTTGCAGCGTCAGATGGCGCTTCGCAAAGGCGTTGTAATGGATGGCCGCGATATCGGTACGACCGTGCTGCCCGATGCCGAAGTAAAGATTTTTATGACGGCAAGTGTGGAAGAAAGAGCTCTCCGTCGTTATAAGGAATTGAGAGACGCGGAATCGGTGACGCTTCAGCAGCTTGAACATGATATTGCACAGCGGGATCGTCTGGATGAAGGACGGGAGATTTCACCGCTGCGACGTGCGGAAGATGCGATTCTTCTCGACACGACCTTTATGGATATCGATCAAGTCGTGGAGGCCATTGTATCCCATTGTAGATCTCATGTTGACGGGGAGAGAAATCATTTATGATTTATGTATTTTGCCGAGGATTGCTTCGCTTGATTTACGCAATTGTTTTCCCGCTTAAGATTGTGGGGGAAGAGAATGTGCCAAAGGAGGGCGGGGTGCTGCTCTGTGCCAACCATATTAGTTTGCTGGATCCGATGACTATCGGGATTAAGTTAGACCGTCAAGTAAAGTATATGGCTAAGGCAGAACTTTTTGAGGTTCCTGTGCTTGGCTGGCTCATTAACAAATTGGGTGCTTTTCCGGTCAAACGTGGTGGTGTAAGCAAAGAATCCATTAAAACGGCCCTTAACACACTTCGTGGTGGTAATGTCATGGGTATCTTCCCGGAGGGTACGCGTAACTCTGACGCCGGAGTTGCCAAGAAAGGTGCTGCAAGCTTTGCACTTCGAAGCGGTGCTGCAGTTGTTCCAGCCGCTATTGTCGGTGAGTACAAACCCTTTCGACGGATGGTTGTAGTCTATGGGGCTCCTATAGATCTCAGTCAATTTGCCGGTGCAGGAAGTGAATCTCTCGAGGCTGTTACCGATGTCATTATGGAACGCATCAATGAGATGAAGAAGTCGGGTATACCAACTGTTGGTTAAGGGATAAACGGAATCACAAATTTCGTCCTGTGCTATGATTAAATAACGGCATAGTCGCTATTTTTTGGAACATACTATCTTCAAGCGTAATTTGTAATACCAAGCAATGCTTGTTTTGAACTCTGCTATACGCAGGTTTAAATAAATGGGGTTTTGAATCGAGGAGGCTAATCACATGTCTGAAGAAATTAAAAATCAGGAAACTACGGAGAGCAATGAAACCGTAGAAGCGGTGGAATCCGCTGTGACAGAAAATAACGGAGCTGTAGAAGAAGTTGCTGCCGTTAACGAAGAAGAAGTGACTAACCAAGCTGACTTGGAAATCATTTCTCTGAAAAAAGGCGATACCGTGAAAGGAACAATCGTCAAAATTGAAGATAACCAAGCTTATGTAAGCATTGGATATAAATACGACGGTGTGATTCCGATTCGCGAATTGTCCGCAGTACAACTGGACAACGCTGCTGCAGCAGTAGAAGTTGGACAGGAAGTAGAATGTAAAGTTGTTAGCATCAACGACAACAAGGAAAGCCTTGTTCTTTCCAAACGTGCTGTTGATAGCGAAAAATCATGGGAAGATCTTGAGAAGTACTTTGCTTCCCAAGAAGCTTTCGAAGTTACTGTGGCTGACGTTGTTAAAGGCGGTCTAGTAGCTGATGTTGGAGCACGTGGATTTATCCCAGCTTCCATGGTTGAGCGTCACTTCGTTGAAGATTTCAGCGATTACAAAGGCCGTACCCTTCGCGTTAAAGTGAAAGAACTTGACCGTGAGAACAGCAAAGTAATCCTGTCCGCTAAAGAAGTTCTTGAAGAAGAGTTCGAAGCTAATAAGCTTAAAATTATGGCTGAACTGTCTGAAGGTCAAATCATTGAAGGTACCGTACAACGTCTGACCCAATTCGGCGCATTTGTTGATGTTGGCGGAGTTGACGGTCTTGTACACGTATCCGAAATCGCTTGGAATCACGTAGAGAAGCCTTCTGATGTAGTTTCTGAAGGTGATAAAGTACGTGTTAAAGTACTTAAGGTTGATCCTGAAAAAGGAAAAATCAGCCTGAGCATTAAAGCTGCTGCTCCAGGTCCTTGGGACTCTGCTGCTGGCGAAATCAACATCGGTGATGTTGTAACAGGCGTTGTAAAACGTCTTGTGAACTTCGGAGCATTCGTTGAATTGCTTCCAGGTGTGGAAGGTCTTGTGCACATTTCACAAATCTCCCACAAACACATTGCTACTCCACACGAAGTATTGAAAGAAGGACAAGAAGTACAAGTGAAAGTACTGGACTTCAATCCATCCGAGAAACGTGTTAGCCTGAGCATCAAAGAAACTGAAGAAGCTCCAGCACCTACTGCTAGACCTGAACGCAGCAACAGCAGAGACAGAGCTCCTAAAGAAGTATTGAATAACCCTAACGTTTCTCTAAGCAACGAAGGCCTTAGCTTTACGCTTGCTGAACGTTTTGGAGACAAGTTGGACAAATTCAAAGGTAATAACTAATCCTGCTTTTTGAATATACGGGTAAAGTAATCGGCGAGCCCTCGATACGGGGGTTCGCCGATTCTCTTTTTCCAGTGACAGAAAGATTTATTGGAACTAACATGAGTGTTAGCCAATTTTAATGTTTTTTGCTATGATGAGTATCGTAAGGATGACAGGAGGAATGAATATGGCAAGACCCGTTGTGGCAATCGTTGGGAGGCCTAACGTCGGGAAATCGACGATTTTTAATCGGCTGATTGGCGATAGATTGGCCATTGTAGAAGATAAACCGGGGATTACACGTGACCGGATTTATGGTATTTCAGATTGGAACGGTAAGTCGTTCAGTGTGATTGATACCGGAGGTATTGAAATTGATGGAGATGACACGATTCTGAAATCAATCCGCGTTCAAGCGGAGCTGGCGATTGAAGAAGCGGATGTTATTGTATTTATGTGTGAGGCGAAGAGTGGTGTGACGAATTCAGATGAAGAGGTAGCTCAGATTCTGTTCCGTTCAGGTAAACCGATCGTTCTTGCCATCAATAAAGTGGATAATATGAAGCGTGCAGATGATATTTATGAGTTCTATAGCCTAGGTTTTGGAGATCCAATCGGAATTTCCGGTAGTCATGGTACAGGACTCGGTGACTTATTGGACGCTGTCGTAGAACGTCTGCCAGAGAAAATAGATGATGAATATGATGACGATGTCATTCGTGTAGCTTTGATTGGCCGTCCGAATGTAGGTAAATCCTCTTTGGTTAACGCAATTCTGGGTGAAGAACGCGTTATCGTTAGTGATATTGCAGGTACTACTCGCGATGCTATTGATACGCCTTTTGAACGTGATGGACAACGTTATGTGCTTATCGATACTGCAGGTATGCGCAAAAAAGGCAAGGTATATGAGAACATTGAGAAATACAGTGTTATGCGTGCGATGCGTGCGATTGAACGGGCTGATGTGGTTCTCGTTGTAATTAACGGTGAAGAGGGCATTATCGACCAGGACAAGCATATCGCTGGTTATGCACATGAAGCTGGTAAAGCATCTATTTTTGTTGTGAACAAATGGGATGCCATTGAGAAAGACGACAAGACTATGCAGAACTTCGAATCTAAGATTCGTGACCACTTCTTGTTTATGAGTTACGCACCGGTTGTCTTCTTGTCGGCTTTAACTAAACAGCGCCTGCAAAAACTGCTACCAGTGGTGCAGCATGTATCTCAACAGCATGCACTACGCATTACTACGCATCTGGTGAACGATGTTGTATCGGACGCCATTGCGATTAACCCTCCTCCAACTGACAAAGGCCGTCGCTTACGTATTAACTACGTAACGCAGGTTGCGGTGAAGCCACCGACGATCGTGGTGTTCGTAAATGACCCATCGCTGATGCACTTCTCCTATGAACGTTACTTGGAGAATAAAATCCGCGCGGCGTTTAATTTCGAGGGAACGCCAATCCGTCTCTTTACACGGCGCAAATCCGAAAACGAAGGTTAGGGGAGAAGAAGTGTGGCGCTTGAACTTCTGGTTATCGTTGTAAGCTATTTGCTTGGTTCTGTCAGCTTTAGTGTGCTGTTCGCCAAGCTACTAAAGGGAATTGATATCCGTCAATATGGGAGCGGCAATGCGGGGGCTACCAATACACTTCGTGTACTGGGAAAAGGTCCTGCGATATCTGTGCTAGTGCTGGATGTACTGAAGGGTGTTGCCGCAGTTTGGTTAGGAACTTGGGTAGGCGGCTGGGGAACCTGGGTTGCTGCTCTTTGCGGAATCGCTGCCATTGTCGGACATAACTGGCCGCTTTACTTTCGTTTCCGTGGGGGAAAGGGCATCGCTACTACGATCGGTGTTATGGCCACACTGTGTTTATGGCCTGCACTGCTCGCTGGTGTTATCGCCATAGGATCTATCTTTATCACTCGTTACGTGTCACTTGGCTCGTTGATTTTTGTCGCGCTGACACCGGTCTTTCTATTGTTGACAGGATTTACACAGCCTGTGCTCTGGACCAGTATTATCATTGCGGTTTTTGCCTTCTGGCGGCACCGGACGAACATTGTTAAGATTGTAGAGGGCCGTGAGAACAAGATAGGCTCAAAAGTAAAAGGAGGGAATCGTGTTGTCTGATAAAGTAACCGTACTAGTAGCGGGGAGCTGGGGAACTGCGCTGGCAAGTGTGCTGGCTGCGAATCACTCGGAAGTTTATCTGTGGACACGTAACTCTGATCAAGCTGCCGAGATCAATGGTTCTCATTTCAATAATAAGTATTTACCGGGGATTTCTCTGCCTGCAAACATCATTGCAACCACCGATCTGGAGACCGCAGTTTCCGGTTCTAAAGCGGTTGTTATTGTAGCCCCATCTTCAGGTATGCGACAGGTTGCTCGCAGTCTGAAGCCGTTCTGGAAGGATGAAATGCTATGCGTTCATGCTACGAAGGGCTTTGAGACTGAAAGCAAGAAACGGATGTCCATCGTTATTGCTGAAGAACTCGGCTGTGACGAAGGGCAGATTGTCGTTCTCTCCGGACCGAGTCATGCAGAGGAAGTAGTGCGCCTGTGTCCTACTACAGTTGTTGTGGCTTCACCTGATGATAAGCGTACTGCTGAAGCACAGGAATTGTTCATAAACAATGATTTTCGTGTATATACGAACCGTGATCAGGTAGGAGTAGAGCTTGCCGGCGCACTAAAGAATATTATTGCACTCGGTGCAGGTCTATCCGATGGTCTAGGATTTGGGGATAATGCTAAGGCGGCGCTTCTGACACGTGGACTGGCCGAGATTTCTCGGGTGGGCGTCGAGCTTGGAGCGAATCCTTTGACCTTTGCAGGGCTTGCAGGTGTTGGCGATCTTGTAGTGACTGCTACGAGCCAGCACAGCCGTAACTGGCGTGCTGGCTTTATGCTCGGGCAAGGGAAACCACTGGATGAGGTACTGGAGTCGATGGGAATGGTTGTCGAAGGTATTCGTACCACGGAGGCAGCTTATGCTATTTCCATCAAGCTAGGGGTCCAAATGCCCATTACAGATCAAATTTATCATGTCCTTTTTAAAGGTAGAAGTCCGCGTAGTGCTGTTGAGGCTCTGATGGGCCGTGATCGTAAACCTGAGCTTGAGGCAATATCTCAGGAAACTTGGGAGCAGTGGCATTCCTGATCCTGTTCACCTTTTTCCGCAAATTCTCATATGTTGTATTGGGGATTGACGGAGGAGGGATGAAAAGTGAGCAGAGATTTTTCCAAGGATGCATTGAACGCCATTAACAAAAAGGCGGGCAAGAACATTACGGAAAGTGCCGTCAAAAAGCTAGCCAGTACGGTCAAACCAGGAACTACGCAGAATGAAGCCCAGCTCCGCCAGTTAATTAAGCAGGTGTCATCGATGGCGAAAGTGCCGGTCAGTGAAGCTACTGTGCAGGAAATTGTTAATGCCGTCAAAAAAGGCGGCGCAGGTTCCGGCACAATGGAGTCTTTAATGAAAATGATGCTTAAAAAATAGCTTTAGGTTGGGTGAGCAAAAGATTCAGAATCCATGAGATTCTGTTATCTTTTGCTCTTTTTTTATTTATTGGTAAACTCTCACAGCTAAAATATCTTAATAATAATATATAAAAAATGATGTTTTTTTACAGAATAGGATAAGGTCATGATATAATAATCCCTAATATATTACAGGCGAATGGGGGCTTTGACCTTGGATCCGATGACAAAAATGTGGTTGTCCCTGATTGCAATGCTGATTATGGGACTGTCTGTATTTCTAATAACTTTTGCTCGGAGCAAAACAAAGGGACTGCTTAAAGCACTGCTATCTATCCTTGCGTTTGTCATCATGTTAGTTGGCCTATTGGGCGGAGTTGTTTCGATTATGTAAGCAGTTACATAATGTTGAGGAAGGAAGTAACATCATGAAATCGCAAAATGGCGTCACCGTTATGTTTCAACCTGAAGGTCGTAAAGCTGTGGTGAATCGTGGTATCTCGTTAATGGAGGCAGCTCGTAAAGCCGGAGTGAGCATTACCACTCGCTGTGGAGGCAAAGCAGGCTGTTTGATGTGCAAGGTTAAAATTGCGACTGAAGAGGCCACAGCGCTGAGACCGCCAGGGGATATTGAACGACGTAAGCTTGGAACTACGTTAGAAGAAGGAGTGCGTCTGGCTTGTCAGGCTGCCGTATGGAGCGATGTGACCGTTCAGGTGCCAGAAGATCCACTTAAGGCTGCTGTACGCCGTAAGCTTGAAGCTGCGCGGCGTGGGGAAGAAGATGAGCTGTGGTAGTGTTAGATTGTCACCGTGGGAGGGACTCGGTTGGAGTTTATACGAAGAAAGAAGAAGCTAAAGGCAGGAGCAAGACTTTTTCTGGTAGTGATGTCAATCGCTCTTACTCTTTCCGGATGTCTGTATCCTGGAGAAGAAAAGCGTGCTAGCGTTAATTATCGAGAAAGTGTTAAACGGATACAAGCAGCCGTTGATGATTTTCAACAAGAGGAAGGTGTGCTTCCGATCCTTAATGCGGATGAAGCTACTCCAAGATATGAGAAGTTCCGGATAGACCTAGGCAAGCTGAACAATAAGGGATATTTGGATGATATTCCGGCTACGGCTTTTGAACAGGGCGGAAGCGCTTATTTTCTTATTTTGAATGAGGAAAGCGATCCAGTTGTTAAGGTGATGGACCTTGTTACCGTTCAAAAGGTGAATGATGTGCAGCGTCAGATTAATCGTTATAAATCAGCTCATGACGGCTCTTTGCCCGTACTTGATGAGCTATATCCTGGACTTTACACCATTGATCATAAGAAGGCAGGAACAAGCTCCATATCATTAACTAGCGTCTATTCCGGGCAGGTTCTTGATTTCATCATGGATAAGGCTGGAACGGTCTATGTAGATTATGTCTTTGATATTATAGCTGCCATCGAAAAGAATGGTGGAGAACATGACGAGAAAAAAGATTTGCGACTAGATCTGGAGGAAGCTTCCTATTACGTGCCCGTAAAGTCTTTGCCGTATCTATGGATTAACAATCAGCCTGTCCCGCAGTCTCCTAGTTGAAGTGAAAGTTAAAGCTTAAGAGCGTCTAAGCTTCGGTTATATCCGAAGGATTAGGCGTTTTTGTGTTGTTCAGATATTGCCTTAACTGAAACTTAATTGTCTTACATAAATCGTAGATGGAATTAAGGTTCAGTTTCATAGCGCGTAAGACTGGATTGCTAGAAATGATGGTAAGAAAGGAGATTCAGCTCAAGCTAGAAATAAATCATGAAATAATCGTAACCGTATAAAATTAGAGGCAAAAGGATGTAGATGACATACGCTAAAATTTCCTTCATGCATATCCACTAAAATAGTTCTATCAATAAATCCTATCTCATATGATGGATGAGTAAGCTTCCGGGCGTCAGACGCCTTGCGGCGCGCACAACTAATTTTTAGAAATTACATTGCAAAATGCGCGATTATGGGTCATAAATTCGTTCCGGATACATATGATGATACTAGTCCAAATGCATGTCCGAGCATTCGGAGTTTAGCGCGGGGCCAGTACGTCCCGGTCGAAAGCAGCTAGGCTTCGGGCGGGCATACGATAAGTCCGGTTGATGTCCTGCAAGGGTCAGATTACCGGCGGAACGCGAAGTCGATGCTCTTCAGGCATTTTTTCTTCGGAGTAATATGAGGAGGGGATCTCTTTTGGAAAAAGTGGATATTTTCAAGGACATTGCCGAGCGTACCGGCGGAGACATTTATCTTGGCGTCGTCGGCGCGGTTCGCACGGGGAAATCGACATTTATCAAGCGCTTCATGGAAACAATTGTCCTGCCTAACATCACGAATGAGGCAGATCGGGTAAGAGCTGTGGATGAGCTTCCGCAAAGCGCAGCAGGCAAAACAATTATGACCACTGAACCTAAGTTCGTGCCTAACAACGCAGTCCAAATCAAGGTTGCGGAAGGGCTTGAGGTTAACGTTCGACTGGTAGACTGTGTGGGTTACGCTGTAGAAGGCGCTAAAGGCTACGAGGATGAGAATGGACCACGAATGATCTCTACACCTTGGTTTGAGGAGCCAATTCCTTTTCAGGAAGCGGCAGAAATCGGGACCCGTAAGGTCATCCAGGAGCATTCAACACTTGGTGTTGTAGTAACAACAGATGGTACGATTGCAGAAATTCCGCGGAACTCGTACGTGGACTCTGAAGAGCGCGTCATTGCAGAGCTGAAGGAAGTGGGTAAGCCATTTGTGCTTGTCATTAACTCCACTCGCCCACGCAGTGAGGAAGCACAGCAGCTCCGTAGCGAGCTAGCCATCAAATACGATATCCCTGTCATGACACTCAGCGCAGCAAACATGACCGAAGAGGATGTAACAGGTGTACTGCGTGAAGTATTGTACGAATTCCCTGTTCATGAAGTAAATGTGAACTTGCCAAGCTGGGTCATGGTGCTTGGAGAGAATCACTGGCTGCGTAGTAGCTATGAGAACTCCGTTCGCGATACGGTAAAAGACATTCGCCGCTTGCGGGATGTCGACCGGCTCGTATCTCAGTTCACAGAGTATGATTTTATCGATAAAGCTGGCCTAAGTGGTATGAACATGGGTCAGGGTGTAGCAGAGATCGATCTGTATGCCCCAGAAGAGCTGTATGATCAGGTTCTGATGGAGGTAGTAGGGGTTGAAATTCGCGGTAAGGATCACTTGCTCCAGCTGATGCAGGAATTCTCACACGCGAAAAGGGAGTACGACCGTTTCTCGGAAGCTTTAGAAATGGTCAAGACTACCGGTTATGGTATTGCTGCTCCTTCACTAGCTGAAATGGCGCTAGATGAACCAGAGCTGATTCGTCAAGGCTCTCGCTTTGGGGTTCGCTTAAAAGCCACCGCACCATCTATTCATATGATTCGTGTTGATGTTGAATCTGAGTTCTCACCAATCATTGGTACAGAGAAACAAAGTGAAGAGTTGGTTCGTTATTTGATGCAGGATTTCGAGAACGACCCGATTAAGATTTGGGAATCCGATATTTTTGGGCGCTCCTTGCATTCCATTGTGAGGGAAGGTATTCAAGGCAAGATCGCGATGATGCCGGATAATGCGCGCTACAAATTGCAAGAAACGCTTGGTCGGATCATCAATGAAGGCTCAGGCGGACTTATTGCAATTATTCTCTAACTTAAATTTAAGCAGATTGGAAGAGTGGGAGAGATCCCACTCTTTTTATGCGTAAAAATAACGAAACTTGATTCCTAGTTCCTATAATAACGGTGAATCTGACTCAATTTTTTTTCTGAAAAGAAGAATTTACCTGGTCTTATAGGTCTATAAAATTAGATGGGAATTAGATGTTTATGCAAGCATAGATGATAATTTCTACTCCTTTTTTGTCTAACTGCTTGAATTTATGGATGGGCTGTATTACTATAAGTTTGTTGCGCTTCAAGGTCTATGGGCGCCAGTGTTCAGTAATAAACGGGATTATCACGTATATTTTACGTTTAAACGGAAACAGTGTATGATACCGGAAATTTACTCAGGGAGGTGAGAAAACATGAATAAATCTGATTTGATCAATGTAGTTACAGAAGCAACTGAACTTCCCAAGAAGGATGCTACTAAAGCTGTAGATGCGGTTTTCGAAGCAATTACAGAAGCGCTGCAAAGCGGTGATAAAGTACAACTGGTTGGATTCGGAAACTTTGAAGTGCGCGAACGTTCCGCACGTAAAGGCCGTAACCCACAAACTGGTGAAGAAATCGAAATTCCTGCAAGCAAGGTACCGGCATTCAAACCTGGTAAAGCGCTGAAAGACGGAATCAAATAAAGATTTCTACATATCAATCCCATAGTCTTTTTAAGTAACAACTATGCCGCCCTCCAAGGCGGCATTTGTTTTTTGGAATAGCATGGGCTGTACATTAGGTTTAGAGGAGGATCAGCGATGACGGATAAAAATACGAGCGAAAATCCGCTTCCGACAGGTAGCGACTATATTGTGGTTAAGGCCAAAGAAAATGGCGTTCAAGTCATTGGGCTAACTAGAGGTACGGATACACGCTTTCATCATACAGAGAAGCTAGACAAGGGTGAGGTGTTGATTGCCCAATTTACCGATCATACCTCAGCAATGAAAATCCGCGGAAAAGCTGAAATTTTAACGAAACACGGACAATTGGAAAGTGAAAGCTGAAAAGCAGGCATAGCCTGCTTTTTTTCAAAATATAGTAAGGGTGAATGATCATATTCACAAAAAAAGTGGGTACTATGGATAAGGGGGCGTGTCCATGAACAAAGCCTGGTTGATTGGTGCCGTATTACTCTTGACTGCGACCTCTGCTGTTATTTTGCCGAAACTGGCAGACATAGACTCATCCGTACAGCAGAGAAATGGGACAGTGGAGACTTTTACTGGCAGCCATAACACAGTGCTGGGCAATGACAATCTTGTTGATGTTCTGGGCGCTCTTCCGTTGACCTTATCCATAGATAGCGTTGGCTGGGAAGATCATGTTCTGTCACTGGATCTGAAAGTGAGCGGGAACGATCATGAACCTGAGGAACTCTATCAAAATATGGCTCAGGCCATTTCCTTTGCTATTCAGGAAACCTCGAATGTGGATCAACTTCTACTTCGCATTGTGGTAGAAGATAAATGGCTTGGTAGCCGCCGACTGCTGTTAGCTGGTGATATCAGACGTTCTGAATGGTCTTATACGCTGCAAGATGAACTTCAGTCTGCGGGTAATCTTCCTATATCGGATCGTCTCAAAACGGGCTTCCGCATTAGTGAAACCGAGCTCTGGAAGAAACAGTTCATTTATCCTTGAAAGGATTAAAAGAAACTCAGGCGTACCACAGTGCGTGACAAAAAAACATGTGATATAATAGACAAGATTGTGAACAAACGAATTATTATTATGTCAATGGCTTCGGAGGCTGAAATGAAACCGTACTGCATACCGCAACTGGCTAAACCCTACACCGACTACGACATGATTCAGAAGCATACGGATTTGCCGCCGTTTTCTGATGGCCGGGGTCATTTGTTATATATTTTTCTAAATCATGCTTCTTCTGCAAAAGGAAGTGCCGGAGAGTTGTACACGCTTGTGACAGCGCTTGTTCAACTAGGTCTGGACACGCATGAGGTCATTGACCGTTCGAATGATAGACGGGGGGGAGACCCTATGCGTTCCCGTCAATTGAAGGTTCTAGCTGGCGATTACTTCAGCAGCTGGTTTTACCATTTGCTTGCAAAGAGTGATCAGATCGAGATGATTGGAATCTTGAGTAAGGCGATTGCAGATTTCAATGTCTTGAAAGCGAATCTCTACGTGAAGATGAGAGGCATACGTCTTTCGGCTGAACAATACTTGCGGCACATGGTACAGCTGAATATGCGGCTGTTCCTTTCTTTTACGCCTATGATTGAGAACTCCTTAGTGGAGCTGTGGGAAAAACTGCTGGCAGAATTCAGTCAGTGCGAGACCGTTGCTATTGAGCTTCTTCGTAGTGATGATCCTGCGAATGCAGGGAATGGCTATTGCTACTGGAAGATGATGGAGACTGCAACGGAGGAAGAACGTAAGCAACTTCAAGACCTGAACCTTGATCAGAAGGAATGGAAGATGCTAAAAATGAAATATAAATGTGATTCGCAACTGACGGACAAGCTTCATCAATCGCTTCAGTCTATTCAGGGGCTATTGCAAAGCGTTAAAGACGAGAGTTTACTTAGAGAGCTAGAGATCGCGCTGGATCGTTTTCTCCTGCAGATGAAGGTCACAGGACAAGCAGCCGTGGAGGGTTAAGGGATGACTATGGAAAAAACGACAACTGCTGTGGGTGACAACAGCAAACCAAAAGAGCAGTTTGTACATTCCGTATTTGAGAGTATTGCTGGAAAATACGATTTGATGAATGACATCCTAAGCTTTCGCCGCCACAAGGCATGGCGTAAATTCACGATGAAGAAGATGGGGATGAAGCGCGGGGATTCGGCCGTTGACCTATGTTGCGGAACCTGTGATTGGAGCATCGCTTTGGCGGAAGCTTCGCAGACTGGCAATGTAATCGGACTGGATTTCAGCGCAGGTATGCTTGAAGTAGGTCGCCGCAAAGTGGAAGAGCGCAAGCTTCAGGACCGTATTTCGCTGGTGCAGGGCAATGCTATGGAGCTGCCTTTTGAAGACAATGCGTTTGATTATGCAACGATTGGATTTGGACTACGCAATGTGCCAGATCCTGTTCAAGTGCTTAACGAAATGAAGCGGGTAGTGAAACCTGGTGGAATGGTTGTATGTTTGGAGCTATCCAAGCCGATGAAACAGCCGTTTAAAGGTGTATATTTCTTTTATTTCCAGCGTGTGCTTCCATTGCTGGGTAAGTTATTCGCGAAAAGGTACGAGCAATACAAATGGCTGCCAGAATCATTGGCAATGTTCCCAGACCGGGAGCAACTGGCCACTATCTTCCGTGAAACCGGACTTCAAAAAGTGGAATCCTTCCCCTTGACCGGAGGCATCGCGGCATTACATATTGGGCTCAAGGAGAACGGGAATGTTTAAGAAAATCGGTATCTTTTTACAAATGATTAAGTTTGAACATACGGTATTTGCTTTACCCTTTGCCTTTATGGGTGCTTTACTGGGATCTGTGGTCATGAATGATAGCCTCCCATCCTGGAGTCAAATTGGCTGGATTGTAATCGCTATGTTTGGAGCACGCAGTGCAGCTATGGGATTGAATCGATTGATAGACCGAATCAGTGATGCCAAGAATCCACGCACAGCGGGAAGAGCGATTCCTGCAGGGTTACTTAAGATCGGTGAAGTTGTCATTTTTATAGGCATTTCGTTTTTCTTGCTCTTTTGGGCAGCCTTTAAATTGAATCCTTTGTCAGCTAAGCTGTTACCTATCGCTGTATTCCTTCTTGTTATTTATTCATTCACTAAGCGCTTTACATGGGCATGCCATCTTATCCTCGGCCTCACCATTGCGCTTGCACCGCTGGGCGGCTGGGTAGCTGTGACCGGTAGTGTGAATTGGACTTCAATGGTATTTTACTTCACAATTGTGTTTTGGACGGCTGGTTTTGATGTTATATACTCTTGTCAGGATGTTGAATTTGATCTTAAAGAAGGCTTAAAATCCATTCCAGTGCGATTTGGGGTCCAAGGTGCACTCGTTATTGCTCGTGTGTTTCACATTCTTACGGCGATTGGATTCGTATCGCTGCTGTTTTTGACGGATTTAAGCTGGTGGTATGTGGCTGGTATGATCCTCGCATATATTATTCTCTTTTATGAGCATTATATTGTATCTCCGAGTGATCTCAGTCGTTTACAGACCGCTTTTTTCACTATGAACGGCGTGCTAAGCATCGTGGTGTTCTCTTTCACTCTGATTGACTTGGTGGTGCATTTCAAAAAATGACGCTTACTAAACCGAAAAACTTCGTGGTAGGAATTACAGGGGCAAGCGGTGCTATTTATGGTATTCGTCTGATCGAAACGTTGCTATCGCTAGGCTACTCCGTTCATTTGGTAGTAAGTAATGCGGGCTGGCGCGTTTTTAAAGAAGAACTAGGTTATATCGCATCAGACCGGGAAGGCTTTTTGAACGAAAAGTTCAAAGGCTATCCCGGTTCTCTACTTTATCATCCTGTCGCTGATATCGGTGCATCTATTGCAAGTGGTTCGTTTCGTGTGGAAGGGATGATTATTATGCCTTGTTCCATGGGAACATTGTCTGCGGTTGCTAATGGAACCTCCGACAATCTGATGACTCGTGCTGCTGATGTTATGCTTAAGGAAGGACGTCCACTGGTCCTTGTTCCTCGTGAGACACCTCTGCATGCTATTCATCTTGAGAATATGTTGAAGCTGTCCCGTCTGGGGGTTCGGATCATTCCGGCAATGCCGGCGTTTTACTTTGGGCCACAAAGTATGGATGATCTGATTAATTTCATGGTGGGTAAAGTGCTTGACAGCTTTAATATTGAACATCAATTATTTCGCAGATGGGGGGATTGAAAGGATGGAGAATAACAGCCACACCATCATAGGCAAAATCAGCTATACTAACTCATGGCCGGTATTTCACAATTTTCATCCCTCTGCACTGAAATATCCGGCAGAGATGGTGAGTGAGGTACCTGCCATTCTTAATCAGGGGATGAGTCGTGGAACGATTCATGTGGGTGCATTATCCTCTTTTGCGTATGCTGAAGCCAGTGATAAGTTATTGCTGTTACCTGATTTATCGGTAAGTGCGGACGGTCCTGTGAGGTCTATTTTTCTTTTTTCTCGAGTGCCTCTTGCACAGATAGGTACAGGTACGATTGCTGTTACGAACACTTCTGCAACATCGGTAAATTTGCTGAAAATTTTAATGGAAAAGGCTTTTGGCAATAAACCAGAATATATTAGCGCTAATCCTGATTTGGATGCTATGATGCATCAAGCAGATGCCTGCTTACTCATTGGTGATCATGCGATTAAAGCCTCTTGGCAGGATCAAGGGTATATCGTTACGGATCTGGCGGAGCTTTGGAAAGAATGGACGGGCTTAGGGATGACCTTTGCGGTCTGGGCAGTGAATCGAAAAGCTGCGAATGACAAACCGGAAGCCATTGCGGAGATTGCAGAAGCTTTTGCTGAGAGTAAACTGCGGGGACTAAGTGATTTAGATCCTATAGTACTTGCAGCCTGTTCGACAATTGGAGGAACTAAGTCTTATTGGGAAGGGTACTTTCGCAATTTAAGCTATGATTTTGGAGAAAGGCAGCAGAAAGGTCTGAACCTCTATTTCCGCTATGCCTATGAGATGGGTCTGCTGCCGCAGGCAGTGAAGATGGAGATTTGGAGTCATAAACTGTTGACACGGGTGAAGGAATGAAACGACTGCAAATATTCGGATTACTGAACAGAGACATGGATCAGATTGAAAAAGATTTGTACCGTAGCGTACAGGGTGATGACGACCTACTAACCGAGACTTCTCTGCATTTATTAAAAGCTGGCGGTAAAAGATTGCGTCCCGTATTTGTTTTGATGGGTGGGAAATTTGGAAAGTATGATCTTGAGAAGCTGAAGCGTGTGGCGATACCGCTAGAACTAATTCATAGCGCTTCACTAGTTCACGATGATGTCATTGACGATGCAGAACTGCGCCGGGGTGAACTTACTGTTAAGGCCAAATGGGGCGATAAAATTGCCATGTACACCGGTGACTACATATATGCGAAAGCACTGGTGATGACGACGGAGCTGAAGAATCCGCGAATTCATCAGATTTTGTCCAAGGCCATGATTGAAATGTCGATCGGTGAGATGGAGCAGATTCGTGACTTCTTCAACAGTGAGCAAAGTGTGCGTCATTACCTGCGGCGGATTCGCCGCAAAACAGCGCTGTTGATTGCAGTCAGTTGCCAATTAGGTGCACTTGCTGCTGATGCTGAACCAGAGGTGGCTCGTCTACTTTATAATTATGGATACAATGTAGGGATGGCTTTCCAGATTCGTGATGATTTACTTGACCTCTCAGGCACCGAAAAGCAAATCGGTAAACCTCCAGGAAGTGATATGCGGCAAGGGAACATCACCCTTCCTGTCATTTATAGCCTGGAGGATGAAAGATTGCGAGCTCCGCTTCTTGAGGAGTTGAAGTCTATTCGTGAAGGGCACAGCACAGTAGGGCGTGCTATTGATCTTATTCTTTCTGGAGACGGAATTGTCCGTTCCGAGGAGCTGGCTTCGCGATATATCGCGAAGGCACTTGCTGCACTAGATCAGTTGCCTAACAACAAGACTAAGCGTAATCTGCGCGATATTGCCTTTTTTGTAACAGGTAGAGCTTATTAGTATTTTGGTGATCATGAAATTAAACGTTTCCAGAAAGCTCGGTTTCTGTTAAGATAGCGTCAAAACAACCCAACTAATGGGAAATTGGAGAGTGCCTCTATGGAAAAGACGTATCTGATGGTCAAACCGGATGGAGTACAACGTGGATTAATTGGGCGTATTGTCTCACGCTTTGAAGATAAGGGCTTTAAGCTGGTCGCTGCAAAGCTGATTACAGTTAGTGAAGACCAAGCAAAAAGACATTATGCGGAGCATGCTGGCAAGGACTTTTTTTCAGAGTTGGTTTCTTTTATAACTTCAGGTCCAGTGTTTGCAATGGTATGGGAAGGTGATGATGTTGTAGCATTATCCCGTACGCTCATTGGTAAGACGAAGGTAGGAGAAGCCTTGCCGGGTACGATTCGAGGCGACTTTGCCAGCCATACACCGCTTAATTTAATTCATGGATCAGACTCGCCTGAAAGTGCAGAACGAGAAATTGCTAATTTCTTTACTCCAGATGAATTGAATCTTTATAACAAAGAGATCGCAGTCTGGATGTAGGAGCCAAGCGGGAGGCGGGGGATTAACATGTCTGATCGTAATGTTGCAGCATTAACAGCAGATTCAGATTACATCGGGTTTATTCATCATGTTAAGCAAAGCACCGGAATTGATCTGGCTCAGTATAAAGAAGCGCAGATGAAGCGGCGTTTAACGACTCTTCGTGTGAAGAATGGATATCAAACCTTTAGTGATTTTTTTGCCGCAATGATGAAGGACAAGGAATTATTTTATGAATTTTTGGACCGAATGACGATTAATGTCTCCGAGTTTTGGCGGAATCCGAATCGGTGGGAAGTACTGCGAGATATCATTCTTCCTGACATACAACAATCTGGTCGCAGATTGAAACTGTGGAGCGCTGCATGTTCCACTGGAGAAGAACCCTATACGCTGGCTATGATTTTATCGGATAAGAATTTATTGGGGCAGACTGGCATTCTGGCTACGGATATTGACGACGGTGCGCTTTCCAAAGCAAAGCAAGGTTTGTATCTGGAACGTTCTTTAAAGGATGTGCCTAAGGATGTTGCTGCGCGTTACTTTAAACCCGAGGGTCATTTATTCAAAGTTAGCGACACGCTTAAGAAAAACATAGATTTCCGTAAACAGAACCTACTGCTGGACAAGTTCGATGAGGGTTTTGATCTTATCATTTGTCGCAATGTAATGATCTATTTTACTGAAGAGGCGAAGAATAAGCTCTACCATAAGTTCTCGGCTAGTTTACGTCCAGGCGGGTATTTGTTTGTAGGTAGTACAGAGCAGATCTTTACGCCAGCGCAATATGGCTTTGAATCGACGGAAACCTTTTTCTATCGTAAAAAATAAATACTTCTTGCTCCTTCGTCTGTGTACTTTTATAGGTATACTTTCGCTATCGTTCAGTGATACTGGGTAGTAGAATCTGTAAGCTAAGCGAAAGGATCGTTAAACCGATGGACAAAAGCAAGGTCATTGCCGCGTACAAACGAGGCTTTATTACCGTTCGTGAGTGCGGGCAAATTCTCGGTGTAGAAGAAATGCAATTGAAGCGCCTTCTGCAACTGGAAGAGCGTAAGTCTACATTTCCTTCAACAAGTCAGCGGATCGGAAGCTAACAAGTGCCGGACCGAGCCGAGGAGCGCCATTCATACTCTTTAGAGTATGAATGGCGCTTTTTCTTTACACAAAAACCAATTCATTTTGTCGCGAATGGAGTCGTTTTAGGGAGATCCCTTTCTTGTCAAAGAGGATTGCCTATACTATAATGAGCAAAGATCATTAGGATTTTAGCGGTTTACAGTTTAAAAGTATAAAAGGGGGAACGCAGCATGAGTTTGCGCTATTTAACAGCGGGGGAAACGCACGGCCCCCAGCTTACGGCCATTATTGAGGGATTGCCAAGTAATTTGACATTGGATTTTGAAGAGCTTAATTTTCAATTGCAGCGTCGACAAAAGGGTTATGGACGTGGACGTCGCATGCAGATTGAGAAAGATACGGCACAAATTGTAGGTGGAGTGCGTCATGGCTATACTACAGGTGCTCCAGTAGCCTTGGTAGTAGAGAATAAAGACTGGACCCACTGGAAGAACATCATGAATATCGAGCCTATTCCTGGCAGTGACGAAGAAAAACGCCGCGTAAATCGGCCGCGTCCTGGCCATGCAGACCTGAATGGCGGATTGAAGTACAACCATACAGATCTTCGTAACGTACTGGAGCGCTCCAGTGCTCGCGAAACAGCAGCCAGAGTTGCATGTGGCGCTGTAGCCAGACAGCTGCTTGCAGCTTTTGGCGTGAAGGTAGCAGGGCAAGTTATTCGTATCGGTGAAATTGAAGCGCCTGCTAACGATCTGCCTATTGATGAGCTGATTGAGCGGACAGAACAGTCCTCTGTCAGAGTTGTCGACAAAGAAACGGAACAGAAGATGGAGGCTTACATAGATCAGATTAAGGAAGAGGGAGACTCCATCGGTGGAATCGTTGAATGTATCGTCGAAGGACTTCCTATCGGACTTGGCAGTTATGTACAGTCTGATCGGAAGCTTGACGGAGCAATCGCTGGGGCCGTAATGTCGATTAATGCATTCAAAGGCGTTGAAATTGGCATTGGGTTTGAAGCTGGCAAATTGCGTGGATCGCAAGTCCATGATGAAATTATGTATGAAGCTTCTAAAGGATACTACCGTGCAAGTAATCGCTTAGGTGGTTTTGAAGGTGGTATGACTAACGGCATGCCGGTTGTAGTTCGCGGTGTCATGAAGCCGATCCCTACCCTTTATAAACCGCTTCAAAGTGTGGATATTGACACGAAAGAACCATTTACAGCGCAAGTTGAACGCTCCGACGCTTGTGCAGTTCCAGCGGCGTGTGTTGTTCTGGAAAACGTAGTAGCTTGGGAAATCGCAAAAGCTTTCCTTGATAAATTCGGTGGCGACTCACTGGAAGAAATTAAAGCGAACTATGAAAATTACCTATCACAGCTGGAGAGCTACTAATTATGCGTACTATTAATGTAGATTTGGGCGACCGCTCGTATCCTATTCTTATCGGTAGTGGTTTACTAAAGGACATCGCCCATTATTGTACTGAGGCCGGATTTTCGGAGCGTAGTCCACTGTTAGTAGTGAGTGATACTGAAGTAGCGCCAAGGTACTTGCCGGCTCTTGAAGAAGCTTTGCGTTCTCACGGCTATACTGTGGTTAGTCACATAATGACGGCAGGTGAAGCCTCTAAATCATTAGCCGTGTATGAAGAAGTCATGACAACCGCGATTCAAGCAGGATTAGACCGCAATTCAGCAGTTCTAGCTTTAGGCGGCGGCGTGGTTGGCGATTTAGCAGGATTTGTAGCAGCAACCTATATGCGTGGAATCGGCTTTCTGCAAATTCCGACGACGATCCTAGCTCATGATAGTAGTGTGGGTGGTAAAGTGGCGGTCAATCATCCATTAGCCAAAAATATGATAGGTGCTTTTTATCAACCGTCAATGGTACTCTACGATTTGGATACACTAAGTACTCTTCCAGCACGGCAAGTGTCATCAGGTCTGGCTGAAGTGTTAAAGCACGGTCTCCTCGTGGACAAAGAGTTCGTATATTGGTGTCGTGATCATGCCGAAGAGCTGCTAGAGCTGAATGTCGAAGCCTTAGGTTATGCTTTAGAGCGTGGCTGTGCAATTAAGGCAGATGTAGTGGCGAATGATGAGCGTGAGCATGGACTTCGAGCGATATTGAACCTTGGACATACGATCGGACATGCCATTGAAGCAGTTGGTGGGTATGGTGTGTTTCTGCACGGAGAAGCGATTGCGATTGGGATGGCGGGTTCAGCGCTATTGGCTGCGAAGCTTGGGCGGGATACTTCCATTTATGAGGATACTGTATCTATGCTGACCGCGCTGTCACTGCCTGTACGGCTTCCTTCCGAGTATGATGAAGATGAACTGATGGACGCTATGATGCATGATAAGAAATTCAAGGAAGGCAAGATGACCTTTATCGTGCCTGATTCCATAGGCTCTGTAAGCATTGTGAACGATGTGCAGGAGTCGCTTGTGCGAGAGGTTCTCGCAGAGCTTAAGAAGGAGGGAAGACCGTGGTAAACCGAGGAATTCGCGGAGCAACAACCGTGACTAAGAACGAAGAGGCAGAGATTTTACGTGAGACCGTTATATTGCTGCGGGAGATCGTAGAACGTAATGATGTTATAGCTGAGAATATAAGCAATGTATGGATTACGATGACCAATGATCTGGATGCTACTTTTCCTGCAAGAGCTATTCGTGAGATTGAAGGCTGGGAAATGGTTCCACTTATGTGTTCAACGGAAATCCCGGTTAAAGGAAGCTTGCCGATGTGTATCCGGTTGATGGTACAGATTAATACGGATAAATCGCAGCGTGAGATTCGCCACGTTTATCTGAATGAGGCTCAGAAGCTACGTCCGGATTTATCAGAGAGCAAGTCTTAAATTATAGTTGTGGGTTGTCAATGACCCTCGTCATCATGTATAGTGTAGTTAGCCGAGTATAGAAGAGTTTAGTTTAGTTGAGATGAGTATAGTTGAGCAGAGTGCGAGAAGTTTTTTAGATTAGCATGTATCGTGTAAGCAGAGTCTTTATTTTGATATGCACTGAAGTCATTTATCAGTGATATATCTTATTTAGGGATAAGTCTGTAAACACTACATAATTATGCTAATCAATGCTCAAAAACATATACTTACTTACACAAACCCTCTACTTCGGTAGAGGGTTTTTTTGTATTTCGGAACCATTCATATATCTAAGGGGGCATCTAACAATGACGAATCCAAGTGTTCAAGAGGTGGTAAAGCTGTCGCGGGATTATAATCTGATTCCTGTTGTAAAGCGACTGCTCGCGGATATGGAAACACCTATCCGATTATTCCAACGTTTCGCTGAACGTGATCGCGCGTTCTTACTTGAAAGTGTAGAGGGTGGAAAACAATGGGCACGGTATTCGTTCATCGGTAGCGATCCCTTTTTGATGATATCCGGTAAAAAGGGTGCAATTAACGTTGAAGTCGGCGGAGAGAAGAAGCAACTATACGGAAAGCCGATTGAGGAGCTTAAAGCGTTACTTCGTTCATACCGTAGTCCTAAGCTTGACGAAATGCCTCCATTTACTGGAGGGGCTATCGGATTTTTCGGATATGATCTGCTGCAATATTATGAGAAGTTACCTCAGCATCCTGTGGATGATCTCCAAATGGATGATATAAGATTTATGTTTTGCGATCGGATCATTGTTTTTGACCATGTGAAGCAACAGATTCTGCTTGTTGGTAACCTGCATGTAAAAGACGGAGATACAGATTCGGATATCAGATCCAATTATGAAAGTCTGAGTCGTAAGCTGGAGGCTATGGCCGAAGATCTACAAAAAGAAGGCCCTAAGGAAAATGTGAATCGTCGCAGCATTCCGCAGGATATCGAGCTTGGAGAGATTCATTCTAATCTCACTAAAGAGCAGTACATCAACAATGTAGAACAGGCGAAGGAATATATTCGCTCAGGCGATATTTTTCAAGTGGTATTGTCACAGCGGTTGCATATTGAAACGGAAGTTTCTCCATTGCATGTATACCGGATGCTCAGAACTCTTAACCCCTCTCCTTATATGTACTATTTGAAAATGGACGAGGAGATTATTGTTGGCACTTCACCTGAAGCACTCGTAAAGGTGGATGGAAATCGTGTAGAGACACGGCCGATTGCTGGAACTAGACCAAGGGGTGACAGTGAAGCATCAGACCGGGCGTTTGCTGCGGAGCTCTTGGAGGATGAAAAAGAACGTGCGGAACATCTGATGCTTGTTGATCTGGGTCGTAATGATCTAGGGAGAGTATCCAAATTTGGTTCAGTAAAATGTGATTCCTTTATGGAGATTGAAAGATACTCCCATGTCATGCACATGGTATCGAATGTGTCAGGCACGCTCAGTGAGGATAAAGATTTCTTTGATGCCTTTCTCTCCTGTCTGCCTGCCGGAACGGTTTCTGGGGCACCGAAGCTGCGAGCTATGGAGATTATAGCAGAGCTGGAAAAAGAAGCTCGAGGTGCTTATGCCGGAGCAATTGGATATTTAGGGTTCTCAGGAAACATGGATTCTTGTATCACCATTCGTACCATCATCTTCCGGAAAGGTCGTGCGTACGTACAGGCCGGAGCAGGTATCGTTTGGGATTCGGTTCCCGAGAAAGAGTATGAAGAAACGGTGAATAAGGCGAAGGGCATGCTGAAAGCTATTCGTATGGCAGAAGCTATGTTTCCATCCGAAGTGAAAGAAAAACAAGTTATTAACCAAGATTATATGTACGAATATACCCCTGAACAAGTGGTTTGATTTATATAGTAACTCATTAAGGCTGGGAGGAAGAACATTATGGATGCAACGAAATTAATTCAATCAGGAATCGCCGGACTAATCGAAGGCAAGAATCTGACACGTACAGAAGCACGGGATATAATGGGTGCTATAATGCTAGGAGATGCTTCACAAGCGCAAATCGGTTCACTGCTGACCGCTTTACGAATTAAAGGAGAAACCGTGGAGGAGATTACGGGTTTTGCAGAAGCTATGAGAGGGTTCGGCACATCCGTACTGACTGATCGCGCACGCTTGTTAGATACTTGTGGTACGGGCGGTTCCGGCATCCATAAATTTAATATTTCAACCGCCTCAGCGATTATTTCATCAGCGGGTTCTGTAAGAGTTGCCAAGCATGGAAATCGCTCTGCTTCAGGCAGAGCGGGAAGTGCGGATGTACTTGAAGCCCTTGGCGTAAACATTCATCTGAATGCAGACCAAGCCCGAGAATGTCTGGATCGTATCGGCATTTGCTTTTTATTCGCACAAATTTATCATCCTTCGATGCGGCATGCAGCAGCTCCTCGTAAAGAGCTTGGTGTACGTACGATCTTCAATATGCTGGGTCCTCTTACGAATCCCGCTGGAGCTGACCGTCAGCTCCTAGGGATTTATGACCGAAATAAGACGGAGACGGTGGCTAATGTACTGAAGGAGCTAGGTTCCAAGCGCGCAATGGTTGTAAGCAGTTCGGATGGTCTGGACGAGATCAGCATCTCTGCCTCTACATTAGTGTCTGAACTAAAAGAGGGTGTAGTGACCACTTATGAAATTACTCCGGAGGGATTAGGTCTTAACAGACATCCACTTGAAGCTGTTTTGGGTGGAGACGCAGCAGAGAACGCAGCAATTATTACCTCTGTGCTCCAAGGTGAGATCAATCCCTACCGAGATATCGTGTTAGCTAATGCAGGAGCATGTATATATGTTGCGGGTCTGGCGGATACCATGGCCGGAGGCGTCGAGAAAGCTAAAGAAGTAGTGGACTCGGGTAAGGCATTATCCAAGCTGAAACAGCTTGTTGTGATGACGGAGGAGCTTAATTATGTATCTTGATAAAATTGTCGCTACAAAGATCAAAGAGGTGGAGGCGCTGAGTAATAGCTTTTCTCTAGCTCAAGCAGAACGTGATATAGCAGCACTCCCTCAGACTAGAGGCTTTCGTAAGGCTCTGACCCAAGGGAAGAACAGGGATATGGGTTTGATTGCGGAGGTAAAGAAGGCATCCCCTTCAAAAGGGCTGATTCGTGAAGATTTCGATCCTGTTTCCATTGCAAAAGGTTATGAAGCGGGCGGCGCTGATTGTTTATCTGTTTTGACGGATACGGATTATTTTCAGGGAAGCGCTGCTTACTTGCAGCAAGTGAAGGAAGCTGTAAATCTGCCGCTGCTACGCAAAGATTTTATTATCGATGAGAAACAGATTTATGAAGCGCGTATTCTTGGAGCAGATGCGGTGTTGTTAATCGTTGCTATTTTGACACCGGATAAACTGTCTCATTTTATTGAAATAGCTACTGGGCTTGGAATGGATGTATTAATCGAAGTTCATGATCGGAATGAGCTTGCGGTGGTATTAAGTACAGACAAGATAACACATCCTAATATTCTGCTGGGTATTAATAATCGTAATCTGCGTACCTTTGAGACGTCCTTAGAGACAACTGCAGAGCTGGCAGCACTAGTACCTCAAGGGGTTCCTGTGATCAGTGAAAGCGGAATTGCAGGGCCAAGTGATATTGACTACTTAAGAACGACTGGCGCTCACGGGGTCCTCGTAGGGGAATATCTAATGCGTCAAGCTAATGTAGAAGAAGCGGTAAATGGATTGCTAGGAATGCTTCCAAATGGAAAGGACCGTGTCCGGCATGGCTGAGACATTGGTAAAAATCTGTGGACTTCAGGACGTTGAAGTGCTAAAATCTATGTTACACTTACCACTAGATTATATTGGATTTGTATTCGCTCCTAGTCGTCGCAGGGTTACTCTGGAGCGTGCTTCCGAACTGATTGCTGAACTTCCGCAATGGAAGACTAGTGAAAAACCTAAAGCTGCAGGGGTTTTTGTTAATCCAGAGCTGAATGAGCTGAGCGAACTGCTTTCCGTTGTGTCACTAGATGTCATTCAGCTACATGGGCAGGAAAGTCCAGCCTTTTGTCAAAAGGTTCGGCAAGCTTTCCCACAAGTTCAGGTGTGGAAGGCATTGTCTGTTGCTGATAAAGAGCGTGATGACGCTGATAACAAATATACATTGGAACAATACGCAGGCTTCGTCGATGCTGTGTTGTTAGATACTTATGATCCTCAGCAGAGCGGCGGGTCTGGGCGCATGTTCGCTTGGGAGAGGTTGCCTGATTATCAGGAAATCGCGCTACGAAATGGGTTGCCGTTATTTGTGGCTGGCGGACTTCATCCTAATAACGTAGGAGAGTTGCTAGATACTTATGCTCCGTACGGAGTAGACGTGTCTAGTGGAGTAGAGAGTGAAGGCGTTAAAGATATTATTAAAATGACAGCTTTTGTGGAAAGGGTGAAGCAATCATGATACAAGTACCGGACCAGCATGGACGTTTCGGTTCATTCGGAGGGCGCTTCGTGCCCGAAACTTTGATGACTGCATTGATTGAGCTGGAGGAAGCCTATGAGAAGTATTCGGCAGACCCTGCTTTTCAAGAAGAAATAGATTATCTATTAAAGCAATATTCCGGACGGGAGACCCCACTGTATTATGCGGAACGTCTAAGTAAACATCTGGGAGAAGCAAAAATATATTTGAAGCGTGAAGATTTGAATCATACGGGCGCTCATAAGATTAACAATGCGATTGGTCAGGGAATTCTGGCTAAAATGATGGGTAAAACCAAGGTGATCGCTGAGACCGGAGCTGGTCAGCATGGTGTAGCTACTGCTACAGTTGCAGCCCTACTTGGTATGGAATGTAAGGTGTTTATGGGGGAAGAGGATACTCGTCGCCAGGCACTCAATGTATTCCGTATGAAGCTGCTTGGTGCTGAGGTAATTCCCGTTACTTCCGGATCGCGTACCTTAAAAGATGCCGGCAACGAAGCGCTTCGCTACTGGGTTAGCAATGTGGAAGATACTTTTTACATTCTCGGTTCTGCCGTAGGCCCACATCCTTATCCGATGATGGTTCGTAACTTTCAGCGGGTTATTGGTGATGAAACGCGGCGCCAGATTCTGGAGGCTGAAGGAAGACTGCCGGATGTGCTTGTTGCTGCAGTAGGCGGCGGTAGTAATGCTATCGGCATGTTCTATCCATTCGTAGAGGATAAAGGTGTCGGTATGATTGGTGTTGAGGCAGCAGGTAAGGGAATTGACACACCATTTCATGCGGCGACGATGAGCAAGGGGACTCATGGCGTATTCCAGGGTTCGATGAGTTACCTTCTGCAGGATGAACATGGTCAAGTAACAGAGGCTCATTCCATCTCCGCAGGTCTGGATTATCCAGGCGTAGGTCCTGAACACTCCTATTTAAAAGATATCGAACGCGCAAAATATGTTCCGATTACGGATGCAGAGGCGCTTGATGCACTGAAGCTGCTATGTGTAACGGAAGGTATTATTCCAGCTTTGGAGTCAGCACATGCGATAGCCCATGTAGTGAAGATGGGTCCAACCCTTACCAAGGATGATATTGTTGTTATCTGCCTGTCAGGCCGGGGAGACAAAGATGTGGAATCGATCATGGCGTACACAGAAGGGAAGGGAAATGAATGACAACCGAAACTACAAACCGGATGGATTTGGTATTCCGGAAGCTTAAAGCTGAAGAACAGACGGCATTAATTCCTTTTCTGACGGTTGGAGACCCTGATCTGGAGACTACGCTTGCCATCATCGCAGAACTGGAGGCGGCAGGTGCAGACATTTTGGAGCTGGGAGTACCTTACTCTGATCCGCTAGCAGATGGCCCTGTCATTCAGCGAGCGTCTGCACGAGCTCTGCGGGGGGAGGTTCACCTGCGTACCTGTATGGAGACCGCGTTAAAAGCTCGTCAAGCCGGAAGCAGCCTGCCCTTTATTTTGTTTTCCTATTACAATCCTATCCTGCAAATGGGGCTGGATACATTTTTCGCAGAACTGAATGCTCATGAGATTAGTGGTCTTATTATTCCAGATCTTCCTGTCGAGGAATCAGAGGAGATGCGTCGCCGCAGTAGTGAAGTTGGCGTTAATCTCATTCCACTTGTTGCACCGACCTCAAGTGAACGTATTGCGAAGATTGTCTCAGGTGCGAGTGGGTTTATCTATTGTGTATCCTCGTTAGGTGTGACAGGGGAACGATCCTCTTTCCATGCTGATGTAGAGGCGTTTATTGATTCCGTGCGTCAAGCTACGGATCTGCCGGTGGCTGTAGGATTTGGGATCTCAACTGGCGAACAGGTGGCCCGCTTTGCTCAGATTTGCGATGGCGTGGTAGTAGGTAGTGCGATTGTTCGTAAAATAGAAGAGGTCATTCCGCTGCTCGATAATCCCGCTACACGGAATGAGGGGCTGTTGCAAATTCGAGAATTTGTGGCACAATTAAAAAGACCATAACAGTGTCATTTTGACCTGTGTATAGTGGAGTAATCAACTATGGAGAGCGAGGACTATTCATGAATCCAAAACCGAATATAGTTAATCTCCCTGTCTACAAACCAGGGAAACCTATAGACGAAGTTAAGAAGGAGCTTGGCTTAAGTGAGGTTATTAAGCTTGCATCCAATGAGAACCCGTATGGAGCTTCCCCGAGTGCTAAAGAAGCTATTCTAGCAGAGCTTGAGAATCTTTATCTATATCCAGACGGATCGGCCGTTGAGTTGACGGCAGCACTTGCCAACCGTCTTGGTGTGAACAGCGATAATATTATTTTTGGCTGTGGTTCTGATGAGATTATTGCTCTTATTGCTCGTGCTTTCTTCTTGCCAGGTGATGAGACAATCATGGCTGACCAGACCTTCTCTGTGTATAAGAGTAACGCAGATATCGAAGGCGCTGTGTCCATCGAGGTACCACTTGTAAATGGTACACATGATCTGGATGGGATGCTGGCCCGTATTACGGACCGTACGAAGGTTATCTGGATTTGTAATCCGAATAACCCAACAGGAACGATTGTACCAGAGGAAGCCTTGGTTTCTTTCCTTGATGCTGTTCCTTCCAATGTAATGGTTGTTCTTGATGAAGCATACTGTGAGTACGTAACAGATCTTTCTTACTCCAACGGTATCCAATTATTAAATCGTTATACGAATTTGGTTGTGCTTCGCACATTCTCCAAAATTTATGGCTTAGCCGCATTGCGTATTGGTTATGGCGTTGCTAGTCCTGAGATTATTTCATTGATCAACAAGGTACGCGAGCCTTTCAATACCACTCGTCTTGCGCAAGCCGCGGCTCTTGCTGCCTTGAATGACCAAGAATACGTGGAGGAATGCCGTCGTCTTAATAGCGCGGGTATTGTCCAATTACAAGGTGAATTCAAACGTCTGGGCCTTGAATCCTTCCCTGCACACGGGAACTTCATTATGGTAGATGTTCGTAAACCTGCAACCGAGGTTTTCGATGCTTTGATGCGTAAAGGAATCATAGTAAGAGCGGGTCATCAAGTTTACCCTACTTATATTCGTGTTACTGTGGGCTCAGCTGAACAGAACACAGCGTTTATAACTGCGCTGGAACAAACGCTTATAGAGTCTGGTGTGCGCGCTTAGTAATAAACAGCAAGACTAGACTAAAAAAGGCAGGTAGTTCAAAGAACATGACGACAAAAATAGCTATATTCGGTGTCGGTCTGATCGGAGGCTCACTGGCCCTTTGCTTTAAAGGCAAGGAGGGCCTGACCGTCGTAGGACATGCCCACCGTCCTGAATCCGCGAGTAAATATATAAGCAGAGGTGTGGTTGATCAAGCCACGCTTTCTGTTGAAGAAGCGGCACTTGATGCTGATTTCATTTTTTTATGTGTACCGGTAGGGATGTTAGAGGATTATCTGCAGCAATTAAGTAAATTGCCTCTAAAACCCGGCTGCATTATTACAGATGTAGGAAGCACGAAAGCTAGTATTGCCGCATGTGCGGTCTCCTTAGATATTCCTGGAGTACATTTTATCGGCGGACACCCAATGGCAGGATCAGAGCGCTCAGGTGTTGAGGCAGCTTCATCACTACTATTTGAGAATGCCTATTATGTGTTGACGCCTCCTCCAGGAGTGCCAGATGAGGCTTATCATGCACTGGAGTCTCTACTACACCACACAAGAGCACAGATAGTACGCCTTGATCCAGAACGCCATGATGAGATTGTAGGTGCCATTAGTCATTTACCGCATATTATTGCTGTTGCTTTGGTAAATCAGATTCGTGCCTATGACGATACCGACTCCTTATATAGCACGCTAGCTGCAGGGGGCTTTCGGGATATCACTCGGATTGCGTCCAGCGATCCTATAATTTGGCGAGACATTTTGCTGAACAATCGTTCCGTAATGCTTCGTTTATTGAAGGATTGGAACGAGGAAGTTTCTTCTTTTGTTCGTCTCCTGGAAAGTGAAGATGGCGTAGGAATTGAAGAGGCTTTCCAAGAAGCGAATGGCTTCCGCAGTCAGTTGCCTGAACGGCGTAAAGGCATGATCGCACCTTTATTTGACCTACATATTGATGTACCGGATCATCCGGGGATTATCGGTCGTATCGCTACTGAGCTGGGGGATCAAGGCATTAACCTTAGCAACGTACAAATCATCGAGAGTCGTGAAGATGTGCCGGGTATTATGCGCCTATCTTTTCGACAGGAGAACGATATGGAACGTGCGAAGGTGCTTCTGCAGCAGCACGATTATACCGTATATGTGTAGTTAGTAGCCCTTCCAATATGGAGGGGCTTTTATTTCGTTATAGGATCTGAAAGAGCATACTGTTGAAAACAGCTACTGCTTCAAGTGGATGCAGAAGAGGGTATTAATAATGAGTGGGGCTAATACAGCGCTTACAGGACAAAAAAAGACCGCTTACAAAGTAAGCGGCTACAGTTCACAATAAATTGGAACCGTGTAGTATTTGGATAGGAGTGGAGAGAAACCATACTGTACTTTTATTATATGTATACGTTTACATTTTGTCAACAGTTTATTAAAAAGAGATTAAAGTCACATTACAGTGATCAAAGTCTTATGGTTGAACTTCATGTTCGTTTATAATCTGTTGTCAGGTCATGCTGACGAGATTACTGCTCTGAAGTCTATTAATGTCATCCTATGAGAATCTGTGATACAATAGATCTGGTATATTTCTAGATTCGTTATAAAATTTATATGCTCATAGAAATATGCCATTTTTCTTTTTATATTCATCACAATCATCATGCCTTAATTATTGGGTGTTTGAATATACATAGGTGTATTTCAAAATTGAAGAACGGATAAGTTGCACGTCATATATTTTCCCTTAAATTCCCACAAGGAACGTTTGTCTTACATAAAAGGTCGACAATATCGTTTCTTCTTGTAATAAACTAAAAAGTTGTAGTAAACCAGCGCAACTTTTAAAGCCCAAACCGGTATAATAAGTACGGACCGGACGGGAAAAGACGTGCAAGGGCGAGGAGGGCCAATCTCACCATGACGGATTCCCAGTTGATCCAGGAAATTAAACAAGGCAACACAGAATTATATTCAGAATTAATGCGTCGTTATCAACGAAAAATATTGGCATTTGTATATCATATGCTTAGAAACTCACAAATGGAGCTAATTGCAGAGGACCTTTGTTCGGAGACTTTCTACAAGGCATTCCGTAGCTTGCATTCCTTTCGAGAGGTAGATGCTTCCTTTTCAACGTGGTTGTACACTATTGCTCGTAATACCGTGCTAAGTGAGCTTCGTAAGAATCGTGCCGGAAATGTATCCCTAGAAGAGAGTGGATATACTCCCGTTGCACCGTTTGAAGTAGCGCCTGAGCAGGCTGCATTGCGTAAAGAACGGATGAATTTGGTTCGTGAGGCAATTAATAATCTTCCGGAGAAACAACGCTCTGCGTTAATCCTGCGTGAATACGATCAGATGGATTATCAAGAAATTGCAGAAATTTTGGATCAGAGTGTAAGCTCCGTGAAATCATTGTTGTTTCGTGCCAGAAGTAGTGTGAAGCTTCAACTCGAATCCTATTTCAATGAGCCTGAAGTTGAAGAGCAGGTTGAGAGGGTGTAAGGCGAATGAATTGCAGGGAAGCGCAAGAATGTATTCCGCTCTTGTGGGACGCTCCCCCCACACATCCTAGGCGGATTTTGCTCGAACAACATATTGAAACTTGTCCTTACTGCGCTGCTGAATGGTCTCTGTGGCAAGAGAGTAGCCAGCTTATGCATGATTTGAAAGAAGAGATTAGTGAAGAGCGTGCAGAAGTTATAAATGTTAAAGTTATGGAGCGGATTTATCTAGAGAGTCCTTGGTTGATGCCAGGGGATGGGAAATCCGCAGGGACATCTGCCATTGTTCGTCATAGGCTTAGTCTCTGGATCGCTTGCTTCCTGGCGGTATTTTTGTCTAGTGTTCTTTACTTTACTATGTTTAGAACACCTGCAGATATCACTGTGGCTCAAAGTGGAATTGTAGAGACTGGCGTTGCTGGCTCTATGGAATGGACTTCTACTTATCCCATTTTAGGCTCTGAAGGTGGGATTATTGAACCGCTTGTAGTAAATATGGGACCTACTCATCCTCAATATTGGATGATGTTATCCATGCTTGGCGTGGGTTTTGCAGTGTTTTCGTTAACCCGGCTGAATCGATATCGCAGATCATAAAGGGTCTATTGATGTATGACTTAACTATTGCAGTATATAATAGTGTTAAGAATGATGTAGGAGTCCCTTTATGTAAAGATAAGGGGCTTTTTTGTATTCTAATACGCATAAAAGAAGACTTTTTATTTCATCCATGTTACATTAAGAGACAAATACTTGGGTGAAAAGGGGGAGATAATATGCTAATCGGCTTGATACGCCATGGATTGACGGACTGGAACGCAATTGGAAAGATACAGGGGCAAAGTGATATTCCGCTTAATGATGAAGGACGGATGCAAGCTGCTATGCTTGCTGACCGCTTATTACAAGAGCCGTATCGCTGGGATTATTGCATTACAAGTAACCTTTCCCGGGCAGCAGAGACAGGCAAGATCATCGCTGATAAATTAAATGTACCGTTGCTTGATCCTGATGATCGGATCCGGGAACGTGCCTACGGGCAAGTAGAAGGACTTACTGCCGCTGAGCGTGAAGAGAAGTGGGGGAAAGATTGGAGTCAGCTTTCACTTGGTCAAGAAACTGACGAACAGCTTCAAGCACGTGCACTTGCCTTTATGGAGGATATTTCTGCGCAGCATCCCAATCGGAACATACTAGTTATATCTCATGGAGGGTTCCTCGCTCAACTGTATACTGCATTTTACAAAGATAAGTATTCTGAGCGAATTGGGAATTTATCCCTGACAATTTTGGAGAAAAAAGAACGGGAATGGAACCCTATTCTATATAATTGTACTCGCCATATCCTGCAAAATCAGCGTTAACCCGTGCATCGGGTTATTTTTTTTGCGCAAAGGGGAATAAAAAGGGCTGTATTTCCCATAATGGTAGTAAAACGGTGAGGCGATAAAACATGAATCTGGCGGATATGCTCACTTATGCAGATATTGGACAGCTGACCGCCATAGCGGGACGCTACCGGTGTGAATGCAAGCAGAATTCCAAACATGACTTGATCCAGAGTATTTTGATTATGCTTGGAAGCAGAAGTTTTATGGAGTCTCATATCCGGGAATGTACTCCGGAGGATCTACGGTTTCTGAATACATTACTTTTTGATGAACGCAGCTACTTTAGTCTGGAAGATTTGTTGGCTGTAGCTAGACAGGCTTCTTTTGATGCTCCAGAAGGAAAGACCGGAGGCTTCCGAGAAATGGTGTCTCGTTTCAAAAGCGGAGGCTGGCTCTTTAGCGGTTCCTCCCAGCAAACCAGATACTTGTTCCAAGTGCCTAAAGACTTGAAAGAGCGCTTTCGTGAGACGATGAGCGCACATATCAAGGATAAGGTTGCGGTTAGCTCTGAACCAGCCATGTATCGAAATGAAGGAGAATTGTTATTAAGTGATCTGGTTATGCTTCTGAGATATATCAAGGAAAATGAGCCAGAGCTTAATCAGGAAGGGGCAATGTATAGGCGGTATCAGCAAGGAGTGATGAATGCACTTCATATTCCGGAGGATCTTCTTAGCAAAGGCGGCTGGAGATTTGGTTATGGTAGGGCATGTGAGCATTATCCGCCTAGATTAGCGCTCCTGTATGATTATGTTCGTCATCGCCGCTGGATCACTGAAGAAGGTTTTCGGCTAAGGCTTACGGCGACAGGAGAGGCAGTGTTAGCCGACGGAAAATGTGACTCGTTGATGCAGATATTCTCTTTTTGGTTAAAACTATATAAGGGGGCTGTACCAAACCTGCCTTCACTTGTGTATTGGGTAAGCATTAGTGCTGGGAATTGGGTGAGCGTACCTTCATTAGTGGATGGTATTGGGTGGTTAATTAAACCGTTCTATTATGACAATGCTGCCTCTATTCTGGAGCAACGAATTATTCGGATGATGGTGCACCTTGGGATGCTTAAATTAGGGGAGACTACTGCTGGTCTCACTGTGATGATGACGCCGTGGGGGATGGAGATAGCCGTGCCTAAACATCTATAGTAGTATGAAGGCATACAAGCAAATGCTTATGGGGATTACATACGTAGATGAGGACTTCGCTTTGGTTGTTGATAGGAACAATAGATGAAGTATTGATCAGAATGGGTAAATATGTAGAACGTAGACAGGATTGTTGAATATGATTTAGTAGGTGCCGTCACTTTTGAAACCGAAAACAAAATCATCTTGATGGATATCAAAATATTAAAGTAATAAGGATCTCTTAAACAGCGGAGGTGTATCGAATGGACAAAATGAAGGCTACGTACGAAGTGATGCTAGGACTTGCGGCAGAAATGGTGTGGGATGAAGCGCTGCGAAAGCGTCGCTCCGACATCTTGCACCGTGAGATTGACACGGCGCTGGCTACAGGAGATAAATTGGCTTTTCGAAATCTTACAGAAGAACTTAAAAGTTTGGCATAAAGAAATGCGCATAGCGCATTTCTTTTTTTATTAAATAGGTACCTGTTCAACTCACTTTATGTATCAATTAGAGGTGAAGGAAGACGGGTGAAAATCTAAATCTAGACGTTTGTCTTCCTCTTTCAATATAATGGGATTTATAACATCGGGCAAATTTGTGAAAAGTGGATGCGAAGAAGGATCGCAAATAGGGAGATGACATTAATGAAATTCAGTGATTTTGAAGTTGAACAGTGGGAAGAAAATCGAAAGTTCTATGATACATGTCTCATACCTTTTACAGGATTAAGTGGGTCCGAGAGTCCCCCTGAGACGGTTCAAGCATTAGAAAGATTACGTGATTTTATGGATTTGGTGGAAATACCGTTTAAGGGACGGATTGTAACTTACCCAGCGATTCAGTATGGAGGGGAAGGATATGTCGGTCTAATTAATGAGGTTTGCCGAAAAGTCAAATCCAGTGGTTTCCAGTATGCCGTGGTATTAACAGCAGATATAGCACTTCTGGAACAAGAAATTTTTGAAAGCGATTTAGTACTCTCTCTGCCTATCATTGAGGGCTCTCTGGAAGGTAAGATTAATAGTGATATTGGTATGAAAATTCAAAAGATGTGGGGACGGTGAGTCTCTTTTAAATGTGACAGAAAATCAACAATTGTAAGTGAAAATCACTTTTTGGCCTGTCACAAATTAGACAATATTCTTGACGGGTTTTAGTGCCTAAGCTATTATTAGGTTGAATCGAAATGGTATGTGATGTATTTCATTGAAAAGATTTGAAAACGGATTATTTATAGTAAGGCATCTCTGATCGGACACCTTAGATACTTTCTTATATCTTGAGAAGGGGGTTATATAACAGTATGAGCAGCCATAATGATCAACAGGATATTTGGCCTGAACAACCACCCAGCCGTAAAGAGATGTCGCGCAGGCAATTTTTGACCTACACGCTAGGTGGCGCTACTGCTTTTATGGGGGCAGGTACAATTCTCCCAATGGTCCGTTTTGTCGTGGACCCAATATTACATAAGAAGGGCGCAGGTGATTTTATAAAGGTTGCTGAAATTAGCAAAATCACCGAAGAGCCCCAAGAGTTTACGTTTGAATTGAAACAGAAAGACGGATGGTACGACAGCACAGCGACGCTGACTGCGTGGATCCGTAAAGACGCAAAGGGTGATATTTATGCGCTTTCACCCATTTGTAAACATTTAGGATGTACGGTTGGGTGGAACAATGATAAGGCACATCCGGACGAGTATCACTGTCCTTGCCACGGTGCGCGTTATACCAAACTCGGCAAAAATCTCGAAGTAGCTCCAAAACCGCTTGATCAGTATAAAACGAAATTTGATAACGGGTGGGTTCTTTTGGGTGATATTGTGCCTAATACAGTAGCTAGTGAGGAGGCGTAGGTTCTAATGTTTAAAAATGTCTATAACTGGATTGACGAACGTTTGGATGTTACGCCAATTTGGAGAGACGTGGCCGACCACGAGGTTCCTGAGCATGTTAACCCGGCCCATCACTTCTCTGCGTTTGTGTATTGTTTTGGCGGACTGACCTTTTTTATTACAGTGATTCAGATCTTATCGGGTATGTTCTTAACGATGTATTATGTTCCAGATATTATCAATGCTTATGCAAGTGTTGAGTATTTACAATCTAGTGTTGCCTTTGGACAAATTGTTCGCGGAATGCATCACTGGGGTGCCAGTCTTGTCATTGTTATGATGTTCCTTCATACGATGCGCGTCTTCTTTACAGGCTCTTATAAAGCTCCGCGTGAGATGAACTGGGTAGTTGGAATGCTCATCTTCTTCGTAATGTTGGGGCTTGGTTTAACGGGTTACTTATTGCCTTGGGACAATAAAGCTTACTTCGCGACTAAAGTAACACTCGAAATTGCTAACTCTGTTCCAGTGATGGGACCCGTATTGAAAGAACTTATGCAAGGCGGTACGATTGTTGGTGCAGAAACGTTGACTCGGTTCTTCGCACTTCATGTATTCTTCCTCCCAGCGGTGCTTCTTAGTCTGCTCGTAGGACACTTTATTATGATCCGCAGACAAGGGATTTCTGGACCGTTGTAAGTTAATCTAAGAGAGGAGGAATACGGATGGCACATGGAAACAATTCTAAGGAAAAGGTTGTATATGTCGGTGATACCAGAGTTCGTAAAGGCAATGGATTTATCACACCTCCAGACTATTCAGCCTATCCTGGTAAATCGGAAGCCTTTATCCCTAACTTTCTACTGAAAGAATGGATGGTTGGTGTCGTTGTACTTGTAGGAATATTAGTGCTTACTATTTCAGAGCCAGCGCCGCTAGGGTTTCCAGCGAATGCGAGTGCTACGGTTATCCCAATTCCTGACTGGTATTTCTTGTTTCTCTATCAGTATTTGAAGCTTCCTTATGCTTCAGGTGATTATATCGTTCTGGGTACATTAGGTGTAACCGGTGTAGCTTTTGGTTCACTTCTTTTAGCACCATTTCTTGACACGGGCAGAGAACGTCGCTTCTATCGTAGACCGATCGCTTCATCTTTGATGTTCTTATCGCTAGCGGCGATTGTGTACTTAACAAATACCGCTTGGACGGAATACAAACATGAAATGGCTGAAACTGGTCAAATTCCTGAAGATGTTCAACGGGAAGAGAAGGCGGCAGAGAATAGGGCGAAGGGGCTTCCAACCTCGAGTGCAGTTAAGGCAAAGGAAGTAGCGATTGTAGATAAGGATGATCCGGCTATGGGGCTGTTTAAGCAAGCTACTTGCATCTCTTGTCATGCGGCGGATTTGAAAGGGGCAGGCGGGCCTTCACTTCGCGGCGTTGGGGACACCCATGATAAAGAAGCAATCCTTACTATTATAAAAGAGGGTCAAGGACAGATGCCGAAGATGTATGATATTGCTCTGGGAGCGGGGCTTTCGGATCAAGACATTGATGCCTTGGCAGACTGGCTTGCCAAACAAAAAAGCGAACAGTAAAATAAAAATAACGCAAAACCTGATCGAAACTGCGGTCAGGTTTTTGTATGTCTAAATGTAAAGTTGCCACTACTTGGGAGGTTAATGATCTGTATGTCCGTTCTTGATAAACTGTTTAAGCACCGAGGAATCATTTGGTTGTTATTTATTGTGAATCTTCTCGGTACCATTTATGGCTACATATGGTATGGCAATCAATTGGAGTTCACGGCGGCTAACTTTCCGCTTTGGCTGCTCCCGTTTGTTCCAGATAGTCCAACCGCAAGCTTGTTCTTTACCTTGGCGCTGTTGCTAATGCTCTTTCCTCCAAAAAGCTATACGGGAAACAATGTAAGGGAGCTTATTGAGGCGTTAGCGGTTGTGACGTCTGTGAAGTATGGGATTTGGGCAGTAAGTATGATTTTTGCTGGAGGTTATCAAGGAGATATTCTAGTTTGGAAAGACTGGATGCTGGTGATCTCTCATTTGGGGATGGCGGTAGAAGCTTTGATCTATGCACGATTCTTTTCTTTCCGCAAAATGATTCCGCTAGCGCTGTTCTGGACCCTTGCTAACGATATGCTGGACTATTCCTATGGAATATACCCATGGTTACCTTCTGTACTGAATGATGATGTCACACAGGTGCAATATTTCACGATGGCGCTTACGGTGTTTAGTGTAATTGTTGCTTGGTTGTTTAGTAGTAGACAAAGACCCGTAGACTCTATCTATCAGTTTAAGAACAGGTTCTAGTAAGCGGTTCTAACCCTTGTCCGCCTGCCATACATTTAGAATTATAAGAAGTATAAGTTTTATACTATACTTTATCCTTATAATTTTACGAGAAACGAATATCGTCTAATAAAGACGACAACGTCGTTTCTTCTTAGGTAGGAGGGGGATGTCTCATGCTCCGAGGGAGATATTATGTGTTGGTTATTCTAGTGTTTTGCTGGTTACTGACCATCATGAATGTTGAAAAAGCTTCAGCAGCGCAAGGGAATGCTGGTGAAGGTTCTGGCAAGGTTTCGAAGCAAAGCGCCGACGTTAGTTCGGGCAACGGTTTGACAGTGATGAGCGGAAAGACTGGAGCACAGCAGCTAGAACAAGCCGCTGAGGCATTGTATGGGTATGTCTTGGAAGGGGATGTGATGAAGGTCCGACAAGAGACCGAAGAGATCTCTAGGATCATAGTGTCCTCTTCTTTTGAAGGAATGACCTCTGTAGAGGGCATTAATGCGTTGTCAGGGGTCATTATGGACCTGAAGGCTGCTGTGGCAAGTGCAAAAGTATCTCAGCAGCAATTGGAGGCTACAGCTACCAGGTTACGATTAGCTGCCAACAGTCTGAATCAACCCGGACAACCCATTTGGCTTCAGTATTATAAGCTAATTCGCGAGGATTTAAATGCGATGGAGCAAAGTGGTGCTACAAATGATCTGGCGGGATGGAAAACGGCTGTAGAGAGGCTACAGGGCAGGTATGAAAATATCCGGCCAGCGGTGATCGTCTCTCGGAAACCTGAAGTTGTAAATGCTTTTGATTCTTGGCTCTCTTATGCCGCAGGCATTCCTTCTTCCTCACAAAAAATCGAACGGGCCCGGTTGCTTGAAATCGTGTCTTATGGTCAGGATACTGTGCGGGTAATGTTCGGAAAAGAGAAGGATGAGCCGGCTTTGTCAGTACCCCTGGCCTCACAAGAATTTGGGATTTGGGGAGGACTAGCCGCAGGGTTTATTATCGCTGTATTAGCTTATGCGGGTTATCGTAAGTACCGTGGAGAGAATCAGAACTTCAAACCAATTTAGTGGAATGGTTATATAAATAAGTAAAAGGAGCGGGGAAGAATCCCCCGCTCCTTTTTTAACGAATCAAAACTTATATATTTGGGGCCCCGCAAAGTACCTGAGTACGTATCGAAGTAAGGCCCCACTTTGTGGGGATATTTTATGTTTCTCTGAATCCCTCGCCTTGTACGTCGTGCACATCGCTAATAATTACGAACGCGTGCGGATCAATCGATTTGACCAGTAAACTAAGACGGCGAATTTCCTGCCTTGAAACTACACAGTACACCATATGTTTGGCTTGCTTAGAATACGCACCGATTGCAGGGATGAGTGTTACACCTCGTTCTAGTTCAGCAGTTATTAGATCAGCAATTTGGGGTGCCTCATCACTAATGATTGTAAATGCTTTGGCGGCATAAGCGCCTTCCTGGATAAAATCGATGACACGCGATGCGATGAACACTGCAACGAGTGTGTATAGAATTTTTTCTTTGGGAATATAGAAGATGGAAGAGCCGATAATGAAAATGTCGATGGCCAGAATAATCTGCCCCATACTCCAGCCGAAATTCCGTCCCAGAATTCTTGCCACAATGTCTACGCCACCTGTAGTGCCACCAAAACGGAACACAATCCCAAGCCCGGTTCCAAGTGTTACCCCTGCGTATAGTGCAGCAAGAATAAAGTCATGTTCGGTACTGAAAGGAACAATCCATCCAGCAGAGATCAATCTTTCGAAGATCCACAAGAAAAGGGACAAAGATCCGATTCCTACCCCTGTGTATACAATTTGGCGGCCGCCTAGAACTTTCCAACCGAGCAGAAACAATGGGAGATTGATAAGGAGTGTTGTTAAAAAGATTGGAATGTCAAAGGCATAATTAAGCAGCAGTGTGATTCCCGTTACGCCGCCTTCCATTAGTTGACTGGGAATGATGAAATACAGTAGTCCGAATGCATATACTGCGGTTCCGAGCATGATAGGGGCAACTGTTTTGCTGATTGAAATTACCTTGTTTGAATTCATGGAATCCCTCGTTAGGCCTTGTTTAGGCAGTTTTTCTTTTCCTATAATAAGTATACCTTTTCTTGCGGGTGTTAAAATATTCAAAAAAGATTTGTCTTCAAAACGTCTTTACGATAACATAGGGGCAAACAGAAGGCAAGATATACAGAGGGGGCAAAGATACATTTTATGGACAAAAGTCTTGGTGACATTCAGCGTGAAGTAGACGCTTATATATCGCAATTTAAAGAAGGATACTTCAGTCCGCTGTCTATGTTAGCCCGCATGTCCGAGGAAGTCGGAGAGTTGGCGCGGGAAGTCAATCATGAATTCGGTGAGAAGCCGAAGAAATCTGATGAAGCAGAGAATTCTATAGAGCTTGAATTGGGAGATATTTTGTTTATTACTGTTTGTTTTGCAAATTCTCTTGGGATTGATTTGACTGAAGCACATAATAAGGTCATGCATAAGTTTAATACCCGAGACGCTGGTCGTTGGACACCAAAAGACACCGATTAGGCCTCTATAACATATGCTGTACCAAACGAACGGGATTTAGCCGTGAGGATGGTGAGGATATGGATCAAAGGGATTATGTAAGAGAAGCCTATCGCTCTATATTGCGTAGTGACTTTGCAGAAGCTATTGTTTGCTTTGAAGCCGCGATTGCAGCAAGTCCGGCTGATGCTGAAGTCAGATATCGTTGTTCCATAACGTATGCCCGCAGTGGTATGCTAGATAAAGCTTTAGTTCATGCTCAGGTGGCTATGAAGTTAGATGGCAGCAAACCTGAGTATAGTCTACATCTACAGCATCTTCAAGCTATGATGCATGTACAGGAAGCTAAGCGGTTGATAGAAGATGAAGATAACAGAACTCGTAACCCGTATCATCCGATTACGCTACTTAAAGAGGCCATCACCCTTGATCCATTATATGGGGATGCTTATGTATGGCTTGCCATCGCACATAGTCGGGTGAATGAACATATGCAGGCTATGGCCGCCTTGAAAGAAGTGATTTCTTTACATCCGGATGATTCTGGCTTGCGAGAATTGATGGTAGACCTTCAGAAATCCATACAATCGTATATGCAGTAACTATATAACTAGTGAAAGCGAGGATGAAAAGATATGAGCAACAAGATCAGAGTTATCGTATCCGGTGCAGGCGGGAGAATGGGTAAAGAGGTTGTTAAACTTGTGCTGCAGGACGAAGAGTTGGAACTAGCGGCTGCGGTAGATCGTTCAACAATGGATATAGATGCAGGCCGTCTAGTAGGTCTCGAAGACTCAGGAGTTATTGTAACTTCAGATCTTGAGGCTGCCCTCGCGGGAAGCAACGGAGATGTTGTGGTCGATTTCACTACACCACAATCAGCGTATATGAATACAGTGCTAGCCATTAAATATGGAGTGCGTCCGGTTATCGGTACAACCGGATTCACACCGGAGCAAATTGTGGAACTGGACAAGCAGTGTCAAGACCAGGGGATAGGTGGACTTATTGCTCCGAACTTCTCCATAGGGGCTATTCTGTTGATGAGATTTGCGGCTCAAGCTTCAAAATACTTTCCACATCTGGAGATTATCGAGTATCATGGTGACCAAAAACTGGATGCTCCATCCGGAACTGCAGTCAAAACAGCAGAGATGATTTCAGAAGTACGGGAAGAGCTTCGTCAAGGAAACCCTAAAGAAGAAGAAACGATTGAGGGTGCGCGTGGGGGTTACTATAATGGATTCCGGATACATAGTGTCCGTCTTCCTGGTGTGTTTGCCCAAGAAGAAGTGATTTTTGGTGGGTTCGGACAATCCTTAAAAATCCGGCATGATTCTTATGAGCGAGCAGGCTATATGCCAGGCGTTAAGATGGGTATTCAAAAGGTAATGGGATACACTGGCTTGATCTATGGATTTGAGCACTTTATAGAATAGACAGGGGAGAACACCATGTTAAAGATCGCATTTATTGCACATGATCGTAAAAAAGATGAAATCGTAAATTTTGTATTAGCCTATGAGCATGTATTTGTAGGTCATGAACTATTTTCTACGGGGACTACTGGCCAACGGATCATGGATGTGACTAGCTTGAAGATTCATCGCTATATGTCAGGACCATTGGGTGGAGATCAGCAAATTGGGGCAATGGTAGCCCAAGATGAATTGGATCTTATTATTTTCTTGCGCGACCCATTAATGGCACAGCCACATGAACCAGATATTACAGCTTTACTTCGTCTATGTGACGTATATGGTATCCCTGTAGCAACGAATATCGCAACAGCTGAGGTGCTTGTGAAGGCGATTGATCGTGGTGACTTTGCTTGGCGTGAACTCGTCCATAAATACAAACCAGGTGTTGATGAATGAAGCTGGACATTCTTGTATTTGGGGCTCATGCGGATGATGCGGAGATCGGAATGGCAGGTACGATTGCGAAGCATACCGCTGCAGGACTAAAAGTAGGTCTGTGCGATTTAACAGCTGCGGAAATGTCCTCGAACGGTACTGTTGAGCTACGCATGAAAGAGGCACAGCAAGCTGCTGATCTGCTTGGCGTGTCTGTGCGGACGAATTTGGGTTTATCTGACAGAGGGCTGTTTATAACAGAAGAGCATGTGGCCGCTGTGACAGCAGAAATTCGCCGGTTTGCTCCTGCGATTGTTTTTGCTCCTTATTGGGAAGATCGTCATCCGGATCATATTGCGTGCAGTAAGTTAGTAGAAGAGGCTGTTTTTAATGCTAAACTACGTAAATATATGCCGGACAAGCCGGCAGTTCCGGCTCCACAGCTGTTTTTTTATTTTATAAATGATCTAGGACGTACGGATCTTATTGTAGATGTTACTAAACAATATGGGCTGAAGGAGCAGGCGTTGTCCTGCTATCGCTCCCAGTTCACCAAGCCGCTCGGTGCCGATGCTGTATCCACACCGCTAACGGAAGGTTATATTGAACGTGTTCGTTCCAGAGATATGTTGCTTGGACAGCGGAGACTTATTCCCTATGCGGAAGGGTTTGCAACAAAAGTTCCCTATGCAGTAGATCTGTTTACTGCAGGGGATCAAACTATATAAGGTATAGAAGGGGACGGAATATGGATCGTTTGAAAATAGGCATCACTTGTTATCCGTCTCTTGGCGGCTCAGGCGTAGTAGCGACTGAATTAGGAAAACTCTTGGCCGAGAAGGGACATGAAGTTCATTTTATTACACACAGCATTCCGTTTCGGTTAGGGAAATTCCAGAAAAATATATTTTACCATGAGGTAGAGGTTAATGATTATTATGTATTCAAATATCCTCCTTATGATTTAGCACTTGCTACGAAGATGGCTCAGGTTGCCAAAATGCAGAATTTAGATCTGTTTCATGTTCATTACGCCGTTCCGCATGCTGTTTGTGCTTTCCTTGCTAAGCAGATGCTTGGTAATGATATAAAAGTTGTAACGACTTTGCATGGCACTGATATTACGGTACTTGGACAGGATGAATCGCTAAAAGATCTAATCCGTCTTGGAATTAATGAAAGTGATGCCGTAACAGCCGTATCGAAGGATCTCATTAGAGAAACACGAGAAGTGCTGGATATTACGCGCGAGATCGACCTCACTTATAACTTCGTTGATCATCGTGTCTATTATCCACGGGATGTATCGAATCTGCGAGAAGATTTTGCTTCTCCTGAGGAGAAGATCTTGATGCACATCAGTAACTTCCGCCCAGTTAAAAGGGTAAGCGATGTTGTCGATATCTTTGCTAAAGTGAATCGTGAAATCCCTTCACGTCTGCTGCTTGTTGGCGAAGGGCCGGATCTTCCTAAGATTCAAGCTAAGATCAGTGAAATGGGTCTGGATGATAAAGTCCGCTTCTTAGGAAGACAGGATGAGATTGCTCAAGTTATTTCGTTGGCTGATCTTCTTCTGTTACCTTCTGAGAAGGAAAGCTTTGGTCTGGTCGCCCTGGAAGCGATGGCCTGTGGTGTTCCGACTATAGGTTCGCAAACCGGAGGCATTCCGGAGCTCATAGAACATGGCAAGACAGGATTCATTGCTCCAATTGGTGATACAGAAACTATGGCGAAATATGCAATCAAACTCCTATCGGATGATCGCATGGTGGAGCAGTTCAGACAAGCTTGTCTGGAAACGGCCTGCAAAGATTTCTGTAAGGATTCGATTACAAGTCAGTATGAGGATATATATTACCGTGTGCTCGGGCGCAAGGTACCTAGACTGGATACAGTCAGGGGGTAAGGAGTTCGTAATGAAATGGAAAATGGCGCCATCTGCTATGGCTCTTGCGGCGGAAAATGTAATTTCTGAGCTAACGCAAAACGGCCATGAGGCTTTTTGGGTTGGAGGCTGCATTCGCGATGAGCTATTGGGTAGGCCAGTGCATGATATGGATATTACAACTTCAGCAGTGCCGGAGGAAGTGATAGCCATCTTCGCACGCAGTATTCCGACAGGGCTAGCACATGGGACGGTCACTGTGCTTCAGGATCGGCATGGATTTGAGGTGACGACATACCGAACTGAAAGCGGCTATGTCGATCATCGTCGTCCGGACCATGTTGAATTTGTTAGTGATGTGAAGGAAGATCTTCGTCGTCGTGATTTTACGATTAACGCGATATGCTGCGGGCTGGGTGGAGATTTGATTGATCCCTTCGGAGGCGAGAAGGATCTAGCTCTCCGTGTGATCCGCTGTGTGGGTGATGCAGAGGAACGGTTCGATGAGGATGCGCTTCGCATGCTTCGCTGCGTTCGTTTCGCATCGGTGTTAGATTTCTCCATCGCTAAGAATACGTGGAGGGGGCTCCTGCGTCAGCGAGATAAGCTGGCGCATATTGCTGTGGAGCGTGTCCGCGCGGAGCTGGACCGCATCGTAGAGGGGCCGCATCCTCGGCGCGGCCTTGCTATGCTAGCGCGCTGTGAGCTGCTCGCGCGCGGCAAAGCCCCGTTCCCCTGGACCGGAACCGATCTGGCGGCTGCTGCCGCCTTAACGGCCGGGATAGGGGAACTGGAGAGCGCCCACCTGCGGTGGGCGCTTCTCCTCCATGCCCTGAAGCAGTCGGCCCAAGAGGCCGATGAGCTGCTGCGGGCATGGACGTTCTCTGGGACGACGCGTACCAGCGTCGTCCAGGTGCTGCGGGTCCGCGAAGCTTGGACCGCTGCCCTGGAGGCTGTGCCGCCGGGGGAACCGGGCGGCACAGATCTACTGCGGCGGCGCTGGATCGCCGCCGTGCTGACCTTCGGCGTGGAAGCCGCCGAAGGGTGGCTCTCGCTGCTGGCGATCCTGCCAGCAGCTGCCCTTCCCGCTGCGAACTCGCCAGCGGACTCGGAAGTCTCACCCGCTGTCAACACCCAAGCGGTCTCAAAAGACTCGCCCGCTATCACCGCCCCAGCGGTGCCTGCAAGAGAGTGGATCGCACAAATGCCATTGAAGAGTCTCTCGGAGCTTGCTGTTACAGGCAATGAGTTGGCGGAAGCGCTTGAGAAACGTCCAGGACCTTGGCTTGGCAATATGCTGAGTGCACTTCTGCAGGCGACTGCATCGGGAGATCTTCTTAACAATAAACAAGAATTGCTGCTTGAAGCAAAAAGGATGGATGGACATGAGCTATGAAAAAGCGCTGTCGCTAACCGGGTTGAAGCAGGAAGCTTCTGATTCGAATTGGCTAGACAGAGTTCAGCTCCTGGAGTCTGTCGTATCTACTCAGGAGGAAGCCAAACGATTGGCGGAAAACGGTGTACCAGAAGGAACAACCGTAATCGCTGAAGAACAGACCGGTGCTAGAGGGCGAATGGGTAGGAAATGGTTTTCTCCTCGTGGCAAAGGCATTTGGATGAGTATTGTATTGCGTCCGAAGTTACCTTTGTTACAGACTCCTCAGTTAACACTGCTTGCTGGGGTTGCAGTCTGTAAGGCAATTCGCCGTGTAACCGGAGTAGACGCCGGGATTAAATGGCCAAATGATTTACTTGCGGGCGGTCGAAAGATATGTGGAATTTTGCTCGAGTCTTCGCTAAGAGAAGGAGAGCTTCATTATTGCATCGCCGGGATTGGAATTTCTGCGAACTTGACTGAAGACGATTATCCTGATCATCTGAAGGAAGTAGCGACTTCTCTTCGGATTCAGCGGGGCGGTGTCCCTATTGACCGTTCGGAGCTGGTAAGAGCTGTATTGAATGAGTTAGAGCTGCATTTCAATCTATACATGGAACAAGGTTTTAAACCTATCAAAGAGCTGTGGGAGTCGATGTCAGTTACTTTGGGTCGCCAAATCGCTCTGAATAGCCCTCAGGGACGCTCTGAAAGTGTTGTGGTAGGTTTGGATGAGTTAGGTGGACTAATCCTTAAAAACAGCGCAGGAGAGATTTCTAGCGTATGCTCAGGTGAAATCGAGCTTTTATAAATCTTTTTTATATGACAGGGTGTCATCCCCTGTCATATTTTTTTCGTGTATTTCCGAGTCCTTTTTGTTATACTATGGGGCAGAGGCGGTATCGTTTTGCGAACTGTACTCTTGATCTGATGAACTTATAATGGTTTTATTATTGGAATCACCTTCATAACTGCGTTAGACGGTTACGTTGGATTCTGCTCTGAGCCGTAAGGACCGAGACAGAAGGGACGATCGCGAGTGACTCTTTTTTGCCCTTCGGACCTTTTTAGCAAATCGTTGCTAAAAGGTTTTTTTGTTGCGATTTTTACGGGGATGTAATTTCAAAAAGGAGGACGAAGAGAGAAATGGCAAACAAACAAGCACTTAATATTTTGAAAATGAAAAAAATGAAAGCAGATGGTGAGCGGTTAAGCATGCTGACTGCTTATGATTACCCATCGGCTCTACTTGCTGAAGAAGCCGGTATCGATCTTATTCTGGTGGGTGACTCCCTGGGAAATGTGGTACTTGGATATGATACAACTTTACCTGTTACGATTGACGATATGGTCTACCACACTCGTTCGGTAACTCGGGGCGCACAAAAAACATTCATTGTGGCAGATATGCCATTTATGACCTACCACGGAAGTATAGATGAAACCTTGCGGGGTGTGCGCAGACTGATGCAGGAAGGGCGGGCTCATGCCGTCAAAATGGAAGGCGGTCTCGAAATTTGTGAGACAGTTACTGCGGTTGTAGCTGCGGGAGTTCCTGTGCTGGGGCATATTGGACTTACACCGCAATCGGTAAATATGATTGGCGGCTACCGCATTCAAGGTAAGGACGCCAAAGATGCAAAACGTCTGATGGATGAAGCTAAGGCCCTTGAAGCAGCAGGTGCTTTTGCAGTGGTACTGGAGCTGGTGACAGAAGAAGTGGCACAAGCAATTTCTGAGGCACTGAGCATTCCGACCATTGGGATTGGTGCAGGTCGTTATTGTGATGGACAGGTATTGGTTTTCCATGATTTGTTGCGTTATGCCTCACCCTACCGTGAGAAACGTTTTGTCAAAACCTACGCGGATGTGGGTAGCCTGATTCGTGAGGGTATCAGCCAATATGTGCAAGAAGTGAAGAATCGCTCGTACCCAGATGAAGGTCATGTTTTTAAAGCAGATGAAACCGTTCTGGAATCTTTATACGGCGGTGCCGGAAAGGATGGGGAATAAGATGAGAGTCGTCAGAAGCATTAAGCAACTGCGCGAAGCTTTGGAATATATGAGACAAGGTGGGCATACCCCGATTGGGTTTGTTCCAACCATGGGATACCTGCATGAAGGACATGCCAGTCTGCTTCGGCGGGCAGGAGAAATGAGCAACACAGTCGTTATGAGCATATTTGTGAACCCGCTGCAGTTCGGACCGAATGAGGATTATGATTCCTATCCGCGCGATGAAGAGCGTGATTTGGAGCTTGCGGAACGCGAAGGTGTCGATATTGTATTTATCCCCAGTGTGGAAGAAATGTATCCGCAGCCTACCCGGACTACTGTCTCGGTATCAGAGCTTACCACTCGACTTTGTGGGGCTTCGCGTCCAGGGCATTTTAATGGCGTAACAACAGTTGTTAATAAACTATTCAATATCGTGCAGCCAGATTATGCTTTCTTCGGGCTAAAGGATGCTCAGCAAGTAGCTGTGCTCCGCAGAATGGTATCTGATTTGAATATGAATGTTGAAATTGTGCCTTGCCCTATCGTTCGTGAAGGAGATGGACTTGCACTTAGCTCGCGTAACGTATTCTTATCTCCAGAGGAACGTTCTCAAGCACTGGTGTTATCTCGTTCCTTGCGTGAAGCACGTCAGTCCATTGAAGAAGGAAAAGTAACAACCGTTGCTGAAGTGCGGGAATTGTTGACCTCGGTTATTTCCAACTCTCCTTTGGCGGTCATTGATTATGCGGAAATACTGACTTTCCCTAATCTGGAAGGCTTAGAGAACGAAGTTTTATTAACGGATGTAAATGGGGAGATTATTATAGCGCTTGCCGTGAAGTTTGGCAGAACGCGATTAATTGACAATAATGTATTTATTCCAAAGGAGGTTGCCGCTCTTGTTTAGACATATGATGAAATCCAAAATTCACCGCGCGACGGTGACAGAAGCGAATTTGAATTATGTGGGAAGTATTACTATTGATGAGAACTTAATGGAAGCGGCAGATATTCTTGAGAATGAAAAAGTGCAGATCGTGGACAACAATAATGGTTCACGGTTAGAAACCTATGTTATTCCAGGGCCTCGCGGCAGTGGTGTGATCTGCCTAAATGGTGCAGCTGCACGTCTTGTTCAACCGGGAGATACAGTAATTATTATTTCGTATGCGATGTTGTCTTCAGAAGAACTGGAGTCGCATAAGCCAACGGTGGTATTCGTGGATGAGAACAACAGACCAGTGAAGCTGGCTGATCATGAATTGCATGCTACAATCGCTTAATTTATGGACTTACGCCATGTAATGAATGGCAGGGATGAAAGACCCCGTTCTCGCAGAAAATGAAGTCAGGCAAGCTTAACTGATTTCATCTTCAGTAAGGGGGATAGCCCATGTTTCAACATTTGTTTGCTGAAATGAACAAGGTGCTTCAGGAGATCGTTACAGATTACCCTACAGCGGAGGGTGCCCGCCGGAATGAGCTTTTATGCAATTATAATATGCTGCATCGACTTAGTGATAAAGTGATGGATGAATGGCTGGCCTTTGCAGAGAAGCTAAGTCACTTTCGTGAAAGTGTAGATTTTACGACTGTGGTTGAAGAGGAAGTGCCAGAGCAGGAAGCACCCGAGCTGTGCATGGATACTTTTGTTAGAGGTCAAGGGTATTATAAGCTGCTGATGTATGGGAAATGTATTGAACAGTTTAAGGAAGTTATTGTGCAATATCCGGATAGCTTGGCTGCTCGATTATATTTAGCCATCTCTTACCTGCAGGAAGGGGAGGGGGAAGCTGCTTGGAGTCATCTGAACCATATGCTCGGTTTGATACGGGAAACCAAGCTGAAGGCAATGGTTTATAACGCTTTAGGTTGCATCAGGGCCTCTCAAGAACGGTTCAATGAAGCGCAGGAGCTGTTTGGCCTTTCTTTGCAACTTGACCCGGCACTTCCTGAACCAACCGTTAATTTGGAGGTTTGCCGCCGCCGAGGAGGTAAGCTTCATTTCGGAAATCAGCTTGTTTCATTATTGTAAATTATTACGTTTACGGTTTATTATTCCGCATTTTCATTCAAGCGATGCATCCCCTGAACCAGTGGTGTGCATCGCCTTTTTTCGCAACTTCTGTTATGCTGATTAAGAGTCTCAATTGAAAGGGAATAGAATTATAATGAAATTTGCCGTGCTTGATTTTGAAACAACGGGAACCCAATCCGTGGGTGAAATTATCCAGGTTGGCCTTGCAATTATAGAAGAAGACCGGTCCATCTCCCGGGTATATGGTTCCTACGTCAAGCCCGGAACGCCGATACCTCCTTTTATAACTGGTCTAACGGGGATTACCGACGATGATGTAAAGGATGCACCTGAGCTGGATGAGATGATGATGGAGCTTGTCCCACTCTTGGATGATGTTGTGCTTGTAGGGCATAATGTCGCATTCGACTTCCATTTTTTGCAAAATGCTTTAGACCGATGTGGGTATTTACCATTTCAAGGGCGGATTTTAGATACGATTGATTTTCTGAAAATCTGCTTTCCTTCCCTCACATCCTATCAACTAGGATCAGTTAGTGCACATTTTGGAGTGACGCATGATCGTCCGCATCAGGCAGACAGTGATGCACTCGCAACTGCTCTTGTATTGCTGAAATGTCTGGAGGAGCTCTACGATTTGCCTCTGCTGACGATTCAGAGACTCTGTGAGTTGTTTACGGAAGAGGATAGTGATTTGGGTTGGTATTTTGATGGTCTGCTGCGTGAACGGGAAGCGGAGACGCTTCAGCCCGAAGGTGATCTGACTTTCTATCGTCAATTAGCGCTTGCTGTAGGAGACTGGAATGAATTAGCTCCACCTCGAGACGAGCATGCTGAGAATCCACTACACAATTTATCTTTTACAGATTATATGGATGAAGTAACGAAACGACTTAAAGAAACTTTGCCACAGTATGAAAGCCGAGAAGCTCAGGATATTATGATCAATGAGGTGATGACGGCACTTGCCGAAGACAAGCATCTATTGATCGAAGCAGGGACAGGAACCGGTAAATCCCTTGGTTATTTATTGCCTGCCATATACCAAAGCGTACGCACTAATGAAAAAGTCATGGTCAGCACTCATACTATTAATCTGCAGGATCAATTGCGTGAGCGTGATATTCCTTTGTTAACGCAGGTAGTTCCTTTTCCATTTAAAGCTGCAATTTTTAAGGGCAGAGGGCATTATTTGTGTCTTCGTAAGTTCGAACATAAAATTAATAAAAAAGACTTTATAAGTCCGAGGGAAGATGCGCTTACTGCGGCTCAGATGATCGTTTGGCTGACACAAAGTGAATCAGGAGATGACGAAGAGCTCAATCTAAGTGGACGTGGCGGAGATTTTTGGGAGACGGTGGCAAGCGATACCGATTCTTGTCTGGGTCGCTCGTGTCCTTGGTTCCGTAAGTGTTATTATCATCGGGCTAAGCATGAAGCTGGTATTGCAGACGTGGTCATTACGAACCACTCTAAGCTTTTCGCTGATGTTAAGGCTGGGCATCAACTACTTCCCGCTTATGAACATCTTGTAATAGATGAGGCCCATCATCTGGAGGACGTGGCTGGCAAGCATTTAGGCATGCATATGAAGCATTTCACGGTGGCACATACATTATCGCGTCTTTATAAGGATAGTCGAAATGGCCAACTTCCTACACTTCGCCAAATGCTTCAGTCATCAGGCAGTGAGGAAGCTTCTGAATGGAGCGGAGTGATCGATAGAATCTATCCGGACCTGCTTACCGTAAAAGAAACCTGGGATCTGCTTAGTGATAAACTATTCAGCCTCTTGCCGGAACGTAGCGATGCAGCGGCGGGAGAAGCCGGCCAGTTAGTCATGCGGCTACTTCCTACCCGTAAACCGAAAGATTGGGATGAATTGGTTGCTTTAGAGAATACTATGAATCTGACATTAAGCGAAATTATCCGTAAAGGTGATAAAATGCTTAATGAGATGCGAGATCAAGAAGGTCAATCTTCCTCAGATAGTCTAGTTACCGATATTAGCGGCTTATTTAAGGATTTAGCTTCGATACGTGAGCAAGTACGGTTTTTTATGGGATTAAATGATGAGAATGTAGTATATTGGCTGGAGGCGAATGGAAATTATCGCAGTAAATCGCTACAGCTGTATGCCGTTCCTGTTGATGTTAGTACTCAGCTTAAGGAGCTGTTTTTCGACAAGAAGAAAAGTATCGTGCTAACTTCGGCGACACTCTCTGTCGATAAATCTTTCCAGTTTATGATTGATAATCTCGGACTTAATGAAGCTGCGGAAGAGGGGCGTCTGATGACGTCACTCCTGCCTTCTCCCTTTAAGTATCGGGAGCAGGCGCTGTTAGTTATTCCGCGGGATTTCCCTAGTGTGAAGGGGAGTGTAGGCGATGCCCGATTTGTCGATACACTCGTACAGTCACTAGCAGAAGCAGCTATTACAACACGTGGGCGGATGCTTGTCCTGTTTACTTCTTACAAGATGCTACGCCAGGTTTACGATCCTCTGAAAGAGGCTCTAGCCTCACAAGAGATCACGGTGCTAGGTCAAGGCGTGGAGGGGGGCAGCCGTAGCAAGCTGATCCGCCGTTTTCAGGACAGTGCAGCTTCTGTACTATTAGGAACAAGCAGCTTTTGGGAGGGTGTAGATATTCCAGGTGAAGCATTAACATGCTTGGCCATCGTGAGGCTCCCATTTCAACCGCCAAACCACCCTCTAGCGGAAGCGAAGTCTGAGTTATTACAAGCCCAGAAAAAGAATCCGTTCATGAAGTTGTCTGTTCCTCAGGCGGTTATTCGCTTCAAGCAAGGATTTGGGAGGCTGGTACGGACAGCGCAAGATCGGGGTATTGTTATTGTGTATGACACAAGGGTGATCGAATCTCACTATGGGAAGTATTTCCTCTATTCGTTGCCTGGCCCGAAAATGGAGCATATGCTTACGGATCAAATGGTTCCTCGTATAGCGGAGTGGTTGGAAGACGGAGGCGTTTCTTGAAAAGAACGTCATCGATCTTATTAATCACTCTACAAGGAAGGGCGGTATAAGAATACCGCTCTTCCTTGAGACGAGGTGCAGATATTTCGATAGGATTTGAACAGAATATCACTTAAATTAGGAGGTAAATTATGAAATCGGATAAAATATCAGAAGCCGTTGTTCGCAGACTTCCTGTGTACTTGCGTTTCTTGAATGATCTCCAGAAACGTGAAATATTAACCGTTTCCTCACAAGAACTAGGACAAAAACTTGATTTAAATCCTGCTCAAATTCGTAAAGATTTAGCTTATTTTGGAGACTTTGGTAGAAAAGGTATCGGGTATGACGTAACTTATCTTATTGAAAAAATCCGTCATATTCTGAAGCTGGATCAACAATTGAATGTGGCTTTAGTAGGTGCTGGTAACCTTGGACATGCATTATCTAATTACAATGCTTATCTGAAAGATACTATGAAGATTACCGCTATATTTGACTCCTATGCACCTAAGGTGGGGCGGAAAATCAACTCTCTTACCGTTCAACCGATGGAGGAGCTTGGTCAGACGGTTCGTGAGCAAGGTATTCGAATTGGGATAATTACTGTGCCTGATTCAGAAGCGCAGAATGTAGCAGATATTCTCATTGAGTCTGGCATTGAGGCGATTTTGAATTTTGCACCAGTGATTCTAAAAACACCATCGAATATCCGTGTTCATGCTGCCGATTTTACAACGGATTTGCAAAGCCTTGCTTATTATTTGAAAGACGGAAAGGAAGAAACCGGAAATGAAGAGCAGTAAAACGATTATTAAGGGCGGGCGTTTTCTTATTTCGGGAACAGATGAGCCGGTTCTGAGCGGATACATGACTATTGAAGATGATTTGATCACTTACATAGGAAAAGAAGAGCCTTTAATGGAAGATGATGTGCAAGTTGTTGATGGCAGTCGTCTGCTGTTTATGCCAGGTCTGGTAAACACACATGGCCATGCCGCAATGTCATTGCTTCGTGGTTATGGAGATGATTTAGCACTTCAGGTGTGGCTTCAAGAGAAGATGTGGCCGATGGAAGCGAAATTCACTGGAGAAGATGTATACTGGGGAACCTCCTTGTCGGTACTGGAAATGCTAAAAGGTGGTACTACAACCTTCTTGGATATGTATGATCATATGGATCGAGTAGCAGAGGTAGTCGAATTATCAGGCATCCGTTCCGTACTGATGAGAGGCGTAATCGGATTATGCCCAGAGGAAGTACAAAATCACAAGCTTGCGGAAGCGATTTCTTTTGCACGAAATTGGCATGGTAAGGCTGATGGTAGAATTACGACGATGATCTCGCCACACGCCCCATATACTTGCCCACCGGACTTCTTTGTTAAGTTTGTACAAGCGGCACATGATTTGGATTTACCGATGCATACCCATATGTCCGAGACCAAACGCGAAGTGGAGCAGAATGTGGTGGATTACGGACTTCGGCCTGTAGCGCATTTAGAGAAGCTTGGAATGTTCACACGTCCGTCTATTGTTGCACATGGCGTTCATTTGAATGATGAAGAGATCGAGATACTGGCTCGTCATGATGTAGGCGTGTCTCATAACCCAGGAAGTAATCTGAAACTGGCTAGTGGAGTGGCTCGGGTTACGGATCTTCTAAAGGCTGGTGTGAAGGTGTCACTGGGTACAGATGGTGCGGCAAGCAATAATAACCTGGATATGTTTGAAGAGATGCGTCTTGCAGCCCTCATCCATAAAGGTGTAAGTGGTGATCCGACGGCTGTCCCAGCTCCGGAAGCGCTGCGTATAGCTACAGAGTATGGCGCAAAGTCTATCTTTTTAAATGATGTGGGTAGACTCGCTGTTGGCATGAAAGCGGACTTTATCGCGATTGATATAGACCAGCCGCATTTGCTACCACACACAGATCTGTTGTCTCATGCTGTATACTCTGCCAGCGCCAAGGACGTTGAGCATGTATGGGTGAATGGTAAACAGGTTGTAAAACATGGAGAATGTATAACGCTAGATGAGGAAGCAATCCGTCGTAAGGCGCAAGAATCATTTGATGGACTGCTTAAACGATAGTCTAAGATCATAACGAATAACTGAAAGGCTGTGACTTTCTGCGATTGCAAAGTTACAGCCTTTTGTGTTTCTGATAATTAGATCATTGAATTGGATATGAAACTTTGGATAAACACACAGGTGTGTTATATAATCAAAAAAGATATATTACTAGAAAGGGAGCTGTACCTTGAAGAAAAGGAAAAAATGGATCCTCCTGGGGTCAGTTCTGATTCTGCTCCTTCTGTTCGGACTTATCCAGTTCTATGCTTATATTATGAAAGATCAATGGAACGAGCGAGATATCGCTAAGGATGTCGCTAAAACCAGTGCTGGTCTGACAGAGGTAACCAAAGCGCAGAAATCCGTGTGGGATGATAATGCGGTGTACTGGGTCTTAACAGGGAAGAATGAAGCCGGGACCGAGTTGATGGTTTGGGTACGTTTTACTGTAGACGGGAAGTTTGCTGAAGGAACCGACGCAGTATATGCTGAAGAACTAAGTAAAGGGACCTCTGAAGCGAAAATGCGTAGCCTTATAAAAGCCGATCTTCCGGACATCAGCATTGAGCGGTTGTTGCCAGGAGTATATAACGGGGAGTATGCTTGGCAGCTTTTTTATAAACAAAGCGGTCGATATTATTATCAATTTTATCGGTTCTCAGATGGGGCTCGAATGGGTGAAGGTTACAGTTTACCTAGCCGCTAAATTAAACAAAAGCATTATAGGAGAAACAAGCGGACCATTTATGGTTCGCTTGTTTTTTAAATGACATATTATTTGATATACTATAAGTACACGAATTGTGATATACTATAAGAGTAGTTTTTATGTATTGGTATTTAAAGATTCATACGAAAAAAGGTCTGTTAGTTAAGAGTAACAGCCCTTTTTTTGTCGAATTAAATCAATAAATTTAATAAAATGGAAAGAATTAAAAAATAAAATTTTAAATATCTTCACACTTTTTTTCAATATAGTATATACACCTGTGATATACTACTGTTTGTAATTAGAACAGTGTTAGTAGAACGTCAGGCTCTGATGAGCTCTTAGCAGCTATGACTTTGGATCATTCTGTTTACATTTTTTCATCTTTGAGAGGAGGACGTTTCTTGAAATTACGTCTTGTACCTGTACTGATAACGTCTCTACTGTCGGCTATGCTATTATTCGGAGGATTCTTTTTATATCGTCAGTTTGCTTTACAGGAACCGCTCCAAAAGATTGTAACCGGATTTGAGGGAGTAAATACTTCACATATTAGTATTAACCGCGATGAGGTCACTTTGAAACTTGATTTGCAGCCGGGCACGAATTTACGTGATCTAGTATCGTATGTATCCAAAGAAGGAAAATCAGTGATTGAAGGACGTAAACTTAAACTCGATGTGGAGCAAAATTCAAGTGAACTATTGGATGATTACTGGGATAAAGCGATGTTCTCTGTAGCTGAAGCCATGGAGAGCCGTAAATATACGATTATACCTACAGAACTTGATAGATTGAAACAGCAAAATACGGAATTTAAAGATGTGATAGCATCTACTGATATCGACGACAACAATGTGTACGTAAGCTTGAGTAATGGAAAAGAAAGCAAATTTATTATTTTGCCGCGAAAACCTGCGACCTTGGGGGTATGGAATAATGCCTAAGTACCTTAAAGAAATTTTACTCGGATTTATTCCTGTGCTGTTTATTTTCATGGCTTTTTTAGGTATTAATATATTCCCGATTGTTATAGCAGCTGGAATGCTTACTGCATTACTTATAATTGCTCATTTGCGTGGCGGGCTTACGGTGAACGCTGGTGCAGGGAAGAAACGCCAGAAGGAAGGGCCTTCAAAGCTCACTTTTGAAGAAATTGGTGGGCAAGACAATGCGAAGCAAGAGCTTCGTGAGGCACTCGATTTTTTGATCCGGCACGAGGAGATTAGTAAATTTGGGATTCGTCCTTTGAAAGGGATTCTGCTCACTGGCCCTCCAGGAACAGGTAAGACCCTTATGGCCAGAGCAGCAGCGCATTATACAAACTCCGTATTCGTAGCTGCATCAGGTAGTGAATTTGTAGAAATGTATGTTGGTGTCGGGGCTGGTCGGATCCGCGATTTATTCAAGGATGCTCGTAACCGTGCTGTTAAGGAGAACAAACAAAGTGCCATTATTTTTATTGATGAAATTGACGTAATTGGCGGTAAGCGCGAAGGCGGTCAGCAACGTGAATATGATCAGACCTTAAATCAGCTATTGACCGAGATGGATGGTATTTATAATAACGAAACTCCGCGTATTTTGCTGGTAGCTGCAACAAACCGGAAAGAAATGCTTGATTCAGCATTGTTACGTCCTGGACGCTTCGACCGTCATATTCAAGTGGACATGCCTGACAAAAAGGGCCGCAAATCGATTCTCGAATTGCATGCGAAGAATAAGCCTCTTCATACAGAGGTGAGTCTCGACAAAATCGCTGAAGAAGCCTATGGCTTTTCCGGTGCTCAGCTTGAAAGTGTCATGAATGAGGCTGCGATTTATATGATGCGTGAGGACTTGACGAAAGTTGAGCAGCGGCATCTGTCGATGGCGATTGACAAGGTAATGATGGGTGAAAAAACGGATAGAGAAACAAATCATGAAGAGAAAAAGAGAGTCGCCATTCATGAATTGGGACATGCCATCATGGCAGAGCTCCTTCGTCCCGGAAGCGTTAGTCAGGTTACGCTGACTCCGCGTGGGCAAGCCCTTGGTTATGTGCGACATAATCCTCAGCAAGAGCAGTATTTGTACACCAAAGATTATCTCGAAGATCAGATTATGATTGCACTTGGTGGAGCAGCTGCTGAAGAAATGTATTATGGTGGACGAAGCACAGGTTCACGCGGTGATTTCGATCAGGCGCTGAATATTGTGGAAACGATGATGAAGTCAGGTTTAACTTCGCTGGGTATCGCTAAGCTGGAAATGGTTACCACTGAAGAGCTTATGAAGGAAAATAGTAAGATATTGGATGAGCTGATGACACGCACTCGTGAGCACCTTGAAAAGCAACGAAATGTATTTGATTACTCTCTTGACATTTTAATGAAGGAAGAAGTACTCTCTGGAGAGCAATTTCGATGTCAATTTCGTGACAGCGTCCTTTTACCAGCATAAATATTTATGCTGGTTATTTTTTTTTACTTTTCAGGCATGCTAAGATATCATTATATGTCGGGCTTTATAAATTTTTGCGACAGACAAGGTACAATACAAAAGTATAGATACCTGAAAGGATGGAGACTTTTTTATGAATTTCAAAAAAATAGGTGTCATCGGCGGTGGCACAATGGGACAAGGTATTGCTGAAATGTTAGCAGCCAAAGGCCTGGATGTATTACTAGTGGAGAAAACCGTGGAGAAACTGGACTACTCTTACGAAATGATCGAGACAAGTCTAGATAAGCAACTGGAGAAATGGGCGATCACTCAAGCTGAGAAGAAGCTGATTCTTAGCCGCATTCAAAAAGTGACACATTTCGCGGAGCTCAGCTCTTGTGACATGGTTATCGAAACCATTGTTGAGGATTTGGAAGAAAAGAAAAAGATTTTGAATCAATTGGATCAAGTATGCCCGAACCACATTATTCTTGCCAGCAATACATCAACACTTAGCTTGACTGAACTTGCAAGTTCTACGATGTATCCGGAACGCGTGATCGGAATGCATTTCATATATCCTGTAGCTAAAGTGGATCTTGTAGAAATCGTACGTGGTCTGAAAACTTCAGATGCTACTTTTGAAGATACAAAATCCTTTGTTGATGAGATTGTTGAGAAAAAAGGTGTAATGATTTATGAATCCCCAGGATTTGTAACATCACGCCTCATTTGCTTGTTTATCAATGAAGCTATGCATGTGCTGCAAGAAGGCGTTGCCTCCGCACAGGATATTGACGATGCTATGCGTATTGGTTATCAATTCCAATATGGACCGCTTGAAATGGCTGACAGATTTGGCCTGGATTCGGTACTTGCGGCACTCGAAAATATGTTCCGTGAATACGGAGAACTGAAATACCGTCCTTCTACAATTCTTAAGAAGATGGTACGTGCAGGACAACTGGGTATGAAATCAGGAGAAGGCTTCTTCAAGTACGACAAGGATGGTGACCGTGTATGAATATTTTAGTTATTAACTCAGGTAGTTCTTCTTTGAAATATCAGCTGTATAACATGACCGATGAATCGGTTTTGGCTAAGGGTTTGGTTGAACGTATCGGGATGGATTCCTCCATTCTGAATCATAAACCTACTGGCAAAGCGGAAGTGACAGAAGTAAGCGAAATTCTGGAACATAATACTGCGATCCGCAAAGTCCTTGCTTGTCTTACAGACAAAGAGCATGGTGTAATTGAATCTATTAAAGAAATTGATGCTGTAGGTCACCGCGTAGTGCATGGTGGAGAGTTCTTCAAATCTTCCGCACTTGTGGATGCTGACGCAAAAACGAAAATTCGTCAATTGTTTGACCTTGCACCACTGCATAACCCAGCAGCAATGATGGGGATTACGGCTTCTGAAGTAAATATGCCAGGTGTACCGCAGGTTGTTGTATTCGATACTGCATTCCACCAAACCATGCCTGAAAAAGCTTATATGTACGCTATTCCTAGAGTATTGTACAATAAATATAAAGTTCGTCGTTATGGCGCACACGGTACATCACACGACTTCGTAAGCAAGGCTGCTGCGGAGTACTTGGAGCGTCCGCTGGAAGATCTGAAGATCATTACTTGTCATATCGGTAACGGCGGTAGTGTAACTGCAGTTCAAGGTGGAGTGTCCGTGGATACTTCCATGGGTATGACCCCTCTGGAAGGTTTGATGATGGGTACTCGCAGTGGTGATCTGGACCCAGCAATTGTCCCTTACGTGATGAACAAGGAAGAATTGTCCGTAGGCGAAGTTAACTCCATGTTGAATAAACATAGTGGCCTCTTAGCAATTTCGGGCGTAAGCAGTGACATGCGCGATATTATTGATGGTATGGAAAAAGGTGAGCCTAATTCCACACTAGCTTTTGAAATGTATGAGTACCGCTTGCGCAAGTATATCGGTTCATATACGGCTGCTATGAACGGTGTAGATGCGATCGTATTTACTGCCGGTGTTGGTGAAAATGCTTCATTGCTTCGTGAGAAACTGCTAAATAACCTTACGTTCCTGGGTATTGAGTTGGATGCTGAAGCTAACAAAGTTCGTTCCGGCGATCCACGTCGTATCTCTACGGAAGATTCCAAGGTACAAGTGCTAGTAGTTCCGACAAACGAAGAACTTGTCATTGCACGTGATACACACCGTATTGTGCAAGGAATTAACGGCTAAATTAGAGGAGAGATTGAAGGCATGGCTAACAAGAGTGTAATTAAGAACGTGAATGAACATGTTGGAGAGAGTGTTGTTATCGGTTGTTGGGTAAACAACAAGCGCTCCAGTGGTAAAATTCAGTTCCTCCAGCTTCGCGATGGTACAGGTTATATTCAGGGAGTTGTAGTGAAATCAGAAGTGCCTGAAGAGGTATGGGATGCAGCTAAGAGCCTCACACAGGAAAGCTCTTTGTATGTGACCGGAATTATCCGCGAGGAACCTCGCAGTCAATCTGGTTTTGAAATGACTGTAACTGGAATTGAAGTCCTGCATCTTACAGAGAATTATCCAATTACTCCGAAAGAGCATGGCGTAGATTTCTTGATGGATCACCGTCACCTCTGGCTGCGTGCCTCGAAGCAGCGGGCTGTTCTGGTAATTCGTGCGGAAATTATTCGTGCAATCCAACAGTTCTTCAACGAGAGTGGATTTACAAAGGTGGATCCTCCGATTCTGACGCCAACGTCAGCAGAAGGAACTACTAACTTGTTCCACACGAAGTACTTCGATGAGGACGCCTATCTAACACAAAGCGGACAGTTGTATATGGAAGCTGCAGCAATGGCACTAGGCCGTGTATATTCCTTTGGACCAACTTTCCGTGCAGAGAAATCTAAGACTCGTCGCCACTTAATTGAGTTCTGGATGATCGAACCAGAAATGGCCTTTACAGATCACGAAGAAAGCTTGAAGGTTCAGGAAGAATTTATTAGCTTCGTAGTGCAATCTGTATTGAAGAATTGCCGTGCGGAGTTGGAAGCGGTAGGTCGCGATATTTCCAAGCTGGAGAATATCAAAGCACCATTCCCACGCATTACTTATGACGATGCGATCAAGTTCTTGAACGATAAAGGCTTTGAAGATATTGCTTGGGGTGATGATTTCGGTGCACCTCATGAAACAGCAATCGCAGAAGCATACGATAAACCTGTATTTATTACTCATTATCCTGCTTCTTTCAAAGCGTTCTATATGAAGCCAGATCCAAACCGTCCGGAAGTCGTACTGTGTGCGGATATGATCGCTCCAGAAGGCTACGGAGAGATTATTGGTGGTTCACAGCGGATCGATGATCCTGCGCTGCTTGAAGAGCGTTACAAAGAGCATAATCTTTCGATGGACTCTTACAAATGGTACATGGATCTGCGTACTTACGGATCTGTACCTCACTCTGGTTTTGGACTTGGACTTGAGCGTACTGTAGCTTGGATCTGTGGCCTTGACCATGTACGTGAGACTATTCCATTCCCACGTACACTGTACCGTCTCTACCCATAAGTTCTTATATTTGAAGGGGGACGTTCATGGACGGCAAAGGATGGAGTACCTGGGGCGAAGGCGTCTCCTTCGGTCTGGAGAACGGAATGGCCGTCATACCTTACGCATTACTGAAGTATTACCGGAAGCTGAATTTAAGCGGAAGTGAAGCTATGCTGCTGATACATCTGCTTTCTTTCAGGCAGGTGGAAGGGATTGACTTCCCTTCTCTTGAGGAGCTTCAGGTTGTAACTGGCCGTAGCATATCTGTACTAGCAGGAGAGTTGCAGAAGCTTATGAAGGAAGGTTTTATTAGCATCGATGGAGACAACGATGAGCTAAGAGACATCCATTATGAACGCTACAATTTCTCAGGGTTATACGGAAAGCTTGGTGCTTATCTAGCGACAGTTGTACAAGAGCATGAGCAAGATAAGCACGTAGGTGGCTATGCAACGTCGGCACCTCGAGCTGCTTCAGGGGGTGGATTCGGCGGAAAGCCCCCCTCATCTCCTTCTCAACTTGGGGCTGAAGAGGAAAGCCGAAATCTATTCAGTATTTTCGAAAAGGAATTCGGACGTCCGCTATCTCCAATGGAGTGTGAGACGATATCCAGTTGGGTGGATCAAGACCGGTATCCCGAGGAGCTGATTCTGTTAGCGCTGAAGGAATCTGTATTTGCAGGAAAGGTTCATTTCCGTTATATTGATCGAATATTGCTGGAATGGGCCCGCAACCGGGTCAAGAACGCTCAGGATGTAAAGAACTATACACAAAAATTCCGCAATGGCGGAAGATAGATAGATTAGGAGAGAACCGCACTGCTTTAGCCCATCGCTAAAGTCAGTGCGGTTCTTTTTAATATTTATATAAAAAAATGCAGGGGTAGTTGTTATCGGGCGCGTCTATTGCTGTGGGAAGGAGGGGAGAGTCATTGAAGAAGAGGTATTAATCCAGCGGATTTGCCAAGGTAACGAGGATGCGTTCCGTCAATTTGTAAATACATACAGTCAGCAAATTTACAAAATTACTTATTCTGTATTACGCGATGTCAAAATGGCTGAAGATGCTGCTCAGGAAGCTTTTTTACAAATGTACAAATCTCTCCCTGACTACCGTTATCAAGGCTTAAAGTCATGGATTACACGGATCGCCTTAAATAAGGCAATTGATGCGAAACGTAAACGTGATCGACTTAGGGAACTTCCTGTTGACTATGAGCTTGTACTGAGCCAGACCGCTTCCAACGAAGAGGATGTGTTGTCAGGTGTTATACGCCGTGATCGGATGGATCGGCTGCTCGGTGAAATCAATAGCCTGCCTGAAACTCATCGTGAAATTATGGTGGCTTATTATCTGGAACATAAAAAATATGATCAGATTGCTGCAGAGCAGGGAATTTCCCTGAAGACGGTAGAGTCCAGATTGTATAGGGCGAGACAATGGATCCGAAATCATTGGAAGGAGGACGAATGGCTATGATGAAGCGTGGAGACGATCTAATCCAACGGGAACAAGCGAAATCTTATATTGAAGGTCACATGGACGAGGCGACCAGAGAAGATTGGGAACAGTTGCTGCTGGAAGATACGGAAAGTTTTACTTCATACATGGAAATGTTGGATGAGCTACAGGAGGATCTGCCTTCATTGGAGAATTCGTCTATTTTTACAGAGAGGGTTATGGCAGATTGGGCTAGTATGACGGAATCGTCAGCAGCATTGGAACAAGTGACGGTTGAAGAAGGGGTACGGCGATATCGCTGGTATGAAAAGACAATCTTTCATTATGCGGTTGCCGCGTCACTTACGCTGTTGATAATGACATCTGGTATGTTTGATAAGCTGCACACAGGTCAAATGGAGCTTATGATCCCTAAAAAAGATAATTCCCCATCATTTAGCGAGCAAGTCATACAGACAACTAGCGGATGGTTGGATCAGCTAATGGGCAGCAGAAAGTGATGAGAGGAGAAATGAAATATGCAACAGCAGCGTAGTAAATTAAAAGCTTTTTTTCTTAATTTGATTCCTGGAGCAGGTCATTATTATATGGGAAAACGCCCACAGGGAATTGTTTATCTTCTGTTAAGCTTTGGCATCTTATTTATGTCATTCTTAATAGCTGTGGCTGAAGGTGCCGAGGATATTCTATTAATGGGTGTGATAGGGTTCCTACTTATTGGGACGGTTTCGATGGTGCATCTGGTGGTTAAAATGCTCCAGATGCCTGCTCCGGCAATGACTCCAGATGGATCGAATTTTGATTTTTCTTCAATGCCCGTTAAGACAGACGATAATGAGCGTGTACATGTAATTTTATTATCGTTCATTCCAGGATTGGGTCATTTTCATATGGGGTTGATGCAGCGAGGATTGTCTTTCCTCATTTCTTTCTTCGGTTTTATGACCGTGATGTTATTCCTGGCAGGGATTACGTCAAGTGATGTTTTCCTTCTCCTGTTTGGCGTATTACCAGTGATTTGGTTATATTGTATGTTTGATGCGGTTCAGTTAATCCATCGTAAGCAAGCTGGAGAAGAAATGGTAGATCGTACTTTATTCGAAGAGATGGAGGCTGGTCGTGAGGAGGGGCGCCGTAGCAAAGTTTTGGCTACATTGCTTTCTGCTTTTCCGGGTGCCGGACAAATGTATCTAGGGCTGCAAAAAAGAGGATTACAGCTCATGCTGCTATTTCTAGGGAGTATTTATGTCATGGACCTACTGCGTTTAACGCTGCTATTCTTCCTCATTCCAGTCATTTGGTTTTACAGTTTGTTCGATGGCTTACAGCTTGTCAGCCGACATGGACGTGAACCTTTACAGGATAAGCCAGTCATAGAAGGATTTTTAAATCATCAAGGATGGCTTGGAGCTGCTCTGATATGTCTAGGACTGTATTACATTGTAGTTAATGTCGCAGTTCCTGCGCTTGATATCAGATTTCCTGGATGGCGTTTAGAGTATATAGTCAATGAATATTTCAGGACCTTTATCGTATCTGTGCTGTTGATTGGCGGTGGTTTGAAGCTGATGGCGGGAAGCAAGAACAATAAAGGGAGAAAAGGGACAGGTGGTCATTCTTGAATAATCCGACAGAATTACAGCAAGGAGTTAATGTTTCAAGTGAGCGTCCGGTTGCTGAAGATAAATCAAGACGCTGGCGTGTAGGAACGTTGTCGATGGGATTGAGCCTTTTATTTCTGGGAGCTCTAATTATGGTCTCGCAGTGGAGGGGCGCGGAGGTGTTCGAGACGACGTTAGCTTGGTGGCCGATCATTTTTATATTATTAGGCTTAGAAATTGTAATATACACTTTATGGTTTCGTGGAAAAGGAAAAATGTATTATGATGTGCTAAGCGTTCTGTTTGTTGGGTTTATAGCTGTATGTTGTCTAGTTTTTGCGGGATTTAGTTCTTTAGGATTAACACAGGAATTTCGCCGTACCGTTTCAGCTGTGCAAGAAAGTTACGCATTGCCAGATTGGAAGGGAGCCGTTCCAGAGGGCGTTAGTACCATCATTATCCAAGCTGCAGAACCTTATGGGATTAAAGTAGATCAAACGGGTGGAAACGAGCTGAATGTATTCGGGAGATATTCTTCAAATAAAGGGAAGCTACAAGAAGCACAAGAGCAACAGCTGCTTCAAACTAAGCATGTTGGGAATACGCTATACATCATTTTAGGGGAAACTCCTAGAGATCTGCTATTCGATAATTCTAGGAACACGCTGGACGTGACTGTTGGGGCTCCGGCTAATGTTAAAGTGATTGTTCGAGATACTTATGGAAATGTTGTAACGGGCTAATCATGGCCTTAAATTGAAAAAAAAGATCGCTTCCTGACCAATGTGGTATGGGAAGCGATCTTTTTATTTTACGAATGCAGCTCTTTCTCAAGCGCAGCGCCCATTTCACGGGAACGTTCGGCACAGCGATTTACTGCCGCGATGACAGTTTCAAAAAATTCTCCCTGCTCGAGTACTTCTATCGCTGCTTGTGTAGAGCCATTCGGGGATGTGACCTTCTTACGAAGTGCAGCTGGATCCTCGCCCGTCTGTTGTACCATTCTAGCAGCGCCTAGCACTGTTTGAACAGTTAGCTGTGTGCTTTGTTCAAGCGGCAATCCACCACGGATACCTGCGGCGATCATAGCTTCCATCATATAATAAATATAGGCAGGCCCACTGCCGGAGATACCCGTTAAGGTCTCCATGCGTTCTTCATCAATGACTGTTGTTAGTCCGACAGCTTCAAAGATGTTGAGTGCTAGGCGTCGTCCTTTCTCATCTACTTCTTTGGAAAAGGCTATGCCAGTGGCACCAAGACCTATGGAACTAGAAGTATTCGGCATAGTACGGACGATGGGTTGCTCTTTGCCAAGCAGACCTTGCATCGTTCGAATGGACAGCCCAGCAATTACAGAGACTATGATCTGATCAGGTGAGAGAAGTGGGCTGAGTCCCCGAAGTGCTTTTGCAGCGTCTTTTGGTTTCATAGCCAACACGATTACTGGTGAGTTCCGTAGGTAATCTGTTTTTTGTTCAGGATCATTTGTACCGATTACACCGTAACGACTTCTTAGTTCTGCCAGACGTTCACTACTGCTACGGTTAAGCATAATAACATTATCGGATTTTACGATACTACGGCTAATCATCCCGCGAACGATGGCTTCTGCCATAGAGCCTGCGCCATAAAATACAATATTATGATTCATAAGTGGAATGGAAGGTTGCTGACACATGGCTCAAAATCCTCCTAAAAGTGGTGTAATTAAAAACGGATGCATGGACACTAACCCCGAATTTGACCTGTTCCGTAAATCTTATATTTGGTTGAAGTAAGAGCAGGCAGACCCATCGGTCCACGGGCATGGAGTTTCTGTGTACTAATGCCGATCTCTGCACCAAATCCAAATTCAAAGCCGTCTGTGAAGCGGGTTGAAGCATTGTGGTAAACAGCTGCAGCATCAACCTCCTGTAAGAAGCGTGACGCGTTATCCGGATCTTCAGTTACGATACATTCCGAGTGCTTCGTGCCATACTGGGCGATATGCTGCATAGCTTCGTCTAAATCGCTGACGATTTTGATATTCAAGATATAATCATTATATTCAGTAGCATAGTCCTCTAATGTTGCAGGTAATGCCCATGGGACAAAGGATAATGTTTCCTGGCAGCCACGTAATTCAACGTTAACATCACGGAAAACTTCGGCCAAAGAAAGCAGATACTCGTTTGCGTAATCCTTATGAACGAGTAGCGTCTCCATGGAATTGCAAACTGAAGGGCGCTGTGCTTTGGCATTCAGACTAATGTTCTGAGCCATTTCTGGCAAAGCGCTTGCGTCGAGATAAGTATGGCAGATGCCTGCACCCGTTTCAATGACGGGCACGGTTGCGTTAAGCACAACATTTTGAATCAGAGAACTTCCTCCGCGAGGGATAATCACGTCAAGTAGTCCGTTGAGCTTAAGCATTTCATCAACGGAGGAACGGTTGGGATCTTCGATCAACTGTAGCGCATTTTTCGGCATTGAAGTATTTGCTAGAGCGTTGTGAAGAACCTCGACAATTTGTCGGTTGGAGGACAGGGCGGAGGAGCCACCACGCAACACAACAGCGTTACCAGTCTTTAGACACAGACCAGCGGCATCAACAGTTACGTTTGGACGTGCTTCATAGATGATGCCGATGACACCGAGTGGAACACGGAGTTTCTGGATGTTGAGACCATTTGGACGTTCAATAGTTTCTAGCGTGTCACCAATTGGATCAGGTAATACAGCGATTTGTTGAAGTCCTTCTGCGATACTGTTAATTCGGCCTACATCTAACGCTAGTCGATCAAGCATGGACTCGGGAGTACCACTTAAGCGTCCGCGTTCCAGATCTTCCCGGTTGGCAGCAATGATAGCTGGAGCTTCACGACGCAGCGCATCAGCCATAACTAAGAGTGCTTCATTTTTTTGGCCGGTAGTTAGACTCGCTAATACTCCGGTGGTTTCCTTGGCTAATTTTGCTTTATTGACAACTTCACTCATGACGATTCCTCCTTAATTTTGTATGGGGCAAAATTTTTACCTCAATGTAATCCATTCGTCACGGTGAATGACCTCCAGCCGGTGTACTTCTCCCAGCTTCGGTACAATCTGACGGCTGGGTAAACCTTGAATACTGCGCAGCTGAGTGTCATCGTAATTCACAATCCCGCGTCCCAGCAACTTGGAGTCTGGTCCAAGGACTTCTACAACATCCCCAGCGTGAAAGTTACCTTCGATCTGCTTGACGCCGACAGGCAGCAGACTATGACCGCCATGAAGCAGCGCTTCAACGGCGCCTTCGTCAACGTACAGGGAGCCGAGTGGGGTGGACATAAAGCCAAGCCATTGCTTTTTAACAGGTAAAGAAGATAACTTGGTTGCAAAATAAGTACCTCGGCCCGAGCCTGTCGCTGCGAGTTGTAAATCCCCTGGTTCGGTAGCTCTCCCAACAAAGACGGGCACACCGCCTCGTGTAGCGATCTTGGCAGCATCGATTTTTGAACGCATGCCACCTGTCCCCACACTAGAGCCAGCTCCACCAGCAATAGCATAAATCTCCGGCGTAATATCATCAACGAACTGATAGCGAACAGCGTCGGGATGTTTCCGAGGATCTCCACTATATAAGCCATCCATGTCAGTTAAGACGAGCAATCTGGTGGCTTTCAGCAGGTTAGCTACCAGCGCGGACAAAGTATCGTTATCACCGAATTTTAACTCATCAACGGAGACGGTGTCATTCTCGTTAAATACGGGTACCGCTCCTAGGCGAAGCAGCTCTTCTACCGTCATCATCGCGTTGTTCATAGCTCTGCGACTACAAAAGTCGGTACGGGTTAGTAGGATCTGTGCTGTGGTTATTCCATGCTCGGCAAAAGCTTCCTGATATGCCTGCATGAGCAGTACTTGGCCTACAGCAGCAGCTGCTTGCTTCTCATGCAGCAGCTTCGGACGTGTAGGATAACCGATACTGCGAAAGCCTGCGGCTACAGCACCGGAGGTTACTAATAACACCTCGCAGCCGTTTCTCTTCAATTCGGCAATCTCTGAAGCGAAGAAGGACACGGCTTCGCGATTCAATCCGCCTTCTGTTCCAGTCAGTGAGCTGCTGCCTATTTTGACTACGATTCGTGTCGTCATATCTGTTCACTTCCTCAGTATTTTTATAGATGCTGAAAACGACAAAAAGCCCCCATCCTTAGACTTAGCAAAGGACGAAAGCTTGTAAACTTCCGCGGTACCACCTTCATTGATGAGGGATCATCCGACTTCATTCTCGTAACGGGAGGATCCGTCCTGCTTAGCACAGGCCGCTCGGGGGTAGGATTCGGAACGAAAACCGCGGTAAATTCTTTCAGCCTGTCGGAATTTACTCTCTAGGCGCGGTTAGACTCATTCTTACTGGTCCCGTCTGCACGTTTCACTTATTTTCAATAGAATACCATGGAGATGGTTGCTTTGCAAAGGAAAAACGAAGGAACTATTTCTCGCATTAGAAAGCTTTGATTATTCTGTTTAACCTCTAAGTAAGGGTATAATCTGTTACCAAGAGGTGGATTGAATTGACTAAAGACAACAATCCTGAGCAGGCGCAGAATCAAGATCTAAACGAAAAAGCAGAGTTCCAGAATAGTGTAACTCGTGAATTTGTGGAAGATCATACAGGGACACCTAACGATAATGGGCCAGTTAATGAAAGTGTGGCTCGGTGTCAGATGATCAGAGCGGCCTTCCAAGGGTCTATTCTTCGGTTAATTCAGATACCGTAGATTTAAATGTTTCTACAAAAGCCTTAGCGGCTTTAGATAAATAACGTCCGCGTCGATAGGCTACGACAAGTGTTCGGCTAGGGGCAGGATCAGTGAGCGGTAAGTAGACAGGGACGAATTCACTCCGCGGTGCACGGGCAATAAAATGAGGCACAAGAGTTACACCCATTCCAGTGGCGACCAGTGACTGAACTGTTTCCATGTTATTGCTCTCAAAAACAATTTTTGGTTCGAAGCCAGCGTTTCGGCACAGATCCATAGTCATTTTACGGAAGCCTTGGCCTTCTTTAAGTACGATAAATGGCTCGTCCTTTAGTTCTTCCAAAGAGGTCTTAGTTCCATCTAAGCTACGTTTAGCTAGCGGGTGTTCGGGTGGGACTGCAAGATCGATCCTTTCCTCACCCAGTTCTTCGTAAGCAAGTGCCGGAATTTCGAGCGGCAATGAGAGCAGGCTTAAATCAGTCTGACCACTCGCAGTGAGCTTCTCTAGGTTCATGGAGGAGTCTTCGAGCAGAGTGATTTCTACTTCCGGGTAATTTTGTTTAAAAACCGGAAGCACATGCGGCAGTAAATGTGCACCAGTGATCGGCATACTGCCTACAACGACGCGCCCGGTACGCAGTTCAGAAATATCAGACATTTCTTGTCGCAGAAGTTCTACGCCATCAATGATGATTTGAGCTTGCTCTACGAATTTAGATCCAGCATAGGTCAGTTCAACAGAGCTGGTATTTCGCTGGAACAGCATTACACCGAGCTCTTTTTCCAGCTTGGAAAGCTGCTGACTGAGTGATGGTTGGGCAATGTGCAGCTTGTCCGCTGCACGGGAGAAGTTTTTTTCGGCTGCGATTTGCAGTACATATTGTAGTTGTCTCAGTTCCATGTATAAACTCCTTTGGGAGATTGTTTTTACTTATAAGTATAAACTATGAAACTGAAGTTTTATATAGGTTCACATGTAAGTTCGTGCACGAACGCACTGACCGGCAAATAGGAAGGGGTGGATTACCAGTATTCGCTGGAGTCCTTTATGTTTGCCGGTCTAATTTCGATGCTACGCTATTACGTCTTACTATACTTTGCGGGCTGGAGAGATGCTTTGAGGGTTGTTAAATATATTTCCCGGGTCATATTTAGCTTTGACTCTCCGTAATCTAGGATAGTTCGCTCCATAATATACTGGTCCGGAATTTTTAATTCCCTGGTCTGGAACGTTGATGTAGCTCCCCACGATAAATGGCTGCAGCTTCCGGCGTGTATTTCGTACTACGAATATATTTCTGGCAGCTTCCGATTTCTTGATCCATGAGCTATTCCACTCAACATAGAATTTCGTTTTACGCCAGTAAAAGGCTGTAGATTTGGGTGACTTACGGCTCACAGCTCCACCCCAGTTGAGGAAAAAGAAACCTGCGAATTCTCCCTCCACTTTCTCTAAGAATTCACGCATGGACTTAATTGCCTTGTCCGGGAAGGGTTTTCTTACGAAACCGCTGGAGAACTGGTTGCTGACTCTTTGAGTTAGCACTGGATCAGGCGCTAACATAAAACTCACTACTTTTGTATAGGGCAAAGAGCGGATGATTTGATTCGTAGGCGTTCCAACGCTCGTAACGGGCTTTAAGAGGCGGGAAGCCTCTGCCTTTGATCCGAGGAACAGCCCCGTCATAGTGACATTACCGCCTTTTTTCGGACCAATGGATAATTCACTGCCCAGTTTGGTATTAACGCAAGGAGCCCAGAGTTGCCAAGCTTTGAATACCTTCTCGAACTGATCCCAAGGCCAGGTGATACGAAAAACGGTAGCCGAAGCTGGAGCAGGACGTACTTTGAATTTGTAACTGGTGTAAACTCCGAAATTCCCCCCGCCACCTCCGCGGGAAGCCCAGAGGAGATCAGAGTTACTATTCTTATTGGCACGAATAATTTTCCCTTTGGCATCAACCATTTCGAGTTCGATTAGATTATCACTAACAAGGCCCACGGTTCGCTGGAGCGGTCCGATACCCCCGCCTAGGGTGATGCCTCCGATTCCAACCGTAGGGCTATCACCGAATGGAGCCATATATCCTTGCCCAGCAAGCGTGTGTGCAATTCTCCCCACTGTATTTCCGGTACCCACAACAACAGTTCCTGATTTTTTATTTAGTTTGATTTTCTTCATTTCACTTACATCGATGACAATTCCTCCGGTGACCTGTGAAAGATTAACCTCCAGAGAATGTCTACCGCTTCTTGCGCGGATGGGGACTTTATTCTCGTTAGCCCATTTTATGGCGTTCGCAACATCTTGTGTTTTTTGTGCGAAAACAAACACTTTCGGGAATTTGTCAGTATGCGGATCCCAATTCTTACGTGCCGTTTCATACCCTTGATCACCTTTGAAAATAACTCGCCCGGTAAGTCTCGTTCCTGACCTCAATTGTTCCAACTCCTTCTGCGCTAACAAATGCACTGCATTTCAACAACCAGGACCCGATATAGTATGAAGGGCATTCGTCTAAGGAGTGGGCTGACTAGGGTCTCAGCAAAAAAATCATCTTCGATTTATAGGTTAAACCTATCACTTCTATAGATATCATATCTTGGAATTATAAAGATGGTGATGTTATATTTAGATCATTCAAGAGAGACTCCACGCTCTCTTCCAATGAACGATTCTATTAATGAGGTGAAATTATGAGCAACAAGACAATGTTTGAAAAGATTTGGGATAATCATGTTATTCATCAAGAGGAAGGTAAACCTAGCATTATTTATATCGATCTGCATTTGGTTCATGAAGTAACTTCTCCACAAGCTTTCGAAGGACTTCGCCTCAGTAACCGCAAGGTTCGCCGTCCTGAGCTGACTTTCGCTACAATGGATCACAACGTTCCTACCAAGGATCGTTTTAACATTAAAGATCCAATTTCCAAGCAGCAAATTGATACACTTTCTAAAAACTGTGCTGATTTTGGTGTTAGATTGTTCGACCTGAATGATATCGATCAAGGCGTTGTACACGTAATGGGACCTGAGATCGGCTTGACGCACCCTGGTAAAACTATCGTTTGCGGTGACAGCCATACCTCCACACATGGAGCATTTGGTGCGCTGGCTTTTGGTATCGGTACTAGTGAAGTTGAACATGTAATGGCTACCCAATGTTTGCAGCAATCCAAAGCTAAGACTATGGAAGTTCGTTTCACAGGTAAACGCAATCCTGGTGTAACAGCAAAGGATATGATCCTTGGTGTTATTGCTAAGTATGGTACTGATTTTGCAACAGGTTATGTAATTGAATACACAGGTGAAGCTATTCGTGAGCTGTCGATGGAAGAACGTATGACCGTCTGCAACATGTCGATCGAAGGTGGAGCAAGAGCAGGTTTGATCGCTCCTGACGAAACTACTTTTAACTATCTGCGTGGACGTCAATATGTGCCGCAAGGCGAAGCATATGACGCTGCTGTTGAAGGATGGAAGAGTCTTGTTAGTGACGAAGGTGCTCAGTATGATACGGTGGTTGAATTCGATGTGGAGACATTGATTCCACAAGTGACTTGGGGTACTAGCCCGGGCATGGGTACAGATATCAACTCTAGCGTGCCAAATCCAGCTGACTTTACCACTGAAAATGAACGCAAAGCTGCTGAAAAAGCGCTTGAATATATGGATTTGACTCCTGGAACTCCTATTTCTGAAATTCCAATTGATTATGTATTTATCGGTTCTTGTACTAACGGACGGATCGAAGATTTGAGAGCCGCAGCCGTGGTAGCAAAAGGCCATAAAGTCTCTGACAAGGTTACTGCCATTGTTGTTCCTGGATCTGGTCGTGTTAAAATGCAGGCTGAGAAGGAAGGGCTTGATAAAGTCTTTACTGACGCGGGCTTTGAATGGCGCGAAGCGGGATGCAGCATGTGTCTTGCGATGAACCCTGATGTACTGCAACCTGGGCAACGCTGTGCATCTACCTCGAACCGTAACTTTGAAGGACGTCAAGGTCGCGGTGGACGCACGCATCTGGTATCCCCAGCTATGGCTGCTGCAGCTGCGATAAAAGGCCGTTTCACTGATGTACGTGATTGGAACTATAAGACGGAAGCTGTCAGCTCATAGAACTAGAGAGAACACGGGAGGATAAAACTATGGATGCTTTTAAAAAATTAACAGGAATTGTTGCACCAGTAGATCGGGTGAATGTAGATACGGATGCTATTATCCCAAAGCAGTTCCTGAAACGGATTGAACGGACGGGATTTGGACAATTTTTGTTCTACGAATGGCGTTTTGATGAAGCTGGTAACGATAACGCTGCCTTTGAAATGAATAAGCCACGCTATAAAGGTGCTTCTGTCTTGATCTCACGTGCTAACTTTGGCTGTGGTTCCTCACGGGAACATGCACCTTGGGCGATTATGGATTATGGGTTCAGAGTTGTCATTGCACCTTCTTATGCAGATATCTTCTACAACAACTGCTTTAAGAATGGCATTTTGCCGATCAAGCTTTCGGAAGAGCAAGTGGATGAGCTATTTAATCGGACAGCCGAGCATGATGGCTACCAGTTGACCGTGGATCTTGAGAGCAATACACTTCACGATGAATTTGGACTGAGCATCAGCTTTGATCTGGATGAGCACCGTCGTCAGTTCTTGCTGCAAGGTCTGGATGATATCGGATTAACCCTTCAGCATGCAGATGAAATTGCTGCGTATGAAGAGCGTCATGCGGCTAAGTTATTCTCTTAATAATAGGATATAACTGGTTTCATTCTTAACTTTTACAAAAATTACGCAAAACTTCTATTTCCGGGTGTCGGAAATAGAAGTTTTTTTGCTATAATCGAAATATTGATTGGTGATAAAGGAAACATTTGGTGATTTCTGTCGTCTTAATACTTATCTAGATCTATTACTTGCAGAAGGAGCGGGAAAATGAGAAGAGTTGGGTATCGAACGTTGCTACTATTGTTGCTGCCATTATTATTACTATCATTCACTGGACGTGAAGCTGCCGCAGCTGGTAGCAGCTCAGGCAGAATTATTATGGACAATCAAGAGCTTGCTTTGCCAAAAGGAATTAAACTTGAGAACGTCAATGGTAGCGTTATGATTCCCGTCAGAGTGGTAGTGGAGAATCTTGGATTTGAGGTATTGTGGGAGCAGCAGGCCCGCAAAGTAACGGTTCACCAAGATGGAAAAAGCATTGAGCTGGCTGTAGGAAAAAAAACAGCTGATGCGGATGGAGTAACGTTTGATTTAAATGCAGCACCCAAGCAAAGCGGTGGTACAGTTCTCGTTCCGATTCGCTTCGTAAGTGAGCAGTTCGGTCTAAAGGTTGGCTGGGATAATAGCGATAAAACGGTCTATTTGACGGGTGGACAAGCTTCGGTGGCTACACCTGAGGGAACCGTTACTAGTCCAACAGCAACAAGTACTCCTTCTCCAACTCAGATGACTACACCCGGCGTGGATAATGGCACAAGCGCTGGAAGTGTTTTGCCCTCACCGACACCACAATCATCCTCAGTACCAGGAAGCACTGGTGTGAATGCAGCAGGTCCGCTTGTAAATGGGGCAGCCTTCACTGAGAATCGATTAATCATCGCTGTTTCTGGGGCTCCTAAACCTAGCATCACAAAAATGAGCAGTCCAGATCGAATCGTCGTAGATTTTCCCGGTACAGCTTTTGCTCCAGATTTCGTAGGAGGTCTACCGAGTATTACCACAAACGGAAGTCTGCAAGGGAAGCTGGATGTTACTGGTTACCCTCTAGTTTCTGAGATCCGGTATGCGTTGTTCAGTGTAAGTCCTTCTACTGTTAGGTTCGTGATTCAAACGGTCGGGAGCCAGCCTTATCAATTAAGTACGGATGAAAGTACTGGACTGGTGACACTAGATTTGAATGTTACAGGGAGTGAAGGGAATACCTCAGGTGGTAGTGGAATGACAGGAAAGCCAGTTGTAGTTCTCGACGCGGGCCATGGAGGGACACAATCAGGAGCAGTCAGTCTCACGGGTAAGCTGGAAAAAGACTTCAATCTGTCAGTTATCCGTAAAGTGCAAACACTACTTATGCAGGAAGCTTTGGTTGACGTCGTATTTACTAGGACTGAAGATATTACGTTGGGTCTTCAGGATCGAGTAAATATCGCAGAAGCAGCAAAGGCTAATCTATTTATTTCAGTGCATGGGAATTCACTAGAGCTGGGTTATCCGAATAGAGACAAAATAAATGGCAGTGAAACGTACTATTCGCGTAGTGGGAGTCTGCCGCTTGCTCAGGTCATGCACAAACATCTGATAGCAGGTACTGGATTCAAGGACAACGGAGTAAGAACGAAAAGTCTGCATGTTACAAGAGAAACCAGTATGCCGGCAGTACTTCTAGAAGTGGGGTATCTTACTAATTCAGGAAATGAATCAGGGATGTATAGTGAGCAGCTTCAAGACAAATTAGCGAGAGAAATTGTAGCCGGTATTAAGGAATATCTAGGACTTTAATGCTTAATGTTGGTGAGATTTCTCAATTTTTATGGAATATATTCGCAACCTTTATAGATTATTAGCGTCTAATAGAGGTCTGAGGTTGACGTAGACAGGCCATCACGATCGCCATTCACAGGCGAATACTAGATTTAGAGGTGAAGAATGAAGAAATTCAGTTTGATGTTGTTTTTGTTGCTCTTAGTATTTGTTTTGCCTGAGAACGGACATGCTGCTGCCGGGAATAGCAAGATTTTTCTGGACGGCAAGGAGCTGACCGCAGGGCAAAATGTCCCGGTTGAGAATGTGAATGATACAATCATGGTGCCGTTAAGGTTGATCTCTGAAAGCCTTGGATATAACGTGGGTTGGGATCAGAAGAGCAAGACGGTAACGATTGAACAGCAAGGAAAGGTCATCAAATTGGTTGTGAATCAAAAGATAGCCTCAGTTGATGACAAGACAGTAACACTTACCACAGCACCTATCCTTCGTAGTAATACGACACTTGTACCGATTCGGTTCATTAGTGAACAGTTTGGATTAAATGTCTCGTGGGACAACGTGAAGAAGAGTGTGTATCTTATTACCCCAGGATCCTCAAATGATAACGGCAGTTCAGGTGGAAATACTGAAAATGGTGGATCTGAGGTTGTACCGCCGGTAGATCCTTCTAAGAATTTAACGATGGTAAATGGTGTGAGCTTTAGCGAAAATCGTTTGAGCATTGCCATGGAGGGTAATTCAGTACCGAAAGTGACAGTGATGACTGGGCCGGATCGGTTAGTTGTTGATTTACCTAATGCCACCTTCTCAGACCTATTTGGCACAGGACAGATCCTTGATCCTGACCTAAACGGTAGCTTGGAAGTGAAAGATTATCCCGATGTATCAGGAGTACGTTACTCCCTTTATAGCACGAATCCTTATACAGTACGTTTTGTAATCGATTTGAACTATGCTAAGAATTACAACGTTAGCGTAACTGGAGACGATTCTAAGCTGGTTGTAATCGATCTAAATGCGGAAAGCACTGATGATACTACTACACAACCAGGAAATAATGGCAGAAAGCTAGTAGTATTAGATGCAGGGCATGGGGCTAAAGATTCTGGAGCAGTGGGTGTTACAGGTAAATACGAGAAGAATTTTAATTTGGCCATCGTACTTAAGACAGCTGAATTGCTGAAAAAAGAAAGTAATATTGACGTCGTGTTAACACGAAGTAATGATACTTTCTTGGAGCTTAAAGAAAGAGCAGCTATGGCGAATAATTTAAAAGCTGATATCTTCATATCTGTACACGCCAATAGCTCAGGTTCCTCATCAGCTAGTGGAACAGAAACGTATTATCAACGGGAAGCCAGTAAAGCATTGGCGAACGTGATGCATAAATATCTTGTTCAAGCTACAGGGCTTAGCGATCGCGGTGTACGTTATGGGAATTTCCATGTTATCCGTGAAACGAAAATGCCTGCAGTATTACTTGAAGTGGGATACCTTAGCAACAAAAAAGATGAAGCATTGCTCTTTACAGATGCACTTCAAAACAAAGTTGCGGCTTCAATAGTGAGTGGGATTAAGGAATATTTGGGTATAAAATAACAGACCAGTGGCAGACGAGCGCCGCAAAGTCAGCTTTCTGCTTTTATTTTAAAAGGCAAGAAGTGGTTTTGCGGTACCTGTCTGCCCGTATTCATCTAGAGGAGGCGTTTATTAATGATGAAACAAAAATGGAGTACAATTGGGATCGCTACACTGCTTCTGCTAGTGATTGCTGGCTGTGGAGACAAGCCTACTGCGGCTCCAGCAAATGGTGTGGAGCAAGATACTTCAAATGTTGTAAGTGGTGCGGGGGAAAGTACACCGGCTCCAAGCGATGAACCAGGAAATGAAGTGACTAGCACTCCGCAACCGACAGCAGATAATAGCAACACAGAAACTCAGGCAACTGCAAAGCCAGTAGCAGATGAGAAGCAAAAACAGAGCCAGAGTATCGATGCATATTATACGGATTCACAAGTTATGGATCTGATTCCTGCTAAGACTAGCATTAGCTTCTCTGACGATGCCCAGAAATATACAGAGACGTTCAAAGCATTGCAAAGCAACGAGAATACTGACCTTGTATCATTATGGGGCAAAATTGAACTGAAATCGTTAAAGTTTGTTGATGGTCAAATTGTGATGGATCTTCATAAACCTGATGAAGCACAGCTGGGTGCTGGTGGGGAGTCCTTAGCGATTTCATCACTTGCCAAAACCTATTTTCAATTTGAAGAAGTAAAAAGCATCGAAGTTTTGGTGGATGGTGAAAAGGTTGAAAGCTTGATGGGTCATGTTGACCTAATGCATCCTATGACTAGAGATAATATCTAATTGTTATTACAACAAAGGATAAAAGCATCTAACTGACGAACTTTAAACTATACTATTTATTTGAGTCATAGAGAGGGGAATAATCTATTGTCCGCGCAAAAAAGGTCAAAACGTCCATTGAAGGCTTATTCTACGAAAGCAGTATCGGCTGTTATGGCTGGAACCATGATTTTTAGTGGCGCAAGCGCAGTGTTTGCAGATACAGCCGCTACAGCAGCAACAACTACTACACAATCTGTAGGCATTTTTAGCGATGTGAAGGCAGGCTTTTGGGCTGAAAAGCATATTTATAAATTAGCATCACAAGGAATTGTGGTTGGAAATAATGGTTTATTCCGCCCGGGAGATTCTGTAACTCAGCAGGAAGCCGTGCTTATGGCATTACGGTTTATGAAGTTGCAGGATAAAGTGGATACTTCTTCAACGGTTGCCTTACCTAATGATTTTAAGGTTACGAATTATTACAAGGATTATGTAGTGTTGGCCTTTCAACAAGGTCTACTTGATAAGGCTACTGAAATGGCTCCAGATAATCTGAAGACTTCTTGGGGAGAGCGTAAAGCCTCCCGCGAATGGATTGCTGAACTCTTAATTCGTGCACTAGGAAAAAGTGCAGATGCAGCCGTAGCAGCTAGTGCGCCGACAGGCTTTGCGGATGATGCTAAAGTGTCTGCAAACAAAAGAGGGTACATCAACGTTGCTGTTGATCTGAAACTAGCCAATGGTCTTGACGGTAATCGCTTTGATCCACAAGGGGCTGTGACCCGTGCTCAATTGGCGACCTTTTTCAGCCGCGCAGAAGCTCACAATACGGTTGAATATGACAACACGGTATCAGGAACAATCAGTCAATTAGCAGGTGGGAAACTCTCCGTCTATAACAACGGAAAGACTTCTACATATACCCTGGGAGCAAGCACCGCTTATTACACAAGCGCTTCTGAAAGTAGAATAAATCTAAGTGATGTCCAACCTTACACAAAGGTTACTGTAATTGGAGCGACATATAATGCAGCCTATGTTGAAGTGACTGACCCTACACAACAAGTGGAGAGCCTTTCCGGAAGCTTCGCAATGGTAGCACCTGGTAATAAGCTATGGCTGAAATCAGCTACTGGGTTCACTGAATATTACTACGATGAAGCGACTACCTTTGAAGATGCGAATGGGACTTCAATTGAACCTGCTTCGCTGGTAGCAGACAGCATAGTTACGTTACAGCGTGAAACTTATAGTGGTTCACATAAAGTGGTCAAGGTTCAAGTGACTTCAGGCGTTGTTAACAAAACGACAACAGGTAATGTTCAAAGTATAGATCTTCCTGGGAAAAGCATTACGTTTAAAAATGCTGCTGGTACGGTGGAAACCTTTAAATGGGAAGATGGAACTTCATTATTCAGCTCGCAATCATCAGTGCTGCAGCCAGCAGATTTAAAGACAGGTGCTGCTGTTAAATATACGATTAAGGAAAATGTGATACGTACTGTAGAAGTGACAGAAGGTGTTGAACGGACAGTTCAAGGTGTACTTACCGAACTGAGTAATTCAACAGTTGTGTATAAAAAAACGGACGGAACACGTGAAGTTAAACTGTTAGGCACGAAGCCGGTGATTGTTATTCCGAATATGAATAGCGCTGTGGCTGATGATCTTATAGCTGATACAGTAGGTGGGGACAAAATTCAGCTTACGCTGAACAGCAGTGATCAAGTCATAAAGATTGAAGTGTTAAGCCGTCAAATTGAGCAGTATAGTGGAGCGACGGTTATTGACTATAATACTAAAACACAGCTGTTGACAGTTATGGATACTGAAAAAAAGGCACATGTCGTTCAGTTGGATGAAAAAACAAAATTGTTGATTGAAGGCGTACTTCCTAACTTAAGTAATGTCGGTACGAAACTTGTTGAGAACCGTAAAGTGAATTTAACGGCAATAGGTCAACGGGCTCTGTCTTTGGAAATTGTCACAAAGTACGAAGGAACCCTGTCTGCTGTTAATTCTTCTTTTAAAACAATTGTATTGAAGCTTAAGGACAGTGGGCAAACTATAACAATGCCTTATCCACAATTGGTTGATATTTTTGGGAAGACTAATCCAACCTTAAGTGATGTTCCTGTTGGTAGTAATGTGACAGCCTCACTGACAACTAGTCAGGATCTAATTGCAGTATTGAAAGTAAAGACCGTTCTTCAGGTTGAAGCAGCAACCGTTAATTCTGGAACCAACCGTATAAGTATTAAATGGAATGGGGGGACCAGTGAGATTAATACTGCAGCGCTCCCAATAACAAATGAAGCCGGTGAGAGCATTAAGCTAACCGCTTTGAAATCGGGAGATTATCTGAATGTGACTTTTGATGGAAGCACACCGCTCGCTATTCAGGCAGTTAAGCTTACTACGGGTCAGATTAGTTCAGTAGGAGCTGCAACGAATAGCTTAATTGTGAAGGAGTATGCTGGAGCAGCACAAAACTTTACTGTAAGCGGTGGGGTTAGAATCATACGTGATGGCGCCACAACAACTGCTCTTAGTAACTTAACAACAGCGGACAGAGTGGAGATTCGTAAAGACACGGATGGAGCGACAGTCATTCGTGTGTTACCACAGTTAACTCGTTCATTCTCTCGCTATGACAGTACGACGAACTCATTGGTGACTAAGAGAGCTAATCTGAACGATAAGTATCAGTTCACTCTTGCTTCAAATGTATATATTCATCAAGGAGATACGACATTGTCCGTGCAATCTCTGAAAGAAAATGATAATATTATAATGTATTTCAATAATGATATCGTGGTTGAAATTGTGAAACAATAGTAGCAATGGTGGATTTCTGAGTGAATCACCGTCTTGACACAGGAGCTTTGCCTGCGTCAAGACGTTTTTTTTGAAATATAAGAAAGTATAAGAGTTGTATTTTCTTGAAATGTATGAAACCATACGTTATAATACAGACTTTGCTTATATTTCTTTACATTAGAGAGGACACGCTCATGTGAGTTTTAATGAGCGTAATCGCTCCGTGGAGGGGACACTATGAAAGTTGCAGAGGTCCGCCACATTTTGGATACGATTGGAGACTTGTTCCCTGATGCTCATTGCGAGCTAAATCATAGTAACGCTTTTGAATTAACGATAGCGGTACTGTTATCAGCCCAATGTACGGATGCAACGGTGAACAAAGTGACCGTGGACCTGTTCCAAAAGTACAAAGCCCCCATCGATTATATTTCTGTACCGCTGGAGGAATTGGAGGGGGATATCCGGCGCATCGGCCTATATCGTAACAAAGCTAAGCATATCCAAAGCCTATGCTCTATACTCATAGAACAGTATGGTGGCGAGGTGCCTGAGGCTCATGACTTGCTTGTAACTTTACCCGGTGTAGGTCGTAAAACTGCAAATGTAGTAGTATCCAATGCTTTTGGAGTTCCTGCCATTGCAGTGGACACGCATGTGGAGAGGGTTGCTAAACGACTTGCATTAGCAGGCTGGAAAGATTCTGTGCTGGAAGTGGAAAAGAAGCTGATGAAGGCTGTGCCACGTGACGAATGGACGATCACTCATCACCGGCTTATCTTTTTCGGACGATATCACTGCAAGGCACAGAACCCAAAATGTCAAGTTTGCCCGCTCCTTGATGTATGTCGAGAGGGCAAAAAACGTATGAAAACAGCTGTTGTCAGGAAAGCTAAAGATCATACGCCAAAAAGTTAGAGTTGAAGAAGAGGATGGGATAGAGATGAAATGCATTTCTGTATACACAGATAATTTTGAAGTGTTCTCGGATATTTTTGATCGCGTAGTGGAAAGCCCACTCGAAGAGAACGAAGAGCAAGAAGTAGAAGGTATCACGATCAGTCATTCCGGTGACGTTCCTGAACACTATTTTGAGCGTATGTCAGTGAAACCTGAGGTTGTTGTAATGAGAGATAAATCTCGTGGTTTGACTATTCTGCAACACGGAAAAGTATTCGAAATTCTGTTGCCTGTTTCGGAAACTGCATAAATTTAGAAGTGATAAAAGGAGTCGGCCCTAGGGTTGGCTCCTTTTTTGCTTCTTACTTTTCTAGCGAAAAAGCAGAAAGATGTTTGAATAACCTCATTTCGTAAGAGATGATAGGTTATTTTGTAAGTAGTGTGTATTTAATTTGTGTCAAACTGGTGATAAACTGTAATTATTATTTATAAAAAAGGTTCTGCGTGACATCACAGAAATTACACCTGTATAAACATTGAATAAGCATAAACGTCTTCGGCGTCCTTATAAGGACGGTAAGCGTTTAAGCGAGAAATATAAGGATAATGTGAAACTTTTACTTTCTTATATTTTAAAAATGAGTCTGATTTCGTATTATTGAATGGGTTATATTCAAAGCATGATTAGATGGTAACAGTGGAGGTGGAGAGTCAGTGAGAGCGGAACAGGTTAGAATCGAGAAAGAGACATTAAGTGAAACGGCATCGCTGCTTTTCCAGTTGCGTGGATTAATGCATCGCTGGGGTGATGAAGGCTCTGAACGTATATATGAAGATTTACAACATAAAGAGGGTGGGAATGAGCTGACCCTTGCTTTTTGCGGACATTTTTCGGCAGGGAAATCCAGTATGATCAATCTTCTTTGCGGCAGTTCAGTGCTGCCTTCTGGACCTGTGCCGACTAGTGCGAATATTGTCTCTATTCGCAGTGGAGTTCCACGAGTGCTTATTTATCCTAGAGTTGAAGGAAGTAAACATGATCCTGCTCCTATAGAGACAACTCCAGAAAAATTACAAGAATACTGTCGAAATGGTGGTGAATATTCCGCAATTGAAGTGTGGAATGAGATACCACTGCTAGGCAAGGATGGCGTACTATTGGATACACCTGGTGTAGATTCGACGGATGATGGTCATCAGGCGGCCACCCGCTCTGCGCTGCATTTAGCTGATGTCGTATTTTATGTAATGGATTATAACCATGTACAGTCAGAGAATAATTTGGCCTTTGCTAAAAATCTTAGTGACTGGGGTAAACCTTTGTATCTGATTGTTAATCAGATCGACAAGCACAGGGAACAAGAGATTTCCATTGAGGAATATAAACGTCAACTTGAAAATGCTTTTGAACAATGGGGGATTCATTGTGCGGGAATTCTATTCACCTCTCTCAAAAAGAAAGAGCATCCTCTTAATCATTGGGATCATCTACTCAGCCTTATAACCGAACTGTTGGAACAAAAGGAACAGCTCCTTCAATATAGCTTGTCTCGTTCTATTCATCATACAGCGGATTCTTCTCTAACTGCATTCCGTGAAGATCAGCAGGAGGAAAGAGCAGCTCTCCTTGAAGAACTAGAAGGTACGAATGCAGAGACAGTGACGAATGAACTGAAGTCACTCGAAGAAGAGAAGGAACGACTTGAGGCGTTGCCTCAGCAGTCACGAGCGAGTTTGCGAACTGGCCTAGACACCTTACTTAATAATGCTAATCTAATGCCTGCAGATGTAAGAGAGGCGTCGGGAAGTTATATGGAAAGTGCTAGCCCTACGTTTCGATTAGGGTTATTCTCTACGGCTGCACGGCGGGAGAAGGAACAAAGTAAACGATTGGCAGTCTGGCAAGGACTGTTGACCCGAGAGGTTTCTGCTCAGCTGGAATGGCATTTGATTCAGCTGGTACGTGATTGGGCGGAGAATCTCGGGCTGTGGGAGGAGGAGGCGGAGACGACTCTGAAGCAAGGGTTCCCGGCGGTGAGCCAGGAGTGGCTGGCGGCTGCAGTTAAGCCGGGAACGGGGTATAGCGGCGAGGCGCTGCTCAATTTCTGCCGCACACTTGCGGCAGATATTAAGAGCCAGTTCCGCCGTGCCGCGTTAGCGGTGAGCGATGAGCTGTTAGCGAAGCTGCCGCCGCTCATGGAGGAGCAGCGTGCCGTACTCCAGCGCCGCGAACTGGCTCTTGCGCGGCAGGCGTGCGCCGTTGACGCGCTAGCCGCGCTGGACCGCGCGGCAGCTGCCCGCGCGCACGAGCTCGCGGCGCTGCTGCCGCCGCGCCGGCCCTCACCCCCGGCATCCTGCCGGAGGTGAGGGTAACCCCGCGAGCGGCTGCGCAAAGCGCCGCACCGCGGGAGGTCCAGCCGCCGCAAAACGTCGCGGCTGGAAGTGCCGCCGCCGCAAATTGGGCGGCGGGAACGGCTTCACCGGCGGGCGGACGCCGCCGGCTATCGGCAGCCGCTGACGCGCTGGCGGCTGCGGCAGAGCTGCTGCGCCGCGAGCCAGCGATGGCATCGGCGGCGCGGAGTCTGGCCGCACGGGCGGAGGATCTCGCCGGCGGCCGCTTTACCCTCGCGCTGTTTGGTGCATTCAGCGCGGGTAAGTCCTCCTTCGCCAACGCTTTGCTCGGCGAAGAAGTGCTGCCCGTGTCTCCACATCCCGCCACGGCTGCGGTCAACCGCATATTGGCGCCGGAAGGTGACTTCCGCCATGCCAGCGCGGTTGTCACAATGAAGACCATGGCAGATTTCTGGGATGACATCTGCCATTCTTTCAGTGTGCTGCAACTAGGAGAACCACAGCAAAACTCATGGACAACAGTTCTAGCAAGCTTGCCTGCTAGGGGAGTTCATCCCTCTGCGTTGCCACATGCTGGATTTCTAAGGGCAGCAGCGGCTGGCTGGGCAGAAGCTGAGCCCTTGCTGGGAACGGTGCGAACGGTTGATTTAGAAGAATACCGAGGCCTTGTAGCGGAGGAGACCCGAGCCTGTTTTGTGCAGGGGATTGATTTGTATTATGCCTGTCCATTGACCGAAAGCGGAATTGTACTCGTGGATACACCAGGAGCCGACTCATTGCATGCTCGTCATACAGGCGTAACCTTTAATTACATGAAAAACGCAGACGCGATTTGTTTTGTTACCTATTACAACCACGCCTTTTCAAAAGCAGATCGAGGTCTGCTTGCGCAGCTAGGCCGAATTAAAGATAGCTTTGCACTTGATAAAATGTTCTTTATTATCAACGCTTCTGATCTTGCTTCAGGCGAAGATGAATTGGAAGAGGTACGAGAACATGTTGCTCAAAATTTACGTGCAGGCGGCCTACGCTCGCCGAGAATTTATGCACTCTCTAGCTTGCTTGCTCTGGAAGGTAAAACTCAGCATGATTATGAACGCTATGAGGCTTCCCGTTTCCATCATTTTGAGCAAGCCTTATCAAGCTTTGCGGGAGATGAACTTCCTCAGCTTTCACTTAACGCAGCTGCAGAGAGCATCGCATCTGTTCGCCGCAGGGCGGAAGAGTGGCAGAATCTCGCTTCCATGGCGGCAAACGAGCGTGAAGCAGGATTAAAAGAAATGCAAGAACGTCGTCAGCTAGCTATGAAGAGACTTTCCCTATTGGAGACCGAAGAACGTCCTAGCAGAGATCTTGTTCATGAAGGTGAGGAACTGATCTATCATGTCTGTCAACGAATTAGCTTCTCCTTCACCAGAAATTTTCAGGAATCTTTCCACCCCTCATTATTACGTGAGGACGCAGGAAATTTAAAAGCTATCTTCGCTGCGTGTGGTGCAGAGCTGATGCGTACCACTAAGCGTGAATTGGAGCAAGAGCTATGGGCGACCACGCTGCGACTAGAAAGTACCGGGCGTAGACTTGTTCATGAAGCGGCTGAAGCGGCTGCTACTGAGCTATTTTTCTCTACTCAAGAGTTTCATCTGATGGAGAATGAAGAAGCAGCATGGCCTTCTCCTAGTGAGCTGGAATGCCAGCTTCAGTCCGTGGAATGGCCAACCTTATGGGGACATTTCAAATCCCCTCGCTATTTCTTTGAAGGCGCTGGCCGGGAGCAAGTCAAAGGTGCGGCTGAGCCTCTTGTGAAAGAAGCTGTTAATGTTGCGGCGGCAGAGCAGAAGAAAAAATTGCTTGCGCATTATGTCGATTGCATAACCAGAGAATTAAAGGTTGCTGCAGAACGCCTACAAGAAGGGTTAGCGGAGCAAGAGAAAGCGATGTTAGATCTCCTTAAAGGGGGTGAATCCGCAGATCATTGGGGTCAATTAGGTCACCAATTATCTCTCTTGGAACAATCTTTTGTTGATAGATTAGACAAAAATCTTTGAAATTTGTAGGAAATTGTCGAAGAACACTTGCAATCTGGCGTATGATGGATGAAAATAAAGAAGCCTGAAAATATACAATGAAACTGTTTTGTTTTCAGAAATTTATGGAAACGAGATAGTCAATTTGCCGAAAGAGGTTGAAATCGACAATGTGGGGAGCTCCTTTTTCAGCTCAAAGCCGCAAGCTGCTGCTACTGGGCAGCGGGGAACTGGGTAAGGAAGTCATAATCGAAGCTCAACGTCTTGGCGTAGAGACCGTAGCTGTAGACCGTTATAGCGATGCACCAGCGATGGGTGTAGCTCATCGTTCACATGTTATTGATATGCTGGATGCAGAGGCGCTTAAAACGCTTATTCGCTCAGAAAAACCGGATATTATTGTTCCGGAGATTGAAGCAATCGCTACTCATGCTCTTCAAGAGCTTGAAGAGGAAGGTTTCTTCGTTGTTCCGACCGCACGAGCGGCTCGTCTGACCATGGACAGAGAAGGCATTCGCCGACTTGCTGCTGAAGAACTTGGATTGCCAACAGCGGATTATCGTTTTGCAGATAGTCTGGAAGAACTGCATCAAGCCGTTGCAGAACTAGGCACTCCTTGTGTCATCAAGCCGATTATGAGTTCTTCCGGCAAAGGTCAGAGTGTTTGCAAAAGGCCTGAAGATGCAGAAGAATGCTGGAACACTGCTTTGGATGGAGCGAGAGCTAAAGGGACTCGTGTTATCGTAGAGGCATTCGTTACCTTTGAAAGCGAGATTACACTTTTAACGGTGCGGTCCGTGTCTGGCACGATATTTTGTCCACCTATTGGGCATATTCAGAAGGACGGGGATTATGTCGAATCATGGCAGCCTCACTTTATGAAGGCGGAACTTCTGGATGAAGCTCAGTCTATTGCCAAGGCAGTTACCGATCAGCTCGGAGGTTTTGGTATTTTTGGAGTGGAGCTTTTCTTGACGGATCGAGGCGTATTGTTTAGTGAAGTGTCCCCTAGACCTCATGATACGGGGATGGTAACGATGGCAACGCAGGATTTATCTCAATTTGCAGTGCATGTCAGAGCTATTCTTGGTTTTCCAGTCCAGTCAGTACAATTACTGACACCAGGTGCCTCAGCTACGCTGAAGGCTGAAGGAGAAGGACGAGCTTTTGTTGTGACCGGAATTGGTGAAGCTTTGGAACTACCTAGGACTCAGGTTCGGGTGTTTGGTAAACCAGAAGTCCGTCCAGGGCGGCGGATGGCTGTAGCGTTAAGTGCGGCGGAAAATGTGGAAATCGCGCGGACGGTAGCCAAGCAGGCAGCGTCTATGCTAAAAGTGGAGGTAAATGAGGATGAACAGTAGTACCATGGCACCTGTACTGGAAATTCGCAAATGCGGCTTGAATGATCTGGAGAGAGTGACAGCGCTTCTGCGTGAATTCGGCTATCCAACAACGCTTAGCGTGATGAAAGAGAGACTGGAAAGCATGGAGAATAACCATCTCCAATGCACGCTTGTTGCAGAACTAAACAATGAAGTTGTGGGAATGGTCGGTCTTAGACAGGTAATCTCGTATTACAAACAGACAGATTGTATCACTGAGATTACTGCACTTATCGTATCAGAAGAACTCAGAGGAAACGGACTCGGTAAAAGACTTGTGGCCGCAGCTGAAGAATGGGCACGTGAGCAAGGTTGCTGTCAGCTCTTCTTGAGAAGTGGTAACCGCGTAGAACGCGCACCGGCACATGCTTTTTATCGTCATCTAGGTTTCGAAAAGACAGCAGGCTATCGCTTTAACAAAGCGTTGCTATAATACTTATAGGTTCCGATCATCCCCATCCCAGCTACGGCGGGATGGTTTTTTTTGCTCAAAATCTATTTAAATAACTTAACCATAGATGGAATAGTTTGAATCATATAGAATGAATTTTACGACAGTTAAATAAATCTTTTCCAAAGAGGGATGAGAAATGTACAAGTTAATTCTTGCTGAAGATGAAGAAGATGTTAGAGAAGGGGTCATCGGGCAGATTGATTGGGAGCACTATGGTTTCGAAATTGTAGAACAGGCGGAGAATGGACGAGAGGCAGCGGATGCGATAGATCGTTTGCTCCCGGATGTAGTTGTGACTGATATTCAAATGCCTTTTATGAACGGGCTGCAGCTGGCGGAATGGATTCGCGATCGGCATCCTAATACCAAGATCATTATTCTGACGGGGTATGATGAATTTGAATATGCACAGAAGGCGATTAAACTACAAATTGATGAGTATATTTTGAAACCGTTTTCTTCTCAGGAATTGATTGATGTTCTTGTTAAGGTTAGAGCCACCATAGAGGCTGAAATCGCAGAGAAAGAAAATGTTTTTGTACTCAGCGAGCATTATCGAAAAAGTCTGCCTGTACTGCGTGAACAGTTCTTATCTTCACTAGTTTCACGCAAGCTACGAATGAATGAAATAGACGAGAAAAGCTCGGAATACGGAATAGATCTACATGGAAAATGGTTCCAAGCCTCGGTAATTAGTGTGGATTATATTCGTCCAGAGCGGGAAACGGTTGGACATATCTCAGGTAAGCAAATTTCTTTACGTGATACAGGAGAGAGGAATTTACAGCTATTCGCTGTGCTGAATATTGCAGAAGAACTATGTACTAAGCATAGTTTTGGCAGGGTGTTTATCCATCGTGATGAGGTAGTGCTCCTTTCCATTTGTGATGCAGGTGAAGAAGCTGAAATTACGGGGAAGACCTTTGAGATTCTAGAAGAAATCCGCCACAATGTGCAGCGGTTTCTAAAGCTAACGGTAACCGCTGGTTCTGGAACGGTGTGTCACTCGCCGGCTATGCTATTTAACTCCTTTGGAGATGCCATGCAAGCGTTAGATTATCGGCTCATTCTCGGCAATAACCGAGTCATTTGGATCGAGGATGTGGAGTCACGTTCGAATACATTCTTGACCTATGATGAACTGACCCAGCAGTCCTTAATCCGAACCATTAAGATGGGAACCGTACAGGAGCTTAAGGAAGTCGTTGAGGAGTTATTTGGCGGATTAGATGCTGAGCAGGTATCTACTCAGGATTATCAGATTTTTTTGCTGGAGATTATTACATCCATCCTGCGTGTAGCCAAAGAATCCGGTAGTGATGCTGCTAAATTCGTAGGATCTGGCATTTCCTCATTAACCGATATGAATAAATTCAATAGTATGAGTGAAGCCAAGCAGTGGATTATTACGATCTGCAGCCGACTAATGGACTCCATTGCTTTAGAACGCCAATCCAGCTATAAACTGCTTATTGATGAAGCTAAAGATTATATCCGTAGCCACTATGAGGAATCAGATATTTCTATCGGAAAGGTTTGCCAGCATTTACATATTAGTACGGGTTATTTTAGCAGTATTTTTAAGAAGGAAATGAAGATGACATTCGTTAGTTATCTCTTGCAAATCCGATTAGAGGCAGCAAAGGAGCTTTTACGGTCCACGGAACTGAAGGCTTTTGAAATCGCTGAGAAAATTGGCTTTGCTGATCCTAACTATTTTAGCTTTTGCTTCCGTAAAAAATATGGTCAGTCTCCCAAAGAGTATAAAAATAGCTCCAGAGGAGGGTAGTCATGCGGCAAGAAAAGTCCTATTCTTTTCGACTTCGGCCGCAGCATCCCAAAGGGGGGAAACGTCGATTGTCCTCCAAGCTGCGGAGCATTCAAGTGACAATTACGCTCACTTTTACATCCGTTGCCGTTCTAGTAGCCGTCGTTGTTAGTCTTATGCTGTATAACAAGTTTGCGAAGACAGCAGAAGAAAATGCCAATATGAATATGCAGCAGATTATTGAGCAAGTGAACTATAATTTGGAGCTTTATGTAAAAGGTATGCGAAATATTTTTGAAACCGCAGAAGATCAAATTACGAATAGTCCCTCCGTGGACTCCGCTTTACTGATGGAAAGAATGGCGATGTTAATGGGAAGTAGAGAGGATCTGGTTTCTGCAGCGGTTTTTACTCCTCAGGGGAAATACGTCGTGGGTACAGCAGGACAGAAGCTGCGCAGCAACACACAGTTAGAAACTCAGAGTTGGTTTACTACGGCCAAAAGAACATCGGAGATCTCCTATTCAGCGCCCCATATTCAGAACTTGTTTAAAGGTCAATACATTTGGGTCGTGTCGATCAGTAAACTCATTCAATATCAGGAAAATGGAGTCCTAAAAACGGGTATCCTCCTGATGGATTTTAACTTTCGCACCATAGATGAGCTGAGTAAGCAGGTTAAGCTTGGTAAAAGAGGATACGCTTACATCCTCGATCAGTTAGGCAACATCGTGTATCATCCGCAGCAGCAGCTTATTTATGCTGGTTTAAAGTATGAGAATGTGGAGCCGGTATTGGAATATGCTTATCGTAGCTATTTGGATGAGTCTACAGGTGAAAAACGATTTATTACAGTACGTACGTTAGAACAGACCGGGTGGAAAATAGTAGGTGTTGCTTATTATGACGAGATCGTGACCACCAAGCGTGATCTGAACACCTTTTTATCCTGGTTCTTAGCGGTAGTTATTTTATGTGTAATTATCGTATCTGTCGTTTTGTCTGCGCGAATTGCCCGCCCGATCCGTAAGCTGGAACGGACACTTCAGCAGGTAGGAGAAGGGGATCTTAATACTCGAATCGATGTGAGTGGCGCCTATGAGGTAGAACAGTTGTCTAAACGCTTTAACCTCATGCTACAGCGTATTCGTCAATTGATGGATCAAATTATTTATGAACAAGAGACGAAACGTAAGGGTGAGCTTGAAGTTCTGCAATCCCAGATTAATCCACACTTTTTGTACAATACTTTGAACTCTGTGATCCGGCTTGCTGAGCGTGGTAAGACGGAGGAGGTCGTTACAATGATTCAATCTTTATCTAAGTTTTTCCGAATTAGTCTAAGCAAAGGGAATAATATGATTACCGTGCAGGAAGAGCTTGATCATATTCGTCATTATCTCGTCATTCAGAGCTTTCGTTTTAAAAATAAATTCCGCTACGAGATCATTGCACAAGATGAAGTACTGCAGTGTCAGACGATTAAGCTGATTTTGCAGCCGATTGTAGAGAATGCCTTGTATCACGGAATAGAAATGATGCCTGATGAAGGCTTTATCTCTATCCAAGCAGAACTGAAGGACAATCTTGTCATTATAAGGATTAGTGATAATGGATTAGGAATGTCCAAGGAGACTATGAAGGTTATTTTGACAGGCGGCAGTAAGAGTATGAGTGGTTCCGGGGTAGGCGTAAGAAATGTGAACGAGCGTATTGAGTTGTACTATGGCCGTGAATATGGACTTTCTTTTGAAAGTGAAATTGAAGAAGGCACTACGGTTACCCTTATCTTCCCGGCATTAGCAAAAGGCGAAGGCAATGAAGGGCTTAAGGAGGATGAGACATCGTCATGAAAACCTTTCGTTTTTGGCTAACCTTGTTAATGTGTGCGGTGTTATGGACTACAGTTACCTCTTGTTTTAATTCAGCGCCCAATTACATCAACACAAATAAGACCCGTAATATCCATCTTATTGTGAAAATGAACAGGGGCGATTACTGGAATACGGTTAAATTGGGAGCAGAAGCTGCAGCGCAGGAATTCAACGTCAAACTAACCTTCAAAGCTCCGGACTCCGAGAGTGACATCACAGAACAGGTGAAAATGGTGCAGGACTCCATAAAAGAAAAAGCAGACGTGATTATTTTAGCTGCAAGTAGTTACATGGGGCTTGCTCAGGTTGTAGATCAGGCGGCTTATTCCAAAATCCCTGTCATATCCGTAGATGCGGAAGTAGGTTCAGCAAGAGTAAGGACATATATTGGCTCGAACGGCTATGAAGCGGGTCAAAAATCTGCAGAAAGATTGATCAAGCTGTTAAAAGGATACGGCGAGGTTGGCATTATTAACTTCACCAATTCAACGCAGAGTGAGAAGCTGGAGTCTTCTAACGGCATTGAGTATGGTGCAAGAGATGCGGAGGAGCGGGAGAAGGGATTTTTAAATTACACTGCACGTTATCCGAATATACAAGTGGTTGAGATTTCATACACGACCTCCAGTATTAAGGATGCAGAAGATCTTACGCAACTGATGCTGCTGAAGCATCCGAATCTTCGGGGAATCGCGAGCCTGAATGAGACTGCTTCACAGGGGGCGGCAATGGCTATCCAAAGTCGGGGGCTGCAAAATATAAAAATGGTAGCCTTTGATAGCTCTCCTTCCATGATGGAATTGCTGCAGGACGGTACTGTTCAAGCAACAGTGATCCAAAATCCTTTTAGCAACGGGTATTTGGCTGTAAAACATGCCGTTGAAGTGATCGAAGGAATCGATGTACCAGAACGCGTCGATACAGGAACAAAGTTAATTGATTTGGACAATATGCTGTGGCCAGAGAATCAAAAGCTGTTATTTCCGTTTGTTAGATAGAAGCTGATTTAAAATAGGCGCCGAAGGCGTTTATGCTTATACGTTTCGTGTAACGGATACCATCCTTGAATGGGGCGGTATTCGTTTTTTATTTTAGAATATAAGAAAGTATAAATTTTTAATGAAAATCATCCTTATATTTCTTCTTGGGTTCATTAGAATTTTTATAGTAATGAGTAGGATTTTATATTCGCAAGCGTTTTCAGGTGAGGCATAATATGGATGTACCCGAGACGATCAGGGGCAAACAAAAAAAGAAGTATAAATAGGAGGTCAATGAATAATGAAAAAAATCACTTCCGTTCTATTAGCTAGTGCTTTGCTGGGTGCTGCTCTGACAGGCTGTGGTGGCAACAACAAAACTACAGATAGTGCTACAGACAAGGCAACTAACGCTCCAAAGACTGAGAACTCGGGCACTACAACAGAAACGCCTAAAGTTGGGGTCGCCATTTACAAATTTGACGATACTTTTATGACAGGTGTTCGTAACGCTATCGATAGTGCTGCTAAAGGCATCGCTACAGTAGATATCGTAGATAGCCAAAATTCACAACCCACACAAAATGACAAGGTTGACTTATTCATCACTAAAAAATATAACGGGATGCTGATTAACCCAGTTGACCGTACAGCTGCTGGCGTCATTATCGAAAAAGCAAAAACAGCAAACATTCCAGTGGTATTCCTTAACCGCGAACCGCTTCCTGAAGATATGAAGAAATGGGATAAAGTTTATTATGTAGGTGCGAAAGCAGAAGAGTCCGGTACAATGTCCGGCCAACTGATTGTTGACTACTGGAAAGCACATCCTGAAGCGGACAAGAACGGCGACGGAGTTCTCCAATATGTAATGCTGAAAGGTGAACCAGGACACCAAGATGCTGAGCTTCGTACTACTTACTCTATTCAAGCTATCGAAGATGCAGGAATCAAGGTAGAGAAACTGGCTGAAGATACAGCAATGTGGGATCGCGTAAAAGGACAAGAAAAAATGGCGGCATTCCTTGGCTCCCACGGCGACAAAATTGAAGCGGTTCTTGCTAACAACGATGATATGGCCCTCGGTGCAATCGAAGCTCTGAAAGCCTCAGGCTACTTTACGGGTGACAAATTCATGCCGGTAGTAGGTGTGGATGCAACTGCTCCTGCGATTCAAGCGCTGGAAGATGGAACAATGCTTGGAACGGTGCTAAATGATGCGAATAACCAAGGTAAGGCTGCCATCACAGTTGCCGCTCTGCTTGCTAAAGGCGAAACGCCTACGAAAGATAATGTAGGCTTTGATATCACTGATAACCAATACGTATGGATTTCCTACAAAAAGATTACGAAAGACAACATAGCTGACGCTAAGTAATTAACCTCGGCTACAGAGTTACTCATGATCATATGACAGCACGGGGAGCGGATAACCGCTCCTCGGTATTTCTTTTAGGCAGGGAACAGGATGGAACCGCTGTGCCTCTCATAAAAAAGAAAAAAAGCGTAGGGGGCGTAACAACATGGAAAAAGCTGAGTTTTTGCTGGAAATGAACAACATTACTAAAGAATTCCCCGGCGTCAAAGCGCTGGATGATGTTAGTTTAAAGGTGAGACCGGGTTCGGTGCATGCCCTTATGGGCGAGAATGGTGCAGGTAAGTCCACACTTATGAAATGTCTTTTTGGTATTTATTCACCGGATGCCGGTGAGATCTTTTTGGATGGCGAGAAGGCTTCCATCAGCAGTTCAAATGATGCTTTAAAAAGTGGTATTTCGATGATTCACCAGGAGCTGCATCCCGTGCCGTTCCGAAGTGTTATGGAGAATATCTGGCTAGGACGTTTTCCAACGAAGGGAATCGGACCGATTCAGTTTATTGACCATAAGAAAATGTTCACTGACACGGAAAATTTGTTTAAAGATCTGGATATCGACCTGAATCCCGAAACATTAGTGGGTAAGCTTTCCGTATCCAAAATCCAATCCATTGAAATTGCGAAGGCTGTCTCTTTTCACTCCCGAGTTATTGTAATGGATGAACCCACTTCTTCCTTAACCAGTGTGGAGGTGGAACATTTATTCCGGATCATACGGGATCTCAGAAGTAGAGGCGTAGCTATTATCTATATATCTCACAAAATGGAAGAGATTCTCGCAATCTCTGACGAAGTTACTATTATGCGTGACGGTAAAAAAATCGGAACCTGGCCAGCCGCGGAATTAACTACAGATATTATCATTTCAAAAATGGTGGGCCGCGATTTGACCAGCCGTTTCCCTGAACGCTTCAACGTACCTGGTGAAGTATACATGAAAGTGGAAGGCTTAACCTCTCCGGAGGAAAGATCTTTTAAAGATGTGTCTTTCGAATTAAGACGTGGAGAGGTCCTTGGTGTTGGGGGTCTGGTAGGTGCCCAGAGAACTGAAGTAATTGAGGCGTTGTTCGGTTTGCGAGCCTTGAAATCCGGAACGATCTCTATTAAAGGCAAGGTTGTTACTATCAATTCTCCGAAAGATGCTAAGAAACACGGAATGGCTTTGCTTACCGAAGAGCGTCGTGTAACCGGTATCTTCCCAGTTTTATCTGTCCATGAGAATGGTGCGATTGCTAATCTCCATCGTTACCAAAAACCGTACCTCTTGCTGAATAGCAAGAAGAAAAAAGTTGAAGTAGATAAAATGATTGAAAAATTACGAACTAAAACACCTACAACCAAAACGTTAATCATGAATCTTTCTGGTGGTAATCAGCAAAAGGTGCTACTCGCCAGATGGCTGCTTACTGAGCCCGAAATCCTCCTTCTGGACGAGCCGACCCGTGGTATCGACGTAGGGGCTAAATTCGAGATTTACTCCATAATTGCCGACTTGGCCCAGCAAGGGAAAAGTATCATTATGATCTCCTCTGAAATGCCGGAGCTGCTCGGAATGTCTGACCGTGTAATGGTCATGTCGGAAGGACGACTTACAGGAATATTAGAAGGCGAGCAAGCTACGGAAACCGAAGTTATGCGTCTCGCTGCACAGCATTAAGGAGTACGGATAGGAGAATATGCTTGCGTAATTTTAAGGGGGATCACTACTAATGAACGTTAAAAAAGCTCAATCCTTTGTGACTCAAAACGCAATTTACATCGTGCTGGTACTGCTGATTATGGGGATCATCATATATGATCCAAACTTTATGTCCATCAACACCCTGCGTGACGTACTGATTCAGTCGTCTACACGCGTTATCATCGCGCTTGGGGTTGCCTTTATCCTTATTACGGCAGGTACTGACTTGTCCGCTGGACGGGTGGTTGGTTTTACGGCGGTTATCTCCGCTTCGATGCTGCAAATCCCAGACTATTCCCGTCGGTTTTTTCCAGATCTTCCGCAAGTGGAAGTAATCCTTCCTATAGCAATTGCTATCATTGCTGGTCTTCTCTGTGGACTTATAAATGGTATTGTCGTTTCCAAGCTTCACGTTCCGCCATTTATCGCTACCCTGGGTACAATGCTCATCGTGTACGGGCTGAACTCCCTGTACTTTGATATGGACCCGAACCAATCCCAGCCGATTGGTGGTCTGCGTCCTGACTTCACCAAAATTGGTTCCGGCTTTATCGGAAGCGGTCAATATTCAATCCCCTATATCGTGCTGATAGCCCTGGCGGTCGCCGCCATTGTGTGGGTGGTATTCAATAAAACCAAGCTGGGTAAGAACATGTATGCGATTGGCGGAAATATGCAGGCAGCTAAAGTATCCGGTATCGATGTTTCCAAGAACCTGATATACATCTATGCCATTGCTGGTGCGCTTTATGGTCTGGCAGGTGTTCTGGAAGCTGCTAGAACAGGTGGAGCAACTAATAACTACGGTAACATGTATGAGCTTGATGCCATTGCAGCTTGTGTAGTTGGTGGTGTATCTACAACCGGGGGTATCGGTACTGTGCCGGGTGTTCTAGTGGGGGTTATCATCTTTACTCTCATTAACTACGGTCTGACCTTTATCGGTATTAGCCCGTACTATCAGTTGATTATCAAAGGTTTGATTATTATAGCCGCTGTCGCATTTGATATGCGGAAGTACTCTTCGAAGAAGTAGCAGCGTGGTCGCGTGGTGATTAAGGGCTAACTCCGGGGAATATTGGGCTTACGATCGCTGTTGTTCTCAGATTCCTTGATTGATACCGCGTTAGCGGTTGGAATCTGAGAACAAAGGCGACCACTTCGTTTCTACAGCTCCAAAATTCCCCTCCGTTATCCTTATCACCTCGCTGGGGTAGGGCAGAAGAAGCGTTTGCTAGTTATCGCAAACGCTTTTTGGCATGCCTGTTTCGATGGCTTCGCTTCGAAAAAGTAGCAGGTAAAAACAAACAACTAACACTGTCACAACTAAATCTGCCACAACCAAAACTGTTATAACTAAAACTGCCGCAAAAACACTGATACAACTAACACCGTCACAACCAACATTGCTACATCCAATACCGCTACAACAACACTGCTGCAACTAACACCGTCACAACCAACATCACTATATCCAATACCGCTATAACAATATCGTGCGAACACCTTCTCCTACTGCCGCCATTAACCCTATAGCGATTTAGCCACGTCTAAGACCAACTTATATTAGATGCAGACACTTCACTCGTTTTTGTTTGAAATGTGGCAAATGAACGGTAAAAATCCCGTAGAATCAGCTGAAATGAGCTACAGGTGGCAAATGAACGGTAAAAATCCCGTAGAATCGGCGGAATTGAGCTACATGTGGTAAAAGAACGGTAATAATCCCGTAGAATCAGCTGAAATGAGCTATATGAAGCGGAAGCGTGAAGAAACAAGGGCGTAAATACCCCAGAAATAACGGAAAAGAGCCAAAGTGGAAGAAAAAAGGGCATAAATACCCCAGAAATAGCGGAAAAGAGCCAAAGTGGAAGAATTAGGGGCATAAATACCCTAGAAATAGCGAAACGAGCTACTGTGGAAGAACAGGAGGTGTAACTGCCTTGAATCGATAGAAACGAGCTACATAGTGAGATAGTGTTGACGTAACACGCTGATAGCAGCGGAGAGAACAGAATGATTGTGTACAAGCGGTAGCGTTCGCCTATGTCTCCGAATTTCATCCGAAACTGAGGTACAAATCAAAATTTGGAGACAGCAGCGATGGGAGCAACGTTCCGTTCGTGGAGCGGCCGCTCAGCACATACCGCATCATCACATCAATCGCACTTCCGTGCTCGCTCAGCACATCTCGCACAAATCAAACCCACCCACATACTTACTCTGCACATCCTACGTTACTCCTCGCTCCAGGCGTGCTCTATCCAAGTCCCTCCGCCCGTTAGTCCGATCACGCAAGCCCTCTCACCACTTGCACAGCTTTCAGTCTCGCCGTCACGTTCTCCCTCACGCTCCACCTATTACACACCCTAACCCTTCTCCCACACCTCAAAGATCAAAATCACATAAACCAACATTCTCCCATATTCTATAGGCAAATGCCTTTGTTAAAGGGGAGCGACTCGATGTTAAGGATTAGATTGAATGAGCTGGGGAAAGGGAATGACAATGGTCCATTGCAAGCGGATGTATGGAGATGGGACGGCATTGGCTGGAACGAATATATTACGCAGCAAGAAGAAGATTTCATACGCACAGAAGAGGAGCTGTTCGTTACGATCCCGGCAGAGGCGGGATTATATCGTGTAGACTACTCTAATAAGCCTTATGAGACGCCGTATGTATTACCGGAGTGGGTTGATGACGAATTAAGGAATACTGGGCTACATCCGGCGCCCTTTAATCTTAAAGAGGGTATGCTCTGGGGATATATTAACGACGAAGGTCGTGCTCAGATTGAACCTAGATACGAATATGCTGAGGATTTTCAGAAGAACGGGCTAGCAATTGTACAACGAAAAAACAGTAGCGGACTGATCGACAGCTCTGGAAGGGAGCGGGTGAAGCCCATTTACTCGTTTATTGCCCCTTTTTCGGAAGGACGCGCAGTAGTATCAGATGCGAAAGGGTACACATTTATCGATGAAAAAGGTAAAGAGGTGACTCCAGCCCGTTATGATTATCTAAACTCATTGCATGAGGGACTTGCATTATTTTCGAAACAAATTACAACGGGTGGTCCATCACTATATGGGTATGTAGATGCGCAAGGCAAAGAGGTTTTGCCTGCAATTTATGTGGACGCCAATGATTTCATGAATGGTGTGGCTTTGGTCAAGATTAAAGAGGGAGAGTACGCACTCATTGATCCTGAAGGGAAGATTCTCTATACGTACAATCACCCATTCGTAGGGAGTCCGGGTGATGGGCTGCTCTCCTATCAAGCGACTGAGAACGGTAAGTACGGCTATTTAAACACGGATGGAACAGTAGCTATTCAGCCACAATTTACTTCTGCCTTACCTTTCTCTGAGGGGCGTGCAGTGGTGAATACCGCTGAGAACTATGGCAACGCCTACGGGCTGATTGATAAACAAGGAAAAATGATTATCCCCGCGAAATATTATGAAGTCCTGCAGCTTGGTGAAGGTAGAGCAGCTATAGGAACACCAATATTCCCTAGTCAACCTTATCGAGGCTCACGTTACATTATCGCTGATGCAGAGACAGGAGCAATTCTGAGCAATCATACCCTGCTTGGTGTGAATAATTATCAGGACGGACTGGCATCTGTATATGATGCTAAGGAGACTTTTTTTATAGATCGAACTGGAAAAAGAGCAGCTCAGCCTCCAGTTATTCAAGGGACGGGAACACTTACCCTCAGTGGACGCCTAATTAGAGCAGATATAGATCAACGTACAGCATATTACGATCGTCAAGGGAAGCAGATTTGGAGGCAAAATGGAGTCATCCCACTGAGACCTCCATATTCCGTAGTCGAGAAGAAGTACAAACCGAACAGGGATTATCTGGTTTACTATCCGGTTGTTGAAGGAATTGCAAGCGCGGAAGTTTCTAGAGAGGTTAATGATAAATTACGGAAGCTTTCGCTAGTCGAAGACCCAGGTAGTAATGGAGCAACACAGGATTTCAGTTATAATGGTGATTTTTCAGTGTCCTTTTTCCGCAAAAACCTTCTAGTGCTGGAGTTAACGGGTTACCGTTATCCTTTTGGAGCAGCCCACGGCATGCCTACCAAAATCTATACACATACTAATGTACGTAACGGAAGGTTCTATAAGCTAGGTGATTTGTTCAAGCCAGGAAGTAGATACGTGGAGAAGCTCAGTAAAATCGTAGGTAAGCAGATTGAGAATGATCCTGAGTACTCCTATGTTTTTCCGGATACGTATAAAGGAATTACCTCAGCTCAGCCTTTCTTTGTAGATAATGAAGCGTTATATCTTTATTTCGCACCTTATGAGATTGCTCCTTATTCTGCGGGTTTTCCTACTTTCCGTATTCCTTATGCAGAAATTATGGGACTTATCTCTACTGAGGGAGAATTTTGGCAATCGTTTCACTAGTTACTTATTATCTATTAGCACACAGAAGTTGCTATTCTCTCGAGAATGGCGACTTTTTTTGCTTTTTAACGCCAATATCGAATGCAATTCATGCTCAGGAAACTTACAATCAAGACTAGTAAATGTTAAAAATTAGAAGAGCACAGCTGATAGATTTATGCTACAATGACTGAGGAACAAATTACAACTTTGTAACATTTGTAGCTAGTCACTCTAAGCAGAAACATATATTACACACAAGAAAGAGGAGATGGCAGAATGAAGAACAAGAGATTAAGAGCAATTATTGGTGGTAGTGTAGCAGCTGTTATGGCACTTAGTATTTCTCTTCCACTCGAAGCGAATGCGGCCTCAACTGAGGTAACAGTAATTAAATCAGGTACTAGCTATGAGCAGGTTTTACAATATTTAAAACAAGCTAACCTACAGGGACTCCCTATTTTTAATAGCACAATCGTGGTAACCAAGCCTCAAACAGGAACGGTTCCAAATAAAGATACATCTACCGGAACTCCGGTTACTAAGCCTTCGGATACAACTACTGTAACTAAGCCTGTAACTAAGCCTTCGGATACGACTACTGTAACTAAACCTACAGAAACTACACCTACTACAGGTGCTGCGAGCAATAAAGGAACTTATGTTCAACAGATCGTAACGCTGGTAAATAAAGAGCGTGCAGCAGCTGGTTTGAAGCCTGTTTCTGGGTTGGACAGCCTTCATAAAGTAGCAGCTACAAAGGCTACGGATATGCGTACTAATAACTACTTTTCACACACTTCACCTACGTATGGTTCACCATTCGATATGATGAAATCCTTTGGTATCACTTATAACGCTGCAGGCGAGAACATCGCTATGGGCCAAAAAACACCAGAAGAAGTAATGAAAGCATGGATGAATAGTCCTGGTCACAAGGCTAATATTTTGAATGCTAATTTCAATTATATCGGTGTAGGTTATGACAATAACTACTGGGTTCAAGAATTTATTGGTAAATAATCGAAAAAAATGTTGCTGGAATCAAACGTTCTCCGATGAAAATCGGGGAACGTTTTTTTGTACCCAAACTTTAATCGCTAAATTTTTTTGAAAAATTTTCGTATTCAGATTCGGGTTAAATAAGCGGATTAGCTGGATTTATTTCTATTTTAGACATTTGCAAAACCGGTATGGAAGATTTATGTTTATGTACATAGTTAAGATCTTTGTAAAATGTGGAACAATACATAATAGAACGGCACACGGAGGGATGGCTTTGAATGATTCAAAGTGGACATGGCGCACGGTCAGCCTGATTTCCATAGTAACAACAATAATTCTAATTGTAGGTTTAGTTTATGCGGTCAGAGACATCATCTATCCGGTTGGAGAAGCGTCAGGGACCAACTTACCTCAGCAAACAGCCGCTCCAGTGACGGAGACGGTTAAGAAGCTCAAAGTTGTTGCTCTCGGAGATTCGCTAACCAAGGGAACTGGTGATAACACCGGAGAAGGATTTGTTAAGCGTACGGTTAGTGGTTTATCCGCTAAAGGTGTCGAAGTTGATTTACTGGGTAATATGGGAATTAATGGTTTAACAACTGCTGGACTGCAAAGCAAGCTGGATGAAGATGGTATAGATTACGCGCTGCATATGGCGAATGTCATTCTGCTCTCGATCGGAGGGAATGATTTATTCAAGGACTCCAATATTTTGCAGAATAGTGGCGCACTTCAAAGTGAATCCACGACTGATCAAGAGCTGACTCCAGAGTCTTTGCTAGCAGCCCTTCCGGAAGCAGTAGAAAGATTAGGTAAGATTCTGGAGAAAATCACGGAAATCAATCCAAACGCTCAAATTTATTATATGGGGTTATACAATCCCTTTGGTGATATACCAGATCTACTTGTACCAGGTAATCAGGCGGTTGCGAAGTGGAATAATGCAGCAATGGATATTATTAATAAGCACAGCAATATGACATTGGTTCCAACCTTCGACTTGTTTAACAAGCATTTGGGCAAATACTTATCAACGGATCATTTTCATCCGAATGGGGATGGCTATCAACGAATTGGAGAGCGATTCATTCAGGCTATACACTAGAACAGAAGTGAGAGCCAGCTTTCTAAGAATGATGATTTGTATTAGATAAAATATCCTTTGAGCAAGTACTAGCCGAGGAAATGACAGTAACAAGGAGCTAAGGAGAATATGACAAAAGCGAACAGTGGAGAATCCAGCCCGGTCGTCTTGTCTGTAGACGGGGTACGGAAAAAAATAGGGCGAAAGTGGATTATAGATGATGTTACGTTTGATGTGAGAGAAGGAGAAATCTTTGGCTTCCTCGGACCCAATGGAGCTGGGAAGACAACTACGATTCGAATGCTTGTCGATTTGATTCGTCCAAGCGAGGGCAAGATTACGGTATGTGGTTACAATGTGAACCGAAATCCGGAAAAAGCGTTGCAATTTGTCGGCTCTATCGTTGAGAATCCTGAGGTATATACTTATTTGACGGGATGGGAGAATTTACAGCATTTTGCCCGAATGCAGCCAGGTATAGATAATGCACGTATTAGTGAAGTTGTAGATATCGTTCGGTTGGATCAACGAATCCATGATAAGGTAAGTACATATTCGCTTGGGATGAGACAACGACTTGGTATAGCGCAGGCTCTTCTGGGACGTCCGCGTCTGCTTATTCTGGACGAGCCTACAAATGGCTTAGATCCAAAGGGAATTAAGGAGCTGCGAGAATTTATACGCAAACTAGCAGATGAGGGTTTAGCGGTATTTGTATCGAGTCATTTACTTAGTGAAATCCAGCTTCTCTGCGACCGTGTTGCAATTATTAGTAAAGGGCGAGTACTTGCAGTGGGTGCGGTTGATGAGCTGATCGCTCGAAATTCTCCGTATGTACTTTGGGAGCTGGAGCCTTTTGCTGTTGCTAAGGGATTACTGACTGATCGCCCAGATATTCAGATTCAGAATCTGGAAGACGTTACCTTGGATGATTCAATAATTGCAGGTATGGGCCCGAATTCTTTAATCACAATTATGGAGCAGGATTTGATCCCCGAGATTGTGGCTGTTATGGTGACTGCTGAAATCGAAGTTAGGGCTGTGCATAAAATCAATCCGACACTGGAACAGCTATTCTTGAAACTAACGGAGGGTGAGAACGTTGAATAATATGCTTCCGCTAATCCGTAATGAATGTTTAAAAATCATAAAAAAGAAACGGTTTTATGTTATACTGCTGATTCTGATTGTACTGGTGCCTATGTTCACCTACGCTCAAATGCGCTCAGCTGAGCGTAGCCGAGATAAATTCAACTCCGATTGGCGCCTGGAGATCCAGCAGCAGATCATTGATAATCAAAATTCTTTGGGTAGCGACCGAATTCCAGAGGAATGGAAGACTTATCGGCGAATATTTGTACAGCAGCTTCAGTACTACCTTCACCATGATGTGAATCCGAACGAGCCAAGTGGCGTTACCTTTACCCGTGAGTTTATGGATAATTCCGTTACTTTATTTATTCCGCTGCTCATTATGGCGGTAGCCTCGGATTTAGTTTCTGCGGAGCGAACTACAGGGACGATCAAAATGCTGCTGACAAGGCCAGTTAAGCGTTGGAAAGTTTTGTTTAGCAAATTAGCGGCTCTGCTTATGTTTGTCTCGCTTATTGTGCTCTCCACCTTTGTGATCAGCTACCTTATCTCTGGTCTTGCTTTTGGATATAAGGGCTTTAATATCCCTGTCTTTACAGGCTTTAAGATCAGTGGAGACTCGGTGGATATGTCTACTGTGCATGCAGTACCACAATGGAAATATATGCTTATGCAAGGTGGATTGGTCTGGTTCGTAAGTGTCGTAGTTGCCCTGCTTGCTTTTATGATCTCTGTACTTGTAAGGAGCACTGCTGCTAGTATAGTGGTTATGATGGCAGCGCTGATCGCTGGAAATATTCTGACTAATATGGCCTCAGCCTGGACAACAGCGAAATATTTATTTATGGTAAATCTTGGACTGACCGGTTATTTGTCAGGAACTCCCGCACCCATAGAGGGGATGTCCTTGTCATTTTCCATGGCTGTACTGGCTGTATGGGGGGCTGCTTCGGTGATCATTTCATTCGCCGTCTTTACGAAAAGGGATATTTTGAATTAGAATGTACAAAGTGACGAAAACGTTTGTTTGCATTTCTAGAGATATAAGAAAGTATAAGTTTTGCACTTATACTGTATGTCTTATATTTCTCGCTTAAAGGCTTACCGTCTTTATAAGGACGCCGAAGGCGTTAATGCTTGAGTATAGAGAAAAGAAGGAGGAGCATGAATGCTCGAACAGATCGATATGTTTGCTGAAGTTTCTAATAACGGCGAGAATAGCCGTACTGGATACGATGCTGACGACATTCAAGTGCTCGAAGGTCTGGTTGCAGTACGCAAACGACCTGGCATGTATATCGGCAGTACAAGTTCTTCGGGACTACATCATCTAGTATGGGAAATTGTAGATAATGCTGTGGATGAGCATTTAGCCAAGTATTGTACGAAGATTGACTTACTACTTCGCAAAGATGGCTCAGTAACGGTGACGGACAACGGTCGTGGGATTCCAACTGGAATGCATAAGACAGGAGTGCCAACGCCGCAAGTTGTATTTACAATTTTGCATGCAGGCGGTAAATTCGGTGGATCTGGTTACAAGAAATCAGGCGGTTTGCATGGCGTAGGGGCTTCAGTAACGAATGCTTTGTCTGAATGGCTTGAAGTAGAGATTTATCGTGAAGGCAAAATCCATCGTCAACGTTTTGAATATTGGGTGGACAAGAAGGGGAAAGAGCATGTTGGCGAACCTGTAACGGGCCTTGAAATTCTGGGCAACACCAACAAAACCGGTTCGAAAATTACTTTTAAACCGGATATTCGCGTCTTTCCAAATGGAATTGCCCTGAATTATGATACGCTGGCAGAGCGAGTACAGGAGATTGCCTTTCTGAATTCCGGTCTGCGTATTACGCTGCATGATGAGCGGAGCAATCGTCAGGACGAGTTCTTTTACGAGGGTGGAGCAAGCCAATTCGTACAGTTCTTGAATGAGGGCAAGGATGTTCTACATGATGTTATTCACTTCAGCGCTGAAAAGGACGATATCGAAGTGGAAGTAGCCCTTCAGTACAATGGAGGCTATACAGAAACCTTGGCTTCCTTCGTTAACTCCATTCCTACTCGTAGCGGCGGTACTCATGAGACAGGCTTTAAGACCGCGTATACTCGTGTGTTGAATGATTATGCCCGACGTACACAGCTGCTTAAAGAAAAGGATAAGAATTTAGAAGGAAATGATTTGCGCGAAGGTATGATGGCTGTCATTAGTGTCAAAATGTCCGAGGTTGAATTTGTTGGACAGACGAAGGATCAGCTTGGTAGTGCTTCTGCTCGTAGTGCAGTAGACTATATCGTATCTGAGAATATGGCTCGTTTCCTGGAAGAAAACCCACAGGTAGCACAGAGCCTTCTGAAAAAATCAATTCAGGCCTCGAAGGCTCGGGAAGCGGCTCGCAAAGCCCGCGATGAGATCCGTACAGGTAAGAAACGTAGCGAGAGCTCGAATCTTGGCGGAAAATTATCACCTGCGCAGTCTAAGGACGTTACACGAACTGAGCTGTTTATCGTAGAAGGTGATTCAGCTGGTGGCTCAGCGAAGCAAGGCCGTGATTCAAAGATTCAGGCGATCTTGCCGCTAAAAGGGAAACCGATGAATCCGGAAAAAGCCAAGCTGCTGGATATCCTGAAGAACGATGAATATAAAGCGATCATTTCCACGATTGGTGCAGGAATTGGTCCGGATTTTACCGTCGAAGACAGCAATTATTCCAAAATTATCATTATGACCGATGCGGATACAGATGGAGCGCATATTCAGGTGCTGCTGCTGACATTTTTCTATCGTTATATGAAGCCGTTAATAGATGCCGGAAAGGTTTTTATTGCTCAGCCTCCGCTTTATAAGCTGACCCGCAAAACGGGCAAGCTGGAAACCGTAAGGTATGCATGGAGTGATGAAGAACTGCAAAATTACTTAAAGGAATTCGGCAAAAACTTCGAGCTTCAGCGTTATAAAGGATTGGGTGAGATGAACCCTGATCAGCTGTGGGAAACAACGATGAATCCAGAATCGCGTACACTGCTTCAGGTGCAGATTGAGGATGCTGCTAAGGCTGAGCGTCGTGTTTCTACACTGATGGGTGATAAAGTCGATCCACGTAAACGCTGGATTGTTGAGAATGTCGATTTCACTGAAATTGTAGAGTAGTTGCAGTTAGTAGTGCTGCAAGTGACGATAATCCCGATTTTCAAAAAGCTTGGTGATTCTTGGAACGTTGGGGAATTTTGGAACTGTAGGAGCGATAGCGCCCGCCTTTGTCTCCCGATTTTATCCGCATTAGCGGTGTAATCAAAGAAATCTGGAGACAACAGCGGCCGGAAGTCCAAAAATCCCTGGAGTGTTCATGAGAATTACCACACTATTTTAAAACGGGCAGTTTGAGGAACAGAAGGTGAGCAAAGTGAGTAGTTTATCAGAACAATTTTTGCCGGCTTTTCTGGAAGAGGTCGTCGGTGACCGCTTTGGTCGGTATTCCAAATATATTATTCAGGACCGGGCGATTCCCGATGTCCGCGATGGACTTAAGCCTGTACAACGCCGTATTCTTTATGCGATGTACGATTCTGGCAACACGCCTGACAAGCCGTACCGCAAGTCGGCCAAAACCGTCGGGGATGTAATGGGTAATTACCATCCACATGGTGACTCCTCGATTTACGACGGTATGGTTCGTATGGCACAGCCATGGAAGATGGGGCATGTTCTTGTTGACGGTCATGGCAACTGGGGCTCGATGGACGATGACCCAGCTGCGGCAATGCGTTATACAGAAGCACGCTTATCTCCGATTGCAATGGAGATGATGCGTGATATCGAGAAGCGGACGGTGCTGTTTAAGGACAACTTTGACAATACAGCCAAAGAGCCTGTGGTTGTTCCTTCCCGGTATCCGAATCTACTCGTAAACGGCACGAGTGGGATTTCCGCAGGCTTTGCCACTGAGATTCCGCCACATAACCTACGTGAGGTTATTGATGCTTGTATCGCAGTGATGCAGAAGCCGGATATTGAACTTGAAGATATCATGACCTTTATGAAAGGTCCGGATTTCCCTACAGGCGGCACTATTATGGGCGGAGACGGCATCATGGATGCTTACCGCACTGGTAAAGGCCGTATTTATTTACGCTCCAAGACTGAGATTGAAAATATGCGTGGAGGCAAGCAACAAATCGTGATTACGGAAGTTCCATTCCAGATTGTAAAATCACGACTAGTTACCTCCATGGAGAATATTCGATTAGAGAAGAAAATCGATGGCATTGCTGAAGTTCGTGATGAGAGTGGACGAGAAGGACTTCGGATTGTAGTTGAACTCAAGAAAGAAGCGGATGCCCAAGGCGTTTTGGCGTATCTGCTCAAAAAAACCGATCTTCAAATCACCTATAACTTCAATATGGTGGCGATTGTCAACAAGGCTCCGCAACAGCTTGGTCTTAAAGCCATCCTGGAGGCTTATATCGCGCATCAGCGTGAAGTAGTGACTCATCGCACCCAATTTGATCTGGAACGCGCAGAAGACCGTGCTCATGTCTTAGAGGGCTTGGTTAAGGCACTGAATATTCTGGATGAGGTCATCGCTGCCATCAAAGCATCGAAGAACCGTCAGGATGCTCAGAACAATCTCGTGTGGATGTTCGGGTTCAGTGAACGTCAAGCGGATTCTATTCTTACCTTACAATTGTATCGTCTGACGAATTTGGAGATTACTTCACTCCAAAAAGAATTGGATGAAATGATGGCAAAGATTACACATCTGCGTGGCATTTTGGAAAGTGACAAGAAGCTCGTAGCTGTAATCCGTAAGGAATTGCTGGAGATCCGCGACAAATACGGGATCGATCGCCGTTCGCTGATCCAAGGCGAAGTTGAGGAGCTTAAGGTTAGCCTTGAAGCGCTGGTCAACGCAGAGGATGTGTTAGTAGCACTTTCCGCAGACGGTTATATTAAGCGTACAAGTATGCTTTCCTTTACCCGCTCTGGTGGGGAACGTCATACATCAGGCGTTAAAGAAGGCGATCATATCGTTAAGCTGCTCGATGTGAATACCCGTGACAGTCTGCTGGTCTTTACGCGCAAGGGGCAGTACTTCTTACTTCCGGTTCACCAGATTCCAGAGTTTAAATGGAAAGAACCAGGTACTGCGATTGTTAACGTTATCGGATTGTCTAAAGGGGATGGAATCATTAGCGTGATTCCGGTCAATAATCTTGATGATCCGCAGCAAAGCCTCGTGTTTATCACCCGCAGAGGTCAGGTTAAGCGTACAGAGCTCAAGGAATACTCTACAAGCCGCTCTGGAGCCGTAGCAGCCTGTAAGGTAGCAGACGGTGATGAGATCATTACAGTGGCTACTAGTACGAATGACAAGGACATTGTACTCGTGACTCGTGAAGGAATGAGTATTAGATTCCATGAGAATGAAGTTAATCCTATGGGCCGTGTTGCATCCGGTGTAAGAGGCATTCAGCTTCGTGAGGGCGATGAGGTGATTTCTTGCTTCTGGGTCAGTGAAGATGAAGGTGAGATCCTTTCTATCTCCGATATCGGATATGCGAAACGTTCATTACTAGTGGATTATCCATCTCAAAGCCGCGGTGGCAAAGGGATGCCAACCTTTGAATTTAAGGAAGGCAAGCGAGTACGACCAAATGGCAGTAAATTGGCAGGGGCTTTCTATTGCAGAGAACCGCTGGAACTTAATGCAATTACACGGGAGAATGCACATCATACATTCTCTTCTGAATCTGCACCACTTGGAGAGCGTCGTTCTACAGGCAAACAGATTGTTCCTGTGGAGAAAAAGGATGAGATTGTTAATCTTTTCCCAGCAGTTAAGTAAAACAAACTAGTAATAAACAGATTTGTTAAAATAACTTATCAAGGTGCTTAGTCAATTCTTCTTGAGAACTGACTAAGTGCCTTTTTTTAATTTTCTCACTTATCAGTTTAGAAGATTTATTTTTCTTCTTTTGCAGGAAATGGAATTTGTTTCGCGAAAATGTAGTTATACCGGATAGAACCGCAAGGAAAGGAAGGAATCAGTGTGCACGCTTCTGAATTCAGTAAAATTTGGCATAAAATTTTAAAAGATTACAAACTACATATGGACAGTAATCTTGCCCCATCGCTAACGGATGCCCAACTCACAGTACTTGAACTGCTTCAGGAACGTGATGCCATGAAGCCTTCTGATCTGGCTCCACATCTGGCGACCAGTCCTGCAGCGGTTACTATGTTACTTGATCGGATGGAGAAAAATGGGCTTATCATTCGGGAGAGAGATGCTGCGGATCGCCGTATTGTATGGGTGAGTATAACGGAAATTGGAACGCAGGAGACTGTACGTGGTTTGAAGATCCGCAGTGATTTTTTTGCAGAAGCGCTTGATCCGATATCCTCTCATAATCAACAGCTACTACTCTATTTAATGGGCAAAATGGTTGTTACAACTGCACCGGAAGGTTCTACACCATGAATATATACAACAACACTTTATTTCAAAAAAAGAAGGCCATCCATTAACGGATAGCCTTCTTTTGTAATTCCTTGGACCATAAATCCCAAGGATGGGTTTGCGGAGGCAGGGAAATAAGTTCTACTTCTTCTTTAGTAACAGGGTGGGGAAAGCCTACAAGTGCAGACCACAGTGCAATTTGCTGTCCAGGTCTGTTCACCGAAGCCCCATACTTCTGATCACCGTATAAGGGGCAGCCGATGGAACTGAGCTGCACTCGAATTTGATGTGAACGACCGGTAAGTAAATCGATCTTGAGCAGGCTGTAACCCTCAGCGCTGCCAAGTACTGTGTAATCCAGAATGGCTTCCTTACCGCCGGGTGTTCCTTTCCGGACCACAGTGACGGTATTGCTCTTGGCGTCTTTAAGCAGCGTATCGGTAAGACGGCCATGAGATGCTGGTAGTTTTCCGTGCACGACCGTTAAGTACACCTTATGAAAGCTGTGAGTTCTGACACACTCGGATAGTCTTGATGCTGCTTTTGATGTCTTGGCAAAGATCATTGCACCCCCAACCGGACGATCCAGGCGGTGGACTAGCCCCATATAGACGTTGCCAGGCTTGTTAAAGCGTTCCTTCACATCTTCTTTGAGCAGGTTGAGCAGATCAGGATCTCCAGTAGCATCCTCCTGAACAGGAATATTCACGGGCTTCACTATGCCTAGAAGATGATTATCTTCGTATAACACTTCGAAGCGCTTCGACATTCCGTCCAGCGGCTCGTTGCTGCCAGATAAATGCTGTGTCATGGCTTACGCCTCCCAGCGTCCCAGAATACCGCATGGCAGGTTCATGCCGGAGGAAGTGATCGGAAGACCGATTTCACCGGAGGTGAGCTTCCCGCCATAACGTTTACCCATGGTCATCGACAACATATTACGTAGGACAGTTGGAGAAATCCCAGTGGTGTATGAATTGATTAGCATAAACAAAGGTTTGTCGCTCATAATTTGCATACAGCTCTCAAGGAAAGGATATAAGCTGGATTCCAGCTTCCACATTTCTCCGCCAGGTCCTCTTCCATAGGAAGGCGGGTCCATTATAATCGCATCATACTTACTACCACGACGTTGTTCACGTTGTACGAATTTGAATACGTCATCCGTGATGTAGCGAACTGGACGATCGCCCAGGCCGGACAGCTGGACATTTTCTTTTGCCCATTGCACCATTCCTTTGGCTGCATCCACGTGAACAACAGAAGCGCCGGCACTTGCGGCGGCTACAGTAGCTCCACCAGTGTAAGCAAATAGATTCAGTACTGAGATCGGACGGTTAGCAGCCGCAATCTTGTCCATCATCCAGCTCCAGTTGGCCGCTTGTTCAGGGAATAACCCTGTATGCTTAAAATTTGTAGGACGCAAATGGAATTTTAATTTTCCGTAACTAATTTTCCAATCATCCGGAATTGTTTTCTTCATTTCCCATTGTCCACCACCGGCTGAGGAACGGTGATAATGACCGTGTACATCACGCCATTTCGCTGTCTCATTGGAGAGTGGCCAAATAATTTGTGGATCCGGACGGCGCAGGATAATGTCACCCCAACGTTCAAGCTTCTCTCCACCGCCAGTGTCAATTACTTCATAGTCTTTCCAGTCGCTAGCTATATACATTTTTTAATCCATCCTTCAAAAATTCATTTAGCCTTTATTGTACATCATTTCACCATATAGCTACAAACAAAATACGCACAAGCCCAACACTCTACTTATTTTATCCAATGAAGATTATGTGTATAATATTTCCATGCTCACAGCTATTATTCTGGTAGATCAAGCAATGATTGTGTATGATCAGATATCAGAGTCTTTACAATATTTATGATCGGAGAATAGCAGCTTATGTTCAATCTTGCGCCTCTATATTTCCCGATAACTGCAAATCCAGCACAAACTAGTGAATTTCTACCCAGTCAAGCTTTGCAGCCATATATTCGCTGTTTCTGGGGTTCTGTTACACCGCGTATTCCTACAGAGGCCTCCGTTCACGTAGTGGACAAGGCATCTGGTTACGAACCTCGAATGGAAACAATTATTCCAGATACATGCATGGACATTATTTGGAATCTGAATGAGTCGACAGGCTTAACAACTACCGTTTTTTCCGGCATCAATGATGCTCCTTTTGAAGTCCCTTCAGACAGAGGGGAAGGTATGATCTCAACCTTTGGTATCCGATTTCATTTCTGGGCCGTTCATTTTTTTGCAGATGACCATCTCCGGGATGTCCTGAATGCATTTGTAGATGTGGACCAATACTTTTGTACTTTTAAAAAAGAGCTAGGATTTCTGCTGGAACAAGCAAATTCTATGAATGAAAGGATAGGGGCAGCTGAGGCTTATCTTTTTCAGCGTCTTGAGCGTGGTGGACGGACTAATGATCGGATGATGAATGCAATTTATACCCTAATTAAACAAAAGGGTGTGGTAACAGCTGAGCATTTGGAAACCAGCTCTAATCTAAGCAGACGTCAACTAGAAAGACTGTTTCAAGAATACATAGGTGTATCGCCTAAAAAAACAGCTGACCTTGTGCGATTTCAGAATGTATGGCGGGAAATGTATCAACTGCCTGTGCAGACGAAGAATATGCAGGATCTTATTTTTACGTATGGATTCAGCCACCAGCCTCATTTTATAAACAGTTTCAAGAAATATGCAGGAAGAACACCACTTGAGGCTTTAGTCTATGCGGGCAGATAAATGTCGCAATTTTGCAATACAAAGGGTGCTAGCCTTGTTAAACTCAAGTAAGAAATGAAAACAATGATGATGAGAACGAAAGGGGACAAATTATGATTTCGTCTTTTGAAGGTACTAACATCTACACTAAGGATACTGCTGCGTTGGCTGCATTTTATTCGGAGGTGCTAGGGATTCCAATTCCGTTCGAAGGCTACGGCAATTTTGATGGCGCAAAGATTGGATTCGACAAGAAGCAGCCTGGAATCATCATTTGGGATGAGACGAAATGGGAAAAGCTCACGACTGGCTTTGTTAATTTAGTATTCGGCTGCGATAATCTCGATGAGACGTACGAGCAGTTAAAGGCTAAGGGACTGGATTGTCAGCCACCGGTTACGATGGCGTATGGCGGGAAAGAAATGAATTTCCGCGATCCAGATGGTAATCACATTACCTTGCTCGAAGGAGCATACTAAATAATTTTGAACAAAAAAGGGATTGAACGCAAACATCAACCGTGTGAATAAACGGGAGTTTGCGTTTTTTTTATTTTATTCATTTGACAATGATAATCATTATCAAATAGAATGAGGGTGAAGCACACATCATTTAAATTTTATGTTTAGTAATGGGAGGAACAGAAAGATGACTAAAGTGCTAGTGGCATACGCCAGTCTAACTGGAAACACTGAGGAAATGGCTGAATTGATTGTAGAGGGAATACGCCAAGCAGGCGGTGAAGCCGTTTTGAAATCGGTCACTGAATGTAACGCGGTTGAGATAAATTCATATGAAGGCGTTCTGTTGGGAGCATACACTTGGGGAGATGGTGAGCTACCTGATGAAGCTCTTGATTTCTATGAGGAGATGGATGAGCTTGATTTGACCGCTATGAAATCAGCAGTTTTTGGCAGTGGAGACACAGGTTACGCGATTTATTGTGGAGCCGTGGACTTATTCGTGGAGAAGTTAAAGGAACGTGGAGCTGTGATATTACAGGATAGTCTTAAGATTGAATATGGCCCGAACGCTGCTGAAAAAGAAGCTTGCCGTCAATTCGGTCGTCAATTTATCGAAGCTTGTATGGTGGCATCATAGGATGGGCGGGCCAGCGGGAAGTTGGATGAAGAAACAAGTGAATTTACATACGCCTCCATATAAACGACTGCATGATTATCGAGTGGAGCACATTATGCTTGGAGGGGCCGAGAATTTATCAAGCGGAGCTCCAGCGACCGGGCTCCCACGCTGGCGCCAGCAGGTTCAATATGCTGTAGGGCATACACTTAACGACTTTTATAGTTTGCTGCCTGAAGTTCGAAGGGAGACACCGATACAATTTCTGTTAGAGCGTCGTTGGCCACCTAGGGGGGATGCTTTTCCTTCATTACTGCAATATTGGGATATCAAGACGAGTATAGCGGATGAACTAATGCGTATCGTTTCGACCAATCATTTACTGGAAATTCCGGTAATGCTATACGAGCAGTGGTATGTGCCAGTCCCGGAGCTGAGCTTGGAGCTTTCGATGATTACTCAATTAGCTTGGAATTCTACTCAGAATGGTCGAAGCCTGAACATTCAGAAATTTATGGTGAATGGCAATGAGGATACTATTGCGGGCTTTTTGCATATGACAAACGTCTTTTGTTATGCGGCTTACGGTGAACCTGCGGAGACCGTGGAAATCTACTCCTTGCTAGACGGTCGTAAATACTCTTACAAGGGAAATGCAGTCCCGTATAAGGAGTCTTTGGATTATGTTCGATTGTTATCTGTATTTCTGGAGCAGGAAGTGCACGCTGATGGCTCATTAAACTGTAGCGACCTTAGAAATGATAGAGGCGAAGCTAATGTTGGAGGCTTTGGGCTCATGTGATTACTCCTAATAATAAAATAAGGCCTCCTGCTCTACAGGCGAGAACGCCCATTAGACAGGAGGCTTTAATTCTATGGATTAGCCGATATAACGGTAATAATCCTGTTTATTCTGAATGATAAAGCCACAGCTTTCATATAGCTTAAGCGCATTGGGATTATCTAGAGCGACCTCGAGATTAATTCCATTATAGTTTTTACGTTCTCGTTCGATCGTTTGAAGAAGTGCACTTCGTCCAATGCCTAGCCCACGTAGCTTCTTGCTGACAGTAAATCCATAAATCCAGGTTTCATTATCTTCGGTCCACAGCCGCATTTTACCAACAGGTTGTCCGTCCATTTCGATCATAATATGTTCTTGCAGGCCTTCCTGTTTCTGCAGGTCATAGAGTTCGGCAGCATCTTCAGTCTTTATGTCAAAGCCTCCACAATCCAGCTCAACGAGAATTGGGGCTTCGTCTTCACGAGCAGGGCGTAAGATCACAGTCCCTGTGGCTGAGCTTGCTTCAGAAGAAGCAACCGAATTTCCGCCCCATTTCATTTGGTATTCCGCGTGATTAAACTCTAGTGGTAGCGTTTGAAGGAATGCTACACCAGATGATGAGGCAGCAGGAGCGTTTAGAAGTAGGGTATCAACATTGCCTCGTTTGATAATAGTTTGCGCTCGGTTCCACAGTGAGGAGAAGATGCCCCGTCGGCGGTAGCCTGGTCGAACCATGCCACAGACCTCCATATCGCTTCCAAATCCATAAAGTCCTAAGAAGCCGACGAGTAAATCATCTTCATATGTCACGAGCCATTCCGTATCTCCTACGCTTGATGGCTGGCGAAGCATATCCCAATTCAATTTCAGTGAAATTCCATCATATTGCTCACAGCGTTCTTGTAATTCTTCTATATTTCTCAAAGTATCAGTAGTAGTCAAACCCGTTTCCTCCTAAAGTGTATTTGAACTAAGTGTATTAGTTCGAATAGGTTAATAAAGCTTCACGGAAACGGGAACGGAGATCAGTCTCGCTCGCCTGTGTTCCCGCTCAGCACGTCCTTATACTCCGGATGCTTCTCAAATTGATGAGCTGCATAGGAGCACACAGGAACAATTTTTAAATTTTCATTTCGAGCCTTATCTACAACAGCCCGTACAAGTTCTTCACCGGTACCTTGACCGCGCAGTTCCTCAGAGACACGAGTGTGGTCAATGACCAATTCCCCAGCATCTTTATCCAAACTGTATGTGATCTCGGCAAGGTCCTTACCGTCATTCTCAACAAAAAAACGTCCTGTTCCAGTTTGAATTTGCATCTTATGGCTTCACTCCTAAAATGTTATTGCCTATATTTTACTACCACGATTTGCAAAAAGCGAGGAACGAAGCAGATTGATTGCTCGCCCTGGACGTTTGATGGCTTTCCATAGATGGATTTATCGAGGAAGTTAGGATTATTGGTGTGAATGATGCGCTCATGTTACTCAAGGCAGTTGCTTTGTAATGTTTGTTCTGCAAGAAGTCTGGCTTTGCGGAATGGGGACAGGAGGCAGACGTGATCGAGTGACTTTTGGCGAGCCGAGAAGGTGGGAGGACTGGAATTTCTGGACAAGCTAGTGTGCTGGATACGCAAGCCGGCCCAGACATTCCTGGCACTCTGACGCAGGAACATCCAGGACAGCCGGACTCATGGGAATCCTTGAGACCTCAGCGTGGCCAAAATTCCTGTTATCATAATCATCCACTAGAGCTTTCGGACTCAGATGACGCTAATTGCAAATTTTTAGCCGTTTGATTAAAGTTTCGGACTCCATTGCAGCTATTCCTTAGGAAAAAGCACAAATTAAGACGATTTCTATGCCAATAGCGCCTATGGAGTCCGATAGAACCCCAAATTGGGGGGAATACTGCTTATAAGGTCCACTGTGCCCGATAGCAACTTCGTGAGGGTATGTGTTCACCGATGGAGCCGAACTGTAATGTCCTGCTGCATATGAGTAGCAATTCCCTTTTAGACTCTCGCAATCTCAAAATCAAAGTGAGATGCAAATAAATTCTGCATTCAAACAGTAGTCAAGCAGCAGTCAATGAATTTTTATACACTCCCGTTTATAAAGTAGCTTGCGTATTCTCAGGATAATACAATAAGATTAAGAGAATATCTCACTACTGAAAAGAACCGCTAGCAGGAGGAATCATTGTGGAATACAAAGTTGAGGTTGAATTTGGATCGATTTATGAGTTATTGAATAGCTTACATACTTATCTATGCAAAAAATCCTATAAGAAGATTGACCTAGGGGTAGCGTGGGTTACTGAAATTGAAAGCACCCTAAGTGAGGAACTATTATCCCGTCTGAAGGAAACTGAACTAAACAATGAATGGAAAATGTTGAATCTGCTCATTTACTGTTGTCCATTCAAGGATGATGTAGACAGTGTATTGAACTGGATTGAAGGGTTAACAGTTGGCGAGTTATATGAGACCTTATCAAAATATGTAAAGGTATTTCCAAGCCATATGGAGGATTACCGTAATCGCGTAGTATTTTTACTCTCCGAATGGAACCGCCAGTACTTTAGTCAATGCAATCCTGCGATTCTAAGCAAATTACAACAGCATACGGATTTGAAGAACATGGAGCTTAATGCACTGGAAACTGCTGATTTTGTGAACAAAACGACCAACGGATTCTATTTCATGCCTACTGATGGGCTTAAGAAGCTTGTATTAATTCCACAGTATCATTTTCAGCCTGCTAATATCATCTATTGCTATGGTGAATTAACAATCTGTCATTATGCGGCCTGGATTTCGATGGAGAACGAGGAAATTTCACCTTTTATGTATAGAGCCATTCGTAGTCTGGGTGAAAAAAGCCGCCTGAAAATTCTCCAAGCTCTTAGCGGTGGTCGCAAAACATTCACCGAAATTGTTAAGCATGCGGGAATCTCGAAGGGGATTGTTCACGATCATATTTTTAATCTTCGTTGTGCGGGTTTGCTTCATGCCTATATTGAAGGGGAGAATGTCACCGGATATAGTCTGCGTCTGGAAGGCATTCATCGGATGAATGAGCAGCTATTTGAGTATTTAAAATAATCATTTCACAAAAAAAATATAACCATCTAAAAGTCAGAATTCTCTTATGCAGAGAGGGTTTTGGCTTTTTTTAGTTGTCTTAATTCTCATTTGATTCTGTTTATAGAGAATTTTTTTAAAGTTCTCTCTTTACAGAACTCGAAAACCTTTCTATAATGAACATCAGAAGTTATTCATACTTAACAGGTAGGAATTATAGTTATTGTTCTATTAGAGAGAAAAGGGAGATAGGTACATGAGAAAAAATGCGATTGTAATCACTTCATTACTGCTTACGGGTTCACTGTTACTTTCTGCTTGCGCTAACAACAGTAATAACGAATCCTCGTCTGGTAACAACGCGGCTGCAGGGTCCAATTCAACCAATGTGGAAGCAACAACTCCGGCAGAGACTGTTCCTGCGGGTGCGCTAAGCGAGCCTTTTACCGCAACCGATTTGTCCAAACTTCCAGCAGTTGCACAGAAACGTACAGACACCATTATCGTAGGGTTAACGGACCCAAGCGGAGCTTTTACTCCGTATTTTCAGCAAAGTGGTTATGATGGCAATGTATCTTCACTGCTATACGCTTCTCTCGTAACTGTAGACGATAAAGGCGTTCCAACACCGGAGCTTGCAGAGAGCTGGGATGATTCGGATGATCAGCTTACATACACGTTCCACTTGAGAAAAGATCTGAAATTCAGCGACGGTTCACCATTGACAGCAGATGACGTGGCTTTTACTTGGACGATCCAATACGACAAATCGTATGACGGTAGCTCCCAGCTTCCATCACTAAATGTTAAAGGCGGCAAAGCCTATAAAGATGGTACTTCTACAGCAATAGAAGGGATTAAAGTGATTGATCCACAGACGATCTCAGTGACACTTGAGCAACCAAACGCAACAGCGCTGGTACAGCTCGGCTCGAATGTTCTGTCGAAAGCTTACTATGGCAAGGACTATAAATTTGGAGATCTTGAATACATCAAGAAGCTGCATGAGAAGCCACTTGGAGATGGACCTTACAAGCTGGAAAAATTTATTCCGGGGCAAGAAGTACGTTTTGTGGCGAATGAGAATTATTTCAAAGGTAAACCCAAAACGGAACATTTCATTTATAAAACTACGGAAGGCGATGTATGGCAGTTCGTAGAAACAGGTGAGGTAGACTACGCTTCTTTTAGTGCGACAGACGAGAATATCGAGAAGCTGAAAGCGCTCGGTTTTGTGAATATTATTCCTTACACTCCAAGTACCTACGGTTATTTGCAAGTCAATCTGAAGCATGAACAGCTCAAGGATAAGCTTGTACGTCAAGCCATTGTGTACGGTCTGGATCGTCAGAGTATTTATGTAGATGCAGCGCAAGGTGCAGGCTCAATTGCCAACATCCCGGCATCCCCTATCTCTTGGTCTTACACGGAGGAAGGCATTAATCCTTACAAATATGATCCGGAAAAAGCAAAACAATTGCTGGATGAAGCAGGCTGGACAGTAGGCGCGGGTGGTATCCGTGAAAAAGATGGCAAACCGCTTACCATTCACTACCTCGGCTCTAAGAGCAAAAATACAGATATTTTCATTGCTGTAGCTAAAGAGAATTTTGAAGCACTGGGTATCGATTTCCAGCCTGAGGTTTTTGCAGACTTTAACTCTTTGGTATCTAAGGTAGAAGGCGGGGACTACGATCTCGTATCCTTCTCCACTAGTATGTTGACTGATCCGGCTGACGGGTTTATGCAATTCTTCGATGGAGAAATCACGGATTATGACAATCCGAAATTCCTGGAACTGTACAATAAAGCCTTGGCTACTACTGATATTGAAGCACGCAAAGCGGTATACAAAGAGCTGTATCAGCTCTTCAATGATGAACTGCCTATTATTTTCACAAGTTACAAAAAGACTGTATACGCCTATAACGGACGTATTGAGAATCTATCGGTCAGCCCGTTCATCGGTCTTGCTGGCAGTCTGCCAACTTGGAGCCTGAAATAAATAAAACAGTGTCCCCTGCTCTGATGAGCAGGGGACAAATCATAAGGAGTCTGTCATGAGCGCTTACTTATCGAAAAGACTGTTGTACATGGTCATTATCTTATTTGCGGCATCATTATTGATCTTCTGCCTGTATGCATCAACCCCCGGCGATTTCATAACTGGAAATATCAAATTGACTGCAGAACGTAAAGCTGAGCTGCGTGAGATCTACGGCTTGAACAAGCCGATGCTTGAGCGGTATGGAATCTGGATGAAGAATGCGCTGCATGGCGATTTCGGGTATTCCTTAGCCCAACAAAAGCCTGTGCTGCAGCTTTTTAATGATTATATTTGGAATTCCTTTCTACTGGCTGCCGTTTCCACGTTTCTGACGTGGGTGATTGCAGTTATTATTGGTGTGATTTCAGCCTATAAGCAATATTCATGGTTCGATACTCTCGTGATGATCGCTATATTCGCAGCAATGTCACTGCCGTCATTTTTTATAGGTTTATTTCTGATCAAAATTCTGGCCGTCGATCTGAAGTGGCTGCCTCCGGGTGGAATAATCACTACGGGCAGTAATGCTACGGGTCTGGCGTATTTTAAGGAGATTGTAACGCATATGACCCTTCCGGTTGTTGTTATGACCCTCCTTGGATTGGGCTCACTCACCCGTTATTTCCGCAGTAATATGATCGATGTCTTAAAACAGGATTATATCCGCACCGCCCGTGCTAAAGGCCTAAGGGAGCGAAAGGTGCTCTTTACACATGCTCTGCGAAATGCTTTATTGCCTGCGATTACTCTGGTTGGTTTCGAGCTTCCAGCACTATTTGGCGGATCACTTATTATTGAAAAAATATTCAATTGGCCTGGGATTGGCCAGCTGTATATGCAGTCCTTCGGACTTAGGGATTATCCTTTGCTGATGGGCTTTACGATGTTTATTGCCATACTTACCGTCATAGGAACGTTGCTTTCGGATGTTTTGTACCGGATTGCTGATCCTAGAGTTCGGCTATAGAGAGGAGGAAGCTGACGTGGCAGTTCAAAGTAATGTAGCGGATATCTCGAAACCACAGACCACCAAAGGAAAATCCTCTTTATTCCGGCAATCCCTTCGGAGGTTGCTCAAGAACAAGCTGGCGGTATCCGGGTTTGTGGTAGTGATCTTTATGTTTGCGCTTTGTTTTCTTGGTCCTCTGTTCTCTCCCTATACGGATAACAAAATTAATATGGCACTGATGAACAAGGCCCCTAATATGAAGCATTGGCTTGGCACAGACGCGCTGGGCAGAGATATTTTGACCCGGGTGATGCAGGCAGGACGCATTTCACTAACCGTAGGACTGGCATCAATGGTTCTTTCGGTGTTTATCGGGGCCCTTTTGGGAGCCATAGCTGGGTATTACCGCGGAATCGCCGATCAAATCATAATGCGGATTGCGGATCTTCTATTGACGGTTCCGAGTTTGCCGCTGCTCTTTATTTTTGGAGCATTATTATCGGAGTGGAAGATTCCAACGGACTACCGGATGTATATCGTTATGCTTATGCTCAGCATTGTGAGCTGGCCAGGTATGGCGCGTATGGTACGGGGGCAAATGCTTAGTCTGCGAGAACGTGAGTTTATGCAAGCAGCTGTAGTATTAGGCCTTCGGGATCGCCGTAAATTATTTAACCATTTGCTGCCGAACATTATCCCGCTGCTGATCGTTATGGCAACGCTCAACATCGGTGGTGCTATTCTGAGTGAATCGGTTCTTAGCTTTTTTGGGCTAGGTGTTATGCCGCCAACGCCAACCTGGGGCAATATGATTGACGCAGCGAATAATATGATCGACTTCAAGGATCGGCCGTGGCTGTGGATTCCGCCTGGGCTATCCATCTTCGCGACAGTAATCGCGATCAATATTTTTGGTGACGGACTCCGGGACGTACTTGATCCTAAACAGAAGAGGTAGGTGACCCTCACATGAGTGATTTAATGAATATAGACGGTCTAAGTACATACTTCTTTACGGAAGAAGGAAAAGTGAAAGCCGTTGATGATGTAAGCTTCCGTGTCCGTGAAGGAGAGACGGTCTGTATCGTCGGAGAATCGGGCTGCGGCAAAAGTGTAACTGCGATGTCCATCATGGGTCTTGTTGAAGAGCCAGGGGGCAAGGTTGCCCATGGTAAAATTGATTTTCAGGGTGAAGATTTGTTGCAAATGGACAAAAACACACTGCGAGCCATCCGTGGCAACGAGATCGCGATGATATTCCAGGAGCCCATGTCCTCTCTTAATCCTGTAATCAAGATCGGTGAACAAATTATGGAGCCGTTGATCGTGCATTTGAAGATGAATAAGAAGCAGGCGCGTATCCGGGCGATTGAACTAATAAAACAGGTAGGCATATCACGACCTGAGCAAATTGCTGATAGTTATCCACATGAATTAAGTGGAGGGATGCTGCAGCGGATAATGATCGCTATTGCTATCGCATGCAGTCCAAAGTTATTGATTGCAGATGAACCGACAACGGCGCTGGATGTAACGATTCAAGCACAAATTCTGGATATGCTTCGTGAAATTAAAGACAACTCCGGCATGTCTATTCTATTAATCACCCATGATCTGGGTGTAGTCGCGGAGATGGCTGATTACGTGATTGTTATGTACTCCGGAAAGATTGTGGAGGAGGGGGAGGTTGTTGAATTGTTCAACAATCCCAAACACCCTTATACGAAAGGGCTGCTCAAATCGAAGCCAGTTATCAATCAGCGGCAGGATGAGCTGTATTCCATACCAGGTCAAGTGCCAAATCCGCTAGAGCTGGTACCCTCTTGTTATTTTCATGACCGCTGTGAGCATTGCATGCCTGTATGTGTCAGCCAGCAGCCCCAGCTTAAAGAAGTGGCCAGCAGACAAAAGGTAGCTTGCTGGTTGTATGAGGAGGCGGTTGTTCATGCCTGAGGCACTGCTTGAGGTCAATCATCTGAAGAAATATTTCCCTGTCACTAAGGGATTGCTTAACCGGACGGTTGGGCATGTAAAGGCTGTTGATGATATTAGCATCACGCTTCAGCCAGGGGAGACGTTTGGGCTTGTAGGAGAATCCGGGAGCGGAAAGAGTACGGTCGGACGGACGATTTTACGGCTAACGGATAAAACGGCAGGCGAGATCAAATTCAAAGGGATAGACATTCATTCTTTGTCTCCCGCTGCATTGCGAAATATCAGACCCCAAATGCAGCTAATCTTTCAAGACCCGTATAGCTCACTTAACCCTCGGGTCCGCATAGGTGATGCTATCGGAGAAGCTTTACTGGATCATGGGTTATGCTCAAAATCAGAGGTTCGTGATCGGGTGCTTGAGGCGCTTGAGGCATGTGGTTTATCCTCTTATCATATTGATCGCTTTCCGCATGAATTCTCAGGAGGACAGCGACAACGGATCGGAATCGCGCGTGCGCTTGTGCTGAATCCTGAGCTAATCATTGCAGACGAGCCAGTCTCGGCCTTGGATGTGTCCATCCAAGCACAGATTATTAATTTATTTAGTAAGCTGCAGCAGAGCCGTGGGCTCACCTATTTGTTTATCTCCCATGATTTGAGTGTGGTTGAGCATTTATGTTCAAGAATCGGTGTTATGTATCTTGGATCTATGATGGAGACGGCTTCTAGAGATGAATTATTTAAGAATCCGCTCCACCCGTATACCAAGGCATTGCTATCAGCTGTTCCAATACCTATACCCAAGCTGAAAAGGGAAAGAATTGTCCTTAAGGGGGATATCCCAAGCCCAGTGAACCCGCCTTCCGGTTGTAAATTTCATACCCGGTGTCCCTATGCACAAGAGGTTTGCAGATCTGAAATCCCGGTATTCCGGGATGCCGGCAATAACCATTTTGTAGCTTGTCATTTGGTCTGATAGCTGTCAAAGATACAATGATGATTCGCTCCTAAGTCTTGAATAATTAAAGTTGAATTGTATAATAATACAATTTGACCTTATTTTTGCCTGTGCTCAAAAATTTTTAAGGGTTTCGAAGCCAGGTTAATGGGGTAATAGAGAGTGGTTAGGTTAGACGTACATATCTAATCGGTCTAGTATAAAATCCCTACTTAGGAGGAATCATCGTGAATACAACAGTACGTTTGACAGAAAGATCCGGCTCGACTTCTTCACAGCGCAGAAAAGGCTTTGTACCGGTAGTCGTGTACGGTGCAGGTTCAGATAGCCAGTCCTTTACAGCGGATGCTAAGACAATTACCGGGATTTTGGCTAATAACCCTCGGGCAGTATTAACCTTGGAATTACCAGACTCGGGTAAAAAGAACGTTGTCATCCAAGAAATCCAGCGCCAGCCAGTATCCAAACAACTGCTGCATATTGATTTTCAACAAATTGATATGAAGGCTAAATTGGATACAAAAGTGGCATTCCACTTTACAGGTGATCCAGTAGGTGTGAAGAGTGGCGGCGTGCAGCAAATTGAATTGCATGAGCTGGATATTCGCACACTTCCAGATAAATTAACGGCATCCTTTGAGGTGGATCTCAGTGGACTAGATATTGGTGATCAATTGCTGGTGTCTGATCTTCCGAAGCATGAAGGCTGGGAAGTATTGACGCCTGAGGACACTTTGATTGTCCGGATCGCACCTCCAGCAGCTCAAGAGCCAACCGATGAAGATGCTGCTGAACCAGCTGCAGTCGAAGCTTCTGGTGAAGATAAAGCAGAATAGAATAGTGATTAAATCATAAAGAGCAGATAGAATCCTACCCAAGGAGCTGTCTGCTCTTTTTGTTTTGTCTTCGTGAACACGAATTAATAAAATAAGTGCGGTCTTTCGTATAGTTTCTTAAATGGGATTTATGGTTGTTTCGCCTCATTTAGTTAAAATTTTACAGAAAATCGTTGACGAATAGGCCGCGAAGGCTGAAAATGAGGACAATTACCATGGTAAAGAATTCAAAAGTTCCTGTTGTCGCTGTTTGAAAACGCTTTAGTATTATGCTTCAAAGAACTCTCATTGCCCAGTTCATCATGATTATGAGGAGGAAAGTTATGAAGATGAGGAAGCTGTTTTCGATCTTAATGACAAGTCTGTTGGTGCTTGGGGTAGCTCTACCTTTTGGTGGAAAAGCGAGTGCAGATGCCACAAGTGATGCTTCAAATCGTGCTTTAATCTGGTTGAAGGCCCAGCAGGATGCAACAGCGGGGTATGCTTTTGAGGGATTGGTAGATAGCTTTGAGGATTTCTGGGGTCCAAACAACCCCAAACAGATTGTATACACGTATGATCAAGCTGTTGCAGCCATTGCCTTTATTGTAAAAGGTGAGCGGGCACGGGCAGAGCAGGTGTTGAACAAAATGCGGGACATTCAGGACCCTTCGGGCTTCTGGCTGAACTCTTATTGGTATAACAATGGCTACGGAGAAGAAATTCGTAAACATGTGGGGCCGGTTGTATGGATGGCAATGGCAGCTATGGCTTATGAAAAGCAATATAATGACACGCGATATCGTCCGATGGCGCTCAAAGCGCTCGATTGGAGCTTACAGTATAAAAAAGCAAATGGCAGTATCGCAGGAGGATGGAGTGCTTGGAGTAACTCTGATGAGCCTTGGAGCTCTACCGAGCACAATATCGATATTTACCGGGTGCTGCAGTATTATGCTTCGGTAGATTCCTCCAAGGCAGCCACGTATAACAGTGCAGCTTCTGGAGTGAAAACATTCCTGGATAATTATGTGTGGGATGACAGTGTCAAACGCTTCAAGGGAGGCTGGAAAAACGATACGAATTTGATCGACCCTAAAATTCCATTGGACGTGAATCCATGGGGAGTATTGGCCTTAGGAGTATCCGGCACCCATAACTACGGTGCAAGCTTAACTTATGTGGAAAATGCCTCCGGCACCCCGGGGACCCTTGCAAATCCGCGTTACAAGCAGACGCTTACTTACAATGATGCTGGGAATACGCTGACCGGCTATGATTTTGACTGGACGGATGAAGTTTTACCCGCATATGACGATAACGGGAATCAAATCGGTAATACGGGTGCTGATGTATGGTTTGAAGGAAGTGCATTTATGTCGCTCGCCTACTTTATGCAAGGCAATGTATCCAAAGCGGATGCCATTAACACTGAAATTATTAAAAAGCAAGGCACAAGCGGCGCTTCACTAGGGGGAATCCCCTATTCGCTGAAAGGGACCAGCAACAGCTATTGGGTGATGGCACAGCAAAACTGCGTGTCCAGCACGGGTTGGTTAATTCTATCACTACACCGGTTTAATCCATTCACAGGTCAATACTTGACGGGTGGTGGTAATACTGGAGATACGACAGCACCTACTGCACCTGCTAATCTGACAGTAACCAGCAAGACGGATACAGCAGTTAACATGAGTTGGTCTGCTTCAACTGATAATGTTGGTGTAACGGGATATCTTGTTTATCGTGGAACACAGCAGGTAGCCTCTGTGGCAGATACTACAGCTACTGTTACTGGACTAACTCCAAGCACAGCCTATACGTTTACAGTAAAAGCTACGGATGCAGCGGGTAATCTATCATCCGCTAGTAATGCCGCAACAGTTACTACAAATCCCACTGGAGGCAGCGGAGGCGGTGATCATGTGACGGCTGACTTTACAGCAGGGGTAACGAGACTTTCTTCAACAGAAGCGAGCATTTATATTACACCTGTGACCAGTGCTCTTTATGTAGATGTGCATTATAAGGTTAACGGGGGGCCACAACTTAATTACCGGATGACCAACAGCTCAGGTACATGGGAGCAGACGGTGAGTGGGTTAAGTGCTGGCAGCAGTATTGAGTACTGGTTCACTTATGAGAAATCCGGTCCACAATATGATTCAGCGCATTATACCTATGTGCAGTAAGGTTAATGAAAGACTTAAACGATAAGATTTGTAGATAGAGCAAGTGAAATAAAGAAGGCTGTCCCAGATGCCATAGTATTGGCTCGGGAGGGCTTTCTTTTCTTTGTTTTAGGCTATGTTAAATCATATTGTTGATATTTAAGTTTTACGAACGTTTGTTCTGTTATTAAGATGACACTATGGTAAGGAGTTGATTACCCATTGGATTTGAAGGAAATGAAGTGAATTCCAACGGAATCATTCCAAGGTATCGTCGAAATGGACGAGGGGTTTAGTGCAACAAATTTACTTTTACAACGTATATATAGTGCTTCCATATTTAGGGATATTAAAGGGATTAAGAGGAATGTTACTGAAGTATATCTACGAACTAACAAGGTTTTCCATTAGTATTAATTCAAATAATTAGAGGTGATTTCATGAACAAATCTGGATTTTTATTTTTTATTGCTGCAATTATATTTTTAATATCAGGATGTCAAAAGGCTGGTTCCAACGATGAATTAGCTAAAGCGCAGGTGCAGGTTAGTGCATTAGGATCATCATTTAGTATCCCTACACTGGATGGATATGAAGTTAGTTATGTACAACATAAATTCCCTCCAAAGGACAAACAAGGCAACTTTATTGGAGATAATCAAGAAGTTTTAGTCACATATACGAAAAACAAAGGGAAACAGGAGAAGTTAACAAAGGAACAAAAAGCGTCCAATGAAAGAGAAATCATCTACGGACCTTATCAAGGAGAAACACTCATTGAAATAACCTATAGCAATACTCAAGTTGATTTGAACGATGCTGATATTATTGATATTAGCGGCAATCAGGTGCAAAAAATAAAAAAAGTGATTATACGTTTTTAGCATTCAATACTTCAAAAGGTTCAATCACTTTAAAGTTCAACAGTTTGGATGAGGATACAATTCTAAGCATTGCTCAACAAGCAGTAAATGAAAATAAATAGGATGGAGTCAGAGACTGCTTATGCTATCATGGATGCTTCGGAAAAACTTTCAATTGCTTTGAAGAGCTTGTTTAAACCTGACGGTAAGAATTTGTCAAGATGGAGGGAAGTTTAACGACCTTACCCATTACCATATGCATCTCATTCCGAGGTACGAAGGTGATGGATTTATCTGGGGTGAACCATTACACCCACATGGTGCTGAAAAACGATTAAGCCAAACCCAAAAAAGATTCTGAAGACATTAAGTGAGGAAAAGAGAAGGAGTCGATAAAGACTCCTTCTCTTTTTGTCATAAATTAATATGCCTAGCTTAAATCAAAGAATACAGTGAGGGTAAAAGAGCGAAGATCCTCCTCTAGACGGAGGTTCACTCTTTTCTTGTGTCGTAAAATCTTGGAGGGAAACTTTAATGCAATGATTTGTTGCAGTAGGAGATTTAAGGAGGAGTGTTTTATTTACAACGTAACAGTGTTATGTTACGATGTTTTCGAGGAGTGATCGCATATGGAAGATGATTTGATTTCGAAGAAGCAACTACTGGATTTAACCGGTATTTCATATGGGCAATTGTACCGCTGGAAAAGGAAGCAGTTAATCCCCGAGGAATGGTTTATTCGCAAATCTACCTTTACTGGACAAGAGACTTTTTTTCCTAAAGAGATGATCTTGTCGCGAATTCACAACATTGTGAATATGAAAGATGGGCTTTCTTTGGATGAAATGGCTGATAAGCTATCGGATAAGGCATCCTTTGAGAAGGTGAGTTTAACTGCTAAGGAAATTATAGAACGTAACATTGTTTCGACAACAACACTGAGGAAATTTGGAGAAAGTCTCGGTGATGAAAGTAAATATACTTTTGAGGAGCTCGTTCATTTATTCGCTGTAGACCGCCTGCTTAGTGCTGGGGAAATGAGTATGGAGGAGGCGGAGCTTCTGTTTCGCACTTTGCAGGAGAAAGTTTCAAGGCTCAAGAGTGGAAGCTGGGAGTTGTTTTTTGTCCGGAAAATGGGGGTTTCATCTTTCATTCTGGCACAAGCGCCTGCGGAGTTATGGTTTGATGAAGGGGTTAGATTAGTCAGTAAAATGACATATGCAGATTTGATCGAACAATTGAAAGGTAAGCTTGCCTACAAGCTTGTTGAATAGGAGGAAGAGTAATGGACAAACATCAGCTGCCTGATTTGATAATAAACGGGGTTAGTGGTGGGGCCGGAGGTACTTACAACAACGTAAACATGGATGGTGTAGGTAAAGTAGTCGGACCGATTGTGGCGCGAATGTTTAAAGGAAATGGGCATATGAATTTGAATGATGATCTCGCAGCAGAAGAAGCAGAATGCAACGGGGTCATCAAAGTGATGGGTAATATGCGTTTTGGCACCCTAAAGGTGGATGGGGTTCTTAATGTAGGTAAGAGTTTTCGAGGTGAAAGCTGTACCCTTAACGGAATGGTGAGTGTCAAAGGGGATTGTGAGCTTGAGGATTTCGTAGGTGAAGGTAGCTTTAGTGTTGGTGGTTTACTAAGTGCCGGTCATGTGGATTTCAAACTGCAGAGTCAAGGGAAGGCTAATGAAATTGGTGTGGAGAGCCTCGTGATACGGCAAGTGAATAATGGGTTTTGGAGTAAGATGTTTAGCGGAATCATCCCTAAGCTTCGGCCTGAGCTATGTGCTCGAACGATCGAGGGAGATTTTATAGATGTAGAATATACAACTGCGGATATCATCAGAGGAAATATTGTCATTATTGGCCCAGGCTGTACACTCGGACGGGTAGAGTATCGCGAACAAATTACAGTGCATCCAGAGGCTAAGGTTGGAAAGGTGGAGAAGGTCGGTGAATGATAATCTGAAAATAATTGGAACAACATCTTCAGCCGGTGGTTCTTTCAAAGATGTTAAGATCACTGGAGAATGCAAATTCGCTGGAGATGTGAATTGCGAGAAGATGAATCTGACTGGAAATGCCAATATAGCTGGAAATCTGCATATGAAGCAAATGAAAATCACTGGCGAAATTGCACTCGAGGGTAATCTTGAAGGGGATTCCTTACGTGGACAGGGTGAAATAAAAGCAGCCTCCGTAAAAATCGATGAGCTTCATCTCTACGGAAATTTGGATGTGAAGGGTGATTGTGAAGGGGAAAAATTGCAAATTTCTGGTGCCTTAAGCGTAGCTGGATTACTTAGTGCTGAGCATTTGGAGATTAAATTGTTTGGTCCAAGTAGTGCGAAGGAGGTTGGGGGCAGTATCTTAACCATTAAGAAGAGTAAAACGGGGAGACTGCTGCATATGATGAAGCCAACTTCGAAAATACTGTTTGAAGCGGGGCTAATCGAAGGCGATGTTATTGATCTGGTCAATACAAAGGCTAGTATGGTAAGGGGAGAACGTGTAATCATTGGTCCGGATTGTGAAATAGAAACGGTGGAATTCCGCGATACACTAGAAGTTAATAAGCACGCAACAGTGAAGCATCAAGTGAAGATATAAAGACAATATTATAGTTATTTTTTGAGAAAAAGAGGAGTGGAACATATGAGTGCTGCCAAATCGCCCAATCTGGGTATTGTTATCGCAGGTCTCCTATTAGGAATTCTTATGGCCTCCATGGACAGCACCATCGTTGCAACTGCAATGGGTAATATTGTTGGGGAGCTTGGCGGAATGGACAAATTTGTCTGGGTGACATCAGCCTATCTCGTAGCCGAGATGGCGGGTATGCCCATTTTCGGCAAGCTGTCTGATATGTATGGTCGTAAGAAGTTTTTTATTTTTGGAATTATCGTATTCATGGCGGGTTCGGCTCTCTGTGGAACGGCTGATACAATAACTCAGTTAGCTGCGTACCGGGCCATTCAGGGCATTGGTGGCGGGGCGCTGGTGCCAATCGCTTTTGCCATCATGTTCGATGCTGTTCCGCTGGAGACGCGGGGCAAGCTCGGCGGGGCATTCGGAGCAGTATTTGGATTGTCGAGTATATTTGGTCCATTACTGGGTGCGTATATTACCGATCATATTGCTTGGCAGTGGATATTTTATATTAACTTACCCCTTGGACTGTTGGCTTTTGCGATGGTCGTATTCTTTTATAAAGAATCGCATGAGCATTCTAAACAGCCCATTGACTGGTTGGGCGCGGGTACGCTGCTTGGTTCAGTCATTTGCTTAATGTTTGCGCTGGAGCTAGGCGGGAAAGAGTATGCTTGGAATTCTTCCATGATTCTTGGTTTATTTGCAGCCTTTGCCATCCTTGCAGCAGTGTTTCTTGTTGTAGAGACTAGAGCGAAAGAACCGATTATTTCCTTTGCTTTGTTTAAAAAAAGATTATACGCGGTGAGCATTATCTGTGCACTATTTAGCGGTGCAGCCTTTATTGTGGCTTCTGTGTATATTCCGATCTTTATTCAAGGGGTATTGGGCGGATCAGCTACAAATTCAGGACTTGTATTGCTGCCAATGATGGTTGGCTCAGTGGTTACAGCTACGATGGGCGGATTTCTGATGTCAAAAACCAGTTACCGCAGCCTGCTGATTCCTACATTCGCACTTTTGGTGATCGGTACTGGACTTGTAGCGACACTCACGCCGGATGCTTCACGACTGCTTGTTACTTTATATATGATTTTAATTGGGCTAGGGATTGGTGCTTCATTCTCAGTGCTAAGTACGGCATCTATTCATGGATTGACGGCACAGCAACGCGGCTCTGCCAGCGCAACGCTGAATTTCATTCGTTCATTGGGCATGACAATAGGCATTACTACCTTCGGTATCATTCAAAGTCACTATTTCTCAGGCAGTCTTACCAAGCTACTATCGGCTAATGGTGGAGGAGCGGCTCCGGCGGGAGCTATGGATTTTAAAGATCCGCATGCTTTGCTCTCACCTGAGACTAGGGCGCTCATTCCACCTGAAATTCTGGGTAAGATTACAGCCGGTTTATCCTCATCCATTGTAAACACCTTTGCTTGGGCGGTGATTCCTGCAGCTTTAGCGTTATTGGCTTCGTTCTATATGGGACGTCAGAAGATGGATGCCTCTGCGGAGGGGGATGTTCAAGCGTCTGGGCATTAGCATGTAGTCTAGATAATATTCGTTTGATTATGTTTCAGTGAAAATAGACATATAAAAAAACGACCACCACTTCGTGGTCAAGCCCCCATTTTATAGACACTGAAAAAAGACCCTAGGCAATAAGCTGTTTCCGGTACTCTACCGGAGGCAGCTTATTTAGCTTTCGTTGTGGCCGATGTTGGTTATAAAATCGAATGTAATCTTCAATTTTCCTTTGTGCCTCATCGATATTTCGGATATCATAAGGATAGAGTCCTTCCGTTTTGAGATGCGAGAAGAAGCTCTCCATAGAGGCGTTGTCATAACAATTGCCTCGGCGAGACATGCTGATTCGGGCGCCAACCTTTGGCAGCATGTCGTGGTATGCATGAGACGTGTACTGGAACCCCTGATCGCTGTGAACGATCAGTCCGGTCACGTCTTTTTGTTGACTCCACGCCTGCTGAAAGGTCCGGAGAACCAGTTCATTGTCGTTCCTAGCGCTCATTTGATAAGCAATAATTTCGTTATTGAACAAATCTTTAATAGCTGAAAGATAGAGCCACTTTTCGCCTATGCGATATTGCGTAATGTCTGTCACCCATTTTTGGTTGGGAGCATCCGCTTTGAAATCCCGTTTCAATATATTTTTCGCCACACGATCTCCTTCGGAAGTAGCATAATTAAAACGATGTTTTCGGCGGATCCTCGAACGAATGCCTAAATCCTGCATAATTCTGAGTACCTTCTTATGATTCATCCAAACCCCGTGGTCTTGTAGCAAGAATAATTGAATTTGGCGATAACCGTAGACTCCGTTATACCGTTCATATACCTTTTGAATGAGCGCCTTTGCTTCCTGATCCCGATCTGTTCCTTTGCGCTTCAAGAAAGCGTAGTATCCACTTCTGGAGACCCTAAAGAGTTTACACAGGTCGCTAACGGCATACTCTTTTGCAGCGCTCTCAATGGCTCTATATTTGTGCGTTTCACCTCCTGCATCCAGATTTCCAAACACTTTTTTAGCATTTCATTTTCCCGTCTGAGCTTTTGAACATACCTATCTTGATCGATATATTCTTTACGACGCCCCCGTTGATCTAGTAACCCAAATTCCCCTAGCTCTCGGTATTTCTTCATCCATTTCTTTACCCGCCCTTGGTCTTGAATCTCAAAATGCTCCGTAATTTTCCGGTAAGTCCATCTTTCCTCCACATGTAAACGAATGGCCTCTTTTTTAATCTCATCCGAGTAAGTTTTGAACTTCTGTCCTTTAATCGCCATAAAAATACACCCCCTAGAATTTCATCGGACAAACCAGGGGTTTTATCCAATGTCTATTCTAAGGGGTGCACTTCATCGGGTACTTCCTAAGTGGTGGTCGTTTTTTGTCTAAAGACATATATGCCCTCCATCACTAGTCCCGCAAACAGGTAGAAAATGGTCGATTGTACTGCGAATTTGGTTCACAAGTATCTGACGGTTTCCCTGATAAGGCGTTCTGCTCTCTATCTCGCCAGAAGCTCAGATTCTGATACTCTGAAAACGTAATCAAAATCTGGGTATAGGAGATTCCGATATGGGGGTACCTGCTGGCGAACTGCTTCCCAGCGTCGATCCGGTTCATCGATCCCGCTGGAAGATGAAGAACAAACATAAGTTGTTCTTCATGGCTTTTCCATTTCTTGTTGTCACCTTTATTTTCTATTATCTGCCGATCAGCGGATGGATTTATGCCTTTTATGATTTCATTCCCGGAATACCGTTGTCTGACACGCCTTACGTTGGTTTGAAATGGTTCAAGACGATTGTATCTAATCCGACACAGACCGCAGAGGTTCTGCGGGTGCTGAAGAACACGCTTGCCATGAGTTCACTCGGATTAATTACATCCATCTTTCCAGTGATCTTTGCCATTATGTTGACTGAGATCAAGTCAGGCTGGTACCGCAAGTTGGTGCAGACACTAACCACGATTCCAAACTTTATCAGCTGGATTCTGGTATATGCATTGGCATTCTCGTTGTTCTCTGTAGATAACGGTGTCATCACTCACATTTTAGTGCAGCTTGGAGTGGTTGATGAAGGGTATAACTTCTTAGCCTCCAGCTCAAATATTTGGGTCACGATGATCGTTTGGTACTGGTGGAAATCGTTAGGCTGGGGTGCCATCCTCTATCTTGCTGCAATCGCAGGCATTGATCAGGAATTGTACGAAGCTGTTGAGGTGGATGGTGCAAGTCGGTTCCGCAAAATTTGGCATATCACCATTCCAGGTCTGATTCCAACTTTTTTTGTACTGCTGCTGCTCTCCATAGGTAATCTAGTCAATAACGGGATGGAGCAGTACTTTGCCTTTCAAAATGCGATGAATAAGGATTCTATTGAGGTGCTGGATCTTTATGTATACAACATCGCTTTCGCGAACAACTTTCCTTTTGCCACGGCCGTCAGCATGTTGAAATCGGTTGTCAGTGTAATTCTACTATTCGCAGCGAACACGTTGTCTAAGATGGTGCGTGACGAATCTATCATTTAAGTCAGGGGTGATCCCACTTGAGAAAGAAAAAACTAACGGCTGGAGAATTTATCTTCCAGATTATGATCTATACGCTCTTTGGATTGTTCACCCTGTCATGCATCTACCCATTCTATTATTTGTTCATCAATACGATCAGCTCGAATGATCTTAGCGCAGCGGGGGATATCAAATTTTATCCAAGACAGATCCATTTTGATAACTATAGTAAGGTGCTAAGAATCAGCGGTTTAGGACATGCGGCAACAGTCTCCGTGTATAGAACGGTTGTCGGGACGTTGCTTACTGTGGGGTCTTCAGCTTTTTTAGGATATTTGTTCACCAAAAAGGAAATGTGGGGCCGGAGTATTTGGTACCGGAGTGTCGTGGTTACGATGTATTTTAGCGCAGGTCTGATCCCTTGGTATATAACAATGCACAATTTGCATCTGACCAATAATTATCTGGCTTATATTTTGCCTACGATTATTACCCCATTCAACATCATTTTGGTCAAAACCTTCGTTGAGGCCATTCCTCCATCCCTTGAGGAGTCAGCGTCTATGGATGGTGCTGGTTACATGCGGGTGTTCTGGAGCATTATTGTACCGCTTACTACGCCAATTTTGGCTACGATTACGATTTTTTCCGCAGTGAATCAGTGGAACTCATTTATTGATACGGCGTTTCTGATGACAGATACGAAGTACTTTACGCTCCAATTCTTGTTATGGCGTTATTTGAACGAGTCCAGCTCTCTCGCAGCTTTAATTCGTAATTCACCAGATATGGCCGCTAGTGTAGCGAATATGCAGACTCCAACCTCTGTACGGATGACCGTAACGATGATCGTCGTATTGCCGATTCTAATCGTGTACCCATTCTTCCAGCGCTTTTTCGTCAAAGGGATTATGATCGGTGCGGTTAAGGGCTAATGAGCTACCGGATCGGTAACGAAATGGGGTTTTCCTCTGCTAGGAGCAGAGTTGAACTATAAGTGAAGAGTTGAAAGGGAGGGTATAAAGCAATGAGACTAAGAAGAGCATCGCTTGTCATGCTATCCGTAATCCTGGTCTTCGTTCTGGCAGCATGTGGTGGGGGGAATAATACGGCTAACTCAGGAAAAAACACGAGCACAGAAAAGCCCACGTCCGCTGCAACGAATGCGCCGGCGGAAGAAACAGCAGCACCGGATGACGGAGCACTTGATCATTCCAAGCCGCTGAAGCTGACCGTATTCTCTACAACAGCTAACTATGCGGGTCCACAAACCGGATGGTTTGCCAAAATCATCAAAGATAAGTTCAATATTGAGATGGATATTGTAGCTTCAAACCTTACAGGTGGAGATACCAAAATCTCTGCAATGATGGCTTCCGGAGATCTTGGGGATATCATTATTTTCGGTGATGACAAAAACCATTATCCAAATGCGATCAAAGGAAAGCTTCTCTTAGACTGGACACAAGACGGACTTCTGGACAAATACGGAAAAGACATTGGGAGTACATTTCCAAAAGCTATTGAGAAAGCAAAGGTTGCTTTTGGTGGTGGATCATCCGTTTTTGGCATCGGAAACAGCGTAGCTTCTAATCCATCTGGACCTTCTGAAGGGAAAGATATGACTTGGGGGCCAGACCTGCGATGGGATCTTTATCAACAAATCGGAGCACCTGAAATTTCAAAGATTGAAGATTATCTGCCCGTGCTGAAAAAAATGCAAGAGCTTGAACCAAAAAATGAGCAAGGAAAGAAAACCTATGCTTTCTCGATGTGGTCTGACTGGGACGGCAACTATAAAATGACACTGGCTAAACAGTTCGCCAACATGATGGGCTATGACGAAATTCCTGATACCGCTGTATATGTTAAAGCAGACGAAGAGAAATATTATGACTTCTTATCCGAAGACAGCTGGTATATGAAGTCGCTCAAACTGTATTTTGAAGCTAACCAAATGGGTCTGGTGGATCCAGATTCTATGACACAAAAATTCGACGATGTTGTAGCGAAATACAAGGATGGTCGTCTGTTATTCTCTTGGTTCCCGTGGCTAGGGGCAGCAAACTACAATACACCGGAAAGAACAGCAGAAGGAAAGGGGTTTGCATTAGTTCCGTTCAAGGATGAGCTGATGTATTCCACTGGCTTCAATGTATACGGTGGTAACGGTATTATAGCAATCGGTGCAAAAGCTAAAGAACCTGCTAGAATTATGGAATTCATTAACTGGATGTATACTCCGGAAGGTGCAATGATCTCTGCAGGAAGCGGAACAGCGGTGCCTAACGGACCTAAAGGTCTGACTTGGGATATGGATGCAAGCGGTAAACCTGTCGTGACTGACTTTGGTTGGAAGGCTTATGCCGATCAACAGAATACGCAAGTGCCTGCAGAATATGGTGGTGGTGATTACTACTACGGCTCTAATCAAATGAACTTCTCTTTTGTAGTTCCGGCGATGGTGAATCCAGACAATAAAGAGCCATACGATCACAATCTATGGACGACAACCCTAGAGCGTAATCCGTCTAAGCTTGATAGTGACTGGAGAGCGAAGATGGGCGTTCTGACGCCTAAAGAGTATTTTGAGAAAAATAATCTATTGGCCGTAGCACCACAAGGCTTCACTGGAAAAGAACCATTGATGATGGACAAAACACTGGAGCAAAAGAACAAACAAATTGGTACGGTCATTCAACAAATTTCTTGGAAAATGGTTTTTGCTAAAGATCAAGCTGAATATGACAAATTGAATAAAGAAATGCATGATAAGGTGAATGGCCTCGGCTATGCCGAAGTTATGGATTTCTCGATTAAAAAGGCTGAGGAACTGTTCGAGGCTCGTAAAAGCGTGAAATAAGGTGTGATTAGAAAAATACAAATAGGGCGGGGCGGCGTGGAGGCTGTTCTGCCCTATTCTATTCAATTAAGGATAAATGTGGTATTCTCACATTGATATATATATATATATATATATAGAACGCTTACAGGAAGAAGGAAGAGGATCATTCGGATGGTAAGAGTACTTAAGCGTAATCATACCCCAGTTGTCAAATCCTTACGGAATACCTTATTCATCTATCTAGTTATCGGAACACTTCTTCCGCTTCTCTTAGTAGGATTCGTAACCTACACCTCTATTTACTCTATTCTTTCAGGAAAAATTGGCAATGGTATAAGTGCAAGCTTGAAACAGGAAGCCTCTAGCTTGGAGATTGCCATCGACAATATGGATTTTGCCTCTAAACAGTTTGCGCTGGATGGTCAGATTGTGGAAGAAATGTCCTCATTTATTCAGGAAAAGCAAATTTATCGCAAATCGCAAATGATGAACTCCATCAACCAGAAGATCAACCTCGTTAATTTCACGAATCCCTACATTGGACTTACAGCCTACATTATGCCAAGCAGTGATGATCCGGTTCTGTTTACGAATATGAGTGCGCGCAGAAATTTCGATATCAGTACGTTACCTTCTTTTATGCGATATAACGGAGCTGATTATTATGGACCGCATTCTACGATGTATGCCGTCGGCGATAATCTCGTGTTCTCAGAACAGCGCATTGTACGCGTACCAGGTGAACATAAGCTATATATTTATTTAGAGACGAATTACAGCCTGCTTCGCAAAATATTTAATCAGGAATCTTACGGAATGAAAGTAAACCATCTACTTGTGAATCAAGAGGGCACTAGCACTTATGTCATTGATGGTAAATTACCTCAAGGAATTATCAAAGCTGCTGGAAGCAACTCTAATCTATCACATGAAACACTTACCGGATATCATCTGTTTCGATACGCTAGTCCACAGGGATGGAAGCTTATTGCAGTAGTTAAAAAGTCCGAATTCAACAGTGAAATTTATTCTTGGTTCTATAAAATGATCCTGCTCGCGTTCTCGACACTACTCTTTGCCGGAGTTCTGGCTTGGATGATTTGGAAAAAGATTTATGGTCCTTTGCGCAAGGTTAACCTTGAAATTAATCGAATGGCGGAAAATGTTACCTCTCCGGTTGCCTACACGAATGTGGAAGAGTTTGATTTTGTGCTTAGTAACTTCCAGCAGATGAAGAAACAGGTGAATGAGCTGATTGTTGCGGTAGCCCATAATGAGAAGCAGAAAAGCCAATTCGAGATTGAAAAGCTACTTAGCCAGATTAACCCTCACTTTTTGCATAATACATTGAATACGGTGCAGTGGATGGCAAGGCTTAACGGTCAGAAGGAGATCGACAAGCTGGTTACTCTTCTTGTAAAGGTGCTGCATTATAATCTGGGCAAACAAAGCATCATTGTTACCCTTGGAGAGGAAATTGAAGCGATCCGAAATTATATGGAACTGCAGCGCATCCGTTATGACTATGAATTCGAATTTAACGTGGAGGCTGATGAGGATGTATTGTCTGTGGCTGTCCCCAGATTCTTACTTCAACCTCTTGTTGAGAACTCGATTTATCATGGACTAAGCGATAATGGCAGGGTGGACGTCTTGATTACAGAGCATGGTGAAGGAGAAGTTCAGCTGTGTGTAAGAGACAATGGGGCTGGAATGGATGTGGATACGTTAGATCAACTGCTGTCAGAGGATGGCGCCAAGAAACGGGGGCTCGGAATCGGATTCTCGTACGTGAACCGGATGCTCAGAACCTACTATGGAGAACAAATGAAGCTAGAGATGTACAGCAAGCTAGGGGAAGGTACGGTTGTATCTATCGTGATTCCGAGGAAAGGTAAGGAGGACTTCGATGATTAAGGCTGTAGTGGTTGATGACGAGAGACTTGTGCGGAAAGGCTTCATATCTCTAATTGATTGGTCATCCTTAGGGGTTGTGATTGTCGGCGAGGCGGGAGATGGCAAATCGGCCTTGGAGCTACTTCAACAACAGGATGTGGATCTGTTATTTGTAGATTTGACCATGCCCGGCATTTCTGGGTTCGAGCTAATTAAACTAGTAAGGCAGCGTTTCGCAGGTATTCGCTGTGTTGTGCTTACTTGCCATCATGAGTTTGACTATGTGCAGGAGGCCATGCGTTTAGGAGCCGTTGATTATATTGTCAAAACTCTATTGGAGATGGAAAATGCGGACGAGACTATACGTCGCCTGGTCGATCGCATCAAATGGGAGGACAATACAAGGGATGCACTGGTTCATGGTGAAGGTAAAAGGATAGCTGCAGACAAGGCACTGCTCTATTTACCATTAAGCAGCCACTGTAATGAAGAAGAGTTATTTCACCTATCCTTCGTGAAGAATAATCCGCTGATTACCTTTCATGAGATGTGGATGTCGCCCTTGCTTCACCGGTTCTCGGAAGAGGAGGGGAAGCGTGAGCTTAAGAACCAGCTTTCTGGGAGATGGCAGACCGCGCTCATCAGTGGGTTAAGAGATCAGTCACTACAGGAATTGGAGGAGCAGCTCACCACGAAGCTTCGGCATATGCTATTTTATCATTCTAGTGCTGAAGAACTGACCTTTCTGAATTATGAGGAACTAAAGAAGGAAATAGCGATTCCCCATTTAAAACCGGATGAAGCTGATCTATTCGTGCAAGCTCAAAATCTCAAGTGGACGATTGATGGAAACGAATGGGAGAATTTTGTAACGAACATACTCCTGCAGAAGCCAAGGCAAGATAGATTTCTAACGTTCGCCCATTCCCTTTTGCAAAGCTGGAGTTCTTTACTTTTGAAGTCAGAGGATGCTGTTCAACTGGAACGGGATATTTCTTTTAATTTGAACTGGTGCCATTGGAAGACCTGGCTGCGCCGATTTTCTGATCATGTGGGAAGGAGAATGCTCGAGCTAGGATTGACTAAAGAGGTGATGTCTTGCCTTATTCGCGCAGTTCGTTACATGCAGAGCCATGCAGGTGACAAAATCAATCAGAGCGACGTAGCGGCGGAAATTAATATGAGCCGTGGTTATTTCAGTCAATGTTTCGCTCGTTTTGCCGGGGAGACATTCGGTGAATGTTTACGGGGAATGCGGCTTGTGTTGGCTAAATCATTATTGCGGGAGACTTCATTACCCGTCTGTGAGATTGCTTCAAGGTCTGGCTTTGAAGATGACCGTTATTTCAGTAGACTGTTCAAAGAACGTATTGGTCAACTCCCGAGTGAATATCGTGCGGAGGGGAAGGACCAATGATGAGATTGTGTAAATTTATCCTCTTACTTGTAATGATGATCGGACTTACATCATGCCGTGACCAGAACAAAACAGTAGATTCTACTCGAAGTCCTCAGGGTGAGGTCGAAGATGCTTCTGTAGCGTATAGCAAATACGAAGATCCGATAGTGATTCGTGTAGGATTTAAGGTTCCCGATTCCAGGCTAAATACAGGTGACAGCAACGACAACAATCCAATCACCCGTTATTTGGAGAGCATTACGAATATCAAGGTAGTTCACTCTTGGGAAGCGAAGGGTGAAGATGCTTTTAATCAAAAAGCACAGCTTGCGATCGATAGCAATGATTTGCCGGATGCGATGGTTGTTGATCGAGATCAATTGAAGAAACTCATTGATAATGACATGATAGAGGATCTTACAGAGACCTACAATGTATATGGCTCTGATTTAATTAAGGATATGTACAATTCTACTCAGGGTGAGGCATTATCCGATGCTTCTCGATACGGCAAATTATACGGATTGCCTAATGTAGCCATAGATGCGGATTCGCCTGTTCTGCTCTGGGTGCGTCAGGATTGGCTGGATAAACTGGAGCTGCAGGCACCGCAAACCTTCGAAGATATTGAGAACATAGCGAAGGCTTTTATTGAGAAGGACCCCGATGGCAATGGCAAAAGAGATACGGTCGGACTTAGCGGCTACAAGAATATCATCTATGGGACAAAGCCATTAGTAAATGGTCTGGATGCTGTGTTTAGTGCATTACATGCTTTTCCCACCAATTGGATCAAGGATAACGCTGGGAATATTGTATATGGATCCATTACACCTGAGACCAAACAAGCGCTTGCCAAACTGGCTGATTGGTATAAAAGAGGGTTGCTGGACCCTAATTTTGCACTTTATAAAGAAACGCAAGAGCCTATTATTACAGGGAAATCAGGCATGTTCTTTGGCCCGTGGTGGATGCCATATTATCCTTTGTCAGAGGCGGTTGCTCTCGATACGAAGGCAGAATGGAGAGCGTATGCTGCTCCACTTGATGAGTCTGGTAAGTTTGTTGCTCATTTGGCTCCGGTAACAGACCGTTACCTTGTTGTGCGTAAAGGTTTCGAGCATCCAGAGGCGATTATGAAGCAGTTGAACGTGTTTACAAGACTTGAGAGAAGACAAGACCCTAATTCGGAGGAAGTTAAGAAGCTGGATGATTTCTCTGCGCAAACAGGAATTCAGCTGCGTGCTTATTATCCGTTTGACCTTTTAATTGATTATTCGGATGCGATAGAGAAACATTATGCAGATATCCAGCAAGCTTTGCATGGCAAAATAGACCCGGATACATTAAATCCAGATACCCGTCTCATTTATGATCAATGGGTGGAGGACACTGAACAACCAAAGAAAGATCTGGAAGGCTGGAAAGCAGCGAATGCATATAAATATGGAGTTGCCGTCTTAACCTCAACTGCTATTGAGGGAGTGCGGGGAGTATTTTACGGAAACACCCAACTAATGAAGAGTAAGTGGACGGAGCTGCAAAATCTGGAGAGCGAGACATTTTTGAATATTATTGTGGGCGATTCACCGCTTAGTGACTTTGATGTTTTTGTAGCGAAATGGAAGAGCCTTGGTGGGGATGAGATTACGAAAGAAGTTGCTGAGACCGTAAAATTGAAGTGAACACGGGATGATATAGGTTTTTTCTCTAAAAGTAGCGGAGTGAATGGACTGATTGTGGAAAAGTGGAGTGTCCTCACCAAGGAAACGGGAGCACTGATCGATAATTAGGGAATTCCTCCCTGTAATTCTGAGATTTCTGCTCATCTGACTAATAATTAGGGAATTTCTCCCTATAATTTCGCTGATTCGTTGGCAAATACCGATATTACTCTGATTATTAGGGAGGATTTCCCTAATAATTCTCAAAAAAAAGAAGCTGTCCCTTAGGTAGCCTTTACTACTTTTGAGACAGTTTCTTTTTTTGTCCTATTCTTCGTCAGTGCTGATTTTTTGAAGTAAGTAGCGAAGCTGCTCTACTTCCTCGCTGGTTAATTTACCAACTAGGCTCTTGTTGTAATCATCTAAAATAGACTGAAGAATTGGCGAGAAATCGATTGCTTTAGGCGTTGGATACAGTAGTTGAGAGCGTCGATCATTAGGATCTGGTTTACGTTCAATATAGCCCGAATTCTCTAATTGCTTCACGGAGCGTGCGGTGGTGGCTTTATCGAATTTTAGTTCAGAAGTTAGTTGATCTTGTGTAATCCCTGGTCTGGAAGTAATTAGTTTTAGAAAACTATGTTGCCCGCCACTACCTATTCCATAGGGCATGAATTTTTTTACCAATTGCTTTTGATTTTGACGATGAAAATAGGAAATCAACTTTCCTATAGGCTCTTTTTCCAAGATATAGACACCTCTTTGGGTTTATAGTTCGCGTATTTGCTACTCTGAGACAAAGTGTACAATAAAGTCGTTGCGTGCGCAACTAAATTGATGTACACTAGGTAAGTAAGTTTTGTTGCGTGCGCAACTAAACGTTGATTATATATTCAATGAGGTGTTAGTTTATGAGTTCTATTAGCGCAACCTATCAGGAAGACAAGGAAATTCAGAAGAAACGCTGGATGATTTTAATTGTTCTGAATATTTTCACCTTCATGTCCACACTTGATGGTAGTATTGTCAACATCGCTCTGCCAGAATTATCGAAACAATTGAAGCTGCCTATGGCACAAATCGAATGGGTAACCACAGGATATTTGATGGCGATTTGTGCTGCGATTCTTTTCTTCGGGAAGCTTGGAGATATTGTCGGGAAGATTCGAATCTTTAAGATTGGTACGATAGTTTTTGTTATTGGTTCTATGCTGTGTGGATTTAGTTTAAGTTTACCTGCATTACTTGCTTCGCGTGTCATTCAGGCTATCGGAGCTTCGATGACAATGGCGAACAGCCAGGGAATCGTTACGGATATCTTTCCTGCCAATGAGCGGGGGAAAGCGCTTGGTTTCATAGGTACATTCGTGTCTCTGGGAAGTATAGCTGGCCCTAGCTTAGGTGGGATTATGGTTTCGACATTAGGCTGGGAGTATATTTTTTGGGTGAACATTCCTATTGGAGTGATCGCTATCCTGTTAGGCTGGAAGGTACTGCCTAAGGATTTAACTAGGACGAAATCTACAATAGACGTTCCAGGTAGTTTACTCTTCGCTATTTTTATCATAAGTTTGTTCGCAGGGCTTTTATTGGGACAGCAGCTCGGTTATGGGGATAGCTTAATTGTGACGTCTTTAATCGTAGCTATAGTCAGCTTCATTGCTTTCTTATGGACGGAGCTTCGCCGGAAAGAACCGCTACTGCAATTGTCATTATTTAAGAATCCGTTGTTTTCATTAAGTATTTTGTGTGGGTTTCTCGTGTTTACAGCGAACTTCTGCTTTAATATCATCGCGCCGTTTTATGCACAGAATATGCTGAATCTATCGCCCTTTGAAGCGGGATTCCTGTTGATGTTATTACCGATATGTATGGTAGTCGTAGCACCAATAAGCGGTGCTTTATCGGATAAAATCGGGTCTGAATTCCTAACTTTTGCAGGGCTGGTAGTCATGGTTATTGCTCAGTTTGGATTAGCTGAGCTTCATGAAGGAAGCACTGTTGTGCTGGTAGGCGTGTGGATCGCTATGTTAGGAATAGGGAGTGGTCTGTTTCAGTCGCCAAATAATTCGCTTGTGATGTCCAAGGTGCCTAGAACTCAGCTTGGTTCTGCGGGCAGCGTCAACTCGCTTGTTCGTAATGTGGGGATGGTCGTTGGTATTACGACAGCTACGACGATTCTCTTTCATGTGATGAGCAGTGAAGCTGGTTATCGGGTAACAGGCCTAGTTCCAGGCCGACCAGAGTTATTTATCAGTGGGATGCATGTAGTGTTCATGACTTCGGCATCCATATGCTTTGTGGCTGCACTGCTAACGGGTTGGAGAATGATTAGTGCAAGAAGCGCCAGAGTGCAGACTTCGGAAAGACCATAAGGAATAAAAGAAGAAGATCCTTCTGACGCTACGGCGTGGAAGGATCTTCTTTGTGATGATATTGAAGGGCTTTCTTAATGGCTTGCAAGTATTGATACCGATAATGATCATCCGGTTCTAAATAGGCACCCTCAGCCCACTCGTTCCAAGCGTTAATATAAATAAAATCACTTTTGAACATCTTCTTGGTCCTCTCAATTTGTCGTGACAGGTATTGACCGAATTTGTGAGGATTTGCACCTAAAGTACTTTGTCCGGCAGCACCTTTGCGTGGTGTATTATCCCAGTTAACAAATGCTCCCGGATATATAATTTCCCCATCCCTATGAGGTGTCCGTTCTAACATAGATTCCCATAACTCATCGTAATCAATCACAATATGCTTTTGATCCTCCACCTGCTTGGAACTCCATAAGTGCTTTACACCACCATGTGCGAATGTGTAGTGAGGCTCGAATTCTAGACTGGCGTCGAACCCGTGCTCTGCCTTTAGGGGGAATCCGCCCAGTGTCCGGACAAGATGAAGCCCCTTAAGTCCGTTTTGCTGAGCTAAATCACGCCAACATTGAAGCATTTCATCACACCGAGGGATGCTGGAGGATCTATAGATAATAAATACTGGTTTGCCGTCTACGCAAATATATCGTTCATCTTTGAAGGCCTCCAACAAAGCATAAAAATGCATTCGCCAATCCCGTTCTTCTCCATATTCTTGTGGCATCAAGACATCTTCTTCAGTGCCATCCCAGCTTCGTGTCCAAGGTTCGTTAGCCCAAGACAGACAAAAGGGGAAGTCAGGCTCTTTGCTGGCAAGAATCTGCTGAACCGGTTGTTCCAGAAGTCGCCTGCCATTGAACCAATAGTGATAATAACAAAAACCATAAATGCCATGAGCTTTTGCAGTTTCTGCCTGCCATTGTTTCACATTAGGGTCCGTTAAATCGTAGTAGTTATTATTTAATGGTTTTTTCGGTTGATCATGTTCAGGATAAAGGGCTGTAGCCTTCCTGACATTTGTCCATTCTGTAAATCCCTCTCCCCACCAGGAATCGTTTTCTGCTATCTGATGAAACTGAGGCAATACAAAAGCGATGCATTTCAAGTCAAGTCACCCCCTATGGTTCCGTGAATATTTTTTTGAGAAGCAGCTTTCCCTGCTGAAGATAAGAATGATTGTACTTCACTTCCTTTAGAGCACGAGAAGCCGAACTTCTCCTTGCATCACTATGAGCAATATAGTACTTGAAGCTCTCAGAGAGCTCTTTAAGGTTCTGGAAACGAATAAGGTCTTCTTCTGTGATGGGGTAACTTTGAAAATGGGGATGATCTTCCACGAACTGAAATACGCCGCAAGCAGCGACCTCCATAATTTGCTGCACAGATCCTGTGCAATTGATGATGATCCTTGCTCCATTATAATAGTTAGATATTTCTGTTTTATCGTAGGTGATGTCTATGAAATTTTTGGTGGGCTCCCACCCGCTACCAAAGGTCATTATCTTGAGACCATGAAGTAGTTCCGAATGAGCTAGGGTTTCAAGAACACTATTCATTTGAAAATGGCCGAGAATGAGTACGTCACTGTGGTAACGGTTCTCCACACGTCTTGGATAATAGAGTTCTGTATCTGGAGCATAAGGGAGGTAGCACGAATGTTTCTCACGTAAACCTTGATAATAGATTAGATTAGCTATGTTCTGTGTGAAAATATAATCGAATAACAGCGCTAGATTACGTTCTGTTCGCGTAAGGCAGGTCGCATCTGCCATCCATACGGCCTTAGGAGCGTTATAAGCTTTGAGGGCAGGAATATTCTCCTCAGGGAACAGGGATTCTGATCCCAAGGCTAATATCAGATCAGGCTGATACTGGGCTAAATATTCTTCTAGATTATGATGTAACTTAATGGCAAGCACTTCTTTGACCAGATGCCTTAGCTGATCTTTAAAAAGTCGTACATTAGGCATTTTATCACTTATCTCTGAGGGGACCAGAAGCAATACTCTTAATTGCTTTAGTTCCCGTGTTATGGTTTCCGCTCTGTAAGAGTTCTCGAGAATGAGATTATGGTGTTGCGATTGATGAACTTGGCTGATGGAGACTTCGTGAGTTGAGGGCCTTTGAGGAGTGAGCCTAGTAGCTGTCTTCTTCATAATTCCTCCTGTATTCATTGGAGCCAGTCGTTCGCTCTAGCACCTAGTCTTGCTAATCATTATATGTGTAGGGGGTTCATTTGACTTTAGGTATAAGACCATTAATCTGAATCTTGAAGGAAAAAGCGGATTTAGTAAAAGATGTATATCTATCTATGACCGGATTGTCTTGTCTAACATAAAATATACTATAAAACCTGAAAGGGATGATCGTCTTGCCAACCTTCGATAATATTCTTGTTACAGGAAGTCAGACCATTCAAAATGATCTGCATGTTAACGGGAATGAGACTATCGATTCAAATCTGCACTTGAATGGTAGTCAGACGATAATGGGAAGCCTTAATGTGAACGGTAGTGAATCTATACTTGGTCATTTGGGTGTAACCGGTGAAATTAGTGGTGCAGGTACCATCAAAACTGCGACCCGTTTGATCGCGGTGAATCAGGCTTTGTCACCAGTTTCAGCACCTACGAGCCTTCAACAAGTCAGATATTTCGCTGTGGGAGTTTCAAGTCAGACAGGACTCGTGCTGAAGGGCACGGATGGAAATGACTATGTATTATTTATCGATTTGACCGGGGGAACACCTAATATTGGGATCCAGCGGGCTTAAATCTGATAACATTAACATCTTCAAGCTCTGAACAATAAAAAACAGCAAGTCGCCTAGGTACAATTAGGGACTTGCTGTTTGAGGTTTCTATTAGTTCTTAAAGCTGTGAATTGGAGCAGGAATTCGTCCGCCTCGGTTGATGAAGTTGGCACAATTGAAGCCGTTAACAGCCATGACAGGCGCATATCCAAGTAGGCCGCCAAATTCTACGATTTCGCCTACATCCTTGCCAATGACAGGAATGACGCGAACAGCGGTTGTTTTGTTGTTGACCATTCCGATAGCAGCTTCATCGGCGATGATGCCAGAGATCGTCTCTTTGGTGGTACTTCCCGGAATAGCAATCATGTCCAGTCCTACAGAACATACACAGGTCATGGCTTCTAGCTTCTCAAGCGTAAGAGCACCACGCTGTACGGCTTGAATCATTCCGTGATCTTCACTAACTGGAATAAAGGCTCCACTGAGTCCACCAACATAGGAGGAGGCCATCACGCCACCTTTTTTAACATTGTCATTTAGAATCGCCAGAGCGGCTGTTGTTCCTGGTGCGCCAGCTTCTTCCAGACCCATGACTTGAAAGATCTCCGCAATGGAATCGCCAATTTCTGGTGTTGGAGCCAGAGATAAATCGATAATCCCAAAAGGCACGTTCATCCGTTTCGATGCTTCCTGCGCAACTAGTTGTCCCACACGCGTAACTTTAAAAGCAGTCCGTTTGATCGTTTCACACAAGGTTTCGAAGTCCTGACCTTTTACTTCCTCTAATGCACGCTTGATTACACCCGGGCCACTGACGCCAACGTTGATGACACATTCCCGTTCACCGACCCCATGAAAGGCTCCAGCCATAAAAGGATTGTCCTCGACAGCATTACAGAAGACAACCAGCTTAGCACAGCCGATGGAATCCCGATCCTTGGTGCGTTCCGCAGTTTGAATAATGATATCACCCATTAATTTCACAGCATCCATATTGATTCCACTTCTGGAGGAGCCGACGTTGACGGAAGAACAGACTCTTTCAGTGACTGCGAGTGCTTCTGGGATACTGTCGATTAGAATACGATCACCTTTGGTGCACCCTTTTTGCACAAGCGCAGAGAAGCCGCCAATAAAGTTAACGCCAACTTCTTTGGCAGCCTTGTCCAAAATTTCCGCTACAGGCACATACGTATCCGTCTTCACGGCACCAGCAGCAATAGCAATAGGGGTCACAGAAATCCGTTTATTAACAATGGGTACACCGAATTGTCTTTCCAGATCTTCACCTGTTTTGACGAGCTTCTCGGCGGATCTAGTGATTTTGTCGTATACGTTTTGGTTAAAAGTTCTCATATCTGTATGTGCACAATCCATGAGGCTGATCCCCATCGTTATGGTACGTACATCCAGATTCATTTCACGGATCATCTTATTCGTTTCTTGTACTTCCACCAGTGATATCATGGTCATCCTCCTAAATGCGGTGCATAATATTAAAAATATCCTCATGCTGAAGCTTGATTTCCACGCCGATTGCTTCTCCGATCAAATGTAAATCCTCAACAATATCCTCAAATGCTTTAGTCGCGCCAGAAATGTCTACAATCATCATCATGTTAAAATAATCTTGTACAATCGTCTGAGAAATATCCAGAATGTTCAAATTGTGCTCGGCAAGATATGTACATACCTTGGCAATAATCCCTACTTTATCTTTTCCTAATACAGTAATAATCCCCTTCATAAATACAGCCTCCCTTTGTATATGGTGATTACGCCGTGTAAACGGAATGAACCATTCCAATCATTATTACAAATGCTGAAGCAAGCTTCAACCAAAGGTTTTTTGTCCGTTTGATCATTTTTATATAAAGTCCTATGAATTTAAAGAAAATTCGATTGACAGTATATGAAAAATATGATGAAGTGAGAGATTGATACGATACTCTGAAGGAGTAAATATGACTACACAAAAATATAAAAATATGGTTGAAGAGCGGACCAAACAAACCCTCCAGGAATGGTCGGAACTGTCGGAAGTTAACGAGAAGGACATTTATCGTTTTTTGCATAATTTGAAAGGTACGGCAGGAACAGTGGGGTTACAAGAAGTTGAACAGTTTGCCGATGCAACGTTGCCCTATTTCATGGAAAGTAGCCTTAAGAGCTGGTCTATTGAAGAGTGGGGCGATTATTTGTATCCGCTTATTCCACTGTTTAACCAAGATTCATCGGTTTCTCTAGGTTCAGTTAAGACGTTAGACAAAAAAGGAAATGATGATGCGCTCCCACATAATGATATTTTGCTTATTGATGATGATGTAGAATTAGTGGCTTATTTAAAAGAATCATTGGAGAAGCAGAACTATTATGTAAGCATTGCCTTGTCCGCTGAACGAGGTCTCAAGATTTTTTATGAAACCAAACCGGATCTAATTCTTCTGGATATTCTTTTGCCTGATATCAGCGGAATTGAGGTCTTGAATCAAATTATCGGCAAAGCCAAAAAAGAACGTATTCCAATCATCATTATAAGTGGGGAGTACTCCAAAGCGACTCAACTGCATGCGTATAGGCTGGGTGTGATGGATTTTTTATCGAAGCCTGTAGATATTGATTTATTTCTGGCTTTGATTAAAAACCGCTTTGAGTTAAAGCGGGAGTGGCAGGAATCCATCATTGTGGATGAATTGACGGGTGCGTTTAATCGAAAACACTTTAATCAAGTGATGAAGCAGCTGATTTGCGATTTTAAGCGCACGGAACGGGTGTTTTCTTTAGCACTGATTGATCTGGACTATTTCAAAAAGATTAATGATACATATGGTCATCTAATCGGAGATGAGGTATTACAGTCCTTGTCTGAGCTTGTAAAGGGTTCGATTCGCATGGAAGATACCTTTTGCCGCTTCGGTGGAGAAGAGTTTGCTGTGTTTCTGCCAAATACGGATGCAAGTTCTGCATTGACAGTAATAAACCGTATTCAGGAGCAATTTGCTGCCACCGACTTTTTTGCGAAGAATGAAGTCTTTCATGTGACCTTCTCGAGTGGGATATCAGAGGTAACAGAAGCTGAGAATATTGCCGATAAAATTGTAGAAGAAGCAGACCAAGCTCTCTATGCCAGCAAAGATGCCGGAAGGAATCAGACTACACTCTACACGGACCATTTATCGTCGACTAAAAAGCATTCGGTTCTAAATGTAATTGTTGTGGATGATGATGCGTTGATTCGAAAAATAGTGACTCATCAGATTGATACTTGGGAGCCGGAGGATATTGCTGAGGTGAATATCAGCAGTTATGCGAATGGGCTGGATTTCTTGCAATCGGATTGGTATTCCATAGATGAGAAATATATCATTCTACTAGATGGTGTGATGCCGGATCTTGATGGCGTTGAAGTCCTGGAAAGAATTCGCAAGACGTATCCGGAAGTGAATATATTAGTGATCATGCTGACAGGGAGAAATAATCAGGCGGATATTGTACATGCTCTGCAGATGGGTGCCGATGATTATGTAGTAAAACCTGTCCATATGCCTGAGCTGTTGTCCCGAATGGAACGGTTGGCTCATAGATTTTTGTTCTAACACGAAGGGAATTGTGCGAATATGCAAAAAATAATGGTAGTGGATGATGAAGAAGTATTACGGATGTTAATCGAGGATACATTGGAAGATTTGGAGAATGTTGAGATTCACACAGCGGAGAATGGGTTGGAAGCTCTAACTAAGCTGTCTACGGATCCTTATGATTTGGTGATTCTGGATTATATGATGCCGGAAATGACAGGGATTGAAGTGCTTCAGCAGCTGGATGAGGAGAAAAAGAAAACTACAGCTATATTAATGTTAACGGCCAAAGCTCAAGATGTAGATCGAATTCGAGCAGTTGAAGCAGGTGCGCGTTACTTCATGCCGAAACCATTTAGTCCGATGGAACTCTTGCAGATTGTGGAGGGGATCCTGAGTGGTGAAGAAAAGTAACGCTAATCACAGCATCAAAAATAAATATTTCCGCATCATTGTATTAGTGTTTTCTTTAATCATTCTTATGGGAACTGTTTTTTTTATTTTCATAAACTATGAGCAAGATGAATTAAGTAGAGAACGTGAAAGTTTGCAGTATAAAGCAGACACGATCAGTGAGATGGCGAGCACGTTAAATGAGGTGTTTTTCCGAGCTAGGGGATTCACTTTGCTTAAGGACGAGAATGAATTAAAGCTCTTAAATGCAGCCCTAGTAAAATTTGATCAAATTCTGGATACGTATTCTAATCTTAATTTATCCGCCGAAGAAGCCTTGTTTAGAGATGGTTTAAAATCATTTTATGTCCAGTATAAAAATAAAACGCTACCGGAAGCAATTCGGCTTGTCGAGGCTGATGATTATGCAGCTTTGAGAGTACTATCCGGAGATGGTATTACTAAATCAGTGAATGATTTTCTTACGTATACGAAAGAGTACAGACAGCGATCCGATGCAGCATTAAATACCATGGCTATGGATTATATCAAACGAGCTAACGAATTCACTTTTATCGCCTTCTTTTTTAGCACGATTATTCTACTGTTCTTTACCTTTATGATCTGGCGGATTCTTAAGAATTTGATTAATCCTATTTTGAAGCTGGAAGGGGCCACTCATTCCTTGGCTGCCGGTGAGGAAATTCTTCTCGGCAAGCTTAAGCATCAAGATGAGATTGGTCGGCTTTATAATGCATTTCTAAATATGGCCAGAAGTATTCAGGACAAAGAAGAAGAATTGATGATGCAGAATGAAGAGCTGCACGCGCAGCAAGATGAACTTCAGGATCAGCAGTACAGACTGCAACGTTCGCTTAGTGAAATAGAGAGTATGATGAAGGCACTCGATCAATCATCAGCGGTGGGGATCCTTACAGATAAAGGCGTATTTACCTACGCGAATGATAATTTAAGCAAATATACCGGCTATAAAAATTCTGAAATTATCGGTTTTACCTATAAGTTATTTGAACTCTATAATATATCTAGAGAACAAATGCAGAAGATCTTCAACAAATTATATACGGGCGGGGTATGGAGCAATGAACTCCAGATTCTGACTAAAGACGGATTGCCAATCTGGATGCATCTGACTGTCGTGCCGTATCTGAACAATGAGGGTGTGATTTATCAGTACATTTTTATCGCGTATGATGTCACCTCTATGAAAAGTGTACAGCTGGAGTTAGCGGAAACGCTGAAGAATACAGAACAGACCAAAAAAATGCTTGAACTTAATAATCAGCTGAATCATGACATTACGTACACCTTAGATAAACAAGAATTTGCAGATAAGTTTATTCAGTTCATGCATCACCTGTATTCATTTGATTCGAGTTTCTTCCTTCTTGTAAAAGATAAGATCGCGGCTGTTAAAGGGATTCCTCAGGAAAATGTAGCGCGTTATCTCGATAATGAGAACAATGAAATGTTATATCGTTTGAAGACGGAAAAAACCTATCTGATTAAGCGTCTAGCTACGCAATCGGAACAGGGAATTTCTGCGAATGAGGTCTACTGTTATGATTTCTATACCACTGTTGTAAATGCAGAAGATGAGATTCTAGCTGTATTTTGCGGAACCCGGATTGGACATTCTTTCAGTAAAGAAGAGATTAATGAGGTTCAAGGAATGATGAACCGCGTAGCTCTGGCGATTGAACGTTTATTCATGTACGAAGAGATTGAACATGGGCGAAAGCTGAACCGCGATATCGTGAATAACGTAAACGAAGGCATTCAGTTCGTGAGTACAGAAGGCATGATGCTTCAGATGAATAAGGCGCTGTGCAACATCGTTAACTATGACTGGATTGAAGGTACACTGACTCCTAGAAAAGAATGGATGGATTATTTCATCGAACGCTCGAATGAGAACCATGAGCTTCGGTCGTTTTTTGAACAAGCAATCTCTGAGGATGCTCTGGAGTCCAGCAGTATGCAATACTCTATTGGAACGGAATCCAAGAAGCATATTGATGTTTATGCGATTCCTGTTTTCCGCCGGGAGCTTAGAATTGGTACATTGTTTGTATATAGAGATATCACTAGGGAGTACGAGCTGGATCTTATGAAATCTGATCTTGTCAGTACGGTAAGTCATGAGCTGAGAACGCCATTGTCGAGTGTATTAGGATTCACGGAACTGCTATTGTCCAAAACCATGAAGCCTGAGAAGCAGCTGAAGTATTTGGAGACGATTCATAAGGAAGCGAAGCGGTTGACTGAGCTTATTAATGATTTTCTGGATCTGCAGAGAATGGAGTCAGGGAAGCAGCAGTATATCACGGAGCATGTAAATCTTAGTGAAATTGTCCTTGGGGTTATCGATCAATATAAACTTAGTAGCACGCATCATGTGCTATTGGTGGATGAGGCTCTGAATGCGGAGGTAGATGTGGACAAGGATAAGATCGTTCAAGTTCTAACGAATTTGTTAAGTAATGCGATCAAGTTCTCACCGTCTAACAATGAAGTGAAGGTACTGCTGCATAATGAGCCGGATCATATTATTGTGCGTATCCAGGATAATGGTCTGGGCATTCCAAAGGATCAAATCGGACAGCTATTCCAAAAATTCAGAAGAGTGGACAACAGTGCCTCCAAAAGAATTGGTGGAACAGGTCTCGGTCTTGCCATCTGTAAAGAAATTATTGAGAAACAAAAGGGAACCATCGGTATTGATTCGGTAGAGGGTGAAGGGACAACCGTTTGGTTTAGCCTCCCAATCCTTAATGCAGAAGCAAGCCGGCAGCAAGATGAGCTGAATAAATGGAATGCTGATAAAGAGCTCAAACCGAATGTAATGATTGTTGAAGATGATTATAGTCTTTCGTTGCTTTTATCAGAAGAGCTTAAAGGGAAGGGGTTCCGTGTTACCCATCACTATCATCCACAGCAAGCTTTTGATCAAGCCTTGAAAACACCATTTGTTGCGATCGTGGTTGATTTGATGCTTGGTGAAGAACTGGACGGCTGGGATTTGATCCGAATGCTAAAAGAGGATTCGAGAACAGAGAATATTCCGATTGTTATCTCTTCTGCTCTGGATCAATCAGACAAGAACCAATTGAATGATGTGATACAGAAGTATTTAACGAAGCCTTATCCGCCAGGTGAGTTATCGAATACGCTTGAAGAGATTGTGAAGATAAAGACAGGGGTAGGCGAGGTATTATTTCCCGAAAGTAAGAAGGATTTATAGTTTTTATTTATCACAATATTTTATAAATAGTATCATTTTTTATAATGAAACCGATCAAAACAGGGCAAATCATACTGTTTTGATCGGTTTTTACGTACTTTATTGATACTTTTTCAATAATTAACAATTTTTAGGTGAAAATGACTTCATTGATCGTTTACAAATATTGTGATAGCCTGATTTTATGAGGTTCTAAAAAAGGCTCAGATAAATTCAATTGAGGCACGGATCATAACCAGATTTCATGTTTAGGAGAGGTGGATATTGTTGCAACTACAGGTAACGAACAGTCCTTTTAACGAGAACCAAGTCGAGCTTCTCAATCGTCTTCTACCAACCTTAACGGAGACGCAGCAAATATGGCTCAGTGGATATTTGTCCGCGATTGGACGTACTACGGCGGCAGCGCCAGCAGGTGCTGAACTTCAAGTGCCATCGAATACGATTGGAAACACAGAGGTTGGCGCTGCCGTAACGAGCCAACCAGCAGCCTCACGGGAAGTGACCATATTATTTGGTTCGCAAACGGGTAATTGCCAGCGGCTTGCGGGGAGCTTGTCCCGCAAACTGGAAGAGCAAGGATTTCAGGTCACACTCTCCGCGATGAACAATTTCAAACCTACAGCGCTTAAAAAGGTTGAGAATCTACTTCTATTGGTGAGTACTCATGGAGAAGGTGAACCACCTGATAATGCAAGGATTTTTCATGAATTTCTTTACAGTAAAAGAGCTCCTCAATTAGAGAACCTGCGGTTTTCAGTTCTGGCTCTGGGAGACACCTCTTATGAATTTTTCTGTCAGACGGGTAAAGAGTTCGATCAGAGGTTAGAGGAGCTTGGTGGTAAGCGCCTAAGTCCACGTGTAGATTGTGATCTCGATTATGACGATTCCGTTGCCGAATGGTTTGAAGGTGTAATTGGTGCATTAAATGCAAATTTAAATGCTCCAGCCATTGCTGCAAAAGCGGTTCAAGCCGCGGAGGACGCAGAGTCACAAGAACCTCTATATACTCGTAATAATCCTTTTAAGGCAGAGGTACTGGAGAATCTGAATTTGAACGGACGCGGTTCGGACCGGGAGACTCGCCATTTGGAACTATCGCTTGAAGGCTCTAATATACAGTTTGAACCTGGGGATGCACTGGGAGTATACCCAGAGAATCATCCTGAACTGGTGGACGCTATTATTCATACTATGGGCTGGAATCCTAATGATAAGGTTCCGTTTAATAAGAAAGGTGATGAAGGAGCCTTACGTGAGGCACTTCTGCATCATTATGAAATCACTGTATTGACCAAACCTTTGCTGGAGCAAGCGGCAAAGCTGTCTGCTTCAAACAAGCTGAGTGAGTTATTAGCTCCAGACCGTGCTTCGGAGCTTAAAGCGTATATTCAAGGACGCGATCTACTCGATTTGATCCAGGACTTCTCACCGTGGGAAGGTCCAGCCAGCAGTTTTGTGACGATTTTGCGGAAGCTTCCTGCACGCCTATATTCTATCGCCAGCAGTTATAAAGCTAACCCGGATGAGGTTCATCTAACCGTCAGAGCTGTACGTTATGAGGCTCACGGTAGGGAACGTTACGGTGTCTGCTCAGTGCATTGCGCAGAAAGAGTAGAGCCGGGAGATACATTGCCTATTTACATTCAGCATAATCCTAACTTTAAGCTGCCGACTAATCCGGATGCGCCGATCATCATGATCGGACCAGGCACAGGTGTTGCACCATTCCGCTCTTTCCTAGAGGAACGTGGAGAGCTGGGAGCGGAAGGGAAATCTTGGCTGTTCTATGGGGATCGGCATTTTGTAACAGATTTCCTGTATCAGACAGATTGGCAGAGAATGCTAAAGGATGGCGTTCTAAGCAAGCTGGATGTCGCCTTCTCACGTGATACCGAAGAGAAAGTATATGTACAACATCGCATTTTACAAAAGAGTCGTGAGGTTTATGAATGGCTGCAAGAAGGTGCTCATATCTACGTTTGCGGTGACGAGAAGTACATGGCGCATGATGTTCATTCTGCACTGCTTACGGTAATTCAGAGTGAGGGCGGACTGAGCCTTGAAGCTGCAGCGGCTTATCTGGAAGATATGCAACAGACGCAGCGTTACCAGCGTGATGTCTATTAATGGATAGATGGAGTTATCGAATGACTTCGGGGGGAGATAACAACAATGGCAAACAATGAGAAGGTTCAGCCGATCGGCGGGCCTCCAAGTGATGTTGAGCATATTAAATCGGAGAGTAACTATCTGCGGGGTGCATTAGTTGAGACACTAAGCAATCCGATTACGGGTGGTCTACCTGAAGATGATAATCGGCTGCTTAAATTTCACGGAAGCTATATGCAGGATGACAGAGATTTGCGCAATGAACGGGAACGTCAGAAGCTGGAGCCAGCATTCCAGTTTATGCTTCGCGTAGTTGCCCCAGGTGGTGTAGCTACACCGGAACAATGGCTGGTGATGGATGATCTGGCACAGAAGTATGGTAACGGAACCTTACGTCTGACTACAAGACAGGCATTTCAAATGCATGGCGTTCTCAAATGGAACTTAAAAAAGACCATTCGAAGCATCAATGATACGCTAATGACAACCCTTGCAGCTTGTGGGGATGTCAACCGTAACGTAATGAGCAATCCGAATCCTTATCAATCTGAGGTGCATGCAGAAGTCTATGAATGGGCGCGCAAAGTTAGTGATCATCTATCCCCACGTACTCCCGCTTACCATGAAATTTGGCTAGACGGTGAAAAGGTAGTGGATAGTTTAGGAGATCGGGCAGAAGTTGAACCGATCTATGGTCCGGTATATTTACCGCGTAAATTCAAGATTGGTCTTGCGGTGCCCCCTTCAAATGATGTAGATGTGTTCTCACAGGATCTAGGCTTCATCGCTATTCTTGAGAATGATAAGCTGGTAGGGTTCAACGTTTCTGTAGGCGGCGGTATGGGAATGACGCATGGCGATACCAGCACGTATCCTCAGCTTGGCCGCATCATTGGTTTTTGCCGTCCTGATCAATTGATCGATGTAGCGGAGAAGACAGTAACGATTCAGCGAGACTATGGAAATCGTTCTGTCCGCAAAAATGCACGGTTCAAGTATACGATTGACCGCCACGGTCTGGAATGGTTTGTCGATGAGCTGCATGAAAGACTCGGATGGCAGCTTGAGGCGGCACGTGAGTACCATTTCGACCATAATGGAGACCGCTATGGCTGGGTGAAGGGTACGAATGGAAAATGGAATTTGACGCTTTATATCCAAAGCGGACGGATTCATGACCAAGAAGGGTACACATTGATGACTGGACTGCGGGAAATTGCCAAGATTCATTCCGGGGATTTCCGGCTTACGCCGAATCAGAATTTAACGATTGCTAACGTAACCACTGCCAAAAAGCGAAAAGTTTCTGAGCTGGCTAAACAGCATGGACTTACGGACGGAGCTCATCTGTCTGCGCTACGACGCAGTTCGATGTCTTGTGTGGCGCTACCAACCTGCGGACTTGCAATGGCTGAAGCAGAACGTTATTTGCCTTCGTTGATTGATAAGCTAGAGCTTGTCCTTGATGAAGCTGGTCTACGCGATGAGGAAATCGTGATCCGGATGACAGGCTGTCCTAATGGGTGTGCAAGACCGGCACTAGGCGAAATCTCGTTTATTGGTAAAGGTCCAGGCAGATATAATATGTACTTGGGAGCAGGGTTTACGGGAGATCGCTTGAACAAAATGTATAAAGAAAACATAGATGAAAAAGAAATTCTGGAGACGCTGGAGCCAATTCTTCATCGTTATTCAAAAGAACGTATGCATAGCGAGCATTTTGGAGATTTCGTGATCCGTGCAGGTTATGTCAAAGCGGTTTCGTCAGGTCTTAATTTTCATGACTAATCTAATTTAGACTGAAATGGGTGTCCCAGAGCCTGCATTATGGCTGCTGGGACACCTCTTTGTTGGTTGGCCTTACCCTAACCACATTTTCATAAGAATAAGGGAAGTTTTTTAGTTTCAGACAGGAATAAATATTTTTTTTGCTTAATGATTTGGATTTCTCGTGTTTTTCTTTCATAATATAAAGGGGAAACTAAATACAAAAGAAGAGCCATTGCCCGAGAGTGATGTGTTCTGTACAGAAGAGGCGATATTATGATTATCATGAAAACGATGGAAGAGATCGAAAAAATGCGTGCGGCGGGAAAAATTCTCGCTGAATGTCATCGTCAAATTGCGCAAATTCTACAGCCGGGAATTACTACCTGGGAGATTGATGAATTTGCAGAAAAATTTATACTGTCTCAAGGAGCGACTCCTGAGCAAAAGGGATATAACGGATATCCGTATGCAACCTGTGCATCTGTAAATGATGTAATCTGCCACGGATTTCCGAAGAAGGAACCACTTAAAGATGGAGATATAGTAACCATAGACATGGTAGTTAACTTAGATGGCTGGTTGGCAGATTCCGCATGGTCATATGGGATTGGCAACATTAGTGAGCAGGCGACTAAATTACTAGACACCACAAAGGAATCTTTATTCCGTGGTATCGAGCAGGCAGTTGCAGGCAACCGTATCGGGGATGTCGCTCATGCTATTCAAGTTTACGCAGAGTCTAATGGTTTTTCAGTTGTGCGTGATTTTATTGGTCATGGGATTGGTTCAGAAATGCATGAAGCACCAGAGGTACCTCACTATGGTCCGGCTGGCAGAGGACCTCGTCTTAAAGAGGGGATGGTATTTACCATTGAACCGATGCTGAACACAGGCAGCTACAGAACAAAAATTGATGCGGATGGTTGGACTGCACGTACCATTGACGGCGGTCTGTCAGCACAGTATGAACATACATTAGCTATCACCCCTCAAGGAACCATTATCCTGACTGAACTATAATTTAGGGTAGAAAATAGACCTGATTAGCTTCATCTTCTCATGATGTTGCTGATCAGGTCTATTTGTTGTTCAGTTAATCAGTAATGTTGCGAGTATAATATTCAATGATATCTTTTCGACGAATAATTCCGACAAACACGCCTTCTTTATCAATCACAGGTACAAAATTCTGATCTGCGGCGAGCGTCAGCATATCCTCCATTTCGGCATTTATGAGAACGCTCTCGTTATGAACATGCTTCTGGATATCGCTTACTGGAACTTCTCCTATATTGTCAAAAGTTAGACCTGCTGTGTTTTTCAGCTTCCACAATAGATCGCCTTCCGAAAGTGTTCCTACATATTTTCCTTCATTATCAATAATAGGGATAGCCGTATAATGGTGCTGCTCTAATTGTTCTAAGGCTTCCAGCATGGATAGTGAATTAGTGATGTAGGCAACTTGATCTTTAGGCAACAAAAAAGAGGATATTTCCATCGGCATGAACTCCTTTGTATTGAGATTTTTTTAGTTAGGCTACTTTTATTTAAACATACTTTTTGAAGGGATAGGTGTTTTAAATTTTATTATTTAATTATAGGTGAAAAGACCTATTTAATGATAGTCGTATTTTGTCGATTAAAGATAAGGTATATTATCCTAGAGTGGAGTTGTTCAGATGGCGTTATATCGTAGGCTTTCTTTAACGGTTAAATTTGTTCTGGTAGTAAGTTTAGTTATCATTGTTATCTTTTTCTTTAGTCTAATCGCGAATCTGCTTAATCTTCGAAGTGTGAGCATATCGAACGGTGAACTAGAGGCGGAAGTTGCTGGGCGAAGTTATGCGGAAACTATTCAGAATAGTATGGTAGACATAGAGTCGGCAGCAAAGGTATTCACAGATGTACTGGTTGAATCAAGAGAACATCAAACTTTGAGTCGTGAAGAAGTTATTTCTACAATGAAATCGATGCTTGAGAATAGACCCGAGCTTTTTGCAATTAGTACATTGTGGGAACCCAATGCCTTCGATCAAAACGATCAGGCTAATATCAATAAGACGCCATATGATGATGGTACGGGGCGTTTTATTCCTTATGTTCTTAGAAATCAAGGTTCAATAACGGTTGAACCCTTAAAGAATTACGATGTAGAAGGTGCGGGTGATTATTACCTTTTACCTAAAAAAGAGAAAAAACCGATCTACATTGAACCCTATTCCTATGAGACGACTGGCGGGGCTATAGAGATGATTTCGGTTATGCTGCCCATTTTGGACAAATCGGGCACTTTTCTTGGGACGGTAGGATTTGATGTTTCGTTATCAAAGCTCCAGGAGGATGCTGATAAATATAAACCTATGGGTGGATACGTTTCTCTAGTCACGGGTAATGGTAAATATGCAGCTAATCCTAATGATCCAGAAAGTGTACTTAAAGATTTCGGTGATACGGAAGAGAAAGCTGCACTGTGGAGACAAGTGAAGAATGGGAAGTCGGTTCAGGGGTACACCAATAATTCCAAAGGAGAAAATGTACTTCGTATTTTTGTTCCGATTCCACTGCCAGAAAGCGATCAGGTATGGTATACGCAGACTGCGATTCCTAAAGCTACAATCATGGCTGATTACGAACAATCGAAAACAGAATCATTTATTATCATGCTTGTTGGGATGCTGATTCTAGGAATAGTTATAGTCTTACAATTATGGTTAATGGTGATCAAACCGCTTCGAGTATTATCTGAGAAATTGCAGCTTATGGCTCAAGGGGACTTAACACAAACATTGCAGGTTCGAAATGATGATGAATTCGGTAAGATGTCTTCTCATTTTAATCAGATGACATATAAGCTTCGAGAAATGTTTGGACTTGTGGCTGATTTATCGATGTCAGTGGGTGCTACTTCTGAAGAGTTGACAGCGAACGCGGAACAGACAGGGAAAGCTGCTGAACAGATTGCTGTGGCTATTGGACGAGTCGCCGAGGGAGCGCAACTGCAGAATGGTTATGCAGGAGAATCTTCTCTGGCGATGAGCGATCTTAGCATTGGAGTGCAACGTATCGCTGACTCTTCATCAGCGGTGTCTGCATCTGCAGACGAAGTAACCGATCAAACGAAGAGAGGCAGTGCACAGCTTCAAATGGCTGTGAACCAGATGACAGAGCTTAAGCAATCCGTGGATGAGACGAGTCTGGCGATTGAACGACTAGGTGAAAGATCTGTACAGATTAGTGGGATTATTGGTCTGATCTCGAATATCAGTAAACAGACTAATCTATTGGCATTAAACGCAGCAATTGAAGCATCCAGAGTGGGTGAACAAGGTCGTGGATTTGCTGTAGTAGCTTCGGAAATACGCATGTTGGCGGATCAAACGAAACAAGCTGCCGAACAAGTTACTGAATTAGTCGAACATGTGGTCCAAGATACTAATCAAGCCTCACAGGCTATGGCTGTTGGTAATGAGCAAGTACGTATCGGTGTGCAGGGTGTATCTGACAGTGATCTTTTGTTTACATCGATTCTTGCTGAAATGACACAGGTTACAGATCAGATTCAGGAAGTATCTGCTGCTGCACAGCAGATGACTGCTGGTACAGAGCAAATTTCAGCTAGTGTAAAAGTATTAGCTGAACTTGCATCAGAAGCGTCCGCAGATTCACAAAGTGTTGCAGCAGCCTCAGAGGAGCAGCTTGCTTCTATGGAAGAAATCTCAGCTTCGACGGAATCCCTCAGCTCAATGGTGCAAGATTTGCTGGACAAATTGTCTTATTTTAAAATTTAAACTGATGTGATATCGTGATTACAGGTGGGAAACCCTGTCCTTTTCTAAAGGATTAGGGTTTTTCCATTTATTACATAATCTAAAAGGTATCTACATGCCATCGGATGTGCTATAATCAATATATCGAAAGTAGTTACCTGCTAATTCACATAGCGTAGAGGGTTATTCTTAAGATGACAATAACCTTGTACCATATGTGAATTTTTATTTTTTTAGAGATTTTGTAAGAGATTTTTTTGGGATAAGAATAACATGTAAATTAAAAAAAGGTGGTAATTATATTATGCAAACAGGAACAGTGAAATGGTTTAACGCAGACAAAGGCTTTGGTTTTATCGAGGTTGAAGGCGGAGAAGACGTATTCGTACATTTCAGCGCAATCACTGGTGACGGATTCAAGTCTTTGGATGAAGGACAACGTGTAGAATTTAACGTAGTTCAAGGCAATCGTGGTCAACAAGCTGAGAATGTTGTAAAACTCTAAAGTTGTGAAAAGAATCCCCAAACTTATAGTTTGGGGATTTTTTTAAATAAAAGAAATTATAAGTTTCACACAATACTTTATGTCTTATATTTCTCGCTTAGTAGAAAGGTGGCGGATGTAAGTGCAGGTGTTTGAAGACTGGAATTTAAAAGTGAAGAAAACCTTTAACGCTACAAGCAACAAAGAAGTATTGACTGTGTCTGAAGCCGGTAGCTTGCTTGGTCTGTCTAAAGATCAAATGAAAAGCTATGTAGACCAGCATAAGTTAACCAAAGTCCCAATTATGAGAAGTGTTGTCAGGTATCTTTTACTGAAAAGTGAAATCGATACGATCCTGAACAAAACCTAATGTAACCTCAATATACTTTGCAGACCCATCCTTGATAGGATGTGGTCTTTTTTTTGCCTCAAAAATTTCTTATAAAAAGAAACTTATCGATCCAATGATCGTCTATAATAATGGGATATTTAGGTAATGGAGGGTAGGCACAAATAAAAAGTGATGTTCATTAATGGTGAGAAGTCGCATAAACAGAAAGGGTAATTCATTCAAATGAAAAATAAACAGAGCACTCATCCACCTGCTTCATTTGCATTAAGTAGAATCGAGAAAAAGAAAGTGAAAAAGAATAAAATCAGCAAGAAAATGAAGATTTGGTATTTTTCGATCGCTACCTTACTTCTTGTTGGACTGGGATCCTTTATTTTCCGTAAAGAACTAATGATTTTTGGGTTTGATAATGTTGTAGCACCAACTATTGAACACACCCTTGAAGAGTCCTATGTGCCGTTGGAAGACACTGAAGAATCTGGATTACAAGCAACGACGGAAAATAAAGACCGTCCTTTCTCTATCCTTCTACTAGGCACCGATCAGCGTGGCAAAGAAAACGGACTTTCTGATTCCATTATTTATACAGTTATTCGACCTATAGACCATAAAGCACTGCTCGTCTCCATTCCCCGTGATTCATATACTGAAATTATTGGAGCAGAAAATATCAAAGGAGCACGAAAAGAAACCAAGATTAATGCAGCGCATTCCTACGGTGGTCCTCAGATGAGTGTGGATACCGTTAAGAATCTACTGAACGCACCTATTGATTACTATGCTACTATTAATTTTAATGGGCTTGTGGGTGTTACAGATGCTCTTGGAGGAGTGGTGCTTCCAATCACCAAGGTGATAGAGAATAAGAGCCCCGATCATGAGAAACTAAGAATTGAGCCGAACAAACCGATCTATTCCGGTAAGGAAGCTTTAATGTATGTAAGATATCGGGAAGATTCTGATTTTAAGAGAACAGAGAGACAAAGGATTTTCCTAAAAGCAGCGCTTGATCGGATGAAAAGAATAGATAATATTCTTAATATACAGAACATTATTGAAATTGCTGGCAGTAACTTTAAAACCAATATGAAGTCAGATTTTATTTTGGATTTGGCTAAGAAGGTAATTCTTGAAGGTGGAACCCCTGAAATAACGAGTCATATGCTCCAAGGGGAAGGAAAACATACGGATCAATGGTATTATATACTCGATGAAAATGATGTAAAGCGTACCCATGATATGATCGAGATTTGGCTGAATCCAGAATCTACGGAGGCTGATCTAATAACTGCTTCTAAGGATGATGCTGCATAATATTTTTGCTATTCTATTTTATATTCACACGGAGGTTAGCTTCTATGGCAGTAAAATCAAAGGAGCAAATGATACTCGAATTTAAGTCTCTTATTCCATTCGTGAAATCATTAGAAGAGGTGCCAGATAAACATTGGGATAAGCCCATAGCTACTGGTAAATGGACCGTGAAGGATATTCTCTGTCACCTCATGCTCTGGGATAAATATTTCTATGAAGGTGCTATTAAGAAGATTATTTTGAAAGAACCACTAACAACGAAACATTTGGATTTTAACGAATTTAATGCTAACGCGATTGAGTATGCCAAATTGTTATCCAAGCAAACCTTGATAGAACAATTTGTGCTCTACAGATCTAGAATTTTAGATACAGTCTCTGGATTAACGGATGAAGAATGTGATTTGGAATATAAGGATGGAGACCGCAAGAAGTTCAGTGTTCGCAAGTATATGAGAAGTTTTATACCACATGATAAGCATCATAAAAAACAGATTGAACAATTTCTAAAATACATACAGCAAGGTTGAAAGTTTGCCTTTTATGGCTTAAACTTTAGCGCGATTCTGAACCAATTTCATGGATTGGCGAATGAGTATTGGGCCGAACATGCTGCCGGCTGAGGCGGCTATAAAGGAATGTAAGGGAAACCTAATGGCAAAGTAAATGACCGTTCCAGCTACAAAGTCAATAAGAATGAATTTCTTGATCTCGGATAGTGGGATTGTGACGAATACAAATGATTCTTTATTTTTCAAGTGGTTGACCTCCTATTTGATAACGCAGCATATAAATCCACTGTTCATTCTATTTTGAGAACAAGATGTCCCATTCGAAATATTTAGACTAACGGCATAGAAGAGTAAAGGGTGAAGACTCGAATGGATAATCAGGATCATCAAAAAGAGCGGAAACCGCTATTATATATACAGACAGCTAATCATGTTATGGAAGAAATCAGGAAGAGAAAGCTTCAGTCACATGATCTCGTCCCATCTGAAGGGGAGATTGCCAAGTTGTACGGTGTCAGTCGCATGACGGCGAAGCTTGCTTTGCAGATCTTGGAGAAAAAAGGGATCGTTTATCGCCATGCCCGTCGTGGGACATTCATATCCGCTGATTACCACCATACACATTCCGGTGAACAGATGCTGGAGAAGGCGATCGAGGAGAAGAAATCGATACGAAGGATTGCATTGGTGATTCCTAATATGGATGATTATATCGGTAGAATAATTACTTCCGTCGAAAAAGAAGCGCGTGAAGCGAATTGTCATTTACTCATTCGAATGACTGGGGACAAAGAAGACGAAAGCATATGCTTGCAAGAGCTGTATGATGATCAAGTAGAGGGTATTATTTTATATCCGCGTGGGAGTACGCAGTGCAGTGAGAAAGTATTGGAGCTTAGTCTATTAAACTACCCTCTAGTTATCATCGATCGTATCTTTCGAGAGGTGCAGATTGACTGTGTCTACCATGATCATTACCATGGGGCTTATAAAACCACCCAGTATTTGATTGAGAAAGGCCATCAGGAAATCGGATATCTTTCAATGGCATTTGATGGTGTGACGAGCAGGGAAGACCGGTATAGAGGTTATCTTCAAGCTATGTTGGATCATGATCTGCCGGTAAACAGTCGTAATATTTACTTGAGCTGCTCAGAAGATTATATGCATCAGTTGAATGCTCCGAATGTGCAGTTGGCGTCATTTTTAGGTAATAATTCCGCTTTAACGGCAGTCGTATGTGCAGACGACTATATCGCTGCATCATGCTTATATACGGCAATCTCCATGCAAATATTGGTTCCGGATCAATTGTCAATCATAGGGTTTACCGACATTCAATTGGCGAGCTTGCTGCCTGTTCCATTAACTACAGTAAGACAAGCTACAGAGAAACTCGGACAAGTTGCTGTCCAGCGAGTTGTTAAACGGATGGATAATTCACGTGAAGGAGCACTAACGATTAAGATTGATACCACCATCGTCGAGCGAAGCTCCGTTAGACCCAACATTATTAAATGATCCGCTTGAAAATTACCTTTTGAGACTCTTTCCCCACATTTTTGTGGAGGGAAGAGTTTTTTATATCAGTGACATAAAAGCGCGATAATGTATTTATCATGTTATTTAATGATATTATTTCAGACTATTTGATTGTATAGATCAGTGACATATACTAGTCTGTAAATAGATCGTTGGAAATTCCAGTTTTCAATAAGCCATAATCTAATGGAAGCAGGTCGGGAAAATGAATAACACTAAGAAGGTCCATGTTGTATTTAAAACGCATTTGGATATTGGGTTCACGAATTTGGCTGCGCATGTATTAAGACAATACATGGAAGAGTATATTCCGAAAGCGATCGCTTTGGCCGATACATTAGAGGCTGAAGGTGGTCGCGCGCAATTTGTATGGACGACTGGATCCTGGCTAATTCGTTATTATTTGGATCACGCACCTGCTTCGGAAAGAGAAGCGATGGAGAAGGCAATTCGTAAGGGACATATAGTGTGGCATGGGTTACCGTTCACTACACATACTGAGCTTATGGATAAGGAGCTTTTCCGATACGGGCTAACGATCAGCCAAGAGCTTGATCAACAATTTGGGAAACAAACGATAACCGCAAAAATGACGGATGTGCCAGGTCATACCTTGTCCATGGTTCCGTATATGCAGAAAGCAGGCATTCAGTATATGCATCTCGGAGTTAACCCAGCCTCTATGCGTCCTGATGTACCAAAGCTGTTTCGCTGGCAGGCAGGGGATGGCAGCGAATTAATTGTGAACTATGCCGGAAGCTACGGAGAGCCGGTTGAGATTGAAGGGATCGACGATATATTGCTATTTGCGCATACGGGTGACAATTGTGGGCCGCCAAGTGCTGAGGAAATCGAAGAGCAGTTCCGTGAAATCCAAGAACGATACCCTGACGCTGAGATTATTGCGTCTTCACTAGATGCATTTGTTAGAAGTCTTATGCAAGTTCGCGAGCAGCTTCCTGTGGTTAGTGAAGAAATCGGTGATACTTGGATTCATGGTGCAGGGACAGATCCATTAAAACTTGCCAAGCTTCGCGAGCTTCAACGTTTGAGAAGCAAATGGCTGTCCGAAGGAAGCTTAGACGAGCATAGTATTGCCTATAAAGGGATGAGCGATGCTATGTTGATGGTAGCAGAGCATACATGGGGTTTAGACGTAAAGAAATGGCTTCCTGACTTTCGAAACTATGCGAAAAAAGATTTCAATGATGCTAGAATCAAGGACGAGATTGATGTAGACGATATTCCTGCGAAATTCAATTATATTGGTGCATTCGCTATGGATGAATTCGATAAACATTCTAGTGGTTTATTTACCTCAGAACAGAGCGTCCGGAAGTATTCGATGATCGAACGTTCCTGGGCGGAGCAACGGGGCTATCTGGATCAGGCAATCGCATGCCTGGATAAAGATAAACAAGCGGAGGCAAAGGAAGCGTTCGGTAGGCTAGAGCCTACGAGGAAAGATTGTTCCGCTGATTCTGAGCAGGTTAGTGTCCAAGGGGTGTACGCGGTTGAAGGTTATAAACTGACCTTTGGCGTGAATGGCTCACTTGTTCATTTATCGGACGCTAATGAGAAAGTATGGGTAGACGAAAGCCATCCCTTCGGCGTTTACGCCTATGAGACGTTTGGAACGGAGGACTACGCCAGATACTTCCGTACCTATATGCAAAATTTAGGCTTCACCCATCCATGGTCTGATGCCGACTTTAATAAGCCTGGCTTTGAATTTGTTCGACCATTACCTAGCCATCAGCTATATGAGCCCATCGTGACTGATATGAAGCGAGTAAATGGAAAACGGTTCTTGCTACGTTTACGCATGCCGGTACAAGCCTATGAATTATATGGTGCGCCGAAAGAACTTGAATTAGTGTATGATTTTGAGCATGAAGGTACGGTTGACGTATCACTGCAATGGTTCGGAAAAGAAGCCAACCGCCTTCCAGAAGCAAGCTGGTTCGGTTGTGCATTGAATGTCGATAATCCTAATCTTTGGTTGATGGATAAGATGGGCTTGCCAGTCTCACCTTTGCGTGTAGTGAAGGACGGGAATCGTAATCTTCATGCCATTGGACGTGGCGTTAGTTATCAGGGGGCAGATGGGAGCGCCTTTATCGAAACCATGGATGCTGCGTTGGCTGCACCGGGTCAAAAAAGACTGCTACAATTCGATAATTCTTTTGTTTCTCTAGATAAAGGATGGCATTTTAATTTGCACAACAATATCTGGGGTACGAATTTCCCTATGTGGTACGGTGAAGATGCAGTATTTCGTTTTCGTCTAAATTTACAATCGAACCGTAAGTAAAATAATAAATGTACTTGTGACTGAAATGCACCCCTTAGAATAAACATTGGAAAACCCTCTGGGTCCGATGTCTTTCTATGAGGTGCATTTTTGCTCAGTTTCTGCAACTGATAAGATCTCAATGTTAAAAAGACAAATTTCCACTTGGAAAATTTGGTTTTCATAGGTGATATCCCATATTCCGCCGATTTCTTCTACCGCATTCTTTACGCTTTTTAGACCGATACCATGAAAATGCTTGTCTCGTTTTGTTGTGGCTAATTCTCCGAAATGATTCGTACGTATTGAATGCTGATATGGATTCTGTATTCTGATAAATAAAGTACCCTTATGATAATGAAGTTGGAATTTAATATAAGGCTGAGTCACACCTGGATGCCTGCATGCTTCTATCGCATTATCAAGGGTGTTCCCTAGAATAATGCTAAATGCATAAGCATCTAGGTCAAGCTGAGGTGGAATCTTAATATCCGTTTGAAAGGAGATACCCAGCTTTTTGGCAAATTGCGACTTGTAATTAATGATAGAGTCGATTAGGATGGAGCCGGTATTACTTTCACCTGAAGAGAGTTCTATTACTCCAAGAAGCTTATCCACATCATTCAGTCCGGCTTCTTTTTCCCCAGCTTGTAATTGAGACCTCAGGCCGAGCAAGATATTCCTGAAATCATGTTGAAACGTAAAGACTTCTTGCTGCCTTTCTTTCGTGAGCAGATACTGGTTCATATAGTAGGTGTTCTGCTGTTCCAACAAGTAGTTTTTATTCTGTGCCGATTGTATGGTTAATACACGATCACACAAAAGAATGATCAGGAAGTTGATCAATAGCATTCCTCCGGACAAAGTCGGATACAACGCCGGATATTCCCGCAATGACAGCTCGCCCGATAATTTTGCAATACTGAGAATGCTGATAAACGGAAAGCAGAACAGCCCGATCCAATACCAACTGCTTAGACTGCCCTCGCCAAAAGCTTTGGTAAAACGAAGCGTGATCTGTACCAGTATAAACATCAGAATCTTAGACAAAAACAAGGTAAAGATGTATCCGCTTGTCGTATACACAGGTGCAGTAGCTGCATCTGAAAGAATAATCAGTGCGACTATAAATAAAGCAGCACCAATACGCCATTGTATTTTTCCTTTATACAAAAAGGACAAGAGAACGATCCCCACTATATTAAGCCCTAGCATCCATAAGCCGGGGAGTGGGCTGTAATGAAGGAGGAGTACGAAAATATAATAAGCAGTGTATACGGAATAAAGGATTACTTTGGATTCCCAAAGTCGTGGGAAACAATGATCATAGAAATAATGAATGATAAATGGGAGAGCTGCCAGTGTGAGGGCATAGAACAGCTCATCCAGTAGAATATTATTCAAGCAGACTCCCCCTGAATTGCAAATAACTCTTTTTCACTACGGTGCTTTGCTTATCGCTAATCGGAAGTTCTTCCCCACTCGTTAATACAATTTTTTTGCCCTGAATTTGTTTTATGTAATCGAAATTCACAAGATACGATTGATGAATCCGCACAAACTGCTTCGAAGGTAGCTTTCCTTCTTCTATAGATAAAGTACTGTAATATTCCGTTTGATCTTCCGTTGTTTGCAAAATGATTTTTCGGCGATCACTTGCCAAGTACATAATATTACGGATTGGAATAAGTAGTTTAGTTCCACTTTGGTGTACAGGCAGTAATTTTGGTTGGTTTTGCTGACGCTTGACCTTTATTTGCTGAATCATAGAGATTAGTTTTTTTTCAAAAGACTCGTTATGTATAGGCTTCTTTATAAAACCGGAAGGTTGAACGTCAAATAGTTGAACATGATACTCTTCGTGGCTCGATACGTAAATCAACCGAACCCTATCATTATCACAATCTCTCCGTAATATATGACCCGCTGTTATTCCGCTTATTCCCTTCATTTCTATATCCATAAAAATAAGATCAAATGGACAACCATGTTGAATGGCTTTCGTGAAACTTTCACCAGAATAGAATATCGATACCTCTATCTTTACAGTCTGCTGAATGGGATGGTTAAGGATCAATCTCTCAATATATTCTGTTGCCTTGAAATCATCATCACAAATAGCAATATGTATCATGTGAAATTCCCCTCCTGTGTTATAAATAATAATACATTATATGGGAGTATAATCAACCTTTATCCTTTTAGGGATCACTTGGAAGCGGCGAAAGTTACATTTATTCCCGTGTTTTTTACCATTGCGATTAGTAATTCTAGTAAACATGCTAATTTAATATCAATTAGTAGCAGACGGTATGGAGGAGTTGAAAAATGAATACAACAATCTTTGAAGCTGAGGGATTAACTAAACAGTACGGCAGTGCAAATGCGCTTCATAATATAAATATGCAGATTAAACAGGGTGATATCTATGGCTTTGTAGGTGAGAATGGAGCAGGTAAAACCACACTCATGAAAATAATTAGTGGATTAGTTTACCCTACAAAAGGGACTATCCAATTGATGGGTAAAAGTAGTGAGAAGGACATCGCACGAGTCAGAAAAAAAATGGGGGTTTTAATAGAGCTACCTGCCCTCTACCCCCATATGAATGCTGAAGAGAATTTAAGCTTTTATTGTAAGATTCATGGTATTTCGGATTTCAAGAGAATTAAAGATGTGCTGAATTTAGTGGGACTAACGGATGTTGAAAACAAAAATACAACGGAATATTCTCTGGGCATGCGTCAACGCTTAGGGCTGGCAATTTCCCTTCTCAATGAACCGGAATTTTTAGTGTTGGATGAACCGATTAATGGACTTGATCCTACAGGAATTGTAGAGATGAGAAAATTATTGGCTAAGCTGGCACATGAAAAAGGGGTTACCATCTTGATTTCCAGCCATATCTTGAGTGAGCTCCAATTGTTAGCTACCAAATTCGGGTTTATTCATAAAGGGCAGTTCATTAAGGAAGTCTCTGTGGAAGAACTCTTGCAATCAGCCGAAGCGCAAATTTGTATTAAGACCGTTGAAATAGCTGCAGCAATAAACGTGCTTAAGAACGATCTTAATATTCATTCGATCACATTGTCAGAAGCCGGAGAAATATTGGTTCCCAAGGATTTGACAGATCTTGAACAGTTAATGTCAACGTTAATTAGAAATGGAATTCCACTTGAAGGAATCAACCTGTCCACAGCAAATCTTGAGCATTATTATATGGATCTGATAGGAGAATGAGAAATGAGGGATTTTCTGAAAGCTGAGTCTTACTTTATAAGAAGGGATATCATGTTTAAGGGAATTTCTCTTCTGTTCCTTATAGCAAGTCTGGTACTAGCAATCTGGATTGGCGGTAAAGGTGGTTTTGAAATCGGTAATCTCGCGGAACCCTTAACAATTGTGACACCTTTATCTTTATTTTTTTATTTTATTATTCCAGTTTACGTATGTTTTTTTGCAACCGAAGGATTTGAATATGGATCTATCAAAGTTATCCTGGCTTCCGGACAAAGTAGGTTTATCTATATCACGGGGAAATACCTTTCTGTTTTTAAAATTATTATATGGTGGATTTTACAATTTACAGTAGTGTTTTATCTCGCTTATATGATAGCTGCTTTGATAATTGGGACTGACATCGGTAATCGTAATTTTTCTGCTGACTTGATTCAAGTTTCCCGTGTACTGGGATTAAATATCCTTTATTTATCAGCTTATGCTGCTCTAATCATTATGGTAGGTATTCTTATTAAAAGAACGGCTTCAGCGGTGGTTGTAACTTTTCTAATTATATTTGGCGACTTCATGATATCCGGTTATTTCCGTGATGCTTCCTCCGCATTGTTAAGGGGGATTTCAGACCATGCTTTAACGACTCAGGTTATGAAGTTTTCCGGAATCTACGTCGTTAATTCACAACATATAGTCCTAACCGGAGCAAAGAGCTTTATGGAAGTGGTGCTGATTCCTGTGATTATCATAGCTATTAGTTTGTCTGTCACCTATATTTCGTTTGGAAAAAGAGATATACACGCGTAGATAAAGGAGGAATTGAAATGGACAGGGGTAATAGATCACCAAAAACGATCGTTATTGTAGGTGCGTTGCTAGCTATTGTAGTTTTTGTTGTTCTTTTTGTTGGTATTGAGATGGGATGAGGCTAGTCTCAGTATATGTCGCGGGGAGTTATGTGAAATGAAATACAATGTAGTATGGATCAGCATTAAAGAGTTATTTCATCCTTACCGTAAAAACATTTGGATAATCAGTATTGTTATGTTGGTGACTTCTATAGGGAGCTTTTTGACTCCTTGGTTTACCAAGCAACTTATTGACATTGGTATTCTAGGTTTGGATTTTTATCGAGTTATTCAATACGTAGGACTAATTTTTTTAATATTCCTTATCCAACAATTACTTGGTATTTTTCAATTCTATTACTATAAGGAAATAAGTGTGAGAATACCATATGACTTGAATAAGAAAGCTTGTAAACATGTGTTATCCGTACGCACGAAATTTTTTAAAGACAGAAATTTCTCAGTAGTGATGTCTGAGCTTTTTCAAGATATCGCCAACATATCGTCTTTGACAGACACGCAATTTTTAACATCTTTCGTTAATCTATTTAAAGTTTTCGCCGGCTTAACAGCATTGTTTTATATTAACTGGAAATTAACTCTAGTTATGCTCGCTACAATTCCAGTCAAAATGCTAATCAGCAGTTTTTTATATAAAAAGCAAGTAAAGGTATATGAAATCATTATGCACTTGCAATCAAATTTCTCAGAATGGTTAGGGGATGCAATTAGTGGCATTGAAGCGATAAAAGTATGGGGGATTACTGGAAAACGACTAGCGAAACTGAAAGTGAATCTGGATGGAAGTAAAAATGCTAAATCCAAGTTAATGCGTTATGGATTTATTGATAGTATATCGGGTTCATTAATGACGACATTGTTTACTTGTGGTCTTTACTTGTACGGTGCTTGGTTAATCCAAAAAGATGAAATCACTATTGGCGGTCTGGTATCCTTCATTTCGTACTCATCATTGGTATTTGAACCAATTACTATCATATCGTATTTGATTACTCAATTATCCAGCGTGAAACCAGCTTTTGAGCGGTTTTTAAAATTTCTAAATACGGATGCTGAAATTGATAAACCGGAAGCGAAGGAATTATTAGAATCAATATCTATCAATGATCTGAAATTCGAAAACGTATCCTTGGTTTATGAGAATGAAAAAGCTCTGGATCAAGTGAATTTCACCATTCAAAAAGGTGAGAAAGTAGCGATTATTGGTTTGAACGGCAGCGGCAAATCATCTGTTGTAAATCTGCTGCTAAGATTCTATGAGCCAACTGAAGGCAGCATCAAAATAAACGATAAAGATGTGAAAGAGTATACTTTTGAATCCTATCGCTCAATATGGAGCTTGATGGCTCAAAACAATTATCTTTTCAATGATACTGTGGCGAACAATATCAACATTTCTGAAGAACTTACACTTACTGAGATATTGGAAAGCTGCAAACAATCAGGGGCATATTCATTTATCCAAGACCTACCCGAAAAAATGGACACTCGAATTGGTTATAATGGCGCTAAACTATCGGGTGGACAAAAACAAAAAATAGCACTTGCCCGAACATTAGCACGTAAGGATACAAAAATTCTGCTATTGGATGAAGCAACCTCAAGCTATGACTATTATTCGGAGCAGGTTTTTAACGAGGAACTGTTATCTTCAGATCGTTATATGATGACTATCATTATCACGCATCGACCGGAAGTATTAAAGAGATTAGATAAGATCATTTATTTAAATGGTGGCAAGGTTCTTGGGATAGGAACTTTTGATGAGTTGTATACATCTCAGGAGAGTTTTAGAGATATGATTACTAGTACGCAAAGGGAGGAAACCCCGGATGCCTTTTATTCCTTTTCAAACGAGAACGAATCTACATTACGTCTATGACATGAATAGAAACAGTATTTATAAAATCAAACAGAATCAGTATGAAGCGTTAAGTCATATTTCTGAAGGCAGTTATGAGGAAGCTGATGTAAATGTGCTTAAAGATTTTCAAAAGAGAGGGCTTTTAGCTGAATCTCCGATTCTACAAATTGAGCATCCGGCAAGTCAAATGTTGGAGTACCAGTTAGAGCGCTGTGTTAACTCAATCACTTTTCAAATGTCTCAAAATTGCAACTTGCGTTGTGGTTACTGTCCTTACTCAAGCAATGAAATTTATAATAATCGTTCACATTCTGCCCTGAATATAACCTGGGATACTCTGCAGCAAGGGATTGATTTCCTTGTAGCCCATTCTAAAGACGTGGACCACTTGCATGTAGCTTTTTATGGTGGGGAGCCTTTGATTGAAAAAAAACTCATCATGGATACTATGAAATATACACAGGAAAAAGTCAGCGGCAAAGAAATTTCCTTTGGTATGACTACTAATGGCACACTTCTGGATGATAGTTTTGCAAGGGAAGTTCGTGATTTTAACATATCCATTATGATTAGCCTGGATGGACCGAAGGATGTTCATAATGAAAATAGGACGTTTGTAAATGGACGTGGTTCCTATGAGATTGTATATCGTAATGTTGTACATATTCGAGATAACTATCCTGATCTATATCAAAAACTGAAGTTCAATACAGTTATTAGTCCAGATGGTAAGTTCGAAGAGATCTTTGATTATTTTAGAGCGGGAGAAGGAGTTAGTGACCTCTCTAAAGTTAACTTTAATACACTATCCATGAACTATACAGAGACGGAATTCTTTTATGGTGAGGCTTATTTTGAAGAACGAAATTACGAAGCTTTGAAGGCATATCTATTGCTGCTAGGAAAAGTAAAAGAAGAGCCTGTGGCCTATCATAAACGTGATATTGAAACCATTTATAGCTACAAAGAGTTTCTTTCGCCAATCAATGAGACCCCGAAAATTGCTCATCCCAGCGGGACTTGTATACCAGGCTTGAAAAAACTTTTTGTAGATGTAAACGGTAACTTTTTTCCTTGTGAGCGTATTGATGAAAATTCTTCACTGATGAAAATGGGAAATCTTCAGGATGGTTTTGATATTAAAAAGGTTCGAGAAATTTTGAATGTTGGAGCAGTTACGGAACAACACTGTAAAGAATGCTGGGCCTTTCATTGCTGCTCTATATGCCCCGCTGCAGCGGATAATGGAAAGGATGAACATTATTCAGAAAGCTATAAGCTTAGCAAATGCAACAGGGTTAAAGCGTCGGCATTAGAGAATTTGAAGAACTATACGATGATGAGGGAATTTAAATATCAGTTTAAAAGAGAGGATATTTCACTGTGAAGAAAAAACTGGCGGTTTACCCTTTTCATAAAGGTCTGATGCCTTTATTGCTAACAGAAAGTGAGCTTCAGAATTTCGAGCTGATATATGCCGTAGTTCCAAAAGGCTGGGAGTCATTCGATGAAGTGGACGACACTAAAAAGGCTTTAATATGTGATGAAGAGAGCTTTTATTTAAATGATCTGATTAACTCTGTTGATGTACTGTTATTATGTAAGCCTCAATTTCAAGTTGATGAATCAGGTTACTGCCGGTTAACTTCTCTTGCAGAAGAGAAGGGAAAGCATATTATGTACGTTGCTGAATTGAAAACTGTATTAAACCAATCAACCATAGAGGGTTGGGAATGTCTGAATCTAGAGCATCCTTCTATATCGAAACAGAAAGCATTAGCGAGTATCGACGTCCCAGTTATTTTAATTATGGGGATGGGGGAAAACTGCGGAAAATGGAATTTGCAGCTTAAACTAAGTGAAAACTTTCGCAATTCGGGATATAAGATGAGTTTGATTTCCAGCAATGCACTATCTAGATTATGGGGATACCATACAATCCCAGACATTATAGACGGCAATGATCTAACGTTTTCAGAACAGGTCGAGAGTATTAATGCCTATATTAAATATATAGAACAAGCTGAGAATCCAGATGTCATTATTATTGGAGTTCCAGGAAGCATTCTTAAGTATAGCACTTCAGTTCCCAATGGATATGGGTATATACCTTTCCTAATCAGTAATGCAGTCACACCAGATATCACAATATTAAGTTTGTATAACGGAAATTACGAAGAATCCCATTTGAAAGAAATGAAGTCCACTTGTTTATACAAATATGGCGTTAATATTGATTACTATCATATTTCTGAGAATGTTTGTTTATATAATCCAGAAGCAAGACAACTAGAATACTATTCTGTAGATTATCTGGACTCAGTGGAAAACAATTCCTATTCTCAAGAGGGGATGTATACTTTTAATCTTTCTAATTCTACAAGTCAGGAAGAGGCTTTTAGAAGAATTATAAGTGAGCTGCAAAATAATATTCCGATGATTTAAAGGAGGAGAAGGAGTTGTTGTATCTAAACGAACAGGTTATAGAAGAAACAGTCAAAAAATATGTCAAAGAATTCGATAGAACGACCAATCTATTAGGTGTAACTTCTGTTAGAAATATCATTTATATTTTAACAGATCTCGAGAACGAACTTGGATTCCAGATCAATGATTCTTTTGTCCGTGAAATCAAAGACTTAACTGTAGAAAAACTTATTGAAGTTATACCGAAACATCTAAAGTAGTGGCATAGAAATTTCGCTCTATCATTCTCAATGCTGACATAAGAGATGTATTCAAAACAGACCCTATGACAAACTGAAAGGAGGGGACTAAACAATGGAACTGAATAAAAACGCTTCTCAACAAGTAGCTCCTATGGTCTCTACATTTGCAGCTTGCTGGTGTATGTGCCTATGCCTTATTTTTACAGAAAAAAGACATAGTGACCAATTAGATGCTTTGAATGCTGTTAAAAATTAGTGAATTTATGCATCATTAATTGAGATCCTGTTTTTGACGAAGTTTTATTAGAAAATTGGCTGTTTTGGATACATCCTTTATGTCAGCATTTAAACTCTAATATAAAATCTCCGGCAACAATATTGCCAGGAGATTTTTTTGTTCAGGGCTTGTTTTGATTGGGCTGATATCGGAAGAGTACTGAAAGTCACAGAGGATTATTTTAATTATCGATATAATGAAAGCGTTATCTTTTTTATTGCAGTTTACTTAAATTAAAAGGAGATAAGCTATGAGAGTGAGCAAAGTTTCTTTTAACCAGCTTGTGTTTATTTGTTTAGGGATTCAATACATGTTAATGCATTTGTTCTCTGCAGGCGAGGCGATTGTCATCACATCCATAGAGCTTGTTATATACATGATTTTTACCGTTGTTGGCCTTGTAGGATTTTTTATGCGGAGCAGAAAAGTGGATAGTGAGGCTATTTCCGGATTGGTCGCATTATTCTTCAGTGTATTATGGATGGTATCTTTATTTTCGCAATTTAAGAAAGAAAGCTACCCAGATGCTTTAACGGTAATTAATTCGCTTGGCGTAGCTACTGCCTTACTTGTGCTTCTGGCTGAGTTCATCATTATAGCTAAGGCCTAGCGTAAACACAAACAAAAAAAACAAGACAGGTCTATTTAAGACTTGTCTTGTTTTTTGTGCATCCCCAGAAATGAAAGCTCACCCTGTGCATTCCGCTTAAATTCATATTCTGAATCATGCTTCGTATGATGGAATCTTGTTTCCGAGATTGGATAAAAGGGAGTGACCTCTACATCATTCCAGACAAAATAGTAATCTTGCCCACTACGCTCGACGCTCGCTTTGCAGCCATATCCCTCATAGGTTCCCATATATGAAGCATAAATGCTATCATCAAGCGGGTAGGCTTGCGGAGAGATCGGCACCCTTACAGGTTCGCCGAATACTAATCCAGCTAGCGATTCCGTTAACTTAGTGACGGGTACGCAATCATAATTAGTCAACATGATTATGCTTGTTTGATCTTCAGGGTATCTATGCAGTTCACTTCGGAAGCCGCGATAGGCACCGCCGTGATACATTCTTTTTCGATCAAAACGTTCGTCCAAGAACCAACCAAATCGATATTTGAGGTTACTGGAATGAAAAGCCATCTCTAGGGTGTTATGAGACACTAATTGATCGGAGTATAAGGCTTGATCCCACAGGAAAAGATCGGCAGCGGTCGAATACATCCCGCCAGCAGATAAGATAGAACTCATATCTATGTATTCCCCCTGAGTATACTCTCCCCAAGAAGAATGATAAGGTGAGGCTAATTTTTGAATAATCTGCTGATTGTTATAAACTCCTGTATTTACCATGCCCAGAGGCTGTAATATAAAAGTAGTGATATAATCTTCAAATGTCATCCCTGTAATCTTCTCAATAATCATCCCCAGCAAATAATAACCTGAGTTGTTATAGGCAAATGAAGTGCCAGGCATAAATGCAGGGGGCTGACTCACAAATAGCTGTAACATCTCCTGTGGAGTCAGCTTTAGCTTATTTAATTTTTGATTATATTCGGGTATGGAAGTGTAGTTGGCTATACCAGAGGTATGTCCTAGCAGGTGAAGGATGGTAATCCCCTCTAGTGCATGCTGCTGAGGGAGATATTTTAGGATTGGATCTTCCAGTCTGAGACGTTTTTGTTCTTTTAGCATCAGGATAGCCATGCCAGTGAATGATTTGGTAAGTGACCAGATCCGGAATTTGGTATCTAAAGTGTTGGGGACCTGATGTTCAAGATTCGCATATCCGTACGCTTTATGTAACTTGATTTCTCCACGCTGAGCTATTAAGACTGTGCCACTTAATGGCCAGTTTTGTTCGTATTTATCTAAATAGTGCTCCAGACGCTGGAACTGTGTATCCACAGGTAACCCCTCCTTAAAGGCATATTCTAACATAATAATAAATTCAGTTGAAGTGGAGAGAAATTGATGAGATATGATTGTTTGATTATTGATGATGAAATTGAGCTTGCGGAGACCACCTGCGAATATTTTAATTTGTTTGATGTTCAAACCGCATTTGTTACGAGCGCCGATGCCTGTCGGAGCTTTTTGAGTGAGCATCAGGTGTCGATGTTACTCCTAGATATTAATTTAGGTGGTGAATCCGGCTTCCAGTTATGCAAAGAACTGCGTCAGACGACCGGGATTCCCATCCTGTTTATTAGTGCCCGCTCCAGTGAGGATGATGTATTAATTGCGCTAGATATCGGGGGAGATGATTATATTCATAAGCCGTATACCCTGAGAGTGCTGCTGGCAAAAGTAAAGGCGGTGCTTAAACGGTACAACAACGAAGTTGTAGCCGAGTCCTCCCTTCTTGAATCCGGACCCATCCAGATTGATCCCGAACTCAGAAGGGCAAGTCTTAACGGCGTACCCCTCAAGCTGAAAACAATGGAATATAAATTGCTAAAGTTTTTGATCCAGCATAAAAATCGGGTAATCCCTAAAGAGGAGCTATTTACAGGGGTATGGGGGGATGTTTTTGCGGGAGATGGCACCTTAAATGTACATATCCGTCATCTTCGTGAGAAGATTGAGCAGAATCCTAACGATCCGCAGTACATCCGTACCGTATGGGGCATCGGTTATGCTTTTGAGGATAAATAGTGATGACTAAAAAATTGCTACTGGCGCTAATGCTCACTATACTCGCTGCAAGTATAACTCTCATATTCCTGATATTTAATTTGAAGGTGGAGACCTCAACAGACCGAGTGGCGATCAATACCATTGTTAAGCTTACAGAGCAGCATTGGGATAAGCTTGAGCCGAAACTGTACAAGGAAAGTCCCTATGATTTCGCCATTATTGATACCTCTGGTAAATTAAAATATCAGACTGAAAATACGATTTCTGTTAGCGTTAACGAAGCTATCAATAATCGGGATACCTTAGTCGACGTTGTTGTTCAGGATCAGCTGGTGGGTAAAGTAATTATTAATAATGATTACCGTACGATTTTTATACATATGAAACAACAATTTATACAAGTTTCTGTTGCAATGCTGCTTTTGCTTACAATTCTAGGCATCCTCTATATTTGGTTCCTGAATAGATCCATTCTTCGTCCATTTCGCAAAATGCAGCTATTCGCGAACCATATCGCAAGAGGTGATCTTGAAGTGCCTCTGGAGATGGATCGTAATCATCTATTTGGTGCTTTTACCGAAAGCTTCGATATGATGCGGGAAGAGCTTGCGGCGGCTAGGCACAGTGAATATTTAGCGAATAAGAGTAAGAAGGAGCTGGTTGCTAGTCTCAGTCATGATATTAAGACACCCGTCGCTTCGATGAAGGCGATTACGGAACTGATGTTATTAAGCGCAAGAGATGAGAAGACAAGCAGACAGCTAAACACCTTGTATTCCAAAGCGGATCAGATTGATCGTCTGGTCACAGACATGTTCCATTCCACCTTGGAGGAACTGAATGAACTAAACGTCAGCTTAACGGAGGAGAATAGTCACCTCCTGACCCAAATTATAAATAATGTGAACTTCTACGAACGGATTTCAGCAGCATCTGTGCCAGACTGCATCATTATGGTGGATCCCTTACGGCTGCAGCAGGTCATCGATAATGTGGTGAACAATTCCTATAAGTATGCCTACGCCGGTACACCCATCGATATTCAATTCGAGATTAGGGATCATTATCTGGAGATTGATGTTCTGGATTATGGTCCGGGTATCCCTGAGGAGGAATTGCCTTTAATATTCAATAAATTCTTTAGGGGCAGTCTGGCCGTGAGCCAGAACGGTGCAGGTCTAGGTCTGTACATTTCTCGTTATATGATGCAAAAAATGCAGGGCGACATTGTATGCTCCAATCGGGAGGATGGATTTACTGTAAAGCTGCTGATTCCTTTAGCAGGATAGAATTAAGAATTCGCTAAGGATTGCACAAAGACATGTTAAGAACATTTAACGTACGATTAGGTTGCAATTACGAATGAGTCTGTGATTGCAGCCATTATATTGTGCGTAGAGCTAGGGTTACTATTAGCGTAATTAATGAGCATGAACGTAAATGGAGTGTTCAACATGAACGAAGTGAATAATAAAGTATTGATGCAGACCCATAAGCTTGGAAAAACCTTTTCCCATGGAGGAACTCAGCAGCATGTATTAAAAAATCTAGATCTGACCTTATATCATGGTGATTTCACGATTATCATGGGCAGCTCTGGTTCTGGTAAATCAACACTGCTGTATGCCATTTCGGGAATGGATAAACCAACGCTTGGAGAGGTCTTGTTTGAAGGTCAAGATATTACGGCGATGAGTAATGATCAGCTGGCGATATTCCGGCGGAAGAATTGTGGATTTGTGTTTCAGCAGATCCATCTGCTCGATTCAATGAGTGTGCTCGACAATGTATTATCAAGTGCTTTTCTTGTCCAAAAGGATAGAGCTGGGGCTGTGGAAAAAGCCAAAAAGCTGCTCTTAGATGTAGGCCTGGATGACACAATCTGGGGTAAGTTTCCAGCGCAAATCTCAGGAGGAGAAGCTCAGCGTGCCGGAATTATCCGGGCCCTGATCAACAGTCCAAAAGCGGTCTTTGCGGATGAGCCGACTGGAGCGCTAAATAGCTCAGCAGGAATAGGGGTACTGCGTGTCCTAACCGAGGTAAATAAGCAGGGGCAAAGCATAATTATGGTAACCCATGATCTCAAAACTGCGCTGCGTGGTAATCGGATCTTGTATCTGCAGGATGGAGTAGTCATCGGAGATTTGCGCCTTTCCCCTTATAGCGAAGATAGTGGACCTGAACGGCAGCAGCAATTACAATCCTTTCTGACCGAATTGGGGTGGTAGGGATGAGAAGCTTAATAGGAAAGCTTGCTTGGTCCAATATTCGTAAAAGAAAAAGTGCAACGATTACACTCTTCGTATTGATTATGATTGCTGCGCTGCTGCTGAACATTGGCCTCACAGTCAGCTTGAAGCTTAATTCTTTTCAGCAAGAAAAAATATCGAAGCTAAATACACCTGATATCACCGCTTATTTTCCTTTAAATGAGAATGTGAAGAATTATGAATCTCTGGTGGATAGCTATCCTTATACTGAAACATGGGAGAATGAGGCGGCGCTTCTGCTACCTGATGTAAAGATAAACTACGGGGGAAACAATACAGCTATTGCTTTCTTGATTCTTAATAAGGATTCGCAGCGCTCTATGGGACTATTTAATACCACTTCTCGGTTGGAACCTGCGGATCAAAATACAATTTATTTGCCGTATATCTTTCACGGAGGCTCAGGGTATAACCTTGGGGATACGATCTCGTTTGAATACGATAACAACAAATTTACTTATACCATCGGTGGATTTACGGAGGAACCCCTTTTTGGGACATTGACGAATGGGGCTTTGAAAATATTTTTAAACGATGAAGGTTATAAGCAATTAGAGGAACGGCTTGGGAAAGAAGTTCAATTTAATTTTTTATCTGTACAATTAAACGAACGGGCGAAAGAAGTCAAGCTGGAGCAAAAGTTGAGTGAACAGATTTTTGGATCTGGAAACACAAGTTCATTTTTAGTCATGCGAACTGATGTGGGGCTCGAAGGTAACCGTGTTTTTGTGAATATTTTAGCCGCTATTCTGATTGTATTTGCATTGATTATGGTTGTAATCTCGTTGATTGTGATCAGGTTTCAGATCTTCGGGAATATTGAGGATAACCTAACCAACATCGGTGTTTTGAAAGCGAACGGTTATACGTCAAGGCAGATCATATCCTCATTTCTTTTACAGTTCGTCTCAGTGTCTATAATTGCCTCCATACCGGGAAGTTTGATTTCTGTTCTAGTCATGCCCTTAGTAGGTAATATGATTTCGTCTTCGGTTGGACTGTTGTGGCCGACAACTTTTGAATTATTAAGTGCTTTGTTGAGTTTGCTTATCGTTACGGTGCTGATTCTCTTAGTTGCCTACCTGTCTAGTAGAAAGATTCGAAGGATTACTCCGATAGCAGCTCTTCAGAGCGGGCTTCTTACCCACAATTTTAAGAAAAATCATTTTCCACTAGCGAGCACTTCATTGAATTTGCAATTCGCCTTAAGTCTGAAGTCTTTATTTAGACAGACCAAGCAGAATTTTATGATCGTGCTGATCGTTGCAGGGTTGACCTTTTCGAGTATATTTTGCTCCATCCTTAATTTTAACTTTAAAGGGGATACTTCAGCCGTTTTAGATTTAGTGGGTCTAGAACGTACCAATTTGCAACTTGATCTAAAAAAAGCTAATCATGATCCAAAGATATTTGCAGAAGTAGAGGCCATGCCTGAGGTTCAGAAGATCTCCATATTGGAAGGTAGAGTAGCTTCTATAGATGATTCCAGTTTTATGATCCGTGTATCTGATGATTATGCCAAGCTGGAGACGCAGACGGTCTATAAAGGTAGGCAGCCCATTTTTGATAATGAAATTGCGATATCCGGTGTAATTGCAAAAATGAAAAATAAATCGATTGGGGACGAGATTCCAGTTACGTTTAATGGGGTAACCCAAAATTATTTGGTGACTGGTCTTAGCCAGCAGATTAATCAGTTAGGTATGGTTGCTACCATAACAGAAGATGGAATGAGAAAATTGCAGCCGAATTACTCAGTCCAGTCCATTAATGTGTATTTAAAGGAAGGGGAAGATCCTCAAGCGTTCATCCAAAAGCTTGAAGAGCGTTTCCCTGGACAATGGAATGTAACGAACATTTTAGATATGTTAGAAAGCACGCTTAGTACATTCACTACAGCAGTATCTTCTATGACAGCAGTCATTACCGCGGTCACAATTATAGTGGTTAGTCTAATTTTGTATTTGGTGATTAAGACGTTGATTATGAAACGTAAGCGGGAATTCGGTATTCTTAAAGGTATCGGATATACGACCTTTAATCTGATGACACAGATTACGTTCAGTCTTTTTCCGGTGATTGTAGTTGGAGTATTATTGGGGAGTTTAGCAGGTTATTTTTTCTCGGATTCGGCGTTTGTATTATTGCTTTCAAGTCTAGGCATTTATAACGTTCAGCTGGCGGTTAGTCTGCCTCAAGTGCTTCTACTGTGTGCTGTCATTCTAGTTGTTGCTTATGTGGTATCCATGTTAGTTGCAAGACGGATTCGGAAGGTCAGTGTATATGATTTGATTATGGACTAAGAGCTTGAACAAAAAACAACGAGCTGGAGGTAGGCCGCACCTGTATTAATAGGTTCCACAGCCACTCCATACTCGTTGTTATTTTTATTACATATTCATTCGTCCGTCATCATAATTGAATTGCCAATCGATGCCGAATTTATCTTTTAGACTACCATAACACGAGCTCCAGAAGGTTTCTTGTAATTCCATACCTACTTTTCCGCCTTCTTTAAGCTTATGGAAATATTTCTTTATGCCATCCAAATCCTTACTAACTACCGAAAGACTAATGTTATTTCCTTCCACAAAAGGCATGCCCGGAAAAACATCAGAGAACATTACATTACTGCCTTCGATATTCAAGCGAGTGTGCATAACTAAATCTTTGGCTTCTTCAGGAAGAGTGAAATTGGGATCAGGTGGTGTTTCGCCAAAGGTCATGATTTGTGGACGTTCAACGCCAAACACCTCCGCGTAAAATTCTGCAGCTTGGCGACAATTCCCGTTGAAATTCAGATAAACATCGATAGACATTTACTTCACTCCTTAAAAGTTTTATTGGCATCGAAAGCATAGTTTAAAGTTAAAATTTAAGATATCTCGCGACTTCCATATTGTATCATTTACCAGTGTATAAACAAATATACTTATAGTCTCATTTGGTATGAACTTTTACATGATTATAAAAAGGAGCCGCTGGAGTGTTATCCAGCGGCTCTTTCCTTATGATTTAATTCGTTTACCGAGCAGAACTAGTAGCCAAATGATACCAGCACCTACTATGGCATGACCGAGACCCGCAATATGCGGTAAGAAGCTGATATCAGTCCCGTTAATTTGCAGCATCCCGCGAGTGGCCATAGTACCGATCGTGATCAGGAGACCAATGTTATATACAATGTACCATGCGCCAAAGGATTTAGCTTCATGGATATTAAATAACTTGGCTAGGATCAATGCGATTATAAAGAAGAAGAAGCCCAGTACAAGGATATGAGTATGAAGTGCAACTAAGATGGTGTTTCCTTCGAAATCATTCATTTTGGTAATTTCACGATAAGCAACACCTGCTATCAAACCAAGAATGGCATAGAAAAAAGACGTGTAATACAATTTTTTCATGATCATGACTCCTTTATGTTTATTGTTATATTGAAATCATATCTTTCAAATAAGAACGCAGTATGAACAAATGATTATATAGTGATTAATTTCACGGAATTGACAAAAATAAATCTCTTAAGTATGTCCCACATAGTTTCCACACAATATTCATCTATAATCATTAATATTATTGAACCCCACTATTCATTGAATTCAGGGTGTTCGATGGCACGGGAGGATGAATATGAAAAAAGCGGATTGGATCATAGCCATTCTAGTTATGGGAATGGGTCTGATGTGCATGTTGGTTTCAGCAAATTTTTTTCGTATTGATTTTTTCCGTATTATAAAGTAGGAGATGGTTTTTTTGAAAAGAGGAGTATTTGCAGTAATCTGTGTTGTTATTTTGTCATTTGGAATTGGAACAGCAGCTTATGCTGCCGGGTTTGCTCCAAGCACTTTTAAAGAGATGTTGCCCTTTATGAAAGAAAGACATCCTAACTTAGGTGATTCCGAGCTAGAACAAATGTATAAGAGCTGTCATCAACAAGAGGGCATTTCTAATACTCGTGGAATGATGTAAGGCTATGCTGATATAGAGTCAACTATAAACAACGCCTTTTAAAAAGAACCCTTTGTTGCATACAACAAAGGGTTCTTTTTTTATCTTTATCATCACATAAGTATCCTATTACAATCTTAAGTTACCGGGTTCAATGCTCCTTGATACTCATACATTAAATTGTCGATAATCTGCTGTACGGACAATATCTCTTTAATCTCATGAACTCTGGACCCGGCAAACACTAATCCGTTCTTAACATCTCCTCTAAGCGAAGTTAGCAGGGATTCCATGGTACAGAAGCGATGCGAACATACCTTTAGACAATTAGAGCATTTGGCTATTTTTAATTTGGCATCATCACTAATACGTTCTGTGAATTCATTACGAATCGCTCTGCCATCTAGCCCAACTGTAGACTTAATTAGAATAGTATCACCTTGCTGAGCATCTACATATTTTTGCTTAAAGGCCAGAGGAGCATCACATTCATGGCTCGCCACGAAACGAGTCCCCATCTGAACACCAGAAGCGCCAATCCGAAGGGCTTTTGCGATATCATCTCCCGTCAGAATCCCACCAGCAGCAATAACCGGAATCGAAATGGCTTCTACAACCTCAGGAAGAATTTCGAACATGGATCTTTCTGTGCCCAAATGGCCCCCGGCTTCAAATCCTTCCACTACGACTGCAGAAGCACCAAGTCTTTCGGATATTCTGGCTAATTTGGCGGAGGAAACAATAGACACCACAGGAGTACCATACTCTTTACCCCAAGCATAAATATCTCTGGAAATCCCGGCTCCAGAAATAATAAAGTCCACTTTTTCTTCCAAAGCGACCTTCATTTTATCAGCAAAATCCTTCATCGCGAATAGAACATTCACACCGATATATCCAATCCCTTTTGAGAGCTCTCTTGTTTTGCGAATATGCATTCTCAGTTCATCAGTGGTGATTCCTGTACCGGAAATGGTGCCGATCCCGCCTGCATTGGCTACAGCAGCAGCTAAGCCACTTAAGGATATGCCTACGCCCATACCCCCTTGAATTACAGGAACCTTGGATTTAATATGCCCAAATTGGATTGTTGGCAGTTTCATATACGCACCTCTTTCACTAGTTGTAGACCGTTATAAAATGTCTACTGGAGTAACAGTTATAAAGGTATCACAGTTAAATCTTTGCAGATGTGACTGTGCGCATGCTCAAACTATGTTAAATATCATGTTCATATTATAGGAGGGGGAAATATAGAAATCCGTTTATGATACAATAAATAGCAATATTATAAGGAGAGAAGGACTATGTATGGAGTTTGAATATTTGCTTCGTGTAGTTGGAGCTGGAATTTGTGGTGTTTTAGTTGGCTTTGAACGAAAAAGTCGGATGAAAGAAGCGGGAGTTAGAACGCATTTTATTGTTGCTTTAGGTGCTGCACTTATGATGATCATTTCAAAATATGGATTTCAGGATCAAGCTGATTGGTCCTATGTTAAGCTCGATCCCGCACGTATAGCTGCCCAGGTAGTAAGTGGAGTGGGATTTCTTGGTGCAGGAATGATTTTCATGCATAGACACACTGTGAAGGGCCTGACAACTGCAGCGGGGATTTGGGCAACGGCGGGACTAGGGCTGGCGATTGGATCGGGCCTATATATTCTTGGTGGAGGAGCAACAATTATTATCTTACTTGGGCAAAAGATTTTGCATGGCCGATACAGTTGGCTGGCCTCACCGAAAACGCAACAGATTGTGATCTGTCTGACTAATTCAGAAGGAGCCGTGAGTAGAATTCAACAGCTCCTTGAAGAAAAAAATATTACCATTTTAAGCTTTCACGCTGAAAATAATAGTCTTGCCTCCGAATTGAATTTAGAAATTATCGTAAAATTTCCTGAATCGTTTAATGCTGTGAAATTATTGTCACTGATACAAGAGGACGCGTCTGTTAAGGCAGTAGAGTTTCAATAATTTTTTTAACACTACGCATCAAAAGTTGGTTTCTATATGAAGAACTTGCTTTTGATGCGGGTGCAATCTCCATTTCACTATCAATCCGCGCACGATTCTACCTTTTTTCCAATATTCAGATTCACAAAACTTCTGCATCGATCCCAAACCTCTTTTGTTTTTAAGATATTTCCTCCACCTCTAAATTAAGTTTTTCCTATTTATAGTTTCCGCTCGGTCTATTATGAGAGCGGTTTTGGTCTTTGGTGTTATGTTTGTGTTATGTATTTATTGGAGATTGTTATAAAAATCACATATTAAACGCTTTCATTTATTTCGAATAAAAAAATATGTCATTTATATTGACATACAATCAATGAGCCTTTATTATTAATCCCATCACTGGAGAAACTAAACTGAAATTTAATCAAATAATACATTAGCGTAGCTTAATTGGCAAATTTTTTCTTATTTTTATAGTTTTATTAGTTTGATTAATGCACTGAAGAAAATAATTAGGAGAATGTCTGTGAAAAAGCACGATCAGGATTTTATGAAGCGGCAAAATCGTTTGACGGTCTTCGAAATCATAAAAAATCAACAACCAATTTCTCGCGCTTCCATTGCCAAACAAACGGGTATGAGTCCTACAACTGTAAGTCGAATTGTTGGGGAATTAACTGAACAGGGCTATCTACTGGATTCGGATCAGGTATCGTCAGGATTAGGTCGGAAATCAACGTTGCTAGCTATGGTTGACGCTTCTGTATTGTCGGTTGGGGTTGAGCTGGATCGCAGTCTTATGATTGTAGGTATCGTAGATTTGCAAGGTAAGCTTCTCTGCAGCAGGCAATACCCGCGTACTCCGGACGAGAGTCCAGACAAGACACTGGAACGAATCAATGAAGCGATTGAACAACTGACGCAGCAGCATGTGATTGACAGAACGCGTATCGTCGGTATTGGCGTTGGACTTCCTGGCATTGTGAATAACGAAGAAGGTATTGTTGTCTTCTCTGTTCAGCTTGGATGGAAGAATGTTGCCTTAGCAAAACGCCTAAAGGAACTAACCGGTTTTGAAATTGCTGTAGATAATGAGTTGAAAGTTAGAGCTCTTGCTGAACACCTCAAAGGCGCTGCTGTTGGATCTGTCCGTACCGCACTATTGGGCTTCGGGCAAGGCGTTGGCTCGGCGATGATCCTTGAGGGAGAGATTTATCGCGGGGTGATGAACAGTGCTGGTGAAATAGGGCATACGACAGTGGATCCTAACGGAATGATGTGCGAGTGCGGTAAGGCGGGTTGCTTACAGACCTATATAAATATCAGTTCATTGTTGTCGGAAGCCAATCGGATTCGTCCGATTCGCACGATTGAGGAGTTATTTGAAGCAAAGGATGCAGGAGAGCATTGGGCGGTTCATTTGATCGAGCGTGCGCTCATGTATATGGCGATTACTATCAACAATGTCGTATGCATGTATAACCCCGATAGTGTGATCTTGAGTGGAGAACTCGTAGACAAATTTCCGGATATTTATGAAGCAGTCGAGAAGCTATATCTTTCACGCTTCACATGGGAACCCCTTCGTGGGTCTTTCTCCATTCATCGTTCCATGTTGAACGAGAATGGTGTAATTATCGGATCTGGACTACTATCGCAAAATCGCTTTTTCGCATTGGATTAAAATAATTACATCGAAGGAGGTTGTACAGATGGGGTTTACAACATTAGTAGAAGAATATCGCGGTGGCTTACTGGAGAATGTCCATTATGGTGCAGTTAGCGTGGTCGATGAGAAAGGTAATATTTTGTATAAAGCAGGTAATCCGGAGCATATGACCTATCTTCGTTCAGCTGCTAAACCATTCCAAGCTTTACCGGTTATGAAGCGTCGGATCGATGAAGTTTACGGTTTGACAAGTAAGGAAGCCTCACTCTTTACTGCTTCGCATCGGGGAGAGGCCTTTCATATTGAAGCACTTGAATCTCTTTTTCAGAAAATGGGATTAAAAGAAGAGGGACTTCATTGTTGTTCTACATACCCACTGAATGAGGAAGCCAAGGCAGAACGCCATCGGGCGAATGAGCCCACTCGCAAAATCTTTCATAATTGCTCAGGTAAACATGCAGGGTTAATGGGCCTTAGCAAATATATGGGTTGGGATATAGATACTTATTATGATCCTAACCATCCCGTGCAACAGGAGATCATTGATATCATGGCTTATATCGCAGAAGTATCGAAGGAATCCATTCCTCAAGGGATTGATGGCTGTGGTCTTCCTATCTTCGCGCTCCCTCTTCATAAAATCGCTTATTCATATTTAAAGCTAGCCTGTCCTGATTTGATTGAGAATACGGAAATACGTAACGCAGCTGCTGCGACTGCAAAGCTTATGAACGATAATCCGGTGATGATTGCAGATACGAAATTCGTCTGCTCAGAGCTACTGAAGGATGATAATCTGACGGCAAAGGGCGGTGCTAAAGGTGTATATGGGATTGGACTCCGCAAGGAGCGAATCGGTATCTCACTAAAAGTATCCGATGGTTCTGAGCAAGTCTGGCCTTGTATCATCGCATCGATTCTGGAACGTTTAGGCTATAGCAATCAAGATACGATTGATCGTTTATATGCACTCGTGCCGAACACTATTGTTAATGATGGCGGCACAGTTGTAGGCGAACGCCGTGCTGTATTCCAATGGGAAGTCTGATTATAAGGATCGAGAATAATCTTCAAGTCTCATGAATAATTGGACTGGGAGCTTTTCTAATACATCGTTTCTAAAGGGGAGTGTATAACATGAAAGTAAAAGGAAAAGTATGGTCAATGTTCATGCTGCTGCTTATTACAGTAGTAGTGACTGCAGGGTGCGGCAACAAAGCGAACAACGAGGGACAAGGCGGCAATACCGCTGGTGGAACTGAAACTAGCACCCCAACTACAAAAAATGATAAAGACATTGTAATTGCCATCAATTCTAACTTTATTACGCTAGACCCTCATAACGCAAGCGATACACATTCAATCAGCGCTGCCAGAACGATGTACGAAGGTCTAATGGGTTTTGATGAGAATATGAACGTAGTTCCTGTCCTTGCTGCTAGCCATTCCATAAGTGAAGACGGGTTGGTCTACACGTTCAACTTGCAAGAGAACGTTAAATTCCAAGACGGTACTGACTTCAATGCTGAAGCGGTTAAAGTAAACATCGCCCGTATTCAAGATGAGAAGAACAATCTGAGATTGCGCAAAAGCTTTGCAAAGGTAGCCAAAGTGGAGACGCCTGATGCCAAAACCGTGGTTATTACACTCAGCGAGCCATACAACGCATTTTTAAATAAAGTAGCTATGGCACCTATTATTAGCCCGAAAGCTTTAGAAGAAAACGGAGCTGATATTTCGAAAAAACCTGTAGGAACGGGTCCGTTTAAGTTCAAAGAATGGGTGCAAGGTGATCGTCTAGTTGTTGAGAAGAATACGGATTACTGGCAAAAGGACTTGCCGAAAGTGGATAGTATAACCTTTAGACCCGTACCAGAGAATGGCTCACGGATTGCGATGCTGAAGACTGGTGAGGCTGATTTCATTTATCCAATGCCTACCGAGCAAGTATCCGAGGTTGAAGGCCTTGAAGGAATTACTATAGATACCATCGATTCAACCATTGTTCGTTATGTAACTTTGAATACGATGAAGAAACCTTTCGATGATGTAAAGGTACGTCAAGCCATTAACTATGCTATCAACAAAGATGCGTATATCAAGGTGGTGAAATCGGGTCTTGGCGCTAAGCTCGATTCCACGATGTCATCCAAAACACAATATTATTCCCCACAAACAGGTTATGACTATGACATTGAAAAAGCTAAACAATTGCTTGCTGAAGCGGGATATCCAGACGGATTCGAAACCGAAATTTGGGGAGAAAACGAATCTGAAACGATGAAGGGTATGCAATTTATCCAACAACAGCTAGCGCTTGTAGGCATTAAAGTAGAAGTGAAGTCCATGGAAGGCGGTACTTTATCCGACCAAATTAACGCTGCTAAAACACCTGAAGAAGCAAAAATTCAAATGTGGTATGTCAGCTGGTCTCCATCCTCCGGTGATGCAGATGGTGCTACGAGAGGTTTGTTCAGTAGTGAAATGTTCCCACCTGCTGGCTCGAATACTGCTTATTATAAAAATGAAAATGTAGATAAATGGATTGCTGAAGCAAACAAATCTGTTGATCCAGAAGCGGCTAAATCCATTTATGCAAATATTCAAAAAACAGTATGGGAAGATGCTCCGTGGGCATTCATGGGCGTTGACCAAATCATCTCAGGCAAAAGATCGAATCTGGAAGGTGTCAAAGTCTTCCCGGATGGTTCCATTAATGTCCTAAATGCAGAAGTGAAATAATTCAAGTCAAACGCAAAATTTAATTTCCCAAGAATTGAACGAGGCCGCTTCTTAAGAATGGTAGGAAGCGGCCTCAACTAAATCATTTGTCGATACTGAAGGGGGCTTATGAGTTGGGTAGATATGCTTTACAAAGACTCCTCGGGGTTATTCCGTTGCTATTCATTGTATCGGTATTAGTCTTTCTGTTTATTCACTTAATTCCGGGCGATCCGGCCCGGCTTATTGCGGGTAAAGACGCCACACTTGAAGAGATTCATGGCATTCAAGAGCAACTAGGTCTCAATCTGCCGCTGTGGAATCAATACATAAACTACATGAGCGATCTACTAAGTGGTAATCTGGGCAATTCGATTCGATCAGGGATTCCAGTAACCGATATGCTAGAAAGTAGAATAATGCCTACCTTGTGGTTAACGTTTCTCAGCATGGCTTGGGCGCTTGTCATTGGTCTTCTAATTGGTGTTATTTCAGCGGTTTATCGTAATAGATGGCCTGATCACTTAGGCACATTGACAGCCATTTCGGGGATGTCGATTCCTGGATTCTGGTTAGGTTTGGTACTCATTCAAATTTTCTCGGTAGAGCTTGGTTGGTTTCCGACCGGTGGTGTAGATTCCTGGAAGTCGTATATTCTTCCTTCCATTACACTTGGAATGGGAATTATGTCGATGCTGGCTCGTTACTCACGGTCATCGATGCTAGAAACGTTACGGGAGGATTATATCCGTACTGGACGTGCGAAAGGCTTACGCGAGTATGTTGTTATTAGCAGGCATGCGCTGCGAAATTCTCTTATACAGGTCGTTACTGTAGCTGGACTTCAATTTGGGTTCTTGCTTGGTGGATCGGTAATGGTTGAGACAGTGTTCAGTATTCCTGGCCTTGGTAGACTGCTGGTGGATTCCATTTTGTTCCGGGATTATACAGTTATTCAAGCTTTGCTGCTGCTGTTTTCAACACAATTTATCCTTATCAATTTAATTGTAGATTTATTGTATGGCGTACTCAATCCGAAAATCAGGTTTTCTCAGTAAGCTAGAGTAACTGAGAGGCAGAATTACGATAGTTTTCTATAGGGTGAATATAGGATTAGGAGGGATATCATGAGCGACAATTCGGCGGTAATGGGAACTAATTCTCCTATACCCGGAGAGGTAATAGCCCCGGAGAAAACAAAAGGCCGTGCGGGTGTTTTTATTCGCAAGTTCAGCAAACAAAAGATGCCCCTTGTGGCTGCATTTTTTATCATATTGCTTTTTTTAATTGCCATTTTCGGGCCATTTCTGACCCCTTATAATCCTGATGAACCGAACTATGATGCGCTAATGCAGGGTCCGTCTGCCAAGCATTGGGCGGGAACGGATGAATACGGCCGTGATATTCTAAGTCGCTTAATTGATGGTACAAGGTTGACTTTGGCGGTCAGTCTGAGCTCCGTTTTGATTGCAGGTGTACTTGGAACCATCCTTGGTCTTGTCAGTGGATATTATGGCGGTTGGCTGGATCGGATTATTATGCGTGGCAGTGACGTATTGTTCTCATTCCCTGATTTACTGCTTGCCATTGGGATCGTCGCTATACTTGGGCCTGGTTTATCCAACGTTGTGATTGCCGTTGCAGTCTTCGGTACACCCTCGTTCGCCCGCATTATTCGGAGCGTAACATTGTCTGCGAAGGAAACGTTGTTTGTTGAAGCTGCCCGTTCAATGGGTGCAAAGAATCGTCGAATCATTTGGCGACATATTTTTCCTGAAACAGTTCCTAGTATCATCGTTAATCTATCCATGAAAATTGGCGGGGCAATCTTAGCCGCTGCGTCACTGAGCTTTCTTGGAATGGGTGCGAAGCCAACGGAGCCCGATTGGGGGGCAATGTTAAGCATGGGGCGCGATTATTTAAGTATAGCTCCACATATCGTTTATTTTCCGGGTTTAGCTATATTTTTGACAGTACTTGCATTTAACCTGGTCGGGGACGGACTGCGCGATGCTCTTGATCCCAAAATGAAAAACTAAGGAGGGACAAGACATGACTCAAAATTTGCTGGAAGTACAAGGGCTGAAAACGGAGTTCAAACGCGGCGATGGAAGTATAACGGCAGTTGCAGGTGTTGACTTTGTGATTAAGAAAGGTGAAGTGCTGGGTCTAGTTGGAGAATCCGGCTGTGGCAAAAGCGTTACCTCACTGTCGATTATGCGGCTCTTTAAGGATACGCCAGGCCGAATTTCTGGCGGTTCTGTTCGTTTCGAGGGAACGGATCTGACAAAGGTTACGGACAAAGAGATGCGCCAGATACGGGGAAATGAAATGGCGATGATTTTTCAGGAGCCGATGACTTCGCTTAATCCTGTGCTGAAGATTGGTTTGCAATTGATGGAGCCGATAATGTTGCATTTGGGTTATGGTCGGAAGAAGGCTCGTGAACATGCCATTCATATGTTGCGGTTAGTTGGTATACCACGTGCGGAAGACTTGGTGGATGAATATCCGCATCAGCTCTCTGGCGGTATGAGGCAGCGTGTCATGATTGCGATGGCGATGTCTTGCCACCCGAAACTGCTGATTGCAGATGAACCAACAACGGCGCTTGATGTAACGATTCAAGCTCAAATCCTAGATCTAATGAAGCACCTGAAAGAAGAACAGGATATGGGAATGCTGCTCATTACCCATGACCTTGGTGTAGTAGCAGAACTATGCGACCGTGTAGTCGTTATGTATGCTGGTCGTGTAGTGGAGGAAGCTTCCGTTCATGAGCTATTTGCAAGACCGCAGCATCCATATACGAAGGGATTAATTCAATCCGTTCCTAAGCTGCGTCAAAACGTACGTCGCTTAGATTCCATTAAAGGGAATGTACCTGATCTATCACAAATGCCAGCAGGTTGTAAGTTTGCGCCACGCTGCGATTATGTCACAGAGCGTTGTCTCTCGCAGGAGCCAGAGTTACTCCCGATTGAGGGACTAGAGCGAAAGAGTCGTTGTTGGCTTACACAGCAGGAGAACACGGAAGGAGGGGAACGTTTGTGAAGGAGACTCCACTCATTGAAGTTAAAAGTCTGAAGAAGTTTTTTTCGGTGAAGAAGGGCTTTTTCGGAACTACTAGATATTTGCACGCAGTTGATGGGATCTCATTCGCTATACGTAAAGGAGAAACGTTCAGCCTTGTGGGTGAAAGTGGCTGTGGTAAATCTACTACGGGTAGATTAGTGACTCGCTTGCTGGAGCCGAATGACGGTGAAGTGTGGTTTAAGGGTCAAAATATTAGCCATATCTCAGACAATCAAATGCGGCCTATTCGTAAAGATATACAGATGGTGTTCCAAGACCCCTATGCTTCGCTTAATCCACGGATGAAGGTGAAGGATCTTGTGGCTGAACCTCTGCTCATTCATACAAAGCTCTCGTCCAAAGAACGGGATAAACTAGCATGCGAGTTACTAGAGACAGTGGGATTGAATAGTATCCACGCCGAGCGCTACGCTTTTGAGTTCAGCGGTGGGCAGCGACAACGGATTGGAATCGCCCGGGCGTTGTCTGTTCGCCCAAGCTTAATCGTAGCAGATGAGCCTGTGTCAGCACTGGATGTTTCGATTCAGTCACAAGTGCTAAATCTGTTGCAGGATCTGCAGGAAGAGTATGGCCTGACATATTTATTCATTTCACATGATCTAAGTGTTGTTGAGCATATTAGTGATCGAATCGGAGTTATGTATCTTGGTTCGCTCGTAGAGACGGCGGATAAGGATACCTTGTATGATCGTCCAATGCATCCATACACACAAGCACTGCTATCTTCTGTACCTGTACCCGATCCTACCTTAAAGAAGGAGCGCATTATTCTGAAGGGAGATCTTCCAAGTCCGGTTGATCCACCGTCGGGATGCCGTTTTCATACAAGATGTCCTTCCTGTATGGAAATCTGTAAGCAGCATGTACCGATATTCCGAGAAGTCGAACCAGGTCATGAGGTTGCGTGTCATTTATTTGATGAAGAAATGCTGAAATTAGAGCGGTAACTGAAATTGTGAGATAACTTTACGGAAAAGAAGGGACAGCGATGAATATCTTATTCGATTCCGCTAATGTGGCGGATACTATTGTCTATTTAGCTTATGACGAGGAGTCTTTTCCTTTTAAGCTGGGAGCGCCCCACAAACAGTGCAGCAGTGTGACTTGGTTACATGCTCGCACTGAGGAAGAGTCTGATGTGTTAGCGGTAGGAATGGGAAAGCGCAAGGATATTACGCTTGAGAGGATTCGCCGAGCGGGTGGAGCTGCTGCTCGTGCAATTCTGAAGGAAGGACGCAGAAGTGCTTCGCTTGTTCGCTTAGCATCCGAGGCTATAAATAGGAATAAGGATATTTCTGCTGATGATGAATTACAAGCTTGGATGGAAGGTTGGATTCTCGGCTTGTACCGTTTCCAAACTTATCGGGGAACTACCAAGGTGGAAGGCTCTGTTGATTTACAGCTTCAATCGATAGATTGGCCTGAGCTGTCATCGATTGAATTGGAAGCTGTACGTGTTTCTGCACAGATACGCGCTGAAGGAGCTGTAGTTGCTCGCGATCTTGTGAATGAGGTACCTGGGACACTGAATCCTGATCGTTTTGCGGAATGGATGGCAGAATTTTTCGACCGTGATGATGCTGCTTTGAAAGTCCATATCTATCGAGGACAGGAGCTTGTGGAACTTCAGATGAATGGGTTGCTCGCAGTTGGAGCAGGGAGTAAGCACGCTCCAGCCCTAGTTGAAATTCGTTACGAGAGTAACCCTGAATTACCGATGTTAGCACTGGTAGGTAAAGGTGTAACCTTTGACTTAGGTGGCATGAATGTGAAGACGGCTAGCGATATCAGCGATGCACGCATGGATATGGGGGGTGCAGCTGCTGTAATTGGGGCTATGGATATTTTGATACGGAAGCGTGCCAATGTAAATGTGACCGCACTTATTCCAGTAGTTGATAATGTGCCAGATGCTGAGGCTATGTTACCTTCGTCTGTTATCCGCTACCCTAACGGGGTAACTGTTCAGGTTGCGAATACGGATGGCGAGGGTCGACTTATCATAGCGGATGCGCTTATTCATGCCGCGAATATCGGAGCAAACCAAGCTGTTGATATCGCTACCCTAACTGGAAATGTCGGTGCGGCGCTCGGATTAGGCATCGCGGGCATATGGGGCGATGCAGATATAACGCAGAGCCTGGTTGAGATCGGGGAGCGTAATGGAGAACGACTGTGGCCCATGCCGTTAATGGATGAATATGAAGCAGATCTTCGGAGTAATTACGCTGATCTCCGCAATGTTAGTACTTCCCCCTTTGCAGGTGCGATTACAGCAGCCCTATTTATTCGGCGCTTTGTAGCAGAATCGATGAGCTGGGTTCATATTGATATGGCTGGGACGGTACAGTACAAACAGGATGTAGGGTACTCAGAAGCTGGAGCGACGGGATATGGTGCACGCCTCCTCGCCGATTATGTCATGAAGCAAGTACATCATTAACAACTGGAAGAGTGGGTGAAAGTTATGAGATTGGAAATCATCGCTACTTGTATGGATGATGCTCTGACGGCTGAGGCGAATGGCGCAGATCGTCTTGAGCTCATTACTGCCATTACGGAAGGTGGATTAACACCAGGAATAGGGTTGGTGGAGCAGGTAGCCAAATCGGTTAGCATTCCTGTCTTTGTTATGGTCCGTCCGCACAGTCGATCATTCAACTATTCCAAGGATGATATTTTGACCATGGCTGCAGAGATCAGGCAGATTGCAGCCAGTGGTGCTTCGGGAGTTGTTCTTGGCGCATTAACACCGGAAAAAAAGATCGATGAGCATGCGCTTGAAATATTATTGCCGTTGACAGATGGCTTACAAGTAACCTTCCATCGTGCTTTTGACGAGCTGGAGGACCAAATTGCAGGTTATCGGACGCTTTGTAATTACCCGCAAATCACTCGTATACTTACCTCTGCTGGACCAGGTCCGGCACCTGAAGCCATTCCCGCTATGCGTAGGCTAGTAGAGGAATCAAGAGGTAGTTCGATAAGTATTTTGGCTGGAAGTGGTTTGAAGCCAGAAGGTATTACATCGTTTATTCAACAGACCGGAGTCACAGAAGTACATTTTGGATCGGCTGTTCGTCATGGCAAAGATGCGTTGTCGCCAATCGATCCAGTAGCCCTGCGGGCGTTAGCTAAGAATATTCATTCGAACGGCTAATAATAGATAGTGAAAAGGTGAATGGTTATGCATAAGGCTGAGAGCTATGTAGTAGGAATTGATTTAGGCGGAACAAAAATTGCCGCAGCATTATTCGATTCAAAGGGTACCATGTTGAATCGGGAATTAATGGAGACAGCTGGCGCGCGCACCGCTGAAGAGGTGGTGCAGCGAATGATCGGAATGATCCGCTCTGTATCCGAAGGGCGATCGCTGATTGGAGTCGGACTGGCTTCTCCTGGAGCTGTGAATAGTCAGGATGGAATCGTAATGCACGGTACCAATCTTCCTGAATGGGATAATGTTCCACTGAAACATTGGATGGAGTCAGAACTTGGCATAGAAGTGAAAGTGGTAAACGATGCGAACGCTGCGGCTTGGGGCGAGTATGTAAGAGGAGCTGGCAAAGGCTCGAACAACATGGTGTATGTTACCTTCAGCACAGGAATTGGAGCTGGAATTGTTATGGATGGTGAGCTACTGCTCGGAACGAACTCATTTGCAGGAGAACTCGGTCATAATATTATTGACCCGAACGGAACGGAATGTAGCTGTGGAAGATATGGATGCTGGGAAGTATTTGCTTCGGGTACAGCGATTCGGGATATGGCACTGCGGAGTATGGAGAGCAGAACGTCGATGATTACAGAGCTGGCTAGTAGAAGTGGTGAAAAGATTAATTCTCGACACGTCTTCGAAGCGATGGCACTAAAAGATCCGGTGGCTGTCGAGGTGATTGAGCGAACGATTCATTATATGGCGATTGGATTAGCTAACGCGGTACATACGTTTAATCCTGATTGCATTGTAATTGGTGGAGGCGTAAGCAAAGCTGGTGAACTACTGTTTCCAGCGCTGAGAGAGAAAACAGAGGAACTTGTCATGAAGCCGTATAAAGGAACTTATACTATTGAATCAGCAGGTCTGAGGGATGATGTAGGTCTTATAGGCGCTGCAGCATTATTTCATACCGTCTAGACTATCTGAACTATTTATCAAAGCTAGCGAAAACGGAGGGGCTGAAGAGATGGGTACAAGAGAAGAAAGAACGAGATGGTTCTTACAGGATAGATTCGGTATGTTCATTCATTGGGGATTATATTCCATTCCAGCACGAGGTGAGTGGATTCGTGGAAACGAGCGAATGAGTAGAGAGCATTATATGACGTATTTCGATGAATTTGACGCATCTCGATATGACCCGAAGAAGTGGGCCAGCGCAGCAAAAGCAGCGGGGCAGAAGTATGCGGTTCTTACGACCAAGCACCACGACGGATTCTGCTTGTTTGATAGCAAGCTAACAGATTTTAAAGCGACTAACACGCCTGCTGGACGTGATCTCGTTCGAGAATATGTAGACGCTTTCCGGGCGGAAGGTATTGCTGTAGGTCTGTATTACTCTATTATTGATTGGCATCATGATGACTACCCTGGATATGGTGATAAAGCGCATCCTGATCGGGATAACGAAGCGGCTAAAGACAAGCCGATTGATTTTGATCGATACTTGGAGTATATGCATGGACAAGTGAAGGAACTGTTGACGAATTACGGCAAAATCGACATCATGTGGTTTGATTTCTCCTACGACAATATGACCGGAGAGAAATGGAAAGCAACGGAGCTAATCCGTATGATTCGCTCTATCCAGCCGGATATTATTATCGACAATCGTTTGGGTGGGAATATCCGCGCGGCCGAGCCAGAAGAATATGCTGGAGATTTCTTTTCTCCAGAGCAGATCATTCCTCCCGGTGGCATTGTTGACGTGAATGGTCAATCCATTCCATGGGAAGCATGCATTACGCTTAATGATAACTGGGGCTACCATTCCGAAGATAAAAATTATAAGTCAACCCAGCAGGTCATTCGCTCAATGGTCGAATGTATCAGTAAGAATGGTAACCTCCTCCTTAATGTTGGACCAGATGCTAAAGGTGAAATGACACGGGAATCACTGGTTATCCTTGACGAAGTTGGGGAGTGGATGCGCCTTAATGGCGATAGTATTTATGGATGCGGGAAGTCTTCGCTGCCTAAGCCAGAGTGGGGACGTTATACGCAAAAGGGCAACAAGTTGTATGCGCACGTCTACGACCGTGGAATTGGCCCGACCTATTTCCAAGGCTTGAAAGGGAAGATTAAAAAGGCTAGATTACTACGTGATGGTACCGAGCTAAAGGTGGAGGTGCCGTGGATGGCTGAGGAATATTCGGATGTTGACGGTGGGGCGTTTATTACATTAAAAGGGGCTAAGCTTCCCGACGAGATGGACACGGTTATTGAGCTTGAGCTTCTTTAATTAAACCAGATAGAGTGTCCCATAAGTCATGAATGGCTGCTGGGGCACTCTATTGTTTTTTGATTGATTCCTATAATAATTACGACATATACAAAGTACCTATCAAGCACAGATGACTCTAATCGAAGTATTATTGCATTTTTGGGATGTTAACGGACCGTATAGACACTATTGGTATGAAAAACACCATTTATGAACCTCTTTCAAGGGAATAGCTGCGCTGGAGTCCGAAACTCTGTTTAAAAGGCTGGGAATTCGCAAATAACGTCCTCTGGGTCCGTAACACTTAGAGGGTGCTGACTGACACTGTGAAAGCTGTTGAAGCTGTTGAAGCTGTTGAAGCAGGCAGCCAACGAATCAGAACTCAAAGCGGCAAATCTCCAAGAAACAAGAGACTCACCGCTCTGTGAATACTAGATTCGAGCCTTGCGGAAGCCTTCATATATATTGAGGACCGCAATTAAAATCAAGACTGCTATTCCTCCACCTACTAGCCCCGTTTCAAACTGGTTAGCTGTAGTGGTTAATAAATTAGACATGTAGTTAATGAATTCTTGGTTAAATACATTCGGATTTATAAGGATAATAGCGAATACAATAAGCACAATGAGCTCGAGGGCCGTATTACATAATGCTAATTCTCTAGTCCATTGTCTCTTGATTAATTTATATATAGTTAATGCGACTTCTAATCCGATCACAATAAGAATAATAGGCCAATAATCAAGTAACACATGCTGATTAAAAGCTGGGGCTACGAAGTTAAGTGCGCCTTCACCGCCTCTATAGACTCTGATCAGGTGTTCAGCATTAAAATAAACAGTAGCCCAAATGGCAGTCCACAGTAAACTTCCGAACACTTCGAAGCTTGTAATTGCTTTTTTCTTATGGACAAGCGCGATATCCTTCAAATCATCAGGAGTCCATTTCCTTAATTTTGTAGTAAGTGGATGACCTTCCTTTCCTTTATCCGCCCGTTCGATAATAGCGAACACAACAGTTATCCAAAAAAAGACTTGGATTCCTACTTCAAGGAAGGTTCCAATTCCTCTACTTATAACTGCAGTAACAATATCCGCAACTGTTTTATCTCCGCTATAGCCAATCAAGTAATCAGCAACCAGAGCGATTAAAGAAACAACTACAGCGATCGGTATAATCATTTTTAACAACGTAACATATAAATCGAAATAGCGTGGGCCGATGAGATACATGGGCTGATCGCGATACTCACTAGCTAAAATAGCGGGATTGCCCAATTTTGTAAGGACGGCTTTTACCTCTTTTTCGTCATAATCATCCGGTAACATATCCTCGATGGTAGATCGTAATTCGAGAGCGATATCCTCCCGATTTTGTTCCGGTAACCTCCGAGTCACTTCATGAATGTAAATCTCAATTAGATTCATGGTCATCCTCCCCTTGTAATAGGCCGTAGAGCTCTTTCGAATTCTTAAGCCATTCTTCCTTTAGCTGTAAAAAAATTTCTACGCCATAGTCACTTAGAACATAATACTTACGGGGTCTGCTCTCGGATGTGTCCCAGCTGCTCGTCACTAATTCCTGTTTCTCTAATCGGCGAAGTAATGGATATAGGGTGCTTTGATCAATGGTAATGCTGGAATCCTCCAATAATTGAACGAGCGAATATCCATACTGGGGTGTTCGTAATTGACTTAAAACGGCTAGCGTTAACGTACCTCTCCTAAGCTCTGTGATTAAAGAATTTAATAAAGTACTCATTCACCCACCTCATTATTTAAAATATAAGGATTTATAATCTCTTATAAATTGTTCTTATATTTTTGGTTTAAACGCTTGCTGTCCTTGAGAGGACGTCGAAGTCGCTTATACTTACTATGTGTCATACAGTATTCGATCTATACTATGCATCATACACTATTGTTGTTCCAACATCAATTGAATAAAAAAATCTTCTAAGAAATAAATAAGGAAATTTTTCTATTTTGTGAAGCAGTTTGATTAAAAGGAGGTTGTGAAATGATTCCATTTTTTAGTGACATCCCGAATGCTTCTACATGGGAGGTAGTTAAACCGGTTCATAAGGGTTGGTCAAAGGGAAGTTGCTAATATGCTGAGCCGAGCGGAGAGTGTTCTGGAGTGGTATGATGATTTTCAAACCTATATTCCGAAGTGGTATTTGGCAAGCGTGTAGGATTTTTACTGAGCTTGACTCCTCGTCAGTTTACTAGTATACTCATATAAACAAATCAAATAACACATAAAAAAACAAACGATGGACGTGACCAAATGAGAAACAATGGATTCACTGAAGATAACCAATTAAGCTTATTGATCTGGTTGCGGCTGGTTAGGGTATATGAGAATAGTAACGATCTTTCCAATGAATTCTTGAAGCAATTTAACTTAACAGTTAATCAATTCGATACCTTGGTACAAATATTATTACATCAGCCTGTAACACAGATGGAAATTGCCGAGCATCTAACCATTACTAAAGGTGGGGTATCCCATATGCTTGGCAGATTAGAGAAAGAAGGATGGATTGAACGCAAACAGGATTGGAAAGTGAAGTACATTACTTTAACGGAAAAGGGCCAAACACTTATTGAGAAGGTACTGCCCTTGCAATCGGATTTCCAAGCCTCGTTATTCGATCCACTGACAGATGAGGAGAAGAAAGTGTTTTACAACATGCTTAAAAAGATTCATCGCCATAGCCAAGATGAGAATCGACTCCCGCGAGGTGTTCAGTAGTATCGCAAAAGCTTTATTGATAATAAAGCTTACTTTTTTCTTCATCAGTATACTAGTAAACTTAAATTCGACAAAACTCATTAGGAGGTTTTTAAAATGAAACAACAACCCATAAACGGACAACATCATGTGTCTATGCTTACTAAGGACGCTAAACAAAACTTATGGTTTTATACAGAGGTCCTGGGACTGAGACTTGTAAAGAAAACGGTCAATCAAGATGATCCATCCATGTACCATCTATTTTATGGAAATCGTAATGGTGCTCCTGGAACCGAAGTATCTTTCTTTGAAATGCCAAATGCAGGTCAGACCCGCAAAGGGACGAACAGTATTAGCTCTTTCTCCCTTCTTGTTCCTAGCGATGAAGCCTTGTCGTATTGGGCTAGTCGATTAGATTCTTTTGAAGTTCCTCATGAAGCGATAGTAAGTATCGGGGAACGTAAGTCGCTTACTTTTTATGATAGAGATGAATTGACGGTCCATTTAGTATCGGCTGAAAAAGATAACGGTATCGAGCTAGTTGAACCGTGGATTACAGAAGACATCCCTCCAAAGTATGCCATCGTTGGGTTAGGACCCGTTGAATTGACTGTACGTGAGGCTGGCCGCACAAAGGCGGTTTTGGAAGATATCTTGGGCTATACACAAGTTCGGACAGTACCCTCCATGGGTGATTCCAAGAATATGGTAGATATATATGAAACGGGGAAGGGTGGTTTATACACCGAGCTCCAGGTCAAAGAAGTAAATGACAAAGATCGGGAGAGACCGGGTAAAGGGAGCATCCATCATGTGGCTATAAGAGTGAAGGATATCGAAGAACTAACCGAATGGGCCGCTAAGATCACTGCTGCAGGCTTTAAAAATACAGGGGTCATTGATCGTTATTACTTCCATTCCTTGTATTTCCGGGATCCGAACCATATTCTTTTTGAGCTTGCTACAGATGGCCCGGGATTTGAGATTGATGAAACTTTTGACGCGCTAGGAGAGAGTTTGACCTTACCTTCATTTCTGGAAGAACGTCGTGAAGAGATTGAATCGAAGCTTCATCCTATCCGCTAAACCTAATACAACTATGAAAAGAGGACATAATCATGATGGAACAATATAGAATCGATGAGAAAAAAGGGTTGGAGCTAGGTTTATACACGTTAGGTGATCACACCACAGACGCCTTAACAGGAAAAGCAATTAGTGAACGACAAAGGATTCAAGAGATCGTAGCTGCTGCCAAATTAGCTGAGGATGCTGGATTAGATGTATTTGGAGTAGGCGAGAGTCATCAACCGAAATTCATTACCTCAGCTGCCTCGGTTGTCCTTGGAGCCATTGCAAATGCAACCGAACGTATAAAGCTTGTCAGTTCAGCAACTGTGCTAAGTACAGCAGATCCTGTACGTGTATATGAGGACTTTGCAACATTGGATTTGTTATCAGGCGGTAGAGCAGAGATTGTTGCTGGACGTGGATCGCGTCTCGGGGCCTATGAACTTTTTGGTTATGACGTAAGAGATTATGAAGAATTGTTCGAAGAGAAAATTGAATTGCTCATGAAAATAAATGAGTCCGATCGTATTACGTGGGAAGGGAAATTCCGTCCTGCATTAAATGATATGGAAATCTTCCCTAAGCCCTTAAATGGAAAGTTGCCAATTTGGCGAGCGGTTGGGGGACCTCCAGCAAGTGCAATTAAGGCGGGAAGAATGGGGATCCCGATGATGCTGACCACCCTTGGTGGACCGTCATCTGCCTTTAAAGGTTCTGTAGACGCGTATCGTATGGTTGCTGCAGAGTCAGGGTTTAATCCAGCAGAACTTCCCATCAGTACAACTTCTTTAATGTATATTGATCCGGACTCACAAAAAGCATTCCGCGATTATTATCCATATATCAATCACTTGATGAAAGAGCTTCGTGGGTCTTACTATCCGAAAGAACAATTTGCGGAAGCGATGAGTGTGAGAAATGCACTGCTCGTGGGAAGCCCGCAACAAATTGTGGAGAAGATCCTCTATCAACATGAGATGTATGGCCATAATCGTTTTCTAGCTCAGATTGATGTCGGTGGGTTACCTTATGCTCAAGTGGAACAAATGATTGACCTGTTCGCATCTGAAGTAGCACCAGCCGTAAGACGTGCTACAGCTAAGAAATAAGAAAGAGGGGATAGTATGAAGATCATTGGGATTTCAGGATCCATTGTTGGATCGAAGACTAGAATTGCTGTACAGCAAGCACTTAACAACATCATAGAAAAGCATCCGAATTTCGACGTAGAACTAATTGATCTAGGAGATTATAAGCTGGAATTTAGTGATGGACGCAGCTACATGGATTATACAGGTGATACCAAAGTTGTTCTGGAGAAAATCATGGCCGCCGACGCGTATATCATTGGCACCCCAGTTTTTCAAGCTTCGATTCCAGGAACACTTAAGAATCTATTTGATTTACTCCCGGTTAATGGGTTTAAGGATAAAGTTATCGGTATTGTAGTAACTGCAGGTTCTTCAAAACATTACTTAGTGGCAGAACAACAACTGAAACCGATCCTCTCTTATATGAGAGCGGTAGTGGTTCCTAAGTATGTTTTTATTGAAGAGAAACAATATGACCGGAAAGTAATTGTGGATGATGATATTATTTTTAGACTGAATCGACTAGCTAATGAATTGGTGAACACCACGAATGCGATGCAGCAAGTGAAGCAAGCGGAAGAAGCAGCGTTTTTCTTTTAAAAAGAAGGGCTCTGTAAAGGAAATACCTTCAGCCTGTAATATAAAAGGGTATTTTATCCTTAACGTTGTATTTCGTGCAACAGAATGGATCCAAAAGAAAGGGGATCTGAATTCTGTTGCATTTTTTACAATTAAATATAGGTTAAAACTTTTTTTTGAAGGTTTTCAGCAAATTCTAATGTACGAAGTGCAACAGAAACCTTTTTTTTGAGGTCTGTATATGACTTTCTATTGCACATTATGCAATGGAAAGGAGTTCATATTCTAATTTAATCTCGTATTTCAATAGAATCAATAGTAATATCGACATAGACATGAGCAAGAACTTAACCATTTTGTTAAATAACTGGAAGTATATAATTTGAGGATTCATTTCTGAAAAGGGGGAGTAGTGTGACGAATAACCTTATTGCAAATAGTAGGTTGTATAATCAAATGATTGCAGGCTCTTTACATCACACACCAGAGCAGGTCGTGAAAAAAATGGGGGCTATACAAGCGCAAGACTATATGCAGGCGGTTTGGGCCATCGGACTACGTTCTCCTGCTACGAAATTAGCTGATATAGAGCGTGCAATCGCTGGGCGTAAGATTATTCTTACTTGGACGCTACGAGGTACGCTTCATTTCGTCCCAGCAGAAGATGTAAAATGGATGCTACAGCTCTCTGCACCGCGTTTAGCATCACAAACGAAGCGGCGAATGGCTGAGCTTGGACTTGATGATCAGACACTGGAGCGCTGTAGAGAAATTATTGTGGATGCTCTAAAGGGCGGGAAGCAGATGGATCGTTCGGTCCTACTTCAGCTAATAGAAGAGGAAGGCATCCACACGGGGAATCAACGCGGTTATCACATGCTCTGGAATAGTGCCTATCAAGGACTGATTTGTTTTGGTCCGATGAATGGTAAACAGCAAACGATTGTATTGTTAGAGGAATGGGTGCCAGATTGCCGTGAGCTATCTTACGAACAATCGTTGCAAGAACTCGCGTTGCGGTATTTTACAGCCCGTGGATTAGCGACCGTTCAGGACTTCGCTTGGTGGGCAGGCATAACTCTTACAGATGCAAGACATGGGCTGGAGTCTGTGACCAATGAACTTCAATCGGCGGATATAAATGGCAGCGAGCATTGGATGTCTAGCCAACGACTAGCTCCCGAAGAGGAAGATTCTGGAGTCTATTTACTTCCGGGTTTCGATGAGTACATTCTTGGTTATAAAGACCGGAGTGCTGTACTTGAACCTGAGACGGCTCCTTTAATTGTTCCTGGCAACAACGGTGTTTTCCTGCCTATGATTGTTGTTGGTGGCCAAGTTATAGGTACATGGAAACGTTCGATTAAGAAAAAAGGAATTGAGATAGTCATTCATCCATTTAGAGAACTTGGAAATGCTGAAGAAGCTGTGTTTAAAGCTGCTGAAAGATATGCTGCTTTTATCGGGCTGCCGATACTCAATTTTAGCGTGTCTTCTACATTGACATGAGAATGAAAATATCGTTCAGGGGTGAAGATCAAGTTCATGAATGAGGGCGAGTTAAGGTGCTTTATAGAAGACGAATACATATGGAACAGGTGCAGGCACTAACGCACTTATTAGCCCCTGAAAGTTGATTTTTCAGATAGTTCTGATAAGAACGTAACCCGGCAGGTGCGACCTGCCGGGTTTATTCATAAATCTAATTGACTATATGAACTAAATTCGTCTAGCTAATTCTGCACCCTCCCAAATAGCATTAAGCGCTCTGCGAGCTTGTACTGCATCCCCAATTACATGATAAGGAATGGAGCTTTCCTCCAAGAAGTTCTGAAGGGGTTGCTTGTTTAGGGCGCGTGATCCTACTGCGATTACTACATAATCGGCTGGCAGGCTGAGAAGCTCCCCATCTTTTTCAACCATCACGCTATTCTTTTGGATCGTCATGCACTTGCTGTTGGTCATTAATCTAACACCGTGGCCATATAAGCTTTCCATTACACAGATTTTACGAAGGATACCCAGATCATTTGCTACATCGGCTTGCATTTCTACAACAGTGATTTGATTTCCGCGTTCGACCAGGAGCTCAGCGACCTCGAGACCGACCAAACCCCCTCCAATAATAACAACTCGACCTTCAGGATGAGCTGTTCCCCATAATACATCATGTGAATTTACTACATGACTACTCAGAACACCTTCTACTGGAGGAATAATTGGGGCCGATCCGATTGCAAGAATGACTTCATCCGGACTGATTTCTTGAATAAGCTCTGGAGTAACCTCCGTATTCATTCGGATTTCTACACCTTCACGTTTAGCCGTCTCTCCCATATTCAGAGCAGCCGCGGCCATTTCTTCTTTACGCGGTGCGGCACCAGCGATATAAAGCTGTCCGCCTAGAATGTCATTCTTTTCGCATAAAATTGGAGAATGCCCACGACGTTTCAGTGTGATTGCTGCTTCTAATCCGGCTGGCCCACCACCGGCTATAAGTACTTTTTTTGGTGTGCCCGCTCGCTGTAATTCATATTCACTTTCTCTTCCGGTAGCAGGATTAAATACACAGCTGATGAAAGGCACCTTCGGATTTACGAATCCATCGAAGCAGCCTTGATCACAACCCACACATTTAACAATGGTGTCCGCGCGTCCAGCTAATGCTTTGTTACAGAATTCAGGATCTGCCAATTGAGCGCGGCCAATAGCTACGAAATCAGCCAGTCCTTCGGCAATAATTCGATTAGCAATAGCTGGATCATTAATACGACCTACAGCTATAACTGGAATGTTAACCACGGATTTAATTTGTGCTGCATTATCTACATTGAAGCCCACAGGTAGATCGATAGGTGGTACTTCATATTTGATAGCTGCGCCTGCTGGAACTCCGCGCGATACATTAATCGCATCAATACCAGCATCCTCAGCGAGCTTCGAGAAGAGCTTCATATCTTCCAGTGTAAGTCCGCCGGGAAGATCCTCGATAGCAGAGATTCTCATCAAGATAGGGAACCTAGGTCCAACGGCTTCTCGAATGGCACGGATACAAGCGAGCGGAAAGCGACAACGATTCTCCCAGGAACCGCCGTACTCATCCTGACGGAAGTTCATCGCTGGGCTTAGAAATTGTTGTGGCAAATAACCATGACCAGCATGGAATTCTACACTGTCAAATCCAGCTTTTTTCGCACGTGAAGCAGCATCTGCGTAAGCTTGAACCATCTCACTAACTTCGTGATTCTCCAGCTCTCGGGGGATATGTGTTACACCCTCGAAAGGGACAGGGGAGGAGGAGACTTGAATCAGGTTGGGAGTTACTTTCCCTCCATGCCATAACTGAAGACAGCTTTTGCCGCCTGCATCACGAATAGCATGAGCCAATTGGGTCATACCAGGAATGAATTTATCATCATAAATGGCTGGAGCATCCTCAGAAGCAGCCGTTGGGTGAACGGTTGTTACTTCAACTGTATTTAAGCCGTTACCTCCTTTTGCGCGTGCTACATGGTAATCAATCAAGCGCTCGCTGACATACCCACCCGGAGCATTCATTTTTGTTCCCATGGCAGGCAAAATGACCCGGTTCTTAAGCTCCATATTTCCTATCGTACCTTTGCTGAACAAATGTGCGAATTCCATGCTATAACTTCCTCTCTATATATAGGTTAAAAATAACTAGGTTATTTTAACCTATACTATCGAACGGAACGATAAAAGTATGTGCATAAAATCACGAAGTATTTGGCACAAATGCAGTCCTTGAGGTAAGATAAGAAAATGACCGGAAATGAAGTCCGGTAGTTCGGAGGATGAATATGGATATTGAAGTCTTGATTCTGGCTCAATTAATGAAAGGGTCAAAACATGGTTATGAGATTAAAAAAAATATCATTTTCGTAATGAGTAACGATAAAATCGTTAATAATAATTCGCTGTATCCGAAGCTGAAATTGTTTGAAAAGCGAGGTTGGGTGATTAAAAAAACGGAAATGCAGGAAAACCGGCCTAAACGGTATGTGTATTCCATCACAGCCGAGGGTGAGGAGCGGTTTCATATCTGCTTGAACGAATTTTCACTGGAGACTATTCGTATTGATAATGAATGGTCTATTCGTCTTGCTTATTATGAGCTACTGGATCAGGAGGCCCGCCGAAGATTACTTGATTACAGAGAGACTTACATGAAAGAGAAGCTGGAACATTTACAACAGTTATCCCTAGTGGTTGGGAACGGTGAAGATTTGGATTACTCTGAAGAGCTATATTTTTATACCCGAAGTATGGTATTACATGAGCTAGAGTTAATCCATGAGCTTTCCCATAAACTGGACGCCTTGGATATGCATTGATCCGTATCTCGCTGTCGATCATCATTGTAACTGAAATTAATCAAGAAGGGGGTTTTCCTTGAGAAAAGTATACTTATTAACCCTTGGTCTTGTACTCCTGTTTATTTTTTCAGCCTGCGATCAAGAACAGGCAAGTGATTCTGTAATTAAGGAAGTAACGGTTACATCCAAGGGGAGAGTCATTCAATCTGTCTTAAAGCCACTTGAAAGGAACACTAATTCAGAAGAAGTTAATGTATCTTTCCAAAGCCTTATGGCTGAACCGGATGTTTCAATTCCCTATGTGAAGCTTGGAGAAATCATAGAAATCGAATTTAGCAATACAGCCCCAAACAGCTACAAATTGACAGATTATATTTTGAAAGATAATGGTACTTTAAAGTATAAAAAAGAAACAGCAGAGCCGGTAAATGTTGAATGGGCGGATAAGACAGCTACTTTTAAGCTCGATTCGAATATGGCGGCTTTTCTTAGTTCAGATAGTAAGGATTATGAATCAGGGGCAACTATACGGGGATTTCGACTGACAGGCGAGTGGCTAGACCAGACTAAGGAAATCACATTTGTTATTCGAACAGATGCTAAGTAGGTATGGAGATCATCATAGTGTATAAGGGAGAACCCGGGATTGCGATTCATCAATCAAAAAGACTAACCAGAAAGTCTGGCTAGTCTTTTATGTTGTTCGATCTTTTTATTTCACTTTAATACCCATGGCTTGCGCAACCTTAGTGAATACTTCGGTATTTTCGTATACTCCTGTAAACAACTGAGCGTTTTTGCCCATGGCCGTAATTGGAATATCCACTGCTGTATGACCTGAAGTTGTCCAGTCTACAACGAAATTCTGTTTGGAGTTAGCGATGGCAAACGGACCATCTTCTTTGGAAATGCCGTCACCTGATTCATCTTCAGCGTCTACGGCTTCAATAGAGAATCCACCTGTTTCATGGTCGGCGAGAACTAGGACAAGGGTATCCGGATTCTTTTTAGCGAAATCTTTGGCAATCTGTACGGACTTATCTAACTCTTGCCCCGCTTTAATCGTCATCTTGGCATTGTTTTGGTGTGCAAATTCGTCAGTACCCTCTTCTTCAACCATCAGGAAAAATCCTTTTTTATTTGCTGCAAGCGTGTCTATCGCTTTTTTCGTCATTTCAGGCAGGGATACAACCGGATTGTAGATATCTCCTTCACCCTCTGGCTTTTGCTGGAACATTTCCTCATTTGCAAATAACCCGAGAAGCTTGCCGCTTTTCGCCTTTTGCATATCGGTTTTGTTCGTTACGTAGGAGTATCCAAGCTGTTTAGCTTTGTCTACAAGGTTCCCTTGCGTTCCTTTGCTCTTCTCTGAAGGATCTTCAGCTGGCTCATCTGCGAACTTACCTGGATTCCCAGCAGGATACCAGAAGTCTTCGCCTCCACCGAGAAGAACGTCAACTTTGCTCTTGGTCAGAAGCTGCAGAGCGATATCACTTTGTTTGGAGCGATCTTCAACATGAGCACCGAAGGCAGCGCCTGTAGCATCAGTAATTTGGCTGGTAGTTACAACGCCTGTAGATTTCCCTGCTGATTTTGCATATTCCATAATGGTTTGTACGGACTTTTTATCTGCATTCATCCCAATGGCACCGTTATAAGTCTTGACTCCGCTGGCATAGGCTGTGGCTGAAGCAGCTGAATCTGTAACAGGGACAGTGGAGCTTGTATGAATTAATCCAGCATATGGCATAGAATCCATCGCTAGATTTCCTTTTTCACCTACTGTAGCTAGGCGGATGGCATTGCGCTGGGCAGTACCCATTCCGTCACCGACAAACAGAATCACATTTCTTGTGTTTGATGAAGCTGCATTGGCCTGATTTGGTGCTTGTGTAGTGACTACGTTGGAAACGAAGAGAGCAGTTGCTGCAGTCGCTACAATTGCCGTCTTAACGCCGTACTTTTTCGGTGATTTCATAATTTCCCTCCTAATGTATGTTTACAACCTCATACTATAGTAATTACATTAAGAGAATGTTTTCGGATATTGTAAAAAATGTAAATTGTAGCGTGCTTGAAAGGATAGGATTTACAGTAGGTAAGATTTCAAAATAAAATATATCTAGGTGTATTATTACAATATTGAATATATTCATCTCCGAATACAGATTTTAAATGCTGCTCTTCCTGAAGAATAAGTAAATGAATGGCTACCATGTTAAGAAAGAATATAATTAGTGTTAATGAATTTGGATACATAAGATACAATCCAAGAAACATGAGATCAAAACCGACAAATGCGGCATTTCTACTAAATTTATATATACCGTGCGTGATGAGTTTTGTTACAGTAGACTTATCAATCCCAACTCTCCACGAAGTACGCATGGCAATCATTGCTTGTATGAAAATGGAACATCCGAGGGCTACTACACCAACACCGATAAAGTGAATCGCCGGATGATTAAAATGTTCTCCTACTAGTGTAACTATGTATGACTCCGCTAAGGAAAACGTAAACCACGCTGCTCCCCACACAAAAGTAGTAGTCTTAACGAACAGCTCGGTATAATGGATCATAGATCGTTTATTTCCTTTAGCTAATACGTTTCCTTTAATGTGGTTCTTTTTGTAAAGTATTAGGAGCTTCAAAAGGTAAGAAATAAGGAATATGGAGAAAAGAATTAGGGATAGGATATTTTTTAGATTACTCATTGTAATTTCCTCCTCACTAATATATGAATGATTGCTCATATGTTTACTTATATCTTATTTCCTGATGCTGTGCATGTCAACTAAATATTGATTTAGGGGGATAATGTGAAAACGTCAACGTATAAAAGATGGTGGTTAGGGGTCCTGATTATTGCGGCTATTGCATTAGTAAGTACTGGAATCGGGATGCTGGTTAAGCCATCGGGGTTGTCAACATATACTTCAAAAGAGTATAAGGTCACTTTGAAGTATCCCTCCGAGTGGGAAGTGAATCCAGAATATGCTGAGAGGTATCAGGGGAACGACGGATTTTTTCAATTATCCGCCATTTCTGGAGAGGGGTTATCCATAGATGAAGTAGCAAACAAGGATGCATTTCATCAACTGAAGCCTTATGGCTCTGATCCACAAATCATTGAACTGACACTAGAGGGGTCAAAAGCGGAAGAGAAAGCACGATTGATTGTGCCTTCTGCTGATCAGGAAGAGGAATGGAATCATCAGGCTGCTATTATTTTGAAATATCCAGAAGTTTTGAAAATAGGAGATTCTTTGTTCAATTATTTTATTTTATGGGCGGATATAAAACATGTGGAGGACATAGGTCAGACTGTTCGATTTACTGGAAAACCGTAAAGTGTTTGCACACGAAGAAAGTCTGCTGGCTTAATTACCGGTATCTCTAAGAAATATTCCAACTGCCATTTTTGTGTTTTTTGAGCTTGACGACTCGTGGGATTATCCCATGGCGGGTACACTCGTAGTGCTCTTTTGCCACCGTCACCTTTATTGGATAATATATCTTGTTTACCTAGCACAGCTTTTGGAAATACAAATTGACCAAAGTGATTCTCGTTGCGCATACTTATAACGAAGAGATCGGCAGTATCTGATATATCATAGGGTTGGATGGGGCCATTTCCAATTCTCTCCCATAACGTGACAAACTGCCCGATCTTTGTAGGTGTGATTTTTGCAACACGAAATCTAATGGATAGCGCGTTTAAATTAAATATATACGCCCCATAATCAGCATTGTGTGGTTCATGAATGAGGTCAGAGCAATCAAGATTGCACGGGTTATATACAAGCTCTTGGGTAGCAAGCAGATCACTATGAATGATACCTGAAAAGCTGTGATTCTTAAATTTCATCTGTTCAAATCTCCCGGTTGAGTTCCTTAGAAACTCCTAATGTTCTCTATCTTAATGCAAGAATAGGGAGTTCACAACCGTGAACAGAGCACCTTTCCCTTGAGACTGGAGGTAGTCGTATGAAATCCATACATAAATTAATTGAAATTTTTAAGCTGAGTGTTTTGAATATAGAGTCTGTTCCAGAGTCGTTTAGTTCTGAAGTGTATAAACTTACTCTTAATAATCTAGACAACGTATACGTGAAAATTCCATACAACAGGGATAAACTGGTTCGCGAATTTGAGATGCTTGAAAGACTAAAGGGTGTTATACCTGTTCCAAAAGTATTGGATTTCTGGGACGGAGATAATAGAAGTGTCGGTGCATTGCTTCTCTCCGCTATAGATGGGATGCCGTGTACGAGTAACATTGATCAGAGTCTGGCGTTTCAAATCGGTAATTATCATGCCATGCTTCATGAAGTTACCATGCCAGCGTATGGATGTTATGGATCCGATGGTTTTCAGATGGTAGAGAACAATAGCTGGAGATTATACCTGAAAAATAATTTTGAAAAGTGGAAAGAACCTTGTAAGGAACTCCTTCATCCTGATTTATTTGAGAAATGTATTACTCACTTTGATAGCGTATATTCGGCGTTACCTGAACCTGATGGGCCTTGTGTTGTTCATATGGATTTTCGACCAGGCAATATATTAATAAAAGATAATGAAGTCGTTGGTATAATTGATTACGAGAGCGCTCGTGGTGGTTCCTCTGAAATTGATTTTACAAAAATAAACCGATACGTCTGGGAAGTGAACCCGCTAACACGGCTCCCTTATGTGCAAGGCTACGAATCGGTTCGTCCTTTACTTGATCTGGAAGCTATAATACCGTTTTATAGTTTTTATGATGCTTTTAGTGCGGTAGTTTGGTGTAAAACCAGAGGGATTGAGAACAATAAGGCATTTCTTCAGGAAAGTATAGAGGTATTGCAAAGATCTATAGAAGGAATGAATTGATGGAAAAAAATGCGAAATTACTTTATTGCATGCTGGGAAGTGCTATGCTTGCTTTATTGAATAATCCTATGCTTGGTAACGCTAGGCTTAGAATGTTCAGATGCGGTTATGAAGGAAGTATTTGAATTTCAAGGAAAAGAAAAGTAAATAAATAGAAGTGAAATGTTTAATCGTATGGGGGAGTAGAAGCTTTGGAAATAAAAAATAAACAAATTGAACAACGGTATTGTCCTTTATGTAAAGAATTAAATCATTGTGGTGCTAATAGTGGTGATTGTTGGTGTTTTCATACGGAAATTCCTGCAGAACTACTAGAAAGGGTGCCTTTGGAACTGAGAGGTAAAGCCTGTATCTGTCAAAGATGCGTAGAGGCGTTTAAAAAACATTAAATTGAAATTTAACTAACTCAAGACGAAAACAGTAATTATATTGTGTATACTTAAATAGTAATATAAAAAAACATATGGGGGACACAGATGAGAAAGCCTATAATTGCAGTTGATATGGATGACACGATATGCCATCTAGTCAAACGAGCTATATACCATAACAACAATGATTTCCCCACTCATGTACTGAAGTACGAGGAAATGCTTGATTGGAATACGGATCATTTACGTCATCCAGATTGTACACAAGATGTATTCTATGGGCGGCCTGGTTTATATGAGGAGCTTGAATTATTCGACGAGCATGTTGTAGGTGAAATGGAGAAGATGCACAATGCTTATGATGTTATTATTGTTACGGCGGCCCAGCCCAATGCAGTTGTTGAAAAATGGAACTGGCTGCAGAAGCATATGCCGTTTATTCCCATCGAAAATTTCTTCCCATGCAAACGAAAGAATCTTATTAATTATGATCTTCTGATCGATGACGGGGTTCACAACTTGGTTCCTGCATTGCAGGACGGAAGGAAAGTACTCTGTATTCCGCATCCATGGAATTTGAGAGCCCGTGAACAATATGGATTTCCATTATTGACCTCCTGGGAAGGTGCGAAAGAGAAGATTGATCAGATTTTTGAAAATTCAAGAGACTAGCTGATTTGAGGAGAGTTGCTCACAAAGAGCAATTCTCTTTTTTATGCTTTTTAGATTTTTTTGCCTATTTTTTTCGCAACTACTTCATCTGTCGTAGTAATTATGGTATACTGCAACTACTACGACAGATGAAGTAATCATAGGGGGTACCATTTTTGATCAGCAGTGATGTTATACGTGGTTACAATGATACGATGATCCTCTACATGCTGCTCGATGGGGAATCCTACGGGTACGAGATTTCTAAGAATATCAGGCAGCTGACTCAGGAGAAGTATGTCATGAAGGAAACAACGCTGTATTCCGCCTTTACCCGGCTGGAGAAGAACGGGTACATTGAATCCTTTTATCTGGATGAGAGTCTTGGCAAGCGGCGCACATATTACCGGATTACCCCGCTGGGTCTCGCCTATTACCGAGAAAAATGTGAGGAATGGAAGGTTACGCAGGAAGTTGTAAACCAATTTATCAAGGAGTGGTGATAGTGCATGGAGACGATCATAGTATATCTGGATAATATGTTTGCGGGTCTACCGAAGACTCCGGAACTGGAGCATTTGAAGCAGGAGCTGCTGTCCGGGATGGAAGATAAGTACCTGGAGCTGAAGCGGGATGGCAAGTCTGAGAATGAGGCGATCGGTATCGTTATTTCGGAATTCGGCAATATTGAGGAGCTGACTGCTGAGCTAGGCATCCGTCCAGCCGGACAGGAGAAGACTGTGCCCATGCTTAGTGAAGAAGAGGTTTATGCTTATGCGGCTGCCAAACGTAGCTCTGGATTATGGACCGGTCTCGGTGTTTTTCTCTGCGCATGCGGGGTGGCGCTGTTGATTACTCTTAGTACATTGTTTGAAAATAATGCTGATATGGCTGATAAAGGTTCGATGCTGGGGATGGTCGGAATGTTCGTGCTGGTCGCTATGGCCGTTGGGATGTTCATTCATAGCGGCATGAAACTCGAGCGCTTCGAAAGTCTAGAGCAAGGCTTTCAGCTACCTTATGCGCTCAAAACGGCGCTTCAGCGCAGTCAAGCCCTTTATGCTCCGACTTATCGCCTTGCTTTGATTGTGGGCGTCTGTCTTTGTGTGCTGTCGCCGACCTTTATCTTCGCAACTTCTTATGTCAACGATGATTTCGCTGCTTATGGAGTTTCTGCCTTTCTAGTGATTGCAGCAACTGCGGTGTTCTTGTTCGTCTATTATGGAAATATCCAAGAAACTTATACGAAGCTACTGAATGAGCCACATATCGATGCAAAGTAGAAGGGAAAAGAACAATTTGTGAGAGGGCTGTGTTGTGGCCGTTGGCGACGGCGATTTTTCTGTTTACGGGCTTTGTCTATGGGCGATGGGACGTTAACTGGGCTGTATTCCCAATTGCTGGCATCCTGTCCGGTATGTTCAGCAATGTGTATCATATTCTAAAGCGCAAAAAAGTCTCCTGATTATGCTGACTGCACATTAAGGTAACCTCATCCTTTGGAGGTTACCTTTTTTCTTTTGTCCAATTTGCTGGAACATCATTGACATGATGTATTAAATGTATTTAAATGGAATAGACCGACGGTCGGTCTATAAAAAGGAGGACTCAGAATAAATGAAAATTTCCAAAGAAGCGGAAGAACGCAGAAATGAAATATTAGATAAGGCAGAAATGCTTTTTTTTACGAAAGGTTATGCGAGAACTACAGTGAACGACATCTTGCAGGAGATCGGGATTGCCAAGGGCACGTTCTACTATTATTTCAAGTCGAAGGAGGAGGTTATGGAAGCAGTGGTCACACGATTCATCGATGCTGGAGTAGACGTTGCGAAGATCATTGCTGCTGATTCAAAGCTCTCCGTACATGAAAAGCTACTACAAATCATAATGGCACAGAAACCTGATTCGGAGAGAAAAGGTCACATGATTGAACAGTTTCATCAAGCTGAGAATGCACTAATCCATCAGAAAAGCTTGGCTGAAACTATTTTGAAGCTAACACCTGTGTTGACAGAGGTGATTGAGCAGGGAATCGAGGAGAGCTTGTTCCACTGTCCTTATCCTAAAGAAACGATGGAATTTCTGTTGGTTGCCTCACAATTTTTATTGGATGAAGGGATTTTCAAGTGGCAACCGGAAGAGATCATTCTCAAAATTCAGAGCTTTATTTATATTATGGAGACTACGTTGGGAGCTGAAAAAGGAAGCTTTTCCTACGTAACGCAAATGTTTGAGTAAGGTCCGTGCAGGGAGGATGAATGAGACGTAGGGGAGAGATCGTCAATGCTGCTACAAATTGTGAAAAAAGATTTTCAAAGAAATAAAATCATAACGATCGTCTTATTTATTTTTATGATGTTATCGGCGTTGCTTGCTGCTTGTGCTTCTCAAGTCATTATGGAATTGTCCGGTTCTTTAAGTCATTTGCTGGATAAATCAAAGGCTCCCCATTTTGTTCAAATGCATTCTGGTCCAATAGATAACGCAGGTATTCAAAAATTCGCCTCTACAAATCCACTTGTTAAGAATCAACAGACAGTAGAAATGCTAAGGATAGATGGCTCGCAGATTGTCTTAGGTAACAGCAATAAGTCGGAAGAGAACAGCGTAATGGATATAGGTTTTGTTAAGCAGAACCCATCATTTGATTTGCTGCTGAATTTAGAGAATCAAGTGATTAGGGTAGCTGAAGGAGAAATCGCAGTTCCTATTTATTATATGAAGCAGAATGATCTGAACATTGGTGATCAGGTTACCCTTTCCAATGGACAGTTAGATCAAAAATTTATTGTTACGGATTTTGTTCGAGACATCCAAATGAATCCCGCAATTGTTAGCTCAAAGCGCTTTGTCGTAAATGACACGGATTATAATGTACTTAAGAAGAACCATGGAGAAGTTGAGTACTTAATTGAATTTCAAATCACCGATCTAAGTAGACTTAGCGAGTTCCGGAATACCTATCAATCCTCAGATATGCCCGGTAAAGGACCAATGATAGACTATCCTTTGTTTAAGACGCTGAATGCGCTGACAGATGGGATTATTGCAGTTGTCATTATTTTGGTAAGTATCCTTCTTATGATTATTGCCGTCCTATGTTTAAGGTTTACGATGATCGCGACTTTAGAGGAGGATTATAGAGAGATTGGCGTCATGAAAGCAATTGGGATCTCACAGCGAGATATTAGAAGGATCTATTTGGCAAAATATATGGTGATGGCAGCATGCGCTTCACTGCTAGGATATTTATTATCTTTGGGTGTGGTGCGATTGTTTACAGCGAATATCACATTGTATTTGGGGACTGCTCCGAAAACGATCCTTCAGCCTATTGTTCCAGTCTTAGCGGTCGGTTTGATCTTCGGGATGATTGTATTCTTTTGCAGAGTTATTCTTAGAAGGTTTAATCGTATAACAGTAGTAGACGCTTTAAGGTCAGGGACTGTGGGAGAGTTGAAAGGCAATAAAAGTAGAATGGTGCTGAGTAAGCGCAGGCATATAAATGTGAATGTTTTTCTTGGCCTAAAGGATGTTTATGGACGCTTCACCATGTTCGGATTGCTATTCTTCGTATTTGTGATCTGTCTGTTTATCATTCTTGTGCCAGTGAATATATTAAATACCCTTCAGTCCCCTCGGTTTATTTCTTATATGGGTGTAGGTCAGAGTGACATGAGAATCGATTTACAGCCATCTGATCAAATAGAGAAGCGATTTAATGAACTGATAACGACGCTAAATAAGGACTCCGATATAGCTAAATTCTCACCATTAATTACTTCTCGATTTAAAGTGCTAGGCAGCGATGGCGTATGGGAGAATATTAATGTTGAAACAGGAGATTTCTCTATTTTTCCGCTCACCTATGTTAACGGAGGAACCCCTGAAAGTGGGGATGAGATTGCCCTTTCTGATCTGAATGCCAAGGAATGGAACAAAAGGGTTGGGGATAGCGTTCTTTTGGAGGTAGATGGCACTTCGAAAAAATTGACGGTTAGCGGGATCTACCAAGATATAACGAATGGAGGTCGAACTGCAAAAGCCCGATTACCTTATGACCCGAAGTCCGTGCTATGGTATATCGTAGCTTTAGATGTGAATCCGAATGTTTCCGTTCAGGAGAAAATGGATCAATATGCAAAGTTATTTTATCCAGCCAAAGTTACTCATCTAGAAAGCTATTTATCTCAGACGCTCGGGAATACGATTCGCCAATTAAAGCTGGTCACTGGCTTATCCATTGCCATCTCGATATCAATTTCAGTATTGATTACAGCTTTATTTCTAAAAATGCTTCTAGCGAAGGACGTCTCGCAAATTGCAATTTTGAGAAGCATTGGCTTTACGTTAGAAGATATTCGAAAGCAATATCAGGTAAGGCTACTACTGGTTTCTGGTCTTGGAATCATTCTCGGAACCTTTGCAGCTAATACCATCGGTCAAAAATTCACTCAATTACTCGGATCCTTTATGGGAGCATCCCAAATACAGTTTGTAGTTAATCCGGTAATAGCTTATCTTGTTCTCCCTCTTTTTTTCATGCTCATTGTAGCACTCACAACCGTAGTAAGCACGATATCGATGAAGAAATCCAATTTATCTAAACTGATTGTCGAATGAGGGTGAGGTGGTAGTATGTTCATATTAGAGACGAAGTGTTTAAATAAAACCTTTGTAACCGGGCAAGGAACCCCGCAGACGGTATTAAAAGATGTTCATCTACAGGTATCAAAGGGAGAATTCGTAGCTATAATGGGGCCTTCTGGCTCAGGGAAATCAACATTGCTCTATACGATCAGCGGTATGGACCGGATGACTTCAGGAAGTGTTGTTTTTAAAGGGCAGGACATCAGTGGTCTTTCTGAGAGTGAATTAGCTGAACTGCGTTTAAATCAAATGGGATTTATTTTTCAGCAGATGCATCTTTTAAAAAACCTGACTATTCGGGACAATATCATCTTATCCGCTTATCGAGCTAAAATCGTTAGTCGTAGAACCATCAATAACAGAGCCGCTGAGTTAATGAAAAAAACCGGAATCTCCGCACTCGCTGAGCGTGATATTACACAAGTGTCGGGTGGACAACTGCAAAGAGCAGCGATCTGCAGGTCAATCATCAATGAGCCTGATATTCTATTTGGTGATGAGCCAACAGGTGCACTGAACTCTAAAGCTGCTAGTGAAATTATGGAGATATTAATAGATATTAATCAGACGGGTACAACGATTCTACTGGCTACACATGATGCGAAAGTCGCTGCTCAGGCAGAACGTGTCCTGTATATGCTGGATGGCAGCATAGCTTCTGAGCAATGGCTTGGTAAATTCAATCGCATAAATGGGGACTTAAAAGAGCGGGAAGAGAAGTTGTCGGCTTGGTTATTGAAGTTGGGATTCTGATTGATAGGAAAGGGATACATAACATGGGAAATCTGAATTATAACTTAAATTTCGAAATGCTATGTGCAAAATACGGGTTAGGTCATTTAAAAAATGAACCAGAACAGGTAACAGGTGGTCTTCTACACAGAATGTATCGTCTACAAACGGACAAAGCGCTCTATGCAGTGAAAGCTCTAAATCCTCAAATTATGCATCGGGATACAGCCATGAACAACTATACTCTTTCTGAAAAGGTTGCAAATATGGCTTATCAAAATGGGATAAATGCAGTACCAGCTATCGTGTCCAAAGATAGTTTTATGCATGAATTCGAGGGTCAATTCTATTTATTATTTCCATGGGTCGAAGGTAAGGCATTGCCATCAGGAGGTATTAATATAGGGTGTTGTAAAAAGATTGGCGAAAACCTTGCTAAAATTCATAAGATCGATTTCGCTACACTTCTTGATCATCATCCTAATGAAAATCTTGAGGCAGTAAATACATCCACTGTTCGTTGGAATGAATATGCACTAAAAGCAAAACAGGATGGTTTGGAATGGTCTAGCTTGCTATTAGATAACCTGAACCAAATAAATCATTGGGAACAACTTGTAGATTCTTCAGCGGAACAATTATTAAATCATATGATTATCAGCCATCGGGATTTAGATCAAAAAAATGTACTATGGGATGAGCATCAGATACCCATTATTATTGACTGGGAAGCAGCAGGACCTATCCATCCAACCCAAGAGCTAATAGATGTAGCCCTTTATTGGTCAGGCTTTGAATCGGGAAGTGTAAGCAAAGATGCTTTCTGCACGCTCATTAGTACCTATCGGGAGCAAGGTGGCGAGATTTATGCTAACTGGTCCGACGTGCTAAACTATGGTTTTCATGGGAAGCTAGAATGGTTAGCTTATAATGTCAGACGATCACTCGGACTGGAGAGTACAGATGATGCGGAGCGAGAGCTTGGAACCCGTGAAGTAATAAATACAATCACTGCTTTAAATGACTATGATCACTTTATTCCTCAGTGTATCGAATGGTGTAACCAAGACTACTAAAGGAGAACTTATTTATGAATGTAGTAAACGCTACTATGGAGGATATAAGAGGATGGCTGGAGCTGGCGGCAGAGGTGGAGTCCCTTTTTGGGCCGATGGTAGATGATCCGAATTTTACTCTAGCGTTAGAAAAAAATATCAGGCGACAAAGCGCTTTTTGTGTACGAGAAAACAATGGTTCGCCAGGTTCAAGATTACTTGGAGCTGTGTTATTCTCTTCATCCAATGCCCCTAATTACAAGATTGGGTGGTTATCTGTTTCAGCAATAGAGAGAAATAAGGGTGTAGCGACAGTACTTCTTAACTATATTATCGAAAGTATCGAAACCCCAGCAGAGATATTCGTTACTACTTTTGGTGAGGATCATCCAGAGGGCCAACCTGCTAGAAGATTTTATCAGAAGTTTGGTTTCTTTCCTTTGCAGGATGGGGTTCCAAATGGCCTCGAAGGTGGCTCAAGACAAAATTTCAAGCTGACGATCGCTCACAAGGATTCATTATGAAAAAAAAAATTTATTTATCGGTGATTTCATTTTTCTTGCTAGCGATTTCTTTCAGCCCATTGTTCAACTATATCCGTGAGTATATGATTTCAGATCAAATCAATCAGCGTTATGAGATCAACCATGCTGAGAAAGGGTATAACACGTTAAACGTTCAAGAACTAACGGTTGATGATAAGCATATTAAGATCCAAGAAGAAAATACAGGCAGGAAAGCAGAGTTGACACTTTGGGATGAAGAGGAGAGTGTCCCGCCTGGAGATATTGTGAATGTTCAGTTTTTATTAAATGGTCAAAAAATCTCAACCCCTGATGAAATATGGTTGTCTAATCGGGAACGAGGAAGCAGATATTTCTCATGGATAGATATCCTTACTGTTACGGATCGAAAGACTGGCGAGAAAGAAATTAATATAGTCCAAAGACTTACAGATGATAGTCAGCCGATGGAAAAGAGAAAATGGAAAATAATCACGATCTCACATGACGGCAGTATAGAAGAAAAGATGCTGAGTTATGCTCAAAGAAGTGACAATCATCTAGGGGTGAAGCTTATCGAGTTCTCGGGTACATCACTTATGGGTATGGGCTACCATTCGGATATTACTAAAAGTTATCCAAGTGTATTTTTCCCTCTAATTTATCCATTTTTAACAGGTGTCGTGGGAATCTTCTTATTGATCATTATAGTTGTTCAATTACTGATCGAGCTTCATAATAGGCGCATTATTAGGAGAAACGGGCGATAACGGTCATAAGATATGTTCTAAAATTACTTATAATTACGAATCACCTTTAACTTGGACAAGGTTAATAAAGCAAACAGTAGTAGCAGGACTCCGATGGAACCCATGACAGGGGCTGGACTGAAGTGATCGGACAGGAATGAAACAGCTGTAAGACCAATTGAGGGTGCTACACTCATAATGGAGCCAAGTACACCGAAGACTCTACCTTGTATATCCTCCGAAACTTCCAGTCTGAGGATTGTATTTATCAGCAATGTACAGAATGAGAACATAAAGCCAATTAGAAGAATGATGGGAATGGCTAAGTTAGCAGTAGTGACGAACGATAACAGGAGGTACAGGGGACCCAGACACAGCAGTCCAGTCATGATAAAGAAGCCGCGATTCTTTAATTTGGAGCCGAGAAACAAGATCATGCTGGAACCAATCATATAACCTAGAGGAATGCAGGCTTCCATGAGTCCAAACTGAAAGGGACTAGAATTCCATACTTTGACGGCCATAACTTGCGTTAGCATCAGTGAAGGCATAAAGAACAAAGTGAGCGTAGGAAGCATGATGATTATTGCTCGGGCGAAGGGGTATCTCCAAATATAACGAACGCCATCCGCAAGATCCTGTGTGAATTTTCTTTCTTCTTTAGGTCCGGTATTCACTCGGTTTGGGAGTGGAAGGGAGCGGACAGCAAGAACTAGTAGAAAGGAAACGAAAAATGTAGCTCCATCAAATAATATGGCATCTGTCGCTCCAAAACTTGCTACAAAAATACCTCCAGCCGAATACCCAATCGTCCTACAGATGTTCTCCGACAGGTTCAGAATCCCGACTGCTTTTTGCACATGTTCTTTTCCAACTACAGTGGTAATTGAAGCTTGATACGCAGGGGATTGGAATAATGCTGAGACTGTCGTAAGTCCCGTTAATATGGCCACGATAATGAATGATGTAGAAGACATGGAAATGGTCAGAGCAAGCGTAACTGCTAGACCGCAGCTTATCAAATCAGTGATTAACATAATGGTTCTGCGATTGATCCTGTCTGCGAGTGTGCCTCCTATCGATCCGAGTAAAGAACTGAGCAATAGATTGATTATCGTAATAATGGCAATCATTTTAGCGCTTCCGGTCGTCTGAAGTACCCATAAACTTAAAGCAATGCTGTGAAAGGTATTTCCAAACAAAGAAATGGAATAGGAGCTGAGTAGCAGCATAAATCTCCGGTTTCCCCAAAGGGTTGGATAGGATTGAGCGGTGGTGGATGCATGTTTTGCTAATACAGGATCTGTCATGGGTAACTCTCCTCTCGACTTAAACGCTTAAGTGAATATCGAAAAAAAATTAATCAACAAAATAACGATTATTCTCTTGTTTGGAGTAGTCAGGACGATGTAACAACTCCTGCATTAGTTCAAAAGCAGTGGCTGATTTATCCCCAGTGAATATGAATTTCTGAACGTCTTCTCCAAGCATTTCTGGGCAATTACAGGTACATAGAACAGAAAGACGTGCGAATACCCCGGATTTTTCAACACAACTTCCGATAAACTCATTAATAACTATGGCCTCTTTGTAGATCCCCTCCGATAAGATTGTATTCAATTCTTCCATATTTTGAACTTTGAATATTGCTTTCTCAGGTAAAGGAAGACTATCTTGGATAAAGTTAGTGAGCAGGGAGTTATTGAAGCTCTCCATAATTAAACAAACCTGTGAAAGATCCTCCGGCATTACCTTCCGTAGAGCTGAACGATAATTGTAAAGAACTTGCTTAAACAGCTTATCTTCAATCATGCTGTCGATCAAAATCAAGGGGATACCTTCTACAAAATGTTTGGAAATCGAATAGAAGGATTCATCGTGCACATCGATCAGAAAGACGGCTTCGAGCTTTCTTTCAACGATGATATTCAGAGAAGGATGGTCAGTACCAAGAGAATATAGCAGCGTATGATATCCGGCATCCGTTAAACGCTGTTCCAAAGCACGAATAAATGTGAATTGGGCATAGAGTTTCCAAGGTGGCATATAAGCAGAATTATGGACAAGTACCCCTACTAATCCCGTTTTTTTATTGGCAAGCGAACGGGCTGCTAGATTAGGAATGTAATGAAGTTCTTCGGCAAGTGACAGAATTTGATTGCGGGTCTTCTCAGGAATGGTTTGGTTATCGACGCGGTTCAGAACATAGCTTACAGTCGCAACGGAGACATTAGCTTGTAGCGCGATGTCTTTCATTGTAGTCTTTTTCACCAGTAAACTTCTCCCTTGCTGAGATATTTATTTCCAAATATTATCATTAACACTTGAAAAGAGTCAACGATTGACTTTATACCAAGAAGCAAATGATGCTTGTGTTCATTTTTATAATTTGGGTAAATAGATATAAGAAGCTAAATCAGTCAGCGAGAAGAGGTGTGACTCATGGGAACGAATCTTAGTCGGGAAGAGAGCGCGCTGTGAAACCGCTTTAGATATTGACACAAATTTGTGAAATTATTCACTTAATTATTAAGAATTTTAATATATAATTAATTCATAATCAAAATTAGGGGGAATCGAAAATGAGACTATTTAAAATGATTTTAGTGGCTGGGGTTTCGGTAGCAGTATTGGCAGGTTGTGGAGCAAATGAGGATAAAGCAAACAATTCGGCGGCAACTTCAGCTCCGGCTGCTGAGCAGACAGATGCTGTCACTACAGCTTCGATCGTGAATCAAGCAGATGCGTTTACTAAGGCTGTTAGCAAAGATGGAAACTGGATTGTTGCGATTCTAAATGATGTAACGATTTCTGATGAGGTTGTTGTAGCTGGAGAATTCCGAAATAAAGGAGCCGCAGATGGCGACATCTACCGTAAGATTGCCCTTTATTCGCAAGATGCTGATCACAAGATCACTGCTACTTATACACTAACCGTACCAAAGTTTACAGTACAAAGTGAGAATTTGAAAGTTGAAGGCGGAACGATTAAAGGCGATGTTTATGTAGAAGCGAAAGGCTTTACTCTGCCTGAAACCGCCACTATTGATGGTAACCTCTATTTCGCAAGCGAAGATCTGAAAACATCAGCTGTTATTGATGGAAAAGTGACTGGAACAACAGAAGTTAAATAATTTCGTAATCAACTTATACAGTAGAAGCCAATCCATAGACTATGGGTTGGCTTTTTTCTTTTTGTGATTATGTGATCTTCAGTTGATTTTCTTAATATTGAACTTATAATATTACTACCACTACTAGGAGGAACACATATGTCTAAGGAGTATTCACGCACATATATCGAAAGTGTAAAGCTTGAAATGTTAAATAGATTGGGACTTAAGCAAGTGTTCTTTAAGGAGCAAATAGGTGACGGCCTGATTTTTGAAGCGGTTGGTTTTGATAAAGGGAGCAAGCATCGTTTTTGTGTTAGACCGAAGACGAAAACAATTGACGAATTTATTTCAGGAAAATGGATGAAGGTCCGCAGCTTTACAATCAAAAGTGTGGAAATTTAAAATTGAAGTCTAAAAAGGGAACCCCATTTAAATCGGAGTTTCCTTTTTTATTTTTGAGAAGGATTCATTGATAATGTGAAGTATCGCCGTACAGATTGATAGTTGTATTGTTGTCAGTTAGGGTTACTTTACACAATGCTGTAGAGAGAATATCCGGTAGTTCCCCTAATTCCTGCAATGATTTATTGAGAAAATGAGCCATAATGACTTTCAGGGTCATCCGATGCGTGACAATAAGTACCTCATGTCCTTCATTATCGTTAATGATACGCTCAATAGTCGGCGTTACTCTTTGTTCAAGCTGACTATAGGTCTCACCTGGGGCTAGAGGAATAAAAAGATCAGGTCTGGTGAAAAAATGGGTGTACTGTAATGGATATTCTTGTTCAATCTGATCTGTGTTCATTCCTTCCCAAATGCCCATGTTAATTTCCATTAATGAAGCTTGCTGTTGAATCGGTAAACTCCGATTTCCTCGTAAAATCTGCGCAGTATGCAATGCTCTTGGACTAGTACTAGAATAAATGGCTCCTAAATTCTCACCTTCCAAACGTTCTCTCAACCATTCCGCTTGCTGTTCACCCAAGGTTGTTAACGCTGAATTTTGATGTCCTTGCATTCTTTTCTGCAAATTCCATTCGGTCTGCCCGTGACGGGTTAGAAATAATACTGTCTCTTTCATTAACGAAACCTCCCTTTTGAATAGTTGTAAGTATAAGATAAATAATTATAAATAAACAATATATAATAGTTAATATTCATAATGTATAGTTATAATAAGAAAGCCGAAGGTCCGTTAAATATGATTATATTTTATATAGTTAGGAAGAAATCAGGATGAACTATCATGTATTAAAATTGTTTTATTATGTTGCGATAACAGAGAGTGTGACCAAAGCCTCCGAACGTTTGCACATTAGTCAACCCGCTATATCAGCGCAGATCCGCAAATTTGAACGGGAGAATAATATCGTATTATTAGAGGTCATAGGAAAGAGAATGGTGCTAACACCGATTGGGAGAAAACTGATCGAACCACTTGAAAAGTTATTTGCTATGGGTGAACAGGTACAGCAGATTATTGAGGATTATCATAAATTTCCTGCGGGCCATATTAGGATTGCAGGTAATTACCTGGCCACAAGCATACTCATCCCCCGGTGGGCATCATTATACAAACAATCTTTTCCGGAGGTTAAAATTCAGATCTCTACTGCTAATTCTCATGAAGTCATGGAACAATTAAATAACTTTGAAGCAGATGTGGCGATTTATAGTGATATGGCGTTTCCTTCTCATCATACAGGGGTGTTCGAACATCGTGAGTTGTACAAGGACGAGTATGTGTTCGTAGTTTCTTCAAATCATTCTTTAGCCAAGCAGGAGGTTAGCTTTGAGGAAGTGATGGCTGAGGCATTTATTATGAGGGAGGAAGGTAGTGCAGCCAGAGAGAGAATTGTACAATTATGTGAAGAAAGAAAGGTACAACAACCGAAGATCGAACTGCAATTTAATGGAGTAAATGAGGTTATTCAAGCCGTGATTGCCGGTTATGGGATTAGTTTTGTATCTTCGTTGTTAGCAAAGCCTTATCTTGATCAGGGTATGTTAGCCAAGGTCGAAGTGGAAAATGTAGTCTCTAAGCATTCGATATGGATGAGCCACAGAAAGAAAGAGCTTCAAGAAAGCTATATCCAGTCATTTATTAAGCTCGTCATGAAACGATTAAAAGAAGAGGATAACTTATACTCGGTTCCAACGCATACACCTTGATTAAAATAACTTATGAATTACGATGTATGCATTGAACTGAGATCAAAGATTGGAATGTAATTGAAGCAACTCAGGTGCACTAATGTCTTCTGCTTCAGAAGATTTAAATTGAATGTTATATAATTGTGAGTATAGCCCATTCATTTCTAATAAAGACTCATGTGTACCTTCCTCAACAATCGAACCCTGATTTAATACGATAATTCTAGATGCTTCACGTATGGTGGATAGTCTGTGTGCAATAACCAATGTGGTTCGATTCTTCATTAACAAATCAAGAGATTGCTGAATCATTCGCTCAGATTCGTTATCGAGTGCGGAAGTTGCTTCATCTAGAAGTAGGAGTGGAGCATCACGAAGAAAAGCTCTGGCAATGGCTATGCGTTGTCTTTGTCCACCAGATAAAGTCGATCCATGTTCACCTAGGATAGTGTCATAACCATGGGGCATCTTCGTAATAAACTCTTCTGCACCTGCGAGCCGAGCGGCATCTCGAATATCCTCTTCGCTAGCTGTACTAGAACTGAAGGCGATATTGTCTCGTATAGTTCCTGAGAACAAATAAGGGGTTTGGGGAACATAGGTAATCATTGCACGTGCTTCTTCAAGCTGATCATGTACATACTTTCCATAAACCGTGATGCTTCCTGCAGTAGGCTCATAAAGTCCATTACATAATCGAACGAGCGTCGTCTTCCCTGACCCGCTTGGCCCGACAACCGCGATAGTTTCTCCATGTTGTATATGAATATTAAGCCCTGTAAATAGGGAGGCTTCATTATCCGTTTTACCCGAATAGTTGTAGTGGACATCCTCTATTTGTAATGCAGCTACCTCTACGGAAGCAAATGTTGATGAGCTGGATTCTGGCAAAGGATGAGTAGCTCCTTCATCAGGTGCATCAAGTATAGCGAATACGCGGTCAGCTGCACCTAAAGCCTCCTGGACACCTCCCCATGTTTGAGACATATGGACAAAAGGCCATTGAACTCTACCCATCAAAATAATAAAAGCGAGTACTTCACCTGCTGAGGTTCCGCCACTTAGAGCTGATAACGCAATTAAAGCGGCGCATGTCACCATTACGAGATTGTTGATAAAGGCAGAAGATTGCCATAAGAGACCATTTAGAAGTGATTTTCGCAGCTGCATTCTTCTTAACTTCTCACGTTCTAACGCATATTTATTTAAGAGAGTTTCTTCAAGCGAAAAGGCTCTTACGACCTTCATTCCTTGAAGCGTTTCTTGTAAGATTCCTCGTAATTCCGCCTCTTTTGCATATATTTGAGTAGATAATTTTCGTAATCTGCGATCAAAGAAACGTCCGGAAAGAAAAACAAGGGGACCCGATCCAAGAGCTAACAGGGCGATCCAGACATCCATTTTAGCCAAATATAGAAAGGAAATGAAACAGAGAAGTAGATTATAGCCTAGATCGTATACGATGCTGTTTATCATCCCCATGGCCATCCCTGCATCCTTAGTGTTACGCGAAGTCAAATCACCTGAATGCATGGACTGAAGGTAACGGAATGGAAGTCGGTGACTTTTGTCAAACAGCTTCGCACGAATATCCCAAGCCATCCGACTTTGCATAACAAAGCGGAAGTAATGCTGCACCATAAGACAGCAGATAATGATGACACAAGCAATGGCACAGATTACAGTTATACGTGTTAATGCATCCATATTGGCGTTGTTGATCGTATCAATAAATACTTGCTGAATGGCTGCAAATCCTATGTCCATTACGAGTTTAGCAGAGAGCAGGAGTACAGCCACAATAAATCCAATTCGATAAGGGCTAGCGTAAGAGATTAATCTACGCAGAGCATACCCCAATTTTAGATTCTTGGATTCCATCTCATTCATATCTCTACCTCCCTGACCAGAGTAGAAATATCAGCCTTCTTCATTGAGGTTTCAACCATATTGTAATACTGTCCTTGTAAAGTCATTAACTCCAGATGAGTCCCAGCTTCAACAATAGAACCCGCCTCCATATAATAAATGTGATCTGCATCTCTGATGGTAGATAGTCTATGCGCGATAACAACCGTTGTACGATCATGCATGAGTTCTTGCAGGGCCTGGCCGACAATCTCCTCATTATGGCTATCAAGTGCAGCTGTGGGTTCATCAAGAAGGAGAAGCTTAGGCGCTCGGACAAACGCTCTGGCAATAGATAGTCGCTGCCTTTCACCGCCAGATAAGGTATGGCCCCGTTCCCCAATGGAAGTCTGATATTGAAGGGGGGTTCTCATAATAAATTCATGTATCCCCGCACTTTTTGCTGCTTTAATAATTTCTTCATAGGTTGCGTCAGGTCTTCCCCATGCAATATTTTCATATAGGGTTCCAGTGAACAGATAAGGCTCTTGAGAAACATAAGCCAAATGATTACGCCAAGACCGAGGGGGAATGCTGCTTAACGGCAACTTACCAGATTGGATGACCCCTTCATTAGGTTCATAGGTTGCGAGTATTAATTGAAGGAGGGTGCTTTTTCCACTGCCACTAGGACCGGCAAACGCAGTTACTTTACCTGGTTCTATGGTTAGATTAACGTTAGTTAATACTTGATGATTACCATAATGAAAACCTACATTCTCAAAGGTGATAGGGTACAAGCCACTAATTGCTTGGTTGTTATTCATCGGCATTTCTTTATGAGAATCTTCCTGATTACATTCACGGCTTGCGTCTTCTTCTGGTAAATCAATGACTTCAAACAATCGTTTACCTTGCGCCAGCGAGGCTTGTAATTCTGTCCATAGATTAGCCAGCTTTGATACAGGGTTTGTAATTTGCTCGAAACAAATCAGAAATGCCGCCACTGCTCCCACATCCAATCTCCCTTGGATAACTAGATATCCGCCGTAGGAGAGAACATATAGCAATCCACTAAGAATAACGGCAAAGGGCATATTATAGCCCACAGCTTCTAAGCGTGTGACAGGTAAATGAATGTTGAAATATTGCCTAACACGTTGTGTGAATTGATTATGCAGCTTAGGTGCAAGGGAGAAGGCACGCACAACCTCAGCACCCTGTACCGTATCTTGAATAAACATTTGTTGAGCGGTTTCAATTTGCTGTCTTTGCTCGTGCATGGAACGTAGGCGGGAAGTGAAGGGAATCATCACAAGTGGAACAAGCGAGCAAATCAATATAGTTCCGAGCGTTAAGACATATTGGAGTGAGAGCAGATAAGTTAGGAGAAATGTAATTTGCATCAGATTACTGAATAGCTCGATGGTCTTCTGATTGATACCTTGCTGAGCAGCTGGGGCAGAATCATTGATACGACTAATGAGATCAGCAGAATGATAACGATCCAAATCTTTCATCTGTACGTTTAATAATCTAGCTAGCAGTGATACCTGAAGCTTGGAGGTCGACTTGAATTCAAGCACACCTGATAAGTAAGTCAATAAGAAGCTGGCTAAAGCATCTACAATAACGATTATTAGAGCAAAGATAGCACCAGACAACAAAAAGGACATGTTCTGATTCGTAGCAGCGTTGATTATACGTCGTAAAGATTCGGCTATCCCAACTGTTGCAAGGGAAACGACGGCAGCTAAGAGACATAATATGAGGTACCAGCCTAAATAGGGTTTTCCAAGTTTCAGTAAACGCATAAAAGTGTTAGAAACTACTTTGGATTTTTTGATCGAGTCTGCTTCTATGTTTGTAGATCCATTCAATTTAGACCCTCCCCACTATGGTTTTAATTTGCTGTGGTTCACTTAAAAGATAGGAGGTTCCTCATCGAGCATGACTTTTGTGGTGACGGCAAGTAATTCTCTCAATTTATCCATTCGAAGATGGTAATATAATCGATGATCGGTTCTTTTTAGTTCGATAAGGTCTAAAAAGAATAGGAAGTTGGCATGATAAGTTACTGCCGCGGGCGTTATGCCAAGTGCTGATGCAATTTCTTGTCCATAGTGAGGGCGATTCCTTAAGAGCAGCAAGAAGTCTAAACGTCGTTTATCCGAGAATGCTTTTAAAAAAAGTTCAGTTTTCTCTCGATCAGCAGCAGGTCCGAATACATGGTCATTAAAAATGCCGAATATAACCCAAGCGATACGGGAACTTCCTGCGTAAAAGAAGAGAACATGATTCCCAACTTGTGAGAAAAAGCTGACATGAAAAGTAGTGGGAACATCATAAACTGCAGGTTCATTTTTGTTGATATCACGAATGAATCTTTCAGGATTCGCTAGGAACAAACCTTCATAACGCTGAGAGGCTTGTTCAGACTCCCTTTTTAACTCCTCTTTCCAAAGTGAAAAGACATCCTTGTAGAACTGGTTTAAGAGCTGCATATAACGTAGCTTAGTTTCTTCGGGATAAGCAAGACACTCTAGTAATGGCCCCTGCGCTTCAATCACATCCAGCTGCGGTTTTGTTCTTGCCACAAGCTCAGCCATTAAGCGGGTATCCTTCTTGACGATTTCCCAATCGTTTCCTTCTAGCAACTCATCTAATTTATCGTAATACACACCATATACCATTTCAGCGACTACCTTTTCTGCAGGACTCTTTTCCAGTCGATTTATCCATGCTTCAGCTGTTTGTGGTTCTGGACAAGTGCAAATGGATTCATAGAAAGCAAAATCGAGTGCTTTATGAAAAAAGTTGTACTGGAAAAAAAACTGAAGTTCTCGGTAGGAGTGAGGTGACAACCGTGCTCGTGCATCTTTATGATAAGACAACGCTTGTGGGTCCATTTCAAGTTTGTAATCCTCAGCTGCCTTAAGCAACTGCTCTTCACAAGCAATCATTCCCATAGAAACAATGAATTCCAAAGCTTCGTTGTACGCAAATTTTATGTTCGAAAGTAAGGTGTCTTTCATGTTATCTTCCATCATAACCTCCGATATTTCTCGTTATAGAATTTAAATGTTGGGATGATACGACTAATATTTAATGATGACTTAATGTTAAAATAAACCATTCATTTTCTTTTGTAAAGGAATATTTTACAATTCGTACTAACTGCTAGGATTCGGTTGTCGTGCATGGTAAACTATGGATAAAAAATAGGAGGGGCCATGATGGAGCCAATCGTGTTCAAACAAATTGAATTTGTACGTAGTGTTACTGTTCGTGCAGTTGAAGAACTTTCCGAGGAACTACTAGATATCATTCCACAGGGCTTTAATAACAACGTTAGATGGAACTTGGGACATATTTATTTGGTGCAAGAGAAGTTCGCTTTTCATTCCGCTAGGGAGCTTATGCAATTGCCGGAAAGCTTTGAACGATTATTTGCAAAAGGTACTAAACCTGCAGAGTGGAGCGAGAAACCACCAACACTTGAAGTGTTAATTGAGATGCTTTCGGAGCAACCCAAACGTATTCAGGAAGCTATGCACAATCGCTTAAGTGAGCAAGTAACCCCTCTTACAACGGGTAGTGGATTAACTTTAAATACAATCGGAGAATTCATAAATTTCACGCTTTACCATGAAGGGATGCATTTTAATACAATCAAACTATTAAATCGATTTGCTGATAAAAGACTTTAGAGATCTTTAGTAGACAAAAGTCTAAGGTCAAGGAGGTATTCGATGGAGGTTGGAAGAATTTTAGGTATTGCATATAATGTGATCCCAGTTAAAGACTTGGAGAAATCTGCAGCTTGGTTTGTGAAACATTTGTCGTATCACTTCATAACAATTTGAGTTCTGAAGATGTGAAAGTCGGAAACATTAGCGATGAAGGTGAGTATGGGAAGTTTTTTGTATTTGAAGATCTGGATGGTAATTTATTTGATGTCTGGGAACACCATGATTGTGAACTGGTTTATTAGCCTCACAAAGGATAGCGAGTTCAATCGATATCTTTTGTTATATATTGGAACGAAAAAAAATTTGTAATGAAAACGGTTTTATGATAATCTAGTTAATGTAATACATGTAACCGGTTACACATTGGGGGATGAAATGAATGATGATGACGATTAAAGATGTTGCTAAAATAGCTGGAGTATCGGTGGCAACCGTTTCTAGGGTGTTAAATGATTCTGGTTATGTGAATATCGATACTCGAAAAAAGGTTGAGGCAGCAATCAAAGAAATGAATTATACCCCTAATGAGGTTGCAAGGTCTTTGTATAAACGGAAATCCAAATTAATCGGACTTCTATTACCTGACATTACGAATCCATTCTTCCCGCAATTAGCACGTGGGATAGAAGATCAGATGCAGGAGCATGGTTATCGGATAATCTTTGGTAATAGTGATGAGAACGAGGAAAAGGAATTGGATTATATTCAAACCTTTATCCAAAATAATGTCATTGGCATGATCTCATCCACTAATTTTCCTGAGAAAGATATTTATTCTAATTTAAAAATTCCGGTTGTATTTCTTGACCGTACTTCTAATGACAGTCCCTCCGTATATGCAGATGGCAGAAAAGGCGGACGCCTTGCTGCTCAAGAAATCATTGCACGGGGAAGCACCAAGATTACAGTCATGCAAGGACCGGCGCATATTAAACCGGCGCAGGATCGATTTCAAGGTGCGATTGAAGTACTTGATGAAATGGGAATCACTTATCAAGTAATCCAGACTTCATCTTTCTCCCACACGGAAGCGGAACAATGGGCTGTAGAGTTATTTGATAAATATATAGACACAGACGGCGTAATTGCCAGTAATGATATCGTGGCGACAGCAGTTATTCATGAAGCACATCGCTTAGGTAAAAGAGTGCCACAGGATCTCCAAATCATTGGATTCGATGATATCCCACTTAGCAGCCTGTTGTCTCCTTCGTTATCCACTATCCGTCAGCCTGCTCATGACATGGGCCGTGAAGCGGCTGGTTTACTTATTAAGTTAATTGAGCAAGATAAAGTAGAAGATAAAATCATTCAATTACCCGTCAGCTTTGTGGAGCGGGAAACAACAAGAAGTAAAGAATAGATGACAACATAAGAAAGGTTGATGGACATGGCTAAGATTTGTGTAATTGGAAGTTGTTCAATGGATTTGGTGGTAACCTCATCTAAGCGACCTCACGCAGGAGAAACTGTTCTTGGAGAGAGCTTCGCTACCGTTCCAGGAGGCAAGGGAGCGAATCAGGCCGTAGCTGCTTCGCGTTTAGGGGCAGAAGTTATGATGGTTGGTTGTGTAGGTGAAGATTTCTATGGTACGGAGATCATGGAGAATCTTAAGAGAAATCGGGTTCTTACCACCAATGTGGAACCGGTTACACATACCAAAAGCGGTACTGCTCACATCATTTTAGCAGAAGGTGATAATAGTATTATCGTTGTAAAAGGAGCTAATGATTCAGTTACTCCTGCTTTGGTTGAGCGAGCACTTGATGCTATTAAAGGATCTGATATGGTGCTAATCCAACAAGAAATACCCGAAGAAACGGTGTCTTTTGTAAGCGAACTTTGTCATAAATTTAATATCCCTATGCTGCTTAATCCGGCACCTGCGCGTCCCATTAGTGACGCGATTATAGAAAATGCCGCCTATCTGACACCTAATGAACATGAATGTACGATTTTATTCCCTGGGATGAGTACTACAGATGCCTTACGGAAATATCCAAACAAGCTGTTTATCACTGAGGGAAGCAATGGCGTACGATTTTACGATGGAGAACAAGAAGTTCTGGTTCCTACTTACAAAGTTAACGCTATAGATACGACAGGTGCTGGAGATACTTTTAATGCGGCATTTGCAGTTGCTTTAGCTGAAGGCAGCTCCATTCTGGATAGTGTAAAGTTTGCCAATCGAGCGGCTTCCTTATCCGTTACTAAATTTGGTGCACAAGGTGGCATGCCGACAAGAGCAGAAGTGGAGGCGAATCTTTAGTTATGAAGAAACAAGGGATATTAAACAGTCATATTTCCAAAGTGCTTACTGACTTAGGCCACACTGATATAATTGTCATCGCAGATGTGGGGCTTCCAGTTCCACCAGGTGTTCCGAAGATTGATTTGGCGGTTAAACTAGGGGTTCCTAGCTTCCAAGATATCGTTGATATCATTTCGGAGGATATGGTCATCGAAAAGGTGATCGTTGCAGAGGAATTAGAGACTGATAATAAAGTCACCTCTCAATACTTGAATAATAAATTTAAGGAAATACCGATAGAAGCATATTCACATGAGCAATTTAAGCAGCTGACGATGCAGGCTAAGGTTATTATTCGCACGGGTGAAGCTAAGCCGTATGCAAACTGTATTCTACAAGCTGGGGTCTATTTTGGATAAAAAGGGGGTTCTAAGTGTATGCACATTACGATGAAAGATATTCATAAGTCTTTTGGCGCTAACCGTGTATTGACCGGTGTGGATTTTGAACTTAAGGATGGTGAAGTTCATGCCCTGATGGGTGAGAATGGCGCAGGTAAGTCTACGCTGATGAATATTCTGATCGGTCTGCACCAACGTGACCAAGGCACCATTCGTATAGATGATCAGGAGAAATACTTTACGAATCCCAAAGAGGCAGAACAATATGGAATCGCATTTATCCATCAGGAGCTGAATGTATGGCCAGATATGACGGTTCTGGATAATCTATTCATTGGCAAGGAACGAACATCCAAATTCGGCCTGTTAAATAGGAAAGAGATGAAAGCGTTAGCAAATGAACAGTTTGCTAAGCTCTCTGTGACCATTCCTTTGAACCAAGAGGCGGGGGAATGTTCAGTAGGTGAAAAACAGATGATTGAGATCGCTAAAGCGCTTATGACTCATGCGAAAGTTATTGTTATGGACGAACCTACCGCTGCATTAACCGAGAGAGAAATACAGAAACTATTTGAAGTCATTGCCTCGTTAAAGAAAGAAGGCGTCTCTATCGTCTATATTTCGCATCGGATGGAAGAGATTTTTACGATATGTGATCGAATCACCGTTATGCGAGACGGGAAAACCGTAGACACGAAGCCCATTCCTGAAACTAATTTTGACGATGTAGTTCGGAAGATGGTAGGTCGTGAATTAACGGACCGGTTCCCTGAGCGTACTTCTAAACCCGGAGAAGTGGTTCTTGAAGTTAAGAATGCTTCAAAGAAAGGGCAATTTAAAAATGCTAATTTCTCTGTGCGAGCTGGCGAAATCATAGGATTCTCTGGATTAATGGGATCTGGACGTACGGAGATGATGAGAACCTTATTCGGATTAGAATCATTAGACCAAGGTGAGATTTGGGTGAAGGGACAGAAGAATACCATTCGGAATCCCAATGACGCTATGCAAGCTGGAATCGGCTTTGTTACAGAAGACCGCAAAGATGAGGGGTTAATCCTAGATTTCTCTATTCGAGATAATATGGTACTGACGAATTTATACGACTTTGCCCCTAAAGGTGTAATCAATGCTAAGAAGGAACAAGAATTCGTGGACATGCTTATTAAACGGCTACACATTAAGACACAATCATCATCCACTTTGGTCCGGAATTTATCTGGGGGTAATCAACAGAAAGTAGTTATCGCCAAATGGATTGGTATTGGCCTCAGTGTTCTTATCCTTGATGAGCCTACACGCGGCGTCGATGTTGGGGCAAAACGGGAAATTTATCAGCTTATGAACGAATTAACTGAACGTGGTGTCGCCATTATTATGGTATCCTCAGAACTTCCTGAAGTCTTAGGGATGAGTGACCGCATCGTAGTTGTTCATGAAGGGGAAATCAGTGGAGAACTTTCACAACAGGAAGCTACGCAAGAAAAAATCATGACGTTAGCTACAGGGGGGCAATAGTAATGACTACTATCAAAGATGAGAGTGTAAAGAAAGGTTTCCAAATTGGGCAAATCACGCAGAAATTAGGGCCATTACTAGGGCTAATCATTCTAATTATTATCGTAACCGTGCTGAACCCAAGCTTTATGGAACCCCTTAATATACTGAACTTGCTTAGACAAGTCGCAATTAATGCGCTTATCGCTTTTGGGATGACTTTTGTTATTCTAACGGGTGGTATCGATTTATCAGTAGGGTCTATTCTAGCTTTATCCAGTGCCTTCACAGCCAACTTGATGTTGTCAGGCTGGGATCCAATCTTAGCTATTGTTGTGGGTTGTTTAGCGGGTGGACTGATGGGGATGGTCAACGGACTGATGATTACGAAAGGTAGAATGGCGCCGTTTATTGCTACACTGGCGACCATGACTATTTTCCGCGGATTAACGCTTGTATACACGGACGGTAATCCGATCACAGGTCTTGGTGACAGCATGACGTTCCAATTGTTTGGTCGTGGATATTTACTAGGAATACCTGTACCTGCTATCACGATGATTATCGTATTCGCTGTGTTGTGGATTGTACTGCATAAAACGCCATTTGGCCGTAAAACGTATGCTATTGGGGGTAATGAGAAAGCTTCCATTATTTCAGGGATCAAAGTAGACCGCATCAAAATAATGATCTATTCCTTAACGGGTATGTTATCAGCATTGGCTGGCGCCATCTTGACCTCTAGATTGAACTCAGCGCAACCAACAGCAGGTACATCCTATGAGTTAGATGCGATCGCGGCAGTAGTATTAGGGGGGACGAGCTTAACAGGTGGCCGTGGACGTATCGTAGGTACATTAATTGGTGCTCTTATTATCGGGATTCTGAACAATGGCTTGAACTTGCTCGGCGTATCATCATTTTACCAAATGGTAGTTAAAGGGATCGTTATTGCGATTGCTGTACTCATAGACCGTAAGAAAGCCGTATAAGGGGGATTCCACATGAAAAAGCTCACATTAATTTTTACTTCCTTACTCTTGATTCTTATGACGGGCTGTTCCTTAGAGCCTCCAGAGTGGGCAAAGCCGAACAGCGGCGGGGGCCCAGGGAATATGAAGATTGGATTATCCATATCTACCTTGAACAATCCGTTCTTTGTATCTGTTAAAGATGGAGTTTTGGCAGAAGCTAAGAAGCTTGGTATGGAGGTTCTCGTTATCGATGCGCAGAATGATTCAGCCAAGCAAAGTAATGACGTTGAAGATTTAATGCAAAAAGGTGTAAATGCGCTGTTAATCAATCCAGTAGACTCTTCAGCGATCTCGACGGTTGTTCAGACAGCTAACAGTCTAGATATTCCAGTCGTTACTTTGGACCGTTCTGCAGATAAGGGAGACATTAAAGCCCTTGTTGCCTCTGATAATGTAAAAGGTGGATCAATGGCAGCTGAATATATTGTAGAGCAACTTGGAAAAGGTGCAAAGGTTATAGAACTAGAAGGATCACCGGGAGCATCAGCTACCCGTGAACGCGGGAAAGGATTCCATGAAATTGCCGACACGCAGCTTGAGGTGATTGCGAAGCAAACTGCTGATTTTGACCGTACGAAAGGGTTGACCGTTATGGAGAACCTTCTCCAAGGAAATCCAGATGTACAAGCGGTTTTCGCTCATAATGATGAAATGGCTCTTGGTGCTATAGAAGCGATTCAGAGTTCAGGTAAGAATATTCCTGTCATCGGTTTTGATGGAAATGACGATGCACTTAAATCCATTGAGGCGGGTAAACTCACAGGAACCGTTGCTCAGCAGCCTGCATTAATTGGGCAGTTAGCGATTCAAGCAGCGAAAGACGTATTAGATGGCAAGACGGTTGAGAAACTGATTGCCGCACCTCTAAAACTGGTCGTAAAAGAATAAGTAAATGACCATAGAAAAACACTGCATTCGCCGATTTGGTGATGCAGTGTTTTTGATATATATATAAGCTTATTTTTCCTCAATTACTCTATCCGGTAACTGTGTTACATAACTATCTGATAGATGGAGAAGCTCTAAAGCACGATCGAACTCATCCTCGGTCGTTTGTTGCGTGTGGTTACCATCGCCAGATAAGGTATAATGCTGACCATCCTCGAAGCCACTGCCAGATAGGAAGAGCTCTTCATTATTTACGAACGATCCTGTTGGCAAATAATAGCGCTGAGGAAGTAGGTTATAAGTCGATTGATTCAATAAATCTTGTCCGAAATGAATATGATCCGCAAGAGAAACACCCAATAAATTAGATACAGTAGGCAAAATATCCACTTGACCGCCCAACTGTTCTTTTACACTTGGCGTTGTAATCCCCGTCGCTGATAGGATCAACGGAATATTAATTAATTCGCGTTCCGTATATTCATGACCAAGGATTTCCTGTAATAAGACGTGATCGCCCTCTTTTAGAGAGAAGATAGGAAGTCCGCGGTGATCTCCGTACAATGCAATCAAGCTGTTATCCCATACCCCATTTTGTTTGAGCTCATCAATAAAAAGTCCAAGTGCATAGTCAGCATAATTTTGAGCACGAATATAATCCCCGACTAATGTTCCTTCGAATCGTTCTGGAAGGGCCATTTTGTATTTATCCTCAGGGATCGAGAACGGATTATGCGCTGACATCGAAATAACATGGGAGTAGAATGGCTGATCCTTCTGATCCATCCTTGCTAGCTCTGCAGCTGTTTTCTCATACAACACCTCATCAGAAGCTCCATAAAATACCGTGTCCTCTTCACCATAATATTCCTTATCGTAATATCGATTAAATCCTAAGGCAGTATAAAGCTCGCCACGGTTCCAAAAGTCGACTTTATTGGTATGGAATGTTGCCGTATCATAACCTTGCGCTTGAAGCAGCTTAGGTAAGCTTGGAAGCTCTTTTGGCGCATACATTTGAGTGGCTGGACCATCAGGTGGAACATAGAAAGAAGTATTTACAATGAATTCGGCGTCAGAAGTATTTCCTTGTCCAACCTGCTGGTAGAAACGCGGAAAGTAATAACTGCTAGCCGTAAGCTTATTCATATTCGGCGTAATTTCTACTCCATCAATCTTTAGATTGATTAAGAAGTTCTGGAAAGACTCCATCTGAAGAATGACCAGGTTCTTTCCTTTGGCGGCTCCAAATTGAACCGGATTTGAGGTTGCTTGAATTCCTTTGGTCTCGTTAATCGCTGCTTGTGTAATCTTAGCGACGTCGATTTGTTCTTCTTCTTGATTGGCTAATAGAGAGTAAGCTTCATAATTGAGAATGCCCATTTGCTCGGCTTTAACGGTTTCGTTCATACTGGCTCGGTTAGGAAAAATATTCATTGCGCAAATGACGATGGAAACACAGAATAAGATCGCAACCGCTTTCCGGTTACTTTTACGCGACATGGCTTTTTTCCAATTAAGTGCCTTCTGTTTTCTCAACATGACCAAACCAATGACAATGATATCCACAAAAATAAGCATATATTGCGGACGCATGACCGAGAAAATACTTTTCTTAACGGCTCCAACTTGCTTGACCTGATCTAATACTTGTGAAGTAGCAATAATGCCAAAATGATTATGATATACAATGAGTGAGAAAAATAGTGTAGTGATCAACACATTGACCAGCATGTAGATGGCAATTTTTCGTTTCGTTGCGAACCATTCAATCAAGCAAAAGACTAGAAGCACAAAAGGGATTTCTTTAAGCCATGTGGTCCACGTAGGCCCGTCTTCAAAGAGAAAATACCAAGCAAAATAACTTTTAACTAGCATAATGAGAGAGAAAAATAATAGGGATCTTTTACTGAGTGTACGAGGTTCTTTAAACGGCATCTCTTATGCCCATCCTTTTCTTTTAGATTAGTTCATTCTATTACTTGAAGTGTTTAAAATCAACTAGATTGGGGTATAGAAGAGACTTATTTTCCTTAATATTACATTTAGGTGAATGAAACCATACATAGTATAAAAAAAATTATTTTTATGGGAAATGAACTTTTTAAGTTACTCCTAACTCTTATAGGGGAGAGAGGTGAAGGCATGGATGTTGCTCGTTGGGTGAAAAAAGCCAAAAAGGGGAATAAAGAAGCATTGCTCCACTTAATCATGTCTGAAAAAGACGTTTATTATAGGCTAGCGTTCAGCTATATGGGGAATGCGCATGATGCCATGGATGCCATGGAGGAAATGATCGTCACACTTTATGAAAAGATCGGTCAACTAAAGAAAGAGGAAGCATTTTATAGCTGGAGTAAGACGATTTTGGTGAATGGCTGTAAACGACTACTTCATAAGCGCGGCAAGCTGGTGCTGTTAGAGGATTGGAGTAAGGTTGACGATAGGGAAATAGGCCAAGTAGTGAGTAGTAATGATCCTTATCGCAGAAGTGAGCAGCAAATGGATATGGAGACCTTGTTGTTACAAGTAAATGAACATCAGAGAGAAGCGATTCAATTAAAGTATTTTCATGATCTCGATTATCAAACGATAGCTGACATTACGAAAGTTCCGATAGGAACGGTTAAATCAAGAATTTACCATGGATTACAAACGCTCAAAAATCAGTACAGAGGTGATGTTGATGAACAATAACGTCGAGCAACAATTAGCTGATGAAAAGACACGCATAGCGTCCATTACCGCACCTGAAGAATTAGAAATGAGATTAAGAAAGGCTTTGAATTCGGCTCCCGCAAAAAGAACGAAAAGAATAGCACCGATTTGGAAGGTTGCGGCGGTTGTTTTATTGGTGACAGTGATCTCTGGACAAAACTACAATGCTTTTGCTTATTTTGGCAAACAGCTTTTTGGCTTTGATGAATTGCTTAATGGCACAACTTTACAACAGCTAAATGAAAAAGGGTTGGGACAAAACATCAACAAGAAAACTACGTTACTAGACGGAACAACTCTTACCATTAACGGAATTATGGCGGACGCCAATCAATTCATTATGTATTACACCTTAACTAACCCAAATGGACTAGAGGATATGTCTGTAGACGCTTTTAGACCCTCAAAAATAAGTGGTTTTTTAACCGATTCAAACGTAGTAAGTGGGACTGCGTTAATCAATGAAGGTCATACGGAGATTAAAGGTCAGATGTCGTTTGACAGCGTAAATCCATTTTCAAAAAAACTAACGTTACACTTTTGGCAGCAGCTAGTAGAGAACGGCCAGATGAGCGAAGGAACAGTTACGTTCCCTTATAACCCTAATGAGGCCATGGAAACTCAGATTAAACAATCGATCAATAAAAAGATTAAAGTCGACAAAGGTACGATTACCTTCAAATCAATCACAGCTACACCAACGATGACTGTAGTAAAAGGGAAGCTGGATGTCGATAATTTTGATCGAGTGAAGCTTGGATTACATGGGATACAATTAATTGTCGATGGAACACCTGTTGAGATCCTGGGTAGTGGTAATCAAACCTCATTAGGTGGAAGAACATTTGATATTCGCTTCGACACATTGCCTAAGGAGCTACATTCCATGCAGCTAGTCGTTAAAGAATTTGCTGGGTATCAGACGATAGATGAAAAGTATCTCCTGACTGCGAGAAGTGACAAGCCATTAATGCTGGGTGATAAAGAACTATGGTTAAAGGATGTATCCAAAACCTCTAAAGGTATCGAAATAACGATTGCTACGGATGATGATGTAATGCTGGATGGTGTGTCTATTGAAACGAACAACGGGAGTACAACTTTAAAAACAACGATTAATCAAAAAGAGGTAAAACAAACGGATGGTAAACTAATGAAAGAACGAACTTTATTATTTGATACACAAAGTGAGCCTGAGTCATTACTAATAGAAGGATTGCATTATTTGAAAGCATATAATAAGGTGATTGAGATTCCAGTAAAGTGAAGAAATGTGCAATATCCATTTTTTATAACATATGGTAATCTATATGGACGTGAGAAAAGGAGGGGCACATGGATAATACAGAGGTTTATAGAGTGAGGCGTCCGTCGTTAATACCACTTCTGGTGTATATCAGTCTGCTAATGGGGATTCAATTATTTCAAATTTATAATCTAAACTATCGCTATACAAGTAGTGACAACTTAGTGCTTTCTTGTTTACTTTATGGTCAGGCTATTTTGTGTTTCATTGTTGCAATTGTTTTAGTCTACAGGATATTTACGATCAGAAGAGTTGTTGAAATTCAGATTCAACCGGAATCTATATTAATAGAAGATCTAGGAATAGAAGCAGAGCGGATTAATGACATATATATAAAAGGATATTTTAGTCCTGTAGTTGGGATTAGACCTAAAGTGAATAAATTTGTTCCTTATAAATTATGCTTTAATTTTCTGTCACAAAAAGATGAAGATGAAATAATGAAACAGTTAAAAGCTTGGGCCGAACGAAATCAGATCAAAGTAACTCATAAAAATTTTTCGAGATGGTTATAAGCTCTTCTAGACTAATATACGAAATGAAAGACACTGACTCCTTGTTGGTGTCTTTTTTTTGATTAAACCGTTATGTCATATGACATGTAACAAAGCTAATTGGTGACAGAACGTTTCTAGCTAGAATGACAATCTGTTTGTGATACTCAGAACAGGTTCACTAATCACAAATAACCAAATTGAGGAGAATGGATTATGAAGAAAAAGACACGCAGGCTCAGCGTCATCGCACTACTATTATCAACAACTGTATTTACAGCATGTTCAGCTCCAGTCTCCACTAACGCAACAAGTTCGAAAGGATCTTTTAATGGAAAAGAAATCGAGGCTTTCGCGGACCCTATATTTGCGCAGAAAATGAAGGAATACAATGTGAACGGATCCAATTTTGTAGTGGTTAAAGACGGAAAGGTGCTCGTGAATAAAGGGTACGGATATGCGGACAAAGAAAAGAAAACCCTTGTTGATAAGAATACCGTCTTTCAGATCGCATCCGTGTCGAAGACATTTACCGCTTTAGCAGCTTTGCAGCTAGTGGAACAAGGAAAGATGAATCTTGATCACGATATCAATGCGTATCTTGGCGGAATGAAAGTACCAAATGAAATGGAAACTCCGTTAACCTTAAGAAATATGTTATCTTACACAACGGGCTTTGATTACCCGGATAAAGCTAATTTTGTTGCACCGGAATATGTAGATCAGGACATCCCCATGAAAAAGTTTATGACGGAGCATATGCCGACTGTCGTTCGGACGCCGGGTGAAGCGTATACCTATGATAATTTTGCCTTTTTACTTGCGGGTTATGCGATTGAGAACGTAAGTGGTACCCCGTTTTATAAGTATATGGAGAACCATGTGTTCAAACCGTTAGGAATGAACTCTACTAGTGCTCGATTTACCCCAGAGCTTTTAGCTAGAATGGCCACGCATTATGGACCAGATGGTAAACCTCATCCAACCTTTGGGCATGCGCCTACCGATGGGCCCCAGGGCAGCATCCTTTCCACAGGAGAAGATATGGCTAAATATTTAACTCTTTTTCAACAACAAGGTAGTGTGAATGGGAAGCAAATCATTAGTAAAGAAACCACGAAGATGATGCAAACCTACTCTGTATTTGCGAATGAATCGCTTCCGATGACGACGGTTGGAGGATTTGAAGGGTATCGTAATGATCTGATGAATGGCTATCATGTGGTTCTCAAAGGTGGAAATATGCCTGGTCATCAATCACTGATCGTATTATTGCCTGAGGAGAATACGGCTTTCTACATGTCTTATAACAATGACACAATGATGAGCTTAGATATTTATGAAGCCTTGATGGATCACTATTTTCCTGAAAAGAAAGCACCAGAGACGCCAACGTATCTCCCATTACCTGCATCAGAAGCTGCTAAATATACTGGAACTTATTTGAACACCAGATTCTATTTCTTGAAATCGAACTTCACCTATGCAGATGGCAATCTGATTATGGAGACTGGAACAAGCGGTACACATACGTTACGAATGATTAATCCGCTATTGTTCGAAGATGAATTAGGTAACAAATTGGCCTTTAAAAAAGATCATAAAGATCAGATCGAATACTTTTATTATACGAATCCTAATAGCCCAGACTTTGTTTCAGATGCTCGTAAGGTTCACACGAAGCCAGCATTCGCTGATGTATCTGAGGAGAGCGCTTATAAATCCTACATCGACAACTTGTATTCGCTTGATGTGATAAGTGCTAAATCCGGCAACAATTTCGAACCACAGGGAACGATGACACAAGGTGAGTTTATGGATGCTCTAATTCTTGCCCATGGTTGGTACGGCTTTCCTCATTTAATTGAGGGGAATAAAGAATTAACGAAAAAAGGAATACCTGGTTTTGATCGTAATGCTGTCACCACAAGACAAGTAGCAGCCGTTATGATTCAAAATCTAAAACAAGCTAAGCAAGCTTCAGAAATTACGCTTAAAGGTGACACAGACTCATGGGCCACTGATTCGATCATAGCATTAGTGTCACAAGGCATTGTAGATCCTGATACAAAAGTGAATGATGACGGGTCTGTCGATTTTCGTTCTAAAAAGCCTTTGCTTCGCCAAGAAGCGAGTGCTTTACTTGATCTTGCTTTTGGATACTATACGTTGCCAATCAAACACTAAGAATTGGACACCTCAGAGAGACTCTTTGGTGTGTTTTTTTTAATGATAGGTTTAAGAGCTAAATGAAATTATCGGTAGTATAAGGTTGTTTTAAATGCTAAAATTACCCAAAAGAATTTTCTTACAGCAAGGAGGTATTCTGTTGGATTACAAAGGGTCATCGGTGTATGACAATGAAGATTTTTTCTATAACTATTTATTGAGAAGAAACAGAGCGGATAGCCCAAATAACATTATTGAAAAGCCGGTTATATATGATCTTATGGGCGATGTACTTGGGAAAAAGGTGCTCGATTTAGGATGCGGGGATGCTAAGTTCGGATATGAGTTGCTTGAGCAGGGATGTATCTTTTACGAAGGTGTGGAAGGTTCAAGTAATATGGTCAAAGCAGCAAAAGAACTGTTAAAAACATCTAAAAGTGAGATTCACCATGCTACTATGGAGAGTTGGAATTACCCAAAAGAGAAATATGATTTGGTAATCTCTCGATTGGCTATTCATTATTTACAAGACCTAGAACCAATCTTTGATAGTATCCGTAGTGCGCTTATCCCTAATGGTCAGTTTATTTTTAGTGTACAGCATCCGGTTCTAACATCATCCATGAAAAGTGCAACAACTTCAGAAAGAAAGTCGGACTGGATCGTCGATAACTATTTTGAAATGGGTAAGAGAATGGAGCCTTGGATTGGAGAAAGTGTAGTTAAGCACCACAGAACTTTTGAAGAGTATTTCCAGTCATTGAAACATGTTGGATTTAAAATAGAGGATATTAGAGAATGTAAGCCAAATCCTCAGTTTTTTAATAGTGAAGGAGAGTATAAGAGAAGGATGAGAATCCCACTTTTTCTCGTATTTAAATGTATAAAATAAATTATCGAAGTAACGCTAGTCTAATAAGCATATGAATGCAAAGAATTGCAATGAGGAGGACTAAGATGAAACGGATGCCATTTATACGCCCAACCGAGCAATACGATCAAAGAATTACGGATATCGATGAGCAGATTTGTGCATTGATAAAACAACGTAAGGAACGCTTGGATAATAATCCAGGATTCCCACCCTTTGAGTATATTTCAGATTGGGCGGCGAGGTTTGAACTCTACGAGGATTTCTTGAAAGCGGTATTTGGGACTTTATTTAATGAAGAACATTTTAAGCCGATGGTCGAGCCAACTGATTTTAGAAAACATATTGCTGTTCTACAATCTATTGAGGCAGATGAGTTCTTCTATACACTGACCTCAATACGACAATACAGTAATGCAAGTGTTGTCACGCTTAGTATAGATTGGGATATTACCTCTGAATTATATGCCAATAAACTTAACCATTTTGAGCTGTATATAGGAGAAGCGTATGACAGTAGAATGACGAATGGCGGAAGTTCATCAGGGCATGCAGCTTATAACTACGTAGTATCTCCGCCACTCCCCGACGATATCTCCGGTATTAAATTAGAGTTCAGGGAATTTAGTTCACCCTTAAAGAAGGACGGGACAGGTACTGAAATTGTGTTTAAGCTAGAATAACTATACAAAGTATTTTAACAATAGAATCTAGCAGGAAGAGGTACGTATCTATGAATCAAATGATCTGGCTAACTGGACTATCGGGTTCAGGTAAATCTACGCTTGCAGAGGAACTGAAAAATCACATTGAGAATTGCTACATTCTGGATGGTGATACATTGAGGAGAGGTATTAATCAGGATCTTCAATTTAGCGAAGAGGATCGATTGGAAGTTGGTAGAAGAATTGGTGAGATTGGTAAGATTCTGCTTGATGCGAACCTGAATGTGATCGTTGCCTCGATCTCTCCATACCGCTCTACACGCGATAAGGTCCGTTCTCTCATAGGGGATTCCTACAAGGAAGTTTATGTTCAATGTCCTTTGGAAGTATGTGAGGAGAGAGATCCGAAAGGTCTATATAAACAAGCAAGAGCCGGACAAATCAAGCATTTTACGGGTATTGATTCTCCATATGAGGAGCCCGTTAGCCCGGATGTGATCGTAGAGACAGACAAGTTTTCCTTAGATGAATGTGTGTCGAAAATCCTTCAACACACATCAGCTATGGGGAGCAAATAAAACATTTATTAAATTTGATAGAAAAGACGAGCAAACCATCAACGGTTGCTCGTCTTATTTACGTTCCATTGTCAGTAACACCGCTGGAAAATAGTTCTGCGAATATCATTGTAAATGATAATCATTATCATATATGATGGGGGTATAAATCTCTCAACATGGAGTGATAGAGAAGGGGGAGCGCAAGACGGTGACATTGAATGATCAAGCTTTGCTATGGAATCAGGCATTCATCAAGATCATAGATATACGACATAGAAGAATGGAACAAGACGAGGAGCTGCATGCGTACAGAATGCCCTCAAGCGTCTTCTTATATGTGACTAGAGGTAGCGCACATCTCCAACTGGACGGCATAGCACACCGCGTCAGCCGGTTTTCCTTGCTCCATGGGGGCAAGGGTCTCTACCTTGATATTACGGCAGATGAGCTGCTGGAATACTATATTATTTTGTATAAAGCGGTACTAGCACTACCATCCCGTCAAGAAACGATCAAGCTGATGGAGAAGCACAATCCGTTTCAAATGCAATATGTATTTAAGCCCCATTATCCGATTTCCGTTTTCCATCATGTCACCTCCATGAGCAAGGAGTGGCATCGTTCAGATCTACTCAATAAGCTTCAAGTTAAAGCGATATTTTATCAAATGGTTTATGAAATTCTAGAGCAGATGGAACGCCAGAATATCATAGCCGTTAAGCCTGACTTGGTGGCCCAAGCGGTTCGTTATATTCATGAACGCTATCGGGAGCCGATAACGCTTGAGACGCTGCTTGAACACCTTAGTTGCAGCTCCAGACAGCTACTGCACGCCTTTAAGAAGCAAGTGAGAACGAGCCCGATCGATTATTTGATTCAATTGCGGATGAGCAAAGCGAAGCAGTTGCTTCTATCCACAGATTTCACGCTGAAGGAAATTGCCGAGAGTGTAGGCTATACCGACAGCTATTATTTCAGCCGTATCTTCAAGAAATACGAGGGTGTTTCTCCCACCAGCTTTAAAGAAGCAGCGTTGCAACAGGAGCAGCGTCGAAATAATCCATCCTTCGTGTTCAGATCTCCCATTGTTGCTAGAAGGCAGCAACGTTATATTGGTAATGAGTTTGAGAATCATTATCAATATAAAAGAGAAGGGGAAATACCGATGTATCGTAAGTCAAGAACAACAATGGCAGCAACCTTATTATTTTGTTTCGTTCTCTTTTTGAGTGCATGCTCGACAGGGGGAACGAATGTCACACCGACAAGCAACAGCACTTCTACTAATAATGTTGCAACTTCCGCAAGTCCAGCTGCGAGTCCGTCGACGGATGTAAGTAATGACACAAGAGTGATTAAGCATGCGATGGGGGAAGAAACGCTTACCGGCGCCCCTGAACGTGTTGTCATATTGACCAATGAAGGAACAGAGGCACTTTTGGCACTGGGCATCAAACCGGTCGGAGCCGTTCAGTCTTGGATTGGTGACCCTTGGTACGACCATATCAAGAAAGACATGGAAGGCGTTACGGTTGTGGGAGACGAGCTTCAGCCGAATATTGAATTGATCGCGAGCCTCAAGCCGGATCTGATTATCGGTAATAAGGTCAGACAAGAGAAAATCTACGACCAATTAAAGCAGATAGCTCCGACGATATTCTCCGATGACCTGGCAGGAGATTGGAAGATTAATTTCAAACTCTACTCCGAAGCTTTAAACAAGCAGGAAGAAGGAGCGCAGGCGATGGCGGACTTCGATAAACGAGTTGCGGAAGTCAAGGCGAAGCTCGGTAGCAAAGCAGACACGAAAGTGTCGGTGGTGCGCTTCTCCGCGAAACAAGTGCGTATTTATCAGAAGCAAACGTTCTCCGGCGTGCTCTTGAGCCAATTAGGAATTGCACGGCCTGAATCGCAGGATAAAGACTCCTTTATCGAAGTTATGACCAAAGAGACGATTCCTAGCATGGATGGTGATGTTCTCTTCTATTTCGTGTCGGAGACTCCGGGCAAGGACGATGCATCGAAGGTCGTGGAGGAATGGAAAAAAGATCCGTTGTTCCAAAATTTGAGCGTTTCAAAGAACAAAAAGGTGATTCAAGTCGATGAAGCAATCTGGAACTCGGCAGGCGGATATGAAGCAGCCAATCTGTTGCTGGACGAACTCGTTAAATACTTTGATGTGAAATAATAAAGGCGGATCGAATCAACAAGCTGGCGCTGTATTCGCGTCAGCTTGTTGACGATTCCGGCAGTTTAGTTGTTAAGACTGCCAATGAATAGGAGGCTCGGTGCAGACGTGAATGGTTCTTTCCTAAGCAAGCGAAAGCTCGCCGGCCTAGTTGTCGGTGCAATTTTGCTTCTAATTAGTATGTTATGCAGTGTATTGTATGGTCTTCATCAATTCAGCTTGAAAGATCTATGGCTGGCTTACAGTCAATTCAACGGTTCGAACGAACATCTTATTCTGACGAAGGTTCGTGTTCCCCGAACCCTGATTGCGGCACTGGTGGGGGCAAGTTTAGCAGTAGCCGGGGCAATTATGCAGGTTCTGACAAGAAATCCGCTGGCTTCGCCCTCTGTCTTCGGTGTAAATGCGGGCGCTGTGCTATTTATTGTCATCGGGCTACTCGTATTCGGTTCCTCGTTAACGATGAGCGGCATGGTCTGGCTTGCTTTCGCAGGTGCGGTCGCAACATCGGCGGTTGTCTATACGCTTGGATTGCAAGGAGGCGGTTTCGAGCCTGTAAAGCTGACCTTGGCCGGCGCTTGTATGGCAGCTTTCGCTTCCTCTATTACATCCGGCATTATTCTAATTAATAAGCAGTCGTTGGAATCAGCCCTATTCTGGATGATCGGCTCTGTAGAAGGAAGAAATCTGGAGCATTTATTGATGGTTCTGCCTTATATGGCAATAGGAATGACGATCTCACTATTACTATCGGGCTCGTTAAATATTATGGCGATTGGAGACGATAGCGCGAAGAGCTTGGGACAGCGTCTAACGCTGGTCCGCGTGCTGTCGGCTACGGCAATTGTACTATTGGCGGGAAGCTCGGTAGCAGCAGCTGGTCCGATTGCTTTCATAGGACTTATTGTCCCTCACTTATGCAGATACATCGTTGGGCATGATTTTAGATGGCTGCTTCCTTATACCGCATTAGTTGGGGCGATTCTTTTGGTGACTGCGGATTTAGCATCGCGCTTTATTCTGGAATCCAGAGAAGTTCCGGTTGGTGTCGCAACGGCGATTATCGGCGTTCCCTTTCTGATCCATGTGGCTAGGAGGAAACAGCATGCTTAAAGCGCGTATAGCGAAGCATTCGTTCTTGTTGTTTTTAGGTTTAACTTGTATCGTTGCCGCCTTGTCGCTCCTTAGTTTATCCGTTGGGGGAGTTAGCGTACCATTAAAAGAGGTACTTGCTTCTCTTACGGGACGAAACGCAGAAGCCAGTAACCTGATCATTATGCAGTTCCGTTTGCCTCGAATAGTAGCCGCTATACTCATTGGCGCAGCATTGGCAGTAGCGGGTGCGCTATTACAGGGCGTCATCCGCAATCCTCTCGCTTCGCCCGATCTGCTGGGTGTAACCGGAGGGGCATCGGTAGCTGTGGTTGCCTTCATGACTTTCGTGACCGGGTACAGTATCCACTGGGTACCGTTCATTGCCATCGGCGGCGCGTTGGTTGCGACAACTATTAATTATGTATTTGCTTGGAAAAAAGGTGTTTCGCCGTTTCGGCTGGTGCTGATCGGTATTGGCATTTCTACCGCAATGGGCGCGCTCACTACGTTTCTGCTAATTAGCGGGCCGGCTTATTTGGCCGCACAAGTGCTGAATTGGATGACGGGAAGCATCTACGGCACCAATTGGAGTTATATTGAAGTGCTGTGGCCGTGGGTAGCGGTATTCATTCCTTTATCGCTACTGCTCGCGAAGGAATTAAATGTGCAATCCTTAGGTGAGGATGTCGCTCGCGGGCTTGGAAGCAGGCTTCAGTTAAGTCGGATGATTCTCTTATTTTATAGCGTTGCACTTGCCGGTGCTGCAGTTGGCGTAGCCGGGACGATATCGTTCATCGGATTGATGGCACCGCATATCTCCAGAATGCTTGTTGGAAATTCTTACAAGCTGATCATCCCGGTATCCGCGTTAATAGGTGCAATCATTCTACTGTTGGCGGATTTGGCAGGAAGAATGCTTTTTCAACCGCTAGATGTTCCGGCAGGCGTGTTCACAGCAGGCATTGGAGCTCCTTTTTTCATGTATCTGCTGTTTAAGCGCAAGAAGATTTAGATCTTCTTTCAAGAGGATGAGAACAGAGGGAGGCAAAGAATGGGTCAGAAATTGGAGCTTTTTGACGTAACTATAATCGGTGGAGGACCGGCAGGGTTGTATGCTGCCTTTTACAGTGGAATGCGCGACATGAAGACGAAACTGATTGAGGCGAGAGAGGAACTCGGAGGAAGGACATTAATGTATCCGGAGAAGATCGTCTGGGATGTCGGCGGCATGGCCCCCGTTCGCGCAGCACAGCTGACAAAGCTCATGATCCAGCAAGCTCAAACTTTTGATCCGACCATTGTACTGGGTCAACAAATTACCGGGTTAGAGAGATTGGTGGATGGCACGATGCGTATAACATCTGCGACCGGAGAGCAGCATTGGAGCCGGACGCTGATTTTGGCCATAGGCCATGGTGCGCTAAAGCTTGCTAAGCTTAACCTGCCCGGAGCGGAAAATTACGAAAAGGATAATCTCCATTATAACGTTACGGATGTGGCAAGCTTTCGCGGTAAAAGAGTGCTAATCTCTGGAGGCGGTGATTCAGCTGTAGATTGGGCTAATGAACTAGTAGGAATCGCTTCAGCGGTCACGCTCGTGCATAGGCGGGATCGATTCAGTGGTATGGAACGGAATGTGAGGCGGATGAAGGCATCGAACGTTCAAGTTCTTACGCCATATGCCATTAAGAATTTATACGGGAATGGCAATCGCCTTGATGCTGTTTCAATCGCCCCATTAAATGCGGACGGGGAATGGACGGATGAAACAGAACAGGAGCGTCTTGCGGTGGATGCCGTCCTAATTAATCATGGGCTACGCGGGGATTTAGGTCCTATTGTAGATTGGGGGTTAGTGAGAGAGAATTGGAATTTTAATGCGGACGAGAAGCTGGCAACCAATCTTCCGGGAGTGTTCGTGGCTGGAGATACGGCAAATTACGGCAGCAAGCTTTATCTTATTGCCGGAGCTTTTACGGATGCAGCGTTAGCCGTGAACAGCGCCAAGTTGTATATCGAGCCGGATGCGTCAATAAGAGCGCAGGTCTCCTCACATAACAGTAAGTTTGATGAGAAGAACAGGGCGTTAGAAATTGTAGAGGAACGAAGCCGAAGGGATGACTTACAAGAGGTTTAACTTCATTAATTATTTTGGAAATTTTATCTATGTTTGATGCAGAATTTCAGCTACTATTGTTAAAGGATAGAACAGTAACTGTTCCTGCATTAATGCACATAATTAATAAGACGGTACACTATCTCCCTTATAGTTTAGTGATGCTGAATCTGCTTATGTCTATGGATCTCTACCTATCTATCCTTCTAATTTATGATCGGAGATGGTATAGATGAACTCATTGAAAAATAAAATTGCAATCGTTACTGGAGCAAGCAGATCCACAGGAATCGGAACAGCCATATGCCGTTCACTTGCAAGCCAGGGGGCAGATATTTTCTTTACGCATTGGCATCCTTTTGATGAAACAGAAGGGAATGGTGGAGAAAAGGAATGGCCGGAGCAACTTTGTGCAGAACTGAAAAGCTTGGGAGTCAGGGCGAGTCACATGGAAGCAGATTTTTCCAATCCTGAAATCTCAATAAAGATTATGGATCAGGTAGAACAAACTTTAGGAAATGCTTCCATTTTGATTAACAATGCAGCTTATTGCGTGCCCACGAATTATCAGAACCTGAGCATCACTTCGTTAGATCAACACTATGTAGTGAACAATCGTGGCACGGTTTTACTCAGTACTGAATTTGCCAGAAGATTCGAAAAGAATCATTCAAAGGGGACTCCAGGTAGAATTATTTTTATGGTTTCTAAAGGGCCTGACCCTGATAACCTGGCTTATATATTGACAAAGGGTGCATTAATTGGATTAATTGAACCTCTTTCTGTTGGTTTAGCTCCGCTACATATCACAGTTAATGGTTTTGATCCGGGTCCTACGGATTCCGGGTGGATAACGAATGAGATGAAAACTCATTTTTTGCCTATGTTTCCAATGGGAAGAATCGGGTTGCCTGAAGATGCAGCTAGAGGCATTAGTTTCTTAGCGAGTGATGATTCGCAGTGGATTACGGGGCAAGTGATAAAGTCTGAAGGTGGATTTCTAGGAAAATAAAGACATGAGTATTTCATCCTGGCTACCGATTGAACGGTAGCCTTTTTTAGTTAGTGGGCAGACTATCGCTACAAAACATGGAAATTGATGATATAATATCCAAACTCAATAATTTAGATATGAAGGGAGAAGCCCATCATGATTACTCTCAGAAAGATCACACTAGAAAACCGACGTGCCATTTTCAATTTGGAGGTTTCAGACGATCAACGTCGCTTCGTAGCTTCCAATTTATCAAGCATGGCTTCGTGTTATGTCCTTGTAACCAATGGTGGTCATCCATTTCCGTTTGCGATTTACGCGGATGAAGAGCCGGTTGGTTTTGTGATGATGACTTATGGAATCACTGGATATGAAGTGCCATCCTTTGTAAATGATAGCTATTGTATCCTGCGACTAATGATTGATAAACGATACCAGAATCAGGGGTACGGCCGAGAAGCCATGACAAGAATTTTAGAATTTATCCGCACTTTACCGGCTGGCCCCGCACAATATTGTTGGATTTCTTATAAGGCTGATAACTTGCCCGCTAAAAGGCTCTATGAAAGCTTCGGTTTCCGTGACAGCGGCGAAATTATTGAAGAAGAGCTAACAACCATATTGCGACTTTGATTTGTTTTCCACTTTTCAAAGGTAGTTTCTTCAGCATTATGCTTAATTTAGAAAGCCCGAGGTGTGATATGGAAAGAGTAGCGAATATTAGAACGGAAGAGAAGAGATATCATGACATGTGTTACGATAGTTATAATTTATTCGAGCCAGGTTCCTGGCTACATAGACCCGTACAAACGGCAATCGATCTTTTAGAAGCCTACACCGATCAAGAATATTTAAGTGTACTAGATTTAGGATCTGGGATTGGTAGGAATAGTATACCTATAGCGGAATCCATGAAAAATAGAAATGGTAAGGTTGTTTGCGTGGATTTATTGGAGTCGGCCATAGAAAAATTAGAGAGTTATAGTCAGAAATTTGGGGTAGAACCCTTTATTGTGACAAAATTATCAGACATTGAACATTTCGTTATCGATAAGGAAAAGTATGACATTATTTTAGCAGTGTCTTCTTTGGAACATGTAAGTTCGGAAAAGGTACTTCACAGAAAACTTAATGAAATGATTTGTGGAACAAAAACAAATGGGACCAATTGCATTATTATCGGATCGAACATACAAGAGGTAAACCTTGAAAATGGACAAGAATTAGATCCAATGTTTGAAGTGAATTTATCTACAGAAAAAATGCTGGACTTATTAGTTCATCAGTACACTGAATGGGAAGTTCAACAACAATTTGTAAAACAATTAGAATATGAAATTGAAAGAAACGGACAAGCTGTAAAACTTACAATAGATTGTATTACCTTTGTTGCTAAGAAGTTATAAATAACACTAGGAGATGGTTATGCCTTTTACCTTTGCTCATCCTATATTTGCACTTCCGTTTAAATATGTGAAACCAAAATATTTTAGTACTACAGGCTTGATATTAGGAAGTATGTCGCCTGATTTTGAGTATTTTATTATGCTTGAGCCCTATCAAAGTATAGGCCATTCTATCACAGGACTATTTTTGCAGGCGATTCCCCTATGTGTGATCCTTGCAGTGATTTTCCATGTCATCGTAAAGGAAATATTAGTATTGCATCTTCCTTCAAATTATAATATTGATCAACGAGCATACAATACCTTAAGCAAGTGGAGATTGAATCCTAAGGGCTGGGTAGTGTTTATCCTATCTGTGATAATTGGTTTTTTAACTCATGTGTTCATCGATGGATTTACACATTTCAATGGTTACTTTGTTGAGCGATACTCCCCTCTAAGAGACCTAATGATTTATAATTTCCCTCTTTATAAAATACTGCAGCATTCTTTTTCGGCATTCGGATTACTCATGCTAACCTGGATAATAATTAGTTCTTTGTATCGACACCATGAAACGATAATGACAATACCAGTGGTATCTACGAAACAAAAGATTGTTTTCTGGACATCAGTAGTTGTTGTAGCAGTTGTTTTGACCAGTATAAAGTTATTTTTTAGTTCGAGCGGGAATATAATGGGTATTCTTGTGGTTTCACCTATAACGGGGATATGTTTAGGAATTGTACTTGCATCGCTCATTATAAGCGTGCTACAAACAACAAAACAATAAAAATCATCACTTCATCAAAGCATCCATAGGGTGCTTTTGTTTTTTATTATTTTAAAAATGGTTGAGAAATACATAGTTAATAAGGGGAACTTTACTTATAATATTATTTTAGCGTATTTTTCCAGTACGCTGTATTTTAAGCAACACTAGGCTGAAAGGAAGTTATCCCTTGTTTGAGACTTTGCTTTTGAATTTCTTGTTTTTATTGTTTCCAATCTTAATTTTTCTACTTTTCTTTGAGAATCGTGCTTTTGCTTATAATAGTAAGATTCTAGTTCTACTGTCGGCAGTGACCATGTGTCTCTGTATAGCCAAACCTTTTAAACTCGATATGGGCTTTATTTTTGATTTGAGATATATCCCGTTTATCATTGTGGCTCTTTTTGGTGGATACAAGAACGTTCTACCGCTATATATCCTTTTAAATATCTATCGATTCTATGTGGGGGGAGAGGGTACGTTACAATCCTTTCTTTTCGCCACTTCAATCCTAATCCTAGTTCCTCTATATAGTAAAAGGTTCTTAAAACTAGATTCGAAAAGTCGCATCATCGCGGCAACAATAATTTCTTTTCTGACAATGGGATTTTACCTAATTATATTAGGTTTTACACAGGGGAGTTTAAATAGGGAATATTGGTTTCTCACCTTAAATGCCTTTACGACGCATGTCGGGGTGATGTGTATCAATATGATCTTAATAGAAAAGATTATTACTAATATTAAGAATCGCGACCGAATTATGCAATCTGAAAGATTAAATGTCGTGAGCGAGCTAGCGGCAAGTGTATCACATGAAATCAGAAACCCGCTTACAGTGACCAGCGGTTTTTTGCAGCTGTTGAATAAATCTAAGACGATCACAAGGGAGGAGAAACAGTACGTAGAGTTATCTCTATTAGAATTACAGAGGGCTGAAAAAATCGTGAGTGACTATCTTTCATTTGCTAAGCCGCAATCCGATAATATGGTTTATTCCAACATGCAGGAGGAGGCAGAATATACTAAAAATATCATCATGCCTTATGCCACTATGCACAAAGTAGAGGTCAAATTTAATTTTAATAATTCGCTATTCAAAAATTATGATCGGAACCAAATACAGCAATGTCTTATTAATCTATATAAAAATGGAATCGAAGCCATGAAGGAAAAGGACGGTGGTACGCTGTTCATCGATATTTCGGAAAAAAAACAAAATATTATTATCAGTATTCGCGATACTGGCATTGGAATGACAAAGGAAGAAATATCGCGTCTCGGTAAACCGTATTATTCGACCAAAGCCGAAGGGACAGGACTGGGAATGCTTATGGTCTACAGTACCATTGATAAAGTGAAAGGCATTGCTGAAGTTGATAGTGAAAAAGGCAAAGGCACAACGTTCCTTATCACCATTCCAACATAAGGGCAAGTTGCAGAGCGTCTCGTTTGCTGTTTATCCCCCACTAGGAGTGTGTAATACCTTTCATGAATGGATTTCGTGTCATAAGGGCAACGACCTTGTGCGAGGTCCCAGCTGGAGGTGCAGCAATGGAGATATTTGTAACTATAGGTGTCAAACTGATCATTAGTTTCTTTGGTTTGTGGATCATTACCTTTATTACTGGCCGCAAGACGCTTAGTCAATTGACGCCACTTGATTTCCTGTCATCATTGATTTTAAGTGAGATTGTAGGGAATACGATATATGATAATGAGGTGAAGATCTGGCATCTGCTGTTTGCGCTTTTCATCTGGACCGCTTTGTCTTATTTGTTTGAAAAGGCAACGACCCATTTTGTGAAGTTCGGGAACATGGCGGAAGGCCGGACGGTGTTGCTTATTGACGATGGCAAAGTGAATCAGGATTTGATGGAGAAATACGATATTGAGTTTACCCAACTGCTGTTTATGCTGCGGCAGCAAAATATTTTTTCTCTAAGTGAAGTGAAGTATGCTCTGCTCGAAACGAATGGCTCTCTGTCGATTATGCGCAAGTCTGAAGAGGAGCAATCGGAGCAGTCTTCCTCTTTTTCCATTACAGTTATTGATAAAGGTAGGCTGCTGGAAGATTCGATGCGTGGCAGACCGATGAATAAGATACAGATCCAGGAATGGATCAGGGAGCATGGCTATCAATGCGTTGAGGACATTGCTTATGCTGAATACAAGGAAGACGGATCACTCTATATCATACCTAAAAACAAACCATAAACCTTGTTAATAGTAATATATTTTAATGGAGGTACATCTTTATGGGGATTTCTTTATGTAAAGCAGACGTAAGTGATGCGGAATTTATTCATCAAATGCAAGTCAAAGCCTTTATGCCATTACTGGAGAAATATAAGGATTATGAAACCAGCCCAGCCAATGAATCCGTAGAACAAATGATAAACCGAATTAATCAGTCTTTTACAGATTATTATATAATTAAGACTTCTGATATTGCTGTGGGCGGTGTCCGAATCGTTAAAAAGGAAAACAATACTTACCGTGTCAGCCCCATATTTATTATGCCAGAATACCAGGGGATGGGGATCGCTCAGCAGGTTTTTGCAATCATTGAACAGAGATATAATGACGCGAAAAAATGGGAGCTGGATAGTATTGAGCAAGAGCAGAGGAACTGTTATTTATATGAAAAGGTAGGATATAAACGAACAGAAGAAACAAAGCGAATAAACAATAAATTAACTTTAGTATTTTATGAAAAATATATGGATTAAAATTTAGACAGCGGACAGCTCGTGTCCACTGTCTTTTTTGATTAAAATTAATAAACTCTAATACGCTTCACAAATAACGATAAAATTAATCCGATAACTGCAATTGTTGCGATAAATAAGTATGCATGTGTAATTCCTGCGGTTAAAATTTCAGGCTGTGCAGCAGTTGGATGTGTATTAGCGAATCGTGTTTGTCCGCTAGACATTAGTGTAACAGCGAACGTTGTACCAAGAGCACCTGCGATTTGTTGAAGTGTGTTCATAACAGCAGCCCCATCCGGATAGTATTTCACGGGTAACTGATTTAAGCCATTGGTTTGAGCGGGCATAATGACCATAGCTAATCCGATAAACATAGCGCAGTGTATTAAAATAAAGGTCAGGTTACTGGTTTCAGTAGAATTGCTTGTAAATAGAAAACCTGCAATGGTTGCGATGGAGAATCCAAGCGGCAGCAATAATTTCGGACCGAATTTATCAAATATTCTACCCGTAACTGGAGCCATAGCTCCGTTAATCACACTGCCTGGAAGGAGTAGAATTCCTGCAGCTGTAGCTGATAACAATAAACCTCCTTTTAAATATAACGGTAATAAAATGGCAGAGGATAAGATGATCATCATTCCTAAAAAGACCATTATCAGACCTATTGTAAACATAGGATATTTAAACACTCGTAAATTTAGCATCGGCGTTTCCAACTTAAACTGTCTTAATACAAACAGGATTAAGCTGATGACACCAACGATAAGAGGCAGATAGACAATGATTTCACTTAAAGCATGATCAGCGATGTTGCTAAATCCAAATACGATGCCACCAAATCCGAAAGTAGAAAGTAGAATGGATAAAATATCTATTTTAGGTTTAGAGATTTTGGCTACATTTTTGATAAATGTTAATCCGAATCCAAATGTAAATAATAATAAAGGTAAACTTGTCCAAAAGATAAACTCCCAGCCAAAATGATCCACGATCAAACCAGACAAAGTTGGCCCGATGGCCGGTGCACACATAATAACAAGTCCCATCATCCCCATGACAGTTCCACGTTTATGTGCAGGGAAAATTATTAGAATAATGTTCGTCATTAGGGGCAGCAATAAACCAGTTCCCAAGGCTTGCACTAAACGCGCAATTAATAAGGAGGTGAAATTGGGGGAGAGGGCAGCAATTAATGTACCAATGATAGATAATAACAAGGATGCTGTGAATAATTGTCTAGTGGTAAACCATTGCATTAATAGGGCGGATATCGGAACGAGGATACCTAATACAAGTAAATATCCTGTGGTTAGCCATTGAACCGTTGAGGCGTTGATTGAAAATTCATCCATTAAGTTGGTAAAAGCCATATTTAAGGCGGTTTCACTAAATAGTCCGACGAATGCTCCTAGCATAAGGGAGAAGGCCATTAGGGCGGGACGTTTAACTTGAACAGCTGCTGTTGATTCCATGATAGGGATAAACCTCTTTTCAGAAATGGATTCGTATTATTTTTGAAGAATAGATGATATGTCAACTATAGAGCAGAGGATATGCATTTATGCCTCTCTTACATTATTCTGCACACGAGTTAACAAAGTTGTTAGCGCTGAGTACTCCGCAGGAGAGAATCCTGTCGCTATAATTTCGTTTAATTTGATTGTCACCTCATTAATTGTAGTCTCTAATTTCCTGCCTTCGTCTGTGACAAAAACATTTACCGAACGACGGTCTTGCGTACTTGGTACTTTATGAATGTACCCCTTGTTCTCTAAGCTAGCGATCATTCGGGCAACACTGGCTTTATCCTTCCCAAGCTTATTAGCAATCTCGTTCTGAGATAGACCTTCTTTCTCAAGCAACAAAGCCATAAGTAAATGTTGTTCAGGCGCAAGCCGAACGGGTGCAAGCAATTTTGTTAAATAATTGGCTATTTCTAAGTGTAAATCTCGAATAACTAACCCTAGTGGGTCTTTGAAATCCATGTGATCTCTCCTAATTAGAAAAATAGATGATATATCAACGTTCATGATTTGTTTATATTAACATAAAGTAACTAATACAAGTCAAGTTAAAGAAAAATCAAGTTAATAATTCCTCGGTACTAGCTCACGAATAGTAGATCTATTAAAAATTTATAGATTTTAGTACAAGCGTGAAGACCTCTTCCACAATATATTGTTATAAATACATTGCTGGAGGGGAATTTATGAGAAAAAGAATATCATCAATAAGAGGAGTCAAGAGTTCACTTTCTAAAGGATCAACGCTGAAACGCACTTCGAGTAAACCGACGAAAAGAGTAGGGCGGTCAAGAATTCATATTAGACAAGCTAATGCGTTTGAACTACAAGTATTTAGATTGGTCAACGAAGAACGGACGAGTAGAGGAATTGCTGCCTTAACTCTAAATACGCAGCTTACTGATCTTGCAGTTTTGAAATCAAGAGATATGAGGGATAATAATTATTTTAGCCATACCTCTCCAACTTATGGCACCCCATCTCAAATGTTAGATCGATTTGGAGTGGCTTGGCGTGCTTATGGAGAAAATATCGCGGCGGGCCAAGCAACACCTGAAGCAGTAATGAGAACGTGGATGAACAGTACTGGTCATAGAGCTAATATTTTGGATCCTCGCTTTACGGATATTGGGGTTGGTTATGTAGGGGGAACTGCTACAAGTCAATATCAACATTATTGGACACAACTGTTTATTCAGAAACCATAAGAGATTACAGAGAAGCCACTCTATAATGAAATACGCCTCTGATTGTGTGTCTAACCATTGAGGTGAAGTTCATTTATGGGGTGGTTTGTCTTGTGTTTTTGAACTGCTTTACAGAAACCTTTCTGGAAGAATGTCGTCTAACAAGATATGGAATTTTGAGGAGGGGAACTATGCGTAAAAAATGGATACTTATAGGCGTCTTGCTGCTTATGGCAATCACTCCATTGATTGATGTCACAAAGGTACAAGCCGCAAAAGTATTGTTTGACGGAACTAGTAGTGCGGAGCAACTAAAAGCACTAGCTTCGATTAATAAAATTCGGCAACAAATGGGGTTGGATGATGTGAAACTTGATCCTGCCCTCGTTAAGGCGGCGATTAATCATGCTCGCTACGCTAATGCTAATTTTACGATAAAGTCTGAAGGCGATTTATCTATAGAAGTGAAAGGTCGTGAGTTCTTTACCCAACAAACGCCTAAAGAGAGAGTGTTAACTTCGGGTTTTAGCGGAGAAGTACCGGAGATTGTGGAAACCGTATATATGAAAGAGCGGGCCTATGATGAATTTGATATGGCTTCAGAGATTAACGAGCTAGCAGTTATGCATGATCGCAGGGAAGTGATGCTGACCCCGGCAGTTGCTTCTATTGGCATTGCACGAGTGGGTAAGTCTACCGTGATTGTTGGTGCTGTGAAGTCAGAAGGCGTAATGATTACACCAGCGACTGCGAGCGTATTTCCTTATGATGGAATGACGCGAGTGTGGGCAGGCAACATTTACAAAATGAATGCACAGCAGTTAATTCAAGGAGAAGCTACAACACTTACGGTGTTTAGTAGTCTACGGGATGTAGCAGACCTAAAGGCTAAACTAAGCACACAGGCAGGCAACCGCCACATTAGTATCCCGCTTAGTGTGAAGAAACTCAATTCTGGTTACGGGTATGTACTAACAGCGCAGCGTCAGTTGAGGGGGGATCGGGAGTATACCGCGGAGGTTTCATTTCAATCTGGTGGCAAAACGCTAGTGAAAAAATGGACCTTTAAGACAAGCCCATTCCTGTATCAGTTGAACATTGATGATATGCCACTTCTATCAGCACCGCCGCTAAACATTGTGAATGGCATTTCAGAAGTGCCCATGCGTTATCTCTTTGAGTTATTTGGAGCCAGGGTAGAATGGAACAAGGCAACTCGCACGATTACCGCTGAAAAAAATGGACTTTCTCTGAAGATGACCATCGACGATCATACAGCCTACATTAATGGACAAGCTGTGCAGATGAATAGCCCACCTCATCTATACGGTTACGCGACCTATGTTCCTCTCCGATTTATATCCGAAACGTTCGGATATGATGTAGAATACGATCCGATCGAACGTTCGGTGGACATTTGGACAGGTCTTTTATGAATATAAATAATCTATTTTTCCACATACTATATTGTAATTATAGATACTTCAACGACCCCAAGAGAAATTGGAGCAAGCTCGTTAGAACCCTTCAGCATCATGAACTTCTCTTAGTGACTGGAGGGAAGGGCAGTTTTATGATGGAGCGAAAACGACATTCGTTTAAAGCTGGTATGTTATTCTATATTTCTCCAGATGTTAAGCATTCAATAGAGATAGATGCTGAAGATCCCTTATGCTTTCTGTCCGTTCATTTCAACTATGCGAAGGTGAGCGTGAACGAGGAGAACTGGGGAATTAGTGGTGATGTGGATTCACTCCATTTGCAAGCTGTATCCGAATTGAAGGATTATTATCAAGTGGAAGATATCTTCGGACAAATGATTCAGAGCTGGAATACTAAGCTGCCAGGGTATGAATTTGTAGCGAAGACTTTGTTACAGCAGCTTATCATTGCAATTGCTCAAAATACACAAAAACAAAGTCAAAATTACTCCACTTCATTAAAGGTGGAAAAAATTATTAATTATATGCATCAAAAGATCAATGAGAAAGTTAGCTTGAGCGAATTGTCAGATTTGGTACAGCTTTCACCTGCTTATTTATCGAGAGCATTCAAAGAGATTACAGGTTATTCGATCATTGAGTTTTTTAATAAAATGAAAATTGATAAAGCGAAAGAGCTGATTCTTGAAGGGGACATAAAAATCAAAGCGGTTGCGCAAACCCTTGGATTTACGGATGAATTTTATTTCAGCAGAATTTTTAAAAGAATGATAGGCATCAGCCCTTCGGAATTTCAGAGCAAAAATGTCCATGGAGTTTAGAATAATGCATGGTATAGAGCCAATCTGACTGTTAATATGAGGTTGTTATTGTTAGCAGAAAGAAGGCTTTTTTTATGTCCATGTGGAAAAGGAATTTGATCGTTTGCTGGTTTGGTATGTTTGTAACAGGTGTAGGTATGAGCCAGATTGCGCCAGTATTGCCACTTTACATTAAGCATCTTGGCGTGGATAATGCCGATTCCGTTGCTCAGTTTTCTGGCATTGCTTTTGGGATTACCTTTATCGTTTCAGCCATATTTTCACCCATTTGGGGACTGGCGGCAGACAGGTTCGGACGGAAACCAATGCTTTTGCGGGCAAGTCTTGGGATGGCGATTGTGATCAGCTGTATGGGTTTTGCGCCTAATGTGTATGTATTAATTGCATTAAGATTATTACAGGGCACAATAACGGGTTATAGTACAGCTTGTACTACATTAATCGCGACTCAGACGGATAAGGAACATGCAGGATATGCTTTAGGAACTCTTTCAACAGCCAGTATTGCTGGAGCTTTACTTGGCCCAACGATTGGTGGTTTCATTGCAGAGAGCATGGGTTTACAAAGTTCATTTTTTGTTACGGGTGGACTGATGCTGGTTGCCTTCATTACAACGGCTTTGTTCGTGAAGGAATCTTTTCATCGTGAAGATAAAAAGACGCTAAGTATCAAGGAGGTCTGGAGCAGTGTTCCAGAGAAAAGCCTAACACTAACCTTGTTTTTAACCTTCTTTATTCTAACTGTTGCTTTATACTCTGTAGAACCAATTATTACGGTATATGTTACTCAGCTCTCCAAGAGTGCTAGTCATGTGGCTCTGCTTGCAGGGATGACCTTCTCAGCTTCAGGGCTGGCTAACATTATTGCTGCACCAAGGCTTGGCAAGTTGTCTGACCGAATAGGTGCTCAAAAAGTTATACTAGTTGCGCTTATAGCGGCAGGACTTCTGTTTATCCCACAAGCGTTTGTTCAGAATCCTTGGCAGTTAATGGGTCTGCGTTTTCTACTAGGATTAGCGGCAGGTGGGTTAATACCTTCTGTGAATATCCTCGTTAAGAAAATAACACCAGATGCGCTTACAGGCAGAGTGTTTGGATTTAACATGTCGGCAGGTTATCTTGGCACATTTGCGGGTTCGGTTCTAGGTGGGCAAGTGGCAGCCTGGTTTGGGATCCGAGATGTATTCTTTATTACGAGTATTTTGCTATTGATAAATGCAGGCTGGGTTTATTTTAAAGTATATAAAAAACTAAGCTTAAATGGGAGAGAAGACAATGGAAGACTTAAAGAGATCAGAAACTGAATGTATTGATGCAAAGAAAACGGCGCTGGTTGTAATCGACTTGCAAAATGGAATTGTTAACATGCCGAATAAGGCTCCACATACAGGTGAGCAGGTGGTTCAGAAAGGTAGCAATTTAGTTCAAGCCTTCACGGAAAAGGGGGCATTTGTAGTACTTGTAAGAGTATCCTCGTTAGATGGTCATGATATGTTAAGACCTCAAACAGATCTGAAGATGAATGCAGGAGCCATTCCAGAAGGTTGGGATACCTTGGTACCTGAATTATCTGACTTCAAAAACGCACATGTGATATCTAAACGTCAATGGGGGGCATTCTTCGGAACGGATCTTGATTTACAGCTACGGCGTCGTGGTATAGATACAATTGTCTTGTGTGGTATTTCTACATCCATCGGTGTGGATACGACAGCTAGAGAAGCTTATCAGCTTGGTTACAACCAAGTTTTTGTGGAAGATGCAATGACTGCTTCTACGAAAGAAGAGCATGACTATGTGTGTAAAACCATTTTCCCTAGGATCGGCAAGATTAGGTCGAGTGGTGAAGTAATATCCCTGTTAAAATAGGATGAAAAGCCCTCATGCTCTCTGTAATCCCAGAGATTGTCATGAGGGCTTTTGTTTGAAATCATGTACTTACATGAAGATAAGGAGTAGTATCCCCGCCAAGAAGCAGTAATAAGAGAAGTACTTCAAATTACCTTTAGCCATAATCCCCATAAACCAGCGCATAGAAAAATACGTAACGATTAGTGTAGTGATAAATGCAATTAAGTATGGAATTGCTAGTTGCGCTCGGTTCGGGTCACTGGCAATATCAGATGCACCCATAACAAGTCCGCCCAGACTGATTGGAATATACAGCATAAAAGAAAAGCGTAAAGCAGTTTCTTGCTTCATTCCCACAGCAATGGAAGAGATGACCGTTGCGCCTGAACGACTTATGCCAGGAATAAGAGCTACAGCTTGGGCAAGTCCGACTATGACTGCATCCTTGGCTTTTAAATCCCCATCTTGTTTACGACCGCGAAGATTACGAATTAACCATAAAGCAACCCCGGTTACCAGCAAGGCGATGGACACGGTGTGTACTGACGAGAAGATCTCCTCAATTTGGTCCTTAAAGAACAAGGCTACGATAACCGCAGGCATGGTGCCAATGATAATGTACAAAGAGAACATAAAATCTGACTTATATTCCTCTTTGCGGGTCAGAATAAATTGAACGAATCCAGTGATCAATCTTCCGATATCTTTGCGGAAAATAAAGCAAATCGCAATTAGAGAAGCCGTATTTGTTAGGATTTCAAATGATAGCCCATTCTGTTTTAAGCCTAGCAATTTCTGCGCGATGATTAAATGGCCGCTCGAGGAAACGGGGATTGGCTCAGTTGCCCCTTGAACAAACCCTAGAAACAAGTATTTAAGCCACAGTATAATATCTTCCATTTTTCCTCCCAGTATTTTTGTAATCTTTTTAATCATATCTCATTCAATGAAGAAATGACAATAGAACCATCGTGCCATATCTAAGTTCATCCCCTTAAATGAGGACTTGACTGAACCAGTTATAATATTCTTGAATGGCTTGTACACTAACCGAGCCTATCGCGAAAGTAAACTAAATGAGGTGGAACTATTTGTAGTTCATTAATTAAAATTCATCGGCAGGGCATTCCGAAAGCCGCCAGCGTTCTGGCAGAAGCCTTCGCAAAGGATGATCCATTGTATCAGCATATTTTGCCTGATGAAACAACCAGACTCAGCGTTTTAAACATTTTTTTTCATCGTTATATTGAGATGTTGTATCCTTATTCGGATTTACTAACGACGTCAACAAATTATGAAGCTGTCGCCTTGGTGTTCCATTCGGAGCGTCAGAGCGGGACATTGATTTCGAACGTCAACTATATGAAACAAATTGGGCTTGCGATTCTCAAGTGTTTACCGATTTGCCGAATCATTGGTGTGCGAGGATTTATTCGAGGGCTAGCCACTTTGCGCAGTATGAGCTCCTTATGGTTATCGATGTTTGGAGATCAGAAGTATATGCATTTGGATATGCTTGTAGTGCAAGAACGTTACCGTGGGCAAGGATATGTATCAAAAATTATGATGCCGCTGCTCGCCGAGTGCCGTGAGAAGAATGCATTATGCACGTTAGAGACACAGACTCTAAGTAATCTTCCCATCTATGAGCATTATCAATTCCGCACGGTTAAGGTTATCCCTTTACCCAACAGTACATTAGAGCAGTATTGCATGGCATGTACTCCAGATTCTGCAGAGTAGAATGCGTGGATAGAATCTATTATTTTGTTTAACAATAAATAGCATAACCTTCGATGAATTGATATAATAGAAACATATATTCGCGTACTTCAGAACCCTATACGGATGTATACGGGTTTTATTTTTATTTGGTGAGGATGGCAGAAAGATGAATTGGTCGGATTTTGGCGAACGAAATAAACGATTGAATCCCCTATGGAATCTGGGGGCTGGGATGAACCTTGGCGAAATCCAACCGTACAAAGAAATGGTATCTTTAAGCATCTTGTTGCAAGTCTATTATTTGGAGCTAGAATCCAATGAGAGAAGATCCAAGGAAGATATCATAGCGTTGGCTTGGACTGCATTGGAACGGTTCAATATTGCGAATCTCGGGACTACCGAATCCGTAGAACGTTTAGTAGATGGCCTGCTCTGGAGCGGAAATGGTGGGGATTTCGAATCCTATTATTATGATGATGCGGCTCGGCAAATGTCTGTGCAGAAATATAAGTATTTCATGGTGGATGAGGATGCGACCCGCAGTAGCTGGGAAGAGAGCGGCAGAACAATCTATCGTCTCTCCGAATATGCCATGGAGCTTATTTTTATGAGTCATGAGATTATTGAAGAGTTCCAGATCAGCATCAAGCTGCTCGAGATTCAGATGCATATTAAGCATGGACGTGTAACTCGGGCGCTTCAGGATGTGAATGAGCTTATCTCCCGGGTTAGGAAGATGACTCATGAGCAGCAGGAATACCGGAATGCATTGCGCCGTAACCCGAAGCATATTTTTAGTGAATTCGGAGTGGCTCGGCATCAGCGACTCGAAGAAATTCATCAGCAGTTCGATGAGGAACGCAAGCATTTTGATAATATTCATCGTTCTCTGGCCCGGCTAGCCAATGATGAGAAGGATGTGATCGACTTTAATGAGATCCGTATTCTTTCTGAACGAGTCGAGCTCTCAAGGCGTGTACACGATGAGCTGGCTGAGATAGTCTTGAATATTTTCGAGGTGGAGACCAACTTAAGATTGAACTTCCCTGAACTATTCTGGGGAGCCGCCGGCTTTAATTTTCGTACGCATGTATGGGAGGAATGGGTTAAAGAAGAGGGTCTGCCAAGCGGTGACAGCTTTGAACTGCTGCTCGGCGGATTGTTTGCTCCGAATCAGGATTTTGTCTATCCACTTCCTTGGGCTTGGGAGGAACAAGAGGTTGGTTTTATCCCGGATATAGTAATAGATGAACTTGAAGATGAGCACTATGCTGAGAATGCTCAATATATTCCTAAAGGTATTCCATGGACGGAAGTCGTTGAACTGTGGAAGCCTGTGTTCAGTGCACTAGCCCAGCGAGGGAGCTTTACGTTTACTACAGAAGCTTTTACCGAGGAGGAATTAACAAGATGGGCACGCACACCAGATGCTGTCGATCTGTGGGTGCAGTTTTTTCATTCAGAGATTGTAGTACAGGAACAGGCTCCGGAGAACAGCAACGGATCTGATGAATGCCAGCTGCTAATCAGGTACGTACTAGCGGATGATCCTCAACTGGAGAGCTTGCACGGCAAGCTGTTGCGGACGAGCATTGCGCAAGAATCAGCCCTAAGGGTACGCTGGTCTGGTCTAGACATGAGCCCATATACTATTACGATCGTGGAGAGGTGAGAGGTTACTAGCATGAGTTATACATTAGAACAGGTACAGCAAGCTTCACGGCTATTTTTTGAATTACTTCGTAAAAAAGTAATCCCTCTCGATGATCCTGCGGCAGCGGAATGCCTGCAGGATGCAGGAACATATGATGCGCTTCAATATGTTGCCAAGGAGGCAGGCTGCCGAGTGATGAATTCGGGACACCGTCTCCATTTGTTGGTCAATCCACTCGGGTCAGTGTTCGCCACCAACTTTACCCAGTTGAAGAATAAATACTCACGAATTGAACGCAAAACTCATTTACATATCATTAATATCATCATCCTTGTGTTTCTGGCCGAGATGGATCAGGACGAGACTCACTTTAAGTCCGGGCAGGACAGTATGTCCTATATACAGATATCCGATCAGGTGTCTTCACTTTTCCAAGCATGGATGCAGATGGATGATGAAGGCCGGTTTAGTCAGCAGTGGCGCTTGGATATCCAAGCGATGTCGAAGGTGTGGACTAACCTCTATATGCAAACTAAGAGTCAGGAAGAGAGCGATCTTCTGACAAGAGGCGCAGGCTCACGAATTGGGCTGATTCATGAAGGCATGAAGCTCCTGGAAGAGGAGAAGCTCGTGTTCATCTCGGAGTCAGAGAAGCGGATATTCCCACGGGAAGAGCTTTATGAGAGAATGCGGTATTTATATCATGATGTTGACCGGTATCAGGAATTGAAGAAACTTATCGGACGAACTTTAGCTGAGAAAGACGGTGCTATTAATGCCGCGGATTGAACGCATACGGATTACAGGACTTAAATATGAGAAAATGCTCAAGAAATATGATGATATGATTCTGGACCTCTGTAACGAAGAGGGGCCAAGCAATACGCTTATTACGCTTATGAATGGAGGCGGGAAGGGCGTACTGCTGCAATCCATATTTCAGTTATTAATGCCTAAAACACCATGGGGAAAAGACAGTGAGAACCAGGTGGAAGCATTTTTTCATAATCATAAAAAACAACTTAAACCTTATACCTTTCATGTAGCTATCGAATGGCATCTGGACAACAATGAGCGTAATGAATATATGACGACTGGTATTGCTATGACGGCACATAACTCACTGGATCAGCAGGATATTAAAGTGGATTACCTTCTATACGCACTTACGGATTATGGCGATGCGTCTGAACTCACCCTTTCGACGTTGCCACTCTTCGATGAAGAGACTGCTGAACCTACGAGTTTTGAAACGATCCAGCAATTTATACGAGATCGGCGGGGAGAAATTGTACCTTTCGGTAGCCATAGCTCGGATTTAAAAAGATATTATGATTTCCTGGCTACCCGGGATATCCATATCGCCGAGTGGCGCAATATGCGGCGGATCAATGGGGAAGAGGGCGGTATTAAAGGTTATTTTAAGAAGAATGACGCCTTTACCAACCATAACTTATTCGAAAAGCTAATTATCCCTGAGATCGGCTCCAGTCTAAATGAGGGACCCAAAGAAGAAGACAATACGCTGCAGCGGATGTTTATTGACACGGCGACAGTAGCTCAACGCCTACCGATGCTTGAACAGCGGGAACAGGTCTACACAGAGTTTCTTGGCATGGCTGCACCTTTATACGAGCTGGTGAAGCTAGGAGTAGAGGCAGAGAGTGTTGTTCAAGAAACTGAACTTCGTGGGCGTCAGATCTATACGGTTATTCATGAAGAACAGAGAAATGCGGAAGAAGAGCGAAGTAAGGTTGGTAATGAACTGGCGGGTCGTTATCAGGATGCGAAGCAATTGCGATTTGAGACGGACAATCTAAAGTATTTGCGCAGTAAGGAAGAAATGGAACTGAAACAGGAAGAGTTCAAAAAGCTTAGTGATGATCAGAGACGTGCACGTGGACGGCTGGACGATTCCAAGACTCAGGAGAAAAAGCTTGAAGTGGCTCATTTCTTAGCTAAACGTATGCTCCACACACGACAAATTGAGCAATGGCAGAAAGAAATTCAAGCAATCGAAGGATCTCTGGAGATGAAAGAACGTCAAGAGGTCATTCAGACGGCTAAAGAAAAGCTTCGTAAACAATGGGATGTGGTGTCAAGCCTCTGGCAACAAACGATCAGAGGATTTGGAACAGCGGAGCGAGCACTTACGACTGAAGAAAAAGGTCTGCGCAAGGAGCGGGAGAGCTTTCTGTTGGAGTTAGCAGGCCTGGATATCCAGATTAATGAATTGACGCTATCTATCCGTCAATATACAGAAGAACTCGGAACATACGCAGCTCAGCATGGTCAGGACGCTGCACATGCTCCGGTGGCGGCGCTTCAACGTACGATTTCAGCTGCCAAAACGATAATTCTGGATATGGAAGTGCTAGACGAACAGCATAAAGAGGCAGAGAACCGAAAGCTGGCACTGCATAAGAATCATGCCGAGCTCAGCGAGAAGCATCGCTCTTATGAACGAGAGGTAGACGAGCTCGGGGCACTGCTTGATTCGCAGACCTATAAAGAATCACAATTATGGTCACAGATTGTTGTTCTACTGGAAATGTTTGATGAACATAATCGTTTGGGAGCTACTGGCCTTTTTGAAGAGCAGGATACGATTCAACTACGATTTATCCGAAAAATGGATGAAGTGGAGCAACAGACAAAACGTTCCAGACGAGAGTACTACAATCAGCTTATGGACGTGGAACTTCAGAATCAATCCTACTGGCTGCCGAATTCAGATATTCTCGCGGTCAAGGATACACTCGATTCGCTCAAGATTCAATCCACACCGGGCAGTTCCTATTTAAATGATCGTCCATACCTTGAACGTGAGGAAGAACTAGAGCGCCATCCACTCCTTCCTTATAGTCTGATTGTTACCCGGCGCGAAGCTGATAAAATCAAACCGGATTTGCTGAAGGACACGCTGCTGAAATCAGCGGTGCCAATCTTTATCCGTGAAGAGATGGTAGCTTCAGATCCAGTATCTTTTAAGCTTCTAGCTAACCAAGGCCCACAAATGGTACTGGAGCCAGATCGGTTCTTAAACTTTAAGAGCGGTATTCAGGCAAAGCTTAAGGAGCAAGAACAAGTGCTTCAGGACGCGGAGGCTTATTTATCGAAGTTGAAATCTGTGCGTCAGGAATATGAGCGGTTATATCAAACAGAGAACACTGTGACGATTACAGCCAAACGCAATACCCTTATGAAACTGCAGAGTGAACTTCAGCAGAGCATTATCAGTCTGAGCAACGAGATTAATGAGAACGATAGCACGCTTGCTCGGATCGGTCGGGAACTTATCGAGAATAAAGCGCTTAGTGCAGAGCATGAGCAGAGAGCAGCAGCGTTGCAAGGTTGGATTGAACGTTCGAAGAAACATGAGCAGGATCAAAAGGAGAAGAAAAAGTATACAGATCGTAAGAGTCTAGTGAGCAAAGAGCTTGCGAGTAAGGACCAGCAACTCGAGCATCTTGAAGCGCAAATGGTAAGTCTTGGCGGAGAGCGTGAGAAATGGATGGGAGATGCCAAGTATGCTCTGTTTCCTAGACTGCAGCATTGGTTCCCTGAAATTGTATTTCCGACATATCATCAGCTTTCGGATGATATGGAACCCACACCAATAGATCCCGTAGAGCAGAACCTTCTGTTGCAGCAGCTCAGTACCGTTGAAAGTCTGCAGCAATCGCTGACGGAGAATGAGCTTGAAATTCGAACAAGAGCCGCCCAGATTAAAGCGGCGAGCGAGAATCTAACGGAGCTTGAAGCCAGCCTGAATCAAGTGGATGAGAATTGGCGGAAGGTAACAGAGCCTGCTGAATCTACTGAATCCATTATGGCTGCAAGAAACCGTCAAAAGTCGGAAACTGCTTCACTGGAAGAAGACTATCAGATGGTTCACGATTCTTTCATCCGTTGCCAGACCGAATTAGAGAATTTGCAGAAGGAATTGCGTAAGGTAGAAAAAGGAATCAAAGAGAAACATGAGCGTGCCGTGGAAATTTGGAATGAGCAACTCGAGCAAAAAGAGGCGGACATTCAGGAGCGTTCCCAAGAGAATGAGCTCATGCTTAACCAGTGTAAACGATCTTTGGAAAGAATGGATGCGCTTATTCAGACGTTATCCAATCAAATCAAGATCATGAATGCACATATTGAGGATCGGGTCAATCTACGGACTGTGCCAGAAGAATTAATGCTGAGCGTAAGAGAAGGCTGTGAGTCACTGGTTGCTGACTGGCTTCTTCGTATTAAGGATAGCCGAGTTAGACGGGACGAGGTCTCCAGAAAGGTGAAGGAAGAGAAAAATTCATTAACTGGAAAACTTGCCAAAAACGAACGGAATTCTGAACTGGAGACCAAGATTCTAGATCGTTTAAATACGGTTCATTGGGATAACTTCGCTATTGCTCAGCAAGTCCTAGATTCGATGTTACGTAGCTCACGCGATCAGATTGAGAGCATTCAAAGTGATAAGGAGGATATGGATCTGTCCCGCAAGATGTGGGTCGCCCGGGCTTCTTATCGTGTAGTACAAATCATTGATATTATGAAGCGAATGGAACGTCGGATGATTATTCATAACGAGAATAATTATGCCTTCCCGCTGGTACGCCTGAATTATAAGAATATCAATATACCGAGATCAAGTGATGAGGTAGAACCGATGGTGAGCGACTATTTCAATCGGTGTATCAATGAACTACTCTCAAAATATCCAAAGATTGAACAAGTACCAGCGCTGGTAATCAAAGAGGTTATAAATGACGGACGAATCGTCTATGCGGCGCTTCAGAATCGCTTCCCGATTCTTCAGGTATATAAACCAGTAACGGAAAATTACTTCCTCTACGCCGCTCCGGAAGATTATCATTATTCCGACTGGGAAATCATCAATCGGGGTGCGCTGGATGAGGCTGTCGGCAGTGGTGGACAGCGCCAATCTGTACAGCTGCTGGTAGCCATGATGATCATGACACATAAACGTGTGAATCGTGAGAACAAAGGGTGGACGGTCTTTTTATATGACAATCCTTTTGGAGAAATGGTTTCTAATAACGTGCTTGATCCCGTATTTGAAATTTCTAAGGCTCTAAAATTTCAGTGGCTGATTGTAACACCACCGGAGCTAGTGAAGAATGACGTTAGCGTTCGCTTTGGTGTGTACTGGCAGCTCTATTTCGGAGGCGTTAAAGGGGATATGTTAGAATCCACCCTAGTCAAGGGAGGAAGAAAGCTCATTCCTGTTTCACTTTTTTGACCCCTTGTATCCATAATGAAAGAAGCTCTAGTAGCATAATGCTGCTGGTATTATCCCCTCATGGTTGACAGTGAAAAAAGAGCACATGGTATCATGTGTTTAACACAGTCGACCGGAGGGGATTTTTCATGGCTAAAAAAGGGCAGACGTTTACGAAGTATTCAGAAGAGTTGAAGAACGAGGCGGTTCGACTTCACTTAGAGGAGCATATGAGCTATTCACAAATTCTAGAAAAACTCGACATCAAGAGCGATGCTCAGTTGGTGAGGTGGATACGTAAATTTAAAAGTGGGGAGACCTTTGAGGACCGACGTGGAAAAGGTGGAAGGAAACATTTTGACAGTAAAGACGAAGAAATCGCGTATTTGAAGGCACAGGTTGAATACTTAAAAAAGCTCAATCCCAATCTACATGGGGAGGGAAGTTGGATACAAATACCCGGTGCCAATCCATTCAAGAAATGAGCGAGCGATACCCGATTGTTTGGCAGTGCAAACTGGCTGAATTGTCCCGGGCTGCATACTACAAATGGAAAAAGACCTCTGACCTGCGGGAAGCACGCCAAGAGAAGGATACGAACCTTAAGGAACATATCTTAGCCATTCATCGGCTACGTCCTGCCTATGGCTATAAGCGAATGCGTACAGCGCTTCGCAAAGAGGGATTTCCCGTAAACCATAAGAAAGTTCGCAGGTTGATGAGAGAGCTAGGCATCCAATCAGTGATTCGCAAGAAACGCCCGTTTGCCGGGCGTAAGCCTTCTGTCTTATTTCCAAACGTACTCAACCAGGAATTCACAGCCCACGCTCTTCAGTAAAAGTTAGTCACGGATATTACCTATATCCGTACAGGCCACGAATTTGTCTACTTATCTGTAGTGATGGATCTGTACAACAACGAGGTTGTGGCTTGGAGAATCTCTGTCCGTAATGACTTGAAGCTAGTGGTAGATACTGTGAAATCTCGCCAAGACTCAAAGGCTCTCCTGCACTCTGACCAGGGCTTTCAGTACACTACTCGGACGTATGCCCAGGTTTTAGAGGACAAGGGTTTGGTCGGTAGCCACTCCCGGCGGGGGAATTGCTACGACAATGCTTGTATAGAGTCATTCTTCTCTCACCTAAAGACCGAAAAATTGTATTTGGAGAAACCTAAGAATCTTGAAGATGCTGAACATTTGGTTAAGGAGTACATCCTTTATTACAACAAGGAACGCTTCCAGAAAAAACTCGGCGACCTGTCTCCGGAAGAGTACCGGAACCAGATCGCCGCTTAAAAGGCTTCTTTTTTACTGTCTACTTGACGGGGCTATGACCACTGCTGGAGCTTCTTTTTCGTTATACATTATCCTTATCTTTCTCGCTTATAACGCTTACCGGCCTTAAAGGACGCCGAATGCGTATATGCTTACTATAATAGAATTAATAAAATTTCGAGACTGCGGAGAAATGTATGCGAAAAACCGAATACAATGTGCCGCCGTAACGTAAACGAGCAGAATGTATGCGAAAAACCGAATACAATGTGCTGACGATAACGTAAACGAGCAGAATGTATGCGAAAAACCGAATACAATGTGCTGACGGTAACATAAACGAGCCAAATGTATGCGAAAAACCGAATACAATGTGCCGCCGGTAACGTAAACGAGCCGAATGTATGCGAAAAACCGAATACAATGTGCCGCCGGTAACGTAAACGAGCCGAATGTATGCGAAAAACCGAATACAATGTGCCGACAGTATCGTTAACGAGCCAAATGTATGCGAAAAACCGAATACAATGTGCCGACAGTATCGTTAACGAGCCAAATGTATGCGAAAAACCGAATACAATGTGCCGCCGGTAACGTAAACGAGCCGAATGTATGCGAAAAACCGAATACAATGTGCCGACAGTATCGTTAACGAGCCAAATGTATGCGAAAAACCGAATACAATGTGCCGACAGTATCGTTAACGAGCCAAATGTATGCGAAAAACCGAATACAATGTGCCGACAGTATCGTTAACGAGCCAAATGTATGCGAAAAACCGAATACAATGTGCCGCCGGTAACGTAAACGAGCCGAATGTATGCGAAAAACCGAATACAATGTGCCGACAGTATCGTTAACGAGCCAAATGTATGCGAAAAACCGAATACAATGTGCCGCCGGTAAGGTAAACGAGCCAGCACCGTTATTCTCCCCAAATTACCCGGGAATGGGCTTGTTATTAGGGAATAAGTGCAATATGGTCCGTTAAGCGGAACCTCACTACGAAGGTATGGATACTAGTATGAATGAGGATCATTCATTGCGGCACTTCATATGCTATACCGCAGCTTCCTCTGGCTCTAAAATTTTTGGAATGGTTACCGTAAATGTAGTGCCTTGCTCAGGAACACTTTCTACACTGATCGCTCCGCCATGATTATGTACAATATTCTGCGTGATCATAAATCCAAGGCCTGTTCCTGTTTCTTTTGTCGTATAAAATGGTTTACCAAGTGCTTTAATCTGTTCCTCTGTCATCCCGCAACCTTCATCTTGCACGCTGATTCGGGCTTCACTTTCATTTGTAAGCACATGAATATATATGTTTCCTCCACTATTCATTGCTTCCATCGCATTTTTGAGTAAATTAATAAATACCTGTTTCAGCTGATAAGCCTCACCATGGATCCAAATGGAGTGATCTGTACAGACAGGGAGGATCTGAAGGTTTTTCAGTGCAGCTTGTCCATTCATTAGTGTGGTGACTTGTTCTAGTAAAGATAATAAATCCACTGGTTTACTGATATGCGTCGTTTGTGGCTTGGATAAGACCAGCAGCTCGTTAACGATAAATTCGATGCGTTTCAATTCTGACTCAATAATGAAATAATATTTATCATTCATGCGCTCGGAAGAGCGAAGCAGCTTCATGAAGCCGTTAATGGCGGTAAGCGGATTTCTGATTTCATGCGCGATTCCAGCAGCTAATTGCCCTGCAGTAGATAATTTCTCGGATTGGATTAGCCGTTCTTCTTCCAGCATTTGCTGAGAGACATCTTTAAAAATTCCGATAAATGCCATGTTTCCATTGAAAATAATCGGTAATGTGAATCCATCCACAAATTTCTGCTGACCGTTTAAGCAATTAATTAAGTAGCAAACAGAGCCAATCGTGTCACCACTGTAATACCTTTCCCTTCGTTCTTGGAGGATTGCATGGTTGGTAAGGTCTACAATATTAGTAGTGGATGTACCCACCAATTGATTCAGGCTCTCCGCATGGATTAACTGTAAGCCCGCTGAATTCACATACTGAATAATCCCTTTTGCTGTAATAACAACGGTCAGAGGTAATCCCTCCAGGAGTTGCAGGAATGATTTATCTTTTTCTAGTAGACTGCTTTCCGCTTCTTGCAGCTGAGTTTCTATATGCCTGATCAAGGTCTTGTTCTCAAATTGAGTAAAATAATATAGGGGTGCACCATTAGCTCCCGAAACGATAGATATGGAGATCTCTATTGATAACAGCTGTCCGGTTGGTAGGTAGTAGGCCTGTTGGAATCGATGAGGATGGATGTTCATAGAGGAAAGAGACCTTCCAAGCTCAGCAATTTCATGGATCTGACTTAGAAGGGTTCGGACGGATGGTGAAGGTGTTATTAACTCGTTATGATCATATCCCAATAGGGTACTTAGGGCTGAATTCCATTTTAGGAACGTTCCATCTAACGAAACTAGAGCCATTCCAATTACAGCATGTGTAAAAGCAAAATCAAAACTTTGGAATTCATTGGACCGCACTGCTATTCACCTCTCATATTCTTTCCACTATATGTAATAGTCATAGTATAAAACATATAATCAAATAAAATATATAAATTTTTATGTGATCGAGAATCGTTCGAAATAGCTATGTGTTGTTGTGAAAATAAGGGTGCAAGAGTCAAACGATTTCAGTTAGAATTAAAGGATATGTTGTATTTTTAGAAAGTGGAGGCGTTGTGCCGTGGAATCAATCGTTGGTGAAATCAGAGAAATTAATCGCTATCCAGTCAAGTCATTTGCAGGTGAACGATTGGAAACCTGTGTAATAGAACCGTATGGAATGTTAGGTGATCGCTTCTGTGCCTTTTATGATGAGTCAAAAGAGGGCTGGTGGCGGTATTTTACGGCTAGAAATAATCCTAAAATGCTTACCTACCAAGCGCAATTTATCAATGGAGAAATTCATGTAAGGGCTTCGGATGGACGAACCTTTGGGTGGGATGAGCATTTATTGGAAGAAATCCAAAGCCAAACTAAAACGCGAATTACCATGTCTAGTATAAAAGCTTCACATCCACAGCCAGAGCACCCGCAATTGTTATCGGTGGATGGCGCCAGTATTTTACTCATTACGGATGCTAGTTTGAAGAAGCTAGAGGCTGCGTGGGGACATTCCTTAGATCAGCGCCGGTTTCGTGGGAACTTTGTTATAGCTCTAAGCGATGAATCTCTTTTCGAAGGGGATTGGATCGGGCGGCAGCTCTCCATAGGAGATGTTCAGCTACAGGTAGATAGTTTTTGTGAGAGATGTATGGTTATCACGATGGACCCGGATAGTCAGGAAAGAGACCCTAAATTATTGAAAAAACTAAACCAAGAATTTGAACTACACTTCGGAGTGTACGCTTCTGTAGTTAAGACAGGGGAAATCAGAATTGGAGACAAAGTAGAATTAATGGATTAGATAATGATATAAACGTCCTTTACATTCTCATATGGATAATTTACCCTTTAAAGGAATGGAAAATTCATAGCGGGAGGGAATGTATGAAGAAGAAAATAATATCCCTGTTGATGGTATCTTTACTTTTAGTAGTTTATCTTCCAACGAATGCATTAGCAGCGGATAGTAGCAAAACGCAAACATATGTGAACACTCAGAAGGTCGCAGCAGAGAAGGCAGCATTCTTAACGGAAAAGATAGGAACGACAAGTCTCCAATATGCTCTTATCGATGGCGATAATATCGTTATGAGCGGCACAGCTGGATACAGCCATGTGGAGAGCAAGACAGCACCAAGCACTACAACGATGTATGGAATTGGCTCGACGAGTAAAATGTATACGACCGCTTCTATTATGAAGCTCGTTGATCAAGGAAAGGTAGATTTGGATGCACCTGTCGTATCGTATCTGAATAATTTTACAATGGAAGATTCACGCTATAAGCAAATCACCGTACGAATGCTGCTGAATCATTCATCAGGTCTTGGGGGTTCGAACTTATCAAACTCTTTCTTATTCAATGATTCTGATTCTATCGCCAAAGATAATTTGCTAGCGACTTTGACAACTCAACGCCTAAAGGCAGATCCAGGAGCCTACTCAGTATATTGTAATGATGGATTTACGCTGGCGGAGTTGATTGTTGAGAAAGTTAGTGGAATGGACTTCACTACATTCATCCATCAGAATTTTACAGGTCCTTTAGGGCTTGGGCATACGAAAACGCCAGTAGATTCTGTGGATTCTAGACAGCTGGCAAGTGTATACAATGCTACCTACCCTGCCGCTTTACCCCAAGAGACGATTAACGTGATTGGAACAGGGGGCATCTATTCTACGGCTGAAGATTTGGTGCGATTTGCAACTATTTTCACTGGAGGATCGAAAGAACTTCTGTCAGAAAAATCAGTAAAAGCGATGGAGCAAGAGGAGTACAAGCGTGGAATGTGGCCAAAAGGAAAAGATAATTCGTTTGCGTATGGATTGGGCTGGGACAGTGTAAATTTATATCCATTCAATCAGTACGAGATCAAAGCTCTGACAAAGGGTGGGGATACAACTCTGTATCATACTTCACTTGTTGTATTGCCTGATCAGCAGATGGCAGCAGCTGTGGTATCTTCTGGTGGGGATAGCACAACCGATCAGATGCTTGCTAACGAAATATTGCTCAGTGCGCTACAAGAAAAGGGAGTTATCAAGGAATTAAAACCTACACCTACATTTAAAGCTTCGAACAAAGAGGTTATGCCGCAGGAATTGCTGGATTATGCTGGTGTCTATGCTGATTCTACACAACTGATGAAGATAGAGATTAGTAAAGCTGGGGAATTGAGTATATCTTCGATTATGGCACCTACATTTCCAGCTCAGAAATTTTCGTATAATACAAACGGTGAATTCTTAGATGCAACGGGTACTAATAAAGTCAGCTTTGTGAAGGAAAGCAATGGTCGTGTCTACCTTTGGATTCAAGGGTACGGGGTCATTCCAGGGCTTGGTGAGACTGCTCTTTCTCAATATTCAGCTGAAAAGCTAGAGGCAAACGCTTTATCCAATGAGGTCTTGTCAGCTTGGCAGCAGCGTCAAGGGAAATTGTATTTTGATGTCAGTGAGAAGTATAGCTCACAATTTTACATGAGTATGCCAGTAGCTGGAATTGCTATGTTCCCTGATGCACCGGGCTATATGGGCTCAAATAAAATAACTGGGCCGAATAAAGCTGAAATGACCGTGCAAATTCCAACTTTAGGTGGGCGCGATCTTGCGGATATTGTTTTTGAAAATAAAGAGGGCGTGGAGTATCTCAAGATTGGAAACCAATTATTTATAACGCAGGATGCCATTAAACCTATCTATGCCGGCCCGCAATCATTGGTAACCATTCAAGCAGATGGATATGCGAGATGGTATGAAGTACCTGAGACAGCATCAGGCAAGTTGATGACAGTAGGGCTACCACCTAAAGGTTCCTTTGCTGTCTATGATGCGAATGGTGTGTGTGTAAATTTCTCTACTGTCAGTGGTCTTACGAAAGTTAAACTTCCGAATAACGGGAAGATTGTATTTGTAAGCGATGTGGGTGCGAAGTTTGAATTGACAATCAAGTAGTAATAAACCATTTAAGTATATTTTATTAAAAAAGATCCTGTTATCCAGATAATATATCTGGATAACAGGATCTTTATTAGAAAATTCTATATTCCCTATTTAAAATTCTTAGAAAACTCTTTTATTTTATCTACAAAAATCCCCTTGAGCTGATCAGTACCTTCTTTGGGAGCCTTATAGGCTTTATAACCGCCAAAGGATTCGATGCAAACCGCAGCTTGTTTTAGATCATTCGGAAAATTCTTCTCAATTAACTCCTCAGTAGTCTTTGGTTTTTCGTTACAAATATAGTAGCCCATCTTCTTATTTAGTAACTCATCTTTATTTTTTTTGATAAAATCACGAATTGCTTTATATATTTTCTCGTCTCTTACTCCAGCACCTAAAATAATGCTATCAAATGCCTCAAGACTTGGCTTCTCTATTTCAATATTACAGATCTTACTCTGAGGAAGCTCTTCTGATAATACCTTTGCGCATTGCTCTGTTGCCCCTGATTTTGTAGCGTATAGAATAAGTACTGCCATTGTGGTCCCTCTTTTCAGTTTAAATTGTTCAGGTTTCAAAATACCCTCGCAAATCGAATATCTTGATAATCGAGATATTATCTATACTATCGAAAATGCAGATCTTTTGTCAAGTTAGCAATAAGTTCTCATGCGTTAATCAAACACCCTTATTATGGTATCATAGGGATAATTACGCTATCACTAACTACATCTTTTAAGAATCAAACGATAAAGAGGGGAGTGGAGATAAGTTGAGTATTATCGTAATGCTAGTCATCTATTTTTTGCTTGGAGTATTCGTGATTAAATTAGGCATCGATAACTCTAGAAGTACGCAAATATCAAAAGAATTATTAAATGAGTTAAGAGAAATCAAAGAACTAATGATAAGAAATAAATATGAATAACTTCTTAGAAGGAGGGCAACAGGATTGATCATTCCATTTTTATTATTAATTATTGCTTTTTCTGGTTTTTTTCTAAGGATATGGATTGTTGGCCCGGATAAAGAAAAACTTTCTGACGACGGTAATGAGCTAAATATAAAAGGTAAATTAATACTCGGACTTATTGGATTAATTTCGGTAATTGTCATAATGATAGCTGATGGCGTACAGGGGATGGGAATGAAGTGGTTTTGGATTGTATTCATAATTATTTCCCTAGGATTTCAGTCATTTATTGATTGGAAATTTTTAAAGCATACGAAACAACATATCGTTTCACTGATTTTGTTAGTTGAAGGTGTGGTGTTAGTTTATTTCCTTTTCTAATCGTTTGTACCATAAAGCCTAATCTCCTGTCGCGTGCACAAGGGATTAGGCTTTTTTGCTTATTGTAGATGAACGATCCTTTTGATTTATTGATCACTTTTTCACATAAGAGGAGGGTTAAAATCTACCCTAGTTTAAGTTATTATTCGCCTATCCGAATTCATGAATGGAGCTTTATAATCTCAAATGTAAGCGTTTCCTAAATGAGTATAAAGGGGATGAGGAGATGACGACAAAAGGGACAAAACGTTTTATATGGGGATTTCTTATAGTATGGGTCATGTTAATGACGATCTTTACGTTTAATGATCTGAATCTATCCAAAGCTCTGTATAACGAACATGAATCGCGGTTTGGTTGGTTTTTTGAGGTATATGGAGAACATCCAGCTTTTCTAGTGTTATTCGCAGCTGGGAGTATTCTATTTAGTACGGTTAGAAATGAACGGTTGATAAAGAAGATTGTGGTCCGTCTGGTGTCCGGATTATTCATCCTACTTAGTGGATTTGGTATTATAACGATTACTTTAACTCGTGGGTATGGGCTGGATGGGGATCATGTTATGATCAACAGTTTAATTATAACCGTACTATTTGCAACGTTGTGTCAATGGCTATTGAACCGTATAGCTGTTCAAACGCTCAGACAGTATAATCGTGCTGCTTGGGCAGCTATCGTGATCGTATTCGCGGAGATTCTGCTTGTAAATGTCCTCAAAATCTTTTGGGGAAGGATGCGTTTTCGTAATATGGAGGGCGATTATTCTCTATTTACAAGCTGGTTTCTCCCACAAGGCATTCAAGAGAACGGCGTCACAACGGAAGCATACAAATCCTTTCCTTCGGGTCACTCTGCCAATGGCTGGACCATGATGCTGTGGATGATGTTTATGCCTTTCGCTAATAAATGGCGCAATATCATGCTTGTCTGTGCGGTAGTGTGGGGAATCAGCACCTCGACTAGCCGCGTCATTATGGGAGATCATTTTGCAACGGATGTATTATTTGGAGCGTTTATTACAATTACTTGTATGCTGCTGTTCTGTAAGCTCTTTAAGGTTGATCTGTATCCTAATAGTCAGCCTAACGCTACCGCTCTGTTAAAAGATAAAAATGCCCCCTATTTTCGTTAAAATACGGACAGTTTAAAAGAATCAGCTTCAGTACAATGCAATTAAGAAAGCGCTAACAAAATGCGGCGCAGGGGAGATGGTAGTATGAATGAAAATCAAATGCCATGGAGAGAGCGAATTAGTTATGGGCTAGGCGATACCGCGTCAAATCTAATTTTCCAGATGACAACACTTTACCTCATGTACTTCTATACGGATGTGTTTGGTCTGAACCCTGGTGCAGTAGCTGTGGTATTTCTTGTTGCACGGGTAATCGACGCGATCGTCGAGCCGTTCATTGGTGTCATGATTGACCGCACGCAAACAAAGTGGGGGAAATGCAGACCCTATTTTCTTTGGCTTGCTGTTCCTTTCAGCTTGACTGCAGTACTTATGTTTTTGACGCCGGATTTTGGTGATACGGGCAAACTTGTATACGCATACATTTCGTACACCGTGCTCGGTATTATGTATTCCGGTATTAATCTACCACTGTCTGCAATCCTGCCAAGTCTGACTAGTAATTCTAATGAACGTACAGTGATCAATACGGTTCGTATGATATTCGCCGTAATTGGGGTTGTTACAGTTAGTGCTGGAACGATGCCGCTTGTGAAAGCTTTTGGTGGTGGCGATCAAGCAAAGGGTTTTCTGGTCACCATGATCTTGTTCTCAAGCATTGCACTGCTGCTGTTTCTAAACATGTTTGCGAACACTAAAGAACGCGTAAAAGCCATTGATGAAAAACCGCTTCCGATGAGAGAAGGTGTTAAAGCGCTCAAAGGCAATGTACCTTGGTTGATCATGCTACTGATGAGCTTGTTCCTGTGGATCACAACATCGATACAAGGACAGACCAGCATTTATTATATGACCTATTATATGAAAAAGCCTGAACTCATTCCTATCGTGAATTCGATGCAATTGTTGATGATATTTTCGATGGTGATCGCTCCTTTTGTAGTGAAGAAAATTGGGAAAAGGAACACAATTATTATGGGATCAGTGGTGTCTATCATTGGCTACCTTATTGCAATTACTGGGGGGAATGCCCTTTCTGTTCCGGTGCTGTTGGCAGGGCTTCTTATAAGCGGGCTTGGCATGGGAGTAGGAGCAGGTCTGATTTTTGCAATGATGGCCGACACGGTTGATTATGGGGAGTGGAAATCAGGTGTTCGGGCACAAGGCCTACTTTATTCAGCTGCTAGTTTTGGGGTTAAGGTGGGGATGGGACTCGGTGGAGCACTTGGTGGGGTGATATTGTCGATGGGTGGTTATGTAGCTAACTCCACGGCGCAGTCAGAATCCGCATTAGCTGCGATTTCATTTAACTATTTGTGGGCACCGATTATTGGCCAAATTATTATGATTACTTTGCTGTTGTTCTATCGTCTTGACAAGGATCAACCCGTTATGATGCGTGAACTCGAGGAACGTCGCAATTCTTCTATCGCTATGTAAAGAAACGAGTCATTCATAAGGAGTGAAATGAACATGGTACTTAACATTCAAGAAATTATTGCACAAATGACTTTAGAGGAAAAAGCAGGTCTTTGCTCAGGACTAGATTTCTGGCAGACAAAAGCCGTCGAACGACTAGGTATTCCATCCATCATGATGACAGATGGTCCACATGGTCTGCGTAAGCAAAAAGCTGGGAATGATCATTTGGGTATATTCGATAGTGTCCCTTCTACTTGTTTTCCGGCAGGAGCTGGAATGGCTTGCTCTTGGGACCGGGAGCTAATCAAGCAGGTAGGTGCAGCCATTGGGGAAGAGTGTCAGGCAGAAGATGTCTCTATTTTACTGGGGCCTGGAGCTAATATTAAACGTTCACCCTTATGCGGCCGCAATTTTGAATATTTCTCTGAAGATCCGTATTTATCCTCCGAGATGGCAATAGGCCATATTGAAGGCGTTCAGAGCCAAGGCGTAGGAACTTCGTTAAAACACTTTGCTGCAAATAATCAAGAGCATCGGCGTATGTCTGTAGATGCAATTGTAGATGAGCGTACACTAAGGGAAATCTATTTGGCGAGCTTCGAAAGCGTGGTGAAAAAAGCGCAGCCATGGACCGTTATGTGCTCCTACAATCAGGTGAACGGCGAGTATGCTTCAGAGAATCCGTATTTACTCACGGATATATTAAAAGAAGAATGGGGACATGAGGGGTTCGTAGTTTCTGACTGGGGTGCGGTGAATGAGCGAGCTAAAGGCTTAGCGGCAGGTTTGGAGCTAGAAATGCCGTCAAGTAATGGTGCCGGTGATCAGAAGATTATCGATGCGGTTCAGAGCGGAACATTATCTGAAGCAGCACTGGATCGTGCGGTGGGTCGCTTGCTTTCTATTATTTTCAAAGCTGTTGAGAATGACAAAGAAAATGCTTCCTATGATCCTGAGGCACATCACCAATTAGCTAGAGTTGCTGCCAGAGAAAGCATGGTACTCCTTAAAAATGAGGGTGGTCTTCTTCCTCTGAAACGTGAAGGCTCCTATGCTGTGATCGGTGATTTTGCCCGTAATCCACGTTACCAAGGTGGTGGAAGCTCACATATCAAGCCAACTAGGTTGGATGATATATATTACAGCCTTCTAGAAGAAGCGGGTTCATATGCGAAATTGAGTTATTCTCAAGGTTACGTTTCTGATAGCGATGAGCCGAGTCTGGAACTTATTGGGCAAGCCATAGAAGCCGCTTCACAAGCAGATACGGCGATTGTGTTCGTCGGATTGCCAGAGCGCTATGAGTCTGAAGGCTACGACCGGACTCATCTTCGTATTCCAGAGAGTCAGATCCGCTTGATCGAAGCAGTCGCTGATGTTCAGCCTAACACTGTCGTTGTGCTGAGTAACGGATCGGCCATTGAAATGCCTTGGATCAGCAACGTCAAAGCTGTGCTTGAGGGTTATCTAGGTGGGCAAGCGCTTGGTGGTGCCATCTCCGATCTGTTATTCGGAAACGTAAGCCCATCAGGTAAGCTGGCAGAGACCTTCCCTATGGAGCTGGAACATAATCCTTCCTACTTAAATTTCCCTGGCGAAGGAGATACCGTTGAATACAAGGAAGGATTGTTTGTAGGATACCGCTACTACGATGCTAAGCGAATTTCACCTTTATTCCCGTTTGGTTATGGTCTCAGCTATACAACATTTGCATACTCTGATCTTTCGGTAAGTTCGCACTCTTTGAAAGATACTGATACGCTGCAAGTAAGCGTGAAGGTTACCAATACTGGCGCTATGCAAGGCAAAGAAGTAGTACAGCTATATGTAAAAGACATACTCAGTAATATGGTGCGGCCAGAGAAGGAGTTAAAGGGCTTCGCGAAGGTAGATCTGCAGCCTGGGGAAACGAAGCAGGTAAGCTTTACGCTTGATAGAAGAGCGTTTGCTTATTATAACGTGAAGCTGAAAGATTGGCATGTGGAAACCGGTGAATTTGAAATTTTGGTGGGAGCTTCTTCCCAAGAGATCCTGCTTGTTGAGTCTGTGGTTGTTGAATCAACTGTATCCCTCGCTAAATCCTATACCCGTAATTCAACTATAGGTGATCTTATGGGAGATCCACAGGCTGCTGCTATTATTCAAGCTATGCTGTCACAAGCTGGTGAGATGATGCCCATGCTTCAGGATGGCTCGGATATGATGATCGAGATGATGCGCAACATGCCGATTCGTGCAATGGTTATGTTCAGTCAAGGTGCTATGACGGAACAAGGGTTAGATGAGCTGATTAATCTATTGAATTCCAATAAATAAATCTGGGAGAGTGAGATAAAAGACATGATAGATTTGAAAGCTAAACCGTTTCATCTAGATGATGAGGGGATTAAATGGGTAGAACAAACCTTAGCCTCTCTGGATTTGGTGGGCAAGGTCGGGCAGTTATTTTGCCCGATCGGGTTCACCGATGATAAGACGCAGCTGGCACTTTTGACACAAGGGATTAAGATTGGCGGGATTATGTTCCGTCCCGGTCCAGGAGAGATGGTGCAAGAAACACATCGCTACTTACAGGATACATCGGATATTCCGCTGCTAATTGCAGCTAATCTTGAAGCAGGAGGTAATGGTTCTGCGGCAGAGGGTACTTTCTTCGGTAAGCAGCTGCAAGTGGCGGCGACGGATAATACCGAAATGGCTCGTAAACTTGGTATCATTGCCGCGCGGGAGGGTGGTGCTGTAGGCTGTAACTGGGCTTTCGCACCCATTCTCGATATCGACTATAATTTCCGTAATCCGATAACCAATGTTAGAACATTCGGTTCTGATCCGCAGAGAGTAGCTCGCATGAGCAAGGCGTACACCGAAGCGATTCAAGAGCATGGCATGGCGGTATCTATTAAACACTTCCCTGGGGATGGCGTTGACGAAAGAGACCAGCATTTGTTGACCTCTATTAACTCACTTTCAGTGGAAGAGTGGGATGCAACCTTTGGGAAGGTATATGCGGATTGTATAGAAGCTGGTGCACATACGGTTATGGTAGGGCACATCGCTCATCCTGCCTATTCCAGAGAATTACGTCCGGGGATTACAGATTTGGAGATTATGCCTGCAACGTTAGCTCCTGAGCTTTTAAATGATTTATTGCGTAACAAGCTCGGCTTTAATGGATTAATTACTACAGATGCTACGCCAATGGCGGGATTCACAATGGCAATGAAGCGGGAGCTAGCGGTTCCGACATCCATCGCTGCGGGTTGTGATATGTTCCTCTTTAACAAGAGTTTAGAAGAAGACTTTGCCTATATGATGAAAGGAATTGAGACCGGTATTCTGACGGAGGAGCGCGTGAACGAAGCAGTGACTCGTATTCTTGCAGTGAAAGCTGCGCTGGGACTTCATAAGAAGAAACAACAAGGCACGCTCGTTCCAGAAAAAGAAGCCCTTGCCGTCCTTGCTTGCGAAGAGCATGTGCGTTGGGCTCAGGAATGTGCAGATGAGTCAGTAACATTAGTGAAGGATACACAGGAGATGCTCCCCATTAGTCCTGAGAGTCACAAACGTCTACTGGTATTCACACTAGGAGGCGAGGAAGGTTTATTCGGAGGGGCAGATATTGCACCGTACTTCATTTCCAAGCTAAAAGAGGAAGGATTCGAGGTAACGCTCTTTAATAAGAGTGAAGTTGATTTCAGTGCCATGTTCGGAGGTGTAAAAGCGTTAACGGATCACTATGATGCTGCGGTCTATATCTCAAATCTGGAGACCCATAGTAATCAAACCGTTGTACGGATTAATTGGGCACCTCCATTTGGGGCAGACATGCCATGGTTTATTCAAGAAATGCCAACGATGTTCATTTCTGTAGCGAATCCTTATCATTTGATCGACGTCCCGCGTATACCAACGTTCATTAATGCCTATTCACCAAGTAATTATGTGGTAGATGCACTGATTGAGAAGCTTGTGGGGCGTTCCTCCTTTAAAGGAGTTAATCCTGTGGATCCGTTTTGTGGCTATTGGGATACACAACTATAATTAGAATTCATAGAGATCTGTAATAGTATCAAGCGATTGAATAGGATAGTTCTATTCAATCGCTTTTTTTATAATATAATAGGGCATAAGACATATATTGAGAGAGTGAGAGGAGGGTGCTAGTTGCAAAGCTACACCTACGAAAATATTGAGATGGACGATCATCTTCCGGTCCACATGTTTTTGCACAGTACCCATCAGGTCCCGAATCATTGGCATGATAGCATTGAAATATTATTCGTACTCAAGGGGAAACTTGAACTTTTCACAAAGGACAGATTTAGAGAGTTAAATGAAGAAGATTTGTTCTTGATTAATGCTAATGAAATTCATGCGATTAAAGCTGAAGAGAATAATTTGGTGCTAGCGCTGCAAATTCCAGTTTCTTATTTACTTCTGATTGAACCTCAGATCGAAAGAATGTTATTCGATTGTAATTCTGCGGCTGCTAGCTATGAAGAACAATCTAAGTTTGATGAACTTCGTACATTGCTGGCTGAGATGATGCTGCTCCACAATAAGCGCCCACAAGGGTATCATCTACGCATACAGTCCTGTCTTCTTAATTTAACTTATTTACTCATGCAAGGATTTCGTGAACAAGACCAAAGTCCTGAGAAACATGATGATAAGCATCGTGAACGGCTATTGCGAATTACCTCTTATGTCAAAGAGAACTACAATCGGGCAATTAACATCCAGCAGTTGGCCCTTCAGGAGTATTTGACCGTTCCGTATTTATCGCGTTTTTTCAAAGAGTATATGGGTACTTCCTTTACCAAATATGTGAATGCGGTGCGTTTGGATAAAGCTGTAAAAGATTTGACGCTTACCAATCTATCCATCACACAGATCGCTCATGATCATGGGTTTCCCAACCTGAAATCCTTTAATGCGGTGTTTAAAGAGTTCTATCGACAGACGCCTGGAGAATACCGGAAGACCGTCTTGGACGGACGCAGTTCATTTCAGAAAAGCAGTGTGGCCCAGTTTAACTACTTTGACATGAATCCCACACAGGCGTTTGAGTCGCTATTCAAATATCTGCCTAACAAGAATTTATCAGCTTCTTCCAATCTACCAGTTGCCCTTCATATACATAAGCAGACCCATGAGATTTCGGTAAAGTCTAACCAAAGCAAGGAGCTTGCGCATACTTGGAAGAAGCTCATAACGGTAGGAAAGGCCAAAGAGGTATTGTTTGCAGAGGTACAAAGACATATCAAGCAAATGCAACAGGAGATTGGGTTTCAGTATATACGGTTTCACGGTATTTTTGATGATGAGATGATGATTTATGGCGAGAATGAGCGGGGAGATGTGAGCTTAAACTTTGCTTATAGTGATTCATTATTTGATTTTTTACTGTGCTCCGGATTGAAACCGTTTTTAGAGCTCTCTTTTTTACCACGCCAGCTTGCGGGAGAGGGAGCTACTTCTGTTTTTTATAAAAAGAGCTTTGTGGGTAGTCCTAAGGACCTCGGTAAGTGGAATCAGATGATTCATCAGTTTATTACACATTACATCCATAGATATGGCATTCATGAAGTGAGGCAGTGGTATTTCGAGGTGTGGAACGAACCGGAAATCCATATTTTTTGGCCAGATACTTATGAAGCTTACTGTGAGCTGTTCATTTCAACATTTCAAACCATCAAATCCATAGATTCTGAGCTACGTGTGGGGGGGCCAGGTGTTTTATCTCTTACGTTAATGCAGTCAGATTGGCTGACAAGGTTTATGAATGATGTGTGCAGACGAGGCGTAAAGCCTGATTTTATATCCTTTCACAGTTATCCGTATGATGAATCGTTAAGATCAACTCAAGTGATTCAGGTGGATTATGAAGAGAATCCGGATGTGTTGTTTCAGACAATAGAGCTTTCAGCGGATACAGAATATTTATCGCGAGTCATTATTAAAATGAAGAAAACCGTATCGGAAGCTATGGGAAGTGATGTTCCTGAACTGCATATGACAGAATGGAATGCCACAGGCTCTCACCGTGATTTAGTGAATGATACATGCTTTAAGGCAGCCTATATCGTGAAAAATGTACTGGAAAATATGGATGGTCTCCATAGTTTTGGTTATTGGACGGCTACGGATTTGCTAGAGGAGTTCAAAATGTCGTCAGAAACGTTTCATGGAGGTTTGGGGCTGATGACATATAACGGGATACCAAAGCCATCCTTCTACGCGTTTAAACTACTTGCAAAATTAGGCCGCCAATTCATTCATCAAGGGAAAGGATATTACATTACTAGTAGTGATATGGGGCTGCAGGTGTTGATGTATGCTTACGCGCATATCGATTCATTGTACCAAAAAGGTGATGCCTCGCTCATTAATCGCACGAATAGATACGATGTGTTCGAAGAAGGTGGAGACATAGAGTTGACGTTGGAGCTTGCAGATATTCAGCCAGGCTCGTATACGATCAAAAGACATACAATTAACAGGCAAAATGGAAGCGTTTTCGACCTGTGGGTACGAATGGGGGCGCCTCATCCTATAGATGCTGACACCCTTAATTATTTGAAGCAAGCCAGCTGCCCGCAACTGACCTTTGAACAAGTCGAAATAACGAGCACCTATTCGTTAATTAGTAAGTTGTCTCCGCATGAGGTGCAGTTGGTGGAATTGATGCGCTTATGATGGGGTTATTTACAACTGGACAGAATCCTGGGTTCGTTAGACAAAGTTCCTCGGAGTATTGCGGTTGAAGCTTGGATAGCTCTGTGAAATAGTAGCTGATCATATGATTACCACTTGCCGATCCATTCTGAAATGACAGTGATAAAAAAGTGTGGACATGACTGTAATAGTACTTCGTTTCCCGTTTAGGTAGCCTGTATACATGTGGAGGCGCGTAGGTAACAACATCAAAGAGATTGGCATAACGGTAACTCTTGCTGACATATTGTTTAAAAGCATTAACGAAGTTCGGATCGCCTACACGTGGTGAACCATAGGTGTACAGAATAGGTGAGATGTGCGAGGTGTTGGCCGCAAGATCAATAGCACATAAAGTGGCGAGTGCTCCGCCAAGACTGTGACCAGTAATGTATAAGGTCTTATCGGGAGATAACTTAGCGAGTGTAGAGATAATCCCATCGCGCGCTGATGAGTAGATATTCGTGAAACCGCGGTGGGTAAGGGTATCTTCTTTAATGTAATTGAATCTCTCTTGTGAGGCCATAACGTTTGACATCCAATCGGTTGTGGAGCTGGTTCCTCGGAAGGCAACGATAATCTCTTGTGGAGATTCCAAAATAAATCCAAAGCGTTCCCGCACCTCGCTGATGGATCTTGCTTCAATCGTATCCACGATCTGATAATCTAATGGAACGACGAACGAACCCTCTTTATTTGAGAACTGCGCATAGGTCTGTCCGCAGATAGCAGCTAGAAAGATAGCCCTTTGCTCTTGATCATTTTTGGTACCCATGTGCATCCCGCCCTTCTTCCTAAACTATATTAGGGGGACGAGGGAGAGATTCCTATATCATGCGAGACCCTGTACTAATGTGAAAGGGCTAAATTCTACACCGCTTGAATACTTACTTCAGATGATCTGTTATTAGGAGGTTTATCGATATGAATCTAACTTTAGTGTACGTAAATGATTAAATTACTTCGAAAGTCAAAAGTTCAGCGACGCTTAATGATTTCATTTCTGCTGCTGGCTATTATCCCACTGTGCACCTTCGGCTTTCTAGCTTACCATAAATCGAATGAAGCAATCACCTCTAAGACAACTACCTTTGTAAATGATATATTACGCCTCTTAGGAAGCAAGATCGGAACAGAAGTGGCCAAATATGAGACTTTCGCCGATCAAATCATGTTGAATGGAGATATTCAGCAAGCACTGCTCCGCTACAATAGATTGAGTGATCTTGATATTAGTAACATACATAAGAAGTTTGAAGACACTGTGTTAAGCGATAAATTTTGGCTGTTTGCTACAATCAAAACACTACAGATTCTAACTAATAATGGACAAGTTCTGTACGATTATGGATACGAAGAATTTACTACAGAGGATAAACAGCGAATATTTGCTCAGGCCAAACAGAATAAAAGTGCAGATATCTGGACCACAGCCCATACGACAGCTGGTGATAATATCCTTTCATTGTCTAGGAGGATTCCACTTTCATATGGATCGGGTGAAACTGTAGGGTTCGTCATTATGGGGATTGATGAGGAATTATTCTCACAGATTTTGTTTGGAAGCATTAATATGGGACAGGGTAGTGAACAAATCATTATGAATGATGCAGGAGAAATATTGACGAGCAACAACCACTTGTTTCAGTCGGATCAAGATTTGGAAGCTAATCGTACTTTAAATCATTTGATTAATTCCCGTATGGAGACGGGGACAGTAACGCTGCGGGCAGAACCCTACTTTTTCTTAAATACACATAATGAGGTACTTCATTGGAATGTAATTAGTTTAATTCCGCATGCCTACTTGAATATGGGATCTGTAGAGATTAGAAATGAAATGTTCTTCATTGCCGTCATATGTGTAGTTGTTTCATCCTTATTTGCAACCTTCATCTCTGTTAGTATCTCCACCCCCCTTAAGAAGTTAGTGAGTGGAATGAACCAGGTCATGCGAGGTAATTTAAAGGTAGAAATAAACGACAATCATCCAGATGAAATCGGATACCTTTCAGGGAAATTTGAAGCCATGATCGAGGAAATCAAACTATTGATTGACCGTGTGGAGCAAGAACAGGCACAGAAGAGGGGTATTGAGCTACAAATGTTGCAGGCACAAATTAATCCGCATTTTCTATTTAATACATTGAGTTCGTTAAAATGGACGGCGATGCTAAGTCAGGCGGATAGTGTAAGCAATGGTTTAGGTGCACTGGCTGAATTACTTCGAAGTACAATTGTTCAGAAGAATGAACGGATAACGCTTGGGGAAGAGCTTCGGAACATCAAGAACTATGTAGTTATTCAACAAATTAGATACGGGATGTCATTACAGGTTGATGTGCAAATTCCTGAACAGTTATTAGATACTCAAGTGTTGAAATTTTTGCTTCAGCCCATTGTAGAGAATTCGATTATTCATGGACTAAGCGGCGAGAATATGGAACCTAGAATTACAATGACTGCTGAATTGAACGGAGTGGTGTTAAAGATTAAGTTAAGCGACAATGGGAAAGGGATGAGTGCTGAGAAGTTACAGGAGATATTGCAACTTAAAGATAATCATTCAGAGAATCGATTAGCAAATATCGGTATTGGAAATGTACGGGAGAGAATCAAATTACATTATGGAGACCCCTATGGATTAGAGATTTGGAGTAAGCCTGATCAAGGCACGGATGTTATCATCACGATACCTTATATTTCTACACTTCAGGAGGACTCAGCTGATGCGGATACTAATTGTGGATGATGAGAAAATAGTGAGGATTGCACTTAGTACACTAATTAAATGGGATGAATATGGTTTTAAATTAATGGGTGCTGTTGCAGATGGATACAAAGCTCTTGAGGTCATAGAGACAGAATCGATCGATATCGTGATTATGGATCTAGTGATGCCTAACATGGATGGACTTGAATTAATCCGAACGCTCAACGAACGCAAATTCACTGGGAAGTTTGTGGTGCTTAGTAATTATGATGATTATGCTTACGTGCGGGAAGCCATGAAACTTGGAGCAGAAGATTATATGTTGAAGCTGACGCTTAAGCCAGATGAGCTGATTGTCTTGCTGACGAAGATCTCGGAGCAATTATTAACGGAACGAGAGCTTAAAGAACAGGACATTCATATGAAAATTAAGCTTAATGAAACGCAGCTTCAGCAACGGAACAGCATATGGAGAGAGCTTCTTTTAGATCAGGAGCAGGACATGGTTTATTTGTTACAAGAAACACAGAAGTACGGGATACCCTTCGATAGACTTGCTGGTAATCTTATTATGATAAGAATCGATGATTATGTGGAGGCGCTAAGTAACGGCAAAATTAATAACAAGAGGCTACTTAGCTTTTCTATAGCGAATATTGTGAAAGAAACCGTGTCTGATCACTTTGCATTTGATTTCATAGAGATGGAGAGTAATCAGTATATTGTTATAGTTTATGAACAGAGCGGTTATTCTGACGAACCCAGTTGGTTACTGTTGATGAATAACTTAGTGCAGATGCTTAAGCTGTATTTGAATTTAAGTGTCAGCATTACATTAAGTGATGCATTCGTAGGTTTGAAGCAGTTGAGAGAACAATACACTTTGTGTCTGCGAGCATCTACAAACAACTTTTATACGGGGCCTGCATCTGTCTTGGTTGCTGGGCATTCAAAGTTAACCCAGTCACTACACTTCATTAATTATGTGGAATGGTTGGATCAAGTCAAAGCAGCAGTTGAAGTAGGGAACACAAAGCTAGTATTGGAGAATATAAGCATATTATTTAATGAGGCAAAACAAATCAAATGGGACCCTTCAGCCTTAAAATTTCACCTTTTGGGATTATTATCTGACCTAGACAACTTGATCTTAAAATGGAACACACAAGTACTATCATCCACTGAACAAAATAGGGTAGGGGCAACAACGCTCTTAGATAGTTTTGAGAGTGATATTTCACAAGCTGAGTCTATGGAAGGGCTTAGTCTATCTATTGAACAAGCGATGCAGGAAGCCATCAACCTATTGTATCAAGTTAAAAGTAATATTTATCGCAAAGAAGTACTTCGAATCACGGAGATTTTGCAGGAGAATGTTGAGAATAAAATAACGCTTGACCGTCTCGCTCAAGAAGTAAATATGAATGTTAATTACTTATGCCGTGTATTTAAGCAAGATACGGGTAGAAGCATTGTTCAATATATGAATGAACTAAAAATCAATAAAGCGATTGAATTGTTAAAGCTTCCGGATACGAGGATTAAAGAGGTGGCTTCACAGGTGGGGATAGATGATCCGTTTTATTTTAATCGGGTATTTAAGAAGATCGTGGGGCTTAGTCCTTCAGATTTCCGTAAGAAATTACTCGCAACTAAATAAGTCCAAGGAGGAGGCACCTGTTATGAAATCTATGGAATCTATTAAAAATAGTTTAATATTCGCAGGTGTGATCCTATTATTATGGGCTAGCACAGGATGTACTCCTTCAGATTCGAGCTTGAGCAAAATACAATCCTCCCAAGTGAAACATGAGTTTGCGAACAAAATTCTGAACTTAGCTGTATTTGAGGGAGGGCAAGGAAAGGATTATTGGCTCGCGGTGAAACAACGATTTGAATCAGACTATCCAGGGGTAACTGTTAATTTGACTGCAAGCCCCAAGATCATGGAAATACTTAAACCGCAAATCGCAGTTGGTAATCCACCTGATATCATTTATATCTCACAGAGTGAGACGACAGGTATGATTGAAGAAATGTTGAGAGATAAATTATTACTCGATTTGACGGATGTATTTGAAGGGAATGCTCTTGATAATCAAGAACCTCTTAAGAATAAAATGCTGGATGGTATTTTAGATTATGCTAATCCCTTAGGGGATGGAAAAATTTATGCTGCACCGTTCTATACCTCTCCAATGGGGCTAATCTATAACAAGACTCTTTTTGAGAAAAAAGGCTGGAAGCTCCCAGAGACATGGGATGAATTCTTGAAGTTAGGTGAGCTCGCTAAGAAGGATGGAAGATCACTATTTACCTACCAAGGTTTGTTTCCGGGTTATTTAGAGTCTATTTTCTGGCCGTCAGTGGCATCTGTAGGGGGGATGGAAGACGTCTGGAAGGCGGAAAATTATGAGAAGGATGCATTTAGGTCCGATTCCGTCAGACAAATAGCTGAGGTGTTGAGTGCTATAGCACAAAAAGGTTATGTCATGCCAGGAACCGTTAAGTTAAGCCATACACAAGCACAGGCTGCTTTTCTACAAGGTAAGGCATTGTTCATTCCTTGCGGAATATGGATAGAGAATGAAATGAAAGGCACTCCACGCGAAGAAGGATTCGAATTTGGTTTTCTCGCACCACCTGTGTTTAATAAGGGGGATCAGAGGTATGTCATGTCCTATTTGGATAGCTTGTTTATTCCCGCCAAGGCGAAGAATATTGAACTTGCCAAGGAGTTCCTGCGTTATCAATACAATGATGATATCGTTCAATTAAATGCGGAGAAATCCAAAGGTATAGTCACGGTTAAAAATGGTCTGGAAATCGTAAAGCCATATACTTCTCCAATATTCTATGATTCCGTTCAAATATCTCAAAAAGATGTAGCACCGATTGTTTTTCAATGGAAACAAGCATCGCAGCTAGTCATCAAAGACGTAGAGGCAATATGGAACCCCATAACTGGCCTAATGAGCAATACGCTGACTGTTAAACAGTGGCAAGATGAGGTTGAGAAAATAACCAAGAGTGTGCGGGAATTAAGTTCTTCTAAAGAATAAACCTGTTTATTGAGTGTCCTAAATCGTACAGGTTTTGTTCAATTCTGTTAATGGTAGCTTTAGCATTTAGCAGTGTAAAATTGGATTAACTATATGGGATTGGATGTGACGTGAATGAGTGTAGTCATTTCAACTTTAACTCTTGAAGGTGCATTATTAGAAGGAGAGAATCCTCTTCCGATGTTCAGAAACAGAGACCATCATACAAAAGTAGGGGATAATGGTACACTTACGCCAGAATTGAGACAGCAGCTGGGTGAACATACAGGTGGGAGATATCTACCTTATCGCATGCAGGATCGCTATACACGTGAAAGAAAACCGATGGTTATGAAGTCGATTGTATTGGAAAATGACATCTTAAAAGCAGTCTTTTTACCTGAGTATGGAGGTAGACTCTATTCGCTTAAAGATAAACGTACGAACAAAGATATATTGTATACAAATCCTGTCTTTCAACCGGCTAATTTAGCGATTCTTAACGCTTGGTTCTCTGGAGGGATTGAATGGAATGTGGGACAGGTAGGTCACACCTTTACGACCGCCTCTCCCGTACATGCTGCCAAATTGATGGATGATAAGGGCAATGAATTTCTAAGAATTTATGAATATGAGCGTTGTAAAAACATTTTTTGGCATATTGATTTTCATCTTCCTCAAGGGGCTAAGGAGCTCTCTGTCTATGTAAGAATCATTAATGATAGCAAAGCGTCGATTCCTATGTATTATTGGACAAATATTGCAGCACCGGAAACCTTGCAATCAAGAGTATTCTCATCCACTAGTAAGGTTATCTATATTGATCATCAAGTGAAGGGGTTTGGATTGGGAGATTTGCCAGTGCTTCCTTCAGTTCCAAATGAAGACTCGTCATATCCAATGAGAATTCCTTTCTCTAACGAGTATTTTTTTCAGACAGAAGCAGATTATAAATCCCCGTGGGAAGCAATTGCCTATGAGGATGGTAGTTTATTCTACGAACGTTCGACTAGCCTCTTAAGATATCGTAAATTATTTTGCTGGGGCAACCATGCAGGTGGTAGAAGATGGTGTGATTTCTTAGCGAAGCCAGGCGAAGGTAATTATGTTGAGATACAAGCAGGGCTTGCTCCAACACAGATGCATGGACTAGACATGCCTGCAAATTCAATATGGGATTTCACTCAAATATTCGGTATTACTCAGGTGGATGCACATAAGGCAAATCAAAGCGATTGGTCTGAGGCTCGGGATTTTATTGAAACGCAAGTCAATGAACAATTGCAAGAAGATGAGGTGTATATTCTTCATGAGAAGTTGCAAGCTTATGCTAATTTAACACCATCAGAACTATTGCACTCAGGCTCAGGCTGGGGAGCACTCGAGGACATTCGTAGAAAAGCTCATAATGAAAGGTCTATTCCGGATGGATTTCTATTCTTGGAATCCAGTATTGCAGCACCGCAACTTCCATGGTTAGCCCTGTTACAAGAGGGAGGTTTGCCAGTGGGAGATGTGCAAGATATTCCGGCCTCTTGGATGGTCCAAGAAGAATGGATGGAATTGCTTCGTACCAGTCTAGAGCATGCAGATAATCAAATATGGAATTCCTACTTGCATTACGGCATTATGCTCTATGAGTATGGAAAGGAAGATCAAGCAATAACTGCATGGCATCAATCGCTTGAATTGAAGCCGTCTGCTTGGGTTTATCGTAATCTGGCGATTACCTCTGAACAGAGAGGAGAGGCAGATCAGGCTCTGGTCTATTATGAACTGGCGTATTCTTTATACAATGGCTTTCCTGACAGAGCATTTGCAGATGAGTATATTAGCATGTTGATTAGAAATAAACAATTTGCTAAGGCTTGGAGTGTGTACGAATCACTTCCTGAAGAGTTCAGGCAAAGTGATCGTCTCCAAATTATTATTGGAGCTGCTGCTCAGAAGTTGGGTCATAATGAATTCCTATTATACTTATTCCAGAAAGAATTTGCTGTGATTCGTGAAGGCGAAGTTACGATTGTGGAGCTGTGGTATAAATTTCAAGCTAAAAAGCTAGCGGAGAGCCGAAATACTGTATTATCTGAAGAATTAATGAAGGAAGCTATCACCCTATATCCACCACCTAATAACATTGATTTTAGAATAGTGGGAGCCTAACCAAGAGAGAGTTTCGATGATTTTAATCGAAGCTCTCTTTTTTTTAGGATGCTGAAGGTGATTAAAATTTAGATAAAATTGTGCATGCTTTGTTCAATATCGTCGATGTTAGACCTGAGTTGCTTCGTTATATACTTACTTGTGAAAGCACTTTCATATTTGAGGGGGATGCTACACACGTGAAAAAAAGACAAAAGAAGCTCACAGGTTTGTTGCTTGCTATGTCGATGGTTCTAACGTTATTGGCTGGTTGTGGATCAAGCAATACCACGAACAATGCTGCCCCGCCTGAAGCAACTAAGGAGAACACCCCTACAGCTACAACTGAGGCTACCACCGAAGTTAAAGCTTCTGGACTAGAAGGTAAGGTAGTATTCTGGTCGATGTGGAGCAGCACTGAACCACAAGCGAAGGTTATTGAGTCTGCAGTTGCTGAATTCAAGGCGGCTAATCCAGAAGTTGAAGTGGATCTGAAATTTACCGGTCGTGATATCTTAAAATTGATCAAGCCTGCTTTGGATGGAGGAGAGCAAATTGATATCTGGGAAGCCGATCCAGGTAGCCCAGCTGGTATTCAAGGGATGAAAGATTACGTTATGAAGCTTGATGATTTGCTTGCGGAGCCATCCATCGGAATGGAAGGCAAGTCAGTAAAGGATTCAATGATTCCAAGCTTGTTAAGCTGGATACAATCGCTATCCACAAAGTACGGTTTAGAAGAAGGTATTTATTCGATTCCGCAGCAACCGTATGCAGTACTCTTTTTCTATAACAAGGAAGTGTATGAGAAAGCTGGGATAACAAAAGCACCTGCCACTTGGGAAGAATTCCTTGCAGATGCTGAAAAAATCAAAGCAGCAGGTTCAGCACCGCTTACCTTTGATGACGCATATCGGGACTTATTTATTGGATCCTATCTGGCAAATGCGATGGGGGCAGATTGGGTAAGCCAGCTTGTGCAGGATAAGACCGGTGAGATGTGGAATGATCCAATCATTCTTCAATTCGCTAAAGATATGGCTAATTTAAACGCTAAAGGTTTTTTCTCTAATAAAATTGCCGGAAGTAAATATCCTGCGGCTCAGCAAGATCTCGTGCTTGGTGGTTCTGCCGCTTATCTAAATGGAACATGGCTTCCGAATGAAGTGCTTGCCACCTCAGGACCAGATTTCAAATGGGGCACGTTTCAATTCCCAGATGTTCCAAATGGAAACGGTAAAGGTGGAAAACAAGGGTTGATCTTTGGATCTCAAGGGATGTTCATTAATAAATCGAGCAAGAATGCAGAGGCTGCTTTTGAGCTTATCAAACATATCGTTAGTAAGCAGATACAAGAAAAAATGGCGAAGGATGCACTTGCGATCCCAGCAACTATTGATTCTGAATGGCCTGCGATGCTTGCTGAAGCAGAAGCTGCTTTTCTAAATGCAAAAGAAAATATGCCTTGGGGTGGAGGTATTGGTGATGGAGGCGACTTTACGCTTGCTACCATTGTGCCTACCTTCATGGAACTCATCACTGGCAAACTGAAGCCAGAAGAATTCGGGCCGAAGCTAAGTGCGGAAGCTAAGAAATTCTACGCTGGTAAATAAAACATGAGTTGAACATAAGGTTTATAGAGGTAAGGATCAGTCGTGACTGCGATGAATGTTTGGACTTCCAGCCGCTGTTGTCTCCAGATTTCTTGATTTACATCGCTTTTAGCGGTTGAAATCCAGAGACAAAGGCGGGCGCTATCGCTCTTACAGTTCCAAAATTCCCCTCCGTCACTTCGTTCCCTTTTCTCGAGTCTTTTTGTTCAATCTAGATTTTATGTAAATCTATATGTGGCGGTCAATAGCGGCAGCTGCATATAGATTTTTTTAGAGTATTAGGAAGAATAAGTTATGATTTATGCGTTCTTTTATTCTGGTACTTGAATAAGGACTCTAACTAAAAATTAGACCGGTTGACATGGCGTGTGGACAGAGCGGAGGTCGGAAGAACCCTCCGAACCCGTAGCGGTTGGTTCATAAACGGTCAACCGCTAATTTTGGTTTTGAGCCTTATAATTTCCTTGAAAATGATGCGGGGGATACAAAGATGAGAATTAGTAAACCGATTATGATGCTATTCCTTCTGCCTGCTATCCTGGTTTATATGTCGATCTTTTTTTATCCAACCTTGCGGGCAGTGTTTATGAGCTTTTACGAGATATCTAATATAAACAGTAGTATCAGTGAATGGAAATTCATTGGTTTAGACAATTACTGGGGGTTATTTCATAATTCCTATTTTTTAAATTCTTCATTAAATGTGCTTAAGATTTGGATTATTGGTGGACTCATTGTTTTCGTTATGGCTTTTTTCTTCTCAGTGCTTATTTCCTCCGGCGTTCGTTTCAAAGGCTTCTGGAGAGCCTTGATTTACCTGCCTAATACTGTATCTGTTGTTGTCATGTCAGTAATATGGCTTCAGTATGTGTATAATCCGACCTTTGGATTGTTGACACATGTATTTCGCCTTCTTGGACTTGAACAATTAGCTAATATTCAATGGACGGATGACCAGCATTTATTTTTATCCATGCTGATCGCTTTTTGTTTTGGATCAATTGGTTATTTCTTATTAATTCTTGGTGCGGCCATGGATCGGATTCCTAATGATTACTACGAAGCAGCATTATTGGAAGGAGCAAACACAGTATATCAGTTCTTCCATATTACTCTTCCGTTACTCCGTGATGTGTTTAAGACCACGCTGGTGTTATGGACGGTTACAGCCATTAACTTCTTTGTATGGTCTTCCATTTTCGGGAGAAATGATCCACATACGATGACTCCTGGCTATTATATGTACTTGAAGGTATTTGGTGGGGAGAGAATTTCTGATACGCAAGCTTTCAATGTTGGAGCAGGAGCTGCGATTGGTGTATTGATTACTGTTGCAATTATTGGCTTTTCCTTCTTGCTTGGTCTGTTGTTTAGGAAGGATCGTTTAGAATACTAGGAAGGAGGAGACAATATGCGTCTTCACTCAATCACTCGAATCATTCGATATGTTCCATTAGTAGTCTGGCTTATCTTTACAATTATTATTTTTGGATACGCATTCCTTGCTTCACTCAGCACGACAAGAGAGATATTTACGAACAAACTACTGGCGAGCGGAATTCATTTCTCTAACTATACCCGATTATTCGAAGAAACGAAGATCGGCTTGTACTTTTTGAACAGTCTAGTTTATACGGTAACCTCTTGCGTAGGTATTATTGTTGTTGCAGCTCCGGCTGCTTATATATTGGGACGAATTCAGTTTAGGGGAAAAAGGTTAGTTGATTTAATGTTTATCTCGGCATTATCAGTTCCGGGGCTACTGATCTCGATCCCGTTGTTTTCGTTATTTTATTCATTGAATTTAACAGGCTCAACATTTACGTTAATCTTTGTATACATTTTTACGAATGTCCCTTTTGCTGTATTTTTGCTTACAGGGTTCTTTGCATCCATTCCGAAAGAATTGGAGGAATCAGCAGCGATCGATGGATGTGGGCCGATTAAAGCTTTTATCAAAATCATCTTACCTATGGCACAGGCTGGTATTTTGACGTTAACGATTTTTAATGTGATGGGGATCTGGAATGAATATTTTTATGCTCTGATCTTTGCTAATAATCCGGATCGACATCCAATAGCATTAGCACTTCAATCCATCGTAGTAGGATATACGAATACTGGTAATTACTCGGGTATTTTTGCTGCATCACTTTTGGTGTTTCTGCCCACGTTTATACTTTATCTTCTTGTGTCCAGAAAGATCGTTGCTGGGATTACAATCGGTTCTGTAAAAGGTTGAGGTAATAACCACCTAATAATATAGGTGGTTATTTGCGCACCCATAAGGATTTCTTAGGAAACTTAACTTGCGACAAGGAAACCCATACAGTACACTTTCTTTAACTAGTACAAACCTAAGATAGCTTGGGAAAGAACTTTGAAAAAGGAAGTGTTAAATAGTGGATTTAGAGATGGTCATGCAGGAGCTGAAAGCGCTTGGTAAGGAACGAACCAAGAAAATATATATGTCTAATGGAGCAAAGGAACCGCTATTTGGCGTGGCTACCGGAGCAATGAAGCCAATCTTCAAGAAAACCAAAATAAATCAGCCATTGGCTGAGGAACTTTATGCGACTGGGAACTATGATGCCATGTATTTTGCCGGCATCATTGCTGATCCCAATGCAATGACGGAAGCGGATTATGACCGATGGATGGATGCGGCTTATTTTTATATGCTGTCCGACTTTGTAGTGGCAGTAACCTTGGCAGAAGCAGATATTGCACAACAAGTTGCCGATAAATGGATCGCGAGTGGTGAAGAGCTGAGAATGTCAGCGGGCTGGAGCTGTTACTGCTGGCTGCTTGGCAGTCGGCCGGATGTTGAGTTTTCCGAAAGCAAGCTTGCTGGTATGCTTGAGATGGTGGAAAATACGATTCATGATTCTCCAGAACGTACCCAATACGCAATGAATAATTTCATGTACACAGTGGCCGTATCTTATTCGCCACTTCATGATAAGGCCAGTGAAACCGCAAGAACTGTAGGGCCAATTGAAGTTGATAAGAATAAGGCAAAGAGTAAATTGATTCACGCGTACGCAAATATTCAAAAAGCAGTCGACAAAGCTCGGCTTGGTTTTAAACGCAAGCATGTAAGATGTTGATCTAGCAGAAGCTTCTAGAGAAGAAAAAGGAAAAAGGATTCCCTGAAACTTCACTCTGCGTTACTATATAGAAATGACTCCAAGTGGGAGAGAGAAGGGGGAAAAGCATACATGGGCAACTTATTGGAAATTTTGCACAAGGAAGTCGTACCGGCAGAAGGCTGTACAGAGCCGATCGCAGTTGCGTATGCCGTCTCCTTGGCGGCAGAGCTTCTCGAGGAAGAAATAACGGGGATTCAGCTGCATCTCAGTGGTAATATTATTAAAAATGCAATGGGAGTGGGCATCCCTGGGACGGGCCAGACAGGTCTGCCTATCGCCGCAGCCCTTGGTGCGGTGGTCGGACGTTCGCACAAGGAGCTGGAAATCCTATCAGGCCTGACTCAGGATGAGCTAAAGCTGGCAAATGACCTGCTTGATCGAAAGCTGCTAAAAGTGGAGATAATGGACACTCCTGAGAAATTATATATTGAAGCACAGGTGAAGACAGAGAATCATACAGCGACTGCCATCCTTGCTAAAGAACACACTAATATAGAATATCTGGCTCTGGACGGAAAAAAAGTGACACCTAAGAAGTCTAAAGCAGATTGTGGCAAGCCTGGACTTTCTGATACTGAAGCCTATGAAGGCTCTGTAGATCGGATATTCGAGTTTATAACTACGGCTCCATTTTCAGACCTTAGCTTCCTCTTGGAAGGCGCTCGGATGAACAAAGCGATTTCCGAAGAGGGACTCCGAGGCGATTATGGGTTGCAAGTAGGGAAGAAGATGAATCAGCAATCTGCTGTGAATTTGTTCGGCAATGATGTAGCGAACAAAATAATAGCGGCTACTGCTGCGGCTTCAGATGCTCGCATGGATGGCAGCGCAATGCCTGTGATGACAACAGCGGGCAGCGGTAATCAAGGCATCGCCTGTACGCTTCCTGTTATATCTTTGGCGGAATTACTTGGCAAGGATGAAGAGACGCTAGCTCGGGCGCTTGCACTAAGTAATCTGGTCACTGTGCATATCAAGCATTATATTGGGCGGTTGTCGCCTTTATGTGGTTCAGGAATTGCAGGTGGAGTTGGAGCGAATAGCGGGATCATTTATCTCATGGACGGCACTCTTGAGCAGATCAAGCATGGGATACAGAATACGATAGCCTCTTTATCAGGTATGATTTGCGACGGTGCAAATTCAACCTGTGCGCTGAAGATATCCACCTCCACCAATACGGCGATTCAGGCAGCCACACTGGCGATGAACAATATTGCTCCTACAACCAAGGATGGAGTTATTTTCGAAGAGGTGGAAGACACTATCCGCAACATGGAGCGGCTGGTTCAGGAAGGTCTGGCGGATACTGACAAGACCATCTTAAATATCATGCTCTCCAAAGGCGGAGCGAATTAGCTTCCTTTAAGGTAATAACAGGTTAGAACATCATAATTTAAGACCGTCTGGTTCCCTACATGAATGGCAGGAGACTGGGCGGTCTTTTTATCTATTCTGTAAGGGTATTTGTTATTGCGAAGATTTGCATTAAATTTTAACATAACTTATTCTGAGATCATAAAGGCATAGACTGATGGTATAAAAAGGAGATATTATGACGGAGAAGATAGATATAGGATGGAACTTTGAGAACAGTTATGCTCATCTGCCGGAATCCATGTTTACAAGGATCAAACCAACTCCTGTGCGTAAGCCGGAGTTAGTTATTTTAAATGAAACATTGGCTACTGCCTTAGGGCTGAATAGCACAGCACTACATAGTAAGGAGGGTGTTCAGAATCTTGCAGGCAATGAAGTCCCTGAAGGTACTGTAACGCTTGCTCAAGCGTATGCTGGACATCAATTTGGACATTTTACCATGTTAGGTGACGGCCGAGCTGCGCTGATTGGTGAGCAGATCATACCCCAAGGTGAACGCGTAGACATTCAGCTTAAGGGCGCGGGAAGAACACCATATTCTCGTGGTGGCGATGGCCGAGCCGGACTTGGACCGATGCTTCGTGAATATATCATCAGCGAAGCCATGCATGGTTTGGGTATTCCTACCACTCGCAGCTTGGCAGTGGTAACTACTGGAGAAACGATCATTCGAGAAACAGAGCAGCCTGGTGCTATTCTGACCCGAGTTGCTGCAAGTCATCTACGGGTGGGCACCTTTCAATATGTTGCAGCGTGGGGTACTGTTGAGGATGTCCGTACTCTGGCAGATTACACATTACAAAGACATTATCCGGAAGCTGTTTCTCAAGAGAATCGTTATCTTTTCCTGCTTCGAGAAGTGATTGGACGTCAGGCTGAATTAATTGCCAAGTGGCAGCTGGTAGGATTTATTCACGGAGTAATGAACACCGACAACATGGCGCTTAGCGGAGAAACGATTGATTATGGTCCTTGCGCCTTCATGGATGTGTATCACCCAGAAACGGTATTCAGTTCCATTGACCAGCAGGGTCGTTATGCCTATGGCAATCAACCGGGTATTGCCTCTTGGAATCTCGCGAGATTCGCGGAGACTCTCCTGCCATTGCTGGCTGATGATCAAGAACAGGCGATTCAGCTCGCTGAAGAGGAAATTGCAGATTTTAAAGAGCGGTCTTACCATCACTGGCTCTCAGGTATGAGGGCGAAGCTCGGAATCTTCAACGAAGAGGTAGAGGATGTAGCGCTAATTGAGGATCTGCTAGATTTGATGCAGAAATATCGGGCAGACTATACCAATACCTTCCGTGCCCTAACTTTAGAGAAGCTGGAAGAAACCGCTCTGTTTGGTGCAGCGGAATTTACGAAGTGGCAAGAGTTATGGCAGGCTAGACTTAGCAGACAGCAGCAATCGAAAGAGGTTTCGCTGCAGCTAATGCGCAATAGTAATCCTGCGATCATTCCGCGGAACCACAGGGTAGAAGAAGCGCTCCAAGCGGCAGTACAACAGGAAGATTACAGTGTGATGGAGCGATTGCTTAAAGCTCTTTCCAATCCTTACGCGTATTCCCCTGAACAGGATGAATACTCGGCACTACCTGAGGAATCAGCACGTCCATATCGAACCTTCTGCGGCACTTGATTTGCTGATAATGATCTAAATAATGAGGTGAAGTAAGAATGTTTCATGCATATGATGTTCTGGCTAACCAGTTGCTAGCTAATGCGAATGATCCAAGTTGGTATGTGCCCTTTGAGGTAGCCGTAAAAGACTTAAGCGAAGAAGAAGCATTTTGGAAAGTAACGGAAGAAAGCAATAGTATTGCTGAGATAGTGCAGCATCTGCTCTACTGGAATGAAACTTGGCAAACAAGGTATAAAGAAAAGAGTATCCATGCGGTTCCTTCAGTGGATAACAATAATACCTTTGTCGTTGCAGAAGGAGTAACGTTCCAAGAGCTTCAACAACAACTCTTAGAAGTTCTTTTACGTTGGCAGGAACTGATTACAAAGGAACAATTGGATGCCGATGTTCAAGAATTCCAAGGCAGTCAGTGGTGGGAAGTAATAGGCAATGTGACAACACATAACGCGTATCACGTGGGGCAAATCGTTTTTATTCGAAAGTTCCAAAAGAGTTGGAATCGCACTATGAAGTGAATTGAAGGACGTTAACGGATGTACATTCATCTGGCTAACGTCTTTTTTGCGAAAATCAATGAAGATAAGTTGCACGAAATACTTACATATACTTATAATTACTTATTTAATACTTGCAAATACTTACTTAATAACTTATGATGAATTTAGGAGGTGCATACATGATGTTTCAAGAGGAGAGATTGTTAAAAATACTCGAATATTTGAAACAACACCAATCGATGAGTGTTCAAGAGATCTGTACGCAATTTGATGTATCCAGAGATACCGCACGTAGGGATATTGTTAGATTAGTACAAGAAGGTGTTGTGATCCGAACGCATGGAGGGGTATCGTTACCTGAGTTACAAAAAGAATTGTTATCTTATCAGGATCGATTGATCGATGAATCTGAGAGTAAGCAGAGGATAGGGAAGGCTGCGGCGCAGCTTATCCAAGATCATGAGACTGTGATTTTAGATGTATCAACCACCGTGCAATTTGTAGCAGAACAGATCAGCGCGAAGGATATTACGGTTGTTACGCACTCGATTGATAACGTAGGGATCTTGTCTCAGCGGGAGGATCTGCAAATTTATGTTCTTGGTGGTTACTTGAATGTGAAAAACCGCTTGTTATATGGCCCTTCTATTATCGATAAACTTAGTGAAATCCGTGCTGATAAAGCCTTTATTGGAGCATCCGCGATCCGTGCTGATGGACTCTATTATCCATATGAAGAAGATGTGCGGGTGAAGAGAGAAATGGCCCGAAGATCAGATCAAGTCATCTTAGTGGCTGATCACACCAAATTTATTGGCAAATCATTTTTCCGTCTAGACTTTGAGTTCGTTGACATTCTAATTACCGATCGGGAACTCCCCAGTGAGATCAGAGAAATTCTAGATCAGAAGAACATCACAGTGATTGAATGTCCAGAAGAAACTGAAGAGGCTCGAGAGCAAGACTGATAACAAAACAGAGGAGGATATTTATGTCTTATATTCTGCAAAATGTACAAGTGGCGCTTCAGAATCGTATTGTCCCAGCGGCTAATGTGTGGATTTCTGAAGGGAAAATTATAAAGATAGATACAGAGGATCTTTCGATTCCAGAGGGACAACATGAACGGATTGACGGTGGTGGCCATTTATTAGTACCCGGGATGATAGATGTTCATATTCATGGCGCCAATGGCTTCGATATGATGGACGGTACGGAAAAGAGTATTCAAGAGGTCTCAAGTGCTTGTGCTTCATCTGGCTGTACCTCATTTTTGGCTACCTCTGTGAGTTCTACGCTAGAAGATCTTTTAGAAATGATTCGTAGTGTCAAGCGTGTGATCGGACATGAAGTGGGCGCAAAGATCGCAGGTATTCATTTAGAAGGACCTTACTTGAACCCGAAGCGAAAAGGAATGCAGAACGAAAAGTATCTACGCCATCCCAACTTAGAGGAAATGAACCTGATTTTTGAAGAAGCGGGTTCACTCATTAAGATGGTTACAATCGCTCCGGAGTTGCCGGGAGGGATGGAGCTCATTTCCTTTTTGAAAGAAAAGGGTGTAGTTGTAGCCATCGCTCATTCGGATGCCACATATGAAGAAGCTAAACAAGCCTTTGCGTCGGGGGCAAGTCATGTTACGCATTGTTTTAATGGCATGCGGCCTATCCATCATCGAGATCCAGGGGTAATTGTGGCTGCTTTTGAAGAGAAGCATGTAAGTCTTCAAGCGATTGTGGACAACGTCCATCTGCACCCTGCAATTATTCGATTAATGCATACCTTGAAAGGACCAGAAGGAATGGTCTTGATTACAGATGCACTGCAAGCTATGGGATTAGGTGATGGGGATTATATGTTTGGAGGCCATCATGTTACGGTATCCGAGGGGGTAGCAAGACTGAAGGATGGAACGCTAGCTTCAAGCACAGTGACTATGAATGAAGCTTTACGTTATACTGTCGAAACTGGAATTCCATTGGTAGACGCCGTAAAGATGGCTTCAACTACGCCGGCCAATATTCTTGGACTTCAACAAAAGGGGACAATAACATCCGGCTTTGATGCTGATCTGGTCCTCTTGGATGATGAATTTAAAGTGTGCTGGACAATGGTGAATGGTCAAATTTTATAAATCATGATGAATACAGGTTACTTCTGCTCAATGCAGTTGTAACCTGTATTCATGTGCGGTTATGCCAAACACGCTTTTAAAATGCCGGTTCAAATGAGTTAAATCCACAAATCCACAATCTACTACAGCGGCATAGATATCCTTAGTTTTCTCAATGGACTGCTTGGCATGCTCTACCTTGCAATTCAAGAAGAATTGATAAGGTGATATTCCTGTATGTGTCTTAAACTCTCGGATAAATTGATATTTGGAAAGTCCAAACTCTTTACAGAGATCATCTAGTTTTAGTACATGTTCTAAACTGCAGTACATCATTTCCTTTGCTTTTTTGACAAATTTATTATTTATCCTGTGCTCTGTAACTAGTTCAGTATTAGATACTACATGAACCAGGTTTAACAACAGCTCACTGCACAAGGACTCCTCTTTGCCATTCTGGATGGCATGACTTAGCGCTAATATGCACTGTGCCAATTTGTCATCGTATAGAATGGGAGAGGCGAAGCGAAGTTCTTTTTTTCCAAGGATCTCTTGTATCAAGGTTGGTTTGATATATAGCATGACATAATCAATACCTGCTTTATCATATGAATTGCCATCATGCGTTTGCTCTCGATTAAATAGCATTACGCCATTTTTATGAGAGGATTGCAAGCTACCATCAAGGTTATATTGCTGAATGCCACGTAAGGTGACACCGATTGCGTATTCCTCATGGCAATGTTTTTTATAAGTGAAATCACTCATGCTAGCTGACAATGTTAGGATATCTGCTGACTTTTTATAGTTGAATTTCTCCACGCTCTTAACCTCCACGACTTATAGGATTCCCGATATCATAATGGCAGAGTATACTAAAAATAGTGCCATCAGAGTATTTAGAACTTTTTGGTGATTTTGCAGAAATGCTCTGAAGATTGCCCCAAATACAACCCATGTCGTAAAAGCAAAAAATCCGATCACAGTTATAATTATAACAAACATAAATAAGGTGAGAGAAGAAGTATAGAATGGCATTACATAGCTGGGAATGACTGTTAAAGTAAATAAGAGCACTTTAGGATTCACAAGCTGCATAAGTAAACCCGACCGAAAATTGGCATTTGGATTAGGCTTGTCTTCCATTGCACCCATTTTAAAGATTTTATAAGCAAGATAGAGCATATATATACTTCCGACGACTTGCATAATGATCAGGATATTTGGGATGACCTCCACCAGAACACGATTCATCAAGGTAGAAAGGATAAGCAATAGACCAAAAGCCATCGTAGCCCCGTATACATACCGCATGGTTTTCTTAGCCCCTGAATGTTGCACGGAAGAAAGAATAACAATATTGGCAGGACCGGGTGAACATGTAACTACAATGCAATAGAGAAGAAAGGAAATTATATTCATGATGACCTCCAGTAAAAGTTGTCTTATGAATATAAACCTCATAACTTGATTGTTTATAGTACATTATTGCAGAGGAGATCAACATAATGAATGAGACAAAACATTTAACTATTAGTACACTCACTGAGGGCGATTATGTATCTACATGCCGGGTATTTGAAGAATCAATATCGGATGCCTTTAACAAAGAAGGATTAGGTCACTTACTAGAGGATATACAAAGTGAAACCGATCATAAAAAGCAAAAGGCGCTATCTTCACTGGAACAGGCAAACTCGGATATTTATTTCTTTATCGCTAAAATCAATGGGAAGGTTGTGGGTACGATTTCCTATGGTCCCTGTGGTGAGACTATTCAAATCTGTGCAGAACATCAGTTGGATCATTTGGGGGAATTGGGGAGTTTATACGTGTTGCCAAGCTATCAGGGGCAAGGGATTGGTTCGGCATTAATTAAGAAAATGATGATATTTCTAAACGAACAAGGGATCGAGCAATTTTGTTTGGACAGTGGCTATAAACGTGCACAAATCAAGTGGAAGCGTAAATTTGGGGAGCCTTATAAGGTAGTAAAAGATTATTGGGGACCCGATTCCGATCATATGGTTTGGTTGTGTAATGTAAGAAGTGATTAAATGGAAATTGTACACCATATGAAACGATAGCGTCGTAATATTATATATATAATGTCGCATTTTCCTACTAATAAAGGGTTTTGTTCTGTGATATTTTATTAGTAGATGTCAGGATAACATATATACGGGAGGCACAAGCAAATGACGATTAGAATTGGTAAGATTAGCTATTGGCATGTACATGCTTGGGACTATACGAAGCAAGCTCAAGAACATGAGGATACTGTATTGGCTGCAGTTTGGGATGAAGATGCAGAGCGTGGGAAAAAAGCTGCCGAAAGCTTAAATGTTCCTTTTTTCGAATCACTGGATGACCTGCTTGCGCAAGAGGATATAGATGCCGTCATAGTGGATGCGCCGACCAATGTGCACAGAGATGTAATTGTTGCTACGGCTAAAGCGGGCAAACATATTTTTACGGAAAAAGTAATTGCCCCCACACATAAAGAAGTTGAAGAGATCATAAGCGCAGTGGAAGAGAACGAGGTGAAGCTGACCGTATCCTTGCCACGTCTAAATGATGGATACGCATTAACGATTCAAGAAGTTCTAAGTCAAGAACTGCTCGGAGAGATTACTTACGTTAGAGTTCGCTTATCTCATAATGGGGCTACAGAAAACTGGCTTCCCGATCATTTCTATAGCTTGGAACAATGTGGTGGCGGAGCTTTGATTGATCTAGGCTGTCATCCTATGTATTTGACGAAGCTTTTCTTAGGTCAAGATGTGACCGGTGTAAGTGCTAATTTTGGTTATGTAACGGGCAAGGAAGTAGAAGATAATGCAGTGGTAACATTATTTACGGATTCAGGAGCAATTGGTGTGGTCGAGGCTGGTTTCGTGAATAGTCATTCGCCGTTTACCATCGAGGTACATGGAACCGAGGGGACTCTTCTTTACGGAACACCAGAGGATAAGCTTCTTCTTAGAAGTAACAAATCCGCTGACAAAGAGGAAGGATGGAAAGAAGTAGCGCTACATGCTAATCGTGAAAGCGCATTCCATCAGTGGGTTAATCATATCCAAAAGGATACTTTCGCCACCGAGAATGTTCAAATTGCTGTGGAGCTTACGAGATTAATGGAGGCGGCGAATCGTTCTGCTAAAGAAGCTCGTATGATTCGGTTAGCAGATCTAGACGCTTAACCGGTCTCCACCTGTTAGGAGGATTTAACATTGAGTAACTTTCCCTATGAGATGATGTTTGAGAAGCATGATATGCTCGAAAGATTGGATATTTCAATCCAATGGGGACATTACGAGATAACAGTTCTTAGATTTCATTTGACCTCTTTTCCGCCGGGAAGAGTCATAGATTTCCATAATCATTCTGAATTCGAATTTCATTTTATTCCAAGAGGAAAGGGAGAAGTGACTCTTGGCGATTTAAAATACCCCTTGTCTGAGGGAATGTTTTATTTAACCGGACCGGGTGTCATGCACCGCCAAGAGGCGGATCCAGATGATTCTATGGAAGAACTGTGTCTACATGTGGACATCAAAGAGAAGATCAGAGAGGAGGTTGATCCTTGGGAGGTTGCGGAGGCTGAGACCTGTGTTCAGAAGCTAAAGCAGCTACCACTAGTTCCAGCGCAAGATTATCACAGCGCTATGAAATGTTTTCTTGAAGCCTATGAAGCTTGTGAAGGTAAACTAACGGGATATTACACTTCCATTAAACATCTCGTAATCAGCATTTTATTAAAGGCAGTAAGAGCGTATGATGCAGGTGGAATTCGAACAGAAGCACCTGTTAGAGATATGTCAACTTATCGGTACCAATACGCCATTCAATATATGGAAGCTAATTATTCAGGAGCTGTTACCTTGGAGAATGTTGCTGAAAAGCTGAATATTAGTTCAAGGCAGCTGCAGCGAGTGTTTAAACAAGTTAACGCCGATCAATCTTTCAGTAGGGCGCTTGAGGATATAAGGTTGAAAGCGGTCTGCCGTAAGCTTGAAGAAAGCAATTGTCCGATCGAACAAATCGCTCAAACGGAAGGGTTTACGAATGCTACATATTTGCATATTGTCTTCCGCAAGCGGTTAGGCATGACTCCAGCAACTTATCGAAATACAAAACAAACTAATTAGAAGTGAGGGTGAAAGATATGAGTAAAGTGTTTCGCGTAGGAATTATTGGATGTGGTGGAATTGCGAATGGCAAGCATCTTCCAAGTTTGAGCAAGCAAAGTAAAGTGGAGATCGTAGCTTTTTGTGACATTATTAAAGAACGTGCTGATGAAGCAGCGGAGAAATACGGTACTAGCGAAGCTGCTGTATATACGGATTACACAGAACTATTAAAAGATCATTCGATTGATATTATTCATGTGCTTACGCCGAATGATGCTCATGCAGAAATTTCAATTGCAGCCCTTGAAGCAGGAAAACATGTTATGTGCGAAAAACCAATGGCCAAGACGGCAGCAGATGCCAAACGAATGGTGGAAGCAGCGAAACGTACAGGCAAGAAACTAACCATTGGATATGACAACCGCTACAGAGAAGACAGCTTATATTTGAAAAAAGCATGTGAGTCCGGGGAGCTTGGTCATATCTATTTTGCAAAAGCACACGCCATCAGACGGAGAGCGGTACCGACATGGGGAGTATTCCTCGATGAAGAGAAGCAAGGTGGAGGACCTCTGATCGATATCGGAACCCATGCGCTGGATCTAACGCTGTGGATGATGGATAACTATAAACCAAAAGTCGTGCTGGGCACCAAATATCACGAACTGTCTCAAAAAGAAGAGGCCGCCAACGCTTGGGGACCTTGGGACCCTAAAAAGTTCACCGTAGAGGACTCAGCCTTTGGGATGGTCGTAATGGAGAATGGCGCCACAATTATGCTGGAAGCGAGCTGGGCACTCAATTCTCTGGATGTGCATGAAGCGAAATGCAGCTTGAGCGGGACTGAAGCAGGCGCAGATATGAAGGACGGACTTAGAATTAATGGAGAGAAATTCAGCAAGCTGTACACCAATAAAATTGAGCTTGGGGCAGGCGGCGTTGCTTACTATGAAGGAAAAGCAGAAAGTGCACCTGACATCGAATTAAGAAAGTGGATCGAGGCTATTGAACAGGATAAAGACCCGGTTGTAACACCTGAACAGGCTTATGTTGTTTCGCAAATATTAGAAGCGATTTATGAATCTGCACAAACGGGTAAGGCTGTGTATTTGGATTAGATTTTTGACAAGCATAGCGATATAGAGTAATATCCACTTGTGATTTAATTACAGGGATCTGAGACAAGACTCTCTCTTTACTGGGAGAGTTTTTTTGTTTTTTTTGCATGTTTGAATACTGGGTTATAGGGGTGAAGAGCATGAACACTTTAGAACGCAATCAAGTACTTATTGTGGAAGATGACGATAATATTAGACGGTTTATAGCTATCAATTTAACGAATAATGGGTTTGTGGTTAGTGAGGCTGCTTGTGGAGAAACAGCATTGCAGAGCTTTGAGGCGAACCGGCCAGACGTTATTGTTCTGGACATCATGTTGCCGGATTTGAATGGGTTTGAGATCTGCCGGAAGCTAAGAGAGCAGGATCCTGGGGTCATTATCATTTTTTTAACAGCACGAGGACAAGATCTGGATAAAATCAATGGCCTTGAAATGGGTGCCGACGATTACATTGTGAAACCTTTTAATCCATTAGAACTGGTGGCACGGATCAAAGCGATATTGCGTCGTACAGAAACAGCTTTAAAACCGCAAAAAACTATCCTTCAAGCTGGACCGATTCGCCTGGATTTGAACTCGAACAAGATGTTTAAGCACGATGACATTATTGAATTAACCCCGAAGGAATTCCAGTTGATAAAGACCTTTTTAGAGCATCCGGATACAGCACTATCTAGGAATGAATTAATGAACCTGGTCTGGGGTGAGGATTTTATTGGTGATCCGAAGACAGTAGATGTTCACGTGCGTAAGCTAAGAGAGAAGATTGAAGAGGATGCCTCTAACCCGCATTGGATTGAGACTGTATGGGGGCTCGGATACCGCTTTAGAAAGGATGGTTGAAGAATGGGTATTCAGAAAAGATTAGTAGGAAGCTATTTTGTAGTGATCTGTCTTACTGTGCTCATTCTTGAGATTATTCTTAATTTATCTGTACGTTATTATTATTTTCATAATATAGAGCAAACCCTGATGAATCAAGCAGAACTGTCGGCTTCTTTTTATCAGCAATATTTTAGCGACGAGGATTTAGAGGAACAATCGGATAGGTTGTTAAAGGGCTTTGCCAGCCATTCCGATGCACAGGTACAGATTATTAATGCTGAAGGTCGGCTGCTGCAGGATTCTAATGGAATCCAAGGCGATTTTACGATGACAGATAATATGGATGTGCAAGCAGCCATAAAAGGGCAGCCCGGCAGTTGGAAGGGTGAGGACCCTGTAACCGAAGAAGTTATTTTTACGGTATCCTATCCTTTACAAGCCAAAGGTAACATCGTTGGGGAAGTAAGGTTTGTTACCTCCTTAACGGAAACGATACATACAGTTAATCAAATTGCGGTTTTGCTGATCGGGATAGGTTTGCTCGTGATTGGTATTGTCACCTTGCTTGGATTATTACTATCTTGGACCATAACCAGATCCATTAAAGATCTGAAACAGGCAGCAGACCAAATGTCCGAAGGAGATTTCAGCATAAGAGTACAAAAGCGTTATCAAGACGAGCTTGGTTCCTTGGCAGATACATTGAATATGATGGCCAGTCGAATCTCGAAAAGTGAACAGCTTAAGAATGATTTTATCGCATCCGTATCCCATGAACTGCGTACGCCATTGACCTCTATCAAAGGCTGGGTAATCACCTTGAAGGCGGGTGGGAAGAGTAACCAGGCTCTGTTTCATGATGGGCTAGATATCATTGAATCTGAAAGTGACAGGTTAACTCATATGGTGGATGAATTATTGGATTTCTCCAAATTGGATAACGGAAGAATCGCAATTCACCTCACGACTGTGGATCTAACAGAGCTGTTGCAGCATATTGGCAGACAACTCACCCCTAGAGCAACCCGACAAGACATCTTGCTTCAAGTGAAAATAGAAGAGAATCTGCCTGTCATTCAAGCTGACGAGAATCGTGTGAAGCAAGTCATGATTAATCTCATTGATAATTCGCTCAAATTTACTAGTTCCTCAGGTCGAATTCTTATAACTGCCCATACAGTTCCAGGGAAAGTTGTAATTACAGTTGAGGATACTGGGTCTGGCATCGCAGAAGCGGATTTAGAGAATGTGCGGCGAAAATTCTACAAAGGGGATCATCAGGCGTCAGGCAGCGGTTTGGGACTGTCCATCTCGGAACAAATTATCGCATTACATAATGGAGAGCTGCGAATAAGCAGCGTTTTGGGCAAAGGAACGATTGTCCAATTCGACTTGCCGATATAAATAGAGCTCAAATTTAACTATTTCATAACCACTTTCATCTCTTTCACAGATAAAATACTATATATGCGGACAAGCGAGGAGTCGATGATCCAAATGCCGAGCAAATTCATAACAATAGGTGCTATGTTAACAACGATACTTTTGCTCGGAGGATGCGGAGTGCCGGCGACACCAGGAGAGCTCATTAAGCCTCCATCATCAGAAGCAAACCTGCAGCGAGACAAAACGAGCCAGGAATTTATCAAATGGCTTCCCGACAAAGCTCAATTGATAACTCCGTTGGATGGACAAGAGGATAATGCTATCTCCTTTGGGGATATGGATGGAGACGGTATCGACGAAGCTGTAGTTGTATATGAGTACAGCAAAAACAAAGGTTCTTCTATAAAAGCAATGCTGCTTAGGCAGGAAAATGAAGCGTGGCAAAAGATTTCGGAGGTTGAGGGGTTTGGGTATGGTCTGGATTATGCCGGATTTTATGATGTCGATGATGATGGCCATAACGAACTCGCTCTGGGCTGGTCATTGGGCGAGGCGGGGAACGGACTGGATATTTATACGCTGAGTGAAGATAAATTAAAGCTGTTATCGAAGAAGGCGTATCAGGACAAATTTGATCTGAGATAATCATTCCACTTTATAATCCGCTGCACTTCAGCTTCATCTTGAAACAAGATGTATTAGTGCTCAGGCGGATTATTTATGATGCTCATTTTACAACAAGAAAAATACAGAAATTAAATAGAGGTTGTATCATGTTTCTCACCACCAAAATTGCAAAGCTGGACAGATCTGTACTTTTTCTCGTAACATGCCTAGTTGGTATTGGTACTGTTGCTATTTATGGCGCGACTACGGATACACGGTTAGATGGTCTTTACATCAGTTCGTTGTATTTATTTGCTTTATTTTGTATACCCATGTTATTCATCGCATTGGTAGATTATAAGATTCTATTAGGCTGGTTAGCATATCTCTTTTATAGCGTAGGTATTGGTCTACTTGTGCTAGTCAAGCTGGTTGGGGAAAACCTCAATGGCGCCGTGCGTTGGTTAAGTATTGGAAGCTTTCAGCTCCAGCCCTCCGAACTGGCAAAAATATGTACGGTGCTGCTCATTGCTCATCTAATGGGTAAACGAGAAGGACAGCAACTTCGCTTTTTTCAAGATTTAGTGCCGGTTTGTTTCGTTTTTTTAATTCCTTTTATTTTGATCATGGATCAACCCGATTTGGGTACAGCGCTCGTTTTTGCGGGCATATTGCTTAGTATGCTTTGGATAGGTAACATCCGTGCTCTATATATGATCTTGATCCTCGGTGTGGTGATTATTTCGATTGGCACGATATTATGGCTCTATTATGCCAACTTCGACTTGTTATCCAAGATTGTCGAGCCCCATCAATTGTCACGAATTCAGGCTTTTTTGGACCCGCAGAGTGATCCCGATAAATCTTGGCATGTCAAAAACGCAATGATAGCCATTGGCTCCGGTGGATTATCGGGTAGTGAAGGTATTTTTTTGCGAAAAGGATATATTCCATACGCGTATTCCGATTCGATCTATGTAGTCATCGGTGCAAAATACGGTTTTATAGGTTCATCCATTTTGCTGATGCTATATTTATTGCTCGTCTATCGAATGATCTTTATCGCACTCGAAAGCAGGGACCGTGCAGGGGCATATGTTGTCACCGGGTTTATCGCCATGATTATCTTTCAAGTTTCTGTTAACCTTGGAATGCATCTTGGATTGCTGCCCCTGACGGGGATATCCTTGCCGTTTATTAGTTATGGAGGTAGCTCGTTACTTACTAATATGATTGCGATTGGCATAGTGCTAAGTGTGAAAGTCCATAAGGATGAAAGCACGGATTGAAAAAGCTACTGGAACTGAGTGGAGGGAATTATGACTAACAAACGCAAGTGGACAACAACTCGTAAAATTCTGACGAGCATTGGACTTGTCTTAGGCGCAACGATTATCGGAATTGGAGTATATGCAGGGTATTTATACAAAAAGACGGATAACGCGATAGAGCGCATGGCTGCTCCAGTCAACGTCCAGCCAACCGCTGCCCCAGAGGAAAAAAAGGCGACGGTATCGGTTGAACCTATGATTTTTCTGCTTGCCGGGGTAGATAGTCGGGACGGTGGTGGTGGGGTAATGAATACCGATGTGCTAATGCTTGTCAGCTTCAATCCTGACACGAAGTCGACGAGTTTCTTATCTATACCGAGGGATTTGTTGCTAAAACCTAAATCGTTGCCCTCTCGCAAAGCTAATTATTATTATGCTTACCATTACATAAAAGATAAAACTGAAGCTATCCCTAATACAAAAGAGTTTTTCAGCAATTTACTAGGTCTGCCAATTGATCACATGGTTGTGGTGAATTTTGATGTGCTGAAGGAGACGGTGGACTTGCTTGGCGGGCTAACCATTGATGTCGATATGGATATGAAATATATCGATTCGGCAGATGGAACGAACATCAACTTAAAGAAGGGCTTGCAGAAGCTGGATGGCAAACATGTGCTTGACTTTGTGCGTTACCGCAAATCGAATCAAGGAACGGCTGAATCCTCCGATTTTCAGCGCAATGATCGACAGCAGCAAGTAATTAAGCAGATTCTGGATAAGCTAGGGAATTTCCAAGGCGTGTCCCAATGGGGGAATGTATTGGACATCATCGGTGAAAATGTGAAGACTGATATTCCACAAGCAGATCTCCAGCAATGGTTGTTGAACTTCCCTAAACTCAAACCAGATCATATCAATTCCTTACATGTGGAATCTCTTTGGAAGAGTCCATACGTGTATGTGAATAAAGAGGATCTTAAACAAGCACTTACTACTCTGAGTACGGAAGCGGGTGTTAGCTCCGAAAGTTCATTGCACCTGGAGAATATTGGAACGGTAGATTGAAAGACTATCACTTAAACTGCTCTTAGGAGCAGTTTTTTTGTGTTCTACTAATAATCCCGATAACCAGTAAAGTTATCCGTCAACGGGTAGAGGCCTGACTTCCAAGCATAGTACCATGAACACAGCGATTATGAATCGTATATTTTTTTGGTTTACTTGAGAGGAGAAGGGGATTTCATGAAATACAGACTGGGTATTATGTTTCTAATCGTACTTACAGGGATGATATCGATAGCTGCATTTAATCCGATTATTGGACCGCTTGCTCGAAATTTGGGACTTAGTGATTTTCAATCAGGATGTTTGGTATCGGTAGCGGGACTTTGCTGGCTGCTCGGAGGATATTTCTGGGAAAAACAAACATTCATGAGCCGAAAATGGCTGCTCGCTTCGATTATGTTCGTCTACATGGCAACACTAGTCATTTTTGCACTGCTGGCTGATTATGCAGTACATGCTGAGAGTAAAACAAGCCTATTTTGGAGTTTCTTTATACTTCGCGCAATCGCCGGCTTTTTCTTTGGAGGTATTCCGGCATTAGCACAAGCTTATGTTATGGGCTGGAGTACAAAAGAGACCCGTACTCAGGGAATGGCATTATTCGGTGCAGCCAATGGACTTGGCTTCGTAGTAGGACCTGCAATGAGCGGAGGAATGGCTTCGCTGGGACTCACCTCACCAATGTACGCCGCAGCCATATTATTATTCACCTTGGCTATTTTATTTCTAGTGTTTATTCCTAAAGAAAAGAATATCGAGATCGAAAGGCAGGCGATTTCACTTTCACCCAACGACAAACGGATACGCCTCTATTTATGGATTGGACTATTACTATCGTTTGCTCTGAATATCGTGCAGGTTACTATCGGATTTTTTGTGCAAGACAGCCTTGGATACAGTACTCAGCAAGCCACTCAGTTAATTGGAACGGGTCTGGCTATCTCGGGAATAATGGTGGTGCTCTCGCAAATTGTGATCAGTAAATATCTCAAATGGCATCCTAAAAAAGTGCTGCTCGTAGGGCTATTATTTGTGGCTTTGGGTCTGCTAGGCTTATTATTGTTTATCAGATTGGCTTATGTGGACTTTACATTCTTGGGAATTGGCATCGGTTTTACATTGCTTGGCTACAGTGCGGGTGCTTCAATGGCGGTTCAAGACCATGAGCAAAGAAGTGTTGCTTCCTTTATTGCGGCCCTGCAAGGTGGCGGATCATTCATAGGTCCAGTTATAGGCACAGCTTTATACACCGCTAATATGGCACTTCCTTATTCTTTCTGCGTGTTGTTGATTGGTATTGTAGGTATCGCGAATTTGAAAAAAAGATCAGCGGATCGTGTGGAGAGTTGTTAAATAGAAATGCTGCTCATAGAGTAGATTCGAAGCTGTCGAGGGAGTCTCGACAGCTTTTTTATTCTGCAGCTTTCTGCTGGCAGTGGCTTTATGTAGAAAATAAGGAGAAAGAGTTTTTTACCTCGTAACAGTCTTCCAATTAATAGTATAATAAGAACTCGTAGGAGTTATTTGAATAAAGTTGTATACATACTCTATTTGAGGGAGAAGGAGCTGAGAGCATGACTGTAAAGACTACAGCGGAACAAATCCGCATTATAGAATATGATCCTTCTTACGCTAAGGCGGTTGCAGAAATGTGGAACCGTAGCAACGAAAGCTGGGGTGGAGGCACCAATCAGAGAACAGAGGATACAGTGCGCCGCGAGATGGAAATCTCGTCCAATCTGAATGTGTTTCTCGCCGTTGATGGTGAGGAAGTGGTCGGCTTCTGCAGTTTTGCTCATTACCGTCAAGACGAAGGAGCTTTGTATGTCCCATTGTTGAATGTACGACCTGATTATCACGGATACAAGGTAGGTCGTAATCTGATTTTGAACGCTGTTCGCACAACAATTGAAGCGGGCTGGCCACGTCTTGATCTGTTTACTTGGGCAGGCAATACGAAGGCCGTACCGATGTATAAGAAATGTGGATTCTTTTGGGAAAAAAATGAGGATTACGTTCATCTGATGAACTTTATTCCGACGGTTCTGCAAACGGAAGCACTCGCTCCTTATTTTGAACAGCTGGATTGGTATGCAGATAGTACCCGTGAACTGCCCATTCAGCCGGATGGTCGCCGGGAGCGTGGTTTTGATTTCTTCGATTACACTTGGCAAAAGGGAGAACTCTCCTTACGTGCAGAATTCGAGAAGACCGGTCGCGGCCTGACGGCTCTTGATACACCTGACTATGAAATCTCCACGGAGATTGACGATCACGATCTTGTATTCGGTTCCACCTACAAGATTCGCTATCACATCAAGAATCGTTCGGCGTCTGATCTGGCTATTGAGATCAAAGGCCAAAATGACAAGAATATTCGTTTTGGCTTGTCTGCTGCACCAACACTCGCGCCAGGAGAAACAGTTATCGTAGAAGGTGAGTTCGAGCTTGATCCGATTCGTGAAGAGCAAAACGACAAGAAGACTCACCCCGTGGTTATGAGCAAATGGATCATCGGTGGCAAGCGCGCTGAGTTCCGCATAGGTGTTGCTCCTAAATTCCCGCTGAAAATGATGATGGAGTTGCCAACACGTGAGCTGTATCCGGGTCTTCCCGCTGAGCTATATTTGAATGTTGAGAATAATTTTGCAGCGGAAGCGGAATTTTCTTTTGATTTGCCAGAGGAAGAATTTTTGACGTGGGCGGATCGGACAGTAAGCTTCTCGGTTCCAGCTAAAAGTAAGGCTTCCATCCGAGTACCCTTTACCCTAAATTCATATGGCCTTTATTCACGGGATATTGAGGTGACGGCCGTTCCGGCTGGAGAGAAGGCAGTGTCCTTCATCAGCAAATTATCTGTGCTAATGAAAGGAACACATGGCCGCTTTGGTGGGGAAAACGGGGATCAGTGGGTGGCTGTAAACGGCACCTACTCCGTACATCTTAATAATAACGACAATGGGATGTGGATTGAATATCCCGGCTCGAGCCATAATTTCTGGTTGACCCATCCGAAGTTAGGTAAACCATTCGCCGAAGAATTCTCGAAGAAACAGGCTAAAGAAGTAAAGATCTATTCCGAAGGAGAGGGCCAAATTCTAGAGACTCTTTATGAATCGGATGAATTTCCGGGTCTGGAGATAAAAAGAGTGGCTAAGCTCTTTGCAAACGGAATCGCTGAGTTTTATAGCGAGGTACGCAATACTAGTAACCAAACGTTGGAAGAGGATATGTATCTGCTAACGAATTTCGGATTTTTTGGCAAACGGCTCATCCTGCCTTATCAGGGTCATTACGTAGATATGGGCGATGCTTATTCGGGTGATCCGAGTTATTGGGACAGCGCTCAAATTACGGAAAATTGGTTGTTTAGCAAGGAAGAAAATGTCACATGCGGCGTTTGCTGGGACCCTTCGCTGAAGCTGCTTCGTCCGGAGTATCCACTTGGACTGGAACATAATCTTGGTCAAATCGCTGCTGGAGATGTCGTACGAACAAAGGCGCTGGTGTTCGCTTTAAACACCTTCCTGAAGTGGTCGGATTTCCGCACCTTTGCCCGGAAGCAGCTGGATCCGATCACACCTGTGTTGGATGATCATCTTGAATTAACGCTCGGCGGTGGAAATCCGTTTGCGGCGGGGGCGCTTCATGCGGAGTTAATCGAACGAAAGATGACTCCGCTTAATGGAAGCCTCGAGCTGTATGTACTAACGGATAGAGGAGAGGAGCAGAAAGTCGCTGAGATGGAGCTGCAAAGAGAGCAGAATCTGCACTCCGCGGGCTTTGAGCTCTCACCTGAGGAAGCGGAATCTTCTTCAGAACACAGCCAATCAGGACAGAAGGTACGAGTCGTCTATCGTGGAGAGGATCGTATTCAAGAGCGAACCGGCCTCTGGTTCCCTCAAACGGAAACAGCGGCTGTTGTCTGTGGCACAGAAGAGGGACCAGCGGGTCCTATTTACACTGTGAGCAACGGAGTTCTTTCTATTGCAGCTGCTCCTGATTTCGGCAGTGTTGTGCATTCCCTGAAGCACCATGGAGAAGAATGGCTGGATAGCTCCTACCCGGAAGCAGCACCACGTTCCTGGTGGAATCCTTGGCATGGTGGACTCGGTGTAGGTATTTCAGGCATAGGTGGATTTAGTCGTTTGGAGGAGCCAAGAAGCGCAGCTTGGACCGAGCAAATGGATGTTCAGGGCAATGTATGGAAAGGATTACGTATCACTACTTCGATCGAGAAGCAGGAAAAGAACCGAGGGATTGTTGTTAATCAGCATTACCTTATGCTCCCCGGCGTCCCTGTGCTCTGTGTGTTGCATTCGGTGACCAATGACAGTGGAATGACCCTGCCGAATTATTCGTTGTCGGAGGAGAATTATATCAAACCTTCGCCAGTCTATGCCGAAGGATGGATGGAATTCTCCAAGGAGGGCAAATTCTTATTAGGAACGGTTGAAACTTATCTTGAGGCCAAGGGACTATTGCGAATTGGTGCATCTTCGCGTAAGGATATGCTGCATATGGTGAGCAGTCATCCGAATCAGAGTGCCTCGGCGTATGTGAACAATAAGGTATTTAATCACGGCGTGCATCATCATCTTCCGCTTCTCAATGGAGAAACCGTTTGGACACAGCCGTCCTTCCTGATCATGGGAGAACTCGCTCTGAATTCAGAGGATGTCCGCAGTCTTTTGAAGCTGACCTTTGCTAGACCTACTGACGAAAAGGAGATCTTAAATGCCGATCATTGATATTCACATTCATCTGTCGGACATCGACAGCTTTCATCAAACAGCACTGGATCTCTCCAAAGTCGATTACACTGCTGCCGGGCTCAAAGCGGAGTTTGATAAGAACGACGTTATTCTGGGCATTGGAATGGGGGTATCGGAGCAGACGAAGGGAGCTTTCCCTGACTCTACTTCCCCTAATCCGATGGGCCTTGACTTGGAAGACACTGTGCCGCCTTTCTTAATGGAATGCGTGGGGATCAATCCGAATATGCTCGGAGGCAAGGATGCTCAGGAGGAGCTCGACCGAATTGAGGCACGGCTGCAAGCGCCCGAGGTGGCTGGTATTAAGCTCTACGCCGGGTACTATCATCATTACGTTTATGACAAAATCTATTCACCGATCTATGAGTTGGCAGCCAAGTACGGCACGCCTGTCGTCATTCATACCGGTGATACGTACTCGATGAATGGATTGCTTAAGTATGCACATCCTCTTACCGTGGACGAATTAGCATTCCAACGACGTGATGTGAATTTTATGATTTGCCATCTTGGCGATCCGTGGGTGATGGATGCCGCCGAAGTGGTGGCCAAAAATCCAAACGTCTATGCCGATTTGTCCGGTCTTGTAGTCGGTGATCGGCCTCATTTTGAACGGTTCATGAATGAACCTCTGTTCATGGATCATTTTCGCCGGGCGCTGGTGTATTCCGACCACTATGAGAAAATGTTGTTCGGCACGGATTGGCCACTCGCTCCTATTGACCTGTATGCGGAATTTGTCCGCCGACTTGTCCCTGAGCAGCACCACGAAAAAGTATTTTACGAGAATGCCTTCGCCTTATTTCCACGCATCCAGCAGCGGATTGCGGCGCTCTAAGCATTACGAACAAGCCATCCTTTAGTTCTTCTAAAGGATGGCTTGTTTTTTGTAAAAGGACATTAACTCATCTAGCAACCCTATCATAGAGAACGTAGTCCCAAGTCTCAAGTGCCTTGGAATTTTTTTGCTAAGAGGGGTAGTATAAAATCATGCTTAACCGGGTTATTGTTTGTCCTGGATTATGATATACATGGGGTTTGTCTGCGAGGAATGTGATAGAATCACCTGATTTCAAGAGGTATTCATTGTTATTGACACGGAAAGACAATTCTCCGTCAAACACGGTGATTAATTCTTCGGTACCTTCCATATGAGAATTGGCATCAAGGTATCCACCCTTGTCTATCTCCACGGTATAACCTTCAAACCGTTTACTTTCTTCAAATGGAAAAGATAGATACACTCGATATTTTCCGTTATCTTCAAGCAGTGGCTGAATGTCACTTCTTAAGATTACTCTTGTGTCAGGCTTTGGGTAATCTATCAGCGCAGAAAATGAAATTTTTAAGCCATTGGCGATTTTCCAAAGGGTTGTAATGGTTGGTGTCGATTCGCCTCTTTCGATTTGACCAATCATTGTTTTGCTGACTCCTGTTAATTCCGCAACCTTTTCCAGGCTTAACTCTTTACTTTTTCTTATCTTTTTTATATTTTCCGCAATAATTAGATTTATTTCTTCCACTGTAATTACTCCTGTCTCCATTTACTTTATAACGATCGTGATATACAATAAAACGCACAAATGTACGTTATAACGTCTGATGGATACATTATAGCATACAAGCTGGAAGGGGAGATATAATTTAGTGTTTGTTTCTTTGTTTTTATATGCATTTGTTGCAAGTTTTACTCCGGGACCCAATAATATTATGGCAATGGGTTTTGCAAACCAAGTTGGGCTCAAAAAATCAATGAAATTTTGTTTAGGAGTGGGTACAGGATTTTTTATAATCATATTGTTATGTTCCTACTTTAATCTACTTTTGAATAATCTTCTTCCACAAATTAAATCTATTATGGCTGTAATAGGCGGAATCTACATGCTGTATTTAGCAGTTAAAATGATTACAAGTAAACAAGCAGAAAGTGATACAGCTGGAGATAAACACAATAGCTTTATTGCAGGAATGCTTTTACAATTTATCAATCCAAAAGGGATATTATATGGGATCACAGTTACATCGACATTTATCCTTACCTATCCTTCTTCCTCTTTTAGATTATTGAGTTATTCTTTAATTCTTGCTTTCATCGGTTATATGGGCACTTTTTGTTGGTGTTTGTGTGGTTCTCTTTTCAAAAAAATGATATCTAAATATAGAAGTCAATTTAATGTACTGATGGGACTGTTGTTAGTGTATTGTGCAGTTTCGATAGTGTTGGGATGAAGGATTATTAAGGGAAAATCAATATTCGACCAATACTTTTTTGTCTAGTTATTTTTTACTTCTAAAGCTTATGATATTGATGTATTGTGGATAGATACGAGGACAAAGGAGATGCAATATGCTACCATCACTCACATTTCTTAAACTTCAATTAGAGGGAGTTCTGCGTAATAAATTCGAGCAGGGGCATCAAACCTCCGGTTATTTAGCTAAGTTGGAAAAGCTCCCTGCAAGCTATGATGCCTATCTAGAATTCGCCCATAGCTTGGCTGTCATTCCAATGAGGGACAACTGGCCTTACTATGAGCCAAACGATTTAGATGAGATATGGCGGGAATGTGATCCGGCTCGACCTCTAGGTCAGGTCGGGATTTTGAATCTGAAGGATAGCTCAAAGCGTGTAGAGGCAGGTTTCCTTGCTTCAGTCTGTGGCTCAATGCTAGGCAAACCGATAGAGGTAAACCCCAGCTTGTTGGAATTACGTCAAGCGTTAACTTCTGTAGGGGAATGGCCACTGAATGATTACATTTCTGAAGAAACTCTCCATGCGCTGGATCGTCGTCATTGGTCTTGGTTTGAGACGACACGGGGGCGAATTCGTTATGTGGCACCTGATGATGATATCAATTACACATTAATGGGAATGATGGTGCTAGAACAATTCGGTGATGGTTTTACGAAAAGAAATTTAAGGGATTTATGGTTAAATCACCTTCCGATAAGTACAACTTGGGGGCCGGAAAGAGCTATTTTGATGCGATCAGGGATTAGCTATTTGGAGCATGATAAGGAACTATTCAATCATTCTGTAATAGAGGCTTGGCCTGATTTTATGGTGCAGGGAACGGAACTATGCGGTGCGGCGATTCGTGCAGATGCTTACGGATATGCCTGTCCTGGTCAACCTGCTCTGGCTGCTGAGCTAGCTTGGCGGGATGCAAGTTTTACTCATCGCCGGACCGGCATTTACTCCACGATGTTCATTGCTGCTGCGATTGCTGTTGCTCACGTGCAGCGCGATCCCATTGAAATAATCAATACGGCTCTGCAATTCGTACCTAAAAGAAGCCGATTCTACGAGATTACTAAAGATTGCCTTGAGATGGTAGCGAATGCAGATGACTGGCTGGAAGCGTATAAGAGCATTAACCATAAGTATGCGAATTATTGTCACTGTGATGTTTATCAGGAAATAGGCACCTTAATTAATACCCTGCGATTTGCAGACAATGTTGGTGATGGAATATGCAAGCAGGTGATGCAAGGAAACGATACGGATAGCTTTGGAGCAACGGCTGGCTCTCTGCTTGGGGTTTATTTCGGTCCTGATCACTTAGAATCAAGGTGGCTTAAACCTTTTCAAGATCGGATTCATACGGGGCTTTCTAATTTTCATGAGCAAAGTCTTTGTTGTTTAGCGGAACGGATGGGGCGTCTACCAGAGCTGCTGCAAACCGGTCGATATCAAGTTCAGCCTAGTGAGCTCTATGTGAGCAAGAATACGGATCTCGATACATAATAAGCTTTCAAAAAGTCCACAGCAACAAATGTTGCTGGTGGATTTTTTTGCTTTTTATTTTTTTGAATTAGAGATGAATAATTCAATCGTGCTTTACAAAAACTTTATTCGATTAAGTCACTACTTTGCCAAATCAGGAGGGGTCGTTATTAAACCATTTATCGTAATAGTAGCGCTATTGCTCGTTACAGCTTGTTCGGGTAATCAATCTGCCAACAACCAAATGACTACTCAACAAACGAAGGTTGGACATCATGCTGGCAAAACAGCTACAACAACAACCTTAACTCAAGCTTCTTCTATTTCCACAGAGAATGCTGGGAAATCAACGATTAAGGCTAAACAAGTACCCGGCGATGTAACGAAATGGCTGGATGGGTTTATCCGCACTACTCCACCTACAGGTGGTACAACAGGGGATCAAACCACTTATCCGCAAACTTCCGCTAATCCACAGCATTCTGCTAATCCGCAACAATCGGCCAATCCACAATATTCTGCTAATCCGCAAACATCCACCAATGCATCGGCATCTGTGCAGAAAGTGTTGGAACTGGTAAACAAAGAAAGAACAAACGCAGGCTTGAAACCCCTTAGTTTAAATAGTGAGCTGTCGAAAATGGCTTTGGCTAAAGCGCAGGATATGTCCGACAACAATTATTTTGACCATCAGTCACCAACCTACGGATCTCCGTTCGACATGATGAAGGCATTTGGGATCTCCTATAATACAGCAGGGGAAAATATCGCCAAAGGCCAGTCGAGCCCGGAAGAAGTAATGAATCAATGGATGAACAGCCCTGGTCACCGTGCCAACATCCTGAATAGTTCCTTTACTGAAATTGGAATAGGTTACTATAACAGTGAGTGGGTTCAAGAATTTATTGGTTAGTGTGATCAGCAATCTAAACGTCACATATTAAAAGCTAATTTTAAAACCCATGTCATCAGACATGGGTTTTATTTTTATAAAGGAGGGTAGTTAATTCCACATATGGCTGGATGATCACTATTTCGTCTGGGTTTTGTCGACATGCTCGGATGGTTGACCTTGCGATGATGGAGATTGCTGTGGCAGCCATTTTTGTACCAGTGGCCACATTAAATAAGTTATTGTGCCTACAATCAAGAAATTAAAGATGATGAGTTCTGAGGTACTCATGACGCGAAAAGAGGCCATTAGATTACGAAATGTTTCTTGTATGTTAAAGAGTGAAATGAAGTCAAGCAGAAAGGTCAGTGCTATTACTAAGATTAATAAGAGTATAGTTACGACGAATATTTTCATACTACTTCCCTGCCTTCATTGTTAATCTTCCAATAATATTTGCTGTTAATGGGTAGAATAATCACGCAAAGAGCAGCAAATAATGGAGAGAAAGGTGAAGGGCATGGCAGAGGATGGCAATGCAAGTAGCAAAAGTGCTGGAAGCAATCCACAATGGACCGTCCCTTCAATTCCGATTGATTCAACAGAATTAAGAGTCAATTTAGAGCAGATTCGCCAAAAGACAGGGAATAGTGGAGATATAATTATTCGAGAATTTACGATTGGGGGCTCGGAGGAGGAGCTTCAAGCCGCAATTATTTATGTGGATGGCATTGTTAACAATACAACCATTAATCAATTTGTCATGGAAGTCTTGCTGAACGTCATGCTGAGTAATGAACAAAGGACATTAAATGATCTGGTCCAAGTAATCACTGATAAAATTGTTCCAATCGGTGGTCTGAAGACGCTTGTTCAATGGGATGAACTCTATGATGCTCTGTTGTGGGGGCAGACTATTTTATTAATTGATGGATCGAATGAAGCCCTAGCGATTGCTACATCGGGCGGTGAAGTCCGCGCTATAGATGAGCCCGGTACGGATACTTCTATTCGAGGATCTCGTGAAGGGTTTGTTGAAAGCTTAACGACAAATATTTCGATGGTTCGGCGTCGCATAAGAAATCCTAATTTATGGCTGGAATCGATGACATTAGGTCAAGTTACACATACCAGGATAGGGATCATGTACATAAATGGGATCGCGGATGATAGCATTGTTGAAGAGGCGAAGCGACGTCTCCGCAAGATCAAATTGGATAGCATTCTGGAATCAGGATATATTGAGAAAATGATAGAAGATCAGAGTTTTACTCCGTTTCCAACGGTCCTACCTACAGAACGCCCAGATACCGTCGCTGCTAATCTTTTAGAAGGAAAAATTGCAATTATGGTGGATGGAACGCCCTTTATGCTAATCATCCCAGCCGTTTTTAATCAATTCTTTCAAATTACAGAGGATTCTTATCATCGGTATGATATCAGTGTTGCATTGCGGCTGTTACGAATCGTAATGTTCATCATTTCGATGATTGGACCTTCTTTCTATATTGCAGCAACAACCTTTCATCAAGAAATGATACCAACGCAGTTAGTGATTTCGCTTGTTTCACAGCTAGAAGCAACGCCATTTACCGCGTTTGTTGAGGCGCTATTAATGGAGGTTATTTTTGAAATTCTGCGTGAAGCGGGTGTTCGTATGCCAAAAGCAATTGGATCAGCAGTATCCATCGTTGGAGCACTTGTCATTGGGCAGGCAGCTGTACAAGCAGGTTTAGTGTCAACGGCAATGGTTATTGTTGTTTCACTTACAGCTATCTCTAGTCTAGCGACGCCTGTTTTCTCAATTGCTGTATCCGCGAGATTGTTACGTTTTCTCCTCATGATCAGTGCAGCAACGTTCGGTTTCTTTGGAATGATTCTTACCTTGATTATGATCATTGCACATATGTGTAGTTTACGTTCATTTGGTGTACCTTACATGGCTCCTTATAGTCCAATGATGCATGTAAAGAATAGTCAGATTCATGCACCTTTACCGATTTGGATGAGACATTTGATTCCAAAATTGATGAAGAAGCCTACAACAGAGCAAGTGGGTGATCAAGATGGGACGTAGAATGGCACGGTTTTGTTTGTCGATGGTTATGATTGCTCTCCTTACGGGTTGCTGGGATAGTCGAGAGTTAACGGATATCGGTTTTGTGGTTGCGATGGCGATTGATAAAGGAGAAAAAAAGAACATTAGGGTTACGGTTCAGATCGTGAATCCTGTAAATGTCTCAAGTACACAAGGAGGAGGTAGCCCAATGCCTTTACCTCCAACCACATATTCAGCAGAAGGAAATAATGTATTTGATGCCACTCGCGTTCTCTCACAAAAACTTTCTAGGCAATTGCATTATGGTCATGCGATAGTTCTCTTGGTAGGTGAAGAATTAGCTACAACACAAGGGATAAAGAAGCTTTTTGACGGCATTGAGCGGGATAGTGAGTTTCGTCCTTCCGCTACAATGGTTATCGCGAGGGGAACGACGGGAGAAGAAATCATTAAACAACGAACGAGTCTCGATAATTCACCTGCCATTAAAATTAAGAAAATGGTAGCTGAAACCGAGAAAGCATTTGGTGAAAATATTGATGAGAAAATATACCAAGTCATTCAAGCCATCGTCTCATCTGGTAAAGAACCTACGATTACTGGCATTCAACTCGATTCTACAAATAAAGAAGACAAATTAATGGCTAATGGGATTGCTACTTTTAAAGATGGAAAATTAATGAGGTGGTTAGACGGAAATGAAAGCCGTGGATTCTTATGGGTGTTAGGCAGAGTTAATTCGACATTGTTAACCATGGATTGGAATGGTCAGCCACATACAATCGGGATCGAGAATATACGAACCAAATCATCATTTCATTCAAGCTTTGATAAATCCGGTAAACCAATTATTGAGGTGAAGATTGGCGCGGATGCAAATATTGGTGAGGTTGATGTCCCAATTGATGTAACTAACCCGAAATTGTTCTTGCAAATTGAGCGCCTGTACATGCAAGCCGTTCATGATGAAGCGGTAGCCACGATTAAATTAATGCAACAGCAAAAGTCGGACATTTTTGGATTTGGAGAAGTGGTGCATCGTGATCACCCTAAGCAATGGAGAACGTTAAAGCGGGATTGGAACGATGTGACCTTTCCCACCATTGAAGTAAAAGTGAAAGTGGAGGCTTATTTGCGTAATACTGGGTTGCGTAATAGAACCATAATGGAAAGTATCGATAATAGCTGATAAATGAATTGTTCATAGAGAGAAGGAGTGACATTGGAAAAAGCAAAGATCAGTCCCCGTCAATTGCTTATCCTTGTATTGATGTTTGAAATCGTGAGTGCGATTATCTCCGGATTTGGTGCGGAAGCCAAGCAAGATGCATGGATCACCGCAATCCTCGGAATGCTCGGGGGAATTTGTTTATTTCTAATCTATCATCGATTGTTTTTATTTTATCCGGATCTTCCGCTCACGGAATATGCGAAAAAAATATTAGGGCCCGTTGTGGGTCGTATCGTCGCCTTGTTATATGTCGTCTATTTCTTGTTTAATGGGAGTTTTGTAGTCCGTGAATTCGCCTCAATGGCTGTATCCTTTGTTTTTACACAGACTCCCTTTCTCGTTATTATTGCCTTGATGCTACTTTCGGTTATGTATGTCATTGGAAAAGGTATTGAGGTGTTGTCGAGGACAGCGGAGCTCTTTTTTTCTGTGTTACTTCTTGTTACTGTAACCGGTCTAATTTCGATTGTTACATCTGGGAATGTAAATCTTCAAAATTTAAGACCTGTACTTGAAGAGGGATGGTTAACCGTACTGAGGCAATCGATTCCAAGCACCGTTGTATTTCCTTTTGGAGAGATTATAGTGTTCTTGATGTTGTTTCCCTATGTGAATAAACCGCAACAAGTGAAGAAAACAGTGATTACAGGATTATTGATCAGCGGATCTTTTATCGCGTTTGTTACGATGCTAAATGTGTCTGTCCTCGGTGCGGATCTATTTACAAGAACACAATACCCATTGCTGACAACCTCGGAGTTGATTGAGGGAAGAGCTTTATTAGAACGATTGGATGTATTGTTTCTCGTCACGGCTATTGTCGGTGGTTTTTTCCGTATCGGCATTTATTTATATGCGACGCTAATCGGTGCGGCAACATTGTTCGGTATTCCCTCCTATCGCAAATTAATGATCCCCGTGACTATGGTTATGTTTATTTGTTCCATTGCGATGGCAGGAAACTATGTAGAATTTATCTATACAGGATTACGTGTCGTCCGGTTCTATGTCCAGATTCCTATGCTGTTTATCATTCCACTAATACTTCTAGTGATGGGCTGGTTTCAAGAGAAGAAGAAGCTGAAATCTGCGAAATAAGGAGCTTATATTCTAGAGTTGCATTTATTAGCCTTTACAATTATACTCGTCATAGCAACTATAATCATGTCAATTATCTGGGGGCCATACCATTGGAATTAGAAAAATACATAGGCGTAATTGTACACCGGGCAGATTTAAAGCTGAATAACTATTATCAAAAAGTGGTAAATCCCTTTGATATTACGGTGGACCAATGGGAGATCCTCGTTATTCTTTGGGAGAGTGAAGGGATTACTCAAAAGGATATTGCTGAAAGACTCTATAAAGATCAAACTAACATTGCGCGTATGCTCTTCAAGCTTGAAAAGAAAGGCTTTGTTCATCGTGTAACCCATGAGACGGATAGAAGATCTTTACGTGTATATCTAACCTCTAAAGGGCGTGAAATAAAAGATGAGATTCTTGCTCCCTCTCTTGAAGCGTATAGAAAGACCATTGAAGGGTTAACTGAGGAAGAGGTTGAAACCTTTAGAAGGCTACTTTCTGTCATTCATAATAATGTAAAGGATTTATAGTAGATTTTGTTTGTAAAAAGAGAAGCTCTTCACGCCAATTAGTTGCTATAACGATTATCGTCAAGACCATTTGTTTTGAATCGTTTGTTTTTTATTACTTAATACTTGCTATAGCAACTAATGCTTCGACAATTATAAGGAGGATACAAAGATGAGAACAAGCAATAATAAAATCGGGATTTTTGATGCCCAGTACAGAGCGTTGACTATCGGTATTATTCTGGCAGTCACAACAGTAGCATTTGAAGGATTGGGGGTTACGACGATTGCACCAAAGGTGGCGCAAAGTTTGAATGCGATCCATTATTATGGTTGGATTTTTAGTGCATTTCTTTTATCCCAAATCATTGGCACAATGGTCATTGGACAGCAGATTGATAAGAATGGTGTATATAAATCATTTGTAGTTTCTATTCTAATCTTTGTTACGGGTATCGTCATTGCAGCAACTTCCTTCAATATTTACATGTTGATCGGCGGAAGAGCTTTTCAAGGTTTCGGAGCAGGTGCACTTTTAACTTGTGTATACTCCAGCATTACTTTAAGTTACCCTGACAGTCTAAGAACAAAAATACTTGCAGCTTTCTCTAGTGCTTATATTCTTCCAGCATTAATTGGTCCTTATATCGCAGGGCTTTTAGCCGAAAATCTTTCGTGGAGGTTTGTGTTCTGGCTTGTTCTGCCGTTCATTGTTCTATCTGTATGCTTAACGCTCCCATTATTTCGTAAGTTACAAACTGAAAATAATAATACTTCAACGACGAAAAGAGGGACGTATAAAGAAATATATGCAATTTTATTAACATTAGGAACAGGGCTGCTATTAGCAGGATTAGGATTTTTACCTTCTTGGAAGGGGATTGTGATTTCAATTGCAGGGGGCTTAATTATGATTCAACCTTTACGGAAACTGCTGCCTGAGGGTGCTTTAGTAGTTAAAAAAGGTTTGCCGGCAACCATTGTTACTAGAGGGCTGTTTGTTGCATGCTACTATGCTGTTGAAAGCTATGTTGTTCTAGCTCTAACAAATGTTAAAGGGTTATCGGCAGATATTGCGGGCTTAATCGTTGCTGCCGGGGCTATAAGTTGGTCAATAGCAGCGTGGATGCAATCCAAGCTTGATGAACAAGACCATGGGAGGGGCCGTAGACAACGGGTGACGATTGGCGTTGCTTTTATGATAGTCGGAGTTGCGCTGGTCATAACCGTGATAGGCATTTCAGGTAATGGAATTGTGCTCGCAGTGTTCTCACAAATACTTACCGGTTTTGGAATAGGGCTGGCACATCCAACCACGGGAGCCATTGCACTACATCATGCCGAAGATGGCGATGCAGGTTCAATTTCAGCAAATATTCAATTTATTGATGCGTTTAGTCCTGCTCTTAGCATCGGATTAGGTGGTGCCCTAATTACCATTAGTGAATCCTTTGGATGGGGCGTAATGAGAGGAATCCTCTTGGCCTTATCGATCCAGCTTCTTTTCGTAATTTTAAGCTTTATAGCTACTTTCCGAATTGCGAAGAAGGCAAGCTGAGGCAGATATAATATATGACTGTGAAAGCGAGGGGGAAGATAAGGCTGTACTGACTGGAGCCTATTTAAACATCTCATATCCCAGCTTTATGGGATTGGTCCTGGCAATGGATCTACTTATAATTGTTAGTAATTCTTAGACAAATATGAGTGGGGACGGGATCAGTATGAATGTTGCAAAAAATACAGAGCTAGCGGGCACCCGCAGGTGGCGGCTGGGTATGATGGCGGCTATTTGTATGGGAGCTTTTATTTCCCATTTTACAGCCGGAATTATGAATGTATCGCTTCCTTTTTTTATAAATCATTTTCAGACGGAGCTTGCAAAGGGTTTGTGGATCACAACAGGGTACCTACTAGTGATTACTGCGTTTCTCCCTGTGATGGGAAAACTGGGTGATCGTTATGGGTTTCGCCGCATTCATAATCTCGGATATGTGATTTTTACAGTTGGTTCGATCTTGGTCGCTTTTTCACCTAATCTGCCAATATTGCTTACGCTTAGAGTTGTGCAGGGCATAGGTGCTGCGATGTTCCAAGCAACGAATATTGCGCTCATCACTATCCATATGCCGAAAGAGAAAAGAGGACATGCACTCGGAATTCTGAGTACGGCAGTCGCACTGGGCGGGATGACAGGCCCTATTGCGGGAGGGTTGATTGCGGAGTGGCTTAGCTGGCAGTGGCTATTTTTGATCCATGTTCCTGTGGCAATTGTGGCTACAGTTATGGCTTACCGGTACATTCCGAGCCGTGTGCAAGATCGTAAGTCGGGAACTGTCAGCATCGTGGGGGCTAGCTTGTTCATGGTATGGATCACCTTGCTTCTTCTCGTGATAACAAATGGGAGCAAGTGGGGCTGGGTGTCTACGCAGACGATGGCGAGTTTGATGGGGTTTATCCTGCTGTTGGTCACGTTTCTATTATGGGAACGGAGGCAAAAGACACCTTTTCTACCTCTTCGGGCGCTGAGAATTCCTTCTGTGGCGGGTGGCTTGATCGTTAGCTGTGCCTCTTTTATTCTTTCTAATACCTTGCTTGTCCTTATTCCATTTTATTTGATGGGAGCAGCGGTTCAGTTTTCGTCCTCCACGACCGGTTACATTATGGCGGCTTATCCCATTGCATTGGCCTTTGCAGGTCCTCTTGCAGGCTACTGGTCCGATCGTTATGGTTCTCGTCGGCTGATGCTTATGGGGCTGAGTGCTATGGGAGGCGGGTTCGTCCTGTTGCTAGTATTTTTAGAGAATATCCCGGTCTATGGAATCGCTGCGATTCTATGTCTTATTGGACTTGGGATGGGGCTCATTGCTTCTCCGAATAATAGCTATATTATGCAGCAGACGCCTAAGGAACACGTAGGTTCAATTGGAGGAATAATTGCCTTAACACGAAATGCGGGGATGGTGTTTGGCTCAGCACTTGGACTTGGAATGGTGAGTGGAGAGTTAGGACAGGAGAGTCCGCTTCAGGCGTTCAGAATGGTTTTTGGGATTAATCTTTTCATTTGTATAGGCGTTATTATAATGATGGTTGTTATCAATAGACGGCCATTTAAATCTGCTTGATCTAAAAAAATGTGTGTGTAATCACAACTCAAGGTTTAGTGTTCTGTTACGTTGAGAGTAACGAAAGATTATCTAAATATGGAGGATAACGATATGTTTTGTTACCAGTGTGAACAGACACCGACTGGCGGTTGCACCGTTGTTGGAGTATGCGGCAAAAATGAAACCATTGCGAGTTTACAGGACACGATGATTTTTGCCTTAAAAGGAATTGCAGCTTATGCAACACATGCTCGGCAGCTAGGATATAGCGATCCTGAAGTGGATCGTATTACCCACGAAGCTTTGTACATGACCTTGACCAATTCCAACTTTAATACGCAGGAGCATTTGGAAATGGCGATGAAGGTTGGAGATGCGGCGGTTCGCGTCATGGATCTGCTGGATCGTGCGCATACGGACCGCTTTGGGATTCCACAACCAATCACAGTCAGCCAGAATAAAATTGAAGGTCAATGTATTGTGGTGACAGGGCATAACCTGTATGCACTCGAGGAATTGCTGCAGCAGACGGAAGGAAAGGGCATCAACATCTATACCCACTCGGAAATGCTACCTGCCCATGGCTATCCAGCGCTCAAGAAGTATAAACATCTGAAAGGCAACATCGGCAAAGCTTGGTACGATCAACGCAGACTTTTCGAGCAGTTTCCTGGTGCGATTCTTGCAACTACAAACTGTGTGATGCCGATTAAAGGTACGTATGCAGACCGCTTTTTCTCATATGAAGTTGCAGGACTAGAAGGTGTAGCGAAAATCACGAATGACGATTTCTCCCCCCTAATTAATCGTGCGTTGTCATTACCTGCGGCTGATGTAGAGTCAGATCTGGTACTTACGACAGGATATCATCATGAAACAGTAATCGGGCTGGCACCAGAGATCATTCAGGCTGTCAAAGATGGGCATATCCGCCGGTTTTTCGTCATTGCAGGTTGTGATGCGCCAGGTAAAGGTGGGAATTATTACCGCAAGTTGGCGACATCCTTACCGAACGATACCGTCATTTTAACCACTTCTTGCGGAAAATTCCGCTTTAATGACGTAGATTATGGAACTGTTGGAGACACAGGCATTCCGCGTTATATTGACCTTGGGCAATGTAATAATTCTGGTTCTACGGTGAAGATTGCTTTAGCTCTGGCTGAGGCATTTGATTGTACGGTGAACGAGCTGCCTGTCAGCATCGTGCTGTCCTGGTTTGAGCAAAAAGCGGTAGCCATTCTGCTTGGTTTGTTCAGTCTTGGCATTCAGGATATTCGTATCGGACCGAAACCGCCTGAGTTTATCTCGGATGGGGTGTTGGATGTGTTGGTAGAGCTCTTTGGGTTAAAGCTGATTACCACTGCTGAAGAAGATATGAACGCGATGTTGGCGTTGTCGTAGGTTTAATAATCATGTTATGTGGAATAGTTCGACAGAGGGTGTCCCAAAAGTCATAAAATGACGGAGGGACATCCTCCTTTTTTATGTGGGAGCGTAGCGGTCATTTCCAAAATTCAGGTGAAAAGTAGGTAGACTTAGGACAAGCGATCACTATAATGGAAATAAGATACATTCATAGAACCAATTTATAGCATATAAACAAGAATTCGGCTAAGTAAATAAGCGATTAGAGGAGGCCATCTCGTGGGAAGATCATTCGCAAATTTGCATATCAGGTCGAACAACCTTGAGAACACTGTCGAAGCATTAAGAAAGCTAAGCGAAAGGCATGGCGAAATATTAGGTAAGTCAAATAATGAGGCTACAGAGATCAAAGTTGTCATGTACGTAAGCAAAAACAACGAGAACTGGATCAGCGTGCTCCACGATTATTTTGTATGGGGTACGGTGAAGGAGATCGGCAAAACGTTGTCCTCGCTTATCGAGGAGCCAGTGATGACCGTCGGATATATGAATGAGGAAATATTCGAGTTGTCGTTTTTCGAGAATGGAAACCTTCAAGCCGAAAGAATCTTTTGTGAACAGTGGACGAGGGATGAATATGAACAACTCAAAGAAGAGCGTCTTAATGATGACTACTTGCGGAAAGCGTTGGATATCCGTATTGAGGATTTTGAGGACCTCATTAGTATTACGAGACCGGAACAAGCCGTAGATAAGCTGTCAGAAATCGTAAGAATGTCTTTATGGAGTGATTCGGAGTGGATCCCGCATGAAGAAACTCTCAGAGAACGTTTTGGGACATATGAATTTTGAAAAAAGTATGAAGGAATACCGGAATCATGTTTGCGTTAAAGTTTATCTGTTATCTGGGTATTGTTCGTATGCCATTGATTCTCTGTAAACAGGAGGAGTATTTATGTACATCGTATCCCGGCCAACACCGCCGTCTTTTATGAACAGGATGCTGGGCAGGCGTTTGAAGTTATGAAGCAGTGGCTCTTGTCGAAAGAGTGCGAAGAAGCGATTTCAGAAAATAACAGATGAACTGCTGCCATTAGAGGAATTAGAAAATACATGGAAGTCTCCTAATTTATTGATCAGACGATAGTTCTTTAACCGCGAATATTAGTTCAATTAGCAGTTAATTCACGTCGAATTGATCTTGATGTGTTTTAGTGGAAAGGATGATAGAAATGCCAAATGATAACCAAGCTCGTCCTTCAGCTGGTTCTGTTAGAGAAGTTGGTAGTTATCCTATCGATCTGACAGGTCCATGCAGTCACACTCTTGTCATTAAGCCTGGTGTGGGTAGTCTATCTATTGGTCCGTCGCAATTGGGGAAGAAGGCAGACCTTCATGTCGCGTCTGATGCGCAAATCGATTGGACCGTATTCGATGCCTTTGCCACGCCGGCTGGCTCTCCCTGGCCACGATTTCTACATTATACAGGCAGTGACCCAGGCTTTTTTGACTGGGCAAAGAAACGGCCCATTGAAGAGATGACGTGGACACCGATCCTGTCTGCAGACACGGTGGTGGACACCAGTCAGTCCAATTTGTATGGCTTGCATATCGAGTTGGCCCCATCCGGGAGTTCCCTTAGCCTAAAGCTTCCAAAGCGGTCTTTCCGTCTGAGTGTGTCCGGCGATCTAACACGCTTCTCGGCCACAGGCGATATGCCATCATCCCTGACACTAGCGCCGCGTACCGGCCGACGCAAGAATGATATTCCTTTCTTGCTGCCCGACCTGGGTGAGTTGCACCAGGTAACGAGCTTGACGCTACAGAACACACCGCTGGGACAGCCTATCTCGCTGGAGTGTCTAAATCGGTATCCAAACCTTAACTCATTGAGTTTGTGGGGGAACTTCTGCGACCTGGACATATTGGCTCAACATGCCAAATTAACGAATCTGGAGCTACGTTTCATGCCGGATCTGGGGGAGCTTCCTACCTTGAACGTCTGGCCGTTGCTTGACAGATTCATCGCCTACAATGTGGAAGAGATCGCTGGCAAGCATCTGAAACAGCAAATGAAAAAACGAGCTGAAGCACGCCCTTGGACCGACCATGCTTCAGTGAGCCAATTACGAAAGCCTGAGTGGTGGACGACAGAGTTCGGCCGCCCGTTCTCGTCCTGGCCTAAACGTCTGGCCAAGCTGGCTAATGAAGCTTATAACGTTGCACAGGCAACTTTGTCCGAGGCCCGAACCTTTGCCGAAGCCGAGGCAGCCATTTCTGCCTTCACCGCGCGCTTTAACAACCTCAAAGGCATCGAAACCACCGAACGAGAAGACCTTGCTGAAGCGGTATGGCAACTCAGCCAGTCTGATCATCTGATTGGTCAGCCAATAACAGAGGAGATGGCTCAACGCTGGTTCGATGCATCGCGCGATTACTGAATGAATTGAAAGTCATTACAAGCCTTGAACAGCTACAATCTTTTAAGAAAAGATTCAAAAAAATATGTAATTAGGAGCAATGGAAGGTAAGTAAAAGAATGTACTTCTATTGCTCCTTCTCTCATTTAACCCTCCCAATTTAAAGAATGCACTACATTATACTGGCGGGATATTGTTATATGATTAACCCCATTTCACGGAGTCTATCTTTAATTTTCTTTATACGAGCTTCTTTTTCGGTAGCTTCAGTTAATACCACCACAGATGTTTCGTTATACTTCTTTATAATCCTCTTTAAAGTTAATTCTTTAATATCCTTTTTACTCTGCATTGTAACACGAGGGACAATTGTATGGTTTTCTATGGTTTTGGGATCTGCAGAAATTCGTTCTAGTAAATTAAGTAGAAGCATCAGTCTTTTGTGTCCCAACCTCGGAACTTGGTATAGTTTTTTCCATGAGGAATTTAGTAGGTGATCAAGGTTTATATATCCCTTGGAGTATAGAGCATTTATGAGGCCCGTTAAATTTGGTCCCTGCTCTTCTGCATAAGCAACAGTTACAATACAAGCAATATCCTTACTATAAAGATGCGCTGGAAGTGGGAAAAATTGTATTAACGCCGCATTTCCATCGATGATGTCATTCATGATGATTTACCTCCAATAAAAATTTTTGGTCATTATTCACGTATAGAATTCTGGTGAAGGTTGTGCAAAATATTATTACACTCTGCATTATTAAAACCCAAGCTACTGATCATTTTCTGAACATCAGCAAAGCCCATTGCATGAGCATGTAGAATATTCAGAAGATTTTACTATTTAATAAGTAACAATCGACTCGAATATTCGCTGCTGCGCTTCGTAATCAACACTAAGTAATGGTATGATGTAGGCATCAATTTTATGGGGTGCACTATGATGGATATTCGAATCAAAGAACTGCTTGATGCTACACAGCAAAAATATGGATTGGACAACTACTACTTACAATCTCATGAAATTTATCGCGACGTTACGATACTGGGAGAGACCAACTATTTTCTTAGTATGGAATGGTTTCCTGCACATATGAAGGAAAGGAAGGGCGATTACAATCCGGAAGGAACTGCCGTCATCACGATTGACCTACAATCCCGCAACTATAAAAGTGTGATTTTTGTTGGCGGGATATCTTATGCGAATGGGACACCATTCCAAAATATAGATTTTAACGGAGTCATCCGGTGGATTGAAGATGAGGCAAGGATTGTATACGGTAAACAATTCCACTTAGAGAAGGAACAGATTGGAGAATATCATTTTATTGAAAAAATAGGTAGCATACCAGTCACTCCTGGTGGACGGATCGAGCTTCGCTTCGATGCGGAAGGCAGGCTTGTTTTTTACAGTGTATATGGCCAGTTTCCTTCCAGCTCCATTGTGCACAAAGAGAACTATACTCTCACACTTCAAACGATAGAGCCACAGGCGAGGAAACAACTACAGCTTATAGAATATCCGGTGTACGAGACGAAGCAACTCCTGCCGATCTATGGGATAGAAGAAATCTACATTTCAAATGACGGAACAACCACCATCCCATTTGAGTTTATATCAGGTACGAGAGCACGACTGAATATTGATCAAGTAATACATTGGGAGCAACAGAATACGGAGCTGGAGCCGTTCGAAAGGACGGAGATACGCCTACTTGAGGTAGTTTCCATTGAGCAGGCAATAGCTAGTGAGCCGCATCCGGACTCATTTCCTATCACAGACGCAGAACAAGCCGAATGTATAGCCGCAGTCGAAGCTGGTTTAAGCCAGCTCTTTCCGGATGAATCCGGAGAATGGATGTTGAAGACTTTTCAACGGGAAAGAGGACATATTCAGGCAACACTGAGGATGAAGGCGCCAAGTAATCGTATATTCCAGCGTAAGATCCTCCTGTTCATCGATGTGCAGAATTATAAGGTTATAAATTATATGGATAACAAGCCAATGCTCGATATGTTTGATGAGTTCAAGAGCGAAGAGGGGATTTCTGTAAGCCATGACGAAGCTTATGACAAGCTCAAGGGATGGTTCGAATTAACACCCGTCTATGTGTATGATCCTGGGCAGAAGAAGTATGTGCTGTGCGGGAAGTTAGATTGTAATTATGCTGTGAAGGCCACTAGTGGAGATGTGGTGGAGTTGAGTAGTTTGGAATGATAGTGCAAGCTTTCTTATACTGAGTATGACGAATAAAGGTAATGAAGTATAGTAAGGTGATGCAAATATAATAAAATGAGTAGAACTTACTAATTTTGTGAGTTACTTTGGGAGTTGAAAATATGACGACAGCTACAGGAACCAAGGAAAATCCTTGGAAGTTAAAGACACCACCGCAAACATCCGAGTATGAAATGTATAAGGTCGAAAAAGACGGTAAAGAAATTATAGTTTGCACTGTAAGGAAAACGGTTTTGCATTATGACTACCGCTGTATTGAAGATCTGCACGCCATGCTTATACAAAATGGTGATTGGATGGAGTTAGGAAGTGCTGATGAGCAAAAACCAGCAAAAGAAGGTACCGTTGAAGCATGGGGGCGTTCACCTGAAAACCCTGTCGGCGGTTGGTATGGATTAAAGAAGGGACTTCGGGGGCGATTCGGAATGTATATCCCACCGTTGCTCGAAGAATTGGGTCTTGCGGAAGTAGAGCATAATCCAAGAAACAATCGGATGAAAGCGATCTTGTAAACGAAGGAGAGCCTAAAGGCTCTTCTTTTTTTGAGCCATGCCCCTAACCGGTGGTCTTTCGTACACATTGCAGTGATTAATTTAGTTACAAAACGTTTTTTTTAGTTACATAAACTTTCAAGAGCAGGCCCTTTGCCGTTAAGCTGATTGTAAAAATATTCACAAGGGGGCAAAGCTATAACATGAATAAAAAAGTAACCACTGCTCTTATTCTCGTTCTCTCAGTCATGCTTGTTATCACAGGATGTGGCAACAGCAACAGCAGCAATGGAAACGGGAACAAGAACACCAGCAAGATCAACGAGACAAAGGAAACTGAAGCCGTTTCGGGAGCATCCAAAGCTAGCTATACACCGTACGATCAACTAAAAGATAAATATGACATCATCATTATTGGTGCAGGCGGTGCCGGAATGTCTGCTGCACTTGAGGCGAGAGCAAAGGGTATGAACCCGGTTATTTTTGAAAAAATGCCGGTTGCCGGCGGAAATACAACAAAATCATCTTCGGGAATGAATGCTTCTGAAACAAAATTCCAAAAAGAGCAAGGCATTGAAGACAGCAATGATCTGTTTTATGAAGAGTCCTTAAAAGGTGGCCATGATACGAACGATAAAGAGATGCTTCGTTTCTTCGTAGACAATTCCGCAAGTGCGATTGATTGGCTGGATTCTATCGGGATTAGATTGAATAATATCACGATTACAGGCGGGATGAACGAAAAACGCACACACCGTCCTGAAGATGGCTCTGCAGTAGGACAATACCTTGTCAAAGGCTTGGTGAAAAACGTACAAGAACAAGGCATTCCCCTTTTTGTGAACGCCAATGTCAAGGAAATTACCGAAAAAGACGGTAAGGTCAATGGCGTCAAAGTTATCTTTGACCAAACGGAAGAGAAAACGATTACATCGTCTGCTGTCGTGGTGACAACCGGCGGTTTCGGCGCCAATTTAGACATGATTTCAGGAGTCAGATCTGATTTGGAGGGGTACGTTACCACCAACCAGCCGGGCAGCACCGGTGACGGTATCAAGATGATTGAGAAGCTCGGCGGTACCACAGTCGATATGGATCAAATCCAAGTTCACCCGACTGTGCAGCAGGAAAAATCCTATCTCATTGGGGAGGCTGTTCGTGGGGAAGGAGCGATCCTGGTTTCAAGTGTAGGCAAACGTTTCACAAACGAACTGGATACAAGAGATAATGTCACCGCTGCAATCAATAAGCTTCCTGAGAAGTCTGCGTTTCTTGTATTTGATTCCGGCGTAAAATCTCGCGCTAAAGCGATTGAACAATATGAAAAAATGGGCTTCGTTATCGAAGGAGATTCGATCGAGGCTTTGGCAACAAAAATGGACGTACCGGCAGATCAGTTGAAAACTGCACTAGAGACCTGGAACAGCGCGGTGACGAATAAACAGGATGCCGACTTCGGCAGAACAACCGGAATGGACAATGACTTGTCCGGCGCGCCATATTATGCAATTAAAATCGGCCCGGGAATTCACTACACGATGGGAGGCGTGAAAATCAACACCAACACAGAAGTTTTAAATAAAGACGGACAACCGATTCCAGGCCTTTTTGCAGCAGGCGAAGTTACCGGAGGCTTGCATGGTCAAAACCGGATCGGCGGTAACTCTGTTGCGGAAATCATTATTTTCGGCCGCCAAACGGGTATGAAATCCGCTGATTTCGTAAAAGCTCAATAAGTTATCCCCCCTGTCTCTTTTCGGTTAGACAAACAAACGCTTGGGCTCATCTTAGCCATGCGTTTGTTGTGTTATTATGACGGTGTAGCGTATAAGGTCATAGCGATCCTTGCACGTATACGTTAGAATGAAGAAAAATTTCCGGAGGGACAGCTGATGAAAATTGGCAAACACACACTTCGGCTGCAAACTACAATTACTTTGATGATTGGTGCAGTTCTTATCATAATGCTGCTAGTGGTCTATGTGCTATTTAGTATAAAGGTTTCCTCACAAACAAAATCCTCGTTGGAACAAAAGGCTGTGATCATTTCCCGTACGTTATCGCGTAACCCTCTAATTATTGAAGCGTTAAACAAATCACGCAGCTCGTCTGAATTGCAAAGCTACACTGAGGAAATCCGATTGTTGAACAATGTGGAATTTGTTGTGGTCATGGATATGAATGCAATCCGATACTCCCATCCGGACAAGGACAAAATTGGTAAGCATTTTATCGGTGGCGATGAAGCTGCAGTCTTGCAGGGGCGGGAAAGTATCTCGGAAGCCGAGGGTTCTTTGGGCCCATCTGTAAGAGCGTTTTCACCTGTCTTCTCTGCAAGCGGGAAACAATTAGGAGCGGTGGCAGTAGGGATATCTCTGGGAAACATCAGACTTGCCATAAGAGAGAACGTGGGAATCCTTTATTGGGGATTGCTTATAGGCAGTCTAATAGGGGCTGCGGGAGCATTTCTGCTGGCACGTGTTATCAAAAAAATGATGTTTGGCATGGAACCGGCCGCTATTGCTAAGCTTTTGGAAGAGCGTAACTCCATGCTACAGTCAGTTAGGGAGGGAGTCATTGCCGTTGATAAAGAGTCACGTATTACTTTGATTAATACAGAAGCCAGGCGTTTGCTTGCAGCCATTGGCATGCAGGATGATCCCTTGAACCAGTCGGTAGAGAGCTTTTGGCCATCACTGCGGATGAATACAGTGCTCAAAACCGGTGAAGCCAGCCAGTACTTGGAGGTGGAGCATAGCGGTGTTACGTTACTGGCAAACGTGGTTCCCATTCATGTAAAGGGAGCTGTAGAAGGTGCAATTGCCACATTCCGTGATAAGACGGAGATCAGCATACTTATGGAAAGGTTATCTGGCATCTCCTTATATGCTGAGGCATTGCGTGCCCAGGCGCATGAGTTTATGAACAAGCTGCATGTAATATTAGGATTAACACATATGAAAAGGTATGATCGGTTGGAGGCGTATATAACAAGTACTGTCACAACAACACAGGCAGAGATGGGAACGGTGGTGAGACAAGTGAAGGACCCTGTGATGGCGGGATTTCTATTGGGTAAGCTGAGCCGGGCCAGAGAAGCCGGAGTTCGACTGGTGCTTCTGGAGGATGGGGTTCTGCCGGAGCCTAGCGATCCGGAACGCTCCTGCCAACTCATTACGATAGTCGGTAATCTTTTGGATAATGCAATGGAAGCGCCGGAAGGTAGAGGCAGCAAATATATTCATTTCAGCTTTCAATATCAGGATAAGACGCTGATAGTTACGGTTAGCGATAATGGAAGCGGTATCCCAGATGAGAAATTGCCGCTTATTTTTCAACAGGGGTATTCGACAAAAGGAAATGACCGAGGCATCGGCTTGTATCTGGTTGAGCGGAGCCTTAAAGCTATGGGAGGTAAGATTGTTTGTGAAACAGGAAAGGGAGAAGGGACTCGATTTACGGTTAGTTTACCCTATCGAGCAAAGAGTGATGGTCAATGATTAGTGTATTGATTGTAGAAGATGATCCGATGGTAGCCGAGATGAATAAATTCTATCTGGAGCAAGTGGAAGGTTTTCAGTGTAAAGGCTGGGCAAAATCAGTGGGTGAAGCTCTGATCAAATTGGCAGATGAGTCTTTCGAGCTGATTCTGCTGGATATTTACATGAAAGAGAGCAATGGATTGGAGCTGCTGTCCGCTCTCCGTCGAGGCAGTAAACGAATAGATGTGATTATCATTTCAGCTGCGAGCGATAAGGACAGTATCCGAGACGCGCTTCAGAACGGTGCAGTCGATTACCTTATCAAACCGTTTGAGTTTCAACGCTTTCTCGCAGCTCTTTCCGCCTACAAGGAGCAGCATTTTCTGTTCCGCAATCAGGATTCCCTGGATCAGTCTGAACTAGATAAGCTAACCGGGTATAGGAAAGAGCCCTCGGCCGTTCAGGATTTATCCAAGGGCTTTACCCGGCATACACTGCGGACGGTCTGGAAAGCGGTGGAGACCCATAATGCATTTTCCTTTAGCACTGAAGAGATTGCAGTTAGTTCCGGAATCTCGCGGGTTTCGGTTGGGAAATATCTTGCCGTCCTCGCGGATATGGGAGCGCTGAACAGTGAATTGACCTATGGCACCATAGGAAGACCTGTACAGCGATATCGCATGTCTTCCCGCGGCAGTTCTGTGATTTCTAAATTCATATAGCCTCTTGGAGTGGGCCGCCGGTTCCGTGTTTTAAATGGAATCGGCGGTTTTTGATTGCTTATTTTTGATAGCGCTTACTTTAATAATTTTTATAATTCAATCAATAATTACGTAAAAACAAAAGCGCTTTCATTTCCGCTACTATAAGGCTAGAAAAGAGTTTAGGAGGAAATGAAAAATGCAAAATACGATTCCATCACCTGTTTCCAAAGGAAAGGAAGGTCCCCTGCCAGAAAAGGCTGCCTTCATTCAAAAATGTAAGCAATTTAAGGTCGGTGTCTTTCCGCTCCCTGTGTATCTAGCTCTGGCAGTGGTCATTCTTCTTGCAAGTGTGGCGGGGAAGCTACCGAATGACATGATTGGAGGGTTCGCTGTCATTATGGTTCTGGGTATTCTGCTGAGTGATATCGGTATGAAGCTTCCCTTGTTGAAAAATATAGGCGGCCCCGCAATCATGGCCCTTATGATCCCATCCCTGTTAATTTACTTGAATTTGTTCAACTCTACTGTGACAGACGCTGTCACTACATTGATGAAAGAGGCCAACTTTCTGTACTTGTACATCTCCATCCTGGTGAGTGGCAGTATGCTCGGTATGCATCGCAAAACACTGGTAGCGGGTATTACGCGGATCTTCATCCCGCTGATCGTCGGGACGATTGCCGCAGTTCTGGGCGGATTACTGGTAGGAACGCTCACAGGTTATAGCATGTATCATACTTTCTTCTTTATTATCGTACCGATCCTTGGCGGTGGAATCGGTGAAGGCATTCTTCCTCTCTCCATTGCATACTCAAGCATTCTGGGTGGACACGAAGCGGGTTATTACGTATCGCAGATGATCCCGTCGGCAATTATCGGCAACGTATTCGCCATCATTGTGGCGGGCTTCCTGAAACGTCTGGGCGAGAAAAAGCCCCATCTAAGCGGTAACGGTACACTAGTCAAATCCGGTGACGATCTACAGCATGACAATCCGGATAACAAACCCAAAGATTTCATGATGATGGGTGCGGGACTTCTGATCGCATGCAGTTTCTTCATTGTTGGGGCATTGCTTGCAGATTATGTAGGGATACCCGGACCGATTGTCATGATTCTGATGGCCGTACTGATCAAATGTGTCAAGGCACTTCCCGAAAGATTCGAAAATGGGGCTTACCAGTTGTATAAGTTCGTTGCTGGTAACCTGACATGGCCACTCATGGTAGGTTTGGGCATGCTATACGTTCCTCTGAAGGATGTAGCTGCCATTATCTCTCTACCTTATGTGCTGACCTGCCTTGCCATCGTCTTCAGCATGGTGGTTTCCGGCTATTTTGTGGGAAGAAAAATCAATATGTACCCTGTCGATGCGGCAATTGTAACCGTCTGCCATAGCGGCTTGGGTGGAACCGGAGATGTAGCCATTCTCTCTGCCTCCAATCGTATGCAGCTCATGCCATTTGCCCAGATCTCCACCCGGATCGGCGGCGTCAGCACCGTTATTGTGGCAACTATTCTATTGCGGTTTTGGAGCTGATTAGGATGTCAAGCATACAGCCAGAAAGCTTATAGAGAAAAATACATTGCAATTAACAGGAGGAACAGTAATGAAAATAATGGATGAAGTAATGAAGATGCATGTTGGCGGCAAGCTGGAGACCGGCTTGAAGAACCCTATTCGAAGCATGGAGGATTTATCCAAGGTATATACACCCGGAGTAGCTAAAGTGTGTCAGGCTATCGCTGCAGACCAAGATAAAGCATACGAATATACGATTAAGAAAAATTCGGTGGCGGTCGTTAGTGACGGAACAGCTGTACTCGGACTTGGCGATATCGGTCCCAAAGCAGCCATGCCGGTCATGGAAGGCAAAGCAGCGTTGTTCAAACAGTTTGCAGATGTGGACGCTTTCCCAATCTGCCTGGATACAAAAGATACCGAAGAAATTATCGCGATTGTCAAAGCAATCGCCCCTACCTTCGGAGGTATTAATCTCGAAGATATTTCTTCGCCTCGTTGCTTTGAAATTGAAGCGAGACTTAAGCAGGAGCTCGATATTCCAGTCTTCCACGACGATCAGCATGGAACGGCGATTGTGGTACTGGCTGGAATTTTGAATGCATTAAGAGTATGCAACAAGGACATTAAGAATGTAAAGATAGTGGTCAATGGTATTGGAGCCGCCGGTATCGCCGTATCTAAGATGCTCCTGCATGCCGGTGCTGTAAATTTGATCGGTGTGGACCGCCAGGGTGCAATTAACCGTGCTGTCCATTACGATAAATCGCATTGGAGCGAGTTTGCACTAATTACGAATCCTCATCTGGAGAGAGGTTCCTTATCTGAAGTTATTCAGGGTGCCGATGTATTTATCGGACTATCCGCCCCCGGTGCCTTAAAGCTAGGTGATGTAAAAAGAATGGCTGCTGATCCGATTGTATTTGCCATGGCCAATCCTACTCCGGAGATTGATCCTGAAATTGCCGCGCCTTACGTCAAGGTTATGGCGACAGGGCGCTCCGATTTTCCTAACCAAATCAATAATGTTCTCTGTTTTCCCGGTATTTTTCGTGGAGCCCTTGACTGTGGCGCCACTGAAATCAATGAAGATATGAAACTGGCTGCTGCAGAGGCGATATCTTCGGTAATTGACGCCAGTGATCTTCATGAAACTTATATTATGCCGAATGCGTTTGATCCACGGGTAGTGGAGCGTATCCGGGAAGCGGTTATTCGAGCGGCGCTCAAGAGTGGTGTGGCAAGAATAGGTACGTTAATGGAAAGCAATAATACATGATGTTAGGTAACTCTGCCTTATGCTTGTTTCTCCATTCGCTGGAAGAATATCTAAGCATGTCGGCGTAGGTATAACGCTTCGCGGTGGATTGCTGCAAGCGATCATTGGTTTGGCGTCTATGGGGATGATTTCTAATCTGCCGCTTCTTATCGTGATGAGGATCCTTTTTGTGGGGGGGATCGCACTAGCCGTTCCTTCACTTGTTTCGCTTGTTGGGCAAGTGGGCGGCAAGATGCGCGGGATAGCTGTATCTGTATATACTTTTATATTGTTTACAGGCACAAGCTTTGGTCCGATTATCTCGCTTCAATTGATGAATCATGTAAGTTATTTAATTACGTTTCTTCTATTGGCATGTATTCTGTGCATTGGGTTGCTAGCAGCATGTCTTATTCATCATGAGGAGGCAGGGGAGTTAAACAGCCAGTAAATTTGTGATCAATAAACAAAAGACGATGAAATGACATCATAACGATTGTTTATTCAAGGTAACTTCTTTTGAAGTTACCTTTTTTATTCCTTGCTGAGATTAACGATTACTTATCTGATTTCAATTCTACAACTGGACAAATTCCAGGGTTCTTAAAGAACCTATTACCCATGTGATCTTTAACGAGGAATAATTTGTTTCAGTAAGATGACAAATTATTGAGATGATTCAAAAAAATACATTAAACAACAGCATTCGACATTAGGTGAAGGTTATAATGTTATGTAATTTGGCCTAGATATCTTGAACTAATGATGTTAGGGAATAAGGATTAATCATGCGGATTTTGAATTAAAAAGAGTTTTTCTTCGAAAACACCAGAAAAAATATTGAAACTTATTTAGCACGAAAAATAATTTTAAAATTAGAGCGGAGGTACAATATGGGCGCAGTTCTTATTAATCCAATTCTTACAATCGGGGATGATCCCGTCGCAGATGATTTTTACCATATAGTTCGTTCCGAGTTAGAAGAGTATACAGATGTAAGAAGTCTCAAAACAGCAATGCACTTACATTCAACTTCTTTGCAATCTGATGAAGTGCTGGTTATTTTCAATAAACAAAATGATGAATATTCCGAGAATGTTTTACAACTTTTACGTCATGCTTTGTTAATGAACTGTGTTGTCATTCCAGTATCATTATATAAAGAGTCACGTACTCCAGCTCCTATTATTTCTCTTATCCAAAGTTTTGAAGTAGTTGATCAATTGCGACAAAGAAGATTAACTCATAACAATATGGATACAGTTGCATTTGCGCTGAGTCGGTTAATTATGTCTAAAATTCAGCCAACCATGTCGGTAGATCACATGGACATTTTCATAAGTCATCGACGTATAGATGGGGAAGAGATAGCTGCAGGATTTTACAATGAATTTAGAAGACGTGCAGATGAAGTAGAAGCTTTTAGAGACTTAATTAGCATTAAAACAGGTCAAAATGCTCAGGAGGAAATAGAGAGAAATTTGCGGAATAGTGACGCTGTTATATTTATTGATACTCCTTTATGTGGAAAATCAGAGTGGGTGGAGAGAGAACTCCAAATGGCTCTAGGATTAAATCTACCAATAGTTTGGGTTAAGGTTGGCTCAACCTCCGGTAGAGTGACTCTCAAAGTTAAGCCGGCAGGCAGTCCACACTTTAGCTTTGAATGTTTGGAAATCGATGACCTTATACAGTCACCCAATATTGTCGAGGATATAATTCATAAGGCTTTCCAGATTAGTAGAAATAACGCTATGACTGTTATAGATCATTTTAATAGACTTCAACACCTTGCAAGTTCTAAAAAGATCAAACTCGTTTCTATTAACAAAAAAAACATGATTTATCGAGTGGAAATTCCTAGGAAATTCAATGAGTTTCAGTATTATCAGCGGTCTATAAATCATGTCCTTCAATTGTTTGGACGAAATCCAAAAACTATAGACAGAACTGGATTTGAACCATTAATCTCTGAACTTGGCTTTCAGGTACATCCGGACTTAGGTTATCACTTTGATTCGGGTCTGCTACTTGGTCCAAATACATCGTTAAACTCAACAAATTCAAGTGAACCTATTTGTGTTGATTCTATTGATGAATACGTAACATCACTTCAAAAATATCTGTCTTCTGATAAAATACAGATGGATAAAAAAGGGGTTGTCATATCTGGAGCCTTTCCAGATTATGAACCAGAGTTTCAACAACAACTCACAGATGCAGTTTTCTCTTTTGCAAAAGCTATACTAGATAAAGGTGGGATAATTATTTTTGGGAGTCACCCTACTTTTCAACATCTAATACTAGACTTAGCAAGAAGACAACGTCCGAATGATTATATAAATGCTGTCCATATGTATGTTTCGAAGTATTTTGTTACTCAAGCTACAATTAACGAGACGACGAATAGAGCAACTGTATATGCAACTGAAAATATTAACAATGATTGTGCGGAGAGTTTAACTGCTATGAGACAAGCAATGATCGCTGATGAGGACATAGCAGGTATTATTTTACTAGGTGGAAAGCAACACGCACATATTAAGTCTGGGATTGATGAAGAATTAGAATTAGCTCAGCAAAAAGGGGTGCCTGCATTCATTATTGGATCTGTAGGAGGCCGTTCTTCAGAGTTGGCAAGAGAAATTTCAGTGAAGGGAGGAGACCCAATCAACACTTTAACTGAGGAACAGAATAAAAAGTTATTAACGAGTTTGGACTTCAGATTATTAGCAGACGAAATTTTACAATCCTTGGGCTTTTAAATCAATACATAATGAATATCTTTATCAAACGCTTGCGATAATTACAGACTCTGGAACTACAATATTTCGAAATTAAGATGATAAGATAAAATATTGGATGAATGGAAGATGATGATGAATAAGCCGAAGTACGATATTACAAGGTATTTGTGTGCAGCAGCAGAGATTGGGCCTAAGTTTAGAACTAAAGTTTTTGATCAAATTATTGATAATACTATTCGGTATGTAGCACCATCTTACGGGGTTGATGTTCCTCTTGTTGCCAGACATTGTATCAGAGGACAGATTAGGGACTTTATAATCGAAACTTTATTGTCTATTGTTTTAGTTTGGACACTGTTTTCCTCATTTAACTCTTATGGAATTATAGGTGGGATTTTCCGATTTTTATTGACGTTATTTACATACCCCTGGTTAATTGCAATTATATTAAAATGGTCTAATTTGTATCTTGGTTATAAAACCGTTGCTAAGGACTTGAAGGAATTTGATAAGAAAGGTGATAATAGGTCATTAATCGAAGCACAGTATGAAGAACGTATTAAGGAATTGGAAGAACTTCAGGAAGGGAATGTTGTTTACTACAGTGGCTATAACCCCTTTGTTGGTTCTGGAAATCAGGTGGATGGGTGGTCCTTTGTATGCAGCACCAAATTAAAAGAGGGATTGGAATCTGATCCTAACAATCTTTCACTTTATGCACTGTATGATCTTATTGATAGAAATATGAACTCTTTAAAAATACCGAATTTAACTGTTCGAGATAAGCTTTTCGTTAATGGAAGGGAAATTCGGGAAGACGCTCGATTCCTCCCAAACCTCTATGAATCTCCTATTTCGCATGTTGCAGAGTCTTTAGTTGATGAATTTAAAGAGAAGTGGGAAGAAAATGTTCGCTATTACCAAACGGTACAAGTAGTTGGTTGGCAAGGGAATATTGTGTTTTCTTCATTTTTTAGGATTACTAAAAACGAAAAGCATCTGTTTGTTGAAGCCAATTATTTTGCTGTACCCCCACTTAAGTCTCAATTTTATGAAATAGATCAGTTAAGTTCATCAATTCCATTTGGACGAGTTATGAAGATGGGTGTAGTTTCTATTATACCGGCTATTTTACAATTGCCGCTTTCTCCCTTTCGTGCGATCAAGTATGGAATGGCATTTCTAAAAGGGCAGAAAAACAAAAAGGAATTACTACAACAAGTTGATATTAATCAAAAATTTGATTATGGGGCTTATGAAAGTATAAGAGAAATGGCAGCGAGAACGGATATGCAATATTTCTTTCAAACTACAGATTTGATGATGTATAAAAAGGAAATAGAACGTTGTTTTACTGACAGTATTGTTGAATATCTAGAGAGTACAGGAATTGATACTTCCGAATTTATCCAGCGCAAAGAATCGATCATCAATCAAGGGATTATGATAAACGGTGGACAGGTTAATGGGAATGTTGTATCGGTGGGAAGCATAAAGAATAACATTATAAATCAGGCAAAGAATACTTTTCAAAATAGTAATGTTTAGAAGGAGTCGCTATGTACATAAAACATAATAAAGGGATAGTAATTAATGGTGGGAAAATAAATGGAAATGTTACGTCTATTGGGAGCGTGAATTACAATCAAGACACATCTAAGGGCGATAATGTGACTAGTGATCCAAAACATAAATATGATGTTGCCATGTCTTTTGCTGGGGAGGATCGAAGCTATGTAGAAATAATTGCTAAGGAATTAAAAGCAAAAGACATCAACGTATTCTATGATGAATTCGAACACGTCACTTTGTGGGGGAAGGATCTCCCCACATACCTAGACCAATTATTTACAAATAATTCGTCATTTTGTGTAATGTTTATTTCTCAGATTTACATTACCAAAGCTTGGTGCAATTTAGAACGTGATAGTGCTTTGGATAGGCAACATAGAGATGGAGAATATATACTGCCAGTATGTCTAGACCAAACTTCTATTCAAGGTATTACTGATAGATATGGATATTTAGAAGCTAAGAATTTCAGCCCTGTTCAATTGGCCGAAACGATAATTAAAAAGTTAAGTGAGAATAAACAGTAATAATTAATGTTGAATTTGTTGCAATTCTTTTTTATTTGAATGTTTTTGAGTAGAATCGGTGGTGTGGATCTTGTTTTATCAGGTAGGAAATTGGTAGACTTTTGCTTGTACGTGGCAAGTTCTTAACTTTACGGCATTGCCTTTCTACCCATGATTATGGTTCAGTTTAAATGATGTACGCTGTGTCATGGCTTGTGTCTCGCTACGGAAATTCCAAAGTACTCATTAGTGGGATTCTTATTGTCATCATCGGTATGAGCTTTATGAGCCAGATTTCGACAGACTTAAAGTTTTAAATAGATAATCTGATTTTATTGATCGTACTGGGCTAGGTGTCGGCCTTTATTTATTCCATTTATATCCTTTGGTCTGTCTGGTGTTGATCCGCGTGATGCAGGTTCGGCACCGGGGCTGGTCAATATGGCGCATCAAATGGATGGAGTACTTGAATTGGCTGTCCTTACTGCGTTATTCGGATCGTTAGTCCGAACAGAGGTACCTACAAATTAGGAATTTACGGCTGCGATCTCTACAACATTATGGGATCGATTGAATTTTATTTCTACATCATCTATTAACATGCTTTTGCTACTAGATCAGGTAGCGACAAAGCAGATAGAATCGAGAGCGGAGATACTCATCATAGTGCGAAAATCGCCGCTACTCCCACCGTTGCATGATACATCTTTCAGTAATCTTGACATGACGAAGCAGCTTTTCCCTGAGCAGAGATTTTTACAAAGGGTAAAGCTGCTTTTTTCTTTAGAATTTTACCAAAAGAGGGCTTGGTTCAGGTGATTTTTTTCGAAAGCAATTTAAATTAAATCTTATAAGTAGTGATTAACTCGGCGATGTGAGGTATTAAGTTGCTGTTTTGATACTTAATTTGATTAGCATTTTAGCTGTAGACAGGATGACTTTTAAATAGATTTATGGGAGTATTTCAGGGAATGGAAATCGAGGTCTTATGGCATTGGCAGTAGGCTAACTTTTGTTCATCAACTTATTATTATATATAGGATTTTTAATTAGGAGGTTCAAATAGTAAGAACAGGAGCAAACTCGTTAATATTACACTCCCATTAACCTTCATACTTAGTTTTTGAATGATGATCATGTAAGAATCATCTGAATTTCATTCGATATCTGAAAATCCCAATGGATTTATTAACAGCAAAGACTCGGTAATGTATCGTTTTGGTTGGGTTATTTCTGCTATTGCATATCCTCATAATAATGTGAATTGCTTCCCGTTATCAGAAGAAGTTTTTGAAAATTGCCAAGCGCGACAAACAAATCTATCTTTCTTTATTTTGGGTATTGCTAGTTTTGACACATATGTACCTGCCATTGATGGGAAGTTCGTGTGAATCAATTCTTATAAAATCTCGTTTTGTGAGGTCAGAAAAAGATTTTTTAACTAGATACCCAAAATGTATGTCCTAATGAAAATAGTTGTATAAAAATTTGATATACGCGCAGAGAAATTCCGGTGAATAGCGTCAAATAGAAGTGGACGTTAAAAAGATTTAATTTGGTTCATTATGTTCCTTGTTACAGTCGAACAGTTCTTAAGCTTTTTGTAAGAATCCGATAAGAAAAAAGAAAGTTCTGTTATGTACAATGTATGAAATGAGAGACTATAACTGTATTAAGGATGGTGGATGAGTTGGGTTTCAAAATACGTAAAACCACAGTGCAATCCGTCTGGATGATGTGGGAAAAAGCTTTTGCGTTGCTTTCACATTTTCGCGGATCGCATAAGTCGAGTTTTGGTATATGTACCGTGATGCTAAAAAAACACCGGGGGCAGCCAATTGTATGCCAGGACGCCACGGTCATCAACCAGGGGGAGTGGGTGGGAGAGCTCCACCTCGATAATGGAAGCATCCTGAAGTTGATCCAGTCCGAAGGATCGGATCGTGCTGCACTCCAAACGGCTCGCATGCTGCGTAAATCAATGCAGCAAATCAATGAAGCCTTCGAATCGCAGTCCGAGTTCAGGCAGGTCAAGGCTTTATTGGGGATTACACTGCTCCATCGGGGATTAACACACGGTCTTGGTTTTGAACAACAAAATATAAAGTCCGGTGTTTTTGAACGCATCACCACCATTTATCTTCGATTGCTGCTGTCTGCTATGCATCCGGAAGGGAGACAAAGAATCAGTCGGCGAACCGAACAACTGGTCCCGATGTTACTGATTCATTCACGGGCCTCACTGAAGAATCGCTTCTCACCCGGACAGAACTATTCTGGATAAGTCGTAAGTTTGTTATATGGAGGTGTAATTATTCTTACATATCTTATAGGAGGAATACTATGTACCGCCACTCTTTACATGTTTATTCCAAGTTTGATTACGCGAGTGAGCGGCTTTGGTGTCTTTCGCAAAGGAACGGTAAAAAAACAGGTGGCATTCACTTTTGACGATGGGCCACATCCGAAATATACGCCGATATTGCTGGATTTATTGAAGTTGCATCAAGTGAAGGCTACTTTTTTCGTGCTAGGATCGAGAGCGGAGCAGTATCCAGACCTGATCAGAAGAATGGATCGGGAAGGCCATCAGATTGGCATCCATAATTATTGTCATACCTCTAACTGGCTGATGCTGCCCCGTACTATTAGGCGAGAACATCTGGACCGCTCTGCTGATATTATAGAGTCTATTGTCGGAACCCGACCCAATCATTACCGTCCACCCTGGGGATTAATCAATCTATTTGATTTCTTTCGATACAAACAGTATCGAATTGTTCTATGGTCGCTGAAGGCAGGCGACTGGAACACCCGGGTCTGTCAAACCCGGATGCAGGCCACTCTGTTAAGTGGAATCACCGATGGCTCCGTTGTTTTACTTCACGACAGTGGTGAGACTGTGGGCGCGGACCGGCATGCTCCTTATTTTATGCTGCAATCTTTAGAGGAAGTGCTAAACCAACTGCAGGCAAGAAACCTGCAATTTGTTCGTCTTGACGAAATGTCATGACGTATTCCAGTGTTTTTGCTGTTAAGACTTAAATTGTTTGCGGAAGCAGAGCGGCGAGATGCCCATCAATAATTTGAAGGTTCGTCCAAAATGGGAGGTGTTATCAAACCCAACCATTCCCGCAATTTCAGTAACATTAAAAGAAGAGCCAACCAGCAAATCACGCGCTTCTTTAATGCGGATGTTATTGATATATTCAATGAAGCTGAACCCGGTGGCTTCTTTAAAAGTTCGGCATAAGTAGGAAGAGCTTATGTCGAATTTCTGTGAAATCTCACAGAGCTTAAGCGGTTCCATATAATGTTGATTTACATAATTAACGATGTCCAGGACTTTCTTATGTGTACGATTGGATTCCACTAATGGGGTTACACGGCTGTCAAATAGTTTACGATTAAGATAGAGAAGCAACTCCACCAATATTATTTGTTGGTATTGTTCATATCCGCGAGCTTGCTTCTTTCCCTCCTGGATCATCTTCTGAAAAAGCTGTTCGATGAAATACTGATCCTTCCCGGTCATCTTCAAAGCGCGGTAATCACTTTTGAACAATTCGAGCAGTTCCTCACATTGACCGCCGGTGCAGAAATGCTGCAGGAATTCTTTTTTAAACAGCAGTGTAACCCGTTCATACATATTGCAGCCGGAATTAACCAGTTTGTGCATTTCGTGAATATCCATAAATAGCAACGTACCGCCCGCAACCTGGTAGGTTCTGTCCCCTATAAAATAATAAAAATCCCCGGATATTAAATACAGAATCTCATATGCATCATGATAGTGTCTTGAAGGCATGCTGGTGTATACCTGTTTCTTGCGGCTGATCTCAAAAAGAGTAGACTCATAAAATACCGGTTTCATTCAGCACCTCCTAAGAGGATTGTAGACTTAATCTAGGGGTTATAGCAATATATGTATAAAAATTAATAATTACAAGAAAATACGTGCTGTTTGGACAAACTTTTTGAGATAAGCTTAAATTGAATTACCAAGTGTTGGAAAAAGGAGGGCTGTCATGCTCAGCTAGGTTGGGGATAAGGTTCGCTGCCACTCAAAGTTAAAGCGCTTAAACTATTTAATCAAAGGAGAGATTGCGGTGCTTAATTCAACGAATAGTAAGGTTTCCAAGAAGATGAGATTTTCATTGATGATCCTGCTCAGTTTTTCAATGATTTTTTCTTATGGCTATCTGTCCAGTGCATCTCAACAGAAAAGTTATGCGGCAGGGAACCCTGATTCTAATTTCTCACCGGCAACACTTCAATTCTTGCGCGACAACACAGGTCTGGATGGTGAGCAGTGGAACAATATTATGATGCTTGTCAACAAACCGGAGCAGGACGATCTGAACTGGATCAATTTTTACGGATATTGTGAAGATATTGATGATGACCGCGGATATACGATTGGAATATTCGGTGCGACTACAGGCGGCTCAAATGATACCGGTCCCGACGGTCCGGATCTGTTCAAGGCATATGATGCTGCCAAAGGCGCGAGTAATCCTTCGGTTAAAGGCGCATTGGCCCGGATCGGTGTCAAGGGTTCGATGAAAGGGAAGATCCTCGAAATCAATGAAAGCGAAGAGAGCTTCTGCAGAAAAATCGGCAATTTGCAAAATGATCCCGAGTGGAGAGAGGCTATGTGGAAAACGTTCTACAATATCTACATTAAATACAGTGTGGAGCAGGCCCGCAATCGCGGCTTTAACTCGGCATTAACTATTGGTTCCTTCGTGGATGCAGCGCTGAACCATGGAGCTACCGGCGGTTCCGAGACTCTTCAAGGGCTTTTGGGTAAATCAGGAAGCAGCACGGATGAGAAGACTTTCATGACCAAGTTCTATAAAGAACGGACCAAGATTGTAGATACTAATGAGTATAACGATCCGCCAAACGGCAAGAACCGTGTGAAGCAGTGGAGCAATTTGCTCAACATGGGAGAGACAGACCTGAAGGGTGCAGATTCGGCAGTCCTTCAAGTCACCGACTGGGAACTCCAATAACAGGAATGCGAGAGTAGACAAAACCGCCGTTCTTCTTGGAGACGGCGGTTCGATGATAAGTGAGATTAATGAAGAGGGAGATGGTCGAATGGATAACCACCAATCTTATCTCAAAAACAGATTTCCCAAGGTAATCAGTCTAATGGTTATAGGTTTGCTGCTTGCCATGGAGTTGACCGGTTTTGTTTCAGCAGGAAGGGAGGGAAATGAGGAAGATCTTGCAAGCGAAGTAACTGCAGCTCAGGAAACGATTGCCCAGTGGATTTTTAAAGACAAAGGCGAGAACGGAGTATTTCCGGCTACAGGCGGGGTATATCAAACGGCTTCATCCATTCGTGATATAGGAACAAATACGGATGCATACACCTATGAGCCCAGTGAGAACAGCGTACGCAACCAGGGCTGGCATGAAGGAACGGGCACTAAATACTGGCTTGCCACGCTTTCTACCCAAGGCTTCGAAGGTATCTTCCTCTCTTCACAGCAAACTTCTTCAAGTACAGGACCTAGGGATTTTAAGGTGCAATACAGTATAGATCAGCAGGAATGGACAGATGTTGCGGGCGGCAACCTTGTTCTAGCCCAGAACAATTTTAATTGTTCCAATAATTCCTGCAAATTAACGAACCTCGTTTTGCCTGCGGGAACTAACAATCAAAATGTACTCTATATCCGTTGGGTGGTTAACTCTACGAAAAGCGTAAGCGGGGGAACAGTGTCCAGCTCAGGCTCAAGTAGAATCAAAGATGTAGTAATTAAAGGAACACGTAGCAGCGGCGAACCTGGGGACACTCCCACACTTGAGGTAAGCAAAACTCCCGCTTCAGGGGCTGGAGATGTTTCCCTTAATGCAGAGATCACTGTGAAGTTTAATAAAGCCATCAGTCTCGACAGTGGTTATCAAGTTGAAATCACAGAAAACAATGTTCCTCTTAACAACATTTCTGCTTCGCTTCTCGGTCAAGACTCGGTCAAAGTCAGCCACCCTAATTTTACTGCCGGCAAAACTTACAAGGTGAACATCCCTAAAGAGCTTGTTAAGGGGACTACGGATGGCCGGTCACCGGAGAACGATATTACCTGGAGCTTTAAGACGAAGTCTCCGGATACCGGCAACAAAACACCAACGCTGCTGAACATGACTTTTAATGGGGACCCAAAGACAAGTATCGCCTTTGACTGGTATACAGCCGAAACCGTCAGAGGTACAGTAGTGCAAGTGGTGGAGGCCTCCAATGCGGGAGGAAGCGAGTTCCCGGAACAACTGGCAACTTCTTATGAGGGCAGCTCAACAGTTATTGAAACCTTAATGACATCAGGAGACAGAAGTTCCAAGAAGTATAAAAAGTTCGCCAGCCACAAGCTTATTGCAAGCGGTCTTATGCCTGGAACTAAGTATATCTACCGGGCCGGTAACGGTGATGCAGACGGTTGGAGCGAGGCGGGTTCTTTTACCACGGACAAGGCGGATAATCAGGATTTCCATTTCCTCTACGTAACCGACACCCAAGGCTCAAGTAAATCGAATTTCGATCTGTGGCAGGATACTTTTAAGAGAGCTATTGAGAAAACGGTAGATCCCAAGTTTGTTCTTCTTACAGGGGATCTAACGGATGACGGTGATCTGGAGCAGCTGTGGCAGTGGTTCTTGGGTGTGCCGAAAAAAGAATTTGCCAATGTGCCATTTGCACCGATTATCGGCAACCATGAGATAGAGGATTATCCGAATAATAACTTCTATAACCATTTTAATCTTCCAAAAGATGTCGGGACGGGTGCTCATGACGGGTCTGTATATGCTTTCGAATACGGTGATGCCCTGTTTATGCAGATCAATTCCCAGTACGAAGGGGAGGTTACGCCGTATAAAGCGGATATTCAGTTCACGAAGCAATTGGAATGGATGCGGAATCAAGTGGCAAAGACCGACAAGAAGTGGAAATTCGTCTCGATGCATAAGGGAGCGTATTCTTCAGGGGATAATGCTTCGGCAGAAAGCGACCGGGTAGAATTTTACCGGAAATATCTGATTCCTGTATTTGATGAGCTGGGTGTGGATATGGTGTTTGAGGGACATGACCATATGTATATGAGGTCTTTTCAAATGCTGAACAACGTTCCGATTAAGAATGTCATTACCGATGAGCAAGGAAATGTGCTGAATCCCAAAGGGACCGTGTATCTAATGGGCAACTCAGCCGCTTCGAAATTCTATGCTATTAATCCAGACGCTGACACTTTTTTTGCAGCAAAAAACGATCAGCCCAACAAGAAAATGTTCGTGGATGTTTCCATTACAAACGATGTGCTGAAATTTACATCCTACACAGCAGTTAAAGATAAACCCCTTGCCGTCTATGATGCTTACAGTATCAAGCGGACTGACGTCAAACCTGGCATTGTCGAAAATCCAAGCGCAGTAAGACAGTCAGGGAACCGTGCTGTTCTTTCGTGGAAAGCACCAGCAAATAGCTCTGAGCCGGTGCGAGGTTACCGGATTTACGAGAAGAATGATAAAGTCAGCACGAATTGGAGCATTTATGTGCCGGCGGTAAGCGGTCAGACGAGTTACAGCTATACATTAAACGGCATAGATTCTGCTAAATCCTACAATTTCGTGATTAAAGCAGTGGGGACGAGAAATAATTCGCTTCCAGCAGAGGTAGGAATGCAATGAATCCTCGAAAAACAAAATTACTAACCGAATGTACCCTGGTTAAAAGACACTAGCTCACGCTAGTGTCTTTTTCCTTCCAAGGGCAAAGACCTATAAATATTGCACCTTATGTATATTTTATCTGTGTTTCGGAATTTTAATCCCCTTTATAATAAGGTTTGTAACAGGGTTGGTAGGCCGGCCGAGCTTTACAAAACGAAAAAGAAGAGGAAGCTACAATGTCAAATGAAGCAGGGAAAAAAATAAAGCTTTCACGAATCGGAAATTCGCTAAGGCAACAGAAATATCTTCAACTTATGGTGCTACCTGGTCTTATATGGCTAATTGTTTTTTGCTACATCCCTATGGTCGGACTTTTTGCAGCATTTTTTGATTATAATCCTTTTCTGGGAATTCTAAAGAGTCCATTTGTAGGCTTCGCGCACTTTAAAGAACTGTTTCACGATGAGTTGTTCTGGAATTCGGTAAGAAACATGTTCGGGTTAAGTTTAACGAAGACGGTTTTTGCCATCATCATGCCGATTTTGTTTGCCTTAATGCTTAACGAAATCAAGAATATGACCCTGAAAAAAATCGTTCAGACGGCGAGTTATCTTCCGCACTTTATCTCGTGGGTAGTTGTTGCAGGACTGTTTATTATGTGGCTCAACACCGATGGCATTGTCAATCATGTACTGATGTCGCTTGGTTTCACCAATGAGCCCCAAGCTCATCTGAATTCTCCCGGAGGCTTCTGGATCTGGATGGCAATTATTGACACCTGGAAAGAGACCGGGTGGTGGGCGATTATATATCTCGCTGCCATTGCTGCGATTCCTGTAGAACAATATGAATCTGCTGTGGTGGATGGAGCAAGTCGCATCAGAAGAATGATTAGCATCACTATTCCGTCCATTAAATCCACAATTATGATGGTAGTTATCCTTAGTATTGGAAGCATGATTTACGGAGGACTCTCCGGATCAAATCTGCAGCAATCTCTACTCTTTGGGAATTCGCTCAATTATGACAATTCCATGATTTTGGAAACCTATATCGTAAATATGGGGCTTTCCCAAGGTCGCTTCTCTTATGCTATTGCTGCAGGGTTAATCTTATCATTGTTATCGTTTGTGCTGTTCAGTGGAGCAAATGCAGTCAGCCGTAAGTTAACAAACACCAGTTTATATTAACAAGCAAATTCCCGTATAAAGTGAACCGTCAGGAGCGAAGGAAATGAAGGGAAATACAGAAGACAAAGTCATCAACATAGTTCTGTTTATTCTTATGTCGATTGTCACCCTGGTAACGTTGTATCCATTGTACTACTCATTCATCATATCCTTGAATGATGCCAATGACATCGCCGAAAAAGGCTTCATCTATTTATCTCCAAGAAAATTCACACTTGAGAATTTCAAGATTGTTTTTACAGAGAGCAAGTTAGCTCATTCATTCCTAATTACAGGGGCGAGAACGATTTTGGGTACAATTGCAAGCGTATTGTTTACTGCTTGCGTGTCTTACCCCTTATCTAAAAAATACTTGGCCCTTAGAAGCTTCTATATCCGGACGGGTGTAATCACCATGTATTTTTTTGGTGGAATCATTCCAACCTATCTGCTGCTCAACTCACTTGGATTAATTGATACCTTCTTGGTGTATATCATACCTTCCCTGTATTCATTTTTTAATGCCATTTTGTTTATTAACTTTTTTTCCTCCATTCCCGATGCGTTAGAGGAATCAGCCAAGATAGACGGTGCAAATGATTGGCGTGTTTTCTGGAAAATAACCCTTCCGTTGTCTGCGCCGATTCTGGCCACCGTGTCGTTGTTCTATGGAGTACAGCAATGGAATTCATGGTTTGATGCAGCCTACTACACCAATTCACCAGACCTGGCCACCCTGCAACTGGTTCTTTATCAGATCATCAGTCAATCGGAAGGAGCCGCGATTGCTGCAAATTATCTCGGAGCCGGTAAGCAGAATATTAACATTATTGATTCCATGAAGTATGCAACTATGGTTGTGTCCGTCGTTCCGGTAGCTCTCGCGTATCCATTCCTGCAGAAATATTTTGTCCAGGGCATGATGGTGGGCTCTGTAAAAGGATAATGCTCGATATCTAGGTCACTTGCCTTGATATACACACAAAAAAAGGGGGAAAGAAGATGAGTAAGGGAAAAAGGATTGTGTCAATCTTTATGGCAGTAATGATGGCTGTTGTTTTTAGCGGGTGTCAATCGAATAAGGATGCGGAGAGTTCAAGTCAGCCAGCAACGGGTACAGAAGCAACTGCGGGTTCGGAAGAATTGACGCAGGAACCTCTAGTTATCAAGCATTTCTATAATTATGACTGGTTCAATGTCGATTGGACAAGTTCGCCCTCCGGTCAGGAAATTCAAAAGCAGGCCAATGTAAAGATTGAATTAAGCAAAGCAACTTCTGGTGATAATACCAAGCTAAATATGATGGTTGCTTCCGGTGACATTCCTGATTTGATTACAACCAACAAGGATGATCCCGCCATCGATTTAATGATCAAGAATGGCATGGTTTTGCCGATTTCTGATTTTATTGATCAATATGCGCCTGAGATTAGGGAGCAGAGTGAACCAGAGGTCTTTAAATACTACAACTATAAGGATGGAAAGCAATATTTCTTCCCGTCGTTTCTCGTTACCCCATATGACCTTCAACAATCAGATTATAATACGGTTAGCGGAGGTGATGGAGTAAGCGCTATCAGAAGTGATGTTTATGAGGCAATCGGAAAACCAGATATGTCAACGCCTGACGGATTCTTTAATGCAGTGAAAGCAGCAAAGGAAAAGTTTCCTAAGCTTACCGGCTGGTATTTCGGGGCTTTCAACAAAGATCTGACCTTCTTTAAAGCAGGTGAATTTCAAGGTTATATGTTCCCTGCTACCCAATTCGGCATCCATGTATATGATGTAAACGCGGATGGAAAGCTCACATCGGGTGTGCGTAATCCGAAATTCACTGAATTCGTAAAGTTCATGAATAAAATGTACACGAATGGATTAATGTCCTCTGAATCATTCGTAGATGCGCAGGATATTAAAGAAGCTAAGAAACAAAAAGGGGATACGATCGTATTCTCAGGGATCGTGAATGATTTTAACGAAACGATCAAAACTCAGGATAATCCGGAAGTGGGCTGGGAGCCTCTACCGTATTTCCCGGATGGTAAGTATTTCAAAGATGGCTCTGGTTGGACAGCTACGCTGATCTCCAAGAAAGTCGCTGACCCTGAACGGCTGGCTAAATTCATCTCTTTTATGACTTCTCAAACAGGTAGAGAGCTTGATGCTTATGGGGTAAAGGGCGTTCATTGGGAGATGAAGGAGATCGATGGGAAGCAAGTACCAAGACGGACTCCGGAATTCCAGACCTTATACGAAACCGACGGAAGCAAATATCAGAAGGAAACAGGGGTATCCACCTACTTTGCTTTCTCGGATGACTATATCCATGGCAGAATGGCTGCACTTACCGATTCCGAGAAGACAGATTACAGAAAGAACTTGGAGAGCATTGTCAAGCCGCACAAAGAAGCGGATATCGCATTGGGACTTATTCATCCATTGTCCACTTCTGAAGAAGGGATTATCCAAAATAAGCTCAATGAGCTCTCCAAAGCGTACTACCCTAAAATGGTTATGGCCAAGAACGAGGGTGCCGCTTTAGATACCTATAATGAGTTTGTGAAGAAGGCGGAAGACACCGGTTTGGCAAAACTGGAGGCTGCTTGGACCGCTAAGTATGCGGAGTTTAAATAAGTCAGCTTAGCAATAAAATAATGTTAATCAAAGAAGTGGATGAGTGTGACGAGAATCAGGCTCATCCTTCTTCTTTTCGCAAGGAAAACTCTTAAATCCACTACAAATCCGCGTTATACGTTTATTCGGGGGATACAATGAAGGAAACCATTAAAATCTGCAAAAAAGGGTATGACATTGTCATCGAGAAAGGTTCTGGCTGCATCAGGGAATTGTATGACAATAAAGATGCTAACCGGGTGAACCTTGTTGACCGCAACAGGCGATTCGGGAGCTTGGCCGCAACCTTTAAAGACAAGAAATCATACCATACAGAAATAAGCCATGTCGCAGAGTCCAAGAAACACATCGTTATAGATGACCAACTCATCACCCATTCTTTTTCTTATCTGAGAGGTTCCTGTGCCGTTTTTACCAATTTCGAATATAACTCCACCTTAAAATACGAATTTATGGACGAGTTTTTTATCCTTTCCATTGAAGCTGCAGACACGAATATCAGCCAATTCGGCATGAACCTTGATTTCAATTTTTTAGGGAAGTTAGGCACAGGATATGAGGATCAGGTGATCCCGACATCCCCCTATACCTCAGCAGACGGCAAAGCCTCCTATTATCTAATGACAAGGCCTAACGGCAGATGGGTTCTGGTTACCTCACCTCAACCCCTGGCTGGGTGGCGACTGGAGTATTCTCCCAATAATTTTGGACATTTTATTCTCGGATTGAAGATGTTTGAGAGCTTTGATGATGTTTTTGTTTCAGATTCAGGCACGAAACAAAAACATACGATAGCCCTTAGGATCGACTTTCCCGACACGTACAGGGAGGCCATGTCGCTTGCGAGCTCCGCCTTGGGATCCCCTGTTCCCTATTTTCCGGTTGCAGGGGGAACATTGGGGACAGAGCTTCCCATGACTATTGAAGGAGTATATAACAAAATTATCCTTCATTCACCATCAGGTAACAGCACGGATATTACAGAGCATGTAGTAGAAGATAGCGGCGGATATCAGGTTTCAATTAGGCTTTGTGAAGAGGGATTCTACAGGGTTGAAGCATTTGGAAATTCCCTGAACAGCCTGGACTGTGTATTATTCAGCTTCAGCGGTTGGAACGAGCTGTTCCGCAAGGCGAGCAGTACTATCGAACAACCCTATCACTGTGATGAGAATCTTGCTGAGGGAGGGGTGTGGTGCTGGGCTCTGTGTGAACATATCAAGCGGTTTGGGGTGGACCCGCAATTGGCGGACAGGGTTTTAGAACATATTGATCATAAAATATTGAATCTGTCCGGAGTCTCCCCTACGCCAGGATGCTCCATCGTACCTTATCCGCACAGGTTTGAGGGTCGGGAATATGGGCCTTACCATATCTTCGAGTCAACCCGAATACAAGAGCAGTTTTTTGGGGTGTCTATTCTTCTATCTGCTTATCAAGCATTTGGCAATTCAAGCTATCTGGAGTATGCGATTGATACCTTGCTGAACCTGCTCCATGAGCATATTGCCGAGAATGGGGCCATCCTGTGTTATGAGAAAGGAAGAGAGATCGATTATACCACCGTATGCGCCCCTGTAATTGCAGTGGTGGATATGGCGAAGGTGCTTGGGGAGAGGAGAGATCCCAGAGAGGCTGTCTTTCAAGCAGCAGCCGTGAAAATTGCGGATTATCTGCTGCAACGGGGATTTCATTTCCCTACGGAGGGGGATCAGGAATACTCACAGTCGGAGATGGAGGACGGCTCGATCTCCTGCACGGCATTATCCGTTCTGTATGTTTGCTTTCACATTGAATTCAAGCATGAATACATTCGATTTGCCGAAAGTATTCTACGGCTTCATGATGCCTGGAAGATGTACACGCCTGATGCCCGGATGTACCAGTCATCCTTCAGATGGTGGGAGACCATCTGGGAAGGCGATCAGGACGGCCCGTGCATCAATGCAGGACATGCCTGGACGATCTGGCGGGGAGAAGCCGATTTCTATTACTCACTCCTCACAGGGGATATGAACAGGCTGCTCTCTTCCTACAATGCTTACCTAACCAATCTCAGCAAGATTCAACAGGATGGCACTGTATATGCCTGTTATATTCCGGATTATATTCCTTATAGCACGGAACCTGGGGTGCTGGTCCACCGATACCCGCTGAAGCCAGACCATTCTCTCTCCAGGTATGTGTGGCCGCGGGCAGTGGATACCTGGTTTAAATCGAGCGGCATTCACAGCCAGAAGGGTAAGCCGATTGCTTTGAATGGTGAAGTTACGTTTCATGAAAATTGCCTGGTTTTTATGAGCACGGCTCCCGAGTTTAGTTATTTTTTTGTTGGTGATATAAGGGGAAGAATCAGGCTTGCTACAGAGAAAAGAATCACAATCATATCTCAAACGGAGTATTTGTCAGTATACCAGGGTCGTATTGAGGCTGCTCAGGGAATCCGTTGCGAGATTACACCGGAGAACAAATGGATTGAAATTGAATTAGGGTAATCTCCCATGTAAGAGGGCAGTAAAGCTCGAAAAATGTTCATTTTTTGTCGATTTCAGTAAGTATTGATATAATAAATACGGTCGCGGCAGTGGATATTGAGGGACAGAGAGGGACGAGTTATGTTAAGAATGCTTCGGGGACCCGTAAACACCAGCTATACTTGGAAGATCATGATTTCCTTTGTGCTTGTCCTTCTCATACCCGTAACCTTGTCGGCTGTTTTTATCTACATTCGGTCTGTCCAATATGTGGAGGATCAGTCTAAGACCGCCCTCAAGGAAGCCTTGGCAAAAGAAAAAGAGAATGTGCATCAAATTTTTAACGATTACCGAAAACTCGGGAGCCAAATTGCGCAATACCCTTTGCTGATTTCATATTTTGATGATTTATATATGTCCGATACCAACAAGATTGATTTTTCCTATCATTACCTCAATTCTTTTATGGATTGGGTCCGCAGCCTGGAGACTACGGAGTATCACTTCCGGTTCTTTACTGCGAATGACAACACCTTTCAGAATGAATGGATTTACCATTCTAAGCCTTACGGTAACGAAGCATGGTTTGAAGAAGCGATCCAGGCGACCTACAGCGCTCCATACTGGGAGAATCTCCACAAAGCCCGTATTTTGGATTATGACAAAGTCAAAAACCCAGCGATTCGCGATCAGGAAATCTCCTTGTTCGTGCCTATGTTATCCTATACAACCAACGATAGAAACACGCTGCTGGAAATTTTTATTGCACCTGACGCTATTTTTGGTGGTCTCGGCAAGATGGAGGAGTTCAAACAGGGAGCCGTGTTCGTATATGATAGCGTAGGTCAACTGGTCTATGAATCCAATCATCACCCGGCAGGTGTTCTCTCACAGCTATCCTCCCAATTAAACAAGGCTGAACAAAGTACATCCAATTTCGTTACGAAGGTGGGAAGCCAGTCCTTTCTGACGGAAATCCAGACATTAGAGAATCCTAACTACAGAATTATTGGAATGTTTCCTCAGAATCTGGTTATCCAAGAAACCACGAAAGCGCGAAACACCTTCGTAGTTTGTCTCGTAGCCGCACTTATCTTGATGATTCTCATCTCCTATGTTTTTTCCAGAAAACTGATGAAGAAAATAAAAAGGCTCGTAAAGGTCATGAGGAGCGTCCAGAAGGGCAACCTGAATACCCAAGTGGTAATTGAAGGAAATGATGAAATTGACGAGCTCGGCAAGGATTTTAATAGAATGCTTAACAGGATAAATGAACTGATCGAGACGGTATACAAAACGGAAATTCTTCAGAAGGATGCGCTGTTGAAAGCGCTTGAGAACCAGGTGAATCCCCACTTTCTGTATAATACGCTGGAGACCATCAAGATGATGGCCGAGATCAACAGGGAAAGGGAAATCTCCGATGCGTTAACCTCATTGGGCGCTATGGTCCGCTACAATTTGACAAAAGACAACAGGCTGGTCCTGATAACGGAAGAAATCGAACAAATCAGGAGCTATTGCAGTTTGCAGAATTTGATGATGAACGGCCGATTGGAGCTGGTATGCTCGATTGCAGAGCAGATATATTCGTTAAAGATGCTGAAGCTGATCCTTCAGCCGATCGTAGAGAATGCAATCCTCCACGGGTTTCGCAACTTTGATGGTCAATGTGTCATCAAAATTTCGGCCGAGGTATACCAAAATAATATCCGATTCACAATTTGCGATAATGGGAACGGCATTGAGCCCGGGAAGCTCAGAGCCTTGAGAGAACGGTTGGAAAACAACCATAAAAACAGGTTATCCCCAGGTGAGAATGGAATCGGTCTGTCCAATGTCAATGACCGGCTTAAGCTGGCGTATGGAAGCTGCTATGGTATAGAGATTGAAAGTGAAATGAGGGAAGGAACCCGAATTTATATCAGCATTCCGGTTATTGATTAACCAAGGAGGGATGAACGTGTATTCATTATTGATCGTAGATGATGAGAACATCATTAGAAAAGGGTTGCGAGTGATTATCGACGATCTTGGGTTCTCGTTCAGGGAAGTGGTGGAAGCCGAAAATGGAGTCCAAGCTTTGGCAATATATGAGAAACACAAGCCGGATATTATTATAGTCGATATTCAAATGCCTCATATGGACGGTATTGAATTTCTTAAAAAAATAAGGGATATAGGTGCTGATAGCCGGGTTATTATTTTCAGCGGCTACAGTGAATTTGAATATGCCAGGGAAGCTATTCGTTTTAAGGTTACCGAGTATTTGCTCAAACCGATCAAGAGACAGGATCTGGAGGCTGCCCTGAAGAGGGCTTTGGACGATCTGGACCAGGAAAAGGGAACGGAAGAACTGCCTCCTGGGAGCCTCTCCGAGACAGATGGGAATATGCTTAAAGATATGCTGCTAAGCGCTGGTGGGAGCGATGAGGTCTTTCAAATGTTTTTATCCGAACGAAGGATTGAAATGCCTTGCCCGCATTTCATCATTTTATATGCACAGTTTACCCACCTGCAACTTTTTTCAGATGCCGGACAGGGAAGTATTCTCCCTGCAACTATGCTCGGCAGTAAGCTGGTGGCAATGTTTCCTCAGGTACTGTCTGTTCCGCATGTGAAAAACAGTGTGATCTCTATCATCAACATAAAAAAAGGAGACGGTTTGAGAGAACTTCGAGCCTCCTTAAACGAAATAAATGAATATCTCCGGGAAAAAGGGCTTCGAGTAAACTGGGGAGTCAGCGGTATTAGCAGTAAATCTGTGCCTCTGTACACGCTGTTTAGGCAGGCCAAAGCCGCCTTCATGGAAAAATTGGTATACGGCGAAGGGAATATTTATTTTGCAGATGAACTGCCTAAACTCGCTGACAGGTTGCACTTTAACGAATCTGATATTACCCAAATGATATCCATGCTCAGAATGATGGACACCGGGAGGCTGGAAGTCTTCATCAATCAGAGGTGCAATGAGACAAGTATAAAAGGAATGGTAACGGTGAAGGAATACCAGGACAAGCTTTGCAGCTTGCTTATACAGGTGGGGTCCGGTATAAACGGTTCCGAAAAGGCCGGTGTTTTTATGGCTAATAACATCTATCAATTCGTGGAGGAACTGGAGGAATGTACTTCTTTACCGGCGGCCAATAAGCGCTTTATTGATACTTTAGTATTGATAAGTACCTATGACCATAAAGAAGGAACAAAATCAGGAGACAATAAATCAATTGCTCTTGTCAAACTATTCATCCAGAAGAATTTCCACAAGGTAATCAATCTCGATATGCTGGCAAATCAGGTTTCCATGAATCCTTCCTACTTCAGTGTGTTGTTCAAAAAGGAGGAGGGCATATCCTTAACCGATTATATTGTGAATGTCAGAATAAACAAGGCAATGGAATACCTAATAGATCCCCAGTTCAAAGTGTACGAGGTCGCAACCAAAACCGGATTCAATGATGAGAAGTATTTCAGCAAGGTATTTAAGAAAAATGTGGGAATTACACCTAAGGAATATAAAGAAAAAAGCATATTCCACATGTAGGGTTATTTTTAACAACAATAAATGCGATTTCAATAAATATGGCACGCTTTCTTGAAATTTTCCATTCTTTTTTACAGGCAGTGTTGCTAATATTCAGATTGTAGTCCCCTACAACACAAGTTTAGAGGAGGAGAAAAAATGACTTGGGCTAAGAATAGGTTTTATTGGATGTTTTTTTTATCTTTTTTGGTAGCGTTTACAGTCGGTTATGTCCGGCATGCCGAAGCAGCAGGAACTAGTACAGTCTATCCGTTTCCGGCAAGTCTCGCTTCAAACAGTGATTTTCAGGTGTGGGTCGAAAACACTTCATCACCCGTATGGACTGCACCGGGAATGGCCGCTACCCCCAAAGCAGTTACCAGCTTCGCATTCACGGGTACGGTGACTGTTAAGGTACAGTACAAGTCCAATTTCACATCAGCTAATATTATGCCTTCCCAATACGGAATAACGTATACTAAACCGGCGGCCAACCAGCTTCAGTTCACGTTAAACGATTATAAAAAAAGCAAAATTATTATTCAGATCGACAACGATCCGAATAAAGAGCTTTTCTTGTTCGGGGATCCGCCTGTAGCGACGCCTCCTGCCGGTGCAACCGTCTATCAAGCAGGGGCGCATTATCCCGCTAATAATGAACTCACGATGCAGGACAATCAGACGATTTTCCTCATGCCGGGAGCTGTTCTGCATGCCAGAATTGATACCGCTAACAATTCCAACCTAAAAATTCTGGGCCCAGGAATTGTTGTTGCCTATGATACAGGTGTGAATCCGAATGAATCAGAGTTTGAAAACAACATGGTATTCTATAAATCCAACAATGTCGAGTTGCGGGATTTCATCCTGGTACGAAATTTTAACGACAATCTGATCCATCAACTGGTTGTACGTAATACGGACAATGTGTCCATAGACAATGTTAAAGTTATTAGCGATGCTAGATGCTCTGACGGTTTATCGCTTGGTGGAAATAATGGGGTAGATGTTAAGAATTTCTTCAGTGTATCCGGTGATAATAATCTTGTCATTGGCTGGTGGGGCAAAACCGATAATGTAACGATCGATAATTACATTGCTTATTTCCCCGAACATGCCGGCATTGCTCAAACTTCAGCCATCTTCGCTCAGGGAATTGAGGGAACTAAGCCGGGCGAGGATACCAGCTCGATTGGAACTGTTCGCATTTCTAACTTCTATGCCATAAAGCAAACAAATGTACTGGGAAGCATATGGGGTAAAATTCAGGACAATATCGATAATTTTACGATCGAAAATCTCTATACCGAGCCGGGTTCGACTAGGGACAACTTGCTGTATTTTGACCTGAATGTATCCTCCAATAAAAATTTCAACCTGAAGAATGTATACTTTGATAAAACCACTGGAGGCTATCTTAGTGATAAATATTATGTAAGATTTGACAACGTATATTATAAAGGCAATTTGGTCGCCAATACTTCCGCTGCTAATGTTACAGGCTCTGGGAAAGTTCAAGTGTTGAATGGGACATCCGGGAAGCACTATGAATTTGAAAATGGTCAATTGAATGGGCCAATTGCCGCCAATAAGAATTATGCATCCTTTGGAAAAGCTGTGGCCGTTATGAACAGTGTAGGGAGTTTCGCGGAAGTTACAATAGATGTGCCTGTAGCCGGAGACTATATACTGGATATTGCCTATGCGAACGGATCGGGGGCGGATGCCGCCCAAAGCGTCTATGTAAATGGAATTTACAAGTTCCAGGCATCATTCCCCAAGACAAATGCTGGATGGGACCAGTCTGCCTCCTCATGGAAGAAAGTATCTGGCGTCGGAACGGTAAACCTGCAAGCGGGGACCAACAAAATTAAAATCCAAAAGGATTCCAATGACCTCTACACAGCAGACCTTGACTATCTTGAGGTAACTTTAAAGCCTATCCATGTGGAGATGGAAACCGGAACCGTTGAACCGTTGGTGGAGGCGCGCTGATTATAAACAAGTACTATGCCTCCGGATTGAAGGCTGTAGGGGTTATGGATGCTGTAGGAAGCTATATCAATCTCACCGTAACCGTTCCGAGTGTATTTGTTTTACCAGGCTCAATTGGTTCCATTTGAGTATAAATGTTTTCATGTATTCCCTCCGATTTTAATATGGAAATATTACTAAGCCCAGCCAGCAGTTGTAATGAGGTAAGTTAATATTTAACGTTAGTTTATCATGAAAATTGTCGGCCATGTACGAGTGCCAAAATTTGTGAAAAGGTAATTGAACGATATGATCGAAACAGTAAAAAACCACGAGATACAGTTTCACTGTATCTCGTGGTTTTTTAAGATTTAGGTATTTAATGTTTTTATTACAACATTACTTTAACAACCATAGCGCCGGGGAATTAGCAGGCTCCCAACCGGTTAACGATGTATGGGCTTGACGACATTCATACACAGAACCATCGTAGGTTACCAATGTACCGACTGTGTAAGGGGTATTGGGTGCCCAAGCTGGGGCTGTAGAGGCTGTAGCGGTTGTGCCATTGATGGTGCTGGCCACTGATTGATTGCCTGCGGCGTCGAAGGCATGTACATTGAACGTATATGTTGCACCGGCGCTAAGACCTGTTACCGTATAATCCGTTGTGGAGCCAGGTACAGTGGTGATTAATGTCGTTCCTCTATAAATACGGTAGCCTGTAACACCAACATTATCCGTTGACGGATTCCACATTAACTGAATGCTGGAGGATGTTGGGGTCCCCATAACATGTAAGCCGCCGGGGGCTGTGGGTGCTTCCGTATCATTACCAACGGGTGCATTAGTAGTAACACTGACGGAATTGCTTCCATTTGAGACATTTCCAGCAGCGTCTTTTGCCTTGACACTAAAGGTATAGGCAGTATTCGCGGTTAATCCAGATACGGTGTAATTTAATGTAGTGCCGGATACGGTTGCAACCAATGAAGTTCCGTTAAATACTTGGTACCCTGTTACACCGGTATTATCCGTGGATGCGTTCCAGGCCAATGAAACGCTGGTGGATGTTTTTGCAGTTGCCGTCAAAGCTGCTGGTGCGGAAGGAGCTTGGGTATCGACAGGGTTGCTTCCGCTAAAGTTGACATCAATGACATTATAGAAGGCGTTCGGAGTATCTGCGACTTCCCACACAGCCAAGATGACGTGGTATCCACTACGTTCCGGAACGTTAAACGTGTCTGAGTAAGTGAAGGGTGGCTGTACACCTCCATAGTTCACCGAATAGAAAGGAGTAAGGTCGAATGAGTCCCGAGTAAGAGCGGCGTTAGGATTCCAGTCGGGCTTTGTAATATAGTATTTCCAGCTGGCCGTCGAATGAGCGGCAGTCAATTTCCAAGTGAATGTATTTTGTCCGGCAGAGATGTTGACTTTAGACCAGCGTGTAGCCGATTGTTCATCAAGCTTGGGAAAAGCTCCGTTAGCACTTGCAATCTTCCCGTCTGCTGGCCCTGCAGCAGGGAACCCCTTAGGTGCCTCTAGACTTTGGGGCTCATAAACAATCGGGCCACAATCTGTATTTTGTCCTGATTTACAGAGTGCAGCCCGGCTAGCAGGTCCTTCAACATAACCGTGAGAAAAGGATCTTTCCGGGAATAACATTACAACCAATGAAAAAATCAAGATCATACTCCCATAAGCTAACAACTTTACCCTAGGTGAATGAGAAATACGGATAGATGACATTTTACTCCTCCTTTTTATATAAAAATATGCACTGCGAACAAATGATGCATTCAGTCCCGAACGTTTTGTCTCAATTACAACTCCTTTCTTTGTTGAACGTATTTATATAAACTCATAAAGAGCTCATATATCGACATGAAAGGTAAGAGAAAAAGGTGCGTAGGGCTAAATTCATTGAATGATAACAATTTTTGTAACACCATAGTGATTATATGCAAATAAATGGTATTTGTCTACCAAATTTAGAAAGAATATGCTATTTTTTAGTATGAAAATTCTCCCTCGGAACACGATCTATATTCCCCTTATCGTTCCATATAATTCTTGGAATTTGAAAGATTCATTTAGAATGATTAAACGACAAAATATATTATTTTCTTAATTTCTCTCTCTTTCTTTTCTTTTTTTTTGTGATGAAAAATGAAAAATACTGTATGAAAAATAAAGCGGTAAATTATATATTATTCAGAAAATTACAATAACAACGCTTTCAAAGGTTGCTATTTTTGGTTTTATTTACTATTATTAGTTGGAATTACTTACAAAGGATGTAAGTAATTGATATTAGTGTGGGATTAACTGTCTGGAGAACAGTTCAATTCATAGAATTATAAGCTTTAAATAGATAAAAAGGAGTGAGGAGATGCAATACTTTTTTTATTTGTCAACCTTCATTTTTATTGGGTTTCAAATTCTTTACACAGTCATCCCTTTATTTTTCAGTAAAGTTAAGAAATTGAACAACGATTGTGCTGAAAAATCGATCTCCGTTTTAGTTCCTGCTTATAACGAGGAGCTCACCATTAAGAATTGCATAGATGCAATGGAGGGCCTAAATTACAGTAACTATGAAGTCATTATTATTAATGATGGTTCGAAGGATCAGACGTTTCAAAAATTAAATGAGCTTTTGGACTTATCAATAAGTGACAGAGAAGCAGAGGGCAAGCTTACATACGGCGCTATTAAAGGGATTTATCATTCGGAGAAATATGAAAAAATATTTGTAATTGATAAATTCAACGGCGGAAAGGCAGATTCTCTCAACGCCGGCATCGATTGTGCGAATTCTGATATTGTTATTACGCTGGATGCGGATAGCATGCTGGAAATAAACTCGCTTAAATATGTAAATCAATATTTTCAAGATGATAAGATCATCGCTTTAGGTGGGACTGTGAAGATCGTACAGGGTGCTGAGAAAAGAAATGGAGTTATCCAAGATAAGTTTACTGGTAAAGGGATTATAAAAAGCCAAGTTATCAGTTACATCCATGGATTTTATGTTAGAAAACTAACACAATCTGTTTTTAATTCAATCGTAGTTATTTCAGGCGCATTTGGTGCCTTTTATAAGAGTATATTGGTGGATGTTAACGGGTTTCGTAGTACTGTAGGAGAAGATATTGATATTACCTTAAAAATTCACGAGTTTATTAAAGCGAATAACTTAAATAAGAAACTCGTATACGCGCCAGAAGCTGTATGTTACACGGAATGTCCAGAAAACTTAAGTAACTTTTATAAACAAAGAATACGCTGGCAAAAAGCTTTTGTAGATTGCATATTAATCTATTGGTCCAAATTATCACGAAAGTTTAGCGTTGGCGTCAGTCTCTTTTTTGCTATAGATGGTTTTATCCTAGGTACATTAACAGCATTTACAAGCGTTTTTTATCTTATACAATCGCTCTTTCTGGGTACCAATTTATTTCAGGCCATTATTCTCTTGTTGTCTGTTATCGTCATTAATGCGCTGCAAATCGGGATTTCTCTCTATTTATGCAAAAAATATGGCAGCAATTATTCAGTTAAAGATTATATTCGGATGTTTGTGTTTAGCCAAGTTGAATTACTAACCTATCGAAATCTGCTGCTTTATATGAATATCGTAGGCACGTTTAAATATTTTGATAATGACGAGGGCTGGGGATTCGTTGAGAGAAAAGGGGTTTCAAGTATCAGCTAGTCTCCTAACTGTAGCTATTAACAAACTACCCATCCGGAGGTACTTATGAATCATATATTGAATGATAAACGAATTATATTTATAGATGTATTACGAATAATGGCCATCGTTGCAGTCATCATTCTGCACTACACTGCAGACTTGCTTACAAGGACAAATGATTTCAATACAACCGCTTGGTGGATTAGCAACTTTTTTAATTCGATATCCAGATTTGCTGTGCCCGTGTTCTTTATGATAAGCGGTGCGATGATCCTTCGAGTGGAAGTGAAATCATATCGGCAGTTTTATATTAAAAAAGTACTTCCTTTAATCATTTCCTTAGTTAGCTGGTCACTCATTTATGCCGTTTACACCCAATATTTCATTCAAAAAAGCAGCATGGGCGTTTATGATTTTTTCATTCATTTTTCGTATGGTTTAATCTTTGATAAGAATTATATACATTTATGGTTTCTATACGCGATTATTGCGATCTATATAACAGTTCCTTTAATTAGTAAACTTGTAAAAGTATGCAGTGAAAAGGATATAAAATATTATCTGCTGATATGGTTCTTGATAAGTGTGGTTTATAAATTCATCTCTGATCTTGTATTCAGATTGACCTCCGAATATATCAATATTCCTATAACCAATATCCCTTTGTTCATGGGTTATTTAGGATATTTTATCCTGGGATATTATCTCTTTAACTATACGATATCGATGAAAGCCAAAAATCTTTTCTTTAATTTAGGCATTATATCCTTTTTTGTAACGCCATTAGCGACCTATTTTTCTTCCTTGTACAGTGGTGTGCTAGATGAAATGTTCTATGGAAACTATTCACTCACGACATTTTTTATGGCTATTGGAACGTTTATCTATTTTAAAGAAAAAGAAACCGCCATTAGCGAGAAGTTAAATTACAAAGTCAAAAAAATAATCAGCTCCATTTCCAAAGCTAGCTTTAGTATCTACTTAATTCACTTGTTGATTGAAATATTGGTATCCAGAAGAGCAGAAATACAAGCTACTCTACTCCAATCTATAGGCAACCTTACTTTTAATGTCATTATTGTATTCTTAATTAGCTATATCACGGTTAAAGTCTTAAATCTAAATAAATATATTACACATGTATTATTTGGGGGAAGAAGTTAACATGATGAAAATAAGTATATATACAAAAGTCTTCCTGGCTATATTAGCTATAGGCATGGGAATTTACTATTACCATCTCAATGATTCAGACAAAAAAATAACCTCCGTGTACATACCGTTATGGAAAGATTTTAAAGATCTTAAGCTAAAAGACAAAAACATTGATATTGCTATTCTCGCCTTTGCCAAAATTAATAAAACCAATGTATATTTTGATCTAGACCCTGCTAAAAATGAGATCATTAAAGAAAATATAAAGAAACTGCAAGCAAATAATAAAAAAACGAGTTTCATACTTGGTGTTGGTGGGTATAAAGCGGACGGATTCTCCGATGCTTCATTGGATGAAAACCGGTACTCCTTTACTGAGAGTATGATCGCAATGGTTAAGGAGTTAGATTTAGATGGGATCGATATAGACTGGGAATATCCAGCCTTTGATTCCTGGAATACGACTAAAGCCCGACCTGAGGATACCAAGAACTTTACTAGTCTAATGAAGGAACTTGATGAAAAATTGGATAGACTCCCGCGTAAAAATAAAAATTACTATTTAACCTTTGCTGCAGGGAATGAAGAGTGGTTCTTCAAAAACGTTGAAGTTAAAAAAGTAGAAAAGTATGTGGATTTCATTAATGTCATGAGCTATGACTTGACTGGAGCTTGGTCAGATACAACAGGGTATAATTCGAATTTATTTATAGATAAGCATAAAAAGAGCAAAACCAGCGTGGATCGTATTATTCATTTATATTTAGATCGTGATGTTGATCCGAGCAAGCTTCTCCTAGGTATTCCAGCTTATTCCTACGGATGGGAGAATGTTAAAAGTGATGTGAATAAGGAGGCCTCATTTTTACTGGGTAAACCTATCAATATCGACAAAGTAGATTTAAGCTACAAGACGATAAAAGAAAAATATATGATCCAAGATGGATTTAAACGATACTTTGACGATACAGCGAAGACGGCCTATTTATATGATGGTGATACTTTTATTACGTATGAAGATAAAGAGGCCTTGCAGGCAAAAGTTAAATATATCAAAGATAAAAAACTGGCTGGTGTCATGGTGTGGGAGTATTCTCAAGATTCTGACGACGGCATTGTTAAGTACTTATCTGATAATCTGAATAAGTAGCAAGTGCTAAATAGAAGAGGAATAGTCTGAAGAGGCTTATTCCTCTTTTTTGTGTTTTCTTTCTTTAGCTATCCTAAAGCTGATTTGAAGTCTATGCCCGAAGTCGTCCGCATCTTTGCTGAACATCATCGTTGTTAAAGCTGTTCATTCCTCCTACGGTAACTCCTCCGAAAGACAGCTTCACTCTTCACCAGATCATGGTTCATTGCGCATTGGCGTGACTTCTGTTCCTTTTAACGGCATAGCCTTTGCATTTGTATCTTCAAAGTATAACGGCAGTCCTTCTGCTAGAATAGGCAAAAGGGTTTGGGTTGGGTCTTGGCGCTGATGATGAATATGCAGGTGGGGTTCTGATGTGGAACCACTATTTCCTACATGTCCAAGCACTTCACCGGCATTGACGTGATCTCCAACTGCAACGGTAACACTATCTTGTTTGAGGTGATTAAGTAATAAGTAGGTTCCCGTCGCATCAATCCTGAGATAAACGTGATTTCCTTCCATGGAAATGAATTTTTCAGTACCTGGCACAATATCAGATTCATCGTCAAAAGCTGCAATAACCGTTCCAGATACCGGTGATAGGACCTTTTGCTTCCAAATTCCGTAATCTTCCAGACTAGTACTTCCTGTATTATAGGGTTCCATGACTAAATCATAGGCCCAACGTTCCGAAGGCCAAGTGGCATGAGGCAGATTATTGTCGGTGGAATCACCACCCCAGCCAACAATTGCTTGCTCAGAAAATGGCCATTTAACAGTGACTGAAGGGTGGACGTTGATTATACGTACAGGATATGCCAACTGTATAATATTCATGGTTAGGAAGAAATGTGAAGCTAATACAGTACATAAAACGAGAGGCATCCATTTATCGGAAATTCTGTTCTTCTTGATAATAGAAACTAATATTAAAAAGATATTTAATAATACTCCTACGAAACCTAGCATTGGGATGATAAATTTAAGTGCCATCCATGCATAGACACCAGGTAAGCCATTAATCAAAAATACGCAGATCCATGACAGTAATGCTGCAGTCAAAATTGTACTACCTAAATACCCGAATGCTTGAATTATTCTTTTCATATTCGCTCCTAACGTATAAGAAAGTATATAGTAGTTAGACGAATATAACTGGAAAATCACTTCGACTGCTATTTTGGATAATATCACCGCAGGGAAATCTGAAAAACAAACATTTGTACAACTATATTTGTCTTGTACCGTTCTTTGAAGTTGGTAATAGACTATATCAATCTCAGAGAAGGAGTTGATTTAGTTGGCCAACAGTGATGTACGTCTTGCTCTATGGTCGGGTACTAATTTTACCAATCGCCGGATTCGATTCAGACGTGGAGGAGTTGCGGTTCGTGATCTTGGAGCGTTTCGGTTTAACAACGTTCTTTCGAGTTTCCGACTCAGAAATGTTGTGGAGAGCTCTCAAGTAACGCTTGTACTATTTTCACGCATTAACTTTCAGGGATCGTTCCGTGTGTTCCGTGGCAGCCAAAACGTAGCGAACTTGAATAATTTTAACTTTAACAATGTCACATCTTCGTTTATATTGGTAGGCCGTATCCTTACAAGCTCCGAAATTTCCCAAATTCAAAGCACTGGTAGAGCGCCTCGAGATATCCTCGTAATAAGACAATAATAATGCAAAGGGTGCCCCTAGGGCGCCCTTTTTTTTGCAATTATCAGTAGCACAGGTCAAGACAAAATATGCATAGAATTTAATATATAACAAGAGAATAGGTGCTGTCCCGCAAACAATCCTCCTTTAAACTAGTAACGTACTTAACAAAATCTGCTAGAGGAGGATTCAAATGCGCAAAAAGGTTATCGGGAGAATTTGCAGTACCGTTATGGTTTGTAGTCTGCTTGCAGCAGGCAACGGAACGACCTACGCCAGTGGCGCCAATAACTCTGATGCTCCTACCAACAAATCGGTCAAGAACGTGATCCTGTTTATTACGGATGGGATGAGCTTATCCGATGTGAACTTGGCCAGATGGTATCAAGGAGGGCAGGCGCTTGCGATGGATAAGTATTTCAGTGGGCTGGTGAGAACCTATTCTACGGATTCACTGACCACAGATTCCGCTGCGGGAGCTACGGCTTATGCCACAGGACATAAGGTTAAGAGTGAGACCGTATCCATACTACCCGACCGAATAACGATGCCGTTTGTGGGTGCAGTTAAGCCAGAGGACGTGAACAAACCTCTGCCTACCATTATGGATGCAGCGAGAATGGCAGGGAAAAGTACAGGAACGGTATTTACTTGTGAATTAACGGATGCGACGCCGGCTACATTTTTAAGTCATGCATACACGCGTGACAATGCGCAGTCTATAGCAGAACAGATGGTCTACAGTGGCGTAGATGTTCTTCTCGGGGGTGGGTCCGGGTATTTGGTACCCGGCAAAGAAGACATTAACCGTAAGGACGGAGAAGATTTAACCAAAATCCTGAAATCAAATGGGTATGAATACGTAACGGATAAAGCAGGTTTAATGAATTCTAAAACGAATAAAATCTGGGGTCTGTTCAACCCTGAAGCACTGGATGCTGATTTTGATCTGAACCCGCAAAAGCAACCGAGCCTTGCTGAAATGACCAAAGTAGCGATAGAGAAGTTGTCGCAGAACGATAATGGTTTTATTCTGATGGTCGAAGCAAGCCAGATTGACTGGTATGGTCATGATAACGATCCGGTGGGGATTATGAGTGAGACATTAGCGTTTGATAAAGCCTTTAAAGCCGCTGTTGACTTTGCAGAAAAAGACGGAAATACAGCAGTCTTGTCCGTTTCGGATCATGCTACTGGCGGGCTCAATATGACGAACTATGATTCCACCAAAGACCTAGTCTCCGTATTGAAGAAAGCGAAACACACCAGTTATTACATTGAAGGCAGTATTAATGAGCACAATTTCAAAAAGGTCCTAGCGGATAATTATGGACTTAGTGATTTAACCAAAGAAGAAGCGGATCAAGTCAGATTAGGAATGAAAGATAACCTTTCGCCGGTCATCGGTAAAATCTTGGGGAATAAGATAGGCGTAACCTTCTCTACGGATGATCACACATCGGAAGAAGTTGGATTGTTCGCCTACCATCCGGCTAATTATAAACCGACCGATTTCGTGAACAGCGGTGTAATCCAGAATACGGATGTGAATAAGTATATTCAAGAAGTGACCGGACTCAATCTGGCGCAGCTTCAAGATACACTGTACGTATCCAGTGATAAATTCAAGGCCAAAGGAGCTACGATCACCCTAGACAAGACCGATAAGACTAATCCGGTGGTTGTAGTGAAAAAAGCAGGCCAAGTTCTCAAGCTACCTATAGATAAAAACATCGCCATTCTGGATGGTAAAACAACGAAACTCAATGTACTGACAGTAATGATTAAAGATAAAGTGTGGATTTCACAGGATGCATTAGACTTGATTCTCTGAATATTCGAGTTCATGGTATGATTCTTCGACTAAAAGTTAAAGCGCTTAAACCCAAAAACCCCTTATAAAAAAGGGGTTTTTGGGTTGGGAAAAGAAATTTCGACTTGTATTGAGAAAGGAAAGCGAAGCTTTTATCGTTTTGTTGCAGGCTTTGTTCCATAGGTCATCAAGCGCCAAAGCTTTTCTAAGGGTCCCATGGAAAAGAACTTAAACCAGATGGTGCTAAAAATAATTTGAATCATATAAATCAGAACAGCGATGTAAAGAATATCTTTTGGTGAAACGACTTCGAGACCTATCATTGAAATGATTGCCGTCCCTATAATGCTTTGAGCTACATAATTTGTAAATGCCATTTGACCCACCCGTGATATGGGTGTCAGGAATTTCACCATTTGTTTGTTTTCTAATAGTAGAAATAATGTTGTTAAGTAAAACAAAGTGGTTGGAAGTGATCCTAAGCCCGTAACTGAATCTACATTGCTGCTCCCGCTTTGAGAAGCGTTCCAAATCCATAATGAGAAACCAACGAACAAAAGAAATGATGCCATTTGAATCCATCTAATTGGTTTTGATAATTCTTGTATATGTGTCAGCCAACCTGACTTTGCAGTTAAAAAACCGGCTAAAAACATAATAAAGATTTGCATAGCGTCATTAGAAAAAATATCAAGGATAGATGAGACTGCCCCTTGAGACGGTAAAAATATTTTTACCATCAAGGAAATGATGTAAATGGATGTCATACCCATAAGCCACTTTTTAAGTGTAGAAACCGTTGTGTGATAAAAAGGGATCAGAAACAATCCGATAATGGCGTATACGGGTAGAATGGTTCCCCAAAAGATAAATACATGAATGATTCCCAGCAGCAAGAGGATTAGTAAACGTCTAGCCATACGCCATCTAGGTCGATCTCCCCGGCTTTCGGCTCTTGAGGCGAAAATGTATAGACCTACACCAAATAGGAATGAAAAAATAGAAAAGAACTTTTTTTGTACGAAGATGATTATCAAAGTATTGATGATTCCATTAATGCCACTATAGTCTGGTAAGGGATCTCCTTCCATAATAACTTTAAAGGCTCCAACATTTATCAGCAGAATGCCAAAAAGAGCAAGCCCGCGAATGATGTCGAGTGAAATGATTCTTTCTTTTTGTGAAATCGAGGGATTCATTAATAGTTCTCCTTTGAAAATAGTTTCATTTGCTTAGAAGTCAGTATAAGTGGAGAACCTTACATTAAATTGATGCCAACATTACAGGATCCTTAAATTTGATAAAATGTTCCAACTCCAGTTGAATTAGAATCCGTTTTATGGTTAATATGAATACTAAATAATTATAGGGTGTGAACTAGAAATGTCAGCATATACTCAACCAATCTTTGTGGCGGCGATCTTTTTTGTGGTTTTAGCATTTGCCTTATTTGTTCCATGGCTCATTTATACCTATAGAAAGTATAACTATCTGCCATTTTCTACCACGTTAATTTCATTTTCGTTTATTTTTTACTTTCTAGCAGCGTTATTTTTAGTCTTGTTGCCGTTGCCAGAGATACGCGATACTTGTTCACTACAAAAACCGGGCACACAACATTATTCACTTATGCCATTTCAATTTATAGTGAGCACCTTAGGGAATAGTGGTATCGTGTTATCACAGCCTGCAACTTATAGACTGTTATTTAGCCAACCCTCATTCTATCAAGCGTTTTTTAATTTCTTGCTATTATTACCTTTTGGTGTTTATTTGCGATATTTTTTTCAAGACAAGAAACACTGGAAAAAAGCGCTAGCAATCACGTTCTTATTAACATTATTTTATGAGATAACACAGGTAACAGGTATTTACGGGATTTATAATTGCCCTTATCGTATTTTTGATGTGGACGATTTATTGTTGAATACTACCGGCGGGGTACTGGGCTTCTTTATTGCTCCAGCTGTGTTGGCGTTATTCCCATCAAAAAAGAAAATTAATGAGAAAGCAGATAGATTATTGGCTCTTGATGAAGTAAGAGGGATGTCTGTGTTGCTGGCTGTTATTATTGATATATTTATCAGCAACATAGTAGTTAAAGTTGTGCTGAGTATGACCAACGTTAATATGGTTAGTGAATTTATTGTGAGCACAATTACACTTTCTGTAACCTTGTTTATTATTCCATGGATTTGGAATGGATCGACAATCGGTACGAAAATAATGCGTTATCGCTATGACAGTAAAATAAGTCGAGTGGAAACGAACAAGCGATTATTTAAACGCTTTGGTGCCATTTATGCGATGTACTTCATAACAGTCATTGCGAATACTTTGAATAACGTGGAACTATCAATGGATTCTCCATTTTATAAGGCATCTATATTCTTAACGTTAGGTGCAGCATTGACCTCTATCATCTTAACGATCGTGTTGTTCATTCATGTTATATTAGTCGTGTTTGGCAAACAAAAACGCCGCTTTTACTTTGATGAAGCTTCTGATTTATATACAACGAGAAAAAAATGAATTTTTTTCAATCGTAAAGGGGTACTCCGTAGTCTTAAATGGCTACTGGGTACCCCTTTTTTTGGATTTAAGCTTATTGTAAGGTTGGCATGAATTTGCTGTAAGGTTCACAGCCTATAGTATAAGTATCAGCAAATTATGAGGTGAAATGAATGGAACCATTATTAAAAGTAGAAAACATAAAAAAAGTGTACGGGAAGTTAAGTGCTGCATACACAGCCTTAGAAAACGTGTCATTTGACATTCATGAAGGTGAGTTTGTAGGGATTATGGGACCTTCGGGCGCTGGAAAATCAACCTTGCTAAATTTGTTAGCAACTATTGATTCCCCAACTGAAGGGAAGATTTATATGAAGAACAAGAGTATTCATGATATGAAGGAAGCAGCCTTATCAGACTTCAGACGTGAACATCTCGGCTTCATCTTCCAAGATTACAATTTACTCGATTCCTTGACTGTAAAGGAGAACATATTGCTTCCTCTGGCGATTGCTAAAATTCCAGCGAAGAAAATCAATCACCTCGTGACTCAGATTTCTAAAGTATTTGGGATTGAAGATCTACTGGCAAAATATCCTTACCAAATCTCTGGTGGTCAAAAGCAAAGAACCGCTGCGGCTAGAGCGCTCGTGACAGAGCCTGCACTGATTTTGGCTGATGAACCAACAGGTGCGCTTGACTCTAAATCAGCAACAGATTTATTGGAAAGCTTAAGCACTTTAAATGAAAATAACAATTCGACCATTATGATGGTGACTCATGATGCCTTTGCCGCAAGCTTCTGCCGCCGGATTATTTTCATCAAGGATGGTTCATTTTCAACAGAAATATTTCGTCGTGATCAGACACGCAAAGCCTTCTTCCAAGAGATCTTAGATGTTCATGCGGCCATTGGGGGTGAGGTAGATGACGTTATTTAGTCTAGCAAGAAAAAATATAGCCCGAAACTTTTCACAATATTTTTTATATATTGCATCGATGGTGTTTAGTATCATCATTTACTTTACATTTGTGACTTTGAAATATAGCGATACTATAGCAGAACAGACGGCTTCATCCCAAAAACTAGGCTCACTAATGAGTGGGGCGGCAGTCATTCTCATCTTTTTCGTGTTCATATTTATTGCTTATTCCAATTCATTTTTTATGAAAAAACGTAAAAAAGAAGTCGCATTGTATGCGTTGCTAGGGGTACGTAATCGTCAAATAGGCTTTATGCTCTTTTTCGAAAATTTATTGTTAGGATTATTCTCTTTAGTAGTAGGAATTGTACTTGGGTTCCTATGTTCAAAAGGATTTATGACGATTTTAATTCATTTAATGGGTTATGACGTTGTAGCACCCTTTACATTTTCAGCGGCGGCAGCGATGAACACGGCTATCGTATTTCTAGTTATATTTTTAGTAACATCGTTTCAAGGCTATCGCTTGATCTATCAATTTAAGCTGATTGATTTATTTCATGCTTCCAAAAAGGGAGAAGTGGCGCCTAAACCATCTATGATAGTAGCTGTTCTTGGAGTGTTACTCATTGTCTTGGGTTATTGGCTTGCAATGCAGGACCTTTTCACTTCTAAGGTATGGGAAAAAATTGGATTCCCCTTGACTGTATTAATTATTTTAACAACGGTTATTTTGGGTACATTTTTATTGTTCCACAGTGTGACTGGCTTTGTGTTAGCAATGATTAAGAAAAATGAAAGGTGGCTTTGGAAAGGCCTTCATGTCATTACTATTTCGCAGCTGCTCTATCGTATTCGTGGGAACGCACGTACATTAACTGTGATTGCCGTGTTGAGTGCTACGACAGTAACTGCCGGTGGAGCGGTCTATGGCCTTTATTACAATACGAATGACTCGGCGAAAACGATTAATCCGAATACCTTTATGTATCAATCCACAGATGCAGAAATGGACAAGCAAGTGAGTGCTGTAGTATCAGATACAAAATACGATAAAAATATTGAAGCACTATCCATTACGTTTCATACGAAAGAGTTAAACTCGCCATCAACATTCGATAGCTCTGATAAAAGAGAATATACAGTTATCGATGAAAAAACATACAACCAATTAGCAAGTCTACAACATAAAGAAAAATTAGATGTAAAGGACAGCTACGCGGTTATTTTAGATATCGGATATGACAAAAGGTTCTCACCAATATATACAGGGAAAACTATAACAACAGGCAACGGCCATCCTCTCACATTCCAAAGCTTTAAAACGCAAAGCGTATTGAATGTAGGTACAGCAGGTATAACCGTGGTAGTCTCGGAGGATCAGTATAAAGTGTTGCAAAATGATGGGGAAGTGCTGCACTATCGTGTTCTTGGGGTAGATGATGCTTCTGTAGATTTATCTAAAAAAATTGCAAACCAATTACCTGAAGAAGCGTTATTTTCAAGTGGTCCACAAGATTACCAAACAAGTTTGGAAGGTGTGGGGTCTCTACTGTTTATCGGAAGTTTCCTTGGTCTAGTATTTCTGGCTGCTACAGGCAGTATCATTTATTTTAAGGTTTTAACAGAGGCAGAAGAGGATAAATCACAGTACAATATGCTGCATAAAATGGGTGTCAGTGCAAAAGAAATGCGAAAATCAATTGCGTCACAGGTATTCGTTATCTTTGTTGTACCGCTTGTAGTAGGGTTATTGCATAGTGTAGTGGCTTTAAAAGCATTCTCTAGTCTACTGATGATAGATTTAGCAAAACCTGTGTTGCTCTGGATGATTGCTTATACCGTAATTTACGGGTTGTATTATTTCTTAACCGTAGCTTCTTACAATCGTATTATCACACTAAATAATAGAACAGAAGGATGATTGAGATGAAAAAATTTCTAATTACTATGGGTATTTTGTTTGTTATTGGAGTTGTAGGGGTCTTTGCTATAGCCAAGATTGATTTCAATCGCTTCAATGCCGAAAATTACTACTTACAAATCACTGAGGATGGGGAACCCCATGAATATAAACTGAGCGATGGTTCGGTCATGACCTCTTATTCTTATACACTAGAGGCTACAAATGCCAAAGGTACTACAATTCCACTGGAATTTAATGCACAAAAAAATCTTCGTAAAGGCGCCTACTTGAAAATGTATGTAAAAAAAGGTGATCAAGTCTCCTCATACGATGAAGTGAAATTAGAGGATATTCCGCTAAAAGCACTAAAAAACTAATAAATTGAAGAAGGGCTGTCTCCAATAAAGTAAGTGGAGAACAGCCCTTTTCTCTGCCTAATGAGTAAGTAAGTCATCTGTATTATAAAAGTATAGTAATGGTGGTACCGGTATTTTCATCGCTCGTCAAATCGAGGTTCCCCTCATGAGCCCAAATAATGTCTCTTGCGATGGCCATACCTAACCCAGTTCCATGCTTACTCGTTGTGTTTGTACCCCGATAGTAGCGTTCGAAAACCTGTTCCAGATCTTTAGCTGGAATACCCTGGCCATTATCAGAAATTGTAATTTGGGTATGCGGACTAATGGTTTCCACTCGAATCTTCACCACAACATTTTCATCGTTATGCACCAGCGCGTTGTAGATAAAGTTAAGGATCGCTCGTTTTAGTAATTTTTTATCTACTTTATGTACGGCTTTAACCACATTTGCCTCAAACTCTATCTGCCGTTCACCAAAGGTCGGGTCATTTAAAAGTTCAATCGTCATTTCTCGTAGAAACTGAACGAGATTCACCTCTTCAAATTGCAGGGATAGCTGGTGATTACGCAAACGTGTCGTTAAATTGAGGTCATCTAACAGATCTTTCATATACATCGATTTACTCTTGATAATTGACGTGTATTCCTGTAATTCTTGGGCTGTTAAATCTGTGGCACTGTCGTTAATAAATTCTGCATAACCTTGAATAGAAGCAAGTGGTGTCTTCATGTCATGTGAAACATTGCTAATCCATTCCTCACGCATTTGATCGAGACGTTTACGTTCCTCTTCATGTCGATCGAGCTTTTCAGATAGTTCATTCATATTACGAAAAACATCTTCATAAACACCTTTGGGAGTAGGCATTTTCTTAAAACGTCGTTCCCTGAGCTGTTGAATACCCTCTATTAATGTATGAAGGGGTGCAGTTAACTTTTTCCCAAATAGAAATCCAATGAGGATTACAATAAGCACATCAACGATTAAAAAAATGAAAAGAAAAACATTAACATCTTTGAAAATTTTAGCGTAGTCATAGGTCATTACGTACCGGCCTATTTTTGGATTATTAATCCCTAAAAAGTAACTGAAATTTTGGGCTTCGCTGACAAAAACCGTCGTGCGTGCATCTAATTCTTTATATTTATACATTTGTACAATTTCAATAGGAGAATACTCTGTTTTCAATTCTTCAGGGGTATAAAAGGCAGCTGCTTGCTCCCCTTGGTCATTCAAGAATTGTACCCAGGCGCTCATTTCTTGTAGTTTTTTGAGACCTTCTTCATTCACAACAGGTTTGCCGGCCTGTAATTCTACGTATTGTGAAAAGGTCCGGCTAAAGGTTTCTGCAGATGCTTCTTCAGTGCCAAAGTTATTATTATTTACCTTTATAACGAATAAGGAAAGGAACAAAATCGCGTTTACAATACCAACGATCACAACAATAGTCATAACCGATCTTAAAAAGCGGAGTGTCAATTTCCATTTCAACTAGTCTCACTCCTTGGTATTTAATTTATAACCTAACCCTTTAACCGTCAAAATAAAGGAAGGATTTGAAGGGTCGGCCTCAATTTTTTCGCGTAAGCGCCGAATATGTACCATCACTGTATTATCGGAACCAAAAAAATCTTCACCCCATACCTGTTCAAACAAGGTTTCTTTGCTTATGATCTGATTCGGATGATGCATGAAACAGCTCATTAAACCTACTTCTTTGGCGGTAAGTACAAGGGGTTCGCCATTCTTTTTTAATTCTGTCTCATTGGCACTAAGCTCAAAGGGGCCAACTTGCAAACTTTTCGGAGCCTTTTTTTCCTCTGTAAAGCCAGCTCTTCTCAGTTGTGCCTTTACCCGATAAGCGACTTCTTTTGGACTGAATGGTTTAGTGATATAATCATCGCCACCTATCGCCAGTCCTAACAGCTTATTAATTTCCTCATCCTTTGCAGACATAAATAAGATCGGTGCATTTGATGTTTCCCGAATTTTTCTGCATAAGTCATATCCTTCACCATCTGGTAGCATAATATCTAGCAAGATAAGTTCAGGATTATACTCCTGAAACTTGTCCCATCCCTCTGCAACTGTCCCGGCAGTTACAACGTCTGCAATACCTTCTTTATGTAAAACTGCCTTCATCAGACGAGCTAAATCATCTTCATCGTCTATGATTAATACCCATTTATGACTTGCCATTTGTTTCCCTCCAAATCCGTCTTTATGTACATTATTACATTATAAAGGACTCTTTATTTCTTGCGCAAAAAAATCGCAAAAGAAAGGCTTGCATGAAGATGGGTATTACTTAGACGAACATAGCAAAGCAATATTCGGTGATTTATTAAAATTCATTCTAGATAGCCAAATCAGGTAAGTAGGAGAAATTGTTACGCCCCCTGCCTTCCATGGCATTGATCTGCGCTGTATATGGCCCTTTGAAGATGTTCGCTAAAATGATGGAAGAAGGTGAGTTACTGTATTCGCTTGAGCTCGAAGAAGAACTTGCAGACAGCTTTTGGAATGCCATTAGATGGCTTGATTGCAGCCCTGGGCCTTGATTACAGCATATTCCTGATGATGCGGTATAACGAGCTTGAAGGGGATGTTGGATCAAGAATTGAGTGGCATCACGTTATATGGTTGGTGTAGTATTGTCTGCTGCCTTTATTCTAGGAGGCACCTGCGCCGCGTTGATTCCTTCGGGCGTAATGACACTTATACAGGTAGCATTCGTATTAATCATTGCACTATTATTACTAAGTGTAGCGGCCATGCCGGTGTTCTTAACTGCATTAAAGCAGCTTGCTAGCAAATTAAATGGTTCAAGCAACGGTGCTACATCAAAGAATGTAGTTGACAAATCGAGTCATATTTAGCCGCAGTAAAATTTAAAAATACATGCGTATTACGTATGCTGAGAACAATAGAAAGAATCTTCGGGGACCTTTGTGGTCCCTTGTTTCACCATATCAGAAAGTATATAATTATCGACTATACCTTACAACTTTATTACGCTATAATCAACGTAAAGTCACCAGATGATCTAAGAGTAGGATGATTTTAATAGATTAATTAATATTAGCTTTTGATATGCCAAAACGTATTTTGTTATTGAAATAGGTTGTTTATATTGTTTATGATATTATTAAAGGTGTTAATTAAATCTAGAGTAGGTAGATTATGAGTCTAAATGACAACGTATTAATTAAAATTCGTGAGATGCGAGAGAGTTTTACACCAGTTGAACGATTGGTCGGAGATTACATTTTAGAAAATACGGAAGAGATCCCTCATTTGTCGATTAAGGAATTGGCTCAATCGAGTAAGACAAGCGATGCATCTGTCCTTCGTTTCTGTAAGACGATGGGTTACAGCGGATACCGCAATTTTATTGTGAGTATATCGGCATCTTTGGGTTCTCGTGATGAGGATTCAAAGGCTCAATATACAGATATTCAGCCAGGTGATGATCTCTCGACAATTATATCAAATATTTCATTGAATAATTGCAAGTCCATTGAGGATACGCTTAGTGTTATTGATCGAAAAGAAATTACAAGAGCTGTAGAATTACTATGTCATAGTAAGCGAATTGTTTTCTTTGGAATAGGTGCTTCGGGACTCGTTTGTATGGACGGGGAACAGAAGTTCTCGCGAATTAATAAGATGTGTCATGCCTATACAGATGGTCATAGTCAGCTCACGGCAGCAACTTTACTTGAGAAAGATGATGTTGCCATTTTCATTTCTAACTCTGGAGCAACTAGTGATATTATTGATGCACTGGAAATTGCCCAAAAGAATAGAGCGAAATGTATTGCGATTACGAAGTACAATAAAAGTGAGCTTGCGGAGCGGGCGGATATTGTACTGAGCATATCCACACCTGAAATAACAATCCGCAGTGGGGCTATGGGCTCGCGTATTGCGATGCTTACGATCATCGACATATTATTTGCTGGTGTCGCAAGTGCAGAATATGAAGAAGTAAAAACCTACTTAACAAAAACGCATAATATATTAAAGAAAAAACTTAGAAATTAGGTTCTGATAGAATGAATGTGGAGGAAAGCATTGATCATGGATCAATGCTTTCTTTTTTTTTGTATTTCATTCACTTCGTATACTTAAATATACTATTTATCAATCCATGTCAGATTATCTACATGATGAATACGTTGATCTAATGAATATAATAAGTAGTTTAATTCAATAATTAATAGCTTGGCACACAATTATGAGGAAGAAAATGAATGGAATCGAAGACGAAACATCATCCGGTTGAACACGGATGATGTAACTTTATGTTTCATTTGGAGCGACAATCAGCAAATAATACATTTTTTTAAATCGATTTAACCTTAGAGCCATAGCGATCAAAGCAATTGGTAAAAATTTAAATTGCATCTTGTAAGCGCTTTATAAATGTGGTATAACATAGTGTGTAAGTAATGAAATAAAACATCAGAATTTATTTTCTTTATGAAATTATATTTCAAAATCTATTGACGAAGCGATGGTGTTGTATTAGTATAAGAACATAATAATTGTAAGTTAATCTAACGCGTTTTGTTAATTACATGACAGATTAAGGCTGGGAAGAAGGAGGATGGCTATGAATGACTACCTTGCGGGATTGACAACAGAGGCTGTGAATCCAGACACATTAATGATTGATGAATGTACTACGGAAGAAATGATCCAGTTAATGAATCAACAAGATGCACTGGTCCCCAGAGCTATAGCTGAGGAGATTCCGCAGATTGCAAAGGCGGTAGATATTCTACATCATAGGTTGTCTAATGGTGGAAGAATGTTTTACATAGGAGCTGGCTCATCAGGAAGATTAGGTGTTCTGGATGCTTCCGAATGTCCTCCTACCTTTGGTACAGATCCTTCCTTGGTGCAGGGCTATATTGCTGGTGGTGATATTGCTTTGCGTACTGCGGTTGAAGGCTGTGAAGACGATATGGATGAAGGGATCGCATTAATCGAAAGCATTGGTGTAACAAACAAAGATGTACTTATTGGGATTTCGGCAAGCGGTAGTGCAAACTACGTTATTGCAGCTTTAGCGAAAGCAAAGGAACTTGGAGCAGCCACTATCGGTGTTTGTAACAACAGAGGCTCAAAGTTCGATCCCATTGTAGATGTTTGTATAACACCTGTTGTAGGACCTGAGGTCATTAGCGGTTCGACTCGATTAAAGGCAGGAACTGCTCAGAAGTTGGTGCTTAATATGCTGACAACATGCACAATGGTCAAGTTAGGAAAAACGTACAACAACTTGATGGTTGATCTGAAGGCTAGTAATTTTAAGCTCGTAGATCGCTCGATTCGTATCATCATGAACACGACTGGTGTAGATACATCAACCGCCGCAGAAATACTTGAAAAAGCATCTATGAACTGTAAGCTGGCAATTATGATGATTAAATCGGGGTTAGATGCAAAAGAAGCAGAACAAGTACTTAACGCAAACGGAGGACGCTTGAAACAGGCAATCGCATCATTGGTTTAGGTGTGAAAAGTGGAATAACAGGATGGATGCTATTAATAATTGAGGAGGCTGTTTTCGATGAAAAAAAGATCACGTGGATTAACTCTGTTTTTGTCAGGAATCATGATGGTATCACTATTATCGGCTTGCGGAGGAAACGGAAATAACGCTCCAGCTTCTACAGATTCCGGTAACACAGGAACTAGTAACGGTGGTTCTGAGCCTAAAAAGGATACGATTACAGCACTTTTACCTCCGATATCAGCGAACTATCAAACACGTTTTGCTGATATGGAAAAAGAATTTAATACACTACATCCTAACTTGACTTTGAAAATCGAGCCAGCGAGCTGGGAAGATATGACGCAAAAACTTGATACTCAAGTAAATGCAGGTTCTCCTCCAGATATTGCTTTTATCGGTGCTTCAGGAATTTCGAAATATGCAGCACTTAATGTACTAATCGACCTTAACGGTGCCCTTTCTGATGAAGCCAAGGCAGATTATGACGAAGTTCCATTGAAATATTTCCAACTAGGTGACGCTCAATACGGCCTACCAGCGTATATGGAAATCCACACTATCGGTGGTAACAAACAATTCCTTGAAGAAGCCGGAATTGATTGGAAAAGCATTCAACAAAACGGTTGGACTTATGAAGAGTTCCGTAATGCAATTTCTAAAGGCGTAGTGAAAAATGATAAAGGTGAAACTACTCGTTATGGTTTCGTGTTCGCAACATCTGGTGTAGCATCTAAAGACTATCTAGCTATTCTTGCTAAAACTGCAGGTTTACCAGATTACTTCGATAAAGATCTTAAATATACGTATACAAGCAAAAACTTCTTGGGTCTACTTACATCTATTCGCGAAATGATCAACGATGGTTCTATGCCTAAAGAGCTAAGCTCTATCGATGCTGGTAAACGGTGGAACATGTTCCTAACGGGTCAAACGATGATCACAGGTAAAGGTTTATCTGCATTTGAAAACTCTGCTCGTCTAAACAATGAGAAGATTAAAGCGAACGATGGTTCAGCTGTTGCAGATTCTATTGAAGTTGATTATATTTCACTTCCAGTCCCAACATTCAACGGTGCCGATTATGTCCCTACTTCAATCGTTGATGGTTATATCGCACTTCGTGGTAAAAAAGCTCCATCTGAAGAGCACATCAAAAATATTGCCCTAGCAACGAATTTCTTGTCTTCTGGTTCAATTGCTGCTAACTACAGTAATGAGCTGTTCTTATCACCAATTACTGAATCTGCACGTAATGCAGAAGTACTTGAAAAATTCCCTCGTAACGAAGATAACGTTGCTGCAGGTAAAGCTATGATGGCAAAAGCGCTTCCGGCTCGTACAGATATTCCTACTGATCTGGCTGCTGAAGCATTAAAAATTGAAACAGAAGTTATTATTCCTAAACTACAAGCCTTACTTGCAAATGAGATTGCTCCACAAGAAATGTATGATGCAGTTAAAGCTGCTGCAATTAAATCTTTCGGTAAAGATGGTATTGTAGTTGACTAGTCTGTCGTAGGCTGACATGTGAAAGCTGTGCGTAGCTAGAACGTACAGCTTTCCTTCTAAATTAGCTAGAGCTTGTACTGTTTTTAGAAGAGAGGTGCGACCCAATGAATCAAACGTTGACTAAAAGAAAAAAATTGAAACTCGAAAGTGACTCAGGTTGGGGATACGCGTTTATCGCAGTAGCACTTATTGCGTTTTCTTTATTTACCGCATATCCAGTCATCAATGCTTTTATTATCAGCTTACAAAAATATGGTCCATTAGGATCCACTTTTGTTGGCATGGATAACTTCGTTAACTCGTTTTCAGATGAACTTTTCTGGAAAGCACTGAAAAACACGTTAGTATATACGCTATTAACTGTTCCGTTTAATATTCTTCTATCATTTTTAATTTCAATTTTGATTATTCCTTTCAAGAAAAAAACACAAACGATCTTTAAAGCACTATATTACTTGCCAGCCGTAGCATCTGGTGTAGCGCTTTCTGTTGTGTGGCTGTGGATCTTCGATCCGTTAAAATCAGGTATTGCCAATAAGCTCGTGAGTTTTTTAGGTATTGAAAATCAAAACTGGCTTGGTTCCAGTGCAACTGCAATGTTCTCACTTGTGTTAATGTCATGGTTATCAAGTCATGGTACAGCAATTATTATTTATATAGCCGCATTACTCGCTATTGATAACAGCTATTATGAAGCAGCTGAAATTGACGGCGCGTCTTTCCTGCAAAAGCTTTGGTTTATCGTTGTCCCTTTCCTTAAGCCAACAACGCTATTCCTACTTGTTACTGGTGTTATTGGTTCCTTCCAAGTATTCCAAAACGCTTATCTTATGACAGGCGGTGGACCAGACCATGCAACAACAATGGTAGGTTTGTTAATCTTTAACAATGCGTTCACATATTTTGAGTTTGGTGAGGCAGCGGCACAATCATTAGTTCTAGCAGCGATTATCGGATTTATATCATTCCTTCAATTCAAGTTTATAGGTAAAGATGTAGAATACTAGGAAAAGGAGCAGAATACTATGGGTTTGTACAACAATAGCTTAAGAAGCAAAGGGTATCTGTTTATACGTAATGGTGCAAACATTACGTTCCTTATCCTATTTGCCGCAGCTACCATATTCCCGATATACTTTATGGTCATCTCCTCGTTCGGTGATCCGGTAGAAGCTGGTGCAATGAGCTATTCTATCTTACCATCGAAGATTTCATTTGAATCTTATAAATTCTTCTTTAACTTCAGCCCACATACATGGGACTGGTTATTGAACTCCTTTATAGTGGCAGCGTGTATCACGGTATCTAACGTATTTTTTGCTACACTTGCTGGATATGCTTTTGCAAAAATGAAATTTAAAGGGAAAAACATTTTGTTCGCTATTTTGCTGGGATCTATGATGATTCCTGTTCAAGTCACTCAGGTTCCACTATATATTTTGATCGTAAACATTTTTGAATTACAAAATACGTACACAGCGTTGATTATGCCGAGCATAGTAACGGTATACAATATCTTCTTGGTTAAGCAGTTCATGTCCTCCATTCCAGGTGAAATTATTGAATCTGCTAAAATCGAAGGTTGTTCCCAGCCTAAAATCTTCTGGTATATCATTATGCCTCTATCTAAAACAATTATGGCAGTACTAGCAATCCTAACGTTCATGGCGGCATGGAATGACTTTTTCTGGCCGTTCCTAGTAACGAATACGATGGATATGCAAACCATTCAGGTCGGCTTGAAAAACTTTCGCTTTGCGAATACAACTTACTTTGCACCGATGATGGCGGGGGCAACCATTTCAGCAGTTCCAATGTTTATTTTGTTCTTCAGTTTACAAAAATACTTCCTTGAAGGGGTAACAGTTGGAGCGGTGAAAGGTTAATGGACAAACAATCAAAAGTTGATGCAACATACTTAGTTGGCTTGATGTCCGGTACATCAGTAGATGGTATTGATGCAGCAGTAGTTAAGCTTTTCCCATCAGCCGAAAAAGAACATGGAGTAGAGATTGAATTACTGGCTTTTGAAAACACACCTTTTGAGATGCAAGTTAGAAACTCCATATTTGAGCTTTTTGATCCCGTTAGCGCTACGATTGATAAGGTTGGCGCAATGAATATGTGGCTTGGCGAATTATACGCCCAAGCCACATTATCCGTTATAGGGAAATGCGGCCTTTCGCCTTCGCAAATATTCGCAGTAGGATCGCATGGTCAAACAATCTATCATGCTCCGGATGAGAATGTTATGGGCGGTTATAATCTGCATTGTACCGTTCAGATTGGGGATGGTGCAGTTATCGCCAATCGCACAGGAATTCCTTGCGTATCAGACTTTCGAGTTGCTGACATGGCAATGGGTGGACAAGGAGCTCCGTTAGTACCATTTACCGAATACTTATTGTTTAACAATCCAAAGAAAACACTTCTGATGCAAAATATTGGCGGAATAGGCAATGTGACTGTTTTGCCTGTAAATGCCTCACCGGATGAGGTATTTGCTTTTGATACGGGTCCTGGAAATATGATTATCGATGGCCTTGTATCGCAATTATTTGCACCAATGACAATGGATGTTAATGGCGAAATTGGTGCGGGCGGTCAAGTGATTGATGAGCTATTGAAATGGATGCAGCAGGATAAATATTATACGATGCCGTTACCAAAATCGACAGGCAGAGAACGGTTTGGCCAACAATACGTGGCACAAATTATTGAAATGATGAAGGTTAATAACTGGAAAGCAGAAGATGTTGTTGCAACAGCTACGTACTTAACTGCCTGGAGCATCGTCGATAGCTATGAACGGTATATTGCACCGCAGCACCAGGCTGAGCAATTGTTAATTGGCGGCGGTGGAAGCTATAACAAGACGCTTTTGCGTGATTTACAGCACTTATTTGCACCGCATAACGTGCAGGTGCTGACGCAGGAGGATATCGGTGGTAATAGTGATGCTAAGGAAGCAATTGCTTTTGCTCTGCTAGCGTGTTACACGATGGAGCGCTTACCAAACAATATCCCGCTAGTAACTGGAGCTTCACAGCCAGTAGTAATGGGCAAAATTTCCTGGCCCTATATTGGACGTTCACAGGAGGCTTAAATGTTGCAAATCAGACCCTTTTCAATTGAAGATCACTCTGCAGTTGTAGAGCTTTGGAATCGTGAGGCTACAAAATATGATTATAAGCCATTTACAGATCGAGAGTTTCAAGATACATTCATCGACCATCCTTATTTTGACGCTGACTGTATATGGGTAGGCTGTGACGAAAAAGGGATTGTTGGTTTTGCAGCTGGCTGCTGCGGTGACGATCTCCCTCTTGGAGATGTGGCCGGTTATATTACGAGTGTTATTATAGATAACCATGTGGCTTCTCTGGAGCTTTACGATGCTTTTCTATTGCGTTTAGAAAAAAGATTCCAAGAACTTGGGAAAAGACAAGCGGATGTATTGTTTTTCAACCCTGTTAAGCTGAAGTGGAGTATACCAAGTGCACCTCAGCATGAGCATAATAATGCCCCGGGCATCAGTAAGGACCAGCCATTATATGAAGCTTTAATGGCTAGAGGCTACGAAGATCGAGCGACGCAATGCGGCATGTATTTAAAACTCGGAAGCTTTATAGTTCCCGAAGATATTTTAGATAAGGAAACCAATGCAAATAGCAAGGACTATTACATTACGTCCTATGTCCCTGATTTACATACAGGGCTTGAAGCAACGCTTGCTGCCCTGCAAAATCCGCAGTGGAAGAACGATATTGTTACTTATGTGAAGGTTGGCGCACCACTTGTAGTAGCTGTGTACGGCAACGAGGTTGTGGGCTTTGCAGGTCCAATTATTTCACAGCCTGATGGAAGAGCATTTTTTTGCGGTATCGGAGTGCACCCAGAGCATGAGGGTCATGGCCTTGGCAGTGTATTATTTTTCAGAATGGTTGAAGCTTTTCAAAATGTGGGCTGTCAATATATCTCTCTATTCACTGGAAATAATAATCCGGCTCTTCGAATCTATCAAAAAGCGGGCTTTACTATTGAAAAACAATTTTCTATATTGCGGAGGGAACTTTAAAGATGAGCGAAAAATTCACAGTATTAGCAATTGGAGCGCATGTTGGTGATGTGGAGCTAGCTTCTGGTGGTGTGCTCGCTAGTCATAGTTTAAAGGGAGATCGCATTGTGACACTAGCGTTAACTGCGGGTGAACGAGGGGTCCCGGCAGGACAGGATATGAAGGAATATCGTCAGCAAAAAGTGAAAGAGGCACAGGTTTTTGCGGATATGCTAGGCGGTGAAGCCATTGTATTCGATGATTATTGTGACGGAGAGTTGCCTGACAATCAAGAAATTCGTATGGAGGTTTGTGATGTAATTCGTCGCGTGAAGCCTAACATTATTATTACACACTGGAAAAACAGTATGCATAAGGACCATGCGCTAACGCATCATATCGTAAATGATGCCCGTTTCTTCGCAAGTCTATCATCCTTTGAACGAGCGCTCCCCGCGCACTTTGCAGCAAGATTATATTACTCCGAAAACTGGGAGGATGCGGTTGATTATGTCCCTTACGTATATGTGGATTTCGATCAAGCGGCATTTGATCTATGGATAGATGCTTTAAGCAAGCATTGGTTTGTGACGAATAGCAAATCTTTCAAATACATGGATTACTATAAAGCACTAGCAGTTGTTCGCGGCTGTGAAGCAAGAAAGACATATGCAGAAGCATTTATGGTGCCTGCTGAAACGGTGAAGGTTAGGCAGTCTAGTCTTTGGTAACTATTCAACTAGCTAAGAGGGAGTGTTTCTATGTATAGCAGGAAACATTCCCTTGTTCTATCCATTTATGCGAAAAAGCAGCTAGGAGGCAGCTTCATATGGTGTTAAATGGGATTGATTCTATAACGAATTATCGTTATTTGTTCGAAGGTAAGCGCGTAGGATTGATTACAGCGCCGACAGGTCTTACGAAGGATTTTGCATCAACGATTACTATATTACATGAAAATTTTAATCTTGCTGCGATGTTTTCACCTGAGCATGGCGTTCGCGGAGATTTGGATGCAGGAGCAGTAGTAGACACTTACATGGATCCTTTTACGAATGTTCCAGTCTATAGCTTGTACCGTAAAGACTCCAAGCGTTTAACAAAAGAAATGCTGAATGAAGTAGACATCATTGTATACGATATTCAAGATGTTGGTGTACGCTATTACACATTTATTTATACGATGCTGTATGCACTTGAAGATTGTGCAAATGCAGGTGTAGAATTTGTTGTTCTTGATCGTGTTAATCCGCTTAACGGGGTAACGGTAGAAGGGAATGTCTTGAAGCCCGGCTTCAAATCATTTGTTGGAAATTACGAGCTAGCCGTGCGATACGGCTTAACAGCAGGTGAGGTAGCAACGATGGCAAATGATCAAATGAATTGGAATGCATCGCTGCATGTCGTTCGTTTGGAAGGCTGGGAACGGAGCATGTCCTTCCCGGATACAGGATTAACTTGGGTTCATCCTTCACTTGGAATGCCACGATATGAAACAGCTTTATTATATACAGGAACATGTTTATTTGAAGGCACGAACTGCTCGGAAGGACGAGGCACAACGTTCCCGTTTGAAATGATTGGTGCTCCGTTCATTCAAGCGCAGCAATTGGCAGATGAGATGAATGCAAAAGGTATCCCGGGTGTGCTTTTTCGTCCAGTTCATTTCAAGCCAACGTCATCTAAACATTGTGGCGAGCTATGCGGCGGGGTACAAATTTACATTACAGATCTCCAAGTGCTGAGGCCTTTAGAAGTTGGGGTGACCTTATTATTTACGATAAGAGATTTGTACGAGCAATTTTCATTCCTGCCTCCTGTGAAGGAGGGCTCTCGTCCATTTATCGATTTGCTGGGGGGAGACAACATGTATCGTACGGAAAATATGCAAGCCAAGCAGCTGCTTGAACAGTTTGCAGCGGAAAGCAAGCAATTTGCAGAAATAACACAGCAGTATCATTTATATCGCTAGAGGAAGGTGAATAATTGATGAGAACAATAGAACATATGAGCTTGCGCGAAAAGATTGGACAAATGTTCGTAACAGGCTTCCCTTCAACCGAGATCACTCCTGAGCTGAAGGAAGTTATTGAGCATTATAAAGTCGGCAATATTATTTTATTCTCACATAATATCGACAATAAATATCAATTAGGCGAGCTTGTTACTGAGCTGCAGCAATGGTACACGACACATACCGGTATCCCGGGTTTTATTACGATCGACCAAGAAGGCGGTCGAGTCACTCGTATGCCTAAAGACGCGACCAATGTTGCTGGAGCCATGGCAATTGCTTCTTCAGGACGACCTGAAAATGCGTATGCAGCAGGCAGAATGACTGCCAGAGAATTGAAAGCATTAGGTATTAATTTTAATCTAGCTCCAGTTATGGACGTTAACAATAATGCATTGAATCCAGTCATAAATGTTCGTTCCTATGGTGATTCTGTTGCAACAGTATCCCAGTATGGAATTCAAATGATGAAGGGATTGCTCGATGGAGGCGTTATGTCCTCACTTAAGCATTTTCCAGGTCATGGAGATACAAATGTCGATTCACATATTGGCTTGCCTACCATTGAAAAAACACTTGAGGAATTAGAGCAGCTTGAGCTGCTGCCGTTTAAGGCCGCAATTGAGCAAGGCGCTCAAGCGATTATGAGTGCACATATTTTATTTCCGAAAATTGAAAAATCCGGTGTGCCCGGAACTATGTCTCATACCATTATTACAGAGATATTAAAAGGAAAATTAGGATATAAAGGGTTAGTTGTATCGGATTGTTTAGAAATGGACGCGATCAAACGATACTATGGTACGGCAAAAGGAGCGTTAGGAGCTGTTAAAGCAGGTATTGATTTGGTATTCATTAGTCATACTCCTGAGACAGTGAAGGAAGCGATTCATTTGATCGAAGAAGCTGTAGCCACCGGTGATTTGGATGAAGCGCTAATTGATGCAGCTGTTACAAAAATTTTAGCTTATAAAGCACAATATGCGACGATTGAGGAGCTAGATTATGAACTAGTTGGCTGCGATGTACATCGCCGAGCAAATGAGCTAATGCGTACGGAAACGATCTGCCTCATTAAAGGTGAGCTCCAGCCCATTCATACCGGTGACGAGCAAGTGTTATTTATGGGTTCCTATTCATACCGCACCGATCTTGCGTCCAGCAGCTTGAATCAAGCTCTTAGCTTTCCGCAATATATGGGGGAGCATTTTAATACAGCTTATGAGATTATCGACATTGACCCGAGCGAGGAGCAAATCAACGCTGCGCTGCCAAAGGTACAAGGCTACAAGCATATTGTTATCGGCTTGTTCAATGCGCGTGAAAACAAAGGTCAGCTTGCGCTTGTTCAGAAGCTGCTGGCAGCAGGCTGCAAAGTAACGGCCATTACATTAGGTCGCCCGTATGATTTACCGTTAATCGAAGGCGAGTTCTGCGGAATTGCGGCATTTGAGTATACACTTGATGCATTCAAATCACTCCTTCCAATCCTAAATGGTGAGGTTGTACCCACCGCCAATATTACGATACAGATGTAGACAAGCATAAACGCCTTCGGCGTCCTTTCAAGGACGGCAAACGTTTATGAGAGAAATATAAGGATAATATATCGCGTGAAACATATAAATTCTTATCTTTGAAAAAAGTACAACAAGGGGACATAGGTATGGCATTTATCGTTGGAATTGATGGGGGTGGCACGAAAACAGCTGTCACCATTACGCATGACCAGGAAGACTCTTTATTCACCTTTACTGTAGGGCCTATTAATTATAACGGTGGTGATGCTGATGCTATTGCCGCCTCCTTTGAGGAAATTTTTAGTCAAACGAGGCTCTACTGCGGTAATTTACAAGAAGTTGCTCATATATGTATAGGTGCGGCAGGAATAAGTAATCCGCTGGTCATCAATTTTTTGGAGCAGCATGTGAGAAATAACGGTTATATCGGGCCATTAACGATTACAGGCGATCAAGAAACCGCATTATACGGGGCACAAAATGCGATGCAAGGCATCATTCTCATTGCCGGTACAGGATCGATTTGCTTTGGGGTCAATGAAAAAGGAGAGCAGCATCGCACAGGAGGCTTTGGTCATCTGATTGATGACGAGGGAAGCGGTTATAGCATTGGGCGCGATCTATTATCTGTATTAGTTCAAGTGGAGGACGGAAGAATAAACGATACGGTCATCCCAGCGATGGTATATGAGCACCTTGGATTAAGCACTGTGAAAGAGATTATTGGCTTTGTTTATGATAAAAATACGACGAAAAAAGATATTGCGCAGCTCGCACCGATTATGACGACCGCATGCGAGAAGGGCGATGCACATGCAATAGCGTTAGCGGAGAAATGTGCAGCCAATCTATATGAGCTTGTTGTGCCTGTTATTGAACGGCTTAAGCTATATGAAAGTCCGATTGCGATTGCAGGAAGTGTGCTGCAAAAGTCTCGCTTTGTGAAAGAAGCCTTGGAGCGAAAGCTCGCACAGAGCTACACGCAAACAAAGCTGATTTTGCCGATTAAGGATGCAGCCTACGGTGCTGTCCTGTTAGGAAGATCAAAAATGAACAACGACTAGTTTTTGTCGCTATGGAAAAATAAGCGTGTGTCATAAGTCCGAGCAGTTGGACTTGCGACACACGCTTATTTTAAAATGGTAGGAATCAAAAATGGCTTAAAATTTATCGGTCAAATAAAACACGGCTTGTTGTTTCGGAAATAGAGCTTGAAGGATGTTAGCGTGCTCAGTACTGTCCTTTGCTGCGCCTGCTTCATTATAGCCGAACATGATATAAGTCATTAGCTCACGTTCATCTACTTCTATTGAAGTATAGGGATTGGTATGATTACTAGTATCGGAAACAGTAAGCCGCTTTTGCTTATAATCCAAGTAGATACAGTCCTCATTGCTGCGAAGTGCAATATGCAGTTCCTGGTCTGCAATTATGTTGCTACGGTTTAGGCGATCTTCTAATTCAGGCTGAAGCTTATGGAAAGTTGAACTGAGATTGATCATTTTCCACATCGCCATATTGATTTGAATTGAATTTGCTTGATGTTGTTGGTAATAGGAATATAGCTTATGGTCCTCTGGGAGCATCGCTAATATTTGCTTTGCATTTTGGCGCAGCTGACATAAGGCATGAAACAAAGCTTCAACGCCGTTTTCGGCTTCGTTCAAATACAATAATTCATTAATAAATACTTGTTCAGTATCTTTCTTTTCAATGATGCCATAAGCGACGATTTTTCCATTTCTGCGAAGGAGCAAGCAGTCAACTTTCTTCCATTCCGGCCAGGTCAATAAATCATTCCAATACGTTCTACTTCGGATCACGGTGTAGGTACGATTCTTATTGAATTGTTCATAGATGAAACGGATATCATCGAGATAACATGCTTCAAAAGGAATGATTTCATCACTGTTTTGCTGCTGCTCCAAACTTGCTGGTTTTTCAATTGCGAAAGCAGTCTCCGGAATAAGTCTCCAGCCAGCCTTTTCATAAAACGCATGCTTGCTAGCCAAAAGCAAGCTTATATCATAATCGGTTTCTTTCATATAGTTGGTCTGCGCATGAAGAATTTTGTGTGCAAGCCCCAGCCCGCGGTAATTTAGATCTGTACCGACACTCCCCATTGCACCCGTTTTCAAGATCGCTTGACCGACTCTAATATGAAACGGAAAAATTTGTACATTAGATGCAATCTTATCGTCAACCATCGCAAACCATGTTGTATCTGGATCATATGTGGTGTCTAGGTCTAATCTTTCTTGGAAAAAAGCTCGGCCTACGGAAAAGCATTCATCTAAAATATCGTAAATCTTTTCAAGCTGCTCTCTAGTTGGATGGTTCATTACGATGATGTTTGGTGTCGTCGTCATCTTTCATTTCCTCCTGCGCCGTAATGTTGGGATAAATTTAATAAATGAAAAAAACGGTTTTTTTGAAATTTAATTTCTTAACTTATAGTTTAATGTTGAAAAAAAAATTCGTCAATAATGGAACGTGTGGAATCATAGAAGTGATACAAAATTTAGATTGCTCAATATAGTCTAAATGAGTATTAGGAAAATAGCGACTTCGGCTGAGCAATTACAAGCACAAAGCGCACAAATGAAGGCGCAGCTTAAAAAGAAGAATGATAAACCGTTCAAGAACTTTTTGCGAAAAATCGGAAATAATTTCATACCAATGATTCCTGCATTTGTTGGAGCGGGTTTAATTGCAGGGAAGTATGATTTCGCAAATTGAGCTAGACTTAAATGAATTGCCAGAATCAGAGAAAAAAGTAGCGGAGTACATTCTTGCAAATGCTAAAGAAGTGCTGCATATGACCATACATGAGTTAGCGACAAAAGCGGAGGCAAGCAGTGCGGCGGTTGTTCGTTTTTGTCGGTCGCTTGGAATAGAGGGCTTTCCAGCGCTGAAAATCCGTTTATCCGCGGAGGTAGAGAACACGCCGCATGTTAGATACTTTGATGTTGAATCGAATGAAACGTTGATTCCATCATTGATAAATTTCTGTCGAACACCATACTGACCTTTCAGAATACGGCCAGTTAACTCGACGCACAATCTATAGAGCAGGCAGTGAGCCTGTTACAACAGGCAGAAGTGATTTATGTTTATGGGATAGGTGCCTCATTTATTATTGCAGAAGATGCAGCACAAAAATGGCTTCGGCTAGGCAAAAATGTATATGCGATTTCAGATCGTCATTTATTGGCGGCAGCCATGGCTACGAAATCAGAAAATGCCGTCTTCTGGGGGATTTCGTATAGCGGTGAAACGAGAGAGGTTATTCAATTATTAAAACGAGCTAAGGAACAGGGGATAAAAACAATCAGCCTCACTCGTCCTGGTAATAACAAGCTCTCTCAGCTTGCCGATGTTTCTTTATTTACATCACGTGCGCCGGAAACGCAGCTTCGTAGTGCGGCAACAAGCTCAAGATTTGCGCAATTATTTGTGCTCGATATTGTCTTTAGCGCATATGCATCTGCTCAGCATGATTTTACTGTGGAGCAGCTAGCGAAGACAAGAAAAATGATTGAAATTTTGAATGATTAAATTGCGATAAGAAGCTTCTACCAGAGTATGGTGGAAGCTTTTTTATTGTAAAGTGCTTTAAGTAGATCGAACTATTCTTCCACTTAATAGTATAATCAAATAGTATTCCTTATTTTGAATGGAGGAGATTTTCTGGAAGCTAAAGTAGTAACATTATCCCCTTTTCATGTTGTAGGTTACAAAATTGAAGCAGATATTAATGAGTTTGAGTCTGGTCTTGGTAAGAACATTTATGATTCGCTATTTGAAAGAAAAGACGAAATTCAAGACAAGAAAAATGAGAATGTAATCTTAATACAGATTTATCCTATGGAGCCCGATTTTAATCCTCAGGTTGACAGGTTTACACATATTCTTTGTTATGAAGTAAGTAAACAAGGTGATGTTCCGTTAGATATGATAGGTCATGCTGTCGGTGAGAGTAAGTATGTTACTTACACACATCAGGGACTTGAATCCGATCTCAGTCGTTCATATGACTATGTATATGGACAATGGATTAGAGAAACTGGAAATGAACCAAAGGATTATGATTTTGAAATTTGGGATGAAAGATATAAACCAGAAAGTCTAGAGAATGAGATTGATTTGTTTGTAGCATTGAAGTAATTATTTATGCTTTAGCCTAGACGTGAACAAGCTCCTGTGAATATCACAGAAGCTTGTTTGTGTTGCGGATTATTAATTATTGCTGGGATAGCGCTTAGGGTTATCTGTCTGACCCAAAATATAGTCGATGCTTACTTTATGGAATTTAGCTAGCGTAATTAAAACGGCGCTGGGAACATCCAAATTTCCATTCTCGTAGCGGGAGTATCCGAATGAGCAAGTATTATATTAAGCATGGACGGACTTATTTATACTCTGACGCAGTAATCCGCACCATTGCAGATACGAGGCGAGTCCTTTACCTACATAGAATTTCAAACAGATGTACTTGCCATAATTCAGTTGTCAGATGAGTAGCTCTGCGTAGCGAAAAAACTGGATAAATTGTTAATTTCACCCCAATAGTCACTAAAATCGATTATAATAAAATTTATGTTCAAGTCGATTACCTATCCTAAGTTAATAGGATAATCATACGCAAAAAGGCATAGTGATCAATCGCCTATGCTATAAGGGTTATAGAGTTTTGAATACACACTTATATATAAGAGGAGGCGAATGATATGACGATAATGCCTGTTATAGTAATGATCTTTGTATTTGTACCTGCCATTGTACTCATGGTAAGCATGCCTTATTTAACAAGAGAGACGATTAGTTTTGGGGTCACCGTCAGCCCTGTACAATTCCATAGTGAGCCTCTGCGCCAGATGCGGAAGTCATATGCTAGGATTAGTGCTACCTTGCATACCATCCTATTCATGGTTTGTATCATCTGTCTAATATACGGTGATGAACATTCCAAGCAACAAAGTTGGATCATTGTCACTTATTCACTCGCCATGGTCGTAATCTCCCTAGTCATAAACATTAGCTATCATTTCAAAATGAAAAGTTTACTACCTATGCTGCCTATTGCTCTGGAACCATCGATCATGGCAGTGGACACTGGATTTCGGAAAAGAAACATTGGCTTGTCTAATAATTGGTTCCTCATTCATGTTTTAATTACTGTTGTTAGTATTGTAACTGTGCTATACAACTACGATCTGATTCCTGATCAGATTCCGATCCATTACAACAGCAGTTGGAACGTAGACCGCTATGCAGCTAAATCTTTTAGTTCTGTGTTTATGCCTACAATAATGCAAGTGTTCATAACACTTTTGTTCATATTTGAGAATTGGAGTATTCGCAGAGTAAAGCAGCAGGTTCAACCCAATGATCCTAACCGTTCCATCAGACAAGACGCAACTTACCGCCGTACTTGGTCATATTTTATGCTTACAGCAAGCTTCTTAATGGTTATCCTGTTTTCTGTCGTGCAACTAAACATGATATCTCTGCTTAACATGAATTTCGCTATCCCTATTATCCTAATCATAATAGCCCTTATTATCCTATACGCCTTGGCCTTAACGTTCTGGGCTGGTCAGGGCGAAAGCCGCTTGGAGCGATCTGCCGATAGCTCCAATGTCAGACCTGTCCATGATGATGATAAATGGCGATTTGGTATGATTTATTTCAATCCCAAAGATCCAAACCTAATCGTCAAGAAAAGGCTCGGAGTCGGCTGGGGATTAAATTTCGGTCACCCATTAAGCTGGCTGTTTTGGCTCGGAATTATTGTACTGTTAGTTGTGGTGCGGTAACAAGGCTTGGAGGTTAATACTCACCGGAGTATAGGCGAAGTTAGAGTTTCAAAACAAAATATTTACCGAAAAAAACGCCTAAAGGGCGTTTTTTATTATCTTTAAGTATCTCAGTAATATCTTTTTTGAATTAAATCGCATATCAAAGAGTATTTCTCGTATTAATATCTCTTTGTTACAATCAGATTGTTATCTAAAGGAGGGTATAAATTGAACTATCGCAAATTAGGAACGAGTGGTTTACATCTAAGTGAGATTGCTTATGGTAATTGGATTACACATGGTGCTCAAGTGGACAATGATACTGCCCATGCTTGTGTTCTCGCTGCATTGGATGTAGGGATCACAACATTTGATACTGCAGATGTATATTCCGATACGAAAGCTGAGATGGTGCTGGGCCAAGCATTAAAAGGAGTGCACAGAGCTGATATCGAATTGTGTACCAAGGTGTGCCATCCCACAGGGACGGGACGTAACGCAAGAGGTCTGTCTCGCAAGCATATTATGGAGGCGTGCCATGCTTCACTGAACAGATTACAGACCGATTATATTGATATCTATTATGCGCATCGCTTTGACGCAACAGTATCCCTTGAAGAGACCTTCTTGGCTTTTTCGGATCTGGTGCGTCAAGGTAAGGTTCTCTATGTCGGGATAAGTGAGTGGACGGCGGATCAGATAGCAGAAGGTGCTGTTTTGGCGAGGGAATTGAAGGTGCCATTGGTGGCTAGTCAACCTCAATATTCGATGTTATGGCGCGTAATGGAGACGGAGGTAGTTCAAGCTTGTGAGCGGGAAGGGATTGGACAGGTGGTCTGGTCACCGCTTGCTCAAGGGATTCTTTCAGGCAAATATATGCCAGGGCAACCATTGCCAGAGGGTTCTCGTGCTTCAACAGCTGCGGGCTCACCTTTTATGAATAAATTGGCGGGTCAATGGCTTCGGACTGAGGTGCTTGAGGCGATCTCGAATCTCTCTACCATCGCCAGCGAAGTTGGGTTGACGCTTCCGCAATTGGCTATAGCATGGGTGTTGCAAAATCCACAAGTCTCATCTGCAATTATTGGGGCATCCAAGCCTGAGCAAGTAATAGAAAATGCCAAAGCTGCGGGAGTTCGTCTGGATAGGGAAGTTATGATGCAAATCGATAGGGTGCTAGAAGGGCTCGTTGAACGTGATCCTAGAAAAACGGGCTGAATATTATATCATTCACCATTAATAACTTCTGAACTCATTTGTCCTATGATCTCTAGTAACGCGGATAAGGAGGCACGATCGGAATCGGTTCTCCAAGCGGCATAAAGGGGAATCGATGGTGTGCTTTCTTCAAAGGGACGAAATACGACACCTTCGCGCTGAAAAATAGCAACTGAAGAGGGCACAATGGAAACTCCAAGATTAGCAGCTACCAAGTTTACAATGGTGTACATCTGAATGGCTTCCTGTACAACATTCGGATACATGTCGTGTTGGGCGCAGAAGCTCATAATGAGGTCATGAAAAGGAGCTCCTAAATGACGTGGGAACGATATAAACGGCTCTAAAGCTAAAGAGCGAATGGATAACACCGGTAAATGAGCTAGGTGATGCTTCTCTGGCAAAACGGCAACAAGCGATTCATTGACTAAGGGACGATGGTCGATATGCTTGCCCGACTCTGTATAACGTACAAATCCAATGTGAATCGTTCCTTCATGTAAAGCCTGCCACTGCTGAGCAGATGTCATCTCATGTAATGTGAGTTGTACTTGTGGATAACGTTCCCGAAACATTTTTAACATATCGACCAATACTCCACCAGCTGCAGAATCTATAAATCCAATGTTCAAATGTCCGATAATTCCTTGATCGACTAATTGTGTTGTTTTAATAGAGCGTTCCAGTTGAGATAGAATGGATTTAGCCTCCTCTAGAAATACCGCCCCCGCTGGCGTTAGACGAACTTGTCTTTTGTTCCGTTCTAATAGTTTCACACCAATCTCATTCTCCAGAGCTTGAATTTGCTGGCTTAAGGGAGGCTGCGTCATATTCAGCTTCTCTGCTGCACGGTTAAAATGCAGTTCCTCTGCTACTGCGATAAAGTATTGCAATTTTTTTATGTCCATACTGTTCAATCTCCCTTGAAATGCTTCTCCAAGCAAGTATAAGGATCTTTGAACGAAAATGAAAGGAAGGGCTTGTCGTCCCCCCATAAGCCTCCTACCCCATCTTAATTTTTGACAAAAAACATTATTGCAATTAGATCGTAGAATTTGTTAAAGGGGACTAGAGATGGTTTTATTCGAGTGCACGATGCGCTAGACTAGATATGACGAACTGTTAGATTGGTCATAAGGGGGAGAACGACGATGATAAGAGGATTAACAACAGCAGGTTTGGGTGAACTCAGTTCTAATGAAGAATATATCAGACTTGCGAGCCAATTCGGCTTTCAGTCGATAGACGCAAATCCATTGGAGTTAGTGCAGCAGTATGGTAAGGATGGGGCTGTTCAATTGCTGGAAAGCCATGGCATCATGCTAGGATCATTTGGTTTAGTGGTAGATTGGCGCACAACAGAGGAAAGCTTTAGAGAAGGGTTGAAATCGCTTACCCAAATGGCTGAGGCCGCTGCTGCATTAAATTGTACGACATGTTGTACATATATTTTACCTTCGACAGATCTTCCGGTCGCAGCTTTTATGATTGCAGCCACGAGACGTTTAAGACTATGCGCGGAAATATTAGGCGCTTATGGAATTACATTAGCATTAGAGTTCGTAGGCCCTCATCACTTACGTACACAATGGGCAAATCCACTGATCTGGACGATGCAAGATACGTTGAGCTGGATGGAGACGATTCAAGTAAGGAACATCGGATTGTTATTGGATTCTTACCATTGGCATACGAATGGATTAACGAGTGAGGATCTGCTGAAATTACAACCGTATCAAATTGCATATGTCCATATTAATGATGCTAAACCTCTATCGACAGAGGAATTGTTAGATTTCGATCGATTGTATCCAGGAGAAGGTTCTATTGATCTCACAGGATTCTTGGGAAGCCTGAAAAAGATCGGGTATGCCGGTGTGATCGCCCAAGAAGTTCTGGCGCCAGCTTCCGCGCAAAGTTCATCTGAATTATTTTCTCGTTCTAAAGCAGGCTTCGATAAAGTATTCTCATCACTGGAAAACGTACCAATATAGAATGAACTTGAAAATATTCAAAAAAGGGAAAAGTGGTGGAAGGGAATTTTGGAACTGTAGGAGCGGTAGCGTCCGCCCGAAAGCTTACCGTAGGAAAGCTCGCTTCGAAAGCATAGGCAGTCTGCGGATTTCAACCGTTAAGAACGGTATAAATCAAGAAATCTGCAGACAACAGCGGCCGGAAGTCCAAACATTCTCTGGAGTCGCGACCAACCCGAAATAGGAAAATCATCAGATCAATCTATATAGCATTTGATGATCTCGCGTAAATTAAGTTCTATAAAAACTTCTGCCGAAGTGTTGGTAGAAGTTTTTTTCTGTTAGCAAACGCTCTCCCCATGTGATAGTATTTCACTAAAATACGGAGATGACTATTTAGCGGATCCAATGTTAGTGAGAGGGGAACAGTCGTGTCGATTCGGATAAAATTACTGTTATCTTATACGGGAATGCTAGTCGTTAGTTTACTTATCATCGTAATGACGGCAGCTTTATTTACAATTGCATCAACTGGAGATGTTCATAGTCTTAGGGATTTTTATAAAGTGCACTATCAATTAAATCCGTTGTCGGAGCAAGAAGAGTCGATTTTTTTAGAATTAAAGTATTTAGCCAAGCATGACCCGGATGAATTGCAGAACAAGGATTTGTTACTGGAATATGATTTTAAGCTAAAGACAGAGAAAGCGGGACTATTTGTAAGGCGAGTAAATGACCCTGTGTTTGAATCGCGCACCTTCAATCAACCTGAATTAAAGGATGCTTTACCTCCTTACGATCTCAATAACTATCAGATTCGTAACACGTTTAATATTAAAGAAAGATTTTATGGCTATGCCAAATTTGACTTTAAATATTCGGATGGGGCGAAAGGCAGTGTTTTCGTCATCAAAGAGCATAGCCCTTTTGCGGAACTCACACGGAGGCTGCTACCGATCTTTTCATTGATATTAATTGGCGTTCTTGTGGTTGCGAATGTACTATTATATCGCTGGATTACACGAAGTGTTATTAAGCCACTGAACAAGTTAAGGGATTCCGCAGAACGAATTCAAGAGGGTGACCTTCAATTTGAACTTAACCTGCAATCCAAAGATGAGATTGGGGAGTTAAATAAAGCGTTTGAGACGATGAGACAGAGGTTACAAGAGTCAGTGAGCCTTCGTCTGCAATATGAGGAGAATCGGAAAGAATTAATCTCAAATATTTCACATGATTTACGTACTCCGATTACGAATATTAAAGGGTTTATTGAAGGCATACGAGATGGTGTCGCCAATACACCTGAGAAGATGGACATGTACGTCGACATTATTTATAACAAAACCATTGGAATGGATAAATTGGTTGATGAATTGTTCCTATATTCCAAGCTGGATTTGAATCAGGTCCCATTTTCGTTCGAAGCTGTGGATATTATTGCATTCCTTGAGGATTGTATCGAAGAGATGCGCTACCATAACGAAAATAAAGGAGTTTCATTTCAGCTAGACGACCATAACTCCGAGCGTATTGAGGTTGTTGCAGATTTAGATAAATTAAAACGGGTATTACTGAATGTAATTGGAAATGCGCTGAAGTATATGGACAAGCCGGACCCTTTCATCCGTTTTTCTCTGCAAGTGGATAGTGAATGGGTGACTGTTGAAGTGAAGGATAATGGAATGGGTATTGATGCTGAAGCACTTCCACATATCTTTGAACGGTTTTATCGTGCAGAGCCTTCTCGGAATCTATCGACAGGCGGTAGCGGACTTGGTCTTGCGATAGCTCGTCAGATTATTGAAGGGCATGGTGGGTCGATATGGATGGAAAGTGAACCAGGTGTGGGATCAAGCTTGTTCTTTACTTTAAAGCGAACGACCGATGAAGGAGGATTTCATTCGCATGACACGGATTCTGATTATTGAAGATGAGGCAACGATAGCGCAATTGGAAAAAGATTATTTTGAACTGAACGGTTTTGCCGTTGATATATGTCATACAGGTTCTGAAGGGCTTGGGCAGGCTCTTGAAGGGGATTATAATCTTATTATCGTAGATTTGCAGTTACCTGGCATCGATGGCTTTGAATTATGCCGCCGTATTAGGGAGGCTAAGGAAGTGCCGATCTTTATCGTATCTGCGAAGAAAGAGGAGATCGATAAGCTTCGGGCGTTTAATCTCGGAGCGGATGATTATATTACGAAGCCCTTTAGTCCAAGTGAATTAGTGGCAAGAGCGAAAGCGCACCTAACGAGATATGAACGCATGCTCAGCAAGCTAGAGCCAATGGAGAAGCATGAGATCCAAATCCGTGGAGTTCATATCGATAAAAATGCCCGCAGAGTGTATGTACGTAATCATGAGGTTTTGTTTACCGCTCGGGAGTTCGATGTACTGGTCTTTTTAGCGAGTCATCCGAATCGGGTATTCAGCAAAGATGATTTATTCGAACGGATCTGGGGGATGGACTCCAGCGGAGATATCGCAACGGTTACGGTTCATATTCGCAAAATACGGGAGAAGCTGGAAGCGGACCCCTCGAATCCACAATATATTGAAACGGTGTGGGGTGCGGGATACCGGTTTACGGTGTAATGGCGTTTTTCTTTAAGGTTTTCGATAATTTTAAGCTCTAGTTAATACTTTATTAATAAATCGTTTCTGGGGAGTTTATTTCTTTCCTTTATCATTCAGTTATAGACATGAGCAACAAATAACTTAATGATTTTAGAGGGGGAAATACAGTGAGAATCGTTTCTAAAAAAGCAGCAGCATTAATGATCGCAGCAACACTAGGCGCAACCTCTTTACCCTTTGCCGTGTTAAATGTACAAGCAGCACCTACATCAGGCAACATAGGAATATCCGCAGCTGCATCTAAGTTATCAGATAAAGAAATTCAAGAAGCCGTTGAAGTACTTGCGGGATTAGGTGTGTTACAGGGTTATGCAGATCATTCGATGGGTGTGAACAATCCAATCAATCGTGCAGAATTAGCGAAAATGGTAGTATTGACTTTTAAATTACAAAGCACTGAAGAGAACACTGCCCCATTCACCGATGTGAATTCGAACGTATGGTATTACAAATATGCGTCAGTACTTGTTGGTTTAGGGATAATGGAAACGGAAGATGGTAAATTCAGCCCTAATAAAACGGTAACGGATGAAGAAATCGTGCAAGTTGTATCGAAGGCGTTGAAGCGTGATGTCTTATCGGTTAACTACTGGGCTAATAAATTGAAATCCACTTCTGGACCTGTAACACGTGGCGAAACAGCGGCCTTACTGAATACAGCACGTAAAGCAATGCCATCCGATAAAGCTCAAATTACAAGTGTGAAATCGATCAATGAAATTACATTAATCGTAACCTTGGATGCTCCTTTGACAGCTGAGAATGAGGTGTTTGCTAAAGCAAAAGAAGATTTTGTATTCAATGACGGTCTAACCTTAACGAATATGCCGCGGCTGAAATCGGGTTCTGTTGCAACGTACATTGTTCCTACATCGGTGCAAAAAGCTGGAACAACCTATAATTTAACGTACAAAGGTAAGAAGGCAGGATCATTTGTAGGAAACGCAGCCAAGGTGGATATGACAGCAACCACTCAGGTAACCAACGACACCTTTGAGATTGAAGCACTGAAAACAAATGGCGTCATTGACTATGGATATGTCATCTCTGCATACAGTGGTGGACGTGGTGCTAACGCATTTGTTTTGGATGAGAACAACAGATCAAATGGCATCACGTATCAAATCATTCCTTCCATGCAAGGTAGACAAGTAACGATTACCCCAGAAGGTGGAGAATCCATCGTTGCCAAGTATGTTCCATTTACACAATCGACAGATGGTAAGATTGAGCCGAAATTCCGGCTTCCTGAAGGACAAGTCTTGAAACCAGGTGTGAAATATACCGTAACATCCGACTGGGCCAATATATCAAATCCTTCATTCGAAGCAAAAGAAATAGCGCCACTGCAAATCTCTGGCGCTGAAGCTGTCAGCGATACATCCATCAATGTATCCTTGGCTCAAGACCCTGGTGATGAATTGTTTTCGGGTCGTAGTGTACAACTAACCGCTCCAAACGGAGACAAATGGGTTGCAACCTATAAATTCTCCAGTCGTAAAGGTGCCGTAGGTGTATTCGATATTACGGATAGCGGTAAATTGGCTGCTGGGACAGTGTATACTGTGACACCACTAGGCGCATGGGCAACCTCTCAAGCCACATTCACTTCGAAATAAGGCGAGTCTACATGAAAGGTGTTGAATGTCATGCGCTTTCTCGTCTTAACACTCTTACTCTTTATATCAGGATGTCAGACCGATGATTTCAAGGTGTTAAACAACCAAGGGCAGCAATCAACTCAGGAGGTGAACAATGAAATGGATAAGCTGAACCAAGCACTGTTAGCAGCGACTCGTCAAGGAGATAAGGAGCTTATAACAAAACTATTAACAGACGGTGCAGATATTGATGTTACAGATAATGAGGGTAGAACGCCCGCTTTAATCGCTGTACACACGAATCAACTGGATATATTCAAATTATTGCTTGAAAAAGGTGCCAACATCAATATCCGCGACAATCGCTCGGATAATCCACTTCTTTATGCAGGCGCTGAAGGAATGCTTGATTTTGTGAAGGTATCTATTGCTGCAGGTGCTGATACCTCAATTGTGAATAGGTTTGGGGGGACCGCACTCATCCCTGCTGCAGACCGTGGTCATGTGGATATTGTGGAAGAACTTCTTACAAGTTCTGACGTCAATATTGATCATGTCAATAATCTGGGTTGGACTGCATTACTAGAAGCTATCATACTAGGCGATGGGGGCAAAGAACATCAAGCTATAGTGCAATTGTTAATACATCATGGTGCTGATATTCAACTTGCGGATTCTAATGGAATTAGCCCCTTACAGCATGCGCAAAATAGGGGTTATCAAGAAATGGTAGAAATGCTAATGAACAAGAGTAGTGATTCGATATAATTTTTAAAAAGGGAACTCCGCTCAAAACGGAGTTTCTTTTTTTTGTCCTTTGAAACTAGGATTACCCACCTCTATAAACCTCATAATATAGTATAATCAGACTATAATATTCAATAGTGGAAGATGGGAATATAGCACTATTAAATTTATCGAAGAATGAGGCGTACATGAGAACTTCGGAGAATAAAATTAAGTTGAGTCATATGTTATACATAGTAGTATTTATCGGTCTTTTAATTATTGTACGTTGGGGCTGGTATAATCATTTTTCGTTATCCAATCCTCCTGCTGTGAAGCAAGGCGTGTTAGATTTACGTGGGGTGGACATTGAATCACTAAGCACCTTTCCGCTGGATGGTGAATGGGAATTCTATCCTGAACAATGGGTGAACGCTACCAATATTAACAACGCTACGAAATGGCAGAGGCTTCAGGTGCCGGGTAACTGGACTTCTAAATTCAATCCGGCAGATCAAGAGAAGGCATATGGATACGGAACTTATCATTTGCGTATTCTGCTGGATCAACCCTTATCTGAGCCGCTTAGCTTTTGGTTTCAATCGGTCTATACTGCTTCTGAGGTGGAGATTAATGGAACAGTCCTCTCACGATTCGGTAAGTTATCTGAAGAGAAAGAAGGCCATGTTTCTGTCACGAAGTCATTCTTGATCAGTTATGTACCGACAGATCAGAACCAAATGGATCTATTTGTTCGAGCGTCAAATTACGGGTCTCCGTTAAAAGGAGGCATTGTTAGGTCTGTAGAGTTTGGCATTCAACACGAGATAGATACAGTCTACTGGAATTCCATTGGCTTGCAGCTAGTTGTAGGGGTATTGCTTTTGATTCACGGGCTCTATTTACTGATTATTTATTTGATGGATGTGCGAAAAACAGAGTTGATTATTTTCTTTTCGATGATGGTCGCAGCAGCTGTATCTATTGGGGTTGAACATAATGGACTATTGTTCCGGTTTCTTCAAGTTGATTTTGCCTGGACATTGAAGCTAAAGGTTCTTTCATACATAGGGTTTTGCTTGTTTCTGTTCCTGATGGGAAGAGAGCTCTTTGGGAACCTGCGGAAAGGTAAGGCTTTTTATAGTTATATCCTCTCACTCCTCGGTTTTACCCTATTTATAATCTTTGGTCCAGAAGAGACAGTGCTGTATTCGATCGAAAAAGGGGTCTATATGATCCTGTATTACATTCCAGTATTTTGGACGGCTTATTATTTTATGAAAATGGTATTTATTCAAGCTGAGGGAGCTCTATTTTTATTATGTTCAGTGCTAGCTGTGATTAATAATATAATGTGGGCATCTGTCTATTACGCAGGAACCTCACAATTTATGTTTTATCCAGTTGATTTAATTGCTGCACTTGCTGCTTTTTCTACCTATTGGTTTAGGAGATATTTTCATCAATCCCATCAAAATGTGTTACTGAATGCTCAATTGGCTGAATCGAACAAATTAAAGGATCGTTTTTTGGCCAATACATCTCATGAACTACGGACTCCTTTGCATGGGATTATGAATATTGCTCAGAGTGTGCTCATAAGAAAGAAACATGTACTGGATGAAGAGAGTCAACGTGACATGGAACTGCTAATAATGGTCAGTCGGCGGATGTCGCTCATGCTGAACGATTTGCTAGATGTAGTGAGATTGCAGGATAAACGGATTGTGATGAACATCAAGGTGGTGCAAGTAAGGTCCTTGGCTGAGGGCGTGCTGGATATGTTACGCTTCCTGACCGGTGGGACTAAGGTGGAGCTTCGCATGGACATTAATGAGGATTTGCCGTGTGTATATGCTGATGAGGAACGATTGGTACAGATTCTGATTAATCTAGTTCATAATGCGCTTAAGTTCACCGAACAGGGAAGTGTTGTACTGTCAGCAGAACAAGTGGATGGGCAGGTATGGATCCATGTTACGGATACAGGAATAGGTATGGATGAGGCATTGAAGAAACGTGTCTTTATGCGCTATGAACAAGGGGCTTACGGGGAAGGTGGTATTGGACTGGGACTTAGCATCTGCAAGGAACTGGTCGAGCTGCACGGGAGTGAATTATTGCTGCAATCGCAGCCGGGTCAGGGGAGTAAGTTCAGCTTCAAATTACCCGAAGTAAATGAGAGTGTACAGTCTTCCATTTCTGATATTCATATAGAAAAAGATACGGACCCATTGTCACCTTTCAGTGAATGGATCACTGCTGAGGTATCTACTATGGTGGCCGCCACATACTCCACGAAGGAAGTAGAGCCACTCTTGAATACAGACGCTGATATTATTCGTGTTCTGGCGGTTGACGATGATTCGGTCAATCTAAAAGTTTTGCAAAATATTTTGTCAGATGGAACATATCAGATGGTGACTGCGACTTCTGCACGTGAAGCGCTGGATAAGTTAAACCATGATCGATTCGATCTGATCATCGCTGATGTGATGATGCCGGGTATGTCTGGTTACGAAATGACTAGATTAGTCCGCGAGCGGTTTACGATGTATGAATTACCTATTATTCTACTGACTGCACGCAGTGAGCGGGAAGATGTCTATGCAGGCTTCTTGGCTGGAGCAAACGACTATGTTACCAAGCCGGTAGATGCAATGGAGTTGAAGTATCGTGCCTTATCACTTTCATCTATGAAGCGAGCGGTCAATGATCGGTTGAGGATGGAGGGTGCTTATTTACAAGCGCAGATCCATCCACACTTTCTCTTCAATACACTGAATTCGATCATGTCCTTAAGTGACTTTGATACTGCCAAAATGAGAGAGTTATCAGATGCGTTCACAACTTATCTGCGCATAAGTTTTGACTTCTTAAATGCAGGCAAGCTCGTTACGCTGTCACAGGAGCTTGAGCTGGTGGAGAATTATATATATATCCAGCAGCAGCGTTTTGAGGAGAGACTCCATGTGGAATGGAAAGTAGATGCAAATCTTGAAATGTTGATGCCTCCGCTTACGATTCAACCACTAGTTGAGAATGCTGTTCGACATGGGGTTTTAAGTCGGGCTAAAGGCGGAACACTGCGTATTCACATTGAGACACGTGCGGATGCTGTTCATTTTAACATTGTAGATACAGGGATTGGAATGGACGAAGCACAAGTCAGCATGCTGTTAAATCCGAATGGCTATAAGAATCAAGGTATTGGACTGCTTAATACGGATAGAAGATTGACACAACTATATGGACGTGGCTTGCAAATTCAAAGTATCCCTGGTTTGGGAACTACGGTGTCATTTATCATTCCTGATAAAGATTAATTGTGATCATGGGGGAACTCCTTGGAGTTATCCCTTTTTGGTGTTTTCTTTAGAAAATTATGTGAATATTTCACTATTGTTGCATCATTGATTGTAAAAATAAAAGCTACCTGCCATTATTACAGAGAAAGGAAAATTTGTGATCAAAAAACCATTCATGATAGGAGAATTAGAATGACTAATAACTTATTTGTAAAAGAGACAAGAGAACAACTGAGCTGGATGAATTGCCCCGAGCGTTGGGAGTTTACAGACTTAGATGAGCTTACAATAATTGCACCACCTAAATCGGATTTTTTCCAAGACCCGGCAGGTAAACATTTCGCAAGTTCAGCGCCATTCTTATCCACCCCTGTGGGTACTTCCTTTGAAATGACGACCAGAATTAGTGTCAATATGCGGCATAAATATGATTCAGGCTGCCTCATGTTTATGATGGACCATTATAACTGGGCCAAAATTTGCTTTGAGTTTGACGGACAGTATCCCATAATCGTGTCTGTGGTGACAAGGGAAGGGATGTCAGATGATTGTAACTCCGTACAAGTTGCTGTAGACAATCCGTATTTGCGTATTACCAAACAAAATCATTGTGTTACCTTCTCCTATTCAGAGGACGGAGCGAATTGGACACTGATCCGATATTTTGGAATGAAGGAAGGTGCTGAATGCGTAGCAGGTGTTGTCGCACAATCTCCCCAAGGTGAAGGCTGCTCAGTGAAATTCGACTATTTGAGTTTGTCGGAATCGAAGGGTGAAAGCCGCTTCTAATGGATCAATTTTTAATGAACAATCCTTTTCGGTCTAACTGTAATTGTTTTGAAGTGAATTGGATGATGAATTCCTCCACGGCGGATATGGTAGCAATGATACATACAAAGACATTCCAAATGGTGTGATCGATGTGGAGAAGCCATAGAGGAGTTATAAATAAGAGGAGTCCGGTCAGTTTATTGCCATAGGTGTGAATGCTTGCGTAAGTTTTGAATCTTCGGAGGGCAACCCCTATCGATGTTAGACGGATGACCGCGATCATGAAGATCCATATCATGATTTCGAGCGTAAGTCCCAGAAGCGGATATAGTGTAAATAAGGAGACCGCTATCAGTATCGTGTCGGCTGCGGAATCCAGTTTTGCTCCAAGGCTACTTGTTGTGTTCGTCATTCTAGCAATAGGTCCATCGATCAGATCGGTGACCCCGCAAAGGATATAAATTACAAGGAAGGCCAAACTTAGCGGATCGAGGAATAATAACAACATTGCCAAAATGATTCTGCCAAACGTAATTCCATTGGGTATTCTCTTCATCATTCAATCCCACCTTTGTATACGACCTTATCTTATTTCTATTTTACCAGAGGAGTGCAAATTCTATAAAAAACAAGCCGGAGCGAATGCTCGCTCCGGCTTGTTTCTATGTTTGTTAAAGCTTATTGCGCGGATACAGACTTGAACCATTCGTTAACTTCTTTAGTGATTTGGTCACCGCCATTGGATTTCCAATTGGCAACGAATTGGTCAAAGGAGTCTACTGGCAGTTTGCCATAAATAATTTTGTTGAAAGTTTCCATTTCGGACTGACGAAGCAGGTTCCATTTGGAAACCATCGTTGGTGTAGCAGCACCAGTAAAGTAGTTTTGTTTACGAACGTCTAGTTGTGACATAACCACTTTTCCTGCCGCCCAGTTTTCTGGTTTACGGAACTCTGCCATTTGTTTTTCATAAGGTGTTACAGGTGTCTCGCCGTCAGCAAGTTTAACCAAAGTTTTCATAAACAGATCAGGAATACGGGCCGGACCTGTTAAGAATGGGAACTCATTGGAGAAGTCTTTAATCTTGTCTTTATCACTTGTTGGTTCTCCATCAATCATATCCCAGTCGTAACCTTTAGCAAAGCCATATTCATATTGACTGCCTGCAGCAGGGTTAGCTAAGTTATCAAGCAAGTAGTTATAGTACAAGAAAATAGCTTCTGGATGCTTAGCATCCTTGTTAATCATGATACTAGCATTTACACCGGAATTCTGCCATTTGGTTCCAATCAAACCATCTGGTCCTGCTGGAACCGGATAACCTTTAATCTTCGCTCCAGGTACATTCTTCATAAGATCGGGAGCAGGCCAGTCTGGAACCCAGTTGGCGCCTGGCAGAATACCAGCTGCACCTTTCGTGAAGCTCTCAGCGGATTTACCTTCATCCCAAAGGGCGGAGTCCGTGTGAATATATCCTTTATCCATCCATTCGCTAAGCTTTGCGAGTGCTTGCTTAGCACCTGGGTTAATGGAACCATATTCAAGATTGCCATCTTTATCTTTGTTCCATTGTTCCTCAATTGTACCGTATGCCCCGAATAACCAATCTAGTTGGCCCATCCAGGTATTTGTGTTGTTTTTCAAAGAAATTGCAAGCGGGTACACATCTTTAGGCGCTAAGCCATCAGGGTTTTCGTTCTTAAATTTGTCCATGATGTTCTCAAGATCGGCGATGGTCTTAGGCGCTTCCAGCTTCAGCTTTTCCATCCAATCTTCACGTAACCACAAGAGCGTATCATCATTGTCGGTATATTCAAGGATCGGCAGATTATATTTCTTACCGTCTTTAGTGAATGGGTACCAAAGTTCTGGATGTGCTGCAACGTGATCTTTCAGAATTTTGTTTGCATACTTATCAAACAACTCATCGATAGCGATGAACTGACCGGAATCAATAAGCTGATTGGTCAATACTGCGTTAGTTGGTGCAAAAACGAAATCAGGAAGCTTTTCGCCGGAAGCAATGGCAAGTTGAAGCTTTTGTCTGTATTGATCGTCATTTGCAGGATACCAAGTATCTTTATGCTTCATACCCAATGTTTCAAGCATCCAGCGATCGTGAACGTTGTTTTCTTTGGTATCACCTTGAACATACTTCTTAGGCATCAATACGGCACTGAACTCGATCGGTGGATCGTATTTGCCTTTTGCGAAAGCAGCATCTGCTTCGGATTGGGTATTATTGGTAGCGTTACCATTTTTGGCATTCTCATTAGATGTGCCGCTACTGCCACATGCTGTGAGAGTGATAAGTGCTGTGACCGTGAGAAGCGACCACATTTTCTTGAACTTGATCATTCTTCAATTCCCCCTACTGTGTATGATCTTTACAAGTGTAACTTTAACAACTTGTCGGGGATGTCATCTATATGAGATTTTTAGTTTCGATAGGACTCTATCATGTTATTTGTTAGTATCTCTATATTCCTGCGGCGTTACCCCAAACTGCCGTTTGAATACTTTGATAAAATAAGCAGGGTCCATATATCCAATCTCCATGCTGATTTCATAGACTTTTTTATTGGTGGTCTTCAGCTTATGACAGGCACGATCCATCCGCAAGCGCGAGATATAATCGCTAATGCCTTCACCTGTTTCAATCTTATAAATTTTTGATAAATGGGTCGGATGGAGATTTACATGGTCAGCCAGAACACGTAATGATACATCATCATGCAAGTTCTTATCCGTATAATCTTGAATTTTCTTTACATACTCGGAACGTATGTCTTTGATTTCGTTGGATGTGCCTTCTTTTAGATTGGCTAGAACACTTAGCGACCATTTTCTTAGTTTACTAATGCTGGTAAAAGCATCCCCACTTTGCAACGCTTCTATATCGGTCCCCATTAAGTTTGCTAGCGTATGACCATTGCGATGTGCAAGATTCGTGAAAGAAGCAGTAATTAAAAAGCCAGCCTCCATGCAATGCTCCCACGATTCAGACCATTTCTCATCCAGTTCGGCACAGACGGCAAGCAATTTCTCTTCAGCCGCATCCCAATGTCCACTCTCCAGTAGATGAATCAAAGAGGGTGGGGTATAAAGAGCGTCTAAAGGTCCTTGTGTTGAGGGAAGCTCCAAGTCACTGACCCGCATAATGAATTCTCGCTCATCTCCGACAATTTGGCGGAAAGAGGAGGAGGCCTGATGAAAACGATTCGACAGCTGCTCAGGAAACTTGAACCACTCCGTGATTACAATGGATAGTGAGCCTTTCAGAAATTGCTTGACCTTATATTGAAGTTGTAAAGAAAGCTTCTCTAATATGGATTCTTTTCCAAGGTCAGTTCCTTGTTCTTTAAGCTGGAGCAGAAACACAAGATATCCATGTTCCTCTTTAACGCCCCAGACTTCCATAAATTCTCCCATAATCTCTTCAGCCATATTAATAATCGCATATTCAATCAAGGTTTGATCGGTATTATCAAATTCTCTGAATTCTTCTTCCATTCGTACCAGCATCAATGCGGATTCTCCGGATTGGAAGGGCAGATCGTAACTCACGAGCTTCCGTTCCCATTCACCGGCTTGAAAACGATGACCTTGTAAAGCATCCAGTAGCAAGCGCCCCCGTAAAACAGGGAGGTTCTCCCGGAGGGTAAACTGGGTTCGTTTAAGAGAACTTATAAGCTCCCATTCAGCATTCAATTGATTGATCGCATTTTTGACTGCTCCGAGCAATTCATCATCAGTCGGCGGTTTAAGCAAGTAATCCACGGTCTTGTTCTGAAGTGCTTTTTTGGCATAATCGAATTCTGAATGGCCGGATAATATAATACATTTAATTTTTTTGTTATGTTTTCTTATCCGCTCTATCAATTCGATTCCCGTCATTTCTGGCATTTGAATATCTGAGATTACTATATCAATGGGATGCGTATCGATAATTTGTAGCGCTTCACGTGCGGAATAAGCTTTATGCACATGTTCAATTCCTAGCGTATGCCAGGGTTTAGTCATGGAAAGATTATCTACCCAGTGTGCTTCGTCGTCTACTATGATCATCTGCATGTTGTTAGTCTCCTTGATGTTCCTTTAATTTATAACTATCATCCTCAGTTGGGATTTCCCAGATAATTTCTGTTCGGAATCCACCGAGAGGGGAAGGCTTGAAGGTAAGACTTGAATGATTGCCGAACAGGTGAATGATCCGCTGATTTGTATTCCAAAGACCACAACCCATTTCCTCCTGCAAAGGCTCCTGCATTTTACGGTTTAATGCTTCTAGCTGATCCGGATTCAAGCCAGGACCATCGTCATCGATATAAATTCTACAGAAGCCGTTTGACTTCTCACCACTAATCTTGATTTCGCCTGATGAATAGGACTTCGCTACTCCATGAATCACAGAATTCTCCACCATAGGTTGTAGCATTAGGCGAGGTACAGATTGGCTAAGCATATCCTCAGGAATATCAATATGATAATCAATTCTGCCATTGCGCAGTTTCTGGATATCTAAATAGTTGACCAAGAGCTTGATTTCTTCCTCCAAAGAAGCCGTCTCCCGTTCCATACGGGTGGTATAACGATAGTAAGCACTTAGATTATAAGCCATTGAGACGACTGCGTCCTCATCTTTCATCTGGGCCATATTGATAATATAACCAAGACAGTTATAGAGAAAATGCGGATTAATTTGCGCTTGAAGCTGCTTCAGGGTAGCTTCTCGAGCACGGATCTTTTCATTAAATACATTTTCTATCAGGTCTTGAATTTGATGGGACATATCGTTAAAACGACGGAACAGAAACGAAAACTCATTTTGCTCATTGCTATGAAGCCGTACGGAGTAATCTCCTTGCTGTACGCGCTGTAAACCACTGACTAGTTTTTTAATCGGATATTGAACGTTTCTATATAGCAGAATGGAAGAGGATACTCCCACAACAAACAGCAGAATCATTGTGATATAGAATAAATCTCGACTAAGAGAAATCGGTTTGAGAATTTGATAAAGGGGGACAACATCTACTAAATGCCAATCCAAAGAGGCTGATTTCACAGAACTGACCAAATAGTTCTTCCCATTTAGTTTCACTACATCCTGAGTTGTATTCTCCGGAGAGTGATTATCCAGGTAATTAACTAGTTCGTCGGATAGCTGCTTGTCCGCGCTACGGTTGAGGATCGGTTTCTCCCCTTTGTGATAGAAGAACGGATCGCCTTGCCCACCTGCTTTGTACGAATCGAGCATGTTCTGAATGTTCGTATAACTGAAGCTGGCTTCAATGACTAGGCTACTTCCTGTTAATGTCCCCGGCTGAGCTAAGGAATCCGTTAAGAACCAGTAAAATGATTTTAAATCGCCTTGAGATTCCACACCATGATCACCATACGTCCATCTTCCGCTCATATTTGCTTTTAAATAATCCTCATCATACCCGATGGGTCTGTCGTAATTGGCGATGACATCTTTATTCTGCTGTGAATGAACGGCGTATCTGGTCGGCCAAATATCTGTAACCCCAGCTTGAAGCACCATCTTTTCCTGGAGAATATATCTGGTCTGCATCTGATCATATCGATCTTCCCATACATTTAGTCCATTGAATGCCCTGACGTTGGGATCTCTTGAAAGAATAAGGGTGAAGTCCATCATCTGATTAATTCGAGAATCGATCTGATTGGATAAAAAAGTGAGTTGTTTCGTATTGGACGTCTGCAACTCTTTGCCTACAACCTCGAAGGTGACGTTATTTGAAAAGGTATACATGATAATGATGGGAATGAATAGGAGTATGATCAAGCTGTTTATTTTGGCAAACAGACTAAATCGAGATTGTAAGTTTCCTCTAAGTATTGTAAAGCGCTTCCATAAATTCATAAATGCCCCTCCAGATGTTGTCCTAATAAAACCCTATCAAGCCTAACAATGTTATATAGTCAAACCTGAGAAACGCCTGATACTATTTATAGCAGAGATCCCCATCACACACAAAATATTTTTTTTGGGAACAGGAGAGAGCTATGGAGGCTAATATGGAGGTTAACTCGATACCACAGGCGAGCCTAGAAAGTCAGCCGAGTAAAAAAAGAAAAAAAGGCTTTAATCAACCATGGATTCTCCATTTTATGGTGTTGCCAGCGGCAATCATGGTTTTTATTTTTTCTTATATTCCGATGTCCGGAATTCTTATGGCATTTCAAGACTATAAACCTGCACTAGGTTTTTTTGATTCCGAGTGGGTCGGACTTAAGCATTTCAGGTACATGTGGGAGAATGATTATTTCCTGTCCATTACGTGGAATACGTTATTTTTTGCTTGCTCCAAAATTGTTTTGAACTTGATTATTCCGTTTATCTTCGCCTTATTGCTTAATGAGGTAAGAAGAATGGGCCTTAAAAGAACTATTCAAACACTCGTTTATCTTCCGCACTTTCTGTCTTGGGTTACACTTTCAGGGATTCTCATTGATATCCTTGCTCAGACAGGTATTGTCAATCAATTCCTCACATCTGTATTCGGCATCAAGCCGATTTTCTTCCTAGGAGACGGCAACTGGTTCAGGTTCACTATCATTGCTAGTGATGTTTGGAAAGAGTTTGGTTTCAATACGATTATCTTTTTAGCGGCACTTTCGGGTATCAATCCATCACTTTATGAAGCTGCTGAAGTGGATGGGGCGGGGCGTTGGAAACAAACGATGTATATCACAATTCCTGCGTTAATCCCAATCGCTATCGTAATCGCCACCTTGGCACTGGGTAATGTGCTCAACGCAAACTTTGACCAGATCTTTAACTTGTACAGTCCATTGATCTATCAGCAGGGAGATATCATTGATACTTTCGTGTATAGAGAAGGTCTACTAAGCGGACAGTTCAGTTTCGCAACCGCAGTTAATCTATTCAAATCGTTAATTAGCTTAGTCTTAATCGTAGTCTCTTACCGACTTGCTTATAGATTTGCAGGGTACAGAATTTTCTAGAAAGGATGACAACTGATGTACCATAAAACAATTCCATATCGAATATTCAGTATTATCAATAATGTGTGCTTGACTATCCTTTCCGTGCTCTGCCTGCTACCTTTGTACCACTTACTCATGGTATCTCTTAGTGCATCCGCACCTGCTAATGCTGGATTAGTCACATTCTGGCCGATTGGCTTTACCTTTGAAGCCTATGCAAAGACGTTTAATAATGTCAATTTCCTTAACTCCTTGTGGGTGTCTGTGGAACGGACAATACTCGGAACAGGACTTGCGCTGGTGGTAAATACGGTTGCAGCTTATGCGCTATCTAAGGAAACAAGAGTCTTTCGTGCTAGAAACGTCTATCTTTGGTATTTTGTTGTCACCATGCTGTTCAGCGGTGGTCTGATACCGGGTTACATTCTAATTCTGAAGCTTGGTCTTATGAATTCATTGATGGCACTTATTCTTCCTGGATTAGTTGCTGTATTTAACATCATTTTACTTCTGAATTTCTTCCGTACCGTACCTAAAGATCTTGAGGAAGCAGCTTTTATTGATGGGGCAGGACACTTTCAGACCTTTGTGAAAATATATTTACCGGTCTCCTTACCTGTTATTGCAACCGTCTCTCTATTCCTTATGGTAGGACACTGGAACGCTTATTTTGACGGTATTATTTATATCAGAGATGCAGACAAGCTTCCGCTAGCGACGTTTATGCAGACGATTATCGTTCAAGCAGATATGTCTAAGCTTGATCCGGCAGCCGTTGCTAATTTATCACAACGAACCATCCGGGCCTCGCAGATTTTTATAAGTGCTTTGCCAATTCTATTGGTTTATCCTTTCCTGCAACGTTTCTTTGTAACTGGGATTGTGGTAGGTGCTGTAAAAGAATAATCTCTTTTTAGAAAAAGAGTTTGAAGAAGGAGCTACGGTTCTAGTCCAAGACTAGAACCGTAGCTCTTTTTTTATTTAGATGGATTTCATGGCTAAACTGGATAATTATTGAAAACAATAAAAATATTCAGAAAATTTTCATATGACGATCAAGCTAACATAGGCTATAATGAGGTCTAAAAAAGAAAAAAAGAAAACGGGGCATAAGAATGAATCAATTTAAAGGTGAAAAAAATCTTCTCACAGAGAAGAAGGAGCGGTTCTCTTCCGCCGGCTTTATTTTCGCAGCTATCGGGAGCTCAGTAGGACTGGGGAATATGTGGAAATTTCCGTATATCACTGGGGAAAATGGGGGAGCGGCTTTCTTCCTTCTTTTCATTGTATGTTTAGTGTTGATCGGTTTACCCGTATTGTTGGCAGAGTTGGCCATCGGTCGTAGCGGACGTGGAAGCGCGGCTACTGCATTTGTACGAGCCGGAGGCGGGAAGAACTGGATGGCCGTCGGATTTCTGCAAGTCCTTGCACCATTTTTAATTCTTTCCTTTTACATCATTGTTGCAGGATGGACGTTGAACTACGCAATGATTGCCTTCAATGGACAATTGTTCAGTTCCAGTAATTATGCAGGTGAATTCAGCTCCTTTATATCTGGACCTATGCCAATTGTTTGGCAGGGGATAGCAATCCTTATAACGGCGGGTGTTGTTATTCTTGGAGTATCAGGCGGAATCGAGAAATTTAATAAGGTATTGATTCCTGGTCTGGTTGTTCTCCTAATTGTATTGATGATTCGTGCGGTTACCTTACCAGGTGCAAACGAAGGAGTAGCCTTTTTCCTAAAACCAGACTTTTCGGTGCTGACGGCGGAATCTGCGCTAGTCGCTTTGGGACATGCTTTCTTTTCATTGTCGCTTGGGATGGGAATTCTCCTGACTTACGGCTCATATGTGGATAAAAAACAATCGCTAGGAACTGCTGCACTCGCAGTCGGAGCAGGAGATTTGTTATATGCGTTTATCGCAGGATTGATTATTTTTCCGACGACATTCTCATTTGGGATTGCTCCTGATCAAGGTCCTTCGCTAATTTTCATTGCTTTGCCAGCAGCTTTCTCAGCAATGCCATTTGGTGCATTCTTTGGTGGTTTGTTCTTTATCTTGCTGGCGATTGCCGCTTTAACTTCTGCCGTATCTCTGCTTGAGGTGCCTGTATCTTTCGCGATGGAGCGCTGGAATTGGAGCCGGAAACGTTCAGTTTGGATTTTGTCATTAGTATGTTTCCTCCTCAGTATTCCTTCGGCGATGTCACTGGGAATGGTCCCTGAGCTATCGTTTGGCGGCAAAGCGTTGTTCGATTGGGTGGATTTTGTAACTTCTAACATTATGTTGCCACTAGGCGGTCTGTTGGTTACCATCTTTGCCGGTTATTTCTGGAAAGGGGCAGCAGAAGCGGCTGGGCTTAAGGCAGGTTGGTTCCGCGTTTGGTTATTTATGCTCCGGTATGTTGCGCCGATTCTGGTGTTCTTGGTATTGCTTCATACTTCAGGGATTATTAAATTTTAATTTAATTCAATTTCTAAAAAATCATCAAAAAAAGCTCTACGACCCTTGTGGTTGTAGAGTTTTTTTTGATATTGAAGATAAATACATTATTCCTCTAAATCCTACTTGACTAGGTGGATTAATTGGAATATAGTATAAAAAAAGATTGAACGAATCAATTCAAAACTAATAATTGTATACAATTATACAAATATATTGTTGAGGCTCTTGCCCGACAGATTATCGATGAGGAGCTACATAAATATGGCGATACGATCACGGAGGTTGTCAAAGGATAATACCTATGATGCATTAAAACAAAAAATTATTGATAGTGAATTAGAGCCGAATCAACCTGTACATGAAGAAAATTTGGCAGCGTTACTAGGGGTTAGTCGTACTCCACTAAGAGAGGCAATACAGAGATTGGAGAACGAGGATTTTCTCATTCGACAGCCAAATGGAAGACTGCGGGTGGCTTCTGTGACACTCAAAGAGGTTGAAGAAATATTCCAAATTCGCAGCATGCTTGAAGGCTATATCGCAAGAAATGCAACTAAGCATGCTACAGAGAACGATATTGTTAATTTAACGACGATGATTACAAAAATGAAACACTCCTTCCAACTTGGCGACAATCAGAATTTTGTAACCTATGGATTTGAGTTCCATGATTATTTATCAGAAATCAGTGAACTAAAAACATTCGAGAAAGTTCTGAATCAATTAAGAGATCATTCCCTTCGCTATTGTCGATTCGTCTCCATGCATGGAGATTGGAATACACAGGCGGATGAAGAACATGATCTTATCTTGCAAATGATCGCTGACCACAATGAAGATGGCGCTGAAAAAGCAATGCGAGATCATATTTTAAGCAGTCTAGCTACTGCACTTGACCGGATTAAAGGTATTGAAGAAAAGTTGGAAGCATAAAGAAAGGGGAGCACTTTACTATGAATATACTTAATGAGGTTGATCAAGCATTAGCGAATCAATTAATTGATGTTCGTAGAAACCTACATAGAGAGCCTGAATTAGCTTATGAAGAATTTAAGACCACAGAGAAATTACGGGAATGGCTGACCCATGCCAATATTCATATTCTAGACCTTCCTTTACAAACCGGACTTATCGCAGAGATCGGACAAGGTAATGGACCTGTTGTAGCTATTCGCTGTGATATTGATGCACTTCCGATAGAGGAACAGACTGGATTATCTTTTGCTTCTGAGATTCCTGGAAAAATGCATGCTTGTGGGCACGATTTTCACACGGCTACGATTCTAGGAGCTGCCTTATTGTTAAAGGCACGTGAAAGTGAATTGCCTGGCAAGGTTAGAGTATTGTTCCAACCAGCAGAAGAAACAGGGCATGGAGCGGAGAGTGTCTTAGCATCAGGAGGACTCAAGGGTGTTGACGCTATATTCGGTTTACATAATTCACCAGACCTGCCTACAGGAGCTTTTGGAACAAGAACAGGAGCTTTAACAGCAGGTGTTGATCGGTTTGAAATTACGATAAAAGGTGTCGGCGCTCATGCTGCTTATCCTGAAAAAGGTGTGGATTCCATTGTCACTGCGGCTCAGATCATTACCTCGCTACAAACCATCGTAAGCCGTCAAAACAGTACCACTGAACCGGTTGTGTTAAGTGTCACCAGAATTAATGGGGGCTTCACATGGAATGTCCTACCGGAAAAAGTGGAATTAGAAGGTACGGTGCGAACTTACAATGAAGAGATTCGTCGCCAGATTCCAATCCAAATGACCCGAATCATCGAAGGAATTGCTGCAGCTGCTGGGGCAGAGGCTAAGCTACATTGGTATCCAGGACCACCAGCAACGATTAATCATGGCGAATGGGCTGACTTTACCAAAGAGGTCGCTTCAGATGCCGGATATATAGTACATGACATCCCACCGCAAATGGGAGGAGAAGATTTCTCCTTTTATTTACAACAGATACCGGGTGCTTTTGTAAATATAGGATCAGGCCCAGCCTATGCTTTACATCACCCTCAGTTCGATGTGGATGAAGCTGCGATTTTACCCGCTGCGAAGTACTTCGCTTTATTGGCAGAACAAGCGCTGGTGAAGCTACAAGTCAAAGCTTAATTAATCTCCTAGACCTAAATCCTAAAGATGATTGAGAGGAATGTATATGATTGAACTAAAACAGGTTTCCAAAACGTTCACTCGGAAAGGAATCACGATTGATGCGCTTAAAGGGATCGATTTAAAGGTCGATAAAGGCGATATCTTTGGCGTTATCGGCTATAGTGGTGCGGGGAAAAGTACATTAATTCGTTTAGTCAATTATTTGGAAAGACCTACTGAAGGACAGGTCTTCGTTGCTGGGCGTGATTTAGGAACCTATAACGATAAAGAGTTACGGGCGGCTAAGAAGAATATCGGCATGATTTTTCAACATTTTAATCTATTAGAATCTAAAAAAGTATTTGATAATGTAGCGATTCCTCTAGTTCTCTTAAAAAAGAATAAGAATGAAATCCGCCAGCGTGTACAAGAGTTGCTAGAGTTTGTTGGATTAAGTGACAAAGCAGGGAGTTTCCCTAGTGAATTGTCAGGTGGACAGAAGCAGCGGGTCGGGATTGCCAGAGCGCTTGCCTCGAATCCATCCATCCTATTATGTGATGAAGCGACTTCTGCCTTAGATCCACAGACAACACATTCTATTTTACAGCTATTAAAAAAAATCAATGCAGAGTACAACATTACTGTGATGATCATTACACATGAAATGTCTGTCATTCAAGAGATTTGCAACAAGGTGGCGGTGATGGAAGAGGGCCGAATTATTGAGCAAGGAAGCGTTCTGGATGTATTCGGTAGTCCGAAGCATAAGACGACACAGAATTTTGTGAAGACGGTTATTCAAAATAGCATTACGCCAAGCGTCCAAAAATCCATCAAAACAGAACCCGGAAGTGTCCTTTATAAACTTAATTTTGTTGGAGAAAGCGCCTCTGAGCCTATCCTGTTCGAGATGATTCGATCCTTCGATATGAAGGTCAATATTTTATTTGCGAACACGACCGAGATTCAGGAAACGACACTGGGTACAGTAATTATTCAATGCAGTGGAGATACAGCTGAGATTAACAATGCGTTATCTTTCTTAAAACGTCATGGAGTCGGTGTAGAGGAGGTAGAATCTAATGTTTTCGACCACATTAACAGGTGATCAATTTCTGCAGGCGATTATTGAAACGATTCAGATGGTTGGCGTCTCCTTGTTTGTTGGCTCATTGATAGGGATACCCTTTGGGATATTGCTTGTAATCACTCGTCCTGGTGGGGTTTTGGAGAACAAAGCGCTTTACGCCATACTAAATCCGATCATCAACATTATACGCTCTCTGCCTTTTATTATTTTACTTGTAGCGATTGTACCTTTCACACGTTTGATTGTTCATACTTCGATTGGGACAAGCGCAGCGATCGTACCTTTAATTATCTACATCGCACCTTATATTGGGCGTTTAGTAGAGAACTCCTTGCTTGAAGTAAACCCGGGAATTCTTGAAGCTGCTGAAGCGATGGGGGCTACGCCATTTCAAGTGATATGGTACTTTTTGTTGCCAGAGGCGGTTGGATCATTAATTCTGTCTTTGACAACGGCGACGATCGGGTTGATCGGTGCAACTGCAATGGCTGGAACGGTAGGGGGCGGCGGTGTCGGCGACTTGGCGATTGTATATGGATACCAACGTTTTGATACGGTTGTCGTGGTAGCTACTGTTGTTATTCTCATTATTTTAGTGCAAGGCATTCAATCTTTAGGCAACACGCTAGCAAGAAAAATTCGCCGTTATTAGTCATTACATATTCCGGGAGGGAGTTTGGCAGATGAGTGAATGGAGCAAGCAAGATCGATTTAAAGCGATATTATCTGGAGAAAAGGCAGATCGCCCAATTGTAAGTGGTTGGCGGCATTTTATCGACAAAGAACAAACTGCAGATGATTTAGCGCAAACTACAATTTCTTTTACGAAACAATATGATTGGGACTGGGTCAAGATCAATCCTAGAGCAACTTATTTGGCGGAAGCTTGGGGCAATCAATATGATTTTACGGATTATCAGACTGTATTTCCAAGGCAGCAAACAACAGCAATTTCATCAGCGGTTAATCTATGGGATATCGAAGTTAAAAAGGCGGTGCATACAGCTTCCTTGGCAGAACACTTAGAGGGTGTTAGAAAAATTCGTCAAGGACTACCTGATACCCCACTAATCCAAACGGTATTCTCTCCATTGACTGTATTGCTATTTATTGTAGGGCGTTCTGCTTATGTTACAAAAACAGTGTTTGGCATTGAGCATCCGGTAACTTTGGAGTCGTTATTTAAGGAGCATCGTGCGGCAGCGCACCATGCGTTACATGCGATTTCATTAACCTTAGCTGATTATGTACAAGAGCTGCAGCAAGTGGGTTCTGACGGTTTGTTCTACGCTGTGACAGGCACCGCTCACCCAGGATTATTTGATGAAGCCATGTTTGACGAGTTCTCCAGACCTTATGACTCTATTGTCTTAGAAGCTGCAAACTACGGCAAAAACATTCTTCATACTTGTGGGGCTTATGCCCAGCCTGAGAAATTTAATGATTATCGAATTGATGGGATCAGCTGGGATACTGTAGCCGAGGGGAACCCTGGTTTAGAGGCGGATCTTAAAGCTACTAAAGTAGGTGGCGTCGATCATGGGCTGTTCGCTGTAAACGATATCGCACAAATTAAGCAGCAGGCTAAAGAAGCACTGACATTAATGAAAGACCAGCCTTTTATTCTTTCTCCAAATTGCGCTATCCCACTTAATGTGACGGATGAGGCGTTAGCACAACTAAAACAATCTATATTTGAATAGGAGATGAAGTTATGAAAAAGTTGATAGTAGTGTTGATGATAGGGGTTCTAGCGGTGTTGACGGCTTGCGGGAATAGTCAATCCGATAATTCTGGAGATAAGAAGAAGCTTACCATTGGATTTGGTGTGGGAACCTATGAGGAACAATTCCGCCAATCGATCCTTCCGATCCTAGAGAAACAAGGCTATAGCGTTGAAATTAAGTCCTTTTCGCAAAACATGCAGGTCAATCCTGCGATGAAGGAAGGCTCCATTGACGCAAGTATCTTCCAAAGCACAGCATACATGGAGGCAATCAACAAAGAAATCAAAGCAGACATGGTAGGGATTGCTTATGCGCCTGGTGCACCACAAGGTCTTTATTCCGTAAATCATACTACACTTGACGATGTTAAAGATGGTACAACCGTAGCTGTTCCGAATGATCCGGTGAACCAAGAGCGTGCACTGCGTATCCTGGAAGAATTGGGTTGGATCAAGATTAAAGATGGCGCAGGCGTAGCTGATTTTAACATCAACAGCATGGAACCGGATAAATATAACATTGATATTAAAATATTGGACCCTGCTCAAATCCTAGTTTCACTGCAAGATGTTGATTACGGCGTTGTAAACGGGAATTATATTGCTAATTCAGACAGAAAGATTACGGATGCCTTGAAAATCGAAAATACGCCTATGGAACACAGAATTATCGTATCGGTTAATAAAAAGGATGAAAATACACAGTGGGCGAAAGACTTGAAAGCAGCTTATGAATCTAAAGAGTTCGAAGAATATATTCGTGGAATAGAGAAATATGATGGTTTCATTCTGCCTGAAGCATGGGACAACAATTAAGTAAGGAAGTGAACGCAAGTGACACAAGAAAAGATTCATTTTATTGGTGGAGGACAGATGGCGGAAGCGATCATTCGCGCATGTATACCCAACAACACCCTGTCGGTAGATCAAATTAGTATATCTGACATTAATGAAGCTCGTCTTCAGTTTTTGAGTACCAAATACGGAATAGATACGAAGAGCTCACAGGAGCAAAGCCTATCTACTGCAGATCTGATTGTCGTTGCGGTGCGTCCACAGGATGATTTAACTACACTTGGACAAATCGTACAACAATTCGCTTCACCTACCGCAGTCATCGTATCGATTGTGGCAGGTGTGACGAATGTCCAATTAGCTGGTTATTTTGGAGCTGAGAGGTCCATTATCCGTGTCATTCCAAATACATTGACGGATACAGGCTACGGATATAGCGGTGTAGCATTAAATGCTTACGCTAGCCGTGATCAAGTGGAGCATTTCTTACTCGGATTTGGTAAAGTGCAATATCTGGATGAGACATTAATGGATATTTTCACTGGATTTGGTGTGGCTGGCCCCAACTATATTTATTATTTCATTGAGTCTTTTGTAGATGCAGGTGTGCTTGCCGGATTGCCGCGTGAGCAAGCCTGGAATGTTGCACTGGAGAATATGATGGGATCGGTAGCTATGCTGCAGCAGACAGGGCTGCATCCAAGACAACTGCTAGATATTAATAATTCACCTGGCGGAGTTGGGATGCATGGCTTGTACGAATTAAATAACAGTGATTTCGCAGCAGGTCTGCAAAGAAGTGTTCTGGCAGCTGTGAAGCGTACTACTGAGCTAGGAGTGAAGTAATCATGGCAACAGTGAAATGGGATCACTTAGTACACTACGTCAATGATCTGTCTAAACCGGTTGAAATCTTTAGAGCTCATGATTTGGTTGCTTTTAAGGGAGGTTCTCATAAAGATTGGGGAACCTATAACGCATTAAGTTATTTCGGGCTAACCTATCTAGAATTTCTGGGCATTGAGAATCTTGAGTTGGCAAAGGCAACTGAACATAATCTAGTGGTGAAAGACGCTGTAAAACTTCTGCCGGAGCATGAAGTCTTGAGCAGAGTAGTCATCCGGACAGATGATATTGAAGAAGTAGCGGATTCCCTTAAGGCAGCGGGTTTATCACTATCTCCAATCATCGATGGGAAGCGTCTAGATAACGAGGGAAGATTAATCGAGTGGCGCATGATGACTATCGGTGGTGACTTTCAAGGCCTAGTCTATCCGTTCATCATTCAATGGAGCGGGACAGATGCAGAGAGGTTAGAAAGATTATCATCGTCTGGAGTCATCCAGCCTCATCCTGCAGGTCATGTTGAAATCGTGCGCGCTGTATTCCATGTCTCCGATCCTGCAGCTACCGCTAAACACTGGGGATCGATATTCGGATTGCCTGTAACAGAGTCAGAGGACGGTACTTTTATCCTTACGATTGGAGAAAAGTCTTTTGCTTTCGTACATGGGGACGAGAACCAGTTCAAACAGGTGTTTTTTGAAACGGATTCGTTAGCGCTGAAAGGGAAGACGATTCAGATCGGTGACGGGGAGTATGTTTTTGTATAAGGCATTAGTTTCTATATAATTTAAGATGAAAAGACTTGCTCGAAGGTATTGATACCTCGAGCAAGTCTTTTTGCTATCCATTGATGTGATCTTTTTGTTTTAATCAATTTGTAAACCAGATGAAATTCCATTTTATAGTAAGATAACCATGATAACCATGATAACGAAGATTGAAAACCTCGAGTATGCAGTTAAGAGATAACTTTCAACGGATTAATTCATGTACCAAAAGTATAGTGTCCACATTGATTGGGATTGCAATTGAAGAAGGATGTATCCCTTCTGTTGAGATTACTTTGAATAACAAATGTTTTTTGCGATGATAACTTTTTCAAGTACAGATAATCGGCAGTCATCGAAATATCGTTGTTGTCACAAAACGACTCCTTATCTCGTTTTATATGCAGACGGAATAAGGAGTGGTTGCAATGAAAGAATTGACATGCATCGTTATTGGCGGAGGATATGCAGGTATTAATGCAGTTAAAGCGATTCGGAAAACATTTAAGGGGCAAGCAAGTAAACGAACACTCCGACTTATTTTAATCGATAAGAACACTTATCACTTTCGCAAAGTATTGCTTTTTAAGCCCGCGGTCGGAGATGAAGAGATTACTATCCCTCTGATTAGGTTATTTCCCGAGGGGGTTGAATTCGTTCAGGCTACTGTAACGAAAATCGAATCAGGGGAAAGAAGGCTACTTTGTCAGGATGCTGTAGGAAATAAGAATTCGATAAAATATGACTTCCTCGTTTTGGCGGTGGGCAGCGTCGTGCGGCAACCCGACCCTGATCAAGGAGGTATGGCATTAGCGAGTTTAGACGCTGCGTGGAAGATCCGAGAGGCATGGCGCGCGAATATAAAGAAAGCTGTAAAGGAAAAAAGCTCGAAAGAACGTCAGAGATTAATGACCATTGCCGTTGTTGGAGCGGGCATAAGCGGCATCGAGACATCTGCCGAACTAGCTTATTTTTTTCGTGATGATGCGGTATCATTGGGACTTGACCCGAATGCTGTAAGGATAAATTTATTTAACGCGAATAAGAGACTTTTCCCAGAAGGCCCGGCAAAAGTAGGGCTTAAACTGGAACGTTCACTTGACGCTTGCGGAGTAACTACCTTACATGGAAGTAGGGTATTACAGGAGAAAGAGGGAGTGCTAACCTTATCTAACGGCGAGACGATGTCCGCTGGCCTATGTGTCTGGACGCTGGGGCTGTTACCCAACCCAATGCTGCAAAGCATCGGGTTACCGATGACTCCGGAAGGATACGTGATCGTAGATGCAAGTTATCGGGTTCAAGGGGCCCAGGGTGTATACAGTATCGGCGACTGCGCGCGAATCGTTGACCCTGCTAGCGGACGGGTGGACGGGAAGACGTGTAAGGAAGCGACCGCCCAAGCAGCAAGGCTTGGAAAGATTTTATCGGCGGATATTGCAGGGCGTCCGGCACCCATGCATAAGGAATTTATTGACTTTTTTTGTTTTGCCTTAGGTCCGGAGCAGGGAATGGTATGGACACATCAATGGGGGTTAGATATTATTTTTACAGGAAAGCTGGGTTGGCGAATAAGGAAATTCACATGGGATTCGGCAAGTCTGTTAAAATAATGTAAACAGAGGGTTAGTGGAAAAGGGTGGAATTTTAAGATGCAAGAGTTATATGAGCATTATAAAGGGCTGCTTTTTACGCTTGCCTACCAACTGACTGGATCGGTCTCCGATGCGGAGGACGCTGTGCAGGACGTATTCCTGAAGTTGTATGATGTAAAGCTGGATCGATTGGTTGAACCTAAAGCATATTTGTGCAAAATGGTAACTAATCGCTGTCGGGATTTATTCAATTCGGCGCGTAAGCGGAGGGAACAGTATTTCGGGCAATGGCTTCCTGAGCCTCTTCTTACTCCGAATGATGAGTCGTTTGAATCGGTTGTTCAAGGCGAGCTGCTGTCTTATGCTATGCTCGTATTGCTTGAAAGGCTGTCCCTTACGGAACGGGCAGTGTTCGTGCTTCGTGAGGCGCTCGGCTTTGAATATGCTAATATTGCTGAGCTCGTTGGCAAAAGCGAAGCGAATTGCCGCAAGCTGATCAGCCGTGCGAGAGGAAAAATGGGGATTACCCCCGATGAACCAGTCAATCCCGAAGCTGCAAGCGAAGAGTGGGTCCGTCGACTCCTAGCGGCTCTCGAACAGGGTAACGTGGATAGGGTTGTATCCATGCTCGCCAAAGATGTCGTGTTGGTCTCAGATGGAGGGGGTAAAGCCTTCGCCGCCGTCCATCCTATTGAATCGCGCGATCTCGTCGCCCGTTTCCTTCTCGGCTTAACTCGTAAGGCTCCTCATTACGAAGGAGGCGTGCATGTAGAAATGAGGGATATAAATGGCCAAACAGGACTCGTTGTCCGTTCAGGAGATGGCATCGTAACTGTTGCGCTAATGCATGTCGAGAGAAATTCGATTCGCAACTTATACTTTGTTAGGAACCCAGATAAGCTGAGGCATTTATTGAAATGAAAAGAGGATTTGAAAAAAATCGCCGTTTAAATAACAGCTGAGAAAGGATCGAGCAAACTTAGAGGAAAAAGCACCTTGTCCTTCACTCCGGTAACACTAACGGAGTTGATTAGTAATAACAAGGAATTCAGGAGTGTATCAACACTACTAGGATAAGAATAAAGGAATACAGTGGATTAGCAAACAAATCACTTAAAGTGCTTGTTAGAAGTTAAGTATAGTGGTAATCAAAGGTGAGGGTTATGTTATGCCAAAAAATGATAATATGCTAACAATTCTATGGATGTTGAATTCGGGAGAGAAATTGACTGCAAAGCAAATATCGGAAAAGTTAGAGATAAATATAAGAACAGTTTATCGGTATATTGATGCACTATGCGTCAGTGGCGTCCCTATCATATCCGACACAGGGCACAATGGAGGGTATAGCTTGCTGCACAATTTTATCAAATCTCCTCTACTATTTAGTATTGATGAAAAAAAAACACTGCTTCATGCTGCCCTATTTGCAAAAGAAGCCGGATATCCTTTGAGTGAGGCATTAGAGAATGCAACATCCAAGTTGAAAATGTATTCGAATCAGGAGCAGGAAAGTATACTAAGCCATCATTTAGCCGGATTTGAAGTAATAAACCGCAGGGGATACCCCGCTGTTCAGCCGGTATTGCAGGAATTGGAGCACGCTGTAGCAAATGAATGTTCTGTAGAAATTTCTTATCGTAACAGTCATGAAGAGCAGTCCCCAAATAGGGTAATAGACCCCTATGGCGTGGTTAATTGGAACAATAAGTGGTACACAATTGCATTTTGCCACCTGCGGAATGAGATCCGCAGCTTTCGGGTAGAACGAATTCTGAACATCACACGCACGCCATTCTCATTTAGGCGTCCCAATGATTTTTCAGCGCGTACTTTTTTTATGAAAAATCTGTTACCAGATGTAGTAGGTAAATCCGAATTAATTTCTTTAATTATTGGTGGCAGGGCAGAGGCGTTGGATGATTTATGCATACATTGGTTTTTGGAGCATCATTTGCAGGAGCGGACATCAACGCAAGCAATTTTTTTACTTGAGGAAGAATCACTGTATACATATGTTCCGTATATAATTCTTCCCTATGGGAAATCCATTCAAGTTTTAGAGCCACAGAATCTAAAGAATAAACTTGTGGCGGTTGCTTCAGAGTTAATGGAATATTATCAAGTTTAACAACTTCACTGACAGCAGATGTCAGTGAAGTTGTTTTATTATAATGATAACCACTCATTAAAGATGAATGGTTGCTGTTACCTAATAAACTTTATGAGGAGCACTTAGAAATGAATAATACAGTATATCTTTATGTGTTTGATACCATGTCCGATTGGGAAATAGGTTATTTAGCCGCCGAACTGAACTCTGGAAGACACTTCAGACAGGGGCTGGCTCCAGCAAAAATAGTCACCGTTGGGATAGAAAAGACTCCAGTAACTACAATGGGCGGATTGAAAATAATGCCTGACATTAAAGTGGATGAGTGCAGCATTAAAAGCGTAGATGCACTGATTTTACCTGGTGGAAATACATGGACAGAAGCTATTCACGTGCCCATATTAAAAATTGCCGAGATGTGTTTAAAGGAAGGGATAGTAGTTGGAGCAATTTGCGGTGCTACCTTAGGACTTGCTCAAGCAGGATTGTTAGATTCACGTTGGCACACAAGCAATGATTTGGCCTACCTTAAAATGATTTGCCATTCTTACACGGGCGAAGAATATTACAAAGTGGAATCTGCTGTCACCGATGGGAAATTGATCACCGCATCCGGAGTAGCTCCATTAGAATTTTCTGTTCATGTTTTAAAAGCGCTAGATGTATTTTCTCCAAAAACATTAGACGCTTGGTATCGACTTAATAAAACTCAGGAACCTAAATATTTCTACGAGTTAATGAATTCAATCCAATGACAGTATAGGGATATTAGGCATGTGGAGTGCTGTGTGTTGTTGATTCACTAATAATGTCTGAAGACCACATTTACCTATAAATAGAAGCCCAGGCGTATTCAACGCTTGGGCTTTTGCAGTTTGCTCTAAGCCGCGCTATCATCCAATAATTCTCTAGGGGGTCATGATTTTTATTTGATCGGAATGTACAGATCTACTTTGGAATCAGGATGATCATATCCTAAATATCGTTGATCGTATAGCTCAAAATCCTCACGCTCGTCCAGTTCCTCTTTCGTGTTAAGGAACCACGTTCCCCAAATATAATGGAACGTTTGGGGAAGCGTGCGCAGTGTACCAGTGTGAGTGAATACGGCGTAACGCCCCTCTGGAATTACCTTTTGTACAAATTTTGCAGGAAGTCCTTCAAAAGAATCCACTTCGATGCCAGCGACCTCCGTAAATAGCACCGTCTTTATATTCTGTTAAACCAAAGCCTTCGAGTTTACGAGTGTAAGCAATCTTATGTGCTGTATTTTCTGAAATAATATTGCCTAGCTTATACCCAATTTCATAGCTTGTTCCTTTCAAATCCAGTGTATGAACGGAAATCGTTAACATCCTGTTCCCTCCTTTTTTCTACAGTTTAAGGTGGAAAGGGAAGCAGTGCATGATATTTTGTGCTGTTTTTTTCGCTCAATACCAAAATAAGTTTTTTTACCGCATAACAGAAGTTAATGGAGGATATAACAAAGGTCCATCATATCTTATCGGATGGGCCTTTACTGGGGTGACTGTTGCAATTCCGCCGTTTATTCTACCTCACTAAGAATCTTTTCAATTTTTTCGATGCGGGTTCGAATTTGCGACAATTCCTTAGATGATTTGTCTTGTCTATGAGAATTCCGAATCCGAATGCCATTCCGGAATAACCATATAAACTTCCGCTGTCTTGATTCATGGATAGACCTCCTATTATTCATCATCTATTTGAGAAACTTTGGCACATAATGTTGGGGCCAATTTCGTAATTATTTCCGGCGTGAGTAGGAATTTAAAATCCGTCAGCTCATGTTATTTAGGTGATAGTCCATACTTTTAGAATAGTGGCGCATATTATATTTTAGGAAGTAAAAGGGAGGGATAATCAATGAGCTGTGGAGTTGGAGGCAGATTTACTTCTACTGGAGAAATTTTGGTTCTTTATATCTTATTGGTAATTATATTATCTGCTTGTTTCTTTGTATAATAGCAGGCTATCAGAAAGAACAATAGCCACTGTTCCAAGGCTATTGTTCTTTTTTTGCAAATGTTGATGGACATGCCAATCCTTTATTTCGTTCCAATAACGAGAATAAATCCGATGTATTCATGATAACGGTCCATTATACTGTTGTACTTACTGATCACTTCCCAAATCGTGTGGTCAAGAAAGGAATCAGTGTCCATTTGTTGATAATGGTCTGGATGCTCTGTAAGATCCTCACTTGATTTAGGAAACAAGAAGGGACCATCTATCTGTGAATGATAAAATCCCATAGTGTTTACTAATGCTGACCATTTAGTAAAGTCCCATAGATTCTTTACATGATAAAATGTACTAATCATTTGATTAATTTCTGTAGACATAGGTTTATATTGAATCATTTCTCTGTCAAAAAGCTTGCCTCCAGTCCGCAGAACCCTATAATATTCCGAGAATGCCTTTTCTGTATCAGTGAAAATGGATACAGACTCAACAAGAATCACATCAAATGACTCGTTAGGAAAAGGAAGCGAACTTGCGTCACCTACTAAGAATTGAATTATAGATTTCTCTTTTTCAGCCCGTATTTTTGCTTTTGAGATCATATCTGGGTGAATATCTATACCTATTACATCATGACCTTGTGCAGCTAAATAACAAGATGTTCTGCCAGTGCCACAACCAACTTCAAGGATTCGGGAAGCAGGTGGTAGTGGATATTGTTCAAATTGCTTTAAAGTTGCAGTAAACCCTCCAGGATGAGCATTTCCAACACCTAATTTAGCAAGCATATTCAAATATTCCATGAGTGTAAATTCCTTTCACTGCGGGTCTTATTTTATAATATGAAAAAAAAATAACTTTGTACCGCAGTGCTAAATATTAATGACTTAAGAACATACATAAAAAGAAAATGTTGGTTTATTTTTAAATTAAAAGCCAGGTCGTCAAGCAATGTGCGTAATTGCTTGACGATCTGGCTTTTTTTGCTAAAAAGGATATGATTGTCCGTTCTTTTAGTAGTCTCCGATTACAAGTTGGGGTTTTATTTAATTTATTCAAGAACACTTGAAAATAATGTAAATGTAGAGTATTGTAAGTGATAAGTAGTAAGTAGTAAGTAGTAAGTAGTAAGTAAATCAAAACGCTCACCATACGGAATAAATATCATCCAGTAAATACGAATTTATGGATAGGGGTGGATGGTTATGATGGATTTAAAATTAGCACCGAGTTTTTCAGTGATCGCGCTTAATGCACAGAGAAGTCTTCATATGACTACTGTCAAGAAAGTGTCTTTACGCTGTATGGCAGCAGCGGTTATATTGGAGCTTTACTTAGAGGGATGTTTTACGCAATCAGAGAACAAGTTAACTTTGCCCAAGGAAGGATTTGATCAAGTTCATTCAGCACTTTATAGAGAAACGGTTCTACAGCCCTTGCTTCATAAACATGCTGAAGTGAAGGGTGATCTTAATTGGTGGGTAAAAAAGGCCTCCATGCTGTCTAACAAACAATTAAAAAAGTTCGAGACCGCGATTTCAGATTATCTTAAAGCAATGGATTTGCTTGAAGATATCCCAAGTCTGTTAGGGAGCGACATGTATTTTGATACTGCCGAAGTTGAAGTTAGAGCGTATCGCAGTAATATGGAGGCGTACACAAGCATTACAGAGAACATTCGCGCAGAGATTTTGGAAGAGGGTTCAGTAACGGATGAGGTCATTTGTATGCTGTGGCTGCTTCGTGAATGTGGATGCATGCATGATTTCTTCTCGCTAAAGGAAATAGAAAAGGTAAATATCAAACTACATGATTTATACCAAAGTAATTTATGGGCAAAGGCATTGCTTCCAATACAAATTCGCCATGGAATTGAGTTGGGAATCAAACGCTTTTTAGAATTGAAGACAAAGTTTGCGAAGACTTTTATTGGTAGTAGCATCAATCTTGTATTCCCTGCCCTAGAGCCATCGCGAGCTGTCTTTATAGAAACAGAGTCTTGGTTTGATAATTCTAATCAAAGACTAGACGCAGTTATTACAAGATTATTGTCCTATGGACATGAAGTTAAGGTGATGGAGAGAGGATCGATTGCGACCCTTAAAATTGATAATTTGTTATACGATGCGATCCCGCATTTTGTAATGATGAAAGTGCCAATCCAAGGTGTGCGTCTTGTTCCGAAGCGCCCGCTGTAAAGGAGTTGGTAATCAATGTCTAGACAACGCTCCATGGAGAATATTTTGGCTTCAGAGTATGTATCTATAGGTGAATTGGTAAGAATCACAAACTCTCGTTATAGTACACTCAAACATTACACAGAAGAAGGCATGCTTCCCTTTGAACAGGCCGAGGAGAATTTAACACGCAGATATAAAAGAGAGGAAACCGTCGCACGCATTCTTTGGATCAAAGAGATGAAAACAAACGGTTTATCTATCCCGCAAATTAAAGAAGCTTTAGGAATGAATTAAACATCGGGATTCCCGGTGTTTTTTGCTTTTTTAGTCAAAGAATTATAAACCCTCAGATAGCCGTGCCCCAATCATCTGAACAAATTGCTCAGCCGCAATAGACAGCTTTCGATCCCGTCGTACTGCAAAACCTATACTGCGAGGTAAAAGCGGATCTTCTAACTTCAACTCATGAAGCTTTCCACTATGAAGATCCTCTTGCACGAAAGAACGGCTGATAAAAGCTGCCCCATACCCTAATCTAGCGAACTCTGCTAGCAGTTCTATGCTCCCCAATTCAATATCTGGAATTACCGATAATCCCTTAGTCGCAAACCATTGTTCAACAAATACTCTAGTACTGCTCCCTTGAGAAAATAAGATTAAAGGCAGCTCTGACACTTCTCTCATGGTAAGTGAACGACTAGCTAATTCTTGATAGGCTTCACCTACTACAAAACAATCCTCTAACACAGCCAGAGTCTGTATATTTAGCAGTGGATCGTGAAGCGGCATATGGACAAAGGCACAGTCGATCTCACCATCTTTTAAACGCTTAGTGATGTCTGGCGTCTTCCCATGAGAGAGACGAATTCGTATACCTGGGTATGTGCTATGAAAGGTATTCAACTGCGGCAACAAAAGGTGCTTGATCAGATAATCACTGGCTCCGATTCGTATTTCTCCCTCATTTAACTGCTTCAAGCTCTCCAGATGCTTCTGTGCAGAATCCAGCATGGAAAAGGATTGCTCCACATATTCAAATAGCGCTCGTCCTTCTTCTGTAAGCTCTACACCTTTGGACAGCCTGTGAAACAGCTTCAGCCCTAAGGCTTCTTCCATTTGTTTAATGGCATAACTCACAGAAGGCTGTGTAATATGAAGTTCCCCTGCAGCTTTTGTTAAATTTCGATGACGTGCCGTTTGCCAGAAAATACGATACCACTCCAAGTTGAACATGTGGTATAGATCACCTCTATATCATTATGGTAAAAATCCAATTTCATTTATTTCATTTCATTCATTATAATCAGGCTAGAGGAATAATTCAAAGGGGTGGATGAAGTGGAATCCAATCAACCGGACTTAGAAGCACGTTCTCCATGGTCAACGAATAGCGATAAACACATAGTGAAGATTAGCCCAGCGAAAGCGGTAATCAATGGGACGATAACCATATCAGGAAGCAAAAGTCTGACGAATCGGGCCTTGGTAATCGCTGCTTTAGCTGATGGACGTTCAGAAATAAAGGGAATATTAAGAAGTGATGACTCTTACTGGTGTATTGAATCATTAAAAAAACTGGGGATTCCCGTTGTGATAGAAGAAGAGACAGCTGTTGTGGATGGATGTGGCGGCAACTGGCCGAATCCGACTGGTGAGCTATATGTAGGAGCGGCAGGTACGGTTGCGAGATTCTTACCGGCTGCACTCGCGGCAGGGACTGGCACTTGGACAATGAATGGAAGTAAACGGCTTTGTGAGCGACCACTCGCGCCATTACTCAATGCATTAACAACCCTGGGTGCACAATTTGAGTATAAACAAGCCGACCGTTGTTTACCTTTTACATTAGAGGCAAAAGGTCTGCAAGGAGGAAAGGCAACCCTGCCCGGCTCCACTTCAAGTCAATTTATAAGTGGATTACTGCTAGCCGCACCGTATGCCAAAGAACCGGTAACCGTGTATATTGATGGAGAAGTTGTGCAAAGAGACTATGTAGAGATGACCCTTACTATGATGGCCTCCTTTGGTGTAAAACCAGAAGCATCTCAGGACGGTCAATCGATAACGGTTCCTGCAGGAAAGTATCAAGGTCACACGATCAATTTAGAGCCTGATGTATCCACATGCTGTTACTTTTGGGCGGTAGCTGCACTTACGGCAGGACGTGTACGAATTGAAGGGATCAATGCTAGCAATACAAGTCAACCTGATATCGAGTTCTTAGACGTTCTGGAGGTAATGGGCTGTACCGTTGTTCGTGGGGAGAACTTTGTTGAAGTACAAGGTGTCCCACGGCTTAAGGGTGGATACACAGTGAGTATGAAGAAGTGGTCGGATCAAACACTAACAATGGCTGCTATGGCTATTTTTGCAGATGGTCCAATCACTCTAAAGGATGCCGCACATATCAGACATCATGAATGTGATCGGATAGCCGCGATATGTGAAGAAATAAGTAAGCTCGGAATACGTGTGGAAGAGTTTGAGGATGGTCTAACGGTATATCCGGGTCAGCCAATCCCAGCTTTACTAAATTCTCATGACGATCACCGGATGGCTATGGCGCTTTCTTTAATCGGCTTGAAGATTGAAAATATTCAGATTATCGACCCTGGTTGTGTCTCAAAGACCTGTCCAGATTATTTTGACCGTTTGTCAGCGTTAGGCGTACAGGTCCAATACTAAATAAGGAGTGCATATATAATGGCAGGAAATACATTCGGTGAAGTGTTCAAAATTACAACCTTCGGTGAGTCACATGGTGTGTCGGTAGGGGTCATAGTGGATGGTGTAACACCAGGCGTCGAGATTAACGAAGCGTATATACAGAAACAGATGGATCGGAGAAAACCGGGCCAATCTTCAGTGACTACTCCTCGTAAAGAATATGATGTTGTCCACATACAATCTGGAGTATTTGAGGGGAAAACAACAGGTACACCGCTCTTTGTAGTTCTTCAAAACCACGATATGAGACCAGAAGCGTACAGCGAGATCCAGGACGCTTTTCGTCCGGGCCATGCCGATTTTACTTATTTAGAGAAATACGGCATTCGGGATCATCGTGGTAGTGGACGTGCTTCAGGTAGAGAAACTGCGGCAAGAGTGGCCGGAGGTGCGATAGCTCGTAAGTTGTTAGAGAGAAGAGGCGTACAGGTAGTAGCGTACACAAAAGAAATCGGAGGCATAAGATGTGAATCCTTCGATGAGGGTGTGATTGAACAAAACGCTGTCCGTGCCTGTGATCCAATTGCAGCTGACAAAATGATTAAAAAAATTGAGGGGTTAGCCGAGATTGGGGATAGCTGTGGTGGCATTGTAGAATGCCGTATTCGTGGCGTGGTTCCGGGTCTTGGAGAGCCGGTCTTTGATAAATTGGATGCAGAACTGGCGAAAGCTATGCTGTCCATTGGCGCTGTTAAAGGGATAGAATTTGGAGCTGGCTTCGAAGCGGCAACGATGCTGGGGAGTGAGCATAATGACGCGATGAATAGCGATGGTTTTCTTACTAATCATTCCGGAGGAATCATCGGGGGGATTAGCACCGGACAAGAAATCGTATTTCGGATTAGTGTAAAACCGACCTCATCCATTTCTGTACCACAGCAAACGACTAACATCAAAGGGGAAGAACAAGAGATACGCACCGAAGGTAGACATGATCCATGTATTTGCCCGAGAATCGTCCCTGTTGTAGAGGCTATGGCCTGTTTAGTGCTGGAGGATCAGTACAAACGCCAAGCCGCTATGCTTGGATAATTCTAGAGCGGCATAATGGTGATGTTTGATTTTGACATGATCATTGAATTATTTTCCATTTAATGATATTTTTAAGATCGAATCATTGTCTCAGTCTACCCTGGAAGGAGCTGTACCATGGAACGATCAATTTTTATGAAAAGCATTGCTGCCCCTCTCGGCTTAATCCTGTTCTTGACCAGTATCGGTCTTGCCATTTCCTTTGCCTTCCCACAGCGGTCAAAAGCAGCGGTTGTTAAGTCTTCTGCTGCTTTTAGTTTGTTTGAGCAAAGAGTGAAGAAACCTTCATCTCTCAGTCTGGCCCAAGCCACCTTAGTCAATCGTATTGATGAGATGACGCTAGCAGAGGCTAATTTAGCCGTTTTACATTTGGAAAATGCCCTGAAAGCTTATCTACCTACAGCTATCAAACGAATGAATACGCCTGCTATTCAACAAGATATCAAAGATATTTATACTCCAGGCATGTCAATGGTGCTGGCTCGATCCAAGGTGAAGCAGTCCCAGACCCGTGTTGTTCTACAGGACTTGACTGCCATGGACTATAAGCTTGTATTGGGTGGCGGACGCTTTTATCCAATCATTCAATACAAAAGCTTCAAAGTGTTCAAACCTTACGTCTCCAAAGATTTGCAAGCCTATATCGAGCTGATGGCTACTGAGTCTGAGCAACCCTCTGCTGTGAACGGAACTTTGCTGATCAACTGGTACAAGGTCATAGAACGGGCTATGGCATATGAAGATTTTTTGTCAACCTATAAGTCTTCCAACCGTACAATAGCTATTAAGGAAGCCTATAACGTAGCCAAAGAATATGTGTTTAACGGTACCCAAAACTCTCCGCTCTTTGATAAGATAACGCAAGTGATGAGTGAAGAAGCGGCAATTGCATACGAGAATACATTGTCAGAAGCGGGGCCAGAGCAGATTGAAGCCAGCCCACTACTGATCCAGCTTGAAGAATTTTTGATGCTACTGGAGAAGAACGGGGATAAGAAGACGCAGGCTGTTAAGGATTTTCTGAAATCGATTTAAGCTATAAAAATTTCAAAATAATAACTCTTGGAAGGCACTAACGTCCTGTTAGTGTTTTTTTTGCGAAAGGAGAACCTATGAACCGAATACTAGTCATTGGATCTGCTGGATCGGGCAAATCTACCTTGTCTCGCAAACTACATTACATACTTGATCTCCCTGTTGTACATTTGGATACCTATTACTGGAATGCCGACTGGGTTCCTAAACCAAATGAAGAGTGGAATAATATTGTCGAACAATTTATCAATGAAGAGCATTGGATCATGGATGGTAACTATTCAAGAACGATGGATATCCGAATTAACAAAGCCGATTTAATAATTTTCTTAGATATGCCTAGACTTCTATGCATCTACCGAATTATCAAACGACGAATTATATATCACAAGAAATCCAGACCGGATATGAATCAAGAATGCCCAGAAAAATTAGATTGGGATTTTGTGAAATGGGTTTGGAATTATAGAAAAAAAGGTCGAGTGAACACTATAAAGAAACTTGAGCAGATTAAAGGACGTAAAGAGGTTGTTATTCTGAGTACGAGGAAAGAGATGGATGAGTTTATAGGGAAGGTGGAGAAGGAAGGGGCTGGTCTGGGATGACTTGCAAACTGTTAGTTCAATCTGTAAATAAGTCATTAGAAATTGTTGATTTGTACTTTGTACAAGGATGGTGTAGATACTATCACAACGGGTCATCCTGCGGTTAGAAAGTTTAACAATTCTAAGTTATGAGATGATCCTGAATGGGTGGATGGTGTTTTTGAAAAGCTTGAACAATATAAATTCGAACTGAACTCTTGAGCATGTAATTGGATGAAGAGCCAATAGAAATGATAAGCAATTAAAGCAGCGATGTGCTAAGGTTTTAATTCTCAGCCCTAGCACCGCTGCTTCATTTTTAGAGCATCTAATCCAATTCTGCTATCATCTCAAGGCTTTACCCAGGATCCCTTCAGATCCATTTCTCGAATACATTCAGCCGAGTCGTTCCTGTTGTCGTTAATCATTGGTGTGACCGGGTACACCTGCATTTCATCTGCTGAATAAGGCCGCAGAATCGGATTCAGTGCTTCCAGATCATTTGTCTCCTCATCAAGCCATCGAGTGATATCCTGTGGGGACAAAATCGCCGGCATCCGGCTCTCAAATTCGCTAATCAGTGGATTGGCATCTGTCATGACCAGAGAGCAGGTGCGAAGAGGCTCCCCGCGCGTATCCCGCCAAATTTCGTATAGACCAGCCACTCCGAACATACTGCGGTTATTCATGACTACCCGAACGGGATAAGTCTTCTTGCCTTCTTTTTTCCAATAGTAAAATCCGTTGCACGGAATAATACAGCGCTGCTTGTCCACCATCTTGCGATAGGTTGGATTCTGATGCACATTTCGGAGATCCGCATTGATCGCATCTTTACCCCAATAAGGAACGAAGCCCCAGCGGAACTCATCCAGAATTCGCTCACCATCTTGCTGTAATACGACAGGCATATCCTGTGTGGGACTAATATTATAGCGGTCTTTATAGTAGTACATCACCCGTTTGATTTCAAAATGATCCCTAATGTCTTGTAGTTCGGCCGCCAGAGAAAAACGTTGACACATGAAACATCAGCCTCCTTTTGTTTCGTAGTGTTTGTAAAAGGAGGTAAATTATTCATGATTTCCGTAGTCATTCATTCGCAATTTTTACAGTTGGCGCCTATTTTAGCGATCACTCCGTTTCTCCATGGCTTAACCTAGCTCCGTGGAAGCTTCCCTCCATACTGCGCTCTTAGCTGCTGCAATTTGTCTAATTTGCTTAGACTACCATCCCTATTTGCTAAACCTACCCCAAGGATCAGATTCTCAATAATATAAATGGGACCGACCATGGAGTGAAACTCCCAAACCTCAACTCTCCCGGCATAAAGTACAATATCTGCATCTTGGGATCGAGGATACACGAGTCTGTCGGTGATCAGAATGACCTGGTAATTAGCTTCACGTGCATGGTCCAAAATCACTTCGATTTCAGGTAACAGTTGAACAAATCCAAAGACAAGCAATACATCTTGTTGATCAGCATGCATTAAGGTCTCTAACAGCTTGTGTCCGCTGGGGGCCATTTTTTTCAGCTGTAGTCCGAAGCGCGCCATTCGATAGATCATCAGCTCCGCTAGTCCAGCACATGGACCGGGGCTATATACATAAACAATGCGAGCTGTAAATAGTGCCTCTACTGCACGTTGCAGCGCTTCGTCGCTCAAATAACGGCGTGTCTCTTGCAAATGATGTGAGCAATTATCCAACCATTAAGCAAGGCAACTACGAAATTGTGCTTTCGCCTTGTCTTCACACCAAAGTGAAAGCTTCGGTCATGATGAAGAAACTTTTGAGGAGCTCATTGGTGAAGCACCTTCCAGAGAGGATGCAGAGGTTGGTAACCTGGTCTAGCCGATTCCAAACATTCCTGTTATACTTTTTTCGTGAATGTAATCGGAGGTGGTACTGTGCTAATGTTGGTTTGCCCATTAGCTAGAAGTTCCTCACGCAAAGCCTAAATTAGGGCGATACTTTGCGTGAGGTGCGATAGGATGGATGATCGCCCAAACTAAATATTATCGTTTCTAATAATTGGCTTTGCACCTTATGAAATTTCAAAATATAAGGGGCTGAAGAGCAATGAATACACCATTTATTAGAAACCATCAATATAATTTTATTAAAAAACAAACAGACTTCCTTCTAAAAACACTGCGAACTGTAGCGGATCGAAGAGTCTTGGAGACGGTAAGATATCGTTCATCGTTGAATGTAGTAGAAGCTTTTTCAACACTAAGTGATAGTCAGCAACAGTTGCTGCAACAAATATCTGCCTTTGAGACTGCATACGATTTTCAGAAGTATCTTAGTGGATTAGAGCCTTATTTAGAACCTTTTCCACAGATTACACCGAAACAGATTCAGAAGCTATTCCCTAAGAATAAGAAGCTGAAGGTACCTGATTTATCAGTAATTGATTTTCGATATATGACATATTTGAGCTGGATAGATATTGCTACCAATAAATTATTTATTGTATATCCGTTCGAAGGGCAGTTTATCGGTATTGAGGGTAGAATGACACCAATGAACAAGAAGGGGTATTGCCTGTTCTGTAATCGGCAGCAACAGCTCGCCTTCTTTACGGTCAAGACCAGGCTTGCAAAATCTTCGCCGGATGATTACTCCTCCATTGGCCAATATATTTGCATAGAGAGCCAAGAATGTAATCATAGGATTACGGATACAGCAGCGTTAGAGAGATTCATTCTCTCCACTCGTGCATAATGTTAGGGTTAGCAAAGGCTGCTGTTGTAGGTAGCTTCAGACTATAGAGCAATAGGGTTTTGAAACGAATGATTTCCGTTTCGAAACCCTATTTACTGTTCGTTCAATTCTGAATTAATTTTTTTGAATATTGTTGAAATAGAAACAAAAAAATAATGTGATATAATATTGTTAATGCAAGAGTGGGTGGGAGGACAGGTCATGAACAAAGAAGATCAGATCCTAATGGGTGTCAGGGACCTATATAATAAGATTGTTTGGCTTAACAAAGATAAGATGGAGGCAAGTCTTAAGGGTTATACATCTTCCGAAGTACATTGTATTGAATACATTGAAAAAAATGTAGATTCCAACGTAACAAAACTTGCGGAGTCCTTTTTTATGACTCGCGGTGCCATAAGTAAATTAACTAAGAAACTCATAGAAAAAGGCCTGATCGAAAGCTACCAGAAGTCTGATAACAAAAAAGAAATCTATTTTAGGCTTACTGAGCAAGGAAAAGTAATTTATAAAATCCATGAGGACCTTCACAAAGAGTTTCAAGAGCGGGATAAAGCCGTCTTTGCGCAGATAACCGAGGAACAATTTGATAGTATGCTTAGTTTCGTGGAAAAGTATAGTAGTCATTTGGATGCGGAAATAAAGAAACAGGGTAAAGATATTAAATCGGAATAAAATTTCAATAATGAAAATGAAACCACATGCAGTCGGGCTCTATGGAGAACGGCTGCATTTTTATTGTTATTATTTTGTTGACAAGGAAACAAAATGGCGATACGATAAACATGTTTCCTAGGAATCAAAATAGTAACTTTAAGGAGTGAACATAAATGTCCATATTTAAATCACACAATGAACAGAACACAGGACAATCCGTAGATAAACACGCATTAATATTCGGTCTTATCTCTGTGTTTCTTTGCGGAATAGGCTTTAGTATCATAATGCCTGTCGTCCCATTCTTAGTGCAGCCTTATACAAGCAGTCCTGGAGAACAAGCAATAGTTGTTACGATGCTGACCTCGGTATATGCAGTCTGTGTATTTTTTGCAGCCCCCGTACTTGGAGCTTTGAGCGACAAATATGGCCGGCGTCCATTACTCTTAGTATGCCTGTTGGGTTCCGCCGTCGGGTACTTGGTTTTTGGCATAGGAGGGGCTCTATGGGTACTATTTGCTGGACGTATAATCGAAGGGATAACAGGCGGGAGCATAAGCACAATCTTTGCATATTTTGCAGACATTATTCCTTCGCAGCAGAGAACCAAATACTTCGGATGGGTAAGTGCAGTTGTAGGTGTAGGCACCGTCATTGGCCCAACGATAGGCGGATTACTTGCTAAGTTTGGTTATTCTGTTCCCTTGTATTTTGGAGCAATCATAACTTTATTGAATGTTGTTTATGGATTCTTTTTTATGCCAGAGAGCCTTGCCAAGAAGAATAGACTGAAGGAGATTACCTTTGTAAGACTGAATCCATTTTCACAGCTTGCAAACTTACTTTCCATGAAAAACTTAAATAGGCTGCTAGTCTCAGCGTTTTTACTCTGGATTCCTAACGGATCTTTACAGGCAGTATTTTCTCAATTTACGATGGATACTTTCAGCTGGAAGCCAGCACTAATCGGACTTATGTTTTCGATTATGGGTCTCCAAGACATCATTTCACAAGGTTTGATCATGCCAAAGCTTTTGAAGAAACTTAGTGATAAACGTATAGCAATTCTTGGAATGGCTTCGGAAATTATCGGTTACAGTTTTATTGCGTTATCTGCGTTGTTCTCATTCTATCCTCTTTTTATCGCTGGAATGTTTATATTTGGCTTTGGGGATTCGATCTTTGGGCCTTCATTTAACGGGATGCTTTCCAAGTCTGTCGATTCTAGTGAACAAGGTAGGATTCAAGGAGGTAGCCAATCTATTCAGGCTTTAGCAAGAATGATTGGGCCTATCATTGGAGGTCAGATTTATGTATCACTAGGCCATGCCGCACCCGCATTTATGGGGATGATCCTTATAGCAGCAGCCATACTCGTTTTGTATAAGCGTCCGGATGTAATTATGTAAACTACCTACGTTTAAGAACATATAAAAATAGGGTTTCAGAACTCAGGGACAAGTTCTGAAACCCTATTTGTCATAGTTATTGTTTGTTTTTGGAATCTTTATTGATAACCCGTGCAGGACGAGTTACCCAGTTCGTACGATTCATCGGCTTAACTGTATCAATTCTGGCATTTGACGGTTCATTTGAAGCTTCAGTCGCTTCTGTTTCAGTAGATGTTGTAACTTCTTGATCCACGCTTTTTTTCCTTGATAGTCCTGTTCCATCATGCTTGCCTCGGTTCCATACTCTTCCCTTACTCATACATACACTCCATTTCTATACGCTTATTCATAAACCATATCATATTAGGACAAGTTAAGGAAGAATGACATAAGCACAAATTGAAGGATTTTTCAAGTTATATTGGTTACTGGAGATTTCATTTGGCGATAGCTATAATAGTACTGATATTGAAAGGAGAGTACTTATATTATGGCAATCAAGATCATAACAGATAGCGGTTCTGACCTACCCCTTGACTACATGGAGAAGTATAATGTTTCCGTGGTCCATCTACCGGTTCATTTTGGGCATGAGTTAATGCCTGCGGATACGGATACGAAAACCTTTTATGCTAAAATGAGTGAATCCAAGGAGCTACCTACTACGGCAAGTCCAAGTCCAAACCAATTCCTTGAGACATTCAGGCAAGTAGAGGAAGGTACTGACATTATGGTCATTTGTATGTCCTCTAATATTAGTAGCACTTATCAGACGGCTATGATCGCTATGGAAATGTACCAAGAAGAAGGACACACCAATGCGATAGAGGTTATAGATTCCAAGACCTTTTCTGGCGGGTTGTCGCTGATCGTGGGCCTTGCGGCGAAGTGGTCACAGACTTGTTCAAGTCTGCAGGAACTGAAGGACAAGGTGCTTCAGCAAATGGATGAAGTTCGCGCATATTTTACACTGGATACACTTGAGAATGTAATGAAGGGCGGACGTCTAAGCCGGATATCAGGAGCGGTTGCTTCCGTGCTAAATATCAAACTACTGCTTAAAATCAGCGAAGAGGGTACTGTTGAGGTAGTGGAGAAGACCCGGGGTCTTACAAAGGCATTAAACCGGCTGCTTGCGCATTTGGATGAGAAGCAGCATGACTACGAGAAGGCTGTTATCGCTATAGTACACAGTAACTGTGAGAAGCTTGCGCTTGAGATTAAAGAACGCATCTTACAAAAGCACCCGTTCAAAGAAGTTTTACTCTCAAGTATGGGACCTGTAATGGGAACCTATGCGGGTGAAGGTGGAATTGGTGTTGCTTTTTAATAGGACTCCGAGGGCGTTTATATTTGCCAGCAGATGTTCAGATTTCTGGAATTATACGATCGTACATGGGACGAGTTCCTGTGTGCGATTTTTATTTAAATATAAGAATTTGATGGATGTAATAATTTAGCTATTCTTTAGATTGCGTTTAGGTGGGTTTAATAATCGAAGATTATAGTTAGATGGGGTGATTACTGTGTATACAATTCTAATCGCAGATGATGAAGCAGAAATTGTGGAATTGTTGAGATTATATTTAGAGAAAGAGTACAACATTGTGGAAGCGAACAGTGGGACTGAAGCGTTAATGCAAGTGCAGAACCAAAAAATTGATTTAGCGATTCTTGATATTATGATGCCTGGTCTAGATGGACTGCAATTATTGAAGAAAATTCGTGAGTTCCATCATTTCCCGGTGTTATTTTTATCTGCAAAAAGCGAACATTACGACAAAATACTGGGACTTGAACTCGGTGCCGACGATTATATTTCCAAACCGTTTAATCCTTTGGAAATTGTAGCTCGTGCAGGAGCTTTACTGCGGCGGGTACATCATTTTGACGCACAGATTATTGAAGAAAAGGCAGCTGAACAAATTGTATTGGGAGAATTGAGACTGGATCAAAGCCAGTGTCTGCTCTATCGTTCAGGAGAGCCCGTCGTTCTTACCTCTACTGAGTACAAAATTCTGGAATTAATGATGAAACAACCGGGTCGGGTCTTTACACGAAAAAAAATATATGAGGCGGTATGGGAAGATTTCTATGTGTACGAAGATAATAGTATCATGGTACATATCAGTAATATCCGGGAAAAGATCGAGGAAGACTCCAAAAAGCCGGTTTATTTAAAGACTATTAGAGGGCTGGGATACAAAATTGAAGCGCCTATGGAGCAATAGAGATCAACGACCTTTACAATCATCGCTGACGCTGGATTTTTTGTTATTCATCTGCATTTTGTTTTTTCTTGTGATTGTTTATTATTTGTTTATTAACCTTGATGTGACCCATATGTTCGAAAAAAATAAAATCGCTGATCCTGATTTGAAGGTTGAAGCGAGTGCCTATCGAGATAATCTGGAGCATGGGATAGAAACCAAACGGCTTCTGCATAGCGGTGGGTGGATTGAGATCTTGGGTCAAGACAAGAAGGTCATCGACGTAGTTGGAGAGAAGAAGGACGATGTAACACAATATACCGACAATCAGCTCTTAAATAACCTGGAAAACGGAGAAGATCAGGCGTACTTCTACTCGTTGACTACACGTAATAATGAGAATGAATCTGAGTGGCTGCTTTTGAAAATCCCTAGAGAAGTTATCGACATTTCAATTAATAGTGATCCATTAGTTGAATACTTCAACCACTCGCTTTCATACTATGTTTTTTTAGGAGTTGGAATGGTTCTCTTGCTTATTATCGTGTACAGCTATTGGGTGGCACGAAGAATCAGGAAGCCGCTGCGTATTATTACGCTTGGTTTGAAGCAGATGATTGAAGGAAATTATGATACTCGTATCTCGCTATATGCAGAGAAAGAATTTTCGCAAATTGGGGAGACTTTTAATTATATGGCGGACGTAATTGAGAAGACAACGAAAGAAAAACGTCAAGCAGAAGAAAGTAAGAAACGTATGATGGTTGATCTTTCTCATGATCTGAAGACACCCATTACGAGTATACAGGGGTTTGCACAGGCGTTGGTTGAAGGTCGTGGTGAGGACGAAGAACGCCAGAAACGTTATTTAACCTATATCTATAATAAATCCTCGCAAGTGACCAAGCTGATTCAAAATATGGTGGAGCTACTTAAAATAGATTCCCCAGATTTTTTACTACGAATGGAGCGTCATGAATTGGGCGAGTTTATTCGTGAAATCGTTGCAGACTCCTATGGTGAGATTGAACAAAAGAACTTCATCCTGCAGCTGAATGTTCCTGAACAGGAAGTCTTCGCAAGCTTCGATGCGGAGCTACTCTCGAGTGTAGTTCATAATTTGATCTCCAATGCTTTGACCTATAATCCGCCAGGCACTCATCTGCGAGTGGAGGTTATCCCCTCGGAGAGCGAGGTTACCATTGAAATTGCAGATACCGGAGTAGGCATTCCTGAAGAGCTTTGGTCAACGCTTTTTGATCCGTTTGTTCGAGGAGATAAAGCGCGGTCAACTACAGGTGGAACGGGTCTTGGTTTATCCATTGCTATGAAAAATACAGAGAAAATGGGTGGAACGCTTCATCTCAGTCGCGGAAAGAAGGAACCAACGGTATTCACCATACGTATTCCCAAATATAACGAGATGAAAGACACCCGAAAATAGAAGATAGGAGAGAACTATGGCTAAACTGAACACATTCATTCGAGTTTGTATAGCGATCCTTTTGGTGTTAGGTATCGTATTTTTAGGCTCACAAGTTAATTTTATTTTCAGTCCAATCTTGTCCTTGTTCAATGTTATTATCGTGCCCTTAATGTTGGCAGGATTTTTCTATTATTTACTCCGACCTCTAATCAATACTTTGGAGAGATATAAACTAAATCGCTCTGTTGCGATCATCATCGTATATGTGGTCATTGCATTGCTCTTGTTTGGTTTTAGTATTGGAGTATGGCCTTCACTTCGAACACAGCTAATTAATTTTGTAGATAATATGCCAAATCTGATCGCAGCCGTGAATCAGCAGTTATTGAGGCTCGAGGACAGTGGATTCTTGGCTTCTATTATCCCAGCAGATATGGATCTTGCTTCCCAATTGACTGAATATTTAAATAAAGGATTTAATCTGATTTCGAACTACGTAACGGGTCTATTCTCCTTTGTTTCAAATTTCGCGATTATTTTATTTACCTTTCCTATTATGTTGTTTTACATGCTTAAGGAAGGTGGGAAATTTGGTCGTAAGATTGTAAGTTTCTTTCCAAAGAAGTATCGTGGAGAAGGGACTACAATGATGAGTGAAATTGACAGTGCGTTAAGTGGATTCATTGTTGGTCGGGTATTAGTCAATCTGGCACTTGGTGTTCTGATGTATATTGGTTTCCTTATTATTGGACTACAGTATGCATTGTTGTTGACAGTGATTGCTGTTGTGATGAATTTTGTACCTTTCATTGGTGCAATTCTCTCCAGTATCCCAATTTTCATTATCGGATTCATCCAATCGCCGTCCATTGCAGTATGGTCCATCATCATCGTTCTTGTAGCTCAGCAAATTCAGGATAATCTGATTGCTCCCTACATTTTTGGGAAAAAGCTTGATATTCATCCGCTGACAACGATCATCTTAGTGTTGGTTGGTGGAGATATAGGCGGGATTATTGCGATATTGCTGATTATTCCATTGTATATGATTGTGAAAATCCTCTTGACCAAAGTGTATAATTTGTTTGTTAAGAACCACAGGGCAGAGTCAGAGGTAGAAGTAGAGGTAGAGGAGAGCCTTTAATATCTCTTAAATTAACAAATATGGAGGTTGTTTATGTGAATGAAGGAACGGAGCAAGGATTAATTCATATCTCAGATGATGTAGTCACATCGATCGTTGGACAGGTGGTTCTGGAAACGCCAGGTATTGCCGGGATGTCAGGAAGTAATATTTCGGATAACTGGGCCAAACGTTTGGGCGGTAAAAATGTGAAAAAAGGATTGTCTGTAGAAGTGAAGGAAGTAGACGTTGCCATCGACCTGCGGGTTATTGTTAATTACGGATGTGTGATTCAAGAGGTCTGTTATATGCTGCAAAAAAATGTGCGTAATGCTGTGGAGAATATGATGGGCTTGTCCCTTGTTTCGGTAAATGTGAAAGTTGAGAAGGTAGCCCTTCCAGTATAAGGATATCTCTCAAATAGGCACCGTGATATAGGCTTCTGCATAGAATGGAGCAAATCCATTTACGGAGGTCAGAGCATCCATGTCGACATATAACACTGGGCAAGAGCAGAATGTGATTTATCAGGCCGATCCTACGGTGATCCGGCACCTGCACGGTGTCCGTGATTCCTTGCATCAATCTTGCAAGCCCTACCTAAACCATAGGGTGAATGTACAGACTTTAGATGGCTTAGTGCATGAAGGCACTATTGCCGGAGTAGATAATAAACATTTGTATTTGAACGTTGCAGTTAATGGGCAAATGCCGCGCGGATATTATAACCCTTACCAACCGTATCATCCGGGTCCTGGTCATGGTCATGGTCCGTATCCCGGCCCGGGTCCTTACCCAGGTCCTCCTAATAATAATGTGATCTTGCCGCTTGTGTTGTTCGAACTGCTAGCTATTTCTTTACTCTAAAGTTGAATTCTATTGAATAAGAGCATGTACTGGTTTTGCGATCGTACGTTGACGCGACTAGTCATGTTCTTTTTTTGTGTAATTGATGTGTACTCTTGATATAATTGCTGTAATACTGGAGGTGTCATATGATTAGATATCCGATTTTGAACAAGAATGCGACAGTAGGGGTGACAGCACCTTCATCTGGAGTAGGCGCTCAAAATGCAGAGTTAATTAAGTTGGCTTCAAGTCGTTTGGAATCTAAAGGATTTAATATGATTTGCGGGGATACGGTATGGACGCAAGAGAAGGCTAAATCGGCACCGGCCAAAGTTCGTGCTCAGGAGTTTAACGAGATGATGAGCGCTGAGCATATTGATATCCTTATTCCGCCTTGGGGCGGGGAGCTGTTAATTGAGGTTCTTGAGTTTATTGATTTTGATACCATGAAGGACAAATGGATCTTAGGTTATTCAGATATTAGCGTGCTGTTGTTTGCAGTTACTTTAAGAACAGGGATTGCCACGGCCCACGGGACTAACCTTGTTGATTTAAGAGGAGAGTATTCAGATGATACCACAGCCATGTGGGAAGCGGTTCTAGAGACGAAAGCAGGGGATTCTATTGTCCAGCATTCATCGCTTAAATATCAGGGGGAATGGCAACATGATGCTCCTACGCCTTATGTATTTCACTTGACAGAAGATACCCGTTGGAAGACAGTATCCTCTGGTCCTGTAACTATGAAAGGGCGTCTGCTAGGGGGATGTATAGATGTAATTAGGCATCTGATTGGCACACCATTTGGCAATCTGCGGCATTTCCAAGAACAAATGATTAACAATGAACCGATCCTATGGTATTTGGAAAACTGCGAACTGAATACGGTTGATGTACGTAGGTCATTAGTTCAGATGAAGCTAGCAGGTTGGTTTGAGAATTGTTCTGGCATTATGTTTGGCAGAAGTCCTGCTAATCGACCAGTAGAGAACTACACGGCCGAAGACATCTACGCAGAGCTTTCTGAGGAACTCCAGGTACCTATTGTGTATGATATCGATTGTGGTCATATTCCACCGCAAATTACGCTTATTAACGGTGCGTATGCTGAAGTTGATGTGACGGACGGAGTAGGAACGGTAAAGCAATTTTTCTATGAATAAATGCATACAAAAAAAAGGGACAACCATTTGGGTTGTCCCTTTTACTATTAGTTCTGTGTATTTACAATTGCAGTGATTTCCTCATCCAGGTCTAGCCTTACATCTTCGCGGTATGCACGAATGCCATATTCGCTAAGCATGTAACGTAGAATCGCCTCGATCATGTTGGACTCAACTAAATATTGACTACGTCCCTGTACCCAAACCTCAGCAGAGTATCCGGTGTCTTCGTCCCAGCTCAGTTCTACTTGAACATCTTCAGGGCGAACCGCTTTACGTTCAGCCATGTGTAGGCAGAGGGCATTGATGATCTCATCCATGCTTAGAACCATTGTTGACATTAGTAACGCCCACCTTGATCTTCTAAGCGACGACGTTCTTTTCTGCGACGGAAGAAGGACATCACGAGCATTACGAGCACATAGATAGCAAGCATATTAATGACGAATCCTAGAATGTTACCAAAGGCACCCATACCGGCGAACATTCCGCCGAACAGTAACCCAGCCAAACCACCGATCATCATACCTTTCATTAAGCCACCACCGCTGAAGAATCCCCGTTTCGTATTCGCAGTAGATCCTGCTGTGGAGCTTTTAGTGCTATCGCTTTTTCTTACGTTATCGGTTGTTGATTTTTTTGGAGTTGTTGAATAGCTGCGAGTGCCGGATTTAAATCCGCCACCACCTCGCTTCGCATCCACAAAGTTCGGGGTAGCTACGGCGAAAAATAGAGTAAAGGCCATTACAATCATCATTACGCGTTTCATTGGTTTCATTTAGTACGAAAACCCTCCTGTGAGTATGAATTTATGTGCATGTTCAGTATTACGCAGCTAGTCTTACTAGGTTTCAATTTTTATTTAAAATATAAGAAAGTATATGCTTGTCATAATTTATACTTTTTAATTACAAAAAAAGCGTGGATCCAGGATCCACGCAAACAGCAGTCAGAGAGCTGTAACTTAAGTTATTTATATCCATCAACGACAAGCTCAAGCGCTCCGGTAGCCGGATCGATGATCATGCCATGCACTGGTACATTTGGGGGTAGTAATGGATGCTTATTGATCAGATTCACAGTTTGGGATACCCCTTCTTGGATATTGTCAAACCCGCGCAGCCATTTGGTAAGCTTGATCCCGGAATTCTCCAGCGTGTTTAACACCTCTTCGGATACTCCGCGTTCTTTTATGGAATTGATCATATGATCTGCATTGAGGGAAGCCATACCGCATTCATAGTGCCCAACTACGATAACTTCCTCCGCGTCAAGTTCATATAACGCAACCATGACACTACGCATAACACTACCAAAGGGCTGAGAAATAACCGCTCCGGCATTTTTGATGATTTTGACATCACCGTTCTTAAAGTTCATCGCTTTTGGTAATAGTTCAACCAGACGGGTATCCATACAAGTGATAATCAACATTTTTTTATCTGGATAGCGACTTGTTAAATATGCTTCGTACTCTTTATTCTCTACAAAACTCTTATTAAAGTTAATAATATCGGATACATGGCTCATGACTGTTTTTCCTCCCTAAAATCACTGAATTGTACTTGCATTACGCATATCTCTTACCAGGATATTTTTTCCGTAAATCTGTGAATCACTGTCTAGCTTAAAGGAAGAGAATCTTTCCTCGGCATCCAGACGCATCTTGTCCTCATAAAAGATTTCCTGCTGGCGGCTTACGATAAAGGGAAGGGAATCACTTTCAATCCTAGAATCGCCGTCCTCCACTTCTGAAACAATTAGTAATACATTAATTCCGTCACACCCGCAGCCTTCCGTATCATAAAAGAGCTTGAAAAATCCTGGCCGATCTTCAAGCCTTTCCTTCAACTTCCTTTCTGCGAGAGGTGTAACTTGAATCATCATAGCCTGTTCACGCTCCTTTGAATTTTGTGCGAAGCAAGATCTGCTTCTTATGTAACCCATTGAATATTTTAAATTAGAGATGTTATCTCTGAAGTTGATTATACTCATTCAAAAAAGTATCATCAAGAGGAGTCGGCAAAACAGAGAAAGCAGGTGTAATAAAATGGAACAGCAAGTGAAGGAACAGTGGGAGAAATTTAGCGAGTTATTATCAAAAATAAGTGGATATTCAGAGGCCATAGAATTACTTCACTGGGATTTACGCACCGGTGCGCCACGTAAGGGAGTAGAGGTTCGTTCGGGTACGATTGGGATGCTGAGTGGAGAACTGTTCAGACTCGGAGTTTCGGAGGAAATGGGAGATTTTACAGCATTTTTTACCCGTCCTGAAGTGATTTCCCAGCTATCACATGATCAGAAGAAGATCGTTACCGATTGCCGTAAAGAATATGAGCGCAGCAAGAGCATCCCTTCCAAAAGATTTGAGGAGTACGCTGTCCTGTCCGCACATTCCCAAACCATCTGGGAAGAAGCCAAGGAGAATGATGATTTCGCTACTTTTGAACCTTACTTAAGCAAGATAGTTGCTCTAAAGCAAGAATTTATCGATTATTGGGGTGTAAAAGGAACGCGGTACGATACGCTTCTTGATATGTATGAGCCTGATCTTACGGTAGAAAAAGTGGATGAAGTATTCAGCCGCCTGCGCAGCCGTTTGGTACCATTGGTAGAAGCTATCGCTGCTTCGCCCAATAAACCGGACACAAGCTTCTTACAGCAGATCTTCCCTAAAGAACAGCAGGAAAAGTTCGGCAACTTTATTTTAGAGCAAATGGGCTACGATTTTGACGCAGGTCGTTTAGATGAGAGTGTGCATCCTTTTGCAACAGGATTGAATCCAGGCGACGTTCGTATTACAACCGCTTATCTGCTTGATAATGTGACTAGTGCCATATTCAGCTCACTACATGAAGGTGGTCATGCGCTTTATGAGCAAAATATCAGCAAGGATTTTGTTGGAACACCACTGGCACAAGGTGCATCGATGGGGATTCATGAATCTCAGTCGAGACTATGGGAGAACATGATCGGACGCAGCCGGGCTTTCTGGCAACGTTATTACGGGGATCTTCAGCAACAATTCCCGGAGCAGCTTGCAAATGTGGAGTTGGAAGATTTCTACCGGGCGATCAACAGCGTGGAGAACTCATTTATCCGGATTGAAGCAGATGAGCTTACATACAATCTGCACATTATCGTACGTTATGAGATCGAGAAGCTTATTTTTAATGAAGGCCTTTCTGTAAAAGACTTGCCTCAAGTATGGAATGCTAAGTATCAAGAGTATCTGGGTATTACTCCGCCATCTAACGCACTTGGTGTGCTGCAAGATGTCCATTGGTCTGGCGGGGATTTCGGATACTTTGCTTCCTACTCCTTAGGTAATATGTACGCTGCACAGATTCTGAATACACTTCGCAAAGAGTTACCGGAGTTTGATGAGTTAATTGCTGCAGGGAACCTGTTACCTATTAAAGAGTGGCTAACCGATAAGATCTATCGTTTCGGCAATAGCTTAACGCCTTCACAAATTATTGAGCAAGTAACGGGGGAACCACTGAGTCCAGATTATTTAGCTGATTATTTAGAAGCGAAGTATACGGAGATTTACAAACTGTAATCCAGTAGGGTACGCGTGGTATAATAGAAAGAAAGCTTAGACGGAAGGATATGGATATGGCAAATACTCACACCTACAGCCGGAGAGAAGAAGTCGCGAATGCGATTACGCACGGGATTGGAACGGTATTAAGCGTGGCTGCACTTGTTCTGCTTGTTGTTTTTGCAAGTCTGAAAGGAACGACATGGCATGTGGTCAGCTTCTCCATCTATGGAACGACAATGCTGCTTCTGTATCTGAATTCAACACTAGTGCATAGTCTCAAAGAGGGTAAGGCGAAGGATTTGTTCGAATTTTTCGATCATTCCGCTATTTATCTGTTTATTGCTGGCACGTATACCCCCTTTTTGTTAGTCGCCATTCGGGGAACGCTTGGATGGAGTTTGTTCGGCGTTATTTGGGGAATCGCAGTGTTCGGCGTTTTCTTCAAGGCATTTTTTGTTAAAAAGTTTCTGTTCATGTCCACCATATTCTACATCGCAATGGGCTGGCTAATTGTAATCGCTTGGAACCCTCTTTCGGCTGTTGTAGCAGACGGAGGAATGATCCTGCTGATGGCTGGAGGTATACTCTATACATTAGGTACTGTTTTTTATGTATGGAGAGGGTTTCCATACCATCATGCGATTTGGCATGTATTTGTCCTTGCGGGTAGTGTCACACACTTCTTCGCCGTATTGATTTATGTACTACCGATCCAATAATTTCAAGCGTATTTATTGCGTGAAAAAGGGATTTTTAATAAAGAAAGAGATGACAAGCAAAAATGCTTGACATCTCTCTTTCTTTTAGGTATCATAAGGGACGTTGTGAAGGTGTAAAGTGTTTTTCCTTGACGAAGGGAGTGCCCTTAATGAGTCAGGAGAATAGGCTCGAGAAAACGAATCGTATCAATCTGCTTTTTGCCTTTTATGAACGACTGCTTACAGATAAGCAGCAAACGTTTCTTAAATATTATTTTCACGACGATTTTTCCTTGGGAGAGATTGCCGCTGAATTTGAAATCAGCCGCCAAGCCGTTTATGAACATATTAAACGGGCGGAGCAAGTCCTAGAAAATTATGAAGAAAAACTTGGTTTATTAGTGAAGCATGAGAGTCGTACCAAATATTTAGAAGAACTGCGCAGACTGCCGGAGAATGGGATGCTGCCTGAGCAATATAAACTTCGGTTCGCGGAGATCGTGGATCGCTTGCAGAGGTTAGAGTAGCATGAAGGGAGAAACTGCATATGGCGTTTGAAGGTTTAACCGGAAGATTGCAGAATGTGTTCAGCAAGCTGCGCGGTAAAGGTAAAGTATCCGAAGATGACGTAAACGAAGCTATGCGCGAAGTACGGTTGGCCCTTCTGGAAGCCGACGTTAACTTCAAGGTAGTTAAAGAATTCGTGGCTAAGGTGAAAGAAAAGTCTATTGGCACAGAAGTGATGGACAGCTTTACACCTGGGATGGTCATTATCGACATCGTTAACAAGGAACTAACCGAGCTGATGGGCGGAAGCCAAGCGAAGCTGGCCAAGTCGAACAAGCCACCAACTGTCATTATGATGGCGGGTTTACAAGGGGCGGGTAAGACAACCACTTCGGGTAAGCTGGCGAAGCTGTTACAAAAGGGCAATCATCGTCCATTGCTTGTTGCGGCAGATATTTATCGCCCTGCTGCGATCAAACAGCTTCAAGTACTTGGAGAACAAATTAAAGTTCCAGTATTCTCGCTAGGTGATCAGACTAGTCCGGTAGAGATTGCCAGACAAGCTGTACAACATGCGAAGGATAACGGACTTGATTATGTAATTATTGATACTGCAGGCCGCCTGCACATTGATGAAGAATTGATGGAAGAACTGAAGCAGATTCACAACATTGTAAATCCTGATGAAGTTCTGTTAGTAGTAGATGCAATGACCGGTCAAGATGCCGTGAACGTAGCTGAGAGCTTTAATAAGCAGCTTGAGCTTACAGGGGTTGTATTGACGAAGCTTGACGGCGATAGCCGCGGTGGTGCTGCACTATCCGTCAAAGCCGTAACTGGTTGCCCGATCAAATTCGCTGCGCTAGGTGAGAAGATTGACGCATTGGAGCCGTTCCATCCGGAACGTATGGCTTCGCGGATTTTGGGTATGGGTGACATGTTGTCGCTGATTGAGAAAGCTCAAGCGAACATTGACACTGATAAAGCTAAGGAAATGGAACGTAAGATGCGCAATGCAGAATTTACGTTTGATGATTTCCTTGAGCAAATGGATCAGGTGAAGAAGCTTGGCCCGATCGATCAAATTCTTGACATGCTGCCTGGCATGAACAAAGCCAAGGGCATTAAGGATTTGAAGGTTGACGACAAGCAAATGGGCCGCGTTGAAGCCATAGTTCATTCTATGACTAAGACGGAAAAGCGTCAGCCCGAGATCATCAACCATAACCGCCGCAAGCGTATTGCTGCTGGTAGCGGAACTTCGGTTGCCGAGGTCAACCGCCTCATTAAGCAATTTGATGAGATGCGTAAGATGATGAAGCAATTCTCAGGCATGATGGGCGGAGGCGGCAAAGCCTCTAAGAAGAATGCGATGAAGCAGCTTAAAGGTCTAGGTGGAAAAGGTATGAAGTTCCCTTTTAAATGATCTTGCTGTTCTAATATCTCGAAACTATTATAAGGAGGTGATTTTTCGTGGCAGTACGTATTCGTCTGAAAAGAATGGGAGCGCATAAAGCGCCTTTCTATCGTGTAGTGGTTTCCGATTCCCGGTCCCCTCGTGACGGTCGTTTTATCGAGGAAATCGGTTATTATAATCCGATTGAACAACCGGCAGTAGTTAAGATCGATGAGGAAAAAGCTCTTAAATGGCTTCAAACAGGTGCGCAAGCATCTGATACAGTACGCAACTTGCTTTCCAAAGCAGGCGTAATGAAGAAGTTTCATGAGCTTAAGCAACAGAAATAATGACTGATTGCGAGGGTCCTCTATGGAAGAATTAGTTGGAGTAATTGCTAAGGCTTTAGTGGATCATCCAGAAGATGTGACGGTACGAGCGGTGGAGAAGGATCACCTAATTGTCTATGAACTGTCCGTACATCCTGATGATGTTGGAAAGGTCATTGGCAAACAAGGAAGGATCGCTAAGGCGCTCCGTACAGTAGTCACATCTGCAGCAGTCAAGAGCGATAAACGCGTAACTGTAGATATTTTATCTTAAATGATGCGTACAATGAGGGGCTAGGGATAGTATATCCCGGCTCCTTTTTGTTCAAATATAGATTAGATGAAGCTTGTAAAGGAGAGGGTTGTATGACAGAAGAGTTAACCGTAGGCAGACTTGTGAATACGCATGGTATTCGCGGGGAGATTAAAGTACTATCCCATACCGATTTCCCTGATGTTCGTTTTGCTGCAGGTAAGAAGCTGCAGGTGATCCCTGCAGATGGCAGTTCTAAATTCGAAGTAACTGTAGAATCCGCTCGTGAGCACAAGGGTATGTTCATCGTTAAGCTCAAAGGGTATACGAACATCAATGAAGTGGAAAAATATAAAGGAAGCCTCCTGAAGGTTCCGAGTAATGATCTGGTGGATCTCCCTGAGAACGAATACTACTTCCACCAAATCGTCGGTTGTGAGGTATACACGGATGAAGATGAAAATAAACCACTCGGTACGATTACAGAAATCTTACAGCCTGGTGCGAATGACGTATGGGTTGTTAAGCCTGCAAAAGGACAAGACATCCTAATTCCTGTAATCAACGATGTGGTCCTGAATGTGGATATAGAAGCCAAACGAATTGTTGTCCATTTGATGGAAGGGTTATTGCCATGATGAGAATTGATGTGCTTACGCTCTTTCCGGAAATGTGCGAAGGCGTATTCAGCACAAGTATTCTTGGTAAAGCACGTGAAAAAGGAATCGTCTCCTTAAATGCTGTGAACTTCCGTGATTTCTCGGGAAATAAGCATAATAGTGTGGATGATACACCGTATGGCGGTGGCGGGGGTATGGTGCTCAAGCCTGATCCGATTTTTAATGCAGTCGAGCATGTGCTTGGTATTACACCGAACGAGGAAGATCACAATCGATCTGATGAAGTGGGCTCTGTGAAGCCGCGTATCATCCTTATGTGCCCACAAGGAAAAACTTACAATCAGAAGATTGCAGAGGAACTGGCGCAAGAGCAGCACCTAATCTTCATATGTGGGCATTATGAGGGATATGATGAGCGGATTCGTGAGCATCTGGTAACTGATGAACTTTCAATGGGTGATTACGTGCTAACAGGTGGAGAGCTGCCTGCGTTGACGGTTATAGATTCCATAGTCCGGCTTCAGCCAGGAGCACTTGGAAATGAAACCTCTGCGATATCTGACTCGTTCAGCACTGGACTGCTAGAATATCCACACTACACACGTCCTGCCGAGTTTCGCGGCTGGAAGGTACCAGATATTTTGCTGAGTGGTCATCATGCTAACATCGACATATGGCGGAGAGAGCAGGCACTGCTGCGCACGTTGGAACGCAGACCGGACCTGCTTGAGACTGCAGAACTTACATTGAAAGACAAAAAGACACTGGAACGTCTAAGAAATGTGGACAAACCGGAGTGATAATTTAATGAAACAGGTATATTTGACGTCTTTTTAACGTATCTTACGTTGAGGAGGCGTTTTTGTTATGTGTACCTGAGAACAAATAAAATAATAGTTTTCAAAATAATATGAGTATTGGTGCGTTAAAAGCTTCTTTTTAGGGTAATGAATAGAGGTGCCGCACTAATATATGCAGCTGATAACGCAGCAAGCTTAACTATTGAAGGGAATGAACTGAAGTGACTACGAAGACGCATGAAGAATTCAAGCCTAACGTGGACACAATCCACAAGGAAGCGGAGCCGCTCCGCACCGTGAATGATATTATCGATTTTTATACAAATCGCAATGCCCATTCGCCATTTAAAGAGTGAACATATAAGATTGAATGTTAGGCTTAATAAAACCATTAGATACAGTGAATTTTGTGTTCGCTGTCGCTAATGGTTTTATTCTTTTAGAAGGTAACAAAGCTTGAATCCTATTACTCCGGTTAAACTGTAAATAACCACTTTCCGATGAGATCTAGTATCTCAGCGAAAAGTGGTTATTTTTGAAATTATAAGAAAGTATAAGTTTCACGATATACTTTATTCTTATAATTCTCGCACAAACGCTTACCGTCCTTAAAAGGACGCCGTAGGCGTTTTAGCTTGCTATAAAAGTTCGTGGAGGCACATGTTATTCTTTGCGTAAGATTTTGTGTACTCCTGTAAGGAGTGAGTACAGCGCAACACATACGAGAACAGTAACAGCCCATGCGTAGTTGCGAACGGTGTAAGTAAGTGAAGCTAAAATAACGAAAATGGTGATACGCAGTACGCCTTCTTTAATAAACTGTTTTCTTTCTACATTCATGAGATTGGCCTCCTCGAATGGATGGGATATTGCGGACTGCTAGCCGTAGATAGGTCTTACATTATCTATAGCCTTGAGGAATACGAAAGATACAAGGATCGAAAAAAGTAAATATTGACCCAAAGTCCGACCTATGTAAGTTCGCCGTTACCGACCTGTACTCCTACACATAGATTATATCATTACGAACAAGGAGGAGTACACTAGTGGAAGCTTATTATAATTGTTTGCGTTGTAAGGATAGAAGGGTGCGGATTCTGACTAGAGACGGTAGACAGCATGAAGGCGTTATTACAGATGTAGACAGATACAATGTTTACTTAAGAACTGACAATGGTTCTGTGCATACTTCTGCTTTTTGGGGAAATTCTTTTGCCGGAAATCAGATCTTAACTTTAAGTTTATTCACTCTGCTAGCCATCGCATTAATCTAATCGTTAGGAAACAAAAACAGACCGCCCGATTATCCCGGACGGTCTGTTTACTGCTGATTACTGTACTGTAATTGCACCTATATTTGAGCTTAGGGACAATAAGGGGCCGCCCCCATTGATATCGGTCTTTCCGCCTTCTACACCTTTGATTTGCCCGAGATCACTATTGGCTTCTAAGCTGCATTTCATACCATCGGCTAGGACAGCACTGAGGCTGCCGACCTCTGTTTTGGCTTTTAGGCTGCTATCATCCTTCATCCCTGCTATATCCATTCGTATGCTGCCAGTATCGGATTCTATAGTGGATTTGCCAGTGATTTTAGCTCTTTCAATATTGATCGCTCCAACGTTGCTGACGATTTGATAATTCCCCTCTAGATTGTGAAGACGAATTTGACCTACGTTATTTGTGATTTTATATTTATTCATGCTGGCGGGGAGCTCTATATTATAGCTTATGCTAAAATCTGAATATCCATATTTGTCTTGCGCCCATGTCCATAAGTCCTTTTTAGGACTTGATTTGGAATGCGTGGACACCTTCAACGTATCACCACTGACCTCTACTAAAACTTCAGCATCATCTATAATCTTTTGACGGTCAGACGCATGGAGAGAGCTGTTGTGGGCTGAGATCGTTGCATTTACATGGATCAGATCTCCTGTAACAGCTGTAACTTCTATTTCTCCTACTGCATTGTCCATGCTGAGTACGGATGCTGAACCGATCGCTTGAGATACGGAGAGTTCTTTGCTAATGCTGTCTGCTTTAACTTCGTCAACTACCTTAGTAGCTGTTTCCTCAACGGCTTGCTGCACAGTTGCAGCTGCTTTTCCTAGCTCTTGCTTGACAACTTCACCAATGTTCTGGTGCACATTCTCAGAAATACTCTTTTCAACCTCATTTTTGGCAGATTGTCTGCCTGGTAATTCAGTGCAACCGGCCAAAAGTACGATAGATAATACGGCTACTGCTGCTAATACACTATTATTATTCCTTTTCCTCATTGAAAAAACTCCTCCTCATATATGGGTGTATGTGATCTGACATATGTGATTTCGTTATGTACTTCTGTAAGTATAGCTTATGGAATTTATCTGTAAAAACGGCTGGAGGCGGGTTATTATACTGGACCAAAGACTAGGTCTCAAAAGTGTTCACTACACTTCGATTTTTAATTGTGCTAAAATAAATGAAAGATCACTCGCTGAATAAATACGATACGGGTACATATTTAAAAGTGCGCGGAAATCCTCATATAGAACCTTCAGCAGCTACTGGAAATCGCTTTTTTCGGATAGAAGTGCATAGGTGTGCTAAGGCTACATTGTATACAGATATAGACCGTTACCTCACTTGCAGAACAGGGCGGTCTTTTTACTTTCTTTCTTTAATAAATCTTGAAGGGTGGAGGGAGCCAAATGAAATATGTAGCCATTTTGCTTGCCTTAGTAGTTTTGACAGGCGTATATTTTTTAGTCTGGAAACGGAAAATAAATACTACAAAAAATTATCCGCGTACCACTCAGAGCAATGTAATCTCAATGGATAGTCATCGTAAAGCCAAACAGAGCCCAGGGGAGCAGCCTTGCTCTTCTTGTAAGAAGAAGAATGGAAAGCTAGTCTTCTATGCACAAGATAATGGAACTGTGGTTGGTCTATGTAAAGATTGCCAATCGAAGGCGAAAAAAAGAGATATGCTACCGCTTTAAATAGAAAAAATAAGTTGTATTAGCCCGTCCTTTATGGTATTATTATCTCTGTTGTGTGGAATACGGTGGTCCGCTGCGGATAATGAGGGAGAGCAAAGATCTCTCCGGAAGAGGCAAGAACACCTGTACGGAAGGAGGAAGTCCTTAATGAATATCCTACAAGCTATTACGCAAGAGCAACTTCGTAAAGATATCCCGAGTTTTCGCCCGGGTGACACTTTGAAGGTGCATGTAAAAGTAATCGAGGGAACTCGTGAGCGTATCCAGTTGTTCGAAGGCGTTGTAATCAAACGTCGTGGCGGTGGAATCAGTGAGACTTTTACGGTTCGTAAAATTTCTTACGGTGTTGGTGTGGAAAGAACATTCCCAATCAACTCGCCTAAAATCGAGAAAATCGAAGTGGCTCGTCGTGGTAAAGTGCGTCGTGCTAAACTTTATTATCTTCGTGAACTACGTGGTAAAGCAGCGAGAATTAAAGAAATTCGTCGCTAGAATAGTGACAAAGGAAAGGGGCTTGAATTCAAGCCCCTTTCGTTTTATTATTTTATGAAAATATAGGAAAGCATCAGTTTCACGTTATACATTATTCTTATATTTCTCGTATAAACGCTTACCCGCCTTAAAGGACGCTAAGGGCGTTTTAGCTTGGCATACAATGCGTGCGACATATACGCTTGGGGATCAGCTTCTCCGAAAAGGCCTCCTGAAGGAGTATCTGTGGAGGGGTTTTTGGCAGGAGCTTTTTTGTGTTGTATAGTAAGAGTAGTATTAAGAGAGGACGGTGAACTATGCAGCAGGAACAAAGTGAAACTTTGGAATCAAGCGCGCAGAACCCACGTAAACCTAAAAATGAAGTCTTGGAATGGGTCAAGGCCATTGCGATTGCTTTAGTGTTGGTTTTTCTGATTCGCTGGCTTTTGTTCAAGCCTTTTATTGTAGATGGACCTTCCATGCAGCCTAATTTCCATACTGGTGAACGTGTTATCGTAAATGAGATTTTGTACGATATTAGATCTCCGCAGCGGGGCGAGGTTATAGTATTCCACGTGCCATCTGAGGGTAGAGATTTTATTAAACGTGTAATCGGTGTCGCTGGAGATACTGTGAAAGTAGAAGGGGATGTAGTTACAGTTAACGGGGAAGTTGTTAATGAGACCTATATCCAAGATGCAATTGATGCAAAGCATAGTATCAACGCTCTGTATAATAATAAAGATTTCCCTAATGAAGAGTTCCCAGATGGTACTGTACCTGAAGGACATGTGTTCGTTATGGGGGATAATCGCTCGGATAGTACGGATAGCCGAATGATCGGTTATGTACCTCTGGGGGATATTGTAGGCCGTGCAGATTTAATCTTCTGGCCGATAAAGGATATTTCACTGATTAACCATTAAGTTGACAGAAGTCAAAGGAGGTGACGGCAATGGCCATTCAATGGTTTCCTGGTCATATGACGAAGGCTAGGCGGCAAATCGAGGATAAGCTGAAGCTGATTGATGTTGTGATAGAATTGCTCGATTCCCGTCTGCCGCTTTCCAGCCGCAATCCGATGATTGACGATATTTTGCGGGATAAGCCAAGATTGATTATTTTGAACAAAGCGGATCTGGCAGATCCAGAAATTACACGGAAATGGCTAGCGTACTTCAAGGCACAAGGGCATGTTGCTTATCCTGTTGATGCATCTACTGGAACAGGTGTAAAGGATATTCCAGAGCAAGTCAAGCTGCTGCTAAAAGAAAAGATTGACCGGCAGATTGCAAAAGGAATGAATCCGCGAGCGATGCGTGCATTGATCGTTGGTATTCCTAACGTTGGTAAATCAACACTCATTAACCGGATGGCTGGTAAGAGTATTGCTGCTACTGGTGACCGCCCAGGGGTAACCAAGGGTCAACAGTGGATTAAGACAGGCGGCAACTTGGAGCTTCTGGATACCCCAGGTATTTTATGGCCGAGATTTGAGGACCAAGAAGTAGGTTATCGCCTAGCGGTAACAGGTGCAATAAAGGAAGAAATCCTGAATATTGAGGACATCGCCTTTTATGCAGTGAAATATTTGGTGAAGGACTACGGCTCTAGATTTCAAGAACGCTTTGGCATTGAGAAGCTTCCTGAGGATCTGGAGAATCCAGATGAGATCGTAGCTGTTATGGAAGCCGTGGGTCGTAAACGCGGTTGTCTAATCAGCGGTGGACGTGTAGATCTGGAAAAAGCTTCGCGGGCCTTGTTGCATGAGCTACGGGCAGGTAAGCTTGGACGCTTTACGCTGGAAACGCCTTAAATGGTGTGAATTCTGTGTTTAATGGACTAGGTATGGAAGAGCCATCCGAAATTTCGGAGGCTCTTTTTTATGTTTGGGTCCTCGACAAAGTACCTGAGTACGCCTCAAGCTAAGCCCCACTTTGTGGGGATATTTTATGGGAATGGATTAAATTGGAACGTCTATTTTAAGATGACCATGTAAGCTTTACTATGATAAGCTGACTTATATAGATCATAGAATAATTCATAATTGGCGGTGACAAATTAGTGAGTTCGTTAGATATGTTGGCCTATGAAAAAGAAGGCTGGGAACAGTCTTATCGCCGAATAGCAGGCGTAGATGAAGTAGGAAGAGGTTGCTTGTTTGGGGATGTCGTCGCAGCAGCGGTGATTTTGCCAGAGGGGCTTATTATTGATGGAGTGAATGATTCCAAAAAACTTACAGCTAAAAAGAGAGATGCTTTATACGAGATTATAATGGAGCAAGCGCTGGCCGTGGGTGTGGGGTACGTAGACTCTACTGTCATTGATGAGATTAATATTAAGCAAGCTTCACGCCTGGCCATGAAAAAGGCGGTTGAGAGTCTAGAGCACACTCCTGACTATATGCTGATCGATGCTGAAAAGGTAGACCTCCCATTGCCACAACATGCAATTATTAAAGGAGATGCTAATAGTCAGTCCATTGCAGCAGCTTCGATTATCGCTAAAGTGACACGAGACAGGTTGTGTGAAGGTCTGTGGGAGGAATTATACCCTGATTATGGGATTGCGATACATAAAGGTTACGCGACCAAGCTTCATCGGGAACAAATTACGGCTCTAGGTCCAACACCTATGCATCGGCGCAGTTTTATTGGGCGGATTCTCGCGGAGCAGCAAACGTTATTCTAGAAGCAATGCTTAAAAAAGTAGGATGAATACCGATATAGTAAGAAGAGAGAAAATGGAGGGAGGAGAAACGGTATGAATATCGGAACATTGATCCGTGGATTGCTTGGAGAACAAAAACCGGGTGCAGCGAAGTCTTTAGAGTTAAAAGAAGGGCAAGTTGTTCGTGGTGTTGTTCTCTCTGTATCGGATTCAGGCAAAGAAGCGGTTGTGCAAATCCAAGGTACACCTGTTCGTGCAGAATTAGAAACACCATTACTGCCTGGAGAAACCTTGAATTTACAGGTTGGATCACCCGGAGAAGGTGGATTACCCGTATTGAAGCCGGTCTCCCTCGGTGAAACGGCGTTAGTCACTCCCCAAAGCATGGGTGAGGCCTTGGAGTCGCTCGGATTAGCTGATTCCAAAGCAGGTCGAGAAATTGTACTAGCGATGCAAGCAGGAGGCGTTCCACTTACAAAAGAGACAGCGGCTTTGCTGGATGCGGTAATGAGTGCAAAACCAGCTGGTGTGCCTGCTTCAGAGTGGCTTGACGCAGCTGTCATTTCTGTAAAGCGGGGACTACCCGTTACAGCTGAGAGTGTGAGAGGATTGCAGCAGGCTGTATTTGGCCCGCAGCTGCATCAGCTTTTATCAGCACTGGAAGATCAGATTACTATATGGGCAGGTCAAATTGCTAATGAAGAAACAATGACCGCAGAATCTAAAGCTGGAATGGGTACATTTACTGGAAAACTCGAACCCTCGGTAACTGCAGGTGCTGGAAGTGGGAATAACATGGGTGTTGTTGAGAGTGATGTCACAGAAGCTGACCCTATACAATTGGCAGCTAAAGGAAATGGACAAGCTACAACTAAAACTGCTGAAGGCACTATTGCTAGCGGAAGTACGGCTCTTTCAGAAGGAGCAGCTGAAGGTGCTCTGAAACCGGTTGAACAAGGTACGCCAGTCAAGGTGACTCTTAATATAGCTTCTGATAATGAAACGGGGATTGAAACTGGCAAGCCAGTTGTAGTTGATGAGTCAGGTGAAGGAGCTCAGATCTCGAAGGGTGGTATTGTTACAGAGCCTATGGCTGGTAAATCAACACCTGGCCTGACATCCGGCGCTCTAAATAGTGCTTTAAGCGCTCAAGCTGATAGTGCGGTGAATAATCCTATCCGTTCCAGTGAAGTTGAGATTCAAGGTAATGCCTTGAATTTGAATAAGGATGGGGCATTGGATAGTGCTATACAGGCAGATAAGAGTCGGGCTGCCTCGATGGATAAGAGCGGGGCTATGCCGGGTGGCGCGAGTGTGAGCGCCGAAGGAACTGCTGCTGGTGCGGCGCCCCACGCAGCAAGTGGTCCCGCCCTGCTTGCGAAGCTGCAGGGCGTGCTCACCGAGCTGCGCGGCAGCTTGCCGCAGCTCGCCATGGTCCCGCCCGCTGACGCGGCGGGAGCAAGCCCTGCCCCCGCGGCTGCTGCGCCGCGCGGGGAGGCCCCGGCTGCGACGGCTTCGCCGGTGCAGCCGGACACCGCCCCACCCGCGGACGCGGAGTCGTGGGTGGGGCGGGTGCTGAAGCTGCTCGGTGCGGAGCACGAGCAGCAGGCGGTGCGCGGCGTCGCAGTAGCCGCCGCTGAGACGGCCCGCGCGGCGACAGGTACGGCCGCGCTTGGCAGTGCGGGTGTCGGAGGCGAACAAGCCACCGACACCTTGAAGGGCGTGCTGCTGCAGATCATGAGCAGCAGCGAGGTGCCGCCCGCGGTAAAAGAAGCCGCGAGCGGACTAGTGCAGCAGCTGACAGGACAACAGCTGCTGCTCAATACAGATCGAACGGCTCCTTTCGCGCAAGTAACTTTGTTCTTGCCGCTGCAGGGTCCAGATGGGCAGGAGACAGCTTCCGTTCATATTCAGTCGCGCCGGGGACGCAAGGGTGAATTAGATGCTGCCAATTGCAGGCTCTGGTTTGATTTGGATATGAAGCAGATCGGCCAGACACTGGTTGATGTGCAGGTTGTTGATCGAATCGTTAGTCTTAAGCTGCATAATGATCATCCTTGGGTGCTTGAGCTGCTGGAACAGCGGCGTGATGACATTAAAACGGCAGTAGAATCTATTGGTTATCAGTTGTCGGGATTAAGAACTGAACCTTTACCAGAACTAAAGCTATCTACAGAACTTGCCAATCCCCATAGTAAGCTTGTTGATTATGTTCCTGATGCTTATAAAGGAGTGGATTACCGTATATGAACGAGAATGAGCCTGTACCTCCAATTTCACAAGGGCTCAAAAAAGCGGTCGCTCTCAAATATAGCCCAGGACAAAGCGAGGCACCTGTCGTTGTTGCCAAAGGACAAGGGGCGATAGCGGATCTGATTCTGCAAAAAGCTAAAGAGAGTGGGGTTGCTGTCCAAGAGGACGCAGCTCTCGTAGAAGTTCTTTCAAAGCTCGATCTAGATCAACAGATTCCATCTGAACTTTATCAGCTAGTGGCTGAAATCCTCAGCTTTGTGTATCAGAGCGACCGTTCCGCCGGTGAACGGAGACCGGAATGAAAGAGCCATACACAAGAGAACGCTACAACCGCAAACAGAAGGGAGCCGCTGCTGAAGACGGGGCTGTGCAGTACTTATCTACTTGTGGGTACAAGATCTTAGAACGAAATTGGCGTTGTCGAACCGGAGAACTTGATATTATTGCGGAGAACGAAGGCTGTATTATTATTGTTGAAGTTCGCAGTCGTAGTGGAGAGCTATATCAAGGGACTCCGGAGGAATCAGTGAATACTCGAAAAATACATCAAGTGCGAAATACAGCACAGGTTTATTTGCATATGAAAGGTTATGATGATCGAAGAGTAACTTTTGACGTCATTAGCATTTTACTGAATGAAGATTTAAGCATCGCTTCTTTGGGGCATATACGTGAGGCTTTTTAAGCTGCACCCCATATTCTCACGCCATTCATTATGGGCACTAGCATTCTTATGAAAAAAGTCTTTACATAGCCTCCGCACAGTGGGTCATTTCTCAAAAGAAATGGGTAAACATTAGAGTAACTTTTTAATGTCATCATGAGGAGGGCTGTTTAAGTGAAGAATAAACCTTTTGAAATGCAGGTTAGTTTTGCTTGCCAATATTGCCAGCAGAAGATTGAAGTGAAATTTACCGCAGAGCCAGTATCCGTTGTCTGTTGTGCAAATTGCAATAAGAACTTCACGGTTATGCGGCCCACTATAGCTGAGGAAATATTAATCGATTGGAAAAATGAGGCGCTATTTCAAAAAATCCGTGCTGATAAATCACAAAACAGCAATAGCAGTCTCTTAGCGCTTGTTATAAAAGTCATAGAGCTTCTTACATGGCGTGATAAAGGAAATGGACAGGTGGAAGCGATTAAAGAGATGCGTGGCTGGCTCATTGAGAATGAAGAGACTCCCCCTCTAGCTGAACTCATCCAGAGCGATAATAAAAAACGATCACATAAGCGGCGTGACTGGAGATAATCATACAAACTATGATCAAAAAAGAAAGAAGGGTGAACATGGCTAACGTTTTTTTTACATCCGACCATCATTTTGGACATAAGTTGATTATTGATTTTGAATCCAGACCCTTTATAGATGTGGGGCAAATGAATGAAGCCATGATTGAGAGTTGGAATTCGGTAGTAAATCCGGATGATAAAGTGTTTCATTTGGGAGACTTTTCATTTCTTAATAAAGAAGCGACACATGCTATAGTGGAGAGGTTACATGGCTATAAGATTCTAATTCTCGGCAATCATGATCGGGGACGCGGTCGGGATTGGTGGCTTGAAGCAGGTTTTGACGAGGTTAGTGAATATCCGCTGATTTATAAGGATTTCTTTTTTCTCTCACATGAGCCTATGTATATGAATAAACATATACCTTACGTAAATGTGCATGGTCATATTCACGGCCAAAAATATGAAGGAAAGAATTATTTTAACATTTGTGTAGAGCATTGGAACTATAAACCGTTGACCTTTGAACAGATTAGGGACTCTGTCATAGTGAGTGAAGAAGGTTAATGTGGGTCTATGGGATTATTTATGCGTATTTATGCAATTCGATGTTTATTAATAATTCTTGATTACGCAAAGATTCCCTATATATAATGAGATATAATAGCAAATTTATTACCGGAAAATAAGGAAGCACCTTTTATCTTGAAGATGTGACACCCAAACAGGGGTGTATTTCAGGAGATGAGGTGTTTTTATGTATGGAAAAATGCATAGTGCATGTCTGTATGGAATTGAAGGGGTAATGATAGGTGTAGAAATTGATCTTGCGAATGGATTGCCACAGACGAATATCATTGGTCTGCCTGATTCTGCGATTCGTGAGGCAGTAGAACGAGTAAGAGCCGCTATTAAGAACTGTGGTTATCGGTATCCCCAGCAGCGCATTACGATAAATCTTGCACCAGCCGACTTACGCAAAGAAGGCTCTGCTTTTGACCTTGCGATTGCCCTGGGGATACTGATAACTAGTGGTCAACTGATAATGCCCTCAGCCAATGAGGTGCTTTTTATTGGAGAGCTTGCGCTTGACGGTAGTCTGCGTCCAGTATCAGGTGTTCTACCAATGGTGGAAGCTGCGCGCAAAAATGGATTTAAGGCTGTACTGCTTCCTGAAGGGAATGCTGCTGAGGCAGCTTTGATCAGTGGTATAAATATATACGCAATCGATCATTTGTGCGCATTACCGAACCCGGAAGAATCACTGTCCAATTCAGCAAAAGGTGAAGACGAACAGAACCAAAGGAATGGGGGAGTTTCCGAAGATATGCCTTCTTTATCATCTCTTCCTTTTCCTGTAACTGTGACCAAGGGGATAGATGCTAATGACCGACCTCCGGTTCTTGTCCTTTCTTTGGAACATCTTAAATATACCCCAGTTTACGGTACTTCTGAGGACTCCTCATTTGGAATGAACGAGATGATGGATGATTACAGTGATGTGCTAGGGCAACAACATGTAAAAAGAGCCCTAACCATTGCGGCAGCGGGTATGCATAATATATTGCTCATCGGTCCACCCGGTACAGGGAAGACGATGCTGATTAAACGCCTTCCAAGCATCCTTCCGAAATTGTCTGAGAGTGAGGCACTAGAGGTAACCAAAATATTTAGCGCAGCAGGAACTTTAAAAGATGCCCACAACGGCTTACTGCGTAGTCGTCCTTTTCGCTCTCCCCATCATACGATATCGGCCGCAGGCCTTATTGGGGGTGGAGGCATTCCAAAGCCGGGTGAAGTTAGTCTTGCGCATCGAGGGATTCTCTTTTTAGATGAGTTGCCCGAATTCTCTCGGAATGTACTTGAAGTGTTACGCCAGCCGCTCGAAGACGGGGTTGTTACCATAAGTCGTGCTCGAGCTTCTTTTACCTATCCTGCAAAATTCATGCTGGCCGCATCGATGAATCCCTGTAGCTGCGGTTATTTTGGGAGTAATCTTTCTCAACAACATTGTACATGCAGCCCCGCCAGGATTGCTCAATATCGCGCAAAGATATCAGGACCCTTATTGGATCGTATTGATTTACAGGTGGATGTTCCTCGCCCAAAGGAATGGGATCGTCAGGGGCATGTTCTATCTTCGGCTGAGATGTATGCAGAGGTGATGGCCGCACAGACGATACAAGCTAAACGGTTTAAGCGTTTGCCTATTTCTTGGAATAGTGAACTTTCCGGCGCTTCCCTTCGGAGATATGCAAGTCTTAGCCGTGAAGGTGCCCAATTGCTGTATGACATTCTGGAGAATTTAGGTTTAAGCATGCGAGCGCATGATCGAATTATTAAGCTATCCCGTACAATAGCTGATCTGGAAGGCGCACCGGATATTACTTCCGCGCATCTTGCGGAGGCTGTGCAGTACCGTAATTTAGACCGGCAGGCGATGACAGAAGAATAAACTAAATAGAGCAGCGATTCCCGTTATTGGCGAATTGCTGCTCTGTTTTTGGGTTATTGATTTCACCCGCGAAATTGTTAACGTCTCTGGAATCTTATGGACCCGAAAGACGTGATATGGGCATTTTTAGCTTTTGGAGCGTGCTTTCGGACTCCAGAGACACTATTTTTTTAAAAACGGCCCAAATATAGTCTTTTTTTATCAATAGCGTCGATGGGGCTCATTAATATTCAAAAGTGGACGTATGTTGCATTTAAAATCATCTGTATCCGTTAGGGCTTCGTTTGAGAAAATAATTCTCTATAGTTCCTTTACAGCACATTCAATTCTACAGCGATATTGCCGCGGGTTGCGCGGGAGTATGGACAAGCGCCATGAGCAGCCTCTACTAAAGAGGTTGCGGTTTCTCTGTCAACGCCTTTAACTAGCACATCAAGTTTAACTGCTATGCCAAAACCTCCATCTTCAACTTTACCAAAGCTGACTGTGGCCGTTACTTCGCTACCTTCAATTTTCACTTTTCCGAGTCGGGCAACCATGTTCAGTGCACTATCGAAACAAGCGGAATAACCAGCTGCAAATAATTGCTCAGGATTTGTACCTTCGCCACCGGCACCTCCCATTTCGCGTGGTGTGCTGATTGTAAGATTGAGCTTAGGGCTTTCTGATTCGATAAAACCGTTTCTTCCTCCTACGGCTTTAACAGTGGTTTCATACATTTTTTGCTGGATCGTCATCATTGTGTATCTCTCCAATTCCTAATTAGTTTGTGTACAATCTAATTTATCACAATTAACTATAATGTCAAATTATTTTTTCCTATTAACATGATGTTATGAGTGAATTATGATAAAATAAGGGTATAAGGCAGGTGATTAAGATATGAAAATGAATGAAGAAGATATGCAAAAGATGACGACTACACCTGAGCTGCTGATTGAGAATCAACTCTGTTTTACGATTTATGCTTGCTCTCGTGAGATCACAAAGCTGTATCAACCTTATTTGGATAAGATCGGTTTAACATACTCGCAATATCTGGTAATGCTTGTGTTATGGGAACGGCAGCAATGTACGGTTAAAGAAATTGGTGAGGCGCTATTTTTGGATTCGGGTACGCTGACACCTCTTTTAAAACGCCTACAAGCTGCAGGGTTGATCGTGCGTGAACGTTCGACACAAGATGAGCGAAAAGTTCTGATTTCACTAACGGAACAGGGCTGGGCACTTCAAAGCAACGCGGCTTGTATTCCCGGGAAAATGATGGAAGAAACGACTATGTCCGGCGATGAGACTGTAGAGCTGCTTGAGCAGTTCAAAAGCTTGCTAAATCGTGTTCATGATGCGAACACTCAAGATAGTAAAAAGTAAGTATAATCAGGAGTCTGTGCGATCGTTCGCATTCCGGCATGAAATCAAGCGAAAAAATGTGTACAAATCATGAATATATTTAAGGAAAGCGTTTTAAAAACATGTTACACTATTCTGGGTTCCTTTATATGGCATATAGGTAAGTATAAGCTTAGTCTTATAGATTTACTCAATGTCTCTCACAGAAATAAGGCCATTCTTTTACGAGTGGTAGAGCAGTTTCTGTTGGTTCCGGAATAGTGCTGCATGTTTAGCATCAGCCTATCCCTAACCCCGCGGCAATCAAAACGGAAGGCGAGATGACAACAGGCTGCCTGTTAAGTCACCACGCTACTTTAGGAGGCTACCGCTATGAATATCCACGAGTATCAGGGAAAAGAAGTGCTTAAGAAGTACGGTGTGGCCGTACCGAATGGAAAAGTAGCTTATACAGTGGAGGAAGCGGTAGAAGCCGCAGAGTCACTGAGTACACCGGTTGTTGTAGTTAAAGCTCAGATTCATGCAGGTGGACGAGGTAAAGCTGGAGGTGTAAAGGTTGCTAAGAATATCGATGAAGTGCGTACTTACGCAACCGAAATTCTCGGTAAGACTTTAGTTACTCACCAGACTGGTCCGGAGGGTAAGGTAGTAAAACGGCTGCTCATTGAAGAGGGCTGTCAAATTGTTAAAGAGTATTACATCGGTATCGTTGTTGATAGAGGAACTGGTCGAGTGGTTATGATGGCATCTGAAGAAGGTGGCACAGAGATTGAAGAGGTTGCAGCTACACATCCGGAGAAGATTTTCAAAGAAATCATTGATCCGGCAGTAGGTTTGCAGACTTTCCAAGCTCGTAAATTAGCTTACAGCATCTCTATTCCTAATGAACTGGTAGGCAAGACTGTGAAATTCATGCAAGCGCTATATCTAGCTTTTGTGGATAAAGATTGCTCTATTGCCGAAATTAACCCATTGGTAGTTACTGCGGATGGGAATGTGATGGCTCTAGATGCTAAATTGAATTTTGACCCCAATGCCTTGTTCCGTCACAAAGATATTCAAGAGCTTCGGGATCTAGATGAAGAAGATTTGAAAGAAATCGAAGCCTCTAAGTATGACCTGAGCTATATTGCACTTGATGGCAATATTGGTTGTATGGTGAACGGTGCAGGCCTAGCGATGGCAACGATGGATATAATTAAATATTACGGAGGCGAACCCGCCAACTTCCTTGATGTAGGGGGCGGTGCAACTACCGAGAAAGTTACAGAAGCCTTTAAAATCATTCTATCGGATGAAAAGGTAAATGGAATTTTCGTTAATATTTTCGGCGGTATTATGCGCTGTGACGTTATTGCTAACGGTGTTGTGGAAGCGGCAAGTCAATTGGGATTGACTAAACCGCTTGTTGTACGTCTTGAAGGAACAAATGTTGGATTGGGTAAGCAAATCTTGGCTGGATCGGGACTTAACATTGTAGCTGCTGATTCTATGGCGGACGGTGCCCGTAAGATTGTATCTCTTGTGCAATAATGGCTCGGAATTTGAAGCCAGTTATCGTATTTGACAATATAAGTAGGGATGTGACTTAAGGCATGAGCATTCTTGTAGATAAAAATACGAAAGTTATCACGCAAGGTATTACGGGAGCAACTGGCTTGTTCCATACTAAGGGTGCGCTTGATTATGGAACTCAGATGGTTGGAGGAGTAACGCCGGGTAAAGGTGGAACGACAGTTAATATCACCCTTGAAAATGGCAGTGAAGTTAGTCTTCCGGTATTTGATACAGTCGCAGCTGCTAAGGCAGCTACTGGTGCAACTGCTAGTGTGATTTATGTACCGCCAGCATTTGCGGCAGATTCCATCATGGAGGCTGTAGATGCAGAGCTGGATTTGGTTATCTGTATTACCGAAGGTATTCCTGTGCTTGATATGGTAAAAGTCTCACGTTATATGGAAGGTCGTTCTACAGTGTTGATCGGTCCAAACTGTCCGGGTGTTATCACTCCTGGAGAGTGTAAGATTGGAATCATGCCTGGCTATATTCATATGCCTGGTTATGTAGGAGTGGTCTCGCGTAGCGGAACGCTAACCTATGAGGCGGTTCATCAGCTGACCACGCGTGGAATTGGGCAATCTTCGGCTGTAGGTATTGGCGGAGACCCGGTTAAAGGCTCTGAGTTTATTGATATTTTGAAGCTGTTTAATGAAGATCCGGGTACGAAGGCAGTTATTATGATCGGAGAGATCGGTGGAACTGCAGAGGAAGAAGCAGCAGAGTGGATTCGTGAACACATGACCAAGCCAGTTGTAGGCTTCATTGGAGGAGCAACTGCACCTCCAGGCAAGCGTATGGGGCATGCTGGTGCTATCATTTCTGGAGGGAAAGGTACAGCAAGCGAAAAAATTGCCGTACTGGAAGCTTGCGGAATCAAGGTAGCCCCTACACCTGCTGAAATGGGTTCAACACTCGTAAGTGTGCTTGAAGAGCGCGGTATTCTCAATGCTTTTACATCGCACTAATTAGTGAAGTTAAGACAGAGAAATCACTCCGCGTAGTGAGGTTATTTCGTGTATAATTAATTAAAGAGGTAAGCAACCTTTTGTTCCTATTTAGGGATGAAAGGTTGCTTTTTTTATTTTAAATAGAAATTTATTGAATTTAAAGAAATGCTTGCGTTTTCAAGAGGTGTAACACAAAATAGGGAAGGCTAGGCCTTCCATGTTAAGGGGCGAAAAATGATATGGAAGAACGGGAACTACTATTCGGCTTTAATGAAGTGGAAGGCATTGGCTGGAAAACTATCGACAAAATTCGCAGAGCTGGGCTTTTGTCAGAAAAAGCATTTTCTTGTAGCTCAGAAGACTGGGAACAGGTTGGATTGAGCGAGAAAGTGTCGATTCAACTTGCTTCAATATATACGTTGGAGTGGATAGCAAACCGCCGCTTACTAATGGAAGAAAGTGCTGTAAACATGGTTACGATTTTTGATGCAGACTATCCCCATTTATTGAAGGAGACGGCTCAGCCACCATGGATTCTTTATTATCGTGGGCGTTTGAATCTGTTATCGACACCCAGTGTAGCGATGGTCGGTACTCGTGTGCCAACAGCTTATGGACGGAAGGTAGGGGAGATCCTCACGAAAGAGCTTAGTGAAGCAGGTCTAACAGTGGTTAGCGGATTAGCTAGGGGGATTGATAGCGTTTGTCATGAAGCTGCGCTAAGAAGCGGTGGAGGCACAATAGCGGTAGTGGCTACAGGACTTGATCGGGTCTACCCGCCTGAGAATAAGGAGCTTGAACGATTGATTTCCCTTGATGGGTTAGTGCTAACAGAGTATCCCCTTGGAACCAAAAGTCATCCAGGGTTATTTCCGCAGCGCAATCGAATTATTGCAGGCCTCACATACGGGACAGTGGTCGTAGAGGCGGATAGTAGAAGTGGATCACTCATTACAGCAGATGCTGCCTTGGAGGCAGGACGGGATGTTTTTGCTGTCCCTGGACCTATTACGTCTCCAAAAAGTAGAGGTGCTCTTGATCTGATTAAACAGGGGGCAAAGCTGGTAACCGGTGCACTAGATATTTTAGAAGAATACACTTCTTTTCTCCCGGCAAACCTCTCAAAAACAGGTGAAAGCGGTCCCTCTAAACAGGTAGCTGACGATTTGTTAATTGAAAAGAAATTGACAAATGAGGAGTTACACCTATACCATATACTGCATCAAGGCCCCTTTATTTTGGACGATCTGCTTGTGAGGACAGGATGGGATTTTGGACATTTGCATTCAGTTCTGTTATCTTTAATCATAAAAAAAGCGGTAGCACAATTACCAGGAGCTATTTATAAGGTAATTTAATATAGAGGTACGAGTGTTAACGAGGAGGAAGAGTCTATGGCAGATGCATTGGTTATTGTCGAATCGCCCGCGAAAGCGAAGACAATTGGCAAATATCTAGGTAGTAAGTATATTGTAAAGGCATCTATGGGACACATCAGAGATCTACCGAAGAGTCAAATTGGTGTTGAGGTGGAGAATGATTTCAATCCCAAATATATTACGATTCGTGGTAAAGGTTCTATATTGAAGGAATTGAAAGACGCTAGTAAAAAAGTGAAAAAAGTCTATCTCGCAGCTGACCCCGATCGCGAAGGAGAAGCGATTGCTTGGCACTTGGCACATGCCCTGGATTTAGATAATACACAGGAATGCCGAGTTGTATTTAATGAGATCACCAAACAAGCGGTGAAGGATGCTTTTAAGACGCCACGCAAGATTAACATGGATCTTGTGAATGCACAGCAGGCAAGACGTATACTGGATCGGCTAGTAGGTTACAAGATTAGCCCCCTATTATGGAAGAAAGTCAAAAAAGGGTTATCTGCTGGACGTGTTCAATCTGTAGCTGTAAAGATTATAATGGATCGTGAGAATGAAATCTCCGCTTTTGTACCTACTGAATATTGGAGTATTACAGCTAAACTTGGGATTCGAGATTCTGTCTTTGAAGCTAAGTTTCATAAGCTGAATGGTGTGAAGAAGGAACTTAATCAGGAAAGCGATGTTCAAGAGGTCCTTGAGGCAATCAAGAACGCAGTTTTTAAGGTAAGTAATGTGAAGGAGAAGGAAAGACAACGGCATCCTTCGGCTCCTTTTACAACAAGTTCCCTTCAACAGGAAGCAGCTCGTAAGCTTGGATTCCGTGCAGCTAAGACAATGTCTGTTGCCCAGCAATTATACGAAGGTGTGGAACTAGGCAAAGAGGGAACCGTAGGTTTGATCACCTATATGCGTACGGACTCGACACGTTTATCTGTCACTGCACAGGATGAAGCTAAAGAGCTGATTACTGCTAAGTATGGTGAAAAGTTCTTACCTGAAGCCCCTCGCCAGTATTCAAAGAAAGCGGCTGGAGCGCAAGAAGCGCATGAAGCGATCCGACCAACTTCAGCACTTCGTGAACCGGAAATGGTCAAAGAGTTCTTAAGCCGGGATCAATTCCGTCTTTACAAGCTGGTGTGGGAGCGGTTCGTATCCAGTCAAATGGCTTCGGCTCTTCTTGATACACTCTCGGTTGATATAGAAGCAGGTACAGCCACATTCAGAGCGGTGGGTTCGAAGGTTTCATTCCCAGGGTTCATGAAGGTTTACGTGGAAGGTAACGATGATGGAACTACAGATGAAGATAAGTATTTACCGCCTCTTGAAGCGGGAGATGCTTTAAATAAGCAAGAGATCGAGCCGAAGCAGCATTTTACACAGCCACCACCGCGATATACAGAAGCAAGGCTTGTAAAGACACTTGAGGAATTAGGGATAGGACGCCCAAGTACGTATGCACCAACGCTTGAAACGATTCAGAAGCGTGGTTATGTAGCGATTGAAGAGAAGAAATTTATGCCTACAGAGCTTGGAGAACTTGTCATCGAGCAGATGGAACAATTTTTCCCGGAAATATTGAACGTAGAGTTTACGGCTAATATGGAAGGCGATCTTGACCATGTGGAAGAAGGCTCAGAAGATTGGGTGAAGGTTCTTGCTGAATTTTACGAGTCTTTCGAGAAGCGCTTAGTGTTTGCCGAAGAAGAAATGAAAGAAATTGAGATTGAAGATGAAGTCTCTGATGAGATCTGCGAGAAATGTGGTAAACCACTTGTATATAAATTAGGACGCTTTGGGAAGTTCCTAGCATGTTCTGGCTTTCCAGATTGCCGAAATACGAAGCCGATTATCAAAGATATTGGTGTAACTTGCCCTAAATGTAATGAAGGAAAAGTTGTAGAGCGTCGTAGCAAAAAAGGGCGTGTCTTCTATGGCTGCGATCAATATCCTGGGTGTGATTTCGTCTCTTGGGATAGACCATCCACTAAACCATGTCCATCTTGCGGGGCTTGGATGATTGAGAAACGCAATAAGCAAGGCACCAAACTGCAATGTACGTCTTGTGACCATACAGAGGCAGTTTTAGACAACGAAGAAGAGTTAGCAGAATAATAGTCTCTACAGGAGGAAATAAGACAGTGACAGATACAGCAAAGGTAACAGTAATTGGAGCAGGTCTCGCAGGAAGTGAAGCGGCCTGGCAAATAGCCTCTCAAGGCGTACCGGTAAGATTGTATGAAATGAGACCAGTGGTGAAGACGCCAGCACACCACACCAATCAATTCGCAGAACTAGTATGCAGCAACTCCTTGCGTGCAAATGGTTTAGGCAATGCGGTGGGTGTATTAAAGGAAGAAATGCGACGTTTAAACTCTCTTGTATTAGGTGCGGCTGATCGCCACGCTGTACCTGCTGGCGGTGCACTTGCCGTGGATCGGGATGGTTTCTCGGGAGAAATTACGAGTACATTGCATAATCATCCGCTTGTGGAAGTCATAAATGAAGAACTTACGCATATACCGGAGGAAGGGATTGTTGTTATTGCAACGGGTCCACTAACTTCCCCTGCATTATCTGCTGAAATTAAGGGTCTATTAGGTGAAGAGTATTTCTATTTTTATGATGCTGCAGCACCGATTGTTGAGAAGGACAGTATTGATATGAATAAAGTGTATCTGGCTTCCCGTTATGACAAAGGTGAAGCAGCATATCTGAACTGTCCTATGACTGAAGAGGAGTTTGACGTGTTTTATGACGCGTTGATTTCTGCAGAGACGGCGGCACTCAAGGATTTTGAGAAAGAGATATACTTTGAGGGCTGTATGCCTATCGAAATCATGATGAAGCGCGGTAAGCAAACTGCATTGTTTGGTCCGATGAAGCCTGTTGGGCTTATCAATCCGCACACAGGTAAGCTACCTTACGCGGTAGTACAACTTCGTCAGGATAACGCTGCTGGAACGCTTTACAATCTGGTGGGCTTTCAAACGCACTTGAAATGGGGCGAACAGAAGCGGGTATTCTCGCTGATTCCAGGTCTTGAGAACGCTGAATACGTTCGGTATGGGGTAATGCACAGAAATACCTTTATTAATTCTCCTAAACTCTTGCATCCTACTTATCAAATGAAGGGTAAAGAAAGGCTGTACTTTGCTGGACAGATGACTGGTGTGGAAGGTTATGTGGAATCAGCAGCTTCAGGTCTGATTGCCGGCATTAACGCTGCTAGAGCCGCACTTGGTCAAGAAGGACTGATCTTCCCACAAGACACGGTGCTTGGTAGTATGCCTGCTTATATCACTTCCGCTGATCCGGAGCATTTTCAGCCTATGAATGCCAATTTTGGTCTTCTGCCGAAGGTGGAGAAGAAAATCCGTAATAAGAAAGAAAAGAATGAGATGTTAGCGAATCGTGCACTAGACAGTCTTGCCGAGTACGCCAATGGTACGGGCCTTGCTTATAAAGAGCCGGAGGCTATCGACAACCAAGAATAAGCGCCTTGGGCGTCCTTATAAGGATGATAAGCGTTAGCGTTTAAGTGAGAAATATAAGGATAATGTATAACGTGAAACGTATACTTCTTATTTTTGAACAAAGCCCATCTTAAGGAGGTAACTACAATCATGGTACCCAGCTTTCATGCGACTACAATTTGTGCTGTAAGACATAACGGACAGGCAGCTATAGCAGGTGATGGTCAGGTTACATTCGGAGAGAGTGTAATTATGAAGACGACGGCCAGAAAAGTTCGTCGCTTATACAGAGGACAAGTAATAGCAGGGTTTGCAGGATCTGTGGCCGATGCTATCACTTTGTTCGAAAAATTCGAAGGCAAGTTGGAGGAGCATCATGGAAACCTGCAACGGGCAGCCGTAGAATTGGCGAAAGACTGGCGTCAAGATCGTATTCTTCGAAAACTTGAGGCATTGATGATTGTTATGGACAAGGAAGGAATGCTCTTGATCTCCGGAAATGGTGAAATTATCGAGCCAGATGATGATGTGCTCGCTATTGGTTCCGGTGGTAACTTTGCACTTGCTTCCGGTCGCGCGCTCAAACGTCATGCTCCAAATCTTGCTGCTGCGGATATCGCTCGTGAAGCTCTTCAGATTGCATCAGAAATATGTGTGTATACTAACTCCAATATTATTGTTGAGCAATTATAGGCTCAGTGCCATAGAGACAAGGAGGAATTCACGATGGTGAATCAATCGCTAACACCCCGTCAAATCGTAGCTGAATTGGATAAATATATTGTAGGTCAGAAACAAGCTAAGAAATCGGTAGCTGTTGCCCTTCGTAATCGTTATCGGCGCAGTCTGCTGGCTGAGGAACTGCGTGATGAAGTTGTTCCTAAGAACATCTTGATGATCGGACCTACTGGTGTAGGGAAAACTGAGATTGCTCGGCGTCTAGCTAAGCTCGTTAATGCTCCGTTCATCAAAGTGGAGGCAACCAAATTCACTGAGGTGGGTTATGTAGGGCGAGATGTGGAGTCTATGGTGCGTGATTTAGTTGAGACCTCTATTCGTATGGTGAAGCTAGAGCGTACGGAAAAGGTGAAAGACCGTGCAGAAGAACTGGCTAATGAGCGGATTGTCTCTATTTTAGTGCCTTCGTCTTCAAAAAATAAATCTCAGAAGAATCCTTTTGAGATGATTTTTGGCGGGAACTCTTCACAAGAGGATTCTAAAGAAGATTCCGAACCAGATGGAAGCTTAAGCGAACGCCGTCGCGGGGTTAGATTTAAGTTGCTTGCTGGTCAATTGGAAGAAGATATCATTGAAATAGATGTTGAGGATACAGCGCCATCTATGCTGGATATGTTTGCAGGGCAAGGGAACGACCAGATGGGGATGAATATGCAAGAAATGTTTGGCAGCTTGCTTCCGAAGCGGACGAAGAAGCGCAAGCTTCCTATCCGTGAGGCTCGTAAAGTGCTAATTCAGGATGAAGCAACCAAACTGATTGATATGGATGATGTCATTCAGGAATCTGTGACACGCGCTGAACAATCGGGTATTATTTTTATCGATGAGATTGATAAGGTTGCAAGTCAAGGTAAGGGTTCGGGCCCTGATGTATCACGTGAAGGTGTGCAAAGAGATATCCTTCCAATTGTAGAGGGTTCTACAATCATGACAAAATACGGTCCTGTGAAGACGGACTACGTGCTCTTCATGGCTGCCGGGGCTTTTCATGTTGCTAAACCTTCTGATCTGATTCCAGAGCTTCAGGGGCGTTTTCCGATTCGCGTAGAACTAAGCAGTCTGACACTGGAGGATTTTGTTTCCATCTTAACAGAGCCAGAGAACGCTTTGACGAAACAATATGTTAATTTGTTAAAAACCGAGGACATTGAAGTGGAGTTCCAGAAAGATGCTATTTATGAAATTGCCAAAATAGCTGCTTCAGTGAATCAAAATATGGAGAACATAGGTGCTCGGCGTCTTCATACGATTTTGGAGAAGTTATTGGAGGATCTTTCTTTTGAAGCACCTGAGCTGACGCTGGACACTATGGTTATTACACCAGAGTATGTGCGTGAGAAATTGGCAAGTATTGCACAGGATCGTGATCTAAGTCAGTATATTCTTTAATGCGACAAATTCTATTCTTTTGGATTTGGGCATATTGAATTAGAAAATTACAATTTAGTGTCATTAATAGGTAAAAAAATGTAAAAAGATGCAATTAAAAAGATAATTTTGAGTTAAAAAAGGAATAAAATAGCAATAAAGTGCTAAAAGCCCTGTCTTTTCTAAAAAGATAGGGCTTATTTCTTATTGTAATAATATACAAATTAAATGAAAATCAATGTATGTGAAAATACTAATAAGTTATACTTTGCGACAAGGTTCGACGTAGAAACTGATAAATAGAGGACTTTTATACTTTATTTGTCGAAATCAAGCAGGTTTTTTAAGGAAAGTTGTGGAATTCATTTCATTATGATAGCTTTGAAAGGAGGAATTATCTTGGGATTGCTGAATAGTGTCAGTTTTCAACGATTGCAGGGAGGCATTGATGCTGCCTACAAACGACAAAATGTTCTAGCGAATAATGTGGCTAACGAAGATACGCCAAATTTCAAACGTTCTGATGTTTCATTCGAAAGTTTCCTTCAGCAACAAGAAAGTGGAATAAAACCTACACTTAACGCGAAGGTAACGGACTCCCGACATTTTCAATTTGGTAGTAATAGAATTGTACCAGCAGCTGTCGTTAGTACGGATGAAACTACCTCGATGAATAATAACGACAACAATGTGGATGTAGAACGAGAAATGGCGTTAAGTGCTGAGAACCAACTCAGGTATAGTTCTTATGTCGAGCAGATCAACAGTCAAATTTCGATGATGCGAGCTGTAATTCAAGGAGGATAAGATTGCATGAACTTTGGGAGTAGTTTTGGGATAAGTGCATCAGCATTAACAGCTCAACGATTGCGGATGGACGTGATTTCCTCCAACGTGGCCAATGCGGAAACTACAAGAGCATCGGTGGTTGATGGCAAAGCCGTTCCTTACCGTCGAAAGCTTGTTGTTATGGAAGCTACCGAAAGCAATAAGTTCTCGAATATACTAAATTCGAAATTAAACGGTAGTAGTAGTGAAGGTGTAAAGGTGCAGTCCATTATAGAAGATACTTCACCGTTAAAGCCAGTTTACAACCCAAGCCATCCTGATGCGGATGCCGAAGGTTATGTCTATATGCCAAACGTAGATATTACTAAAGAAATGGTAGATATGTTATCTGCATCACGTTCTTATGAAGCCAATGTCACGATGCTGAATGCATCTAAAGCTATGGTAAGTAAAGCACTCGAAATTGGGCGCTAAACGTAATTAACACAAGGAACGCTTCCACAGTGAGTTTTGTACGAAGTGAATCTAGGAAGCATATGCTTACAAAACTTTTAGGAGGGAAACAGTTGATACAGAATATCACTAATGGGGTTCAAGCTGTACAGCAGCTTGCCATGAAACCAACATCTACCGAAGTTTCATCCACTCCTGCTAATGCCATGGAGAGCTTTGGTTCTTATCTTGAGAATGCACTCACTAAAGTAGCAGATCAGGAACAACAAGCAAAGGATATGAGTAATAAATTTGTATTGGGAGAAGTGAACATAGACGAGGTGATGATTTCTTCCCAACAGGCTTTACTGAGTTTGCAGTTGACTACACAAGTCCGGAACAAAGTGATAGAAGCCTATCAAGAAATTATGAGAACTCAAATTTAATTAATTCCTAGCTTAGTTCCGGATGGGGTGACACTGTGAATGAAAGATTTGCCCAATATCGGGAGAAGGTGACCCTGTATTGGAACAGATTTAGTGGTAAACAGAAGATTTTATTCTTTTCTACATTGTTTATCATTCTAATAATAATCGTAGTATTAACCATGCAGCTTTCAAAGACAGAATATGAAGTAGCGTTTCAAGATTTGGACAGCACAGATTCAGCTGGAGTAATGAACTACTTGGATACAGCAGGTGTTTCATACCGATTAAGCCAAGATGGAAAGAGCATCTCCGTGCCAAGCACAGAAGCGGCTCGAATAAAGGTGGATATCGGTTCTCAGGGGATTGTTCAGGGGGGCTCTATCGGTTATAAGGTCTTTAATGAAAATTCGTCAATGATAGGGACGACAGATAGTGAGTTTAATGTGAAGTATAATAATGCATTAAACGGTGAAGTAGAACAGTTAATGAGACGTATGCAAGGAATTAAGGATGCTAAAGTGCTGATTAATCTGCCTAAAGAAACAGTTTTTGCTTCCCAGGCTGACCAAGAGCAAGCATCTGCATCCGTTGTGCTTTCATTTAATCCGGGATTCAGACCCACTCAAGATAATATTGATGGGTACTTTAACCTTGTAAAGACGGCTGTTCCAAATCTACCAATCGATAACATTACGATTGCTAATAATGAAGTCGAGTTAATGCCTACGGCCAAAGGTGGACAAGCTGGAGTTTCCAGCCAAGTCGAAGAGAACTTCGCTCTTCAGAAGAAATTCGAAGAAGAAGTAAAGAAAGATGTGAAACAATTCCTTAGCACTCTTACGGGTCCAGATAAAGTTGATGTTCTTGTATTTTCGAAGCTGAACTTTGACAAGGAAAACCGGAAGGAGAATCTCGTAACCCCTGTGGATACAGAGAACATGAAGGGGATTGAGATCAGTTCACAAATCATTAGTAATTCGTATTCGGGTCAAGGAAATACAACTGGCGGAGTGGCAGGCACTGGTTCACAAGATGTAGCGGGCTATCCTTCACAAGCCGGTACGGATACTTCTACTTCGGAAGAATCTTCTGAAACGAGGAACTTTGAAGTAAACCGAATTACAAAGGATGTTATCGCAAGTCCCTTTACTGTTAAAGATTTAACCATAAATGTTGCAGTTGAACCACCTACAGGACAAAATACTTTGGACGCTGCTACATCAGCAGCAATTCAAAATATTTTGGTAAATATTGTTCGTGCTTCGCTCGCAGATTCAGGTACTACATATACAGACGCTGATTTAACCAAAAAGGTTTCGGTGTATTCTCAACAATTTGGCGGAACCGCTGCTAATACAACACCAGGTGGTCTTGCCACATGGATGTTATGGGCTATCGGAGCAGCTGCATTGCTGGTTGGAGCAGGTGGAGGATATCTAATCTATCGGAGTCGTAAGAAGACTGTGGAAGAGGAAGATGAAGACATTCCATTGCAGGTTCCTACCGAATTTCCATCTATTAATTTGGAAAGTGTGACGAATGACAGTCAAGTTCGTAAGCAATTGGAAAGTTTGGCTAAGAAAAAGCCAGACGAATTCGTAAATCTGCTGCGTACATGGCTTGCAGACGAACAGAGGTGAACTAATGGCAAAGGCTAGTCAGCAGGGGCTTAGTGGCCGTCAAAAGGCCGCGATCCTGCTTATCACACTAGGGCCCGAGGTATCGGCGCAAATATTCAAACATTTAAGAGACGAGGAGATTGAACAATTAACTCTTGAAATTGCCAATGTCCGTAAAGTGGACAGCAGTGAAAAAGAGTCGATCATGTCTGAGTTCCATCAGATATGCCTCGCCCAGGAATATATATCACAAGGCGGTATTAACTACGCCAAAGAGATTCTGGAGAAAGCACTTGGTTCCGCAAAAGCAATGGAGGTCATTAACCGTCTGACTGCGACTTTGCAAGTAAGACCTTTCGATTTTGCACGCAAGGCTGATCCAAACCAGATTTTGAACTTTATTCAGAATGAGAATGTCCAGACTATCGCACTTGTATTGTCTTATCTGCAATTCGAACAAGCCGCAGCTATTCTCTCCTCATTACCTCAAGAGAAGCAGGCGGAGGTGGCTAGAAGAATTGCTGTAATGGACAGCACCTCTCCGGAGGTCATTACACAAATTGAACGAGTGCTGGAGCAGAAGCTTTCTGCTACAGTAACTCAGGATTATACAAATGCTGGCGGTATCGAATCAATCGTACAAATCTTGAATGGAGTTGACCGTGGGACAGAGCGTACAATTCTGGATTCTCTCGAAATTCAAGATCCAGAGCTCGCCGAGGAAATCAAGAAGCGGATGTTCGTATTCGAGGATATTGTCAATGTGGATAACCGTTCGATTCAGCGTATTATTCGTGATATTGATAATGCGGACCTGCAGCTTGCCCTTAAGGTTGCAAGCGAAGAAGTACGAGATGTTATTTTCCGGAATATGTCCAAACGTATGGCAGAGACATTCCGAGAAGAAATGGAGTACATGGGTCCTGTGCGGTTGCGTGATGTAGAAGAAGCGCAAACGCGTATTGTAGGTACGATCCGCAGACTCGAAGAGTCTGGAGAAATTATCATCGCTCGTGGCGGAGGAGATGACATCATTGTCTAAGCTGATTAAGCATTCTCAGTATGTTCCAGTTGATGTACTGAAAAGATTGGAGCAGGCCCGGCACTATGCGGGCCTAACTGAGGAGCCCGTTCCAGAGGAGACTGTAAGCGAGACTCACTATCATGATCCCGCTCGTGAAGAGGCTGAAGTGGCACGTAAGCAAATGCTTAAAGACGCCCAAGAATTTGCTGAAGAGCAAGTACGGAATGCCTCTCTTGAAGCGGAACAGATTGTTGAATCCTCAAAAGCGGAGGCTGAAGAGTGGTGGAAAGAGCGGCGTGAGCAGGATGAACATTTGGTTGAGGCCGTCAAAGCCGAGGCTTATCAGCTAGGGTATCAAGAAGGTGTTTCTCAAGCTGAGCAAGAGATGAAGCTCAAAATTGCAGCGATGATGGATGAAGCGCGTGCTGTTTTAACTGAAGCCTATAAGGCAAGGGATGTCATTATTCAGGAAGCTGAACCTTTCTTGGTTGAGCTAAGCTGTGATATTGCGGAGAAAATTGTGGACAGACAGTTAACGGTTGAGCCGCAGTTTGCAATGGATTTGATTCGGAAGAATCTAGCTCGTAAACGTGAGCAGGGGCTGATCTCACTGTGTGTATCACCTGCGCAGTTTGCTTTCGTAAACGCAGCAAGGGAAGAATTGTCATTAGCGGTTGACTCGCAGGCTGAACTACAGATCTTGCCTGACTCGACTGTGAAAGATCAAGGTTGTGTAATCCGCTCCTCCTTTGGCAGCATAGATGCCCGAATTGATACTCAGCTTGCAGAAATCAAGAAAGAGCTGGTTAGAATCGCGCTGGACACCGATGAGCAGAGAAATGGGGAAGAAGATGCTTGATAGTAACCGTTATAAGGAGCAACTTCGTAATCTCGATCCGGTGAGGATCAATGGGAAAGTGACGCAGGTTATCGGTCTTATGGTTGAATCGGAAGGACCTGATGCTAGCATTGGTGATGTGTGCTATATCTATCCTTCTAAAGGAAATAAGCCGCTGCAAGCTGAAGTCGTTGGTTTCCGTGACAACAAGGTGCTATTAATGCCACTTGGAGAACTGCAGGCCATTGGACCTGGTTGTGATGTAGTGGGAACAGGCAAGCCGCTTAGTGTTCAGGTGGGTTCAGAATTGCTGGGTAAGGTACTGGATGGTCTAGGGCAACCGCTTGATGGTTCCCTGATCCCAGCTCGAATGCCACATAGTTCGACCTTTAACATTCCGTCCAATCCACTCAATAGACCACGAGTGCAAGAACCTATTAGCATCGGTGTAAGAGCGATAGATGGTTTGCTAACAATTGGTAAAGGTCAGCGGGTGGGGATTTTCGCTGGTTCAGGGGTCGGCAAAAGTACGCTCATGGGAATGATTGCACGTAATACATCAGCAGATGTTAATGTTATCGCTCTGATTGGGGAACGTGGCAGGGAAGTACTGGATTTCATCGAACGCGATTTGGGACCTGAGGGTTTGCAGAGGTCAGTCGTTATTGTCGCTACATCTGATCAGCCTGCATTAATTCGAATTAAGGGAGCACTTATTGCTACTACGATTGCTGAGTATTTTCGGGATCGTGGACTTAATGTGATGCTGATGATGGATTCGGTCACTCGTTATGCTATGGCTCAACGTGAAGTTGGACTTGCAGTCGGAGAACCACCAGCTATGAGAGGTTACACACCATCTGTATTTGCAAGCTTACCTAAACTACTAGAACGCGCCGGAACTGGTCCTACAGGCTCTATCACAGCTTTTTACACTGTATTGGTTGATGGTGATGACATGAATGAGCCGATCGCTGATGCAGTGAGAGGAATACTCGATGGACATATCGTCCTTAACCGAAGTATTGCGAACAAAGGACATTTTCCAGCAATAGATGTGCTTTCCAGCATTAGTCGTGTAATGAAGGATATTGCGCCAGAAGAACAAATCGCCGCTGCAGAGAATGTTAAGCGACTAATGGCCGTGTACAAGGATTCAGAAGATTTAATTAATATCGGAGCGTACCAGAGAGGCTCCAATGCTCAAATCGATGAGTCGATGGAGTATATAGACAGTATATGGGAATTCACCAAACAAAGAGTGAATGAAAAAGTTACGCTGGCTGAAGTTCAACAGTCTTTAATTTCACACTTCTCGAGGAGTTGATTCAGTATCATGAGATTTCATTATACTTTTCAAAAAGTCGTTGACTTGAAGGGCAATGAGAAGACACAGGCAGAATGGATGCTCTCAAGCGCGCTTGGAGAATTGCAGGCACAAGAAAGAAGCCTGGATGAACTCACCTTTCAGCGGAGCGCTATTATGTTATCTTTACAAAATGCCGCAGAACAAAAGGCACCTATGGCGAAGATTCGTGAAATGCAAGAATATGTAGAATACCTGGATATATGCATTGCCCGTAAACATACGGACATTAGAAGTGCACATCAGGAAGTCTTGAAGAAGCAAGATCAGTTAAGCACAAAGGTATTAGACGAAAAAGTATGGTTAAAGGCAAAAGATAAGGCTGAGACACAGTTTCAGCAAAGTATGATTTTACGGGAACAAAACGAACTGGATGAGATGGCAACCGTCCGCTTCGCGATGAAATCCCTCTAACCCGGGAGGTTTCCGCTAGTGGCTAAAATTGATAATGACATGGAACTTGAAAATGAAGGGTCAGCGGGGAAATTTGAGCGGTTCTTATTTCTAATGATACCGATTATCTTCACGCTAGTACTGCTTGGAGTACTGTTGACGCTTTTTAATATGGACATTCGTAATAACGTGCTTGAAGTTGCGAATAAAATTCCGATTCTGGAAAAATGGGTTCCTGATCCGCCAACAGATCCTTCTAAACCGAAGGAAGAAAGCAAAAAGCAGGAAGTGAGCTCAAACTCAACGATTAAGGAGCTCAAAGCTCAGCTTGCCCAGCAGGCAGATGAGTTGAAGAAGGTCACAGATGAAAAAACAGCCCAGGATACCAAGGTTCAGGCGCTAGAGTCGCAAATTGAGGGAATGAAGACGGAAGCTGCTGCAGCTGCTGAAATAAACACGGAGGAAACAGAAGACCCTTATCAGAAGCAGGTTACTGATCTGGCGAAGCTGTACGCGGGCATGAAAGCTTCCAAAGCTGCACCGATTATGGAGAACTTGACTACAGAAGAGATGGTGCAGATATTCAGCGTAATGAATAAAGCGAGTAAAACTGCGATTCTGGAAAAAATGGATCCTCAAAAAGCGGCAGATGTGACGATTAAGTTGAAAGAAACTACCTCTTCGGGTGATATGGCAATTGCTGCTCTTCAATCTAGATTGAAAAAAGAAGCTGGCACTACTCAAACGACTAAAACTAGTACAAATCTGGATAAGGAAAAGTTGAACCAAACCTTTAGTTCAATGACGCCTGCCAATGCAGCTTCTCTACTAGGAGAAATGTACAAGATTAGTCCTGATAAAGTAGTAACGATTATGAATACCGTAAGTGATAGTGTTCGCTCTTCGATTTTGGGGGAAATGACTAAAAATGATAGTGCGCAAACCGCGAAGATTGTTAACCGTTTGATGGGTGCTAAATAAATAGTGAAAGGAGGTGAAAAATAATATGAGTTTAGTGGTTCAATCGCTTGTGAGCGCAAATGCTACAGGCGCAAGTGGTAGCTCATCGACTTCTACTGGCACAACAGCTGCTGTACCTTTCGCGCAGACTTTAGTGCAAACTATGGGAGGAAACACAGCTAACACCACATCGGTACCTACTGATCCGCTTCTAGGAAATCTAGCCTCTTTATTGCAAGGTCTTTTAAAGGAAGTGCAGACAACTGGAGAAGATCAAGGGGGACAAGATACGCAGAATTCTGATCTTATCGAGAAGCTAACTGCTGATGTTGAAAATCTGGATGAAAGCATCAATAGCGATCCTGCTGTGCTGGTAGCTTTGCAAGCTTGGCTTCTTCAGGTATCAGCTCTTCTATCAGGAAGTCAAGCGACTGAAGGTGATGCTACATCTGATACGGAGTCGGCAGGAAGCTTGTCGCCGTTAGCTAAGCATGCGGATACACTGCGATTTGCTGTTCAAGATGATTTGCAAAGTTTAGTTACTATGATTCAGGAAGCTGCTGTCAGTGGGAACGAAGAAGCTGCTAGTAAAGGAATAAGCTTGTTAAATAATTTCACAGCAATACTAGAACAGTCCTCCGCTAACACTATTAAGGGGAAGGGAAAGAACTCCAGTATAAATGAAAATTCTGGTGTATCTGTACAACAACCTATAGTGACTGAAAGCAAAGGTAATACGACGGACAAAACCATTCAAAACCTTAGTAATCGTGCTGGAGAAGCAGCTGCAATTAAGAATGAAGCAGTCCTAACTTCGCCTGTGACCTCAGGAACTGTTCAAGATCCTGAAGCAGAGCTTACCGCTCCATTGATTAAAAGCAGTGCAACTGGAGAAACAAAGCAGGCAGAATCAGCTCAAGATTCCACATCAGGAACTACTATCATAGAAGGAGATCATGAGGTTGTAACTGCTGGTCAACTAGCTCTTAGGGGAGGAATTACTGCTCCGTTGAAGGCTGAGGTTCCAGTAGCTCCTGTACCCGTTCATCAGTTTGCACAGGAAATGACCGGTTTTATCACAGGTAAATTGGAGATTGTCCAAAAAGGCGGAGTAGCTGAGGCTACGATATCACTCTTTCCAGAAAATCTCGGACAAGTAGATGTTAAGATTACTATGCAAAACGGCCATCTGGTTGCACAGTTTATGACTGAACATTCCGGAGCTAAGGATATGTTGGAACAGCAGATGAACCAGCTTCGAGCGGCATTGCAGTCTCAAGGCCTCCAAGTAGAAAAATTGGAAGTCACACAAAATAATACCCCCCTCAATTCAGGGTGGGGTCAAGAAGGACGCCAACCTGGTTCTGGAAGTGGTCAGCAGGGAAGACGCTCCAAAGAAAGTCGTGAGGAAGCTAATGATGCCATTCTTGCCGCAGAGCTAAATGGTGAATGGAAAGATTGGGTTTCAAACGCAGGGCAAGAAGATGATAATCAAGGGAACTCCTTCTCTGCCAAAGCTTAAACTTATCACAAGTGAAAGAGAGGTGAACGGTTATGACGACAACAACAACTCCTCCTGTTTCTACCAAAGACCAGTGGAATTATACAACTCCTGAATCTACTAAAACAACAGGGAATTCTGTGTTGGGTAAGGATCAGTTTTTGAAGATTTTGATCACTCAGCTGCAGAATCAAGATCCGATGCAGCCGATGCAAGATAAAGAATTTATTGCTCAAATGGCACAGTTTACATCTGTTGAGCAGCTGATGAATATCTCTACACAGCTTACATCAATGAATCAATCTCTTGGATCAGTATCCGGCTTGATTGGTAAAGATATCACATGGACGGATACCGCCACAAATCTACCTAAGACAGGGAACGTTGAATCAATCGTTGTCAGCAAGGGGATTCAATATGCGGTTGTGGGGAAAGACAGAATTGCTTTAACCGATATTACACAAATTCAGAATCCCGCAACAACAGAGAATGGTTCTGGTACAGATAGTAATACTCCGGAGAATAACGGAGGAAGCGAGGCGACAATATGAGTGACAGGCTGACCATAGGCCAACTGTATCCTGCGTCGTCCCTACATTCCTCAACGTTACAGCGATCTTCGATACCGAAGCAGGCTGTGACTGGAGAAGCCACCTTTGAGAGCGTACTGCAACAGAAGCTACTAAAATTCAGCAATCATGCTGCTAAGCGTCTTGAACAAAGAGGAATTGAACTTGGAAGCAGACAACTGGATCAGATTTCTTCTGCTGTGGATAAAGCTGCTGCCAAAGGCAGTAAAGAATCCTTGATATTAATGAAGGACTTGGCATTTATCGTAAGTGTCCCGAATCGTACGGTTGTAACCGCTATGGATGGGAATTCGATTAAAGATAACGTGTTTACGCAAATTGATAGTGCAATTGTGATTTCATAACCGGCTGGTCCTAACGGAAAGCCGAGGCGGCCGCTGACCGACTGACGCGGTCCCATTCACTTAGTAAGTTATTAGGACTCTATAATCTGGGAGGACAACACAAATGTTAAGATCTATGTATTCAGGGGTTTCAGGGATGAGAGGCTTTCAGACTAAGCTTGATGTAATCGGTAATAACATTGCCAATGTCAATACAATTGGTTTTAAATCAGGACGGGTTATGTTCAAGGACATTATGAGTCAAACTGTTTCTGGTGTAACTGCTCCTAGTGATGATGGTGCAGGTGGTATGAATGCTAAACAAATCGGACTAGGCGTAAGTATCGCTTCTATCGATACACTCCATTTACCCGGTAGTGCTCAAACTACTAATAACCCGACAGATTTACGCATTGACGGAGATGGTTTTTTCCTAGTAAAGCTATCAGAAGATCAAGAAACACCCTTCTTGACTCGTGCAGGAGATTTTCATGTAGATGCTGCACGTAATCTTGTAACTTCTGACGGACTTCATGTGCTAGATTCCGATGGTGGACCCATTCAACTGGGTGATGATGTAACAGCGTTCTCCATTTCCAATGATGGAACGATTGTTCAGACCATGTCGGATGGAACGACTCAAGGCGGAGTGAAGATTGGTGTAGCCAAGGTTACTAATCCATCTGGTTTAGAGAAAATTGGTGGTAATCTGTACCGTATGTCACTTAATGCGAATGCAGAAGGCGAACTTGTTCCGACTACAGCGAATAATACAGAAGATGGCACTGGCGCTATCATTTCTGGTCAACTCGAAATGTCCAATGTGGATCTTACGAATGAATTTACAGAAATGATTGTATCGCAACGTGGATTCCAGGCGAACTCCCGTATCATTACGACTTCTGATGAAGTGCTGCAGGAAGTAGTTAACCTGAAGCGTTAATTTTATTAATAATTTAATATCTTTTTTAAAGATTAACGCGGAGTCGTGGGGGAGGTACCCCTCCCCCTATTTTTGTTAGGAGGCCTGTTATGATATCGGTAACGAGATTAAATGGAACACCGATGTGGATCAATGCCCTACTGGTAGAAATGGTAGAAGAAAGCCCGGATACATATATTACGCTAGTAACCGGAAAAAGACTGATCGTGCTTGAAAAAGCTGATGAAGTTATTACGAAGATCCGGGATTATAACAGGGACATAGGCACATATGCTGCCACCATTAAAGTCCAGTCAATGGAGGAGCTAACATGAAGAAGATGCTGCCATGGTTACTTACGATTTTACTTGCGATTACACTTATCGTGATCGCCGCATTTTTATTAATGGACAAGATCTTTCCGAAAGATTCGAATGATGTAAATGCTGCGGTTCAGAGTGTGGAAACCAAGTATTTAACTGCAGATGAAATCGTCGAATTAACGGCAGAGATCAAAGATATCAAAACAAATCTTGCTGATCCCGATTATATCGTTCAAATAGATTTCGCCTTCCAACTGAATTCTGCGAAATCAAAGGAAGCATTCGAAAAAATAAAAGAGATCAAAATCAAACCGATTATTATCAAAACGCTTGCAGATACCAAACCTGAGGAGCTTAATGGAGCAAATGGCAAAGACCAGCTTAGCAGCAAGCTTGTTAATCTGATCAATAAGACATTGACCGAAGGCAAAATCACTCAGATCGAAGTCACCAAATACCTTTTGGCTTCTATGTAGCTTCAGGCATGATAATTCTTTGATAGGGGGGTGATTGAATTGGTTGATGTACTATCACAAAACGAAATAGATGCTCTACTTGCTGCACTTTCTTCAGGTGAGATGGATGCCGATGAACTTAAAAAGGAAGAAACTCAGAAGAAGATCCGATCTTATGACTTTAAACGGGCTGTTCGATTTTCTAAAGATCATATTCGTAGTCTTACAAGGATTCATGACAATTTCGCACGCTATCTTACAACGTACTTTTCAGCCCAATTACGCACCTTTGTGCAGATTAATGTCGTTCAAGTAGAGCAGCTCCCTTATGATGAATTCATTCGTTCCATTCCGAAAATGACAATACTGAACATTTTTGAAGCCGAACCTTTAGAAGGTCGAATGGTAATGGAAGTTCATCCAAACATCGCTTTCGCTATGCTGGACAGATTGCTGGGCGGTTTTGGGACTGCGCCATCTAAGATTAATGCTTTAACTGAAATCGAAACAACGATTATGGAGCGTATCTTCAGCAGATGTTTTGAAAGTTTGCAGGAGGCTTGGAAGACTGTGCTGGATATCCATCCGCGCATGGAAGCGCTCGAAACGAACCCACAGTTCATGCAAATTGTATCGCCAAATGAGACCATTGCATTGATCTCGTTAAGCACCAAAATTGGAGATACAACAGGTATGATCAATCTGTGCATACCGCACGTCGTTCTGGAACCAATAATGTCTAGACTATCTGTTCACCAATGGTTTGTAACAGAGAAGAAGACGCGGGATGCAGATGAACTTGAAGCTATTAAAGCTAGAGTTCATAAGGCGAAACTGCCGATTGTTGCTGAACTTGGAGAATCGAGCTTATCTATATCTGAGTTTCTTGGGCTTAGCGTCGGTGACGTGATCTCACTAAATAGGAATGTAGATACTGGACTCTCGATTAAGGTAGGGGAGAAGCTTAAGTTCATCGGAAGTCCTGGAATGGTGAAAGACCGGGTAGCCGTGCAAATAGACGAGATTGTCAGTGAAGGAGTTGAAGAATTTGACGAGTAAAGATTATTTATCCCAAGAAGAAATCGACGCCCTTCTGAGACAATCTGCGGAAGGCTCATTGGCTCCTTCAGAGAAAACGGTAAATGACTATTTAACACCGTTTGAACAGGATGCTTTGGGTGAAATCGGTAATATAACGTTTGGTAGTGCAGCGACAGCTCTTTCCACTTTACTGGGGAAAAAGGTTGATATTACAACCCCTCAAGTTTCCATCATTACACGCGGGGAGTTTGAAGTGGCTTTTCCTAAACCACATGTAGCTGTACACGTGGAATATGTAGATGGATTTCAGGGTATTAACTCACTTGTTATTAAGATTAGGGATGCACAGGTCATCGCAGATTTAATGCTTGGTGGGGAAGGCGAACCTAAAGATGAAGAATTGAATGAAATACACATTAGTGCTGTGCAGGAAGCTATGAACCAAATGATGGGTTCTTCTGCCACATCAATGTCTACGATCTTCAATCGATTTGTTAATATTTCGCCTCCGGGTATCGACATTTTAAACATGTCCAGTGGTGAAGGTGTAGGCAGCTTACCCAATGAAGAAACCTTAATTCGAATTTCGTTTCGACTTAAGATAGGAGATTTAATAGACTCTACTATTATGCAGCTCTTGCCTGTCCAGTTTGCTAAGGATATGGTAACGATGCTTCTGGGTGATGTTAGCCCTGCAGCGCAGGAGGCTGCAGTTACGTCGACAGAGACTCCTGCTAAGCCAGCTCAAGAGACGCCTCCTGTAGCTCCTCCAGTGCAACAGGCGCCTTCACAGCCCGTAGGAGAAACACCTCCGCCGTACCCGCCGCAGGGGATGCCTGGTTATCCAGGGATGCCAGAAGGCGGATATTATTATCCTCCAGCAGGAATGCCGGCGTATGGCATGCCAGGGATGCCACCCTACGGAATGCCGCCTCAAGGCATGCCTTATGGGCAGACACCACCGCTTAGTCCTGAAGCGAATCGCAATGTAAATGTACAGCCTGTACAATTTGCTAACCTTAACGGTGGAGCTTTTGGTCATATTGATGAAAACAATTTAAATTTATTGATGGACATACCGCTTAGAGTAACCGTAGAATTAGGAAGGACCCAGAAGCAGATTAAAGATATTTTAGAAATGTCTCAAGGCTCGATCATTGAGCTGGACAAGCTCGCCGGTGAGCCTGTAGATATTTTGGTTAACAACAAGCTTATTGCCAAAGGTGAAGTCGTAGTTATCGACGAAAACTTCGGCGTACGCGTTACGGATATCGTCAGCCAGTGGGACCGAATTCAGAAATTACAATAAGCATACTTAGGGAGGATTTTGTAAAAATGGCTAACCGAATTCTAATCGTGGACGATGCAGCATTTATGAGAATGATGATCCGTGACATTTTGTCGAAAAACGGATTTGAAGTAGTGGGCGAAGCTCAGGACGGTTCTCAAGCTATAGAGAAATTTAAAGAACTGCGTCCGGACCTCATCACGATGGATATAACTATGCCTGAGATGGACGGAATCGCCGCCCTGAAAGAAATCAAGAAGGTAGATCCGGCTGCTAAGGTCATCATGTGTTCAGCCATGGGCCAGCAGGCTATGGTTATCGATGCTATTCAAGCGGGAGCAAAAGACTTTATTGTGAAGCCTTTCCAAGCTGACCGAGTTATTGAAGCTATCAACAAAACGTTGGGTGTGTAGGAAAAAGACATGCCCCTCAATTCAGAACCGCTCGGGAGCAATAACACCCTGCTGAATTTGCTTAACGTTATTATTGTCCTTGCGGTAATCATTGTACTTATTGTGCTGCTGATCCGTTTTCTTGGACGTCGTAATCAGACCTTTATGAGCGGGCGCTCCATTCGAACGCTTGGTGCTGTAGGGCTGGGACCTAACAAGTCGATGCAGGTTATTGAACTGGGAAGCAGCCTTTACTTAATCGGGATTGGTGAGAACATATCCATCTTGGATAAAGTCACTGATCCGGATGAGGTAGCTTTGATCATTGCAGCATTTGAGGATCAGTCCTCCAACCAGAATAATTTTCTCGCACCGCTTATTGCCAAGGTTAAGGTTAAGCTGCGTGGGGAGGTTCCATCAGAAGAAATCGAGCTTAGTGAAACATCATCTTTTTACGAGACACTGCAATCCAAGCTTCGTTCTGCACCAGAGCGAAAAGAGAAAATGGAAGAGCTGTTACGGGATGATGCTACTAAGGATGAGTCGAGGAATTTATGAAAAAGAAGCTAATTCTTGCTATTCTGCTGTTCGGGTTCATTAGTATAGTTATGATGCGGCCGATACATGCTGATCCTATACCTAATGTTAATATTCAGGTCGGTAATGAAGATGGTTCAAGCGGTGGTACCAGTTCCATATCAATTCTTCTTCTCGTTACGGTTCTGAGTATTGCTCCGGCGTTTCTAGTTCTTATGACCAGTTTTACTAGAATTGTAATCGTGCTCGGTTTTGTTAGAACCTCACTTGGTACTCAGGCCATGCCTCCGAATCAGGTGCTGGTAGGGCTTGCTCTGTTTCTGACCCTGTTCATTATGTCGCCTACTTTGGCGCAAGTGAATGAAACGGCATTACAGCCGTATATGAAGGGGACGATTACCCAGACTGAGGCTTTTGATAAAGCTGCTGATCCGATGAAAGAGTTTATGTTTAAACAGACCAATTCCAAAGACCTTTTGTTATTTATGAAATATACCGGTTATACGGGATCAGCTAAACCGGCTACATACAGTGATATTCCACTGACGGTGATGGTGCCAGCTTTCGCAATTGGAGAATTGAAAAAAGCTTTTACAATGGGCTTCTTAATTTTCATTCCATTTCTGATTATTGATATTGTTGTGGCGAGTACGCTGATGGCCATGGGGATGATGATGCTTCCCCCGGTCATGATTTCATTACCTTTTAAAATTATGCTCTTTGTACTGGTAGACGGCTGGTACTTAGTCATTAAATCACTACTTCTTAGTTTTAACACCTGACCTTAAGAGGAGGCATGAGGATTGAGTACGGAGTTTATTATCGGTCTAGCAAGCCAAGCCGTATATTTAGTGCTGGAAGTCAGCGCTCCCATGCTGATTCTTGGTCTGGTGGTAGGGCTAATAATCAGTATCTTTCAAGCTACGACACAGATTCAGGAACAGACGCTAGCGTTTGTTCCAAAAATCGTCGCAGTACTGCTGGCTTTATTGCTATTTGGACCGTGGATCATCACGAAGCTAATTGACTTTACTAGCCAAATTCTAGGAAATCTCTATATGTATATTGGTTAACCAATGAACATGGATACCTTATTGCAAAGTTTACCCGTCTTTTTGCTTATTTTTTGTCGAATTACAGCCTTTTTTGTTGTCGTTCCTGTATTTTCTTCTCAAGGGGTACCGACAACTTTTAAGATTGGCATATCTTTTTTTGTAGCATTGGTAGTCTTTAGTGCTAATGGAACAGGGATTACGATTCCGCAGGATTTTAGTTATATTTTGCTGATTATGAGAGAAGTATTAATAGGTTTATTGCTAGGTTTCATTGGATATTTGATGTTTATGGCGATTCAGACAGCAGGTTCTTTCATTGATATTCAGATTGGCTTCGGTATTGCCAACGTCATTGATCCTATGACAGGAACGTCAGCACCTATTCTCGGTAATTTCAAATATATGATAGCCCTGCTAATGTTTTTGAGTATGAATGGACATCACCATTTACTAGATGCCATTGTGTACAGCTATAAATGGATTCCTATGAATAATGATTTATTTCTACGCATGGTTGATGGTAGTTTGTCAGAGTTTCTGGTCCGAACATTTGCGCAGTCGTTTGTATTAGCTTTTCAAATGTCGGCTCCATTAGTAACTGCACTGTTTCTGACCGATGTTGGTCTTGCTTTTTTAGCGAGAACGGCTCCGCAATATAATGTATTCGTTATAGGGGTTCCTCTAAAAATCATCATAGGTATTGCACTTCTTTTAGTGCTGATGCCAGGTCTGGCTGTGTTGTTTCAGAATCTCTTCGAAATCATGTTCGAATCCATGGAGAATTTACTGGGTCTCATGGGGAAGAAGCCGTAGGTGACCGTAAGGGGAGAGTATTATGCCTAAGACGAAGCGTTATAGACTAGATCTTCAACTCTTCGCCGGTGAAAAGACGGAAAAAGCAACCCCGAAGAAACGGCAGGATGCTCGTAAAAAAGGCCAAGTAGCCAAAAGTGCTGAGCTGTCTGGTGCGGTTGTATTGCTAGCTGCGGTAGTTAGCTTGATGATGTTTGGTGGTTTTATGAAAGAGCGTTTTATGAAGCTATACACGGACGTATTTCAGAATCGAATGATGCTGGACGTTACGCCTGAGAATATAACGCTGCTATTTAATCAGTATGGCTTGCAAATCTTGATTTTGCTAGCTCCATTACTTGGAATTACGTTTGTTATGGCACTTGTTTCCAACTTGGCGCAGGTGGGCTTTATGGCTACAGGAGAGGGGATTACTCCTAAATTCAGTAAGATTAATCCGATAAAAGGATTCAAAAATATTTTCTCTATGCGTTCGTTTGTAGAATTCCTGAAATCAATATTTAAGCTTCTAATTATTTCTTATCTGGTATATAGCACATTATGGGGAGAAAAGAAGAACTTTGCATCCCTGTCGCATATCAGTGCGGAGGGAATTTTTAAGTTTGCGGCCAAGCTGACGATGAGTCTTGGTTTGAAAATAGGGGTTGCCCTGCTAATTATGGCTTTTCTAGATTTTATGTATCAGAAGTACGAGCACGAAAAAAGCCTGAAAATGTCTAAGCAGGATATCAAGGATGAATACAAAAAAATGGAGGGCGACCCTCTAATTAAAGGTAAGATCAGGGAACGCCAACGCAGAATGGCCATGCAGCGTATGATGCAGGAAGTTCCTAACGCGGATGTAATTATTACAAATCCAACTCACTTTGCTGTTGCGCTAAAATATGATGGTTCCAAAATGGAGGCGCCACAGATTATTGCAAAAGGGCAGGATTATGTAGCACTTCGTATACGGGAGCTGGCTAAAGAACATGGCGTCGTGACTATGGAAAACAAACCGCTGGCACGGGCATTATTCCAAAGAGCAGAAATTGGAGATGTCGTTCCAAATGATCTGTTTCAGGCTGTAGCTGAAGTGCTGGCATATGTATATAAACTTAAAGGTAAGAGGAAATAAGGCGGGGGGTTAGGACATTGAAAGCTAAAGATTTAACAGTTTTGCTAGGCATCATCGGTATTGTGCTTATGATGATTCTGCCTATCCCGTCCTGGCTTTTGGACGTTTTGCTAGTTATTAATATTTCTATAGCATTAATTATCATATTAGTTGCTATGAACACGAAGAATGCGCTCGAATTTTCAATTTTTCCTTCATTATTGCTTGTTACGACATTGTTTCGTCTGTCACTAAACATTTCGACAACGAAATTGATCCTGACTTACGCAGATGCCGGTTCCGTGGTATCTACTTTCGGAAGCTGGATCGCCGGTGGACAAATTGCCGTTGGATTTATCGTGTTTCTGATTTTGGTAGTGGTTCAGTTTATTGTTATTACTAAAGGTTCAGAGCGTGTAGCTGAGGTAGGGGCGAGATTTACCTTGGATGCGATGCCCGGCAAGCAGATGAGTATTGATGCCGATCTTAACGCAGGCATGATTAATGAAACACAGGCACGTGAGCGTCGCCGCAATGTTGAACGGGAAGCGGATTTTTTCGGAGCCATGGATGGTGCGAGTAAATTCGTTAAAGGAGACGCGATTGCGAGTATCATTATCCTGTTGATCAATCTTATTGGTGGTTTTATTATCGGTATGGTTGTGCACGGAATGGATTTCTCCACTGCGTTATCTACTTATTCTGTATTGACGATCGGGGATGGTCTAGTCAGCCAGATTCCTGCTTTGCTCATTTCGACTGCAGCAGGTCTTATCGTTACTAGAGCTTCATCGGAAGGTAATCTGGCAGAAGAATTAACAGGTCAGTTACTCTCCTATCCAAAGTTATTATATATTGTTGCAGTTACTGTTGCTTTTCTAGGTCTCTTTACACCTATACATATGATTACTACGCTCCCGCTAGCTGGTTTGCTGGCTTTTGCAGCCTATAGTATGGGACAAAATTTAAATCGAAAACAGATTGCCGAAGAGCAGCTTGTTGAAGAGAAACAGATTGAAGAGGTACGAAGTCCGGAAAGTGTAATTAATTTACTCTCTGTAGATCCTATTGAATTCGAGTTCGGGTACGGTCTTATACCTTTGGCAGATACAGGTCAGGGTGGAGATTTACTAGATCGTATCATCATGATTCGACGGCAATGTGCACTTGAAATGGGTCTTGTAGTGCCTGTTATTCGCATTCGCGACAATATTCAACTAAAACCGAATGAATATGTCATAAAAATTAAAGGAAATACTGTCGGCGGCGGTGAATTATTACTTAATCACTACTTAGCCATGAGTCCAGGCTATGATGATGAATCTATAAACGGTATTGAGACCATTGAACCATCTTTTGGACTTCCAGCGTTGTGGATTGACGAATCGGTTAAAGAGCGGGCTGAATTGTCCGGCTATACCGTGGTAGATCCACCATCCGTTGTTGCAACTCATTTGACGGAGCTGATTAAGCGTTATGGACATGAGTTGTTAGGACGACAAGAAACTAAGATGTTGGTGGATAACCTAAGAGACAATTATCCAGTGCTTGTTGATGATCTTATTCCTTCGGTATTAGCGATTGGGGATGTGCAAAAGGTACTTGCCAAGCTGCTGCGCGAGAAAATATCGATCAGGGATTTGGTTACTATTTTTGAGACGTTGGCGGATTACGGGACGTACACCAAGGATCCTGATATTCTTACCGAATATGTTCGTCAATCCTTGTCCAGACAGATTACTCAGCAATTCTCGCAAGTTGGAGAGACTCTGAAAGTTATTACGGTAGGACCTAACCTAGAGAAGAAAATTTCTGAGAGTGTGCAGCAATCTGAACAGGGCAGTTATTTGGCATTGGATCCAGCATCGACTCAAACGATCTATCAGCGGTTAAGTGAACAGATCAATCGACTGCTGCAGTCAGGACAACAGCCCATTGTACTCACATCACCAACCATTCGTATGTATTTGCGGCAGGTGATTGAACGGACAATGCAGGATATTCCTGTACTGTCTTATAGCGAACTAGAGCCTAACATTGAAATACAAAGCGTCGGAGTGGTGAATTTATGAGAGTGAAGCGTTATGTGGTCGATACGATGCCTGACGCCATGCATTCCATTCGTAGTGAGCTTGGAAGCGAGGCTGTAATTTTAAGTACTAAAGAAATTAAGATTGGCGGATTTTTAGGATTGTTTAAAAAGAAAAAAATAGAGGTAGTAGCGGCTGTTGAAAAAGCTCAAAAGGAGAGTGCTCCTGAAAAGCCTGTGAAGCCTGCGATGAACATTCCGCGCAGCGCTGTCCCGCAAGCTTACCAAAAAGCTTCATCTTCATCATCTGCTTCTACTGTAACGTTGGAAAAGCCGGAAGAGCCTCGGTCCTTTGCGGAAATCGCCGCTGCCTTGTCGGAAGCTATTGATGTAAAAGAATCGATAACCAAACATCCAGAGCCTGATCAGAAATCGCTTGAATCCAATCCAGATGAAACTACCTCTGTATCAGCCTTATATGAATCTTTAGGGTTAGATCAAACGCCAGAGGTTGCCTCGGCGCTGGAGAATGATGTTTTTCGTGAAATTAGAGATATGAAGCTTTGGATGGAACGAATCGCGAGGCAGTCTTCAGGGGCAAGAGAATTACCGGATAGTCTCCAGCAGCTTAGAGATCTTTTGATTGAGCAGGAGATGGATACTGTCCTTGTTGAGGAGTGGATCAGTAATATCTCCGAACGTTGGGCGGATGAAGGGCGTACTTGGGGACCTGAGAAATTTCAGGAGTCCTTAAAAGAACAGCTCGATGGATTCCTGTCAGGGCGAATCGCTGATGGAATTGCACCTGATACCCAAATCGTATATATTGCAGGGCCCACAGGAGTAGGAAAAACTACTACCATAGCCAAGCTTGCGGCTGAACAGCTATTCAAAAACGGACGCAAGGTTGGTTTTATCACCTCTGATACGTATCGAATTTCAGCTGTGGAGCAGTTGCGTACATACGCAGCTATCCTGAATGTTCCGCTAGAGGTTGTACAATCTCCCGGAGATTTACAAAGAGCACTCTTTCGATTGGAGAGTTGTGATCTTGTAATTATGGATACAGCTGGACGGAATTATCGTAATGATATGCTTGTAGCAGAACTGCAAAGCTTGCTAGCGAAGGAATTAAGAAGTGAGACCTATCTTGTACTCAGCTTAACTTCGAAAAGCCGTGATATGAAATTGATTGCAGAGCATTTCGGCAGGTACAAGCTGGATAAAGTTATTTTTACCAAGCTAGATGAGACGGGAAGTTATGGACCACTCTTTAACGTCCTGAATGATTTCCCTCTCACATTATCTTATATGACCAATGGTCAAAATGTACCTGACGATTTATTGATGGCTTCCAAAGAACAACTTAGTGAGATGCTTCTTGGAACAGGTGAATCATGATGGATCAGGCACAATCCTTGAGACAGCTTGTATCCAGTCAGGAGCCTAAACTAGCTGAAAAAGGGGAAACATCCGCCCGTATCATTACTGTTTGTAGTGGTAAAGGTGGCGTAGGGAAATCGAATTTTACACTTAATTTCGCTTTAACTTTAAAAGCAATGGGAAAGAGAGTATTGCTGTTCGATGCAGATATTGGCATGGCTAACATAGACGTGTTAATGGGCGTGTCGGCGAAGTATAACCTATATCATCTGTTAAAAAGAGAAGCGGATATTGAGCAGATTATTCAGTTAGGACCGAACGGGCTACCTTTTATAGCTGGTGGATCGGGCATGGATGAGTTATTTTCTCTTTCGGAATCGGACCTTAATTATTTCACAGCCCAGATAGCCCTTATTGCGGACAGCATGGATTATATTTTGTTCGATACAGGTGCTGGATTATCTAAGGAAACGTTGAAGTTTATAACCTCTGCGGACGATTGCCTAGTAGTTACAACACCAGAGCCAACTGCTATAACAGACGCTTACGCATTAATGAAGGTTGTGAATCGGACGTATCCGGAGATTTCTTTTAAACTGATTGTGAATCAAGCGGGTGATGAGAGAGAAGCATCAGTGACAAGTGATAAGATCCGTATGGCGGCCAGTCGTTTTTTGCAATTAGATGTTTCCTATCTTGGTCATATAAGCTCAGATGCCCATGTAGTGCAGGCTGTCAAAAGGCAGACGCCATTTTCATTGGCTTTTCCAAACAGTGTTGCTGCAAAAGATATACATCGGCTAGCCCTAAGTTATTTGACCATAGATGGTAAAAAAGAAACAAAAGTTCAAGGTATTAAAGGCTTTATCCATAAATGGTTAAAGCGAAGTAAATAATTGTTCTGAATCTGGAACAGAGGTGGAAATGATATGAAGCCATATAAAGTTTTGGTTGTTGATGATTCTGCATTTATGCGCAAGATCATTTCCGATTTAATTGAAAATGACGCTGACTTTCAGGTGACGGCAACAGCTACAAACGGTCGCGAGGCTATCGAGAAAATAAATAAACTTCGGCCGGATCTAGTTACTATGGATGTGGAAATGCCGGAGATGAACGGCCTGGAAGCGCTGAAAATAATAATGGCGTCAGATCCGCTGCCAGTGATTATGCTGTCAGGCATCAATGAAGAGGGCATGAAGGAAACCATTCTTGCACTGGAATGGGGCGCTTTTGATTTCATTCGTAAACCTTCAATATCAAATTCCCAGGATATAACGGGCGTAGGGGAATCCCTAAGAGAGCAAATGAAAGAAGCTATGTTGGCTCGAGAGCAACGTGAAGCGCGAGCATCTGCTTTTAGGATGCCTGACATCACGCCTTTAGAGCCATTACTGCCGACTGCACCTAGATTGTTACCGGACAAATCCAAGGCAGCACTTAAATCTTCTCTCAAAGATGAAGGAATGAGAAAACCTCGGGGGAAACAGCCAGTAGATAGTATTATCCCTAAAAAGGCAACCAAACCAATCATCTCTGATAAAACACCGTTAATCGAAAAGTCTAAACCAAAGACTAAAGTAGAGAATAAACCAATTCCGCCCAAACCGGTGATAGAGTCTTTAGTGGAGGTATCTTCTGAGCCTCCGGGACTTTCTCCGGATCGAATGGTTGGTAGCAAGAATTTGCACAAATTAGTTGCTGTCGGTTGTTCTACAGGCGGACCTCGTGCACTGAAGGTACTCCTGGAGAAAATTCCAGCGGATTTTCCAGCTCCTATTGTCATTGTGCAGCATATGCCGCCTAACTTTACGAAATCACTAGCCCAGCGTCTGAATACATTCAGTCCGCTAGAAGTGTTAGAAGCAGAGCAGGGGATGATATTACGAAAAGGAGCAGCCTACATTGCGCCTGGAGGCTATCATTTACAAGTTACCCCAACATCTAAAGGGCAATATGCAGTTGTACTCACGAAGGAGGAGGCGCGAAATGGCCACCGACCTTCAGTGGATGTTTTATTCGAATCATTGCTTCCACTCACATCTCTAGATCGGCACGTGTTGCTGATGACAGGGATGGGTAGTGATGGTGCTAGGATGATGAAATCTCTCTATGACTCAGGGGTTACCTCAACATTTGCTGAAAGTGAAGAGACCTGTGTCGTTTACGGGATGCCGCGATCTGCGGTGGAATTGCAGTGCGTCAAATATGTACTGCCTTTGCAAGAAATTGCTCCAAGGCTAGTGCAAGCCGTTAAATAACGGAAAAGCGAACTCGAAGGGGAGGTGCTCTACTATGGACATGAACCAATATTTATCCATGTTTATTGATGAGTCGAATGATCATCTGCAGTCATTGAACGAGAGCATGATGGGGCTGGAAGCGAATCCTGAGGATCTTAGTATCGTACAGGTCATATTCCGCTCTGCGCACACTTTAAAAGGTATGGCAGCGACTATGGGCTTTGAAGATTTGGCTTCACTTACACACCAAATGGAGAATGTGTTAGATCTTGTACGTAATAACAAGCTGCGCATGCAGGATTTCATTTTTGATACGTTATTCAAAAGTTTGGATGCCTTAGAGTCTATGGTTGAGGATATTACTAGCGGTGGCGAAGGTAAAGCAGATGTATCAGCCATTGTCTCATCCCTACAGGCTATCGTACGGGGTGAGATTCCTGTTGAAGGCGGTACAGCATCTGCTGCTAATATACCTGCTGCACAAGCAGCTGAAACTCCGATTCATTTAGATGAGTTCCAATTTTCTGTTCTAGAACAATCGATTCAGGAAGGGCATCATGCATTGTATGTGGACGTAACGATCCGTAAGGATTGTCAACTTAAGGCTGTACGTGCATACATGGTGTTTGATCTGCTCGAACGTTCGGGGGAAGTAGTTAAATCCTTCCCATCCGTTCAAGATATAGAACAAGAGAAATTTGACCAAAGCTTCTCACTCTATTACATAACCCAAAAAAACGCTGATCAGATTCAGGCAATGATTATGAATTTGTCTGAGATTGATAAAGTAACAGCAGTAGCACTAGATCAAGAATCCTTGAAAATGCTTGGTCAAGAAACGGCAGCTGCCGTGTCAGAGGTTGCCGCAACAGCCACTGTAGAGGAAACAGCTCCAGCTGCTTCAGTAGCATCTAAACCATTGCCTACCAAAGATGAAGCTAATAAGCCGGGAGCAACTAAAACAGGAGGGGCGCCTTCACGTACGATTCGTGTAGATATCGAACGCTTAGATGTGCTCATGAATCTATTTAGTGAACTTCTGATTGACAGAGTTCGTTTAGAACAGCTGGCTTCTGAGGTTCAGAATGGTGATCTTACGGAAACTGTCGAGCATATGGGCAGAGTAAGCGGAGATCTCCAGAATATTGTGATGAAGCTTCGTATGGTTCCAGTAGATACCGTATTTAACCGGTTCCCACGTATGCTTCGTGATCTAGCTAAGTCGCTGGACAAGAAAGTAGATCTAATTGTAACGGGTGCCGAAACAGAGCTTGACCGGACGGTAATTGATGAAATTGGTGATCCACTTGTACATTTATTGCGTAATGCGGTTGATCACGGAATTGAATCCATTGCTGACCGTATTGCTGCTGGTAAACCAGAGACTGGGACAGTTCATCTACGTGCTTTCCACAGCGGAAATCATGTCTTCATTGAAATTGAGGAAGATGGAACAGGCATTTATCCAGAGAAGGTTTTGAAATCTGCTGTGAAAAAAGGCGTGATCACGCAAGAGCAAGCGAAGAATATGACGGATGATGAAGCTTATCAATTACTATTTGCACCAGGTTTCAGCACGGCAGAAGTTATTTCTGATGTCTCAGGTCGTGGCGTAGGACTGGATGTAGTAAAATCTAAGATTTCTTCCCTGGGTGGTAATGTAACGATCTATTCTTCACCAGGCAAAGGTACGAATTTTTCAGTTCAGTTGCCACTTACTCTATCTATTATTGCAGCCATGCTTATTCGATTGGGTTCTGAGAAGTATGCCATTCCTTTATCCTCTATTGTGGAAACTGGAATCGTGCAGAACACTCAAATCCGTACGATTCATGGCAACAAAATGATAGAGTTCCGGAATTCTCATATTCCACTAGTTTCTCTAAGTCGTCTATTTTCGGTACCTGATTATGATGAGAGTACTGAAGAAGAGACAGAGATCGTAGTTGTACGTAAGGGAGAACGTCTTGTAGCCTTAGCTGTACAGGATTTTATTGGTCAGAACGAGATCGTTATCAAGAATCTGGGTAAATATTTACCTGAAATTCAAGGGATATCTGGCGCAACGATACTTGGAGATGGCCAAGTCGCACTTATTATTGATCCGAACGCTTTTATTAAATAACTAGGATAGAACAGGGAGGTTCGTTCCATGGCTGAAGATATTAAAGTGATAGTGTTCAAATTAGGTTCAGAGGAATACGGTATCGAAGTTGAGAAGGTACAAACCATTGAGCGCATGATGCCAATAACTCGTGTGCCTAAAACGTATTCGTTTATCAAGGGTGTAATTAATTTACGTGGTGTTGTTATCCCTGTGATTGACCTTCGAGGCCGCTTTGGGATCGAAGAGGCGGAGCAAACAGATCAATCACGTGTAATTATCGTATCTGTTAATGAAATGGAAGTAGGTTTCATTGTAGATTCAGCAAATGATGTAATAGATTTGAACAGGGATTCTATCGATACACCTCCAGATGTTGTTGGCGGCATCAAAGCGAAGTATTTAGATGGGGTGGCTAAGATAGGTGAAGAGCGCTTGCTGATTATGCTTAATCTGTCAGAAGTGCTTAACAAAGGCGAAATCGTTCAATTAGAAAGCCTAGAGGGCTAACCTGTGGAATTATTTAAGCACTATAAGGATTTTAAAATGGATGTGCTTAAGGAAGTCGGGAATATTGGAGCTGGGAATGCAGCCACCGCATTATCACAGCTCTTGAATAAGCCGATTGATATGGCTGTTCCCAAGGTACAGCTTCTCAACTTTGAAGAGATTACGGACAAAGTTGGTGGAGCTGAAGAACTAGTATATGCAGTTTTCTTACGTGTGGAGGGAGAAGCTCCGGGCAACCTGTTTTTCATACTTTCTCCGGAAGCCGCTTTGAACTTACTCAGTCGCATTGCAGGCATCGAGATTTTGAGTGACCAAGAACTTGGAGAAATGGAACTTTCCGCGCTGAGTGAAATTGGAAATATATTAGCAGGATCGTACCTATCTTCTCTTGCAGACTTTACCTCACTTTCTATGTATCCAACAGTTCCTGCACTTGCTATGGATATGGCTGGAGCCATCCTAAGCTACGGTTTGCTGCAATTTGGGCAAATGGGTGACGATGCATTGTTGATCGATACTACTTTTTTTGAGGGGAAAAACGAAATTGAAGGGCAATTTTTCCTTATTCCCGATCCGGAATCATTCCCGAAAATCTTCAAATCGCTAGGAGTTCCGTTTGAAAATGATTGAAGAACAAAGCATCATTAAAGTAGGGATGGCAGATCTTAACATTGGAAGCCAGGATAGTTTGATTCGTACAACGGGTCTTGGCTCCTGCGTGGGATTGACATTGTTTGACCCTGGAAAAAAACTCGCGGGAATGGCGCATGTGATGCTCCCTACTTCTGAGATTGCTAGGGAAGGGCAATTAAACATCGCTAAGTTTGCAGATACTGCAGTGCCGGAGCTCTTATCCCGTTTGCTGGAACTTGGTGCGGTTCGGAGTCGGATCGTAGCCAAGATGGCAGGAGGATCACAAATGTTTGCCTTTGCCGGGGGGAGCGACACCATGAGGATCGGGCCTCGTAATGTTGAATCTTGTAAACTTGCTCTTGAGCATTTGAAAATTCCGTTAATTGCGGAAGACACGGGCGGTAATTATGGCCGTACGATAGAAATTGCCTGCAACACTGGTGTATTGTTCATCCGCAGTGTGCAAAAAGGCGCTAAGGAAATATAAATATGAAGATGATAGGAAACATTTTTATAAACTTGCTGTTTGGTTTGATAGGTTTTGTATTCACTTTTTTTGTAACCTACAGTAATAATGTTCTCGGTACTAGTTTATTACGAAGCCTATTAGGATTTATCATCTGGTTTCTGCTTGCTTTCCTCCTAAGATGGGTATTGGGTTTTATCGTGTATCAATCATCACCTCTGGATGAACAGGATGTTGAGGGAGAAGAACTTGGTGCAAAGCTAGACATCAGTACCCCTAATGAGGATGAAGAGTTAATTAATCTACTCAAACCGAAGCCAGGACAAGGGAGTGGGAACAGTGAGGGGTTCAAGCCGCTCACACCCCCAAAACTAGTCTCTATGAAAGATCCTGAAGAATTGGCCAAGGCCGTTCGTCACCTGAAAGAAGAATAAGCGAGCGCTGTGGCGGAATCGGTTATCTTAAATATAAGAAAGTATAAGTTTCACTTTATACATTATCCTTATATTTCTCGCTTAAACGCTACCGTCCTCATAAGGATGTCGAAGGCGTTTATGCTTGTGACTAGGCAGGTTTCGCCGCGACAAGCTCTCTGACTAAACTTTGGGAAGGGTGAAAGCTATTGAACGAGCGTAAAGCTTCTCAATTGGAAACTGACGAGCTATGGGAACAGTGGAAAGAACACAGTGACCCTGAAGCCAAAAAGAAGCTGATAGAGAGTTATCTCCATATTGTTGATTATGTATCCAGCCGTTTGGCTGTGGGATTGCCCAAAAATGTATCTAAAGATGATTTAGCCAGCAATGGAGTAATGGGATTAATTGATGCGATTGAAAAATTCGACTACAAACGGGGATTGCAGTTTCAAACCTATGCTTCCTGGCGCGTACGTGGTGCGATTTTAGATTCCTTACGTCAAAGTGATTGGGTCCCTAGATCTGTGCGAGAAAAAGCTAAAAAAATCGAGGACGCTTATCAGCAGTTGGAACAGAAGTATTTGAGATCCGTTAGTGATGAGGAAATGAGTCTATACCTGAATATTAGTGTAACTGAATTTCAAAATATGTTGCAGGATGTGGCTGTAATGTCACTATGTTCACTGGAAGACCCGATTCGTGAAGAGGAATCAGAGACCCGAATGTCCATACTGGTGGACGATAAAGCTAAGAATCCTGATAGCAAGGTAAATGAGTTCTACTTACGCGAAGCCCTCACCAAAGGTATTGAGAAATTAACGGTGAAAGAACGGACCGTTGTGTCCCTTTTATATTATGAAGATTTATCATTGAGCGAAATCGCAGAGGTCATGTCACTATCTCCTTCACGGATTTCGCAGCTTCATTCCAAGGCTATTTTGCGGCTGAGGGGAACGCTTGAGAAGAATCGCGATCTACTTATGCAGAACGATTAACCGTTAGTGGTGACAAGGGGGAGCAAAATTGATCGGTCAAAATGCTTTGGATCAGTACTTAAGTATTACTTTTTCGGATGACAAAGGGATCGCGTACTTGCAGTTCTCCAAAAAGGATGAGAATTTTTCCTGCTCTCCTACAGAATTGGAAAGCTTCCTGCACAGTCACAATATTCGCTACGGGGTCCAGCGTGATATTGTTGGACGTATTTGTAGTCATCCGGAGGAGTTTTTTTGGAGTAAAGTCGCTATTGCTACAGGCGAACCTGCAGTAAATGGAGTCGACGGAAGTATTATGCTTACTGTTGATCTGGAAGAGGATCGCAAGCCGCTTGAAAAAGCGGATGGTAAGGTGGATTATAAGGATTTAGTTCGGCTTCGTAACGTCCTCAAAGGAAAGCTGATAGCTAGAATTATCCCTGCTCAGCCTGGTAAGCATGGTAAGACTGTAACTGGTGATGAGCTTGCTTTCAGAGCTGGAAGGGAAGCTCATTTTAAAGTGGGCAAGAACGTACTCGTTGATAACAATGGAACCTCGATGTATGCCGCAATTGACGGTCTTGTTACTTTAACCGATAGCGGTAAAATCAATGTATTTCCTGTCTATGAAGTGAATGGTGATGTGGACTACAGTACTGGGAACATTGATTTTGTAGGTACCGTTGTTATTCGAGGAAACGTACTTTCAGGATTTTCTGTAAAGTCCGCCGGTGATATTCGTGTAGTTGGTGGAGTTGAAGGAGCGGAATTAATCTCTGGGGGATCTATCGAAATTACAGGTGGAATTATCGGCTATAACAAAGGACATGTAACTGCTGGGAAAAATGTTAAGGTCTCTTTCATTCAAGATGGTAATGTAACAGCTGGTGAAGATGTCATTGTATCCCAGAGCATTATGCATTCTAATATTCGTGCGGGCAGAGACGTTCTTTGTAACGGAGCTAAGGGATTGATAGTTGGCGGAACTGTACAGTCTGGGGAAAGAGTCGTAGCACGTACCATAGGCAATACCATGTCCACAGCGACTTCTATTGAGGTAGGAGTAGTACCTGAGCTCAGAAATGAGATTAACGAGCTACGTCAATCACTGCGTCAATTACTTGAAAATGAGGACAAAACGTCTAAAGCGTTGTATCTATTAAATCAATTGGCAACGAATGGTCAACTCCCTGCAGATAAAGTGGCACTTCGCGTTAAATTGAATGCTACCAAACAGTCTCATCAACGTGAGGAAAAAAGAATTAAAGAACGTGTACTAGAGATTGAAAGAATGCTAGAAGATACAGGCAGAGCTAGAGTTGAAGTGATCAAAACGATCTATGGCGGATCCAAAATTATGATCGGTAGATATACACGATTTGTAAAGGACCCCACAGAACGAGTTGTGTTTGTTTATAGTGAAGGTGATATATCCTTAACGCCATACAATTAATCGGGCGGGCAGCAATAGCGGCCGGCCATTCTTGAAATATAAGAAAGTATAAGTTTCACGTTATACATTATCCTTATATTTTTACGAGAAACGGTTATCGTCTTCATAAAGACGACAACATCGTTTCTTCTTATGAGAAGAGGGTTATGATGAGCCTAAAACCAGTGGAACTGCAAATTGCACTACCTCGGACTACGGAAGCGGGTAAGGTTCAGAATGAATCTCAGCAGCGCCCCGCTATTGATCAGCATCAACTGGCCGGACAAAATGTGAAACAAAGTCAGGAAATGACCATGCGAAGCGCTGAAGTGGATGAATCTTCTGAGTCTGCTTTACGCGATGGCGGAGATAAAGGCAATCATCATTCCGGAGGGAATCCTTCCTCGGAGAAACGTTCGAAGTCAGGCACTCGTGATGCGGAACATCCTTACAAAGGACAGCGCATTGATCTGAGTCTTTAATAAGTAATTATATTTGATATGTAAAAGGAGATAAGGCACTTGCAACCATGGGTGTATATTGTGCTAGTAGGTGTCGCCGCTATTCTTTATGCCCTTTTACTTCCGGCGCGTATGAAGGAAGGAAAAGCAGAGCAGCAAAGCCTCAAAGAAACGGAGGCAGCGCTTGAGCTATATATGGCTGACATAGAGCGCGAGAATGAAGAGCTAGCACAGTTGGTCAGCAGTATTAAACAGCAATCACAAACTAATCATGTAGCAATGCAAGGGCAGATTAGTGATTTGCAGCATCAATTGACAGAATTACAGCAAAGCTCTTTATTACTAGAAGGCCGAGTAACTAACGAAGAAAAGCGGTTAAGAGAGTTGGAAGTTTCGGTTGAGAAGGGTTCGTATGCTAAGGTTGCGGCGATCGGAGACTCGTCTGCCGGAGCTGAATTGAGTTCAATACAACCAGAAGTGAAAGCGAAACCCATTAGTTCTATTAAATTGCGGTATCCAAGATTATTTGAACTACATGAGCAGGGGAAATCGATAGACTCCATTGCCAAGACGGCTGGACTTCAGCGGGGAGAAGTGCAACTGATTCTGCAACTCGCCAAACAGGAGGAATCGGTATGATGAAGAACCGTTCTTTTTTGTTCGGTCTTGGCACAGGGCTAATTGCAGGCGCACTATTACTTCAGTTAATGATATCCGGTGGAGCGGCTCCACTCACCAAGGAACAGGTAATACAAGGTGCTGAGAAATTGAACTTGAAGGTTATCGACGAATCTACTGAACCTCCTTCTGATGAGTCTGCTTTGGAGGACGCTGTTCAAGGTGAGAAGACATACGGCGTTAATGAGGGAAGTACGGAGAATGTGGAACCTTCTAAGCCTACAGTATCTGATAACCCCAATAAGGTTGTCCCTCCTAAAGAGCCCTCAACGCCTAAAGAAGGCACTATTGAGAAGCCAGAGGTCACTACTGCACCATCTGCTGTTGCACCTGATAAGCCTAAAGCCACTGCGAATGCAGGGGTTGTTGTTCGTATACCTTCAGGTAGCACACTGACAAAAACAGCAGATATTTTGCAGAAGGCTGAAGTCATTAAGGACAAGGCTAGTTTTCTTAAAGCCGCCAATCAACGTCAGATCAATACGAAGATTCAATCGGGTTCTTACACCTTTAATAAAGACGAGAGTCTAGATTCTATACTAGAAAAATTAATAAGTTTTCAATGATCGTTGCATACACTAATAAAATATGGTATAGTAATTGACGGTGTTAAAACACACGCCGGTTGATTTCGACAAGGGGTGCTTTCTTCTGAAGAAAGTCTTGCTGAAAGATGACGCACGGCGGAGGAGACACACAATAAACCAAACTTAGGAGGTGTGTGAAGATGGCAGTAATCTCCATGAAACAGCTTCTAGAAGCTGGGGTACACTTCGGTCACCAGACTCGTCGTTGGAACCCAAAGATGGATCGTTATATCTTCACTGAAAGAAACGGAATTTACATTATTGACTTGCAAAAAACAGTCAAGAAGGTAGAAGAAGCTTACAACTTTGTGAAAAGCGTCGCTGGTGACAACGGCACAATCCTATTCGTAGGAACAAAGAAACAAGCACAAGATTCCGTGAAAGAAGAAGCAGAACGTTCCGGTATGTTCTTCATTAACCAACGTTGGTTGGGCGGAACTCTTACTAACTTCCAAACTATCCAAAAACGTATTGATCGTTTGAAGAAATTGGAATCTTGGGAAGAGGACGGCACTTTCGAAGTTCTACCTAAGAAAGAAGTTATCCTTCTTCGCAAAGAGAAAGATCGTCTTGAAAAATTCTTGGGCGGTATCAAGAACATGAAAGGTCTACCAAGCGCGTTGTTCATCATTGACCCGCGTAAAGAGCGTATTGCAGTTGCAGAAGCTCGCAAATTGGGTATTCCAATCGTAGCTATCGTTGATACTAACTGTGATCCAGACGAAATCGACTACGTAATTCCAGGTAACGACGACGCTATCCGCGCCGTGAAATTGTTGACTGGTAAAATGGCAGACGCTGTTGTTGAAGCTCACCAAGGCGAAGACACAACTACTGCTTAAGTAGCGACTAACACATACAAGAACTTAAATGAAAAGGGTGGTTGGCAGGTGGATAACCTCTCACTGCCCTTTTTTTAGGATAAAAGCCTTGAATAATGTAAGAAAACGACAATTACCTGGAGGGAATAAACAATGGCAGTTGATGCAAAAGCAGTAAAAGAACTTCGTGAAAGAACAGGCGCTGGTATGCTTGATTGTAAAAAAGCGCTTGAAGAAGCTAATAACGATATCACTAAAGCGGCTGAATTGCTTCGTGAAAAAGGTTTGTCCGCAGCAGCAAACAAAGCAGGACGTATTGCTACTGAAGGCGTTGTAGAATCTTACATCCACGCTGGCGGCCGTATTGGTGTACTTGTAGAAATCAACTGCGAAACTGACTTTGTAGGTAAAACAGATTCCTTCAAGGATTTTGCTCGCGATATCGCTATGCAAATCGCTGCAGCAAACCCACGTTATGTTCGTCGTGAAGAAGTTCCACAAGAAGATGTAGAAAAAGAAAAAGAAATCCTGAAAGCTCAAGCTTTGAATGAAGGTAAGCCTGAGAAAATCATTGAAAAAATGGTTGAAGGACGTATTGGTAAATATTACGAAGAATATTGCTTGCTTGAGCAAACCTTCGTTAAAGACCCAGACAAAACGATCTCCCAATTGCTGAACGAAAAAATCAGCACAATCGGAGAAAACATCTCGATCCGTCGTTTTGCTCGTTTTGAACTAGGCGAAGGTTTGGAAAAGAAAGTGGATAACTTTGTTGAAGAAGTTATGGCACAAGTAAATAATTAATATCAGCTTCATCATAAATGTGAAGAATTGAATAAAGGCAAGCATCAGAAGAGCGGAACACGTACACGTAGTGTTCCGTCTTTTGCAGAAAGTGAGGGTATACATTTGGAACAGCCGGTATTTAAGAGAGTAGTCCTTAAGGTAAGTGGAGAGTCTTTGGCAGGACAAAACGGATATGGTATTGATGCCGACATGATTATTTCCATCGCTGAACAGATCAAGGAAGTTGTAGAGCTTGGCGTTCAGGTTGCGATTGTTTGTGGTGGAGGTAACATTTGGCGCGGGATCGCTGGTAGTGCAAGTGGCATAGATCGCGCTACTGCAGATTATATGGGCATGCTGGCAACAGTAATGAATTCACTTGCTCTTCAGGATGCATTAGAACAAATCGATGTGCCAACAAGAGTGCAGACTTCGATCTCGATGCAGCAAATTGCTGAACCATACATTCGTCGTCGTGCGATTCGCCACTTGGAGAAGGGCCGTGTTGTTATTTTTGCAGCAGGCACAGGTAACCCTTTCTTCTCTACAGATACTACTGCAGCACTTAGAGCAGCAGAAATCGAAGCAGAAGTTATTCTGATGGCGAAGAACAAGGTTGATGGTGTATATTCAGCAGATCCGTTTAAAGACAGCACAGCCGAGAAATTTGAACAGCTCACTTACATGGATGTTCTAAACAAAAACCTTGGTGTTATGGATTCCACAGCTTCATCTCTATGCATGGATAATAATATACCGCTCATTGTATTTGCCATTACTGAACAAGGCAATATCAAACGTGTCGTTCTCGGTGAGAAGATCGGAACGATTGTTAAAGGGAGTGTAGATTAATGCCACAATCGGTCAAAAAAAATGCCGAAGAGCGTATGGAAAAAGCGATTTCATCGCTGAAACGTGACTTGGCAACATTGCGTGCAGGACGTGCAACAACATCACTGCTAGATCGCATTCAAGTTGAGTATTATGGTTCCCCAACTCCAATCAATCAGCTGGCGAACATCAGTACTCCGGATTCCCGGACACTGTTAATCCAGCCGTGGGACAAAACATCGATGTCTGACATTGAACGGGCGATTATGAAATCGGATATCGGTTTGACGCCTGCTAATGACGGCACAATCATTCGTCTTTCTATCCCTCCGCTGACTGAAGAACGTCGGACGGATTTGGTGAAATTGACGAAGAAATTTGGTGAAGAAGCGAAAGTAGCGATCCGCAACATTCGCCGTGATGCCAACGATGATATTAAGAAGATGGAGAAAAACGGTATCTCGGAAGATGAGTCCCGTGGCCATCAGGAAGACATTCAAAAGACAACGGATAAGTTCATAGCCGAGGTCGACAAAGTGCTTGTATCCAAAGAAAAAGAGATTATGGAAGTATAAAGATATTCTAGAGACTTAAGGCCCCTCCGTTAATGGTGGGGTTTGTCTCTTTCTGATAAGAGCTTGGAGGAAACGGAAATGATCAAACGGGTTCAAGCGTGGCTGAGCCGTAAAGACAGGCAACAGCCAGTCGAGATTTCACCGGATAACATTCCCCGGCACGTGGCTGTTATTATGGACGGCAATGGGCGTTGGGCTAAGCGTCGCGGGTTGCCGCGCGTTGTGGGTCATCAGAATGGCATGAAGGCTGTTAAACGTGCTACAATCGCTGCAGACGAACTGGGTGTTGAGTTTTTGACGATGTATGCGTTCTCGACAGAAAATTGGAAACGACCAAAGGAAGAAGTCGATTATCTGATGCGCTTGCCAGTGGAGTTTCTAGCCATTGAGCTTGATGAACTGATTGAGAAGAATGTCCAAGTACGTATGATGGGGGATACTGATGCACTACCTTCATATACACGCAAGGCTATGGAAGAAGCGGTTTCCCGAACACAGGGCAATACTGGACTTATATTGAATTTTGCTCTTAATTATGGGGGACGTAAAGAAATTGAGGACTGCATGCGCAGCATTGGTAAGGACATCCAATCAGGGGCTTTGTCACCGGAAGATATTACGACTGATCTAATCGATAGCCGAATGTTATCTGGTGGGTTACCAGATCCGGATTTGCTTATACGTACAAGCGGAGAAATGCGACTTAGCAATTTCATGCTATGGCAGCTTGCTTATAGTGAGCTGTGGTTTACTGATGTGTATTGGCCTGAATTTGATAAGGAGCATTTGCATCAGGCAGTTGCTGAATATCAACGCCGTACACGCCGTTATGGTGGACTGAAGTAGCTTGATAGGAGATGGAAACCTTTGAAGCAGCGATTGATTACCGGAATTGTTGCCGGAGCACTATTTTTAGGCTTATGCGTGTTGGGAAACTGGCCATACCAGTTGTTACTTACTGCCATGGCTTTTATCGGGTTTTATGAATTTGTGAAAATGATAGGGATACCTGCGCTTTCCGGTTCTACCGTTCTTGGTTATGCAGCCATTCTAAGTTTTATGATCCCTTGGAATTTGCTTGGGATCTCTGCACCCTTATCGTGGGAACAAGGAATTTGGATTCTGCTGCTGTTGTTCCTTTTAGTTACAGTTTTTACTAAAAATAAATTAGATATTCGAGTAACAGCCTTGCTGTTTACTGGTATAGTATACATTGGAATGGGTTTTTCTTATATGGCCATGGCTCGTGCATCGGATGACGGACATGGTTTGTTCTGGACTTTTTTACTCCTTTTCTGCATTTGGGGTAGTGATGCCGGGGCTTACTTTGTTGGAAGAAGCATGGGGAAGAACAAACTTTGGCCAGCCATCAGTCCCAACAAAACGGTGGAAGGTGCAGTAGGTGGGGTACTGATCTCGATGCTAATCGCGATCGTGTTTGCAATATTTGCTCCTGAACATCTAGCGATAGGACGAGCGCTGCTTATAGGGCTTTCTTGTGCGGTCTTGGGTCAGCTTGGTGATCTTGTGCAATCTGCCTATAAACGTGCGTATGGTATCAAAGATTCAGGCACACTTCTGCCAGGTCACGGTGGTATTCTTGATCGATGTGACAGCTGGATTATCGTATTTCCATTCGTACATATCCTAACGCTCATGCCTTACTATTAACGGAAGGAGAGGGTATAACTATGAAAAAAATAAGTGTTCTTGGTTCCACAGGTTCGATCGGCACTCAGACTCTAGATGTCATCGCTATGCACCCAGACTCTTTTCAAGTAGATGGCTTGGCAGCTGGAACGAATACAGCGTTATTGCTGGAACAAGTTCGTCGGTTTAATCCTCGTCGTGTTTCTGTTGCAACAAAGGAGTTGGCAGATGAGATTAGATCCAGTCTGCCTTCTGGCATACAGCTATACAGCGGGAATGAAGGTCTTGTTGAGGTGGCAGCTGGTGGAGATGCCGAAATGGTCGTAACGGCTGTTATGGGTAGTGTAGGCCTCCAATCCACGTTAGCTGCGATCGAAGCAGGCAAACATATTGGACTAGCTAATAAAGAGACTTTGGTAACGGCAGGACACCTCGTCACTGATCTAGCCAATCGTAAGGGTGTTAAGTTGTTACCTATTGATAGCGAGCATTCTGCTATTTTTCAGTGCTTAAATGGTGAGAATCTCGCGGATATTGCTTGCATCACTTTAACGGCTTCTGGTGGATCCTTCCGGGATTTCACTCGTGATCAACTCAAGAATGTAACAGTAGAAGATGCACTTCGTCATCCGAATTGGAGCATGGGCGCGAAAATCACGATTGATTCTGCTACAATGGTGAATAAAGGGCTTGAGGTGATTGAAGCGCATTGGCTATTTGGTCTACCTTATGAACAAGTAAATGTACTTTTGCATCCAGAGAGTATCATTCACTCATATGTGGAGTTCCGCGATAGCAGCATTATTGCTCAGCTTGGTAATCCCGATATGCGTGTCCCGATTCAATATGCGCTCACGTATCCCGAACGCTGGGAATCGCCGGCACAGCGTTTGTCGTTAGCTGAAGTTGGACGTTTGACTTTCCGAGAAATGGACTATGAACGATTCCCTGCGCTTAAGCTAGCCATGGATTGTGGAAAAGCTGGAGGGACAGCTACTACTGCTTTTAATGCTGCGAATGAAATTGCTGTTGCTCGTTTCTTGAGTCATGAGATCCCATTCCTGCGCATTGAGGAGATCATCGGTGAAGTGCTGCATCGTCATATTAACGAGGACAATCCGAATTTGGAACAAATTGAATCCTGTGATAAGCGTGTTCGTGAGCTGGCAGCAACGCTGTAGAAGGTAGAAAGATCTCTTTTTAAAAATATAAGAAAGTATAAGTTTCACTTTATACATTATCCTTATATTTCTCGCGTTAAACGCGTACCGTCTCCTTAAGGGACGCCGATGGCGTTATTGCTTGACTGGAAATACTTACTTTGCCCTAAAAATAGGTTGGGACAGTTGATTCTCTTGTGCCTGATCGGAGAATAATGATAAATTAAGAGGACATACTTCGGTCTTACACCTAAAGGGGGATGATACGTTTGGAAATGGTTCAAGTCGTTTTATTAACGGTGCTCATGTTTTTTGTCCTGGTGACTGTACATGAATGGGGTCACTATTATTTTGCCAAACGCGCCGGTATTCTCGTGAGGGAATTTGCTATCGGTTTCGGTCCGAAACTGTTTTCTTATAAACGGAATGAGACACAGTTCACTTTGCGTTTACTGCCTTTTGGCGGTTATGCTCGGATGGCTGGTGAAGATCCAGAAATTATTGAAATTGGCTCAGGACAGACCATTGCAGTAAGACTCGGTCAGGATAACAAAGTGAAAAATATTTATCTGGACGCACTGGATACACGTAAAAATGTAATCCGTGGTGAGGCTTTGCATACTGATCTTGAAAATGATCTGCAAATCCGCTTGGATGTGGATGGCGAAGTTACTACTTATGATGTTCATCCTCAAGCGATGATGATTAAAGGAACGCAACAGACTCAAATTGCGCCTAAAGATCGTCAATTCGGTAGTAAAACCGTGGGTCAGCGTGCATTGGCTATTGTTGCGGGTCCTGTGATGAACTTCCTGTTAGCCTTTGTTCTGTTTGCCATCCATTTGCAAATGGTTGGAATTCCGGTGGAGAATCCTACTTATGTTAAGATCGGTGATGTCTCTGAAGGAATGCCTGCACAAGAGGCGGGATTGCAGAAGGGTGACATTATTGTCTCCATCAACGGTGAGAAGATTGGTGCCGATTACCAAAAAATGATTGACTTAACCTCGGAGTCCAAAGGGAAAGAAATGAAATGGATGCTTCAACGTGGTGATGAGACCCTTAATGTGACTCTCGTTCCTCGTAGCATGGAGGGACAAGAAGGCGGTAAAATCGGGATTACACCTGAGCTTCCTACCCGCAAAGCAGGGGTTGGAGAGACGTTGACAGGTTCAGGTAAAGCTATGGTCGATACGACGGAAGCTATCTTTCTGGGCTTTAAGCAATTGATCAATAAATTCAATATGGATGATATTGGAGGTCCGGTTCGTACCTTTGAAGTAACCGGTCAAATTGCCCAACAAGGCATTCAGTATCTTACCTATTGGGCTGCTATCCTAAGCTTGTATCTGGGGATTTTCAACCTATTACCGATTCCAGCACTCGATGGAAGCCGTCTGGCGTTCCTAGGTGTGGAGGCATTACGCGGTAAACCTGTAGATCCGAGTCGTGAAGGTATGGTTCACTTTGTCGGATTTGCACTGTTATTTTTATTAATGATTGCTGTTACGTATAATGATATTTTACGTTTGATCAGCGGCTAATTTTCTTCGGGAGGCATTCCATTACATGGCAAAAGATAAGCAATTCGTTACGGAAATCACGCCGCAAAGCGAGGATTTCTCACGCTGGTATATTGATGTTATAAAAAAAGGAGACTTGATGGACTACTCTCCTGTTCGTGGCTGTATCGTATTTAAGCCAGAGGGCTATGAAATATGGGAGCATATTCAGGAGGAAATGAACCGTCGCCTCAAGGAAACTGGGCATCGTAATGCTTATTTTCCAGTGTTCATTCCAGAGAGTTTCTTTCAAAAGGAAAAGGATCATATTGAAGGCTTTAATCCCGAACTGCCATGGGTAACTGAGGCTGGTGGAGACGTGCTTGAAGAACGTCTGGCTGTCCGTCCTACTTCTGAGACCATGTTCGGGCATATGTATTCCAAATGGATTCAGTCCTATCGTGACCTTCCTGTACTTATCAATCAATGGGCGAACGTGGTTCGTTGGGAGAAGCGTACTTTACCATTTATCCGCACTACTGAGTTTCTTTGGCAAGAAGGGCATACTGCGCATGAGAATGAAGCCGAAGCTCGTGAAGAAACCATGAAGATGCTGGATAACTACCGTGATTTTGCCGAGACATTCCTTGCCATTCCGGTGATCACTGGACAAAAGACACCTTCCGAGCGTTTTGCTGGTGCAGTAGATACGTATTCTATTGAAGCGATGATGAAAGATGGACGTGCTGTTCAGGCTGCTACCTCACATTACTTGGGTACCAAGTTTGCAACAGCATTTGAGATCCAGTATTTGAGCCGCGACAATAATTTAGAATATGTGCATACGACCTCATGGGGATCCACTACACGCTTGATTGGTTCGCTGATTATGGTGCATGGCGATGACCGTGGTCTTGTTCTGCCACCTAAGGTAGCGCCAACTCAAGTGATTATGATTCCGATCGGACCTCCTAAAACTCGCGAAGCCGTGATTGGACGGACAGACGAGCTGTTCAAGGAGCTGAAGAACGCAGGTGTTCGTGTACGTGTGGATGATCGTTCGGATGTAACGCCAGGTTGGAAGTTCAATGAATATGAAATGCGCGGTATACCTGTGCGCTTGGAGCTTGGACCACGCGATATGGAGAATGGCGTTTGCGTTATCGTATCCCGTGTCACAGGTGAGAAGAAGGTAATTCAGCAGGAGAACCTTGTTGAAGAGGTACAAGCAATGCTCGAGCAGGTTCATAATGAAATGTTCGAACGTGCCCTGAAATTCCGTGAGGACCATTTCTATTCTGTAGATTCCTTGGAAGAAATGAAAGCTTCAATGGAAGAAAAACGCGGCTTTGCACTAGCTGGCTGGTGTGGTTCCGAAGAATGCGAGTCCAAAGTTAAGGAAGAGACAGGTGCGGGTAGCCGTAACATTCCTTTCGATCCGGCGGAGAAGAAACAAGTCTGCATTTGCTGTGGTAAACCAGCTGAGCATACTGTGGTTTTTGCAAAGGCATATTAATCTTTTGGTACCGATCAACAGTCTTGTAGTATTTTAATCTAGCTTCTGGAGAGAGGAGTCAGCGGGCCGAAAAAACCCAATGCTTTTTGAATCCAGAAGCTTTTTAAAATATAAGAATTTATAGGCTTACGTAATAAATTATCCTTTTATTTCTCGCATAAACACTTACCGTCCTCATAAGGACGCCGAAGGCGTTTATGCTTGAAATATAAGAAAGTATAAGTTTCACACTATACTTTATCCTTATATTTTTACGAGAAACAGTTATCGTCTTTAAAAGACGACAACGTCGTTTCTTCTTATCATATTGTACTTTCACTGAATATCATTGATTGTGTTTTACGGAGTTATCAAAGGTGGGAGGAAAGCATGGAACAAAACCAGGAGAGAAGAAAAAGATTCGAGCTCTTGATGAAGCAAGGTGAAATTCCACCTGCAATTATGGATCCCTACTTTTTAGATGGATATATAGAGCGTGTAGAGATCAGCCGTGGTAACCGAGACTGGCAAATAGTGATTACGAAAGAAAGTCTGGTTCCAGCGCAGGTATACCGGACATTTTGCCTCAGAATGCGCGAGAAGCTACAGCATATAGCCAAAGTAAGCTTTTTATTCGTATATGATCAAAAAGTTAGTAGAGCAGAGCTAGTCCAAGAATATTGGGGATTGTTTCTGGAGTGGGTGACTCGCGAGATCCCTTCGGTTAATGGCTGGCTGACACGTTCTACCCAAGAGCTTAAAGATGACACTTTAATGCTGACGATGAGTGACTCCACTTCTATGGAGCTGGCTCGTAAAAAAGGCATCGATGGGGCAATTATTAAATTTTATGATAAGTATTTCGGTCTCTCCTTAAAAGTTAAAGTGCTAATGGCAGAGAACGAAAATAATAATGTTGAAGCATACGAAGAATTTCAGCAAAAGCTTCAGCAAGAACAACGCGAGATCGTTGAGCAGATGATGACTGCTGTAGAAACAGAAGCTCCTGCTGATGATAGCGATCCTAATGAAGTAATTAAGCTTCAGGTGGGGTATGAAATTAAAGAACAAGCTGTGCCGATTCTTGAAATTCAAGATGAAGAGAAGAAAATTACAATTCAGGGTACCATTTTTGGTCTGGATCGTAAGGAACTTCGCAATGGCAGTACTTTGTTCACCTTCAGTTTGACCGATTTCACGGATTCTCTACAAATGAAGATGTTCGCGAAGACTAAAGATGATCTGAAGGTTATGAGTCAGCTAGCAAACGGTAAATGGGTAAGAGCACGCGGAAAAGTTGAATATGACCGTTTTATGCAGATTCCTGAGCTAGTGATGATCCCTTCGGATTTAACGGAAGTTAAGGCACCGCCTGCGCGTAAAGATACGGCTCCTAAGAAACGGGTGGAATTCCACCTTCACACTACGATGAGTACGATGGATGCGGTCACTCCGATCACTACCTATGTCAAAACAGCTGCCCAGTGGGGGCATCCTGCGATTGCTATTTCTGATCATGGCGGAGTTCAGGCTTTTCCTGATGCGAACCATGCAGCTCATAAGCATAAGATAAAAATGATTTATGGCGTGGAAGCCAATGTTGTGAATGACTCTGTGAATATTGTCGAGAATGCTCAGCCTTTGGACTTGAAGACAGCTACCTATGTAGTGTTTGATATAGAGACCACGGGGTTATCGATTACCCGCAATAATATTACGGAGCTGGCGGCCATTAAAATGTGTGAGGGCAAAGAAGTAGACCGTTATTCTACTTTTGTTAATCCGCATGAGAAGATCCCTTATCATATTCAGCAATTGACCAATATTACGGATGAAATGGTTAAGGATGCTCCTGATCTTGAACCAGTGCTGCGTAAGTTTGTTGAATTTGTGGGTGATAGTATCCTTGTTGCTCATAACGCCAGATTTGATATGGGTTTTATTCAGGCCTCGTTACGTAAAATAGGTGAACCTGTGCTTCCGAATCCATCTCTTGATACGCTTGAGCTCGCTCGGTTACTATATCCAAGCATGAAGAATCACAGGCTGAACACATTAGCCGATAAATATAAAGTTCTTCTGGAAAGCCATCACCGTGCGATTGATGATACCATAGCGCTCGGCGGTATATTAACAGGATTGCTCGCAGATGCTGAAAAGATGAAGGGCATGACCCGCCTTGATCGACTAAACGATTATGTGGGTAATGATCTTTCGAACACAAGACCATTCCACTGTAATATTTATGCACTTAATCAAGTAGGCAAAAAAAATCTCTATAAGCTCATTTCCATGTCACATACGGAATATTTCAAACGTGTACCATGTATTCCGAAATCCAAGCTGGAAGAGCATAGAGATGGACTGCTCGTAATTTCCGGTTGTGAACGTGGAGAGTTTTTTGAAGCAGTACTCAACAAAACGACTGAGGAAGCCATGGAGGTTGCTCATTTTTATGATGTGCTGGAGATTCAGCCATTGACCATGTACATGCACTTGGTGGACAAGGGCTTTGTAGCAGGCCCTGATGAGCTTCGCGATGTAGTCCGCAAGGTTTGCGAAATAGGGGAACAGTTGAATAAACCTGTTATCGCAACGGGGAATGTGCATTATCTTGAACCCCGGGACAAGCTGTATCGTGATATTACGATTAATGGGATCACAGGCTTTAGTCCGCTTAAAGACCAACGCAAACCGGATGCACACTTCCGCACAACGGATGAAATGCTGTCTGAATTCGAATTTCTCGGTGCTGAAAAAGCGATGGAAGTCGTGGTTACGAATACAGTTGAGCTGGCAGAACGTTTTGAAGAGCTGGAGCTATTTCCAGATAAGCTATTTACACCAATTCTTGAAGGGGCGGACGAAGAAATTCGCGAGACCTGTTATAACACTGCCAAATCCATTTATGGCGAAGAACTACCTGAAGTAGTTATTGCCCGTTTGGAGAAAGAGCTTGCACCGATTATTAAATTCGGGTTCTCTGCCAACTATTTGATTTCTGAACGTCTCGTTAAAAAATCAAATCGAGATGGATATCTCGTAGGCTCGCGGGGTTCTGTAGGCTCTTCTGTAGTAGCTACATTTCTTGGGATTTCAGAAGTTAATCCTTTGCCTGCGCATTATATTTGCCTAAACCCCGAGTGTCGCCATAGTGAATGGTTCCTGGACGGTAGTGTGCGGAGCGGATTCGATTTACCAGATAAAGTCTGCCCGGATTGCGGTCAGAAGCTCAAAGGTGAAGGCCAGGATATTCCGTTCGAGACCTTCCTTGGATTTAAAGGGGATAAAGTTCCCGATATCGACTTGAACTTCTCAGGGGAATATCAGCCGAATGCACATAACTTTACCAAAGAAATGTTTGGTGAGAAAAATGTATTCCGTGCCGGAACGATTGGTACCGTAGCTGAGAAGACAGCTTTCGGATTTGCAAAAAAATACGAAGAACTTCACCAGAAACGTTGGCGTGGAGCTGAAGTTGGCCGTCTGGCGGCCGGCTGTACAGGCGTTAAACGTAGTACGGGACAGCATCCTGGTGGTATAGTCGTTGTTCCAGACTATATGGAGGTAGAAGATATTACGCCAGTGCAATTCCCGGCGGATGATGTCAATGCCGAATGGAAGACCACACACTTTGATTATCACGCTTTTGATGCGAATCTGCTGAAGCTTGATATTCTGGGTCATGATGATCCGACGATGATGCGGATGCTGCAGGATTTGACAGGTGTTGATCCAACTTCTATCCCGATGAATGATCCGAAAGTAATGAGCATGTTTAACTCTACAGATGCGCTTGGAGTGAGGCCTGACGAAATCAGATCACCGGTTGCGACCTATGGTGTGCCCGAAATGGGTACCAAGTTCGTACGTCAAATGCTTATTGAGTCGAAACCATCCAGCTTTGCTGACTTACTGCAAATATCAGGTTTGTCTCATGGTACTGGAGTTTGGCTTGGTAACGCGCAAGAGCTTATAAAGAATAACACTTGTAACATTAAGACCGTTATCGGTTGTCGGGATGACATCATGCTCTTCTTAATTTATAAAGCGGGAATGGATGCGAGCTTGGCCTTTAAAATTACCGAGAGTGTTCGTAAAGGTAAAGGTTTATCTGACGAATGGATCGAGGAAATGAAAAAGTGCAAGGTTCCACAATGGTATATTGATTCTTGTCTGAAGATTCAATACATGTTCCCGAAGGCGCATGCTGCTGCATACGTAATTTCTGCAGTACGTACCGCCTACTTCAAGCTGTATCATCCTATTGAATATTATGCGACTTATTTCTCTGTACGTGCAGCAGATTTTGATATTGAATTGTGCTGTAAGGGATATGAAGCGATCAACCGTCAGATCGTAGAAATTGAGCAAAAAGGATTTCAAGCTTTGCCAAAGGAAAAGGCTATGTTGCCTGTCCTTGAGATGGCTTTGGAGATGACGGCACGTGGGTTTACATTCAAAAACATTGATCTTTACCGTTCGGAAGCGAATAAGTTTATTGTTGATGACAAGAGTTTGATTCCTCCGTTTTCCGCATTAGCGGGAATTGGTGAGAATGCTGCTATCAACATTGCCGCTGCGAAAGATGCCGGGGAGTTCCTTTCTATTGAGGATTTCCAGCAAAAATCCAAGGCGAGTAAGACAGTTATTGAGCTGCTAACCAATATGGGCTGCTTCCGCGGCCTACCGGAGAGCAATCAACTTTCCCTATTTTAAAGGCTTTAACAACACTTATTTCATGGCTAGAAAAGAGAGCTCCAAAGGGGGAGTCAAGGGCTAGCACTTGTCAGTCCAGACTCACTATGGTATAATTTCTTTGGTAATAATGAGATAAGTCCGTTGTGTAAAGAGTGGGGAAACCCACTCTTTATCTTTGGTATATAGCAAAAGACAAGTTCGTGGAGGTAATTTTCTTTTGAGCACACCCAAATCTAAAATTAAACAAACGGTAGAGCAGATGCTCGGGCCCTATCTCGACGACAATGGTTTCGAACTGGTGGACGTTGAATACGTGAAGGAAGGCTCCAATTGGTTTCTGCGTATATTCGTAGATAAAGAAGGCGGCATTGATATTGATGACTGCGGAAGCATTAGCGAATATTTCAGTCAGCAGTTGGATGAGAATGATCCTATCCCTGAGGCATATTTCCTTGAGGTTTCCTCACCGGGAGCAGAGCGTCCTCTCAAAAAAGCTGCGGATGTAGCTAAAGCGGTAGGTAAGGACGTGTATGTGACTGTTTATGAGCCGATTCAAGGACTCAAAGAATTTGAAGGTCGTTTGCTCTCGTTCGAGAACGAGGAACTGCTCATCTCCGCGGGCAAAAAAGAACATGTAGTACCGTATGCCAAAGTCGCAAGCGCGAGATTGGCCATTATTTTTTAACGTCTTGAAAGGGGGGCCGGAAATTCATGAGTATGGAGTTTATTGAAGCAATGAATGAGCTGGAAAGGGAGAGAGGCATCAGTAAAGATGTGCTGTTCGAAGCGATCGAAGCGGCGCTGATCTCTAGTTATAAACGTAATTTCAATGCAGCACAGAACGTGCGTGTTGACATGAACCGCAACACAGGTGTCATTAAAGTGTTTGCCCGCAAGCTAATTGTTGAAGAGGTCCTGGATACAAGGACTGAAATCTCATTGCCGGCAGCCAGAGAAATTAACCCGCATTTCCAGCTTGAAGACATTGCTGAGCTTGAAGTAACACCACGTGATTTCGGGCGTATTGCTGCACAGACTGCAAAGCAGGTTGTAACACAACGGATTCGCGAAGCAGAGCGTGGACTCATCTATAATGCCTTTATTGACAAAGAAGATGATATTGTAACAGGACTTGTACAACGTCAAGATATGCGGAACATTTACATTGATCTTGGTAAAATCGAAGCGGTCTTGCCGCTTAGCGAATTGATGCCAGGTGAGAAGTTTAAACAAAGCGAGCGTATCAAGGCTTATATCACTAAAGTTGAGAACACCACCAAAGGACCGCAAATTATGCTGTCCCGCAGTCATCCCGGATTGCTGAAGCGTCTGTTCGAACTAGAAGTTCCGGAAATCTTTGATGGTGTAGTTGAAATTCGTTCCGTAGCTCGCGAAGCTGGCTTCCGTTCGAAGATTGCTGTGTATTCCCGCAATCCGGAAGTGGATCCAGTTGGTTCTTGCGTAGGCCCAAGAGGAACACGCGTTCAAACCATCGTTACTGAGCTTCGTGGCGAGAAGATCGATATCGTCCGTTACTCTGATCTGGTGCAGGAGTATGTCGCTAATGCACTCAGCCCTTCTAAGGTGCTTGAAGTTCAAGTCTTTGAAGCAGAGAAAATGGCACGGGTGATCGTTCCTGATTATCAATTATCACTGGCTATCGGTATTAAAGGGCAAAATGCACGTCTTGCCGCTAAGCTTACCGGCTGGAAAATTGATATCAAGAGTGAAAGTCAAGCGGAGCAGGAATACGGTAGACCGAGAACTTCTATTGATGAAATGCATCAGGATTCCGTCTCCATTGATTAATTAACCTGCTTGACGGGAGGCGTATGTATGAAACAAAGAAAGGTGCCGCTGCGCAAATGCGTTGCTACCCAGGAGATGATGCCGAAAAAAGAGCTGATTCGAGTGGTTAGAACGCCCGAGGGTGAAGTACTGATTGATCTGACAGGAAAGAAGTCAGGCCGTGGTGCTTACATATGCGGCAAGCTTGAATGCTTTAAGCTGGCACAGAAGAATAAAGCACTTGACCGCGCTTTGAAATGTCAAGTGAGTCCTGAAATCTATGACCAGCTTGCCCGGGAGTTTACTTCCGTGGAAGAGCAGTTTCTAGCAGCAAAGGATAGTGAGGATAATGAGTAAGGCGCTTTCTTATTTAGGGCTTGCCATGAGAGCAGGCAAGATAGTCACCGGCGATGAGGCTGTACTCAAAGCTGTACGGTCTTCAGAGGCGAAGCTGGTCGTTCTGGCAGGTGACGCTTCAGATAATACCCAAAAAAAGTTCCGTGATAAATGCGGAACCTACGATATTCCACTAGTAATCGCATTTCACCGAGACAGCCTCGGTGCAAGTATTGGTAAAGACCAGCGTGTAGTACTGGCCATTACGGATAAAGGATTCGCGGAAATGATCTCCAAGCAACTCGGAGATACTGTCGGAGGTGGATTTATTGACTAAAGAAGAGAACAAAGATAAATTGCGCGTGTACGAATACGCCAAGTCACTAAACATGAGCAGTAAAGAAATTATTACAATTCTGAAGCGTTTGAATGTCCCTGTGAATAATCATATGAGTGTCATGGAGAACGGTTCCGTGAACAAAGTAGAGCAATTCTTCAAGGATATCAAGTCGAACGCTGCAGCCAAACGGGATACCAGCTCTAGCAGCCGTCCGGTGACAACCGGTGCGGTAACTGCCGAACCCCAAAGTGCTCAGAATGCCAACAAAAATCAACAGGAAAAGCAGGTAGGTATGAACAGTAACCAAAACAACAACCAATCGACGACGTCCCCAAGGCCCCAAAGCGGACAAGATTCCCGCAGAACAACAACAGGTTCAACGCAGAATGCACGTCCGCAACAAAGCGGAGCTCCACGTACTAACAGTACTAGCGGAAGCCGTCCGCAAGGAAGTAGCACAGGCGGCAATCGTCCACAAGGTAGCAACACTGGTGGCAGCCGTCCGCAAGGAAGTAATACTGGCAGCCGTCCACAAGGTAGCAGTACCGGTGGTAGCCGTCCGCAAGGTAGCAGCACTGGTGGCAGCCGTCCGCAAGGTAGTAATACCGGTGGTAGCCGTCCACAAGGAAATAATACTGGCAGCCGTCCGCAAGGACAAAGCAGTGCACCTCGCACTGACAGCCGCCCACAAGGTCAATCTGGCACTGGCGGTGGCTTCACACGCGGTGACGACAGAGGTCCTAAGAAGAACACAACTGGTGGTAGACCAAATACGAACAATAGACGGTTTGATGATGGCAAAGGCGGTAACTACCGCGGTCGTGGTGGTAAGAATGGCCGCGGCAAGAATCAGCCAATGGTTCACCGTGAGAAGATCGATAACACACCTAAGAAGATTATCGTTCGTGGTAGCATGACTGTTGGTGAAACAGCAAAATTGCTTCACAAAGACGCTTCTGAAGTAATTAAGAAGCTGATCTCTATGGGTGTTATGGCAACCATCAACCAAGAGCTGGATATCGACACCATCCTGCTACTCGCTGCTGAATTCGGCGTAGAAGTAGAAGTGAAGATTCCTGTTGATGAGGATAGCTTTGAAACTGTGGAAGAGAATGATGCTGAAGAAGAACTTCAGTCACGTCCTCCAGTAGTTACGATCATGGGTCACGTTGACCACGGTAAAACTACTTTGCTGGATGCCATTCGTTCGACGAGTGTATCTCTAGGCGAAGCAGGCGGAATCACACAGCATATCGGTGCTTATCAAGTTGAAATCAACCAGAAGAAAATCACGTTCCTAGATACACCTGGTCACGAAGCATTTACTGCTATGCGTGCTCGTGGTGCACAGGTAACAGATATGACTATTATCGTAGTTGCTGCTGATGACGGTGTTATGCCTCAGACCGTTGAAGCTATTGCACATGCTAAGGCTGCTGGACTTCCGATTATTGTCGCTGTTAATAAAATCGACAAGCCGGGTGCAGATCCTGACAAAGTGAAGCAAGAGCTTACAAGCTATGAACTCGTTCCTGAAGAGTGGGGCGGAGATACCATCTTCGTTAACCTTTCTGCAAAACAACGTATTAACTTGGAAGAACTGCTGGAAATGATTCTGCTCGTTGCTGAAGTAAATGAGTACAAAGCGAACCCTGACAAACGGGCACGCGGTACGGTTATAGAAGCTGAGCTTGATAAGAATCGTGGACCAGTTGCACGTGTTCTGGTACAGAACGGTACATTGAAAGTCGGCGATGCTTTCGTAGCAGGTAACTGCTTCGGACGTGTACGTGCGATGGTTAATGATAAAGGACGTAAGATCAAGGAAGCTGGACCTTCCACACCAGTAGAAATTACTGGTTTGACTGAGGTACCACAAGCTGGCGATCCGTTTATGGCTTTCGAAGACGAGCGTAAAGCCCGTGCGATTGCTGATAGACGTTCCACATCCCAACGTCAATCTGAGCTGAATACGAACACCCGTGTAACATTGGATGATTTGTTCCAGCACATTAAAGACGGCGAAATCAAAGACCTTAACGTTATCATTAAAGCTGACGTACAAGGTTCAGTCGAGGCACTTAAAGGTTCCCTGGCTAAGATCGAAGTGGAAGGCGTCCGCGTGAAGATCATTCACAGTGGTGCTGGTGCCATTACGGAATCCGATATTACACTTGCAGCAGCATCTAATGCTATTGTTATTGGCTTTAACGTTCGTCCGGACGCTCAAACTAAGGCAGCTGCTGAACAAGAAAAAGTAGATGTTCGTCTCCATAACATCATCTACAATGTAATCGAGGAAATTGAAAGTGCAATGAAGGGTATGCTTGATCCTATCTATAAAGAGAACGTTATCGGTCACGCTGAAGTACGTAGCGTCTTCAAAATCAGTAAAGTGGGTACCATTGCAGGTTGTATGGTAATTGATGGTAAAATTACCCGTAATGCTGAAATGCGCTTGATCCGTAGCGGAATCGTTGTATTTACAGGTAAAGTTGATACCTTGAAACGCTTTAAAGATGATGCCAAAGAAGTGGCGCAAGGTTATGAATGCGGCATAACTTTGGAACGCTATAATGACGTCCAAGAGGGCGACATTATCGAAGCGTTTCTTATGGAAACTGTAGAGCGCTAAGCGAAGAGGTGAATATAGATGTCTAAAATTAGAGCAGGACGAGTGGGCGAGCAGATCAAGAAAGAGCTTAGTCAACTTATCCAAAGCGGACTGAAAGATCCTCGAATCGGTTTTGTAACTGTAACTGGCGTAGACGTGACTAACGATCTGTCGCAAGCGAAAGTATACCTAAGCGTGTTCGGGGATGAAGAGCAGAAGTCAGGCTCCCTTAAAGCGATTGAGAAAGCTAATGGTTTTCTTCGCTCCGAGCTTGGCAAGGCGATACGCCTTCGGCATACACCGGAACTGATCTTCAAGATCGATGAATCTGTCGCTTATGGCAGTCACATTGAGAAACTTCTTGGAGAGCTTCATAAGAACGATTAGAAATAGGTACTAAAAGGAGTTCAAAATAGCTCAAGGCTATTTTGAACAACCTTTATAAAGGAGACGGCGAATGCAGAGCTATGAACAAAGTCTCCAGCAGACCCGTGAGTTTCTGCTGGAACACGACGATTACCTTGTAGTGTCGCATGTTCAGCCGGACGGAGATGCAGTCAGCTCCACCCTAGCGGTGGGCTGGCTTCTCTCATGTCTGGGCAAAAAATACACTATGCTGAATGAAGGACCGATACCGAAGCGGATGGAATATTTATGGCATTCGGATGAAATCATCAATATGGCCTCTAGTGAGCCGCCCCGTCAATACAGCAATGTGATCTGTGTGGATTGTGCTGATTTTCAGCGAGTAGGACTGACTCATCGCTATTTTGCGAAGGATGCTCTAATCCTGAACATTGACCATCATCCCACTAACAACGGTTATGGACTTGTGAATTTAATCAAACCGGATGCTGCTGCGACTGCGGAAATTTTGTTCGATCTGCTGAAGACGTTCGATATTGAATGGGACATTGATATCGCCACAGCTTTATACACAGGTCTTTTGACAGATACTGGTGGATTTCGATATACCAACACATCACCAAAAGTAATGGCAGCCGTATCTGAACTGCTTTCTTATGGCGTTAACGGTCCTGAACTGGCTGAGACATTACTTGAAGAAATGACATTGCCGCAGATTAAAATTTTAAATAAAGCGTTAAATACTCTTCAATTATCACCCGAAGGGGATATTGCCTGGCTCTATGTTACACCGGAGGATATGATTGAATGTGCTGCTGCTAATGAAGATTTAGAAGGTCTCGTGAACTACCCTCGCAATATTCGAGGTGTGGAGGTAGGGATTTTGTTCAAAGTCATTCATGAACATGCGGTTAAAGTTAGTTTGCGTTCTGCTGGTAAGGTGGACGTGGCTGATCTAGCGCAAACGTTTGGAGGTGGCGGTCATACCCGTGCTGCAGGCGCGCGTATAGAAGCTACACTCGAAACGGCAATATCGCAGGTGCTTGAGGAGGTAAGACGTCATTTATGAGTGAATTAGAAGGTGTACTGGCGGTTTACAAGCCGGCCGGCTTCACTTCACATGATGTTGTGGCCAAGGCACGTCGTATTCTCGGCATGAAACGGATCGGACATACGGGAACGCTTGATCCACAGGTAACAGGTGTGCTGCCACTTTGTCTGGGCCGTGCTACTCGTGTCGTGGAGTATATTCAGGAGTTGCCCAAAGAATATGTGGCAACACTGAGACTAGGGATGTCCAGTGATACTGAGGACTTAACTGGGACTATTATAGAAACTGTAGATGAGGTGCATGTAACTGAAGAAGAGATTCTATCAGTGCTCGCTTCATTTAAAGGGGTTATTTCTCAGGTTCCACCGATGTATTCTGCGGTTAAAGTTGACGGCAAACGTCTTTATGAGTTAGCAAGAGAAGGTAAAACCGTTGAACGTAAAAGCCGTGAAGTAGAGATTTATGAAATTGAAATGACGGATATGACTTGGGAAGGCAATCATCCCGATATCACATTCCGGGTGCTTTGCTCTAAGGGGACGTACATTCGTACGCTCTGTGTCGATATCGGACGAGCACTTGGACTGCCGGGTGTGATGGTGAAACTAGAGAGAACGATGTCGGCAGGGATTTCAGCCAGTCATTGTCTTACGCTAGAGGATATTGCGACTCACAAGGAAGCCGGAACATTGGAAGATCATTTAATCGCTGCAGACGAAGCCATTTCTCATATGCCAAAGCACACTGTAATGGATGAGAAAAAGAAGGCAGCATTGCAGGGGCAGCGTTTGTCCTCACGATTTATAGCTCCAGAGGTGAAGACGAACAGTCAATTTCGGCTATACGATCTTCAAGGTGGATTTCTTGGCATTTATGAATTGGAAGATACAGGTGCAATTGCTCCAGTGAAGGTATTTGCACAAGCTTAAATCAATTTTACCAAGTGAATTGTAGGTGAGAAACAGCGTGAGAACCGTAACGTTAACTTATCCGATGTCTCCGGAGACTGCTGCAGAGTGGGCTCAGCCTCAAGTGGCTGCTCTAGGGCAGTTTGACGGATTGCATCGTGGACATGCTAGCGTCATTACATCCGCTGTGGCCCTAGCCCGTAAACAAGGTGTGCCGGCCGCAGTCCTTACATTTCATCCACATCCTAAAGATGTTATGGGTAAGGGTGATTATGAAGGGTATTTGACGCCACCCGTAGAAAAGCAGGAGATTCTTGCTAGTTTGGGTGTCGATATCTTATATGTTATTGAATTTAACGAGCAGCTTTCCCGTGTAAGTCCACAGAATTTTGTCTCTGTTATGCTTTTGCCGCTACATATTGTAACTGCAGTTGTCGGCTTTGACTTTCGTTTTGGTTATCAAGGTGAAGGCGATGTTGAAATGCTTCGCAAGCTGGGTGAAGGTGTTATGAATGTAGAGGTTGCTCCCCCTTTTCTGCTAGATGGTGAGAAGGTCAGCAGCTCCGGCATTCGTAAAAGTCTCCAAAACGGGGATTTAGAGCTGGCAAACTCCTGGTTCGGACGTTGCTACTATCTGCGTGGTGAAGTGGGTCATGGTGAGAAGAGAGGTCGCACCATTGGTTTTCCAACGGCGAATTTGAAGCTCAGTGCTCATTTTGTCATTCCGACTAAAGGTGTATATGCGGTCCGAGTCTTTTATAAGGATAAAGTTTTGTACGGGGTCATGAATGTGGGCGTTAAACCTACCTTTCATGAGGGTGTATTGACGCCAAGCTTTGAGGTCCATCTGTTTGACTTCGAAGGTGATTTGTATGATCAAGAGCTTAAGGTGGAGTTAGTATCTTACATTCGTCCTGAACGAAAATTCGAATCCATTGGTGCATTGATTACTCAAATCGGTGAGGATGCAGAAACCGCGAAGAAGATTTTGGGGTATAATCTATAGTCATCCCGGACAAGCCGTTTACTTTTGTTAATGGAGATGCTATACTAATAAACGTTGCTGGCTTACAGCACCATAACCTTAGCTTGGTTGCACGTTCTCACCGACGGTGACGAGGCTAATGGCGATTATATTGAAGGAGGTGAACAGGATGGCATTAACTCAAGAACGTAAACATCAATTGATCGACGAGCACAAAACTCACGAATCCGATACTGGATCCCCTGAGGTGCAAGTTGCTATCCTAACGGAGAACATCGTTAATTTGACTGACCACTTGCGTACGCACAAGAAAGATCATCACTCCCGTCGCGGATTGTTGAAAATGGTTGGACAACGTCGTAAACTTCTGGCGTATTTGAAAAACAAAGACATCAGACGTTACAGCGCCCTGATCGAAAGACTGGGATTGCGTCGTTAATTTTCCATAAGATAACCCTTAAAGCAGCCTGGTTGTATACCGTATGTCCTTCTCGGAGCGACAGCGGGACAGCTGGGTTGCTTTTTGAAAATTTAGGGAAAACTTTATAGCAAGACTGATGAGATTATTCGTAAAAACGGCCACTTTACATCATCTGTAAGACTTAGCCGTTTCTTCTTATATGTATACAGAACAGGCTACATACCTTAAATTATAAGAAAGTATATGTTTCATGCTATACTTTATCCTTATAATTCTCGCATAAACGCTACCGTCCTTATAAGGACGCCGAAGGCGTTTTTAGCTTGGGGACAAGCCTTTCCGATTCATTAGATCGATATGTGAACCTGCAATATTTGACTGCGGGTCTACTACTATTCAAGGAGGTATTTATGGAAAAACGTGTAGAAATGCAGCTAGGCGGAAGACGCCTTGTGCTGGAAACGGGCCGACTAGCTAAACAAGCAAACGCAGCCGTTATGGTGCGTTATGGGGATACTTCGGTATTATGTACCGTTACGGCTTCGAAAGAGCCGAAGGACCTGGATTTTTTCCCGCTTACAGTTAACTATGAGGAAAGATTATATGCGGTAGGTAAAATTCCGGGCGGATTTATTAAACGGGAAGGCAGACCGAGTGAGAAAGCGATTCTGTCCAGCCGTTTGACTGACCGTCCAATCAGACCACTGTTCCCTGAAGGTTTCCGTAACGATGTTCAGGTATTGAACATGGTAATGAGTGTGGATCAGGACTGCGCACCAGATATTGCTGCTATGATTGGTACTTCAGCTGCACTTAGTATTTCCGATGTGCCTTTTGATGGACCCATCGGCGGCGTTGCTGTAGGTCGGATTAATGGAGAATTTGTGATCAATCCGGATATGGCTCAGCAAGCAATCAGTGATATTTATGTAGTGGTTGCTGGAACGAAGGAAGCAATCATGATGGTTGAAGCAGAAGCGAACGAAGTGACGGAAGATGTGATGCTCGAAGCGATTATGTTCGGTCATGATGAAATCCGTAAGATCGTTGCAACCATTGAAGAACTGGTCAAAGTGGCTGGTAAAGAAAAAATGGCTGTGAAGCTGCATGCAGTGAATGCTGACGTGAATACTGAGGTCCGTGCATTTGCTGAGGCTCGTCTGGTGGAAGCCGTTAAAATTGCTGAAAAACATGCTCGTCAGGAAGCGATTGATGTCGTTAATGATGAAGCGGTTGCGTATTTCGTAGAGAAGTACATAGAAGCACCGGAGCTTCTGAAAGATGTTAAAGAAGTCCTACATGATATCGTGAAGGATGAAGTAAGACGTCTAATCACGCATGATAAGGTTCGTCCAGATGGACGTAAACTTGATGAAATCCGTCCGATTGAATGTGATACAAGCCTGTTGCCGCGTACACACGGTTCCGGTCTGTTCACACGTGGACAAACACAAATCCTTAGCGTTTGTACCCTTGGAGCTCTAGGTGATGTACAAATCCTCGACGGAATCGATCCTACTGAAACGAAACGTTTCATGCACCATTACAACTTCCCGCCGTTCAGCGTAGGGGAAGCTCGTCCGCTTAGAGCACCAGGACGACGTGAAATCGGTCACGGAGCACTTGGAGAACGTGCATTATCCAAGGTAATTCCTAGTGAAACTGAATTCCCGTACACGATTCGTCTAGTATCAGAAGCGATTGAATCTAACGGTTCTACTTCCCAAGCAAGTATCTGTGCCAGCATTCTGGCTATGATGGACGCTGGTGTGCCAATCAAAGCACCAGTAGCCGGAGTAGCAATGGGTCTGATCAAAGACGGAGATCATGTCTCCATCCTGACGGATATTCAAGGTATGGAAGATCATCTCGGAGATATGGACTTTAAGGTAGCTGGTACAGCAGAAGGTGTTACAGCTATTCAAATGGACATTAAGATTGCCGGTATCGACCGCAACATTCTTCAAGATGCACTTCAACAGGCTAAAGAAGGCCGTCTGTTCATCTTGGACAAAATGAATGAAGCGATCTCTGCGCCAAGACCTAATCTGTCCAAATATGCTCCAAAAATCATTATTATCAACATCAATCCGGACAAAATCCGTGATGTTATCGGTGCTGGTGGTAAGATTATCAATAAAATTATTGAAGAAACCGGCGTGAAAATCGACATCGAACAAGATGGCCGTGTCTTTATCGGTTCTTCAGATGAAGAAATGATCCAAAAGGCTCGTTCGATTATCGAAGGTCTTGTGCGTGAAGTACAAGTCGGAGAAATCTATGTAGGTACAGTTAGACGTATTGAGAAATTTGGTGCATTTGTTGAACTTATTCCGGGCAAAGACGGATTGGTACACATTTCACAATTGTCTACTGAGCGTGTAGCTAAGGTAGAAGATGTTGTTGCTATTGGTGACACCATTACTGTTAAGGTTACCGAGATCGATCCACAAGGCCGGGTTAACCTGTCTCGTAAAGCAGTGTTGACTTCGGAAACTGGAGCTAAAGCGTAAGATTGATCTTAGTAATAACCTTTACTAAAGGGATCTAATTTCATTATTAAAAGAGACAGAAGCGATTTGCGTTCTGGCTCTTTTTTTATATGAACTAAGCTGGAAAACTGTAGCAAACATTCCTATCTATTAGTCTTGTATCTGTTCATGACATAAATTCCTCCCTTGTCTCATAGATTGGGACAAAGTGTCTTTGTAATCGTGTGGAACGAACCTGAAATTCGTTTCTACCGGGGAGGAAGTCGTCATGAAGACGGAAAAAGTGGCATTAGTGGTTGCTTGTGTAGCAATCGTGATAGGAATTGGTAGCACACAGGGACCAGTCAAGGACATGCTTGCGCAATTGAAGCCGCAGGATGATCTTGCGGTGTGGATGGATATCCCTAAGGCGGCGAACAACGATCTTCGTCTGAGGATTGAGACCGCCGCGGCCAAACTAAATGCACCTCCAGTGGATGCAGTGGTTGACCGGGTGTGGAAAGCCATTCCGGGCTATAACGGACTTGAGATTGATGTAGAGAGTACCTATCGGAATGCTCTTTTGGCACCAAAAGAACCCATAAAGTTAGTGTATCGGCAGATCGAACCAAAAGTATCGTTAAATGAACTGGGAGCAGAACCTATATATCGAGGAAATCCGGCGAAACCGATGGTATCACTGATAATTAATGTGGCTTGGGGGAATCAGTATATCGTGCCAATGCTGGATATTTTGGATGAAGAGAACGTGAAAGTTACGTTTTTTCTGGATGGAAGCTGGCTAAGTAAGAATCCAGAGCTTGCTACAGAAATGTTAAAACGTGGTCATGAGATGGAGAATCACGCCTATACTCACCCCAATATGAGTACTTTAAGTCGAGCGCGGGCTACCGTTGAGATTGAGAAGACGCAAAAGCTGCTAAAGGAATCGCTTGGAGTCACTAATAAATGGTTCGCGCCTCCATCTGGTGATTTCGATCAAGAGACAGTAGAAATCGCTAGCAGCTTGGGCTTAAAGACTGTACTCTGGACTGTTGATACGGTGGATTGGCGCAATCCTTCTCCTGAATCTATAGTTGCCAAAATCACAAGCAAAGCTGAACCCGGCACACTTGTTCTAATGCATCCTACTGCCTCATCCTCCAAGGCGCTGAAGGCCATGATACGCGGGATAAAGGCAAAAGGGTTACAGCTAGGAACAGTTAGCCAAACGCTGTCAGCGGAGCGTCTAATCCCCTCTGATGTTGAGTGAGTGATCTATTTCTGGTAGGATTATAGGCACGTGTATTAATTTAGATAGAACATGGCTATTGCCAGGAGGACATGAAGTGGAAAAAATAGTATTATCCAATGGATTACGAGTAGTGATGGAAAAAATTCCGACCGGCCGGTCCGTTTCATTTGGAATATGGGTGAAGACAGGTTCGCGGAATGAACACCCTGGAAACAACGGGATATCCCATTTTGTAGAGCATATGCTTTTTAAAGGTACGGACCGATATAGTGCTAAGGATATTGCCGAGCAGTTCGATGCTATTGGCGGCAATGTAAATGCGTTTACCTCTAAGGAATATACTTGCTATTATGCAAAAGTACTGGATGAGCATCTGCCTATCGCAGTAGATGTGCTAGCAGATATGTTCTTCCGTTCACGTATGGATGCTGAAGAGCTGGAGAAAGAAAAAAACGTCATCCTTGAGGAAATTTCTATGTGCGAAGATACACCAGACGATCTTGTGCATGATTTGATGTGTGCTGCTGCTTACAAGGATCATCCGCTTGCGTATTCTATCCTTGGCTTAAAGGAACGGCTGATGGAGATGAAGCCGGATGATCTTCGTGCCTACATGAAGGAGCAGTATACGATTGAGAATACGGTAATTAGTGTAGCTGGGAACATCAGCGATGGATTGATTGAGCTGCTGGAGCAGCATTTTGGTTCTTTTGCTAATCATGGCACATCTGCGCCGTTGACTCCACCGGATTATTATGGGGACTTGTTGTTTCACCGCAAAAAAACAGAACAGAATCATATCTGTCTTTCCTTACCAGGTGTCCGCTCTGGCGACCCATTGCAATATGCTATGGTGCTTATTAATAATGCCATTGGCGGCGGTATGAGCTCACGGATGTTCCAAGAGATTCGTGAAAAACGTGGCCTAGCCTATTCTGTATATTCTTACCACAGTTCTCAAGCGGATTCTGGTTTGTTCACGGTCTATGCTGGAACAGCACCGAAGCAAACTAAGGATGTAACGGAGCTAATTAAGGAAATGATGTACGAACTTGCTACTGAGGGTCTTAGTGAAGATGAACTGAGAAAAGGCAAGGAGCAGCTTAAAGGTAGCCTTATTCTTAGCCTGGAGAGTACTAGTAGCAGGATGAATCGAATCGGAAAAAATGAACTTATGCTCGGAAAACATAACACGTTAGACGATATGATCGCCAAGATTCAGTTAGTAACGATGGACAATATCAACAGTGTGCTTGATAATATGTTTGCTGAGCCGCTTTCTTTAGCGATGGTAGGTTCAACAGATAAAGCTATTGCAAATGTTAGGAGAGATGATCTTGTCTTATTACGTACAAATCAATAAACTAGCTGGAAACGAGGATGTTAATCTTCCTTGTAAAATGTCAGAACAGGCTTCCGGGTATGATCTATATGCCGCAGTTGATAGCGAAGTCGTGCTTGCACCTGGAGAACGTGCATTAATTCCAACAGGCATATCATTAGCTATGCCAGACGGATTAGAAGCTCAGATTCGTCCACGAAGTGGACTAGCCTTGAAGCATGGGATTACGTGTTTGAACACACCTGGAACGATTGATGCTGATTATCGTGGAGAGATCAAAGTGTTGTTGATCAATCTAGGGCAAGAGCCGTTTGCTATCGCTCGTAATGAGCGCATTGCCCAAATGGTATTTCAAGCGGTTCCAGTGGTCACTTTGGTTGAAGTAGATGTTTTATCCGAAACAGAACGTGGAGCCGGAGGCTTCGGTCACACTGGCAAATAATATGACTTATTAAAAAGCTTGCGAATTTATGCCTAGTCGGCGTGATTCGCGAGCTTTTTTTTCGTTTAAATATGACGATTTATAAGTTTCACATTTAAGCTGCATGGTAATTCTTCTCCGCTTTTCACCCATTAAGAATGCCCAGCATAAGATGCTCTATAGTCGATAGTGTATGTTGAAAGGAGCGTCATCCCTATGCTTACTGGCGTCAGGATCGTGTTCCTGGGCGGGGACGCGAGACAGCTTGAAGTGATTCGGAAATGTGTGGAATTGGATGCGACGGTAAGCGCTGCCGGGTTCGATAAGTGGGATGCCCCTTGCCCAGGGGTGAGCCTGGAACAGATGACGGTAGAGCTGCTTAGTAATGCAGATGTATTAGTGTTGCCTACGGTTGGTTGTGATGATGAAGGGAATATCAGTGCTCTATTTTCTTCTGAACGCTTAATGCTCTTGGAGGAACATTTTGCTGCTCTGCCACCCCATTGTTTGGTGTATAGCGGTATGGCTAAAAGCTACTTACGCGGCATGTGCGCCAAGCATTCGTTAAAGTTAATTGAATTGCTTAATCGTGACGATGTAGCCATCTACAACTCCATCCCAACAGCGGAAGGGGCACTGGTTATGGCCATACAGAACACGGATTTTACCATTCACAGTTCCAAATCGATGGTACTGGGTTTGGGCAGAACGGGTTTTACAATGGCAAGAAGTCTACAAGGACTGGGTGCTAGTGTTAAAGCCGGTGTTAGAAAACAGGAACATTATGCACGTGCTGAAGAAATGGGCTGGAAGCCGTTTATGACCAGTGAACTTTTGCTTCATGTGTCGGATGTTGATCTGATATTTAATACGATTCCAAGTATGATCATCACCGCACAAGTACTCTCACGTATCTCACCGCATTGCTTAATTGTCGACCTGGCTTCCGCTCCAGGTGGATGTGACTTTCGTTATGCTGAGAAAAGAGGAATTAAAGCGATGCTGGCACCTGGACTCCCTGGCATTGTAGCTCCTAAAAGCGCTGGGATTATTATGGCAAATGCGCTGGTTCAGTCGATATCGGACGAGGCTTTAATCAAGGGGGACGAATAAAATGGATTGGCACGGAAAAACAGTAGGGTATGCGATTACCGGATCTCACTGCACATTTGCGGAGGTAATGCCGCAAATTCAACGCTTCGTAGATGGAGGAGCAAACGTAGTGCCCATAGTTTCAGCATCCGTACTAGGCACCGACACCCGCTTTGGAACATCGCAAAATTGGCTAAAACAGTTGAAAGATATAACAGGTAATGATATCATTTCTACAATTGTTGAAGCGGAACCGCTGGGTCCTTCCAAGCTGCTGGATGTGCTGACGATAGCACCTTGCACTGGAAATACAACGAGTAAATTGGCAAATGCTATGACCGATAGTCCAGTGCTCATGGCTGCAAAATCGCAGATGCGCAATGGACGTCCACTTGTTCTCGCGATATCTACCAATGATGGCCTAGGTCTTAATGCCGCAAATATTGCAAAGCTTCTAGTGGCTAAACATATTTATTTTGTGCCATTCGGACAGGATAACCCTGAGGGCAAACCTAATTCGTTAGTAGCGCGTATGGATCTTATCCCAGAAGCTTGCTATGCCGCTTTGCAAGGTAAACAACTACAGCCGATGATTATTGAAAAGTTTCATTCCGTCTAGAATAGGGCGGAATCGGTGGAGCTAGTTGCGGACATAAAAAGGGGAGATGCACTAAATGAGCAATGAGAAGTTAAATGCCGCCTTGGTCGGAGTTACTTCTTAATCAATAGATACGGTCGTAAACATTCAAAGCCAAGATCTGCTAAACCCATTGCTGAGATCATTGCCGCCAAAAAATATAAGCTTTACTGCTACCGTCCTCATTTCGAGGGCGGTACAACCATTTTTCAAAATAAAAGAAAATTACTTAAGAAATAAGCTTACGTACTGTAAAGGAATTTCTCATTAGAGACGAAATGAGTTCTATTTACGAACGATTAGTGTGTTTGCTTTGACAATAATGGAGGAATTATACATGGGTATTCTGGTACAAAAATTCGGAGGAACATCACTTTCAACACCACAAGCTAGAGAGCACGTCATTCGTAATGTCAAACGGGAGCTCGCTAGTGGCTATAGTTTGGTCATTGTCGTTTCGGCAATGGGCAGACGCGGAGAACCTTATGCAACAGATACTCTGCTGGATTGGGCTGTTCAGAATGGAGATTCACTCCCAGAGCGTGAGAAGGATCTCTTGATGTGCTGTGGTGAGATTATCTCTGCTACTACACTTTGTGGCCTGCTGGAGAATGAAGGGATTGCTTCTACGGTACTAACGGGAGCTCAGGCTGGTTTTATGACAGATAGCAACTATGGCAATGCAAGAATTCTAGATGTACGTCCTGAACGTATTCTTCGCGAACTGCGTGAAGATAAAGTAGTTATAGTGACCGGGTTCCAAGGACAGACTGAAGCTGGTGATTTGACGACTTTGGGCCGTGGAGGAAGTGACACCTCTGCGACTGCACTGGGTGCTGCCCTTCATGCAGATATGGTTGATATCTATACAGATGTTAACGGGATTCTTACAGCAGATCCGCGGATCGTTGAAGATGCAAAACCGCTAACGTATGTTAGTTATACAGAAATTTGTAATATGGCTCATCAAGGAGCAAAAGTGATCCATCCACGTGCGGTTGAGATTGCTATGCAGGCACAAATTCCAGTACGCGTTCGTTCAACATTTTCTGAGAATGAAGGTACGCTGGTTACGAATCCTGAAGGATTCAACGACATTCAGTCTGGCGGCATTGTAGATCGCTTCGTAACAGGGATTGCTTATGTCAGCAACGTCACACAGATTTCTGTGGAGTGTCCAGATGGAAATGGTACGGGCGTTCAACTGCAAATTTTTAAAAGTATGGCCGACAACGGAATAAGCGTTGATTTTATTAATGTAACACCTACTGAAGCTCTTTATACTGTGTTCGATGACAAATCAGAAAAGGCCATCTCAGTTCTTCAGCAATTGGGCTTGCGTCCTAAGAGTTTATCAGGTTGTGCAAAAGTTTCCGTTATCGGGGGCGGAATTAATGGTGTGCCTGGTATTATGGCGCGTATCGTTGAGGCACTTAGCTCACAAAATATTCAGATTCTCCAATCCGCAGATTCGAATACAACGATTTGGGTGCTGGTGAAGAAAGAGGATATGGTGCAGTCCCTGCGTTCGCTGCACGCTATGTTTGAATTGCACCGCTAAGGAGGAATTCAAAGTGGATTTCGGAAGATTAATAACAGCCATGGTAACCCCCTTTGACGGGGATGGAGAAATCAACTGGGATGTAACTTCACAGCTTGTCGATTATTTAATTGAGGAACAGAAATCAGAGGCATTGGTTGTCTGTGGTACAACTGGGGAATCCCCAACGTTAAGTGATGAGGAGAAACTGCAGCTGTTTTCTTTTGTACTAGAGAAGGCGAATGGTCGCTGTAAAATTATTGCTGGAACAGGCAGTAATAACACGAAGCACTCTATTCACCTCACGAAGGAAGCGGAGAAAATAGGTGTGGATGGCGTACTTTTGGTCGTTCCTTATTACAATAAGCCTAATCAGGAAGGGCTCTATCAGCATTTTTCTGCGATTGCTACGGAGACTTCATTGCCAGTCATGCTGTATAATGTTCCTGGTCGCACGGGTGTAACTATGAGCGTGGACACAACCCTTCGACTTGCTGAAATATCGAATATTGTTGCGACAAAAGAATGTGCATCTGTCGATCAAGTAACACTTATCGCTTCTGCGTGTTCCGATGACTTCCGTGTATATACTGGTGATGACTCTGCGGGCTTAGCTAGTCTAGCCGTAGGAGGATACGGAATTATCAGTGTAGCTAGTCATGTGGTTGGTGCACAGATGTCAGAAATGATCTATGCATTCACCTCAGGAAATGTTCAGCGAGCGGGAGAGATCCATCGGCAATTGTTCCCTATTTACAAGGGGTTGTTCGAATGTCCACAACCTTTACCGAATCCTTCAGCGGTCAAATATGCTTTAAGTCTGAAAGGTCTGCCTGTTGGAGGCGTCAGATTGCCGCTTATTTCACCTACTGAAGCTGAGGCGGCCTTTATCGAGGCACTATTTCACTAAGTGCACAATGATATTCTAGTCTTTAAACCGGCTTCTCCTGTGGAGAGCCGGTTTTTATATTTATTATATTTTGCTAAAATAATGGGTCACATTTAAGGAAAGAATTTGGATACGAGATAGGGTGACTTGTCTTTTGCCAAAAAAATCATGTATAATGATCTTAAGTGACTGGGTGCGGTTAAAATTAAATATGCGGTAATCTTCCGTCAATGGTATACATTGTGAGACAGGATAGGTCCCAAGATGAGTCTGTGTAAATGATTGAAATGTCTTCGCGCGAGGGGCGCGACGGTGAATTTTGACGGCATTTGTCCGCTTCAATATGAACTTTACTGCCCGGAATCGGGAGCTTTCGCATTGCGCATTTTACAGATATCAGGAATATCCTTGTTAATTAAGGAAGCTATCAGCTGTTTGAAGAATGTGTTCAGCGCCGCTGAAATAATCGAAGTTCAATATTTACCAATAAAAGTATGACGTCCAACATCATAGGAGGGTTAGATTCATTTGTCCAAAAAAAACAACAACGATAAATTGATGATTTTCGCATTGGGCGGAGTCGGAGAAATCGGGAAAAACATGTATGTCATTCAATATGGAGCTGACATTGTAGTCGTGGATTCGGGACTTAAGTTCCCGGAAGAAGATATGCTCGGTATTGATATTGTAATTCCTGATATCTCTTATTTGACAGAGAACCGTGACAAGGTAAGAGGGATTGTACTTACCCACGGACACGAGGATCACATCGGTGGTCTCCCATATGTCCTGAAGAATTTGAATGTTCCGGTTTACGGAACAAGACTTACATTAGGCCTTGTAGAAAACAAATTGAAGGAAGCAAACTTACTGGGTGACACCAAACGAATTCTGATCAATGAAGATTCAGAAATTCAACTGGGAAGCTCACTCAAAGTTACTTTCTTCAGAACCAATCACAGTATTCCTGATTCCGTCGGTGTATGCATAGAAACACCGGAAGGTAACGTAGTTCATACGGGAGATTTCAAATTTGACCACACTCCAGTCAACGGTCAATTTGCAAATCTGCATCGGATGGCTGAAATTGGTCAGAAGGGCGTGCTTGCTCTTTTGTCGGATAGTACAAATGCTGAGAAACCAGGCTTTACCCCATCTGAGAAAAATGTCGGTATCGTTCTGGAAGACATTTTCCGCAAAGCTGAACAACGTGTCGTTGTAGCAACTTTTGCTTCCAATGTGCACCGCATTCAACAAGTGGTTAATGCAGCAGAATCCACAGGTCGTAAGATTACAGTAATTGGCCGTAGTATGGTAAACGTTGTATCCATCGCTTCTGAGCTTGGATATCTGAACGTACCTGACGGTATGCTGATCGAGCCTGAAGAAATGAACAGAATGGCAGCGAACCGTGTCGTTGTTCTTTGCACAGGATCCCAAGGCGAGCCAATGTCCGCATTGACCCGTATGGCACGTTCCAGTCATCGTAAAGTAGATATCTTGCCAGGTGATACTGTTATTATTGCAGCAACACCGGTACCAGGTAACGAGAAATATGTAGGTCGTACCATTGATGAATTGTTCCGTCTTGGCGCTAACGTAATTTATAGCGGTTCCAATTCTGGTGTTCACGTATCCGGTCACGGTAGCCAGGAAGAGCTTAAGCTTATGCTCAACCTGATGAAACCAAAATATTTCATTCCAATTCACGGTGAATACCGTATGCAACGCAAACATGCGCTTTTGGCAGAATCTGTTGGCGTAGAGTCTCAGAACATTTTCATCACTGAAATCGGTGAGATTGTGGAAATTCAAGGCGGTGCCGCTCGTAAAGCTGGTAAAGTAACGGCTGGTAACGTATTGATTGACGGTCTGGGTGTAGGTGATGTAGGTAATATTGTATTGCGTGACCGTAAGTTGCTGTCTCAAGATGGTATTTTGGTTGTCGTGGTTACACTAAGCAAACAGAATGGTGCAATTGTCTCCGGACCTGACATCATTTCTCGTGGTTTCGTTTATGTTCGTGAGTCCGAAGGACTGCTTGACGAAGCGAACCGAATTGTTTCCAGTACACTGCAACGCCTGATGAGTGAGAAAGTAAATGAGTGGGCATCGCTTAAAACAAGCGTAAAAGATTCACTCGGTCGTTTCTTATACGAGCAAACGCGTCGTAGACCGATGATTTTGCCAATTATCATGGAAGTGTAAGGAGAATTCTCCTTAAATAAATATATAGCTTGGGCATTGGCCCCTTTTCCCCGGAAATATTGGACGGTTTCTACGGGAAAAGGGGTTTTTGTATTGTTTATATTCACATCATGAGGAGAGGTTTGCATAATGCGGGGCCCTGAAATGTCATACTAATGAAAGTTAGTAAGGCTATAGCAGACCAGAGCTGCATAAGAAAAGGGAGAGCTGCGAAAATGAACTACATGAATGGATCAAATGGAGCAAAGAATGAGGAAGTTATACCACAAGAGGGAAATCCAAGTACAAATGAAAATATTCCGCCCACTACAATGGGTGCACTTAAAGAGCTTGGACAAACAGCGGTTCCTACCGGTGAACCGGATATCTTTTGCATAACGATCATCGGTCAGATTGAAGGCCATATTGTAATGCCTCCTCAGAACAAAACGACAAAATATGAACATATCATTCCCCAGCTGGTGGCAGCTGAACAGAATAAGAATATTAAAGGTCTGCTTATTATTTTAAATACTGTTGGCGGAGATGTAGAAGCTGGTCTAGCGATTGCCGAAATGATTTCTTCGCTCTCTAAACCAACGGTAACAGTAGTCATTGGAGGGGGCCATAGTATTGGCGTTCCGATCGCTGTATCCTCTACGTATTCAATTATTGCGGAAAGTGCAACAATGACGATACATCCGATTCGTATGAATGGCTTAGTAATTGGAGTGCCACAGACGTTCGAATACATGGAAAAAATGCAGGAGCGTGTAGTAAAATTCGTTACTTCTCATTCTCGGATTTCTGAAGAACAGTTCCGTGATCTCATGTTTAAGACGGGTGAGCTCAATCGTGATATTGGAACAGCCGTTGGGGGGTTGGACGCCGTTAAATATGGTCTCATGGATGAGGTGGGCGGGATCGGAGCTGCCTTAGCGCATCTTAACCGCATGATTGGTGGAGATTTCTCTGCAGCGCCTACAGCAGCGATTTCGGGAGGGCTTACGCAATGACACTCTATACGATAATGTCGATGGAACAGGTGTGGGAAGGGGCATTTAATAATTACGCCACAACGCGAGAAGTAAGTGTTCAGGGGATGCTCATGCAGGTTGAGCCGATGGAGGAAGGACGCGCGCGCATAGTAAGATTGCTGGATTGTCCTTTGGAGCGATATTTAGATCCGTCGTTCTCTCCTGGAGCGATAATTACGTTAACATAAAGATTCATTTTTTGACAAAAGAGAACATAGGTACGCCACGCCATTATATGGTATAATGTTGTTCCGGGGGTGGCTGGCGTGGCTAAACGAAAAAAGAAAAAGAAAAAAGCGCTGCTCGGCAGCGTTTTAAAATATGAAATTTACGGAATTTTACTAATAACGATATCCGTTATTGCTCTGTCTGGTGAAGCGGCGGTAGGACGGTCACTTTCAAGTATGGCGGGTTATTTATTAGGGAGATTTTATTTTGTGTTGCCGCTTATTGGTATTTTTTATGGGCTTATGGTTATGATCCATCGAAGATGGCCTTCTTCTTGGAACAGTCGACATACAGGCGTGCTTCTGCTTCTGCTATCCATGTGCCTTATGAGCACTATTTCTGCAATGGAGCAGAAGCTTGGCCCGTTGTCCTTGCTCCATCCTGGCAACGTGATGACACAAATACATAATGATCTTTCGGGATCTCTTTCGCCCGGTGTTAACAATAGTAATGTCTATATGCTGGGTAAGGATATAAGTGGTGGATATATCGGCGGATTGGAGTATGCTGCACTGCTGTGGCTCTTTGGTAGTCTGGGAGCTAAGCTGCTCATGATCGTTATGCTTGCCATCAGCTTTATGTTAATTACAAATCTCTCCTATGTAGAGATTATTACTCTTTTGCGAGTTCGTACGGTTAAGTTTGTGGAGGGGATTCGTCTCCATGCGGCAAACCGTCCGAAGGCAGTCCCAGTAGCTGCTAGACCTTCCAAAGCAGCCGCACCCGCAAAGACTCGGCCGGTGAAGCAGCCTGTCTATGACGAAGATGACGAAGAGGAAGAAGACGATCGATATTTACCTAATCGTAAGCAACCTGTTCTATTGAAAAAAATATCCGGTTGGTTCACAGGCTCCACCCGTTCAGAGGCGGAAGCCGATTCTGAGGATGATGATCAAGGTCCAATTGTAACAAGTGCTTCGCACGGTCCGATCATTTCTGGGCTTTCAGTAGATAGTCGTGTGACTCCACTTGAGGATATCCATCATGATTTTGATGATGCAGATATGGATATGGAACCTGTGACTCCAATTATTCGCGACTTCTTTGAGCATATCCGCTCAGAAGGGCTAAATGAGGAAGATCGGGAGGAATGGAGTGAATTCTCTCCAGCAGCTCGTGGTGTTACCGTCAAAGCTCCTGTTGCTGGGGTTAATCCAGTTAGTCAACAGCCTTCAGATGAGCCTGAGGAGAATGTGACTATTGACTTGGATGGATTGCTAAGCGCCACTCCTGATGGACAGATCATTCCTGCTCCACCGGCACCACCTCCACCAAAACCTTATAAGTTGCCATCTTTCCGACTTTTAGCCAAACCTAATAACAGCGGCAAAGCGGGAGATCAGAATGATTATATGCAGACCGCCCGTAAGCTAGAAGCTACCCTAGAGAGTTTCGGTGTTAGAGCAAAGGTTCTCGAAGTAGTTAGAGGTCCAGCGGTTACACGGTATGAGATTCAGCCGGATATCGGTGTCAAAGTTAGCCGCATTGTTAATCTGACGGATGACATTGCGCTTGCTCTTGCAGCCAAAGATATACGTATGGAGGCGCCAATTCCGGGTAAATCAGCCATTGGGATAGAGGTACCGAATTCCGAAGTGTCTATTGTGACCATGCGTGAAGTTATGGAGACACAGATCTTTCAGGAAGCTGAATCCAGATTATCGATTGCTTTTGGACGTGATATTTCGGGTCAGACGATTATCGGTAATTTAGCGAAGATGCCCCATTTATTGGTGGCTGGTGCAACGGGTTCTGGTAAATCGGTTTGTATTAACGGGATTATTACGAGTATTTTATACAAAGCTAAACCTGATGAAGTCAAATTCCTGATGGTGGACCCGAAGATGGTAGAGCTGAATGTCTATAATGGGATTCCGCATCTTCTGGCTCCAGTCGTTACTGATCCGAAGCGGGCGAGCTTAGCTTTAAAGAAGATTGTTGTGGAAATGGAGAAAAGGTATGAACTCTTCTCCAAATCAGGTACACGCAACATGGAAGGCTATAATAAGCTGATGGCTGAGAACCCAGCTGCTATACTTCCGTATATCGTTGTTATTGTGGACGAGCTTGCGGATTTGATGATGGTTGCCGCTAACGATGTAGAGGATGCTATCTGTCGGCTTGCACAGATGGCGCGTGCAGCTGGTATACATCTAATTATCGCCACTCAGCGTCCTTCCGTGGATGTCATTACAGGTTTGATTAAGGCGAATATTCCATCTCGTATCGCTTTCGGCGTATCTTCCAATGTCGACTCACGTACCATTCTGGATATGCCAGGTGCGGAGAAGCTGTTAGGTCGGGGAGACATGCTGTTCTTACCGATGGGAGCTTCTAAACCGATTCGTGTGCAGGGTGCCTTTATGAGCGATCAAGAGGTTGAGACGATCGTTCAATATGTCAGCAGTCAAGGTGAAGCAGAATATGATGAGTCCATTGTTCCAGAGGTTGATGACACAATCGCTGAAGACCAGGAGCCACAGGATGAGTTATATGAGCAGGCCGTAACGATCGTGCTTGAAGCGAAGCAAGCTTCAGTCTCGCTACTACAGCGCCGGATGAGGGTTGGTTACACCCGTGCAGCCCGTTTGATTGACTCTATGGAGGCTCGTGGGGTAATAGGGCCTTACGAGGGCAGCAAGCCGCGTGAGGTGCTTGTATCACTTGAGCAGTATCAGCATAACAAGATCAGTTCTTAAGCTGAACAAGTCAGTTTAAACCTTAAATAGACAGTAACAAGGGGCCGTCCCCAAGTAGTTTGTACTACTTGGGGACGGCCTCTTACTCATGCTGAATAAGTGTAAATGACACTTCAAATAATGGCTTTAGTGAAGCTACGAATGAGGCTCCGAGTGAAGCTTCATTAAAATAATTAGGGAATTTCTCCCTGAAATTCTGTGATTATTGGTTCTCAGACTTATAATTAGGGAAAAGCTCCCTATAATTTATTAATTTTGGTAAGAAATAAAGGAATTGGCCTGATTTTTAGGGAGGAATTCCCTAATTCCATTCATTATCAGAGAATATCCACTATTTTCAGGGAGTTTTTCCCTAAAAGTGCGAACCTGTTACTTGGACTATTGTGAATTCATATCACTAAAATGTTGAAAAGTATGACGTATATCTATAATTTCAATTAATGCGTGGTTCCACAGTAAAATGTGGTCCTTTAAATTCATGATTCATATCAACTCCATGGTTTTCTTATTTCGAATATAGTTGATAATTATTCTCAATTATAATGAAAAGCTATTTCTTCTTTTTTAGTAATGCATAGGATGCGCTGACAGTCGTCATAATAACTTTAGCCATCCATGCAGAACTTACAAAAGAAAGGTAGAGCGAACCCTATGAAGAAACAAAAGATGTGGATATTTGCTGCTTTAACTCTTGCACTTGCTGCCGCGCCGTTTGCAGGAACGTTTTTCAAGGGGAATGGCATTGTTCAGACCAAGCAAAGTGCTGCTGCGTCATTTGTCCACGAGTTAAATAATCCTGACGAAGAAGTCTTGCCGGCTTTCAGTACAACACCCATTAAACTTGGGTCCACGGGTCAGGATGTCTATGAATTGCAGGGAAGATTAAAGCACTTAGGTTATTATGCCGGAAAAATAGACAGTCATTTTGGACCAAAAACGAAGAATGCAGTAACCTGGTTTCAATGGAAATTCGGAATGAAGTCTGATGGCATTGTGGGTGCCAAAACTAAGCTGAAGCTGTATAACGCCACGAAGAACTGGAAGCCTACTGAGCCTTCTACGGGCACGGGAAATAAGACAGCACAGAATAACACTGGCAATAAAACAAATACGTCCAATAAAACGAATTCGCCAGGATTGTCTTCAGGTAATTCTTTGGGCTTATCGGAGAATGATCTGAAAATCATGGCTAATGCCGTGTATGGAGAAGCCAGAGGTGAGCCTTTCGAAGGTCAGGTTGCTGTTGCTGCGGTCATTTTAAACCGTGTGAACTCACCTAGTTTCCCGAATACGCCGTCTGGCGTTATTTTTCAACCGGGAGCATTTACAGCTGTGGCCGATGGTCAGATCTATTTGGAGCCCAATGAGCAAGCACGTAAAGCAGTGCAGCAAGCACTCAATGGTTGGGACCCTTCAGGTGGATGTTTGTATTACTTCAACCCTAAAACAGCGACCTCTAAATGGATTTGGACCCGTCCTCAGGTGAAGACGATTGGTCAGCATATTTTCTGTATGTAAAAAGAAGGATAGAGAATTCAGAGAGCAACCGGGAAGAGGCTTCCGGTTGCTTCCTTACTTTGGAATGGTTTAGAATGGTTAATAATTCATAAACATGATGTAGAGCAACTATCCACGCCGTAAAGGAGTTTTGGACTTGACTAATAATGTATTTCAGCATGGCACCGTAGGAGGCTTGCGCATTCACGTTATGCCAACCAAGGCATTCAAGACCTACGCGATCTCACTTTATGCGGGGATCCCTCTTGATGAGAATACAGTAACCTCTACTGCACTAGCTCCATTCGTGCTTCGCAGAGGTACCGCGACTTATCCGGAGACCACGCAATTCCGCGAGCGTTTGGAGGAACTGTATGGCGCTGGATTCGGGTTTGATATTTATAAAAGAGGCGATTATCAAATCGTTCAGTTCCGCATGGATACTATTAATGACTCTTTTGTGCAAAGCCAGGAGAGCTTACTTGAACAATCCTTCGCTTTCTTAGGTGAAGTACTGACTCGTCCATTAGTTGAAGACGGCAGCTTCCGACCTTCGTATGTTGCAACGGAGCGTGAAACCGTTCGCAAGAAGCTGGAGTCCATCGTAAATGACAAGATACGTTACGCTGCTGAGCGCTGTATTGAGGAAATGTGCCGTAACGAGCCATATCGTCTTCACCCTCTGGGGCAAAGAGCGGATCTGGATCAAATCACTCCGAAAAATTTGTATGAATCGTATAATTCCTGGCTGGATGATGCCATCCTTGATCTCTATGTAGTGGGTGACACTACAGCTGAGGAAGTAGAAAAGCTTGTACAGCGTCATTTCGGTCGGGTTCAGTCCGAGGTGGGCTTATATAGCTCTAAGTTCGTACCTGTATCAGTTAATGAGGTGCGGACTGTAGAAGAGAAGCTGGATGTCAGTCAGGGCAAGTTGAACCTGGGTCTACGCACCTCTATTACTTATAAGGATGATAATTACGCGTCCGCACTTATGTACAACGGAATATTAGGAGGGTATCCCCACTCTAAACTCTTCGTTAACGTACGTGAGAAGGCAAGCCTTGCATATTATGCTTCGTCTCGTTATGACGGCCACAAGGGCATTGGAACGATTCAATCAGGTATCGAAACGCAAAATTACGGCAAAGCCGTGGACATTATAGAGAAGCAATTGGAAGAGATGAAAGCTGGCAATATCAGTGATCTGGAACTGAGTCAGACCAAAGCTATGATCCGCAATCAGCTTTCCGAGATTCCGGATTCTGCTTTTGAAATGATCTCTTACGACTTCAACCGCCAGTTGTCAGGAAAAGAACGGACAGCGGATCAGCTATTGGAGCAGGTGGAACAAATCGGTGCTGAAGATGTAAAAGCTGCCGCCGAAACCTTTCAGCTGGATACGATATATTTCTTGACAGGAAAGGAGGAATAACGATGGAACAAATTCATTACGACAGACTTCAAGAGACCATTTATCATGAGGTCATGGATAACGGACTTCAGGTATATGTGTTGCCGAAACCAACCTTCAAAAAGACCTATGCTACATTTGCAACTAAATACGGTTCCGTTGACAATCATTTTCATGTCGCAGGTGGAGAAGAGACCACTGTTCCTGATGGTATAGCTCACTTTTTAGAGCACAAAATGTTCGAAGAGCCAGAAGGCGATATTTTTGCTACCTTTGCTTCAAATGGAGCCTCGGCCAATGCTTTTACAAGCTTTGATCAGACAGTTTATCTTTTCTCAGCAACAGAAAATATAGAGACCAATCTTAGTACGCTCGTTGATTTTGTTCAGCGACCTTATTTTACAGATGAGAATGTAGAAAAGGAAAAGGGAATTATTGGTCAAGAAATCAATATGTATGCTGATAATCCGGACTGGCGCGTGTATTTTGGCCTTATTGAAGCGATGTATTCGAAGCATCCGGTTCGGATTGACATTGCAGGTACGGTAGAATCGATTAGTACGATCACGAAAGAAACGCTGTACACATGTTATAACGCTTTTTATCACCCTAGCAATATGTTGTTGTTCGTGGTTGGGGGTGTGGACCCGGAGAAAGTATTTTCCTTGATTCGCGCTAACCAAAAGGGTAAAACCTACGGCAAGCAGGGTGAAATCAAGCGTATTTTTGAAGATGAACCCGAACAAGTCGCTACAAAACGGCTAGAAAGCAAGCTTGCTGTTTCGATGCCGAAAATCATGTTTGGTTTCAAGGAAAAAGTAGAAGATCTAACAGGTGAAGCTTCTCTGAAACGCGACCTGATAACGAAGCTAATGCTCGATTTGTTGGTAGGTAGTAGCACAGCATTGTATCAAAAGCTTTATGATGAGGAATTGATCTCGGACAGCTTTGGACATGAATTTAATAGTTCTCCGCAGTATGCTTTTTCTGCAATGGGTGGGGATACAAAGGATCCGGACTTGCTTTTAAAACGAATTAAAGAAGAAGTAGATCTAATCTTAAAGTCTGGCTTTGCGGAGAAGGATTTCGAGCGGGCACGGAAAAAGAAAATTGGCGGTTATTTGCGCATGCTGAACTCCCCTGAAAGTATCGCACATGAATTTACACGCTACCAGTTCCGTGGTGGTGACCTGTTTGAAGTTCTGCCTATGTATGAATCGATCACTCTGGCAGAAGTAAATGAGCGTCTGCAAGCCCATGTAAACTGGGAACAGCTTGCCGTTTCATTGGTGGTGAGTCCTTAGGTGAGCGTTTTGGGAGAGAGCAGCAAACCACTAGGGGAAATGACAGTGCTCATTACAGGGGGAAGCGGAGGGATCGGCGGCGCCATTGCGGAACGATTTGCTTCTGTGGGGATGAATATAGTTATTCATTACAGACACTCACATGAAGCTGCGAATGATGTCGCTCGGCGTTGTATGGCCCTTGGCGCAAAGGTAATGACAGTAAACGCGGATATGAAGGATCGTAGTCAGATTGTACGTATGGCGGAAAAGCTTGAGAGTAATGGGATGCAGCCGGATATTCTCGTCAATAATGCCGGTAAATCGCATTACGGAATGTTAGCTGATGTGACCGAAGAGGAATGGGATGACATTATGTCCATTAACTTGAAGGGAACCTTTATGTGCAGTCAGATCTTTATGCCGTACATGGTGTCGCAACGTTATGGTCGTATCATCAACGTTTCTTCCGTATGGGGAATCACTGGAGCTTCTTGCGAAGTAGCTTATTCGGCTAGCAAAGGTGGAGTGAATGCCTTTACAAAGGCTTTAGCTAAAGAGCTGGCTCCATCTGGTGTAACGGTTAACGCGGTAGCTCCAGGAGCGGTTAATACGAACATGCTGTCCAATTTACAGGAGGATGAAGTCCGTATGCTGGAGGATGAGATTCCAGTAGGGCGTTTGGCTACGCCTAATGAAATATCTTCACTAATTTATTTTTTGGCTTTGCCTGAGTCCGGGTATATCACTGGTCAGATTATTAGTCCAAATGGTGGATGGATTACCTGATCTTCAGTTGGAGAAAAACTCCAGCATAATAACTTAGCTTCTAAGACATATTATAAGTGTTGTTTTTAAATCTCACGTAAGGCGGCTTACAGCCTGTATGCAGGTGTTTGACCGTAAACATGAAGGAGGATTTAAGATGACACAAGAAGATAGCGTAATCAAAAATTTTGACACCTGGAAGAAATTTCTAGGAAAACGAGTTGTACAGGCGGAGAAACTTGGGATGAGTGAAGACACAATCTCAAAGCTGGCTTTTGAAATTGGGGAATTCCTCGATGAAAAAGTGGATCCAGCAAACACTCAAAACCGTGCAATCAAAGAGCTATGGGACGTCGGCAACGATGAAGAAAAGCAGACTATTGCTAAACTCATGGTCAAGTTGGCGAAAAATCACGCCTAAGCTTGCGGAAAAGCTCCCCTTGTGGGAGCTTTTCTGCAATTATTACAGGACTGACCTTGCCTTTCATTTTTATTTTATATATCATTAACATGACCCGTGTTTCAGACCGCTTTGTCTGAACGGCATTTTTTTGATGTATATCAAAGTGCGGGAAAAGGAATCTATGAGGTGTACAAGTGGAATATAAACAATGGTATATGGAATACAAGATTCACAAGAACAGACCCGGTCTGCTTGGTGATATCGCTTCAATGTTAGGGATGCTAGAAGTCAACATTCTGACGATTAATGGCGTTGAAGGAAAGACTCGCGGAATGTTGCTGGAGACCAATGATGATGACAAAATAATGCTGATGGGCGAAATGCTCAAGAAAGTTGATAATATTACAGTTTCAGCTCTGCGGTCTCCAAGACTCGTAGACAAGCTGGCTGTGCGCCATGGGCGATATATTGAACGGGATTCAGATGATCGGAAGACGTTTCGTTTCACCCGGGATGAACTTGGACTATTGGTCGATTTTCTCGGGGAACTGTTTAAAAAAGATGGAAATCAGGTAATAGGACTTCGAGGTATGCCCCGTGTAGGAAAGACGGAATCAATCATTGCTGGCAGTGTCTGCGCGATGAAGCGTTGGACATTTGTCTCCTCGACACTTTTACGTCAGACGGTTCGAAGTCAATTAGCAGAAGATGAGATGAACCCACATAATGTATTTATTATTGATGGTATTGTTAGTACGATTCGCTCTAATGAGAAGCATTATAATTTATTACAAAATGTTATGAGTATGCCAAGTACGAAAGTGATCGAGCATCCAGATATTTTTGTGCGGGAATCTGAGTACACCTTTGATGATTTTGATATTATTATCGAGCTTCGCAATAATCCAAATGAAGAAATATTGTACGAGTCGTTTACGACTAGCTACAGTGATGATTTATAGAACAAGAATGAACAATGATATTCATTGAAATTTACAGGAGGTGATGGTATGTCGGAACTGGGCCGGCAATTGAAAGAGGCGCGTCTGCAAAAAGGGATGAGTCTTGACGATGTCCAGGAAGTAACGAAAATTCGCAAAAAGTATTTGGAAGCCATCGAGTCTGGAGACTATAAGGTGCTTCCAGGAAGTTTTTATGTTAGGGCGTTTATCAAAACGTACGCAGAGGCAGTAGGGATGAGTCCTGACGAACTGCTAGAGGAGCATGGGAATGTACCTGCCCCTCCCGAAGACACAGCCATGGAAACGGTGATTCAAAAACGCAGCCGTAGACCTGAAACCGAACGGAATGCAAAATGGCTGCCAACAGTGCTAATGTGGACATTTCCAATATTAATTATTGTTGTGATTTACATTTATGCATCTAGTTTGAACAAACCGGACCCTGATCAGATTGATCAGACGAATCTGACGAATGAACAGCAGGATCCTACGACTGCTCAAACATCTCCACCGGCTTCAGGAGGTGGAGTTGTGGCGCCAACTTCTTCGGCAGGAACAGAAGCAACAACTGAACCTACTGCAAAGCCAACGCCATTACCAACACCTACGCCTTCCCCGCAATCCATTACAGTTACACCGGATGGGAAAGCAGGAAAAACAACAAAATTCAAGGTTTCAGCTCCGGCTGGAAGTGAAGTGAAGGTTGAGATTTCAGCTACTGGGGTAAGCTGGCTTGAGGTGTATAAAGGTGAGAACTCTAAAGGTGAAAAACTCTCATTTGGTAACACAGCGGCAGGAGATCGTATGAGCTTTGTGCTTGGAAGTGAAGGAATGTATATTAAATCTGGTTATTCACCAGCTACTGAGATTACTGTCAATGGACAAGTAATTACGGATGAAAAGACCTCATCTCGTCTGCTACTTAATCTGGATGATGGTACAGGAAGTGAAACGACCCAGAATGAAGGTACCACCGATACTACCGACCAGACTAATGAAACAGGCCAATAAGAAAAATGATGCATAGACTTTGGCTTTGCGGGGAACATAAGACTGTTTCTAGTTCTTAGCCAAAGTGGGGTGTACATTCATGATTGTTAGCTGGATTGTAGCTGGACTTGGGGTTGTTGTCAGTCTTATCGGATACTATATGACACCAAGTGCTTGGGGTTATGGAATTCTCGGGTTCGGTCTTGCACATATCGTGCTTGGAATTCTGGATATGTTTCGAAGCCCGCTTCGAAGCAGATAGGGAATTTAGAATGTGCGTCTCCGAGGATATTTTCCATTGGAGACGTATTTCTACCTGAAACACAACTCATTTCGAAGGAAAAGCTCCACTATGTGGGGCTGTTTTCTGTGTCGGGTGAGGTACATATTATCCAATATTAGACTTAAGGGTATCATTCTTTTATAATAGTAGCAGACTAAAAAGTACAAAGGACGTGTAGTTATGAGTTCAGAAAGTTCATTTGATATCGTATCTAAAATGGATATGCAGGAATTAACCAATGCGATCCACCAAACAGAGAAAGAAATTGACAACCGCTTTGACTTTAAGAACAGCAAGAGTAGTCTGAAGCTGGAGAAAGACGCACTTATTATCGCCTCTGAGGACGAATATAAGTTAAACGCTGTTATTGATATTTTACAATCGAAGATGGTGAAGAGAGGTATCACGCTGAAAAACTTGGATTTCGGCAAAGTGGAGCCTGCTTCTCTGGGTAGTGTTCGTCAGCGTTTAGGTCTTAAGCAAGGGATTGATCAGGAGAACGCAAAAAAAATTAACATCCTGATTCGTGATTCGAAATTGAAGGTGAAGAGCCAGATTCAAGGAGATCAGATCCGCGTAACTGGTAAGAGTCGCGATGATTTACAACAAATTATCCAGATTTTGCGTAAAGCTGATTTGCCGCTGGACCTGCAGTTCAACAACTTAAAATAGCATTTTGTACCCCGCAGTGCTTATCAGCGCCATTATGCGGGGTGCTTTGTATTTTTTTTGACACCTATTTATAGCTATAATATACTTGCTTAAGTAGAAATAGATGAGCCTGACTCAGGCAATTTGTATGAACGATTTAGGGGAGGAACTTCAGTGAATTTGCCCAACCGCATCACGCTAGCACGTATTTGCCTGATCCCGATTATGATGTTTTTCTTACTGGTGGATTTCAGTTTTTATCCAGAACCGATACATTGGGGCTCTTTTCAGCTATCTGTTAATCATTTGGTGGCAGCTGTAATCTTTTTGCTTGCAGCGAGCACAGATGGAATAGACGGCTACATAGCAAGGAAATATAATATGGTCACCAATCTCGGTAAGCTCCTTGATCCGTTAGCGGACAAGCTGTTAGTTTCTGCAGTTCTGATTTCACTTGTGGAATTGGGCAGATGTGATTCATGGATCGCAATTGTTATCATTAGTCGTGAGTTCGCAGTAACCGGGCTTCGCCAGATAGCGTTGTTAGAGGGAAAAGTGGTTGCCGCCAGCAAATGGGGTAAGATAAAGACGGTTGTACAAATTGTAGCGATCTCACTGCTGTTGTTAAATAATTTCCCATTTCAATTCGTCAGCATTCCTGTAGACGATATTGCCATCTGGGCTGCAGCCTTGATCACTATTTACTCTGGAATTGATTATTTTGTGAAGAATAAGGATCTATTACAGCTGCATAATGCTTAAGCGTTTTAGGCAGCTACATATAGGAGAGGTAATAGGTAAAGCACCTATTACCTTTTTTAAACCCTAAAAGCAGTGTATCTACATTATAACGAGGAGGCGAAAGCCAGGTATGAAAGCGGAGATTATTGCAGTAGGCACGGAGCTTTTGCTCGGTCAAATCGTAAATAGTAATGCCCAGTTTTTGTCTATTGAGCTAGCTGCTATTGGGATTGATGTATATTTTCAAACCGTAGTTGGGGATAACAGCAGTCGCTTGCAGCAAGCCATTGAGATCGCTCAAAGCAGAGCGGATGTTATCATATTTACCGGTGGTATTGGTCCTACAGAAGATGATCTAACGAAGGACGCGCTAGCTGCTTCCTTAGGTCGCACACTTCATATAGATCGCTTAGCAATGGATCATGTACAACGTTTCTTTGATGATCGAAAGATTGTAATGACGGAGAATAATCGTAAACAGGCACTTATAATTGAAGGAACTACACCTTTGCCAAATGAGATTGGTCTTGCTGTTGGCATTGCTTTTGAGCATGAAAAGAAATATTATATTGTGCTTCCTGGTCCGCCTCGCGAGATGAAGCCGATGTTCGTAGATAAAGCTGTACCGTGGCTCCAGCAGCACGCTCTAACGACAGAAATGCCACTTTATTCTAAAATGCTTAAATTTGCCGGTATCGGAGAATCACTGCTTGAGGATAAGCTCATTGATCTTATTCACAGCCAGACAGACCCAACCATAGCTCCTTACGCTAAAGAGGGAGAGGTAACCGTTCGTATTTCGACAAAAGCGCCTTCCGAGCATGAAGCTTACAAGAAGCTGGAGATTCTGGAGAAACAGATCAAAGAGATTTTGCCAGAACATTTATATGCAAATATTGATGTGCCACTGGAGCAATTGATTGTGGATTGGATGGCGGATGCAGGTCTGACTTTAAGTGCGGCAGAGAGTTGCACGGGAGGCTTGCTGATGGAGAGTATAACTAACATTCCAGGCAGTGCTTCGATGTTTGCGGGAGGAATCGTCTGTTATTCCAACGACCTGAAGAAAAAACTTCTGAATGTGCCAAGTGCTTATTTGGAGGGGCCAGATGCTCCAGGGGCAGTTAGTCGTGAAGTTGCCGAGGTGTTAGCTGATCAGGTGAGAATGATCGCAGATAGTGATTTCGGTTTATCTGTAACTGGTGTAGCAGGACCAGGCTATTCTGAACGTAAGCCAGTTGGACTTGTATTTATTGGTTTAGCTGAACGCGGGCGTAAGACAGAAGTATACGAGCTTAATCTTAAAGGTACACGTGAAAATATACGACTACGTACTGTTAAAGCTCTGTTGTATCGTCTATGGCGCAGACTTGAGGAACGGAAGGTGGAGACACCTCTTGAAGGCTCAGACTTGTAATGGGAGATTAGCCCAGTTATAATTGAGACATACGGAAGAACCGTGGCACTGAGATTTCTTTGCTGCGGTTTTTTGTATATCTGCGGAGATTTTGATCGCTGTTTTGGTTTTGATCATAAGTCGTTGATGTCCGGTGAAGTAGAGAAATCAGTTAACTTCTATGTCCGGAGGGAGGCTTACAATAAAAGGGATAATTAACGCTTGAGACAAAAAAAACGAATGTATGTTCGAAAAAAAGCTTGGCAAGACCTCAAAAACACGTTATTATATTATTATAAACAGTGAAGGAAGTGGTCTGATTGTCAGATCGTCGTGCAGCGCTTGATATGGCGCTTCGTCAAATAGAAAAACAATTTGGTAAAGGTTCGATCATGAAACTGGGAGAATCCACTCATATGCAAGTGGAAGTTGTACCTAGCGGATCTTTGGCACTTGATATTGCGTTAGGTATAGGCGGACTTCCAAAGGGACGTATTATTGAAGTATACGGACCTGAATCCTCCGGTAAAACGACTGTTGCTCTTCATGCTATTGCAGAAGTGCAAAAACAAGGAGGACAAGCTGCATTTATCGATGCTGAGCATGCGCTCGATCCGAAGTATGCACGTAACTTGGGCGTAAACATTGATGAATTGTTGCTATCTCAGCCAGATACGGGTGAACAGGCACTTGAGATTGCTGAAGCACTTGTCCGTAGTGGTGCAGTAGACATTATTGTCGTTGACTCCGTAGCTGCGTTGGTTCCTAAAGCGGAAATCGAAGGTGATATGGGTGACTCTCACGTCGGCCTTCAGGCTCGTTTGATGTCTCAAGCGCTTCGGAAGCTATCTGGTGCCATTAGTAAATCGAATACAATTGCTATCTTTATTAACCAGCTTCGTGAGAAAATTGGTGTTATGTTCGGTAACCCTGAGACAACACCGGGTGGTCGGGCGTTGAAATTCTACTCTTCCGTACGGTTGGATGTTCGCCGTGTCGAAAGTATTAAGATGGGTAACGACGTTGTAGGTAACCGAACCAAGATCAAGATTGTGAAGAATAAGGTAGCACCTCCATTTAAACAAGCTGATGTTGATATCATGTATGGTGAAGGGATTTCCAGAGAAGGAAGTCTTGTAGACATCGGTACTGAAATGGACATCGTGAATAAGAGTGGTGCATGGTATTCCTATGAGGGTGAGCGTCTCGGTCAAGGACGTGAGAATGCCAAACAGTTCTTGAAAGAACATCAAGATATTGCACTTATCATTGAGAACAAGATCCGTGAAGCAAGTAACCTGTCCACTATTGTTGCTGCACCAAATGAAGCGGAAATCATTGCAGAGCAAGAGGAAGAAGAAAAGCTACTTCTCGAAATTGAACAATAGAATTTACTAAGGAATAGGACGCCCTGTGATTCATTGTTGCAGGGTGTCTTTTCTTAACAGTGTAAGAACATATATATTTGGGGTCCCCTCAAAGTACCTGAGTACGCACCGAAGTTAAGCCGCACTTTGTGGGGATATTTTATTGCTATGAGGTGACAAGCAACTATGGTAATACAGCTGGATATGGATTTTGAATCGGATGAGCAGGACGTACAGGTCCTATCTGATTTTCCTGATGGAGAACTTTTAGAAATTACTAAGGTAGAACGTCAGAAGAAGTCGGACCACCGCTACATCATACATTTCGGAGCCTATAACATGACTGTACACGAAGACGTCATGATTAAATATCGGATGATTACTGGAAATTCTTTTATGAAAGCCGATTTGGAGGAAATTGTTGTTGCTGATGAGCGACAACGAGCTTATGTAGAAGGACTTCGTTATCTAGAACGGAAGCCACGTACCGCTATGGAAATGACTCGCCGTTTACGGCAGAAGGAAATAGGGGAGACTATTATTGCGGAAGTGGTGCAACGGCTACAGCAGGAAAGATTTCTTGATGACCCCTTGTATGCAAAGCAATGGGCGGAGCAACGCATTACGAACCAGCGAAAAGGGAAAATGTGGATTCGCCAAGAGCTACGTGAGAAAGGAATCGACAAAACCTTGATCTCGGAAGCACTGGAGAATGTCAGTCCTGAACAAGAACTAGAGAGTGCACTTCAGATTGGTCGTAAGAAATGGAATCTTATTCGTGGTGAAGCCACAGATAAGCGCAGAAAGACTGGAGCCTTCTTAATGCGGCGTGGATTCTCGGGTGATATGGTGCGACAAGTGATCAATACTTTACTTGAGGAAGACAATTATGAGGGTGAAGATGAGGAATTTTACTAGACTCACTGATTCTCTTGACATTAATGCGCATATCGACTCTCTTGACAATGTCTTTTTATAAATAATAAAATATAACATGAATCGGCATAAAGTAAGAATCCTTTTTCCTTCCCAAAAAGGTGACTTTTTAAAACGGTTCGCGTACAACTCATATGAAATGTAATCGCCGGATAAGGCGGGCAGTGTGCATGTGCAGCATGTGCAGTATGGCAATCGGTTATTTACCGGTTTTTTGTATGGTGATGAACGGATAGTTTAACAACTGCACAATTCCCAGGGATATACCTTGGAGAGGAACCAACGAGGAGGTGAACAGATGCAAGCATGGATCTGGGTCATTATCGTTCTCGTTGTAGCTGCATTATTCTTTGGGTTCGGTTATTTTATTCGTAAATCCCTTGCAGAAGCTAAAATTCAAAGCGCAGAAAGAGAAGCCGTAGTCATCGTGGAGAACGCGAAGAAAGACGCAGAGGCGCTGAAGAAAGAAACAGTATTGGAAGCTAAGGACGAAGTCCATAGAATCCGTACTGAAGCTGAGAAAGAAACTCGTGAACGTCGGAATGAAATCCAACGGCAAGAGAGACGTTTGCTGCAAAAGGAAGAATCTCTGGATAAAAAAATGGAATCGCTTGAAAGAAAAGAAGAACAAGTAGCTAACAAAGAGAAACGAATTGATGAAACCCAACAGCAAATTGATGTTATTTACAAAAACCAAGTCACTGAATTGGAGAGAATTTCCAATTTAAGCATCGAAGATGCAAGAAGTATTATTCTTAGCAATGTTGAGCAAGAAGTTCGCCATGAAACGGCTCAAATGATCAAAGAGATTGAACAGCAGGCGAAAGAGGAAGCGGATAAGAAATCCCGCGAAATCATCACACTCGCTATCCAACGCTGTGCAGCTGATCACGTAGCGGAGACAACAGTTTCAGTTGTTACCCTGCCGAACGAAGAGATGAAGGGGCGGATTATCGGTCGTGAAGGCCGTAATATTCGTGCACTCGAAACTCTTACAGGTATCGACCTCATTATTGATGATACGCCGGAAGCAGTTATTTTGTCGGGATTTGATCCGATCCGCCGTGAAGTGGCCCGTACGGCACTTGAGAAGCTTGTGGCAGATGGACGTATCCATCCCGCTCGAATTGAAGAGATGGTGGAGAAATCCCGCAAAGAAGTGGACGAACGAATTCGCGAATATGGTGAACAAGCTACTTTCGAAGTGGGTGTTCACGGATTGCATCCAGATTTGATCAAGATTCTGGGTCGTCTGAAATTCCGTACAAGCTATGGTCAAAATGTATTGAAGCACTCCATGGAGGTTGCTTATTTAACTGGACTGATGGCCGGTGAGCTTGGGGAAGACATCGTGCTTGCAAAACGTGCAGGATTGCTCCATGATATCGGCAAAGCGCTGGATCATGAAGTAGAAGGATCGCATGTTGAGATCGGCGTTGAACTAGCGAAGAAATATAAGGAACATCCGGTTGTTATCAACAGTATCGCGTCTCATCATGGAGATTGCGAAGCTACCTCGGTTATTGCTATGTTGGTTGGTGCAGCTGATGCATTGTCAGCAGCAAGACCTGGCGCTCGCCGTGAAACACTGGAAACGTATATTAAACGTCTAGAAAAACTGGAAGAAATCTCAGAGTCATTCGAAGGCGTTGAGAAATCATTTGCTATTCAGGCGGGCCGTGAGGTACGCGTGATGGTACAGCCAGAGAAGATTGACGATGCAGAGGCATTCCGTCTTGCTCGCGATATTACGAAAATGATTGAAAGTGAACTGGATTATCCAGGACATATCAAAGTTACCGTTATTCGTGAGACACGGGCTGTTGAATACGCTAAATAGGTGGAATATAAGGTTAAGGGATAAGATGTAACTTATACTTTCTTATATTTGTTGAGAATTGGCCCCTAAGCGGGGCCTTTTTTCTTTTGAATATGAGGTCTTATCCATTTAGTTATAGCGGTTAAGATTAGGAGGAGAGAATCATTAAAGTACTATTTATTGGAGATATCGTTGGAAATGTTGGCAGAAAGGCTCTTCGTGAGATGTTGCCCTCACTAAAAAGTAAATATCAGCCACATATCATTATTGTTAATGGTGAAAATTCTGCTGCCGGTAGAGGGATCACCAAGGCGATCGCTAATGAGTTTTTTAACTGGGGCGTTCACGGTATAACTATGGGAAACCACACATGGGACAACAAAGATATTTTTGAGTTCATCGATGATGAGGCTCGGATTATTCGTCCCGCTAATTTTCCGCCAGGAACCCCGGGAAGAGGTTATACAGTCGTTAAAGGGAACGGTAAAGAACTGGCAATAGTAAATTTGCAAGGCCGGACTTTCTTACCTGCTATCGATTGTCCTTTCCGTGTCGGGGAAGAAATTGTGGAAGAGCTTCGCAGAGATCACAAATGTATTTTAGTCGATTTCCATGCAGAGGTAACCTCTGAGAAAATCGCCATGGGATATTTTATGGATGGTCGCGCATCGATTGTTGTTGGGACACATACTCATGTTCAGACAAATGATGATGTGATTTTACCAGGAGGAACTGCTTATTTGACCGATGCGGGAATGGTTGGTTCAAGCGAAGGAATTCTGGGTATGGAAAGAGATGCAGTACTTTATAAGTTCACAACTCAGCTTCCAGCACGATTTGTTGTCGATGAAGGCAAGTGGCAGCTTCACGGTTTATTTGCAGAATTAGATGAAAATACTGGTGCGGCGACTCGTCTGGAGAAGATACGGTTACGTGAAGATGAATGGGTTATGAGCTAAACGTAGAACAGAGTATGGTTTAATCCGGGTAATTTCGCTGAGTTAGGGTAAAGTGTGATATTTTTAATATCATAAAAGAGTATCTTTAATACCGTTTTTGGAAGACGTGGTCCGTAAAAAGAAGGAATTATTTCTTCTCTCGCGAATAACATCTAAAGTAGTGGAAGAACACCATTATTTTCCCAGGGGAGGTACTTACTATGGATGTATTAAAAGTATCAGCTAAATCCAATCCAAATTCCGTCGCCGGCGCATTAGCGGGTGTTCTTCGTGAACGTGGATCGGCCGAGTTACAAGCTATTGGAGCTGGAGCACTGAATCAAGCAGTCAAAGCAGTTGCCATTGCCCGGGGATTTGTTGCACCAAGCGGAGTAGATTTGATCTGCATTCCTGCGTTCACTGATATAGTGATTGATGGGGAAGATCGAACCGCGATTAAACTGATTGTTGAACCCAGATAATAGACCTATAGAATGATTGAACCTGTTTACTTTTGTAAACAGGTTTTTTGCTTTTGATTTATAGTCTGGTGTTTTTTTGCATAGTATCTGAAATAGGCATTTGGAAATGAAACGAACGGCTGGGACTGTGAGAAAGTGGGGTTGTAAAATGAGGGCTGATAAGTTTAAAGTAGCGGATTTCCATTGTGATGTGCTAAGCAAAATGCAAGCCTCGCCGGATATAAATTTTGACAATGATCCTCGATTAGATGTTACTGCAGAGCGGCTGGCTTCTGGCGGAGTGGAGTTGCAATGTTTTGCAATATTTCTTTCAACTAACAGAGGAAAACCAAGCTTTGAACATGTTCTAGGGCAAATTGATCTCTTTAGGCAAAAGATAGTGAACACAGATGGGCTTCAGTGGTTACAGTGGAAGGAGCAAGTAGGGAATCGATTAGTAGGAGCACCTCCACAAGCAATGCTCTCTCTGGAGGGCGTAGACGGCTTAGAAGGGAACTTGTTCTATGCTCAGCTCTGTTTCGAACTTGGAGTACGGTTTCTTGGTGTGACTTGGAATTATGCGAACTGGGCAGCAGATGGTGTGCTAGAGCAACGTAATGGTGGATTTACGGAAAAAGGGAGAAAGCTGATAGAATGGTGCAACGAAAGTGGAATGCTGCTTGATGTGTCGCATTTGTCACAAACGGGGTTCTGGGAGTTGGCTGATTTAAGCAATCGTCCGTTTATTGCTTCCCATTCGAATGCCTCAGCTATATGTGGGCATGTTAGAAATTTAAATGATGAACAGATTAAAGCTTTGATTGCAATGGATGGAAGAATGGGCTTGACCTTTTATCCGTGGTTCGTACGTGATGATGGGAAGGCTCGCATGGATGATTTGTTAAAGCACATTGAACATGTATGTAATCTCGGCGGTGAGAAGCATATGATGTTTGGCTCGGATTTTGACGGCATTGATACTTGGGTAGAGAAGTTGGAGCATCCGGGAAAATACCCTGATCTTATAGAGCAGCTGCTCCGTTATTATCCAGAGGATACTGTGAAAGGCTGGATGTATGAGAATGCGGCCTCTTTTTTAAGCGCAAATTTACCCTCTCAGGTGTCTAAACCATGACAATCTTGTGCAAAAAACATAAATTGTCGAAAAAAGGGGCTTCGTTATGATGCAGCCCTTTTTATTTTTGGGTAAGAAGATGTATAATGGTTAATGGCTTGTACAGATACTAGAGAAAATACAAGGAGTGACTTTACAATGAGTAAGACTGTACCCGTAGGTGTGTCGGCTAGACATATTCACCTTACGCAAGAGCACGTGGAGGCTCTGTTTGGCCCAGGATATCAATTAACTGAGTTCAAACCACTTTCCCAACCAGGACAATTTGCAGCAAATGAACAAGTAGCAGTTATCGGTAGCAAAGGTAAATTTGACAAGGTAAGAATTTTGGGACCTGCTCGTCCGGCTTCCCAATTAGAAATTTCCCGTACTGACTCCTTCGCACTTGGCGTGAAAGCTCCAGTTCGCGAATCTGGAAATATTGAAGGAACACCTGGCATTACGCTTAAAGGACCTGCTGGTGAAGTAGAATTAGAACAAGGCGTTATCATCGCAGCTCGTCACATTCACTTCCACACTTCTGAAGCTGAAGCTTGGGGCATTGCGGATAAGCAATTGCTTAAAGTCCGTCTCGGTGGCGACCGCGGTCTCGTATTGGAGAACGTAATTGCTCGTGTATCCGACAGCTTCAAACTTGATATGCATATTGATACTGACGAAGCTAATGCTGCTGGTGCCAACAATGGCGACACTGCTGAAATCGTAGACTAGTCTTCATACGAATGATAAGAAGCGGGGGAGAAATCCTTCGCTTTTTTTGTTGTGTGTTGGGAAACGTTATTTGGCTGTTACGCATACTTAAACATTTTTCGAACTGTATAGCAGCTATTTCGGTATTTTGATGTGTTTTGCTAAGGTATCGGACTGCATAGTTCTTATTAGCTATTAATTGTACTGGTATCCTGAAATGGATTTTTAATGAAAATTGGTGTGATGATAAAGAATATCTATTATTATGTGACTAATTGTGTTATGATTATTGTTTATGACGTGACAAATGGTTTTAATGTTAAGAATATATGTATTAGAAATTAAGGAGACCCAATGACATTTAACGAACTGAATATTATGCCTGCGATTTTAAAGGCTTTAACCAAAGAAAACTATACATCACCTACACCTATACAGGAGCAATCGATCCCAGCTGTATTAGCAGGTAGAGATTTACTTGGATGTGCTCAAACGGGAACAGGAAAGACAGCTGCATTTTCTGTACCTATTATTCAATTATTAAGCGAACAAACAAGTCCCAATAAATCAAGCAATGTGCGACGCATTCGCTCGCTGATCTTAACACCGACAAGAGAACTTGCGATTCAAATTGCTGATAACATAAAAGCGTATAGCCAATACACAGATATCCGCTCTGCTGCCATCGTTGGCGGTGTATCACAGAAAGTACAAGAGCGTGCCCTGAATCAAGGTGCTGATATCTTAATTGCTACACCAGGAAGACTTATCGACCTGATCAATCAAAAACGTGTGGATTTACAGTATGTCCAAATTCTTGTCTTGGATGAGGCTGACCGCATGCTAGATATGGGTTTCATCCATGATGTGAAGCGAATTATCGCCAAAATGCCAACGAAGAAACAAACACTGTTCTTCTCGGCAACGATGCCTACTGAGATCTCCAAATTGATCAAAACCTTGCTTGTGAATCCAGTAAAAGTAGAAATCACACCCGTGTCATCTACTGCGGATAGAATCGATCAATCGATCTATTTATTAGAGAATGGAAATAAGCAGAATCAATTGAATCTTTTGTTACAGGATAAATCAATCATTTCTGCTCTGGTGTTTACTCGTACAAAACGTGGTGCGGACCGTGTTACACGCGATCTAGCGAAAGTGAACATTTCTGCACAAGCCATTCACGGCAATAAATCGCAGAATGATCGTCAGAATGCATTGCGGAATTTTAAAAGTGGTGCAACCCGCGTTCTTGTAGCTACGGATATCGCCGCGCGAGGAATTGATATTGATGAGCTGTCTCATGTAATCAACTTCAACTTGCCGAATATTCCAGAAACCTATGTGCACCGGATCGGTCGTACGGGTAGAGCTGGGTTAAGCGGAACGGCAATATCTTTTTGCGAATCTGAAGAGCTTCCGTTCCTTAGGGATATTGAAAAATTGATCGGAAAATCGATTCCAGAAGTGAAGGATCATCCGTATCCGATGTCTCGTAAAACGCAAATGAAGACAGAACGATCTTCGAAACCGTCAGGTTCGAGATCTGCTTCTTCAAAACCATCGACCTCCAGACCTTCAACAGCTAAACCAGCGGGGGCAAAACCAGCGGCATCTAAACCTGCCAAAGCAAAGCCTAAGTCTAACCCTCCACTTAAGCCAAAGTCCGAGTGGTTCACTAAAGGAAGACAAACGAGCAGCAGATAAGTTACTTTGAACGCTGTACGTTTTTTATAGTAAGACCTCAAAACCGTCAGAGAAATCTGATGGTTTTTTTGTTAGTTGATGATAAGGGGAATTCAAGATAGGGTATAGTTTTTGTAATATTAGGGTGGGGTGGAAGTTATGAAGAAGATATTTAAGGCACCTAATTCGATCGTATGCGAAGAAATCATTCCGAGTATTTTTAACTCATGGGACAAGGATGCTTTGTTACTTCGAGTAAATAATGGGAGTGGATAGTTAATAACTAAATTTGGGGTGGATAACTCTGGTGAGCGATTGATGAAGTTAAAGATTCACAAGAGGTAGGGAATGACCTTAGTACTGCATTTGAAAAGGTTAAACCTCTACTGAGTATTCTAGAAAATGGTTATTACCTGATGTCTTATATAGAAATGATACCAACTAACGGAGAAGGAGAGTTTTTTTTGAACTTATTTACTAAGAGGAGAACGTATAATGCGTCAGCTGATGTTTTTTACAAGTACCATTCAAGCACGGTGATTCCAAAATTCCTTTTAGCTTCTCAACGAATCGATTGTTTAAACATTGAAAGAGTTATGAATATAGGGAGCAAATTAAAAATGGGGAGATCATGACTGGGCTCGCATATTTTTATGAAGGTTTTATGAGTACATTAATTGACGGACATCATAGGTCCACTGCTGCATACATAGAAAATAAAACTTTAGAATATCTAACTATACTTAAAGTTTCGGGTTATGGAATTGATAGTCATGAGCCAAAACATTTTTATGTTAGTAGTATGGGATATGAGTTCAAATTGCTCAAAAATAATAAGAAAGTCTACAACAATTTAAAAAAGGATTTTTCTTCGAAAAAAGCTAAGCTTACAGCGGAAGAGATTCAGTTCATTATTGAAGACTGCGAGAAAATTAAATGTGAGAGAGAAGTGTCAAATGAAAATAGAGTTCTAGACTGAAAAATAAAGTGTTAGACTCGGCAAATAAAGTATTAGACTGACACTGCGTTATTAAGCTAACGGGCAGGTTAGTTCAATAGGACACGACATCAATTTGTTTAACCAGACATCTTCATTTAGAATAAAAGAAGAGATAGAAGGGAGTGTCGCAAATGGAATACCTATCAATTACGATATCACTTGTGTCCTTAGTTGTATGTTTAACTGTGTATAACAAAGTAAGTGCCATGGAAGCTCGTATCAAAACAATGCAGGTAAACGTTGACCAAATTGCCAAGTCTGAAGGTCTGCCCCCACATCTTGTTCAAAATGAGGTTCTCCAGCTCGTACGTAACGGCAAGGAAGTAGCAGCTGTTAAAAAAGCGAGAGAAGTGCTTGGTTTGTCACTATTAGAAGCGAAGCAATATGTGGATGCCCTAAAGGAATAGCTGCAACAATGCGTCCATTCAAATAATAGCCCAAAAAAGACTATCGACAAGTCCATTCGATAGTCTTTTTTATGATATATTATCAAAAATTAAACAGGAGTAGTAATATTGCTGTCGATGGTACCTTTGCGGTAATGGCTTTAAGCTAATGGGCAGGTTAGTTAAAAGGGCGTTTTATTGAAATTAACCGAAGTAAAGGAATAGTGAAATGTTTACGATTCTTCTTGAACTAACGGGACACGTTAGTCTAGAGATCCTGGGAGCAGTTTGCCACCGCGGCAGCTGCTCCCCTGTTTCATTGAGCGGGCAGGATAACGGAGTAAATCGAGATACGATATAGGTGTGCTAATTGCTTAAAGTGAGGTGTCTAATCAATGGGACTGTTGAATAAAATTGAAGTCGAACCGATGAAGAGTGAGTACTGTAAAGTTGAACATCACACTATCGTTATTGATGGTACTCCTCTGGATATATTGCTTCACAAGTATTATCCTTCAAATAACCTTCTGGGAATGATCCCAACAATTATTGATTGGGTCTGCGACTCGAAAGAGAAATAATGTATTAAAGGAAGGTTCAATTCAGCAAGTAAAGAGGTTGTTTTGCCAGTTCTAATGTGCCCAGATGATTGCGATTTGTCGTGTACAGTAATTGTAGCAAATGTAGGTAAAACCGATAGGTATATTGAAACTATACCTCAATACACCATCAGGAAAAGGCAACCATTGTTATCAGCTGCCTTTTCCCCGCTAACTGGCAGGTTACGTTAATGAAGGAATTTTACGGGGATCTCTCGAGTAATGAAAAACACCTTAAAAAGCTCAGGTGTTGTATGAATTAATGGCCGGTGAAATCGAAGAACTGCTGGATGAATATGAGGAAGCTGATGCCTCAGTTTTGGATGGATACATGAAACAAAATCCTCGTGCCGAGGCCTTTAGGGTTTTCGAACTGAAGGAAGAGAAGATAAAATCCATTGAAGAACTATTTGCTGGTAATCTCGCGTTCGATGTGGGGGAGTTCGTTGCAGTAGAGAAGTTTAAGGAGTTGCTCGGTATCCAAGAGATGAGCTGGATCCGTTACGAGCGTACAGAAGGCCGAGAAGAGACAGAGTACGTTTAAGGTCCACAAATTATCCGAGGTTGCTAGTTAAATCTGTATCTTCATTATATTAACGGGCACATACTGCTTAACGTTAAAGGTCGCTAAGCTTACGGGAAACGATAGTTCAACAAATAAGGAGCAGTTTGTTACGGCAGCTGCTCCTTTCTTCGTTAAGTTAACGGAGGATAGTTTGTAAATGCTGATATAAGGATGTACATATTTGCTTGTGTAAGAATGTTCTAAAATGATTGGTATAATCCTTAAAAACAGCTGCTAAGCGCTTTTCTAGGATTATATGCGTTGAGCTTCTTGTACATAGTTTTCTGTGAATATTACATGTATAGAAGTGAATGGTTTGTGAAACAAAACCATTCCAACTCTATATATGCCAACAACTGAAGCGAGAGCGGAAGGCGTTAGTTAGAGCCAAAGATTCTTAATTCTCTGTTATTATTCAAGCGTTTTGTACAATCTTATCCAAGCGAAACTGTACATTTAGATTCAATCATTTACACCCTATCCTATTCTTTGGAGGAGGCCGGGGGCAGGATAAAATCCTGTTCCCCGTTGTCGGCGGCGAAATGGCACGTCAAAAATCCAGCCTGTCAAGGGTTTTAGGGTGGAGATTTTTTCTGTGCTGCGCCTGCGGCAGAATAAATACTACCCGCCCCTTGATAGGTTAGATTGGTGGAGTGGTGGTATTGGGATAATCTATAGATCATCCTGCACGGCAAAATGTGATATATTGGCTATAATCTATAGCTTAAAATGAGCTTAAAGGAAGGAATCGCTATCAATGATCATCGCTGTCGATGTGTATTATGAGGAAAATAAAGCGAAATCAGTGGGGGTTATTTTTCAATGTTGGGAAGATTCTAAACCACTCGAAGTCATCATGTCTTATACGGAAAACCCTCACAAATACGAAACGGGTTTTTTCTATAAACGAGAGCTCCCTTGCATACAGGAACTGTTGAAACTTACTGACATAAATCAAATACATACCATTGTTGTGGATGGCTATGTGTACTTAAACAATGAGAAAAAGCCCGGGCTCGGACATTATGTTTACACAAATTTTTCAGGGGGAATTCCAGTGATCGGTGTTGCAAAAAATGCCTTTCACGACAACGAAGCCTTTGTCAAAAAGCTTTACCGAGGCAACAGCTCCAAGCCTTTGTATATAACCTCTGTCGGCATGGAGCTAGCAGTCGCTGCCGAGCACATACAGAGTATGTACGGAGAATACCGATTTCCGCATCTGCTGAAATTGCTGGATAAGCAAACGAAGGAAGCCCGGCTATAATCAACAGGGGGGATTCAATATGTTGTTTTGGAAGAAAGAAACACAACTTGATCGAATAAAAAACAAACTCGAAAAGGCCATGCGCAAAGATACGGCTTTTTTGGTGTTTGGAGCATCTTCACATAAATACAAGGTTTATGAAGTGCTTACAGCAAAAGAGCTTGCGGACTGGCAAGCAAAGAATCAAGTCACACTTCCGGAGCCTTATGCCCAGTTTTTAACGAAAGTCGGAAATGGAGGTGCCGGGCCTTATTACGGGATTTATTCGATTGAAAAAGCAACTTCCTATACCGAAAGAAATGCATTCACTACAAAATGCGTTCTACACCCGAGAATGACAAAAGAAAAATGGAACCATCTGATCGAGCCACTGATCAGTGATGAAGACATCTCCGACCCGGAATACGACGCCGCCCGTGATAGGGTGATGGGCGGCATGTTGTGCATTGGCACACAAGGCTGTGAATACGATATGTATCTCGTACTTGAAGGGAAACACAGGGGGAAAATCATTTACACTGCAGTTTTTTATCCTGATCATCCCTTTTTCTTTGTCTATGAAGACAACTTTCTGGACTGGTATGAGCGCTGGCTGGACGAAATTATTCTGGATTATGATATCGCGTGGTTTGGCAGTAGAATGCCGGGCGATGAAAATGCGTTGATACAGGTTTATCAAAACGCCCCAAACGAAGAAATCAAATCAAAAGCGCTTGATGGAATGTTCAAGTTTAAGAAAATCTCGCAGCCAACCATTGATTTTTTAAGGAGCGTTGCTGAGCAAAGACAAAATGATCGCACCACAGCCATTCAGCTAATCTGCAAAACCTCTTTTGATGCGGGAAGAGACTATCTTCTGGAGCTGTTGTATTCTGAAAGAAATGAAGATTTTTTACAAGCTTTAATGATTCTGAATTGGTACGGTAAATCTTTTGATTTAGCGGAATTTATAAAAGTGATATTGCAAAGTCTTGACAGGGTTCACGATTCGGAAACGTTACGTCATGCGGGGTATGTTTTGGAATCTTCCGGCGCGATTACACTTCAGAACTTTGCGTCCTTTTTGTGCCACACCGACTCGAATATTCAATCTGCCGCAATCTATGCCACACGCAATTGCAATGACAAATCGGAAAGTTGGGAAATCATTGAACAGATGTTAGTGGGTGGCGATAAGGAGGTTGTGAAAAACACTATTTTATTTTGGGGCGTTATCCCTCATGAGAAGTTATTGTGTCATTATAAGGTTGCATGGCCGGAATATAAAAGCAATATTAATTTCAGAGAAAAATTTACAGGTTGTTTGAAAAAATTAAATTTGCCAGATGATTATTTTGACAAAGAATAATTTAATTACTCATTATTCATACAATGCGGATGCATGACCATAAATCAAACTTTATCCTATAAATGTTAGTGGGTCTAATATGTACAAGACCAACAACCAATTAGTTTTAGGCAGGTCACGGTTTACACCGTGGCCTTATTTTTCTGTCGAATGACAAGAATTTAAGCCGATTAATTACCGCGTAAATCGTGGTTTTATTGTTTTATCGGTACATATTCTTGTCAATGTACAATGTCAAGAATATGTACCGATTTCCAAAGAGCTATTAAGTTTTCTCACGAAGGCTCATTTATTCGTGAAATTTGTCAGCTTGATAAGTGACGATAGATAACGCTCTACAGGAATGCTAACGGGAAACGATAGTTCAACCATGACAAGGCTGCCAGCACGATTGGCAGCCTTGCTGCGCTATACCAGCTAATAGCTTGTCAAGATTACCAGTAAAATGAACTTAAGTCATGTGGTATAGTAAAAATAAGCATGACAAATAACCCTCCAATCCCTTTGTTTTGGAAGGTTATACCAATATAAAATAGTTAGGCAGTGCGGAAGGATTTTTTACTTTTCAGGATGACATAAAGCCAATGAACCAGCTTATTGGCGCATGCTATTAAAGCTACTTTATGTGGCTTTCCTTCGGCTCTTTTGCGATCATAAAAATCTTTAAGTCGCAGATTACGAGAACGGATGAGTCCACACTGGACGGCCATAACTAGCGCATAACGAAGTTGCCGAGAACCACGTTTGGTAATTCGATTCCGTGTTGCCGTAAACTTTCCAGATGCAAATACACTCGGGTCAATGCCTGCAAAGGCTACTAGTTTCTTTGGATGATCAAAACGGTCGACTTCTCCAATTTCTGATAAAATTGTTGCAGCAATTTTAGGACCAATACCGGGAATCGACTGGATTAAATCATATTCTTCCATTTCTTCAGCGAGAGCATCTATGTTCTCTTCCAATCGAGATAGATGCCCTTGGTACTGAAGAATGAGCGAAATCAAAACTCTCAGGTTAACCAAGTGACTACATAGTCTGCTGAAAAGGATTTTGTTTTGCCGCGTTTAATAGACGCTTAACTCGCACACAGATCCAATTCTCTGACCGCCCTCGTCTCGAGGGAAGCAGTTCTTTAACTTTTGAATTTAGTGTTTCTTCATCCGATTGCAATGCCAAATATGAAGTTGGAAACTCATTTAAAAAACGAAGTGAGACACTAGAATAGATGGCCCCAAAAACACCTTTGTAAGTAGGGAAAACTTGATCAAGAACAGCTTGGAACTGTAGTTTAGTCTGTACACACATCTTTGAAAGAGACTCATATTGTCTCGTTAGATAACGCAGATTTAGCAGTTGAACACCTCTTTTTTTAAAGGGCTCAAATTCTTCTTTGTAGTACAACTCTCCCAACAGATAGGCATCAGCAGCATCCGTCTTCACCTTTCGAAGGTTGGACTTTCTAAGCCGATTTGAGATGAGTGGATTAATAACAATGTACAAATAATGATGCTCCTCTAAGAACTGAACAACGGGACTCTGGTAATGCCCAGTTGCTTCGAGAAGTAGCATAGGACGTAGTCCAGAAACATGTTGAACATCCTGAACAGCTTGAAGTAGCTTTGTCAGTCCTTCTCGGGTATGTTCGAATTTAAACGTCCCTTTGTACGGTTTACCTCGCTCTAAAAAGGCCTGTCCATGGCTTTCATCTTTAGAAATATCCAGACCAATCACTGGATTCATTCAATGCACCTTCCTAATTTAGATTTACCGGCAGCCCCTGTGATTTCCTCTTGTCGCTCCATAGCATCGCTTGTTATACGGGATCTCACGTCCCAACCAGCCTCAATCATGGTCATGACAAGTAGGGGTGAACATTATAGCTCTCGGGATCAAGTCCCACGGGCAGGTACGTTCGACCCGGCTACCTTAATTCTTAAAGCTAATGAAAAAAGGATCAACCAGAAAGAGCTGGTTGACTTTATAATACGAACGGGCAGGATAGTTGAATGATTTCGCGAATAACTTAAGTCATGACGAATTTACGAAGTTCGCAAAAAAGACGTTAGCCGAAAGAAGTTCTTAGTTTAGGAGGAGTCTATATGATATTAGAAAAAGTTATAAATAGAATTGTAATACAAAGTGAATATAAGGATTTTGTTGATAAGTATATAGAAAATATACTTACCGAATATAAAGGTAAGATTCATAGCATTTATATGTGTGGCTCGATTCCAAAAGGAACTGCTAAACCTTTTAAGTCAGATGCAGACTTTACTATTGTATGTGTAAATCCCAAAGATATTGATTACGAAAGATTGTCAAATATTAAAGAAAGGCTTTTGGAAGAATATCCAGTAGTAACTAAGATTGATACGATAATTTGCTCGATTGACGATGTATTAAGTAAACCAAATGAGTGGGGTTTTTGGGTAAAGATAATTTGTGTTTGCATATATGGTCATGACGTTGGTGAAAAAGTACCACCGATAATTATTTCTCCAGAGTTCATTTTAGACTTAAATACAGAGACCAAGGAGGAAGTAGATCGTATACATAGTTTACTTTCTAATGCTAATGATAACACAATGAAAACTAGATATATTAAAGGTTACTCTAAGAGATTAATTCGTGCATTATACTCTTTGGTTTTAGAAGATACAGGTGTATGGCAAGATGACATTATTAAGATGAAGAATGCCATATTAAACTATTGTGAGATTGACTCCGCTTTAGTTGATTATCTGTATGCTTGTTACTTGGATAGTAATGTACTTGTTGAAGAGTTTCTGGGAATTGCAGATGAAGTATATAGCTATTTTGAGAACGCCTTAAATGCAATGGCTGCTTCCAGAACTTCCTTCGGCTAACACCATATTGACGCTCCGGGTCACTCTGAAAAGCGAGTGACCACATCCAGCCCCCTAAGCCCGTCGGGACGTCACTGCATTAGGTGTTCGGCAAGCCTTACAACTATAAGCAGCGACTCTAATTAAAACATAAGACTATTGAACTAACGGGGAACTATAGTTCAACACTGAGAGGGGCTGTCGCTAGACAGCCTTTCGTTACGCTAACGGGCAGATTAGTGGAGTAAAGATATGGTAAAATATATAACATGCCCCCTTGATGGTTAAGGAGACTGACTTGGAATATTCTTAAGTCAATCGATAGCAAATTATACAAGGATAAGGTGTGATGCGGATGACTGATTTTACAATGATTAAAAAGCTGTTTCATATTACGAAACGAAACGGGTTTAGTCATGACGAGATACAAACCATTAAAAATAATTTTGGTGAATTGCCCCAGGTGTTTATAGATTATTATTTGGAACTCGGTAAAGACGAGCGGCTGAACCATACGCAAGATAGTTTGATTAAGCCCGAGCAATTCCAATACTTCAAGCATAGCGAATATTTAATTTTTTATTGCGAGAATCAGCGTGCCTGTGTCTGGGGAATCCATAGGAACGATTTATCCAGGTCCAATCCCCCTGTCTATATGAGTTACGATGAAAAGGTATGGAAAATGGAATTTGAAACATTGACCGATTTTTTTCAGGCGATGGCCTATTTGCAAACCGTATTCGCTCTTGAATACGGCTGTGAATCGTTCTATTCCATTGAACAAACCGATTTGGATTTTATTCGTGAAAATTTTAAAAACAAAGGTATTTCCTTTCGGCATTGGATTGGCATCGAATTTTATGGGAATTACGATGACAGCATAATAACGGTGATGAATAATGACGATAGTTTTGATTTGATTTATGCTTCAAGCGACAAAGAACATTTTGATGAAATGGATCGGGTTCTCTCAAAACTAGGAGTAGTACTTTGAAATTTTCTGTTTCAAGAAGTCAACAAAATAGGGACTTCAGAATGTCATCAATAAGTTAAATAGCTTGGAATAGCCTTACAGAAGAAGTGCGAAAAATAGAGTTAAATCCAGTGGGGCAAGCATCTGTTGTACTGTTTGGAATTGAGGATGAACGAAATGCTAATTGGATAAAAAAATAATTGTTCAAATCAGATAAAAGATAAATTTGTTGCAGTTACCTTAAAAACTAAAGACGATGAAAGGCTTGGTCCAATTATTATATATATTGATGTCCTGAGAAAATAAAGTTGTAGACTGAGAAAAAAAGTATTAGACTAGCGGACGCTTCATTAAGCTAACGGGCAGTTTAGTTGAATAAAATTCTGTTATGATTTAATTAATTGAACCTTAAAACTTAGAAGTGATAGTAAGAAATGCTCAGAGTAGATGTAGCTTATGCTTTTATTTATAAGGAAGATGAAAAAATCCTGATGGTTAATAACTAGGGGGGGAGTTGGTCACTTCCTGGTGGCGCAGTTGAACAAGGGGAAACTTTAGAACAGGCAGTTATTCGTGAGACTAAAGAAGAAACAGGTTTAACAATTGAAGTTAGAAAATTGTAGCTGCTAATGAAGCGATTTTTTTAGGAAAAGGGGCATCACGTTTTATTCATAACCTTTAAAGCATAGATGGAGAAATTTCAATTCAAGATAAAGATGAAATTTCAGAAATAAAATGGATAGACATACAAAGAGCTAATGAATTAATGCCATATCATTCAGATGGAGTAGAAGGTTTACTTACATCCTCGTCACCTTATACATTTCAAGTTTAACCTCGTTCTTCTTCAACTTTGATTAACAGAAGTGAGGAAGAACGACAGGCTAAACACAAACAGAGCGCGCCGATTGAGTATCGGCACGCGCTGGCTGCATAGCTTTTTTCATCTATTCATATTTGCTAGAAATTAGGTGCCATTCGAACAAGTTTATCCGGAGTGCCGTCACCGTTTTTATCGCCATTATTACTGGTGACGAAATAAAGCGAACCGTCTGGCGCTTCGACAATGTCGCGGATGCGGCCATATTTATTCAAAAACAAATAATTAAGCTCACTACTTTTAATCGTCGGCTTGCCGTTTTGTTCTCCAATTACCATGCGAATGATCTGTTTACCTTTTAAATTGGTAACAAGAAGATTTCCTGCCCACGGCCCTTGGGTTACAAAAGCTATGCCAGAGGGTGCCCAGGTTGTGCCATTGGCATAAATAAGCGGAGGCGTAATGCCTGGTTGATTCTGATTCCCGCCCTCATATTTAGGCCAACCGTAATTGTTACCGGGTTGAATGAAATTAATTTCGTCCTTAGAGGATTCACCATGCTCTGATACAAAAAGACGGTTCGTTCCAGGCTGCCATGCTAATCCTTGAGGATTGCGGTGTCCCCGGCTATAAATCGGAGAGTCACCAAACGGATTGTCGCTTGGAATGGTGCCGTCCAAATTCAGACGGAACATTTTTCCTCCGAGATAAGTCAGCGTATCGTCTTTGTTTCCGTAGTTGCCGTCACCGAAATACAATTTGTTGTCTGGGCCTATTTTTAAACGGCCGCCATTGTGATAGACCGCACCAGGAAGATTAGTGATAAGAACCTTGTCTACTGTAGCGATGTTGTTATTTTCTTTAAGGCGAACGACCCTATTGGCTACTTTATTGTCTGAGGTTTTGTAGGAATGATAGATATAGATGTAATGATTGGTGGAAAAATTAGGATCGAGCGCTAGTCCCAATAAGCCGCCTTCGCTCTTGGGCATGTAATAAAAAGGCGAGCCCAGAGTAATGACTGGCGTTGATTTCAAATTTCCGTTCACAACGACACGAACTCTTCCGCTGTTGCGTTCCGTGAAGAAGATCCGTCCATCCGGTGCAAAATCTATAGCCCATGGTGTTTCCAGGTTGTTTGCGACAACCTCTGGTGTATAAGGATCTGAAGAGGCAGGGTTGGTTTTGACTGACAACGTATTACTTGCCGCGGATATGTTTCCTGCTAAATCTCTTGCTATTACGGTAAAGTTGTACGTGGTATTTGCCGTAAGTCCTGTTACATTGAAGGATGTCGCAGGCGTGCTACCGGCTAATGTGCCATTTCTATAAATGTCGTACTCATAGACGCTTACGTTATCTGTCGATGCCGTCCAGGTCAAATTGACTGACGAAGATGTTTTGCTTGAGCTTATGAGTGCTGTCGGGGCAGTTGGGGCCTGGGTATCGATTTGGGTTGTCGTTTTCAGTGTTAGAGGACTGCTGGCATTGGAAATATTCCCTGCCGCATCTTTGGCCTTGACAGTGAAATTATATGTGGTATCCGGCGTTAAGCCGGTAAAGTTGTAGGTAGTAGCCGTTACATTCGCTTGCGTCAATACATTGTCTTTGTACAAGTCATAGTCCTTCACGCCAACATCATCCAGCGATGCGTTCCAGGATATTTTAGCTGTTGTATCCGTTACACTGTTTGCTTGCAAGTTTGTCGGTTCGGTAGGCGGGAATACATCTCCTGTAGCGTTTACTTTCACCTTGTCAAAGGTGGCCGTGCTTAAACTGGATACATTATGGCTGGTGACAGCCAATCCTACATACAACGAAGCATTCATGTTTAGAGTCAAGTTGCCCAAATCGCCCCAGTTCAAACCGTTGTTGGATACATATCCTTTGATGACGTTGCCTTTGCGTTCTAGCTTTACCCAGGCCGGGCTCGTCGAAGCAATTTTAACGCTTTGGGAAGTTCCGCCCGTTTCAGTCCGGTACTGGAACGTGAACCCGTTGGAAGGCGTCAATAGCAAATCGACATGCTTGGAATCAGCATTCAACGTTTCCCTTATCATGATACCCGCCTTCGCGAAATCGTGTGAATTGGTCTGAGAAGAGACAAGGGCAATAATGGCGCCGTCTCCCGTCCAGGGCTGATACATATAATTAAACTGATCTGATTTGCCCCAAATGTCCGTGCCCGCCCCGCTTACGGAAAATTGGTCAGCAGCCGGATCGTAAGAAGCGCTGCCCGTTATTGCTGGCGAACCGATATTTTTTTGCTTCCACGGATTCGGTACAGCAGCTGCCACAGTTTCTTCCTCAACCTCTGCCTCAGCGAAGCCTGATGTAGGTAATAAAGCGAGTAGCATACAAAAGCAGAGACTTAAAGCCATAATTTTGCTTCGTGTAATCATCGCTACACTTCCTTTTTAGTTTTTGGAATGACAATAGGGGATTGCTTTAACAAACAATGAACTCCTCCTCCCTCAAAGTTAAACCGCTTACACTTTCGGTTTATATTTTACCACATATGGATAAAAAAGGATTCAATCTCAAAAAAATAAGATTTTTAATTTTTATACACAAGCAGTCCAATTCTATGATGCCCTTCTTATTTATAATTGCGGGAAAGAGCCTCTTAGTTAATATAGATAATCTTCGAAGGGTTAAATTTGTCATGAAGGAAGGCAAAATTATATTCCGCTAACAGGACACTATAGTTCAACATGAGAGGGGCTGTCGCTAGACAGCCTTTCGTTACGCTAACGGGCAGTTTAACGTAAACATAATTGTTTTTACTTCTCGTGAAGGATATATCGAAATGATGCCGAAAGATTTTACATAATTCTACCAAAAAAGTGGAGGGATTTGTGTGAATGAAGAAGTAATCGAAAAGAAAGAAAAGTCCAGAATAATACTGGGAAAACCGATTCAGGTTCGTCTAGTTTCCGACCTGCAGAAATCGCAGTCCTATTACCGTGATTGCCTCGGATGTTCTGTGGATGATTGGGGACATGCGGAACGCGATGAAGTGTCCTTCATACTTCAGCAAGCTGTTTCAAGCGAGGATGTAAAACCAAATGTCGTCTCTGCAAAGCGCCCGAATTATCCTACAGAATGGATAGGTCCTGACTACGGCTGGGATACTTTCCTGCACATCGGTTGGGAGGAACTAGACCAATTTGTCGAAGAAGTGCGTGTGAATGGTGGCAATATCGGAATAGAACCGTTTACGGGGGCACACGGCGATTGGGAATTTAAGAATGCCCATATCCTTGATCCTGACGGATACAATATTGTTCTAGGTGCAATGCGAAAGATTAAGTAACGATAGTTTGTCATTAAGCTAACGGGACACGATAGTTGAATAATCCATCACATTGATAAGCAGGTGCTTCAGTATCCTGCTCTTTTTATTAAGCTAACAGGCAGGTTAGTTGAACAGTGTTGTTTAATTTGTGTTCAACAATCGGTACATAATGTGGAATAAGAAAATTTGTCATTATTTTAATGTGTAGTAGACTTAGTAACTACAGTTTTTTCTTCCTATTTAGTTGGAATGAATTTTTTGGTTTTTAAACGAAGAGGAGAGTCGATATGGAAGTAGTATATTTTGCAGGTGGATGTTTATGGGGAGTACAAGCTTTTATAAAAACTTTACCTGGAGTTAAGTTTACAGAAGCAGGAAGAGCTAATGGAACAAGTCATACACTTGAGGGTGATTATGATGGGTACGCCGAATCTGTAAAAACAGGATTTGATCCGACAGTTGTAACGATCAGTGAATTAATGGGGTATTTATTTGAAATCATTAATCCATACAGTTTGAATAAACAAGGACAGGACGTTGGCGAGAAATACAGAACAGGAGTATATAGTGAAAAGCCTGAACACTTAAAAGAGGCGAAGGCGTTTCTTAGTGAGAGAAATGATTATGACCTTATAGTTGTTGAAGTATTACCTCTCATAAACTATGTGAGAAGTGCAGAAGAACATCAAGATAGATTAGCTAAATGTCCAAATGATTATTGTCATATTCCAGAAGAAATATTAAGCAGGTATAAGTAAGGGAGAATATTAAACTAACGGGGAACGTTAGTTCAATAACAGCGTCAGTCTAAGACTGATATGCTCCCCATACGGTAGACAGGCGAAATAAAAAAACCTGCTACTGTGAGGGGAGCTTATTCATGTCTAGAGGGAAATATAACGCTTTGGAGAAACTCACCATCCTCGAAGAGGTATCGAATGGGGAGATTGGTTTTTTAGCAGCTGCGACGAAATATGGGATTAACAAGACGACTTTAATGAAATGGCAACGTCGATATAAGACACATGGATATAAAGGGTTGGAGCGCCGTACACATCTTCAAAGGTACAGTGCTGAACTGAAGATCCAGGCGGTGAAGGACTATCTTGAGGGGGACTTGTCTCAGTATCAGATCATCGATAAATACAAGATTGCTAGTACGAGGCAGCTCTTCAATTGGATTAACAAGTATAATGGTCATAGCAGCTTAACAGCCTACAAAGGGGAAAGAAAAGCTATGACAAAAGGGCGAACTACGACTTGGCAAGAACGGATCGAAATCGTTCAGTATTGTCTGAGCAATCAATATGATTACCAAAAGACAGCTGGACAGTTTCAGGTCTCCTATCAGCAAGTATACCAATGGGTGAAGAAGTTTGAAGGTGGCGGCCAGGATGCATTAAAGGATGGTCGAGGAAGAAAAAAAGCCCCAGAAGAGTTAACGGCGGCCGACCAACAGAAACTCAAGATGAAGCAAATGGAGTACGAAATTGAGCGACTTCGGACGGAAAATGCATTTTTAAAAAAGTTAGAGGAACTAGAAAGAAGGCGACGCTAAATCAAACACGGCAGGAAACGATCTACCTTGCCATTCAAGCACTTCAAAAGGACGTGTCAGCAAGCGTTCAACTGCTATGCGAAATTGCAGGAATTGCACGCTCAAGCTATTACAAATGGCTAAATCGCAAGCCCAGCCCTCGTGAGCAGGAGAATGAGCAGTTGATCCATGTAATGATGACCATCTATGAGAAAGTGGAGCGCACTTTTGGGTACCGTCAATTAACTCTGCATATGCGCAGACAAACCGAAAAAACCATTAACCACAAGCGCGTAAAGCGGCTAATGAAGGTCATGGGAATTCAGTCCGTTATTCGGAGAAAGAGGAAAAAGTATGCCAATGCTACTCCACAACAGGTCGCGGAGAACGTCCTAAACCGCAACTTCCATGCGGATACGCCGAATGAAAAGTGGCTCACCGATGTAACGGAATTCAAGTATGGCAACGGCCAGAAAGCGTATTTAAGCGCTATTCTCGATCTCCATGATAAATCCATCGTCTCTTATGTATTAGGGCGTTCCAATAACAATCCACTTGTATTCCAAACGTTGAAACTCGCCTTACAAGAAGCCCCAGAAAACAGCCCATTGCTTCATAGCGATAGAGGCTATCAGTACACTTCACTGAGCTTTAAGAAGCTTCTGGATGGCAACAAAATGGTTCAGAGTATGTCCCGAGTTGGGCGATGCATCGATAACGGTCCAATGGAATCCTTCTGGGGGACCTTAAAATGTGAGAAGTATTATTTGCACAAGTACCATACCTTTGAAGAGCTTAAAAGGGACATTGAGGCCTACATTCACTTTTACAATTACGAACGGTTACAAGCAAAATTAAACGGCCGTAGTCCGATGGAATTTAGGACCAAGGCCGTTTAAACGATTTTGATTATTTGTACTGTCTACTTGACGGGGTGCAGTTCAGACTTTATTTATCAAGTCTTGTTCTGCCGCTGCTTCTTTTAATGAATCAGTCTAAAACTAATTTTTAAAAAACTGAGTAATCTCCAATTCAAAACCCCCGTTAAATCAACAACTCCAGTCTAATACTTTATTTTCACCGAACAAGAAGATTTAAGTGAGATGTTCGGCAGGAAAAACTATCCTGATTATCTAGCCATCGCATTTGGAAATATGGCAGGAGATGTTTCTGAAGGGCGTATTAGTGAACTTATGATGAAGAGGGGGGATGAATCCGAATTTGGGCTTGAAATAGTTCTGAAAAAGCTGCAGTTAGTTGAACCTGCTAGAGCATTTAATTTATCTCGGAGGATTCTAAAAGATCCAAATTGGCGAATTTTATGGTTAGATGTTTTTGGTTACTTGGCCACGATCGATAGCGTTGAGGTTGAGGATATATTTATACAATATGAAATCGAGAATGAATATGACCCGCGGGATAATTGCAGAATGATTACTGATGAATATTTAAGGAATAGATAATATCAGAACATTAGTTACAGAGAATTTAAATTTACAAAAAAATAGCCGCTAAACAGTTCCTCACTGTATAACGGCTGTTATCTGTTCTCTTATGCAGTCGCTTCAATTGCATTGTCCTGAACATAAGAACTAAGCTCTTGCTGAAGCGCTGTGCTGATGGAAGTCATTGGGAGGCGAAGCGTATCCGAATTGATTAGGCCATTCTGGCTAAGCATCCATTTGATTGGAGCGGGGTTCGATTCCTTGAACAAGAGACGGATGATCGGCAGTAGTTGTTCAAAGTTTTCTTTTGCCAAGTCGAATTGACCCGATTTGAAGGCTTCGTATATACGGATACATTCTGCTGGATAAACGTTCGCAGTAGCAAGCATGCCACCAGCTGCTCCAGCGCTAAGCATTTCATAAAAGAGTGAATCGTCGCCGCCAAGCACAGGTTTGCTACCTGTACGAACTAGCTCAGTAACCATTTTGGTGCTACCTGAGCAGTCTTTTAATCCGACAACATTATTCATTTCTAGGATTGTGCGTGCAGTGTCTAGGGTCATAGCAGTACCAGTACGACTTGGAATGTCATAAGCCATGATTGGAATACCTACTTCTGCTGCTTTGCGGAAATGGGCAATGATGCCCTCTTGCGATGGACGACTATAATAAGGGACGACTACTAGTGCGCAATCTGCACCAAGGTTAGCTGCGATCTCTGTGCGTGCTACCGTAGAAGCTGTGTCATTGGTTCCTGTACCGACTACTAAGGGGATAGATGTAGATTGTAAAAGCTCACGAGAAGTGTTTACTAGAAGCTGCATTTCATTTACGGTTACAGTTGGCGATTCACCGGTGGTTCCATTAACAACCAGACCTTGTATGCTGTTGTTAATAATGTTCTTTACATAACGCTGATACGAATCCAGATCGACTTCACCAGCAGCATTGAACGGGGTGACCACGGGGACATAAATTCCATAAATCTGTTGTTCTGTAAGCATAAATTATCGGCCTCCAAAATATTTTAATTCCTCTACATACACTTTACCATGGAATGTTGCATCGTCGTTAGCTATAATAAATGATGTGTATCATCAAAAATATTGATGTTAGGGTGAGGTTATGGATTTAACCTATTTACGAACATTCCGCGAGGTAGCTAAACGTCAGAGCTTTACACGGGCTGCTGAAGAGCTGGGTTACGCGCAGTCGAGCGTTACGATGCAAATACAGAAAATAGAGAAGGAATACGGAGTGCCATTGATAGAAAGGCATGGTCGACAGCTGCGTCTTACCCCGCCTGGAGAAGAGTTGTTGAAGCTATTCGTGGAGATTTTGGATCTGTATGATCGTTCTAAAGAAACCATCGCCCAGCAAATTGGAGGTACGCTAACGATTGGTACAATTGATTCATTAGCTGCTTTCTACTTACCACCCTACTTACAGCAGTTGAGGACGAAATTTCCGAAACTTGATATCCATCTACAAACGATGCAGGAAGCTAACCTCTTGGCCAAAATAAAAGATGGGGAAGTAGACATTGGTTTGATGCTCGATCGTACCACTACGGATTCTTTACTTGATCGTACGATCATTAGAGATGAACCACTCGTGTTGATAGCCCCCATTAACCATCCCCTTGCCCAGATGGATACAGTAACGCTACAGGATCTAAATAACTGCGAATTAATTGTTTCTGAAGAGAGCTGTATTTACCGGAGTCTGTTCGAGAATTTGTTAAAAGAGCACGGGATTATATTCCGCATAGGTTTTGAGCTTTCGAATCTAGAAGCGATCAAACGATGTGTTATGAATGGTTTAGGGATTGCATTATTACCTAAAATTGTTGCAGAGGAAGAAATTGAGCGGGGGAACTTGGCTGAGCTGCCATTCGCACATCAAGAAATTCATTTTGATCTGCAGCTTTTGATGCATCCTAAGAAGTGGAAGTCTCAGCCATTGCAATTTCTAACGCAAATGTTACTTGCAAATCATTAGTTTATTCCCATCAGGGTCTTTCACCACAAACCATTGTTGATCTTGAATTTCGGTTACTATCTCTACACCGAGCTCCTTCATATAGTTGAAAGAGGCTTGCAAATCATCGGTTATAAGCATAAGAGCAGGTGTTGTAATTGGAGGAGCCCCTTCAGGCTCTAAACCTCCCCACATGGGCATGGTGTCCAGAATGATCCCAGTGCTTCCTTGCATAGTTAACGGGCATAAATGACCGTTCATAATCGGATGATCTGCTTCCTGGAGTCCTAGGACTTGGCAATACCAGCTACGGGCTTTTTCAATATCGTGTACGGGGATAAATACACTGCCAATCAAATTCTTAATGGGACTTGTTGCTGAAGAATTTACAATGGACTGCGCGTGTTTATTCATTCGAATTCCTCCTAGGTCTGATAATGATAACCCTTTATTTGGAATTTATGCATCTAGTCTATTTAAAACATAGAATCAGCCTACGCGCAAGTGGGTCATTAATGATCAATAAAATCTTAAATTTGTATGCAAAAGATAGCATTCTTTAAAGAAAGTCGCTGTAAATATTGACATTCAAAATCAGTTTATGTTATATAAAAAGAAGAATTAGCACTCATCTAACAAGAGTGCTAATCACGAAATGTTGGACAAGATGTTATTTTGAAAGGAGATTTACTTATTCATGGCCAAAAAAGAGTTTAAAGCCGAATCGAAAAGATTGCTGGAAATGATGATTAACTCCATTTATACACAACGGGAAATTTTTCTTCGCGAGTTGATTTCCAATGCAAGTGATGCAATTGATAAGATCTATTACAAAGCATTAGCTGATGAAAGCCTGGTCTTCAATAAAGAAGATTATTATATTAAAGTGACTGCCGATAAGGCGAACAGAACTTTGACGATCTCCGATACAGGTATCGGGATGACGCAAGAAGAGCTAGAGAATAACTTAGGAACAATCGCGAAGAGCGGATCTCTTGCATTTAAGAAAGAGAACGAAGCCAAAGATGGTCACAATATCATCGGACAGTTCGGTGTTGGCTTCTATGCTGCGTTTATGGTAGCAGATGACGTAATTGTGATCAGTAAGGCGCTTGGTAGCGACGAGGCCTTTAAATGGGAGTCTAAGGGCGCTGATGGCTATACTATCGAGCCTGTCGAGAAGGATTCTGTAGGTACTGAAGTGATTTTGAAGATTAAAGAGAATACCGAAGAAGATCAATACGATGAATATTTGGAAGAGTATCGCCTGAAATCCATCATTAAAAAATATTCTGACTTCATTCGTTTCCCAATTAAAATGGACGTGAAGGAGCAGAAGGCAAAAGAAGGCACAGAGAACGAGTTCGAGGAAGTTGTTCAAGAACAAACCGTGAACAGTATGGTGCCAATCTGGCGGAAGAACAAAAACGAGCTGACTACAGAAGATTACGATAACTTCTATGCAGAGAAACGTTACGGCTTCGATAAGCCGCTTAAACATATTCATATCAGTGCAGATGGTGCTGTAGTGTATAATGCGATCTTGTTTATCCCAGAAAATACACCATTTGATTATTACACAAAGGAATATGAAAAAGGTCTTGAGCTCTATTCCAATGGTGTATTGATCATGAACAAATGTGCGGATCTGCTGCCTGACTATTTTAGCTTTGTAAAAGGTATGGTAGATTCAGAGGATCTTTCGCTAAACATCTCCAGAGAAATGCTCCAGCATGACCGTCAGCTGACTCTGATCGCTAAGAACATTAAGAATAAAGTGAAGAGTCAACTGCAAAGCTTGCTGAAGGATGAAAGAGAGAAATACGAGCAGTTCTATAACGCTTTTGGCAGACAGCTTAAGTTTGGTGTGTATAACGATTATGGAATGCACAAAGATACACTTCAAGATTTGCTGATGTTCTACTCCTCCAAGGAGAAGAAGCTGGTAACACTGGACGAATATGTATCAAGAATGCCAGAAGATCAGAAGTACATCTACTATGCATCCGGAGAGTCGATCGACAGAATCGAAAAGCTCCCACAAACCGAGCTTGTATCGGATAAAGGGTATGAAATTCTCTACTTCACTGATGATATTGATGAATTTGCGATCAAGATGATCATGTCTTATAAAGAAAAAGAATTTAAATCCGTATCCAGTGGTGATCTGGGTATCGAAGCAGACGAAGCGGACAAGCCAACGGAAGCGGAAGAGAACGAAAACAAGGAGCTTTTTGAAGCGATGAAGGACATCTTGTCCGGCAAAGTGAAGAATGTTAAAGCTTCCAAACGTTTGAAGACTCATCCGGTATGCCTCTCTGCTGAAGGTGAACTGACAATCGAGATGGAAAAAATCCTGAAATCGATGCCGAATGGGCAAGAGGTTCAAGCGGATAAGGTACTCGAAATCAACATCCATCACGAAGTCTTCCAGTCTTTGAAAGCAGCAGCTGAGAACGATAAAGAGAAGCTCGGTTTATACACGAACCTGCTGTACAACCAAGCACTGTTGATCGAAGGTCTACAGGTTAGTGATCCTGTTCAATTCACTAATGATATTTGCAAAATCATGAAATAGATATTAGAAAAGCCATCCTATCGTATTACGATTGGGTGGCTTTTTTTGTGCGGAAAAGGTAGTAATCGATTTCAGAGTCATTATTTGTGCAACCGCTGATCGAATAGATTATTTCACCTTGTGTGTTTTTTTTACTCGTCACTTCGGAGCAGGTATCGGTTCTGACTCCTGTGTTGCTTCCACCGAATGCATCATTAGAGGTATCGTAGCTATAACTAATTACATTGCCATCAAACTTCAAATCCTTAAATATGGGATCGCCCTCATCTGTGTAACTTGTAACTCGTATATTGTCTGCTTTTTTGCTGGAGAGATTAGTTATAAATTGCTCAAATTTATCGAGGTTGTACACTTTTTCAAAAGAAACAATATCCCCTCTACTGATGGCTTTTTCGGAAGTATAGGGTTCACTTTTGGGAACAGAATTAACCTTATTATCGGAACAACCCCATACCCCTGCTAGTAAAAGAACAGAGAGTATAAGCAAGTTTACTTTTTTCATTGAAGGACTTCCTCCTTGTAACTTATTTATATAAAAGACGAAAATTAATTGAAAAAGTTACAGTGAGCTTGATGTTTCACATTGACAATAAACAGAAAATTAAGTATCATTTCCAGTAACTTGAATATTTAAAGGCAAAGAAGAGAAAGAGTACCACGGCAATTCTTTCTACAGAGAGCTCCGGTCGCTGAAAAGGAGTAAAGAAAAACCTTGGGAATATGGTCTCAGAGCTGCGCATCGAAACCTTTTGGGTTGTAGGCTGCGCCGGAACCTGCATCCGTTACAGTGCTAGGGTATAAACGTTTATTAACGTCGTACCTGAAGAGGTAAATGTCATGAGGCATTTATAAAATTAGGTGGTAACACGTGAGTAGAACTCTCGTCCTTTGTGGATGGGAGTTTTTTTGTTGTCTAAAAAAGGAGGAGAAGGTTAATGAGTAATGTGTTTATAGGTGGTGCTTGGCCGTATGCGAATGGATCTTTACATCTTGGAAGATTATCAAGTGTGTTGCCTGGGGATGTGCTGGCACGCTATTTTCGCAGCAAGGGGGATAACGTTTTATATGTGTCAGGCAGCGATTGTCATGGCACACCTGTAGCGGTTCAAGCTGCTAATGAAGGGATCACACCCGAAGCTTTTGCCAGTCGATACCACGAAGAGTTTCTGCAGTGTTTTGAACAGCTGGGATTTAGTTATGATCTTTATACTCGAACGGATCAACAGCAGCATCATAAGGTTGTGCAAGATTTGTTTGCGAAGCTACTAGAGAATGGTCATTTATATAAAAAAACCATTGCGCAATGTTACTGTGAGGTGGATCAGCGCTTTTTGCCAGACAGATACGTGGAAGGGACTTGTCCAGTATGTGGCCAGCGGGCGCGTGGAGATCAATGCGATTATTGTTCTACGATTCTAGACCCTGCCGATTTATTGGACAGAGTCTGTAAATTATGTGGGAATACACCGTCAGAACGACCGACAGAACATTTTTATCTTAGCTTATCTAAATTTCAATCTGAATTAACGGAATATGTAGAGGAAGCACAATTTTGGAGAGAAAACGCTATAAAACTGACCAAACGTTATTTAAAAGAAGAACTGCAGGACCGCGCGGTAACAAGAGACTTATCTTGGGGTGTAGATGTTCCTATAGCTGGATTTGAAGACAAGAAGATTTATGTTTGGATTGAGGCGGTAAGTGGTTATTTATCAGCCAGTAAGCAGTGGGCCGCACAGTCTGGGCGGAGCTGGGAGGATTTTTGGTCAGAGGAACAAGAGGACATCACCGCTTATTATGTCCATGGTAAAGATAATATTCCTTTTCACACCCTGATATGGCCAGCCGTCTTATTAGGAGCAAGAGAACTACATTTACCGGATCGGATTATATCCAGCGAATATTTAACCCTTGAAGGGCAGAAGTTCTCCACTAGCCGTAATTGGGCAGTCTGGGTACCTGATATTCTAGAGCGGTATCATCCTGACTCTATTCGTTATTTCTTAATTGCCAACGGGCCTGAGAAGCGGGATACGGATTTTTCCTGGAGAGAGTTTATTTATAGTCATAATGGTGAGCTGCTTGGAGCATTTGGTAACTTTGTGAATCGCTCATTGGCTTTTGTAGAGAAGTTTTATGAAGGGATCGTGCCAAGTGGAAAGTTAGATAAGGGGTGGAGCGACAACATTGACCTCTTGTATCTGGAGTCAGGACGCCTAATTGAAGCGGGAGATTTGAAGGATGCGCTCGAGTATATTTTCTTTTATGTACGTAAGGCAAATCAGTATTTTGATCGGCAAAAACCTTGGATTCAGGTAAAAGAAGATCAGGAGTCCTGTGGTTTTACAATATATACATGCGTGCAGATTATAGCTAATTTGGCGAATTTGCTGCATCCGTTTCTACCGTTTTCTTGTGAGAAGATCAGGGGATTCCTATCGCTTGAACTACCGAATTGGAAGCCCAGCTCGGTTCCCCCTTATCAACAGGTAACTGATTTGCAATTGTTGTTTGAACGAATTGATATAAGTCAAATTAAAGAAGAAGAGCAAAGATTAGAACAACAAAAAGTCAATAAATAGGAATGGTTAAGACAAGCTCCGGGCAGGATCCTTAACCCTTTCACGAACTCCAAAAAGAGGAGGTTTCCGAATGGATATCGAATGGATTAATGAGCATTACAAGGAAGCAAATAAAATATTGGACTCTACCCGAGAAGTCTATGAATGGGCTGATTCTCTCTATCCTGACTTCTCAGGTGGACTAAGAGTTAACGTTGGGTATACGCAAGAGATTTAATAGATTTATTATTTTCTACAGAGGTTACTAAAGAATGAACATTTATATAAAAACATCCCTGCTGATTAACCAATAAATTACATCACAGCATAGCAAAAAGGACGCCTTTTTTTGTGGAATCATTTGTACCATCAAATGACTCTGTAACAGAAAGAGGCGACCTCATGTGAAGGTCTAAAATGCTTCCAAATCTTATTCAATCCGTACTTCTCGAGGAAGACTTTGTGATTCGTCTAACTGATAATATGATTATTCTCTTACTTACTTGTTCTCCATGCAAGGATACCCGCGTTCATACTCTTACAAGCCTCTAATGCTACTTCTGACGTATTGAGCTCATCCCCCCAAGCGATGTAGTAACGGAATTCATAGAATCCACCTAGTGTCGCCTTAAAGTTCGTTTCCCAATAATTATTCATGGGCCATGAATAGAGATGGGCTGGATCATGCGCGAGTCCAGGGTGTCCGCTCAATAGTCGATCCTCATAGTCTAAGGAGCCGAGTTGGATGAGAGGTGTATCTGGCATCGCAATGGCAACACCACGTGTGTCACGGACAAAAGCTACACCTTCATCGACACAATAGAAATCTGCTAAGGATCCAGGCAATTGATCAATTCGTGGACGTAAGGCTGCGCCTGTCTTTTCTATCCACAGCGCATCTTGCCCAGCAGCGGGAGCACTCCCAAACGGAAGTGAAATGTACACATTTTCTGGATCCCATACACTTTCCTTATGCATGCGTACGGCTACATCAGCACGTGCGCGATCACCGTATACGGTGACGAGTAAGGAATAGTGACTGCAACCATTCACGCGATATGTCAATTGAACTTTTCCATAAAGGGCACCCTTTTCAACGATATTGACATCAACTAATGCTCCGACAGAGGTTATTGCATCAGCGCCTCTACGATTACGTCCCATCTTACGGCGTACATCATACATGCCAAATTCATTAGGTGCTTCTGTTACGTTGTAGACAGGGGAGAATGCATTGTGATTACGATCAGACCGCAGTAAATCTTGTTGACTGCTCTTGTCAAACCACTTCGTAATCCCTGCCCCGAGTTCCCATTCGATTCGAACGAAAGGTGACTCGATAAATTTAGGCGTCACATGTAGCTTCGGTGGAACCGGAGGAATAATATCCAGCATGCGATCGGATCCAACATAATCGGTTCGATATGCTGTTACGGGCGGATGCTCTTCGATTGCCTTAATCGTCAATTGTACCTTTTGATTAGGCTGCAAAGTTACTGGAATTGTAATGACGACCCCGCGGTGTCCCGTCACCATTTGAGCTTCGTAGACGGTTCCAGTCACTTCATCGATCACTTCAAAGCCATTTTTCAGCTCTGTAATGTACCAGCCCTCCATAATTAATTGGGCATAATCGGTTTGTATAAATTCACTTGGGTTATGCAATTCAAATTTCATAGGACGATCTGGTCCTAATAGTGCATCTCCTTGTGCCTCAAGGATATCGTATAATGCGGTATGGGCAAGTGAACTCGCATTTGCGGCATAAGCTTCTTTACGACAGCCCAGCTCTTGTACGAATGGGTTCCAAGGTTCTGTCACAGAGGAATGGTATCCCCATGTATGTTCAGCAAATAAAGCCAACTCGTATTCAATCGCCTCAAGCCGCACTTGGTCAACAATCTCACGGGTAGGATCTAATTGCTTCACTTTCGTGTACACGCGTTGCGCCTCTCGGAAGATCTGAACATGCATCGGAGTAGTAGCTGAGCCATCTGTCCACCAATCCGGCCAATCTCCTCGAAAGGTCTCGATCTCATCCGGATGCTCGTTCGCATATGCTCTTAAATCTGTAAAGAAATCATCCAGTGTCGCTGGTTGAATCAAGATCCGATCACCATGCAACGCATTCCAATGGTTTACAAAATCCATTAATGCGGCATTCGGTGAGCCATTATCTGTAGGGAGCCCAGATACCATGACAGGTACTAACGGGAAGGTATAGCCATCTTCAACTAATTGCTCTAAATATCGATCAAACCGCGCTTCAGCGACTTCCAAGGACACGCCTTTTCGCACGTCATGCTCATCACGAATCGTATAGGAACCTCCTATACCAGGAATCAAGCCGAGGTCATTTCCGAACATATAATGCTCGCCACTCCACGTTAGAATTCGATCACCTTTTGGTGTTTCCCACCAGAATGGAATTTGTTTCTTCCATAATGGAAACATGGAGTGATGTGTATGAATACAGGTTATTAAATTCTCGATACCAGCATCGGCCAAGACTTGACTATATCCCCAACCAAAGCCAGTGATGTCTGCAGTCATAGCAGAACGTACGGGGAATTGAATCGATTGACCATAGTCAGTAATCCGTTGAATCATGACGGAGAGCATCTCTTGATTTAATTGCTCGCCGAAATTGAGATAGGTTCCAGATAGACCGATATAGCCTTTTTGTACCGCTTGCGCGAATTCTTCTTTTTCTGTTGGTGTCGCTTTTAAGAGGAAGGATTCAACAGGCCAGAACGTTTCGCATACCCATTTGTAGCCCTTCCAATCTAGGCGAGCACCGCTTTCGATGTCACGTACAATTTGTAACGCTTGCCGAATGTAATTGACATGATACTGCCGGATTTTCTCTTGACGTTCTGTATAGCCAACATCCGTATGGGAATGTTGAATGACGTAAATTTTCCATGGTTTGTGGGTGTTCATTGTAAAGCTCCTCTCAGGTATTTTATGATTAAAGATGAGATTGGAATTTCAGCTTGAAGCGGAATAACGCATCTTCTTCGTACCAAGCCTGGAAATTTGTACCCCAGACATTGTTGTGTAAATTGACATGCATTCCTCCAGTAAGTGAAGCAAATGTATGATCAAATTGCACAAGCCGTGGTTCTCCAGGAGATACGAGCGCGGCATCTAATGTCGTGATATCCACTTGACCGTCCGCTGCCGCATAATACATGCCCTGATCTACCGCATGCAGATTGCGATTTCCCCCTTTAACAACGTCTAGTGGGGAAGTGAGTTGTCCGATTTTATCAAGCTTCCATTGATTTGGATTATTGACGATCGGATTGAAGCTCATCCATGCTGCTTCTGGGAGGCGATATGCATCCTTATGGAACCATTGAAGCTTACATTCTACGGTAGCAGTGTGCTTCTTAAATATATATTCGATGGTCAACTCTCGTGGAGCACCCATTCCTTCACTAGCTGCTCTAGGCATCTTTAACGTAGCAAGGACAACATCCTGTTCTTCTCCACATAATGCTTGCAAGGATAATAGTTTGGGTTTCGTCACGGTATGCATTATCCATTCTTTCGTCAGATCCATACCTGGTTTCCCGAAATCTCCGGTTGCCCATACATGCGTATTTTTCCATCGCACGTGATATTCACGGTACCAACGATCATAATCCGCTTGGGAGAAAGTCTCATATGAGAATAATCCGATCGGGTTGTTCGGCCCAGCCCACTCTCGATTACGTTGGTCTAGCAAACTGATAATAGAACCGTTATCCTCAAACACGACCTCAAAGTCTCCTAAAGTATAGGATTGATCCGTGTACAGGATTGTCGCATCCGCATTAGCAATCTGTGGACGAACCGGTCGTAATGCGGCTAGAGCAGCTCGTGCTTCGATCTGACGTTTTACGCCCAGAGTAGATACGGCATTTTCTAAATATTCCCTTTGCTCTTGCCAAGACTGCTCCATGAGACTAAATGAGCGGGCACTAAGCTTCTCCACGGCTTCCACGCCGAACATCTCGATCATTTCAGCGCGTGAATTTTTTTCGTAAAAACGATATTCAAGTGGGTTTAAGTTCACATCAACCTTGTCTCGAGCTCGTGCTTGCTGAAAATCTTCCTTATCATAATGAATGTAATCTGCCAGATAACGCTTAATATCTACACCCCACGTATGCTCAGGAATCATAATTAATTCATCGCAGAAGTTGTGATATTCCTCGTCGGCTGCAGCAAGAGATCCTTCTAGTAGCCATTTACTCTTTAAGCGAAGTAGTTCACGATAACAAGCTAATTTGTAGGGATCAGTCGAAGATCCATGGATCCAGCTATCCCCAATCTCTTCTTCGACGATCGGTAACGTATCACGAATGGCCCATACCTTCTCCGCATATTGATCCAACGTGGATGCTCTGATATCCGCATGTGGATAGGCCTCACGAAGTTGAGTGAATTCCGCTTTAATTTGTTCAACGGTGGAAGGACCATGATTATCATGCGTATGAGCAAAGTATAAAACATCATTCAAGCCTTCTGTTTCGAAGGTTGTTCCATAATCTTTACTATATTGAACGACGATTTCAGAACCATCTGGATTTCTCCACAAAAACATCTCAGGAACATGAGGAACATGGCTTGATGGGTTTACACCTAAATGAAGATACTTCATACCCGCCTTGGCCATATGTGTAATCAGCGCACGTGTATGACCAGGGACATCCGTCATTTTGGCTGCAATGGTGTGGATACCAAAGCGTTGGTCAAGACGTGTGGCCATTTGAATACCGTAATCTAGAAGCTCGGCATCGTATAATTCGGTATAGGTCGTGAAAGGGAGGCCATGCCATCTTAAATAGCCTTTTGCAATAGCTTCCTCTACTTGCTGTTTCTCCTCGGTTGTTCCATGTTTGAGTAAGTGATGAATTAACCAAGAACCCGTTGTCCAAATAAAAGAACCTTGATCAGGATGTTCATCAAAGTACTGTGCTGTTGTGATCGCACTTGGGAAAAATAGTTTCATATAACGATCAGTAACATGTTTAGCGAGATCGGTATATCCGATATCTAAATGTGTCTTGAATACAACATGGATCTGTGGTGTGCTGTGTGGCACGTTTATCACTCCTTATTCGTGTTTACGCTTTCAGTTTAAAACAATTTATATCATTTGACTTTTCAATTTGTATCTAATAGGATCAGAAACATAAATGAGCAAAAATACGATTCGGAGTAAGCTAATGTGATCAAAAGAGAGGCAGCGTGTATACGATGACAGACGCTATAAAGAGTGAACGCTGGGTATATTTAATCGATTGGGAAGAGGGTCCTGCAGCCCATGTTAAAGATCTGATCCTTCTGGGATACGACCATTTCAGTAGAGCCATGCCTTTGACAAATCACGTGCACGAAGATGCTTATGAGTTTGTATATATGGAGCAAGGAACCGCAGTGTGGGAAGTTAATGGACAATTTCACCCAACGAGCGCACAGCATATCATTTATACACGACCTGGTGAACGTCACCGTGCTAGTTTTGATTATATTGGGCCATGTAGGATCTGGTGGATCATCGTTCGTGATCCGCTGCAGCATGGTCATTGGTTCGGACTGGATGATGCTGAACGCCAAGTATTTGCACAATGGATACATCGCTGTCCTCGTATTCAGTTGGTTAGCAAGGAAATCGTAGATTATTTCAAAAGGGTCCAACAGTTAATTAACCAGCAGGATACAGAGCTTGTGGAATTTCAGATTCGTCATGGAGTTCTGGAAATTCTACAACGCATTTTGCATAACACTCCACTCAAAGCGCAGTCGCATGATATGCACGCGTATACGCTGGAGCTTAAGACAAGACTGGAACAGAATCCATCTGAACGCTATACGATAGGACAGCTTGCGTCGGAGATTGGTTTAAGTGAGTCGCACTTTTACCGTATATTTCGTGAAATGAACGGACAATCACCAACAGCGTTTATGGATCGGATTCGAATGGACTGTGCTTGTCGTATGTTAGAGGAATCGAAGGTGAGCATAACGGATGTTGCTATGGAGCTTGGGTTTAAGACGAGCCAACATTTCGCGACGGTCTTCAAGAAATTAATTGGTGTAACGCCGAAGGCATGGCGCACACATTCGAAAGTCTGCAATTAAGTATTGAATTTCTGTAAGATGCATCTTATAATGAACTTAAATCTAATATCTGATATTTCAGTTTTAACTTGAATCAATTGGAGTTGTCCTATGAATGTAAAAATTGAACGACTAGATTTAAATGAGCAAGTGTACCAAATTTTGAAGAATCAAATCCTTACGCGGGAATATAAAGGTGGTGCACGACTGGATCTCAATGATTTAAGTGAGAAGATGGGGGTTAGTAAAACTCCTGTGAAGCTTGCGATCCATCGATTGGCGAATGATGGACTTATTGAAGTCGTATCACGGTCAGGTACCTATGTGAGTCAATTAACGAGTGGGCGAATCGCTGAAGTGATGGATGCTCGCATCATGATTGAGAAATGGTGCATAGAACACCTATCGCAGGAAGATCGTGAGCATCTTGTTACGAAATTAACAGAGTTTGTGGAGCGTGCAAGTACCCATCTGAATAGTCCCCAATTTTTGTATGAACAATTTCTAGAAGCAGATGTTCTGTTTCATAAAGCTATTGTGACGATGAGCCATAATCAGTTAATTCTAAATCAATATGAGCTCTTAAATAGCTTTCTGTATATTTCACGTATATTTCATTTCCAGAACTTCGATCGATCTAATGAAGGTTTGCTAGAGCACGAGCAGATTATTGAGGAAATAAAGCAAGATCGCCTGGAACAAGCGACTCATTTACTCGTGTCGCACTTGGAGAAGAGTAAGAAACACATGATGTTTCTAATAGAAGAGAATGGTGGGGCTATCTAAACTGACTGGTATTTCCTGCACAAACGCTATTCGTTCTTAAAAGGACGACGTAGTCGTTTATGCTTGTTTAAACTGATATTTCAGATTTTAGATTGGATGATCTAACCAATCATGTAAAGGAGCAAAAGAAATGCGATTAGGTATTGGTTTATATCGTCATATGTTACATACAGATTATTATCGATTTGCGAAACAGGCAGGCTGTGAGGCGGTTGTTGTCCATCTCGTAAATTATTATGGAGATATTGATGATGAGGGACTTCCTTCAACAGATGGGCAACGAAATTATGGTGTAGCACGCTTAAATGACCCAATCTGGGAATATGAGAATCTTGTGAAATTAAAAGAAGAGCTCAATCAAGAAGGACTTGAATTCGCAGCGATTGAAAATTTTAATCCATCGGATTGGTATGATGTGTTACTTGCTGGCCCAAAACGAGACGAACAAATTGAACAGATTAAGCAGATCATCCGGAATGTAGGTCGAGCAGGGATTCCTGTAATTGGATATAACTTCAGTATTGCTGGTGTGTGGGGACATATTCAAAAGCCATCTGCACGAGGAGGAGCGCTAACATCGACGTTTCTTCCTGACAGCAATGAGTTAAATCATCCAATCCCACTGGGCCAGGTGTGGAATATGACGTATGACGCGAGTTTGTTAGATAAGGGATATCTCCCACCAACCTCGGAGCAAGAAATATGGGATCGTTTGGCCTATTTTCTAGAACGTGTTCTACCTGTTGCGGAAGAAGCTGGGGTTAAATTAGCATTACATCCAGATGATCCGCCGATGCCGCAAATCCGTCAGCATGCTCGATTAGTGAATGAGCCTGATAAATATCAGAAAATGATAGACCTTGTTCCTAGCCAAAGTAATTCGATTGAGTTCTGTATGGGCTCTATTCAAGAAATGGTGAGTGGAGATGTGTATGAAGCGATTGATCAATATGCTTCACAGGATAAAATTTCATATGTTCATTTTCGTAATGTTAAAGGGAAGGTGCCTCATTACACAGAGGTTTTTGTCGATGAAGGTGATATTGATATGTTGAAAGCATTACGTGTATTGAAGAAGCATCAGTTTACAGGTGTACTTATACCCGACCATACGCCACTAATGACTTGTGATGCGCCTTGGCATGCGGGGATGGCGTATGCGTTAGGTTATATGCGTGCCATTATGCGTCAAGTTGAACAAGAATAAGAGCATAAATATTATAGAAAAGGGATGAATCTTATGAAAAATCAAGCCTATTTAGATCAATTGCAAGAAAAACTATATTCTGCCGTCATATCTGATATTTTGGATAGTCTAGAGCTACGTAATCAGGCATTACCACAGCATATTCGTCCCCTAGACCCGGATATGGTCGTATGCGGTTACGCCAAAACAGTCCAAGTAGCAGACGTCTATCGAAAACCGGCTCAAGCCTATAAAAAGCAAATTGAAGTGCTAGATGGTATGCAGCCTGGTGAAGTTTTTGTTGGTGATGTCGGGGGTTCCGAGCGCTCTGCCTTCTTCGGTGAGTTAATGTCCGCAGCTACGAAGGTGGCTGGAGGTAGAGGTGCTGTTATTGATGGCCTGTGCCGTGATGTAAAGAAAATCAAACAACTAGGCTTCCCTGTGTTTGTAAAAGGGACGCGTCCAACCGATTCTTATGCCCGCAATGAGGTGATTGATTTTGATGTACCGATCAAAATTGGTGACGTACAGATACAGCCAGGTGATCTTATTTTCGGAGATATAGATGGTATTGTTGTCGTTCCGAAGGATGTCGAGGATGAAGTCATTGCAAAAGCATTCGAGAAGGTGAACGGAGAGAATATGGTTCGTGAGCATATTTTGAAGGGGATGAAAGTTTCCGAGGTATTTGAGAAGTTCGGGATCCTGTAATATGGACATTCGAACCATTTCAAACCCTGGTCACATGGACGTGTTACAGGTCGTGGGAGACGGATTAATCGTAGAGTTTCTGCCAGAGAAAGGTGGAGATATCTATAAAATTTGTATTGATCGTACGAATATATTATGGGAAAGCCCTTGGGGAATCTCCAAGCTAGGGAATCGCATCGATTTCTGTCATACGTCCAAGGAGCGCTGGTTACAAAGCTACCCGGGGGGCTGGCAAATTTTATTCCCCAATGCAGGGGATGATAGCTATAACTATGGAGTTATGCATAATTTTCACGGCGAGGCTTGTCAGGTACCCTGGACATATAAGCTCGGAGAAGTAACGGATACAAAGGTTCAGATTATATTCTCCACACTACTCTATAAATCACCTTTTGCGATGGAGCGAATTGTAACGATAGACCAAGTAGAGCAGTGCATTGAGTTGAAGGAATCCGTTACGAATCAGGGGCAGCAAGCTTTGTATGCCGAATGGGGACAGCATATCGCGTTCGGTGCGCCATTCATTGGACCTGGAACACGGCTTGAAGCACCTGCGAGATCGGTCGAATCGTATGAGCGGGATTCGGAATTATCTCGTTTGAAAAAAGGTGTATTTTCATGGCCGATCGAAGATATGGGTTGTGATCTAGGACATGTCCCTTCAGGAAAGGCTACAGATTTTGCGATTCTAAAAGAGTTGACGATGGGATGCTATACGATTATAAATGATAAAATGGATTTACGTGTTCGTGTAGAATGGGATGTAGACACGATGCCAAACCTGTGGTTGTGGCAAGAATTTAATGGTCTTCAAGACTATCCATTCTACGGGGCCTGTTATGTCATGGGTGTAGAACCAAATTCGGCTTCACATGAAGCGGGGTTACAGGAATCGATCCAACGTGGTGAAGCCATTGTGATCAAGGCGCAGCAGACAAAGTCATTTGCATTGAAATTATCATGGAGTAGCTCGATGAATGGAAGTCATGCGACGTAGTGTAAGGAGATGTTCCTATGTTTGACGATTTACAGGGAAAGGTATTTATTGTCACAGGTGCAGCGCAAGGCATTGGTAGAGGGATCGCGCTTCGCTTGGGCAAAGAAAAATGTAAAGTCGTTATCAATTTTACGAGTGATCAAAGTAAAGCTTTAGCCGAGGAAGCGATTGCGCTCATTGAAGCCTCAGGCGGGCAAGCTGTTGCGTGCCAAGGTGATGTAGGACAAGTGGATACCGCCAATAAATTAGTTGATGTGGCGGTAGGTCATTTCGGAACATTACATGGAATTGTTAATAATGCAGGGGTACAGTCTCAATATCCATCGGAGCAATTACCTATAGATGAGTGGAATCGGATCATGGATGTGAATCTGCGCGGAACATTCCTAGGGTGCCAAGAAACGATTAAATATCTCCTGAAGAAAGATATGCAGGGAAGTATTGTGAATGTATCGAGCGTGCATCAACAGATTCCTAAGCCTCAATATGTACATTATGCTTCGTCCAAAGGTGGGTTAAAGCTACTAACTGAATCATTAGCACGTGAATATGCCGATCGAGGAATTCGGATTAATGCCGTTGCTCCTGGAGCGATTGATACGCCTATGAACGGTAAATTACTCAGTGATCCGCAGATTACTGAACAAATATTGAACAAAATTCCTTCACGTCAAATTGGAACACCGGAACAAATTGCTGCACCTGTAGCTTGGTTACTGTCTCAAGAAGCAAGCTATGTGACGGGAGTTACGATATTTGCTGATGGTGGAATGGTCCTGTATCCGTAGAGTATTTGATGAATATGGATGTGAAAAAGAGGCTGTCCCAAAAGCCATAGAAATGGCTACTTGGGACAGCTTTGATTTTATCTAGGATTAACGTCATTTTTCAAAGGAGCGATTTTTATTTAATTTAATCCTCCAACCTTTTCTTTAACATCTGTTCATCGTCTTTAACATAATTGCACTGTTCACACTTTTTAATCGCAGCGTTATTCCTTCTACCAGTCAGAACCTTCATACTATTGATTTTACCACTTATCTCTGCTACGGCAACCAATTCGTTAGTCTAGAAAGTTCTTCAGCATCGGTTAAAGATGCTAACCTCACCTTACTTGGAATGATGCTTCTGCCAAGTATTTAACTGCGCTTGAATGGCTTTGCGTACGTCGTCAATACCTGCTTCGTGCAACTCTTGATTGAATTTGGGCAGAAAGGTATCTACATCGACGCTGCCGGTCATGAGAATCGGATAATATTTATTCCAGACGATTTCGATCTCATCGACTTGCTCAGATAGCGAGGAAAGGTCTGGATTAAAGCCGAGTACTTTAGATTCCACCACTTTAGCATTGTACGCTCTGTATTGTTCCCATTTATCTAGCGGATCAGGATATTTTCCACCAAGTGTTTTTAAGATAAACCAATTGCCTTGTGTATACTGTATCCCAGTATAATTTGGTGAAACGAGGACAACCTGGCCCACTTTGTTTAAATTGTAATGGACTCCTTCGATCCCATAGTTGAATAAATTACGTAATTCGGGATCGGTATTTAATAAATTTAGAAATTTAATACTTTCCTCCGGATGCTTCGTATTTGCATTTACAGTCATCATGCCACCAAGAACGGATTCTGTCGTTGCCACTTCTTGTGTTACCGGATGAGCGATCACTTGATAGCCCAGATCCTTACTCCAAACACTCTCGGATAGCGGGCCTCCGCTTGCGGATTTCCAGAAAACTTTCAACCCGCGTTGTAGTGAACTTGGTTCACGCAGCGCAGCATCTTTATTAATGAAACCAAGTTGATAGTATCGTCGAACGGTCTTTAAAATTTGTTTGGCTTCATCCGTTTCGAAAATATTGACGATCGAAGCATTTGATTGTGTCGATTGAATCATTAACGGAATTTTATAGTTCGTTATATATTCATATCCATACATCTTAAAGAAATTATGAGCATCCCGGTTAAATTCCATGGGCAAGTAATCGGGCTCATTTATTTGAATCATACGTAACAGTGGCTCTAGCGATTCTAGCGTGTTGTATTTCGTAATATCAATGTGATATTTCTTTACAAGATCAGCGGGATACATCCAATGCTCAACTACGGCTAATTCTTTATTCGTCGGTATGCCGTAAATGCTGCCATCAGGTAAACGGACACCTTTCCAGAAGATTGGATCTATTGCATTATACATGTCCTTGCCTTGGTTCATTAAATAGTCATTCAGCTTCAACCACTTTCCCTGTTTTGCATACGTAGAGTAATCCGGCGCAAAGGCAATATCAAAGGGGGTATCGGATGAAATAATTGTATTTAATCGGCTATCGTATTCTTGCCAGCCAATTTTGTTATAGGTGATCGTAATGCCGATTTTACGCAAAAGGACTTCATTTATTTTGTCATTCACCTTACGTAGATCATTGTCCGGCTCGCCGATCGTATAATAAATAAGGTTAACGGGCGTTTCATTATTAGATATTGGAGCCTCTGTATGTTTGGTGCAACCGATTAATTGAATGATTAGTAATAGAAAAAGGCCAAAGATAAACCAACGTTTATACATGACATGCATCTCCTTGACTCGTTCTTGGTAGCAAATCGTTGTCTAACTTTTTTAGCGCAGATCGGAAGGAGATTTTCCGTAATAGCTATGGAAATGTGTGTAGAAATAATTCATATTATTATATCCGACTGAACATGCGATCCAATGGATTTTCTCATTCGTGGTCTGGATAAGCTCTTTAGCACGTTGCATGCGATACAGCATTAAATATTCGGAAAGCTTCATATTCGTTTCTTTAATGAACAATTGCCCGAGATAGGTGCTATTCATTTGAAAACGATCGGCGACAGATTTTAAGGTAATATTCTGATTAAAATCTTCTCTGACCATGAGCAAAATGCGATTTACTAGCTTCGATAACGAATCGTAAGGAACACCCATGACTGGATCCAAGTGGGCAGTGCTCGTCTGTGGATCCCCAATGCTACCATGAAGATCGTCAACAATTATTTTCTCGATAACTTGCTGGAGCTTTTCTTTCTCTAATGGCTTTAATAAATAATCTTTGACCCCACATCGGATAGCCTGTTGAGCGTAGCTAAAATCACTATACCCGCTCATAATTATATATTTCGTAGGAAGTTGAACTTCATTGAGTTGTCGAATGGCATCATAACCAAGATTTTTACCAATACATACATCAAAAATAGCGATATCAGGAATTAATTGTACGGCTCTGGATACAGCAGCATCCGTCGAAACACAGGTTTCGACATAATCAAATCCATAGTGCTTCCAATCTAGAATTCGTTTCATGCCTTCTAAAATTTGTGGCTCGTCATCAACGATTAAAAGTTTGTACATCTCTAGTCACCTCTTTAGAAATCTGTACAGAAATCCTTACGCCTGCTTCATCATTGTTCTCAATGTGCATTGAAAAACCTTCATCATAGTAAAAGCTTAATCTTGCATAAACATTATATAAACCAATACTCTTGGTCGATATTTCATGTTTACTAGACAGTATTCGTCGTATATCGGCTAAGCGTTCTTCCTCAATCCACACCCCGTTATCAATAAATTCCAATCTGTAGTAATGCTCATCTTCGCTACCCTTGACGACAAATAAATTAAATTCTTTCTCTTTGTCAAAGCCATGAATGAAAAAGTTCTCCGCCAAAGGCTGCATCCAAAATTTAATGGTGGGTACATCGAGTAACGAATCTTCCATATCAATTTGGTAATAAAAGTGGTCAGGATACTTGAACTCCATAATTTTTAAATATTTTTCGAGTAGCTCTAACTCGCTTCCAATAGAGATAATGTTCTCTTTTTTTACCATTTCACGATAAAGGGCACCTAAGGTAGCAATCGCATCGGCTGTATGCGCATCTTGATTGACTAATGCGGTAGAACGAATGACCTCCAAGGTGTTATATAGAAAATGAGGATTAATTTGATGCTGTAGCGCTTTCATTTCAGCTTCTTGCTGTTTCAATTTTAGCAAATATTCATTACGAATATGTTTATCTAACTTGTGAATCATGTCATCCACTTCACGTGCAATCATACCATATTCATTTCGACGATAGCGTGCAGGTTTGTTTGGAGTGAAGTTCGCTGTCTTCACGCGTTTTATAGACTGAATAATACGGTGCAGGAATCGTGCGTCATCTCGCAGGTTATAGACAACGAGTAAAAGAACACAGGTCATGGCTGTTAAAATAACTAGAAATAATAAAATAAGCGTAGACGCATGCTGCTGAACCAATACCTTTAATTCAATGGTGCTAACAAACTTATAATTAAATTTGGTAGATGGAAAAGTGACATAGAAAATGGGAGACATCCAGTTTTTTAGTATTACACCATGCGTATTTTTATTGGCAATGGCCTGCTGAATGATCTGCTCAGACATTGTATTGTCGTTGCCAATCAGATACACTTCTCCTGATTCATTAATCGCTGCTGCATGGCCAAGCTGATAATTATTAACGATGCTAAAAATTCGCTCACTGCTAATTTGAAAGCGAATTTCGGCGGAACCCTCCGCAAGCTGAAGCAATTTTTTGCGATATACAAACCCCCGTTGATTATTCTCAGTAAACATAAGATCATCATTGGATAGACCAAACTGGAAGTGGGGAATGCCATTACTATTAAAGTCTATAACATTGCCTTGCTTCACTGTATGAACACTAATTTGTGTAATATCTCCTTGCGCCCAATTGTACAGATAAGTTTTCACATCTTCAGGAAAAGAGATAAGCGGTCGTTGATTGAATGTACTGTTCTTTAATCGTTTAGTAAGATACTCATCAATGGTTGGACTTAGAAAATAGCTAGCATCGTTCATCAAATCTTGATTTGAATAAATACGCTGCATATAAGCTTCAATACGATCTGCGTCATTCTGTAAGTTGTTCTCTGTGCGAGAAAAGGCATTTGCAGCCTCGATGCGGGCATTACCAACGGACTGATTGATGACGATGGCACTGGTTAGTGCCCCTAACGTCAGTCCGATTAACAGAATGAATATCACATAGGTCCAAAATTTACTACGATAAATTTTAATGCGTAGAAACGTATTCATGTGGCACCTCAATACATGTTGGTTGTAATTGAATATAGTACAAAAAGATCTATATAATCAATTACAACTTGCCTATTCTACAACAAAAGCACATGGTATAGTTGTCAAACTATACCATGTGTCGTATTGGTGTATGGCTTACTTGAAATAATTATCGATTTCTTCCTGCGCTTTTTGAATTATTTTATCCAGTCCGGCTTTTTTCAATTCGTCTAACATTTTTGGTACAATCTTCTCTGGGTCAGAAGCACCTGTTAGCAATTCGTATTTATATTTATCAAATGTAGATTGTGCGTTCGCAACTTCTGTCTGAATTTCGCTGATATCGAGTGCGAAGCCTAGAACAGTGGAGGCTACAGCTTGTTCATTTAATTTCTTCACTTGGTCCCATTGATCTTCAGGTGCGCCTTTGGTTATAGCCATATTGAAGAAGGTACCTTGTGAGTAAGCAGCTAGCGGCCATGTATCCGATGTGCGCTCGATAACGTTATCTTTACCATCTACATATTTGAAATCAACGCCTTCTTCACCAAATGCTAGCATATTACGGAGCTTTGAATCTGTGTTTACTAATTGCAGATATTTCAAAGCTTCATTTTTGTACTTGGAATTCGCTGAGATTGCGTTTAAGGAGCCTTGAATTGTACTTGTCGTATAAAGAGGACCAAATGTTTTGTTCATAACAAATTTTTCTACGCCCGCATTGATTTGCATCGCGATCTCTGCACCTGGGAAGGCTTGTTGCGTACCAAATGGGTTATATTTTTCTTTTTCTGTTTTGGTTGGAGCATCTGGGTTGATGATTCCATCCTGATACCATTTATGAAGCAATTTCAAATTTGCCATGACATCAGGCTGTTCGAAAACAGAGATCACCTTGCGAGAAGGATCATCTACTTTTACACCTACAGGGAAGAATCCTAGCGTTAAATCATCATAGTTATTGAACATTCCGGAGAAGGCTTCACTTTGAATAAGTCGTAGTGGGTAGAAGCTTTTTCCTTCACCAGCTTTTATATCATGAAGTGGCTTATCTAAATCTTGCATCGATGTAATGTTCTGGTAATCGATGTTGTATTTCTGTACGAGCTTGTCATCATAGCTCCAATATTGAGAAACAGATGAGTCTTTATAGGTTGGTACTGCGTAGTATTTCCCGCCAATTTTTGTGCCATCCCATACTTCGGACGGAATGGATTTGTACAGATCAGGGGCTTCGCTTTGGACTAAATCCGTGATGTCCGTAAGAGCGCCCATCGCGACTTGTTTACTGTACTTCGTGTTATTCGTGAACATCATGTCGAATGGTTCACCTGTGTTCACAATGGTGTTCATCTTCGTATCCCATTCGCCCCAGCTGGCCACACGAAGATCGACTTTTACCCCGATTTTCTCCGCAGTATATTCATTCATCTTGTCAATTGCTTTACTATAGTTCGCAGGAAGTGGCGTATTACCGATCTGCCACCATACCAGGGTCGGAATATCCTTTTTACCTGCTGCTTCTGTTGATGTAGAGTTGTTTGATGGTTCATTCGTCGATGAAGCCGAGTTGTTGGAACTACCGCATGCTGCTAAGGCGGATCCCATTAATGTCAGAATACAGAGTGTTGAGGCAATCTTGAAGATTTTCTTCACTTTAACTCCCCCTATGGATTGGTTGTTTGCTATATCATAAACCAGTATAAATTTGGCTTACTTCGTAATTTAGCCTTTGACTGCGCCGACTGTCAGACCAGAAATGAAATATCTCTGGAAGAATGGATATGCACAAGCAACAGGCAAGATGATGAGGATGGCGACCGCCATACGCGCGGACTCTTTAGGCATTTTCGCGATGAGCTCTGCAGAACTAACGCCCATACTTGAAGCATTTCTGGCAAGTGCATCGGCATTGGTCATTAGATTGTTAAGCAACGCCTGTAACGAGTAGAGATTCGGGTTATCAATATACAACATGGATTGGAACCAGTCGTTCCAATAGTTGAAGCATAGGAACAATCCTATCGTTGCGAGAACAGGTAGCGATATAGGCAATATGATCGAGAAGAAGATCCTAATTTGATTAGCACCATCAATTTCTGCCGATTCGATTACACCATCTGGAATCGTGCTTGTGAAAAAGGTTTTACAAATAATGACGTTAAAGGATGAGACTGCAAGCGGTAAGATCAGAGCCCAGAAACTATCCTTCAGCCCTAGTAAGTTTGCATTGATGAAATAACTGGATACGAGACCACCATTGAAAACCATCGGAATGAATACGATCCAAGTCAGAAAGCTTTTTAACTTGTAAGACGGGCGTGAAATAACATAACCCATCGATGTTGTAAGAAGGACGCCAAGTACAGTACCTACTACAGTGACAAGGGTCGAGGTGCCTAGAGCACGTAGAATCATCTTTCCTTGCTTAGCAATAAAACTGTAAGCTTCAAAAGAAAAATCGGCTGGAAAGATACTGTAGCCAACGTCTCGGATATAAGATTCATTGGTTAATGAAATCGATAATACGACGATAACGGGCACAACACAGGCAAGTGCGATGACCAGAAAAATGGAGTTAAATAGGATGTTAATTCCTTTACTTGTTCGATTAAACTTATCAAGCCCGGATTCATAGGTTTTTGTTGCCATGTTCTTACCTCCTAAATCATTGCGCTATCTGGATCAATCTTCTTCACAATCCAGTTGGCGGACAGAATCGTAATACATCCCAAAACGGATTGAACAAATGCAGCAGCAGATGCCATACCGATCGTTGCGCTTTTCAGTTGCTTATAGACGAGGACATCAACGGTCGTGGCCACATTATATAAGGAGTTAGAATCACGCGTGACCTGGAAGAAGAGACCGAAGTCGGTATAGAATATCCGTCCGACCGACAGGATGAACATCATCACGATCACCAGTTTGAGTAAAGGTAGTGTGATGAATCGAGTCTGTTGCCAAATTGAGGCTCCATCAATGACAGCGGCTTCATAATACGAACTATCGATCGCTGTAATGGTAGCGAGATAGATAATCATGCCATAGCCGATACCTTTCCATATATTTAATAGAACGAGAATGTAAGGCCAATACTCAGGTTGCATGTACCAATTCACGGGATCATGTCCGATGTTACCGAGAAATTGATTCAGGATCCCTTTGTCAAAGCTGAAGAATGCCCAACCGACTGCAGAGATGACGACCCAAGAGAGGAAATAAGGGAGGAACATCATCGTTTGATACACTTTGCTGGCTTTGCGATTATGGAGTAATCCAATCATGATCGCGAACAACACTGGGAGTACGATACCCGTAATAATAAAAATGATGTTATACCCAATCGTATTGCGGATAATAATCCAGGCATCATTGGATTTAAATAAAAATTCGAAGTTTTTAAAACCGACCCAAGGACTATTTACTACATTGCTAATAAAGCCCCCAGAAATTTTGAACTGCTTGAAAGCGATGATAATGCCGAACATGGGTAAGTAACAGAACAGAATGTACCAAATCGTTGTGGGAATGGCTAATAGTGTTAATTCAAAATCTTGTTTCCTCCAAGTAAAGCGCTTTCTACGCTTCAGTTGTTCAGGTTTTGCGCTCATCTCGTTCACTCCTTCATGTAAGTCATTTGTAAATTCACACGCTCTTGAAACCGCTTTACGCAAGTTCATTGTATAAGAGCAATGCGATTATCATCCAGATAACAAACATGATTTATTAGTCAACAAACGTTAGATTATGTGTGAATTGACTTGTACTACGCAAAAAAAACACATGTTGTGGAGATTTACATACATTGCCCTGTGTGCAGGTGAGCATGGTAATACAACGAAATGATCAACGAGAAAGCACAAGAATGACATACTGTTATGATGCCCACATAGCGTTGTGACGCGGTTATTCCCGCACTACAACACGTAATTTTTGACAAGCGAGAATGACATATTTACGATTGGGTCAATTGTTTATATTGTAAATGTAAGCGCTAACAACAATGCGATAGATAACAATGCAACAGATAATGATGCTCACTCGATGATCTGAGTGTTCTCATCATTACCTACAAGGAGGGGATGTCGCGATGCATGAAACGGAAAGCGTACACATGCGAACTGTGAATTCAGAACCGAAAGAAAAGCGTAAGGGCAGAAACGAGACATGGAAGAAGATTTGGCAGAATTGGGAACTTTACATTTTTATCGCACCCGCATTCTTTTACTTCCTCATTTTTAGCTATGGACCGATGTATGGGATTCAGATTGCTTTTAAGAACTACATTCCGTCAAAAGGCTATTTTGGCAGTGAATGGGTAGGCTTTGATCATTTCATTCGATTTTTTAACTCGTATTATTTCTGGGATTTGCTGTGGAACACGCTCAGTATTAGCTTGTATGAATTAGCCATTGGATTCCCAATCCCAATTATTCTGGCGCTTGCGTTTAACGAAGTGAAGGATGGCTTCTTCAAGCGACTTGTTCAGACCGTTACGTATGCACCTCATTTCATTTCTGTCGTTGTTATGGCAGGGATGATTATTACCTTCTTGTCTCCATCGAATGGAATGATTATTCATGCCATTGAAAGCTTAGGCTTTAGTGCACCGCAGTTTCTGACAAGCCCTGGTTGGTTTAAGACGATGTATGTATTCTCAGGCGTGTGGCAGAGTGCGGGGTGGGGGACGATTATTTATTTGGCGGCACTCTCGGGAGTAGACCCAGGCTTGCATGAAGCGGCAATTATTGACGGAGCCTCTCGCTTCCAGCGTGTTCGCCATATCAATATTCCAACGCTTATACCGACCATGACCATTCTATTAATTCTAAATATGGGTGGCTTGTTAAGTGTAGGTTTTGAGAAAATATTACTTCTGCAAAATTCATTGAATATGTCAAGCTCTGACGTGATTTCAACCTTTGTCTATCGATCTGGTCTTGTCGATGCGCAATATAGCTTCTCAACAGCTGTTGGTTTATTTAACTCCATTGTGAATTGCATCCTGCTTATTACGGTGAATCAAATTGTCCGCCGTACGAGCGAGAACAGTCTATGGTAGAAGGAGGTTGGAATTTATGGTATCAGGTATAAAGCTATCTAAGCGAGATCGAATATTTCTAATTTGCACCTATACGTATGTGACAATTGCATTGTTGTTAGTCGCATATCCCATCTTATATATTATTAGCGCATCTATCAGTGATCCGAAGATGGTTGCTTCCGGTGAAATGTGGCTTCTTCCAAAAGGTATTACCTTTAAGGGGTATGAAATTGTATTTCAGAACTCGAAGATTTGGACGGGGTATGGAAATACGATTTTGTATACATTGCTAGGCACAACGATTAACTTGGTCGTTACGATGCCAGCGGCATATGCACTCAGTCGTAAGGACTTTGTAGGTCGTGGGTTTTTCATGGGGATGTTCATGGTAACGATGTTCATTGGAGGGGGTCTCGTCCCTACATACATGTTGGTAAAAGGGCTAGGCATGGTCAACACGATGTGGGCACTAGTACTTCCTGGCGCAGCGTCAATCTGGAATATTATTGTCTCTCGTACCTTCTTCGCGAACTCCATTCCAGCTGAGCTTCAAGATGCGGCTCAAATCGATGGCGCGACGAATATTCGCTTATTCCTGCGGATTGTTCTCCCGTTATCGATGCCAATTATCGCAGTTATGGCTTTATTCTACGGGGTAGGGCATTGGAACAGCTATTTCGGCGCCATGATCTACTTGAATGATGATGCGAAGTATCCATTGCAGCTTGTGCTTCGTCAGATTCTCGTGCTTCAGGAAATGCAATCTCAAGTAGGTGGCATTATCGATGCGACAGCTGCAGCAGCCCAGAACAACAAGGCAGAAATTGCTTCACTTGTGAAGTATGGGGTCATTATCGTATCTACGCTTCCGATTATTGTTGTCTATCCATTCTTACAACGTTATTTCGTGCAAGGTGTCATGATTGGCTCTGTTAAGGGTTGATCTTAAGATACAAATAACAAAGGGGAGGTTTTTGTATGACGATTTATCGTAAAGCTGGACTCATGTTGTTAGTTCTTTCCATGTCAATGTCTATTCTTACTGCATGTGGATCAAGTAGCGATAAGGGGACAGCAAGCACAGAAGGCTCAGACACAGCCACAGAGGTTCATAAGACGGGCTTTCCTATCGTGGATAAACCGATTGAGCTATCCATTATGGCACCGGATATAGGACGTCAGGATTGGAACAAGATGCCTGTTATTAAGGAATACGAGAAGATGACGAATATTAAGTTAAAGATTCAAAACGCCCCACAAGACAGCTTTGAGACGAAAAAGAATTTGGTATTTGCAAGCGGTACGCTTCCCGATATTTTCTATGCGGCGGATCTAAAAGGATCGGATCAAGTTACCTACGGAAGTCAAGGATTGTTGCTGCCTTTAGAAAAATACATTGATGAGGGCTACGCACCTAATTTAAAAAAAATTCTCGATGAAAATCCGGATATTCGCAAATCAATGACAACACCAGATGGACATATCTATGCACTACGCAATATTCAGCCATCTGCGGTATGGTATCGTGGACCGATGTGGTATAACGGGAAGTTCTTGAAGAAGTTCGGCATGGAAAACAAATTACCGCAGACAACAGAAGAGCTATACAACTATTTGAAGAAGGTTAAAGAGGAAGATGCGAACGGAAACGGTAAAGACGATGAGGTTCCTCTATCCTCTGTGAAATTAGATGATTTACGGATGTTCTTCCTCGGATTCTGGGGGATGTATAACGAGGATATCTACGTAGATAAGGAGAACAAAGTACACTTTCCACAAGCTGAACCAGCCTACAAAGAATATTTAACCTTCTTGAATCGCTTATGGAACGAGGATTTGCTGGATCATGAAACATTTTCTCAAACCGATGAGCAGAAGAAAGCAAAAGGGAAAAACAATCAAGTGGCCTTATTCTCCGATTATTTCCCATACTTCACGCTTGGTGGTGAACCGAGTGAAGATAACCCGATGATGCAGCCTGTATCTAGTGATATTGCTGGAACACCTGTATACGGCAAGCATCCTGGTATTAACACCATTGGCGGTTTCGCGATTTCAAACACGAACCCGAACCCGGAAGCAAGTATGCGCTGGATTGATTACCAATTTAGCGAAGAAGGGTATTCCTTCTGGGCGTATGGACCTGAAGGTACGTTATTTAAATACAAAGATAAAGCAACAGGCGAGAAAGAATGGCTGCCAGTTCCAGATGGTACGGATCGTGAAGAATACCGCGGTACAATCACGCCAAACTACGGGATTAATACACCAGGTTCCTATGAGAACAGCTATGTTTTAGGTCTTCGTACTAGCTTTGATGACTGGATTGACAAAGAAACAGCTACAAAGCTTACACCTATTGCAAAGACTCCCTTCCCATCGGTATTCCTGACGGTAGACCAACAGACGGAAATCAAAACACTCCGTTCCGATTTGGATAAATACGTGAAGGAAATGGAAGCGAAATTCGTTACAGGCGCAGAGCCATTATCCAATTGGGACAAATATATCGCTCAAATGAAAAAAATGGGGTATGAGAAGCTCGAATCAACGTATCAACAAGCATACGATACATGGGCTGCTAGCGAATAATTTGTGTAGCTTATACATTCTCATATTTTGAAAAACTTCCCGGTCATCCTAGGCATGACCGGGAAGTTATGATGAACCCTAAGCGAGGAAGGATTATACGGTATCGTTAGGCTCAGTATTGGGATGATTACTATTCATCTGTCGATACTGGCCCGGGGTATAACCGGTTTCCTTTTTGAATTTTCGAATAAAGTTTGGTGTGTCGAGGTAGCCGACGCGCTGGATAATATCTTTTAACGAATCACTTGTTATTACGAGCTGTTCCTTGACCTTATCTAATCGTTTTTGCCAAATATATTGGACGAAGTTGATGCCGACCTTATCCTTGAATGAACGACTGAGATGGGAAGGTGAAATCGTAAACGCAGCAGAAACAGATTCAAGGCTAAGTGAATGATCAACATAGTGCTGGTCGATAAAAGCAACGATATGATCCATGAGTGAATGTTCTTCTTTTTTATGCGTCTGCTCTACCTGTGTACAAATCTGAGTGGCTAAACGGTAGAAATTCTGCTCTATAAGATGGACGGGACCATTCATGAAATGGGGAGAAGCAGACTGCATCATGTTATCCATCTTTAGCTCAACTGCAGTTTTGAGCATGGTATTCAGCAGGTCGAACAATACGCATCGCATCAGCAGGATAGATCGTTGTTTATTATCAAGCCCATAGATGGCAGTGTGAATAATTTGTTTGGCGACTTCGTAGTTGCCCTGCTTCAAGCTTTGTGCAAGCTTTAATAGCTCGTTACTAGGGAGTAACACCGTTTGATCATGGGCACTGGATAGCTTTTCAAAATACACGGTGGTTCCATGCTCGGTCGATTTACGCAATTCGAAGGCGGAGCAAGCCTCAACAAAGGATTGATTAAGCTGCTGAGGGCTCTCATAACATTTGCCTACACCGATCATCGGGTGGATATCCATTATGCCTAACGTATATTCACGGATCGCATCCACGATGTGAACGATTTGTGCAGCGAGTGCCTCATCATCTTCGAGCTGTAAGCTCACAATGAGTGCGAGCTGATCCAATTGCGGGAGCTCTACACCGTATACTTGTGTAGCAAGCGCTGGAAATTCAATAAACGCAAGCTTGCGATGTACTTCTTGTCGCGCCTGAAGATGCTGCTGTTCTAAGTCATCCCAGCCCATCATCATGACAAAATGATGACTTTGGTCGAAGTGCAGATGAAAGGTATCGAATATTCCATGCGTCATCATTTGTGCATGTCCATGCTTTAATAGCATGGAGAGAACATGGTTGCGTGCATAGGGCTCTTGGAGATCAACCTTGGAGCTATACTGCTGTAATGTTGTTCGTATATACTCGAGCTCATTTCCGGAGGCCGGTGTATCTGTTTTTTTGTTCGTGAAGCGAACGAGCTCAGCAATCGGAAGATATTGCATCCGAGCGAATAATAGAGCGATGGCCGTTCCTACAATGGCGATCACAATGAATAAAATAATGATGAAGCTCCGAACATTAAGTACGCTACTGAAAAATTGATTACTCGCCATTAAAGTCACATATGACCAGCCATTGACATCCGATGTGACGGAAATAACCGAATGATCTTCGTTGTTTATCGATAGATTATGTATGCCGGGTGGAAGCTCTGATAACCGTTGGATATCCTGTTGGCTAGCTGTATCTCCATGGCCACTATAGGATAAAACACGTCCATGATTATCAAAAATATACGTTAATCCTCGATAGTTACCGAGAACGGAATCGATCAGATATGCCAACTCTTTCTCTTTAATGAGGTACATGACAGAAGCATATGGATCTGAGGTGTTGGGAATGATCGGCAGGATATAGGTTAATACAGATTGCTCGAGTGGTGAATTTTGATTCAGCATGTTCGTAAGTCGAATAGATGGAAATTTGGACGAGTTTAAAGCAGTCACAAGTTCATCATTCTTCCAGCTTCCAAACTGATAGGAGCTACGAAATACATCCAGGCTATACATGCCATGGTTGGAATAAATATTAGGGTCATGATGATAGTACAGAAATATATCCTCCACAATGGAATTGGAAGATTTGTAGCTATCTAGTGCCGCTATGGCATCACGACTTTCATAAGGATCCAGTATTCGATAATGAGCGAGACGAGCGTCGTATGACATCCGTGACGCCATATCTCTTAAATCATTCATGCGTCCATCCACCACCGTTTTAATTTGGGTGAGCTGATTAAAGTGAGCATTTTCAATCTCCTTTTGTAAATTATCGGTAGCATTTCGGTAAATGAAAACGATTACAAGTATAAGCGGAATAAGAAGGATAAGTAGATACGAACCGGTGAATTTCAGAAACAATTTCGATTTGAAATAGTTATAGTTCAAAGTGTTTTCCCCCTTTTTATGGCGTATACATGGAGATGTTCCTATCAAGCTATGAATACAGCAAGATATAGATCGGCGCTTGAATACTTATTTATATTCCATAATAGGATGTTTATAGCGGATATTTATTATTATGTCAAATGTTTTTTTGAAAATATATCATACTAAATCAATAGAATCGCAGCCTCAGAAGAGCTGCATGGAGGTCGTGCAAAAATGAGTGACGCTAATGTTGTCGAGGAGCAAATTGTTGTTGAAGGAGTTCACAATTACAGCACAGAGGAGGAGTACGTTAAGCCGGAGGATTCGCAGCTATTAGATCAGCTGGAATGGTTCAAGGATCAGAAGCTGGGCTTGATGATGCATTGGGGACCTTATTCGCAGCTTGGACTTGTTGAATCGTGGGCGCTTAGTGATAAGGATGGAGATTGGTCACGAGATGATATTGATTGGGGAGTTGATTCGGCGGAATTGAAGCGGCAATACTTCGGGCTGAATAAAACCTTTAATCCGCTTCGTTTCGAACCTGAGAAGTGGGCAGAGGTTGCGGCAGAGGGTGGCTTTAAATATTTGAACTTTACGACGAAGCATCACGATGGCTTCTGTATGTGGGACACGCAGACAACAGACTATCGCATTACGGGCAAGGATTGTCCTTTCCATGCACATAAGTACGCGGATATTTGTAAGAACGTATTTGATGCTTTTCGGGCCAAGGGACTTGGGATCTCCGCCTACTTCTCCAAAGCCGATTGGCACACACCAACATACTGGGCCCCAGGTATGGAGACGGGGACGTTCATGAATCGAGGTCCTTCGTATCCAACACAAGATTATCCATGGCTATGGGAGCAATTCGTACAGTTCACACATGATCAGATCATGGAATTGATGACGAAATATGGCCGGATTGAAATGCTCTGGTTGGATGCGGGGTGGGTATGTCCACAGAATAAGAATAATCCACAGGATATTCGGTTGGGTGAAGTGGTGGAGAAGGCACGTCAGCAACAGCCATGGCTGCTAAGTGCAGACCGTACCGTTGGCGGCCCGTATGAGAATGTCGTTACACCTGAACAAACGTTGCCCGAGCATCCCCTGCTTATTCCATGGGAGAGCTGTATTACGATGGGGACAGCGTTCTCTTATCGGTACGAGGATCACTACAAGACGACACGTCAATTAATCCATTTGCTCGTTGAAGTTGTAGCCAAAGGCGGAAACCTGGCACTTAATGTCGCTCCACAACCAGATGGCCGCTTGTCACCAACAGCGTTGGATCGGATGAAAGGAATGGGCGCTTGGCTCAACGTTCATGGGGAGGCGATCTATGGAACGCGCGTATGCGCGCCATACTCTGCTGGAAATACACATTTCACGAAAAAAGGCGATATCACCTATGCCATTCATTTGTACCCGAAAGAGCAGGAAACGGTGAGCAAAGTAATTTGTATTCCACTCGAGCAGGCTGTAACGCAAATGGATCTTGTTGGCGGACAAGAAAATCTAACATTCGAACGAACAACAACGGGAGTGATCGTTCATTTACCAGAGAGCGAGCTTACGGGAGTTGCCCCAATTGCACATGTATTTCGCATAAAATAACGAGTTGAACTATGGGAGGAAGAGCAGATGCAACAATGGTTTACGGACGCAAAGCTAGGAATTTTCATTCACTATGGGATTTATGCGGTGCAAGGTGTAGCGGAATCATGGTCGTTTTATAACGGGAAAATGTCACATGGGGAGTATATGAAGCAGTTGGATGGTTTTACAGCGTCCAAATTCGATGCGAAGCATTGGGCAGATATCATTGCGAGGTCAGGTGCAAAATATTCTGTGCTTACAACCAAGCATCATGATGGTGTTGCGTTGTTCGATACGCAGTACAGTGATTTGAGCGTCATGAAGGCGACACCAGCCAAGCGGGATATTGTAAAAGAATGGTCCAATGCGATCCGTGAACGTGGTCTGCATGTAGGCATGTATTATTCCTTAATTGACTGGTCTCATCCCGATTATCCTTCCGTATTCGAGAGTGGTATCGTACCGGCTGATTTGAGTCAGGTGAATCGTTTCTCAAGTCCGGTAGATGGCATACAGGATGAAGAGACATGGCAGAAATTCCTCACGTTTAACAATAATCAGCTACGTGAAATCATGACGAATTACGGTACTGTCGATTTATTATGGTTCGATGGTGACTGGGAGCGTAGTGCAGAACAGTGGGGGCTGCCAGCATTCAAGGAATATTTGAGATCCTTGTCTCCGAATGTGATTATCAACTCACGCTTGCAAGGGCATGGCGATTATAAGACACCAGAGCAAGGCATTCCCATTACTCGCCCAGAAGGCGCTTGGGAATTCTGTACGACCATTAATACATCTTGGGGCTATGTCCACGATGATCATAAATATAAATCCTTGAACCAAATTATCCGCATGTTCTGCGATTGCATCAGTATGGGCGGAAATATGTTGCTGGATATTGGACCGATGGAGGATGGCACCATTGATCCAAGACAGGAGGACATTCTTCTGGGACTAGGTGACTGGATTCGTGCACACGAGGAGGCAATCTACGGTACGCAGGATGGGATTATGACACGCTATTATCTGGGTGGGAGTACCTTATCCGCGGACAAGAAGACCTTATATTTATTCGTCTACGATGCGCCGAAGGAGAATATCTGTCTCAAGGGACTATGCAATCCGATCAAGAAAATTACGGTACTACACTCGGGCAAAGAGCTGACTCACGAAATTCATGGTGGTGTACCCTGGTTCGATATTCCGGGAACGACTTGGATTCATATGACACCAGCGGAAACGCATGAGCAGGTAAGCGTGCTTAAGCTGGAATTTGATGAAGAGGTTAGGATGTACGGTGGAGCTGGCACTGTTGTTACGCATAACTAAATGCCGAAGGGAGGGAGAGGTCAACGATGATGAACCGAAGTGGAGTACCAGAACCGCAAGTTGTGACATATGCGCCTAAGCATTATTTATGCAAAAGAGCGACGGAGTCGCTTGTCTTAGATGGGAAGCTGGATAAGCCCTTTTGGCAGCATGCAACATGGACGGATGATTTCGTAGATATTGAAGGGGACCAACGTCCGCTACCCGCGAAGCAGACACGTGTAAAGATGCTATGGGATGATGAGTATTTTTACTTTGGTGCAGAGCTGATGGAGGATCAGATCTGGGGCACGCTGACTGAACGTGATTCCGTTATTTTCTATGATAATGATTTTGAGATCTTTATCGATCCAACAGGGGATTCACATCAATATTACGAGTTTGAGATTAACGCTTTGAACACGGTGTGGGACTTACTGCTTGTGAAACCATATCGTGACGGGGGACCTCCAATTAATGGATGGGATATCCAAGGTCTGAAAACAGCTATTCATATCGAGGGGGAGTTAAATAACCCGCATGCTGATCATCGGAAATGGACGATTGAAGTTGCTATGCCATGGCGTAGTTTGAAAGAATGTGCTGCGAATAGACAACCACCTGTTGCAGGTGAATTCTGGCGTGTTAATTTCTCTCGTGTTGAATGGCGGACTGAGGTTGTGGACGATCAGTACCGCAAGGTTATGAACCCGGATACTGGAAAGCCTTATCCGGAAGACAACTGGGTATGGTCACCTCAGGGGATTATCAATATGCATTATCCAGAGCTATGGGGTTATGTGATGTTCGTAGGTGTTGATGGCCCGCAGTCATTCGACATGCCTACGGATGAACTGGTGAAATGGCAGCTCCGTAAGCTGTATTATCGTGAACGTAATTATTTTGAAGCACATGGACACTATGCAGCAACGTTCGAGCTGCTGCGAGGTGAAGATGATTGGAGCATTGAGCCTCACATGGAGATAACGAGTAAATCATTCCATATCTCAGCTCTAACAACCGATGGAACCGCTCGCCTATATATTCGCGAAGACGGCTTACTGTGGAAGGAGTAATCATTCATGACCATGTTGACCCCTACCTCAGTATTTTCATTGTCGCAGGAAGCCTTAGCGTTCATTGAGCAGAAGTTTCAGGCCAAGAAGCAGCTCGCCAGATCACGTGAGCAGCAGCTATTCCATGTATTCGAGCACGAGCTAACGGCAGAAGAAGCTTGGGCATTAAAGCTACTCTTCGCGTATATGCCAGCCAATGACTTGGCGGATTATAACGGGGAGCTTTTCTTCAATCATGTAAGAACGATGCTGCAGATTCGCCGCGATATGCCATGGCAAGTACCTGATCATTTATTTTTACATTTCGTGCTACCGTATCGAGTGAATACTGAGAACATTGAAGAGCATCGCCATATTATTCATGAACAGTTAGCGGAACGAACACGTAATCTTCCCATGAAGGAAGCGATTCTAGAGGCCAATTACTGGTGCCACGAAGTGGCGACGTACATTGGGAGCGATCTGCGGACGATTTCACCATTAACGATGATGCGAAATGCACGCGGTCGTTGTGGGGAAGAATCTACGCTAGCTGTAGCAGCGCTTCGTAGTATCGGGATCCCTGCACGTCAAGTGTATACCCCGCGTTGGGCGCATTGTGACGATAACCACGCATGGGTGGAGGCATGGGCTGATGGTGAATGGTATTTCATTGGGGCTTGTGAGCCGGAAGCGCGTCATAATCAAGGATGGTTTGGCCCACCAGCGCGCCGAGCCATGCTCATTAACACACGTATTTTCGCGAATTATGAAGGACCCGAAGATATTACACTCGCAGATGAATGGTTTACTGAAATTAATGTACTAGAAAATTATGCGCCTACGAAGACAATTACGGTACATGTCCAAGATGTATGCGGACAGCCCGTGCACGCTGCAGAGGTGCAATTCCAGTTATATAACATGGCGGAATTTTACCCAATTGCCAGCATTCCGTCTAATGCACAGGGGGAAGCTTCGTTCAAGACAGGTCTTGGTGACCTCATCATTCGTGCAGCGAAGGACGGCATTTGGGGAGAAATGAAAATATCCATGGCTAATTGTGAGCACATTGAGCTTGTATTGAATCAAGAGGATCAGCCACTTGTAGGAACGATCGTTGACTATGATATGGTTCCACCACCAGCGCGTGAAGGCGAGGTCATGGAGGACTTGTCCGAGGCACGGATAGAGCGACACAATAAGCGTTTGGAGGAAGGAATCGCAATTCGTGCACATTATGAAGCGACGTTCTTGAATGAAGAAGCTGCGAGGAAGCTCGGAGAATCGCTTGATCTATCAGCGGATCGAGTATGGAACGTACTTCAGACAGCACGTGGCAATAGTGCTGAGATCGCAGCTTATCTAAGTAAAGCAACACCTCTATATGGAGAATGGGCATTACGATTATTGGAGTGTGTTCATGACAAGGATCTCATCGATACATTCCTTCCAACCCTTATAGATCATGTGGCTGGTGCGCTTGCTGTACGTGGTGAGCTCACGGAGGACGTCTTCATTCCCTACATTTTGTGTCCTCGCGTTCATTACGAGATGATTACACCGTATCGTACATTTTTCCAACAAGCCTTCACTTCAGAAGAAGTGGAATTGTTCCGTGAGGACCCAACGAAGCTTGTTCAATTCATCGATGAAGCGTGGGATATATGGAATGATCTACCGAATTTGCAAGGGAAGGGTACTGCTGTTGGAACTTTCGAACTGCGTGCAGGAGATCGTAGCTCTCTCGATATTATGTTCGTATCTATATGTCGTAGCCTAGGCATTCCAGCGCGACTGCATCCCATTGAGGCTAAGCCGCAATTTATGGTGAATGGTCATTTTGTGGATGCCCCATTTACGAAAGGTATAGTTGGAAATGAGGCAGCAGTAGCGAACGGAACTCTAATTATTCTTCGTGATCAGGCTGCAGCGTCAGACCAGCCAGCGGCTGCATACTATGAGAATTTTACGATCGCTCGTCTGGAGAACGGTTTTTATAAAACGTTAAGCTACCCGCACGGCGCCAATAACCTGTATGATACGCCCCTTGAGATGGAGCAGGGAGCATATCGTCTGACGACGGGGATTCGCTTGAAGGATGGAACCGTGCTGACCAAGCTCACCTATTTTGAAATGACAGAAGTCGAAGAGACGAAGCTGGTTATGAAGTATCGTCAAGCTACGCAGGACATTCCCGTGTATGGCAAGGTAGATCGATTCGAGAAGCTAGCTACATGGGATGGATCGGAGCAGATCTTCGCTGAGTTTCTGGGCAGTCAAGGCGCCTATGTCGCATGGCTGGAACCGGAACGGGAGCCTTCGAAGCATCTGCTTCGCGAGCTGTCGGAGTTGAAGCATGAGTTCGATATGATAGATGCTCCTATCATTCTTGTAGTGGGTGACAAGCAATGGACAACTTCATTTCAACCAGCCGATTATCCGAATCTTCCAGCAAGGACATTATTTGTACGTGATTCAACGTATCATCTATTACCTGAATTGTTTACAGTGGCCCAATCGAGTGAAGCGGGCTTCCCACATCTGATGATTCTAGATCGTGATGATCAGATTCGTTATATGTCTTCGGGATATAAGATTGCGGCCAGTAAGGAAGCGATGCAAATTTTATCGAGGATGTGAAAGGATGGATCAACAAATGATTGTAGCAGGCTACGTGAGTGATTCCAAATTACCTGAGCTAACGCGCGACCACGTGATGAAGCTGACGCATATGAACGTTGCATTCGGTTATGTGTTGGATGATCAGATTACAACGGCACATTTGCAATATACGAACCAGTTGCACGAGATTAAAGCGATGAATCCGAACGTACAGCTGCTGCTCTCTGTTGGCGGATGGGGAAATGGGGGCTTCTCCGAGGCGGCATCTACCGAAGAAGGACGTCAGAAATTCGCAGCTTCGGCTGTACGAGTAGTAACAGAACTTCCATTCGATGGTGTCGATCTGGACTGGGAATATCCCTGCTACAGTGAAGCCAATATTGCCTCGTCACCGGATGATAAACGTCATTTTACGCTGCTGTTGAAGACCATTCGAGAAGCGTTAGATATGAAAGGTGCAGCTGAGGGCAGGCATTACTTGCTTACGATCGCTGCAGGAGCAGATCAATATTATATCGATGGTACAGAGATGGATCAAGTACAACAATATTTAGATTTTGTTCAATTGATGACCTACGATATGCGTGGAGGATTCCAGATTCTAACGGGACATCACACCAATCTGTACAATTCAACGGGAGATTTGTTCCGAATTAGTACAGAAGCATCCGTCAATATGTTCATGCAGGCAGGTGTACCTCGAGAGAAAATCGTCATTGGCGTAGCATTCTATTCCCGGATGTGGAAGCAGGTGCCGAACAGGAATGATGGATTTTTACAAATGGCGGGTACAACAGGAGGTTATGGTCCGGAATATACAGAACTTCTAGCCTATTATATCGACAAGAATGGGTTCACACGTCATTGGGATGATGAGGCCAAAGCGCCACATTTATTTAATGGAGATACGTTTATTTCCTATGATGACGTGGAATCGATCACACATAAATGTGAATATGTCCAACGTGAAAAGCTTGCGGGTGCGATGTTCTGGGAGTACAGCTGCGACAAGACACATACACTGCTCGATGCGATGTATGCAGGCCTATCGAGAGACTGAAATGATGCGCCCCATTCAATTAGTTAACAAACATGATTTCCTAGTCAACAAACGTTAGATTACGAATAAATAGACTTTTAATGCGCTTTATTATCATTTACAGTATGGGGGAAAGGTTGGACTCAATCGTTGAGGACAGGCCGTAGACTACATTCAAAGACGTGGGAGGAGTTTAGGAAATGAGCAAAATTATTGGTGAGGCACTACCAAATATGCCGTGGCAGGATAAGCCGAGTGGCTATAATGCCCCAGTGTGGCGGTATACTCAAAATCCGATTATTCAGCGTGATGCACAGGTGAACTCGAACAGTATTTTTAATTCTGCGGTGATTCCGTTCGAAGGTGGATTTGCAGGGGTGTTCCGCTGTGACTCTAGATCCGTAAGTATGGATATATTCGCTGGCTTTAGTCAGGACGGGCTACATTGGGAAATTAATGAGCAACCGCTCCAATTCGAAGGTGACGAATATGTAACGAAGCGGGAATATCGCTACGATCCGCGCGTGTGCAAAATCGAGGATAAATATTATATTTCATGGTGTAACGGGTATCATGGACCAACGATTGGTCTTGCTTATACGTATGATTTCAAAACATTTCATCAATTGGAAAACGCTTTCTTGCCATATAACCGTAATGGAGTGCTCTTCCCACGCTTAATAAATGGCAAGTATGCCATGATAAGCCGTCCAAGTGATACAGGCCATACGCCATTTGGAGATATTTTCTTTAGTGAGAGTCCAGATCTAACGTATTGGGGTAAACATCGTTATGTGATGGGGACGATTAATTCAGATGCATCCGCATGGCAATCGAAGAAAATTGGTCCAGGGCCGGTTCCGATTGAAACCGATCGTGGTTGGTTGTTGATCTATCATGGTGTCATTAATACATGTAACGGGTTCGTATATCGTATGGGCGCGGCATTATTAGATCTACACGAACCATGGAAGGTGCTCGCACGATCACGGAATTACATTCTTGGACCAGAAACATTGTATGAGTGTGTGGGAGATGTACCGAATGTCACTTTCCCTTGTGCCGCATTGTCAGATAGCGAGACAGGTCGCATTGCCATTTACTATGGTTGTGCCGATACCGTAACAGGCGTGGCATTTACAACAGTGGATGAGCTGCTGGACTATATGGATAAGTATCCGCTGTAACGACATCATCAGATGCAATGACAGAATTTCAATTGTAGAGGAGCTTATCAATGGAACAGTTTAGATTACCCAAAATTACGATGCCATCCTTAAACTTGCCACAATCGATTCAAGAAGTTCTACAAGAAGCAGAAGAGAAGCTTGCGCATCGACCGAAGCTACTTCAGCTATTTAAGAACTGCTTCCCGAATACCTTGGAAACGACGACGAAATTAAAAGAGGATGGAACGACTTTTGTCATCACAGGAGATATTCCAGCCTGTTGGTTACGGGATTCGGTAGAGCAGGTCATTCATTATGTACCGTTTGCCAAAGAGGACGAAGATCTTCAACGCATTCTTAAAGGCTTAGTAAAGCGTCATATACAGTACATTCATATTGATCCATACGCGAATGCATTTAATGAATCTGCGAATGATTGGCATTGGAATACGACGGATATAACAGACATGTCCCCTTGGGTATGGGAGCGTAAATTTGAAATTGACTCCTTATGTTTCTCGATGCGGCTTGCTTATGCGCTATGGAAGGAAACAGGGATTACAGATATATTCGATGCTGGGTTCAAATCGGCTATGCGTATCATGTATAACTTGTTCATCACAGAACAGCGTCACTTTGAAGAATCGCCATATCGCTTCACTCGAAATAACGGTATTCCTGAGGATTCCTTACGAAATAAAGGTCTTGGAATGCCTGTCAACTATACAGGAATGGTGTGGTCAGGCTTCCGCTCAAGCGATGATGTATGCGAATTCCACTACAACATTCCAGGAAATATGTTCGCGGTGGTTACACTTCGCCAAATGCAGGAATTTGCGGAGTGGGTATTCCGTGATATGGAATTTTTGCAAGAGTTGAAGGATTTAGAAGCAGATATCGATCATGGGATCAAAACATACGGTATTTATCGTCATCCGGAATTCGGACCGATTTATGCTTTTGAGACGGATGGCTATGGTAACCACTGTCTCATGGATGATGCGGGAACGCCGGGATTGATTTCGATTCCTTACTTGGGCTACTGCACAACGGAGGATGAAATCTATCAGAACACGAGAAGATTTGTGTTATCCAAGGAAAACCCTTATTACTTTGAAGGTAAAGTAGCAAAAGGTATTGGTAGTCCACATACTCCGGCAGGATATGTCTGGCATTTGTCATTATCTATGCAAGGGCTCACAGCAACGACAGCGGAAGAGAAGCTAGCGATGATCGAGTTACTGGAGAAGACGGACGCGGATACAGGCTTTATGCATGAAGGATTCCATTCTGACGATCCAACGATTTTCACAAGAAAATGGTTTGCTTGGTCAAATAGCTTGTTCTCTCAACTCGTGTACAAGGCGATGCAGGAAGGTATCTTGTAGTGAAAGGGGGAGGAATGGCATGACGAAGAAAAGAACGGCACATATCGTTTCCCATTCGCACTGGGATCGTGAATGGTATTTACCCTATGAGAAGCATCATGTTCGTCTCGTTCAATTGGTAGATAGTTTACTAGATCGGTTGGACGAGGAGTCAGAATTTCGTAGCTTTTTCATGGATGGGCAGACGATCATTCTCGAGGATTATCTTCAAGTTAGACCGGATCAGAAGGAGCGGCTGTTGCGTCATATTCAAAATGGTCGAATCCTTATTGGTCCATGGTATATATTGCAGGATGCGTTCCTCACCAGTAGTGAAGCCAATGTAAGAAATATGCAGATCGGTCATCAAGATGCACTGAAGTATGGGGAAGTATCCAAAATTGGATACTTTCCTGATACCTTCGGGTTGTGTGGACAGACACCACAGCTGATGCAGCAGTCAGGTATTCAGAACGCCTTCTTCGGTCGTGGTGTGAAGCCGACGGGCTTCAACAATGAGGTATCGGATGGAGATTATGAATCGTCTTACTCCGAATTGATCTGGGAAGGCCCAGATGGCTCCAAGGTACTCGGTATTCTATTTGCGAATTGGTACTCGAATGGAAATGAAGTCCCAGTAGATCCGGTAGAAGCCAAGGCATATTGGGATCGGAAACTAGCGGATGCGGAAAAATATGCATCGACAAGCGAGCTACTATATATGAACGGCTGTGATCACCAGCCAGCTCAGCTGGACTTGCCGGAAGCCATTCGGACAGCTAGTGAACTCTATCCAGACACGGAGTTTATTCACTCCAATTTCAATGATTATCTGAATGCACTGCATCGTTCACTTGATTGTGAATTATCAACCGTCCAAGGTGAGCTTCGAAGTCAGCGTACAGATGGATGGGGAACGTTAGTGAATACGGCCTCCTCTCGTGTGTATTTGAAGCAAATGAACCAGCAGGGTCAGACATTGCTCGAGAAGGTTGCTGAGCCGTTATCTGCTTATGCTCATCAGTTGGGACATGCGTATCCACATCACTTATTCACTTATGCATGGAAGACGCTCATGCAGAATCATCCGCATGATAGTATTTGTGGCTGTAGTGTGGATGAGGTACATCGTGAGATGGTAACGCGATTCGACAAGAGCCGTCACGTTACAGAATCTATTGTACAGAACAGTATGGAGACGATCGCAAATCATGTGGATACATCATGCTTCGCCGAATACGGGGATCACGCATGTCCATTCATTGTGTTTAATACGACAGGCCATGACCGCAGTGGGGTAGTTACGGTGGAGCTGGATATTGCTCGTATCTATTTCCGGGAAGGCGAAACGATCGAGAAGATGCGTAATCAGATGACATCGCACGAGATTCATCCTCATCGCGTGATTGATCATGGTGGGCGTCAGCTAGAATATCAGCTAACCGATCTGGGGCTCCACTTCGGTTATGACTTGCCTGATGATAAATTTCGTCAGCCGTATTTCTCACGACGTGTTCGATTAGAGCTTCATGTCGAAGCAGTTCCTGCAAATGGTCATCAAGTTTATGCCTGGATGAAGGATGTAGTAGAGAGACCACATTCTGAAATAAAGGAAAGCTCGCTACTTCATGAACGGACGCTAGAGAATGAGTTTATTGCTGCACGGATTGAAGATAATGGCTCGATCACATTAACGGATAAGGCAAATGGTAAAGTATATCGCGGTCTCGGTATTTATGAGAATAGCGGCGATATCGGAAATGAATACATGTATTGTCAGCCGAAGAATACGAACGTATTGACGACAGAAGCGCTTATAGCTGATATTTCTATCGTATCCGATCAGCCATACGCATGTACGGTACAAATCGTTCATGATTGGGACATTCCAGTAAGTGCGGATGAATTGCTCGCAGCAGAGCAGCAAGGCATCGTGTGGTTCCCGAGTCGTCAGGCTGGACGTTCAACCGAAACCGTGAAGCTCCATATAACAACGACTGTAACGCTTGAGAAATATAGTAAGGGACTTCAAGTGAAGAGCTCCTTCGATAATCAAGCGAAGGATCATCGCATCAGAATGCTGTTCCCAACGGATCTCGTCAGCGATGTGCATCAGGCGGATTCGATGTTTGAGATCGCAACACGAAGCACAGAACCTTCGAGTGAGTGGACGAACCCAGACAATAGTCAACATCAGCAAGCGTTCGTTAGTGTGAAGGACGACGTGACGGGCTTAACCATCGCTAATAAAGGGTTAAATGAATACGAAGTGTTACGTGATGGACGGAATACGATTGCCGTTACATTGCTACGCTGCACAGGTGAGCTTGGAGATTGGGGCGTCTTCTACACACCAGAAGCACAATGTCTAGGTCCTGCTCAGGCGGAGCTCATGATTATTCCACATGGTTCTGCGGTAGCTGAAGAAGCGTATGCGCTTGCCTATCAATATCAAATACCATGGATGACTGTATCGACAGATATTCATAATGGTAGTCTTCAGCCGAAACATCAATGGTTGCAGGCGAGTGGAAATGACATGCAGCTCTCTTCCGTGAAGGTAGCTGAAGCAACGGGTGATCTTGCGATTCGTTGGTTCAACATGACCACTTCACCAACGACTTTAGCCTTCGAACCTCGTATGAACTATAGTCAGGCGTATAAAAGTAATATACTCGAATCACATGAGGAAGCGCTTACGGCCGATTCAAACGCTGTCATCCAGCTTGAAGTAAAGGCGGCCGAGATCGTAACTGTTGTTCTTAATAAATCGATATGAGCACCAAGTAGAGGAGAATAAAAGATGACTAACACAAAACCTTGGAAAATTTATGCAATTCATCATTCCCATACCGATATCGGCTACACAGAGCGTCAGGAGAAGATCCAACAATATCATGTAGACTTTATCCGGCAGGTGCTTCACATTTTGCGTGAAATTCAATCCGGTCGTCGACCTGAATGGGAGGGGTTTAAGTGGGTATGTGAAACGTTTTGGCCTATCGAAACCTTCCTGAGTCGGGCAACGGAGCAAGAAAAGGAAGAGTTCGTAGCCGGAGTTAAGCGTGGTGATATCGGCTTGTCCGGTACGTACTTGAATATGACGGAATTAATCGGCAAAGATTTGTTCACATCGATGATTGCCCGTGTACGAGATTTTGGATATTCCATTGAAGCTCCAATTACATCAGCGATGACTGCAGACATTAACGGCTTCAGCTGGGGGTATGGTCAGGCATTGTTAGATGCCGGTATTCATAATTTATCTACCTGCATTCATACCCATCACGGAATGTTTCCTTGCTGGAAGAAGCAGCAGCCTTTCTGGTGGGAAATGCCTTCCGGTGATCGCTTGCTGACCTGGAGTGGGGAGCATTATGTATTCGGTAATGATCTGGGGCTTGTACCTGGTATGGGCGGGAAATATACGATCAAAGATGAATTTGATATGAGTCATGGCGCTACATTCGAGATTGCTGAACAGCGTATACTTCGCTACATTGAGCGTTTGCAAGAGGATGGCTATGCCTTTAACTTCTTCCCGGCTATGTTCTCAGGGCTACCAACGGATAACAATCCACCGAATGCGGAGACGATGACCTTCATTCGTCAATGGAATGCGAAGCACGGCGAAAATATTGAGATTCAGATGGCAACTTTAGATGATTTCTTCGATGAAGTTCGTGCTCATGCACAGCAGCATGCGGAAGATATTCCTGTGTATCGTGGAGATTGGCCAGACTGGTGGACGGATGGCGTAGGTTCAACACCGAAGCATGTACAAGTATTCCGTGAAGCACAACGTGTATATCAAAAGGTTAGAAGGCTGGATCCGAACTGTGAAATCGTTACATCGGAGACGATGAAGGAGATGGAATATCAGTTAACGATGTTTGCTGAGCATACATGGGGCTATCATTCATCCATTTCCGAGCCTTGGAATCCGTTCGTTCAGGAATTAGGCTTGCGGAAGGAAGCCTTTGCTGCCAATGCAAGTACGATTGCGCATCGTGCGTTGTATGACATTCTTGAGGCGAAGGGCGATGCATTACTTGCTCCTGGGCGCCCTATGAAGTTTAAAATTCATAATCCATATCATTTCGTACAAGAAGATTATGCGCATCTCATTCTCGAAGGATGGTATCACGATGAGATCAAGGACGGCTTCGAGGTACGTGATATTACGACGAATGAGGTCATTCCATCTCAGCTTCGTCTGGCATCTCGAGGTGTGATCGTAACGATTCCGGTAACATTGCAGCCTAGTGAAGAGAGAGTACTTCAGATCGTCGCCGTGAAACCTGGTATCAGGACCGCTTTTATGAACGATTATTTGGCATCCGATCGCGTGATGGATCTGGATGTTACGCATGATGTGAAGAATTTCCGCATGACATCTTCCTATGTAGAAACTCCGTTTGTACACATCACGTGGAAAAAGGGAGAAGGGATCACCTCGTGGGTAGATAAAACGACAGGACAAGAGCTACTTCGAGCTGATCGTCAGCACGCAGCTTTTACGCCAGTCTATGATGTTACACCTGCAACAAAGGTCGTAGAAATGACCGAGGTGCGTCGATTGATGGGCCGTAATCGGAAGGGACCGGATGCGATCGTTTCAATAGGCGAGTTAATTAGTGCGGAGATCATTACGCAGGGTCCGGTATATGGCATTATTCAATTAACCTACAAGGTGGATGGCTGTGAGCATTATTCCTTGTTCTTAACAGTATACGCGGATCGTCCACGTGTGGATGTGGCCGTACGTATGCATAAAGAGAGCGTATGGAAGCCTGAAAACTTATATGTTTCACTTCCTTTTGGTGGCTCATTATCAACGGATAAGTATGACTTATGGGTGGATAAGATGGATGCGTTGACACGGATGCGGAAGGATCAATTACCAGGCAGCTTAGCAGATTACACAGCGGTTGGAGAAGGAGCTGTATATGTTTCCGAATCGCAAGGCGTTGTGATCGCGATGCCAGACACTCCATTAATTCAGCTAGGTTCGCTAGAACATGGGTATCGATTGCTTAACGGTGATGAGAAGCTAGAGCAGGATCCAGCTCATTTGTACGCTTGGGTGATGAATAACTATTGGGAAACTAATTTCTCTGCGACATTGGGTGGTTTCTATGAATTTAGATATTTCATCACTTGGGGCGAGAACTATAGCAAACCGGATGCTTCCATGGATGCATGCCGTGGAATGAATGCTGGCATTCTAGCTTGGCGCCAACACTAGCTCAACAAAACTGGAGGTATATATCGAATGAAATATAAAAACCCTTCGTTATCTATTGCTGAGCGTGTTGCAGATTTGTTGGCCGAAATGACGCTGGAGGAGAAGCTTGGACAGCTTCTCCAGCCTTTTGGCTGGAAGACATATGTAAAAGGCGACGGAGATGTTCAGCTCACGGATACATTTAAAGACGCAATTGCGAATGGTGGAGTCGGTTCACTATATGGTGTGCTTCGAGCAGATCCATGGACAGAGGTTACACTTGAAACAGGCTTGTCCCTGCGTGAAGGGGCCGAGGTTACTAATCTTATTCAGCGATATGCAATGGAGCATACGCGACTGGGCATTCCAATTCTATTTGGTGAGGAATGCTCCCATGGACATATGGCCATAGGGAACACGGTGTTCCCTGTACCACTGACCATAGGAAGTAGCTGGAATACAGAGTTGTTCCGACAGGTTTGTCAAGCTGTAGCGGTAGAGACTCGTGCACAAGGGGGAGCAGCTACCTATTCTCCTGTATTGGACGTGACACGTGATCCGCGATGGGGGCGGACAGAGGAATGCTTTGGTGAAGATCCTTATTTGATTAGTGAAATGGCAATAGCTGCGGTGAAAGGGTTGCAAGGGGATTCGTTAAATACGGATCATACCATTCTTGCAACCTTGAAGCATTTTGTAGCTTATGGTAGTCCAGATGGTGGGCGTAATGCGGATACCGTACGTATGGGCATGCGTGAGCTGATGGAGAAGGATTTACTTCCTTTTCAGCGTGCGGTTGCGGCAGGAGCCAAATCCATTATGACGGCCTATAACGAAATTGATGGGGTACCTTGTACGTCTAGTAAAGAGCTGTTGACGCATATTTTACGTGACAAGTGGGGCTTTGACGGCTTCGTCATCACGGATTGTGGAGCGATGAGCCAGCTCAGACATGGTCATCAAATCTGTGAGACGGAAGAGGAAGCGGCCAGCCTAGCATTGAAAGCGGGCGTAGATATGGAGATGTCCGGTGAGACCTTTGGCCAATATCTACAATCTGCTCTTGATCAGCAATTGATCGCGGTGTCAGATCTAGATCTTGCGGTGGAGCGAATCTTGCGCTTGAAATTTGAATTAGGATTATTCGAACGTCCTTATGTGAATCCAGCGTTGGCAGAGCAGGTTATTGGTCAATCCTCTCATCGAGAATTGGCTCGGCAAGCTGCACGCGAAGGCATTGTGTTACTGAAGAATAAGGAACAGGCATTACCGTTATCTCCATCCCGTGGCAAGATCGCCGTGATTGGACCGAACGCGAACAATATGTATAACCAGTTAGGCGATTATACGTCACCGCAGGAGCGGGAGCAGATTGTTACCGTGTTGGATGCCGTTCGCGCGAAGTGTTCAGGCTTTAGTGAGGTTGTGTATGCACCAGGCTGTCGAGTGAAGGACCCATCTCGGGAAGGATTCGAAGCGGCGATCGCAGCTGCGGCTTCAGCAGAGACAATTATTGCTGTTGTAGGCGGATCGAGTGCACGTGATTTTGGAGAAGGTACGATTGATTTGAAGACTGGGGCTGCGGTCATTACCGATACGTTTATGCTAAGTGATATGGATTGTGGAGAAGGCTTTGATCGTGCCCAACTGAATTTATGTGGAGTACAGCTCGAGCTGTTGCAGGAGCTTCACAGTTTAGGCAAGAAGCTGATTGTTGTGTATATCAATGGTCGCCCAATTGTTGAGCCATGGATTGATGAGCATGCTGATGCGATTGTGGAGGCATGGTACCCAGGGCAAGAGGGCGGTCATGCGATTGCGGATATCCTGTTTGGTGACTACAACCCATCAGGAAGATTAACGCTATCCATTCCGAAGCATCTGGGACAATTACCTGTGTACTATAATAAGAAGCGTTCGCGTGGGCATCGATATTTAGAGACGGACTTCCATCCGCAGTATGTATTTGGGTATGGGCTTAGCTACACGAGCTTTCACTATGACAATATACAATTGAATCAACCAAGTATTTCTGTTGATGGTACGTGTACGGTTTCAGTGGATGTGATGAATACGGGTGATATGGCTGGACACGAGGTCGTGCAATTGTACATCAAGGACTGTGTTAGTTCGATATCACGCCCGGATAAGGAGCTGAAGGGCTTCTGTAAAATTTATTTGGAGCCTGGGGAGAAGCGTACCGTTCACTTTACTATTTCATCACAGGAGCTGCAATTTGTCTCAGCAGATTTAACGTGGATCGTCGAGCCGGGTCGATTTGAACTTTATACGGGCTCGAATGTAGAGCAAACATTGTCCATCGATTTACAGGTTGTACAATGAGTGCGATGAAGCGGACGAACGATCAGGGGGATTATTAATGATTAGAATACAACGGTTCATTCGAGAGTTATCTGAACGACAGTGGCTCGAATCGATCCCCATTAAAGACTGGGACGTGCAATCAACAGAATATATTTTACCGGGTAAATATTCGGAGGAACGCGCTTTTGTAGGAAGCGAAGCCTTTGATTTATTCCCAAGCAAACAAGGTACAACGTATATGCTGCGTACGACGTTATCCATTCCGAACGAATGGCCTGAGGATGCAGTAGGGTTATATTTTACCTCTGGATCAGGTGGGGAAGGGCTGCTTCGTATTAACGGACAGTCCTTTCAAGGGTTGGATCGAAATCACCCATTTGTAAAATTACCTGATCGGGTTGGCAAACAAATCGAAGTGGAGATTGAACTGTTTGATGCTGTACCGGAGCCTGTGGATCCCTTAAATCAGCAAGCAACCATTCATGCACCCATTCGCAAGATTCATAGCACGCTAGTCTATGTGAACACAACAGTGCAGTCGTTGATGTATTCTGTGAGCGTCATTATGAATGCTGCGGAATTGCTACCAGCGTCAGATTTTCGTCGTACTCGCGTGATGGAAGCTCTATATACAGCTATGGATGCATTTACTTTGCTATCACAAGAGAAGATTGCAGGCGGTGCCGCAGCTTCAATTGAACACCACCTTGTCGAACAAATAAGACAGATCGGTGGCAATAGCGAAGGTGTCATCCATATGGTAGGACAATCTCATATTGATATTGCATGGCTGTGGCCATGTCGTGAGACAGTGCGTAAGACGAGTCGGACGTTCTCAACTGTAAATGCTTTAATGGATGAATTTCCTGAATATCGGTATGCACAGAGTCAGCCGTTGCTCTTCGAGTATTTGAAGTTGAATGATCCAGTGTTATATGAGCGTGTAAAAGAACGAATTCGTGAAGGCCGCTGGGAGCTTGTCGGTGGCATGTGGGTGGAGCCGGATCTCAATATACCAAGTGGTGAATCATTGATGCGGCAAATGCTCTACGGTCAACGATTTTATCAGCAGGAATTTGGAAAGCGATCCTTTATAGAATGGTTACCGGATACCTTTGGCTACTGTGCATCATTACCGCAAATTTTGAAGCATGGTGGCATGCGTTACTTCATGACGACAAAGCTGAATTGGAATGATACGAACCCATTTCCGTATGACTTGTTTTATTGGGTAGGCATTGATGGAACGCCAATGCTATCGTATTGCAACCATGGGGTAAACGAGGATACGCAGCCGAAGGATGTTCATGAACATTGGCAATCTTATAAAGAGAAAGCTAAGTATCCGGAACAAATGTTATTGTATGGGCATGGGGATGGCGGTGGTGGTGTCACGCGTGAGATGCTCGAATATATTCATCGCTCGGATCTCATGATCGGTCAGCCCTCATCTCAATTTAGTAGCGCGGAGGCATTCTTCACGGGTATTTCCGAAGCAAATCCAAATTTACCGAGCTGGTACGGTGACCTGTATCTTGAATTACATCGAGGTACGTATACGACACATGGGCGTAACAAACGTAATAATCGGAAGGCTGAGGTTCTGTATCGTGAAGCAGAGTTATGGTCTACGTTGGTGCGATCATCGCTGAGCTCAGAACAAGCAACGACGTTACAGCATGATTTACATGAGGGATGGAAGTTGATTTTATTAAATCAGTTCCATGATATTATTCCGGGTTCTGCCATTACAGAAACGTATGAGACATCGATGAAAGAGTATGTGGAAGTATTCGAGCGTGGGACAGCAAGCTTACAGACCGGGATGGCAGCCATTGCAGCAAATATTCAGATCCAAGGGACGATGGGAGGAACACCGTTCCTTGTATTGAATAGTTTGGGCTGGAGCCGTGATTGTGTATTAGAGCTGACTACCCAGGATCTTATCGATCAAGGTGTTACGAATATTGAATGGCATCGCTTATCGATCGTGACTACGGATGGAGAATCATTGGATTATGAAGTTAGTACCTATGGAACGACCAAGATCCTTCGAATTCGTGTACCGAATGTTCCGGCAATGGGCTACAATACGATTCTAGTACGTGAAAATGAAGTAACTGTAGTGCCAGAATCGCCGAAAGTATTACCAGCGCTGCTTGATGTGTGGGAGACAGCCTACTATTGTATACGCTTCAATGAACAAGGAGAAATAATAAGCTTATACGATAAACAAGCGAATCGTGAGATTGTGAAGGCGGGTGAACGGGCGAATCAGTTCCATTTCTTCCATGATCGTCCGACGCTATGGGATGCGTGGGACATTGATCCGCGCTATGAGCAACAGTCTGCTGGAGAGGCATTTCTGTTAGAGAAGAAGCTAATTAGCTCAGGAGCTGTTGCTGATGTTATAGGCTTCCGTTGGCGTATAGGACAATCCACGATTGAGCAGGAGATGGTTCTATATCATCATCATGCTCGCATTGAGTTTAGAACAAAGGTGGATTGGCAGGAAGCTCATAAGCTGCTGAAGGTGGGCTTCCCACTCGATGTTGTAACAAGTCGAGCCACTTATGAAATACCGTTCGGTGCTTTAGAGCGGAATACACATCGCAATACAAGCTGGGATCAAGCGCAATATGAAGTATGTGGTCATCGCTTCGCTGATGTGTCTGAGCATAGCTATGGTGTCAGTGTGCTGAATGATTGTAAGTATGGTTATGATACCCAAGGAAGTACGATTCGTCTTTCCTTGCTACGTGCGCCAAGATGGCCGGATATATCGGCAGATCAGGGATATCATGAGTTCACCTATGCACTGTATCCACATGCCGGTGATTGGCGCCAAGGACACACACTTCGAGCAGCAGCAGAGCTGAATCATCCACCTGCTTATATTGCAGCATCCACCGTAGATGCTACAGAGCTACAGAGTACGAATGTATGGGATCGATGTTGTTCATTGCTTCCTTTTACAAGTGAGCATGTTGTCTTGGAGACGGTCAAATGGGCTGAGGATGACGATGGCATCATTCTTCGTATGTACGAATCCGCTGGAGGTCGTGAGACGATCGATCTTAAGTGGCCGTATCCACATCAAGCGGTGTATGTATCGAATGCCTTGGAAGAAGAAGTCCTGTTAATGGACAGCTGGCAGCTGACCTTTACGCCTTATGAAATAAAAACGATCAAAATTAAGATTGGATAGACGTCAAAATTGGACGAATCCTGCATCTGAACGACATGGGAAGACGACTACGGTTCGTTCTCTTCCTATGTCCATTTCGGTATGATTTTGACGCTAGGCATCCATCAATCTATGCTCGGAGGTTGAATTAGCATGATCATAGCAACATCAGTACTAAACAATTCGACAGCATGGAAAAGACCTAGAATAATTACGAAGCCTACCTATACTTCGGGCACGAAAGATCCGGTGATATGTCTCAATACATGTCTTGAGAATCAATGGTATTTCAGTATGAATACACTCTCAATGGACCATATTGAGGCACAAAATCTCGATTCTTATGATTGGCATGAAATCATTGTTCCTGGTGAAGTCGTAATGCAAGGCTTTAATATCGAGAATGACACTCCTTACTACTACAAAACTTCTTTTGTGATTCCAGAAGATTACGATGGAAAGCATGTAATATTAAGGTTCCATGGTATATATTCCAAAGCTAAAGTATGGATAAACGGTTTGTATAACCGTGATCATCAGGGTGGATTTACGACATGGGATTGTGATATTACGGATCAGATCCGCGCTGGGCAAGCTACTACTATCGTCGTTGAATTCATCGATGACATATGGGACCCTTCAATTGGTAGCAAATACGCTCATCATAATATTGGTGGGATTCTAAGATCGATAGAGCTTATTGCAGTACCTAAGACGCATCTTACTAGATTTCATTATGACATTGAATTTGACACCGCTTACAATAATGCGTTTTTGCAGGTATCACTAGGTGCCGCACTCCATCAAGCTAAAGTTGTTTATGTTCAACTTGAGCTAACAGACCAACAACAAGCCCTCGTACCACTTGAAGAGCATTCTATCGTTTTTGAGCCTGAGCAACAACACCTCGATATATCGTTCAACATTCAACAACCAAAGAAATGGAATGCTGAGCAGCCCTATCTATACACCCTACAAGCCAAGTTATTTGACGATGAGCTTCAATTGATCGAGCAAGCTGAAGTACAGGTTGGATTCAGACAAATCAGCTTCGCAGGAAAGAACGGGACGGATCCGAAAGAAGTCTACATTAATGGAGAACGAATTAAATTAAGGGGCACATGCCGCCATAGTATCCATCCAAAGCTCGGTAGAACAACAACACCAGAAATGGATATACAGGATGTCATATTGCTACGAGAGCAAAATGTTAACTACGTACGAACCTCTCACTATCCACCGTCGGAGGAGTTTCTTGCGGCATGCGATGCGCTTGGCATGTATGTAGAGGAAGAAACAGCCGTTAACTTTCAGTATGCAAATGGACCTGGACCATGGCGGGATGACGAACCATGGTATATGAATCAATTAGCAGAAATGATAGAACGTGATCGTTCTCATCCTAGCGTCATAATATGGTCCTTAGCTAATGAGAGTGGCTGGCGCGCTAATGAGGAAGGGGATAAATTCAGAAGACAGCTGCAGTACGTTCAGCAAGAGGAGACGACTCGGCCAACTAAATTCAGTTATCCGTTCTTAGTTGAGGATGGCAGTACAACCGATATTTACAGCGCACATTATATTGATTATACAAATGATATGGATTACCACTTAGTTACTTATGGGGTGTCTGAGAAAGATATCGTAATTAACTATTCTTCTCCTGTTATTCATGATGAATATGCACATATCGCTTGCTATAACATCGAGGAACTTGAACGAGACAATAACGTACGCAACTTCTGGGGAGAGAGTGTATATAAGATATGGGAGAAGATTGTCAATACGCATGGTGCGCTTGGTGGTGCATTGTGGGCTAATATTGATGATATATTCTTCCTGCCTGATGGTGTCCCCGAACGACATCAACAGCATTCAATTGGTACTGCCGTAGGATACGGAGAATGGGGGAATATGAGTGATGTCTGGCGCAGACATAAGCCTGAGTATTGGATGACTAAGAAAGCCTACTCCCCAATTCGGATTAAGGAAGGCACCGTTGGGAATCCAGGATATGCCCCACTCATCATCTCAATTAGTAACTGGTTCAATCACACTAACCTGAATGAAGTGAACATTGGCTACAGCATTCACGTGGATGGGCAAATTATTGCCCAACCGTCTTTCTATGGACCTGATATTAAGCCATACTCAAGTGGGCAACTCGAACTCCCAGCACGAGATTGGAGCGATCGAGAGCGCATACATTTACAGTTCCAAACATCGGATGGCATTGTCGTAGATGAATATCTGCTCCCAATTGCAACAAGACAGTTCATATTCTGTGATGCCGAGTATGAAGCATTAAAGGTCGAAGAAACGGATGAGCAATATATCATTCGTAACAACATGGTTTCTTTCACATATTGCAAAGAATCAGCGATGCTCACTCAAGCAACTTTCCAAAACCGAGTCATACTTACAGGTGGACCGCATTTGAATTTGACCGGTGTCGATCTTGGTCATTGGATTCCAGGTTCCATTCATGTAGAAACTTGCGAGAATGACCAGCAGATTGTAGTCACAACTACTGGTCAATACACACTAGGCATAAAAGTTTTATTTGTTCAGAAGCTGTTCGCAAGTGGTAAAGTTGAAATTCGCTATACGCTGGACAATGTTGAACGTGAGCTTGAAATGCAAGAACTTGGCGTTGCATTTGATATGCCTGAGCACATCGATTATGTGGAATGGCAAAAATCAGGACGATTCAGTGTTTATCCTGAGCATCATATAGGGAGACTTACCGGCCGTGCCAACCGGGTTCGTGAAGCTAGTGATGAACAACCAGACATTTACGGAGAGCAACCTGCGTGGGAATGGAAGGACGATATGCGCAACTATTACTTGGAACTTAAAGACGATTCTACTAAAGGATTAGTTACTAATGATTTCCAAACGATGCGAGAGTATATTCACTTCTATGCTGTTGGTCTAGCAGATACGGACGCCACTCTACGCGTAGAATCAAACGGAAACGAGGCTGCTCGAATAGCTTATATGTATCAACCGCCTACACTAGTTAGCGATGCGGATACCGATTCATTAACCTATAAGGGCGAATGGCAGCACCTACAAGATTCAAAAGGTATCAAAGGTACGGTGTGGCATTCGAATACTCCGGGATCTACCATTGAATTCTCATTTTACGGTACAGGCGTTCAGTTCATGTATAAGAAACATAAAACCGGTGGAACGATGCATGTTCACGTAGATGATCAGCCCAAGCACATCATTGGTACACATAGTGATATTGGTATGCCACTGTACCAACAACGATTTACTTGCAGAGAACTTCCACTTGCTCACCATAAGATTACCATTGAAGTCCCCGTCGATTACGAGGGAGCGGAAGTTGTCATCGAGGCATTCGAAATTCTGAATGATACCATTCCTGCAAAAATCAAAGCACAGCTTATTATCAATCAAGGCTGGTACTACCCAGCGTTAGGCTGGGGGAATTATTGCGGAGAACCGATCCGTATTGAATCAGGTTATTCGCAAATGACTACGATCAGAATGACTAATAATCCTCAAATGATTATAGAGTACGGTAAATAGCGTATGGAGGTGTGAAAGGTCGGCTACTCAAATAATGGGTAGCCGACCTTCTGTCTTTTATGAGAATAATTGATCAATACCTTTGAACGTATTCTCTATAACATGCTCAGATGTATAAATAGATAGATAGATGATGTGGTAGTAGTCCCTGTTCGAGCGCAGGTCCAAATACATCAAAACTTTTCGCGATTTGTCCGCCAAGCACGAGTCGCTGTGCTCCAAAGCCCACGATATAGGGATCAAGCATCTCAGCTAGACACGAACCAAATTCTTCGAATACTTGTTGATAGGCGAGGTTTCCCTGTCTTGCCAGATCAGCGAGCTCCTTCACATCCATGCCTTCTATCCAAAATCCACGTTCCTGTGCGGCATGTAGAATACCAGGACGGGAGAACACTTCATCGATCATTGTATGGCGATAAGGCTTATCATAGAGCTCTCCATTACCAGGAACTCCCTCACCCTCAATTCGGATTTTTCCTTGATCAATGAAAGCAGAGCCCAGCCCTGTGCCGAGTGTTAAAGAGATAAAACGTTCTTGTGGAAATAAGGTACTGATCCCTAGCGCGAAAAGCTTAGTATCATTCTCGAAACGAATAGGTGCATGAACGAGTGCTGCTGCCCATGGCTGATCATTATTTGCTTCCAACAAGCTACGAATAATCTTCTTGAGATTCATACCGTAAAGCGATTCAAACTTGCATAAACCTTGGATATAGGAGATTCCTTGCTCATAATCAAATGGCCCGGGAAATGCAATTCCGATATGCCACACTGCAGCAGATAAATCGTTCGATAATGTTGTTCCAAACATATATTGGTATTGCATGATCGTCATGAATTGCTGGAGCGTAGTGCTGGCATCCTCACTTGCAAGCGAAGGGACTTGGAATTGAGAAGCTTGAATGGAGCAGCCATTCATGACGAGACTGGACTTGATAAAGGTCCCGCCAACGTCGAGTGCGATAACGAATTTAGTCTTCAAGGAAGCTCACATCCCAAGATTTGGATACCACAGTTTTTATGAGCGTACAAGGCTGGCTACCTAAATTCTCAACTAGATAGGCACCGAATGCAGCAGGCAGGATATAGGACTCCGCATACCGGAATTCGACTGAGACGGATTCATTGTCGCAGGATATAATTCTCACCTTCTACGAGATTGAACATGACCATTTGGTGATCCGTATGATCTTCCCATTTATCAGTTAAATGTAATCGGTGTACATAGAAAAGTAGATCCTCTCGTTGACCAAGTTCCACCATTTCGTTGCGACCTTGGGATTGTAATAGTACGGGCTTAGCGATTAAATTCTCCTGCACCCACGCTGTTTTCTTATAGAAATCAATATTCGGAAAGGCGTGATCAATATTAATCGGACGAGGTTTACCATCCATTCCTTGCGCCAAGAAATCATAGATTTTAAACGTAAACCACCATGTTGTTGATGAAATCTCGAGGACAAGATTATTTTTTCCTGATGCATGCATTGTACCTGTTGGAATGAGGAATAGGTCGCCTTTTTCAGCTTCAAACTCGTTTACATAGTCTTTTAATGGGATAGGAATAGCCGTTTCCTGCGCTGCCTTCACCGCTTGATAGAAATTTTCTTCGGTGCAAGTATCCGTTAATCCCAAATAGACATGGGATGTTCCTTGCTTCTCCATAATGTAATAGGATTCTTGCTGCTCCATAAATTCATTAAATTCACTTCGAATATACGATTGCTTAGGATGGACTTGGCAAGATAAATTGTCACCCTCTATCGTATCCAAGTAGTCGAAGCGAATCGGGAAGTAATCTCCGTATAATTGAACGTTGCGTTCGCCGAGAATGGCAAGATACTCATAGAATAATAGAGTTCTTCGGTGCGATCGCTACATATATAGTAACATGCCTGTTGTTTAACCATTCTTAAAGCTTTCAATAAACTTGGAAGCTAGTGATGATAAGTATTTATCTTTGATCCAGACGGCGGCGACCCGCGTGCGAAGCGACTCACTACTGATTTCTTTATAAATCAAATTACGATTACTCGTTAATTCGAAAGCGGATTTGGGGATAATTCCGATGCCGAGACCAGCATTTGCCCAGAGCAGTGTTGTTCGCGCATCATCATTCATACAGAAAATTAGCGGATCAAAACCATTCTCAAGACAGGTTTCCCGGATAAGCTGCTCAAAACGGCGGTAGATAATGAGCGGCTTATCTTTTAACTCACCGATCTCAACGAAGTTTTCATCTGTTTTCCAGTCATACTCTGGAGTCATTACGGCAATCATAGGCTCAGCTTGTGTGTAAAGACATTCTAAATTTGTAGCATTAAAGGGTGTCCGGACAATGCCAATCTCTACAATGCCCTTGTTCAAAAGGTCGATGATTCTGAAGGTATTCCCTTCATGGATTTCAAATTTAACGCCTTGATACGTTTTGTGAAACTCACATAGTCGATCTTGGAGCAGGGTCGCTCCTGAGGAAGAGACAGTGCCAATGGCAAGAGTTCCTTTTAAGCCTTTGACAAAATCATTGAGCTCCCGGGCAGTGGAATCAGCCAGCTCCAGAATTTGTTGAGCCCGGTCACGCAAAATGGCTCCTGCTTCGGTAAGTTGTACACTGCGCGGACCTCGATCTACAAGCTTGACGCCTAGTTCTTCCTCAAGCAGCTTAAGCTGCTGACTGAGCGGAGGCTGAGCCATTTGCAGCTTTCTGGCTGCAGAAGTAATCTGCCCTTCCTCAGCGATAGCCATAAAATATTTAAGCTGTCTAATATCCATAAAAAGAATCCTCCGAACTTGAGATATGTTAATCGTATGGGAGCGATACGAATCAAATATTATTAATATGTGAGTAGATATGCCATAATCATAACTGTTATTATACATATTTCAAGTGCTTAAATACTTCTTATGTTGGGTGTGGATGACGTTGTTTAAAATTGCAGTCTATTTAAAACCGTACAAAAAAGAAGCCATCATCGGTCCAATCTTCAAGCTGATGGAAGCGATTCTGGAGCTGATTTTGCCTACCATTGTCGCGTTAATCATCAATAACGGGGTAGGAAATCATGACAGTGCTTATGTATACCGTATGGGTGGCCTGATGGTGCTGATGTCTCTGCTTGGCTTCGGTTGCTCCATGGTGTGCCAATACTATGCAGCACGAGCATCTCAGGGATTCGGCACGACGCTTCGTAATAAAATGTTCAAACATATTACATCTTTATCGTACGCTGAGCTGGATACGTTCGGTACGCCTACGCTGATTAACAGAATTACCAATGACGTAAACCAGCTGCAGATTGCAGTGGCTATGCTGATTCGCCTGGTTATTCGTGCGCCGTTTATCTGCATCGGGGCTATCATAATGTCCATGATTTTGGATTTTAGATTATCGCTGATTTTAATAGCGGCAACGCCGATTTTTGGCATTATATTATATTTTATTATCACTCGAAGTGCACCTTTGTATCGAAAATACCAGCAGAAGCTGGATGCCCTTGCGCTCGTTCTTAGTGAGAATTTGTCGGGGATACGAGTCATTCGTGCTTTTGCGAAGAGACGTACGGAAAAAGAACGTTTTGATGCCTCATCTGAGGATTTAACCACTACAGCGATCCGGGTCTCGCGGATTTCCGCTTTACTTGGACCTATGACGACACTTGTAGTAAACGCGGCGATCATAGCTATTTTATGGGTAGGTGGAATTCACATTGATGGGGGGCGATTGTCTCAAGGTGAGATCATTGCCTTTATCAATTACGTCACTCAAATCTTGCTGGCACTTATAGTGGTCTCCAACTTGGTCATTATTTTTACAAAAGCCTCATCTTCTGCCAATCGTGTGAATGAAGTGCTGAGTGTCAAAGCATCCGTGTCCGAGGACGGGAATGTTGTGATGACTGAACCTGATCATACCGCTCCTGCCATATCATTCGATCATGTATCGTTTGGTTATAATACAACAGGAGAATTGGCATTAGAGGATATTTCGGTAGTCATTAACCGCGGAGAAACTGTGGGGCTGATTGGCAGTACGGGTTCTGGTAAATCTACTTTCGTGAACTTAATTCCACGTTTTTATGATGCAGTGCAAGGTGAAGTTAAAGTGGATGGAGTGAATGTCAGAGATTATAAGCTGCATCAGCTTCGTGAGAAAATAGGGATTGTGCCGCAAAAAGCAGTGTTGTTTACTGGAACAATCGCTGAGAATATTCGTTGGGGTAAGGAAGACGCAAACGAGGAAGAAATCATGCAAGCAGCCTCTGTTGCTCAGGCGGAAGAGTTTATTCGTAAATTGCCAGAAGGATTGAATACTCAGGTATCACGTGGCGGACTTAATTTATCCGGGGGGCAAAAGCAGCGCTTGACCATAGCTCGTGCAGTGGTAGGTAAGCCGTCGATTCTAATTCTGGATGACTCCTCCAGTGCGCTAGATTTCGCTACTGATGCGGCTCTACGTAAAGCGCTCAAAGAGAGCAGCCAGCAAATGACCGTACTCGTTGTCTCGCAGAGGGTGAGCACTGTAAGGCAAGCGGATAAAATTATGGTATTTGAGGAAGGGCGGATCGCCGGTATCGGAACCCATGAGGAGCTGATGCGTGGTTGTGAAGTGTACAAAGAAATCTGCCTGTCCCAGCTATCGAGTGAGGAGTCGGGCCAATGAACAAAAACAACATTTGGAAAAGACTAATTGTATATACAGGACATTATAGAAAAATAGCTATTGGGGCAGTTATATGCGCGTTACTCAGTGTGATCGCCAGTCTAATCGGACCACTACTTATCGGTAAAGCCATTGATTTTATGATCGGACCGGGAGAGGTGGATTTTGACGCCGTACTTAGACTGCTTTTGATTCTGGCAGCGGTATATATTGTCGGCAGCTTTTTTGGATGGCTCCTTACCTATCTGACGAATCGAATCGCCTACCGGACTGTATATGACTTACGGCGGGAGCTTTTTGATAAATTAAATGTTTTGCCTTTAAAATTTCACGACAACCACCCGCAAGGAGACAGTATCAGCCGGTTTGTTAACGATATGGATGCTGTCTCTGATGGACTGCTGCAAGGTTTCTCCACACTGCTTACAGGGATCATCACCATTGTAGGGGCAATTGTGCTTATGTTGTACATCAGTCCTCTGATGACCTTAGTAGTTCTTCTGTCAGCACCCGCCACCTTTTTTGTGGCCAGATTTATTACGATGCGATCTCAAAAGATGTTTAAAGAGCAGGCGAAGATTCTCGGTGGTCTCAATGGCTATGTGGAGGAAATGATCGGTGGGCAAAAAGTAGTCACCGCTTATCATTATGAAGAACGTGCAATGTCTCAGTTTGAAGAACAAAACGAGACATTATATCAGACCGGTGTGAAGTCACAATTTTATGGCTCCTTATCCAATCCGACAACGCGGCTAGTAAATAACGTTACGTTCTCAGTTATAGCTATGATCGGTAGTGTTATGGTAATTCGGGGTCATTTCACGGTAGGGGATCTGTCCAGTTTCTTGATCTTCTCCAACTTGTTCGCTAAGCCGTTTAATGAAATAACAGGTGTGATTACACAGCTTCAATCGGCAACTGCCTCTGCGCAGCGGATCTTCGCCATTCTCGATCTAACACCAGAACCCGCTGATTCTAAGGGCGCCAAAATCATGAGTACAAGTCAAGGAACCATTACCTTCGAAAAAGTATCCTTTGCTTATAATCCAGAACGTCCCTTGATTAACGATTTCAGTCTAGAAGTGAAGCCCGGTACCCGAGTTGCGATTGTAGGTCAGACTGGAGCAGGGAAGACGACGCTAGTAAACCTGCTCATGCGTTTCTACGATGTGGACCGTGGGTCCATCAAGATTGATGGTGTGGATATTAAGACCATTACGCGTGACAGTCTGCGACGTAATTTTGGGATGGTGTTGCAGGATACTTGGCTCTTTGGGGGCACGATCAGAGATAATATTGCTTACGGAAAACCTGGGGCTACAGAGGAGGAAGTCATCGCTGCTGCTAAAGCTGCTAATGCTCATAGCTTCATTAAACGTCTGCCTGAAGGGTATGATACGAAGATCAGTGGCTCAGGGGATAATCTCTCCCAAGGACAGAAGCAGCTGCTTACCATTGCACGAGTAATGCTTGTAGATCCGCCTATGCTCATCTTAGACGAGGCTACAAGCAGTATTGATACATTAACTGAGGTACGGATTCAAAAAGCTTTTCTGACTATGATCGCTGGTCGGACCAGCTTTGTGATTGCCCACCGATTGTCAACGATTCGGGAGTCGGATCTCATTCTTTTCATGAAGGATGGAGACATTGTGGAGAGTGGTACGCATGATCAACTCCTAGCCAGCGGTGGATATTACGCCAGATTATATAACAGTCAGTTCGCCTCAGCGTAGACTTTGTGAATAAAAAGAAGTATTCGACCCTATTTTGGGTGAGGATGCTTCTTTTTTGTCAGTAGCATGGCATTTACTGTCCCGTAAATGAAACCTCAGATGGTTCCCTTCGTATCCTTAAATATGCAAATATTAGGGAGGGAATTCATTACAATGTCAATGTTTAAACGAATGCTCGCGAGTGCCGGAATTGGAGCGGCAAAAGTAGATCTCATGCTCCATCAAGATTTCGTGAACGCAGGTGATACGATCAGTGGTTCCGTTCGAATTCAAGGTGGCCGAGTGGATCAGGAGGTCGATGACGTCTACGCATTCGTTAAGACGCGTTACTTGAAAGAGCTGAACGATAAGAAGATGGAAGTGGAAGCGACGGTATCCAAATTCCTGTTAGCAAGTAAATTTAAAGTAGTGGCGGAGCAGGTCTATGAATTTCCTGTCTCATTCCAGCTTCCGGCGATAACGCCAGTGACGTTAGGTAGATCGCCGGTTTGGATTCAAACCGGACTTGATATTAAAGAGGCAATTGATCCGAAGGATCAGGATTATCTTCAAGTAGGCCCTCATCCATATTGTGCTATTATTTTGGATGCGATGAATCAGCTCGGGTTCCAAATTCGTGAAGTGACTTGTGAATATGCACCGCGTTACGGCAGGATCAATGGGTTAGATTTTGTTCAAGAATTTGAATTCGTTCCCCCCTCACAGTTCCGGAATCAACTAGACGAATTAGAAATCGTTTTCTTTCCAAATGAGGATGGAATTGAGTTGCTCCTACAGATTGATCGCAAGGCACGTGGTTTAGCTGGTTTGTTCGCCGATGCGCTTGATACAGATGAGAGCTTTGTGAAAATACGCTTTGATCACAATCAACTTGCTTACGGAGTTGACTATGTAGCTGATCAACTGCTCGCAACGATCCATAAATACGTATAAACAGGATTATAAAAGAGAGGGGAGAGCCCCTCTCTTTTTTCGTTTTTATAAAGAAAAATTTATTTATATGAAGGAATGAACTAAATGGACAGGATAAACGTACTATAGTAAAACTATCCTAACAATGTATGAAACGGTAGGCATTGATTGCATGATGAAAGTTACTAATACGAATACGAACGGAGAGGGAGTGCCAAGATGTTGACAATAAAGCATTTTACCAAGAGCTATAAGGGCGGTAAGAAGGCAGTGAATGACTTGAACTTAGTGGTCGAGAAAGGCGATATTTATGGCTTTATCGGTCATAACGGCGCGGGGAAAACAACGACGATTCGGGCAGTAGTAGGTGTTCTTGATTTTGAAGAGGGGGAGATCGAAATAGGTGGATATTCCATCAAAAAAGATCCTTTAGCCTGCAAAGCGATCACTGCGTATATTCCAGATAATCCAGATCTATACGATCATCTGACCGGCATTCAATACTTGAATTTTATTGGTGATCTTTTTAGTGTATCGAAAGCAGATCGGGAGTTGTTGATTAAGAAATATGGCGATGAATTTGAGATTACATCTCATTTGGGGGATTTAATCTCCTCGTATTCTCATGGTATGAAGCAGAAGCTCGCGATCATCTCAGCACTGATACATAAACCGAAGCTGTTAGTGCTGGATGAGCCCTTTGTGGGACTTGATCCAAAAGCGGCACACACGCTTAAAAAAATCATGACGGAGATTTGCAGTCAGGGCAGTGCGATCTTTTTTTCAACGCATGTACTGGATGTAGCGGAGAAGCTCTGTAATAAGATTGCCATTATCAAAGCGGGAGAATTGATTACGCATGGGAAAACAGAAGAGGTGAAGGGTGACAGCAGCCTTGAAGATGTATTTTTGGAGTTGATTAAGCATGATTAATATCTGGAGATTGACGAAGATTCAGCTGATCTCTTCCTTTGGGTTAAATAAAGCTTTGCACACACGTGATGTGAAAGAAAGACAAAAAATGCTGTGGCTGACCATCGGGATCCTAATTGGAATTGTTATGATGGCTGTGGTTTCATTTGGTTATAGCTATATGATAGCAGAGACCCTTGAACAGATTGGCCGGCCAGAGCTGCTGCTTGCGATAATGATGGCAGTTACTTGCTTAATCGGATTTTTTACAACGATCTATAAGGCTAGTGGTGTATTATTTGGCTCCAAAGACTACGATCTCGTAATGTCGCTGCCAATCAAAACGAGTCATATTGTAGCAAGTCGGGTGGCTCAGCTTTATGTGTTAAACCTATTCTTCTCTTTGATGGTGATGGTACCTGCAGGCATAGTTTATGCTATAAAGGTGAATCCCGGCGTACTATATTATTTGTATTTTTTGATGACACTGTTATTTATCCCATTAGTGCCGATCATAGCTGCAACGATTATTGGTGCTCTGATCAGCTGGGTTTCCTCAAGATTTAAAGGAAGTCGTATAATAACGCTCATCCTAACTTTTGTTGTAATTATTGCTATAATTGTTGGTTCAGGTCAAATAAATGGTAACAATCCACAATTACTTGCGGATATGAGCGCTCAAATTGCTGATCAAATATACAACTTGTATCCTTTGACGCTTATGTATGTAAATGCGGTTTGCTCGTTTCAGTTTGATTCCTTAGTATTGTTTATTGGGTTTTCGCTGATTTCTTTTATGCTGTTTACCATCGTGCTTGGTAGCAAATATAAAGCGATCCACACAGGTCTAACGACTTCTTTTTCAAAAAATAAATATCAAATGAAATCACTTGCAGTATCCTCACCGCTTTATACATTGTATAAAAAAGAGCTGCGTCGCTATTTTAGTTCTTCTATCTATGTACTTAACACGAGTATAGGCATGGTAATGTTACTTGTATTGGCGATCACCTTACTGTTCGTTAGTGCAGAGCAACTAGGACAACTCGTTGAGATACCAGAGCTTTCAAATTATCTGAATCGACTGGCTCCACTGTTTGTTTCCGTTTTTGTAACTTTAAGCTGTACGACATCCAGTTCTATATCGCTCGAAGGTAATAATATTTGGATCTTAAAAAGCGCACCTGTGCCGACATTAACGATATTGCTAAGTAAAATTGCAGTGAATCTTACGATTACCGTGCCGATTGCGGTTGTAAGTAGTGTGCTCCTTATGATATCCCTAGGTACGGGATGGGTGGAAAGTTTGCTATTATTGGTTATTCCGGTCCTTTATGCTTGTCTTACTGCAATGACTGGTGTACTCGTTAATTTGAAGTTACCTAAACTGGAGTGGACAAATGAAGTATCGGTAGTCAAACAAAGCGCATCCGTCTTAGTGGCGATGTTGATAGGGTTTATAAGTTTACTGATTCCTTTTGGTATGAGTCTGCTGCTATCTGATCTGAATGGCAATCTCGTATTGTTAGGGATTGGATTACTAATAATAGTGGTTTGTGGTGCGATGTATCGATATATTCAATCCAAAGGGGAGCTTTTATTTCGGGCTCTTTAAATCATAGGGGGATCCTAAAAGTCGTAACGGCTAGTGGGATGCCCTATTTTTTTTGCGCTCTACCAATATTTTAGCAGTGTTTATAGCTTCTATCCTTGGTATAATTCGAAGATTATATCCGAGGAGGATCATCTCGTGAACAATAGATTTGGTAGATTTGTAATTACGATACTTGTAGTAGTGCTTGTAGCTGGAGTATTTATTCAACATATATCGGCTGATGATGAGGCGCCTTTTAAGGATATAGATACTAGTTATGCTAAAAATGAAATTATAGATTTGTATCACCGCAACATATTAACCGGCACAACGGCGACAAGCTTCTCACCTACTAAATCGATTACTAGAGCGGAATTCATTACGGTTCTTGACCGTCTGCTAAAGCTTGATCCGGCAGTCAGTCCAGTATCTTCTTATACAGATGTAGCTAAAAAAGCTTGGTATTACGGCTGGATACAGGCAGCTGTTCAGCTTGAGCTGGCTAACGGCACATCGGCAACTACTTTCACGCCAGCAAAAGCAGTTACCAGGCAGGAAGCGGCTGTATGGATGGCCAAAGCTTTAAAGCAAACAAACCATACTCATGTTCTAACTTCGTTCAATGATCGAAATAAGATTGCTAGCTGGGCAAGATCAGCTGTTGCTACTGTAAATGATCTAGGTTTGATGAAGGGGGATAATCGCAAGAATTTCCGCCCCTCTGATCCTATAACTAGACAGGAAACGGCCGTCCTCATTGACCGAGTGCTGCAAAATGAGAGTTGGGCAGCAGAACTCGATGATGAGCCGGAGGATCGAATCGTTATAGGCTGGCAATATGGGCAGACGACGGCACAATATGAGAATACGGTTCTGAAATCCAACGTTAACACCTTATCACCACGGTGGTATTATGTAGGAAAAACAGGTGCAGTAACGGATTCAACGGATACTTCGCTGATCACATGGGCAAAGAAGAATAATAAGAAAATATGGGCGATGGTAGGCAATCGATCGGATCAAGAAGCGACCCATCAAATGTTGTCGAGTGTAACCACAAGGAATACTGCAGTAAATCAATTAGTAGCTTTAGTGAGCAAATATAGATTAGATGGACTAAACATTGATTTTGAAAATGTAGCGCCTGACGATCGTGAGTATTTGACCTCGTTCATTACATTATTAGCTGAGAAAATGCATGCTCTTAACGCGAAGCTATCAATAGACGTCTCTCCTGATCTTGGAACAGATTGGACAGATGCTTTTGACTACGCTGCACTAGGTAAGCAAGTGAACTATATGGTGATGATGGGTTATGACGAACATTATGACGGGAGTAAGCTTCCAGGGTCCAATGCTTCTATTCCTTTTGATCAACATGCAGTGGATACTGTACTAAAGGACGTACCCAGCCATAAGGTTATATTGGCACTGCCTTTATATAATCGGGACTGGACATTGAATCAGAATGGTACGGTTTCATCTTCAAAGTATATCTCGCTTCCGGAGCAAAATCAGATTATTAGTAGCTATGGAATGAAACCTGTATGGAATGAGACTTTAGGACAATATGTTGCCAACTATTCGAAGCAGTCCATAAAGCACACGATCTGGATTGAGGATGGCCGTTCTTTAATAGCGAAATACGATTTAAGCGTTAAGAACAATCTAGCCGGAATCGCTTATTGGTATATAGGTGGGGAAAGCGCAGATATATGGTCTAGCGTAAGTAATGCAGAGAAATTTTACGATTATAGCTTTTAAAAAGAAAGACTGGATGCATATAGCTATCTTGCTATGGCATTCAGTCTTTTTATTTAGTTATCACAGCGCAACGACCGCGCGTTACGGTGAAAGCTCTTGGCACGCAACATATACACTAAATATATATATTTGAGGAATTATAAGTCATAATCATCCATATAAAAGTTACATTTTTCACTAGTATGAAATAATTAATAAATGCTATATTCTTCTTGATCAATTATACATATGGAGGAATTCAAAGGATGCCATCAATTACAGAAACAATTCAACTGATCGAATCAAAAGAATTTCAAAGAACACTAGAAAGTCTGTATGGTGATGTTCCATCTATCATTAACGATCAAAAGCAAAGATATAAAACCTTGGTTCAGGAATATGTAAAAAAAATTGCAGAGGGCGAAGTGTTTCTCTTTAGCTCACCAGGGCGCAGTGAAATTAGTGGCAATCATACAGATCATAATCTAGGTAAAGTAATTGCTGCCAGTATAAACATGGATTGTATTGGAGCGGCTGCGAAAAATGATCAAAATATTATTCGTATAAAAAGCATTACCTATAACGAAGACTTCATTATTGATTTAAATTCGAGTGGGAATAGCCTTAACCTTTCAGGAACATATACCTTAGTTAAAGGGATTTTGGACGGTTTTGAACGTTACGGTTATAAATTAGGCGGTTTTGATGTTTGTATCACAAGTGATGTCATAAGTGCAGCAGGTGTAAGCTCATCAGCTTCTTTTGAGATGTTGATATGTTCTATTATTAATTTCTTCTACAACAATAACGAGATGGATGTCGTTACCTGTGCCAAGATAGGCCAATATGCAGAGAATTCAGAGTGGAACAAACAATCGGGTTTGCTCGACCAAATTGCTTGTGGATATGGGGGACTAATTTCGATTGATTTTAAAAACATCGAGGCTCCGCTGATCACTACATTAAATTTTTCATCCATTGACAAAGGTTATGAGTTATTTATTGTCCCCACAGGTGCAAACCATGCAGATTTAAGTGAAGAATACTCCTCAATTCCAACAGAAATGAAGGCTGTTGCCCGAGAACTTGGGAAAAATGTGCTTCGTGATTTAGAAAAGCAAGATATATTGGACAACCTGGACAAACTTAGAGAGAGTGTTGGAGATAGAGCTGTATTGAGAGCACTGCATTTCTATGAGGAAAACATTCGAGTTGATCAACAAGTAGAAGCTTTGACAGACGATAATGCAAACAGCTTCATAAGACTCGTAAATGAATCTGGAAACTCATCCTGGAAATGGCTGCAAAATTGCTATTCTAACTCTACTCCTACTGAACAGGGTGTGACACTATATTTGGCATTAACTGAGCTGTTTATCAAGGAGAAGGGGGCAGGAGCCTGCAGGGTACATGGAGGCGGTTTTGCAGGAGTTATAATGGCTTTATTGCCAAAAGAATATACGGATTCCTATAAAGCATATATGCACTCATTTGGTGTTGAGCAGATTTATCCTGTCCGCATTCGTAAACATGGTGCTATTAATTTAAATCTATTATAGGCGTTTATCAGCCGGCACCTAGTTAGCATATAGCTATATACTTGGTGCCGATTTTTTTTCTGATGATGTTCTGGTTCACGAAATATGAGAATATTAAATGAGTGTTTTAGTCATTATAAAATCAATTTGTTCTTCATTACCCATATAGAAAGAGTGAGTCCCTGTTTGAACGAAATTCATTTTTTCATAGAATTTAATTGCATTCTCATTTTTTTCCCAAACGCCTAACCAAATCTTCTCTTTATTCTGATCTTTTGCTATGTCTAATGCCTTATTCATCAGGTATTTACCTAGTCCCCGTTTATGAAATTTCCCCCTGATATAAATCCTCTCGATTTCAAGCGAATCATTACCCATTTTTTCTGATTGGGCATCATTAAAGTTTAGCTTTAAATACCCAGCAACTTCCTTATTCAAAAAAATAAAATAGAATTCCGAACAATTATTTAATAATTCTTTTCCTAATTGTTTCAAATTAAAAGCACGATCTAAGTAAGCTTTCATAATTGCAGGTGAGTTTTGATTCTGAAATGTATCGTTAAATGTTTCAACACTGATTTCTTGGAGCAACCCTAAATCTTCAAACGTACACTTTTTTATATTTATGGTCATTTTTATTTGTCCTCCGTTTACTAAGTCAATAATCTCTTTTGTTTCCTTTTTTGACTAACTCCCAGTCTTTTTCTACATTTTTTCTAACTCTCTGCAGCATGGTGGAAATATGTTCTACTTCACTCTCGGAGAATCCAGATAATGCGACCTTATTGGAATAATCGTTTTCCCTTTTTATGTATGGGTACAAAGTAACCCCTTTCTCTGTAGGAAATAGTTTTTTTATTTTTTTATTTTGATTGTCTTCTTTCTTTTCAATAAATCCATTAATTTCTAATTTCTTAATTGCACGTGAAGCTGTTGTTCGATCTACTTTTATCATCTCAGCTAACTTTTCTTGAATTATTCCTGGGTTTTCACATATTCGAACAAGGTACAAATATTGCCCTTTTGTAAGGTCATGTTCTGCAAATTCTATATTGCTTATTGAATCTAATGCCCTAGCTATCATTCCAATTTCACGTAGGATTTCCTTCATAAATAACTCCTTAGCGCGTATTTTGTTGTAAATGCAATAAATAATATATATTAACTTATCTCATAATTGTTGCATTTGCAATAAAAAATAAATAAATAAAATAGCGAGGTGAGTAAAGTGAAGCGTGACTTCTATGTATTAGAAATTTATAAAACTAACTCTTGGTATTTCACGATTGGAAGCCCTTATAAAAAGACTGGATAGCAAGATGGTTATGTTGCCATCCAGTCTTTTTATTGGGTTATTACCGCACAAATGGTAGTCTCTCGTTATTGAACAGTGTCCGGTAACATCAGCAAATAACTCGATCTGGCCAAAGTCTGCATTTCGTATTTCATTAATTCAGTTTCGAGTGACGTATTTTTTGAAGTTTTTTACTTTAATAACTTTAACACTTTTTGATAAAAGCTTCTTGTCGCTGACGATCCAGGTGTGATCTTTGGAGTTTTTTCTACGAATTGCAGCGAAGTTATACTTATTACCTGCGTAAATCTTAAAGCCATGAGCTGCGCAATCAGCACAAAATTTAACGCATTCACCTCTGTTCCGATTTGAAAAAGAAATCTGATCGAACACCTTGCGTTTAATGAGTAGGGTCGCACCTTGAACATTGGTTACATATTTATTCTCCATTCGGAGGTAACGAAGCAAAAGTAACTTCTTATCATTCAAATACATATAGTGAGCCCGTTTTCCAACGATATCTGCTTTAGTCTTATGGAGTATTTGCATGCTATCAGTTAAATAGTTGGAAGCGTAATAATCGTCATCATCAAATTTTGCAATATAACTATAATTCGCTAATTGCACACCAAAATTCAAACAATAACCGAGAGAATGATGTTCCGGTACTTTAAAAACCCACACATTCTTATGTTTTTTTGCAGCAGCTGTATAGTCATCTATCTTCAAACTATCATTATTTATGATTACGATAAGTTCTTTAAGATTAAAATTTTGTCGTCGATAGTTATCAAACAGTGTATTTATACAGTCAGCTCGTTTCGTACAGGTCAGAATAGATACAGCAGATATAGTGGAATCTGTAGCCCGTTTCATAATTTGATCTTTGGACTGCGTCCAACAAATGCTTTGTAATTTTTAATATTACGGATGATCTTATGGTTTGCTATTAAAGTGCTATCACTGATGATCCATGTGTGCTTTGAAGAGTTTTTTCTACGGATGGCTACGAAGTTATTCTTACTCGCAGAATAAACCTTATAACCTTTCTTTCTACTTCTGCTGCAAAAAAGATCATCTTCACCCACGTTTTTATTAGGGAATTTCACATGATCGAATACTTTACGTTTGAAGACGAGTGTAGCGCCTGGGAGATGGGTAACTGTTCGATGTTCGTCATGCGCGAAACGAAGGATTAAAGTCTTTGAACCACTTAAATACATATAATGAGCTCGTTTTCCAAGAATATCAGCATTTGTTCTATTTAATGTCTGAATACTTTCTGTCAAATAATGAGGGGCATAATAATCGTCGTCATCGAATTTGGCGATGGTATGATATTTGCATTTTGTGACGGCATAGTTTAAGCATGAACCCAGAGTTTGATGTTCTGGCTTACGAAATATCTTTATGTTTTTGTATTTTTTAGCTAAGTGTTGGTAGGGGGAAAGTGGAATTGCATTGTTATTGATAATAATGATGAGTTCTTTTTGGGCATATCGTTGTCTGTTGTAATTTTGGAGTAGGTTGTTTAAATAATTTTGACGATTTGTACAGGTAATAATAGAAACACCTTTCATCTAACCAACCCCTCAGATGCTTTTTTTGGAAAAAGTCTCATAATACGATATGTCCAAGTTAGAATAGAGTAACGGCATATTAACCTCAGGGATGCAAATATGGATTTTTATAAAGAACACAAAACCACAGTCATGACTGTGTTATCGAGATCTAGCTCAGCTTGAAGCAACAATACAGTATCTCTCCCTAGTAAAGGTCATTTTCAAAATTCAGGTGAAAAGTAGGAAGACTCAGGACAAATGATCACTATAATGGAAATAAGAGACATACTTAGATACAATCTATAGGATATAAATAAGAATTAGTCTGAATAAGAAAGCGATTAGAGGAGGCCATCTCGTGGGAAGATCATTCGCAAATTTGCATATCAAGTCGAACAACCTTGAGAAGACTGTCGGAGCATTAAGAGAGCTAAGCGAAGGGCATGCCACAGTATTAGGCAAGCCAAATAATGAGGCTCAAGAGTTCAATGTTGTCATGTACGTAAGCAAAAGCAACGAGTACTGGATCAGCGTGCTCCATGATTATTTTGTATGGGGTACGGTGAAGAAGATCGGCAAAACGCTGTCTCGGCTTATCGAGGAGCCAGTGATGACCGCCGGATATATAAATGAGGAAATATTCGAGTTGTCGTTGTTCGAGAATGGAGATATTGAGGCCGAAAGAATCTTTTGTGAACAGTGGACGAGGGATGAATATGAACAACTCAAAGAAGAGCGTCTTAACGATGACTATTTGCAGAAAGCGTTGGATATCCGCAATGAGGATTTTGACGACTTCATTAGCATTACGAGTCCGGCACAAGCCGTAGATAAGCTGTCAGAACTCGTAAGAATGTCATTATGGAGCGATTGGGAGTGGATCCCGCACGAAGAAACTCTCAAAGAACGATTTGCGAAATATGAATTTTGAAAATACATGAGCAAATGGCTAAGGTCATCTGAGATGACACTTTAGAACATGGCGGTGAGAGAAAAGAAATGGATAGATTAAAGAACAGTGGATTTTATAAACTTAGATTCTTCATAAGGCCGGAAGAGTTTGAAAGCGTTTTGAAGCTTTTTGAACATAAGCAAGCGCAATTTTATCTAACCAATTATGCCCAGACAGAGCATGACCAGAATCAGGTGTATGAGGCGTATCAGTCATTTTATCATTATTTTACGGCAGAGGAAAAAAGGAATGATGGTCACCCATTCTTTGTTTATTCCATTTCTGTTGCGTCTGATAATGAAGGCTCCGGATTTTTTGCGAGAAATGAAGGTGTCCATTTTCCCTATTACGGACAATGGGCAGAGGATGAATTGCCGTGTATCTTGCTTTCATTTCCTAAAGGCTTTCAAATGGATTTGGAAGATGAAAACGGGAAGTATTATATCTATGAGGATATCAGGGATCATAAGCCGTTAACATATAAGTTTTTCGATGAAATAAAAGACTCTATTAATAAAATGACAAAGCCGCTTCGCTTCTCGGCGCATGACGCAGATGCTATGAAGGAGCAAAAGCCTTCTGTGCGTATAAGCCATGGTGCGATTCAAGATTTGAGCAAATCGTGGATTTTCAATAAATATGGACTTGTGATGGGTGGCAAATAGGAGGATTCAGCAATGCGGAAAATATGGAAAAAAAGAATTCTGATCAATAATCCTGCCCTGCTGGACCGGGATCTGATCGAGCGGGATTTGCACGACGGTAACCAAGTGATTATTCAATTTTCTCACCCGGATTTTTATGGCTCCATATTGGAAGAAGTGGATGAGCTTTGCGCGCGCTGGAATGAGGATTTCGGAGTACGTTTCTACGCCCACTATTCGCTGTCTTTTGATTGTCATACTCTCTTGCGGATTCCTCATGTGAAAATGCTGCACCTCGATAGTCTCACCCAGGCACATAACACTGAAGCATTGGCGAAGCTGGATCACCTGCGCAGTTTGAGCATAGGCATATACGAGCTGGAGAATTCGGAAATTTTGGGGATTGATACGTTGCACTCTCTAAATAAATTAAACATTATCTCGGATAAAAAGACCCTCAACCTGCAATATTTTAGAGAGTTCTCTGATCTGGAGGAATTACATGTAGGGGGTAAGGTTAAAAACCTTGATGCTATAGGTTATCTGGAGAACTTGAATTATCTCGCGCTGCATTCGATCAGCAAACTGCCGTTACATTGTATTAACCGGCTGAGGAAGCTGGAGCACCTTCGCATTTTGCTTGGAGGCCGGGAGCACATTCATGAAATTGAAGAGAATACAATCGAGAACCTGGAGATTACTAGAGTCCGCGGCTTCCATGACCTGACCAATATTACAGCCTTTCAAGCGCTGAAGAGACTTGTTATTGAGGATCAAATCCAACTGAAGGAAATCAGCTTTAACCAGGATATGAAGGCACTGGAGGAACTTTCTATTAGGAATTGTAAAGGCTTAACCCGTTTGACGGGAATGGAGCAACTACCTTTGCTGCACACGCTTCGTATTCTCAAGACGGCAATCGATTTTGATTCCTTTATCCATCAGAAACTTCCGAATTCTTTATCTTCAGTGGAGTTTGCAACTTTCAAAAGTAAAGCAGACCGGGAAATACAACAATCTTTAGCAAAATTGGGTTTTCAATAAAAGGTAGGATCGTTCAGTTAACAGGAGGAGTATTTATGTACATCGTATCTCAGCCAAAACCGCTATCTGACGGCCAAAACCAAGCACTTGCGAAGGAAGACGTTACTGTTTATCCACAGGGCTACCTCCGGTTTTTGCGGCGATTCGGTGAAGGGACTTACAGAGGGTGGTTGAATGTTCAGCTTCCCGATGCGGAGGTGCTTAAACCTTTTGCCGAGTACGGATTATGGGAGCATGACGAAAACAGCCCCATTAGTGAGCAACAGATCGGCGAGTGTATCGTTATAGGTACAACGGTGGACGGTGATTTTCTGGCAGTACATCCCCAGACAGCTAGGCTGCTCTGGCTACCTCGGCATGCGGAGCACGTAAAGGCGATTTCCCTGCTGGCACGGGAGCAGGAAGACGAAGGGATGTACGCCTTGGTGCTGGATGAAATATATCGTCAGGTGTATGGAATCAGCCAAGGGGAGAGCATCTACTATGAACCGTGGACGGGCACTCGGAGCCATCTCTTTTTGCGTTTGCCACAAGGACAGGATCAGCTTACGCTGCCCGAACTGGCCGACTTATGCCAAAACGAATTTCCGCCGGATTTGTCCATTGAGAATGCCTATGCTTGTTTCCTGTTCTACCGGCAGCTGGGCGGCTATGTACGATTGAATTATGCCTACCAGCAAGAGGTGGCTGTCTTCTATGAACAGGATGCGGGGCAGGCGTTTGAAGTTATGGAGCAGTGGCTCTTGTCGAAAGGCTGCGAAGCGATCTCAGAAAATAACAGATGATCCGGATACTCCTTAAGTGTGGGAGAGGGAGGTATGTATGAAACTAGTTTTTACTTTGGATACACATGGAACGTGTGTGGGTCAATTGAGAGATGAGCTGCTGCCCTTAGAGGAATTAGCAAATACATGGAAGTTTCCCTATGATATCTTTTTTGTATTGCGTGTTTTACCTGAAAGTTATGGTCGAACAACATCCAGACGTTTTGATAGCAGGGATCATACCCTCGAATTAGATATCAGCATAAGTTATGAACAGTACCAACGGATGTCCAAGCATGAGCAACGTGAGGTATTAGGCAGTCACCTTTGTAACTATTTGTCAGAGTCAGTCGCTAAATATAATAAGCATGCAGATAAGGAAACTCAAAATCAACTACTGGATCTGGTGAAAAAATGGATGCTTGAAAACAATTGGCTAAATGGAAAGCTAAATCAAGCACGGAAACTACTTTCGCAAGACATGGGTCTTTATGAAGTCAGCCAAAAATTGCAGATGCCATTAGAAGAGATTGAGTATATCCTTCTCCGTATGAATGACTATGAGCCAACTGACGTTCATCCTGATAACATTGTAGCAGGAAAAGCGCCGCCATATCATTTGTAGAAGATTGGAGAGATATCCAAAACTTACAATAAACCCATGTATAAGGAGAGGGGATCGAACTTATGTATGAGCGTTTGGCAGAAAAACTGAAAACGACCTCCGCTTTAAAATGGTTTCCTGGCCATGGTGCGGAAGAAAGCTGGATAGCAGAAGCTGAAGAGGAATTAGGATTCTGCCTGCCGCCATCTTATCGCTGGTGGCTGGTTCATTACGGTAATGCCCGGTTGGGAGACGGCAACATTCTAGCGATCGCAGCTCCGGAACATAGAGAGTATTACGACGGCGACCTTCTTTACATACATAGACTGAATAAAGCCGAGGAATGGTGGGTAGGTCGGTTTCCCCACAGACTGGACTTGTTCGTGCCGGATAGCGACGAGCTTTATTTTTTTGATACGTCTACTAGAGATAAACAGGGGGAATTTCCGATCATGTGTTATGATCTCATGAATGATTTGATCGACAAGTATGCTTCAACGTTTGCGGAATTTCTAGAACGGCTGATTGACGAGCGTTCTTAAATAACCTGAGCTGATCGACTAATGGAAAGGAGGACCATTATCATGAAGCCGATGCAAGAAATAGAGACGCTGGCGATAGAAATCGCCGCTGCTGCCAGAAAGTCATTTCGTGCTCTTTTTGAAAATGGCGAACATTATTATTACTGTACGCTACATACTACTGGCGAGGGACATGCGCCTAGCATCTCTGCCTGGTCGTGGGAAGCTTTGGAGATGGAATCGACCAGACAAGGAGACGAAAGTGACACACCGGGTTCGACAATTGCTGAACTGATCAAATGGTCCTATGCCGATTCACCCTATTGTTGTTTCGGGGATGAGAACTTCGATCACGTTAAACAACGATTCATCGAGCGTCCTTTCATTGCGGATCTTGAGAATGACGAAGGGAATCGCGAGTTTGATTTGAGGCTGAAGGCCATGGAGCTGGCAATGAAAATGCTCGATGATGAAGGTGTGTTTGCATTGAATCAACTGCGAGAGTCAGTATGCGTCCTTGTCGAAGTCATGCCGCCGGATGAGGTTAATACCGAAATTGCCCTACGTTTAAATCGGGCGGAATCACCGGTTATGCAAGCATGGTTGGCGGAAGCGGCGGAGTAGAAACGTTAGTCTCCCGTACTTTGGAATCTTGCCACTTTAGTCGCGAGTAGTTCAATCAGTTGCTGCCACCAGTGAAAGCCGGCAGTCTTCACAACTAACTAGCCCACTCCTAGTAAGGTGTAATTAGTATATATTTTGCGACTGATCGGAAATCTAAAGCTGATTCTGAAGCCTGAATCTTGTGCTCTGATAGTTAGTAAAAAACGGGAGCGTATTAATCCACGAATTAAATTGTTCAGTCTTGTCGTATTACCTGAATTAATTGCGGCAGTGACACGCGTTGCAAATGGAATATCAGTCGCCAACCTGAGGTATAAGGGAAGAATAGCTTGTACTACTACGAGATGTTCTCCCACTTTATACTTACTTTGAGCGGGGTCAAGAAAAAAACCGTTGACGTATAGTCGATCCCGCATAGGTGTACGAAAGCCGAAACTGTACCCTGATCCCAATTCTGCAATTGGGGCATGGCTTACCTTTTGAAACAGTCTTTCCATCTGCACAAAATCAATCGTATTCACCGCTTGTACCCATGCAGCTGAGTATGCTGGATTGCGCACGATTTCGCGATAGAAGGGCAGCACATTTCGTATCGTTCGTCTTAAAATTGCAGGTGTTATAAATTCGTTTTGCTGTTTGCGAACGGGGAGTTGACGTTTTCTTTTCTTATTCAATATGCTTCCCTCCTTGAAAATTCAGTTATCTGCAACATATGCTTTACCGGAAAGGTACGTTTGGACATTTCATCGAAAAAGCACTCCAGGCTTTCGGGATTTAGATTTACTGCTAGAACGATAAGAAAATTACTTAGCAAGAAATGACGCGGCTGCCGGTAGGAACGGTTTAGTCGCGTTTTTTTTGTGTGCTGCAGCTTGCATGGAAATGATCGATATTCTCTCCCGAAATGTAGGTATACAAGGATGAAATCTGTTTTATTTTTCAATGCTCGGATATCCGCTATCATCTTCATTTGCTCCTTGACAACGAAGATTGTAATGCGTGAAGTGCGAGCAGTAATCGTTCCTTGCTACAAGTTGCTGTCTCAAAAATAAGGTTTTTACTTATGAGCCGGCAAACATCATGAAATGAAAAATCATGAAATACGAGGATCCATTCTTGCCGTGCCTTCCATAAGGTAACATACATAGAATGCAATGGAAGAGCGATAAGGAGGGGGACGGCATGGTTTCGAGAAAACGACTTATGGCATTTATTCAGAATGCGGAAAAGGCATGGGAGAAAGTAGTCTTTTCGTATGATCTAAACAGTCCACCGATTCGAATCGGTGATTTTGATTACTACAGACTTCCCTTGCGATTCTCGACCCGAATCAAAATTTTTCGGTATTATCGCCAATTTTGGAACAATGTGTACGCAAATCGCATGATCTGCTCCGCAGGTTTTAAAAACATTCGAGGACGTCTTTACTCTCCTGATGCAGATACGGGGGGATTGCCTAGCAGAGTGTTGGGTTTAAAAATTATAAAACAGACAAGCACAAATATAATAGTTGATGCTATTCTAGGTATTCCAGGTGACTCAATCGCTGATGGGGAAACTATTCGTTATTTCATCTTGCGCAACCCATCCACCCAAGTACTTACGATCAATTTACGCAGAAGCCGATATGCCGATTACCGTTACGATCCATGCAAAAAAAAGAGTAGGATACTAAGAAGGAAAAAATGAAATAGCGCCTGTTATATAGGGAGATAATTTATTCATTGAAAAAACTGATTGCAGAAAGAAGAGCTAGAGCTTTTATATTGAGATGGATAGTAGCCAAATCGGTAAAATGAATTATTGAACTAACAGAAAACGTTACTTCAATAAAACAGCGACAGCCTAGGACTTTTTTCTCGTCCTGTGCTATCGCTGTTTTAATTTCTAGGTTCAGTGTAATATTTTACTTTCTGCTGACAACTGTATGATTCAGTGTGAACCCCTTGTCATTAACTCCCTATCCCTTTAGCGAGCCGGACGTGATGCCGTTAATGATATATTTTTGCATGAAAATGTAGAACAGAATGAGTGGTGCGACCGCTAGGAGCATCATCGGGAAGAAATTCGTCCAGTCGGTCGAGAATTGCCCAATATTGCGGAACACTTCTAAGAGTAATACACCCTTTGAACGGGATTGCAAGAACAAGAGCGGTGTCATGAAATCATTCCAGACTCCCAGCGTATTCACGATCGCTACAGTGGCAATCACCGGCATAAGCAGCGGGAACACAATCTGCAAGAAAGTTCTCCACACCCCACAGCCGTCTACTTTTGCTGCTTCTTCCAGTTCAAATGGAACGGTAGAACCGATAAAGCTTTTAATTAAAAAGATAGAGAGCGGGAGGCTGTAACAAATTTCTATAAGAATAACACCCGTGTGGGAATTCATAAGTCCAAGCTGGGATATTTGTTTATAAAGTGCCAAGATCCCCATTTGGTACGGTACCATCATTCCAACCATGAATAAAAGGAACACGAGGCGATTGAAGCGGTTCGTATGTCGTACCAAGCTGTAAGCAGCCATCGCAGAAAACATAACAATACCCGCGACGGAGGAAATCGTAATGAGAAGGTTATTTCCTAACACATGGAAGTAGTTCATTGCTTTAAAGGCGCGAACGTAGTTGTCGAATGTGATATTAATTGGAAGGCCCATCGGACTAGAGACTGCATCAGCTGGGGTTTTAAAAGTCGTGATAATCAAATAGTAAATAGGGATCAAAAAAATCGCGGCTATGACGATCAAGAGAATTTCAGTAACGGCAGACCCTTTAGTATATCGATTCATATTACCGCCGCTCCCACATTTTGATTAGTGTAAAGTGAAGAAAGGTGATGAAGCCAACGAGGATCACGAAGACGATTCCGAATGCGGCTCCGTAGCTATAGAAACCTTCACTGAGCCCTTTTTTGATCATGAGTGATACGATCGTTTCAGTAGAATACCCAGGGCCACCTCCAGTCAAGGCATAAACAATATCAAATACCTTCATCCCGTTTATCATCCCCATAACCGTATTGAAGGTGATCGCTGGAAGCAGTAGAGGAAGCGTGATATAACGGAACAATTGCCACCCGTTCGCTCTGTCGATCTTCGCCGCTTCATAATAATCTGTTGAGATGCTCTGTAAGTTGGCCAAATAAATAACCATTGTGTAACCCACCCACTGCCATACGGAGGCGATGATGACTGAGTAGAGTGCAAGTCGCGGATCTCCGAGGAAATTAATGCGTTCGAAGCCAAGAGCAACTACAAGTTGATTAATCAAGCCGAAGTCGGAAGGTGAGTACATAAAATTCCAGAGAAAACCGATAACCAATACGCTGAACACCGCAGGAAGGAAGAACGCAGCCCGCAGCAGATTTTTTGTTTTTAATTTTTTATTGAGAAATACCGCTAATGGAATGGCTAGCAAATTCTGTCCGAGCATCGCGAGTACTGCATAGATTAATGTGTTGCTAATCCCTGTTAAATAGAGGGAATCTTTAAATAGAGCGATATAATTGTTTAATCCAACATACTTGACAACAACGGGATGTACGTCTGACCAGTTCGTAAAGCTGTATACAGCGGTCTTTAACGTCGGATATATGAAAAAGGTACAATAAATAAGTAAGGCAGGAAGCAGAAGCAGAACATAATTGATTTCTCGTTTGAAAATGTTTGGTTTGTTCATATGCAACAACCTTTAGCTTATAGGATGTACAAGGAGCAAATCGCTTTGCCCCTTGTAATTTATACGACCTATTTAGATTTCTCCAACAGTTCAACTGCTTTTTTGTCTACCGCTTCTAGCACTTGTCGAGGCGTTTTAGTACCTGCTATGATTTCTTGAATACCTTTTCCTAGATCTGAGAAAGCAGGGCCAGCAACGCCCCAATTATTAACAGGGTACATGACATTGCCCGCCTTGAAAGCTTCTTGAGCACCGTTGTACTCTGCTGGCATTTCAAAAGTAACCCCTTTCAAAAAAGAGGAACCTCCTTTATTATCGACCCAGTAAGCATTCTGACCTTCTGGTGTAGATAACAGGTCAAGCACCTTGTACGCTGCATCCTTGACTTTGGACTTCGCATTCAAACCAAACGATACCCCTGGACCACCGACCATCCAACCCGGGCCACCTTTTGTACCCAGGTTCGGGAACATATCAATCTTCATGTCAGGCGCCTTTTGCTTAAAGGTTTCCATATACCAAGGTCCTGCTTGGAACATAGCTGCCTTGCCACTTGTAAACTCATCAATCGCTTGTTCTTCTTCAAGCCCAAGCATATCTTTGGTGAAGACACCACGTTTCAAGTATTCGGTCCATGTCGTCAAAGCAGGCTCCAGGGCATCGACCATTTTTGAGTTTCCTTTACCAAAATCATCGTTCCATTTTTTTCCTTCGGTTGTGCCGATAAATTCATTAAGTGCTAAACCAAGGAAGGACTGGCCTGCTACGTTAGGATTTTTTAGACCGATTGCTTGCGGTTTAATTCCATTTTTCTTAAGTACTTCAGCTACTTGGAAATACTCATCAAGCGTTGTTGGTACTTTTAGGTCATATTTGGCAAATAGATCAACATTATAGTAAACCCCGTTAAACCAACTAGCTTGCGGCAATCCGTACAGTTTATTATCAAATGTCGCGGTGGACGTGCCGGTTTCATAATACTTGCTAGCATAACGTTCTGTTAAATCTTCGAAATATCCTGTCTTGACGGTATTTGCGTCGATTACTCCACCGATAATGTCAGGACCTTCGCCTGCTGCAAGCTGGGTCTTGATGACATCTACGTAAGTCTTGTTATCGATGAACTGATACTCCACATCTATATCGGGAAGTTTATCTTTGAATAATTGCAGAAGTGCCTTTACACTGTCTTCTTTGTTCCAATATGATAATCTAACCTTCACTTTTTTTACCGGTTCGGGAGCCTTTGATTCTTTCGGCGCCGCCGTATCATTTGGTGTTGCACTTTCCTTTGTGCTGCTGTTGTTCGTACTGTTGGAACTGCAGCCTGTTATGAGGATTGACAAGGCGAGTAAAGCAGTAGTGGGAATTAACCACGTTCTCTTCATACAAAGACCTCCCAAATTTAAAATTTGTTTTGCGGTATAGATTTCATTGTAATGTAAATACCATTTCCATCGAAATAACAGATTTTTGCGAAATCTAACAGAATCCATCTGACAATAGAAACCAAATCATGTGGTTAATGTAACATGGTATGAATTGGAATGCCTAGTGTGCTATGCTTTGGTTTGTAGTGAGTATCCTCTGGAAGCGAGTAAATACCGCCCGATGAACGGTTAGGAGGAAAATATGTATCATATTCTAGTAGTCGATGATCAACAAGCCGAAATCGATGCTATTGAATGGCTTATTCAGAAGCATGCTCTACCCTTTTCTGTTGCTCAGGCCAACGATGGGGAAGTAGCGCTGGAATATATTAGGGGCCATCATGTAGATCTGTTATTCACGGATATTCGCATGCCATTCATGGACGGTTTAGAGTTAATCAAGCAGGCAAAGATAGTCATTCCGGACCTTAAGGTGCTTATTTACAGTGCTTATGGGGAATTTGAATATGCACAAAAAGCGATTCAACTTGGAACGGTTAGTTATATGTTGAAGCCGATCGATGTGAAGGAATTCCTCAAAGTATTCCAATCCATAATCGATATACTAGATGACGAACGACTTCAGAGAGAGAAGGACGAGTTGCTGATCAAAGGCTTTCATAAAGGAGTGGCGTATGAGAAACAAAAGCTCCTGTTTGATCTCATCCAAGGTCGGGAAAGTGACGTCTATTACGAGGAACGGGCAGCTTTTGCTGGACTAAATCATCTGGAAAATAAGCGGATGTATATGATTATGATTGGATTGCAAAATCACTTTTTTGATCAACATCATACAGAAGCGTTTGAATTTCTTCAATCGACTAGTAAACATGAGATGCTTTTATTACATATCAATGAATACCAAAGCATCATGCTCGTCGTAATTGATCCCGCTTCAAAGAACAGCGATAACGGGCAAGAGCTTATGACTTATGGAGAAAAGGTTAAAGAATGGCTGGAGACTCGCTTCGACCGGCGATGTTTAATTATTGTCGGTAGTCCGGTAGATAAGCTAGAGGGGCTTCATGACGAGTTCACCCAAATGGAAGAGTTAATGAATTTTCGGTTTTTTATGGATAGAAGTGTCGTTTGTTCCAAAGATGCCGAAAGCATTCATGACCATATAGACGACGAATCGTTAGAGCTTATGCTTAAAGAGATTTATACTTCCATTGCACGAAATGAATATCGTACACTCGAGCATCAAATAGAGTATCTCATTGCGAGTATGCGAAATAGTAAGCGCTTTAGTTCTATGTATGCCAAACTTTTATTTACAGAAATATTGAAAAAAGTAGTAGAGCTTCAAGGCAAAAAAAGCAGCAGTTTACTAAAGGAAGGTTTGGAGCGAATCGCACTTTGCAATTCAATTGCTGAGTTGAGGCAAGTCATTTTATCCGTTTTTCAGGAACATTTGCTGCAAATTAAAACGAATACAGATGATCAATGCCGCAAAGTAATTGAAGATGTACAGATACTCATCCAGATGGAGTACGGAAATGATATTGGGGTTGACTATTTAGCTAATCGTGTCTTTTTATCGCCAAGTTATTTAAGTTTCCTCTTTAAAAAAAGTACAGGTCAAAACCTAATCAAATATATTACAGCTGTACGTATGGAGCGAGCGAAGGAGCTACTGCGAGATTCAACGATTAAAGTTGTTGATATTGCCAGTACAGTTGGATTTGCGAATACTTCCTATTTTAATTTAATGTTTAAGCAGCATAACGGCCTGACTCCTATTCAATATCGGGAGGGTGGCGGAAGAAGATGAGTCTGCTCAAATTTATTCGTAATATCCGCCTGCGTCAGAAATTATTGCTTTCATATGTGATTGTTATTTTCCTGCCAACGATTGTACTGGGCTTGTATGCCTATCAAAGTTCCAAAGCTTCATTGAAAAGCCAGGTTCAGCAAAGCGCGGATAACGAGGCGAGGAAGCTGGCGTTAGAAATTAGTTACCGTCTTCAGAGACAGGATGTATCCATGAAATCGATTGTATTTCATCCTGCGCTTCTTGATTTGATGAGTAATCCAGATCAGGATTTGTACGCTCAATTTAAGACGTTGAATGATAAAATTGAACCTATTTTTTTTAATTTAATGTATATGGTTGGGGATATGACTGAGATTATGTTGTATTCTGAGAATCGGCAATCCGAATTAGGAAACTTCATTACGCCTTCTTCAGCAGTTAAGGATAAGGATTGGTATGAAGCGACAAAGAGCAGCGAGTCAACGAAGTGGTGGTTCGAGGATGGAGAATTGTTTGCCACTCGAGTGATTCGCGATATCGATCTTCAAATCGTGAGCGCTGAACTTTACGTCCGGTTTGATTACAATAAAATCTTCGGTGATTTCATTGGCAAGATGAATGAAGGTAGGGGCATCATTATTACCGATCAAAAGAATCAGCCGGTGTTAACAGAGCATGCCCCGCAGATGGATGATGTTCAGCTTCAATCCCTTTCAAGGAGTGGTACTTCAAAAGCAAGCTTAGGTGGCGAATCCTACCTAGTTATAAACAAAGATATTCCGCAAACCGATTGGGTCCTGCATTATTTGGTTTCCGATGATCAATACAATACAGGCATTCGCAATATTTTAAGCGCCACGGGTATCATTGTACTCATCTGTATGGTTTTCCTCAGTATTATTATCTTCTTGTTCTCTGAGACGCTGTTAAGAGGAATCGAGAAATTAAACACCAAAATGAAGATGGTGGAAGATGGTGATCTTACAGTTGTTGTTTCCACGAATTCCAAAGATGAAATCGGGCAGCTTACCGATCGATTCGGTTCTATGCTTAAACAAATAAATCAACTCATTTCGGAAGTATATCAAACAAAGGTCACGCAAAAGTCGGCCGAACTCAAAGCGCTGCAAGCTCAGATCAATCCTCACTTTCTATATAATTCTTTATCTTTAATTAATTCCAAAGCGCTGCGAATCGATGCTCAAGAAATTAGTGACTTGGTAAATAACCTTTCTAGTTATTACAGAACGACTTTAAATAAAGGGAAGCAAATTATTGCGATTCAAGATGAATGGACTAACGTTCAAGCATACATACATATTCAATTAGCTATGCACAATTCAAGATTTGACGTAGAATTCGATGCCGACGACAAGGTATTTCAATTTGAAATGATTCATTTGATTTTACAGCCGATAGTTGAAAATGCGATTATGCATGGCATCGATCTGAAGCGGGAGGGGCGAGGTAAACTCATCCTGCGGGCAAGTCTTGACGGTGAGGATATTGTTTTTGTCGTGGAGGATAATGGCGTCGGTATGGAACCGTATATGATCGCACGTATTCTTGAACATGAAAGTTCCGGCTATGGGATTAAGAATGTGCAAGAAAGATTACAGCTCTTATTTGGATCTGAGTACGGGATCAATATTCATAGTCAACCTGGGATTGGCACTTCCGTTATCGTACGCATACCGCAGTATCGTCACATCAGAGAAGAAGATTCATGATCACATAAGGGCCAATGCTCATAAAAGCATGGCCTTTTTTTTGTTTACAATCGAAATCTGTTAGATTTCAAAAAATACTCTTATTTAGCAAGACTTCAATTGAGATTATAATGCATAATGTGAGCGCTTTAAATGTGTTCTAAAATTAAATGAATATGAAAGGATGGTTGATCTATGTTCAAACGGACAATGTATACAATGATCTGTTTCATGATTCTAGTAAGTACATTTTTCCAGGGCAATGCGCCTAGTGTCCATGCTGACAGTAACAACCTGGACGTGTGGGTGGAAAATGCATTGAAAGCTGTATATAGGACCAGCACGATTCCCGCAAATCATGACAACAGCATTGATCTTGTTTCAGCCAAGAACGAATACGAAAGTGAGCAAATTGCTGTAAGAGGCACAAGCGATTTTAAGATTACAGGAATTGAATTTTCCGATCTTGTATCTCCTGGAAATACGATCTCAAACAGCAACTTAAGCTATCATTTTGAAGAATACGTACTTGAGGATACCGTGCAGCCCAATCAATATCGACCGGATTTGGTAGGCACGCAAATCTACCCCTTATCCGAAATTCCCGACCCGCTTTCGAATGATACCTCTATAAATGTAGCAGCAAATTCAACTCAGCCCATCTTAATTACGAATTATGTCCCTGCCGATGCTGTTCCTGGCCTCTATTTCGGTATAGTTACGGTGAAATCAACTTTGGGCGATTATCAAGTACCTATTAACGTTGAAGTTGCTAACGCTGCAATCCCTCCAACCTCTGAGGCTAATTTCGTTAATTATCAATGGTCGATGACGAATGGTTTTATGATTGGAGGTAATCCACCTGAGATTGTAGATGATCCTTTAACTCAGTCTAGTTATGACGTTGGCGAGAACTATTATGGAGTGGAGACGTATAGCGATGAGTGGTTTGAGCTTATGGATAATTTCGCCAAGACCATGACCGACTATCGCCAGAACATGATTTGGGTTCGTACAGACTTATTATTAAATGAAAAGGGTACAAAAATGGTGTCTTTTAAAGACGGGATACCGGAGAATATCGACTGGTCTTTGTTCGATCGATATGTTCAAACCTTTATGGATAGAGGAATTACTCATTTTGCGAACATACACTTGATCCATGCTTTAGAACAAATGCCACAAAGTGAGAGACCAAACAATAATAATCCACAAGATCCGTGGAAAACGTCGGTACCTGAATTCGATTCACTACCTGTTACAGACGCTTATCTTACGAACTACTTGACAGCATTGCACGATCATTTAGAGGAAAAAGGTTGGCTTAATGGTATTACTTGGTATCAGCATACTAAGGACGAACCTAACGGTTCGAGCATTACAAACTATATGACCTATATCGCTAGAAAAATAAAAGAGGTCGTTCCGGATTTCAAGACTTTGGATGCTGATGCGGCCGGTACTCTAATGAACGATACCATCAAACCTTATGTGGATGTGTGGGTCCCGTTAACCCCAGTTTTCGAGGACAAGAAAAGTCTCTATAAAGCGGAGCAGGCGGCAGGCAAAGACTTATGGGTGTATACTTGCGATGTGAATCCGGCTCCGTGGTTGAACAGATTCTGGACGCAGCCCATATTGACTGGCAGACTGTTATTCTGGAATCTTAGTCAAGAAGGTGTACAAGGACACTTACATTGGGGATGGAACGTATGGTATGTCCCTCATTATGGAGATTCTACGATCGTATATCCAGACAAGGAACATATGACGGTTAAGAGCTCACTGCGTTACGAGGCCCAAAGAGACGGACTTGAGGAATACGAACTGATGCACCAACTCAAGCAAACCAATCCTGGGCTTGCAAAACGTATAGTAGATAGCGCTGTTAACCCATCTGATCCGAGAAAATATACCCTGGATAATGAATATATCAGCAAGCTTCATGATTATCTGGTTAAAGCGGCGGCCGGAGAAACATTGGGTGAAATTCCTGTGCCAACTAGTCCCTACGATGGGCAGGCTGTACCTATGACTTACATGACCGATAACGCGACCGGTGAGATCACTTTTGATGGTGAATGGTTTGCAAAAAGCCGGAAATACGCTTATATGGGAGGCGTTCAAGGCACGTTAAAAGCGGATGATGAATTGACCTATACTTTTACAGGGGCTGGCATCGATCTTATCGCGGAGAAAAATGAAGGCTCTGGTAAAATTTCCGTATCCATCGACGATTCCGCGCCAGTGATTATAGACCTATATGAAAAAGTTCAACTCGATTCGATATCGGTATACAGCAATCATAACTTGTCAGCAGGCAAGCATACGATCAAGGTAGTGAATCTGGAGAACAAAAACCTATTCGTTGACGGCTTCAGAGTAAGCATGTATGAAGGACAGGAGCTCTATGACGGAACGCTGCAAAGTTTGGAAATGACTAACATGCCGTCGGTTATTTTTAATAAAAACAATATCAATTACCAGGCCATTATTCCGAGCGATGTAGATGTGATCACGATTACGCCAACACTTACGGATGCAAATGGCACCCTGGAAATCAACGGGTTACCTTACCGCAGCGGTGAGAGGCTTACATTCAACATCCCTACTGGCAAAAGTAAGATCCTTATTCGCTCTACCGCAAGTGATGGGGAAACCTCGAGAATGTATACTTTAAACTTTCTCAAAGGCAATGTAAATCAACCGACCACCAATATTGCGAGAAGTTATTCAGCGATTACAGCAACAGCTGATAGGGGAGGCAGCAGTGGCTATGGTGTGGCTAATATGGTTGATGGAAGTTACGGTTCCATGTTTGCTAGTATAAGCGGGTATACGAGCATTGTGCCATTCCCACATGAGATCAATCTGACTTGGACTCAACAAAAGACCTTTAATACGATGGTCATGGCCACGCCATCAGGCTTATTACAGGGGATAACGGATATTGATATTGAGGCTACATCAGATGGAACGAATTGGACCACCTTTGCAAAGAGGGTACCGATTCAATGGTTTAGCAGCACAGACGACAACAAGATGGAATACGCATATGCGAATATCCCTACAGTTAATGACGCACTGAAGCTGAGAATACGGGTCAATGACGCTAACAATACGTATTGGGGCATATACGCGCTATATGAGCTTGAGCTTTATAATCTTCCAGACAACGGAGAGATTTCCCCTACAGCAGACGGAACGCTTAGTAATTTAACAATCCCTAATGTTCCTACTTTTACATTTGACAATAGTACGATGACCTACTCAGTAATGATCCCGAATGATCTAAACTCCATTGAGATAACGCCAACACTTTCGGACGGAGCGGGTACCTTGCAGGTCAACGGAAAGACTGTCGCCAATAACACAGCGCAGACTTTTGACATTCCATTTGGAAAAAGCGTAATTCATATCAGGTCCACTGCAAGCGACGGGACAACAACAAAGCTCTACACGTTAAATTTTCTCAAAGGAAATGAGGATGGGCTAGGTACCAATATTGCCAGAAGCTATTCTGAGATTACAGCAACGGCAGAACGTGAAGGCGAGGACTATAGTGCCAAAAAAATGGTTGACGGTATTATTTATACCATGTTCGCGAGTTCGCGAGGCTACAATACCGAACATCCGTTTCCGCATGAGATTAATCTTACTTGGGAACAACCGCAAACCTTTAACACCATCGTCATGGCTACGACATCTGGTTTAATTCAGGGTATTTCCAATATCGATGTTCAGGCTTCTACAGACGGAATAAACTTTGAAACCATAGCACAGGGGGTACCCATCCAATGGAAAAGCAGCAAAGATGACGGCGTTATGGAGCATACCTTTGCCAATATTCCTGAAGTACGAGATGCGCTTAAGCTCAGAATAAAGATCAACGATGCGAACTATACGACATGGGGTATGTACGCTATGTATGAGCTTGAGCTCTATAATCTCGCGGAGAACGGAGAAATTGGCGAGAGCAGTAATACGATTACGGCGAGCGCGGGGGACAACGGAACGATCAGTCCAAATGGCGCCGTTGTAGTCAATGAGGGTGATGATCAAACCTTTACCTTCAATCCGAACAATGGATACGAAGTCGACGAGGTATTGTTAGACGGTACCGCCGTGTCGGTGACCGGAAGCGTGTATACGGTTACTAACATAACCGCCGACCATACGATCAATGTTACGTTTAAGCAAAAAGAGACAGGTGGCGAGAACAGTAAGACGATCACGGCGAGTGCGGGGGAAAATGGAACGATCAGTCCAAATGGCGCCGTTGTAGTCAATGAGGGTAATGATCAAACCTTTACATTTAATCCGAATAATGGATACGAAGTCGACGAGGTACTGTTAGACGGTACCGCCGTGTCGGTGACCGAAAACGTGTATACGGTTACTAACATAACTGCTGATCATATGATCAATGTTACATTTAAGCAAAAGGTGACAGGTGGCGAAAATAGTAATCCTCCGACGAGTGGTGAGAATAGTAGTATTCCTTCTACCGGTGGTACAGTCAATGGGAATACCGATGCTCATACACTTGTAGTGAAATCGGAGGACCTTACCACTCCAGCCTCCAACGGAGTCGTGACGATTGTTGCCAAAGATAAAGAGAAAATTGTACTTCCTGCCAATGCAGCCGAACTGCTTGGACTACATCCATTAGTCATTCAAACGGGTTCATTCACATTGGAGGTCCCTGCTGAATTACTTAAACAGTTGACGGATAAATACTCCGCAGAAGCTAAACGAGACAGTACGATAGAGTTAATCATGACTCTCTTATCCGAATCTGATGCTAACAACCTTCTAGCGATAAGGCAGTCTTCCACGCATGCAAATATTAAAATTTCCGGCAATGTGATCAATTTTAGATTATCGATTGTCGGAAAAGATGGTAAAGTGACAAGCTTGAACAGCTTCGATAAACCGATGACGATTCGATTTAAAGCAGATCCTTCCTTAAATCCGAATCTGACTGGCATTTACTATTTGGCAGACAACGGTACGCTGGAATATGTGCGAGGCACGTTTATAAACGGAGAATGGGTGGCCGATATTCACCATTTCAGTAAATATGCGGTGCTCGAATTCAAGAAATTATTTACCGATGTTAAGTCCACTCACTGGGCGGCCGATGCGATCAAACAGCTAGCAGCGAAGCAATTTATTGAAGGCACTAGCGCGGCAATGTTCGAGCCAGAGCGTTCTATAACACGGGCCGAATTTACGGCGATGCTTGTCAAAGCGTTGAACCTGACATCAATGGGCGAATCGAAATTTACGGATGTATCGAAGGGTGCCTGGTACGAGGGAGCTGTTTCCATGGCGGTCAAAGCAGGCATTATTAAAGGAATTAGCACAATGTCTTTCAATCCCGATGCTAGCATCAAACGCGAAGAAATAGTCACTATGCTGATGCGGGCGTATGTTATCTTGAAAGAGGTCGAGTTGAACGGAAAAACGGCTTCTTCCTTTACCGACGAATCCGCTGTGGCAACCTGGGCGCTTGAGTCAGTAAGAGCGGCGGCGGCACTTCATTTAATTAACGGTCGAGAAGCAAACAAATTCGTTCCGAGCGGGATCACTTCCCGTGCAGAAGCAGCAGCTTTGCTCAATAGAGTTATACACTAGCCGGGTAAACCCCCAATTTCTATATTGGGGGTTTACAATTAATAATTTTACTTTGATGTGACGCGGAGAACCGAAGGAGGCAACCCGATGAACGATATGGAAATCAAGGAACTTCAGCAAGCAGATGTGGCGGAACTGAAAGAAGGCGTCCACGGTTACAGCAGCGAGACGAATTGGGTGAAGCCGGAAAATCCAATTACGCTGGAAAGGTTGGAATGGTTCAAGGATCAGAAATTGGCCCTAATGATGCATTGGGGACCTTATTCGCAGATTGAGGTTGAGTCCTGGATTCTCAGCGACGAAGATGGTGATTGGGCGCGTAAAGATGTCGATTGGACGAGCGACTACGAAGAGATGAAGCGCGAATATTTCGGACTCAACCGCACGTTCAATCCGTTCCGCTTCCAGCCGGAGCTATGGGCGGAAATCGCTGCAGAAGGCGGGTTCAAATATTTGATTTTCACGACCAAGCATCACGACGGATATTGCATGTGGGACACACATACGACGAATTACCGAATTACTGGCTCCGAAACGCCGTTTCATGCACATCGCTATGCCGACGTTTGCAAGCATGTGTTTGACGCTTTCCGCAGCAAGGGGCTTGCGATCGCCGCATATTTCTCGAAGGCGGATTGGCAATCGCCGTATTACTGGGCGCCAGGAATGGAACGGGGCAGCAATACGTGGAGAGGGCCTTCGTACTCCCCCGAGGAATATCCGTGGCTGTGGGAGCAATTCGTCGATTTCACCCATGAGCAAATCATGGAGCTGATGAGCCGTTACGGCCGGATCGATATTTTGTGGCTGGATGCGGGCTGGGTTAAAGATAGTGATCAGGTAAAGCAGGACATTCGATTGGGCGAGGTTGTCGAGCGCGCCCGTCAAACGCAGCCGTGGCTGTTATCCGCGGATCGTACAGTCGGAGGGCCTTACGAAAATTACGTGACGCCGGAGCAAACGATTCCGGAGCGTCCGCTGAACGTACCGTGGGAAAGCTGCATTACGATCGGCACACAGTGGGCTTTCAAATACGATGACCAGTATAAATCGGGGAGAGAGCTCGTTCGCATTCTGATGGAAGTCGTATCCAAAGGCGGCAATTTGGCGCTTAACGTAGGTCCTCAACCCGACGGACGATTGCCGGCTGGGGCGGTTAAGAGTATTAATGAGCTGGGCGGATGGATGAAGGTTTACGGTGAAGCGGTATACGGCACACGCGTGTGCGGACCGTATTTTGCCGGTTCCTGCGCGTTCACCTCGAAAGGAAATACCGTATACTGTACGTACTTGTATGAAAGCGCAGATCAAGCCGTAGCTAAGCTCGTTCATATTCCTTATAAGGAGCCCGTTTCAGGCATCGAGCTTGTCGGAAGCGACGCTTTGCTGCAGGTTGAGCGTACGCCGGAAGGAATCTCGATCACACTTCCGGATTGCGAATTGAACGGGCAGGCTCCGATCGCCCATGTTTTCCGCATGCAGAAGGGCGAGGAGGCAAAGTGAACGATAAGATTCTTAGCTTTAAGTTATTATACGATGGGGTCTGTGGGCAATAATGCGAGAGCAGAGGTGAGAAGAAGAAGTAGCCGGATGACAAATACATGTTCGAACGCCAACCCGCGTAAATCGCGGGTTTTTTCCTTTGTCAGCGTATATTCTTGCCAGAAATCATTGTCAAGAATAAGTACCGTTAGCTGATTCTAGAAATAGGCTTATGCTAAGGAAGAGGATACCGACCATGGACTGGGGCTAGACTTAAGTTGGAAATTATTCTCACCTTTTTATTGCATCTTCCTCGCCTTTTTGCTATATTTGATATTAACAAATTGTTATTATCAAAAAGTTACTAACAGTAAACTGAATGGTGAAGATTAGGAAATTTAATGAAAGGGAGCGGATGAAAGTGGATAAAACATGGGGTGGTTGGAATCTGTTTGAAATCGTCTGGCTAGTTTTATTTACCTCTATTGCTGTTGCGTTTACGGTTATTTCTAAAGATTCCTTATTCGGATTTACGGTCTTTATCACCGGGGTGCTGTGTGTGGTGCTCGCGGCGAAAGGAAACCTGATGAGTTATGTTTTCGGAATGTACAATACCGTTGGTTACGCGTACTTGGCTTATATAAACGGTTTGTTTGGAGAGGTCATGCTGAATTTGTTATTCTTTGTACCTATGAATGTCATTGGCTTCTATATGTGGAAAAACAACCGCCAAGACGGCAAACTATCCATGCGACAGATGGATCTTAAGTGGCTGTTCTTTGTCGGAGCAGTCTGCGTAATAGGCTGCCTGCTACTGGGAATCGGGCTATCGTTCATCCCAGGGCAGAACTCGCCTTATATAGATGCTATTACAACGGTATTATCCATTGTGGCTACCTTTTTAATGGTCAGAAGATTTAAGGAACAATGGCTGGTCTATATTGTATTGAATATATTTACGGTGGTGTTGTGGGTAATAAGGATGCTGGAAGGCAGTAACGAAGGGGTGCTAATGATCGTCATGTGGAGTGCGTATCTGATTAACGCGGCATACGGCTATTACAATTGGAATAAAGGAGCTAAGGAGGTGGCGGTATGAAGACGCTTGGATTAACACTGGGGAAGTTTGCCCCGTTGCATAAAGGACATCAATTCATGATCGAGACGGCGTTGCAAGAGGTCGACGAATTGATTGTGGTAATCTACGAAACGACGGTGACCCCGATTCCGCTTCATATCCGGGCGAACTGGATCCGCAAGCTCTATCCGACGGTCCGGGTAATCGAAGCTTGGGACGGTCCAGATGGGTATTCGAACGATCGGGAGCATGAGATTCGAGAGGAGCAGTATATTCTGGGGGTGCTGAAGGGCGAGCAAGTGACGCATTTTTACTCTAGTGAGTTTTACGGTGAGCATATGAGTGTCGCATTAGGCGCGGCGGACCGGCGGGTGGATGAAGCCCGTGAGCGGGTGCCGATTTCGGCCACGATGGTACGAGCCGACCCTTATAAATATCGCAGATTTGTAAGTGATGTAGTGTATAGGGGGTTAATCACGAAAGTGGTTTTTGTGGGAGCGATGTCGACTGGCAAATCTACAATCACCGAAGCGCTGGCGCGGCGGTATCGCACAACCTTTGCGAGCGAATATGGGCGTGATTACTGGACCGAGCATCAAGTTGATCGTAGAATCAGCCTAGAAGCGTTCGATGAGATCGCTTTGGGCCATATCGAACGTGAGGAGCAGGCGATGCTGGAAGCTAACCGATATCTCTTTGTCGATACCAATGCAATTACCACATATATGTTTGCTTTGGATTACCACGGCCGGGCTCCTGAATGCTTAGCCCGGATCGCATTAGAAAACGCGCAGCGCTACGATCTGTTTTTCCTGTGTGACGATGATATTCCTTATGAGAATACATGGGACCGTAGCGGGGATCAGAAGCGGCATGTTTTTCATAAGCAAATCATTGCCGATTTGAAAGAGCGGCGGATTCCCTATATCACGTTGCGAGGAAACCTAGAGGAACGAATGCACAAAGTAAGTGAGGTCTTGGCAAAGTTCGAGCCCTACCGGAACTATTTCGGAGAGTTGAATGGCTAGAATAAAGAACAAAGGAGGCAAGGATACATGAATATGTTGGATCGCGATGGACTTACGGAACGTCAATTTTTAGAGCAGTACCATGCCGGGGATTTCGAGCGGCCTTCGGTGGCGGCGGACATGGTCATTTTCACCGTTACGAACACGGAGGCGGACAGCTACCGCAAGCTTCCGGAAAAAGATCTGCGAATTCTGCTCATTCAGCGGGGAGGTCACCCGTTCCTGGGCAATTGGGCACTTCCAGGCGGTTTCGTCCGGCCGGACGAGACGACAGAGCAGGCGGCGGTGAGGGAGCTGAGTGAGGAAAGCGGTGTGGATGACGTTTATTTGGAGCAGTTGTACACCTTCAGCGATGTTGGAAGGGACCCTCGTACCTGGGTGATGAGCTGTAGCTACATGGCCTTAATCAACAGTGATCAGGTACAGCTGAAAGCAGGAGATGACGCTGTCCATGCTGCCTGGTTCAAGGTAACCTATCGGCTTCTGCGCGAGCGGAAAGAGATTATTGAGGATGGGTATGTGAAAACGAAGGAATACGAGCTCAAGCTAAGTAGCGATGAAGAAGAGTTTACGGCAGTTGTGGGTCGGACGATGACATCAAAGTCGGCCTCTACGTCAACCGCATACTCCATTGTATCAAATGACGGATTGGCTTTTGATCATGCGAAGATTATAGCTTGCGCTATTGAGAGACTGCGGGGAAAAGTGAATTACACCGATATTGCGCTAAACTTGATGCCGGGTCTCTTCACTTTGACGGATCTACAGCAGGTTTATGAGGTGATCTTAGACAAAGAGCTGCTGAAAGCCGCATTCCGGCGTAAAGTAGCGGATCTCGTAGCGGAGACCGATCATTATACTGAAAATGCGGGACACCGTCCTTCCCGCTTATATCGGAGAAATATGGAGGAATATCAATGATATACAATATAGAGCAGTTAAGAAAAGCTTATATCGCGGGCAAAACGTTCAAGTTTGTGTTCTTCTGGGGCCATACACCGCCAAAGCACGACGGCGTCGACAAAAGCTGCTTCAGCCAATGGTGGATGAGTCCTTTCGTGGTAGAGGGGATCGAGTATTCCTGTGTCGAGCAGTTTATGATGTCCGAGAAAGCAAGACTGTTTGGAGATGACGATATGTTGGACGCGATCCTTAAAGCTAAGCATCCCAAGGAGATGAAAGCCTACGGGCGTGCAGTAAGAAACTTCGAAAATGACACTTGGGATAAAGAATGCTATGACATTGTCAAAAGAGGAAATATAGCCAAATTTTCGCAGAATCCGAAGCTTGGTGAATACCTCAAGTCAACGAAAAACCGTATTCTCGTCGAAGCTAGCCCACAGGATCGCATTTGGGGAATAGGCATGAGCCAGTCCAATCCGGATGCGGAGAATCCCGTAAAATGGCGGGGTAGGAATCTACTTGGATTCGTGCTGACCGAAGTGAGGGACGAATTGCTACGGGATTAACTTCATCCTATATTTAAATGAAAAGATAACGATATCCCTTTGGATTTCGTTATCTTTTTTGTTCACCCTCTAAAAGCCGAAGCTTCATCACCCCAGGTGTACAGCCATAAGTATTTCGGAAGATTCGGATAAAATAATTCGTCTCCATTCCCAGTTGAATCGCAATATCCTGAACGAGAATATCAGCATTCTCTGTCATTAACTGTATCGCACGTTCTAGTCGCAGATTCTGTAGATATTTATGTGGAGTTACGGCATATTCCTGTACGAATAGACGCTGGAAATGCTGAACGGAATACCCCACAGCAGCTGCTAGATTGGAGATAAGGAGTGGCTCAGTATAATGTTCGTTAATAAGTTCAACCGCTTTAGCCAACGCTTCATTACGCACAGACTCAAGTTCTAAACGACTGCCTGAGGAGTGTATGGATTCAGAACGACGTAACATCAGAAGTAATCGATATAGGGTTATAGATAGATCCTCCATCCCTTGCTCGTCTTGACGACTAGCCGTCTGCGTATGCCAGATCTTTCCGATTTCCTCCCAACATTGTTCAAAACGAGCAGGATGATAGGGGAGAGAAGGGAGAAGGCCAATCCCCTCCAGCATTCCTTGCGATTGACTCCCTTCGATTCCGATGAAACCCACATGCCATGGTTCATGTGAGGTAGGATAATATTCGTGTCCTCGATCCGGTGGGAAGGCGAAAGCCATTCCAGGTTCTAGTATGGTTTCAGAACCGGTCTCCAGATCACGAAACAACCCAGTTCCGGTACGAATCAGAAAAACTTGATGAACAGGAAAACCTGTAGGGCGCACATGATGAAATTGTATATGACGACCTACAGAGTAGGGATATAAGGGAAGCGTCTCAGCGTCGCGCGGTAGTTCTATCAGTGAAAAAGGAAGCAGGATGATTCACCTCATATTCATTTTGTACTATCACTTCGAGAGTATATTCCTACTGATCGGGATGAATTTTCTTATATTATAAATAGTATAAATGATGATTCGTGAATTTGATAGCTTAAGCATCTAGCGTCTCATCAGAGAATAGTCCCATTTAAGAAATGGGCAGAATTGAGAGGATGATCTTACATTATGACTAAAAAATACTCCCCGATTAGCAGCAAAGCTCCAGTGATGCTGCACGGTGCCGATTATAATCCTGAGCAATGGCTGAAGTACCCAGAAATTTTGCGTGAGGATATTCGTCTGATGAAGCTTGCGAATTGCAATGTGATGTCTGTCGGGATTTTTTCTTGGGTATCCCTAGAGCCTGAAGAAGGTGTGTTCACTTTCGATTGGCTCGATAGTGTTTTGGATTCTTTTGCAGAGAATGGGATTTATGCTTTCCTGGCAACTCCTAGTGGAGCACGACCTGCTTGGATGTCTGAGAAGTACCCTGAAGTTCTAAGAGTGGAACGTAATCGTGTTCACAATTTACATGGCTTCCGTCATAATCATTGCTTCACCTCGCCTGTGTATCGGGAAAAGACTGCGATTTTAAATGCGAAGCTAGCAGAACGTTATAGCCAGCATCCTGCGGTTATCGGTTGGCATATTTCGAATGAGTTCGGTGGCGAATGTCACTGTGATCTTTGTCAGAATGCTTTTAGAGATTGGTTAAAGGTCAAATATAATAACAGTCTGGATGAGGTGAATCATGCTTGGTGGGCTACTTTTTGGAGTCATACCTACACTTCATGGACACAGATTGAATCCCCGGCTCCACATGGAGAGACGCAAGTACATGGCTTGAATCTCGACTGGCGGCGGTTTGTCAGCGAACGGACGATTGATTTCTGTCAGCATGAGATCAATACTGTTCGCCCATACAATCCAGCGTTGCCAATTACGACGAATATGCATATGATCGATGGCATTGATTACCGCGAACTGGCCAAAATTCTGGATGTTGTCTCATGGGATGCTTATCCAGAATGGCATTATACTGAAGACGGTGACGATGCTAGATTAGCGGCATGGGCGGCAATGCACTACGATTTAATGCGTTCTTTTAAAAAGAAACCGTTCCTGCTCATGGAAAGCACGCCGTCTCTTACGAACTGGCAATCGGTCAGTAAGCTGAAGCGTCCTGGCATGCACAAGCTGTCTTCACTTCAAGCGGTCGCACATGGTTCGGATTCCGTTCAATATTTCCAATGGCGTAAAAGCCGGGGCTCTAGTGAGAAGTTCCATGGTGCAGTTGTTGACCATAGCGGCCACTCCGAAACTCGTGTGTTTAAAGACGTTACAGAGGTAGGAAAGACGCTGGCGGGAATGACAGAAGTAGTAGGTACATCAACTCCAGTAAAAACAGCGATTATTTTCGATTGGGACAACCGCTGGGCGATCAAGGATGCGCAAGGCATTCGTAATTCCGGATTGCGTTATGAGGAGACTGTACTACAGCATTATCGTGCCCTTTGGGAGCTAGGCATTCCAGTTGATATGATCGGATCGGGGGATGATCTGTCCGCTTACAAGCTGGTGATCGCACCTATGTTATATCTGATCAGTGAAGAGAATGGAAAGCGTATCGAGAAGTTTGTTGAGCAAGGCGGAACTTTCCTTGCAACCTATTGGTCTGGTGTCGTTAACGAAACGGATTTATGTCATTTGGGTGGATTCCCAGGACCGCTACGTAGAACGCTCGGCATTTGGGCAGAAGAGACCGAAGGGCTGCATAGCCGTGATTTGAATGGTGTTGTAATGCAGGCGAGCAATGTACTTAATCTTAGTGGAGATTATGATGCGCATGAAATTGCTGAGCTGATCCACTTGGAAGGTGCGGAAGCATTAGGCACTTATCGCAGCGATTTCTATGCTGGCCGTCCAGCGCTTACGGTAAATCGTTTCGGTGAAGGAAATGCGTATCATCTCGCTACTCGTGTAAAAGATGCCTCTTTCTACGTTGAATTGTATGCTGCAATCACTGCAAAAGCGGGAATTACTCGTGCGCTTGATAGTGAGCTTCCAACTGGTGTGACAGCGCAGCTTCGTACGGATGGAGAGAGTGATTATATTTTTGTGCAAAACTACAGCGGCAGTCCGCAAGCGGTACAATTAGATGGAGCGGATTATACGGATTTGTGCTCAGGCACTGCTGCTCCGTCTGTGTTAAATCTAGCTGTAAATGATCTCGCAATGTTGAAGCGTAAATCGTTAGTATAAAAAGAAGGCAGGACCTGAGGGATTCAGGTTCTGCCTTTTTACTATCAATCCATAAATCGTCCCATCATAATCGTGTTATAGAATTTTCCATCTGAAAGGCACTTATCATTCTTTAATATTCCCTCGATTTCAAAGCCAAGCTTCTGATAAAGGGTAATAGCTTTGTCGTTCGTTTCGAGGACATTTAAAGTGATTTTTTGGATACCGTTAGCGTCGGCCCAAGCAATCGATTCTGCTAAAAGATTTTTTCCAATTCCATAACCCCAATAATCCTGCAGCACACATACTCCGAACTCGACTTTATGAGCGAATCTTGCTAATGAATGGCCTTCGCATCTAGAGAACCCAACGATTTGATTATTAACTACCGCGATTAGAAATAAGTTTCTTAGTTTCTCTGAATCAGATAGAATAAGCTGCTGAAACCCTATTTCGTCTATAAAAGCCTCCCCTGGTTCTCTGTCTAAATTCTCGGTCTCACCATCGATTTGTACTCTTAATTCGGATAATGCCATAGCATCCTTAGTGATTGCAGATCTTATGTTGTAATGGATGCCTTTCACGGTAAATGTTCGTTGATCAATAATCATTTGTCCTCCGTTACTACTGGTGATTTTAGAAATATAGCTTCGATACCCTCGATAATACGAGTATAATAACCCACTTCATGGGGTACAAAATGGGTCTTGTCTACATCCTGCTCAATGGTAATTCTATGTCCATGCGGATCGATTTGAAAACCGTTGACTTGTAGACTATGTATTTCTCCCTGCCAAAATTTGCGGAAATCAGAGAACTTAGCTTTGACAATGCCGGCGACCTCTTCTTTTTGTAGCTGAAAATCTTCTAGACGATAGGGATTGTTATAAACAAAGACATGCGCTCGTTCATTATCGATAAGTTTTTCTTTTTTCATACTATAAGGAATTGTCCCTAGCGGGATCAGGTCTTTTAAGGATAAATCCAGTCCGAGCTCTTCATGAACCTCGCGTGTTCCATCTTCTACAGTTTCGTTTGCCAGCAAATGTCCGGCGGCCGTGATGTCCAGTAGTCCCGCATAATCTTGTTTCTGTTCACTCCGAAGTTGTAAATAGATATAGGGTATTTCCTGATCTTTGCTTATAAACCAGCAGTGGAAAGTCTCATGCCAATGTCCTAACCGATGTACCTCTTCACGTGGAGCCGTACCTGTTCGGTTGCCTGCTTCATCAAAAATGGTAAGTATCTCATTATGCATAGAAAAGCTCCTTTGTGATGATTTTTTCTTTCTAAAGCCTATCATAAAAACGTTCGAATTACCCTAAATGTTAGGGAGGTTCTTATTGACAACCGCTAGAATGAAATGTATATTTTTGGATGTTGATCAAAGGAGGAGTTAAATGAATTTAGTAACCATGAAGCAGAAGGATTTGGACACTTTTAGTGATGAAAGATTAGGATGGGCCTGTATGGAGCCTACCTTTCAGCAGATTCGCGCAAAATCACCATCGATCAAATCCGAAGTGATCTCAAAGCTCACAGATGGACAGAAAGCACTTTGTATGTTCAGAGTAATGCATGATCACAGCCGTAATTCCGAAGGGGAGTACTATGCTTGGATTTCTTACATGCAAGACCTACCGGGGTATTGGACAGGGGTGATGGGAGGCATACGATTTTTTGGCGACGATCCGATGATTCTTTTGCTTCAGGAAACAAAGGCATTTCTCGAAGAAAGAAACAATCGATTAGGAATACAGTGGGTTGATGCTACCATCACGGATCTCGATCGAGATCCTGAGTTGTTGAATGAGATGAGTGGTTTATTTGAACGATTTAAGAACATAGCCGAAGATAGCCACAGGTTGATTGGCGAGTATATTCGGGCACATCCGGGAGAATTTGTGGAGATAGAAGGCTAATAATTATGAAAAAAAGTAAATTATTTTTATTGTTTCTTATAGTAATAAATCTGCTTCTTTATGGAGTTCCCTTATATCACAGTTATAATTCATTTCAAAATCTTGTACTGGATCGAATCGATGCTACTCAAATCACCTCCATTAGAGTTCTTAAGAGTTCTAATGAACAAGAAATTAAAGTGGATGACCCGAAAGAAATTGAAAAGATCATACATGAGTTTTCTGACGTGAAATTAAAAAGAAGTGATGCATCAGAACGACCTGCGGAGACCTATTGGATAAGAATATATGTAAATAAAGATCAGCGCTTTGGAATGACACTCTATGGCACAGATTACTTGTATTTCAGCGATCGATCTAGTAATAGTAAGTATCACTCTGGAAATTTTAAGATTACTAGTAAATTTGATGGGGAATCCATTACAAGCTTGTTTAAGTAAAAATAACCCGCTGCCACAGGCAGCGGGTTAAATATTTCAGGTTATTTATCTAGCCATCCATCCGCCGTCAACATTAAGAATATGACCATTCAAATAGTCGGATGCTGCGGAAGCTAAGAATACAGCAGGACCTTTAAGATCATCAGGTGTTCCCCAACGTGCAGCTGGAATACGATCTAAGATAGCATCCGAGCGGCTTTGGTCAGCACGGATCGGCGCTGTATTTTCAGTCGCCATGTAGCCTGGTGCAATCGCATTGATGTTCAGACCGGAGCCTGCCCATTCATTGGCAAAAGCTTTAGTAAGACCTGCAACCCCGTGCTTACTCGCGGTGTAGCCAGGGACATTGATTCCGCCTTGATAGGAGAGCATAGAGGCGATGTTAATGATTTTGCCGGATCCTCTTTCCAGGAAGTGGCGGCCAGCGATCTGAGACAGAAGGAACACTGTGTTCAAGTTCAGGTTAATAACATCGAACCAGTCTTTTTCACTATGGTCTTTTGCAGGAGTACGGCGAATCATTCCTGCACAGTTCACGAGAATGTCAACATGACCAGTCAGTTCAAGTGCTTGGTCAAATGTGTTTTGCAGGTTGCTATGATCACTTAAGTCAGATTCGATGCTAACCGCTTTTACACCAAAAGCATTTGCGGCGTTTACGGTTTCTTGACTTGTATTAAGCGATACGGATGCAATATCCGCACCTGCTTCTGCGAAGGCAAGGGCAATGCCTTGTCCAAGACCTTGAGCAGCACCGGTTACGAGTGCTGTTTTACCTGCCAAGCTGAATAATGATGATGACATTATAAATTACGCCCCTTTGATTTAAATGGATTTGATTCCGTTATTACTCACATTCAATGGCAATGCCTGCACTGCGGAACTGTTCTGCTGTTTCGGGAGAGAGTCCTTTATCTGTCAAGATAACGTCAACTTCCTGCAGAGAAGCGAATGTACGCAGCGCAGTTTGGCCGAATTTATGATGATCCACAACCGCGAACACTTTACGGGCAGTAGACACAAGGGCTTGCTTAAACTCAATTAAATCTCCTGTATAAATAGAAAGTCCATGTTCGATATGAACAGCTGTCGAGGACAGAAATGCTTTTTGAATATTAAGTTGTTGCACATAGGAGACGGCTTCTGGGCCGGCCAACATATTGCGGACACGGTAACCTCCGGGAACGACGAGACGAATATGATCTTTGGGAACCAGTTCGCTGATGATGTATACATCATTGGTGACTACCGTTAGAGGCATATTGTCCAGGCGTCGGGCAATTTCAAGCGTTGTGCTCCCGCCGTCAAGAGCTATAATATCGTCCTGTTCAATATGAGCAAGCGCGCGCAAGGCGATCTCTGTTTTTTCGTCGGAATACTTATCCAATGGATCCTTAGAGGGCAAAATACCAAACTGGTCGCTTTGTGCCAGCACAGCTCCGCCATGTACACGTACGATCAGTCCTTGCTCCTCCAGCTTGCTTAAATCCTCACGAATTGTTTTTCCTGTAACCTGTAGTTTATCGCTCAGTTCATTCACCGTTACATCTTTTTGGTTCAGCATAACTTCCATAATCATCTCATGTCGTCGTATCGGGTTCATCCGCTTGCCTCAGCTTTCCGTAATTGATTAAAATTATAAGAAAGTTTAAGTTTCACGCTAGACTCTTCCTTATAATTCTCGCACAAACGCTTATCGTCCTTAAAAGGACGCCGAAGGCGTTTTAGCTTGTCTCTATTGTAGTTCTTTCATGGATACGGGGTCCATATCATCATATCTTTTATTATCGCCAGCCATACTCCAGATAAAAGTATAGTTATGAGTACCAACACCACTGTGGATGGACCAGCTTGGAGAAATAACCGCTTGTTCGTTTTGCATTACGATATGGCGAGTTTCATTAGGCTCTCCCATCAAGTGGAACACAACGGAATCGTCCGGTAGATCGAAATAGAAATATGCTTCCATCCGGCGTGGATGTGTATGTGCTGGCATCGTATTCCACATGCTACCTGGCTTCAGTTGAGTCATACCCATAACTAGCTGAGCACTTTGCACGCCGTTTGTATGAATGAACCGGTGAATGGTACGCTCGTTGGAGTTCTCCAAACCGCCCATCGCACCAGATTCGGATTCAGCCAGAGTGGTTTTGGTAGTTGGATAGGACTGGTGAGCAGGCGCAGAATTCAAATAGAATTTAGCGGGCTTGGAAGCGTCTGCACTTTTGAAGATAACATCTTTAGAACCTTGACCGACATACAGACATTCTTTGAAATCTACTTCATATTCTGTACCATCGACAATAACCGAACCTTTACCGCCAACATTGATGATCCCCAGCTCACGGCGTTCCAAGAAGTAAGTAACTCCAAGTTCTTTAAGGTCAGTTGTAAGTGCAACTTCTTCCTTAACAGGATTAGCACCGCCAACGATCATGCGATCCTCATGGGTAAGTACAAGTTTCAGTTCATCTGGTGCAAAAATGACAGGAATGTGGAATTCCTTACGGAGGCGATCAGTGTCAAACTGCTTAACTTCATTAGGGTGGGATGCAAAACGTCTTTCCATGGAATATTCAATCTCCTTCACAAGCATATTTTCGTTCGTATAAGTACAATTTACTCCATTTATGTTCATATTACAAGTGTTTGTTTTTATATGATGGTTCATTTTAGTTTATTTTTAAGTTTTAATAATTGCCAAATGAACGAAAAGTGTGCACAATAGATCTAAAATGCTTAGTTCTCATTTATAGGATTGTTATCATACTATTGAAAATTGAGATGTGGGAGGTTGAACTTGAATGCTGGAGTCGAATGGTATTCAGAGTACTTATCAGGACCGTCAACAAGAAATCATTATAAGTATAGCGCTGGAAGCGCAGAGACGGCCTCTGCTTGAGAGTGGACTCTGGTTCCACGATGATGTGCGAAATAACTTTTATTATGCCTCATATCTTTTTGCAGCTGCAGTAGATGATTCTTTGTCGTTGCCTTTTGACCGGGAAGAAGCGAAACAGAAGGCACAGGATGTATTACTAGAGACATTAATGCTACAGAATCGTCAACCTGGCACGGAGCTATACGGGCACTGGCCGCTTGGATTGAATCCGGTTCCACGTGAGGCTTCGCCGCATGAATTGCCTGTGGAAATTATGGGCAGTCTGATGGCCTACTTTTGCAAAAGATATGGTGGAGCACTAAACGCTCAGCTTCGCATTGTCCTGAATACAGCATTTGGACACATTTATCGGAGTGATTTCTACCGTAAGCCGGTAATCACTTTTGGACATCATGAAGCGAAATATACAGCAGCAAAGCTGATTTTTGGTACTATGTTTGCAGATGATGTGCTCGTTGAGGATGGTCGGCAAAGTTTGAAGGACACATTGACATACATCCGCTCTAAGGGTATGCCAGAATACGGCAGTCTCCCGTGGTTCTGGCATTGGATACAAGCGTTTACCTGCGCTTTGGAGCTTGTCCCAACAGAGGATACGGATTTAATAACTACTCTTAAAGACATGCTTGATCATCTTTGGAAGGTAAGAGCAGAGTTTTATTTACATGGTGCTTGGGTGGGTGCACATTCTAGAGGTTGGCCACATGATGTACCAGGGGATGCTAATGTGCTTCATGACTATGTTCAGTTCGGGGACTTCAAGCTTTCAGAGGCAATGCCGCGTACAGAATACGCTGGACTCCTATTCTATAAAGCACCAGATGAGGCTTTAACAGCTGCGATGAATCACCGGACGCCAGTGGAAACCACCAAGATTACACAGAAGGTAGTCCCAGCAGATCCGAACGCTCAACCGTTACTTCATTCTTATGCCTATATTACTGAGGATTTTGCAGCAGGCGGGATGTGGGAACGGGTAGAGGAATTTGATAATGAACAGCTCCGTTGGACTTTCTCTCTGCCTGTGAATGGAGAAGGAGGGTCCAACCAGCTATTTTTCTTCCATCCAGGTCAAGGCTACAATGAGGGAGATCCTCGCCATCAGAGCCGTTATATGGAGGTCCTCTATCACAAGAATGTAGTTATTTCTTTATTTCCCATTCCTCAGGGGGAAAAGAATACGATCATCGGTGTTCTTCCTCATGGGGAGTGGATGCAAGACCCGAACGCCTTATTCGGTCAGGTTGGGGATGTCTATTTCGCAATATATTTATCTCAATCGTACCAACTACAGGAACGTTCGGGATACATTGAGGTAACCGTTCAAGGGATGCCGGGTGGGGTGATCGTTGAGGCGATCGGTGTTAAGGAGTCTGCAGAGCGTGGCATCATCGGACTGGATGCATTCGTAATAGCAATGGCCCATAATGAACCCCAATTTGAGATGGAAGGCGGCTTGGCGGCTCATTATACGACCAGTAATGGCGATAGATTGCATTTGAGTATGAAGAGCGAGTCAGAGCAACCGCGAGCTTTGCTGAATGGTGTGAAGATCTCTTTGGAGAACTATACGGTTTAATAAGAACTCAACATAGTTGTGAGTTAAGTTTGGATGGAGTCGACCTTAAGGTCGGCTTTTTTATATTATAAATGCGCATACTATGCTATAGCTTCAATTGGAAATTTACTCCTAATAAAAACCAGCTTTCCTTTAAGGGCAAGGCTTTCGTAATCTTATTTGAAATTAATTACATTAATCTCTAATTTTATGAGAGACATTTATCACAATAAAGGTTAATATCTAAGTGAGACATATGAATGAATGCGCTTTCTTAAATCCGTTCAAACCTAACTCAAAGAATGCGAGGGATTTACTGTGACAGGAACTGAATTTCGTGTAGAAAATGATTTTCTAGGCAGCAAACAAGTAGATAAGAATGCATACTATGGGATTCAGACATTACGCGCAGTAGAGAATTTTCCAATTACGGGTTATAGAGTGCACAATGAATTAATCAAAGCGATGGGGATCGTAAAGAAAGCCGCTGCGCTTGCAAATATGGAAATCGGCAGGCTCTATCGTGGGCTTGGAGAAGTTGTTGTGAAAGCAGCAGATGAGATCATCGAAGGTCAATGGCACGAACAATTTATTGTAGACCCTATACAGGGTGGTGCAGGTACCTCGTTAAATATGAATGCCAATGAAGTCATTGCTAACCGAGCATTAGAGCTGCTTGGTCATGAAAAAGGAGACTATCGTCATTTAAGTCCCAACTCTCATGTGAATATGGCGCAGTCTACAAATGATGCATTCCCGACGGCTATTCATATTGCGACGCTTTCTCTTCTGGAACAACTGCTTGTTACAATGCGCAGAATGCATGAGGTGTTTGCAGACAAAGCCAAGGAATTCGATCCGGTTATAAAAATGGGACGCACGCATCTACAAGATGCAGTACCAATTCGTCTGGGCCAAGAGTTCGAGGCTTATCGCAGAGTACTTGAGAGAGATATCAAACGTATTGAACATACACGTCATCATTTGTATGAAGTGAATATGGGGGCAACGGCTGTAGGAACTGGATTAAATGCTGACCCTCGATATATCGAAGTGGTTGTAGAGCATTTGGCTGAAATAAGTGGATTGCCGCTAGTTACTGCAGATCATCTTGTGGATGCTACGCAAAATACAGATGCATACACAGAAGTATCTGCTGCCTTAAAAGTCTGCATGATGAACATGTCCAAGATTGCTAATGATCTTCGACTCATGGCCTCCGGCCCGCGGACAGGATTTAATGAAATTTCACTACCTGCTCGCCAGCCTGGTTCCTCCATTATGCCAGGTAAAGTTAATCCGGTTATGGCAGAGGTCATCAATCAGGTAGCTTTTCAAGTGATAGGAAATGACCATACAATCTGTCTGGCTTCCCAAGCGGGTCAACTGGAACTGAATGTTATGGAGCCAGTTCTAGTGTTTAATCTCATTCAGTCCATCAGCATCATGAACAACTCCTTCCAAGTCTTCACAGATTTCTGTCTGGCTGGTATTGAAGCCAATAAAGAGAAGCTAGAGCGGGATGTGGAGCGGAGTGTCGGAATCATTACTGCGGTTAACCCACATTTGGGCTACGAAGTGGTTTCACGTATTGCTCGTGAGGCGATTTTGACAGGAGAATCTGTTCGTGAATTGTGCCTTAAGTATAATGTGTTATCCGAGGAAGAGCTCAATCTGATTCTGGACCCATACGAAATGACGCATCCAGGAATCGCAGGCTCAGCTTTATTGCAGAAGCAATAGGGGATTACCTAACCGTTAATCGCTGACTTTGTCATCCATGTCCAACGATATTTAAAAAGAACCTACTTCAACGTTAGTTAGAAGTAGGTTCTTTTTGTGTTTCAGGCTTACAGGAAAAAGAATGAGCGTAATAGACCACGTTTTCTTGGTGGAGAGGGTAACCTTGCAGTAGTAACGGGATGGGAAGCTTCATTAGATGTGAAGGTGTTGCCTTTTGAAACTTGCATGGGTTCTAGGGTTGCCGCTAATTGTTTGATCATTATCCGCAGATCCTCAAGCTCCTCACGCTGCTGAAGCAACTGTATCATGACTACTTCGTCAGCTTTTTGATCGAGTGTACGTTCAATATAATGAATCCGGGATAATATATCTTGCATAGGCTCAGCGTCTGTGGGATGAAGTGGATCTTGCGGTGACGTGGACATCTGCTTTTCATTCGAGTCAGTTAATTGAATACTCTCTAGTGGTTCTCCGTGATTAATGTGGTCTTTAATATGACTAAGCAAGCTGATTTGCTGCTCTGAGAATGTATAGTGGCCAAACCGGTCTTTTGGGAAAAAATCAGGGAACATAGCAGCCCAACGTTTGATCGTAGTCTGGCTAACGGACAGCAGCTCTGCGGCATCCTTTGTTTTCAGAATTTCCATTTTGATTCCTCCAGTTCAGGTAGTCATGTTATGAGTAATTCGTTGTTCAATTGCTGCTCCCTGCAAGGTTGACAAAGGAAGTGCGGATTCGATAAACAAAGTGTAATTACGAGCAATCTCACCATTCTTGTATTTCACTATCTTGCTTTTACATTCTAGAATGAGTACAGATGACCCAGTAGCGGGGTATACTTGGTTTAGAGGTGAATCGTATGGATAAGAGTGGAGAAGTGGAAAAGATGACTGAGGAGCAATGGCAGGCTATTTTGCAAAATGATGCAGCTTATAACGAAAAATTCTTTTATGCTGTGAAGACTACGGGAATCTTTTGCCGACCTTCCTGTAAGTCCAAAGCACCTAATCGAGAGAATGCACGTATCTTTCAAAATGCAGAACAAGCATTAGAATCTGGATTTCGTCCCTGTAAAAGATGCAAACCGACGGGTGAGCGGCTACCGGATAAGGAATGGGTGGTTGTAATGACTGAATATATCGACAAACATTATCATGAACCTCTTACTCTTGAAACGCTGGCAGAAGTCTGTCATGGAAGCCCTTATCATCTGCATCGAACCTTCAAGAAAGTAACGGGAATCACTCCAGTGGATTATATACAGCAAAAGAGAATCGATCAGGCATCTGAATATTTGGTTACCACGGATCGGGATGTAGCTGATATTGGATTACATGTGGGTCTGCCAAATACGTCGTATTTTATTACCTTATTTAAGAAAAAGACGGGGCTTACCCCAATGAAGTATCGACAGCTTAACAAATTAGAATTAACGAATCATTCTGAATTATTCTTGGAGGTACAGAAAAATGGAGAGTAGACCAAGTGCAATCATATACTGGACATTGCTAGCTTATAAGGAATGGAGTTTCTATATCGCAGCGTCGGAGAAAGGATTAAGTTATGTGGGGTCGCAGCAGAAGCCATTCGAAGAAATGAGTGACTGGATCAGCCGTAGATTTCCTGAAAGTAAACTGGTGCAGGACGATGAGAAAATGGTTCCATTTGTACAGGAACTGATCGAATATTTGCAAGGGGTACGGCAGGCATTCAGCATTCCTTTTGACTATCGTGGGACTCCATTTCAACTCGCGGTGTGGAAAGCGTTATGTGAAATCCCATATGGACAAACGTGGTCTTATTCGGACATCGCCACACATATTCAAAAGCCTGCTGCAGTACGCGCGGTAGGGACGGCCATAGGTGCAAATCCGATACTAATTACGGTGCCCTGCCACCGAGTCATTGGCAAGAATGGAACATTAACTGGCTACCGCGGGGGATTAGAGATGAAGACTAGGCTGCTTAATTTGGAAAGTGGAAAGAGTGCTCTAGAATTATGAATATTGAGATCCAGTACAAAACCCCAAAGACCTTACTAAATAAAGGGACGGGTTATCTGAACGGATATAGTCATTCTTTAAACCCATATACCGGCTGTACTTATGGCTGTTCTTATTGTTATGTGCGTCAAATGCCTGTTTCACTGTTTTGCCAAGAAGAATGGGGAACGTGGGTAGATGTCAAACAAGAAGCTGCAGCTATCTTACGCAAAGAACTCCTGAAAGCAAAGTCCAAAGGACCGGTCTCCATCTTTATGTCCTCTAGTACAGATCCATACCAACCGATAGAGCACAAGGAGCAGGTAACCAGGGCTTTGCTGGAGGTTATGGTGGAGACCCCGCCCGATTTTCTGTTCGTGCAGACGCGCAGTCCGCTCGTACGCAGAGATATAGATTTATTATTACGCTTAGAAGACAAGGTTCGCGTGAGTATGACTGTAGAGACGGATCGTGAAGATATTCGCAAAAAATTCACACCAAGTGCTCCGCCCATTTCTGCAAGATTAAAGACACTGAAATTACTGCGTGAAGCGGGCATTCCTGTTCAAGCAACCATCGCTCCGGTATTGCCAAGCAGCACTTCTTTTCCAGAGATCCTAAGGGGTTTGGTGGATAGGGTCTGTATCGACGATTATTTTATGGGAGATGGCAGTGGGGGCAAACGGACACGGAGATTAGGTATTTATTCCCTTTATGAAGAGCTGCAATTGGAAGAATGGTACGATCCGGCGGCTTATCGCAGGGTGTACGATGGACTCCGGAGTGTTTTTAATGAAGATGAGCTTTTCTTGAGCCAGAAGGGGTTCGAGCCTTAAACTGAAACATGATATAATAAACGAGAGCATTCATACTTAGTATTTTAAAATACTTAATACCTGTAATCGCTTATTGGAGGAGTAGAGTGGCAAAAGCAAAAGTGGCCAAGCGGCCCACAAGAGATGAATTTGTACTTGAGGAGCTAGGCAATCAGCTAGTTGAAGCGAAGCAAGAAGGTTCTGAGATTTTATTGACCGTATGGGGAAAAGAAGAACAGGTGCGCGGAACGATTGTAGAAATGGACTCGCGGACAGGAAAAGTACACATCAGTAAAAACGAAGGTATCGAAAAAGTTCCGTTTATGGATATTATGCAAGTTAATTATCCCAGAGATTAATGGGAACGCAGCAATAAGAGGTCCTGTGAGCCATGTTGGCTTTGGGGCCTCTTTGACCATATGGTATTGAATAGATTAAAGAGAGGTAGATCAGAAATGGCAATAACCAAAACCAACGCGATGCGAATGCTAGATGCGAAGAAAATTGGATATGAAGTGTTTTTTTATGACAACGAGGATGGACTAATCCATGGTACAGCAGTTGCGGAGAAGATTGGAAAGGCGGCAGAGACGGTTTTTAAAACTTTGATCGCTCATAGCGGAGCAAATCTTTATGTATTTGTTATACCGGTTGCTGAGGAGCTGGATCTCAAAAAGGCGGCCAAGGCCGCCGGAGAGAAAAAGATTGAGATGCTGCCAGTGAAGGACTTGCAGAAGTGGACGGGTTATATCCGTGGTGGATGTTCACCAGTCGGTATGAAAAAGCTATATCCAACGTTCATTGATAGCAGCGCAGAAAGTCAGGAAACGATAGCCGTTAGCGCCGGAAAAATTGGTCAACAAATGGATGTATCACCGCAGCTTCTTGCAGGGGTAACAAATGCGAAATTCACAGATCTAATTAAATAGATGAGCAACAAGAAGACCTAAATACTCCTTCAAGGCTGTGCCTGTAGTGGAGATGGCTCCTGGCGAAGGAGTGAACTTTGAGGGTTGCAACGAAAATTCAGCGCTGGCGATATAATCTGTAGGAAAAGCTTGCGCTGTTAGCCCTGCATTCTTGAAGTGCTGCATCGAGCGGGGCATATGAAACCCTGATGTGACTAGTACAGGACGCTTAAGTCCCTTCTCTTGTAGGATTGCGGCGGTATTTACAGCATTCTGCTCCGTGTTAAGAGATTGATTGTCGGTCAGGATATCCTCTTCGGGGACACCGAGTCCAAGGAGTTGTCTTTTTGCGATATCCGCTTCATTTCCGCTGTCGGAGAAGACTTGTCCACCAGAGAATAGGATGGGTAAACCACTCGCATTATGTAGTCGTACAGCTGTAATTAGCCGATTCGCTGCTGATCCATATAAGTTACCCTCGCCATCAATATCCGGTGTCCCAGAGCTTGCACCTCCACCAAGCACAACGATGACATCTCCTTGCAATGTATCCGGTTGTGGATATTTTCGTTCTAAACCTCCGATTAACGCATCGCTGACTAAGGGAGTCATGGAGAAGTACATAAGCAGTGTAACGCCAAGCAGGACAAGCGCAGGACGACGGTTCTTTTTCCATAACCAAATGACAAGACCGAGCAGAAGTAGGATGAAAAGTCCTGGAGGAAGCACAAAGCTGTATACAAATTTGATGATGTAAATCAACAGTATCAACCGCCTTCGTAAAGTATGAGTTCAGGTTGTATTGTAACATGAGTTGGGGTGTTCGAAGTTGCACAAAAGACCGAAACGGTCTTTTTTTATTTGATGAGAAGCCTAATCTAGAACTAGATTGGGAGCGGCATTAAGCTAAAAGGGAAGGATAGTTGAATAAATTTTTCCTAAACTCCCCAACCTTTATCGTTTTCGCTGCAGTATATATTTGAGTGCCACCGATAAGAAGGGGAAATTTATTGATAACCTCGCAAGTAGCAGTTTACCCAAGTGAGGGAAAAGTTTTTTCCTCTTTTTATGAACCAAAATACGAGAACTGGTGAATAAGAAGTGAAAGGAAAAACGAGGAGGTCTTTTAAGTGAAAGAAAATCATCATTTTCCAATACCCAAGGAAGGAGGTCCAGTTGATTTTGAAGCACTTGTTCAACCTCACTTAACTAGTGCATTTCGAGTCGCTTTTTTGATCGTCCATGATTATCATCTAGCTCAGGATGCCGTTCAAGAAGCACTATGGGAAGCGTATAAATCACTTTATCGATATGATAAACGAAAAGGGACATCGTTTCGAGCTTGGTTTATAAAAATTGTGACACATCGTGCACTTAATATGGTGCGTAGAAAGAAAAATACGGAAGAATATTTGGACTCTATTGACCCTGGGCAAAACCCATTGGAGAGTATTCTTCAAAAGGAGAAAGAGCAACAGATTTGGCGAGCGATTCAGATGATGACGCTGAAACATCGCTCAGTAGTTATCCTTTACTATTATGAGGAGTTTAGTATAGCTGAAATTGCAAAAATCCTTGGTGTATTTGAGGGAACGGTAAAATCAAGGCTACATAAGGCCAGAAACTTAATTGCTGAAAAAATACAAGTTAACAAAGAAACACAGGTATTTACCGAGATGGGAGTGAACATGCATGACTAATCTTGACAAACAAATTGCACAAACTCTAAAAAATGTTGCTGGAGAATTGGATCAGCCTAGTTTTGTGATTCCTGACCAAGTGGTAGCCTATAAAAGAAAAAGGTCGCGTTTACTAGGCACTTTGGTACTTCCTGTCTTAATCAGCTGCGCTTTGCTTTTAACGATATCGGTGAGTCCTACCTTTGCGGCCTATGTTAAATCGCTATTTAATGGTTCTGATAAAGAACTGCAATATGCAGCACAGGAAGGTTTTTCACAGAAGGTAAATGCCTCTGTTACTGATCGAGGCTATACTCTTGAAATAGAGGAGATATTGGCTGATCCGATGAGAATTGTGGCTGTTTATTCGATCAAGGATCAGCAAAAGAACTTTATTCATCCGGATAAGCTTCACATAAGTAACGTAGAGGTAACAGATTTGAAAGGGAATGTGATTAAAGAAACTAAAACGTATATGGTAGAAATCCAAGAAAATTACGGATATCTCACTCTAAAAAAACCGGGGGAAACAGAAGATCAAAACCTTTTATTACAGTTTGAGGGGAATCAGATCGACTCTGTTAAAGGAAATTGGGCCTTACAGATTCCTATTGATTTAGAAAAAGCAATTAAGGCATCCAAGGTGCAACCAATCGATAAAACGTATACTACACCACAGGGACTGCAAATCAATCTAAATAGCATTATGCATTCACCGACTGCTGCTCGTGTGGATTATGAAACGAAATGGACGGAAGAGGCAAAGAAAAGATTAGTAGAGGAAAGTAAACAAGTGAAAGGAAAACTAGATTCAGTTGATCCTTATGTTCGCTATGATGATTATAAACTGAATTTTCATGTTGAAAATGAAAAAGGAGAAAAAGTAAAAGATTTAACTAGGGCGCTTGATATTCCACGCAAGGCTGTGGGAGAATACGGTCATTCCAATCGGAAGTATGGATTTGCTCCACTGTCTCCTGATCATCAATATACACTTGTATTGGATTCTTTAGAAAAAACAGAACCGTATGAGCTAGGTGTATCATTTGAGCCAAAACAGCTTGCTGAAAAACCTGTAAGAGTAGATGAGGATGGCAAAACGATTGAGATCATGTCCGTAACCTTTGACGAACCATTAAATGAAGCATCTCCAAAGAATGAGAAGCACGCTACTATTTTACTAGAGGCTTATTTAAAGGATATTTCATATATTAATGTAGCAGATACGATTTTAGTGGATGATGACACAGATAAAATTATTAATCGTTTTGGTTGGACTATAAAGGATGAAAAGGGCAAAATATACAATGTAACAGGTGGAGATTTTAAAATGATAGGAAAGGATGAACAAGGCAGAAACCATATCCGAATAAAATTGCAAAGTGATGAAATGAAAGAACTCCCTCAAAAGCTAAGTCTTACTTCAGAATTGGCAAAAAAGAGCTATGACCTGGATTGGAAAGTACCATTGCCAATGCCAAAAGAAGACAAATAAGAAAAGCGAAAGCGGAAAATCATGGCCTTTTAATCGTTTAACAGTGTCTTGTAGCAGCCGTTCGAGTCTGTTCAACTAACGGGGAACGATAGTTACTTAAAACAAGGAGCAGATCGCCGCGGCAGCTGCTCTTTGTCTTATTGAGCGATAAAGGAGACGGGTGAATTATATGCCAAATGATTATGTTTGGGGGATTTTCGTTGCTGATGCTTCAACTGATTTTCCGAAATAATAACTTCGCATATTACCATAGAAAGAGTAGTAAGTTGGTTGGAATGGATACGATCCATCATGAACATTTTCATTTCAAAGATGAAAGTTAACCGATAGCGGTTGCTTCGGCAGCCGGTTTTATTTGTTCAACTAACGGCAGGTTAGTTGAACTAAATTTTTATGTTAAAATGTGAATAAATCTGTTTATCGGGGTTGAATGATGATTAATTCGGCTGAAGAATTTGTAAGGTTAAGGCTTAGTGATAACATGGAGGAATATCTGAAGGCTGCATGGGATGAAGCACCTTTTGAGGTTTGGTTACAAGTAATTGAAACGTACCCTGAAATGCGTGAATGGGTAGCACATAATAAAGCAATTCCTATTGAGATTATGGAAATTCTAGCTGACGATGCAGATGAAAGGGTTAGATTTAATGTTGCTACAAAAAATCGACTACCAGAAAGTTTACAAATGAAACTGGCAAAAGATTTAGATAGCTCAGTTAGAAAACGAATTGTCTATAACAAAAAAGCGACATTTCGAGTTTTAACTATTTTATTGAACGATGATGACGAAGATATAAGAATAGTGGCGAAGAATAGGGTTGATGAGGGACGACATAGGTAAACGTTAGTAGAATAGCGGTTGCTTAGGCAGCTGTTTTTTATTTGTTCAACTAATGGGCAGGTTAGTGAGCCAAGGATAGATTGATGGAAAATGGTAAATATTAGATTGACAGCATACTGTCGAATTGTACTGATGCAATTATGAATATAATAGACAAACCAGAAGATTCTAGATTATGCAGGAAATCGCATCGGTCAACACCATATATGAACTTCCTCAGATAAATTTAATGGAGCGTGCCGATGGAAAATATATATAATGAATTGCATACAGCAGAAATACTGAACCGCATCGAGAATTTAAGTCCAAATTCAAAACCACAATGGGGAACAATGAATGTTGCTCAAATGTTGGCTCACTGCTCAGCATTTCAAGATATCGCATTGGGAAATTCCTTCCCCCCTAGATATTGGCTAGGAAGGTTAATAGGAAGGTTTGTGAATTCTATTTTCTATAATGACAAGCCGGTACCACACAATATGTCAACAATTCCGACCATACTTATTGTAGATGAAAGAGACTTTATGACAGAAAAAGAAAAACTGAAACAAAAGATTTTAACTTTCCAAAGAAACGGTCCGGAGAAATGTTCATCCCATCCGCATCCTTTTTTCGGCAAGTTTACTCCTGAGCAATGGGGTAAAGGGATTTATAAACATCTAGACCATCATTTAAGACAATTTGGTGCTTAGTATTTTTTCGCAATGATTAATAATTGTTCAGTTTAGTGCAGTAACAACACTTCGCTGTGCTAACGGGACTCGATAGAGGAATAGCGGTTGCTTCGGCAGCCGTTTTTTATTTGTTCACTAACGGTAGTATAGTTCAATTATAGTTGTTTTTTATTTCCAGACTTACAGTTTAAATATTAAAATGAGATTAATTGAATTAATAAGGGGCATTAACAGGATGAACAAGGGTAGAATCGTATTTTTGAACGGTGTTACGAGCTCTGGAAAAACATCAATAGTAGATGCTTTACAGTTAAAATCGCATGAATTTTTTTATGTTGTTGCCAATGACCTTTTTGAAGAAATGATAGGTGAACGTTATCTTCGTGAAGATTATTGGAAGTATTTAAGTGAAGCAATTATCATGATGTATCATACAGCCAAATTATTTTCTGACCATGGTAAAAATGTACTTATTGATGGCATTATGGTAGAAAGGCCTGAGTTGAAACCGCATTATGAAAAAGTGAACAATATATTTTCTGGTTACCCATTATACATTGTTGAAGTGTTTTGCCCTTTAGACATTTGCCGTCAGAGAAATATTGCACGAGAAAATAGAACCGAAGACCAATCTGATTGGCAACACAAAATAATGGCAAAAGATATCCAGTATAATTGTACTGTCAATACACATTTAAACACTTCCGAAGAATGCGCAGATTTGATTTTAAAAAGTATATTTGAAGATGAAGTATGAATTACTATGCTCGAGATGATATATTCCGGTAACGGGGAAGGTTAGTGTAATAGCGGTTGCTTCGGCAGCCGTTTTTATTTGTTCAACTGTGTTCAGGTTAATTTAACAAGGAACTTATCTAATGATGAAATTTGAAGGAGAGATGAAATGATAGAATTATCTAAAGAAAACTACGCACACGTTCTGCCACTGTTGAAAAATCTAGCATATGAACCTGTGTTTGCGTATTCAGTAATTGAGCGAAATCAATCTGGAAAAGTGTTTGTTGATCACAACGAAAATCCTACCTGCAGTCTTATTATCAATTCATATGGACAGTATTTTTTGGTTAAGAGGGGCGACAATGAGTGCTTCATGAGCGATGTAGTTGAATTTTTGCGAAATGATCAAAATCATTCAAAATATTACGATCTTTATGCTTCAACACCCGAACTACTGTTTCAAATTAGTGAAAGTTTAGCGGGAAAGACCGTATTATTGCACCGTTCTTCTTTTACATTCGATCTATCCAAATTCCAACATCTAAAAAAACCTAACGCATTGCCAGAACAATTTGTTATGAAACGGATGGATAAAGCGCTATTCGATAAATACAAGAATGAAATGGACGCTTCTTATGATTCGTTATGGAGTTCGGCACAACACTTTTCGGATCGAGGGTTTGGTTACTGTCTTGTGATGGATGATGATTTTGCAAGTGTTTGCAATTCTTATTTTGTGGGTGGAGGGTTTGCAGCTATTGATATCGTAACCGTGGATGAATACCAGAATAAAGGGCTAGCAACACTCACGGGTGTAGCATTTATCGAACATTGTCTGAACCATAATCTAGTGCCGAATTATAATTGTGACGCTGGCAATGAACGATCAATACAGCTAGCGAAAAAGTTAGGGTTTGCAAAAAAGTATGATTTTCCAATGTTATGGTGGCATCAGGATCAGAGTATAATTAGTGATTATTTGAAAAGATTCAATTATTAAAAAAGAGAGTTTAAAACGAAAACTTTCCAAAATGACAGGAGTAAACCGGTGATAAAACTATTATTATATGAAAATACATGGGAGGTTTAGCTATGACGATTAACCGTGAGACCATTCTAAACGCAATTGTATCAGACCTTGGAATTGAAAATTATATTTTAGCTATCTGGCTAGAGGGTTCAGATGGTACTAAAACTTTGGACGAGTATTCTGATATCGATTTGGTGTGCTATACAAAAGAAGGCTGCATAGATTCTGCAATTACCCGGTTGGATGCCTGTATGCGTCGATTAGGAAAAGTAGATATTGCCTATGAAGAAACTGGTCGACCCACAAATAACCGCTACAAGGTTTACCACCTACAGGAGTCATCAGATAGTCTCTTAGTTGACGTGACGATCCAAAGTGAGAGTGTCCCTGTTTTATTCATTAACGAAGACAAAACTGTCGTACCCGTTATATTGATAGATAAGACTGGTATCGTGAAGTATCAAAACGTTGATCACACGACTCACCATTCACAACTTCAATCACAATTGATACGTGCTCAGGGTATTTACAGTCAAAGGAACCGAGCTGTCAAATATACCAAACGCGGGCTTTTTTTAGAGTCGTTGATTTACTATCATAAGTATGTTGTGAATCCACTTGTAGATGTACTTCGGATAATCTATACACCATTCCAAGCTGACAGCTTCTTGGTTCATGCATCTCGGGATTTTCCTGTCGAAGTGGTACTAATCTTGGAAAAGCTATATGGTGTAAAAACCTTAGAAGATATAGTAGATCGCATCGAAATGACAGACAAATTGTTTCGTAATGCTGTAGCAGAGGCTGATGTCATGCTGTCACAATCTAAAGAAGGCGAAAGATTAGCGGATATCAGCCCATAAGCATTACTGGGTTATTGTGAGTGATCGCAGATACATAACTACGGGAACGCTAGTATTATACTGATAGCAATAGGTTTATAGTATTGAGATAAAACTGAAAAATAGAAATTCATAATGGAGCGATCGTATTGTTTATCCAATCCTTTGAAGACGAAATACTTGAGCAATCTTTGTCCATATTTGTGAAAGATATGAGAGCCATACTTAATAGAAAGTTGCGAAGCATTTACCTTTACGGTTCGGCCATACACAATGATTTATCCCCGGGATACGGGGATTTGGATTTTCTCGTCGTAATTGGAGAGGACCTAAGCCAAAATGAAATCGAATTTCTAAATAAACAAAGATCCAATTATAGATCATCCCTTCTTAGAAGATCCGTTGATAGACAAATCCCCAACCTCTATATCGATATGCTTGAGGGTGCCTTTCTTACGATTAATATGCTGAGTGGGGAAAAGGGCAGTGGCTTATGGTGGGGAACAAAGCGCGAATCCGACTGGACAGAAAATCAATTAGATCTGTTCACCATGCACACGATCAAGGAGCAGAGTATCTTGTTGTATGGTGAGTCCCATCTAGACAATATTCCATCGTATTCGAAGGAAGAGTTCATTAGTTTTTTTAAGGAATATGCCAAGTGTATGCGGAAGTTTGGCAAGGGAAATAGTCTACATTCCGTCGACTGGCTCCTATTAGCTTCTAAATTTATAGCTTGGTGGCAGGAAGGTGTCATCTTGTCTAAAAGCCAAGCAGCAGATTGGGGGCATTTACATCTTAGTAGCGGATGGAAAGATAATTTGAAGAGATGCAAGGAGCTAAGGAAGGATCCATCCATGGTAACACGTTTAGAGTATTCCGAATGGTTGAGTAATTTGGAGCCAGCCATTATTGAAGCATCACATGATCTGGACAGAGTTCTCGAAACAACAATTCATTAAACTAGAATCTTTTTAGTCCTATAAAAAAGACTGTTAATAATAGATTTTTCGCTAACAGAACACGTTAGTTAAGTGAAATAGCGACAGTCTAGAACTTTATTTCCATTGTCGATCCACCGAATGGGAGTAAAGAAAGAAGCTCCGAAAACCCATTATATTCAAGGGGTTTCGGAGTTCTTTTTTTAGAGTCAACCCTGCGCAGGGCTGGTCTTCATTTCATGGATTTTTTGGAGCGTATGAAGACACTTTGTTTTCTCGTCATCGTCCTCTGTGTGGAGATACCATTCTACAAGCCTGTACCCGAACATGAGAAGGATCAATTCGAAGACGCAATTATCGGCGATAGGGGATGCATCTGCATACTCCGAAAAACCTTTGTAATACGCAGGGACACATCGTTGGTAGTATTCGACCATGTGATCGATATCCGCTTCATCCGCAATCAAGCTTGCGAGATCCTCGCCCATGTAGCCCCATCCGCATGTATCCCAGTCGATGAGCGCGATTTTCCCGTCGGCATAGATCAGGTTGGTCACCCAGAAGTCCCGGTGGCATAGCACTAGGGGCAATTGCTCAATGCGGGCGAGTATCTCATCTGCGTGCTCATCGATGTCGATGAGCATTTGCCGCATGTGCTGCGGGAATTCGCAGTCCTCCGAGCGTATATAATCGTAGACGACTGGCCACGACCGGTAATGCAGATACGTATTCTTCATGAGATCTGCATGGCTCAGGTTTGTCAGGCTCTGCAGCACAGCGGGCTTCTCCGCATACAGCTTGCCTTGATAGCGTCCTAACTCCAGCGCCGCCTCTTCATACATGTCACCGGTTAAGTCTAAACCGGTTACGCCATCGATATATTCCAGCCACAGCTGGAATTCATTTTCTTCGGCATTCATCTCCGCATGGTAACATGTTGGCCAGCGGAAGGTATCCGAGAACGTCGTTCCCAAGTCAGACATATAGAGATCATATTCCCGGCGCCAGGAATCCGGATCGTTGTAACGTTCCCATTTCTTTTGAATTTTCAGCACGATACGGTACGGCATTTTTTTACCATCCGCGGTTTCGGCGATCCCGTTTACCAGGTGCACATTTCCCACAGTTCCGCCCTGTAACGGCATGGTTTGGCAGTCAGCCGAGATAATATCCTTCTTGAAGTGTCGGCTTAAGGCATAGATCAGCGTTTCAAATTTAATATTCATTTCTTCCATCCTCCGTTTTTCTTCGTTTGCTTGCTTGACATAGCTATCGTTTTATTTCGAGCCCTCTTGTCGATGAGGTAGCTTGTTTTATCCTGGACATACTTGTGCTCATGTTGCTGGGCAACATAATACTCCCACCGTTCACGCGGCAACGAACCGTCGGCAAGCGCGGCGAGAACGGCACAGTCCGGCTCGCCCTGATGGCGGCAATTTGCAAACCGGCATTGCGGGAACAATTTCTCCACATCGGTAAAGCTTGTGCTTATACCTACCCCGGCATCAAAAAGCCCGAGCTCACGCATTCCCGGCGTATCGATGACCATCGTTCCGGAGGGGAGCATGAACAGCTGACGGTGCGTTGTCGTATGCCGCCCCCGGCTATCAACCTCTCGAATCGCCTGAACCCTCATTACGTCCTGTTCTATCAATGCATTGAGCAGAGAAGATTTACCGACGCCGGACATGCCGAGAAAGACGACTGTTTTACCAGGCATCAAGTAGGAAGTGAGTTCGTTCAGCCCCAGGCCGGTATGACTGCAGATCGCATGAACTGGCACATCAGGGATGCTTTGTGTAACTTCTGCGAGCGGGAGATTATAATCTTCAACGAGATCAGCCTTGGTTAGAATGACGACTGGCTGACTGCCGCTCTGTCTGACTTGTGTCAGGTACCGCATGAGGCGGGTAACGTTGAAATCCCAATTCAAAGAAGAAAGAATGAACACATAGTCAAAGTTGGTTGCAACGACCTGTTCCCGCACGGTTTTGGCGTAACCTACGGCATGCCCTGAGTAATCTGCGCGTGAGAACTTGGAACGGCGGGGCAGTACCGTAACGATGAGCGAATCTCCGCTCTCGTTGTATTGCAGCAAGACGAAATCTCCGACGCATGGAAAATCTACGCGTGTTTCCACGCTGTGATAGAATGCTCCTTTGAGCACCGCCGTTGCTTCGCCGCGCTCGGTCATGACCGTGAAGCGCTCGCGCCGAAGCTCTGTCACCCTGCCGGGCAATAATCCGTCGGGAATTGCTTCTATTTCTGTATAGCCATAGGTTTTCAGATTTATCATAGTTTTTTTGTTAGCTCCTTTAATGTTGTTTTTGGACGCAAAAATGCCACGGACAAGCAGCCTCTAAAGAAGCTGCTGTCACGCGGCATCAGGACGCAAAAAAGACACGACCTTCATCGTATCCTGCAAACAGCAATATTCACGAAAGGTTACTTCGGATGGCATACCAAATAATTGGGGCGTTTCCCCGCTTTTTTCGCGTATGCCTACTATTCAGTTTTAAGACCAAACCACCATATAAGTAGTTGCCATTAAAACACATCTCCCTTCGTGTCAGGAACTTGCTTATCGCTAAGCTTTCTATAAAATAACCTATTTTGGAAAAAAAATCAATGCCTGACAGCGCAGATTGTCGGCCTGCTCCATCGAGTCTGCCGTTGATAAAGAACTCGCGAGCATTAAAAGTCAGCGTGAGCGCTTCCTCAAGTTGTTTGAAGGAAACGGCGATGGTATATCAAAGATCAGCGAAATTGCAGAAATCGACAAGATACTCATTGAATATTAATAATTCATCATTCAACTAACGGTAGGTTAAATGGGAGTTATTTACAAATAGACAAGCTATTCTTTATTCAGCTCTCTATCGAAACGGAAATATTGAAGCACTCGATGGTTGGTCTAGGGAGTTTTTGAAGCGTGCCCGATATAATATGGAAAACAATATTTCACTGATTGAACCCGATGATATTTTAAATTTTATAACTTAAAAGAGCAATAACATGAATAAACGTCAGCCAAGTTGATTGGCTGCTGTTTCTCAACTAACGGGCAGGATAACGCAATGCTTATATGGAATATATTTGAAAAATAAAATACTATGAGGAGTGAAAAATTTGCGATATAGAGCTTGTTCACTTTGCATTATTAAAAGAAGAGAATCAATATTACTTGAACAATTCCCGGAAGAAGATGGTATCATTACATTTCGCCCAGTTGGTGGCACGATTGAGTATGGGGAAGATAGCAAATCAGCTGTAATACGAGAAGTAAAAGAGGAAATTAATATTGATATTATTGAGCCCAAAATTGATAGGGATTATCGAGCACATCTTCCCTTGGTACGGAGAAATTGGACATGAATATGATTTTTTTTATGAAGCGAGCTTTAGTCGAATGGATAACTATAACAAGAATGAATTTGAAGGGATTGAGGGGGACAAAAAGTTTATAGCTGTTTGGAAGAACTTAGATGATTTTGAAGAAAACATTCAGTATAAACTTGTTCCTGACGGTCTTTATGAGATGCTTACAAGTGGGCAAATTTCTGATATTAAACATATTAACACAAAAGATTTATTGGCTTTTAAAGGTTCTTGATTTAACCTAGCGGGACACGTTAGTGGAATAGCGGTTGCTTCGGCAGCCGTTTTTTATTTGTTCAACTAACGGGCAGGTTAGCTGAGTAACAGAAATGTTGATATTGGATTATATACCATTAAATTGAAATTTAAAAAATGTCTAACGTCTATACTGTCATAGCGTAATAAAAAGGGGTTTCTAAGTGTATTGAACCTGTGTGGTTCGGTAGGATATTTATATTTTTTGAGAGAGGTGTTAACTTGAAGAAAACATTCATAATCATTTTAATAATTGCAGTAGGTGCTCTTGTTTTACTAGTCGTATCCACTCCATTTATTAACAATTATATTGCATATTCCATAAAAAAAGATCTAGTAGAAGTATCTTTGCCAGACAAAACTGAATTGATAGATGATTTATCATCAGCTGGAAAATTAATTGGGAATGGAAATGGAATGCAATTTTTTGGCGCTATTTTAATCAAATCGGAACTAACTTTAGAAGAATTAAATCATTTTTATTCAAAGTATCGCGAGAATGAATGGAGTTACATCGTTGAAAAGCAAGTGAGTAATAACATTGATTTTCTTAATGGTAACTTGAAATTCAAAGCATTGAAAGCAGATGAAAAACTAATTAACAATTATATTGTTTATACTTGGGGCAGTAGTAACTATCCATTAAGTGATCTTGACATCCGTGGGCATTAACACTCTGCATAAGCAAGATTACGTGCTAGAATATTATAAGCATTGAGGGTGTTTTATGAAATTAATTCGCCGCGCCATTAAGTAGAACCGTACCATAGATGACAGATCATCATTACGCTAACGGGCAGGATTGCGTGGTGGTAGACTGATGCCTCCGCATGAATATTGAGCAGTAAAGAACGGTTTGAATTCAAACCAAACTTCCATTTATTAGGATTCTATTGCATAATCATTAGCACAATAGAAGTTTGAACTGAAGGTGGGGGGAAGACAGATGAATGCTTTTACATTAAGCGATGCTAATGAATATGCTCTGGCCAATGATATTGAAACGTGGGTTCATCTTTTTTTAAATGGAGAAGGCGACAATAGGTAGGAATTAAACTTACGAGACACTATAGTGGAATAGCGGTTGCTTCGGCAGTCGTTTTTTATTTGTTCAACTAACGGGCAGATTAGCGCGAAGGCAAGCCAAACGAAATAGAGTATAATAGGATTAAAAGTTGAGCCCAAAAGGTGTGTTCTCATGCCCGAATATTCTCAAATCCAAACTTATATAAAGTGTGATCATCTCAATTTCCAGGATGTTATCAGGCTCTTTTCAGAAGTAATAAACTCGCTAGAACTTGATTCTAAATACTTCAACGATGAGCTGGAATGGAAAGTCTCGGAAAATGGTTTCATGTACGTTGGTGGCGGCGCTGCGCCTCAATTGTATGACAATAACGGGTTCCAACTCCATTTACGGCCATTTGTAGTAGGTTTAACACCTGGAGTTATTGAGGAATTAAAAGAATCATATCTGGAAATTAGTATCTTGCTTTGGACGGAAGAGATAGAACTCGATTGGAGAACAGGACTATTACGAAGCCAGCATCAATCCTTGATTTGGAGGATTATGACAAAGTTCTCTGAGGAGTTTAAACAAACTGGAGTATTTTTCACAAATGAAGTTATGGATGGAGTTCCTTGGGAGGCAATAGTGTCAGGCAATAAAGAGGGACTTTGGGCATTTGATGCTGCTATTTTACCTGTGCACCTGTTTGATTTATATAAGGATTTTCCAGAAAATATTTTTATTTATAAGGATGAAAAGGTAATGTATGTTGCCAAAAAATCCGTATGGGGGACAGAACCTTGGCATATCCAACGATTGAACTAACGGGGGAACTATAGTTGAACGAAACAAGGAACAGTTTGCCTCGACAGTGTTCCTTGTTTTTATTAAGCTAAAGGGCAGGAAAGCATGGAGTTCTATTAAAAGAAAATATTTACAAATAGGAACAATTGTTCTATTGTGAAAGAGTGAACTTATTACATAGGGGGCTCATGGAAATGATAAATCGAATTTCAACGCCGTTTAGCTATTCGTCTGCTGTTGAGGCTGGAGATTATGTATTTCTAGGATTACATAGAGGTTTTGGAGTAACCTTTACCGAGCAGATTCACAATACTTTTTCACACTTAAAAGACACACTCAATCAACTCGATGTACCACTTGAAAACGTTGTGAAAGTTAATGTTTACCTCAAAAATATTAAGGACTTACCCGAAATGGAACAAGTTTTTTGCGGGTATTTTGAGAAGGACAAATTCCCTGCAAGAATGACATCCACAACAGAGTTCATTGATTCAGATTGTCTTATGATGATTGACGGAATAGCGTACAAAGGATTGAACTAACGGGGAACTATAGTTGAACAATCACCAGAACGAGGCTGCCGGTAAGAAACGGCAGCCTCGTTGAGCTAACGGGCAGTGTAAAGCCCAATAGATAGTTGATTTCATAAATTCTAATACTTCGATACATCCACCCCACAAATATCCTAGCTCGGTGGTAAAAACGTCCATCCAGTCTCATTATTATAAAACTGTTGACACTCACCTAGCGTATCTAATTTGCTCCAATCTTTATATCCATTGGTCCATTTCTCAAATGGAGAATATGTATAAGGGAAACGACCTTGAAATAAAATCGCTTCTAAATGTTCAGTATATTCGGTTGGAAGGCTTTTTATTTGGGCTAAACCTGCCATAACAGAAGGTCCGTAAAAAGTTACCATACCCATTGGTTTAAGTAAGTTATAAAAGTAGTCGCGTCTGAAAAACCCATGATAAATTCGGTTTTTTTTTGGATTGTCTTTGTATCCAAAAACGGTAGTATTCTAACCGATTCATACCCACCAATTGAAGTGATGATGTCATCTATACTCTCATACTCGAAACATTTATTTATATCATCTGCACGAATTTGTGGATTTTTGTATAAATCATCTGGAGACATTCTTGCGGTTGGCATCTCAATAACTTCTAATCCCAAGTTGTCTTAAAGATTTTTTATACCAAGCTCGTAGATATCTGGGAACAGATAAGGTAGACCATTAGAAAGTGAAATTATCGCTATTTTCGAACCAGACTTAAGTCTTTTGGGTTTTATCATTGCTCTTCCTCCCAATATATTATTTCCTAATGTTACCACGCAACCCTACTTGTAATAAGAACAATCTTAATTCAGCTTAAACATGGATCTGTTTGAAATTGTAAAACTATGTAAAAGAAGAGGGTTTCTAGTATCTACCTCGAATATATGAATGGTCCATCATGAACGGTTGCATCTTGAAACTAGCTTATTTTTCTATACCTTATGCGGTACATTTTGAACAAGCTCTATGGGAAAGAGGTCGTTACATGTCAAGAATAGAATTGAAGCCGACGGGGCGAACCCCACGGTTAATGAACAAATGGAAAAAAATTAGTCCACTTGCCCCAAGATGGAAAGGGGCCTCCATCGTATTGCTCATCATCGCATTATGCTTGTATTTCATCCAAGGATATTTCGTTTTGGGAACGCGCAGTTTGGGCGAATATCTGATCGGAACGTTAGTGATCTTGCTTGTGATTGTGCTCGTAACCGGCGCAATTGCAGGAGTGCTTCATGTTGCCAAGCGAATGCCTTCGCGTTATGTTTGGATTGCTCTCGCTTCGTTTTTTTTGCTGTTCATTAGCTTCATCGGGCCGATACAGTTGATGTTTATCGTCCCATTGTTGATAATTGTCGTATTTTCTATACTAGGAGCCCTCTTATCCCGATTGATAACCGGTAGATACCGAGAGGCAAAGCTTATTTCGAAAGTAACTGCTGGGGTTTTGGCGGCAGTTACGCTAGGATCCATTGGCATTGGCGGGTATTGGCTGCTGAACAACGGCAATGCGGATTTGGCGAAGCCGTACCGCTTAACAGCGATGAAAACTGCGGACCGCTACCCAACGGCGGCGGCGAATCCAGCTGAACAAGGACCGTATAAGGTCAAAACGTTAACTTACGGTAGCGCAAACAGTTATCGGAAGGAATTTAACCAGAATGGGTCGCTCGTGACAAAACAGGTGAACGGATCGGCTTTTGTGGAAAAGTGGTCATCTAATCGTACAAATACGTTTGGTTTCGGACCGGATCAAATGCCGCTGAATGGATTGGTCTGGTATCCTGATGGCGAAGGACCGTTTCCGTTAATCGTCACCGTTCATGGCAACGCCAACTCAACCGATTATTCGGACCCGGGATATGAATATTTGGGTAAGCTGTTGGCGAGTCGCGGGTATATTTTTGTATCCATAGACGAAAATTTTCTCAATACATCCCTTTACGATGATTTGTTTACACTCAACCTGTTGGAGAAAGAAAACCCAGCCCGGGGATGGTTGATGTTGGAGCATGTGAAAGTGTGGAACGAGTGGAATAAGACGAAGGATAATCCGTTTTTCGGTAAAGCGGACATGAGCCAGATCGCTCTGATCGGCCACTCTCGCGGCGGTGAGGCGGTAACGGTCGCAGCGGCATATAACAAACTGCCGGCCTCCCCGGAAAACGGCAACATCAAATTCGACTACAACTTTGGTATCCGTTCCATCATTTCGATTGCGGGTACTGACGGGCAATACAAGCCTGCGGGACACCTGACTCCGTTAAAGGATTTGAACTATTTGACTTTGCAAGGCGCACACGACATGGACGTCAGCACATATTCCGGCGCGAGCCAATACAGTCGGATCGGCTTTTCAAACGGTAGTGATTATTTTAAAGCATCGGTATACATTTATGGTGCGAATCACGGCCAATTCAACACCGTCTGGGGAAGAAACGACAATGTAGGGCTTGGCAATAAACTGTTCAACACCGCTCAACTGATACCGCAGGAGGAGCAGCTACAAGCAGCTAAGGTGCTCATATCGTCCTTCCTAGATACGACATTGAAAGGGAAAGGAGAATATCGGTCCATGTTCCAGGATATTGGTTATGCCCGAGAGTGGCTGCCGGACACCATGTATATCAGCAACTATATGGACTCGAATACAAAGCTCATTAGTAGCTTTGACGAAGACATCGATCTGAGTACGTCGACATTGGCTGGAGGAAGGCTGAACGGGGAGCATCTGAAGCAGTGGAAAGAGGAAAAAGTGGAGATGAAATTTGCCCCCGACTTGTACAGTGCAGTGCGTCTGGGGTGGGACAGTACTGCGACACCTGGCGTTCCCTCTTACACGGTTGTTTTGCCAAATGACAGTCTCGATATACGAGAAACGAGCTCCATCGTTTTTTCGATGGCTGACTGGAATGACGAGAAAGCAAATCGTGACAAGGATGTCCTCGTAGATTTGACCATTAATGTGGAGGACAAAGAAGGCAACGTGGCGTCCCTCCCTCTTAGCAGCGAAGCTTATTTACTACCGATGTTCGAAGGCAACATCATAAAATGGCCTTTCACGACTTTGCAACCGACGAAGGAGCCGGTGTTCCAAAACTTTGCGTTCCACCTTGCCGATTTAAAAAGGGCCAACCCGAATTTCCAACCTGAGCAATTGAGCAAAATCGGTTTTGTATTTGATAAAACGAAAAAGGGCACGGTACTGATCGGTAATATCGGCATCCAAAATGAATATGTTACAGGAGGTAATACGCCTTAATACAGGAAGTTAGACTTGAACAAGTTGGTGACAAGGGCAAAGGTGCTGGAGACCATCGTATCTCAAGAACAGGAAAACACATTTATCTATATCAAAACAGCCCGATCATTTGGTGACCGGGCTGTTCTGATTTTGCAACCACACTGTGTCTATACCAGTGTAAACGCGATAAGATTCTTACCCCTCTTCAAAACGTTGTGAGAGGCCTCATCGCTAATATGGAATAAGCTTTATGTGCTACAAGTTTATTTATTCTGCAAATTAATTTTTAATACATCCCCCTTAGCACCACCAAAAACGATCATCCCACCTTTAGGCAGTACTACTGAATGATTGCTCGTTGCCTTTGAAAAGTTCACAACCTTCCCTCCGCGTCATAAACGACAAATCCCCCAATTAATAAATACACTCCATTCAATTTTGTTGTGAAGGATGTAGAAGAAGTGAGGGCTAGACTCGAGAAAAATGGAGTAGCCGTTTCAGAGGTAAGGAACGGTGAACCTAAACGTTTTGATCTTACTGATAATAACGGAAATATGATCAGTGTCATTCAATTGTAATTCAAAATAGAGTTCGAGGTTATTTTTTGTTATTGAACTAACGGGACACGATAGTTGAATAATACAAATTGAAGAGCAGGAGCTAAGGTATCCTGCTTTTTTCATTGAACTAACGGGCAGTTTAGTTGAACAAAATAAGTGGAGGTTTTATGTCACATTTGACGCAAATTGCGACATAAGGAAAGGTGAAAATTCGGAAGTATTCATTTGAAAGTATGGGGAAATATCAGTTCTCTTATTTGACTTAAAACGCTAGGTGAGTTTTCTTGTGGGTGCATAATAATTGCTACTAGCACGCTTATTGAGATAACTGTAATCCAATAAAAGCTTTTGTATACTCTTGACTTTATTTTTCGAGTGATAAGTAGAGAAATTAACAAAATAATAATATTAAAAAACAATGTTATCGGAATACTCAAAATTCTTCCAAGACCAGTATAAGGAAAATATTCGATTAATAAAAATATGGCTAGTATACTCGGGATCATGGCTAGAAGAATAGTTTTTACTGCCTTTTCCATGTTGGTCTCCTAATCTAGTTTTCTGTGTCTCACATAACGTTTTATTTAGCGATTAGATATTCGTGAAATGAATTAAACTATCCTGCTCGGTTTAATTCCCTCGACAGATTATAACTTTATTTTCTTTTGACAGAAAGGGTTCCGTTTGATGATGCACAGTACGAAGATATTGTGTAATAAAAGAAAGCGTGCTCGTTCAACTAACCGGACACTTTAGCTCAAGCAGTTTAGAACGAGATAAGTGGAGGTTTTATGTCGCATTTGACGCATACTACTCACTAGTAAATTCCAAAAGAGCTCGTTTTGAGGGCTCCAATATAAAAACCAACACCTGTCTTAAACTGAGAAATAAAGTCCTAGACTACTGTTGGTTTATTGAACTAACGTTCCCGTTAGCCATCCATGTCGCTCAAGCGACACCACAGATTATGGAAGTAATTACGTTCTTCCATGGGAGCTTAACAAGAAAAAGAAGTCACATTAATTGAAGTTCAAGAAGATCTATATTATCGCTTACGAGGATCATTTTATCCTTATAGTCCCAATGGTCGACTAAGTTAGGCAACTTCGTCAGATTGTAATCTTTATTCCATGCCAACAAGTTATGGATTCCTTCGAGCGTCTCACGCTTCTTGTTTGGGGCAATGTTCACAATGCGCTCTTCATAGCGCTTCCAGATTCGTTCCTCTTGAACGGACAACGGCGTCATCAGTACGACGATCTTATCTGCAGCGGCAAAACTAGGCCCTACCCATGACCTGTATACCCCTTCTGCGATCCATGAATCGAGACCGATGATTTCTGTGAGCTGACGATCACGCTCATTCTCCGGTGTCTTTACGCCATATTCGCTTGATTGCTGATCCCAGAAAATATCATCTAGATCGTAATGCGGAATCCCGAGCTTATCGCTCAATAACGCCGCGATATAGGATTTACCGCTTCCTGAGCCGCCGATTATATGGATTCGGATTGTAAACACCTCTTTCTTCCAGATTATTCGTGGAACTACCAATGCCTAAAGTACTTCGTCGTGTTGTTAAAACTATCCTGCCCGTTTTTCTTAATGCCCTCGGCAGTCTAGTAATTTATTTCCTCAGTCTAATACTTTTTTTCTTTGACAGAAATGGTTCCTTTAGATGATGCACAGTACGAAGATATTGTGTAATAAAAGAAAGCGTGCTTGTTCAACTAACGGGCAGTTTAGCGCAACTAAATATTTCCTTTTTCGTTAAAGTAATAAGGAGTGAAACAATGAGGAATATTTCTTTTTCTTTTCTAGTAATGATTTTTTTAATAAGTGGATGTAGTAGCAGCAATCCAACCGAAGAAAGAAGTAAATCAATGCTCTATGATTTCAATGAACCATATAGATTTCCATTTGAAGTTAATGAAGTTCGCACGGAAATAGCAATTGATAATCCTGATGTACTTCAACAGTATATTTTTCATTATAAAAACAAGCAGACCACGCAAGAATTAAGGTATATCTTGAGCAAGGTTATTGATGAACCAGAGAAAATATCCTCGCAAGGCAAGCAACCCTTTGAACTTGAAAATGGGAAACAAGCATATTACGAAGAGGACGAAACCAGTCAATCAATTTGGCGGGAAAGTGAAAAAGGATTTTTGGCTCGATTTGTTTATTATATTAACGGGAACCTTAATCAGTTAAACAATTATAAATTAGATGAGTCCGACCTAATTGATTTAGCTAATCAGGTTCAATAGTATCTTTGCGCTAACTGGGAACGTTAGCTCAAACACGATATGGCAGCCTGTCAAGTCAACTCGATCGGCTGCCTGTATTCAACAGGCAAGATAGCTTAACATGTGTCAAGAATACGTAACATCTGTAAGATCATCTAAATAAGGAGTGGTGCTTCTTATGATTTGTTTAAAAGATTATGAAGACTTAGGTGAATTGAAGCTTTTAATGGCTGAGTGTATGTGGGCTAATGATGAAAGAATTGATAATGAACTTAAAACATACATAGACAATGATTCGCGGGAATTAGTAGGGAGTTTAAATAATGATGAGCTAGTAGGATTAATTGGAGTCATATACGAATCAACAAATGAAATAGAACTTAAGCATATTGCAATTAAACCCAATTATCGTGGTAAAGGTATAGGCAGCGAAATGGTAAATGAGTTCATTAAAACTAAAAAGATTGTGAGAATAAAGGCAGAAACCGATAAAGATACTGTTGGCTTCTATAAAAAAAATGGTTTCTCGATAACAAGTTTGGGAGAAAAATACCCAGGAGTAGAGCGGTTTGAATGTATTTTTTTAGTCACAAATAATTCAAGTGATCATTAAGCTCACGGGCAGGTTAGTGAACATTCAAATCAAAAAGGAGATATAAACTGTAGCGGCTCCTTCAGAAGTGGAAGACTCGCTTTTTCTATACGCTAGATTCCACTTTATGGTACATTTATACACGATTATCAAATCGAATTCATATGACGAAGCGGGTGTCAACAAAATGGATTTTCGGAAGTTTCGGCTTATATATGGGGGGATTGCCCTGTCATTAATCGTTTCCGGATGTACTTATGCGGAAAAAGAGAAAGCCGCTAAAGGAACGGTCGGTAATCTAGTTGCGGCAAGTGAGACAACTGCTGCTCCTTCTACTGTTGCAGCTGCAATACGAGAGTATATTTTGAAAGACAGCTCGAATACGGTACTTTCCCCGGAAAAGATCGGCAGTCTGGACGACCGAATTCTGAAGCTTGCGCGCAACGAGATATTTGCAAGGCATGGGTATGTATTTAAACAGAAGGATTTGCAAAACTACTTTGCCGCCAAGCCTTGGTATCATGCTGACTCTGCCTACAAGGAGCATCTTAGCCCGACGGAGAAACAGAACGTGGCGCTACTAAGTGACTACGAACTCAAATACGCTGACTATAAGCTCGAACCATCTCATACAGATGATGTCCATTTACGGGATTATACAGGCGATTCGGCCTTTAAACAGAAGAAGATGAACGTGGATCTGAACGGAGATGGTCGTGAAGAAGAGATTCAGTTAATACCGCCGGTAACGGAATTAGGAGCCTTCAACCTGAAGGTGAATAACATCACAATGGAGGTGGGCAGTGAGCTGCTTCCTTATCTGGATATTGTCGATCTGGATATTGACGATCCATATTTCGAGATTGCACTTCAAATGGATTCGCAAATGGTCTTTTTACGATCAACATCTTTCTATTCTTATGACGGCGAAACCCTCAAGCAAATAGGTGAGCTTCCCGATTTATCGGCACACAGTTCGATGTATGACGGACACGGGAGAGTGATCAGCGCAAAAGAAAGCGACGATTTTCAAACCTGGTTCCGAGATTCGGTATTCCGTCTGGATGCCGAACATTCCCTTCATGAAGAGCAACAGGATTTTTATCCGATGGAACCACCGACGCTTTTAACGATCAAAAAGGAAATTGCTGTGCAGTTTTATAAAGATGGCACGGACGAAGCCTTTTCGCTGGAGCCTGGAGACAACGTGAAATTCCTGGGTGACGACAAACGCGGCCATATCATGCTTCAGACTAGCACTGGTAAGGAAGTCTGGTACATCATGGGCGATGAGTATGTCGACTATAGTAGTTTTTTTGACGGGTTGATTTTATATGATTAGACGGAGGATGTCGGTATGGGACCCGTTGCTAAAAGTAGATATGGACATTTATTTAATCTCACTGGTGAGCGGATTGACGAGTAATCAACCGTTAAGCTAACGGGACACTATAGTTCAATAATGAGAGGGCTACCGAGAGGTAGCCCTTTGTTCAACTAACGGGCAGTTATGCGTAGGCGTAATTGTAAGCAACGACCTATTAGTCATTACGATTACGGAAACGCTAGCTTAATAAAACAGCAGAAGGATCCGCCTTGGTGGGTCCTTTGTCTTGAAATTTAAAAACACAAGGAAATCGTCCAAGTGTGCATAATCTGTCTCATGTAAAAAAATAAAACCGGGTAATGAGATATTTTGGAATCATCAATCGTGTTGAATGTAGGAGGCGAAAAAATGGAATGCAATTCTTTATTACGTACGGATAAAGAATTGGCTGAACTATATCAACGGCGTGCAGATCTAGTCTACAGACTTTGCTTTATATACTTGAAAAATCCCGTTGATGTTGAAGATGCTGTTCAATCTGTATTTCTAAAACTAATTAAATCTCCAATGCTTTTCAATGACCACGAGCATGAAAAAGCATGGCTGATGGTAACCACTCGAAATTACTGTAAAGACGTTCTTAAAAATTGGTGGACAACCCGTCGTGTGGCATTAGACGCTTTGCCGGAAGTTGCTTCTTGGAATGGTGATGAGCCATCCGGCAAGATGGTTGCAAAACTGCTCTCACTTCCCGAAAAATACAAAACTGTATTATATCTATACTATTTCGAGGAGTACACGGTAAAAGAAATAGCAGAAATGTTAGGACGCAAAGAAAGCACGATCCAAACGCAACTATTCAGAGGCCGCAAACGCCTCAAGATGGATTTGGGAGGGAATTATATTGAGTAACAAAAATATTAATCGAATTTTTGAAGCTCTTACGCCAAGAACCGAACAAAAAGAAAAAATGTTTCATAACATTTTAATGCAAACCCAGTTTGAACATAAAAGGCAAAGAAGAATTCCTCCTATTAAACCTGTAAGATATGCCGTGCTGGCTACCGTGCTGATGGTTTGTTTAACGACAACGGCATTCGCAGCGGCATATATGGGATTAGATGAAGCATTTATAAAATTTCTTAAACCAGCAAATAACGAGCAAACGGAATATTTATCCAATGGCGCTTATGTAGTGGGCAAAACCGTGGAAAATGAGTATGGATCGCTTACTTTTAAGCAAGTGATCGGCGACGGCAATCTAACCTATATTTTAATGGACTTTACTGCTCCAGAAGGCACTGTTCTAAATGCAGCGCGATACCGTTTTGATACTTCGATTACGACAAATCAAAGCTTTCACAGTACAGGATTTGAGGTGCTCAACGATGGAAATCCTAATGACAATAAAATTAGCTTGATCATGAATATTATGACCGACAGTTCCTTAGCAGATCAAACGGTTAATTTAAAACTCTATGATTTACAAGCTGCAGATCTGTTTCCCGGCAATTTTAAAACCATCATTCCTGGTCCTTGGGAAACCAGTTTTAAACTAGAATTTAAGGAGTATTCGACCCTTTATCAGATCGATCAAAGCTTTACGATGTTTGGTTATACGGCAATATTAAAAACGATCTCTGTCTCGCCAATTTCAATTACTTTGAAGATTAATAGCGGATCATTGAAGGAGATTAATGCTGCCAGCAGATTTAAGGAAATTGGTCCAAATGAATATTTGGATGACTTCCCTATCACGATAAACTATAAAGATGGCACCTCAGAAATTACCAGCATTTTTACCGGATTATCTAGAAGCAATTACATGAGTAACCAAATGGTTACAATTAAAACGTTTGAAAATGTTATAAATGATAAGGAAATCGCGTCTATCGTTTTCTTTGACAAAGAAATTCCAATTAATAAATGAATCTCCACTACTTTACTAATATCTTATTTAAGTAAGCTTCAAATGCTCCCCATCACGCTTAGCTTGGCTAGGCACAATGCTATTTGTAGTTTGCGACAAAGATGGTTCCGAGTCATTAAGCTAACGGGACACGATAGCTCAATAACGACACAAAGGCAATCGATCAGTGGATCGGCTGCCTTTGTTCAGCTAACGGGCAGGATAACGCAACAAATTTACTGTTCCTACGTATAGGATATAATTGGAAAACCAACTCTATGAGAATTGTAGCCAAGGGGCAACAATTTGCAGGGGAGCGAAATGAAGTGACAATAAAAAGATCATTTGGTACTGGGTCATTTGCAATAGTTGTTCTTATTTTAGGTTTTTTATTTAATTTTAAATTTCAAAACGACTTCATGTTGAGCCATTATCTTTTTAAGTTATTCAATTGGAATATATATACGAATGAAACCGAGGGGTATCACATTCCATTTATGGCTGCTATCGTATTTTGGTTACCAGCAGTGATAATTTCGAAAAAATATCCAAATAATTTTGGAACTACTTTCTGTTATAGGGTGGGAGGAGTTATGTTGGTTCTTAGTATTACTGTGTTTGCAGTTTATTTGTTTGGGACTCTTGTATAGAAACAAGCGATGATTAAGGTTCGTCGTTTGGTTAAGCTAACGGGACACGTTAGTTCAGTGAACTAAGAAAATGAGGAGATATTTTAAATGGGACAAGGATATATTTTAGTCAATAAAAGCAAAGGAGAAATAATAAGCTTTGCCCATCTCCCAGCAAGTAAAGCAAAGGAATTAACCGGAAATCCCGTAACAGCAGCTATGACGACCTGGTACCTTTTGAGTAATATAGGCGATCAAATTAGTTTTATTGAAGAGGAAAATGTATTGGACCATTATCACGATGTAACCGATCTGCTCATTGACGATTTGATTAAAAGACAGCTTATAAAAGATGACGGGATTGAGGTGTTTGACCCAAATGAACCTGAGATATTCATTCGGCGGCTGAGGAACACGTGGATGGATTGTGAAGCTAACGAGGAACGTTAGCTCAAACACGATCGGCTACCTTTATTCAACTAACGGGCAGGTTAGTTACAAATAGAGGAAATAACCTAAGCCTAAAGAATATTTACTTAGTTATATTGTTCAAGAACAAGATTGGATGGTGGTATTTATATGAAAGTGGTCATTGGAGCAGGACAGACAAAGTATGATGGTTGGCTCAGTACGCAGGTAGATGAGTTGAATTTACTATCTTTAGAAAGTTGGAATAAATTATCTGAACCAGAGAGTATTGATGCGCTCTTGGCTGAACACGTGTGGGAACATTTAACCTATGAGGAAGGGATTATGGCTGCGAAGCATTGTTATAAATTTTTAAAACCTGGTGGGTACATTCGTTGTGCCGTTCCTGATAAAAACTTCAGTAACGATTGGTATCAACAGATGGTTCAAGTCGGTGGTCCAGGACCAGCGGATCATCCTGCTGCAACTCATAAAATAGTTTATAATGCTAAAACTTTCGTATCAGTATTTGAAATGGCAGGGTTTGAAGTAACGCTGTTAGAGTATTGTGACGAGAACGGAGATTTTCATTATACATACTGGAATGAAGTGGATGGGAGAATAGGAAGATCTTTTCGGTTTGATTCAAGGAATTCTATCGAGGAACTTAAGATGGTTTCGATTATTGTGGATGCCAAAAAGCCATTTATAATTAAGAATAAAAACTGATCATTTACCGCCTAAGCTAGAGTCGGGATAGGATAGTGCAATAAAGGCACGCAAGTATTCGAGTCAGAACGATCAGCTGCTTTTATTCAACTAACGGGCAGTAGAGCGTAAGCATTTCGACGAATACTTCATACATAAGAAAATTCACGAAGTTCGTAAATAAGGCGTTATATGAAACCGCGGTGCAAGGAAAGGATTGAAATCATGGATCCGATCAATGAAGAAATTATAGAATGGTTTCACTCAGTCTTGAGGAATAAACTTTCAACAAAGGAATTTGAACAGTGGCTTTATGACAAAAAAGAGATACTTGAAGAATCAATAGGTAAAGATGTCTATTTTAGATTGATTAATCTAAATTATAATTCTAAATATGTGATGGATGAATTAGAAGGGCAACTTACAAAAATTCTTAATTATAGGTCAGTTGAAGGTTTAAGATCAGAGATCTATTAAATCGATTTGTTTATATTGAGGAGGAATTCATTAGTTCTTGTTCACACATTTACAGGGAGTATTGTAATGGATATTCCTTTTTTAGGATGATAGCCCTTAAATATATTGTATTTGATTACGATGATCAACTTGCAGACCCAGTTAAAAGGTCAGAGTTTTCCCGACAATATAAAGATGAATTGTTAAATGAAGGATTGAGATTGCTTAGTTTTTTTGATTCTAATGAAATAGAAATAATTAGTGAGAATGAGTACGTAGATAAGAGACATAAGGATCTAAAGATTGAAGAGCAATATTGGACGTAATTCAGGAAGGCACACCGGCATAATAAGATGCCATTAAGCTAACGGGACACGATAGCTCAATAAGCACGAAGAAACGGCAGCTGATGAATTGGCTGTCTTTTTCTCAACTCCCTCAAGAACTTTGATATAATATGTGTATCTGGACTATAAGTATGAAAGGGAGTACAACAATGAATAAAATTTTGCGCAGCAGCTCGGCGGAAGCTGAGATTAATACCCTTGGGGCGGAACTGATCAGCTTCAGAAAGCTGGATCCGGAAGCTGAATACATCTGGAGCGGTGACGCCACGTATTGGACAGGCCGTTCTCCGGTGCTGTTTCCCATTATTGGTGCGGCCCGGAACGGAGAGATTAAGGTGGACTGCAAAGCCTATAAGATTGGCAATCACGGATTCGCCAGACGCAGCGAATTTACGCTGGTCCAAGAAAGCGACACCCACGCGGTTTACCGCCTCTCTTATGATGAGAAAACCCTGGCCAGTTATCCTTTTAAATTCAACCTATATATTACATATAAACTGAATGCAAGCACACTGGAACTTAGTTACCGGGTGGAAAATAGCGATGAACAGGATATCTTCTTCCAGCTCGGAACCCACCCGGCGTTCAATTGTCCGCTTGATGACAACGGTAGCCTGAACGATTACTATCTGGAGTTCGCTGAATCGGAAAACCTTGAAAGGTTGTTCTTGAATTCGGACGGCCTGCTGATCAGCGGCAAATCGGAGCCCGTTCTGAAACAAGAGACCATCCTGCCTTTATCCCATGAAATGTTCGCCGAAGGCGCATTGATTTTCCGAAATGTGAGCTCTCGGCAGATTTCGCTTAGAAGCAAGCACTCCTCCAAAAGCGTAGTTGTCAGCTATAAGGGTTTTCCCGACCTCGGCATCTGGCAGCCTTTGAACGCTCCCTTCATATGCATCGAGCCTTGGCAAGGAGTAGCGGATATGGACGTCTTCGAAGGTGAACTTCAAGCTAAAGAGGGAATAATCACCCTGGAGCCGGGGGCGAATTTCACAAGCTCCCTGACCATAGAAATCAACTGACGATCCGAAGGGATCTGCAGGGTTCTCAACTGGTTAAGCTCGGCTCCATACCATTGCAAAAAACTTTAAGTTCACGGCGAATATCTTCATCGCACCTTGTAATTCCATACCAATCAGACCCGAGGATGTAGCTACATCATACCCGTGCCCATGTTTAAGTTCGCTATTCTTCGCTTCAATTTTGTAGCGTTCCTTAGATTTTTCTTTAAAGTACTCTGTTTCCTGGAACGCAACGCAATCTGTTCCGAATGTTCTTCAGATTTAATCGTTACAGAGTAGGTTTGCTCTTCGATCCTTCTTTATAACAACCCTCTTTAAACGGACAACGCTTGCACTGTTCCACGTTAAAATAATAGGTGTCTGCTTGGTTTTTGTCGATGCCTTTCTTGCCCTGTTCTCTTTTTTATTGAAGTAGGCGTCAAATCGTGGATGCCGTTGAGCTAACGGGCAGGATAGTTGAATGATTTCGCGAATAACTTAAGTCATGACGAATTTACGAAGTTCGCAAAAAAGACGTTAGCCGAAAGAAGTTCTTAGTTTAGGAGGAGTCTATATGATATTAGAAAAAGTTATAAATAGAATTGTAATACAAAGTGAATATAAGGATTTTGTTGATAAGTATATAGAAAATATACTTACCGAATTTAAAGGTAAGATTCATAGCATTTATATGTGTGGCTCGATTCCAAAAGGAACTGCTAAACCTTTTAAGTCAGATGCAGACTTTACTATTGTATGTGTAAATCCCAAAGATATTGATTACGAAAGATTGTCAAATATTAAAGACAGGCTTTTGGAAGAATATCCAGTAGTAACTAAGATTGATACGATAATTTGCTCGATTGACGATGTATTAAGTAAACCAAATGAGTGGGGTTTTTGGGTAAAGATAATTTGTGTTTGCATATATGGTCATGACGTTGGTGAAAAAGTACCACCGATAATTATTTCTCCAGAGTTCATTTTAGACTTAAATACAGAGACCAAGGAGGAAGTAGATCATATACATAGTTTACTTTCTAATGCTAATGATAACACAATGAAAACTAGATATATTAAAGGTTACTCTAAGAGATTAATTCGTGCATTATACTCTTTGGTTTTAGAAGATACAGGTGTATGGCAAGATGACATTATTAAGATGAAGAATGCCATATTAAACTATTGTGAGATTGACCCCGCTTTAGTTGATTATCTGTATGCTTGTTACTTGGATAGTAATGTACTTGTTGAAGAGTTTCTGGGAATTGCAGATGAAGTATATAGCTATTTTGAGAACGCCTTAAATGCAATGGCTGCTTCCAGAACTTCCTTCGGCTAACACCATATTGACGCTCCGGGTCACTCTCAGAAGCGAGTGACCACATCCAGCCCCCTAAGCCCGTCGGGACGTCACTGCATTAGGTGTTCGGCAAGCCTTACAACTATAAGCAGCGACTCTAATTAAAACATAAGACTATTGAACTAACGGAGAACTTTAGTTGAATGATACACACTAATGAGCAGGCGCTACGGTAGCCTGCTTTTTTCATTGAAGTAACGGGCAGGATAACTTGGACAATCACGGTGATTTGAATATGAAGATTGTTAAGGGATGTGTTATTAACATGAGTCTACAATTGGTGCCATTAAATATTCCGTCAGATTGGACTGTCTTATGGAATCATTTTTATGAAATTAATCCCGATGACTTTCATGACGACTCATTTCCTTATGTATGGGAGCTACATGAGGATATATTCTATTTAAGAAATGAAAAGACAGGTTTGATTTTTGATTTAGGATGCTATCCAGCTATGCGTTCAGAGGGTGTGTATACATTGAATTTAGTGAAAATTGGTGATGATGAAACTGGACCCGAATATTGGGCTAACCCTATTTTAAAATATTGTTCCCGCAAAATTAACGACATAACAAATATAATCCATGAAGTTCTCAATAAAGAGCAATAGGATTCGTCCGAAGCAAAGTAAATCATTAAGCTAACGGAGAACGACAGTAGAATAGCGGCTGCTTCGGCAGCTGTTTTTTATTGTTCAATTACCCGGCAGAATACTTACAATTTGTGGCGCTATAGCGTCACATTATTAGCATTAGGTTATGTAATGATATTCTGATACCCAGAAAATTGGAACAATGTGGTAAAGTGGGATCGTGGGAGAAGTACTTAATAAAAAATAGAGGAGGAGACAAATATTTCATGGGCAACGACTTTTACAGAAAACTAGGTGCATCCTTTCTAATTTCCGCTGGAGTAATCTATGCAATCGAACGAGTAGGCTCTTTGATAGCTCGCAGCCATGAAATTGCAGCGTTGTACGAAGCAAATATGTTCAACGCCCTACCTGAAACTCATATTACAAGCTTCTTCGATAATATCTTTGTGCCAATCCTTGCGTTTCTCGGTATGATACTTTTTGTATATGGGTTTCCGAAAAAAATCAAATGAGATAACTCATTCAACGCGATGTGAGCACATAATGAGTTGTACCATAAAGTTACAGAGGAGGTGCTTAGGTGGCGGAAAGAAGATGGGGTGTTGTCAAATGGTACAAAGAAGATAAAGGTTACGGACGGATAATGCTAGACGGCCAGGAAGGTTACCATGTTTTTGTACACTTCAGCGAAATACTACCAGACCCTATTAGGTTACCGAACGGCTTTCGGTTCCTTAAAGAGGGTCAAAAAGTTGAATTCGACCTATTCGAGTTTCCGAATATAGTTGATTCTCAGCGCAGGACAGCTAAGAATGTGCAAATATTAGAGGAATGAAGGAATCGAGACGTACTTGATGAATGTATGGACTTTCGGGAATCATAATTAAGCTAACCGGAGACGATAGTTCAATAAACGCGATAAGGCAGCCAATCAGTCAACATGATCGGCTGCCTTTATTCAATTAACGGCATTTATCTTCAACTACTAATTATAGTTTTCTTGCTTTGATTACAAAAGTTACAGGGAGCATTTTTGCTTTTTTTGCAAAATCGTCGTTATCGTCCCGCAATTGAATAATTTCATCATCAGATTGCTCAATCATTTCTTCAATAACAAATCCCGCTTTTGAGAGCGCATTCACATAGGTTGATAGTTTACGGTCAGCTAATGTTAGCGTACTTTCGTCAAGAGTTACCGAATACCAAGATTCATCGAAGTAACATTTTTTAAAAACAAGCATATCATTTTCTGCAACAACACATTTGTGTATAGGGTGAGACCAACTGAAAATAAAAACGCCGTCTTTTTTTAGGTAAGAAGCAATCCTGCTAAAAGTACCCTCAAGATCGGTTGTCCAGCCTATAGCATAAATCGAATAAACAAAGTCAAAATAATCCTCAGGTAGTCCACATTTTTCTTCCATGGGTGAACAGATTAATTTTGCTGAAAGTCCGTGATCTGATAAGTATTCTCTTGTTTTTTCGATTTGGTTTTCTGATATATCCATACCCCATAGTTCAGATGCTTTACGTTCCCCGAGATATTGCAAGGATTGACCGCTTCCACAGCCTATCTCCAACATCTTTTTTCCTGAAATATCGCCAAAAAGCTGGCATTTTTCTTCTGAGACAAATGCTCCATATAAAGGAAGTGCGGTTGCTCCTAAAATATCATTTCCTTTTGTATCCCAAAATAAGCTGTTAGTTTCATGAATAACATTCTTGTCCATATCGACCGAGATAGCGCTACCAACCTCGCCAGCGCCTATAATATTTGTTCTATAAACAGAATTCTTGTCCATGCCAGTACCATCCCCCAATATAAAAATATTAGTCTAAATGTATATCCTGACTTGCGCGCTATTGATTCCAAAATAATGTACCATTTTTCTATGAATACATCTACCTAAAATCTTCCATACTGCATCCATTGGATCTAGTAGACTCATTGCGCTAACGGGACACGATAGTGGAATATCGGTTGCTATGGCAGTAGTTTTTTAATTGTTCAATTCATGGGCAAGATAGTTAAAAAAGGAACTTAAATTTAAATCTCGAATATTTATTGAGAACGGATAGCTAAAAAATTGATGACTGACAGGAGATAAATACGATGATAAAAGGTTTCGGAGGAATCTTTTGGAGAACTAAGAATCTTGAAGTTATAAAAAAATGGTACAGTGAGGTCTTGAAGATTGAAATAGATCATTGGAATGGGACTGTGATAAAGCCCCAATCAGGAAATGAGACTATCTTTTCTTTCTTTACCGAGGATGACAGTTATTTTCCAACAGAACAACAAGTGATGTTAAATTTCCAAGTACATAATCTAGACGAGACTATTAAGCATCTTGAGCATATTGGTATACCACTTGCAAAGAAAAAAGAAATTAGTGAATTTGGAAAGTTTGTTTGGATTGAAGATCCTGAAGGTCGACTGATCGAGCTTTGGGAGAAATAACGAGTTGTGTAATAAAAATGAGTTGACACAAAAGTAGTTAGGGACCATACTACATATATGAACAACAATAATAAAAAAATAAATGACATTGAGGCTATTCCCTCGCTTGTACAATCCAAGCGTCAGATTGATCGCTATAACCTAGACATAGACGCACAGGCTATACTCGTCGCCTCTAGGCTAATGGCAGCGGGAGCCATGCTTGGACACGCCTCAGAGATTCATTTCTCTAGATTCGGTTTATCAACAGGGCGTTATCGTTTATTGGCAGATCTTGAAGATAACGAAGGAGAAGAGTTGCCTTCGCAATTAGCGGAGAATCTAGGCGTTACACGTGCTACAGTGACTGGTCTTATCGACATTCTTGAACGAGATGGGCTAGTGTCTCGGCGATCAAGCTCAGACGATGGCCGTCAGAAATCAGTCGTCTTAACGGAAGAAGGAGCGAAGAAGCTCCGTGAAATGGCTCCTGAGCATTTCGCTCGGTTGGAAGCAATGGTGGGCTTGCTCAACATCGAAGAACGCAGCGTATTTCTCGACTTGCTAGGTCGAGTTACACAAGGCATCTCAGCACTTACGGGCGAATTAGGCTCGAAACCAAAGGGAAACATCAGTAATGAGTAGAATGGGCTAGTGAAGCTAGCCTATTTTTACTCTTATATAGTTAGGCACCTAATTATATCTAGCTGAACGCAATCATTGAACTACTTCAAAGATGAAAGGAGCAAGTAAATGAACCAGATGAAATACTCGAATCAGACAGATGATGTTTACGGCATCAAGGCTGCTGGTTCCAAGAAAAAGACTTTTGTACTATGGCGTGAATTTGTAATGGCCTATACTGCTCCTGCCATTATGGCAGGTATCGGGGGATTGGTTACTGCAGATAGGGGGCTTCAAATAGCGGCATTGACCACAATTGGCGGCGCATCGGCCTTGATGGCCTTGATGATTGGCCTTTTGTTGCGCAGCCGAGTGGGCCATTTGCGATGGGTCATCTGTGCACCTCACTTGGTTGTAGTAGGGGTATTCGCAATGGCCGGGTCCTCATTTGGACTATACGCTGCATGGGTGACATCTGTTTTTGTAGAATTTATGATTCCGATTAATTACTTGGCCTGGGTCAATCGTGTATGGATCGATTTCCCGTTGTCTGGATTCATAGCAAGCACGATAGTGACATGGCGGTGGCGACTTGCCGTCACAACTAATTTTTCATCTAAAAGGAGAAGATAAAAAATGATAGTTATTATGGGAGCAACAGGTACGATAGGTAGTGCGCTTTTGGAACGTTTAGTTGATCTTGGCGTTCCTGTCAGGGCGCTAAGCAGAGAGCCAGAGAAGTTGCGTGATCAGATCGGAGAAAAAGGCCGATCAATTATCGAGGTCGCTTTTGTCGATGCTTCTGACCCCACATCGATGCGACGCGTGTTTACAGGTGCTAGCCAGCTCTTCCTTGCCATGTCCAACAGTCCAAGACAAATCGAATTGGAAACCTCTATCATTCAGATTGCCGCCGAATCTGGAATCAAACACATCGTAAAAATATCCAGTCCAGCCTTTGAGCATAGCTCTCCAGTGGCAGTAGCGGGCTGGCATCAAGAAATTGAGAAAACGCTGAGAGAATCGGGTCTCACCCACACCGTATTGCGCCCCTATGCGTTCATGCAAAATTTAAGGCGCTTTGCACCAACGATCACAACCCAAAATGTTTTCTTCGGCTCCATGGGCGTTTCACCGTGTAACTTTATAGACTGTCGCGATATTGCAGACGTTGCCGCAGAAGTTCTGACCAACCACAAGGTATCAGGCCATATATATACGCTTACTGGTTCGGAGATTTTCAGTTATCCCCAGATCGCGAGTCGACTATCTGCCCTGCTTAATCGGCCGATAAGTTACATCAACTTGGAACCCCAAGTACTACTCCGTAATCTTATCGAGCACGGGAATCTGCCTCCTTGGCTCGCGAACCACATTGTGGAAATTCAAACCATGTCTAGGATGGTGCCAGAAAGTCCAAATGACACTGTGAAGCGCTTGCTCGGCAGAGAGCCACGCACACTAGACGCCTTTCTACATGAGTGTGTAGAAAATTTCCGGTAGAGGTGGAGTCCACCTATTCTGATATTTGTGTCGATAGCAGAATTTTATTCCGATTTAGATAAGTCATCGAGCTTACTGAGAACGTTAGTGGAGGAGCTTCCTATATGGTAGCTCTTCTTTTTCATTTAAGCTAACAGCAGGTTAACGGAATGGGACCGCAGTCGAAATAATTTTGCGTCATCTGGCCCGGTTATTGTTCCGACACGGTGTCTGCGAACCAGTTTCGGCTTGAAGATGGGAACGAGATATCGTTTACTCGATCACCTGTATCGAATAAAGAAAGATGCTATACCGAATATGAAAAAAAGATGACCATTTTGTTGGGTCGGCCTCTAATTATTCTATCGCGGTCAGGATAAAGTAGTGATTATCGACTTAAAAAGTAGTTATGTAAGGTTCGATAAAAATTGATTATAACTATGAATTACCAAACGGTTTATCGAATAAATAGTAAAATAATACTATTAAGTACGAGGGTTATCGAGAGGGTTTTATTTTGATTATCCTTTCTGAGTCTATATAAGTACAGTTTTTCCTAATGAAAATTATTTTTTCTCCAATGTAACATTGAAATGAAAGAGGGGGCATGGCGTTGATTGAACATAGCAATCTTGAAGAATATCTGGATCCGGTAAATTATGATCTTGAATTTGACGGTGAAATGGACAAATATCAGTTCTATCTTGAGCTTGCAAGATCGAGTCCTGGCGAAGTGTTAGAACTTGCTTGTGGTACAGGCTTAACAACGATACCCCTGTCGAAAGCCGGCATAACGATGACTGGTGTAGATATCTCTTCGGCGATGCTCGCATATGCGCGGCTGAAGGCGGAAGGGTTGACTGTTACTTTTATGGAAGGCGATGCCCGTACCTTCGAATCGGACAAGCGATTTTCGATGATCTATTTGACTGGCAATGCATTTCAGGCATTCTTAAGTGATCAAGATCAAAGCGATTTACTTACTACCGTTCACAAACATTTACAACCCCATGGAATCTTTGCATTCGAGACCCGTAATCCGGAGGGAACGGATTTATCCGATCAAGAGGAGACAGGATGGGGGTCCTTTATTGATAAGGATGGGCAAAACGTCAAGGTATCAGGCACACAATGTTACGATGCTAGCCAGCATATCATGCATTGGGTCACGATTCGTGATTGGGGAGATAAACGAACGACTTCCCGAATTGCTTGTCGATTCACAGATCAGGCTACGCTGCAATCTTTATTAATCCGTCACGGCTTTCGCGTCGAACATCAATATGCTGACTGGGATAAAAAGCCGTTCTCTCCGTCATCTTCATCTATTATTAGCGTTTGTAGGAAATGTTAGGAGAGACGTAATGCATTGCAATAGGAAAAATCCCCTCAGGTCGAGGGGATTTTTGGTGATCCTAGCAGATTCCCCCTTAGAGTCCGCCTTTATTCAACTAGACGGCAAGATAGCGTAATAGCCTGTCTGAAAATATGGTACAATTTGTAATACTAAAGCGAGGTGAAAGAATTTGAGGAATATTGTTGAGGACTCACAGTTTCTCAGTGAAAGAGCTGAGATGATGTACTATTTTCAAGATGAATTTTACATCTCTGAGAAAACTGAAATTATTCATTCAACTTCAGGAAAGTTCAAACTTGAAATCCATCACTATAACCATGTTGAAGGTTTTATCAGACATAATTACACAAAAGGGATTGTTACGGATAGTGAGCATAAAATCATCGACATAATATATAGAAATTATGACCCATTCTTATTCAGTTGGTTGGAGGTAAATGGCACAGAATATCTGTTGTGTGGGTTAGATTATCAAGGGTATTCAATTGTTAATTTATCAAATAAAGAAACCAATCATTATGTTCCCGAAGAGGCTTATAAAGGGCATGGATTTTGCTGGGGGGAAATAATATATTTTCAACAAAAAAAACTAATAGTGATTGATGGATGCTATTGGGCATGCCCCTATGAACTTGTTTTTTATGATTTTTCTAATCCTATGAATGTACCATATAATGAATTATTCCGTGTGGATGTTGATAGCGTATTAAATTGGGATAGTTGGAAAGATTCCTGTAGGGTTATATATCTTGATAAGGAAAACAACGAGACAGAATTTGTATTTTAGAAACTAAGTTAACGGAGAACGATAGTGGAATAGCGGTTGCTTCGGCAGCCGTTTTATTTGTTCAACTAATCGGGTAGTATAGAGAAACCTGTTTTTGTAAATTATGGTTTGATTATTATAGAGTACGTATTAGCTCCAGTCCTAAGGATTAAGTAGGGAAATGTAGATACAGAATTAAACGTAGATGTGGAAGCATTAAATAGAGAAACTAAAGACAGACGACTTATGCTGGCTGATTTTGCGGAAAAGCTCGCAGAGCAAAACATAATCGGGGTACCGGAAGATGAACGTTATCGGGAAATTTGCAAGTATTGGCCGGACTCTGATATCTATAAATTACTAGAAGGTAACTGGTGTGCTGCATTTGTATATTACTGCTGTATGCAGGTTGGAATACTTCTTCCAATTCGATATCCTAACCGAATGTATCGTCTAGCTGGGGTTGGTGCGTGGTTGGATTGGGCTCAGCTGCACGAAACTAGATTTTTCTATGACGCTAAACAAGAAGAATTTATTCCGGCACGTGGTGATATTGTTATTTTCGATAAGCTTCTCTCCGATAATTCTCACGATCATATCGGAATTGTTTTAGCTTGTGAAGACAATGAAATTTTGATTGCTGAAGGTAATAAAGACAATAAAAACTACTCTAGTGTCTCATTCAGGGGTAGAGATCATTGTATACTCGGATATGTCCGAATAGATAACGGCTACCGTTATCATTTCAATGGAGAGTATGTACCCTTTGGTTATTGATTTCGAGCAGTTATTACGCTAACGGATAGGATAGTTTAATAAGAGTTATGTTGAGTTTTTTCGGGCCAGTTTAACCCAAAGGCGATAAAATGGTAATAAACCGATTAGGGAGGCAAATCCATGATTGATATTGAAAGAATTAAAGAGATTATTCCTCATCGGAATCCATTTCTCTTGGTCGATAGAATATTGGAGATTAATGAGGGGAAGAGAGCTGTTGGGATTAAAAATGTAACCATTAATGAACCTTATTTTCTCGGTCATTTCCCTGACTATCCCGTAATGCCTGGAGTCTTAATTGTAGAAGCACTGGCACAGGTCGGTGGAGTCGCTATGTCTAACGTTGAAAGCAACAATCATAAAATAGGCTTACTGACTGGTATTGATAATTGTCGTTTCAAACGACAAGTAAAACCAGGAGACCAACTCCTTCTTGTATTTGATGTAATTCGAATCAAGGGACAAATCGTCAAAGGAAAGGGAGTCGCCACGGTAAATAATGAATTGGTATGCGAATCTGAAATAATGTTTGCATTCAGTTCGATTTAGGTTTTAATGTAACGGGAAACGACAATTAAACAATATACATTGATGAGCAGGTGCTTCGGTATCCTGCTCTTTTCATTAAGCTAACGGGCAGGCTAGCGTAAACAAAATGATCAAAAGTATTAACCATACGTAGTTAATTACATTTCGGGATTAGCGCAATGATTTTCGGCAGCTTCGTTTGAATAACGGGGGTAGTTTAAGTAAATGTAAATATTTACTTACGAACTAGTGTTCGGTATAATAAACTTGATTCCATTACAAAAAGGAGATGTTGGATATGTATAAACACATTAAAGATTTTGCCGCAACTTGGCAGAATGAAACGGAAGCAACAATGCGGACACTGGAGATCCTGACCGACGAGTCTCTTGGCCAACAGATAACAAGCGATCATAGAACGCTTGGACGTGTTGCATGGCACCTTGTACAGACGTTGCACGAAATGCCATCTCGGACGGGACTGTCTTTCGAAGGACCGAGCGAAGATATGCCGGTGCCAGCTTCGGCAGCAGACATCGCATCAGTCTATAAGAGGACCTCACAAGCGCTCCTTAATGCTATACAGTCCAGTTGGAAAGATGAGAATCTGCTTATCATGAGCGATATGTATGGTGATCAATGGCCAAACGGCTTAATGCTGGATATTCTCGTAAAGCATGAGATTCATCATCGTGGTCAGATGACAGTCCTGATGCGTCAGGCAGGCCTTCGTGTGCCGGATCTTTACGGCCCGACAAAAGAGCAGTGGGCCGAGTACGGAGCGCTACCTCCAGTAATTTAGAGTAAGATTATATCCGCATTTGGCCGTTTGGCTATAGTGGGATTTATAAGTATTTAATCATAGGATTGAAAGTGGTGGCTTGAATCATAGACAAGAGGATACCATCGGACTGAAACTGTTAATTCTATTGAACTAACGGGGAACGTTAGTGGAATAGCGGTTGCTTCGGCAGCCGTTTTTTATTTGTTCAACTAACGTGCAGTAGAGCGTGATGTTGCCTTGTTGAACTATTAGGCAGTTAAATGCGGTATTATATTGTACGATTATCCATAAGAGATGAGGTGCCTTTATCAAGAAGAAATATGCTTTCCTAATAGTTTCCATATTATTATTTGTGATGGCTTATACAAAACCAAGTAGTCAAGATTATGATAATTACCTCCAAAAGGTTCACGGTCTTAAATGTGACAGTTCCGAAAGCTCAAATTGCTTTCATACTATTAATGACTTGAAATCATCAAGTCTCACACATCAGATTATTTTTATGACAGCAGAAACAAAAATTTTTGGAGAGGCAGATAATAAAGTACGAGTAGTAGGTATTTTCAATCATTTTTTTGTAATAGAAAATCGTCTTCATCCTAAATCAGATAATAACAATAATATCGAAGTTCCGTTGAGCTAACGGGACACGATAGTTGAATAATACATATTGATGAGCAGGTTACCTTAATCAACTAAGTGATGGATAAAATATAAATATAAGTGTTCTCTCTCAAACTATTGGAAAATATTATGGTACGATATCCTTATTCGGTTGTTTCAAGGGGAGGGAAGATACCGTGCTGAATACTCAGGATATTGCTATAGAAGCATTAACTTGTTATCCAATTACTTATCAATCAATAGCACATATTGGCCAAAATGCAAACACCATCTATAAAGTGACAGATAAGGAAAGTAACTGCTATAGTTTGCGAATACATCTATCAAAAAATGATTCGATGGAAAGTATTTGGTCTGAGGAAAAAGTCATCCATTCAGAAATGATTTGGTTGGAAACATTAACAAATGATACAAATCTGGTGTTGCCATCACCTATAAAAAATAACATTGGTGAATATGTTACTAAGATAGCTGACATAAACTGTACATTGTTAAAATGGGTAGATGGTGAACAAAAACAATTTGTTCCAACAGTCAATGATGCCGAGTGTGTAGGCGAATTGATCGGAAAGCTTCATAAACATTCATCTTTTTGGAAAATTCCGTCATCATTTACTCGACCGTCATTTGATAATTCTAGAATTTCACAATCATTAGAAAAGCTAAAACAGCTTGCTAACGGTGGTGAGCTCGATAAAAATGATGTGGAAATTCTGCAATTGGCCGGAGAGTGTGCAATTTTAATGATGAACGACATAGAAAGAACACCAGGCAATTGGGGGATAATTCACGCAGATTTGATTCCAAGTAATTTTGTGTTTCATGAACAAGAAGCTAGAGCTATTGATTTTGGAGCTTGTGGGTTCGGATATTATTTATTCGATTTAGGTTGGACACTTTCTTATATCCACCCAGCATTCAGAAACCAGTTGCTAGAATCATACGCAAAACAATTCGACCTGCCTCATAACTATGTTCAACGTTTGGAAGGTTTCTTTGTAGCAGCCCAACTCGAAACAATGAATTTTTGGCTTGGGCTGCCTGAATCTAATGAGTGGTTAACCAGTCACATTAGTAAATTAGCAAGTCGGGAATTTAAGCGATATGTAAATAAAGAAGAATTTCTCTTTAGTGGTACTCCTTACTGGGAGTAGTTTGTTCAACGAACGGAGAATGTTAGCCCAGATACTTTGGGAGCAGTTTTGCTTCAGAAGAATAGAGATCATGATAAGCTTATTGTCGAAAAGAATCTATAACCGCATAAAACAAAAGGAGAGGTACTTTGAAAAAAATTAGGGAAGCAACAAAAGAGGAAATGATCGAAATTTATAAGATGGGCTATGATGTTTGGGGAGATAATCTGCCATATGAAGAATATATAACTATGTGCCAGGCTTCCAAAAAGTATAAAAAGGGAAAGTGGTACGTTCTTGAAGCAACAGATACAAAGCAGCTATTAAGCTCCCTCATCGTATATGAACTAAATCTTTCTGTTGACCAAATTGTAAAAGGGATTGGTTCAATTGCTACCCCTTTATATTTAAGAAAAAAAGGATATGCTTCTTTATTGGTCAAAGAAACGATAAATAAACTTGAACAGGAAGAAAAGTGTAACAACTTTTTCCTTTATAGTGATATTGGAATAGAATTTTACAAAGAATTAGGTTTTATTGTACTACCTAATGAGTTTCAGAAATATAAAGACAGTGTTTGTATGTATTACTCAAAAGAAAATGATATCGACTCCATAGTACTTGATATCCCCGATTACTTTTAAAGCACATCCTTATTGAAGTTTCATATTAGCTTTTAGGCATTTTGCTCTCATCCATGTACAGCAGGTTCCAGCGGTGACCGTCCAGGTCGGCAAATCCTGCGCCGTACATCCAGCCGTCAATTTCACTCGGCTTGCCAAAGATGTTTCCTCCGGCAGACTCTGCTTTTTGAATAAAGGCATCTACTTCTTCTCTGCTTTCAGCGCCAATGGAGAATATTACTTCAGCGCTATGGGTAGTATCTGCGGTTTTAGAACCTGTGAATTTCTCAAACGCTGCATCCGGGAACAGCAAAATCGTTGTTTGGCCTATGTCAAGCTTGGCTCGCTCGTTACCAACGCTCACTGCATGGAATCCAATCTCATTGAAAAAGGCAGTTGACCTCTCAACATCTTTGACCGGCAGGTTAATCCAGATCTCCTGTGGCATGGCTATAGCCTCCTGGAATATATTTTTAACAACTCCTACTATACTCTAGTTCTGGCAGCAGAAGCGAATCTTACAAAAGAATCCGTAATGACATTTCTGTCATGTATTATGCGGTTTCCTTAGTAACTTCTCTTCTCTAAATCGCAACTCACTCTTAATTGAAATACTCGATAGTTTTCTCAATAAATGCCTTGGCCGATTTTGTCAGAAAACGGTCGGACCTATGAATGATCTCAAAGTGACGGTATGGCGGATCGTCTGTAATTCGGATGCAGCGTAGTGTTGGTTCATTCATCGCTTGGATCAAACGATAAGGCAGCAATGTTCCTCCGACGTTGGCTTTAACCAAGCTAATAATGGAAGTAGCCGAACTGGTCTCCATGATCGTATTTAAACTGAATCCATATTTACGGCAATAGCCATCAACCAGTTCTCTGCCTGTAAATCCTTCGGGGAACATCACAGTTTGGATATTTCGCAGTTCCTGGATTCCAATCGTGCTTCGTTCAGCCCAATCATGATTCTCGGAAACGACGAGTACATATTCTTCACTGCACAAAGGAATGCGTACAAGCCGATCATCAGGAGCAGACGTGATCTCGATGCCGATGTCTACTTCATTATCCAGCACTTGATTCAAGACATAGATCGAAGAGATAACCTTCAGTTGTACCTTGGGGAATCGTGCATGAAAATTCACGAGCAATGGGGTGAGCCGATAGTCCAGATCGGAAGGGAGAACACCAATTACCAACCGACCTCGTTGATCATTGCGGAGTTCAGCTAACGCATCCTGGGTATTCTGTAAATGCCGAATCATCTGTACACAGTGCTCCAGAAACAGATTTCCTGCCTGGGTCATCACAATCTTTTTGCCGACTCGGTCAAATAAGGGAACACCGAGTTCATCCTCGAGCGCGCGTATTTGTTGGCTCAACGTAGGTTGAGATATGCCGAGTTTCTCAGCTGCTCGTGTAAAATGAAGCTCCTCACACACCGTAATGAAGTTTTCCATCTGACGAATCTCCATATGAATCTCCCTCTTATCATTGGTTTTAGTAATCATTTTAATAGAAACTATAGTATTGTTCAATCATTCTAATGATTCTATACTTAATCGTGCACCACCCAACGATCTGTCGTTAACAAATAGGATGATGGGTGATGTAACGATACTACTACCATGAGGTGATTCATAATGAAACTTTTTTATATCGTCCTGGCGCTTATCCTGGCTTCGCTGAATTTACGACCACCCATTACATCCATTTCACCTCTAATGAGCACCGTACAGAATGATCTGGGTATAAGCGGGATTACCGCCAGTCTGTTAACCACACTTCCGGTATTATGTATGGGGATATTTGCACCGTTCTCCGTAAGATTAAGTAGAAAGTGGGGAAATGAGGGCGCAATTGTTCTGGCTTTAATCCTCATTGGGTTAGGTACGGGATTACGATGGTTTGTGGGTACAACTCCATTGATGATGTTCACTTCTTTTCTGTCCGGAATAGGAATAGCATTGGCAGGGCCGCTATTATCCAGCTTCATTAAGCAGTACTTCCCTGACCGAGTGGCAGCTATGGTGGGTATCTACTCTACAGCGATGGTGTTGGGGGCCAGCATTAGTGTGGGATTATCGGTTCCGCTTCAGCATACGCTGGGTGGTTCGTGGAGGGGCTCGTTGGCTGTATGGGCATTTCTCGCAGCCATTGCATTGCCGATCTGGTTGAGATTAGCCTGGTCTGCGCGCATAGATCTACAATCCGGTAAAATCTCGAGTGTACTTAATGCACCACTTCCGGTGAACAACAAGCGTGCCTGGATGCTGACATTATTCTTCGGGCTGATGGCAGCGATCTTCTACTCGTTGACCGCTTGGCTTGCGCCAGCAATCCAAAGCAAGGGGTATAGTCAAGAGACGGCCGGCAACATCCAAACCTTATTTACATTGATATCTCTGCCCTCTACGTTGTTCATTCCCATGCTTGTACACCGTTACCAAAGACGTGTATTCTGGCTTGTCGGGTGTGCGTTATTAGAGTTGATGGGTGTCCTGATGCTGAACATATCCGTAAGCCCCTGGCTCGCGGCGATTCCACTCGGTATTGGAGCAGGTGGACTGTTCCCGATTGCACTGATGTTGCCCATTGATGAAACAAGCAATGCTCAGGAAGCCAGTAGCTGGTCCGCAATGACCCAATCAGGTGGCTACATTCTCGGAGCGCTTGGGCCGCTAGCCATTGGCTGGCTCCACGATACAACGGGCAGCTTCGTCCAAGCATTCTATGGTTTGGCTGTAATCATCGTGCTTCAGATTATCGTTCAATTGGCTATAGGTAATAAAAAAAGTTCTCCAGCGAGTTAGGATAAGCCCCAGAGCTGAGAGGATGTACTATTTTCATGATGAATTTAGAAACGGATTTTGTTGGGGGGAAATAAGTAGAGGAGCTTCCTATATGGTAGCTCCTCTTTTCTAGTAAATTAAATGGGCAATATACTAAGGTAATATTGGATTATAGGTTCATTCTATAAATATTATTCCTTTTATATATTAGACCAATAAAAGCCTGTAGCGATATTATGTTATTTATAATAATAACGCGGAGGAATGGTGGTCTGATGTCTATTTATGATTTTCAAGCGAAGTCAATTAATGGTGAGCCTGTTGAATTGTCAATTTATCGTGGAAAAGTTCTGCTTATTCTGAACACTGCCAGTAGATGCAGCTATTCTCGCCAATTACCTGATCTTCAAAGGCTTTACGAAATACACCATGAGCAAGGGTTTGAAATACTAGGTTTTCCTTGTAACCAATTCAACGAGAAAGAGCCAGAGAGTAACTCGGAAGTACATGAATATTGTGAGAGCAACTTTGGAGTTAAGTTTCCTTTATTCGAGAAAGTTGAGGTTAGGGGACCGTCTGCTCATCCGTTATTTCAATATTTAACACAGCAAGCACCATTTCAAGGGTTCGATACTGAGACATCAGGCGGTCAATGGATGCAGGATTTTCTGATGGAAAAGTATCCGGACATATATGCCGGTGACGGGATCAAGTGGAATTTCTCAAAGTTTTTAATCGATCGAAACGGCCATATATATGGTAGATACGAAACTACGACTGAACCATTTGACATAGAGGTATTTATTGAATCACTTCTTTTAAAGTAAATGAATCCGATTAGTGATTGAGCTAACGGGCAGGATAGTTCAATCGTTTCTCGAATATTTTATGAGTTGGATAATTTTATGGACTTTGTGATTATAACGTTATCTGTAAAATACGTTTTTGAAGGGATGATTAAATTGAAGCAAGGGATGTTAGTTTATCTAAATGGAACTTCAAGTTCTGGAAAGACCTCCATATCGACTGAACTGCTAAATCAGAAAGAGATTCCTTTTTATCATTTATCAATTGATGATTTTTTTAATAATTACAATGATTTTATTAATAATAAATTTCCAGATGAACCTCCAAGAGAAATAGATCATCAAGTTGTCTCACAAATACTTGATGATTCCATATTCTCAGTGTACCATTCGACAATTAAATTGTTATCAGAAATGGGTTTTAATGTAATAGTTGATACCGTAATCGACAATGACAAGAGGTTTAATGAGTTTCTTGATCAATTTTTCGATCAGCCTACGTTATTTATAGGTGTAATATGCTCGAAAGAAGAACTCATAAGAAGAGAGCAAGCAAGAGGAGATAGAAAAATCGGACTGGCAGCTTCACAGTTTAGCAAAGTATATTGCTTTGATGAATATGACCTCGAAGTAAATACTGAAGAGATGAATCCAAAAGAATGTGCCGAAAAGATATTAAGTTTTATTAAGTCCAATAAGGAATACTCGGTATTTAAGAAATTAAGTAAAAGAAATGTTAGTGCTTCCTAGTAGGCGAATCCATCAGATAACACCATATCAAGCGTTGGGGCTATCGCCTCTCGGTCTGCCCGAGGGATTTCGGAATTAAGCTAACGGGCAGTTTAGTTGAGTGTCAACCAATAGGATTTGAGTATTAGTTTGCAGAGCTTATAGACGAACACTTCAATTTCGAAAGCAGGTGAATAACTTGACAGTGCCACCATTGCTGGATGGAGCAAATGTTTTGATTTATACAGCAAACGAGCATTTCAATAATAACGGATATGTTTTGTTCGAGGGTGAAAACAAAAAAAGAGGTTATCACTGCTTTCGCGGTAGCTAAATATGACGGTGCCAGAGGTTACTATCTATTCTCATGTGACCTAGAGTGGAATGTTATTGGTGGCACTCTGCACGATTCATTGCAGGAAGCTAAAGATTGTGCAGAAAACTCAAGCCATGTACCGATAAATTGGATTTCAATAGTCATTCATCATTACGAAATCTTAGTCGAACGTTTTAAGAATAAGGAATACGGAATTGAAGAATTACAGCGCAGATTAAACACCGCTGTAATGCCTGATCCTCCAAAAACTGAAATTTCGACTAGACTCTTAAAATTGGATAATGATTTAGAGATGTACGCCCAGCATGGGCGTCATCTCTAGGGTGAAAGTCTCCCACGGGGGCTGGCAAGTTTACCTTTAGCGAAGGGCAAGGGTATCTACCGCGAGGTGAATCTGAAGGAAGTTGGAGGCAAAAGTACGGGCCAAGGCAGACGAATCTACTTTGAGGCGGCTGCAGCCGTAAAGAACATAAAAGAACCGCAAGCGGGGATTCGGCGTGATCGGCCTGCGCGCTACCGGGATGCCCTGATTTTTCAAATGATCTATTGCCTCATCCAGTGACTCCACCTCGAACCCAACGGAAGCGCCGCATTCTGGCTTCAGAGCCGGTCGGTTCCCTGTATAAGCTTGATCTTGGGCTGTCCCTCCGTGCCTAACATAAACAATCTGTTTTCCTCTGCTCTCAAATCTGCGGTCTATCGGAAGTCCCAGAATCCTATGATAAAAATTAAGGGATGCCTCCAGATCGCGCACCTTTAGCGTAATCCAATTCAGGCTCAATTTCATGACTTTAATATCCCCTTATGTGAATTTATATTTTGTTCATTATACGCCATTTTGCACTGAAACCGGGGAGGATGAGGAATCGTGGGGCGTTTATAAGGGATTTGGCAAGCGGCTTACCCCTAGTCAAAAGTATGAAAGGGGTCCATCGTGAGACGGGTTTTCTTTTTTGGAAATGAAACAGTTGGAAATTGATCATTGCTTTGTGAGGTGAAGTATAGGGCAGTGCCCCTGACCACCACGCCAGAGCGCATCGCTGCAGCGATGAGGTCAGGGGTTCGATCCCCCTTGGCTCCACCAACAATTTTATACATGGACTCTTAGCTCAGTTGGTAGAGCCGTTGACACTTAATCAATTGGTCCAGGGTTCGAGTCCCTGAGAGTCCATCCAGAAGAAAAGGCGGAAATGCAGTTTTTTTGTTGTTAATGGGAGTTGGAGGAATAAGCAGAGAGTGGGGGGTTCTGAGCTGCAAATGCCAACGGCAACAGCCCGCTCGTGCATCCAGACCGGAACTCACCCTCTGAACTCTAGATGTTAAAGCTAAACGCCAAGCCGACCGCCAGTTACGATCGGTGCTCGCTAACCCCGAAATTCAACTTCAGACTAACCAAGTTCTTGTCCCGAGCTGAGTACAAGAACTTACATCGTTAGCCGAAATGAACAAGAACTTTGAATCATAGCTGATTAGATGTATGTCTAATATTTGAAGGGACACGAGAGATAAAAAAACAGTTGGGGAGGCAGCCGGGAGATCAGCTGTCTTATTCTCAACGGGCAGGATAGCGCAACAATCGCCGAATTCCATTGAAAGACGCAGTCTTAGCATTATGACTAAAGAAATGCAGCCAAACTAATGTGAACTCTAGGAGGTTACAGAATGTCTGTCATACCTGATGAATCAAGACGAGCGAGGTTCTCTACCCTAGCCAATGCGATAGTCTATTAAGTTTGATTATCCGACAAGGGTAGCATGTAGATGGTCGATTTGTCTTAATTAAAAAGCCTAATCAGGTAAAAAATCAAAATATAACTGAATCCCCAAATAGTCCCCTAAAAGCCTAAAAGTACGTTTCTCTTCATGTTCATGCCGTTGAATATAAGATCACGCTTGATGTCAAAAAAAGTGTATTCAACATTATGCTAAGCTGATAACGAATCAAACCAGATAATCCGTTCTAATGATTATGTCCTGATTATGGACTTCCTTTAATCTCATCTCTATAATAGGTGAAACATTATTGAAAACGTTCACAAGGGAGTTGCCATGAAAATTCGTTCCAGCAACTATTTCACCCGTCTCTTAATGTACAGTCTGCTGATTGGCTCTATTCCAGTGATCATCGTTGGAATCATCTCATATTTCAAAGCTTCCTCAATCGTGCAGGACAAGGTAAACCAGAGCAGCATGGCGACACTTCAGCAGACCCAACTTCGTGTGGAGCAAACCCTCAAGACGATCGATCATTCGGTTACGCAGTATATTAGCTCGCCCCTTGTGGTGAATGCGATGTCGCTCCCTTATTCTGCAGCCCATTATCAGGTTTATAATGAGATGTACCAGAACATGGTGCGCAGCCAAACCTTCGAGCTGACGATAAACAATATGACTGTAGTAAATTTAAAAGGTAAATGGGGCGTCGACAACAACAATATTTTTACATTTGACGATGTAAGGAATCTGGATCATCTTCTCCGGTATGAGAAGCTGCCTTCATTTTCTCTTTGGGTAACGGACGAGGACAAAAGCTCGCCAAGTATTAGTCTCGTGAAGAAAATCCCGTTGAATTCGCTGAAAGCCAACGGACTGGCCATCGTGACCATCGCCGAATCGCAGCTGGCGAGCCTTCTGGCGGCCGACAACCAAATCGGTAGCATTATGGTAATGGATAAAGATTACCGGCTTTTGTCCCGAAGCGATCGGAAAATACAGCAATCCGGTTTTGAGCAACTTGTTGCCGAGATGCAAAGGCGAAATGAAACGGAAGGACAATTCAACGTTGAGCTTGATGGGGACAATACAACCGTTATCGTTCGTAAGTCAAGTTATAATGACTGGATTTATGTTTCCGCCATATTCATCAAGGATATTACCCGAGATTCCCGCTCTATAGGCTGGGTTACTCTGTTTGTATGCCTGCTCATGGTTCTGATAACCGGCGGACTCGCACTACTTGGTTCCCGTAATTTCTACCGGCCAGTTCGGAAATTGGCCGCAACGATTGCCAGCAGATTCGGAGATCCGCCAGATGAAGCCCGTACCGACGAATTCACCATGATCGGCTGTCGGTTGCAATCCATGCTGCAGACGGAATCCCGCCTCCTGGCTCAGCTGACAGGACAAGTACGGGAACTAAAGCAATTTTTTGTCATGAAGCTGATTCGCGGCGAGGAGAAAGAATCTCAGTTACCGGCCAGATTGAAAGAATATGGCTATCACGCCGATTGGAACTGGTATGCCGTACTCGCCATTCAGATCGATTTTCTGGAGCGGTCCCGGTATAGCGAAAACGACCGTGATCTGCTGCTCTTCGCGATCGCCAATATCGTCGGCGAGCTGATCCCCGCCGAGGAACGGCTAGATTCTGTGTTGCTGGAACAATCCCAGATCACGGTTGTCGGAGGTGCCGTAACTACGGATGTGGAGTACAAGAACCGGTTGTTTGCTGTAGCAGAACTGATCCAGAGAACAGTACTGCAATACCTGAAGCTGCATATTAGCATCGGCATCAGCCGTCCCCAAAATCAGCTCGTCGATATTTCTATCTCTGCCAAGCAAGCACTGGAGGCGCTTCGCTATAGGATCCGTTTCGGCGCGGAATCAGTTCTGTTTATCGATGATGTCCAGCCTGAAGACTTAGTATCCAGCGTGTTCCCGCACCGTGCAGCCAAAGAGCTCTACGATGCAGTTAAGCTCGCGGAGCGGACAAGGGCTGACGAACTGTTGGAGCGCTGCATTGGATTGATCTTTGAAGAGCAAGCCGACTGGCGCCAATATCGGATGGCATTGGTCAGGCTGTACACGATACTGACCGAGCTTGGACAGTCCGAGATAACAGCAGATACAAAGAAGAATACAGACGCGGAATTTCCACCCGATCAGGAAAAACAGCTTTTTGACAGATTGCTTGATCTAAAATCCCAGGAGGAAATCCGATTTTGGTTTAGTGAGACAGTCATTACTCCAATCATGCGCAGGCTGGAGCACCAGAGAAAGTCTCATGTCAAGAAAATATCGGACCAGCTAACTGATATGATCCATCAGAACTTCGACACCGAGCTTACGCTTGAAGCATGCGCAAAGCAATTGAATTATCACCCCAACCATTTGGGGCCGCTGTTCAGCAGGGAAAAGGGGATCAGCTTCAGCGAGTACCTGCAAAACTACCGTTTACAGATGGCGAAGCAATGGCTGGTAGAGACTGATATGAAGATCGGAGATATTGCGGATCGATTAACCTACACCAATCCCCAGAACTTCATTCGCTTTTTTCGCAAGATGGAGAACATGACGCCCGGACAATACCGGGATTTGCACTGCCATCAGAAAAAATGAACGCTTCAGCCGAAGACTCCCTGCGATAGGTCCACAGCCTGTCGTTGGGGGTCTTTTCATTATGATGTTACAGAGTAACAAGAAGTTACTCCTGATCGTATCCTCATGATTGTTCCGCACGTGATCATGATTATAACCTAAATAGTGGCAAATACCTTCCTTGATGATTATCCCTTGATTATAGACGTCGGCTTGTCGGACGCTTATCTTGAAGGTACGCACAAATAACACGAAGGTGGAGTCGAAGATGAATCAACCCAAAGGAAATCTTGCGATTGAAATATCTGCCCCGTTGAGAAAGAGACCCTATTTCTGGGGGCAGATACGGAGAAACAAATGGTTGTACGGGATGCTGGCCCCCGGGGTCCTTTACTTCCTATTATTCAAATACGCCCCGATGTGGGGACTTCTCTTGGCTTTCAAGGATTATCAGCCTTTCTTGGGCTTTTTCGGCAGTCAGTGGGTTGGCATGAAACACTTCGAGCGGCTATTCCATGATCCCGCGTTCTGGATGCTTCTGAGGAATACCCTGGTACTGGCCGGATACAATATTCTATTCTTCTTTCCTGCACCGTTCCTGCTCTCTCTTATGATTAATGAAGTGCGCCGTGAGAAATTAAAAAGAGCCATACAGACCGTCATCTACATCCCGCATTTTGTCTCATGGGTCGTGGTAGTCGGCATCGCCTATACCTTCTTTACAATCGACGGCGGACTGGTGAATGAAGCCATTATGGCAATGGGTGGAGATAAGATCAATTTTCTCGCCAGTTCAGGCTGGTTTAGAACCATGGTTACATTGGAGGTGATTTGGAAGGAGACGGGATGGGGAACCATTATATTTCTTGCAGCCTTGGCAGGAGTTGATCCCCAGATATATGAAGCGGCAAAAATGGATGGTGCAGGAAGGTTGCGACAATTATGGCATGTGACACTTCCGGCCATTCGCTCCACCATTATTATTCTTTTCATCCTCCGGTTGGGAAGCTTTTTGGATACGGGCTTTGAGCAAATTTTCCTGATGCTAAATCCGATTAACCGTGAGGTCGGAGAAGTGTTTGATACTTATGTATATACGGCGGGGATTACGCAAGGGCAGTTCAGTTTCAGTACCGCTGTTGGCCTTTTTAAGTCGCTGGTTGGATTTGTACTGGTCATCGGTTCCAACTGGTTGGCCAAAAGATTCGGCGAGGAAGGAGTGTATTAATCTATGAATCAACAAAACCGAAGCTGGAGCACCCGTATGTTTGACGGGATCAATGTCGCAATCCTGCTATTGGTATCGGCTGTGATGATCATCCCGTTTATTTACATCATATTGATTTCCTTCGCTACAGAGCAGGAGGTGCTGTCCAAGAGCTTCCTCGTATTTCCAACGAAATTCTCGTTAGAGGGCTACCGATATATCTTCTCTACTCCAATATTGCTGCGCAGCCTGGCAGTTACCATTGGGGTGACTGTGATCGGGACATTGGTGAACCTGCTGCTGACTGTGCTGATGGCGTATCCACTTGCCCGCAAAGATCTTTACGGACGGCGCGTTGTCATGCTCATGGTTATCTTCACAATGCTATTCAACGCCGGTATTGTACCTACTTTTTTGATTGTCAAAGAGCTGCACCTTACCAATACCTACTGGGCGCTTATTATTCCCAGCGCGATCAGTGCTTTTAATATGATCATCATCAAAAATTTCTTCCAGCAGTTGCCTGACGGCCTGGAGGAATCGGCCAAGATTGACGGTTGCAATGACCTTGGGATTTTATTCCGTATAGTCATCCCACTATCTCTGCCTGCGCTGGCAACCTTTTCACTGTTTTACGCAGTAACTCATTGGAATACCTTTCTGAGCGCTATTTTGTATATCAACGATTCGAATAAATGGCCGATCCAGGTCCTGCTAAGACAGATTGTGATTCTCTCGGAGAAGGGGTTGTCTGATATGAGCGAGGCCCCTCCGCCGCCGTCCAAGATTATCAATATGGCGGTTATTGTGTTCTCCACCGTCCCGATTCTGTCAATTTATCCATTTTTGCAAAAGCACTTTGCCAAAGGAGTGCTGCTAGGTTCGGTTAAAGGATGACCCTATTCATCTTTTAATACAATATCTTCAATATAATGAGGGGGAGTAAGACATGAAACAGTTAAGCTACAAAATGTTCCTGACAGGTCTCTTAGTCATTCTGACAGCCGCAAGTTTGTCGGCGTGTGGAAGCAAACAGGAAGGGAAGAGCCCGCAGGCAGGTGGACAATTTTCATTTACAATGATGAACCAGTATTCCTCGACTGAGCCGCCCAAAGCCGACAATTCGATTATCAAGCAAATCGAAGAGTATACGAATACCAAAATCAATGTCACTTGGGTTCCGGCGTCTGCTTACAATGACAAGGTCAACGTCTCTATCGCCTCCAATGATCTACCCCAGGTACTGATGATTGCGGATACCAAGTCCTCATCTATCATCAATGCGGAGCGGTCGGGTATGTTCTGGGAGATCGGACCTTATATCAAGGACTATCCTAATCTGAGCAAGTACAACACCAATGAACAGGTACTGAAGAATATATCGGTAGATAGCAAGGTTTACGGTTTGTACCGCGCCAGAGCTTTGGCCCGCCAAGGCATAACCTTCAGGCAGGATTGGTTAGATAATCTAGGCTTGCAGCAACCCAAGACCATCGATGATCTCTATAATGTTATCCGCGCATTTGCCCTAGACGATCCGGACAAAAATGGAAAAAACGATACATTCGGGCTGGTGGAAGCCGAGGATTCCGGCGGAGCAGGGTCCACAGGTCTCCTTGGATTCCAGACCATCGCGTCCTTCTTCGGAGCGCCCAACCAATGGGATATTCAGGATGGCAAAGCAGTTCCCGAGTCTATGACTAAAGAAAATATGGAAGCCATGAAGTTCTATAGGAAGCTGTATGAGGAAAAGCTGATTAATCAGGATTTTGCGGCTACCAAAGTCAACAAACAGCAAGAGCAATTCTTCCAAGGTAAGGCCGGGATGCTGTTCACCACCCTTGACTTCGTGATCACAGGAGGAAACGAGCTGAAGAAGGCCAATCCTGACGCCAAAATTGATATTGTCAGCAGAATTCAAGGACCAAAGGGGGAACAGGTATTTGCGACCACTGGATATAACGGAATGTTCGTGTTCCCAAAGGCTACAGTCAAGTCGGAGGCGGAGCTGAAACAGCTTCTTGGTTTCTTTGACAAAATCGTCGATGACCAAATGTTGTATACCTGGACGTGGGGTATCGAGGGGGTCCATTACACCAAAGGAGAGGACGGAGAACCGAAAATCACTGACCAAACAGCGTATGCCAACGAGGTATCTCCACTAAAGCAGCTGCCTACCTATGATGGTGCGCTGATGATCTGGAAAGGGAAGGGGGAGACGGACAATAAATTCCGTACCATGATGAAAGAAAACGAGGCCATTGCCGTATCCAACCCGGTGGAGCCCCTGATCTCTCAGACCGCTGTGGAAAAGGGAACGGAGCTGAACAAGATCATAACTGACGCCCGTGTCAAATTTATTATGGGAACTCTTGATGAAGACGGCTTCAATAAAGAAGTGGAGAAGTGGCGCTCTCAGGGCGGGGACCAGATGATCAAGGATTATACGGAGCTGTATGCTAAGCAGGCTAAGAAATAATGTGGCTATTTAAAGAAAATGAGGTGCGTTATGAGTTATTTGCTGGAGGACTTTGCATTTGATCTGCGGGCTTGTCTTGCGCCTAAGGAGCATATTTGGGTATGTAGCGGTTATAGCACCGTAGCTCCGGAACGAAATATGGTAATGGGAGTTAAGGGGTGCTACTCGCCCCCTTTTGCCGCTAAGGATCTGCATGCTGGGATTCACATGATCGTGAACGACCACGATATTGAGGATACAGGAAACTTGGGCAAGGGAGACTGCGGAGTACTTTACGCCGAAGAGCGCTGGCGCCCCGATCGAATTTTCCGCCGTGGCACATACCATCATTTTATCGGAGAAAGGCTGATTTCCTTAAGCGTTTGCAGTGAGCTGGTTCCATTATTGAACACCCATGGATTTGTTCTGAAGGTGACCATCCGCAACCGCAGCGGCAGCCCGGTGCCAGTTAGGTTGCGTCCCCGAGTAACACCGGGCAGCCCGGCTTATGTAGCTTATGACTTGTGGGACTATGGCTGGCCAGAGGCGGCAGCAGCGCCTGCTCAGGAATTGGAGCCTGGCTTGTGCGAACGCGAATCTGGGGGCTTGACCTTTGCAGTGTCCGGTGTTTGGGAGAATGAACAGGTCCGAGTAACTCTGCTGCGGGAAGGAGTTTGGGAAGCGGAGCTGGCCGACGGGGAAGATCTGGAGGTACGTCTTGGCATCATCATGACCGAGTCTGGAAATCCATTTTGCCCGGATGAGACGCTGGCAGAGCTGGAGCAGCGGACGACAGTAGGTTGGGAGAAGCGATTGGAGGATGCCGGCAAACGTCTGCCTTACTTGCAATCCGATATTCCTGGGCTGGAGGATTATTATAAACGTTCGCTTATTAGCGGACTCGTATGTTTATGGGAAAACCCTGAGTTCGTCATGACGCCGTTTCCTGCGGTATCTGGTATGGAGGGGGCGGGCATATGCTGCTATCCGTGGGATGTTGGCGGCTACGCAGCCAAAACGATGGTTCTTCTGCTTGGCAAGGAGAAGAGCCTGGAGTTGGCCAGACTGATGGTGGCAAGTGGAATTGACCGCCACTCTCGGTTTGCCCCAACCGGCAGAGGAGCGGACGTCCCTTACTCCTATAGCCTGTGGTCCTTTATCCATTTTGCTTGGTCCGCTATTGTGCTCCATGGGGAAGGGAGCGATCTGTTCCCGGCGATGAGACTGCTAACACTGTATGATGACCAGCGCCTTACCGAATGGAATGATTTGCTGGATTACGGTTTGCAGCATAATTTGCTCGAAATGCGCGGGGCGGGCTATGAGCACATTGTAGCCAGCCCTAATGCCGAGCGGGCCTGGAGCTACGACCGTCTGGCGGAGTTGGCATTGCATTTAGGAGCAGACCATGAGCCGGTTAAGGAGTGGCGGGAAAAGGCGGAGCGGATTCGAAAGTCAATCCGGGAGCATCTGTGGGATGATGAGGCTGGCTGGTTCAAGGCACTCTATCCCGGGGGCCACGAGGAAATAATCTACTCGATCCAATATTATGACGCTTTGCGCTTTGGCGCTTGTAATGAGACCATGATGGCCGGAATGCTCAGACAGGTAACAGACGATGCATTCCTCGGAGCTTACGGAGTAAGCAGTGTATCCGCCAGGGATGAACTTCATTATGAACTGAATGATCCGGACTGGTCCGGCAGTGGATCATACACGGGAGACGGACCGATGCTGGCTTTGACTTTATGGGAAAATGGCCAAAGTGGACCAGCTTGGAATGTACTGAAGCGTTTACTGTGGATGGGAAGGCATCTGCCCTATTATCCGCAAGAGCATTATTGTGACAGGCCTGCTGTACCTGCACATAAACGGGCCAATGTGGTGGCGGGGTTATCGGGGATGGAAGCTCTACTGTTCGGTATGGCGGGTATCGAACCAGGATTGGACGGCAGCTTATGGATACGTCCGAACCCGCCGGAGGAAGGTACGGTACGCGTTTCCGGTTTCCTATTCAGGGGACAAAGCATTGACGTCAGCATGAACCCCGGATATTGCGAGATTTCATGCAATGGCAGCATCGTTTATAGCGGTGCTCCGCAACGAGTATGGGTAGGTCGTTTTTCCGCAGAGGAGAGAGAAGTTACGGATTTAGGGGGTCTAACGATATGAACAAAGAGTCTTTTGATTTTGATATTATCATCGCGGGTGCGGGTGTCGGAGGTATTAGCGCGGCGCTTGCTGCTGCAAGATTGCAGATGAGGGTGCTACTGATCGAACAAGCCGGGGAAGTGGGGGGAACAGGTGTATTCTCGAGTGTATCCTTAATATGCAACTTCCGGGATTCACGGGGAAAACCGATTACCAGCGGCATTCACCGGGAGTTGTTCCCCGCCGCATACACGCATTACAATGAGAAGCTCGTTCCTACCTATGATGAGCAGGAGTTGAAGGCTGCATATGAGGGGCTATTGGCTTCCGAACCGACCCTTACGCTGTGGACCGACTGTAAGGTCTTCCAAGTTGATATGAAGAATGGACGAATTGTCCGTCTGCATATTCAGGGCAGCCGAACAACTGCGGTTACCGCTAAGATATACCTCGACGCCACTGCCGACGGCAATCTTTCCGCGTTGGCGGGATTGGAGTACAAACTGGGCAGAGAAGGCGACGGTAAGCTGCAGTCCGCCACTGCCACCTTCAAGGTCAGCGGTATAGACTGCTCCCGGCTGAAGGAGCCGGATATTCGGCAGTGGTCAGCCATTCATTCGTTGCGAAGGGAGCTGTTGCCTTATTACCTCGACATGAAAGCGGCAGGCCTCACCGGCAACACCCGGCAGAGCATTACTTGTTTTCCTTATCCAGATGGAAAAGCCCTGCTGTTCAACTCTACTTCGGTGCTGGATGTAGACCCCACCCGGCCGGAAACAGTTATTAGAGGGAAAGAAGAAGGTATTCGGCAGGCGCAGGAGCTGTTTGAGGCTATTAAGCAGCATCCCGCTTTCCATCATGCCCAGCTGGAATATATCGCCCCTAAACTGGGTATCCGAGAGGGGCGGCGAATTGTCGGAGAATACGAACTGACTGCAGAGGACTGCCTGCAGAGCAGGCGCTTTGATGATATGGTGGCAGCATGCGCTTATTCCTTGGATATTCATAGTCCGGATGGAGGCGCCAGTAGGCTTGAGAGCATCCCTGAGCCAGGCTACTACCATATTCCATACCGTTCGCTTATCCCCAAGGGCTGCACCAATCTATTACTCAGCTCCCGATGCATCAGCGGCACCCACGAAGCTCACAGCTCCTACCGGATCATGGCCTCGGTAAGCGCCATCGGGGAAGCATCGGGTACAGCTGCTGCGCTCTATGTATTCCAGGGGCTACAGAATGTCCGGAAGGTTCAAACTTCCCACATCCGGTTCCTTCTCCAGCTGCGTGGTCAATTTATAGAAGGAGAGGTGGAGCGGATTCCAATGCCAGCAAGCTCTGCATGGGCGGAAGAGATAAATTAATACGGAAAAACTCTAATTATCTTTGATAACGCTTACAGAGTCATTTGTGATTGAGTTCCAGTTCAAGATAAGGGAGTGAACGTCATGTTCGTGAAAAAGTTGATGATCCGTTTGGTACTTGTCTTGCTTGTGTCAGTCAGTGTTATTGGGGCGGTAGCACCCCATACCGTCGCTGCCCAGCCCCAGGTCGACGTAATTTTGAGCTCACCCCCAATATACAGCGGTGTTAACAAGGCTTGGCCTGGTGACGCAGACAAAGACCCGACACACGCTGCGACGACCAGGAACGGCAGGGCGTGCTGGACGACGTCACAAGATCCGCTAAATCCCTTTCTCTACATTGATGTAGGGAGCTCCGCGAAACCTGATGGCGCGACGTACGCAATCGTGTCCGTTGACTACTTTGACGCAGCGGCGACGACCATGGCCATCGAGTATGACGGTCAAAACAACGCATACCAGGCCACCCCTTGGATACCTACAAGCGGCAGTCAGACTTGGAAAAATCAGATTTTTGAACTGAACGGAATTAGGTTCGCAAATGGCACAAACGGTGCAGATTTCCGTCTGCGCGTTCACAGTATCAATGGCGTCATGCCGGAAATCTGTTTCGCGCGAGTCCAGGTGACTTTTGCAACGACCCCAGCGCTATCCGTGATGAACCCGAGTCTGCTCTTCACAACCAATTCCGCAAACCTGGATTTTGGCACAGTGGGTGACTTGGTTTCATATGAAATTACGGATGATCAGGGCGTGAGTCTTCGCACGGGATCTGTACCCGTAGGAGCTGACGGACATGCTTCGCTATCGGTGCAGGACCTCGGTCCGGGATTTTACAACCTCACTTTCTCAAGCCTGATTGATGACCAGATGGTAACGCGCACCACAACGTTTGGCATTGTGACCCCGACGCCAGCCGGCGCCTTAAGCCCTGATTCCTTCTTCGGGATCGACACACACTTTGGTCACTACAAATCCCTTGAAGACGGACTCATGAATTCTCTGGCGACAATCGGCTATGGCCACATTCGCAGCGATATTAACTGGTCATTAATTGAAAAGCAGCCAGGCGTGTACAACTGGGCTGGGTATGGTTTTGAAGCCAAGTCACAACAGTCTCTTGAACTCGGCATGACTCCCCAGGGTGTTCTGGCCTACAACAATGCAAATTATGACAACGGGAAAACGCCGAGCTCCGCGGCTGGCCTAGCCGCGTTTGGTCAGTTCGGAAAAGCTGCCGCCGAGCACTACAAAGGGAAGGTCAGCGATTTCAACATCTACAACGAGTTCAATGGCACCGGCTTCAACAACGGTGCTTGCGGTACTACTGCAGCCTGCTATGTACAGATGCTTCAGGCTATGTACGGCCCCATTCACGAAGGAAACCCCGACGCGAATGTCATAGGCCCGATTCCATCTACCATTGACGATAACTGGAATAATGCCTTTTTCGCTGCCGGCGGCATCAACTACATTGATACGTTCGCGACGAATGTCTACGGTTACGCTCTCAAGGGGGCAAACACCCCGCCCGAGCAAACCCTATTGGTATCGAAGCTTCCTGCGTTGGTGCAGCAGGTGAGGCAGGCGGCTGGAAATCGGCATGTCCCCGTGTGGATTACGGAGAACGGTTGGCCCACGTATGCCCCTGGCTCTACGGAGCTCCAGCAAGCGGATAATCTGGTGCGTGCTCAGGTGCTGGCAAAGGCAGCAGGCGTGGATGTCTTCAGTTGGTACTCGGCTATGGATGACGGTACGGACCCCAATAATAGGGAACATCACTTTGGACTGTTCGGGCAACCCGTCGATGGCGTAGTCGGCGTAGCTCCGAAACCGGGAGCTGTCGCAAACGCTGTGCTCATTCGCGCGGTGACCGGAAAGACTCTTGGTGCCCGCGACAGCCTCGGCTCCGCTACCGCCTACTCGTATCCGTACACAGGAGGAGGCTCGACGACTCGGGTGATGTGGTCCACGGGCTCCGAGGACATTGCTTTGCATACTACCCAGCCTCTGATCGTCACTGATGAATATGGCTCGGCTCAGACGGTGAATCCGACAGACGGCGCGGTCATTCTGACGCTCAACGGCAGCCCGATCTACGTCACAGGCAATGTTGACAGCTTAGGCTTAGCGCAGTCAGCGATCACGATGAAAGTTGCCGACCAGTCGATCAAAGGAGAGGCGGTTCTTGTAACGGTGACTGCAGATCGCTCGGACCGCAAGACGGATCTTCCCAATGAGTTGACGATCATTGCGAACGGGGCACAACCTATAAAGCTTCGAACTTCCCCAGGCAAGGTAACGAGCGCCACTATCAGCGTTCCTGCAACCATGCTCCTTGGCCAGCGAACTATAGCCGTAGATGTAACGAAAGCGAAGCCGGGGAAAGGGGGCAACAATAAGCACGAGCCGAGTCTTGTTGCCGGCTTGAGGGTAACGACAAATGTCGTCAAGCCGTTCGAGATCAGCGTCCAGCCAACAATCACCTCAGATGCGACGTCCCGAAGCTATTTTCTCGACATCGATCTGAAGAATAATCGAACCAGCGCCTTCACGGCGACCCAAGTTACCTACCAAGTTGGGCCGGCATCTGGGGAGGTGCCGGATGTGGCCAATGTCTCTGCGAATGGAACTGCATCGATGCGGTTCCCGCTCTCCGACATTCCGTTGTTCGATTCCCTGAGGTATAGCGTGACCGTCGATAGCGAGAACGGTTCGGACACTTTATCCGGATCGATTTCCTACGCTCCCATCGAGCCCACAGACCACCAATCGTTGCCCGCAATCGACTTGGCGACGCAAGCGACATGGGTATCGATTTCCGGGTCACGAAGCGGCAACAGCGATCTCAGTGGGCATCTGCGCATCAACTACAACAGCGACGCACTTGTGATTGACGCCATGGTCACAGACGATAAACATTTCGGCGCGCGCACTCCAAGCACACTATGGCAGACCGATTCCATCCAGTTCAGTACCTATGACCGAGTGCCAGGACACGCTGGCGGACAGCGTGTTGAAATCGGGGCTGCACTTCTCGACAGCGGACCGTCAGTTTACACCTTCGCGGCGCCGGCCGGCCAGCAGTCGGGACCAACCCCTGGCGCTAAAGCGAACATCGTTCAAGACGGAAGTAACATGCACTACGTCATCTCTGTCCCGTGGACCTCGCTAGGGTTTAGCGGACCGCCGATGCAGACCATTGGAATCTCGTTCCTGGTGAATGACGATGACCGGGGATCCAGTGGCGATTCCCGCGATGGTTTCTTGCAGTGGGGATCAGGAGTCGGCACGACACCGAAGAACCCCTCATTGTTTCGCCACGCACAGCTGGTACTGTAAAGAACATATCTGAACCGAAGATGCAGAAGATTTGATTTATAAGCACGGAACAGGACACGAGATAAAAAAACAATAGAGACAGCCGGTAGATCGGCTGTCTTTTTCTATTATAGCGTGCCCAGAGGCAAGCATTATCTAGTTGGTGAAAGTCCAACCAAAGGCGGGGCTACAAAGTCTTATAGGTCCCTTCGGGCTTTCCCTTAACATGGTGAGGTCTTTCGATGGTGGGGCTATTCCAACCGTACTTAACGCAAATAGAAAGGATCCGATTATTCCGAACGTTTGTCCGGTGAGAAGCAACGGGACTATCAGAGCGCTTACGAGCGTGAGCATTATGCGTAAAAAGCAGACATGCAAAGGGCAAGGAAGGAACGGTTCAAAGATGAAGTACCAATTACAGATGGCTACACAAATCAAACTTTAGAGCGAGATGGCCAATCACATATCGAACATGTCATATCCGCAAAAGAACTTCATGATGACGATTGGCTTCGATTATATCTAGACGTAGATGAACGCAAGGATTTAGCGAATAGCGACAACAATAAGACTTGGACGAATGCCAGTTTAAATAAGTCTAAACAGGACCAAGACCTGATAAAATGGATGGAAACTCCATCTACAAATGACGAAACAAAGACAAACGCGCAGTATTATAAAGTAGACAAAGAACAGGCCAAAGAACTTTATTCACAAGCTCGCCGGGAAAGAAACAAACGTCTATACAACAAAGTCGGGAAGGAAGTCATGGTGCAGTGTGAAAGATTTGCTGAGCAAAAAGAAGAAACAATCCATTAAACTAAAGGACGAGCTTCCAGGACGCCTGAAATCCATTGCCCTCCTTATCACGGACAAATGGAAGGAAGTCATTAAGCAGTTTATAGACGGTGCAATTACTGGATTCGTATCAGAACTAATCATCTTCCTGATCAACAACTTCATTACCACGATGAAACGCATGGTTCGGATCATCAAAGAAGGACTTATGTCCCTTGTTAGTATGATTCGCTTCCTTCTTAATCCACCGGAGGAGATGTTACCGGAAGAGGTCCATCACCAGTGTATGAAGTTGGGGATGTCTATCCTCGTCACATCGGGCGGTATTTTGCTGGAGGAAGTAATCGAAAAGTTTCTCATGGCCCAGGTGTGGATAGCACCGATAGCGAACTTCCATGCACCTGTAATAGCAGGTCTTTCAACGGGACTCATTCTTTCCCTCTTAACTTATGGGATCGACAAACTCGATTGTTCGGTGCACGAGAGAGAAAAATCGACAGACAAATATCGCAATCTATCATGGACCAGCTTTGGGAAGTTGAAGTGGAGTTAAGCAAGATATATTTATCGAAGAAATCGTCACATCGTTCACTAGTGCCTGTTCAGCTAACTGACAGGATGATGTAGCGATGATCCCGAATTTCTAACTAAGTAAATTAATGGAAGTGAAATATTTATTAGAAATGCTGAGGTGAAAATGAATGATAAGAGAAGTAGAGATGCTTGCTCATTCCATTAAAGAATTGAAGGAGTTTTATGTGGATTCTCTTGGGCTAACTGTAATTAAAGAAAATCAAACTTCATTTAGTGTAAAAGTTGGGGAGTCTAGCCTATCCTTTAAAGAGTCTGAACAAAGCGTAAAACCTATGTATCATTTTGCTTTTAATATACCTGAAAACAAAATGGACGAGGCGGTGCGATGGATAACTCCTAAGGTCCCTATAATACTCGATCAAGACAAGCAAGTAGTGCACTTCAAGGACTGGAATGCCCATTCTATTTATTTCTGTGATCCCGCAGGCAATCTTGTAGAATTGATTGCACGGCATAATTTGAACAATTCAACCGATCAATTATTTTCTCAAGCGAGTTTATTATGCGTAAGTGAAATCGGTTTGCCTGTACCCAACGTTGAAAATGCAGTACTCAAACTATCACATGCAAGGATCTTTCCTTGGCGGGAATATCATAGCAAATTTGCTGCTGTCGGTGACGAGCAAGGGTTGCTTATTGTTGTAAAGGAAGGCAGGGTCTGGTTTATGTCAGACAAAGAATCGTATCCATATAAACTAACAATAAAGACTGATGTCTGTGAAGTTACCCTCGATGATTCAAATGGAATGAATGTCACGAGGTTATAGAACCTACGTAGAAAGGCCGCTTCTTCAACTAACGGGAAACGTTAGTTAAATGAACCAGCGACAGTCGAGGATTTTATCGTCCTTTGCTGTCGCTGTTTCAATTTCTAGGGTCAGTCTAAAACTTATTTTTATGGATTCTGATGGTATGATAGTTCGAAAAGCCTCGTGGAATAAAGACATTCAGTCTAAATGCTGTCAAAAGGAAATAAAGTTGTAGACTGAGAAAATAAAGTATTAGACTGAAGATGCTTCATTGATCGGGTAGGTTAGTTTAACTCAGGAAACAAGAATAGAGAACAAGCGTGCTTTATATATATAATATATTAGTATAAATCAAAACGAAACGGAAACGGAGATCTGGTTTGCTTGATAAAGCAATGTAGATTCTTCTTTAGTGTAAGAATATTATAAATAACTCAATTTTGGAGGAGTCTGTATGCCATATTGTTAACTTATATTATTTATAAAGTTGGGTTTGGTGAATTAAGACAAGGTTTTGGTACGGCGCTGGCCATGGTCTTGTTCTTAATCATACTGATCATTACAGTCTTCCAGTTGGGCAAATCGCACTTTTTTTGGTTACCTTAGTAGTGGCTATTCTATTTTTCTTTCCTATTTTCTTTAATTTGATGTCGGCCTTTAAGAGTAATGCAGAGATCATGAAGGATGCCATTGCTTTTCCGAAAACCCTTTATCTGGACAGCTTTAAATACCTGTTAACAGAAACAGAGTTTCCACGAGCGATTCTGAACAGTCTGATTCTGACAGCGGTGTCTATCTCCGCACAGGTCTTGATCATTCCCATGGCAGGGTATGCCATTGAACGTAGAAATACTAGATGGACTCGGTTTATGTTCGTATATTTTTTGGCCGGAATGATGATTCCTTTTCAGGCGTATATGATTCCTTTGTTTAAAGAGCTTAGAATGCTAGGATTGTACGGTAGCCTTGCGGGACCCATTCTTATTTATGTAGCCGGTGCAGTAGGTTTTGGATGTCTGCTGTATACCAGTTTTGTCAAAGGAATACCTAGAGAAATTGAAGAAGCGGCAGAGATTGATGGCTGTTCTCGGTACGGGATATTTTGGAGAATTGTTTTCCCGCTATTAGGGCCTGTTACGGCAAGTATGGTTGTCTTGAACGGACTTGGAATCTGGAATGATTTCTTGATGCCGATGCTGGTATTACCTTCAGGACAGGCTAAGACGATGGTTGTGGAAATTTACCGTTATATCGGAGAATTCTCTTCCCGTTGGGATATGATTTTTGCGGGAACAGCGATGTCGGTGGTGCCTGTGTTGATTGTGTTTATCGCTTTGCAGAAGTATTTTGTGAAGGGGATTGCGTCGGGAGCGACGAAGGGGTAATTCATAAGAGGGATGTATCCTGTAACCACTTAGTGGACAGCGGAATACACCCCTTTTTTCGTAGGCGTAAAGATCTTTAAAGTGTACTTGGATTCGCAGTTAAACGGCGATAGCCCATTGGCGGGAGACCTGTCCAGCGTTTGAATTGTTTGCTGAAATGGGACACATCACGGTACCCCAGTCGTTGAGCAACCGATTCGACAGATAGACTATTATCCATCAGCAGCAGTTTGGCGTGTCGAATGATTAAGCGTGATAAATATTGCCTTGGTGACATCCCATAGATTTGATGAAAAGCACGATTACAGTGAGTAGTGCTATATCCGAGCTTGGCAGCAATGTCCTCAATACCGCCACCTCTTTCGCCTGTGCTGGCAGCGGTGGAGACGGATTCCTGCAATAGTCCTTCAATAGCGTTAGCTAGGGCAACTGTATTTTCTGTAGCTTCTGTATCTGCTGGGAGAGGCATTTCCGAAAGCACCCAACCGCTGAGCGCGGTCAGAAGCTGCAGTGAAGCATGCAGTGTGATCAAGCGATTTCTATGTATGTCTTTAGACTCTGACAAGATGGAAGAGTTAATGATTACATCTAGCGCGGAACGGATGGCCAGCAGTTCGGGGGTGTTCCCGCTGAGACTAACAGCATCTGCTGTAAGTAAGGCACGCCGCAAAATCAGGTCATCAATATCAAAATGCAGGCAGTAATAAGTCATGTCACAGTCAGCATTTGAACCCATACTACTATGCTCAACACCGGGACGAATGAATAAAATATCGCCGCTTTTCTGTATAAAAGACTTATTGCCTACCGTCATTTGTTGCTCACCTTGAAGGACAATATTAATCTCAAACATCGGATGAGTGTGTACAGGATATTGCCAATCCAAATTTACTTTTCTCCAATGTGCGGCGAAGATATGAAAGGCTGCTTGAATGTCTGGTGACATCTGACCGTCAATAGAATTATGGAAGGCGGGATCATTCGAGATCATTTCAATCCTCTTTTACAATAAAATTTGGCTTAATTATATCATAGGTTGTTATCGATGTTTGATTTGCCCAAATAATAGAAGGCTTTAGCCCTGTTGCACTTCCAGAAATATCGATAACATGGATATATAGCCCGGAGGTATCCGGGATCATGTTGGAGGGAGTGCATTTATTTATGTCACATAATAAATTTTTTAATGCTCATCATTCACCGATCGGTGCATTTGCGAGTTTTACCTTAGGATTTAAAGGAGCTAGTGGTGGTTTCGATTTGGAGATGGCCAAACCTCCTAGACAGAATATATTCATAGGATTAGAACGCAATGATGGGAAAGGGTATGACACACTACCATTTCACGAGATTGGCGGAGATGACGAGAGCAAACGCTATGACATCGAGAATCCAGACCCCAATCCAAACAAGGAGAATATTCTGTTCCCTTTTCAAGATCGTGAGATTTCTAGAGATTTTCAAGTAGCTACAGACAGCTGGAGTGCGGGGGATCTGACCTTCCGGATTCTCTCGCCAGTTCGATCAGTACCAGATCCTGAAACTGCGTCTGTGGAAGAAATGAAGGAAGTGTTGTTGCCAGCAGTACTGGTTGAGCTCGAAGTGGATAACACCTCATCAGCTACCTCACGTCGCGCGTTCTTTGGTTTTCAGGGAACAGATTTGTATAGCGGAATGAGAAGACTGGATGATGTGTCATCTGAAATTACAGGCGTTGGACAAGGAAGATTTATTGCGATTGCTGCCGAGAAAGGCACTACAAAGTCCGCACTTCATTTCACGATGGAGGATATTCTAAGTGAGGAGCTTCAGGAAAATTGGACCTTTGGACTGGGTCGCGTGGGTGCTTTAATCATAGATGTTCCAGCCGGAGTAAAAGAAACGTACCGGTTTGCGATTTGTTTCCACCGTTCGGGTTATGTTACCTCTGGTATGGATGCTTCCTATTACTATAATCGCTATTTCAACAATGCTGAGGCAGTAGCCGAATATGCATTAGCTAAATTCGATGTTCTTAAACAAGCAGCGGAGAAGGCTAACGAGATGTTTAATCATGCAAACCTATCCGAAGACCAAACCTTTATGCTAGCGCATGCGATTCGTAGTTATTATGGTTCCACACAATTACTGGATAATAAGAATAAGCCATTCTGGATCGTCAACGAAGGCGAATACCGGATGATGAATACCTTTGATCTGACCGTCGATCAGTTATTCTACGAGCTGCGTCTGAATCCTTGGACGGTTCGTAATGAGCTGGATATGTTCGTAGAAAGATTCAGCTATGAAGATACGGTACGTTTCCCTGGGGATGATACAGAGTATCCAGGTGGAATTAGCTTCACACATGATATGGGTGTAGCCAACGTAGTTTCACGTCCGGGCTATTCCTCCTATGAGTTATATGGCATTGATGGTTGCTTCTCTCATATGACACATGAACAATTGGTAAACTGGGTGCTGAGTGCGGCAACTTATTTTGAGCACACAGGTGATCGGAGCTGGATGGAACGTAATCTGAGTATCTTGGAGAAGTGCTTGAATAGTATGTTAAATCGGGATCATCCAGATCCTGAGCAAAGAAACGGTGTTATGGCGCTAGATAGCTCACGTACGATGGGTGGAGCAGAGATTACTACCTATGACAGTCTGGATGTCTCTTTAGGTCAGGCTCGCAACAATATTTACTTGGCAGGAAAATGCTGGGCGGCTTACTTAGCTATGGAGAAAATATTTGCAGAGTATGAGCGTGCGGAGCTGTCCAAAACAGCAGGGGCAGGGGCAGAGAAATGCGCCGCAACGATGGTGGCAAGCGTTACAGCAGATGGATATATCCCGGCTGTGATTGGAGAAGGTAACGACTCCAAGATCATTCCAGCTATCGAGGGTCTTGTATTCCCATACTATACGGGTTGTAAGGAAGCTCTTGATCGCAATGGACGGTTCGCCGCATATATCGGCGCACTCGACAAACATCTTCATGCGGTGTTGAAGCCGGGCGTTTGCTTATTTGATGACGGCGGTTGGAAAATCTCATCCACTAGCAATAACAGCTGGCTTAGCAAAATCTATCTCTCGCAGTTCATCGCCCGCAACATTCTGGGACTGGAATGGGATGAACGCGGAGCGGCAGCAGATCGCGCTCACGTGGCATGGCTTACCCATTCAGAATTATCGATCTTCAGCTGGAGTGATCAAATTATTTCCGGGGAGATTACGGGCAGTAAATATTATCCTCGTGGAGTAACAGCGATATTGTGGTTGGATGAGAAGTAGGGATTTGGAGTTTCATTGAATAAATGGCAAACGGACCTCTTATTAGGGGAGCGTTTGCTTTTTTTTGTTAAATTATGAATTTCTTTTTTTGATTTATATTCCCAAAACTAGTACTATAGTATTAATTTGTAATTAATTCTAATAGGATGCGGAGCGGTGTATATGGTAAAAGTTACACGTACAAGGTTGCGACTAACAATTCGGAAAAAACTGCTCATGATGTCACTCACGCTACTAATTCTTCCCATCGGAATATTAGGAGCAGTTATTTATCAGATTTCAGTCAAAGAAACGAATCAGCTCATTGAGAGTAAACTGAGTTCAAGCGTAAACCTGGCTGTCGCCTTAATTGAGAATTTGGAAAATTCCGTTCAATCGGGGCAGTTGACTGAAGTGGAAGCCCAAGAGCAAGTACGGACCTTACTACTTGGAAACAAAAATGAGGATGGTACTCGGCCTATTAATCAATCAATTGATTTGGGTCCAAATGGCTACTTCTTTATTTTAGATAACAAAGGGAAACTGCTTGCTCATCCCAAACTAGAGGGAGATAATATTTGGGATAAACAAACCTCAAACGGTACTTTTTACATACAGGATTTGATTAAAGCAGCACAGAACGGTGGTGGAGCTACTTACTATAAATGGCCGCTACCTAAATCGGATGGTACTGGAAACGCTGTAGGAGAAGAAGCGTTGAAAATATCTTATGCTAAACTATCGCCCTCTTGGGGCTGGGTCGTAGCTGCAGGCTCTTATATGCAAGACTATAATACCGGGCAACAAACCATTCTAAAGGGAATTATTACTACATTGATTGTATGCGTTGTCATCGGAATCGCTGTAATATACATATTTGCACAACATATTTCAAGACCGATTGTACGCATTGCCCGTGAAGCTGAACGGATCGCTCAAGGGGATCTAAGCGGTAAAGCATTGACTGTGCGCAATCGGGATGAGATCGGACAGCTCGGAATCAGCTTTAATCAATTATCGGGTAATATTCGGCAATTGGTTGGGAATTTAACCATAAGCTCGGAGTTATTAGCTTCTTCCTCCAAACAGTTGTCTTCAACGTTAGGTGAAACCACAGCGGCACTTGTTCAGACTTCATCCTCAATGACTGAAGTGGCGAACAATAGTGAGAAACAAGCTTCCTCAACGCAGGAGACTTCCCAATCGATGGAGGAGATGGTAAAAGAGATTCAGCGAGTAGCTGAAGCCTCTACACATGCCTATCAGCTGTCCATGCAAACACTGGAAGAGGCTGATAAAGGAAACAGCCTTATCATTAACTCTTCCGAGCAAATGAACGCAGTAAGTAATACTGTTGATGATTTAGGGATCACCGTTACTAGTTTAAATGACCAGTCTCAACAAATAGGCACCATCGTCAGTACTATTAAAGGAATATCTGAGCAAACGAATCTATTAGCGCTTAATGCGGCAATTGAAGCTGCTCGATCAGGAGAACAAGGCAGAGGATTTGCAGTGGTAGCTAGTGAAGTCCGTAAGCTGGCAGGACAAACAAGTGAAGCAGCTGAAAGGGTTTCAGTCATGGTTGAAGAAATTATTACGAGTATAGGTCATGCCCATCATTCGATGAGTAAAGGCCAAAATGAAGTCGCAGCAGGGGTTCAAGCGATTGATGATACGGGTAAAGCATTTGAACGCATTTTGCAGGCCACCCGGACCATCGTAGATCAGGTGGAGCAATCCTCGACCGCTGCACAACAGATGTACACGGGCTCCGAACAAATATCTGCTGCGGTGATGGAGGTCGAGCAGGTTTCATTGCACTCAGCTTCGGCTGCACAGACAGTATCTGCTGCCACTCTGGAGCAGCTTGCATCTATGGAGGAAATTGCCGCATCTGCTCGCAAGCTCCAAGAGGGTTCAAATGAGATGCGTGCTTTAGTAAATCAGTTTAAATTGGAATAGATGTTCAGACTTAGAGTTACAGAAATAGAATATGTAAAATATTAAAGAGGGGAATTAACCCCTCTTTTTTGCTGTTCTGACGTAAATAACCTTTTGAATACTATGAGGAAATTAATATAGCTTTTACAGCTCATTGACGCGGAGCGTATACTGGCTTGCTATATTGAAGGGAAAAGGGGGATGAATATGAAAGAAATGGAAGAATCGTCCTTTGCAGCTGCTCAGCCTGTCCTTGCAAGTGATACTTTTGGTTGGGATAAGCTTCAGGTTTCGCAATGGTATAGCCCGCAGCAAGCTTTCACCCCATCCTCGGAGTCTAAATATTTAATAGGAATTCACTGCACAGCCTACTACGAAAATTACTACACCATTCATATTACCCCCTGTAATGAGAGCCTTCTTTGCCCTTGGGGCAGAACCTCGCTCTATTTTTTGAAAATAGAAATTACGCCAGCGGTACTCGAAGAGATTGCTCGTGAATCTGGTTATCTAAAGGAAGGCCATATCCAGTTGGACCGCAAATTTCATGTCAAGGATTCCAAGCTACTGCAATTAGGGCTTTGGATGCTGGAGGAATTACAGAATGGCGGTGCCAAAGGAAAAATATATAGCGACTCTTTATCCAACATGTTAATTATTCACTTGTTACAACACTATTCTTCAGTGATTCCCCAGCATTCAAACCGAAAAACGCCAGCCAATCAAGAAATATTTCAGGTCATTCAATTTATGCGTGAGCGTTTAGAAGATGAGATTCAACTGACTGATCTCGCTGGCATGGCTAATATGAGCCAGTCGCATTTTATTCGGATTTTTAAACAACAGACAGGATATACTCCCCATAATTATTTAATTCGCCTGAGAATCGAACGTTCTAAATTTCTTATTCGTTCCGGAAAAATTGGTTTGAAGGAAATTGCATCTCAGGTTGGTTTTGCCGATCAAGGTCATTTTACTAGATTATTCAAACGAGAAACCGGCCTAACCCCAAAGCTGTATGCGAATCAAAGCTCCTCCAAACCTAATCATATGATTTATTGATTTTATTCTTGCAAATGAGAGTTTTGTTCAAGGAAAGAAGTGTTTTGTTCAATTAGAGAGCTGTTGCCAGCTCCTATAATAAGGTTGAAGTAAGGCGCACAAATGCCGAACTACAACCTTATTAGGAGGAGAGAAAACATGAGATTAAAGAGATTATTCAGTCTGATTTGCGCGGGGGTACTTACGACCAGTTCTTTATCTTTAGTAGCATCTGCCACACCAGTCGGACCGGATAACCTAGTAAACACTGAGGTAGAAATCAGTGCAGAGTCAACTTCGACTTCAGCTACAACTGCTGGAACTTGGCATGAAGTATCTAAGCAAACCTTCTGGTTACTTGATGCCCTGGAACGGGGACAAGGGGTGGCTACAGACGGGAATTCATGGATCTTTAATTCCTCGTATGGGCTCTTACGGACTGGACTTGATGGAAAATCCGTAAAAGCACGGAATGAATTGGCTATTCCACTGGAGATTGCCTCCCAAGGTGGAGACCATATCGGTGATATTTCCTACTATAACGGTAAAATATACGCTCCTATTGAAGACGGCAAAAACTATCAGCATCCTTACATCGCCCTCTATGATGTGAACACTTTGAAATATACGGGTACATCCTATGCTTTACCGTTGAATCTGCATATTGGCGGTGTGCCTTGGGTAGCCGTTGATGCTGCTCGCGGTCAGGTCTACACAGCTCAGTGGAGTAATGCAAGCGTCTTGAATGTACTAAGTCTTGATGATATGCATGTGATCACAACCATTCCACTTTCCCAAAGTATTGATCGAATTCAAGGTGCCGAAATGTACAACGGTGTTCTGTATGCTTCTACGGATAACGCAACCCAAACGGTTTATCAGATTGATCCGGAGACTGGAAACGTATCTGTTGCCTTTGATCGCAATCTGCCTAGTGGTACTGAAGCCCAAGGAATTGCTGTATTGCCTACCGCTGATGGTGCACAGCTCCATATTCTTGATGTAGGCTCGAATCGCATTAGTGTGAACTTTCGCCATTATGCATTTTAATTCAAATCCAAGCGAAAAAAGGGGCTAACAGAAATGCTAAAGCAAACCAAAACTATTCTAACACTGCTATCCGTCTCAATGCTGGCAGTAGCGGGCTGCGGACAATCTAATAACAGTACGGCTGAAGCCAAAGAAAATACCGCTCAACCCACAGCAATCGCTGCAACTCCGGAATCCACAGAGACTCCAGTCACTAAGCCGGTGGAAATTACATTTTATTATCCGGTTAATGTTGGTGGTCCCCTTACAAAAGTAATCGATGGGATGGCTAGTGCATTCATGGAGCAGCACCCGGAAATTAAGGTTAATCCCGTGTACACAGGTAATTACGGTGACAATACCGTGAAAATTCAAGCAGGTGTGCAGGCCAAACAGCCACCGGATGTCGCGGTCATGATGTCAACAGAGTTGTACAGTATGCTCGATATGAATGCAATCATTCCGCTGGATGATTTTATTGCAAAGGACACGGATATTCAGATGGCTGATTTTTATCCCGCCTTTGTAGAGGATACACAGTCTGAAGGTAAAACTTACAGCCTGCCTTTTCAGCGGAGCACGATTGTTATGTACTACAACAAAGAAATGTTCAAAGCCGCAGGACTTGATCCAGAGAAACCACCCACTACAAGGGATGAGCTTGTAACCTATGCTAAGAAGCTGAACAAAGACGGTCACGTGGGGCTGGAAATTCCGGGAAATGATGATTCCTATTGGATGTTTCAAATGCTTGCACGGCAAAATGCTTCCGATCCGAAGCAAAACATAATGTCCTCCGATGGCAAAAAAGCGATGTTCGATACGCCGGAGAATGTGGAGGCATTGCAATTCTGGTTAGATTTGTCCCATAAAAATAAGGCGATGCCGGAAGGTGTTATTGATTGGGCAACCGTTCCGACAGATTTCATTCAAGGCAAAACAGCCATGATGATGCATACAAGCGGCAACTTAACCAATGTAAAAAATAACGCGAAGTTCGAATTCGGCGTAGCGTTCCCACCCGCACAAAAGCAATTTGGATCACCTACTGGAGGAGGTAACCTGTATATTTTCAAGGACACATCTCCTGAAAAACAAGCTGCAGCTTGGGAATTTGCCAAATATATGACGGCTTCAGAACAAGCTGCCCTCTTTAGCAGCTCATCCGGTTATGTTGGCGTAAGAAAATCCGCATACGATACAGATGCTATGAAGAAGTATACGGCGGATTTCCCGCAAGCATTGGTAGCGAGAGATCAATTGGAATATGCGTTCCGGGAATTGTCCACTCATAATCATGGTAAAGTATCGACGGCAATTACGAACCAGATTCAAGCGGCATTGGCAGGAGAGATTGATGCAGCAGGTGCACTTAAAAAGGCTCAAGCAGAAGCAGATCAGGCACTTGCTCCCTTCAATAAGTAAGCTTTGAGGTATGGAATACGCCAGGACGGCTCGATAGCTTGTTCTGGCGTCATTACTTTATTCATTAATCGTAGAAACCTTAATCATGGAAGGATTGAATGGTATGAATGCCGGATGGAGTGAGAGGCTTAGACGAAACGGATTTGGCTGGGGACTAGTGTTGCCTTCGCTGCTCTTTCTTTGCTTGTTTACTTATTACCCTATGTTTAAATCGTTCTGGCTTAGCTTTTATGAGAAAAATTTGGCGACTCCTGAGCCTTTGTTCGTCGGTTTTGACAATTACGCTAATCTATTGCACGACAATGTCTTTATGAAGGTGATCAGTAACAATATATGGTTCGCCATTGGCACAGTACCCACTTCATTAGCTTTGGCTTTCTTGATGGCACTGTTTGCCGACAAGGCGATAAAAGGGCGGGGACTGGCACGTCTTTCATTTTTCTATCCGAATATGATCCCGATGATCGCTGTGGCGAACATCTGGTTGTTTCTGTATACCCCTCATTTTGGGCTCTTTGCCAGACTGGCTTCATGGATCGCGGATCAGCCTGTGAATTTGCTGGGAACACCTGATACGGTGATGGGTGCATTAGTCATTATGATGATTTGGAAAGAAGCCGGATATTTTATGATTTTTTATTTAGCAGGAATGCAGCAGATTCCAAAGGATTTATATGAAGCGGCTGCAGTAAGCGGAGTCGGTACATTCACTTCCATCCGCAGAATCACAATTCCGCTCACGATGCCGACTACGTTGTTCGTGGCTGTTGTGGCGATAACCAATTCTTTTAAGCTGGTAGACCATCTCTGGATTATGACAAAGGGCGGTCCGAATAATGCAAGTAATCTGCTGCTTTATTATATCTACGAGTCCACCTTTAATTTCTACGATCAAGGGATGGCCGCATCGATGACAGTAGTAATGATCGTGCTGCTGCTCCTGATTTCCTCTTTACAGTTTTTTGGCTGGGATCGGAAAATCCATTATGAATAGGAGGTGGAATCCATGGAGGATAATCCACTAAAGCTGCCCTTAGTATTAAGGCAGAATACACGCAAAGCTTTAGAAGAGGAGCGCATGCTGAACTCCGAAAGAACGAAGCGCCGAATCGGGCAGATACTGTGGCATGCGGTTGGATTTACGTTTGCCGCGGCTTGGATCATTCCCTTCCTATGGGTGGTCAGAACGGCTTTTCTACCCAAAGACGTCGCTATCGATGCGGGATGGTCTTGGGACTTCACGTTTGTGAATTTGATTCATGTCTGGAATGGAGCGCCTTTTGGACGATTTTTTATGAATACATTGCTTGTGTGCGGTGTTGTGCTTGCTGTGCAACTCGTTACAATGACGATGGCTGCTTATGCGTTCGCACGGGTACGATTCGCCTTGAAAGATCTGTTATTCATGTTATTTTTGGTGCAAATTATGGTGCCGCCAGATGTACTTATCTTTTCCAACTATCAGGTGTTGAACGAAATGGGTCTGCTGGATACCAAGCTGGGGATTATGCTACCTTACTTTGCCTCCTCCTTTGGAGTGTTTCTGTTAAGGCAATCCTTCAAGCAATTACCCTATGAGCTGGATGAAGCTGCCCGGGTGGAAGGCGCCTCACGCCTGCATATTCTTTCAAGAATCTATGTCCCACTGTCACGCCCGATTTATGTGTCCTTTGCGATCGTGTCGGTCAGCTTTCATTGGAATGATTTCTTGTGGCCCCTTATTGTAACCAATTCGGAGGAGAATCGCTTATTAACTGTAGGCTTGGCGATGTTCGCAAAAGCCACAGAGTCGGGTGCACAGTGGTCTGATGTCTGCGCGGCTACGTTGATTGTTTCGGCACCCTTAATGATTGGATTTTTATTGTTCCAGCGGCAAGTGATAGGTAGTTTTATGAGCTCTGGCATTAAAGGTTAGGAGGAGGCATTTATGAGGCTGGCGATTATTGGGGACTTACATTACCCGGACGAATTGTTAAACAACAAGGTTTTGATTAAAGATGCACGAGATGCTTTTTATGAGCAATTTATGAATCTATTCTTGTCCATCCCAGCCGATTATCATATTTCCGTGGGAGATATGGTGCACGCAGGAGAATTTAGCGAATTTAATTATATCATGGGTAAGATTAAGGATAGCAAGCATTCTAGACGTTTTCTACATGTTCTTGGTAATCATGATACGTACACTTATCCTAAGGAAGAAATCCTTTCCGTCACCCGGCAGCAGCGATACAGTGTGATTGAAGAGACAAATGCAATCATTATTTTGCTGGATACCGCACGGGAAAATCGTGACGATTGGAGCGGAACACTTGATGATGAACAGCTGACTTGGCTCGAAGCACAAGTGAAGCGGAAATCGGAAAAACCTTTATTCGTCTTCGGTCATCATCCCTTGTATAATACGACGGCCAGATCAACTGAGCCAATGATGTCACTGGATCCCAGCTTAGACATTTGGCCGATATTGAAGCAATGGCAAGGTGTGGGTTTCTATTTCAACGGGCATAATCATGTGCATTCTATCGTTAGAAAAGAAAACTGGCATTTCATTCAAACAGCCTCCATCCTGGATATTCCTGCTGCTCGAATCCTTACTGTGCTTGAAGATGAAATCAGGTTAGAGATGGTGAATCTGGCAAGCGAGCAATTGAGTAAATGGTCTTCATTATTTACCTTCAGCATTTTTGATTATGAAAAATATCCGCAGGCTGAAGGGGAGACAAGAGATCAGGAGCTAATCATCAATCGACTTCAAATGGATAGAAAGCAGGTGGACCAGCAATGAATCGTCAGCCAGTAAGATTAGCGATCGTAGGTGGAAATCGCGGAGCCAGTTTTATGAATGCACTGTACTCTCTATCGGATCGGATACATCTAACCGCCACTTGTGACTTGAATGAGTGGGTGCTTAACCAATGGAAAGAGAAATTCCCAGAAATCCGAACGTATCGGGATTATCATGAAATGTTAAAAGATTCGGCGATAGATGCGGTGTTTATCTTAAGCCCCATGCATTTGCATGCCAGACAATCTATTGATGCTTTAAAAGCGGGTAAGCATGTCCTAAGCGAAGTGATTTCGATCCAATCTTTAGAGGAAGCTTGGGAGCTTATCGAAACTGTTGAACAAACTGGACTTAAATATATGATGTCTGAAAATTACTGCTTCTCGCGCTCAAATCTGACGATTAAACATATGGCGGATCAAGGCATGTTCGGTGAAATTACTTATCTGGAAGGCGGATATATCCATGATTTACGTCATTTGACTCATCATCCGGATGGTTCTCTGACTTGGCGGGGGCAATTACATCAGCAGTATAACGGGATCAATTATCCAACACATTCTATTGGTCCAGTTGCGCAATGGATTAACCTCAATAAGCCTGAGGGTGATCGATTAAAAAGCGTCTCGTCTTCTGTTTCCAAATCTAGATCCTTACAATATTATTTCGGAGAGCATTATGGAAAAGATCACCCAGCAGCACGGGAGGGATTCTGGCGGCAAGGGGATAGCGCGGTTGCGGTCATTCAAACGGAAAAGGGTGTACTGATTGAACTGCGTGTAGACTGGTCCTCCGTTAGACCGCATAATAAAACTCATTATTTACTGCAAGGAACTGAGGGAGCGTATATTACGGGCCGCCATCAGTACGAAGAGGATTTGATCTGGTTCAAGAATCTCTCGCCCAAAAATATAGCGGATGGAGAGGAAATGTGGGAGCCTTTAAGCAGTTATCAACCACTCTATGATCACCCGACATGGATGAAATGGGGCGAATATGCCGCTGGGACGAAACATGGCGGAGGCGATTTTATGGTGCTTGAAGAATTTATTTCTGCCATTCAGGAGGATCGAACCCCCTCGGTGGACGTATATGATGCCGTTACTTGGAGCTCTGTGTTTACATTGTCTATGGAATCTGTAGAGAATGGTGGAAAAGCAATAGCCTTTCCTGATTTTAGAACGAGAGTGAGGAATTGACGGTGGATCAGGCCCTTTCCAAACTTGTGATGAAAAAAGAAATGCTGTCCGACTTGCCTGTTTTTCACTGTCCTACCGGGTATCTAATTCGTCATTTCGAGCCGGATGATGAACGGAACTGGGAAGAGCTTATACGCCATTCTTTTACAAGGGAAGTTAAATTTGCTCATAAAATCAGTGATCATGTACCCTTGTATTCGGATCGCTTGTTGTTCATTTGCCGCGGGGATCAACCTGTAGCTACTGCTACGGCCTGGGAGTCGGGTAGTGAGGACAATAAGAACTGGTACTTGCATATGGTTGGAGTGCTTCCAGAATATTCTGGTAAAGGTCTCGGCTATGCTGTGAGTCTAGCTGTCTTGCACAAAATAAGAGATTCAGGGGGAACGGTGGCATGTTTAGAAACCGATGATTTCAGACTGCCTGCCATCCGCATTTATTTGAAATTAGGCTTTCAGCCTGTGTACTTGGATGAAAGCCATCCTGGAAGATGGGAGCGAATCCTGCAAAGGCTTTAAATTTGTTGATAATTAGGGGGGGGCTTCATGCCCCTTTATTCATGTTGGAGTTTCAGAAGGGGCAGCATCCAAAAATTATGTTGTCGTTAAGAAGTATTCCTGCTATAGTCAAACTGACTTATTAAATGCATTTAATAAGTCAGTTTGACTATAGGTGGGAGAGCCATGGCAAGTGATAAAAGACTTCCTTCACAGCAACTCAAATCCGAAATTATTCGGAATATTCGAACAGCATTATTAGAATTCGGAAGGGCTACGAAGGCGGAGTTAAGTCAAAGATTACAATACAGTTTTCCAACGATCAGTAAATTTCTAATGCAGATGGAAGAGACTGGGGAAGTGACGATCATTGGCCTTGATGAGTCTAGTGGCGGAAGAAGGGCAATAAGATACGCCTATAATCCGAATTACCGATTAGGGATGGCTATTTTTTTGGAAAAAAATGAAACGAACTATACGATCTATAATTGCATTGGCGATGTTGTAAAAGAAGGGAATTTACCTAGTATTCTTGAGGAAGACGTTAGTACACTGGTCTCGCTTATCGAAGGCGAAAAAAAGGTCAATCCTAAGATTCAATCTGTAGCGATTGGTGTTCCAGGCGCGGTGAAACAGGGGAAGATTTTTCTGATCCCAGGTTATGCGAAATATCAGAATCTAGATTTGAAAAGATGTATAGAAGATCAGCTCTCTATCCCGACAATCGTGGAAAATGATATGAATGCCGCTGTAATCGGTTATATGGCGCAAAGAAATTTGAAGGAGAATATTTCTTTGATGTATCTGTATTTAGGGAAAAACGGACCGGGAGCTGGGATAGCCGTTAATGGTGAAATTGTTCGGGGAAAGACGTTTTTTTCAGGGGAAGTTCAATATATGCCCCAGTATGACAATAGAAATTTCATAGAAGCATTAACTGGAGATCAGGGTGGATCAAGCATGCAGTCGGATCATAAAGTAGATGCGATTAGTCGGTTAGTGGCTACTATGACCTCTATTTTGAATCCGCATTATATTATTTTTTGTGAGGATGAATTAGCTCCAGCTATGCTTAATCAAATCGCTGAGCGAACTGCTACATACGTTCCTAAGGAACATCTTCCGGAATTAGCGGTAAGTGACTTGAAGCGTGATTATCTGAATGGATTACAAAGTCTTGGATTAGGTTTATTAGTTTCACAACAAATAGATTAGAACCCTTAAGGAGATAACGATGGCTACTTTTTTTCTTATTATTATTTATTTAGCATTTATTAGTTTAGGACTGCCAGATTCATTACTTGGATCCGCATGGCCGGTAATGAGAATAGATCTAAATGCCTCATTAGGTACTGCTGGAATCCTTTCAATGGTTATTGCAGTAGGCACAATTGTCTCCAGTTTGATGAGTGGTACAATCCTTAAACGTTTTGGTACGGGGAAAGTGACCCTTGTAAGCTGTATAATGACGGCTGTAGCTTTATTTGGTTTTGCATGGTCACCTTCATTAGTATGGCTAATTGTTGCTGCGATTCCACTCGGTTTAGGTGCGGGATCTGTAGATGCCGGATTAAACAGTTATGTTGCTACGCACTATAAAGCCCATCATATGAGCTGGTTACATTGTTTCTGGGGAGTGGGCGCGACGCTGGGTCCGATTATTATGGGGTCTTTTATCTCTGGTGAAGGTCTATGGCGAGAAGGTTATCTTACGGTTGCTTATATTCAATTGAGCTTAGTTGTAATTCTCTTCGTTACGCTGCCTTTATGGGATAGAGTGGCTGGAAACAATAGCAACTTGAATGCTGGTAGCGAACATGAGCTCAATCATCCGGAGCTAGAGCAAGCTACTGAGAACACAAAACCTTGGAAACTAAGAGGGGTTAAGCTTGCGATGTTAACCTTCTTATTTTATTCTGCCATCGAAACGAGTATGGGGTTATGGGGGAGCAGCTTTCTAGTAAATATCAAAGACATCCCTGCATCCACTGCAGCGACATGGGTATCGGTATTTTATCTAGGGATTACCTTCGGCAGAATGGTGACGGGCTTCATTACGTTTAGAATGAGTAATAAACAGCTAATACGATATGGCCAACTCATTGCATTAATCGGTACAGTGCTGTTAGTATTACCACTTCCCACTATAGTTTCACTGGTAGGATTTATGATTATAGGTCTGGGCTTAGCCCCCATTTTTCCATGTATGCTACATGAAACTCCTGTACGTTTCGGGAAGAAGCACGCCCAGTCGATTATGGGCTTTCAGATGGCAACGGCATATACCGGTACCACGCTGATGCCGCCGTTTATCGGCTTACTTGCATCGAATTTTACGCTGGGTATATTCCCTGCGATGATCGTTTTTTTCGCTATCGTCATGCTCTTATGTACAGAAAAGCTTAATAAATACTCAGCTAAAGTAAATGTAGGTTAAATTTGAATTGAATATATTACGGACTAACCCTTCATATATATAGATGTAGAAGGGGGGGAACCGTAATGTGGTTGTTAATGGTTATATGCGTTGGATGTCTCTCCGGTTTTATTTTGTTCAGAAAGAATACTTTGACCACTTATCACGAGCCTATTCAAGGACCGGAGAAATTGTCCATCATCATTCCCGCAAGGAATGAAGAATATAATTTGCGCTTTTTGCTCGATTCACTTCAGTCTCAGACCCTTACACCCTATGAAATTATTGTTGTAGATGACTTCTCGGAGGATCGGACCAAAGAAATTGCTGAGAGCTATGGAGTTAAGGTTATTGCGAACAGCAGTCTCCCTGAGGGGTGGACGGGTAAGAGCTGGGCAGTATGGAATGGATATTTACAGGCCTCGGGCGATATTTTTGCTTTTTTGGATGCGGATATTCGATTAAAGCCTAACGCCCTGGCTTCATTATTAAAAGCAAGGGAGCTATCGAAAGGCGTCATTTCGGTAGTTCCTTTTCATCATACAGAAAAGCTGTTTGAGAAGCTCGCCCTAATCATGAATATGCTGGGGATCTTCACGTTCACCTCAGTTTTTGAAAGGAATAATGCCAAAAAAGGGCTGTACGGCTCGTGTATTCTAGTATTAAGGCAGGATTATGAAAAAGTTAATGGCCATCAAAGCATTAGATCTGAAGTGCTGGATGATTTGTCTTTAGGAGAAAAATTTATTGCGGCAGGTGTTCCGATCACCAATTATATCGGGTATGGCTTAGTATCGTTTCGCATGTATCCGAAGGGAATCAAAAGTGAAATTGAAGGGTTCAGTAAAGGGGCTGTCTTAAGCACTTCAACGATAAGTCCGCGGACAATTATTCCAATCGCGCTTTGGGTAATCGGACTAATCATCTCAGAAACCGTGTTTATTTTTGCGAATACTTCATGGTTTATGCCTTTATTGATCGGTTATCTCCTTTATATGTTCCAGCTCTTTTATTTTATAAAATATGTAGGTGTATTTGGCATCGTTATTCCTGTATTTCACGTGGTAGCAACTGTTTTCTTTATCTTGATCATGCTGTATTCGATTTATCAGGTTGTTTTTCTGAGGCATGTAAGCTGGAAAGGAAGGCATATCCAGGTGGGAGGCCATAGGGACTAATGATTATATTGTGGGTCGCGGGTTTATTTTTGTCGGGATCTCTTATGTTTTCCTATTGGCTTGGTCTAGCGCGTAAAAAGAACCTGAAAGACATTGGCGACGGTAATCCGGGGGCTTTGAATCTATGGAAGTCGTCAGGCTATAAATTCGGCATATTGGGGATTATATTGGATTTTTTAAAAGGGTATCTACCACTTCTATGGGTAATGGGAAGTCATTATAGTCAGGGGTATTTCATTATTCCGTTAGCCCTAGCTCCCATTGCGGGTCATGCCTTATCTCCCTTTCTTAAAGGAAAAGGTGGTAAGGCAATTGCCGTAACCTTTGGGGTATGGAGTGCATTGACAGGATTCAAAGCTTCTTTAGCGCTAGCAGTCATTTTAGCAGTGCTGAAAATGCTCAGCAGTTGGTTCAAAAGCAGAGGAAATTCACCTGTATCGGATGGTGTGCAAGTAGTTAGCGGAATGCTGCTTCTTTCCGTTTTTTTGTACATTAGTAATTGGTCTGCTCCTATCTTATGGGTATGGTTTGGAAGTTTTGTGATCCTTGTGTATACGCACAGGTTAGAATTGGCAGTGTGGGTGAGGAAGTATTCATCAAGGAAACGATAAGGAACATAATATAGGCTTGGTATAAACAAGGGTGTCCCAGCAGCTATCGCATAGCTGTTGAGACACCCTTGTTTGGTGAAGCAGTAGCTTCGTCTTTTCTAATATTAGTGTTCTAGGATTGAGGATTTACGTTTTGACACAGCACGGATAATAAACGCAGAAGCTAAAAGAAGGATTGTGGCAGTGGCAAGGACAACAATAAATGACTTATCAAAAGCTGATTGTGCGGCTTCAACGAGCGCAGATCCAGCAGCAGTAGGCATATTTTCTGCGGCTAGAAGAGCTTCGTCAAGGCTGTCGCGAACGATCGGCGGGACTGTTAGTTCATCAGGGAGAACTAATGATGCTGTATAGATGAATGACGAAAGACTGCCCAGAAGTGTAATACTTAGGGCGCTGCCGAGTTCGAACGATACTTCCTCTATAGATGCGGCCATGCCAGCTTTTTCGACGGGGACATTTAGCATGATTGAATTTGAGGCGGCAGTCATGGCTCCCCCAAGACCTGCACCCAGAATCATTAAGGCTGCGAATTGTAACAATATATTTCCGTCATGGAAGAGTAGAAGGGTGCCCATTCCTATACCTGACACTAACAGACAGACCCACTGTACTTTTACTTTGTCCACTCGATGCAACACAAGTCCGATGAGTATCCCTGAGATGAAGGACGCTATCGAAGTGAATACAACGTACAAGCCTGCTTCCAACGGTGTATATCCAAGAACAAGCTGGAGCCGTTGAGTCACGATCAATTCCATTCCAATAAGTGCGAAACAAGACAATAGAGCTGTAGCCACTCCAGTAGTAAAGTGGGAGTCTCTAAATAGTGCAAAATCTATTAATGGATTCTGGCTCTTACGTTGATGGCGCATAAATATGATCATAGCTACGACACCAATCACGGCAGATAACACAGCGATGGAAATTGAACCTTCACGTCTGCTGATCTCCTTAACTGCATAAACAAGGGCAACCAGACCAATCATAATTTGAACGGAACCAATGAAATCCCATTTCTTATTCTTATTCCCTTTAAGGTTTGGGATTAGTAAGATGGCCAAGATCAGTGCAAGAATAACTATAGGAATATTGATGAGGAACACCGATCCCCACCAGAAATGTTCCAGTAAAAAACCACCAACGAGTGGACCCATTCCTGCTCCCACAGAGGAGACAGATGCCCAAATACCTACGGCTAGTGAACGCTCACGCTCATCCGAAAAGGTAGTTCGAATAATGGAGAGTGTTGCGGGCATCATCATGGCTGCACCAATAGCTAGTAGGGTACGCGCAGCAATAAGCACGAGAGGTGTCGGCGCGTAGGCGGCGATTAATGAAGCCAACCCAAAGATAGTAAGTCCCATAACGAAGAGTTTTTTATGCCCAAGACGATCGCCTAGTGTGCCAAGACCGAGTAATAATCCTGACATTACAAGTGGATAAATATTTACGATCCATAGTTTTTCCGATGCAGAAGCAGCAAGATCATGCGTAAGTCGTGGTAGAACCGAATAAAGTACGGTCATGTCGATGACGATCATAAAGAGTGCGCTGGACACAATCGCCAGCACGATCCAGCGTTGAAATTTAGATAGATTTGATGAAAACATGGGTAATCCTCCTAAGATGATAGTAGCTAATAACGTTACCTTGACAAGGTAATGGTGTTACGTTATTGTACTTTGAGGTATAGGGTAACCCGATAGTCAAGAGGAGTGATCTGAATGTCTATTGATTATGATCAATACTTTACGACGAGTGAGTTCGCAAAGGTATGTGGGGTAACGAAGCATACGTTATTCCATTATGATGAAATTGGTATATTAAAACCGGAGATCGTGAAGGAAAACGGATATCGTTATTATTCCTATAAGCAGTTTTATACCTTCGATATTATTGCCGTACTAAAAGGGACAGGAACGCCGTTGAATGAGATCAAAGAATATATACAAGATCAAAACACATTGCATTTTTTATCCATGCTTAAGCAAAAACAGCTGCAGTTGGTTGATGAACAAAAAAAGTTAGAGCGAATGCAGAGGCTTTTACAAGGGGCTATAGATAATACGAATCGTGCGCTCTACGTTGATTGTGGAGAACCCTGGGTCGAGGAATGTGATGAAGAGTATTTTATTGCGGTTAGACTCTCGAAGGAGAAGGGTGAGAAGGATCATGTACGAAAAGTATATCGAATCTTCGATTATTGCGATGAACATCATCTTGAATATGACTTTCCGATAGGTTCGATTATTTGTAAAAGCAGTTTGGAAGAAGGTGACTATGACCCGGATTATTATTGTAATAAAATCAATGAAAAGCATAACGGTGAATTACTTTATATTAAGCCAAAGGGTAAATATTTGATCATGAATCACAAGGGATCTTATGAAACCTTACCTGCGTCCTATGAGAAGCTAAAGTCTTATATTGCTGAAAATGATTTACACATAACCGGAAACGCTTATGAGTATGAATTGCTTAGTTATTTAGCTGTAGGGGATCCGGATAAGTATGTTATTCAAATTGCGATCCAAACCTTTTGAGGTTTAGAGCATTGGATTGACTTTAAAATTGGCTTACAAATTGACACGCTTGGGATTCCAAGCGTTTTTTTTATGGATACCTGATGGCTTGAGCATTAGCCAGATGCGACATTTTTATTATCTATATTGATTGACAATGATAATCATTATTATTAATGTGTAAACAGGCGTGAATCCTTATGCTCACCTTACCGACGCCAATGCCTCTGAGCTGGTGCACTATGATTGAGTTTTGTTGATGATTATCCATAGAAGAGACTACTATTGAAATGAGGTATGCATTGTGAAAATAGATGTTAATCAATTAGCAGAGCATTTTGCACACACTCCTTTCCAAGTAGAAGGAGTATATCGATATGCTGAAAATCCAGGTGTGCCTTACGCTGACTATACAGATTCTTTTCCTGGATTTGTGTTTCCACTTACAGGAAAGATTAAATTTAAATTTAATGGCACGCCTTATATCTTTTCGCCTGGAAAAGTTGTGCATGGGGGTGCAAAAATGAAATTAGATCAAAAAATGTTAGGTAGAACCAATTGGGAATATATTCTTGTTCAATATCGGATATGTAACTCAGAACTAAAAGAGTCAAGCTTTTCTCATCAGCATTTTGAATTATTAACAGGTCAATCTCCTCGTCTTATTGAATTAATTATGCGTCTTTGGCATGTGTATAATCAGCGTGGAGGCATTTCGATGTTTCAGACTGAAATGCTGTTTCGCGAAGTGCTGAATGAGGCCTTATTATGTGTTATTAATAGGGAAGATAGCTGTGAATCACATACTTTATTCGAGCGGGTATCTAATTATATTCATCAAAACTATTATCAAAGTCTTACAATAGCTTCGCTTGCAGAACAAAATAACGTTAATCGAAATCGACTTTCTTACGTATTTAGAACACATGCCGGTATGGGACCAGCAGAATATTTATTAAAATATCGTATAAATATAGCGCAAGAAATGCTATTTACAAGTGATGCGCCTGTACAACAAATTGCGCAAACCGTTGGAATGGCTGACCCCTTTTATTTTAGTAGAGTGTTCAAAAAACAATGTGGCATTTCACCTACCGAATATCGAGAGAAGTTCATCAATAATCCATGGTAAATTCAACCTGCATCCATTCTTATCTAAAAAGTACTTTACTATAATAATGGTTAAGCAAAGAAACCATTATGTTGGAGGAATTTCGTATGAAAAAGATTAGAGGACTGCTAGTCGCAACACTATTATTAGCAGGTATACTAGCGGGTTGTACTGAAACACCTGCTGAAAATAAAGAATCAACTAAAGAAGGCGTATCTTCAACAGCAGTTAATGTAGATGCAGCTGATTGGCCAAGAACATTTAAGGATGCCTTAGGTAAAGAAATTGTTATCGAGAAAAAACCGGAAAAAATAGCCTCGCTATGGTATTTTTATCCTGAAATATTAGTTGCATTAGGTGAGCCACCTGTTGCATCTACAGAAAAAGATTATCTATCTTCTTTATCTTATTTAAAAGGAAAGCTGGATTCAGCTGAAGAACTAGGAGATAAAGTGTCTCCTAGCATTGAGAAAATTCTATCTATTAATCCTGATTATATTTTAGCAACAGAGCATCATGAAGCAGTGTATGATTCACTAGATAAAATTGCACCAGTCATTACATTAAAATACAAGGACATCTATGAAGATTGGCAATATGGACTCCGTACAGTAGCCATGATTATTGGAAAAGAAGACGAAGCGGAAAAAGTAATTGATAAAATGATGAAAGATATTACAACTGGGCGTGAAACATTAAAGTCGATGGAAAGAGAGACAGTATCGCTTATATTGTCTTGGGATGGAAAAACTTTTAATGTTCTAGGTGAAGGGAATCCGGTCTATAAACTTGCTTTTGATAAAAAAAAGGGACTGGGGCTTACACCGGATGATACATATGCAGGTAATAATAATGAATTTACTTCGTTTGAAGGAATATCAACTGTTCAAGCAGACCATATTTTCCTTATTGGTGACATTACAAAAAAGGAGGAATTAATGAATAACTTAAAACAAAGTAATGTGTGGAATGCTATGAATGCCGTAAAGAAAGGCAATGTCTATTTAATGGATAATTCCGCTATTACTGGTGGACCATTAGCTATTGATTACGCTTTACAAAATATATTATCAGCCTTGCTTAAGCTCTAATAAGTTGAGGGAAATAAGGAGTGATTACTATCCATTATCAAGCTATTAATCTGAACGATAAGTTATCTAAATTTAACGACCTTTGGTCTCCGAAAGTCATTGGTGAAATGAATGACTATCAATTTAAACTTATTAAGATCACTGGGGATTTTGAATGGCATGTTCATCAAGATACCGATAAGGTATTTTTTACGCTCGAAGGGGAGATGATCATTGATTTCCGTGATGGTCAGGTTAAAATCTCCAAGGGTGAGATGTTTTTTCTCCCAAAGGGAGTCGAGATGAAGCCTTCTGCCGAAAAGGAATGCCATATCATGTTGGTGGAGCCTAGAAGCGTAGTAAACACTGGCGGTACTGAATCCGAATTAACCGCAGCCAATAATACTTGGATCTAGTTAAGGCTTTCCTCCGCTATTCTCTTTAGGTTTCTGCAAATTGACATAACACCAAATGGTGTTATAATAAAAACGAAACCAGAAGGTGTTACATTAAAATGAATTTTGGAGGAAATTTATGCAAACTCAAGGACCACTACAAGATATTCGTCAAACAATTACACTCAATGCGCCCATTGAAAAAGTATGGAAAGCTGTTTCCACTGCTGAAGGAATAGCTGCCTGGTGGATGCCAAGTACATTCGAGCCAGTGGTAGGTCATGAGTTCATTCTACATGCTGGACAATTCGGGGATTCCCCATGTAAAGTTACCGAGATTGATGAGCCGAACCGTGTTGGTTTTAATTGGGGGAAGGATTGGCATCTTGCCTTTGAATTGAAAGAAATTGATGGGAAGACGGAGTTCACCGTGATTCACTCTGGATGGGACCCTGAAAAGGTAACTGAATTTGGTCAACCGCATCCAATCGTTCGTGGCTTTATGAACGGCGGCTGGGAGAAAATCGTCCAAGAAAAACTTCCTGCTTATATCGAGGTTTAAGATGCCAGTCGCTGAATCTGGACATGATGTATTTCAAGCGATAGCAGATCCTACCCGCCGCAGTCTGCTAAAGCTGCTTGCTAATAAGGAAATGTCCATAGCATCCATCTCGGACTGCTACCCGATCAGCCGAACCGCTGTTAACAAGCATTTACAAGTATTGTCCGATGCGCAGCTTGTTAGCAGTCAGAAAGTCGGTCGGGAGACTCGGTACAAGCTTCAGCCAGAGCCTCTACTGGAGCTTCAAGATTGGCTTACCTTTTTTGAACAATACTGGGCTAATAAACTGTTTGCGCTTAAAGAATATGTTGAAGCAGATCATAACAATGAATGATAAACCGAGAGGCGTGAGATCGCGCTTCTCGGTTTTTTTGATGCATTGTGCAAAAATATTTAAATGAAACAGATATAATGGATTCGTATATACATATGAACTGCTATTTGCTCATTTTGAGGCATTTGGGGCGAGTTGCGGACTAGAGAGACGTTAATCATCATTATCAGGGGCAATATTGTGTACTTTCAGTCCGATAAAGCTCCATGGAGTCCGTTAGCATTCCAGATGAACATAAGGACAAGGCAGAAGCATTTTTGAAAGAATAAACGGCGTAGCATTGAGCTACACCGTTATTTCTGCATTTACAGGATAGCTTTCAACGGAAAGCATATCTCATTTATAAACTCAGTTTAAACCTTCGTTTAAATTCAGTTTATAAAAGGGAGTTAGCATCACAATACAAACTAAAACGTTGGAGGAATTGTAATGGTTAATGAACGCAAAAAAATAATTGAGCACAACCCTGGAGATTGGGCCGTCGAGGCGCGTGGACTCGTCAAAACATTTGGTGACAATCGCGCTGTGGATGGGGTGAATTTAAACGTAAAAGCAGGTACGATCTATGGAGTTCTTGGTCCAAATGGAGCCGGAAAAACTACCGTCATACGGATGCTGGCGACCTTACTTCGCCCTGATGCAGGTTCAGCGCGAATCTTCGGACATGATGTAGTGAAGGAATCGCAGATAGTGCGGCAATTAATTGGTGTGACAGGACAATACGCCTCAGTCGATGAGTCATTAAGTGCTACAGAGAATCTTATTATCTTCTCTCGGCTATTAGGGCTTGGGCGCGCAGAGTCGCGGAAAAAAGCAACAGAATTACTGGAAGAGTTTGGTCTGACTGAGGCGGCTAAACGGCCTCTTCGAAATTTCTCTGGCGGTATGCGTCGCCGTCTGGATTTGGCAGCTAGCCTTATTGCACAACCACCTTTAATTTTCCTGGATGAACCGACTACAGGGCTTGATCCTCGCACTCGTTCACAGATGTGGGATACCATTCGTCGATTGGTGAATACGGGATCAACAGTTCTTTTAACGACGCAGTACCTTGAAGAAGCAGATCAACTTGCAGACCGGGTGGCAGTTATTGACCGTGGGCAAGTCGTCGCCGAGGGCACTGTGGATGAGCTGAAATCATCCGTGGGTACCACATCTTTACTATTGAAGGTCCGAGAGCTAAAGGATTTTAAACAAGCTCGTCAGCTTGTAGAACATGTTCTGCATGTCCAATCCAATGTGTCTTCGTTCGAGGAAGGGCAGATTTCTGCACCGATGGCGAACGCGGATTTAGTGACTGACTTACTTATTGCTCTGCGCGAAGCAGGCATTCCACTTGCAGAGGTGAGTGTGCAGAAACCAACACTTGATGAAGTATTCTTAACAATCACGGGTCAGGGTGTAACAGATAACGCTTCAAATGCGTCTGGGCAGTCAAACAAGAAGGAGGCAGTAAGAGTATGAGTACAAGAACTTCTGCAATAAACTCAGGAACTACAAGACAATTGAAAAACCATACGAGTCTCAGACAGAGTATACGAAATTCATTCACAATGGCGTATAGAGGTATACTAAAAATACGGCGAACACCTGAGCAATTATTCGATGTTACGCTTCAGCCTATTATTTTTACTCTGATGTTTACCTATATTTTTGGTGGAGCCATCTCTGGTGACATTGCTAGCTATTTGCCTGTTATCATTCCTGGTATTCTCGTTCAGACCGTAATTACTACTTCGATCGTTACTGGAGTTCAATTACGTGAGGATATGGATAAAGGTGTGTTTGACCGATTTAAATCACTGCCAATTGCAAGGATAGCTCCGTTAGCAGGTGCTCTATTAGCAGATACGATTCGGTATACGATAGCGACTGTGCTCACTTTCACCATGGGTTATATTATGGGATTACGGCCCGAGGGAGGGCTGGGGCATGTTGCTGTAGCGGCACTTCTTGTTATTGTCTGTGCTTGGTCGATTAGCTGGATCTTTGCTTTCTTTGGTGTCATTGCAAGAACAGCCTCAAGTGTACAAGGGATCTCGATGATTGTGCTGTTCCCGCTTACGTTTCTGTCTAACGCATTCGTACCGGTAGATACAATGCCTAGCTGGCTTCAATGGTTTGTTAAAGTCAATCCGATCTCACATTTGGTGACCGCGGTGCGGGAGCTTACTAACAATGGTACCGTAGGCTGGGATTTCGTAATCTCTCTGATCGGAGCAGCTGTCATCGTTGCGATTTTTGCACCAATTACAGTTCGTGCTTATATGCGCCGGACATAATATGAAATGAAAAAACGGCAGAAATGCCGTTTTTTTGTATTAGCCGCAAAAAAGCTTCTTTTTTAATTATCGCTTCTAAAGAACGTATGGATTAAATTGGATACTGATCTATCATACAATGTTTTAGCAGCTTCCTCATTTTGAATATGTCCCCCCAAATGCAGATGAATGACGCCATGCAACGATGCCCACACCAGATTCACAACAAGGAGGGGATCTTTCTCCTCAATAAACCCTTGTTCGATGGCTTCTGTAATAAGGGCTATTACTTGTTGAAGTGCCGTGAAGATAGCATGTAAACTTTCTTCCTCCGGTTTGAACTCGCTAAAAGCCCCTCCAAACATAACCATATAATAGCTGGTATGATTCCGTGAGAAATCCCAATAAGCTTGTCCAAGATCGCGAAGATATAAATTTAGATTGTCTTGTTTTGGAACCGCTTGAAAGGCAGCGGCCAACAATTTACACCCTTGCAGAAAAAGCTCCTTCGCTAAACCTTCCTTGTTTCCAAACAAGTTATAAATGATTTTTGTGGGACATTCCATTTTTTCAGCAACCTTGCGAATGGTTACACCTTCAGGTCCGGATTCATGCATAATGGCCGCAGCGGCTTCGATAATATTCAGTCTTAATATTTCTGCATGCTGTAGTTTTGCTTTTGGGTAGGTTGTAACGGATTGAGCATCTATAGAAGATATTTTGGACGATTTTTGCATGTAGTTTCACTTCCTTAGAACTTTACTTTAGCTTTTTCAAATAGCCGTTATTTCTAAACCTTATTTTACTGATGTAGAAGAGAAATAGCCAATAATTAAATGTAGAATTTTATTTGACAACGCAACCTCACTTGGATACAATGATTCATATTGAAACACTGTTTCTAGATGGTCATTAAAGGGAGAGATGATAGCAATGATTACAATTCAAAATAAATGGACGTTGATTACAGGTGCTTCTTCAGGAATAGGTGAAGCGTTTGCTCGAGAACTTGCAGCCAAAGGAAGTCATTTGATATTAGTCGCCCGTTCCGAAGATAAATTGATTGCTTTAGCGGAAAAATTACAAAGAGAATTTCATATTCAAGCGGAGGTTATCGTTGCTGATTTATCGCAAGAAGGTTCTCCTAGCAGGCTCTATCAACAATGTATGGAACGTGGTCTGAACGTTGATATTCTGATTAATAATGCAGGTTTTGCTACGTATGGGCTTTTTGAACAACTGTCTGGTCCAAGACAACATGAAGAGGTGATGCTAAATGTTTTGGCGGTTGTAGATCTGACCCATTTATTTTTGCCAGGTATGTTAAAAAGAAAAAGTGGTGTGATTATAAACGTTGCATCAACAGCAGCATTTCAACCTCTCCCTAATATGGCTGTATATGGAGCGACAAAAGCTTTTGTATTATCATTTACACAAGCACTATGGGAGGAAAATCGGAAACGGGGCGTACAATTTCTTGCGTTATGTCCGGGGTCTACGGAAACAGAATTTTTTAATGTTGTGGGAGCCGATGAAGCATCAGTAGGGAAGCGAGATACTCCAGAAAATGTGGTTCAAGTGGCTCTTCGGTCGCTTCAGGCAAAGAAAACATTTGTTGTCCCAGGATTTTCAAACTATATTTCAGCTCAAATGTCACGGTTTTTCACACGTAAACAAATGCTTTATTTAGTTGGACGTATGCTCCGTACTAGACATTAATAAGTCAACATTTTGCTTCGATGATGTAAAATAAAGAGCCGTTATCTATGGATTACTCCATGATAGCGGCTTTTTTCAAAAGTTAATTGCCTAACTCCGAATTTTAACCCTACTTCTTCATGTCCTTCGATGGTACTATGATATAAAAATAGAATGATGCATATAGAAAGGACGACAGTATGAGAAACTATCTAATTTTGGGGGCAAGTAAAGGTTTGGGAGATGCATTTGTGAAAGGTTTACCTGAGTATGGTGATCGAGTGTGGATCGTCTCCAGAAGCAGACCGGGCAGTCTGGATCTTAATGATGGCATACAGCGGGTATGGATTGCAGTAGATCTATCGCAGCCAGATGCCGCACAAGTCTTATCAAAGGGAATTCAAACGGAGAAGATTGATGTTTTAGTTTATAACGTGGGTATTTGGGAGAAAGAAGGTTTTGAGGATCACTATACTTTTGACAAGGATGAGACGAGTGACATTGCCAACATTATTAATGTGAATATAACTTCAACAATTACCTGCATACAGGCTGTACTGCCTAATCTTCGCCAATCGGAAGCAGGAAAAATTATTCTAATTGGCTCCACAGCAGGACTGGATCATACCAATAACGCCCAGGTATCATTTGTAGCTTCCAAGTTCGGTCTGCGTGGCATTACACATGCATTACGTGAGCATGTTCGTAAGGATGGCATTGCAGTAACTTGTGTAAATCCGGGTGAGCTGGCAGCAGAAATTCCTTATGAGGATGGCGCAGAAAAAGCGATTGCAGAATATAGCGGCACAAGAATTCCTGTTCAGGACATTGTCTCCATTGTGAAATGTATCGTTAACCTCTCTAGCGCTTCCTGTGTCAAAGAAATTCATATTCCAGCAATGGCGGATTTGAATGCATAATAAATCTCATTTATCCTTTAAGATTTCATTAAGATTCAATACGAAGATAAACCATATAATTGGATTATAGAAATGTTATCAAAAAAAGTGCTACATAAGCGCGTCAACTAGCACGACGTATTATTAGGTTGTAGTAAAAAGTGAATATATAAGGCTGTCTACCAGTAGAATCTTACTAGTAAACGGCCTATTTCTGTTGGGATTTAATAGAGAGTCGGGTGGATTTTATTAAAAGAAGACTTATAAATTCCCAACTTTTTTTGGACATATATTGGGCTAACGAGAATATAACTATACAATAAAACACTTGTTGAAGAAGAGGAAAATACATTAACGGTTAGGAGAAATGAACGATGGAATTCGAACTAGGCAGCATTTTGAAACTAGTGAAACGTAGGCTGCTGTTCATCATTGTATTATGTATTGTTGCGGTCGGAATTGCTAGCTTCGTTAGCTACTATGTCTTAAAACCGAAATACGAGGCGACGGCTTCTATTCTTATTCAAGGGGATAGGCAACAGAAAGCAATCAATGACATTATGGCTGGGCAAAAACTAGTAACCACTTACGGAGAAATTATCCGAAGCAGTAGAATCGCTGAAGAGGTCGTTAGAAGACTGCAATTAAACATGACCCCTGAAAAACTATTAGAAAAAGTGAAAACAAGAACAAGTAGCGAGTCACTCGTGACGACGGTAATTGTATCGGATTCTAATGCTCAGCGGGCAACGAATATCGCGAATGGCTTTGGTGAGGCCTTTAATGAGAACATCCAAGCGATTATGGGGGTAGAGAATGTTGTGCTTCTTGACCGAGCCAAGGTTCCTTTCGAGGCGATCTCACCCAAGCCAGTATTCAATATGGTCGTTGCTTTCGGACTTGCATTGATTGCTGGGATCGCATTTTCCATTCTACGGGAATTGGCGGAGAAACCTGTGAAAAGCGCCAAGAATATTCAGTTGGATTTGCAGCTTCCTCTTCTGGGAACGGTGGGAAAATTGAAGCCGCGGAAACGGCGGGAGAAGACGAAATCCAATTCAGTAGAAGGAGCCAGCAGACATGAAGAAGAAAACGCCAAGATTGTATTGCCTGGAACAACCGAAATCATCTAATGGTGACCAATTCCGAACGATACGATCTAATATTCGTTATACCCGAGTTGGTGGAGAAATTCGATCTTTATTAGTTACAAGCTCACTTCCGAATGAAGGTAAATCAACAGTGGCGATGAACTTGGCCATAGCGATGGCAGAAACGGGAAGAACTGTGCTGCTGATCGATGGGGATTTGCGTACACCAACGGTGCATAAGGCATTCGATCTACCCAATTGGATCGGATTAAGTAGTATCCTAGTGGATCAAACCCGTGTGGATGATTGTATTTTCCCTATTGAGGGATCAGAAGGACTTTCTGTAATGACATCGGGTCCGATCTCCCCAAATCCAGCCGACTTACTAGGATCAACAGGAATGAAAAGGTTATTTGCAGAGCTTAGTGAGAGATTTGATACGATTGTCATCGATTCTTCTTCGGTGTTAATGCCTTTTTCGGATGCCCTTATCTTGGCAAAGATGACCGAAGGGGTACTGTTAGTCGTAAAATCCGGGAAAGTGCTCTTAAAGCATACCAACTCTGCAAAACAGATCCTTGAGCAGCAAGGAGCACATATTTTGGGAGCGGTTTTGAATTATCGAAAAAGTAGCAAACGTTACAAGATTCGCGGTGAAGATTTTGCCGATTGGGCCTCAACTTCAGGGTTGGTCTAACGCATTATGACACTTGCTTCTCTTCGTTATTTATTCGGAAATATCACATACGCTGGCGCTCAATTCGTGATTGTAATTTTGCTTAATAAATTTGGCTCATCCGAAATCGTTGGGCAATATTCGTTAGGGCTTGCGGTGACTGCTCCCATCTTCATGCTGTCGCATCTGCATCTGCGTTCGGTCTTGATCGTTGATACATCTGGAAAATATCTTTTTGGAGATTTTTTTGGCCTTCGTCTCGTGACAACCGCAGTTGCATTCACGGTTACAGCAGGTTGTTGCATCCTTAGTGGTGCTGATTGGAATACAGCTTTAGTCATATTTTTCATAGGATTGTATAGAATTGTTGAGTCGGTCAGCGATATTTTATTGGGTATCGTTCAGAAGCAGGAAAGGCTAGATCAAATCTCTTTCTCGAGAGCTGCTAAAGGATTGTTCTCCATACTTGTCTTCGCCCTCGTATTTATCCCTACTCAGAGTCTCATTCTAGCGTTGTTAGTCATGATTATCGGATGGTTAGCAATAACCATTGGATATGATGCTCGCAAAGCGAGAATGCATACGTCGCTCAGGCCACTTTTTAACAAAAGACGATTATGGGGCTTGCTGCTCGTAAGCTCACCCCTTGGCGTGGTGCTGGCGTTGATGTCACTAAATACAAATATCCCACTATACGCGATTTCATATTTTAAAGGAGAACATGACTTAGGCATATACGCTACGCTCTCATACATGATCGTTGCCTGCAATGTTGTTGTGACTGCACTCGGTGAAGCGATAACACCACGTCTTGCCCGTTGGCACGCTAGCGGACGACATAAGGAGTTCATCTCTTTACTCAGTCGAATGATTGTAATGGGTATAGGAATTAGTGCGATCGCTTGTTTGATCGGGTGGATCTTTGGTCATCAGCTACTAACTCTTCTATTCAGTCCAGATGTGGCTGTAGAAATAGGTTTATTTCATTGGTTGCTCGTTTCTACCCTATTGGTATTTGTAACGTCTTACCTGTGGTATGCCATAACGGCTACCGGGAAGTACAAAGCGCAGATTCCCTTGTTTCTGTGTTCCGTGATCACTAATGGGCTTTCTTGTCTAATATTCGTGCCTATTTTCGGGGTGATAGGTGCTGCGGTGGGGGCTAGCTTGGCCTTATTCGTTCAGATGATAGGCAGTGTGATCGTACTTTTCTTGGTAATCCGCCAGGCAAGGAAACAGGTACAACGGGAATTGGCTGCATAGAAGCAATTTCTCATAGGAAAGTAGGGGCTTGTATGACATCTGTACTCGTTGTAGGGAAACCCTACACCATGCGTAATTTATTTCTGTTTGCGGTTATGGGTTACATCATCTGCCTTCCGGCTCAAATTGATTTCGGCGGCGCATTTCGAATCGCACCCTCTGACCTTTTCTTAATGCTTGGTTTGTTTGCAGCAGGTTTACACCTCAAATTGGACCCGAGGCAGTTCAGTTCATGGCATTGGGGGATGTTGTTTATTTTCGTCCTTGCTTCATTTGTATCCATTTGGCGCAATGGATTCATTACGCAATACGCTCTATTGCAAAAAGATTTTGGGTTTATACTCCTACTGCTGACTTACATCATGCTTGTTCAGGCTGTAGACAGCTGGGATCGGTTATATAAAATGCTACGAGCTTTTTTGATCAGTGTGCTGATCTTCAATGGCGTCGCTTTGTTCGATTTTTTTAGTGGAGTGAAGGTTCCGTTTATGGTGCAAGACGGTCGCCTCTCCGGGATGCTAATTGATCCGAATGCATACGGCGGATTACTAGTTACGGCTTTTGCCATTCATATAATGACGAGTGGAGACGGGGTAAAGCTGCTTAGAGGATGGGTGAGTACGCTAGCGACGATCACCTTAGCCGGGGGCATAATAATGACTTTTTCGCGTTCGTCATGGATAGGATTGTTCCTTGTCCTGCTTACATTACTGCTGACTAATCCTTCTCGACTTCTCAAGATCGGTATGGGGTTTAGCGTCGCGTTTGGAGCATTGCTGTTGTATAAAGGTACAGCTTATCTGGATGTGCTTGGGAATATGGCCAGCAGACCCTCGCAGATTCAGTCGCGTCTAGACATCATTGGGAAGGCTGTGGAGTGGATCGCTCAAAGTCCATTATTAGGGATTGGACTCGGTAGCTATAACTATGAACTGCGGATTATTATCCATAATACTCCGATCTGGTTTATGACAGAATTTGGCTTGTTGGGCTTGATTGTGTACGGCGGATTCATGATCTGGTTCTTCATCGTTGGGATCCGTTCTTATCGCGCGGCAGATAGGGTGAACAGACCGATCATTATGGCATTATTGCTGTCTCACGCAGCGATGATTGGACTTTCGATGGGTATTGAAGCCTTATTCCAGCGGTATTGGTGGTTCATGATGGCTATGAACGCAGCTTGCATCCGATTAACGAATACGGGATGGAAAGGAGTGAAGCGATATCGAACCAAGGGCACTGAAAAGTCAACGGGTCGTAACCTACGACAACAAACAGAACAAGCGCAACAAGCGCAATAATAAGAGGTTCGGGAGCATACCTGCTGAAGACTGTGGGCCGGTAAGAGTTGCTTTTGTAGCCTCCATTTTTGGGCATTTTGAGAGTTTCCATCTATCTTACATGGCGTTATTGCAGCAAAAAGGTTGTGAAGTGCATGCTTACGCGCAGCCCGGGGAAGCGAGATTGCGATTAGAAGAGAAGGGGATCGTGTGCCATGATGTGCCCATTCAGCGTAGCCCTTTACAGATGCAGAACTGGGCAGCGCTAGGGATACTAACGGAAAGCTTCAAGGAGGAGGGGTTCCAGTTCATCCATGTACATACGCCAGTCGCTTCGATTCTCGGACGGATTGCGGCCCATAAAGCAGGTGTACCTTGCACATTGTATACAGCGCATGGTTTTCATTTTTTCAAGGGAGCTCCTTTTCTGAACTGGATGCTTTATTATCCGCTCGAGAGGTTAATGGCCCGCTGGACAGATGTGCTAATCACCATAAATAGAGAAGATTATGAACGTGCCCAGAAATTTTCTATACGGAAAAAGGTGACTTATGTGAGTGGTGTAGGACTTGATCTCCAGGTTTACGGCAGTGAACAGGATCATCCTGAAACTGCGTCGGAGAAGGCAGATAGGCGACGCCAACTGTTTGATCTGCCGAAGAGTGAGCATGATGAACCTCCCTTCGTCATCCTATGCGTTGCGGAATTGAACGCCAACAAGAACCAGAAGCAGTTGATCGAAGCGCTGGGTCAGTTGGGGTCTCAAGCAGGCAACATCCATCTGGCTTTTGCGGGTACAGGACCGTTCGAGCAGACTCTATTGGAACTTGCTAATCGGCTGGGTGTCAGCGATCGGGTGCATATGCTTGGGTACCGTAGAGATATTCCGGATCTACTCAGAGCATGTGATGTTGCTGCACTTGTGTCTTATCGCGAGGGGCTACCTCGGGCGATTATGGAGGCGATGGCAGTAGGAAAACCCGTTATAGGTACGCATATTCGGGGGATTCATGATTTGATCGAACATGAGTCAACAGGCATGTTGGTTCCTGTTGGTGATATTACCGCTACCGCTAAGGCTTTTACTCAATTACGAGATGATCCAGCATTAACTAGGGCAATGGGAGAAGCAAACAAGGAGAGGATCATTCGTTACGGGTTGCCTGCGGTGCTCCGTGAAATGGACTCGATCTATATAGAAGCGCTAAACAAGGAGGAAAGAAAGCGGGTTCCGTCTGAAATGCATGCCAGCCTATCGGGGGATTGAATATTCACTCTCACTTAAAAGGCGAGTAAATGAATTTTTAGTTAATTAGGGAGAAAGAAGTGATGAAAATGCGGATCGTCCGTTTGGTCATGTTGGATGCAGGGATTATTGCGGCTTCAGTGTGGCTTGTGTTTTTACTTCGGTTTGATTTTCAAATCCCTGAGATGTACGTGTGGATGCTTCCGTGGGCAATATTGATTCACATTGCGGTGTATGCGGCCTTCTCATTTGGATTCAAAGTGTATAACAATATCTGGCGATACACCGGAATGAGAGAGTTACTGCAGCTTCTAAAAGTGAGTGTATTAACCCTCGTTGGAGTGATTGCTGTCAACGTATCCACCCATGTAGTAATTCCTTCCTATCGACTACCGATTTCTATCTATTTTGCAGCGGGTTATGTGTTTCTGGGCATTGTGGGGTTACGAATGGTTAAACGTCTTCTAAATGATGGATTTGAGACAACGGGTGTGAAGGATGCCTTCGAAGGTAATCTTCTAATCGTTGGGGCTGGTAAAGCTGGAATCCTCGTTACGAAAGATATCAAGCATTCAAGGTTCAAATTTATGCATCCCGTTGCCTTCATTGATGATGATGCATCTAAACAAAAGCTGGAAGTAATGGGGCTGCCGATTGTGGGTAACCGAAATTTCATTCCCGAGGCCGTGAAACAGCTGGACATTGCATTCATTATTATTGCCCTTCCGACAGCGCCACATAACGACTTAATGGAGATTATTGAGATCTGCAAATCAACAAAAGCACAGATTAAGCTAATGCCTAGTATGACAGAAATTTTGGACGGGAAAATGGCAGTCAATCGAATTCGTGAAGTGTCCGTAAATGATTTGCTGGGTAGAACTCCTGTTGAGATTAATACTGAAGAGATTCGTGAGAATTTAGGGAGTGAGTGTATTCTCATCACGGGTGCAGGAGGCTCCATTGGCTCAGAACTGTGCCGTCAGCTAGCTGCGTATCGTCCGAAGGAAATGTTGCTGCTTGGTCATGGTGAGAACAGCATTTACCTGATTGAACAAGAGCTACGCCAGTTATATCCCGATCAGAAGATTCAACCTATCATAGCTGATATTCAGGATGTGTCGCGGATCGATAGTGTTTTTCAGAATTTCCGACCTACGATTGTGTATCACGCCGCTGCGCATAAACATGTGCCCCTTATGGAGATGAATCCAGTGGAGGCGGTAAAGAACAACGTTATCGGAACAAGGAATGTAGCGGAAGCGAGTGCCAAATATGGAGCTAAGCGGTTCATTCTGATCTCTTCGGACAAAGCGGTTAATCCAACAAGTGTCATGGGAGCTACAAAGCGAGCGGCAGAAATGATTATTAATGATCAGAATTCATCTAGCAAGACGGTTTTTGCTGCTGTCCGTTTCGGTAATGTTCTCGGTAGTCGGGGAAGTGTTATTCCGTTATTCAAAAGACAGATCGAGAGTGGTGGCCCGGTTACGGTTACCCATATGGATATGGTGCGGTATTTCATGACGATCCCTGAAGCAGTGCAATTGGTTATCCAGGCGAGCGTACTGGCACAAGGTGGCGAGGTGTTCGTGCTTGATATGGGTAAGCCGGTTCGGATATACGATCTAGCAAGAGATTTAATACGTCTGTCGGGCTTAGAACCCGATAAAGATATCCCTATCGTGGTCACGGGCATTCGTCCCGGAGAGAAATTATTTGAGGAACTCCTGACAGAAGAGGAGGGATTGATGGTCACCAATAACTATCGCATCATGATCAGTCGGCCTCAAAGTGTTTCCAGATCCGAATTGAATTTGGTCCTTGGTGTGCTGGAGAATTTGTGCAAACGGTACGAATTTGTGCCAAGCAGTTATCAGATTAAGAAATTATTAAAGCAGCTTATTCCAAGCTATTCGGGCTTTCAGGAAGAACCACAGGTGGCTACTCATGAGCTTGAACGGATCAAATCCGAAGTTCATGCGGGGATCTAAGTGATGAAGTCGTTTATGAGTAGATGGAACAAGAAATTGCGTTTGCGTGGCAAGAGTGACAAGGAATTCACAAGAAAGCAAATAGTCATGCGGCGAATTGGAAGATTCGCCCTGATTGGTTTTCTGATTGTGATTGTAATTGGTGGCATTTGGATTAGAGGGGTATTAAATGCTGAGCAGCGATTTCAAAAGGCTGCCCTTAATCCATTAACGATACCTAACTCTAAAATTTCTGCAGTACCTGTGGGGAAGACGCAGTCGGATGGGACTACGAAAAGTCCAGCAAATTCGGATGGCGTGGTACTACCATCGACTGAACCAGCAGCATCGCCAGAAGCAACCGATAAAAAAACTTCATCCTTTAATGTTGTATTAATTGGAACAGATACGTGGGGTGGGGAAATCTCGCGTGCAGACACGATAATGGTTGTGCATGTAATGCCGGAACAGCGGAAGGTGAACATCGTCTCTGTACCGCGCGATACAAGGGTTTATGTACAAAATGTTGGATACACCAAAATTAATCATGCTCATATTGTTGGTGAATCCAAAGGTGGGAATGAGCAAGGAACGTTGACGCTCATTCAAGCGGTGAGCGACTTTATGAATATTCCCATTCATCATTACATCAAGACGAATTTCTCTGGAGTTCGTGATTTCATCGATTCAATCGGTGGGATCGACATGGTAATCGATCAGGATGTCACAATAACCCCAGAGATTACCATCAAAAAAGGCGAACAGCATTTGGATGGTGTGCATGCTCTCTACCTTGCTAGGGCGCGTTACTCTACTCCGAACGGTGACTTTAGTCGTCAAGAGGAGCAATTCAATATCGTTAGAGCTGTGGCCAATAAGCTGTTGAGCCCTGAGCATCTTCCGGATCTGGCGGGATTATTGCTCCATGAAAAGAAAGACATTATCGATACAAGCTTCAGTGACAGTGATTTGCTCAGCTTAGCTTGGTTATTCAAGGGAATAACTTCCGAGGACTTTAAATACGAGCAGATTCCAGGCAACAACAGTTTTGGTTCTGATCCGCTAGTCAGAACTAAGGTGTACTACTGGAGTGCTGATTTAAAACAGGTGAACTCACTGAAGGAACGTCTTTTTACGGATTAAGAGAAAGGCGGGAGGAGTACTAACATGTATCGCCATATGAAACGAGGCTTCGATCTTGTGGGAGCGATCGTTATGTTATGTATATTTAGTCCAGTCATGGCTGTGGTGGCGTTGTTGATTCGAATGAAGCTTGGAAGCCCAATCTTGTTCAAGCAGCAACGACCAGGGCGGGGAGAGAAACCCTTTTTTATCTACAAATTTCGGACCATGGCTGAACTGTATGACACGCAGGGTCAGCCGTTACCAGATGAGCGACGATATATCAAATTTGGCGGAATCATCCGGAAGCTAAGTCTGGATGAACTACCACAATTGGTGAATGTTGTGAAGGGAGAAATGAGTCTGATTGGTCCAAGACCCTTACTCATGCGTTATAGCCCATACTATTCCGAACAGGAGAGGTTGCGTTTCTCAGTAAGACCAGGAATTACGGGATTAGCACAGGTTTCAGGACGCAATACTTCGTCGTGGAAAGACCGGCTTTCGTATGATGTCACCTATGTCGAGAATTTAAGTTTCAGACTTGATGCGCTGATATTGTGCAAGACCGTCTTGAAGGTGATTCGCCAAGATGATGTTGTAGCCAATCCAGGTCGGCATAGCCTGCCTCTGGATGAGTATAGGTTGAATAAAAAGGAGGGCCAGGCATGAGTGTGCAGTTTAGACCGCTGCATGAAGACGATATACATCATGCATGCCGGCTCTTGAAGAGCAACTTACCGGAGCATGTGTACAATCAAACGATATTTGCTTGTAAGGGTTATCCAGCATATCTACAAGCGGCTTGTAAGTGTGGAGGTCATTCGGCCACATTGTTGATTGGAGCCTATATTGGAGAAGTGCTCATTGGATTCGCGGAATGGCGAAGAATGGAACAAATATTGGTTCTGAATAATTTAAACGTGGATGCGGCGTTTCGCAAGGACGGTATTGGCGGAATGCTCATGGCGTACGGAGAGAAATTAGCCAAGAAGGACGATATTAAGAAGTTGGTACTGGATGTGTTCTCGTGGAATGAACAGGCGCATGCTTGGTACCTTCGCCTTGGCTTTGTAGAAGAAGGACGTACTTATTGGTATGTGAGGGATCTGGATCGTTCATTAACGGCTAGCGCAGATGTTATTGCTTCTGGAGTGGATATAGATGATGAAGAAGTGACTTACATTATTGATGATTACCCAATGGCAGAGGCTCATCATCTAAAATACGGATTTTCTTCATTTAGGATTAGAACGAAGCAGAAGACTTCAGTTGTGGGCCGGCTAGGCGAGCAGTATTTTCGCATCCAACTGCAAAGTGGGGAGTGGGACGGCGGATATCCACTAACCGATGTGTTACTCGACCTTGACCGGGAGAGAAAGCTGTTATTGCTCTCATCCGATGCATTCTTACGTGAGAGAGACCCAGCGCTAAGCTTAAGCACTGAAAGTATACGTATGATCAAGATATTGGATTAGCAGCGAATGCTTCCAAAGTAAGTTTTGTCGAAGTACCTCAAGGAAGCGTACGCTAACATAACTTTTAGGAGGTGACGCATGAGTGATTTCATTGTGCTTAATAGCTCGCATTCTGAAGAATGGGATGCTTATTTGAATCAGATGGATAGTAAGGATATCTATTTTTCTGCAGATTTTTTTCGGCTGTTTGAGGATGATGATCATCAACAGGCAGAGCTGTTTGTTTTTAAGCAGGGTGAGAAGCTCATCATTTATCCTTACTTACTTCGCTCCATTAGCCATCTTCCCGCAGTCATCCAGCTGGGACTTGAAGGAGAATGGTATGACATCAGCACACCTTATGGATACGGGGGGCCAATATCTAATGTGCCTATAGGAGCGGAACGAACAGAGTTGTACCGACAATTCAGTGATACGTTTACAGATTACTGCAGAGAGAAAAAGATCATGACCGAGTTTGTAAGATTCCATCCTTTCATAGGCAATGCCGCTGAATACCAAAAAGGGCTTACTACGGAGCTCAATCGGAATACAGTATACATGGATTTGACAGTTGGCTCAGAGTCAGTGCTAATCCAGAACTATGGCAGCAATCATAAAAGAAATATCCGTAAATTAAAGTCAGCTCCATTCACCATTCGAAAGTCGGATCTTAAGGATCGGATCGAGCCTTTCATCGAGTTATATTACGGGACGTTAAATGATTTACAAGCAGATCCCTTTTATTATTTCCCTCGAAAATTTATAGAAGATACAAGCCTTATGCCAGAAGGACGGGTAGCGCTGTTTGAGGCGATGGATGGGGAGAGGAGTGTAGGGGCAAGTATTGTACTCCTTGATCGACCATGGATGCATTATCACTTATGCGGTTGGGATCGAGCTTATCTGCAGTGGTCACCCACCAAATTTCTCATCCACGCAGCAGCCGTGTGGGGGATGGAGAATGGATACGACAAATTCCATCTCGGTGGGGGATATAAGGGGAATGACGAGTTGTTTCAGTTCAAGCTAAGATTCGCTACTCAACTAGAACCACTAGACTATTACTTAGGTAAGCGAATATTTTTCCCCGAGGTGTATGAACGAATGATTGCACTCTGTGACACTGGGGTTGCGGGAAATTATTTTCCGCTCTACCGGCATCCATCTCTGTTGAATCAAAATATCATGGACCACGCTCTGAAGTAAGACAATAAGATATGTATTCCATTTGGATTAAAGCATCCAAATGGAGAAAGGAGCAAGGCATGAGTATTCGTCAACCACGCATTCTACCACGAATCTTGTTATCCCCACCGCATGTAAGTGGACGTGAACAGGCTTATTTGGAGGATGCAATTCACTCTGGCTGGATCGCTCCCATCGGACCACAAGTCGATGCTTTCGAGCGGGAGATGGCCGACTATACAGGTTCAAAGGGTGCACTTGCATTAAGCTCTGGAACAGCGGCAATTCATCTTGCACTACGTCTAGCTGGCGTTTCTCAAGGAGATTGCGTGATTTGTTCGACGCTCACGTTCGTAGCTAGTGCCAATCCTATTTTATATTTGGGGGCTACACCTGTATTCGTAGACTCAGAACCAGAGACATGGAATATGTGTCCACTAGCCTTTCAGCGGGCCTGCCTGGATTTGAATGATAGAGGGATACTGCCTAAAGCAGCTGTTGTTGTCAATTTGTACGGGCAGAGCGCAGACATGGAACCAATTGTAGAAATCGCGAATCGTTACGGTATTGTTTTAATAGAAGATGCTGCGGAATCCCTCGGTGCCTTTTATCACGGAAAGGCCAGTGGTACTTGGGGCCGCTTCGGAATCTATTCTTTCAACGGGAATAAAATTATTACAACCTCAGGTGGAGGTATGCTTGTATCGGATGATACCGATGCATTAGATCAAGCCCGTTTCTGGTCTACCCAAGCACGTGACACTGCTCCACACTATCAGCATTCCGAAATGGGTTATAACTACCGGCTAAGTAACCTGTTGGCAGCTATAGGACGAGGGCAACTGGAGCTACTTGAGGAAAGGGTCGAACGTCGTAGATATATTTCTCAAGTGTACTCAGATCGATTGGGATCCATTCCGGGTCTTCATTTCATGCCGGAAGCGCCAAATTGTCGCAGTACACGCTGGTTAAGTGCGCTAACGATTGATGAAGAAATCGCAGGCTTCTCCGCTAATCAACTCTTAAAGTGCCTGGAATTCAACAATATAGAAGCTAGACCTGTATGGAAACCTCTACATTTGCAACCTCTGTTCGAGAACGCCTTCTATTATCCATACATGGAGGGACATAGTGTATCTGATCAATTGTTCACAAAAGGTGTATGTCTACCTTCCGGTAGCTCTTTATCGGATGATGATCTGATACGCGTAATGGATGCGATAGAGTCTTGTATTCAGAACCGCTGAAAAATTACTTAGCAATCCATCCGTTAGCACCGGTTCCGCTTTCCTTCACATAAAAAGTGGCTTTCGCTACACCATCTGTTCGCATAGCCAGACTTCCAATCGGAGCGGTAATGGTTCCCTCAGGCGTTCCTTCCACGATAAATACTGCAGGAAGTAATGTTCCACCAACGAGTCGGACTGCCCGTTTGAAGTTACCATAGGTAGAGAACCATTCAGTTAAAGCATAAGGATTATACAAAGTACCAAGAGAAGTACCCTGCATGGCAACCAATGTTTCGAATTCTAGAATGCGTTTTACCTTTACAGAACGGGTATCGAACACTGCTACATTGTTCAGGTGCAGGAAGGGCTTAGCTGCACCATAAGAAGACGCTAGCACGACTTGATTGGTCCCGCTGTTACGGACAATCATATTGTCGACAGTAACCATCGCGTCAGACTCTGTTGTGAATAATTGTAAGGTACTGCCCGTTAAGTCCTGTGCATCTATCGTCCCCACATAAAGATCTCCTCCGTCGATTCGGACTCCGCTTGCTAAGGTGGAACCCGAGCCGTACATCCCTAACGAGCCGATATGCAATCTTGGTTTTCCTCCAGCAGCATTAAACGCAGCGTAGATCGCAGGGCCGCCGATTCCATCGAACCTTGCGCTTCCGATATCAATAAATTGTGAATAGATCGTTTGTAGACCGTAATTAGCTTTATGATCCGTCGAGCGAATAGACAAATGGCTGATTTTTAGCGTCAATCCATAGGACAGCAATGCTGGACTTACTGATCCACTTACACGCATATCTAGTGAACCGATGTCGAGAGTCCAGAGTCTCGTTATCTCATCTGAAAGTCCAGTTGTCATATCATTGCCGAAACCAGTTGTTGTCAAAGAGTCGAATCGCTGATAAAAGCTACGCGTTCCCTTGAAGATGTCGGGTTCTACATCGAGTGAATTGGCGCCATTAAACCCAGGTGCACCACCTCGACTGTTATTTAATACCGCTCTGTTGACATGAAGCTGGTCTACAAAATGGACTACAAAGTTCTTTCGACCAGCCGTTTCACAGTACGCATATCCGATATGCACATTAACGGATGGGATATCTTCTGTCCCTCCAATGAAAATATTATCACCATAGCAATCATGAGAGTACACCGATTCAATCGTTATATTTTGCGAAGAAGAAATGAACAAGCCATGAAGTTGATCGTTGACGGCTGTTTTAACAGTCGAAGCACTTCCGTCTATTTCGAGGCTGCCGGATATCGTGATGTTTGCGGCATTTAACATAACGAGAACTCGAGTATCCGATGGTGGGTTAGGGGCAAGCACCAATTTTGAGCCGGCTTCAAAGCTTAGGTTAGTTCCGGTTGGAATACGAAGACACCACCAATCTAGGACTGAAGGGTTACGCATGTGGCCGGAAGAGACTTTATATACACCAGGCGGAAAAATAACAACCTTGCGTTTGGCATTTCCAGCATTAATTGCATTTTGAATCGCGACGGTGTCATCTTTGGTACCATTCCCTGTAGCTCCATAAGATCGAACATTCACGTAACCGTTAGTTTCAGGATCTAATTTAATAGAAGTGACTGCTCCGTCCGCAATAACGGACGTTGTTACAGAATTATCTGGAATAGGTGCAGTTGCCATATACTTCACTCCTTTATTTTTTGATTTGAAATATAAGGCTAAGTTTCACGTTATAAATCATCCTTATATTTCTACGAGTAACGGTTGTCGTCCATAAAGGATGACAACATCGTTTCTTCTTAAGTATTTTATGTGAACTTTTCTACAGATGCATGGTACAAAGAGCACTTTACAGGGCGAAAGGAGTTTTTTATTTGAAGGTATTAGTAACTGGGGGGCTTGGTTTTATTGGGTCACATGTTGTTGACCGGCTTATAAGAGAGGGGATCGAAACTGTAATTGTAGATAATTTATCGGGTGCTTCCGGCTCATTCTATAGAAATCCTTCCGCTGTTTTATATCCGTACGACATTCGGGACGAGACTCTGGGTGAAGTCTTTATCCGTGAGAAACCGGATGCGGTCATTCATCTGGCTGCACAGATTGACGTAAGAGAATCTCAGCGCAATCCATTGTTTGATGCGAATGTGAATATTGTTGGCACACTTAACGTCCTGCGGATGTGTGAGGCCCATCAGGTTGAAAAGATCGTGTACGCCTCGTCGGCCGCTGTATACGGTAATCCTGAATATTTGAGCATTGACGAGAAACATCCCTTAAATCCTGAATCTTGTTATGGGGTATCAAAAAGTGTTCCTGAGTCTTATATTCGGATGTTTGCCAGCATGCATGGGCTAAAGTACACCATTCTTCGTCTTGCAAATGTATATGGACCTCGACAAAGCTCGCATGGTGAAGCTGGTGTCGTTTCGATTTTTCTGGATCGCATAAAGCAAGGCAAGGAACTTGTGATTTATGGGGATGGAGAACAGACCAGGGATTTTGTCTATGTTGAGGATGTTGCACAGGCGTTTGTAAATGCGGCTTGTACAGATGAGAATGCGGATAATCAGATCATAAATATTAGCTGCGGGGTGGCGACCTCCATTAATACGATTGTAGAAATGATAGGCGGTATTACAGGTCGGGAATCCCAGACAACCTATGAACAGGCTCGACCGGGAGATATTCTTCACAGCTACTTAAACAATAGTAAAGCAAACGAGTTGATGTCCTGGTCACCTCACCATGATCTTCACCGGGGACTCAAGAAGACGATTGCAGCCCGATTGACTGTAGGCAGTGCTGTGGACCATTAATCGCAAATATCGAAAGGGGTTATCCCCATGGAACGAAAATTAAATTCGGAAATGTTTGTTCTACGAAGTATTGCCTGCTTAAGTATAGCGCTGTTACATGCTTTATATCGAGTCTATGACGATGGGAACACGCCTTGGGTAGAGTCAGTGGGTCTACTGCTTACATTTGGCACACCGGTATTCGTATTTATCTCGCAATTCGTATTGTCTTTTGCATACCCGGACGGAATTCCCGCGAAATTTTGGGAGAAACGGATCAAGTATATTTTGCTTCCTTACTTTTTTTTCGGAGCTTTGTACGCAGGGTTAAAAGGATTGGATATGGCGGGCAGTGAGGGGATTCCGCTTCTTCAGGCTTTTTGGTACTTTCTCTGGCGTCATTGGTTACTTGGCGATTTTCATGGCTACTTTATCCTAATTATCTTTCAGTTTTATGCCTTGTTTCTTTTATTTCAAAAGCATGCCAAAAAATTCACTCCACGCTCTATACTGATTGCGTCATTCGTTATAAATGTGGCTTACTTAGGTTTTTTCAATTTCACCAAACCCGTAGATACGGTAGCTGCTCAATATATTTGGGATAAATTGTATTGGGTTTTCTCTCCGGGGTGGATTTTCTACTTTACTGTGGCTTATTACTTGGGGCGAAATGAGGCTTGGTTCCGGGAAAAATTAAAACAGTTCCGTGTAGCTGTCTACGTGCTTCCAGTTGTAACAGGCGCGTTTGTGCTATTCGTGAATGGGCAAGGCTGGATTACGGCACATAGTTCCAAGAGAATTGATATGTTACTTTTCGCCATGAGCATGATTCTACTACTCTTCACAGTGGCTTCTTCATTGAAAAAAGTGCCGCGTGTGCTGGAGTGGAGCAGTAGATACTCCTTCGGCATATATTTGCTTCACCCGTTGTTGTTGGCTTTATTCGTCAAACTTCCTTCTTCGTTCGGGTTGCAAAACCTTGGACTATTCAGTGTGCTTCTCCAATTTGTCGGATGTGTGGTAGGATCGGCGATCATCATGAACATAGCGAATCGTATTCCAGGCGGAGCCTTTGTGTTCGGTCGAGTCGGGATTGGAATCAATCAGAGAAAACCCCCGAAACCGCTGGATAAGCCCATAAGCTCGAGTATAGGGAACATGAACTAGCTAAAAATAGACCACTAAACTTCCGTTTTTCAGGTGATTAGTGGTCTTTTAATATTGTCTTGGCTCTTACATCGCACTAGTTTCGGACCGTATAGTTGTTATTTCTATAAAAACACACATTTTGGTATTGGTTTTGAGCAAAAAGCAGCATCTGAGTCCAATAATCTCGCAAAATGGACAAAACCATTAAAATAAGGGCACCTCAGACCGATCAATAATCGAGGGGATCTGAAATAGTTGGAATTATCGGTGAATCCTATTATAATGGGTTTCTTGATTAAATGTAATTATGAATATTCAAACATTTACATCCAGAGAATAATGCATCGTGCAGAACTTTAGGAGGAAACGAAAGTGGAACTTGGAATAAGTACCTTTGTCGAGACAACGCCCGATGTCCAAACGGGTGAGACAATAAGTCATGCAGAACGACTACGTGAAGTAGTGGAGGAAATTGTACTTGCCGAAGAGGTGGGACTAGATGTATACGGAGTGGGCGAGCATCATCGTAATGATTATGCGGCTTCATCACCTGCGGTTGTGTTAGCTGCAGCTGCATCGTTGACTTCGAAAATTCGTTTGACCAGTGCCGTAATGATCCTGTCTTCAGCAGATCCCGTACGTGTATTTCAAGATTTTGCAACACTAGATGGCATTTCGAATGGACGTGCAGAAATTATGATCGGCCGCGGCTCGTTTACAGAGTCTTTTCCATTATTCGGCTATGATCTGAAAGATTATGAAGAACTCTTTAATGAGAAGCTGGAATTGTTATTAGCCATCCAAAAGTCAGAAAAAGTAACCTGGAGTGGTAAACATCGAGCGGCCATAAAGAATTTGGGGATTTACCCGCGTCCGGTTCAAGATCCGTTACCGATTTGGATTGGGAGTGCAGGTAGTCCAGAGTCTGCGATCCGCACTGGAGCATTAGGTTTACCTTTTGTATTAGCTATTATTGGAAATGTTCAGCCGCTTGATTATGCGAAGCATGTGCAGCTTTACAAAAAAGCAGCGGCTGAAGCCGGATATGATCTTTCAAGCCTGCCTATTGCCTCACACTCACACGGGTTTATTGCTGAGACTAATGAGTTAGCACTGGAGAAATTTTTCCCTTCAACGCATGCTCGGACCAATGTGCGGGCGAAGGAAAAAGGGACACCGCCATACCATCGTTCCGATTATGATGCAGCATGCAGCTTTGATGGCGCTCTGTACGTAGGTGATCCAGAAACCGTTGCGAACAAAATCATTCATCTTCGCAAGCATGTGGGAATTACGCGATTCTTTTTACATATGCCCCACGGTACAATGCCTCATGAGGATGTTATGCAGGCGATTAGACTGCTGGGAACGGAAGTAGCTCCTCGTGTTCGTGAAGAAGTAGCGCGCTGGGAAGCAAGTAATCGTTAACGAATAAGCTGCGTCCTTAGGACGTGGCTTTTTTTGTGCGGTATACTAAAATAACGAATAACGTTATATAAGGGAGGGGCAATGGAGACTATTCATTATTTATCTCAATTCAATTTGCTTCAATCGTTAGCGCTGGAAGATCTAATGGAAATGGAAGAGTTAACTCGAATAACAGTAGTTCCGAAAAATACATATATCCAGACACCGACAACCTTCTCTGAAGGATTATTTTTTGTGAAAAAAGGAAAGGTGCGTTTATACCGATTGAATGCGGATGGGAAGCAGTTTACTTCGGATATTCTGAGTGAGGGTAATGTTTTTGGTGAAATGAACGTGATTTCGTTTGGAACCAAAGATCATTACATTGAAGCCATGGAAGAGTGTCATATCTGTACAATTGATCCTGTAAGATTTGAAGAATTCGTAGCTACTCGACCTAGATTTTTGATGTCATTAATGCAAGTATTGAGTGATCGTATAAAAAGTATGAGTCAGTTAACTCAAAACCTAGCCATCGGAAATCTGCATGATAAAATATTGTGCGTTCTTTTAAAGCTATCTGATCAACTAGGCGTTAAAAGTGAGGATAATTATTATAAAATCAATGTTCCACTGTCACATCAAGAAATCGCCAATTTGATTGGTGCGAGCAGAGAAGCGGTTACTGTGGCATTGCAAGAATTGGTAAAAGCTGAGGTGCTTCAGACTGGGTTCAAAACTATACGTATCCATCATGATAAGATTTTGGAAAGAAATTTATAAAGATTATGAGTTGTAAATGAGATTACATCTTTGTGGTTAGAAATACCCGTATCCTAGATATAAGAAGAAGGTTATCCAAGCCTTTAAAATCATAGGTGAAGGGAAGATTTCTATGGAGCATAGGAAGGGAGCTCGAAAAGTTAGCGATATTCCTGCTGATGTTGTAGGACTATTGCATAAAGGACAATTACAGACTGTAAATCTAACGGAATGGCTTGCTGTCGACCATATGGTTTTGTTGGAAAATGTGCTGGACGAGCTAGGTTTTGGACAGGAATCCGAACCAATTTTACAAAGGCTTCGCGATTCATCGGAAAAGAAAATCATGAAGCTCATACCGGCTATCGCGCGGGAGTGGCAACAGGTATTGGAGTGCAAATCAGAGGTGGAACAAGTCCGAGTATTCTCAGCTTTAGCGCAGCATCGTTCCGATAGTGTCCGCTGTTGGGCTGCCTATATGATCGGTCTAAATCAATCTTTAAGTCTATCGCAAAAGCTAATGGATATCCGTCCCTTTGCAGCGGATGATCATTTTGGGGTACGTGAGATTTCATGGATGGCTTTAAGGGAATCGGTCATTGCAGAATTGGATGAATCCATTAAGTTCTTAGAGAGCTGGGTTCATGATCAAGATACGAACATAAGGAGATATGCAATCGAATTGACGCGGCCACATGGGGTATGGGCGAAGCATATTACTGCGCTAAAAGAAAACCCAGCAATAGCACTTCCATTATTAGAACCACTTAAGTCAGATCCGGCAAAATACGTTCAGGATTCTGTAAGTAATTGGTTGAACGATGCGAGTAAAAGCAATCCAGACTGGGTGCAACAGCTTAGTGAGAAGTGGTTAATTTCTTCGGATTCCAAGGAAACGAAACGGATTGTAACACGGGCAACTAGGAGTATTACTGATCTACGTTGAAAATGAATTGTCGCTTTAGAATGGATGATAAACGTCAAACACTATGGCTAATTAGCTAATAAGTGTTGGCGTTTTTTTATTGTAACGAAGAAGGGGGCTTGGATAATTAAAGATATCTAATAGTTCTGATTTATTATTTAAACCTAGAAGCGCATAAATATTTATATTGTTAATCTCGAATCCTTATGTTATACTCAAAAACACAAAATGTTATAAAAACTAACACGAAATTGAGTTGAGGAGGATTTGACTATGAAAATACAAACATTTCTGAAGGTTAGTGTCATTTTATCGGCGGTTTTGTTAGCTGACTCGTCAGTTAATGTTATTTTTGCTGACGCGATGGAAAGTGCGTATAAACCGAAAACGCATGTTCTAAAGGCGAATTCGGAGACTGTTCGCTGGGGGAATATTGGTAAAGGTGATCCAGCTTTAACAGTACAATCGGGAGATATTGTGACGGTTGAGGCCATTACGCATCATTCCGGTGATGATTACGATCGGATGATTAAAGGGGATGCGGGTGTTGAAGATGTTTTTCACTGGATAGAAGGGGAGAAGAACGAAGCGCTTCGTGGACCAGGCGTACATATTTTGACGGGACCTATCGCAGTAGAAGGCGCTGAGCCAGGGGATGTTCTGGAAGTGAAGATTCTGGACATGAAGCTGAGACCTAATGGAAATGACCAATATGCAGGCAAAACCTATGGCGTGAATGCCGCGGCGAACTGGGGTTATCTATACGGAGATATGGTTGAGGAGCCGAAAAAACGTGAAGTGGTCACCATCTATGAGATGGATACTGAAGGTGGGACGGATTATGCAACAGCTGTTTATAACTACAAATGGACAGTGCAAACCGATCCGGATGGTCAAGTGCACCCGACAATCGACTACCCAGGTGTAATTGTAGACCATAATACGATTGATAAGAACTTTGATGTATTGAAAGGTATAAAGATTCCAGTACGTCTCCACTTCGGCACGATGGGTGTGGCGCCTAAAGAAGCGGATATTGTAGATTCAGTACCTCCTTCATACAATGGTGGCAACGTTGATGATTGGCGGATTACTGAAGGTGCAACGATGTATTATCCTGTATCCGTACCGGGTGCGCTACTGTCAATTGGTGACCCGCATGCCGGCCAAGGGGATTCAGAGATTAACGGAACTGCGATCGAGACATCAGTTACTGGTGATATACAAGTTATTCTTCATAAAAAAGCAACGCTTAACCAAAAACTGAGTGGGTTAAGTTTCCCATTACTTGAAAATGAATACGAATGGGTTGTGCATGGCTTCAGCTACGCCAATTATTTGGAGGAGCTGGGGGCTAGTGCTCAGACGGATATTTTCAAAAACTCGTCCATCGACAAAGCAATGAAGGATGCCGCTCATAAAACAAAAGATTTTTTAATGGCTGGAATGGAATTGAGCGAGGATGAAGCGTACTCACTGATGTCTGTGTCCGCGGATTTTGGAATTACACAGGTGGTGGATGGAAACTGGGGTGTGCATGCTTTGATCGATAAAGGCCAATTCGGTGATTCGGAGCGCAAGGCAGTGGGATTACGTAGCAGCTTTGAAAGCTTTGGTGCGAAGGTGAGCTGGAAGCCGACTACTCAGACAGTAACTATAAGCTACAATAATAATGTTCTAGAGATGAAAGTCGGGGCGACGACAGGAATGTACAATGGAGAGATCGTTAAGCTCGTTGCTCCAATAGAAGTTGTAAAAGAGAAGGTTCAGGTCAGCGAATATTTCGCAAAATTTTATAAAGCTAAGTTATCTAAAACAGAGTAGGTCGAATTAGCAATCATTTCATAAACATAATAAGATCCAAACCAGAGAAGAACCGTCTTAAAGTCGGTTCTTTTTTTATATATTTAGACCATCCTGATTTTTGTGGCGTTTTAATAAGATTTGGTTTTCTACACGGACTAGACCATCCAGACAGTAGATGGATTCATGCATAAACCGCTCCATCTCTTCAAGGTTCTCAACTAGAATATGAATGTGAAGAATGCATGGCCCTGTCATTTCATAAAGTACGGCTACGCGTTCATTTTCTTTTAGGACTCTGACAATATGATTTAAATGGGCAGGCTCCACTTCAAGCTCTAGATACGCCGAAATTTTCTTTCCTAATTTTTCTGCGTTGATGACGATTGAGAATTGCTCAATAATTCCTTGATTGACGAGCCGATCAATACGATCCTTAACCGCGACACTTGATAAATTAACTTCTTTAGCTAGATCGGTGTAGGAAATTCTGCTGTTTTGAGTTAGGCGTTCTAAAATATGATTATCGATTGGATCAAGCATACGGAGTCGTTCACCTCTTTTTTCGTAATTGTAACAGAAAAAAATAGGCAATGCCTAGTAGTGCGTCACAGCAGGAGTGTGTCTCAGCATTCTCAGCTTAAGATGTTGACATTGAAGAATTATTTCACTATACTGGCTGTAATCTTATATACGATATACGTTGAAGAAGCCCAGTAGTAGCTTAGTCCCTGTTTCAGAAAGCCGGGGGTTGATGAAACCCGGTACACACTAAGAGTACGAATTACACTTTGGAGTATCTCGGCTAACACCGAGCGGAATGGCGAACGATATCTCGTCACGAGTGGCATCAATGCTGTGTTTTAGCATTAGCGTTTCATTGGTGCAATCTGGGTGGTAACACGGTTATTCAATCGTCCCTATGTCTACAATAGACAAGGGGACGATTTTTTTGTTTTTAAATATAAGGATTTATAAGTTTCTCTTCATCAACTATCCTTATATTCGCTTGGCGGACTGATGATTCGTTATAGGATATCTACTAATTTAAGGGGTGTTAGGCAATGAATATTATCGATGAACTAGAATGGCGCGATGCCATCAATCAACAAACCGATGCCGAAGGGCTTAGAGAATTGACCAACCAGAAATCCGTTTCGGTGTACTGCGGTGTAGACCCGACGGGTGACAGTATGCATATTGGTCACTTGATTCCGTTCATGGTACTCAAAAGATTCCAGCTTGCAGGACATCGTCCGGTTATGCTAATTGGCGGTGCTACAGGTACGATAGGTGATCCAAGTGGACGACAATCCGAGCGTTCATTGCAGACACTGGAGCAAATCCAAGCTAACGTAGATGCGCTTACCGCACAAATGAAAAAACTGTTCGTTACTGATGGCGACAATCAAATTCGTATGGTGAATAACTATGATTGGACGCATAAAATCAATGTGATCGAATTTTTGCGTGACTATGGTAAGAACTTCAGCATCAATTCGATGCTTGCCAAAGATGTTGTAGCGAGCAGATTGGACAGCGGAATTTCCTTTACTGAATTCTCTTACCAAATCCTGCAATCCCTAGATTACCTGCATCTGTACCAGCATGAAGATGTGCAGCTGCAAATTGGTGGCTCCGATCAATGGGGCAACATTACAAGTGGTCTGGATCTGATCCGTAGAAAAGAAGGACCTGAAGCAAAAGCATTCGGTCTAACGATCCCGCTTATGTTGAAAGCTGATGGAACAAAATTCGGTAAATCAGCTGGAGGAGCAATCTGGCTCGATCCAAACAAAACGACTGCGTTTGAGTTCTACCAGTTCTGGGCGAACACTGATGACCGTGATGTTGTGAAATACTTGAAGTACTTTACATTCCTATCTAAAGAGCAAATTGATGCACTTGCGGAAAAAGTTCAGACTGAACCGCATAAACGCGAAGCACAAAAAACACTTGCTGAAGAAATGACCAGATTCGTGCATGGTGAAGAATTGCTGGAGCAGGCTAAACGTATTACTGCTGCTCTGTTCAGTGGAGATATCAAATCCCTAACTGCTGATGAGATCGAGCAAGGCTTCAAGGAAATGCCGACCTACGAAACTACACTGGAATCTAAAAATATCGTAGAGTGGTTGGTTGATCTCGGTATCGAGCCGTCTAAGCGTCAAGCACGTGAGGATATCACCAAAGGAGCAATCACCATGAATGGTGAGAAAGTTAGCGACGTAGCACTGGAAGTTACAGCTAGCGAAGCTATCGGCGGCCGGTTTATCATTATCCGTAAGGGTAAGAAAAACTACAGCTTGGTGAAATTGTCCTAAAAATAAGAGCCTTCCTTATGAATAAGGGAGGTTTTTTGTTGTATTTTAAGTATAGAGGCGGATCATTTGCATATTAAGTGAAATTTGAAAGGTGAAATAGCGAAAATTATGGTAAGCTTAGGATTCGTGTGATTTATGGATTAACATGATATTCTACAACTATAACAGAAAATTAGGAGTGGTAATTTGAGAAGACAAAAACCAATGACCATGGAAGAATTGATGAATGAGTTACAAGGACAGAAAACGTATCAAGAAGATCCCAATCACATCTCTTTCGAGAAATTGTTTAATGAAGCGTTTATGAGTAAGTATTCCAATTACAAAAGTTTCGATGAGTTTGTAACCAAAGGAAACTTTCAAGTAAAGACAGAAGAAGATGTTGCTGACATACCTGATGAACTTTTTGATCGTCATGTAGTTAGAGAGACTAAATTTGCGGATTGGAAATCAATGTTGGAAACAGCGAATAAGGAATACGTCCGTAATTAAAGAAACGGTGTCTGGTAATGCTCTATTTATCTTCAAAGAAAATACACTCCGCATTGTTTTAACAGACAATGGGGAGTGTATTTTTTTATCTCTAGATATTCGACAAACTATGATGTTTTACTCATCGTTGATGCACATACCTATGATTTAATTGAAGAAATAGGAAATAGGTTTCATAAAGGTTGTATTTATATAGGAGGGGCAGAATCGTATGACAACTTGCATACAGACCTCGAGGCCTGCGACTCTTCATGTCATGTGGAAAACCGTCTCAGAGGATTGTAATCTAGCCTGTGATTATTGCTATTACAGTACTGCCGGGGGACATCCTCAGCAACCGATCCGAGTGATGGATACGGAGCTTCTGGAGCGGTTTATCGCTCAGTACATGAAAAGATCATCAGGGATAGCGACTTTCTCTTGGCAGGGTGGGGAGCCATTATTGGCCGGACTTTCGTATTTTGAACAAATGATTTCATTCCAAGCTAAGTACGCTCCACCTCATACGATGATCAGTAATGCACTGCAGACGAATGGAACGCTTATCCATGAGAAATGGGCGAAATTTTTTAAACGGTATAACTTTTTGGTTGGGATTAGTCTGGATGGCCCAGAGCCTATTCATGATGCTCATCGTGTAACGGGTTCGGGAAAAGGCAGTTATGATCTAGTTATGCGTGGGATTCGTCATTTACAGAATGAGGGTGTGGAGTATAGTATTCTGACGGTGATTCATGAAGATAACGTGACGAAACCAGATGAGTTGATGGCATTTTATCTAGAACATACCTTTCCGAATATTCAGTTTATCCCCTGCATGGATTTTGTTTCTCAGAAAAGTGATGTAGCGGGACGTTTCCGAATTACACCTGAACAATACGGAGTCTTTTTATGCCGTACATTTGACCTTTGGTACAACGGTGGGTATCCAGAGCTTCCTATTCGTATTTTTGAGAATATGCTTCTTGTATTCATGCATCGTGAGGCAGAGTTATGCGTTCACAACTCATGTTGCCCGAAGATGATGGTGCTTGAAACGAACGGGGATGCCTACCCTTGCGATTTCTTTATTGATGAAGAGCATAGGCTAGGAAATATCGGCCAAACTGACCTGGAAACACTGCTAACCAGCCCAGTATATGATGATTTTTTGTTAATGAAGCCCAATATGAATGAATCATGCTATAAGTGTGAGTACCTTAGCTTTTGCAATGGGGGATGTCCGCGCAACCGGAATTGGCTTGATGTTCATGATCGTACTGAGGTTGATTATTTCTGCCGTAGTTATAAAATGTTCTACTCATATGCCTATGAACGGATGATACTGCTAGCAAACCGACTTAAATCGGAGCAGATGCTGGAGTTCAGGAAAAGTGCCAAACCACTTCCAGGTAGAAATGATCCATGTCTCTGCGGAAGCGGGAAAAAATTTAAGAGTTGCTGTCAACCACTATAGCTCAAATTAAAAAAAGGCTGTCCCAACAATGAACTGCACCCCGTCAAGTAGACAGTACAAAAAATAAAAGTAGTTTAAGCGGCCTTAGTCCTAAATTCAATGGGACTGAGGCCGTTTAATTTTGCCTGTAACCGTTCGTTATTGTAAAAGTGAATGTAGGTATCAATATCTGTTTGGAGTTCTTCAAAGGTCTGGTAGGTATGTAAGTAGTACTTCTCACATTTCAATGTTCCCCAGAAGGATTCCATCGGCCCATTGTCAATGCAGCAGCCTACTCGGGACATGCTTTGCTTCAGTTCTGCATCGTCCAGCATCTTCTTAAAATGCAGAGAGGTATACTGGAAACCGCGGTCGCTATGGAGTAAGGTTCGGCTCTCCGACGCTGCCTGCAATGCTAATTCCAGCGTGTTAAAAACTAGCGAATTATTATTGGAATGGCCCAGAACGTAAGCAACAATGGAATTGTCATACAGATCTTTTATTGCACTTAAATACGCCTTCTTACCCTTGCCGTATTTGAATTCTGTTACATCCGTTACCCATTTTTGGTTTGGAGCTTCCGCCTCAAAATTACGGTTCAGCACATTCTCCGCGACCTGCTGAGGCGTGGAGCCTACATACTTCTTTCTTTTTCTGCGGATGACAGACTGGATACCTTGGCGTCTCATGAGCCGGTATACTCGTTTTGCGTTAATAGATTTGTTCATTTGTCTGCGCAAATGCAGGGTCAATTGACGATACCCAAAGGTTCGTTCCACCTTCTCATACAAGAGAAGCATAGCCTCTGTCAGTTTCTCGTTTTCGGTCTCTCGGGAACTGGGTTTGCGATTCAACCATTTATAGTAACTTGACCGTGAAATCCCTACGATTTCACACATAAGTCGAATGGAGCAAGACTGTTCCTGCTGAACGGCTTGAATGGCCAGATAGATGATCTCCTGGCGAATGGTTCTTAACGTCTCCTCCTTTCGAGTTCCTCTAACTTTTTTAGAAAAGCATTCTCCGCACGCAGGCGTGCATTCTCGTACTCCAGCTTTTGCATCGCGAGTTTGTGGCGATCTGCTTCCGTAAGTTCTTCGGGCGCTTTAGTACGTCCTCTGCCGTCTCGTAACGCCTCTTCACCGCCTGCTTCGTACTTCTTTACCCAGCTATATACTTGTTGGTAAGACACGTGAAAATGGCTTGCCGCCTTCGTGTAGTCTTCTCCGTTCGAAAGGCAGTACAGCACGATATCTATCCGTTCCTGCCAAGTGGTTACGCGTCCTTTGGTCATAGCTTTAGATCCTCCTGAATGAGCTGTTAAGCTGTTGCTATGACCATTATACTTCCTAATCCAGTTGGCAAGTTGGGTTGAACTTGCAATCTTATACTTGCAGATGATTTGGTTTTGTGACAATCCTCCCTCGAGATAATCCTTAACGGCATGGAGTTTAAGTTCTGCGGAATACGTACGGTTGTGGATTCGAACTTCCAGCCCTTCGTACCCATACAATTGATAACGTTGCCGCCACTTCACTACAGAGGTTTTGGATAATCCATATTTTCGGGCCGCAGCTTTCAAACCAATGTCGCCCCGTTCAATTTCTTGGAGAATCGTTAATTTTTCGAGTGCCGTATACTTCTTTTGTTCCATAAAAATACTCCCCATACAGCAGCAGGTTTTTATTATTTCGCCTGTCTACTATATGGGGAGCATATCACAATCATGCAAATGGTTGTGGGACAACCTTTTTATTATGTTAAAGAACCATTTGATTTCTCATCATAATAGCCGCGCCAGTCACCACAGCTTCTTCTTTTAATGTACCTAGGGAGAAGTGAGGTTGGTATTCAGGATAACGGTAAGTGTTTCGCTGTGCCACTTCAACCGCCGTTTGGAAAAACAACTCGTGAGAGTGGATGAGCGCACCACCTAGAATGATGGTCCCAGGATGAAACAGGTTGATAACGTTGGCGAGGCCAATACCGAAGTGAATGGCGGCTTGAGTAAATAATTCACGCGCATGTGGATTACCGTCTCTAAAGGCTTGTACCAATACATCATAAGTTAGTTTCTCAGGCGCCACTTTATATCTTTGGAAGATCAGATCGTTGTCTATTTTCGCCTCTGAGCGCGCACTTTGTTCTAGCGCCTGCACAGATACGAATGCTTCCAGAGCTCCGTAGTTCCCTTCATTATTTAATCGGGGTCCATCTGTCTGGATGATCATTTGACCAATGGCATCTTCCATATCCATCGTGCCATGAACAATACTTCCATGCGACATCATCGCATAGCGGAGTCCTGCTCCAGCATGAACATAGAGCATATGTTGAATGTTAGCGTGACGGATGGACCATCGTTCTCCAAGGAGTGCGGAATTGGCACCGTTGTCGAGTAAAGCTTTGAAGCCCGTTCGTTCCTGCACCAGTTTGCAAATAGGGAGATTGTTCCATCCAGAAGAAGGGAAGTGTAGCGGTTTTAAGATTAAACCATTTTCCCGGTCAAGCGGTCCCACTGCTCCTATTCCTATCCCAATAATTTGACTGTCCTTCAGCTGATGGTCTCTAAGGAAGGCGCGTATTTGATTACTTATGTGATCCATAAATCTTTCAGGTGTGAATGCCTGATCCATTCGCCAGTGAACAATTGATTTTGGGTTCATTTGCATATCAAATAAACCAAGGGAAGAATACAGTCTGGAAATCTCTAAACCGATGATGTAGCCGTAGGAAGGATTGATCTGGTATAAAATAGGTCTTCTGCCTCCGCTAGATTCCCCGAATCCGCATTCTATCAGCAAGCCTTCTTCCGTCATCTCATCTAATATTCGGGTCATTGTGCTTTTGGTAAGTGAAAATGTCTGTAGAAGATCTAACTTGGAAACAGTGCCTTGTTCGGCGATTCGGTCGTATAGGTGTTTTTTTGGTGATGGAATGTGTGTCGAGCGCTTTTCCACGATATACCTCCAAGCTATATATAGGATGAACTAGTAAGATCGTATTTTATAAAGTTTGTATTTATTAACATTAATATAGTATAACGCATAAACCATAGATTGTATTTTACCGTTCAAAAAACTTAATTCCATTTTGGGAAAAAGTGATATAATGAAATTACGACAGAAAACATAAGGGTGGAATCCATGAGAACAACTATGAAAACAAATGTGACTACGAATACAGACCTAAGGATAAGTCTATTGTTCCAGTTGTTTTGGGTATTTGTTCGAATCGGTCCCGTAACTTTCGGGGGAGGTTATGCGATGATCCCTATGATCGAACGGGAAATTTCCACTAAACGGAAATGGCTGGCTGAAGAGGAGATGGATGAAATTCTATCTTTAGCTGGCGCAGCACCAGGTGGGGTAGGTGTAAATGCGGCGGCATTCATTGGTTATCGTCTTGCTGGTGTGAAGGGTGCGATTGCTGCAATCGCTGGGATTACGATTCCAACCTTTATCATTGTTTGTTTGCTTAGCGCCGTTTACTCACAACTGGCCGACCAACCAAAAGTTATTGCCGCCATGAAGGGGATTCATGGTGCTGTTATTGCTTTGATCCTAGTAGCAGCATATCGAATGGCCAAGAACGCTATTTTTGACAAGACTACGGCTGTTACAGCGTTGGTTATACCGATTGTTTTATTAGTTTCCGGAATCAATCCCATTTACGTGATCGCAGTTGGATTGATTATCGGTTTTGTATATATGCCGATCAAACAGCTCTTAGGGCTCCAAGTTCGGACAGAGAAGGATTCCTTGAAAGCTTCTGATGAAGAATCGAATTATCCGGAGTATTACATCTAGGGGGAAGCGATGTGATTTGGAATTTATTTTTTATCTTTATAAAAATTGGACTGCTCTCCTTTGGAGGAGGGTACGCCATCATTCCGATGATTCAGCATGAAGCTATGGCTGGTGGTTGGTTATCTGAAAGGGAATTTCAAGAGGTAGTTTCCATCGCAGGGATGTCACCGGGCCCTGTTGCTACGAACAGTGCAACCTTGATTGGATATCGTGTAGCCGGAATAGAAGGAGCGATTGTGTCCACATTAGGCATGGTTCTGCCTTCATTAATCATCATCATTGTTATTTCCATCTTTTTTTATAGGGTGAGGGACAGTCAATGGATTAAAACGTTATTTTATGGTTTGCGACCAGTGATTACAGGTTTGATTGCCTATGCTGCGATTCGGTTTGGTTTAAATAGCGTGGAACACGCCTTCGTTACTTGGCAAACCATTGGCACGTTGATCATTGTATTCGCTGCACTTTATGGTTTAATGAAATATAAGCTGCATCCGCTCACCATTATCGTTGCCTCTGGTATTCTTGGTGTAGCCTTTTTTTAGACAGAGCCGGGACGATCCCAGATTGGAGGTAAGTACATGTCAGAGAATATACGGGCTTGCTGTTCAGCTAGTCGAAATCAAGTCGAGAAACAAGGTTCCATCGATGTTTGTAAGGAGAACACAACTATCCAAAGACCAGAAGGGGATAAAGATTTCTCAGACATGATCCTTATTCCTGGAGGTACTTTTCTTATGGGGACGGATGACAAAGAAGGGTTCCCCGCAGACGGAGAAGGTCCCGCTAGGAATGTTACCTTATCTCCCTTTTTGATTGATGCAACGGCAGTTACGAATAAGCAGTTTGCTGCTTTTATCAAGGAAACAAACTACGTTACAGATGCGGAGCGTTTCGGTTGGTCTTATGTGTTTCATTCTTTTGTTTCCATGGAGACAGGGAAAAAGGTGATCCAAGTAGCTACTCAAACTCCCTGGTGGTGGGTAGTAGAGGGCGCGAATTGGTGTCATCCGGAAGGTCAGGATTCTCATATAGACGAACGCCTTGATCATCCGGTGATCCACATATCTTGGCATGATGCTGATGCATATTGCAGCTGGGCCGGCAAACGTCTGCCTACGGAAGCGGAGTGGGAGTATGCCGCACGAGGGGGTCTAGTTCAGAAACGATATCCTTGGGGGGACGAATTAAAACCGGGCGGTGAGCATCGCTGCAATATTTGGCAAGGAAAGTTCCCTGATAAAAATCATGCCAGCGACGGTTATGCAGGTACGGCACCTGTGAAATCCTATCTACCTAACGGATATGGTCTTTATAATATGTCAGGAAACGTGTGGGAATGGTGCGAGGATTGGTTTACTAAGGCCTATCATTTAACTTCCGAATCCGAGAATCCGAGAGGCCCGGTAAGTGGTGTAGCAAGGTCGATGCGCGGAGGATCGTATTTGTGCCATAAATCTTATTGTAACCGTTATCGGGTGGCGGCCAGGAGCAAAAATACACCAGACAGCTCTGCAGGAAATATTGGCTTTCGATGTGCGGCTGATTATACCGGTTGAGAATACATAAAGACTACTACATTAGAAGGAGGAACTTCTTTGTCCTCTATCATTCATAGTCAGTTTGATATCACCGTGCTGGACGTCATAAAAATTCAATATCAGAAGCGGGTCTTATTCGATTACGTCCAGTCTTGTTATACCGTCTCGTACATCCAAAAAGGTGAGGTATTGACGACATCCTCCGAGGGAGAATATGTTGCTTCTGCCGGAGACGTGATGATCCACCGTCCTAATGAGCCTTTTAATGTGATCTCCAAAATGGAAGGCGTACATTATCTGTTTAATATTAACGCTAAAGTTAAAGACGGAGATAATTTCTTCAAGTTATTCCCGCTAGGCAAGGTGATTCGGATTCGGGATCAAAGCGAATATGAGCGAAGGTTTGACGAGCTGCGAAGCCTGTGGTTGCAGGAGGAGGAAGATTTCAGAAATGTTCAGGTCGGTTCATTGGCATTTTTTCTCCTTTATGAAATTATGGAGAGCACCAAGCTTGGCGGGCGCCGCTCATCACGAGATCCCTATGTCACGGACCGCTTTAACGAGGCGTTGAAATATATGGAGGAGAGACTTGATCAGGAGATTAGTAGAGAGGAGCTTTCCAAGCTATATCATATGAATCCTGTTTATTTTAGCCGGGCGTTTCAGAAAATATATAAATTGACACCTATGCAAATGTTACGAAAATTACGGCTGCAGCAAGCTAAACAAATGTTGGAGTATACGGATTATACCATCGAGCATATCTCCCAGAGATGTGGTTATTATGATGCTTCGCATTTCAGTAAGGTATTTCGTGGCGAATACGGCAGGGGTCCGGCAGAGTACCGAAAAAGTATCGAATATACAAAAACAAACATCGCTACTCCATAGCGGAGCTTTCCATATTCATTTACTCTATAAGCATGAGCAGATCATTCTGAACTGCCCGAATCGATGCGTAACCATTTCGATTAAAAGGAAAGGCAGGTTATAACTCATGAGAATCTTGTATTTGGATTTGGATTCGCTTCGCCCGGACCATCTGGGATGTTATGGCTATCATCGGAATACCTCCCCGAATATCGATTCAATCGCTAAAGAAGGTGTCACCTTTACCAACTACTATTGTTCAGATGCGCCGTGTCTACCGTCCCGTTCTGCTTTAATGTCGGGACGATTTGGCATTCATAATGGGATTGTAGGACATGGCGGGACCGCTGCTGATATGCGTAGAGAAGGGGCGAAACGCGAATTTAATGACCGGCTGGGAATGGAGAGTCTTCCCGCTATATTAAGGCAAGCAGCCATGAAAACCGCGTCGATTAGCACCTTCGCCGAACGGCACTCGGCCTGGACCTTTAATGCCGGTTTTCAAGAAGTGTTCAATGTTGGTGGAAGGGGGCATGAGACGGCAGAGCAGGTACTTCCTGTGGCACTTAAATGGCTTGAGGATAATGGGGAGTCCGAAAATTGGTTTCTGCACCTGAATTTCTGGGATCCGCATACGCCTTATCGTACACCCGAGAGCTACGGTAATCCGTTCGAGAAGGAGCCTTTACCCGATTGGATCACGGAAGACGCGTTTGAGCTTCACCGGAGTAAAAAGGGGCAGCATAGTATTGAAGATATGAATGCACTCGCGAAATCGCATTATCATCAGCATTTTAGGCATCATCTGGAGATAGAGAATCGTGATGACCTGCGAGTTATCTTTGACAACTATGATGCTGGAGTTAAGTATCTGGACGAGCATCTCGGGAAAGTATTTTCTAAGCTGAGAGAACTTGGCGTGATGGAAGATACGGCTATCTTGATCTCAGCGGATCACGGAGAGAGCCTGGGCGAGCTAGGGATTTACTCCGAGCACGGCACGGCAGACGAGGCGACTTGCCACATTCCGATGATTATTCGCTGGCCAGGCGGCAAGAAGGGAATAGTGGAGGATGGGCTACATTATCACCTTGATCTCGGACCGACATTAGCAAGCCTTCTGAATTTGAAAGGGGCTCCTTCTTGGGATGGTGAAAGTTATGCTGATACCATTCTGGAGGGACAATCAGGAGGGCGTGAGTATCTCGTAATCTCACAATGCGCGCATGTGTGTCAACGCAGCATCCGATTTGAGGATTGGTTATATATACGCACCTATCATGACGGACACCATGGATTTCCGAAAGAAATGTTGTTTGATTTGAAGCATGATCCTTACGAACAACATAATCTCGCCGAAGTGCGTAAAGACATTTGTATGAAGGCTGTCTATCTGTTGAATGAATGGCATGACAACATGATGAGCTCCATGGACTGTGATATCGATCCCTTATGGACGGTACTTATGGAAGGTGGACCCTATCATGCGAAAGAGTATGCGAGCTCATCCTCAAAGGATGCTTAGCGTTGTCCCTTTGAATGAGGAAAGAAAGACAACTGAGAAGGAGGCTGCCCCTGAATGGGCAACCTCCTTTTTTATTTTCTGGCTTCTTGCTGATCAATTAAAGCCCCGGGAAGCCTCAAAACGGTTTTCGTCCCGCTACCTTCCTTACTGTACAGCAGAACGCCGCAGGGATCACCGTACTTAAGATTTAGACGGTTGTTGACGTTTAGGAGCCCGATATGATCACCGGATTCTATGTTCTTACCAGCCAGCAGCTCGGTTAGCTGTTCCAGTCTCGCAGCAACGATGCCTACACCATTATCTTCTACAGCGATTTCAAGCAGTCCCGCTTCGCTTTTCTCTACTGTGATCAGCAAGACTCCCTGACCTTGAGCCTCAAGTCCATGACCAAGCGCATTTTCGACAATAGGTTGAAGGATCATTTTAGGTACGGGAATGTGTAACCATTCCTGTGGACAGAACAGCTTGTAACTGAATTTGTCAGGGAAACGGCCTTGGTAAATCCTCACACAAGATTCTGCGATTTTCAGCTCTTCCCCAAGAGTTACCTCCTCCTTGCCTTTGATGCTGTACTTGAGCATTGTGCTTAAGGCGGTAGTCATTTCGTAGATTTCCCGATTTCCTTTTACGATCGCAACGCCTTTGATTGTATCTAAAGTATTGCTTAAGAAATGGGGATTAATTTGACTTTGCAAATACGAGTATTCGGCACGTTGCTTTTCCAGATCTGTCTGGTAAAGCTGGGTGTTTGCATCGATTAATTGGTCCGTCAAATCGTGAATCCGTGTTGTCATATCATTGAACTGTCGAGAGATGATTTCAATTTCAGCATAGCCTTTTAAATCGACCTTATTGTTCAATATTCCTAGACTTCCGCCTTTTAATTGATTCATATAGCGCATAAGCCTAGACAACGGTCTTAAGAGATTCATCATGAGTACAGAGTAGGGAATAGAGACGACCAATAAGATTAATGCTAGAAGAGCATAGCTGACCTTCTTTAATTTCTCCAGTTCTTTCATTAAATTATGGACAGGAACAGCGGTTATAATTTTTCCGGAGATCTCCGGTAAGATAAAGGACTGAATTGCATATTTCTTTCCGTTAACTGTTTCGACGATTGACTCTCCATCCCTTCCAGTTGCCCGAGTTTGAAACTGCTGGAGCATGTCCTCCGGCTCATCACTATTTGAGTAGATCAGCCCTTTATCATCCATCATAAAAAAGCTGGTTCCGACTAATCGAGGGTACTCTGAAATTTCAGTTTGAATAGCCTTCATATCCACAATAACTGCGATGTAGCCGATTTTTTCGCCATATAGGGACGTGTCACCTGAAGCAAAGATGTTCATCCCGAACAGTAATTTTCTCTTGTCGATGACCTTGTCTGGAGGACTGTATCCGCGATAATGAACGATTCCATCATCCCCAGCCGTCTTCATAAGATCGACGGCATATTTGGTTCTTCCCGCTAATGAAATACGTGTGTTAGAGCTACCAATAACAATAATATCTAAAATGTCCGTATTCATATTTCGCGCGATACTCAATAGCCCCTCTACCTTTTGGGATAGGTCGTAGCCACGAAGCTTATCATTCTCGACTAGGAACTTTTGGACGGTCGAATCGTATCCTACATTCATCATCATGGAAGAAACGTTGGCATAGTTGTTAGAAATCCGTTGCTTGAGAAGGGAGACCAGCTCCGTATTGTATTGCGTATTTTGATTAATGATGGTCTCGCTTGATAGTTGGTAGACTCGTGAAACGATGATTGGGATAATGGCAACAATAAATAAACCAAATAACAGAACCTGAGTACGGATGGATAATCTCTTAAATGTCTTCATTGCTTTGTTCCCTATATTGCGTAGGTGTCATTTTGAGATGCCGCTTAAAAATTCGTGTGAAGTAGAAATAATCCTGAAAACCGCATTTCTCACCGATTTGGTAAATGGAAAGGTCGGTCTCGACCAGCATTTTACAAGCGTATTCAATTCTTAAACGACTGATATGTTCGATGATGGTCTCGCCGACTTCTTTCTTGAATAGTTGGCATAAGTAATTTGGACTTAAGAAGAACTGATTGGCTAAATGCTGAATCGAAATTTCTTGATTGAAGTGGTTGCGGATGTACAACATGATTTCTTTGACTTTGTGGTTTGAAATTCGTGAAATATCAGTTTCGTTTCTGTTCATAAAAATATCAAGTGTCATAAGAATCAAATCATCGATCATAGCTTCAGCCGTACCGTATCGATAATAGAGCTGTTCATATCCTTCAAAAAAACGGCCGTTAACCCGAGTCCCTTCCCGAGGAAATAAGTAGAGGATCGATGTGTAGAGCAAATAGGCTTCTTTAATGGTGAACGTTCCCTCTTTGAATAATTTCTTTATCGATTCCATGGCTGCTATAAAACCGAGTCGGTCTTTATTATGAAGAATCCGGGAGATCTCTTTGAGCTTCTCGTCGATCGGTATTTCCTGTTGTGGATTCACCCGATAACATCCAGGCATCCCCGTTGCGAACATACTGAAAGCAGCATGAGAAGCGGATTCTAAAGCCGCATCCAGTTGATGTATATCCGAAATAGGAGGACCGATCCCGACCCCGCATTCTTGTACAACCTCTGTATGTTCAAGACCCCGAAGGAAGACTTCGTATTGGCACTCTTCCAATAAGTAACCATAACGTCGGCGGCTCATCGGGAAGACCAAGGAAGAGAATTGCCCGACATCTGCGGGCGAACTTAACCCTTGGATAACAATGGGGATATGAGGGCGATCTTCCGACAAGGGTATTCGCTTCTCGTCCAACCATAAGCTAATTCGTTCAAGATCTCCGGAACAAACCGCTTCATATAGTTCGAAGTCATGGACAGGGATTTCTTTAGCCACCTTCGATTCGTGTTGCTGGGCTATTCGGTTAAGCATTCCTTCAATTTCTTCGATTTCAAAAGGTTTCAGGCAGTATCCGAACGTACCATAATTCATCGCTTTTTGTGCATAAGCGAACTCTGCATGTCCGCTGAGTACGATGAAAATTGTATCAGGTGCGATGGCTTTGCCACGTTGAATGAGCTCTAGCCCATTCATTACAGGCATTTTAATATCTGTTAGAACAAGGGTGGGGCGAAGCGATTGAATTAATTGCAGGGCTTCTTGCCCGTTTTCGGCATCGTCGATCACTTCAAAGCCGTATTTCTTCCAATTCACTCCTGCTTTAATTCCCTCTACAATCCACTTCTCATCATCTGCAATAATCACTGAACGCATAAGTGAATCCCCCTTTCTATATGGAGCTCTTAGATTTATCCTAGCGATTGTGGATCAAGGGGGGTATGGACTATCTTACGCTCACTATGTCCGATATTACGTGTCACAGGAAGGTCACCCACAAAGGTGTGAAAAATCCACATGACCGGAGTTGTATCCTCTATACAAGAGAATTTACACTCCCGATATAATTTACCATATAAACCGCTTACAAGCATAAACAATCTCATACAGAAAGGTGGGGAGAAGATTGGCTGATTCTGTAACCGCTCGTACGCCTAAGCGAAGCTTAAAGACTCGTACTCCTAAGCAAAGCCTAGGAAAAACGATTTTACAGTACAAGTATTTTTACCTCATGGTTCTACCGGTGTTAATCTGGTACGCCCTCTTCAGCTATGCTCCCATGTACGGTGTAACGTTAGCATTCAAATCCTTTGATTACAGTAAGGGGATCCTGGGAAGTCCCTGGATTGGCTTAGAGAATTTTCAAACGCTGTTGACCGACCCCGATTTTCGCAGGGCATTTTGGAATACGGTCATTATCAGCTTGATGAAGCTGATCACTCATTTTCCGATGCCCATTATCCTGGCGATTGTTTTATATGAGTTTTCCAGGACAAAAATGAAGCGGTTTTTTCAGACGATCCTGACGTTTCCACATTTTATTTCGTGGGTTGTGCTGTCAGGGATTATCATCAATATTTTAAGCAAGGACGGGATTTATAACCAGATCATCATGTTGTTTGGCGGGGATCCAAATTCTCCGCTTGTAGATGAAAGTGCATTTAGACCCGTTCTGTATATCACACATGTGTGGCGAGAGATCGGTTGGGATTCAATCATTTACTTAGCGGCGCTTGCAGGGATCAATCCTGAGCTGTTTGAAGCGGCGGAAGTGGACGGAGCGAACCGGTTTCGCCGTCTGCTAAACATCGCATGGCCGGGCTTGAAGAGTACCGTCGCAGTTTTGTTAATTCTTCAAGTTGGACAATTATTGACGCAAGGTTCGAGCTTCGAGCAAATATTCAATCTGCATAGTTCACCGGTATATTCGGTTGCCGACACGATCGATACATACATTTATCGGACTTCATTCACGATTGGAGGCGACTTTGGATATATGACCGCCGTGGGTGTCGTCAAGTCCATTATCAGCCTAATCCTTTTATGGGCGGCCAATACGTTCGCTAAGAAGATGGGCGAGGAAGGACTGTATTAATTTGGCAGGAAAAGGGGAGAAGCAAGTGACCGACACAACGGTTAAAAAGAGAAAAAAATGGAGTGTCTTCGATATCGTCGCATTCGTGGTTCTGGGGCTTCTAGCACTAGTAACATTTTTTCCCTTCTATAATGTTCTTATTATCTCAGTTGCAAAGTTCGAAGCGATTAGTAAAAGCGACTTTTATATTTTTCCGCTTTCGTTTGACCTGTCGGCATACAAGCTGTTGCTTCAGGATATGAAGTTTTGGACTTCGATTTTAAATTCTGTCATCGTAACGGCGGTTGGCGTGTTGTTCAGCATGACGATCTCTGTAGCGGGAGCATACGCATTATCCAAGCGGGGCATGCCGGGAAGAAACATAATGCTTAGTTTGATCTTGTTCACTATGTTTTTCAATGGCGGTTTAATTCCCTTTTATCTAGTCGTTAAAGATCTAGGATTCGTAAACAATATACTCGTCATGATCATACCCGCCGGTCTCAATACGTTTTACCTGATCATTATGAAAAACTATTTCAACACGATTCCAGAAAGTCTGGAAGAGTCAGCTAAGCTGGATGGGGCAAATGATCTGTACATCCTTTACAAAATCATTATTCCGATCTCTGCCCCATTCATGGCGACCTTTGCTTTGTTCTATGCTGTGGAAAGATGGAATGAATGGTGGTACGCGTTGATCTTTATCAGTGACGCTTCAAAGGCCCCGCTTCAGATTTATTTACGTGAGACACTCATTACTTCGAATTCCTTGCTAAGTCAAATGGCACAGACGATGGCCGAGCAGGAGCAGACGGGGAAGGTCTACACACCTGCACTTCAAATGGCAGCAATTGTAGTTTCGAGTATTCCGATTATTGTTGTTTATCCATTCCTGCAGAAGCATTTTAATAAAGGCATTATGGTTGGTTCGATAAAAGGATAAGAAAGATTTTAAATAGATTGATTCTATCCTAAAATAGTATAAAGGGAGGTTTCAAGCATGCTTAGAAAGAAAATGATGACACTGGCATTATGCATAACTTTATTGGCTTCGGTGCTCACGGCTTGTGGTGGAGGCAATAACGACAAAGGGCAGGCGGCATCAAACGGTGAAGTATCTCCGGATTCTTCTAATTCCACGGACAACCCTTACAAGGATCCAATGACCATTTCTCTTGGTTTCTGGGACGCGGATGCTGAAATTGCTAACATCGAAAAAGACCCGATCGCCAAACAAGTATTAGAAAAATTCAACATTACATTAAAACCTGTCAATATGACCTGGGATGACTATACCCAGAAGATTCAAATGTGGGCTGCTTCCGGTCAATTGCCTGATATTTTCGCGATCGACGCTGTCGGTACGCAATATCAGCGTAAATGGGTTGAACAAGGTGTTGTCAAAGCACTTCCGGATCTTTCTAAGTATCCTAACCTTGCAAAATACTTCGAATCGCCGGACATTAAAGGTTTAGGTGTAGACGGAAAGTATTATACCGTTCCTCGCCGGATGTTCCCGAGTGTCGATTGGAGCGCGCTGGATCGTATGGTGTTCTATCGATGGGATCTTGCTCAAAAAGCTGGAATCACAAAAGAACCCGAGACCTGGGAAGAGTTTGAAGCTATGCTTGATGCAATCGTCAAGTCGGATCCGGAAGGTAAGCATATTACCGGTCTTACGACGACAACTACCAAGATGCTGGGCGGATTCTTCTGGTTGTACGGTAACCCGGTCGCCACGAGTGATGGAAGCGGCAGTGACTTTAAATGGATCAAAGAGGACGGTAAGTTTATACCTGCTGTATTTTCGAAAAATGCACTTCCGGCATTACAAAACATGAAGAATATGTACGAAAAAGGTTTGATCGATCCAGACATCGCGCTTGTAAAGCCTGCAGAGTCTTATGACAATTTCGTAGCAGGTAAAGCAGCTGCTCTTCTAAGCGGTGGCGGCTTTATAAATTTAAATAGCGATATGTATGAAAAACGCTGGAAAACAGCTTATCCGGATAAAGATATCATGGAGAGCGTAAAGGCACTCAAGCCACTTATTGGACCTGATGGTGAACGCTCACATGCTATTTTTAAAACGTACTGGTCGGAAAGTTATTTCAGCAATAAGGTTGACGATAAAAAGATGGATCGCATCATGGCACTCTATGATTATGTGTTGTCTCCTGAAGGTAAGGACCTGTTGACTTATGGCATTGAAGGTGTCGATTACAAGATCGAAAATGGGCAGAAGGTTGTCATTGAAAAGGGTTCATTAAATGAGAAGTATCCTGCTAGCAGATTTCTAAAAAATTTGGTGGCTTATGAAACTTCAGATAGCTATAACATGGATAACCCGACGATCGCTAACGAAGGGATCCGCAAAGAAGCTGTCGATTATATCGATTGGATTCAGAACAATACGAAGGTTCCAGAATACGACATTCGGTTAACGTATTTGTCCACCCCAACAAAGGATAAATTTACTGTGCTGGACCATGATGATCTGCTTAAGATCATGCTTTCCAAAGAACCCGTTGAGAGTTACTGGAATAACATTGTGAACGATTATAAGGCTAAAGGTCTTGATAAAATGATAGAAGAAGTAAATGCGAAGGCCAAAGAACAAGGTATTGAATAATTGATGGATAGAGAAGATCCGGGCTGAAGCAGCCCGGATCTTCCGTTTAATGATTTGAAGAAGAACCAAGAATGTGCGGCGCTACTGATCGCATACTTATAATAAGATTAGGAGGGGAAAGTCTATGATACATAGCATTCACTTGACAGGGTTAACCGAGAAACAGTTAGCAGCTGTTTCAGAAGTAGCGGGAATATTGAGTATCCGAATAGAACGGTCAGGGATTCCAGTAAATTGTAAGAAACAAGGGAAGGGCATTCGAATATCTTACGATGAGATTCAGGCCACTATTGAGTATGAACAGGAACATCAGTTGATCCGGGCACTCAGCCGATTGCTAGAGAATTTACGTCGTGGTGAGAGAGTTGGAATTAATGAAATGTCGGTTTATGAACAGCTAGGTTTCATGGTAGACTGCTCAAGAAATGCTGTTCTTAACCATGAAGGATATAAGGAATTGATTCGGCGCTTAGCGCTTATGGGATATTCAACGGTTCAACTGTATACGGAAGACACCTACGAACTTGAGGGGTATCCTTATTTCGGTTATTTAAGAGGTCGATATACAGGGGAGCAAATTCGGGAGATGGACCAGTATGCCGCGTTATTTGGTATAGAATTAGTTCCTTGTATCCAGACGCTGGCTCATCTGGGCCAAGCATTGAAATGGCAAGCACATGCACCGCTAGTGGATTTCCAAGACATTCTCCTCATTGATGATCCGAGAACTTACGAGTTAATTGATCGAATGTTCGCTTTCATGGCGACCCATGTAAGCAGTCGTCGCATAAATATTGGGATGGACGAAGCGCATATGATGGGACTTGGTAAATATCTAGACAAGCATGGGTATCAAGATCGATCCTCCTTGATGTTAAAACACTTTAGTACTGTTATGGAAATCGCCAGGAAATATGGTTTCCGTACGATGATGTGGAGCGACATGTTTTTCCGTCTGGTCAGTTCCGGAGAATATTACGATGCTGAAAGTCCAATCAGCCCCGATATTGTTAAGCTGATTCCTGAAGATGTTACCTTGATCTATTGGGATTACTATTCGGAAACGCAGGAGAAATACGACGGAATGTTACGCAAACATAAGCAGCTGAATGATCATATTGGATTTGCAGGTGGTGCTTGGAAATGGATGGGCTTCGCTCCAAACAATGAATTCAGCTGCAAAGTCAGTCTGCTGGCTCATGATAGCTGTGTTAAGCATGGAATTCAAGAAGTGCTGATTACCGCATGGGGAGATAATGGTGCTGAAGCTTCCGTCTTCTCGGTTCTTCCTACCCTTCAACTTTGGGCGGAGCTGTGCTACACGGGATGTTTCGTGGAGAATCATGTCAAAGAAAGATTCAGTAGCTGCGTGCAAGGCCATTATGATGACTTTATGGCACTCGATGCGGCTAACCTGGTTCCAGGTAATTCGGTTCCGGGGGGGTGTTCCATCAATCCGGCTAAATACTTGCTTTATCAAGACATTTTGTGTGGTTTGTTCGATCGACATGTTATTCCTAGCGTGTATTCGAAGCATTATCAGCAAAGTGCGAAAATGCTCGAACAGGCGATTACTCGGAATTCGCCTTGGCAATCCTTATTCTCTGTACAAGCCAGCTTGTGTCGCTTGCTTGCGATAAAGAGCGAAATTGGGATTTCCATACGTGATGCTTATCATCGAGGGAATGTTGAGGAATTGGCTCATCTTGCCAAGGTGACTTTGCCAGAACTATCAGATTTAGCCGTTCGATTTATGGATGACTATCGGGTGCAATGGGAGCTGGAAAATAAGGTGTTTGGTCTTGATGTTTTTGATCTTCGTATGGGAGGTATGCTTCAGAGGATTAGGACGGCTATTCATCGAATCAATAGTTATGTCGAAGGGAAAGTGGAACAGATAGCTGAATTAGAAGAGGAGCTACTTACGTTCGACGGTCTCGTTGACGATGACGGCCCAAGGGCGATAAGTGCGAATTTGTGGCACACGATCGCAACACCGTCCGTCATCGCAGGAGTATAAGAAGGGAGTGAGGTTATGATTGACACTAATCTGGACCATCAAAATGGCTCAAAGCGGCCCAACCTTATGCTTATCACAGTGGATCAGATGCGTTTTGATTGCCTGAGCATCATGGGACATCCCGTCGTTGAGACACCCAACCTGGATTCTCTTGCATCAAGAGGGATATTATTTGAACACGCTTACTCAGCTACCCCGAGTTGTATTCCCGCAAGGGCTGCTATCATGACAGGAATGGGCCAACGATCACATGGGCGGGTGGGGTATCAGGATAAGGTTGAATGGAATTACGCCCATACGATTGCCGGAGAGCTTGCTCAATCTGGTTATCATACGCAGTGTGTTGGCAAGATGCATGTGTATCCTGCACGTAATCTATGTGGATTTCATAATGTAGTGCTTCATGATGGATATCTTCACTACAATCGGGACAAGAGCCAAGCCATATATGATGAACACTATGATCAAGTAGATGATTATTTACAGTGGCTGCGAAGACAAACCAATGCCAATTCGGATATCACTGACTTAGGACTTGATTGCAATGCCTCAACGGTTGCCCGCCCCTGGCATTTGCCGGAATCGATGCATCCAACGAATTGGTGCGTAACCGAATCGCTAGACTTCTTACGAAGAAGAGACCCTGGAAAACCATTTTTCCTATGGTCCTCCTTCGTTCGCCCACATTCCCCCTTGGATCCGCCGCAATGTTATCTAGATATGTACATGGATTTGGAAATTCCTGATCCTCCAGTCGGAGATTGGGTGGACGAGAATGCAGCTTTAAACAGTGCTAAGGATCCAACATCTTCGTTCACTCATTTGCCAAAGCGCAGATTGGATCGTGCCCGTGCCGCATATTATGCACTAATAACGCATCTTGACGACCAAATTGGGAGGTTGATCAATGGGCTGCAGGAATATGGAGTTTTAAATGAAACTTTGATTCTATTTACTTCTGATCATGGTGAAATGATGGGGGATCATCGTTACTTTCGCAAATCTCTTCCTTATGAAGGAAGTGCTAAGATTCCTTTCATAGTGTTTGATCCGGGAGAAACGCTTGGACTTCTTGCAGGCTCCCGGCTTGATTCCATTATAGAGCTTCGCGATATTATGCCGACGTTTCTTGAAGCTGCTGGCGTCCAAATACCAGTTACAGTAGAAGGGCAAAGTGTGTTGCCGCTGTGTAAGGGAGAACAGATAGTGTGGCGGTCTTATATTCATGGGGAGCAAGCCTATGGAGAAAAGTCTCACCACTTTTTAACGGATGGAAGAGAGAAATTCATATGGTATTCTCAGACAGGCGAAGAGCAGTACTTTAACCTAGTGACCGATCCCTTAGAGAAGGTTAATGCAATCGGATGTACCGATAATTTAGAGCGTATACGTGAATGGAGAGAGCGTCTTATTCACGAGCTGGAGGGACGAGAGGAAGGGTTTGTAAACAACGGCGAATTGATTGCCGGACGTCCAATTTCTCATATTCTAAAGGCATCCGAATTGGGGAAATGATCTTAACGAAGGACAACCTGAACATTCAGGTTGTCCTTCGTCTGTTACGGAAAGATTAAGGAGTTTAGCATGTGTTTTGATTTACCAGCTACTCCGGCGCTGAGGCAATGGGTCCTGATCTTGAATCATTCGATGGACGAGCAATTCTACCATCGAACGGCGAATTTCACTATAATCGGGATCTTCAAAACGATTGTAGTTTTCATGAGGATCCTCTTTCAGATCATATAATTCACCGTAGGTCTCTCCTGCAAAGATAACTAGCTTATAACGTGTAGTTCGCAAACACTTAGCGTTTATGCCTCGATCATGAGCAATATAAGCGGTAAGGGCAGAATTACGTACATGGGGCTCCCTGCCAGCTAGCACTTCCATCTGTGACACGCCTTGAATTCCGTAGGGGAATTTGAGACCTGCGGATTCAAGCAGTGTGGGGACAATATCAACATGTTCCATCAAAGCAGAGACCCGTTGCCCGGAAGCAATCCCAGGACCACGTACGATCATCGGGATCCGTGTTAACCCTTCATAAAACCACGGTCCCTTGTAAATTAGTCCATGGTCACCGAGCAGTTCTCCATGATCGCTGGTAAAGAGGATGACAACATCATCGTACATTTCTTTTTGACGCCAAGCTTTTATAATACGTCCGATCTGCTCATCAATGAAGGTAATCATCGCATAATAATTTCGAGTGAGCCGTTTCATATGCGCTTCATCAAGAGAATGCTCCTCACCGCCACCAGGCCAATATCCTCCCTGACTCTGACGCAGCAGATGTGGAGGACGAAGATGAACGTCGTCAGCTTCTCTGGTTGGTGATGGAATGTCAATGTCCGCGTACATATCCGTATAAACTTTTGGAGGGTCAAAGGGATGATGCGGATCAACGAAACTGGACCATAAGAATAACGGTTGCTCGGTTTTGTGGGCGAGGATAGCATCGATACTCCGTTCAGCAATCCAGTAAGTCTGATGCAGCTCCGGAGGAATTTCGCTCTCCCACACATCGTGTTGAGCATCGGAGGCTCTGAAACGGTCTTTACTGAATCGTTCTGCTACTTCCGGGTTGCGTTCCCTAAGCCACTCCATATATTCCCCGATACAATTGTCTTCAGTAATATGATGCTCATCAAATCCGTAGTACGTTCCATCGGAAGCTCTTCCGCGGTCACGATAATCAGGATCTTCATATTCTTGTGAAAAGTCCCCCTTCATTTGTGGACGGAAGTGCATCTTTCCTATACCGATGGTTTTATAATTCGCTGTCTTTAAATGATCGCACAAGGTAAGTTCGTCTTCTTTTAGTGTGGTACCGATGTTCCAAGCACCATGGACATGAGGGTACCTTCCAGTAAAAATGGAGGAACGTGAGGGCGTGCAAACGGGACTAGCGCAGTAAGCTCCAGTGAAGAGCGTGCCTTCTGAAGCAAGCTTGTCAAGCTCAGGTGTCAGTACGGAAGCGTTCTCGATACCTAGTGCATCCGCACGCATTTGATCTGTGGTAATTAACCAAATATGAGTTCTTTTTGACATCCGTAAAACCTCCTATGAATATAGTTTATAGCATCACAAAAGCCTCTAGCAACCAATGAATTCTCCATATATTTCATTAGAATTGTCCATATGGGTTGATATTTTTATTACCTATAATTGAATAGTCTATCTCAATGTTGGAGGAGAAATTATATGCGGAAGTTATCCATATCAGGGGATCATTTTATATTAGACGAACAACCCATCCGGTTGCTTTCTGGTGCGCTTCATTACTTCCGGATCGTTCCGGAATATTGGCAGGATCGTTTGCTGAAGCTGCAGGCTTGCGGATTAAATACTGTTGAAACCTATATTCCTTGGAATTTACACGAACCAGAGGAGGGGAACTTCAATTTTGATGGATTTGCTGACATCGAGGCTTTCGTTAGACTTGCTGGAGAGCTTGGTTTGCACGTGATTTTGCGGCCAAGTCCTTATATTTGTGCGGAATGGGAATTCGGTGGATTGCCAGCTTGGTTACTTGCGGACGATAACATCCAGCTGCGTTGTAATGATAACGTCTATTTATCTAAGTTGGATGCCTATTTCGATGAGTTGCTTCCACGTCTGCGGCCTTTGTTAAGCACTAACGGTGGGCCTGTGCTTGCCCTTCAGGTAGAGAACGAATATGGAAGCTTTGGGAGTGATAAGACTTACCTGCATGATCTAAAAGCAGGAATGATCGCCCGCGGCATGGACGTTCTGCTGTTTACTTCAGATGGAGCTGAAGATCATATGCTTCAAGGCGGTATGATCGACGGAGTGTTCGCCACCGTAAATTTCGGTTCACGGGCAAAGGAAGCCTTTGCTAAATTACGTGAATATCAGCCTACGGGACCGTTGATGTGCATGGAATTCTGGAATGGATGGTTTGACCACTGGATGAAACCGCATAATACCCGCCCCGAATCCGAAGTAGCGGAGACTTTGGATGAAATGCTGGCTCTAGGAGCCTCTGTTAACTTCTACATGTTTCATGGGGGGACGAATTTTGGATTTATGAATGGGGCAAATCTTTTTGACAAATATGAGCCCATCGTAACCAGCTACGATTATGATACACTGCTGGACGAATCGGGTAAGCCAACTGCAAAATTTTATGAAGCTCGAAAAATTATTGAGAAATACGTAACGTTGCCGCCACTGGAATTACCGCCGTTAATAAAGTCACAAGCTTATGGTAAAGTGTTGATGACAGAAGCAGCACCACTGTTCACTCAGTTAGACGTTTTGTCTCGTCCAGAACGTAGAGCATGTCCCGAGCCAATGGAGAAACTGGGTCAAGATTATGGATTTATCTTGTATTCAACGAAGATCAGTGGACCCCGCAGCAGTACGGAGCTCGTTCTTCAAGAAGTTCGCGATCGTGCGCTTGTATTCGCGAATGGGGCCTTTGTCGGTACAGTTGAACGCTGGGATCCGCGAGGAATTTCATTAGAGATCCCGATTGAGGGACTGCAAATCGACATTCTTGTGGAGAACATGGGACGCGTAAATTATGGCCCTCTGCTTCGTGATCCGAAGGGCATAACCTGTGGCGTTAGACTCGGCTATCAATTTTTGCATGATTGGACCATTCGTTCCTTGCCATTAACAGATCTTAAAGGATTATCATTCACACCGATAAATTGCGAAGAACGTCAGCGGCCCACTTTCTACCGGGGGAGCTTTCAAGTCAGTAAGCCTGAGGATACTTTTTTGCGGCTGGACGGATGGAGTAAAGGTCAAGTTTTTATAAACGGCTTTAATCTAGGTCGTTACTGGGAGGAGGGTCCGACAAAAACGCTTTACATACCGGCACCGCTTTTGCGTCAAGGCGGGAACGAACTAATCTTGTTTGAATTACATGGCGTAATGGAGCCAGTGGTTACTTTTGTAGATACACCTGAGCTCACATGATATTTAAATATTTAATGGGTGAGTAAGTATCATAATTCTATAGTATGGGTCTGATGATTTTTAATATATAATCAAAACAGCCCAACAATTTATAGGAACTGAAAATGCACGATTAGGGTGGTTTAGAGGAGGATTGCTAATGAGTTATGATTTGATGGCGTTCGAGACGTCTAAAGCACCGCAAGAGAGAGCAGCGTTTATGAAGTGGTATGAGCAGCAAGTGCAGTGGTCGGAAGACCATGCCTATAATGATCCATCAGTTTTATCGGAGGCGCTGCAACGTTTTTATAGTGAGTTGTCCGAGCAATTTCCTAATATGAATGTAGAGGATGAGATTTTTGAGGCGATGGAGGAAGCAGGAACGGATAACCGGTTGACTGACTACTCGCTTGGCTCATCCGTCATCTATGCAGCTTTCGCTTATTCTGTAGCTGAGGAAGCTTATACGGCGATGCGGGAGTTGGCTATAAAACACAAAGTAGGATTTTTTGATGTGAGCAGCAACGAAGGCGATATTATTTTTCCTTGAAGCAAAATGATTTAGATTGTAGACAGCTGGTTGCACTCCTAGTTGTTAATGAAGTAGTGGCAACCAGCATGTTTTCTATCTTCTTTACTCTACTACAGACGGAATAATACAATCCTTAATCAGAGGCCACCGGTCACGAGGCTGAAGTGTGAATTCTGAGGCGATAGCTACGACAAGTTTTTTTTCTGGAATGCAGCAAATGACATTACCACCATCCCCTAACGCTGAGTAAGTGTAAGTCCCATCTTCTTCGCGTAGCCACCACAAATAACCGTAATGATTAGGGTTCATCGCTGTTGATTCTTCAATCCATGTCTCCGAAATAATCTGATTATTCTCCCATTTTCCACGGTTCAAATATAATAAACCAAAACGCGCCATATCACGTGGAGACAACGTAAGTCCCCATCCTCCTGTGGTGATACGATTGGGGTCTTCCACCCATCCCTTCACATTTACCCCAAATAAATCATCAAACCCAAATGATTTCATCTCATAATCCGGGATTTCCGTCATGCCGATAGGGCTGAATAATCGCTCGTTAGCAAACTCACGGGCACTTTTTCCTGTGGAACGAGTGATGACAGCTGACAGTAAGTGCGCCCCTGCGCTGGAATATTTAAAATCACCGACATTCCCTTGGTGGCCAAGGATATCAAGTGTGTATTTGACCCAGTCGGACGATTTACAGAGTTGCTCCAGTGGCTCGTGCCAGTCTTCAAAAGCATAGGGAGCTGTCATGGTGAGCAAATGGCGTATAGTGATTTCTCGTTTTTGTAGATTGGCAGCAGCATCGTCGGGAACATAGTCGGGGAAAAAATCCAGCACCTCCTGATCAACATGCTTGATAAATCCGGCTTCAATGGCAATACCAATGAGGGCGGATAAGATGCTTTTCGTTACAGAAGCCACATGATGCAGATCATCCGGGCCATAGTCATTGAAGTATTGTTCATAGGCAATATATCCATTTCTCACCACTACAATTCCGTTTATATTACTATAGTCGGTTTTAATCTTAGCTTCTAGTTCTGAAAGTTGTTCAGCATCCATTCCTAAGGTAGCCGGATCTGAAGTTTGCCAGTCTTTTGTAGGCCAGTAGTTTCTGTGCATATCGATAACTCCTTTAATTAAATTTTTGTGTGAATATGAGTGTGGCTACGATCTTTTCTTAACTGGAAAATACACCTCAGTAACAAGATCCTCAGGATGAGTAGTTTGCGTGGGGTCTGTTATATATTTTTCATAGGGTGAGTTCACCATTTCATAACCTTCATTTTCAATCCATTCTGTGAGCTTCGCATAAACCGATGTTAATTCTGAATAAGGGCCCTTATAAACAGACTTCGCACACAGCCCTTCACGTAATTCTCTCGTTCCATTTACGATCTCCTCAATAGGTAGGGCAAACTCTGTATCATTCCCGGCAGGATTATATTCCTCACTGTGATAAATTGTTATTGGCGTGCCCAGCAAGGTCAGCTTTTCAGTGGCAATAGTTTCATACAGTTTGCTAAAATACTTACCATATCCAAACGTATAATCATCACTGCTCAACATTTGACGTGTATATAGGATATTCATTGGTTTGGTTTCAACAAGTTGCACTTCTATCTTATTTAGGTAGGACATCATCGATATTCCTTTCTCTAAATTTAGAACATCACTATTAAGTTGCTTTAATGTATATTCGTAAGTTCGTAGTTTCTCTTGTAGTTTTCTTTTTTTGAGATTTAGGGCTGTACTAAGCTTCTCTTCAAAATGATCCTGCTCCCATTCCAGAATATCTTTGATTTCTTCTAGTGAGAAATGATAAGATTTCAAACGATTGATAAAGAGTATTTTTGTTAGTTGTTTGATGGAATAATACCTATAACCGTTCTCGGGATTAATCTCATCGGGATGAATTAATCCAATTTCATCATAATACCGCAGCGTTTTGGTTGACACTTCGCATATCTTCGAGAATTCTCCTATGGACAGCAACAATCTCATCTCCATTTCTTCGATATTTAATGATATATAAACTTTGAATTTCGGTGGTTTGTTCAATTCCACTATGCACCTTCCCCTAAGGGTAAAGTCAATAGCCAGACTTCTTATCTGGAAATAGGTTTAATGTTGTGTCTTCACAAATCGGTTTAGATCATTTAAATATTGATCTTCCACCAATTGTCGTGGAAAGAAAACAGCGGTTAAATAAGTCCTTAAGGGGGATGCGGCATTCTTCTTTGACAGCATAGAGTGGTCAGCTTTGGGAAAATAAGAGACTGAGAGCAAGCTGGCAGGTATTTTTTCACGATAAATACGTTCGGTTTCCTCAATATCTACATTGATATCTTGACCGCCGAGTACTAAATGGACAGGAGCATTGAAGTAACTAAGGTCTTCTGTGGCATCAGACTGATAGTTTTTGGCAATAAATCCCCAGCGTTCCTTAGAAATCAAGTCCTCGGATTGTGCAATACGCAAGTAATCCTCGTAAGATGCTCGTTCGTTAAGTAATTGTAATACTTGAGCATTATAATATTCTTTCGCTTGGATCTCATTTTCCGAGAAGCCTTCTTGTTTCATTTCTAATCTTGTATTGTATTTACCTTGAGAAATCCAGTTCACCGCAGGCGATACAAGAATACTGAACGCGAGATCAGGAACTTCTTTTACAATCTTGGGAATCACCCAACCGGCCTGACTTGCTCCCCACAAACCAATAGACTTCTTATCAATCATTGGTAAGTTCTTCGCCCAGTTAATCGCAGATATCGTTTCCTGAGCACGATCTTCCATGCTTTGCTCCAACCAGTTACCAGAGGAACCACCAATACCAGGCTTGTTAAGAGACAAAGACGCATATCCGGCAGATGCGAATTTCTCCCATAAAGGTTTATATCCGTCATCGTATGTGTCATTTATGGGACCATCACCATGAACAAAAACTATTAGCCCTACGTTTCCAGAATAGTGCTGGGGTAGAATTAAAGTTCCTGTTAGTTTACCCTGAGGGGTTTCGATTTCTATCTTTTGCTCATTCATTGCATAGGAATGCTGATTTAATACGAATAAGACTGAAGCTGCCATTAAGCCAATGATCAAGCATGCGGTTAATTTAATATTTTTTTTCATTTATTGAGCTCCTAGGATGTAGTGGTAAACGCCTCGTCATGTAATGCCAATTAGCCTCTTTAAAAAGAAGGTGTCTAATCCCGCTATAGTTTGATTGATCGATAGCAAAGTCCATCTGTTGGTACATATGAATAGCTCGTTTATTATTTTTAGCAACATGTAGCGTTAATTTGTCCACTTCGGAGTGACTGTTTACAAAATCTATTGCCCAACTAAGCAACTGCTTACCGATTCCTTTATTACGGTGGCTAGATCGAACGGCCAAATGATCGACATAACATTCTTTTGCGCGAGGCTGATAATTCAAAAAATGTAACCCAACCATTAACTTACATACATTTAGATATCCAAATTGCTTAAATAATTGTGAAAAGGAACTATGGTGAGATGATATAAATTTACTTCTGTCTGAGGCTTGGTTGTCCTTCCACTTAATGCTGAGTGTACCGACAACCTCTCCATTTTCTTTAGCTACGATTTGTTGTGATGATGCGGACGGTTGATCATGCTCCCAGAGCCCAAAAAGTAGTTCAGCAATATCATCATCCGCTAGTGAGATGAGGGAGTGGAACTTACCGTGGAACGCATCCACTAAAAGACTGCACACTGCTCTATGATCTTGTTCTTGGTAGTGAGCGATTGTTATCTTGTTCGGACTTATCATGCTACACCGTCAGAGTCATGCTTGATATTAATTTGGATTTCATAATGAAGCTTGTCATTGTTGAATAGGGATAGATATGATTTTTCCAAAAGGATCAATGGTCCCTGAATTGTATAGTGATGTTGTGTTATATAGTGTTCCAGTTGAGCAATCTCAAGTTCAATATCATGATCATCCGTCACGAAAAATGCTTTATATAAGTAGCTGCCTTTTTCTAGGATGATGTCCGGTAAGTGAGTGCTTTCAAAACATAAGGTTACTTGTTCAGTATCGTATAAATAATGCAGATCTGTTTCAAATAAATGAGTCGGTTGCGGCTTTTTTTCATACAGACTTCGAGCGGTGAGTGACTCATCTTGCTCTATTTCCATCCATTTTTTTAAATGACGAGTATCCAATTGTTTAATGTGATATTTGTCTTCTAGAATGTCGGAGTGCTCGTATTCCTTAAGTACCTTTTGTAAAAACTGCTGCAACAACATTAGCTGGTTTATTTCAGAGTTTATTTTACTTAGAGACTGCTCCAAAAGTTGATGGTAGTCATTTTTGGTGAAGTTATTCATGCTTTTGTTAATCGTACTGACAGGCACGTTCAATTTGCGGAGTAATAGGATCTGGGCCAACTGATAAATCTCATTAATTCCGTACATCCGGTATTGATTGCTATCGGTATAGGCTGGAAATAAAATCTCTTTCTCTTCAAAATATCGGATTTGATGTACGGATACATTCATAAGTTTTGAAAGTTCACCAATCGTAATGTAATGATTCAATGGAGGTGCTCCTAACTATATTGGTATTTGTTGATTTAACTATAAACCTTAGGTCTGACCTAAGGTCAAGTGTGGATCTCAGTTTCGTGTAATCGCTAATCACCATTTATTTTGTCGAAACATGAAGGAAAACAGAAAATTTTATAGAATTATCTATCGTTATCTATCCTATATAATCCAAGTGTTGCACGATGCCCCAAGCGTTTGCGCAGCTTAACATCACCATAGAAAAGGGGCCTACGATGCTCAAAAGGACGTTACTTATTTATTTAATTGCTTTCATCTCATTAGCAACAATCCCACTATCCATTTTTATAGATAATGATCAACATGAGAATTATCTGCAAGTTCAGAAGGGGAGCATGGATCTTTCAACTTGGGATTATGGGCAACAAAAGATCATCAAGTTAGATGGTGAGTGGGAATTTTATTGGAACCAGCTGCTAATGCCTGAGCATTTTATAGAATCGAGCACAGACAAACCTGCTCCTACGGCATTAATGGAGGTCCCCTCACGATGGAATGGCAAAGTGGTTGATGGACAACCTTTACCTGCATTCGGTTCTGCTACTTATCGGATGGTGCTGAAAAACTTACCTGTAAACGGTGTATTCGCTTTGAAAAAAACGAATATCCGCTTTTCGAGTGCGATTTATGTGAATGGGCATTTACTCATTAAGGATGGAAACCCCACTATGAGTACTGCCGATTACCAGTCGGGGAATATTCCGCAGATTGGGCTTTTTTCGTCTGAAAAAGGTGATGTAGAGATTATCATTCAAGTTTCTAACTATGAATATGTAAATGCAGGTATTCCGGTATCTCTTACTTTTGGCGAGGAAGCCGCTATGCTGGAGAACCAGCAGAAGAGTACGGCTCGTGAATTTAGTACAGTTGCAATATTGGGAACATTATCACTTATTTTTGTCATCTGCTTTGTAGCGGCTGCTTTATACCGTAAGAAGGATTACTCCTTACTTGTATTTGCTATTATTTGTTTACTGCTTGCGATCTATCATGGCTTGATTGGAGAACGTTCGCTGTTACTGTTTTTCCCAAACCTTTCGTTCATTGTGTTATACAAAGTGAAGGATATTAGCTCCATATCGTGTTTTATTGTTCTGGCTATATTTTTCTACCAAATGCACAAAAGCATAATCTCTTTAAAACTTACGCAAGTCGTAACGATTATACTAGGCAGCTTTATAATATTGGTAGCAATCCTGCCTATTCGTACTTACACGCTTTTCTCTACCTATGTGATCATTGTATATGAATTGATGTTAATTTGGATGTTGTTTAGAGTGGCTATCTTGTATATCAGAAGTCCAGAAGTAAATCGGATCAAATCGTTGCTGCTGTTCTTGGCGATTCTTGCTATCAATCTGTACTCGATAGACATCATTCTGTTTGCTCTTTCGATGAAAGAAAACCTTTGGCTAGGACAGTTTTACATTGTAGCCTTTAATATCATTATGATCGTTCTGATTGTTCTCCGTTTTTTCGAGGCTTATCATACGATAGATGAAATGAAAAACCAGCTGATCGGTCTGGACAAAATTAAGGACGAATTTCTCTCCAATACCTCTCATGAGCTGAAGACACCACTGAATGCCATAGTCAACATTACTGCTACACTACTTAATGGGGTTGAAGGTCCAGTTACCGAAAGGCAAGCGCAGAATCTAGCGATCGTAATGGGAAGTGGAAGAAGATTAACTTATATGGTAAACGAATTGCTCGATTATTCCAAAATGAAGCATGGAGATATCACCTTATATAAAAGCACCCTAGATCTGAAAGCTGTTGTTGATTCTGTTATCGGTATACATTCGTTTCTGCTCGGAGAAAAGTCGATCTTTCTCGTAAACAATGTTGCTCCAGAGTTTCCACCTGTACATGCAGATGGCAACCGTTTGATTCAGATTTTGCACAACTTGGTAGATAATGCGATTAAATTCACGGAGCAGGGTGAAATAAATATTAGTGCCAGATTTACTCATGAATGGGTTGAGGTTCGTGTGGCAGACTCGGGAATCGGAATTGCACCGGATATGCAGAAACGTATTTTTATGGCCTTTGAGCAAGTGGACGAAGCTGAAATTCACAGTCATGGTGGGACAGGTCTCGGACTAAGCATTACCAAGAAGCTGGTTGAGTTACATGGCGGGAACATTAGAGTGGACTCTGTTGCAGGTAAAGGTTCGGTCTTTATATTTACTCTTTCACGATGGGATCGAACATCTAATCAAGTCTCGGGTCCAATCGTGGATAAGACTCTTCCTTATAGAGAAGTTTTCTTTCCGCGCCAGGAGTATCCTATATATATCAAAGGTAAAATCAATGAGCCGATTTTGGTCGTGGACGATGATTTTGCCAACCTGCAATCTATGATCAACTTGTTCAAGCTTGAGGGATATTCCATTGTTGTTGTGAACCGCGGGCAGCTGGCACTTGATGAGTTATCGAAGAATTCAGACTTCTTTCTCGTTGTACTGGACATTACAATGCCGGATATTTCTGGCTATGAGGTTCTGCAAAGGATTAGAGAGAGATTCACACCCTTTGAGCTGCCTGTGTTAATGCTAACGGCGAAGAATAGAGTTAGCGATATGAAAATGTCCATGGATAATGGGGCAAATGATTATGTGGGGAAGCCGTTTGAAGCGGAAGAATTAATGGCGCGTGTGAAAAGCCTGACCCGATTGAGAGCTTCTGTGAAGAAAGCTAAAGATGCCGAAATTGCCTTTTTACGTTCTCAGATCAAACCGCATTTCTTGTACAATGCCCTGAATTCAATTGCTGCATTATGTGTGGAAGAACCTGAGCAGGCGGAAGAATTAACGCTGGAGCTGTCACAGTATTTGAGAAGCAGCTTTGACTTCAAACAGTTGGATTCGTTAACTACCTTGGAGGGTGAGCTAGAGCTAGTTAAAGCATATATTAATATTGAAAAAGTGCGCTTTGGTGCTAGATTACAAGTGGAATATGATATAACCGCAAATACGGATAGCCGGATTCCCCCACTTATCCTACAACCATTAGTAGAAAATGCTATAAGACATGGACTGATGTCCAATTTACGGGGAGGAAAGGTAACTATATCTGTGAAAGAGTCGGATCCTTCTGTAGTCAGCTTTGTTGTAGAAGATAATGGACGCGGAATGAGTGAGCACAAGCTGGAGGAAATCATGAAATCAGATGTAGATAAAAGAGGCGTAGGGCTTTGGAATATTAGTCAACGCATCAAACTTCTCTATGGAAAGAACATTCGTATTCAAAGTGTTGAAGGAAAAGGCACACGGGTTTCTTTTGATATCCCCAAACAACACATGAAGCGGATAGGAGGTTGAAGTATGCTGCGGGCCATTATCGTGGATGATGAAGAATTATCAGTAAAGCGCTTAAAAAGGATATTATCTCAGAGTGGAGAGATTGAAGTATACGATACTTTTCTGGATCCGACGGAAGCCTATGAATTTGTGAAGGGGAATTCGATTGATGTAGCTTTTTTGGACATTTCTATGCCTGACACAAATGGAATGAAGCTTTCCACCCTTTTGCATGAACTAGATGAATCGATTAATGTGGTTTTTGTTACAGGGTATGACGAATACGCACTGCAAGCCTTCGAACTGAGTGCTGTGGATTATTTGCTGAAGCCTGTAACTGCACAGCGTTTAACTAAAACTTTGGATAAGATCAAAAAAATGAATAGAGGTGTGACGGTTCAGCCCGTCATAGAAGTTCTCTTATTTAATGGACTAAAGATATACCGCCGTACGCAAGACAGAGAGCCCATCAAGCTAAGGAGCCCAAAAACCGAAGAATTGTTTGCCTTTTTGATTAGTAAAGGGACGGTTAGCCGAGATGAAATTATCGATACCTTATGGAGCGGGCTGGAGCCTGATAAAGCGTTGAAGAATCTGAACTCAACCCTATACTATATTCGAAAAGCAATCGGTACTAGCTTTATTAAAGCCAGCAGAACCGAAATTAGTATAGAGGAACGCAGTATTTATTGTGATTTGTATGAGTTTAAGCGACAGCTGAAGCAAATTAGGCAGGTCTCGAAAAAAGATTCTGAATGGTTCAATCAAGTAGAAACATTGTATACGGGGTCCTTTCTCAAAGGTAAAGCATACGATTGGGCTAGTGGGAAGACACACCGACTTGAACAGGATTTTATTGGACTGCTGGAACTAGCTGCTAGATTTCATATGGAGCAGAACGAGCGTCAACAATCGCTGCACTACTTTGAGAGAATCTTGAAATTGGATCCCTTGAGAGAAGATATCCATCAGGAAATCATTCATTTGTATATTGAACTAGGGCGTATGAATGAAGCTTATCGGCGATATGGGCAATTGGAAGAGACCCTTCAACAGGAGCTTGGAACTTCACCTGATCCTAAGCTCAAAGCTCTGATTAAGAAGATGATGAACTAGTATAAAGAAAAAGCGAACCGACGAATCGATTAGAATTCGAAGGTTCTTTTTTTGTTTATTTTTCGTTTATCATAATTTTGTATAATACTCTCGATTATTGTCGAAATGATGACATGATTTAAGCTAGAGGGGGAAAAAGAGTTTGAAGCCATCATTTATGAAAATAGGCATTAGTATTTCGTTAGCCACTGGAGTTGTGGTGCAAGGTGTGGGGCCGATCCACACTCAAATAGTGAGTGCAAAATCGGACTTTGGTTGGATCGTGAATAGCCCAACTGTGATACCGTCCATCAATGAAGACGATACTTCCAACGCAGGCGTTGTTGTGTCTAGTCTTTTGTCGGGTAAGGTAACTGACCCAGCTTCAACAGGAATTGCTGTGGTGTCATTTGATAATACCAATGGGGCTTGGCAATATTACAACACGCAAGCAAATATTTGGTATAATATCGAGCCAGTGTCTGACACTAAAGCTTTTCTGCTGCTGAAATCGGAGAAAATTCGTTTTGTCCCCGCTAAAGACTGGAACGGAACAGCTTCCATTGACTTTAAGCTATGGGACACAACAGCAGTCGGCTATCAAAATTATCAAAAAAATGCGAATACCACTGTTTCTGCAGCATTCAACCCAGATCTAGGTACTGCTACAATTACTGTAAATCCAGTGAACGATGCACCTTATCTGACAGAACTGAATGGTGGGGACTATCTTAGTTTTGACGGCAATGGGGATTATGTGACGTTCCCAGATCAACTGTTATACAAGAATTCTTTTACAATTGAAGGTAATTTAAAAGTCAATGGTTTTAATACCTGGATGAGATTCTTCGAATCTTCGATCGCAGAGCAGAACCACAATATTTTTGTGGGTTTTAACGGCAAAAAAATGCATTTCATCGCTTACACCAATAAAGGAGATATTAATGTCACAGACGATTTCCCGATATCCAAGTGGGTACATGTCTCGATTGTTTACGATCACAGTCAGAAGAAGGGGCGTATTTATTGGGATGGTGTTCTTAAGGCAGAAGGGGCTATGGATTTAAGTACAGTTGGAAATATGGCACGTCCGAACAACTGGCTTGGTAAAAGCACCTGGAGACAGGACGGAGATTACAGCGGTGGGATGAGAGACGTAAGGTTTTGGAGTAAAGCTAAAACCCAGAGCGAAATTGTTCGCGAAATGAACGTCGATTTGAATGGATCAGAGCCTAATCTGGCTTTAAACTATAAATTAGCAAATAGTAAAGATGGTAATGTTGCTGTCAATACAATCACCCCACTTAAGAACGGTTCAATCACTGGTGCTAGCTGGAAGCAGGACACAGGCTTCATGGGAAGTACTACAACGGAAAAAAATAAATCTGTATCACGCTCCTTTAAGGTCATTGATGTGGATGGGGATGACCTAAATGTATCAGCTACATCTTCTAATACTTCCCTAATTCCGAATAATGGACTGAAAGTAAGTGGAAGTGGGGATGTGCGGACGTTAGAAATAACACCAGCGAAGAATGCCTACGGAAACAGTGTGATTACTGTTACTGTAAATGATGGCACTATAAGTAGTTTATACACCTTCAATGTGCAGGTAAACGATGTGGGAGATGTCCTCGTAACTGGAGTGACTTTGAATAAAACATCACTTAGTTTAACAGAGGGAGAAGCAGGAGATACACTAAATGCTGTAATAGAACCTGCTAATGCCACGAACAAAACCGTGATCTGGAGCTCCAGTGATGCAACTGTGGCGACAGTTGTGAATGGAGTGGTCACCCCAGTTGGCGTTGGAACGGCAACGATAACAGCAACAACAACAGACGGAAGTTATACTGCGACATCCACCGTAACTGTGAGTGCTCCAATTGTGAACGTAACCGGAGTGAAGCTTGATCAGGAGACGCTCGACTTAACTGCTGGTGAAGCAGATGCCTTACTAAAGGCGACAATAGAACCTGCAAATGCGACAGATACAGATGTGATCTGGAGCTCCAGCGATGAAACTGTTGCAACAGTCGTGGATGGAGTGGTTACACCAGTTGGTGAGGGTATAGCAATTATTACTGTAACGACTAAGGATGGAAGTTTTAAGGCTTCAACAACTGTGAATGTGGCAGCACCTAAGCCACCAATTGTTATAGTAACCGGAGTAACCTTAGACCAGCCAACACTTGATTTAACAGTTGGAGAAGGTGATAAAACGCTACAAGCGACAGTCGCACCTGCCGATGCAACCAATAAGGGGGTAATCTGGAGCTCCAGTGATGAAACAGTAGCTAAGGTTGTTTACGGAGTAGTAACCCCGGTTGGTGTTGGAACAGCCACCATTACGGTTACGACTAAAGATGGAAGTTTTACTGCTTCAACAACAGTACATGTAAGTGAACCAATTCCACCAGTTGTGAATGTAACTGGGGTGAGGCTAGATCAGGAGACGCTCGTTTTAACAGCTGGTGAAACTGTGGGAATACTAAAAGCGACAATAGAGCCTGCAAATGCAACAGATCCAGACCTGATCTGGAGCTCCAGCGATGAGACTGTAGCCAAGGTTGTGAATGGAGAAGTAACTCCAGTTGGTGAGGGAACAGCCATCATTACAGTTACAACGAAAGAAGGAAGTTATAAAGCTTCAACAACCGTTACTGTGAAGGCTCCTGCTAAGCCAATTACAGCACCGGGTATTCCAACATCCGTAACTGCAACTGCAGAAAATGGTCAAGCGATCATCACCTTTACACCGCCGGTGAACGATGGTGGAAGTGAAATCACAGGATATATTGTAACGGCTCATCCGGGAGGGCTGACGGTTACGGGTAATGGAAGTCCGCTTACAATCAGTGGTCTTACGAATGGTACAAGCTACACCTTCACGGTACAGGCTATCAATAAGGCTGGCTTTAGCGAATCATCTGCTGAATCTAATACAGTCATCCCGAGCGCACCATCCAGTGTTGATGTTCCTTCTCAACCAACTCCATCAGCAACGCCGGCACCTGTGGCAAATGATGCTTCCATTTTAATCAATGGTAAAGCGGAAACCGTGGGAACTGCAACGAATGGTAAACGGAATGATCAAACGCTAACCACCATTGCTTTAGACCAGAAGAAGCTGGAAGACAAACTCGCCGCTGAAGGTAAAGGTGCTGTGGTTTCTATCACTGCCACTAGTAAATCTGATATTATCGTTGGCGAACTAAACGGACAAATGGTTAAAAATATGCAGGGAAATCAAGCTGTACTTGAAATCAGAACGGGAAATGCGACATTTACACTGCCTGCTGGGCAGATTGATATTGAGGCCTTATCCGCGCAGATTGGTAAGTCTGTAGCTTTACAAGATATTAAAATACAGATTGAAATCAGCGCACCAACTGCCGATCAAGTTAAGGCATTAGGAGCTGCTGCACAAAACGGATCATTTTCATTAGTCGGCGCACCAGTAAACTTTACTGCTAGAGGCATGTACGGAGATAAGAGTATTGAACTTTCTCAATTCAATACGTATGTGAAACGTACGATTGCTATTCCGGAGGGGATGGACCCGAAGAAGATTACAACCGGAGTGTATATTGATGCTGATGGCTCAGTGCATCATGTACCTACTAAAGTGATAGTCATTGAAGGCAAATATTTTGCTACAATCAACAGCCTTAGTGGCGGCACTTACTCTGTAATCTGGCATCCACTTGAATTCAGTGATGTTGCTAATCACTGGGCAAAAGATGCAGTGAATGATATGGGTTCCCGTTTAGTTATCGAAGGGACTGGCAATGGTCAATTTACACCTGATCAAGCGATTACCCGCGCAGAGTTTGCGGCGATTGTCGTTCGCGGTCTCGGACTAGGATTGAGTCAAACAGCAACACCATTTTCGGATGTTAAAACTACGGATTGGTATAACAGTGCGATCAATACTGCATATGCATATCAATTAATCAATGGTTTTGAAGATGGCATGTTCCGCCCTGATGACCAAATTACCCGTGAACAAGCGATGTTGATTATCGCCAAAGCGATGAAAATTACAGCGCTAAAGGCTAACCTTCCTAATCAATCCGCTGAAGGATTCTTGAACCCATATACCGATGCCGGCAAAGCATCTGACTGGGCGATTAGCGCAATTGCTGACTGCTTGCAGGCAGGCGTAATCATGGGACGAAGCAGCAATGTACTTGCTCCCAAGGATGATATGACCAGAGCTGAGGTTGCAGCGATCGTTAAGCGGCTTCTTCAAAAGTCTGATTTAATTTAAAAATTGGCTCACAATATACATTGAAAAGAAAGAGTATTCATTCGATAACCTTCGAATGAATACTCTTTTCTTTTGGCTTTATTAAATTCTAATGTTGATATTTGACTGTTAATCATACATTTTTTGGCTTTATATCTGGGGCGTTTTTTAATGGCTTTTGAAGTGCGTCCACAATGGCTGCGATGATGCTTGTTGCTAAAAGACCCATTAGACATAATGATGTAGGACCCGCTGGATCATCACTATCTGTAACTTTAGCAAGCACCCTTAAGCTTACTAGTCCTAACAAAATGAGGAAAATGACAGTAAAAGCACATTTCTTTATAATCTTCAAAGAGTTAAGGGATAATTCAGAGAAAGCATTGTTCTTTTCGATGTTGTTTAATAGTTTATATGCTTGGTACAGCGCAACAGAAAACGCAATACAGAATCCGTAAGCACATACTAAAAAGGGAATCAGGAAGTAAGCCGTATCTGGATGTACTTTTGCATCTCTTACCGCTATCTCAGGCAACCAGATACACAAAGCAAGCACTGCAATTCCAACCAGAAAAATAATTACTTTTAAAAAAGTGGTTGAACCTCGTTTAACATTCATTTAAAACACCTCAATTATTTAATGACTTCATGATTTTAGCATTTAATTTATTGATTTACAATAAATTTGTATTGTTTTTTGTGTTTGTTATTTTACGAGAAATGGTTATCGTCTTTAAAAGACGACAACATCATTTCTTCTTGTTAGCAGGAGAATGGCTTCACTATCCAGAAAAAATAAGCTAAATCATTTCTTCATCAATTGAAAAGAGGCGAAATCTAATGGAACTACGGCAAAGTATTAATGAAGTTTTTCAGTCGGCACAACATGGCGATGCTGCACGGCTAACAGAAATTTTAGAATTCCATCCGGCTCTTGCAAATACGGAAAATAACGAGGGCCTCACACCTTTGGGATATGCAGCACATTTCGGTAAAGAAGCAGCGGTGCAGGTATTGATAGACCATGGTGCTGAGGTTGATGCAGTATCCCATTCCAAGATTAATTTCATTCCTTCTAATACTGCACTTCATGCTGCAATTGCTGGGGAGCGGAATATGGGTGTTATCCAACTGCTATTGAACAAGGGTGCTCAGACACATATTTTTGATAGCGATGGGCACACTGCCTTGCATTCTGCAGCTTTTCATTCGGATAATGTGGAGCTGATATGCTTGTTAATCGAACACGGAGCTGACATCCATGCTAAAATTGAAGGTGGTGAATCAGTATTAGCTATAGCTATCCAACAAGGAAACCACAACGTAAAAGACTTTCTTATTGAAAAAGGAGCAATTTAGAATGCAAATCACATTAAACCGTAAAGACAATTCAACAGTAGCTTTGATTTCCAGCGAAGGTATTGTAATTAATAATGTAAATGATGCACTCGATCTAATGGCAAACGTGAGATATCAAGAATGCGATAAAATGATTCTAAGAAAAGAGCAAATCACAGATGATTTTTTTGAGTTAAAGACGGGCCTTGCCGGAGAGATTCTTCAAAAGTATACAAACTATCAGATGCGAGTTGCTATTGTGGGAGAATTTACTGGCTATAATAGTAAAAGTCTGAATGATTTTATTTACGAATGTAATCAGGGGAATAAAATATTGTTCAAGAGTACAGAAGACGAGGCATTGGCAGCACTTCATCAAAGTTAAATGTGAACTTGAAACAGAGAGGGGACTTATTGTGGAGGCTAAAATCACGTATGAATCGATCGATGACTATATTTCCAAGTTTCCATCTGAGATTCAGGAAATCCTTAGTACAATAAGAAAAGTAATAAAAGAAACGGCACCTGATGCGATTGAAAAGATTAGCTATCAGATGCCTACTTTTACACTGCACGGAAATTTAGTGCATTTTGCGGCTTTCAAAAACCATATTGGATTTTATCCAACGCCTAATGGTATTGACGCTTTCAAAGAAGAATTATCAGTCTATAAAGGAGCAAAAGGATCCATTCAATTCCCTCTTAATCAGCCGATGCCCTATGAATTAATTAGTAAGATCGTGAAATTTAGAGTGGCTGAGAATATCAAAAAAGTTGAAGATAAGCGTAAGTAATTGGTGTGTAAAGAAAACATTGTCCACTGGCACATCTGAAGCTTTCGATCTACACTGGTTTCAGGTGTGCAATTCTTACGTGTTATCATGTACTCGATACTGAACGACGCACAAACGACAGGATAATATCCTGTGAGTAGTCTCCGAAACCACTTCCGAATAGATTAAGTCCTCGTCTATTGAGGGCATCCTCGCGAATCTCAAATCGTACTCGAATGGGCTCATTAAATGCCAGCTTCAGTGAGCTAATTGTAGTAGGGGAAGAAGCAGTTCCATTTATTTTGCTACCCTGTTCTGAGATACTCCACTCTGTCAGCATTCCATATTCTGTACCCCCCTTCCATCGTTCGGGTGTTAACTTTCCTTTCCGGTTACCGAAATCTGATGGACAAGTCCAAGTACCGACATGTAGGTCATTTATAGTTAATGTGATGTCACTTGCCCAATCTTCCCGAAATGCAGGTGCTTCAGAACAAACCTCAGCCGAAATCCGAATCTCATCAAGCTCGACACCAGGGGGTAGTGGATTGGCAAAATAGTATTCGACATAGCCAGAGTCAGCGAACCATAAGAGAGATGCATCAACTCGTTCCGGCATGTAGAATACCCGTGGATCATCCTGAGAACCGATGACTCCGCCGTCTTTTCCAGTCATACCACAAGAGGGTTGAATAGAACAGTGGGAGAACATCCCGATGGGCATATGTATTTCTTCCGTTTGATGCAGACCATCGCCTAGCTTCGAAGGAAGATCGAGATGGATGGATCGGCAGGTGACCGCACATATTTTCTCGCGATTTGCACCCTGTGTAGATGAGATTAAGTTAACTTGCTCAAGGGTCTGTACATTGATTGAAATTGTTGGTTGAGCTACGCCAAGTGTCTCGGCCAATTGACTGACACTCATGGGCTTGTCACCAAGGGCTTCAAGAATACGGACTCTGACATCTCCAGAAAGTGCTTTAGCAACATCTAAGATGCGTGATGCGGGGTACCGTATCGTTTCTTGCGAAATATCATTCATTGGTTGTATTCCTTTTCGTTAGGATAGGTTGAGGATATTGTACACTGAAGATTCTATATTGTAAAATTATAATATACATTGCGAATTTTATATACTGGTGCTAAAATGAGCTCAACTTCTTATTTTGAAAGGCTGTGCTCATATCATGACAACTTCCGTACTGAATGTTGAGAGTCTTCCGATTCCTCGTCCCGAACATCCGCATCCACATTGGCAGCGCAACGAATGGATGAATTTGAATGGGGAATGGTCATTTAGCTTTGATCCGAGCAATGAAGGAATTAGCGAACATTGGTATTCCAATTCCGAAATCGCTTACAGTTCGATGATTACTGTTCCTTTTTCTTGGGTAAGTCCATTATCAGGTATTGGCAGTGATCATAAAGGGATAGGATGGTATCGGCGGACTTTGAAATGGCAGACTACCGACTCACAGACACGACTATTTTTGCGATTCGGGGCAGTAGATTATTCATGTGACGTTTGGATTAACGGAGTGCATGTTGGTTCACACCAAGGTGGATATGGTTCATTTGAGTTCGAAGTTACTCAGTACTGGGTTGAAGATTTAGACAATACAATTGTCGTTAGAGTAGAGGACTTCGATCATGATTACCAAACGCGTGGCAAACAAGGTTATGGAGAAATTCGCGGAATCTGGCAGCCCGTATGGCTAGAATCTCGGCCTCAGACTTATATGAAAGATGCTAAGTTTGTGACCACTATTGATGGGCAAGTGAACGTGACCACAAGAATCTTTGCACAAGAAAATGGATCGGCAGATTTCACGCTGAAATTCGCAGAGAATTCTATATTGCATACTGAGAAAATAGATCTTATCGCAGGGGAGAATGAATTTAAGCTCTCTATTCATATAACAGATCCAATTTTGTGGAGTCCAGATACACCTTATTTGTACGAAGGCGAACTACAACTTAACGGATCTTTTGGCACAGACACAGTCAGTACCTATTTCGGAGTTCGAGAAATCCAAACTGTGCGTTTTGATGAGCGTGGTTATCGCTGGATTACCCTCAATGGTAAGCCGATTTATTTAAATGGTACCCTTGACCAGTCTTATCACAAAATGGGATATTTCACTTATCCGTCTGATGAAGATATGCGGGATGAAATCTATCTAATGAAACGTTTGGGACTGAACTTTGTGCGTATTCATATCAAGCCAGAAGAACCACGCAAACTATATTGGGCGGATAGACTGGGTATTTTGGTGATGGAAGACATGCCTTGCTTTTGGGGAAATCCCGATGAAAAAGCACGTAACGCGTATGAACGTGAAGCACTTGAGATTATTGAACGAGACTATAATCATCCATCGATTTTCTCATGGGTAATGTTTAACGAGACTTGGGGCTTGAAGACGAACGCTCAGGACACTAGTCTGACGAGTGATGTACAACAGCAGTACAGTTATCTCAAAGTAACACAGGAATGGGTTCGGGAACAATATCGCTGGGCAAAACGACTAGATCCATCTAGAATCGTTGAAGATAACTCGCCTTGTAACTATGATCATGTGGAATCTGATATCAATACTTGGCATTTCTACATTAATGGTTATGATCAGCTTAGAGCTCATTTGAATGAGGTTGTAGACAAAACTTTCCCAGGTTCAGACTTTAACTGTATCGGAGGTAATGTACAATCTGATGCCCCGCTTATGAACAGTGAATGTGGTAACGTGTGGGGAATCGAAGGCGGGGCAGGGGATAGTGATTTAGCGTGGCATTACCGCTATATGATGAATGAATTCCGGCGGCATGATAAGCTATGTGGTTTCGTATTTACCGAATTTCGCGATGTTACGAACGAGTTCAATGGTTATTATCGGTTAGATGGCAGCGATAAAGATTTTGGTTATGATGACTTTGTTCCCGGGATGACGATTTCTGATCTGCATTCTCCGGACTTCATCGTGATCGATGCACCGCCGTGTCAGACCGTAAACGCAAAGGATGAAGTTAAAGTTCCGCTCCTTCGTTCCAGCTTCTCAGATAAATATCATGGACAGCATGTGCAGATGAAGTGGGAGCTTTGGTACGACAATTTGGGAACAAGAGTTGTTGCACAAAGTGAGCATATGTCAGTGAATTGGGACGGATATGGAGTAGCAGATTTACCACCACTATTTATTATTATGCCCGATCAGGATGCAGTTGCAGTGCTAGCAGTTTCTTTGATAAATAATAAGGGAGAGGTAATCACTCGCAACTTCATTACGTTTGATGTAAGAAGCGGTAATCAAGGCGAAAGGTTTGAAGGGGATGGAGATTGTATTAGTATCCCTGTTGGTGCGTATAAAGAACACAACTTTAATCAACAATGGGAAGCTATTCAATGCGCAAAAATCAATGGAGCTGGGCAAGGCCGTTATGCATATGATGTAACTCTTCCAGATGGTATGGAGAAAAAGATGATTGGCGAGATCGAAATCATGTTCGAAGCCAGCGCAAAGCGAGTATTGGCTCGAAATGTTGAAGGCGCAAAGCAAAATGAAATGGGACTTGATCTCATGCATGGTGCAGATGCTAGGGTGGAGTATAATCCGAATACGTATTATATGACCGACGAAGAACGTCATCCTTCACGTGTGAATGTTCTGATAGAAGGTCAACGGATTGGCTCCTTCTATTTGCCAGATGATCCGGCCGACAGCCGAGGTGTATTATCTTGGCATTATCAGCCATTAGCGAATAAGTTGGATGAGGCGGGCTCTTACGGCTATCTGTGTAAAGTAAGTGTACCGGGGCAGTTAGCAGCTAAACTAGATCGCAATCGTACTTTCCGTTTGGAGCTTCAAGCAGAGGGTGGAGGCTTAGCCTTATATGGTCGCAATGCGGGTCGTTACCCTATAGATTTATTGATTCGTTATCGATAACATACATGGGTGAAGTTGGATCATTCAATTTTAAAAAGCAATCCAAGCCATAAGGCAAGGATTGCTTTTTTTGTGATGAGCTTATCAGAGTATGGATTAAAGCTCTTTATCATTAATGCTGTTCAGCCAACCTTCAATATCCCCAATAACGGAGCTAATGCAGCCATCTTCAAATGGTGAAGTCAGACCCGCTAGTTCAACCAGTTTAATAAAGGACTTGCTTCCACCAGCTTGGCATAGCTCCAAATAATCGCTCCAAGCAGATTTGAAATCTTCGTTCGAACGTTTCCAGAATTGGAAGGCACATAGCTGTGCTAGTGTGTAGTCAATGTAGTAGAACGGTGAGGCAAAGATGTGGCCTTGTTTATGCCAGAAGCCCCCTTGTTCCAGATAAGTGTTACCTTCATAATTACGATGTGGTAAGTATTTCTTCTCGATGTCTCTCCAAGCTTGCTTGCGTTCAGCAGGAGTTGCTTCAGGGTTGCTATAAACAAAATGTTGGAATTCATCGACAGATACCCCGTAAGGAATAAACTGAAGGCTATCAGATAAGTGATTAAAGCGGTATTTATCTGCATCTTCTTCAAAGAACAAATTCATCCAAGGCCAAGCGAAAAATTCCATACTCATTGAATGAATCTCACATGCTTCATAGGTTGGAAAAGCATATTCTGGCACATTAATATTGCGGCTTTCATAAACCTGGAACGCATGACCCACTTCGTGAGTTAAGACATCAATATCCCCAGAGGTTCCGTTGAAATTTGAGAAAATAAAAGGGGCTTGGTATTGGCTGAAATAGGTGCAATATCCGCCGCCTTGTTTTCCTTTTTTGCTTACTAAATCCACCAGATTATTGTCCAGCATGAAGGTGAAAAATTCATCCGTTTCAGGGGAGAGTTCTTTGTACATCTTCTTACCGTTAGCTACAATCCAGTTTGGATCCCCTTTAGGGGTAGCGTTCCCGGTCTTAAAGCTAAAGTTCTCGTCGTAATATTTCAATTCATCTAGACCCAGTCGTTCAGTCTGACGTTTCTTTAACTGCTGGGAGACAGGTACGATATATTCAAGAACTTGTTTGCGGAAATTAGCAACCATTTCAGCATTATAGTCGGTACGCATCATACGGTCATAACCTAGCTGAACAAAGTTACTGTACCCAAGCTTTTTAGCTATGCGGTCACGGACCTTTACGAGCTCGTCATAGATGCGGTCAAATTCAGTCTCGTGTTCGGACATAAAACCAAAACGAGCTTCAGAAGCACTTTTACGCATATCACGGTCTGTAGACAATTCGAAAGGTGCGAGTTGAGGCAGTGTACGCTCTTCACCTTCGAAAAGAATCTTGGCAGATGCGATAAGCTGGGAGTATTCAGTTGATAGTTTGTTCTCCAATTGTAAATCTTCAATGATTTCCGGACTAAACGTCCGCAGCGAGACTTCAGCAAGCTGGAGTAACTGCGCACCCCATTCCTTTTCAAACTCGGCTCTATATTTGGAATGTACGAGTGCTTTGTAGTAGTCAGTTATGTATTCCTGAACGACAGGCCCGATTTCGTCCATGAATTCTTGTTCGGCTTTGTAAAATTCATCTGTCGTGTTGATAGAATGACGAACGCTAACCAATGTCTGCATCGTGTCAAACTCATTGCGAAGCTTGTTAATGGCAGTGACGGAAGCTTTTTGCACCTCTAGTGGTGATGTGTCGTTGAGATCTTTCAGCAGGGCGTTAAAGTCTTGCTTGAATTTCTCTACATCCGGTCGCTCATAGCGGTAATCATCAAATTTCATAAAAAAATCAACTTCCTTTCTATACCAGATAGTCTCTATTATATAATCTGAACAGCCATTTACGATAGACCTGTGTAAGCTTTTTATGGTCGAAAAAAGAACAAATGTACAAAAGTGTAAAAACTTGTTAAGCGGAATGTGGTTTGATATTATCTATGAATATAGTAGATCTTATCAAGAAAAAATGGTCCATCCGGATATGCGAGAGCAGATGAAGATGTATTGGGAAGAAGTACTGAACACAATTAATGGGCGCACTCGTACAATTTAACGAAACGAAAATAGGAGGCTCGATATAGATGAAACCCCGAATTACAGTAATAACACTAGGCGTGGATGATTTGGAGAGAGCTTTGGTTTTTTACAGGGATGGATTAGGATTCCCGACCGAAGGGATCATTGGCAAAGAATTTGAACATGGAGCGGTTGCCTTTTTTGATTTGCAGGCAGGCTTGAAGCTGGCACTTTGGAATCGGAAAGATATGGCCTATGAGGCAAAGGTTCCATTATCCCCAGCCAGTTCAACAGAAATAACGATTGGCCACAATGTAGGAAGTAAAAAGGAAGCAGATCAGGTTATGGAGCTAGCTCAAAAGGCTGGTGCGAAGATCGTTGACCCTTTACATGATACCTTTTGGGGAGGGTATTCCGGTCACTTTATGGACCCCGATGGGCATTTGTGGGAAGTCGCATGGAATCCAGAATGGGAGCTCGAGAATTAAAGGAGTCTATTCAGAGCTTTGTTACTTAGCCTCTCTTAAACCGTATTCTCAGAATACGGTTTATCTCTGTTTCTATACGAATCTTAGAATTTTTTCGCTTTACACTCTGAACCCTTTCTCCCTCTTTTTTCAACTGCTTCAGTACAAATGTCGACAAACTTAATATATCATGATATATTATTATGTATAAAGATGAAAAAATTAGAGTCAGGAGATAACGAAAGTTATGAATGAGACAACGTCATCCAAACCGATGTATGAAAAAATATTTGATGAAGTGAAGCAGCTTATTGTAAATAAATCCTATGGACAAGGGGAGCGAGTTCCTTCAGAAAAAGAACTGGCCGAAACCTATAATGTAAGTCGGATTACGAGTAAAAAAGCTCTGGAAATGCTAGCCGCCGAGCATTTGATTGTGAGAAAACCGGGAAGAGGTTCGTTTGTGGCTGATCCGGCAGTTGACTACATAGATTCAGTTATGTCTCCTGAGACGACCTCCGACGGGACTGTTTTTAATGCCTTTAACCATGAGGAAAAGACGATTGGTCTGATTATTACCGACTTTGGCAACAGTTATGGAACAGGCTTGATTTATGGGATGGAACAGGCTTCCCGTGATAATGATTGCTTTCTCGTTCTACGAAGAACATTTGGCGTACCAGAGAACGAAGAACAGTCTATTCAGAAGTTGCTTAGCTTGGGTGTAGATGGTCTGATTGTTTTTCCGGCTCAAGGCGAATTTTTTAATGCTGAGATTCTAAAATTGGTGATCGGGCGTTTCCCATTAGTTCTGGTAGATCGCCATCTGAAAGGAGTAGCGGCTGCTTCGATCGGCACGGATAACATAAAGGCTGCACTTAAAGGGACGGAGTACTTATTTGATCTCGGGCATACTCATATCTCTTTCCTCTCTCCACCTCCAGCGGATACGACGGCTCTTGAGGAGCGGGTGGAGGGATTTATACAAGCACATGCGGAGCGGGGGATAGCTGTAGATAAGGGGTTGTGGGTTAGTGATTTAACCTCAACATTACCAAATTCCTTTAATGATGAGAATATTGAACACGATATCTCACGGCTAGTTTCTCATTTACAAGAGAATCCAACAATAACTGCGCTTTTTGCCGTGGAATATAATATTGCCCTGCTGGCTAGAAATGCGGTTGAACGCCTTGGGCTGAGGATTCCAGAGGATATTTCAATCATTTGCTTTGATAGTCCACCAACTCCACTCGGCTCGGGTTATGCGTTCACTCATTTGCGGCAGAGTGAAGAAGAAATGGGGCGACTGGCAGTTGAGAATGTACTGCAAATTATGAACGGCCAGACTGTATCGAACAAGATAATGCTGGAAGCTGAGTTGATTTCTGGTGAATCTACGGGTTTTGCTAAACCATCTAATTCTAATTAATTTTATGCGATTATCCATAAATTAGTTGTTATAAAAACCTATCTTTTTGGATGGGTTTTTTTGTTTGTTTTAGATAGATGTTTATCATTATAGAAGTATTGATATATCATTATCAATAAATAAACATATTGACATACTAATCACATGACAATATACTAATTTGTGAAAGCGCTTCAAAGGAAAAAGAAAAGGGGGTATTATAACTGAAAGCAACCAGAGAAATCCCTGAGTCGATGAAGAAACTGGCATCTAATGTAAAAGCGCAGCTGAGTGATCGTCCAAAATTAGCCGAAATGTTCGAGAAATGTATGGCTAACACCTGGAATACAACCTTAAAAAGAATGGCGAATGGCACCACTTTTGTCATTACCGGAGATATTCCAGCGATGTGGCTGCGGGACTCGGCCGCTCAGGTTAGACCCTTTCTGATCCTTGCCTCCGAGGATGAAGAAATTGCGGACATGATTGAGGGACTTGTACTAAGACAATTCGCCTGTATTCAGCTTGACCCTTATGCGAACGCGTTCAATGAAGAAGAAAATGGGAATGGCCATCAGGAGGATCTTACAGAGATGAGCCCAGGAGTATGGGAAAGAAAATATGAGATTGATTCATTATGCTATCCGATCCAACTGGGTTATCTGCTCTGGAAGAATTCGGGCCGAACTAGTCAGTTTAATGATTCATTTGTTAAGGGTGTAGAAAGAATTATTGCATTATGGACTACTGAACAGAAACATGAGAGCGATTCCAATTATCTTTTTCAACGGATGAACTGTCCACCTACGGATACATTAGCGCGTGAAGGCAAAGGAACGTTGACAGCATATACAGGAATGACTTGGTCTGGATTTCGTCCTAGCGATGATGCCTGTGAATACGGGTATTTGGTTCCTGCAAATATGTTCGCTGTGGTTGTTTTAGAGTATGTGTGTGAAATTGCCCGAGAAATCCTAAGGGATCAGGAACTGGAATTGAAAGCTAGAAGACTTTCTGAACAGATTAATGAGGGAATACGCCAGTATGGAATCGTAGACCACACAGAGTTTGGGTCAGTCTATGCATATGAAGTAGATGGCCGTGGACAGGTGAATTTGATGGATGATGCAAATGTGCCGAGTCTGCTCTCAATCCCTTATTTGTCTTATGTGAGTGCCGATGATCCTATCTACAAAAATACCCGAAAGTTTATTCTAAGTAGCAATAATCCTTATTTCTTCGCTGGAAAGGAGGCTTCAGGTATTGGAAGTCCACATACGCCTAGTCGTTATATCTGGCCTATAGCTTTAGCGATCCAGGGTATGACATCTACCAGCAATGAGGAACGGGAATCCTTGCTTAATCTGCTGGAGAAGACGGATGCGGGCACCGGATTTATGCATGAAGGGTTTCATGTGGATAACCCTGACGAATTTACACGCCCATGGTTCTCTTGGGCAAATATGATGTTCTGCGAGCTGGTGCTTATGCGCTGCGGGTTACAAGTTAAGCGAGGTTAATGTCTACAAGTTTTTTTAATCGACTCTAAAGGGGATAGAGAACATGAAAAAATGGCTGGTTACCACACTTGCCTTGGTTATGACAGCTTCACTTGCATCGGGCTGTGGTGGCAATAATGGTTCTACCGGTAAAGAGTCCGGAACTGCAAGTAAACCTGGAAGCAGTGATGTGAAAAAGACGGAGCTTACCTTCTGGGGGGATTGGGGCGGTGAGGGGCAGAAGCAATTTGAGACCATGGTTGATGCCTTTAATAAATCGCAGGATAAGATTCATGTAAAGTATGTGCTGCAGCAGGATATGATCACGAAGTTCCTGACTTCCGCAACCAATGGCGGCACTCCTGATGTGCTGTTTTGGGATCGCTGGAGAACTTCATTGTATGCTCCAAAAAACGTCCTGCATCCGGTTGACGAATACTTAACGCGTGACGGTATCTCCAAAGATGACTTCTACAGCGAATCCCTTCGTGAGCTTTCATACGATGACAAATTATATGGGCTGCCGCTTACCGTAGATGCTCGTGCTCTTTTCTATAATAAGAAGCTGCTCGCAGATGCAGGACTTCAGCCTCCAACAACATGGGATGAGCTAGAGGCGGCTGCTACGAAGCTCACCAAATGGAACGGCAATAAATTGGAAATTGCAGGTTTTTCAATGGGGGATTTGGGGCTTTTTAATATGTATCTTCAACAGGCTGGCGGTACCATGCTTACGGAGGATGGAAAGACCAATTTTAATAATGATAAAGGCAAACAGGTGCTAGAGTTCTGGGATCGCCTGATGAACAAAGATAAGGTGTATAAAGTAGGGTTTGAGCTTGGACTTGGGGAAGGGCAAGATGCTTTTGTCACAGGCAAAGTTGCTATGTTATATTCCGGTCCGTGGATGCTCAGCACTTATAACAAATATGGTAAAGATCTAGATTATGGAATCGTACCCCCTCCAGCTGGACCAAACGGGGATAAAGGCAGTGTTATGGGCGGATTTGGTCTGGTGATTCCAGAAGGCTCTAAACATAAGGAAGAGGCGTGGGAGTTCATTAAATGGTGGACAGCGAACAAGGATAACGCATTGCTCTGGGCCAAGACCAGTCTGAATCTGCCTGGCTATAAGCCGTCTATGGAAGATCCATTCTTCAAAGATGATCCTAAGTGGCAGCCGTTTCTAGAAACACTGGAGTTCGCTAAGGTTCGTCCAAACCACCCTGGCTATTCCGTGATGGAAACCGACGCGTTGGCACCCAATTTGCAGCTAAACCAGCAGAACAAGCTGAGTATTGACGAAACCTTGAAGAAATCACAAGAAGAAGGCGACAAAATGCTTAAGGATAATGAGGTAGTGAAGTAATAAGTAAGACATTTGAAGTAATGGGGAGGTTTTGCCTCCCTTTTGCTTAGGAGGGGGTAGCTGAAATGGCTTCCATCAGAAAGCTAGAGAAACATCAGGCGCGGACGGCTTATCTGTTTATTACACCCACGATATTGTTGTTTACAGTTTTCACGGTCATCCCCGTGGTAATGGCTCTGTATTTAAGCTTTACCAATTACGATGTACTTAGTAGAAATGATTGGATCGGTTTTGATAACTATCGCCGTTTGATAGAAGACAGTTTGTTATGGAAAACATTCCGAAATGTATTTTTTTATTCGATCATTTTCGTTCCGCTAAATATCCTGATTTCGCTGCTCCTCGCGATTCTACTTAGTCGAAGCTGGCGTGGGGTGAAGCTGTTCCGCACTCTGAATTATCTGCCAACTCTTACATCCGCCGTTGCTGCTGCTACCGTTTGGATATGGCTTTTGCATCCTGAATTTGGTTTGGTTAACGGATTGTTGTCCTATGTTGGGATTACAGGTCCAGCTTGGTTATCCGAGACCCGAACGGCGATGTTGTCCATTATTATGCTTACACTCTGGCAGTCGGTAGGTTCTAATATGATTATCTACTTGGCAGGTCTGCAAGGTGTGCCTGACTATTTGTATGAATCCGCAAGGCTGGACGGTGCCAATAAACTGGATTGTTTCCGGTATATTACTTGGCCGCAACTACGTCCTACGACCTTTCTAGTCAGCACGATGGCAATCATTGGTGCGTTACAGTTGTTCGACCAAGCTTTTGTGCTGACGCAGGGTGGTCCGGCGAATATGACGAAAACTCCGGTTTATCTGATCTATCAACAGGGCTTTAATCAATTACAAATGGGGTATGCGTCTGCACAAGCTTTTGTGCTTGCTGTGGCGATTCTCATATTCTCACTTATAAACATGCGGATCACAAAGGCGGAGGAGTCCATTGTATAAGCCGGGCTTGTCATGCAGAAAGGGGATAGAGGTATGGATGCTAGTGGAAGTTCGTTATTAAAAAGACGCTTAAGTAAATCTATTTATTATATAGTGTGCATTGTTATTGCAATCGTAATGTTTTTACCTTTCTATTGGAGTGTTCTTACATCTTTGAAGCCTGACGAAGAGATATTCGCCATGCCCATTCGGTGGTTTCCTTCACATTTGACCTTAGAGCATTATCGTAAGGCGTTTACAACGGTTCCATTTGCCCTCTTTTTCTGGAATTCACTTGTGCTTGCTGTAGCGGGTGTACTGGCGAATCTGTTTTTTGGTTCGATCAGTGGCTACGCATTCGCTAAGTTGAATTTTAAGCTCAATAAGCCAATATTCCGCGTGCTGCTAGCGGCGATGATGATACCGGGCATAGTGACGATGATCCCTACAGTTTATGTCATGCGTCATATTCCATTTTTCGGTGGTAACGATATTTTTGGCAGTGGTGGGAACGGGTTGATGAACTCCTTCTGGGGGATTATTCTTCCGGGAGCTTCAGGAACTTTTGCTGTGTTCTTTATGCGGCAATTCTTTCTTACCCTACCTAGTGACATGATGGAAATGGCCCGCATCGAAGGCTGTGGAGAGTTTAAGATATTTTGGCGCATTTATTTGCCGCTGACCAAACCAGCGCTGGCGACTTTAAGCATCTTTACTTTTCAAGCGGGCTGGAACAGCTTCCTATGGCCCATGATTGTACTGAATGACCCGGATAAAGCAACGATCCAGATGGGACTTCAAGCCTTCTCCTATAATTTCCAAACGGATTACGGTCCAATGATGGCTGGTGCGCTTGTTGCGATTCTGCCGATATTGGTGCTCTTTCTGGCACTTCAGCGTTATTTTGTGCAGGGGATTGCATTCAGTGGCATAAAAGGTTAATTCAATAAAAATCGAATCAGGGAGAGAGTTTATATGAACCAATTGGAGATCGGGATTTGGGAGGAGCGGGCGAATCAAGCACAAGCTGCGCTGGATTCATTATTCTGGAATGATGCGATCAAAATGTACAATATAGAAACACCTTGTCCAAACGGAGAATGTAATACCATTTTTCATTATTGGTGGATGGCTCATGCTGTGGATGTATTGGTAGATGGATTACAGCGAACTAGAGAGGAATGGTATGCCGAACGGCTTTCCGCGCTTCATGAAGGTCTTTTGCGACGAAATGGGGGAGTGTGGCCCAATGAGTTGTATGATGATATGGAATGGATGGCTCTCGCGTGGCTCCGTGCCTATCAAGCAACAGGAGAGGAAGTTTATAAAGATACAGCCCTTCTTTTATGGGAAGACATTCAGACAGGCTGGAACGAGCATATGGGTGGTGGGATCGCTTGGCAGAAGTCACAGTTGGATTATAAAAATACACCTGCCAATGCACCGGCAGCTATACTGGCGGCTCGTTTGTATCAAGCCTTCGGTAAAGCTGAGAATCTAGAATGGGCGCTAAAAATTTATAGATGGCAAAAAGAGCATCTGGTAGACCCGACGACGGGTTTTGTATGGGATGGCATGAATCGCACGGGCAATGGCCAGATCGATAAGGATTGGAGATACTCCTATAACCAAGGCATCTATATTGGCGCAGCTGTAGAACTCTATCGTATCACTAAGGACTCATCCTATTTGGAGGATGCTCGATTAACTTTTTCCGCTGCTGCTCATGAGCTTGCTGAGGCTAAGGGCGGTGTACTTCCAGACGAAGGAAATGGAGATTCTGGATTGTTCAAAGGAATCCTGATTCGGTATACGGCAGAATGGGTCAAAGCTGATGTCGCAGCTGTTGAAGCTGTCGATTTTCTGCGTAGGAATGCTGAATCTCTCTGGGAGCAAGGAAAGTCAGAGGACGAAGCTTTGTTTGGCACAGATTGGACTTTGTCATCTACTGGTGTAATTCAGCTCAGCTCCCAGCTTAGTGCAATGAAGTTATTGGAGAAGATGGCTGAATTAACTAAGGATCAGATTTGAGGTGAACTTTTAATGACACAAGCAAAAGAAGCCCTAAAAGCGCTTAACTGGCAGGAAAGGTCGGAGTGGTTCCAACAATGTCTAGAACGTAATTATTATAATGCGGAGACGGGGATCATGAATCAATGGTATCCCAGAGAGTATAACGTTGCAGGTGAGAATTTTTATTACTGGTGGCAGGCTCATGTCATTGATATTCTAGTGGATGGCTACGAGCGTAGCGGAGATCCTGCATATTCACTGAGAATCAAGGAATTGAGTGAACATCTCCAAGCTTATAACGGTGGGACTTTCAGGCATAATTACTATGATGATATGGAATGGACGGCATTGGCGCTGCTACGAGCTTATCGGGCAACTGGATATGAAGCCTACTTAGACGCTGTGCTAGATCTATGGGAGGATATAAAATCAGCTTGGAATGAACATTTTGGAGGCGGTTTGGCCTGGAAGAAGGATCAGCTCGATTATAAAAACACACCTGCCAATGCACCAGCCGTCATTCTAGCAGCTAGGTTATATGAACTTTTTCAAAAGCAGGAGGATCTGGAGTGGGCACTCCGTATCTATGAATGGAGCAAAACATATTTAGTGGATCCTGCGACTGGTTTTGTGTGGGATGGAATGAACAGACTCGGGGATGGCCAGATCGATTTCGATTGGGAATTTACTTATTGTCAGGGAGTGTTTCTAGGTGCGGGCTTAGAGCTGTATAAGAATACGGGGGATGTCCATTACTTAGAAGATGCGAATCGAACTGCTAATACATGTATTGATCGTCTATGCGATCCGATGAATATGATGTTGCCTGATGAAGGCATCGATGATACTGGATTATTCAAAGGGATTCTGATTCGTTATCTGGTTCAACTTTGTGGAGAGGTTCCTGAGGCTAGCAGGATTCGTGAGGTAATCATGGCCAATGCTCAGCAGTTGTGGGAACAAGGTCTGGATAAACAGTTGGGTCTTTGTAGTCCATCGTGGGAATTGAAACCGGAGCTTCCGGTTCAACTGAGCATTCAACTCAGTGGCTTGATGTTGCTGGAAGGGGCCGCTGTACTCATGGAGAAGTAACTTAAAGGCGTATAAAGAAGCTTCTCTTTTTAAATGGTGCATTGATCTTCCATTTAAAAAAGAGAGGCTTCTATTTTGTTGTTTTAAATTAATCGTTTATCTGTTAGAAAATCCGATGTTTCCAACCATTCAATTTAGCGACAGCTTCAATATAATAGTAGTCTCCATAGATCAGCGATACATCGATAAAGGAAGTGCCGCTGCCCGTTCCATGCAATAAAATCGCTTCATACTTTGGCTTCTCCCAAGTCGCGTAATTTCCGGTCAGTGAGTGGAGAATTCGCTCCGCTGCATTAGCGTAGAGGCTTTTTTCGCCTACAGGTACGATCGCTGCAAGCTCTAACAAACCTGAAGCGGCGATAGATGCCGCAGAGCTATCTTTGAACATCCGTTCGTCATCCGCTAGACGGAAATCCCAATAAGGAACTTGATCCTCAGGTTTGATGAAGCCGTACAGCCCCCAAGCCGTTCCACGGCTCCATGAGGATTCAGCTGAATAACCTTGACCGCCAAAATTCTCAATATATGCCCCGGTCTCCGCATCGAAAGATAGAATATGTTTGGTTGATCCATCCTCGCGAATGCCATATTGGATCGTCGTCTCTGCATGGCTAATAGCAATATGCTTATACCGTGGATCACCAGTTACTTTGCTGGCCCAGAATAGTAGAGAAATATTCAACATGCAGTCTATAATTACCCGGCCGTATTTATCTTCATTCCATGCGCGGATGAATTTGCCTACAGGATTATAGCGGGCAGCGAGGAAATTCGCCGCTTCAATCCCCCTACGCAGGGCATCTTCGTCACCCGTAATCGTATGTTTGATAACAGCCGTCGGAAGGAATTGAAATCCTACATCGTGATGCATCTCAACCGTTGGTTTGATAAACCATTCTTCCAAGGTTCCGTCCCAATGCCAAGCGGCTTCCTTGTATAAGTCTTTTCCAGTCATATCATGCATGATCCAGAGGCCTGTGGTCCACCAATCTGAACCAATATCATCAAATTTTCCATCTTTCCCTGCAAAATGTGGGCATTTGTCACCAATCTGCTCTACCATCTGTTCTACTTTTGTGTCGAGTCTGCACATAAGCTCTTGCCAATAGGATGATGTCATAATTACTGCCTCCAGTGTGGTGGTTAAGATATTATGAGTATAGCTTTCCTAGTGGCTGAAAAGTTTTGTTTTGATACAATGAAATGTTTGAATATTGTCATGGTGTAGGGTTGGAGGATGGTGAAAATGTTGGCGTTAATTATTCTTTCTATATTTTAATGGCGTTGTTCCGAGGACTTTTTTGAACAAGTGATTGAAATAGGAGGCGTTCGGGAAACCGACAATGATTCCGATTTGCTCCACAGGCAGGTCTGTCGTTCCTAACAAGCGGCAAGCTTGTTTGATTCTCCGGGCTGTTAAATAATCCACGAGCCGTCCGCCGGTCTCTTGATGAAAGATTCTAGAGATATAGGATATGGACAAATGAATTTCCTCAGCCAGCTGATCCAGATTAACATCCTCATGATAATGCTCTTCGATAAAGCTGATTATTTTTTCAGAATAGCGCAAGGTCCGCCGTTCTCCTGATTGGAATATCTGCTGATCTCCAGTCTTGATACTGCTCAATAATTGAAGGATTAACATCGAAATGTCTTCGGTATTTTCGCTTGGATTGCTTTTTTTTATTGTGATCATATTGCTCCAGAGTCCACTCCACAATCTCAACACGATCTTCAAGATTAATGGCGCAATGCGTATTTTCCCCTCGCCAAAGTGTTGTGAATAAAGCTTTTCTTTTCGAAAAGCCCACTAGCAGGTTCTCCGCAACATGTGGATCAATATAGAAGATGGATCTTTCAAAAGGACAAGCGGGAGAGACCTCAGAATAGATCCGGTGCAGCTGATAGGGCTGGAAAAAGAATAACATCCCCCTGCGGATATCGTACATCTGCTGATTGACAACAACATTTCCCTGACCGCCATGCACGAACATGATTTCACAGCATTGATGCCAGTGATAATAACCTTTGTAATAGTCGTCTGTATATATTTTGTAATCCCAAACTAAGGGCTTATGTTCTACAAAAACAACGGGTTCGAATAGCTGCTTCATAGGCCCTCCAAGATGACAAAATACAAACATTTTTTTATTCCATTGTAACTTTAAGGGTTATGAAAGCGATACAATAAAATGAATTGAGTAATTCTATCGGGAGACAGGTCGCCATGTTAGATTACATAAACAGAAGGCCAGAATCCAGAATTCAAAATCTTAAAGCTGAACTCGACTTAAAAACTGCAAAAGTGCAGTTTTTATCAGTTAATTAGGTGTTGGTTAAGGATATTGCTGCAAATATACAGGAATATGACTCTAAATTAACCTTGGTTATCTATAAAATTAGTGAAAAACTGTATTTATGCAGGAAAACTCCTCCGTGGATGAATAAAGGACTTAAAAGATGTAAAATTGCAGGATTTCTACAAGCGGTTCATCGCGTTGGGCTGGAGTTCATACTTTACTACATATTTGCCTTCTGGTCCGGTTACAGGTGAGAGCACCCCTTTGGTGCAGAGGGAATGCAGCATTCGAACGGCTGATCGATGATTGATATTTAAATGAATCTCTACATCAATTGGGCGTAATGGGCGAGCAAGCGTATAGGCAAGTCGGATGATTTCCCGTTCCGCCACACTCTCCAGACTAACTGGAGAAGATTCTGACTGATATCGGCTAAGCAGCATTCGCAACAGTGTCATGCAAATCTCGGGACGACTAGCGACGTCGTCGTATGCAAATGAAATAACTTGAAATCCCATTGCAGATAAGAAGGTTTCTCTGTTCAATTCATTACAGTATTTATTTCTATCCATATCTCGAACATGTGGACCAAAACCTTTGATTTCGATGACTAGCTCACATACCGAGTGATGTATGCAAAGTCACAGAAATAGGATTGACCCCGCCAATCGAGCACTTCGAATTCTGGATGTAGATCGTCAAAATTCAATCGAAGAGACCACCAAACGTTGCGGCAAAATTGCTTCTCCGCTTCCCGATGTCCACGTTCCAAGCGACCTTTGCGTTCCCCTGATCTTTTTTGTAAATGGTATTGAATAAATGAAGCATGCGCCGTTTCGAAGTTCATCTTTAATCATTCCCCCTTAATCAACAAAAGAACGTCCCGATCCATTCAAAAAGGAATGAATCGGGACGTTCTTCGTCTCGTACATTTAATTATAGTTAAGATTCTATTAGTTGACCAGACGAATAGGACTTTAAAACTTCATAAATCAGTAGCTTGATTTCCGCATTCTTTTGTTGATTACTAAGAAGGGGATTTGAGTGGCTTTAATATGAAAATGATGATGGAATGTACAACTTTTATTTAATATGTGATACAATTAAATTGCACACTAATTAAATTAAGGGGAGTTAATTAAATGATCATAGCAGGTAATATCATGGTAGGTCTCGTTGCGTTAATACATATTTATATTGTCTATCTGGAAATGTTCGCTTGGTCAAAGCCCAAAGGGCTTCGAGTTTTTGGAATGACGCAGGAAGTTGCGGATGCTTCTAAAACTCTAGCAGCGAATCAAGGGTTGTATAATGGATTTTTAGCAGCTGGTTTAATTTGGGGACTGGTTCATCCGAATGTGAATTTCGGCCACCAAGTTGTAATCTTTTTCCTCTGCACTGTTATAGTGGCGGCGATTTATGGTGCACTGACGGTGAAAAAATCTATTTTGTTTATGCAAGGCCTTCCAGCTTTCATCGCTTTAATACTAGTAGTTTCGACTTATTTTCCTGTGACTTAAGCAGAAGTGGCAACTAACTGTTTGCGAGCAATACCCTTAAAAAAAGTTAATCCAAATTAAAAAAAAGGCTGTTTCCCGGCAGGTAATTACCTGTCAGGGAAACAGCCCTTTTTATGTCTTACGTCTTCACGAGGGGAAGAGCTACTTATTGAATAGAGGCAGCATAAATCGCTTCGACAGATTTGGAGAGGAGTGCGTTAAACTCTTCGTCTGACTGCCCGGAACTTAATCCTTGCGATAAAGCACGTGAGAAGCTGGCGATTAATCCTTGATTATGGGCGAGCTTATCGTTGGCCTCAGCTTGAGTGTAACCGCCGGACAAAGCGACAATTCTTAAAACGTGAGGATCGTCCATTAACTCGCGGTAGAAGTTATTCTCCGTGGGTATGGAGAGCTTAAGCATGACCTTTACGTCTTGGCCCAGCTTAGACAATTGAACTGAAAGTTCTTCTTTTAACAGCTTTTCCGACGCTGTTTTATCAGCAGAATGGATATCAACCTCAGGCTCGATAATCGGAACCAGTCCCGCTTCTAAAATTTGCTTGCCGACTTCAAACTGCTGTTCAACCACTTTTTTGATGCCGGAAGGATTGGCTTCTTTAATCACCGAGCGCATTTTCGTTCCAAAGATATTCCGTTCGTTGGCCCGCTTCAGAAGATCACTTAAGCCGGGAATTGGCTTCATGAGCTGTACCCCGTTTTCTGGCTCGGCAAGTCCTTTATCGATTTTCAGAAATGGGACAATGCCTTTTTCCTCCCACAGATAATCAGCAGTATATTTTCCGTCGATGAGACGGTCCATTGTGTTCTCAAATAAGATTGCACCCAGTATATTCTTCGAATCAAATGCAGGGCTTTTGATAATGCGCGTTCGCATCTCGTGAACCATTGCATACATTTGATCTTCATTGGAGTAGCTGTCCTCTTTAATGCCATATTGCAGCAGCGCTTTAGGTGTACTTCCACCACTTTGGTCCAAGGCAGCTATAAATCCCTGTCCCGTCCGAATTCGATCCCATTGCTTCATATTCATGAAAAAATCTCCTTCCTTTCGTAAACTGAATGGAAATTCATGCGTTCTTTAATTATAACACTTAAAATACTGGCCTTAAACAAGAGGCAGGGTGAACAAGGAGGTAACCGTCCTACATGAAGTGGTAGCAAGCAAAGAATTAAGGACTTCTGAGTCCGTTTCAACCAAGGAGATCAGCGCGAGTTGACGTAAAGGACTGCATTGCAGCTATTTGTTTAGTTGGCGCATTTTTGAGAGAAATCGGACTGTATAGCTCTTATCATCTCTCCGAAGCGTACTCTGATAATCTTCCTCGAAGATGACCTTTTTTATGCTTAAAAATCTAAGTTGAGATTAAAAGCAAGATCGATTTGTAATATTTTATGGACGTAGTCCATTTCAAAATGATCAATTACTTGAAGTTAGTTTGAAGATACGAGCGAGCACGAGTAAAGGTGACGACTGGAAATTTTATTCTTGTTACAAAGTGGCTGTTGTGATGATTTTCTAATCGGAGGGTGTGGATGGGATTTGGCTAAAGCCGTACTGGGATTGAGATTTTTCTTTAATCAACGTGAATATCCGAGTAATTTAATGCGAATGATCCAATACTATTTTCTTTGTGACATTAATCATAATTACCAATTCATAGCTTTGTGAAAATAATAACTTTTCGTAAATGTCGAAATGAGGTTGACGTATGAAAATATCAGTCGTATGATTGATTCTACTGAGTATGTTAGTAATTAAAAGTAAGTATATAAATAATGTATAACAACAGGAGGAATGAAAGTGGAATCATCAACATTTGTGCTATTCGGCGCTACAGGAGATTTGGCAAAACGTAAAATCTATCCTGCACTATATAACCTCTTTTTAGATGGTCAAATTTCAGGTCCTCTTTCTGTGATTGGATTAGGGAGAAGAGAAGTTTCGAACGAAGCCTTCCGTAAGCAAGTACTGCAATCCTTACAGACTTTTTCTAGACAACCAGCCGTTGACTCACCGCAATTGCAGGTGTTCTTGGAGGCTTTTGAATATAGCGTACTAGACGTAGGGAATACCGAAGATTACTCCAAGCTGCTGGAGCATGTTAAACGTCGCGAGCAGTTGTTCAATATTCCGGAGAATCGGATGTTCTATTTGTCTGTGGGTCCTGAGTTCTTCAAGGAAATCGCAGCTAATATTCACTCAAGCGGTCTGGGTTCCACGAAAGGCTGGAAGCGTCTGATTATTGAGAAGCCTTTTGGCACAGATTTGAAATCAGCAAGAGAGCTGAATGATAGCTTGAATGCCGTATTTACTGAAGAAGAAATCTTCCGGATTGACCACTTCCTAGGTAAACCGATGGTGCAAAATTTAGAAGTTCTGAAGTATTCTAATCCAGTGCTAAGAGCGCTGTGGAAAAATAGATATATCGCGAATGTTCAAATTACGGCGAGTGAGACTGTCGGCGTTGAAGAGCGGGCAGGCTATTATGATAAAGCTGGCGCACTTCGTGATATGTTCCAGAACCATATGCTGCAGTTGATGATGATGATGGCAATGCAGCTTCCTAAAGGCAGTACACCTGAAGAAATCCGTGGGAAGAAAATATACGTCATGGAGCATCTTATTCCAATTAGCAAAGATGAGGTTAATAAACATGTTGTCCGTGGACAATATACAGAAGGTGAAATCAAAGGGAACCCTGTTGCAGGTTATTTGAATGAGCCAGGCATTAACCAATCCTCGCAAAATGAGACGTTTATCGCAGCGCGTTTATTTATAGATGATCCGCTCTGGAATGATGTACCTTTCTATGTTCGTACTGGGAAGAGAATGAAGGAGAAATCCACACGTATTGTTATTGAGTTTAAAGAACCGTTTAATGATAGTAATAACTTGAACAAAGGAAATGACGTACCCAATTTACTGATTATCGAGATTGGACCGAATGAAGCCATAACGCTACAACTTAACACGAAAGATCAGCTGCAAAAAGGAAAGCTTGAGCCTGTCCGCGCTACTTATGAAGCGGGTACTTCAGATGTTCCGGAAGCCTACGAGAATCTAATCTTCGATGCACTTCGTGGAGATGCTACCTTCTTCGCACACTGGAGAGAAGTAGAACTGTCTTGGCAGTGGGTTACACCTATTCAGGAAGCGATGGAAGAGGGGCTTATGCCACTTCACACTTATGCTTCAGGTTCATATGGTCCAGATGCGGCTATGGAGCTATTGGGTGAGGATCGCTGGTGGTTCGATGAGGCAGATAAGGAGACAGAAGTTCTCTCTGCTCAGGCAGAAGTTGCAGCAACAGAGGAATCTATACGGCCAGGGGCGTAAGCCCCTGCCTGTTTTTTTTACCAATTTTGGAGAAATTACATCATAAGAGTCTATATATCGGAGGGGAATTACATGAAAGTAGGATTAGTTGGATTAGGAAAAATGGGCTTCAATTTGGGCCAGAATTTGCTGGATCATGGACATGAGGTTGTTGCATTTGATTTGAATGCACCTGCTGTAGAGGAAATGAAAGCTAAAGGTGCCAGTGGAGCAGTAACGCTCCCTGAGTTGGTACAACAATTGGAAACGCCTAGAATCATTTGGATTATGGTTCCACATCAGGTTGTGGACTCTGTCATTACTGAGATCACACCTTTGTTATCAAAAGGAGATATCGTCATTGAAGCTGGGAATTCGCACTATAAGGAATCGATTCGCCGATATGAGCAATTGAAGGAACATGGAATCAACTTCATGGACGCAGGTACGTCCGGAGGGATGGAAGGAGCGCGTAACGGCGCTTGTTACATGGTTGGTGGAGATCCTGAAGCTTGGGAGGTTGTGGAGCCCATCTTCCGTGATACGGCTGTGGAAAGCGGCTTTTTATATGCCGGCAAAGCTGGTAGTGGCCATTTTCTAAAAATGGTTCATAACGGTATCGAATACGGCATGATGGCTGCCATCGGTGAAGGCTTTGAGGTGCTGGAAAAGAGTGAGTTTGATTATAACTTTGAGGAAGTCGCCCGGGTGTGGAATCATGGTTCTGTCATCCGTTCTTGGCTGATGGAACTGGTTGAACGTGCGTTCTCGAAAGATGCTAAATTGGATGAGATCAAAGGGATTATGCACTCCTCCGGAGAAGGCAGATGGACGCTCGAAACCGCATTTGATCTGCAAGCTGCAACTCCAGTGATCGCGATGGCGTTATTAATGCGCTACCGTTCACTTGAGACAGATACCTTCACTGGTAAAGTAGTGGCTGCACTTCGGAATGAATTTGGTGGACATGCCGTTGAAACGAAGTAATTAATGTTAATCATTAGCCCGAATTTCCTCGCAATTCATTCTGCGGTGAGATTTGGGCTTTTGTTTTGCAAAAATTAATAAATGGAGAGAATAGATCGAGTACGACTTTAACCTTTTTAACATATTTTAGAGTTAGATGGGGAAATTACGATAAGGGGGAGTTGACATGCAAAGCGGAATTCGAGAAAGACTTCATTTTCTGTATAAATTTCTGCATGCGCCCCGACAATTAGGAAGCGTTACTCCCAGTTCGCGCTGGCTGGCAAAAACGATGCTCGACATCATTCCGTGGCAACAAATGCATAATATAGCTGAGCTGGGTGCAGGTACTGGAGCCATCACAAGATTTATTCCAAGCGGGGAAGAGACCGGGATGAATGTGCTCCTGTTTGAGAAGGATCCTGATTTTCGTCATCAACTAAGACTTAAATTCCCTGACCGTATTTTTTTTAACGATTGCCTGCGGCTACGGCTTGCGCTTCATAATAGAAGGTTGGAGAAGTTAGATTGCATTGTGAGCAGTTTGTCTTTTAGGAATTTCTCAGCCTCAGATCGGATGCTTTACATTGAGCAAATCATATCTTCTTTAAAAGAGGGCGGCTGGTTCATCACTTTTGAATATTTTCCTCAAATGAAGAAGGAATTAATGCAGTATTTTGATATTGTGAGTGTTAAATGGGTGCTGTTAAATTTCCCGCCAGCGCTTGTTTATATTTGCAGGAAGAAGGCTTCTACACAAGTAAAGCAATCAGATTATATTCATTCTTCCATAGATGTAAAATCAATTTCTCGGGTTTCTACGGAGAGATAAGGATGAAAAATACAACAAATGCCGTCACCCATAGCTCACTGGGGAACGGCATTTTTTAAATTAGGCTCAGTATGTTATTACCTCTGTCAATAGAGAACCTCAATATTGTCCTCGTTCAGACGTTTTAGCCAAGCTTCAGAAGGCTTACGGTCAGTGATCAAGAAATCAATATGGCCAAGCTCAACCAACTTTGTAAAAGCAGTTTTATCGAATTTGGTGTGATCCGCCAGGAGTATGACCTTATTGGCTTGTCGTAGCATGTACTTCTTGAGCTCACACTCCGGTTCGTTGGAATCTGTGATGCCTCGTTCCATATCCATTCCTTTGCAACTGATTACCGCTGTATCCACATTGTATCTTTGAATGGTGTCATGGGCTACCGGTCCCACTAGCGACAACGATCGGTAACGAAGTGAACCGCCAGTAGAGATGATATCCATCCCTGAATTCGAGAACTCATGCAAAATATTAATAGAATTTGTGATGATGGTTAGATTGTTTTTGTTTCCCAGCAATTTTAGAAACTCAAAGGCTGTAGAGCTTGGATCTACCATTAATGTATCTCCATCATTGATTAAATCGAGCGCCTTCAAGGCGATTCCCCGTTTTATATCTGTATTCAAGGCATTACGTGTAACAAAAGGCAGATCCTCATTCGTATGGCGATTCAGCATAGCACCTCCATAGGTACGACTAAGGATGCCATCCTTCTCTAGCTTCTCCAAATCTCTGCGTATCGTTTCTTCAGTGACCTCAAACATTTTACTTAGATCGGAGACTAGAACGCGTTTATCTTGATGGACGAGATCTATTATTTTTTTGCGTCTTTCGGCTGCAAGCATAGGAATCACCTTTCCAAAGCTATATTTTACAATCATAGCGCTTAATATCTGTGTTTTGCAATAAAAACAACTTAAAAATCTCTGTACTTTCCAATAATATTCACAAAACAGATATAAAACAAACAAAAACAACATAATTAATATTTAAAATGTTGACAACGAAGATTTAGGAGCATACGATGAAGAAGGAAATAATTCCCTTAGAGATTAATCGAGTTAGTGTGATGCAAGGCCGGCCCAGCTGCTATTCAGAGGCCAACCTGAGGCGCAGCAGACGGAATACAACGATTATTGAACTCATTAGGAGGCTGTCAAGCAATGAGCACGCATGTGTATTATGTTCCATCGATCAATATTATGGGCAAGGGATGCTTACAGGAGATTGGTCCTTACATTCAAGAACTTAATTTGAAGAAGGCACTTGTAGTTACAGACAAATTTCTTATGAAGAGCGGCATTGCCGGTAAATTGCTGGCGGTATTGGACGAAGCGGGGATTGAATATGCCATTTATGATGAAGTGAAGCCCAATCCGACCTGTAAAAATGTCCATGATGGCGTAGATTATCTCAAAGCGCAGAATTGTGATTCTCTGATTTCCATCGGCGGTGGGTCGCCACAGGATACTGCCAAAGCCATTGGTATCCTTGCCACAAATGGCGGTCACATCAAAGAATATGAGGGCGTACACAAGTCGAAACATAAATCGCTGCCGATCGTTGCTGTGAATACCACCGCAGGGACATCAGCTGAAGTCACTATTAATTATGTAATCACAGACGAAGAACGCAAAGTGAAGATGGTAATGGTGGATAAGAACAGTATTGCTACGATCTCAGTTAACGATCCAGAGCTTATGGTTGATAAACCCGCTGCACTTACGGCAGCAACAGGAATGGACGCTTTGACACATGCAATTGAGGCACTGGTAACGCCAGGGGCTTATCCGGTAACTGACGCTACGGCACTAGCCGCAGTGGAGATTATTTTCGCTAACTTGGCCCGTACTGTGAAGAATGGCCATGATATTGAGGCTCGTGAGCAAATGGTGTATGCGATTTTCCTAGGCGGACTTGCTTTCAATAATGCAGGGCTTGGTTATGTGCACGCGATGGCGCATCAGCTTGGCGGTGTATATGATCTGCCACATGGCGTATGTAACGCAATGCTACTCCCATATGTGGAAGAACAGAATGCCAAATATGTGCCTGAGAAATTCAGGGCTATTGCTAAAGCGATAGGGTTAAACGTTGAGAGTCAAACTGATAAGGAATGCGCGGACTTCGTAATTGAGTCGATCAAGGCGTTGTCTAAAGAAGTAGGCATTCCATCTAAACTATCCGAGCTTGGAGTAGATGAGGTCGATCTTGATCTTTTAGCAGAGAACTCCATGAAGGACGCTTGTGCACCGGGTAATCCTTTTATTCCTACGAAGGAAGAAGTCATTGCACTATTCAAAAAAATACTATAACTCATCCCTTACTTTAGGAGATTCTTTATGAATAATCATATCGCCGTTGATATTGGTGCCTCTAGTGGGCGGTTAGTACGCGGAATACTGCAAGAGGGCGTCCTCACCTTAGAGGAGCTTCATCGGTTTAGCAATCGTTTTATAGAACAAGAGGATTCTTGTCTCTGGGACATAGATTATTTATTCGAGCAGATTATTATAGGGCTTCAGAAAGCCAAGGGGCAAGGCATTACAGCGTGTACGCTGGGTATAGATACATGGGCTGTAGATTATGTTCTTGTGGATGCAGAGGGAACCCGTATTCAAGAGGTTTACGCTTATCGTGATCGTAGAACTGATAAGGCTATGGATGAGGTAGCTAAGCATATTTCTCCTCTAACTATATATGAAAAGACTGGTATTCAACAGTTGTCATTTAATACGTTGTATCAGCTTTATGTTCACAGTGAAGAAGAAATAGCCCAAGCGGATCAAATCTTACTCGTGCCTGATTATCTGTATTACAGATTAACGGGTCGCAAGATCAATGAGGTTACTAACGCATCTTCAACTCAGCTATTGAATCTAGAGAGTCGAGATTTCGACGATGACCTGTTGGATTTTCTGAATATTAAAAGAGATCAATTCGCTACATTGACTGAACCTGGAGTAATTATTGGCCCCCTCGATGAAGCACTAATTCAGGAATATGATCTTCCGGATTGCCAACTGATCTGTGTAGCCACACATGATACAGCTTCTGCAGTGCTTGGTGCTCCTCTTCAAAGAGACTCCGCGTATATCAGCAGTGGAACATGGTCATTGCTCGGTGTTGAACGAACTCAGCCACTCAATTCTATGATGGCCATGAAGGCCAATTACACCAATGAATGGGGCGCATACGGAACCTATAGATTCCTCAAAAATGTTATGGGCCTTTGGCTCATCCAAGAGGTTCGCAGGCTAATGGACGATCGTTGTAGCTTTGCGGAACTAGCAGAGCTTGCACATGGAGAAGAAGGCTTCCGGAGCCTGATCTCCTGTAATGATCCAAGATTTCTCAATCCTTCAAATATGATAGAAGAGATTCGTAATGCCTGCGCAGAGAGCGGGCAGCCTGTTACTGAGACGCCAGGTCAGTTGGCTCGCTGTATTTTTGACAGCTTGGCATTATCGTACCGTACTTACTTGGAAGAACTAGAAGAACTAATAGAAAGCCGAATCGAGGTTCTGCAGATTGTGGGTGGAGGTGCTAACAACAGTCTGTTATGCCAACTGACTGCTGATGTTATAGGCAGAGAAGTTAAGGCTGGCCCAACGGAATCCACAGCACTTGGTAATATAGTGGTGCAGATGATTAGCACGGGAAGCATAACTGATATTAATGAAGCAAGAGATATTATCGCTGAATCATTTGAGATAAAGTCGTATACACCGCGCCCGACCGCTCATCTTGAAGACATTCTAAATCGCTGGAAAGAGCTTCAGTTGTCCAAAATACAACATCAAATCTAATTAAACTTATGCTATATGATTTTAGGAGGAACTACAGCATGAATCAGAGTATTATCACTAGCTATAATGAAGCCAAAAAATTATACGCAGCCCATGGGATTGATGTGGAGAAAGTGCTGGAGCGGCTCGCGCAAATTAAGATTTCCATCCATTGCTGGCAGGGCGATGATGTACAAGGGTTTCTTTTTAAAGATAAAGAACTAAGCGGGGGAATAGCAGTAACAGGAAGTTATCCCGGTCGAGCTGGCACGCCAGATCAATTGCGCCAAGATTTAGAAAAGGCATTATCCCTCATTCCAGGCAAGCACAAAGTAAATTTACATGCGATCTATGCAGATACAGATGAAAAAGTTGATTTAGATGAATTGGAGCCACGCCATTTCCAATCTTGGGTAGACTGGGCGAAGGAGCGGGGGCTGGGACTTGATTTTAACCCTACTTGTTTCTCACATCCTAAAGCTGCAGACGGTTTTACGCTAAGTCACTCGGACGATGAGATTCGTAACTTCTGGATTAAGCATTGTAAGGCTTCTCGGACGATTGCCGAGCATTTTGGTAAAGAACTGGGTCAACCTTGCGTGACTAATTTTTGGGTACCAGACGGATATAAGGATACACCAGTCGATCGTTTAGCTCCAAGAGTGCGGTTAAAAGAGTCACTGGATGAGATTTTTAGTGTGGAAATAGATCCTCTCTATAATATTGATGCTGTAGAAAGTAAATTGTTCGGAATCGGTTCTGAGAGTTATGTGGTTGGTTCACATGAGTTCTATATGGGCTATGGTTTAACTCGCGGCAAAGCTATCTGTTTGGATGCCGGACATTTCCATCCTACTGAGATGATCTCAAATAAGCTATCTTCGATTCTTATGTTTAGTGAGCAGCTGCTGCTGCATGTAAGCAGACCCGTCCGTTGGGACAGTGACCACGTTGTAACTATGGATGACGAGTTGCTAGAAATCGCTCGTGAGTTGGTGCGAGGAGATTTACTCTCCCGTACGAATATCGGACTTGATTTCTTTGATGGCAGTATTAATCATATCGCTGCTTGGGTGATTGGTACACGCAATACCATTAAGGCGTTACTTCGCGCAATGCTCGAACCGGTGGAAAAATTGAAGCAAATCGAGCGGATAGGTGATTACACTTCACGACTAGCGTTGGTGGAAGAATTCAAATCGTATCCGTTTGGAGCCGTGTGGGATTACTATTGTGCATCACAAGATACACCCGTTAGGGAGCAATGGCTGGCTGAAGTAAAGCGTTATGAGCAGGAAGTTCTGTCTGCAAGATAGAGTGTTAGAGTGGATGTGGAGAGCAACATATACAAAGGAGAGATTGACAATGAGTACATCTGTATTAGAATCCAAAGGGTATATTGCCAGTAGTGAGGCTCCATTTATTCAGGAAATGTCAGAGATTACCCGTCATATGTGGGAGCTTGGCTGGGATGAGCTGAATGGCGGTAATGTCAGCTATCTGCTGGATGAGAATGAGGTTGCTAAATATATTAACGTTCTAGAGCCACTACGCACCATTAAACTTACCTTCCCTGTAAAAGAATTAGCCGGCAAATACTTCATCGTGACAGGTTCTGGCAAGTATTTTAGAAATGTGATCAAAGACCCGGAAGCCAATCTCGGTGTGCTTCGTGTTAGTGCCAATGGTGAAAGCGTAGAAGTGTTATGGGGATTACGGAACGGTGCTGTACCTACTAGTGAATTGGCTTCCCATTTCATGAGCCATATTGAGCGACTGAAGGTGGACCCTACGCACCGTATCGTACTGCATACACATGCTACGAATGTTATCGCGATGACCTTCACGCATGATCTGGATGAATTGAAGTTTACGAAGACGCTTTGGGAAATGTGCACAGAGTGCCTTGTTGTTTTCCCAGATGGTGTTAGTGTCATTCCATGGATTGTTCCTGGCAGCAGCGAAATTGGCCGCGAAACCGCGAAGAAAATGAAGGATCACCGCCTAGTGATCTGGCCGCAGCACGGGATTTTCGGCACTGGCTCCACTATGGATGCCACCTTTGGTCTAGTAGAGACTGTAGAAAAGGCTGCTACGATCTACAACCTGATTGGTGGAAGAGAAATTAAGCAAAAGATCACAGATCAGCAACTGTGGGATTTAGCTAAGGCGTTCGGAGTAACTCCAAAAGCTGGTATTCTTGAGGTTTAGGAAGTTCGTAATGGGATGAAAACCGGGCGTTCGCAGATTTTGCGGGGTCCGGTTTTTTTATGATTTTTCCTACATAAAGATCTTAAAAATTTGCATTTTCCATCTTCTGGGGAGATAATTAGCCTTACTTAAAGTAATCAAATAATCAATTGGAGGTAATATGTATGAACACTGAGCTATTATTTTCACCTATTCAAGTGGGGAATCTTTCGCTGTCAAACCGAATCGTCATGGCGCCGATGACTCGGGTATACTCACCGGATGGTGTACCAGGAAGTAATGTTGCCGCATATTACCGTAGACGGGCAGAAGGTGGAGTAGGATTGATCGTTACCGAGGGTACAGCTATTAATCATCCTTCGGCAGTCAGCCACGCCAATATTCCCAATATACATGAAGAAGCAGCTTTAGAGGGCTGGAAGCAGGTAGTAGAAGAAGTTCACGCAGCTGGAGGTAAGATCATCCCCCAATTATGGCATGTGGGAATGGCGCGAACTATAGGGGAAGGTCCAAATGTTGAAGCCCTTCCTATTGGCCCTTCTGGTCTGAATTTAGCAGGAGAACCTGTGACAGAGCCACTTACTACAGCTGAAGTTGAAAGCTTAGTTTCAGCATTTGCTCAAGCAGCAGCGAACGCGAAAAAAGTGGGTTTTGATGGTATCGAGATTCATGGTGCACATGGTTATCTGATAGACCAGTTCTTCTGGGAAGGAACGAACAAACGTACCGATCGTTACGGTGGCGATTTGGTTGGTAGAACTACATTTGCAGTAGAGGTTATTGAAGCGTGCCGTAAAGCGGTTGGGCCAGATTTTCCGATCGTGCTACGCTTCTCTCAATGGAAATTGGGTGCCTATGATGAGAAGCTGGCAAAAAATGCAGATGAGCTCGAAAGATTCCTTACTCCACTTAGCGATGCTGGCGTTGATATTTTCCACTGCTCCACTCGTCGCTTCAGCCAACCTGAATTTGAGGGATCTGAGCTTAATCTCGCAGGGTGGACCAAGAAAATCACGGGGAAACCATCAATTACGGTGGGTTCTATCGGTCTTCACAGTGATTTTTTTGCAGAAGACTCAGCTCAGAAGACAGAAGATAACATTAATGAATTACTAGAAAGAATGGACCGTGAGGAATTTGATTTGGTTGCTGTTGGCAGAGCATTAATAAGCGATCCGGCTTGGCCTGCCAAAGTTCAAAGTGGAGCAATAGACGAGATCATTCCATTCACGGCTGAATCGACAAAAACTCTATACTAAAGGGAAAGAACAGCGGGTTATGGACAGCTCTGTTTTTAGAATAATTTTCATTAAGGGCTAATATTATCATAGATATTAAAAAGCGTAATAGGTAAGGAGGATATGGGTTGATAGATATCACAGAAGTCTTCATAGATACTCTAGCACCGAACAGTGCAGCAATTAAGAACGGACAAGGACTAGTTAAGAAGAGACGATTCGTCCAATTGAATCAGTCGGAAGACGGTGTGGTTCTGTTTGGTGAATGTGGTGGTAGCGGTAGCAGCAACTATTATCCTTCAGCTGATTTTGTTGTTTCTGACAAACCGGTGATGCGTTGTACTTGTCCAAGTAGGCAGATTCCTTGCAAGCATGTCCTCGGATTGCTATATGCCTATGTAGGCAAGGAGACTTTCGTATCTGCAACGATTCCTGAAGATCTTGCTGTTAAACGAGAGAAGATGAGTAAGCGTGAAGAACGAAAATCTGAGCTTGCTGCGGAAGGGGCTATTGTTAAGCCCAAGAAAGTGAACAAGTCCGCACTTAAGAAAAAGATTGGAGCTCAACTGGAGGGCTTGGCTGTACTGGAGAAATTGACCCAATCGCTTATACGTGCAGGACTTGGAACAATAGACGCCAAAGGTGTAAAGGATATTCAGGTGCACGTGAAGATGATGGGCAATTATTATTTAACTGGTGCACAAATTGAATTAAGACGATTAGCTTTATTGCTCTCTTCTTCTGACAATCGTGAGAAAACTTATTCATTAGCAATAGAGCAGCTAACCCGAATTCATGCGTTCATTAAGAAAGGGCGCGCTCATCTAACAATGAAGCTGGAAGATCCGGATATGTCTTTGAATCATGAATCTACGATTGAAGAATGGCTTGGTCATGCTTGGCAGCTAACGGAGCTTAAGGAATGCGGTCTGATGAGCTCGGATGTAGAGCTGATCCAGCTTTCATTCCTCAGCTATGATGATGAAGCCAGACAGGAATTTGTAGACCTCGGCTACTGGATAGAAAAATCTACAGGTGATATACATCGTACGCTCCAATATCGTCCTTATAAAGCAGCTAAATATATTCATGAAGAAGATAGCTTCACTGATGTTGCACTTATTCCTTCCTTCTATCGTTATCCTGGTGACCGGAACCGGAGAGTTCGTTTCGAGAATATGTCAACACGGCCTCTGACTAATCAGGATGTAGAGTGGATCGTTTCTAAGGCAGTTCATTCTTATTCCGACAGCTTCAAGCAGATCAAAAATCAGTTGAAGAATCCGCTAGCGGACAAGAATCCTGTGTTGCTGCTGCATGTGAATAAGATTAGCAAATCTCAGCAAGATCAGTTCGTCATTACGGACGAATCGGGCCAGCATTTGGTGTTAGACCAAATAGTAGCACTCGAGCAGGATACACTTGCACTGTTACAATACTTTACACTCGAAGAATTATCGGATACTACGATGCTGCTTATGTTTGAACATCAACTCGATACAGGACGATTGAAAGCACAACCGTTAACCCTTATCAAAGGGATGGAGATGATCCGTCTCTTATATTAAAAAAATTAAGAAAACATAAGATTCACATAAACTTTGGGAGGAATATCCATGAGTACAGCTTTACTACAAGAGCTTCATCAAGAAGTAAACCGGCTGTATATAGCTGGAAGTGAGCTCGCTGCTGAGGATTTCCGCTTAAAGCGGCTATTGCCACAGTTTCAACAGTTAGGTGAACGTGCTCCCATATTCAAAAGGTTAGGAGAGGGAATTGTTGCGGTCATTGAACCAGATCATTCCGAGGGATCTTCCTCTGCTCAGAACCTACAGGAGCTCAGTGTGCTGCTTAGCTCGGTGCTATATACACAAGGAGCGACTTCGCCTGATGGTGAACTGCTTGAGGTGGAAGTCCATCCGGTGAGATTGCCTACTCAGTTTTCATATCGTAAGCTGTCAGCGGTACAGACGGCATTAAAGACTCGCGGGGGAGGACGATATGAGATTATCAAGGAAGCTTTTGAGACAGGATTGTTTCAAGATCTTCGAATGATTCATCCCGCGTTAGCAGCCCTCCAAGATCCATATGTTGAGATCGCCGAGCTTGTGATGAAGCAGATCCTGCCAGCTTATGGGCCTCAGATTATTCCGATCCTTATCGATCAATTTGATCCTGCTGGAGGAATAGTAGAGACGAGAAAGCTGTACGTGATCGCAGTATTAGGTGGTGATAGCGTTCAGGATCTGATCTATCAAGCTGCAGATTCAGGATCAGAAGATGTTCGAGCCATGGCTATTTCTCTGCTCGCAGGTCAGGGACAATATGAAATCGAATTACTGGCTTGGAGTACAGATAAGAAGAAAAAGATTCGCGAAGCTGCCTATAATGCGCTGGCTAAGAGCGACTCGGTAAATGTGGTGAATCGGCTGCATGAGGCGTTTACGGGAAAAGATAGTGAACTTGTAGTTCCTGCATTGAGACAATGTCAAGCCCAAGAGCTCACAAAACGACTTGTTGTAGAGTTATCAGATATGCTTCAAACTGTCTCAGAGATTATGGGCGATACGAAGAAAAAAGACGGATTATGGAATAAGGTAGTCCAGTATCTTCGGGTTTTATCTTACAAACGCAGTCCTGAACTAGAGAAACTATATTTCAATGTTCTCGAGCAGTATCCATTATATATGAATCAGCTAAAGTGGAATTCATTGATCGAGGAAGCAAACTCCTATTTTAGACAGATAGATTCTATCGAAGCGAGACGTATATTACAGCAAACACTTGAGCGTGATCTTGTCTACTATAGAAACAATAGAAGATATGTGAATGATGTTTTTAAAGATGCGTATCTCTACTTGTCACCAGAGCGTGTGTATGAACAATATGTTGAAGTTCTAAAGCATTATGCGCCATCTTCAACTAGCCATGCTTCTTCAATGGCGCAGCAACTGCTACGCACCATATCTGAAGTTGTAGTTCAACGATATCATGGAACTTATGATGCAGTTTGGAATTCACCTGTAGACCTGATTCAATATATGTATAAGGTCGAAATGCAGCCGCCCGAGGTACTGGCTGTTCAATGGGATTCACGGTGGCTTGACGCTTTTATAGAGCTGGATCAATACGAACTGGTAAGTGCCTTTGCAAGGCCGGGACATGCCGAAGCAATGCAGTATTTGCTTCGTAAATTGACCGATAATCCTGAATTCCGACATCGGTTTTCCAATATTCTCTTGATGGGCTTAGCACGTACAGGGATAGGTAAACAACGCTTGCAAGAAGCTCTCCTAGTGGCTTTGGAAGATGATAGAAATACAGAATGTCGATTAATTGAACCGTATACGTTTGAACAGCTATGTCAGCTTCCAGCGAGTTTTGCGAGTCGAATAATAACTGTTCTACCTCGATTTAGTGAGGTTGCAGAAGAACAACTTGAGTATGTCATTCGTCTCATGCAAGGACCATCAAACCCAATAGAAGAGGTGTAGCTACCGATGAGTCAAGAACTATTACAAGATATTATGAGGCTTCCAGCAGAAAGATTGTATGAGCATGAGTTGGAAGCGCTTCGTAAAGCGGACACAGGTAAGGTTCCAGCAGGATGGCAGATGTCGCCCCAATCTGTACTGAAGTTTATCGTTGGCGGTAAAGCAGGGAGTACCGAGATTACACCTAAGTACATTGGTAACAAGCGATTAATAGAGATGGCGATAGCCACGCTGGTAACTGATCGTGCGCTGCTGTTAATCGGTGAGCCGGGTACAGCAAAGTCATGGTTATCTGAGAATTTATCAGCTGCTATATATGGACAATCAGGACTTGTCGTACAAGGTACTGCGGGTACGAGTGAAGAGCAGGTGCGCTATTCGTGGAACTACGCAATGCTGCTTGCACAAGGCCCTACGCCGGAAGCGCTAGTGAAGAGCCCCATTATGCGAGCGATGGAGGATGGGGGCATTGCACGTTTTGAGGAGATATCTCGTTGTGCATCTGAGGTACAGGATGCGTTGATATCCATCTTATCGGAGAAGACGATATCCGTTCCTGAGCTAGGTAAGGAGATGAGTGCGCGCAAAGGCTTCTCGATCATTGCAACAGCTAATACGAGAGACCGTGGTGTAAATGACATGTCAACTGCCTTGAAGAGACGGTTTAATATTATCGTCCTTCCAGCCCCTGCGGATTTGTATACTGAAGTTGAGATTGTGAAGAAACGGGTTCGTGAAATTGCCTCTTCCTACGATTTGCAAGCGGCGCTCCCTGCAGATGAAGCTTTACATAAGGTCGTGACCATCTTCCGTGAGTTGCGTAGCGGGATGACATTGGATAAGAAGGAGAAGGTGAAGTCTCCAGCAGGTGTGATTTCCACAGCTGAAGCGATCTCGCTCTTAACGAATAGTATGGCGCTGGCCGCAAGCTTCGGTAATGGAGAACTGACGGACGAAGATCTGGCCGCAGGGCTGCAAGGTGCCATTGTGAAAGATGATGATAAGGATCAACTTGTCTGGAGAGAGTATCTCGACAATATTATGAAGAAACGTGGCGCAGATTGGCGGGGGTTATATACGGCTTGTAAGGAGATGAACTAGTGGAGAGCGAAACTACTGGAGCAGGCGTGCATATTTTTGGGGTGCGGCATTTGTCTCCTGGTGGTGCGCAGCATCTATTGAGCTTCCTTCATGAAATAGAGCCCACAGCTGTGTTAATTGAGGGTCCATCGGATGCCACACCTGAGATTCGCCATGTCATCAACATGACAACCAAACCTCCTATTGCCATTCTAGCTTTTACGGAGGAAGTTCCTGTGCGTACAGCCCTTTGGCCGCTTGCGCTATATTCCCCCGAATATCAAGCGATGAGATGGGCGGAGCAGCAAGGGGCTTATACAGCTTTTATAGATTTACCTTCATCAGTGGTCATCGCGTTACAGGATATACGAACCAAAAGTAGAGATTCTGTTGAACAGAGCGATGAATCTGAAGTTAACAATACAGTTGAGAAGGCTCCTGAAGAAGCATCTCTATATGATAGAGTAGCTGAGCTGGCTGGTGAGCTTGATTATGATATGTATTGGGAGCGCAATTTCGAACACAACACTAACAAGGGTGCATATCAGGAAGCAATTATTTCCTTCTCATCCCAAATGCGTCAGATTTCTGAAGAAAATGAGAGACATAACAACGTAATAGAATATGCACACAATACTATACGTGAAGCTTATATGCGTCGTCAGATTCAGGATACAATCGCTGCTGGCCATCAACCAAATAAGATCGTTGTTGTATGTGGAGCATACCATGCAGCGGCGCTTGCTGATCTGGCATCTGGTATGTCAGATGAGGAAATAGATGCTCTTCCTTCTCTAAATTCGAAGCTAACACTTATGCCCTACACGTACTATAAGTTATCTTCTTTGTCTGGCTACGGAGCAGGTAACCTCGCTCCTCATTATTATCAAATGATGTGGGAACGTATGATGAATGGCTCACTTGAAGACTTGCCGAATCATTATCTGTCTACCGTAGCCAGATACTTGCGTAATACAGGGACACACCGTTCCACAGCGGAAATTATCGAAGCCGTTCGCTTAGCTGAATCATTAGCTGCCCTTCACGGTGGAAGTGCTCCGACGTTAAGAGATCTAAGAGATGCTGCGCTGACTTTACTGGGGCGTGGAGAGCTAAGTGTGATCGCAGAAGCGCTTGCTCGTACAGATATCGGTACTGCTATTGGTGAGTTGGCAGAGGGGATTAGTCAGACGCCGATTCAAGATGATCTGAATCGGCAATTAAAGCGCTTGAAGCTTGAGAAATATAAAACCCCAGTGGCAAATGATCTTGAACTAGATCTCCGAGAGAACCGAAGAGTGTCTTCTGAGGAAGCAGCTTATTTAGACTTAAATCGTTCCTTTCTTTTTCATAGGCTCAGATTACTTGGGATCGATCTAGTGAACATAAGAGCAAGTGGTCAGACTGGCGCAACGTGGGCAGAGCATTGGGTAATGAAGTGGTCTCCTGAAGTTGAGATCCAGGTCGTTGAATCTACGCTACTTGGGGAAACAATTGAGCTTGCTTCAGCTTATGTATTGCAACAAAAATTAGATGGCAGCAGTACCATTGCGGAAGCGTCAGCACTTATTCGAACGGCTTATGAGTGTGGAATGATACACCAGATGGAAGCGGGACGGCAGACGCTTCAGCGTCTAGCTGTTGATACTCGAGATGTGGTGCAGATTGCTGCTTCCATTCATGAGTTATCTCTTCTGATTCAATATGGCGATGTTCGACGGATCGATACCAAGCCGCTCATTCCTTTGCTTGAACAACTGTTCAGACGAGCCTGTCTGTTCTTGCTGGATGCGAGCCAATGTAACGATGAGGCTTCAGGTGAGATGCTTAAAGCTATGAACATACTGAATCAGGCAGCTATTGCGCATAGTGAGGAATTAGATGAGCTGTTGTGGATACAAGAGCTGAAACACTTGTCAGAGAGGGATGACTGCAATCCGCGTTTATCTGGAGTGGCGTGTTCCATTTTATTGGAGCGTAATGCGATGACTGCACAGCAATGTTCAGAAGAAGTATCGAGGCGCCTGTCGCCAGGTATACCCGCAGAACTTGGAGCAGGCTGGTTCGAAGGGATGTCTATGCGTAATCGATATGTACTGTTGTCTCGATTAAGTCTGTGGGAACAATTGAATGAGTATATTAATTCATTAGATGATGAAGAATTTGTACGTGCATTAGTATTTTTACGGCGTGCTTTCAGCACCTTTGAACGAAGAGAAAAGACGATGATTGCCGAACTTCTAGGGGAGTTGTGGGGTGTGAACACCGAGCAGGCTGCTGAGATTCTGACGGGTGAGCTGAAGGAGGCCGAAGCGAAGATGATTGAGGATTTGAATGAATTTGACTTTGGAGATATATGACGATGAGTACATCCGTGGATTCAAGTGTTGTAGCTCGGTGGCGCCTTATTCTTGGTCAGTCTGCAGAAGCGCAATTGACGGTTTCTAGCGGAAACGCAAGTATTCACCTGTCTGAAGATGAACTCATCATGGACCAAGCACTGGCTGCTATCTATGATGAGACGAGCGATATCGTAAATAGTGGTGCTGCTAACTCTTCGGCTACGGGACAAAGAGGAGCGGGATCAGGTAAATCTGCACCCCGGTTGGCAAAATGGTTAGGAGATGTTCGCAATTTCTTCCCAGAGGATATCGTATCGGTTATTCAACATGATGCGATGGAGCGGAAGGGCTGGAAGCAATTATTGTTTGAGCCGGAAGTTCTGGCAACAGTGAAGCCTGATATACAGCTAGTAGGTACACTACTTTCGCTAAAAGGGAAAATTCCTGAGAAGACAAAAGATACGGCTCGCCTGTTAGTGAAGGCAGTTGTGGATGATCTTGTAAAGCGTATGGAGGAAGATCTGCGTCGGGCGGTGACGGGTGCACTGAATCGCAGAGAGCATTCTCCATTACCGTCACTTAGTGGTATAGACTGGACACGGACGATAAAACGCAATCTGAAGCATTATGATGCAGAGCGACAACAGATTATCCCTGAGAGATTCTACTTTTATGATCGGGCAAGACGCAGTAAGGAATGGACAGTCATTGTGGATATCGATCAGAGTGGTTCTATGGCAGAATCAATTATTTGGGCTTCAGTAGTTGGTTCTATTTTTGCAAGCATCCCATCGCTTAGTACCCGAGTAGTTGTATTTGATACAGAGGTCGTTGATCTGACAGAGCAATGTGCGAACGATCCTGTTGACATGTTATTCGGGATTCAGTTAGGTGGCGGTACAGATATACAAAAGTCTGTTGCTTATTGCGAACAGTTTATTGATCAACCGAAGAAGACATTATTTATCGTGATTTCGGATCTTTATGAAGGTGGGAACCAGGCAGGCTTAATCCGTCGTATGCGTCATCTGAAGGAATCTGGAGTTAGAACGATGTGCTTGCTGGCTTTATCTGATGAAGGCAAACCTTTCTATGATGAGCATGTGGCGAGATCTTTGACTCGCGATGGAACACCCTGTTTTGCGTGTACACCTGCACTGCTGCCACAGTTAGTAGAAGGTGCACTAAAAGGACAGGATCTTACTGAATTAGCAAAGAAACTTGGTACAAAAGGGATTTAACAAGAGTCGTGCTATTACAAGTTTCATTAAAAGCGATATTCAGACAAGAACTGTGATTCATTACAGTTTTTGTGGCGTATATAAATATCATACCCCCCTTTATAGAATATAATTTGGCCCTGTCGCTCGTCGGCAGGGTATTTTTTTTATGAAAGTCTTTAGAAAAGCAATTATCCTGACCTATTAAAATTTTCATTTAGAGTATGCTCTGCTCTCACGCTGTGGTAAAATAGACCTGATTTTTCAAAAAAATACGCAAGTTAAGTTTTTGCTTGATAAGCCTAAATCAGTGCATAATGGGATTGACATCTAAGATGGATGTAATGTTATAGAATGTGCTATAATTTTATATTAGGTTAAAACATCAATAAGCTACATTTTAGATAGAGGACGTGAAAACAGCATGACTAAGGGGAACCATAACTCACCGGACTTAAAATCCGGCAAGGGTTCGAAAGATTATTCGAAATATTTTGATTTTAGCGATGCGAAGGTAATTAGTGAAGAAGAAGGTAAGATTACTTATCGGATTAAAGGAAGAAACGTTCAAATTAATAGCCAGCCTGATTATAAAGAAGGAAAACGGCGTGGCAAGGAAGAAATAGAAGTGCATTATGATTTCGAGATTCCTGAAGAGATGCAGAATTTCGGAGTAGACAAATATTATCATATAACGACTTATGGCTGCCAAATGAATGAGCATGACACGGAAACGATGAAGGGCCTGTTGGAACAGATGGGCTACAAAAGCGTCGATGATCGGAATCATGCGGATCTCATTCTGCTCAATACTTGTGCGATTCGCGAGAATGCCGAGGATAAGGTGTTTGGAGAGCTTGGTCACCTTAAGAACTTGAAGATTGAGAAGCCAGGTCTTTTGCTGGGCGTGTGTGGCTGCATGTCGCAGGAGGAAGGCGTAGTTAATCGAATTATGTCTAAGCATGGATTCGTGGATATGATCTTCGGTACGCATAATATTCACCGTCTGCCACACCTCATTAAAGAAGCTGTATTCAGTAAAGAGCTTGTGGTGGAGGTATGGTCTAAAGAGGGCGATATTATTGAGAACTTACCGAAAAAACGTGAAGGTATGCGGGCTTGGGTAAACATTATGTATGGCTGTGATAAGTTCTGTACGTACTGTATCGTACCTTTTACACGAGGAAAAGAACGCAGCCGCCGTCCGGAGGACGTCATTGCTGAAGTAAGAGAGCTAGCGCGTCAAGGATTCAAGGAAGTGACTTTGCTGGGGCAGAACGTAAACGCATACGGTAAGGATTTTACAGACATCGATTACACCTTTGGTGACCTAATGGATGATATGCGTTTAATTGATATCCCGCGCATCCGCTTCATGACATCGCATCCACGTGATTTTGACGATAAATTGATTGAAGTACTCGGCAAAGGCGGCAACCTGGTGGAGCATATCCATCTGCCGGTTCAATCGGGAAGTACTGCCGTACTTAAGAAAATGAGTCGTAAATATACTCGTGAAGCTTATCTGGAGTTAGTTCGTAAGATCAAGATAAGTGTGCCTAATGCGGTATTAAGTACCGATATTATCGTTGGTTTCCCTGGTGAGACGGATGAGCAATTCGAAGATACTCTTTCGCTAGTGCGCGAGGTTGGGTATGATATGGCATATACGTTCATTTATTCACCTCGTGAAGGTACCCCTGCAGCTGCTATGGAGGACAATGTACCGATGTCAGTGAAGAGCGAACGTCTGCAAAGACTCAATGATCTCATTAAAGAGAATAGCCGGATCATTAATGACCGTATGCTAGGTGAAGTCGTCGAGGTACTGGTAGAAGGCGAGAGTAAGAATAACTCGGAAGTCCTTTCTGGCCGTTCCCGTGCGAACAAGCTGGTCCATTTTGAAGGTTCGAAGGAGCTTATTGGCACATTTGTAAAAGTGAGAATTACAGATACCAAAACATGGTACATCAAAGGGGATATTGTGGCAGAAGCTGCTGCTGTTCATTAATCATCACATACGAATGGGGAGATGGCTTGTGAGTACAGAGGAACAACGTTTGAATAAATATGGAATGAAGACTTATAATACCCGTGACTTGATCGTACGCGAGGATATTATGGGTAAAGCCAAAGAACTGGCTACATTGATCTCGACAAGTGAAGAAGTAAAGCATTTTCAGCAGGCTGAGCAAAAAATCCTGAACCACGAGCGTGTACAAGGTCTGATTGCAACGATTAAGAAAAAGCAGAAGGAGATTGTCGCCTTCGAAAGCTTTAAAAATAAAGATATGGTAGCCAAGATCGAGCGTGAAATTGAAGTGTTGCAGGATGAAATTGACGGCATTCCAGTCGTGAACGAATTTCAGCAGAGCCAGAGTGACATCAATTATCTACTCCAGCTTGTCATTTCCGTGATTAGAGATACCGTTTCGGAAAAAATAAATGTGGAAGCCGGCACCGAGGCGCCTCCGACCACATGCGGATAACCCACACTCAGTTTAGGGGGCGGATGCAGATCCGCCCCTTTAAGTTTCACACTATACATAATCCTAATCTTTCTATGTCCAGTTGTTGATTTTAGAAGTTAAGGTTTGGTACATTTAAAGATACGATTTAGTAAAATTATAGCTTCGGAAAAGGATGGGGCAAATATGAGCGAAAATGGGGAACAAACCTATAACGCCAAAAAATATCGTACACCGGACGGAGTTCCGGCCGACATCGTAATGTTTACACTGACCAAACGCGAACGTAAGACGGTCACGAAGACGCTTCCCTTACGTGAGCTTAAGGTAATGTTAATTAGACGAAAGAAATGGCCATGTGCTGGAATGTGGGCTCTCCCAGGCGGATTCTGTCAGGAGGATGAGTCCATTTATGCTGCGGCTACACGTGAACTGAAAGAAGAGACTGGTGTAGATGGTGGTCATTTGGAATATCTGGGCGTTTACAGTACACCAGGTCGCGACCCTCGCGGATGGATTATCAGTCATGCTTTTTTTGCCCTTGTAGAAGAATGGATGTTGGAGCAAAGACAAGCTTCGGATGATGCTGGCGAGGTAGGTTTATTTACGTTGCAGGAAGCACTTGAAGAGCTGGAGCTCGCTTTTGACCACCATGATATCATCAAGGATGCATACTTGCGTATTCAACAACAAATGCTCCAGACTACGATCGCAAGACAGTTTTTACCTAGACATTTTACCCTTAGTGAGCTCTATCAAGTCATTCAAACGGTAGTGCCGGAATTTAAGGAACCGAATTTTATTCGTAAAATCACTTCAACACGTAGTCGTCAGGGTATATTAAAAGAAGTAAGAGATGAAGAGGGAAATGCGCTTAGTTCAAATCAATACTCCCAGCGTCCCGCTCAGCTCTATATGTTCACAGATCATGAGCCTTTGTTATCCATCTACACGTAGTGGCTTAAATCAGGAGAGGGGATTAATCTCATGAGAGCACTAATAGTGATCGACTTTACGAATGATTTTGTTAACGGAAATCTGCCGGTTGGCCAGCCAGCCGTAGATATCGAGCCTAGAATCAGCCAATTAACGTCGGAGTTTGTCCAAAGTGGCGATTATGTCGTTATGGCCGTGGATTTACATGAAGAGAATGACTCTTACCACCCGGAGAGCAAACTTTTTCCTCCTCATAATATACGCGGGAGTGAAGGACGTGAGTTGTTCGGAAGTTTGAAATCTGTGTATGAGCACAACCGCGATTCCATCTATTGGATGGACAAAACGCGTTATAGCGCTTTTAGTGGAACTGATCTGGAAATCAAGCTGCGGGAGCGTGGCGTTACTGAACTTCATTTAATTGGGGTCTGCACCGATATTTGTGTACTGCACACAGCAGTGGATGCATATAACAAAGGGTTTGCAATTATTGTGCATGAAGATGCAGTTGCCAGCTTTAATCCAAATGGACATACTTGGGCGTTAGAACATTTCCGGGGAAGTTTAGGAGCAGACGTTGTTAAGGCATAATACTAGAACAGAACATACACATATAGCAGCGTAGATATTAGGAGATGAGGACTTGAGAAGAGAACTTGCGCTACATACGGATAAATATCAGATCAATATGATGTACGCTCACTGGGTGAATGGAACTCATAAACGGAAGGCTGTATTTGAGGCTTATTTCCGTAAGCTACCTTTCGGTAACGGCTATGCTGTGTTCGCAGGGTTAGAGCGTATTGTTGGTTATATCGGCGGCTTACGGTTTACCGAAGATGATATCCGTTATTTGTCTGAGCAAGAAGAAAACTATGCTCCCGCTTTTTTGGAGGAACTGTTGCAGTTTCATTTTCAGGGAACCGTTCATTCGATGAAAGAAGGCGCTTTGATTTTTCCAGATGAGCCATTAATCCGTGTGGAAGGGACAATTATGGAGGCTCAGCTGGTGGAGACCGCCATTCTGAACTTCATGAACTACCAGACGTTGATCGCTACTAAGGCTTCACGAATTAAGCAGGTGGCTCCGAATGACATCTTGCTGGAGTTTGGTACCCGGCGTGCGCAAGAAGCCGATGCAGCGGTGTGGGGGGCTAGAGCAGCCTATATTGGCGGCTTTGATGCTACTTCAAACATGCTGGCAGGCAAAATGTTTAGTATTCCGACCAAGGGAACACATGCACATTCCTGGGTTCAGAGCTTTGGCAGCGAGCAGGAGGCTTTTGATGCCTATGCTAAGGTGATGCCGGACGAAGTTACGCTATTGGTCGACACCTTCGATACACTCCGTAGTGGGGTGCCTAATGCAATCAATACAGCCAAGAAGCTTGAGGCACAAGGTAAAAAAATGGTCGGTATCCGTTTGGATAGCGGTGACTTGGCTTATCTATCCCGTCAAGCGCGTAAGATGTTGGATGATGCTGGCCTGGATTATGTGAAGATAGTCGCTTCCAACGATTTAGATGAGAACACGATCATGGATCTGAAGCTGCAAGGCGCAGCAATTGATACTTGGGGAGTGGGTACACAACTAATCACCGCCTCTGACCAACCCTCTCTGGGTGGCGTCTATAAGCTGGTGGAAATTGAGTCCGCTACTGGAGAAATGATCCCGACGATCAAGATTTCCTCCAATCCTGAAAAAGTATCCACGCCTGGCAAGAAGGACGTATTCCGGATTATCGGTAAAAATGGCAAAGCGCTTGCGGATTATATCTGCTTTCCAGAAGAGGAAGCTCCACGTAACGGTGCGCGGTTGAAGCTGTTTAATCCGCTGCATCCATACATGCATAAGTATGTTGAGCGTTACGAGGCATTGCCTATGCTAGAACCGATATACGTTAACGGATTTCAAGTGTATACTTTGCCGGATTTGAATGAGGTTCGCCGTTATCATCGGGAGCAAAAGGACCTATTCTGGCCGGAGTATCAACGTAAGCTGAATCCCGAAGTATATCGGGTGAATTTGAGTGAAAAGGTCTGGACTAGCAAGCAGCAATTAATCGCTGAGCATATACGACCGGATATTGAATAGATTTTGCAGGATTAATTCTGTCAACAGTGTTAACGCGGGAGAGTGATATACCCGCGTTTTTTTGTTTTTTCAGAGGCTTGTAAATAAGGAGGAGAACTTAATGGAAAAGGGGAAGCTTGCTTTAGCGCCGAACAGGAACGTTAAGCCAGGCGAAATCATTACTTTCGGTAAGTATTCACAATCGAAGGATGGTAAAGAGCTGCCGATTGAATGGCGTGTTCTCCATAATTCAGATAGCGAACTGTTCGTTTTGAGCGAGTACATTTTGGAATGTAAGAGGTATCACGGCAAGAGCGCAGATATTAAATGGCGTGATTGCGTGGATATTACGTGGCACGACTGTGATTTGCGTGAGTGGCTGAACGATGAATTCTATAACAGCGCATTCAATGCTGCCGAGAAGGAATTAATAAAGACGACCCGTTGCTCAGATAACGGAGAGGGTACCCCAGATACAGAGGACAACGTTTTTTTGCTTAGCGTTGATGAGATAAAGGCATTCTCAGAGATACACGGAAAAGAACTACGGCGTGCAGTTGGCACGGAATTTGCTAAAATGAAAAAGCACGATGGATGCAGCTTATACGTATATGATAAAACGGATAAAGATAACTATATAATCAAAGACGGCGAAGAGGTTGGCTGCTCTTGGTGGTGGCTGCGAACACAGGGAAACAAACCTTCGCGTGCGTTTTTTGTCGGACCGAGTTACAGTATTCGCAGCTATGCGAATGTCAGTGTAGCCCGTGACGGCGTCCGTCCCGCTATGGTAATTAATCTTCCACGATAAAGACAATCGGTTTAGAGTGGCAATAATTAAAAAGAGGCGTGTCCCTCTCTTCGCTAGTGTGAAGAACAAGGGATACACCTCTTTTTGATACATCAGCCAAGCTAAATACTTCAGTTTTTCTTCTTAAATTTCACGAAGGACCAGATCGTAAGCATCAACAGAACTGCTAGGCATGTTCCTATACTGATACGGTTCTGAACATCGAAGAGAAAAGAAACCGCGATAACAGTTAAACAAACCAGTGTAACAACGGTTATATAAGGGAATCCCCATACCTTAAAGGTTGGTTCTTTCGGATAAGATTTTCTCAGTTTAAGTTGTGACATACAAATGCTGATCCATACGAGAATAACCACAAAGCCTGGAACAGCCATTAGCAAACGGAACAATCCATCCTGGGCGAAGTACGCTAACAAGGAACCAATAACAAGAACAACGGCACAGAGCTTCAGACTGTTGATGGGTACACCTTTTGCAGAGGTTTTTGCCAAGCTGCGTGGTGCTTCGCCCTGTGACGCCATAGAATGCAGCATCCGAGTGGCGCCATAAATACCAGAATTGGCCGCAGAGAGCACCGCTGTAATCAGAATAAAGTTCATGATGTGATCGGCACCCTTAAGTCCTGTTGCGGCTAATACCTGAACAAACGGGCTTGTATGCTCATTCAGTTGATTCCATGGTATTAATCCACAGATGATTAGGATCGGCAAGGTATAGAACAGAATAACGCGCAGAATGAAGCTTTTGACAACCTTAGGTAAGACCTTTTCTGCATCCTGTGTCTCCGTCAAGGTAAGTCCAATCAACTCTGACCCACCGTAGGAGAACATAACGACAAGAAGGGCAGAGAAGATGGGGGTCCAGCCTCGTGGGAGAAATCCACCATAGTCTGTAAAGTTGTGTAAGTAAGGCGTAGCTTCAGTCATTGGCAACAGCCCGAAAATTAATGAGCTTCCTAAGATAATGAAGATGATGATCATAGCAATTTTGATACCTGCTAACCAAAACTCCGTTTCTCCATAACCACCTACACTCATCATGTTGATGCCGATAATTAAAGCGCCACTTGCAAGACTGAGCAGCCATAAAGGAACATCCGGTAACCAGTATTGCAAGAAGCTGCCTGCTGCCAGCACTTCAATCACACAAACGGTCAACCACATGAAGCAATATAACCAGCCCACGATAAAGGAGAGTCGTTCTCCAAAAGCCTCACGTATGAAGTCCTTCATATTCCTATTCGGGTACACCGTAGCCATTTCGGCTATTGCCCCCATGACCACTAAGAGTAGCAGGCCTGCTAATACATAAGTAAGAATAACCGCAGGTCCGGCAATACTTATGGTCTCAGAACTTCCTTTAAAAATCCCCGTACCGATTACTCCGCCCATCGCCATAAAGCTGATATGCCGAGGAAGCAATTTCTTCTGTAATGATGCTTCGTTTGACTTCACAATTAATGCCTCCTAAGCTGTCTTCGAAAAATTACACCAAGCATCAGTTTATCCTGAAACGGACTAGTTGAAAAGTAAAAATAACACACATTTTTATGAAGAGGCGCGACTTTTCACTGGAGTGTGATATTTATCATGCAGAATGTGATGAATTTAACATCTTAATTTTTAATTTTATTGCTAAATAAAAGTAGCTAAATAAGCTTAGGTAACACATGGAAAATGCAAGATTTGTCACTTCGCGACTTGCAAAATCAAGATACAATCGTTGAAAAAGTCAAAAGGATATTATACTGATGACATTCTGAAAGGGGCTATGTCGGTGGTACAGTTACCAAAAGTGAACGAACTCGGATTTTTTGAGATTCGTCTGGAATCAATTGGAGGGCTAGGCGCGAACTTAGCTGGTAAAATGCTTGCAGAAGCAGGCGTTGTCGGTGCTGGAATGAATGGAGTGAGCTTTTCATCCTATGGTTCTGAGAAAAAGGGATCAGCGGTAAAGGCACATATCCGTTTTTGTGATTTGAACACACATATTCGTGACACTTCACCGGTAGAACGACCTCACGTCGTAGGCATATTCCATGAAGCGTTGGCAAAGACCGTCAACGTGACTAGCGGAATTTATGATCATAGCACGGTGCTAGTGAACTCGGCTAAGTCGCCAGAAGAATTGAAGTCCTCCCTGAACATGATGGCAGGAACTATAGCTGTCGTTGATGCTACATCGATCGCATTAGATGAGAAGAACCGCGTAAACATGGCAATGTTAGGTGCGTTGTTCCGGATGTGTGATTTCTTGGATCCTGAAATTATGAAGGGGGTTATCGAGAAATCACTTGGCAAAAAATATCCGCAGGCTGTTCAATCCGCACTAACTACTTTCGAACGTGGATTTAATGAAGTTACTTTCATGCATTTCCCTTTGCCTGAAGGTGCGATTATGCCTGAGTTCGTTCGGTCCGATATTTCGGCCTTAGGTTATGAAACTCAGCCTATTGGTGGTACCATTACGAATCCTGGCAGCAGCTTTTTAAAGAATCTTAGCATTTCAAGATCCGGTTTATTGCCTCATTTTAAATTAGAGGATTGTATTCATTGTGCGCAGTGCGATACAGTATGTCCTGATTTATGTTTTGTTTGGGATGAGCAGCCTGATAAGAAGGGACGTCCGCAAATGTTCCTGCAAGGCATCGATTATCAATACTGCAAAGGCTGTTTAAAATGCGTAGAAGCTTGTCCTACAACGGCTTTGTCTGGCGAACGCGAGGAAGATGGCTACGCTGAGAGCCATACGGTCCGGCATATTTTTGATCTTGTTACTGAGGCTTAATTAACGGAGGAAAGGTGGAACACACGTGGCTATTGATTATGAAAAAGAAGTAAGCTCTACGAAGGTTGAGCAGAAATTCCTATATGAATCCGGCAATGAAATGGCGGCTTATGCAGCCCATCAGATAAATTATCATGTCATGGGTTATTTTCCGATCTCCCCATCGACAGAAGTCGCTCAATTTCTAGATACCATGAAAGCGAACGGTCAGCATGATATTATGCTTATTCCATCAGATGGCGAACACAGTTCTGCAGGAATCTGTTATGGGGCTTCGACGGCTGGTGGACGTGTATTTAATGCTACCAGTGCTCAAGGTTATATGTTCATGCTAGAGCAATTGCCGGTACAAGCTGGTACACGGATGCCTATGGTAATGAATTTGATCTGCCGCTCGATATCCGGTCCGCTTAATATTCATGGTGACCATTCTGATTTGTATTTTGCGCTAAATACGGGCTGGCCGATTCTGATGTGCCGTGATCCACAATCCGTTTATGATATGAATCTGATGGCACTTAAGCTTGCTGAGCACGCCAAAGTGCGTCTTCCAGTAATGGTAGCATCAGATGGGTATTTTACTTCTCACCAGAAACGTCGAGTACAGGCATTTACTCACCGTGAGGATGTTCATAAATTCGTTGGCCCACAACCACCGGTAGGCTTCACAGATACACTAGACCGCAATAATCCAGTTACCGTAGGTCCTTACATGAACGAACCTGATTATATCAACAACCGTTATCAGCAGTCGGTAGCGATGTATAATGCGGGTGAAGTCTTCGAAGAAATTGCTAAGGAATTCGCTGAATTGACTGGACGCCACTATCCAATGATCGAAGAGTATCGGATGGAAGATGCGGAAGTAGCCGTATTCTTGATGAACTCTGCCTCAGAGATTATTAAAGATGTTGTGGATCAGCTTCGTTTGCAAGGGATCAAAGCAGGTGCAATTTCGCCGAATATGATTCGTCCTTTCCCGCAGAAGCAAATGGCTGAAGCGCTGAAAAATGTTAAGGCAATCACCGTAGGCGACCGTGCGGATTCGGTTGGTGGTCACGGCGGTAATATGGTAAATGAGATCAAGGCAGCCTTGTTCACCTATGGTAACACTACTACAAAGGTAATTAGCCGTATTTACGGGTTGGGCGGTAAGGACTTCTACGCAGAAGATGGTCATGCATTCTTCCAATTAGCATTGGATGCCGTTGCTGCAGACCGTGTTGAAGTTCCATTTGACTACTATGGTCACAATCCAGGTGCACCGGACAAAGCGCCACAGCGTCTATTGAAGCCGATGGACTTTGATTCGCTGAAGACAGGATTAATTACGGTTAAACAGGATGAAGCAACAGGGAAATTAAGTGTGCGGATACCCCCACTGCGCAGCTTGACGAAGAAACCTAAACGGCTTGCACCAGGTCATGGCGCTTGTCCAGGCTGTGGGATTTTCTCAGGACTGGAGACGTTCTTCAAAGGCATCGAAGGGGATATCGTAGCGCTTTATCACACGGGTTGTGCGATGGTAACAACTACGGGTTATCCATATTCTTCTCATAAATCTACGTTTATTCATAACCTGTTCCAAAATGGTGCAGCTACCTTATCCGGTGTCGTAGAAATGTTCTGGGAACGCAAACGCCGTGGTGAATTGGACGGACTTGGGCTTCAAGACGACTTCACATTTGTAATGGTAACTGGTGATGGCGGTATGGACATCGGAATGGGACCTGCGATTGGGGCTGCACTACGCGGTCACAAAATGATTATCGTAGAGTACGATAACGAAGGTTACATGAACACAGGTGCACAGCAGTCCTATTCCACACCACTGGGTCATCGTACATCTACATCCAGCATTGGTAAGAATCAGCAAGGTAAAGTTACACAGCATAAGGATACTGCGCAAATCATGGCAGCTACTAACATTCCATATGTCTTCACAGGTTCCGAAGCTTACCCGCAGGATCTTGTGAAGAAAGCGGCAAAAGCACAATGGTACGCTCAGAACGAAGGACTTGTGTACGGTAAAATCCTGATCGCATGCCCACTGAACTGGATGTCTGAGGATAAAGAGGGTACCAACATCGTTTCGCTGGCTGTTGAATCTTGCTTCTTCCCTCTATATGAAGTGGAGCACGGTTCTACGAATATTACGTACAATCCAGAGGATAAGGGCAAACGCGTTGAGCTCTCCGCTTGGTTGAAGACAATGGGCAAAACCCGTCATTTACTGAAGCCTGAGAATGAGCCAGCTTTACGCAGCTTCGAGGCAGAAGTGGAGCGTCGCTGGAATCGTCTGAAAGCGAAACATGAGCATCCTGATTTGTAAAATATAAATGATAAAACACCCGGCAGATTCGTCTGTCGGGTGTTTTGTATATAATGAAAGAAGGGAGGACTGATACTATTGAGCTGGATTTTATGGATCTGTTTTTTTGTTTCATTACTGTTGTCTTATTTGGATTACTGATTCCTGTGGGTTTTATCATGGGCTTGATTTATATGAATAAAAAGAAAAAGTTTCTTTACGCAAAGGCGCTAATGTTTGGGTTGATTACCGTCTTCGTCATTTTCTATACCCCTAAGATTAGTTTTCAACAAATCAAAGCGCTTTCGGAGAGTAACAAATATACGGAGCAATTTAATCAGGTTAAAGCCGTTTCTAATTTTAAAATTGAATCAGATGTTAACAATGTACTTCAGAAGGCAGCAAATCATTTAAAAGATAAAAATCCAAACTCAGAAATACCTGTAGACGATCCTCATGTAGTCTTCAGTATATGGGTTCTCCAACACAGAAATGTAGCTCTTCAAGATTTAGATTGGTTATGGTACAAGGCGCCGTTAGAATTACATTATTATTGGCAAATTAATCGTCCCGATCCATTGGTTACTCTTGAATATGTTGTATTTAATGAGGTTGGGTACATGGGTGTTTTTGAAAGAGAGCATGAAAAAGAACCCTATCATCTCCGAACGATCTATGAGTTTGACCGCCTTAAAACATGGACTCCGATGATTCCCTGATTCTGAGTTTAACAAAGATAAATCGTGAGCACCGACTCACAACCTAGAATGGAATTTATTTCTCATAGTCATACAAACCTTTCGCTAGACAAAAGAAAACTGCAAATGTGCATCTTTTTGCGCAGATTTCTTCTTTTATTAGGTGGAAACCTGCGAATATACAGGAATATCCGTACTTATGACACGAAGACTTATTCTTAAGCAATAATTACTGTGAATTTGCAGGAATCTATACTTTAGTCCGCCACGTATCATTTAAAGATGTACTTTTGCAGGTTTATTCGACATTTCGGCATTTACAGTGAGCGATTAGTCGACCCAGCGGTGGATTTGATTAACTGCGCTTATAAGCCGCTTAACAACGGTCTCTCGATTTGCCATAAGGACTCAATGAAAACGGACAGGATCTTCGTACACATAAAGATGCCATCATCTCTGTTAATTTTTCCTCTCCAGCGCTCAGAACTTCATCTGAGGTAGGGAACGTCAACAATGTTTTCAAAGATACAACAGAATGTAAACCCCCAAATAGACCCTTATATTCAGGAAATACCTGATCTAAAACAGCTTGGAATTGCAGCTTAACTCCATATGGATGTTATAAAAAAGACATTCACAACACCTCTGAAAATGGGTAAGATGCAGTCAAGGAAATATTCGTTCATGTGGTGTTGAGGGATTTTAATTTGCATTTCATCCAAAAGCTATCTATACAAAGTCAAAAGGTTGTATCATGTTTATATGGAGTTTTAGAATAAAGGTATAGAAAATGAGAGGTGTATTATTTTTGTATAGAGTGGCTATTTGCGATGATGAGGAAAAACAAAGAGAGCTTGTCAAAAGTATCCTGATTACTTTGTCGATAAAGACTAATATAGATTTTGAAATTGAATTATTCGGCTCGGGAGAGCAATTGGTATCCCATTATGAGCGCTTTGAAACTCCATTCCATATTTTAATTTTGGATATTGAAATGGGGGGGATAAACGGAATTCAAACAGCCCGAAAAATAAGAGAGTTAAATAACCTAGATGAACAAATTATTTTTCTGACAAGCTATCCTGAATATATGGTGGAAAGTTTTGATGTCATGACATTTCAGTATTTGATAAAACCCATTGCTCCTTCGATCTTGGAGGAGAAAATGATCAAGATATGCCAATACTTTCAAGCACTTGATAAAAAGTTTATGGTTATCAAGTCAACCTATGAAGAAATCGTTTTAAAATATGATGACCTCATTAGTATTCAAGCTGCCAAAAGCTTAACTATAAAAAGCAAACTACATTTTACGACCACTAATCAAACCTATGAAAGCAAAGGCATCATTTCAGATTATGCTTTGGCCTTAAAAGACTGTAACTTCTTGCAAATCCATCGTTCTATTATTATTAATCTGCTTCATGTGAAGAAATTTTCTAGCGGAGTTGTTCTAATGTCCAATGGGTTGGAATTACCCATAGGTCGTTCTAAAATTAATGAGGTTAAAGATACTTACACCAAATTTATGATTATGAAGGTCGATTGATATGATTCAAAATAATTTTCCTATTGTCTTTAGCATTGTACTTGTGATGGGTGTTCAAATTAATTTTTTCTTCAACTCGGTGTTTGATAAATCAGCTAAAAAACATAACCGATTTATTTATTTCATTATGTTTGGGTTGCTTGATTACATGTATCTGGTTATTCCCATCTCTCCTATTTTATCTTTGATTCTACCTTTGCTCATGATATTTAGTTTTGCACAATCTTATCAAGTAAAAATTAAAGACAAGATCATTTTTTCTATGTTTTACGGTGTTTTAATATCTCTCGTTAATTTTATATCCCTTTATATTTTTTATACCCTATATTCAATTGAGTTTAGCTTTGACCCTGTAAATGAATATGATCAAATAGCCTACACAAAAGCTATTTTACTCAGTTGCATGATCATGTTTGCTATCATTCAGATCATACGTCTACTTGCAAAACGTAGAAGTTACTCTTTGGATTATCGTTACTACATATTTTTTTCAGTTATTCCTATCGTAAGTATAAACCAACTGAATATTCTAACTTATAAGGACGCCTATTCTTTCATATCCGTCATTGTATTACTATTCTTAAACGTTATGATTTTCTATGTTTTTGATAATATCATTGATAAATTTCAATTCATGCATGAGAATGCTCAGCTGCAACAGCAGATGGACCATCAGGATGCGAATTACGAAAAAGTCGTTCACAGCTTTAAATCCATTAAAAGAATCATTCATGATACGAATCAACAGTTTTTGTATATTGAAGAGTGTATTGAGCGAAATGAGTTAGCAGCAGCAAGGGAACATATTAAGACTACATTAAATAAAGCTGAAGGGGCTTATCAACGGGTAAACACAGGGAATCTAGTTATAGATGCCCTTGTCACAAATACACTTAATATTGGACAAGCCAATGGCATAAGAATAGATACAAAGCTTAGCTTATGTTCACAAAAAGTCCATATTGACCGTTATGACTTATGTGTTGTCATTGGAAATATGCTAGATAACGCAATAGAGGCTTCTAAAAAGTTGAAGATCGCAGAAGATAGGTACATTCTTATAAAAATACATTCTACCGAGTCTACCCTTCTCATTCACATCATGAATCATATGGAGAATGAAGTTACCCACTTAAACAGCCAAAAATCAAACCCGGAATTTCATGGTATCGGATTAACGAACATAGCTAGAATCTGCGACAAGTACGGTGGTCATATGACCATTGAAACGAAACATAAAGTATTTAATAATATGGCACTAATACCATTATATACCAACAATCCCTAAACAACCTGTTGTTTAGGGATTGTTTTTTGCGTTTCAGGGCGATTTTCATTCTAACGGCGTTCTTCCTTGTATGATGATTTCAGTAAGTCACATCTAGAAGGAATACGAGGAGGGATTAATAATGAAGAAGATGGTTTCCGTAGTAATGACTGCAATACTTTTTGCAATACCAGTCACCCCTGCTTTTGCTCTAACGAATAATGATACTGTAAAAGAAAAGGCACAGGAGCTGGCTGCGAAGATTGTGTCCGATTATGGTGCAAGTGGATTACAGTATGCAATTATGGATCATGGATCCATTGTTTTATCGGATAGCGCTGGTGTCTACGATAAAGCGACCAAGAGTCCGATAACCAAAGAGACGATGTTTGGAATAGGCTCAGTAAGTAAAACGTATGTGTCTGCTGCAACGATGATGCTAGCTGATTTTAATCAAATTGATATTGATCAACCACTAACCACGTACATTAAGGACTTTAAAATGGCAGATGAACGATATAAAGAGATTACGCCACGCATGTTGATGAATCATTCTTCAGGAATTTACGGTAGTCACTATGGGAATAGTTTTTTGTTTGATGATAATGATACGAAAAATCATGATGAATTATTGGTCAAATTACAATCAGATAACTTAAAGTCAAACCCCGGCGAATTTTCGGTATATTGTAATGATGGTTTTCAACTGCTTGAAATCTTGGTTGAAAGAGTGAGCGGTTTAAGTTACAGCGAATTTCTTGAAACCCATATTAGCAAGCCTCTTCAATTAACCTCTACCCAAACACCACGTGATTCGTTTGATAGAGACAGACTCACAAAAACTTATTTTCCCGGGATCGATCAAGCTTTACCCACCGAGAATGCCAATCTCATTGGGACAGGAGGCATCTACTCCACGGCCGAAGAAGTAAGTAAGTTTGCTGAAGTATTAATCGGGAATCGAACGGATATTTTATCTGAGAAGTCAGCAATGGCTATGCAAAGTCATGAGTATAGAAAGGGAGTTTGGGTTTCTGAAGAGACAAACACCATTAATTATGGCCTGGGTTGGGATGCCGTCCGTTTAGCACCATTTAGTGATTACGGAATAACCGCATTATTCAAAGGTGGAGATACGTATATGTATCACGCTGCTTTGACTACCCTACCCGAACATGACATTTCTATAGCTGTACTTTCATCGGGAGGTAGTGGTATTTACAATAGTATATTTGCATCTAATATTTTATTAGAATATATAAGCGCCAAAGGCATCATTAAAGAAATCCTACCTAAAAAAACATTTGAACCTCCATTGAAAGTGGAAATGCCATCCGATTTGCTTGCTTACTCTGGATTATACGGTACCGTAGGTAAAACGGTAAATCTGGAGATAAAGAACGGAGAGATTGATTTACCCGATCTAGGATTTGGATCGATACCGCCTCAAAAATATGTATATACGGGCAAAGGACAATTTAAAAACAACGATGGGAATGCAACCATAAGCTTTGACCACCAGAAGAATGGAACAACCTATTTAAAACTTAACGCTTATACGGATACTCCAGGATTAGGTCAAACAGTTGCGGTAACCTACGAATATCAAAAATTAGATTCCAATCCTCTAAGTCAGTCAACTAAAACGATATGGGAACATAGAAATGGAAAAAACTACTACTCTTTGGATGAAAAGATAACTTCAATGTTGTACTTGAGCAAATCGCTTTTGGCAAAAAATATATCCGTTGATATCAACCATGGATACGCAACCGGCACTAAAATTGTTGACGAGAACAAAGCAGTAAATGTAATTGAGATTCCTACTTTGAACGGAAGAGATGCTTTCGATTTGAATTTCTATAATGAGAACCATAAAGAGTATTTAAAGATCGACGGACAATCCTATATTAGTGAAGATGCTATTCAACCCATTTATGAAGGGAACGACTCGTTTTGCATCATACCATCGGGTGTTCAGGCTGTATGGTATAGAATTGATGATCAATCAGCCAATCGAGTCATGAACGTTGAAACTCCAGTGAGTGGAGGATTTGCCGTTTATGACGCAGATGGAATCGTTGTGAACTTTTCAAAGGCAACGAGCAATCATTCGGTAGTTCTACCTGAAGGTGGGATGATCGTTTTTGGTGGTAATGAGGGCGATAAATTTAAAATTAATTTGATGAATAAATAGACGACTCAACTTTGTAAAACAACAATTAGGAAGATGATTACAAACTTACAATATTAATTGAGAAGAGGAATGCCTTATGAAAATACGTAGTCAAATTACATTTGCAAGTCTGGCCCTTTTAATAACTGGAAGTTCCCTGCTATACACATCGTCAAGCTCAATTATAAAAGCAGAACCCACTCAAAATGTATCTAGTTCGTTACAAACAACAACCACTCAACGAGATCATAATTCCGTCAAGCAAGCAATGCGGGATACATTGCAACTTGGATTCCCGGGGATACTTGCTAAAACTTCTGAGGGTGGAAAAACTTGGGGTTATGCCGCTGGGGTAGCGAATCTGAGCACCAAGAAACCAATGGAAACAGATTTTCGATTTCGCATTGGCAGCGTGACGAAGACGTTCACCGCAACGGTTGTACTTCAATTAGCTGGAGAGAACCGCTTAAATCTAAACGACTCCATCGAAAAATGGCTGCCCGGTGTCATTCAAGGAAACGGATATAATGGTAAACAGATTACCATCCGGCAGATATTGAACCATACAAGTGGTATCGCTGAATACTCAAGGTCAAAAGACGCTGATTTTATGGATACAAAAAAATCGTATACGGCTGATGAAATAGTGAAGATGGGGATTTCTCTGCCCCCAGACTTTGTCCCAGGAAAGGGCTGGTCTTATTCAAACACGGGATACGTATTACTGGGTATTCTTATTGAAAAAGTAACCGGAAACAGCTACGCGGAAGAGATTGAGAATCGGATTATTGAACCGCTTGAATTATCGGATACATTCCTACCTGGCAATTCAAGCGTTATTCCAGGCACCAAGCATGCTCGGGGATATTCCCAACCAGACGAAGCAAGTGAGATAAAAGACGTTACTTATTATAATCCAAGTGCAGGTAGCTCGGCTGGAGATATGATTTCTACTGCTGATAACTTAAATAAATTCTTCTCTTCCTTGCTTGGTGGCAAATTACTCAAGAAACAGCAACTAAAACAAATGCTTACTACAGTTCCTACAGGAAGAGCAGGAATCGATGGATATGGTCTTGGAATCTTTGAAACTAAGCTTCCAGACGGTGTCTCGATATGGGGACACACAGGTGGTATTCTAGGGTTTTCTACGATTGCGGGAGGTACACTTGGAGGCAATCATACGTTGGTCGTCAGTTTGAACAGTTTGGGTAGAGATAACAGTCCTAATCCGTTTAAAAGTATTTTACTTGCTGAATTTAGCAAGTAGGAAAAAATGAAAAATGGAAAATGGAAAATGGAAAATACGGATAAATTCTGCGCAATACAAGGGGTTGGTCCCTTATTTGAAGATTATGATAATTTATTAACAGCTATATCAGTAATCAAAGGAGAGTTAAATTATGGATAAAATTATGAATGATTATCTAATGAAAATTGACAATCATTTGAAATCGATGACCGATTCCGAGCGTATTGACATTTTAAAAGAAATCAAAAGTGTAATACTTGAATTGCAAAATAATGGTGTATCTACTGAGCAAATCATCGAACGGTTAGGAAGCCCAAAAGAATTAGCGAAAGTATACTTAGGTAAAGCCATTTCAATGAACAGTAAATTTAGTTGGCGTAAATTTGGTGCAATATTTGCTCTTTGTAACAGTTTTGTAGGTGTCAGTGGTATCTTACTCTTGCCGTTCATCAGTACTCTTTCCATTGCTTTAATGATTGGTGGAGTTATTACGCCGATAGGCGGAATTCTTAAATTTGTCGGACAACATATGGGATTTGATATTGGGGGAATAACAATCGAAATGGGAGCATTTACACCAAGCCCAATGTATTCCTTGCCAATTTCTATTGTGATTGGAGTGTTAATGTTTTGGTTTGGGAAAGTCTTATGGAAGCTTACTATTAAATATATTCAGGCAATTAGTCAGAAAAAGAAATTAATATAATGAACCGGGCGCGTCGGTCATTCATAGACCGACCGTACCCCGATTTCTGGCTGGCCTATTTTTTTGTAGGCATATATCGTCAATCGCAATCGAAACAATCGAAAGGCACACCGTAGCCATCGGAGTTAGCTGCAGAGGTCTGACCTTTTTTTGCTTGACCTTAGGCTAGGTGATGAACTATTCGGAAGACTGTGCGGGGAAATAATTCATCATATTACACTGAGAGGGTACTTCTAGCCTATACTAATTTCATTGACGGAGGATTTTCTAATGCGTAAAAAAAGAGTTTCAAAAGTGCTCGCTGTAACGCTAAGCACGTCTCTAGCTGTGACTTACTTAATTGCTTTGGTCGGAGGGTATAGTGTCAGTGCGGAACAGCTCCCTCTTAAGGGACAAACAATCACAGCGATTCAGACTGCAGCTGTTCCTGCTGCTCCAAGCGGTCCGGTTGACCCCAAAGAAGTGGAGGCCTTCGCGGACAATTACTTTGGGAAAAGCCTGAAGAAGTTCAATGTTCCGGGGGCCATGTTCGTCGTCGTTCAGGACGGACAAGTGGTTTTATCCAAAGGATACGGGTATGCAAACAAAGAAAGCAAAACCCCAGTAGATTCCAATACCGTTTTTCGCATCGGTTCCATTTCTAAGACGCTTACAGCTGCGGCTGTGCTGCAGCTTGCAGACCAAGGGAAGATCAAGCTGGATCAGGACATCCAATCATATCTCGGAGGTATCACAATACCAAATTCGACAGGTAAACAGCTAACTTTGGAAAATATGCTGACCCACATGACTGGGTTCGATTTCCCATATGAAAAAGACGATGACGCCTCGCCCGATCTTCTCAATCAAGAGAATTCTCTTCGAGATTTCTTAATGGATCGAATGCCAACCATCGTCCGGACGCCGGGGGAAGCCTACCAGTATGACGATTATGCTTTTGCTTTGGCGGGATATGCCGTGGAACAAGTTACTGGGCTCCCTTTTCATGAATACATGGATAAAAACATCTTTCAACCACTCGGCATGAATTCTTCCCATGATCTTGTAACCCCAGAGCTTAAAGCCCGAATGGCTGCAGCTTACGATCCGGAAGGCACGCCATATCCGGAGTATGGCCTTTATCCTACGGACATGCCTCAGGGCGGAATGTTGTCCACCGGAAGCGATATGGCTAAATTCATGATCATGCTTCTACAAAAAGGAAAGGCCGGAGATCGGCAAATGTTAAGTGAACAAAGTGTTCAACGAATGAGCAAGTTTTCCGTTTTCGCTCATCCGGCCATACCTATAACAAGCTATGGATTTGAAAGCATTTTTAATGAACTGTCGAATGGTCAGTATGTCGTCAGCAAAGGTGGGAACATCCCCGGACATGCCTCTTTTACATGGCTACTGCCTGAGCGCAAAACGGGGATGTTCGTCATTTATAATAATGATTCCGAATTGCGCTCGGATTTGTATGCTGCTTTTATGGACCATTATTATCCGAAGAGCACTGAGATGCCTGAATCGGTATCACCTCTTACAGAACAGCAAGCCGCGCGTTATATCGGATTATACAAAGACCTGCATACCCCGTCATTTGTGACTAGAATTACGTACAATAACGGACAACTTGTAGCGGAAGACAGATACAAATTGAGGAATGGCAAGACTACTTTGAAAAAGATAGATCCCTTGTTGTTTATGGATGACCACGGGAAGAAAATAGCATTTCTTGAACAAAAGGATGGAGGTATTGCTTATATGTATAGACCCTCCAAGTCCCCGATAACCTATTCGCCCAAAATACAGGAAAAAGCGTTGTTTTCCGATGTCTCGAAAGAAAGCCCCTACCAACCGTCTATAGAAAAGCTCCATTCGCTTGATATCATTAATGGAAGAGATGGGCGCAGCTTTGACCCGAAGGCGTCCGTGACCCGTGCGGAATTCATCACAATGCTGCTGCATGCTTTCGGCTATCCGCCCTCCAAATCGAAATCCGGTTATACGGATATCGAACACCATTTTGCCTTCAAAGAGATACAGGCAGCGGTCGAGCAGCATTGGTTGGAGGAGGAGACCGGAGACCGATTTGAACCGGATCGCACGATAACTCGGGAAGAAATGGCCGTCATCTTAACGCGCATTCCTCTTCCATGGCCGCTTGGCGATGAGGTCCGATTGGCAGGTAAAACCGATGATTCGGCTATCAAGGCCGTAAGCAAGCTTGTTGCTGCCGGAGTTACGGATCCGGTCACAATAATCAATTCTGACGGTTCAGTCGATTTCCACTCCAAAGAACCTTTGCTTCGCCAAGAAGCCTCCTATTTCATTGACAAGATTCTATTTGTTCCTTAATCGCTTATCGGCCGTTACAGCCGCATTCGCGCCGTTACGGAATCTCCAACCATGACTAACTTGTTGTTTCTTTCCAGTTTTATTTTTCACTACCTTAGCGCTTAGCACATTCTATTCGTGAGGGATGGGACACTATTGTTCAATAAAATATCGACAGGCTATAATCTATGGTTTCCGTATTTTATTATTTGGTCGATCTAAACCTTTACTTTCCCTTTCCTTAAACAGCAACAAATTTTTTTAGAAAAAGCTTAAAAATGAATGTAAATATGGGGCAATAGAAGGGGATTGAAAGAATCTGCCTACGCTATTGCCCGTTTACAATGATTAGGATATAATCACCTCATTACGAAACACATTCATTTTCTCCGCTGTCTTATGTTCAGCTGGAGAAGGAGCTGTTGTCTTAATTGACAACTTATAGAATATGCCTTGAGGTTGAAAAAGTGTGGCCATTTTTTGGTTATGCCTTTTTTTCATTTCAAGGCTTTTTTTATGTCCAAAAACATGAAAAGGGGGAGATAAAGATGGACTATATGAAGAAATACTGGCCTATAGAGCTGGAATGCATAAGAAAAGGCGTAAATCATCTTGATGATTACGTCACTATGATTTGTCCACATTAATCAAGTGCTCGCTTACTCGAAACAGTATCGGGAGCAGATAACAATCACTCAATTTGAACCAGTTCAAGATATTAAGAACAGGGGAGTGTTGTGATCGCAATAGACAGGCAACTACGGCGGATCAAACTGCAAATAGAATATGACTATGATTGGATTAAGATCGATGATGTGGTTAAGGTAACTACATAAAAAACGCCCCGGAAACTTTCCCCGGGGCATAACTACTATTCCTCGAATAACTCATCCATTAAACTATCGATTTCCTCTTTTTGGGAAACCGTAGCCTCAATATCGAATTTAGTTTAGAGTATGAATTTGAATTGTTTTTTGACAGAAAAAAGCGAGAGAAGACCCAATGCATTTAGCACGAGTCTGTCTCTCACATATAGGGGACTTTTAATAGTGTTGTGAAGTAGAGTTATCTTCCGCCTCTAGGCATCATGGAGTTATCCACAAATACATCTTTAACAGAATAGGTGTAGCAATGGCGAGGTACGGGTACACAGTGGTGACGTCTTACGATTTCAATTGGATGAATCACATTTACTACTTGTGGGTGGAAGTGATCTTGATAAACCACCTTAGGTGGGTCAGTAACCGTTTGGGCTGGGCATTTTGGACATTCAGACATTTCCTTCAGCTCCTTTTGTGTGTGGACTTACCGTATTATACGCACAGAACAAAAGCCTGCTTGGTTGTTTGTCTATTGTATTTAAAAATGGGTATTTGCTTAACGCTTGTAAATTTCACGCATAACATGGCGAAGTTCCGGGATAATTAGCCGTTCCATAGCCAGTTTTACGGCTCCAGTAGAGCCGGGCATAGAAAAGATAGCGGTCTTTCCCATGGTGCCTGCAATGGCTCGACTAAGAATAGCTGCCGAACCGATGTCCTCTGTGAAGCTTAGCATCCGAAAAATCTCACCGAAGCCAGGTAATGTTTTATCTAGCAAAGAGGCAACAGCTTCATACGTCGTATCCCGTGGAGAAATCCCTGTTCCACCAGTCAGAAGTACAGCTTCTATTCCGGCGTGGTCAACACATTTATATAATAGCTCACGAATATCTTGATAATTATCTTTCGTAATGGTGCTGCCTATCACTTCATACCCGGCTTCTTCGAGCATAGATTTAATCAAAGCTCCTCCGGTATCTGTTTCAATAGTTCTGGTGTCCGAGACAGTAATGATATAGCAGGAAACGGTTTGAGGCGATTCTTTCCGATGTTCTTCAACAGATGACAAATGGCTCAACTCCTAGATTAGAGATGTTATCATGATAGGGTATGGCAGAAGCAAAGACAAGCTTACTTGTACTCACAGAATTCAGCAGGAATTTGGGGTGCCGCTTGCGTGCTTCGCGCGCATGTAGTACACTCGCTACACATAACTGTAATTTGCTGGGGAGCGATGAAACATGGAACAGGTCGTACCTGTGTATATATTGTCAGGATTTCTGGGGAGCGGCAAAACAACACTGCTGCAGCGCCTACTAGATCATTGGAAAAATCAGGGTTTACGCCCTGCAGTAGTGATGAATGAGCTGGGTGAAGTGAATTTAGATGGATTGTTAGTTGAGCAAACTGTCCCTATGGCAGAACTACTTGGTGGATGCATATGCTGTTCTATCCGAAGTGATCTTAGTACAGAACTCGCAACACTGATCAAGAAGGAGACTCCGGATGTCGTAGTGATCGAGGCAACAGGCGCTGCGAATCCGCTGGAAATTGTGGATGGCGTAACCGAGATTTCGTTGTATCAAAAAGTAGAACTAAAAAGCTTGATCACCGTCGTTGACGCCGCGCATCTTCTTGAACTGTATCGCGCACAGCAGGGGGCAACTTATCGTTTGATGCAGGAGCAGATTCGCTGCGCTTCTGTCTTGCTATTGAATAAAATTGACCGTGTAACCGCTGAAGAGGCGGAAGAGGTTAACGCTGTACTGCGGAAATGGAACGCTTATGCACCCATTCTGCCAACTGTGCGTTGTGAGGTGGAACCGGAGGAACTGCTGCGTGATGCAGGTGGAGTTCTTACGGATAAACAGCTGGAAGAGGTTGAGGACGCAAGCGAAAGCTTCATGCATGATGAAGATGAACACACTACTGGTGGCACACATACTAGCCACGATCATGTGATGACGTACACACATTATTTTAAACGTCCAGTAAACAGTGAAGAATTCGAACAGTTCGTTAAGGAATTGCCGCGTGATGTTTATAGAGCTAAAGGTATTGTGACCTTTAATGACACCTCCAGCCGGTTTCTTTTCCAATATGCCTATCGTGAAGCTGATTTTATGAAAATCACACCACAAGGCGAAGTGCCTGACGTTGCCGTATTTATCGGCGAACATTTCTCATCAAATGAACTGCGCACTAGGTTACTGGAGATGGAGGGACGTACCTTCGTTCGTCCTAGTACAGTTAAGAGAAGTCTATAATCAGATCTCCTTGTCAGAAGTTGTAATGGTTCATTCCTAATCTTGTAGGTTAATAGTATCGCATACCCTATAAAAATACAGGAGGTTTAAGGCTATGACCCGAATTCAATATCAGGAGTGCATTGACGCTTGTTTAGAAAGTATGAATGCCTGTAATTATAGCTATGTCTCAAGCCTAAAAGAATATGATCTTGCTTCTCTGCGTGAAAGCATGCGGCTAGATCGTGAATGTGCGGATATTTGTTCATATGCCGTACAAGCGATGACTCGCCAAAGTCCGTTTGTAGCCGGAATTCTCCGTCTGTGTGCCGAAATTTGTGAAGCCTGTGCAGATGAAAGCAGCAAGCATATACATACACATTGTCAGGAATGTATTGATGCCTGCCGTAGATGTGCTGAGGCGTGTCGTTTGATTAGCGATGCGGTTGAAGTATACGCGTAAGGTTGTATACCCAACCTAACTATATAATAAGCAAATGACCAGACCATTGCTGTGGATGTACAGCATGGTCTGTTTTTCTTTTTAGCACAAGGCTAGATTAAATTTCGTTTCTAGAAGAGGAAATATGTAGGGAACTGGAGAATTAACAGTAGATATGAAGCGAACATAAACTTCTCCGAATCACCTGGATGATATCAGTTTATTATAGCTCTGGCAGGCCGAATAGAAGTGGAGGGGAAAGATGAAGCATACACAAGTACCAGAGAGTGAACAATCCAAGGAGTTATTTGCGTATTTTGGACTAGCAGTTTATTATGGTCAAGCTCTAGAACAGCAGTTGACCAATTTGTTATTGCTCACCAAATTATCACAAGGGAAGACGCCCACTGAAGCAGATCTGACTGATTTGTATCAGCGAAAACTCAGCAATTCACTCGGTCAACTCATCAAAGAAATCCAGCATCACTTTCCTTTCTCAGAGCAAGAAACCGCTCAGCTAGAAGAAGTGTGGAAGCAGCGTAACCATATCGTTCATGATTATTTCAAGGAACGGATACAAGAAACGTTCACCCCCGCTGGAAGGGCGAAAATGATTGAGGAGTTAAAACGATTCAAAAATAAAGCAAGAAGGCTAGAAATCAAATTACAAGGCTATTGTACAGAAATGTTCACGAAACTGGGGTTAGAAGAGGAGACTTTGCACTAATAACCCTTCTAATCCGCACTCCTCTACAACCTCCGGTCTAAAATGAATCTTAGAAGCTCTAACGCAGCGTGACAGTGCAGATAGAGCTTCGCCTAATGCCGGAAGCATCTCTGGCGTTAGGTGTTCACCTGGTTCCCACCACCAATTCATAATGTTCAATGTTTGGCTCTTCTTATCCATCACCGGTTCAAATCTCGCAATAAAACGATCATTATATAATATAGGCAGTACATAATAACCATACTCCCGTTCCAAGGCTGGTTTATAGACTTCCCAGCGGTAATGAAATCCAAATAATTGTCGGATCAGCTCTCGATCCCATATCAAGTTATCGAGTGGAGCCAAGACAGCCGCAAACGAATAACTTGAATGACTCTCAGCATCTTCAGACTCCTGCTGTATTACAGCTTCTAAAGTTAGAGCGTCCATGCTACGGATGTAGAGTGGAAGCTTAATACCCTCCACTAGAACTTCTCTGAGACTGTCCGCCATTAACAGTCTTTGAATCGCTTCAGTACGTTCCTTGCTCTTTAGACCAGAAATTCCAAGCCATCCGTCGCCAGATTTATTCCATAACAGTCCGATGCTACCTATTCTACGCAGCACATACCAATCATTAAATTGTTCATCAGTGGGGTTAGGGTCTTCAGTGTTTAAAAGATTATGAGGAAGCAGGCGTTCAGTGAAATCGTAATACCGACGGGTATGAACACGATGATGAACGACGACTTCCCCCCAAAAGTACATACTTTCCAAAGCGGCCCGGGTTAATCTAGCCGGAGCCCAAGCCCAATCCACCTTATCCTTACCATCTAGATCCAGAGAGGAGAGGGGACCGCGCTTTAATAGCTCTTCACGAACCTGTTCTACTGTAGCCATTACTGGCTCATTGGCCCGATGGCGTGTGGCTGATGCCTCTCTTCTGCGTTTAAAATAAGGCCAGTCCTCTGTACAATAAATGGACATGTTCTTGTCCCAGCCATCTATTAGAAGTCGGTCTTGATACAGTAGCTCTTGGGCTTGCTCAGGTGTGAAACCGGGAACTCGTGCTTGGAGGACAAGCTCATGGTTATGGCCTGCGATGTTAAGTGGATCATATTGGATACAGCCTACGTGACGAACGTAATCATAAACACTAAGTTTACCGGCAGGAAGAGCGCCCCTAGTTAACTTTTGGTGAGCCAGGAGAAAAAGTCGAGCTTGCTTCTTAGTTATAGTGTATGTACGCATCAAAAGCCTCCTTCACCTATATGTATTATTTTTCATTTTACAGAACAAACGTTCTAATATCAAGTATAGAAAAACCCTGAATCACAGGATGTGACTCAGGGGATCGATTACATCTTCTCTAACGATGGTTGCAAGCTGCCTAACGAAGGTCGGGAGGGTGCACCATTGTTATTGTCTATGCTGTTAGAACCAGCACCTACTTGTAGCTGGTACATCCGGAAGTATCTACCGCCGAGTGCCATCAGCTCATCGTGGCTACCGCGCTCTACGATCTCTCCGTGATGCAGAACAAGAATCTGATCTGCGCTGCGAATTGTAGATAGACGGTGCGCGATGATGAATGTGGTACGTCCTTTTTTGAGGACTTCTAATGCATCTTGAATGACGCTTTCTGTCTCCGTGTCGATATTGGAGGTAGCTTCATCAAGAATCAGAATAGCTGGGTCGAAGGAGAGCGCTCTGGCAAACGAAATCAATTGCCGCTGACCTGCAGAAAGGGTGCTCCCTTTTTCAATAACCGGTTCATCAAAACCTTGAGGAAGGTGGGCCAGCAATTTATCTGCTCCGACTTCCCGTAAAGCCCGTTCAATCCGTTCGCGTGAGATTCGTTCATCCCCCAGGCTGACATTGGAAGCAATAGTACCAGTGAAGAGGTAAGGGTCTTGAAGAACAATCCCCATGTGATTGCGTAGCCATTGCTTCGGAATATCTGTAACCTTCTGGCCATCAATCGTGATTTCACCTTTCTGTGGATCATAGAACCGGAATAATAAGTTGATGATCGAGCTTTTTCCGGAACCGGTGTGACCTACTAGAGCAACGGTTTCGCCTGGGCGTGCTTCAAAGGAAATATCGCGAAGGACGAAGTCTTTTTTATAAGCAAAAGATACGTTCTTAAACTCCACTTTTCCTTTATAGCGCGGCATGGAACCATCGGTAACATTCTCCCCAGGCTCATCCATAAGAGTAAACACACGACCCGCAGACACCATAGAAGTGTCGAGGTTTGCAAGCTGATTCACCATACCTGTAATCGGTTGGAACAAACGTCCAAGCACATCGACGAAAGCGTATAGAACACCTAAAGATACAAATGTAGAACCCGTAATACTGCCATGTCCGAAATACCAAAGCACCATCACAAAAGAGAGACTGCGTAGAGAGTTCACCAGGTTGTGGGAGGTGAAGGCATTCAGATTCAGCATTTTATTCTGATATTTCAAGTAGTCATCGTTCAGATGCTCAAATTCTTCACCAAGCTGCTTCTGACGGCGGAATATACGAACAATGGACATTCCTTGAATCGATTCATTAATGATAGCGTTGATCTCACTCAGACGTGAGCGGATGATCGTATTGTATTTTGTAGCGATTTTGCGATAGAGCACGATCCAAAGAATAAGAATCGGGATGATGAACAAGCTGATCAGACCTAGCCGAACATCGAGCAAGAACAAGGCGATGTATACACCAGTAATATTAATAATACCAGTACTGAAATTAGAGAGAACGGCAATAAATAGATCCTTAATCGCCTCGGTATCATTAGTTACACGTGAAACTACCTTACCTGCTGGCAAGTTGTCAAAAAAGTAAACCGGAAGTCGCTGGATATGCGCATACACATCTGTTCGTAGTTTTCGGATTACCTGATTCGCCGAAGATTGCAGCCAATAGGTTTTACCGAATTCGGCAAAGATCGAGATGACCAGGAAGATAGCGTACAAACCGACCAGCTGATAAATACCAGGGAGCTCAGGTTTGTAAAAATCAAACAGTTCATCCGCTGAAAGTTTAACCGCAGGATAGATGACTTCATCCTGGCCGCGCGTGATATGCATTTCACCATTACTGAACTTTCTCTCACCATCGGACTGTGTTACGGCTTCATTGATAAAGTAGAAACTTCGTCCCGATTGAAGAATGCGAATTTCTTGACCCTTAGCTTCCCCGGGTTCAAAACGGTCTCCGCGTTTGTAATAAGCGTTGTTATACTGAACCGCCTCATCTGGTGATGCAGTACTAAAATAAGGCTTTTCGATGGCCAACATATGATTGTCAATCATGCTTTTGGCAATAAATGGACCTGCCAGTTCAGCCGCTACCCCGATGGAGAGGAGTAGAAGGGCTGCGATAAAGGTTTTTTTTGCGGTCAATGCGTATTCAAGCAGGCGTTTGCCTGTACTCTTTGTCAACGGTGACACCTCCTAAAAGTTTTGCATAGTCATAGCTAGTATGTCTTTTAATCATTCGATAAATTATTCTCTACTTGTTGCCGGTCATACTGCTCGCGGTACCAGCCATTCAGATCCAGCAGCTCTTGATGCGTACCACGTTCCACGATATGTCCGTTATCAAGTACGACGATCATGTCGGCATGTTGAACAGCAGAGAGGCGGTGCGTAGAGATCAATGTAGTCTTTCCCGCACGCTCTTGGCGAATATTCTCAATGATCTGAGCTTCAGTACGAGCGTCAACAGCGGATAAGGCATCGTCCAGAATCAGTACATCTGGATTTGCGATAAAGGCTCTGGATAAGGATACACGTTGTTTTTGTCCACCGGATAAGGATACTCCACGTTCACCAACCAACGTATCTAAACCATCGGATAATGTTCCTAAGTCATTTTGGAAGGCGGCAGCTGTGATAGCTTTCATGATCGTATCGTCATCCGCGTTGTCTAGACCAAATTGAATATTCTGACGTACTGATTTGGAGAAAAGGATCTGCTCTTGAGGAACATAACCCATCCAGCTGTGTAGTTGATCCAATGAAATCTGTTGAATCGGAACTCCAGAGATGAGAATTTCACCATTACCTGTCGGATATTCACGAAGCAGCTGTTTGAGGAGCGTTGATTTACCGCTTCCCGTACGACCGACTACACCTAGTGTTTGCCCTTGGTTTAAGGTCAGACTGACATTGCTTAGATTGTCAATCGTCGATGAGGGATAACGGAAGGTCACATCGTTAAGTTCAATTCGGGTAGGATTAGCAACTTGAACCGGATTGTCAGCACTTTGAACATCCGCTTTGGAGTTTAGCGTCTCATCAATACGTTCGAGAGAAGCGCCACCACGTTGCATGATGTTAATAAGCTCTCCAATAGCGAACATCGGCCAAACGATCATTCCGAGGTACATATTAAAGGAGACAAGATCCCCTAGGGTGATCTGATTACGGAACACAAGATAAATCCCATAGGTAAGACCGATAATGTAGCTGAGCCCTACGCAGAACCGAATCGTCGGTTCGAAGAAGGCATCGACACGGGCGACGGCCATGTTCTTGTTGTATACATCTTCTGTAATATCTGAGAATCGCTTCTCATCAAGTCTTTCTTGTACATAAGCACGGATAACTCGCACACCTGAGACAGACTCGAGAACCTGATCATTCATATCTCCGAACGCATCTTGTGCTAAGCTGTAACGATCATGGATCGCTTTACCATAAAAAATCATAGCTATTGCAATTAGTGGTAATGGTAAGACTGCTGCAAGTGTCAGCTTCCAGCTGACAAGAAAACCCATTGCGAATAGTACGACAGTGAGGTAAATTGTAGAATCCACCAGGGTGAGCATCCCGAATCCAACGGTAGCTGAGACAGCTCTGATATCATTGGTTGCCCGAGCCATCAGGTCGCCGGTTCTATTGCGTTCGAAAAACGACGGGGTCATGGTCATCAAATGATTCATAAATCTCGAGCGCAGCAGGCGCTCTACGAGGTTGGAGCCTCCGAATAATTTGTGCATCCATATGTAGGTAATCCAATAAATGACTAGCAGCAAAATGAGGATCATACCGATGTACTTGGCTAACGATGCTGTAGTAATAGAACCGCGTACTATGTCGTCAATGGCATTGCCTAGCAGACGTGGGGGGAATAATTCAAGAACACCTACACCAATAAGTAAGATAAGGCCAATCAGGTAACGCCTTTTTTCTCGGCGAAAGAACCAGCCGAGATTACGGAGAACGGAGAACAAGTAAATCCCTTCCTTTCGAGTTAAAGTACTAGCTGTGATGTTGGAAAAAAGCGCAAGTGGTTATCTCGACAGCCAAGAAAAAACGACGTTGTCGTCCTTCAAAGATGACAACCGACAAAAAAAGGCATATCATCCGAAAACGGACGATATGCCTGTAATTTACAGCTATCATGCGCACGGTGCTATACAGCACCAGGCATGTGAGAGACCTTCAAGAACTAAAGTTATACGATCAATTACACTCGCAGGGAACTTCAGGATGGTTTCACCACTTGGGCTGCTTCGGTATTCGGTTGATTGGAAATTCCAACAATAGTTATTTGATATGGCTGTAACTTCGTAAACACCGCGCTCACCCCTTTCATTGATTTAATAATAACTTTTGGTAATAACTAGTAGACCGTTAGTTATGTTCAGAGTTTATCACTCGGTTCGCAAAGTTGTCAAACTAATTTTTGAGGAGCTTGGGAAAACATTAATTGTATAAAGGTATTTGAATATCGATTCATTTTCAGTATGATTAGACTATACAAAGGAGCTGAGAGAGATGAACATGGAAATTAGTCAAGCAGCGGCAGCTTGGTTTAAAAGAGAACTGGATCTTAAGAATGGAGACTATATTCGTTTATTTCCCCGCTATAGCTCGGGAGGTGGACTTCACCCTGGTTTCTCACTGGGTATCGGGACGGAGGCACCAGGACGTTCGGCAATACAAGTTGAACAAGACGGTATTGTGTTCTACATGGAAGAGCAGGACTTATGGTATATGGAAGGTTACGGCTTAACTATTGTGTATTCTGAGGCAGACGATGACATTGAATATAAGTATGAAGCCAAATCGGTGCCTGGCGGAGTACAGGTTTAAATGTCTTAATTTTGTTTTTTTTACTAATGTGAAAAGCCCTTGCCAAAAGGCAGGGCTTTTTCTAGTGTTGATATAATCAGTGCGAATTGCGAAACGTTTCTTCATCCATAGCAAAATCGAAATCGTCAATGTCGTATACTTGAACAGGGACTCCACCTTCAATAATGCGTTGAATCAGCTCGAATTGATCTGTAAGAATAGGCACCTTCTCACGTTGTGAGGACAATAGAAGCTCCGTTTCGATAGGATCGAACGTTTCGCCGTAGACAGCGGTATCCATGCTGTTAATGATGGTAATCTTTGATTGTCCGCCTAGTAGAATACCAGAGCTTTTTGCCCAAGGAACGGCCAGACAGCGGTTGATTTTTTTAGCATTAAGTGGCTCTTCAAAATAGGCAATGAGCTCACCAATCTTGAGTTTGACATGCTTGTCATCATCTGGACGGTTCATTAACGGATCATCACTGTCCCGCAGTTCGTATAATTCCATCACGGTCGTATAAGGCACTATATATTCTACAGGGCTGCTCGATATGAGAAGCTGGCCGTAAATCGCCATCATGACGGCTTCCGTCACAAATTGTCTAGACATCTTTATCCTCCTGAAGTTCGGGTACTGCTATCGTACTTATGGACTTAAAAATATAAAAACACTGTAGAGCGCAAAAGTCAACTGTACTTAGCAACTCAGTAAAGAGAAAGGACAGAATATCCCTGTGAAGCAATGGAAATCATATTTTACTTTTGTACGGCCTTACATGAAATGGATTGTGTTTACGCTCTTTATAGGTATGATCAAGTTCAGCATCCCGTTGACACTGCCTATGATTCTGAAATACGTAGTCGATGATTTGCTGATGAACCCTGCCATGAGTGCCCAGGAGCGGGTATCGCAATTGATGCTCATCCTCGGAGGCGCTTTTGTTTTATTCGTAATTGTAAGGGGACCGGTGGAGTATTACCGGCAGTATTTTGCACAGCTGATCACAAGTAAGATATTGTTCGATATGCGGAATAAGCTATACAGTCACTTACAGCGGTTGTCGCTGCGGTATTATCAGAATACAAAAGTGGGCGAAGCGATTTCAAGATTTATAAATGATGTGGAACAGACCAAAAATTTAGTAGAAGTCGGAATGATGAATGTATGGCTGGATTTATTTACGCTAGTGTTTGCGCTTGGTTTTATGTTTTATTTGAATCCAGTTCTGGCGCTAGTATCTATCGCTGTACTTCCGTTTTACGCCTTTGCGGTAAGTAAACTATATAAACGACTTAAGGTGTTAACGAAAGACCGTTCACAGGCTCTGGCTGGCATTCAAGGCTATCTTCATGAACGGATTCAAGGCATTTCGATCATCCGCAGCTTCACCATGGAAAAAGTGGATCAGAAGCAGTTCGAAGATATCAACGGTAACTTTCTCAAAAAAGCGATGGCTCAAACTCGTTGGAATGCGATTACCTTCGCGATTATTAACACACTAACGGATATTGCACCACTGCTAGTCATCGGATACGGTGGTTATCAAGTGATTCATGGCAATTTGACTGTGGGAACCTTTGTTGCTTTCTTCGGCTATCTGGACCGGATGTATGCGCCTCTGCGTCGATTGATAAATTCCTCGACAGTGCTCACGCAAGCCTCGGCTTCCCTTGAACGGGTGCTAGAGCTGCTAGAAGAGCCTTATGATATCGTGGATAAACCGGGAGCAAGACCTCTGACGAATGCACGTGGTGAAATTGATTTTCATAATGTTTGGTTCAAATACAACGAAGAGAATGATTGGGTACTGAAGGATATTAATTTAAGTATCAAACCTGGTCAGACGGTCGCTTTTGTTGGAATGAGTGGTGGCGGGAAGTCCTCTCTCATAAGCTTGATCCCGCGATTCTATGACATAAGCAAAGGTAGCCTCCAGATGGATGGTCAGGATATACAGGGTTTGACGCAGGAGAGTTTGCGAAGAGCCGTTGGGATGGTGCTTCAAGATAATTTCTTATTTAGTGGGTCTGTACGAGATAATATCTTGTTCGGCAATCCTAATGCTACAGAGGAGCAAGTCCTTTCGGCGGCGAGAGCTGCCAATGCGCATGATTTTATTGAGCAGCTGCCGCTAGGCTATGATACAGAAGTGGGAGAACGTGGAGTGAAGCTGTCCGGTGGGCAAAAGCAACGGGTAGCCATAGCAAGGGTGTTTCTTAAAGACCCAAAGGTTCTTATATTAGACGAAGCTACGTCAGCACTGGATCTGGAATCAGAGCATTTAATTCAACAAGCGCTGCAATCCCTCTCGTCGGAACGAACTACACTAATTGTTGCGCATAGACTGTCTACCATTACACATGCTGATCAGATCGTGGTGCTTGAGAACGGTGAAATCACAGAACGTGGTACACATGAGGAACTAATGGGACTAGACGGAAGTTATGCGAGATTGTTTAACGTACAGCATTTGGATACATGATAAGATCTAACATTATAATAAATTACTTAGGTGGTCTTCTCGGGAGAGAGGGCCATTTTTTTAAATCCATTTGAGTCTTTTTGAATATCACGTGCGTCTAAAAAATATAAGCAACATGAAAGGTAGTGAGAACTTGAATACAACAGAGCTGGAGGAAAAGGCGATAGCGGGTGATGAAGACAGCTTTACTGCATTGATAGACGGGATGCAAGAGCGTCTTTACCGTATGGCGTACTCCTATGTGAGGAATAAGGATGATGCGCTGGAGATTGTACAGGAGACCGTTTATAAAGCGTTCATCTCAATTCATAAACTGCAGCAACCTCAATATTTTAAAACTTGGCTCACAAAAATAGCCGTCAATTGTGCCTTGGACTTTATCCGAAAATCTAAAAAAATCGTGTATATGGAGAAAGATCCCGAAGGCAGCTACGCTTCAGAACCCATAGAGGATGTCATTGATCTTCAGGAGGCGCTAAGAGTTCTTGATAAAAGATCAAGAATGATCATTGTGATGAGGTATTTTGAAGACTTGCCCATAAAGGAAATTGCCGGGGTATTGGACATGCCAGAGAGTACAGTGAAAACCGTCATCTATCGGGGATTAGGGAAATTAAAAATTAATATGAAGGGGAGTGAGTACTTTGGATAATCAACTTGAACGTTTACAGAAAGCATACAACGATATTGAAATCCCCGAAGAACTATCACAAGCTTCTCGAAAAGGTATTGAAAGAGGAAAACGCTATAAACAACAGAAAAGAGGAATAAAAATGAGCGGATTAAAATGGACAGGATCAGTTGCAGCAGCAGTTATCATTTCTTTTACAGTGGGTGTAAATACGGTACCCGCCTTCGCAGATAGTATGAATCAAGTGCCCGTTCTCGGTAAGCTGGTAAGTGTATTGAAATTTACGGATGGAAGTGCAGGCGGCGGCACGATTCAGGATGGAGTAGATGTCAATTTCATTTCGTTGAAACATCAGAAGAACAGTGATCAAATGATTTTAAACTTTGCAAATTCGGACAATACACAAGACCTTGCAAGCTCTTATAACGTAAAATTCACTGACAATCCTTATACAATGACCGTAACCGTGAGTGGGGCAAGGAACTTCTCAGCTGTTAAAGATCTTGAGACATTAAAAGAAAGCAAGTATGTTCAAGATGCTTATCCTTTAATTACATTGGATGACTCGATGATACGTTTCAATGTAACCTTCAAAGAGCCAGTTGCTTATGAGGTGAAGGAATATAAGGATCCGGCACAGGTGGCGATTACATTGAAGGATAAGAAGGGTGACGTGGAAGAAGGAACTTCTATCTATTCACTTAGAACAATCTCAGAGCCTTCCGGCGAGAGTCAAGGCATGGCTGAAGAGATGTTATTCGGGTTAGAGAACGTGCGCGTATTAAAGGATCAGAAGGGATTATTCCTAGTGGAAGCTGGGTATTTCAATACAGAAGCAGAAGCTTTGGCCCAACTGAAAAAAATTCAAACAGAGCATGGGGTTGGTGATCTATTGTTTGTAGAAAAACGATCGTCTCAGGAAATTCCACAGTCCATTTCTCAGGCTGAATAAAAATAAAATAGAGCAGCGATTCTCTCGATAGTGGAGAATTGCTGCTCTATTTTTGTGTTGAATGGTTGCTCCACCTTTTACATTTTGCCAATCAAGAGCGATAATATACCGGCTGCGATAAGCGGTCCTACAGGGACACCCTTGAACAATGCAACGCCAATCACTGTTCCGATCAGGAGACCCGCAACAACTGTGGGCTGGTTGGTCATAAGGATGGCTCCGCGCCCACCAAGATAAGCGACGAGAATGCCGATCGCAATCGCAAGAAGAGACTTCCAGTGGAGGAAGGACTGACCGACCATCTGTAGCGATATTTTTCCGCTGGCCAAGGGCGTCATGACTCCGATCGTAAGAATGATAATCCCAATGGTTAAACCATATTTCTCAAGCCAAGGGAAGGTCTGCTGCAGGCCAAGAACTCTTAGCAGTAGTAGGACGACCATTGCTATTGTTACAGGGGAATTACTGCTTATAATACCGAGCGCAGCAAGACCAAGCAAAAGCAAAGAGGTCATGTCCATCTTAAACGTTCAACTCCTTATTGTGAGAACTGCGCTTCGCAAGAATGTGATCTGCGATAAGTTTACCATGCCCACGTCCTGTCTCAATAAATACTTCATTCGCATTGCGGCCTGAAGCGATTACTCCAGCAACATAAAGACCTGGAACATTACTTTCCATAGTTAAAGGATTAAAAGCTGGCTTATCCATATCGTCATCCATAACTACGCCGGCAGAAGTGAGAAGCACCCGGCTAGGCCGGAAGCCAGTCAAAGCAAGGACGAAATCATTATCTATGGATTTTTTGTCTCCATTATGACTCGTAACTATAACCGAACTAGCCGTAATTTCAGTTACACGTGATTCCAGATGTAGAGTGATTTTACCCTTTTGTACCATCCCTTCAAAGATTGGCCGAACCCAAGGCTTAATATTCGAGGAAATGCTCTCACCACGATAGACCATATCTACTGTAGCTCCAACGCGCATAAGCTCCAGTGCTGCATCTACCGCTGAATTACTGCCACCAATGACAGTAACTTTCATCCCTGTATATGGATGGGCTTCACCGAAATAGTGGGTAACTTTAGGAAGTTCTTCCCCTGGAATGCCGATCATATTCGGTTGATCAAAATAACCTGTAGCGATAACGACATTTGCAGTGATACGTGTGTGATGCTCACCACGCATATTGGACGTATGTACAGCATAGGTTCCATCTTCCAGAGGCTCAATGGATAACGCTTCTTCGTAAGCGGCGATATCTAGACCATACTGCTTCGCAGCCCGGCGGTAATAGACAAGAGCTTCATGGCGGTATGGTTTATCATTGGTCGAGGTGAAAGGAACGTCTCCGATTTCTAATAACTCAGCGGTACTGAAGAATTGCATATTTGTTGGATACAAATAAATGGAGTGTACGATAAAGCTTTTTTCGATAATGAGACTGGACAGTCCTTGGCGCTGGCATTCGATAGCTGCCGAGAGGCCGCAAGGACCTGCACCGATAATAATTACATCTTTCATACAGTGGGTTACCTCCTGATTGTTACTATCTTTTCTTTAAATCCTACCCTAAATTCATGAATTTTTCCATAAGAGCAGATTGAGTATAATAACCATTGCAAGAACAGTGTTGATTATTATATAATTAGATATATATCTAATGTTTCGATTTATTGTGAAATTCTAGGAGCGTGAACCCAATGCAGTTAGAAAAAATAGTGAGCTATCATAAAGCTTTGGCTGACCCAACGCGCCTTCGCTTATTGTTGCTTCTGTCCCAAGGAGAAATGCACGGGCAAGCGCTGGCTGAGAAGTTGAATTTATCGCAGCCCACAGTCACTCATCATGCGGCTAAATTACGTGAAGCGGCTCTAATAATGGAAAGACGCGACAAAAATACAGTTTACTTTAAGTTGAATCCGGAGTTTATCAATAATGGGGCTGAAGCTTCACTGCAATTTATTTTTTCGAAAGGAGCTGAAAATATGGAAGAGCAATTGCCTGAGAATAGTCTTCAGGATACTGTAATTCGTAATTTTTTCTCTAAAGATGGCCGGCTGCGGCAAATTCCCGCACAATACAAGAAGAAATTGATAGCGCTTCAATACATGGTTGAGAAGCTGGAGCCAGGTGTTGTTTATACGGAAAAGGAAATCAATGAGTTTATTAAGCAGTTTCATGAAGATTTCGCCACTATTCGTCGTGAATTCATCATGCATCAGTTTATGTATCGTGAGAAGGACAAGTATGAACTAAATCCTCGAGAAGTATGGACTCGGTGGGAATATGTCAAATAATGATCTTTTAAATATTAACATTCTGTGTCGATTTGAAATGTACTGATTAATTATTCGAATTTCGAATAAAATGGAATTGTAAGCGTTATCTGAGACATATTTAGAAAGGAGACTTTCGTTATGTTATTTAAACGCACAAAAAAGCAACCCAAATCAGATCATATTACCGTTACCTTAACCCAAGTCAAGCAGGCGATCAGACAGTTTGAAGAAGATATGCCTGCGCTCATTAATAGAACAGCTTTAATCCTTGACGACAAAAGAATAGATTTGAGCAGACTAAAACGGTATTTAGGAGGAATTCCAGAGCAGAATTTCTATATGTCACGCGAGACCTATGAAGTTTTCGAGGAACAAGATAAGCTTGTTCCGTATTACCTTGATATGGTTCAGTCCGCTGTAGACAATTACATCAGTGATACAGGTCAGCTGCCACTTGTTGAAGATGCATGGTTACCTGAGGTCCATTATCGTTTGCTAGCCACAGAAAGTTATCTCAAAGAAACCCCTCCTTTCCCACTGTATATCACAGAAGAGGAAATGATGCTGACACATCGTGCGGAGCATTTTGAGTAAATGAATAAATCAAATATAAAGCCTATAAAGACTGTTCGGTAGAAGGGGAGACAGCTGTTCCTTTTTTACAGAATGGTCTTTTCATTGTCTCCAAAGGCATAGTACAATAGATTTCTGTAAGTTAAATTTTATAATCAACAGCATATAAGGGGAATCGCTTGATGAAAGAAGTACAAGCTATATTATTTGATTTGGATAATACTTTAATGGATCGTGACCATACATTTCGCAGTTTTAGTACTCAGTTTGTTCAGGATTTTCTAGGACATTTGGAAGCTGAAGAAGCGCAGGAAGTAATAGAAGATATGATTCACAGAGATGCTGATGGTTACCGTGATAAGGACGGATTCTTCGTAGAGCTAAGCGAGGTACTGCCTTGGGAAACACCAGTTACGGCTGAACATATTCGTGCGTATTATGATGCAAGCTATATCAATCATGGTGCTACGATGAAGGATGCTGTGGACGTTCTAAAGTACTGCAAAGAGCGCGGTTATATACTTGGTCTGGTTACCAACGGCAAAGTAGATATCCAGAACACCAAAATTGATACCCTTGCCCTGCGAGCGTACTTCAAGGCTATTGTCATTTCTGGAGAAGTAGAAATCGCTAAGCCCGATCCTAAGATTTATCAACTTGCATTAGACAGATTGGGAGTTACTGCGGATCAGACATTGTTTATTGGAGATCACCCCGTGAATGATATCTGGGGTGCAGGGAAAGCAGGGCTACAAGGCATTTGGCTGCAAAGAAAACATACTTGGGACGATCAATTGGACATAGAACCTTGGAAGATAATATACGAGTTGAATGAGCTTAAGTCCATTTTGTAATTTTATCAAAATTTATAGTTGACATTATACGGCAGCGCCGTTTATGATAACAGCATCTTATTTCGGAAGGAGACGATGTTTTATGACAGTTTTAAATGTAATGAACTCAACTGTTGTGGATACGTGTCTTCCGGGAACAGCGGCTGCCGAATAAGTTATTCGTGCAGTTTAGCAGGTAAGCTCTATTACGCTTATTAGAGCCGCGGGAACCGTATTGGGTCCGGCGGCTTTTTTGCGTATATAGAATCGATAGGAATTGTAGTTAATTGTCTATTTCTCTATATATCGCACGGGAAAATGAACTTATCCTTGTCTTTAGGATGAGACATTTTCCTGATTATGTGTACACTTTTTGTCCTTTTCGTTCTAGAAGAGTTCATGAAGTGTGACCGCCGCCGGAGTCTTAAATTCCGACGGCTTTTTGTGTTCTCGGAAAATGCTAGCAGTACATGGTAAATAAAAACAAAAACTTAAACAGATCTTTAGGAGGATTCAAATGACTAACATACAGCAATATGGTTGGAATGAAAATTGGAGTTCAAAATGGGATGAAAAGTGGAAGGAGACGGAGGATAAACGGCTTGTTCCCGGAAGAATTGTAGGCGATTTTGGCAGTAAGTATAGGGTGATGACTGATTTGGGAGAGACATGGGGGGAGCTATCAGGCAAGTTGAGACATACGTTTGTCGCTTCAGGTGATTTTCCAGCGATCGGCGACTGGGTGGCTCTTTCAATGCAGGATGGCGGCGAGCATGCGATTTTACATGGGATATTGCCTCGGCATAGTGTTATCTCTCGCAAGGTGGCTGGTAACACACAAGAGGAGCAGATTGTTGCCTCGAATGTAGACACTTTATTTCTGGTCAGTGCTTTGAATGATGACTTTAATGTTCGGCGGATGGAGAGATACTTAATCATGGCTTGGAACAGCGGGGCCAATCCAGTCATTCTGCTGACCAAAGCAGATCTTTGCCTAGATGCAGAGAGTAAAATTGCCGAAATGGAAAGCGCCGCACCAGGTGTGCCAGTTCATGCGGTTAGTGCACTGCAAGATAATGGCCGTGAGAAGCTGCTGCCTTACATTGGGAGTGGACAGACAGTAGCTCTAACGGGCTCATCAGGCTGTGGCAAATCTACGATGGTCAACTGGTTATGTGGAAAGAATCTTCAGCTTACACAGGATGTAAGAGAAGGAGATAGCCGTGGACGTCATACCACTACCCACCGTGAACTGTTTATTATGCCGGACGGAGGAATCATAGTAGACACACCAGGGATGCGTGAGCTGCAGCTGTGGGAAGATGAGGGTGGATTAGATCTGGCGTTCAGTGATATTAGCAGCTTAGCTGCTGCATGTCGGTTTAGTAACTGTAGACATGAACGTGAGGAGGGCTGTGCGGTACTTGAAGCGGTTCATAACGGTGAGCTCGAAGAGAAGAGACTGCTGAACTACCGAAAGACACAGCGGGAGCTGCTGTACCAGAGCACCAAAGAGGTGAAGCTCAAGAGAAAAACTGCAGCTTCTTCTAAAGTTCATTCGACAAGGACTAGAGGGTACGGTTGGCGTAAAGAACTTGATGAGTATTAGAAGAACTTTATAGACAGCGACGGAGCCAAGAGTAGTGTTCCAATAGGCTAGAAAGTCAAAAAAAGGGTGACCCTGAGCTTGATATGCTCCCCATATAGTAGACAGGCGAAATAATAAAAACCTGCTGCTGTATGGGGAGTATTTTTATGGAACAAAAGAAGTATACGGCACTCGAAAAATTAACGATTCTCCAAGAAATTGAACGGGGCGACATTGGTTTGAAAGCTGCGGCCCGAAAATATGGATTATCCAAAACCTCTGTAGTGAAGTGGCGGCAACGTTATCAATTGTATGGGTACGAAGGGCTGGAAGTTCGAATCCACAACCGTACGTATTCCGCAGAACTTAAACTCCATGCCGTTAAGGATTATCTCGAGGGAGGATTGTCACAAAACCAAATCATCTGCAAGTATAAGATTGCAAGTTCAACCCAACTTGCCAACTGGATTAGGAAGTATAATGGTCATAGCAACAGCTTAACAGCTCATTCAGGAGGATCTAAAGCTATGACCAAAGGACGCGTAACCACTTGGCAGGAACGGATAGATATCGTGCTGTACTGCCTTTCGAACGGAGAAGACTACACGAAGGCGGCAAGCCATTTTCACGTGTCTTACCAACAAGTATATAGCTGGGTAAAGAAGTACGAAGCAGGCGGTGAAGAGGCGTTACGAGACGGCAGAGGACGTACTAAAGCGCCCGAAGAACTTACGGAAGCAGATCGCCACAAACTCGCGATGCAAAAGCTGGAGTACGAGAATGCACGCCTGCGTGCGGAGAATGCTTTTCTAAAAAAGTTAGAGGAACTCGAAAGGAGGAGACGTTAAGAACCATTCGCCAGGAGATCATCTATCTGGCCATTCAAGCCGTTCAGCAGGAACAGTCTTGCTCCATTCGACTTATGTGTGAAATCGTAGGGATTTCACGGTCAAGTTACTATAAATGGTTGAATCGCAAACCCAGTTCCCGAGAGACCGAAAACGAGAAACTGACAGAGGCTATGCTTCTCTTGTATGAGAAGGTGGAACGAACCTTTGGGTATCGTCAATTGACCCTGCATTTGCGCAGACAAATGAACAAATCTATTAACGCAAAACGAGTATACCGGCTCATGAGACGCCAAGGTATCCAGTCTGTCATCCGCAGAAAAAGAAAGAAGTATGTAGGCTCCACGCCTCAGCAGGTCGCGGAGAATGTGCTGAACCGTAATTTTGAGGCGGAAGCTCCAAACCAAAAATGGGTAACGGATGTAACAGAATTCAAATACGGCAAGGGTAAGAAGGCGTATTTAAGTGCAATAAAAGATCTGTATGACAATTCCATTGTTGCTTACGTTCTGGGCCATTCCAATAATAATTCGCTAGTTTTTAACACGCTGGAATTAGCATTGCAGGCAGCGTCGGAGAGCCGAACCTTACTCCATAGCGACCGCGGTTTCCAGTATACCTCTCTGCATTTTAAGAAGATGCTGGACGATGCAGAACTGAAGCAAAGCATGTCCCGAGTAGGCTGCTGCATTGACAATGGGCCGATGGAATCCTTCTGGGGAACATTGAAATGTGAGAAGTACTACTTACATACCTACCAGACCTTTGAAGAACTCCAAACAGATATTGATACCTACATTCACTTTTACAATAACGAACGGTTACAGGCAAAATTAAACGGCCTCAGTCCCATTGAATTTAGGACTAAGGCCGCTTAAACTACTTTTATTTTTTGTACTGTCTACTTGACGGGGTGCAGTTCAGCTCAGGGTCACCCTTTTTTATTAAATTCTCTTATAGCTTGTATTAGAACGATGCTGCAGTTTCCTTAGCCAATTGCAATCCGTTCTCAATAATTTCAGCGGATTGTGCAGGAAGTTGGTTGTGACCTTCGATGATTACTTGAGTAATATCTTTGATACCCCAAAGGTTAAGGTTACCAACGATGAAGTTTACAGCCATTTCAGCACTTGCTGCAGGACCTTCGGAATAAATGCCACCTCTAGCGTTCAGTACGATTGCTTTTTTACCTGTCAAAAGACCAACTGGACCTTCAGCAGTGTAAGAGAATGTTTTGCCAGCTTGGCAAAGGTAATCGACATAAGTATGCAATACAGCTGGTACAGTCATGTTCCACAGTGGGAAACCGAATACTACTTTATCAGCAGCGATAAACTGTTCCAGATATTTATTAACTACAGCAGCACCTGCTGCTTCTTCAGCTGTTAGTTCGTAACCTTGAGCAGCTTTGTACATACCAGTGATCAGGGTATTGTCGTAGTAAGGAAGTTGCTCTGCGAACAAATCAAGTTCAGTGATTTCATCTTCTGGATTGTTAAGTTTGTAGTTCTCCAAAAATTCATTGTAAAGCTTAACACTTACGGATTGTTCTGCTGGACGGTTGTTTGCTTTGATAAATAAAACATTAGACATTATGATTGCTCCCTTGGATGTGTGTATTTAATATTAACTATAAATAATATAGCATGTATTTTTTTGTTTGTAAATTTTTTTTTTGTGATTTTTTTTAGGGGGGAAAGAGTATTTTATAAAGGAACAAGAGTTTGAATAATAGAAATCCCGGTTAATAAACTTACAAGGAAACAGGAAAATATTCCCTATATTCATAAGGATCTGAATGAATTAAAAGGAGCGATGGACATGTCCATTGATCGGTTTATCATTAAGAAATTGGATAGCTGTCACGAAGAGCATACACGCCAAAATTTAGTGAGACTCTTTAAACTTCGAATACAGAAAGCTGAAAAAGCAGAGAATAAGAACTATAAGATTAGCTGATATTGTCCCATCCTGGTGTAATCATTCATTACTAAAGCTGCAAAACTTAAAAACAGCAAGTCTCTTTCAGAGACTTGCTGTTTTGTCTGCCAAAGGATAAAAGAAACTTTACAAAAAAACTACCCCTCTATTAATAGAGGGATAGCGCCAATGAATCATTCTCACTATAACTGTGCAATATAGCCTCAGAGCCTTTAATTTCGATACTAATTAATGAATTCAGGCATTTCTGGATAGCATTCTTGCCCTTTTGAATTTTGAGCTCCAACGTACTGTTAAGTAATCTAAGTACTTTTTGAGTGGGCTGTTTATTTTCTGTTGTGAAATACACAGGTACAAGTTTGTTCTGAAATGTGATGAGCATTCTCATTTTGAAGACACCTCGCTAAAAGTATTTCATGTTAATGATAATACCCTTTGTTTCTTAATTTTACCTTAAAATTAGCTTATGATAACATAAAGATTGTTAGATTAATATACATATATATGAAATACAGGAAGGATACAATGATGTGAATGACAATGGATTGGCCGATTTAACGCATTTTTTATTTCCAGATGAAGTAATGGGGCAAGCAGTTCTGGATCAGTTACATACAGGTTTAAACGCAGAACGGATCTGTAGATTGAAATATAAAGAGAAGGAGGAAATGAAGGATCTGTGTCTGCAAATACATAAAGACCGGATACTAGTAATCTGCAATAGTAACCCGGAAACCCTGCCCTATGAATTAAAGGATGAAAGTGAAACGGAGAGCTTTTGTCTTCAGCTGTTCGAATGTGAGAACATGAAGGAGCTCTTTAATCACGGGATTCCGGCATTACTAATGTCAAAAAGAAAATTTGAGGAGCTGAAAAAAAGCTCATGCTCATCCACGCTGCAAATGCTCTCAGATTGTTTAGCAGCAGAGACAGGGGATGATGTACATTCCATCCAACTAGCACGGGTAATGAAGTGCTTCATGGCGGAAGGAGAATTACGACTCTGTACGTCCAGTGACAGTGGATGGAGCTTCCAGAAAGCACGCTTCTTAGGCGATCATTCCAGTGGCTGGTTGTTACGAATGAGCAGTGATCCATCCAAAGACTGGCTTATAGCCCTCCCGATTACAAAAGCTCAATTATGTGGGTCAGTAACAAAGTGGGTGTTACATTCTTCCGCATTTCTCACTCCACAATAGCAGTTGAATAAGGAGGGAGGGTAAGTTGATCTGAATTCAAGATCGATTTGACAGCAATCGTCTTTAGGATCTTGGAGTAAGAGAAACCCTCGACATTGGGTTGTAGTACAATAGTTTGTTCTTCTCCAGTAAGGTTATGAACGACGAGCACCTGATCCTGTGTTGTTAGTCGTTCGTAAGCCATAACCCCGGGATTGCCAGAAGCATAGTCACGGATTCCGCCATCCCGGAGCGCAGGAATCTCATTTCTTAGCGCAATAAGCTCGCGATATCTTTCTAGCATTGAACCACTGTCATTCAGCTGGCTCTCAACATCAACGTTTATCGCACCCGCATTATTACGTCCGGCCTCCCAAGTAGTCTGCCCCTCTCCTTGATCAGCTGCACTCCATCTCATAGGCTCTCGAAGTCCTTCATCTGGCTTCACACCGCGCATTCCAATTTCTTCACCATAATAGATAAAAGGATTCCCAGGCAAAGTTAATAGTAGGGCTGCTGCCATTTTTGCATGATTTGGGTTATTGTCTAATTGACTCATGACTCTGTTTTGATCATGATTCGTCAAGAAAGTAGCATCGGTAAATTGGTTATCGGATATTTTGGAATACAATTTATAGGTTCGTTCCAGCGTAAAGGCCGTTCCGCTGTCTTTTTCAGTTTTTACAGAGTTCACCAGTGTTTCTGCTAAGCCAAAGTTAAAGCTTGAGTTAAAAGCTTGATCTAAATAAGCTCCGACAGTGACAGCAGAATTCTCCCAGACCTCGCCAACTATATATGCCTCTGGATTTACTTCATTCATAGCCTTGCGGAACTCCTGCCACCAGGACACATTTTTAGCGGTAGTAGCCTCACTTTTATCACTCAAAAGATCTTCGTAGATATGCTTCGCAGCATCTAGTCGGAAGCCATCCACACCTTGCTCCAGCCAAAATTTTCCGATGTCCTTCATCTCAGTACGAACTTCTGCATTATCGAAATTCAGATCAGGCATGCCTTCCCAAAATCCGCCCAGATAATGACTGCCAAGTATAGAATGCCACGCACTCCCACCGCCAGCAGCGCTGGCTCCATTTGCGGGACGACCTTGATCTTCAGCCCAGACGTACCAATCGCGATATTTGCTGTCACTGTTTTTAGCCGAGTCTACGAACCATGGGTGTTCTTTGGAGGTATGATTCACAACCAAATCCATAATTATTTTTATTCCTCGTTTATGCGCTTCTTTAATTAGCTCCTGCATATCCTCAATCGTCCCATAATCAGGATTAATCGCACGATAATCGGTTACATCATATCCATGATAGCTTGGTGATGGGTTGATGGGCATGAGCCAAATCCCGCCAATCCCCAAATCAGTCGTGGTTTCAGGATTCCCATCATTTAAGTAATCCAGCTTTTGGGTGATCCCTTTTAGATCTCCAATGCCATCGCCGTCTGAATCATAGAAGGAACGAACAAATAATTCATAAAAAACAGCGGAAGGTTGTTCATCCGACTTATTTATCAATGCTTGAGGTGTAGCGGTGCTCTGAATGGAGTCTGCTTTAGGGGAGGGCGTGGCAATGGATGTTTTGTTGCTTTGATTACCAGAACAACCGGACAGCAGTAATGTGGTTAGACTGATGCCCACCAGAGAGCATATTGTGATTTTTTTGGTTTTGAATGTAACACCTTTATACATATGTAATAACTCCTTCTATTGCAAATTTTCTAATTCAAGAAATGGAAAGCGCTTTATTTCCTATAGTACTCGAATGCATCCCCATTGGTAAAACGTTTGCACAGATACAAAAACAGCAAATTAAACGATATTTATCCATTCCTTCAATAAAAGTCGCTAGTATCATGGTAATCTTGGATTTCCCTAGGTTATTGGAGGTTTTAACCTTTTCGTAGGCATCTGCATATGCTTTAAGCAAGGGCGAAGGACCCGGTAAGAAAGGAGAATGAAGAATGAAGATTAGGAAAAAGCTGTCATTGTCGCTCATGATCATTACTTTATGCTTTTCAGTGCTTGCCGGTTGCGGCGGAAAGTCAGAGTTGGTACAGGTGAAGATTGGTGAAGTCACCCGTTCTGTCTTTTATGCACCCGAATATGTTGCCTTATCACAAAATTTCTTTAAAGACGAAGGACTTGACGTAGAACTACAGACGATCCCCGGTGGAGATAAAACCATGACTGCACTCCTCTCAGGTGCCATCGATGTTGCATTGGTAGGTTCTGAAACCTCCATTTATGTGTATCAACAGGGTTCAGATGATCCGGTCATTAATTTTGCACAGCTGACTCAGAGGGATGGAACGTTCTTGTTTGCCCGTAAAGCTGACGGAGCGTTTAACTGGGATAAAGTAAAGGGTTCTACCTTCCTGGGGCAAAGAAAAGGCGGAATGCCACAAATGGCAGGTGCGTTTACTTTATCTAAAAAAGGAATAGATCCTACTAAAGACATTACCTTGATCCAAAATATTGACTTTGCTAATATTGCCGGTGCTTTTGCTTCAGGTACAGGCGATTATGTGCAGCTGTTTGAACCACAGGCTTCAATCTTTGAACGTGAGAACCGAGGTGCAGTAGTGGCTTCGTTTGGTGTGGAAAGCGGCTATTTACCGTACACCGTGTTTATGTCTAAGAACAGCTATATTAGTAAAAATGGAGACACGGTACAGAAGTTCACAAATGCGATCCAGCGTGCTCAGCTTTGGGTGAAGGAACATAGCCCTGAAGAAATTGCGGATGCGATAATGACTTATTTTGATAAGACAGATAAAGATATCGTGGTTTCTGCAGTCAAACGTTATAAGGAACAGGATACCTATGCGGTTAATCCAATTATAGATCAAGAAGAATGGAACAATTTGCTCGATGTCATTGATAATGCTGGTGAGCTTAAAGAACGCGTTCCCGCTGACAAAATAGTGAATAACAGTTTTGCTGAGAAAGCTGAGAAGAGCATAACGAGCAGCACTTCAAAATAAGAGAGAACCAAAGATCCTAAATAAGATGTGTAAATTGAAGGAGGGGCTGACAATGCTTCCAGTAGTGCAATTAAAGGGAGTAACGCATGCCTATCTTGGCGACCGTGAAGCTTCACTGGCCGTTGAGGACCTGAACCTTAATGTCGAGCAAGGAGAGTTCGTTAGCTTAGTCGGACCAAGTGGTTGCGGTAAGACGACTCTCCTATCGATTATTGCAGGACTGCTGCAGCCATCTCAAGGCGAAGTGTTCGTAAATGGAGAGCCCATTATGGGACCCTCACCAGAGGTTGGGTATATGCTGCAGCAAGATTATCTTTTTCCTTGGCGGAGTATTCTGGATAATGCCATTCTAGGACTAGAGCTGACTGGAAACTTGAACGAAGAGAGCAGAAAGCGGACGTTGGAGCTACTTCGAGAGATGGGCTTAGAGGGCAAAGAGCACGCCTTTCCTACTCAGTTATCAGGTGGGATGCGGCAGAGAGTAGCTCTGGTACGCACCTTGGCAACGAATCCTGGACTCCTTCTACTAGACGAGCCGTTCTCGGCACTTGATTACCAGATCAAATTACAGCTGGAAGATTTGGTCTCTGAGACCTTACGCAGCAGGGGGACAACTGCAATATTAGTTACTCATGATCTATCTGAGGCCATTGCGGTAAGCAGCAGTGTTATTCTTCTACAACGAAATCCAGGGAAGATCCGAAAAGTATTTTCAGTGCCAGAGCAAATCCGGTCAGCACCTCCGCTATTTGCACGTGATCAGCCAGGCTTTTCGGAGCTTTTTCATGAAATATGGAAAGAGATGGAGATTGCAGGGAGGGAAAGCTAATGAAGCATACGGAGCAATCGGGGTTATTAGCTTCCCGTGAACAGTGGCTACAACAATTGCATGGCGATTATAAAAAAACGAAGCACCGCTGGCGCAATCAGGTGATTGTTGTAAGGAGCAGTCTGTTACTGCTGTTTTTTGTTCTCTGGGAAGCTGGCGCAAGAATGGGCTGGATTGATGAGCTATTATTCAGCTATCCCACAAAAATCTTCCGGCAGATCTGGGGAGATATGGTCAGTGGAAGCTTGTGGCCGCATCTGGGGATGACGGTAGGTGAGACTGCGGTAGGCTTTGTACTAGGAACGCTATTAGGGACACTACTTGCTGTGATCATTTGGTGGTCTCCTTTTTTATCAGCAGTGCTTGATCCGTATATGGTCGTATTTAACAGTATGCCGAAGGTGGCGCTGGGGCCGATTTTTATCGTCATGTTCGGAGCCGGATTCACTGCTATCGTTGTTACTACTTTATCTATAACGGTGATTATAACGACGCTTGTTGTGTACAATAGTTTTTGCAGTGTGGATCCGAATCTGGTTAAGGTGGTTCGTTCCTTCGGAGCTTCTAGAGTTCAGGTGTTTTTTAAAGTAATTCTTCCAGCCTCGTTCCCGACGGTGGTCTCCACCTTAAAAGTGAATGTGGGGATGTCATGGGTAGGAGTTATCGTAGGGGAGTTCCTGGTCGCTAAATCGGGTCTGGGTTATCTGATTATTTATGGTTTCCAGGTCTTTAATTTCACGCTAGTGATGTCCAGTCTTTTGATTATCGCGGCCGTGGCTACAGCAATGTATCAATTAGTGGTATATCTTGAGAAGCGGCTGTTATCCCGGCGATGAACCTTATGTAATATTGTGTCCGTACACAAAATCTTGTAACATGTCTATATCTTTACCTATTTATTGGGTTAGTGCTTGTAAGGAGAGATAAGGCTATGGGATTTCGTGTGATAAAAACAGCAGCAGCTACGTTATTATCCGTATTAGTTGCGTCTGCAGTGGGTATACCTAATGCGCAGAGTGCAGGCTTGCTGGCAATTTTGGGTGTTGAGGTTACTTTGAAAAGGAGTTTCCGAACGATAACGGCTCGTTTTTTAGCCTCGCTCGTGGGACTCTTTTTTGGCTGCATCCTATTCTGGCTTCTAGGGTTCCATTACTGGGTGCTCGGGCTGTATGTACTCGTGGGCTTTCCGATGATTGTAAAGTCTGGCTACAAAGAAGGAATTGTCACCAGCTCGGTTATCGTGTTTCGCGTGTTTGGACAAGCTGAACTATCGCTCCATGTCCTGTTGCAGCAAATAGAGCTTCTTGCTATCGGGCTCGGTTCAGCAGGGCTGGTAAACTTGATTTACATGCCTCAGACTGGTGGGGTCATTTATGGGATCCGTAAGGAAGTGGATCGCTATTTTTCGGTTATTTTTACACAGATGGCCCGAACGCTTCGAGATCCTGCGTATATTTGGGACGGCAAAGAATTAATTGACGCAGATAATACAGTGCAGCGGGGATTAACGGCAGCTACCCGTGAGATGGAGAATCATGTTATTCATCCTGATGAAGCATGGAATGTTTATTTCTACATGCGGAAAGAGCAACTGGAATCGATTCAAAGTATGATGCAGCTGCTTTCTCAAGTGTACCGCCATTTACCGCATGGGGAGATGGTTGCTGAGTTATTTGACCAGCTTAGCGGGGATGTGCTTGCGGAAGAATATACTGGACGAACTGAACATTTACTGGACGAGCTAACAAGAGAATTCGAAGAAATGGATCTGCCAGAGACACGTGAGGAATTTGAAGTGCGCTCAGCTATTCTTCAGTTATGCAGGGAACTGGCACTTTATTTAAAGATCGCTAAGCGGCATAAAATCCCGGTCAGTTACAAGCCGGAGAAACGTTTGAAGATTCGAAATAAGGCTTAAATTGAGGCTTTAATAAACTGAAGTATTAACTATCTCTGTCAAAATCACGATAAGATATGTATGAGCTAAAAGTTGATCACAGGATATGATTAACGATTTTATGGTGAGTTCAAATAATAGCAGGAAGTTCGGTAGTCGAATTTTCCGCATTGGCAGGTGAGGCGTATGGACAAAGTTATGGAATCATTTATAGGAAAACAGCTTATAGCTAACCTTTTTAATGACAAAGGAGTATTTGTTTTACCCGCATTGACTTTATTAAGTGCTGAGCATATACGATTAATTAATCAACATAAGATCACCCTAGAGTCTCATGACGTCGTACAGCTGGATAGCGCGGAATTTTTCCAACTTGCAATCGATGATTGCACAGCTGCGATAGAAAATATTTTTGAACAGCTTCGTCATAACAAAAACAAACGAATTCCTATGCTTGAAGTTAGAAATGAAGTCATTCCGTTTATTCAGCAGGTAAGCGAAAAGAATGACTTCTACGGCGTATTGGCTGCATTGCAGTCCAAGGATGATTATACATACAGACATAATGTAGCGGTTGGTATTTTATCTACATTGCTAGGTAAATGGCTAAAATTAAAGCCTGAGGATTTGAGTATGCTGACGATCGCAGCGACCCTTCATGATATCGGAAAAATGAGGATTCCGGATGAATTATTAACCCGGCCGGGCCCGTTGACCGCTGAGGAGTATCAGCTTATGAAAAAGCATACGACCTATGGATACGAGATGATCCGGGACACTATTGGAACCAATCATTTGCAAGCGCTCGTCGCCCTGCAGCATCATGAAAGAATGGACGGCAGTGGTTATCCATTCGGCGTACTTGGGAATCGGATCACTGATTTCAGTAAAATTGTTGCAGTAGCAGACGTGTTCCATGCGATGACATCCGACCGGTTTTATCGTAAAGCTTCACCTCTTTATGAAGTGTTGCTGCAGATGGAGGAAAACGTATTTGGCAAGCTTGACCCTTATATTTGTAGAGTCTTTATTAATAAGTTAATGCAGTCAATGATAGGGAATGAAGTGGAATTGACTGATGGACGGACAGGAAAAATCATTATGATTCTTGCTACTGATCCACTGCGTCCCCTCGTGAATATTGATGACGATTTTATTGACCTGAGCAAACATAGATCTATTGGTATTATGCGCGTAATCCCGCAATAGCGGGCTTTATAAGGTTTTTTTAACGTTCAGAATGGATATGTATCAGGCTGGACCATTTTTATAATCTACTCATATCTGTACAAATTTTGAAATAAAATGAACTATAAGTCTCCTGATAAGACCCTCTGGAGGGCTTACTCAAATTTATTTATAGACTAACAATCAACAAATGCCTAGAACCTGCATACACTTGATAGTGAATGATTGTATGGAGGAGGTTTAAAGATGTCATTAAGCCATAAACGTCAAACAAGGGAGATCATTACGAAGGCAATTTGCGGCAAAGGTCGTAAGTTCTCTACAGCAACCCATACCGTGACTCCGCCACATCACCCGACTAGTATTCTGGGGGCTTGGATTATCAACCACCAGTACGAAGCGGTTGCCGCCGGGAACGGAATCGAAGTAATTGGTACTTACGATGTAAACATCTGGTACTCGTACGACAAGAACAAGCAGACCGAGGTAGCTAAAGAAACGGTCTCCTATGTGGAGCTCATTCCGCTTTCGTACCTGGACACGAGACACCGCACTTCTACCGTTGAGGTCTCTGCGGAGGCAACGCAGGAACCCAACTGTGTAGAAGCGGGCGTATCGCCAGGCGGAGGCAGTGTGACACTTCGCGTAGAGCGCGAATTCGAAGTGGAGTTGGTGGCTGAGACCAAAGTCCGTGTGTATGTCACTGAGCAAAGCGATGATCCAGAAGACAAGGATTATGATTTTGAAGGTGATAGCTTCGATTACGATGATCTAGACCCTGACAATCTGGATGATGAACTGTAAGGAAGGATACGCCGCCGCTAACTGAGTACTGATGGGTTATGGTCCATTATATGTAGGGAGGGCGGCGGCGTAGAGGGCGAATGCCCTCCTTTTTTTTATTTATTTTTAGAATTAAAACTGGAATCAGAGTGGATGAAGAACAACTTGGTTCATATGAATGGGCAAGAAGTGCTACTGCAGGGCTTTCAATCTTGGGCTGCGATGGATGGAGGGACAGGAGAATGAATGAGGGGTTTAAGGTGTATTGGGGATTGTCATCAGCACAGAGAGAGTCCAGATTATTTCGGAGCGGGATTGAAGCGACGCTCACTTCGTCTAGTAAGCAGGAACTGTTGCGAATGAAGGGCTCAGAAGCATCTCTGCGGAGAAACCAGACCTCTGGTGAAAGAAATCGCTTAGAAGATACATATGATACTCTGCCTTCCGATAAGGCCCATAAACAGTGCTATAACATACTCGTGTATAATTTGAGCGTTCTGCAGATCACTCCACTAGGAGCAGGCCCAGGTATGCGCGCAGCCTCCGATTTGCTAGCCGGGGTTGTGCGAATGGATAGAGTCGATAGCAACGAATCAATGGGGGCTGCACCAGGAGTATGGCGTGGAGTAATGAAATTACTTCAGCGTATTGCTGTTCGGACTTTGTACAGCTTGGGGCTGGATAGCGGTGAGGTCCTGCTGAGGGCAATGGGGAACCGGAGGTATGTCGTGGAGGGAGTCACTCCACTATTACAGAGTTCCGGCAAATCATTGCCAGAGCCTTATCGTTCCGCTGCATTAGCGCTGGAACGGAGCCTTGCTCTGGAGCAGCCAGGCCGCAGCGGCCTGCTCATGGGCATGGACCCGGAGTTTATCATCCTCCGGGAGTCCACGGGGCGCGTCGTGCCTGCGTCGCGGTACCTGCCCACGGACGGCGTCGCAGGCTGCGACGCCGGACCTCCGGGAACGCGCGGCGCGTTCCCGGTCGCCGAGCTGCGCCCCCAGCCGCGCGGGGAACCACGCGCGCTGCTGGCGCAGCTGATGTCCGCCGCGGCTACGGCGGACCGGCTCATCGCCGACCGCACGCTGCGCTGGCGGGCGGGAGGGATGCCGCTGACGGGCTGGGCCCTCGGCGGCCATTTGCACTTCAGCGGCGTTACGCTGACGGCGCCGCTCTTGCGCGCGCTCGACAACTATCTCGCGCTGCCGATGCTTTTGCTTGAGGACGTCCGCGCGGGAGCGCGTCGTCCTCGTTACGGCGTGCTCGGCGATTTCCGGATTCAGCCGCATGGCGGCTTTGAGTACCGGACTTTGCCGAGCTTCCTGGTATCCCCGGTCATCGCTAAAGGCGCGGTCTATCTGGCTCACCTTATCGTGAGCCATTATGAAGACCTGACGCTACGCCCGCTCGACCGGGAAGACCTGCATATCGCCTACTACGGCGGCGATAAATCCCCGCTGCGCGACGCAGTACCCCTTCTGCTGGCGCAGCTACGCTCTCTAGGCGGCTACGAGAAGGCCGCCCAATACATAGAGCCTTTATTTCAGTATATCGCCTCTAAACGAACGTGGGATGAATCTCGCGATATCCGTGAGCTGTGGTGCAGCAAAGTTAAAGCTTGAGCTTATATTTCAAAATATTAGAAAGTATTAGTTTTTCACATATCCCTTATATCTAATATTTCTCGCATAAACGCTTACCGTCCTAATAAGGACGCCGAAGGCGTTTATGCTTGTCTACATGTACAAGATGCTCCAAGAGCCGATATCTTGAAATCCAAGTCGTTTGTATATGACCCCAGCATGAGGGTTGTCATAAAAGAGGCATAAAGATTTCCCTTCAGAGAGTAAGTCTGTGCATAGCTGTGCAACTACGCTTGTAGCTAATCCTTGCTCTCTGAATGCTTGATGAGTGGCAACCCCTACAATCATAGCTGACATGGAATTTTCCGCTGATGTTGAGGCCGTTGTAATCACCTGATCTTCACGTTTCATATAATACGTACGGCCAGTGCCAGTCGCCAATGTTTTACGTAGGCTAGTTCTCGATCCATCCCGACTGCTTTCAAACTCTTCTATTGTATCCGTAAGCGAACAAATCGCTTCCACATCCTGGATGGTTGCTTTATTCATGTTATCAACGGAAGAAGAGTACTGTTTAATTTTGGCATTCATTTCCTTTAGCTCAGCAAAGTATAATTGCTTTTCTTGTTTAAAGTTAATTACTCCGTCAAAGGCCTTTACCACTTCGGTTACACCGGAAATCATATGAATATCGTTATCTTGTCGCATGATTGTAGCGAATCCTTCCACATCAAACGGCCCATCCGCGTAAGGAAGATAGCTTCTATAGAAACGTAATAGCACGGCTTTTATCCGACCATCAGATGGATCTATCTCTCCCCACAATGCCATAAAATCCTGTTCAAACCCGAAATTCTCTACATCTCCAATGATGAACAAATTAAGAGCAGGCTCTTTCTGTAGCAACGCCATTAGAAGTTCCCGATCATCCTCTGTAAGTCTTCGTATCATTTGATATTCTCCTTTTATTTTCTTATGATCTAACGCTCTGTGTTAAGATTTTACAATATTAAAATGCAGAAGAATACATCTCTTTCTAATGAACGATGGATGCTTGTAATATATACAAAAGGTACTACCCATTGAGCTTCAGGAATAGTGTCGGATTTCGTGATTTTTTGTCTGAGGATCGAGAAGAATGAACTTCTATGCGGTTGCAGGGTGACTTTGTACGCAAATTTTCTGTTATAATGGAGGACAGCAATAAATAGGCATGGAGGTTGACCATGGCACAATATACGCCGATGATTGAGCAATATTTAAAAGTGAAGGAAGGGGCAAAGGATGCCTTCCTATTTTTTAGACTGGGCGATTTCTATGAAATGTTCTTTGAAGATGCCATTTTGGCTTCCAAGGAGCTTGAAATTACGTTGACAGGTCGCGAAGGCGGGGGCGCAGAGAAGATCCCGATGTGTGGAGTACCTTATCACGCCGCCGAGGGTTATATTCAACGCCTGATTGAAAAAGGATATAAAGTCGCTATTTGTGAGCAATTAGAGGATGCTTCTGTCACAAAGGGAATGGTGAAACGGGATATCGTACGTGTCGTGACACCTGGAACAGTTATGGATGGAAAAATCATTGCCGACAAAAGCAACAATTATCTTGTTTGTGTAACCGAAAGTGATGGGATGATGGCATTAGCTGCATGTGATTTAACTACAGGTGAATTGTATGTTACTTCAGTGTTATCTGGTGCAGAGTGGCTGCGCGATGAGATTGGCATTTATGAACCGGCTGAGATCATCGGAGACCCGACGTTATTGGAGCTTTTACGTAGTGAAACGCCTCTGTTGGCGAAACCTGTTGTGTACACACCTTGGGAGAAACGTGAGGAGGAGCTGGCACGTCGACAATTCGGTGAAGCCGCATGGGTTCGTCTGGAGAAAGAACGTGGACAATGTCTAACGCTGCTAATCTCCTATCTAAACGAGACGCAACGGCGTTCAATGGGACAACTTAGTCAAATTTCTCCTTATGAACCAGGTAATTATATGATTCTTGATCCGTTCACACGCCGAAATCTGGAGCTAACAGAGACGGTCCGAGAACGTTCTAAAAAAGGATCTCTTCTATGGCTACTAGACCGTACCGAAACATCCATGGGTGCGCGATTGTTACGTCGTAGAATAGATAAGCCGCTGTTGCAGCGCGCTCCGATCGAACGTCGCCTAGAAGCAGTTGATTATTTGTACAATCAGTTTATTGTTCGAGAGGACCTGCGTTTAGCGTTGAAGGAAATTTATGACTTAGAGCGGCTGGTAGGTCGTATTGCCTTTGGTAGTGCGAATGGTCGTGACATGAATGCCTTAAAGCTATCACTGGCACAAATCCCTGCTTTGAAGGAATTATGTATGACTTCGGGATCTGCAACCCTACGCGAGATCGGTGCTAGCATGGATGAATGTGCCGAGATACGGGAGGATATAGATCGAGCAATTGTTGAAGATGCGCCGGTGTCCGTGCGAGACGGAGGGATTATCCGTTCTGGTTATCATGCCAGGTTGGACGAGCTGCGGGAAGCTAGTAGTAATGGTAAACGTTGGATCGCCGAACTGGAAGCGAAAGAACGGCAAGCCACAGGCATCAAATCACTGAAGATCGGATATAACAAAATCTTCGGTTATTTCATAGAGATCACCAAATCCAATCTGGCTTCGTTGCCGGAAGGGCGTTATGAACGTAAGCAGACGCTTGCAAATGCAGAGCGATTTGTTACACCTGAGCTTAAAGAGAAAGAGGCACTGATTCTGGAAGCGCAAGATAAAATGACAGATTTGGAGTACAGCCTGTTTACTGAACTGCGTGATCGAATCAGCGGTCAAATTCCGCGACTGCAGAATCTTGCGGAAAAGGTAGCAGAGATTGATGTGTATCAATGTCTGGCAGCCGTCAGTGCCGAGCATCGCTTCGTAAAACCTGTCCTATCGGATGGGTACGATCTTCGACTTGAAGGTGGTCGTCATCCTGTCGTGGAGGCTGTGTTAAAGGACTCGGCTTTTATAGCAAACGGAAGTACGCTAAGTAAGGAAGACGGAAATATTCTTTTGATCACTGGTCCTAATATGGCTGGGAAAAGTACCTATATGCGGCAGGTTGCACTCATTTGTATTATGGCTCAAATTGGCTGTTTCGTTCCGGCCACCAGTGCAGAAGTTCCGCTAATTGATCGAATCTTTACTCGTATTGGGGCAGCTGATGATTTGATCGGAGGTCAGAGTACATTTATGGTAGAAATGGCCGACATACAGGTCATGACAGAAAAAGCAACAGTCCGGAGTTTAATTATCATTGATGAGCTTGGTAGAGGAACATCGACGAGTGAAGGCATGGCGATTGCACAAGCGGTAATTGAGTATGTGCACGATACCATTTCTTGCAAAGCTTTAGTTTCGACGCATTTTCATGAATTGGCTCACTTAGAAGAAAGTCTTAAAGGGCTTAAGAATTACTCTATGGCCGTACAGGAGAGCGGGGATAAAGTTAACTTCCTGCGTAAGCTTGTTCCGGGAGCGGCAGACAGTAGCTATGGGATTTATTGTGCACGCCTAGCAGGGCTTCCTGAAGGGATCATTGATCGTGCTTACGGTCTGCTTCAAAGTATCGAGCAGGCGGCTCATCCAGGTGGTTCCTCTATTCATTATGGGGGTGGACTAGAAAGTCAGGCCGCTGCAAAAGAGGTCGCAACTACATCTACCCAACAACCCGATAATGTCATCGCAGAAACTTCGGGGATTCCTGCAGACTCCTATTCATCAATAGCAGATGAAGTAGTTCAACTGTCTATCTTTGGCGAGGAAGAACCACGTAAGAATCGGAAAGGTAGTGCAAATCAGTCGGCTGTAGTAACTGAAGTACAAGAGAATCCTGCGATAAAAGAATTCATCACTTCTGTGCGTAACGCAGATCTTATGAATATGACTCCGCTTCAGGCTATGAGTCTGCTGAACGACCTGAAGATGAAAGCAAAGGATCTTTAATTATTGATTGCCTAAATAAGAGGTGAATGAAATTGGCCAAAATTCATATATTGGACGAGCATATTGCCAACCAGATTGCTGCGGGTGAAGTTGTAGAGCGACCAGCTTCTGTTGTGAAGGAGCTAGTTGAGAATGCTATTGACGCAGGAAGCACAAGGATTGAGGTTTCGGTGGAGGAAGGCGGTTTACAGAGCATCCGAGTAAAAGATAACGGCTCGGGGATCGAGCCTGAGGATTGCGAGACCGCCTTTTATCGTCATGCCACAAGTAAAATCGCTAATGGGCGTGATCTATTCCAGATCACTAGCTTAGGGTTCCGAGGTGAGGCGCTCCCCAGTATTGCTGCGGTATCCAAAGTCTCTCTTCTAACGGCTACTGCCGATGACGGCAAAGGACGCCTGATTGATATTGAGGGTGGTAATTTAATTCGGAATGAAGATTCCCCTTCGGGCCGTGGGAGCGATCTAGCGGTGCGTGAATTATTTTTTAACACACCGGCACGGCTGAAATACATGAAGAGTATCCAGACGGAGCTTGGTCATATATCGGATGCCATGTATCGAATGGCGTTAGCCCATCCGGGAATCTCTTTTACCTTGCATCATAATGGCAATCAGCTGCTGCACACGCTTGGTAATGGTGATCTGCTGCAAGTGATCGCAGCGGTGTACGGAACCTCCGCAGCCAAGGCTATGTTGCCGATTACGGCAGAGGATTTGGATTATCGTATTTCTGGTTATATAAGTCGTCCGGAATGGACACGCTCAAATCGAAACGCAGTGACTACCATTGTGGGAGGACGATATATTCGCAGCAATGGTCTGAACGCAGCGATCATGCGTGCTTATCATACTTTACTTCCGATTAACCGCTATCCACTGCTGGTGCTCGAACTGGACATGCATCCTTCACTTGTGGACGTCAATGTTCATCCAGCTAAGCTGGAGGTTCGGTTTAGTAAGGAGAATGAGCTTTACACGTTTGTTGAACAAGAAATTCGTAAAGTGTTGTTAGGGCAAAGTTTGATACCGCGTCCAGGTAAAGAAACCATTGGGCCAAAGGGTAGCAGTTCATTTATACAGGAGCAGTTTGCTTTTTCTAAAGGGTCAGTTCCGGCACCCCCACCGTCTGAGGTGGGCAAGGATTCAGTTCCTCAGGGATCTGGTAGTTCCTTTAGTAGACAACAACCATCAAATGTTGAGCAGAGCGCCAGTGAGTTCAGAAAAGAGGGGCAGATTGATACTCCGATGACCCGTGAAACAGCTCCATCCTACGGGTCAGGATACCAGTCTTCCTCTTCACAAGGACGTCAAAATAATGTGAGCAACAACTATGCTAATGGGTATCGCCCGCAAGAAGCTTCATCCCTGCAGAAGCAGATTCCTTCTGCCCAAGCGTTATGGGCACCGCCAGTCGATGAAGAACCTGGGCTTCCTGCCTTCCCGGAACTAAATTATATTGGACAGCATCATGGGACTTATATTATCGCTCAAAATGACGGCGGATTGTATCTCATTGATCAACATGCGGCACACGAACGCATAAATTACGAGTTTTTTTATGAGAAGTTCGGTCGTCCTGAAGACGCTTCTCAGGATCTGCTTTTGCCAATTACGCTTGAGTTCACGCCTTCGGAAAGTCGTCAACTTAGTGAACGTCTACATTGGTTTCAGCAGGCTGGAGTGTACCTTGAACATTTTGGAGGACAGACTTTTCTGATTCGATCTTTGCCTTATTGGTTTCCTGAAGGTGAGGAGAAGGCGATCGTTGAAGAAATGGCGGAGTGGGTCTTGAGTGAACGATTGATTGACCTAGCAAAGCTACGAGAGAAATCGTCTATTCTATGCTCGTGTAAAGCCTCCATCAAAGCCAACCAGAAACTAACAGAACAGGAAGTCGAGGCCTTGTTGTCTCGTCTGGCAGCATGTAGACAGCCGTATACTTGTCCACATGGGCGTCCGATTGTGATTTCTTTTTCATCCTATGATTTAGAGAAATTGTTCAAACGGGTGATGTAATTGTACGATTAGAAATTTGTTTATAGCAAGACTGGAGGCAACATGATTATAACTACGGGTTATAGCCCGATAATGGATATTGTAGAGCGAGCTCAGAATCTCGCAGAAAGAACGGGCTGTAAATACGCTCCACGCGAGAAATTCTCTATACCCAAGATGGTGGAACACTATGGAGATGAGGATATACTAATCCTTTCTCAAGAAGCCGTTCGTTTACACCGATTAGGGATGGAGCCTATGGAGTTTCACCCAAGCATGGGTTTTGTTCGTGCGAAACGGATTCTAAAGGGTGAAATAGAACCGATGCTTGTCGCTGCTCGAATGCTTCCCGGAGATAGCGTACTAGATTGCACAGCGGGTCTAGGTGCTGATTCGTTGCTATTTGCTGTGCATGGTGGTGAGTCCTCAGAGATTACCGCTCTGGAGAGCTCATTGCCGCTGTATGCACTGCTCTATGAAGGGATGCGGCATTATACCTCTGGGCAAGTAAGGGTTAATGAGGCCTTGCGTAGAATTAATGTCGTTCATAGTGAACATTTGGACTACTTACGTGCTCTACCGGATCGAAGTGTAGATATTGTGTACTTTGATCCTATGTTCCGAGTGCCGCTGACCGGTTCTGCTTCGATTTCCCCCCTGCGGCAGTTTGCTAATCGTGCAGCATTATCACTAGAGAGTGTAGCTGAGGCGGTAAGAGTGGCCCGTAAAACTGTTCTTTTGAAAGAAAAGGCTCTGAGCGGCGAATTTGAAAGGCTTGGCTTTACAGAGCTGCTCCGGAGCAACTCCAAAACATCGTACGGGGTGATACACATTGACAACTAAAGAGAGACATAAGGTTCTAGTCTTATTAGGACCAACAGCTGTAGGTAAAACCAGGTTAAGTCTGGAGCTTGCGGCTGCATATAACGCAGAGATTATTTCTGGAGATTCGATGCAGGTTTATCGTGGTATGGATATTGGTACAGCTAAGATTACTCCAGCTGAGATGATGGGAATTCCTCACCACCTAATCGACATTCATGATCCACAGGACCCATATTCTGCTGCTGAATTTCAGGAACAAGGTAGCAGACTTATCGAAGAGATAAGCAGTCGTGGGAAACTTCCATTTATTGTTGGGGGAACGGGTCTCTATATTGAGTCCTTATGTTACGGTTTTCAATTCTCTGAAGCTGTGGCTGACGAAGCTTTCCGTAAAGAACAGGATCAATTTGCAGAAGAACATGGAGCGCTTGCACTGCATGCCAGACTTGAAGCCGTTGATCCGGTCAGTGCAGCGAAATTGCATCCGAATGACCGCCGTAGAATTATACGGGCACTGGAAATTCATCACCAGACAAACACCACACTTTCCGCTTCTCATGCAGCTCAAAAGAAGGAGTCGCCCTATGACTTATGCCTTATCGGTTTGACAATGGACCGGAAAATACTATATAAACGTATTGAGGACCGAATTGATAGCATGCTTGCGGATGGTCTTGTTGCTGAGGTGAAGGGACTGCTGGAAAACGGCTACAGCAGAAGCCTTGTGTCCATGCAGGGACTGGGCTACAAGGAAATTGCCGCTTACCTCGCAGGGGAACTGACGCTTGAGGAAGCTGTGATACTGCTTAAACGCGATACTCGCCGATTCGCCAAAAGACAGTTGTCATGGTTTCGCCACATGAAGGAAATCGAGTGGATCGATGTCGAAGGTGAGCAAAACTTTTCTGAGAATTTCTCGAAAATACGTGCTATAATAGCAGGAAAGTTTCTCTCAGGTCTTGAATATACTTCTGAACAATATAATTGAACCATTGGGGGTACGTCATATGAACAAGTCCATTAACATCCAAGATACATTCTTGAACCAACTACGCAAAGAAAATATCCCTGCTACAGTATATTTGACCAACGGCTTTCAAATCCGGGGAATTATTAAAGCATTCGACAATTTTACAATCGTTATTGACAGTGATGGACGCCAGCAAATGGTGTATAAGCACGCGATTTCCACTTTTACACCACAGCGCAGTGTGTCACTTATGCAGGACAATAGTAACGAAGAATAACATTAACAAAATTGAAGTGAAACCTTTCTTGTTAATAAATCGTTTGAATAGAGTGTGAGAGAGCAACCTGAGAAGGTTGTTCTTTTCATTCAGAGAAGTCCATACATGATTTATTCAAGGAAGGGAGTCAGGAGGCATCATGTCTAGAGATGATACATCAAGGACGAACAACAATAGAAATAGAGGATCGTCCAGTACCAATTCAAAACCAAAACCGAAAAGTAAGAAGAAAAAGAAGTTTTTGACTAAAAAGCGTGTGCTGTGGAGCTTGTTCTTTGCTACAGCGTTGGCCATTTTCTGTGCGCTTGGCGGTTATCTGTTCATTATGCTGAATGGGCAAAAACTTCTCCTAGAGAACCAAGACAAGCTGACCGTAAATGAAACTACAAAAGTATATGACCGCAATGCTAATTTAATCGGCGAATTATCGCTTGAGAAAAGCGATCCTGTAGAGTATGAGAAGATTCCACCGTTATTGATCAATGCCTTTGTGGCCACAGAAGATAAACGCTTCTTTGAGCATTCTGGTGTGGATTTATGGTCAATCGGCCGGGCAGCGGTAAAAGATATTGCTGCACGCAGCATGGTAGAAGGTGGTAGTACCATTACTCAGCAGCTGGCCAAAAACATCTTTTTGACACGGGATAAAACATTTTTCCGTAAAGCGACTGAGGTATCCATTGCTGTAGCATTGGAGAACCAGAAATCTAAAGAAGAGATCATTACGATGTACCTGAACCGAATAAACTTTGGGGGTACGATCTACGGAATTAAAGCAGCATCTGAAAGATATTTTGGTAAGAGTGATCTGAATGATCTGAAAGTTTGGGAAATTGCGACACTGGCTGCGATGCCTAAGGGACCGTCTCGTTACAACCCTCTGCGTAACCCGGATCTTTCAAAGGAACGTCGCGCAGTAGTGCTTCAGCTCATGTACGAACAAGGTTATATTACGGAGCAAGAGAGAGACGAAGCACAAGCCGTGGATTATAATTATAAGCCACCTGAAAAGAAACAGCGTTATCAAGCTTTTATTGACTTCGCAGTGGAAGAAGCAGAAGAAAAGTTTGGACTATCCGAAGATGATCTGAATATTGGTGGTTACAAGATATACACCACGATGGATAAGCACGCTCAAGAAACCGTAGAAGATGCTTTTGCAGACAGTGATAACTTCGAGAAGAGTGTAGACGACGAACTGGTACAAGGTTCTATGACCATCGTGAATCAAGAGAATGGCGGCATTGTCGCACTTCTAGGTGGACGGAATTATGAGAAAAAAGGTTACAGCCGTGTAAATGGCAGCCGACGTTCTCCTGGTTCAGCCTTTAAACCAATCGTTGCTTATGCTCCAGCACTGGAAACTGGAAAGTACGACAAGTATTCTACGTTAAGCAACGAGAAGCAGTGTTTTTCCAACTATTGCCCAACTAACCTTCACGGATATTCCAAGAGTATTAGTATGAGTGATGCTATACAGAAATCAGAGAATATTCCTTCGGTCTGGTTGCTTAATGAAATTGGAGTGAATACCGGATTTAAGTTTGCCAAGAAATTGGGGATTGGACTGGAAGACGAGGACAAGAACCTCTCACTGGCTCTCGGAGGTATGAGCAAAGGAACGAATACACTGGAAATGGCACAAGCTTACAGTGCTTTTGCAAATGGCGGTGAACTTCGAGAATCATATTCCATTAAATCGATCACTGATAGTAGTGGAGAGACCGTCTTCAAGGCTAATACAACGCCTGAGCGTGTTATGAGTAAGCAAACGGCTTATCAAATGACCGAGATGATGCAAAAGGTTGTAGAGAGTGGTACGGGTAGAAAAGCAAGGATTGATCGTCCAGTTGCTGGTAAGACCGGTACGACTCAAAGTGGATATTCTGGAATCAGCTCGAACCGTGATGTTTGGTTTGTGGGATATACACCTGAATGGACAGCTGCTGTGTGGATGGGTTATGACAAGCCAAGCAAGAAACATCTGCTTAAGAATAGCAGTGGGCTTGCCGCAGCATTCTGGGGTAAAGTGATGGAGGAAGCGTTAAGGGATGTTCCTAAGAAGTCCTTCCCACAGCTAGATAATGAAATCGCTCCTGCACCTACAGAAACACCTGAACCAGCTAAGAATGTTAGTGGACTTACTGCAGCTTATGATCCATCTACGATGACAGTAAATCTGGGCTGGCAGGCAGTTCCTGTTGCGGGTGTAGAATATCGTATTTATCGTAGAGAGACATCCGAGGCTGATTTCGGTTTACTGTTAAATACGGTCACGACTAGTGCAGGAGACTTTAGTGCAATGCCTGGTCTGGTTTACGAGTATTACGTTACTTCCTACGATCCTGCAACCCAAGTAGAAAGTGAACCATCGAATGTGGTTACTGTCTCAGTGCAGGATGAGATGCCAACACCTGAGCCAACCATTGATCCTAATCTCCCGACACCAACCCCTGAGAATGGTGGAGACAATGGCTGGGATAATGGCAACGGTGGAAATAATGGTAGTGGCAACGATGGAAGCGGAAATAATGGTGGAACAGGAACCTTGCCTGAATTCACTACGCCTCCACCGTCAGCAACACCGATACCTACCGCTCCGCCAGATGTACCTTCTGGAGGCGGAAGTTCGGGGAATGACAGTGGTAATGCAACACAAAGCCCTGATCAAGAGGCTAGCAATGTGAATGGTGATTCTTCTGTTCAATAGTGATGCTTTGAATTTATGAAGTTAGCTTTTCTTTTCCTGAGGCTGTCTCAAAAGTAGTGAATGCTACTTATGGGACAGCTTCTTTCTTTTATAACTCCATATTTTTCTAATCGAATCTGTGATAAAAATTTGCTGTATTTTGCGGGATGTTTTGAGTGTATCCTCTAAATGTGGTAAGCTGAAGAAACCATACTGGAGAGGGTAATTTCTATGAAACGTAAATTCGGAGACCGGGCCAACTGGCGCCGGATTACGCGTCGCCATTTTGCCTGCCGCTATGTGGAGAGCCGGGAATTCAGCGGATATATTACGCTTTATACCATCTACGGGCTGAAAGAACCACTGTGGAAGAGCTATGGACGGCATACATATCGTATTGCGGATAAAGGTTATTCCTGGCTGCAATATTTCCCCAAAGACAGTCACTATATTGTGACGGCTATGTTTGACGAACGGCAAAATATCATTCAATGGTACATAGACACCTGCAAGGTGCAGGGCGTCACAGACCAAGGCGTTCCATGGTTTGATGATTTGTATCTGGATGTGGTTGTGCTTTGGAATGGCGAGGTTTTCTTGCTTGATGAGGATGAATTAGAGGAAGCGCTGGAGAGGGAAGATATTTCCGAGAGTGATTATAAACTCGCCTGGGAGACAGCCAATACTATTTTACGCGGCATCGATGCTCATGCTTTCCCTTATTTCTCACTATCTTTGAAGCATCGTGCCGAATTATTTCATCATGGAGAATTCAGGAGGAAATAAAGAAATGGAATGGTACGTCTACGGAAGAGGGTCTTCCCCGATTCGGATTGTTTCCAAAAAACGCAGATTCTGGACGAAACGAACGTTGCTTATCGCTTTATCGATTATTGTGATTGCTGGATTGTTGTGGTGTGCTTATGCGTTAAACAATATTAATAAAGCTGCCACGACAGATCCTATGCAAAAGGCGGATGTTGGGATCATTCTTGGTATGTCGATGTGGGGGGATGAGCCTAGCCCAGGACTTAAGGAACGGCTGGATTACGGACTGAAGCTTTATCAAGAAGGGATGTTCCCACATCTTATTGTATCTGGTGGTTTAGATAAACCTGATTTACAATACACCGAAGCTCAAGGAATGCGTAATTATTTGGTTGCTAAAGGAGTGCCAGATAGCGCCATTTACGTAGAGAATGAAGCTACCAGCACTTACGAGAATCTTTTGTTTAGTAAAGAGATTATGGCACGTGAAGGTTTGTCTTCAGCAATAATCATTACGCATACTTATCATGGGTGGCGGGCTCATGAAATTGCTGACGAGCTTGCATATGTGAATCCTGAGCTGGGACTTACAGAATCCACCGTTCTATCGATGACAAGACATAAAACACGTGAGATTCTAGCCTATACGAAATGGAAGCTTCAGCAGCTATTCCTGTGATTTGTCCAAAAAATCCCGAATCTTCTAATAACACTTCATTTACTGGAATAGACTTGATTAGAGAAGTCAGCCCTGGATAATGAGGTGATACCGATGAGCGGACGCGTAGCAGCGGCCAGTGGACGGGAGGAAGAAAGACCGTCTCGACAAATCAATATTGTATTGCGGAGTCAAGAGCCTCCGGCTATAACTAACCCTTCTGGAGAGAGTCGGCCGGTACCTCCAAAAAATCACGGCCACACTAGCCTATTCCAAGAGTTAACGCAAGAATTGGAAGGTTTAGTAGGTCTGGACAATATCAAAGAGCTAGTCTTTGAAATCTACGCCTTGTTACAGATTGCTCAAATGCGAACTGAGGCAGGACTTGCAAGCGGTGGGCAAGCTTATCACATGGTTTTTAAAGGGAATCCCGGAACTGGCAAGACAACCGTGGCTAGAATCGTAGCTAAGCTGTTCCAGCGTATGGGTGTACTGACCAAAGGACATCTCATTGAGGTGGAGAGAGCCGACCTTGTAGGAGAATACATCGGTCATACTGCACAGAAGACTCGCGATCTGGTAAAAAAGGCTTTGGGCGGTATTTTGTTTATCGATGAGGCTTATAGCCTTGCTCGCGGTGGAGAAAAGGATTTTGGAAAAGAAGCGATTGATACGCTCGTCAAGGCCATGGAGGATCATCGCAGTCAATTTATACTTATCTTAGCGGGGTACTCTGGAGAGATGGAGTATTTTTTGATGAGCAATCCCGGATTGCCTTCACGGTTTCCGATACAGGTGGAATTTCCTGATTATACGATCGATCAACTGCTGCAAATTGCTGAACTCATGGCAAAAGATCGCGACTATATTTTGATGCCACAGGCGATACTCAAGTTAAAGCAGCATTTGTTAGTAGAGAAGACGGAGAGTCTTCATGCTTTCAGTAATGCGCGGTATGTTCGCAACGCCATTGAGAAAGCTGTTCGGGGTCAGGCTGTAAGACTGTTAAACCAGTATGAAAGTACCAGCCCAGGCAAGCAGGAATTAATGACGCTTCGAACTGAGGATTTCAAATTATGAATTACAGGATACTATCACCGTCATAAGGAGCATGACATACATGGCAATAACAACGCATGATACGGAAACAGATGTACAAGATCGAGCGATATTGGTAAGTCTCGTCACAGATAAAATTAAAAGAACCGGAATTGATCCAGAGCTTTCATTACAGGAATTAGTGCAATTAGCCGAAACCGCTGGTGTTGAAGTTCTGGATGTGCTGCGTCAAAACAAGGAAACGCCTGATTCTAGATGGTTTATTGGTAAAGGTAAAGTAGAAGAGCTACGGATGGCTGCTGATGCTCTCGGGGCTAATACAGCTATCTTTGATCAAGAATTGTCCGGAGCCCAAGTACGGAACCTTGAGGAGGCTCTCGATCTTAAGATTATTGACCGGACGCAGCTTATTCTGGATATTTTTGCGGGGCGTGCGAAGACGCGAGAAGGAATTATTCAGGTAGAACTGGCACAATTGTCCTATCTGTTACCCCGGCTTTCCGGCCAAGGGAAGAACTTATCTAGACTAGGTGGAGGAATTGGTACCAGAGGTCCGGGTGAAAGTAAGCTGGAAACCGATCGCCGACATATTCGTGATCGGATTACGGAGCTGAAACGCCAGCTGGATGAGGTTGTTAAGACTCGTGAGCTACATCGGGAGCGTCGCCGCAAGGCGGGAGCGGTGCAAGTCGCACTTGTTGGGTATACGAATGCAGGGAAATCAACGCTGCTTAAGCAACTAACCGATGCGGATGTCTATATTGAAAACCAGTTGTTTGCCACACTGGACCCTACTTCACGTGTGCTTGAGCTAGCAGGTGGAAAAGAGGTCGTGCTTACGGATACTGTAGGCTTCATTCAGAATCTTCCGCATGATCTTGTCGCATCTTTCCGTGCAACGCTGGAGGAAGTGAATGAGGCTAATTTGGTGCTACATGTGGTGGATGCCTCTTCACCAATGCGTGAGGAGCAGATGGAGATTGTCCAATCCATCTTGCAGGATCTTGGTGCATCTGGTACACCGCAAATCGTACTTTTTAATAAAATTGATCTATGTCAGCCTGAGCAACTGGAAATGTTGCCTACAGGTACAGGGTACTTGAAGATCAGTGCATTTAATCCTGAAGATTTAACACGGATTACCGAAATGATCGCCGATGAACTGGCTGGCGACACACTCAACTTCCGCATTCCCGGAGACCGAGGTGACATTTCTTCCTTGCTCTACAGGGTGGGAGAGGTTCTGGAAACGACATATGATGAGAACGATGTGCTCTATAACGTTCGTCTTAATAAAGAGGATTATGACAAATGGGGTTACATGCTTGCTGATTTTGTGGACCAGCAGTAATCTTGTCAGTCATTCCTAAGGTGGAAATGCTTCGTTTATAGGTATAAAATAATAGCTAATCTAGAAAGCGTCAGTTTACTGCCGCTTTCTGTCATTATGATGGCAAGTAAATGTAAGGAGCGAATAAGAACGAATGGTAGTTTTTGCAGAGGATATTTTGAGCGCGGCAGAGGCCGCAGAAGTTGAAATAGAAGGCGCTGTCAAAGCCCTTGATCGTATTGTAGATAAGAATCAGTGGAAGGTTATAGAAGCGTTCCAGCGTCATCAAGTCAGTGATTTTCACTTTGCCGGTTCAACGGGGTATGCGTATAATGACCGTGGCCGTGAAGTGTTGGATCTTGTCTATGCTGACGTTTTTGGTGCGGAATCTGCACTGGTACGCCCGCATTTCGCTTCAGGAACACACACCATATCAACAGCTCTATTTGGTGTACTGCGTCCAGGAGATGAGCTGCTATACATCACAGGACGTCCGTACGATACCTTACATAAGGTAATTGGTCACACAGGGGATGGGACAGGTTCTCTCGCAGATTTCGGAATTACTTACCGGGAGGTTGCTCTTACTGCAGATGGCAAGATCGATTGGGATGAGGTAGCTCTCGCTATTAACGAAAATACTAAAGTGATTGGAATCCAAAGGTCACGCGGATATGATTGGCGTGCTTCTTTCACAGTGGCTGAAATTGGTGAAATGACTTCGAGGGTAAAGGTGTTGAAACCGGAAGTGATTGTCTTCGTAGACAATTGTTATGGTGAGTTTACCGAAGAGCTTGAGCCTCCACAGGTTGGTGTGGATCTAGTAGCAGGATCGTTAATTAAGAATCCGGGTGGGGGTATTGCTGAGACAGGCGGTTATATTTGTGGCCGACAGGATCTTGTGGAATTGGCAGCTTATCGATTAACCGCTCCTGGCATAGGTGGTGAAGTAGGGGCTATGTTAGGAACAACACGTGGGCTTTACCAAGGGTTGTTTATGGCTCCACACACGGTCGGACAAGCTTTAAAAGGGAGTATTTTTGCTGCATCCGTATTTCAGCGTTGCGGGTTTGAGACAAAGCCAGCGTGGAACGAGCCTCGTACGGATTTGATTCAGGCGGTTTCCTTTGATGGACCAGAACACTTAATTGCCTTTGTTCAGGGCATACAACGCGCTGCAGCTGTGGACAGCCATGTGGTACCAGAGCCTTGGGATATGCCAGGTTATGAACATCCTGTTATTATGGCTGCAGGCACGTTTATACAAGGTGGAAGCTTGGAGTTATCTGCAGATGCGCCTATACGTGCTCCTTATATTGGCTATATGCAAGGCGGGTTAACCTATTCACATGTTAAATATGGCGTTTTGATGGCACTTCAAAGTATGCGTGAAAGAAAATTGCTGTAAGAATATCTCACATACCATTGACACGCTGTATTAGGAAATGTACAATGAGATCAGAAAAAGATCATTGGAAGGTTGGATGAGTCATGGGTGATGAAATCCGCAGAAATATGGCACTATTTCCTATTGGAATTGTAATGAAGCTGACTGATTTGTCCGCGAGACAAATTCGTTATTATGAGCAGCACAGTCTGATCGTACCAGCACGTACGTCGGGGAATCAGCGTTTGTTCTCTTTTAATGATGTTGAGCGCCTATTAGAAATTAAAGCTCTGATCGAGAAGGGTGTTAATATTGCTGGCATTAAGCAAGTAATGAATCCTGTCTCTAAGGAATCCGAGGAAGCTACTGTTATTACCCCTGATACAGAGGTTAGACGTAGAGAGTTATCCGATTCCCAGCTTCACCGAATGCTGAAGCAAGAACTAGTTTCCGGTAAAAGACCGGGACAAGTGTCTCTGATTCAAGGTGAGTTATCCCGGTTTTTTAATAAATAATAATATATAGAAGTTCGAAAGGGAGAGGATCACATGAGCTTTTCTAAAGAGGATATTTTACGCATTGCCAAGGAAGAGAATGTTCGTTTTATTCGTCTGCAATTTACGGATCTATTAGGTACTATCAAGAATGTAGAGATTCCAGTTAGCCAATTGGAAAAAGCGCTTGATAATAAAATGATGTTTGATGGTTCTTCCATCGAAGGTTATGTACGGATTGAAGAATCTGATATGTATCTCTTCCCTGACCTAGATACATGGGTAATCTTCCCTTGGGTGACAGATAGTCGTGTAGCTCGTCTGATTTGTGACGTCTACATGCCAGATGGTACACCTTTTGCTGGAGACCCGCGTGGTATCCTCAAACGTTGTCTGAAGGAAGCAGAAGAAATGGGTTTCACAGCTATGAACGTTGGACCAGAACCTGAATTCTTCCTATTCAAGACAGACGAAAGAGGCAATCCTACTACGGAATTGAACGACCAAGGTGGATACTTTGACTTAGCGCCAACGGATTTAGGGGAAAACTGTCGTCGTGAAATCGTACTGACCCTTGAAGAAATGGGCTTTGAAATCGAAGCTTCCCACCATGAAGTAGCTTCGGGCCAGCATGAAATTGACTTTAAATATGCTGACGCGATTACTGCTGCTGACCAAATTCAAACCTTTAAGCTCGTCGTGAAAACGGTAGCCCGTCAACACGGCCTGCATGCAACTTTTATGCCTAAACCATTGTTCGGTATCAACGGATCTGGTATGCACGCTCACCAATCCTTGTTTAAAGGCAAAGAAAACATGTTCTACGACGAAAGCGACAAGCTGGGTCTGAGCAAAACTGCACGTTACTACATGGCTGGTATTTTGAAGCACGCTCGTGCTTTTGCAGCGATTACTAACCCAACAGTGAACTCATACAAACGCCTTGTTCCTGGTTATGAAGCACCTTGCTACGTAGCTTGGTCTGCAAGTAACCGTAGCCCAATGATTCGTATTCCGGCTTCTAGAGGTCTTAGCACACGTGTTGAGGTTCGTAACCCGGACCCAGCAGCTAACCCTTACCTCGCACTTGCTGTTATGTTGAAAGCAGGTCTTGACGGAATTAAACGTAAGCTTGATCTTCCAGCTCCGATTGACCGTAACATCTATGTGATGTCTGAAGAAGAGCGCATCGAAGAAGGCATTCCAAGCTTGCCATCCGATTTGAAAGAAGCACTTAGCGAAATGATCCGTAGTCATGTTATTACCGAAGCTCTCGGCGAACATGCTTTGGCTCACTTCTACGAGCTAAAAGAAATCGAATGGGATATCTACCGCACACAAGTTCACGAGTGGGAAAGAGCGCAATACATGACTCTTTACTAGAACTGTTAAACCCTTGACACCATTGGTGTTGAGGGTTTTTTTGTGTGTGGGTAAGGTTTGGAGGTTTTGTGGAAGGTTAATGAGCGCCCCCGTAATGCCCCCTGAAAATGTAGTTTTATTCGAGGATACTTCTCATATGAGCTTCAAATTTCTCCACACTGCTTTCATTTATTTTCTTTGAAATATGTGTGTATGTGTCCGCTGTGATTCTCATACTACCGTGACCTAAACGTTCTTGTACGTACTTCATATCGTTACCAGCCTCAAGTAAAAGGACAGCATGAGTGTGACGAAGAGAATGGATCGGCAGCGCTGAGAGACCAATACGTTTCAAAATTCGCAAAAAAGAATTGAATAGAGAGGATTTCGGCTAACCCGTGACGAAGCCACGGCATGTGTTAAGCCACTTTATATCACAGGTGGACCCGGATGGCGTCCGGAACGTCCGAAAGGCTGGGCAATTCTTCCGAAATATCGATGTGCGGAACTTAAAGTTCATGTGGAAGCTACAGAACAACCTATTGCTTATCTTCATGTGCGAAACGCAATACCACCCGTAAGAAGGTGAAGAAGGAAATATCTCCTTTGAAGCAAAAGATATTCGCTGAACACAAACCAGGAAAGAGTACGGCAGATAGAGGGGAATTTCCGCGAGATTAGATTGCTTGAGTCGTTTGAGACCAACGATCTAAAGAACTTCACTGCAATGTTTACTGGTGCTCTTAATGGCTATGCTGCACAGGGGTCTTATCATCCAAATGATCGATTTGAAGATTATAAGATTTGTATAACAACGAGGTTATTGCATTATTGGTTATCAGGAATGCTGAACAGTTAGCTACAAGAGGCAAATAGATATGAAAAAAGAGCTGTTTTCACAGCCCCTCTGGAATAGAAAATTACTCAGGCATGATCCAAACAATCTCACATATCCGGACAAAGAACTTTCTACCTCTAGTATCTAACACAACATGGTCTGGTTTGACATCAACTACACATCCGCTGACTCCACCACGAGTAGTTTCTAACACAACTTGTTTTCCAATAACAGATTTTAAGGTTTCTACAACATATGGATCAACAGGGTATACCACGATGGGTTGTGGCATTTGGTGCATTTGATGCATTGAATTCATTTGGTTCATTGGATAGTTCAACATATTACCTCCCAATTGGTTATACGTCATCCTATGCTGATGCCTAGCCAATGTATTGGGCAGTAACCCATTTTCAAAATAAGGGTAAGCCATTAATCGGGGATAGCCCCAGTAGCGGAACCTCATTTATCTTTAGGAGTTTTGGGTTTACCTGTCTGAGGCAAGGCAACACCAAAAACAATTCCTAAACCAATACCTAATGCAATGTTGTGGAATGCAAATCCAAAAGCAACAGCAGAGCATATTCCTAGACCCAAGCCGTAAAACTTTTTATTTTTATCCATATGTAACACTCCGATTTCAATTATTTAACAATTGTACGTGGCTTATCAAAATAAGTTTCGTTAGTCCCAGGGAGGGAAAAGACATGGAAACATTGGATAAATACCGTTGTGAGTGCGGCAGGAAATACGCTGACGGATGAATAAGCTGCAGATTCTGTTCTGTATCGACTACAACCTTGAAATTATCGCTGATTTTGAACGGGATATACAAGGAGCTGAAAAGCAACTGCTTCAATGCAGGCGAGATTATAACACTCGGAGCACAGATCCGGGCTGGTGAAATGATTGAGTGGCTTGAGAAATCCGGACTGATACCGGAAGACAAAGTAATCATGCATTCATGCTACGAAGCTCGGAAGGAAAAATACAAGGATAAGGTTTGGACGGTGAAGTGGGAACCGTGGGACTTGTGCGGATCAGAGGTAGTGCTGCTGGAAGGTTTTAATGGCGGGTTTGCCACTGAATATCTAAAGAAGGTAGAGGGTTAACCACCCTCTCCCATATAAAGGAGAGGACAAATAACCAGTATGTATTGAAAGAACAATTATGCAAACAAGTTGCTCAGCGCCAGGGGTTGGACAAATGCGGAGACTATAATCGGGGGATGATTGGTGACCTCAAACGATCGATGACGAGATAAATTAAACCCAACCAAGGTATGAAAATTGTCAGTATGACAGCAATAACAATCTTCCATATTTCGGATTTCTTTTTCCACATAACTCTAGCTACAAAAATTGGAACAAGTATACGTAGTGCATATATTCCAATACCAATGAGTATATATTCCATTTCAAATTCTCCTTATGTATTATTTATTCTCTTTTTACTATCGGTTGGAAAATAAATCATTATTAACATTGCTTCAATTTATTTGAAAATACGATGAAGAAATGAGGCAAAGCCATGAAGTCCATAACCATCATTCAGCCGTGGGCAACACTGATAGCTCTCAATGAGAAGAAGTTTGAAACGCGCAGCTGGCCCACAAAGCACAGAGGACCACTCGCTATCCATGCAGTGAAGAAGATTGATAAAGAGGCCTGCGAAGTGCCAGAGATTAAAGCAGCGTTGGCTCGGAACGGTTATACAGTGGACAACTTACCGACTGGGGCTGTGGTAGCTATTTCAGAGTTGAAAGATTGCTTCAGAATCCGGCGAGATGTGCTGGGCGGAGTGATTGCCTTAGAATCAGACACTCGAAAAACTCACTTCAATACTCTTGATAAAGAGTATTCCTTCGGATGGTTTGATCAAGGACGCTATGCTTGGGAATTGGCAGACATTAAGCAACTGCTGGCTCCGATTCCAGCCAAAGGGCAACAACAGATTTGGAACTGGGAAGGAGTGCAGTTATGAGTGAATCGGGAAAAATTCCCTTATCCAGCATGACACCAGAACGGATAGAAGAGATAAAGAGAAATTTTAAAGCAGGTTCTCCATGGTGGTTCATGATTGAAAAGGCAGAAATTGCGTATTTAATTCACTCACTAGAAGAGTCACAACAACAGAACGCGCGTTGGAAAGAAGCTGTAAACGGGTTGATGATGGCTGACACAGATGTTCAGAGGGATTTAGCAGAGGCACAGCAGACCATAGCCCGGCAACAGGCGGAGTTGGATGAATATCAAGGGCAAATGAAAATCCTGACCGAGTGGGCGAACGCAGAGGAAATGAATGTTTCTGATTTGATTTCTGAGCGAAATGATCTACAGGAAGCGCTTGAAAAGATTAAATCCGCGGCGCCAAATCCTTTTTATCACATGGCTTCAGATGCTCTGAAGTGAAATAAGGAAGGGAGCAACAAGTCTTGACACAGGTAAAGGATAAGACAAACATTTGCCCCCGAGAGAGGGCAGAGGCGGCATTTATCACGCTTAGTATTGTTAAGTAGACACATAAGGCGTAACAAATGCTATTCGTTTTTCTTCTGTATCAGCTTCTCTATATAAATCCAAACATAGTAAGTAATCCAAAATGCCATCATGGTTGCTAATAATGCATAAGACCTTTTATCGTATGGAAGAGTGAAAGCCAAGATGATCCCTAGAATGAGGAACGGTGGTGAAAGGGTGAAATATTTCTTTTTATGCAATTTATCTATCTCCTTATTATTAATTAGTTATAAGTACATTATCACTATTAACAAATTATAGGAAGTGTGGACATGATCCTATGCGATCTACCATACGGCACAACGCAGAGCCCTTGGGATTCTATCCTGCCGTTTGATCAGCTATGGAAGGCATATGAACGGATCATTAAGGATAACGGGGCAATCGTCTTATTTGCTAAAGCCCCATTTGATAAGGCACTCGCAGCCAGCAATATGAAATTATTTAAATATGAATGGATATGGGAAAAGAACAAGGCAACAGGACACTTAAACAAAGGTCATGCCGCTGCAAGCTCATGAAAACATACTAGTCTTTTATAAAAGGCTGCCGATCTATAATGCTCAAATGAGTTAGGGACATAAACCAATGAATGCAGCGACTAACAACCATAAATCATCTGTTTATGGTGATGAAATTCCGTGGTCAAACGAGGCTGGGAAGACTGAGAGATTGCCGCGCAGTGTCTTGTACTATCCGGTAGTTAACAACGATGATCCTGAACTAATCCATCCAAATCAAAAACCAGTGGAGTTGTGCGAATACCTCATACGCACCTACACCAACCCTGGGGAAACCGTCCTAGACAATTGTGCTGGAAGTTGTACAACGGCTGTGGCTGCATCAAGGACTGGAAGAAAATATATCGCTATAGGGCGTAATGAACGACATGCTGCAGACGGAATGGAACGGTTGAAGAATATGCAATTAACGTTGTTCTAAGGGGCGAAGGCGATCGTCCGATAGCATAAACCCAGCAACAAGGGGGCCGCACCAGATCATTAAGGGAGTAGGAGTATCCCTCCTCTCCCAAAGGTACAGTAGACGCATACTGCGACATAAAAAAAGATAAAAGTGATTATGCACCCTTATCTTTTTCAAGCAATTCTATTATTCTGTCTAATTTTTTCTCTATGCTAGCATTTTTATCTGAAACCTTGTTTTTAGTAAGATAATCTCTTTTTAACAGTAAAACCAAGGGAATCGCCCAAATAAATGCCAATGGTATTAAAAAAATATATTGCAAGATAACACCTCATTAATAGTTATTGTTTTATTATAACAAACTAAAACTAAAAAAAAGAACTTATTTGAAGTTATTTACTGCGCAGTACGAAGATACATGACATTAAGGGATAGAGGAGGTTACAGCACTCCTCACCCAAAGTTTATGACGCAGTAGACGCATACTGTGAAGCAAAAGTATTTACAACTTAGATTTCTCTTTATACTTTGACCAATTTATCCAAGATAAACTTATAAAACCTAACGCCATAAGCAGAATTTGTATTGGATCTCGATAAATATCGAATACAATTCCGATGCCAACAGAGAGAGGTATTAATATAAGACAAATAATAGAAAGCCATTTATTAATATTTTGATTTTCCTTCTTTATGTTATTCATGTTTATCCCCTTTCAAATAAATGATAATTATTTACAAATGTATTATATCATGCCAACTTAGGTTGATGTCCACATGCTGCACAGTACGAAAATACTGGGACAGAGATGGGTTAATAGCCCTCCTCTCCCACAAGGAGGATATAAATGATGGAATTGGCTGTACTGAACTTATAAGGGGGCTGAGACACATGGATAAGCATGACATTGTATACGTTTTGATTAACACGCTGCATGGAAAGGTAGAAATGGCAACGCAAAACGATTCTGAGGCATGGGCATTTTATCGGGATATGAAGGGAATTCGAATACAAGTGTTCATGAACATGAATCTGATTGCAAGTATAGAGCCTACAGTATCAGCGCTGGATTAATTTAGGGGGCTGAGACCCCAATCAAAGGAGACGATACACGATGAATACTTATGAAGTATGGGTCCAGTGGAACGAATGGGATGATCCTTGGTGCAGACGAACAGTACAAGGTGAAACTGCTGGGAAGACTAAGTATTCATTTTGGGAATACCTTCAGGATGGATTGTGGGAAGAGAAATTCGGTACAGTAGTCAAGAAATTGCGCTGCCGGAAGATCGGCGGTATCAAGGTCAGTGACTTGTTCACCAATCCAGCGACCTTCCGGGAGATTTGCGAGCGCCGTGCAATTGACTTCACATATCAAGGAATGAAGATCGAGGTTGACGGGCAATGTGGCGTGATGGTGGGTGGCAATCACTCGGGAAATATTGACGTTTGCTTCGAGGGGAAATACTACGCTGAGAACTGCCATCCCTGGTGGCGTACTAAATACTTTGATCGTAAAGGAAATTTGATTAAAGAATTCTTGGACTAATAGAGGTATAAGGGGGAGAAAAGTATGAAAGAAGTAAATGCAGATTTGTACCATGTGCTCAATGAAAACGAAACTGGCCTATATACTCAGGAATTTCATAAGAACAAAACGGTATATGCCTACGTTCATATTGATTTTTCAGACTTGGAGGACTTCGCAGAAGCCGTAGGTACCTATCCGTTTGAAGAGGGCGGCATGAAAGTCACGATGTTTGAGAGAACAATTTGCATTGACTTGAATGACATCATAGAAGGGTAAGGACATAGCTTGAGTAGTTATAAAAAATGCTTCGAAGAAGACACTTGGGACAGGTACAAAGAGCAGATCGAAGAGATGGAACTTGACTATTAGGCCGAAGGCCATCGAATCAGATCGAATAATTCCAGTAAAATGGGGCCCGGGTAATCATAGATCTTAACCATTAAAGATATACCAAAGTAATCCATAAGCGATTCCGAAGTAAGCAATCACACCCAGTAAAGAGATGGACAAAAGAATAATGATAACTTTCTTACCGTTCATAAAATTCACCTCTTATTTAATATAGCACGGGTTGAGAGAGGAACAAGAGACTTTGATAATCCGAAAGCGAGGAAATCATAATAAGCGATTGGTACTCAGGAATCAAAAGCAAGGAGATTGAATCTACAGGCGGTGGGCAAGGAAAGATTAAGAGATCACAACTCACGGAGGAAGAGAGAGCAAACCTAGATTCGAAATATCCCAAACCTATTGGTAAGGCTGCTGAGCGTCCATTTGTGATAAAGAGATCCGTAGAATGAGATACAAGGACACTCAAAAAGCATTGTCGGACGGGCATAGACAGTTTATCTTTACTGAAAGCCCAAGAAAACCTGTAGAAGTGCTGAAGTGGGGACCGAGTTGGGTTAGATTCAAAGATGCATACAACACATATCCTATCAGTACAATCATGAAGATGTTCTCTGATGGTGGAATGTATTTATACAGAAAAAAGCCCTGATGCGTCAGGCCAATAGCAGCTTTTATCCTCGACCAAATTGTACCACAAAGGGGAATGAGGATGAACATCGCCAATAGCAAGGCTCCTGCAGTAAAGGTAACGGACTTAGCTCCAGCAATTGCCCTAAACTATCGACTCTCCCTTAAAGGCGCGGAGCGAGCATATAGGAAGGCTGATGCTGAAGATAAAAAGGTGATTTCTGGAATGAATCTGACTGTGAGTTTGTCATTGAGTGGCTGAATTCAGGACTGAGACCAGGGAATAAGCGTGGGATAGAAAGGCGAGCAGTATATCAGCGTGAGATACTGATGGACCCTATTCGAATGCAATCATTTATCCAACAAAGTAATGCAGGGAGTCCAAGTAATTTATCAGAGTGGCAAAGATTTCAGATTGAAGATGCATTATCAACATTGAGTCCTCGCGAAAAGGAATGTTATGTATTAGCTTTTGGCAATTGCTACTCGCGTATTCAAATTGCTTATCTTCTTGGAATGAAAAAGGAGAGTGTTAACGAGTATATTGCCCGAGGGCAGGTGGAAGTTGGAAAATCACTTCAAAATAGTTTGTTATTATGTGATTAAATTGACAACATCTCTTTTGTAACCGATGTATAATTAAGGAATAATTTTCCTATATTTGAATTGATTTCTTCTAGATCTATTTCTATGAACATCATTGCGAGCGCTCGCCTTCAAATGATAGAAATAGAACCTCATCATGAGATTTGATGAAATGGGTATTACTTACTTTTTATCAAAGGAGGCGACAACATTCTAATCGTCTATAATGGAGTTTAATTGGGAGAGGTTGAAATCTGACTAAATGAAAATTAAAGGAGTGGACTTATCTTATGAAACGGTTACTCAATAGGAAATGGTTGATAGCGATTCTGGCACTTGTATTTATTGGATCCGCAGCATCTGCTGCATTTACTCAGACGATGCATGCTGCTGGAACGAACCCTAAAGTCATTATAAATGTAAATAGCAATAAAGCATTGGGAGTCAGTGGATGGGATAAACAAGCGGATGGGGCGCTTATCATACAATGGCACTTTAATTGGAATTCCATTGTTAATGATCAAAAATGGTATTTCGAAGATCTAGGAGACGGCTATTATCACATCAGAAACGTAGAAAGCGGAGATTTACTGGAAGTCAGCGAATCGTCTACATCCGATGGTGCTAATGTGATTCAATGGCCGGATAATGGCGGATGGAACCAGCAATGGAAAGTTGTTCCAACCAATCTGGATAGAGGTGACTCGTCGTATATTATCAACCGAGGTAGCGGCAAGTATTTGGATATATCGGGACAATCGACATCCGATGGAGGACAGGCTATCCAGTGGGATTATAATCGCGGCGCCAATCAACGCTGGTTCATTCCGCCTGCATCGTAACACATATGAAGCTAATGCCACGCCGTTTCTACACATAGAAACGGCGTGGTTTTTTAGATAGAGAAATTCAAGTTGAACATCCGACACGTATAGATAATTATAGATTCGGAATACAAGTGGCGAATACAGTTTTTGAAGACACTCTTTGTTAAATTTCATATCCTCTCTTTATTTGGAATATCGATGTCCGAAGTATAGTCCAGCAAATGCAGCACCGAATGCTCTTGCGCTGTTATATAAGGTGTCAAATTAATGTTCATAAATATCCTCCTTATCTAGTGTTGGTGAATCAAATCTATAACAAAGAAATCAATAAAAACAATGAGATTTTTAATTATTTTGAAAGTTGTCACCCGATAGCCACCTATATATAGGAGGAACCTATTAATTATTCGACTCTTATAATGAATGGTGTGTGAAAAACCCACGCCAGCCGATGAGCTCACGGTTAATTGAGCTCGACAATGATATAATAAAGATGTGGTGACCATAGCTGAATATTATTAAACAAAAAACGGAAAGCATCCTCTTAGGTGTGCTGTTCGTTTTTTTTGTTTATGTTATTTCATTAGCAACGACTTTTACATTCAGCTTCAGCAGCATTAACAGCTAATTTGCAAGCTGCTACCGCAATGGGATTACTTAGATTATTGCAAGCATCTCTACCGGCGTTAGCAGCTGCGGAACATAGATCCTCATAGGCTCCCATCAAGCCTACATCAGAAAAAGTAACTTCGACAATATCGCTAATTATTTGGAGATCAGATGGAGATACCTTTTGTTTAACAATGGAATTGTTTAAAGCTGGATTGTTAATGGTCATTATTTTTCATTCTCTTTAAAGTGTTTTGTATATTTCAGGATTAAGATGCACTTTGTTTGAAGGGATAATACGCAATTTAAATGTGGATAATTTGTGAGGTTATAAAATACTCTTTAAAATTTTCTTATAACCCCATAATCTAAACCCAAAAAGCTGCAGAGGTGACGGTGAAGTAAGGTACATGGGTAAAGATCCTGAATTGTCGGGGGTGGTGATAATGTAATGCCAAGAGCACGTGATCCAAACCGGGACCGCGCACTAGAGATATGGCGTGAGCACGGTGGGGAAATAACAAACAGGCAGATATCCGAGCAACTGCATATTGATGAAAAGAAGGTAGCCGTCTGAAAGCAGCGTGATAAATGGAGTGTTGTACAACAATCATCAAATAATGTTGTACAACAGCCAAAGAAAAAAAGAGTGTTGTACAACAAAAGAAGCCGAAATCCAATAAACAGAAAAAAGAAGTGGCTCGGGGTGATCCACCTGAAGTAGAAGCTGAGCTAACTGACAAGCAAAGAATGTTTGTCCTTGAATATATGCGAGACTTCAACGCAACTAGAGCGGCCTTAGCTGCCGGTGATTCAAAGAGGGCTGCCTATTCCATAGGATGGAAAACCTGAGGAAACCTGAAATACAGGCAGAAATCACAAGGTTGAAGGATCAGATGGTTGGTGAGATCGGGTTGAGCGTTCATCGGGTTATAGCCGAGTATCTTAAAATCGTATTTGCTGATACTTCTGATTATGTGGAATTCAGGTCCCAAGAAGAAACAGTTATGAGTGAATATGGTCCAGTGTTAGATAACGAAGGTGATCCAATTACTAGACCAGTAAGCTATATGTGTTTTAAATCCTCAGAAGAGGTCGACGGAACGTTAGTGAGTGAGGTAAAGCAGGGACGTGAAGGTCTTAGGATCAAGTTTTATGACAAGCTCAAGGCACTGGATAAGCTGGAAAAGTATCTAGGCTACATGGATGAAGAAACTAAGCTTCGCGTTCAGAAACTACAACTTGAAATTAAGGGTATGACTCCTCCAGACGCTAATGATTTGCCAGACGCTGGCTTCATTGAGGCTCTCAAGTCTCAAGCGAGAGGAGTGTGGTCAGATGAAAGTGAAGCGTAAGGATGCAATCTTTAAATAGAAACCATTCTCTAGTAAGCAGATTCAGGTTCTTACTTGGTGGATGTAAGGTGAAAGCCCTCACGCAGATAAAGATGCTTTAATTTTTGATGGTGCAGTCCGCTTTGGTAAAACATCTTCAATGTCCTTTTCATTTATTGTTTGGGCTACTGAAACCTTCAACGGCGAGAACCTGGGGATGGCGGGAAAGACTATAGGTGCTCTTCGACGGAACCTTATAGGGCCGTTGAAGCAAATGCTTAAATCCAGAGGATACACTGTAGTGGATCATAGGGCAGAGAACTATCTTACTATCAGCAGGAGGCCGGTAAGTAAAGACTTCTACTTGTTTGGGGGTAAGGATGAACGAAGTCAAGATTTGATACATGGGATCACGCTTATAGGAATGTTTTTGATGAAGTGGCCTTGATGCCGCGCTCATTTGTAGAACAAGCGACTGCTCGATGTTCTGTAGATGGGGCAAAGTATTGGTTTAACTGTAACCTGTTAAGACAGAGGATCGCCGCTACAGCAAATATCATATATCTCTTGTGACTACAGCACCCAAAGCCCGATGACGTTCGGGCTGTCGGGGCTTTTTTCTGGTGTCTGGTACAAGGTGAAAGAATACCACTATGACGGTCGCCAGCAGAGCCAACAGAAGACGGATAAAGAGTACTATCATGATTTGGTTGAATTCGTTGGGGATATATCGCTTCAAAGTCTTATCATTGACCCTTCCGCAGCAAGCTTTATAGCTACTGTAAGAAAATACGGAAAGTTTATAGTGAAAAAGGCAAAAAACGATGTGTTAGAAGGCATCCGCAATGTATCCTCAGCACTGAATACCGGAAAGATTCTCTATAATGATTGCTGCAAGGAAACCTTTTGCGAGTTATCGTCCTACATATGGGATGAAAAGGCAGCTGATTGCGGGGAAGAGAAGCCCATTAAGCAACATGACCACCAGATGCACGGTGACCGCTATTTTGTGAACACCATTGTTATGCGTCCAGCTTCGTTCTCATTTGATTAATAGGAGAGGAGGAAACTAATTGAGCACAACAGAAGAGGTTAACCGGATCATTGAAAAAGGTGCGGCATCCGCTATGACAGACGAGGAGATCGTTAAGCAAGAAATAGATGATTGGTTATCATCCCAGGAACGTAAGGAAAAACTTGCTGGTGAACGCTACTACCGGAATAAGGCTGATATCTTAAAACGTAAGCGAATGACCATTGGAGCAGGTGGGGCGCTGGTAGAAGCTACAAACCTCGCTAATAATAAGATCGTTCACGGATTCTTGCGAAAGCTCGTTGATCAGAAAGCCGGTTATCTGCTGAGTAAGGAAATGAGCATCCAGACAAAGAACAAAGTTTATGATGAACTGTTGACAGGGATTTTTGATAAAGGATTTAAAAGACTATTAAAAAACCTGTTGAAGGAGAGCGTTAAAAAGGGGTGCGCATGGTTGCATGTTTATTTAAGAAGGGAGTGCCCTTTCAGCGATGGCTGTTGAGGCACTCCCTTCTTTTTGAGGATATTCTTGAGCAATAACAAACTTCATTAATTTAGTCGTCTGAATAGGCTTATAGGTTCGCATACAAGGTTGCTATCGGACCTATCGGACCGCGATGCAGTTATTGGCCTGAAAAGTACCCAATTATGCTCTAAAGAAGCAACAAGGTTACTGGAGTCCGAAACCCTGCACAAAAGACGATTATTTTGTAAATAACGTCATCTGAGTCCAAAACTCGAAGAAGAGGACTCTCTCCGTTAGTGGAGAAACTAAGTAGACACCAGAAGGGCTGCAATACCAATCGCCACAAGAAATAGCACCTGAGCACATACCCATGATTCCTCGATTATGTGCATTCTCGTCATACATCATTTTAACTTTTCCAATTAGTAGTGCAGAATAATGTTAGAATATCTTATATATAGATATACAATACTTTCCTGGGAGGAGCACTAATATGCGCATTTTCATATATATAGGACTGGCTTTTTTTGTGATCTCTGGTATATGTGTTGGCGGATTTACGACAGGTACTCAGCAAAGAGGGAATTTTTATTCAGAATCCAAAGAAGACCGTAAAATTAAAAACAAAGTAGCGAATTGGTCTGCTTTAGGAGGGGTTCTTTCCTTGGCTATAGCTGGACTAGTATATTTGTTGTGATATTTACCACACTCAAATTCAAGAGTGGTAAAGAGTGCAATACATGACTTTTTACTAGAACCTTTAGACCCTTGATGTCGTTGCCGTTGATGTTTTTTATATTTATAGTTCTAGTAAAATGGAATTTAATATAACAGTCACAATTATTCTTATCATCTGACATTATTTTATATTTTTCTTGCAAAGGTATATCTTTCATAGGATAATATGGGTATATTTTCCTAGCAAAAGTTGGAAGTGGATATTATCTGAGAGGAAGTAGAATATTGAAAACAAAGAAACCTTTTTTTAAAAAATGGTGGTTTTGGCTTATTATTGTTTTTGTTGTAATAGGGGTGATTGGATCACAGGGGAATGATAGTGAACCTACAGTATCAAAATCAGAACCAGCAGTGGCAAAGGTAGATGATACTGCAGCAACAGAGAAACCGGTCGAAAAGGAAAAGCCTACCAGCAAGCCTACAGAAGAGCCAAAGGAAACGATGATAACTGAAGTTGGACAAACCATCACAACTAAGAATTTTAAGCTTACAGTTGAATCTCTGGAAAAGCCTAAGGGAAATGATTATGTACAACCATCAGAGGGTAATGAGTTTGTAGAAATCGGAATTATACTTGAGAATATTTCCAGTAAAGATTATATGGTAAGCTCTATGCTAATGTTCAATGCATACCAAGACAGCTTCTCCATAAATGAAGATCTCTTGGCTCATACTTTGGATAGTCAAGTAGGAACAATGGACGGCGCTTTAGCTGCAGGAAAGAAAATTCGTGGCAAACTAGCTTACCAGCTTCCTAAGGATTGGAAAGAACTTGAAATCAATACTGATTTTACGGTTTTAAGTTTTAGTTCAGATGGAGAAATCAAAATCGTTCTTCAAAATAAATAGGATATTTCACATATAAGAGTCTCGCCAAAGCTGGCGGGGCTTTTTTTATTATTAAACCTGATAATCTGCATTTACATAAAGTACCAAACCGATTATATTGAAAGAAAAGCGTAATGGATGAGGGGTGTTATATTTGGCGAAGATTTTTAATGAAAATACAGTTTCATTTAAACAAAAGTTATCTCCGATCCCTGAGTTTGCTTGGCATACGAGTGAGAGGTTAGCTGAGATCGCAAATTCTAAACATCTTGTCTTCGACATAAGATCGCTTGATCCAGATAAGTATTCCTTTCCTTATCATTTTCATAGAAACGCTGAAGAAATATTTGTGATTTTGACGGGAAAAGCGATGTTAAGAACTCCCGAGGGTTTTAGTGAGGTTTCTGAAGGTGATGTACTATTTTTTGAAATAGGACCTGAAGGAGCGCATCAACTTTATAATCATACGGATGCCCCTTGCAAGTATCTTGATCTCCGAACGAACCAGGGCATAGATGTTTGCGAATATCCGGACTCAGGTAAAATCAACATTCTCCCCTATCAAGAAATTTATCAGGCGGATCAACAAGCGGACTATTATAAAGGAGAAGAGCAGGTAAGGGAGAAATGGAACGGAATGGAGGATCACACTTGATTCAAGATCGATGGTTCACAGTCACGAAAATTGATCCAATTACTTATGCAATCAGTGAATATGGACATTGGGAAAAGGTGCACTCTTTTTTGTTGTTAGGGAAAGAACAAGCGGTGTTGATTGATACGGGATTAGGCATCGATAATATAAAAAGAATAACGGATCAGTTAACGGATTTACCTATCGCTGTCATCACTACGCATGTGCATGCAGACCATATAGGCAGTCATGGACAATTTGAGACGATCTATGTTCATAAAGAGGATGAGGATTGGCTAATTAATGGAATACGAGGTTTGACCCTTGCCCAGATCAGAAAAGATATGAGCCGAGATATTACTCTTCCTGTTCCTGAGACATTTGATCCTAATAGGTATACGCCTTATCAAGGGAAACCAACAGCTCTATTGCGAGAGGGAGATGTGCTTAATTTAGGCGGGCGTAGATTAGTAATTTACCACACACCGGGTCATTCGCCAGGTCATATTAGCATCTTTGATCATGCCAACGGGTATCTGTTTACAGGGGATTTGTTGTATGATGTTACGCCAATTTATGCTTTTTATCCCTCTACTAGTCCGGCAGATTTAGTGGCTTCTTTAGAAAAGATTGCGCAAATTCCAAATGTATCTCAAGTATTCGGCTCTCATAATACGTTGGGTCTAGATCCAGCTATTTTGCAAGAGGTTATGAAGGCAGTTCGTGAACTACGTGAACGGGATCTTGTCGCTCATGGTACGGGCATTCACCGATTTAACGGATTTAGTGTGCAATTTTAAAATGAATGTTGGATGCAGCGAAAACGGCCCTCTCAAAAGGACCGTTTTTTTGTCTTTCCTTAAGGTTTTCAAAATTTCTAATTGGGAAAGGTAAAGTGAAGTAATAATAGGCGGAAGGGGGGCATTCATTCGGATACGATCGACCTGAAGAAAGCATGTAATTGTTGGACTTGGGAGTAAGCTTCTTTGTATTGATTATCGGATTGTTGAATGGGCAATAAGCCTGGCAAGAAGGAAATACTATACACAGGTATTTCATTGCTGTTCATGTATATTTTAAGCGTAAGTTCCTCAATAACATCAGCCTCTTCGTCAAAGCTATTAACCACATTAATATCCGCACTTGAAGCAGTTGATTTGCTGTTTTGTTGTCGTTTAGATACTTTTGAAAGGGTTAGTGCGTTAACAACAATCTCTGATCCCATTATATTGTCGAACGAGTATAGCTTTGCTATTGCTTTTTTGCTTGTTTTCGGATTGCTGGTACCTATTGCTATTTTTTTATAAGGTTCATTAAGGGCGATCAAGTGCGATTGATTGGGCGGAATGAATGTTTTGGTGAATATAATATTAAAAGATGAGGTTGCGTTTAACAGCTTAGAAAGTTCAGAAGAAGTAGATAGTTTTTTTAATTCTATAATAACGGCACTTAGAATTAAGACTCCTCCTACAATGGCAAACATATACATTAAGAAAATCAGCATGTAATCACACCTCCAATGATCTCAGTAGAGCAAGATTTATTGCTTATTGAAAGATATGCCTGAATTCTCTCTACTAGTATCTGTTAAGAGCGAAAATCGTGGGAATTTAGGAAACGACTACTGATTAGAAAAGAGAAAGCACCCAGAGATCTGCCGATTTTGCAAGCTGAGTGCAAAATTGGGGCAACTGCTGGAGTGCTTTGTTGAGAGCTTTTTAAAATAAATATGTCAAGATCATAAGAAATTGAAGGCTGTGATTTGATCAGTATAAACAATTAGCTGTTTGTATTCGATCGGAGATTCATAGTGAGTATAGGGTCTTACAGAAACATCATTAAGGACTACAAAGTTATAGCTGAAATTTTTATCGGGATGTTCCGCACCTAAATAAGATATGTATTCATCTACAATGACATCATCCATTAGAGATTTTAAGTCAAAAACATCCTCTTTATTGGAGGTGGAAGGGGAGATGGTCCCTTGAATACTGCCGAATGAGGTGAGTAAATTTACTTTTTTTCCACCCGCTTGATCGTTATTTAACAATAAGCCAGAGAGTTTAACAAGTGCATCGACTTTAAAATCGACGAGGGTTCTAATTTTTGAGTTGTTCAAAACGAGACACTTCCTTTCAATTTGAAATCCTGTTAACATTATTCGACATATAGCCACATAATTCCTATTAGGTCATCAAAAATACATAAATACAAACACGCCCCCTCCATTGAACCATGAGTGAGGCGTGTTTATCTATAGAGATAGATTTAATTCCTGATCGTTACTCGTGTTCCAATCGGTACAATCGCAGCTAGTGCTAACACATCTTCATTGTACATACGAATACAACCGTGGGATACTTCGTGCCCTATGGATGAGGGATCATTATTTCCATGTATCCCATAGTGAGGCTTAGATAGCCCCATCCAAAAGACCCCAAATGGACCACCTGGATCGGGTTGTTTGTTGATGATTGTGAATTCACCGAGTGGTGATTGAGTTAACATTTTACCGATTCCGACTGGGAAGCCCCTGATCACAATGTCGTTATCAAGAAGATAAAGCATACGCTGCGTCAGATCAACTATAATCCGGTAATTTGGCATTGTGCAACACTCCTTTCTAATTAAGATATGAGGAGGATGCCTAAACGGTTATTCATTAAAAATGGTCATTTTAGCCTATGAGAACAAATGTTCTGTAATTGATAAATGGAGTTTGATAACAATAAAAAAGCTATTCTGCATTTGCAGAACAGCTTTTTTAAAAAAATAAAAGAAAGTATATATTTTTACGATATACCCTATCCTTATACTTCTCGTAGAAACGGATACCGTCCTTTAGGACGGTATCCGTTTTCGCTAGGTAGGAGTGCAAACTTAGTGGATATCTCGAAATAATCCGATAACTCTGCCGAGAATGGTTACGCGATTAAGGCGAAGAGGCTCGTACGCCGGATTCTCCGGCTGAAGACGTATATGATCACGTTCTTTATAAAAAGTCTTAACGGTTGCTTCATCTTCTTCGGTCATAGCTACAACGATATCTCCGTTATCAGCCGTTTGTTGTTGACGAACAATAACATAGTCGCCATTCATAATCCCAGCTTCGACCATACTGTCACCTTGAACCGATAACATAAATACTTTGTTATCTCCAACATAGTGAGTTGGAAGCGGGAAGTAGTCTTCAATATTCTCAGTAGCAGTGATAGGAACCCCGGCGGTAACCTTACCTACGACAGGAATGCGAGCGACGGTTTGCGCGAAATGATGGACATTCTCGGAATCCTCTTGGCCAAGCAATTCTATCGCACGAGGCTTCGTTGGATCTCGACGGATAAGTCCCTTCTTCTCTAGCCGATCTAAATGACCGTGAACTGTGGAGCTGGAAGCAAGACCAACAGCTTCTCCAATCTCCCGGACGGAAGGAGGATAACCCTTGCTGCGGACTTCGCTACGTATAAATTCCAGGATCGCCAGCTGGCGACTTGAAATCTTTGACATTGGAATCAACCCCATATAGTAATGTTTGGGAAAATTATAACATAGAACTACCGTTCGCACAAACATAAGTTCTAACTATTATAAATATTAATTCGAAAGAGTTAATAAATGGTAGTCTTGTATTGATTGCGTTTCCTTCATCTAAACGATAAGAGTGATTCTTTATATGAAGAATATGGTAAATATTAACCTCTGAAAAAAAGAGAACAATTGTTCTAAAATAGTATTGAAGAAAACACATGTTCGTGTTATTATAATTTCAAAAGTAAGAACAAGTGTTTGGAGGATGATATTCATGTTAAAATACAGTACATACCGTAGCATCTACGATAAAGCCCCAGTGGTTGAATCTTTAGGACATAATCCTATTACCCGTTATTCAGCTCAGATTAAAGAGATTACAGAGTTTTTGCTTGAAGGCTTGATGCGTTTGTTCCGTAGAGATTTTGTTATTAAACTGACATTGATCATCGTGCTCGTACTATCAGGACTTACAGTAGTAGGTAATGTATTTGCAGGATCTACTACTTTAATGAAGGATGAGAAGCGCGTAGTGGTTGAACGTGGAGATACACTTTGGAGTATTGCTCTTGAGAATAAACCTTCTGATATGAAAACGGCTGTATATATAGAAGGAATTAAAAAATCCAATGGCATTAAAGGTAGTCAGATTAATGCTGGAGATATTCTCACTTTACCTATATATTAATATTCTAAGAACATAATAAGAGGACATGAAGAGCTTGCAGGGAGTAAACCTTGACAAGCTCTTTTTCTCATGGCAGAGTTAGAATTAATTTATAAGGGGAGGGAAAGTTTTGAATATTGATGAGTTGGTCGCGCGTATTAACGAATTGGCACGCAAACAGAAGAGCGTAGGCCTTAATCAAGAGGAAACGGCGGAACGCGCCAAGCTTCGTGAAATTTATTTGGGGAATATTCGCAATAACTTCCGAGCACAATTGAATACGATTGAATTGGTTGATAATGATGAGCATGAACAAGGTAACAAGGGGCGTAAGCATTAACACCCTGTTCCTTTTCATAGATATTACTGGATGACTAGGGGGAACGCATATGGCCCGTTCTTGGGAAAGAATGGTTCAACGCAACACGCAGCAAATTAATAAGCAAAGAAAGAAACAGGGGAAGGAAACGATTTACGCATCTAAATCTAAATCTCCTGGTAAGAACAGTGAAACCTTTAAAGGCCGTAACATTGCATTTCCATTAGTGTTATTAGTGCTTGGTACTATGTTTTGGATGGTTGGTTCAGTGGACCAGGCCAAAGGTAATGGTATGCTTATGAACTGGCTAGGAGTCGTTTTGTACTACTTACTAGCGGCACTTCTGTTCTTCCGACGTCCGTACTTGAAGGTAGAGAATGCTAGACTATCTACTATAAAATTCAACCGCGAACGTTATCTGCCAGCTTCTGATATTGAGAAAATCATCCTTTCGCGTGGAGCTGTTGTAATTAAGCATAAAGGCAAACGCACGAAATGGATTTTTACCAGACTTATGAATCGTTATGATACCAATGCAATGGGGACTCGACTGGAAGCATTCGCAAAAGCTCACCAAATTGAAGTAGTTCACGAATAGAAATTAACCAGCCATGGGAGAGGGAGACCTGTAATGCCAATTTCCGCCGTACTATTTGACCTTGATGATACACTGCTCTGGGATGATCGGAGCGTTAATGAAGCATTTCGTTCTGCATGTGAAGCCGCTGGGGATACGATTGATCCACAAGAACTGGAACTTGCGGTGCGTAAAGAAGCCATTGGACTATATGAATCCTACGAAACGAACCCGTTTACAAAGATGATTGGGATTAATCCGTTTGAAGCACTTTGGGGGAACTTTACTGCAGGTGAACAGCCGGAATTCCGTCAATTGGAGCAGCTTGCACCGGGATATCGTAAAGAGGCATGGCGTCGTGGTCTTGCAGCACTTGGTGTAGAGGACGAAGCTCTTGCTGAGACATTAGCAGCCAAATTCGCAGCAGAGCGTAGAAATCGACCTTACATCTATGAAGAAACGATTCAGGTGCTTGAAGAACTGAAGGGGAAAGTGAAGCTATTGCTTCTGACTAATGGATGCCCTGCATTGCAACAAGAGAAACTAGATGGCGTACCTGAAATCGTTCCTTTCTTTGATCACATCGTGATTTCTGGAAGCTTCGGCAAAGGAAAGCCGAATAAGGAAATTTTTCTGCATGCCCTAGAACTTTTAGATATTGCACCTGAGCAAGGAGTTATGGTCGGAGATAAGCTTACAACGGATATTCGTGGTGGGCTGGCAACAGGTTTGACTACAGTTTGGATTAACAGAAAAGGCAAACAGCCAGATCCGGAAATTCAGCCGGATTATGAAATCAAACATCTTGGAGAGCTTCTTTCATTGGTCCAATCTTTATAAAATTGAGTAGAAGAGGCTTTCATTCATTTAAGCTTTAAGAAGGCAGTGAGTTCCTAGGTATCTAGGAGACTTACTGTCTTTTTTATATCTACATCATATTTAGTATGTTAGATGAGATTTACTAGTATATGATTTAAGTCACAAGAGTTTAGCTGAATTGATGCGAAATACTGAAAAACCAATAATAATGTGTATAATAGATGGAGAATGTATAACATGAATTGGTAGATTCTTAGTAATCAATTTGACTGGGAGGAATCTAAATGAAGATTTCAAGAACAATAGTTCCTTTATTATTAGGTGCAACACTTTTAGTATTGGGAGGATGTTCATCAGACCAAACCAAACAATCTGGAATACATAATATGAATATGAACATGGACATGTCTATGGAGCCTATCAAGGTCGAGTTACATTGGAGTCCTGAAGAGGTTGTTGTAAATCAGAAGGTGACCTTTGAGGCTGTGGTGACGCAAGAAAACTTAGCTGTGGATGATGCGAAAGAGGTTTTATTTGAAATTGTGAGGAAAGATGATGAGGAACAGAAAATTGAGCTTAAAGGGAAGCTAGTCGGTGATGGAATCTATCAAGCAGAAGGAACACTTGCGAAAGAAGGACAATATATTGTTACATCGCATGTAACTGCTAGAACTCAGCATTCTATGCCTAATAAAGAACTCTCTGTGAAACCATAATTAAAAAGAATAGCAATTATAACCTGTAATTACAGATAATGCAGAGTGGAAAGGAAGGCTTTCCGAAATTCCTTTATTCTGCTAAACTTACTCTAATGTTTTACTGGGGGGACTATACGTTGGCTAAATATACACTTGAGGAAAGCTTACAACAAAGAATATTAATTCTAGATGGTGCAATGGGCACAATGATCCAACAGGTGCCTCTGACAGGTGAGGATTTTGGTGGGGAAGAATTAGACGGCTGTAATGAAATGCTAGTATTAACTCGTCCAGAAGTAATTCAGACGATTCATGAGCAGTATCTTGAAGCAGGTGCTGATCTCATTGAAACGAATACATTTGGTGCAACGTCTGTTGTACTTGCTGAATATGATATTCCGCAGCGGGCTCGTGAAATTAATCTGGTTGCAGCAAAGCTAGCCCGTAATGCCGTTGATAAATATGATACACCAGATCGTCCCCGCTATGTTGTAGGTGCGATGGGTCCTACAACAAAGACACTCTCTGTTACGGGAGGCGTGACTTTCCAAGAGCTCGTTGATAGCTACGAGGAACAGGCAGTGGCATTGATTGATGGTCAAGTAGATGCGTTATTGCTAGAGACCTCTCAGGATACTTTGAACGTGAAGGCTGGAAGTATAGGTATTCGAAATGCATTTGAGAAGACGGGTATCAAATTGCCAGTGATGATTTCGGGAACAATAGAGCCGATGGGTACAACACTTGCCGGTCAGAATATTGAAGCATTCTATATTTCATTAGAACATCTGAAGCCAATCTCTATTGGTCTAAACTGTGCAACGGGTCCAGAGTTCATGCGTGATCATATTCGTTCACTTTCTGCAATCTCTTCAGCGGCTGTGAGTTGTTATCCGAACGCTGGACTGCCAGATGAGAATGGGCATTATCATGAATCTCCTGATTCTCTTGCGCGTAAAATTGCTGCGTTTGCAGAAAAGGGATGGCTTAACATTGCGGGAGGTTGTTGCGGAACGACACCGGAACATATCCGTGCTATGTCGGAGGCACTTTCGCAATTCCCTCCACGTCCGCTTGCAGGAAATCATCCACCGGCACTTTCTGGGATTGAGCCTATTTATATTGAAAACGACAACCGTCCATACATGGTTGGTGAACGTACGAATGTATTAGGGTCGCGTAAGTTTAAACGTCTTATCGTCGAAGGTAAATATGAGGAAGCCTCTGAAATTGCCCGTGCACAGGTGAAGAGTGGTGCTCAAGTTATCGACGTCTGCGTGCAAGATCCGGACCGTGATGAGATTGAAGATATTAAGCTGTTTCTAGAATTAGTTGTAAAAAAGGTTAAAGTTCCTCTGATGATCGATACTACCGATCCTAAGGTTATTGATCTGGCGTTACAATACTGTCAAGGTAAGGCTATAATTAACTCCATTAACCTTGAAGATGGTGAAGAAAAATTCGAACTGGTCACTCCTTTGATTCATAAGTATGGCGCAGCTATCGTTGTAGGTACGATTGATGAGACAGGACAAGCAATCAAGGCTACGGACAAACTGGAAGTTGCCAAACGCTCCTACGACTTATTAGTGAACAAATACGGATTAGCTGGAGAAGACCTTATTTTCGACACGCTTGTGTTCCCTGTAGGAACCGGGGATGAACAATATATTGGCTCTGCTAAAGAAACTATTGATGGGATTCGTTTAATCAAAGAAGCACTTCCAGGTGTTCATACGATCTTGGGAATCAGTAACGTCTCCTTTGGATTACCGGAAGCGGGGCGTGAAGTACTGAACTCAGTATTCCTCTATGAGTGCACTAAGGCTGGATTGGATTATGCGATCGTAAATACCGAGAAGGTAGAACGTTATGCTTCTATTCCTGCTGAAGATCGTCGTCTTGCTGAGGAATTGATTTATAATACGAATGACGACACACTTGCTGCTTTTGTAGCCGCCTTCCGTGGGAAGAAGATTGAGAAAAAAGAGAAAATTTCTAACCTGTCGCTAGAAGAGCGTCTCGCTTCATATGTGGTTGAAGGCACCAAAGAAGGGCTTATTCCAGACCTTAATGAGGCGCTTACCAAATCAGGACCTTTGGAGATTATCAATGGCCCGCTAATGGCCGGGATGTCAGAGGTTGGACGGCTGTTTAATAACAATGAGTTGATTGTAGCTGAGGTACTGCAAAGCGCTGAAGTGATGAAGGCTTCGGTTGGTCATTTGGAGCAGTTTATGAAGAAGGATGAGACAGCGGTAAAAGGCAAGATCATGCTGGCAACTGTAAAAGGCGACGTGCATGATATAGGTAAGAATCTGGTGGAGATCATCTTATCCAATAATGGTTATCAGATCATTAATTTGGGTATAAAAGTACCACCTGAGACCATTATCGAAGCGTTTCGTCGTGAAAAAGCCGATGCGATCGGATTGTCTGGACTACTCGTAAAATCGGCACAGCAGATGGTGCTGACTGCGCAAGACCTACGCACGGCTGGGATTGATGTGCCTATTATGGTAGGTGGTGCTGCCTTGACTCGCAAGTTCACCAAAACACGTATCCGGCCGGAATATGATGGGCTGGTATTATATGCTAAGGATGCTATGGATGGACTCGATATTGCTAATCGGCTTATGAATCCTGTTGAACGGGAGAAAATTGCCGAGGAAATTCGAGTGGAAGCAGAATCCGCAGTGGCAGTTGCTCCTAAGCAAGAGCTTCCTACGCTGACTAGAGCTGTACGCTCCAAAATATCTCCAGATGCACCTGTATTTGTTCCACCGGATTTAGAGCGCCATGTCATTCGTAATTATCCATTGGGGCATATTATCCCTTATGTGAACATGCAAATGCTGCTCGGTCACCATCTGGGACTACGAGGTTCTGTAGAGGCGCAATTAGCTGCTGGTGATGAGCGGACTGTGGAGTTGAAAGGTACTGTCGATGACATTCTACATCAAGCGATGCTGGAAGGTACGATTACTCCTCATGCGATGTATCAATTCTTTCCGGCACAATCAAGTGGTAACGATATTATCGTTTATAATCCACAGAATACAGCCGAGATTCTGCATACCTTTACTTTCCCAAGACAAGGTGTTGAGCCTTATCTCTGTCTAGCGGACTTTTTGAAGTCGGTCGACAGTGGAATGATGGACTATGTTGGATTCCTCGTGGTAACTGCGGGACACGGTGTTCGTGAGCTCTCTACAGCCCTTAAGGATAATGGAGATTATTTACGCTCACATGCGTTACAATCTGTAGCGCTGGAAGTAGCAGAAGGATTAGCGGAGCGTGTTCATCACATGATGCGTGATACATGGGGCTTCCCAGATCCTGCAGATATGACCATGAAACAAAGACATGGGGCAAGATATCAAGGGATTCGTGTATCCTTTGGTTATCCTGCATGCCCAGATCTGGAAGATCAGGGACCACTATTTAAACTGTTATCCCCAGAGGATATCGGTGTTCACCTTACAGAAGGCTTTATGATGGAGCCTGAGGCTTCCGTTTCGGCGATGGTATTCGCTCATCCAGAAGCGCAGTATTTTAATGTAGAGAAGCTGTAATTCTTTCATTTATACACCCGGTCTGTAGGGGGATTGTATCCCTTTCAGCGGAACCTCCCGTAACTGGGGGGTTTTTTGCTGGAAGAAGGACGTTTAGAATAGATAAGAGATAGTTCAGTCAATAAGAAGAAGGGAGGAAGAGGGATGGAATTATATTTTTTAGGTACGAATGCAGGGGTACCAACTATACAACGCAATGTAACGTCGATTGCATTAAGACTTCTGGAAGAACGCCGTAGCATTTGGATGTTCGATTGCGGGGAAGGGACTCAGCATCAGGTTCTTCGCTCACCGATTCGCCTAGGGAAGCTGGAAAAGCTATTTATTACACATTTACACGGAGATCATCTATTTGGTCTTCCGGGTTTATTATCTAGTCGTGGTTATCAGGGAGGGACATCTCCTTTAACGGTTTATGGTCCCCCTGGATTGAAGGCATACTTAGATATATCCTTAGCTGTGAGCCAATCCCGAATTCCATACAAGATTGAGATTGTCGAGCATACAGGAGGAACGGTATTTGAGGATGATGGTTTTAAAGTGGAGGCAGCATTATTAGAGCATCGTATTGATAGCTATGGTTACCGGGTAACGGAAAAGGATAGTCCCGGGAGCCTCAATACGGAATTACTAAAGAGTTATGGCTTAAAGCCTGGACCGTTATATGGAAAATTAAAAAAAGGTGAAGATGTTATAACGGATGACGGTGTTCGTATCTGCGCTGCTGATGTTGTTAGAGAACCTAAAAGAGGGCGTATTGTTACGATCTTGGGAGACACAAGACCTTGTTCAGGGGCTTTAGAACTCTCACTTCATGCAGACCTTATCGTTCATGAAGCAACCTTTGCTCATGATCTGGCAGAAATGGCGTATCAATACCATCACAGTACAGCACGTCAAGCTGCAGAACTAGCAAAGGAAGCCAATGCAGGCCAACTATTGTTGACTCATTTCAGCTCTCGTTACAGTTCGTCTGAAGAGTTGATTCCTTTGCTGGAAGAAGCTGAGCTCATTTTTCCAGAGACATTATTAGCGGAGGAATTCGGCACATATCCAATTTATCGAAGACAAAACGGGCAATTGGGGAAATGATTATTTTCCGGGAAAGCGCAGGAAATGACAGTGCTATGCTAAAAAATGCTGGAAGAGTCTCTCGTTCGATTTCATTCGACGAAGTGTGTTAGATTTAAAGTAATTACAGCGTGAAAGAGGTACGAATGGCTGGAAATCTTGCCGAAAATAAACGGACAATACCACCAAACAAAAAGTATTATTAATCATTCTAAATCCAAGCTGGGCTTAGGTTGAATGTTTATTAATACCATTATTAATTTATCACATTAATTAATTTTTTATGGAAATAGAGGGATTTATAATGGAACAGATTAAAGGATTATTGATTGACTTAGATGGTACGTTATACCATGGGCATAAAATGATTCCTGGTGCTGATTTACTGATTAAAGGTCTGCGTGAAGCGGGCATTCCTTTTTTATTTGTTACCAACAATTCATCGCGTACAGCGGCTAATGTGGCTGCACATTTATGTGGAATGGGAATCGATGCGAAAGCTGAGGAGGTATGTACCTCATCAATGGCGGCCGCACGTTACATAGCTGAGGAATCACCTGGGGCTGCAGTGGCGATACTTGGAGAAGAGGGTTTGCATGTGGCTTGTACCGAAGCTGGGCTCCGCATTGTCACAGACTCACCCGATTATGTACTGCAAGGCATCGATCGCTCCTTCAACTATACGTCGCTCTCGCAAGCTTCACGCTGGATTCTGGGAGGAGCAAAGTTTGTACTCACTAACCCAGACTTAATGCTGCCATCAGATGATGGCATTATGCCTGGCGCAGGTACGATCGGAGCAGCCATCGAGGCTGCTAGTGGAGTGAGTCCGGTAGTGATTGGCAAGCCGGAATCCCATTTAATCAAATTTGCGACAGATCTTCTTGGTATCGAGCCTGAACATGCAGTGGTTGTCGGTGATAATATGCGTACAGATATAGCAGCTGGAGTAAATGCGGGCTGTCGCACAGTTCTTGTATTTACCGGATTAACCAATGCAGAAAATCTTGACCACTATAAAAACCTTACCGGAATCTCACCGGATGAAATTTGTGCCGATTTAACTGAACTTAAAACGTTTCTCGGTGTATAATAGCTAGGATCTTATTACTTCACCAACCTAGAAGGGACGATGAGCTATGCCGGAATTGCCGGAAATGGAGAATTATAGAAAGCTGCTTAGTCAGCATATTATAAATGTGCCAATATCTGATGTAATCGTGAACAGAGAAAAATCAATTAATATGGAAACAGAAGCTTTTAGAAATGCATTGATCGGTGCGCGTGTTGTTTTTGTTGAGCGGCGTGCCAAGTATATTTTGTTTCATCTTCATGATGGACGAAGACTACTTTTACATTTAATGCTTGGTGGAATACTTTTTTATGGCACGGAGGAAGAACGGCCGGATCGTAACACACAAGTCGAAATCGCATTTGGAGATCATATCCTTTACTTTATTGGACTTCGCTTAGGCTATATACATTTGCTGTCGGTGAAGGAAAGCGAAGCCACAATGGGTAAGCTTGGACCTGAGCTGCTGGATCGTCGGATGACGCTGGAAAGATTCACTGCATTATTAAAGGGACGGAGAGGTGCGCTCAAAAGCCTGTTAGTAAATCAGCATGTGATGGCTGGAGTCGGGAATTGCTATGCTGATGAGATTGCCTTTGAAGCTAGGCTTTTACCTTCTGCATTAGTACAAAATTTAACAACTGAATCTATAGCCCGTCTTTATGAGAGCATCCAAAAAGTACTGACTGAGGCCACTGAAATTGGTGGGTACATGGAAATGCCGTTTATGACTGGGGATACTGTTACAGGTTCATATAATAATCAATGTAAAGTGTATGATCGTGAAGGCGAGTCTTGTCTTCGTGATGGGGGAACAATTATCAAAACAGAGCAGTCTGGACGCAAAGTGTTTTATTGCCCAAACTGTCAGCATGACGAATAGCTCCAAAATAGGGGCACATGTTAGCATTCGCGGTGGTTATGGGAGAGCTGCCCGATTCGCTTGGGAGAGCGGTGCAACATGTTTTCAATATTTTCCTAAAAATCCGCGTAGTTTGAAACTTAAACAGGTAGATGTAAGAGATACGAGGGATTGTGCGCTCTTTTGCCAAGACAAAGGGATTGCTTCGATTGCTCACACACCCTATGGGATTAACATGGCGGCTGGTGTAGATGATGTTACTCCGCGAAAGGTTTATGTATCCTCTCTCTTAAATGATCTAGAGATTGCAGAAGCTTGTGGTTCATTAGGCATCGTTGTTCATTTTGGACATTTTGGTGGAATGGAGCCGTTACAAGGCTATCAAAATATTATACAATGTATGAATGATGTGCTTCAGTCCTGGGATGGTCGTACTAAGCTGCTTATAGAGAATCAAGCGGGCAACCATGGAAATGAAGGGATTACACTTGAAGAACTCGTGAAAGTTCGAGAGCTTAGCCAATTTCCGGAGAAAATAGGATTTTGTTTGGACACCTGTCACGCTTACGCAGCTGGTATCTGGAACCCTGAGCGAACGGAAGCCTTCCTTAAACGAGGAGAGCGACTTGGATTTTGGCCACATCTTGTTGCTGTTCATTTAAATGATTCTAAGTTTCCTTTCGACTCAAGACGCGACAGACATGCTGGAATCGGACAAGGACATATTGGAGAGCAGGGGCTGAAAAGCTTATTGTCCTCCGAGCTTTTACGAAGCTCAGCTGTTGTCATGGAAACGGAGAAGGGTGCGGATGGCAGTCACCGAAAAGAAATTGCCATTGTGCGTGGTTGGTTTGAAGCGGAGGCGTAATTGTGATTCATATCTATATGGATGATCTTCGAAAGGTACCTAAAGGGTTCGCTCTGGCTCGTTCGACGGAAGAATGTCTTCTAATGCTGCGTGAGTGCGAGGTGGATATTTTATCACTGGATTACGATATGGGGCCGGGTGATTATTCGGGTGGAGAAGTTGCCAGACGGATCGTACTGGAAGGACTGTTCCCCCGAGAAATCTATTTGCACACTTCCAGTCTGTGGGGGCGAAAAGAAATGTATGAGATCTTATATACTGCTAAACCTGAGGGGATGCTTTTGGTAAATGGTCCCCTGAGTTCTGATAAGCTTCGCGATATCGCCGAGGAGACGGACTTGAAATGAAGGTAATGAATGAAGTGGAATTACTGGAGGCGCTCAAGAGTTCAGGAGAACCACTTGTAGTATTCTTACACACTCCACTGTGCGGTACTTGTAAGGCTGCTGAACGGATGTTAGAGGTGGCGGCTCATCTATTGCCTGCTGAACTTCAAATGGTTGCAGGCAATGTGAACATGCTGCCGAATTTGGTACAACAATATCGTATTACGAGCGTTCCTGCACTACTTGTAGCTTCTGCAGAACGGGAAAATGATCCGAAAGTTTATTATTCCATGGTTTCAGTTGAGCGAGTGCTGGAATACATAAGGAGTGTTATATCATAATCATTTCATTACAACATTTATCTCTCCGCAGGGAAGAAAGCTTAATCTTGGACGATGTGTCGCTAGAAGTTAAAGAAGGTGAGAACTGGGTCATTTTGGGACGGAATGGCTCTGGTAAAACCACAATTTTAGAGATGATGACTGGTTATTTGTTTCCTAGCAAAGGGACTGTAGAAGTGCTGGGTTATAAATATGGACAATGTGATATACGTGAGGTTCGTAAAGAAATTGGCTATATCGGGCCTTCCTTGATGGAAAAGATGTCATTAAATGATCCGGTGTGGGAGGTCGTAGCAACAGGTGCTTACGCTTATTTGCGTTTCTACGAGACGATCCCCTCCGAAGTACAAGAGAAAGCAATCAGCATGCTGGAAGATATGAATCTAGGCAATATGGCATTTCATCCTTTTGGGACCTTGTCACAGGGGGAACGTAAAAAAGCTATGCTGGCAAGATGTCTTATGGCTGACCCTAAGCTATTAATTATGGACGAGCCATGTGCCGGCCTTGATCTATATGAAAGGGAAAAAATGCTGGCTGAAATAGACAAGCTGAGACAGCGTAATGTTTCTGTAGTATACGTAACTCACCATGTGGAAGAAATTGTCCCGCTTTTCACGCATGTTGCATTAATTCGTGAGGGTAAGCTAGCTGGATCTGGACCGAAAGAAGAAGTATTAACGAAAGAAATGATCTTGGCCACTTATGATATTCCTGTTGATGTTGAATGGGATAGCGGTCGTCCCTGGATTAAAATTAGACCTGGAGGCAAAACGATTTGAACGATTTAAGACAAGATACCGAAGAGCAGAACATTGCTCCGGAAGAAGAAGTGTATTCCCGATATATTTGTACAGCTAATCACGGATTTGCGCCTTATGCGCAAGAAGAGCTTCGCCGTTTATTCGGTGCTGTGAAGAGTACCTTGTTACTACCAGGAGAAATCTTTCTGGCTACATTGCAATCTGAACCAGAGGAAGTAACGCGCCTACTCACACAGAATCTTCCCATTTTCCTGCGTCATATACAACCTGTTCAGTTTCAGGATGAAGGAACCATGGAAGCTCTACAGCGTTTGGCAATGTATTTAAGTCGCCACACTGAGCTTGAGGGTGAGAAGGTATCCCTGAACGTTCGTAAAGGTGATCCTTCCTTCTGGCAGGACAGTCCAGGAGAACTTCGTGAATGGCTCCAAGAGCAATTGCAGAGCTTAGGCGCAGAATTTACTGTGCAAGATCCAGCCTGGGTTATTTCAGTCTACGCAGACGGGAATGCCTTATATGCAGGTGTGTCCAGACCAGAAGCGAATTTATCTGGATGGAATGGCGGTGCCATCCGTTTCCGTAAGGAAGATGGACAAATCTCACGTGCCAAGTTCAAACTAATGGAAGCCGAGAAGGAGTTTGATATTCCTTTTTACAGTTTCCGTAATGCGTTAGATATTGGTGCTTCTCCAGGTGGGTGGACTTCTTTCTTACTGGAACGTGGAATGAAGGTTACAGCTGTTGACCCTGCGTTAATGCATGAGTCCCTACGTAATTATCCGGGTTTGAAAATCCTTCGTAAAAACGCTGGAGAAGTGAAATTCCGCGATAATGAATTTGATCTAATCGTATGCGATATGAGCTGGAGTCCTAAGCTGATGGCGAAGCTAGTAACCGGGTTACTACACAGTCTGTCACCGGGTGGGACAGCCATTGTGACCGTAAAACTGATGCATAAGAAACCACTTGCGATGATCAAAGAAATTATTGCGATGTTTGAAGGGGAGCGCATGCAGATTCAGCGTGCAAAGCAGCTATTCCATAATCGTGATGAGATCACACTTTATATGATTAAATACTAATCAAACAAATTTTAATTTTCTAAGGGAAAGCATCCCGTTATTAACGTGACCGTATTTTGCGGTAAGAACGTTAATGGCGGAAGCTTTCTCTTTTTTTTGCGAAAAGGGGGAGTAAGTTTGTATTTTGAGACAAAACTTAAGATTGGACAGGTTATTGATGACAGATACAGAATTACGGGCCATATTGGTTCAGGTGGGATGAGTAATGTTTATCTTGCGGATGATTTGCGTCTAAAGGGTAAACGATGGGCTGTAAAAGAAAGCTTATGCTTAGATGAGCTGCATTCTGACATCCAAGCGGAAGCCGATATGTTAATTACACTAGACCACCCACGATTGCCGCGTATTGTCGATTTCTATCTTCCAGATCGAGAAGGGTATTCCTATTTAATCATGGACTATATTGAAGGTGTGAGCTTGAGTCAGCTAATGAAGGATAATCCCGGACCTTTGCCAAGTGACTTCATCATTCAGGTGGCTAAACAGCTTTTAGAAGTCCTTCAATATCTGCATAATCATCAACCACCGATTATCTATCGTGATCTAAAGCCTTCAAATATCATGTTGACACTGCAAAAAGAACTGATGTTAATTGACTTTGGGATCGCACGAAGCTACAAACACGGTATCTCTGAAGATACGGTTAAGCTTGGTACGGTTGGCTTCGCGGCACCTGAGCAATATGGAAGTGGGCAGAGTCAGCCGGTATCCGATTTATATGGACTAGGAGCATTAATTCTCTATATGGCAACTGGAGGGCAATGTAGTCAATGGGAGTTTGGGATGGAGAATAGGCTTTATAACCATATGCCATCTGGCATTATTCCAATCATAAGACGCTTATTACGACATCACGCTGAGGAGCGTTATCAGAATGCAGAAGCAGTTCTACAGGCACTAATTCGTATGGAATCTGAAATGGATAGAGGAAATGATTTTACTATTTTAGTCCCACATTCTCTAGAAAAGCGAAAAGCGATGGTCATTGCCATACTCGGAGTTGCCTCAGGTCTTGGAACAACACATACTTCATTCGCAGTGAGCAGCTTACTTGCGCAGAAGGGGGCAACTGCGTGGGTTGATTTTTCTCCTGATTCATCGGTTTATGAACGCATTCGCAGCATGTTACAGACACAGATTACAACTGTTGCATCCAAGGATGAGATATCTGCTTTTTCATGGAAAGGGGTGCATTATTGGAAACGTCCTATTCACGGAAAAATGGCTGATTTGCTGAGAGGGGATTATCAATTTGTAGTGTTGGATCTTGGCGTTGGGGAATATGAAGGGGCGCTTGATGAGTTCAAATATAGCGATATGCCGATTCTAATTACTTCTGGTGCAGATTGGCGACTCGAAGATTTACTAGTGTGGCTTAGGCGTAAAAGGTTACAGCCTGAAACGAATTGGAGGGTGGGGTTACCACTCGCAGAACGCTCAACTGTACAACTGTTACAAACCGCTATAGGTACAGATAAGATTTATGGACTACCTTTTCAGCAAGATCCATTCAAGCCTAAGGGGAAGTTGGTAGAAGTGATCAATGAAATGTTTGAGGGAGTATTAGATGTACCCAGTAAGGGGAAAAGCCGTAGTTTTTTTCAAAAGAAAGGCTGAATAAAGCGGTTCTCTATGCTTCCTCTTTTCACTCAACTAACTTTTAGTTCAGTGTTGCATTAAAGTGTGTTAAAATATATATTTATACGTGTTTTGAAAAATATAAGAAAGTATAAGCTTCACACTATACTTTATCCTTATATTTTTACGAGAAACGGTTGTCGTCTTTAAAAGATGACAACGTCGTTTCTTCTTATTACGCATTATTTAAGTATAGACAGGAGCTTGCGGAGAATTTATGAGTTTACTTAGTGTAGAAGACGTTTCCCACAATTTTGGGGATCGGACGTTGTTTAAAAATGTTTCTTTCCGGTTGCTACCGGGTGAGCATGTAGGAATCGTAGGAGCAAATGGCGTAGGAAAATCGACGCTTATGAATATTTTGACTGGAAAACTGTTGAAGGATAGTGGAAAAGTAGAGTGGACGCCTCGCGTCCGTTACGGTTACTTGGATCAGCATACGATCTTAACGCCAGGGAAAACCATCCGTGATGTATTGAAGGACGCTTTCTTGCCACTTTTAGAGCTGGAACAGGAAATGCTAACTATAACTGAAAAGATGGGCGACGCTTCTCCTGAAGAGTTAGAGATGTTACTCGAGCAAATGGGGGACATTCAGGAACAGCTGGACATCGGAGATTTTTATCTTATTGATGTAAAAGTGGAGGAAATGGCAAATGGTCTTGGTCTTTCCGTTATTGGACTTGACCGTGATGTCGCTTCACTAAGTGGGGGTCAGCGCACAAAGGTTCTGTTGGCGAAGCTTCTGCTTGAGAAACCGAATGTACTATTGCTGGATGAGCCTACCAACTATTTGGATGTTGAGCATATCGACTGGTTAACTAACTATTTGAAGCAATATCCATATGCATTTATATTGATCTCTCATGATACGGAATTCATGAATAAAGTCGTAAATGTGGTCTATCACCTGGAGTTCGGTAAACTTACTCGATACACTGCGAACTACGAGAAATTCCTGAATATGGCCGAGATGAATAAGATCCAACACATAGATGCTTATGAGAAACAACAGGATTTTATTAAGAAACAAGAGGATTTCATTCAGCGTAACAAAGCTCGTGCCTCCACATCTGGACGGGCGAAGAGCCGTGAGAAACAGCTGGATCGTATGGATCGAATTGATCGACCAGAAGAAGCTGCAAAACCTACCTTTAAGTTTAAAGAGAGCCGTGCCAGTGGCAAAACAGTCTTCGAAGGCATTGATTTCGAAATTGGTTACGACCGTCCGCTTCTACCTATGCTGAACATGACCATTGAACGTGGAGAGAAGATCGCTATAACTGGCTGCAATGGTGTTGGTAAATCGACGCTACTGAAGACTATTCTTGGCGTGATTCCAACATATAGCGGTAAAACCTATCTAGGAGATTATCTGAACTCAGCGTATTTCCAGCAAGAAGTGAAAGCAGCTAATCTTACACCTATTGAGGATGTCTGGAATGAATTTTCTAGTCTAACTCAGAATGAAGTGCGTGGACATCTAGCTCGCTGTGGTCTGAAAAATGAACATATTACCCGACCGCTTAGCATGCTGAGTGGTGGCGAACAAGCTAAGGTCCGTCTCTGTAAGCTGTTGATGCGTGAGAGCAACTGGGTTCTGTTCGATGAACCTACCAATCACCTTGATGTTATTGCCAAGGCAGAGCTGAAGCGGGCATTACAAGAATATAAAGGCACAGTCCTGCTCGTCTCCCATGAACCTGATTTCTATGAAGATTGGGTTACGAAAATTTGGGATGTTGAACAGTGGTCAGCAGTACAAGTATAGAATCTTCATACTCCCGGGGAATAGCAGACGATCTGCTGTTCTCCGGTTTTTGGATACGGGGAGGGAAACCGAATGATTCATACAGATGGTCGTGAAGATCGTTATTCTCGTCAGGTGCGATTTGCGCCATTTGGAGCAGAGGGACAAGAAGGGCTCGCGCAGTCTAGTGTTTTAGTAGTGGGCGCAGGTGCGCTTGGTACAGGGATTGCAGAGACGCTGGTACGCTGCGGGGTAGGCAAAATTATTTTAGCTGACCGTGATTATGTAGAGTGGAGTAACCTTCAGAGGCAACAGCTCTATACAGAGGTAGATGCTATTGAACGTATGCCTAAGGCTGCTGCTGCGCAGCGCAGACTTCAACAGATTAATTCTGAGGTCGTTATTGAAGCCTATGTTATAGATGTTCGTGCCGAAGAGTTGGAAGGGCTTGTTTCAGGGGTTGATCTGATCATGGATGGTACAGACAATTTTGATACTCGGCTCATTATTAATGATATGGCGCAAAAGCACGGTATTCCTTGGATCTATGGTGCATGTGTAGGCAGTTATGGAATAACCTATACGATTTTGCCAGGAGAAACTCCATGTCTCCATTGTCTTCTAGGTACAGTACCGCTAGGAGGTGATACCTGTGATACCGCAGGTATACTTCCGCAAGCAGTACAACTAGTTACGGCAAATGCAACGGCAGAGGCGCTGAAACTACTAGGTCAGCGTAAAGATCAATTAAGAAACAAACTGTTAACGTTTGATGTGTGGCGAAATGAATACCATGAAATTGGAGTGAAAGCTGCCAAAAAGAAAAACTGCCCTTCTTGTGGGAGTCTTCCGATCTACCCCTATCTAATGGCAGCGAATACCGAACGAGGCGATGTTCTTTGTGGAAGGGATACAGTACAAATTCGACCTGCGAGACCACAGAAGCTTAACTTGCAGGAAACTGCGGATCGTTTGTCTCGTTTAGGAAGCGGAAGCGTGGACAGCAACGCTTATCTGGTTTCTTTTATAGAAGGGCCTTATCGGTTAGTAATTTTTGCTGATGGTAGAGCGTTGATTCATGGAACAAAAGATATTGCTGCTGCTCGAGGCTTTTATCATCGATATTTTGGATAAAGAAGCTGTAAATAGGTGTTCAGGCCATTTCTTAGGAATGGTCTTTTTGTTTTCCGGGAATTCTATACGTACCGCAGTGATGCTGGTGCAAGTCATATGGATATGGGGGAACTTTGTGATTGAGCAAATAATATGGTATATGGCTGATAGCAGTAGTAGAGAAGAAGATCGAACCGTTATAGAAAGTGTGCTACTAGATATTGGACTTGAAGCAACAAAAAGCGAAGATCCCGAGGATCTCCGCTTATCCATATCAAAAGTAGAACCGGTACTGCTGCTTGCTGAGTTATGCGAGGTGGGGACTTGGGAAGGCTGGGACATAATTTCCGCTGTAAGAGCTGAGGGGATGATACTACCGGTAATGGTGATTTCCGGTGAACAATCTGAATCTGGAACTGGGGCAGTTTCGGCGTTCTCAGCCGGGGGTAATGAATATATGACAAAGCCTTTACATACCGGTGAATTCAAACACAGAATTCTAAATTTGTTAACCCTTACTGGACGGCGTCGAAATTTAAATCAAATACTGAGAGTCGATGGTTTAATGCTCGATCCCAGCCGCAGGTTTGTAAGTCGCGACGGGATCGAGTTAAAAATGACACCCAAAGAATTTGATCTATTGTATTATCTCGCTGCGAACCAAGGAATGATATGCTCTCGCATCGAGATACTTAAGGAAGTATGGGGTTACCAATTTCACGCAGATACCAATGTTGTAGATGTTTACATCAGACATATCCGTTTGAAAATGGATAAAGGTCACCGGAACAAGTTGATTCACACCGTTCGCGGAACAGGATATGTAATGAGGGCGCCCGAAGGCGGCACCACATCCTGAGACTATTTCTCTATTATAGTTTGAACTCTACTACAGAGTCGTTGTTTACAGTACGCGGCGAGCCTTTAAATATGTTTTTTTCCAAGTACCGGAGTTAAGATCGGAAATCGTAACACCAGGTTTGCCGTAAGTGTGCAGAATTTTACCATTGCCGGCATAAACAGCAACGTGAGTTACGTTTTTACCAGTTGCTCTGCTACCGCTGGAGAAGAATACGAGATCGCCTACACGAAGATTCGCTTTAGATACGGCTGTTCCTACTTTTGATTGCGCTGCAGCCGTACGAGGCAGTGTTACGTTATATTGTTTAAAGATGTATTTTGTAAAAGAAGAGCAGTCAAAAACTTTAGTAGTAGAAGTGGATGCACCGAACTTGTAAGGCACTCCCATATATTTCTTCCCGAGATTCACTACACTTTGACCTTTAGATACGGAAGCTGCTTCAACTTTCGTTGCGCCTACGCCTGTTGCCATCATTGTACCCAAGCCCATTGTAGTAACCATACCTATAACAATCGCTTTTTTAATCCATTGTTGTTTATTCATGTTGTATTACCTCCAAGGTGTTAGTCTTTGTTGTTGTGTTTATCTGTCTTGCTTGCCTGATTCGTAGTATAGCAGGTTATCTATGACATAAAAATTGGAAGAGGTGCAATAAAGTGAGGCTGGGTATGGGTTGTAAGCGTTTTATTAAAAATTCATTAAAAGTTACAAAAAATTAATAATTTGATGGAATAGGATCTTAAAAAAGCCGGGAAACCCTTGGTACAAAAGAGTTTTCACGGCTTTTTCGAATTTGAGATAAAAGTTACAATGATGTTTCTAAACTATAAAAAAGTAGCATTTTTACGTTAAACATGATCTCTATGTATCTAGTCTTTACTCTGAATGATCAGCAACAATCCACTTCGAATGGTAACCGTCCCTGAGGATGAAACCAGTTTGTTACTCACACCAAGTGATTGTCCAAGCTTTAGTGTAGCGTTAGTCAATGGATATTGAAATCCTTCTAAGGTAATACCCGATACTTCTGGGGTTAAAGGCAGTAAAGAAACGTAGGTATAGCCTAAATCGTTGATAACTGCTTGGGATCCTGTAAGGGTTATATAGTTATGCGTGTCCATGACGTAGCAGTTGATTTGACGTTGTAGGGCTCTTGTCATCATTTGAATGCTAGCCAGGGAGTGGTCAATTCGAGTACCTGTAACACCTAATAGTAGAATAGAATCGGGTTGCTGATCCATCGCAATATCTAGCGCCATCTCACTATCTGTCAAATCTTTGTTCACGGCATCACAGGTGATAGTCTTCTTGCTTTTGGATTCAATATCTTGAAGCGCTTCAGGCGAAACGGAATCAAAATCACCTACTGCTATATCTGGTGTATATCCGTGTGAAATGAGAAATAGCGCTCCCTGATCCGCACCGATAATAAAATCATCTTCATCTAATAGGTTGAAATATTCTGGAGACAGTTCTCCACCTGCAAAAATTACGACTCGTTTGGATGACATAACATCCATTCCTCCTCTTAAACCTCTTGTTGAGTATCCTGTCCAGTATAATGCAGATCGAAAGGTTGCACAATTGACCTCGAGAACGCTAAAATGAGAGTGTGCGATCTTTTGAGTATAAATTCACATATAATTAGGTTTAACAACTGGGAGGTGAACGAAATCGTAAGAGTACTGTTTGTATGTCTGGGTAATATTTGTCGATCACCAATGGCGGAGGCTGTTCTGCGGCATAAGATTAATGAAAGAGAACTATCTGATAAGATTCTTGTAGACTCAGCGGGAACTGGAGATTGGCATATAGGAAAAGAGCCGCATGAAGGAACAAGACGTATCCTTGATCAGAACGACATTAGCTATGAGAACATGTTAGCGCGGCTAGTCGACAGTGAAGATTTTCAAAAATTTGACTATATCGTCTGCATGGACAAGTCTAATGGAGAGAATGTTCGAAAGATTCCAGGCGGGAAAGACGCCGAGCTAATGTTCTTCATGGATTTATTGCCTGAGGAGGAGCTGCGCGAAGTGCCGGATCCGTATTTTACAGGTAATTTTGAACAGGTATATGATTTGATCAACGCGGGCTGTGACATATTGCTGGAAAGAATGATAAGAGAAAAGCTGTAACCCATTCGGATTACAGCTCTCTCTGTATGATTCATATGGTAAATCGAGGGAAATTGCTGGATTTAACTGTAAGCGCAATCAAGTAATCTACATACTGTTCTTTAGATGTTCACTATTTACTACTATCAATAGGTCATTATGCGTTTAAGAAATAGAGTAGAGATTCTGGTAGCTCTTTCTGCCAGAAACCCCAGAGATGAAGTCCGTCTTTCTCTCGGTAGGATACGGTTGCTCCGCGTGATTCAAGCAATGTTTTTGTTTCTCGATTCATCTGAACAAAATCATAAATGCCAGTATCCGTTTTGTAGTCTGTTTCCTGCAGACCAACGACCATATTAATGTTGAGCCAGGAGAGATCCTCTTCTTTAGCCAGCATGTCGCGGGATTCAGGATAGAATGCACCGGAAAGGCTGATGATACGTGTGAAGATCGCAGGATAAGCAAGTGCAAGATGGAGCGATACACTGCCCCCAAGGGAGTCACCTGCTAAGATTCGTTCGTCCGGAGTACGGCGCACAGGATATTTTTGTTCAATGAAGGGAATAATCTCTTCGGAAAAGCAAGATAAGTACTGCTTGAATCTGCTGCCAAAAGGAGCGTATTCTTGAGTGCGAACAGCGACGTCTACTTCGACACCAACAATGATGAAGGGCTCCACGTCTTCTTCTATAATAAGACGTCCAGCGAGTGTAGCGATGCGGCCAAAGTTAAAGAACTCTTCGCCGTCTTGGCAGTACACCACTGGGTAGCTCAAGACTTCGTTGTAGCCGGGAGGGAGATAGATGCGTAATTTACGTTCCTCCTGCAGATGTTTACTCCAAAGCGTTTCTTTTACAATTGTGCGTTTCAGAAAAACAGAATCGCTCATAGTTGCCACGTCACCTTTCTTGTCGAATTTTGCAATACACAACGGTTTGCTCTAAAATGAATAGCTGAGTAACTGTGTGATTAATCATTTACTTGTTCCAAAAGCTTTAAACTGTTATATAAAAATAAATCACCTGTTATACATACAAAATTTAAAGGAATATAAATTTTATAAGTATTTCTTTGACGAAAGTAACCAAACAGGTGTATAATAATATTATAACAGAGGCAGCTGATATTCAAATTTTTTTATTGAGGTGAAGATAATGAGTAAAGTTCCTTATGAAGTGTATACAGAGGACGTCGAGGCTCTAACGGTACTTTCCCCGGATGGAGAAATTATCAACAAGGATAAAATGCCTGATTTAACCGACGATCAACTGAAAGAAATTATGTATCGTATGGTATTTACCCGTACTTGGGATGATCGTGCAGTAAATCTTGGTCGTCAAGGCCGTCTTGGTTTCTACGCACCGGTATCCGGTCAAGAAGCTACTATGATTGGTAGCGAGTACGCTTTGGAGAAAGAAGACTTCTTATGCCCAGGCTACCGTGATATTCCGCAGCTAGTATGGCACGGACTTCCATTGTACCAAGCATTCTTATATTCCCGTGGACACCAACATGGTGGAGCTATTCCTGATGGCGTTAATGTATTGATGCCACAAATTATCATCGGCGCGCAAATCTTGCACGCTACAGGAATTGCAATGGGCTTTAAATTGAAGAAACAAAAGAGTGTTGCAATTACTTACACTGGTGATGGCGGTTCTTCTGAAGGCGACTTCTATGAAGGCTTGAACTTTGCTGGTCGCTTTAAACTGCCTGTTATCTTCTTTGTTCAAAACAACGGTTACGCGATTACGACTCCATTCGCAAAACAAACAGCTTCCAAATCGATCGCTCACAAAGCGGTTGCAGCTGGTATCCCGGGAATTAAAGTTGACGGCATGGACATCTTTGCAGTAATCAGTGCTGTTCGTGACGCTGCTGAGCGTGCACGTAATGGCGAGGGTGCTACATTGATCGAAGCTGTAACTTACCGTTTCCGTCCACACTCCCTTTCTGACGATGCAAGTAAATATCGTTCGAAAGAAGAAGAAGGACAATGGAGCGAAAAGGATCCAATCAACCGTCTTGCCAAGTATTTGGAGAAGAAAGGTCTTTGGACTGAAGAAGATACGCTGCGCGTGAAAGACGAAGCGAAAGCTACTGTTAACGAGCAGATTAAAAAAGCTGAACAAACCGAAAAAATGACTATACCTGGCTTGATCGACAGCATGTTCGAAGTAACACCTAAACATCTGGAAGAGCAAAAAGCCGATTTTGAATAAGGGGGATATCAGGCAATGGCACAAATGAATATGAAAGAAGCGATCCGCGACGCGATGCGCGTTGAACTGAATCGTGACCCTAACGTTCTTATCTTCGGAGAGGATGTTGGTAATGTAGGTGGCGTTTTCCGTGTAACGGAAGGGCTGCAAAAGGAATTTGGCGAAGATCGTATTTTTGATACTCCACTAGCTGAGTCCGCTATCGGTGGTCTGGCATTTGGTCTTGGTGTACAAGGCTTCCGCCCAATTGCAGAAATTCAATTCGTTGGTTTTATCTTTGAAGCACTTGATCAGATCGTTGTTCAAGCGGCACGTCTGCGCTGGCGTTCTGGCGGTAAATATAATGCTCCGATCGTATTCCGTACTCCTTTTGGTGGCGGAGTTAAGGCTGCTGAGCTTCATACAGATTCACTCGAAGGTTTGATTGCACAAAGCCCGGGTATTAAAGTAGTAATTCCTTCAAACCCATATGATGCTAAGGGACTTCTTATCGCGTCTATCCGCGACAATGACCCTGTATTCTTCATGGAGCATTTGAACCTTTACCATGCATTCCGTGCTGAAGTGCCAGAAGGTGAATACACTGTTGAACTTGGCAAAGCTAACGTAGTACGTGAAGGTGCTGATGTATCTATCATTACTTACGGGCTGATGGTACATACAGCTACCAAAGCAGCCGAGCAACTCGAAAAAGAAGGCATTAACGTTGAAATTATTGACCTTCGTACTGTAAGTCCAATCGACATCGACACTATTGTAGCGTCTGTGAAGAAGACTAACCGTGCTATCGTAGTACAAGAAGCTCAAAAGAGCTCCGGTGTTGCTGCTGAGGTTATTGCGCAAATTAACGAAAAAGCATTGCTGCACTTGGAAGCACCTGTTCTTCGGATCGCAGGTCCGGACACAATATATCCATTCGCACAAATTGAAGATACATGGCTTCCAAACCCTGCGCGTATTATTGCAGGCGTGAAGAAAGTTTTGGATTTCTAAAATATTTTTTCTATGAGAAACGGTTGTCATCCTTTATGGATGACAACGTCGTTTCTTCTTCTGAATTCTAACCATAAGGTCAGTCCCAATTTCACAAGGAGGTTTTCAAAGTGGCAAAGTTTGAATACCGATTCCCTGAACTAGGTGAAGGTTTGCATGAAGGTGAAATCATCAAAATGCATATCAAAGCCGGTGACAAGGTAACGGATGATGATATCGTAATGGAAGTTCAAAATGATAAGGCGGTAGTTGAGGTGCCTTGTCCAGTGAACGGTACCGTGTTGGAAGTTTTGACTAAAGATGGCCAAGTTTGCCGTGTTGGCGAAGTTGTAGCTATTATCGAAGCTGAGGGCGACGTGCCTGAGCAAGAAGGTCATGCTGCTGAAGAAGCTCCAGCTGCACCTACACCTGCTGCACCAGCTCCTGCGAATGCTAAATCTGCGAACTTTGAATATCGGTTCCCAGAACTGGGTGAAGGTCTGCATGAAGGTGAAATCATCAAAATGCATATCAAAGCCGGTGACAAAGTAACCGATGATGATATCATCATGGAAGTTCAAAATGACAAGGCAGTAGTTGAAGTTCCTTGTCCAGTGAACGGTACTGTGTTGGAAGTTCTGACTAAAGATGGTCAAGTATGCCGTGTTGGCGATGTTGTAGCTATCATTGCTGCAGAAGGTGACGTTCCTGAACAAGCAGGTCATGCTTCCGCAGAAGCAGATGCAGCAAAAGGAAGTGCAAATACCACTTCTTCCCCTGCAGCAACTAGCCCATCTGATGCTAAACAAGGTGGATCTGTTAGTGCAGCACCAGCGCCTGATCGTGATGTGTTGGCTACACCAAGCGTTCGTAAATTTGCTCGTGAGCAAAAAGTGGATATCTCTAAAGTGAACGGAACTGGAAAAGGCGGCAAAATCACTCGTGAAGACGTTGAAGCATTCTTGAAAGGTGGTTCAGCACCTGCGGCAGCGGCAACACCTGCAGCGGCAGCTTCTGAAGCTCCTAAGGCTGCTAAAACTGAAGCTAAAGCAACATCTGCTGCAGCGAGCGGTAATGTTAGTCTTGAAGAAGAACGTGTACCTTACAAGGGCATTCGTAAAGCGATCGCCAATGCAATGGTTAAATCGGCTTACACTGCACCTCACGTTACAATTATGGACGAAGTAGATGTTACTGAACTGGTAGCATTCCGTACACGTATGAAGCCAATCGCTGAGAAAAAAGGCGTTAAGGTTACTTACCTTCCGTTCATTGTTAAAGCATTGGTTGCAGCTTCCCGTCAATTCCCAGCGCTTAACGCTATGATTGATGAAGAAGCAGGCGAGATTGTTTACAAGAAATACTACAACATCGGTATCGCTACTGATACACCAAACGGCTTGATCGTTCCAGTTATCAAAGATGCTGACCGTAAGAGCATCTGGATGATCGCTAGCAGCATCACTGACCTTGCAGTTCGTGGTCGTGACGGTAAATTGTCTGCTAACGAAATGAAGGGCAGCACGATCTCCATCAGTAACATTGGTTCTGCTGGCGGTATGTTCTTTACTCCAATCATTAACTTCCCTGAAGTGGCTATCCTCGGAACTGGCCGTATCAGTGAAAAAGCAGTAGTTAAGAATGGTGAAATCGTAGTTGCTCCTGTAATGGCGTTGTCACTCAGCTTTGACCACCGTATTATCGATGGTGCGACTGCTCAAAACTTTATGAACTACATTAAATCGCTGCTCAATAATCCTGAGCTGCTGGTTATGGAGGTATAATTATGGTAGTAGGAGACGCTTCTCTAGATATTGACACATTGGTCATTGGTGCAGGTCCTGGTGGGTATGTGGCGGCAATTCGTGCCGCTCAGCTCGGCCAAAAAGTCCTCATCGTGGATAAATCGGAACTCGGCGGTGTATGTTTGAACCGTGGATGCATTCCTTCTAAAGCACTGATTGCTGCTGCACATCAGTTCGAATCTGCTAAGCATGGTGAAGTTTTCGGTGTCACTGCTGAGAACGTTAAAGTGGATTTTGCCAAAACTCAAGAGTTCAAAAACGGCGTAGTTAAGAAAATGACTAGCGGCGTGACTAGCTTGATGAAAGGCAACAAAATTGAAGTATTTAACGGCGAATGCATGTTTATCAGCGACACAGAAGCACGTGTGTTCAATGATCATGAATCCCCACGTTACCGCTTCAAACACTGTATCATTGCAACAGGTTCCCGTCCGATTGAACTGAAACCTTTCCCATTCGGTGGACGCATTCTGTCTTCGACTGAAGCTCTTGAGCTTCCAGAAATTCCGAAGAGCATGATCGTAATCGGTGGTGGTTACATCGGCGCTGAGCTTGGCCAAATGTACTCCAAATTCGGTACTAAAGTAACAATCATCGAAGGTTTGGATACTGTACTTCCAGGCTTTGATAAAGATATGACTCGTCTTGTTGCGAAAAACATGGCTAAAACTGGCATCGAAATCGTAACTAACGCTAAAGCTGAAAGTGCTGTACAGAACGACAAGGAAGTTACCGTGAAATATTCTGTTGGTGGCGAATCCAAAGAAGTTACTGCGGATTACTTGCTTGTAACTGTAGGCCGTCGTCCTAACACTGATGGTGAACTTGGACTAGACCTGATCGGTCTTGAGCTCGACGAGCGTGGATTGATCAAAGTCGATCACCAAGGTCGCACAAGCATTCCTAACATCTTCGCTATCGGCGACGTTGTTCCAGGTCTGGCGTTGGCTCACAAAGCTTCTTACGAAGGTAAGATTGCCGCAGAAGCGATTGCAGGACTTACATCTGTTGTTGACTACAAAGTCATCCCAGCAGTTGTGTTTACAGATCCTGAATGCTCAAGCGTTGGTTTGACTGAGAAAGAAGCGAAAGACAAAGGCTACAAAGTGAAAGCTGGTAAGTTCCCATTTGCAGGGAATGGCCGCGCCGTATCTTTGAACAGCCCAGAAGGTTTCATCAAAATTGTTGCTAACTCCGAAAACAATCTTGTGCTTGGTGCACAAATCGTTGGTATCGAAGCTTCTAACTTGATCGCTGAACTTGGTTTGGCAATTGAAATGGGCGCAACACTTGAAGATATCGCTTTGACTATTCATGCGCATCCAACCCTTGGCGAAATCGTCATGGAAGCTGCTGAACTGGTTGAAGGTCATCCTATTCACGTAATGAAATAATTTCTCTACCCAATTGCTCTAGCAGGCACTGAAAGGCGGAACGCATTTGCGTTTCGCCTTTTTGAGTTTTCCACTTTTTTGAAAAAAGATATAATGGGAGGAGATGAAACAATTTGAGCGAATACACTATAAAATCATTCATCCGTATTTTAAAAAACTTATATAGGGAGGACAAATGATGAAACCCAATAAGTTAAAGCCTGGTGATGAGTTGCGAATCATCTCACCTGCCAGAAGTCTGTCGTTAATCGCTGCTGAACAAAGGAAAATTGCCAAAGAACAGCTACAAAAATTAGGCTTTCGGATATCATTTTCCGTAAATTCTTTTGAGAAGGATGATTTTGTTTCCTCATCGATCGATTCTAGAATAGAGGATTTGCACGAAGCTTTTTTAGATCCGAATGTTAAAGGGATTCTTACGACCATTGGAGGCTTTAATAGCAATCAACTACTACGTTATATCGACTATTCCATCATTGCAGAGCATCCTAAACGATTATGCGGGTATTCGGATATTACTGCTTTAAGTAATGCAATCTATGCTAAAACAGGATTAGTTACATATTCCGGACCACATTTTTCTAGCTTCGCAATGCTTCACGACAATGAATATACCACCGAATATTTCCGTAAGCTGATGATGGACACCAAAGAAATAGTGGTGAGGCCTTCGAAGCATTGGAGTGATGATGAGTGGTATCTGGATCAGGAGAACCGTGTATTTATCAGAAATGAAGGTCCGTTCATTATCAATGATGGAGAAGCGAAAGGGACAATTATCGGTGGGAACCTCTGTACATTAAATCTTTTGCAGGGAACGGAGTATATGCCAAGTTTAAAAAATTCGATATTATTTCTTGAGGATGATTATGAGTCATCGCCTGCAACCTTTGATAGGGATTTACAATCGCTGATTCATCAACCAGATTTTCAGCATGTTAAAGGATTGGTTATTGGCAGATTCCAACAAGGATCACGTATAACTAAAGAACTGTTGATTAAAATCATAACTTCGAAAGAAGAGCTATCAGACATTCCTGTCATTGCAAACGTGGACTTTGGACATACCTCCCCTATGATTACTTTTCCTGTAGGTGGACAAGCCTCACTTCGTGCTTATGGGGTTAGAGTAGAGTTAAGGATATCGGAGTAGTGAATTCCTCAGATTATTAAATAAATTTAAAAAATATCTTACCTTCTACAAAAATCGGATTTTTCAGATATAATATATGAGGTGAAATATTACGGAGGTGCAGTAAATTGAATAATGAGTTAGAACAAACCTATTTGAATTTTTTACAATATATTTTAGATAATGGTGTAAAAAAAGAAGATCGTACCGGAACGGGTACAATTAGTGTATTTGGTTATCAAATGCGATTTGATTTATCAAAAGGCTTCCCATTATTTACAACAAAACGGACTCCGTTCCGTTTAATCGCAAGTGAACTATTATGGTTTATTAAAGGCGACACAAACATCCGTTATTTATTGAAAAATAATAATCATATTTGGGATGAATGGGCTTTCAAAAGATGGGTTGAATCAGACGAATATACAGGTCCAGATATGAGTGATTTCGGGAATCGTTGTTTAATTGATGAAGACTTCAATCAAGTTTATCAAGCAGAGATGAAAGCATTTTGTGATCGTGTCTTAGAAGATGATGCGTTCGCAGCGAAGCATGGTGACCTAGGGAATGTTTATGGTAAGCAATGGCGAAATTGGACATCTTCTACGGGTGAATCCATTGACCAATTACAAGATGTAATTCATCAGATCAAAACAAATCCTGATTCTCGTCGTTTAATTGTAAGCGCATGGAACCCGGAAGACGTTATAAATGCTGGGGCAAAAGGGAGTAAAGCAGCGTTACCACCTTGCCACGTTATGTTCCAGTTCTATGTTGCAAATGGTAAATTAAGTTGTCACTTGCTGCAGCGCAGCGCTGACTCTTTTCTTGGAGCTAACTTCAATATCCCGTCTTACTCCTTACTTACACATTTAATTGCACATGAGTGTGGTCTAGAAGTAGGCGAGTTTATATATAGCATTAGTGATGCACATATCTATTCAAACCATGTTGATCAAGTTAAAGAGCAATTATCAAGAGATTTAAGACCATTGCCAACATTGGTTATTAATTCAAATCAGAAATCACTTTTTGATATCGAGCTGGAAGACCTTATCATTGAAGGATACAATCCGCATCCTTCGATAAAAGCGCCGATCGCAGTATAAATTAATGGTTATCAAGATTTTTGATCTATATAGGTAGGAAGGAGCGTGTTTCATGAGTATTAGCTTAATATGGGCAATGGGCACCAATCATGTTATTGGAAAAGATAATGATATGCCTTGGCATTTACCGCTTGATTTTGCTTATTTCAAAGCGGAAACACTGGGGAAGAGAATGCTTATGGGCCGCAAAACGTGGGATTCGCTCGGAGGGAAGCCTCTAAAGGGCAGAACAAGCTTAATTATGACTAGAGATACTGATTATGCTCCTGAAGGTGCAGAGGTTGTACACACGCTTGAGGAAGCTCTCAGCGAGGGTGGAAAAGACGATGAGCTGATGGTGATCGGCGGTGCGGAAATTTATAAGCTGATGTTGCCGTATGCTGACAAGTTGATGTTAACGCAAATTGAACAGGATTTTGAAGGAAATACCCGGTTTCCTGATATTGACTGGAGTGTGTGGAAAGAGGTTTCCAATAAGAAGGGAATTCGTGATGAAAAGAATCCGTATGATTACCGTTTTCTTGTTTATGAACGTACGGAATAGCAATAAAACGTTTTCTCTGACATAACATGTGAAATAGTACAAAAAATCAGTAGATTAATCCATTACTGTGCAAAAGTAATGAGTGCTACTATAATTAAAATTAGAAATGATAATCTACAGGTATAGAATGTGCAGGTACTTCATTGCGCTGCTCACGACCATACGAAGCCGCAATATGCTACAATGTACTATACTTCAACACGAAGAGAACGGATGGGGGAAACGTAAACATGTCTACACCTACAGGTTTTATGGAGTATAAACGGCAGCTCCCAGGTGATCGGGATCCTGAGCAGCGGGTAAAAGACTGGGAGGAGTTCCACCATCATTTATCCGAGGACGAGCTTCAGACACAAGGAGCGCGCTGCATGGATTGCGGAACGCCGTATTGTCATACAGGAATTGATATGGCTGGAGGAACCTCGGGTTGTCCAGTTCATAATCTAATTCCAGAGTGGAATAATTTGGTGTACCGCGGACTCTGGAAAGAAGCCCTGGAACGTCTGCATAAGACGAATAATTTTCCTGAGTTTACTGGAAGCATTTGTCCTGCTCCTTGCGAAGGCTCTTGCACAGTGGGTCTAATTGGACAGCCGGTGACCATTAAGACCATTGAGTTAGCTATTATTGATAAGGGCTTTGAAGAAGGCTGGGTTGTACCTAATCCTCCAGAGAAACGTACAGGCAAAAAGATTGCAATCGTAGGCTCTGGACCTGCTGGACTCTCAGCAGCAGCTCAACTTAATAAGGCTGGACATACAGTAACTGTATTTGAACGCAGTGACCGCATCGGCGGACTGCTGACATATGGCATTCCCACTATGAAACTCGATAAGAGAGTTGTTCAACGTCGTGTAGATTTATTAGCTGCAGAAGGTATTAATTTTGTAGTGAATACAGAGATTGGCAAGGATATTCCTGCTCAACAGCTAGTGGATGAATATGATGCGGTTGTTCTGTGTGGTGGCGCTACAAAGGCGCGTCGTTTTAACGTTGAAGGCAGTGAGCTTAAGGGTGTTATGTACGCCATGGACTATTTAAATGGTACGATTAAGAGCTATTTGAATTCCAATCTTGAAGATGGCAACTATGTATCTGCTGAAGGTAAAGACGTGATCGTCTTGGGTGGCGGTGATACTGGATCTGACTGTGTTGCTACAGCACTTCGTCATGGCTGCAGCAGTATCACTCAATTTGGTACACATGAAAAAGCACCTCTTCAGCGTGATCCGATTGCTAACCCTTGGCCACAATTCCCGAATGTATATAGCCTAGACTACGCGCAAGAAGAAGCTAAAGCCATATTTGGGGATGACCCGCGTGAGTTCTCTATCATGACTACTAAATTTGTTGGTGATGATGAAGGTAACTTGAAAGAGCTGCATACTGTACAGATCCGCCGGATCGTGGATGAGACAGGTCGTAAGATCTATCAACCTGTTCCAGGTACCGAAGCTGTATATCCTGCTCAATTAGCTTTGATAGCCATCGGTTTTGATGGGCCAGAACAAGATATTATTCAAGAGCTTGATCTTGAGACAGATCGTCGTTCCAATGTGAAAGCTCGTTATGGTAAATTCAATACGAACGTGGATAAAGTATTTGCTGCTGGCGATATGAGACGTGGTCAAAGCTTGGTTGTATGGGCCATCAACGAAGGACGCGAAGCTGCGCGTGAAGTGGATAAATACCTGATGGGTTCAACCGTTCTTGTTTAAAACGTTAAGATAATAATTGTCTAATAAGCCGTTTCAAAAGCAGTTTACCTGCTGGAGAAACGGTTTTTTAAATCAAGCGATGCTTGACGTAGATATCAGTATCATATAAATTAAATACATTATTCACATGATAAAAGCATTGACCAAGGATCTACGATTCAAGAAGCGTTAGAACAGAGAGGGAACCCACCGGGTGAAAGGTTCCTCAAACACGTGTGAGTGGTATCCTGCCTTGGTAGCTGTAGCGATAGTATCTACTAACCCGCTACCGGAATCGACCGTTATCCGATTTGAGGATTGCCAAATCAGAATGGATTGTATGTTGGAGCTGGCAGTTGAATAAGGGTGGTATCACGACACATTCGTCCCTGACGAATGTGTCTTTTTGCATTTAGAGAGATAATTTCTGGGGAGGGTATTTATGATGCGACAAAGCAATTTATTATTAACAACACTGCGTGAGGTGCCTTCGGAAGCGGAGACAAACAGTCATCAGCTACTGCTGCGTGCGGGGTATATCCGTCAATTAGCTGCTGGAGTGTATACCTATTTACCACTTGGACGGCGGGTTCTTCGAAAGATAGAAGCGATTGTGAGAGAAGAGATGGATCATTCCGGAACGCAGGAGATTTTAATGCCATCCATGCAGCCTGCGGAACTTTGGAAGGAATCAGAACGTTATGATGTTTATGGTAAGGAGTTGATGACTTTTAAGGATCGTCATGAGCGGGAATTCATTCTCGGTCCAACGCATGAAGAAGTAGTAACCACACTTGTGCGGAATGAGATCAGCTCCTATCGTAAGCTTCCTATTACCGTGTATCAAATTCAGACTAAGTTTCGAGATGAACGGCGACCACGTTCCGGATTGCTAAGAGGAAGAGAGTTCTTGATGAAGGATGCGTACTCTTTTGACATAAGCTCTGAAGGACTTGATAAATCATACCACCAAATGTTCGATGCTTATCACCGGATATTTAAGCGATGTGGATTGAAGTTCAGAGCTGTTCATGCAGATTCTGGTGCAATTGGCGGAGAAGGGGGCAGCCATGAATTTATGGCACTGGCTGATATCGGGGAAGATACGATTGCGGTATGTTCCTCTTGCGATTACGCAGCCAATCTGGAACAGGCAGAAGCTGTACGTCCTGTTAAGAAGGAAATGAATTTCGAAGTACCAGCGATAGAGAAATTCCATACTCCAAATTTACGTACAATTGATCAATTAGAGCAGGAGTTGGAGATCCAGCCAGAGCAGATTATGAAAACATTGATCTACGAAGGTAGCGGACAATTCTTTGCTGTAGTGGTTCGAGGAGATCATGAAGTTAATGAGATAAAAGTGAGTAAATATATCGGAGCGATGGAGATCGGTCTTGCTGACTATGAAGCTGTGAAATCCTTAACGGGTGTAGAGAGTGGGTTTGTGGGGCCTGTGGGACTTCAATTAACTGTACTAGTTGATGCCGCAGTTGCTGAGATGACGGAAGGTACGACGGGAGCAGGAGAAAAAGATTATCACTTCCGTAATGTTGTACCTGGTAGAGATTTTGGGCTTGAGCATGTGGGGGATTTTCGCAATGTAGCGGAAGGAGAAGCTTGTCCACATTGCGAGGATGGCGTTCTTCATTTTCATCAAGGCATTGAAATCGGACATGTCTTTAAATTAGGTACCAAATACAGTGAGAAGCTTGGAGCTTCCTTTTTAGATCGTTCAGGCAAAAGTCAGCCTATGATCATGGGTTGTTACGGAATTGGAATCTCGCGACTATTGTCCGCAATTGTAGAACAGAATCATGATGATCAAGGAATAATGTGGCCAGTTGCATTAGCACCTTATCAGGTTCATATTTTGATCATGTCCATAAAGGACTCGGAGCAACTGGAAGTTGCAGAAGAGCTTTATAATCAACTTACTAAGCTCGGTTTTGAGACGCTTCTAGATGATAGGGATGAACGTGCTGGCGTTAAATTTAAGGATTCAAGTTTGATTGGTATACCCGTAACGCTAGTAGTCGGTAAGGAGGCTGCACAAGGTAGGGTGGAGTATCTAGAAAGAGCCTCCGCTGCGGGTAAAGAAGTCTTAGAAAAGTTAGAAGCAGTTTCTCGTATCCAAGAATTCTTTTCGCAGCTGAATTAAACTTCTATAACTCAAACTGAAAGCCATTGTTCAGGGCGGGAAAGTGCTGGAGGTAACTTTGTGAGATCATCACCTATTGCCGCATTAATCTGACCCTGAGTTAGAAAAATGCTCTCTGATAGATCAGCCCCCCTAAGATCAGTGTCACGGAAATCTGCACCAATAAGATCTGCACCTCTAAGATTAGCGCCTTTAAGGTCAGCGGCAATCAAATAGGCTCCCCTCAGGTTGGCGCCCCTGAGATCTGCATTTTTAAGATTTGCGCCGACAAGGTCAGCACCACGGCTGAAAGTTCTCGATGCTTTTTTTAGTTTACGACGAGCCTCAGTACGCACAAGTTCACTGACTTGCAGCAGTAACAGATTAATCTTTGCTCGATGAGCGTCAACATTCACCTTCTGTAGAGAATCAGGGTTAAGTAAAGTGAGTTGTTCCGTCTCATCGAGTGCTGTTTGCAGCTCAACATGTATTGAATGGGTTATATCTAAGTTCAATGATTCATTTAAGTACCATAGCAATTCGTGCAAATGCCACATGGCCGTAAATACCTCGAACATTTGCTTTGCAGTTTTTGGATTCTTCCGCCAGTCCTCACCGGTATAAGTAACCTGAGAAAGCTTTTGCCCAGCCCCAAAACAGTCATATACAGTACAACCACGAAATCCAAGCGTTCTTAAATCTGTATGTACACCACAGCGAAAGTCTGATTGTAGGTTATGGCACGGCTGGCCAGCTGCTTTATCCATAGCAAAATCCACTGAAGCTGAAAAAGGTAATGCGGAACAGCACAAACCGAAGCAGCTCTCACATTCTGCTTTTAAATAGTGACCGTTTTTGTCCTTATAAGGTTCTGTAAATTTGTGATTTTCAGACACGTTTTGATTCCTCCGATATATAAAACTCGTTTACCAAACTATTCTAATTCATAGAAAAGACAAAGGGAAGTCTGAATTTTACCTAGGCCTACTAACCAATCCATTAAAAAAAACCGAGGTTAATGGTATAATAGAATACTGGACGCATTTTGGACTTAAGAACGAAAAGGTAAGGAGCGATTGTTTTTGAAGACACTCATTATTGCGGAGAAACCGGATATGGGGCGGAATATCGCCGCCGCAATAGAACCGAAGGCCAAAAATTACCGTTCCTATCTTGAAGGGGAGCAGTACATTATTACTTGGGCAATAGGGCATCTAATCGGTTTGGCCGAGCCGGATGCCTATGATGTTAAATACAAAAAGTGGAATATTAATGATCTGCCCATTATTCCAGACCAGTTCAAACTGGTTCCTAATGCGCGGACAATCGACCAGCTCAAGGTAATTGGAGATCTTGCGAAACGTAGCGATCTTCTAGTGAATTCATGCGATGCCGGGCGAGAAGGGCAGCATATCTTTTCACTCATTCAACGACATTTGAAGCTGGAGCATCCTGTGAAGCGGTTGTGGATCTCGGATCTGACGCCAGAGACCATTCGCAAAGGATTCCAGGAGCTGAAGGATGGATCGGAGTACGAGAATCTAACGAAAGCAGCAAAAGCTCGCAGTGAAGCGGATTGGCTCATCGGCATGAACGGATCACGTGCTTTTACTACAAAGCATAATGTGCTGCTGTCCGTGGGTAGGGTTCAAACTCCCGTACTCGCGCTGATTTACGACCGTCAGAAGACGATTGAGGCGTTCTCTTCCCTAAAGTTTTTTGAGGTGGAGGGACATTTTACTCAGAATGAAATGACCTATAAAGGCATGTGGCAGGGGGATCGGCTGACTGATGGGGATAAGGCGGAGGCGCTAGCTGCCAAGGTCAAAGGAAAACCGGGCCGGATTGAGTCTTACGAGGTTAAGGAAACAAAAGAGTATCCGAATAAGCTGTACGATTTGACGCTGCTGCAGCGTGAGGCGAATGGAAAGTACGCTTTTTCCGCAAAAAAGACGCTTGATATTGCTCAAGCGTTATATGAAAAGCATAAGGTGATCTCTTATCCGCGGACGAACTCCAACTATGTTACAGAACAGAATATTCCTGAGATGCATAAGACGTTATCCGCGCTGCAAGGGACGGCGTATGATGAGTGGGTGAAGGGTGCGAATCGCAATCTCGTTCATAAAGGGAATAAATTCATCTGCAACCCCTCGAAGGTTGAGGATCACCACGCGATTTTGCCTACATATCGTAAAGCATCAGGACTTAGTGCAGATGAAGGAAAGCTGTATGATTTGATTGTGCGGCGTTTTTTGTCTCAGTTCTATCCGGCAGCGGAGTATAAAGTGCATACGGTGATGACCGAGGTAGAAGAGGAAAAGTTCAAAACCACAGTCAAGGAATTATTAAGCCTCGGCTGGAAGGTCATTTACGCGGACCAGAAGAAGGATAAAGCGAAGACTTCCAAGGGTAAGAACAAGGATGACGAAGAGGACGAAGAGATCGAAGTGAACGAACCATTTTCTATTGCTCCGGCAGAAGAAGTGGTTTGTAGTGAGGCTATTGTTAAAGAGAAAGATACTCAGCCACCCAAGCATTACACAGAAGGTACGCTGCTTCGAGCGATGGAAAGTGCCGGAAAGCAGATTGAGGATGAAGAGCTTCGCGATGCTATGAAGGATTCAGGGCTTGGAACTCCGGCTACCCGTGCAGCAACGATAGAACGGCTGAAGAATGTCGGATACATCGAAATGCAGGGCAAAAAAATTGCCATCACACAAAAAGGACGAACAGCCATTGAGCTGATTCGTGGAGCGGGTATTGAGCTGTTGACTTCACCGGAAATGACCGGACAATGGGAACGTCGTTTGAACGAAATATCGAGAGGAACGGCGTCGGACGGGCAGTTTATGGAGAATGTAAAAAGATTCGCCTGCATGATCGTAGACAAAGTACGAGTACAATCTCGGGCGTCCAAAACCTCATTTGAAGGGGAGACGCCTTCTGTCAATACAAGTGCTAAAGGGCGAAGTGCTGGAAGTACATCTCGTAAAACCACCGACAAACCTGCGGCGCCGCGAAAGCGCAAGGCAAGTAGTGAAGAGGAATCTGCCAATTCAGGGCCTAAGGTCATTGGAAACTGTCCGCGTCCCGGCTGCGGTGGAATGATTTTTATGGGTAAAAAAGGCTACGGCTGCTCTCATTACAAGGAAGGCTGTAAATTCGTGATTTGGAAAGAGAATCATGGTCGTACACTCACGGATGCACAAGTGAAGGCGTTGATAGAGAAAGGTCGGACGGGCAAGCTAAAGCTTACCAGCGAAGACGGTACACCTCTGGAAGGCAAGCTAGTGCTTCAAAATATGGATACGGGCGAATTAGCAATTGAATCATAGTCGATCAAAAAGAATGGGTGTACGGTAAAAAGGTGTCTCTAGCCATGATGGATACATGGCAGAGACACCTTTTTAATCATGCCTTATAATTATTCAGCGGATTTAGCCAGCTGTGCTTCAATCGCTGCAGTTAACCCTTCATAGGAGGAGTCAGGAAGCAGGGTTCCGTTTACCATAAATTTAGGTGTACCATTAACCGCGTACGATCCCGCGATCTTGAAGTCTTCTTTGACGTCGAACATATAGGTATGATTCTTGAGATCTGTTTCGAATTGAGCGTAATCAATACCTTCTATGTTATCTTTGACGAAATTTAGAATGAACTTCTGTGTGGCCCATATTTTGCTCTCATCGCCTTGATTGGCGTACAGCTTATGGAGATATTCCCAGAACTTCTCGTTGCTTTGCCTATAAATGGCTTCACCTGCACTTGCAGCAAGATAGGAATCTCGATCCAGAAAGGCAAAGTTCATGAAGAAAAGCTCAACTTTTCCGGTATCCACGTAGTCCTTAACAAACGTATCCAGATATTTCTCCGTCCAGTTTTTGCAGGCAGGACATTTGAAATCTGCAAATTCGATGACTTTGATTTTGGCATCAGGACTACCAAGATGAGGTTGCTTTTCATATTTCAGCCCATCAACAACAATGCTCCCCTTCACATCAGTGTAGTTAGGTAAACCCTCTGTACTGTCCGTCTTGTCATTTAGAATGAAGACAATAACAGCGACAAGGATTACAACAACTATACCTAAGAGCATGGGAAGCATTTGTTTGTTAGTTCGAGAATGGTTGGACTTCACTTTCTTGTTCATATCTCATCTCCTACCTCATTTAGGAATTATACAAAAATAGTATAAACATCCCAGAGGTAGAGTAGATATGTCATTTGTAACAATGTCTGAGGTTACTTTGCACCTAGAGTTTCTGCAGGGTAGCAGTACGAATAACAGGAGGCACCTCATGGATGGAGGAAATGGTCTTCACTGCTTGTTGCATTTCTTGCTCCAGTTCAATAAGGTTATAGCTCCATTCATTCTGTTGCTTCAGATAGATACTGTTAATGCCTGCGGTTACTGCCGGTAGTACATCTGTACGTAAAGAGTTACCAATCATCCAGGTGCGTTTGCGGTCAAAGCCTTGCGTAGTCAAAATATTTTCAAGTGCCTCAACATTTTTATGTTGACGAATATAGATCCGGTCATCAAAGTAAGCATCTAGCTTCATTTGCTCAATTTTACGTTGTTGGATCGTATCGTCTCCACCTGTGTACAGGAATAAATGGTGACCATCCTGCTTCAGAGTATCCAACGTTTCAACCATGCCAGGGTAAGCTTCGATTTCTTGATCATAGACGCTTAGTCCAAGCTTGTGTAACTGTTGTTCTTGAAAACGGTCCGTCGGACGATTATATTTTGCGCAGAAATAGCGGTAGGTAGCGATTAGGGATTTAGGGAAATTATCGCTGGCAAGACCACTTGTGTTGACCGTGTGCACGTCAATTTCTATTTGTTTGTCGCGTAGGTCACTGGTGCTCGGGCCAAATTCGTTAAACCAATCAGTCATTAGCTCAAAATATTGCCCTAAAATCAGATCGAAATATTTGTTGCAGTGGACCAGTGTATCATCTAGATCGAAAATCACCTGTTGTGTCATGTATTTCATATCTCTCACTCCTTGGATCTGTATCTGTATAGTGTTCTATAGATAAATATAAGACTCTAGGAACATTTGAAGCTCTGATGCGCCGTCAGGGCGAATACTGAAACGTTCATCTTGTTCACCTCTAAGATGGATGCGGAGTAGGCCGGCTACTCGTAGAATCATAAGGTGATGCATCAGCATTTCTCTGGATTGATTAAGATCTGATTGCATCTCCCACAACGACTTGGGTTCATGTGCGACATAGCGAAGCAATCGAAGTCTGGTGGGGTCGGATAGTGCCTTGGTCATGCGCAAAAGCACCATAGGTGGTTCATTTTCGTCTTCTAAAGGTACATCTACAGGGTATTGTACGATCACCATGGTTTTGTAGAAGCAGTAGGTGTTAATCGGACGATTATGAACAGTTGGTAGTAATACAATCGTTTTTAGATCCGTGATCTCCTCGAAAACTACACCGCCAGACGCGTATTCAATTAGAGAAATGGGATCCATTTTACTTTCAAGCATTTTTTTCTCAGAAGCATCTTCAATTAATAGCGGTAATATTTTGTGCTCCACATGGCGGAAGTATTGCTCGTACCAGAGACGCAAGAGTGGACTATAGCTGCTCCGAATCCGAAAAGCATCTTCAATCGTAAACTCCTGAATGAGCGGAGCGATTTGCTGATAACATTCTTCTATGGAGGCTGAATCCAGATCATCTAAGAAATGCTGCACTGAAGTTGCGGGTCCTCGAATGTAAACCCAGGCATATAGCACATCATAATCCGTAAAAGGCCACTCGGCGGCTTGCATTAAAGCTGTTACCTTATGAGGAGAAATGCGATCTTCCACATCACTTATCCAGTGGGGACCAATGTCCAAATTGGAGATCCATTTTCTAGTTACATATAACATAAAACTGTCCAGCAGTTCATAAACCGGCGATACGTCGATCTTTAATTCGTACTCCATGTCTCATGCACCCCCAGGAAATCCGTAACATCTTCATATTATCTCTTGTTTTGAAGAGGGTTGTCCACTATAATGTTCGGTGTTTGCCAATTGGCGTTAGAACAAATTAGCGTTATTAATCATAGGGGGATATCATCTGTGTCAGACCGGCCAAAATTATCTATTCGAAGTAACAGCAAAATGAATTTCATGATTCTTATTACCGCTACTATAGCGGCTGGACTCAGCCAAGGAATGCTGCTTCCCGTATTATCCATTCTATTGGAGCAGAAAGGAGTTTCCTCTTCGCTTAATGGACTTAATGCAGCTGCTTTATACATAGGATCATTCGGAATGACCTTGATTGCTGAAAGAGTTCTCGGAGCGATTGGATTCAAAAAATTGATTGCTGGCGGGATAAGCTTAGTCTTAGTAAGCTTGCTTTTATTCCCCTTTTTTCCTGGAATCAAAATATGGTTTGTGTTACGTCTACTTGTAGGTGTTGGTGATGCAGCTATCAATTATGCCGCCCAGCTATGGGTGCTGCTAATGACACCTGCCGAGCATCGTGGACGAAATCTTTCCCTGTATGGGATGTCCTATGGTCTGGGCTTTAGCTTGGGGCCACTTGGAATTAGTCTGCTGCGCTTTGGTCAGGCAACACCCTTTATTGTTCTAGCTTTTCTTTTTTTGCTGGTCCTAATACTAGCCGTTACAATGCTTCCGGATTCACGTCCAGATAAAGTTGAGAGTGGAGAAAGTCAGGTACGCCGGTTTGGACGTTGTTACAGTCTAGCGTGGTTTGCTTTAATTCCTGCACTCCTATACGGTTTCATGGAAGCAAGCTTAAACAGTAATTTTCCAGTGTATGGCCTCCGGATCGGATACAGCACGGATCAAATTGCAGCCTTATTGCCTTTTGCGGGCATTGGAGGACTGTTGTTACAATTCCCGCTAGGACTGTGGAGCGACCGTTTTGGTCGAAAGAAGGTATTGATTCTTACTGGGATTGGAGGCGGGATTGCCTTCGCATTACTGCCATTAGCAGGTGACCATTTCAAAGTGACTATGGTGCTGTTGATGATTGCTGGTGGACTTGTAGGCTCCTTTTTCTCGTTAGGGCTCAGTCTGGCTGCGGACATTTTACCACGACATTTACTGCCTGCTGCAAATGTGGTTGCTTCTTTTCATTTTAGTATAGGCAGTATTATAGGTCCAGGGATCGGCGGTTTGCTCATGCAAGTCGGCTGGGGCGGGGGGATTTTCGGCTTGATGGGCGCTTTATATATCGCCTTCGGATTGCTTGGGTTATTTTTCTCGCCACGGCAAAAAATTTGAGGTAAGATAAGAACGAGTGCTCGCATGGAAATTCATCTGGCTTTCAGAGTACACTATAGATTATAGATAAAGACAGGGAGAGGCTGAACTATGATCACAGTTGAACACTTAGCCAAGGCAGTTGGGGAAGATAAGAATCCAGTTCTACAGGATATAGGGTTTCAATTAGAACCGGGTGAGTTCGTAGCAATACTTGGAGCTAGCGGTAGCGGTAAGACCACTTTACTGCGCTGTTTAGCGCTGCGTGAGAAGTGGGATAGAGGGAATTTTAGAGTGGACGGTACAGATATAATGGCGAGTGCCTTTACAGGTAAAAGAAAAATCCGCCGCGAGTGGGCATACCTGGAGCAGAATGCAGAGCTCAATCCTAACCGTACTGCATTGAAAAATGTACTGATCGGCCAGTCTTCACAAACGCCGTTATGGCGAATGGTCACTGGGATGGTACGTTCAGATGATTATATGGGTGCAATGGATGAACTGGACGCCCTTGGCCTCCTGGATAAGGCGAAGATGAAGACAAGTCAACTTAGTGGCGGAGAAAGGCAGCGTGTAGCGATTGCTAGAGCGTTGACTCACGGTGCTAAAGTGATTTTAGCGGATGAACCGGTTACGGGATTAGATCCTAAATCCGCGGAGAGTGTCTTGGAAACATTGCGAAAGCTGTGTAAAGAAACCGGTCTTACGGTTGTAACGGTATTACCGATTGAATTAGCGGAACGTTTTGCTACGCGTCTATGGGTACTAGAAGATGGCAGAATTAAGCATGATATAAAGGGGCGTAGATTAACGTTCCAAGAACGTGCAAATCTTTAAATATAGGACACGGATAAGGGAAAGAGTGATGAAGTTGAATATGAGAAGTCTTAGGTGCTTTGTAGCCGCAACGCTGACGTTATCCGTACTGTCGGGTTGTACTTTCATCAGTGATCCTGTTTCTAAGATGAAATCCCCACAATTGTCTGCTGACAAAGCAACACTTATGGCTGCTATTAATTCACTTAAGCCAGCAGGTTCCACGTTGATTCGTCCGACCAATGACGATGATAGTACTATCTTTACTGAGGATCTCAATAAGGATGGAATTATGGAGACGCTAGTGTTCTATAAGACTCCAGGAGAAGCCGTACAGATTCACGGGATGATCCTGGAGAAACAGGGCGACACTTGGGTCAAGAAGCTAGTATTCGATGGCGATGGATCTGTGTTGGAGTCGGTTGATTTGAAGGATATGACGGGTGATGGGAAGCTTGAAATTGTTACCGGCTATTCACAAGGTGAAGAGAAGGGTCTTGTCGTCTATAGTTATTCCAGCGGATCATTAGAGGAAGTGCTTTCACATCCTTATACAAAATATATGATTGATGATCTTAATGGAGATGGAATTGAAGATATAACCGTTGTTTACTTTAAAAGAAATGAATTTGCAACCATTTCGGTCTATCAGTACAATGATGGCTTTAAGGTACTCGATAAGCTGGATAATATCGACCCTTATTTTAATAATTATTACAATATTGTTGCAGGAAAAATCTCTGAGGATAAAGAAGGAATCGTATTGGATGCTGCAGTGGATTCCCAATCAGCTTATACCTCTATAGTCGTTATGGAGAATAACAAGCTGCGTGTGGTATTACCAGGCGATGCGCGGACTTATAAAGATCGTCGGATTGCAAGCGAAGATATTGATCATGATGGCATTATTGAAATTGGATTGCTTGAGGCGCCTAAAGGATGGGAGTATTTCGATCCAGCTGAAATTCCATACTTTACCTCCTATTATAAATGGGATGGGAAAGAAGGTCTGACCTTCGCAACCCAGCTATATCATGATCCATCGGATCGATTCAATATTAATTTTTCTCCGGAATGGCATGGAAAGGTGACAGTTGATACGAAATCGGTTCTGGATAAGAACCTTAAGTTTATCATGTCAGATACCGGTGAGACGGTTGCTGAGGTTTCCTTCTTTTCTCCTTCAGAATGGGATCGCGTAAAAAATGACGGTTGGGATTTGCTTGCACGTGATGCAGACAAGGTCATCGCCTACCGCGGTAAGTTAGAACAAAGTACAACAAAGGAAGGAAGCAATAAAATTGCTTCCCCTATAGAAAGGAAGGGAATAGATGAGTAAAGTACTGATACTGGAAGATGAGGAGTCCATTCGTAGTTTTATTGTCATTAACTTGAAGCGTAATGGGTTCGAAGTGATAGAGGCTGCGGATGGGCATGAAGCTCTTCACAAGTTAACCACGATCCCTGATATTGATATCGCGCTATTGGATGTAATGGTTCCGGGTATTGATGGATTTGAAGTATGTAGACGGGTCAGAGAAACTAATGAACGTTTAGGTATTATTTTTCTGACAGCTAAAGTTCAAGAGCAAGATAAAGTGTATGCCTTATCCGTAGGCGCTGATGACCATGTTAGCAAGCCATTCAGCCCGACAGAACTGATTGCTCGAATTCAATCGTTGCTGCGCCGAGTGAACGTTCATCGTGAACAGTCAGCGAAAGTTTCTTTCGTTTCAGGGCCATTTACCTTGGATCTTATTTCCAAACATTTTAAACGTGATAATGAAGCGATTGAACTGACGCCAACGGAGTTTTCATTGATCCAATTCTTTCTCGAAAAAGAAAATACACCGCTCAGCCGCGATCTTCTGCTGGATCATGTGTGGGGCAAGGAGTATATGGGGGATCCCAAGATTGTGGATGTGAATATTCGTCGTTTGCGTCAAAAGATAGAGAATAATCCGTCAGAGCCAGAATTTTTGCAAACCGTATGGGGACACGGATATAGATGGAAAGGCCAAGTACAATGATTAAGAAGGGGATGCGCAGACAAATTGTTCTACACTACATTCTTGTAGTTTTTTTGGCGCTTCTCCTCGTAGAAGTTATCTTCCTGCTTGCCATTAGAACGTATTATTATGACAGTGTATATAGCAAGATGAAAAATCACATTACCACGGCAGAGTCGTTTTTTCATAAATACGAGATAGATAGCGATAACAACTCGTACCAACTGCAAGTCCTGCTGGATAGATTTGAGCTGCCCAATACAGAGCTAGAAGTATTGACCCTGAATGGTGACATGATTACCAGTTCGACCGGTTTTCAGCCTGACCGTACGATTACAACTAGTGACGTCCCTGAAGCGGTAGGGGGCAGCATTGGCCGTTGGGTAGGGCGCCAGAGTGGTACTAACGAGAGTGTTATGGCTGTGTCCAAGATGCTGCAGGTTCACGGACGTGATACGTATGTCCTAAGGTATCTTACTTCACTTGAAGGCATTAACAACGATTTGCTTAATCTTACATTACTGTCAATTGGTATAGGTGCAGCTGTCATGGCTGTTGTTATCGTGTTCAGCTTCGGACTTGCCAATTCAATCGTAAAGCCGCTCAATAACATTACGGCGGTATCAGCCCAAATGGCTAAGGGTAGATTTAATGTGCGGATTAAGGGGAATTACAAATTTGAGATTGGTGATTTGGCTTCAACGCTGAATTATATGGCTCAGGAAATTGTGCGCAGTAATCAGATTAAGGATGATTTCATCTCGTCCATTTCACATGAGCTTCGGACACCCCTTACTAGTATCAAGGGCTGGAGTGAAACCTTGGTCTCTGGTGGCTATGATCCGGAGGAGACGAAGCTTGGAGTCAGCATCATTTCCAAAGAAAGCGAACGCTTGATTGGACTAGTAGAGGAGATTCTAGACTTTTCAAAGCTGCAGCAGAACCAAATGAAGCTGTCCATTGGGAATGTTGACGTGAAAGTGTTACTACAGGAGACTATACTTAATATTTGGGCCAAGGCAGAGAAGAAACGGATTCACTTGCTTCTTGAATGTGAAGATGGGATCTATGTTAAAGGGGATGCCAATCGTCTAAAACAAGTGTTCTTGAATCTGGTAGACAATGCCGTGAAGTTTTCACATGAGGAGTCCAGTATAGAATTGTCTGCGAAGAGAATTTCCGCTACAGAGACTGCTATCATGGTTCGTGATAGTGGGATTGGGATTAGTGAAGCACATATCTCCAGAGTGAAAGACCGTTTCTTTCAAGTGGATGCACTCAATGGAGGAACAGGCTTGGGGCTAGCGATCTCACAGCAGATTGTAGAACTTCATAATGGGACACTTGATATGGTAAGTGAGCTTGGAAAAGGAACGGAAGTTACCGTCATCTTGCCTCTTACAGAACCACAGCCTGAAGTTAACTCAGAAGGGGTAACTCAAATTACAGCTACCTTTCCAGAATTAGATGATTGGGAGGCATGACGTGTGATGGGAGTGACGACGAATTCGATTAGTATAGTTCGTGGAGAGCCAGATCGGGTTAGCGACATCTTGAGGCTGCTGCAGGAAGCAGCAAATTGGATGGAACGAAATGGGATTAAGCAATGGACCCCCGGCCAATTTAACGAGAATGATATCACAGGCTATTTCGCTGATAGGCATGTTTATCTTGCGATTGACGATGAAACAGTAGTTGGAATGTTCACGTTACAATTCAGTGATCCTCAATACTGGGGTAGCAAAAACGATGAGTCTTATGCATATTTGCATAGATTAGCTGTAGCGGGTTCACACCGCAGTCAGGGACTTGGTCAGCATATGCTTAAATATGCTGCGGTGCGAGCCAAAGAACTTGGCTGCAGAGGACTCAGATTTGATACCGTCGCACATAACATTAAACTCAATCGTTATTATCAGAGCATGGGTTTTCATTACATGGGTACTAACGATATGGGAAATGGTCGTTTAGTGAACCTGTATGAGCATTTTGAGGAACAACCTGATTCCGATCGTCTGATTCTTAGATTTATTTCTGAATCGGACTTTGAGCACCTGAAACGATGGAGTGTCTCACCTGAGTATCTGAAGCAATGGGCTGGACCTTCACTAACTTTTCCTCTTGACGATGACCAGCTTACTAAGTATTTAGATGGGGCTAATCATCCAGCGAATTCTGATCGCCTTATCTTCTGTGCGGTGCATGAAGCTACTCAGCAGGTCGTGGGACACATCAGTTTTTCAGCCATAGACCGGGCGAATCGATCTGCACGTATTGGCAGAGTAGTAGTAGATACTGATTATCAGGGCAGAGGCTTTGGAACAAGGATGATGAATGAAATGCTCCGGATCGGATTTGAGAGTTTGGATCTGCATCGTATTTCTCTGGGAGCTTTTGCTTTCAACACCGTTGCCCTTAAAACCTATGAAGCATTAGGCTTTAAGCGGGAGGGTGTAGAGCGCGAATCAGCGCTGTTTGGGGAGCAATATGTAGATTGTGTGGAAATGAGTATTTTAGATCGAGAATGGTTAGCGCTCCATGAATCATAAAGGTTAACTTCTAACAACCGAAGGGGCTGTTGCTCTGGTCATGTTCGACCAGGTCAACAGCCCCTTTTTATAAATATAAGTATATATAGGTTTCACACTATACATTATCCTTATATTTCTCGCATAAACGCTTACCGTCCATTTGGGACGCCGAAGGCGTTTTTGCTTGATAAAGTATTTATATATATAATGGTTTTATGAAGGGAGAACTTCCCGTAGACGTCCTGTCTTCTCATAAACATCCTGAAACAGACGGGAGGGTTGATTTCGAACCGCTGGCTTAGGAGCTACGGTCTCATTGGGCCCAACAACTACAATATTATTAATACTTCCCTTGACGACAGCACCATCCTTAATAATGGCGCCTTCGCCTATAATGGCATTTTCGATCTGTACTCCACGTCCGATGCGAACGCCAGGCATAATAACGCTTTGTTTAATTTGGCTCATTTTTCCAATTTCCACACCATTGAAGATTACAGAACGTTGCAAGCTACCTTCTTGCGTGCAGAATTCATTCACGAGAGAGTCCGTTGATGGAATCTGAACACGTGGTTTATGAACAGCAAGCTTAGTCCGGCGACTCCGGCTATACATCGGCCAATGAGCTTTGTCGAGCTTCATGCCATTGTTTTTTTGCAGAAGATCCATATGTGCTTCCCAGAGACTACCCACAGTACCTACATCTCTCCAGTATCCTTTGAAGCGGTAAGCGAATAAATCATCATTCTGATCAAGCATCGTTGGTATAACGTCTTTACCAAAGTCATGACTGGAATTCGGATTAGCTGCATCCCGCAACAAGTGCTCCTTCAGATAAGCCCACTCAAACAGATATATACCCATAGAAGCTAAATTACTTTTAGGTACTTTTGGTTTTTCCGCAAACTCAGAGATTTTTAGTTCATCATTTACGTTCATCACTCCAAAACGACTAGCTTCATCCCACGGCACCTCCATTACGGAGATGGTGGCTTTTGCAGCCTTCTCTACATGGTAATCCAACATTTTTCGGTAATCCATATGGTAAATATGATCACCGGATAGAATGAGAACATGTTCTGGATTACGGCTATCGATATACTCAATGTTTTTATAAATTGCATCAGCAGTTCCTGTATAGCTGTCTCTGCCTTCAACACCGGAAGGAAGCAGGGTTACACCTTTATCCTTTTGACTATGTAAGCCCCAAGGCTCACCTTCACCGATGTGTTCATGTAAGGATTCAGCTTCATATTGCGTCAGGACACCTACTGTATCAATTTTAGAATTTACACAATTACTTAGTGGGAAATCAATAATTTTATACTGTCCACCGAAAGGGACTGCAGGCTTAGCCATACTGGAAGTCAAGGGAGCCAATCTGCGGCCTTCCCCTCCTGCCAAGAGCATGGCGATACAATCTTTTTTGTTATTCATTTGTTATCCCTCCCATTTATTTTGTCAATGCTTGATATATAAACTCACGACAAGCACTTGAAACGACATAGGTGAAGTATATTGCTGTGTAAAAAGAAAAATTACAATTAATATTTCTTTATCAGAAAATCTTTTGTTTTCACATCAAATCATTTTCAAAATGGTAATATTCGGTTAATGTAATAGGTACAAGCATTCAAAAAAGGTGGTGTAGAATTGGCTGAAAAAGCAACAATCGATACCCTTCCGTCAGCTGCTGATATTTATTTGTTCCATGAGGGCACCAATTATCGCAGCTATTCTATGCTGGGTGCGCACACTGCCGCTGAAGAAGGCGTTACGGGCGTGCGCTTTACCGTGTGGGCTCCTCATGCGACATATGTAGGACTAGCTGGTGATCATAATGGCTGGGATGGAACGCAGGACATGGACTCGTTATATAAGATACCCGATTCAGGATTTTGGAGTCGTTTTTTTCCGGGAATACAGCCGGGAACTTTTTACAAATACAGGATTGTTGCCAGTGATGGCTCCAGCTTCCTAAAAGCGGATCCTTTTGCCTTCAAAGCTGAGGTTCGACCGGCGACTGCATCCGTTGTTACGGATCTCAGTGGTTATCGTTGGGGAGATGCTGCATGGCGGAGAAAGAGTAAAGCTCCATATCATCAACCGATGAACATTTATGAGATGCATTTTGGAACTTGGCGTCAGAAAGAAGACGGGGAATTTTACAGCTATCAGGAAATGAGTGAATTATTAATTCCTTATTTGGTGGAAATGGGTTATACCCATGTTGAGTTTATGCCGCTTGCTGAGCATCCATACGATTTGTCATGGGGCTATCAAGGGACGGGGTATTTTGCGGCTACGAGCCGATATGGTGAACCCCATGAGTTGATGTATTTAATCGATCATTTGCATCAAGCTGGAATTGGTGTCATTCTGGATTGGGTTCCGGCCCATTTTGCAAAGGATGCACACGGTTTAAGAATGTTTGATGGCTCGCCACTTTATGAATATGCAGATCCAATGTTAGCGGAAAAACCAGGCTGGGGAACCCTATCGTTTGACTTCAGCAAGCCTGAGATTTCTTCGTTCCTCATTTCTAATGCACTCTTTTGGTTTGAGTATTATCATATTGACGGGATGCGTGTAGATGCGGTTACCAGTATGCTACGTCTCGATTTTGAGAAACAAGCTCATCAATATCGACGTAATGTGAATGGTGGTCTGGAGAATTTAGAAGCCATTAAGTTTATTCAGAACCTGAATAAAGCGATATTTCAGTATTTTCCTAAGGCATTAATGATGGCAGAAGAATCTAGTGCTTGGCCGGGAGTTACAGCGCCAGCTCATGAAGGTGGCCTCGGTTTTAACTACAAATGGAATATGGGATGGATGAATGACACCTTGGGTTACATAGAACATGATTTTTGGGGGCGCCCTCATCATCATAATTTATTAACATTTCCAATATGTTATGCTTATGCCGAAAATTATGCATTACCTTTATCACATGACGAGGTTGTACATGGCAAGAAGTCGTTACTGGACAAAATGCCCGGTTCTTATGAACAGAAGTTCGCAGGACTTAGGCAACTGCTCGGTTATCAAATATCCCATCCCGGAAAGAAACTTCTGTTCATGGGAGGAGAATTTGGTCAATTTATCGAATGGAAGGATCAAGAGCAGCTGGATTGGCTACTGCTGGACTATGACAGCCATCGTGGTATGCTAGCTTACACTGCTGCACTTAATAAACTGTATCGCTCGGAGAAAGCCCTGTGGGAGCTTGATCATTCCCAAGAGGGTTATCAATGGATTGATGCAGATGACAATGAACAAAGCGTAATTTCATATCTGCGTAAAGGCAAGAAGCCTGGAGATACGTTGCTTTTTATCATCAATTTTCAACCTGTCCAGCGTCAACAGTATCGTATAGGGGTTCCACGCCCAGGGACTTATGAAGAACTTTTTAGCTCGGAAGATGTAGCGTTCGGAGGTTCGGGTATACACAACTTGCCTCAGAAGAGCAAAAAGTTAGAATGGCATAATCAGGTGAACAGTATAGAGCTAACATTACCGCCTCTTAGCTTCCTGGTGTTTAAGAAAACGTCACGAGTGGGTAAGAGTAAAGAGGCAAATGAGTCATAGATTAAAGAACGAATAGAGAATCCGTACACTTTAAAGGGGGAAATAATCATGAAAGTTTTATTTGCCGCAGCTGAAGCTCATCCATTTATCAAAACGGGTGGTCTGGCCGATGTCATTGGGGCATTACCTAAAGCGCTGAAGGGTGCCGGGGTGGATGTACGAGTGATTTTGCCTAAATATCGTGGGATTCCAGAAAAGTTCACTTCAAAAATGGAGCATTTAACAGAAGTTTATGTGCCAATCGGCTGGCGTAATCAGTACTGCGGAATCGAACATATGGTTTATGACGGTATCCCCGTTTACTTTATCGACAATGAATATTATTTTGGACGGGACGGAATCTACGGATATATGGATGATGGAGAGCGCTTCGCGTTCTATAATCGTGCGGTGCTGGAGTGTCTGCCAGCTATTGATTTTCAGCCGGACGTCTTGCATTGCCATGATTGGCATGCGGCTGTAATCCCAATGCTGCTTCAGGGTCATTATCGACACAATCCATTTTACAGCGAAATGCGAAGTGTATTTACCATACATAACCTGTTGTATCAGGGTGTGTTTCCTTATGAGGTGCTTGGGGAGCTATTGGGTCTGGACAGCAGTTATTTTGGCGGCGTGGAGTATTATGGGAATGTGAATTTCTTAAAAGGTGGCATTGTATATAGCGACCGTGTCACCACAGTAAGTCCAACCTACTCGGAAGAAATTCGAACACCTTATTATGGTTACGGACTGGATGGATTGTTGAATGCGCGAGCGGATGTTTTAAGCGGTATTGTGAATGGAATAGATACAAAAAGTTATAATCCTGCAACAGATACAAGTCTTGTTACCCGTTATCGTTCTAATCTGGCGAAGAAAACGGAGAACAAATTAGCCTTGCAGGAGGAATTAGGACTACCTGTGGATGCTAATATTCCGATGGTGGCTATGGTTACTCGTCTTGTGGATTCCAAAGGTTTAGATTTGCTTACGCGTGTATTGGATGAGCTATTGTATAAGGATGACATTCAATTTGTTCTGCTTGGAACGGGGGATGAGTCCTATGAGCGGTGGTTTAAGGAAGCGGCTTGGCGTTATCCGACAAAGCTATCTTCACAAATCCTCTTTAATGATGCACTCTCACGCAAAATATATGCTGCTAGTGATATCTTTCTTATGCCTTCCAAGTTTGAACCTTGCGGGATCAGTCAACTTCTCGCTTTACGCTACGGAAGCATACCTGTTGTGCGGGAAACTGGCGGCTTGAATGACACCGTTCAAGCTTATAATGAAGAATCCGGTGAAGGGAACGGCTTTACATTCAGCAATTACAACGCCCACGATATGATGTTTACACTTCGCCGGGCGATCTCATTATACAAGCAGCCTGAACATTGGAAAAAGATTACGAAAAACGCATTCGCTGGTGATTATAGCTGGAATGTATCGGCGCAACAGTACATTGATATTTATAATGAAATTACGGAATAAGGATTCATTAGATTCCGTAATAGGTTAATAAGGGAGTGCACTGAAGTATAACTCATACTTTAGTGCACTCCTTTTTTTGATGAAAATTAGGGGCGATTTGCCGCATGATTTGGTTAAGTTAGGGAATAGTAAAAATGTAAAAAAATTATATAAAATTTGAATAAATGTTGAATAATATGTTTCAGAAGAATGAATTCTTTGCTTTGAAACCCAATAAAAGGAAGTTATTGTCACAATTATGCCTTTGCATATTCATGCGTTTTGATTTATAATAAGTCGGTCAAAGAGACAACTTGAATTTTTTTCATACGAATAGGGGAGATATAGAAATGAACAAATGGGGTAAACTTAGTTTAGGTATGTTATTAGCAGTAGGCCTGTTGTCAGGCTGCGGTCAAAATAAAAATGATAGTGATACCGCTGCAAGTGGAAATGCAACTAACGGTGGGGCTACTAAGAAGCTTACTATGGGCACAAGTGCAGATTTTCCTCCGTACGAATTCCATAAAGTAGTAGACGGTAAAGATACTATCGTGGGCTTCGATATCGATATCGCTAAGGAAATTGCTGCTGATATGGGTGCAGAACTTGTAATTAAGGACTTGCCATTCGACTCACTATTGAACGAATTGTCCAGCGGAAGAGTAGATATTGTAATTTCTGGACTTAGCCCGACGGAAGAACGTAAAAAAGCTGTTGATCTTTCAGACATTTATTACAAGGCAGAGCAAGCGATTGTTGTGCGCGAAGCGGACAAAGATAAATACGCCACTATGGATGCTGTAAAAGGTACCAAAATTGGTGTGCAGACTGGATCCATTCAAGAGGAAATTGCTAAAGGGATCGAGGGAGCGAAAATCACTTCGCTTGGTAAAATCTCCGAAATCGTTCTACAATTGCAATCCAATCGTGTAGATACTGCTATCATTGAAGGGCCCGTCGCCAAATCATTCGTTAAGAATGTTCCAGGTCTTGTAATTACTGATGCTAAGCCAGAAGTTGAAGATGACGGTTATGCTATTGGTATAAAAAAAGGAAACAAAGAGCTACTGGATCAAGTAAATAGCACACTGACACGTTTAAACTCAGAAGGTAAAATTGATGAGTACGTAACGGCAGCTAGTGAGCTTGCAGATAGCACGAAGTAAAGAAACAACGGACATTTTTAAAGTCTGCTAAAGTAAATTGTATGTGTATACAGAAAATAGCGACAATAAGCTATTTTCTATTTTTTTGGAGATGGGAGGATAGGTTATGGACATTACTTTATTTAAAATGGCTTATGATTATCGTGATTTTTTCCTAACCGGTTTGCAGTATACCTTGCTGCTTGCTGTTCTAGGCGTCTTCTTTGGTTTTATTCTAGGGATTATTGTTTCCTTGCTACGTATGTCCAAATGGGGTGTGCTTCGCTTCTTGGCAACAGCCTGGGTAGAATTCCTTCGTGGTACACCTATGCTTGTACAACTGTTTCTGATCCATTATGGATTGGCTACATTCGGGATTGAATTTACACCGATTCAGTCCGGGGCAATCACTTTATCCATTAACAGTTCTGCTTACCTTGCAGAGATTTTCCGTGCTGGGATACAAGGGGTAGATCGTGGACAAATGGAGGCAGCCCGTTCGCTTGGAATGAAGCAAGGGATGACTATGCGCCATATCATACTCCCGCAGGCACTCAAGAGTGTTCTTCCGGCAATCGGAAATGAATTTATTACCATTATCAAGGAATCATCGATTATTTCTTTTATCGGCGTTACGGATTTGATGTTTCAAGCACGTACGGTTACAACGATTTCTTACGATGGTATGACACCACTTGTAATTATCGCATTTATGTACTTTGTGCTGACATTTACGCTATCGAAGATCCTAGGTAGACTGGAAAGGAGGCTGAATACCGATGATCGCCGTTAAGAACTTGCAAAAAAATTACGGAAAGCTGGAAATTCTCAAGGGAATTGACTTGGAGATTCATAAAGGTGAGGTCGTCGTCGTTATCGGACCGAGTGGATCGGGTAAAAGTACCTTTCTGCGCTGTTTGAATCTCCTGGAGCAGCCAACTGGTGGCGAAATCACTTTTGAAGGTGAATCTATTACCTCCAAAAAGCACGATATTAATGTCACACGTGAGAAGATGGGAATGGTATTTCAGCAGTTTAACCTCTTTCCTCACAAAACAGTTCTGCAGAACATTACACTAGCACCGATTAAGGTGAAAAAACAGCAGCAGTCCGAAGCTGATAAATTCGCAATGGAGCTGCTCAAGACTGTAGGCCTAGAAGATAAAAAGGATGCATATCCTGCTCAACTGTCCGGAGGACAGAAGCAGCGGATCGCGATTGCCCGTGCGCTGGCGATGCAGCCTCATGTGATGCTCTTTGACGAGCCAACCTCAGCCCTTGACCCAGAGATGGTCGGTGAGGTGCTGGAGGTTATGAAGAAGCTTGCAGAAGATGGGATGACAATGGTCATTGTTACGCATGAGATGGGCTTTGCACGCGAAGTGGGCGACCGTATTCTATTTATGGATGGCGGCGTAATTGTAGAGCAGGGTACACCTGCACAAGTATTCGGAAATCCTCAGCATGTACGTACACAGGATTTTTTAAGTAAAGTGTTATAAGTAAGTCAAATCGAAGCGGCGCTCGGGCAAGTTATCCGGGTGCTGCTTTATTTTTTTAACAGTTGCATAATTTGAGGATATAATGGACTGAGTTCATTTATTTATGTAAACCATGTATAATAGATGGTCAATCAACTTGAAAAGGAGTACATACATAATGAGAGATGATCTGCGCCGGATAGGCATTATCGATATTGGTTCTAACTCCATACGTCTTGTAATCTATGATACAACGCCGGAGGGAGGCTATAAGATCATCAAGGAGTGTAAGTACTCTGCACGTCTTAGTGAGAAGATTACGAAGGAAGGTCGACTGGAGCAGAAGGATATGGAGACGATCATCCCAGTCTTGCGCCAGTTTAAGGAGATCTGCAATGCTTTTGATGTAGAGACCATTCGTGCGGGCGCTACAGCGGCAATCAGAAATGCTGCTAACTCCAGTGAAATTATTGCCTTTTTGTCAGAAGCTTCTACCATACCCATTGAGGTTATCAGTGGTCATCAGGAAGCTTACTTTGGCTTCTTAGGTGTCATAAACGCATTTAATGTTGAAGATGGTTATGTCATCGATATTGGTGGCGGGAGTACTGAAATCACACTTTTTCGCGGGCGGCGTTATCAACATAGTATTTCCTTTCCGTTCGGAGCGGTGAATACCAATCTTATGTTTGGTCAAGGCGGGAACTGGAATGGAGAGCAGATTCAGAAGCTGGAGACCTATGTTCTGGGGAGATTGGTAGAGCATGATTGGCTTAACTCAACAGCAGGTCTTCCACTGTTTGGTCTGGGAGGTACGGTTCGTTCTCTAGGTAAGCTGGATCAAAAGACTAGAGCATACTCATTACCTAACTCTCACGGTTACACCATGGCCAGTGAGACGATTGAGCATTTTATGAACACATTACCTTCAATGCCTTATGATAAGCGTAAAGACTTAGATGGGTTGTCTAAGAGTCGAGCAGATATCATCGTATCCGGGTTGATTATTTTCCATACGGTATATCAGTATATTGGGGCTAGCCAGGCTGTAATCAGCGGGGAGGGGCTCAGGGAAGGTATGCTACATGATCTACTGAAGCCGGAGCAACCGGTGCGAGACAGTGCGCTTGAATACAGTTTAAATACGATTATTCGGTTTGATATTCGTACTTCTAAACGGTATTTAGATCATATTAACAAGCTTGCTCTAAGTCTGTTTGACGCGTTCAAGGATGAGGAGAATAAAGCTGAACATGAGATGTTAATTTATGTATCCATCATGCTACATCGAACAGGGTCTAACATTAACTATTATCAATCTAAACGACACACCCTGTATTGGCTGATGAATTCACCTATTCGCGGGTTGACACACCGCCAGCTTATCCTGTGCGCGATGATTGCCTCGTATAGCACAAAAAGCCGGAAGCAGAAATTGTCCCAGATGTATAAGGACATTTTACTGCCTTCCGACGAAGAGTGGATTCATAAGCTCGGATCGCTTGTACAGCTTAGCATTGCACTAGACAGCACCGAGATCGGGATTGTAAGCGGCCTGAAGGCTAATCTCCACGGCAATACTCTTAATCTGGATCTTGAGGGCGCTTCAGCGCTTCTGATTGGTCTAGAGGACATTGAGAACGCCTTGAAAGCATTTAAGAATGCTTGGGCGGTGAAGGTAAAACTCGATTTTCCTTCCAACGTGTAACATCCATTGCTGCGAACTGGCTCCGGAAAGGGGCCTTTTTGTCGTCTGGTTGCTCGTAATACCCATTAGGCTGTAAGAAGCTGGCCTTCACATTATCTTTAAGGGATAGTTCAAGAATCTTAACGATTTGTTTACGAATATTGCTGTCTCTTACCGGACACATCAGCTCGATCCGTCGGGTTAGGTTTCTAGTCATCCAGTCTGCACTGGATAAATACACCTCAGGCTTCCCGCCATTTTCAAAATAGTAAATTCTTGAATGCTCCAGAAAGCGGTCGACAATACTGCGAACCGTAATGTTTTCGCTCAAGCCTTCAATCCCCGGACGAAGACAACAAACCCCCCGAACGATTAAATCGATAGATACACCGGCCTGTGCGGCACCATATAAATCGTCGATGACTTGTTGATTAGAGAGTGAGTTCATTTTGGCAATGATACGTGCAGGCCTTCCAGCTGCAGCATGCTCCGCTTCACGCTTCATCAGCTTTTGTAAGGAAAGGCTCATGTCCGTTGGAGCTACAATGAAGGAATTCCAGTCAAAATCAGCGGAATAGCCAGTCATTTGATTAAACAGCTCGGAAGCATCAAGTCCGATATCGCTTTGAGCAGTAAATAGACTTAGATCCGTGTAGACTTTGGCGGTACTGTCATTGTAATTTCCTGTGCCTACATGCACGTAACGACGTAATTCATGGCCTTCCTGACGGACAATCAAGGTGACTTTGGCATGTGTTTTGAGTCCAACAAGACCATAAACGACATGGCATCCGGATTTTTCAAGTTGGCGAGCCCAAGCGATGTTACGTTCCTCATCAAATCTTGCTTTTAACTCAACGACGACTGTTACCTGTTTTCCGGATTCAGCAGCATTAGCCAGTGCAGTGATCAGAGGAGAGTTTCCGCTCACGCGGTATAAAGTCATCTTAATGGCCATCACTTGTTCGTCCTCTGAGGCTTGAATGATAAAGTCCGTCATCGCATCAAAGGATTCGTAAGGGTGGTAGACCAGAACATCTCGCTCACGTAATACCTCGAAGAAATCCTCGTTCTCTTCAAATTCAGCAGGGTAGACGGGTTCAATGCTTGGATAGTTTAAGTAACTAAAGCCCTTAATACTGCCGGCGAAATTACGAAGGAAACTTAGATCTAGCGGACCTTCAATTTCGAATACGAAATCTTCAATTTCAAACTCAGCTTGCAGCTGTTCCAATGCATATGGATGAATTCCTTTTTGTACTTCAAGTCTTGCTGGAACACCGCGGCGACGCTTGCGCAGCTCCTTTTCAATCTCTTCTAGAAGATCCTCGGCCCCTTCTTCGTCGATCGTGAGATCAGAGTTGCGGGTCAAACGAAATTCACTAACAGCAACGGGCTCATAACCACTAAATAAAGTTTGAATGTGATGACGGATGACATCCTCTATAAATACGAACTGCCGTTTCTTACTGTTAGACCGGTGTGGTAGCGGGATACATCTTGGCAGATTAGATGGAATTTGCAGAATAGCAAAAAAAGGCTCTTCTTCAAGCCCACTCTTACGAGTAAGAACTACTGCTAAATAGATAAATTGGCTATGAACGAGTGGAAACGGTCGACTCTGATCTACAGCCATTGGCGTAAGTACAGGATAGATGATATCCCGGTAATATTGTTCTATGGACTGTTCCTGTGCATGAGTGAGATCCTCATAATCCACAAAAACGATACCTTCTTTATGCAAACTCCGTGAAATATCACGGAAAATCCGGTATTGGTCGGCAACAATTTTGGTAACTCGCTTGATGAGACGTTTGTATAGCCCGGAAGGGGTGTAGCCAGTGAAATCTTTTTTAGTATAGCCTGCCCGGATTTGATCTTGAATTCCTGCCACTCGAACGCTTATGAATTCATCAAGGTTGCTTGAGACGATAGCCAGAAATCTAGCCCGTTCCATTAGCGGATTATCAGGGTCTTGAGCTTCTTTCAGCACGCGTCGGTTAAATTCGATCCAGCTCAAATCTCTATTGAGGTAAGCAGTGGCTGGGCTGCTTTGGTTGTTTTTATTCTCTTCTGTATTCATGGGACCTCCAAATATGATTCGTTGTCTATATCTATTCTATTTATCATATTCTATCATTCTACTATTGGATAAAGCATGAAATGTTAACGCTATGTAAAATCTTCGGGAATTTTATATGATAATTTTTAAAAATGGTGCATGTATCTTTTAATGTAGTTAACATAATGAAAAATATGTTAACCATAATCCAAAAAAAATGACAATATTGAAACTTGATTTTTCACAATGGTAACAATTACATAAGCACAGGTTACAAAATTGTGATATATTAAGTCCTGTCAGTTTTACAAAAGACTGCAACACATCAAGAAATCACACACGGGTTGTACATAAGTACTTAAAATGTACACGAGCGTATACGGAAGTGATACCGTTCACGCCCATCTAATGAGGAGGCAATTATGAAGAACAGATTTAGAACAATTAAAACCCTTGCTGCAATTATGGGAATCAGTGCATTACTGCATGCCGTTCCAGCTCAAGCAGACAGCGTTCATATCGCTAAGAATGGCAACACTTTTTATACTTTATCCAAGCAATATAATGTAGGTATGAATGAATTAATGAAAGCAAATCCAAACGTTGCAGCACTTAACATTTACGAAGGCCTTGAAATTACTATCCCTAGTAAGATGCAGGCTGAGTCCGTAACTACAACTGACAAATCACCAGTGATTACACCAAGTCTGAATGTAAACTCAGAGTCCAAAACAGTAGAAGCATGGGGTAAGTCCTTTAATTATGACAAATCGATTCAAGTCAAAGCTTCAGCTTATTCTTCTGCAAGCAGTGAGAACGGCGGATGGGGTGCAGTAGATTATTTCGGAAATACTCTCAAGCTTGGTACTATTGCTGTTGATCCAAATGTGATTCCTCTCGGTACCAAAGTATTGGTGACAGGCCATTCACATGATGGATTGCCTAAAGATGCGTTCTTAGCAACTGCAACGGATGTGGGCGGTGCTATAAAAGGCAATCGTATCGATATCTTTATCCCTGGTAGCCAAAGCTTTGTATCATCATTCGGTTATCAATATGTACAATTATACATTGTTAAATAGATAGATAAAAATAGAGAGAATACCTATGAGATATGAAAAGTTCTAAAATAAGGTTACACAGGAAACGGAGGAAGTCCTTAGCGGCTGCCTCCGTTTTTTGCGTATTATAAAATATATATTTGGGGGTAATTTATTTACTTTTGGACACTTGTAGTAATTGAGGAACGGTAACGAATGTATAGCCCCGCTTGCGCATAATAGTGATTACTTCAGGTAAAGCCTGAATCGTTCCCTGTAGATGACTACCTGGACCGCCTCCACCGTGCTGAAGAATAATCGCTCCTCTTCCAATATGGGCTAGAATATTATTTCTGACTTGGTTTTTGGAAAGTCCCTTCCAGTCCAATGAGTCCACATTCCAATTCACGAGCGTGTAGCCATGGCTTTTTGCCCATTTAAGCTGCTGTTCACTGATGTCCCCATAGGGTGGGCGAATTAGTCGTGGTTTATATCCGGCCAAGGTTTGTATAATATCCTCGGTCTTTATGATTTGTGATCGAAAATCATTCATCGCAAGCTTCACAAACTGAGGGTGGTTATACGAGTGATTTCCAATCGCATGTCCGTCTCTAATCATTCTTTTCACCAAAGCTGGATGTTTTTTTGCTCTGCTTCCCACCACAAAGAAGGTTGCTTTGACATTGTATTTTTTCAGGGTGTTAAGCAATTGGGGGGTAAATCTTGGATCAGGAACATCATCAAAAGTAAGTGCTATGACTTTATTCCGAGGTCCACTAGTCTTAAAAGTCTCTGGGTATTTGTGTAACAGCTGACTTAATGTCAGACCTTTAGTGTTTTTATTGCTGTTAAGCGTCGAACTATTTGTAGCAGCGCTACCTGCTGAAATTGCCGTATCTTCGTCTGAAGCGGGTACACTTTGTGTTTGTTCTTGCGGAGTCTTCTGACTCTGCACAGGCGCTGACGCAACCTCTGAAGAATAGGTTGGGAATAGCATAGTTATGATTGTTCCTAATATTACAAGCAGTTTCTGACCTCTCCGTTGAAAATACATCCCCATCTGCCTCCTTTACTACCTGATCACCGTCATATTCTTAATTGTTATCTCCACAGATGGGTAAATTTATGCTGATAACAATACAGTATTGGTTAAGATTTCTTGAAGGAACCAATGCGTGTATACTAATAGAACGGGGAATTCCCGAGTCAATTATAGATTACGGAAGGATGGAGACATGAATGTCTGATTTGTTTGCACCGTATGAATTGAAGGGGTTATCGCTGAAGAATCGTATTGTCATGCCACCTATGTGCCAGTATTCGGTGGATAAAGAGGATGGCATCCCTAATGATTGGCATTATGTTCATTATGTAAGCCGTGCTATTGGCGGTACAGGATTTATTATCGTGGAAATGACTGGCATACATCCAGATGGTAGAATCACTAATCGAGATACAGGAATCTGGAGTGATTCGCAAATTGAAGCTTATCGTAGAATCACGGATGGTGTGCATGCGTATGGATCAAAAATCGCTGTTCAATTAGGACATGCTGGACGAAAAGCTGTGGATGCAGAGCCGCCAGTGGCTCCATCAGCAATTCCTTTTGATGCTAATTTCAAAACGCCACAGGCTCTTTCTAAAAAGGGAATTTCAGAATTAATTGAGGCCTTCCGTGAAGGGGCGCGCAGAGCTATAGAAGCAGGATTTGATACGGTCGAAATTCATGGTGCACATGGTTATTTAATTCACCAGTTTCATTCACCATTGACGAATACAAGAGATGATGAATATGGACAAGATCCTGCGTTGTTCGGAGAACAGGTAGTTAAAGCAGTCCGAGAAGTGGTTCCTGTAGACATGCCATTGATTATGAGAATATCTGCGAAGGAATATGTAGAGGGTGGATACGATGCTGCATACGCTCTGGATATTTGCCGACGGTATAAGAATGCTGGAGTGGATCTGTTTCATGTTTCTTCTGGAGGAGAAGGTCCTATAGGTTCAAATGGAGGGCCCAATGCAGGCCCTGCTTATCAAGTGGATCTGGCAGAGTTTATCCGTAGTGAATTACAGGTGCCTGTAATTGCAGTGGGGCGGCTTGAATCCTTTACTGAGGCACAGTCCATCGTCGCGGAAGAACGGGCAGAGCTGATAGCCGTTGGCCGTGGGATGTTGAGCGATCCCTATTGGGCTTTACATGCGGAAGAGGCGCTTGGAAGCGTACGTAATGTCCCCAAACCTTATGAACGCGGGATCTGGAAAAAGGGATAGCGCGCTTTGAATGTGAAGTTTGTCACAGATTTTATACTCCTTCTAAGGCAATCTTAATAAAGATAAAATTTGAAGGAGCTTGATAACGTGGGGATGGTTTTAAGTAACGATCGGCTAACTGACGGAGTGTACCACCTTAAAGTTGAAACGAATAGCGGCGGTGAAATGGGTCAATTCTACATGTTACGGGCATGGGATGCTTATCCGATCCTTTCCAGACCGTTAAGTATACATGAAGTAAAAGAAGATAGTGTCGAATTTTTATATCACGTAGTGGGGGAAGGCACTGAGATATTTTCACGGTTGAATCCTGGTGACTCAGTGGAGCTTGAAGGGCCTTTTGGCACGGGATTCCCACAGGTCGAAGGCAAAGTTGCACTTATTGGTGGTGGAATCGGAATAGCGCCGCTATATTATTGTGCAAAGCAGCTGCCTAGTTGTGATATCTTTCTAGGTTTTAGTCGGGAAGCTTACCGGACAGAAGCTTTTCGTCCATTAGCAGCCGAGCTTACAGTAGATTTAGGCGGATTTATTTTGGATCGTGTGGATTTTAGTCAATATGATCATGTTTTCGTTTGCGGCCCACATCCTATGCTTAAAGCAGCACAGCTTAAAGGCGTAGCGGCCGAAGAGGCAGGAAGCAATACAAAAGTTTATCTCTCTCTAGAGAATCGAATGGCTTGCGGCATTGGTGCCTGTCTTGTTTGTAGTGTTTCTTGTCGTGATGGTCAGCGAAAAGCCTGTGCAGACGGACCCGTGTTCCTTTCTGAGGAGGTGATTTTTCATGACTAAGATGAGTACAACAATTGCAGGCGTTCATTTTAAGAATCCGATTGTAATGGCTTCAGGAACATTCGGCTTTGGTCGTGAATATGGAAAGCTGTATGATGTATCTTTGCTAGGTGGAATCTCTGGGAAAGGGCTCACCCTCCATCCAAAAGCAGGTAACCCTGGCACTCGTGTTTATGAGACAGCCTCTGGCATGCTGAATAGTGTAGGATTGGAGAATCCCGGTGTAGCTGCGTTCTTGGAAAAAGAATGCCCTTATTGGGAAACACTCGATACAGCCCGTTTGGTGAATCTTGGCGGCGGGACGCTTGAGGATTACGTACTTGGAGCAGAAATGATCCAGCGTGATGCAGATCTTCGATCAAGCGCAGGTAAACCAGCTGTTGATATGATTGAGTTGAATATTTCCTGTCCAAATGTAAAAGAGGGCGGAATTGCATTTGGAATCAAGACTTCAGAAGCGCAAAAAGTAGTACAAGCTGTTAGACGTGCCACTAAGCTACCACTTGCGGTAAAGCTGTCTCCAGGTGCTGAGAATATCGTTGAGATGGCGCAAATGTGTGAGGCAGAGGGAGCAGATGCTGTCTCGCTGATCAACACCATTTCCGGGATGAAAATTGATGTGCGACGGAGAAGTAGTGTATTTAATAACTTGTATGCCGGACTGTCCGGACCAGCGATTAAGCCAGTTGCATTGCGCATGGTGCATCAAGTCACACAGAACATATCTATTCCAGTAATCGGAATGGGGGGCATCACCACAGCTACTGATATTATTGAATTTATTATGGCAGGTGCTTCGGTAATCCAAGTAGGAACCTACAATTTCATGAATTTGAGAGCAGGTAGCCAGCTTGTTGAAGAGCTTGAGCAATTCATGGTTCAAGAGAATATTCAATCCTTGGATGAAATACGTGGCATTATATAAAGTGGAGTAGTGAGGAGATACTATTGACTTCTAACAAGATTAACCCCGAGGATATTGAGCTGACGGCGACGCCTGTCGGACGTGATCTCTTACTCGTAATTAGTGGGGGCGTTCGTCATATTGGAGCGGCAAGTACTGCGTATTTAAATGGAGAGCGGGTGGAAGTGCAGACCTCTGCGGTTCCTCATCATAAAGAGCATACGATAAGCGAAGATATTGCCATTAGGGTAGCTGAGGCTTTAAACAGGACGGTCACAGTGGTTATGGGCATTCATTACGACGATCTCACGAAAGAAGGTATTAAAGAGGTCGTTGAGATCGTAAATAATAAAGTAATTCAATATTTAGCGCAACAAATGTGAAACGGGATTGGCAATTCTGCGTAAAAGATATCAAGTGAGTATTTAAATTATCTTTTGGAGGAATGAAACCATGTCTATATTTAAAAGATTGCGCGATTTAACAATGTCTAACGTGAATGCGATTATCGACAAAGCAGAAGACCCGATTAAGATGACCGATCAGTACATTCGTGATATGACCGAAGATTTGGAAGATGCAGAAAAAGCGGTAGCGGCTCAAATCGCTATTGAGAAAAAGTTCAAGCAGCTTTATGAAGAGCAGGAAGCGCTTGTTAACAAACGTACGCAACAGGCACATGCTGCAGCTCAAGCTGGTAATGTTGACCTTGCTCGCCGAGCTCTGGAAGAGAAGAAGGCTGCTGAAGCTAAACTGGTAGAATACAAAGCTAGCTTCGATCAGAACAAAGCATCTGCGGATAATCTTCGTGGGAAGCTTGACGAAATGCGTAAGCAACTTACTCAAATGAAGAACAAACGTGAAACCTTGGTTGCTCGTTATAATGCTGCTAAAGCTCAAACCGAAATTAATAAAGCGATGAGTGGTTTCAGCTCTGATTCCGCATCTGCTGGCCTGAAACGTATGGAAGAAAAAATGATGCAAGCAGAAGCTCAAGCCGAAGCTAGCAACGAGATGAGCTCGGGCAACAAATCACTTGATGATGAGTTCGAGAAGTTGAACAAAGATCAAGCAGTAGAAGATGAATTGGCTGCTCTGATGAAACAATACGAGAAGCAATAACATTTGATCTTAGCCGTTTCACGGCTGATGTTCACAGGCGAAGGGGAGACAGGAATATCGTTTCCTCTTCGCTTTATCTATGCTTATGACAGCATGCAAAATGAATAAGCGGGGGCTATTAGAATGGATTTCCATATCCTGGTGTCCATGGTCGTGTGGACAGTGAGCGGCGCGGTGTTGCTGTTTGTGCTGATGTTCGTAGATTCACTCTTCACTCGATACAATGATTTAGAAGAGTTAAAGGCTGGAAATATGGCAGTTACTACACGTTTTGTAATGAAGCTATTGGCACAGGCATTCATTTTATCATCATCGATAGCTGCTTCTAACAGCCTGCCAGATGCTTTGCTGATCTCGATTGTATCTTTTTTTCTTTTGCTTATATTGGAAAGAACGGTCCGTCTCCTCTTGGCTAAATGGGGGAGTCTGGATCTGGATCATGGTACACAGCTTGGCAAAATCGGGTACGGCTTATTATCAGGCTCACTGCAAATTACGGGAGCTTTAATTATTTCTGCATTTATGTAGGGGGAACGATCAAGTTGAGTATATGGAAACGTATAGGTAATCTTTTATCCAAACCAGCGGCACAGGAAGTTCAGAAAAGTATGCTTAATTTGTCTCCCGGAGACATCTGTGAAGTATCGCTCGTTACCTACGAGGTTACCGGCAGGACCCATAATCGTGGACGAAATGCGGTAGTGCTGACATTAAGAGATGGTAGTCAAATTGCCTATTTGCATATTGAGGAGCGGGAACAGCTGCAATATGGTTTATATAAACCTATTGATGGGCGCTTAGATAATCCTGCTGAGGTTCCAACAACACTTGAACTGGATGATTATACATTTTTTCTGGAGGAAGAGTATGAAGGATATGTTGCTGCCCTAGGCCAAACCCCTTTTATGAATGGTGGAGAGCAGCATGTATGGCAATATCAGTCAGATGATTCTCGGCTTCTGCGTGTAGAATGGCAACATGGACGGTTCATGCTGTATGAAGGGGAGAAAGTAATTCCTGGTGATGTGAAGGTAATTAGAGCATCCTAGACATGAATCGTAAGAGATGTGATCTTGAGATCGCATCTTTTTTTTGTAATTACGTAGCTGAAATCGGTAAAGGATTAATGTCGTTTCCACCATTCATTTTACTTCAGGATAGCTCATGTTAAAATAGTACCTATTGTACTACAAAAAACGGACGATTTAGAGCGGAGGTATGGTATGAAGGATCATAAATTTCAGCGCAGAGCGCTTCAAGTAAAAGAGGCACAGGCCAAAATAATCAAATTTGCTAATCCGCTAGAGTCACAGGAGGTCTCATTGAATGAGGTCTGTGGACGTTATTTGGCTGAGGAAGTGATTGCGCCACATCCTTTTCCCGCGTTTAACCGTTCTAGCATGGATGGATATGCAATTATTGCAACAGATACCAATCACTGTGTAAATAAACAAGTCGTATGGTTAGAAATGGTGGACAATATTCCATGTGGTGCTGTGGCTTCGGTAGATATAACTTCGGGAACAGCAGCAAGGATAATGACTGGAGCACAAGTGCCGTTAGGGGCAGATACTGTAGTTATGCTAGAAGTAACGGAGACACGTGAGGAGGAAGGAAAGACTTACGTAGGTATTCGAAAGAAGCAGGAAGCGAAGTCTAATATCACACCGATGGGGCTGGAGTTAAGCTCTGGTGAGCTAGTGCTGCCAGCGGGACGATTAATCTCTGCGGGGGATATAGCTGTTCTGGCAGCGTTTGGCATACATACAGTGAAAGTCTATCGTCGGCCCAAGGTAGCTATCTTTGCGACAGGCACAGAGCTGCTAGAGGTACATGAACCACTACAGCCTGGCAAAATTCGAAACAGCAACTCACCCATGCTCGAAGCTTTAGTCAAAGAGGCAGGTGGGGAGCCCGTGATGCTGGGATCTATTGTGGATGATCTGGAGCTGGCTCGAAGTAAAGTACAGATGGCGCTGGAAACCTATGATTTTGTAATCACTACGGGTGGAGTATCGGTAGGAGATTATGATATTATGGGCGATTTGGTTCGTGAACAGAGTGGAGATATGTTATTTAATAAAGTGACGATGCGTCCGGGGAGTGTAACCACTGCTGCTGTTAGAGGTGGTAAGCTGCTGTTAGCCCTATCAGGTAATCCAGGTGCTTGTTTCGTTGGTTTTCAATTGTTCGCACGTCCGGTTATCAGATTAATGCAGTGTGCGTCACAGCCGTTCTTACCAGAATGGAGCGCCACACTCGGTGCAGATTATAACAGAGTAAATGACTTTACCCGATTTGTTAGAGCGCGATTAGAGATCCGTGAAGGCAGCCTTTATGCCATTCCAGCAGCGATAGACGAATCTTCCGTGATGGTCACGATCAAGGATAGTGATTGTCTGATTGTTGTTCCACCAGAGGAACGAGGCTTATCTGCGGGTGCTAAAGTGACTATTATCAAGCTTCCGGGAGAAATACGGGGATAGGATAAAGGTAAAATGCTTTTTGACATTAACAATAGGACGGAAATAGCTAATTATCTAATATGACAACGATATTATTTACAACATTTCAATATATGAAAAATTCACAATAGAAAAGCTAATAATTCAACATAATGCTAATCTGATCAGTCTTTCTAATCCATGTAAAAAGAGAGCCCGCCACACCTTTTCCATAAAAATCGGATAGGGTATGGCCGGCTTTTCGCAAAAAATTAACTATCCAAACGCCGTTCAATCGCCTCAGACATCGTTTTGTCCGTGAGATGAGCATAGATCTCGGTTGTTTCTGTCGAAGCATGCCCGAGCTGTTCTTTCGTTTTATAAATATCGTTTTGCAGATAATAGTCTGTTGCAAAAGAGTGACGAAGCTTATGTACCGTTAGATAGGGCTTACCAAAGCGTTTTGCATATTTTATAATCATTTCTTGAATGGCTCTTTTGGTCATGCGTTTGCCTTCTTGCCGTCCATTGGGCAAAGCGATAAATAAAGCTTTTTCCCTTTTTGGCGTTTTATAACGGGATTGACGTAGGCTTAAATAAAGAGCTAAATCCTCTTTAGCTTGTTCTCGAAAATAAACAGGGGTTTTGAAGGTTTCATCATTGTTCCCTTTTCGGGTGATGTAGATCAGCTTGTTGTTAACATCCAGATCATCCACGTTTAGATTGACTACCTCTGATACACGAAGACCAGAATTCAGAATTAAGCTGGCAATACAGGCATCGCGTTCACGATTTAATTGAAAGGAGTAATAGGCTTGTTTGTTCCCTTCAACATCTCGTCCATATCCTTCGAAAATGTACCCCACGAATTCCAGTAGTTCCTCATCCTCCAGAATCTTGCCCTTTAATTTAGCAGCAGTATCCTTAGGTTTATGCGTTCGTTTAACTTCAACCTTAGCCATAATGTTTCGCTTAAGTAATGGATAGAAGTTCTCGTCCTCAGCGATTTGACTTAAATAATGAAATAAAGAGCGTAATGCGGACAGCTTACGGGACACGGTTACTCGTGTATTGGTTCCCTCAGCTCGGGTAGTGAGATGTAGGCGGTATCCAACAATACTATCCATATGCAGGGTTTCTAATTCCAGCAGAGTGATCTCTGTATTGGAGCTGGCCTGTGAGAGGCCTTCTGCACGCAGCCATCCAAAAAAGGACTCATAGTCCCGAATATACTCCAGCAGGGTGGAAGGGGATAGATCAGGACGCTTATAATCAATAAACTGCTGAACAAACCAAGGCATGAGAGGTAGCTTTAGATCCAGTTTTTTACGGTCATCGTTCTTTTGAACGCTCATGTGATTCACCTTTTCCATAGTTTGCATATAATTTCTTCTTTCTATCTTATCATGTTTTGTCCTCCCATGGGTTTTGATCAAAGCTATTGACTAGTGATGAACTTGCTCCTGAAGTAACTAAGTTATATGATGTGTAGTAAACATAAATGTCAGAGGTGCACTAAATGGAACTTGGAATGGAGCTGGTTCCCAAAGAGCGGAAACAGACGATAAGCAAACTAATGCAGTACTATTTATATGATTTCACCCGTTATCTGGAGCTTGATGTAGATCAAGATGGTGTATATCCAGCTTATCCGGGATTAGAATCATTTTGGAGTAGTGGCAACAATAAATTTGCGTATTTGTTCAAAGTAGACGGGAATATTGCCGGATTTGCTTTGGTAGAACGGTTGTTGTATGATCCCGAAGGGCAATTTTACATGACTGAGTTTTTTGTGATGCAAAAATATCGCCGGAGCGGTGTGGGGACCTGGGCCGCGCATAAATTATTTGATATGTACCCAGGCAACTGGAAGGTGTCACAGGTACGCGCGAATACGCCTGCCCGTAATTTCTGGCATAGAGTGATTGGAGAGTACACAAATGGAGATTTTAAAGAGCGTTTTAATCCGCCTCAAGGAAATCCGAGTCAATACTTCAACACATTAACTAATAATAAGGTTAATAATTGTAAAGGTAACAGCGATGATGTAGTCATGAAAAATTAATGGTTATCTTACGATAATTAAGATAAATGCAGAAATAGTTTACATAATAATTGTTATGTAAACTATAAATGAATAACCTAACAGCCTTAACTGGATTGTTGGGTTATTTTTGTTCATTTCACCCAAGCACAGAGTGGGATTTAGCATATCTTATGATGTACTCAATTACAAAGGAGGAGTTAAAATGGGCGAATTCGCAGGAGGATATGGTGGATTTACTTCCACAGGAGCGATTCTGGTTCTGTTTATCCTGTTGGTTATCATCACTAAAACTCTTTGTCTGTAATCCTTTAACATCATGAAGTGTGGTTCCGCCAGTCTATAAGGACTGGCGGTTTTTTATGTCTGGATAGGACCTTAATCGTTGGGAGTTGTATGTGACTTACTATATAGAAAAGAGCGTTATAAATTATATATATTTAACAGTGTTCAATGACTAAACGATGTTCAAATTATAAGGAGACGTAATGATGACCAAAGAACAAAGGCAAATGCGTGAGCGTGAGGAAATGAAGAAAAGAATTTTAGAGGCTGCGGCTTTGTTGATTGCAGAGGAGGGGATTGAAAAGCTTTCTATTCGCAAAATTGCAGAGAAAATCGAGTATTCTCCGGGTATTATTTATCATTACTTTCAGGGTAAAGATGAAATTGTGGTGAGATATTTGCAACAGAAATATACAGATATGGTTGACGGGCTTCAGTCTGTACAACGAAAGGCAGAGCATGAACTGCCACCAGAGATGCTTTTGAGACAATCGCTTGAGCAATGGATCAGGATGACCCTTTCCACAAGTGTTGAGTACCGTAATGTTATGCTAAATGATACACCGGCTGTTCTTAGTTACACAGCAGTTCTATTCAAGGGAGCTGGTCAGGAGCGTAAAGCGATAGGTATGCTCTGTCAATGTCTATCTAGGTTCGAATCGAAAGAACAACATATGGAATCTTCGATAGAGCTCACTGCTCAAGTGATGTGGAGTGCTGCGTTCGGATTAATTATGCGTTTGATTGTGGAAAAGGATTTGCCTGAAGATCAGGTTGAAGCACTGATATCTTGTTATTTGGATTCTATGGTTTCAATAGCAACCAGGGAGATACGTGAGCCTTTAACATAGTAGGATGATCAGAGGGTGGAGGGAAAAATCAGAATGAAGACGATTATTATTTATACTTCTAAATATGGATGTACAGAGAAAGCTGCCTATTTATTGAAAAATCAATTGGATGATGAGACTGAAGTAGTTAATTTAATGCATGCTAAAGAGCCTACATTAGAACGGTACGATACTGTCATCTTAGGTGGGTCTATTTACTTTGGGAAAATACAAAAACAAATGACGGAGTTTACTTCAAAATATCAAAATGAACTAGCTAAAAAGCGCGTTGGATTGTTTATTTGTGCAGGAGCGAAGGGGGAGCAAGCCATACAAGAATTGAAATCTTCATTTCCAGAGAAGCTGTATAACCAATCAATTACAAAAGAAGTGTTCGGTGATGAGATTTACGAAGAGAAGATGACTGCATTAGATCGAGTGGTTCTGCGAGTGGTAAAAGGGAAGAATAAGAGTGTAAATGGATTATCCAAAGAGACGATAGAACGTTTCGCACTTGCGCTAAAGAAGCGGTGAACGAGTGTGGAAAATCGATTTCCTGAAATCAGTTAACATAATCATTATTATGTTAACTGATTATTGTTTCAGATACCAATTATCATTAGTTAGGAGAAGGGGGCTTATAAAAAGTATTGATTTTTGATTTTATCGCTATTATTTTCCGCTATTTCATCATATGAAAAATTCACAATAGATTAATCAAAATCCACTACCGCCTCACCCTTGACACTACACATCAATAAACAATTCACCTCACCCTACAAACAAAACCCATGAAAAAGGATATAACATCCCTTGATCCATTTATACAAGCTTTTTTTCAATGCAAATAGCTAGTTCTATAGCTTGTATCGCATTGTCTAATTCAATTACTGATGAACTACCCTCCACTAGACATTGGAGTGCATACTCCAAACTTTTTTCATAGGGATTAGCTGGTTCTAACAAAAGATCTTGTTTACCTACAGCGGTATATTCAATTAATGAGCTTTCAACAGCTCCATTCATGTTGTCACTCTCTTGATAGACAAGCTTGCCTTGTTCAAAATAAGCCTCATAGCCTACGGTAAAAGGATACGAAGCCGGCATTTGTGAAGAAACAACGATCTCTGCGGATACAGGAGGTTGTTGAAAAATTGCACGGACTAAGGCTTGATTACTTTTACCACCATCGGATCCCCAAACCGATTGCGGCTCCATAGATCCCAGCATCCAGGTCACAAAATCCAATTCGTGAATCATCAGATTTGTAGCGATAGCGTGTAGACCGAGGTCACCCCACAAAGGAGGCGTTTCTCTTTTTAAGGTAAGAGATAAGAGTTTTCCGTATTTCTCATTATGAGTCGCTTCGTAAAGATATTTGTACGCAGGATCGAATTTAATAAACTGGTTGACGAGAATTCGCGAATCATACAGTTGTTCAGCTTCCTTCATCGCAAGAGCATCTTCTAAGTTGTAGCAAACCGGTGTCTCACAGAATACATGTTTTCCATGCTTAAGCGCATCGACTGCATACTGCCTATGTAAAAAAGAGGGCAAACAGATATCAATCACATCGATGGTGGAATCAAGCATAATATCGTCAATATTGGTAGTTATCTCAACGCCTAAAGATTGTTTTAGCTCCTGCAGCTTAGCTTCGTTCCGACCAAAGATAATTACTTTGTCTACTCGATCTATTGTCGTCCATAACTGTGAATGATAAGCTCCGAATCCAGTTCCCAATACGCCTATATTCATGTGTATCAGCTCCTTTAATGTAATGAACTAATCATAACCAACTATTGTTGACAACAGCTTGGCAAGAATTATGATGTATACTATAAAAAAAGAAAAACTTGGAGGCTCCCCATGCGCTTGCATCGTTTGATTGCAATTTTATTATTAGTGGAATCAAGAGGGAAGATGAAGGCCAATGACTTAGCTGAAGCCTTGGAAACCTCCGTACGTTCTATCTACAGAGACATTGATGTATTAGCTGAAGCAGGAATACCACTGTTATCCACGCCGGGACCGAATGGTGGCATCTCCTTGATGGAGGGGTATACTGTTAACCTAAATCAGCTTCATGGGGAAGATGTAATCAATCTATTTCTAACAGGAATGGGGATTCATACTGGCGGACATACAGATTCCGGATTAAAGCTAAAGACAACCCTCTTGAAATTAGAAAAATCATTACCCGCTTCCTATCAAAATGATATCCAGAAGGCACAAAGACGTTTTTATTTTGATGATACGCCTTGGTGGACAGAACGCTTAGAGATTCCATGTCTGGAATCGATTCGAACTGCTGTTTGGAGATCTCAGAAACTACAGATTGAGTACCACAAGATTAACGGAATCATCTCGAGTAGGAAATTACAGCCCTATGGTCTAGTTGTGAAAAAAGAAGAGTGGTATCTTATAGCCTACTGTGAAGAAATCGAACAAATCCGCACGTTTAAATGTGAGCGAATCGCCTCTATACAGCTTATAGATGAAGAGTATGCTATCCCTCAGGACTTTTCATTAGAAAGGCACTGGAAGCAGCAGGAGAGGGGATTCAAGCAAGCTTGTAAAGAGGAAGAGATCTACCCAGTATTGATTAGAACGGATAAGAGGAGAGAGACCTCGCTACACGGGGTGGAGATTATGAATAGAGTAGAGGAAGGAGATCAAATAACCATTACTGTAAATATGTATAGCTATGATAGTGCATGTACGAATATTTGGGGAATACTTGGACAAGGCGAGATTGTGGAACCTTTGGAACTGAGACAATATGTGAAAGTACAGGCAAATTTGCTACAGGAGGTTTACAATTAGCATGATTTATTTGTGAAAAAGGGACCGTTTCGATTGCATGTTCTGCAATGAAACGGTCCCGCTCATTTGTGAATAGGCTTTATTCATTCAATAAGTTTACATAATAATTAATATGTTAACTAATTTGGGATTGCCCCATAATAACCTTTAGATTTAAAAAATTTAGCCTTTTATGTGCTAGCGTCTACGCCAAGAGATAACTTCTCTCTAGCAGTAAGCCTCTTGTGCGCTACGAATAGAAAAGGAAGACCTATAGCCGTGGTTAAAGCGAGTGGCAGGAAGATCGTAAGGCCATTCTGAGCTCCATAATGATCCAGCAATACACCGCCGAAGATAGGCGCGATTACACTCCCCAAATTGTTAAAGCCAATCGTTCCAAAGTACGTACCCTTCATTTCTGGCTTCGCGATCCGATCAATTAACATATCCATCATCGTAAAGAGCAGTACTTCCCCTATCGTAAATAGTACGACACTAAACATTAGAAGGGCTACACCTTCAGCTAAACCTACTAAGAGAAGACTAATAGCAACGCAGATATTTCCGAGAATCAATGGAACAATCGGTGAGAATTTGCTTGCAGTACGTACGATAGGATATTGTACCACGAGCACTGTAATGGCATTGAGTGACAACATATAGGAGAATAATTGTCCACCATTTGTGAAATGGGTGTTCATTGCTAAATATTGCGCCATAGTTGAACCAAAATGTCCGTATCCAAGTACACAAAAGATTGTACCAAGTAGAACTGGCAAGAATACACGGTCTCTACCGGTTGTTGCCAAGGCTTCAAGTAAACGTGGTGGTTCAGCTTGCGTATGACTCTGCATGGTTGAACGATGCAATTTAAATTGGATGAATAGTACAAGTCCATATGCAACATATACAATACCAGCGATCATAAAAGGAAACGTAGATTCGGCAGAACCGAGCTGTACTCCAATAATCGGACCAAAGACAACACCAAGATTAATCGCAGCGTATCTAAGATTGAATACAAGCAGCTTACTTTCAGCAGGGGTAATGTCGGATAAAAGTGCCCGTGATGTGGGCTCAAACACGGATCTGCATAAACCGTTCAGGGTGTTGACCAGGAAGAATACCCACAGATGTTGTGCAACAGAGAATCCGAAGAATACTGCTGCCCAGCCAAATACGGAGATTAACATGACAATTTTGCGGCCTACAATATCCGAGATATATCCTCCGTAGAAGCTGGCCATTACGCCCGCCAGAGAGCTGACGGCTACCGTAATCCCCGTTTGTGTGGGGGTGGCTCCAAGGACTTGGGTTAAATAGATGGATAAGAACGGAATGCTCATTGAAGTTACCAAACGTCCGAACATCGTACCGACGATGATGGTCCAAGCTAGTGGGTGAATATGCCTAAGATACTGGTTCATAATTGAAAAGGTCTCCTAATCTGATAGCTATAATTTAGTACTGCATATTCATTAACGATATATGTATAATTATAATGATAAAAGGGGGAAGTAAAAGTGTAAGAATTACTTACAGTGTTTCACCTTTAAAGGAGTGAACGATCGTGGACCATATTAGTAATCATTTTTTATGTTTAGCAATAGCCATCCCATCCTCAATAGATATAGGGGAAGCTAATCCTGTGACGATAGATAGACTAGCTTCGATTCTGTGCTGCACTCCGCGTAATGTAAAGTTTATTCTGCGAAAACTTGAAGAGCAGGGTTTTATACACTGGCAGCCTGGAAGAGGACGTGGAAATATCTCGCAGCTAACTTTTCTTCGAACGATTGAAGAGGTGCTGGAGGACAACTTTCAGGAACTGATTAATAAGGGGAAGATTAAGGAAGCTATAGAGTTATTAAGTCGTGGTCAGGTTAGCGACACATTAAAGGAACGGTTATTAATGGTGTTAAATAAGCAGATGGGCTTCCGTAGTGAAACGGAGTCGACATCAGGATTAGATGTCTTGCGAATTACACGAAACCGGCATATGGAAGTGCTGGATCCAGCTTATGTATATACCGCGTTTGAATCCTATTTACTCGGACAAATTTATAGCACATTAGTTACCTATGATGCGGCAAGTGATACCTTTCTTCCCGGATTGGCGCATATGTGGGAAGCCAATGAAGATTATACTAGTTATATTTTTTATCTACGGAAAGGTGTGCGATTCCATCACGGCAGGACTATGACCTCTAGAGACGTAAAAGAGACATTTCAACGAATTATAGATTTGAACAGTCCGGCGTTGAGCTTGTACAAAGATATTGAACGAGTAGAGCTTGAAGGAGATCACAGGATCAGGTTTGAGCTGTCTCGTCCGAATCTCTTTTTTCTCCATATGTTCAGTTGTATTCATATGTCGATTCTTCCTCATGACGTAGATCTTGTAAATGAAGTGAGTGGAACAGGGCCCTATCGTTTACTAGATCTTAATGAAGATGTGCTAGTCCTCGCGGCATTTGACCATTATTACGGTATACGCCCACTACTAGATCGTGTGGAAATCTGGTATTTGCCAGAACAAGCTTCAAATGAACGATTGTATGAACTTCCTGAATCTGCTCAGGAAGGTTTATTACCTAATATCATCTGTAACCACAGTATTGACTACCCTGCCTTGGGATGCCGATATCTCTTGTTCAATTTCCATAAAGACGGAATTCATCAACACCAACTATTCCGGCAGGCTATACGAATCCTTTACAGTCGAGAAGCCTTAATTAAGGAGTTAGGAGGGAACCGTAGTACCCCTGCTGATAGCTTTTTACCTTGGGAGAGCAGTAAGAAAAGTATTATTGAGCCTACCCTGGAACATGCGAGAGAGCTTCTAGTGGCAAGTGGCTACCAGGGGGAAACCTTAAGTTTAGCTACAAAGGATAAAAAAGAAGAGCGAGAAGAAGCCCTGTGGCTTCAAGCACGAGCTGCTTCAGTAGGACTGCATATTGAGCTGTATTTATTCAAAAAGTTTAACTCAGCAGATATAAAGAACACCTCCGAAATCCTCCTTGCTGAAGAGGTTCTTGAAGATGATTGGCAGTGGGGAATGGTTAACTACTTTAATAATAAACTTAATTATCTTTTTTCTCTGCTGAGAGATGAACAGATCTTGTTATTCTCAGATGTACTTACCGATTTCACGCAATCCTCAAAGGAAGAAAGAATTAAGTTGCTGGATCAGGCAGAAGGTGTGCTTAGGGACAACTATTGGGTGTTATATGGTTGTCATATGAATAAAAAAGCGCAGCTAAATCAAAGCTTGTTTGGACTTCACACCAGTTCCTTCGGATTTCTGGATATCTCAAAACTGTGGATCAAAACTACTAGTCTTTAAGGAGAGTTACCTAAATATGCTTGTACAGGAATGTTTTCTTTTGCTATACTTTCCAGGGAGGCTGTATCGATAAAACATCGAATGGTGCTCTAATAGGTTTTAATAAATGAATAGTAATTAACTTGTAGCCATGGAGGTGAACTCGTTGGATTTTGCTCAGATCCGTAAGGACCGAGACAAAAGAACGGTCGATACTTGACTCTTTTTTTGCCTTTCGGACCTGTTTAGCAGATAGCTAAAAGGTCTTTTTGTTTGTTTAAATTAAGGGAAAAGAAGGGGAGACTATTATGCGTTTTCTTATCGTGGGTGCAGGAGCTATAGGTGGATATTTCGGGGGGCGTCTAGTTCAAAAAGGAGAAGATGTTACTTTTCTCGTCCGAAATGCCAAACAGATTCAGTTAGAAGCGGACGGTTTGATTGTAAAGAGTGTTCATGGGGATTTTCAGACTTCTGTACGAACGATTTCTAATAGGGAAGCAGTAGAGCCCTTCGACTGCATTATTATAGCGGTCAAGGCATACCATTTGCCTCAGGTGATGAATGACATTGAACCCTACGTCGGTGAACATACACTGATCCTCCCGCTTCTCAATGGTTATGATCAATTTAGCATTTTGCAGAAGCGTTTTGGCCCAGAACATGTACTGGGTGGTCTTTGTTATATTGAAACAACTCTAGATTCAGCAGGTACTATCGTTCAAAGCAGTTCATTTCATAGTATTGTGTTTGGTGAATGGGCCGGCGGTGAGTCAGAACGAACACAGTTGCTGCTGAGTCATTTGGATCATGCTGGTTTTACTGTAACATTAAGTTCTGACATTCAGCGCGAAGTGTGGCAGAAATATATATTTGTAGCTAGTCTAAGTGGGATTACCACTTTAATGGATAGCTCTGTTGGGCCTATTTTTGCTTCCCCAAAAGCACGTGCAATCTATGAGCAGCTTCTTCAAGAGATTGTTAGCTTGGCTCAAAATGCTGGAATGCCTGTGGGACCGGAAAATATAGCTTCGACGATGCAAAAGATGCTTTCTGTGTTACCTGAATTTACTTCATCCATGCATCGGGATATGCATAAGCTACTACCTGTAGAAGCGGACCATCTGCATGGGGCACTTCTGGCTATGGCTGTTCCGGGTCAAGGCGCGTATCCGGTTCTTGAAACCGTGTATGCCCGTTTGAAAGTATACGAAAGCGTTAATGATATGAAATGATCTACTTTAAATCACAATAAGGAGCTGGACAATTATGAAGGAAACGAATCAAAAGATCATGACTTTTCTAATGTTCGAAGGTAAGGCAGAAGAAGCTATGAATTTCTATACGTCCTTGTTTGATGATTCCGAAGTTATTAGCATTAAGCGATATGGAGCGAATGAAGCAGGACCTGAAGGGAGTGTAATGCAAGCTTCCTTTTCTATGCATGGACAAGTATTTATGTGTATAGATAGTTATGTTCAGCACGGGTTTACCTTTACTCCAGCGATATCCTTATATGTAAATTGCGAGAGTGAAGCTGAAATTGATCGGGTCTACGAATCATTAGCACAAGGTGGACAGGTCCTAATGCCTCTTGGAAGCTATCCGTTTAGTCCGAAATTTGGCTGGGTAGCGGATAGATTTGGCGTGACTTGGCAATTAAATTTTTTGGGGAATGCGTAGCAAGAAAACTTTGAAGAAGGCCCATATCAGGAATGCCCGGTATTTGAAAGTGATCAATTGATGTATAGATTGGCTGTATACGATTCTGGCTGGATGAATATGCAGGACATGGTTACGTTCGATTTAGTATTGTAGAGAAAGATAGTGATAAAGCTGTTGGTACTGTTGAATTTTTTGCGAGAAATGAGAGCGTTGAAGGGGTAGGACTGATTGGTGTTCTAAGGCTTGATCTGATCTCGAGGGCTGCAGTTCAGGAGGTATAATCGCAAGCTGCATAAATGAAAGAGGAGGTGAACCTAATAGGGTTTACCTCCTCTATTTTTACGAGAAACGGTTATCGTCTTTAAAAGACGACACTATCGTTTCTTCTTAGAAGAACGGATTTAATTACATTGCTGAACAACAGTTGTGCCCTCATTAGTAATCGTGACAGTTGAATAACCAGATAGATACTCTGTATAACCGCATACAGTTTCTTGGGTGGATTGTCCTTTTGCGTTAGTATACTTAAGGTATATAGAACCTTCACCACTTAAGCTCAGTGTAGGTTTGAACCTTTTCGTTTCACCTTTCTTGATGGGACTTGTAAATAATTCCTTGGAATCCGTATGGATTAAACCTATTTCAATAGAGCTAATATCATCATCCGACTGATTATCTACAGTGAGCAAGAAACTCTTAAATGGACTCAGAATATTGGATATCGTACTGATCCCGAAAGCTATCACAATACCCATTGAAAATATAGCAATACCTATAAAAAATCGTCTCTTCATCATTTAGTCCCCCTATGTAAGTAAGACAGGGTTCACTCGATAAATGTTACGGTATATAAGAATTAATTATAACTATTCATTAACAAGTGAAATTGGAAGAGATGTGCTACCCTTAATGTATGCCAAAATTTATATGAAAAGGGGTTTTGTTTTGACAAAATCTACGATTCTTTCATCAGAAGGAATAACGATTCGTCATTTTGAACAAGGGGACATGCCATTACTGGGTGAGTTATATAACTCGGTTACTTCGCGGGGAAATGCTGTTTTTTGGTGGGTTGGTGATGAGGAAAACTGGGAGAATGTGTACTGCGCCTTTGAAAATGGAAAAATGGTTGCCAAGGGTCAAGTAGAGATCATAAATATTGTGCCGCCCGGGCGTTCAAAGGAAAGCAGACATTCGATCTATTTGAATTTGAAAACAATACCTGAACGAGAAGAAGACTACGATTTATTAGAGAGCATGTATCGAACGCTCCTCTTGAGAGCACTTGAATTGAAGGAAACTTTATCAACAGCTTACAAAACGACGCTATGTGTCGGGAATAACGCATCGGAGATCGCAAATACGCAATTTTTTGAAAAAGAAAAGGGCTTCTGTCAATACAACAGCTTATTTAAAATGAATCATACTCTTGATCATTCCTACACCGTACCTGAACTGAAAAAGGAATTTGAATTTGCAACTTGGATGATGGAGACACCACAAGAAGAAGATCTTTATTTAGAATTGGAAGCAGAGGTTTGGCCAGAAACCCCACTCGGGAAAGAACGGCTATCTCAGTTTAAGCAAAATCCGCTTTGGAACTCTATGGTTGTTCGAGAAGGGGAGAGGGTTGTAGGCAGCTTGATGGTATGGCAGGAAGAGAAAAGTGGGTATATTGAAAATGTTTTTGTACTAGAGCCTTGGAGAAGATTTGGAATTGCTAGGTACATGCTTTCTCAAGCGTTAAACTATTTCAGAACACATGGACTTGAAGAAGCTTATTTAATGGTGTTAACAGATAATGATTCTGCATTGCATCTTTATGAATCTGTCGGATTCCGTTTATCGAGTGAGGAAAGACGGTATCGTATAGAACTCCTATAGTTTTTGAAGTGGAGGATTACTAAGCAAAGTGTGATTCAGTTTCATCGAGGTTCGATGACAGGATTGCACTTTTTTAGTAATCCGTTCGCCTTGTAATAAATGATGACTGGAAATCCTCTGAACAATTTTGTTCAGTTACTGTTAGTTACTTGTTTACCCTCGCATTTCTTACACACGTTAACCTTTTCGCCAGAAAGTCCTTTTCCGATGTACAAAAGCTTAATACGAGTGCTGCCGCAGATCAGACATGTTCCTCTACCTCGGGATGGCATACGCCAGAGTGCTTTGCCGCGCTTGTTTTTGGACATAAATAGCCCACCTTTGCGATTGATACCCTATCTTATGAGCGAGGGAACCTTAAAGTTCGGAGAATGAAGCTTCTAAATTCCTTTGTGATTGCAGACAAAATTAAGGATAAAAAGGGCAAAAAACGCCCTAAAAAAACAGCGCATAACTTAAATTATACGCTGTTTTAGTTTTAAGACGTTTTTTTGAGGAGTGATCGCCACTTGGACGAGCAAAAAGGAGGGATTTTAAGGATTTTTTTATAAATAACGGATGTCGATATCTCTAAATTTACCTACTGACATTTTCGGCATTCTGAATTGCAATGATCCTTGTTTATAAGTGCCTCTGCTCTGATCCGGATTGACTGGAACGGGGAGTGGGATGATCTCGCTATGATCTTTTCCGAGACCGCTTAATTTGATTTGTGTTCGGTTGATTTGTGCCCAAATACTTTCGGGGTGAATTCCACTTGGAATACGAATTTTCGTGATCAAATAATTATGTGTGTCTAGATGCTCAAATTGCAGACTTGAGGTTTCGTCCGTCAATGAGGAAGAGGTGGCCGCGGTAGCTTCTCTGATTATTTTTTCAACATAGCCATCGATCTGGCTTGGATCCAGCTTCCATTGCTCTTCAAGCGACTTTAAGGATAACTTTTTCTTAAAAAAGGGATCTTCGTTCATCCAATCTAAAGGGTTCGATTTATTGGGGCTCATGAATGCTGAACCTCCTTCATTTTTTTATCCATTGTATGGGCGTATGACTTATTCAGTGACATCTGGGCGGATATCTACATAGAATAGGTTATCATTCCGAAGGGAGGAGTGGTTTGGTGGTTTCAATCATCGGCAATATTAAAATCAACAGCGTAGGCCCCAGTTCCACAGTCTTAGTAGGAAATACGGCATCTGTTATCTTGAGCAGTAACTCCAAAATCTATGCCGGTGCCAACTCCTTCTCCATAGGTGACTCCATAGGTACAAACATTACGAATAATGCAGCCAGCAGTACGAACACGATGGATTCAGATGTGGTGGATCAAGTATCGCCTCCTTAAGGGTGGGTTTACATGAATATTACGGTGTATCAGTGCATATCGGTCAATCATCTGAAAATTGGTACGATCTCAAATTCATCGGTACTGCAGATCGGTACTTCCGGCCGAATTAATGCCTTGTCTCATAGTTATCAGTCTAGTGACGTTCCGGAATCTCCTCCTGCGCCATCGCCAGCGGTAAGTGATTCACCTCTTGTACCCTTGCCTCCACCAACTGAACTATATACACGCTAGAATTAGGTTCTTATCCTTCGCATACAATAAACCATAGGAGGGGGTTGTATGCACCCGTATTATGTTCAGCAATTTTTTAATGCACTAAGAGTGCAAGCAGAAAAGATTCAACTGCTAGAGAAACAACTCCAAGTTTTAAAAGGGGACGTAGACAGCATAAAGAACAATAAAACTGCAAGTATAGGTCCTATAAATTATCATTTTGAACAATTGAAAATCGAGAAGCTGGAAGGCACTTTAAATATAGGCATTACACCAAATGAGGGAAATAATCTGGATGAAGCGATGATCAATGGTAAGCCTATTGGGGAGCAAGAGGGAGGGACACCAACTGCATCTGCATTATCGGATAAAATTCGTCCAGAGATTCTGAAGTATGTGCAAGACGAAGTTCCTTCTCAATTTTCACGCTTAGAAAAAGAACAGAACTTAAGTATTGATGAGCAGTATATCCAAATGGTAACCCAGGATCTGCTGAATCAGATGGATGGCCGGATTAACGAGTATGTAAGCCAGCTTCCTGACGCAGAAGAAGGGCGTGGATACACAGAAGGGGAAAGTGTTTCTATTGTTGAGCAAATCAAACGAGATATTGTTACGGCGGTAGAACGGCATTTGGAAATAAACATAACTGGAAGGCGGGATCCGCATGAAAGTAACCGTGATTAACAGAGACATAAATGTAAACGCAGTAAAAGTGGTTTCGATATCAGGTTCTTCGGTATTTTTAGTAGGGGATACGCAGACGATTAATTGTTCTTCGGCGTTTGACAGCGTGATAGAATATACTCCAAGTGCTCCGGATCAAGTCAAAAAAGGCAGTTAACAATGCACAACTCACGTATACAAGATGTATACATTAATAATCTGTCTGACAGTTCGATTTTCTTATGTGGATCTGTAGAGCGGATTCAGTCCAAATTCGTGGGCAGTAAAGAAAATTACCTATATAACATACAAGAGATTAATAGCAATGATAGAGAGGCTTTACGCTTAGACATCTTTCTTGCGACCTGGTCGAACCAAGTGAATGATGATGTTGAGATTTTGAATGATTCTGAGGAATCAAGCATTAATATTAAATTTATTAAAATCTTATCGATTGGGTCTGGGACGACCTTCCAGATTGGAAATGGTGGCTCAGTTCATCTGGAGAGTCGAACCAGTGAGTTCAAGCGGGAAATAGCTTCAGAAGATGAGGGGTAATTTGGCATATTTGCTGATACTTATTTTATGAAAATAAAATAGTTTACATAATCATTATTATGTAAACTAATATAAGGTACTGTCCTATAAGAAAGCACTTTTCACAAATAAGCGAGCTTTGAGCTACGAAAAGGAGGGCCATCAAAGGCATTCAGCTATTGAAATAGCATTAAACTCATAATTAGAGAAAGCCTGCACTTTTGCAGGCTTTCTCTAATTTGGTGAACGAACATATTTATTTAGAAACCTTCGCGAAGCCATGTAGTCGCCAGCTTGATAGCGGCTTTTTTGGCATTGGTTTCAGCTAAAGGATTTAGCATCACGAAATCATGTATGATCCCTTGAAAACGAACTGCTGTGACTGTGACTCCAGCTTCAAGTAATTTGGCGGCATAAGCTTCACCTTCATCACGTAGAACATCTGCTTCACCCGTTATGACTAGTGCTTCGGGTAGATCGCGTAACTGATCTACACTAGCTCGAAGCGGGGAGGCTGTGATCTGCTTCCGCTCCTCAGGGTCAGTTGTATATTGATCCCAGAACCATTTCATTCCATCACGCTGCAAGAAGTATCCTTCTGCGAATTCATGATAAGATTCGGTATCAAAGGAGGCATCCGTTACCGGATAGAACAAAAGTTGTTTCCCTATCTTCGGGCCACTGCGTTCTTTAGCCATAAGCGTAATGGCGGCTGCCATATTTCCACCGACACTATCACCGCCTATGGATAGCTTGCTAGCATCAAGTGCATGTTCACTACCCTGTGCAGCGATCCATTTCAGAACAGCATAGATTTCTTCAATTGCTGTAGGATATTTAGCTTCTGGAGAGAGGCTGTAATTTGGAAAAACAATGGCAGCCTCCGCTCCAACAGCTAGCTCACGGATCAAGCGGTCATGGGTATGCGCATTACCAAACACCCAGCCAGCACCATGAATGTAAAGGATCACTGGCAACGACGTGGAAGAGGAGCTAGGGGGCCGAACAATTCTTATGGAAACATTACCATTAGGTCCTCCTGGCACCATAAGATCTTCAATTTCGACTTCAGGTTTATATATCTCACTGGATTGTACAGTATCTACCGTCTCACGGCCTTTTTCTGGTCCAAGATCAGGAAGGAAGGGAGGTTTGGAATTATCATCGGCAAATTTCTGCGCTGCTGGCTCTAGAATGATCTTTTGTTGATTTGACATGATGTATCGTCTCCTTTATCTGGTCATAGTATAGTTTACCCTCTTCATACCATAACCATCTAAACGAATGCTGAAACGATATGAGTCTTACAATGCTTTTTGTTGATCCTCACGAATTTCACTTTTTAAATCCCTTATTCCGGCAACCGTTTGTTTATGTTTGATACGGAAGATCAAAATAAACATCAAAGTAATAAGTAACGGATAGCCTATCGCCCAGCCCGTAAAAGGAAACACAGCAGCGGTAGCTAGAAAAGAGATCCAGCTAATCGTTACGCCTAATCTGCTTCCCTTAAGAAGGCGTATCCCCGCAGCACAGCCTCCGATATAAGTCAGGATAAATGTCGCATTTGGAAACTGGATTAAAGTAGTGATAGATATCAATCCGCTGCTGTACAGTGATATGACCGTTACAAAACAGAGGAGCAGGAAAGCTATCCCACCGATAGGGGTATGATATGGTTTGGATAGTCTCCCCATCCATTGCGGTGCATAGCCCTGACGTGATAACGCATAAGCCACACGCGAGGCAGCACCGGCATAAGCGATAATGGTGGCGGTACAGATGAAGAGACCTGTAAGTCCTGCGATAAATCCTCCCCAGCGTCCAAGTGGCTGGCTGATGATCCAGACAAGTGATGTGCTCGACCCACCTTTAAGGTAGCTTTGTGTGCCAACCGTTGCTAAAGCGGATAAGAAATATAGAACACCTACAATAATAGCAGCGATGGTCACACCTTTAACTGCAGCACGTTGTGGATCTTTGAACTCCTCAGAGAGATGTGAGACAGCTTCCCAACCAATAAAACACCAAAATAAGATTGCTGCAGCCTGTCCAATGCTCATCCATCCGTGTGGGGCAAAGGGAGTGAAGTGTTCAATCTCCATCCGAGGAAGCGCAGTAGCAAAGGAGAAGACGAGAACAGCTACAATCGCAATCACTACAGCAATTTGTACCTTTCCCGCCACTTGCATACCAATCCAGTTTGTAATTAGACCAATGGCCAACATCACCGCAGCGATAGTAATTCTCGCAGGTTCATCCCAGCCCATTGCGGCTGTCATATAACCAGCTCCGGTCAGTGCAGCGACAGGCGCACCAATCGGAACAGACATTAGGAAGAACCAGCCCACTAAAGATCCGGCTTTAGGTCCGAAAGCAAGGGTGACGAAGTGGGACACGCCTCCTGCGTTAGGAAATTTGGCAGAGAGCAAGCCCATCGATAAGGCCATTGGCAAAATCAACAGCGTCATAAATCCCCATGCCAGCAATGAAGCGGGACCTGCCATTTCTGCAGCCAGTCCGGGAACGATTAAGACTCCCGAGCCCAATACTGCGCCGATATAAAGAGCTATGGCTTGCGGCATGCCGATGTTTCTTCGTAAAGTGGTTGAACTTGGATCTTTCATGATTATTAATCCTGCTTTCATTGTCTTTTGTTATAGAGTAGCAGATAATAGATCCATTGGAAAAACAGATTTTTTGAATAGTATCCATTCGAAATTCCGATGGGTAACTATTATTCAGGGGGCACGTATGGAATCACGTCATCTTTTTACCTTTATAGTCGTAGTGGAGACGGGTAGCTTCACACGCGCTGCACAGAAGCTTGATTATGCACAATCCAGTATTACCGCACAGATCCAAGCATTAGAGACTGAAATAGGTCAGCCTTTATTTGATCGGATCAGTAAAAAGATCATCCTAACCGATGCAGGCCGCCGTTTGCTCCCATTCGCTCAAGAGATCTCCAGAATGCACTCTCTAGCGCAAGATGCTCTTCGCTCCGAGAGTGAGCTAACAGGGTCTTTACGCATTGGCGCACCTGAATCCCTGGCTGCTTTTCGTTTACCAGGCATTATCAAGGAGTTTCGCGTGAAATATCCAAAGGTCCAAATTCTTCTGAAGCCTGGGGCCTGCTGGGAGCTAACGGATTTAGTTCGATCCGGTGAATTGGATTTGGCCTTCCTACTGCAACCAGAGACGGAAGATAAAGATCTGAATATAGAAACACTGGTGCATGAACAAATGACCCTGATCGCTCCGCCGGATCATCCCTTATTGAATCTTCCAGTGGTAGAACCGGTTCATCTTAAGGGAGAAACGATATTGCATACGGAAACTGGTTGTAGCTACCGTACTTTATTTGAACATCATTTAAACAGACACGGGGTATTTCCGGACCCTACGTTAGAGTTTTGGAGTATTGAGGCGATCAAGCAATGTGTTATGGTGGGTCTAGGCATCGCTTTTATTCCAATGATTACAGTGAGCAACGAATTAGCGGAAAGGAAGTTAGCTAGGCTGAATTGGAATGATGAATCGCAGCGTGTGGCTACTCAAATTGCCTATCATCATAAGAAATGGAAATCTCCTGTTCTAACAGAGTTTTTAAAAGCTGTACAAAAGCATGCTGAAAAATGGAGCAGCTAAGTTTAATTCTTGTAGCTATTCTATGGTACAATAGATTGTCGAAAACAAGGGAGGCTCGAAGCCATGAATGAGTGGAGTGAAGACTACGAAGAGGGGCTTGAGGCTTTTTTAATCTGGATGAAGGATGCCGGTTACACTCCCTATACGCAGAAATCCTATTTAGTGGATGTAAAACAGTTTTTAGAAAGTCTGAATGGTAAAAAGCTAGAGTCCGTAAAGAAGCTACATGTTATTTCTTTTCTTACGTCAGTGCGTGAACGTGGAGTAAGTGATGCTACCCGTAACCGGAAGCATGCCTCAATTAACTGTTTTTTTAAGGCATTAATTGAGCTGGAATTGCTTCTAACCAATCCTGCAGCTGGGATTAAGAAATCTAAAACTGAGATCAATCGCGAACCGGTCTACTTAGATGAAGGTGATCTGGGGCGATTTTTGTCTTCTATAGATGGGAAATACAAAGGTCGTAATTTAGCAGTCTTTTTACTGATGTCCTATATGGGGCTTCGGGTGGGGGAAGTCCACACGCTTAATTTAAGTGATTATAATGTAGAAAGACATTCCCTTCGAGTGTTCGGTAAGGGACGTAAATGGCGTAATGTACCGATTCCAGAGGATGTGGTACCTTTTCTCGATCTGGCGATTGAAGAACGATTAAATCCTTGGCGCAGTAAAGAGGAAGCTATGTTCATTTCACAGAAAGGACGCAGGCTGTCCATACGTGGCATTCAGCAAATCGCTGCGGACACCTTCGATCGTTTCCAAAGGGATGTGCCTGCTGCACAACGTCGACCCTATTCCAGCCATAAGTTACGACATTCCTTCGCTACTATGCTGCTACGAAAAGGTGCGGATCTGAGGACGGTTCAGGAGCTGCTGGGGCACTCTTCCATTCAGACAACAACGGTTTACACGCATATCACGAGCCGTGAGAAGGAAGAAGCCATGTCGAAATTGCAAGTCCAGATTTGATAGAATTCAAAGTGCAATTCTTTTCGTGAAAAAGGGGCTATCCCCGGCCATGTATCATGACAACAGGGAGAGCCCCATGTATTCATTTGCTTATAGTTCTAGCTTAGCTATCTCAGCTTTAAGCTTCTCGGCAGATTTCTGGAATAGAGCTCGTTCTGTCTCATTTAATGGAAGATCTAGTACTTCTCGTACACCGGACCGATCTACGACGCAGGGGGCGCCAAGGTAGACATCCGAAACTCCGTTATAATTATTCAATAAAGTAGATACGTTCAATACAGAACCTTCATTATGAAGAATGGATACTACAATACGATCTAGTGCTAATGCTATTGCGTAAGAGGTTGAGCCTTTGGCATCAATAATTTCATAAGCGGCATTCTTAGTATCCTGGAATATTTCATCTTGTTCTGCTTCGTCAAAACCGAGATCAATCCCGGCAACATTCGCTAGACTCCAAACAGGAAGTTCCGAGTCTCCATGTTCCCCGATAATCTGACCATGAATACTGCGTGGATCAATTTCTTTGTGGCGTCCAATCAGGTAGCGAAAACGTGCACTATCCAGCACCGTTCCGGAACCGATGACTCTTCTGCGATCAAAACCGCTTATTTTCAAAGTGGCATATGACAAAATATCTACAGGATTAGTAGCAATAAGTAGTATCGCATGTTGATTATATTTGGTGATTTTTTGAACGATATCTTTGAAAATTGAAATGTTTTTGCGGAGAAGATCTATCCGGGTTTCACCCGGTTTTTGTGATGCACCGGCAGTTACAATGATGATATCCGCTTCCCGGCAATCTTCATATGTACCAGCCCATAGCTTCACACCACCAACAAAGGGCATGCCGTGATTCATATCCAATGCTTCTCCAAGGGCTTTCTTTTGATTAACGTCAATAAGTACGAGCTCAGGCATACGTCTCCGTAGAAGTAATGTATAGGCTGTTGTTGTACCAACTGCTCCAGTACCAATGACTACGACACGATTGGGTTTCGGGGGGGCCATGATTCCATCTCCTCAGTAATTAAAATTTTTAGCTTTTAATCTTGTCCATCATAATCGCTAACGATATTGTTTTCAAGCAGGTCTTATTTAATGCATTACCCCATTCTGGGCATACTTAATAGAAATTCTCTAATCAATTTGACAACAAGACTAGACAGGAGAGAATGTAAGAATGGATTTATTTCGCAAAAAACCGCTAATCGCACCTTCAAACTCGGGCGCAACCAAGTTAAACAAAACACTTGGTGCGCTGGATCTAACCATGCTAGGTGTAGGAGCGATTATTGGTACTGGTATTTTTGTAATGACAGGAGTAGCGGCAGCAGAACACGCTGGTCCTGGCCTTGTCATTTCATTCCTGTTAGCCGCGTTTGCCTGCGTGCTGTCAGCCCTTTGTTATTCAGAGTTTGCATCGACCATCCCAGTCTCCGGAAGTGCCTATGCTTATAGTTATGTAGCTTTTGGAGAATTACTCGCTTGGATTTTGGGCTGGGACCTTGTGTTAGAGTATGGCGTTGCAGCAGCTGCAGTAAGCAGTGGATGGTCAGGCTATTTGCAGGGACTTTTAGAGGGCTTTGGTATCCATATTCCTACAGCACTATCCGGGGCGTATAATGCGGAAGCAGGTACCATTATTAATTTACCAGCAGTAATAATCATTTTACTAATTTCCTACTTACTAACTCGGGGAACTAAAGAGACTGCTCGTTTTAATGCGATTATGGTCGTTATCAAAATAGCTGTAGTGCTTTTGTTTATCGTAACTGGATTTTTCTATGTTAAACCAGAGAACTGGACTCCATTTCTACCCTTTGGCTATCAAGGTGTTGTAAACGGTGCGGCAACTGTCTTCTTTGCCTACATAGGTTTTGATGCGTTATCGACTGCTGCAGAAGAAGTAAAGCAGCCACAGCGCGATTTGCCTATAGGGATTATTTCATCCCTTGCTATATGTTCTGTATTGTATATCCTAGTTTCACTTGTATTAACAGGTATTATACCGTATACGGATCTCAATGTTAGTGATCCCGTTTCTTATGCGCTTCGTGTTGTAAATCAAGATATGATAGCGGGTCTAATCTCTGTTGGAGCTATTGCGGGAATGACCACCGTACTGCTCGTAATGCTGTTCGGTCAAACCCGACTGTTATTCGCAATCTCACGTGATGGTCTTTTACCACGAGGATTGTCTAAGATCAATGCTAAAACACAGACACCTATTCGTAGTACGTGGATGGTTGGGATCATTATAGCTGTATTAACGGGCTTTATTCCTTTGGATCGATTGGCTAACTTAACAAGCATTGGAACACTGTTTGCCTTCTTTGTCGTTTCTTTGGGGGTAATTGCCCTGCGGGTTATTCATCCCAATATGAAAAGAGGGTTCAGAGTACCCTGGGTACCCTTCATTCCATTGCTAAGTGCGGCAACATGCGGATATTTGATGTATAATCTAGGAAGTGAGACATGGATTGGGTTTCTGATTTGGACGAGTCTTGGACTTCTGATCTATTTTCTATACGGCTACCGTAATAGTAAGTTAAATCATAAATAAGATTCCAATTGAGAGGAGAGAGGGCATTGACATCTAGAACCGCTGGATTGAAAACTCTAAGAATGTTTATGATGCTATTTTTTTTAGCGTGGATAGTCTCAGCATGTTCTTCACCACCACCGGAGCCTTCTCCACAGCCACAGCCTACAGAAGCACCGGAAGAAGGACAGACGATTACTCTGATTACACCACCAAGTAACGATACTAACAAAGAGAGTGGCCCGAAATATCAGGTTCAAACTCGAATTACGGGTTTTCATCTACTTAGTGAGACAGAGGGCATGGTATGGGGTGTAACAAAAAATGAACTTCGTTTGTACGTTACCCATAATAACGGGGCGACCTGGGCTAATATTTCTCCTGCACCCAATGTGCAGTTCCTGTCCACACCTGTCTATGGAAAAGGCATCTTTTTTACTGACTCTAACCATGGTTGGATTATAAGAAGTGCTTTTGGTACGACAGAGAATATAGTGCTACGAACCACTGATGGAGGGAAAAGCTGGAAAATCTCTTCATTAGGTGATGATAATAATGTATCTTCCGTTTATTTCAATTCACCAACTCAGGGATGGCTAATGACCTCTGCGAACGCTACTCCTAATAAGGAAAGCAAGGCGATTTACTCAACGTCAGATGGTGGGGCCACATGGGAAGAAGTGATGCAGAATGAACAGTATAATCCGAACCTTCCCAATCATTCGATCCCGTTCACAGGTGTAAGTACTGGAATGATCTTCAAGAGTCGTGTAGAAGGATTTGTGACTTTGCAGACCGGTGCCCTTCCTAAGATCTTTATAACTAAGGACGGTGGTCAGAGTTGGAATCCAGGACAGCCTTTTCTGGTAAATGAACAACTGGAAAGCTGTGATAGAGTAATTACTGGCAAACCAGAGTTCTTCGATATTAGTAAGACTAATGGTTGGATGTCTGTGGGCTGCCAAAATGATAAAGATAAGACGATTACTTACCACGGTTACTTTACCGCTAATGGTGGAGATAACTGGAAATTTACACCCTTTGAATTAAAGAGTCCAACCGGAGGGAATCATCAGAGCGCTCCGACGTTTCTGAATTCGCAAGTTGGTTGGGCCATTATTGGTGATACTCTTTACCATACCGCTAACCAAGGGAAAACTTGGCTCCCTCTTAAGGAGAGCAGTGTTCTGCAGTCTAAGCTTGAGGAATATCCTGAGACGATTAAGATGCAGTTTATTTCCACAGAGGTGGGATGGCTTTTACTTGAGAAAAAAGAACAGAAACGCTCGCTCCTCTTGCAAACTACAAATGGTGGGATTAGTTGGCGTGTGATGTAAAGTGAAGTGAAGCTGTTTCAAAAGTAGAGGATAATACTTTTGAAACAGCTTTTTTTGAATAAGAATGAACTTCTAAATCATTATGTTTTTGATTGATTGAATATAAGGAAAAAACTTAATTAAAATTTTCTTTATAGATGTGAAAAAAATCACATGACATTTAAATGATCGTGTGATATATTTAACACATAGAACAAGTTCAAATTTTCACAAACTTAACTTTCGAATAGGAGAGATTACAATGAAAACTTTTGAAACAGATTATATGACAAGAAACCTGCTGCAACTTTGCTACAACTGTGATGACGCTCACCTGTGTGAAACGGAAGAACAATGCAGAGCATGCTGGGCAGACAATGGTATGTTAAATGTTGAGACTGACGAAACGAAGCAATTGCTAGACCTCGTTCATGCTTAATCTGATCACTCAAAATTATGATTAAAGACCACTCGATTTCTTGATTTCTAAGAAAACGAAGTGGTCTTTTTGCATGAAGTCTCACTAATTTAATGCTTTCTGGACTAGAAGAGGCATATACATGTACAGAAGTGCCTGAAGTTAAGTTAAGGGTTGAATTAATGGGTATGAAGGGGGAAAATGTCATGGGAATGGGCCCGGATCTTTCATGGATGTTTGATTTCTCTGGAACAGTGATGCCAATATTTCTCATTGTAATGGTTGGTATTCTTGCAGTATCAGCAGGCAGGGGTTTGCTTCAATGGAGCCGGAACAATAGCTCACCCATGCTAACCATCCCTGCCCGTATCGTCAGCAAGCGGAGTGAAATAAGACAGCAGCAGGTTCAAGAAGATAATGGTTCAAGTCGTACGAGTACAACCTATTACTTAACGTACGAAATGAATGGGGGCAGTCGAATTGAATTTAAAGTAGATGGCCATGAATATGGAATGAGTGCAGAAGGCGATAAAGGCATGCTTACCTATCAAGGAACCAGATATCACGGATTTGAGCGACAACCACAATACTCCACAGCGGAGTAGTCATTAGCTATACATTCATTCTTAAACCATTCTTCTGTTCCATTCAACGGAGCAGAGGGATGGTTTTTATTTGCGGACTATTTAGCAACTAAACGGAATGCAAATGGCTTTAAAATTAGGTTGGAACTGTCACCTCTTGGGCTAATGCACATACAATACACCATGCAGTTAAGAACGAGGTTGTTTACGAAGCAACCCCAAGGAGGAGACAGCGTGGCCGTCATCAAAACGAACTCGGAAGATGTGAAGGTGCTAGCGCGGTTGATGAGAGCGGAAGCTGAGGAAGATGGAGATCTCGGTATGCTTATGGTCGGCAATGTTGGTGTCAACCGGATTCTTGGCAATTGCCTTGATTTTTTGAACATTCGTAATGTGAATGACATGGTCTATCAAAGTCCAGGAGGATTCGAAGCCCCGCAGAAAAGCTACTTCTATCAACGAGCAAGAGAAGCAGACATTCGTCTTGCTAAACGTGCAATTGCAGGTGAAAGAACATGGCCAGCGACCAATGCTTTATGGTTCTTCCGTCCTGTAGGAGATTGCCCTCCAACCTGGTATAACCAACAAAACACAGGCCGCTTTAAAGCTCATTGCTTCTTTACTCCGACTGGAGAAGATTGTCCGTCTGTATTTATTGGTAATTAACAGGGTAACTGTGTAAAAGAGAATTACTCATTATTATGAGTAATTCTCTCAGTAAGCTAGTGCAAAGGTTCTTTTGTGTCCAAAGGGAGCAACTGCTCCGATAAACATTTAGGAGGTTTCATTAAATGATCGTTCAACCATACCGTCCCGTCACTTATACTATTGGTAGTGTTTCTTCTTCAGGTATGCAAATGCCAATGTCTACAGGAATGCAAGGGATGCAAGGAATGCAAGGCATGGGAAGCATGCCGCCACAAGTTAGCAGTGGAAGTCCAATGACACCAGGAGGGGTTGTAGTTCAAAACCCACCTCAACAGTTTGAACAATCGTATATCGAAAATATTTTCAGACTGAATTTAGGCAAAGTAGGTACATTTTATTTTACTTATGAAAATAACAAAGAGTGGAATGCCAAAGTTTACAAGGGTGTGCTGGAAGCTGCGGGCCGTGACCACATTATTATTAGTGACCCAGTAACTGGTCAACGTACTGTATTACTTATGATTTATTTTGATTATGCTACATTTGATGAGCCCCTTACTTACCAGTACCCTGGAGTGATCGGTAATCCTCCAACAACAAGAAACTGTCGCTAATCAAGTCCTTATATTTCTGGATGAACCCCAACACTTAACGGTGAGGGGGTTTTCTTTATACATACTGATATTTTGGAATAATAAGGGGAATAAAGACCCATTTTTTTTCGAAAGGACACGCATGCTTGCGGTTTGCCCCAATATATTAATATAATAAAGTATATATTCAAAAACGTGATTCCAGACTGGAGATGAAACCATTGGGAAATTGATACTGAAAGGAACAACTGGCAAGCTTCTTGCCGATACTCTGAAAAAACGAAGGAGGTGGGCCTATCCATCCGTACGGAGAATGATGGATAGGATTATAAATTGAGCGACCCTTTACCCGGTATATTACACGTAGGTCTTATTATTCTGTTGGTATTATTAAATGGATTTTTTGTTTCAGTCGAATACGCAATGGTGAAAGTACGAAGCGGTAGAATTGATACCCTTATTGAAGAAGGTAGTAAAAAAGCTTTAAAAGCGAGAAGCATCGTACGCAACTTGGAAGGTTATCTATCCGCCTGTCAGCTTGGTATTACATTGGCTTCACTTGCGCTAGGATGGTTGGGGCAACCCGCTATAGCTAACCTTGTTGGGCCCTTATTAGGAAGTATAGGTTTTGGAGTAACCGCTGTTAATGTTGTATCTTTGATTATTGCTCTAATGTTTATCACTATCTTGCATATCGTACTAGGAGAACTTGCACCTAAGACTATTGCAGTTAACAAGGCTGAATCTGTCCTTTTGCTAACATCTGGGCCGATGAATGTGTTTTACAAGATCATGTATCCAGTGATTTGGATCGTAAATGGGCTGGCACGTGGTTTATTACGGATCTTCCGTTTATCCCCTGCTTCAGAGCTGGGAACGGCGCATACGGAAGAAGAAATCCGTATTATCATGCAAGAAAGTAATAAAAGCGGCTTTATTGATAATACCGAAATGGCGCTGGTTGACAATATTTTTGAATTTGTGGACACAATGGCCCGTGAGATCATGATTCCTCGAACAGAAATGATTTGTCTGAATAATCATCTTTCAACGGAAGAGAACCTTGAGATTGCTTTTGATGGAATGAGGACGCGTTATCCAGTCTGTGATGGTGATAAGGATCATATCCTAGGCTTCATTCATATCAAGGACTTAATTAGGGATCGTGAACAAAGCTATAATAAATTGATTCGTCCTATACTAACCGTACCAGAATCTATTCAGATTAGTGCTCTGCTGAAAGTCATGCAGCGCGCAAAGACACAAATCGCCATTCTGATTGATGAGTACGGTGGAACATCAGGAATGGTTACGCTGGAAGATATCATGGAGGAAATTGTAGGAGAAATTCAGGATGAGTTCGATGAAGAACGTCCTGGTGTTGAGAAGCTGGGGGAGGATGAACACTCCATCGACGGCTTGATGCTTATTGAAGAGATCAATGATCTTTTGGGGCTCCATATGGATACTGAGGATTATGATACGATAGGCGGTTGGCTGTATTCTAAATTGGAGGTTAATCCACCTCAAAAAGGACAGTCTGTAGAATTTGATGATCATCTGTTTATTGTGGAAGAAACGGATAATAAGCGGATTTCTCGAATTAAGCTGCTGAAGTTACAGCTATTGACTGAAGAAGCTGGTGCATAACGAACTTATTAGTAATTATTAGGACACAGTGCTATAGCGCTGTGTCTTTTTTACAGCGTTTTTACAGTATTGTTTGCCAAAAAGAGATTAAAAATTATATAATTTTAAATGTATATGATAAAAACTACATTAGTCCACAGAGGACAGAAAGGAACTCTCCTTGAGTAAACCTAATAAAAGTACAAGCGTTCCCCAGCTCAGCAAACAAGAGAAACGGCGGGTAGAACAGGAGCAGCAAAAGCAGAAGACGAGAATTTTAATTATTAGTTCAATAGCTTTAGTAGTCATCATTTTTGTTGGATTGTTTATGTTAGCTTCGAAAGATGCCGCAAAAAATGCCACTTCGGGAGAACCAGTAGCATTCAATTACAGTGAGCTACCTAGAGTCGGTAAAGAGGATGCACCTGTTAAAATTGTTGAATTTGGTGACTTAAAATGTCCAGCGTGTTCCCAATTTGCAACTTCAGTTAAACCGAAAATTGTTCAAGATTTTGTCAACGAGGGAAAAGCAGCGCTCTACTTTGTAAATATGGCTTTCGTTGGTCCAGACTCTGAAACTGCCTCACTTGCTGCATTATCTGTTTACCATCAGAATCATGATGAATTCTGGAAGTTCTATGATGCTGTATATGCTCAGCAAGGTGATGAGAGCGAAGAATGGGCGACTGAAGATTTCTTAGTAAGCCTTGCGGAGAAAGAGAAGTTAGCTATCGATTACGAACTGCTTCGTAAAGATATTAAGGATCGTACGTATGCAGATGAGCTGAATAAGGGTATGCAGTTAGCTAGTGAAGCTGGGGTGACGACTACACCATCCCTTTATATCAATGGAGTAATGACTGCGGATCCATTTAACATTGAAGCGATTTCAACTGAGATTAACGACGCCGCAAAAGCTGTGGAGGCAAAGTGACAAAGTTCCTATCTTTTTGCAAGCGTAACTGCCTGTATCTGGCCTGGTTCGTCTCTTTAGTTGCTGTTGCTGGTAGCTTGTATCTGAGCGAAGTATTGAAATATGAACCTTGTAAGCTTTGCTGGTTCCAGCGAATTTTTATGTATCCTCAGTTATTCCTCTTGGGAATTGCAACCTTTCGAGGGGATAAAAGGATTATCCCATATGTACTTCCACTAAGCTTGATTGGTGGCAGTATCTCGATCTATCATTATGCGGAGCAGAAGATTCCTGCGTTAAGTAAAGTGCTTCCTTGTACAATTGGTGTTCCTTGTAATAAGGATTACTTGAACTTTTTTGGATTCATTACGATTCCTTTCCTAGCATTAATCGCTTTTGTTTTAATTAGCATTTTACTTTGGTACGGACGCAAGGAAGAAGAAGTGATGGAGTTAGATACAGAGGAAAGTTTAGGATTTTGATTTTTTAACTTTAAGTGATCCAAAAAAATGTGAAAAGTGATTAAAAACACGATCCAGAGGGATAATTGAAGAGAATGAAAGAGAGCATCCAATAAGACGCCGTATTTGCGCTTACTGGATGTTTTTTCATTCTTTTTTCATTTTTTTCAACGCTTTACTGTATACACTTTGTAGACTAATATTAGACCTTGTGAGAAGTTGAATATGCGCTGAATTTTCTTAGGAAAAACGGGGGAACCAAACTTGGCATATGTGCCAATGGGGTGAATCGGAATGGGTCGATTAGACTTATACCGTAGGGCTAAACCACAGCCCGAATCCGCCAGCTAACCTCGTAAGCAAAGGTGGGATAATGACCATGCATAGCATGCGGATCATTTCCGTATGCTAATTTTAGTGTCTGCATTTATGAAATCCACCAATGAAAACAGCGCGCGGAAATTCCGTTTCAGCTCCCAAAGAAAGGAACTGTATCCACCATGGTAAGCAAGGTAAAACGACTATTGATCGGGCGTCCGATGAAGTCGAACGAACTCGATCATGAAAAGTTATCCAAGGTTAAAGCACTGGCTGTCCTGTCTTCTGATGCGCTCTCGTCTGTAGCCTACGGAACGGAACAAATTTTGATTGTACTGGTGGCTGCGGGGTTTACTGCCATCTGGTATTCCCTGCCAATTGCATTAGCCGTATTGGGCCTGCTGGCCATCCTGATTTTATCCTATCGGCAGACGATTTACGCTTATCCTCAGGGAGGCGGAGCTTACATCGTTGCCAAGAGTAATCTTGGTGTTCCGACAGGGCTCTTAGCAGGAGGGTCTTTGTTAGTGGATTACATTCTGACCGTAGCTGTTAGTGCGTCGGCAGGGACGGATGCGATCACATCGGCTTTTCCAAGTCTTCATAATCACACCGTTCTTATTGCAGTATCAGTTATTATTTTACTTACTTTGATTAATCTTCGCGGAGTTACAGAATCAGCTTCATTCATCGCAATCCCAGTGTATTTGTTTGTAGTGTCGATTGTAGTGTTGATTATCTCCGGTATTATTAAATATGCAGCAGGTGGCGTACATGCGAATGTCCCTGAAATTGGCTCTGCTGTTTCTAATGTTAGTTTGTTTCTACTATTAAAAGCCTTCAGTTCTGGCTGTTCGGCACTTACGGGTGTAGAGGCTGTATCTAATGCCATTCCAAACTTTAAAGCACCAGCTGAAAAGAACGCAGCCAAGACCTTAATGGTTATGGGGGTTATACTTGGATTTATGTTTACAGGTATCACACTACTGGCGTATTGGTACGGCATAGTGCCTGATGAAAAGGCAACGGTTGTTTCACAGATCGCTGAATCGACCTTTGGCCGCGGAACCTTATATTTTTTCATTCAAGGTATCACAGCAGTAATTTTGTTCTTGGCAGCTAATACAGCTTACTCAGCGTTCCCGCTGCTCGCATTTATGTTTGCAAAAGATAAATATATGCCACATGCTTTTATGGTTCGTGGAGACCGTCTAGGTTTCTCTAATGGTATTATTTTTCTAGGTGTTCTGTCTGCTGTGCTTGTAGCTGCATTCCACGGAAATACAGAAAGCTTGATTCCACTTTATGCGGTTGGTGTATTCATTCCTTTCACATTGTCACAGCTAGGAATGATGGTTCATTGGTTTAAAACAAAACCAGCGGGATGGAAAAAAAGATTTGTTGTAAATACCATCGGTATGCTGACTACATTGACGATTACGCTTATTTTTATCATCACTAAATTCTCAAGCGTATGGATGGCTTTCATTTTCTTACCTGCTGTAATGTTCGTGTTCCACCGGATTCACAAGCACTATTTGAACACTGCAGATCAGCTTCGTATATGCCCGAGTACAGATAAACCTTTGATTAAAGGCAGTACGGTTGTTGTTCCTGTTGCGGGTGTAACACGTGCTGTACTACATTCCATCAGCTATGCCAAGTCTCTAACGGATAATGTTGTAGCCGTGTATGTTGGCTTTGATGAAGAGGACATTCAAAAAATGGAGCAACGGTGGGAGGAATGGAATCCGGGTGTACGCCTGATTGTACTTCGTTCCAGATATCGCAGTATTATTCGTCCGTTAGTGAAATTTATTGATACAGTGGAGTGGAAGACCGCAGCGACGGATCATATCACGATTCTGATTCCACAGTTTATAACTAAGCATTGGTGGCAAGCTGTACTTCATAATCAGACCAGCTTTTTAATCCGTTCGTATCTAATGAATTCAAAAGATGTTGTAGTTGCGACTGTCCCATATCATTTGAATAAATAATGGATCATTAAGGAGAGGCTATATCCGGAACGTTCGGAATATAGCCTTTTTTTGTATTTTTAAGAAGGAAATTATTACAAATCCACAAAATTTAAAATTTATATGTTGACATAGAGAATGAGAATCAATATCATTTAAAAGTGAGACTGAGGTAGTCAACACCTTTGAATAACATAGGATGTACACACTAGGAGGGTATTTAATGTTTTTGTTTAACAGAATAAGATTTGGAAGCATGAAATTAACGATGATCGGATTAATGGTGATGGTGCTATTCTTATCCGCTTGCGGTAATAATAATCCCGGTAACGCTTCAAACGCAGGAACAGACAAAGCGACGGCACCTACTGCTGAAGCTACAGAAGCTCCTGCAGCTGCTAAGACGTTAACGGATGCAATGGGACATGAAGTAACGATTCCAGCTAATCCTGGGCGTGTACTGGGTTCTTATTTGGAGGATGCTTTGGTAACTCTAGGTGTGACTCCAGTAGCGCAATGGTCCGTGACTAATGGTATTCAAGATTATCTGTCCACTGAATTGAAGGATGTTCCTACGATCAGCTACGATCTTCCGCTCGAGGCAGTAACCAGCTTCGCTCCGGATCTTATCCTCATCCCATCGGAGTCATCTGTACAGAATGGTATCTATGACCAACTGAATAAGATTGCACCGACTTATGTGATTGGGGATAAGCTAAATCAAGATTGGCGTAAATCGCTACTCAAGATTGGTGAAATTCTGAACAAGACACCTGAAGCAGAGAAAGCCATTAAAGATTATGAAGACAAGGCGGCTGCAGCGAAAGAAAAGCTTAAAGGAGCTATTGGAGATGAGTCCGTGGCGATTTTATGGTTGGTACAAAAGAACTTCTATATTGTAGACGAAACCCGCAGCAGTGGTGCTGTATTATATACAGACCTTGGTGTAAAGCTGCCTAACTTAGTAACAGAAATTCCTGTTGGTACAAGAGCTACTTGGAATCCAATTTCGCTAGAGAAGCTTTCTGAGCTGACAGCAGATCATATTATCCTTGTAAATAGTGATAAGACTGAGGGTTCGGAGATTCTGGACAGTGCAATTTGGAAAGGAATCCCGGCTGTAAAAGCTGGTAATGTACATGAAATGAGCTCAACAAGCAGTTGGCTATACAGTGGTGCTAACGCTGGTGGCAAAATTATTGACGATGTGTTAAAAAGTTTTGTGAAATAAAGAGTCGTAATTCACCATGATTGAGACTGATCATTTGGGTGAGGAAGGGCGTGCAGATCAAGTATCTTAGGATACTTAGATCTGCACCATTTTTTTATAAACCATTCCTGTATTACTGAAAAATAACTCCTACAATTGTACAACCTAATTTTTTTTGCGATAATGAGAATGATTGTTGTTATCATATAGACCATTGTAACTATCGATTAAGGAGACGACTCATGGTTTCACCCTCAGATTTCGCACATCGTAATAAAAATGCTACACAAAAAGCTCTACATACCCGACCGGCAGCTGCAATGGGTATTCTAGTGTTTGGACTCGCTGCCATTGCTTTTGGACTGGCACTTTCGGTCTCAGTGGGTGCGGCAGATATCAAGCTAGCTACGGTATGGGAAGCAATATTTCATTTCAATCCAGATTTACAAAAACATCAGGTGATAAGAGAACTGCGATTTCCACGCGCGATAGCAGGTGCTTTGGTCGGTGCTTGCTTCGCAGTAGCAGGGGCAATCATGCAGGGGATGACAAGGAACCCTCTTGCGGATTCAGGTCTGTTAGGCTTGAATGCGGGAGCAGGTGTAGCGCTGGCCATAGTTTTTGCTTTTGCACCTTCGATCTCATTCACTTCACTTATGTTGTTTTGTTTTATAGGTGCTGCTATAGCGTCTTTTATCGTATTTGGAATCGGGTCGCTATCTTTTAATGGCCTTACCCCTTTACGTTTGACGCTGGCAGGTTCCGCGGTTAGTGCACTACTGGTTGCTGTTAGTCAGGGCATAGCTATTCTTTTTAACTTATCCCAGGATATAGCCTTCTGGTTAGCTGGCGGAATGGGTGGGGCAAGCTGGACTCAGATCAAGATTATCTTCCCTTGGGTGTTCGTGGCATTAATCGCAGCGATGATGTTATCGCGGTCAGTCACCTTGCTCAGCTTAGGAAGAGAAGTTGCAGTTGGTCTGGGGCAGCGGACAAGATTAGTACAGTTGGCATGTATGATTGTTGTAGTAGTTCTTGCCGGAAGTGCAGTCTCAATGGTTGGCCCGATTGCTTTTGTAGGACTAATTATTCCACATGTAGCACGTTATTTCGTTGGAGTAGATTATCGCTGGATCATTCCTTGCTCGGCAGTTCTTGGAAGCTTATTGATCATCTTTGCGGATATCGCCGCTAGAATGATAAATGCCCCTTATGAGACGCCGCTAGGCGCATTAATTGCCATCATCGGTGTACCTTTCTTTATTTACTTAGCGAGTAAGCGGAAGGGGGAGCTGTAATGCACAGAACAACCCTTTCTCCCAATGACAATGAACGCCGTACACGTGCTATTACAGTGTTATCACTCCTTGCCATATTGATCGTTGTTGTTTTTATTGTCAGTATGAATACAGGATTTATGCGTCTATCCCCACGGGAGGTATTACATACACTGCTGGGTGATGGAACTCATCAGCAAAAGCTTATTTTATTTGATTTCAGATTACCTCGCATCGTAATTTCATTGTTGGTTGGAGCGGGCTTTGCAGTGTCAGGCTGTATTTTACAAAGTCTCGCAAGAAATGCACTTGCTGAACCGGCTACGCTGGGCATAAGTGCGGGTGCTGGTTTTGCGGTAATCATTTTTATCTCGTTTTTTCCGGCTACAACAGCAGCTCCGGTATTTGTCTTGCCGCTCTTAGCGCTTGGAGGGGCTAGCTTAACCGCCGCTTTAATCTATGTTCTTGCTTATAGAAAAGCAGATGGTCTATCTCCAACAAGGTTGATCCTTATCGGGATTGCAGTCGCTGCCGGAATTAACGCTTGCCAGCTGGTGTTGGCACTTCGGCTTGATCCCAATAATTATCAGTTTGTAGCGACTTGGATCGCCGGGAAAATATGGGGTGGCGATTGGAGATTCGTCCTTGCTCTGCTACCTTGGATAGCGATTCTGTTACCGTTCGCCTTCTATAAAGCCCGTATTCTTAATGTATTGAATCTAGGGGACCATACTTCAGTAGGACTTGGAATGCGAGTGGAGAAGGAGCGTATTCTCCTTCTAGTGACAGCAGTTGCGCTTGCCGGCTCCTGCGTTGCTGTAAGTGGAGGAATTGGCTTTGTCGGCCTAATTGCACCACATCTTGCCCGCAAGCTTGTGGGACCCCGTCATCAGGTATTATTGCCCGCTAGTGCGTTGACAGGGGCGCTTCTTATGATTACTGCTGATACTATCGGCAGATGGGTGTTACAGCCTGCAGAAGTTCCAACAGGCATCGTGGTTGCGATCATTGGTGCACCTTACTTTTTATATTTACTCGCCAAATCAAAAGCATAATGCGTACGAAGCGAGTTTTACTATGTAGTTCATTCTAGGAGCATAGCTCCATAAAACTTTTAAGGAGTTGTTAACATGTCAGAACGTTTGAACACAGAAGAGTTAAGTATTGGGTATGCAGAGGCTACAATTGTTAAAGGGTTGAACTTAACTATCCCTACGGGAAAAATAACCGCACTAGTGGGCGCTAACGGTTCTGGTAAATCTACAATTCTTAAAACAATGGCCCGGATCATGAAGCCTAAGAGCGGCAGTGTAATGTTGGACGGCAAATCGATCCATAACTTTTCAACGAAAGAGGTAGCACGTCAGCTTGCGATCTTACCGCAAAACCCAACGGCTCCAGACGGACTAACGGTCTCTGAACTTGTCAGCTATGGTCGCTTCCCGCATCAAAAAGGATTTGGCACAATGACAGCAGAGGATCGCAGCATTATCTCTAACGCAATCACTGTTACAGGTATGGAGCCTTTCCATGACCGTCCGATTGACCGCTTATCTGGAGGACAACGTCAGCGTGCTTGGATCGCTATGGCATTGGCGCAAGAAACTGACATTCTATTCCTGGACGAACCAACAACATTTCTAGATATGGCTCACCAGCTTGAAGTTCTACAGCTTCTGCAAAAGCTGAATGAGGAAGAAGGCCGTACCATTATCATGGTCGTGCATGATTTGAATCATGCTACTCGTTATGCACAGCATATGGTAGCTATTAAATCCGGTACTGTGGTTAGTGAAGGCTCACCTACTGAAGTTATGACACCAGATGTACTGCGGGAAGTGTTTGGAATTGAGGCAGATATTGTTCCAGATCCACGCACCGGTGTGCCGCTGTGCCTTCCTTACGAGCTTGCTGCATACAAAGCTGTGTAATCATAATTGAAAATCATACAACGAACAGGCTCCCGTCATTGACAAGGGAGCCTGTTCGTTGTTACAGTTGTGGTTGCCTACAAATCCATGATACCACTACTAAAAATAGATCAAGGACCATCATTTATACATGGTTAAAGGAGCATGAAACATGAATATTGACAAAATTCAAAATGACCTAGAGCAGCTAATGACTGCAGGGATTGTGAAGAGTCATGAGAACTTAAAAGATCACGTGTATACCAAAATGGGCGGTAAAGCTGATATTTTGGCAGCACCAGCTACTTATGAGGAAATTCAAAAGATCGTTACATATGCAGAACAGAATGGGATAAACCTTACGGTACTTGGGAACGGCTCCAATGTGATTATCCGTGATGGAGGTGTGCGTGGAATAGTTCTGCAAACGGCAGGACTAACGGATGTGGGGATTCGAGACAATCTCTTATATGCGGAGTGTGGCGCTAAGATTATTGATGTTTCCAGATATGCGCTGGATATGGAGCTTACGGGTCTTGAGTTCGCCTGTGGTATTCCAGGAACGGTTGGTGGAGCGTTATACATGAACGCAGGCGCTTACGGCGGAGAAATTAAAGATGTACTGCATAGTGCACTGGCTATAACTAAGAGCGGACAATTAGTGACTCTGCAAGGGGATGAGCTGCAATGGGGTTATAGAAAAAGCGTGTTCGCAAGCGGTGAATACATCGTACTTGAGGCCAATTTTGCTATGACTTCTGGTGATGCATTAGCTATCAAGTCGAAAATGGATGAACTTACTTATCTGCGTGAATCCAAGCAACCGCTTGAGTATCCTTCCTGTGGTAGTGTCTTTAAACGTCCTCCAGGTCGGTTTGCAGGTCAGTTAATTCAAGAGAGTGGCTTGCAGGGAACAAGAATTGGTGGTGCTGAGGTATCCAAGAAACATGCAGGGTTTATTGTAAATGCAGATAATGCAACCGCCAGCGATTACATTGGGCTAATTCACCATGTAAGAGCAACTGTGAAGGATAAATTCGGCGTGGAGCTTGAAACTGAAGTGGAGATCATTGGGGAAGAGTAACTATTAATTAGAAAGAGCCCACAGATTACTGTGGGCTCTTTTGCTGTCATTACATATGGCTTAATCCACTGAAAGGGTATATTTAGCTCTCTCAGTAGTTATTCCAGCCTTGCGATCACTTATGTCCTCAATCCGAAGCCCGTCAATAGCTAAGTCATAGGTGGAGTGTGGTAGCGATACTAGCTCACCATCGGCGTTTAAAGTGCTGCCAAATCCTTTTAATATTAATGCACTCCCAAGATAATCATCGATAACATCCTCCGCACTCCGAAACTCAACAGCCTCTAGATTAAAATGAATTTTATCCAGATCACGAAGCTCTTTCTTTTCAATTACAATAGTTTCATTCACATGACTGTTAATCCAGTCCATAAGTTTCTGTATACTTTGTTCCATTAGATGATCCCACCCTTACCTCGAAGATTATTATGTTTAAGTTACCCTTTTCTTAGGATTTGAATCCTTACTTTTGCCACATCTGAGCGGATTTGAACAAAGGAAGGTACTGAGGAATAGCGAATGTTACAGAATAGCAACAACAGAGATAATCCTCTACAACCAGAATAAGGATAGAAGAAAGTTAACTATTCTAAAAAGGGGGGAGTGTTATTGATTCAGCTAACTGAGGTCTCAAAATATTATCAGGAGAGGTGTGCAGTTGATCGAATTACTTTCACGGTGGAGAAAGGTGAGGTCTTTGGATTTCTAGGTCCCAATGGTGCAGGGAAGACTACAACGATGCGCATGATGACAGGGCTTCTTCAGTCTACAAGCGGAGAAATTTTAATTAATGGCATGAATATTTCACGTCATAAAAAAGAAATCCATGCTCAAATTGGTGTTGTTTTCGAGCTTCCGAACCTATACATGCGTAGTTCTATTCGAAATAATCTGGAGCTGTTCGCTGATCTGTATAGGGTAGCAGGAAATCGAGTGAATGAAGTCATGGAAACCCTCCAGCTGTTAGATAAGGAAAAAGCTAAAGTAAGCAGCTTATCCAAAGGCTGGAAGCAGCGTGTTCTAATCGCCAGAGCATTATTACATAAGCCTCAAGTGTTGTTTTTAGATGAGCCTACAAGTGGGTTAGATCCAAATTCAGCTTCACTCATACGTAATCACGTCAAGAGAATTCAAGAAGAAGGCACAACCATTGTCTTAACGACGCATGATATGTACGAAGCCGAGGAATTAAGCGATAGAGTGGGCATCATGCACGCTGGTGCATTAGTGGCACTCGATGAACCGCATAGACTTAAGACCATTTATGGTAAACCAGAAATTGAAGTTAAATATCAGCAGGATGGTAAAGTGGTTATGAAATCCTGGCCGATTGCAGAAGAAGCTACTAAAGATCATATCTATCAGTTAATGTCTACGAATCAAATTCTAAGTATGCACAGCAAAGAAGCTTCGCTGGCAGATGTATTCGCTGCCCTGACGGGAAGTGAGCTAAGTTGAGTTATCAGATATGGAAGCTGTTTAAACATGAAAGTAAGGATATACTGGGTAATCCTGCGACTGTAATTCTAATAATTTTGCCTATATTTATGGCTAAAATCATCATTACTGTAGTGGACAAGAGCGGTTTGGACTTCATGCTTCTTTCTACATGGATATTATTTGCGCAAGTGATGGTTGGGATCATGATTACCGGCCCAGGATTAATTGAGGAGCGGGAGAGTAAGACTTATGATGCGCTGTTGATTACTCCGCTAAGCAGAGGCCAGATTATTACTGCGAAAGCTGGATCTGTTCTTGTTTTTTCTTTGTTATCACAGATGATTGTTTATGTACTAAATCAAGGTTTGACAATGGATTTACTCCCTTCCTTATTGTATATGTTATTGGGTGGAATTATCTTTGTGCAAGTTGGAATTATCATTGGTTTAAAGGTAAGTTCCTCCAAAAATGGTTCAGCCATCAGCTCCGCATTTATGGTTGTTTTTTTCTTAGTAGCTTCTGTGTACGTCGCTCTTCCAGAATGGACCTATCCGATCTTTGTTATTCTGCCAAGTATTGAAATCGTCCAGAATTTGAACAGTATTCTAAATGGAGAAGGAGTATTGCTCCTAGAAAGCCTGCTTTTACTCTTGTGGATTGTGGTGCTTTCGCTCTGGATTTGGAAGACGGGCAAAGCGTAGAACTTGTCAGAAGCAAATTACCGTGGTATAGTTCAAGACGCAATATGCATGAAGAAGAAGTCTGCACGGATTGTGCAGGAGAGGTTCGCGAACTCCCTCTATAAAAAACTAAGAGTATATTAAATCTTATAAGCGGATGCAGTCCTTAACCCGGACGTTGCTTCCGTTTCTTCTTAGTGGAGCAAAGTTTTCGAAATCTCGTTCTTCTTTCCATTACCGGCCAAGGCCGAAGGAAAAGAGAGGGGTTTTTTGTCGTGTCAGAAGGAAGATTGAAAGAGGAAATGCAAGAAGTCACTTTACTTGGTAATCAGGGAACGCAGTACAAGTTTGGTTATGATCCAGCTATTCTTGAGGTGTTTGATAACAAGCATCCAGGGCGTGATTATTTTGTTAAATTCAACTGCCCTGAGTTTACTAGCTTATGTCCTGTTACAGGCCAGCCGGATTTTGCCACACTGTATATTTCGTATATTCCTGAACAGAAAATGGTGGAATCTAAATCATTAAAGCTGTATCTGTTTAGCTTCCGTAACCACGGTGACTTTCATGAGGACTGCGTCAACATTATTATGAATGATCTGATCTCACTGATGGACCCACGATATATTGAGGTATGGGGCAAGTTCACTCCGCGTGGAGGCATATCTATTGATCCTTATTGCAACTATGGAAGACCGGGTACGAAGTATGAGGCGATGGCGGAGCACCGCTTAATGAATCACGACCTCTATCCGGAAAAAGTGGATAACCGCTAATCCCAACAAGTTGATAAGGAGAGATTAAGATGAACAAAAAAGCACTCGTCGTATTTAGCGGCGGACAAGATAGCACCACTTGCCTGGTTTGGGCATTGAAGCAGTTTGAGGAAGTGCAGGTAGTTACCTTTAATTATAATCAGCGTCATGCGGCTGAAATCGAAGTTGCTACAGAAATAGCAGCTAAGTTTAATGTAAAACAGCATATCCTTGATCTTGGGCTGCTTAATCAGCTGGCACCAAATGCACTAACCCGCCAGGATATTGATATCGTTGCTGGCGAAGGTGATGAGCTTCCTAGTACATTTGTTGACGGACGGAATCTGTTATTTTTGTCTTTTTCCGCAATATTAGCTAAACAATTGGGTTACTCCCATATCGTCACTGGTGTCTGCCAAACGGACTTTAGCGGGTATCCGGACTGCCGTGATGTATTTGTGAAATCATTGAATGTTACGCTGAATTTATCTATGGACTATGAGTTTGCGATACACACTCCATTGATGTGGCTGGATAAAAAAGAAACATGGAATATGGCAGATGAACTGGGTTATTTTGATTATGTTCGCGAACACACATTGACCTGTTACAACGGTATTATTGGCAGTGGCTGCGGTACTTGTCCAGCCTGTCTGTTGCGTCAGCGTGGTCTTGAGCAATATGAGGCGGAGAGAATGGAGGCCGGTTCTTAATGCTTAACGAGGTTTCAGTCTGCAAAATATTTACGTTTGATGCGGCGCACCAATTAATTGGTCACAAAGGGAAATGCAGCAATCTGCACGGACATACTTATAAGCTCGAAGTAGTGCTTAAGGGCAAACCAGAGGCTACGGAAGGCCATTCAGACGAAGGGTTTGTTATTGACTTCAGCGATATCAAGACGACTGTGCAACAAAGCCTTGTAGATCGTTTAGATCACGCTTTTCTTGCTATGGGAAATGAACCTGTGTTAGAAACGTTAACGAATACGGGCTCCAAAGTAGCTTTGTTGTCTTTCCGCACCACAGTGGAGAATATGTCTTCATATATTGCCTACAAGCTTAAGCAAGCAGGGTTGCCTTTGTACTCGGTAAAGCTATGGGAGACTCCAACCTCCTGGGCAGAGGTGCTGGCTGAAGATGTTCCGGATGAAGGGCCATCCTACCGTTTATATGGAGGCTGTGACTGTGAGTAAGATTCCTGTAATTGAAATGTTCGGTCCGACTATTCAAGGCGAAGGTGCGGTAATTGGAGTGAAGACGATGTTTGTCCGCACCTATGGCTGCGATTATCGCTGTGGCTGGTGTGACTCTGCTTTTACTTGGGATGGTACTGCTAAGGATAAGGTTCGAATGATGACCTCGGATGAAATTATGAATGAACTTTTAGCTATAGCTGGAGATAATTTCGACTGTGTTACGATTTCAGGCGGAAATCCTGCTTTGATTGGTGACGGGATGGGCACTTTTATTAACCTGCTACATGAGCGAGGGATACAAGCTGCAATAGAAACTCAGGGGAGTAAATGGCAGGATTGGTTCAATGACGTGGATGTGCTGACAATTAGCCCTAAACCCCCAAGCTCAGGAATGACGACGAATTGGGAAATGCTAGATAACATCATGAGTAAAATGGAGAAACTGGGTCGTTCTACGCATAGCTTGAAGGTCGTAGTGTTTGACGATAAGGATTTTGATTATGCAAAAGACATTCACCAGCGATATCCCAATGTGCAGCTCTTTCTGCAGCCTGGGAATGATGATGTCACTGAAGAAGGCGACATTTCTGCTCGACTTTTGGGAAGGCTGGAATGGTTGTTTAATAAAGTAATCGTAGACGCTGATATGAATAGAGTACGTGTCCTTCCACAGCTGCATGCATTGATCTGGCATAATAAGCGTGGCAAGTAAAAAGTATTTAAATGTAACGGGTGTCTGCTCAGCAGATGCCCTTTTTTTATTGATTTAAGCCTTTAAATAGGTAGATAGAATGTCCCATAATCTGGTATGATTTTCATAAAAGTTGTAGGAGGTACTAAATGGGAAATTCAACTGCACTATTAATTATCGATGTTCAAGAAGCTATGTTCTCCTATCCTGATCAAAAGCTGTACGATGAAGAGGGTGTAATGGAGAGAATTATTTCCCTTCAGAACAAAGCTAGGGTAGCAGGTACTCCAATAGTTTATATTCAACACACCGAAGATGAGGAATATACAAAAGGTACGCCCACATGGCAGATCAGTCACCGCATCACACCGCAGGAAGGTGAAGTTATTGTGGAGAAGCCTACTTGGGATGCTTTTCACCGAACCGAACTGCAAGAGGAGCTACAGAAGCTGGGGATCACGAATCTGGTGATTTGTGGGATGCAAAGTGAGTTCTGCCTAGATACGACAATAAGACGCGCATACAGTATGGGTTATAAGAGTGTTCTCGTACAAGATGCTCATAGCACCTTTGATAATGGGGTACTGAATAGTAGTGAGATCGTTAAGCATCATAATGCAGTAATCGGAGGGAGATTCGCCCAGTTACGAGCTGAAAGCGAGGTTCAGTTCTAGATGAGTACACCTCAGGCTGCCATGAAACCTATTCAGCGTTCTCGACTTAGACTATTTGCCGGAAAGCGATATTTTATTTGGAAAAGATATTTGAAATGGTGCACTAGCCGCAGCAAGGTGGCGAAGCAGCGCACTAGTGAAATTTTATCTAATGAAGTGATGACTCATGCTACACCGTTATTAAGAAGTCTACGGAATGTAGATATGGTGCTTCAATACAATAAAATAACCAATTTACGTCTGGCGATAACGAAGCTGGATGGGCTCATGGTGCGCCCGGGTGAGACTTTTTCCTATTGGAGAAGCATCGGTAAGCCCAGTAAGCGAAAAGGGTATCTAGAGGGGATGGTGCTGCATTATGGTGGCTTCCATTCTGGAGTCGGCGGGGGACTGTGCCAGTTGTCCAATCTGATCTACTGGATGACACTGCATACACCTCTTACGGTTACAGAACGGCATCGGCACAGCTATGATGTATTTCCAGATGAACAGCGTACACAGCCATTTGGAAGCGGGGCCACCTGTTCTTATAATTATTTGGATCTTCAAATGAAGAATAACACGAATCAAACATATCAATTAAAGCTCTGGCTGGATGACAGCCATTTGCATGGGGAATGGAGATGCGATGAGCAGTCCCTTTATAAATATGAAGTGTACGAAAGTGATCATCGGATAAGCCTAGAACCATGGGGCGGATATATTCGTAGCAATAAGATCAGTCGAAAAATATTCACACGTACCGGCGACCTAGTTGGAGATGAAGCTGTAACGGATAACTATGCGCTTATGATGTATTCTCCGCTTCTTCATGGATAAGAGGATAAGGTAATGGGTTATAACATAGAAGACACGTTATCGTTCTATCCTATGCTATACTCAAAGGAGCGGCTTAACAGCATGAAAGCATTAACCTACCAAGGGAAGAAGAAAGTGAAAGTTAAAGAGGTTGCTGATCCGAAGATTGAGAAAAAGGATGACATTATCGTTCGAATTACTTCTACAGCGATTTGTGGCTCAGATCTGCACATTTTTAACGGTGAAATTCCAGGTATGCATGATGACTATGTTATTGGTCATGAGCCCATGGGCATTGTTGAGGAGACCGGTCCAGACGTAACTAAGGTCAAGAAAGGCGACCGGATCATTATTCCCTTTAATGTAGCCTGTGGTCAGTGCTACTTCTGCCAGCATGAGATGGAGAGTCAATGCGACAATGCTAATGACGCCAAGGATACAGGCGGATATCTGGGTTATTCCGATACTTATGGGGGCTTTGCAGGAGGGCAAGCCGAATTACTGCGGGTTCCTTATGGTAATTTCGGCCCTTTTGTCGTTCCTGAGGATGCAGAAATGGAAGATGAGAAAATTCTTTTCTTATCTGATATTGTTCCTACTGCTTGGTGGGGAGTAGAAAGCGGCGGAGTGAAGCCAGGGGATACAGTCATTGTTCTCGGCTGCGGGCCTGTTGGTCTGCTTACTCAGAAGTTTGCCTGGATCAAAGGCGCCTCAAGAGTAATTGCAGTTGATCATATTGGCTACCGTCTGCAGCATGCGAAGCTGACCAATAATGTCGAAATTTACAACTTTGAAGAGATTAAGGATATTGAAGCTCATTTGAAGGAGATAACACATGGGGGAGCAGATGTAGTTATTGACTGTGTAGGTTTGGATGCCAAAATATCTGCTTTGGAGAAAGTGGAAACCACTCTGAAGCTACAGGGAGGCTCACTCAGTGCATTTAGAATGGCCTCGGATATCGTACGTAAATTCGGAACTATTCAGCTTGTAGGAGTTTATGGGCTTAATTACAATATGTTCCCGCTGGGTCAGCTATTTGAACGGAACATTTCATTAAAGATGGGACAAGCGCCAGTGATTCACTATATGCCGTTGCTGTATAAGATGATTAAAGAAAATAAATTTGATCCTACAGATATCATTACGCATCGCCTGCCAATTAGTAAAGCGGAGTATGGCTATGACATTTTTAGTGAGAAAAAAGAGGATTGCATCAAGGTGGTTCTGAAACCTTAGCCTTTAAGAAGCATGAGCTCTCGTCAGAAATGACATTGCTTATGCTTTTTTTAGTGAAATCTAATGAAAATAGATGCATTTTTTCACGGTCTGCGTTAAATTAACATAAGTGACTTAAGATAGTGAAAGGACGCGTACCATGTGAAGCTTAAAAAACCGCCACTTCCTATTCCGATTTTAATGTTGATTGGGATTGTGGCCATCTCTTTTTCCGCCATTTTTATTAAGTGGTCTGCAGCGCCAGCGTCTATACAAGGAATGTATCGGCTGTTGTTCACCTCGCTGCTGATGTTGCCTTTTGCAAGACCATACAGCGGAGCAGCGTTCGCTCTTCGTAAAAAAGACTGGATCATGCTAGTGCTCTCAGGCACTATGCTAGCTCTACATTTTTTGCTTTGGATGGGCTCTTTGAAGTATACTTCGGTAGCTAGTTCAACGATGATCATGGCGCTGGAGCCAGTGTTTATTATGCTGGGCGTTTATTTTTTGTATAAGGAAAAAACGGCTGTGTCTGCTATTCTGGGGCTGAGTATTGCTATTGGCGGAGTAGTGTTTATCGGTTGGGGCGATATTGGTATCTCTGCAGATAATCTTAAAGGTGATTTGTTATCGGTTGGAGGAACAGTAGCGGTAGCTGTGCATATGCTTATCGGTCAAAAGCTTGTAGTGCGCATGCCCTCATACCTGTACAGCTTGATAGTCTTCTTATCAGCGGCTGGTGTGTTTGCCATTTACAATCTGTTCATGGGGATTTCCTTTTTTAATTATCCTGCGAATGAGTGGGGGATTTTCCTATTGCTAGCAGTTGTTCCTACGGTGTTTGGCCATATATTATTTAATTGGTTGCTTCAGTATGTATCCGCAACTACGGTATCTATGAACATCTTAGGAGAACCAGTGGGGGCTAGTATCCTTGCTTATCTGCTATTAGGTGAACAATTAACTGCGCTACAATGGGCAGGTGGACTTTTGGTTATGTTTGGACTTGGCGTATATTTGTACGCTGGAAGAAAGAAAACGATTCAGGTGGCAGATGCCATTCAGAATGCTTCATAACAGATATTTTAATCATAAAGGGGTCGCAAGGTATGGAAGAACAAGATCAAAATTTAGAACTGCATCCTGGAAAAGGCACTGCGCCAACGAGTGAGGAACTATGGAACGAAGACACGTACACAGCTTGGGTTGCTCGATTTGGTACACCGTCTGAGGCTGCAGCCAAGTTAATCAAGGAACCAAGTGCAAAGCTGTACCCGCTCTCTTCTTATTTTGGAGATGTACAGGGTAAAAAGATGATGAATCTCATGGGATCAAACGGAATGAAGGCAGTCGCGCTGTCATTACTTGGAGCGGACGTTACTGTTGCTGACTTCTCAGAAGCTAATGCGCGTTATGCAGCTGATCTCGCACAAGAAGCAGGTGTTCAGCTTAACTATATCGTATCAGATGTTCTTAAGCTGCCAGATCACGTGCTCGATGGTTCATATGATATCGTATTTGCTGAATTAGGAATTGTACACTACTTTACCGAACTAGCACCGTTTATGGAAACCGTCCGCCATTTACTTTCTCCTGGTGGGATTTTTGTTCTACGTGATTTCCATCCTGTGACAACTAAGCTTATATCCTCTAAGGGTTCTACAGCGAAGGTTCGTAAGCACAAAGTTAGCGGGGACTATTTCAATACGACATTGGAAGAAAAAAAGGTCTCGTACTCTAAGTATTTGCCTTCCACAGGCAAACCAATAGACGAACAGGAACATAGCGTTGTATATTGGCGCCGCTGGACGCTTGGAGAAATTGTAACAGCTGCTGCCAGTTCCGGGCTTGTGATCCGCCAATTGATCGAAGAACCCAATCTATCCTCGGATGTTTATGATAAAGGAATACCAAAGACATTCACCTTGGTGGCAGGAAAGGGTCAGAACCTGTAGGCTATTCGAATGTAACTGTTATACACATATGAGCTTATCTAAAGGCTACTTCGTCCGTAAAAGGACGGTGTAGTCTTTTTTGCTTGCTTCAAAACATAAAATTTTAAACTTTTTTACGGAGATTATTCCATTACATTGGAAACTTATAGGTAATACAATAATTTTACATTCAACATTTGAAAGCGATTACTTTACAAAAAGGCATTTATAAAGGATTTGAGGTGGATATGAAATGGACGAAGTATTGCTACGAATGGCGGGGATTGATAAATTTTTTCCTGGTGTTCATGCATTGAATCAATGTCAATTTGAGCTGAAGCGTGGGGAAGTGCATGCCTTAGTCGGTGAAAATGGCGCAGGAAAGTCTACCTTAATGAAGATTGCAACAGGAGTCTATTCCAAGGATGCGGGTCAGATGTGGTACAAGGGATCTGAGGTGGAAATTGCCAATACTCGTGCTGCGCAGGAACTCGGGATTAGTATTATCCATCAGGAACTGAACCTAATGCCGCATCTTACAGTGGCCCAAAATATATTTATTGGTCGTGAGCCACGTAAGGCATTGAAATGGTTCGTTGATGATCTGGAGCTAAATCGTAAGGTGCAGGAACTGTTTGATCAGATGAATCTAAAGCTTGATCCGAAGACCTTGGTCTCAGACCTGACTGTTGCCAATCAGCAAATGGTTGAAATCGCCAAAGCCTTGTCCTTTAATGCGGAGGTACTGATCATGGATGAACCAACTGCAGCGTTGACTGATACGGAAATTAACGAGTTATTCCGTATGATCGAGCAATTACGAGAAAAAGGTGTAGGTATTATATACATCTCTCACCGCATGGATGAGTTGAAACGGATCACAGACCGCATTACAGTCATGCGGGATGGTTGTTATGTGGATACTGTTCGGACGGATTCAATAACCATTGATCAGATAATTAGCATGATGGTTGGTCGTGATCTGTATCAAACGTCGAAGCCAACGCTTTCGTTACAGACAGAGCAAGTCGTATTAGAGGTTCGAAACTTATCCAGTGGGCAAATGTTGAAGGATATCAGCTTTCATCTGAATAAAGGTGAGATTCTGGGCTTCGCTGGATTAATGGGCGCTGGACGTACTGAGGTTGTTCGTGCCGTATTTGGGGCTGATCCTATCGATAAGGGTGAGATTAAGCTGCATGGAAATACGGTTCGTATAAAACAGCCTCACCAAGCCGTGCAGCATGGAATTGGCTATTTGTCCGAAGATCGCAAACGCTACGGGCTGCTTGTAGATATGGACATTAGCATGAATAATGCGATTGCTTCCTTCTATAAATTCCGTAATGCATTCGGATGGATGAGGGATCGGGAGATGCGAAAGTCCGCGGAGCAGCATGCGGAAGCACTAGCAACCAAGACTCCAAGTGTAAGTCAAAAAGTCAAATTCTTATCCGGTGGGAATCAGCAAAAAGTAGTTATCGGGAAATGGTTAACGAGAGATTGCGATGTGTTGATCTTTGACGAGCCAACACGTGGTATTGATGTAGGAGCGAAAAGTGAGATCTATAAGTTGCTTGATCAGCTAGCAGGTGAGGGAAAAGCGATCATTATAGTCTCTTCAGATCTCCCAGAGATTCTAAGAATGAGCCATCGCATTATTGTCATGTGTGAAGGACGTATAACTGGTGAACTACTCGCAGAAGAAGCATCGCAAGAAGCGATAATGAAATATGCGACGATGCGTTCATAATCGTTCAATGTTTATCGGAGGTGTCAAGGTCATGAAGATCGCAGATAAAGGGATTAGCCAGCCTATCAGCTCGAAGCAAACCGGGGCGCAATCAGGGTTTAAACAAAAATTACTAGCATTCGCAAGTTTGATCATTCTGGTCATCGTATTTTCAGTAGCATCAAGTAACTTTTTTCAGTTTTCTAACCTAGTTGGAATCCTCGTCTCGACAGCTGTAATTGGGGTATTAGCGCTGGGCGCAACCTTTGTAATTATTACGGGCGGGATCGACCTTGCTTTGGGTACTGTGATGACCTTCTCCTCGGTGATGGTTGGCGTCATCATTACATTCTGGGGTCTACCTGTTCCACTCGGAATTGTAGGCGGGATTCTAGCTGGTGCACTATGCGGTTTTATAAGTGGTTTAATGGTGGCGAAAATGAATATTCCACCTTTCATTGCTACTCTGGCGATCATGATGGTCACTAAAGGATTATCACTTGTCATAACGGGTGCCAAGCCGATTTATTTCAATGATGATCCGATTTTTGCCAAGATTGCAATGGGCAAGATGATCCCAGGCATTCCTAACACCATCGTAATCTTCCTATTGCTCGGTGTTATCGCAAGCATCATCTTGTCGAAGACCATTATTGGACGCTATAACTTTGCACTTGGCAGCAATGAAGAAGCAACTCGCTTATCAGGTGTGAATACGGTCAAATGGAAGATTGTGATCTATACCATCACAGGGATTTTCAGCGGAATCGCTGGTATCCTGATGGCATCACGTCTAAATTCAGCCCAACCATCACTTGGCACTGGTTATGAACTTGAAGCTATAGCGGCTGTCGTCATTGGAGGCACATCTTTAAGCGGGGGCGTAGGTTCTATTCTAGGTACAATTATTGGTGCACTGATTATGAGTGTACTGACGAATGGCTTACAGATTATGTCCGTTGCTCAGGAATGGCGGACAGTCATTGTTGGTGTTGTCATCATCATAGCAGTGTATGCTGATATTCTTCGCAGACGGAAGCAATGAACGAGGTATTATCTCCATACGGAGTGATATACAAAGCAAATGACGAGGGGGAAGATTTAAATGAAACAACGTCGAAGAGGGATTATCATGCTTGCCAGTTTGTTATTGGCTACTACCTTACTTGGTGCTTGTAACAACAGTGATAGCAAAAAGAGTGCATCCGGTTCAGACAAACCATATATCCCAGTCATTTCAAAAGGCTTCCAGCATCAATTCTGGCAAGCGGTGAAGCAAGGAGCCGAGAAGGCTGCCAAGGAGTTTAATGTCGAGATTACGTTTGAAGGACCTGAAAATGAGAGTCAGGTAGATAAACAAATTGAGATGCTGCAGACGGCGCTAGATAAGAAACCAGCAGCAATCGCGTTAGCAGCTCTCGATAGCAAAGCAGCGATTCCATATCTGGAAAAGGCAAAGGAAAACAATATTCCAATCATTGGCTTTGACTCTGGTGTAGATAGCGATATTCCTGTAGCAACCGCAGCGACTGACAATAAAGCGGCAGCAGCTTTGGCAGCTGATAAAATGGCTGAGTTGATCGGCAAAAAGGGTAAAGTAGGTTTAGTTGTACATGACCAAACAAGCAGCACAGGTCAACAGCGTCGTGATGGCTTCTTAGAACAAATGAAAGCGAAATATCCAGATATTGAAGTGTTAGAGCCGCAATATGGCGGCGGAGATCAGTTGAAGTCCACGGATCTTGCAAAAGCGATGATGCAAGCCAATCCGGACCTTAAAGGAATCTATGGCTCAAACGAAGGATCTGCAGTAGGAGTAGCTAATGCAGTAAATGAATTACAGATGGGTGGTAAGATTGTGGTTATCGGCTTTGACTCCGGTAAACAGTTAATGGATGCTATTCGTAGTGGTGTTGTAGCTGGCGCTGTTACACAGGACCCCATTGGTATTGGGTATCAAGCGGTGAAGGCAGCTGTGCAGGCGATTAAAGGGGAAACCGTAGAAAAGAATATTGATACCGGGTTTCACTGGTACGATAAGAACAATATAGATTCCGATGAGATCAAACCTCTGCTGTACGAATAGAAGAGATTAATAATAGAGGTTGCCTCAAGAAGGCAACCTCTATTATGCTTATCCCAAAAGGTAAACATTTACATTACATGTACTCGATGAGTCAATAGCTGAGGAGGTGTTGGATGTATAAGATTATTCTAGTTGATGATGAAGACGAGGTTCGTGAGGGGATTAAACAGAAGATAGCATGGAATAATCATGGTTTTGAACTTGTTGGAGATTTCGATAACGGCAGAGATGCCCTTGATGCAGTCGAGCAGTATCGACCGGATGTGATTATTACAGATATTTGCATGCCCTTTATGGATGGACTAGGATTGGCTAAAGCTGTAATGGAACGATACCGGGACATGAAGGTCATTATCGTAACTGGTTATGAAGACTTCGAATACGCTAAACAGGCTATAACCTTGAAGGTGACGGAATATTTGTTAAAACCAATTAATGCTCGTGAGTTTGCCGAATATCTAAGCAAGATGAAGCAGGGTTTGGATGAAGAGCATTTACAAAAGTCCAATATCGCTAAGCTTCGTATGCAATTAAATCAGAGCTTTCCTTTGCTTCGCGAACGTTTTCTGGAGAAGCTTGTTACTACTCGTATGAAAAACGACGAGATCGAGAATAAAATGAATTATTTTCATATACAGCTGCGGGGTGAGGCTAACCTTGCACTCGTAATCGATATAGAAATGGACAATCGTAGCCTGGATATTGCTTCTGATGCTGAGCTGCTGCGCTTTGCAGCTTTTAACATTGTGCAGGAGCAACTTGAGAAGGAGCAGGGCGGTGTCGTATTTCAGACGAGAGATGGGAAATTCGCTGCGATATTATCAGGGGATTCCGAAGAGATCGAAGTCACAACACAACTTCTTGCAGATCAAGTACAAACCAGCCTGAACAAGTATTTGAAGCTGACGGCTACCATCGGCATCGGTAGAAAATACGTTGATTTACAGCAAATTCCACAATCATTCCAGGAAGCGATTTCATCCATAGAATATCGATATCTTTTAGGCATAGATAAGGTTATCTCCATACAGGATCTTGAGTTCGGCAAAGGATTGGATCAAGCACATTTCTCTTCATGGGAAAAGCAATTCATATCCGCGTTGAAGACAGGTAAAGCATCAGCGATCTCAGAGGTCCTCTCAAAATGGTTTCAGGAGCTAAAGAGCAATAGCTCTTCTATAGAAGACTGCCGCAGTAGCATCTACCAAATGCTCGTTTCTCTAATGAACTATGTGGTCGATATCGGATTCCCAAATACAGAGCTTGTTTCGCATAATATGTTTGCTGAGGTTGCAGCCCTTAAGACTTTAGATGAAGCTAGGAATTATTTGGAGAGAACTTGCCATGAGTTGATACTCAAGCTATCGGAACAAAGAACAACCGTCAGAACCTCTCAGATGAAAGCAGCAGAAGCTTATATTCGGGAGAATTATTGTAATGACAGCTTTTCACTTAATGAGCTCTGCAGCCATATTTTTATGAGCATCAGTTATTTCAGTGCGACTTTTAAACAGCATACTGGAGAGACTTTTATTGAGTATTTGACTCGTCTCCGTTTGGAAAAAGCTAAAGAGCTCCTTACCGTCACACAGTTGAAGACTTATGACATCGCTGCTAGAGTTGGCTATGCTGATCCTCAGTACTTTAGTGTGATTTTCAAACGTAATGTTGGGATCACACCGAAGGAATATCGACAGCGACAGAAGGAGAATCTCCTTCTATGAAACCTCATCGCTTCTTCCGAAGTCGAAGTATTCATAATAATATCGCTATTTCTTTTTCCCTTCTTATTCTCTGCACAACTATAGTTCTGAGCTATACTTCATACCGACTCTCCTCAGCTGCCGTCATGGGGAATTCCGTAGCCTATACTTCACAATTAATAGAACAAGTAAAACTGAACATCGAGAATTATATTAGTAACATGGAGAGTATTGCTGCTTTGGTATTAACTAGTAGTGATCTTGAGAGATATGTAGAAGGTTCGAGTTCGGGACAAGAAGGGAACGTCAAAGATAAGCAGTTAGCCAGCCAATATCTTCGATCTGTCGTCCAATCCCGCACCGACATTTCTTCTATAGTGTATGCAAGCTCGGAGGGTATAACGGTTTCAGATCGACTGGACGCGGTTTTGAAACCGCTTCCTGAGTTGATTGCTCAAGAGTGGTATCAGCAAGCTTTGAACCAGACGGGAGTCGCTGTCTCCTCTTCACATGTGCAGCACTTATTTCAGGATGAATATCGTTGGGTAGTGTCGATCAGTAGAAAGCTATCAGATACCTTTTCAGAAATGGAAGCAGATCGACAAGGTGTGCTACTTGTAGATCTTAATTACAGCGTTATTAACAATTTGTGCAAACAAATCGAACTGGGAAAACGCGGCTATGTATTCATCGTAGATCCGTCAGGGAGCCTAGTCTATCATCCTCAACAGCAGCTGATCTACTCGCAGCTTAAGTTTGAGCAATTGGAAACCGTTCTTGGGATTAAAAGCGGGTCGGTTACAGTGAACACAGGGAACGAGCAGAAGCTGTACACGGTGGATACAACCAGCTTTGGTTGGAAGATTGTGGGGGTGACCTATCCAGATGATCTGGTTGCTAACAAACAGCAGATGCAAGGTACAGCTGCCTTGTGGGGAGCAGTAAGTCTCATCTTTGCCATGGCTATATCTGTGCTTCTTTCGTACGCACTAACTAAGCCACTCAAGAATCTTGAAATAAACATGAAAAAGGCTGAACGCGGAGAGTTCGACATTCGTGTGGAAATTGAGAGCACGAACGAAATTGGCAAGCTTGCCCGAACATTTAATCTGATGATCATGAAGATTAAAGAGTTAATGAGCCAGATTGTGATGGAGCAAGAGATGAAGCGTGTGAGTGAGTTGAAGGCATTACAAGCACAGATTAAGCCCCACTTTTTGTACAATACGCTAGACTCGATCATCTGGATGGCAGAGACCGGTAAGATGGAGGAGGTGGTCGAAATGACCTCATCATTATCGAAGCTGCTGCGTTCTACGATTGGTGAGGGCGAGGAATTGATTCCGATCGCAAGAGAATTAGAACATATTCGACACTATCTAACGATTCAGAATATGCGCTATCGCCATAAATTCACATATTCGATCGAAGTGGATGAAGACATTCTTGAATGCAGTATATTAAAATTGGTCCTTCAACCCTTAGTTGAAAATGCGATTTATCATGGGATAAAGCATAATCCTGAGCAAGGGCACATCCTGATTAGAGGTAAAAGAGAGCAAAACGATATTACCATTCAGGTTATTGATAATGGTGTTGGTATGAATCCAGAGCAGATGAACAAGTTATTGCTTCAAAAGGCAGATTACAGGATTGGCAGTGGGGTTGGCGTCGCAAATGTGAACCATCGCATTCAGCTATATTTCGGGGACCATTACGGGTTGTCTTTTACGAGTGAAATGGAAGAAGGGACGACGGTCACTTTAAGAATTCCTGCGCTCTATGAGGAGGAGAATCCATGAGCTCACTATGGTCGAAAATAGGCTTGTCTGCTCTACTGTTATTCTTCATTGTAGCGCTCGGGTGTGTAGGTTATCGTATGTTTATGAACGATCTTGATCCAAAGGTCAGAACCATTATCTACGTTCCTAAGACTATCGATACCAGTATTGAATTCTGGGAGGTAATGAAACAAGGGGTGGCGACTGCTGCCAAGGAATTCGGTGCAGATGTCCATACGGTAGGAACAGATACCGAGCTAGATGTAGATAAGCAGATTCAATTACTGGAACAGGCGATTGAGGAGAAGCCTGATGCCATTATTTTGGCTGCTACCGACTATTATCGTCTCGTTCCGGTTGCAGAGCAGATTAAGGCGGCTGGTATCACTCTTATTACGGTGGATTCGGGACTGAACGGCGGTGTATCGGAGAGTTTTATAGCTACAGATAATTATGAAGCAGGCCGTAAAGCAGCGCAGAAGTTGATTGAAAATATTCAAAGCGACGATCAAGTCGCCATTATGAATTTTGTACAAGGCTCCGCTACAGCTATCGAAAGGGAGAAAGGGGTTCGGGATGCTTTATCTCAGAATGGAGTTAATCTTGTGCAGGATACTCTTTACAGTAACGGATCTTCGAAGAAGGCATATCAATTAACTGTTGATCTTCTAAAGAATCAGCCACAACTAAAGGGAATCATTGGCTTAAATGAGCCCTCTACATTAGGTGCGGGACTGGCAATTATGGATATGGGCTTAAAATCAAAAGTGAAGCTGGTTGGGTTCGACAATTCCAGTAGTGAGGTTCAGTTGCTGGAGAACGAAACGATGCTGGGAACGGTGATTCAAAAACCTTTTACTATGGGGTACTTGGCTGTGAAAACCGCACTTGAAGTCGTTTCAGGTCACAAAGTAGCTCCTGTTATGGATACAGGCTCCGAATTCATTACGAAGGAAAATATGTACACAAGTGAGAATGAAAAGTTAATGTTTCCCTTTATAGAATAAGCAAATAAGAGCGCTCAAAACCATTTTGGCTTTGGGTGCTCCCTTTTATAAAATAGAAGGACCTATTAGTTGTTGTTTAATATATCGGCAAAAGATTGCTGCAACGGTGTTAATATATGATCTTTTCGCCAAGCCAGTACAAAACCACCGCTCTCAGGCAAAACTCCCGGTAGAGGAGCATAACAAAGACGACCTAACGCAAGTTCTGCTTCAATGCTAACTCTAGAACAAATACCTACGCCATCTCCCTCGCTAACTAACATCTTTAGAGTTTCAGGTGAATTCAACTCGGATCGGTTCCACAAGCGAATATGATTTATTTCTGCCCATTGATCCGCAAATCCCCGTAAACAAGAACCACCCTCATACTGAATCCAAGGCTCAAGCGCGATCTGTTCTGGTGTTAACTTCTCTATAGTTGCAAAAGGGTGACCAGGGGCAAAAATGAGCACAGGCTCGTCGCGGACAACCAGCTGAAAGTTAAAGGATTCATCATGCCAATCAGAAGTGTGTAAAATAGCCATTTGAATTTCTCGGCTTCGGAGTCGTTCCTTTAACAAAATATCACTTTGGATCGACATTGAATTATTAATCCCAGGATATTGTTTCATGAATTGGATTAGCGCTTTAGGTAAAATATAAGTTGCAGGTATATAACTTGCTTCCAGCTTTAAAGTACCTTGTGTTGGTGAAGAAAACTGTTTAACAGTACGTTCAGCTTCAGCTGTAAGTGAGACAATCTTGAGCGCATATTGATAAAGGGCCCGACCCGCATCTGTGAGCAGTACTCTTCCACTTCGATATTGGAATAAAGGCGTTCCAAATTCATTCTCTAGATTCTTCATATGAAAAGATACTGTGGGTTGTTTAAGGCCTAATTCAGCAGCTACATCGGTTACTTTCTTATATTTTTCAAGTAGGATAACGATCTTTAACTTCATAATATTCATGACTTTCCTCCGTACAATGATAAGTTGGATAACAAATTATATCTCCATTATAGATTAAATCTATACATATATATAGTTTCTATTGGTATTTTTATCGTTGGCTTTACAAAGTTAAGAAGTTTCTCTAACGAACGAGCTCTAGAATAAGAAGAGTCAGAGGGGCTAAGAAGCTCCGGACAACAACAATAACATATGCGTACAATGCACTTTTACAGTAAACAAGCATATGGGGGCCAAAGCTCCACAACACCATGTTAAAGCTTGCGAAGCCAGTTCCGTATGAACTGTATGAGGAAGCCGTGCTAACAAAACATTTAGGAGGAGACAAAACAATGCAATTCAAAAAATCTTGGGTTATGACTTTGGCTTTAACAAGCGTACTAGCACTTTCAGCTTGCGGTAATGGTGGGGCAAACAACACGGGAGGAAACGCTGCAGCTACAAATGAAGGTAGCGGCGCTAAAATAAGTGGTTCGATTCTAGCTTCAGGTTCAACAGCACTACAACCATTGGTTGAGCTAGTAGCCGAGAATTTCATGGATAAAAATGCTGGTGTGGACATTCAGGTTCAAGGCGGCGGCAGTGGTACTGGTCTTACTCAAGTAGCTGAGAAACAAGTAGATATCGGTAACTCTGACGTATTCGCAGAAGAAAAACTAAAAGATGCAGATGCAGAAAAAGCAGCAGCTCTTGTAGATCATCAAGTAGCAGTAGTAGCGATCGCAGCAGTAACCCATCCGGATGCTGGAGTAGACAGCTTGACTAAGCAACAGCTTATCGATATTTTTACAGGAAAAGTTACAAACTTTAAAGAAGTTGGCGGAGCGGATCAAAAAATCCAAATCATCAACCGTCCAGGCAGCTCCGGTACTCGTGCAACCTTTGAAAGCTTTGCACTTGGAACTAAAACTGAAGATATCCCAGGATCGATTCAAGAAGATTCCTCCGGTACTGTTAAGAAAATGATCGGAGAAACTCCAGGGGCTATCGGTTATCTGGCTCTTTCATACCTTGATGACTCAATCAAAACACTTAGCCTTGATGGTGTAGAAGCATCTGTAGACAATGTTATTTCTGGTAAATATCCAGTATGGGCTTACGAGCACATGTACACAAACGGCGAACCAAATGAAACAGTAAAAGCATTCCTTGACTTTTTCTTGACAGACGAAGTACAAACAGGTGAAGTCGTTGAGCTTGGATACATTCCAGCAGTAAAAATGCAAGTTACTCGTGACGTTGCAGGAAATGTTACAGCTAAGTAATTCACTTCTAAGTAATTTGTAAGGATTAGAATCTCAAGTGATTAGAGGCGGATACATCTGCCTCTCTTTTCACTTTAGAAAGAGGGAGCAATTAAGGGTGAAACTAAAGAACTCACGCATCGAGAAACATCATATTGAAGATTTTGTGGGACGTACATATATGTCCTTCTGTGTACTGCTATTGATAACAATCATTGTATCGATGGTATATTTTGTGGCGTCTAAAGGTATTTCAACTTTCACAAGCGGTGATGTTAGCGTTACTGATTTTCTATTCGGAACAAAGTGGTCACCTGAAGCAGATACGCCATCCTTTGGTGCTTTTCCGTTTATTACTGGATCCTTCTTAGTTACTCTACTTGCAGCATTGATTGCTAGTCCACTTAGCCTTTGCGCTGCGCTGTTCATGACTGAGATTGTCCCAGGATGGGGCAAAAAATTGCTTCAGCCCGTAATCGAGCTGTTGGCAGGTATCCCTTCAGTTGTTTATGGTTTCATCGGATTAAGTGTTATTGTACCGTTTCTACGCAACAACCTGCCTGGTCAAGGCATCGGGGTAGCTGCAGGCGCGCTTGTGCTCTCGGTCATGATTCTTCCGACGATTACAAGCGTGGCTGCAGACGCGCTGGCTTCATTGCCGCAAAATTTAAAGGAATCCTCCTATGCGCTTGGTGCCACCCGGTGGCAGACGATCTCTCGAGTGATTATTCCGACAACGTTTCCTGCTATTATGACTGGTATTGTACTGGGGATGGCACGTGCATTCGGTGAAGCCCTTGCTGTACAGATGGTTATCGGGAATGCGCCATTCGTACCAAAATCACTCTTTGAATCAGCTTCTACCCTGACGAGTGTAATCACACTTGGAATGGGGAACACAACCATGGGCTCTGCGCACAATAATGCTCTGTGGAGTATGGCACTGGTTCTTATGTTGATGACCTTTGTATTTGTCTTCTTTGTGAGACTGCTTGAAAGGAGAAATAAAATTTGAAGCCGAGAACCGTAAATAAAATTGCCACAAGCCTTATTGTGTTTTTCGCATTGCTCATCGTAGCTATTCTGGTTGGTCTATTAGGATATATCCTCTTTCGAGGTCTTAGTCACATTAGTTGGGATTTTCTATTCTCTGCACCGCAAAAAATTCGAGCAGGTGGAGGAATTGGCCCTCAGCTATTCAACTCCTTATTCCTTTTGGTACTCACGCTAATAATTACAGTACCTCTAGGACTGGGTGCCGGTATTTACATGGCTGAATATGCTCGTCCGGGAAAAATCACCGGCTTTATTCGCTTAATTGTTGAGGTATTATCTTCGTTCCCTTCAATCGTAGTCGGCTTGTTTGGTCTATTGCTGATTGTTAACTATTTCAATCTTGGCTTTTCATTAATCTCTGGAGCACTGGCATTGACGGTCTTTAATCTACCGCTGATGGTTCGGATTACTGAGCAAGCTTTCCGTAGTGTTCCGAAGCAACAAAAAGAGGCTGGTTTTGCACTAGGATTGTCCAAGTGGAAAATCGTAACCTCCGTGTTATTCCCAGTAGCATTACCAACGATTATTACCGGTACTATTTTGTCCGCTGGCCGTGTCTTTGGGGAAGCAGCCGCGTTGATGTTCACTGCAGGAATGAGTAGCCCAAGACTAGATTTCACTAACTGGAATCCACTTAGTCCGAACTCACCACTGAATCCTTTCCGTCCAGCTGAAACACTGGCTGTTCATATCTGGAAGGTAAATAGTGAAGGCCTTGCTCCTGATGCCGCGCAAATTGCTGCGGGAGCTTCAGCAGTACTTGTAATTATGGTGTTGATCTTCAACTTGGCAGCACGTTATTTCGGTAGATTTATTTATCGTAAGCTTACAGCTTCAAAAAGAATGAACTAATTCCTAAAAACTAAAGTAGAGATGTAGGAGGAGTAATCGATGGGAACGTCGGCAACAGCAGTGCGTGAATCTTTTCAAACCGAGGACCTGAGTATTTTTTATGGAACATATGAGGCTGTAAAGGGGATTAGTCTTCCTTTTGCTGAAAATACGGTTACTGCACTGATCGGCCCATCCGGCTGCGGTAAATCAACCTTTCTTCGTTCACTGAACCGTATGAATGACGAAATCTCCGGATCAACAACCAAAGGAAGCATCTGGATTGATGGCGTTGATATTAATGCTCCTGGCACAGACGTTATCAAACTGCGTCAGAAGATCGGTATGGTTTGGCAAAAGCCCAATCCGTTCTATAAATCCATTTATGATAACATCGCCTTTGGACCGAAGTACCATGGGGTAAAAGGAAAAAAAGCACTCGATGAGATTGTAGAGAGCAGCCTTCGTAAAGCAGCATTGTGGGATGAAGTGAAGGACCGTTTAAAAGATTCAGCATTAGCTTTGTCCGGTGGACAACAGCAGCGCCTTTGTATTGCAAGAGCGTTGTCAGTTAACCCACAAATTCTACTCTTGGACGAACCAGCATCCGCACTAGATCCGGTTTCCACTGGTAAAGTAGAGGAGCTCATCAAGGAGTTAAAAGAAGAGCTTCGTATTGTAATTGTGACGCACAACATGCAGCAAGCTGCACGGATTTCTGATTATACAGCTTACTTCTATCTGGGATCCCTTATAGAATACGATAAGACGGATAAGGTTTTTACTAATCCAGAGAATCAAATGACACAAGAATATATCATGGGTCGTTTCGGCTGAAGCCTTTCAACATCGTTCCTTAGGGAACGGTGTTTTTTGTTTCTATTATTTGCAAATGGCAGATAGATACTGTATCATTAATGATAATGATTATCATTATTATAGGGAGTGGATCTCATGACACAAACTCAACCGACTCAAAAGAATAGTGTAGCTGAAGTAATAAGAGAAAGACGCTCTATTAAGCTTTTTAAAAAAGATCCACTGCCGCAAGGTCTCTTAGAGGAATTGTTAAATGTAGCTGTATGGGCGCCGAATCATGGGGTACGTGAGCCGTGGAGATTTATTGCTTTTCAAGGTGATGGTACAAAGTTCTTGGCTGAAGCGGCATTTGCTTTTGTGAAACGTGCTTTTTCTGATCCTGAAGTGGCTGCTAAGCGAAAAGAATATATCTCAAATATTCCATTAACGTTAATTGTGGTGATGCCTGAGGATCCTCGGCAGAGAGAGTGGGATGAGGATTTTGCAGCAGCGTCAGCACTTGTGCAGAACTTCCAGCTAGCAGCTTGGGAGCAAGGCGTGGGAACGATTTGGAAGACCGATCCTTATATCAATAATCCTGAATTCCGTAACAAAATTGGTGTGAAGCCTGGAGAGAAGATCATAGCTATGATCCATGCCGGATACCCGGAGACTGTGCCAGACAGCCGTCCACGAACGGATGCTTCTGAACTATTGAAGATCATTGATAGCTATCCAGAGAACGATGTAGTGGAATAAGCAGAAGGTTTTACGGTATTTGAATAATGAATATTAAAAGAATATATATCCGAAGCATCCGAAGGGGTGCTTTTTTGTTGTAAGTTCAAGCTCCTAATGTCGTATGGTTGGATTGAAAAATCGCGTTAAGTGTTTATAGCAATGTATAATGTACATAATGAATGATATTGATTACAATTTGGTTAAGTGGATGAATTTAAATAAGGAGGGAAAAGCGTGGGGGAGAACAAGAACATCAAGATGAAACTGGCACGTATACAAAAAGATCTTTCCCAAGAACAGTTAGCGGAAGTTGTAGGGGTTACAAGACAGACAATTGGTCTGATTGAAGCCGGGAACTATAACCCAACGCTTAAGTTGTGCATAGCTATCTGCAAGGCATTGGATCGATCTTTAAACGATATTTTTTGGGAGGAATAAGGGTGAGCAGGACAAGGATTAAGGATGAGCGGATTATCAGCGAAATTCAGAAGTTTAGTACGCATGGTTTTATGATTGTGTTCGTGGGCTTTATGGTTAGTCTTTTGGTAAAAGTGTTTATTCTGCAATGGGACATTAAGTATTGGTTTGATACGTTTGTGATTGTGATGGCAGGGTGTTTGTATATAACTGTTCGTTCCGTCAAAAATGGAATATATCTGCTACCGAGTAAAGAAGGCGAAGGCGATGTAAGACGGTATAAGAAAATCAATTTAATTGGGGGAGCTGTCAGTACGTTAATATGGGCCGCTTTAATGTTCCTATCTGATTTTAGAGAAGCCGGGGAGTTGGATATTGCTAAAAGTATCATGAGCACCCTTGTGGGTTCCGTTATATTTTTCGTTGGGATAACATGGATTCAGTGGTTCATTATTAAAAGATCTAATAAAAATGCGGACAAAAGTCTAGATGGATAAGAAAACTAATAATTCACTCTTGTAAAACTAATATGATTAGTTTATATTTAAGCTAATACCATTAGTTTTATGGAGGGGTAATGATGAGAGTAACGCGTGAAGGTCATTTATTACAGCTAACTTGGATGCCAAGAGTGTTTCCTGTGAATTGTTACATCATTGAGGAAGAGAATGAGTTGACTTTGATAGATGCGGCAATGCCGTTCAGTGTAAAAGGAATTATAGATACCGCAGCGAAGCTTGATAAAAAGATCACTCGTATTATATTGACGCATGCTCATGACGATCATATAGGTGCACTGGATGAGCTAAAGAGACAGCTTCCAGAGGCTCAGGTGTACATTTCAGAAAGGGATGCAGCATTGCTTAGTGGAGATCGTTCCCTTCGTGAGGGAGAACCTCAGACCCCTATAAAGGGAGGCGTACCCAAGAAGGTAGCAACGAGACCAGATGTATTGCTCTATGATGGGGATACCATTGGTTCATTAACAGCAATTTTAACTCCTGGTCATACTCCTGGATCTATGTCTTTCATGGATACACGAAGCGGCGCTGTTATCGTTGGAGATGCTTTTCAAACCTTCCGGGGAACCGCAGTTTCAGGAACCGTAATTCCTTGGTTTCCGTTTCCGGCTATGGCAACCTGGAGTAAAGATCAAGCATTAAAAAGTGCGATTAAGCTTCTAGAGGCTTCCCCGACTATACTGGCTACTGGACATGGAGACTTACTTAGAAACCCAGTGCAAACGATGGAGAAAGCTATACACAAAGCACAAATGATTCAAGATAGGAGTAATTAAAATGTCACCTAGAGCAGGATTAGATCGTCGTACGCTAGTTATTGCAGCAGCAGAAATCGCCGATCATGAAGGGATAGAGGCCGTAACCTTAGCCGCATTGGCTAACAAATTAGGTGTTCGTTCTCCGTCTTTATACAATCACATTAACGGGCTACAGGAATTGCGCACACAACTTGCAATTTATGGACTAGGGGAACTTTCCAATGCAATGAACAACGCAGCTAAAGGCTTTAGTGGAGACGCTGCTGTACAGGCGATGGGGCGAGCGTATGTGGACTTTGCTAGAAGCAGGCCTGGATTATACGAGACAACGTTGCGAGCCCCTGAACAGGCAAATACGGAGCTGGAAACGGCAAGTGATCATATTTTGAAGCTTATCATTCATGTGATGAAGGATTATCAATTGGGTGATGAAGGAGAAATTCATGCAGTACGCGGGTTACGAAGCATACTGCATGGCTTTGCCTCTTTGGAACAAAAGGGCGGTTTTGGAATGGCGCTTGATACGAATGTAAGCCTATCTCGGCTCATCAGTACTTATATTGCTGGGATCGGAAATATGAAGTCTAAATAATGGAGTACATAGGAGATGATGTTGTGATGTATAAGGAATATGAAGAGGAAAGTGTTATCACCTTTGAGGAAACTGCAGAAATCGTTACCAAGATTGGGATTTTGCCGCTTGCCACTCTGATTCCTGAGCACCCATCTTTAAATGGATTAACGAAAGCGGAGAATTGGCATACGGGTTCAGAGCTAGATCCATGGTCATGGCGTGTAAGGTTTCCTGGTGAAGGCCTGGCTGGATACGGTAAATTTGTTAAGAAGAAAGCTATCTTGGTCTCTAGGGAGTGGTTTCCAGCATTTGTGGCAGCTGTAGGTAGTACTAAATCTATAGAAGAACGTTATAATGACGGATTGGCCAGCAGAGAAGCAGTGACTTTACTGCAAATTATCCGTGAACATCAAGGGATTGATACGCGTATACTTCGTATTGAAGCTGATATGAAGGCTAAAGAAAAGAAGACGGCTTTTGATAATGCGGTTACGGAGCTTCAGGCAACGCTGGACATCGTTATTTCAGGTGTAAAAGAACGACAAAATGCAGAAGGTGAGGAAAATGGCTGGAGCAGTACCTCGTTTGAGACTGTACGCCACTGGATGGAAGCTAACGGTCTTTCCTCATTTGAAGGCGATAGAGAAGAGGCAATAGCTTGGCTACATTCCAAAATGAATGGCATATGGTCGCCTACAGCAATAGCCTGGACGAACAAAGCATTCTCATGGAAATAAAAACGGTTAATCACTACTCCCATGAGAGTGATTAACCGTAAGCGTTTTCTAATAAAATCATATCCATCACATTATTGTTCCAACATAGGTGCCAAGTAAGCAATCAGGAAATACAAGAATCCGAAAAACAGCATAACATAGGCGGTATATTTGATTGCATTAGATGCAACAATTCTTGAATCCACCGGTGCTTGAATTTCGAGCTGTTCTTCTTCAACGCTGTCAATTTCATTGGATATTGGGTCTCTCAACATGATAATCCCCTCCTTGGAAATTAGATCCTTAACTGTATTGTGACATATTTGTGAACGGAAATCAACAATAGTGTGAACAAATATTGAACTTTTATTCAAATTTGGACTATTTATTTTCTGGATATCTAGCATGCAATAAAAAACAACCTGCTTTTGTCCTCGGAAGAGGAACCAAGCAGGTTGTTTGGCATTTCATTTATTCAATAATTTAAGCGAACAATTTAAGCCCAATCTCCATCACGGAAGATCGGTACAGTGGTTCCATCATCCTTAATACCATCAATGCTCATTTCAGGTGAACCCATCATAAAATCAACATGTGTATGGCTTTGGTTCATTCCTTTTTCCTGCAATTGTTCTTTGGTCATTGTTGTACCCTCTTGAAGGGTAAAGGCATATGCTGCACCTAACGCCAAATGGCAGGAGGCATTCTCATCATATAATGTGGTGTAATATAGAATTCCGCTCTCGGAGATCGGGGAGTGGAAAGGCACCAAAGCGACTTCTCCAAGATAAGCAGAGCCTTCATCTAACGCGATAAGGGAAGCTAGCGTTTCTGAACCTTTTTCAGCGGTGAAATCCGTTACTTTGCCGTTCTCAAAGGTGAGGGTGAAATTGTCAATAAGATTACCCCCATAGCTAAGCGGCTTAGTGCTGCTTACCTTACCATTCACACCAGACTTCAGTGGGGCAGTAAATACTTCTTCTGTAGGGATATTGGCTAGGAAGGGAACTCCTTTGCCATTGACAGCTCCTGCCTGACACCAAATATGCCCTTCTGGTAGCTCAATCGTCAAATCGGTTCCATGTCCTGTATAGTGCAGCTTGCGGAACTTATTATCATTCAAAGCAGTACAACGTGCTTTCAGGCCATCTAAATGTTGACTCCATGCTTGAATAGGGTCAGCTTGATCCGCACGTGTAGCTTTAAAGATAGCATCCCATAGAAAATCAATCTGCTGATCAGGTGATGCTTCAGGGAATACCTTTGCCGCCCACGATGCTGATGGGAATGCTACAATACTCCAGCTTACGTGATTCCCCATTAACAACTCACGATATGGAGCTAATGTCTGTCCAGAGATCCGCTGATTATCCGCAATTCTTCCTGACTCAACACCGCTCAATAGATCTGGATTCGTTGAAGTTATCGATAGAAATGCTGCACCTTTTTTAGCTAGATCTTCCAATTCATCTGCTTGCCATTGTGGCGGTTCCAAAAAGGAATCGGATGGAGCGAGGTCATAACGAGTACGTGTAACAACCTCATCACTATAATTAACCTTGACGAGCTTCGCACCCGCTTCATAAGCTTTACGTACTACAAGTCGCACTAGTTCTGCGGAAACGATGTCGGAATTTACAACAAGGGTCTGTCCAGGTTGGATATTAACCCCAATCTTCACTGCCAGCAATGCATAATTCTCCAGTTTTTGCTTGAAATCCAACATAGTTTCTACTCCTTTCAATATCTCTAGTCTTTATTTCATATTTACAGTTATTAGAACGCCCAGTTTCCATTAAGGAATACAGGTTCTTCTGTTCCATCAGCAGTAATTCCGTAAATATTCATCTCGGCAGAACCGATCATGAAATCCACATGGGTAACGCTATTATTCAATCCATGTGCAATCAGTTCATCCGGAGTCATATCTTTACCGCCTTCTAAACAGAAAGCATAAGCCATACCTATAGCTAGGTGATTGGATGCATTCTCATCAAACAAGGTATTGTAATAAAGAATATTGGACTCTGAGATTGGGGACTTATGTGGAACTAATGCAACTTCACCTAGGTATTTTGCTCCTTCATCCATACTAATGAGGTGCTCTAGTGCTTCTTGTCCTTGCTCTGCACTAACACTAACAATTTGTCCGTTCTCAAAAGTAATAGAGAATCCATCGATAATGTTGCCGCCATGGCTAAGAGGTTTGGTGCTTCGTACGGTGCCATTTACACCAGTCTTTAGAGGAGCGGTAAATACTTCCTCGGTAGGCATATTGGCTACAAAAGAATGACCTTTCGCATTAATGCTGTCACCTTGTGCCCAAATATGACCTTCTGGAAGCTCGATGCTTAGGTCCGTACCAGGTGCTATGTAATGCAGTTTCTTATATTTTTTTGCGTTGAGTACATTTGCTTTTTGATCTAAGGTGTCGAGATGTTCTTGCCATGCAGCTACTGGATCTTCACGATCAAGACGTACGGTGTGGAAAATAGCTTCCCATAGCTTACTTACACGTTCTTCAGCTGGAACATTCGGGAATACTTTATCCGCCCAAGCCTGACAAGGTACGGCAACAATACTCCAGCTAACTTTGTCGGACATTTGCATTTCACGATATTTGGTGAGTGCGGCTCCCCGTACTTTTTGATAATTTGAAATGCGTACAGGATCAATACCTTTAAGTGCATCAGGATCTTCCGCGATCACGTTAAGAATAGCCGCACCCTTCTCGGCGAGTTCGGTCATTTCACCTGCGTACCAAGTAGGAGGCTCAGTGAACACTTCTGGTGCAGCATGTTCAAACTGCTGGCGTGTAATGCTTGCATCACTCCAGTTCACCTTCACCAAGCTTGCTCCAATCGCATATGCCTTGGCGGTAATCATACGAACGAAATCAGCTGCAAGAATCGGTGCATTCACCACCAGAATTTGCCCTGGTTGAACGTTAACCCCAATTTGCACAGCTAAATCTGCATATTTACTAAGCTTTGCCTCGAAATCAGTCATCGATATTTCCTCCAATTACTAATAGTTTGGTACTTTACAAGTATTGTACTAAATTATTAACCGCCGGATGAAAAAAGTCAATTACATGGAATTTACAGTGTAAATTGAGGAATTACATTCATTTCAATGCTATACTGAGAGGGGAAATGATTTGATGAATGGAAGGAAGATTAGCGGATGAATTTAGAGATCGTAAGTGCTGAAATGAGCCGTAAAGAGGATAAAAGCTATGTAGGGAGGACGATATTTACTCTCGAAAACCATAAGGCTCCATATGAGATTACTTTTTTCAGTACAAGAGGAACGGAATGGGATTACAGCCTAAGCTTTGCTGGTGAGCCTGGAAGTGAAGAGCAGTTCTTAGAAACTGACGCGCTACTTGAAAATGATGACGATGTATACAATCAATTGCTTGATGCCGCACTAGATAAACAAGAGATCGTTGAAGAGTAAAACATACAAGTGTTGATTGATTACCAGCGGCAATATTCATTGCCGCTGGTTACATCTCGCCTTATCCGATTGTAATCTTACCTTCAGGATATCTGTAAAGTTCCTTACTACCCTTAGGTTTGAGTGCATAAGCTAGAGTAAGCGGACCTGTCCGACCCAGAAACATTAGAAAAATAATGAGCACTTTACCCGCCGTAGTCAATTCTGGAGTAAGTCCCATGGAGAGACCAGAAGTCCCGAATGCAGATACGGATTCAAAGAGTACAGCAAGAAAGTCAGCCTTTTCTGTCACGGATAACAACATCGTAGCAATGACCACTAACATTAGAGACATCAGTGTCATCGTCACGGCTCTATAGACATTTTCTTTGGCGATCCGATGACGAAACATTACAATATCCTCTTTACCCCTTAGTCTTGCAGAAACCGCAGCCACTAGAACAGCGAACGTAGTAATCTTAATTCCCCCACCAGTAGATCCAGGCGCAGCCCCTATGAACATTAGCAGAATCATTAGAAATTGCGTTGATTCCCGCATCAGTGGAATTTCAATTGTAGTGACGCCACCTGAACGTGGTGTTATCGCTTGTAAAAATGTAGCCATCATCTTTCCACCTGCACTCAAGGGCTTCAGTGTAGAATTAAATTCTAGTAAGAAAAATAGAGCAGCCCCAATGACAATCAATATCATAGAGGTCGAAAGAACAACCTTAGAATGTAGAGTAAGCTTTTTGCGTTTTGGAAAGTCAAAAACATCAGATAGGACGATAAAACCGACCCCTCCAAGAAAGATGAGAATCATTGAGGTGAAATTCACTATAGGATCATTTACAAAACGAGTAAGTCCACTAAAGGGCCCATGAATGTCACCGAATAAATCAAAGCCTGCATTATTAAAAATAGATATGCTGTGAAAAATTCCATAATATACAGCTTTCCCGAAAGGCATATCCATCATAAACCTACCGGCAAACACGATGGCACCTGTGAGCTGAATAACAAGGGAATAGATCAGGACTCTGCGGATCAACTGGACAATACCTTGCATGGAATTCTGGTTCATAGATTCTTGCATAAGAATTCGCTCTTTAAAGGATATTCGTTTATTAAGGACCAAAGTAATCAAGGTGGCCATCGTAATAAAACCCAATCCCCCAAATTGAAATAATACGAGTAGAACAACTTGTCCAAAAGTAGTCAGCTGTGTGCCCGTATCAATGACTGCCAAACCTGTAACACAGGTTGCCGATGTAGCCATGAATAATGCATCAATAAAAGAAATGTGCCCTTCTACGGAGGAGACCGGCAAACTAAGTAAAAAAGTTCCGGCAGTGATAAGTATTACAAATCCTAGTGATAAGACTTTTGGTGGAGTTAATTTCAATCCACCGAAGTTCAGATTAGCCAATTCAATTCTCCTGTCATACGTGAAATTAGAGTAGTGCACACAAAATTATAACATAACTTGCCAGACCTTCCCTAAGTGGAGGGAGGGAATTGACATATTTTATCGAATTATTCTAGAATAACACCCTATTCTGCAACTTTAAAGAGGAGGCTTTCTTAATGGTGGTAAGTCCGATTCTGAATCAGATTGGTGCAGTTTTTATTCCGGTAAAGGATATTGAGAAATCCAAAGAATGGTATTGCCAATTGCTTGGTTTGCCTTTGGATGGTGAAGTATTATTCGGGCATCTATACGTGATCCCCATGCAAGGACCAGAAATCGTATTAGACAGCAAAATTTACACTTCTGAGTCCGTTCTTAATATCCCCTCTTTTCATCTAAATACCGAGGATATTGATGCTGCTTATGACTATGTGAAAGCAAATGGCGGGGAGATTCTTACGGATATCGAGCATGACCATTGGTTTAATTTTAAAGATCCGAATGGCAATGTTATCATGGTCTGCCGTTGTTAAGAACGATTAAGAAAGGAATAAACAAATGATAAGAGAGGCTGTTCCTGAAGACGCATTGTATATTGAAAACTTATATCGAATGTTGTTGCCTGAGCAGACAGCTATACAAGTGTCACCGGACCGACTGAAGCGGATAGCTGACAATACGGATAGTTTTCTTTATGTGTACGAAGAAGAAGGGACTATTGTTGGGACGCTTCATCTTCATTTATGTATGGATGCTTTATGTGACGATCGACCCTTTGCTGTCATTGAAAGAGTCATCATATCACAAGAGGTGAGAGGGAAAGGATACGGTGCGAAACTAATGAGATACGCTGAGCACGTAGCCACTTCTAGGGGCGCCCTTAAGATCATGCTATCGAGTGCGGTCACAAGAGAGGATGCACATCAATTTTACGAGCATCTTGGATACAATAGCAGCTCCAGTAAGCTGTTCAAAAAGTACTTATAGCTATTTATGATTGGAAGTGATGATATGATGGTTACACTTAAAGTGCTTATACCAGAGGATGCAGAAGAATTACTTCGATTACAGCATCAGTTGGATCAGGAATCCAAATTTATGTTATTAGAGCCGGATGAACGACAATCCAGTCTAAATCAGGTCAAAGAGATGATCGAAAGCTTCGCTTTAGCAAATACTTCAATCCTTATTGGGACAGAGGTTGATATGACCCATAATGAGCTAGCTATGTCGCTATATATCAAAAATGGGTTTGAGATCGAAGGGACGAAAAGAAAATCACTTGTAATCGATGGCCAATGGATAGATGAATATTACATGAGTAAGATTTTGATAAAAGAAAAAAGGATAGAGGATCAGATTTAATCTGATAACTCTATCCTTTTTTTTATGATTAAAAGCTTATGAATTCTCAAGCTCTGACGATTCAGTGTCACCAGTGGTCTCAATGATGACCTCAACCTTGCGTACACGGTATCTGTTCATTTCACGAATGATTAAGGTTACGTTGTCATGTACAATGCTTTTGCCAACGGCCGGATCTGGGATATGACTGTATAACCAGCCTCCAATCGTTGTCACTTCCTCATGTTCGAAATCAAGACCGGTAAGCTCCTTGACCTCAATTAAAGATACCTTACCATCGAACAGATAATTTGTATCGCTTAGTTTCTCAATTTCTCTGCGCTCATCACCGTCAAATTCATCTCGAATTTCACCAACGATTTCTTCCAAAATATCTTCAATTGTGATGAGTCCAGACGTTCCACCATATTCATCAAGCAGCAGGGCGATATGCACCCGCTCCAACTGCATACGTGTTAAAAGGTTCTTAACAGGTGTTACCTCAGATACGGTTAGGACTGGCTGAATCAAGCCTTTGAAATCAAAATCAGGGTTATTGTCATATTGCAAATAAAGCTGTTTCGTATTAATCATTCCGATGATATTATCCTTGCTACCTTCTGCAACCGGGAAGCGAGTATATTGTTCCTTACGAATAATCTCGAAATTTTCTTTCAATGAATGATTGGTGAAAAGACATACCATATCCGTTCGTGGAACCATGATTTCTTTGGCCAACATCTCGTCAAAAGTAAAGATACGGTTGACATAGCCATATTCAGCTTTATTGATTTTTCCACTTTCATAGCTTTCGGATAAGATCAAACGAATCTCATCTTCACTATGAGCGTCTCCATGCTCACTGGCAGGCTTCATCCCGAAAAGGCGAACAAGCAGATTTGCGGAACCATTCATAAACCAAATGAGTGGGTACAAAATTCTGTAGAACCAAATAATCAGCGGTGATGTAATTTGACCGATTTTTTCCGGAATGTTTATAGCTACTGTCTTCGGAGCAAGTTCCCCGACAACGACGTGTAGGAATGTTGCAATGACGAATGCGAATAAGAACGCAAGAGGGTGACTCACACTTGGACTAATATTAGCCCAGTCGAATACCGGAAGGAGCAACTGCTCAAACGCTGGCTCTGCCAGTGCACCAATACCCAGTGCAGTGATTGTAATCCCGAGCTGACAAGCAGATAAGTACCCGTCAAGATTAGCAGACACTCGTTGTACAGCAAGCGCGTTCTTCTTTCCCTCGATCACCATTTGACTGATCTGACTACCTCTAAGTCTCACCAATGCAAATTCCGTTGCTACAAAAAAAGCGGTTAAAATAATCAAAATAGCCACCAACGTCAAACTAAGTCCTATACCCATATAATCTTTACCATCCCTTTCGTTCCTAAAATAGGTTATACTCATATTATGAGTTCTTATGAACTATTCTACGAACTTTTCAGAGAAATATCAAATGGTGGAGGGAAACAGATATGGAATCATTTGCATTGACTCGTGTGGAGATGTCCAGTCTTCTGCTCTCATTGACCGGATTATCAGACCGGAAACCGCTGAATATCCTCCAAGAGGCATGGACTAAATTTCATCTTGATGAAGTACAAAAGGGGACTTCGTTACCCGCTTTTTTATCTACAGATGTTCCACCCATTTTTCAAAAGATCATTAAGGGCCATGATGTAAAAGGCTTTTCACTCGGTGAAATTGCTTCATTAGGCCATCTAATAGAGTATTCCACCTTGACTGTGACTACTATGCAAAATTGGGTGAAGCGTGATTTTAAGGAGTATCTCGGTTCTCCAAGAGAAGGAAAGAAGTATTCAGTTAATCAGGCAGCACTTCTGTTTATGATCGATGATCTCAAATCGGCCCTAAATTTCGAAAGTATTCGTCAGCTATTCCGATTAATGTTCTTAAAGCCAGATCGAGACGATGATGATCTTATAGAACCGACAAAGCTGTATTACGCATATGCTGGGCTGTTTGAAGAGATCAAGAGCAATCCAACAATACAAACCCAATGTAAAGTAGATCAACTTATACACAAGGAGTTCTCCTGGAAAGAAGATTCCCTGCTTAGAAGTTCCACAGATCGTGTGATCAATCGGCTGACGCATCTTACGAGATCTCAGAGAGAGTCTGTCCGCAACATACTTCTGATAGCCACGATAGCTGTTCAGACCTGTTATTTTCAATCGCTTGCCAGACAATACTTTAATGCAGCTTTATTTCTTGATTTTTGAACGCTTCAATTTTAATATGTATAAGTGAAACAATCAAAAGTAAGTTTCATAAGATATATGTTGGATATAAGGGGGCTTAGAAGTGAATCAAATGACACTGCTGCGGAATCCGAAGCAAAGGAAATTACTCTTCAGTGCAGGCTTAAGCTGGATGTTCGACGCGATGGACGTCGGGATGATTTCTTTTGTTGTAGCGGCTTTAGCCAAGGATTGGAATCTGGGACCGGAGCAGATAGGTATATTGACAAGTATTAACTCCGTGGGCATGGCTGTGGGTGCTGCGGCAGCAGGGATATTAGCCGATCGTTTTGGACGTAAACCAATACTTCTATGGACACTCTTAATTTTCTCGGCTGCGAGTGGGTTATCGGCTTTTGCAACAGGCTTCGGAATACTCTGTGTACTTAGATTTATCGCTGGATTTGGACTAGGTGGGGAGCTGCCCGTCGCCTCAACATTAGTGTCTGAAAGTATGCCTGCCCGTGAGAGAGGCCGTGCGGTTGTGCTACTAGAGAGCTTTTGGGCGGTTGGATGGATCGCTTCTGCTTTAATTGCATTCTTTGTTATTCCTGATTATGGCTGGCGTGTAGCATTCGGTATTGGTGCTGTTCCCGCTCTATACGCTCTATACTTAAGACGTGCTATAGACGATTCACCGAAGTTTGCTGAGATCAAGAAGGCGCCTGTGTCCTTGAAAAAACGTATCACAACAGTATGGTCACCAGAGTATCGTCGTTCTACGATTATGCTGTGGATTTTATGGTTTACTGTAGTGTTTTCGTATTATGGGATGTTTCTATGGCTGCCTACAGTTATGGTACTTAAAGGCTTCAGCTTGGTTAAAAGCTTCGAATACGTGCTTATCATGACGCTAGCTCAGCTGCCGGGTTACTTTACTGCCGCTTACTTCATCGAGAAGTTCGGACGTAAGTTTGTCCTGGTCATCTATATGCTGTTCACTGCCGTTAGTGCGGCATGGTTCGGAAATGCAACTACAGAAGGAATGCTGATGGCTGCTGGAATCTGCTTATCATTCTTTAATCTCGGAGCATGGGGTGGCATGTACGCTTATACACCAGAGTTGTACCCAACAACTATTCGTTCAACAGGCGCTGGTTTAGCGACTTCCTTTGGACGGATTGGTGGCATCATCGCTCCTTTGTTAGTAGGGGTGCTGGTAGGTAAATCTATAGCGATTGGCTCGATCTTCATGTTATTTTTTGTAACGATTATTATCGGTGCGTTAGCGGTGCTCTTCCTAGGAAAAGAGACAAAGGGAACGGAGCTCCTGTAGAGGATAATTCTTCATTACATACTTGATGTTAATCTACCAACAATGCTAAAATTTAATAAGAACAAAACGGTTCCTTCACAGTTGTGAACAGGGCCGTTTTTTTTAACATTAGAAACTACTATACATTTAGGGCCCCCGCAAAGAAGGCGTTATGCTTGCATTAGTCCTTCTTTTATAAGAACGGAGCGATCGAACATGAGTAAGGATAGGAATCAGCCTCATTTCACGGAATTAGTCTGGGAAAGTACGGAACAAAATGTTCCTATTCCCCCGCGAAATTCATCAGAACCAGCGCTGCCAAAGTTATCTACTGCAAATGTAGGGAAGCCTAAAGCGTCGTCTGAACCTTCTTTACAGCTTCAGCTTTGGGATCTGGAGACCGACACGCCGGAGCCTGTGACAACCACCGAAGGTCAGTTTGTAGCTAGAGCGAAGGAGTTGGAACATAGAACCGAGGATTCGGCGCTATTTATTCCTTTTAAGAGTTACTGGCCAACGTATGGTCATATGACAGGCACGCAAAGTAGATGGTATTTTTATTGGCGCAATGAAGTTAGACAGGGTAGATATCCGAAAACGGATCTTTCATATATTTTTCTGCACGTGTATGAGCTTATTAATGGTGTAGGTTGGCAAGGTCCTTATGATGGCTATAAGCAGCTCAGTCAAATCTGGGAAGCTTATCGTGAAAATTATAAACGTCTGGATCAATATTTGGGTGGTTGGATCGCAGACTTCTCGTTTGTTCATCATTTGGATGTGCCTCTATCTTTAATCGTTGCTCGTTCACGCGGTCTTGCCGGAGATTTGGCAGAGCTAGAGTTAGAGAGATGTCTTACTGTAGCTCCTGAGCAGTTAACCTTTACAGTATTAACAGCAATGTCGGACTACGATATTAGTAAATCGAAGTTTTATATGGGGGAAGGTAAAGAAGCCCTCGAACGATATATTCCACAGGTAGTGGCATTAATCAACGCTTATGTCAGTAGGAAACATGGCTCGAATTTGGTTGAAATGTTCCCACCAGGCCCCTCAGTAATGCGGGAGCGTTATTTATTTCGTAGCGCCGTATATGATATTTCGCTATATGGTTATTCAGTGCTTATACCGGTTGTGCGTATCAGTAAATCTCCACCGCTTCGCAGTTTGATTACAAGGCTATTCCGTTTGACTGAGAATAAATTACGGGAACTGCTAGGGTATCGAGGACGGCTCAAAGGGGTTAATGTGGATGCGGATATGGATGACCTTATCACTCGTTTTCTGAAGCGGGAATTTGAGAAAGAGAAACAGGAAGATAAGGGGCCGGCAGTAGTTATTGATCGTGAGAAGCTTGAAAGGCTGCAGAGTGATTCCGAGATTGTACGAACCATGCTTACGGTTGAGGAAATGAATGAGCTGGAAGAACTTGAGGATAGCGGTTTTGAGATTACTAATGAGGAATCCGAGCTTGAAGAAGTAGTAGAAAAAGAAGAATTTGAAGATATTGAAGATGAAATCATTGTACCGCTTCAGTCTCTTGAGCCTGAATTAACTATAGAAGAAATTCAATCTGCTAACGTAGATACGGAGTGGGAGCAGTTCTCTAATGCTTTAAGTCCACTCCAACACGAAGCTCTGATTGCGTTTATGAACGAGGATGGAACACAAACCATACAGAAGCTAGCGGCTGCAAATGGCACGATGTCAGAACTCTTGATTGATGAGATAAATGATATCGCAATGGACATTCTAGGTGATTTAATCATAGATGGTGAAGAAATTGCAGAAGAATATAAAATTCATCTGCTTAATATTTAATGGGGTGAACTTTGGATGAATGGTTTAAAAATACCCAAACGCATGACGACAGCGCTAGTCAATTCACTGACAGCCGGTGTGGTTCCGCGTATCGGACTAGAGCATATAGCCGTTGGCCGCAGGCCAGAGATTGAAGCGATATTGAGAGATATGGATAATATTGCGGAGGGTGGAGCTGCTTTTAAGCTGATTACCGGCAAATTCGGTAGCGGCAAAAGCTTTCTTTTGCAGATGATCCGTAATTATGCGATGGATCGGGATTTTGTAGTAGCCGATGCGGATCTATCCCCTGAACGAAGATTAGTGGGAACGAAAGGACAAGGTCTTGCTACATATCGAGAGCTGATGAGTCATTTGTCTACCCGGACGCGTCCAGATGGAGGCGCTCTGGAGATTATTTTGCAAAAATGGATCATTACGCTTCAGCAGTCTGTGATGCAAGAGAATGAATATGGCCCTGATCACCCCCAGCTTGGAGACGAGGTAGAGAAACGAATCTATGCTGTAGCCTCCGAAATGCGCGGTTTGGTCCATGGATTTGATTTTGCCAAAGTGCTGGCTTCTTATTGGAATGCCCATAAGCTCGCTGACGATGAATTGAAGCAGGATTCCCTTCGCTGGCTAAGAGGTGAATTCGCTACTCGAACGGAAGCACGAAAAGCACTTGGTGTTGGCGTGATTATTGATGATGATAATTGGTATGATTATATGAAGCTGTGGGCGGAATTCACTTCTGCTATCGGTTATAAGGGACTGCTGCTGTTCATAGACGAAGGCGTCAACCTCTACAAAATCACGAACAGCATCTCACGTCAGAGTAACTATGAAAAGCTGCTTACGATGTTCAACGATACGATGCAGGGCAAGGCAGAAAGCCTAGGGATTTTTATAGGGGGGACTCCGCAATTTGTGGAGGATGGACGGCGTGGATTATTTAGTTATGAAGCGCTGCGTTCAAGATTAGTTGCAGGAAGATACGGCGCAGCAGGTCTGAACAATTATACTGGGCCTATTATTGCACTGGACATGCTCTCACATGAAGAAATTTTGATCCTTTTGCAAAAGCTTAGAGATATTCATGCCCTTCATTATGGTTACGAAGCACAGTTAACACAGGAACAATTGGTTCATTTTATGGAAGAAACTGTGGGCAGATTAGGGGCAGACGAGCTCCTGACTCCGCGTGAAGTGGTGCGTGATTTCATGGATCTACTTCACACCTTACACCAGCATCCGGAGATCTCTTTCGAGAAGTTAGTGGGCGAACGAACCTCTAAACCTGCTGATACTGAACAAAATGAGTTAGATGGATTCCTCGCGGAGTTTGAATTATGAGTGATAATCCGTTTTATAGGCTGGCTCCCTTTATTAAAGAGTTTATCTATAAGAACCGTTGGGAGACTTTGCGTGAGGCGCAGGTGGATGCCTGTCGTGTGCTGTTTGATACGCCGCATCACTTACTGATTGCTTCGGGTACAGCTTCAGGTAAGACAGAGGCGGCTTTTTTTCCAGCGCTTACTGAGCTGTATGAACGTCCTTCCGGTTCGGTTGGCATTCTGTATATCGCTCCGCTGAAAGCATTGATTAACGATCAATTTACACGGCTGAACGATTTGCTCCGTGAGGGCAATATTCCAGTGTGGCACTGGCATGGAGATGTACCGCAAGCTGATAAAACCAAACTTGTGCAGAATCCTTCAGGCGTACTGCAGATCACCCCTGAATCCCTTGAGGGATTACTGATGAACCGCCCGAATGCTATTCCGGCGCTGTTCCATGATCTCCGTTATATTGTCATTGATGAGGTCCATGCCTTCATGGGAGCTGATCGGGGAATTCAGGTCCTGAGTCAGCTGGCAAGAATCTCACGAATGGCGGGATGTCATCCGCGTAGAATCGGTCTATCGGCTACGCTTAGTGACTATGCTTCGGTGACGGAGTGGCTGGCGGCAGGGACGCGGGAGAGCGTAGAGGTGTCCGCTCCACAGGGCGGGCGTAAGCTCCGTTTAAGTGTGGAGCATTTCTCTTTCCCGGATGCACGGGATGAAGTGCAGGCGGAGCATTTAGAACGCGCGAAGCAGTCTTACTACGATTTCATTTATGATCATACGCATCTTAAGAAAGCGTTGATCTTCACGAATAGCCGCTCGGATGCGGAGACGGCAACCCTTGAGCTGCGGAGAACGGCCGCGAAGCGTGGGGAACGGGATGTTTTTCACGTTCACCATGGCAGCATCTCCGCGATGCTCCGCGAAGAGACGGAAGCCGCGCTGCGGCAAGGCTCCGGTCCTGCAGTTGCGGCAGCGACATTGACGCTGGAGCTGGGCATTGATCTAGGAGAGCTGGAGCGGGTGCTCCAGGTCGGCGCTCCTTATAGCTGCGCAAGCTTTGTGCAGCGACTCGGCCGCTCGGGCAGGCGTGGTGACGCCGCATCCGAGATGATCTTTGTCACGCCCGAGGAAGAGGATGAGGAAGCACAGCTTCCGGCACGGATGCCTTGGACGCTGCTTCGAGCGATAGCGGTTATTGAGCTATATGTGCGCGAGAAGTGGGTTGAACCACTGGTGGTGCGCCAGCTGCCAGTCGGGCTGTTATACCATCAGACGATGAGCATATTGAAGAGTATGGGGGAGGCGGAGCCGGAGGATTTAAAGGAGGCTGTACTAAGCTTACCTTCCTTCAATAGCATTGATCCTGCCGACTACGATACCTTCATGATTTATATGCTGGGTATGGGACAAATCGAGAAGATGGATGAAGGCAGCTTGATTATTGGGATGGCGGGGGAGAAGATCGTGAATAACTTCCGCTTCTACGCAGTCTTCAAAGACGATGAAGAGCATGTTGTCTATAACGGGACTGAAGAGATCGGTTCGATCACAACAGTACCACCACCAGGTTACTGTTTTACTCTGGCAGGGAAGCTCTGGAAGGTAGAAGAGGTCGATAATCGCCATAAAGCTGTTTATGTAAAAACCTCACGCGGTAAAGTGGATACGTTGTGGCTTGGAGCGGGCGGGGATGTGCATACACGAATTATGACCAAAATACGTGAAGTGTTAGGCGCAACATCCTTGTATCCGTATCTTGCACCGAGTGCGGCTGCGCGGCTTGAACGAGCTCGTCGTTTAGCGAAGGAAAGTGGAATGCTTGAACGTTCCGTTATGCCGGCAGGTGGAGATTCGATGTTTATCTTACCGTGGGCGGGTAGTCGGCAATTCCGCACACTAGAGCGCCTTCTTAAGAACAATTTGAAGAGCTCACAGGGACTTCGATCTATCGTGCCGATGGAACCTTATTATATGGTGGTTGCAGGCAAAACAGAAGCAGAAACGCTGGAAGCGGAGATTATCGCTGAGAGTATGGCTGCCGCTGATCCTTTAACATTGTTATCTCCAGATGAAGCACCCTACCTCGGAAAGTATGACGAGTTCATCCCGCATGAGCTGTTGCGCAAAGCTTTTTCTTTAGATGGATTAGATGTTCCGGGGTTGCTTGAAGTGCTAAAACAATGGCGGCAACCACAGTAACTATTTTAAATATTTTTAATCGAGACGCCCGCTTATGCGGGCGTCTCTTTATGTTCGGACGCACAGCAACGTGTATCTCCTTGCGCCGATATAGACTTTCCTCCTATTCCATAAGTTGTATAAAAACAGGGCAGGCAGAGAATAGTATCTAGAAGATTCCTATTAAAGGATGATAACGATGTGGTCTAAAATAGTCTCTTATATTCCAGATTGGACAGTTTTTATGCAGGCAGCCATCACGCTGCTCTTTCCCATAGGGTTATATTACCTTTACAAGCATTTGTATTTTTATGTTGGAAGCGGACGTTCCAAGGAGTCAGGAGCTGACTCTCAGGAGGAACATAAGAAGGCAGACAATGAGGGAGTAAAACAGCAGCAGGGTGCGTCTACAGTGTTTACGCAAGATTATGATGCCGACCTAGCGGCGATAAGAACGGCCTTGGGGGGGAATAGTGATGTGCATTTTCGTGAATTTTCAGTCAAAGGTATTCAGGCACGTGCCGCATTGGTCTATGTGGAGGGCATGCAGGATGAAGAGCTAATCAATCAACAGGTGTTGCAAAATCTGATGTTTGCCGGTGAAATGCAAGCTTCGGAAGGAATATACACCTATATGAAACAGACTATGCTCCCGCTGGCTCAGCTTAGTGATGCTAGAGATTTGGATCATCTGCAGGAGTCTGTCCTGTTTGGATACACTGCACTGATTGTCGAAGGCATGCGTGAGATGCTTCTGGTGGGCTTTCCACATGGAGCAGTGCGCGCAATAACTGAGCCAACCTCGGAAGCTTTACTGCGGGGACCCCGGATTGGCTTTACCGAAGTGCTCAGTGAGAATACCTCTATGCTACGGCGCCAAGGTCTTAATATGAATCTGGAAATGAAAAGGGTTGAAGTGGGTAGCGAAATCAAGAAGAGTCTAGTTATCGCTTATATGAAAAACATTGTAAATCCTGATCTGCTACAGGAAGTGAATGAACGGATCTCCAAAATTGATATGGATTTCATTCTGGAATCTGGCTATGTGGAGCAGTTAATCGAGGATGATTATTTAAGTCCGTTTCAGCAAACACAGAATACGGAAAGACCCGATCGAGTGATTGCCTCTTTATTAGAGGGGAGAATTGCAATTTTGCTGGACGGCACACCGTTTGCACTCATTGTTCCAGTGACGTTCAGTATGCTTTTACAGTCTCCCGAGGATTACTATGAGCGCTGGTTTCCAGGTACCCTTTTAAGGGTGTTACGGTTTTGCGCATCATTTCTGGCTCTGTTAGCCCCTGCGCTTTATATTTCCTTTATCTCCTTTCATCCGGGACTAATTCCTACTCAGCTGGCCATTTCCATAATTGAAGCACGCCAAGGTGTACCCTTTCCTGCTTTAATTGAAGTACTGATTCTGGAGATTTCCATTGAAATCTTACGTGAAGCTGGAATTCGTCTGCCGAAGCCCATAGGTCCGGCAATGGGAATTGTCGGAGGTCTGATCATTGGAGATGCCGCGGTACAGGCCGGTATTGTAAGTCCATTTCTAGTAATTGTCGTTGCAGTGACAGCGATCTCTTCGTTTTCCATACCGATGTACAGTGCCGGCATTACCCTCCGGATCTTACGATTCGCAGGCATGTTATTTGCAGCGGTCCTGGGCATGTACGGAACCATCCTGTTCTTCCTGCTGATTTGCAGTCATCTGACTCGCCTTTCAAGCTTCGGGGTGCCTTACATCACACCTATCTCGCCCTTTCGGGTAAGTGACTGGAAGGATTTATTTATCCGTGCACCCTTATCCATTATGAAGCGAAGACCGGAGATGCTGAAGACCCAGAAGAAAAATCGCAAATCCTAGAGAATGTATTCTTGCAGGAGCAGGGGGGAGACCACAGTGTTCAAACGTACGGATGACAAGATCACAACCTCGCAAGCTGCCATAGTATTGACCAATTCAATGCTGGGTGCCGGAATTTTGACCTTGCCAAGAGATCTTGTCAAGGCTGTACAGACTCCTGATGCCTGGGTTTCTGTGGTGCTGGGTGGTATTGTCGTGTTTATAGTGATAATGGTTATGGTGAAGCTTAGCCAGCAATTTCCAGGTAAAACTGTCTTTCAGTATTCTAAAAAAATTGTTGGAAATCTTCCAGGTGGTGTACTGAGTTCTTTGTTGATTCTGTACTTTATTGTGATTGCGGGCTTCGAAATCCGAGTACTGGCGGAAGTAACGTTGTTCTTTCTTCTGGAAGGGACTCCAATTTGGGCGATTGTGATGCCGTTCATCTGGGTAGGCACCTATTTGGTGTATGGGGGGATTAATTCCATTGCCCGTGTGTTTCAAATTGTGTTTCCGATCAGTATCTTTATTCTGATTATTTGTTTTATCTTAAGCTCCAGAATATTTGATATTCATCATTTACGCCCTTTTATGAGTGAAGGCCTGATGCCGGTCATTCGGGGGATGAAGTCGGGCATCCTGATCTTTACTGGATGTGAGGTTGTTATGATCATGACGGCCTTTATGGAGCATCCGCAGGAAGCGGTTAAAGGGATGATGGTCGGATTCAGTATCCCGTTGGTACTGTATTTGGTAACTGTTGTGATGGTTATTGGAGGTCTGTCCATCAATTCTGTAATCACCAGTACCTGGCCTACGATAGATTTGGTACGAAGCTTGGAAATTTCAGGATTCTTTTTTGAACGATTTGAATTTCCTTTGTTAGTCATATGGCTGATGCAGATGTTCTGCAATTTTTGCAGTTTTTTCTTTAATGCGTCACTTGGAATTTCGCAAGTGTTTAATCTGAAGATCCATCCGGTTATGTTCGCCTTAATGCCTGTAATTTTCATCTGCACGATGATTCCTCAACGCATCAACGATGTCTTCAGTCTTGGTGAATCGATTGGCTATATGGGTGTGCTGATTTTTATGTTGTTGCCACTGTTATTGTCGATCGTATTACTGATCAGGAAGAAAGGACTCAAGCAGAATGTTTAGACAGAGGGTAATACACTTACTAATAATATTCATGATTCTGCTTACGCAGCCTGGTTGTTGGAGCAGTAAAGAGATTGAAGACCTGAGTGTTATTACGGGATTGGCGCTTGATAAGGGGGAACCTAGAACGCTCGAACGGGAATTTGAGGAGCGTGGAGGGAGCTACCCAAAGCATAATAAACTTACGGCAACCGTACAAATTGTGCCTGAAAGAACAATCGGGAACTCCGGTAAAGAAGGCGAAAAAACCAAAACCCATTTTTACAATATTTCAGAAACAGGGGATTCTCTGCTTGAAATATTCCGTCAGTTCTCCATTCGCAAGAACCGTCCGATTATAGGCCATCACCTTAAGGTTATCGTCATATCAGAGGATCTAGTGCAAAAGGCGAAGATCAGACAGTTAATGGATTTTGTACTCCGAGATAACGATATCCGTCCCAGTTGTCTCATATTTCTTAGCCAGGGGCTCGCGTCCGATTCGCTTATGACGACTGAGGAGGAGATTCCTTCCTTCCGGCTGGTGGAGATGGTCCGTAACAATTTCAGAACCAGTAAAGTTATGAAGGGCATAACGCTATCGAATCTAGATGCGCTTATGTACTCCAAGCAAAGCTTTGTGTTGCAGAACGTTATAGAGGCACATGGTGAGATCAAATTTTCCGGAGCCGGTATAATCAAGGGAGATACAGGACATTGGATCGGAAATCTCGACCAAAATGACGTGGAGAGTATTGCCTGGATCAAGGGGGATATAAGAGGAGGGAGTCTCAAAGCATATGATCAGTCGAACGAGTCGATTACTTATGAGATTAAATCCGTTAAGAGTAAGATTACGCTGAAAGAGACCGATGATAAGAAGATATCATTTCATGTTGCAATTGAGTCCACTGGACGCCTAATTGAGAATTGGGATGTTGATGCGCATTCCTCGGAAGTTGATTATTTCAAAGAACTAGAGAAGATATTCGAAGAAAAATTAACCCAACAAATCAATGCTCTTATCAACAAAATGCAATCCACTTACAAAGTGGATGTAGCAGGATTCGGAGATTGGTTTAGCATTGAAAGGCCTCATGTCTGGAAACAGATTAAGGATCATTGGGACGAGGAATTTACTCGGATTCCAGTGACCTTTGATCTAAAGCTTAAGATTACCGATTTTGGTACAACATCTGATTGAACGAATTTCCAGACAGAATATCGAAAATTATTTTTAATCGAAGCACCCCAATTAGCGGGTGTTTCGTTATGTTCGGACATATATTGTATTTTTCTAGAAAAAACAAACCATATATCTTAAATTTGACACCTTGTTGAAAGCGCTTAACAGTACAATAATAAGCCTATAACGAAAATAGGGGGCGTCAAACAATGGTCAGCAAAAAAATGAAGGCAACTTCAGCAATTGCGTTATCAGCAGCTTTGGTTTTAAGTATGGCAGCGTGTGGAAATTCAAACAACAACGAGAGTAAAGGCGCTACAGAGTCGAAAGGGAATACAGCTACGAATGCTCCAGATGCCGGAACTACAAAAACCGAAAGCGGTAAGAAGGTCACGATTACTTTTCAAAATATCTACCCGGATCCAGCAACACCTTCTTATAAGATGCTTCATGAATTAGTTGACCAATATGAAAAAGAAAACCCTAACATTCACATCGAACTGGATACTTTAAATACGGACCAGCAAAAGGTCAAATTGAAAACACAAGCCGCTTCCAAAGAAATCCCTGATATTACGATTGTTAACCCGGCTGCACAAATGAAACCTTTCGTTGATGCAAAGCTGTTTGCTCCTCTGAATGACATGCTGGATCAAAATGGACTGAAAGACACTTATCAATCCGGTCTACTTGATTACTACAGCTTCGATGGTAATGTTTATGCGCTGCCAGATGGTAATAACATCGAGGTAGTCTACTATAATAAAGAACTCTTCGAGCAAGCGGGCATCGCAGACACTCCTAAAACATTCGATGAATTACTCCAAGATGTAAAAACTTTGAAAGCAAAAGGCATTACGCCAATCGCGATCGGTGAAAAAGATTCCTGGACGGGTTCATTCTTGTTCATGAATATCCTGCTTCGCACCAATGGAGGCCCTGGTTTCCTTCAAGACGTACTTGATGGCAAAAAAACATTTGAAGATCCTGCTTTCATAGAAGCTGTAGATCGTTTCCAAGACCTCGTGCAAGCAGGTGCATTCCCAGATGGAGCAACTTCCATCGATGCTAATGCAGGTGGTAATATCTTCAAATCCGGTAAAGCCGCTATGTGGGTTATCGGTTCATGGGAAACAGGTGCAATTGACGCTTCCTCAGTCGCTGGTAAAGCAGGAGCCTTCCAATTCCCAAGCGTTAATGGTAAAGGGGATCCAAATGAATTCATGCTCGCACCAGGTAGCGCCTTTGCGATTTCTGCGAACAGTGAGCATTTACAAGAAACGAAAGATTTCTTGAATTTCTTCACACTGAATCTTCCTAAAAAACAATTTGAACTTAAAAATGCTGTAGGGATTGGTCAAAAAGTGGATGGGGACCTGAAAGGCGCAGGATATTCTGATCTGGCGATCAACATTTCAGGATTGTTCAATCAGGTTAAAGGTGGCGACTTGGCCTTTGACAACACCATGAACCCAGCTACGGCACAAGTCCATCTAAGCAGTATCCAAAATCTTTTTGTTCAAAAAGTGGATTCCGCTCAAGTAGCTAAAGAACATCAAACCGCATTTGAAGCTAATAAATAAGAAGGTTTTGAAAACGCGATGCGAGGGTGCTTAAACGCTTCTTCGCATCGTGTTTACATTCTAGGGGGCGGAAATAATGAAGGTACTAAAGGTTCCAGCGCGCACAATCGCCGTCTTCGTGTTACCTTGCCTGCTTTTGTATGTGTGCTTGGTGTTTGCTCCTATCCTAGTATCCTTTTATACAGGATTGCTGCAATGGGACGGAATTACGACTACGAAAACATTTGCTGGACTTGCTAATTTCAAAGAGATGTTTTTTCATGATCCAGTGTTTTGGCCATCTGTAAAGAGAACGTTACTCTATGCTGTGGCTTCTATGGTGGAAATTCCATTTTGTTTGTTGATGGCTATCCTGCTAAATCGGTACGTGAGAAAAGGAAACACTTTGGTTTCTATTTACTTTACGCCGGTTATTTTGTCGGTGGTTATCATTGGGCAGCTCTGGAAAACGATCTATGACCCTGTCTCCATGGGCGGGATGTTGAATGGCGTCCTGATCTCTCTTGGGCTGGATAGCTGGACTCACAATTGGATCACAGAACCTAAAATTGCGATGTTTGCGCTTTATGCAGTATCTCTTTGGCAATATTTTGGCTACCATTTGCTGATTCAATATACCGGTGTTCAGAATATCCCGGATGAGCTGTATGAAGCGGCAAAGATTGATGGGGCTGACGGATTCAAAGCCGATCGATATATTACTTTTCCGCTGATTATTCCAATCTTTAAAATATCTATCGTACTCGCTTTTATAGGATCTTTGCAGGCTTTTGATCTCGTTATGGTCATGACAGCCGGTGGACCCGCTCATGCTACAGATGTTATTTCCACACATATGTACAACAGTTCTTTCTTATCCTTTAAATATGGATATGGTAGTGCTATCGCTTCGTTCTTGGTCATACTGTGCCTTGTGTTTACTGCTAGCATTAATACTATCTTTAATAAGCTTGAGAAAAAATTCAGTTAGCAAAGGAGTGCGCGATCATGCGGAATGTCAAGCATAAACGCCCAAAGCGTCCTTACAAGGACGGTAAGCGTTTAAGCGAGAAATATAAGAATAATGTATTCCGTGAAACTAATACGTTCTTATATTTTAAAAAAGGACTCGTGTATCTTCTCTTTGCGATTCCTGTCGTTACCCAGCTATATCCTCTGCTATGGCTAATGCTCTATTCCTTGAAGACCAATGAAGAGATTTTGGGAGGAAGTTTTTTCTCATTTCCTAAAGTATTTCAGTGGCATAACTATAGCGAGGCTTATAAGTCCGGTAGCTATTTAAAGTATTTATCTAACAGTGTAGTGGTTACCGGTGTAACGATGATCTTCGTCATCCTGCTTAGCTCGATGGTAGCTTACGCGATCTCACGGTTCCGTTGGCGTTACGGCAACTTGGTCATGACGATCTTCTTAATGGGGATGATGATTCCCATGCAGGCCACCTTGCTTCCGCTGATGATCATTTTCAAAAATATGCATATTCTGAATACACACTTATCGCTCATATTGCCTTATGTAGCTTTTTCAACCCCAATAGCGGTGTTCATATTAAGTGGCTTTATGAAGAGCATTCCGCATGAAATTGAAGAATCAGCCTTTATTGATGGGGCGAGCGTATATCGGATCTTCCGCACGATCATTCTTCCTGTATCTGTACCACCTGTAATGACTGTATGTATTCTAACGTTCATCAACATTTGGAATGAGTATATCTTAGCGGCCACCTTCATTTCCTCCGAGAAATTGAAGACCTTGCCCTTTGGCGTGTACACATTCGTTAGTCAGTATTCTGTAAACTATGGGAATATCGGTGCATTTCTAGTGATGGGTGCGTTACCCGTCATTTTAATCTATTTCTTCTTATCCAATCAGATTACAAAAGGAATGGTGGCGGGCGCAGTAAAAGGATAAATCTATATTGCAAATTACAATAATGGAATTATAATGAAGAAGCAGCAGGACAGATGAGTTTGAGGAGGGAAGCCTTTTTGAGAAACAGCTTTCATTCCATCCACCATCGATTGTTTTTGCTGTTTCTTTTTTGCATGTCTAGCATTCTATTAATTGTGAGTCTGCTCTATTACAACCGGACAACCGTACAGTTTCATGAGAAAATAAGTGATTTGTCGCAGAAGAATGTCGCTCAGACAGCGGATCTATTCAGCTTACTGTACAAAGGGTATGATAGTCTCTCTAAATCACTCAGCAATAACTTTGAATTGATACGTTTGATTAATGAGACAAGCACAGAGCCCGCGGTAGCTTACATCAATGAACAGACGATTACCAATATTTTAGGAGCTATATTTTATTCTCGGGATGATCTCGTAGGTATTCATGTCATTACAGATAAAGGTAAGATCTATAATTACGGAAACTATATGAATGTGGTTGATCCCGAATATATGAAGGAAGATTGGTACCATCAGCTGCAAGCTTCCTCCGGTAAAATGGTCTGGCTCGGCGTCTATGAACATTCTCTTATCGATCAAGTGGAGGATAGTCCTGTGTTTGCCTTCGGACGTCAGATTTACGATCTCAATGAACACAAACCGATTGGCATTGTTCTGTACGAGACGAATCCGAAGCCTGTTCTGGATGCGCTGGATAATGTGAAGCTGGGTGAGCATAGCCAGGTGTATTTAATGTCGCAGGATGGACGATTCGTATCCTCTGCCGAAGATCAGGAACCTGATTTAACTCAGCTCCCGTCTTTACAGAACTCCCAGAATGTTGTGGTCGAACAGACAGCCAATCGTCTGCTTGTCGCTTCTAAACTGTCCTTCTCTGGTTGGTGGGTGCTTAGTATCACTCCTAATCGCGACCTAAATGTAGAGTTGGTAGAGATGAAACGTTATCTGTTCATTGTATTTTCGATTCTTGTTCTCGTCTCTACTTTGATAGCTTCTATTGTTTCACGAACGATTTCTTTGCCGCTTAAAAAGGTGATTCGAGAGATGAAGCAAGTGGAGATCGGTAATTTTCGGGGAATGGTGAATGTTTCATCTTATCAAGAGATTAATATTCTTGTTGCTTCGTTTAATCGGATGGTTCGCCGAATCGAAGAACTAATCGAGCGGGTAAAACTTTCTTCCGTCAGTGAGAAGAATGCTGAGCTTCATGCCTTACAATCTCAAGTGAACCCACATTTTCTATACAATACTCTGGATATGATTTATTGGATGCTGGATGAGGAAGGGAATGAGCAACTGGGTGAACTTGTTCTCTCGCTATCTTCGATGTTCCGGTACAGCAGTTATTGGGAAGTTGACGTAGAAGTCACGTTACGAGAAGAACTGGAACAAATCGGGCACTATCTAAATATTATTTCTATTCGGCTGGAAGGTCGTCTACGGATTGAGATAAATATAGATGAACGATGGCTTGAGGTTCGCCTTCCCAAGATGACTGTACAACCGGTCATTGAAAATGCTGTAAAACATGGCTTGGAATCGCTCGATCGTCAAGGTATTTTGAAGGTGAGTATACTTGAAGAAACTGGATTGCTGAACATCGTCGTTCAAGATAATGGCAAAGGTATGGATGCAGAGAAGCTGAATGCACTGGTGGAATCCTTGGATCGACCTACAACGAAAGAAAATGGAAAAATGGGGATCGGTCTTCAAAATCTGCATCGGCGGCTCCAGCATATGTTCGGAGAATCTTATGGTCTTGTGATTCGAAGCTTACCTGGAGAAGGAACCGTGGTTGCTATTATGCTGCCGATTCCGCAGGAAGGAGAGCATAGTCGTGAACATTCTCATAGCTGATGATGAACGGGTGATCCGAGAAGGCATTAAGCGCACTATAAGAAGTATCTATCCAGATTATTGTGTACATGTTGCTGCGTCGACAGAAGAAGCTGTCAAGATTATGGAGGAACAGTCCATCCATATCGTCTTAACAGATATTCTTATGCCCGGTATGAATGGTCTAGAGTTCATGAGGATTTCTAAGCGGCGGTATCCTTATGTCAAATGGGTGGTCATCTCTGCACACAGTGAGTTCGCCTATGCGCAGGAGGCAGTTCGTCTTGGAGCGAGAGATTATCTACTTAAGCCGATCGGCAAAAGCAAGCTACTTGAGATTATTAGTAACTTATCGCTAGAAATAGAGCAGGATCATAAGCTTATTAAAGATGAAGACCGATTAAGGTCAAGTCTGAAATATTTAAGAGAAGGTGTATTTCAAAGGCTCGCTTCTGGTTTTAATCTCGGTAATTTAGACATCAGCCAATTAATAGAAGACCATCAATGTTTCTATTTGATTTTGCTACAAATGGAGGCGGGTGATAAAAACATCCGGATAGAACATTTTATTGTAGAGAATGTGTTAACTGAGCTGATAGAGCGTGACGGGAGCGGTTTTGTGGTCAGCTATGACCGCCAGAGTCTGCTGGGATTAATCACCTTAAGAGAAGAAGCACGATTAGAATCTTTTCTGGAAGATGGGCGGACCTATTTGAAGCAATATTTAAAAACACCTTTCCAAATGATCCATTCCGGACTTAGCTACGATATAAATACTGTCCCTCAGATCGTAACGAGCTTAAGAGAGGCAGTGAATTCGCAAGTATTGGATTTAACGCCAGCGAAAGGTAGTGGCGAAAAAGCCATCGACATCGCATTGCAGTATGTAAAAGAACACTATTTCGAAGACCTTACTTTGGAAAAGATTGCTTCCGTTGTATTTCTGAATCCGGTCTACTTCAGTCAATTATTTAAACAGAAGACGGGTCAAGGCTATAAAGAATATGTGACATCCTTACGATTAGAGCAAGCCAAGCTGCTGCTAGTGAACTCGAAGCTTAAGGTGGCAGAAATCGCCGAACGTATTGGATATCAGGACATGCGACATTTTACACAGATGTTCCGCAAGCGGTTCCTAGTAACTCCGACGGAGTATCGTCAGCAGCTTAACAATGGAACCTACTGAATTTTTGTTCATAGGAAAGGAAAAAGGATCTCTGCAGCCATTAGGGTGGCTATAGAGATCTTTTTTTGTGTGTAGATCAGTATGGGTAACTAGAAGCAGCGTATATAAAAATAACGAAAAATAAAATGATTATGGCATAAAGTAGAGTGCCGACAATCCCGCATACCAGACCCGCAATAGCTAAGCCTCTTCCTTGCTCATACCGAATCCGTATTTCTTTAAGGGACAGGGCAGACAGAATAACCGCTACAATCCCTAACAAAAATCCGATATAAGGAACAATTATGGAAAGTACTCCTAAAACGAAACCAGCAATTGACTTGCCATTCATCGGTGTTGGTGGGGGCGGGGGAGGATAATAGTTTTGATTCTCGTTCGGCCCATAACTCATTCAAATCACCTCCTATCAAGCGTGTTATTGGATGTAGTTAATCCAGTGTTCAAGCTGTACACAAGGAATGAGTCCAATAGATTCAGCTAGTCTGATGGAAGCTTGATTTGTTTCAAGCACATGATAGCGTGGAATAAACCCTCGTTCTAACGTTTCTTGTATGGCGGTTTGGACCACCTTTTTCGCATACCCGTTTCTTTGAGAGGATTCTAAAGTATGTACAGCGCCGATTTCCCAGATGGTTTCTTCATTACGGAACGCTAAGCAGGTACTGACCGGATTGTTGTCTAGGAAAATTGACACGGAAAAAGCCCCGTTTTGAAAATAGTCTTCTATTTCGTCTTTCGTGTAATGATTAGCGGCCCACAGCGGAATTAATCTGTCGTCAACCACATGACTGATAACAACATCTTCGTCCTTCGGAAAGATTTGTCCCGCAGCTGTACTGTATGAGTAGAACCCCCGGACTTTCTCCATTGAAAAATGTGATGATAATGCCTCTTTATAGTTCACGTCTTGCAGTTTAAAAACAATTTTTGCTTGTGGAGGCAACAATTGAAACAGAGCCGGAAATACATCTGGGCTGCTGTAATCCATAAATACGATGTAATCCGCTTGAGGATATACTCTATGATCATATGCGTACGCTGAAGCAGGAAGAAGCAATAAAACACCCCATTGATTTCCTTGCTCCACAAGATGAGACTCCATGACTTCATGGAATGAGGTTAGCATTTTTAATAAACTGACATTCTTTAACGGTTCTTTGCGCAATCTGGTCATAATTCGGTCATTCTGGTGCATGTTATTTACTCCCCGCTCAATATATTTCAATAAAAATTGCACTTATGCAGATCATTGTATTTAGGATAATTATTATATCGCAGAAATACGTCAGCTTGACAGTGACTGCTATAATGTATTAGGAAAATAAAGCTTGCTGTTTGATGCAGCATACGTAATCGGAGGCACAGAATTTCATGACACAATCTATCACACCCGCTGCAGTTCGTGTAGGAGGAGGCCTAACTAAGCAATTTATACTTATTTTAGCCATTGCATCAGGATTAAGCGTTGCAAATATGTATTACAATCAGCCCCTTTTGGCTGATATAGGACGAACATTCCATGCATCCTCTAACGCAGTAGGATATGTATCGATGCTTACTCAGATCGGTTATGCGCTTGGGATGTTATTCTTTGTTCCGTTGGGCGACATCCGTGAACGAAGAACACTAATATCCGGACTTCTTATTGCTGTATCACTATCACTTGTTGGTTTCGCTACAGCTCAGAACCTTATTTGGATGTATATCGCCAGTTTTGCTATTGGCATAACTACGGTCGTGCCGCAGGTCATCATTCCTCTCTCGGCGGAGCTCGCTTTGCCAGAAGAAAGAGGTAAGGTTATTGGAACCGTAATGAGCGGGCTATTTTTTGGTATTTTGCTGGCAAGAACAATATCCGGAATTATAGGAGATATGTTCGGCTGGAGAGCCATGTACTGGATTGCCGCAGCTATAATGCTATTGTTATCCCTTATCTTATACCAACTAATTCCAAAGACGAAACCAGAAAATAATTCATCCTATTCAGATCTACTGAAATCAATGGGGAATTTGATTCGCAGATATTCGACGCTTCGTGAAGCATCATTGATTGGTGCTTGTATGTTTGGTGGCTTCAGCGTGTTCTGGACTTCACTGGCTTTCTTTCTAGAAGGTGAACCTTACCACTATAGTAGCTCTATCACAGGCTTGTTTGGGTTGATTGGTGTAGCAGGTGCTGCGGGCGCTCCATTTATCGGTAGGTTAGCTGATAGGATCGCACCGAAAAAGATAGTAGGTATACTACTATTGCTGACATTGATTGCTTATGGATTCTTCGGTTTAGCTGGATTTACAATTTGGAGCCTGATTGCCGGTGTTATTATCCTGGATCTTGGAGTACAAGGGTCACAGGTTAGTAACCAAACACGAATCTATGCACTTGAGCCGGCGGCGCGCAGCCGAATAAATACGGTGTTTATGGTTAGCACTTTTACAGGTGGAGCTATTGGATCAACACTTGGAAGCTTTGCATGGCAGCATTGGGGCTGGAATGGCGTCTGTCTGATGGGTGGAATGCTAATTGTGGCCGCTATATGCATATGGATAGTCTATAGAGGAATTGAGAAGAAGACATTCAACGCAGGAGGTGCATGAGCATCGCTCAGAAGACGAAAGTCGTAGAAGTTGTCCCTTATGATCCAGAGTGGAAGGTAGAATTCGATAGAATAAAAGAACAGTTGTTATCTTATGTTGGCGACCTCATTATTACGATAGAGCATGTGGGGAGTACTTCCATTGAAGGACTCTCTGCTAAACCCATCATAGATCTTGATCTTGTAATGGATAGCTACGATGTACTCCCACAAATCATAGAACGTTTACAACAGCATGGTTATGAACATCAAGGGAACTTGGGAATCGAGGGCAGGGAAGCCTTCAAAAGACGTCAAGCGGACGAATTCATGAAATATCATCTGTATGTATGCCCTAAGGATGGAAAAGGGTATTTGGAGCATATCGCTTTTAGAGACTATCTCCGTTCAAATGCGGAAGCACGTCAAGCATATGCAGAAGTCAAACAGCATTTGGCGGAACAACATCGCTACGATATGGATGCTTACTGTGAAGGAAAGACAGCGTTTGTCACCTCGATTTTATCAAAAGCCATGAAATAACCCATAAGCAATCATATGCCAGATCGAAGATGGCTTCGATATTCACTGGGGGACATACCGCTCCACTTACGGAACTGCTTGGAGAAATATAACGCATCATTGAAACCGACCGAAGAGGATACCTGGTCGATGGTGAGCGTTCCTCCAAGCAGTTCCTTTGCTTTATCCATGCGAACCTTTAACAAATATTGCTTGGGTGACATTCCGATCTTTTGCTTAAAGGCCTTAGAGAGGTGTGCCCTATGATAACCAAGAGAGGATGCCATGTGGTCGATACTGATCTGTTGATGAAATTGGAGAGAGATCCAGCGGATCGCTTGATTGATCTGGCGGTCGATAACATCCGGTAATTGTGCGGATTTAGGGGTGAGCGAACTTATGTTCGCAAGACCGAATTTGTGCACCAGAAGGCGCAGCCACCCAGAAGCCTCCAAACTTTCCAACCTTGGATAAGCAGACTGCTGAAAAGAAAAACGAATATGCTCATACAAGTTATGTATCTCTATAAGGTTATCTAAGTGTATTAACGGCTTGTCCGGTGTAATCCCCACTTCTTTAAATAGCTGCTGAACGGCTTCTCCTTGCAAGGCTACCCATACATAAGTCCAAGGCTGTTCCATGTCTGCCTGATAACTGAATAATGCCCCTGGGAAAATAACAAAGGTATCTCCCGTACCACATATATGAGAGTTACTTCCACTCTGAAACACACCCTTTCCATCCATTACGGTATGTATAAGGTAGTAATCGTGAACAGAAGGCCCCATCTTATGTCCCGGGACCGGTTTACCTTCTCCGCTGAACAATACAGTTAGGTCGATTTCATCAGGAGCAAGATTAAACCCTGCTGAGAAATGATAATGCTCTGAAGCCATTTGCTTCTGACCTCCTATACATGATTTGAATTACAATAAGATTATAGGACATATCACTAAAATGCAACAAACATCCATATATGAATTGTATTTCTCCATACTCATTGAGACCGCTCTCATTTATAGTGAATAGTGAAGAGAGAGACGGATATCCTCTGACATTCTAGTGTTTATAAGGGAAATTCATTGAGGTTTTCTGAGTGGCTAGCGATGTCGAGACCGTAGAACTCACTACTTAAGGAGGAATATTTCATATGTCCAAAATTACATTTATCGGAGCGGGTAGTACTGTATTTGCAAAGAATGTTTTAGGAGATTGCATGAGAACTCCAGCCCTTCAAGGCTTTGAGCTTGCCCTATATGATATTGATCTTCAGCGCCTGAAAGATTCCGAGAATATGCTGAGTAATATAAAAGCAAGTAGTGGCAGTACTTGTATCGTGAAATCCTATACGGATCGTAAGGAAGCTTTGCGCGGAGCTAAATATGTGATTAATGCGATTCAGGTCGGGGGTTACGATCCTTGTACCATTACAGACTTTGAAATTCCGAAGAAATATGGTTTGCGTCAAACGATTGCGGACACGGTTGGTATCGGTGGTGTTTTCCGCAACTTACGCACAATTCCTGTCATGCTTGATTTTGCGGCAGATGTGAGAGAGGTTTGTCCAGATGCTCTGTTCATGAATTATACGAATCCAATGGCAGTATTGACCAATGTGATGAACACTTATGGTGGTGTGAAGACTGTTGGATTATGTCATAGCGTACAGCATTGTATTCCAGGCTTATTCGAGCATCTGGGAATGGATCAGACGGGTGTACAGGCTAAGATTGCCGGGATTAACCATATGGCTTGGCTACTCGAGGTTACGAAGGACGGAGAGGACTTATATCCGGAAATCAAACGCCGCGCTGCCGATAAGCAGAAAGAGCATCACGGGGATATGGTTCGTTATGAAATGATGCTTAAATTTGGTTACTATATTACGGAGTCTTCAGAACATAACGCAGAGTATCATCCTTATTTTATCAAACGTAATTATCCTGAGCTCATCGAACGTTTTCAAATTCCACTCGACGAGTACCCACGCCGTTGTGTAGATCAAATTGAACGCTGGCAGCTAATGCGTGAAGAATTAGTAAATAATAAAGAGCTTGTACATGAACGTTCGCATGAATATGCGTCCTACATTATGGAAGCCATCGAAACGAATGTACCTTTCAAAATTGGTGGTAATGTTATGAATACAGGTCTTATCACCAATCTTCCGAAAGAAGCATGTGTAGAAGTTCCGTGCCTTGTAGACCGCAGCGGTGTCACTCCAACCTTCGTGGGAGATCTGCCTCCGCAGTGTGCCGCACTGAATCGTACGAACATTAATACACAATTGTTAACAATTGAAGCAGCGATTACTCATAAGAGAGAGCATATTTATCATGCAGCTATGCTCGATCCGCACACTGCCGCCGAACTGTCGATGGATGACATTACGAATATGTGTGATGAGCTGATCACAGCCCATGGAGATTGGTTGCCCGCGTATAAATAAATTGCCTATATCTATAAAGTAATACTTAGAAAGCCTGAGAAATCAGGCTTTTTTTGCTTATCTGTCTAGGACAACTGTGGTCCTACGGAATACACATATATGGACACCTAAATGCGGAGGTGAAGCATGATGATCATTGAGAATTATACCTTAGCATCGTCCACATCCCATGCTACCCCTTATTACGTGATCAGTGGTGGGCTCCCTGGTCCTGTGTTTATGGTGGTGTCCGGCATACACGGGAATGAAACGGCAAGCATTCGTGCGGCGAAAAACATCGTGAATCACTTAAGACAAGGAGAACTATATATTTACCGTGGTACGCTTATTATTGTTCCCCTCATGAATCAAAAAGCTTATCGCAAACGAATTCGGGGCGTGCCCGATTTGAACCGAACGTTTCCGCGTACTCGGAATGGATCTGCCAAACATCCGTTATCCGTAGCCTTGCTTCAATTAGTACGGCGTTATCGCCCCACCTGGTACCTTGATCTCCATGAAGCGAACGGTTTGTCTCAAAGAAATCCGAAACGCCTCGGTCAGTCTATTATTATTAAGCCGGAGAGCCAAGGTACGGTTACGGCAAGACGTCTCATAAAAGACATTAATCGTACGATCGCTAATACTTCTTATCATTTTAATATCCGTTTACGAGAGCGCCCCGGCTCGTCACGTTCAGCCGTCTCCCGCATCATAGGAGCGAAGGCATTTACTGTGGAAACATGCTGGAGTCTTGATCGTGACCTTCGTATTCGCTATCAGATAGACATTGTTAGTCGCTTTTTAAGAAGTGCTGGATTGATGTGATGATGATTATATATGCTGAATGTCAAGCAAGCTGACCCTGAGTTCATAGGAATCGGCTTGTTTTTTGTGGATTTTGAAAGATCATTGACAACAATGAGTATAGTGTATATATTACATATATACATTGAACACACATAAACTAGGAGTGAGGGCACGAGTTCATGAACATATTGATATCCAACACTTCCGGTGAACCCATCTATGCACAGATTGTAAGTCAGATCCGCCAGATGATCCTGCAAGGAGAGTTAGTCTCAGGTACGCCTTTACCTTCTATTCGACTGTTAGCTAAAGAGCTGCAGATTAGCGTAATTACAACAAAACGAGCTTACGAAGAACTGGAGAGAGAAGGGCTTATCAATTCCATTGTGGGAAAAGGCTCCTTTGTTTCTGGTGCGGATCAGGAGTTTATTCGTGAACAACGGTTACGGATCATGGAGAACAAAATGAAGGAGATTATCGACGAGAGTAAAATGTTAGGGATTGATTTTGCTGAGTTCAGTGAGATGTTGAAATTGCTGTATGAGGAGGAGACAGAATGAACGATGTCATTCAATTGAATCAAATATCTAAAAAATATGGCCATTTTAGCCTATGCGAACTTACGTTCGGTATCAAGGAAGGATATATTACGGGGTTAATAGGACCCAATGGGGCAGGGAAAACAACATTAATTAAAATGATGATGGGTATGGTACAACCCGACCAAGGAAGTATCGAGATTTTTGGGGAAAAAACATCCATAAAGAATGCAAAGTACAAAGATCGAATTGGGTATGTTTCCGATGAGAACTACTTTTACGATCAATTAACCATCGATCAAATGAGCAAGATGATTGCTCCCTTTTATAGTCAGTGGGATAAAGAGACTTATAGGAAATACATAGAGATGTTCAAGCTTTCCCCGCGGAAAAAGATTAAAGAACTCTCTAAAGGGATGAAAATGAAGTATTCGCTCGCCATTGCTTTATCACACGGTGCAGATCTGCTCATCATGGACGAACCTACTGCAGGTCTTGATCCCATATTCCGAAGAGAACTGCTTGATCTGCTTAGTGAGCATATCCAGGATGAGAAGAAATCTATTCTTTTCTCCACGCATAACACGACTGATTTAGACCGGATAGCGGATTATATTGTTTTTGTGAATGAGGGGAGGCTAGTTTTTAATGAGATGAAAGAATCTCTCCCAAATAAATATATGCTGGTAAAAGGCAACAAGGAGTTGCTTGATCGGGATGTGCGGAAGTGTTTCATTGGGATTAGAGAGACAGCACTTGGTTTTGAGGGGCTTCTTAACAATAATTCTGAGGAGGCGCGGTATTTTAGAGATCAAGCGATATGCGAAATACCTACCCTGGAAGAAATCATGTATTTTACGGTAAAGAGAAACGCTTTGTATGTCTAATCTCTTGCTGTTGATTCGGAAAGACTTTATTCTCCTGGGGAATTTTATTCCTTTATTTCTCTTGAGTATTTTGTTTGTTGCATATGTACAATTGGATAGCTCCAGTATGTTTGCTACCTTTCAATCTTTACTATTGCTCGTATACTCCTGTTCGATGGATGCACAGAATAACAACACAAAGTTTGTTATAGGACTGCCAGTAAGTCGGCAAGAGATTGTCTTGGCTAAATACTTATCACTGATTCCTTATAGTTTCATTGGTTTGGTTTGCTCTTTTGCTTTGTTTCTAATTTCCTTTTCATTTGGATATTCCATTAGCCCGGTGTATTGGATAGGGGTATCTTTAACGTTACTTATGATTCCTGTGACTGCGTCTATTTATCTGCCGATTCATTATTGGCTTGGTAACAAGAACTATCACTTTAATATCCTTTTTAATGTAGTTGTAACGATAACCACGATAAGTGCTGGATCTTCACTCAACAATTCATCTTTTTTCTTAACAATAACCCACTTAAAGCTGCAGGATCATCTGGTACAGACAGCTTTGATAGGGATCGTTTATCTATTCATCTTGTACTTCTCATATAAGATTTCACTACGAATGTTTAGCAGGGAAGAGTTATAAGCTAAGGAGGAATTATAGTGTATCATTCATTGTATCTTATTCAAAAAGACTTCATTCTTTTGCGTAAATTTCTGATGTTGCTCATCCCTTTCTTTATTTTTATAGCTTACTCGAACTATCATAGCTTCAGTTTATTTACGGTAATGCCACCCATGCTGTTGTTGATTAGCTCCTGTTCTATGGATACTCAGCAGATGACGCAACGGTTTCTCGTTAATCTCCCTGTGCGGAGACAAGAGCTTGTCCGCGCTAAATACTTCTCAATTCTTCCGTATGCGCTTGTTGGGCTGGCAGCAACTGCTTTTACCTATCTCCTGATTATTATGACAGGTAAAGAGGTGACCCCTCATTTCTGGCAAGAGGTTGGTATTGCGATATCTATTTTCCCGCTCCTCGCTATGCTTTATTTACCGATTCATTACTGGCTAGGGGCTAAAGGAACGCAAGTGGTTAATCTCGTTTTTATGATGATTATAATGGTTGGTCCGAATGTGATTGGTAGCTTGCTTCAATGGTTTCCTGAATTAGAGAACTGGCAGAGCTTTGGTGTGAAGTCTAGCTATATTCCTTATATCATACTAGGACTCGCTTACGTGTTCTTACTCAGCTGTTCTTATCTTATTTCATTGCGGATTTTTGAAAAAAAGGATCTGTGATACTAATAATTTGAGATTTAGATTGAATTCATATACCATTATCACTACAAAGATAAATACTGTAGGGGAAGGGTATACATTCAATGCCTAAAATGATTTATAGTTTTCGTACAAAAATGATTATGCTGCTGATGGCCAGTATGCTAGTATCCGGTGGGATAACCTTTTTAATCTATAAGGCGCTCCAGCGATATTATCACTCTGAGGTGAAGTTTGAGAATCCACTAACCAAAGTTCGCTATGTAATAAGAGATATTGGAGATGTGAATACATTTTTAATTATCTTTATACCACTAGCCATTCTATTTTTCTTCTTATTCACTAAGCCGTATGCAAAATACTTCAAAGAAATATCAAAGGGGATTCATCAACTAGCGTCAGGTGATTTCTCCGAACGAGTAGATATACCCTCCAAAGATGAATTTGGGATGATTGGTCATGATCTCAATCTAGCCATTGAGAATATGCAAGAAGCCATTGAGCGGGGAGACATTGCCGAGAGCAGTAAAGATCAACTCGTGTTGAACCTAGCGCATGATTTGCGTACACCCCTAACGTCGGTTATCGGCTATTTGGATTTTATTTTGAAAGACAATCAATTAACCCCTGAACAGACCAGGCATTACACGACAATTGCTTATACTAAATCTCAACGTTTAGAAAAATTGATTGATGAGCTGTTTGAAATTACAAGAATGAATTACGGCAAGCTTAAGCTTGAGAAATCCTCGATTGATCTCAGTGAGCTTCTCTTACAATTAAATGAAGAATTATATCCAGTCTTTGAGAAAAATGGCCTAACCTCCAAATTGGATATGACACAACCTCTGATGATTTACGGTGACGGGGAATTGTTAGCACGTGTATTTGAGAACCTTCTTACGAATGCGGCCCGATACGGAAACGATGGTCAATTTATTGATATTCACGGTTACTTAGACGCTAACGAGGTAGTCGTTGAAGTAATTAACTATGGAAATTGTATTGAGCCGGAAGAGCTGCCACGAATTTTTGATATGTTTTACACGGGTGATCGTGCACGAACACATCCAACAGGAAGTACGGGACTTGGCTTGTTTATTACTAAAAATATAGTAGAGCAGCATAATGGAACCGTATCTGCGCAAAGCGGTGTGGTGCGGACAATCTTTGAAGTGAGACTCCCGAGAAACAGTAATTGAAGACCATTTCTATACGATGAAGTACCAACCTAAAGAGGATTCGTTGGTGGGTGATATCTAAAAATCGTCCACCTTTGAAATCCTCTTAAAAATATGATATAATTAGCATGCTAATTAATTTGTAAGGTGGTTCGGGGGAACAAGCTGTGATTGAAAATGAGATAAGAGAACTACTGGATAGAATTTCAGCGGAAATGCGTAGAGATTATGCAGCATTGCTTAGAGAATTTAATCTTCATGTGGGCCAAGAACAGTTATTATGCCGGTTATGGAGATCAGATGGAATGACACAGATCCAGTTAAGCGAAAGTCTGAATTGTGAGCCTCCAACTATTACGAATATGGTGAAATCACTTGAGAGTCATGGGTTTGTTGTTCGAAAAAGAGATCCTGAAGATGGCAGAGTAAGCCGAGTGTATCTAACTCCAGCCGGACGTAATCTTTGTGAACCTGTGGAACGTATATGGAATAAGCAATTGGATAAATTATTAACAGGAATTTTACCCGAAGAACGTTTATTATTAAGAAGGCTTATGAAACAGATGGCGGATAATTTATCTTGAATCTGGCATTACTCACCACATCCATTAGCAAGCTAATCAAAACTTAGAAAAGAGGAACATAGATGATTACCAGTTTGACTCGTATTAATGAACTAGCCAGGAAAGAACGTGAAGAAGGTCTGACAAAAAGTGAATGGGTGGAACAGATCGCTTTGCGTGAAGATTATCTACGTGAAATTCGTGGACAAGTTCGTAACAGTCTATCGGGAGTAACGATTGTAGATCCTGAGGGAAATGATGTTACGCCTGAAAAAATTCGTTTATCGCGTAAAGAAACTTTGAACTAATATTCAGCTAATGAAGTGAATTTACACCTTTAGAATATCGTTGAATGGTCTTATGGGCTAATCAGCGAATATCTAAAGGTGTTTTTTTATGATATCAAATGGACGAAAGTGGAATCATATTTATAAAAGTTATCTTAACGGAAGCTTAATTTGATTTTGTTAGCTGATGCTGAAAGTTAAGGTTCACTTAAACTTGTGTTTCACAGGATCTAAGACTGGATTGTTAGAATGAAATGGACAGAAGAGAAGATATAAATATGTGGGGAGCGGGAATTACATGATGAAAAAGACATTTTTCTTTTTACTGAAAGCAATAGGAGTTATAGTCATAGCCATAGCGCTTTTTCTAGCCATTGTTTTTACTGTTAATGTGATCTGCAACAAAATCGAGAAAGGAAAAATTGAACCCTATGGTCAGCTTGTACCTGTAGATGGAAAAAACATGAACGTCACGATTCATGGAAGTGGTGAAGAGACGGTAGTATTATTACCAGGATATGGAACTGCAGCGCCGGGTATTGATTTTAAGCCGCTTGTAGACGAGTTATCTCCATTTTACAAAGTGGTTGTGATTGAGCCATTTGGCTATGGATTAAGTGATATCACCGAAAAAGAACGAAGTACTGAAAATATAGTGAGTGAGTTACATGAAAGTTTACAACAATTAAATATAGACCGTTATATTCTGATGGGACACTCCATATCCGGAATTTATGCTCTAGACTATGTAAACAAATACAAAAACGAAGTTAGTGCATTCGTAGGGATCGACAGCAGTGTTCCGGCACAAGGAGCCGGCGATGCACTTCCAACAGCAGCCTTAAAATCACTTAAACAATCAGGTTTCTACAGATTGCTGGTTAAACTCTCGCCTGATCAAATCATTGCACCCGATGTTGATGCTAAAACGAAAGAGCAAAATAGAATGCTTTCGCTTAAAAATATGATGAATCCAAATATCATCAACGAAGCAGATCATTTCTCAAGCAACTTCAAAGACGCAGAAAACTTAAAGTTCCCTAAAGAACTTCCCGTGATGTTCTTCTTAGTAAAAGATAATTCGGATGTTGAGGGTTGGGCAGCTTTACACGAAGAACAGATCAAAGATTCATTACATGGGAAGATGATGATGTTTGAAGGCGATCATTATTTACACCATACCCGATCGAAAGAAATCGTGGAGAACTTCAGAAACTTCATGAGTGAGATAAAATAAGAGTGAATAAGAAAACGTCGAACGATTCATATAGTGAATCATTTGACGTTTTTTTTAGCTTATATCATACTACTCATATAACAAGAGATAAACAGCGAGGTAAATCATGAGCAAAAGAAATAGAAAAAGAAACATTCTATTAACGATATTGGCAGCAATAGTTGGAATATGCACGGTATCGATTTTATTAAATAAGACCTACCGTACTACGTTTGAATCCTTGCCTGAAACCGATCGGCGGATGCTGACAGAGTTATCCGAGTTGTATAACCATTTTGAGCAATCCAGTGATCAGCTCTGGAATAAGGATTATCGATTTGACTCCAAACCCTTGTTACTGGTACGAACGACTAAGGATAGCGGTCTGTTTCGTAGCGAAGGGTTTGCCGTGAATGTGCCTATGAAGAAAGGGATTTTTGCTCAAGAAATCAGTCTGCCTGAGTCGATGGGCTTACCGAAGGTATATCGTATCAGTCGTTTTTCACCGACAACCCTCTCAGCATGGTTTCCAGCTAATTTTGGAACGCTAAATCTGAAAGGTATGGAAACAATGTATTTTAAGTATTATCCCAAAATGTTCAGCGATCCCGCGCTGTATTTTGATTTTTCATCTTTTTTATTGCACGAAGGGTTTCATATCTTCAAACAAAAAGACTGGACGTATGATGCCAATGGTGCTGAGCATATCGAAAACTATCCTATAAATGAAGAAAATTACGCATTGATGGGTATCGAATTCAAACTGTTGGATCAAGCAATGGCTGAAAGCAATCCTGAACTCGTTCAACAGTATTTACATGATTGGACAGTTGTACGAAATTACAGATACTATAAATGGCCGCAATTAATTGGCGAGACGAAGACAGAGGCTATCGAAGGTTCTGCAAGGTATTTGGAATATCGTTATAGTAAGTTAACTGGCCGTAATTTAATGGTGCTGGCCACTAAGCAGGAGCCTTACCATGTGACATTTATGCAAGCATATGATTTTATTGCTAACGGACAAGCGGAGTCGCCTTCTTTCTTAGAAAGAAGTATCCGTTATGAAACTGGGGCTGCTTTGGAGCTAACGATGGATAAGGCAAACTTACCATGGAAAGAAGCGATAGAAGATGTACCTGGGAAGAAACCAGGAATGACACCGTACGAGATTTTGAGTAACTATTATAAAATGAATGATCTAACTACTATTGAAAGCCAGTTAGGTGAAATTAAAGAAGTATACGATTACGATGCCTTACGCAAACAGGGGGCGAAGATCGTTAAGCAGCTTAATATCGAATAGTAACATTAAACGTAAAACGTCGAACGATTCATATAGTGAATCATTCGACGTTTTTTATATGTTCTAATTTTCATACTAATTCTTATGAATATTTTCATTTCATAATGAAACACTAGAGCACAGACATATTCAACGAGGGGGGACTTCATATGATTCAGCCTAATCATGAATTTATTGATTTTTTCGATCGGATATTCACAAACTCAACCGGCTCATTATATAGACATCATGGAGCGGAAGGACTATGGGTTGGTTTTGTTGCACGAGGGACAACTCCCGAATCCATAACTTTAGAAAAATCCTGGTCATATAACATAGGCAGTTACGTTTTTTGCGAAAAGGAACCTGCAGACCATAATGCCTTTCTGGATTCCATATTGAAACATATGAACAATCAGCAAGGTCTTTGTTATGAGAGTGACAGTCCAATGTTTGTGTCTAGGTACTTTTTTTGGTGTGACTGTAGCGATAGTGGCGAGGCTGTAATAAAAAACTGCTATCTTGTATCACATGTTAATGGTGGTAGTGGAATATCACAGTTTAACAACCCATTATTTATTAACAACACGAGCCTGAAGCTTGAATTTATCGAAAGGGTCTCTGTTCATCTGACTGCAGGAAATCAATTTCTGTTTAATCAGTATGGAGATCAAGGGATAATTAACTTCCTTTCTTATACTAATTCTTCTGTTGAAATTAGTTATATACAAGTAGGGATTCAAAACTTAGTCCTGGCTCTTCATGGCAAAGAGTCAGGTTCATTTAAGTTTGATACACGAGCGAAATTAAATGATAAAGGATTAAATTTCTATCCATCTCCAGAGTTACCTGTGACCCAGTTACCTGTAGGTTTGCGTTATCATTTTTTCTATAATGAAGCCGGAAAACAAAAAACAAAAAGCCAGCATTTCGGAATAACAGGAACTAGAGATACCGATACACCATACCGCTTTCAGTGTGTTTTAAATCCGCTTTTCCCACTCGCCAAAGAAAAGCTTCCAACAGCTTTCCGGTTTGGAATATTACCAGATGAAAGTACTGATATAAACATTAATCTGTTTAAGACTCCTTTTCGTTCCGATTTCGGACATCCCATTATGTTAAAACCTATAGTTTTTAGCTCTGAGTTTAGACTGGAGGATAACGATTATGAACCGTACTGGACTCCAGGTGGACCTTTCCAAATTCAGATGGCGAAACTAAGCGAGCGAACTAAGGATGTGCGACATTTACTCTGTGGATTATCCGGCACTGAAACTATAGGTTTCAGAAACGGGCACATGCTTAATTTTGTTTCCTATCAACCGGCGTTAGCCCCGATATTTCCTGTTCCTTCTCTTGAAGAACAAAGGTTCACAAGTGGTGATGCGACGATTCCGGAGCTCTTACAATCTCATCGTACAACTTCATGGATTTCCGTCCAAAATAATCAATCACAAGAGAATATCTACGTCTCCCAACCTGAAGATGCTGTTTTATTTAAAACGACAGAAGTACGATTAACACCACCAAACTTACCCAGTCCATTAATTTATGATCAACAAAAAACTTCCCTGTTAACTGCAGAGCATCTATATCCTCTTGTTCCATACGTGGGTATGAAGAACAGTGATATATCAGATTTTGAGGATGAGGTAGTGACTCAGTATGAATACCAGGTTATTCATCCAGTCCGTAAACGAAATATTACAGGACTATCAAATCATGCGGTCATTACTTTTCCTACTATTGAGGGTGATTTGCGAAAAACGACAACTCCACAAGGTCTACTGGTTGAAGCAGATATAAATGATAATTGGGAGAGTATTTTATTAGCACAAATCGCTAACGGCACAGGGACTACTCAATACCTGAAATTAGGAATGATAAGTTCGCAACTGAAAAGTGCATTTTTAACCAATCAGTTATTTCTTGTCATCACTAATCCGCTGGATCCATTTGTTGGTCAATTTATGGATGAATTAGATATTTCGGAATGGCCGTTCCATATCAACAATAAGAAGGCTGACAATAAATACGGTAACTATCAGAATGTAATAATTCTGAAATTTTGTGAAGGAACGCTTAAGGATTTAGTAGAAAAACCTCAAAATTGGACTAACGCGGATACGTTTAATAAATCTGATAACGGTGAATTATTCGCGCTTTCTGCTTGGTTGCGCGAATATTTCGAGGATGCCTTAACGCAAAAGGACCCTTTCTATGCTCTTTTTAATCATAAAATTCAACAAGCCAGTTGGACTGGGATATTAGCTTTAAAGGTAGACATAAAACAAAAGGCAATGCCGAGTGATTTGAAGGTGCTGAATGCCGGGATGGAGAAGGATCTCTTTCACGCGCATCATATAGGTATTAATGTGAATATTCCTGAGGAAGTGAATGGGAAGATCGTTCTCGAAAAGGATAGCTCTTTATTCGCTTTAGTTCACTATATGGATCCAGTTTACGAACAAGTGAACAAATTTGGGAACCCAATTCCTGTATACACTGAAGATGATTTCGATTTTAAAGTTTTATCTGTACGTGCACTTTTTTTTAACTCAGAGATACAAGACTTTACAAGCGAAGTACAGTTGACAGTAAAACATATGTTTGAGGAATCGGTAAACGAAGTGATTTCGCAGGGAGATCAACTCACTGTATCATCAGGCTTAAAATCCATTTTCTTTACAGGGCGTAGAGAAAATCACGGTGAAACCAATCTCTACATCTTTAATACCCCGAAATCAAACAAATGTCAGCTGGAGAGTAGTGTATTCCATCATGTGGAGATTTCTGGTGCCAGCATTGATACTGTACAAATAGCAAATGGACCCAAATTTGAAACAAGGTTTAATCTTATGGGATTTATGGATTTTCAGAACATTAAAGGACTTGATGCTTTCTCGTATGGCAGTTTAAGTGCGGAGGATGCAAGCAAATCGAAGAAATCTGGACTTCCATTCTCGAAACAGTTGATCCGCCTTGTCTTTGATGAATCCACTATGAAGAGGGATAGTATCTGGATGGATACTTCAGATATCCTGATAACTCCTGAACAAGTACAACCACGTAAGGAAAGTTTGATCTTTGGATTGCCTTTAAAATTTAAAAGGTTCGTATCGTTCGCTTCTTCTGGAAAATTGCCCTCAGAATTGGGTTATATCCCACTTATCCTCGTTAACACTGCAATTACTGTACCACAGCCTCTTGATATTAAAGGACCTTGGTCAGGCTTTGAGTTTGAGCTGGATCTGGGGAATGCGGGAATGCTTGCAGCGGATACACTTTTCACTACTCGTGTGTTGTTAGCGTGGACCAAATCTAATGCTCCAGTGAATATTGAACGTCCGAAATATAACTTCTTTCTTGGATTGCAATTACCCGGAGGAGGAGAACAGGGCAAGCTCTTTAATTTACAGGGAGTTATTAAAATGGGTATCGGTGATATCGTGCTAACAGCAGATCCAAGTAGCGGTACAACATCATACTCGATGCAATTTAATGATGTAGGCTTACAATTTTTGAATTTCAAATTTCCACCTGGAGGGACGATGAATTTTGGCCTACAGCCTCCCCCTGGAGCTACAGCTGATCAAACCAACGGGCCTGGATGGTATGCGAATTATATAAAAGATTCCACTAATCCAATTTGTTAAGGAGGGTACCATGAGTATTTATATTTTAAGCCAGAAATTAATGGAGCAGAAATCATTGTATCAAGCAGTGGCTGAAGCTAATTTGATATCTCCTACTGATCTTGAGACGTTGAGACAATTATTGGTGAATTCGTTTGGAGTCGCAACTGACGATGTCTTGGTCATAACTAATCCAGAAATTGATGATGCAACTGCAACTCACCTGAAGATCAAAGGCTCTATGCAAGTATTAAAAAAGACCACACATATAGCTGTTGAATTTATCTGGGATGGAACAGAATTGAAAATTGTTCTTGCAGCGGAATTCAGTTCGAAATGGAAACTACGCGATAGCTTTCCAGGACTTCCACCATCACCGCTGGACTTGTTAGAGATGAATGGCATTACGTTCTTCTTTACAACTACGAATTTGACTGATTATCCAGTTGAAGGAGGCCAGTTTATTCCTTATTTGAAAAAAGGACAAAATTTAGTGTGCGATTTTTCAGTTAAGGATATGCTATTTCAAACCTATAAAGCCTACCTACCAGATTCGAAGATTTATTTGTTCTATACTCCTCTTGATGTTCAAGGCTTATTACGTAAAGAGTTGCCACACTGGGAATGGATACAACAACTTTCTGGCGTTATGGTGAACATGCCAGATTTTTTAACAGTGTTGAATCCGGGATTAGGATTATCAATTAATGATGTACGAATCAAAGCTTTTTTGGTAGCTGAACTACGCGTTCCGAATGGGTCACTAATTAAGGTACGGTTGGAGCAGCTCACAGACGGTAACTACCAACTAAGCTTAGGAGATGTTAGGGAATTAATCACTCCTCCTCAAGTATTTGCGCTCATGGAAGGACGAAATTGGTTTAAAGGAATTCCCTCTAAAATGCTATCTTTTTTTGTTGAAATGACGCTGTTAGATTATAAAGTAACTCTAAATGGAACTAATCATCAGATGAATTGTCATGAGATAACTGTTGCTTCCACCCAAGCATGGGAGGTGGGGAATCTCTCTATGATCCCGGAGATTTATTGGAAGGTTGGGGATTGTCTCCACCCGGGTGAACAGGAATTGATTGTTCGAGGGCGCATATTAGTAAGTGGATTCAAGGAAGCCGTTCTTTTATTAGAAGAAGATCTTTCTTTTCACGGGATCTTTGATGCAGAAAATGACACGATTCAGGTGAACGATATTCTAAATACATTTGAAGGTAATATCATCAACCTGCCTGGAACCTTACACTTTCCAATCAAACAAATGGATTTGACCATTACAAATGCTTTGAATGGTGACTATAAAGTTATACTTATTGGGAAGAGTGACCTCAATCTCTTGAATTTTCAAATTCAAGATCCTACCTTCGAATGGCGCAAATTCAGTTATATTAACCAGATAAGATATCATTACGTGTTTCGAGGGAAAGTAGTGATTGGACCATTGAGCTTTGAGGTGGAAGCTCAGCCGAATGCAGTGGGTTGGTTATTGAAGGGGATGACTTTGAAAGAGGTCAAGATGAGTGATTTGGTGCCTTCATGGCCATTCTCAGATGTAATTGCTGACAGTATAACCTTTGAATATCAAATCACTGATAATGCAGATAACGATTCGTATAGTATATACGCTGATTTCAAATGGGAAATTAATGAACGATTTTTACAGCTAGAAATCGATGCCGTATTAAAGATTGAGGGAGGCTCCACCCATAACACTTATACAATTGAAACGGAAGTGGAGATACCAAGGATAGGGGCACAAGTGTGTCTAACTTATATTCTAGGTGGAGCTCCAATATATAAGGTTCAATGGGAAGGTATGAAATTTGATTACTCACCAGATCAAGAATATATGCGTTTTGCTTTTACAGGTAATAACATAAGATTCCTACTGACAGCTATGATGAAGTTAACAGGGAGACCTTACTTCCATCTGCCTGAACCCTTAGACCAGCTCTTAGATAAGGTGGGGCCAGCTTCCGTTCTTTTTGATTTAGGACCTGCTGAAAAGGTTACTTTAGAGACAGATTTGAACATAAGTATTTTGGGGTTAGATTTGAAAAAACTTAACGTTAACAAAGATAACTTAGATCACGTATTTGTTACTATTACAACTAACCAGTCCGACCTTGAATGGGATCTTAGTGATCCAAAAGAGAAACCTAACATTAAATTGTTCCCCGATTTTTCAACAACGTTTGACCTTGAGTGGCTAGGACTAGCGCAAAGATACACCATGAATCAAACTAAGTTTGATTCCGTGGGTGATGCGGTCAACGCGATGAAATGTGCCTTTCAAAATGGAGCCGGATCAGCTGAATTACCTTATGATGCGGCTAGCCAGTGGCTGATGGGTACGGAGTTTAATTTGTTACAATACAACACAGGGAACTATTTCCTCAATATGCAGCTTGTTTTTAATGACCCCAAGTTATATGGGATAAAGATTGCATTAAAGGGTGAATTGGCGAAGCTGTTCGACGGTCTTGAGTTGGAGGTTATGTACACTAAGCTTTCAGAATCCAAGGGGGTTTACTCAGCTGAACTAACACTTCCAGATTCCATGCGATATATTCAAACCCCACCGTTTACGATAATCATTCCGATATTTGGCATCAAAATTTACACGAATGGTGATTTTGAGATTGACGTAGGTTTTCCTCGGGATCTCGATTTTTCAAGATCTTTCACCATTCAAGCTCCCCCATATTATTCAGGTGCCGGTGGGTTTTATTTGGCTCGATTGAAATCGGATGCTTCAGAGTATGTTCCAATAGCAACGAATGGCCATTTTGGACAAGTCTTAGCTTTTGGTTTAGGTATGGCTCTTGGAGTGGGTAAGGACTTCAATAAAGGAGTTCTAAAGGCAGGATTTAATGTGAGTGCGGTTGGCGTCTTCGAGGGTGTTCTCGCAACATTTCATCCCGATAACGCAAATAAGGAGGAACGTTATTTTTCATTAGATGCAATGCTTGGTGTCATTGGACGAATCTATGGAAGTGTGGATTTTGGTTTTGTGATGGCTGATCTTAACATAGCTGTTAACCTGGTCATTCGTACTCTGATCGCTGCTTACAAGAACCTGGTTCTCGAACTAATAGCGACTGTGGATGTATCCATTAAGTATCGTATTAAAATTTGTGGTGTGAAAATCACAGCCTATAGCTCTTTTCATACAGATGTGAATGAATCGGTTGATCTTGGAGGAGGGAGTAAGGCACCGTGGATAATAGAGGGTGAGAGCCTAATTGCACCATACATTACAAATGAGTGTAAAGCACCCGTTTGGAAACAGCTTCCGATAAATCGCAGAATTAAGATCAAGACGTATTTTGTTCCTCAGCTTACAGTAGATCAACTGAAAGAGACGGATTCAGTAAATGCTCATTACGTTGCAATGCTTTATATAAAAAAAGATGAATTTAAAGGCTTGTTAGAATCACTTTTCTTATGGGTATTACAAGCCTTTGGTCAAGGGGATCTGGACCAAAATAACCCTATTATCACTAAGCAAGTTGTTAGTGATGCACTTTGTTGGTTCAGGGATGAAACAAACGGGACTCCGATGGATTATGATCATTTAGTTCAATATTTTTTCACTGATGAAGGTGCGATCCAAATCCATCAACCTGGCAGTGATTTGAGCGATATTTCTGTGTTCCCAATGGTTCCAGCCCTTTCGATGCGAGTTCCCTATTATAACGGGACTTCGCCCGTAGATGTAGACTTTAGCTTATACAACGAGTTAACACCAGTATATCTTGATAATCTTAGATTACATTTCTCACAAGTCCGAGCACGTTATTTATCGGAACTTGGTCAATCGATATCAAAACGCAGCTATTCATGGACTACAAGTCATAAATCGGCCTCTAAAGTCTTGTATGAAGATTTCTTTGTTTCACTCGCCAAACAAGGACTTCAAGCTACAATGGATCTATTTAAGGGTGATAACAGTTTAGAATGGGATGCTATAAAAAACGAGTTGGAGTCTAAAAGCTCTGATATTTCAGCAATGGCGAGCCATTCATTGTTAAGCGGTATGCGGCCACCCAAACTAGACGGATTTGAAAATAATGTTTCAATGGTATGTACAGGCAATCCTCCAGTCTCCACCATGTCTCTTTACCAACTGACGGGTCAACAGTTTCTTTTACCAATCTTTACTCAGGTGCCTGATTGTAACGATTATGGTATTAAGATATCCTCAAACCAAACCTGGGTTCGTCTCTATGATTCGTCTAATATTGAGACAAGTGAAATCTGTGTGAGCCTCCTACGAGAGGATATCGCAAACATCCAAGAGTTGACAATCGAAGCGAACAATGGCATCAAAACAATGTCTGGTATTGGGATATTGCCTACCATGAAGCAAGTTACAAAGTGGTATACACTTGTTTCCCCTACAACAGTAGGTAATTTGCAGCTATGGAGTTTCCCCAACAGCCTGCTAGGACTTATAGCGAAACAAAGCCCAATAAATTCATCTTTGTATGCTCAAGTGAACCAGGATGGTAACGGGGACGGCGCCATTGATTATCGGTCAGGTGTTATGATTAATGTATCGCTGAAGAAGCTGCCGGAAAGGGATAGTGTTACTGGAGTCAAGCTAGATGGAGCACTGTTTGAACTAGTAGGTACGGATGAAGCCGGTACAACTCTTTTAGAAAGATGGCTGACTTCCAATCAAGGGGATCCAGAAATACAGGTGAGTTATTCAACGAAAAGTGGTGAATGGACTCTAGGTGAAGGTATACCTACCATTGTGAAAAGCAACCTTTCTACAGAAACCAATCCGATGAATGGTTTATCTTTTCAAAATACGTATGAAAGTATTCTATGGGCATGGGAGTGCAGTATCGTTCGATCTGGAGGCTTCTATCTCCATTATGAGAATAATGGGAATACACTTCCCGAAGAGATCTTTAATGAACAGGGCATAGGACAAATCCGTCTGATCCTGTTGAACGAAGTAAATTCAACAACCTTGGATACCTATTCAAATTGCTTAATAACAATGTCTGGACAGACAGCACCACTCTATATAAGTCTGACCAAGAATAGAGCAACGATCGCTAATAACGATGATACACTAATGAGGATTTCTTCTCGCCTAAGCTTACCTTTCATGGATACGGGACGTCTTCTTCAAAATCAGCTACTTAATACGATTGAGCTTACTATTCCGAAATCCGGTGGTTTTGTTCATTCTGTTGCCCGAAGTGAAACCCTTCTGTCTATATCTGAGAGTTATGATGTATCTCTGGAATCTTTACTATGGGAAAACAGGAATCTAAAGAACCTCTTTCTGGTCGGTGATCTCCTTGACGTTTCATGGCCCATTCAAGAAAAGGTTAACACGATGCCTGTGGGGCATGTAGGTTTCTCAGTCCTCAGGGATGAGGTAGCAGATAACGATACTATCGAAAATTATTTGGAACAGATTTATCGACTGCTAGGATATCGTATTCGAGGGAATTCGGATTTTTGTCAGAGCATTGATGGACTACCAGTTGCTATTCACAGTTTAAATGATGATGAGGGGAAGTATGAGAACGTAGTTCCTATCTTCCCATATGCGAAATATAATCCACTGAATTGTATGCCTACTGTTCCGAATAACTATTGTGTGCCGGAGTTTGACTTGAATCCCTATTCCGGAATAGGGAAAACGGTTCAAATCGATTTCTTTTGGCATGATTACTTTGGAAACCAACTAGTGATGAAACAATTTCCAAATTTCATTCAAATCCCAATTGGATTTACTGATCGTTTATTAGCTATTGAACAGTGGCCTGGTATAACGACTTCTTACACATTTAGTGTAAAAGAGATGAAGCGGAGATTTCATATCGAACTTCTGTTGAATTTTGAGTTATATAAACAACAGCCAAATGAAGAGTACGGGGTCTATCTTAAGCGGTTGGAAGCAGACATGCTAATTTACACTAAAATTTATTATCAGCTATGCCAGTGTGACGAGACTGGTAATCCTTTAGTTTCGTACAAAGTGCAAACCAGTCTTGATGAGTATGTAGATCATTTATTTGACACCGTTCAAACTGACGAATTAAAAGCTTTTATCACCGATTGCTGTATCTACTTAAATAACCTGTTAAATCCTCTCGACTGTGATGGGAAAAGTGAAATTAGGAAGTCACTCGATTGGCTCATCGAAGATACGAATCCATTGGATATTTATGAATTAAAAGTACTCTTGTTTATAGAGCGTCCGATTGATTTAGTGGATATAAACTTCAAAGACGAAGACACTGTTCGAGCCGCTGTTTCGGAAATTCGACCGATGATCAAAGAAAACAGCTTAGTGGACTCTGATCCTAAGATGCGTTCTCTGAAGAAATTCGCAAGTAACTTTGAGATGGTATTCAATATGGATGCTTATGATCTTAAAGTGGCCATGGGAAGAACTAGGTTCGGCAGTACAGGAACAGATGCTGATAAACTATGGGCTGTCCGTGTTGCAAAACCTGGAATTACAGATCATGATCCAGATGCCACTTGTGGGGACAAGAAAGGACTGCGATATACGGTCGGTGCTTATCCGATATTTTTTGCGCCAAAATTAATGTCCAAAAGTAAGATTTCCCGGCTTGTTAGCATCCCTGAGTTTGATGGAGCTACTGGAACATTGGGGATATATAGGAATCAATTAATCGGACCGATTGATATGGATAATTGGGCAAGATTGTATTTAAGTGCAATAGAAAATCTATTATCAGCTTCCATGGGCTGCAAAGTGTATGAGAAAGATCCACCTATGTATAGAAGTATACTTAGTCTAAAGGAACAATTAGCTAAGATCATACCGGAAACACTTGACCCCATACTGGAACCTACTGAGAGTGAGCGAATTAATGTTCCAATGGAAAAGTTAAAAGCCGATGCTGCCGAGAAACTTAAACAGCATTTGCTGATAAAGTTAACTAACGCCTATGACATTGAGACCATTGTCTCGTTTCCAGTTTCCGTTCCTTGGAGTCCATGTACCGAATCTCAGGCACAGCTTCCACAATTGTATGGGGGCATTAAGGTTCAAAAAAATACCAAACCTCTACGAGATGAGGAGCAGGATGGAACTGAATCAGCTTATCAAACCTCGAATTCTAAAGTACTACTTGAGAAAGGGGATAGTGCTCTTAGTTTTACATTCGATGCGAAGTGCGCTGAATGTCAATCCAGTGTAACGGTTGATTTAGCTTATGAAATTCAACATATTGAGCACGAAATAGGGAGTCTCCCAAATATTGAAGGTTATAAGGCTTCTTCATGGCTAAGTTTTATTCACCCACTGGAGCAAGTTGAAATAGCTAAAGATGTAACTGTCCCGATACCACTTCGTTTTTATCCGGATGAACCTAAAATGATTAGACATGAAGGGGTTTCCATGCTTCAGGGTCTAAACAATACATCTGAGGAAACTACGGTGCAAACAGCCGTGAAGTGGAGATATGGGTTTGAGTTTGAAAGAGAATATGCTTCTCAAGATATTCTGGAATGCCAAGTGATGTTTAATCAGAAATCTAATGATGCATTTGTGAAGGTGGAAGACTTTTATGATAAACTCACTCGATGTGTACAAGTATACAAAAAGATGGAAGAGGTTCTAAGACAAGATAACATTGATGAGGAGCTTCTGCTGAAGATTGTATCTTCCTTTATGTCATTAGCAATTCCAGTAGCGTCTTCTTGGAAAGAATGGTATGAACATGGAAACAGAAGAGCAATGAACGTAATTTCTGATACTGAGTATCGCTTTAGAATTCTACAAACACAATGCGATTACAACGGTGAGAAACAGATTTTCAATACGATTATCAACCCTGTATCTGTACCAGTGGAGCTTAAAGATCTAGCTCCAAAGCTTCAAATTGACGGCTATAATCTGGAGAAGATCGCCGACAATAGTTATGTGTATCAATTAAAGAACCCAGGTGGAGGGAATAAGTATTTAAGTTGGGCGGACGGGTTGGAACTTCCGAAAAGGAGTATCCAATTTGATGATTTACATTTAGCTTATTTACAAGATGCATGGGCTGGATTAATGGTAATTCGGAATGCGGAACTCGTTCCAGGAAGAACAACGAATGAGAATTTTGTATATAGAACACCTGTCATTCGCTTCCCAATGAAATTAACACCTCAATTGGATATCTACCCAACAATCCATATAGCAGCTATAGGAGCAGCAGGAGGGCAATTAGTAAGACGTTCATTGGATGAACATCTTACTGCATTATTTACAAGTTTGTATGGAGAAATGAATACAGGCTCGAAGATAGACAAATCAATTATTAAGGTAAAACCACGGTACCAACAAAAACTAAGTGGTAACTTGAGATTTGGGACATTACCTATATCATTGATTTTACCTTCAGATTATCAACTACCTGTTGATGATGATTTTATCAAAATATTGGGAGGCAACATTCGGGATTGGTATAATCAAGTTGAACCGTATAAGGACGGGGTTTACCAATTTGAACTTACACTATACACAAGTGTAGATGATGCTAAAGCTCCTTTGGTTCGTCTTAGAAATTTGGTGTTAGATCGTAAGGATATTACACATGAATAAGATAAGGATTGAGAATAGCCTTGCAAAAGAACCAACATAACTACTTCGAGAAAAGCTTGTTCATTCAGGCTTTTCTTTTTTTATTTATTATAAAAAAGTAAATCGTTTAGAAAAAAAGATGATTGATCAACGCAATTGTGGGCACTCTATATCCTAATCTTTACTATAGGAAGGACTACAATAGCATGTGCGGAATAGCAGGAATCTTAAAATGTAATGGACAACCCCCGCAAGAAGAAACCTTAAAACAAATGACAGGCGCAATGAATCACCGAGGTCCTAATCATGAAGGCGTATGGCTCGATTCTCGAATTGGGCTCGGTTTTCGTAGGTTATCCGTTATAGATTTACGTGATGGAAATCAACCGATGACGAATGAAGATCGTTCCCTTTGGATTGTTTTTAATGGTGAAATCTATAATTATAAAACACTACGAGATCAGCTTAAGTTAAAGGGACATCACTTTCAAACGCAATCAGATACAGAGGTCATTGTGCATTTATATGAGGAATACGGTAAGGATTGTGTCCATCATTTACGAGGAATGTTTAGTTTTGCGATTTGGGATGTTAAGAAACAGACGCTTTTTGCTGCCAGAGATCATTTTGGCATCAAGCCTTTTTATTATTACAAAGATGAGAATAACCTTTTATTTGCTTCGGAAATTAAAAGCATTCTTGCAGTTCACGGAGTACCAAGAAAGCTTCAGTATCAAAGTTTATTTAGCTACTTAACTTTTCAGTATGTGCCGCAACCGGATACGATGTTTGAACATATTCATAAATTAGGACCTGCAGAGCGAGTATTTGTTAACGCTAAAGGTGAAATGAAGATCGAGAAATATTGGGAACCCCATTTTCATCCGGTAAAACGATCTTTAGCGGACTATGCGGAAGAAATTAAGTGGAAATTGAAAGAGTCTGTAAACCTTCATTTACAAAGTGATGTGAATAGAGGATGTTTTTTGTCCAGTGGAATTGACTCTACAGCTATAGCTGCAATGATGAAAGCAGTAGAATCCACAAAGACCTTTTCGATTGGATTTGAAGGGGTAAACAATGAAACGATCATTGCAAATCAAACGGCAGCTAAACTGGGAACGGATCATTATTTTCACATCTTATCTACAGAAGACTTTTTTGAGAGTATTCCGAAAACGGTATGGCATCTAGATGAGCCTGTCGCCGATCCTTCCGCCATCGCTCTTTATCATCTAAATCAGCTTGCAAAAGATCATGTCACGGTTGTCCTATCCGGGGAAGGAGCTGATGAATTATTCGGAGGATACCGGATCTATAGAGAGCCAGATGCACTAAGACCCATCACATGGATGCCCAATTTCATAAAGGATTCGTTACGAAAATCATTGTCTATATATCCATATCATTTTTATGGAAAAAACTATTTACTTCGGGGGCTGACACCTTTAGAGGAACGCTTTTTCGGTAATGCTAATATCTTTAACAAAAGCGGAAAGATGAACTTGCTCCATGAGTCGGTACACGCTCAAAATAGCTTTTTACATCCGACGGATATCGTTAAGCCTTTTTATGATAAGACAGTACACCTAGATCCTACGACAAGAATGCAGTTTATTGATATGAATTTTTGGTTGCCTGGCGATATTTTGTCAAAAGCAGATAAGCTGTCTATGGCACATTCATTGGAATTAAGAGTCCCATTTTTAGATAAAGAGGTTTTTGAAACGGCTAGTAAAATTCCAGTCTCCAATCGAATTGGCAAAAATACAACAAAACTCGCTTTGCGTAAAGCTATGGAAGGAATTGTTCCTGATAATATTGTGAATCGCCCGAAATTAGGATTTCCCGTACCGATTCGTGATTGGCTTAAGACCCCGATTTCAGATATAATGTTTGAGCAAATACGCTATAGTGGTATTGAAGAAATATTCAATATGAATATCATCGAAGAAATGTTTATCCAGCATCGGAGTAATAAAGGTGATTATTCGCGTAGAATCTGGCTAATTTACATTTTTTCAGTGTGGTACACGCTTTTTATGAAAGAAGATCTGAAACAATTAAAGAGTGCCGTGCTGTAATGGGGGAGAGATCGTTTGAACATTGGGGAATATGCTTGGAATAAACATGAGCAGCAAATAAAATCAACTAACGAATTTACTTACAGTAGTCCTAAGATAAAGATTGTAGACAATATTGAATTAAGAAATCAACTTGAAGAGACACTTGAAAAATTACCGCAGAAGTTCCTGGCCAAATGGGCTTTGAGCGTTGCTGTTGAACACCTGGATCATCTGGATCAACATCTTATAAATGACCCGCGCATTGATTTAGGGGTAGAAACGCTAGAAAAACGTATAGCTGGTGGTATCAGAGCCTTTGACTTAAGAAAAGTTGGATTCATAGTCAATGAATTAGCGAAAGAGTCCACAACCGAAGCAAGTAAGTATGCTGCTCGTTCTTTTGCACAAGCCATTGCAACTGGACATATGAGAGGACACGCTATGGTAAGCAGTGACTATGCTGTTAAAATGGTAAACATATCCAATAATTCTTCGGTGGCCGAGACTGCCACTAAAGAACGGGAAAGACAATTAAGGATAGCTAAAGAAATGTTTTAAAATTAAAGCTATACGACTGAACGTGTATGAAGATACTGATATAAGTTAATTAATGGTAATAATTAGCTTTTTTATTTAAGAGGTACGTAAAGAACAATCAACAATAAACATATAAATATAACTACACAAAGTTTAATCCGAGATTCTGATACACTTTAAAGTTTAATACTCGTTAGAGACAAATCAATATCTAAAAAGAGATTCAATTGTTCATGAAAGGGAAGCTAGTATGAACAATTTTGAATATTGTATAGATATCAATTATGGACAGCTAATTGGCATTAGTATGGTTTAAATTGGCTTGCTCCATTAATTTATATACTACTTCCTCACAAAACCCGTATTTTGTACATATGTCTATGAGTTGGAATAAGCCCTGTTTACATCTAGGATGTTGTACAATTGTCGGAGGACAAGAACTTGTACCTATAACCGTAACCGCCCCCGCTTTCCTTTCATATAAAAAACACTGCATCCTTGGACCAGTGTTTTTAAAAATTGAAAAGATTCATATTTTAAACTAACGCCATATAAATTTCTGACTCAACATATCCAGATAATTCAAAGCTTCTCTCCACAAAGCGACTGATAACCATTGGAGTTGATTACCATGAGTTCCGTTTTTCTTGAGTGCATTTTCAACGGTAAATGCAGAAGAGCTTGTTTTCTTCCTCCAGACACCGATTTATTGTTCTTCGTATTTCGCCAATATTCTTCGAATATAGTTTTGAAAAGCTTCTCGAATATCGGTAGGCTCTATGATCTCGCATTTATCCCCAAACCTCAAAAGTACATCATAACCGGATTCATTATTGATAATTGGAAATGTAGCCAGACAGCTATTCCCCTCTACACTAATAATGTTCTCCTCGCCATATCTTTCAATCACTTTATCCTTTATAGATAAGGCAATTCGGATCGTGACTGGAACCCATTCCCGGCTCATCCAGCCTGATCCGTCCATTGCAAGGGGTGAAAAGTCGCGGGGCAAAAACGTTTCCGGCAACACATAAAGCTTGTTTATCCTAGCCAATTTAAATATTCGGTAATCCTCTTTTAAGGTGCAGAAAGCTTGCAAATACCAACTGCTTTCTTTAAAAACAACTTGATATGGCTCTATTTTCCTAGAAGTAACATTCCCGTCTTTATCGATATAATCAAAAGTTATATATCGCTCTTCATTGATGGCGGTTTCTACGCTGCTTAAAAGAGAACGCAGGGATTGATTTCCTTGATTTAAGGATAAATCGATAGCAAATCTGCTTTCTTTTTCCGATTGTCTGCCTTCTTGGCCTATATTGCTTAGCTTTTCCAGAACATGAACGATTTCTTTATGATCGTATAACTGCCTATAGCTTCCCAGACTCGTTAGTAGAGTTTGAATGTCTTTGGGCGTGAACAGTTTTTTATCGATTTTATATGACTTCATTAAACCGACCCCACCTGTAACTCCTTGAGTGGTGAAAATTGGCAAGCCCGCCATCGTTAACGTATCGATATCTCTATAAATGGTTCTGCTGCTGACCTCAAGCTTTTTGGCAAGTGCTCCGGCATTCATAACCTCGTTCTCCAAAAGAATCATGATCATGGCAATCAGACGATCGATTTTCATAAAGTCACCTCAACTCTAAGTATGCCATACTGTTGTCATATATAGAATGCTATGTTACTTATGTACCAACAAAAAAATATGCAGGAGGAAATTGAAATGAGTAACTTTAGAGTTGAAAGAAAAGAAAGCTTCCGTTTGGTTGGTTATAAAACGGTTTTAGAGGGGTCGAGCAACGCACATTCTCCTCAATTTACTAAACAAAAAACGACATTTTTCATTGGAGCCTTTGAAAATGGGCAAATGGCACTCCTTCGTCCACTTGCTGAAGGTTCGTATGGTTATGCCGCGATAGCTGTGGAAAAAGGGAATGTCTTCTATTATGCGGGAGTCAAAACCTCGCAGCCTGCATTGGATCAAACAGAAGAGGTTCTGTTTCCGGAAAGCGATTATCTAGTCCTTACAGGAAACGGCGGATTGTCGCGTTTAGCCTTTGACAGGTTGGAGGATCAGGCATTTAACGATCTGTTAAATGAAGATTATGAATGGATCTATTCAGGTGCTCCTATCGCTGAAATTCTGCTGAATGGAAATCCGTCCGATGCCCAGGTTGAAGTATGGGTACCCGTAAAGAAACGAAATGACCGTTAAAGAGTTGCTCTGTCTTTAATTCTTCAGGTATAAAACCAAGCACACCGATAAACTGGACAAGCGACTTTTGGAAAAGCATCGTATAATAAAAAGAGAATGTGAAGCATTAATAAAGCTTGAACAAGTCAGCATGCCCAGTATGGAGTTCCGGGACAACCTGATGGATGATGATGTTTTGAAGTTAATCAGCATTTAATGCATTTACTCAAATAATGAATGACGAACAACAGCCCTTCACCACCATTCAGTGGTGAAGGGCTGTTGTTGTGCATTTTGGATGCAAAGACACTACCGACTCCACATGTGTCGATTCCCGTCACTTAATCTGTAAATTTAACATTGTGGCTTCTACTCTCAACTCAACTCTCCGCTGTACCAGTATGTGCGATACGGTTCACCGCACAGGCTAATACGGCAAGTTTTAGCTTTCCATATCATTGGCTTCATTCTTATGCAAAGAAATGTAATGCTCCCCCACTTTTATCATTTGCTCCAGAATGGGTTCCAAGCTTTTTTACAAAATCGGTTAATGTGTACTCAACCTTCGGCGGCATCGTTAAAAATGCGGTACGTTTAACGATACCACCTACCTCTAGCTCACGTAGCTGTGTAGTTAGAACATGCCTGGACACGCCGGGGATGAGTCGCTGGATTTCACCAAAACGCCGGGTTTGCTGAAGCAGTTCATAAATGATCCTAGGCTTTCACTTCCCGCTAATCATTTGAAGTCCCACTTCTACAGGGCAACCAAAAGTACTGTCCTGATAAGGCATCATTACCTCCACAATGGTTAGATTTTTATGACTATGTCATCATTTTCTGCGTACTTAAATTATTGCGAGAATTCTGCTAAGCTAACACATATAACATCATACAGAAAGAGGCGATCTTATGAAATCCCCTAGTCAAAAAAGCCCAGTCATGAATCCGGAAGATATGAATGCTGCATTTGCCGAAGCCTACAACTCTTGCGACATAGGCAACCTGCTTGCTTTATACGAACCGGGTGCCGTTGTGATTAATCCGGATGGCTGCAAGGATCAAGGAATTGATCTTATTCGCAAGACTCTTGAGGACCTATTCCGACTGCAAGGCAGCATGGTATCCAAAAACATTTACTGCATCCCTTTTGAAAATATCGCTTTGCTGCGTGCACATTTTATCCTTAATACAGTGGATGCGGATGGAAGTCCGATACAAATCCAAGGGCATACTTCAGAAATTGTGAGAAAGCAGCCGGATGATAGCTGGCTGTATATCATAGATCATCCGTTTGGCGCGGATCAGTTAAGAGAAACGGAGCCCATCAGCTAACACATAAACTTGTCGTTATTTGTGGTACAGCTCACCGTAGTGATTTTAAAATATCCTGCTTAGTAAGAAATCAACAAAGAACTGTAACAGAGCCTTTCAAGAAAATAAAAACTCAAGCATTATCTCCACTTGAGCTCTACTGGTTATACATTTAGGTAATGTGGCGTTAAATCAATGCTTTCTCACTACCGACACACAGCACTCCACGTGTGTGGGTGCTGTGACTTACGTACCTACTGTCACTTTTAGCATTGCTGCTTCAACTTTTAACTCAACTCTTTGCTGTACCAGCATGCGCGATACGCATCTCCTCAACGTAGATAACGGCGAAGTTGAATGAAAACTTATTATGATACAGTCAAATTTGTAAAATGTTCATTATGTACACATTTTACCATTAAGCTTAACGTAATGACGATCCGACAAACTGAAATTTAGTTTGTTGTCACATATCCAGCCTTTTTCTAATTTCGTTGTTTTTAATAGGGTAAATTCTTTCTATTGGTATATTTTTAGAGTTTAGTTTTCCCTGCTTTCGCTGTACATTCCATTTCTTCACAAGCGGTGTCAAATCCTCAATGCGGTAAATTCCATCGGCCAGAAATTCTTTTAAAGTGGTTCCTTTTAGACCGATTTGAATTGCTGCACGATTTATGGAATTGCCATTCACATTTCTATCGGGATCCCATTGGCAATAAACTGTTGTTTCCTCAAATGCTTTTTCCCATTGAGTTGAACCTTTGTAAATCATTGAGTCTGGTGAAGTTAGCACCGCTTCCCTTAACAATTCATTAAATTTTTCCATATATACATCCAAAGCCAAAATACATTCCTGATTTTTCTTTGTTCCCCAATTAGACCTATACATCATCCACAAAAAGGAAGGTTTTATCCATGTCATGCGATTGAGATTAAAGTTTTCACCAAAAGTCTGTAAGGCGACTGCTTCTTTTGCAATTACTGGATTATAAGCCTGATAAACCCGAATACATTGTCTATCGTATTGTGCAAATACCTCTTTTATATATTCCATGTTGTCTCCCTAAATTCAGATTTGTCGCACTGCGTCTTATCTGCCTTATGTGTAATGTGTCTCACTGAATGTAGCAAGCGCCCTGTCCTCCTCCTAAAGTATATCCCCTTATGTAGGGTAACCCCTTCGCTACTAACAAGACGTATCTCATGCTAAACTAAGATTTAGAAATATGGCTTAGGCGTTACCTTGGTAAAGGTAGTTTACGTCATAAAACCCGCGAAGTGTTGAAAACAAAGGATTTCTACGTATCGATTCCTTGCATTCCTATTACACACTCCTCATGAACCGTTTCTGAACCTTTTAACACTTTTGAGTTAACCTGTTATAACTCTCCTTGTACCATCAATATTACACATTGTACACGACTTGTCTGCTGTCCTTTTTTCTTAAGCTTCATCCACAGTTCTATTTTCGTATACCTTTAAGATGAAAAATGAATTATGCAAAATGCTCAAATATTAAATTAAAGTTAGAACTTGACAAGTATAATTCCAATAATCATCAAAATTATCGTAATAATTTTTCTAGCATCAATTTTTCTTTTTTGCAAACTGAACAATCCGAACTGATCAACTAGAATAGCCATAATCATTTGTCCTAATAAGAAGATCATAACAGTTAAAATTGAACCTAGTACAGGCAATAAAATGATGTTACCTGTTACAATAAGGACACTACATACACCACCTATATACGTCCAAAGAGGAATTCGCTGCTGTGTATGCTTGTCATACCGCGGAATTTCTATACCACGTTGTGTAATGAGTAGCAAAACAGCTAAAAGTACCGTACCGACAAAGAAAGAAATAAAAGCAGATCCTAAAAAGGAGCCTGTTGCAACACTGAGTTTGCCGTTAATAGCTGTTTGCAAAGGTGCTAAGAAACCAGCCAGTACGCCCACAATACCCCAAATGAATTTTCCGTCTTGCTTTTTTACGCTTGATGATGTCACTGCCATATCATTTTTCTTATTGAACTGTGCCACAAAAATAGCAAAAATCATAACAATCCCACCAAGCACTCTAGTCGCAGACATAATTTGGGGTGACACGTCGAACCAGCCAAAGTGATCGATGAGAATCCCAACAATCATTTGCCCTGTTATAGTCAATAGTGTTGTCATCGAAGCACCCAATTTAGCAAATAAAACAATGTTAATGACATTAAAACTCAGGCCAGCTATTCCTCCGCCAATGAAAACATATAATGGATACGAGAAATCAATCCTTGTGCTAATTCCAGCAGGATCAATAATCAGATTAAGGATAAGCAATATAATTAATCCAGACAGAAACGCAATAAATGAAGCGGTTAACGGTGTTTTGGCATGAACACTGAGACGAACATTTAGAGAGGCTTGAATAGGAAAAGACATACCTATAGCTACCCCTATTATTAAATAGAGTATTATTTGCACGAAGACATCCTCCTTGATGTTATCTATTACAGACTTAATATATCCACAATAACTCTAATAATGTTGTTTTGTCAAAGTTTTTCTTTCTCCGTGTTAAGAAACTTACCGTTGTCAAGTACAGGTGAATGTTGTATGATTTCGGGTGCGGTTGTTAATCAAGCGGATGGGCTCGGTTAGTTATCTGTCCGTAACCAATGCACACGCAGCCCACAGGCACATTTAGAGCGCAAAGCTTTATACGTACCCACAGGAAAGTATACTTCCGAGCTTGAAGAGGAACTCAACCAGAAGCTGAAGGAAATAATTCGCAGCCCCGTACTCTTCCTGGCAACTGGACCCCAGCGAGAACGGAAATGGTCTACTAAGGTAATTCTTCCCCAGAGGGCATGACTTCGCAGTATGATAACACAAGGTGAAAATCGAGTATTAAAGATGATTGCTGTAGGAAGTGACGGGGATAATATGCCGCCATGTGGACGATGTCGTGAATTTATTAACCAAATACATGATGAGAACTTAAGCACGGAAGTTATAGTGGATAATGGGGTGATTGTTACCCTGGAAGATCTATTGCCGCATGATTGGCGTAAATAAACTACTGACAATTTGAGGATATTATTTATAATTCAACCTTTCGCGAGTTAATGATGGAATTATATTTCATCATTAACTCGCGAAAGGTTGAAGCAGCTTAGATCCTATTAAAGCCAAAGCAAGCTAATTTATAGGTTGGATTGAAAGTTGAAACTTGACACTGTAGCAATTTTGAGGATATTATAGATATATCAAGTCTTTAATTGGGTGACACGATGATATTTATAAAAGCCACGAACTATGCTCTGCATACCATACTTGCTCGTTGAAGCTTCTACGGATAAGTCGTTAGGCTTACAGCAGTTGGCAGAATCACGCTGTAGAGTGACTCCCGCTTCATTTAATATCCGGCGAAAGATCGGCTCAGACAGATCTTGTCGTTGATAAGGCCTACCTTATCGGCCAGTACAGGCGTCAGGACTGCCATAACCCGTCCGTCGGTGGTTGCGCCAGTACCCTGGATCCGATTATCTTCGTCCAGGCCTGGGTTGACGGTGACAGTAAAGGCTTCATCGCTATAGAGAACGTCTCCGTTCAAAAATTGGACCCGTCAAAAGTCAGTTATCCTTTGTGAAAAAAAAGGCATACTTCTTACTTGACTTTTGATTAAGTTCACATCCTAATTCTATATTATTGTAGCAGGGTATAACTCTGTGGCACCAATACATGGTTAAACCATATTATAAAGCTTCACATAGTGACTTGATGGATATGGTTACATAAAAAGCTGGAATCCCTACTAGGAGATGAACCGTTATGAAAAAGAAGTGGAGTGTAGGAATATTTCTCTTCAACGATGTTGAGGTACTTGATTTTGCTGGTCCCTTCGAAGTGTTTTCCGTTACTACATATCCGGATCAACATGTAGGTACTCCAGAATCCAATCCGTTTCTCGTAAAACTAGTTTCGGAGACGGGAGAATTGGTACAAGCTTGTAATGGATTGAAAGTGCAGCCAGATTACAGTTTCGACAATGCGCCTTATTTTGATATTTTGGTGATTCCTGGCGGACTTGGCGTCAGAGAGAAGGAGATTTACAACGAAAAAGTCATTCAGTGGATTTCGCAGCGTATGGGTAAGGTTAAACTAATGACATCCGTTTGTACAGGTGCCCTCTTGTTGGCGAAGGCAGGTCTTCTAAATGGAAAGATGGCAACGACTCATTGGGCCAGCTACGATAGACTCGAGAATGAGTTTCCGGCTGTAACTGTAAAGAGGAATATCAAGTTCGTTGATCAAGGGAACATTGTGACATCGGGTGGGATTTCCGCCGGAATCAATATGACATTCCACATTGTTAAACAACTACTAGGTTCTGAAATTGCTCGAACAACAGCTAAGACAATGGAGTACGACATCACGATTGAGTAACATCAATACTTAGAGTTACGTGTAATGGTCATAATATGGATGTTAATTCCATTTTATGACCTGTTTTATTTAGAAATACCGTCACATGCTCATGAAGCTAAGGCAAATCATTATCTGAAAACGAAAAAACGCTATTATTCTGTAATAGGATGGTTTTTTATCTGTAGCTGGGTTTCAAATGAACTTACTCTGTTTTCTCAGGAATTGTAATGATCTTTGTCCACACAAGCTCTCAACAGCTGGCAAGAAAAGTGGCATGTTTTAAAGGACAAGCGTTGTGCGTATGGTTAAGTCAAAAAGTAGCGAATACTTCCTTGACTCAGTTATGTATTTCTTTAGAATCTTCAACGGGTGTCTTGATAAGTCCCGAAGGACTCAACCAACGTTTTAATCCTTCAGCAGACTAACGGGATAAATAGTCAAATAAACATAACAAATCTGTTGTGAATTCGTTTCTTTTCTCGTATCTCTTACAAGTACTTACACATACAAAAATTTGCACTTATATTCAAGATTCCGGGACGCGCGGCAAGTATCTGCAATTAAGCAGGTGACAAAGATAGCTTCTGTAAAAAAGAACACGTCTTTGTCTCCTCAAAAGCCACAACCGTCTTGATCTTGGATTTGTTGATCGATGATCTTTCTAGTCATAGTATCATCAATAAATGTTTGAATTTTTTGCTCCCTTAACAAGGAAGGAATCTCCCTCAATAGGTAGGGAAAAAATCAATCTGAATAACGAGGCATGAGCATATACAAACAACTTGTGAAAAATTCAGTATAGAAACTTTACTAATACAAGCATCCTGCGTTCAATAAATTCTTGAATTCAGCTTTGGATGAAAGTAAATCAAGCGCTCATCGTGGTTTAATTTACAAGAAAAAGAATAGTATCCCCCACTCCAATGTGAATCGAAAAGTTCCACTTGGGCTTCTTTTGCCATTCATTCATGAAAGTGAAATCATTGAATGAGTACGTTATGATGAAGTTCTTATTTTGTTACAGACGTTATTGAGAACACGAATTCATGAAAGGAGACCAAAAAATGACTTTCTTAACTGATAAACAATTTTTGAGAATTTCTCGCGCTTTGGCCGAACCAAGACGCTATCAAATGCTCAAGGAAATCGCCGCATCGAAAGATCCGTTACCTTGTGGCGTACTGATCGACACACACCATGTGAGCGCCGCAACGGTATCTCACCATTTGAAAGAACTTGAGACGGCAGGCTTGATTCAAAACATTCGAAATGGCAGACTTTTGAGTCTCGTTTTTCAACATGGTGTCCTGCAAGCTTATTTGGATCAGCTTTCTGAATTATTCTCGGAAGACAAACAATCAAAGAACGTCAAATAATAATCTATAAAGTAAGTATAACAAGGAGATTTCGGGCTCCTTGTTTTTGTTTTTACAATCACAAAAATACATCTATGCCTCGTATGCCTGTCCGTTGGTACATGATCATAAAGGGATCCTTCCAATTTCTGAGCTCTTCGTATATCGACTCCCTCCATCTTTTCATATAACGGTGAAAACAAGTGAAAATTGAAAAAAACCATATACGCCATATTTTAAATTTTAATCCAATAATTCTTATTATGTGCAACATCCTTATCTTTCCATAAAATTGCTGAATGACATACCCATATTTTGTATATCCATTCTCCTGTAAAACGATAGTCTGGATCAGCTTTGACCAACTTTTCCACTTGGTCTAGTAATAACATGTGAGGATAAGAAGATTCCTGATTTGATATCGTCGCATTCTCAATGGCATGTGTTTTGACATAGCTAAAAGTTGTAAATAAAAATTTGGGTAGATTCATCACAGTACTGTACGCCTCGGCAAATACATCCCCATCAGAATGATACTTAATCGAACCGGTGAAGTACATTCGGCAGACGGTACGTGAACAACGTTTCATCTGCACTTATGACCAGTGTACCCGTCACCTCGCCAGATTGCTTGACTGCATGCTGTACCACCACACGCGCCAGTAGTTGGCCTGCGTGTTTTTTGTGATATTATGCTTTGCTTGTCCCCTCCGCATCAAGCTTTTGATTTCAGCGAGTAGTCCAATGCCATTTAAGAGCTTCTTCTTCTATTTTTTTGACAAACTCATCTTTACCATCACCATAGCCATCAATGTCAGTTGGATATTGGCCAGCTAATTCACTTTTTAATTCCCCATATTTCTTACATATTTCTGGGCTTTGTCGAAGATAATCTCTAAACGATAGGTGTCTTTCGATTTCTTGAATATTATCATACTGGAAAGCATGAATTTGATGAGTTCGATTGTCTCCACCCTTACGGAAGTATCTCCTTCCTTTAATCCCGAATTCACCCATGACTTCATAGCCAAGCTTTTCAAAATGTACTGAATAATTATCTAATTCATTGATGTCGTTGGCTACAAGCAGAATATCAATGATAGGCTTTGCTTTTAAATGGGGTACAGAAGTACTCCCAATATGAAAACTGTTCACTAGTTCCTCTTGAAGAATTCCCTTAATGGCCTCTTCTTCTTTTAGATACTCGTTTTTCCAATTTGGATCATATTCAACTACTATGATATTCATTTTGTAACTCCCTTCATTTGAAAGCTTTCTCCATTTCATATTGCTCGATGTATACTTCAAGACCAATTCTTTCAAGGAGCCGATTTAACTACAGCATAACCACAAATCATGTCGTCTTCCCTTATCGTAATCACATCGTATAAGTGTGAGTTTAATAAAATGGCATGAACGGATTGCTCCCTAGAAGGTTCACAATTCCAAAAAGAATGTACCGATTTCCAATCGCATTCATCCGGACAAACAATAGTGATGGATGCGTGTTTGTGGTCAGCCGGAAGGTGTAAATCGATACGCCCCTTCAAACAAACCCGTTCCCTATTGATTTGAAATCCTAAAGCGCTATACACTTTAATAGCATTTTCATTCGTTAGGATCACTTCAAGCAAACATTTTTGTACATGATGTTCTTTAAGAATGGGAAAAGCATGACGATAGATTTGTGTAACAAGCCGTCTCCCTCTGTATAAAGGAATGGCTCCTTTGTAACATTCATAGAGTTCGAACACCCATAAAGAAGCCATTCTCTAAAGGGTATGGCTTCTTTGTGGTGTAGGTAGGAGTAAAATTCGCGCTCATTCAGGACAACACACTCGCTTCTGTTCGAGCTCTGAAGTTGAGTTTATGTCGAATCTGAATTCGGGCATATTCATCGCTTAGTAATAGCGAGACGGCTTGCTCACCAATTGCAGTTTGATGATAATCCACACTTGGGAAACCTAATATTTCACTTAATGGCGTATTCTCCTCACCAATAATCTCGAAATCTTGCGGATAATTGTAGCCGTGCATCTTGGCGGAAGCTATAATTCCTGCAGCGACTTCATCGCCATTCGTAAAAATCGCATCCGGGACGATCGAATCTCGAAACATGAGGTCGCCAACTCTTTTCCCATCTTGATAGTCGAAGCACTGGTCGAAAAACTGACCTTCATAAGCTTCAGCAATGGTTTCTTGATAAGCCTGAATACGTAATCGCGTACTAGGACTCGATTGAAAATCTCTTCCCGATGTGAAATGTATACGTTTATAACCTTTGTTCTTCAAATAAGTGAAGACTTCGATATACGCTGCAAATCGATCTGGGAACACAGACGAGACAAGCTCGACGGGGCAAGCCTCGCAGCATACGATTTTTCCCCACTCGGACAAGGCTAAGATCTGCTCAGGATGAAGTGTATGCGAAGTGAGTAGGATTCCATCGATCATTTTCTTTTTCAGTAACGTAAGATAGCTACTTTCTATGACGTTCTCATAATAGGAAGGCAGCAAGAGAACTTGATAATGCAACTCATGCGCTTTCTTCAGAATGCCGTTAATGAGTTCATCATAACAAGAGTTATTGTTATACGGCACAATGACACCAATGGTATTTGTCTTTCCTTTGATTAGCTTCACCGCGTTGCCATTCACCGAGTAATTCAATTCCTTGATAACCGCCATAATCTTTTCTTGCTTGTCCTTGGCGACATAAGGATACCCATTGAGAACGCGGGATACGGTTGTAATCGAGACACCTGCCATTCTAGCTACATCTTTGATATTCGCCATAAGGATCCCCCTCTTTTCTGCATATTCGGAATCATTGTAACATGCTGATTTCTTTTTTAGAAATATGATTTTGAATGCTTGACTTGAAATGCATTTCATTCTTTACAATGAAAAAATATCAGCAGGATGATTCCTATTTTTAGAAGGAGGTTAAGGCATGAGAACCTTTGCGTTCGCTTCGTATTCATTGTATTTTCTAGCAGGACTTGTCATTACAACGATCGGTTCTGTGATGCCGCAATTGCTCGCTCACTATGAACAATCTTATACGGTTGGCGGTCAGATGGTATTCGTGAGTGCAGTCGGCTTTATTGCGGGCGTGCCAATTTCGGCATGGCTCATGAAAGTGTTGAAGAAGGAAAAATACGTACTCGCGCTCTCTGCGATCGTCATTGCAATTGCGCAGTTCAGTGTATGGTCACTTCCGCCGTTCGGCTGGGTTGTGGCATTAAATTTCTTGAATAGTGTCGGTACAGCATCAATCGAGTGTGTTGTTGCGACATTGATGATGGAAGTATTCGTGGGTCGTCGAGCTGTGGTGATGAGTTATCTCGAGGTCTCATTCGGGATCGGTGCGCTCTGTATGCCACTCATCGCTAGTGTATTGATTGCGAATCAGGTTTGGCGGTATTCCTTCCTCGTAACGGCATGTCTTGGAATCATTATGGCAGTCGTATGGTGCTTCATCTCTTTTACCAAGGAGGAAACGGAAGGCGCGGAATCTTTGGATGCCGACATTGCACTACCTCCAATGTTCAAAACTAAGCAGATAAAGCGGTACATCCTTTTCGCATTCGTCTTCTTGATTTTCATTTACAGCGGAATTGAGGGGAGTCTGAATCATTTCATGTCCTCCATCTTCCTGAATCATTTAGAGGTTACCCCTTACTACGCCTCGTTAAGTATTAGCTTGTTCTGGATAGCGATGGTGATTGGCAGGGCTGCTACAGGTTGGATTATTCGAAAAGTAAATTATGCGAGTTATTTGCGCTGGAGTATGTTCGGCACGCTCGTGGTGATCGTGATGTTTGCGTTATCGAGGGATGCTGTTATCGGTTTTATCCTGGTCATCATGATGGGGTTAACGATGTCTGGTGTATATTCGATCACGATGGTGTATGCGAATCATACGTTTCTCGGCATGACGCGTCTCGTGACCAGTCTGATAACAGCTTTTGCCGGGTTCGGAGCCGCGGTCTTCCCTGCACTGATTGGATATTCGATGGACCACTCAGGCACGGTGTCTGCGTTGTGGTATATCGCTGGCTTTGCGGCGATCTATTTGATCATACTGCTGCTAGTTATCGGCAGATTCTACCGTAATCAAGCGGACGTGACCTTAAATTAATGAAAATGGGGAGGACTTTAATATGGATGTACAAATCATTGCAGTAGACATGGATGGCACGTTTCTGAATGACCGCAAGGATTATAATCGAGATCGCTTTCTGGACCAGTATGCCCAGATGAAAAGAAAGGGCATTCGGTTTGTTGTGGCTAGCGGTAATCAATATTACCAGCTGCGGTCATTTTTTCCTGAAATTGAGCATGAAATTGCTTTTGTTGCGGAGAATGGCGCTTATATTATAGACGGGAAAGAGGAAGTGTTCACAGGTCGAATGTCTGATGAGACAATTGCGAAGACGCTGGAGCTTCTGAAAGACTATCCTTCCTCGAACATTGCATTATGCGGCAAACAAAGTGCTTACATGCGGCATGATGAATCAGATGACTATTATAACTATTCGAAACAATACTACCATCGATTAATGAGAGTAGAGAATCTAACGCATATTGAGGATCAATTGTTTAAATTTGCCCTTCGTTTTCCACTTGAAGATCTGGATCTAGCACTTCTGAACCTGAAGCTTGAGTTAGAGGAGGAAGTTACGGCCGTATCGTGCGGACATGGGGATGTGGATATTATTGTGACAGGTATTCACAAGGCGCATGGAATTCAGCTTCTTCAGCAAAGATGGCAGATTGCGGACGATAAGACGGCGGCTTTTGGAGATAGTGGCAATGATGTCGAAATGCTAAGGCATGTACATTATAGCTACGCGATGGAACATGCGAGTGAACTTGTGAAGAGGACGGCGAAATATCAGATCGGTTCGAATAATGCCGAAGCTGTGCTGGATGCGATAGACTTGCTATTATGATTTACATCAATTGAAAAATGATATTTGCGCAGTAATTTTTATTTTACTTACCGTTTTAATATCATTGTTTGTAAAGTATCTATAACCGTTCATTTCATTTTTTCTTAGCTTTAATAGAGAATTCACATCGTAATATTTCAATATTATTTGAGATATATTGTTAATTTTTGAAAATTAACCAATTTTATATAGCGACAAAATCACCTCTTAACTTGTAGTGGTTAACTGAAAAACAATGGTAGGGGTATTTTGGAATATCGGAAGGGATGAGAAGCTTGGTTTAAAGTGGTATTGTGAATGATTGCTTACGAAGATTTTTTAGAAGAAGTTAAAGGGTTTGGGAACCAACCCTTTTTTCACTCGCTTCTACTGAAGCCTGGCTGCTCATCGCAGCCATCCGGCGCATGACGCACCGTGTTGCAGGAACTTGAATAAAAAGAATTTAAATTTGAGTCGGACTCTCAGTCAGTGGAGTTAGGAGAAATCACTTCCCACTTTCCAAAGAGCGTCAAACCCGCCGCTTTAGCCAGCGACGTAGACGCCTGGTTATCGATCTGGCATCTGTACAGGGGTTCGTATAAGCTTGAACAACTTTTAGTTAGAAGCCTTTAGATTATTCGTGGCAATCTATCTCTCCTTTAAGCAGATAATCTTTCTTCTTATGTACCCGTGTGCATTATTTCAAAAGATTAGGGAACTATCCTGTTACGCATTTTTGGCGCGATGCATTTGTAAAAGGCTTACCCACCAAGGGAGATACAGTATGGGTGGTGTCACGCACACGACCAAATAGTTTAGATATAAATGATGGCGTAAATCGTAAATGACTTACCATTGATTTATCTAGTCAACAACAAAACAGCAGATTTAGATCATCCGAATAATGCACAAGTTTCGATTGTCACATCTAAATTTGGATTGCGTGGTATTACAAATGCTTTGCGTGAGCACGTGAGAAAAGATAAGATCTCTGTAACGTGTATTAATCCAGGAGAGCATGCTGCTGAAGTTCCTTATGAAGAAGGTGTAGAAAAGGCAATCACGTTGTATGAAGGTACACGTATTCCAGTACAATACATTGCGACCATTGTCCAATAAGTTATTAATTTATCGCCTGTTTCAAGTGTAAAGGAAATGAATATTCCTGCCATAACAGACTTAAATGCATGATTGTATAGCATATGAATAGAGTTTTTCGGTATATTATAAAAATTAATCATTCGGTACTAATTACAGCTCGCATTTTTATCACTCTTTTTTCAAAATGCGAGCTATTTTCTATCCCTAGAATTAATGTTTGCAGATATCTTTCAATCAATCTTTTTAAAGCTACACATTACACTTTTTTATACAAAATATAAAAGAGTAGCAAAACGCTATCCTTTTAAAACCGCATCGCAATATGAATTAAATTGCCCGCGGCATCCTTTGAATTCTTCAAGAAAGTTTAATAGATCTTTATTTTTTTGCGCTTTTTCCTAAAATAATTTCTGCTATTTTTCAGCATATTCTTGAGTATCAAAATTCAAAATCCTCATAATTACTTAATGGAACAATAGTCAAACGTTCTTCTAGGAAGCGCATAAAGTGTGTACTGTAGCCAGCCCAAAGTCCTGAATGTTCTAAGTAATGACAATCAAAATCTTCGCCAATAGACAAGCCTAAAGCATAATCTTCATATTCAATAATTATCTCACCGGTTGGAGAATTATTGGTCCTATTTCTAGTGATTTTATAGCAGTTAATTAATCTGAATTTAAAATCCCCTATTTTTCAGATAAATCCATATAATCTACTAATCCACCAGTATGATGAATTAAATATCTTAGAATCACAGGCTCAGCATATGTTGATAAAATATTTTTTTCGCTTCGCCGAATATATTAAGAAGACTGCAACCGAACGTCACAACGGTGCATTTTACATTAATTTGTTTGTAAAGTGAATTCCGGGTGATCACCGATGGTTTGCTCTAATAACTTAAATGGCTGTTGTTTTAAATAGTAATTGAAGAAGTCTAGTGAGTAATCGTTAATAAGGCGATGAGCCTCTCTTATATCGACTCCTTCCATCTTTTCATATAACGGTGAAAGCAGATGAGAATCAGAAAAACCGTAATGCGTCATATTTTTAAATTTTATCCAATAATTTTTATTGCGTGCAGCATCGTTATTCTTTGTCATGATCGTCTCTATAAATCCGCCGAAATCCGAATTATCTGTGCCCTCATCAGCAGTCATCATCATGAATGGTTTCTTCAATCCGCCTACGGAAATTGAACGTTTACCATACGGAACACCATCCATATTGATAGCTGCTTTAATTCTAGAATCCGCCATTACCATTTGAGTCGTTGCTGCCCCACCGAATGAATGACCAAACATACCTATATTTTGCATATCCATGCGGCCTGTAAAACGATGATCTGGATCAGCGTTGGCCAACTTTTCTACTTGATCCAGTACAAATTTAGCATCTTCCACCCATATTTCATTAGTTTGGTTTAATTGAGCAACTGAATCTAAGTCATCCGATATAAGACTAGCTACTCGCCCATCTGGAAAAACAGAAACCATACTGTTATAGGTGTGATCTATACCTACGACAATATATCCATGACTAACTAACTGTTCGATCTGGAAAGTGTTCTGATTTTTGTGCCCACTGAAACCATGTGAGAAAATAAGTACAGGATAAGTAGATTCCTGATTGGATATCCTCGCATACTCAATGGCATGTGTTTTAACATAACCGAAATTTGTAAATAAAAATTTAGGTAGATCCATCATGCTACCGTATGCCTTGGCAAATACATCCGCATTAGAATGGTACTTTACTCCTCCACCTTCAGCTGTAGCATCAGCAGGATACCAGATTTGTACCATTAACTCTCGCTTGTCGCCAGATTCCGGTGTCAGAGTTTCTTCCCGCTGATTATCCCGCCAATCATAGGTTACTGTACCAATTTTGTACGGGCCTGTCGGCTTCTCAAAGGTGAACACTGGAAGTATAAGTGGCAGAGCCACTGCTACGGATGAATATATCACAGCTAGCGCTGTTAGCGTAATCCGCTTTGCAGAGGATGCCTTGTTGGCTACTCTCTCCTCAGGCTTAGATTTCAATCTGCTGGCTAGAATTACTAGAGGGACTGCTGTCATAGTATAAGCAGGAATCATTTGCCAACGCATGCCTTCAATAACCCCATGCAGCAATGTAATGATGGCGGAAATACCAAAACCAATAAGCAACTGACGCTGCGATTTGTTCTTAGCGAATATGAACCAACCAAATAGAAAAATATTGAAAACAATCAACAACATTTCAAATAACCTCATAATTTGCCATCCTTCCTATTAACTATTAATAGCATGAGTTAATCCGCTTTTTAAGCGGGTCTTTAAACATATATGTTCTTGTCTCGCTCAGGTGGCGTTCGCACCAAATGGAATATTATCCCTTTTCCAGAATATAATCATCATGCGTGCCAACAGCATTGTTCAATATCTGTAAAGGCACCCCTTTCAGATAATAATTGAAGAAATCAAGGGTAAACTCGTTGACGACCCGATGCGTCCCGCGCGCGTCCGTTCCCTGTACCCACTCCAGAATTGGCGAAATCAAAAAGCTATCGGTGAAGCTCATATGAGAAGTGTCGGTCAGCTTCAGCCAATAGTTTCCGCCGGCCGTTACCGGTGCATACCGGGCATTTACCTCTTTAAAGTATCGTTCAACTTCGCCGCGGTTCAAGCCCATGGCGGCGAGCTGATCGTCGCTTAAGGCGCCGCTGGAGGCCGCTATCGAACTGTCCGCACTGATCATCAGAAACGGCTTGCTTATGCCTGCCGTCGGAATGCGGCGTTTACCGTACAAGGCTCCGTCCATATTGATACCTGCCTGAACCCGCGGATCACTCAGCAGCATCTGAACCGTAGTCGCCCCGCCGAACGAATGTCCGAGCATGCCAACCCGCCCCATGTCCATTCGTCCCGTAAACCGCTGATCCGGGTCGGTAGCAGCAAGCTGTTCAAGCTGATCCAGTACAAACCGCACATCATTCACCCAAACCTCATTCAGCTTGTCCGTTTTTTCAAATGGCTCTATCCCAGATCCTGTTTTATCCTGGAACAACGCCACCCGTCCATCCGAGAATATCGAAGCCATACTGCTGTATGTATGATTGATTCCTGCCACAATGTAGCCCTTGCTCACCAACTGCTCAATCTGGAACATGTTCTGACCCTCGAACCCACGAGACCCGTGAGAAAAAATAATTACCGGATACATCGCTTCCGCATCAGACAGCGCCGCGTGTTCAATCGCATGCGTGCGGACTTCGCCAAGGCTCGTAAAAAATACCTGTGGCAGGCCAAGCAGCTGCTGATGTCCCTCGGCATAAATTTTGGAATCAGGCACATACGGCGCCCGGGTTCCCTTAGCGTCCTTGCTGGCCGGATACCAGATCCGTACGTTTAGTTCCCGCTTGGCCCCGGCCGCCGCCACAGCGTTCTTTTCCTCACGGGTGCTGTCAATCCAGTGATAAGCGACCGTGCCAATCCCATGCGGGCCTGCCGGTTCAGCGAATGTAAACACCGGGAACAGCAAAGGCGCAGCAACGGTTGCCGCCCCGTATAAAACGGCGATTAACAACGCTGCAATTCTGCGTACACCGCGCCTTTTAACGATCCCTTGCCCGGCTCGGGCGCGCCGCTGATGATCGAGCACCAGCGCCAATAAAGGAGCCAGCGTCAATGCATAAGCGGGGATCAGGGGCCAGCGCCATCCCTCAACCCAGCCCTGTACAACGAGAAGAACCACCGAGACGGCCAACCCTTCCCACAATAACTGTCGCGGCTTTTGTTGCCTGACAACCAGCAACAGCAACATAACCACATTAAACATCACCAGTACAACTTCCATGATTCTCACTTGATGATGACCTCCTCGAATACTGTGTCCGACGAATCTATAATATCCTTAAGGCCCCGCCACCAGATCGCAGATAGAGTTACTTTACCTAATTTTTCGCAATTGACCATACCCATGTTGATATATACGTTTTTACAATCTTTTTGTTCCTGCTTGTATCAAACGGCGTCGTTCCGTTAGTTTGTTGTGATTACCGTTGGCTTCATGCTGACCTCGATCATTCGCGACCTGTCGCTGAATGGGTAGAAATGATACTTACAAAGCATAAATTTTGCACCTAACATGGTATTGTTGACGCATAATCCTTGCTCATCATATGCCGAGAAAGCACCATTCGTTGGCAGCTCGCTCACAAGTAAGTACGCATTAACCTTCAAATATTCGATGCCGTCTTCCATGTAGAACTGAACTTCAGTCGTATCCCGGCAAACCAATCCTGGGAAGTGGATCTGTGCTGTTTTGTCTAACTTCTTCACTCATTCTATCTCCTCTTAAAATTTCACTACTCAACTTAACGAAAGCCGCCAATTGGGCTGGCGGCTTTCGTTGGGAGTTTTACGTTGTTTAATTATTTTTATCTGGTATGAACTGTTTTAATTTATCAATATGAACAGCCCCAACAACTTTATCGATCGGCTCACCATTTTTAAGAAGAATCGTAGTTGGAAGGCTCAAAATTCCATAATGAGCGGCAGTATTTGGTTGTTCGTCTACATTGATTTTTAGCACCCTCACTACTTTACTATACTCCTGATCGAACCTCTCGAGTATAGGTGCAAAAGCGCGGCAAGGTCCGCACCAAGGCGCCCAAAAATTAACTAATGTTAAACCTTCATTTTTCAAATCACTTTCAAAGGTTGTATCCGTAGAGTGACAAATAGTCATGTGTATCTTCCTCCATTTCATAATTTTTCACACATTTCCCACTACCAATGATGAACCGATTGGATATCATCACCTCCTTAAACCTTAAACAACACGTCTGAAATCGAAAAACTTTGGTACGTACATCCCCAACTCAACTTTTTGAGATATTAAAGATTTTTTATATCCGTAATTAACCCATAGGTGAACTACCACGATTTGTAAAGTCTTCCTCCGTCAAATCCATATTTACGCTCATAGCTGTTTGGCTGCCGTCCGCTGCAGCAAAAACCACTTGGGAAGGAGCCACGTACGAAGTATCTCCGGCGATGTATAAACCAGGTATTGCAGACCTCCCCTTTCCGTCCGTTTTAATCCCGCCCGAGGCCGTCATTCCACAGCCTAATCGTTCTGCGAACGGAACGCTTTGCACAAATTTAGGAGTTATGAAACCGCCAGCTCTCGGAATTTGAGTTCCGTCTGCAAAGCGAACATGTTCAAGCTGCCCATTTGGGCCAATGAAAGCTGAAATAGGTTGCTCCATTACCACAATATCTTTTGATTGAAGGTGCTTTTTGTGCACATCTGACAGAGACGCCTTGCCGTTCGTACAGACAACCAAATCTTCGCTCCAATTGAGAAGTAGTTTGGCCGTATGAAATAGGTTTGGATATTCGGATACAACAACAAGCGGTTGATCTTGAAGCTCCCAGCCGTCGCAATAGGGACAATTGAACAAGCTTTTCCCGTAAAGCGGATAAAAGCCTTCAATATCTGGATATATCTCCTTTACGCCTGTTGCCAAAATCAGTTTTCGCGCTTTAAGGTGAAGGCCAGCAGAATCAACTAACTCAAATCCGAATTGGGTAGTGTCAACGGAAATAACTTCGTTTTGAAGATGATCGACTAACGGATAACTTTTAACCTCCTCAAGAGCAATTCTGCGGAACTCGGCCGGCGTTACGCCGTCTCTCGTAATAAAGCCGTGAGATGCATGTGTAACGGCATTTCTGGGTTGATTGTTGTCAAAGATAGCCACGCTTCTCCTTGCCCTTCCAAGGATGAGGGCTGCGTTCAACCCGGCCGGTCCTCCACCAATAATGGCGCATTCGTAAATCATGACGCTCAACTCCTTTATATAGACTTTAAAGACTTATTATATCTATGATTGGATGAAAAATATTCTAATGTGTATCAAACTCCTCTCCTCCTTTCAATATAAAATGGCTCAACCTTAAACCTGTGTTTGCTTTTGGACCAGATCCGTCAACTTCGTGTTTTTAAGATGGCTTTCCATTTTCTCTTCTGCTTCCTTCATTACAGCTTGAATCCAGCATTCTTCGCCGTGGACAAAATCACATTCAAATAAGGATGCGGTGCCTCAATAACGTGGGTATTATCCAAAAATGTATTATCATCTTTCTTGCATGGTGTGCAAAGCATAATTTGTTGCTTTTGTAAATATCACACTAACACCTCATTCAAAGACTTATTGTATCTATAATATCTTTGAAATCGTCAATGTGTCAAGTTATACCTTGGTGAATCATTCACCCAATCGTCATCTGATGCAGATAAACTGGTAGCAGGGCTAGCTATTTCTTTTAGATGTTGATGTAATTTCTATTATAATAAGTTTATTGTAAGCGTAAGTTTCGAAGTAATATAAACTATTCTTAATTTAACTTTTGAGGGGGATAACGATGGTTAACTTTACTAACCAGCCAGCAGTACCTCAACAGTAGAATCTGCTGTTAAAGATACTTACTGAGTTTTACTGGACCTTTTCCGCAGATCTACTGTGTGCATGTGGCAGCCGACATCAATTTGTCGCCCTATCATAATCCCTTTGCAAGTTCATCTCGCTACCCTATTCACCATCACACGCAGCCAACAGTGGCTGCGTGTTTTTTTGAGTGCATATTATTATGCAGTGCTTGTCACCTCCATCAAACTTTTGATTTCAGTGGATAGTCCAATGCCATTTGAGAGCTTCTTCTTCTATTTTTCTGACAAACTCATCTTTACCGTCACCATAGCCATCAATGTCAGTTGGATATTGGTCAGCTAATTTACTTATTAATTCCCCGTATTTCTTACATATTTCTGGGTTTTGGCGAAGATAATCTCTGAAAGATAGGTGCCTTCCGATTTTTTGAATTTTATCATACTGGAAAGCATGAATTTGATGAATGCAATAACTACAAGCAGAATGTCAATGATCGGTTTTGCTTTTGAATTTGGAACAGAAGTACTCCCAACATGAAAACTGTTCACTAATCATCTTGAAGAATCTCCTTTTTGCATGTTCTTCTTTTAGATATTCATTTTTCCAATTTGGATCATATTCTACAACAATGATATTCATTTCTTAGCCTCCTACTTTAAAGTAGTGTTTTTTGTTTTCTCGCTCATTCTCATGATTTCAACTGGGTCATTGCTCATAATTATTGTGAAAATCCCCTAGCTCTACCAGGGATATTGAGGATTCCCTTGGTTTTCTTTTTCATAATGATTAATCTATTTTACCAATTCTTCAACAGTTGTATGAACTCCTCCATCCCCTGTATGTTCCCAAGGACTTTCATAGATTCCATATGCTCCTTGTTCATTTTTCAAATATCCACTAGCAATCCACAATTGTTGTGTCCTTCATATTCAAATAATTTAAATGATCTAGTATTAACAAAAAAATTTAACACAAACACTTGACCTTAGGTCTGACCTAAGGAATATCGTTGAGGTATTAAAAGCTTTAGGAGTGAACTTTATGAAGAGTGAAATTACGATCAGTGAATTAGCCAATCTTATGAACGTGTCTGTTCATCAAATTCGTTATTTTGAAGAGAAAGGAGTTCTTGGGCCCGCTTATACAGATAACAATCAATATAGAATGTACAGCATTGAGCAAGTCTACCAGCTAGCACATATTCTATTGCTTCGTAAGCTGGGAGTGTCTGTTCAGTCCATAAATGATTGTATGACCTCGTATTCTGCGGATCAATATCAACAGCTTCTCCATCATTCCTTGTGGGAAGTGGATACTGAGTTGCTGCGGCTCAATGAGCTTCAGCATTTCATCAAAAAAGTTTTACATGAACAGCAAAACTTTAATTCGCAGTCCAACCGGTATCACATAAAGCGGCGAGACACCACCTACTTTGCAAGTTGGATTGAAATGGATTCACACACTAAACTTAATGCCAAACTTTTGGCTGAACAAGCGAAGCGCGTTCCGAACTTGTTCGAATCGGACATTCATTATATATATGACGGTTCGAGCACAATTTCCTTATGCCTAGAAACTCAAGGGCCTGGCGATTTTTCTTTACCTGGAGGCAATTACCTTTCCATGCAGAGCCTAATTCATGAAGATGATGAGCTCAAACAAATGATTGAACAGTTGTACGACTATGCGGCTGTGCAATCTTATACCATAGCTGGACCCCTAATTCTTATTGAAAGATCCTATTTATCGTTATTTAGCAAGAACGAGTTGTATTACGAGTTGCAATTCTTGATCGAATCGGCAACAAAATCCGAAAGGAGAAACCATCATGATTGCAGCACCGATAACAATTGAACCTATGCAGGCCAAGTATAATCCACAGGTCGGCCGCTTGCTTGTTCACGGGTTTCGCGGAAAATTTCAAAAGTTGACGAGCATGAATGATGACGATCTCTCTCTTTTTTTCGAAAATCTGTTTGAACATTATCCCACCGAACTGGCAAGTCAAAGAATGGTCGCCCTGCAAGATGGAGAGGTTATCGGAACGATATCTATCAAATGGAAGCCCGAATCTGATGTGAAGCAAAAGCAAGAGCTTCCTTCGTGGAAGAGCTTCAATAATTTGGGGAAATGGAACCTGTTAAAAATGCTGATCGGGTTATCTTTATTAGATCACAAACCACAGGCTGGAGAATGTTATATTGCAGACATTGTTGTCCATCAAGACCATCGAAGCAAGGGGATTGGAAAGCTATTATTTCAGTGGGCGCAGCATTTTGCGCAAACTGAGCCACACCTAAATGTTCTGAGCTTGCACGTCGTAGGTAGTAACCCACGTGCCAAGCAACTATACGAGCTCCTGTCATTCCAGACTCATTTACAAAAGAATAGCTTAGTGCGGCATCTTTTGTTCAATGAATCGAAATGGGATTATATGGTCTTGAATTTAAATAAACAGTAAATTTTATAGGAGGCTATTTAATGAAAATGAAAAAGATACAAAGTTGGGTGGGGAAAGCGTATGCGTATATTTACTAAAGAAAAAAAATCATTAGTTGTCATCTTAATTAACTTATTTATTGCCTTTGTAGGGGTAGGCCTTGCTGCCCCAATCATGCCATCCCTTGCAAAAGAAATGCATTTAAGCGGCCAAGTGATGGGATACTTGATTTCTGCCTTTGCATTTGCCATGCTTCTCGTCTCTCCTATTGCCGGGATCTGGGTAGATACGATTGGCAGAAAGAAAATGATTGTATTCGGTCTATTCCTTTTTTCTATCTCGGAGCTGTTATTTGCCATTGGGAATCAGGTTTGGGTACTGTTTCTTTCCAGAATATTAGGAGGGATTAGCGATGCCCTCATTATGCCAGCAGTAACTGCTTTTATCGCGGATAGCACTTCATTAGAAGAGAGAGCTAAAGTCATGGGATATCAAGCTGCTGCGATTAGTTTAGGGTTCATCATTGGTCCTGGCATTGGCGGGTTTGTAGCCGAATTGGGCATACGCGCCCCATTCTTTTTCGCAGCAGGCTTTGCCCTGGTCGCTGCTTTCATTTCACTCCTTGTTTTGCAAGAGCCTTTATCTAAAGAACAACTTATAAAAAACAGAAATTTGAGATCAAAAACAAACTTTTTCTCAGAGATTAAGAAATCTTTTCATCCTATATATTTGATGCCCCTGATCATTGTCTTCGTACTATCTTTTGGACTATCTGCCTATGAAATGATGTTCAGCCTTTTTGTAGATTCGAAATTCGGTTTTACTGCCAAAGATATAGCTATCATAATTACAGTAGGCTCCATCTCGGGTGTTGTAGCTCAATTGTTATTCTTTGATAAGCTGGTAAACAAGTTCGGCGAGAAGAAGATTATTCATGCCACGATTATAGTTGCTGCAATTTTCATTGTTGTTTCTGTGTTTGTCAGTCGTTATTGGAGCATTATGGCCGTTTCCAGTATTGTATTTTTCGCCTGTGATTTACTTCGTCCTGCATTGACAACACTTCTTTCCAAATTGGCAGGGAAAGAGCAAGGTTTTGTCGCTGGGATGAATTCCATGTATACAAGTCTTGGAATTATTATGGGACCAGCAATAGGCGGTATTTTGTTTGATGTGAATATTAATTTACCATATATTTTCGCAGCAGTAGTACTGTTTGCCACATTTGTAATGTCAGTAGTGTGGAAAAGTAAAGCAATGGAATCCATTACATAATACCTTGATCTGCTGCAGGGAACATCAGGAAGCGGAGCCTCTATGCACATGATAAACATCTTTTATCCTAGATAGAACTAATAAAAATTTGTAGAGGGTTGGTAGAAGAAATGCGAATTTCTGTCACGTTATCTTTAATTATCTTATTCGCAGGCATCTGTTCGATTCTGGCAGTTTATCAGGGGCATCGTGAATGGTCTTTATTTAGCTTTGGCTTAGGTGTTTTATTACATGCGTTAAAACCGAAGCCTATCCAGAAAGAAGCCTTCTCGCAAAGTATCCATTCTCTAAGTCAATTGATTACATTTGGCACAGTTCCTGGGATTATGTTGTATAAAACTGTCCTAACTCCCAATTCATTTTTGGTTTGTATCGGTATATTTGTCAGCGCCTGTGCAATCCAACTAGCACATAAAAATACGAGGTTCCCTAGTAAAGTGAATAAAAGAATGTCAGTTGCTGCAGGCGGAAGTCTTTTAACTCTGTATGCATTATTTATAGAAAAATATTCAATCATACTAACGACTTTATTAATATTGCTTTTGAGCTTGCTTATTGTTTTTCCTATTCGAAAAAAGAATTAAAGGATGTGATATCGATGAATATTGAAGCGCTATTTGAGCAATATGGATATGCACTCCTGTTCATAGGATTACTGCTGGAGTTCATCGCCCTTCCCTTTCCAGGGGAAATAACAATGCTGTATGTGGGGTATCTGTCTTATCTGGGTGTATTAGACGGATGGACGGCACTTTTTCTAGCGTTTACCGGAACGACATTAGGAATGACTGTGACATATGTTATCGGTCTGAAAGTGGGAATGCCTTTTATTCAGCATTTTGGCAAATGGGTGTTCATTACACCAGGCAAATTCTATAAGACGAAAAAATGGTTTAGCAGGCGCGGTAATTTTTTTATATTCATCGGCTATTTTATTCCCGGTGTTCGTCATATAACCGGTTATTTAACAGGTATCTTGGGTTCTTCGTTTCGAACCTTTGCAGTCTATGCTTATAGCGGCGCCTTGTTCTGGTGTATTTGCTTCATCGGGTTGGGAAACATGTTTGGCTCACAATGGGACAATTTGTTGCACACCATTGAGAGTTATTCTTGGAGCATCGTAATCATCTTGGTACTGTTTGGAGCTGTTGCCTGGCTAGTAAAACGAATGGTTCAATCGTCACGTCGCAAAACACTAAGAGGGGATGAAGTGGAATGAGTCAATCGAAAGCGAGGATAACCGCCCTTGATTTTGCGAGAGCATTGGCGATCTTTGGAATGATTATCGTGAACTATAAGCTTGCAATGCAGGCAGAGAATAGCGGACCGGGATGGCTACAATCGATAGCAGGTCTGTTTGAGGGGAGAGCATCTGCATTGTTTGTCGTACTGGCTGGCATCGGAGTAACCCTAATGACCTCCAAAGCCCGAAGCTCAATGAACAGGGAGCTTATTCGACAAAACCGGAACAGCTTATACAAGAGAGCAATTTTCCTGTTTATTGCGGGCGTGCTTTTATTGTTAATGGACTGGAGCGCAGACATTTTGCACTACTATGCGGTATTCATGCTTGTGGCTGCGGTATTGATAACCGTATCCAACAACAAAATACTCGGATTGTTCGCGTTTATCCTGGTAGCATCACAGTTATTATTAGTCATATTCGATTACACCCAAGGGTGGAACTTGAGTTTCAAAGAATATACGAGTTTTTGGACAATAGAAGGGTTCATTCGTAATCTGTTATTTAACGGATTCCATCCGATCTTTCCTTGGCTGAGCTTCTTCCTCATCGGCATGTGGATTGGCAGAAAGGGCTGGCTGAGCAAGGAGCATCGATCGAAGTTGTTGATATATTCATTGTCAGGAACAATTGTTTTTGAATTCCTTTCCTTCTTCTTGATTAAATGGGCTTCCCCTGTACTGGGGAATGAAGCGGCACATTATTTGTTTGGAACGAAACCGATGCCGCCTACAATGCTGTATGTGCTCTCAGGAATTTGTTCAGCTATGGCCGTGATCGCGATTTGTCTTTATGTCGTCGATAAATTTGATCAGTCCGTTCTTACGCAAGCACTGATCAGTACCGGGCAGTTATCGTTATCTCATTATATTGGACATGTAGTGATCGGATTAGGGCTGCTTCATACAACGGGCTATTTGGAAAATGGCTCCCTTGTTTTTGCAATGGCATACGGAAGCTTATATTTTATAATGGCCATTATCTTTTCGCATATGTGGAGAAAATGGATGACGAGAGGGCCGGTCGAGTTGCTTATGAGAAAGTTAAGCTAAAGTCATGGATAGATGCAAAGGTTCTTTAATATGTCAGTTGCTATTACTGTGTCAATGCTGGAATTAATTTGACCACCTGTGCAGACTCGAAAGTGACTCACCCCGTTATTTCAAACGTCCTTGGTAAGCGGCAGAAGAATCGAATGTCCCCTTTGTGCTCTTAGACTTGATTTTGGGGCATCTCAGTAAAGTGGGATAGTCCCCCTCATTAATTTCTATATTTATAGTAGTGAAAATGCAGTTCTGCGAAAGTGAGTTACTAACTAATTCGAAAGAAGATTACATTAAATGAATATAACCCTTACTGATGTAGATTAGAATAATTATTAAGATGTTGTGACCTAACTGTAGCTGATCAGCAGCATGAATATGTAGCAGACAATACGTGGTCACTCATTGAGTCAAAATTCACCCCCTCATATCAAACACGCGCAATTTGTTTAGACGGCAAGCCTGTTGGATTTTTCATGTGGGTGCCTGAGACAAAACGAAGAATATCGATTTGGCGATTTATGGTGGATCAGAACTATCAAAACAAAGGTATCGGGCGCAAAGCTTTGCTGCTGGCCCTTGATGAAATTAAGCGGACGATATCGAAATTAAGTGATAATTAAATTTAGTAATAATCAAATCACAGAAGAAATGGGATGATGTTAAATGGATAAAGAAATTAAAATCTTGGCTATTTCGGGAAGTCTTCGTCAAAACTCTTCGAATAAAGCACTAATGAATGCCATCATCGGATTAGCCAAGGAGAACGTTAAATTTACCATCTATGGCGGGTTGGGCGACCTGCCGCATTTTAATCAAGACATCGATGCAGTCGAAGAACCTGTTCCGGTCAGAGAATTAAGGACACATATTAAGGAGGCAGATGGTGTGCTTATATGTACACCGGAATATGGGAATGGAGTGCCTGGTGTGTTAAAAAACGCCTTGGATTGGCTCGTATCTTCAGGCGAATTCATAAATAAACCTACAGCGGTAATCAGTGCCTCACCATCTCCAATGGGCGGTGATAAAGCTAATGCTTCACTTCTGCTTACACTTAAAATGATTAATGCTGATATTGTAGAAAGAGGAACATTGGTAATACCGCACATTACTTTGAAACTAAATAAAGAAGGCAATATTACAGATCCAGAACTAAAGCAGGAATTATTATCTGTGCTCCAGACACTTGAGCATGCTTGTCATCAAGGCGAGACGATATAAACCATGAAATGAGAATTATCCAACTACGAAAAACGATAGGCTAGATCAACAGAACAGACTTTGTGCTTCTTTTTCTGCAAGCGCCTAATAACCATCTGATAGAGCCGTAAAAAATGACACCAATAACAACACCAATTGTATTGAATATGATATCGTCTACTAACACGTACGGGAATGTAATCAGATTGAAAATGATCGGATAGCAATTGCCATCCGGTCATTACTTAATTAGCAATGCTAAAAGATTAAGTTCACATACGTCTACGACAACCTCCACCCTGCGCTTTACCACTATTTGTGATACGGTTCGGTGTATCATATTTAAGCAAAGTATGATTTGACCATAACGTTAGATCAGTTCAAAGAAGCCACTCCAAACAAATGGAGTGGCTTCTTTTTATTAAATCCTCGTGTCCCGTTAACTCAATACTCTGTGATACGGTTTCCCGGGGCTGTCTATAACAGTACGTTTTCGTGAATGCTTCTTACAATTCAAAATAGGTAGAAAATCAAATCAATCTGATATTAATTTTGAATAAATATTGAGATCGTTAAACTTTCCTTCTACTTTTTCATATTGTCTAAGTGTTCCTTCAAACGTAAAGTTGAGCTTTTGTAAAAGCTTTATAGAATTCACGTTTTCGGGGTCAACCTTTGCTTCGATTCGATTCAGCTTTAAAGATGAGAATGCGTGATCTAACAAAGAACAGATAGCTTCTGAAGCGTATCCTCTTCCCCAAAATGATTTAGCAATGTCATATCCAATTTCTGCATTTTCATTTTCAAAATCAAAGGAATTAAAACCACAAGAACCTATAATTTCATTTGACTCTTTTTTAATTATGGAGAAACGAATAGCCTTACTGTTTCGAGAAAGTCCATCAAGAAGATTAATCATCTCTTTTGCTTGATTTTCATCAGTAAAACAACTTACATTCATAAATTTAGTAACGTCTGGATCAGACCAGATTTTAAACAAACTAGACGAATCCGATACCTTCATTTTTCTCAAATGTAAACGTTCTGTGTGTAACTCTGTAATCAATACTTTTACCTCCATTATATTATAATATCAGGTTTAAGATATTGACATCTGCGCATAGTTCAGTCCCTTCATTTTTGAAGTTAGTTTCATTATACAAGAGCTTATAGGATTTATCTACGATCGGCTTTTGATGTTAAACTTTTCCCTTAGCTTATTTCACTGCTAATTTCGAAGCGGCTTCTTCAACTTCTTTATAAGCTTTTTTTAATACTTCATCTTTGTCCAGTTTATCAGTACCTTGTACACGAAGAATTTGATAATCTTCAATACCAAAAAAATTGAACATCGACTTCAAGTATTTATGCGAATATTCAATTTCGGTATACCAATCATTATTGGTATAGATTGCCCCACTTCCTTGTATCACAAGCATACTTCTTCCATCTTTAAGAAGACCAACTGATCCCGTTTCTGTATATTTGAAGGTTTCCCTTGCAATCATAATATTATCCATATAATCCTTTAACTTTGATGGCACATTAAAGTTATGCACTGGATAAACAATTACATACTTGTTTGCACTTTTGAATTGTTTTAGTACATCATTCATACGCTCTGTTACTTCTTGTTCTCGACTTGTTAGTTCTTGACCTGTTTTTAGTTTTCCCCATGCACTTAAAACAGTTTGATCTATCATTGGTACTACGTCCTTGTACAAGTTAATTTGTTCAATAACTTCATCATTAGAATGCTTCTCCTTATATATTTTCATAAAGTAATTGAATGCATTTAGACTAAATGAAGATGTGGAATCGACTTCTGGATGTGCATTAATGACAAGCAGTTTGCTCATTGGATGTTTTCTCCTTTAAATTTAATTTACTTAATCTTAATTGTATATTATATCAATCGACGATTAGTTAAATCGTCGATTGATATAATATACAATATAAAGGTGTCATAGGCTTTTGTCAAATTCTATAGATTCTAAAGTTAGTTTTTGCTAATTTACAAAAAAACATTTAGGGAGTATAATGATTTTTTTGATAGCCTTTTTACAATGAAAGCAGGTGAGTCTATATGCAGTATAGTGTTATGGTTGAATATGCGTTGCATAGCCTTGTTTATTTAATAGATGCACCCGAAGAGGAAAGTATTGGAATAAAAGACCTTTCAGAATTTCAAGGGCTTTCAGAAACATATCTCTCAAAAGTTTTTGGTAAATTATCAAAGGCTGGTATTGTGAGTTCTACACCTGGAGTAAAAGGTGGTTATAAATTAGCTAAGTCCCCCGTAGAAATTTCTTTTTGGGATGTAATAGAAGCAGTTGAAGGAGTAAAACCTATTTTTCAATGTAAAAATATTTTGAAAGATAATCTTATGCATTTAGATAAAAAATGCTCTTCCTGTATTTCCGCCAATTCTTCTTGTACGATTAACTTAACGATGCTTGAGGCAGAAGAATATATGCGTGAGTTTCTTCGTAATAAGACCCTTGCATGGTTAAATGATGAACTTAATCACGTTTTACCTGAAAAATTGCGGACAGATAGCCGAGAATACTTTATAAGGAAAAACTCAAACTAACTCAAAACGTAATTATTCAAATATATAAAGCCCTGAAAATCTTTTTTGAATTTTCAGGGCTTTATATATTTGAGCATTTTGCATAATTCATATTTTGATTCAGAGTCATGGTTAGGGCATAGAGAAATCACAGTGCTGTGAGAGCGGAGCGATAAATGAGCAGAATGGAAGAATTTCGATGAATCTGAAATTTTTAAGCCGTTTTAGACTCGTTTCTTCGCGATGACAAGTGCAGAAGCAAGTAACACAATCGCATTCAAATATTGGTGAGTCGTCACTTTTTGAATCCCCCAGGCATGAAGCTGGTCTGCGATTAAATAGGTCTTCATTCGAGAATCGCAGCGTTGCACACTGGTTCATTTATTGTAAAGTTCTTTCCAGCCTCGGCTTTCCCGATGCGGCAGCGCATAGCGCCGGATATCCGATTAACTGTTGATTTTGACCACCATTCCATAATTGAAGAACGAACAAGCAGCCATGCCTAAAGGACAATCCACTTGATCTGTCGCATGCGGACAACGGAATTCTAAATGTATCTTCCACACTTCATCCCCATTTATAACGAAAATTACCAGCATTTAAAGTGCATTCAAAATGCTGCTATAGATTTCTCCTGATCTGTAACAAGATTATCCACCACTGGTGTACACAGAAAGATAGTAACAATCGCTAACGCAGCTAATCCCCAAAGCATGATTTTTTTCGGTTAAAACGATCAGATAATGGTCCAAAACGTAAGCATCCAACAGCGAAACATAACATAAACAAACTACTCGCCCATGCTGCTTGCCATTGTGATACTGAAAACTCCCTTTAAAGCACGGGGGTTAAGGTGATTGTATTTTAGAAGGGGTCACCTCACGAAACGGAAAAATCGTGCGCTAAGCAATTTATTTCATGGAAAAACCGGACTCTTTATTCTACAAAGAAATCCGATTTTAGTAATCGGGTAGCTAGAACTCGTTGAACTAACGAACCCGTTAGTGGAATAAAATGTGTTGACTTGTATTAACAGTTCTGTGTTAGCTCTTTGTACAATCGCCTGACTGATGGAAGTAATCCAGGCCCATATTTTTGTTGTTGTAAATCTGCGACTTCTTTTTCTGTTACAAGTTCTGAAACTAAATAAGCTATTTGACAGCTTTTTACGTAGTCCTTATCGAATTTTCTATTAAGTCCTTTGAAATACTCGTCCCAAATGATGTTTGATTGGCTTGATAAACTGTCATCAGATAAGATCATATTAACTATTGAGATGCCACCTACTCCCCATAATGCATCTCCCCAATCAATTATCATAACATTTTCATCTTTTACTGCTATATTTCCTGACCAAAAATCCTTATGAACGCACGTAGATGGAATACTATTCAGATTTTGCTCATGATCATCATAATAGTCAGAACTTATGGATAAAAGACGTTGAATTATTTCGGATTCTTCAGCATTAGAAAACTTTAGGGCTCACCTACCTACATTATCCACTGCTTCTTGTAAACGTTGGGCCTCACACTGTGGCAAAAGTTTTGAAATGAAAGAACCTTCAATAAACGTTATTCTCTGCAGTTTTCCCAAATTGAGCGCTGCCTTTAAAGCACACTTCAACTCAATTCCTTCATAGCAACATGTTCCAGCGTTTGTAACTAAAAACCATCGCCATGTAGATTCAGGGATCAAATCATCATTGATAACTTCAGGTACAATGTTAGGTAAAAGTAAATGAAGATGTTTTGTTACCGACGCTTCTTTCCTTTGCCGAGGAGTACCTTTAAGGAAATAAGTCAAGTTATTATTTAGCGATATTTTATAGCACTGTGACCATGCACTATGTTCCCAAGGTACACCGATGGTTTTTACTAAACCATGAAAAATTTCTTTCGATTTACTAAGAGCTTTTTGAGAATCGTTATCCATAATACCCCCTAAGATCAACTACTGTTTATATCTCAGCTGTTGCTGCATTATCCTGCCCGTTAGAATTCCTGTAGGTGGATTATTTTCGGCTTTGTAAAAAACGAGCGCCTCAGTACGATGGAAGTACACAAAGGGTCAAAAGTTCGGTGAGTCCCTGTCTTTCTTTAATAACGAAGACGGATTTAGTTGCCTTTTACATTGGATCCATAAGTTGCTGGTACCCTTTCAACTTAGCGAAGCCATTGTCGGTTTAGAGCTGACCGGAGATTACTGGTTAGCCTTATCACGCTGGCTTTTCGACCATAAGTTTCAAGCAGTGCTAGTGAACCCACAACTGGTTAAAAAAACAAAGAAAACCGAGATAATACAAGTTCTAAAAGTGATGTTAAAGATGCCTTAGTCATTGCAGATATGATCAAAAACGGGTACTACTCATGGATTCGCACCACAACCGAAGAATTCGAGGAACTACGTGTTTCTTGTCTAACCGTGATGCCGTCGACATGCGTTTGGTAAGCACTGTAAACCAGTTACACCGCTGGGGCGATCTTGTTTTCCCCGAAATGAGACAAGTATATAAACACTTTACTTGTACCGGGGCCATAGCAACACTCCGCCTGTTTCCAACGCCATCTGAGCTTCGTAACATGCAGCTACAAGATGTAATTGACGGTTGGCGAAGACTAATGAAACGGCATTATGGAAAGCGAAGAGTACACATGCTTGTCACTCTAGCAAGTTCTTCGTTCGGCTCTTCTCAGGCTCATAAAGTCTATAAATTGCATTTGAAGCAACTGCTTGAAGAATACGACTTAGCTACTATTCAGAATCAAGCCGTGGAACAAGAAGTCATTGCTGTGCTTCATCGCATACTTTATGCCAAGCAGATGCTAGCCTTTAAAGGAATTAACGCTATTTTATACGAGCTTGATCGGAGGTACCATCAACGTAAAACACATTCAAAAAGAGTGGAACGAAGTTCTTCGCTTAGCGGCATCGATTAAACAGGGCACCGTTTCTGCCTCTCTTATGCTGAGGAGGTTAGGTAGTTATCCGCGTCAGAACGGGCTGGCTGTGGCACTGCGAGAATTAGGACGTATCGAGCGACGTTGTTTACGCTGGATTGGATGCAAAACGTTGAACTACGCCGTCGGGTACAGGTTGGATTGAACAAGGGAGAAGCCAACAATGCTCTGGCTCGTGCCTTATTCTACAACCGTCTGGGGGAACTGCGTGACTGCAGTTTTGAGAATCAGCGCTATCGTGCTTCCGGCCTCAATCTGGTAGTAGCAGCCATCGTATTGTGGAATACGTTCTACTTGGAGAGAGCTATACAGGCATTGAGAGCACGTGGAGAGTTGATTGATGACAATCTACTAAAACATCTTTCTCCACTTGGTTGGGAACACATAAATCTGACAGGCGACTACACTTGACAACAGAACAATCAGGTGGAACGTGGTAAGTTTAGACCGTTACACTCCATTTCTTAAAGGGAAACGCCAGCAAACCAGATTTTCTGGCGTTTCCCTTAACGTACGATTTTTTCCGTTTCGTGAGGTGATCCATAGAAGCTTGACTTAATTACCAATCCCGAAAAAAACAATATCAATAAAATGAAAGAATTAGGTTGTGTAGGTTTTATCTAACTTCTTCATTCATTTTATCTCCTCTTAAAATTTAACTACTCAACTTAACGAAAGCCGCCGATTGGGCTGGCGGCTTTCGTTGGGAGTTTTACGTTGTTTAATTATTTTTATCTGGTATGCACTGTTTTAATTTATCAATATGAACAGCCCCAAGAATTTTATCGATCGGTTCACCATTTTTAAAAAGAATAGTAGTTGGAAGGCTCAAAATTCCATAATGAGCGACAGTATTTGGTTGTTCGTCTGCATTAATTTTTAGCACCCTCACTACGTTGCTATACTCCTGATCGAACCTCTCGAGTATAGGTGCAAAAGAGCGACAAGGTCCGCACCAAGGTGCCCAAAAATTAACTAATGTTAAGCCTTCATGTTTCAAATCAGCTTTAAAGGTTGTATCCGTAGAGTGACAAATAGTCATCTGTATCTTCCTCCATTTCATAATTTTTTTCACATATTTAAGCAACAGCTTACTAATCTGAATCCGAATTCGGAGAGCCAGATTATTTTCAAACTTTCTACTACCAATGATGAATCGACGGGATATCATCACCTCCTTAAACAACAAGGTTGAAATCGCAAGGCTTTGGTACGTACATCCCCAAGCCAATTATTACAAAGATATCAAAGGTATTTGATATCCGTAATTAACCCGTAAGAGCACTCCTACGAATAGTAAAATCTTCCTCCGTCAAATCCAAATTTACGCTCATAGCGGTTTGGCTGCCATCCGCTGCAGCAAAAACCACTTGGGAAGGAGCCATGTCCGAAGCTCTCCGGCGATATATAAACCAGGTATTTCCGGTCTCCACTTTCCGTCCGTTTTAATTCCGCCCGACGCCGTCATTTCACAGCCTAATCGCTCTGCGAACGGAACGCTTTGCAAAAATTTAGGAGTCGCGAAGCCACCAACCCTTGGAATTTGAGTTCCGTCTACAAAGCGAACATGTTCAAGCTGTCCATTTTGGCCAATGAAAGCCTGCAATAGGTTGCTCCATGACCATGATTCCCTTTGATTGAAGCTGCTTTTTGTGCTCTTCTTGTTGTTTTATAAGTTTGTTCAAATTAATGCAAATAACCTTGATAAACGAACAAAAAGAATGAGCGTGTTTTGAAAAAGATTGATCATTTCCTATCTATGTTGCTGAACAATCGCGCCCTTTAGCTTAATAAGAAAAACCCTTATTCAAATACAACCATTTCTCCGACATCTATAAATCCAAATCCCTTATAGATATTTTTCCCATCATCTGAAGCCTGTAATACAACTGGTTTTTGTTTATCCTTTGTTTGATTTAGAAGAAATTGAAACATTTCACTACCATTTCCTTTACCTCTAAATGTTTCTTTTGTCATCACATCATAAATACCATAACTATCTTTGCTTTCTATTAATAAACCAGTAGTTACAGCCATTTCGTCTATGCATCCAATAAACATTTGAACTTCTGAACCTAATTTTATTTGTGAAAACTTATTAAAATAACTTTCTAATGCATCTTTTTCTGGTGTACCTTCAAATAAGCTCATAAATACCTCTATATATTTTAAAAGTTCTTCATTATTTTTCACATTAGTAATCATAAGCTGATGGAAAATTCTTTGACCAACATTAAGAGTATTTTCAAGTTTCATCATTACATTACGTTCCGTTTCTTTTAGGTCATATTCTTGCACAAGTTTTTTCCAATCATCGTTTAAATACTGAGCATCAATCCAAATACTAAAGGGATATTCTTTATAAGAAAAATTATCGATTCCATGTCTAATCTTAACTGCATTTTTGATATTTGGAGATTTCGGCAATAATATATTGAATGTATCAGTAGGAATTTCTGTATTTGCTATAACGAAATCTTCTTCCTTTGTAAGTTCTCCACTAACTGCATGAGTAAATACTTTTAATTTTTCTTCAAAATTGTTTATTACTAATTGTTGATTTGTAATCATGTTTTTGCTCCTTTCAATTTAATTTTGCGCGCTCTTTTCATTATTAGGTCAGTTAAATTCTGAAACAACTGTGTTCACAGTATTTATATCCTACCATAATTTAACATTTAAGCGATTCATTTTCTTTCTCAATAATCTGGCCCGTTTGTTGCACCAGTAGGAAACGGAGTGCATTTAATTTTTTTATAAAACTTTTTACAAATTATCAATATTTATTATAAATGATCAGACTTTTTTATAAATTATCGAAATTTATTCTAAATTCACCCTTCTGACAGAGATGCCTTGCCACTAGTACAGACAAACAAATCCTTGCTCCAATTGAAAGGCAGTTTTTCCGTATGAAATAAGTTTGGAAATTCGGAAACAACAATAATCGGTTGATCTTGGAGCTCACAGCCGTCGCAATAGGGACAATTGAACAAGCTTTTCCCGTAAAGCGGATAAAAGCCTTCAATCTCTGGATATATCTCCTTTACGCCTGTTGTCAAGATCAGTTTTCGCGATTGAAGGCGAAGGCAAGTAGAATCAAGCTACTCAAATCGGAATTGGGTAGTGTCAACGGAAACAACTTCGTTTTGAGGATGATCGACTAACGGATAACTTTTAATCTCCTCAAGAGCAATTCCGCGAAACTCGACCGGCGTTACGCCGTCTCTCGTAATAATGCCGTTAGACGCATGTGTAATGGCATTTCTGGGTCGATTGTTGTCGATGATAGCCGCTTCTCCTTGCTCTTCCAAGAATGAGGACTGCATTCAACCCGACCGGTCCTCCACCAATAATGGCGCATTCGTAAATCATGACGCTCACACCCTTATTCGGATATAAAAGACTCATTATATCTATTATTGAATAAAAGTAGAAAACTGCACTCCTCCTTTCAATATAAAATGGCTCAACCTTAAACCTGTGTTTGCTTTTGGACCAGATCCGTCAACTTCGTGTTTTTAAGATGGCTTTCCATTTTCTCTTCCGCTTCTTTCATTACAGCTTGAATCGAGCATTCGTCGCCGTGGACAAAATCACATTCAAATAAGGATGCAGTACCCTCAATAGCGTGGATAATATCCAAAAATGTGATATCGTCTTTTTTGCGAGATAAGCGATATCCTCCGTTGACTCCGGAAACAGACTCGATCATCCCTGCTTTCACGAGCCTTGTTAAAATTTTGGATAAATAGGTTGGTGAAACACCTTGTAATTCTGTTAACTGCTGAACACCTATCGGCTTAACTGGAGAAGCGTCAAGTAGCGCGAGCATGGTGTGCAAAGCATAATTTGTTGCTTTTGTAAATCTCACGGTAACACCCCATTCAAAGACTTATTGTATCTATAATATCCTAGAAATCGTTAATGTGTCAAGTTTATACCTTATCATAAAATCCACGAAACCATTTAGATTTTGTAGTTAAAGGACACTTTCTTAAAGATTGTAAATATACTTGCTGCAGCCCTTCACAATTATATAAAATACAATTTCAAATTTACAGAATAGAAACCAAATGAAGAATAGACTGCTTGATAGAAGAACGATGGGAATTACACCTTCACAACTGTAACGCTCAATCTGAAAATAAATTTCCAACGTAAAGCATAAATAAACACGCAGCCAGCAACGGCTGCGTGTTTATTTATGCGGTGCTCATCACTGCTTCATCATACTTTTGATGATTACTTGGAGATATCTTTTCTCATTTATTTCAAACTTTTAACCATACAGATCCAACTCTTTTCATTGAACATAAAATATCATACTAACCTATTTTCCTGTATATGAGTATGGAATGCAAATTGGTCGTATTGATGCTTGGCCCAGGATTTTCACCCGAGACGTGCAGGCATAGCATATTCGAGCTTGGCTCGCTTTGCACAAAGTGCTGCGCCCACTGCAATAGCAGCTTTCCAACTCTCTCGCCTCGGTGGTCAGGATTGATAGTTACATCTGAAATATTATATTCTCCAACCTGCGGGTTATATTCAAATAAATGTACCCTAATCTTCATTTTAAGTAGATTCCATTTTCCAAACCTATTGAAGTTTTTCCAGGAAGAAAGTTTTTGTTTGTGATTCATATCTGATTCAGACTTCCATTTGATGGATATCGTTCCGATCACTGCTCCCTCTTGCAAGGCAACCATCCTTAGACTTGTAGGCTTGCTGGGGAAATGATCAAATAGTTTTTCGAAAAAAAGAGTGAGAGTGTCATCGCTCAGGCTCTTTTGCAGAAGTCAATGGTGAAATCATAGGTTCAAATGTAGTTACTAAATTCTCCGATTCAACGGCTCAACTGCGTTGGTTTTTTTAGAAAAACACTATCAAGGATTAGGCATGACTCGCCTTTCTTCGTCCAGGTCTGAGTTGATGGCGACACTAAAGACTTCATCGCTATAGAGGACTTCTCCCTTCAAAAATTGCGCCCACAAGAAGTTAGATCAGTTCAGCCTTAAAGAAAGGGGCAGGTAAACCCCCTTAACAAACGCCTATTGTACGGATTGTGGGACTAATATCAAAAATTCTGTGCACATAAATAATACCCCATTCTCCCATCAATAATATGCCCGGCGTCTTCCTAGACCTTAAACTTACCGATTTGATCTCGTAATTGATCAGCCATTTTAGACAAAGAGGAAGCAGAGGTGAAAACTTCCTCCGAGGACGCGATCTGCTCTTCCGTAAATGAAGATACTTGCTGCATCCCCAATGCGGATTCCTCGACGATTCTGGAAATGTACTTCATAGAGCTACCGATCTGTTCCGTACTAGCAGACATTTCTTGAGAAGCCGCAGCCACCTCTTGAATTTGAGTGACAACTTTATGTACCGATTGTTGAATATGTTCAAAGGATATTCCAGCCTTACTTACAACGTGAATCCCTTTGTTCACTTCTTTTGTTCCGACTTCCATAGATTGCGTAGCGGCAGTTGTTTCTTGTTGAATGTTTGCTATTAGTTTAGCAATCTGTTGTGATGATTGAGTCGACTGTTCGGCTAATTTCCGGATTTCGCTTGCCACTATTGCAAATCCTCTTCCCTGCTCTCCTGCTCTCGCTGCTTCAATTGATGCATTAAGTGCCAGTAGATTCGTTTGCGAAGCGATATTCGTTATAGATTCAGTGATTTCTCCAATATCCTGTGAACGTTCTCCCAATCGGTTTATCACTCCCGATATTTCTTCAAAGGTTTGATGAATAAAGTTCATCTGATCCACTACTTGTTGAATGGCTTGATTTCCTTCTAACGAATTGTCAGCCGCCTGGGATGCAGAATATGAGACGCTTTGAGCATTGATAGCAATTTGTTGCGTTCCTTCCGATATCTCGTTAACGGCCTGCACGCTTTCATTCACACTTTTAACTTGATTATTTGCTCCGGAAGCAACTTCTAGAATGGTAGAAGAGATTTGTTGCGTAACACGATTGGTCCCTTTGGAGCTAGCCGTTAACTCCTCTGAGGATGTGGCAACATATTTGGCACTCATTCCGACCTGCAAGATTAAACTGCGGATGTTTTGGACCATTTGATTAAAAGAATCCGCTAACTCGCCGATTTCATCCCTACTTTTCACGTCCATTTTCTCTAACGTTAGGTCACCTGAAGCAATTCGTTTTACTGCATATGAGATATGAACGATTGGTTTAGAGATTAATCTGGAGATAAAGTAACCTATCGTAAGAGCCGTTAGAAATATGATTATACTTATGATCAGAACGGTTGTTCGGACGGAATCAACCATCAACTCATTCTCTTTGACATCTTCATCAACTAGCTTTTGTTGTCCATCGGCTATCTCATTGGCCAATTTCTCCATTTCACGCCCGAGCGGAATAACATCACTTGACACCAATTTTATTACCGCTTCCATGTTTGTTCCCTCTAATGAAATAACTTGATCTGCGCCTTTCTTGAATTGTAAACCTATTTCATTTAGTTTCTGTAATTGGTTTTTGTCCACATCACGTTGTACCAGTCTTAAGGTAGCGTTTATTAATTCCGACAATTGCTTGTTCGATTCGTCAAGCCTATCCAATCCGTTATTGCTTTGGTTTAAAAGAAAATCTAGCAAACTGCTCATCTGCTGCAGCGTGCTAGCTCTCATATCCTTCAAATTAGACAAGATCTGTTCTCCCCTTCTAATTATATCCGAATTGGAATCGTCTATCTTTTTTAAATAAAATAGGGATAGACCGCTTACGATTCCAAAAAGAACCGCAATACTTATGAAAGCACTTATTATTTTCTTACCTATAGTAAATCTCATAGAGCACCATACCTCTTCTATTTTTTAAATAAATTTGTTGAATAATAATAATAATTAATTTATAACTAACCATTTTGCTGTCGTTATCATTACGTATTTTCTCAAAGTCGATTTCGTATACCCCGAAAAATCCCTGGGAGGTTCCGGTTTCTCGCGAAGAACAACTAAGCTTTTTAATCCTGCGCCTAGCAGGATTGTATTATCAAGTAAGCAAGGAAATACGGAAAAAAGTGGATAATAATCAATGCCTTTGAGCAGTACTATCACCTCTGAATTATGCTTCTTACAATCCAGGGCAGCATATATCTGCTGCCTGCTGCTGTAAGGCTTGACGATAATGACGATCTTGTACATCGCCGCAAGCGAACATGCCCTCAACGCTGGCAAAACGGTTCAGGAAGTGTACCTCTTCCATGCCTGAATCTCCCCCCGCCCACCACAATAATCTTCTTGCTGCGGAGGAAAAATCCGTCACAAGTTGGGCATGTACTGACTCCACGGCCGATGTTTGCCTTTTCATGTGGAATGTCGGGTGATTTTGCAGAAGCTTCCGTGGAAATAATTAAACATTCCGTCATTAGGTCTTTTTGACCTTGCACTTCTTATGTAAATGGTCGCTGCGACAAATCCACTTGACTGACCCATCCCCTGTGGAATTCTGCGCTAAAGTGCTAGCTTGCGGTGGATGTCGCACACCTATATAAACAAGAGGAGGATCATCGTAAATTTGGGATGAGCACAAATATAAGGAAGCCTCAAGAATTTTGCCCCTTGAGGCTTTATATAATAAGCTTATTTCATTGTTATTTTAAATTCCAAGTCCGGCGCGCCGGCAAATACGATCGTTCCGTTCTTGGGCAGGGTCACTTTGTTGTTGCCGCTGACAAGGCTATAGTTAACGCTTAATCCGTGCTCGTCATATACCGCGAAAGCACCTTTCATTGGCAGCTTGACCGTCATCGTTTTACCTGCCGCCGCTGCCGGGATAGTATACCATTTAGCATCCCCGTTCGCTGACACCGTGGCCTTGGACTGATTTCCTGCATAGATCGGTTTTACGTTCGCCTCGCTCACAAGTGAGAACCCGTTTACGTTCAAATATTCGATGCCGTCTTTCGTGTAGAACCGGGCTTCCGTCGTATCCCGGCCTGCTATTCCTGGGATTTGGATCTGACTCGTCGCCGTATTTGGACCTGTGATTTTTCTATCCACCCAATAACCCGGCAGACCGTCGGCGAGGCTAATTTCGATTGCCGGCTGCCCAAAGAAATACTCTTCGGAGCTGAATTTTTGGTTAACGACATAGAACTTAGCGCCTTCCCGTTTTGCCCAAGCTTCTGCGGTCTCCTTCGGCAGCACGTTGTCTTCCAGCTTCTCAGCTGCATACTCTGACGTTGCTAGCTGCCCCAATCCCGGCAACGTCTCATAGGCTCTCTTCCACAAATACGTGCGTCCGCTCTTCTCGGTGACGAAGCTGATCTTGGAGTTTCCGTTCTCGTTGATAAAGCTTCCATCCAAAGTATATATATACTTCGTCTCCGGATTGTTTGCCATGGACAGTTCCCCGTCCTTGGTGATCTCTATCCGGAACTGCGTTTCACTGCTGGCATAATAGCCTGCTTGCTTCACTACATCATTGGGCATCTTGGCCTTAACCGGCTTGCCGAATGATTTATCCGGCATGACGTTCTTAATTTCGCCCTTATCCTTGAGCGCCAGCAGCAGTATTTCGCTTGCCAGCAATTGATTCGTGCTACTGCTACCGCCGGATGTTAACACAGCAGCTGCCATCTTTTTCTCTGGAAGCACGACGAGAGAAGCAGAATACTCAGAGATGTCCCCGCCCTTGGCCAAGCCCTTTATTCCGTAATCATTGAACGGGTATAGCTTCACATTGTCCCAACCGAGACCGTAATTGTTACTATCATCCGTATCTTCCGGCCAGATGCCTTTCTTGTATTCCTCCTGTTCCATCGCCCGTACCGACTTGTCAGAAAGGATGTTGTTTGCCTGTCCCATAAATATTTGCGAGAATCGCACCATATCTTCTGCCGTAGAATTAACCCCTCCTTCGGCGATCACATTAACAAAAATATCTGGAAGTTGTACTTGGTAATCCGGGACATGGAACCCAGCAAGAGTGCTGCCTTTCGATTTGTCCTGCGGTGTCTTCGTATGATTCATCTGCAATGGTTCTGTGAAATATTGATGAAAAAATTCGGTAAAGCTCATGCCGCTGACTCTTTCAACGAGAATCTCAGCAAGCGTAAAACCGCTATTGCAATACACTGAGAATGCTCCAGGGTCCGCCTTCAAGGTCTGGTCGAACAAGGTTTGCAGTAAGGTATCATGGGCATAGGTGTCATTATCCTCGAACAAGGAGTCGCTCGTAGATCCAGTACCGCGCAGACCGGAGGAGTGGTTCAGCAGCATGCGCGGAGTAATGCGCTTATACCGTTCGTCCTTCATCTTGAAATCGGTTATATATTGAACGACGGGAGTATCCAGATCGATTTTCCCTTCGTCTACCAATTTCATGACGGCCGCAGCCCCAATTACTTTGCTGACCGAGCCAATACCGTATAATGTATCCTTGGTCAGCGGTTTATCGTTCTTGCCCGTCTGGCCAGACACAGTGATATTCCCATTATCAATCAGCGCATACTGAACGCTAATCGTATGGGTAGATTCTATTAGCAACGCAGCCTTCTCGGCAGCGGTTTTCCCCAATCCTTGGTTATCCGCAACAACAGGGGCGACGCTGGAAGCCATTGCTCCGGATGGCATAGTCAACGCAAGTGTAGCTAATAACACCCAAGAAAGTCTCTTTTTCATGATAATATCTCCTATATCTATTTATTATTGACTTCAAGAGAAGCGTCTGATGTACCAAGATAATTATTATGGTCCAAGAAATAACGCTCAATAGAGTGCAACAAATTGTCCCATTGTGAGCCAAATATGTAACTTCTCCCCGAGTAGGCTTCGGTTTGAACGCATGTATTATAACGACTAGGTTTTAAAGCTGTGTAAAGCTTATAAACAACGTCAACAATGCGAGTACGATCGCAAAATAAAGTAACTTCCCCTTTTTCTTTTGCTCCACTCCTTTCTTTTTATCAAAAGTTTCATACAACTTAAAAAAGGTAGTACACAAATAATATTTAACCGAACGGTCAGTTTCATCTTACTAAAAACTAACCAATCGGTCAATTTTTATGTTTTATGCTATAATAACTGAAGAAAATGAGCCCACTATTCTAGGAGGAACGGTAATGATAGATGGTAGAGAAAAAAAGGGGAACAAAACAAAAGAAGTTTTATTAAACGCTACAATCGCTTTAATAGCAGAAAATGGTTTAGAAGCATTAAGCGCTAACAGCATAGCAAAGAAGGCAAATGTTAGTAAAGCAAGCGTGTTTCATCACTTTGGTTCTATGGAAACAATTCAACAAGAAGCTTTTATTTTTGCTGATGTGCTAATGAGTGAAGCGCTGGAACAAATTTATCAGGAAGCGAAGGAAACGGATTCTTTTGCGGATATTATGCTCAAATACTTTCTCTTCTTCATTGAAGAAAAAAATAAAGACTACTTAAATTTAATTAATGTTCAAATGCAATTTGTATTGAAGTCTTCATATGATACGGAGTTTGAAGAGATTATCTTTGGTAAAGACAGCGAAAAAACACCGTTTGATTTCTTTGAGATCTTGGTGGGCGATTTTTATGGTGATACGCTAGACGCGAATGACTTGGAGTTAGTAAATGATTTAATAATAATTCTTATAAATGGATTCACAACATTTTTAATCTCTAAGGCAGACAAAGAATGGCTTGTTTCATTATGGAAAGAAAATATTAAAATGATTGAAATCTATATTCACTCATTAATTGAATCAAATTCATAATACTTCATCTAAAAACTATAATTATGCAAGATTTTTGTTTTTCTATATCATCGATTTTATGTGTCTTTGCAGATAGCTTCTGGGCGATTTGCCTATTTCGCTTCCTCGCCGACGTAAGCGCAGCCTTCACAGCTCCATAGGTATGGGTTTCCAATCCGTATGTCGTCGTGCCTGCATCCAGCATCTAGAAAGCGATGGGGATCGCCTTCTCAGCACCGGCTTTCTTACCTATTTTCTGCGTCAATTGGGCACCGGTATTACATTTGCCTTCACTGGCAAGTGGTTGTTCGATCGGTTCGAGATTTCCCTCAGCTTCAGCAGCATGCTGGGAAGCGCGGTCAATGATTACGTCACACGTAAGATAGGGATGTTGCGGACAATAGTAGTGGGATGGTGCAGCTCATAGCGTTGTACATATTGATGCCTAATCTACCGAACCTCACTGCCGTAACCATCGTCTATCTGATCATCAGCGCTGTGCTCGGCATTATATTCCCGCTTGTCATGGGTGCGCTCACCTTCCTGAACGTCTCCATACGTGGGACGATTTCTGGCCTAGCCAATTCGACGATGAACGGCCCTCATGCGTTAGGTGCGTGGCTCGCTGGTCTGCTCTACGCCCAGTACGGCGGTTATCCGTCGAGTGATCTCTTTGCGGTGGTCTGCCTAGCGCTTTCGCTTGACTGCTTCCTTTATAGAAATTCAAAATAAAGAGAACACATATCAAGTTAAATATGTGTCCTCCTTTATTCTAGTGAATCATCCAATATCATTTGAACGATTATTTTCTATTTTTTAACAAAATCATCTTTACCGTTACCTATGTCAGTTGGATTTGATGCTGCGGTGATCTCCATCGGACTCTCAGTCAGTGGAGTCGGGAGAAATCACGTCCCACTTTCCAAACAGCGTCAAACCCGCCGCTTTAGCCAGCAACGTAGATGCATGGTTATCGAGCTGACATCGGTACTGAGGTTCGTAACCTTGGTCATAGGCATACTTACAAATGGAACGCACCACTTTGCGGGCATAACCTTTTCCTCTAAATGGCGTCAGCGTCAGTACGCCAAGATCCGCAATTTGCGTATCGTTCTCCCAGGGATACATGCTGGCAGCACAGACTAGGCGGTTCTGCTCAAAAGAGCCGAACACGGCCCAGTGATCCATTTCCACAAAAGCATCATCCAAGTCTTGTTCCGAAGCGGAGGACTCGAACTCGGAGAAAACCACATCATCTTGCTCTGTTAGCCGGCGCAAGTCACCTTCCAAATTTCCCTGCAGCAATACGTTCTTATCCGCTTCTGAGAAATAATAAACATAATCTGCGCCATGCAGAGTTACTCCTGCTTCTTTTAATTTCCGGCGAAAGATCTCCTCAGACAGGTCTTGTTGTTGATAAAGACCAACCTTATCGGCCATCGCAGGCGTCAGGACCGCCATAATCCGACCGTCGATGGTTTCCAGCACCATGACCCGACTGTCTTCGTCAAGGTCTGGGTTGATGGCGACAGTAAAGACTTCATCGCTATAGAGGACGTCTCCGTTCAAAAATTTCTCCCGCCAATAGTCGGTTATCGTTTGTGAAAATAAAGGGATATTGTTTACTCGACTTTGTTGATTTGTCATTATGTTCACTTCCTTAGACATTTGTAATTGCTCTAAAAGTATCAAAATATTTAAGAATCAAGTAGAGAATGTTTAATTATAATCGAATTTTCCACCCGCTAACTTAAGAGTTCAAATCGCGGGAAACGATACGAGAAAATCCAATTAAAATCTGGAGAAATGCTTTCTAATTCTTTCATCTGCACATTATCAATAATCTCGTTTGCAGCCAATCGGGTCATAATAGGAGCCAGCGTAATAGCTGTATGCATAACCGCTAAATAGAGACCTTTTAATCCTATAGATGATTAGGTTATTTTTCAATTCAAGCCACTCCTCCATTCGTTATGTATTTATTATTGGAATTTGTATTTCCATTAATTGTGCATCTTGTTTTGTAGATAACGGTAAATATATTTCCCTACCAGGTTCGTTTTCTTTGATCAGATAGTTATTTTTCTCAATCCATTTCGCTAAATCAACAAAGGAACGTCCTTCTTTACGGAAAACAATATATGTTCTTTTCACCCTACAATACAATTCAAGCATATTTCTGTGCGTTACCATTCACAGAATTTTTATATGAGACTGACTTTTCGTATGTTTTTAAGTATTTCTAAGTATGTTCAGGTACTGAAATAAGACTCTATAGAGTTTTTCATATGATTAACGAGTGCTATTACTTCGCTGTCCAGTCCTTCCCAATTATCAACATTCTCTCCGCGGAAAGAATTGCTGCTCCCACCCCTCCAGCACTTGCATATTCTGAAAGTTACCGTGAATTTATAACTTTTTTTGCATTAATGTACAGTTCCTCAAATGTAATTTTTATCCACCCTTGTATTATTATTTAATCATATATTTTGTATTCCTCTTTGCGTAGGACCCTCAATTAGTGGAATCGGGAGAAATCACTTCCCACTTTCCAAACAGCACCAAACCTGCCGCTTTAGCCAAGCAGAGGAAGCTAATAGAATAGACATGCTCACTTGGCAAGAAGAATTGCATTGTCGGATTTTTGGAATCCATTTTTAATATAAAATTTTTCTGATGGGAATCCCTTGGAAGTTGTTAACACGATAGTATTTATATCCTGCTTTTTAATGTCAGATTCTATAAGCTCTAGAAACTTGCTGCCTGCTCCTTGTCCCTGGAATTTTTCACTTACACAAAATTGATCAATGAAATATTCCATTCCTTTTAGACATGGCTTTTTTGCGCCTAGGCTCAATCCAACAAGTTCATCGTCTATTTTTAGAACGTAACCAATGAAATAATTGTTTTTCATATGATTCTCAAAAAAATCCACAACTTGTTTTCTTGACTCATAAACATCATTCCAAGGTTCTTTTGAGAAAGTTCCCATGAATAAATCAACACAGTCATCAAGCATGTCGTATTTCAACGAATATAGATTAGCCTCTAATCCCATATATATTAACCTCCATCAAATATCTGTAGAGCAAAAATTTCTCTGCATTGGACACATTAGCCCTTTCTATTACTATCTTCAATCCAACTCACCTTTCTTGGATATACGTATCTCCTTCCCATATTTCATTTTATCTCACCCTTAATACGCGGCATAGGCTTTTTTCGTACAGACAGATTTCATATGATAGGTAACCAAATTTTCGATTTGTTAATAATTTACCCGCGCTCTATACCATCAATAATAAAAGCGTATAGTCGTTCTATCTCCAGTGTACAGTCAAGTTCAGGCCGCAGCACTCCTGACTCTTTCAAACTGCGCAGCATACGCTCTACAAGATCCAGCAAGCCATCGTGCTGCGCGTCAAATGCAGTGCCGCTTCTTCTATAGTGAGCGGTGAATGCGAACCACACCTCCATTTCTGCCAGTTTGTTGTCATCTGTAGGCAATAGCTCCAATAATATTCGAAGCGCCTTTTGAAATAAAGATATGTCTAAGTCGATAGGTTATTAACGGACAGTCGCTCGCTCTTTTACCAACCTCATGGAAAAGTCAATCAGGTCATCCTGAGTCGAGAAATAATGACGCATAGCACCAAGCAAAAAATCCGACTCCTGGGCAATATTTCTAACGGTCGCCCCATTCATGCCTTGCTGTCTGATGACACGCAAAGTAGCCTCGGCTATTCGTAATCTTCTTTGAGCGTGATCTACAATTTTTGCCATCCCTCCATTGTAGCAAAGGTCCCTTAACAATCTCTTCTTATTTTCACAAATTTTTAAGTCTTTCAAAGCATGTTCAGATACTAAGATAAGACTCTATAGAGTTTTTCATATGATTAACGAGTGCTATTACCTCACTGTCCAGTCCTTCCCAATTATCAACATTCTCTCCGCGATAGGCTTTTCTTGCTAAGTTGAGTAAAGTCGCATGCACTTTAGGCAACTGAGGTATAGCCCATTCTGCAGCTATATCTTTTGATGAGATTTCGCCAACAGCCACTGTCAGCCACATTCGTGCAAGGGTTAAAATTACGTTTCGTTCGTCGCCCTTGATGCCCTCAATTAATCCTGGCAAGGATTCCATAATCGCCCTTTTAATATGTGTCATCGGCACGGGTTCAAGTATATCAGAAGCATCAGGACCAAAAAGAGAAACACTATTCTTTCTCACTTGCGCTAAAACAATAGCCAAATCAGGGTCATATGATGGTTCCTGAATTTGTCCATTCTCAAACTCATCCCTGAGCCACTCACCATAGATATATTCATTTTTTGGCGGAAATCGCCAGGGGACAACATCTCCATGGTTTATTACCGTGACTTCAAGTGGTCGCACAGAATCTGAATTTCCTATCTTTCCGGATATATGCATAAATCTATCTGTTAGTTTTCTACGAATTACTTTAGTCAAACTTTGATTTACAACCACTAGGACATCTACATCACTATTAATGCGTAAGCCACTTGTTACTGCAGAACCAAATAGATATACCCCGACTACTGCACTGCCAAGCAACTCCTCTACAATTTTAAATGCTTGGATCGTTTCCTTCGGTATTTTTTCGTTATTCAAGTCACTCACCAACTACAACCTCCTCTTGTCTAAAATGTAATGTTCTCTTAAAGTCAAATACTCATACGTATAGTTTGACTAAATAAACAATACTGCTGGTTATTGCAGTTTTCAAGCCATCTTAAATGATCACACAGGGGAGGGAGAATATGGCTTTCCTGCATGACTCAAGCACGATTAGAGCTTTTCACTGCGTTCCTGCTCATATGTTTGTGCAACTCAATGAAGCGGAACTAGAACAGGTAGTTATCGATGAAACGAATAGCAACTCCCTTGAACCGTTGAATCCATGTCTTTAACCTCTGATGATAAGCGTTGACATGCTGGATATGATAGAAGCCTTTCTTGACTCGTTCGCCCTTGTTCCCGTTCAGAAACTTGTGGCGAATGGCTTTTTTCTTCGCATACAGCTTGTAATTGAAAGCCGAACCAGTACAAAGAACAACGTCCGTGTCCAAGTTCGTTCTTAACACTTGGTCAATTTCGTCAGCGGTAATACATCCTCTACACGCCGCTTTTGAGAACTGATATCCGATTGATTTGCGGTTCGGTTATGCTTTATGAATTGCCTGTATTTTATTTTTTGTAGTTTTGGAACTATATTGAATATGCGCCTAGCTTACATAGAAAATCACAAGAACTTAACAAACATTATTCCAATAATAGTAAATACTAAAGCAGCAATTCTTCTACTATCAATTTTCCTTTTTTGTAAATTAAACAATCCAAACTGATCGATTGTTAATGCCATAATCATTTGTCCCAATAGAAAAATCATAGTAGTTAGAACCGATCCAAGTATAGGTAATAAGACAATGTTACCAGTTAAAATGAATATGCCAAATATACCTGCCATATATACCCAAATAGGAATACGATTTTTTTGAGTGTCATACAAAGGAATCTCTAAGCGACGTTGAGTAATCAATATTAAAATAAGCAAGATAATGGCACCAACGAAAAAAGAAATGAAAGTAGCTCCTAAAAGTGAACCTGTTGCAACGCGAAGATTTCCATTAATAGCAGTTTGCAATGGAGGTAAAAATCCAGCTAAAACGCCCAAAATAATCCAAGTAATTTTTCTATCTTTTTTTTCTTCTTCTATGGATGTAGTTAAATCTCTTTTCTTTTTTGTTTGAACAAATGAAATGGCTAAAATCATAATGAGAGTCCCGATTGTCCTAGTAATACTAATAGGATTAGTTGGTACACCAAACCACCCAAAGTGATCGATTAGAATTCCTAAAAACATTTGCCCTGTTACAGTTACTATTGTAGTAACTGAAGCACCAAGTTTTGAAAAAAGAATGATATTAGCCAAATGAAAGCCAACACCAGTTATTGCTCCACCTATAAAAACATACAATGGATATGAAAAATCAATCCCAACGCTGATTCCTCTAGGATCTACTATTAAATTAATAATGAGTAATATCACTGTTCCTAAACAAAATGCGATAAAGGAAGCTGTTAAAGGCGTTTTTGAATAAGAGCTTAAACGAGCACTTATAGATGCCTGAATAGGGAAAAACATTCCTAAAATTATCCCCATAATTAAGTAAAGTATGATTTGCACAAATTTCTCTCCTTAATTTAAAAATTGATAAAAACATTTAGCCCAATTAATATTGGTATTTTCCATATTACTAATTTGAAACTATATACGAAGGAATTAAAAGATCCTTTATGTCTGCGATTTATTGAAAAATATGAGTGGATTATAAATACACAGTTTTTATAAAACATTCTGAAAAAGACTAACAGCAATCAAATAAAGATGATTTACCTTCAATAGCAGTATGATGTACAAGAATGAAATATCTTCCCAATTTTGACTATGCGAATAGCTGTTGACATCTGAAAAAGATTAATCATTCCTTCCTTAGCCAATTTAGTTAAGATTTTGGACAGGTAAGTCGGATAAAGTTTTGATTTTCTACTAAATCCTGTACACCAGCAAGCTTGTTAGATGTGTCCATTATAAGAAAAAGCATGTTGTGAAGAGCATATTGTAGCTTATAAAATTTTATAAATTTTGAATCACTCCCAATGAAGGATTTAATATATCCATAATAGCTTTAATTGTGTCATTTTGTCAAAAATTTTTTTTATTCAGAAATATTCTTAACACTTCATTGAGAATGCTGTCAGATCAGAAGCATCAAGGGATTACAGCAATACGAAGCTTCACTTAAAAGGTGTAAAGTAAACATGGAAAAAAGAGCCCTTACCTCGGTAGTGTTGATGGTGACGAAACACACCAAAACTACAAATTAGACTCTTCTATGACAAGTTTACAAAAGTACGGCATGAACTTCAGCCCTCGAATTAAAGTGAATTTCGAAGGCGGCAATCTGACCTCGGTTGCCGGCCTGCTTTTATATAAAGAATTCGATCATAAACTGGGTCTGGCTCAGACCGTAAAGTAATGCTTGTAGTCCATGATCCCGTTCATCATCGGGATCATTCCATTCTAAATGTTGTGCTCCAGAATGTCTATCAGCATTTGTGCGGATACCACACCGGTGATCATGCGGATGAGTTGTCTCACGAACCATTGTTGACTACATTACTTGCAAAAGAACAGCTCGCCTCGCAGCCGTCTATCTCTTGTTTCAATGAAAAGGTGGATATTGCATCAGCTAAATCGTTGGAGTTCATTGATGAAGTCTTGCAGTGGCGAGCCTATGTCATAGAGTCTCGTAACCAGTTCGTTCTAGATTTGTACTCCTAAGGGTTTGCTACCTCAAGCAACATGGAGCGAACTACAAATCATCACTATGCGTAAAATGGATTTCATTCGCTGTTTTTCTTTGACGGATTGAATGGGGACTGCCTTCGTGCTGACCTTCGTGCCGAAAAAGTGTATACTTCTTGTCAGCTCGTAAGGATCCATAGGCCCCGTTCTTAGAGCGTTATCAATTATGGGTGCCAAAGGCTTTACTTGTTTACCGCGATGACAGCGTCTTCTTTGCACTGTACTAAAATTCAAGGAAATACACTTGCTGCTCATGTAACTTTTGGGGATTAAGCACATGATTCGCCATCTCATGTGCAGTAGATTTCACTGTTTATAGGTTTCTCCCATACCCAGTTATTTTGCACGTATGAATTTAGCCATACAATGAGGTGGAAATAGGTATGCTCTCTTGGCAAGAACAATTGCATTGTCAGAGGTTTAAATCCATTCTTAAAATAAATCCAACAGGAGTTGTTAACTGATAGTATTTATATCCTGCTTTTTAATATCAGATTCGATAAGTTCTAGAAAATTGTATGCACTATGGCAATAGTACTATGTTTTTCAAAATCGCTATTAAACACTTGAATCTTCCTGCGCTATAGATCTCTTTACGGACAGAAGCAGGAATTACAAATAGGTCCATCCACTTCCAATAAATATCGACCTTGATAGTATCGACCAATGGGCCTTGAATTAGCGCTGGACCAACGGCGCTTCTTTTCTCCTGACGATATAAGTCGATATAATTTTTTCGTTTCTCATAGCTAATCTCCAGCTTCATTTATTATAGTTACGTAGCCGCAGTGCGGACGTCCAAACTTTGCCTCATTAGCACGTTCTGGATATCATATGGAACTGTTGACTCATCAAGATATTCATGGTGATAAGTGTACCCTTTTTAACCTATCTTAAAAGAGCAACCCATAGTTTTATCCATTTTTTTGAATCATTCGTGCATAAACCATTGGCATCTCAGATGTGACATTCGCAATCAGTTGATATATTTGACCCATATTCAAGCTGGCTTTTATTAACTTCAAACCATAACGATGTTTAAACACATTAGCTGTGAAATGAAGCTGGGTGCGGGTTTTTCATGAGACTATGTTCTTGTCCTTCGACAAACTACAACAATTAAGCTGATTAATATGACCCGTCTAGTCTTCATCTCATTCCTCCCTAAAAAAATCACCCCCGAAGTGAGTAGATGTTCATTTATATTCCAAATATTTTATAATTAATAACCACCTTTAATTAATTCAACAGCTCTCTCAATATACTCGTCTCTGCCTTCCATAATCCCTTCAATAGTAGGATCAAGACGAATATCTGGCTGCAATCCTATTCTTTGCGTTGGGTTTTTATCTGGATTAAATATGCCGAGTCCACTTATAGCGGTTTTTATTTTTCCTGGAAGCATAATGATACGTATATCACCATCAGTTCCAGCAGACGGCCTACCGAGAACTATGGAGTTATCTGTATTTCTAAGAGACATCGTTGTAAACTCGCCTTGACTAGCAGTATGTTCATTGATTAGAATCACTACTTTCCCTTTATAAACGGCATTTGTTTCTTGGGGCTTCCCTGAAACCATAGGCTCAAGGAAATAAAATTCACCGGGTATTGCACGATTGGGGACCGACACTGTGGCAAACTCTTTTTCAAAAGCGATCAGATATTTGGCTAATTCATAAGTAAGTATGCTAGATGGGTAGTTTCTAAGATCTACAATTAGCCCTTTAGTGTTCCACCACTTTTTCATGATTTTATCAATCTCTCCATCTTTCAAAAGACCAGCATTAATATAGTAGATTTCTCCACTCTCCATTGCTTGTGATTTCGTATCAACCAGGAAATTAATGTCTTGTTGACTGCCTACTGCACTAATGTTCCTCTTATTTCCCTGCCGAATTACAGTAACGTCCGTATTCTTCTGTTCAGTTCGGAATAAATCAAGAAAAAATAAGCTGGCCGTGTCTTCTCGCGACTGTGATATATATTTTCTTCTATCTTCAAATAATTCATCTATATTTTTGTCGCCTACTTTTAATACAATGTCTCCGACCTCAAGTCCACACTTGTTAATTACTTTATTTATAACAATCTGATTGTTAATTTCGATAAAGTTTACGGGAAGCCGATACGTTCCAAAATAATCAGTAATCGTCTCTCTATCTTTGCCCACCAAATATGCATGAGAATCATGTATTCTAGTTGTCAGTTCTGCTAAAGTCATGAAATAGGAGTCATAATCCGATCCATCTACCATTTTAGGGATAAACTCCAGAAGCACTCGATCCCAATCTTCTCCGATGACATCTTTATACGGATAGTAATATTCGATAATATTCCAGTAGCGGAATAAACCTAGCAACCTGTAGCCTGTATCATCGAAATTCATATTAGAGTACGGGTTTTCATTTCCCATAGACGGAAAGAATGAATCTTCCTTAAAACTAACATATGCATATTCTCGTTCTGAAATATTAGAATCCAGAAGCTTCGATAATTCAAGACTCAAGCCTGTTCCGAGATATTCTTCATCCTTGGACCAATCTGTAGATGGACTGAGCTGTATGGAATCTTCGGAAAATTGATATTGAACATCAAGCTCTTCAGAAATGGACTCGCTGCCTAATGAATGAACCCACTCATAGAGAATTGAATTCACATCTGAATTTTCTTCTAAAATAGAGGGCATCACCCGAAACAGCTCATAATCCCAATTTACATCTCCAGATACAACCTTAGGATGATAGTATTTCACCACTCCCCAAACCTTACTGAGCTTAGCAAAATCCACGATCTTTTGTTCAGAAAGGCTGGAAAATTTCATTCTACTTCCTTGGTCAAATTCCTGCTCCTTCTCTCTCCCGAGTTGATGAGTCTCTTGTGATGTAGAACATCCTGCAATAATAAAAATAAGCAATACACTGAAAAACACCAGGGACTTCCAGTTTCTTCTTTTTACTTCCCCCACCTTTTTCACGCCTTTCAGCTTAACAATTTATCTTTTTGTCATTCTTACAAATCTAGGACCTGCTTCACCTAGCACTGCAAATTTACATGTCGTTTTTCACCAATTTTATAAACTATCCCTCAGAATCACTAGTGTAAATAAAAAAAACCAGCCTTATAGCTCTTATCCTAGGCTGGGGCGTATGTTGTCTGAGCTTTCACCCTGATTATACATCTAATAACCATAAAGGTGATAGCTCAGCATCAAATAATGACAGATTAGATTTGCGTGTTGTTCATTCAGGCATTAATGTTCCTCATACAATTCATTCATAAATTTCCCGGCACTAATGATCCCTTCTTTCGCTTCCTCCTGAAAGGAATGACAGCACAGCCAACCGTGAAACAATGTCTCTTAATGATCTTGCTTGATCTCATAGAGCTTTCCATTCTCATTTTTTTCCGCCATTGGACTATATAGAGGTGCCGACAAGCATCGCATTATTCCCTGCAGATATATAGTTTTTTGTATTTAGTAAATCAAAATAGACACCTATCAAATCCGCAATAGTAACAAGTTCTTGTCCATTATCGGCAATCGGTACAAGTTCTTGTCCTCTTACAACAATGACAAAAAGTTACCTACATAAATATAAATGTCACCCTCCCTATAATGATAACAAAAAATCTATCATCAAAAAAAATTTTTCTTCAATCAAAAAGACTATCTCCATTAGGTAATAGCCTTCGGTATTTAGAAATCATGATTTTGCCAGGAAAAACCCTATCTAACATATCACGCATTTCTTCTTAGCATTGCTTTTAATTATTAGTATTTCAGAAATAAGTATTCCGATGACATCTTCAAAATGGATATTCTCTTATGTAGCGGTTCTTTAATGTTGTTCTAATTCAGTCAATTACACGCTAGTTTTTAGGGTCCGAGCCGTACTCTCGTCTAGTAAAGTTGCGGCTGATTGGGATCCAATTCGCTGGGTAACCTTGTTTTGTTCTCCCCATTCGAATCCGCCATCTCTTGAAATGGACGAGGTAGCTGCTGAGCAAACTACCAAGCACGTCTCAGCCGTTCATCAAACCGTATGCAGAGTGAAACGAAGTAGTCTTCTTCTCGGTCACAGACAGTCGGCTAGATTCGCTCTCTCCCTTAGAAAGTTATAATAACTTTGCCTTGTGAGTGACCAGTAGAAACTTGTTGTAGCGCCTTATTAATATCATCAAATTTGTAAGTAGAATCAATTGAAGGTTTAATATTGTCATTTTCAATAAGGCTAGTAATCTCTTGTAGCTGTCTTCCATTGGCTTGCACAAATAAAAAGTGATATTCTTTTTTATCTCTTGCTGCTAAACGGTCTAAACGTGCACCTACTAAAGCAAACAACATTTTTTTCCACATTGGAAGATTATTTTCAACGGCAAAGCGATAATTTGGTAAAGCCTTCAATGATACTAATTTTCCTTGAGGTTTTAAAATATCAAGTTCCCTTTTTATTTCGTTTGTACCCAAGGTGTCTATAACATAATCTATATTGGATAGAACCTCAGCATAGTTTTCCTCCTTATAATTTATAAATTCATCTGCTCCAATCGACAGTACACGTGATCGACCTCTTTCACTGCCACTTGTAATAACGTATAACCCCATTGCTTTAGCAATAGGGATTGCCATAGCACCGAATCCGCCAGTTCCGCCAGGAATAAATAGTTTTGCATTAGGCTGAGCGTTGAGCACTTCTTTCAATGCTTGATAAGCTGTTAAAGCAGTAAGTGGGACCGCAGCTGCTTCAATAAAGGATAGATTTTTAGGCATTTTAAATATAGCTTCATCTTTGACCGCCACATATTCAGCGAAAGCTCCTATTTTATTCACCGGCAACCTCGTATAAACTCGGTTACCAACCTGAAAATCAACAACATCTTTACCACATGCTTCTATAACACCAGAAAGTTCATTGCCTAATGTTAATGGGAAATCATAATCAGCAATCATTCGGATACTGCCATTTAAAATAAGAATATCTAAAGGATTTACACCTGCAGCTTCTACTTTAACGAGTACCTCACGATTATCGATTTTCGGTATTTTAACATTGTTTATTTCCAAATGAATTTCTTTTGAGTATTTCTGTATTTGAGCAGCTTTCATGTTGTGCCAGCTTCCTTTCCATTTGCAAATCTTATGGCGTACAATTTTCAGTTGTACGCCATTTGTGGTTTCACTTATTCTTATTGCTGTTGAGCTTTTAATTCTTCCATTATAGGGTAGTCTGTATAACCTAAGCTTCCGTTACCAGCGTATAATGTTTTAGGATCAACTTCATTTAAAGGTGTTCCTTTTTTTAGACGTTCCACAAAATCCGGATTAGCTAAAGACCAGATACCGACTGGCACCACATCAGCAGTACCACTATCAATATCTACACTAATATCTTCAAGTGCCCGCCCTGCTCGATTGACCAATAATGGATTTGACCAAATTGAACGAATTTCACGGAGCAGTATTTCATTCCCTAAATGCATAACATGGAGGTATGCTAAATTAAACTTAGCTAATTCTTTTACAAGATGGCGATAAACCTCTGGTCCTTGTGCGCCTTCATCAATCCCACCAAGAGGTGTTCCTGGTGAAATCCGGAAACCGGTTCTTTCTGCTCCAATTTCTTCAACTACTGCTTTTGTTACTTCGATTGCAAAACGAGCACGATTCTCCACAGATCCACCGTATTTATCGATTCGTTTATTAGAATTCTCACCAATAAATTGATTAATTAGATAACCGTTGGCTCCATGAATTTCAACCCCATCAGCACCTGCTTTAATAGCTGCTGCAGCTGCTTTTCGAAAGTCTGCAATAGTATTTTGAATATCTTCTTCGCTTAGCTCTCGTGGAACGGGTATTTCCTGCATTCCTTTATCAGTAAACATTTCTACACCAGGTGCGATCGCTGAAGGTGCAACTGCTTGTCGATGATGCGGAGTATTGTCGGGGTGCGATATACGGCCCACATGCATTAATTGTATATACATAAAGCACCCTGCTTCATGTAATGCATCGGTAACCTTTTTCCAACCTTCTATTTGCTTTTCAGTATAGATGCCAGGTGAATTTAAATAACCTTGTCCATCATCAGAAGGTTGTGTACCTTCACTAATAATTAATCCCATTGATGCTCTCTGAGCATAATAAAGGGAGCTTAGTTCTCCCGGTGTGCCGTCCTTTTGTGCTCTACTACGTGTCATAGGTGCCATTGCTAATCGATGAGGTAATTCCATATTTCCAATTTTCGTATTACTCCACAATTTGTTCATTTTGTAGTCTCCTCTATAAATTAAGTTAGAAATGAAATTGTTATTAAGAAAGATGAGGGTACAGTGCAGGAACGCCACCTGCAAGTCCACCTTGTATCATTCGGCTGTTATCATCAGCAATAATTTCAAAACTGCCAGATTCTATGCCATCAATAGCTATTTTTGCGATATCTGCAGGGCTTACTTTGGGAACTTCTAAGCTGGATGTCATGTCTGTCTCCATAAAGCCAACATGTAATCCTGCTACTCTCACATTATGTGGATACAAGTTTATACGTAAATCGTTCGTCAATGCCCATGCTGCAGCCTTCGCGGCTGTATAAGCACCCGCAGTTCCGGAACTAAACCAAGATAATGCGGAAAGAATATTTAAAACCGATCCTCCCCCGTTTTTCTCAATGATCGGTGCAAAAGCACGAACCATGTATAGCGTACCGAAGAAGTGCGTATCAAACTCCAACTGTATTTTGTCCACATCACCTTCCAGCAAAGAAGCGCCAGTAGATGATCCTGCATTGTTGATTAAAAGCGTAACGTCCTTAGCCAGGATAGCAGCTGCTTCAACTTCTTGAGTGTTGGTAATATCAAGCTTTACAGGTATAACGCCTGGAATATCAATGGTTTCCGGATTTCTTGCACCTGCATAAACCTTAGCCCCTCTGGATAGAAGTTCAAGGGTGAGATGGCGGCCAAAACCTCGGTTTGCTCCAGTTACAAATGCCACTTGTTCAGAAATTATCATTTTATTTACTCCTTTTATTCATCTATTAACTACTATATGGGAATGATCATTCTAAAATGTACACAAGAATAGATCATTCATGAAAGAAAACTAAAGCAAGGAAAGAAACATATTTTGAGAACGATCATTCTAAAAAATATACAAGAAGGATCGTTTAAAGAGATCTATAAACGAGACAATACTCAGTTATGAGAACAATCATTCTAGAATATGCATAAGCAATTATATTTAAATAATAATTACTTATGTAAAAGTTTAATTGATAAATCGGCTATTCGATGTAATTTTTCTTTAGGTACGGAGGTCCTTGTCATTACCCTTAACCCCACACAAACAGAATGCAGATGTTCCGCTAGATCGTCGGCATTGTAATCCAAGCTAAATTCTTCATCCTGCTGCCCCCACAGAATAATATCTTTGAGCAGCTTCTCTGATAATGTGAACGATTCAGTGGACTTCAAATCCACATTGGCATCGCGCATTGCTAATTCCACCGCTGAATTCACCATCAAACAGCCTGAGGGCGAATCTTCTTCACCATTTATTATGAAACTAAAGATAAGCTGAAGTGCCTCAGTTGCAGTCTTGGAACGTTTAACTTCCCTCGTAAGCTCAGCATTCACCTTATCGCGAAAACGGTCCATGGCTTTCAAAAACAGCGTATGCTTGTCGCCAAATGTGTCATATAAACTTCTTCGATGAACTCCCATATGCTCTACAAGATCTGTCAAAGATGTCTTCTCGTAACCCTGTTCCCAAAAAAGCTTCATTGCCTTATCTAATACTTCGTTCTCTTCGAATTCTTTGCTTCTTGCCATTCGATTCCCTCCCTAATAGTAAATGTAACATATTGAGAACGATCAGTAAAGAATAGATTTTCTAATCACAGTTAACGATGTGATCTCTTAGCTTTCTTCTTTACTCCTTCCGACTGGTCTGTGGTGACTTACCTCCGAGCGGATCCCTTCCCTGTTCCTTTTATTTATCTTAGACTTTTCATACAGGACATTTCTTAGTGCATAAATCATCATAGCGCGACTATGTAGGTAACTTTAAGTCAATAAACCACAATGTAGGCACTTTTGTGTCATTGGACAGTAATAGTTCGTAACTTCATCCATCGAAGCAAACCGCAGTGTTGCCGTCCACTGCCCATCACTCACCTCACTTTTTATATGATAAGCAATTTACTAAGATAATCATTCACTTATATCAATTGTTCCAACATAAAAAACCCATATCGACCCTAGTTATAGGGTGATATGGGCGCCTGCCTTGAGATGTTATTTTTTAACTGCAGCTTTCAGAATTTCGATCTTCTCTTGTCGTGATAGATCCGATGAGGTTGAAATGCTATATCCAAATTTACCGCCATCTTGCCAAAAAACGTATTTTGGGAAAACATTTGCTGGTAAATCATCGTCAAAAAATCCATTATTCTTGCTTCCATCGGCGTCCACAGTATACTTCGTAATCGCAAGCGTATCTTTCCCGTTCGTGTATTCCAGGCGAATATCGTCGGCTTCTTTCCAGTCCATTTTTTTCGTGAAGACCGGTTTGCCGCTCTTCTTCCCTTCAGCTCTCAAATCATCGATGAACTTGCCTCCCAAGGGTCCTTCGATTCTCGCTTTGGAGAAAGTATAGCCTTCTGGCAGGTTGGAAGGCTCTTGCAAGACAGCGCCTTTTAAGGTTGCTGCTTTCTGAAGATATTCATCAAAGGAAGCATATTCCTTCGTCAGCCCCCAATAGCTAAGATTAAGTCCGCTGTTCAACGCGTTATATTTATGATAGATGACATACGTGTCACCCGTCTCTTTAACCAATTCCTTCACGCGATTGATTTCATTATCGATATATTTTTTATCCTCTGCAGGAAGTGCCTTAGCTGCATCCGCCGCTAGTTTATTCATTTTATCCATTTCTTGCTTATACAACGTACGGTCTACCTTAGACCCATTGAATTCCTCAGGATAGGTGATATCTAATTGACGATCCCCAGCTTCTGATTGTACTGAAACAGCTATCGTTGCGTTCCCATCATCTTTTTCTTTGGCATTGACCAGCGTCACGCTGCCAAGCGCGAGAATGATTGTCATCCCTAAGATAGAAAGGCGATATGATTTTTTATTGAATTGTTTGATCATGATAAGTCTCCTTTTCATTTGTTTATGTGTCGCAGATAGGCCGGCAAGTCCCGGCAGGCGATGATCTCCCGAGAAATGTTCCAACACTTGGATGATCGTCTGCCCATACGCATTATTTTGCTGTGGTCTCATTCGATCCAGCACGAAGGCATCACAGGCCATCTCTTGATCTTGTCGCGCTCTGTTCACTGCAAGCCATACAAGTGGGTTGAACCAATGGAGAATCAGAACCAAGTGCATGATCCAATTCACGGCTACATCCCTGCGACGGACATGAGCGAATTCATGCGCCAAGATATACTGAAGCTGTCCTTCATGCAGCGACATCAGTAGACTTGGAGAGATGACGACTGTCGGCTTACAAAACCCAACGACGGCCGGACCGGGAATACGCTCGCTGGAAACAAATTCAACTTTGCGCTTCACGCCGAGCTGCTGCCGTGTATCATGGAACAAGGCCAATAACAAAGGCGTTTCTATACGGCTACCAGCGCGCAGGGCATGTTGCAATCGCAGCTGATCGTATATGGTTTTCGCGACGAGAAGCAGTACACCCGTAAGCCAGATCAGTACCAAGACTGGAACAACGCCCATGGCTGTAATTTCATTCCACCAGAAATAGTTCTCCGGCTTGCTTCCCGATGTATCCGTGGGTGCGGTTAATTCCGTTATCCTAACGACAATTCCATATTTCTCCGCCACTGAACCCTTTACTTGTTCTCCTGTCTCGCTTGCACTTATCGATGGATCTTGCATTTGCTGGTGAATGCCAGGCATGAAGGATTCCAGAGACAATACATTATAAAGGCTAAGAGAAGACTCTGGTGCCCAAGGAAGCAGCAAGCGGATCGCCACTGGTATCCAGAGCAAATATTTCCATCTGGCTTCCAGTTTGTTTTGGAATAAGAATTGCAGAATCAAGATCAGCATGACCAGAATGCCTGCCATGAACGATCCCTGGATCACCCAGCCGAAGAATGACACAACAGTTTCGTATAAGCTTGGACTCATTTAGATTCTCTCTTTTCTAGTTCCCCAATTCTGCCGCTATTGTCAAATAACCTCTTCAAATCCTCAATTTCCTGCGTATTCAGCTTCTCATCTTGGAGGAAATTAGCCAACATCGGCATAATGGAACCACCATACATCTTCTCCATGAAGGAAGTAGTCTCGGAACGCTGATATTCTTGCTCGCTGAACCGAGGATAAAATAATTGCATACGCCGCGAACTCTGCTCCAGCTTCACGCCCGCCGCTTCCTTCTGTACCAGTCGGCTAAGAAGCGTTCGGGTCGTATTCGGGCTCCAGCCCATTCGATCCGTCATTTGTTGAACAACTTCACTAGAATAGCAATCTGGATTTAGCCACAATACCCGCAAAATTTCGAGCTCTGCATCCGTTATGGATGGTATTCGGTTCATATATACAACCTCCAAATCAAACTTGCGCAGAATGCATAGGATGGGCGAACTGCTGCGCATGCTCAAGGCAACCTATCACTTCTTGACCGCTGCTTTTAGAATTTCAATCTTCTGTTCTCGGGTGATATCGGATGAAGTTGAAAGGCTGTATCCGAATTTGCCGCCATCTTGCCAATAAATGTATTTTGGGAAAATGTTTGCCGGAAGGTTATCGTCAAAATAACCTTTCTTCTTCCCTTCCTTCGCATCCACCACAAACTTCGTAATCGCAAGCGTATCTTCCCCGTTCGTGTATTCCAGGCGAATATCGTCGGCTTCTTTCCAGTCCATTTTTTTCGTGAAGACCGGTTTGCCGCTCTTCTTCCCTTCAGCTCTCAAATCATCGATGAACTTGCCTCCCAAGGGTCCTCCGATTCTCGCTTTGGAGAAAGTGTAACCTTCTGGCAGGTTGGAGGGCTTTTGCAAGACAACGCCTTTTAAGGTTGATGCTTTCTGGAGATATTCATCAAAGGAAATGTATTCCTTCGTCAGCCCCCAGTAGTTAAGATCAAGTCCGCTGTTGAGTGCCTTGTACTTATAATACATGACATAGGTATCTCCAGTCTTGGCGGTCAAATCCTTCACTCTCTTAATTTCTGCGTCAACCACCTTTTTTTCCGCTGCCGTTGGAGCTTGGACGGCTGCTTTTTTAGCCGTCGACTTCTGGGCTGACTTGGAAGAAGCCGCGTCTACCTCAAGGTTCATCGATGAACCCAATAGTAGAACACTGCTGAGGGTTGCGATGGCTAATTTTGATGCTGCTTTCATGTGAAAAACTCCTTTCTGTGATCCTGTTTTAAAACTACACGTGTAGTTATAATTTAATACTACAGTTGTAGTCATAGTTTGTCAACACTATTTTAGCGGACCCTTTTCGAGTATCCATGAAATAAAAAAAACTCCTCCGGAGAGCAGTTTGATCGTACGATGGATTCGTTATTGCTGTTTTTTCCACCCCAAGGTTCCGGCGTACCTGGCGTTGGAAGCAGTCCTAGGTCATGGAAGATTAAATCGGCGATACCGGTCTTCACATAGATTCGTTGTTGTTTTGGGTTGTTGAATCGTCTCATAATTGTATGCTGGGTAATTTTGTGAAATTATACTAATAAAAAAACCGCGATTTACGCGGCGGTTCGACGTTAGGCTGAATTGTTCTACCTTTAATCAATTTTCTTATCGATCATCGTTGTTGCGACTCTCGTCAAACAAAGCTTTCAAGTCATCAATTTCTTTCTCGTTCAGCTTCTTATCCTGCAAAAAATTAGCGAGCATGGGCTTCAAGGCGCCGCCATACAGTTTCTTCATGAACGATTTAGTCTCCGACTTCAAATATTCTTGTTCGCTGATGAGTGGATAGAACAAAAAGTTCCGTTTGGATCCCTCTTCCTGTGTTGTTCCCGCCGCTTCTTTCTGCACTAGACGGTTCAGGAGCGTCCTTGTCGTATTCGGGCTCCACCCCACTTGTTCCGCCAATTGCTTGACGACCTGGCTGGAAGGACAATTCGGACTGGCCCACAATACGCGCATCACCTCGAGCTCCGCATCCGTGATGGGTGGTATTTTTGTCATGCCTAAACCCTCCAAAATCAAGTTATAACTACATCTGTAGTCACACTTAAATAGTACAATTGTGGTTTGATCTTGTCAACCTGCATAGTGTTTCATTCTAAAACATAGCCTCCTCTTCTCCATTCTCTTGCCCAACATATTCCTCTATGTTTAGTGTCAATTAAAAGTCACAGAATTTTCTCGAATTTTAAAGCTCGTAAAAATAAAAAAGAACACCGGTTAACTTTGAGCAAGCCCAAATTAACCGGTGTTCTTGAAATTATCCAAGTTCGCTACGTTTTGGCTGCCATGGAACACACGAAATGATCCTTGAAAGTTAATTCCCGAAAACAGTACAAACGTTTGTTTTTTAGATTTTCACCTGCTGTGCGGATGGAACTCCCTCGGGACTAAGACTGCCCTGTGATTTATTATTCTGCAAATAGTTTCGCATACGGATTATCGATCTTTTGTTCGCTGCTGCTCTTACCTGTGTTATTCAGAACATAATATTGATAGAAATGGTTTGAAAAATTCAATGATTCCAATGCTTTAGCCATAAATGGATCTTCCGTCTGATCACTCAATTGGTCCCCTGTCCAAAAATAATGCAACATGAGACGATTCTGGTTATACGGATGTTTGATAATGTAGGCTCCGGATTGATTAGACTTATTCATGATTTCCTGCCATTTAAAACCGACTGTATCAGCACGCTTGATGATGCCGGACTTCAAGGCTTGTACAAACCCATTCGCATCCGGTTTGCCTATGACAATGATATTACTGTCCCCTAGCTCCTTCTTAAGCTTGTTTTTTAATACTTGACGTTCCGTTATAATCGTTGGCTTTATTCCTGCTATTTGGAAGAAGCCTTGAAATTGGTTGAGCAATTGATCCTGTTGTTTTGTTGCTTTGTCCGATGTCAAACGGTCGCTCAAGATAATCGTTAGCGGCTCGCCCTGCAACGTTTTATCGATAATTCGGCTCATCGTTTCAGACGGAACCTCTGGAAACTGCACAAACACCGAATGGTATATTGATTTAAATTGCTCGTACATATAAGCGGCTTCCTCGTCCGCTGTTAGACGATATTCAGACTTCAAAGAATAATTGGGCTGGCGCAAATCCGCTTCCCAATCATCTCTGATCTTTTTGCCCGCTTTGTTCTCAACAACCTGAAGCAGTCCTTCGATCGTCGCATTTTTGTATACATACTGGTCAAAATATGTCTGCATCAACTCATCAAACTTCTCTTCGCCAAGCGTACGATACAACTCATAGATGGCTTGACGGCCTTTTTTATAAAAAATGGCGTCGGGAGAATCGCCAACCTTATCATTGGTCGCATCAAGCGGACTATCTAACGATACTTCATCGAATTGAATCACCTTGAATCCATTTAACGGATTTCCTTGTTTCTCATAGAAATAAACCATAGAGAAATCGGCAAATCCTTCATCTAGAAATGATTCCTTCTCAGAATTATTTCCAATTAATGCGTGGAACCATTGATGCGCAATTTCATGGACAAATGCTGAATGGTTTGAAATATCTGGCTGACCCTCGATCATGCCCATCTGAATCATTCGCGAAAATTCAACAGCGATCCCTTCAACGTACGATTCAACAATTCTGAACTCCGGATAAGGATATTTACCATATTTTTCGCTGAAGAAGTTAATGACTTTAAACGCTTGATCAATATATTGATCGATAATCTGTTTTTTGTCTTTCTGATTATCAAAGTAATAGTATTGTATGGTCAGACCATCTCGTGTAACACTTTCTACTTTAAAATCTGGACTCGTGAAGAAGACAAATTCTCTCGTATTATTCGCAGTGGCCGTTACCATCTTGCGGCCTGCTTCGGCATCCTGTACGGTCAGTGTTCCAGGCATGGAAACCTGGTAATCGGCGGGTACATTCATGGTTACCTGATAATCCGCAGAATCATAATAATCGGATTCAAATGTAGTACTGTAAGGAGTTTTGTCCCACGTATGATCTGCAGGGTTATAGACCGAAAGCACAGGGAACCAATGAGCGCCATTGATGATATTCTTGTAATGGGACAACCGCTGTGAGCCATAAGGAATTTTTACGTCGAATTCAAGTTCTAGTGTGATAGATTGCCCGGGCTGCAATGCTTGTCCCAATGCAACCTTAAGTGCCTGATTCGTATTATCGAACTTCAAGGGTTGACCTAACGACTTCACATTGTTGATGTCTATGCCGCCCAGGAAATCTTCAGGTTTCTTATCCGGATTTTCCTTTGCCATTCGTTCATTTGTATTTTCGAACATACCCGACTGTGTTTCCTTTGAACGGTTTGCATCTGCAAAGGTGTGAAATACAATATTGTCCAGTGTATCCTTCGTGTTGTTTCGATAGGTCACAGTTTCTGTACCGTGAATTGTCATCTTCTTCTCATCAAGCCTTGCGTCTACTTGATAGCGCGCAAGCTGATGAACAGCCGCATCGGCTTCTAGCAACGAATCGTTCTGAATCGTTGGTTTCGCCGCCATCGCTATCCCCGTCCCGAAAACAGGGCCTGTACTTAATGCGACAACAAGACTGCCGGCAATCATGCACTTCGGTAGTTTAGTATTCCAATGTTTAAGTTTATTCATGTTGCTCCTCCTAATGATAAGTTCCTAATCATGATCGTAGATTCTCGAGTATGTACAAAGACTAGTATAAAGCTCTTACTTTACACGAGTTTTAAAGGAACCTTACATTAACCTTAAAAAGGAATCACTTATAGTTTTTTAAAACAGATACTCTGCACAAGTGTATTCCACTAACACGACTGTTGAGAGAATAGAAAACGGCCCATGGATGAGTGGGTAAATCGATAAAACAGCGTTCCAAGGAGGTCCGCTCCCGCACTTGGCTTGACAATACATCTAGCCCAACAGGCTGCCGTTATAGTAGCGCCTGTTGGGCTTCAAAAAAGGGTCTTATGTGGCTCTTGAACTAAAAGCTTTAATTTTTATCATAATCAACATGAAAGCAAGCAAAGCGAATATGATTCCAGTCCATATGAGCGGATGTATCCCCCATTGAGAGATAAACCAATCACCAATGGAAGCTCCCAACGTAATGCTTTTAGCCTCACTGACACGGAACTCTATAAACGAAATGATGATCGATTTGAGCTGCTATATTTAAAGGAACGGGAAAAGGTACGCAATGACAATTTGGAATAATTCAGCTTCCATATATGCCAGGATTCGAACTCGGAGAAAGCCGCCTCATCTTGCTCGGTTAACCAGTGAAAGTCTCCTTTCAGGTTTTTTTGCAGCAAGACGTTCTCATCGGCTTCTGAAAAATAAAAAAGATAATCTCCGCCATGCAGAGTGACTCCCGCTTCATTCAATTTTCGGCGAATGATCTTCACAGACAGGTCTTGTCGTTGATAAAGGCTTACCTTATCGGCCATCGCATGCATCAGGACCGCCATAACCCGGCCATCGGTGGTTTCCCCGGACCATACACCACTCAGCACCATTTTCTCATGATCAGCTCAATCGGACCTCTTTTCATCCACTTTCTCCACAGACTCGAAAAGATAATGGAGATAATGAAATAAACGGTTCCGTATGCCATTGCAAAAGAAAGACTTCCGTTTTCCAAATAACCCACTGTCATAAGAAAACCAATTCCGATCACTACGTGCCCGATATAATGGGTTAACGATAACTGTCCTGTATGGATCATCGCCTGTGTCAGAAGGGAATTTTCAAATTTATCGACCACATAAAGACAGATCGCAATGATGGCGACAGCTGAACAAATGCCAGAGAAAACATACAGCATTGTGGGCGGCATCGGTTTTGTTCCAAAAAGATAAGTTGCTGCTTCTTTACTCAGTACTGGGGAGGTCCATTTAACCAAGAAGAAAGAAATCGATTCAAAAACAACCGTTCCTGACAACGAATATACTAGTAATTTCGAACGGTTTTCCTTATTCAGCCAACGCTTCCTGCCAATCCACATGCCGATGAGGAAGAAGCTCAGCCAAGGAAAAATGGGATGAAATCCGTTAAATAACAGATTGCGAGTAAACCCTTCTATCGTCCAAAAGCCCATGTATTCCTTAAAACTCGAGTCCCATCCCTTGCTGTAATCGAATACGGCTAAAAACAACTGCGATGCTACCAGGATTATCGAAAACAAAACTAGTATTATATTATCGGATACTGTGATCAAGACTGCAGCTACAAGCATAAATACCGCATAATAATGCAAAATATCGGCACTCCAGCCTATTAGCAATAAAAGCACGCCAGATATAAACAGAAAAGCAGCTCTCTTGTACAAGCTGTTCCGGATTTGAGGAATGAGTTCCCAGCTCATTGAGTTACGGGCTTTCGAGGTCATTAATGCCACCCCAATACCAGCCAACACGACAAACAAGGCGGATGCTCTCCCCTCAAAAAGGCCCGCTATCGCTTGCAACCATGCAGGTCCGCCACTCTCTGCCTGCATCGCTAGCCTATAGTTCACCATTACCATGCCGAAGATCGCCAATGCTCTTGCAAAATCAAAGGCAGTTATCTGCTCTTTCGCTTGACTCATGCCGCATCCTCTCCCTTAATACATTTCGCTTTATGACATGACATCGCTCAATAGATAGCAGCAGCTTTTCCCATTGTGAACTGAGTGAGATCCTAATCCGATAAAACTAATACACCAAAATAAAGCACCTCTATAAGCATAGACTTCAATGGTTCAGAACGAAGAACCCAAAATGCCTGTGAAGTATCCGGTTAGCGTCACTCCTAAGGGATGCGGCTTGGAATACCTAAACAATAAACCCTAGGTCTGACCTAAGGTCAATTGTTTTGTTCAAAATTTCAAGAAGTATGTTCTATTTTCCTGATTTTCTGTATTGAACAACAGGCATGCAGGACGCCTCTAGATCACAAGCACGATGCAGCGGGGTTGTGGTGCATAGCTCAAATTAATGATGATTGAACTGAAGTTAAGGGATGGGGCAATTATTTTGGAAACAGACTTAGATTTGTCTAAATGGAAGCGTTTTGAAGCAGAGATCATCCTATTAACCGTAAGATGTTATTTAAAATATAGTCTAAGTTATCGTGATAGATTATCAGATGAAGATAAATCTCTTATTCATTCTGACCAAGGCTGGCACTATCAGATGAAACAGTATCGTCATGCTCTCGAAGAACGCGGCATCAAGCAAAGTATGTCCCGTAAAGGTAACTGCTACGACAATGCCGTCATCGAGAACTTCTTTGGTATCATTAAATCTGAATTTCTATATTTAAAGGAATTCGAAAGTATCGCACATTTTAAACAAGAGCTATTAAATTACATCGATTATTACAACAACAAGCGAATTAAAGCAAAACTAAAAGGCCTGAGTTCAGTACCGAACTCAGGCCCAACAAGTTGCCTAATTAAATAACCTGTTTAACTTTAAGGGAAGTGTTTAGTGCTTGAACAGTCTGATTCAATCAGAAAAGCCATGATTATTTTAAATATTTCCCTGTGAAAGAATGTTTCGCTTAAATGAAATGTATAGGTTCGCCTCAAATATAATTTGGCCACCCCTACTGCCGCCATCAGGCCCCATGTCGATAATCCAATCCGCCTGACTGATGACGTCAAGGTTATACTCGATAACGATAACTGTATTGCCCTTGTCCACGTGCCGGTTCATAATCTGCCACAGCCCCAGTGAATCATTGCTTCAAAGGTATAACCATGTTCCACGTATCGGAAGCGTCCTTAAAACCATCACTGCCGTCCGAGACGGCCGCGAACAAATGAGTCGGCTTGCCGTTCTGGAACAACAGGAACGGCCGCTCTAGATTGCCCAGCGTCTGCACCGTGCCGTCATCCCAACGCACCGTCCGGGAATAGCCTTGCGGCTGCCCATGCAAGCTCCATTTCAGTCCGTCCGGCGACTTGGCGTAGATGCCGCCGTATTTTTCTCCGCATAGATGCCCTTCCATATCTTTGGCGATCAAATTGTATCCTTCGTTTGTTTGCCAGATAAAAGGGTCTTCGATATGGAACGACTCTGGAGGAAACACCGGCTCGTCACTCAGCACCCGGTACAGCCTCTCGTAGTGATCCGCATACGCAACGCCAATCGTCATGCCGCCATGCAGGTTGCCTTCGTAGTGACGTGCCTTGTAGATCAGCAGCACGGAACCATCCTCCCTGACACACGGAGCCGGATTGGAGGTCAGAAAGCTATCGAATCGGCCGGGACGTGTTGGCAATATCGGTTCGTCCGCTCTGCGCCACGGGCCCAAAACGCTGTCCGCTATAGCCAGACCTACCCGTTTGTTCGCCCGCGCCACGATGCATTGAGGATCGGTTAACCCGAAATTCCCGGGCGGCTCTGGATCGCTTAGCGGATGGGTCGAACCCGTATAATAAAGCAAATATTTGTTGTTGTGCTTGACGATATGGGGGTTGTGCGTGCAGCGTCCGTCCCAATATTCCGCTCCCCTCGCCGGAAGCGCCACCTCGCAGAATCGGTACGGTCCCTCGGGGGTATCCGAGTCTGCCCTGACAATCTCTGAAGCTGTCATCCAGCCGGGATGCATCGGCAGTGTCTTCGGCCAGCGCGAGGCAAACATATGGAATTTGCCGTCCTCGCCCTGCACGACGGAACCGCACCATACCCAATAACCTTCCATACGGAAGCCGCCTCCACGCGGAGCCGGCAACATTGTGCTAGTATGCATGTGCAGTCACCTCGTTTTTTCCCGCTGCTCCATAATTGCTGTGAAACATGGTCTCCCATCCTTCCAAATGAAGTGAATAACAGGACTGCTCCATACATCAATGGATCGACATAGTCATGCCGGCGAACCAACCGCCGGCATGCTTGCACATATATCGATCCTAAGGCGTATTCAGCCCCACATTGTCGGCCGCTAGCGGGCGATTCAGTAGAGGCGCGCCGGAATATTCGTCCGCCCCCACATCTGCTGTCGCCCGCATTTGACCGTCCATATCCGCCAGCACGAACGTGTATGTCCCCACAGCTGCAGCAATTGCCGGGCTGCTCGCGGACAGTTTCTGAATGCCGTTCACCGCAGTCAGCAGCGGATTGATATTTCGGATCTGCTCCGAGCTGCGCGATATGTTGCTAATAGTGCTGCCAAACCCGATGTTACCTTGGAACAGCGTATTCGTTGTCGCCGCCTCGTAATAAAGCGTGCCGGTGCTGTTGTATACGATATTGTTCGCCACGACGGAATCCTGCGGAGCATACGCTTTGCCCGAGCCGATGACGATACCGGTTTTGCTGTTTACAATCGTATTGTTGACGATAAGCGCCCGGTAAACTTTCCATTGTTTGCGCAATTGTTCGACCGTCGGACTTGGAGGGGAGCCTCCAGTACCGCCGTCAAAGTCTCCGTTAGGCAAGTAGATTGCTTCGCCAGTCAAATTCTCAAAGTAGTTGTTATAAATCTTATGGTCATTGCCGAACATCCGGATGCCTTCCTGATCCGACTCCACGCCGTCCCCGAGGAAGAAGTTACCATATACGCTGTTGTTATGGCCATGCCGCAGCGTCAGACTGCCCTTGGACGTGCGGAATGTATTGAAGCGCACGGAATTGCTGCTGCTCTTGACCGATATGATTTCCGGTTCTCCATCGCAATTCTGAAATACATTGTATTGTATCGTATTATAGCCGTGGGAGAGCGTAAGACCCGACAAGCCGAGACGAATTGTCTCTTTGCCGTTAGCTACCCATGGGCCTACATCATGGAAATAGTTGTATTCGATAATATCGTATTGCGAAATTTGACCTGAGCCATCCTGTCCTTCGTAAGCGATCAGCGGTTCGGTGTCGCTCTTCAGTCCGAAGTCGTTCCGGTCGATGCGGTTATGATGGCTGTTCGTGCCCCGCACTTGCAGCCACATCAGGCCGCTCCCCGAGCTTGGAAGCGCAAACGTATTACGGGTCAGTCGCACATGGTGCGAGCCTTCCAACACCACTGCGCCATTGCTTGTGTTCGTAAACTTTAATCCGTCCAGCACCACATGCGAGGAGTTCTCGACGCGGAAGCCTGATGCTCCCGAGATGATAGCCTGACCGCGGTTTTTCGCTTTAATGACGATTGGTGCGTTGGCAGTGCCGTTTTTGTTCTGAACAGCAAACGGGCTTGTACGCGAATACGTGCCGTTTGCCAACACAATCGTTTTACCCGCCGTAGCGGTTGCAACCTCGGCAGCCAACTGCGTGGAAGTGCTAACTTCGACGACCGTCCCTTCGCTACCGCTGCCGCTTGAATCGCTACCATAAATTTCGACCTCGGCAAAGCTGTTCCAGGCGTTCACCGAGTTGCCGTGGCCAACAATACGAACGTAGCGGACGGGGGCAACATCGGCAAAATCAAACGTCTGCAAGCTGTTGCTCAGACTGCTGACCGCTCCCGAAAGCACTGTACTGAAGTTATAGCCATCATACGAAGTCTGGATATCAAAAGCGAAAGTTCGCTCCACCCCGTTGGTGAAGGCAATCTTCACGTATTCCACCCGCTTGCTCGATCCAAGGTCGTATTGGACCCACTCCCCTTCGCCACTCGCTGACCAGCGCGTGTTAAGATCGCCGTCGATTGTATACGCGACGATATTGCCGTCATCTCCGCTGGCCATAAGTTGTGGCACGGTAATCGCCAACTTGCTTGCGGCTGGCGGAGATACGCTCGCGGTGCCGTAGAGTTCAACTTCAGAATAGCTGTTCCACAGGTTGGAGGAATTGCCGTGCCCAACGATCCTCACATAGCGGGTAGAATCGACATCCGGAAAATCGAACGTTTGCAGACCTTCCACAAGGCTGCTCACAACTCCGCTGCTGACGGTCGTAAAGGTGGAACCGTCCATTGACGTCAAAATATCAAAAGTAGAAGTGCGGCTTGACCCATTCAGAAATGCAATTTTGATGAAAGACACTTTGCGATTTACGCCCAAATCGTACTGGATCCATTGCATGTCGCCATTCGCCGACCAACGTGTTAAGAAATCGCCGTCCACCGTGTTGGCTGGAACGTTGCCGTCATCTCCGCTCGCCGTCACGTCGGAGCTGCCAATTGTGAACTTCGTATCAGCCGCACTTGCCGTTCCTGGTATTAACACAACCAGCATACAGATCAAAATAATGAACGTCATACATTTGGTTCCCATAATTCATTTTCATCCTTTCTATTATGAAATGATGGTTATTGAATCATTCCCTTCGTTCCGTCCGGCACCTCCTCTCAAAAATACGGAAGCCGGGAGGAGCTTCCTGTCCTCCCGGCTTCGTGATTACAGCCTTTGATCCCGCTTAAAAAACATGCTGGCTCCAGCCTTTGCTCTTCGCCAAAGCTTCAATATAATAGTAATCGCCGTAAATCAGCGATACGTTGATGTTGGTATTGACTGGCTTATGACCGGTTGCGCCGAGCAGGATGCCTTCATACTCCGGCTTGTCGAGCGCACTGTAGTTGTTCGACAGCGAGCGAAGAATGCGCGTGGCCGCGCGCTGATATAAAGCGGCTTCCTCAGGAGCTACCTGCGACGCGATATCGATCAAGCCAGATGCTGCGCAGCTCGCCGCCGAGGTGTCGCGCGGCTCGTCCGTCAAGTCGGTCGCCGCACGGAAATCCCAATGCGGTACATCGTCTTCCGCCAACGCGCTGATGAAATAATGCGCCACCCCTTTCGCCGCATTCAAGTAACGCGCTTCTCCCGTATAGCGGTAAGCGCAACTCATCCCGTAGAGTGCCCAAGCTTGGCCCCGCGACCAGGACGATTGCGGCGCGAAGCCCTGTCCGCCGTCATAACGCTCCACTTCGCCCGTCTCCGGATCGAAGATAACGATATGATGCACCGAGCCGTCGCCTCGGATGAATGAGCGAAGCACCATATCTGCATGGGCGACCGCAATATGCTTGAAGCGCGGATCATCGCTTTCTTCACTCGCCCAGAACAGAAGCGGCAAATTCATCATCGAATCGATGATCGACCAACCCGTCTGGTTGCGGGGCCAGGCTCGAATGAACTGTCCTGCCGGGTTGTACCTGCCCGCCAGATAGTTGGCGGCGAACAGGCCGCGCCGCCGAGCGTCCGGGTCGCCGGTCAGCTTGTAGCGGATAACCGATGTCGGCAGGAACTGAAAGCCAACATCGTGGTGGAAATGGTTGTCCCGCAAGTAACATTGCTCCATGCGTTCGTCCCAAGGCTCCGCCTCCTCCCGATAACGTTGCTCGCCGGTCATATCGTACAGAATCCACAGAATGCCCGGCCAGAAGCCTGAAATCCACTGATCCACTTTGATCTGGTCATATTTGCCCGCCGCCGAAACATGTGGCGCTTCTGTCCAGCCCGCTTCGATCATATGATCAACTTTAATCTTCACTTTATCCCACCAAGCCGTCAGCTCGGATGGTTTCAGTTTCACATTTTCATTGCTCATCTCTGAAGTCCACCCCTTCTCCTAACCTTTAATGGCACCGATCAAGGCGCCTTTCACGAAATATTTTTGCAATAGCGGATAGACCAGAAAAATCGGAAGGGTTGCTACCATAATCGTGGCGTATTTCAATGTCTCGCCCAATATGATGATCTCATCTTGGGAGGCTCCTTCCGCCATGGAGTTTGCCTCGCCAATAATCAAAATTTCTCGCAGGATCAACTGCAACGGATACAGCGACCGATCCTGAAGGAAGATCATGGCGTTAAACCAGGAGTTCCAGTGGCTTACTCCGTAATACAGGCCTACCACTGCAAGCACGGGCTTGCATAGCGGCAGGAAGATGCGGAACAGAATGCCAAAGTCGTTGGCGCCGTCGATCTTGGCCGACTCTTCTAGCGCATCCGGCACTGCCTCGAACGATGTTCGCATGATAATGAGGTTAAATGCGCTTATTGCGGTAGGCAGGATCAGCGCCCACAGTGTGTCCGTAATGCCCAACCCTCTGACCAGCAAGTAGAACGGAATTAATCCACCGCTGAAAAACATGGTAAATACGATAACCAACGTAAGCTGCTTGCGATATTGCAATGTTTTTCTGGACAAAGCGTATGCGGCAAAAGAAGTAAGCAGCAAATTGAGAGCCACGCCTACAATGACAATAAATAATGTGTTGCGGTAGCCGAGCAGGATCATCGGGTTGCTGAATACCGCCTCATATGTTTCAAGCGAGAAGCCCAGCGGCTTCCAAAGAATGCCCTTATGCGCCATCATCAGTGCTGGTTCGCTGAATGAAGCAAATGCCACGTATAGAATTGGGTACACTGTTACAATCATGAGCGCGGACAAAAACAACGTATTGCAAACCCGGAATATATGTTCACCCAAGCTTACTCGCATGCGAACCCTCCTCTACCACAAACCCGTATTGTTCAACTTCCGGCTTATCCAGTTGGAGCCGATAACAAGCGCGAAGTTAATCACGGAGTTGAACAATCCGACAGCGGAGCTGAAACTGAATTGAAAATCTTGAAGCCCGATCCGGTACACATACGAGGAAATGACATCTCCTGTCACATAAGTGGTCGGGTTGTACAACAGAATAACTTTCTCGAAGCCAACGCTCATAATTCGGCCAATGTTTAGGATGAGCAATATAACGAAAACGGGAAGCAGACCGGGTAGGGTAATATGAAGCATCTGCTTCCAGCGTCCACCCCCGTCGATCTTGCAAGCTTCATATTGCTCGAGATCGATCGCAGACAGCGCGGCCAAATAAATAATTGTACCCCAGCCTATATGTTGCCATATATTCGACGAAACGAAGATTGTCCGGAAAAAAGACGGCTCCAGCAGCATCGTAACCCGCTCACCACCGAAAAATGCGATAATATCGTTAATGACGCCGTCACTGCTCGTAAAATCTTTGATCATGCCGCAAATAATGACAAGCGAAATAAAATGCGGCAAATAAGTAATCGTCTGAACCGAACGCTTGAACAGTGCATTTTTCACCTCATTAAGCAACAAGGCGAGAATAAGCGGAGCGGGAAAACCGAAAATGAGATCGTACAAGCTAATCATCAGAGTGTTTTTTAACACCCGCCAAAAATACATACCGCCAAAAAAGTCTTTGAAATGCTCAAGTCCTACCCACGCGCTGCCCCCGATTCCAAGCCGGGGGTTAAAATCCTTGAACGCAATAATCGAACCGTACATCGGGAAATAATGAAAAATAATGAAATATAACAAAACAGGAGTAAGCATCATGTACAAATACTTGTTCTTAACCATGTCTTTCGCAATATTAAGCGGCAGACGACCGGCATGCGTGACTTTGCTGCGTCCCAGCTTCAATTGAGCCATCTCCTACTCCTCCTATCCAAATCCAGCATTATCGGCAGGGGATGGCTGCACCATTCCCTTGCCCCACGGCATCCTGCAGCCAGCCGTGGGACGATACATGGAGTTATCTGTTGTTGTAGCGATCCAAAGCGCCTTGATAGATGTCGATTACATCACGAATCCCCATATCTTCCAGCTGCTTCACAAAGCTGTCGAACTTGTCGAGCGGCTCGTTGCCCATTACAAATTTGATGAACATTTCTTCCAGATACGTGTTGATTGCCGTCATCGTCTGCGCTACCTTCTTGCTCTCATCTACAGTAGGCGTAATGAACGCGGGCAAAATATGTTTCGCCGCATCGGTCTCCGACCAAATCTGGACCGCCTCGTCCTGTTGTGGGAACGTGTTGGTCGTTTTTTGCTCATGCATCGGAAATGGACCGTTCGGAACCGTATACTGCGCCAACATCTGCTGTGAAGTGTACTTATCGTTTTTTACGATCATATCAGTAAATTTCGGAACGCCGTTGTCCATCGTGTAGCTTTCACCTTCAACGCCGAAGTTGTACATCATGGTTCCTTGCTCGCTATATGCGAAGTCCAGCCATTTTACGATCGTTTCTAGGTCTTTCGCCGATGTCGTCACGGCCGCGCTTGCTTTCGGGTTATATTTGAAATCGCGCTGTCCGGTGAACGGTCTTTCGCCTGCTTTCAATACCGGATAAGGAGCAGCTACAAGATCAAAAGCCGGATTTTGGGCTTTACCGGACTCCAGCCATTTGCCCATGCCGCCGCCCAGCAGGAAAACAGTCGCGCCGGACTCACCGTTCAGAAGCCGCTTATCCAGCGTGTCGCGCTCGACGATCGGGAAGTCTTTATCAATCAGCCCTTCGGAATACCACTGGCGGAACAGCGTCATAACATCCTTGTATTGTGGATCTAACGGACCGTATTTCACTTTGCCTTGGTCGTCAATATAGAAGCCGTGCGACGTTTTGTATGCGTCGAAGAACGCGTCCTGCAAATTCATTTTGTTCGCGTATAGAGCCGTCAGCGGTGCTACGGCGCCTTTTTTATCTTTGAACGCCGTCAGAACCTTATGCCAATCGTCTATCGTTACAGGCAATTGCAGCCCTAGCTCATCCAACCAATCTTTGCGCAGCATTGGTCCGCGGAAGACTAATCCTTCCTCGTTTCGCACCATCGGGAAGACGTAATATTGGCCACTGTCGGTCTTCACCATTTTATCCAGTTCTGGATTAGCTTCCAGCATCTTCTTCAGGTTAGGCGCATATTGGTCGATCAAATCGTTTAGCGGTACGATAACCCCGTCTGAAATCGCCTTTTCCGGTCCACCCGGATAAATACTCCAGTCGTACTCCAGCACATCCGGCAGCTTGCTGGAAGCCAGCAACAAATTAAACTGCTCTTCAGCTTGACTTTCGGTCGGATGGATGTAGTTCACTTTCACGCCGGTAGCTTCTGCAATCGCCTTCCCGATCGGCGCTTCCGCCAGATTCGTTGTAAATGTAATCAGGTTTCCGTTGATTGGAGCCCAGTATGAGAAAGTATCTTTCGTATCCAGCGGATACACCGGCATATCCGATCCCTCGTTTCCTTTGCTTACGCCATCGCCGCCCTTATTGCTGACGGCGCTTTGAGTCGGCTCTGTCTTATCCTTGTTTCCAGAGCCCCCATTACTGGAGCATGCGGTTAACAACAATAAAAGTACCATTGCGATCCCCAGTGTGAGCTGCAGCCTCTTATGAGTCTTGACGTTGCGATTTTTCGCCATTGTGCCCTCCGTTCTTTTCGTCTCGAATAAGTTGGTGTGAATACGCTTTCAACCTATCGTTAATCCGGTGCCGCAAGCTATCGTTAAAATCTAAAATATACTGCAATTTCTCAAAAATGAGGGTAACAAAACCGTATGTTTGCTACTTTTTCTTGAAAAGAAAAGCCCTAGAGCTACTTGACTTCCCTGTAGCGCCCGGGCGTTATTCCTTCAAATTTTTTGAATATGCGGTGGAAGGTATTCACATCGTTGTAACCAACCTTCAGCGATATTTCGCTGACCGTATATTTCCCGCCGATAAGCAGCAATTTGGCCTGCACCAGCCGGGTCTTGTTAATATAATCGAGCAGAGATTCGCCGGCAAGTTCCTTGAACAGTTTGGAAACATACGACGGCGTCATGGAGAAGGCTTCCCCGATCATCGAAATGTTCAGGTTCTCGTCCTGGTAATACTCGTTGACATATTTCATGACCTTATCGATTAGCGGATTGCTGCAGTATTCGCGGTTGTTATTAACGTAGCCGCACAGAAGCTCTAGCATATCGTAAAGCTGGCTGCGCATCTCCCCTACCGTCTGGCATTGCATCAGGCGTTCGATGGCGCGCACTCCGTCAGGCATATCCGGCTTGCCCGCGATGCGGATTTCGCCGATTACTTTTTGCAGCGTAGCCATTAGATCGAACATGAGACATTTGGCAGTATGAAAAGGAAACGGCTCCGTCGTCACATTTTTCTGAATGATCTCCCCGACGAACGCTTTTGCCTTATCGAGCTGCCCTTCGCGAACCATAACGATCAATTGCTGCTCGACCTTGAGCGGATAAAAATAACCACCTGGAGCAGCCCCTAGGTTGTCGTTACCGCTCAGGTCCCCATAATGAATAATGCCCCCGCTACCTACAATGATTCGGTATTCCATCGCCTCGATCGCTTCCTGGAACGCCTGGAAGATGCCATATTCGCCCTCCTGTTGCGCGCTGATGGCAGCGGTCAACTGGACATGGGCATGATTGGAGATGAACGACATCGTTTCTTCCGCGATGTGCCCCAGCTCTACCCGCTGCTCCGTCGGCGATGCAAGCTGATGGTTGACGATGCAGGCGAGCAACTCCTGGTCCAGCTCTACCGCATAGGCGTTTACTGACTTTCGCGCGACCTCCTCGACCACGTTGGCGATCAGGAAGTGCAGCAACCGCTTATTATGGACCTGATCCTCATCCTTCCGATGGAACTTGCCGAAGTGCTCGATGCGCAGCAAAATAACAGAAAATCCGCCCAGCGGGAAACGCAGATCATAGGCTGAGAAAGATTCGTGCAACGGGATATGGCTGTCGAGTTGCCCCTTCAGCAGCCGCTGCAAAAAGTGCGATCTGAGTGTATTGTTATGCTGATTCAGCTTGTAATGAAGCTCCTCCTTCTCATGGAAGGTGCTGCTCAGCGCCTGCTCCAGAAAGGAGTATTCATTGGAGCCGCGATCAAAGGTAAAACCCGCCTTGAACGACAAGCTCTGGATCAGCGCATGGATCGGCAGGTAGTTCCGTTTGAGGAGCCAATACGTCACGCCACCGCCAACAATAAGGCAAAGCAAGATGCTGGCGATCGTCAATTGCTCTACCACGTTCATTTTCTGGTGATATACGTTCGCCGGCAGCGTCATCACATATTTCCATCCCGTAATGGATGAGGTTGTGTAGGATGCAACAAGCCGGTGACCGTCAGTCTCGATCTCAAGTTGCCCCGATTCTTTCGACATATCGCTGTATAATAGAGCAGGTTCCGACAGCGAATCGCCCGTAGACGCAATGAACCGGTTGTCTTCATCCAGAATAAAGATCGTACCTTTCTCAGGTACCGAAGCTTGCTCTAGCAGCTTACTGCGGTCAATCATGAACAGCAAGACAGCTCCAGGTTGATTCATGATTGTTGAGTTCACATTTTGGGCATACATGACCGTAGGCCGCCACTCATTCTCTTCAGACACAACAACGGAGTGGTAGCCTTTAATGTACCCTTGGTCAAAATATTCTCGTAACGACTGGAACGGCATATGCTCTTCAAGGCGAATATGGTCGTATAACGCTTCGATGTTCATACGGTTGTTGCGGGCGATGACCGTATCGCTATTTTTGTAGTAAATATAAATACCTTCAAGAAAATCGTTAGCGATTTCGTATACGCGCAAATCATTAGCGATTTGGTATATATCGTAGTGGTCCGAATCAGACAGATTGGTATCGGCCGAAATAAATGCTGCGATTCGCCTGTTGAGGCTTACCTCGAGGCTTAGATTCTCGATTCCTTTGAACTGGCTATCTATGGCTTGCTCCATCTGAAGAAGAATAGATTGGTTGGCACGGTTAATTTCAGCCTTTACAACGTTCAGCGTCGCGCCGTATATAACGCCGCTGATCAGAATGGGCACGAGCAGCACTGAGACGTAGGAAAGCATCCAGGTCATGTATACGCTGCGATTTTTATGCCGGAGCTGCTTCAGATAGATTGTCCACCGGTTTCGAGTTTGGGCCATAGGTTCTCCTCCATGTTAGCTTTAGTCGGAATCGGGACCGACGTCAATTCTTGTCAGAATAGCCGGACAACGAATATCCGCGACATCCGCTTTATGATTGTTAATGCAAACCGCCGGAGACGGCCGGTATTCATAGATGGCCGGCTGCTCCTTGCCACATATTCGATTGTAAGCGATTACACATTGCTCCGGCGCATAAGGAATCCGCTTGCCGAGCGTAATGCCGTGACGACAATTGACAATCGTATTATTCACTACACTGGCTCGATAGACGCGCCAATGTTTCCTCAGTTCCTCCTGCGTCGGCGCCTCGGGATAGCCGTCTGATCCGCCATCGTAGTTGCCGCCGTCAATGAGCAGCGCATCCAACGTCAAGTTTTCCATATAGTTATCAAAAATGTGATGGTCGTTGCCGTAAATGCGAAATCCGCCCATTTCTTCCTTCACGCCATCGCCGATAAATGCATTATTATGAAAGCGATTTCCATGTCCGTGACGCGCTGTCACTTGGCCGGCGGAGTTAAGGAACGTGTTGTACCGAACTGTATTATAGCAGCTTTTTACCGAAATAATCTCGGGCTCTCCGTCGCAATTTTCAAACAGGTTGTGTTGAATGGTAATATAGCCGTTCGAGAGAGAGATGCCGGACAGGCCGAGCCGGATCGCTTCAAGCCCATTGACGACACGCGGGCCTATATGATGAAAATAATTATATTCAATGACATCATGCTGCGAGATTTGTTCACCGTCGCCATCAAAAACAACGAGCGGTCCGAGGTCGGCCTTTGGCCCGAACTCGTTGCGTTCGATCCGGTTCCAGCCGCTGCCGCTTCCCAGCACAGACAGCAGGCTATACTCCGCCCCAACCTGTCGCGGCTCAAATCTATTCCGTGCAATCCTCACATGCCGCGAACCATCCAGAATGATAGATTCGCGCTGCTCGACCTGGAAATGCAGTCCCCATACCTCTACATAAGCAGAGTTCAAGATGCGTATACTTGATTCTCCAGCGATCGTTGCTTTTCCTTTATTTACAGCGCGAATGCTTAATATTGCGGTGTCCGATCCTACTTTGCCTTCAATAATATAATCTTCATTCCGTTCGTAAACGCCGTCTGCCAACAAGATCGAAGAACCAGGTTCTGCCCGGCCAATGGCTGCCGCCAACTCGTCGCTACTCGATACCCAATAAATAGTAGTCATTTTCCCACCTGCTTCCTATAGAATAGGCGGATATGAACCGCAGCCTCTTCAGGATCATATCCGCAACTTCACAACCTCTATTATGAAAGATACGTTTCCCATGCCATAGTGTAAAAAAATGAAGTAATCATAAAAATGTAAACTGAGGCGCAAAATGAGCAGGAATTACCGCCTTGCCAGCTGTAAATCGCAACCTGCCGGTGTACAATAAATGAGAAAGGACGTATCCCGACACCAAATCGTGGATACGTCCCCATTGTTGTTGCCTGCTCTGCCGCCCGCTTACCCGAAAAAGAAGTACGCAACCTTCATCTCTTCTTCTTTCAACAGCAACTTTTGTGCCGCTTCGAGCAAAGGCGTGCGGTCATAGACGAGACTTTTCATCGCTATTTTGCCATCGGTAATCGTAAAATAGTGCGCTTCTTTCGATGGATCGTCGCGACGGCGGTAGGACACGCTTCCCGGATTCAGCCACAAACTGTCGTCACTCAAATAATGAATGCATCTGCGATGCGTATGTCCGAAAATAATGCGGCGATATTCTTTGGCCTCAATTGTCCTGACGTTGCGTTCCGCCCAGAAAGCATCGTACTTGGGCAAGCTATCAATCGTCAAATAGTTTTCGTACAGATGCTGCATTGTATAGCTATAGCCGTCCATCTCGAATGTGCGGTAGACCGGAATGCTTTCGAGGAAGGAAATTTCCGCTTCGCCGAGCAGCCTTGCATTGTAATGCGCCCACTTGATCTCATCCTCCGCCACATCGTGACCGCTATTGCCGTTTCGGTACAGGTCGATAATAATGTCGTCATGGTTGCCGCGAACACAATTCGCATCGTTCTTATGCACCCATTCGATAACTTCCCGCGGGAAAGGCCCGTAGTCTACAAGATCTCCCGCGCAATAAATCACGTCACAGTCGGATTCTGCCTTGCGGATCGATTCCAGCGCTTTGACGTTGCTGTGAATATCCGAAATAATTAAAGCTTTCATAATCGATTCAACTCCCTAAGATTCAACATTCTCAGCAGTACCGTCACCACATCCGCCACGTAGCTTTATCGTCTGGCATGAAATGGTCCCGCGGCAGACGCACCTCAATGATTCCGGCGGCAGACGCCAAGGAAACAGCCTGTCTTTCCCAGTCGGGGGTGTCTCCACTGTCCTCAAACCACTGCGGCGCAGGGGCGCCGTCCACAACATTGGCCGGGACATAATTGGAGGCTGGTTGCGACGAAATGGCCGTAACGGAACCTGAGTGTAACCCTATTTGACGATTCCCTTCAATCGGTAGCCTACCGGACAATATTCAGGCTGTAGACATTACGTATCAGGCTGTTCTCCCATTTGTCGAGTGCACTCTCCCTCCTTTATATAAAAAGATGAAACCTTGATAAATCGTCAAAAGCTAAAATCGCCCTCAAATATTCCAACTTCTTATCTACAATTTTTGGAATGGACATCAAATCTTAAAAAAGTCACTCACATCTCACGAATATGCATAGAAACATCTTTGTAGCTATTTTTATATACAGCATTCAATGTTCTTAAAACAAAAGCATCAACAACATGATCCTTTTCATTTGGAGAAATAAACAAAACGACATCCGACCTTAGATGTTTCAGCAAGATTTCATTTTCGCAACTCCCTATGTTCATTTTAATTATTATGTTTCTTGCCCTGGTCATATATTGCTTGAAGCCAATTTTGTAGGTCAGATCTTATATGCACAGAATCCTATAGTTGGGGACCCGCCAACATTTTAACGAAAATATACACTAAGCCCTGAATCGCGTCCAGCTTGGTGTATTCTCATACTCTTAGGTGGTCCGGGACGTGTCACGAGCGGACGCAACGAAACGTATTGGACAATCATTCGGCAACATTAACGCGGTACTGAATTAAATGATTATGATATAAAAAAAAGCTGTCGAGACTTTCTTGACAGCCTTGCCGCGATTATCGCGGTTTCTATATGTTGCGTGTTTGTTCTTCACTCCCACCAATGCTTCATTTCACTGAATCCAACGTCCCATAGTTTAGCGTTCCCGGAAACGATAATCGTAATTTCGTTCACCTTGTCATAAAATGGTATATTTAAAGGTTCTGTTCCATTATTATATTGTTCATTGTACTGATAATGAACTCTTTGGTTTCCGTCTACCAATATAGTGAGTTCTCCCTTGGAATCTCCCTTGTCTGGAATGCCAAAATAAGAATAGAACGTCACATCTTTTTTGTTCCCCAAGATGTAGGTGTATGATTTTCTTTTATCCCCTTCACTGTAATACACGTTTATTTTGGGTTCTATTTTCTTGCCTGCTACGGTGAAACTTGGAAGATTTTCAGTCATAGGCATGGTTCCATTCATTTCTTTCACATCGTGTAATGCTTGAATTGGGCTTTCTCTTTTCGCTACAACATAATTGATGGTTTCCGAGATCACGATTACTCCAACAAGAAGAACAACAATAGATAGGGCTGAAGCAATAAGCTTTTTATAAGAAATTTTTGAAGAACATCCAACTTTATAGGCGATAAATCCTATCGCTGCACCTATTGTATTGGATATAACATCATCTACATCAAAGCTGCCAAGATGAGTTAAAGCCTGCATCGTTTCCAGAACGAGAATCGTCAAGACAAAAAAGGATATGAACTTCCCAAAACTGGAACGATACAACAGAGGAATTACTACTCCAAAAGGGATAAAGGCAGCAATGTTTCCAAAGTTGTATACCCATGAAAAAGTTAGTTTTGGAAATCGAAGTGGAACTCCTTCTGGAACAAGTATAAATGTGTATCCATAATCGCTGTTCCAATGATCTAATCTACTGAAAGCAAAAAACATAAAATATAATATCAACAGCGTGTACAAAATTGTTCCTACAAAGAGGAGTTTCCGTAATTTCACTTCCATAATATCTCCTTTAATAATTCATCGATGGGTTTAGTATATCTTCCCAAAATGACATTAAAGTGACATTGAAGTGACATTTTATTCACTTAAACGCTCATTAAATGATTTGTTTGTAAAATTGAATCCGAATCTATGTTTAATCATCGTCGTAGTATAGTCTTATTCAACTAAAGCACCCGCTAGTAGAAGAGCAACACTAATAAATTATACAGAGAATGAATAATAATTACTGACCAAAGAGAATTACTTTTCTTATATACAAACCCAAATATAATACCCAACACAAAAACTGTTAATATGGAACTTAGAATATAAGGGAATTCAAACAGACCTTTATAAAACCAAATAGGAAAATGAATCGATACAAAGAGTAAAGCTGTAACTGTATTTGCTATCCAAAATCTAAAAGAATCCATAAGCTTTCTTAATAAAAAACCTCTAAAGACAATTTCCTCAGTAATACCAACCAATAGAATAGTATTAAGCCACCCGTTAAATCCTATTTGAAAATCGATATTATTATTTAAAACGATAAGATTTATTACAAAATAGAATAGTATCAAGGCTAAGGATACCCAACCTGTCCATTTTAGACTTTTTCTAAAGTTATGATGTAACTGTAAATAGGAAAATAGTTTTCTTTTTTCCATAATTATAACTAATAAAATAACAGGAATGACCCAAACAACTATTTTAATAGTGGCTGATGTTATAGCTCTTGGAACGGGTTCCATCAAATCTAAATATTGAACCAACCATAATTCTCTGATACACCATAGGGCGTAAAATATTATGAAATATACCCAAATATAATTTTTATTTACTTTGAATTCTATCAGAAACTCCTCCTTTACTTCTTCGATAATCCTGCCCCGTTAGTTGAATAAGATATAATTATAACTAGGCATCTCGTTTACGGTAAAATACAATAGCTACTGTAATAAAGCTCAGTGTCCATAACATTGAAATACCTGTCCCTTGCATTGGTGTAAGGACACTTATTTCATCAGAGGAAGACGGCATATACATATAAGATCCTGCCGTATCCGGAAAATAATTTAAAAAATTTTTATTACTAGGTAGAAAAACCCTCGTCAATGGACTGACAATGAAATAATAACCAAGCAGTACCACTAAAGCAGGAGTGGTTCGTCTTAATAAAGCACCTACAGCTGCACTGAGAAGTGTGGTTAATGTTAGATAGCCCGTTGCACCTATTAATGTTGTTATCATTGTGTCTATTTCTATCACTACTGTTGTGTCTCTCATCATAATAAAAGTATAGAGTACAGCAGATGCAGCAATAATAAACGCCATAGGAAGGGTTATAATCGCCAATGCCAAATGCTTCGTGGATAATTGAAACACACGCCAAGGTATCGTAATTAAAGTAGTTCGAATCTGTCCACCAGTATACTCCGAACAAGTAGCTAAGATTCCAAGAATAATGAACCCTGCTTGAAGATATCCCATAGAAGCAAGTCCTATATTCAGTATATTTTGCGTACCTGTTGCCCCTTGTACACCAACAGAAGTAAAAGCTGCGGCTAAAACTAAATTTAGAATGAATGTACCCGTAAGAGTGAACCATATCAATGGTAATGTAACTAATTTATCCAGTTCAGCACCAAGGATTTGTCTTAACTTTATACTAGATGAGACACTCATGCTGCAACATCCCTCCTATGGAATACAACAGCTGCAACAATGAAAACAACGAGTACCCAGGCAAACATGACTAAACCGCCTGTGAAGGGGGTGTGAAACCCATCGAATAAAGTGCCTGTGGACGTGTTGTCCGTAAACATAAACATTTCAGCGCCAGCCCTATCTGGTAAGTAAAACGCCAACTTTGTAACCCTATACAACAGGACACTAAATGATACAACGGATGAATTTATTATGAGCACAGCAAGCGGGAGGATGCCATTCTTAGTTAGAAAAGTAATTCCAAGTGCTAAAAGAGCAGTGAATGTCCAGTAACAAACTGCACCGATAAGTCTGGACCATTCAAATGCAGGGGCATATTCACCAAGAATAAGATGCGTTGCCGACACAGTTGTCGTAATAGCAACAATACAAAGCAGTATGCTGATCACAGTCACAGCACCTGCTTTTGCCAGTAAAAAATGAAACCGGGATGAAATAACAGTTAAACTCGTTGTTATCTGTTGTCCTCCACCAGATTCACTGCTCTCTGTCAAATACTCACTGCTGACAGCAAGCACACCAAGAATAATAACGCCTTGCACACCAAGAGCTAACCCGATATAGCCAACTTCCGATAGCCGCGTGCTAACTCCAGCTATAATCTCCTCTTTTTGTACTATGCTGTCCAAGGCAGCAATAAGCGCTGGTGCAAACGCTCCAATGAGAAAAGCAAGCCAAATACCCGGTAAGGAGAACAATTTAGATAGTTCCGCGTTAAATGCTCTCATACAACATCACCTGCAATTTCAGATGTCAGGGCAAAAAAAGCTTCCTCCAGTGTGGAATGGTTACCTATTACTTCTTCCAATGTTCCATCTGCAACGATGGTTCCATGCTTAATAATCACCACATCATCAACCGTCTCTGCAAGCTCTCCCATTAGATGACTGGATAATAACACCGTATTTCCAGATTCAGCACGTTCACGTAAAAATGTCCGAATCCACCGAATTCCTTCTGGGTCGAGCCCATTTACGGGTTCATCTAAAATCAATATTTTTGGATCACCAAGTAACGCAGCTGCTATTCCCAGTCTTCTCCCCATACCAAGAGAGTACTTCCCAACTCTTTTCCCAGCGGCATTGGTAAGACCTACTATTTCCAGAACTTCCTCGACACGTGAGTTAGACAATCCTGCAGCACGTGCAATCCAACGCAAGTGTGCCCGTCCTGTTCGCATACGATGAGCTCCAAAGCCATCAAGTGCGGCACCTACTGTTACTAGAGGATTATGTAATTCTGCGAATGGCTTTCCATTAATGAGTGCACTCCCTGAGGTAGCGCGGTCTAATCCAAGCAGGATGCGAAGTGTAGAACTTTTACCTGCCCCATTTGGACCTAAAAAACCAGTTACTCTACCTGGTCTAGCTTTAAAACTGATACCTGATAAGATTTCCCTAGTTCCGCGATGTTTGACTAAGTTATTAATTGTAAGCAACCATAACACTTCCTTTCTGTTATGGTTCTAATTATAAAGAAGCAAAGTTACATCTCGGTTATCATGCTGTTTACTTCTGGGTTAACTTTAGGTTAAGATCTTCCGATAGCTACTCTTGTGCCACTATCATTTGATGTAAAATCAGCTTTCAGCTTCATTTTTTTCAACATATAATTTGAAGTCGATAAACCAATCCCCGCCCCACGCTCATAGGAAGAGTTATCCATACCTGGACCTCTGTCTGCAACAGTGATTTGTTCTTTTTCTACATCAACCACAATATTTACATATTTCCCCTCTGCTGCATGACGAAGAATATTCTGAAATAAATTATCCAGAACCCGTGTCATCCATTTAGGATCTGCTTCCCAATAAAAAGTCGCCTCTGTCGGTAAATCAACCTCGATCAGGATTTCTTTTTCTTCAAATACAGGATACCACGCAGCAACAGATGCTCTTACTAAACGTCCAATATCTGTTGAAGTGGGCCTAAAAGGATGTTTCCCTGATGTAAGCAATGTATAGGAAAGTAAATCATCCATTAGATCCCCCACTCTTGTAATCGTATGATTCATTTCTGTTAATGAATTTTGTCCTTCTAGACTCATTGATTCTTTATTTAATCGGGTGACATGTCCTCTCAAAATGGTAAGTGGCGTTCGTAAGTCGTGAGATAAATTCGCTATGAGTCGATGTCGTAACAATTCCTCTTCATGTTCTCGCTTGCGGCTGTCTTCAAGCTGCTGAATCATCCAATTAAAAGAATTGCCTAACTGGTCTATTTCATCCATACGATCACTTTGAACAGATATTGGTCTAGGAAATGAGTTATGATTAGCTGAAAATGACATGGCTTCCTGTAAGCGGGTGAGACGTTTACGAAGTCTTAAGAAGAAAATCCAAGATATTACAACAAATGCGACAATAATAAAACCAAACAAAAGTAGTACAACGTAAAATAGATTTAATGCATTCAGCTCTTCTCCATTAATAGGAGATTCAATGAACGCAGATAAGAAAATAAGTATAATTGGAGGCAAAAAGATAAATAGAAAATGTCCTTTTAGAAAATGACGAAATAATGATTTAGTCTGTTTCATAGTTTCACCCGATAGCCTATTCCCTTCAACGTTTCAATAATCTCTGGGGAATCTGGATGACGTTCCAACTTTTGACGCAGTCGATGGATATGTACCATTAGTGTTTTATCGCCAGTTATATATGTTTCTTCCCAGATGGCTTCATAGATTTGTTCTTTTGGTAAAACTTGATTAGGGTGGCGTAAGAAGTACATTAAAATATGATGTTGCTTCCCTGTTAATATAATTTCTTCTCCTGTGCGTTTGTCAAATACCATTTGGACTTCTGAATCTACTTCAATATAATTTCCTAATGAAATGCGTTCGGAATGTGTTCCGCCACTTCGACGGATTAGTACTTCTAATCTTGCAACTAATTCATCCGTATGGAATGGTTTCGTTAAATAGTCATCAGCAAATTGTAAACCTTCTACCTTATCATCTATCGATGTTCGAGCTGTTAACAGCAAAATAGGAACAGCAGGAGCTACCTTTTTTAATCGTTTTCCAACAGTAAATCCGTCTAAACCGGGTAACATGATATCCAAAATAACGATTTCATGCTGATTTACTTCTTTTTCAGCGCCTTCACCAGAAAGCAGCCACTGAACTGAAAATCCCCGCTGTTCCAATTCTTCTTTTAGAAAGCTGCCTATTTTCTCATTATCTTCAATGTATAATACATTTCTTTTCAAGTAACATCCCTCGCTCTAAATTGAATTCACTATTAGACAGATTAACACAATCTAAAAAATATTTGTTTAGATGCTCATGAAATCGGCAATGGGATCAAGTTCTTGTCTTAAGCAAAGGACAAGAACTTGATCCCATAAAACAGAAAAACCGCGCCAGGCGCGGATTCTAATGGGACTATGTTATTGTTCACCGACACCGATCCATAGTCCAGATATTGAGCCTCCGACCGTTTCAAAATAAAAGCCCTAATCAATCAGGAATTTTCTGGCCGCCTGCATCATTTTTTTCGGTCAGATCGGGTGCGGAGCGCTGCGCGGAAGGTGCATTCTTGACGGATATGGAGACACTGCCTCCATCGCCCGATGTAACTTTTGGCACACCTATATATGACAATGCTTCGGATACGATCTCTTTAAACACCGGCCCCGCCGCAGCACCACCGCCAGCAGCATTAGCAGGCTCGTCAATGCCGACATAGACCACAATCTTCGGATTATTAGCCGGTGCGTATCCGAGAAAGGACGAGTGCACCTTGTCGCGGTCATACCCTCCCTTACCGTCGGGTTTAATCGCCGTACCGGTCTTACCTGCTACACTATAGCCTTCAATGTATGCATGGCGGCCGGTTCCATGGACCAGGTCTGCAACGACCTGCTCCAGATAGCTGCTGGTTTCCTTGGCGCTTTCCTCGGAAATAACCTGACGTACCACCTGGGGCTGGGTTACGGTAGTCTTGCCGGTATTCGGATCGGTGGTCGCCTTGACCACGTGCGGCACCATCAGTTTTCCGCCGTTGGCGATGGCCGAGATGGCGGTAAGCTGCTGAATCGGAGTAACAAGCACTTTGCCGTGCCCGAATGCAATCGTCGCGTTCTCTGAAGCATTATTCGGAGTCGGATTGACGATTCCGCTGATTTCGCCCGGCAGGTCAATACCGGTAAGATCGTTAAATCCGAAATCATCCACGTATTGCAGCAGCCTTTCCGGACCGAGCATTTCATAGCCAAGCTTGACGAAGGCCACGTTACTTGACCGCTTCACGCCTTCCAGGAAGGAGATTTCGCCATAACCGCTTCTCTTCTGGTCATACAGCGGCTTGCCGTACCCCTTGATGCGGATAGAACCGGACATGAAGGTTGCGTCCGAATCGAACAAATTCTCCTCCACCGCTCCTGCAAGAGGTACAATTTTGAACGTGGAGCCTGGTTCAAATCTTGTTTTGATGGCATGGTTGAAGAATACCCCTGGATCAGAGGCATATTTCCAGAACTCATTCGGGTTAAAGGTCGGCATATTCGCTAGCCCCAATATCTCCATGGTGCTGGGATCCGCGGCAATTACCGTAATACTCTTGGGTTTATATTCTTCATAGGCCTTCTGCATTGCCTGCTCGATATAATACTGGATTGTGCTATCAATCGTCAGCTTGAAAGTACTTCCATTGACCTCCGGCTGGTAAGTGTCCTCCGAGTCAGGCAGCTTGATGCCTTTGGCGTCGCTCTGGTAGAATAGCTTACCATCCGCGCCCTTAAGCTGCTTGTCAAAATACTTTTCGAACCCCATCACCGCATTGCCATCGCGGTCCGTATAACCCAAAATATGTGCGGCCAGTGTTTGTTGCGGATAATAGCGCTTCTGCTCCCTAATCAGGCCAACGCCAGTCTCCAGAGTGTCATGTTCATCCTTCAGTTTCTCAATGAACTCGTTGACCTTGTCGCGCAGCTCCTGGTCTATCTTCCAGCCTTCATTACGGATCTCCCGGTTCTTCAGATACTTGCCGTTCTCGTCTTTGGCTTCCACGAGCGCCTTAAGCTCATCCTCAGGCTTGCCGAGCAGTTCATGCAGGCCGGTGATAACTTCTTCCCCGATACTGAGAGCGGTAATCGCTTCCGGATTGACCACTACCGTGTAGGCCGGCACATCGCTAGCCAGCATCCTGCCGTTGCGGTCCTCGATCGTGCCACGCACCGCTTTAAACACCGAAGTATGGGCCCATTGCTTTGCGGCCTTGGTTTGCCAGAAATCACGATCCAGCACCTGAATCCAGAACACTCTGCCGAGCAAAACAAGAAAAAAGAGGGTAATACACCCTCCTATAAACAGCGTACGAAGTTTTATTCTCTTCACCATAAGCAAACCCCACAAACATATATATTGCAATTTTCGGCAAATCGCTCGTTAATAGTCACTGCGTTTTGTTCGCTGATATGAATGGTATCGTCGGCATTCGCCTCCTGATATCCCATATCCATGGCTAGCTGAACAACCTTGGCACGGGATTGCTGTTTTTCCTTGTCCCAGTAAGGCTCATTATTGTAGGCATAGGTAATGCCAGGTTTTATTAGTTTGATAAATGATCACCATAATGAACACCAGGCTTGTTACACATTGTACAATGTATAACAAGGTAAAAACAACCATTTTTGTGAATCCTTTGTCACTACGCTATTTCGGGAACTTAGGCTACATGTAATAGACAATTGGAACATCTTTGTGAATTCTCCATTTCACTGTATGCGGTCATTCAGATAAGGAGCGCTGAGCCAGCATGAGGTTGAGCAAAAATAAATTCAACGGCTGCCTGCTCGGCTTTATCGATGTAATCTGCTCAAATTCCAGAGTAATCTGCTAGAGTTATTCCTTTCCTTCAAGGGTGAAGGATTTAAAATTGTGGCGGCTTTTATCTTCTCAATTACCGCCATTTATGCCAAGAGATTAACAGCGTCTATTGATGTCCTGATCGTATCCAGCGCCAGTCTGTTCACCGATGGATTGATGCTCATTTTTCTGACTATGCTATGAAACCGTATGAATATTTCTTTTTCTTTTTGGATGATTGCAGAATGTTCCTCGTGCCATCTAATCCAGTATGACCATGTTGTTTACTATACTGTTTAGTGTAAACGCTTTTATTTTATGAACATTACTTTTTAATTTATTTTAAAGCATCTAGACACGGCGAAAATAGTTGTGTTACATTTGTGTGAATAAAGTAATGCAGTTTAGCTGGTGATTTGTAACCTGTAGGTGAAAAGTGACGTTGAGGATGCGATGATTTCCTATTGGAGCGCGTACCTTCAAATCTCTTCAGCATATATATAAAATGTCACTTCCGCCCTAAAGTTAAAGCGCTTAAACTTTAGAAGTGTGAATAGCACTTATTGTTAAGCGGTTTACTTTGGAGATCAGTCTAAAGGGAAGGAGGATTCATTGACGTTAATTAAACTAACCATCACTAAAGGAGGAATTTTTGTGTACTCATTGAAATCGACCTCAGGCACAATGAAAGTGATGTTACTTGTCATGCTTTCGGCGGTTATGCTTCTAGCGACATTAGCCGCCCCTGCACCGCTTCAACGGAAAGTTCATGGAGCGGGTGAATTGAAACCGTTTCCTCAACAAGTCAGCTATCCGGGTATCATTAAACCAAACCACGTCAGTCAATCCTCGATGAACAGTTCTGTATCTTCCTACTATGACTATTGGAAGGCTACTTATCTTAAAAACAACTTGTCCTCGCTGCCCGGAGGGTACTATGTAAAAGGTGATATTACTGGCGAAGCGGACGGCTTCGATCCTCTCGGCACATCGGAAGGCCAAGGATACGGTATGGTTATTACCGTGCTAATGGCTGGATACGATACGAATTCCAGAACAATCTATGACGGTTTGTTCAAAACGGCTAGAGCGTTCAAGAGCTCTAATAATCCGAACCTGATGGGATGGGTAATAGCAGATAGTACTGGGGCTCAAGGGCACTTCGGTTCAGCAACAGATGGGGACCTCGATATCGCTTACTCCCTTATTCTAGCTGATCGCCAATGGGGCTCGGCTGGAACGATCAATTATTTGGCTGAAGCCAAAAAGATGATTGGCGCTATTAAGCTTAGCAATGTGACAACTAACAACAGGTTGAATCTTGGTGACTGGGATACGAAGAGCGCCTTGAATACGCGTCCCTCCGACTGGATGCTCAGTCATCTACGGGCTTTCAATGAAGTTACTGGAGATTCAACTTGGCTAAATGTCATCAACAATCTGTATAACGTATACAGCCAATTTACAGCAGCTTATTCGTCTAGCACAGGTCTGATTTCGGACTTTGTGGTAGGCAACCCGCCTAAGCCGGCCCCCCCAAACTATTTGGAAGAGTTCCCTGAAACAAATGAATACAACTACAATGCAAGCCGTGTACCACTTCGTATCGTAATGGATTACGCCTTGTACGGAGACACCCGTGGTAAGGATATCGCTAATAAAATGGTAGTATGGATCAAAGGAAAAACAGGCAACAATCCGAACAATGTGAAGGACGGTTACCAACTGAACGGTTCGAATCGCGGTACTTATGCGACAGCGGTATTCGTAGCGCCTTTTATCTCCGCAGCGACGACTACCAGCACGCATCAAGCTTGGGTCAATGCAGGCTGGGACTGGATGAAGAACAAAAAGGAAAGTTACTTCAGCGACTCCTTTAACATGCTGAACCTACTGTTCATCTCGGGGAACTGGTGGAAGCCTACCTACAGTGCAGCGGATACTCAAGCTCCCTCGGATCCAACGAATCTGAACGCAACAGCAGCTTCAAGCAGCCAAATTAATCTGAGTTGGACTGCTTCTACCGATAATGTCGGTGTAACAGGCTACCGGGTATTCCGTGACGGCGTGGAAGTAGGAGCGCCTACAGACACATCCTTCAGCGATACCGGACTTACCGCATCGACAGCTTACAGCTATATGGTAAAAGCTGTCGATGCCGCAGGCAACCTGTCTGCTAACAGTAATACCGCATCAGCAACTACAAGTTCAACTCCTGCTGCCGGTATCAACCTTGCGCTGGGCAAGACAGCGGTAGCCAGTTCTATCGAAGGTGTAGGATTTGAAGCTTCCAAGGCAACAGACGGCAACTCTACTACCCGTTGGGCGAGCATCGAAGGAAGCAACAATGAATGGATTTACGTCGATCTTGGCGCAACCCAAAGCGTAAACCGCGTCAAGTTGAATTGGGAAGACGCTTACGCTAAAGGCTACAAAGTTCAGGTGTCTAACGATGCAACAACATGGACGGATACTTACGTAACAACGACCGGTAATGGTTCTATTGACGATATTACATTTACCGCAAATAGCGGACGTTACGTCAGAGTGCTCTGTACTGCTAGAGGGACCGTATACGGATATTCGATATTCGATTTTGAGGTTTACAGCTCTTAATTGAACAAATCCTGGCGGATATGAATCTGTCAGGATTTGTTTGTCTAAAAGAGCAGAATGTAACTTCTCGGGGGGGTCGTTAGTAAACGAATGGCCTCTTTTTTGATCTCATTTGAGTATGTCTTAAACTTCTAACCTTTAATCGCCATAAAAATGCACCCCCTAGAATTTCATCGGACAAACCAGGGGGTTTATCCAATATCTATTCTAAGGGGTGCATTTCAGTTATCATCAAGACTTTTTTGATGATAACTGAAAATGAAATATTCATAATTATTCAGCGATTGCCTTTTCAACGTCCTCGAAACGAATCTTTATGAGACGCTGCAGTGCTTGTTAGAGGGTTTCGTGTGTAGCTGCTATTGTTAGCGAATACTACTTCATGATACTAATGGATTTCGTAGTATTATTGAAGAATACATCTGCACCAAAATATTCAGCAATGAAGCGTAATGGGAGCATAGTACGTCCGTTTACAAGTTCAGCTGCAACATCCATTCCTGGTGTAAGTTCACCGATCACAATGGACAAAGTCTGACCTTCCAAGGTAATCATTACGGTTTTCGTAATGTTATCCCAGCTTACATTTGCTCCTAAGCTCTCCGCAACGAAGCGCAGTGGCACTAACGTTCTGCCTTTAACTACCCTCGACTCAACATCCATACTCATTTCGATTCCGTTTAATTTATACCCTTTCTTACCTAGACTAAGTTCTAATTTCACAGGTTCAGGCTTGGTTGTAACAAAGATATAGCCTAGTCCTTTTGCCGTGAAGGTAAATTTACCTGTCTTATGGTCATATTTGCCGCCTAAGCGTTCCATGTTACCGTCTAATCGAAGCATGACACCGCATAACATGCTAATATCGTTAGTCGACAACTTCTCTTTTGTCAGATCGAAGGTTACTGGTATAAGCCCTGTATAATCCGTTACTTCCCGGCCATCTGCGAAGATCTTCAACTCATATCCCCGCCCTATAACTCCGTCTCTATCATTTACAGGTTTAATGACAACCTTCATACTCTTGCCTGTATTCAACTGCTTCAACAATTCAGGGGACAATTCAACAGATACGGTGTCATTCGTAACGGTTAGCGGTTTGTTGGCTTTAATAATCGCACCGATCGTATCGTTTTGAATCTCAAGCTCATCTTTTCCGGCTGACATCGTCAATGCAATGGAATTGCCTTTCATCAGCTGCTCTTTGATTGTAGCATCAATAAGATCTGCTACCGGTGATTCTGGAAAAGGAGTCGGCGTGCTGATTTGGCCACCTGATCCTCCGCCGTTATTATTTGCAGTAATTACGATAGTTAACTCTATCGTATCCATGCCAGCATGGTTAGAAGCCGTAACAGTGAATTTGTATGTTCCCTCTTCATTAGGCACCCCTGAAATAACACCCGTAGCTCCTTCTAATTTCAACCCTGCAGGTAAATAATTATCTCTCACTGTCCAGGTAATCGTTTCGTCGCCGTATACCGCTAATGTTACCGTATAAGGTTCTCCAACTTTGCCGCTTGGCAGATTCTTAGTGATAATCTCCGGAGCTGTTTCCACTGGCTTATCCTCATTAATCTCGATGCTCAATACTCGCTTATCTATACCAAAATCATTCGTTGCGCCAACAGTGAATTCGTAATATCCTGCCTCTTGAGGCGTACCCGAGATAACGCCTGTTGCTTCATCTAGGTTCAAATCTACTGGCAAATCTCCTCCCTGGACCTTCCAAGTAATCGGTTCGCTGCCGTATACCGCTAATGTTACCGTATACGGTTGTCCAACTTTGCCACTCGGCAAAGTCTTAGTGATAATCTTCGGAGCTGTGTCAACTGAGACATCTTCAGTGATCACTATATTGAACGGTTTCGAGTCACTGCCTGCGTCATTGTTAGCTTGAACTTTGAATGTAAATTGACCCCATTGATCCGGTGTACCCGAGATAACACCTGCATCTTCATCCAAGCTCAATCCTGATGGCAATTGACCATCTACAACAGCCCATTTGATCGGCTTATCGCTGTCAGTGGTAAGAACTGCCGAATAAGGTTGTCCTACCTTGCCATCCGCAAGCGATTTCGTCGTAATCGTTGGCGCAGTACCTGCGTCTTCAACCCATTTCGCATATAATTCAATATCCCTTGAAACAGGATCAGCAACGAAATCCCAGACATCGTTTAATCCTGCATCTTGATACCAACCGCCGAAAACAGTGTTTTCTTTTGTCGGCGCTGTTGGCTCGGTAATTGTCCCGCCCATATCTGCGAACTTCATCACCACTTCGCTGCCACCGTTGGAATCAAAAGTTACCGCATAAGGGTTGTGTGCGCCGATGGAAGGCGTTCTGCCGCTAAGTGGATTGCCGAAGAAGTCTGTTCTCTCCGTCATATGAGGCAGAGCGTTCGCGCGATCCACATATGGGCTTACAATCTCGGCACCTGCACCATAGGCCAGGTTATTACCGTCAGCAAGACGGAACCCGTTCATCGCACTGTAATCAAGCTTGGCATCAACTGTTCCGCTGTTGGTAATCCAATGTTCCGGCGCAGATTTATAATCATTTAATATAGAGTTAAGTTCCTCTTCCGATACATAGCGGTTGTCAGTTGCTGTTACGCCTGCACCTAGATACCCGCCTCCGCCTGCGTTCATGCTACCAAAAAGATTAGCCGGATATACAATGTTGTTCGTAAAACGTCCGGCTGCAAATGAAGCTGATGTTCCCCCACCTTTCAGACCAACCTGGTTGTTTGCTCCAGTGTAGGCAAAAATATTATTTTGGAAATAAATATGCAAGTTGGAGGCCGTTGGATCAAATACTAACGAACTGCTATTCTTCAATGGTGTGACGATGACATTGTTATAGTATAACCCGCTTAATTCCTCGCTCGTTGAAGAACCTCCCGCAAGTAATATAAGACTGTTAAAGCTCTTGTTAAAATCCGGGCTGCGACCGTCGTTCACGCTAATGTTATAGCGAACGATATTGCCCTTGGCAGCATTCATCTGTAAGTACCAACCGCCATAGTTATTTCGGCTGTAATTGTATTCATACACATTGTCCTGACAATAGTTGTCAATGTCCCATGCCATACCGTCATTACTTGCATGATAAGGGTTGTCCACGGCTTCATTATAGCGGAAGATCGTGCCTTTACTTGCCATAATCCACGCTGCCGCATAGTTTTGCGAACCTAGATATGTTGGCGTTGTATTATTTGGCCCCCAGTTCGTAACCAGGTTGCCGCTCTTATCGCTTAAATAGCTGTATCCGCTGTCTGTGACCACATTTCGTTCCACAAGGGAGTTGTTCCCGCCGGACATAACAATGCCATCTCCAACCGAACTAGAAATCCAGTTGTTTCTAAACACAGCGTTTGATGCCCAAGGATAGCTTGAGTTACTCCAAGTAATGCCTGTGTTATTCGTCCCTGGATTGCTTGGCCCGTAGGCATTGTTGCGAATACCTTCGTTATCGCAGCGAAGGGTTTTATTACCTTCAACCAATATATCTACATAACCATTAATAATGATGCCGCCGGATACCTTACTTGCTCCATTTGCTTGGTGCAGACCATTTACATCATGAACGTAGTTATCTCGAATGACGATGCCTTGCATACGAGCATCAGCATAATCTTGAATATTAAACTGACCTTGTCCCAGCTTGGAAATCCGTGACATTACAGCGATACCAGAACGGCCGTCACCTGCTTTATTGCCGATGTTCGTTACTTCAATTCCACTGACTACCCAATAGTTAACGTCATATAACTCAATTGTACCGTTTAAGGAAATGCCTGATGGGCTTGACGCTGTTCCTCCACCATTAATTATCGGGCGTTGGTTAGGGTCGGTCGTATTATATTTTGTAAGCGTAATCGGATTTCCTTCCTCACCATTGCCGCGCAGTCTGATTTGTTCGTTCCATACGCTATTCGCATCCAGATAAATGGTTGAACCTGGCATAAATACATATTCATTAATCTTGGAGATTGATTTCCATGCCGTAGCCGGTGTGCGTCCATCTGCATGATCGTCACCGTTATTGGAGAAATAATAATCACGGACTTCAAGTGGTAGAATGTTCAACTCGAATGTGATTTCGGCAGGATTCAGATCCAGTCTAATGGTATATTTTCCTGGCACGATATTATTTCTTGCGAATGATTCTTTGTTAATTTTCAATACATTACCGCTAACTGTATAATCCACATCCCGCTGCAGTGTTACAGCGCCGATCTCCACTCCAGCTAGATCTGCTAAATCAGGATTTACGGTGATATTATAGTCGTCCAGACCAATAACATATGTGCTGTCTTCCAAGTGGCTATACTCTTTGGGCATGAGCTTTAGTGTAATAGAAGATGTTCCGGTTTGGGCTGTTATTCCACTATCGATAACATATACGTCATCGATAAAGTGCCTGTTCTGTATATCCTTAATCGTTCCAGCCTTGTTGCCCCAGTTCGTAGCAAGCTGGAATGCATCGATCTTGGAAATATTGTTCTTAACTAGGGTATCAAAATTGCCGCCATCTGTTGATTGCCTTTGAATGTCTTGTCCATCGATTTTATAGGTCGTTCCCGTTGATGTAACGAACCATTGGAATTTATGCCAGCCTTCGCTTCGCTTGACATCTACAGGATAGAATCTCCCGGATGAACCGGGTCTGACTGCGTAATTGGTCAGATTTGCGGCCCAATCGCCATCTCCATTGCCATAATTTATTGCGATATGTTCATTGGATGATGGGGTTAAGCCAAAGACAGCGTGGTCATTGGAAGCCGCTCTGCCATCATCATAGTACCAAGCAGTAACGATTGTTGTCTTACCGGTTGCAGGGGCGTAATTATAGGTACCTGGAACAGTAGCCACCTGACCGGCGCCGCTTGATGTTGCGGCTTTTCCTCCGGTACGGGACATCACATCGCTGTGAACATATCCGTTCGCACCATTTGAAAATTTCTTCTCCCCTTCAAATCCATCGTAAAACATAGTGTCAGCCTTATTGAAGTAATCAACGCTTACTTGAACAGTGACCTCTTCGTTCCCTGTCGGAACATAACCTTTCTTAACCGTCACGAATCCGGCATCATCAACTTCAATCTTATCCTTGTCTTGATCTGCCGGTCTGAAGCTGATGTTATCAGCAACGAACACATCAGCAGTGTCAACGATTAACCGTGTTCTATCTCCTGCCCGTAAAGTATCGCTCTGGCGAATTAGTGCAATGTTGGCTGAATATTGTGCACTCTCTTCTGATTCATCAGAGTCCAAGAATCGTGACGTTGCATTGCCGTTTGCTTTTACTTTAAATGTATCATTTAAAGTCGGGGACAAAGCCGCATCATTGCTTGTTGCTGCAATCGGGCTTCCTTTAGCCACTCCATTACTGAAGAGTTGAACCGAATAGGCAGATGCGTTAGCGACGCGGTCCCATGTAGCGTATGTGCCGTTCCATCTGACATTTACCGGTACAGGCAATTTCTCGATCTTTAATATTCCGGATGCTGCAACTTCTTCACTGATGTCCCCCGCATTATTAATGACAATGGCTGTAACCGTGTAGTTGCCCACTCCCAGTGCCCTTGCATAGGGCAGAACATGATGCCTTTCGTGATTGTTAGGCTGGTCGGGTCCTCCATTTTTCGATAAATAATAACCAACAGGTCCACCGTCTTTGAACAGTGTTACAAGGGTGTCACCGTAATTGGAAGCGCCACTATAAATGCCCGTGTCCGAGTCAAGCGTCGGTTTAATTGGCGCATTCACCTGTGTATTGGTGGTTATCAACAACGGTGCAGCATTGGATTTCACCACAATTCCGTCTGCCGAAGACACTTCGCAATAATAGAAATTGCCTTGTTGTGAAGCTGCGTCCACATTGGGAAGCGTTAATAGCGCCTTATCAGCTCCGCTGACTTTTGTCCCGTTCAAGCCAGACTCGTCGTCAGATACATACCATTGATATGCTGAAGCAGCGGCTGATGCCGCAACGCTAAATGTTGCTGTCTCACCTTGTTTCACTTCTGCCGCTGTTGGCTGAGTGATTATTTCTAAATTTGGCAATCCACCGGGAGGTACCAAATTCAATGTTAATGTTCTGGTTCCTGTTGTTGTAGCCACATCTTTAACAACATAAAAATCGTCGATTAGATGTTTATTTTTAATATAAGCTTTGTTACCTGACTGGTTGTTCCATCCTCCTGCTATTTTAGGCTGAATGGTTGTACCGCTCTTCATAGCTTTGTAAATATTACTTTGCGCTGAATCGGATACTAATGTTCCGTCTATTTGTAAAGTCGCACCATTCGGTGTAATGAGCCACTCGAATTTATGCCAGCCTGTGGAACGTAAAGCCCCGCTATCTTTCCAACGGTTGCCTGCTGTACCCGCTGATGATGGTGCATATGCCCAAGTATATCTAGTCGGGTTATGAATAACATCAGCCTCTGAACTTTGATAGAATGTCCCGACAAAGGTGGCATTTTTGCCATCTACAATAGCAAATTGAGTTCTATCCGTCGCTGTCTTCTCCTCATCAGGATACGGGTCAAAATACCATGCAGTCATCTTATAATTGCTACCTGTCGGCAATGCCACGTCTTGGGCTACATTTTCATTATTCGTATCACTTGAAGGTGTGATCGCTTTCATTCCAGAACGGGACTGAGCATCGGAAAGCGTGTATGACGAACCTAATTTGCCAGTTGATGTCATTGGACCATTGTTGTTCTCGAAATCCTCCATGAATAATACATCTGAGTCATGGTAATAACTCGCCGCGGCCGTGATTGTCACCGGGATGCCCGGAGCACCTGGCAACGCAAATGTATAACCGCTAGCTAAAGTAATGTTCCCCTGATTATTAACAGTTAAAAGATTCGCATTGCTGGAATCATAATTAACCTCGTCAATAACCGGTCCTTTCACGAGACTGCTTAAAGGCGAACCTTTATAGGTAAGATTCACCCTGCCTGCCTGACCTGCCGCTTGTGTCAATTCTAGTACAACAGAGTCAAAAGATTCGCCCCCTCCCGCAGCTGACACTTCAGATGAAGGCGCCAAGCCGAACAGACCAGGGAACACCAACGAAGTTGCCGTAATCATCGACAAAGCTTTTTGCATCCATTTCGATCGTATCATCCCAAAACTTCCTCCCTTTGAAATTAATAAATTAATACTTTATAAAAAATCTGCATCTATGGAAGCCTCAATAGACATAGATTTTTATAAACTTAAAAACATAACTATTCTAGTTCACTACTAATTCACTGAATCGATTACCGTTATATACGATCTTCAACTTATTCGTATTTGCAATTAACGCTCGCAAGTCAGACTCCGCCGATCCGTATAGAATGGAATCTTTCACTTCTTCCAGTTTAAGCTTGGTGATTTCCGGTTTTGTGGTTAATGTGGCAACGACATCCTCGCCCATATATTTACCGATTACTGTCTCACCTACAGAAGCAGCAGCTAAAGACTCCCAGAACTTAAGAGACTCGGTTTCTTCTTTGGATATATCCAAACGGTTTAGCACTTTCTCTTCCTTGGCCTGTCCCGCTGTCGCTAACGCAGCCGTCAATTCATTTGCAACACGAACATATTCCGCACTTTTTGATGCATACTCAACTTGCAACTCTGTTTCGCTCATTTTCGTTTTTTTAACCTGCGTTTCTACCAAATCCGGCCAACGGGCGCCACTTAAATATTGCATGTATTGATTTAAATCAAACTGAGGCAATCCATAGTAAGTCCCTTCTGAATCTTCCATCTTAGCTCGCTTAACATTTTCATCTTCCATGTCGGATTTTAGCTCATCAAAGCTTTTGTAAGGGGCGATCCCCCGCTCATCTGCAATAAATTGCTCCTGCTTGGTCTTTAGCAATGCAGTCATTGCAGATTTTTTGGCGTATTCAGTTGGGGTTTCATGGTTTTCTCCGTATTGACGTGTCCAGAAGCCCTCATCTACTTGGACCCCATAAATTCTGAAGAAATAGTCTGCCGTTATAGCTCTTTGCTCCTTGACATAAAATTGAAATTCGTCCTCTGTTACGGCGTATCTATCTACTGTAAATATCCAATCTTCAGGTAGCTCCGCCTTTTTGTTAGTTAAGCTCAACACGAGTAAAGCAAGAACAATCAGAGTGGTAAACAAAATAATCACGGTTGCTTTTCGTCTAGTAAGCCCCATGACGCCCCCCCTTTCAAATATTCAACCTAGCTTTGCAAGAAAGCTTATGACAGTGAAATTCATCGCCGTTGCTGGAGAAGTTCCCAAATTTAAATGGTTAGACATAATTGTAAGTTTAGCTGCCCTCTAATGTAAGCGCTTATTTAGACTGAATTAAAACAAATTTGACTAATAAAAAAACAGTTCTAGTTCGCAATTTTGTGTATGCTAGGGGATTAATATCTTATAAAGGAACTGTCGTTTTGACAAAGTAACACCTCAATTTTGGTTTTCAAAAGACAGCCTAAAGCGAGCTGTCCGTTATAATCCCCAAAACACTAATGGCTTCGCCCTCTGAAAACAAAGGACGAAGCCATTAGATATTAACGTTTAAATGTAATTATGGGTGATTATTTTAATGTTGATATTTCGTTCTGATTCATTACTCCAGGAAAAATTGCATCGTCCGGTCGGACGAACCTGGTAAATACTCATGTCCAAAGTCAGGATAAATAACAAGCTGCTTCATCGTGTTCATTTTATTGTATGCTGCAAATTGCGTAGATGGCGGGCATATGGTATCCATTAGCCCGACGCTCATCATGACCTCGCCACGAATTCGATCAGCTAGAAATTGTATGTCAATGTAGCCGAGCTTCTCAAATACATCATGTTCGCGTTGATGAAGCACATCATAGTAGCGAAAATACGTACGCAGCTCGCCATAAGCTTCTTGATCTAAATCCATGTCCCATGTACGCTTGTAATCACTAAGAAAAGGGAAAATCGGTGCAAGCTTCTTCACTCTCGGCTCCAATGCAGCACAAGCTATCGTAAGTCCACCTCCCTGAGATCCCCCTGCAGCGTAAACGCGTTCAGGATCGACTTCAGGCAGCTTCATCGCTATTCCGGCAAGCTGTGCAGTATCTAAAAAAATGTGACGAAATAGCAGTTCATCCGGGTGATCATTTAACCCGCGGATAATATGTCCGTGATGCGTATTTCCCTTTACCCCTCCTACATCCTCCGAGGTTCCCCCCTGGCCGCGGCAATCCATGGCAAGCACAGAGAAGCCTAACGATACATAAGCCAGTTTCTCGCTCCAATCCCCGGCATGGCCGGAATAGCCGTGAAACATAACGACAGCCGGATGAGGGGTTTCCATATTCTTGGGGCGCACGTACTTCACATGAATTCGCGCTCCCTTCACGCCCGTGAAATACAGGTCAAAGCATTCGGCATGGGGTACTTGAAAGCTGCTGATCAACAGTCCGCATCTCTGCCAGAGCACGCTCCCAATATTCATCGAAATCCGCTGGGCGTGGATTCGTTCCTTCATAGGTTTTCAATTGTTCTAACGGCATATCAACAAGTGGCATAGTTCTTCTCCTTATTGCTTATTGGGTCGGCATCATCCACTGCATGGAGCGGAATAAACTCGGTCTTTTCTCGGAACCGATGCCGCTTGCCCATTCGATCCAGCCTCGTCGTCCCTGTCCGTCATTCTCATTCACGAGCAGCGAGAAGCTCATCACATCTCCATGCTGAGGTGCAATCGGTGTCAGCTCCGACCAAGGCAGAGCTAGCTTATAAATCGTCAGCTTCTGTTCCTCATTCCTGGTTACCGATGCTTCACCATGTTGCACCAGCCCTACTGGCAATCCCCCCAACGCCGTCCAGCGATAGACTTGCGGACCATTAGGCGAATCCGATATGCCATACTCATACCATCCCCGGCTCTCACCCGGAATTCCCGGAGATAACGCAAACTGAATGCTGTCATTATTCCATATATTAGCATCGGAAGCTGCAGCCGAATGAACATTATCATTAATTTTGGCCGTCAGGTACAGGTGATCCTGATCAAAGTGAAGCCAGGCTTGACCGCTCACGCCAATGGTTCCGCTATGGCCGGAGAGCAAGACAGGCTTACCCTGCGACAAATCGATTGTAGGCGCCAAAGCTTCAATTTCCGGTTCGATATGGTCATTGACCGCAATCGTCCCCCGGTTGACCGGATTAAAACTAAAATTCCCTTTATAGACGTATGGCTCCTGCTCCGCAAACTCGACGCGGATGGACGTCAGCTGATCTCCTCCTAGCGCGATCGGACTAAGCGGGATACTGAATTGCTGTTTGCTGCCTGGGAGTACGACCGTGTTGATAAGCTCTTGATCGGACTGTTCCCCAACCTGCCAAGTCACCCTGTCGACAGTAAGACCGGCGGCCTTTCTGAAGTTTTCTACATCGATATTTAGCGTTTGACTGTACTGTCCTTCCTTCTGTTGCATCGCAGGTCTGACCGTAACCTTGTGTGGTACGCCGGTTGCAACGCTATGCTGTAGCTTGCCTATCTTGTTGCCAGCCTCGTCCAACAAGTGAATGATTACCGAACGGAAACCTTCTCGCGTCTCGTTAATGCTTAGAGTAAGCGCTTCTGTTTGACCTTGCACCGCTTCAATCGGATAGTTATTCTCCTCCATCTTCGCTGTTATAGTCAGGTTAGGCAGATCATCGTTATTAATCGTTAAGTTGAACGCATGCGGATCTCCTACTGCTGTTTGCCCTCCAGCGATTGTAAATGTGCCGTCCGTAACGATCCGGTTGATGCTTCCTTTGATATAGAATGGCTCTCCCGTTATCGTTATATAGATCTTGCCATGATGCGGGGAGTAAATTTCTGTATTTCCCATAAAATCAGTAATTTCTAGGTTGTTATCCGTTTCGATAACGGCTTGAGTGTCACTCTGCGCCCAGACAACTCTAAGATTTTCGCCACCTTTTGTGAATAAATTGCTTCTGATCGGATCTCCGAATTGCTCAATTTCCTCAAATACTGCACCGGCAAGTTGTCTGCTCATTGCGGCATAACTCGCATAGGCCGGCTTCGGTGTATAGGCCCCCATCGGGTCATTCTTATGTCGGACCAGTCCGAAATTATCCTCATTATAATCATCTCGAAGTCCGTCATTCATAAAATCATACCAAGACATCCGCTCTACGCCGAGACTCAATCCCGATACAAAACCACGCGGCAAATAATTGGCCTGGGTCTTCTCATCGACGCCTTTTGCAGATTGGTGTGTCGGTGATCCGAATTCTGTTACCCAGATCGGTACCAGATTGCCGTTATTGTATTGCTTAATCAAGGTTTTCAGACCTTTCAATTTTGCAAATACGTCGTCAGGTGCGTTCGGGTCCATATAGGTCTGTACAGAGACAGCATCCAGATATTTCAGTCCTGCGTTTTTGTCCTCGCCTTCTCCTACGCCTTTCAGTACACCTTCAATCCAGTTCAGGTCGACGCCTCCTGAGACGATACCGACAACCGGCACATTCGGATGGATCGGTTTAACGACATTATAGGTCTCTTTCATCAGATTGAAGTAATAGTTCGGCTGCGAATTGGCAGGACTGTTGCCCCTTTTGCCGAACCCGCCATTGAACTCATTGTATACATTGAAACCGATGAGCTGATCCTTGTACTGCTCTATATAAGCTTTAGCGTATTCCGCAAGTCCCCTTCTTCCTATATCCGTGTAGGGTGTTGCATTATTATCGTAGAATGGGTTGTTAAATGCCGCCACAAAAAGCAGCTTAAGATCATTCTCCGCAAGCTTCTGCATATAATCATCCGGTGAAGGGGCGAAGGTATAGATGCCTTTTTGTTTCTCGATGCTGCTCCATTCCATGCCATCCCGAACGAAGGATGCGCCCATATAACGGATCAGTTTACTCAGCTCTTTGCTCCATCCGGAGGCAGTCCAGTTCAAATGCGTGCTGACACCAAACGGTGACTCCCCATTACCGGGTGGCAATGCTGAAGAAACAACGGCGTAAGCTGTACTTCGGACCAGTGGTTCACTGCCGGGTCTCTCCGCAGTAACTTCAAGCGTAAAATAGCCCAATTTGCTGAAAGGCACCGTGATCTGAGCTTTCCCGGCGACCGGACTCTCGCTTCCCGAAGTAATCTGTGCGCCATAAATATCATATGTGGCCCAACTTACTGATGGTCTGCTTGTTCTTACAATAAAAACGTTCGGTTCAGAATCCAGGAAAATATTGCCAAGTGCTGTTTGCTGAATTTTCAGCTCTGGCTGCCAATCACCCATCTGAGCCGTCATGTGGTCAACCAGGATAGTGGCCGGTAACGCGGCGTTCTTCATATCAAATCGGTCGAAAAGGATTGTGATGGCGTTTGCCGGTTTATGCCATACACCGTCATTTGCTCCATTCCAGTAAGTAAATGTGTTCGATCCCATCTGACTTACGACAACTTGCTGCCAATCCGATGTATTTTGCAATGTAATGCGCTGTTGGAATGTTTGCCCTGTCGAATCTGTCGTTCGGATTCGCAGTGATTTCAAGTCCGAGGTTTTGACCCAGAATGTTAGTTGTTCAATATCTAGCTCATCCACCTCTTTTTTTATGGATGCAAATGGCGATCCCGTTGGTCTTAGGCTGAAATCTGCTTTTATTTGTCCCATATGGGCTCCGTTGTAACTCTCAGCTGATTCGATCCGATTGAAGCTTCCCTTCACTTCAGGCGAATCCCCCATAGCAAAAATCCAGTTATCGTCTCCTTGCTCAAAATCACTCAGTACATGATTAAAATCCGCTGCTGCATGCGCAGGACTGTAGAACAATACCAGATTGGACAATAAAACCACGACAATCACAATCGATATCCTCTTCATACAGACGAAATTCCTCCTAAAACATTTTTGTATGCGCTATCATAAATCATTTTGAATGGACCCCGAGGCGTCTTTAATCTCCGTCTATCTCTATTGTTCGTATCGTTGTTTATCCTTTGACAGCAGAGCTTGAGAAGCCTTGAATAATATACTTTTGGCCCATGAAGAAGACAATGAGAAGCGGCACGACTCCCGCTGTAGCGGCAGCCATCATCATGTTATAATCCACTCCCGCTTCCAGCATGAAATTCTGCATGCCTAGCGGTACCGTGAACAATCTTTTGTCTAACAGGAAGATCAAGGAATTCTCGTAATCGTTCCACGTCCATGTAAAATCAATAATTGCGAAGGTTGCAAGCACTGGTTTGGATAGCGGCAGAAACAGTTGAAAGAATATCCGGAAATGACCGGCTCCGTCAATGAAAGCCGCTTCCGATATTTCATGGGGAATGCTCATGAAAAATTGCCGAATCATGAAGACGCCGAATACCGTAAATAAGCCTGGGAGGATGAGCGCCCAATGGGTATTATAAATTTTCATCCAATCAAACATGATGAATTTCGGGACAAACAACACTTGCTGTGGAATCATCATCAGACACAGATACAGCAAAAAGATGGCGTTCCTTCCCTTAAATGGAATCCGACTGAAACCATATGCGGCAAAAGCGGCCAACAAAGGAGCTCCAATCATCAAAATCAAAGATATTTTCAAGGAATTGAAATAAAAAAGCGAAAATCCGTCTCCAGTCGTCCAAACCTTAAAATGGTTGGTCCATACAGGATCGTGCGGAATCCACTGAATCGGATAGTTAAAAACGTCCTTCGGCTTCTTAAACGAAGTGCTGATCATCCAGATCATTGGTGACAGCAGCAGCAGACTGGCAAGCGCCATGATGATCGTATTGAAGGTTCTCATCACCCGTGTTCTGATTACTCTTACATTTCTCCTAGCCATTGTGCGTCTCCCCTCTGTTAGTAATGGACCCATTTTTTCTGACCAACCCATTGAATAAGCGTGATGCACAGGATGATCAGGAACATAGTCCACGAGACAGCCGACGCGTACCCCATTTCATAGAAGTTGAAGGCTTTTTTATATGCAAAAATCGAGAAAACCGTCGTACTATTGCCCGGCCCGCCTTGGGTAATCGCATAAATCATGCCAAATCCCTTGATCGAGCCGATAAAACCAGTAATCATTAAGAAAAACGTCGTTGGACTCACTAATGGAAAAATAATGAGATGCAGCAGTTGCCCAAATGTTGCTCCGTCTATCTTCGCGGCTTCCAGTTGCTCGGCGGACAATTCCTGCAAGGCAGCTAAATAAATGATCATGTTATAGCCAATGCCACCTGCGGTCATCATAATCAGCACTGCATACATTGCTGTATCCGGGGAAGCAAACCATTGTGGAGGATCAGTTATACCAATGGAGTGTAGAAAGGCATTTATCGGACCACTACTAGGCTGAAATAGTACCATCCAGACAAAAGCAATGGCTATGCCACTGGTAAAATACGGAGCGAAAAAGAACGCTCTGAGTGTCTTTTGAAAATACGTCCGATTATTTAGCATGACAGCAATCAGAAACCCAAGCATGATAGAAATCGGTACAGGGATCAGTAGCAGCAAGGTGTTTTTGACCGATACTAGGAATAAATCGTCTCTCACCAGCATCCTGAAATTATCCAATCCAACGTAGTGCGGGGCTTCCCCACTAGCGAATACCCAATCGGTAAACATTAAATAAAAGGAGAACAGGGCTGGAATGAGCATAAACACGGTCATTCCGATAAGATTGGGAGCGATAAACACATAACCAATCAGCCTCTGTCGCTTCATCCAGCTCACGATCGGTCACCGCCTTTCTCTCTAAATAAAGTAACTTGCATCATCAGGCAGCTAGCGGTGTATAGAGGGATACGGTACGAATCACCCGCCCCTCCTTGGCCAGGTTGTGCTATTTCGATGATGCCTGCAAATTCTTGTTATGCACCCGCGCTAATTCTTTCGCGCCATCTTCAGCTGTCAGCTTCCGAGAAAATACGTTGTCATAGATAGCTTGTTGCTCGCTTCCTGTCTTCCGGTCCATACGGCTCAGACCCAGCGGCAGATCACCGAACATCACCCGTTTGATTGAATCCAGATCATACGTGTCTTCCACGCCTTTGAACATAAGCGCGACAGCCTCATCGACCGGGAAGTCCTTGGAGGAAGGTACTCTTCCACCCGCCGCCATCGGCAGCATCCCTTCATCCGCATACCACTGTATAAATTTCCAGGCAGCTTCCTGATGCTTGGAGCTCGGATTGATGGAAATCACATCTCCCAGGCCACCGGCGTTAATATAATCGGTCTGATCCTTGTTCACTTTGGGAGCTGGTGCCGCTGCCACCTTGAACGACCGGGGAAATTCAGCTATATTATTCGTCGTGCGGAAGATCTGGTTCGTGGAGAACAACATTGCCGCTTCTCCTTTCACGAACATCTGGTCCAAGGCAGGCTTCGAAGTGATCTGCTCCGTATGAGGCATCAGGCTCTTATCGGTGAACATCATGTCCGAATAGACCTGAAGCGTCTTGACCGTTAGCGGGTTATCAAAAGCGGAAGTTCCATCGTCTTTGGTCAGTTGCAAACTTTGCTTCTGCAAGGACCCGTTGATAGGTACGGTGAAGTAATAATCGCTCTGTGCCAATCCCCATACCTTGTCACTCTTCAGCTTGGCAGCGTAATCTCTGAACTCTTCAAGCCCCCAATCCATCGGAACCGGCAGTCCTTTTGCATCGAGCATATCCTTGTTCAGCCAGACAAAAGACAAGCCTTTTTGGGTAGGCAGACCATAATACTTGTCGTCTACTTTCCATAGCGCAGCGCCTTCCCCCATCTTATCGTCCACGTTGTAATCGGAGAATATGCCCAAATCAAGTGCGTTGCCTGCTTTAATCCGCTTCTCGTAAAGGCTGAAATCATAGTTGACGTACATGTCCACGGGCTGATTAGAGATGAGAGCTGTATCCAGCTTCAGGTTCCCAGCATCGTCATTGACGAACCGCACATACTCCACCTGAACATCCGGATTTTGCTTATTCCAGTTGTCTACGACCTCTTGTGGGCCATTCTCGGATGGTACCGCTCCCCACAGGGTAAGTTTGATCGGCTCACTGCTGGTCTTAGTTGCTCCAGGAGAAGTCGCTCCCTCCGCTTGCTTGCCACCCCCGCTTCCACCACAGCCGGCGAGTGCCAGAGGCACGGTCATAAACAGAGCAAACCCTGCCATCATCCATTTTCTGTTTCTCATCTTCCCTGCAACCTCCCTTTGATTGGATTGTTTGATTCCACCCAACTATACCAATCAATCCCTTGCCTCATTAGGGTTGAAACTTACAGATGAATAGTACAAAACTTAGGTATTATTCTCACGCCTGAAGGAGCTAGGCGTTTGTCCAACCATGCGCTTGAACACCTTAATGAAGTATGCATCATCGGCAAAGCCTGTCTGAAAAGCGATCTCCTCCACATTCAGTTTGGAATGCAGCAGAAGACGCTTCGCCTGCTCGATCCGGATGTTTTGCAAATAGGCGATCGGTGTCAGTCCGGTTTTTTTACCAAAAACGGTGCTTAGATAGTCGACGTTAATGGATACCAGCTTGGCTAAATCCGCAATCTTAATATTTTCTTTGAAATGCTCCAGCATATATTGAATCACCCGATTCACCTCAGGATGATCTGTAAAACTTACATGTTCTTCCTTCATTTGCTGGATTAGCTTATGTATGACTTGCTGTACATGAACAAGCAGCGACGCATGGCTGATGGCTGAGTCAAGTTCCTGCCGGTACTCCGATTTTCGTCCTGCTAGCATGGCTAGCATATGAACAAGATGGGCAGCCAGTATTTTCACTTCTACATGGGAGAACGAAGAGGCTTCCATGCTCTTCCACATTAAAGCTGTCACTTCGGTGCATTGGCGTTCGTCGCGTACTTCGAAACGCCGGATCAGCTCTGCTTCCAGCTCTGCGATCGGCGGCAGTTCATGCCGCTCCTTCACCTGACCTCCCATTGAGCCGTACCAATATCTGTTCAACTGATTCAGTGCTGAGCGCCAATCCTGGGACAACTGGCTCAGACTGCTGCCGGAAGCCATTCCAATCGAAAGGATATGTTTGTGTCTGTTCGCACACGTTGCCTTCTTTCCAAAGCCCCAGCAAAAGAAAGTTGTCAGTCCTCCTTCATGGAAGGGTTGAACCAACAGATATTCCTCTGTCTGAATATTCATCTTTTCCGCAGCAGCGGGTACAGCTCCACTCAGTATGGTATAAATTTCAAGTTCTAAGCCGTGGAATTTCTCCGTTACCGCAATTGTTCCGGTCTGATCTTGATCGGCCGCTGCGACCGTTCCCCGGATACCCGACCAAATACGGTGAAAATAAGGATAAAGTGCCTCACTAGCTACGCTAAGCTCCTCAAGCAGTTCTCCCTTAATCCGCGCCAGATTCTCGAGCAAAACTTCATCATTCAAGGAAAGTTTCAAGAGATAGTTGAAGGCCCCGTATTGAAGGGCATCCCGGGCATATTCAAAATCGCTCATAGCCGTCAGCATAATAAACCGGCTGCGGATTCCCGCTTTCCGTGTCTCCTTCAACAGTTCAATCCCGTCCATCCCCGGCATAACAATATCCGCGATCACGACGTCAGGCTTAAGCTCCAGAATAGCCGTAAGAGCTTCCTTACCGTTACCAGCCTCACCCACAACGTAAAATCCGTGCCGTTCCCATTCCACCGTATCTCGTAGGGTCTCCCGGACAAATGCCTCATCTTCCACTAGTAAAATCGCCCACATGCCCATCGCCTCCTTCCTGTGAATAAGGTGTTGCTATCAGTAAAGGCAGCCGGAGCCGGACAAGGGTCCCTTCCGCGCCTGAAATAATCTCCATGGAACCTTCCCGCTTAAAAAGCAATTGTAGCCTTTCTCTCAGATTACTCAGTCCGATGCCATGACCGCTTCGTCTTCCCGGTTTTAGTGCGGCCGCTTCCATGCCGATACCATTATCCTCCACCTCCAGGATAAGTTCTCTACCCTCTGCTCTCACCCTCACCCAAATCGTGCCACACCCGTCCGTCATGTCAAAGCCATGGACGATAGCGTTCTCCACCAGAGGCTGAAGACTAAGCTTGGGAACGAGAGCATGTTGAACCGGCCCATCCAATTCATAGCGGACGATGAAATGATCCCTGAAGCGAAAGGACTGAATGGATTCGTAGGAACGCAGCAGCTTCATTTCTTCTTTAAGGGGAATCAGCTCAATTTCCGAGTTCAGGCTGGCCTCCAGGATTAGCCCCAAAGAAGTGCAGATGCCAGCGATCGCTTCCTGCTTTTCTTTTCTGGCGATCCATTTGACCGTATTCAAGGTGTTCAACAGAAAATGCGGGTTCATTTGGGAGAGCAGCATTTGAAAACGTACCGCCTGCTTCTGCCGCTCCTCCAGCTTAAGCTTGTTAATGAGTGCGATGACATCATCTATCATGTGGTTAAAGCTGTCACCAAGGGAACGCACCTCGTCAGTTGCCCCCTTTCCGATACTGATTTTGACATTCAACTTCTTGTCCAATGCCTCCTCCATGCTCCGCTCTAAGACAACCAACGGCTTCGTCATACGAGCAGATAGGATGATGGTTACTAGTACGTAGACGATGACCAGAATCGTCAAAAAGAGGAATGCGATAAACCTTAATTGCCGGATTTCCTGCTGCAGTTCGCTTAACGGCATTTGACTGACCACATACCAATCCAGATCTTCAAGATAGCTGTAATTGACTAGGGATGAAGAACGTTTATCCTCATAGTGTCCTTCCTTTGCCTGTAGCGACGTAATTCTATGTAACATATCCATACTGAAGGTTGTTTTCTTACTTTGGAGAACAGTCTCTCCTTGTCCCGTAAAGATGGTCAAATCCTGGTTAGCCGGACTATCCTTTAATGTGCTCAGGAACCATTCCTGAATATTGATGCTGATGCGAGCCAGTCCGAAGTTTCCACGCAGTGGGTCATCCAGGACTATGTACAGGCTTAAAACCTTGCTTCCTTTACTGCCTATTACGTCATTCCAATCATCAGCCACCCATCGGTATGAATGTGTCCCGCTATGTAGCTTATCCTGCCAATCTTGTAAGGTTTTGAGCTCGTTAGTCAACCGGCCGGCAGGTGCATAGGAGGTGTATACATTGCCCTTCAGGTCGATGAATCTAAAATACAGTTCTGTTTGATGGAAGAAGAAACTGTTGTTGATGCCAAACATCTTACTCTCGATGACTTTCTTTCGCTCAAGGGGATCGTAATTGTCCGGATCGTGCATAATTTGGATCAGGCTCTCGTCCTGGCTCAGCATAATATTCGCCTTATAGGCGAATGCCATCATATCTGTCAAGGACACATGAACCTGCTGCATGTGCTCGGACATCCGATCCATCATATCCTTCTGACGAATCGATTCAAAATGCTGGAACAGATAAAAAATAGCTATGCACAAAGGAATCATTAGAAGGGTGATATAAGCCATGATTAGCCTGTACTTCAATTTGTTCGGAAGCAAATAGCGCCAGTTGAACATCGTGTAGGATCCACTCCCAAAAATGTAGTTGAATGTTCTTATCGTCTGAAGAGTTTCCAGATTTCTCGAATAGGCAAAAAAAACCTCTGTTTCAAGAGGTTTTTTTCCACAGTCAATCGTGGGTATTGGTTTATGGAGTATGGTTAACAATACTAGCCTTGCAGAGCCAGTTCCGATACTTAAGTCAGGCTCATTCATTGATCTTGTGATGAATCTTTCTTTATTCATTCGATTATATCATCTTAAAACGAATCCAGAAGATATAAAACTTGTTGATTCATATAACGATTCTTGGGAGTTGCAGAACTGCAGACAGGTCTTTGTTGTCTGCTATTCGTATACGCGAATCTCGAAGATCTCGGCTCTCGGGCAACCGTTCGTCGCTTCTACCACAACGCGGAGACGATCAGAGGAAACCAGCTGATCTAATGAATGGACAACTCTTCGTTTACGGTTGTTTTTGCCTTCGGCAACGGTAATCCATTCGCCATCCACATCAACCTGCACAAGGTAATCCTTGACCAGTTCGGGAATCACTTCGAACGTTGTGCGGTGATGATGAAGATTGATCAGATCCTCGTTCACATCGTCGTTAAATGTGATATGCACCGTGCGAATGCTGACCGGTGCTGGCCAATTGAGCTCCAACCACTCCGGAGAGTCTTTCCGAAGCGAGTCTGACGACCACAGATGCGGCCCAGCAAACGGTCGGTGATATCCGTCGATTACCTTTTCCGCTGCGTATGCTTGCGTTGGCGAGAGGAGGCGGAAGCAGATCGGTTTGCGGTTAAATGGACGCATATTCCACTGCACGACCGGCTGACTTGGTTGATGATCTCCGAGATCCGGAGAAACCACGGGGCGTGGCCCTTTCGCAAATGAAAGCACTCCAAATTGAGACTCATCAGACAGATGTAAGGCAAGCCGTTCGTTGGCTTTGACCACGAGGAATGCGTTTTGTGGGGTGGTCGGCTTCCAATGGAGGTTCACGATCACATGTTGTCCTGTGCCTTTTGTTACCGGAGTCAATGTCGCCAGTTGTTTCGTATGCGGGACATAGTTTTCACCGCGACCGGTGTCCCATAGCTCCAGCTCCAATGTCGTGTTCTCTGCGGCATCGACGAATAGAGCGATTCCGTTCAGCTCCGGGTCGACCGGCAGAAGCAGGCCGGTGTCGGAAGCAAGTGGATAGGTTTCGATCGGCTTCTCCACAACTAGTTGCGTCAATGTACTGGAAGCTTTTAATTTCGCGCTCCGTGCCAAATCGGTCACATCATCATTGCGTAGACCGATGATGGACGCACCTTGGTGAAGCAGTGTTTGCTGAAGTTCACGTAGATGAGTCTGGTATAGCTCACGTGGGACGACCCCTTTCTCAGCGCATAATGCAGCCCCAGTGCCGGCAGCCTCGCCGATGACGGCACAAGTAGCCATGACACGGGTCGTCCCGAAAGCCACGTGCGATGCGCTGATGTTGCGGCCGGCCATGATCAAATTGTTCACGTTGACAGAATACAGGGAACGGAACGGAATATGATAGACTCCGTCTGCATGCAAATGCTTGGAGCCACTTTCAGTCGAATACATCCCTTGTGGCGGGTGCAAATCGATAGACCAACCACCGAAGGCCACACCGTCTTCAAACTCGCGCTGAGCAACGATATCGTTCTGGTTGAGCATATAATCACCAATGAAACGACGGTACTCCCGCTTGCCTGGAATCGAGCCCACCCACTCCAGCGTCATGTTGTCGGCATTGAAGTTGCCGGAATTTTTAATATAGTCCCATAAGCCATAGATCACCGCCCATAACTCGTCACGGATACGTTCGTTGTCGAGAACCGTATCCATTTCACCGCCCCACTCGATCCACCAATAAGCGCATCCATTATCGCCACTGCGGATGACGCGCGTCATCGGAATGGTCGTCTTCGTGATATCCTTCGCAAAACTTGGCGGTATAAACTTGACCTGATGGCCTGCATCCTTCGTATAGAAGAACATTGTACTTCCCAGTGTAATGTCATCCGCAACGGGCGGTGCCCAATCCTCGTTGTACTCTTCCCTCGCTTCTCGGCCGATACGATGCTTGGCCCCGGCCAGAAATCCAACCAGTCCGTCGCCCGAGCAGTCTAGAAACATGCCACTTTCAAAACGAATACGCTGCTCTGACCCCATCATCCAACCGGTAACTGAACGGATGACCCTATTGTCTGTATCGCCGTCAGCTTCCACCTCATGAACATCGGTATTCAAAAACAAGCGGATATTGGGCTCTGCGCGAACCGTTTCAAGGAGAACCATATCCCAAATATAAGGATTCCCGTCGATATTGCAGTACTGGTTTTCAAGAAAAAGCTCACCCATTATGCCGGTTTCTCGCGCATACCGATTCGTTCCGTGAGCGGTAGCTCCGCACACCCATACACGTACCTCGCTGCTTGAATTTCCGCCTAGCACAGGACGATTCTGAATAAGTGATACGGACCTTCCCAAACGGGCTGCAGCAACAGCTGCACTTACTCCCGCCAAGCCGCCGCCGACAACTGTAATATCTGATATGATAACTTCCTGTCTCATGATTGAACATCTCCTTTTAAAGAACTAATATCCATGATTTCATCGTATGCTATCAACTTTTCAATTTCCATACACCATGTTACGATAAGGCATATACTTTATTTCATAACATTGGTGGCGATAAAATGCGAAGTGACTTTGCGATCCGGCTAGTGACTCACTTTTATTGGGACAAGAAAGAGTCGTTTGCTCTCGACCGGGATATTTATTCCTATTGGACAATATTGGCTGTGGAAGAAGGCCGATTCACTTACCGCATTGAAGATCAAGAAGGCGAAGCAGGGTTCGGCAGCTTGGTGGTCTGTCCTCCAAACACCTGGTTTCATAGGAAGACACTTGAGCCTTTGACCTTTCACTTTATTCATTTCACATGGAACACGGAGCCTTCGCTTGAAGAGCAGCGCTCGTTGACTGGCAATCTGATGATCGCGGACATCGAACGCCTTTGCTCCGACTACCGCTACTTGCGACTAATTGCGTTGGAACAGGATAAGGCCGCAATAGAGCGAAAACAACACCTCGTAAGCGATATGTGGCGTTTGTACGAGCTGGAGAGGAACGTGCCGAAGGAAATAGGGTTAACAGTGGTGATTGCTGATGAGGAGATGCGGAAGGCGGCCCACTTCATCACCGCCAATATTTTCGGTCCGGTCGATATGAAGAGCTTAGCGCTCTCGCTACAGCTTACCCCGGTGCAGTTGACGAGACGTTTTCGTGCGGCTTACGGAATGACCCCCTCTGAATATATGACTCGGCTACGGCTGGACAGGGCTAGCAAATTGCTGCTAGAAACAGAGTTTAGTATCGACAAAATTGCGCAGCTGTGCGGATATGAGAACGGCTTCTATTTGAGTCGTATATTCCGGAACAAACGGGGGATGCCCCCTTCACAGTATCGTAGCCTGCCTCGCGTCTAGGCTTAGATCCGACGGAGGAATTCTCTTGCACAAGCAATTTAGGGTATATGGGGATAATGAATACAATGCAGTGGTAACATCAGTTAATATAAGAACGACAATCGGAGCATAATCTTGGCTCTTTTCGATTGAATAAAAAAACCGCGATTTACGCGGAAATTAATCGGTATATGTTGTTGCCGCTCGACACTCGGATCTTGTTAGGTTGTTTCTCTTTCAACTATCCTGCCCTTGGGACTTGATCTCGAGCGCCATAATGTTCACCTCTACTTCTCATGACCATAAATAAAACGGACCGCCTTCAGTAGACAACACTGGAGTTGGTCCGTTCTCCATCTAATATCCGACGCCTTCTCCCTCATCCGGGTGCAATCCTGCTTGTTTCAATTCCTTAGCTAGGATTTCTGAAGCACTACTACCTGTTCGTGTAAATATCACTCAGTTGAGAGCCTTGAAAGATTAGCATTTTGCATAGTTCAATACTAAATTCCAAGAAATAAAAAAGCCGAATGGATCGTTCTCATCCACTCAGCTCATAGGTTTATTTTACAATAATCTGTATAGTATCACTTTCCGTTGTTCCACTTCCATTCATAAACTCACAGCGATATTGATAGATGCCAGGCGATTTCCCTGAAATTTGTGTAGTGGCCGATTGAGCACTTGGTGTTTGTGAAGATAAAGATTGCGTTTCAATAAGTTCGCCATTTTCATATAATCGATACTGTGTTGCGTTCGTGCCCCACCACATATTAGCAGTAATGTTATAGTCCCCATCTTGATCCCAGTTGTCACTAGACAAAACAGGTTTGCCGGGCATCGCATCAGTCACGGTGACGGTGTGTGGATCACATGAAGTCGTTCCATACAAATTCGATAACTCACATGTATACACATAGGTTCCATTCGGCTTTCCTTGAATAGGCATAATGGAAGTCTGAGCAGCTGGCGAAACATCGGCGAGTGACTTCGTTTGGATAAATTGGCCATTCTCGTACAGCTTATACAGTGTGCCATTGTTTCCCCACCACATATTCATCGTAACCTCATAATTGCCATCATGTAAGCCTGTCGCAACACCGCTATTATTCGATAGTGTCGGTTTACCTGGCACCCCATTTGCAAGCAACGGCAGACTACTGGAATGGCGTTCGAACTTGACTGCATCAGCCCTGGTATAAATCATATCGGCAGGTAGAGTTGGCGGATCTACCGTTGTCGGAGTAACCCTTGTTAAACGAACATACTCGCTACCGTCTCCAGTAAAGTCGAACGTTCCTAGATTAACCCAACCCGACGAGCCAACGGTTGCATCGATATACGTGACCTCGGTAACCGACTGATGCTTCACTTCCACTTTGACATAATTGTCATTTGCCGTCGTATGGACGAGCTTGTAGATGGAGACCGTATATTTCCCCTCTGGAAACTGGCCTTTCCACGTCGCTGAGGATCCTTGAACGGTAGAGTAACGGGACTTCACACCAATTTTGTATCCGGCTAAATTGCTTTGGCTCCAAGACCCTTCTGTCGTGTACAACCCAGTCGTATTCGTGCTGTCGACAATAACCGTTAATTCCCTGATCGCAATTGTCAAAGGCGGTGTTGTTAAGGTCACCCCGTCAATCGTTACAGTGGCCCATACCTCAATGTGATCCTTTTCCCCGTCGAGACTTAGAAGGGTCAACAAACCGCTACTGTCCACTTCAGCCAGATCGGTTCGATCAACGAAATACTGCACATTTGCCTGTGATAGATCACCAATCAGACCATTATCCAAATAGCCGGTTACGCTTAGTTGTGCGGTTTGAGTCATCTGCAGTTCGTTCCGATCCGACAGGATCACCGCAGACTCCAATTGCGGTATCTTGTTCGGGTCCACCCACATCATCGCATCGGCGACTACCCGTGACTTATTGGCCTTATTGGTTAATTCCACGTACCCACTATCGCCTGCTGCAAAAGGATAAGCACCCAGGTACACCCAAGTCCCATTGGCCGCTGTCTCATCTACGGTAACCGTCTCGGAGCCTCCGCTATAATAAACGGTAAATGAGGCATTCGTTGCCCAATTTTCACTGGCAGCGGTTATTTGCGGAAGCTTATAGTACACACTGTAAGTAACACTTTCCGGCAGATCAGGTCGCCAAACAATTCTGCTTGTCGCTGTGCCGGCAGTCGATTTGGCATACACATAGTTATCATAATAATAGTCGTTAGCCGTTGTATCCCGTATCCAGACGCCTTCTGTCTCTGCCTCCGTATTATCCACAATGATAGATGAACCCTCCTGCCAATCCGGTTGAACTGGAGTTTCGGTTACCTGATCAGGCAGATAGAGTGTCCGCTTGCGAGTCTGTTTCCCGTCCGATTCCACATAATAAGTGAAGGTTTGGGATAAATCGTTTACCCGTATCGACCATTCCATCGGATAGATCTTATCTGGAATGGTTGTATACGTAGCCCCGCCATCCAAGGAATAATGGATCGTCGCTGGTTTCGTCGTTTTTGCCTGCACATAAGCATCGTAGGCCGTTTCGTCGGGCTTGACGATCAGCATGCCTTTAACCGCATCTATTGGACTGTGGATATCGAAGAAATAGCTTGCATCCGATGTATCAGTAGTTCTGACCTGGTGCAGCGGCACTTCAATGTTGAGTCCTTCCACAATGATAGCGGTTATTCCCTTGCTTGAAACCGTGGCTTGAATGATTCCGCCACTCATAACCGCTTGCTCTGGTGTGCCATTGTCGCGGATGATGGTTACGGTATAATCTTGTGCCGGGTTGAACCCAATGATTTGCGCATTCAATTCGATCGGAGTCTGGACTTCAGCTGAGGATTCGTTGCTTAACCCGATGTAGAATTTATTCCCGCTCTCTCCCGTTATCCAGTTCAATTGAGGATTGTTGGTCTGAATTATCCCCTTAGGCATCCAGAGCCAAACGTCGGAATTACCGTAAAAATTCCCTGGTTTATTTCCATAGAGGTGATATTTGAACCATAAAAAATTAGTTTCAAATACAGAAGGAAATGTAATACTTCCATTCGATTTCAACGATTGCTCGCTGATCAAATAATCCATCGTTTGCCCGAGTTGTCCCGGTATATGGTGATAATAGATGGATGTAGCCCCGCTTGGGCCTTCTAGAGGAAACTCCGGTTCAAGTTGACTAACGGCGAAGCCCTTATAGTAATAACCTGGATAGCTCGAATATCGACCAATAACCGCATTATGAGCAATATCCTGTAGTAGTTTATCACCTGTATAGAGCGACAATCTCAGCATGAATGGAGCTTCCTGAGCATTCATCCGATAATAACCAGTTGTACTTCCCGCTTCAAACGTCAATCCATTGGGAGAGACAAGCCAACTATCCGCTTGTACGCCTCCGGCTACATCTTCTGGGAGCTTGATCCGAGGATATTGATATTTACCACTTTCCGGCCAATGGAACGACTCCGCGTAATTATACGTCTCAGGCTGCGGAATCGTAACGGCACCTTCTGGAACCGGACGAGCAACGAACATCGTTGCATACCGTTTGGCTTCTTTATAAGCAGCATTCAAGTATTTGGGTTCCTGAGTTTCCTCGTAAAGCTCCAAGATCTCCATCCACAGCTTGCTATAATAATAAATGAACTCATTTTTACTCACATTTACGGATGCAGGCTTATCAATATGCTGCATGATATAGCTGTCGGCTGCAGCCTTGGCAGCCTGTAAATACTGCGCATCTCCCGTCATACGATACATCATCAGGGGCTGAATGACAGGACCCCGGTCTTTCTGGTCAGGATCACGCACGAGGTACTCTTCCTGTGCCAGCGCTCCAATTCCTGCCGTAGTCCCCAGCATCTGATTGACAGCGGCTACGCTTGAAAAATCAAACGGCAAGGTTGCCATTTTCCATAACGACGGCACACCGTATACTGGCTTCTGCGTCGGCGACCAACCTATACCATTTCGCGATAAGCCATACTGGACGGACGGCAATGCTCTTGTATCGTAAAGCTGGTCATCCCCAGTCAAATAGTAAGCCCCCAAAAGAACCGCATTCGAGCTTGTTCGAACACTATCCTCGTTTTCGATGTCAATAAAGCCCTTGGCACGGCTCCACCATCCGCTGGGTGACGGGACATAATCAACAGAGTCATCCCCTTGCGGCTCTATCTTAAGTAAATCGATCATATTGAACATCGCGTCAGTAAGCGACTGATCTGATACATTTTCCCGGTATGCGGAATAACTGTACTCATTGCGAAGAATATCCGCGTAGGACTCATACAAATTGCTTTTTTGAGCGATTAGTCCCATATGAAATTTATAAGTGCTTTCTGCGGCCATTTGCGAATAAGTCCCTAATTGAGGAGCATACAAGATTGGCTGCACGCTGCCTTCGTTGTTGACAAGGCTCATGCCAAGCCTTTGTTTCGTAACACCTCCCGTCGGTTCAAATTCAACCGGAAGCTCATCCGAAGGTACAAATACCCCATACGTCAATGGATTGCCCGAACCGTCATTCTTTTCAACCAGACTCATTGGAGCGCTTAGCTCCCTTAAGCTTGTTGATTCCACCGAACCTACCATTTTGGCGTGTGACCTGAAACCATTTAATACTTCATTGACGCCAGAGATCTGCTCTGTTGTGAAAGACTGATAGCCGATCACGTAATTGCCATCCCGGCGGGGTGTAAAAGCGAAGGAAACATCAGGTTTGTCCCCTGACATGGACCAGTTCACTTGTAAATCGTAATCGCTTCCATGTGAAGAATCGGTTAATATCGCCGTGTGGCTGTCAGGGAAATCAATCTCGTCGAATGTAATCCAGCGTTTGTTCATCGTATCGTAGTAATTGGTTAGACTCCCCGCATTTCCATCCATTAAGACCCATTGCTCTTCAAGTCTTTCCGCCACATTATTGACAGGCACCCAGTTCCCCGTATCCGTGTCCTTGTAGAACATATCACGAACGATGGATTTGCCACCATCCCAAGCTGCTTCATAGAAGGTTACTTTGTAGCTGGCATTCTCGATGCTGCCTTTTTCCGTGTAACTGAGATTCGCCAATGTACGGCTGCGCAGCGGAGGCAACGGCGGAGCTTGCTGCCGGATATTCCCTTCAAACTTGACCGCATCGGCCCGCGTAACGATCTTTCCGGTCGTAGGTTGCGTTCGAGTCAGTCTGACAAATTCGCTATCATCACCACTGAAATAATAGGACCCCAAATCAACCCATCCGGCCGATGGGCCCGACGAGGGCCTCAGATCCATGAACATGACATCCGTAACCCCATTGTGAACAATTTCAATTTTAACATTACTGTCTGCTTTATCCGCCCAATCAAGTTTGTTGAATGAAATTTTCGCCGTTCCTGCTTCCAATCGCGGATTCCATGTGATGCTTCTTCCTACTGCATCGGTAAATTTGGAACTGGAATTATTATATCCCTTCACTCCCGTACTTGTAGTCCAATAAGGAGCGGAGAACCCGTTATTTGCGTTATCTACATCAGTGGTGACGACATCATCAATCGTGATGCTTCCATCATCAATGATGATCGTCTTATGCGGCTCTTTTTGCTGAATATTCCCTTCGAACTTGACTGCATCAGCTCGCGTAATTATCGTGCTGGTTGTGCTGGTAGACCGAGTTAATCTAACGAATTCTTTACCAACTCCGGAAAAATAGTACTCTCCCAAATCAACCCATCCCGCAGGAGCACCAAATGAAGGCCGCAAATCCATATAGAGAACATCGGTCGTTCCATTGTGGACGATTTCAATTTTTACATTGCTATCTGCTTTATCTTCCCAATTAAGTTTGTATAACGAAATTTTCGCCGTTCCCGCTTCCAATCGTGGATTCCAGGATATCGCTCTGCCTGCTGTACTCGTATATTTAGAACTGGAGTTATCATATCCCTTCACCCCTGTACTTGTGGTCCAATTCGGAGCTGAATATCCGTTGTTCTCGTTACCCACATCAGGTGTCACAACATCATTGATCGTGATGCTCCCGTCATCGATGATAATCGTCTTATACGGTAAGGGCTCCGCGTATGCGGTCCTTATTCCGACTAGGCTGAAAGGAACTAATATCGTCACGATGAAAACGATTAAGAAAAACAGCTTCCTTTTTATCATACAACTCACAGCCTCCCTTGTGTTGATAACGCTTTCAAAATAATGTTGCCCTCCTTTGTTCGAAGATCGTATAGAAGCAATTAGCCTTATCCTTCTGACTAAGCCCGCTCTGTCGGTTTTATCATAGCATGTTACAGAACTGTGAAATTTCTTTAATTTTAAGAATTTCTTATAAGATTTTAAGCAAGAAGAAACGACTTTGTCGTCCTTTAAAAAAGAGACCTACATCATAACTGTCCGCTCAACTGCAGTCAGTTATGATGTAGGTCTACCAATTGTACAAAGCCTAATGATTAATTATAATGGCGGCTGCACTAATAACAACTTCCCAAGCTGAATCACCGTTTGATCATACCAATCTGGATGCTGCCTAACGTGCTCTCTACTTCGTTCATTGCCGCATGCCTCAAACACGGCCGCTTTGTCTGTCTTCTCGGTATCGATTTCAAAGCGAACCGTATGTTTTCCATTCGGGAGCTCCGGCAAGAATACATACTGATTTCGATTATGATCGTTGTGTAGTGTGAATCGATCGATAATAAAGGGTTCCCCACCATCCACCGACACCTTCAATCTGCCAGAATCAGGCCCACCGATATCGAATAACCCGATATGGGTGCCCTCGAACTGCACCGTGATAGCCTCTCCAGGATCGACTGCTCGCCATAGGCCGGGGAACAACCAATTGTACTCGCGCACTAAAGCAAAATCATCGGGCGTCATGTAAGACCATCCTGCGGAAAAAGTAGTAAGACTATCCAGTGACAGCATGGTCGCATACTCCCAAGGATTAGCCGGAACCAACGGATTCTGAGGTAAGTGATGTACTAACCTTCCCTGATGACCTCTGAGTTCGATAATTACCTCAAATGACCGGGTGATCGTATCCGTGTAAATCTGGTGTCCTTCGGGAATAGTCGGATGGATCGAATCATGCGTAAAAACAACGGCTCCAGAAATGGACACGTCTTCCCTTGAGGTAAAAACGAGTTTTCCCTCCGACACCAAGTGACTGACCGCTACGCCCAGATGAATCGAAGGAATACCATAATAGTCGGCCACTTCCTCTTGCATTAGAGCCCCCTTCTGGTATTCCCCAGACTGAAATAAGGCCACATCCCGCTCCTTCAGCGTATAAACGAACAGGATATCGGTAAACCGGCTCCGCTTGCGGATCTGACGGACAATCCCTTCGATCCGCGCCTTGGATTCGGGATCTCCGCCATCGTTACCGACAAATTCAACAAATACTAGATCAGGCCGATGACGCAGTACATCTGTCTGCAAACGTGCACAGCCCAAATCCGATCCTGTTCCATTAATGCCTGCATTCACAGAGCGGATATCCGCCTTAGGGTATTTCTCACGAAGCCAATCCGCTGTCATAACCCTGTAGCCTTCAGAACGGGTATTACTGCCGCCGAAATAGACGATTGTTACGGTATCCCCATTTTCCAATTTCTGAATTATATTGGGGAGCCCATTACGCGGGAATAATTCCTTCATCGTTACTTCACCTGACCTCATTTATCAATTTTAGGAGCAAACAATTTTACTGCAAACACTTCAAAATAAGGCGAACCATACGTTGCGCAGAAATTAATCCGGATTCGGGTTACATGTTTCGCATCCACCTTATGTTTATTCAACGTGAGATAATTCCCACGAGTTATGATTGTCCTCTCGGTTCCGTCTTCTAAGGTCAAGGTCATATCATAATCTTGGATAAGGGACTCGATCGGGTCGTTGAAATGCTCCAAATCCAACTGTGAATTGAAAACAAGATGGATTTCGTCTACATTTTTGGGGCTTGCAAAACAGAATTCCAACCATTCCTGTTCTTCCGTACGTTCAGAAATCCAGCCGTTCGGTAGACCATAAGGTCTGGAGAAGCCGTTGACGACATTCTCGGGATTATACATACTCTGGGACGGTAACAGATCCTTGAAGCAAATGCTCTTATTGAATTTCTTCAGCCTGGACGGCTCTTCCGGCCTATAATGGAAGCTGACCGCTCCTGTTATTTTTTCTTCATTGCCGTAGACGGCAAGGCTCGCCGTACCTTCCAATACGATGTAGATTTTGTCGTCAGCCGGTTTCTTGCAGCCCAAATTTAGCGTAATCCAGTCGTCATGACCGGCTGCAATATCCAAGCGGTAATCTTTCAACTCGCTGGTGGGAATGTAGTTTTCCTTCCGTTCCCCGGCAAACAGCTTTACATGCAAAGTTTCCGAATGCTCGGACCTATTTTTAATTTTGATCCGTACACTTTCAGCCACGGATGTCTGAATCGGCAAGACCAAACATAACCCTTTCTCCAAGGGAATCTCTTCAGTTGGATGAAGATTATCATAGCTGCGCTGAGACGAGGCACGAATAGTTAATCCGTCAGCGAAGTAAAGATTCAATTCCTCTTGAAGCCCTACAATCGTTTGGCCATCTCGAAGCAGCAGCGCCTGCAGCTCCTCCATATGAGATTCGACTATGGCCGCAGGGTCTATCTCATATTTCAAGCATAACGAAGCTGCCGTTCCAACCGCCTGCCCCATACAACCGCAGGTTGCCATTACCCTAGTAGATCCGAAAGCCACATGGGTAGCACTTATATTGCGACCAGCGAACATGAGATTAGGAATATTTCGTGAATATAAACTGCGGAAAGGGATATTGTACAATCCAGGCACGAAATTCCATGCTGTAGCTGGCCCCTCATCGTAGATGCCCTTATTCGCATGTAAATCCATATACCATCCACCGACGGATACAGCATCTTCGAAATGCGGCTTTGCTGTAAGATCGTTCTGAGACAACATGTGGTCCCCTATGAACCGCCTCGACTCCCGCTTTCCAGGAATCGGGCATACATAATCCAAGATGAGATTGTCTACATCATCAAATTCGCCGCTATTTTTGATATAATCCCAAATCCCGTACACCAATTTCCGCAGTTCCAATGCGATGTCTTCATTATTCTTGATAATATCCATATGTCCACCGTATTCCAGCCACCACAATCCGCCAAGCCCATTGATTTTTCTTGGTAAAGCCCGATGGTTTAAGCCTTTTCTGATACTATCGAAAAAAGCCAACTTCGTAATATCATACGCAAAGCCAGGCCTTTTGAATGGAACGGAATATTCTACGTCACGGGCTTGAAACAGGATCGTATCGCCCATGGTGTAATGGTCCGCCACTTCAGGAGCCAATTCTTCCATGTATTCATGCTTCGCTTCTCTCCCCCAGCGGAAGAGAGCACCTGCTTGAAATCCGACAACTCCATCTCCGGAGCAATCAATGTAGGTTCGGCTTTCGAAACGAAATTTTCTTTCGGAAGCCAATTGAAGGCCCTCCACCCATTTAATTCTGCCGTTCTCCATGCCCGTTTCATGCACGCATGTATTCAGAAATAGAGAAATGTTAGGCTCAGCATAAACCATATCCAACAAGACCGTATCCGAAAGCGAAAGCATAAGCTTCTTGTTGTATAACGGATTATAGTGAAAAATCTTCAACTTGAGTTCTTCCACCAATCCGCCCTCGCGTGCATAATAGGATGGACTGTTTCCGAGATATGCTGACCCGTTGATATGAACCCGGACCTCGCTGCTCGCATTTCCTCCAAGAACCGGCCGATCATTAATAAGTGAAACCTTCAGCCCTTGGCGTGCGGCAGCAATGGCAGCGCATATCCCAGCAATACCTCCGCCTACGACGGTTACATCTGCTTTAATAAGCTCCATTTTGATAACCTCCATGATTAGATCCTTCTATCATGGTAAGCCTTTTGATGCCCTTTTTTTTACATGATTTCGCGAGAAATTTATACATTTTTTGCAACCTTATTTGGATTCATACCGTGTCATTTTTATCCGATATTGCTTAGGCGTATCACCCGTATATTCTTTAAATAATTTGCAAAAATAACCTTCATTCACAATTCCTACTTCCTCGCACAATTCCAATAAAGAATAATCCTGAACATTTAACAGCTCGAGAGCTAAGTGAATTTTTTTGCGGTTGATGTAGCTGATAACGCCCTCGTTCATTGTTTTTTTGAATAAGCTGCTAAAATACGATGGAGCTAAATTCACTTCCTCAGCAATCGCCTCCAGCGTTAATCTCTGTTTCAGGTTTTTCTCTATAAACCGCATAGCACTCATGATTTCTATACGATGTAAAAGTTGGCCAGCGTGTACATATTCGAAGGTGAAGTCGCCAATATAGGCAAGCTGCTCCCGAAATGTCATGAATTTTATGGGAAACTCTGATGCATCCGTGGTCAACGAGTTCCCCGATTTAAATTTCGCAGTAATGTCTCTGTACAAGCCTTGAAGCATAGGTGCCATGATGGACTTATGAATTTTATAATCCGTCACAAATTGGTTTAAAGCAGAGAGTTCTTTTTCCAGCTCTTCCTTGGAAACTTTCCTTTGTACCCATGTGAGAAAATCAGCCAGTTTCAGCTGAAAGTCCTCCTTTTTTTCATTACGGTAATGGAACCGATGCATGGGTGTTTTGACTACTTTCTCTTCATGATAATAGAAATCCTCACTCACGATATTAGCTTCCATGTAAGCTTGTTTGATAGATTCCCAGCCTCGGTGCGGACCTCCAAAAGCGACGGATACCCTTTGATTCAAATATTGATGTATATGGGAGACGATCTGACTGCCCAATGAATGGCAAGCATATTCCGTGTCCATATCGCTGCGATTATTTTCCCAGGAAAGAAAGCCAATAAAACGATTATCGGATAGATCCGCAGCTACACCTCTGCCACCGTTCACCACAGTTTCTTCAATTATATTCGTAATCGCATATTTCAAGATGTTTTGATCAGACGCTGAATAATCGTTTCGGAAACTTTCATACAGATTCATTTCAACAATGAAGCAGCAATAGTTGGCTTGAAAGAAATGGAATTGCATGCGATTGGCAAAATCCGATGCCCGATGAGAAGGAATTTCGCCTCTGATAAGCTCGTTAAAAAATTGCTTGCGGACTCTATATTTATTTTCAAGTACGGATACGTTTAACGATTGAAATTCCGCTTCTTTTTTCTTAACCTCATTTAAAATCCCGGCTGCCTTATCTAAAGCGCGATCTAAATCTGCTTCCCTGAGCGGAACCTTAACAATGTACTCCAATACGTTGGCTTGAATAGCTCTCTGAGCGTATTCAAAGGATGAATAGGCAGTCAAAAGAATGTATTGGGTATGGGGAAGCTTTGGTTTTAGCTGCTCAATCATGGAAATTCCATCCATTCGCGGCATAACGATATCAGATATCACGATATCCGGCTTAAGCTTCTCTATCTCCTCTATCCCCTTCAGCCCATTATTCGCTTTTCCCACTAAATGAAATCGCTTATCCCTATGGGAGAGTTCGTTAAAAAACAATTCCAATCTCTGAATGATTAGATCTTCGTCGTCAACAATGAAGCAGGTGTAGTCTCTCACCATCATGCATCTCCTTTAAACGAGCCTGCTGGGAATAAGGCTTGAACACGGGTTATATCCTTAGGTATGCTTATGATTTGGAGCCCGAACTGTTCTCCGTAGTGGAGTCTGATTCGGTCATGAATATTATTTAACCCGATTCTTTTCCTTTTCACTTCCACATCACTCGGTTCTGAAATCAAAATATGCTTAATTTTATCAGTTGGAATTCCCTCGCCTTGATCCACTACTTCAATGATGACGTTGCCGCCCTCCCTGTACGCATGAATAGTAATAGGGCCTTCGATCCCCCCTCCGTTATAACCATGGAAGATACTATTCTCCACAAGGGGCTGCAGCAGCATTCGAAAAACTGGGAAATCTATTAAATCTGCTTCGATATTTTCAATCAAGTGGAAGTTCCTGTTATAGCGGATGTTCTGAATCGCGATATAGTCCGATACATTTTGCAATTCCTGACGCAGTGAAACCTTCTCCGAAGCATCAGCTATCCCATATTCCAATATTGAAATGAGAGACTCGATCACCACATCTACTTTCTCTATTTGTCCGAGTCGTATGACATTGCTGATAGAACCAAGCGTGTTATACAGAAAATGAGGGTTTATTTGAGACTGAAGCACTTGGATTTCCAGTTTCCGCTCAAGTTCATTATGTAGCTCTGCTCCTCGTATCAGTTCCACAATTTGCTGCAGCATACGATCGAATGCTCGGGAGAGATCTCCAAACTCATCGTTTCGGTTAATCGATATTGTAGTTGTGAGGAGGCCTTGCTCCACCCGCTTCATTTTTGTTTTGAGCGCATAGAGAGGGGTCCTTATATATTTGGCAATAAAAAAGGAAATGAACAGACTTAAGAGAAGACCTGCAGCTAGAAGCCCGATATAATAGGTTTCCAATCTGGACAAAGCAGCTTTCAAGCGTGATTCATCGTTGATCGAGATGATGGTCCAGTTGAATTTCTCCGTCGGTTTTTTCAGAAGGGAGACTGGAATACCATCCTTGGAATGTAGTTGAAGGCTTGTTTCTGTAGTATCCAGAATTTGTTCCGCTGACGTTTCACCGATTGAAAAAGTATGATCTTGAATATTCATGGGTCCTTTATTTTCCGAAAATCCGGCAATGATTTTTCCCGATGCGGTGATTAGAGCCAAATCCATTTGTTCTTTTTTATTAATCTTGAACAAGGTTTCTTCAATGGCATTTAGATCCAAATCTACCGCAATGGCCATAGGAAACGGAGCATTGTTCAGATATCGAACCATCGTAACTGTCCAGCCGGAATATTTAGATTTGTAAGGATCACTGACAAATGTAGTCCTTCTGTTCTTGTCAGCCGCATCAAACAAAGGTTCTCTTTCAGCTAAAGGTTCATCGAATATTCGGGTAGGTGTACTCCCGCCTAGAATGGATAAATCGCTTTTGATCAAATAAATATTACTGACGTAATTACTGTTGAGTTCATACAGCTCTCTTAATTGCTTTTTAATCACTTCTGTATTGTCAATGTTGGCTTTCACCGATGTTTCGACCGAGAACAGGATCGTCTGAAAGGAGGAAAAATTAACTGTGAAATACTGATCTACCTTGTCTAGTATTTGGTTGGTGTAATAAATGTCAGTTTTTCTTATTTCCTTTTGGACATAGTGGTAAGACAATTGACTTATCAAGATTATGCAGCTTAATACAAATGCAAATACGATAAAAAATAATTTTAAAGGCAAGCTGATTCTTCTTCGCATCTATCATCTTCCTTTTAAATCTGTATTAAACAAATAATAGCATATGATAAGAAGAAACGCCTTCGGCGTCCTTTTTAAGGACGATAAGCGTTTCTTCGAAAAATAGGAGGATAAAGTATAAAGTAAAACTTATACTTTCTTATATTTCAATAAAGAGAGGGGCTATTTATAGCCTCTCTCTTTGTTTAAAAGATAAGGAACATTTATATGCTTCGCGCATAAATGTTCCTTATCTTTCTCGCTGAAACGGTACCGTCCTTTAAAAGGACGGCGAAGCCGTTTCTACTTGATTTACTTGATTAAGCCCGCTTCTTTAAATTGCTTGATTACTGTGTCCTTATATTTCTGCATGTCAAACTTGGTATCCAACGTATTGAGGAAATTCTCCCAGTTAGAAAGAGGATCTTTGCCGGTCATAAATTTGACCAAACTTTCATTAATGAAACGCTGGCGGTCAGCTGCCAATGTATCGTTCGGGTCTTCAGTCAATAAATTCCCGGGCAAAGTAGGCGCCACGTATTTCTGATTGTTCTCAAAAGCTTCTGCCGTCTTAGGATTCTGGAAGCTGAAGTACTCAGCATCATCACCACGACGCGGCATTCTATAATGGTCAACCCATAGGTACTTTTCTTTCATTTCCTTTGATAATTCGGAGGTTTTATTCTTGATCTTGCCGTCCACTAAATCCCAATGAATTCCTTTAATTCCGTATGCAAAATTCGGATATGCATCTTTGTCCGTAAAGAGATAATTCAGCATGGACAAGATCCGAATGATTTTGTCCTTATCCGCTTTCTTGGATATGGCCCATGAATTGCCTTGGAACGATTTTCTCTCTACAATTTGATCACCATAAGGACCTATCATTGGAGGAATAACGATCCATTCCGGCACCTCTCCACTGATTTCTTTCATTTTCTGCTGATAATCCGGTTCCAGCCTGCGTGCATCTCTTATCATGAAGCCAACTTTACCCTTAAATAACTTTTGGTCCAACAAATCGGGAGTATTCATTGTCACCCAGTCTGGATCTACAACTTTGGCTTCCATCATATTATTGATATAAGCGAGCGCCTCTTTCATTTTTGGGTCGGTATACAAGAACACCGGTTCATTGTCTTTCACATCAATGGCTGATGGAGGATTGACGCCAAACATCCACATCAAACTATCGAAGCCGTAGGTTTGCAGATTGCCTTCTTTATTCATGCCGCCTATGAATCCGTAAGTATCGTTTTTGCCATTACCGTCCGGGTCTTTCTCTGTAAAGGCTTTCATAACTTCGAATAACTCGTCAGGTGTCGTTGGAACTTCCATATTCAGCTTTTTCAGCCAATCATTGCGAATGAAGAAGCTTCGACTGATACCATTTACATTATCATAACCTGGAACCCCAATGGTTTTTCCTTGATAGGACATCGCCTCCCAGGAGTCGTTGCTAAAACGTTTCTGTAATTCAGGAAATTGATCCAGATACGGTGTCAAATCCGCAAGAACGCCTTGGTCATAATATTGCGCGAGATCAGCCCGGCTCTTTAAGAAAATCAAATCTGGAATATCTCCTCCAGCAATGAGCGTATTTAACTTAGTCGTTGCTTGACCTGATTGAGGAATCATCATTTCCAAGTCGATATTTACTGCTTTCTCCAACATTTGGCGTTGGATATCTTCTTCACGGGGAGGAATCGGAGCAGCAGCATTGAAAGTGCCTTGGTTAAACATCGAAATTTTCAATTTGGTTTCAAAGGGACTAGACTGGCCTTGTGAATTACCCGTAGCTGACGATGTAACCTCTTTTTTGTCTCCACATCCTGACAATACCGTTCCCACACCGACCATTGCTGTCAGAATAGCAAATGTAATCGCTTTACGTTGCATAATGACCTCTCCTTTGCTTCTATATTATCACGGTTTCCCCGTAACAACTCAGGTTGGAATATCTTTTTAACCTTTAACCGATCCCAAGAGTACACCTTTGGTAAAATGCTTTTGCATAAATGGGTAAACGATCAAAATCGGAACTGTAGTCACGACAACTGCTGCCATTTGTATAGCGAACGTACTAACAGCTCCGGTATTGGCAAGCGAATCAGCACTTTGTGTTGCGACGTTAAGCAGGATGTTGCGCAAGATCACTTGAAGCGGCATTAAGTTGGAATCATTGATATAAACAATAGCATCGAAATAACTATTCCAATGCCCGACTGCGTAAAATAAGGAAATTGTGGAAAGGACGGGCAAGGACAGGGGTAAAATGATCCGCCATAACGACTGAAGCTCACTTGCACCGTCTACCCTCGCTGATTCCTCGATTTCAGCAGGCAATTGCTCGAAAAAGCCTTTAATGATCACCAGATTAAATGCACTAATGAGATTGGGAATAATCAATACCCACGGACTGTTTAGCAATCCCAGAGAACGGACTAGTAAATAAGTCGGAATTAATCCTCCCCCAAACATCATGGTAAAGACAATGAATAGTAAAAACGGGCTTCGACCCGGCAAATATTTTTTGGATAACGGATATGCCGCTATTACCGTAAAGAACACATTGAGAGCAGTGCCTACTATCGTTCGAAACAATGTAATTTTATACGCCTGCCCGATACCATGAGAAATGAATACTTCTTTATAGGCTAGAAAGGTAAAGGATTCTGGTATAATAACAATTCCTCTTCTTAACACTTCCGATTCTGGCGTCACTGAAACAGCAACTACATATAGAAAGGGTAGTAAGCAAAGTAGAGCTAGCAAAATAAGAATAAAATAAACGACGGCTTGCCAGACTTTCTCTCCGATTGTCAAATTGATCATATTGATAACCACCTCACCAAATTTGCCCATCGAATTTTTTGGCGAGCTTATTCGCTGCCAACACTAAAACAAATCCGATGACCGCTTTAAACAATCCCACAGCAGTAGCCAAGCCAATCTTAAGTCGCTCGAGCCCTTCACGGTATACCCATGTGTCGATAATGTCGATCTTCTCCTGATTAAAGCTGTTGGCAAACATGAATATTTGGTCAAAACCAGCATCCAGAATATGGCTTAATTTAAGGATCAGCATCAGAATCATCACGCCTCGAATGCCGGGAAGTGTTACATGCCATAGCTGTCTCCATTTGGAAGCGCCATCAATTCTAGCCGCTTCATATAAGCTTGGATCGATTCCTGCTAGTGCTGCAAGGTACAATATCGCTCCCCATCCAATATCCTTCCATATTTCAGATAAGATGATCAGCAGTCTGCCCCAGGCAGGTTCCGTTAGGAATGAGATGGGTTCAACTCCAGCTTCCTTCAAAATCATGTTAAAAAGACCATCCCCTGGGGCTAATAATGCCACCATCATTCCATAAACAATGACCCATGATAGAAAGTGGGGTAAATAAGTGATCGTTTGTACGATTTTCTTAAACCATTGGGTATAAACTTCATTGAGCAGCAAAGCAAGTATGATAGGAGCTGAGAAACCGAACAATAGCTTATACAGCGATATGATTATCGTATTTCTCATGATGTCCCAGAAATAAACGCCGTTCATAAAATCTGTAAAATTTCTAAATCCCACCCATGGACTATCCCATAGTCCCAATGCTAGGTTATAGTTTTTAAAAGCAATAATGATTCCCGCCATAGGAACGTATTTGAAAACGGCAAAGTAAAGTAATGCCGGGAACAAGAGAGCGTACATCACTTTATACTTTTTTATCGTTCTTATCCATGAATTTCGCTTTTTGGTGAGGGGAATGGCGTCCGCTGCCAATTTTGCTTGCATATCATCACCTCGTCTTTATTTATATTTGTATAATAGCATCCCACTACCCGAATAAATTTCTGTGATTTCAAGAATTTCTTATAAGATTTTAAGTAAGTACAGCCTTGGATAATTCCAATACAATAGGCATGATTGTCTTGATTTAAAGCTGTACAATAACTCTGACTCGAAAGTTTGAGTATAGACCAAATACAATCCTGAGGTCTCAAACAAAAAAAGCCCTAGAAAAAATTGGGCTTAATTTAATGAGACATGTTTTTTATATAATGCATCCACGTATTTTATTTTCCATTACTAAAAACTACATTCATGAGCAAAAAAGGCATCCTCCAGCGTGGAAGGATTACCTTTTACTTCTCCAATGTTCCATCAGCAACGATTGTTCCATGCTTAATAATCATCACATCATCAACCGTCGCTGCATGCTCTTCCATTAGATGAATGGATAGTAACACCGAGTTTCCAGCCTCAGCCCGTTCTCGTAAGTTTAGACTTCTCATTAAATAAATCAATAGTGCTTATGACTGAGCCAAAATTCCTTTAACAAACAATGAGACACTGTGCTTGTAGAACTCTTCCTCGGTGACGAGTTGGGATTGATATTGCCGGTGAATCAGCTCGCTCATCTGAAATCCGTAGCACATCGAGAGAAAAGACATTGCGACAAGGCGCTCATCCTGTCTGGCTATAACTTTTTTATTCTGCAAGCGTTGAAAATATTCAACCAGCAAGGAGTGAAGCTTCGCCGGCGGATCGGCTAGCACTCTGTCTAATTCGGGAAGCATTCCTTTGTCGCGGATGCCAATCAAAATGATGTCCGCATTTTTATGGAAAAACAAACGGTACTGCTGGCTTACATTCAGCAGATCAACTTCCGGATTATCGGTCGCGTCCTCTTTTAACAGCTTCTCAAATTGCGGGATATCCGAATGTCTTTCAATGATGGCTTCCAATATGCCTTGCTTGCTTCCAAATTGCCGAAAAATCGTAGATTCATTGACTTTAGCTTCCGTTGCAATGGCTTTGGTGCTTACTCCCCGATAGCCATTCTTTTTGATGAGCTGTGTCGCGGCTTCAATGATTCTGTCTGAAGTTTGCATTGTATTTCTCCTTTTGCATATGTTAATCCTATTCTACTACAAGTTTTGCATATGCAGCAGGGTCGGGGTTCATCATTTTGATAAACGTTTTTTTAAGGCAAATCACTTCTTTTTTCCCAGCGGCTTGGTTCCGTAATCTTGACATGATCAGGCACCAATTGCGTGAGCGTGCCTAATTTATCAAATGTAATCTGGATTCGGTCAGAGGGCAACAGCCATTCTTCGGTCTCGATTGCGCAGCAATCCGGTATCGTCCCCATTCCTATAATTGTGCCCGGGAGTGGCGTGAAAACTTTGAGAATCTCCTCCATCACTTTTGCAGGGTGTGCAGAATACTCGGATGTGCTTCCCTTCCAGTGCAGTCTCTCCCCGATGCGTACATCCACATCCAGTGCCAGCGGGTTGTCGATTTCATCCGGCGTTACCAGAAATGGTCCTATTCCTTTGCTGCGATCGAAATCTTTGCAGCGCGTCGGTCCGGTCATCGCCTGGAAATCCGGCCACTGCACATCGCGGACAGTACTGTCGTTAAAAATAACATAACCTGCAATGCAGTTCCCCTTCCCTGTAACAAAGGCCAGCTCCGGCTCGATATCCAGGTAGGAAGAGTACGAAGGCCAATGAATCGTATCCCCATCGCCAATTAATGCATTATGGTTACACTTATAATAACTGAAAGTTACTTTATTCAGATCTTTCTGGAATTTTTCGGAAATTTTACGTGTAAGCTCTTCTCTTTCCGGCCCTGTATATTCTCTTTGCAGCAGATTTACGCCAGCATTTCTCAGATGTCTTGGCGTCAGCCCGAAATCGATAAGCGCAGCCGGATTCGGAACCGGCGGTAGCAGGTTTACCGCTGCAATCGGGCTGATTTCATTTTCATTGAATTGATGCAACTGTTCGACAGCATATTGCATCATTTCCTTAGCGGCATCATAACTTGCCGGCAAATAATGAAGATAGCTGTCCATACTTTCAAGACTGTCAACGAATGTTCCCTGCTTTTTCATGATTGCGGCAAAAGACACGACAAATTTCTCGTTAATTACAAGCCCAAACAAAGGTTCCTGGGATATTTTGGTTTGAAAGGTTACTAGCTTCATGTTGCAGCGCCTCCATACATGTAGTGTGATGTTGTTCTGTTACATCATATTACATGGAGCAAATGCATGCAAGTACATGCTTGCAATTATGTTTTCCACTCTCTATAATAAAGGCATGCTTTACCCCAAAAACATATACGCAAAGGAGAATTTTCATGAAGTATGGACGTATTATCCAAAAACCTCGCGTTAAATTTTTTGAAGTCGCAGATGGCGTCTTTGCCGGTATTTCGCCGTATCGCGGCATCAGTTGGGCCAATGCCGGGTTCATCAACAAGGGTGAAGGGCTGGTGTATGACACGTTCTTCGATTTGTTCCATGCACGGGAAATGCGGGAGGCTTTTAAGGAAGTAAGTAACGGTGGCTCTCCCGCATATGTGGTGAACTCGCACTATAACAGTGATCATGCCTGGGGAAACAAAGTGTTTGAAGATGCTTGCATTATTATGCACAAGGAAGCGTCCAGAGAGCGTCTCACCGAAAATATCGCCTGGATGGATAACGTCATCAGAAGAGGAAAGGATTCTCCGGAATCGACTTCGGGCGAGCGGTTTTTTGCAGCAGAATTTGAAGGATTCGACCTGGAAGGCGTAGAATGGGTGCTCCCGAATATTGAGATAAAGGACGATATCAACATCCGTCTTGGCGATACGGAAGTTATGATTTACAACGTAGCTCCGGCCCACTCTGACAGTGACTTGCTGCTGTGGATGCCTAAAGAAAAAGTGCTGTTCGCCGGCGATGTCGTGTTTAACGGGTGTACGGCATACAGCGAAGAGGGAACCCACAATTGGGTTAAAGTGCTTGACCGCATTATTGATGAAATTAAACCCGAAATCGTTATTCCAGGACATGGCGCCATCTGCGGCCTGGACTTCGTGAAGGAGCAGAGAGACTACCTCCTGAACTTGATCAGCGAGTTCAACAAGCATTACAATGACGAAATTGATGCCTTGTCCCTGACCAAGCAAATTGATATTTCCCGCTTCCTTCATTGGATTCAGCCAGAACGCTTGTATGTTACAGTGGATATCCTATTGAAAAGCAAACGAGGGTTACCCCCCTTTCCAATTTGGAACGAAGTGCCTGCTAAGCTGGAAGACATGAAAGCTTTTTTGGCTGGAAAATATGGCAATCAGATCAAGCCATGGGACCCTATGAGTGTTTGGCAAGAATAGCAATTTACAGCAAACCTATGAAAAACAAAAAACGGCCCTGTCGCAAACGATGCGAACAGCGGCCGTTTTTTTGAATTGTTCAACGGAATTAAATGGGCGCTTAGAACCGATTATGATCAACCCCAACTAGATTTGGAGAAGATTCCCGTTGTTTTAGAATTATTATTCCAAATAGCCTTCGGCAAGTTTCATTAGGGTTTCTTTGCTTACTTTATTTATGTCTCCACGTAAAGTATAGGCGTATTTCACCTTTTTGTCTGGGCTCTCGTATACCCATTTCAGCTCGTGCGTCTGCGAAGGAGCAAATTCTGTATGCAGCATTTCTACTCCCTTCACTTGAACCTTCTCCTGCTTAAATTCAACCTTCTCGTCAATATACATTGTAGGATCGCTCATTCCACTCAGATTAGTGATATTAACCCCGATTTTATCTTCGCCATTTTGATACGTAGCAAAGAGAAGGAAAAACTGATCTGTCATTTCAACCGGCATCATGGCATATCCCTGATTGGATTCTTCCGCCTGCTTTCTCAGCTTTTCTGCCATTTTCTTTTTTTCTTCCGAAGAAGGAGGATTCACTTCCTGAGCATTTTTAAAGATTACGTCCGCCTTTTGGAATGTATAATTTCCATTGACTTTGTCTGCGATCTTAATGGATTTATCCGTAATCTTATCTCTCAATTGAGAAAGATCTTGGAAGATAGTCACCTTCGTTCCAAGAATTGTTTCATGATTCGGATTATTGGCAACCATATAGAACAGCCCAGCTTCCCCGTTCTTTAGCGCCTTATCCTTAAGTTCATAAAATGCCTTGTAACGCTCTATCTCATCTTTCGATTCTGTTTTTCCGTAATCTTTCGTCGATTTAGTCTCATATACGACTTCGCCATCCTTATTCGTCAAAGAATGATATTGAACTGCCGCATAACCTGTGGAGGCCATTAACATCATCCCTACACACGCAGTCAAAACAACTTTATATTTCATAAAAAACCTCTCCTTTTCTTTTGGCTTAGCATGTAATATTCTCATTACTTTTCCTGTCAAGTCGGCGTCGGGAATGCGCGGGTCATCAAACAGTTTTTTCAAATCCCGATCCCTGTCCATATTCATACACTCCCACTCCCTTCACTTGAGCATAATACTTTCGAAATTTTGCAGATGCACGTTCGTATTTTTTACGAAGGCTGGCACTGTTTTTGCCGAGAATCAATCCGATCTCCTGGTAGCTTTTATCCTCGACACAACGTAAGATTAACAAATTACGCTCTTCCGCCGATAATTTTGCCATGGCTTGATGTACGGATTCATCAAAATAGTTGGCTTCAATATGCAAGTCGACTTCATTATTTTCTTTCTCATCCTGGTAAAAGAAAGGCAAATATTTCACCAACTTTCGCTTACGGATGATGTCGATACATTGATGGTAGGCAATCTTGTATACCCAGGCGCCAAAATCTATTTGATATTGGGTATATTTCTTCATGGTGCGGAATGTCTTCAAAAATACTTCCTGTGCGTTATCCTCGGCTTCGGCGTAATTGCCCAGCATATGATAACAGTAGAGAAAAATCGGTTTTTGATAAACCTCCATGATTTTTTCGAATTTTTCTGTGTCCCCATCCAACACATCTGCAATGATCTGACTTAACTCCGTATCATTCAAGCTGTCTCCCCCCCTTTCACTCTATACAACGAAGAGCTCGACCCAAAATGTGACAGCAATTGTTTATGTATTAAGCCATAGTTACTTACTTTAAATATTTTTTTCTTTTGTTGTATGTGAAAATTCATAGTCAGTTAGAGCCGCATCATAGACAAAGCCTGCAACCCCCTACACAGCATAAATGCGTTCATCTTCTTCATAAACCTTAGGAATATCAAGACTATGTATCATCACATTTTCTGTAGTAGATTCAAAGAAAAAACGGATTTTGGTGTTTACCTAAATCTTATATAAAAAACGAAAGGTGCCCTAAACAGCCATAAAATGGCTTTCTGGACACCGCAAGAGAATTAATCAGTCTTTTGTTTTAGATATTCATCTTGGTACGATTGTTGAAATAAAACTGTAATAAGTAGTGCTAGAACTTCATAAATCCAAATCGTCAGTTTACTCATGAGCAGCCCAATCGATTCGAAATTGTTTCTCTTGCTGTCCATTTCCTTCTCCTATTAAACTGCATACTTTATTCTATTAACAAGAAGGGAGCTGAATGCAATGGGACTTAGTTTTCGTAACAATACGAGTTTAACTGTATATGTTGCCTTCGCATATTACTCCTCTGCAAGCTGTAATCAGGGCTCTAACCCCTTGATACCTTGGCCCAGCTGGTATGAAGCGGTAGGTTGGTACACAATAAATCCAGGTCAAACGGTAGAGGTATTGAGTGGGGCAGTCAACAATCGAGAGATATATTACTATGCTGAATCTACAGATAGGAGTCTTGTATGGTCAGGTGTTAACTATCTTACTCTACCGCAAAATGCTTTCAAACTTTGTGGTGGCGCAGGTTACTGTGATGCTCCGCTTTGTAGAAGGCTAGGATTGAGAAAAATCAGTATTGGTAACTTCAGAAATTATACAGTTAATATTGTATCTAGTAATATTCAAAGTCAATCTAAGTTTTTAAATGTCAACACGGCAGTTCCTGGTAAAAAGAAGAATGTTGGCCGGAGTACCTCTCCTATTAAAGGTCTTCGAGTTGTACGGCCTGCTGCTGGCAGAAAATCTATCTCGAAACGTTAAGCGAAAAAATGCAGAAACAGTCTGGACTTTCCTATTCAGTCCATGACTGTTTCTACTTTTCAAAACATCACACTCCAACTTCTCCGATCATTTGCTGTTCGATTTGTTTCATCTCATAAAAATAGCCTTTTTGCCCCATCAACTCCGAATAGGAACCCGTTTCGACTACCTTGCCTTGGTCCATGACCACAATCCGGTCCATCTCTTCCAATCCGGTTAGCCGATGACAAATCATGAGAAGCGTATCATTAGCCGCCTGTGCGTAGAGATGCTTCAAAACGTGATGCTCTGTCACATAATCCAGCGATGAAGTTGGTTCGTCCAGAAGCCATACCCGTCCTTTGCGGAGCATCGCTCGCGCCAGAGCCAACCGCTGCTTCTCGCCGTCTGACAGATTCTCCCCTTTTTCATACACCATATCGGTCAACGATGTATCGGGCAGCTGCATTTTAGCTAGCACATCCAACAATTGTTCGTCAGTATGTTCTTCTCCATTTAGCAGCAGGTTTTCCCGGATCGTTCCCCGGAAAAAATGACTTTGCTGAAACACTACATTAGCCGTTTGCCAAATGCTCGTCTCATCCAGTTCCTTCACCGAAGTGCCGTTTAATCGTATATCTCCAGCCGTTGGTGTTCGCAGTTTGAGCAGCAATTCGATAATTGTTGATTTTCCTGACCCACTCGGCCCGACAATCGCCGTTTTGGAGCCAGGTAAAATGTGCAGGGAAACATCCCTGAGCGCCGGTCTCCACTCCCCTTCATATTGAAACGTAACATCGGATAGCTCCATCGTAACGGCATGTTCAACTGACAATGTGCCACTTGGCTGCGAAGACTGCTCATCAAAGGTCTGAACTGTTTCCGTCAGTCGTTTGGCTGCGTGTTCGCTATCCTCTTTATACGCGGGTAATGTGGCCATAGCCGTCGCTTCTTCAAATACGGTTTGTGATGCCATAACCAACATGGCAAGAAATACGCCTGCAAGCGCTCCTTCCATAATTAAATAGGCGCCGAGCGTCAGCACTCCCCAGGAAACGAGAAACGTAACAAAAGTGTGCATCGATTGCCCGCGCAACAAGTGCCCGGCTGCTCGTTGCTGTTCAGTTGCCAATACAGCGGAAGCGTGCTGAAGCTGCTCCTCCCGCTGTGCCAATTGACCGTATACTTTTAAATCCCGGAAACCGTACAACACTTCTGTAACTTCCGTGGACAGCTGCGCCCTCTGCTCACGAACGCGTCCATGTATTCTCCGCTGCCCGAGTAACACAATTCCCGGTACAACGAATGCCGTTATCAGCATACCTAATACAAACAAAACGGCAATCCAGATCGAATAGGTAGAAGTAAACAGCACCGTAGCCAAAAACACCATGACGACCATGATCGGAGGATAAGCGACTCGCAAGAAATAATTTTGTAAACTTTCGACATCCCCAACGATCCGCGCAAGCAGATCCCCGCTTCGATTTTTGTTCAATATACCAGGCGTTAAAGGAATAAGCTTGGCAAAAAAGGATGTACGTAAACGGCTAAGCATGGAGAATGTCGCCCGGTGAGAATATAAGCGTTCTCCATAACGACTCGCCGCCCGAAGCAGACCAAGCAGTTTGACCATCGAGGTGAGTACAATTAAAGTATAAAGCGGCGGCGCAAATACCGTTTGCGAAATTAGATACCCGCTCGCAGAAAAGAGTGCCACACCGGCTATGCCGGCGATAAATCCACCCAAAATCGAAAGAATGATATCCTTACGCTCCTGAATCATCGCCTTTGACAGAACGGCCAGTTCATTCATGAGGATATCCCCCCTTTCCGCTCTACATCAATCATCTCGGCATATTGAGGCAGGCGCCCCAGAAGCTCTTCATGCCGTCCGGAGTCCACCAACACTCCATTGTCCATAAACAAAATCTTGTCGGCTTGTTGAATCGTATATAATCGGTGAGCCACCGTAATCATCGTAGCCGTTTTTGCCAGTTTGGCTATGGAGCGTTGCAGTACCCGCTCGGTGTGCAAATCCAGTCCAACTGTGGGTTCATCAAACAAAATGATAGCAGGACGCTTCAAAAAAGCGCGTGCTAAGGCAAGCCGTTGCTTTTCCCCACCAGACAGTCCCCTGCCTCCTTCACCAACAAAGGTATCAAATCCATGCTCCAATTGGGCTGTAAGCGCAGTGAGTCCTGCTTCCTCCCCCGCCCGCTCAATTTCTGCCCTGGAGATGCTCCCACGAGCACCAATCGCAATATTTTCAGAAAATGTGCCTGCAAAAATATACGGATGCTGTGTAATGTAGCTAACATGTTCGAACCATTCAGTTTCATCGTATTGCGAGAGTGGACTACCATTCACCAGAAGCGTTCCAGATTCTGGTTTTAGCAGACCGGCAATGAGATGGAGCAAAGTCGTTTTACCGGAACCACTTTTACCTACAATCGCAATATGTTCTCCCGGTTTAAACTGGATCCGACCCGTCTCAAGCTTGAATGAATCTGGAGCATATTGAAACTGAAGATGATTTATTTCCATGGATGGCGGTACTGAAAGATCATTGGAATTTGCAATTTCCAATTTGCTTCCCCTGTCGACTCTATCCATGCTGTCGATCTCGTCGAGTCCATCGGTTGTTAATGCTTCTTCAACGCTATTCGCGTCCCTGCTCTCCCCTGCCGGTTCTTCAAGCATCTGTTCCACCTTACGAACCGCACCCATACTTGTCCGGCCACTGTGAAAGGCCGTTCCCGTATTCTTTAAAAGGTTGTAAAACTCGGGAACGAGCAACAACACGAGAAAGGCGGTGTGGAACGTCATAGATTTGAAAACAAGCAATTGGATGGCCAGCTCAAGAGCGACAATGCCAATGCTTAGCATCACGATCGATTCCAGCATGAAGGTATTCGTAAACGCAATCTTCAAAATGCCCATTGTGGCATCACGGTAACTAAGGCTACTGTGTTCAATTTTCTGTTGCTGACGGTGTGCCCGTCCAAATATTTTTAACGTCACCAGCCCTTGAAGAGAATCCAGAAAAGTACCTGAAAACTCGGCCAGCTGCGCATATTTTTCTTCGGATTTGTTCTTCGTTTTCAGCCCTACCAAAATCATGAATAGCGGGATGAATGGAGCTGTAAATAATAGAATGAAACCTGTGTTGGCATGTTGGATAAATGTAACGACCAAAATCAGAATCGGGATGATAGCAGCTTCCATCATACGCGGCATGTACTGACTGAAATAACTATCAGCCTCATCCACAGCATCAAGAGCAATACTGACCTTGCCTCCCGTCTGTCCACGAAGGGTGGAAGGCATGGAAGCATGGGTCAAGTTTTGCAGCACGGCTGCGCGCATATTTGTCTTGGCAGTGGCAGCCATACGCAAGCCAACTTTACCGTTTCCATATGACAACAATGTGCGTACAGCCATAACAGCCAGAAGAATGCCGAGCAACAGGATAACCGATGAAAATGAAGCTCTCTCCACAAAAATCCGTTGGACTGCTTCAGCAAGCAGTCCAGCCTGACTCACAATAGCTGTACCAAGCGCGAGCGAAAGGATCGCGAGGAGGGCCATATTTTTTCTTTGTGAAGACATTTGTTGAGAAATCAGACTGGATTTCCTCGGCACAGATCACACCTCCTTTATATATAGGCTTGTAGAGAAACCTCATACACGCCGTAATGGATCAATTAGCTTTATTTTTTCCCTTTTACATAATCCGCATCAAACAGGAAGAGCTTGAAGACCAGAATAAGGGATGGGATCAACAGGCACAGACCGCCGATAAACACAACAACTAACGCTAAGCCCATTGCTGGTGAAGTTGCACTGCTCTGAATCGTGATATACGGATCGAGAATATAAGGGTATTGCCCAATCCCATAAGCGAAAAAGGCACAGAAAAATTGCAGCATGATGCATATGAAAGCTAATCCGTAACGGCGTCCGTTATATAACAGCCACATCGCGATCATGAAGAAAGCAACGGAAAGTGCCAAGAGCCACCATAAATCCATCATATTTTGAAAATGCCGCTCATTGTGTTGACCCAAATAGATAAATGCTGTCAGTGCGAGAATTATCGTCGGTGTGCTCCAAAACAGGGCGTAGTTCCGCATCAGCTTCAACGCGGAATGATCCTCTGCACGAGATGCGTAAAAAGTCAGAAATGAGCCGCTTATGAACAAAACGGACACGATTGCCAGTCCAACGATGCTCCACGATAACGGATTGGTAAACAGCGCCCAGTAATCCAGAGAAACCGTCTCAGCCTGCTTCACAATAAAGCCGCCTTCAGACAAAGTAAGTGCCACTGACAACGAAGCCGGAATAAGCAGACCTGTAGCTCCGTACAAAAAAAGATATACTATGTTTTTCTTGGAACCATAATTTTCAAAAGCGTAGAACGAACCGCGAATCGCAAGAAGAATAACTGCAATACTTCCCGGAACAAGCAGCGCGGAGCCATAATAATAGGCTGTGTCCGGAAAAAATCCGACGATGCCAATATAGAAAAAGATAAAAAATACATTTGTAATCTCCCATACGGGTGATAAATATCGGGAAATCAGACGATTAATGAGATGATCCTGCTTCGTCAAACGGGCATAAAAGGCGAAGAATCCCGCTCCGAAATCAATGGAAGCTATAATTAAATAGCCGTACAAGAACAGCCAGAGCACCGAGATGCCAATTATTTCGTAACTCATCATTCAGTGCCCCCCTTTTCCACAGATTGATTAGGATGTTCCTTCATCCATTTCTCCATCTCAACTTCTGCCGGATTATTGTTGAACAAACGTCTTAGCACGATTACACACATACTGCCGAGTACGATGTACAAGAGCAATAAGGCGAAGAATATAATTCTTACATTCGGTGAAGTCGTGGCAGCCTCCTCTACACGCATATATCCACGGATAATCCACGGCTGTCGCCCAACCTCTGCATAAAACCAGCCCAGCTCTACAGCTAGAAAAGCGAGCGGTGCGATCAGTGCGATGATGCCAAGCATCCACTTGTTAAGCACATTGCGTTTTTTCCAGAACACAAACAGGAAGTACAGGACCGAAATCGCGAGCAGAGCAAATCCGATTCCAGCCATTAAATCAAACAGGTAGTGAACAAGAAGCGGTGGCCATTCTTCCTTGGGGAATTCCTCCAGCCCCGTTACCTCCGCATTAAAGTCTCCAAAGGCCAGGAAGCTGAGCACTTTCGGCAAATGAAGAGCCCCTATCACTTCATGCTCTGCATTCAGCCATCCCATTAGAACCAAGTCCACACCGCTACCCGTCTCAAAATGCCACTCTGCCGCTGCAAGCTTCTCTGGCTGATGCTCGGCCAAAAACTTGGCGGACACATCACCAGCTAATGTGTTCAGCAAGCTGAACAGCAAAACGACCGCCATCATGAGATTCAAGGATTTTTTGTGGTATGCGGACACTCCTTTTCTCAGCATCGCAAAGGCTGCAATCCCGGCTAACAAGGCAGCTCCTGTCAAATAGGCCGAGCTTAATACATGGAACACCTTGGAAAAGGTCGCCGTATTCAGCATCGCTTGCACCGGGTCAATCGCTGTGAATTGGCCCGCTTCCATGACAAAGCCTCCAGGCTGGTTCATGAATCCGTTCACCGTCGTAATAAAAACGGCAGACATGCCTGCCCCGGCGACAATCGGAATCGTCAACAGCCAATGGATATACGGATTTTTAAACCGATCCCACGTATACAAATAAATGCCCAGGAAGATGGCCTCAAAAAAGAACGCGAACACTTCCATGAATAACGGAAGTGCAATCACATTCCCAGCCAGTTTCATAAAATTCGGCCATACCAGGGCTAATTGTAGTGATATGGCTGTACCGGTCACGACACCAACCGCTACAGAAATGACAAATCCCCGAGACCATCTCTTTGCCATAAGTGTATAATGGGGATCCTTTTTGCGGATCCCGATGAACTCTGCAATAGCGATCATTAGCGGTATACCGACGCCAATCGTCGCAAAAATAACGTGGAACCCGAGAGTCAAGCCTGTCACCAGCCTGCTCCATAGCACCGTATCAATTGCCATTCTTTACTGCTCCCTTCAAACGCTGTTCATTTTTCGTCATAACTTGATGCTTATGATTAGGCCGGCTAATTCTGGGGCTGCATTCAATATCAGGTTTAGCAGGGCTCAGCGACATCGTTGCCTGTTCGTTTTAGTATGACGTTCCTCGTTCTTTGCTATGTAAAAAGAGAAAAATTTCACAAAGCAAGAGTTGGCGAGCCTGATTTACCTGATACTGAGCAGTCAAATTAATAACGTGACCTAATGATTAAAATCATCTTATCTTAAATTGCAAGTAATTCAATCACAGATATCTCTTAATCCCTAAATGTTCAAGAAAGGGTCAAATCTTTCTGACAACTCAGTGAATAACATAAAAAGAACCCAAAAGAGCTATTGATTCAATAGCGTATATATGATTTCACAAGTCTCCTCCTACTTCGATGTTAGAAAAAAACAATATTTCCTCATTTTAACCTCTAATATATACCCCCTTCTGCAACAAAAAAAACACTGACTCAAATCATCAGTGTTTTTGAATTAAAGCTAATGTCATCTTCGTCATGACAAATCTTTCTCCATTTCATATTGCTCGATGTATACGTCAAGACCAACACTTTGAAGGAAACGTATAGAATTTGTATCTCTTTTGTCTACATTATTGACGGTGATGATAGAATGTCTCTCTCCCATCCAATGGAATAAGGAACGCCCAAATCCCTGGTTTCTTTCTTCTCGCAAAATACCGAACTGTACAACTGCTCCGTTGGCCGATTTTATTACCGCGTATCCACAAATCTTATTCTCTTCCCTTATCGTGACCACATCGTATAAATGCGGATTTCGTAAAATTGCATGAACAGATTGTTCCCAAGAAGGTTCAAAATTCCAATAAGAATGTACCGATGTCCAATCGAATTCTTCCAGTCGAACCATAGTAATGAATGTATGTCTATGATCGTCCGGAAGGGTGACATCAATACGCCCCTTGAAACAAGCCAATTCTCTATGAATTTGAAATCCTATGGCGGTATACGCTTTTATAGCTTTATCATTCGTTTGAATCACTTCAAGCAAACACTTTTGAATATGAGCTTCTTTAAGGATGGGAAGAGCATGACGATAAATTTGTTCGACTAGCCGTCTCCCTCTATATAAAGGAACGACTCCTGTACCAGTATTAAATGCAGTACTTTCGCCGTTACGATCCCCGATGCCATGCATAACAAATGCAACCAGCTTCTCTTGATCAAAAGCACCAAACGACATCTGATAATTAACTCCCGCACCTGCAAATTTATCAGCTAAATACTCCGAAGAAACATGAAATGGAATTACATAATCGGAGAAGGCTTCGTTAAAGCAAGTTGTAAACTCTTGTAATTCAAGATCCTTAACACTTTTGATCAACATGTAGTTTTTTTCTCCTTTTTTTTGGTACTAAGTTCTTCATCATCAGCCAATCTCCAATTCATCATTTAGTACGGCCATAGAAAAAAGAATACCCATCTGACTTTCCAAGCTTAGTCGTCTCCGTTCCGTCCACTATCTTGACCGCTTTCAGTAACGATATAATTTGTGTATTCATGAGCTTTGCATCAAATTTGCCCATCTCTCTGTCTTCACTATCCACGAGCAGATAGTCGGGCATTGGAATGAAGCCAATCACCGGTATCCCTGCTTCAAATAAAGGCTGACTCTCTCCAAACTCAAACTTGTTATGTCCACGTAATAATACAGTACGTGTGCCGTCGGACTTTTCAATAGCTTTCAGCCATATGGACGCCATCATTTCATTGCCCGCATAGGTATATTCTGTACTTATTTTTCCAGTTGGTCTATAGTGACCCGTATCATCGTCCTTCCACTCCATACTGCCTAAATGCTCAACCGTAATTCCAGCTACAGCTTTCATATGGCCTTTCTTGCCATCCCAGAGCTCTCGATGCCCCTCCATCCAAGTGGAAGTCGCCTGAGAAGTTCCTTTGAAATCCGGTAATCTAAAATGGCCTGTCACAAAGGTGAAAATCATCGTACGTTCCGGCTGCTCCTGCTGTAAGTAACGAATCATGGACAGCATGCCCACAGCACCATTTTCCTCCACCACATTTATCCCATCCGTATGGGTATTTATGATAATCGCTTCATCTTTATTTTTCCCGTCAATTTTCACATAAAAGGATTCTGTTGGAGCATTTTTTTGTATTTCCGCTTCTAAAATAACCGTACCTTCTTTGTGCTCCTGGGCTGCACTGATCACCTTTTTCCCTTCCGTTTCATTGACCCAGATCGCAGGAATTCCAACATAAGCTGTAGTAAAAGGCACATACTGCTTTTCAACCTTATCGTCGGATACCCCTTTCCAGACAACAACAACAGCTTTCACACCCATTTCCTTCGCTTGCTCCAATTTAGCTTCTTTTAAAGCTGTAGTGAGGACTAGATCGCCTTCATTTGGGGCAATTTGGCTTTCCATTGGAGAGGAATCCCGCATGTTCATAACGATCCCACTTGGGAAATTTCTGAAATTCTCAATTTCAATGACAGCAATTTTTCCGCTGGCCTGGTCATACTCACCACGCTTCGTATATACCAGCTCCCCTGTTACCCCATTTTCGTCAGTTTCCCCGGAATAAGGAAAAGCTGAAGAGACATGAATTGACTGCTGATCAATCATTAAAGAGCTGCTCTTTTCTTCCCATCGGTCAAAAGTATAGTGATCACGATAAACTTTCAGCCCCATACCTGTTACCTGTTGCTCCAGCCATGAAATAAATTGATTATGACCCTCAGAGCCGGTTGTACGGCTTCCAAAAGAATTCATTACTTCAATATCCTTCAGCATCACTGCTGCAGAATCCAATTTACGTTCATCGATCGTCACAGCCGCATCAGCTGCTAATGCCACAGGTGTTGTAATAGGTTTTGAATAGATTCCAATACCCCAAAGTGCAGTAACGATAAGAGCAGCAATGCTGAATAACACTTTACGAACCACTATCAATGGAGTGACTCTTCTGCGCACCTTTTGTCCAAAGAGTCCTCTCCATATGCCCGCTACGATCAGCAGCAAGATAGAAAGCGCAAGCAGCCAAAATTCTCTTGTCAGTAAGTACAACCCTTCTGCCACCATCGCACTAATTAACACCACATGTAACTTTTCACGCTTCTTTAAAAGTAAAAAAGAGATGCCTAATTCCGCTAACAAAAGGGTAATGGTCACTATCGAGATTACCGTTTCTTTGCCAATGAATACCGTAGCACAAAGTGCTAGGATCAAAAGCAGCCCCGCTGACAATCGTCTATATAAGTTTTCTAACATGACGCCCTCCCATTTTATCTACTACTATTTTGACATTACATTTGTAATGCCTTATGGTTTTAGCATATTGAAAAGACTCATGTAAAACAATAAAACGAACACCAGAATGTACAAACGGAGGGGATATGTCATCTCAAATCATGAATTATACAGTCCGAATACCTCTCAGCATCGTTCCAATAAAGAAACCAACCGTTTGACAAGAGAAGCCATCTGCACGGCATTAGTATACTTGATCCAGGAACAGCCTTTTAACAAAATCACCATCACCGATATTGTGAAGCGTGCAGGGGTCTCTCGAACGGCCTATTACAACAACTATTCCTCCAAGCAAGAGATCCTGGTGGATTTGGTCGATTCGCTTATTTTCGAAATTAATCAAAAACTCTTACCTTACACCAATGAATTAACAGGCAAAGCTAAAGAACCTCAAAAATTTATCAGAGTGCTTTTTGAAGTTGTTTTTCAGCAGCGGAACATCTACAAAGCACTTCAAAGCGCAAAATTTGATGATGTGATTCTGCATTGCTTGAATGAAATGATGCTCTCTACTGCTCACGACAAAAGCGATGAAAATGTGTACCGAATATACTTTAAAGCGGGGGCCCTCTATAATGTTCTCCTCAAATGGATACAATCCGACTTTGCAAAATCCATTGATGAGATGACCAAGATTTGTCTCGATGTATACCAAACACCAATGTCCCAGGAATAAGGGGTATTATCAGCAAAAAAACGTTCACTCATCAATCGATGGGTGAACGTTTTTTATACTCTGTAACGCAATGGGCATAATGAGGTGTAAGAGTGCCTTTAGCTTACTGGCATCAGGTCTTGCTCATATCCTGTTGACGATACGAACACTATCCCCAATCTCTTCCATTGAAAAAAAACAAGGCCGTTCAAAACTCACTGTATTGGGTTGGTGAATGGTTAGCATTAACTCGTCTTGCCAGGTATAAAACAGCATCCCGTGGCCTCCGTCCTGTGCAAACAGCGGTTGAGGCTCATGAATCCAAGGTCCCTGGATATGACCACTTTGCGATCTAGCAAGCCCGATTGCATATCCTGAGCTTGAGTAGCTTGACCACAGCAGCAGAAGTTTCCCGCTCAGCGTTCGATGTAAGAAAGGTCCATCTGTGACATAGTTTTCACCTGAATGAACAATAACATCCCCTGTATTAGATACGCTCCAGCCTGATTGTGATGCCGTAAACATATACTGCGGCGGTGCTAAGGCATGACGTAAATCGATGGATAACGGCATGCAGCAAATCGCACCATCTGATATTTGAGTCCATTCATGCGAGAAGACTATCCACGGTTGTTGATCTTCGTCGATATGCAAGGTTCCATCCAGACATTCCCAGTCCGGTGGTGTGATCGGTGTTTCACTGATGGGAACGAACGGACCCAAAGGTGTTTGTGTTTTTAGAATTTGAACGCCACGTGGCTTGTTTTCTGCCTTGAAGCTAGCGAGCATGTAATATGCATCCTGGTATAGATGTACCTCTGGTGCCCAGAATTGTTGTTCTGCCCAAAATCCAGGTGGTGGCGTAAACACGGAATACGGTCCTTCCCATTCCTCTAAATCATGACTTCGATAGGCTTGAAATCCTTGAGCCTTCCCAGTCCAAGGATTTGCATCGGTTGTTCCGTAAAGATAATATAGCTGCTCCTCGTCCACACGCAAAATAAACGGATCCCGTATTTGAATTTGTGTCGTATGCATATGATGTTCTCCTTATCTATCGTATTCATATCGCTAGTGGTTCAATCTATGAAAGTAATCTCAGGTGTCCACTTGGTCGAATCGTAGTCGGTTGTTCCGCGCTTATCCACCCGAAATGATATCACATCGCCTTTATTCAAGATCGTAGAGGCCGCTGTTTCATGTCCCATATTGTCATTGTACTCAAGGACTTGCCACTGACCATTGGAAGGCCAAATCATTTGGTTGTTCTTCCAAATGCTTACCGTCACCCCATCTCCACCATTAACGACCGATTTCTTAACGATCCCGTTAATCTCAATCTTCCCTGCACGTGGAGACACCCAATCTAACAGAATCTGCGTTACATCCGGATGAAAATAGAGCTCTCCATCCGCTTTCCATATCGCATCCCAAGCTTTTGGACCGTGCCAATGCATTGAACCATCTAAATTCCATACCATATCCCTTGTACCAACACCTGCCTGCCAAGTTCGATAAAACCAATGGTTCACTCCCTGTTCCATGGAAAACTGTTCAGCCGCATGATGAGTGGAACCATCAGGGAGTATCGGGCCGTCTGTCGTAATTCCATTTGGGTTCTCCGGTGAGTACAACTCCAGATTACGTGCAAATGAATTGACTCTGAAATATGCACTTTGGAAGGCTGATACGAATTGATCGCCTATTTGGATATTTTTAAATGTAATGTTTTCAATAAGGTGTGCTGCATCTCTACCATAAATACGAATCTCGTTCGAACCATCCGACATCGATGTTATATTTTTATAATGAACGTTGCGGATGACTCCAGGCCATTGCCAGTTTCCTGGTAAACTACCGAACCAGAAATCGTCTTCCATTGTAATATTAATGAGACGTTTGGCTTTCTCCACACGGATATCTTCGAACGTGATATTCTGGATCGTAGTCGCATTCAGCGCGCAAATATTGATTGCCGCCCGCTCTGTAAGCTGATCCGGGTAATTGATATCATCAAAATTTCGTAAGATATCGATATTTTTAAATTTGATATTGTCAAAGGTACTTGCTAGTGTTTCCGCCCCGATACCGATGGCATTGTTCGCATCACTCCAGAGCTGAGAATTTTGATAAGTTATATTGTAGGTCGGTGGTGCTGTTGCAGGATCCACAGCCGGATCATAGCCTGCATTACCTGTACCTTTGATCGCTACGCTGTCATCACTTGTATGAATAAAAGCATGGTCAAACAATACATCATGACTGTTTGCGATATTAAAGCCATCCGACGAAGCATAACGCGCATTAATCGCTTTGTAATTAAGCACATCTACTTGTGCGGACTTCCACATAAAAGCCGTCCACGCATTTTGGTCACGTGCTACGATCAGGTCGCGAATTTCTATATTTTTGCTATTTTTCAAAGCAAGTGCGACTTCGTCAAACCCATCACCGCTCACGTAATCGTTCAGCAATATGCCGCGTCCGCGTATCGTTACATTCTCAGAACCCTGCACGAGAAAGCGCCCCCGCACAATAGCACCCCCTGAAATATATACAGTCTGACCTGAAGTGATTTGTACGGGTCCTTGCGCAGACAGATCATAGTATCCAGGTGGGTAATAGATCACATGGCTATCCTGCATCGAAGGGATATTGGTTTCAGGTGAACGAACAAATAAATGAAGTACACGACCGTTATAATCACCATCCAGCAGTAACGTAACGTCGGTGTCAGGATTAACTTGTACAGATACGCTATTACCATTCCGTGTCCCTGAAAGCCCGAGCGAATGTGGAAGTAACTGATAGGAATTAAAAGGAAAATGTACGTTGATATTCACGTTGGTCAAACCCGAAGTATCCAATGCTGCATAGGAGACATTGTTGCCCCACGCGTTTTCTCCAGAAACATATACTGGAACAGATGTATTCCCCGCAGTTATCGTAAAATCAGAAGAAACATATTTTGACGGCAGACCACTTGGTACAGGGTAGGCCGTAACCATAGCATCCTCGGACGCCTGTGCGTAGCCAGCTGGTATGTTTGCGCTAAACAATACAATGAACGACAAAGAAAAAAACAGTACAAAAACAGCTTTAGGTAAATGAAACTTAGAATGAGCCATGATGATCCTTCCTTTCTTTGATGTGTATGTTGTTTACGTATGGATTTGTTTCTAGCCACAGTGTATCTGACGTGTGAGCAATGCCATCAGGTGTGTAGATGTGATCAAATAATATATCCTCTACCCGATGTTCTTCATCATAGCCCCATAACCGAACCGGCGCATTGGACGGTATACGTATATTTCGAAAACAAACCCTTTTGATTTGACCTGCATCGTTGTCAGTTGACCAGCGGTCGCGCATCAAAATGCAGTTCACCACACTGGAATCCTCCTGGTGAATCGTAATATCTTCAAACAGAATATCGGATATGGTACCACTGTCACAAAGTGCGATACACAACGCACCCAACTCATACGCCCAGCGAGCAAAGCTGTGGAATACCGTGCAATGGCGGAATGTCACGTTTCGAATATCACTCTTCGATTCGCCTGCAATGCCAAGTCCTCGTACTTTGTCATTCCACACCTCACAGTACTCTACGACAATATCATCACCACCTAGGATCGGAGCCGGTAACATTGCTTTCACGCAAATCGCATCGTCACCCGTACGAACAAAGCAATGACGAACACGAACATGTTGAGAACTGACGATATCAATGCCATCACTATTCTCGCGATAGCCAAACAAGGAAAGATGTTCGAACAATACATTTTTACAATGGAACGCCTCTACAGTCCAATGCGCAGCTCCAACCAGGATCGGCCCATCTACGATAACGTCTTCACAATCTGTAAAACACATCGTCCGGCGCGCATGCCAATCTAGTGCTGATGTATCAATGATCCCGCGGCCCAGAATACGAATACCTTGTTTGCCTTTAGCGAAGATAAAATCGTTGAAATTCGGCTTGCCAGCCCAATCAACACCCAGGATAGGTACCTCATCATTCTGAGGTGGAACAGCTCTTAATATAGCGCCTCCAGCGATATAAACCGTTTGATGATCACAAAGCTCCAAGTAACTAACCTCATGCACGCCCGGTCCAAAATATAGAACATGAGGTGACGCCAGATCGGGTATGCGGTTTTCAGGTGGCATTACAAAAATCGATAGAGGCGTATGGACCCGTCCGTTCACTTCCACAAGCAAATGACATGCTCCAACGACGGAACAATGAACCTGATTCTCCTCAACACGGTAGGTAACACCTTGTTCTTGTGAAAACACCGTCGCAGAGTGAAGTTTCCCTTGAAAAGTCATGCATAAATCAATGGCAACGTCATCGCCTAGTAGCTCGATGGTACAAAAGCTGTGCGGGCCACCAGACGTGACGGGTACTGCATATACAGGCACCTTTTGACCTTGCACATGAACATCCCAATCCAGAGAAAGTGCTAGACTATCGGTATAGGCATTGTAAGCGTCAGCGCCACGACGCATAAAATCTAAACGATTCTTAATGGGCTTAATTTGTGATGGCACTTCGAAAATGCGAAATGCTGTTTCCATACTCTAACTCATCCTTTCACTGCCCCAGCCGTCATCCCCGAAATAATCTGCTTTTGGGCAAGAAAATAAACGATAACAACGGGAAGCGATATGATAATGACATTCGCGAACACAAGATTCCAATCCGAGCTGTGCACACCGAAAAAATTAAAGATCGTAAGCGTTAATGTGAAATTTTTGGTACTGTTCAAAAAATAGATCGTTGTTCCAAAGTCATTCCAAATCGCCATAAAGGTAATGATAAAAAGCGTGACTGTGATGGGTTGAAGCAACGGAAAAATTATTCTGAAAAACAGCTTTATCGGATCACAACCGTCGAGTATTGCAGATTCATCAATTTCTGCCGGAATACTTTTACAGAAGCCCATATATAGAAAGACGCCCATGGGAATATTCGCTGCAATCAAGACGAGAGCAGCTGCAGTGAACGATGAAATATTTAAGTAGTGACAGATGAAATACGTAGGAATGATCTGCCCTGGGATAAAAAGTCCTAGAATAATGAGTGAAGACATGATCGATGATACCCTATGTTTACGTCGTTGCAACACAAACCCGGTCATTGCACACAAAATGATGATTATAAGAACACTCGGTACGGTGAGGAGCATGCTGTTTTTAAACGCTGTCCCAATTCCGCCCTCTTTGAACATCGTTGTATAGTTTGATATCGCTTGCCATTGCGATGGAAAGTGCAAGTTAATCAGCGCAGCGTCCTCTTTATTCTTAAACGAGTTGATAAGGATCATATAGAATGGAATGATGACGACAAGACTGAACAAAAGTCCGAGTGCTTCGACTCCCCAGTGTCCTTTTTTTCGCTGCATCACATTTCCACCTCCTTGGTGGACAAAAACTTATAAACTGGCAATACAACAAGAAGCACGACGATACACAAGATAATACTTGCTGCAGAACCCTCGCCGTAGCGGCCGCTACCAAATGATTTGTACACGAGTGTACCAAACACTTCGGTTGCCGAACCAGGCCCTCCTTGCGTCACGGACTGTACAATATCGAACGCTTTTAGCCCACCAATTAGATTAACGACCATTGCATTAGTAAAGGCAGGCATTATCAGTGGGAAGGTCACATATTTAAATTTCATCCATGCCGTTGCACCATCAATTTCTGCCGCCTCGTAATAACTTTCAGGTATGGTCTGCAGTCCTGCAAGTAAGATCACCATCGTAAAGCCTGTCCATTTCCATACCTCAATGAACGCGACGGAGAATATAGCGATTTGTGGATTCGTCAGCCAATGTTGTGCGAATACATCCAGCCCAATGGTATCCAAAAAGACATTCATGATACCTCGAGTCGGATGCATGATCGCTGTAAAAATAATACCCACAGCAACACTGCTAAGCACAGCAGGCAAGAAAAACACCGTACGAAGAAAATTGGTTGTTCTAAGTTTGTTATTTAAGAACACAGCCAATAACATACCAAATACGACTTTTAATGCTGTGGTGACAAAGGCAAATATAAATGAATTTTTAATCGCAATATTCAGATAACTGTCCGTAAACACATTGATATAATTCTGCAACCCCGCGAAGGAGGCTGCAGAAAATTCAAAGTTACGTATATTTAAAAAAGAGAATCCAAATCCCATCATGGAAGGCAGTAAAAAAAACAGTCCATAGATCACAAAACATGGGATAACCATCCAGTAAGCATAGATATTTTTGAGTTGTTTTGGCATTAGATCACCCATTTCAAGTATTTCGATATCAGTTACGTTTATTTCCAGTTCGGATCTTGGGCTGCTGTTGCGTTTCTCGTGGTTTCTTCATCCATTGATTGGAGAACTTGATCTACGGTTTTAGAGCCCACGTAATAATCTTGCAGAAACTTGTCGTAAGAGCCGTAACCATAGTTATTTCCTGTTCCTTGCCATAAGGCTATACTCTTACCTTCTTTCATCAGATTCAAGAGATCTTGGTGTCCTGGTGAAAGATTCACTTTTACATTTTTATTAATATAAATACCTGTTTGAGCATCAGCATAAATTTGCTGTCCTTTGGTAGAGCTAATAAAATCAATTACTTTCTTCGCAGTGTCAACATCTTTTGCGCTGGTCGTAATATGAAGGGAGGCTGGCAAAGAAGAGTCCGTGAAATTTTCACTCTCATTATACAAAGGCAATGCAAACGCCCCGATATCCTGTACTGCATCCGGATACTTACTTGAAATTTCATCAATTACCCAAGTTGCATTGACATACATACCAGCATCGCCCTGTGCCAATGCGGTCTGAGCCATATCGTATGTATCCGATAGGTAAGTTTCATTAACATAACCTTTATCTATCATTTCTTTAGACTTTGCTATGGCATCAGCAAAATGTTTATTTTCCGCATAATTACGTTTGTTCGTATTCATTTCACCCCAAAATTGACTATATGATTTTCCACTTTCAAATACTTCTTTATTAAATCCAAAATGTGTGAAGGACTGAAGTGTCCACGCATCCTTACCGGAATAATAAAGAGGTATTTTTTTGATCGTTTTTATCTTTTCAGAAGCAGCTAGAAATTGCTCCCAGTTCGTAGGGATTTCTGTGATACCCGCTTCTTCGAATACTTTTTTGTTGTAAAACACACCTAATAGGTTGGTTGTATCGATTGGCATGCCGTATAGTTTACCGTCGTAGCGATATCCACCTTCTTCAAGTGTAGCAGCGTCATACTCCGATTCACTAGAAAGTGAGCCCATATCCACGATTTTATCCAGTGCGTTTACCTGTGTATCAATCCACTTTGCGCCATAAGTTTGAATTATGTCTGGTAAATCTCCTGTGGCAAACCGTGCTTTGACCACATCTTCGCCTTGAGAGCCTCCTGCTATTTTTTGAATATCCAATTTAAATCCAAGCTCCTGAGAGTTTTCATTGACATAGCTTTCAAGCGCTTTCCATCCATCCTTATACCATTCTGTAAATGTAAGAACGGTAACAGTTTTCACATCATTTGTTGCGTTTGGACTAGGATCCGATGATTTGGATGAATGAGCCCCCTGTTGTCCGCAACCAACCATGGATAGCGCCATGACGGATGTAAGCAGGATCACAAACATTTTTTTGGATTTCATTTTGTAACCTCCCTTATGTAATGTACTTTCATCTTATCAGCATCTGTCATGCGAGGAATTGTTCTTTTTTAAACTGAACTGTCCTTTTTTAACTGATTTTCACGTTCTGCTCTACCATCAGGGATTATGCATTGACTTCTTGAAAGATGGAGTGATAAGTTCGGAATACGAAGTTCAATCATCACATCATTCGCTTCAAGAAAGGGAGATACAGCCCGTGCATAAACTTCTACGACATACCTTACATAGCCTGCAATTTAAGATAATAGGTGTAACATTGACGCTGTTTTGTATATTTACGACGGCTACGACTTATTATTGGTACGATAGCTTGACCAAACAGGCCACGACCACATCTGTAAATAACTTGTATGCCATGCTGCAAATATCCAACAACAATTTTGAAACCGCTCTCAAGGATATTGACCGCGTGACAGCACTCATTTCCAGTAATTTTGGGAACAACCTGAATAGTCGGATTTTTAATTATTTGAAGTATAAGAATGTTGGGGATGCTACCTTGTTGCAATACCGTCGCGAAGCTGAAGACTATATGATTAGCTTGTGTAATTTTAAATCTTACCTTAATGGGATGGCGGTGTATGATCTGGAAGGCAATAGCTTGTCCTATGGACCCACCATGAATGGAAAGGAAGTTTTGAAGCAAGTTTGGTACGAAGAGTTGAAGGCATCAGATACTGCAGTGAAGTTTATACCGCCTCATTTCTATAGTTCATATCGTAGGCAGGACTCTGATCTTGTATTTTCAATTGCACGCCCAATCAAGTACCATGGAGAGTTGATAGGTCTTGTGATCGCCGATATTAAGATATCCATGCTTAACGACATGTTTGGTATTGATAATATCAATGATTATGCGGTGTTCGTAATGGATGAGGAAACCGGTACGCCTATCTTTCCTGCTGGGTCCGATGCCCACAAGCTCAATGATACGGAAATGAGCTCACTAACAGACAAAGCGTCTGTAAGTGACGGACGGTTTGTCACTATGTTACGTGGAGAAAATAGTCTTGCCGTTTCACAGAAAATGTTCCTAACAGGATGGAGAATCATTGGTTTCGTCCCATTTAACGGAATACTAGCTGATTTTCTCAATACACGCAGTCAAGTCGTTATCATTGCCTTACTGTGTGGCGTAATGTTTATATTATTGGTTTCATTGTTTACATTTTTTCTGTCCCGTAATTTACGTAAGCTTTCTCGTGCAGTCACAACAATTGACCATGAGAATCTAAATCTCGACGTAGATATCCGTTCAAAGGACGAAGTTGGGCAGCTCTACCAGCAAATCCGTATTATGATTATGCGTATTCGCGAATTAATCACAGGTATACATAATAGTGAGCAAGAGAAAAGAAAATCAGAAATGCGCGCCCTGCAAGCACAGATCAACCCGCATTTTCTGTACAATACTTTAAACACGATTAAATATCTCGCTACGCTGCGTGGCGCACAAAATATTGAGAATGTATCCATTGCACTTTCCGATATGCTACATGTGAATTTGAGCAACGATCGTTTTATTACGGTTAAAGAGGAAATTCATTATTTACAGCAATATCTTGAAATCCAAGAATATCGTTACAGTGGAAAATTCACATGTTATTTTTCGGTGAGTGAAGATGTTCATGATAAGATGGTTCCTAAGCTCTTACTACAACCAATTGTGGAAAATGCTTTACTCCATGGTCTTGTGCCACAAAATGAAGTTGGAATTCTTCAAATACGTGTATTCACTGAGGACGATTTGTTACGAATACGTATTAAAGATAATGGGAAAGGGATGACAGAGGACGATCTCACCGCGTTACTCGCTTTCACAGCTTCAAACACAACTCATATCGGACTTGCCAACGTCCGTGCCAGGCTTCACCTACTCTTTGGAGAACTTAGCAGCTTTACCATGTGGAGTGAGCCTAATCTATATACAACCGTTGAAATTGGAATTCCAATGATCACAAAGGGGGTGCAATATGATTAAAGTGATGATTGTGGAAGACGATGTCCTTGTACGCAACAATCTCAAATACATGCTCAGTACGGAGCTGGTGAGTGCGGTAGGCAGTGCTGAATACATATTATGTGGTGAAGCATGTGACGGCCAAGAAGCTCTCGATAAAATCTCGAAGTGTTCGCCTGATATCATACTCTCAGACATGAAAATGCCGAATATCGATGGGCTTGCCTTGTGTGAGAGACTACATATCGAGCATCCTCATATTCAATTTATTGCGCTTAGTAACTACGATGACTTTAACTATGTGTATGGTACACTGCAAAATGGAGCCGTCGATTACATTCTCAAACATAAAATATCAGCTGTCACGTTGAAGGAAGCGTTGAATAAGGCAAGTCGTTCGCTGACACAGAGCCCCAAACAACCTGACCACATGCTTGACACCAACAATATCAATGCGTTGAAACAAGAGTTTCTTATTCAGTTGCTGACATGTTTTTATATCGATGATGATGAGATCGCCGCACATATCCAAACCCTTAAGCTCAATTTAGATCTCTCTCAAGTGTTAGTTATGATCATGTGCATCGACGACTACCAATCCATGGATCTGAAAAAAACTACACTGTTGCGTTTTTCTGTTAACAATATTATTTCCGAAATTCTTGAAGATCAGCAGAACGGAGCGGTATGCCCTATTGTCAATGAAAAGTATGCTGTTTTTCTCTCATTCGCGAATATCGTTAGCCAAAAAAAGATTCAGGATATTATACAGAATACGATGACACGAATCTCATCTTGCATGAAGAACTTTCTGAATCTTTCGGTCAGCTTCAGCATCGGCAACATATGCAGTCACATCCAGCAACTTCCGCAAAGTTATCAGCAAGCCGAGAAAAAGCTGAAAACCAAGTTTTATTACGAGGCTGGAGCTGTATTCACTAGCTCGGATGAACAGCAAGATGCGGCGATGCTGAACTACTTTGACATCCAGAAAGAATCAACGCTCACTCATCTGATTTCTATTCAGGACCGTGAAGGAATCTGCACCATGCTATCTCATTTATTCAGCGAAATTCGAGCAAATAAACCACCGCTTGCGATTGCACAAATGGTCTTCACCGATTTACTCAGTCTTATTAACAAGATTTGCAAAAATCATTCGATCGATCTACGTGAGGTTTATGCAGACCCAATCTTGCCTGATAAGCATCTGAGTGATTTTTCATCTCTGTCATCCGTACAGGAATGGCTATTATCGCTATTCGACAAGCTCTGCGATGCGCTTGCGATGCATGAAGCATTGCCAACCTCAATCTATGTAAAAGAAGCACTAGCGTTTATCCATGTGCATTATACAGAAGATATTTCACTAAGCCTGATCGCTGACAAAATAAATATTAGCAACGTTTATTTGAGTAAGCTTTTCAAACAAGAGATTGGTATTGGCTTTGCTGAGTATTTGATAAAATACCGATTAAAGCTAGCACAGACACTCTTGGATCAGCATAGGCTCTCAATTCACGAAATTGCCACGGCAAGCGGGTTCAAAGATTATATCTATTTTTTAAAAACATTTAAAAAGCACGTTGGTGTCACGCCGACTGAATATATAAAAAAAACCTGCAACATTTGATCGATGATTATCAAACTCAAAAATAAACTAAAACGCAGTCACAGCAGCTGCGGCAGAAGCCCGAATGCTCAACATGTTGAAGACGCCAATACCACGTGATGTATTGGCGTCTTTGTGATTTAGCGGCTAAGGATTATTGCACGTGTACGGTGATCGTATTACTCGATGTCACGCCAGCTTCGTTCACAAGCTCGCATCGATATTCATACATGCCCGCCGGTAGATCACGGATCTCCGTTACTGCCGATTGCGCTTGAGGTGTCTTATTGGTGAGCGTCTGGGTATCGATGAGCACGCCGTTCTCATAAAGCCGGTACGACGACCCATTTGTTCCCCACCACATGTTCATGCTCACTTTGAAGGTTCCATCCCCATTCCAGTTATCATGTGAGAGAACTGGTTGGCCTGGATCAGCATCGGTCACGCGCACAGTTAGTATGTTGCTTCGCGTGGTACCGAATGCATTTGTCAGTTCAGCGATATAGCGGTACGTACCGTTTGCCTTGTACGTCACGGAGGTGACTGTGGATTGGGCTTGAGGTGATGCGTCTTTGAGTGTTTGTGTATCGATGAGTGCATCATTCTCATATAATTTGTAAGTTGTACCGTTGTTTCCCCACCACATGTTCATCTTTACGTCATAAGTTCCGTCCATTAAGCCTGTATTATGGCCGTTATTGCTTGATAGTTCGGGTTTACCGGGACCCCCAGAAGCATTCGCCACGATGTTGCTTACCTCCGCTTTCGCCGTACCCGTGTTCCCTGCTGCATCAACGAATTCGAATGTGAAGATGCCATTCTCCTTAAACGTATAGCTATCTGCTCCCTCATTGTTCGTTATCGTAACCGGCTCACTTGCCGTCATTGTAGCGATGACCTCTTGTTTGGTCGGTTCCGTAGTGCTGTATACAATTGATGCCGTTGGTGTAGTCTTGTCTATGCGGAAGGTGATTTTCTGGTTTGCCTCCACATTTCCTGCTCGATCCATCGATCGATACAGTAGGGTATACATACCGTCTTGTTCAAAAGTCAGAGGAATCGTGTACGGCAGCCATATTTTCCCGCCATCTAAACTGTATACCACGGATGCTACATCGGACTTGTCATCGGTTGCGCTCAGTGTCGCTTGTACGCTGCTCATATACCAACCGTTACGTTCCGTCCCTTCGAGTGAAGCGATCGTCGTCGGAGGGGTCATGTCAGTAACAATCCACTGCATGGAACGAAACTTGGAAGATAACTTCCCGTCGCCGATTCCTCCTCCCCATTCAATGAACCCTTTTCTGCCGGATCCGTCATTGTCATTAACAAGCAACGAGAAGCTGATGTTCCCGTTCTTCTCCGGCTTAATCGGTGCGACTTCCGACCAAGGGAGAGATAGTTCGTAGATCGTATTCTGCTCTTGATCTCTTGTAATAGCTAGCTGACCATTGGTGATGGGTCCTTTAATCACGCCCGGAGGGGCATTCCAACTGTATATTTGTGGACCATCAGGTGTTTGAGAAATTCCGATTTCGTACCAATACGGTTCTTCACCCGGAAGGCCATTCGCAATGGCAAACTGAATGCTGTCGTTGTTCCAAATATCGGCACCCAGGAAAGAAGAATAATGCACATTGTCCTTTACTTTCGCAGATAGATAGAGTTGGTTTGTATCGTAACTGATCCAGACATTTCCGCTTAAATCTCCTGCACCTTGATAGCCTGTCATTTTGACCGTACCCTTCGACAGATCGATCGGAGATGCGCTGGCTGCCGTGTCCGGATCCAGCACTCCATCTACTGCAACAGACCTAAGGGGCACAGGATTAAATTCGGCAGATCCCGTGTAGGTATACGGATCAAAACCATCGACATTAACTGTCACTTTAATTGTACTACTAACACCAAGGCTAATGGCAGATAGGGGGAATTTCACGGAGGTAGATGCATCAGCTGGAATCGAAACATTCAGAACCTCCGATCCGGATTGGGTTCCGAATCTCCATTCCACTTTATTAATCTGAATCGGCTTGGTTGTGGATTCGTTCTTAATTGTAACCATAAGTGCTTTGCTGCTATCCGATTCATTAAGAGTAGGTCGTACCTGAACGTTATACGATGGAAGTGTCGATGCCGAACTTCTCAACAGGCCGACTCTCTCGCTCCCATTCATCAATACGCCTGTAATAAGACGAGTACCCGGTTCGTTACCACTCGGCACGCTGATTGTTTCCGTCGTTTTCTGACCGCTAGGTGTAGACACCGAATAGTGCTGTCCTTCTACAACTAGATTGAAATCAAAGTCATCGGACATCTTGTTATCCGTCTCAAGGGCGAGTGACATCGAATCACCTACGTGTGATGACTTACTTGTTAACGTAAATGTGGAATCCTTCTCAATACCTCTAACTTCTCCTGCCACAAAAAAGGGTTCATTGCTTAATGTCACAAATACGTTGCCATTATACGGCGTGTATGTGTGCGTATTTCCCATCATATCCGTGATCTGAATCGGACTCGGCGTACGTATGACGACTGGCGTCGATGTGCTTGTTGTCCATAAGACACGAACCGGTTCACCATTTTTATCGAACGTATAGCTTCGAATATCTTCTTCCGTGACATCCCGCGCAACGAACTGTACGTTGTTCAGTATCCTTGTCATAGTCGCAAAACTCGTATAGGCGGGCTTTGGCGTAAGGCTCCCTAACGGATCGTTCGGATTTCGCAAAAGGCCGAAGTTATCTTCATTAATATTTTGGATCCCGTCATTGATCAGGTCGTACCATACAACCTGATCCACACCATTCGCGATTGCAACGACATAAGCGCGAAGCAAATAATTGGCTTGGGTCTTCTCATCCACGCCGCGGGCATCAAGCTGGGTTGGCCATCCGGTCTCATTAATCCAGATCGGCTTCAGATTTCCGTTGTTGTACTTCAGAATCAAATTTTTCAAATCAGCAATCTGGGTTTCATACCCTTCCGGCGCACCGGGATATAGATAGGGATGAATCGAGAACCCATCCATATATGACATGCCGCCCAGCTTAAGCACATCTTCAATCCATTTGAGATTACCCACTGTCGATGTGCCAAGAACAGGCAGTTCAGGGTACATAGGTTTGATCGTCTCATACGTTTTCTTCAAGAGTGGATAATAGAATTCTGGTTTGGAATCGGCTGGCCCATTGCCGCGATCTCCGAAGCTGCCATAAAATTCGTTGTATACTTCAACGGCATCCATCTGGCCTTGGTAATGATCGACGTAAGCCTTCATATAATTGGCGAATCCTGTCCGCCCGGCATCTGTATAAGGGGTACTGTTATTGTCGTAATTGGGGTTAGTGTATCCGGATACATAAAGGAAATCAAAATCGTCTGAATCTAGCATATTCATGTAATAGTCCGGCTGAGGGGTAAAGGTGTAGTTCCCCTGCTGTCGCTCGATGCCAGGCCACTCATAGCCGCCCCGCACCATGCGGATGCCGGCATCCTTCATCAGCTTCACGATATCAGGAGTCATGGCCTGTGGAAAACGATGCAAATGAGTCGATACTCCGAACGGAGCATGTTCATTTCCCGTTGCATCACGAGTGGCAAGTACAGTGAATGGTGTTTTAATTAATACAGGATCGCTCCCTGCAAGATCGGCTCTGACATGCAGTGTGAAATATCCATACGTGGAATGTGGAACAGTCCATATGGCTTCGTTATGAACCGTTGGTGCCACGCCTTCCGATACAAATGCTCCTTGATAATCGTAAACAGACCATGCGACAGATGGCCTCGCCGTTCGGACTTTGAACTGAATCGGCTCACTGTTCGTATAGACATTCCCTGGACGGGTCTGGATCAGCTTCGTCGTTGGTGTCGCTGCTGTAACATACGGACCATCATTGCTCCATTGATTCTGGGCGTTTCCGGCTTCCACTTTGAACGTATAATTCTGACCTAGCTGCAATCCCGATACGGTGTAAGAAGTCGTTGTTCCATTCACCGTCCCTAAGATGCTGCCATTTCGATACACCGTATAACCGGTCACGCCAACTGGGTCGGTTGCTGTGGACCATTCGAGCTGTAGACCAGACTCCGTTATATTGGTGACGCTCAGTGCTCCACCACCTTGCCAACTCGGTGCATTTGCATTCGTCCTATTGGAAGAAATGTCCAGGTAGGGCTGGTTGACGATGTTCTCCCTGCTGTTGATAGAGACCGAATGGCCTTGCGCCGCCTGCTGTATCAATGCTAGGCTTGCTATACCGTCTGCAGCCTTTTGCTGTTTGACAAAGGCCGTTACATCCCATTCTTGCCAGCTTGCCGTCTTACCGACATTAGCGGAGGACAAATAATGATTGATGTCAGGTTTATTGTTCCAGGTCACTGACTGCTCTTCCCAGGTGTCGTCCTCCATGCCATACGCTTGAACGCCGATCGTCGAATTCTCTGTATCGATTGCATATACCTTTATTTTGGCCGTGCCAATCTCTCCGGTAATGGAGCTAAGATCGAATTTTAAATACGTTTGCCGATTTAAATTAATATCCGCGTTATAATTTTTGACAATGAGCTGATTAGAGGTCCCATAATTTTTACTCGCATTCCCTCCAGCATTGACATAGGTATCTTCGAGCGGATTCAACTGGACAACCGTGGGAGCAGTATTAGCAGAGGCGATAGAAGACGTTACGAACATCGGTGCAGGCCATGGCAGTACAAGACTATGAAGCAAGGCTAACGACAATGCTAATCCCAAGATACGATTGGAGGCTTTCGTTGAGCTCTTATTGAACACCCTTCTCACCTCAATTATTTATTGTTAATCTACTTGATTTCACGTTCACAAACTTCAGAACTTACGTCCTCCTTATTTGTTAATTATGAAATAATACGACCCGTTCGGATGGCTTCTTCGCTAGCTTCAATGTTAGTGATTGGTCAGGCGACTCCAACGATGTTTGAACTTCATGTTCCGAGATAGAGAGCGACGACCTTCTGTCGGAATCCTCGTCCGGTCCGCAAAGCGTCAATGCAAACATGAACAACGCTTCGTTCATCGCATGGAAGTCAATCATCGAAGGTTCTCCTTTGTAGAGGACGTAATCCAAGCTAACAACCGGACCCTCTTCGACCAATTCCCAATGAAACGCACTGAATTCATCCATCGCGCCATATAAAGCCTTGACCGATAACGTCATCTCTCCAAGATACGTTTGGAATGCATCTTTGCCGATCTGTTTCCATGCAGGTACATCACCAGTACTGCCAATTTCAAGCCGGATTCGCAGATCTGACGCCGTCATTCGACCGTGGATAGGATCCAAATTCACATGTGTATCTCCGCCGTCCAGAGCGAATTGGATGCCATATAGTACGGAAGCTTGCTCCTGTACACTTGTATACACCGCCGAACAGAAGTCGTAACCGTCATGCAGCACCCGAAGCTGGATATAACTTCGCCCCTGATTTCCGGTGTGAACGTAACCCAGCAGATTTCGGCACTGCTTCCACATCACATTATGATTGAACGTGCCAAGCGTGAACTCAGAAGTCATGTACGTATAAGCCTTCCGCGTCCGGAACTCGTGATAAGAAGGCAAATCCTGCCTCAGTTCCCGCTCAACAATACTGGTGAACAGTCCATACAGCCGCTCCGGACAGACGATGCCTTGCGCATACCATTCCAGTCCATATACGAATTCGTCATTGCTTACAAATGACACGTCACCTTTACAGGCCATCTGAAGGAATGAGAGATGCGAATTACTTAGGAATGTCTGGTATGAACGGGCGTGGGGTCCGGACCATTGCTTCAGCAGCGGGTGGAAATGCTCGGCAACCATCAGCCAGGTCGCCTCTAACATCTCGTTCGCCAACCGCTTGGCCTCTGCTGTATTCGAATACATCACAAGTGCGGATAGTTCCAGAATGGCTACCGTACTGTACGCCGGGCTATTATATTCGAGGAATGCGCCGGTCTGCATAGAATAATCGTATAGGCGCGTGAGTCGTTCCAAGCCATACTCGAAATAAGTGCGGTTCTTTAAGCGTTCGCCTGCAATCAATGTAACGAATGCCCCCATAATCGCAATATTCGTGTAATCAGGTCCGACATTTCTTTTGATGATGGCTTCGCAGCTATGGGAGATCGCCTGGCTTGTTAATTGCTCAAGATCGCCCGGAAGTCGGTTGCTATGACGTATCAACACTTGCAGTAGTCGCCTCCCGATGAAATCAGCCCAGTTCCAATCCGGCGGTGACATCATGGACAGAGGCTCCTCAAAGTACCATGACCATATTCCGAAGGTAGGCGAATCCAGCTGCTGATCCTGAAGGGATAGAATCGTTCGCAGTATTTCGAACGCCCGATCTTTATAAGCATCTTCATGGCAATCCAGAATGGCCAGGGCATAATCCAGAGACTCCCGGATGGGGTGAACATTTTCTACATTTCTAAGCTTCGTATGATACCCTGGACTCGTAAACGGTGTGCGAAGCAACTTGATCTCATCATTGTAATTCACATGTTTGGGTTCCAATGCTTTCTTGAGGAAGGGAAGCCACTGGGTTTCCTCTTCGTGTATTCTGCTGAATTTCGTGCTCGACATGTTTTTCCTCCTTAGCTTTACCTGGTTACGGTATACTTCTGATCCTTTAGGCAATCAGAAGTATACCTACCGAGTGTTTCAACAGCGTTCTAATTCAGATTATCTTTGTTTGCCTCATACCACGCTTGCGCGAGCCTCTCCACATTGTCGCCGCCAAGACGCTTCCATTCTTTCTGTAACTCGTTCAGACCTTGTGCAGGCGTCATCGAGTTTCCGCCGGTCACAACCTTCGCTTCAATCTGTTGTGCGATCGGATTAAATGTCGCGATTAATTGGGTCAATTCCGGGAAATCAGGATTAAAAGGGATATCTCTGCGGTATTTATTTTTCATGACCAGTTCAAGCGACTTACCCTTCTCTTTGGCATAATTTTGTGACTGCTCATCCTTGGCCGCCATAGCGAGGAACGTCTCTGGACGTAACACATTATCGAGCATGATCGCATATTCAGAAGCATAGGCAACTTCATTCTTGAATTTATCCGGGTCGGTTTTCTGCCGGACGCCGTCGACTATGTTAAAGTGGACGCCTTCTTCGCCATACCTGAGCGGTTCCCAACCATCCTGCAGCATCCAATCGATAAATTGAATTGCTGATTTAATCTGATCTTCATTCATTTTGCTATTGAACGCGGTGAATACGCTCGGCGGTGCCTCTTGATACAATCCGTTTTTGCCATATTTGCTGCTGATCGACTCCAATGGAACTAGCTTTGCTGTGGGATCATTTTTTATTAAGTTATTATTCAACTCTTCGATATCCCAGTTGGCAAGGTAGATGCCAGCTTTGCCTGTCGTCAGCAGTTGACCTGAGCGCTGGAAATTCGTATCCGTGATATATTCCTTGTCGATTAATCCTTCGTCGAAGAGCTGCTTCTGGAAGGTTAACGTATCCACATACCGATCTAGCGTTCTGCCGAATTGCAGTTTGTCATCCTCGACGTACCATTGGTTCTCGCTTGTAAAAAAGAAAGCTTGATCAATCGAGTTGGAACTCACGCTTAATGCGATCGGTACGGTGTCTGCTTGACCATTGCCATCCGGATCCCCCTCCTTGAACTTTCGGGCAACATCGATGAACTCTTCCACGTTTGTCGGCGCTTTCAGTCCAAGCTTATCCAACCAGTCTTGACGTATCCACATCCCGTGGTTGGCAAGCGTTTCCCGTGCGAACGACACCGCATAAATTTTTCCGTTAAAATTCAAGTAGGGCAGTAGCTCAGGATGCTTCTCTAGATACGCTTTGTACGTCGTACTATATTTGTCGATATAATCGCCAATCGGTTGGATTGCGCCTTGATTTGCCAACTGACTGATGTAATTCCGATCGTATTCCCAGATTAGATCAGGTGCTTCCCCAGCGGCGATGAGTGCGTTCAACTTCGGCTGTGCTTGATTCCGCGCAATAGGAACCCATTTCACATGGACGGGTGATTTCTCATTGATCCACTTCGTCCAGCGATTATTCTCATACGTCCCTTCCTCTGTCGGCACTTTCCCACGATCAAACATCGAAATGCTGATTTCTTTCTTGTTTTCCTCATTTACTGTGGTAGCTGTGCCCGATGAATTAACCGGTTTCTCTGATACAGTTTTGTTCGAGCTGCATGCGGCCAACATCGTCACGGACATCGTGATCACCATCATAGTCATCATGGCTTGTTTCAGCTTCTTCATCGTTTCATCCCCTTTTTCCTATTGAACTATATCAAGAGCCTTCAGCCCTGTGATATCAGTCGTCAACCCTTGACCGACCCAATAAGTACACCTTTAACGAAATGCTTTTGTAGGAATGGATACATACATAAGATCGGCGTGACAACGATGACGACGGCAGCCGCCTTCAGCGCCTCTGGTGTCAGGAGTACCTGCTCCAACGCCTCATTTCCCCCCATGTTGTTCAATAAGTTACTGTCCACCAGACTAATCATCTGATATAGCTTGACCATAACGGTCAGCTTCGTTGATTCTGTGATATACAGCATCACGTTGAAATAACTGTTCCACCAGCTGACAGCGTAGAACAGAGACAACGCCGCCAAGATCGGCTTGCACAGCGGCAAATAGATTTGTAAAAGGATCCGCCAGTCGCCCGCGCCATCGATGGATGCCGACTCCTCAATTTCCTCCGGCAAGCCTTCCATAAACGTCTTCATCACGAACATGTTATACGTACTGATCAAGCCTGGAAGCCATACCGACCAATATGAATTCATAAGCCCAAGCGACTTAATCAAAATAAAGTTTGGAATCAACCCAGCGACAAAGAGCATTGAAATTGTAATGAACATCAGCAATACGCTTCTTCCCACCAATCTCTTCCTTGAGAGCGGGTATGCTGCCATAATTGTCATTACTACGTTTAATATTGTTCCGATAATCGTAACGACGACGGTATTTCCCATCGCTTTGATGAGCTGTCCATCATCGAATAGCCGACCATAAGCAACGGTATTGAATTCAATTGGCCACAAGAACACTTCACCGGACGTAATTGCCCTGCTGCTGCTGAAAGAAGCCACGATTTCGTACCAGAAGGGGAATAAGGTTAACAACGAAATAACACCTAGGATTGCGTAAGCGCTTACCATTGCGAGTTTATTTAAGAGTCTTTTTTCGGTTCGTATCATTGGATCACCACAACCCCCGTTCCCCGAAAAGTCGGATCAGTCGATTGACGCTGAGAATAAGAATGACACCAATGATGGATTGAAACAAACCGATGGCCGTCGTGTAGCTGTAGTTCATGTTCTGAAGCCCTACCCTATACACATAAGTACTAATGACATCGGCCACATCCAGTACGGAATTATTCTGGAGGACAAGGGTCTGCTCCAATCCGACATCCATCATTTGTCCCATTCGGAGAACGAGCAAAATGGCTATAGTACCGCGAATGCCGGGCAATGTGATATGCCAGATTTGCCGCAGTTTGGCGGCGCCGTCGATTTTAGCTGCTTCATAGAGTTGAGGATCAATCGAAGCCATGGCCGCCAGATAAAGAATGGTTCCCCAACCAGCTTCTCGCCAAATCCCTGCAAGGGTATAGGCAATAGGCCACCAGAACGAATCTGCCATAAAATAGATGCTTTCCCCGCCGGTTATTTTCTTCAATAGAAGATTCACGATTCCCGTACTCGGCGATAACGCAGCAATAACAATGCTCCCTAGCACTGCCCACGACATAAAGTGGGGAATGTACAGCATATTTTGCACGATCCGCTTATACCAGTTACGACGTACTTCATTTAATAAGAGAGCTAGTAGTATCGGAACAGGAAAGCCGAACACCAGACTATACAAGTTAAGAACAAGCGTGTTTCTTAGAATCCTCCAAAAATCTGAGCTTGCGAATATCATTTGAAAATGTTTGAATCCAACCCAAGCGCTGCCGAATACACCGTCCGAGAATCTGTAATCTTTAAAAGCAATGACCTCTCCGACAATCGGCACGTATTTAAATAGAAAATAAAATCCGATGACAGGCACAAGCATTAGATATAAATGTTTGTCCTGCAGCATTCTACTCCAGATCGACCGCCTGTGTGTTCCGCTTCGTACTACATGCGATCCGGCCTGCGATTTCGCTGTCGCTAACCTCCCCTTCATATGTTCTCATCCTTTCACATCATCTCGCCTCACCCTTTCGCATGAAGACATGCGACTGATGAGTGCTACGATTCAAATTGTAGGATAAGAAGCCTTAACCCGGAAAGAGACGCCTTATGCTATGAGTGACTTTTCTTACAAGATGTCGGGTCGCATTTTTTATGCTTCGTTCATTTTTTTGTGATGAGTTTCGTAAAAATCTTATTCCACGGTGATTTCGGCATTCGTATCTAGCATCCAATCCCGATGTTCCGAAGGCGTCATGCCTGTATATTTCTTAAATGCCCGTAAAAAGCTTCGAGTATTGTTATACCCAACCTCTTCGGCAATATCGATGATTTTGCGATTCTTATCTATGAGCAAACCAACAGCAGCTTTAATCCGTGTCTCAATCAAGTAATCAATGAAGTTCTTCTCGGTATGCTCTTTGAACAATTTGCTGATGTACGTAGGAGTGAGCTCAAACTGATCAGCCAACTGTGCAAGTGAAAATTCGCTTTCTCTATAATGCTCCTCGATATAGATCAACATGGCCTCGATCAATTTATTACTGCCCCGCTGCTCCCGCTTCTCTTTTACTTTGTTTGCTATCTGCGTAAGCACGTCCAGCACGATCTGCTCCAGTACCTTCCAATCATGACAACGGTTCATTCGTTCGTGTAGATTGCCCATGCTATCTAGTACTTCGTCTGTTTCAATGCCTGTCACAGCAATGGCCTGCAACGATTTTATCACCAGCTCATAGGATAAATGCCGGATGAGTTCCGGGGACAGACTGTTCCCAATCGCCTCCTGGTATAAGAGTGCAACAGTTATCCTGATTTTCTCGATCTCCGTGTGCCTAAGCGCTTCAATAATGCGCTCTGTCATTTTAATGAGCCGGTAATAATATTGATTATCCGAGCCGATCAAATCTTCAAATGAGATAACGGCATGGCTGCCGAACACCATGCGATATTGCAGTGCTTTTTGTGATTGCTCATACGATGTCGGAATATCCTTCATATCGAAATAACATCTACCTACCCCTGCCGTTACGCATAGTCCGAACTGATGCTTCATAATGTCCAGAATGAGTTCAAGAATCGTTAGGGCATGCAAATGGTTCTGTTCCACATCTCCTTCTGCGAAGCTAAAAATAATGGCAGATCTACCTGAACCTAAATCGATTGCAATGCCGGCGGTCTCCATATTGATCAACTCTTCGGCGACATTACAGAACACATAGGTATATAGCGTCTCATCCTTGGAGCTCATACTGCCTTCTTTCTCAATCTCAGCTGTACAGACGACAAACATGCTCGGATGCAATGGAAACCCAGTAAATTCTAACTGGATGCTTACGGACGAATACTCAGTTCGATAACCCGCTAACATATCCATCACGATTCTCCATTTCAGGATCGGCTTGGAGTCCCGAACGCGCTGCTCCAACTGCTCGCGATCCATGAACATTTGATCAAATACCGTCTCTAAATAATCAAGTCTGGCGGCGTGCTCCGGCTTCATTGGTTTGAATGCGCCAGTCATTTTATTTGCCAAGCGATCCAGCGGTCTAAAGGTTCGACGGTTCACGTAGAACAGCACGGATAATGCGAGTACGACCATCAAGACAACAATCCCGATCATAAGATTTCGAATCGATGCTAATGGATGGTACAACTGAGTCTCAGGAATAACGCTTACAATTCTCCAACCCGTATAATTGGACTTCGTATAGAAGATGGACTGCTTGCCTCCATTCCATTCAACTGCGAATTGCCCACTCCCCTTCTCACCTAGTATCCGGTTGATGTAAGGAATGTCTGTCATATTCTTATATAATTGTGATTTGTCATCATGCGTCACGATGTTCCCTTTGTCATCGATGATGAACGTATGTATTCCTTCTTGATTGCCATCGAACACATCGCTAATCATGCGGTAGAGTACCTCTTCATTAATATTGACAGCTACAAGACCTTTCCGGTAAGCCGGACTACTAATTAGCGGATAGGGTCGGATTAATGTGACGACATCCTGCATTTTCTCCCCATCCCATATCTTGTGCGTCGCGATCCACTTCGTATAACCATCCATATCTAGATAACTTCCTAACCAATGATCTTCTGACTCGTTTTTGTTGATATAAGCTTTATCCGTTAATACATCACCGCTCGTATTCGAGTAAATAAAGACGGAGGAAAATTGATTGTTGGCATGAACCATCGTTTTCAATTTGTTCGATAAACCGAAGAAATTCGCATACTTCTGTGAGACATCATCGTAACTGTCATACATGAAATACACGTATTCAAGTTGTTCAGATAAATTCAGCAAATCTTTCTCTGTTGAGCGAAACACGAGTTCGATCTTATCGTCGATCTGCTTGAGTAGCGCAATATGTGTATCTTTCAAATCGCTACGCAGACGTCCTACCATCCCGAAATAAGACAAGCTAAAGGTAAGGATAATAACGATGATAAAGATCGATCCATAAATCATCATAACTTTCCCCGAAATACTTAAGCGCATAACATATCCCTCCCTCAGCAGATGATTGGATGTCATTCATTTCGTCGTGAATTGCTATATCACTCTTTAAAATTCTAGAAATAGAAAAACTCCCTCCTGTTCCATCGTTTCTCTCTAGTTAAGAGCCTTGATGGACAAAAGGGAATCTATCTTGATTACGAATTCGTTGTTTGCGTGGTCAGATTACCGTACCAGTATTATTTGACTTCCGCCTTTCACTTCAATGACTTCACCATTCACTTCCAGCCATATCGAATGATAAGAGGGATTGTATACAAGATCCATCGCAGCAGAAAATCGTAGGCTCTGATAGATTCGCATGTAATCTACGATTTCGATGTTCGTCGCGTACCATATATCCTCACGACCACTAACCGATTCACAAAAGCTCTCGATTAGTTCCCAATTACTGTCTTGATCGAACTCGTAGCTGTGTCCCCAGATATACATCAAATAAAGATGCTGTCTTCGACCAAGCTGCTTGAATGTCTCGGTCAACGCAAGAAGGTTTTGGTTGTGGTGACAGGTCGGGTTCCACGCGAAGTAATCATCTGGCAGGTGGAAATTCCCATGACTTAGGACGTTTCTGGCATATTCGATCCCGAGGTGTGGGAGCATCTCTTGGATCTGGCGGTTGAATGAACCGTTGGGATAGGAAAACCCTCTGATCGGGTAGCCTGTGACTCGTTCTATAGACTTCCTGTCTTCAATTATCTCACCAACGATTTGCTCCCTTGAACATCGTGTTAGTGTCGGATGCGTAACCGTATGCACCGCGATTTCATGGCCTTTGTACAGATCCTTGACTTCTTCCAAAGGAATTCGTTCGTGATGTCCGGCCAGGCCTGAATTTAAATGGAAAGTTCCTTTAATGCCATATTGATTGAATAAGTGCAACAATCGTCTATCGGCTGATCTTCCGTCATCATAACTCATCGTGAGTACCTTATGTTTCCCCTCAGGGAACGTCAGTTGTACATTAGGCATAGAATTTTCCACAGTCTGCGTGTGCGAGTGATAACAGAATAAGAGTTAGCCCTTGGCCATACAGGGTCGGAATGCACGGAATTTCATCATAGGCCGCAATGCTCGGCATCACTGGCGTTCCTCCGGATACCCCTTGTACTGTACCGTCAGGGTCAATCCGATCTATAACGCCATGCAATGCCAGATTAATGGCTTTCTTGTATGAATCATCCAGCCAACCTAAACGCATACCAGCTAACCAACCCGCCGCGATGCCTGCGCTCCCGGATGTCTCCTTATAAAATTCGGATTGATCCATGACGGTACTCCACATGCCAGATACCCCTTGGAAATGCCGTATTCCTGCTGCAAGCCGCTGGTATCGTTCTACAATCTCATCTGAAAATGGCGTCGTGGTACCAATCTCCTCCGCAATCCAAGGAATTGCGAGGATGACCCATGCATTCGCACGCGTCCAACGAGCGGAGGACATATGATTCTTCTCCTCACAATTCCAGCCATGGAACAATACACCCGTTGACGGATCCTGAAGCACACGTAAATGGCCAAGTAGTTGGAATTCCGCTTCTATCGCGTATTTGCGATCACCAGTTAGCTTTGCAAGTCGAGCCAGAAAGAGTACGGTCATAAATAAGCTGTCCGCCCACACTTGTTCGGAAAACTGAACATTCTCCGTGACTGTATGCTCAAAAGTACCTTCCCGCGTGCGTGGTGCTTCCGTTAGCATCCAATCCCCGACATTGAGCGCGGTATCCATGTACCAATGTTCGCCCCCCAGCCGATACAAATCCGGGAAGATCGCATACGGCGCCATGGAATTGATGACATTCACTTGCTCACTCAATTGTTTATTTCGAGCCGTCCATTGAAGCAAATATTCGATGGCTTCATGATTGTTCATTAATTTGCCGTAAGCCAGAATTGAAATGACGCCGACGCCCGGAACCCAATCCCAGCTATCGATACCCATTCCCCAATCATTCGTCGTTTTATCGATCATCCGATGATAGACGCGATCCGCTAGTTCAGCTAGTTCATCTTTTCCCAACATCTAGATCCTCTCCCCTGAACAAGAATCATACTTTTGTTGTTCCCTTTCAAAAGGCTCTATTGTAAATGTAAAGGATATCCCCCTCAAAACTTGAGTAAATGTTCAGGTTTTATGGGGAATTTCCAAAATAGCAAGAAAGCATTGGAATAACACATGGTAATATTCACTTACTGCTCATCATTCCTTTTGGAACAGAAGCGCATATCATGGGTTTGTTTTCCGTGACGGGTTTATTGGACAAAACAAGATATTTTTGCCTGGAAAGTGAGGGCAAGCTGCTAGTCGCGCCGATCGCATGTATTCTTTACATCCTGGCTCCATTGTCATCATCAATTTATTACACTTGATAAGCCGATACCTTCAAAACAGCACTTTTTTCATAAAACGTTCGGATTGCCGCTGTCTCTACCTCCGTCAGTTGCTTTAGCGGCTGCCTTGCTCTGTACGAGCGGATAATGCCCTGTGCATAGCAAATATACTTCTCATAAGGGATCACATCGAAAGACACCATATTCGCAATGACCTCATTCGCCTCGCCCTGCAGTTTTGAAAGACTTGACCAGTTCCCATGTTCCGCTTCTTGATACATCTGAACGAATAACGGAGCCATCATATTATAGGTGCTGCCTATAGCGCCGTCGGCTCCAGTGAGCGCGCCAGCCGCATACACCTCATCATGTCCGTTAAAGATTAGAAAGCGGTCTCCGCAGCGGGCACGAATTTGCTGCATCTCGAACAGGTTGAGGGATGTGAATTTGACGCCGATGCATTGGGGATACTGGGCCATCTCTTCGTAGAAATCCATCGATAATTGGACGCCTGTCGCTCCCGGGTAATGATAGATAAGCATCGGCAGCGGGACAGCGGCCATAATTGCAATATAGTGTTCCTTGATCTGTTCAACTGTCGTCTTGTAATAAAACGGCACCACTGCCGACATCGCATCGACGCCCTGCCGTTCGGCATGACGCGCCAACTCGATTGAAGCTTCCGTACCTATGGCTCCGACGTGGGCAATGATCGTTGACTTCCCCTCCGCCGCGCGGACGACTGTCTCCAGCACCTCTTGCCTCTCCACCGTATTCAGGATGAAGCCCTCACCAGTACTTCCGCCTACATAAAACCCTTTAACGCGCTGGCTTTGCAAATGTCGAACTAGACGGGCAAGTGACTCATGATCAATACTACCGTCATCGTGCATCGGCGTAATAAGCGCGGTATACACGCCTTTGAAATCATAAGAATTAGTCATCTCTATCGGCTCCTTTTTTAAAAAAAACTATCAACCCTTTACGCTCCCTGCGGTCATTCCCTCGATCAAATATTTCTGAATAAATGCGAAAATGACGATAATCGGTAAAATAACGATAACCCCGCTTGCGAGCAATCCGCCCCAGTTGGTCGAACCCATGCTTTCCATCAATTCGGCGATGCCGACCTGAACGGTCTTTGCGTCGATAGAGCTGGTTAAAATGAGCGAGTACTGGTAGTCGTTCCATCCGAGAATAAATGCATATAGTGTGATTGACACCAACCCCGGCAAACTAAGCGGAATAATGACTGTGAACAGCGTCCGCCACTTGCCTGATCCGTCAATCGCCGCTGCTTCCTCCAGCTCGGGCGGTATGGTACGGAAAAACCCGCTCATAATCCACACACCAACAGGTATCGTCAGTGTCCCGTAAATTAAGACCAAAATCGCTTTCGTATTCAGCAGTGAAAACGCTGCCGCTATTTTGTACCAGGGAATCATGATCAACGGACCCTGAATCATCTGGGCCAGCACGATTAGCACGACGACCAGGCTAACGCCGGGTACCTTATAACGGGCCAGACCATAGCCGCTAATGCAGGCGATGGCTCCTGTAACCAGTGCGGTGATACCGCATACGATAATTGAATTGAGCAGCAGTCGGGGCAGCTGAAATCCTACATCGCCAAGCGCCCATCTGTAATGATCCCAAGTCAAATTGTCCACGATCCAGGTCGGAATCGTTGAGAACATTTCCGTGTCCGACTTCAGCGTCGTGACGATCAACCAAGCGAACGGCAGCAGCGTGAATACCATCAACAGCGCCAGCCAGACATAATTTGCCGTTCTTTGAGCAAAAGACTCTTTCATAAGTCGCACCTCGAATCATGCATCGTTGTTAGTGGTACTATCCTGCATAGTACAAGCAGGACCAAGACTCGTTAGAACATCGTTTTAATCGGGTATAATATCGTTCCTCTGATGCCTATTCTAGGTTTCGGCCGAACAGACGCGAGTAAATACCGACGAGAATCAATACTATCGCCATCGACAGCGTAGCGATGGCCGAACCTTTGCCGAGATCGAAGTAAACGAATGAATTCGTATATAAATACGTCGGCAAAATACTGGTCGAATAGCCCGGTCCACCGTTCGTCAGCGCCCATATCATTTCGAATTTTGTCCAGGAGGAGACAATGCTGACAAGCCCGGTCACGTACATGATCGGCTTAAGCATTGGCAGCGTAATCCGGGTAAACCTCTGCCACGCGGAAGCCCCATCCATATGCGCCGCCTCAATCATTTCTTGGGAGATGCCCGTGAGTCCAGATAGCATCATCAGCGTAATATAGGGGAATCCCTTCCACGCCGACGTTAGCAGCAGTGCGGGCCAGACCAGTTGTTCATCTCCAAGCCAGACGATATTTTCCGAAATCAAGTGAAACATTTTTAAATAATGATTGAATAGTCCGTAATGACCGTCGTAAATCCACTTCCAGACAATGCCGATAATGACGACCGGCGATACCCATGGAACCATCATCAATCCACGCCACAACCCTCTGAACCGTATCTTGCTGAACAGAATAATTGCGGCGGGTATTGCAATCGCGAATTGAAGGGCAGTGGAACCCAGAACCCAGATGAAGCTGTTCCAGAAAATTTGCCAGAAAGCTCCGTCATTCACGAGCAGCTCCTTGTAATTGCCGAAGCCGTTGAATGACATGTCACGTCCGGAGATGAGCGAATAGTCGTACAAGCTCAGCCGGATCGTTTCCACAAGCGGATAAAATTGAAATACCACAATATAAAGGACGACGGGCGCCAGCAAAAAATACCCGAAGCCGAATTCCCGAAAAAACGCCGAAACGCGTCCCCGCTGTCGGTTGAGCGGCGGATCCTGCCTATCTAGCCTCAGTATGTCGGACATTTCTTACGCTTCCTTTCCTTCACCGGTCCCATAACATCCTGTGAAGCTGCAATGGCTCGGCATGCAGCTCCAACGGAGTCTGGCCTATTCCAGTTTTGCCTTGATTTTGTCAATGCCGTCTTTGATGGAGGCATATGCCTCTTCTACCGTCACTTTGTTGTTAAGCAGCTTGGCCATCTGTTCCTGAACGATGACTTCCATCTCGCTTTGTCCCGGAATTTTGTCCATCGGAACGCCGGATTCATCCAGCAGCTTGCTGAAGTCGTTCAGCATCGTCTTGTGTCCCTCTATCGCTTTTGGATAAATTTTTTCTGACTTCTTGATAATTTCATCGAGGCTTGTACTCTTGATCGCCGTCACGTTGACGACGGACGCTGCCGTGCTGTTGAATTCCTGGGATGACCATTCCTGAATGAGTCTCCAGGCGACTTCCTTGTTTTTACTGTCCTTGAACATCGCGATACCGACGTTCGATACCGGCGCTTTGGCTGATGTGCCTGAAGGCCCCTTCGGATACGCAATCGTACGGGAGACATTGACGATGTCTGGGTTAATGCTGTATACATTGGCTGTAAAGAACGTTCCCGCCGCAATCATGCCAACCTCGCCATTGCTGTATGCGCGAAACATTTCCGGGTACCCCCAGGTCAGATGCGCTTTCGGCTGATAAGGCTCCAGATTTTTGAAATGCTGAAGCGTTTCCAGGTATTTGTTTTTGCTCTCAGCTGACGTATCGCTCAGCAGCAGATTATTGCTATATGCGGCCGTGAACGGCACACGGAATGCGAACCGGGCTGTTCCAAGCGGATAGCCGAAACCGTACTTGCCGTCTTTCGTCATCGCCTTGGCTGCTTTCTCAACATCCTCCCACGTTTGCAAGTCCTCCAGCTTCATGCCTGCTTCGTTCAGCATTTTCTCATTGACGATCATCGTGAAGGAGTTCGCTAGATTCGGTACAGCGTACAGTTTGCCGTCCTCTTGGGCATATTCCATCGTACCCGGCAGAAAATCGTCCTTCTTCAAATGCTCGCCTTCTTGCTCAAAATAGGGGGTCAAGTCTTCCAAGCCGTTCAATCGAACCAAATTGGTGATGTCTTGCGTTTGTGTGAGATCCGGGACGTCCCCCGAATTTAACATGACGGATAGTTTTTTCTCCATATCGGCCCACGACAGATACATGTACTCGATATTGACGTTCGGATATTTTTCCTTCATTCTCGCCTTGAACTGTTCAGCCAGCTCTTTCTCCGCCTCCGAAGTTCCCGGATAGACGAACCGGATGTCAGCCTTGACTGTGTTCCAGTCGATGGCCTCTCCGCTTGCCGCCGTCGATGGCGGCTGGCTGTTCTTTCCATTCTCTGCCGCGTTATTCCCGCCAGATGTTCCGCATCCGCTCGCTAACAGCGACAGTGCAACAACTACCGCGCCGAACCCAAATCTCTTTTTCCCCCTGCGCATATCTGATCATCCTCCCGTTTGGACTTGTCTTGCTTGTGCACAATCCCATCTTACCCGCAGATTCGATACGCAACAATGCGGCAATTTCAAGGTTTAGTGGACTTCGTCAAGTAACTGGTTTCGATCTTCTACCTCCATATTGAATGTAGAGAAAGGATTTGCTAATGTAACAGTATAAATTGCTTATAACATTATTTTCCTATGCGGATGATCAAGCGCCGCCTGTTGGGAGGCTTTCCATGTTCGTATTCAGACATCTGCAAACGAAACTGTTCGTATCCTTTGTATTACTCGTCCTCATTCCGCTGCTGACGCTCGGCTTCTTTTCGTTTCGGACCGCCACCTCCTCTCTAGAGAAGGAAACGGAGCAAAATCAAGCCCAGACGGTACGCTTGATCGGCAATAACATCAAGCTGATGCTAGACGACGCCGGAGACATTACTTCCTACATTATGAATAACGTTAGCTTACAAAGCTTGCTCAGTCGGGATTATAACGGACCGGTCAACACTGAACAGGCTGCCGCACTTGCTTATCTCGACAACATCAAAGCCGCCAAAAAATACGTTAGCTTCCTTGTTATCTACGGCCAAAACGGCTTTTTGTACCGCGATTTCAGCGAGTTTTTCCGGCAGGTCATCCCTTATTCAGACTTCGCTGAGATGCCGCTATACACCGCTGTTGCTTCCCGGGACGGCGAGGCATTCTGGACGTATTACAGCACCCCCCTATTTACATTCGGGCACAGCTACAATGAAATTATGATTGGACGGCGGATCGTCGATTTATATGACCCGGACAACAAGCTCGGCTTGCTTTTTATGGGTGTTAATCGTGACGCTATCGGCAATATCATTCAGGACATTGAGATTGTGCGCTCGTCTAACATCTTTATTTTTGATGACAACTACAATCTTGTATCGAGCAAAAGTCAGGACAACGGATTAAAAAAAACACTGATGGACGATCTGAAACTCAAGCAGCAGCTTTCACTTAAGTCGCATTCGGAGATCTATGATATTAACGGAAAGCGTTATTCCGTCGCCAGTACGGTCGTGGAACCATATCTTTGGAACATTGTGAGCCTCACACCGCTGGAAATTATCCGTAGCCAACACCGAATCATGCTAAATGTAACTCTCGCCCTATCGGTATCGCTGCTCGCTCTCGTCGGGTTCTGCTCGGTATTCCTATCGCGCAGTATTACAAAACCGATTAAGAAGTTACTCCGTTCCATGAACAACTTCAAACGGGGCGACTTCAACCAGAATGTCGAGGTCACCTCACGAGATGAGATTGGATTGCTTACCCAAAAGTACAATGATATGGTCATGGAAACGAACAGTCTCATTCAGAAAGTGTACATTAGTCAAACAAAACAAAAGATGATTGAACTTAAGACGCTTCAGACTCAGATCGAACCGCACTTTCTGTACAATACGCTGGACTATATTTTCCTTAAATCGAAAATGAACGGTGATGATAATACAGCCCAGGTAACGCAATCCCTGACTGAGCTCTTCCGTCTTTCTCTTAACAAGGGTAAAGATTATTATACGATTCGTCAGGAGCTGAGCCAGGTCAAGGCCTATATTCATATCCAATATGCCCGCTTTCCGAACCGATTCATTCCTTGTTATGAGATCGATCCTGACATCATTCACTTCTATATGATGAAGCTACTGCTGCAGCCATTGGTGGAAAACGTGATTCTACACGCCTTTAGTACAAAGCGGGCACAGCCCGGCACGCTCTCGATCAGAGGAAGAAAACTGGACGAGCAGCGGGTTGAATTCGTCGTCGAAGATGATGGATGCGGCATGAGCCCGGAGATGGCAAGTTCTCTGCTTGAAAGTGATACCAGCGGCACCGGTTATGGCATCCGTAACGTCAATGAAAGACTGACGATGATGTTCGGGCCGGAATACGCACTACGTATTGAGAGTGAACTGGGGCATGGCACGCGTGTTATGCTGGTTATCCCGCTCATATCAGACGAAAACCAATGGAGGCTGCTTTATGAAAATCATGGTCATTGACGACGAACCCATCGTACCTCAAGCCCTTCGTGCCCTTATTCCATGGGAGGAGCATGGTTTTACTTGGCTTCCGCCTGCCGATAACGGAGATGAAGCGCTGGAGCTTATCGAGCGAGACAAGCCCGATTTGCTGTTACTGGATTGCCGGATGCCGGGCAAAACTGGCCTGGAGCTGTTGCAGGAAATCCATGCGCGGGAGCTGCCGGTTAAATCGATCATCTTGAGCGGACACGACGAGTTCACGTACGCACAGCAGGCGCTCAAGCTAGGCGCACTGGATTATTTACTAAAGCCACCGGATCTCGACCAGCTGCTGAATGTTGTCCTATCCATCCAACAGCAATGGAAAGATGAGCAAAAGCTCAAAAGTCAACTTAAGGACCATCTGCCGCTGATCCGTTTCCGTTTTCTTACTTCTTTGCTGGAGGGCGCCTGCTTCAACGACGATCTGTTCGTGGAAAAAACGGAGTTCCTACACATCCCTCTACGGATCGGTCCCGTATATCTAGCAATCATCGAGTTGGACGAAGATCCAGACTTTCCGAAAAACTACTCTTACGAAGATCAGCAGTTGATGAACTTTGCTGTTATGAATATAGCTGAGGAGACGCTTGCGGCATGGCCTGACAAATTCTTAATTTGTCCTGAGCACAACCGATTCATTCTGCAGGCCAATGTCACACCGTCGCAGAAGGCTCAGTTTCGGGAGGATTTGTGCAGACTGGTAAGTAATCTGCGCGAGGCGCTTCACTATATGGTGATGATCGGGGTATCGGTGCAAGGGATGAGCCTCAATACGGAGGGCAAACATCTCTATCAATCGGCTCGGACGGCGTTGGAGTACAAATACTATACCGGTCAAAACCAGGTCGTGTTCGTTGAGGATCTGGAATGGGAAAATACCGTCTCACCGAATCAGAAGTTTCCAGCTTCCACTCCAGTTGACGAAGCGCTTCAACTTGCGCTCAAAGTCGGTAATCCTGATCAGCTCACCCGATGGTTAGAGGACTTTATCCAACATTTGAAGAGCCGCGACTATCCTGTACAAGTGACCAAATCCATTGCACTCCAGCACATGGTGGCAGCTGCGGACTCGCTGATGGGCATGCACCCGAAGCTGGCACTCGACGAACTGCTTCCCGCAGGTCAAATTACGATGTTCTTCGAGACGTCTACGCTGGAGCAGTTAGTGGAAGAAATGCGACGCTATCTGGACGTACTTCTGCGGCGGACCCTCGATTTTCGCAAAGTCGGTAAAAACGCTATCGTGGAAAAGACAAAGCGATTTATTGAGGATAATTTTAGGGAGTATGTGACGCTGGAGACAGCAGCACAGGCAGTCTACTTGTCGCCCGTCTATCTAAGCTTTTTGTTCAAGCAGGTCCAAGGCATCAACCTGTCGGATTACTTGACCGAAATACGGCTTGCCGAAGCGAGACGATTACTTGCGGAAACCTCTCTGAAAACCTATGAGGTGGCACTCCGCTCCGGCTACCAAGACGAGAAATATTTCTGCCGTCTGTTCAAAAAAAGGACTGGCCTGACACCGACCGAATACCGCAATCGCCAAAATTGATCAGCCATACCGCTCAAAAGATTAATATAATCTACCAAATCTAGACTCTATCCAATAGGTTAGAAAGAGTTGATTTGGTATGATTCTTAATGTAAGCGCTTTATATTTTATGTCCAAGGAGCTGATGATTCTTTTGAAACAAGCTATTTCCTGTTTGCTGCTCGTTTGTCTTATGGCGGCTTTGGCTGTGCCAGCAGCCGCTACTGGTTACCGTGTCGATCCGAAACGGATCTATGCAAATGATGGCACCAATGATTTCTGGTGGTCTCATACGCGTTGTGCCACCCTGCCGGGACAAGGTCAAAATGGCACTCCGGCGATATTGTGCACGGCATCCAAAGATTTGAACGACAACCACTCTGACGTGTTTTATGACATCGCCTACACGGTCAGCACTAATCTTGGTGACAACTGGACGCCTTACAACGTTATCCCGCAATACGATTGGAAGACACTTCCGAATGGCTACAGGGGCATGCTCATCGATCCCGTTCCTGTCTATCATGCTGCAACCGGCAAGATCATACTGCTTGGCATGGCGCAGTCGTACGACGCCAATTTCGGCAAAAAGCAAACCTATCCGGCATACGCCGTATTCGACCCAACTATCGAAGCCTGGAGTGCAGATTGGCAACTCTTTGATTGGCCACAAGTATTCGGTCATGCGGGAAGCTCTTATCCACACATAGACGAGCAGACGGGCAAGGTGTTATGGCCGATCCATTCGACCTCCGGCTCTGGCGCGCTGCAAGTTGTGACCGCCTCCTTCGACGGGACCTCGTTGATATACGAAAGCATGAGCGGTACGGTCCCGAACACCGGCGTACACGGCAATCGTTCAGGTATCGAGGCTTCGCTGACCATGTTCGGCGGCGAATACTTCCTGACGAGCCGTGATGACACGAATAATCGTTTGACCAAGAGCGTCAACGGTATCGACTGGCAGCCCGCCGTTGATCTACAGTGGGAAGACGGCACTCCCATCGTCGGTAGCATGAATACGCAGATGCATTGGATTACGCGACCGGACGGCTTGTATCTCGTTTATACTCGGCAAGATTCCGTCAATTCGGATGTGTTCCGATATCGGGCGCCTCTATGGATGGCCAAGATGAATCCGGAAACGCTTAGGCTTAAGAAGGAAACAGAGCACAACGTGATGCCGAACACGACCGACCGTGCGCAGCTCGGGAACTTTGGCACGCTGGATGTTACGCCAGAGCTGAGTATTGTGACCAGCAATGAGTGGAATTCGCTCCAGCCTAACAGTACCATCGTGTCGCGTATCTGGTGGAACCGTTCATTGCTCGGGAGCTGGCCGCTGAACGAAACAGCCGGGATGACGGCCGTCGATACATCAAGTGCAGGACACGACGGCTCGATCTCAGGTGCAGTACCGGGCGCGGAAGGGCACTTTGGTCCAGCACTGAGCTTCTCCCAAGCTGGCGATCACGTCAACCTTAGCCATTCTGCGGACGGCTCGTTTGACTTCGGCTCGACGCAAGACTTTACTGTCTCGGCATGGGTCAAGACAAGCCATACCGGATCGATCCAATATATCGTGAACAAAGGCGATACCAACGGCTCCTTCTGGCTTCGCTTCGAAGCGGACGGCTCACTCCGATTCTTGCTCGATTACGGGAATACGTTCGATGCAGTACAGTCCGCCGTTTCCTTAGCGGACGGTAAGTGGCATCATGTCGCTGGCGCGGCAGACCGCGATGCCGGACTACGGCTGTACGTCGACGGATTGATTGTCGCGCAATCGTCTGCGTTCCTGGGAGGCGACATAGCTAGCAACCTCCCCCTGACGATTGGTTCTAATTCAGCTTTGACGTTAAAGGGGCTGATTTCTGAGGTTAAATTATTCAATTATGTCTTAGAAGAACATGAGATGCTTGCTCTTGGTGGTGTCGCTGGCAGCTGGAGCTTTGACGAACCGACGGTGGGAAGCGGCATTATCACAGCCAACGATATAAGCGATTACGAATACGGGATGCTTTTGAACGGCATGGCTCGCAGCTCATCAGGTAAATCAGGTGGAGCTGTCCAATTCTCGGGAAGTGGACAATTCGTCAAGCTTGGTGATCCGGATTCCGGCTTGTACGACTTCGGCACAGATCAAGACTTTAGCCTGACCGCTTGGTTTAGAACCAATGTTGTCGGCACGCCGAAATACATCGTAAATAAAGGGGATACTAACGCTTCCTATACCCTGCGAATCGAGAGCAACAATACAATTCGATTCTGGCTCGATTACGGTAGCACCGCCGATGTCGTACAATCGACGCAGACGTATACAGACGGCAACTGGCATCATGTCGCGGCTGTAGCGGATCGAGACACGGGACTGAGACTGTATGTAGACGGTATATTAGTTGGAGAAAATAATTCGCTGCTCGGAGGTAACATCTCGAACAAACTGTCGTTGACCGCCGGACATAACTCGTCCTCCACAATGAACGGCCTAATCGACGAGGTTCGGCTGTACCGCTATGCGTTAACGGAAGAACTTTTACTGAACGAAATTGTAGGTGATTAAATCGGTGTACAGTTCCTTGTAGGACAAGTACTTGGACCTTAGCGCTGATTCTCTCTTGATCGGCAGATGTGACACAAGAATTGGAATCAAACAAAAACACCCTAATGCATTATGAAGTGCACCCCTTAGAATAGACATCGGATAAACCCCCTGGTTTATCCGATGAAATTCTAGAGGGTGCACTTCAATTTCGGCTCCGCAGTTCAATTATAAACACTACAATTGGATTTGTTTCATGTAAGCTTTGAATTCCTCAGCGATTTCTTTGTATTTTGTATGATGCAGGTAATGAGAACCTTCCATTGGGATCATTTTTCCCTGTGCGGATTGTTTGACTTGCTCTTCATGAAGCGGAATCCACTGTTTATTGTGCTCATTATTCGATTGAACGAAGAGAAGCAACGGCAAGTCTTTTGGCATTGTGAGTTTTTCTCCATTTTTAAAATTGGAACCGAGGTGGCTCAGTTCATTCATCAACGTTGGATTGGTCGCGACTTGATTCGAAATCAAACGCATCTGTTCTTTGGTATGCTCATCAAATGCAAGCGATTTATACGCATCTCCGCTCACTTTTTGGAACAATCTCATCAGACCTGATTTTTGAAGAAATTGCATGGATTTCAAAGGTAATTTGACATCCATCCCGGGTTGATTGGGAACGCTGCTATCGATGCCGACAAAAGCAAGAACTTCATCCGGATAAGTGTTCACATAGGTCGCTCCGTAAAGCCCCGCGATGGAATGTCCCATTAGAATGTAACTGTCTAAACCCAGTTGCTGCAAAGCTTCGTGAACCTCACTTACTATATTCTCCGTCGTTCTTTCCTTCTCGGTTTTATCGCTCAAGCCATAACCGAAAGGCTCGACCAACACGACTTTATAATTAGGGGTAATTTCATCGATCAGCAATTTGAAATCAAGTGCAGGTGACGGGGTTCCTTGTCCCGGTAGGAGTACAACGGTTTGTTCTCCGCTGCCTTGAATGAGCACATTCATCTTTTTCCCATCCACATTGACATACTGGCCATAGGATTCGATTTTCTTTTTCTCTACCCCATCGCTGATTGCATCAACGATAAAAACGATGCCCATGAACAGCACGAGCGCCCCTACAATACCTCCGATTATTTTTAACCATAGGTTCCGTTTCTTGTGGCTCTTAGTCCCAGTTGTTTTTATTTCTACCTTATTTGCCACGTTCATCTCTTCCCTTCCTTGTCTCTGTATCTGAAGTGCCGCCTTGACGACATATTCAAAGTGTAATCAACTAAGATGTACTCATCGTGACGACAATATGAACGGAATATGAACAAGTCAAAAAGGAGGCGTTATATCTGAAAGATATAAGTACCTCCTGGAGACATATTTAGATCAACAGCAAATCGGAATGCAACACCTTGGAATACTTCTTACAAGATTTAAAACGCTCATCGTATTATTTGTTGACGGTTACCTTGATGATATCACTTATGGTCTCTCCCGCTGCATTAACCAGCTCCGCCCGGTATTCATAATTGCCGGAAGCGCGTCCAGTGACTTCAGTCGTAGCGCTCTGCGCCGAAGGCGTGTTGGCGTTTAGCGCTTGCGTGTCGATCAGTTGCCCGTTCTCATAAAGGCGGTACTCTGTGGCATTAGTGCCCCACCACAAATTCATAGTTACTTTATAAGAGCCATCTCCTTCCCAGTTGTCATGGGTCAGGACCGGCTTGCCCGGTGCGGCATCGCGGATCGTCACCGTGAGCGGCTGGCTCTTGCTTGTGCCGTATTTGTTGGTAAGCTCCACTGTGTATATATAGGTGCCATTCGGCTTACCGTGAAGCGCTGTGCTTGCCGTCTGCGCGGAAGGAGATACATCCTTCAGAGACTTGGAGTCGATCAGTGTGCCATTCTCATATAGCTTGTAGCTGGTAGCGTTATTGCCCCACCAGAGGTTCATGGTGACGGTAAAGTTGCCGTCACTGAGTCCATAACCGTAGCCACTATTCGAGGACAACACAGGCTGTCCAGGCTTGTCAGTTGCAAGTGCCGCTCCGCCAGTAATTTGGAACGTGTAGCTCTTTTCGGCAGTGTTGCCTGCGGCATCGGTCACGACGTAGTTTACAGTATGGGACCCGGCACCCAGCTCCGCAGCGTTCAGGATCTGTCCGTCGGCTATGGGCTGTCCATCCAGCAGAAGCTGCTTGGAGGTGACGCCAGACAGATTATCTTCGGCAGCCAATACAAACTTAAGCTGGGCCTCCTCCTCCACATCTCCGACCGCATGACCGGACTCCGTCAGCTCGGCTGTCGGTGAAACCGTGTCGATATTAAGGCTCAGTGTCTTAGTTTCTTCCGCCTTTCCCTTGCCCGAAACCGCATGATAAGACAGCGTATGCCGTCCATCTTTGCTTACGACCAACGGAGTGCTGTATACGGCTTCCGCACCGCCGTTCAGCGAGTAATAAACTTTAGCTGTATCGGAGTCGGCCTTCAGGGTTACTTCGGTGGGTTGGTTCAACCAGCCGGCAGCGTTCGGATTTGCCGACAGGGTTGCCGTCGTTACTGGAGCCCCCACTTCTTCCACAATGCTGAAGTCTCCGAGACTTCTAGGCTTGAGTTGGTATACGTCTTTGAAGATCGCGGCTACGCCCGTAATATCGAGCTTCTGTCCTTCCGCATAAGGGAAGCTGTCTTTCGTGATGCCCGTCCGGGCATCCACCCGGATGTGATTGCTTGTCCCGCCATCGGCGATGGCGTCAAATTCAAAGGAACCGCTTGGAGTGGCTGTGATAATATTCGTCACTTTCACGTCTTTAAGCTTGAGCAGCTGACCTTGATTGGTATCGTTCACAGCCGGCACGTCAACGGACTCGGGCAGCTTCGCAGTGCCGCTCTTCTCGATCTGCACAACTTCGGTCAACTCTAGCTCCGAATTGTACAGCGCCGTGGACGCTGTTACCTTGACCGTGTCGCCGGCATGGAAGCCACTTTGGCTCTGGTAGACATAAAGTCCGCCGGTCTCATCCTGCAGATAAAAGGTTTGCCCGCCGAAAATACCCGGCTCAGTCGTTACGATCCCCTCAACCGTCACCAAGGATCCAACAATCTTGGTCCGGGCTTCGCCGATGGAAACGGTCGCTGGAATCGGATCTTCCTCGTCCGGAAGCGGTTCTGCTGGGACGTTACCGAGCGTTACTGATTCGGTCTTCAGGTTCGTTCCGTTCTGGCGCAGACGCAGATTGGATGCAGCCGTGGTGCCCGGTTTGATCTGTACGGTCAGATCTTTGTAGGCATGGCCGTTCAAGTCTGAAGTCAGGCTAAAGTTGGCGCTGTAAGCATAGCTACTCGGCCAAGTGCCGTCACTGTTCTGGATCTTGGCGATCTGGGCACCGCTACTCACCTGGTAGATACCCAATTGGAAGCCTGATACGCTCGTATTGGCAGGGAGATTATCTGCGCTGACACGAATCTGGAAATCCTGCGCGTTCGGCAGCACCGTTTGGTGCGTGAAATTGTACACCGCACTTGCAGTAGCTGCCGGTCCGCCGTAAGAGCCCGCCTTGTAGCTGGTGCGGTCAAACCATTTGTAGCCGGCATTCGGAGCGGCCCATGGCTCTGGCTGAGGCTCAGTGGAAAGCGCCGGCTCTTCGAACGGCAGCAGCTGCGTCGGCTGATCCAGCGTCAGGCCACTTACCTTGGTGAAATCCGTATAGCTCTCTTGTTCGGCGAGCCAGTTAACCGTGTTCACCAGGAGCTCAGCATCGTCAGCCTCCTTGAAGCCATCGTAAGTCGTTTTTTTGGCACCGGTATCCTCGCGCAAATACTTCGGCGTGGCATCCTCGACTGGGGAGGAGTCGCCGAGAAAGGCGGCTTTGCCGGCACCTTTTTTCGCCACGGCCACATAAGGACCTTCCGCTACGCCGCCGCCATTGTAGACACCTTGGTCCACCGCGTTGCCCCAAGCATTGTTGGTTTTCGGCAGATAGACGATGCCCTTCGCTCGGGTCGGGTCGAGGATTGCCAGCGTGGAGCCGGCATGCATGGCTACACTTGATACTCCTGATGTAATACCGAAGGCCTGATCGGGAGCCACGATGTTGGTGGCGTTAATGTCACCAAGCGCATTGAAGCGGAACCGGACACCGAACTCTTCCGCCAGCCAGTCGGAGCTGACCACGCCTTGCATTGCCGCGGAACCGGCCTCTTCAGTGCTCATGCCTTTGGCCGGGTTGTCCCAAGCTCCGCGGCGGTAACCGTTGAATGCCTCATTGCCGTCCCAGCGGTTCTTATTGCGGTCCGCATTGTAATGATCGCCGATGAAGAAGATGCTGCCGCCGTTCTCCACGTATTCCGCCATAGCTGCCTGCTCGCTGGATTTATATGGAATGTTAGATTCGGCCACGACGAAGACGTCATAGCTGGAAAGATCGCCTAGCGTAAACGGAGTGGTCTTACGAAGCTCTTTGACGTAATAGCCTTCTTGCGCAAGCGCATTACCAAAATCGGAAAAAGCGCCATCAATAACCCAGTCGGCCGCTCCGGCCGTCTGCGCGTGGGTATTGTCAAACAGAATTTTCTGGCCTGCATGCTCGTTGACCACTTTGGCTTCAATGAATGGGGCGGGGTCGCTTGGCCCCTCAGCGTATATTGCCGAGCCGGCTCCGAATGCGAACAAATGCAGGGGTACGGCAACAGATGCAACCAGCATGCTTTGTAGCAGCTTCTTATTCCAACCTGAACACTTCTCCTTCATATTCATCCTCCTTAAGATATAGATCGGTGGATTTTTCCATAATTGTCCACCGCTTTCGTCTAATATGCTATCTCATAAGGATTAGGAAAAACATAGATTTTTGTAAAGTGTTGTAAATTTATACTTTCGGCCTATACAGTGGGTGAAAACAAGGTCGAATCTTGGAAATAAGCTATGAAAAAAGTCTTAGTGATACTGGAGTTTAGGTCCGGAACGTCCTAAGTGATTCTACAAAAATATAACAACTTTCAGCGGCAAGTAAAGTAATAGACTGACCCTAGAATTAAAACAGCGACAAAACAGCGACAGCAAAGGACGAAAAATATAGTCCTAGACTGTCGCTGTTTAATTGAACTAACGTTTCATGTTAGTTTAGCACTATTTGATATATTAGCCCCTGAATGATTCAAATTATTGGAATCAGAAAATATAGAAGATGAGACCTTTGCCCTTCGCTACAGTTTGACTGTAGAAACGCCGGATTTCGTTAAAATGCTGAAGCATGTAAGCAAAGAACTCGTCCTTATCCTCGTCTGAAACAGTATCAGGATCTAGAGGATATACCTCGTTCTTGACCATGGCCGGGAAATTATACCGCAAACGGAGCTGTGCTTCAACCAGCGTAGACATAGCCTGAAGCGCTTCTGCAACTTGCTCGGCACGTAAGGAAAAAGCCCCGTATGAGCCAAAATCGATGGCTCTTTCTGACGTCAGTGGAACAACATAGCCAAGAGGCGCATCTCCATCGGAGATATCTCCACAAAGCAAGTAGTGAATCGCCTCCCAGGATCTATCAATGTCCAGTCCGGGATAATCGTCTATTTTCAAACTCTTCAATGCAATGTCTCCTACTGCGATTTTCTGCACCAGATTGTCATCCATTGCAAAGTAATAACCACGCATTCCCATGTTCTCAACCTTCTTTCCATTTTTAACCCCATAAATTTCCATGCACTGTTATTGTAAACTGCCTGTTAGCTGAGTGAAACATCGTCTATTGAAAAACGGTTATCACAACCAATATATAAAATCCCACTTTTTTCTCTTTTGAATGTACTTATAACAAATTTTACTGTGCTGAAGTACTGATTCATGAACTGTGTCCTACACTAGACACTAAAAAATCCCCCCATGTATACAGGAAGAGTTCACAATCACGTGATCTCATATATTCCTGACTATCATGAAGGGATTTTTGGCTAAAAAGTAGGCTCTGCTTGATGGAGCACATACTTCATTCGATTATTTATTGAAAGTAATCTTCTCCGAACCGTTCTCAAGAATGATCGAAGTGTCCCGCGGCTTTGTTTCCGCGATTTTGCGGCCGGCTCTGAACGAATAAAGTACTCCGGCCTGTTTACGAATGGTCTCATACTCGTTCTCTGCTTCAAGAACGATGAAGTTGGCAGGTTTACCTACTTCAATGCCATAGATATCCTCGATATTCAACGTTCTTGCGCTATTTTTCGTAATAAGATCGATTGAATTTACGATTTGATCGTATCCGAGCAACTGAGAAGCATGAATACCCATGTGCAGCACCTGAAGCATATTGCCTGTGCCAAGCGGATACCATGGATCAAAAATGTCATCGTGACCGAAGCATACATTAAGTCCCGCTTCCAGCAGTTCTTTGACGCGAGTTAACCCTCTTCTTTTCGGATAAGTGTCAAAGCGTCCCTGCAGATGGATGTTAACCAGAGGATTGGAGACGAAATTTAGGTCAGCCATCTTCAGTAATCTAAACAATTTGTACGTATATGCGTCATTGTATGACCCCATCGCCGTCGTGTGGCTTGCTGTCGTACGGGAGCCAAGCCCGCGTTCGTAAGCTTCTTTGGCTACAACTTCCAAGAAACGGGATTGCTCGTCATCGATTTCGTCGCAATGGATATCGATCAGACGGTCGTATTTTTCAGCGAGGTCAAACGCAACTTTCATCGAGTCAACGCCATATTCTCTTGTGAATTCGAAGTGTGGAATACCACCCACCACGTCAACGCCCATTTTCAGCGACTCTTCTAGTAATTCCACGCCGTTCGGGAAGGAGTGAATACCTTCTTGTGGAAAAGCGACAAGCTGGATGTCAATGAACGGTGCCATTTCTTCTTTTACTTCAAGCATCGCTTTTACGGCGGTCAAGCTTGGATCAGTAACGTCTACATGTGTTCGTACATGCTGGATACCCTGCGCGATCTGCCACTTCAATGCAGTTTTGGAACGCGTTTTGACGTCTTCATGCGTCAGGAAGGCCTTGCGTTCTGACCAACGCTGGATGCCTTCAAACAGTGTTCCGCTCAAATTCCATTCCGGCTCACCTGCTGTTAACGTTGTATCCAAGTGAATATGAGGTTCAATGAACGGCGGCAGCACAAGTGAGCCGTTAACATCAATTACTTCCTCATTCGCAGTTAGTTCCATTGATTGCGTGATAAGCTCAAACTTCCCATCTTTCACAACAATATTCCATAAACCTTCTTTACCCCGCAATTTTGCGTTCTGTATAATCATTTTTATTCCCCTTTTCTTTGGATTCTTTCTTAGCAACGATCAGCATTATCACGGTGTATACAACCGCTGTTCCAATCAGTGCATTAAGTGGTGTTATTCCTGGAGCCAGCTGGGCGAAGGCCACGCCGATAACCCAAGCTACCATCGCGATCCAGTTTACATTTTTGAAGGTCATGTCGGCAAATGGTTGGTAGTTTCTGCGCTTCACAATAAAATAGTCTGCGATGATGATCGCCCCGATGGACGGGATCGCCGCGCCCAGCACATTCAGGAAACCAACGAAATTGTTGTACATCCACATGGCAAATACGGTACCCACGATGCCGTTAACGATAACGAAAAACTTTTTCGAAATTTTAGTGATATTGGCAAAGCCCAGCCCGGAAGCGTAAAGTGCGTTATCGTTAGTTGTCCAGATGTTCAGCCCCAGTACGATGATCGCAGGAATGAGCAATCCTTGCAAGAACATGACCTCCGAGATATCTGCCAAATTATAAGCCATTGCGCCGACTGCACCGAAGAGAAACATAAGTGAGTTCCCTAAAAAGAACGAAATGACCGTTGCAGTAACCGCCTGCCGGGATGTTCTGGCAAACCGGGCAAAATCGGGCGTCAACGTTCCGCCGCTAATGAATGACCCGATACAAATGGTCAATGCTGCTGCTGCGGTGAGCGACTCTGTTGGTGAGTAATCGAGCAACCCTTGCATACCACCCAGCGTGTTTACTCCTTCGAACACGGAGTAACCACCGAGAATAGCAATGGCCGGAACTGCTATATAACCCAGAATGACGAGCGACTTCATGCCGAAGATGGCTGATGCCGTCATTGCGAGACCAAACACGAAGATTAAAAGGTACACATTCCAGTCCATCGCTCTGGCGACAGGTACCGCGAACATGGCTACACCGACACCGAACCATCCGACCTGTGTGAAGCCAAGCAGGAAAGAAGGAAGGTACGAGCCTTTTTCACCGAACGCATATTTTGCAAGCAAATGCGTGGAAAGACCTGTTTTGGCAGCGATATGTGCCAGTGCTCCGGTATAGATGCCGAGTGCCAGATTACCGGCAAGCACGATTCCAATGAACTCCATGAATGTCAAACTGACCCCTAACGTTCCCCCTGCCAACATGCTTGCGGAAAAGAAAGTGAATGCTAACATGACGGAGAACGTCTTTCCAAAATGATTTCTCTGCGTTTTCGGCACCGCTTGCCACGAAAACTCTTGATCTTGTTTACTCATCAGAATACCCCCAGTATAAAGTGTCCTGATACCAAAAAAGCAGAAACAAAAGAGGCTACTCGTCAGATCAAACTGACAAGTAGCCTCTTTTGTTCATCACAATCCGCGCTAAGACACAGAGCATCCCTTGACGGAATATGCCCTGCTTCTCACGTGATTATAAAAATCCGCTGTCCTTGTCAGCCTCTCTGGACTGAATTAAAGGTACCAGTATTCAATTACATTCTATTATTTTAGAAAAACCTGTAGATGTCAATGTCATTAATATCCATTGATATAAATCCTCTTTTGAATGCTGCGCTTGGAATTTTTATGTGGATGATGCCGACCAAGGCACTTGCTCATAGGACAAAGCCTTATGTGGTACCGGACAACCTCACTCTCGGAGTTCCTCCACTTCCTATCAGGAACGGCCTGATCCACAGTCCAAACGGAGCGTTTTTTTTATTTATTCAGGAGGTGAATTCCGTTTCGTTCAGATGTGCCATATCTATTAAATTATTTAGTAGTGTCAAGTAATAAATTAACAATCGTATCCAGCTGAAGCTCTAATGAAAAAGGGTCCTCCATTACGAATTCATCATGATAGTTATCACCATACAAATAAACTTTGCCATTTTTCACTGCAGGGATGCCTTTCCATATGTTACTTTCCATTGCTTTATTTGTTGCATCAGCATCGCCATTATAAACAAAAACATAATCCCCTAAGTATTCTGGGAGCACTTCAAGTGAAATCGATTCAAACCCCTCAGCCATATTTTTTGCACTTTCTGTTGGAGGCAGCTGCAGCATATTGTATATAGTGGAAGAACCATAGTTTCCTCCCTTTGCCGCTAAGACGTATACCGCTTTTTCTGAAAATGAAACAACCGAAACGGTTTCCCCTTCCTTGATAACACCGGCGAGTTTCGACTTTGCTTCAGCTACTTTCTGTTCGTATTCCGTAATCCATTCTTCTGCTTCTTTTTCTTTTCCGAATATCTTGCTTACACCCCTGAATTTATCAAGCGGCCCTGCGGTTGTTAACCCCTCCCAATAAGGCAGAAAAACAGTCGTTCCAATCTTCTCATATTGTTCTATGTTCTCATCGATTGAACCGATAATTAAGTCCGGATCTAGCATCGTTAATTTTTCCAGGTTTAAAGGAAAATCCCCTAAATCTTCAATTTTCTCGATCGTTTCTTTCGGAATGTCCGCCTTTTCCATCCAGCCTTCATCCAGCATAAATGTTCTTGCACCGATTGGAACAATTCCTAATTTCAATAAATGTCCCATATATTGGTCAGCCGCTACTCTTTTCGGCTCTGCAGGTACTTCCACATCTCCCTTTGGCGTTGATACTATTCGAGTCTTCGAACTTTCTTCTAATACTGTTTGATTAACGGTTCCATTCCTAGTACTCTGCTCCTTCGCAGCTGTGCCCGTCCCGCTTGAGCAAGCGCCTAATAATAGAGAACCGCAAAGCAGCAAAGCTGCCGTCGTCTGAGATTTTGTCATTTTAAACATATGTAATTCCCCTTTTTCCGTATTATGATAATGATTATCATTATTAATATACTGTTGAACGATGTGTTCAAAAATAGAGGATGTGGGGAAGTTTGATGGACTTTCAGCAACTTTATGTGCCTGTAACTCTCTTGTTCTAAAATGTGCAGGGGATACACCTTTTCTTTTCTTAAAAATTCGGCTGAAATAATAAACGTCTTTATAACCAACGCTTCCTGCAATTTCCCCGACAGAAGCCTCTGTTGTCATTAAAAGCTCTGTTGCCCGTTCAAGCCTAAAACGAATTAAGTAATCAATCGGACTCATACCTGTGTACTCTTTAAACAATGATGACAAATGATAAGCACTGAAATTAAATACTTCCGCAAGAGAATCTAATGTGATTGGCTCCGCATAGTATTCCTGGATATAGGTGATGACTTGGACTGCAACACTTGTTTGTTTCACCTCAGTCTCTTGTCTATGTAATTCTTTTAAAACCTGATCAATGAATTGATAAAACAGTGATTTAACATGGAGTCTCTCTTCTTGCCTGTTCCATTTTTGATGCATCATTTGAATTTTGTTATAAAGTAAAATGGGTGCATCAGGGGAAAAACAATATTGTATTTGGAAGGGATCCTCTTCATGAATCCATGCACGGTAGTAAATGATATAGTAAACAAATTTTTTGCTTGTCGGAACAATATTGAGGGTCGCCCCTTTCCCGCTATGGAGGATTTGAAATCCTGTAAAAGAAAATTCGGCCTGATCTAACTGAACTTGAGCGCTCCCATGTACCGAAAGTAAAAAAATACTGGCAGGAATCTTATATTTTTGAAGAATTTCGCCTTGAACCATTTCAATTTGGCGTACATCCAATAACTTGACGGTCGCTTGATCCCAAAGAAATATTTGATTGTTGATGTGCATAATGACTACCCCTCCGTTATCTGTCTAATGATCATCATAAATGATAACCATTATCAATAACAGTTGTCTAAAGATAATAAAGGTCTAGACTGAAGAAAACTGCTAAAATGTAGTTAATGTATAGTGTAAATATCACTTATGAACAAAGGAGAACTGAAAATGAGAAAACTCGTTCTATTTCTTCACGCATCGCTTGACGGTTTTGTAGAAGGGCCGAATGGTGAAATGGACATTGGCTGGGTTTCCTATGATGCTGATTTGGAGAAACATGCGAAAGAAATTCTGAGTACTGCCGACACTGTCCTTTGGGGACGTGGGACTTATCAGATGATGTATAGCTACTGGCCATCTGTGCCTTCGAACCCATCAGCTTCGCAGCATGAACGGAATCATGCCGAGTGGATCGAAAAGACAGCTAAAATCGTTTTTTCCACGACGCTGGAGAAAGTCGAATGGAATAATTCCAGACTCGTGAAAGAAGATGTCGAGAAAGAGATCAATAACCTCAAACAGCAGCCAGGCAAGGATATGGTTATCCTCGGCAGTCCTAGGTTCGCACACCACCTCATGCAGCTTGATTTAATTGATGAGTATAAAATTACGGTTTCTCCCGTTCTGATCGGTAAGGGATTGCCGTTATTCCAAGGTCTCAAGGAGAAGATCAATCTTAAGCTAATCGAAAACAAAACCTTTGATTCTGGAGCCATAGGCCTCGTTTACCAGACGGTAAGATGACCTTGTCGCTTAAGGTGATTATGCTAACGGGGAACGTTATTGGAACGACAACAGCTGCAATCTAATATTTTATTTTCACCAAACAACAGGTCAAGATATTTATCTAAATAACAAAAATCCGATTGCGCCCAGCAGCGTCAATCGGATTTTTGTATAATAAATTATTGTTCAGCCGCCAATTGCAGGAAATGATCTGCAGCTAAACGGACAGCCAGGATACTTGCGCTGTTTAGTGAATTATCAAAGATAAGAACATGATTGTTTTTTACTGCTTCCAGTGAGTTCCACGCTTTTGAAGTTTCCTTCTCCTTGATGGCCGCCTTTGCGATATCCATATCATGCTGGATAATAATATAATCGGGATTCATGCTGTATAGACCCTCCAGAGAAAGAGCCCCGCCCTCCTCGGGATATCCCTTTGGTGGCAACAACCCAAAGCCCACAGTTTGATTGTAGTACATCGTGTTTTTAGAGCCTTGAGCATTAAAATTGGCTTTTCCATCGACCCGTAGCAAGGCAAAGGTCTTATTTTCAAGACTATTTAACTGTTTTTTCGTATTGGCTATCATTTCTTGTGTTTCCTTAATGGCTTGTTCTGCTAACGTCTCTTTTCCAACAATCTGAGCACACAGCATCGTCGTTTTTTCCCAGGTATCGGTGTAGTCAATTAAGATGACAGGTGCAATCTTATTCAACTCATCATAATTGCTATCAACAGAACCTTTGAAGGTTACAATCACATCAGGCTTTGCATCCATGATCATTTCCAGATTCGCATTGCTATTGCCCAAATCAATAATCTCAGCAGTTCCGGCATAAGGCTGTAAAGTAGCGAAATCTTTCATTGCTTCAGCTGCGTTAGTTGATGCGATTGGAGGCGTATCTAGAGCAAAAAAGTAATCCAAATACAAAGGATGAAGAACCGCTATCCGCTCAGGTCGTGTCTTGAGCACCACTCCATTGTCGCTGGCATCTGTAATTGTTCTTGGCCATCCCGCTTCCTCGATCTTGCCGACTTCAGGTGCAGATGTGACTGAAGTTTCGGAACATCCAGCCAGTAATCCTGCTATTATAATTAAGGATGCAATCCATCCAAATAGTCTATTCATTTGGCTCCCCCTTGAGTTGTTATCATTACTATCTGTATAAATGCTTCATTAAATCACGATTTTTCTGTATGAACAGGTCATTGTGCGAAGACACCATCCCGGTCGAATTTGCCTCCGGCGTGATGTATTGTTTGGCCTGGTTTACTGCATTGGCAGAATCCTGGAACGCTCCCGCTATCAGGTGCAGCTTTCCTTCATGATGCAGAACATCACCTGCCGCATAAATGCCCGGCACGGATGTCCCGCTCATTGCTGATCCTGAAATCCGATGTTCCCACAGATCAATTTTAATTTCACTGTTCACCAGCAGTTCTTTGTCGCGTTCATAACCGTGATTAATGATGACCTCATCAACGGACAGCTCAAATGCTTCTCCGTTGTCATTGCTTTTTAGCAGTACTGTCCCTATTTTTTCGTGATCCGGTGTGGCAATCAATTTTTCGATTGAAGTATTTAACAAGCACACTACGCCATTGTTCGCCAAGCGTGAAATATCGGCTTCATGCCCCTTTAAGTTCTCTTTCCGGTACGTTAAATACACCTTCTTGGCAATCAGGGCCAGTTCGTTCGCCCAGTCAACAGCAGAATGTCCGCCACCCGATATTAGAATAGTCTTCTCTTTGAAGCGGGCAAGTGACTTCACCGTATAATGCAAATTTGTAATTTCAAATCTTTCGGCACCCTCGATTTCAAGCTTGATCGGCTTCAGAATGCCTCCTCCAATGGCCAATATTACAGTTCTAGTGAAATGCTTCCGGTTTGCGGCCGTGTGCAATATAAAGTAACCTGCTTCATCTTCCGAGATGGATGTGACCTTTTCATTAAAAGCAACCTCCGGCTGGAACGTCATCCCTTGCGCAACCATTTGTTCAATAAGCTGCGAGCCAAGAATAGGTTGTAAGCCTCCCACATCCCAGATCATCTTTTCCGGATAAACATGCACCTTGCCGCCAAGTACAGGCTGAAATTCAATGATTTTGGTCTTCATTTCGCGGAGTCCACTATAAAATGCAGCAAATAATCCGGCTGGACCGCCGCCAATAATCGTAACATCAAACATTTCCTCTTCATGCATCGTTCAATCGCCTCAATTCTCTTTTTTATATCCCTAGATGCTCACGAAAAGTGCACCCCGTATATTCACTTCGGAACAAGCCTCTCTCAACCAGCTTCGGTACCAGCTTCTCAAAAAACAGTTCCATAGATTGTTCTGAACCGCCCGGCAAGGCGATGAAGCCATCCATAGCCCCCGCTTCAAACCGCTCAATAATATCGTTCAGTACATCCTCGACTGTCCCGACAGATACCCAATGAGCAGATCCGACAACCTCCGGCCTGTCCAGGATCTCTTTCACTGTAGGCTGGTTTTTGATAATATACCGCCGCAATAGTTCGGCATGTGTCCGGCTGCGGACGGCCTGATTTGAATCGGGTAACATATCAGCAGTTACGCGCCTATCTATGGAATAACCGGTTAAATCAAGACCTAACACCGATTTAAGCGAAGCATGTCTGCGCTCAAGACTTAAATTCGCATGTGCGGTCTTATGTAATTCAAGCGCTTCTTCGCGCGTATCAGCCAGGAAAAAATATAAGCCCGGCAAAACTCTGATGGCATCCGGATCACGTCCCTGCTCTGCCGCTCTTTTTCTCAGATCATTCCTTAGCTCCACTCCTGATTCGATATCCGGCATTGCTGCAAAAATAGCATCTGCAATGGAAGAAGCGAAATTCCGCCCAATATCCGAAGCGCCTGCTTGAAATAGCGGAGGCGTTCCTGACCTGTGAGCAGGCAAAGTAAGTGGTCCTTTTACACTGAAAAATTCTCCGGAATGATTTATAGCAGTCACTTTATCCTTATCCGAGAACATACCCGACTGACGGTCGATAACAATCGCTTCATTCGGAAAACTCTCCCACAGCTTGCATACAACATCTGTGAACTCTTTTGCCTTGGCATATCTCTCTTCTGGTGAAGGCATAGGTGAATCGCTGAAATTATCGGCGCCTTCAATAGAAGTGACAATATTCCAGCCGGCACGTCCATTGCTCAGCCAGTGTAAAGACTGAAGCTGTCTTGCTACAACATAAGGCGGATTAAAAGTGGTAGAAATCGTCGTCACTAGTCCGATCCGCTCGGTTTCACGGGCTATCGCTGCAAAAAACAATGCAGGGTCCGGACTGCCGAAATTAGAGGAATCCCCTAACATCTGCGGGCTAACATACAGATAATCAGCCCTGAATAGAAAATCGAGCTTAGAATTCTCCGCCATTTTTGCCAAATCAATATAATATTCGATAGACCCCATCTTTTCGACTCCGCTATCCGGGTGCCGCCAGCCGTCTCCTTTCATCCAGGTTGCATTTAAGGACAACCCAATACATAATTGTCTGTTTCCTGTCATATCTACCAGCCTTTCATTTATAAATCAATTTACTGATAATGATTCTCAGTTACAAGGGTGAGTTTATCAAAAATTTAAATAAATTCAAATGTACAAATCTCAAATTCTACATGCATCATTATTTAAGCTAAATAAAAAAGTCTGCACTTCTGGTTCATCACCAGTAGCTGCAGACTTAATTCAAGTATAAGAAACTCGATATGTATATTATCTAATTATCTATAGGCAGAGGGAGAAACACCGAATTTCTTTTTAAATAATCGGCTGAAATACAGCGGATTGTCATAACCGACACGGTCCGCAATCTCGTGGATAGGAAAATTGCCTGCTTTGAGTAAGTCACAGGCTCGTTCCATACGATAATTAACGACATAGTCGATTGGACGCAGCCCCGTGTATTTGTGAAAGAAGTAAGAGAAGCGGTTCGTACTCATTGCATGCCGTTCCGCTAACTCACCGAGTGTAAGTGAATTCATATAATGGAGTTTAATGTATGCAAGGGCTTCATCAACCATCTTTTGATTCGGTGAACTGTCGTTCTCTCTGTAACTGCAAGCAATCAGAACCTGATGCATTAGGCTTAAGAACAGCTCTTTGATACGCAGCTTTCCAATTTCTCCGGATGGATGGGTATTCTGATGAAGCATGATTAGTAATTCAATAATTTTTAGATTGGCTCCTGGCTCCAGCTTGAAATGAGAGTCAAATTCGGTAGTACAATTCATTTCTTCTGGCATATCCAATTTATAAAAAAGGGAGTAGTACTCAAGCTCTGATTGTCCTATAACCTGCGAATCCATCTGCATGCCTGGAGCCGCATGAAAAACTGACCCTGGCCGTAATTCATATACCGTTCCATTCACACGTATTCTGGCTCCCCCGCGAATGATAAACAGAAATCCATGCTTAACGGTGGTAAATTCACTTAATAAACTTTTGGGCTGGATGACTAATCTGCTTCTATCTTCTATATCATAGACACCATTAGTAAATGCCTTTGCTAATTTGTCCAAATTTATCAATGTTCTGCACCTGCTTCTGTTAAAATCAGATCCCATTCTGATATTTATTTAAAATAGTATAGACAAAAGCGTGCGAAATTGCTAGAAGTGTAGTAGATATTCTACTGTACATTGCACTCAAGAAGATGCTCAGGAGATTTTGGTTGAAAATATGCCGTCTTCATTACAATCAATTTGAAGAAGTTCATCCTGTAAAATCCAAACATCAGTGTTTTCAACAAAGAAATGAAATCCGCTAATAGATTGAACCCATGCGGGATCGATCGGTGTAGCACTTGCATTAATTCCAACAGTGAAGGCATCTGAGCCTCCACCGGAATATTTTGCATAAATTCTTACATATTGGCCCTCTTCCAAATCCCATTCATTCTTAAATGAATCCAATGCTTTTTCGGATACTGCAAATGATATCATTCCTCTTCTCTCCTTTCTGCTGTTTAATCACATTTTTTTATTTCGCCACGATAATTGGCCATTCTGAAACTGGCTCCGCATCCACATGAAGCTTTTGCATTAGGGTTATTCATAGTGAATCCGCCTACCATTCCACTCTCTTCATAGTCAATTTCAAGACCGTCAATATATGGGATACTATTCGGGTGAACCAATATACTAAAATCCTTTTTATTTAATACAATGTCCTCTTCTGCCTGCTGTTCATCTACGACTAGGGTGTAGGATAATCCACTGCATCCCCCTTCATCAACACCCACTCTAAGGAATGGATTTCGGATATTCGCACTTAATAAGATTTCGGCGATTTTTTCTGATGCCTTATCACTGACCTCGATGATCATTGTAAACTCCTCCTTCGGTTATTTGTTTTTCAAACCTAAAGATTGGATACCCTTTCCTATCTTGATATACGTCCTATGGATAGTACAAAATAACGTGGGCTGAAAATGCTTTGATGATTAGACGGCATGAAATGTGACTTCCAAGAAAATTGGTATGTATACATCGTATCCGGACACTTAGTAAACATTTTTGTTTATAATGTCTAAGCTACAGTTCAGCTTTGACTTTGTCAACATTTTTGTTTAAAATGTACTCTGTGATGTAGATTTAGTAGCTTCAAAAGGAGGTGCACCTTGAGCCGAAATCATACCAAAAAGGATGTCTCAACCAAGACCCGAAGAGCGATCATTGATCTGTTAAAGCAACAAGGGGGAATGGATGTTATGGCACTCTCCTCCCAGTTTTCGCTATCTGGAATGGCTATTCGTCAACATTTGAATGATCTGAAAGAAGAAGGGCTGGTTACTAATAAAGAAGAGTCCCGTCCCATGGGGCGACCCACCAAGCTATGGATCTTAACACCTGCGGCCGATCGATTTTTTCCAAGCGGATATTCGGATTTATCCATCAGTTTGATCAATTCCATGAAAGAAGCTTTCGGAAATGAGGGGCTGGACAAGCTGCTGGCTGTTCGAAATAAGAATATGCAAGAACAATATCTTCAGCATCTTGGTGATACAGCAGACGTTAGAGTGAAGCTTGAGAAACTGGCCGAGATTCGAACAAATGAAGGTTATATGGCCGAGGTTAAGGAGCAGGATGATGGCAGTCTTTTATTCATTGAGAAACATTGCCCGATCTGTGAAGCTGCTGCTGTATGTACCGGGTTATGCAAGAATGAGTTACATCTATTTAAAACTGTTCTAGGAAATAATGTTCATATTGAACGGGGGGAGTACATTTTAGCGGGAGGAAGAAACTGTGTATATACGGTTAGGCAAAATAAGCTGCTGTTTTAGCGACTTTTAAAGGGACTATGTTCTTGTCCCTCGATCTTAAAACCAGCGGTGCGACGGATGAAAGAACCAGCCGCCTATGAGATTTATGGGAAGTATCTCATTTTTTCAGATTATCGAATACACTACCCCAATGTCCCAGGAATAAGGTGTATAATCAGCAATCACGACCCTCAGATACAAACCCCAAAATCAGCTTCTTCCTTACCGCAAGAAAGCTGATTTACTGGCAATCTCTAAAGATAAGGGTTCCTTGTTAACCCTGCTACCGGTATGCGTTCTTCTGCTGCTGCCCCGCTGTTGCCTTCTTTCTTCTGCAGTACAATCGTGAATTCACCTATGCCCGGAACGTAGATACGTGCTACAGAATGCTCTTTGTCCATGCTCGACAACAGAATCATGATTTCTTCTGCCGATGTTATTTCCATCGTATAATTCACCCCCTGCGGTAAGATGAAGAACAGAATTTAGAGTGTACTAAATTCTTTGTCCTTGCCTCCTACGGATTGACACCGATTGAGAACGGACGTGCACCTACAGGAATAACACTAATCACAGCCTGGGTAACCCCATCAATGACCGATACCGTGTTATCATCCTGATTGGTGATATAGATGCGGTTGGTCAATGGATTAACTCCTGCACCATTTGGGTTATTCCCGACCGGAATGGTAGTAATCACCGTATTCGTTAATCCGCCAATCACCGACACATTGTCGTCATCCCGGTTTGGCACATAGATGGCATTGGTTGATATGTTCACTCCCAATTCAGCCGGAGTCGTTCCTACAGGCAAGTTAGTTATCACTGTATTGGTGGCTCCATCAATGACTGAAACGGTGTTACTGGTGAAGTTCGAGACATAAATCCGGTTCGTTAAGGGATCAACACCGACCCGGAACGGGTTAACCTGAACGGGAATCTGTGTAATAACCATATTCGTAGCCCCGTCAATGACGGTAACAATATCCGAGTTGAAATCAGCTACATAAATAGTATTGGTTAAGGAATTCACGCCGATCCCCGTTGGAAAAGGAGAACCGCCGGCGGGAATAATGGTAGTCACAACAGTGTTGGTTAATCCGTCAATGACAGTAACAGTATTATCATTAAAATTGGCAACATAGATAGCATTGGTAGAGGTATTGACCGCGACTGCACCTGCTCCATCCCCGGCAGGAACGGTGGCCAGCACCGTATTGGTCTCTCCGTCGATAACGGATACGTTGTCGCTGTTCAAATTAGCAACATAAATACGATTGGTTAACGGGTTTATGGCTACTCCCGCAGGATTCACGCCTACAGGGATGACTACTATCACCGCACCTGTTACTCCGTTGATCACAGAAACATCATTGCTATTGAAATTGGAAACATAAATGCGGTTAACGGAGCCTGTGGCTCCCCTATTTTCAGCTCCTAGCAGCTCGGATGAGACAAGACGGTGGGCGGTAACCAGCTCCCCGGCTGAGTTTTTGCCCCACACGGAGATTTCCGTTTGCAATTCAGCGAGACCTTCCGTTGTAAAGACAAACTCAAAGGCATCCAGATTGGCAAAGTAATTTCTTGTGATCACCTCGTCTGGAGAAGCCGTAATAAGCTCGCTTACATACAAAGTCCTTGTGAGGGTTAAATTGTACCCTTGGATCAGAATAGCGGACTGATTCAGCGCATCCCGGTTATCGATCTTGATCGTCACCTGCTCAGTAGGCCTGACACCGCTCACAGCACTATTATCAATAGGTCCTGATGATAAAATTGCCATTCTAACGAATCCTCCCTTAATTCCCATAATTAAAGATTTAAAAAACTACCAGTCTCTCTTTAACGTATGTAAGAACTGTAGTTGGGATTGGACTATACTATAGCTAGAATTTAATTTCAGCAAAATTGATCTGTTCTCCCATGGAAGAAAACTACCAGAGGATTATTTTGACTTTGTTTATTCGATTTATGCTATAAGCTGGACAACCGACCTTTAGCCGGAGTGCTTCTTACCTTAAAAAAAGATGGTCTCACCCTATACACAAATGTGTCTATACAGAAAATGAAATTCTAGTTTTTAAAAATTGTTATTTCGATGAACCTTGGTGTTCAGTATCTCTTGACGAAAGTACGTTAACATTATCGGATCCATTTGTCATTGAGCAAATGATTGAGCAATCTGATGATAACTTATGCAGTCGCGGGACGATAAAAGCGATTTTTCAAAAAAAGCAAAAGATGCTTCCTGTAACTTCTGTAATTAAAGCAAGAAAACTCTAGCATCCGATACCTATTGAAACAACACCTTACAACGTATTAATTATATAAAATAAGCCGATCCAGAAATGGATCGGCTTATTTTATAATTTTTTCATGGTCAATCTTGTCTGTTCTCAACAGATTTCATGCGGTTTTGATCGTCAGGCACTCGGTCATTACTGAATTCCTGGCCTGCTTCTACTTCACCATGACCGGAAGCACTTCGGGCAAAATTTGTGAACTGCCTTTTTTGCTCATCTAGCTTGTGTTTACTCTTAAGAAGCTCCTGCGGATCCTGATTTGTCATAATGTTATCCTCCCAAAATGGAATCATGCAGTTTATTCGCACTACAGAAGTTTTCCATAATAGAGCGGTGCTTATGCAAGAATTTCAAATACTTTATTCAAAACAAGGTATTCTAAAACAACGATCCCAACACAAAGAATAATAAAAAACTGAAGTCTTGCCGTATTCATTCTATCCTTCCAATACTCTCCTCGGAATAATGAAACGATGTTAGGTGTAAAAGTATGTCTAATCGATTCGTTATAATCATCATTATCCACAAAGAACACGCGAAACAATACTTTATATACTGGAATATTTAAGAACAGTAGAAAAAGGATCATCACAAGATCGAGACTCAATTTACTCGCCTCCCAAGATTCACTTATCCTAATTTTACCACATAAATAACTGTAGACATTGGAGGTCGATGACATTTTTATAATTGCTCTATTCAAAAAAGCCCTTCCTTATATAGGAAGGGCACTCATCGCTAATCTCCTTTGTCTACCATACTTCCATCATTTTAGCTGTCAAGTTTGCAGAAGATTGCTTATCTCGTTCAAGTTTTCAGAGAAACCAACGAACACCTTGTCTTGAATGACAATGGTCGGTACGATCTGCTTACCTGTCAGCTCCAGCACTTCCTTCGCATAATTCACATCTTCTTCGCAGTTGAATTCGATGTAGGGAATTTGATGCTCATTAAAGTAGCGCTTGGCAAATCGGCAATCGCTGCAAGTTGGAATCGTGTAAATTTTGATCGGTGTTTTCGAATCGATTTTCAACATAAATGTTCGCTCCTTTACACGTTAATTTGTTTTAACTGCTCGATTTAATTCGGTCCACAACATGCTAAACTTTTCTTTCCCTTTCGCCTGCTCCTTGTATAAATCGATCGCGTGGATACGACAGGAACAAATCATAACTATCTTGGTAAGCAGATTCAGCGTAAAGCGACTTCCCCCGACTTGAATAGCAGATGATACCGCCAGCATCGTCTTTTATCCCATGATCATTCGCCTTACCTCACATCAACGACGAATGGTACGGTGAACACTTCCCCGTTATGCTGAAATTGTCCCCATAATTTATACGTCCCGCTTTGCGGAAAAGAAGTCGCGAATTTCGCATCCGGTCCCGTAGCTTTCTCATCGATTGGATGAACATGAAGATATTGATTCGCATCTTTTGATAGAATCACAACATGGCCGACCGCTCCTAAATAAGGCTGCAGGTTATCAATCCCCTTCTTCGTCTTCGCATCGCGAATGTTGAAGGTTAATGTCACTTCTTCGTTTGGTTTCGTATCACTCAAGGCCAGTTCAATTTCCTTGACACCCACTTCTTTCACCAGTTTCCCTTCGGGCGTAATCGCGGCATGTTTGCTTTCCTTGCCTTCCACCTTCACCCACTCGCTAAGCGTGGAATTGGCACCGCCAGTAGGAATAAAGTCCGCAAACACCTTGTACTCACCTCCAGCCGGGAACGAAGTGTTCACTGTAAATGTGCCGTCTCCCTTAAACTCGGGATGAATGTGGTTAAAGAATGACAAATCGTGATTGACGATGATGAGATGAAGCAATTTCTCGTGATTGATATCATACTTATTGACCGTTTTCCCGTCCTTATCCGTAATTTGAATAGTCAATTCCGTTTCTTCGTTTGCTTTTGCGGCGCCTGTGGGGAAGGTAAACGATACGTTAAGATCCTCCAATGCAGGCTTCGCAGCTGCGCTATGATCACCGTGGCTGCCTCCGTGCTCCATGTCTCCCGCCTCCTCTTTCTCATTTCCTGTATGCTTCTCGGCGTTCTCTTGCCCGCTTGCTGCATGCCCGGCATGGTTATTTCCGTTTGCTGGCTTCTTGTCCTCCGCTTTGCCGCATGCAGCCAATACGCTAAAAGCGACCACCGCAGCAGCGACGAGGAGTATCTTCTTCTTCATGGTTATAGCAACTCCGTTTCAATCTAAATTCGAAGATGCAGAGCGCATCTTGACACGCTGCAGCCGCAAAGCCTCCCCTTACCCTATAATAATGATGGCATAAAAGCCGTATCATTACTGAAAGCGGTCCGACCTTTATTTCATCAGTTTATTGATCGTCTTCATGAATTCCGTTAATACTTCCGTATCCCCTACTTGAATCCGTTCGATGACACAACTTTTCATATGATATTCAAGTACTAGCTTCCCGACATCATTCAATGTTGCTTGCACCGAAGAGATCTGATTCAACATATCGTCACAGTAAATATCTTTCTCAATCATGTCTTTAATGCCACGGACCTGTCCTTCGATTCGATTCAATCGGTTGAGCAGATCGCTATTGGCTTGATCGGAATGATGGCTCTTGCGCTTATCCTCTCCAGGTGAGCAAAAGCCCGGATCTTGCTGTATCACTTGTTCAAAGAGTATCGATTCTTTGCTCATCGGAATCCCCCTTTCTTTTAAAATACTCCACACCCCTATATACATAAAATATAAGTTGTTAATTCGATGGAGTCCTGTCAACTCCGTTGATTAGGCACTGGAGCTCGATTCATTGGTTACATAGCTACCTTGTCACTTGCTTCACCCTGCTTAGGTGAACGGATAAATAGAAACGCTAGCACAGCACCTGCAAGAGCGACTATACCGGACCACATAAAAGCTTGTTGAAAGCCTTCGTTTAGCACGGAGACCGGGTCAATACCGGTTTGGGAAGCAGTTGTTGAACCCGCAATCGCAACCATGATGGCCAAACTGATAGCTGACCCAATCTGGTAGCTCGTATTGGCGAGACCCGATGCAAGCCCTGCTTCTTCGGGTTTAGCACCCGACATGGCGGACATCGTAGCCGGAATATAGGCAAGTGACATGCCAAGTGCACCAAGCAAGGAAGCTGGAAGCACGTTGGCGATAAAGTTTCCATCAACCGGCGTATTGCTAGCGAACAGAAGCATCGAACCCCCGAGTGCAATCAATCCAATGACCAAGTTTGTTTTTATTCCGAATTTTCCGATTAATTTACCGGTAATCAAAATCATGAAGATAGTAATTAGGACCGTCATCGGCAGTAAGCCGACTCCGCCGGCGAAAGCAGAAAACTTTAGCACCTGCTGCATATAGAGATTGAGGAAATACCACAGCGGAATCCAACTCCCTGCCAGCATAATGAGCGCGATATTGCCTGCAGCCAGATTGGGTGTTTTAAAAATCTTCAGTGGAACAAGCGGTTCTTTTTTAGTTGCCTGAACGATCAGGAACAGGATAAATAACACGATTCCTGAAATAAGCGTCCACAACGTGGATGGCGCTCCCCATCCATTGTGTTCTGCAGTAACAATGCCATATACCACCAAAACCAAAGCCGCTGTGACGAAGATGGAGCCAATGACGTCAATGCTGCCTTTTCTTCGCATTCCCTTGGCTAAAAGTCCTGGCGACAGGAGTAATGCAATAATGCCAACGGGTACATTGATGAGGAAGGTCCATTGCCAGCTGAGCCACTCGGTAATGACCCCGCCAAGAAACACGCCGGCTGAACCGCCAGCAGCAGCTGATGCGCCCCAGAAGCCTAATGCTTTCCCTAGTTCTTTGGGGTTGCCACCGAAGAGCATCATAACAATCGTTAACGCGGATGGGGCTATTAACGCGGAACCAAATCCTTGTAGGGCGCGACCAACATTAAGCGCTTCCTCGTTCCAAGCGAGTCCTGCCAGCAAGGAAGCTAACGTTAGAATGGAAAATCCCCACATGAATATGCGGCGCTGACCAAATAGATCGGACAATCGACCACCAAGTAACAATAATCCGCCAAAGAATATGACATACGCATTAAACACCCACTGTAAACTTGCCTGCGTATAGCCGAGCGCTTCTTTGATGGCTGGCAGTGCAACGCCGATAATGGATGTGTCCATGATCACCATGAAATTGGCAAGACATAGTAAGGCCAACGCCATCCAGCGTTTGGGATCGGCTTGCGGTAAAGTCTGTGCTTGATTATTCATAACTTTCTTTCTCCTCCTTTGGTAACCAATAATTAAAATTTTTAATACCAACGTAGCAATACTATACCCCCCTACCCTATAATGTCAAGAGTGAATTTTCGTATTCTCCTCAGTACCAGAAGAATTTCAAAACTGAACTAGGAAAATGTTCATTACAAGGCTGTTTATTGGCACCCAGAAGACGATTCATGGTTTTGCCTTCAACCATAAGAAAATTGAAATCAACTTTCCTTATCCACGTCATTACGATTTGGGCGTTTTATTGTCTCTATCCTTCTACCTCATTAAGAGGAAGACTGAAATAAATCTCTCTTCCTCTTATTTTTCACAGAAGCGATTAACTATAATTATCATATAAAAATATGAGAGATGCTTTATGAGTAATGAGGAATGAGGAATCGCCAGGGGTAGCTTGTTGTTTAGAACGCCATATAAAAAAGCTGCCTCTGAGGGCAGCCTTTTTCTTAATATATCGTTATTTGCGAACGTAGGAATGAACTTCTCAAGCCTTCTTGTATCGGTAATATAGTGCCTTTTTGGAAAAAAAGGCGTATCCCAAACTGGGACACCCCTCTTTAAGCTTAGCTTAACGTTTCACCCTTCGAGCAAAATCCACGAACTGAAATTTATCCAGTCGATGCCTGGACTCGGTATATTGGAAAAGCACCGTGTTCTCCAAATAAACATAGTTTCGTACTACTACAATATGCGTGTAACTCTTCAAATCAAGCAGTCTATGATCCTCCTCGGTAGAAGGCTCAACGGATATCAGCTTCTTCGCATAACTGATTTTAAGCCCCAATTCCTGCTCCAGATATTCATAGAGTGAGCCTTCCGCGATTTCCTCGCTTAGGAATGGAACAATATCCGCCCGGAAATAATCCTTATCCAAAATGATCCGATCGCCTTCAATCTCTCTGGCACGAATAACTTTCCAAACCAGGGTTTCAGGCGGAATCTGTAGATGTCTGGCGAGCGTGGAGCCTGCCGGCTCATTTATCGTCCGCTCTACCAGTGTCCGTGAGGCAGTACCCAGTGTATCGGCCATCTCTTTAAATGAAATCAGACCGGTAATGGGGAAATCCATTCTCGTCATATCAAGCACAAAGGAGCCTCTGCCCTTAATTTTGTGAATGTATCCTTCACGGAACAGCAGGTTCAGCGCTTTGCGAACGGTCTCTCGTGAAGTGCTGTAAGCTTCAGCAAGTTCACTTTCAGAGGGCAGTTTGGTTCCCGGTACCAGTTGTCCAGAAAGAATTTGGTTGCTGTACTCATTATAAATTTGCAAATATTTATTTTCTCTCAATTTTGATCACCGCCCTTTATTGTATCACGTCATGCCTTTAGAAGCATCGATTCAATTGGAGGGGAATTTATAGCGTGGAACATATGAATTCTTATATTTACAGAAAGACAGCCCCCAGGGGCTGTCTTTCTGTAATATAAAGTCTTTGCCAATATAGCCTGTATCAACCCTTGAGATGAATAGTCAAGATGCTAGATTGTCTAGCTGCAGCTGGTCCAGTCTTCTCCTCAATCTTCTCCACCATATCCTGACCTGCAGGAATGATGATTGGAGTAATCAAAGGGTAACCTGCTGCGCGGATAGCTTCCATATCAAATTCTAGCAGAAGCTCGCCTGCCTGCACCTTGTCGCCAATATTCTTATGGGTGGTAAAACCACTGCCTTTAAGCGACACGGTATTAATTCCAACGTGGATGAGTACTTGTACACCACTAGCATGCTCCAATATAAGCGCATGTTTGCTCTTGATCACATGAGCTACTGTAGCATCAAAGGGTGCATATACTTTACCCTCAGAAGGTTCGATTGCAATGCCTTCGCCCATCTGCTTCTCGGCAAAGGCAGGATCAGGCACCTGTTCTAGGGATACTGCAGTTCCACTGAGCGGAGAGATAAGCTCCAGAATATTCACGGATTCATGTGACTCTTGAACTGTAGGGCGGCTGTTCAAATTGTCTGTCTCGCTCACAGTAGTAGTAGCCTTTGTAGCTGAGTTCTTTTCGGAACGCCCCACCACAGAACGGCCGTAGAGTACAGTAGCGACAAATGGCACAATGATAACAATAAGCATGCCAATGAAGAACACGCCCCACTGGTTCGGGAATATCGAAAGGAAGCCGGGAATCCCGCCTACGCCAATGGAAGAAGCGCGAACCTGATTAACGGTAAGAAGCATACCGGCAATCCCTGAGCCGATCATCCCGAAGATGAAAGGATAACGATAGCGGATATTCACTCCGAAGATCGCCGGCTCCGTCACACCGAGGAATGCAGAGACTGAAGATGTAGCCGCCAAGCCTTTTGCCTTCTGTTCTCTGACTACGAACATCATTGCCAGTGCCGCGGCACCTTGTGCAATATTGGATAACGCTAACATCGGCCAGAGGAAAGTGCCGCCCTCGCTGCCGATGAGCTGCACATCAACCGCCAAAAAGGTATGATGCATACCAGTGATGACGAGAAGCGCATAGAATCCGCCGTAAATCAAGCCACCAAGAAGCGCAAAATGATCAAATACAAAGATCAGGCCGGAGGTGATGGCATTGGCAATGCCAAACGTAACCGGACCGATAATGGTGAAGGCCAGAAAACCGGTAATCAGTAGAGTCACTGGCGCAACAACCAGCAGTTTAATGGAATCATGCACCCGGCGGTTGAGGAACTTCTCCAGCCTTGCTAGAATGTAGGCCGAAACCAGCACTGGCAATACTTGTCCCTGATAACCGATCTTCTCCAAATGCCAGCCGAACAAATTCCAGGTTGGAACAGTACCCTCAGTGGAAGCACTTGCATAGTTATAGGCACTTAATAGATCCGGGTGCACGAGAATGAGACCCAAAACGATCCCGAGCAGAGGACTGCCGCCGAAACGTGTAACAGCTGCCCAACCGATAAGTGCTGGTAAAAAGGTAAAAGCTGTGCTGGCAATCGTATTAATAATCGCAGCAATGTCTTTCCATGCGGGATAGACATCCACCAGCGACTGATTATCAAAGAAGATACCAGGCCCGGTCAAAATATTATTGATCCCAAGCAGCAAACCTGCGGTTACGATAGCTGGAAGAATAGGAATAAATATATCAGCCAGCGTCTTGATCGCACGCTGCAGCGGATTCTGTTTTCGGGCAGCAGCGGATTTCACTTCATCTTTGGAAGAACGAGAACCGCCAGTGATCTGAATCATTTCATCGTATACTTTATCTACAGTTCCCGGTCCGATAACGATCTGAAACTGCCCTTGGCTAGAAAATTGTCCCTTTACTAGTTCGTTGCGGTCCAAGGCTTCCGAATCCACCTTGCTCTCATCATACAGCGAGAATCTCAGCCGGGTTACACAATGTGTCGCAACCTCTATATTCTCCTTGCCCCCAACTGCCCGTACAATATCCTCAACATTTTTGCGGTCTATAGCCATATTTTCACTCCTTACATAATTGATTTGTGCTCCTTCTCAAGTACACCTCGTTAGCGGATTAACCACATGTAGGAAGCATAAGGACTAAGCTGAAGCTCTTGTGTTAATGCAGGTGTTTCTGTTGTATTTCCAATCAGAAGCTCGTCTTTACCACTTGATGATAACTCTGCCCAGTGACTATCTTCAAAGCGGAAGGTAATCTCTTTACTGCTGAAGTTCGAGACCACTACAAGCGCCTCTCCATCACCTGTTCTGGCGTAAGCGAACACTTCAGGATGACCATCATCGAGTCTCTTGAATACACCTTCAATGAATATCCCATAATCCTTGCGTAGCGCAATCAGCTTGCGGTAATGATGGAAGATGGAATCGGGATTGGCTAGCTCCTTCTGCACATTGATGTCCGAATACCGCTCATCAACTTTCAGCCATGGAGTACCTGTGGTGAATCCGGCATTTCGGCTGTCATCCCACTGCATCGGCGTACGGGAATTGTCCCGTGAACGTTCCTGAAGAATACTCAGGGCAGTCTCAGGGCTTTTCCCCTGTTCACACAAAATACGGTACATATTCAGTGACTCAATGTCACGGAACTCATCGATGCTCTTCCATACCGGATTTGGCATCCCGATTTCTTCCCCTTGATACACATAAGGTGTTCCCTGAAGGCCATGCAGAGTTGTTGCAAGCAGCTTGGCACTCTCTACACGGTAGACCTTATCATCAGTGAATCTGGAGAGGGCACGCGGTTGATCGTGATTGTTAAAAAATAAGGCGTTCCAGCCCTGACCTTTCTGCATTCCGGTCTGCCACTCTGTGAACAAGCTTTTCATCGCCTCAAAATCATAGGGCATTAGCTCCCACTTCTGTCCATTCGGATAATCGACTTTTAAATGATGAAAATTGAAAGTCATGGAAAATTCCCGCTCTTTAGGACTCGAGTATCGGATGCAATGCTCCAATGTAGTTGAGGACATCTCTCCGACTGTCACCATCTCATACGGACCAAATACCTCTTCGTACATCGCTTTGATGTATTCATGAACCCGTGGACCGTCAGTATAGAACTTGCGTCCATCCCCCGGTGGAACACTCCCGTCATCGTTAGGGAAGCGTTGATCCTTGGAGATTAAATTAATTACATCCATGCGGAAGCCGTCGACACCCTTTTTAGCCCAGAATAGCATCATATCATTCACTGCTCTACTTACCTTCTCGTTCTCCCAATTCAGATCCGCCTGGGTTTTATCGAAGAGAGTAAGATAATATTGTCCCGAAGCTTCATCAAACTGCCAGGCAGGACCTCCGAACTTCGACTGCCAATTGTTGGGTAAGCCACCGTCCGGAGCGGGGTCCTTCCAGATGTAGTAATCACGATAGGGATTGTTCCTGCTTGAAATGGACTGTTTGAACCACTCATGTTCTGTTGAAGTATGGTTAACCACGATATCGATCATTAGCTTCATTTCACGTCTGTGCAGTTCCTGTACTAACTCGTCGAAATCCTCCATCGTACCAAAATCCGGGTTGATATTTTCATAATCCGCAACATCGTAACCGTTATCATGTTGTGGCGAGACATAGACCGGCTGTAACCAGACAATATCAATTCCAAGCTTCTGCAAATAATCTAATTTTTCAATAAGTCCTTTAATATCTCCTGTTCCGTTGCCTGTAGTGTCCTTAAAGCTCTTCGGGTACACCTGATACACCGTGGACCGGCGCCACCACTCCGAATACTGGGACTGACTCAAGTTGAACACCTCCAAAAGAATTACTTTATGTCAAATATTAAACCTGTATATACAAGTTCAAACACTTCACACAGTTTAAACCTGTATATACAGGTTGTCAATACTTTTGCTATCTGACTCGGAAAAAGAGTAAAAACTGGCGGTTCTTCTTTAATTAACCCATTTGATAATCAATTATTCTTTTTCCTATTTCCTATCTTAATCATTGTTCTATAATCACAACAAAAAAAGCCGCTAAGTAAGCGGCTTTTTATATACAAAGATGTCTTGTGCAGAATTCATAACGATGACGAATATCCGCTAAGTTTAACTAAAAAATGATACCGATGATCAGAGCGGATAAAACGCTTACAAGTGTGGCGCCAAATAACAGTTTCAATCCAAATCGAGCCACAATATTCCCTTGTTTTTCATTTAAGCCTTTCACTGCACCCACAATGGTACCAATGGACCCAAAGTTAGCAAATGAGATTAGAAAAACCGAGACAATGGCTGTAGTACGCCCACTTAAACCATCTTGGATCTTAACAAAGTCAAGCATAGCAACGAATTCATTCGCAACAAGCTTTGTCGCCATGATACTGCCTGCATCAACAGCTTCATGCCATGGGACACCGATAAGAAAGGCAATGGGTGCAAAGACATACCCTAAAATTCCTTGAAACGAGATACCGAATACTCCGCTGAAGACCCCGTTAATTAATGCAATGATCCCAACGAAACCAACCAACATTACACCAACTACTATGGCTACTTTAAAGCCATCCATAATATATTCGCCTAGCATTTCAAAAAACGTTTGTTTTTCTTCTACCTGAACTTCAACAATATCTTCTTCAGGTGTAACTTCATACGGATTAATGATGGATGAAATGATGAATCCACCAAATAGGTTTAATATCAATGCAGCTACTACATAACGAGGTTCTAGCATCGTCATATATGAACCAACAATTGACATGGATACCGTCGACATTGCAGACGCACATAATGTATACAAGCGATGTTTTGGTAATAATCCAAGCTGGTTTTTCACCGAAATAAACACTTCATTTTGTCCTACAATTGCGGCTGCAACTGCATTATAAGACTCCAATTTGCCCATGCCATTTATTTTACTTAGTACCAAACCAATATACTTGATAATGAACGGGAGAATTTTGTAATGCTGCAATATCCCAATTAATGCCGACATAAAAACAATTGGCATCAAAACATAAAGGAAAAATGTATGGGCCCCTTCATTTGCAATCCCACCAAAAACAAAGTCAGTCCCTTCATTGGCGTATCCAAGCAATTTTGCAAAACTATCGGCAAACCCTTTAATTAAGAATTCACCTATACTTGTTTTTAGTATAATTAATCCCAAACCGATCTGAATAGCAATCATTACAATGATTGGTCGATATTTAATCTTTTTCTTATTGTTACTTCCTAGCCATGCCAGTAATAGAACAATGACCAAACCAGCAATAGAAATTAGATAATGCATTTTTAGCCCTCCAAATTATCGGTTAATTTTCTTGGAATCCTCATATCGAAATGCATCTTTCCACATTAACCCTTGTTCCAAAATAATCGCCAACAGACTTCCGCATATTAATCCATTATTTAAAATGGCTATCACGATCGGAGATAAATGGGCCGTAGCTGATGAAGGGATAAACATTAATCCCACACCCACTAAAAGGGAAATTCCACTAACGATAAATGTTCGTTCTTCATGAATGACCTTCTTCAATTCCTTTAGCGCTAGTCCGACCATCTTCACAAAAATGACGAAGGTAACGGAATAGCCTATGGGAGCTGGAATCGCTGATATAACATTCATCATTGGCGGAAATAAGGATATTGAGATCACAAAGCAACATCCAATTAAAAATGATCTGCGCTCCTTCATCCCTGTTTGTTCAACATATCCTGCCGCTCCCGAGATAGGGACAGAACCGACCGCTCCTAAACCGCCACTAATAAGATGCGTAATTCCAGAAGTAAACCCGGCGCGCAAATAACGATGATGATCCACTTGCTTTTGTTTCATAACGGTCTCCATCAAACGGATCGACGCAACTGCATTGGTTATTAATAACAGCGTTAATAAAAATGCAGTAGTGATTGTCCCAGCATCGAATTGAGGTCTGCCAAATGGGAATATTTTCGGTAGCTTAAATAGAGTATCCGCATGAGAAAACAATGGTATATTACCGCAGATAATAAATAATAGGCAGCCTATCAATATACTGAAAATTATTGAAAACTGGCTGAGTACTACAAAGCGACTTTTTCCTAACCAAAAGGTAATGCAAACCACAATCACACTAAGGATGAATACTTTAACATCTAACGTGGTGTGGGCTATGGTAATCCCCATCATCCCTTTCATAAAAGATCCACTTAATTGAAAGATCAATAAAAGTAAATAAATAAAAGTGATGGTGGGAGTAAATAGACGAGCGATTTTATCCATTAGCTTAAATGCTGAAATTAGGATAAATAACACACCGCTAATGATCATTGCCCCACTTAAAGCTTGTAAAACACCATTGTTAGAAGAATAAAGTCCCCCCACTAAACTTGCGTAAATCGTAAAAATACTCCACCATAACCCTGCCGGACCTTCATGGATAGGGAATTTATGACCCATCAGGCCTTGTAAAAATCCAGCTATCCCTAAAGTAATCATTGTGCTCTGGATAAGCCCGGAAGTTTCAATGGGTGTTAAGTTATATAAATCTGCGATAGCAATGGGTGCAGCAATTGCACCAGCGATCATAAAAATCATCCACTGCAATCCTGACAGTATTACCTTCATTTCTTTCTCACTCTCTTTTCTAACAACACTGCTCTTATCCATAAATCAGCCATCAATGACTGTGTTAAGGGCTATTTCGACCATTTCATAAAAGGATTGTTCACTTTCTTTATGAGTCAGGTGTTCCTGTCTTAGCAATTGACTGCCGACTGTTAAAATCGATAACGCTTTTACACCATATTTAGCGGCTAAAGTGTATAGGGCTGTACTTTCCATTTCTACTGCTAATACACCAAAATCCATAAACTTGTGAAGTCGATCTAAATTTTCACGATAGAATTCATCAGAATTATAAATGTTACCAACAAAAACATTTGCATTTTTAGCTTGTGTTTGTTGATACGCTTTCATTAACAATGAGAAATCTGCTGTAGGTGCAAAATTACAACCATGAAAGATCTTCTCCGTCATATTACTGTCTGAAGACACCGCTTGGGCTATTATAATATCGCGGATATTAATTTCACTTTGCATCGCACCACATGTACCAATGCGAATCAACTTCTTAACTTCATAATCGACGATCAATTCTGTAGCATAGATACTCATCGATGGATTTCCCATCCCTGTCCCCTGAACTGACACCGGTACACCCTTGTATAATCCAGTGTATCCATACATCCCTCTTACTTCGTTATAACAATTAGCCCCCTCTAAAAAGTGTTCTGCTACAAATTTTGCACGTAAAGGATCTCCTGGGAGCAAAACGCGCTCTGCTATTTCTCCCTTATTTGCACCTAAATGCCTACTCATAGTTCTTCCTCCAACTTTTAATAGTAAACTGAGGTTTACCGAAATCGCTTTCCACTTGCCCTCAAGTAAAATCAGTTTCGAAACTAGATTGAGCATAAGGTTTTTTAACATTACAAACTAGACCAAAAACTTACGTAGGTAACGGAAAATAATTGGTCAAATTATAAAAGCAATTCTTTACGGATATTGTCCAAATCTCTTTTAGAAGGGATCGTAGAAATAATAACAACAGGCACGGTCTTTAGTGCAACCGGGATATTACTAATGACAAGATCAATATTATTTTGCTGCATGATCTCGTCGGTTAGCCCTTTCATAATGGAGGTATTAAGGATCAACTGATCCCCTATTTCCTTCTTTATCAAATCTGCTATGTAATGACGAATTGAAAATTCCTCTCCGATCACTAAGAAAGCCCTCTTACTCTTATAACGTAAACTCGAACGGACAATTAAGGTTAGTTTTGTTAAATGAAAATTATTGAAGAGAACGGAAGGGTAAGTTTTATTCCACGTTTGCATACAGGTTTGCATTTCTTGATAAATCTGCTGGCACTCCTGCTCTACATATGTTGTTAAATGACTTTTCGAAATCATCATCCATTCCGGAATGGCATTTTCGATTAATAACTTGTCAAAGAACCCGTAAATCTCCAAGATAAATCGTTCATGCATATCCAAGTTCGGGTATACCTTTGCCAACAACATTAGAAGCAGATTCCCCATTTGATATTCTTCTTTATTCTTGTGTAATTCGACTTCTTTAATCGGAGTGATCTCTGACCCTTCATAATAATGATATTGGCTGAGACTAACCATGGATTGCATAAAGAATATTTCACTCTTTGGAAATTCGATGGACAGCTTTTCTTCAAGACGCTCTGCTATGGCTCTCACTGGTATATAAAACATTCCCTTTTCCCAGGGGTATGCATTTTCGTCGATGGTTACACAATTTCCTTTCCCAGCTCTTTCTATTACAATTGCCAACAAAAAGGACAATTTCCTTTTGGAATTGATAAAATATACAATGTTATTCTCAATCTCTATATTTGTGATCAACTGATTTATATAAGCAAAATCGATATTCGCAAAGGGCCATCCTGTAAACTCATACGCATCACAATATAAATTCCAATAAAAATACCGAATATTCATTTCATTCCCTTTGATCACAGGTGTAGAGTAACTAATGCGTAACTTATACGCTTTTAGATCATTATTATTTAATTCTACAATCAGCTTCTTCAAAGACGAGGTACTCATAAACATGGCTTCAGAAAGCTCCTCCACAGACATTTGACCAGCATTCGTAAACAATAAATGCATCAGCCGATAGAAAATGGTTTGTCTGAACATAGAAGAAATCACTTCACTTATCGTACTTTGCCCATCACGTAGAAGAACGATTCCCTTACCTCTAGAAACTTCAATGGTTACAGTAGAGGGTAGTTGATTACTGATTTCCTCCACCATCTTCCGTATTGTCTTATCTGAGATCCCTAAACTTTTTTCCACTTCGGCTAAGGTAAACCATCTTTGTTCTGTATCAAGCAGCGTTAATAGTTGGCTAGCTAAATTAAATCCCTTATCCATTGTTATCCACCCTATTTCAATTTCATTTTAATTTTTATAGTATAAACAAATTCACATCTATAACCATATTATTTTTCAATAAAAAAACCCGGGTTTCATTTACCCGAGTTTCACATCACTTTATATTTGTGTTTTTTCTTCAATAGGGCTAATTGCTTTCAGCTGCATCGTTATGACGGCTGCTATAACGGCTTTGATGATGTCCCCCGGAAGAAAGGCTAACGCTCCGACAAGTCCAGCCCAGATCGACGTATTGGTTATTAATGCCATGACTGGTGCACCAATCAGACTCACTAGTAATACACCAAAGATTATGTTGATCGCTATCAGCTTCCAAGTTCGGACCTTCGGCCAGATTTTTTCAGAATACCAGCCGATAAGGCCGGCCGCGATAGGGAAGCTAAATATGTATCCTGCAGAAGGACCAATGAGCACTGCGATTCCGCCGCGGCCACCAGTCAGTACAGGCAGTCCAATGGCTACTAGAATGATGAAAATGACTAGACTGAGGGCGCCCATCCGTTTCCCCAGAAAACATCCAGCTAACATGACGCCAAGCGTCTGGGCAGTGATCGGAACGGGGATGAAGCCGAGGGGGATGGGTGGAATCATGCCCAGCACCGCGATAAGTGCTGCGAATAATGCAGCATAAATAAGTTCTTTTGTCTTCAAAAAATTGACCTCCATTGGATATAAATAATTGTATTCTGGTTAGTAAATACGTCCAGTAAGCTGAATTATAATGGAGATATTCATGATTGTAAACCGAAAATTAATTTATAGTTCACAATAGAATGAAATACCAAGCTTGAGTTTTTCCAATTGTTATATAGAATTAGAGTATTCAGTCGCAATCGTTGGATGTTATTATATTCAATGGGTTTTGGTCGGAGAGTTATACTTTTGGAGGTTTAAGTTCATGACAGTAAAAGAACATATTCTTGCCTTGCTCGACAGTAATAAGGGTGAATACTTTTCCGGCGAGGAAATAGCCGTTCAGTTATCCGTGACGCGCAGCGCTGTCTGGAAAGCCATAAAATCGTTACAGACAGACGGATATTCCATACAAGCTGTAACTAATAAAGGATATTCCATGTCACCTCAAACAGATATCCTATCTGCAAGTGCAATTTCAAAATATCTGGATACCCAGGGGCAAAAGTTACGTTTAGAAGTCTTTAAGACACTATCTTCAACGAATGAAGCAGTAAAAAGTCTTGCCTCAAATGGAGAAGCTGAGGGTAAGGTGATCCTTTCCGAAGAACAGACCGCTGGACGCGGGAGAATGGGCCGAAAATTCTTTTCTCCACCGGGAACGGGTATCTATATGAGTATCCTGCTGCGTCCCAAGCTGTCAGCAACAGATTCCGCTCTGCTGACCACTTGCGCCGCTGTTGCAGTCGCCCTTTCCATCGAGAGCGTATCCGGTAAAGAAACGCAGATTAAATGGGTGAATGATGTCTTCATGGAAGGTAAAAAGGTGTGCGGGATTCTTACTGAAGCATCCGTGTCACTGGAAAACAGCTGGCTTGATTATGCCGTTCTTGGTATTGGTATCAATGTAGCGCTGCCGTTCGACGGCTTTCCTAACGACCTTACCGAGATTGCAACAACTGTAATTTCTGAAAACAATTCTTATGGTGATCTCCGCAACCGACTGGTAGCAGAAGTACTGAACAATTTCATGGGATATTATGAGCAATTAACGGACAGATTGTTTCTTTCCGAATATAGAAAACGGTTAATTTCACTTGGCAAACCCGTAACAGTGATAAAGAATAATGAACAGCTTAAGGCAACAGCCATTGATATCGATAACGATTGCCATCTGAAAGTCAGATATGAAAATGGTGACGAGGAATATCTTTCAAATGGAGAAGTCAGTGTTAAAATTTAGCTATTGTTCTTTTTAAGATAGGCTAGCTTATGACGTTTTTCGCAGAAGAAGCCACCTTGTAGGCGGCTTCTTTTGCGTATATGTTATTCGTGGTGATCGTCAAATTTAAACATGGAGAAATCATTTTTCAGTGGTTTATTATTGCAAATTATTTTTTATCCAGCTAAGCAGCGACTCTTCCTTCGGAGCCCAAGCAAGTAGATTTCTTGCATGGGTGGCACGCACACGGCTGTTCGAGGCGATAGCAAAACGCGCCCAGTCTCCAAGTTCTGCTATCGCTTCGTCTGCGGGCCAGCTTATGGTCTTGCCCCCAAAGCCTAACGCCTCGCTGACAGATTTGGCGATGTCCCCATAAGATTCCTCCCCATTTTCGGCAAAGAAATACGATGCAGACGGTGCTTTTTCAAGTGCCAATACATACAGTTGTACCAAATCTTTGATGTGGACATTAGACCAGCGATTTACGCCTTTACCTACGTGAACGCCTGCCTGCAGCTCTCTCGACTTGCGAATAATCTGCGGCAATTGATCGCTTTCCACAGGCAACGCTAGTGCATCACCATAAATCATAGATGGGACTATCACGATGCTTCTCACCCAATCCTCAATTCCAGCCTTGCGTACGAGGTTGTTTATCGCTACACGGTTTTCCCTAATATCCATAGGTACAAATGGTGTTTCCTCGTCAAAAATTTGTTCGCTCGCCGTTTCGCCACGGGCATCATCTCCAACCACACTTGAACCCGATGTATGCAAAAATGGCTTTCCACTTCCACGTAGAGCAGCTATAAAAGTTTCAACTGCCAGCAAATGATCAGAATCGGCTGTGTGAATTACTGCGTCGCTGAGCTTAGCATATTTCGTTAGCGTATCCGTATCTTCCAACGTGCCGAGTATAGGCTCTATACCAATATCCCTTAATGCTTCCACCTTATCGGGATTGCGAACCAGACCGAAGACAGTATGCCCGGCATCAAGTAAACCTTTAGCCACCGACCCGCCGATATAGCCTGAAGCTCCTGTGATAAACACTTTCATAATAATATTTCCTCCTCATCTATGCTGTTGATGCTTGTCCATTCGACAAAGTGTAGTGCCAGTCTCAATTATTTATTAATTTTGCTGCTTCTTTATTGTAAGCTCCAAAACATAAATAAAACAAATTATGAAATAGCCACTTATTAATAAATAATTTTATAAATAATACTAGCTAATCCATCTTCTTTTCCCTTAGGACAGATATGATCTCATGAATCAGAGGCAAATGCTTATTCTTTAACTGATAAGCGATATATAACTCGTTTTTTACTTTTAAATGCTTAGAAACAACTTTTGATTTGCCTTCTTTTAACGAGTTTCGCAAGAGGTATGTAGGTATGACACTCAAGCCCACCCCGAGCTCAACTGCCTTCAGGATCATGTGTAAATTAGGAATGATATGAATAGGTCTAATTTCAGGACGTTTCTTAAAATGTTCTCTCCAAATTCTTCTTATTATCGGCAATTCCAAGCCATAGCTGATCCATTTCTGTTCAGAGAGCCATTGCTCTTCAAGCTTCAAATTATCAAATTCAAGGATTTCATAATTGCTTGGAGCTACTATAACAAACTCTTCATCCATTAATTTCAAATACTCGATACCGGGAGTTTGGAACCTTTTTGACATAATGAGAATGTCTAGCTTGTCTTCCTTCAGGAGCTCTAGCAATTGCTCGGAGGTTCCAAAATGCGAAATGGTGCAAGTATTAAAATCAGTAAGTTGTGGCAGTATTTTTTCACTAAAAAACTCATGCGCCGCTCCCAGCTTGATTACACTCAGCGTAGGCAAAGAAGCGGATTTAAAGCTCATTGTCGTATTCTCTAATGACTCTATAAGTGGAGCGAGCTGGGAATATAACTCCTTTCCCCGCTCTGTTGGAGTGATTTTTCTAGTCGACCGAATAAATAAAGTTTCTCCCACCTCCGCCTCCAAGGCGGCTAAGTGCTGACTCATGGCTGGCTGCGTCATCATGCGGGTTTTTGCGGCTTCAGAAATCGATTGATACTTATATATTGTGCAAAAGCTTCTATACCATTCAAAATCAACCATACTCTAGGCTCCACCTTTATACTGTAAAATTTATATTAGAAGATGAACTTAATATATCAACTTAAGACGCTGTATTCTACTGCGGTAAAGCATCTAAATCCGGCTGCATCTTGTTCCGCAGAACATACAGCATGATGGCACCAACAAGGAACGCAACGGCATCCGAAATGACGAGCGACCAGACCACACCATGAAAACCATTCATTCGATTGGCTATATACAACACAGGAATCAGAGTAACTCCTTGAATAATTGACATTATAAATGCAGCAGTTCCTTGCGCTGTAGCTTGGAAGATCCCGGTAAACAACGAAGTCATTCCTGTAATGAACAAGGATAAGAATGTCACATGCAGAATGTAGCTGCCCATTTCAATTAATTGCGGGTCATTCGTAAATAAGCCAATTAAGTGGTCGGAAATCAGATAGACGATAACGCCGAACACGACAGCTAAAGCTATTATCGCTTTGATCGTGAATCCGATGGTATGCTTCATGCGTAATTTATTTGCTGTAAAAGAGAAGGCAATGAGCGGCACGACACCTTCGCATAATCCCATCAGAATACACTCAGGTAATTGTAATAAACGTGATGAAATTCCGAACCCCGCTATGGCTTGATCTCCATATTCGACAAGAAAATGGTTCAATACGAGTGACATTGCACCCAAGAAGATACTCATAATAAAGACGGGAATTCCGATTTTGAATACATTGCTCAGTATTTCCTTGGTAGCTTTGAACCATTTTAAAGAGACAGTTAAGAATTGGCTTTTATAACCCAAATGGTAGGCGTAGAATGCGCTCGCAACCAAGTTAGAGATGACCGTAGCAGTAGCAACGCCAATCACGTCCCAATGGAAGACGAAGATAACTAGCGCATCGAGAATAATATTCATGACAACACTTAGAATCATCCCGATCATCGATGTGATTGCTGAACCTTCCGAGCGCACGATATTCTCCAATGTGAAGCATAATACAACGAATGGTGAGCCGATAAGCATAATCGTTACATAGTCCTTTGTAAATCCGAAGGAGTCGGGCGTCGCTCCCAGGCCATGAACAATTGGATCAATCAACGGGAGGCCAACAGCCATCACGATAAGACCGATAACTAAACTGCTATAAAAAGCGAATGAAGATACATGCTTTACATCATCATATTTTTTCTCCCCTAGCAAGCGGGAGATGAATGTACCACTGCCCATGCCAATCAAATTTCCTAGAGCCATAATGATCGCGAATAACGGCAAGGTTAGTGCAAGTGCGGTTAACATAGCCGTATTGCCCAGTGTGCCAAGGAAATAGGCATTCAAGATGGAATATATGACACTCATTGACATGCCTAACATCATCGGTATACCGAAGTGAGCTACGGCTTTTGAGATGGGTGCTTTTTCAAAGTAATGAAGGTTTTCTGCATCCATGTGGGTCACCACTTTCTTCATCTATTTGGTATTCAAATTACTTAGAATTCTAACTATTTATAGAATATGAACCATGACGCAGCAACAAACAACCCCGTACCGTAACATCGACTTTACGGGGTTGGTGTGCGAAATTTAACTGTTCTTCAGTTTCCAAGAAAGTACGTCATTGCGCCGCCTTTGCCGTTCATCTTTCTTTTGTAAAAGGCTCGCCACTGCTACTGTTTGACGAAAAGACTCTGCTTACTTATCGTCCGGATCATGTGACTGGTCTGGTGACGAATTCCTTCCATCTCTGGAAGGCCAGCCGAATCCGCGCATGTCACGATGCCCTTCCCCGCCAAAGCCAGGGAACCTTCCGCTAAAGCGTTCGTCCCTAGAATTCCCCCACATTTTTTGCATTTGTCCACGCATGGCCATTAGTTTTTCGAATTCCTCTGTTCCCATACGCTCCTTTGCAGCCTCCATCCACATAGCCATTACATCACGTTCTCCGTCCGTTCCAAGCTCTTCTTCTAAAGCCATAATTACGCGGGTTAAGTAATCCCCGAAAGCAACCTGCTCTTCTGAAGATAGGCTAGAAAATATGTTGACGCTGTCTATCTCTTGCCCCTCTTCCTCTTGTCCTTTTTGGGTTAAGTAAATCAACATGATGCGTTTGTCTGTTTCTGATGGCTTACGGGTGATATATTCGGCTTTTTCCAATTTTGCAAGCAATTCATTGAGGGATGATACACGGATGTCCAGCATATAGGATAAATCTTTGGTGCTGATACCATCTTTCATCCGGAGAAATGCCAGTATCCTGCCTTGCCCGCGGGATGTGTCGGCCATAGGGCCAACAGCAGCGTGTGTTTTTAAGTGTTGGCGTTGCAGCAGCCATTGCAGTTTCGCGAGTTTTTCGTATAATTCAGTATTCATGTCCATATTGGATCCTCCATAAAGTTTGTATGGTACCTGTTAATCTTTGTGACGGTACCTGTTGATTTTTATTATAACGGTACCTGTTAGATATGTCAAAATGTTTTTTACAGGTACCGTTAGTATGTTGTTGATTGTTACCGTGACAATGTAGCGGACAAAATTACTTACATCCTTATTACATTTTTTATCATATACTTACTGTAAGTTCGCTTGCACGATATTATAATTGGTGTTTATAACAGTAACACTTATTCGGGTTTGTTTTAAAAATATCTGGAGGTGACTTGATTGAAATTATTACAGCTCAGTTTAGCTGTTACTTTAGCGAGTACCCTATTATTTGGTCCTTCGTATCAATCTTTTGCAGCGTCTACTACAATAAACTCCCCTGTTCTATTGCAAATCAATGAGTACAATATTCTCTACACTTATCCAAAGCAACCTTATATTGATAGCAAACAAAGATTAATTGTTCCCCTTCGTGCAGTAAGTGAACTACTAGGAGCTTCTGTGTCGTATAATGCCGAATTAAAACAAGCAATAATTGAGAAGAATGGCAAGGAAATTATTTTAACAGAGAGTTCGAATAAGATAATAGTAGATGGTGTAGTGAAAACAATGGATACTGTTCCAGTAGTATACAAACAATCTTTTATGTTACCTATTCGTGTACTGTTGGATAATATGAATTTAAGGGGAACTCACGATAGCCAAACGGGTATTTTGCACTTGGAAGATGAAGCGATCAACGGATTTAATATGGTAAAGTCTATTAAGGAATCGGACATTCCTCCTGATAGAATTGCTAATCAGAACGGAATTTTACCAACCACTTTTAATTTGACACTTAGTGAACTAAGTGAAAATAAGCTTCAACAGGGAAATATCAATTTAAGCGCAAAAAATATTAGTGGAATTTCTATACCTAAAGGTAAAGAAGATCTACATGTTATTGTTATATTTAATAATACCTTTCAAATGGAAGCTGATCTTAACCCAACAACAGAACAACTACGTCCTCGTCCAGCCCTCATAAAAGATCAAGTATTTCAGCAGAAAACGGAGTTTACAGCAGGTAATTATGGCGACTATTTAAAATATATACTAGTAGTGGGCAGGATTCTAAAATAAGTAAATACAATTCACGAAACGCAAAACGAGCCTAAAAGGGATTTTAGAGGCTCGTTTTTGCCTTATTTTACAAGGAGGGTTATTAATAAATGAAACACCCCATTCTAAGTAAAAAATCGCTCATTCTAATAATTTTTTTGATATTCCTTATAGGAATATACTTTTTATTCTTCGGATTACCATGGAAGTCCATAGCCCATAAAAAACAATTCGAAGTCTATTTAGAAGATAAGTATCAAATTGACTTCAAGTTAAAAAAGATGGACTATGATTTTATGCACCGAACATACCTTACTTATGCATATCCCGTGAGTGACCCAACTTTAGTTTTTTTTGTAGGTCAAGATATTGAAAACAAAGAAATTCATGATCTTTATCTATATGAACTAGAAAAACGTATGTTCAAATAGGTTACCAGAATAATCGTTGAGCTGTGATCAGTTTTCTTTTTTTATATCTTCAAGCAATCCTTCAAACCATTGAACATTTACTATATGGTGGGAAAGTGAATTTTCTAACATTTTTTTAAAATAAGCAGTAATATTTTCATCGTTCTCAAGAGATAGCTGTATTAAAGAAATCTTATTTTTAGTTTGATCGATTTGTATTTCTATTAATTTAGTTAGCTCTTCTTTTTTATATTCATCTGAAAATAACATTGCTACATAAAAAGATAAGTTTATATAGTCTGTCTTAGACCCATATTTGAACATCAACTTTTCAAACTCTTTTTCCCCTAATTCCGTGATGTTATAATTATGTGTCTCTCTGGTGCTGTCTCTTTGGTCAACTTTTACAATATACTTTTTCTCTACTAATTGCCCAAGATTATAATAAAAGGACCCTTTGGTGAAATTCACTATATATTTATAGTGTTTTTCTTCCATTAAGGATAACAATTCATAACCGTGAGCCCCTGGATTTTGTTTTAATAATCCTAAAATTAGTAATATTATCAACTCAACGCCTCCGTCAAAATGCTACTAGGTTTAATCATTGTTGATTTGTATAAACTTGGCTTGAAATTCGTCAAATGATATTTTTCCCCATGCAAAATCCATACTCAATATATACATTTTTTCCGCTTTAGTGTGTGTTCTTGCATTATGGAGACTTAACAACTCCTGTTCATTAATTAGCGGCTCAAGTACATGTTGCTTATTAATAAAAGCTTCAAAATATCGCAACCCAAATTTTCTTTGAGATATTGCATCGATATGAATACCATCCGGATTAGAAGTTAAACCTGAAGCTGTAACAAAGTAACAATCATCTTGTTCAAAAGCAAATTTTTGTAACTCTTGATTCATCAACTCGTATTCAGTGCAATGTTTCCCAAATCCTTCTTTGCCTAAAAAATCCCCTAAGCCACCAATTATAAATGGAATATTTGGAGCATCTGACTCTTTTCTAAGGGCCGTAACCATTAAAAGTAATTTCTGATAATAGACTTTGTAGCTGCCATTACTACTATCACTTTCTCCTTGATGCCATAAAATCCCCGTTAATTCACTATTTTGCATAGCAAATTTAGTTTCTTGCAATGCATGTTTAAAAAGTGCCCCATCTACAGCCCATTCATCAATGGTGCTCCCACCCTCAGCACAAGGAATTAACCCAATGATGTCTTCTTCATTTTCACGACACCATGCATCCGCAAATGATCCTGCCAGACTTATTCCTGAAACAGGACGGTCATAATTAATAGGTTCAGCCATCATTTGCCATCTACCATTACGTAGCATTTGTATTCTCTCGTTATAAATTGGGGGTACTTCATGTATAAATCCTCGTCCAGCCATATTTGACTGTCCAATCATTAGAAATGATTTGATCATTATTCTCATCCTCTCTACAATAGTCTAATTAGACTGTTTATATTATTAGTCTAATTAGACTATTTGTCAACAAATACGCTTTTATTCTCTCCCTCTTTATGAAATCAAAAAAGCTGATCTTCAAAAAGATCAACCTTTGTATGAAGTATTAACATCTCAGAAGTGAGGTAATACCATCTAATTCTGATACGATTTCATATACTCGCGTCCGTCTGCCTTTCTTTGAATAGGGTTCCAAACCTGAGCAAAGAACGGTTCACGCTTCGCACGTTCTTTGTAATTCCAGCTTTCGAGCTCACACTGCGGGCAGAAATGTCCACCTTCTAGCATAAGCTTGGGGCTAGCCGTAAAGGTATGGTCGAACGCACATTTGAAATCAAGTTTGCCTGCCCAATTCCCCGTTTCCATATCTGTTGAAAGACATTCACCACCACGAAATTTCGCAGCACCCTTGATATCTTCAAGATTTAATTGCGATGTTGGCTTATTCTCATCATACCCGTGGTCAAGTTTGATGACTTTATCCCAATCTGCGAATTTCTTCATTTCAGACACCTTTGCAGGAATCGCCTCCCAGTTGTTCTTGCTGCCCCAATAAGCGTCTATTTTCTCAATGTCATTTTCCTCGATAAAACGTATCGTTCCTCGCTCTTTTACTGCTTGCTTTTTCATCGTCCGCTTAATCATCGCACCCATCAATTTTTGACCTCCGGGCAATTTAGTGATGACTTTCGCAACAGGCACAAGTGCGCCTAGATTATCAAGGTAGTTTTGATAGAAATAATCTATTGAATCTCGGCGAAAGTGAAAATACTCCTCCAGCTTATCAGAGTCCAGATAATATTGTCCGTGAAAATTCCGTGTTGCATACCATTTAGGATCTATCACATAATCAAGATTTGTTAAACCTAACTTACCATAAAGCACCTGATACATCTCAAGCGTGCTGACTCGACAGCTCTCGCCCCCGCCAATGTTGTAAATATGTTGCCAAAATCCTTCATTTAATTCTCCGTCTATATCCGAGATGCAGAGGTTTCGCATTAAACGTCCTGAATCCCGATCTGATACGTATTCAAGCACATTTTCTAGACAGTTATGGAACATAATAGGGTCTTCTATCTTGCTCATCGCTGGCCCCATAATACCTGTTTGGCGGAGGCTCACCCAATAGCGTAGTCCTGATTCAATTACCATACGCTCGGCGGCAATTTTCGAAACGGCATAGTAGTCATAAACACTTGGTTTGAGAGGGTCGCCCACACGTCCCCAATGGATCGGCGGCATACGGTCACCCGTTTCCGCAATTGTACCGATATTTACGAAACGCGTTACATGGGCACGATCGCTTTTCTTGATGGAATCGACGATGTTCTTCGCTGAACCATAATTAATCTGCATCGTTCGTTCGGGAAACTCATCTGCAGCAGGAGATACAAAGGCTGCTATATGAAGCACAATGTCGGCATCTTTCACACATTCATAGACAAGGTCGCAGTCTAGTAAATCGCCATAGACTACTTTAACGCCACTTAGTCTCTCATATTCTTTCAGCTTTTGGCGGCTGGTTGAATTGTCTAAATCAAAGAGTAACAGCTCGCATTTCGCTAAATCGTTTCTAAGAAATTTCAATGTTTCGCCACCCATATTGCCCGCTGCACCTGTTATCATGACTCGTTTTTTCTTTACCATATTCTTCACCTGCATTATAAGATTATTGACAAGTCATTCGTCTCCCTTCAGAATACAGACACAGTGTCTATTTCACAACCACCAGTTGATTATCAAACTGATGTAATATAGACAGTCGAAGATATTCTGTCCATTAGTTTTCAAAAATTTTTATAGGGGGTGAATCAACAATGAATCAACGTGAACGGTTAACCAAATTGCTGCTGAAGCAAAGCTTGATTCGTCTGCTCAAAGAAAAAAACATAAGCCAAATCAGCGTAAAAGAATTATGCGCTTCAGCAGGCATCAATCGCTCTACCTTTTATTTGCATTATGCAAATGCATACGATCTGCTTGAACATGTTGAGCAGGAGATTATTGATAACACAAATGCATATCTAGAAAAAATCGAAGCTAATGACAATGGCATCACTTATATATTGACCTTCTTAGACTACATCAAAAAGAATGATGATTTATTTGCCATCATGCTACTCAAATCAAATGAAAACGAGTTGTTTTCAAAACGTTTGCTTAATGAAGTACTGATGAATATTGACACTTTCCTTCAGCTTGACGTTCCCGAAAATATGAAGCGTTTTACTTACGCTTATTTGGTTAATGGAAGCTTAGCAATTATACAGGAATGGATATTAGAAAATTTCATTATATCAAGCGATGAATTGGCTCAACTTATTTTCTCTTTGGCGGATCATTCCTTATTAACGTTTAAGTCATCGGAAACTTGAAGTAATAGTCACCAGATCCAACTAGTAGTTTAAGGCCTTCTGACATTTGTTCCACACTGGATAGACCTATGACTTGTTCTATTGGTGTCCCAGACTCCAAGATACTGTCCTGATTCATCGTTGGAATAATAATCTCAGCTGTTGTATTGGATGGAATCAGCACTTGCATTTCTACTGAATCTTCGTTCTGTTTTTTCCAAGTTACCTTGATCGTTCCATGGACAGATTCAAGCGAAGCATCAACCCACGTCAAATGTTCCCCGATCTGCGGCTGGATCCGTATTTTTTTATAGCCTGCTTCTAATAGTTCGATGCCACCGGCAGTGCGATAGAGCCAATCTCCAATAGCACCGTAAGCATAATGGTTATAGGAGTTCATATCATCGCTCCAGAACGAACCGTCCTGTTTTATTCCATCCCAATGTTCCCAAATGGTTGTAGCCCCTCGGATTACAGAATATAACCAGGAAGGATACTCTTTCTGCAGTACCAATTGGTAGGCTACATCCGTATTACCAAATCTAGAGAGAACTAGACACAGATAGGGAGTTCCCACAAAGCCGGTCGTTAGGTGCACTCCATTTTCTTCGATATGGTCGGCTAGCATCTTGGCCGTCCGATGACGATCCTTTTCCTCTAATAAGTCAAACATAAGGGCAAGTGTATACGCAGTTTGTGTCGGTGAGGCCACCCGACCATTTGGTGTTACGAACTCTTGGCGGAATGCCAGAACAATCTTCTCATGCAATGTTTCATATTTTAAGGCATCTTCGGGTTTTCCAATGACAGCCGCTGTCTTAGCTAGCAATTCCGTTGAATAAGCATAGAACGCGGTAGCGATCAACTCTTTTGGTGTTGCTCCGACGTAGCTGTTTTCTTTGGCATCCAGACCTAACCAATCTCCGAAGTGAAAACCTGTATTCCATAAATATTCGTCTTCACCTTGCGCCCGAATATACTCGACCCATGCTTTCATACTTGGATATTGCGTTTTCAGCACACGAATGTCCCCATAACATTGATAAAGCGTCCAAGGACAAATCACCGCGGCGTCTCCCCAAGCAGCAGAGCCGTATCCTGCCGCTGGCACATCGGGAATAACATGCGGAACTCTTCCGTCCTCTTCTTGGTCAGCGGCCAAATCCTTTAGCCACTTTTCAAAGAACGGAACGACATTCATGTTGTAGGCAGATGTGCGAATAAAAACTTGAGCATCCCCGGTCCATCCCAATCTTTCGTCTCGTTGTGGGCAATCAGTCGGGATATCTAGAAAATTCCCCTTTTGTCCCCATAAAATGTTGTGCTGAAGCTGATTCAAGAGTTCATCTGAACACTTGAAGTTTCCCGTTTGCTCCAAGTCCGTATGGATGACGCAGCCGATAAATTGTTCCAATAATTGATCTAGCGGTATGCCAGTCACTTTTACATAACGGAATCCTTGGAAGGATAAATACGGTTCAAACGTTTCTGCCTCCCCGCCATGGCATATATAAGTAACAGTCTGCTTTGCAGATCGTAAATTTCCGATGTAGAAATTCCCCTCGCGGTCCAACACCTCAGCATGTTCTAAAGTAATTATCGTTCCAGCTTCAGCATGAACCGTAAATCTTACCCATCCAACCATATTTTGTCCCATATCCAGCACGTGTTCGCCTTTGGGTGTAGTAATGACTGCGATAGGCTTGATGGTTTCTATAACCCTGGTCGGTTCGTTTTCCTGAGCAACCAATGAAGTCTCTGGACGGTCCTTGAGAATAGTCTTTTGCCACTTTACATCCTCAAAACCGGGAGAAGACCAACCTTCTACCTCGAGCCTCGCATCATACGTTTCGCCATGATACAATTCTGACATCAAGAGTGGACCTATAGAAGTACGCCAGTTGTCATCCGATACAATGATTTGCTCAGAACCATCAGATAATGTGACGTGTAGCTGGATAAGCACAGCACGATCCTCACCAAAGATGTCTTTCTTTCCTTCCCAAGCTAAATATCCTTTATACCACCCGTTTCCCACCATGCAACCAAGAGCGTTATTGCCAGCAGCAATCAAAGAAGTCACGTCATAGGTCTGATATTGAAGCCGTTTATTATAACTGGTCCAGCCAGGGTTAAATAACGTGTTATCTGCTGGTTTACCGTTTATATATAAGCGGTACATCCCAAGAGACGTTGCATACACACGCGCTGATACAACATTATCAGGGATTGAAAATTCCGTACGAATATAGTCGCAAGGATCAGCCCCATTCTCTTGGTGATTCGGAGGTGCTGCTATCCATTTTGCCTGCCATTCATCTACCGATAACAATGCCGTTTCCCAGTACGCAGGTTCACTCCATTCTGAAACTATCCCATGATCGTCCCAAGCTCGAACCCTAAAGTAATACCGAGTGCGGGATTGTAAGGCGGAACCTTCGTATTCAATATGCACATTGCTATCCGACTCTACCTTTTCAGAATCCCATATGATTTTTGAAAAGAATTTGTGATCATTTGCGACTTGAACTTGATAGGCTGATTGGATAAATCCCCGTATTTCTGTGCTGATCCACCAACTAAGCCGCGGATGTAAATCATCAATCCCCAACGGATTCTTTCTATAGTTCACTTTAAGATTTGTAACTTCAAAATTGGACATTTGTATCAACCTCCTATATTCATCCAGTAACCTGCCGGAACACTTTGAACTGTATTCATAGATCTTTGATCCGGCAGCTATTTCTATTGTATGAGTTGAGAGAATTTAGAATTGGGGGTGTTTCAGACATTTTTATAGGTGGATCTAGACATTCATTCATTAGTTTCGTACGATATGTCTAGCCTTAGCAATTTGAAAGGGGCCACGATTATGAGTATCAGACGCAGCACTTTTGTCATGTCTGGAGATAGCTTTTTCGAGCCTGGTGTGCCAATTTATGTGAACAGGGCTTACGAAACGTTCGAATTGAATGCGCATTCCCATGAGTTTATCGAAATTACTTATATCAGTGAAGGAGCAGGCGTTCACTACATTGACGATGAGGCTGTTCCTGTCGAGCACGGTACGTTATTTTTTATCCCCATTGGGCGCAGTCATGTATTTCGACCTAAGACCCCGATGAAAGACCGCCCGCTCATCGTTTATAACTGTTTATTTCCAGTAGAGTATTTATCAGAACTTCAGGCTACCTTTCCTCACGCTACAGATATTTGTGAATTTTTCACAGACATGCAATTGCTATGGTTCTCTATGAAAGATGTCAATGGCGCATACCATATTATGTTTCGTGAACTGTTTCGTGAATTCTCGGCAAAACCGCCAGGATATCTAGCTGTCCTCGATGCTCTTTTCGTACAAATATTAACAGGCTTGTTTAGACACCGGTTGCAGATTGTTGCGCCGTCAGGGGATAAGCCGCAATGGATGGCAGTGGATGATGCGATTGCATTTATAAATTACAACTATGCCAATGGGCTTAAACTTAGTGATCTCGCCAGTAAAGCGAACCTTAGCGAACGGCAATTCAGTCGCCTTTTTCAGCATCAGACTGGAATGAGCTTTACAGATTATACGCAAAGTATTCGAATGGATGCTGCATGTCGTATGCTTTCAGGAGGTCATAGAAGTGTAAGCGAAATTGCCGCTGCAGTTGGATATGCTGACCTCAAATTTTTTCACCAAATATTTAAAAAAAAGATAGGAATGAGTCCCCGACAATATAGTAATTCTATTCGAAGTGAGCACTAGCTTCTAACATTCAAGATAATAAAAGCTGCCTAGCAATTGCTAGGCAGCTTATCCTACTTATCACCGGCAAGTGTAAGCCACTTACGATTGTGATGCTCCTGAACTTCAACGGGGGTATCAAAGAAATCACTCAACACATCCGACTGCAAGCAGTTTTCTGTCTCATCCCCTTTATAGATTTCTCCGTTCTTCACCAGCAAAGTATGTGTAAAGCATGGTGTTATCTCCTCGATATGATGCGTTACATACAGCAAAGTTGGTCCGTTGGTTTGCTTCGTAATCTTCTCAATCATTTGCAACAGCTGTTCTCGGGCAAAAATATCGAGTCCTGTGCAAGGCTCATCAAGGATCAATAGATCTGGATTGGCCATAAGTGCGCGTGCAATGAGGACTTTTTGACGCTGACCTTGCGACAAGGTATCGTATGTACGAGCGGCTAAGGAAGAGCAGTCTAGAAATTCCATCAGCTCCTCGGCTTGCTTTTGATCCTCTTCATTCGTCTTGTCGTATAAACCGATAGTTGCGAATTTTCCGCTGAGGACGATGGTCAGCGCAGTCTGATGGCCATATAGCTTCTGTTGCAGCGAGGTGCTGACCCAACCGATTCGTTTCCGTAACTCTCTAAGATCCACATCGCCAAAGCGGTGGTCTAACACTTCGACTTGCCCAGTCGTCGGCCATATATAGCCGTTTACTACGTTCAGCATCGTCGTCTTGCCTGAACCGTTTAGTCCGACGATACACCAGTGTTGCCCTTGTTTCACTTCCCAATTCATATCGCGTAAGATCATTGTTGTATCACGTTGCCATGATACATTTTTGAGTGATATAATCATGCCCAAATTCCTCCTCTACATGAATGTCTATATTGAACTTAAAGCTCAGAAAGTGTTCCATTTAAAATTTTGAGCGTCAATTGTACTGCTTGATCTGAATCCCCATTTTTAATAGATTCATACACTTGTTCATGGTAATCGGATTGAGGATCATGGGAACTATAATTACGGTTTAATTTACTCATTGCATCTGACAAAATATGAGTAAACGTTCTATATAAGTCAATGATTACAGCGTTTTTACTTGCCATCGCTACAGCCATGTGGAATTCTATATCCGATTTGGCATACAGTTCACGATCATTCTGCTTTAGAGCCATATCTCTTGTATCCAAATGTTTTCGCATGTTGAATAAGTCAGTGTCATCATGCCGTAGAGCTGCTAATCTTGCGATTTCTAATTCAATCATTTTTCGAGCTTCAAAGACCTCAATCAATTCTGCACGAAGTAAACGATGGGTAAGTGGTTCTTGAATAATAGGACTGGATTTTAAGTAAGTTCCAAAACCCTGCTTTTTCTCCAATAGACCAGCATGAACTAACACACGGACTGCTTCTCTTATCGTTGATCGCCCTACATTAAATAATTTCATTAATTCAGGTTCTGGAGGTAATTTGTCTCCTGGCAGGATTGTTCCTGTTGAAATTTTTTGTTGTATTTGATTAACAACATCGTCCACTAACTTAGTGGCTTGAACGGGTTGGAACGACCCCTTTTCAAACATCTGATCATCTCCTCTTTTTGCAGAATAACATGATATTCTTTACTTAACAAGTAAGATTTTGAAGTTTATAACGGTCATTATGGGTATGAAAAAGCAGCTAATCATTTTGATTAGCTGCTGACGTAATTTATTTAACTATCCCCTTATTGCATGTTCATTCAATTTTATTGTCCTTTTTCCATTACAGCAAAGTAGTTATTTTCACCGTCTGCGAAATTGAATACTCTTCCACCAGGAATTTCTACAATATCTCCAACCGTAACATTTTTGTCCTTCAACTCTCGATTCAATTGATCAAAATTATCCGAAAAGAACATTAAAGAAGGTGTTCCGAGATTCATTTCAGGATTCATTTGGGCAACCAACTCTTTATTATGAAGAACAATGCTAGTCGCTGCACCTTTCGGAGCAAGCTCGATAAATCTCATAGGGCCATTTGTTTCGTCTAAAATCACTTCGAATCCTAGCTTTTCTGTCCAGAATTTTTTGGATTCCTCTTGGTTATTTACATATAACATAATTTGTCCAATTTTATTAATCATAAGTTATACTCTCCTTCTTAGCGGGATAATTTATTGCTTTTACAATATACCTCATGAAGAATATTCACGTCAAGGAATATTAATTCGAACTCCCCTTTTGCAAATATAAGTTGGCTTTGTTTCCGGAGGTTGTCCATATCCCCATATTATTTACTTTCTTTTCCTACATTAAACCGAATTTCAGACCAGCGAAAGAGAACATCGATAATTATTTTTATTTTTAAATACCTCTACAATATTTCAATATAACCTTCTGTTCCATTCACACGAATTCGTTGCCCGTCTTTTATCAGCTTGGTGGCATTTTCCACTCCGACAACTGCTGGCAAGCCATATTCACGAGCGATAACGGCTCCATGGGTCATCAGTCCGCCAACTTCGGTGACCAGGCCTTTAATAGATACAAACAATGATGTCCAGCCAGGGTCAGTAAAGGCGGTGACTAATATATCGCCATCTTCCAGATCTGCCTCTTCCATGTTTAAGATGACACGAGCTCGTCCCTCTATTACTCCGGTAGAAACAGGGAGACCTATAATCGCGTTGTCTGGCAAATTTTCTCGTTTGTATTCACCTGTAATAATTTCACCATCAGATGTGATTACACGTGGCGGAGTAAGTTTTTCAAAAAAATTGTAATCGTCTTTTCGTTTACTGATGATCTGATCATCCAGTTTATTTGTGCGTACGACTTCGTGAAGTTCTTCAAAAGTGAGATAGAATATATCTTCTTTTTCATGAATAACGCTAGCTTGTACAAGTTGTTCGGCTTCTTTCAGTAAAGCCTGCTTATAAATGAAGTAGCGGTTAATCATTCCGTATTTTGGATATTCACGGTAACCGATATAATTCCGGATAAAACTGATTACTCGTTTTGTCTCTTCAGCTTTTAGTTCTCCATCCGGTAATTGCTTCAATCGATCTAATAACTCTTGTTCTTTTTCTAAAGCCTCCTGTCGGCCTTGCTCAAATTTTCGATTGCCAGCATTAGGCTCAAAGTTTTTGATATTACTGAGAATCATGGGGACAAGTGTAATCGGCTTTTCACTCCAACGAGTTCTCGAAATATCGATTTCACCGGCACATCGCATTCCGAATTTGTTGAGATAAGCATAGATTGCATCTTGAGTTGCCTGTCCACCATCAAACTTAACCAGTTTATCCAAAAAATCATCATCTTTTACGTGTTGTAAATAATCAACTATTTCCGGGAAAGGACGAATCACATCTGCAACATCCAAAAGCGCCAGACCCATTTCCGAGGTAATGTTGTTTGATACAGATTGAGAAAGCATATCTGCTGCGTTTTTTTCACCTAACCACTCGTACATTTTTTCATTAATCCATGACGAAGCGTTCATAGCAGTCATAAAAACCTTTGTACTTTGTGGGTCAGATAAGAACTTCTTTAATTCCTGGAGATCTTCAAGAATAAAATCAAATAGATCTGCTCCTGATTTCGTTCGGATGTTTTGTCTTAATTCTTCTATCGACGTTTGACTGTTCTTAATCAAATCAGAAACGATTGCCGGATCATTTTCGATTAATGCTTGAAAACCTTCTGACGAACTATCTTTACTGCTATTAACGGGACTCCCTTCTTTTCTATCATCTGGTAACGATTTTATATATTCTCGTTCTATTAAGGTCATAAATGCGTCTTTTATGAGCGGATCGGATTTCCCAAGGGTATTTATGAAATTTTCTCTGCTCACAGGTGAAGCCAGCATATGTGTAACATCAACAAACAACCTTCCACCGGCCTTACGCATGGGTGCAGGAGTGATTAACAGGTAAAAAGACAATCCTAGTGGTTTCATGGGATCCGTCATCATTTGTTGATGACCGACAGATACGTAAACGTGATTTTCTTGATCATTTACTTCAGGGATCGGGTATAAAGTAGTGATTGGCCGACTCTGAACAATATAAAAAGTATCATGATCCAAACACCATTCGATATCTTGTGGACAACCAAAATAAGCTTCAATCTCTCTACCTAAACGTGCCAGTTGTAAAATTTGTTGTTCGGAAAGGGTTTGAGTCTTTTGCTGATCGAGATCGATTTTCAGGGTCTCTGTTCCACCTTCTTTTAATCCATAGATAGCTAATTTTTTGGTGGCTATCATCATATCGACGATTTCCTCTTCCTGTACTTTATAACAATCGGCAGATACCAAGCCAGAGACCAGAGCTTCTCCGAGCCCAAAACTGGCATTAATAGATAGCAGCTTTCGATTAGAAGTCATCGGATCCGCTGTGAATAAAATCCCTGAAGCCTGAGGGAAAACCATCCTTTGCACGATAACAGATAAATATACCTGTCTGTGGTTAAATCCATTTTGCATGCGGTAGATTACCGCGCGATCCGTAAATAGAGATGCCCAACATTTGCTTATGTGCTGCATGATTGCTTCTCTTCCGATGATATTTAAATAGCTGTCCTGTTGACCGGCAAAAGAGGCATGTGGTAAATCTTCAGCAGTTGCACTAGAGCGTACTGCATAAGCCTGTTCTTCACCAAGTTGGGAGAGATAGTGAGTAACTGCTGTCACAACATCGGAAGGAATTTCTACTTCCATAAGGAGTTGTCGAAGCCTCTTACTGATTTCACCAATTTGCTCTCGATCGTCTACGTTTAACATGGATAGTTGATCCAATAAAATATGATACTTTTCGTTCTTTTCGATGGCTTTTTGGTAGCCCACTGTTGTAACACAAAATCCTTCTGGTACTTTTATTCCTTCGATAGTTGATAATCGCCCTAAATTCAACCCTTTTCCGCCCACGAGCAAAAGCTGTGTGGTTTCTATTTCCTGAAAACCAAGAACCAATGAACGCATACAATATCTCTCCTAACCATTAAAATGAGAAAAAATTTGACAAGAGTTTAGCTGCATGGTATATTATAAATATAAGATGCATTATCTATGCCTTTATATTTTTTGTAGTCGTGATCCGATTATATCATCGTGTCTTTTTATATGCAATAAAAAAGAACCTGAAAGCTATTCAGGTTCTTTTTTTGTGTTTCCCGCTATTATTTGTTATTCAAAGACCATGGTTCGAACCGAACTACAACCCATAGACTTCAAACTCATAAATTCGTGCTGCTGTATCGGCTCCTTGTGTGGGCTTAAGAGTTATTAATTTTACATAGCGAGCTTTCACCAATGCAATCGCGTCTGTCGACTCAGCTGCCGAGTTTCCTTGCACGTTTACAACATCCGTCCAGTTCGTTCCGTCGTTACTCACCTGAATGGTATAATCGCTTGTATTAAACCCGGACCATTCTCCTCCACTCTGAGCATGCTTGATGATAAAAGTGCTGATTTGATGCTCGGCTCCTAGATCGACTTGTAGCCAATGAGGCAGATTTCCAAGTGCACACCATTTGCTATTATCCGTCACTTTACCGTCAACTGCGTTTGGTGCGCCTTCTTTGTCTCCACATGCATGATCGGCTGTTGCAGGTTTTCCAAGTGCTAAATTCCTCACCGCACCAGCTTCCTTACTCACTGTAATGAGCGCCTTTTTCATAATTGTGTCTTGGCCCGAACTGTTGGTTGCAGTTAGTGACACGTTATATATGCCCTCCTGATTGAACGTTACAACCGGGTTCTTCGATGTGCTGACAGCTGGGCTACCGCTTTCGAAGCTCCATGACCATTCTTCTGTCACTTCGGTCGACAGGTCGGTGAAGTTTACGCTTTCACCTGGAGTTACCAAGGTCCGATCAGCCTTGAACTCTGCAATCGGCTTCGGATAAGCTGGCCAGCTGATCTTCACGCTGGAGGCCTGACCTTGCTCGTATCTCCCATTGATTGCAACGACCTTTAATGCTGTGAGCGTTTCTTTGTCTATTCTTCTCATCTCAGGAACGTAAAACACATGATTTGGCGTTGCGCCCAATAATACCTCACTGCCATCTGGCAGTACTCGATAGATTTCGTATTGCTTCATCTGCTGGTCAAGTGGTTTCCACTCTAATCTAGCATCTCCATAAATTCCATCGCGGAAATCGGATTGGGTAACCTTCAGATCGCGAACCGCTGGTAGCGTTTTGATCGGGTCGTTGGCATTTTGGATGGAGAGCTGGCCAATTTGAATACTATAATTATTAATCGTATCCTTGGAATCAAAATAAAGTGACAATGCTACGATTCGTTTCCCTTTGTATGGGGTCAAATTCAAAGTTTCGGTAGTCCAGCCTGGTGCTGTCTTATCCTTCACATTAAGAAAGATAAATTGGTCTGGTTGGTCTGCAAAAGCAAGACCTACCTTCAAGCTAGGCTTGTTCAGCGTTTTAAAAGTAACCGATAGCTTTGTGCTTGCTTCGATTTTAAGGTCTGTCTTGTAGAGCTTCAGATGCGTTGCATTGTTATGGGTCAGATCACCTGAAACCTTCAGCGAACTGCCACCGTAATACGCATCGGACCAATCGAGCTCTGGAGTAAGTGAAGTTCCTTTGCTGTCTGCGATCCAGCGCCATGTTGGCAGGATATCCTGCAGGCTCCGGTTATTCCATCCCTTATCTCGTACCTGCTGCCCTCGGACATAATATTTCTGCCCGCTTCCTGTATTGAAATTGGTGATGAAAGGTAGCTTATTTACAGGGGATGATTCTGCCACATTGTTCGCGATTCCTTTCCAGGCCTGATCGCTCACGGTGTTACCCGGATTCCCGTTTGGCCCCACCCAGAATTTGTTCTCGCGTGCGAAGAAATCCTCCATGCTTTCTGCACTGTTGAAAGCCCAGTCTGGACGGTAGATACCAAGGGAAGTGACGGCAGGTTGACTATCCGGAAACAGCAGATTCCAGTTCACATTCGTATCGTAGCCCTTGGCTTCAACATCTATCCCTGCATACAGGTCATACGGACTTCTATCTAAACTTTTGGCCTTCTCTGCTGAGCTTTTAAGATCTTTCCACCAGAAGTTCAGGAACATATTGTCTGTTATTTTCTTATTATTGTCTTGCAGGAACATTGCATTCTTGTCATTTAGCGCATTTTGCCAACTGATACTGCCCTCCTTGGTCATGGAGTCGTACCATACGATTTGCATAGATGCAGATTTGTGCGATTCTAGATAACTTAGGAAAGCTTTCATTTTCTGGGCATCAGCTGGTGTTCCACCCTCAGTCTCCTGGTTAATAAACCAACCGTCAAATCCGTAATACTTCGCAACCTGGATCAGCTTATCTGCGGCAGGAAAGGAACCGTCGCTGTTCTGCTGAAGCATTTGCTTCACCCATTCAAATTTCCCTCCATAAACAGTTGGCGGGAAGAACACCGTTCCGACGATCGGTACGCCATTTTTATGTGCTGCGTCGATCGTATCAGCGCTTGGTGGTACGATAATTCCTTCCCCGGCAGATCCGCCCCAATAGACCAGCTTGTCAACATATTGCCAATAAGTAAACGTATTAGCTCCAAATTTGTCTGATCCCTGTGATGGCACACCACTTGTTCCCGAGTTCAGTGCTGATAAAGCCATAACTTTTGGCGCTTTTGTCGCATGAGCATTGACTCCATCAGTCACAAAGCGGTCTTGCAGCGGAATTGTACTTCGGTTGAATACCGCATCCGGGTCGGATGCAGGACTCCACTGAAGCAATTGCTCTGGAAACCAGTAGGATGAATAAGGCTGTTTAGCGAACGCAGTAGTGGATAATGCTACGCACATCACAAATAAGAATATAAAACCTGCACCAATCTTTTTCATGCCGTACTCCTCCAATCGATTATTTTATGATTGCGCTTACATTTTATCAAGTTGGACAAAGCTCTAGATAGTGGATTAATGACAAGTCCAGGTGCAAATATTACAGATTGTAAGTATGAAGCTAGTATCAGACAGCACTCCATAAATAAAAGAGCCCTCATTTAAACAAATGAGGGCTCTCAATCTTTTTATGTCATTTAGAATCAATACTGGACTTGTTTGGGATTTCAAGTTATGTATCCTGACGTTAAGCATTCAGATTTAAAAGAAATTGCCGTGTGTTCTGATAAGCATCGTTCCATCCCATTTTAGCATAGAAGCGTAGTCCGTCGAGCCCCTTGAAATAATAAGCTCCCATTAGCCGCTCTTTAAAATAAGGTATCTTTATGCTGGCTTTCTCTTGATTGATTTGATATGTCTTAATGACATCACTCCACGGCATATGCCGATCGAGGATCGCAAGGTCTATGAGAGAATCACCGTACATGCAATTCCCATCGATGATGCCGGTAATTCGTGTTCCATCGGACAAAATATTCCACTGTTGAAAATCTCCGTGTATAAAGCTTCTGTACGATTCATTATAGGGTACGTAGTCCATCAACCGACCGTATATTTCTTCATATACATCTCTCTCCAAGCAAGAAGTACGGAAGAGATCATGCCAGTTCTCCCAGAATGTTCCCCTTTGATCCTCTGCATTTACGGCAACGACGAAGTCTTTCCATGATACATAGGATCCGTTGCCGTCAGCAGCGATCCACCCATAGCCGTTAGTTGACCCAATATCTGCTTCAGCCATTTTTTTCAAAATACTAATAATCTCAGTCAACTGATGAGTTTGTTCCTCTGCTGTGAAATCGGATAGATTCAGTCCTTCAATTCGTTCCATGATTATATAGGTTAACTGGTTAATTCTCCCTAACGCCAAACATTTGGGGAAAGGGATGTTTTGACCTGAGAGCAAATGGGATACATAGTGTTCCGTTTCATATGCTCCTTCCAGATCACTGAATTTCATAACATACCCCTTCCCTTCGTGGTTGAATGAAAACACATTACTTATGTTGCCGCCAGAAAGCGGTTTAATCTCAGTCGAACCAGGCCCAAGATGATTGTCTAATAGTTTTTCAATTGCACTTATGGCCAATTTCGGTTTCTCATAAGTCACCATTGCTTCAACTCCTATAAATCGAATAGTCTCGGATCTATATCCTTTGAGGACTACTTCAAAATTTTCTTAGCCTTTCGTTTCCTAATACGATCAATTTACGTACAGCTTACCAGATAGTATTGATAAACTGGATAGTAAAAACAATTATAATTGAATTATCCGCAACTGAGCATTATTGAACAGAGGGGACATTTTTAGGGGACCAACTAGTTAAGTATTAGACTTAATTATATTTCTGGAAAATCATCCTATGGGTGTTCCATTAGGCAGTTTCATATCTGGCTTCAATAGAATTACGTCACCCTTTTCAGGTACACCTCCAAGGACTAATACCTCTGAATTAAAGCCTGCAATTCGTCGAGGAGGAAAATTGACTACCGCAATTACTTGCTCTCCGATGATATCTTCAGCCACATATCTTCTAGTAATTTGTGCACTAGATTTCTTTATTCCGATCTCATCTCCAAAATCAATCTCAAGCTTGATCGCAGGAACTTTTGCTTCGGCGAAGAATTCAGATTTAATTATTGTTCCAACACGAATATCCAGTTTCAAAAAATCATCAATAATAGCCATATAGCATTCTCCCTTTAAATGATATTTTCTTAATTTATTTGCTTATCTACTTTGATTCTGATATTTAACAGTAGTGTAATTGAAGGCTTTTACCCAGAAATACATCCCCATGCCGAGTAGAGTCATCATCCCTCCTATAAATTGAAAGCTAGTGATTGTTTCTCCCAAGAATAGATAAGCTAGTATTATGGCGAGAACAGGCTCACCAATAATCCCTACAGAAATAGTAGTTGCACCTAAAGATTTCAATAACATATTAATAATAGATTGTCCCAAAATAGTTGGGATTAATGCGAGTAAAAAGAAATAGATCCAGTCCGAAGAGTTATAATCTATCAAAGAGAAATGGTTTGACAAATTGTAGATTAACAAGACGCTTCCGCCAAGGAAAAAAACAATAACACTGTATAAACTTGCTCCTATTTTATGACTTACTTTTTGTCCTGCCAGCATATACGCTGATACAAAAACGGTTCCTAATAATGATAAGCCATCCCCTATTAACGCCACTTTAGAAACTCCAAAGTCTCCCCAAGCGATAACTATTGAACCCAGAAGTGCAATCACTAAACAAAGAATGTTTACCACATTTACCCGTTCTCTGAAGATGAAGTATGAACCAATCATTACAAATAAAGGCTGCAATGATAATATCACCATAGAGCTTGCAACCGAAGTATAAACTAAAGACTCCATCCAAAATAAGAAGTGTAATCCAAGAAAGAGACCCGCTAAGAAAACAATACTCCAGTCTTTTTTACTCATCTCCAGACAGCGAAGCTTTTTCCATGATACAAAAGGAAGCAATAAAATTACAGAAGCAAACAATCTATACATGCCGGCTACAGAGGTGGGAGTATTTGAAAATTTTATCATGATGGAAGAGATCGAAATAGATAAAATACTAATAAAAAGCAAAATGTACGGATATGACGGTTTATTTGATTTCACATATAATCCTCCAAAATGTTCTATCTACTTCCTGTGCACAGAGTGATAAAATCAAGATTGGATATAATAATATCATCATCATTGTTTAAATTGTGTCATTATATCGTTGTATTATATATAAATATCATCATTTTAGAAGGGACGTCATTAGATGTCAAAACTGCTGCACGAGAACATTCTTTTTCCTGATGCTTCATTTCCATACATTATGTACACAGCTAACTCTCGGAAAATTATCCCTGAAGGACGAGGATTTAATGACTTACATTGGCACGAAGAACTTCAGATCACTTTGGTTACTCAAGGTAAACTAGTTATACAAGTGAATGGTATTGATTATGAATTGAAAAATGGCCAAGCCATTTTCATCAATAAAGGTGCCCTTCATGTTACGACGCACCTGACTCCTGACGGTCAGTATGTGAGTTTCAATTTTCCTGAAAAGCTGTTGGTCTTTTATGCAGATAGTGCTATGGAAAAAAATTATGTATCACCTTATACGAACTCTTCCTTACTGTCTCTAGTAATTAAAGGAGATGCTGAATGGCAAAGAGATGTACTAAACATGCTTTTGGAGCTGAAGAATAGATTTGATATGCCAAAGAAATGGGGATGGGAATATGAGGTTTCTATCAGAACCGTACAACTCTGGTTAACCTTGATATCTAATATTTCTCTCTCCTTTGAGGACACAGCTAAATACGTAAAAAGGCAGCAAGAACGACTTCAACTCATGCTTTCTTTCATCCATCAGCACTACGCAACTAATATAACTTTGCAAGATATTTCTGATGCTGCTCATTTAAGTGTTTCAGAATGTACCCGTAGTTTCAAAAAGACCCTTCATATCACACCGTATGAATATTTAATAAAGTACCGGATTAAGAAAAGTATGGAGCTATTAATTTCAACTGATTATACAGTAACTGAAATTGCCCATAGAGTTGGTTTTAATCATGTTAACAACTTCATTCAGTCCTTTAAAAAACATCAAACAAGAACACCTAAAGATTTCCGGAAATTAAGAAATGAAATCAAAATCCAAGATACTTTGCCAATAGATACTCCTGGACGGGGGCCGGAATTGTTTTAAACTATATAAAAAGTGGCAGTCACGAAGGCTTTTTTGCCCTGTTTGACTACCACTTACTGTTTAATATCCCATATCCTTCAATATTTTGGATAACGTGCTCAGACGCTCACCGATCATTTCATCGTCATCGCTAAGAGCTTGATTAAATAGCTTAATATCTTCATTAATTCGCTCATTATCTGTACATACCGCTACAGTCATCGCATCCCCTTGCAAGCCAACTCTGTCGATGACGGGCTGCTCCGGGTCATATAAATTCTCATATCGATACGCTTCGCGGAAATGTTCTAACGACCGGCAAATTAGAATGGACAAATCAAGCACGCGATGAAGAGGCAGTTCCTCAGATTGTCTGGACCATTTTTCCCCGGTATATCTCCATACCTTAGCCGAAATATCGACCTTTCCTCTATCATTCCACTGCGCCAATCCTAAGGAAAGACCTTTCGCATCTGTGTTTCCAGCCATTCGGCCGTCAACCTTCTCATAATTCTCCGATACGACAACAGGCTTATGTTTTAAAGTTGTAGGTATTTTCATGTTTTTTTTCTTCCTTCCAGTTACTATTTTACTAATTTACTAAACGACGGTTTCATCTTATCTTGGATTTCATCGTTAGTCAATTCGTGGTTTGTTATAACCTTTATCTCCGTAGGGCTGTAACTTCTCTAACCATGGCTTTAAGATTTTCTTCCGTTCCCAGCGCATATCAGTTACCTTATCTATCTCCTTCTGTTCTAGTACCTCATAAGTGAACCCATCCGCACCGAATTCTTTCCAATCCTTCTGGAGCTGGGCATTTGCAAATCTCCCTGAATCCAACTGCATTTGCAAGGTAAGCCATTTGTTTTTCAAATTAGGATAGCTGTCGATAAATATTTTGCCGTTGATTTGGTTTTTGATTTGAGCAACACCCATATAAATCTTAATTTGTTTGTACTCCTCGATCAGCTCTTTGCGTTTATTCATATCCATATCTTTCTCTCCTTATCTTAGATAATAAATTCATGGAAATTGTAGTTGGATTTTCATTTTCCCAGCGATTCCAGCTGCACTTTACTTCTTTTCTTAACCACAATAGGAAGCAGAAAAAGCGCACCAATAATCACAAATACACCACTCGCCATAAATACGCCCATCAAGGAGAACGTATCCTTTAGGTAGCCGGAAATGAACATGCCAACCACCATCATTCCCATAAAAATAGGCATGATTGCTCCTGAAACTCGGCCAATAAAGGCCCCTTCGGTATTTCGCACAAGAAGTGTCTGAATCCCTCCTTGAATGCAAGGGTAAAACAAACCACTGATCACCAAGAAAATAATCGTCAGCCAAATTTGCTTAGAAGCACCCATTCCAACCGTACAGACGGCATTGACGAGTAAGCCTATCAAAAGCAATAGCTGTGGCCTTACTTTTTTGGCTATCCCGATTATTGCAGCTCCGCCTACTAACATGGCTGCCCCACTAGCCATCACAAGCCACTGAAGAAATTGTTTGTCCTTACCTAAGTTCTCGATGACAAGAAAAATCTGAAGTGGCTGAGTTAGTCCTGATGCCAAACCCACCGCCGAGAAAGTTAAACTAAGTGTTCTTAAGGGTTTACTCGACCCGATGTATCGCAAGCCAGCCGTTAACTCTTTAATGAAGCCGCTGGCTTTACCTGACTTCGGCTCTTCTTCATCCCGAGGAAGGGAAGACAATATAAGCGAAGAGCCCAGAAACATAACGGCTGTCAGGATCAGAGATACGTGAATTCCAAACTTAATAAAAATAAACGTACCAATAACGGGTCCCAAAACCGTAAAGACAGCGACAAGGGTTTGGGACATCGCCATAACGCCTTGCAGCTGTTCAGCTGGCACATGTCTCTTGTACAGTTTCATCGCCGAAGGCTGAGAAAATTGAGATAAGCTGGCAGATACAAAAGATCCGATAAGAAGCGCAATCCATTCGCCATTCATGACCGCAATCAGCACCACCCCGACGGACAAGCCAGATAACAAATCGCTCCATACCATGGTTCTCTTCGGCCGCCATCGGTCGGCAAAGGTCCCACCAATAAGACCAAAAAGAAAGATCGGTGCAAATTCGGCAACCGATATCAGAGATACATCTACCGGATTATTATTCGTCAATTCAGATACATAAAGAAGGACGGCATAATTCCGGATCCATATTCCGAGCTGCAATAACACACGGGAGAGGATAATTGTTCGAACATAACGATTAGAAAACATTTTAATTCCCCATATCCTTTACTATTTTTTACACCTTCTCAAAACTCTCCAACATGACAACAGGATTATGTTTAAACGTTGTTGGTATTTTCATTGCACCACTCCTATTTACTAATTTACTGATTTACTAATTTACTAAATCACTGCTTCATTTTATACAGGATAGTGTCGTTCGTCAAGCCGTTTTCAGTCTCGATATTCCACAATCCTTTTTTTAAAGGTGTTAATTGATTCTGTAAACAAATAAAAAAGTGGAGCAACTGCCGTAGCATTTGCTCCACTTTTTTACGTTTATCTAATTTCAAAAAATTCTTTAGTGTATTCGACAACGCCATGGACATTTGAGAGACCGTCATCTATAAGCTCAACGGCCATAAAATTATCGTCTGAAACTTCGAAAGGTGCTTCTATACCAAATTGACTAGCTTTTTTATAACCAAACTTCGGATAATACTTATCATGACCCAAAACGACAGAGCCTTTATATCCAAGCTGTGTTGCGATTTTGTGGCCTTCAGTAATCAGTAGCTTCCCTATACCCTTGCTTTGCATTTCTGGTAGTACTGCAACAGGTGCAAGCGCAACCAGAGTTTGATCACCTACTAGTACTTCTGAAAAAAGGATATGACCGACGATCTTATTCTCATATTCAGCTACAAGAGATAACTCCGGAATAAACTTTGTCGAGCTCCTTAGTCTATTTACCAAATTGTGCTCATCATGATCTGAATGTTCCGCATTTTCAAATGATTTTTGGACTACATGGTAGACTTCGTTAATATCTTGAGCTTTTTCTTGTCTAATGATAATGTTCATTAAATTAACCTCCTGATCATGGATTTGAGCTCATTGCTTTCTATTCTGGGTCTTGGATAACCGTTAATCGTTACCTGAATCATAGCTCGTCCCAATTGTTCCGATGTAATGACACTGTTTAACTTCTTTAGCAAGGGATAAAGTGGCTTCATCACATCATAAAAAATCTGATACACTTTTGTTTTGGATTGTATGCCATATAGGGGTAGAATTACACCTGGTCTGAACATATATGCGTCCTTAAAAGGTAGCTTCAACAGATCGTTTTCTGTCTTCCCTTTCACTCTCGCCCACATAGAGCGTCCTTTTTCCGAACTATCCGTCCCACTTCCAGAAACATATATAAAGGTCATTTGAGGGTTCAATCTTGCTAATGTTGTTCCGGCGGATAGCGCGATATCATATGTTACTCTTTTATATTCATCTTCCTTCATACCAGCAGAGGAAACCCCAAGGCAGAAAAAGCATGCATCATAACCTGTGATTTCATGTTCTATACTTGATAATTCAGCTACATTGGATAGTTGAATTTGTCTTAGTTTTGTATGTTGATGCTCTGTCTTTTTACGCCCAATCGTAAGTATTTCTTGAACTCTATCATCCATCAAACATTCACGCAACGCGCTTTGACCAACCATACCTGTAGCTCCAAAAATAATGACCTTCATATCATTGACTCTCCAATCTAAGAGATGATTCTATTTCCAATATTAACAGGCATTTCCGAAGCCAACAATCTTTTGACGTAATCATGGATTGTAACAATGTGCTTGCTTCTTCATCCTTTATTATCATGCAACGACAACAGAAGGATTCCCAATTTCCGCTTCACCTAATATAAAGTCCTAGAAAGCTATACTATAAATCTATTGAAGTTTGACCTTGTTTAGGATCAGTGAGACGAGCATATTCTATCGAGATTGATAATAGAATGAAAGAAATGAAACCCGCTCCAAGCCCTTCAACTGAACTATGATGCCCTAACCCCAGCTTGGTCTGGGGGGAATAAGTGAAACGATTAACGGAGGTGTTTTTTATATGCAATGTATTTTGTGTGGCCCTGCTCCAGCTATTACCGTATTTCATGAGTATCATTCGTTTACGTTGATGCGGTGTAGCAATTGTGGTCTTATCTTTAGAGCGAATATTGCGGAGGTTGATACAACCGGCTTAATCACAAATATTTATAATACAGAATGGATTGCAATGCGTGAAAAATATGCTCAAGCTACCTATTCTGATCATGCTCTGTTTAATTTAATGCTGCTGGAAATGTTCAGTCCAGAAAAAGGAGCATTGCTAGAGTTTGGTTCTGGAACAGGTGAATTTTTACATGCTGCTGAAAATGGCGGCTGGAGAGCGGTTGGCATTGAACCCTCACAATTGTCACGAGCCTATGCCAAATATAAATACGGTGTGGATCTGGTTAAAGATGAATGGAAAAGCACCCAAGACGATGACTCGGCTGAAAATCCTGATCTTCCTCGTTATGATGCGGTAGTGTTCTGGCATGTGCTTGAGCATATTTCCGATCCATTTGCATTTTTGAAGGATATTCGTAATCTTTTGACAACGCAAGGGAAAATATATTTCAGTATTCCTAACAGCCATTCATTAACCAACGAAGTCTACGGACCTGAATCACCGTTATTTATTGAACCCGATCACCTGTATCATTACACGGACGCTAATGTGCGTGAATTACTCAATCAGGCTGGATTTGAGATCATTTCGATATTCACGCGGCAGCTGGTCTCTGTTTCGGATGTATTGATCGATGCACATCCTCACTATGGGCCGAATACTCCATTTGTAGAGCGAATGGCATTATTGGCCAAATGGCAAGGCGAACGTCGCGGACATGAGATATGTTGTGTGGCCAGCCTGAAGGAATAATTTATTATACTTGCAAGAAAAAAAGCTGGAGCCAAATACACTTGGCTCCAGCTCTTTTGTGATGATTACAATCCCATAATTCTATAAATCAAAGCAGCAGCCTCCGCACGGGTGGTCAGATTTAGTGGTCTGAAGGTTCCGTCGGAATAACCATTGATTATCCCTGACTGCTGCAGGTACTCAACTGCTTCCCTGGCATAAGCTCCGATTTGCTTCTGATCAGCAAATACTACGGTTTTGCTGGAGTAATCCGGCTGAAGAGCAGCTAAACTCCGAGCGCGAAACAAAATAACAGCCATTTCTTGGCGAGTAATCGGTTCTTTTGCGCCAAATAAGCCTTCGCTGCGTCCGTTAACAATCTTTAGCGCCTGAGCTGTTGAGACAGCTTGGTAATACCAAGCGTCTGGACTCACATCTTCGAAAGTATTGCTGTTCTCAGCCTGAAGGTCCAGTGCCGATACCAGCAGTTGAACAAACTCTGCTCTGGTGATTTGGCGGGCAGGCTCATATTTGCCATCGCCTGTGCCGTGCACCAGGTCACGGGAAGCCAACGCTTCTAGGATAGCAGCGAAGTCCGAATTGACATCAGAGAAGTGTATATCTCCATTCGCTGCAGCGTATAATCCGAAGTTCCGTGTTGTGAAGGTGATGCTCTCTGTACCTGAAACGTATTTGGAGTTCTTGACCACTTCCGCCAGCCCCTCGCGGGTAATAGAATAGACGATGGCTTGATTCGGCGCTTCACTAGGATTCAATTTATATCCAAGCGATACCTTCATTGCCGCAGATTGACTTAATGTTTCTATTTGCTTTCCGTCTACCATCAAGGAGATCCGGTACACGGCATGCGTTTTCCATTTCTCATTTAATGCAACAGAAAGGGTTGAAGGATCAACAAAATGAATGGACAGCTCTAACTGCTTGGAACCCTCCGGAATATTGCTACCCTTCTTGTCAATTGGGAACGTTACGGTGGTTGCACCTGCTTTTATTGTAAGAGAGGTAACATTCTCTTTCAGTTCGGTAACGGGCAATTGAAAGGTTACACCCTTAGCTGTGGCATCTAATTTAGTAAGCTCAAGTACCAATGCACCATCTTGCACACCATTCATCGCTTTTTGAATTTCTCCAGTAGGAAGCTGTGCAAGGCGCATTCCTTCAGTATCAGGTGAAGCCTGAATCTGAATATGGCCGGCTGAGATTATATTCACTGGATTAACTATTTTCCCTCCACTGTTACTATTGTTCCCGCCATTATTGTTGCCGGACGAACTGCCGGGCGTTTCTGTTCCCCCGCGGTCTTCACTCCGTACCACTTTCAAAGTGTAGGTCTTTGTTGTTGTTCCATTTGCGGCGGTAACTTTGATGCTGACGCTATTTTCTCCTACTTTTAGTTCACTTCCGCCAGTTACTGTTAATTTGGCTTTCGGATCTAAAGGTATCCCTGTTACAGTCACGGCTGTTTTAGAAAAGGGTACATTTATTGTATAGGTGAGTGTGTTCCGGTCAAACCCGGAAATATCTGTACCGTCCATACTCAAAAAGCTCAAATCAGCATTATCACTCGGTTGTGTCCCCTCCTCATCTTCGACATTCATAAACTGGAAGGTGCGGAAGAGTGTCGCATCTTTCGCTGCGCCAATGCCTGATCCCCACTCAATATACCCTTTTCGGCCAGCACCATCATTATCGTTAACCAACATCGAGAAGCTCAAGATATTGCCTAATGCTGCCCGAATTGGACTTACTTCACTCCAAGGTAGTGCCAGTGCATATGAGGTAATCTTAGTCGCTTCATCTCGGGTTACACTTAGAGTTCCTTTGGTCAACACTCCAGTAGCAGCACCTTTCATGGACAGCCAACGGTATATTTGCGGCCCCTCCGGCGTCTGTGAAATTCCGTATTCATACCAGGATTGGCTATCGCCCGGTACACCGGGAGCAAGGCTGAATTGAATACTGTCATTTTGCCAAATATTAATCCCGGAAGCGTTATGGCTGAATACATCATCACGGATGTCGGCGGTTAAATAAATGTTATCCGCGTCCCAGCGTAATTGCGCTGTTCCGCTAAGATCATCCGTACCGTTATACCCGCTCAACAAAGGGGTTCCGTCTGCAAGATCAATCAGCGCGGGAGTTCCTGTGTCTGACTGATGCTTCATCCGGTTAATATCTATGTTTTGCTTGAGGTGAACTGTCTCATAGCCTTCAAGGTCAACGGTCAACTCTAGTGGATATTTAACGCTTTCAGAGAATCCCGGCAAAGGAATTGGATAAGTAAATCCGCTATTCGGAGCGATTTCAGCTAGTTGCGACTGGCTACCACTGAGCTGATCACTTCCTTCTCCTATTTTCCAGGAAATTTTGTTAATTCTCAGAGGGTCTACTCCAGAACTGTTTGTAAACTGAAGTTGAAGGGATATGCCTCCGTTTCTACCATCTGTAATATGAGGAGCAATTTTTAAGCCTTGAAAATATAATCGTAGATCATCCACAGGTGCTTCAGGCAGTGTAGCAGGATCAAGTCCGGGTCCATTATAGGCTCCGATATTCGGTGGATTTTCTGCTGAGATAGAGTTGCCCCAATAGTCACGGCCTCCGTTGTCTGCAATGATTGCACCTGCCCCAAGCGCAGGGGAGCCTTCTCTTAACTTGTAACCGTCCACTGTATTCCAGCCAATTCCACCGCTGCCCTGAGCAACCAAGAGCGGATTCGCTGTGACGGGATTCGTATTTTCCGGCTCGCTTACTGGATGATTTCCATACAACAGGTTGTGGTCGAAGCTGCCATTTACCCCGGGCAGATTATAACCTCCCTGTCCAAGGTTGTAGACCAGATTGTTCCTGAACGTATAGGGAGCGTTGATATTTCCCGCGTCGTCCCATTCATGGTCGATTATTTTGGTGTTTTGCCCAGTGCCGATATAGATCGTATTGTTATAGATTTGCGTATCCGGCGTAACCCCGCCTGCAAAATTAAACGTATGCGTCAGATCATTCTGGCTGATGTTGTATCTGACTACATTGTTAGAGGAGCCGGTAAGCACTCCTGGAGTTAAACGGGCATCGACAAAAAGCATGAATCCGCCCTTATTGCCATGGCTGTAATTATATTGAACTACACTGTCCATAGTATCGATATCCAGATTGAAGCCCTGTCCATCTCCCTCTGGTTTATTTGTGTTAAAGGACTCATTAAACTGCACGATATTATTCTTGCCCCGGGTCGGCCAGATTGCGGCTGAGCCGTTAAACTCGCCTTCTTCGGAGTAGTTCCCACCTTCTTCTGCTATGTTATGCTCAATTAACGCTCCGTCCGCACCGAAGGTGAGGATGCCGTCGCTGTCTGCTTGTTTGACATAATTTCCGCGGATCGTAACATTGACCGTAGCATAGTCGGCTCCGTTGAAACGCTGATCCCATACCACAATTCCTGTCCGTCCAATTCGTTCGACCGTGTTACCTTCGATCCATACCCCATCAAATTTGTCCGTGCCCGTCGTTCCGCCCACATATACGGAAATTCCACCGAACGCATGTGGACCACCTTCTGCACCGGAAACTGTCGGATAACGGAAGCTGCTTGATACATCATGTATATAGTTATCCTGGATGCGGATATTTCTTAAAGTTCCTCCGTTTGCGTTCTCCACCATTATGCCTTCCCGGTAAATGGTTCCTCTCTCGGAAGCATAGTTTGTGACCTCCAGATCCCGGATGCTCCAGTTTGAGGCGTTGCGCAGGTATACAGCTGCTCCGGCCATGCCTCCACCATTGATAGTCGGTTTACTTCCGCTGCCATAGGCAGTGATTGTTATCGGTTTATCGTCTGTTCCGCTACCCTTAGGATATAATTGTTCGTTCCAGATTCCACCCTTCTTTAACAAAATTCGGTCTCCAGCCTCAAAGGTAGTCTGGTTAACTACAGAGAAGGTCTTCCAGGCGGTCTCCGGTGTTTTTCCATCATTGCTGTCGCTGCCTGCAAATGAATCGACGTAATAATCTCCGTCTCCACCGCTGTTCCCTCCATCTCCAGGCAAGCGGTTGGACAAGGAGACCGATCCTAGCTGCATCAGCCAAGGGGCGGAATCGCCGCTGATCTCGATTTTTAGATAATGAATGCCGGAAGGAATCCCTTGTTCTGGGGTATAATTCGTCCCGGTCCAAGCTGCATCTCCTGTAGATTGTGGAGCTTCATGTATTGCTGAAATCTCTGTCCAGGTGGATGCATCCGCCGATCCATAGAACTTGATGCTTCCGCTAGACCCGGCAAAGGAATGCAGACGGACGATGAAATGCTGCAAATTATGCAAATGGTACACAAGTGATTCTGCCGAATCTGCTGTTCTCACTGCACGAGAATGATCTCCACCAAAAAAAGTGGGATTGCTTGTATCTAAAGACCAATTTGTACTAAATGCATAGAGCTGTGAAACGTCATCAAGCTCATCGTTAATCGTTTGAGGTGCAAGTGATACATTGGAGAGCGTAAGGTGTCCGAGCTGCATCAGCCAGCTGTCGAGGTCGCCGCTGATCTCGATTTTGAGATAATTGATATCATTCGGAAGTGTACCTGCGGGCGTGTATATTGTTCCATACCAACCAGAACCGGTTGCTGTAGGACTGTCATTAATGGACGGAAGCTCCGTCCACGCTGTCGCATCGCCCGATCCGTAGAACTTGATTACGGCTGTTGAGCCAGAGAAATAATAGGCCTGAAGCGTAAACGACTGAATTCCTGTTAATGAATAAACGGCATAACCGGTATCCGTGGATGTCCTGACCAACCGCGTAGCATCTCCGCCGAAGAATTGAGGATTGCTGCTGTCAATCAACCAATTCTCCGAACGCAGCTCCGCTGCTGGCAGAGCAGAGAAATCATCGGCATACGTCTCTTCAGCATGGGCAGAAGCACCCATTACAGGGAACACTGTCGTGAAGATCAGCATTATCATTAGCAGTGATTTTGCGAGTTTTTTTAACATTGTTGTAGGATTCCCCCTTGAATATTTATTGAATGGCTTGGTTTGCGAGTCTTTCAGCCATTGGGTAATTCCATTCTGGGACAGCTTTGGATAGCTTATCGTCCACCATGGATCTAAACTTCTGTTGCGCCAAATGAAGTGTGATAGCATCCTTCACTTGATCGAAAGGTATAACTCCTGCATCCTCTACCGATAGACAGTAAAGTAGATGGATGGCCCCATTTTCAGCAAACAAGCCACTAATCTGTCCAGGTGCAAGCTGATCTGCAGCAAGCAATACCTTAGGATTTTCCAGCGCTGCTGTTCGCCGGGAAGCACTTGTTATTTTGACTTCGCCCACGTTTATACCAAACTCTTTTGCCTGCTGATGGATGCCTGTGTCTGATCTTATTTCTGCTGCTATTACTGCTGCCTTGAGCAATTCCATTTTCTCCAAGGCCTTCTGCTGATCTTTGTATTCTGTTTCCGGACCAAAAGGCAGTGACGCCCATTCAAGACGTATAGCTCCCGGCCGAGAATATTTAGCAGCTAGATTTGCTTCATATTCCAGCCTTACCTGTTCATCTGAAATCACGATACCTCCGTTGCTGCGCATTGCCTCAATCGTGGCATCCTCAAGGTTGCTCATGTAATAACTGTAATAGGCCTGCGCTTCCAGATGAAGAGGACCATACACCACTTCCTTATTCGCTGCCGCCTGACTCCTCCGTTGATTCTCGTGCTCCATTCCTTTTAGAAAACCTTCAAAGCTGATATCCGATACCACCCCTGCTTCTTGAGCAAGATGCAACTCCATCCGCTTCGTCAGTAGCTGTGTCTGGGATTCTTTTATCCACCTTTGGATTGGTTTTTCGCCGGAATAGTCGGTAAACCAGAATTTCTCTGAGTAGTTGGCATCGTAGGTCTGTTTAAAGTAATCAGCAGTCAGTGCCCGATTCATTTGAAGATGCCAGTTGAACTCCGCTGCAGTGACCTCCTGTCCGTTAAGGGTCAGAAGTGGTTCTTCTGCTTGTGGAGCCTGCACATTCATCGCGCCAATCAGCAGCAGGCTTCCCGCAATCAGAGCGAATAGAATAGTGATAAGTCGATTTCTTTTGGAATGAAGCCTTAAAGTCATAAGTTGATTCCTCCTCTCCGCATTCTTATTAAGCGCTTTCATTCTCTTCGATATTAGACATGTTACCCTTGAAAAAACAGGCGGGAATGCTGCGAAATGGTTTGCCATTTCACGATTTGACCAAAAAGAGCAATTTCACTCCATCCAAAAAACAAAAACAGCCCGAAATAATCCGGACTGCCTTGCATTGTTTTTAGGACGGGACTACCCCCGGACACATACTGAAGCTCAGGACGCCGCCTTTGATAATCTCTTCATGAGGCAAAGAGTGGTGCTCCCAAAGCGTGTGGTTCCAGTGGATTGATTTACTGTACACATTGGCGGGGCTGTTGTTTTGTGCTTCAATGACCCATTGCCGCCCATCTTCGAGCTGAATCGTTACTTTATCAAATAGAGGGCTGCCTAGCACATATTCGGGAATCCCGGGACTTAACGGATACAGTCCGATGGCGCTCCAAATATACCAGGCACCCATGCTGCCATTATCCTCGTCGCCGGGTAACCCATCCATTCCACTGTTGAACAGTTTAGCCATGGTTTTGCGAACCCAGTACTGTGTTTTGGACAACGCCCCGAGTCTGGCGAAAATATAAGGAATATGGAAGCTGGGCTGATTGCTTATGGCAAACTGCCCTAGATCGGCCGCAGCCATTTCCGACATTTCATGAATTTCCAAGCCATAAGATCCCACTTTGAATATCGGTTCCTCGGCCATTAACTGGTCCATTCGCCGAACAAAAGCTTCCTCGCCACCCATCAGACTGGCTAATCCCGGGAAGTCATGGGGAACTGCCCAGCTACCTTGCCAAGCCCCACCTTCACAGAACGGATCACCCCACGCTAAAGGATCAAATCCTTCCTGCCAAGTACCGTCCTCGTTACGGCTTCTCATAAAACCAACCTCTGGATCAAACAGCAGCTTGTAATTCTGCGCCCGGTCCATAAAACGCTCATAATCATCCATTTTGCCGAGTGCTTTGGCTATCTGGGCTATACAGAAGTCTCCGTATATATAATCCAGCGTGTTGCTTACACTTTCATGAAAACGATCATGCGGCAGATAGCCGTGCTGCAAATACAATTCTAGCCCCCGTCTACCCAGCTTCTCGTCTGTAGCCGGACGATCTGCATGTTTCAGCAAACCTTCATATAATAGCTCTACGTCGAAGCCGCCGATGCCCTTAACCACGGCATCCGCAGCTGCCGCATCGATCAGTGTGCCGGGCATGGCACTGCGTTCGCCTGGTGACAGCCATTTTGGCAGCCAGCCGCTTTCACCGTAAGCTAATGTCCAAGCCTGCATGATCTCACCGAGCAAGGATGGAAACAGGATACTGTATAACGGGAAGCTAGTCCGGTATACATCCCACAGTCCGATATCTGAATACATTGGACCCCGGCAAATGCTGCCGTTAAAAGGACTGTAATGAATTTGCTCGTGCTGCTCGTTATATTCATGCCATGTTCTAGGAAACAGGCAGATCCGGTACATACAGCTGTAAAAGGTACGGAGGTTCTCTTCATCCGCGCTTTCGACAACAATGCGGCTCAGCCGTTCTTCCCAGCCTGCCTCTGCTTTGCTCAAGATCTCTCCGAAGCTGTGCCCACCGACCTCCCGATCGAGATTCAATTGCGCTTGCTCCCCACTAATAAAGGAAGTGCCGCATTTCACTTCTATTACACCGGATTCCGGTATGTTTAATTCTACGTATGCGCCCAGCTTATCGCCGGTTCCTTCATACGTCCTTAGAGGTTGGTACTCCCCGTCAAAGATTCCCGAATCCTCCATGAGGATGTCTGTGTCGAATTGGAAGACGAAATACATCGCGAAATTATCGGGTACCCCGGCGGTATGGCCTCTTGTAAAGCCGATGATCCTGCGTTTCTCCGGTTGAAAGGTGAGTTGAGACTCGCCTTTAAGCGGTGCTATTATGAGCCTGTTCTGTTGTCCCTTAGCGTATGTTATTCTAATCACCGCACAGCGCTCTGTAGGGGTCAGCTCCAGTCGGGTACGATATCGTTGAAGAGACACACCGAAGTAGTGTGGGGACACTTGCATCTCTTCCGGTTTAAAGGAAGATGAGCGCGAATCAGGACTGAGCAATAACGGTCCAGTCTGTGGCAACAGTGTTAGATGTCCATAATCTCCGATCCAAGGACTGGGCTGGTGAGTTAGTCGTATGCCCTCCAGGTGGCGATGGTGCGGATGGAAGAACCAGGTCCCCCCTGCTTCGTGGGTTTGTGGGCTCCAAGCCGCCATGCCAAATGGCATCGCTGTAAGCGGCAGCGTATTGCCGTGTGAGTAGCGGAAATCCGACTTAGTCCCCTGTAATGGATTAACATAATCTAACAAAGTCAAATGGATACACTCCTTTGGCTGGCTTACACCAGCTCTATAATCTCCGACCTTAACTGCTGCCGGCTAAGATAATCGAAATACTTGAACATCTCCAGCTTCTACCCGTATAGACAGGTGAGTTGTTGAAGGTTCAAACGGATTTATTGGCTGAATTCTGGCATTCCCATCGTCAAACCATGGCTCTGCTGAAGTATAATTGGCAGGCAGCGTAACTTTGGCTTCTGCCAACGTCTTCCCTTCATTATGCACATAGAGGAACGCACCTCTGTCTTCTTCAACTTCCCACTCGGAAAGATCAGCGCGGACACCTCCGCTTACTTGCACATTCGGCTGTAGCTTCAATTCCTGCTGTAAAAGATCGCGCACCAACTGGAGCGTTCCGGTATGTCCATCCTGCCAGTAGGCAGCCGCAAGTAAGGTACCGAACCACACAGCACGCCCATTTCCATAAGTAGCGGCCGTCAACACAGGCATGTTGTCCTCGGCAAATTCGGCTAGGACCTTCACATGACTTTGCAGCGAAATATCTGATTTGTAATAGGAGCCGTGTGCCTTATCATCTGCGGCTGCTTCCCCTTCCTTGCTGTGCTCCATTACATTAAGGAGTGGGATCGCCGTCCGTGATTCGAATGCTACCTGATGATAGCTATGATCCAGATTCTCGGCAGAATGAATCCAAGTCTCCCGAACCCCAAAGACTTCATCAAATCCGTAACCGGGAACTGTATAGCTGTGACAGCCATTCTCTGCCTGAAGCGCGCCGAAGGAGCATTCCGAAATCAATATGCCTCCCTTTTCTACCCACTCACGCAGGAGGTCACACAGTTTACGGTTCAGATACAGTGGATAAGGCATCCACAGGCAGCGGTATTGCTCCAATGTCTTTTCCGTAACATCCGACTCATGCAGAAATTCCACTTTATAATTAAGATCATGTAGCAGTTTATGGACGCCTTGAAGGGAATCGTTATAGGTGTCCAAATGATCATGGGCAGCAAAGTTTGCGATTTGGTTCTGTGGGCTGAATAGAATAGCAATCCCGTCCCCACGCCGTTTTGCCTGTAAAAGCTCTTGCTTATTGTCTTGCACAAGCTTATTTAGTTGGGCCATATCCTTGTACCATGGGGTTGGACTGCCGTCCAAATACACACTACCCCAAGCCGGAGCCTCCTGTCCTAATACCTCCGGTCTATACTGCCAGAACAGATATCCCGTGATGCCACGGGCGAGCGGGGTCAGAATATGCTGCTTCATTTCTCGCAGCTCCGGCTGGCGCGGTTTCATCGCCGTATTGCCAGGCAGCGCATGAATCTCTGAGTTGATGATCGGTTTGCCTTTGGCGGCAGAGATCAGTAGATCAGCCGACCAAGCTGAGGACCCTAGGCTATTGCCTGTCAGGTCACAGGGCTCAGCCAGCTTAAAGTCGTCTGAACCTGCTGTAATCATATTAAAAATAGGAGCTGGCACAGTATGTGCCATAACAGGATGCAGCAGATCCAGTGACTTCACAGTATCTACCCGGCTCCGCAGCTCATCTGTTAAAGTACCGGACATGTACAGCCGCCAGTCCACCAAATCATTGAATACGCCTTGCCCACGCGGTGCCTCTACTTCCTCCCAGCTTCTGTAAGTCCGCTGCCATGATTCGTTCAGAGCTTCCAGAGCAATATATTTATTTTTCAGCCATTCTTGGAATGCCAGCACTGAGTGCTCGCAATAACATACCTGGTTGTCAAATGACAGCTTGCGCTTAATCCCTGTCGTCAGCTCAGGCTCATTCCATAAATCCCACACCCAGAGTGCAGGATGATCTTTGAAAGTCTTCACTGTTTCCGCCAGAAATTTCGCCTTCTCCGTGGCTGCAGCTGCATGGTGATAACAAGGTCCAGGAGCTCCGCCAATCTGGCGGCAGTTAATTGCCCTTGGTTCCAGAACGGAACCGTCTGCTGTGATCATTTTGGAATCAGGATGTTTTTTATAAAACCAGGCTGGCGCCACATCGAAAATCACGTTCAAAATGACCTTTAAGCCATTCTGTTCAGCAATATCCATCAGCTCCTGAATATCATCGAACTGGTAGATCCCTTCTTTGGACACGCTGGCGCGCCACTGCACCCAATACTTCACACAATTGAAGCCCTGCCCGGCAATATTGCTTAGGTCTTTCTCCCATTGATCCCGGAATGGGGTTGGGGAACGGTAATATTGAAACCCGAATGGAATAAATGATTTTTGTATCAAGGGTACTCCTCCTACAGCGTTCAATTTCGATGTCATGTATTTATAAAAGCGCTTACCGCTCTTTTACGGTTAAAGTCTATCACAGTACATTTTGCAAAAGTTAGGATGGAATCCTATGAAACGGTTTGTTAAGCTGTTGAAATGTTTAGAACTTCCGCTATGCGGACATTTTTGTACTTAGCCACCGGTGAACATACTGCGAAATCGTTTGTGATCCTGACAACTGAGAAATTACCGCTCCTCTAAAAGAGGTTTCATGTTTATAATGACTGTAAGACATATTAGAAACTACTTCGAGGTGAGGCCAATGTTGAAAGCGCTTATAGTAGATGATGAATATCTCGTCCGTATGGGCATCACCCAAACCATAGACTGGGCAGAATACAACGTCGAGATCATAGGAGAAGCCAGCAATGGTGAAGAGGGTTTGGAGCTTGCACTACAGCACCGCCCGGATGTGATTATTACCGATATCCGTATGCCGTATATGAACGGTCTTGAACTTATCGAGAAAATACGGGAGCAGGACATGATCGTAGGCATTGTCGTACTTAGCGGTTATGACGAATTTCAATATGCGCAGGCTGCATTACGTTATGGTGCCTCCACCTATTTGCTGAAGCCCATTAATATAGAAGAACTCGCAGATACAGTACGAAGCGTTGGCGAAGAAATTCTGGGGAAAAAGCAACTCTCCAAGCGATATTCACAGCTTAATGAGGAAATTGCCGCGATATCCAAACAATTCTGGCAGGATTTACTGCATGGCCAGCTGCATAGTGAGGAATTCATTACCAGCAAAATAAAGCTGCTGGAGCTGCAATTGGAACCAGGAAAAGCTATGCTGCCGCTGTCCATAGCCTTCCCTGCTGATAATGGTCTTCAAGGAACTGATGTAAGCAAAGCGTTGGAGGATGAAGCAGCGGTTATTCTGGAAGCGTATTCTTTTGAACAGCTCTGTCTATTCCGCGATAGTCATCTGGAGTGGGTTATGATTCTCCGAACCGATGAACCTGAGCTTGCCGGCGATTCTGCCCGCAGATTAGGTAAGCAGCTATCGGAATGGAGCCAGCAGCACTTCGGCCAGGCTCTTAGCGTTGGCATCGGCAAACCAACTGAAAAATGGAACGGAATCGTAGATTCATACAAACAGGCTGTGCTTGCTGCGCAGCGTGCATTGTCTGGTATTGAACGCGTGTTGTACGCTGAGGAAGAGGCCGGAGCTCGATGCCGGCGTGAAATCAGAGACGCCCTCGCTTTTATCCGGGAGCATTATGCTGGGAACATTACCGTGGAGATGGTTGCTGCTGCGGTGTTCGTCAGTCCAACCCATTTAATGCATCTATTCCGCAAAGATTTGAACAAGACTTTCTATGAATGTCTGACGGAATATCGGATTGAAGAAGCCAAACGTATGCTGCGCAATCCGATGTACCGGGTCTATGAGGTGGGCAATCAGGTTGGTTTCACTGACTCCAAATACTTTAGCCAGATTTTCAAAAAGATGACGGGCATCCCGCCGAGCGAGTATGCAAAAACCTATGGTTAAGCTAACAATGGCCAACCGGATGGATTCTTGGATGCGGAGGTTCAAGATCAAAAGTCGGATTGTTGTTGTCCTGTTAGTGGGATTGTCTCTGCATCTGGTGCTGATGCTTGTTATTTTCAACTTCTATTCCTATACCTATCTGCAGAAGGATCTGTATCGCCATGTGGTCCAGACTCAACGCCAAATTGGGCTCAGTGTGGAGTTGATGGTCGATGACATTCAGATGTTGTTCCTGCGATTTCTGGTGAACAGCGACATTTACCAGATCATTAATAACGATTCCCTGCCGGCAGCAGACAAGGAATTACGGATCGGGGCTATCATCGACGGTATGCTGGCACAGAATGATCTGGTGGGCAATGTAATCATCAACACCAATGATAATATGCTTTACTCTTATCAGTCCAAGGAGCAGATGCTCGAGGTTCCCGAAGCCTTGTTCATTAAACGTATACAGGAGAGCAGCATGCCTGTTGTCGGTGAAATCAAACGGGATGGGGACGGCAATGCCTATATCCCCTTCGGACAGCAATTCCGGAACTTCAATACGGGGCAAAATATCGGGGTCGTCATCATCTATGTCAGAGAAGCCGCCTTGGCAGATCTTTATTCCTCCAGTTTCACTGGCATTGGCTACTCCTTCCTGACTTCCAGCGAGCGGATTATATCTCACCCCGACAAGCGGCTCTTGGGCAATTTTTTGGAGGAGAACGCACCTCTTCGCCCGGGTCAGAAAGAAGGCTACCGCACCTGGTCAGATAACGGGAATTCCTATATCATTGCTACTTATCCTTTGAATCCTAGGTTGGAAACGCTTGGCGTTAGCTGGGAGTTCACCAGTGTGATTTCTAGCCATAAGTTGCTGGAGGGAATTGCCAAGGGTAACCGAAATGCCCTTCTTTTCGCCAGTGTTACCTTCATTGTCCTACTGATTCTTTCCTTTTATCTGGCGGCCAAAATCACCCGACCACTACTGAACTTGAAGAAGAAGCTGAGTCTGTTTGGCAAAAAAGACTTAGCAGCTGTCTATGAGCAGCGGGCACAGGTCGATGAGATTTTCCAGCTAGAGAACAGCTACTATCAGATGGTAGAACGGATCAGCCAATTAATGCTTGAAAAAGATGAGGAAAAAGAGAAGCAGCGCAAGGCGGAGCTGACTGCGCTACAGTCGCAGATCAATCCTCATTTCCTCTACAACACGTTAGATGCGATTGCCTGGATTGCCCGGCTGAAGAAGCAGCCCGACATTGAGCGGCTGATTTCTTCTCTGGCGACCTTTTTTCGGATTAGCCTGCATAAAGGCGATAAATTCGTTACTGTCGACGAAGAAATCCGTTTGGTGGAGAGTTTTGTGACGGTCGAGCAAATGCGTTTCCCGAATAAATTCGAGATTGAATACGATATTGAGGAATCGCTGCGCAAAGTCCGCATTCTAAAGCTGATTCTTCAGCCTATCGCAGAGAATGCGATCAAGCACGGCATCAGCGAGAAACGTGGCATGGGCAGAATCTGGATTAAAGGCGAGCTGCTGGAGGATGAGATTCGCTTTACAGTGACGGATGATGGAGTCGGCTTTGCCAACGGCGCGACACTTAGCCAAGCTAAGGAAGATGTGCTATTCCAGAGCGGATATGGGTTGCGAAATGTGGACGAACGGATCAAGCTGGAATACGGTCCTCAATATGGGCTAAGCATTTCCAGCACTCCGGGGCAAGGTACCACGGTTACGATTAGCTTGAAGAAGGAGCTGCCCAATTAACTAAGATTGTTAATGAATGCGGACACTACAAAGAAATCGTTCCTTTTTTGAGAGGTAGGTGGTACTTCCACTTTTCTCACAAAGAACGATTTCTTTTTTTGACGTGTGAGCAGTGTGGGTAGATATTCTGCTCAATGTCGCGGGGAAAATGAAGCCCTGGACTGTCGCTATTACGTTTCAGTAACGTTTCCTGTTTGCTCAATGCTGTCAATACTGGTTTAATAAATAATATCGTGTTGTTCCCCGTCTTTGGGATCGTTAATAACAACCCACTGTTCCTCAACTATGTTTAGTTCCTCATTGCAGAATTCCATTGCTTCTTCTAATGTTTCATAACAATAGTCAGCATTTGCACCCTTATTTTCATGAGTTTCAAATAGAAATAAATAAACACGATACTTTGATTCATAAATCATTACCTTACTGATGTCCCCTATTGGTTCTGTAAGAAGAGCATACATTCTCATTTTTTCACCCCATATGTTCTATTACAACAAACCCCTACGAAGTAGATTCGCTGTGATCGGTTCCTGCCCAATTAGATATAAGCACTGCTAGCCAGTGACCTTTTGCAGATTTTAGCGGGTAGCCTGAAATCTGCTTCATAGATTCTGTCTGCCATTCTGCTGCCATTCAGCATGCCAATCTTAGTCTTTCATTGTGGAGTTAATTTTCAAGTACAACTGTTTCAGCGGATTAACAATACTGCCACTAAGCATTGAGATCAGCAACCAGAACACTATAAACACGACGATGTTTAAACCGATCATTAAATACTTAAACGTCCGCAGCTCTGCATTCATGCCGTCTGCAGAGATATAGGTGACAATCCGCTCGTCCGATTCGGGCAGCGGATAGAGCAAAATCAAGCCGTCGGCCGTTTCACGCTCCAACAAATCCATAGCACCGCTACTTGAACTATCTTGTTCTTCCGGCATAGCTGGATTATCCTTCTCCGGTGTGGCCAGCGCAGCTCTAATTTTTTGCAATCGCTTCATAGGAACATCCGCCGCACTCAGTAGCTTTCCGTTACTTGTCAGCAGATAAACTTCATTCTCGCCGTAGATCGTATTTTTGCCTGACAGGTAGAAGCTGTACAGCTTGTCAATCTCAACTTCGAGTGAGAGCAGACCTAAAATTTGCCCCTCCGTATTCTGAATTTTTACCTCAAGCAGCAGACGGTCGCGCAGATCAGAAGGCGCATTCATCAGATGTTCCCGGTTCAGCACCGTCCAGCGCAAAGCCTGTTCCCGATTATCCAGAAATTGTTCCATCCCCGGAACTTTCTTGATCTCTGTAAAGGGGAGAAGCCCGGATACATTGCTCGAGGAGTACGTCCCCCCTGCTTCACCCCAAATATAAATGCCGAGAATGTCACTGCTAGAGGAGCGAATGCCCTCAAGTATCGGAGAAATTGCTCCGTCGTACGCTGGTTTTTTCAGAGCGTTTTGTACCACCTGATTGTTGGAGATAAGCTTGGAGGTCTCCTCCAGCCAGTTCATGAACAAAAGAGTATTCTTATGCTGCTGGCCAGTGTATTGAACAGATAACTGCCGCAACATATCCAAGCTTCTATGCTCCATAGTACGGTACAAAATGAAACTTGAAGCAGCAATGTAAACGGTAATAAACAGCACCAGGACAAGGCGGATGTTGCGGCCGAATGATCTGAACATATAACTCCCCCATCCCCCTCCGGTGTATGAATCAACAAAAACGAAAATCAATTGAAATCAGACTATCAGCTAAAGTGACTAATGTCGATCTCCTTATAAAAAGAACCTGCATCTGTCAAAAGCACTTCAGTATTCGGCAGGATAATTGTAATCGCCGAACCGGCTGGCCAGTTAGCTTCAAAATGGAAGCTTTTATGTCCCGCTTCTGAATGGATTTTCCATTTTACATGTATTGGACCCAGACTTGTGCTTACGGTTCCACTGGCCTGTTGCAGTTCTCCGCAATGTGGCTTTATGGTTATTCCCTCTATCCCTTGATGGACACCCAATATCCCTCTGGTGAACTCAGTGATCGGCAGCGCACTCCAGGCGTGACAGTCACTTCTGGTTCCAACAGAGTCCATTTCTGGGAGTGTAGTGAGGTTCAAATCCAGCTGCTTCATCCAGCGTGCCCATAGTCCGAAGGAGCGGTCATACAATCCGCAATGCTCCAGCGCGCGGAATAAATAGTAGCTCATCGGCAGTGAAAGCTTAGCCAGCGATGTGTCAGCCATTGTAGTCTCTAGTAGTGCTGCCCCCTCTACAGCGTCCACCGTGCCAGCTAAAATCGCCCAGACCTGCGTATGCTGGCTCAGCTGCATTTCCGCTGTTGCCGCCGGACTGTCGCGGAACATCAAGCTGTTCGATTGGCGACAGCAATCCAGTACCGCAGCGTTGACCGCGGCTTTGCGCTGGCGCAACTCAGATGCAATCTGCGTCCACCCGCTGGCGGCAAGTAATTCAGCCGCTTGCTCCAACGCGGCTGCATACATCAGGCTAAGCACGGTTGCAGGTGCATCATCCGTACAGTCTGGTGCACCAAGTGGCCATTCTTCTACCCAGTCGAAATAATTCCAATATTGGCGAGGTGTTCTGTCCACCAGACCCTGCGGTGTCAGTCGCTGATCGAACCAGTCCAATACGGATAACAGTGGCAGTCGGTACTGATTTACGATATCCAAATCTCCAAAGGATCTGTAGTGGTCATGAATCATCCCGATCCAATATAAAGAGAAGGAGGGGATGACCTGTGGCAGCACGGAGGGGTAGCGGCTTTGCAACATGCCGTTTGGCAGCTGCGAAGCCCTATAATCTTCCATTGCCCTCCGTGCCAATTGGTCGTTTCCTGATAACAGGTACGTAAATTCCATCATCAGTTTGGTATCCATGGTATATTGCAGCTGTTCATAATACGGCGTATCCTCGTAGGTCTCATGCATGCAGCGTTGTAGTGTTCGGACACTCAGCTCCCAGAGCTGGTTATATCGTTCATCGTTGCAATGAAAGCTTCCTTCCGGCAGCAAAGGATATCCGGTCTCCCGATAACTGAAGCCGGATATCGTCAAAGGCTCAGCTCCAGTATTCACCTCCAGCCGGACATACCGGAAGGTACGAAACCAGAATGGCTCATAGCATTCCATCTGCACCGAGGTGCCATAACCGGCTGGATAGTAGCTGTCATAACCGCCTCTTAACACATGCTCCTGCATATCATCGCGGACAGCTTTGCGGCGGATCTCGTCATCCCCAGTCTCTTCTTCGTAGCACTCGGCGTACAGGAGGGTGATCCGGCTACCTTTCCCCCCAAGAAGCTTAAGCTGCGGATAAGCTGTGATTAGCTCACCTGCATCCAGCTCCAGCCAGAGTTGCTGTCCCGCTTCCACGTGTATTCCTGCTAATGGCGTCGAGGCTCCACCAGCTTCATTCCGCAGCTCCAGACTATGCCCGTTTTCAAAAAGGGCTTCCCCTTCACCACTGCTGCTGCGCATCAGCTTCAGGAAGAGTTGCTCGCGCTCATACAGCAGCGGAATCGGTCGCTCCGCCAATTGCCAGGGGGTTAATTGACCATAATCATCCCGCACCGGCTGTACAATCCCTGCGGCTAGCCAGGCGCTGTCGTCATATTCCGGCAGAGTCCATTCCAACAGCGACAAGTCCCCCTCCACCTCTTCCAATCCGCCCATCCAGCGCATAATCGGAAACGGCTGAAGCCGGTAGCTGTGGTCCCTAATGCTTTTCCATGAGGTATCCGTATTGAGTTCCTGCACAAGCTGCCCATTGTTCATAACATCCGCTTCTACAAGCAAGCCGCCTTTTTGCGAGCGCCAAATCGATAGAGGACCGTCTTCACCCAACTCAAATGGCGAAGTCCCAGCATAATGAACTACCACAACAGCAATCACATTTATACCTGGTTGTAAAATGTCGTCCAAACTGAACTCCTCATAATAGTGTACATAACCATGACCCTTGCAAGGACCGGCCCATAAACGCTGCCCGTTAACAAAGAGTCTGTAGCGACTGTCAGCAGTAATGGCCAAATTCAGACTGTAAGCCCTCCCGGCTCCAGCTGGCAGCTCAAACATTTTGCGAAAATACACCCGCTCGTGTTGCTCCTCCCAACTTTCTGTCCCTTCCTCATCCAAAGGCCAGATCCATCGCGCGTTCCATTCTCCCCATTCTTTTGCTGCCATATAATGCACCTCTCCTTTATCCCTTAGAGTAGATTTGGCAATTTACGCAGAAACGGCATCGCCGCCCTTCAGAAGGTCGACGCCGCCGTTTGACTGTGCTTATTTCACCTTGTCGAGATAATCACGTTGGAATTCTTCAGCAGCCTTAGTTAAAATCTCCAGTGGATCTGCGTTTTTGTCCGTTAGGACAGTTTGCAGTACAATATCCAGCTTCTGGTACAATTCCTGAGCGTTGACCGGCTCTTCTGCCCGCATGCCTTTGCTGCCGTTGTCCATATAATCACGGAACAAATCCAGGTTCACATTGTTGTATTTGTCGAGAATCTTCTGTTCTTCACCAATCCGTTTCTCATCTGTCCAAATCCGCAGGCCGTAAGGGCCTACGATCAGCCCCTGATCACTCAGTGTCTTTTTCTCGATATCCCAACCAGTTAATGCCTCTTCTGAGGACTCCGGTGTGAAGCCGTAGGTTTTTAGCCATTTGAATCCAGCATCAATCTGCTCAGGGGTTACATTAGGCGAGAACATATATAGACCACCGCCGAGCAGAGTTACAGGTTTCCCGATCGGTCCAACTGGAAGGGCGGACATTGCTACATTATCTTTAGACATTTTGGTCTGCTGCTGGATGACTGGAGGCCAGTCATTCATGCCGAAGCTCATAGCGACTTGATCGGTTCCGAACATGCGGAACATGTCATTCGTAACATCCACCAGATTATTGTCCGGCAGGACATCATATTTCCATTTCAAGTCCTTCACATATTGCAGGGCCGCCGCTGCCTCTGGAGAATTGAACACCGCTTGCCATTTTCCATCCACCTGTTTCTCGAATTCCGCGCCGTAAGCCCAAGCAATGTTCATGAACATCCAGCCGCCCTGGCCGCTTTTGGTTGGCAGGAAGATTCCCGCCTTACCGGTCTTTTGCTTGATAATCTGCGCAGTTTGTGCCAGCTCTTCATATGTTTTAGGGAACTTTGGTATGCCCTTATCGTCCAGCAGTCCAGCTTCCTTGAAGAGATTCATATTGTACAGCATCCCCATCACGTAGCCGTCCTTCGGAATCCCGTAATATTTGCCGTCCTTGGTCACCATCTTCAGCAGATCTGGATTGATCGCTTTGTCATAGCCATATTTTTTCATCGTATCCGTGATATCTGCCGCGTAATTTGCCTTAATGATTTTGCTAGTTTCTGTAAAAAAGGTTTCGTACACCGTAGGAAGCTGACCGCTAGCCGCTTTAGGCAAGAAAGAGCTGACATCATAACCCCATTCATCCTTGTCCACAGTGATATCTGGATAATTAGCTTTCATCTTCGCCATGAGCTGCTCATACTGGGCAATTTTGGCTTCCTCATTCGGCTTCGGCCAGTTGCTGACCTTGATCGTCACCTGTTTGTTGCTCGCTTCCTCCGTATTCACTCCGGCGTTCTCATCTTTGGAGCCTCCGCAGCCAGCCAGACCGGCCGTAAGGAGCAGCGTTAGCGCCAGTGTAGCTGTAATTTTTTTGGTGTGTTTGATTCTCAATGTAATTCCCCCTAGTCTTATTGTTAAAGCATTCTTCACAACATGTAAAGCGCTTTCTTTTAAATCTGAAATCATCTTACCACGCACCTTCTGCAGCACCCTACGGGGCAAAGCTGTGAAATGGTTTGTGATCGGGTGATGTTACCCTTTAATGCTGCCGCCCATGGATTGTCCGTTCATAATGTACTTTTGGAAAAAAACAAACAGAATAATCGGCGGCAGAATCGCAAACGTCAGCGCAATAAACTGAATGTCCTGCGGCAAAGTCGCTTTCAGATTATAGATGGCCACAATGACCGACCAGGTCGATTTATCCTTCAGCACCATAAAAGGCCAGAAGAAGTCCTGCCAGACACTGTTCATCGTTAGTATCGTAATTGTGGCCATAACTGGTCCGCTAAGCGGGAGGATTATCCTGATAAAAATGCCGATGGTGCTCGCTCCGTCAATTTTGGCCGCTTCCAGCAACGCCAGTGGGATGGTATCAAAAAAGTTCTTGAAGATCAGAATTACCACTGGATTCACGGCAGCCATAAACCACATCGGCCAGTAGGTATTGGTCAGATTCAAGTGCAGCAGTGGAAAATCAATCAGGTTTTTGAAAAGCGGCACCATACCGACTGTATTCGGAACCATCATAGTCCACACGATCAGGGCAAACAGCAGTGCACTCCCTCGAGGCTTCAGCTTAGAAAAAAAATATCCTGCCAGCCCGTTAAACGTAAGACAGAACAGTACAGAACCGACAGCTAAGTAAGCCGTATTCAGATAGTAACTGAGAAAGTTAAATTCCTGCCAGGTCTCCCATAGCTTGCTTACATTGAATGAGCGAGGAATCAGGGTAGGCGGGATCGCATAGAACTCTTTGATGTCTTTAAGACTCGAAACCATAATCCAGACCGGAGGCAGAATACAGACGGCGGCAAGCACAATCATCAGAATGAACATGCACCAATACAGCACGCGTACCCAAGGTGACCTGTATTCTATATTGCCGATAATGCCAAATGCTTCTTTTGTTTTCATAGCTTCTACTCCCTGTTCAATTTCTTATCCAGCCGGAAATATATAATAGTTAGCACCATCAGGACAAGGAAAGTAATAACCCCCAGCGCCATGGAATGGCCTGCTTCAAAACTCCGGAACGCATAGTAATAGCTTTGGAGCATTAACGTCATAGAGGCGTTGTTCGGCCCACCTTCGGTCATAACCAGAGGCTCGTTGAAAATCTGGAATACACCGCTGATCTGCAAAATCATCATCAATCCGATCATGCTGGAAATTTGCGGAATGGTGATGCTTTTAAATCTCCGCCATACATTCGCACCGTCGATGGAAGCCGCTTCGTACAGATCATGATTAATGCTTTGCAGACTGGCTAGATAGAGCAGCACCGTTCCCCCGAAATTCCGCCAGGTAATCGTGAAAATAATCAGCATAATCGTCATGTCCGGGTCCTGAAGCCACTGCTGCACCGGGAATCCCAGAGCGCTCAGCATAATATTCAGCACGCCGCCCTTCCCAGGCTCAAACAGAAACATCCATAACATCGAGGCAGCTATGCCGGGAACCATGCTCGGAAAAAAGACCGAAAAGCGGAAGAACGATTTCCCATGCCTGAGCTCATTGATCACAACTGCGACTATAATGGGTACAGCAAAACCGATCAGCAGCGACCAGAACACATACACAAAAGAGTTGGTCAGTGTCTGTTGAAACGCTGAGTTCTGTATCACATCCTTGTAATTCTGCAGTCCGGCAAAGCTTACGGCATTATAACCCTCTGTATTGAAAAAAGAGAGCACAATGCCCTTGACGAGCGGCTGCCAGGAAAAAAAGAAAAAGGCAAACAGCGTAGGGACAATTAATATCCAAGATGACCAATCTCTAAATAGACGCCGCACAGGATAACCTTTCTTTTTCTTAGTCATTAAAGGATTTAGTTCAGTGGTTTTTCCAATCATGCTCCTGTCCTTCCTTCCTCCCGAAGCCAAGAATTCACTCCGGTCAGGCGTTGTATAGTTGTTATATTTAAATGATAGCGCTTCCTACAAAACCTCGAAATCCGGTAACCCTGCGAAAGCGTTTGTAAAGCTACTTATTTTGCTGGCAAGCAATCATGCGAGAAATATAAGAGATTGTGTATGGTATGAAACTTATACTTTCTTATATTTCAAAAAAGCGATGTACGCACCGGAATGGTCGTACACCGCTTATGTTCATGGTATGACGTTTTGTTTAGGCCTCACTTAGCCCTGAGCTAATGCATAGGACGGCTGCTTCCGCTCGAAATGCTTCGCTCGCCGGATTGGGCTGCTCCTCCAAAATGCGGAGTACCGCCTGCGGCTCCACGCCGGGCTGCGGCACACGGGATGGAGATACTACGTTCCAGTCCTGTTCACCCTTGAGCCTGTAAGATAACTCATAGAGATAATAACCCGCATGCTGCCCGTCAGCGAGTTGACTTACCCCATCCTGCCACGAGCAGAGTTCAAGAGGATGCTGTTTGTCAGGTAAAACACCGGACGCGAGGGTAATGCACTCATTACGGACTACCTGCTGCTTCTGTTCCCAAGCCTGCTGATCTAGGATTCCCAGCTCTAGGCGGTATTCCATTCCCGGCTCTCCATAAAGAGTCCAAGCCACTGGACTACCCACCGCTACGAACTTCGGTGCCTCCAGAAAAACTGGCTGAGGAACCGGAACAAAACGTTCCGTCTGCTCCCACTCGCCCACAGCTGGACTGCGTCTGCGATAATGCACCGTCCCCGTGAATTCAAGCTCCTGTTCCTGTAGTATAGCTTTTAGACACAGAGCAGCCTGCTCGTAAAGGTCCGTGCAGTTGTTATGCCCGAAGCGGTAGCCGATCTCATGGCGAAGTGGAATGCCGTGACTCCGGACCAAGGCCGCGAAGGCAAAGCTGAATCGGCTGAGGGTAAAGGCATCATGCGTGCCATGGTTTATCAGTAGCTTAGTGCCGCTCGCTTTAAGACCGTCTAAGAAGAAATCGGATTCCAGTCCGGTCGTTTCCCGCAGACTTGCAGAGTCACCAGCTCCCGTAAGTGTCTGTAGCAGAGTCTCGATACCTGATCTTCCGGTCTGAGGATGCCGCCAGTCCTTCTTCCAGATATCCCGGTAACCGGTGTCCACCTCTGCCACATGCCAGATCAACGGGCATGCCCCTTCCGCAAACTCACGGGTAAGCCCATTCAGAATTAACGGAGGTGCATAACACAATGTGTACCGCACCCGGTACGGCAGCCTTAGAGGATTGCCTCCCGCCAGCAACGCGGTCAGCCCACCGCGTGAGCCACCCACGGCCACAACCTGCTCCGCATCACCACCATAGCTATCTTGGCCTCTGGCAATTGCCGCACCAATCCCGGCGTAAATGGAGCTTTGCAGGGAGCGGCTGCCGATGTAACCTCCACCGTTCCAGAGAACACCAACAATACCTTTGCCTGTGCTGGCTAGAGTCTTTCCGATGATTTCCAGAAATGAGGGACCTACAGTGCTGAAGGTATTTTCATTGGCATCATAATAACCGTTGAATAACAGCGGATAGCCCTTAACACTTTTCGCACTCCAATTGGGCGGCAAAATATAGGACGCAAGGCTATGCTGACCGTTCTTCGTAACTAACAGACTGCCGCTGATGAGCTGAACCACAGGCGCATTGCTTAAAAGAGCCCCATCGTCAGCGGATTCATTACGGTAGACCACCGGATACCCGAAGGTCTTCAGGATACGGTCGCTCAAGGAGATGGCAACTAAATCATCTACTGCATAGAGACTGTAGCGGTCACCAATATAGCGTTCAAATTGCGGGGTTTTAAGTTCTTTATCCCCTTCGTTACTGCCGAACAACTGATAATCTTCGGTATTGTATACATAAGGGCTATCTGGATCGTTATTATAGAGCCGTACATGCTCAGCTACAACCTTCTCTCCAGCTTCGTCCATCCGCAGGGTCCCGATGCCGTCGGTCCCACCATAACGGAAGCCGCCTTTCCCCTCAGCAGCACTGTTATCCCAGTGTGACACTACTGGAAGCGTATTGATCAGTAACGGACTGACCAATACGAACACTCCTTCCTCTGAATTCTGGGTTCCTTCCGCCTTTTCAGCCTCGACTGTATCCTCTCGCAGGGTTGACCAACCGGCTTTGTGATAAGTTACTTCACCGCTCCGCAAGCAGGCTAGTAGTAGTTCTGCATCGTGCATTTTTAAGTAATCGGCCACAGCCCTAGTAATGGGTAGAGCAATGGGTTCAGATCCACCACTCAGAATAAAACGACTTAGCGGAACGTATTTCCCCGGTACAAAACACAATGATTTACTCATAAATTCCTTCTCCTTCATCTGGTATCGTATCGCCATGTGCTGTCAGAAACGAGCAAAATTTAATTTCTGGCAGACCGTCGGTACTACAGTAATTCTCCCCAGCCAGAAATCCTCCCGACAGTTTTGGTGTGCAAGTAACCGTCACCGTCCTTTTTTCTCCTGGAAAAAGGGTGAGGAACTGTTCTTCTGCTTCCATCCAGTAGCGGTCCCCCTTCTCCTCTGCATGTACATGTAACAGTACTTCACTACCAGTATTATGGAGAGTGAAGTGAGCTTGGTGACTTATCTTTCCTACACCAGTAGGTTGCCATAAGCTTTCCTGCCGCACCTGAAGATTGCCACCTGTAAGATCAAGTGCTGGGGCATAAAGATGTTGGTTAGCGGTAGAGAGCACATATAAATTTTGCTGCGATTCTTCTTCAATGTTCCGGAATGACAATCTGACAAAATATAATAGATCCTCAGGCTCAGGCACGCTGAAATTCAACTCCCCAACACAGACAGCACGATCTTTGTCTCCTTCTGCCTCGAAGGTTTGCCGATATAGGCTTCTACCCGTTGCATCTAGCACTTCTGCATCAACCTTTACCTTGCCTCCATCCACACCATGCACGAATACATTTCCATGAAATCTAGTACCAGGCGTTAAAAGTAGGCTGCGATAATCTAGCGAAGCATGCTGCGGACGGAAGGCTTGTTTCACCCAGTGGTAGGCCATTTTAGTTTCACCATAATAATCTACAAGATTGGTGCAAGACACATTCGGCCATGGCTCGTTGAACTGCCAGACAATGCTGCCGCTGTTCCGGAATTTGCGGCGACGGTTAGCCTCAAGCACGAAGCGGATTCCTTCTGCCTGCATCCATTGGCTGCAAGCAGAGAACTGCTTCAAATCATTCATGCTACCGAACATTTCTTCTTCACGGCTTAGCGTATCCCACCACTCCCCGTGATGTCTCCATACGGCGCTGTTCTCCATCGAGACAGGCTGCTGGTTGGCTTCATTCAGAAATTTCTCTAGGCTTTTGAGAGAACTCAGACCGTCCACTCCAAATTCGCTATGCAGCAGATTATCGTTACTGCCATATAATTCGTAGTGATAGGGGTTGCCCATATACTTCCAGTAGCCATGAACATCATGCCCCTGGCCCTTGGCTTCTGTAATATATTCCACTGGACCGGACGCCGAGGTCGGCAGAAAGAGCCGCTGCGGATCATACTGCTCCACCAGACTCTTCAGCATCGCCAGATTGGAATCGCTGAGGTCTGATGGCTTGTTCGGTTCACTCATTAATTCATTACCACCGCTCCATACCGTCAGCGATACATGATTGCGTTTGTCACGGAGTGCGGTGCAAGCCGTTGTGTGTAGCAGTTCCAGAAACTCAGGCTGCTTGGACGGAATATTATCTATGCCGGAGCTCGATTGAATGAACTCCTGCCAGATCATAATGCCGTTCACATCACATAAATCGTAAAAGGCTTTTTTCTCAATGATTCCGCCGCCCCAAACCCGAACAAGATTGATATGTGCCGCTTTCATTAAATAGATCATCTGCTGATACTGTTCGATCGTCACATTTCCGTAGAGATGATCCAAGGGTGTCATATTTACACCTTTTATATAAATCTTGCGCCCGTTGATCACGACCGTATAAGGTAGTGCGTTGTCGGGGCTTCCTTCATTAAGGATATAATCGAGCTTGCGGATGCCTGTCTGTAACCTCCGGGTATCCAGCACCATATCCTCTTCGTCCAGCAGCTTCAGCTCAAGGCTGTAGAGCGGTTGCTCTCCGTAGCCGTTCGGATACCATAGCTGAGGCTCAGGAATATCAAGCTCCGCGTTCAGAACTTCTCCCGCGAGAACCGAGTATGTCTGAACCACCAGCGGATTCCCCTCCGGATCAGAACAAGTGATACTCGCTGTCAGCCTTCCTGTATGTTCAGGACCAGCCATCTGTTTGATGCTTGCCTGAATAGAAATTCGACCAGACACCTGCCCGTCATTTTCACCAAGCTCCGCATCTGTAGTGATTGACACGTCTTGCCAAGAACAATCCCGGTGAACCCTCAGTACCACATCATCCCAGATTCCGACGTTAACTAACCTGGTGGAGAAATCCCATTTATAATTAAAACGGCTCTTCTGCGTGAAGGTGGCCGAGGTTTTGCCGATTTGCCCCATTTCATCCGGTGCCTGCTTCAGTAGCACTGAGATTTCCAGACTCTCCCGCTCCGAAAGGAGATCTGTAACATCAAATACAGCCGGCTCGAACATTCCCTTATGTTCACCCAACAGGATATTGTCGGCGTAAACAGCTGCTTCATAGTCTAGCCCCTGAAAGACCAGTTCAACTCGGGATGCCTTCAGCTCAGGATGTTTCAAAGTCGTGCGGTAAACCCACCAACGGTTCTCTACCCATTCACAGCTTAAGCTGTTCAACTCTTCATAAGGATTGCTAATCCAGCCCTGTCTGTAGAGATCATAATGAACTCCACCCGGCACAGTAGCTGGCATCCAGTCTGTAACTCCCATCAATTCCTGCCCCAGCTCCATGCTGGTGCCCTTTAACGGCACCCAAGGCCAGTACCCTTTGACTTCCCACTTTAGATCGTTCAATAAAATTTGTTTCATGTCTTCTCCCGTTCCCCCAAATCCTGCTTAATTTGGCGCTGTTCATGACTAAGAACGGCTCTGGCGCCATCGGTTAATGCGCTTACAATTCTATTCATCCAGCTTCATTACCAATGATAGCATCGGGTTATCATTTTCGAAGGCCCCTAACCCTGTGAAATCGTTTGTTAATCTGCGCAGTTGCAGATAAATACAAACAACTATTCTAGAACCAAGCCGTTTGTAGAACGCGAAAAAGGAGTTCCCTCAAGCCGTGAAAGGCCACTGGGGATCTCCTTTGCTTTTTGTTTGGTTTGAGATTCAAGAACTCCTGCAACGACGTAGCACCTATCGGACTGAGATGACCCTAAGCGCAGTATTATTACACTTTTGGAATGCTAACGGACCCCGAGTCGCTATTCGCATAAAAAACTCTGTAATTGAGCCTCTTTCTGAGCAATAGGTTCACTGGAGTCCGAAACTCTCACAAGCTAGAGGATGATTACACTGTTGAAGTTGAAGTCTGCTCCCTAACTAGCACCAAAAGAGCAGCGGTTCTCTCGTAACTTAGAGAATCGCTGCTCTGCTGTTAAACGGTCCATCGTATATAAAGAAGCACTGTCCCTGTGTTCTGTTCATCCATATGAAATACAATGAAGAGTCTTAGCAAACCCCTACTTGATTAACTCAAGAAGCTCGTTAACAGTTGCTTTGTATTGTGGTTTGAACGCTGCGGATTTCATGTAACCCGCAAGGCTTGATAAGAACTGTCTTCCTTCAGGCGTATCGCTTACCTTGTCTGCATCTAAAGCGCACACTAGTAAGTTGCCTGCTCCTACGCTGCATTCCACGAGGAAACTAAGCTTATGATTTCTTTCAAAATTGTCGATGGTCTGCACCACGGGATTCCAACTTCGATCAGCTTCATCCATGATAATGGATTTTGAGTGCTGAACGATATTCCACCATGGATAGGTTGAATACTCCTCGGTAGGGAACTCGTGGAATACAGGATGGCTGTTATCAATTAACAGCCCCATGGTACCCACAGGAACTGGCCGGTTCATGCTCTCTGAGATAGAGCGGAACATTGGGTAACACCAGAAATCTGTGCAGTAATAACCCTCGACAGCATTTTGGAGAGTTTCCGGTTTCGGCATCAGCAGCACGCTCTCACCTTGCTCCAGCAGTGCAAACGCATCACTAGACAGCTTGTCGAATACATGGATGCCTTCCAGCATATTGCCGCTCTTTTCTGGGTAAATCCATAGATCGTAGCTCTTGCGAATATCTGTCCCCTGTATCGAGAGAGACAATACGATTGTACTCATCCGGTCAACTACAGGCAGCGTTATTTCCAAATCGCAGATATCGATGTAATTCGTTCCTGCAGGAACGTTCACCTCGGTTGTCCCTTCTGCCAAAATACCATTATCCACAGTCAGTTCCCAACGTAATTCAAGTGTATCTTGCAAACCGCTGCGGAAGCAGCTTAGCTCTACATGAGCATCGAACGGTTCACCGGAGACATAGTTATACTTAGGAAATCTCGCCAGCAGAACGGCATCATTGCAAAAGGTTCGCCATTCCTCAGGGCTAATCATTCCTTTGGAATCCATAAAGGCGTCGAGGACACCTACTAATGCTGTTCCCTGACCGCTGAAATCCTGGAGATCCAGGAGCTGGAAGCCGGCAAGCCGCCGGGAGCGGAATGCCGCCTCGAGTTCCTCTTTGTAACAGGCTACGGCCAGCTGCCCTGAACATTCGAAATATTTAGCCGCTAAATGCCCCAGTCCATTACTTTCCAAGCGTTCACGGAAAATTTTGAAATTCTCGGCCTTGAGTGGTCCGTTATATTTTTCGATCTCTTCAAAATTTGGATAGGTTGCGTATTGTCCAATCTCATGCGAAACAACAGGTATGTGCGGTATCCATTCTCCGGAAGCCTCATCTGCCTTCACGGTCTTTGCTTCGGTACCATACTGAATCTGGATCTCACCGCCAGCTGTATCTTCCATCTTCTCTCCATTCAAGAGATCCAAAGGTACGATTTGATCATCATAATCCTTCATTGTACTCGGCAAGGCAGTCTGTACATGTCCTAGTGGTGCATCACACATGGCATAAGAGCCTCTAAATAGTCGTTCTCTGGAAAAGCGTACCCCACTGAAGAAATCGTCATGTTCCAGAATTTCCGGTACCCATTGGTGGTTATTGGAGCCCTGTGTATAGAGAATCCGTTTATCGAACGCTTTATAGTCCTTCAGGAAAGAATCAATTTTAGCTTTACTGCCCCATAACTCATTACCAAGGGACATCATCACGAAGGAGGGATGATTGCCGAAGGCCTGGAGAATGGCATAACCCTCACTGATCAGATAATCCTGCTCTGCTTGATTATGGCCATCATCGGTTTTTTCCGTGATTGTACCCCAGAATGGAAGTTCTGGTTGCATATAGATCCCAAGCATATCCGCAGCGGTAAATGCAGCCTCCGGTGGACAGCAGGTATGGAAGCGATAATGATTGATACCGTAGGACTTGGAAATGCCAAGGATTCTTACCCATTCCTCGACATCAGTTGGGGCATAGCCGGTGAGCGGGAAGATCAGGCCGTCATGTTTGCCGCGGAGAAAGGTTTTCTCTCCGTTGATTGTAAACTTGTCGCCCTCCGCTCGGAATTCCTTCAAACCAAAGATGAGCTCCTGTTGGTCAGTAATATGTCCATCCCTGTCTTTCAAAACAAGGGTTATATTATAAAGATTGGGAGCGCCTTCACTCCAGAGCAACGCGTTTTGGCCCAGCACATAATCGACGGAAAAAAGCCCCGGTGAAACAGGAAACTCACCCTCGTCCACCGCGTGTGTCTCTTCACTATTGAAGCTTTGAGCAGACACCGCAAGCGTAGTTTCACAGTTGCTGTCCAAAGTTGCTGTAATACGAACCGTACGTGCAGCCAGATTCGACTCCAGTCGGATATTAGTAAGCTGCGATTCCCCATAGAACTGAAGCTCCATACGACCGGTAATTCCATTCCAGTTGGTCTGGGTATCCTGTGAAGTCAAATGTCCGCCTTTGGTTGGGTAATCGGTATTGTCCACACGGACGGTGATTGTATGAATTCCAGCTTGTAGCTTCGGCAATTCATATATATGCGGGGTGTTCAGACTGTTACGGCTACCGATCTCCGTATTGTCCAGCCAAAGCGTCGTAAGTCTCGTCCGTTCCAAAAATAGATAGCAGGCCTTACCGGCCAGCTCATCCGGAATGAATACCTCTCTTGCAAACCAGACTTGCCCTTCAAACAAATATTCATCGGTTAGAGCGCTTACTAAAACTTCCTCGTTCTTTGGTCCTTTACGTGCGTATGACGTTGTTCCCGGCAGTGTGATAACATCTGTAAAAGGCAAGGTTAGTCCCTGTTTTGTCTCATCCAATTGCAACTTCCATTCGCCTTCTAGGTTGATCTTTGTCTGCAAAATATCACTCCTATTATGGTAATCACTGAACTCAAGCAGTATAATGCTCTACTATATAAAGCTTAGCATATTAGGCCAGATAATTCAGTAGAGTGGTTAACACTCATTTGAATGACGACAGGTCTAAACTTACACTATAGCCGGAGCATGAATGTGCCTGATGACAAGATTTAATAGTAATTTCAGAACAATAAAAAAAGCCGCAATGAGCGGCTTTTGAATATAATTTATTACACATTCTCCAGCATGAAATTCCCAATTTCAATCAAACTATCTTCCGCTTGCGGTGTGACCCCCACCTGATCGGCAAAGCCGTGAGAAAGTCCTTTGTACCGTACCGTTTTCACTTTGACGCCCGACTCCTTCAGCTTTAAGGCATATGCATCATCCTCAATCCGCAGAAAGTCATATTCGCCAAACAAAATAATGACAGGCGGCATCCCTTTCAGATCTCCTCGCAGCGGGCTCACATGAGGGATTGTATCATCGGGCACGCCCAGATATTCACCTAAGCCGACAGTTCCTAAACCACCGCTCAACAGATCCAATATAGATCTAATTTCTTTTTCCTGAGAAGGGGATATTTCATAAACATCTCTGCGCTGCATATGTTCCTGCATACCTGCTGCGTCCACGCTTGGATATAGTAGTGCCTGTGCCTTTACCATCTGCGTTCCTTCATCCCGATCTTTCATTGCGCATACCGTGGCTAAATTCCCACCTGCGGAATCACCGGAAATACAGATGCGATTCGGATCACCATTAAATTCTTCGGCGTGAGCATATATCCATTTCAACACGGTATAACAGTCGTCGAGTCCAGCGGGGTATGGGTTCTCCGGAGCTAAGCGGTAATCAACCTGAATCGATACACAGCCCGTATTTGCAACCACAAGCTTGCACATCTCCTCTACTACTTCGGGTCCTCCTGCTACGAAACCGCCTCCGTGGATGTAATAGAACACTGGCTGCAACTCTCCACTCTTCTTCTGCGAAGTGTAAATTCGCACTGGGACAGCAACATCACCGTTTTGAACGGTAGCATGCCTCACATCAACACCTTCAGTAATCGGAATGCTGTTCACGCCATTCATCATCTTGCGCATTTGAGCTGCACTTTTTTGGATATTTTTCTTTCGGCTGCCTTTCAACATCATCTTAACCAGCATTCCCTTGAAGCCTTTTAGGATTGACTCCATACTTTGATAAAAGCGAGGATCCAGCACGCCAGGCTCATCGGTTTCAGGAATAGGCTTAATCAGGATATCCAGTCCATTTTCATTAATTACATGTTGCCTTTCTAGCATCGATGTAAGAAGCTGTTGCGAATATTTACGTTCCATGATGATTACTCCTTTTCAAATGTTGTATGGTAAAATGATTTGCGGCGATTTGTATTGGTTGCCATAACTCAATTATAGGTTTGGGTTTGCAGAAAAAATATCGCATTATTTCTTTTGTTATATCCTTCTTTTATCATTATTATTGAAAGCGATTTCAAAAATGATGTCGAGAGCAAAAATACAATATAAAAAACAAAAAAGGACAACAGTAAAGTCATCCTTGTTATACTATTCTCTATTTAACGTGTTAATCTAATCACTTGTACCTCATGAGGTTGTACAACAGCATTTACCACAAAATTTGCTGTCACTTGCAGCGAACGCATTTGAAATAACGGCAGGGACCGACCTTCAAGATAAGACCATTCTTCTGGACGCATGTCCTTAGGTGCCCCCATATTCAACCATTCATCAAAGGCGCTTCCCCCAGCCGGACCTACTGAATACCTTCGCTCTGTATAAACACCCGGCGTTAAGCCGTCTAGACGAATGTGATACTGACGGGTATTGCGTATATTGAACACGTTGTAACGTTCGGTTTGAGTCAAGTGAGTGGTATGACGGTAGCGATATAGAGTATCATAATGACAATAATTATATAGGAATATCTGTATTTCACCTTTCGAGGAAGTTATAAAATACCCATCACCTTCAGCTATTAGACCGCTTCCTGCATAACGCAACAATTGCAGCGCCCGATAACAGCTTTTGGGCAAACCTCCGCGAGTGAATAAACCAAACCCGCCATGAAAAAGATCCGACGAAGGAACAATTTCCTCCATATGGTCACTGAGAGACCAGTATCCCATAGCCTCAAAGTGGTCGTAATTCTCCAGAATATTTTTGAAAAGAAAAGCAGATTTGTAGGAGGTATCATTACACAAATCACGCTGCCATATGTTATTACTCCACTCTTCAAGAATCACAGGCAGACTAGCGAAACCACGTTGACGCAACAGCTTTTTGACCTTATGTAACGCGTGTTTCATAAACTGTTCATCGCCGCTTACCGCAAGTGGAAAAGCTTCATCCTCTGCCATGAGCTGAAGACCATTGTCTTCCTGACCCGGTAAGATGCTGTGATAAGCACGTAGAGCCAGAGAGTCGGGCAAACAATTCCCCTTACTGCAAGACACTAGGAATTCGCTGATAAAATTACTAGAATCAATGTTGCTTCCTGGACCAACAATATGTAGCTGCGGATCGATAGCACGGATGGCGTGGCTGGTTTCACGGTAAAGCACCCAGTATTCTTCCATGGTAAACACACCATATCCTGAGAACTCTGGACTCACAAAAGGAGCAAATCTCCATTCCCGCACGGACTCAATCCCATACCGATCAATGAAATGCCTAATAAGGGAAGTCACAAGGTCGAGCCATTTGTCTAGATGCTCAGGCATAGAAAGGATACTTGGCCTCTTAAATGGAAACACGGCTTCCCTCGCTAATGCAGAAGGCATATAACTAAATTCAACATAAGGCTTTAACTCCACTGAAAGCATGAAGTCCAGTACCTCATCTACATAAACAAAGTTATAATCTGCGCTACCAGACATTTTCCTGACATACAGCATCATGTCATCGTCTAACAGACCTTTGCAGCGCATATAGCGAAAGCCAATCTCCTTTTGCAGCTTTCGTATTTGCGCCTGTATCGCGCCATTCAACAGATCCTTGGCGTAACCTGCATTAATCAACGTCCGCCAGTTATGACTCAGCGTCCGAATCTTACGGCCAGTGTCCACATGAAGATCATATCCCTCATTGACCTGAGGTTGGACAATGGAGTGCTCGTTGTGATGCAAATGCCGCATTAGTGAAGTGAAATCGGTCGAAAATCCCGCTGTGACCATTCTGTTCTCCTGTGGATCTGTCGCATCATGCTCATTTACTAGACGGTATTGCCCTGGTGTAACACCAAAGCGCCGTTTGAAGGCGTCGATCAAAGCGTTGGTACTTGGAAATCCAACTTCTGAGGCGATGTCCGTGATCGTTCTTTCACTACGAAGAAGTGCCACTGCCTGACTCAGTCTGACATTTGTAAGGTAGGCAGTAAAAGTAAGGCCAAGCTGTTTCTGAAATAAATGGGACAGGTAGGAGCTACTTAAATAGATAGTAGAGGCTAGTCCACTCAGAGTAATATTTTCCCGATAATGTCGGTGGAGATAGTCGGTTGCTTTGCGCAATCTTTCCTTACTTGAGGATTTGGAGGGATCCTTCTGCTTGTTCTGCTCAAGAAAAGTATGCACTAGACTGTTCAGCAGTACACCTACACGACTACGCATTAGTATAGGTAAACGAGATTCGTTTTTGTAATAGGCCTGGAATACACTGGCGAACTCACTTCGGATTACATTAAAGCGAGCTTGTTCGTCCTTAGGGTATAGAAAAGACTTACACTCTATAATTATACTTTCAATCTCAGGACAAAAAGCTGCCAAAAATGCCGGCGAGATAAACAGCGATAGCGCCTTGCCCGAACCTTTCATATTTAAAGCGTGCAGTTGGTAGCTATTCAATACAATAATGTCATCCTGCTGAACTTCATAGGTAAACTGATTGTCATCCAACTGTAGTACCCCAGTTCCCTGCAAGATGTACATTACCTCAAGTTCTTGATGCCAGGAAGCGATAGCGTCTTCAGGGAGATTAATTGAAAACCTGAAATCCGAGGCTATCAATGTATTTTCTTGCATACCCAACCTCCTATTCTTAATCTTAATAGAGCCTTGCCTCATCCAAAATCCTATCATATAAACCCATGAAATCAAGTTTACTGTCTTATTGATAACGAAGGTTCAGGTTGTTTTTAGTGTCTTTTTTACAATCAATATAAAAAGCACCAGACTAATAAACCCAGATATAGCACAAGTAATAAATACCATCTGATATCCCATAAGCTGTGAAACAAATCCAAGTAGTATAGCTCCTAAACCAATTCCTAAATCAAAAGCAGTAAAGAATGTAGCGTTCGCTACACCTCTTTTCGCTGGTGGGGCTAATCGAATCATCGCTACTTGAAGCGCTGGTTGAGCTGATCCGAATCCAATTCCGTACAAAATAGCTGTAATAACCACTCCAGCAATTCCTTTAGTCATTGTTAGGACGAATAGTGCGACTATCAATATGAAAAGAGCAGGTACAATAATGACCCCTTCCCCATACTTATCGGATATCTTCCCTGTAAGTGGTCTAATTACTGTAAGTGTGACTGCATACACTAAGAAAAAAGAACCCGTGTTAACTTCAATATTTGCCGCAAACAGTGGTAAAAAAGTTGTAATACCACCAAAAGTAAATGATAAGAAAAATGTAACGATAGCGATAGGTAAAACTGTTTTTTCATAAAATGATATTGTTTTTTTTGATGTGTTTTGTACTGTTGGAATTTTTGCACCAAATCCAAGTATGTATGCAATCAAAGCTAATGCTGTACATAGAAGAAATAGGTAATGAAATGAATAAGATTTTGTTACCCAAAGACCAATGATTGGTCCTAACGCCATACCTAATGTCATTGCTAGTCCATACCATCCCATTCCTTCTCCACGACGAGATTGTGGAATAACATCAGTCACAGCCGTTCCTATCGAAGTTGTAGCAACTGCCCAGCTGACTCCATGAAGGATACGTAATATTACTAAAAATATAATGCCTGTTACCCAATCATAAAAATACATGGTTATAGCAAAAAATAGTAATCCGCTTATTATAAATGCACGTCGACCAAACCGATCCATTAATCCTCCAATAATAGGACGAAAAATTACTGCCGATATTGTAAACACTCCAATTATTAATCCAACTTGAGATTCACTTCCACCTAGTTGTTTGATAAACATAGGCAAAGTTGGCATTAGTAAATAAAATCCACTAAATAGTAAAAAAGCTGTAAGGGTCAGCATGATATAGTTTTTTGTCCATAAACGTTCCATTGTAATGTAATCCTTCTTTCTATCGACTTTACGTACTCCCAAAAAATAGTGAAATAGGCGAATAAAAAAGCAGCACCACCGCTATAAAAGTGTTGGTACTGCCCTATATAGACTGATACACGCTTGGTTAATTAGAACGTCCTTGATACTTTAACAGCTTTTTCAAGCCCTGCGACAATAATCTCTTCTGCCTTGTCAGGGAATTGGCTGTGCCCTTCAATGATAATAGTCTCTATATTTTTCACACCAAAGAAGTTCATCATACTTGTTACATATTTAACAGCCATCTCTAAATCAACTTTTGGTCCCTCAGAATACACACCACCACTTGCGTTTAATAACACTATTTTTTTATTTCCAATAAGCCCTACTGGACCTTCTGGCGTATATTTAAATGTTTTGCCTGCGCGGTTTAAGTAATCAATATATGTGTGTAGTACAGCTGGGATGGTTAAATTCCATAAAGGGAACCCAAATACGACTTTATCCGCTGCAAGGAATGGATCTAAATACTTATCAGCAACAGCTACTGCTTTTGCTTCTTCTACTGTTAAATCTAATCCTCTACTAGACTTAAATGTTCCGTTAATCATATCTGCACCTACGTAAGGCAACTCCTCATTGTATAAATCCAGCTCTACTACAGTGTCATTTGGATGTGATTCTTTATAGCTCGCTAAAAAAGCCTCAAATAATCTAACACTTACCGACTGATCTGCTGGTCGATTGTTTGCTTTTACAAATAAAACGGTTGTCATTCCTTGTTCCTCCTGATGTGCACTCTTATGTTGTTTATAATATTTTTTTGAAGCTATACTCCATTTCTCCAGCCATAGCTTCAGGAGTATCACCAGTTACTCTGTAATCATGTGTATAAATTTGTTCGAACGTTCCAAAGTTCACTTGTTTATAAAATTCAAAACAAGGAAATCCATCATGTGCTCCTTGCATATTGACAGTACCATCCTTTTGAATATGAACTATTAAAAGATAGTCAACTGGAGGTGCAAATGCATTTAATGGATTGCTAGCACTTGCACTCATTTGAAACCTAACGTCTTCAGAGCCCCACACAATATCAGTGCACAAAATACCTTCTGTAGTAGCTTTTCCTGTTTTTTTATTAACAGAACCATCTGGAGTAGTGACTCTTTCTGTTGTAATACCAGTATTTGCATATGTGAAAATATCTTTTTTGTAAAAATCTACAACTACTTCTTGTTCCACTCTGGAGCGCATAGCGTTGACAGCATAGGGTGTGAATTCACGTGAGTCACCTTCAAAATGGATTATGTTTCCTGTTTCTTCATCCTTCCTAGGATCAGTCCACGGTGTTGGAATAAATACACTTGCTCTAACTTTAACAATATTAGTCATGAGAACCCCCCATAATTTATTAATTCTGTTTCAGTGATTTCTGTTTCTTTCACAACAGAAAATATAGTCAACTTGATTGACTACTTTTCGCATAGTACAATGTATTTCGTACAAAGTCAACTAAGTTGACTTTATTTAAGGAGGTTTTATGTATGACTCAGGAAGTCTTTAGTGAATTGGATCTGACAACACTTTTATCATTATCCTTTAGTACATCAATTAATGAACTACATGATAGATTGCGTGAATTAGGATTTGCAGATATTAGACCTGTACATGGTTTTATGTTTAAGTGTATTGCTCCAAACGGAGCAACAGGTATAGAATTAGCCGAATATTTAGGAATTACGAAGCAAGCCGTAAGTAAAATGGTAGATTATCTTGAGAAAAGTGGTTATGTAATTCGCGAAAATCATCCCACTGACAAGAGAGGAAAAATCATTGTTTTGACTGAGCGAGGTTGGTTAGCAGTGAAAGCAAAAGAGGAAATACTAACTGAGATTGAGCAACGTTGGATTGAAATCATAGGTACTGAACGACTGCAAATGCTCAAAGATGATTTAACAACACTTGTATATAAAGCAAATGAAGATAAATCTACTATGAGATCAAGACCTGTCTGGTAAGTGTATGGTGAAAATTTGGTGTATGCTGTGATTCATCAAACCAAAAAGGGTAGAAGACTTAAAGATCTGTCTTCTACCCTTTTTGAAAGCTGATTATCTGCAGCGTACATTTAGTATTTGCTCTGGGAAATTACTACTCTAAATACCCTTTGACTAAGCCCAGCGGCAATGGCTTGGGCTGCTCGCAGCTGGTTACCAGTTGAGCATATTGCTTAGAGTCGGAACTTGTATGGAATGCATGCATGATCTCAAGTACGTGATTGGCGAGTTCTCCGTTTGCACGAGGAGTCTCCCCCGTGTCGATGCAGTGTGCCATATCTGCTACTCCTATGCCTCTATTATTATCTGCATAATTGTAGATTAGTGGGATCTCTTGGAATTCCGAGCTGTGTGCCGGGCGTAAAAGGATCGGCCCTCCAAAGTTGTTAGGGTCCGGTACGATCAAGGTTCCTTGCGATCCGTAGATTTCGATCCTCGGTAAAGTACTGTGCCAAACATCAAAGCTGGTAATCATGGTTGCCACAGCGCCACTGTCAAACTCAATCGTTCCAGCAACATGTGTGGGCACCTCTACATCAATGACTTTGCCAAACTTTTTGTCGCTCGTGATCGTTCTATGAGCAAAGGAGGTTTTAGTGATGCCGCATACTGTTTTAGCTGGGCCTAGCAAAGATACTAACGCTGTTAGATAGTAGGGTCCCATGTCAAACATGGGTCCTCCACCGGCTTTATAATAAAATTCCGGATCAGGATGCCAGCTTTCATGTCCATGACAAAGCATAAAGGCAGTTGCTGCCATCGGCTCCCCGATATAACCATCCGCAATCAGCTTACTGCAGGTTTGCAGACCGCCTCCAAGGAAAGTATCTGGTGCGCAGCCAAGGAACAGGTTCTTTTCCTTCGCCAGACGAACTAGCTCAGTGCCATTTTCAAGGGAAAGGGATAAGGGCTTCTCCACATACACATGCTTGCCAGCTAGCAAGGCTTGCTTGCACACGTCAAAATGAAAATTAGGCGTTGTTAGATTAACGACTATTTCAATCTCTTCCGAAGCAAGTAATTGTTCTGTCGTCCATACATGAGGAACGCCATATTTCTCCGCCGCATGCTCTGCACGACCTTTATCCAAGTCGGAACAAGCATAAACCTCAGTATTAACGAAAGTCCCGTTCAAATTTTCAAAATAAATGCTGCTGATGTTTCCGCAGCCGACTATACCTACCTTCACTTTGCGCAAGATCATTCCCACCTTATCTCAGTTTTAGTTAGCCGCCCACAAAAAGCCTTTTCGCATCAGTTCCTTGGCTTCCGGTATATCGAAAACGTCTGCATGATGGCCAAGTGAATTATAGAAAACCTTCCCTTTTCCCCATTTCTTCGTATATACAACGGGCATCGTGATGACACCATTTGCTGAATGCTCACCCTCACTCATTACAAACGTAGTTGTTGCCAAGACATCCACTGCAGGATCTACATGTAAATAATATTGTTCCGATTTCACCTTGAAGTCTTGGATACCCTCCACAATGGGACTGGAGCCAGAATGTACGATATTAACTTCGTACTCTACCCCATCGTTAAATGGATGTGCTACCCATTGTGACCCGGTCAAAAATTGCCACTCTGTATTGTTACGGAAAGAGTCGCACATCCCTCCATGACAACCGGCAATTCCTACTCCAGAAGCTACTGCCTTCAGAACTGAGGATACCTGATCATTACTGATTTCTCCCATGGTCCATACCGGTACAATAAGGCTTAAATCCGTAAGCTTCTCTGCACTGTTGAAGCTCTCCAGCGTATCAGACACTTCAACTTCAAAGCCTTCAGCCTCTAAAATGCCAGCAAAAATTGCGGCTACTTCATTTGGTTCATGCCCATCCCATCCACCTTTTACAATCAATGCTTTCTTCGTCATCCTGCAATCTCCTTTTCCTTTATATATGTAATCAACCTTTCGTCCATCTGATGAAATTGTAATCCAGATCAGAGAGGTGTGCTCGCCATTTCACTTGTAGGAATGGTCATTTTTTGCTAAGTTTTAGAGGTGAACCTAAAATTCAAACCACATGAACAGGAGATCTCATGAAAGCCTTTCACGAAAATAGAACTTACCATTCGACTTTCCCCTTCACTGTAATAATGTCTAATGATATTGATTTTCTAGCCCACTGGCATAACGATCTTGAGATAGTCTATGTATTTGAAGGTTCAATTCGGATGGGAATCAACTCCGAAACGAGGATCTTGAAAGCGGGAGATATGGCTATATGCAGCAGCGGAGACATCCACTACTATGACAGTAAAGACAGCAGCTCCAAGATAATGATGGTGATATTCAATCCTTCATTAATCGGCTTTCCTGGTGGATGGCCTTTGAATGTGAGGCTGACTTCCCCATTTATGGAGAAACGAATAGCAACACGAGAAGAAGAAGTCCGTATCAACAACCGTCTTTCTCTGATCCTGCAGGAACTTATGGACGAATATAATCAGAAGCTGGAATATCATGAACAGGTAATCATTGGCCTTTTGCACGAGTGGAGCGGACTCATTTTACGGCATGTTCCCTTGGATAAGATTAATCCACAGAAAGATAAAAGGCGCATCACTAACATGAAGATTATGCAAGGGGTTCTTGAATACCTCGACGTCAACTACATGCATCCCATCACACTTGCTGACGCCGCAAGGCAAGCCAATATGAGCCTCTTTTATTTCTCCCGCTTCTTCAAGAGTCTTTCGGGTATGAGCTATATTGCATACCTTAGCAACATCCGAGTCAACCAAGCAGAACAGCTGCTGCTGACCACAGACAAATCCATTTTAGATATCGCACTGGAATGCGGTTTCACTAATATCCGTACCTTTAACAGAGTATTTAAACAGATTAAACAACGGACTCCAAGTGAATTACGTTAAAAGATACATGGTCCGTTATCTTATTTAGCAAACAAAAAACCGATGATCTTTTGGTTTAGATCATCGGCTTTATTTTAATATTCGGATGCACAAAGACGGCGAAAAGGTCTACGTTTAAGTGACAACTTACCCAGTCCTCATTACTGAGCTCCAACTATTGGATGAGGAACATACAACTCTTCAAGGAATGAAATTTCTTCAGGTGATAATTTCACCGCTAGAGCATCTACTGAATCTTCGAGCTGAGCAATTTTCGTCGCGCCCACAATTGGAGCAGCTACAGAAGCTTTTTGCAACAGCCATGCAAGTGCGATATGAGTACGTGGTACGCCTCGTTTCTCTGCTAACGACGCTACTCGCTCAACAATTAATCGATCTACATCAGCGGTTGAATCATACTTTGATTTTTGAATGAGATCGGTTTCGGATCTGCGTGTTGTTTCCGACCAATCGCGAATCAATCTTCCTGATGCCAGAGGACTATAAGGAGTTACCGCAATTTTTTGATCCTGACAAAGCGGCATCATTTCCCTTTCCTCTTCTCGGTAGATGAGATTAAGGTGATTTTGCATGGATACAAAGCGAGTCCAGCTATTTGTCTCGGCCACATGTAATGCTTTTTGGAATTGCCAAGCATACATAGCAGACGCACCGATATATCTAGCCTTTCCAGACTTCACCACATCATGCAAGGCCTCCATGGTTTCTTCAATGGGTGTGTTATAATCCCAGCGGTGAATGATATAGAGATCCACATAATCGGTCCCAAGTCTCTTCAAACTGTTATCTATTTCGCTCATAATAGCTTTTCGAGAAAGCCCACCACCATTAGGACGACCTGGACGCATCTGGCCCCAGACCTTCGTGGCAAGTACAATTTCATCCCGATTCGCATAGTCCTTAAGCGCACGTCCGATAATCTCTTCACTGGAACCACTTGCGTAAATATTAGCTGTATCAAAAAAATTGATGCCGAGCTCAAGCGCTCTTTTAATGATAGGACGACTGTTCTCCTCATCGAGCACCCATTGGTGCCCTCCAGGCAGCACTTTTCCAAAGCTCATACAACCAAGGCAAATCCGAGAGACGTCCATTCCCGTATTTCCAAATTTGATATATTCCATAAAGCAAGCCTCCATTTCTATGTTTAAATGAGTTTTAGTTCTTACAGTGCTTCAAACCATTCATCCTCGACAGCTTCAAACCATTCTGTTTCGCCTGGAGTCATAGCCAAGTGAACAAACCAACTATCCTTTGTCGCGCCATGCCAATGTCTCACATTAGCTGGAATGTTGACCACGTCACCTATTTCGAGCAATTGAGCAGGTTTTCCTTCTTCCTGATACCAGCCATTTCCACCAGTGACTAACAGAACTTGTCCAACCTGATGAGCATGCCAGTTATTGCGTGCGCCTGGAGCAAAGGTTACATTACCAATTGCGGTATTAAGCGGCTTCGGATCTGTAAACACCATTTGCAAATAAGCGTCACCCGTAAAGTTTGCTTTAACCTTTTCCCCTAAAGGAAAAATAGTGCTGCTACTAAGTTGTTCATTTTTCATCGTTGATTCCTACTTTCTGCCTATAGTTAATGTTTATTAGAGCCCTGCGATCCTCTTACTCTCCCGCTGGAAAATCAGTAGAAGCTGCCAGTTCAGTCTGCTTCTCATAGTCGGCAACACGAGCTTTGAGGGTCGAAATCGTGCTTGCCAGTGCATGAGATCCAAGTATCATTCGTATCGGTGCCGGTTCTAATTCAACACTTTCTATGATTCGGGCAGCCATCCGCACAGGATCTCCAGGAGCTAAACTCTTAGAAGCGTCCAGCATGTTCAAAAAGTTATGTGCTGGGTTGCCTTCGTATTCTGTCATGAGTTTCGTTACCTGTGCGCTCCCATAACGGAACTCGGTGCGGGCTCCTCCCGGCTCCACCAATGTAATACCGATGTTAAAAGCTTCAACCTCCTGAGCAACGGACTCACAAAAGCCCTCTATCCCAAACTTGGTCGCATGGTACATCGAATTTCCTGGGAAGGCGACCTGCCCGCCATAGGAGGAGATCTGAATAATGCGTCCACCACCCTGAGTGCGTAAATGCGGGAGAGCTGAACGAATAAGCTGGATGGACCCCGTTAGATTTGTGGCAATGATATGATTAACCTCGTCGTCAGAGAGTTCTTCTGCAGCCCCGAAAAGTCCATAACCAGCATTGCTTATGATAACGTCGATTCGTCCAAACTTTTCAAAAGATCTATCGACAAGATTTCGAATGGCAGGAAAATCGGTCACATCTAGAATCTCGCAACTGAAGGTTTCGGGATAGTTCTCAATGAGGTCAGCGACCTTGCTTTTGTTACGAACAGTACCGATAATCTTATTGCCCTTTTCAAGAAGCTGTCTCGTCATCTCATAACCAAAACCACTGCTCACACCGCTGATAAGCCATGTGCGATTGTTCATAATCATTTCCTCCTAAACTTCATATTCCGATTTTGCTGCTGGAATACTTAGCACATGAGTAGTTGTGACGAATATTTAATACGCATAATTACAATAATGATCACATGTCTATTATTATAATCAGATTAAATTTGGTGCCAATTGTTAATTTGATGCGATTTGTACATTAATAAACAAAACCATCGAAATTGTTTATTTCCTACTGCGTATTCGCGATTCTTTTATATAAATTTATAAACAGATGTCCCATTGATGAGCTCGTTATAGTATGTTATATAATGAATTCTTACTCTTTTGTTGATGAATAAAGAAAGTTCGGTGAGCAAATTGTCCAAAGTCGATCGAAGAATCCTAAAAACACAGGAAGCCCTGAAGACAGCAGTCATTGAACTAATGACTGTGAAAAATTTTGATGATATAACCCTTCAGGAAATCTCTGATAAAGCAAACGTGAGCCGTGGTACTATTTACCTTCACTATATGGATAAATATGATCTTCTTGATAAGCTTATCGAGAAGCATATCAATGAACTTCGTGAAAGATGTGAAGCAGCCTCTGATTTGGATTTTGTAACGGGGTCCGTGATTTGGACGGAATACTTTGAGAGTAACTATGCCTTTTTCTCCATGATGTTAGCTAGTAAAGGAGCCCCTTTCTTCCGGAGTCGTTTTCTGGAATTTCTTATAGAAGAGTTCAAAGACGAAGTGGATATCACAAAGGGTAAAAACGAAGGTTTAAATAAGGATCTAGTCGTACAATTTGTAGCTTCTTCGTATGTAGGTGTAGTTGAATGGTGGTTCACGAACGAAAGACCAGTAACCTATCAAGTATTAGCAGAACAGCTTGGAGCCTTATAGGAACGAAATTGTACAAATAACCCCTCATCCTAAAGGATGAAGGGTGACTTGGAAAATAGTAACTAGTTTGCGAAATGTTAGCCTATTTCGATCTTTCTTAGAAACCATATTTAGCTTCTTCAGCCTCTCGAATTTTGGCATAGGTCTCAGAGAGTACATAGGTATCTTCCACTAAGCGGTCTATACGGAATAGCACATCATCATTTACTATTTCTTTTCGATAAAAATCCTTCTCTTCTATAAATACATACGTTTGAACAATTTGGGCTTTCATATAGGCCAATATCGGTTTCAATTGCTGCTCAGCTACCAGATAGTGACGTGCAGAACCTGCCGTGACGAGCATACTTACAACCTTGTGTTGAAATGCTTTTTCGGGTGCTAAATCGAATATATTCTTTAGTGTTGCTGGGATGGAAGCTTGAAATATAGGCGTTCCGATTACGATAACATCTGCTTCCATGATCGTTTGAATTACGTACTTGGTGTCCCCTTCGTATTCCAGATAATTGCGACCATCGCTGAATTGAACATCATACTCCGCCAGATCTAGAAGCGTAACTTCTTCATCTTTGTATTTTTCATGAAACGAATTTATTGTGTAATTCATAGCGATTCTGGTTTTCGATCCTATCTTTGACCCTGATAATGCTACGATTTTCATAATTCTGACCTCCTGGAGTTTATTTTTTTGCCGTATATTTTTTAATAGCTGGTAGAATTTCAGAACCGATTAAATCTATGTTTTTCATTAAATTTTCAAAAGGTACGCCACCAAAATCCATCTGTGCGATATATCGCTGATGGCCGAAGAGTTCATGTTGATATAGAATTTTTTCAATGATTTCCTGTGGACTGCCAATATTCATAACATCGCGGGGATCGGCTCCTTGAGCAAACGCCTGTTTAGGAAAACCACGTCCATTGGTTAATTTCATTCCTTCGTTTATATATGGATAATAGGCTCTTTGTGCCTTCTGTGTCGTTTCATCCGCGTAAAAGAATCCAGCAGTCGCTACAGGCAGCTTCGACGGATCGAATCCGTTCTGGCTTGCAGCTTCACGATAAGCATCAATGGATCTTTTAAACAAGACTGCGGGACCCCCTAAATGGGCCAAAAACATAGGAACACCTGCAATGCCTGCTTTGATCGCACTGGCAGAAGTTCCCCCTACAGCTCTCCATATCGGTAAGTTTCCCTCAGGACGGGGGAGGATTCTTGCATTTTTGAGAGGGTTACGAAATTCTCCCTTCCAATTCATAACTTCGTTTTCATTTATCTTTAATAACAAGTCGAATTTTTCTTCAAATAATTCCTCATAATCATTAAGATCATAGCCCAATAGTTCATATAACCCCACTCTAGAGGCACGGCCAGCTATTATTTCAGCTCGACCATTTGAGATCAAATCAATTGTAGCGAAATCTTCGTACACCCTAACCGGATCAGAGGTGCTTATAATCGTAGATGAGCTACCTATTTTCATTTTCTTAGTAGCCTGTGCAATAGCTGACAGCACAACGGTATGCGCCTGAGTAGCAAAATACTCTTGATGACTCTCTCCTACACTAAAAAAATCAATTCCTGCTTGCTCCGCTAATTGAGCCAAGTCAATAATTTCACGTATGCGTTGTTTGGCAGAAATTCGGCTCCCAGTTTCAGGGTTCGCTAGATGATCACCTAATGTATAAAGTCCAAACTCTAAGCCGTTGTCTGCATTGATCCGATATTGTTCCATGACTATCCTCTTTTCTTTAAGAAGTAAGAATTCATTTATGATTTGTCGATTAAATATAATTAAGTAAGTCACTATAATAAGTATAGTTAAGTGCTTGCATAATGTCAAACTAATGATCCTGTTAAGAAAAAACTACTCGATTTAAGCCTTGTGCTAAGAATCCCCTATAATAATCTCCACATGGTATATTTAGGATATTGATTTGATTATTAAAGTGATAAGCAAAAAAAGGAGACTTGTATTCATGCACAACCGCCGCTTCATGAACGTATTACTTATTCTTTTCTTATCGGCTTCCAATTCGACTCCGATCTTTGCATCGGCTTCGGTTGTACCGAAGTTATCCGATTCTATCCAACGTTCTGCGATCCAACCCTCCGTCACAATTAATGGCATAAACTTTTCCTTTCAAGATGAGTTGCCTACGTTAATAGAGGGAAAAACGTTCGTTCCAACCCAACTTTTTGAGCATCCCGACATACAAGCCGATATTTCGAAGTTTATAGATAACCCTTATCCGCATGTTTTTATATCACATTTTAACGGAGCACTTTCTATTTATCCGGATAAAAATGATTATATGTTTAGCGATTACGACGAAGATATAGAGGATTCTGATGTTTGGATCAATTGGAAGAGTCCTACACCTTATCTCTCCGGCAGTGATATTATGGTTCCATTGCGCGCTATTGCCGAACGAATCGGGATCTCCGTTGATTGGGATGTAACAACTAGAACAGCGATCATTACCACGGATGATGACTTTCGTGCTGAACTCGAATCTCCTGAGGAGTGGGAAGATTGGCTAGGAATGAAACCTATCGAGATGGATGATCCCTCAGGAGAGGCAATAACAGAGCAGGAGTTAACTGAATTTGCTATTTTGAGCGGACTCCCAGTTCTGGATTCTCGGATTATTGATAAATATACAGCTGTACTCTTACATATCGAAGAGGAAGATGGCGTAGAATCGCTTACGTTGAAATACGTCGATCGTTTAAAAAACGGGAGTTTGGACTGGAGTATGGATTTAGGCATGGGGGATGATGGAGACGACGTCCAAGTGAAGAGGAGCGGACAACTCGTTAGTGTCGGTATGTTCGATCAAGGTCTTAAGAAGCAATTCAGTCATTTCGAGGTAAGTTACAAAGTTCATGATAAGAAAGTAACTCACACCTTTGATATCGCGGGTAAACAAGGCATGTTTTTTGACATTCCTGAGGAAGTGACAAGCGGTGAGATAACTTTCTTTGGGAAAAACGGTTATACATTCGAAACGTATTTCTGGTGAGTTGACAAGCCTAAACAAAAGTAAAAGGTATCCCATTGGGGTACCTTTTACTTTTGTTTGCCGCTGGCCGATCCATTATGCTGTATTGCGAGTCTAACCAGTATCCTCGCACCATGAACTAGCATCGCTTCATCGATATTAAACTGTGGCTGATGGATAGCATGGACAATTCCCTTCTCCTTATTACCGCAACCAATAAAGGCGAAGGCACCGGGAACCTTTTCAAGATACCAACCAAAATCCTCACCAGCCAGACTTGGCTGCTCCAGAAGTATTACCTGATCCTCACCTAGAACTGCACGGGCTGCATGAAGCACCTGCTGCACCGCTTCCGCATTGTTCACTACTGCAATTCCTTCACGCAGCTCCAGCTTGTATTTCCCTCCATAAGACTCAGCTATAGCTGAAGCATGGCGCTGTAAACCATTTGTAATTGCAGCTACCGTCGTCTTGGTAAACGCTCTGAACGTTCCTGTTAGTTCACTGTGTTCAGCGATCACATTAACAGCAGTACCAGCCTGCAACGTTCCGAAGGCCAACACCGCCGCCTCCTGCGGATCGATTCGATTAGCCATCATTCCGTTAATCTCTCCTATATATCGTGCCGCCATCTGGATCGCATCTACAGCTCTGTGCGGAGCACTATGATGACCGGATATCCCCTGAAATTCCACCTTAAAATGGCTGGACGCTGCCATGGCATCATGAGGGTGAATACCAAGCGTTCCGACCGGAAGCTCTGGCATGACATGTAGCGCGTAGGCATGGTCGACACCTTCCAGCACGTTATCCTCAATGAGATCGCGGCCGCCTGAGAGTAATCTTCCATCAAGCGGACTCTTGACCGCGCCTTCCTCAGCTGGTTGAAAGACGAAAATGATCGTGCCCATCAATCGTTCCCGGAAGGCTGCCAAGGTTCGGGCAGCGCCCAACAGCATAGCGGTATGGGCATCATGGCCACAGGCGTGCATGATGCCGTCATTGACTGACTTGTAAGGCAACTCATTGCACTCTTGTATCGACAGGGCATCCATATCTGCCCTAAGAAGAAGAGTGGGCCCACTATTGCCATTGTCTGCTAAGCCTTGCAGGAGGCCGACCACCCCCATTCCGAAATGTTTACCTACATTTCTACGTACTGTGATCCCCCACTCCTCTAACAAATCTGCTACTTTATTAGAAGTGCGAACGACATCATACAGTAGCTCCGGATGGGCATGCAAATCACGACGGTATTCAATCATTTCATCCTGCAGCTGGCCGGCGTAATGCATCATCTCCGCAATATTCGAGTTTTGGTGGATTGCGAATACTGGATCAACCGTCAAATTTGCCCTGCTGGCTGAGAAGCTTTGGAATAGCGGTTCTCCGGCAACGGAATGCCGAGGTTTCCACGCAGCGTGTCACTTTCGTATTCAGTGCGGAACAAACCCCGCTCCTGCAGAATCGGTACCACCCGATCGATGAATTCCTCCAGTCCGTTAGGGACGGCAGCCGCGATCATAAATCCATCTGCCCCACCACTCTCAAACCAAGTTTGAATCTGATCAGCTACTTGCTCCGGTGTGCCAATGAAGCTGCTGCGTGGGGTAGCCGATTGCAAGGCGACCTGTCGAAGCGTCAAGCCTCTCTCCTTCGCATCCTTTTTGATTTTATCCGTGCCGCTCTGAAAGCTATTGCGCCCCAACTCGCCAAGCTCAGGGAACGGCTCATCCAGCGGATATTGCGAGAAATCATGATGCTCGAAGAATCTGCCTAAGTAATTCAGTGCATTCTCAATCGTTACAAGGCCAGCAACCTCCTGGTATTTGCGCTCTGCCTCCTCCGGCGTGTCACCGATGATTGGAGCGATTCCAGGGAAGATCAGCACCTCATCCGGGTTCCGGTCAAACGAAGCTACCCGTGTCTTAACATCGTTATAGAATGCTTGGGCATCTTCTAGTGTTTCGTGTCCAGTGAAGATAGCATCTGCTTCCTTGGAGGCATAATTCTTACCGACTTCCGAGGAGCCTGCCTGAAATACGACTGGCTGCCCCTGTTTCGAACGAGCAATATTCAGCGGTCCCTTCACAGAGAAGAACTCTCCTTGATGGTCCAGGGTATGCATTTTTTGCGGATCAAAGAATACACCTGATTCCTTGTCTCGTACAAACGCATCATCCTCCCAAGAATCCCATAGTCCGCGTGTCACCTGCAAATATTCGGTGGCAATACGGTAGCGCTTGCCATGGTCAGGATGCTCTTTTTTGCTGTAATTTGACGCAGAACCTTCCAGAGGTGAAGTCACCACATTCCAGCCGGCCCGGCCGCCGCTGATTACATCCAGTGAGCCGAATTGACGCGCTACGGTAAATGGTTCACTGTACGAGGTAGACAGGGTACCAACTAAACCGATGTTAGTGCTGACGGCTGCGAGTGCGCTAAGTATGGTCAGCGGCTCAAACCGGTTAAGGAAATGAGGAATGGACTTTTCATTAATGTACAGACCGTCTGCGATGAAGATCAGATCCAACTTGCCTTCTTCCGCCTTCTGTACCCACTCTTTGTATAATTCAAAGTTTACACTGGCATCTGGTTTGGCATCTGGATGGCGCCACATCGACGTGCTGCCTCCTACCCCATGCAGCAGTGCACCCAGCTTCAGTTGTCTTGGTTTGGTCATGTTCATTCCTCCTAAAAGTTTTGTGAGCATACGCTTCCTTGATTTCACTTCATGCAAAACTGACTTCGGAAGCAATCATTGCACAAACGATGCATTAGCTGCGCCCTGTTTGATTCGCTCGATCTGACCAAGATGTCTCTCCACATGTCCAGTGAAGCCGTGCACGATATCGGAAATTTTCACGGTCTCCCCCTTGAAATTAATTCCGCTTTTCTCCCAATCTTCTTCGCTAAGCCGTTCAAACAAAAGGCTGTTATAGTAAAGCAGGCTGCGGAACAGCTCCAGATTGTCGGAAGCATTGCCGCTGTTGGCGTACTGACCGCTGACCCAAGCATCCTGATTGAAGACTGGAAGCTGTGTAGTCGTAGCAGCGAGAATATCACGAATGCGGAACGAAACTACGATGCTGTGATCAGCCAGATGAGTCAGTACCTCAGTCACACTCCAACTGGCGGGTTCTGCCTTCCATTTCAGTTGTTCCTCCGTTAACCCGGCGGTCGACTTTACTAATTGATGATACGTCCTTAGATAATCACTGATTTGAACTCTGCTCATTAAATCCCCTCCAATATAAGACTTGTTCGCGAATGATCCGGTGGTGCGAAACGAGATAACGAAAAAGGCTGGATGTTATGAGTTGTAACTCCGCCGATCGCTAAGTCAGCCAGTATTTCACCCACAACACTAGAAAATTTAAAACCATGCCCCGAAAATCCTCCAGCTATCAGCACGTTGGAATGGAGCGGATGGCAGTCTATAATGAAATCTTCATCAGGCGTATGCTCATATTTACATGCAGAACCTTTTAGCAATCGACCAGCCGCACCGGGCATGTAAGACTCCAGTACCTTGCGGAGGTCACCCTCATCGCTGGCTTCACTGCCGAACGGGGCAAGCTGTGTACCCGGCTTCCATTCCAGCCCTGTATCATGCCGGCCGATCTTCAGGCCAGCTCCATCAATGCTGGGAAATCCGTAATAGCCACCTTCCTCTGCTCCTAACGTAAAGCCAGGGAAATTACCAGCAGCAAAAGCAGGGGAGCTCTCAAACCAGCCCACAACTTTGCGGATTGCTTTAATCGGCAAATGTACAAAAGGTGCCAATTTGCCAAACCAAGCTCCGGCACTAAGAATAACTGCCGCTCCGTGATAATCGCCATTTGTCGTATGAACCGTAACGCTGCCTTCGCGAGCGGTGACATTCACTACTGGAGTGTTCGTCAACAGTTCCGCACCATGTCCAAGGGCAAGCTGACGGTAGGCGGAAATACAGCGTTCGCTGTACAAATATCCGGCATCTGGTTCATACATTGCCTCGAATGATTCTGGTATGTTCAATGCCGGCCAGCGCCGCCGGATCTCTTCGGCATCCAGATGATGGACCAGCACCTTCCGTTTCTTCGCTTCTTCGAGTCGACCGTTGAAGGAATACACTGTGCTATCCGCGAGATTCAAGACACCTGAGCGGACAAGGAGTTCTGTTTCGCTCAACTGTTCCGCTTCTTTCCATAGTGTATCTGCCCGCAAAGCTAAATCAATGTAGGCGGGATCACCGCTGTAAGCATGCCGGATCAGCCGGGATTCCCCGTGATGGCTGCCCTGTGTATGTGGAGGATCGAATGCATCCACTAGTAGCGTCTTCACTCCGCGCCTCGCAAGATTGTAACCAGCGCTCATGCCCATCGAGCCTGCGCCTACGATAATTACATCGTAACTCTTATGTTCAGCTATAATTCTGCACCTCCACCGGAATTGTTGTACTCAAGGGAACGTACAGCCGCATCCGCTAGGAAACGTGCTGCCACAGGGAGTGCCTGTTCATCCAGATTGAAGGCTGGATGATGCCATTCTTGGCTTCCTTCAGTACCTATATAGACGAATAATCCCGGTACCACGCGCTGATAGAAGGCAAAATCCTCTCCGGCCAGTGAAAGCTCTGGTTTGACCGCTCGGTAGCCAAGAGCTTCAGCCGACTCTACCCCTAACGCCGCTAAGGCGGCGTCGTTGATGACCGGAGGCGGCCCTTCGATCCAGCGGACAGTGACTTTAGCTCCAAGAGCAGCTGCCACACCAGTCGCCACTTCCCGAAAGCGGTCAAGTACTTTGCTGCGCACCGTTTCATCAAAGGTACGGATTGTACCCTCAAGCACGGCTTTTTCGGGGATGATATTCCATGAATTTCCGCTATGAATCTGCGTCACACTGACCACCGCACTTTGTAGGGGACTGACATTGCGACTTACAATGGATTGAAATGCAGTCACGATATGCGAAGCAGCTACAATCGGGTCTATCCCAGCTTCTGGAACGGCAGCATGAGAACTGCCACCCTGCACTTCAATCACAAAACCGTCAGCCGCTGCCATTAAAGGGCCCGCCGTAATACCGATCGTTCCGACTGGCAGTTCCGGCTTGTTATGCAGCCCGATTACTGCCCGGACTTCTTCTAGCGCCCCGCTAGCAATGATCCGCTGTGCCCCTTGCGCCTTCTCTTCAGCCGGTTGAAACAACAGGCGTACCGTTCCTAGTAACTGACCCTCTCGCTGCTTCAATTGATAGGCGGCACCGATCAAGGCAGCCGTATGGAAATCATGTCCGCAGGCATGCATTTTGCCGGGATACAACGAAGCATAAGCTGCTCCAGTTTCCTCCTGGATTGGCAAGGCATCGATATCAGCGCGCAGCGCGATGACCGGACCGGGCTGCTTGCCCCCAATTTCTGCGATCACTCCGGTAGACAGACCGTAATCTACGACCCTGACTCCTGCCCGCTCCAGCAGGGAAATAATATATTTTGTTGTCTCATATTCTTCGTTCGACAGTTCCGGGTGCCGATGCAGATGACGGCGTATCCCGATTAATTCTTCTCCAAGCGCTTCCGCACTCAGCTCTTTAGCTTTACTAGTCATATACAGTCACCCTCCTTTAAACGATTTGTTGTGTGATCCTGATCCGCCCGCTTATGCCTCTGCCGGCACTTCAGCGATTGCTTCGCTCAGTAGCTCAAAGGAGCGGAACCGTTTGTCAAAAGGCTGCACATTCGTAGTTATGATGAACTCCTCAACACCGGATGCCTCTGAAAGTGCCAACAGCTGTTCACGTACAGAGTTCTTTGTTCCTTTGGTAATCTCTGGTTCCAACTCTTCAATCGTGTATGCTTCATTGCTCTGGCGGGCAAACTCCTCCGCCTGTTCCCGGGTTCCAACGGTTAGCTTCTTCCCGCTTGCCAGCTGAATCCGAATCAACTTATGTGCGCCCGCCAGTTCTTTCGCTTCCTCTTCGGTATCAGCCACCACTAGTGCTAAAGCGATAATTGCTTGCGGTTGTCTGCCCTGTGAAGAAACAAAACCGCTTCGGTAAGCACGAATAGCATCTAGCGCTACTGTCTTATCGCTATTAATAAATAGGGAGAACACATAAGGTAATCCAAGTTCAGCAGCAATCTCTGCACTGCCTACACTCGCGCCAAGCACATACAGCTCAGGCGGAATACCAGGAAGGGGACCTGCCTTCAACCCAGCCAGCGGGTGGTTTTCTTCGAGCCGGTTATGCACATATTTCTCCAGCTCGATGATTTTGTCCGTTAAGCTAGGGGATTCGGTTCTTTCCTGCTGAAGCGCTTGTGTGCTGCGCGGGAGTCCACCGGGAGCGCGTCCCACTCCGAGATCCACTCGGCCAGGAGCCAGTGTAGACAGCACATTGAAGTTCTCCGCCACCTTGTACGGACTGTAATGCTGGAGCATGATGCCACCGGAGCCAATGCGGATGCGCTCTGTTTTGGCCAGCAGATGTGAGATGAGTACTTCTGGAGAAGAACCGGCTACCTGCTCAGAGTCATGATGCTCGGAAACCCAGAATCGATGAAATCTAAGCTCCTCAGACAGTTGAGCCAGCTTAATGGTATGCTGGAATGCTTCCTCTGGCGTTTCTCCCGGATAGATCGGACTTTGATCGAGTACGCTGATAGTAATAGCCATTGTTTTTCCTCCTATATGGAATAGTTAAATTCAGGTGTGATTCGCTTCAGGAACTGCTTCGTTCTTTCTTCGCGCGGATGATTAAACAGCTCTGTCGGCGTTCCTTCTTCAACAATGACGCCTCCGTCCATAAAAACCACATGATTCGCCACATCACGAGCAAACCCCATTTCATGGGTGACTACAATCATTGTGATGCCTTCCTTGGCAATTTTTCGGATAACTGCCAGCACCTCACCCACTAGCTCAGGGTCCAGCGCCGATGTTGGTTCGTCGAACAATATAACCTCTGGTTCAAGCGCCAAGGCGCGGGCAATCCCTACTCGCTGCTGCTGACCCCCGGACAGCTGACTCGGGTAGGCGTCCAGCTTGCTGGCAAGACCAACCTTTTCAAGCAGTGCAATACTCCGCTTTCTCGCTTCGTCCTTCGGAAGCTTTTTGACAATTAACAGCCCTTCCATCACGTTCTCCAGCGCGGTTTTATGACGGAACAAATTGTACTGCTGAAATACCATTGCCGTTTTTTGCCTTAGCTGATGAATCTCCTTTTTGCGGGCATGTTTGCAGTTCACTTTGAAATCGCCAATGGCGATCTCTCCGCTGCTTGGCCTCTCCAGATAATTCACACAGCGTAAGAGAGTCGTTTTGCCGGAGCCACTGGGGCCGAGAATGACGACAACCTCTCCCTTCGTCACCGTTAAATCTATATTGTTTAATACCTGATTCCGACCGAATGACTTCGAAATTTGCACAAGTTTGATCATGCTACTCCACCTCGATTGTACAGATTAATCCTTTTCTCAATGACCGACGTCACGCGTTCGATCAGAAATGTTAGTGCCCAGAAGATCAGCGCAGCTGCCAGATAAGCCTCAAAAAACTTCCAGTTCGTTGAAGCCACTATCTGTGCCTTAGCATTGATATCCACCACCGAAACAGTAAAAGCAAGGGTAGATCCGTGCAGCATACCGATTACTGAATTCGAAAGATTAGGCAGACTTGCCGCCAGCGCTTGAGGAAAAACAATCCGCTTTAGTGCTTGGGGCGTAGTCATACCGATAGAGTGGGCTGCTTCTAGCTGACCGCGATCCACAGCGAGCAGACCGGAACGGACGACCTCGGACATATAAGCTCCAGCAGTAATCGAGAACGAAATATAAGCAAAACCGATCATCGGAATCGAAACCGACCTAAAGCTCCAGCCGAAATGCGCCGCCAGACCATCAATCAGCACAGGAAGCCCAAAATATATAAGAAGCAGATGCGTCAGCATCGGTGTCCCGCGGATGAACGTAACATAACCGACGGCCAGCGGATGCAGCAGTGGAATTCTGTATAGCCGGATCAAGGCTACAGCCACTCCAATCACAAAACCAATCAATACAGAGACAACGGTAATATATAAGGTCGTAGGAATTGCACTTAGAATTTGTACCAGAGCAGTCCATATAAACGAGGGGTCCAGTTTCATAATCCGGTGCCTCCTTTGCCCGGTCCCAATTCTGCAATAATGCGTCGGTAGGACCAGCTTTTGTTGATTTTAAACAATTTTTTCTCAGGCGTATTTCGCTTTTCATGCCGTAGCAGATGGTGTTCTGCTACAAGCAGCAGCTTCTCAATCGTAAAGCTGATGACCAGATAAATAAGCGCAAGCGCGATATAGGTTTCAATAAAATGCTGTGTTAAGCTGCCAAGCGTCTGAGCTTTACCTGACATTTCCATCACCCCGAGGGTAAAAGCTAATGACGTATCTTTCAGTAGTGCAATTACTAGATTGGAGAATACAGGAACTGCTATACCTAGCGCTTGGGGCAGCACGATTCGTGTAAAAGCTTGAAACCCCGTCATCCCTGCAGCGTATGCTGCCTCCACCTGCCCCTTATCCACCGCCATCACAGAAGCCCTAATCATTTCGGACATGTATGCTCCCGTATGCAGACCGTAGGTTAGAATCACAAAGACAAGTACAGGAGTTCGGGTCATATCCACATGGACCAGCTTCATGATTTCAGGCAGACCATAATAAAACAAGAAGAGCTGGATAAGAATCGGAGTTCCCCGAAAAAAAGAAATATAGATTTCGGAGAGGGTCTTTAACACAGGCACTTTATAAAGTCTTGGCAGAGCTACGAGAAAGCCGACAATAATTCCTGTCAGTAGAGAACAGGCGACAATCAGAAGCGTGGTGCTTAAAGTCCCTAGTAACTTAGGCAAAAACGAAAATACAAAACTGATATCAAACTGTGCGCCCATATATTCCCTCCCTTCCCGTGCTCACCGGCTCAATCATTTAACCGAATCCGCTGTAACATCCGCACCCAGCCATTCCGTGCTCAGCTTACCCAGTGTTCCGTCCGTCTTCAGCTCTTTAATCGCACTGTCAATCGCATCTGACAGCTTTTGTGAATCGGCATCATCCTTACGGAAAACATAGAGAATGTCCGCGGAGGACAGCTCGTCGCCCGTAGCTTTTAGCTGACTCTGCGGATCAATGATCGGCAGGACAAAATCTGCAGCCAGCGTAGCGTCCACACGCCCAGTACTAATCTGTGCGACGGTATCATTCGCTGCACCGTTCTGATACACGATATTAATCGCATTGTCATGCTCTTTATTGTAGTTTTCCAGAATTTGCGCTTGTGCGCTTGTCGCACCGACTAATACCTTTTTTCCTTTAAGATCATCCAGTGATTGGATCGAATCATTATCCTTCGCCACTACGATGCGGTTTCTCCAGTGGGCATAGGCTTCTTTGTTAAAAGAATATTTCAACTCCCGCTCTGGATTTTTCTCCATGACATGGGCAACCAGGTCGATTTTTTTAGTTTCCAGACTCAGCAGTAAATTGCTGAAATCCATGGTTTGAAACTCGAATTCATATTCAGGCAGCTGCTTATCGATTTCTTTGAGCAGTTCCACATCGAAGCCTGTAAGCTTGCCGTTCTCATCTATGAAGCAGACCTTCGGAAAAGCAGTACCCGTGCCTACGATGATCTTAGTTACCTTTGTCGAACTATTTGCCGTTGCCGAAGCTTCGGCTGCATTTCCATTCTGACTACTGTTCGTGCTGTTATTTCCGCAACCTGCTATCGCCAGTGTCAATAACGATGCAATTACTAATGAAATGGACTTTTTCATTGTTCTATCCCCTTTGAATGATTTGTGGTTTATCTATAAGTGTTTTTTTCATCAGAAACATAATGCCGTCACCATTCTGCTGATCCAGTTCCAGAAACCGTTCATACCCCCGGCGTTCATACATTTGAACTAACCATGGGTGCTTCTTCGCCGTTGCCAGCGTGACCGCAGCCGAACCCAATTGTCCAGCAATAATGTGCTCTTCCACCCAACCTAGAAGCTTTCCACCATAACCTCTGTTACTGTAATCCGGATGAGCAGCAAACCATTTAATAAAAGGCAGTGGGCTAATCTTCTTAATCTCTTCTTCTTTTGAAAGTGTTATCGTCGCAACTATCGTTCCATCAACTTCAAGCACATAACACTCATTCGTAGCAATATTGTCTTCAATAAGTGCCAAGTCAGCTGTAGCCGCCGGCCAATGCAGCCCGAGCTCACGAATCAGCTCATACGCACGATATGTAACCTCAAGCAAAATCTCCGCATCTTTCAGTTCTGCTAGTCTGTATGTCTCACTCATCGCAAGCCCTCCATCCTTCCGAAATTAAATTTATAATTCCTATCGAAATAGTCGTCATTATATGCAATTAACTTTATCACTGCATGTGTCCATGCGCTAATAGAGTTTTTTAATACATCTATACAATTAGTCGATCTCCCGTTTTACCAATCCCGAGTTCAAGTAGAGTTTCTATGAATTCAGCGTTCTCCCCATTTAGTGAAATCAGGCTGGTACGTAAGGAGATGCCTTCCGTCTCCGCAATATCCACCCGTACTAACGTCCCAGCTGCTACTTCCTCTTGCACACTAAGTGCCGGAAGGAAACAGATACCTGCTTTTTTCAACACCAGCTTCTTGGCTGTCTCCAGGTTATCCACCTGATATTCAATTTTCGGCGGCTGTTCCATGCTCTCAAATACACGATGCAGTCGCATCCAATCCAAAGACCCGCATTCAAAAAAGACTAACGTCTCCTGGCGAATATCCTCCAGCGATGTACGTTGTGCCTTAGCTAAGCGATGCCCCTTCTCTACATACAGCGAAATGGGGTCTTCGCAGAAAGGAAAGGCTTGAATGGCTGGATTTACGACCTTACGGATAAAAGCCAGATCTAGCTCTTTCGATTTCAGCTTATCAATCAATACCTCCGTAGAAGCTGTCGTCAGCTTGATCGTGATATGCGGATACCTGCGCTTCAAATGAAGCATCAGTTGCGGCATTAAATAATTGGATACCGAGACAGTACTGCCGATCCTCAGTTCATTTGGAATAAGCCCCTTGGCCTGAACCTGATATTTACCGTTCTGATAGATCTGGAGAATCTGCTGGGCATAGGGAAGAAATTGCTTACCTTTATCCGTTAGGCTAATCTGCTTACCTAACCGATCAAACACTCTGCAATCCAATTCCCTTTCGAGCGATTGAATCCGTGCCGTAACTGTCGGCTGAGAGATATATAGGACTTCAGCCGCTTTATTGAAGCTTCCATAATGATTAATGTAGACAAAAGCCTCAATATTTTCAATGTTCATCCCTACTCCCCCTAAACTAATATTAATTTTACTATTCCGATGAAAAAACAATGAAATAAAACGATGCTTTCCTATAGATTTTGTTTATATCTTATGCACCCCCCTATTTTTTGTCAACTTAAATTCCGTGTAAAATAATCGGATTTCCACAAAACTTCATTCATAAATGATTAATAATTTAAAATTTGAAACTACAGAAGTTATAGTAAATCCCTTTATAATCGACTGTTATGTTTATTTCATATAGAGCTTTTCTATTCATTTATCAAAATAATAAAATACCCCTTATATAACTCGGAATTATCGTTTATAATGACTTCATTCGTATGAACTATACATTAACTGAAAGGGGATCGCGAGATTATGTCACAAAAGATTATTATCCGTGAAGCTGAGAATAATGACCGTGATGCCATCGCTGAAGTGATACTGGACGCTTACCACCAATATTCGGAAATCATGCCCGAGCCGTTGTGGCTAGCGTACCGGAAATCACTTCTTGAATCTGTCCATGGCGATGCCCCGATCGTGCGGATCATCGCTGAAATCGACAAGAAAATCATTGGTAGCGCACTCTTGTTTAGCTCCTCGGAAACGGCTTACGGTAAACCAGAACTAGGCATTCACTCCCCTATCCTACGCTTGCTTGCCGTATCCCCATCCGCTCGCGGCCTCGGTGTTGCAACCCATCTAATTCACGAAGCTGCTAGGAGATCTCATGAGTTAGGAGCCACCACTTTAAATCTGCATACTTCAGAAATGATGGCTTCAGCAATCAAGCTCTACTATCGCTTAGGCTTCAAACGGGCGTATGAGACCGATCTTATGAACGGGGAAACCCTGGTACAGGGTTTCCAACTAGACCTACAGAATTCCGTCCGTACTTCAGCAGGATAATTATAAAATTCAAGTACAGACTAACTCGATGAATATAACGCATTCTTAAGCATTGTCTTGAAATAATAAAAAAGAAACCTCGGGAAGCTTCCAATGATCTTATGTGATCATTGCGGCGAACTTCCGAGGCTCATTTAATTTCCTTTTTTATAGGTAATTTCTTTAAAACTCACAGTGATATCGCCTTCAGTATCTGCATCATCCAGGCGATGATCTAAAATTACAGTTGCTTTGGCGGGGATGGACGAAAAGCTAGCTCCCTTCTGCTTCTTCTTTACATCATAGAGATAATAAGAAACATTCTTAACCTTCAGCCCTATAGTATCCTTGTACAAAAGTTCTACTGAATAGGATTTTATCACAGCTACATTAGCGTCCATCCATCCTACAACTTCAACCGCTGCATCTTCTTGGTCGCTTTCAGTCTTAATGGAGCCGATGGGAAGCCCATCCTGATTATAAAAATCAATTTTTTGGGGAGCGATTTTCAAATAATCGATATCGATGTCATGGATTCGGTTTTGGTTGATCTCTGCTGTATCCATCCAGGCAATCGTGCCCGCCGGGTTCCACTTTATTTTCTCAGAAGGTACATATTGCTCTTGTGGTAACGGCACAGTACGTAGCGAAGCTCCTTTATTATCATAAAAGGTTAATTGGCCGCTCTCATCATCATGTACAAATCTCTTAAAGGTTGGTGAAAGAAACAGAGATGGTGCACCGGTCGTCGAGTGAGGGATTACCGGATATTTTAGAAGATACACATCGTCCTTTCCTTTCCTCAGATCAAACAACCATACATTGCCGAGGTAACTTTGCATAAATAATATTTGTTCATCCGCATTCCACTGGAATTTATAGATGTAGTCAGAATCATCAGAAAGCGGCCAAAAGTCTTCCCGAAGTCGTTCAATATCTCCTGTAACAACATTATAAGAGGACAAATGATATTTCCCAGCTTCTTTCGTCAGATCCGATTCCAGAAATAATAGATGATCCTCATCCAACTTGATTAGCATATTATAGTTGTTCATAAATGCATTGTTCCAACGGTTATCGGTATCGATCAGCTCATCGCTCCATTTCACCATCACCTCATCCGTAGCAGGATCATGGGCTAGTAAAGCGTTAACTGCATTATGGTCGCCATAGAAAAAATGAATGGTATGATATAAGATTCCTTGTAATTCAACCACTGCCCCACCGTTTAATAGATAGTTATTTTCGGTTATGCCAATTGGTTTAGCCACCAGTTCTCCATTTGAGCTCCGTACTGCATTAAACTCCAGCCCCTTAAAGTTTGCTTCCAAGAATATAAGCTTTTTTAACTCGATAGTTGATTCCTTAGTAAGTGTGTAGCCTGTGCTTGTTTCGTTCACATTCATTAACATGCCTTGCTCGCTTGTTTCGTTAATCCATAGATGAAAGGCATATTTATTATTATTTGAAATTAGAACAATATCATAGTTAGGCGTTGCGGTATTTAAATTTCCTGGTATTTGTACAGCGGTACGGATGGCTCGGACGAAAGTTTCTATGCTTTCATGATCTATGTATTCAGCCTTTATGTTAGCATTCACTGAACCATGTGCTAGAGATTTCGCTACTGTGATTCGCTTGATTTCCTCGTCAATTTTTAGATTATCGGCTTCTACTTGTTGCTCATTGGGTTGAAATAAATCAAGTAAAACTACTTTTTTTGTTTCCGGCAGCTTGTAATGTCCATTTTGTCCTGATTTGGTGAAAAGACCATTATTCTCGCCATTAATCCAGAATGAGAACTTTTCGTTTTCTTTATTCTTCAATTCAACAGTAGCTTCATAATCAGGTGCTGCAATATCAAGCTTGGCGCTGTCATACTCAGCAGTATGTATGGCTTCATTGAATTGTTCTATTAAATTATTGTCCGTTATGGTCATGGATTCACCGCTATCGTTCTGGATTGTTATGGAATTAACAGAGCTCAGATCGATCAGGGTTTGATTCACTTTATCCTTATTCCCTGTATTGATACATCCAACAATGATTACTGAAATGACTGCTAAAAGGGCTAGTAGATTTATCTTTTTCATATAGGCTCCCCCTTCATGTTCTCTCTTCTTTAACGCCAAATAGAGGATAAAGTTGCAATAAATGAGATTAGCAATTGGATCAGATTCTTATCCTGAATTAAGTAACATTGTTTGTAGCAATAAAAAAAGCCACCGTACAGGCCTGTTCTCCTGTAAGGCAGCTTCTCTTTTATCCCAAAGGTTGGATGAACTATTTAATCATTATCACTACCATGTTCAGACCCGAAAAGCCTTTAAAAAATTCACAGCCTGGCGGATATCTTCCTCTGGATTAGTGCCAACTTCCCGTTCTATGGTCAGGAAACCTGTATAACCGATGTCGTTCAGCGCTTGCAGATAATTGTTCCAGTCGACAGAACCTGCTCCAAGTGGAACTTCACGGAACGCCGAGCCGGTCTCGGCCATTTCAGCCATCTTCTCATGGTCTAATGCGGGTGCTTCATAACCATATTGACCGTAAACATCGCGCGGATCGATATCGGCAAGTTTGAGACCATCTTTAGCATGGGTGTGTACAATGTAGTCTTTTAGTGTATGAACACCTTGCACGGGATCATCACCAGTCACCATCACCATGTTGGCCGGGTCAAAATTAACAGAAACCCCTTTGGAACCCAAACCGTCGAGGAACGTCTTCAGACGCGCAGCGGGTTCTGGCCCAGTCTCAATCGCAAAGTAAGAATTCATCTCATGCGCGTATCTGCTTAGTTCCTCACAGGCGATGTGCATGGTTTCATAAATTTTACTGGTGTGGTCAGAGGGAACAATACCGATATGTGTAGTTACGATATCTGTACCTAGCTCCTTGGCCAGCTCCATAATGCGTTTGGACTTTTCGATTTTGGCACGGTTCTGTGCAGGGTCCTGAAATCCATGTCCGCCTAAATCTCCAACGAGGGCAGAGATTTCGAGACCCAGTGAAGCGATGTATTCCTTCCATTCACGGCGGGCTGAAGGAGAAAGGTTAGCGGGATCAAATTCACCTTGCACCGCATAAATCTGAACTCCATCAGCCCCTGCTTCTTTTGCCTTGCGCAACCCCTCTTTTACTCCGACCTGAAAACTGTCTACGATAACGCCGATTTTGTTAGTGATAATTGGTTTAACCATGGTAATAATCCTCCTTTAAAATGAATTAGATTTGGTTCCAAACCCGCTTGATGTATTCTAACCCAAGTCTTGTCCCCTTACGGCACTCTTCCATTCCCTCAAATTCTACAGAGATATATCCGTCGTAGCCACTTTCCTTAACGGTTCGAATGACACTCGGCATATCGATGTCTCCTTGACCAACGATGGCACCCCTCAACCAGTTCCCACCAGTAGACTGGAACCAGCCTTCGCCAGGCTGGCGATCCTGCGGACGAATATAGAAATCTTTGAAATGCACCATCGAAGCAAGCTTAATATTGTTAGTCACAGCAATAAGCGGATTCTCATCTGCGCACAGGAAGTTACCAATGTCGAGTGTTGTACGGAAGTTATCTCTTTCTACTGCGTGAACCAACGCCTGTACACGATCGCTGTGCTGAATAAAGTATCCATGATTCTCCACACTGGTCGTGATGCCCAAACCTGCGGCATAATCGGCAATTTCTCGACAGGCTTCAGCCAAATGTGGAAGCTCTTCCAAAAAGTGCGTAATTGATAGATCATTTGACGAGGCTACATCATGCCGCATCCGCTGAATGCCTAATGCCGCACAGACGTCTACTTCCCGCTTTACCCGCTCGACTTCCCGCTGTCTTTCCGCTGTCTCCAGCCCGGCAAAATTCGCCCCGATAGCATAATTAGACAACTCTAGTCCACGACCTGCTGCCGTTCGTACAATCTGATCAATTAGCTCAGGATTCTCAACCAAATTGATGCCCAAGGGTACAATCTCCGCATGCTCCGCGCCCAGATCGGCGATCGTCTCAATGACTCCTTCAAGCGTAAGCTCACCCGTTGAAAAAGCTGAATGCAAACTGTAGGTACTGATTCCTAGCTTCATAGTTTCACCTCTTCACCTTTGGCAGCGGATTCATAGATCGCGCCGAGAATCTTCATGATTGTAACGCCGTCCTGCACAGGACTAATCGGTGTAGAGCCGTTGCTGATGTTGTTCGCAAAGTGATTAATCTCATTTTGAAATGCACTGTTGAACTCAAACCCCTTATGATCAGTCTGCGGATAGGTATTGACGATCGTATCCGACAGTTCTTTGACGAGGACTATCTCAGGATCAATTTCAAACCCACCCTTGTCACCGTACAGGCGGACTGAGCGCTCGTCTTCTTTGGCATGCAGTGTAAAGCTTACATCAACCATCAGCGAAGCTCCATTCTCAAAACGAATTAGTGCATTTGCTAAATCTTCCACCGTATTGTTCGCTGCGTCGTAATCAGCGGCTTTATAGAAAGAAAGGTTCTTGATATTGGAACGATTGCCGAGCTTCCGGTAAGTATTGGCGCTTACTGATACTGGATTCGGACGGCCCATCAAATACCAGCATAGATCGATCACATGGACGCCGATATCAATCAATGGTCCGCCGCCGGAGCGTTCAATATCACTGAACCAGCCGCCGGGATTACCAAGTCTCCGGAACGTCGTTGCCTTCGCATAGTAGATTTCACCGAATTCTCCTTGTTCCACCAATGTCTGAAGTAGCTGGGCATTAGAGTCATAACGTCGTACAAAGCCTACTTGCAAAATTTTACCGCTCTTTTCCACTGCCTGCTGAACCTGAAGCGCTTCTTCAACCGTGCGGCAAAGGGGCTTTTCCACAAGTACATGTTTGCCTGCCTCAAGTGCCGCGATGCTAATCTCAGCATGAGAGTTGTTCCATGTGCAGATGCTGACTGCATCTATTTCGGAATTAGCCAGCAATTCACGATAATCCGTGTATACGTTCTCCACGTTATACTCAGCAGCAACAGCTCGTGCACGCTCTTCATTCAGGTCACAAACCGCATATATGATTGTCTGCGGATTATTCCGATAAGCACTTAAGTGCATGCTGGAGATAGAGCCGGTTCCTATTACGCCAATTTTGATCATATCCATAAATACTCTCTCCTTTATTTTGCATAGGTTATGATTCGTATTATAATGATTTCAACCCTAAACACCATGCAGAACCTTGCGGTTTCATTTGTACAATTGTGCTATAGGAGGTGCAGTCAATAAATGTTGGACTATGATAAACATCTACAGGAACCCATGGACATGCCGGATCCCGAGTTTCCGATTAAAGTACATACCCAGCGCTTCAACCAAGAAGGAGTTTTGTTGTTCCCACATCATTGGCATGAGCATCTTGAGTTTCTGTTTATTGAAAGCGGTGAGGCTGTTTTTGAATGCGGACGAACACCGATCAACGTACGGGCTGGTGATTTAGTTGCTGTAAACAGCAACGAGCTGCATTATGGGGTGAGCGCTTCTTCTGATTTATTGTATTATGCGATCATTGCAGATACTTCTTTGCTGCATAGTGCGGTAAGCGACGCTGCCGAGACCAAGTTCATCGCCCCGATTCAGCAGAACCAGCTGCTGTTACGTAATCATATCCGGGGAGATCAGCACATTACAGACTGTGCGCTGGCGATTATTCGGGAACTGGAACTTCGCGAATTCGGATATGAGCTGGCCGTGAAGTCCGAGCTATACCGCCTGCTAACGTTGCTATTGCGCAGACATATCGTCACCGTACTCTCACAGGCTGAGCAAGAAAGACGTATTCAAACCGTTGAACGCTTCGCACCTGTTTTGCGTTATATCGATACCCATTACCAGGAGCCCATTCAAGTTGACGAACTTGCGGCTCTAACAGGGCTAAGCCGCTTCCATTTCAGTCGTCTCTTCAAGGAATTAACTGGGCATACGATATCGGAATATATAAATGCTGTCCGTTTAGACCGTGCAGATTATTTGCTAAGGCATACCCAGTTAACGATTTCTGAAATCGCTACCACAACTGGCTTCAGTGATATCTACTATTTCAGCCGGACTTTCAAAAAACATAGAAAAGTACCCCCAAGCAGTGTGAGAGGGTTCTAGTTAGGGTGAACAAAGGAAGCAGTCTTGTACTTGCTATCGCTCCTTAATTTTAACATCAAAAAGGTCAGGAAAGGGTAATCCCCTCTACTGACCTTTTTTTATTTTATTAATTGCATAAAAGAAACTATCTTCCATCTTATGGGTATAATTAACATAACAAAAATATAGGAGGAGATTTCATTGAGAAAAATAATTAAACTGACTATATTAGCACTTTGCATAATGATTCTACCGGGAACAATGATTTATGCCGCATCGAACCAATCAGAAGTTTCATTATATTTCAATAATGTGGTACAAAAACAGGCAGCAGTAATATCCGAGGGGGACATTCTCTTACCTGTTGAACAGCTCTCTAAAAATTTGTTTGCTTTAATCGCTTTAGATGAAACAAGTAAAACGGTTCGAATCTACAAGCCAAATGTGAACATGGTATTGCTTGATAACAATGGAGAGATTTTCGGTAAGGTAAAAAGCCCTGCGCGGTTTGCCTTTTCAACCTTATTACAAGTAGATCATTTAAAAACAGAAATTTCAGATATAAAACTTACGATCACTGATCCCGCAGATAAAACAGAAACTATCGATAATCAACAAATTAAGAAGAGTGAAGAAAACTTTTGGTTCAAAACTAACGAATTTACTTATTCGTTTAATACAAAAGGCACCTATACTATTCAAGTATTTTTTAAAGACGTAAATTCAAAAACATGGTATCCTGTCTCTGAAATCGATGTATTCGGCATATGAGTTTCCGATAGTTGAATTCCCGTTTCCGTACTTCCTCACTTCTTATTATTCTTAATCACTTCATTAAAACGGTCAGGAAAGTTGGTATGTACCCCGTCTACCCCCCAAACCACAGCTTTGTCCATATTCACTTGATAATTCACTGTGTACGGAAATACCTTTAGACCCGAATTTTTCACCTGTGCGACATAGGAGGAATTTATTCTTTGAAAGTTAGGGCTAATACCAACTGCATAAGTTTTCACCCGATTGATAAAAGACTCTGGTACTTTGTAAACCGGAATATTATACCAAACAATTTGATAAAGCGGGATCTCTGGGTTAATCGAATGAAGCTTACGTAAACTCGCCTCACTAAATGAATGTACGGAAACATGATCAGACAGATTATATTTTTCAATTTGTTCGTTTAATATGGTTTCGATATTCGGATTCAAAGCAGGATCTTTAATCTCAATCATATAGTCCACTTCTTTTCCAAACCTTTCAAATACCTCTTCTAAAGTCGGAATACGTAATCCAGCATATTGATCCCTAGCAAACATGGGATATTGTTCGTTAAACCAAGAGCCAGCGTCTAATTTCGAAAGCTGCTCTAAAGTATAATTCTTAACATACCCCGTTCCATTTGTCGTACGATTAATAGTTTCATCGTGAATAACAACAGGAACACGATCCTTTGTTAACTGAATGTCTAACTCGATATAATCGGTATCCATATCAATGGCTAGTTCGAATGCAGGTATAGTATTCTCAGGAGCATATCCCGAAGCGCCACGGTGAGCAATGGTATAGACTTTGTCCGCAGGCTCGAGAATTTCCTTCACTTTAGTACGAATCCATGGAGAATAGGCATACATTGAGGTACACAATAAGATCAATAAAAATATGTGAATAAATATAAAGTACATTTTAGAATTTTGAATCCTTTGCATAAAACTTCCCTCTTCTTTTCAATAATTTATTGTTGTTTACTTGGTGCTGTTTTCTACATCATATCCAGTTAATTACCATCCATAATCCTATCAAATCTCCTCTTGATTTATAATTATGTAAAACCTGCGGATTATTCTAAGCTATATCGCAATGATGGCTGCAATAACCGCTTTAATGATATCACCTGGAAGAAAGATCACCACACTTGTTAATCTAGCCCAAATGGAAGTATTCGTAATCAATGCCATGATAGGCGCACCTATCAGATTAATCAACATTACACCAAAAATCAAATTTACGACAATCAGCTTCCAAGTTCTGACTTCCAGCGAATCATGCAGCATATACAAATTCTTTGATTTTCATGAAGAAACCCTTCATAGGAAAATTGAATGCATTGATTAGATTCATAAAGTTGGAAGAATCTCGAACTAAAAAAACACTGATCCAGATTAGGATCAGTGTTTTTTAGCTACACAATTTTAAACAGAATAGCTTTACTTGTTGATATGTTCATTGATTTGTTCAGCGATTTGTTCCAGTAATGCCTCTTTCCCTAATGCAAAGAATGCTTCATTGTAATTTTGTCTGCTTGTCATGTGATATATATTTTTCGATTTTACAGCTTTTAAGCTGCTCCAGACCTTACTTTGGTCTAGAACATTCCGGTCATTATCAGATAATAAAATGATGTGGTCTGGATTAAAAGTAGACAGTGCTTCTAGACTTGTTACTTTTCCTCCCCATGGGTCTGGTTCCGGTGTACCTGGCGCGATGAGTAATCCAAGATCATTAAAAATCATATCTGCAATACCTGTACGGGAATAGATCCGGATTTCTTTCTCTGTAGCTTCGATTACCGCAAACGTTTCTTCTTTAGTTATCTTTGTGATTTGATCATGCAGTTGTTGAGCACGTTGATCATAGGCCTTCAGCCACTCATCCATTTCTGTTTTCTTATCAAGTACCTCTGCAACAAAGGCAAACCGCTCTCTAAAAGCATTAAAGCCATAAGGAACCCTCACTGTTGGAGCAATCATATTTAGTTGATCATAGATTTTCTCTTGCGTAGGCCCTGCCAGTATCAAGTCAGGACTTGCTGCACTAATCGCTTCCAAGTTGACTTCCGTTTGAAACCATCCAACGGGCGTTACATTAGGCAGTTCTTTTTTTAGAATAGGTGTGATTTCCAGTGAATTAGCCATGTCTGTATTCCCGGTAATCACAGGTTTATATCCAAGCACTAAAAGTTCTTCAGTTGAGCCAGATACATCGGCAATTCTAACCGGGTTTACCGGTATTTCAACATCTCCCTTGGCGTCCTTAATGGTACGTGTTTCGGAGGAATTCGTAGCGACGGGTTCAGATTTTACCGCAGGTGGGGAGTTCTCCCCTTGAGCCTCCTGCCCTGAATTCCCACATCCGTACAACATCACCATCATAAATAAGGCGATTCCGACAAAAGAGATACGTTTTAAACTGAACATTTTTTCCAACCCTCTCCAATCTATTGATAATCATTCTCACTACTAGCAAGTCCGATCATACACTCTGCTGATAGGGCTGAACTACCGATAGAGGGATTGAATAACGGTTTGGCGGATATTTATTTGTTGTCTAACGTTTTTTTATTATTTCAGAAGGATTTATTCCATATTGCTTCCGAAACGCCTCCGCAAAATGACTAAAGTTGTTGTAACCTACCATCGTCGCTGTTTGACTAACACTACTCTCCCCGGAACGCATGATTTCCCATGCTTTTTCTAAACGTTTGTTCCGTAAATAGGCAAATACAGTCGTACCATACTCTTCCTTAAAACCAACTTTTAATTTGTATTCGTTAATACCCGCCAGCTTGGAAAGCTCTATGAGTGATGGAGGGTTTGCCATTTGCTCGAGTATGATTTCCCTGGCTCTCCGAATGCTTTCCCGGTCAGTGCGAGATAAATGCAAGCTACGTTTAGTATGACTCTGCTCAAAAAGAAAAGCGCCCAAATATGCGGAAAGGAGTTCTAATGCCTTACCCTCTGCGTATAACCTGCGCATTGAGGTATGATATGGGCAATCTCTCAATTGAACCAATATTCGGGAGGTTTCTGGAAGAATAGGCATACGGAACATACGAAATGATTGTGTATCTAACAGCCCGGATAAACTGCAAGTATGTAGAGATCCTTGCTCTACCATCCATGAATCGAACAGTGTTACCGGTACACCAATGGACAGTAAACGGATGGGTTCAGCACTGCGATAGTGAAATTCGGCTTGGAAATCTCGCATGAGCTGCAATGAACAACTGTCGGGCACCAACTCGTGACTATTGCCTGTTACCTGAACTTCTCCGCTGCCCTGTAGACAAAAGCTTAGCTCAATCATAGCTGCTTCGGATTGAACTCGGACTAAACGATCCTCAGTGAAACGGTAATCACTATCTACAATTTCGATCCCGGAAGATGTGATAACCCTATCGACGTATCCATGGTCACTAGGTTGTGAGAAATGCATTCGCTCTGTGGTGTCCCTTATAGCCGGAGTCTCAAACAATGCATTGAAATACCCGTTGTAGATGTTATGAATTGATTTTCTTGTCATTAATTCATACCCTCAGCAGATCTGTAGTATGCTGTAACCCCAATGTAGTGTTTTATCATGAGGAGATCACCTTTATTCATGTATTAAATGATAACGATTATCATTTGTATCATTATATTCGAGACATTAGCTAAACCGCAACGAACAGTTTATGAGGAGTGTTAGCGTATGATTCCAAATACAAACAACCCCTCATCCTAATGGATAAGGGGAAGTCGATTTCTGTTAATCAGCTTTTAACTTTCGTAGCATTATTCAGATCCGGATTCAGTTTATATTATCTCTTATCTCATCGCTTTAGCTAGCTCTGTGAAAATAACTCCAAGCGCGTAAGCTCCTGCATCCGGATAACCAATGCTTCGTTCACCTACCGTGCCTGCTCTTCCCATACGCGCGACGATATCGGAAGTCTTCCGGGCACCGAGAACCGCCGCCTCAGCAGCTTTGATAGCTGCCAGCTTTATATCTTCGCCTTGTTCTGCGCTTTGTGTCCAGGCATCCGCAAAAGGTACAAGCGCATCAATTAAAGTCTTGTCTCCAACGACAGCACCTCTCCCGAAAGACCTTTCGCCCGTATCTTGAATTCCTTTGACGACCGCTTGCATCATATTGGCAAATTCCTGAATGGATAACTCCTGCTTCTGCTGCGCAGTCTTGCTCGCAGCGCGGAATCCCGATCCCCAGATTGGCCCGGAAGCTCCTCCACAATGCTCCATAATGATCAATGAACAAGCATCAAGGAAGTCACCGATATCACTCTGATGATTAGCTAGAATATCTTCCCATTCTACTTTCAACTGCTTAAAGCCCTTGGCTACGCTCATCCCAAAATCACCATCTCCGGCGTGGGCGTCTAGCTCGCAGAACGGTACCTCATTCTCGATAATGACCTCACTCATTTGATCGATCAAAAATACGATATTTTGTAAGGAAAACTGGTTGTTCTTAATTACCGCTGCTTCAGCATCCGTATTATTCTTGAAGGATACCGTGCTGTCTGCTTTCTCTTCCTTGATGACTTCCGTATATTTCACAGGCTCAAATGAACCTTTAACCGACAATACCGGTGTATCACACGGAGCAGACAACCATTTCTTCAGCGTCTCATCCAGCTTCATAATCGACACTGATGCGCCAGCCATATCGATGCTGGTCATATAGTTACCGACAAATACTTTAAACACTTGCTTATTCTTCGCCGTCAATTCACGGATCACAGAATTATTCAACAAATAAAGCTCTTGCAGTGGTGTTCCACCAAATCCATTGATCAGAACAGCAACTTCTTGCTGCGACTCATCGTTCATTTGCAAGTTGCTCAGCAAGGACGTAACCATTCGCTGCGCCAGTTCATCCGCTGACACGGCTTTTTCTCTGCGAATTCCAGGTTCACCGTGAATTCCAACACCGTATTCCATCTCATCCTCTTCGATATGAAACGTCGGGGTTCCTTTGGCAGGAACGGTGCAAGATGTAAAGGCGAAGCCGATGGTGCGAACATGGTCAATCGCATGTTGCGCCGCTTCTTTTACTTCCGACAGGGACAGCCCTGCTTCTGCCGCAGCCCCGGCTACTTTATGAACGAGAACAGTTCCGGCCACCCCTCGTTTCCCTACGGTATAGAGACTGTCTTCAACGGCAATGTCATCGTCTACTTTGACATATTCCACTTGTATGCCATCTTCACTTGCGAGATGAGCCGCATTTTTAAAGTTCATGATGTCACCGCTGTAGTTCTTAATAATAAGCAGCGTTCCCTTTTTACTAGCAGAGCTACGGATCGCTTGGTAGACCTGAATCTGGGATGGAGAAGCAAACACATCGCCACACACGGCTGCATCCAGCATACCACTGCCTACGAACCCGGCATGGGCCGGTTCATGCCCACTTCCGCCACCGCTTATAAGTGTAACTTTATCGGTGTTGATCTCTTTTTTAGAAATCACTTTGAATTTATCGTTGAAATCCAGCTCAGGATGCGCTAAGACAAGTCCATTACACATTTCCCGGACTAGCGTTTCCGGCTTATTCATAATTTTCTTCATCTTAAAGCTCCTTACTTAATTTGTATTGACGGCCTAATTGGTCGGCAGCCATAATCGCCGATGCTACGGCTTCTTCTGTAATGGGGAACGGCATCGAATGAATCGATTCCTCAGCAATACAAGCTTTTTTAGCAACCTCAAGAAGTTCTTCGTAAGTTACTTGCTCCACTCCGATATCTGCTAAGCACACCGGAAGCCCAATAGACAGGCAGAAATCCAATACTTCTCTTAATTCGGTACGGTCTGCATTTTCAAGCACCATTTGAGCAATTGTACTGAAGGCTACCTTCTCACCATGATAATAATGATGTGTTCCTTCTAAAGCTGTTAAACCATTATGGATCGCATGAATCGCAGCCAATCCTCCACTTTCAAAGCCTAGTCCCGATAACAAAATATTCGTTTCGATGATATTCTCCAAGGCTGGGGTTACGATATTCAGATCGCAGGCCTGCTTCGCCTTGAACCCATTTTCAAGCAAAGTGTCATAACACAGTTTGGCAAGACCTAGTGCGGTTATTGTTCCTTTAGCTTCCCCACAAACACCCTCACGAACCCCGCAAGGCAATCCCGCATTCACATTGGAATAAGAATTTGCTGTAGCTCTTGCTTCGAAATAAGTGGAGAGTGCATCTCCCATCCCTGCAACAAGAAATCTTGTTGGTGCTTTGGCAATGACTGTTGTGTCGATCATGACTACACTTGGGCTTTGCTTGAAATAAGCATAATCATCAAACTCACCTTCTGGGGTATAGAGTACTGCGGAGTGGCTTGTTGGTGCATCAGTGGCTGCTATCGTTGGAACGATAATCAACGCTTCTCCTTCTGCTACGCATTTTGCCGTATCAATCGCCTTACCTCCACCCAAACCAATCGTACATGCACATCGATGTTCCTTAGCCAGAGCCTGTAATCTTGCGACTTCTTGTCTTGAGCATTCCCCATGGAAGCCACTTTCAACAAGCGTTATATTAAATTTCTGTTTAGTTGACTCCAATTTATCTTTCACACGTGTAACATCATCTGGATGTGCAATGAGCAGTGCGGAATCACCGAATGTTTTTACAAAATAGCCTAAATTCAAAAGTTCATTCTCACCTTGCACATATTTCGTCGGACTGATAAACGCTCTTCTCATTTTCATTCCTCCTAGGTTGTATATAGTTATTATTATAGATTGCTCTATTTCGGTATGCATGAAACAATAAGATCAGAATAAAGCGTTTTCTTATCGAGTTTTTTTGTCTTCTTATTAAGGAATAGTATTATCTTGTCCTTTTGAGCAAAAATTCGCTATAATGTTCAATATGTTTCTATAACTTACCTAGGAGAATATCGTGATGTCCAAATCTCGATTTAATTTAGAAGAAATAATTGATTTGAAGAAATGGGAGAAACTGCAGGATTCTTTATCACTCGTGACTAAAATGGCGATTCTTACCGTAGATTATAAAGGCGTTCCCGTGACTAAGCACAGCTTCTGTCAGCCTTTCTGCCAAGGCGTTCGCCAAGATTCTAATCTCTCTCCTTATTGTCAAAAATGTGATGCTCGTGCCGGCATTGAGGCTGTACGCCAGAACAAGCCTTATATTTATTTATGCCATTTCAATATTATCGATATCGCGATTCCAATTATTATTGACGATCAATATTTGGGTGCAATTATGGCTGGACAGCTTAAGCTTCGTGAACCTGATGTGTCACAGCTGGAGCAGATAGTATCTAGGCCACCTAATGTTGAGTCGAACATGAAGTTTCAAGCGCTTAAAGAGGATTACGAAGCACTTCCTGTCCTATCCTACGATGAAGTAACCAAGTGCGTGGACCTACTTCTACAGTTAAGTACTTACATCGTGGAAGAAGCCATTCAAAAGCGTACCACCGTTGATTTGTACAAAAGAGTACTGACCACAGATATCGATATATCTACTTCAGCAGAATCTTTCGAGGAGACAGACCTTACTTATCGCAAAATTCAGTCTCTGCAGCAAGAGTTGTCAGGAGCGCTTATTGAGACCAAATTGAAAAATGGAGCACAAAAGTTGGTCTCTTCAAATGCAGTGCTTCAGCCTGCGTTCGATTACATCTATGCGCACAAAAATGAAAATTTCAGCCTAAAAGAAATGGCCAAGCTTTGTCATATCAGCCCCAGTTATTTCAGTCGCATATTTACAAAAGAAACAGGCGAGAACTTCTCCCTCTTCGTTGCCAGGCTCAAAATTGAATGGGCCAAGCAGTTGCTGGAAACCACAGACGCACCTATTAATCAAGTGAGCGATGATTTAGGATTTTGTGATACTGGTTATTTTATTAAAACATTCAAACGGTTCGAGAATCTCACTCCAGCTGTATACCGGAATATGTATATGAGTTGATCAGTTATGATTTCTAGCATCCTCCAGCCACTGCTGCATTAAGGGGAAATCTGTGATTTCGCCTAATATAGCCTCTTTGATCTTTCCCTCTCCGTTTATAATAAACGTGGCAGGAAGCGCACTAACTCCGAACGAAGTAGATATTTTTCCGGTAACATCGATGACAACTGGAAAAGAAAAACTGTGATCCTTAAGATATTCTGATACTGTCCCTTTAGACTCACCAACATTAATAAACAAGGTTTCAATTTGAGAACTAGTGGATTTGTGAATGTCCTTCAGAAGGGGCATTTCACGCACACATGACGTGCACCAGGAAGCCCAAAAGTTAAGCACCACAATCTGTCCCTGAAAATCGCTTAGTCGAACCTTTTTACCTTCTATAGTAGTAGCTTCAAATTCGGGAGCGATAGAGCCCACTGCAATCCTCTCAGATGAATCTCTTGTTACATTATGGCTAAATATCCATACAACAGTCGTGACAGCTGCGATGATCACCAGCAAAGCAATGATTCGACGCATGCTCATTTCAGACCCAGACTATGATTAAAGGCTGTATACAGAGAACCAAATTTCGCATGAAATTCTTTGGTCGGACCTGAACCAACATTTCTTCCATGACTTAAAAAGACAATCTGATCTGCGATCTTATCAGCGATTTCTAACTGGTGTGTGGAGAAAATAACAGTATGCCCTTCTTCCTTGATTCTTTGGAGTAGGTCTACAAATTCATTCATCCAGAAAGGGTCAAGACCGTTTGTGGGTTCGTCCATAATTAGCAACGAAGGTTTGGCCAGCAATGCCTGAGCAAATAAGATACGCTGACGCATTCCCTTTGAAAAGGTGTTGACCAGACGATTTCGTTTATCCTGTAGACCTACTAAGCCAAGGACTTCGTTTACTCTCGCTTTGCGATTGGGTACCCTACGGAGAGCGGCCCAAAAAGTCAGAGCTTCCTCTGCCGACAGCCCCTGATTGAATTGATAATCATCCGGCATATAACCAATTTGTTTCGAGAATTGTTTGCGTGATTTGTGCCAGTATAAACCTCCCACTGAGATTTCGCCCACCGAAGGCTGAAGAATACCCGCAACCATTCGCAAAACGGTACTTTTGCCAGCCCCGTTACCGCCACATAGTGCAAGTATGCTCCCAGTGGGGATTTGAAAGCTAATCTCTTCAACTATTGTTTGTTTTTTAATAACCTTAGAGATTCCTCTTACATTCACTAAGGGGTTATCCACGAGAGCGCCCCCTTTCCCATATCCAATATACAAACAGGATCGAGCTCAACATCCAGACTAGACAGACTCCCATAAACAACAAACTACCCTTCGAACCATTTATCCATTCTACCCATTGGTAATATTCAGGTCCCAGCACTGAACCTCCGCCCAGCTTAATTACAACGAATAACCGAACAAGCTCTGCTGGGTTGAGTATTGTGAATACGACCAGCAAGGGCTTAATCCAGAGATAAGGCATTAAACCTAAAAAGGCGATCAAAAAGGTCGGCCACCCTATTACTGTGAAAAACCACACAGCAACAGAAACAGTCAGCGCCTGCCAGCGGTTTCTTGATAATGAACCGATAAACAAGGCGATGGTCAAGAATAGTAAAACAAGTCCTGCGGAAAACAACAAAAATAGAAAGTAAGTAGTAGAATCATAGGCCATGCCCAAGAATCCACTAATCATTCCCATTAAACCATAGCCGAAAGCCACAACCGTAAGTAATACGACAGCCAGCCCCACATACTTGCCAAGAATAAATGACAATGTTCCTATTGGATAAGTAGATAAAAGCTGCCAACTACCTTCTTCCTTTTCTGAGGTCAGTGAAAAAGAGCCTAGGAATAAGGTCATAAGCGGCAGCAGATACAAAATCAGACTTAGCATGGAACCTGTAACTGCGGTGTAGCCTTGAATCTCATTTTGTTTATTAATCAGCAGTAAGCCAAGACTAAACGCACAAAATAATGCCAAAAAAGAATAAGCCCATGGATTTCGAAACCCCATTTTAATCTCTCTGCGTGCGACTTGCAGGATATCAACCATTACATATCCATCTCTTTATCCGATGTCATACCTTCCATTTCCTCAGACTTATGCTCGTCCATATGACCTTCTCCGCCATTCATATCCATTTGCATCATATCCGTATTTTGTTTCCATTCATGCTTGGACAGATCACTTGCTGACAGAACGCTGCCAACACCTTGTTCCTTCACAAAAGCTTCGGCTGAAGCAGTGTCCTTGAAGCTGATAACTCCATAAGCCATAGGTGTGCGTAGTGTCTCATCATAGACAAAGCTTGCCTTACTGAATTCCACCCATTCTTTGTCGTTATAGTCACGGACATAATCCTTTCCGATGTTTTTGGTTCCATTCTTGTTCTTCCATTCATTCATACAACCAATATCATCAAACTTATAATTCTTCCCGTCTTTCGTTGTTAGCTGAGTAGCAAAGGCATCGTCCTTAACCTGCATATTGCAAATCGCGCAAATATCAACTTCTTCATTAATCGCCAAAGGTTCAAACTTTTTGGAACCACAAGCCGCTAGAATTAACAAACCCACCATCAACATCAGCATTAAACTCCATTTTTTCATAACCGTAATACCCCCATATATAGTATTGTGATCACAGAGAAAAACAAAAGTAGCCAACCGGCTACCATCACCGACCCTTGCCCCTCACTAACTTGTCCAACATCTGCATGAACTGAATCCAATTGCATAAGCGGCTCTGGATCGGTGGACCATTGTTCTTTATCATTTGTATACAGATCGCTTAAAAATGTCATGCCCGGTGATTGAAAAAAGAGCTGATAAGCAGCATTTTCTGTAACTAATTGCTGATAAAATGGATTAATAGCATATGGCAGATCACTTAAGCCATCACCCGATACATCCAGCCCTTCGAATGAATCCCAAAAATTTCTCGTCATCTTATTATTCTTAGAATCCGTTGCCTGTGCTTCAATCACATTGGCAATAAAAGCATTCTTCTGAAAGCGGTTTCCTTCAGAACCCTCAAATTGAATCCCAATATAATTTCGGAGCACCATATTATTCTGGAGAGTGTTGTCGGAGGATTGTTGCATATAGATTCCTACCCGATTTCCTTCCACGAGGTTATTTACAATCTGAGAGGTACGAACGTCAAAGAGCAGGATTCCTTGAGAATGAACATTCTGATTTTGTTTACGGAAAGAGTTTCCTGATACCATAACGTCGCTCACTCCCATCACCATCGCGCCAGTAATATTGTATTCTCCAATATTGTTCGTAACAGATGATCCATTGATATACATACAGTGAACACCGTATCGTAAATGATAGAGCCGATTGTGATCAACCTTTGTATTGCGACTCTTCTCTAAATAAATGCCATCTCGGAGATAAGAGATTTCATTCTCTCTGATATCTGAACCATGAGAGTTATAGAGATCGATGCCATTACCTCTTTTTCCCGAAGCAGCACCTTCAGGTATAAACCAACGGATTTTATTGTTTACTATAACTCCACTATCAGACTCACGTAGCATAATGCCAAAGCCAAATGTATGTATGACTAAATCTTTCAAAGTTACCTGATCGGCTTCCACCCGAATCGCTGCTGCTTCTCCCCCGTTATGCTGCTGTATATTAAGTCCTTGAAGCTTTACCCCATCAGCCTGAATCATAACTGCAACCTCAGCATCGGGAGATGAATTTAATAGTGTTGCCCTTCCTTCCCCGCTAATCGTCAGCCTTTTATCAATTTGAACCGGACCCAGGTAAGTACCTGGAGCTAAAGTAATCGAATCTCCGATTTGGGCCGCATTAATAATCGGCTGGAGTGGAATCGCTTTCGAAGTAGTATTTGCACTGGCACTCCCACTGTAGGTCGTGATTATTAAGAAAAGGCTGAATAACATCATTAGCATTACTCTGAGGTGACAGAAACTTTTGCGTATAACCATTGTTCACCCCCTATCAGTAATTCATTCTCTAATCTATCATTTGCCTAATTGTAAAGAAAAGGAAGTTGCATGCCTATAGCTCAATGTAGCTATCCCTATTAATAAGATGTGTCTAAATTGTGAGTTATGTCACATCGTTTACTATCCCAAATGTGTGTCCATATAATAAAAAACCGCGCATAGCGCGGTTTCATTAGGTTAACTAATTATTTTCAAGGTAATGATAAACGGCCATCATTTCATGTTTATTTAACTCCCGAATACGATTGAAAATTGGAATATCTGCTACAGCATCAATATTTGAGCTTTCAGACATAACATCACTTACATTGCCAGTTAGCCAAGTTTGTACGTCAATGCCTTCGACAATTTCTTTACGCCCTTCATCATTAATGCCACTTGCGTAACAACTAACACATGGAATCGTTAACTTATAAACACCATCATGGAGTCCATCTTCTGATATGACTTTCTTTCCTTTACAGAATGGACATGGCTGACTAGCTTTTATCTTATTAATTAAAGTGACCAGCTTTTTGTATCCAAACGCTTCATAAACATAGGTCAGCTTTTTGTATTTTCCATTCGTGAAAAACTTATCAATGATGTATTCTCTGGTTTCGGTGATATTCTCAAAATCACAAATCGTAATCTGATTATTCAAGCTAATTGATTCAATACTGCCGCTAATATCGCCCCAGAATGGCAGTGCATTTTGCAATACCATTTCATAGTGTGCAAAGCTCGCTACTTCAAGTTCAAGCATTTTTAGAGCAACTTGTATTTCCCTAGGCAATAGAGAGACATCCACTGTTAGAACCATATCACCGCCGACAATAGCTTTCATTTTTTCAAGCACCTGTAATTTGCCAACGGTACTGATCACTTGATCAAGAGGTAGTCCAATGATCTCACGAATATCTGTGTCGCCAAACTTTAGCTTCTTATGATGATTTAGTACGGTTCCTTCACAGATTGGACAGGTAATCAGTATTTTGGACTGTTTAATATGCTCTTTAATAATCGCTTTTGATATCACCATGTAGTTCCCAATGATGTAATTAAAGCCTTCCCAAGTTCTTGATGCCTTGCTTGCTTTATCATAAAATGACTTTTCCCAATATCCGTACCAAAAAGTATGCTTTTCTGCATCCGTCATCTCATTATAACTCTTACTGATATCTTGTCCGAGTTCATTCTTAATCTCATCAAAGATGAATTTTATTTTGGGGAATTGATAGAATTTCAGAATATCCATTGCATCTGGATGTAACAAGCCATCCCAAAATGGCACATTTTTATCCCGAAGAACAACTTCAAAATCAAATTTTTCAATGACTCGACGTCCCTTGCAGCATGGACAATGATTGTCTTGATTATAGAAATCGAAGCTATTTGTATCTTTATTAGTTGGATGTGCCGTTACAATTTGGTTGATCAAGCCACCAATTTCATATAGAAAAGTATATTGACTATATAAGTGTCTTTCCAGATCAATGGCGATGACAGGTGCAATGGTATCTGATTCATATTCACCATATATCAAACGCGCCATAGAGGATAAGCTTTTTAAGATGCCACCTTTATAAACGTTTTCCGCATTTTTAAAGTAGGCAATTTGATTTTCTTTTAAATAGTTAATGCCATTTTGTTGACGCAGTGTTGAAGAAATCTGCAATGGGGCGACATGATCTTCACTGTTTTGCTCGAGATAATAATTTTGATGACCGACAACTTCTAGATGCTCAACAGGTTCAAGCTGTCTTTTACCAAAATCAACGATAAAATCAGAGTTTTCCAGCATATACGAGTTATGTTCAATCATCATTATGGAGACCGATTCGTCCTGAAGAATGACTCTAATGCTATCAATGAATTGATTTAGAATATTTTGTGATAACCCTTTGGAAGGCTCGTCAAAAATGAAAAGTGTATTGGGGTTTCTTGAACCTGCGAATAGCTCGGAGACTAAATGAACACATTGAAATTCACCTGTGGATAAAGACTGTGTTTTTCTTTCCAACGTTAAATAACCCAGCCCAAGCTTGATCAATAAACTTAAACGTTTATGAGCGAGGTCTTCATTTGGCAGATCATCAATAATATCTTCAATTGAGCGCTGAAAAATATCATCAATCTCTTCACTATATTTTGTGAGCTTTCTCTTAATATCAAGAAAAGTCGCAACCGTAGACCGGCTGGTAATCGATTGATTTCGATCCTGCCCCACAATCACCAGCTTATCCTTGGGATATCGCTTCACAAAATCCTTGGACATACACTCATTGACCAATGTAGATTTACCGCAGCCAGATTCCCCAGTGAACGTTACAAGTCTATTACGGGGAATCTGAATTTCGGCGATTTGAATATTACGACAGTAAAGATCATGAAAATGATAGTATTCTGTTGGTTTAGCTTGATTTATCTCTCCATTGATCGGCGCCGGACGTGGCGATTCTTCAACGATTTTCCCGCCATATTTACCACTTCCTGGCCCAAAGAACAATTGCTCGTCCGTTATGTCTAATACGGTATCCGAATGATCAATAAGCCAAATTTGATTCTTAAATCCTAGTTGTTTTATCTGCTCTAATATTTTTAAAAGGGTTTGGTGATCCAGACCCACAGAGATTTCGTCAATGATAATTACTGTATTTTCACTGGTTGCCATGAATTCTGCCAAGTAAAGTCGTGTTAACTCTCCACCTGACAAGGTACCCATTATACGATTTAAGGTTAGATAACCAATATTCATATGGATTATGTTCTTTAGAATGTTTTGTTTACCTTCACTAATGTTTAGAACTTCTGCTAGAGAAAAAATGGTTTCAATGCTTAAGTCATTAATATCGGAAATACTCTTGTCTTGGTCTAATAACTCCATTTTGTATTGTTCAGCTTCGTGATTATATCGCTTACCCTTACACTTTTTACATTCGACATTTTTAGTAGTGCCGCGACCTTTACAATCTGGGCACCAGCCTAATTCATTATTAAATGAAAAAACCTCTGGCGATAGGTTATATTGTTCAGCAATCGCAACTCGAATCTCTGTGAACACACCCGTATGTGTGCCAATGGTTGAACGAGGATTGGAAGAAATAGATGATCTCCCTAGAAAAAGTACAAGTGGCATTTCTTCCATCTGAATCGCACTGAAATTAGTCTCCATAATGTTAGGGAATAAATACTGATATTCTGCCTTTGGCAATAAAGAAACGAGACGTTTCTTGGATTCTTCGCCGATGGTTTGACAAAAGGTGGTTTTACCAGATCCGGATAAACCAGCAATCCCTAGGGATTGCTCAACTGGAAGTACTGCATCTAACTTATTAATATTGTTCGCAATCAATCGATTGATTTTCATAGTGGTATCATCTCATCTCCATTCTCTTCATTTAGTATTGCCATCATTTATTCCATTAAAAAGGGCACTTTCCATTTTCAGAAAAGCGCCCTATTCTTGAAATTACAGTTCTGCTAATACTTTTTCAAGCTGACTGCCCATATTCATCCAAGCATATTTAGCGCCCTCGATAGCACCTTGGCGAGCTTTGGTCTCTTCACTAAATCCAGATTGAGCAAGATGCAGATGAACCTTACCATCTTCCTCTTTGCTCAAAGTCCAAGTAACTGTAGTACCTTCCCCGGCACTATGCCAAGTATAGGATAATGTATGTGGCTCATCTACTACGAGAACCTCGCAATCTACAATACCATCCCACCATTCATTTGGCTCTGCACGAAATTGAAATTTATGCCCTACGACTGGTTTAAAGTCATTGCTCCAAATCCATTTCGCAAGTGTATCTGAATCCGTCAAAGCGTTCCATACCTTCTCGATGGAGCTTGTAAATTGATAATCTAAGGATACATCTGGTTTCATTATTCTTCCTCCAATAAAAGTTTTAGTTTATCGATTCTTTCTTTCCAGAAGCCTTCGTAAAAAGATACCCAATCCCGAATTTCTTTCAATGGATTGGCATTCAAACGATACCTCGTTTCTCTACCAACCTTTCGAGCAACTACAAGATCAGCCTCTTTAAGAATAGACAAGTGCTTAGATACTGCAGTACGGCCCATTTCGAAATGAATCGTGATTTCATGTAGGGGTAATTCATCAACATCAGCCAGGATTTGAAGTAATTTTCGCCTTGTTGGATCTGCAACAGCGTCATATACATCCCTCACTTGACTATTATCGTTCAAAACCACCCCCACCTTTTCCGTAATATTACCTGTAGTGTGACCGATTATACTTCATCAGTACCCAATTGGACACCATTTAGTGTCTATTTGATTATAGGACACCAAAAGGTGTCGTGTCAATAATCTTAAAATTATATTATTTATTTTTAAAGGAATACTCAGTAAAGCGGCAACACTTCTTGTTTTAGCCCTGAAAAAAGATCTCCAGATTGTTCAAAAAAGGTGTCAGGCAAATGATAGTAAGCATCTCCCATAGATACGACTTTTAATTCAGGAATGATATACATGCCCATATAGGTTCCATCCTTGAGGTTAAACTTTAACTGATACGATTTCCCTTGGGATTGCGCCTCTGCAATAGCCTCGTATTCTTTATTACTTAAATCAGCTGTTTTTGCGCTGTACAATCCATCAATGATAGACTCCACAGAAGCATGATCTGTCATTTTCTTTAACACGTCATTTCCCACATGATTAAGAACATGGATATCTTTTGCATGCTCTTTTAGATTAGACATATCCAGATATTCTTTAGCGGTCATCGTAGAATCGTTAGTCTTCGCCACGATTTCTGCCAAATAATAATGCTCCTCAACTTTAACAGCGATGCGGAATTGGGATGGGTACGTCGGAATTTCATATAACTTACCTCCAACAGCGAACGTAGACGAAAAATCCTTTTCTACAACTTCTCCTCCATTGTTCTTCCCGATCTCTTGGTTAATATCAAAATCTATGGTTCCAAGTGATTTTTCAGGCTTCATTCCTGTGAACTTAAACTGAGCACCATCACTTACGAATGCATAACGAAATCCGTTGTAATTTAAAATTTTCCGAACTCCGGTAGGAGCTGAAACTGGCGTTTGCTGCGAGATTTGTGGTGAATTCGTTAATGATGACTTTAGAGGAGATGTATAAATGGCCACTCCTAACACAAGTGCAGCACAAGCAGCCATGGTTCCCCACTTCGCATATGTTCTCTTATTAGTACGCCTCGCAGTGTTGGCCTTTTCCACCAGATTGCCGTCTACATAACCAATAGTCTTAAATAGATCTTTATTATTCATAGGATATAGCCCTCTTTCATAAGGTATAATTGGAGTTTTTTTCGTGTTCTAAAAAGAACCGATTTCGTTTTACTTTCACTTATTGAGAATCGAGTTGCGATATCAGCCAAAGAATCGGAATACCAGTAACGTCTAAGAAAAATATTCCGATGATCTTCATTAATCTTCAGCAGAAAATTGCTTATAGATTCAGCGATTTGTTCTTCCTCATATTGACTTTCGACATTGTCTGGAGAGGATAAACAATCATTTAATTCATCAAGAATCGTATCGAATGTTTTATTCCGCTTTTTGGCCATGTAATAATCGTGTTTATTTAACGCGATATTTCGTGTGATCCTCCCCAAAAAAGATGAGAGCTTAGCAGGCGTCTTCGGCGGTATCGTTTCCCACGCTCCTAGAAAGGTATCGTTCACGCATTCTTCCGAATCTTCAAAATTAGACAGAATGTTATGAGCAATCTTGGTACAATAATTTCTATATTTTTTGGATGTTTCTTCTATTGCTGTTTCCTTGCGGGCAAAGTACAGCTGTATGATTTCACTATCGTCCACTCCATCACTTCCGTTCAGTTTGATTAAGGCCTCACTTATAAAGTAAGAAAAGAAGGGTTTTGGTTGCAAAAAAGTTTTTTTCTTATGTACTAGTGCGGGAAATCATTTTATGTCTTCATAAGCTTCGACATTCAATGTCAATAATATGACGTGTGATCTTATCCTTTTGATTCCTATGAAAAAAGCCGGTGTACCCTTTAACGGGTAACACCGGCCAATATATTAAAAGTAGAAACTATAGAGGAATTGCTGTAGCTTCAAGATAGAAGCATAGACGCTCCGCGATTTCGTGAACTGACCTTCTTTTTGTTCAAATCATGCTATTCAGCCACTAACCGTTTATTGTGTAATTCCAATTTGTAAAAGATATCTTTTGCATCTGCTTCTTGTGTACCTGCTCCAACTGGTGGATGGACTACTAAGATATTATTTTCGATACTTGGTAAAGGCTCTGCTTCTGAATAAAGAAGTGTTTTCGAGACTTGTTCCTTATTTACCATTTCCAATGGGAATACATCTTCATTTTGCTTATCAATCGCGAAAATATATCCTTCCACGCCATGACCTGTTTGATATTGAGGAGTAAGGATGTAAACCTCAGCTTCTTTAAAAATCAGCTTCTCAAAGGATATTTTTTTGCTGGATGGTCGGAAAAACAAGTAATTGGGTAGTTCCATTAAGACTTTGTCCTGATCTCCCTGTCTGTAGATAATAGAGTAATTACTCTGAAACGTCTGATCACCCTCTTGTCCCATCGTGCTCGATACGACCAAATGCCCAAGTTCTTCTCTACCTTTGGCTATCATCAATAATGTTCCCTTTTCCGTTTGCTGTTCCGCCCGAATTGATTTATCCTCATTTACTGCGTCAATTACAATAGAATCCATGAGATCGTTTTTTGGAAATAAGCTAACCTCTGATGGTTTTTGTTCCTGAGTAGATGAGTTGATTTGTTGATGGTTACAGGCAACGAGTAAACTAAATGCTAAAACCGATGATGCTACTTGCAAAATAAGCTTGTTAATTGTAACCCTCTCACTTTCATTTACAGCTGGGTACAACTACTCCCGAATTACAGTCCAGTCTGTATTCATAATTGTTTTATAAACCAGGGCTTAATTAATGGTATTACCATGGCTGGTTGCATAGCTTTTGTATGATCCATTTGGCTTCCCGTTAGCACTTCAACATCCCAGCCTAAATCACACAGCTTCGTCGTATTCTTCTTTAATATCCCAGCAATATCAACGGTAACATTTCCAAAATTCTCACCATATACGATAGTATCATTTTCTCCTGCAAAAGCTAATTTTGGAAGACTAAGTAAATGGTGAATACTACGATCATCAAAAGCAGTGAGGCTCTCGTATAAGGCAACAAATTGAGCTGTTACACGGGTATCCATTGATACTTTGATGTTGTCCCAGTCTATCTCATCAGGATTCTCTGTTTCCATAGAGCTTTTTTCAGCTGCCTCATTTTGATTATTCAAAGCTTGGGTATGTGTTTTGTGAGTTACAATCAGCATCTCTTGATAGGGACCATTATAAGGCGGAAAACCTCCCATGACCAAGCTTTCCAGACGATTTGTTCTGATAGCCAATTGTAGTCCAATTAAAGCTAGCCAAGAATAACCGTAGTAGCTAAAGCTCTTAACGTTCATTTCATCAGCAATGAGGAGCAGATCCTTCACAATATGGTCTACGGTTAAGTTGTCCACTGGATGTTGAAAGAGATGACCTTCATAATCAAAATAAAGCACTTGAAACGTATCCGCGAGACCTTCAACAAAATGTTTACCTAATTCTGGATCTACGCCCCATAGCTTTAGATTTTCTGCCTCCTGATTGTATACGGATTTTTTAGCGATAGGTAACATAATGGTTGGACGATCTGATCCTCCTGTCAATCCTACTTCTATTGCTGAATGGTTGGTTAATCGTATGATTTTTTTCAAACAATCCTCTCCTTACTGTTTTATAAAAATATCATATAACATTCATGCAATCTTTCGGTTTATCCCATACTAATCCTTGATATATCTAATTAAATTAGATTTAATGTTGTTGTAGCACTTGAAGGTTTAACTTTAATGTTCTGGGGCGATGACGATTATGGGAGATAATTATACACCAACAATAATAGCTAAGAAATTAAATGTAAGTACCACTACATTAAGAAGATATGAAGATCAAGGCTTAGTTCCAGAAGTCCCGAGGACTCCTAGCAATCGCCGGTGTTATACAGACATTCATGTCCAAGCTTTTATTACGATTCGGGAACTTTTACAAGGATATGAGATTCCAGTTGTGTACGATGTGATGAGAAAGATTAAAGCTCGGCAAATTGAGGATGCACTTTGGTCAATCAATCAGGAACAGCATAATACACAAACGGAAAAGCATAGGTTAGAGGATGTGTTACGCATGTTCCGAAATGCAGATTTATCAAAATACAACGATTTAGAGGTCACAAATGCAATGACTATTGGTGAAGTTGCACAAATGGTAGGCGTTAAGCCTTCAGCCATTCGACATTGGGAACAAGAAGGCCTTATTACTTCTAACAGAAACAAAGACAACGGCTATAGGGTCTATACTGTAACGGAATTAAGAAAGATTATACTAATCAGCAGTCTAAGGAAGACCGTGTATTATATCGAGAATATGAAACAACTCCTGAATGAAATAGAGACACAAAACTATAAAAAAGTAGAAATGTCATTCGAGCTTGCGTTACAAAAATTAAATAGTCAATTAATGAAGCAGTTTTTAGGAATCGCTGAGCTTATGAAATATGTGAAATACTATTAAACTTGATAACTTGATATCAACAAACATTCTTTCCAAAAAGAAGAAAACTTAACTCAAATACCAGTGCACCTGCATCCCCCTTCTTTCGGCAAGAAGTCCTTACAGCAATAAACATATTCTGGCTCAGAATTCGATCGAAAGCATAGATTTTTTGGAACATTATTAATCCTTCTTAACATCATTTATAAGAACGCAAAAAACTCCTCCCTTAAGGGACGGAGTTGATTTCGCGTTACCACCCTGATGGGTGTATTCATGAATACACCCTCTCTTTTATCGTCTAATAACGATGCTCCCTTGTAACGGCAGAATCCCGGAACTATTTAGACAGCCGCTAGTTTATTGAACTAACGTTCCCCGTTAGCTTAATCATAATTCCCAAAATGAAGGAGGAACTGTTTTTATTGTATCTACTTTATACACCCTCATATCCCTTAAAAAAATCATTATTAAGCGTTTCTAATCTCTTCATCAGCAATAAAATTGAAGTAAATATAACTTATATACTTATATAAATTAATTAGTAATTTAGATTCATGTTAAATAAAGTTTATATTTTGTTTGATTTAATTAAAGTGATGTGTTACTGTATTAATGAGAAAGGAGGGGGAACATGCCATGGATATAAAAAAAGTGCCTAACTGGATATTATCCTTGGAAAATGAGGACTTAGAATTCATAAAAAATTTAGTTCTCAAATCAGGTTCTTTGAAAGAAATCGCAAAAGTATATGAAGTGTCATATCCAACAGTAAGGATTAAGCTCGATAGATTGATCGAGAAAATAAAAATCAATGACGCTATAGATAATGAGGACTTCATCAAATTCATCAAAAAACTATCGATTGATGATCGCATAAACGTAGAGGACGCAAAACTGATCATTGAAAAATATAAACAAGAAAGGAAAGAATAATAATGGATGATTTATACAGACTTTTGGTTATAGTCGGGATATTAGCGGTTCAATACTTTTTTTCAACCAGGAACAACGTTTATTGGGGATCAGTTATACCAGTAGCCTATATTGTGTTTTTAATATGGATGTTTGTTACTAATCGTATCGAAAACACTTTAGGTTTTATCCTTTATCTACTATTAGGGTTGCTTTTCCTTATTGCAGAATGGAGTGCAGGAAGAAAGTCCCTTAGCCAGAAGAGAAAAAAAGAATTGGATAAGATAAAGACTCACGACTTAAAATAGTTTGTATTCAGAAGAAATCAAAGAATGGTCATCTCCTAGAATTAGATGATCATTCTTGTCATGTAAATTCAACTATCCTGCCCGTTAGCCATACATGCAGCGCAAGCGCCGCACCACAGATGATGAAAATGGGTAAAATCAGTCAATACTACTACTACGGCTGGCGAAGAAGGTCGATGAGCTATGGTGCCTTAGAGCCCATCCCTTAGTCTGACTCCAACGACCCCGGTGCATCACAGATTGTCGCTCCCTTTCGGGAAGCACTCATGGGAGATTAATCCTACTCTGGTTTTTGCACCAGCCTAGTCTTTAGTGATTGTAGAACGAAGTTTGTTGTTTTTCTGTCTGCCTAACTTTATTTAAGTACACATAAGGCTCAGCCTTTTTTTAAAAAGTGTCTTTCTGGGTCTTCTTTCTTATGTTCTTTTTCTAGTTTTGAGCTATTTTAATTTTCATGGGAGCTCAAAAACTTGTCTGAGATCGGAATTAAATGCTGCCAACGACACAAATTTCAAAATAGGTGGACTCCGCCTCTACCGGAAATTTTCTACACACTCATGCAGAAAGGCATTTAGCGTGCGTGGCTCTCTGCCGAGCAAGCGCTTCACAGTGTCATTTGGACTTTCTGGCACCACCGTAGACATGGTTTGAATTTCCACAACGTGGTTCGCGAGCCAAGGAGGCATATGGCCGTACTCGATAAGATTACGTAGTAGTACTTGGGGTTCCATGTTGATGTAGCTTATCGGCCGATTAAGCAGGGCGGACAGTTGACTCGCGATCTGGGGATAACTGAAAATCTCCGAACCAGTAAGCGTATATATTTGGCCTGATACCTCGCGGTTGGTCAGAACTTCTGCAGCAACATCAGCGATATCGCGACAGTCAATGAAGTTACACGGTGAATCGCCCATGGAGCCGAAGAAAACATTTTGGGTTGTGATCGTTGGTGCAAGGCGCATTAAGTTTTGCATGAACGCATAAGGGCGCAACACGGTGTGGGTGAGACCCGATTCCCTCAGCGTTTTCTCGATTTCTTGATGCCAGCCAGCCACTGCCACTGGAGAACTCTGCTCAAAAGCAGGGCTGGATATTTTTACGATGTGTTTGATTCCGGATTCAGCGGCAATCTGAATGATTGAAGTTTCCAATTCAATTTGTCTTGGACTGTTGGACATGGCAAGGAAGAGCTGGCTAGCACCTGCAAACGCGCAGCGCAGCGATTCGGGGTCGGAAGCATCCGCCAATGCGACCTCGATAGTCGAGCGGCCTTTTTCTCCGATCTGATCACGCAACTTCTCTGGCTCTCTGCTCAGCGCCCTGACGGGTAAGCCAAGATCAACCAAACGTTCCAAAAGCGCACTGCCTATCGTACCTGTTGCTCCCATAATAACTATCATTTTTTATCTTCTCCTTTTGGATGAAAAATTTGTTGCGACGGCAAGACGCCACCGCCATGTCACTATCGTACTTGCTATGAATCCAGACAAGGGGAAATCGGTCCAGACACGACCGACCCAGGCCAAGTCATTGCTCGGAATCATAATTTCTAGTAAACCAGATGTCGCCCATGCGGCGAATAGGCCAAACGAGGACCCGGCCAATGCGAACACCCCTACCACAACCAAGTGAGGTGCACCGATGACCCATCCCAAATGGCCCACTCGGCTGCGCAACAAAAGGCCAATCATCAAGGCCATCAAGGCCGATGCAGTGCCGATTGTGGTCAATGCCCCTATTTGAAGCCCCCTATCGGAAGTAACCAATCCCCCGATACCTGCCATGATGGCAGGAGCAGCATAGGCCATTACAACTTCGCGCCATAGTACAAAAGTCTTTTTCTTGGAACCAACAGCCTTGATACCGTAAACATCATCTGTCTGATTCTGGTATTTCATCTGGTTCATTTAGTTGCTCCCTTCTTCTTTGAAATAGTTCAACGATTGCTTTCAGTGAGCTATAATTAGGCACCTAACTATATAAGAGTAAAAATAGGCTAGCTTCACTAGCCCATTCTACTCATTACTGATGTTTCCCTTTGGTTTCGAGACAAGTTCGCCCGTAAGTGCTGAGATGCCTTGTGTAACTCGGCCTAGCAAGTCGAGAAATACGCTGCGCTCATCAATACTGAGTAAGCCCACCATTGCTTCCAGCCGAGCGAAATGCTCAGGAGCCATTTCACGGAGCTTCTTCGCTCCTTCTTCCGTCAAAATGACCGATCTCTGACGGCCATCGTCTGAGCTTGATCGCCGAGAAACTAGACCATCTCGTTCAAGAATGTCGATAAGACCAGTCACTGTAGCACGTGTAACCCCTAGATGCTCCGCTAATTGCGAAGGCAACTCTTCTCCTTCGTTATCTTCAAGATCTGCCAATAAACGATATCGCCCTGTTGATAAACCGAATCTAGAGAAATGAATTTCCGAGGCATGTCCAAGCTTGGCTCCCGCTGCCATTAGCCTAGACGCGACGAGTATAGCCTGTGCGTCTATGTCTAGGTTATAGCGATCAATCTGACGCTTGGATTGTACAAGCGAGGGAATAGCATCGATGTCATTTATTATTTTATTATTGTTGTTCATATATATAGTATGGCTCCTAATTACTTTTGTGTCAACACATTTTTATAACACATCAACACCTCGGCTTTTCCGAAAAAGCTGCTTCTCATTGATGCCACTACGATGACTGTTGGGAAAATGCGTTTGCCCTGGGCTCCTTATCACGATGAACGTGCAGGTATCAAACTTCATGTGGCCTTGCGGGCTGAAACAGTGCAACCTCTAAACGTCATGGAAACGATCGGATCCAGACATGACAGGCCGGTAAGTGAGCATTTAGAACATCCCGACTATATTATGGTAATGGATCGAGCTTACGAAAAGTTGGAGCGTTTGGATCGTTACAAAACAGACAAGCAATCCTTTGTTATTCGGCTTCGGGACTTTGAAGATAGAGAAATACGCGTTGTTACGGATTTGATGCAAGTAACACCAGAACAAATCGCTCAAATCTATAAAGCTCACTAGCAGATTGAAGTGTTCTTTCGCTGGATCAAACAACATTTGAATATTCCTAAGTTATTTGGCACGACAGAAAACGCAGTATATGGCAAACTATTAGTGGCTTTAATGGTCTATGTGCTGTTTAAATGGCTTTTTGATTCGGCCAAGCATGCGTTACCTCGCCACGCTATTACGCATATTCTGGATGCGCTTTGTACTTGAGGAGAGCGATACATTGAGAATAATTACCCGGATAAAACAGCTGTATTATTGAGCTCAGATGAATTAGATTATGAGATCAGCCAAAAGTACCCGGTTAAGATTTAGCCAATTTAATGATATCCTTGCTCTCCAGAATAGATTTATCATATCCTTTTGTAACAGTATGAATCATTGCAATACCAAGCTCCTTTAAAGACACAGTAAAGTTTGGAAATAGTCTTCTTAGAATAGGATATAGCCACATCAATGCATAATAAGATTTATGCGTATTTTTTAATCCCTTTATTGGATGGATGTAGGCAGGGCGAAACATGTACGCTTTTTTGAAAGGCAGCTGCATGAGGTGATTTTCTGTCTTGCCCTCCACTCTTGCCCACATCCTTTTTCCTAATTCTGTACTATCCGTTCCCATTCCGGAAACATAGCAGAATACCATATCTGGATTCAAGCTTGAAAGTATGCCTGCCACATGCATTGTAAGATCATACGAGAAGCGCGCGAACTCTGCCTCCTTCAAACCAACAGAGCTTACACCCAAACAAAAGTAGCATGCATTATAGTTACTTAATTGAGACTTTATTGCAGATAAATCAAAAAAATCTTTGTGGATGATTTCAGTTAATTTGGGATGTGAAACGCCGCATGGTTTGCGGTTAATCACTAAAACGTGTTCCACATCAGGATGCTGCAGGCATTCATGTAATACACCCTCGCCAACCATCCCCGTAACTCCTGTAATTATCGCTCTTATTTTCACGATGGATCCCTCCTTTTTCTCAATTAAATTGTTATTAACCAATTCGTCTGTCCATAGTGAAGCTTGGCTCCCGCTGCCATTAGCCTAGACGCGACGAGTATAGCCTGTGCGTCTATGTCTAGGTTATAGCGATCAATCTGACGCTTGGATTGTAGAAGCGAGGGAATAGAGTCAATGTCATTTATTATTGTTGTTCATATATAGTATGGTACCTAACTACTTTTGTGTCAACACATTGTTATAACACATCAACACCCCGCCTTTCTTCATATCTGGAACTGTATTCCTCCTCGGTTACATTCATGAAGTACGTTTCGATTCCTTCAATCCTCTAAAATTTGCAGATTCTTAGCTGTCCAACGCTGAGAATCAACTATACTCGGGAACTCGAATAGGTCGAATGCAACTTTTTGACCCTCTTTAAGAAACCGAAAGCCGTTCGGTAACCTAATAGGGTCTGGTAGTATTTCGCTAAAGTGAACAAAAACATGGTTACCGTCCTGCCCGTCTAGCATTATCCGTCCGTAACCTTTATCTTCTTTGAACCATTTGACCATTCCACATCTTCTTTCCGCCATTTAAGCACCTCCTCTGTCACTTTATTAAGTATCATGGAGATTGAGCTTTTTTTCCCCGCTTCCGACGCATAAAAAACAGATGCCGTTCTTAATGTGAAGGTGAGGACTTGGCCATGACTTTGACAAAACGTAAGATATTGCAGGGGTACAGCCTTGAAGCACAAGTCGAAGAAGTTAAGGCCAAATGTCGGCAGGAATCCAGGAAGTTTCCAGTAACGATGACGTACATCGGAGCTTCCGATGTGACGCCGTAAACATTTGTCAATTCCACTGTTGATTCACCGACTGGAATGTCCCGCGTCGTCTACGACATCACGAGCAAGCCGCCGGCGACGATCGAATGGGAGTAATGGAAGAAACTCCGAAAACCCATTACATTCAAGGGTTCTCGGAGTTCTTTTTTTAGAGTTCAACCCTGCGTAGGGCTGGTCTTCATTTCATAGATTTTTTGGAGCGTATGGACACGCTTCGTCTTCTCGTCATCGTCCTCTGTGTGGAGATACCACTCCACAAGCCTGTACCCGAATATGAGAAGGATCATTTCGAAGACGCAATTATCGGCGATAGGGGATGCATCTGCATACTCCGAAAAACCTTTGTAATACGCAGGGACACATCGTTGGTAGTATTCGACCATGTGATCGATATCCTGATGATGTTTTTAAATGTTAATGTTGGCAACTCGCAATAGGCTCTACTATCAGAATATGGGTCAATAAGTTCAACCCTCATAGTCACACCTCTTATTCATGCACTACTTTCTTCAATAGTTCAACATTGATTTCGAACTATCCTGCATATTAGTTGAACAAAGGCAGTCGATTCACTGATCGGCTGCCTTTATGTCGTAATTGAGCTATCGTGTCCCGTTAGCGTAATGACTTTCCATATTTTTTTTTCCAATTATCACTCCACTCTTTATAACTTAATCCTGTTACTTCCTCCAAGGTTTTACCATCCAGTGAATAACATCCTCCGTCGCTATCGTTATCAGGAAATGAATAGCCACCGATAACTTCACTCTTGGAAAGCATGATATAAACATTTATTTTCGATTTATATATCTTTTCCAACGGATGGTTTTGAACTGTGTAGCCATATATTTTTATGACTTTCCCAAAATATTTTTCTGGTTCTACCTTTTGAACGCCCCAAGTCTGTTGAAAAGGTATTGATTCTGTACTTTCGAAAAGTTTGCTCTTTTCTAAAGTATAGCTATAAACTTCGCCTTTGTAGGTGATATCTTTATAACCTTGAGCCATAACGTATTGTTCGGCTATTTTTTCATCACCTGTGACTTCATTGTTACATCCAACAAGAATTAATAACATCAAACCAATCAAAATACCGAAATTTAAATATCTCAATTTAAACGTCCCCCAACATGGAGAAATCCTCCTAATATCTAGACGGAATCGAAGTAAATGAAGTTGCGTTAAACTGCCCAATAGTTGAACAACAAGAGGAGCAGCTGCCGCGGCACTCTGCTCCACTATCGTGTCCCGTTAGTTGAATAGTCGAAAGTATTAATTATTCAATCTTTAACTTATATATAGGTTGCTGGTAAGTATTTTCTTGGTTTTGGCTTATAAACCCCGCCTTCTCATATAAATCAATAGCTTTCTCGTTTTCTTTTTCTACTGTTAAAGATATAACCTTACATTTACGGTGTTTTTCTTTTATATATTCAATAATTTTATTTAGAGCCTGTTTTCCGTACCCTTTACCTTGAAGTTCCTTATCAATCTGAAATCCACCAATCCAATAATTTTCCTCACTGTTTGGTGTATAGCTAATATAAAACGCACCAATAATTCTATTGTTTTCATATAAAACGTAAGGGTCCAAAGCCTCATCCCAAGGTTTTATATAAGCAAACGCAAGTGATTCTGCAATATTTGGAACAAAAGATTTTTGGCTTTCGTGTACTGATAGTTCAAATGCTTCTTCCCAATTGTTCTTTGTGATTTCTTTAATACAAATATCATACATTTACTTTCGTCCCCCAATACTTCAAATAATTATATTTTACAACATGAATCAAAATTCTCTTAAACTAAACTGAGTCGTTCCAAAATTAAAATAGGCAACCAAATCTGATCGCCTTATTAAATTAAGCTGAAGCTCATCACCAGGTAATCCCCTAATTCCCCAATTTGATTTAAGAGTCTCGATGATTGTTATTTCAATATCTTGTGGGGAAATTCTTAGTTCTTGTTGGATGTGTTCAAAAAGCGACCGTATCAAATGTTTTTTCGATTCCACCGAACGCCCTTCAAATATACTTAGTTCAATTATGGTATATGCTTCTGTACGATCGGGGGCATAATGAAAATCTTCCCTATCCATTGGAAAAAAACGATGGAATTTTTTATCGGCGGGTAATTTAAATGCTTCAACTACACATGTATGAATTACCTCCGAAAACCTTTCCTTTATTGGGTTTAAATTTTCCTTCAAACCAAAAATTTTCACTTGAGCCATGCTCCTCATCTCACCTTTCTCTTCTCAACTTTTCTCGACTATTTTCGGGTACAACCAAATTATAACAGTTACTTTCAGACTATAAAACCCGTCTGCCCGTTAGCGTAATAAAGGCTACCGATTAAATTAATCGGCAGCACAGCTGGTGTTTATTGTGCTATCGTGTCCCGTTAGCCCTACATGCAGCGCAAGCGCTGCACCACAGATGATGAAAATATTTGTATTTGTTAATACTTCTACTATGGCTGGGAGAGGAAGGTCGATAAGCTATGGTGCCTACGAGCCCATCCGTTAGTCTGACTCCAACGATCACGGTGCATCACAGATTGTCGCTCCCTTTCGGGAAGCACTCATGGGAGATTAATCCTACTCTGATTGTTGCACCAGCCTCTTACCTAATTTAGCCGTAGAGAGGATACTTGAAAGTGGAAATCGTAGTTGAACGGGCATGTGGTATGGATATCCATAAGGATAACATTACCGCATGTATTCTAACGTCTAATGGAAAGGAGATTCAATCGTTTCCGACTAAAACAGTGTTTCTTTTACAATTAATTGACTGGATTAAACAACATGAATGCACTCACGTCGCTATGGAAAGTACAGGTGTATTTTGGAAGCCTATTGTAAATTTGCTTGAAGCTGAAGGCGTAGAATTTTTAGTAGTGAATGCCCAGCATATGAAAGCTTTGCCTGGACGTAAAACAGTTGTCAAAGACTCCGAATGGATTGCAAAGCTTCTTCGTCATGGGTTACTTAAAGCAAGTTTCATTCCAGATCGAAATCAACGGGAGCTTCGAGAACTTGTTCGTTACCGTCGGAGTATTATCGAAGAACGAGCTAGACAACATAACCGAATTCAAAAAGTGTTAGAAGGAGCCAATATTAAACTCAGCTCTGTTGTCTCTGATATTATGGGGGTCTCCTCTCGTGATATGCTTCATGCTATTGCTGATGGTGAAGATGATCCTGAGAAACTAGCGAACTTTGCTAGACGCACCATGAAACGAAAGAAGGATGACCTTGAACTTGCTTTACACGGCTATGTAAACCCTCATCAACGCTTGATGATTAAGACTATTTTAACTCACATTGATTTTTAAAGTGAACAAATCACAGTGCTAGACCAGGAAGTCGCTACGAGGGTTGTTCCATTTTCTGACGATGTCGAACGTTTAGATTCAATTCCTGGAATAGCCACTCGAATGGCAGAACAAATCTTAGCCGAAATTGGGACCAACATTAAGAAGCAGTTTCCCAGTGCTGCGCATTTATGCTCATGGGCTGGACTTGTGCCTGGGCATAACGAAAGTGCAGGAAAAAGAAAATCTGCTAAATCTAAAAACGGAAACAAATATTTGAAGTCCGCCTTAGTGGAAGCAGCCCATTCCTTATCAGCCTCAAAGAACTATCTTGGTGCCATGTACAGACGAACAGCGGCAAGAAAAGGAAGAAAAAGGGCTGCAATCTCTGTCGCGCATGCTATGTTGAGAATAGCCTACTATTTGTTGACTCGTGAAGAAATGTACGTGGATCTAGGCGAAGATTACTTTGACAAGCAGAAGCAACAATCTATTGTGAAATACGCAGTTCGAAGACTAGAAAACTTAGGTTATTCTGTAACTATTGCAGAAGTCTCCTAATTCATTAAGACACCCATATTCTTATTTCGGATGCTGTGACATTCAAAAAAATGAATGGACTGCGTCTTATTTACTTTGCCTCTTTACAGTTACTGCAGATTTAATTTTCATGGGAGTTTAATAAAAAAGAGCAGGATACGAAGCACCTACTCATCATTGTGTGTTATTGAGCTAACGTTTCCCGTTAGTTTAAAAAATAATCATCCTTCAATTTCAGTTACATTAACCCCGTCTAATTTTACATCAAGAGTTATAACAACTGGACCTTCTGGTGGGTTATGAGGACCTACTTATGAAAAGACCATAATTGTTTTTGCGAAAATTTGTGAATGGAGTTTTTGTTTTTCATCCATGTATTTCCTTTCACTATTAAAATATAAACAGCTATGGCAAAATAAATTGCACTCCAAATCCAGTCTGAGAGGGTTATTAAATGATGCTCATATAAGTAGTTGATGTACCAGATCCCCACCGGTAAATGTACAATAATTGCGGAGACTAATCCTGGATTATACATCCTTTTTGCTCTTATATTAATGACGACTCCATGGAAAATGATTTGGAAAAAGCCCATTAAAACAGGTGCCATCCCCAGCCATACTACTGACGGGAAGAATACAGGGAGCAAGTAGAACACATAGGCGATGACCACATTAATAATCATTGCCGACTGTTTATTTAATGGATAGTTGTTAGGGGATTCACTTTTAAAAAGGGCTATATTGAATATGCCTGGAAAGTACCCTGGCCAGCGGTATTCCTCAAACTGATGAAGAAGGATCGCCACAAAGCTTAACCATAATATGCTGTTTATCCGCGGTATTGTTTCCCAATTCATTAGAAGATACATGCATATAACAATGCCAATGAATAGTCCTATATCCTGCCAATATTTTCTCAAAAAATTCATTTAATCACCTCAATCTGAGTTTATTAATGAAAGTATCTTGCAAAGAGCAAGTCAATCTGTTCCTCTATAGGTGCAATCTTCACGGAAGCTCCTGTTTCTAGAATAGGACTCATAAGTGCCGGTAGAAAAAGCGCTCCAAAAATCTGCATCGTCATGGTCATCAGGTGCTCTGGCTGCTGTTCATCGGTTAACTCTCTTAAAGTATTTTGTATCTTAGGAAACCCCAATAGATTCAAAAATGATCCATATTCATGCTGGGAGGAGAAAACGGTATTGCCCATCAGGATGATTCTGGAGAGCAATTCGGGATATTGACGGATCACTTGCAAATAATCTAGTAAAAATTGCTTCAATCTATCCCGTGAGGGTATAGAGAAATCGTCAAGTATGGCAAAGGTATGCTGAAAGCTGTTCAATATCAATTTGATGGACTCGCTAAACAAGTTTTCTTTGGACCCAAAGTAATAGTTAACTAGAGCGACATTCGTGCTTGAGGCTTCTGCAATTTTTTTTATAGTGATCCTTTCAAAGCCTTCTTGTTTGGTCAACTCCAGTGTGGCACGCATAATCTTCTCTTTTGTTTCCAACTTTTTGTCTGTCTCCATAGGCAACCTCCAAGTATATTTACCCTGATTTAAACAACATTTTAAATAACGTTTTAAATGACGTTTAAACTTATTATAGCAATATTTTTCCTTTTTGCAACTTTTATTTATCCGGAATCAAACCAAGTCTCAAAGTCTCATTGTGACTATCCTGCCCGTTAGTTTAATAATAAAAGGAGCTACCCTATAGGAAGCTCCTCCACTATCGTTTCAAGTTTGTTTAACAATCTAGATTTCTGCACGCCGTGACCGTTTATCTAATGTCCATGAGCAAGGATGTTGATAAGTTTGCCAAATGGGTCGCGGACATAGAATCGCCGAACACCCCAAGGCTCATCGACAGGTCCATATTCTATCGTATATCCAGCACTCTTCATACGTTCAAACACTGCATCGACATCATCAACTTCAATCGATAGATCAGGAGTAGGCGTATTGGAGCCGCCCTGTGATGCGAAGCTTATTTGAATGTTCTCCTTCCCCAGTAAGCCGTATGTTTCAATCCAACCATGATCCATCAATAAATCAAGCTCGAGTACGTCCTGGTAAAAGCTTTTTGCTGCCGAAACATTCTGCGTTTTAATATTTGTGACAATTCGTTTTACACTCATTCTCAGACCTCAATTCTAATGGTATACTTTTTTAATTTTATTCAATGATCCTGTCCGTGAGCGGAATATCCGATTTTTATATCCAATCTTCGAAATGATCTGTTACAAACCTAATCTCACTCTCATAGTGGGCCAAGTGACCCTCATCAACCATTTTCTGAAAGGCAGGATTCCCATCAGCAGCACCATTTCTCAACGTATCACACAGTACTATCAAACGTTGTATAATCCACTGTCGCAGATTATTTGGGACGGGAATTCCATAAGCTTCAAAAAACAAATGAATTCGCCGACGTCGCTCTACGGCATGTATTTCACATTGGTATGCTACTATGGTTCCAGAAGTATGGTCAGGTGCAAAACTCGCAAGTGGAACAGATGTGTAAAGGGTGTACGCAATGTCCCACATACGCGGACCTGGACCTGCCATGTCAAAATCAATGAGCGCCACAGGAGCCTCCTTTTGAAAGACAACATTATACAATGCTGCGTCATTATGACAGATCACTTCATGTTCGGCATCATCGGCATAGCTAAGCTGCCATCTGTCCTCCATATTGGACCTGAACACTGTAGTCACATCATGGAAACGACGTATAAGGTGTGCCAGACCCACAAGCGTTTCGTCCGTCCACATATACGGTTCAAGGTTTGGATAATTATTCCCTGGAACTTCTCCAGAAATAAATGTCAATATTTCACGACCAGAATCATCGATTCCGAGGAATTTTGGTGCTCCCTCATAGCCCTGTTGTTCCAAGTGTTTGAGTAGTTCATGAACATTCGGACTCCAATAACCTATAGGGCGGCGAACAGTGTTCGCCATACGGACTATATGATTTACATTACCGCCTTTTAACACTTCTTCCTTAGTCATTAGGTTCATTCCTTTTCTTTTCAGTGCATTACCTGTTGCAGATTTTGACCTGTTAGCGATGAAAACTCCCTCTCTAATAATAACAATATTTACAAGTTATTGTTTAGAAAGAACAATTATAACTATACTGTCCTTTAAGATCATTGCTGGCATTTGCTCATCTTATATAAATAAAGCCATTTTAGAATCTAGATTAGAATTATTTGCTATAATGTTCTCATGAAAAATAATACGATCCTAAACAAATTAGCTATCATTCTACTTTTTATCAGCGTTCTCTTTGGCTTACGCTGCATTTGGTTCAGCATATTTAAGGTTTCCAACAATGTACCTATGATTAGCAACGGTGTACTGGATTTACGTGGCCAGGATCTGGAGAAAGCTAACTTATTCAGGCTAGATGGTGAATGGAGCTTCTATCCTTCGCAATTTGTTTCATCCAAGACTTCCACTAGCCCAAAACAATCCCAAGCGCTTCAAGTTCCTGGGAAATGGAGCCACGCTATCGGAACTGATAACACAACTTCATATGGATACGGGACTTACCGTCTGCGTATTTTGGTAGAACCGCTTCAGGAGCCTATCTCGTTCTGGATCAAACAAATTTATTCCGCCTCCAGTGTGGAAATTAACGGTACCCCTGTTCTCAATAATGGGACAGTTTCTCTCGATGCCAATACATATGCACCAAGAACCACCTCATTTACAGCATCATATTTTTCGAAAAATATGACAGAAATAGATGTACTTATTCAGGTAGCAAACTTTGATCACCCCTATAAAGGCGGTATTAGTGGGCCTATTTTCTTTGGCTCTCAGGAAGTGGTTAACCGGACAAATTTTTATACCGTTGGATTTCAAATACTTACTGCAATCATCCTGCTACTACATGGGCTGTATGCCTGTATTCTGTATTTATTTAATCCTAAAGAACGTGCCCTGTTTCTTGTAGGGCTAATGACATTATCTGTAGCCGTAATCCTTTTAGCCCGAAATGACAATTTAGTTCTAGCATTACTGCCGATTAATTACACTTGGTCATTAAAAATCCGTTTAATCGCCTTCTTATGGCAGAACCTTTTTATTCTGATTGTTTTCAGGAAATTCACCTCAGGTGCCGAAGTCAACAAGTGGTTACGTGCTTACACGTGGTGTCTTTTCCTTTATACCTTATTTATATTTATCGTTCCTGCTTATTTGGTCAGTACATCGATTCACTGGGGAATCATTCAAGTGTTTCAGTATATCCCCTTCATCTGGTTAATATATAGCTTGGGGCGCTTATTGTTCAAAAGGCAAGATGAAAAAGATGTTGTTTTTCTACTGATATCAGGTGCGGCCATCATCTCTAATTTGTTATGGAATTTGTGGGATAATAACGGCCATTATTCAATTGTTTACTATCCTGTGGATATTATTTCCGCCATCGTTGGCTTCTCAGCTTATTGGTTTAAAAAGTATTTTCAGAATGCCAAAGAGAACATGGAGCTAAATGAACAGCTGAAAAAAGCGGACAAACTCAAGGATCAGTTTCTCGCCAATACTTCTCACGAGCTGCGAACACCAGTTCATGGAATTATGAATATCGCGCAAAATATAATAACGAAGGAAAAGGATAGACTCTATGAGAGTAGCCGGCAAGATATGGAGTTACTGATTACTATTAGCCGCCGTATGTCCCATATGCTTGGTGATCTACTGGATGTAGTACGTCTTCAAGAGCATCGCGTTATTTTGCATCAGGAGCCTATTTTGGTTCAATCGGTGGTTCCCGGAGTCATCAATATGCTTCAATATATGATTGAAGGCAAACCGGTACGGCTATCCATGAACATACCAGAATCTATGCCTCCTATTCTTGCGGATGAGAAACGACTAGTACAAGTATTATTAAATCTAGTGCACAACGCGCTCAAATACACCGAGCAAGGACTTGTTTCTGTTTCAGCTGAGGAAAAAGACGCTCATGTCTTTATATATGTAACAGATACCGGAGTAGGCATGACCGAAGAGACCATGGCGCGGGTATTCCTCCCCTATGAGCAAGGCCCTCACGGAATAAATGACGGGCGTGGAATTGGACTGGGACTAAGCATTAGTAGGCAGTTGGTAGAACTACATGGTGGCAGCTTGAGCATACATTCTGAACTCGGCAAAGGTTCAACTTTCAGTTTTGCACTACCCCTTGCTGATTCCTATAGCGAACAGATAGTAAGAGAGGTTTCACCTATAACAACGTATACACCAGATGAGATTTATAAGCAGATGGCTGAATGGGGGATTTCCGAACAAACTAATCAACACACTGACAAAATCCCGCCACTCTTTACAGATGCGAAGGTGAATCTCTTGGTGGTAGATGATGACCCTGTTAATCTGAATGTGCTAAAGGGCATTCTCGAAAACGAACCTTATCTCATTACGACAGTGAACTCAGCACAAGAGGCACTGGATTGGCTAGATAAAAAGAGTTGGGATTTACTGATTAGTGATGTAATGATGCCGCATATGTCAGGATATGAATTAACGCAAAAGGTTCGCGCTCGTTATTCCCTATATGAGCTCCCAGTGCTATTGCTGACTGCCCGCAGTCAACCTGAGGATATTTACACTGGATTCTACTCCGGCGCAAATGATTATGTTACCAAACCGGTGGATGCAGTTGAACTCAAATATCGCATTCGAGCCTTAACAGCGATGAAAATTTCTTTTAATGAACGGGTGCGTATTGAAGCGGCTTATCTACAGGCACAGATACAACCCCATTTCTTGTTCAATACATTGAACTCTATTGCGGCACTCAGTGATATGGATACTAAAAAGATGCAAGAGCTCATCACTGCATTTACTTCCTTTTTGCGAATCAGCTTTGACTTTTTAAATATCGGAGAACTCGTGAACCTTTCTCATGAACTAGAGCTGGTAGAATCTTATTTGTATATTGAACAAACACGATTTGCAGAACGAATTTCCGTTGTTTGGGAGGTAGATCCAGACATTAATATCCTGTTACCCCCTCTATCCATCCAACCCTTGGTAGAAAATGCTATCAAGCATGGTCTGCTCAAGCGTCAACAGGGGGGTACCGTTTATATTCGGATCTCACGTCTGAACAATGCTGTAAAGATCGAAGTGGAGGATAATGGGCAAGGTATGGATCATAGAACGCTCGCGTTGTTGCTGGAACCGACCATAAAAGCTAAAAGTGGCATCGGACTGGCTAACACCCATCGAAGACTGATGCAATTGTATGGTCAGGGTCTTTTTATTCAAAGTAAACAAGATGAAGGTACTTTGGTATCCTTTGTTATACCGGAGGACAGTGAATAATATATCAAATAAAAAAGCCATTCCATAAGGAGTGGCTTTTTGTTTATCGATACTAGATTTAGAAAATAGTAGGTACCATGCCCCCATCCATACGGATCGGGGAACCTTTAAATGCAGAGGCATAGGGACTGCTCATAAATGCTGCTAGTCTACCTATTTCATTAGGTTTAATAAATCGCTGTATTTCAGATTGCGGTAAGTTTTTAGCCATGAATTTTTTCTCTTTTTCTGAAAAGGTCAACGCTTCATCTGGGTACATTCCATCAATGATTTGGTGCACGTTTTCAGAGAGTGTTGGTCCTGGCATGATAGTATTGACGGTAACTTCTGTTCCGATTGTTAATTTAGATAAGCTTTTTGCTAATGATAATAGCATTGATTTGGTCATTGCATACTGTGGCATTTGAGCTGACGGCATTATTGCTTCTTCACTAGCAATGAAGATCACACGACCAAAATTGTTTTCTAACATTTTTGGTAAATAAAATTTTGTTAATCCATTTGCAGCAAGAACATTCGTACGGATGTATTTTTCAAATATTTCATCGTCAACGTCGTCATAGCTCATCAGTTCATAAATCCCCATATTATTAACTAAAATATCGATATGGGGGTGTTTTTCAAATAAAGCTTCTCTTTGCTCCATATCTACAATATCGGCTGTAGCATTCTGTGGAGAAGTTTCCGGGAATTTTGCTTTAATTTCATTTACTGTTTGTTCTACCTTTTCATAATTACGTCCATTTATTAGTACATTAACGCCTTCGTTGGCAAGTTCAAAGGCGATAGCTTTACCAATACCTTTTGTAGATCCTGTAATTAAAGCTGTCTTATTGTTTAATCCCATATCCATATTTCTTTTCTCCTTTTATCATGGCGAGTTAATTAGCAGTTTCTCAAGAACTGTACTGAGCATCGGCTAGTATTTATACTATCTTACCGGGATTATTCAGTAACTAGTGTCTTGCGCCAAACTTCTTGTTTAACACGCCAATTTGAAGGAGTATCTCCTTCCCAAAGTCGGAAGGCACGATAGAACGAGTTCTGATCTTCATATCCGATCAAGAAAGCCACCTCTTTAACATCGAGGGAAGGATCTGCTAAATACGCTCGCGCCTGCTCATGTCTGGCTTGTGTCAGCAAATGCTTGAAGCTCGTATTTTCTTCAGTAAGCCTCCGCTGTAAGGTACGAGCACTCATCCTTAGCTCTTTAGCAACGGTTTGAATCTCGGGTTGGCCTCCGCTAAGGCTGCGTTTCATAATCCATTTGACCCTTTCAGTAATTGAGCGACTACCCTGCTGTTCAGCAAGTGTCCGATCCAAAACGGGAGTCAGAATCTCTAGCAACTCTTCGTTATACGAGATAAAGGGCAGATCCAAGTCACTTCGTCGTAGTGTTAAGCGGTTAGTCTCAGCACCGATCTGAATTCGACAGCCGAAATAAGCTTCAAGAACCTGTAAATTCCCTATGGGTTGTGAAAATTCTACAAACTGTGCTGTCATTGGTATACCAGTTCCCCGCCGCCCAAGCTCCAGTAAAAACGCCAGTGTAAGGCCAAGCAGCAGCGGTGGACCGGAATACTCGGGAGGCTGCCAATTCAATTCGATTGTACACAACTCTCCCTCTTCGATGATATGCAAGCTTTCTGGAGGGCACATTCGTTTATAGCGCACCATTCGGTTTAGAGCGTCGCGATAATCTTTAGCATGATAAGTGGCTAAGACGGTCGGCGGATATTGTGTGGTTTCAAAAACGGTTGCTAGCTTGATGATTCCCTCAGCAGTGTCTCCAACGAGATCCGAATATGCCTGCCAGATAGCGAAATATTGGGCTGTGGTGACTGCTGACTCCGTGATAAGGCTCAGGGGAAGACTTGCTTTACTGGCTATATCTTGAGCGGTTATCCCTAATTGAATTAATCCAGCCCAAAATCCGGGAGGGATTTTAATGGAGTCAGAGGTATGAGTCTGCATCTATGTGGACCTCCTTTAGCATCATTGCATGAAGAAAGGGCTAGTTAGAATTCAAGCAAGCGCGGGCAAGCAACTCAAACGAATGCAACCGTTTCTCATAGTCTGGAATCATAGTAACGATAATGAATTCATCAACTCCATACAAGTGAGATAACTGTTCCAGCTTTTCTTTGATATTTTTGGGTGTGCCTATCAGCAGTTTACGTTCCAAAAGCTTGGATTTCTCTTCCGTTGAGCCTTCTTGTTGAAATAATGTCATACCGGAAGAGGCTAGCCGCTCTGCTTCTTCCTCAGTCTCGGCGCAAATAACGCCAACAGCTACGATAGCCCGAGGGCTAGCATTAACTGAAGAAGGGATAAAAGCTTCACGGTAAGCTTGCAAAATCTCTTCCCCAGCTACATCGCTCATGAATTGACCAAACACATAGCCTGCTCCAAACTCGGCAGCATATGCCGCACTTTTCTTGTTTGTACCCAGCATCCACAGCTCTGGCGATTCGGGTGGAGTCGGACGGGCGGTTATCTTACGTCCTTCATATGAATAGTTCCCCTGCAACAATTCGGTGACTCCCTTAAGCAGTTCCGGCATTTTCCAAACATTTTCGAGAAAATTTCCGCTCAGCGCTAAGCTTACTTCAGCAGCACCGCCAGGAGCCCTGCCTAACCCAAGGTCGATGCGTCCCGGATATAAACTTGCCAGCAAATGAAAAGATTCCACTACTTTTAACGGCTTATAGTGCGGCAGCAATAAAGCTCCCGATCCGATGCGGATATGCTGTGTTCTCGCTCCGATATGCGATAAAAACACCTCTGTGGAGGTACACGCTAAACCCGGCATATCATGATGTTCGGCAACCCAATAACGAGTATATCCCAGTCTTTCAGCTGTTCGAGCCAGTTCCACCGCTTGTCCTAATGCAAAGCTTGCATCCACATTATCAAATACAGGTACAAGGTCCAAAACGCTAAGCTTAATGGATGTCGTTGTCATGGCTACGTCCTACTCGAGGGTTTCGGTAAAATTCAATCATATCAATAAAAGTAACCTTGTAATCGCCGGCAATCGCTGCCAGATTATACATTCGTCCATGGCCGTCTTCTTTGGACGCGAACACAACATCATGCCGCAGCTTATCCATAATCACTTTGCCGATGAACTGGTGCTCGTATTCCGCATATTTCTTTTTAAACTCTTCATTAAATTCCAACAGGTCCTGATAAGAACGCTCAAGCATTGCATTTACCAAGGTCAGTTCATTGCCCTCTTTTTGTACCGCTACGTAATAATTCCCACGCTCATCCTTGATCAAATCCTTATACAACTCAACGTTCAAAGTTAATTTCTCCTCTCTGATTCCTAAGGGATAACTCCTTTAGAACTTAACCTTACATACTTGATGTTAGCACTGTTGGCTCTGTGGTAATTTGTACGTTTCCTGCTACAGCTCTGGAAATCATACAAGAGCCTTCTGCTTTATGGGCAATACGAATTGCTTTATCAATATCGTCCTGTGACGCATCTTCGGTAAGTGTGATGATGGGTGAATGTTTGATCGCTTCATATGTAAAAATGTTATTTGTTACATCCACTGTCGCCTCTGATGTTAACGTCAGGCTGGAAGTCGTAAGCCCTGATCGCTCCAGCATAGCTGCTAGTGTAATGAGATAGCAGGTTGCCGCGGCACCCAGTAGCATCTCATCCGGATTCGTTCCAACTCCTGGCCCGCCCATTTCTTTCGGAATGGAGATTTGAGTCTTGAGTTGTCCAGCTTCAATCGTTCCCTCACTATTACGACCGCCGTTCCATACGGCATTTAAAATAAATGGGTGTTTCATTTCTAGATGTCCTCCCTATCTTGAAATTGCATGACATATTTTTAATCGAATACTTTACATGCTAACATAGAAGAATGCGGTGAACAAACAGGCTCAGGCCTACTGTTCGTGAGATTTATCTATAAATTAAATTTCAGGAGGCTCTATTATCATGATAAACAATACAGATATCAAACATCTTCAGCGTTGTATTGAACTTGCCCGAATTGCACTCGAGGTTGGGGACGAACCTTTCGGCTCCATCCTGGTCTCAGCAAATGGAGAGGTCTTGGCCGAAGACAGTAACCATGTAGGCGGTGGTGACCATACTCAGCACCCCGAATTCGCTTTAGCTCGCTGGGCAGCTCAGAATATGTCACTGGAAGAACGTAAGCAGGCAACTGTGTATACTTCCGGGGAACATTGCCCTATGTGTGCGGCAGCTCACGGTTGGGTTCAATTAGGAAGGATTGTATATGCCAGTTCTTCGCAGCAATTATCACAGTGGTTAAGCGAAATAGGCATTGCAGCATCACCTGTCCGTAATTTGACCATTCAGGAAGTTATCCATAATGCAGTCGTAGATGGCCCTGTAACGGAGCTTGCAGAACAAGTGCGGGAACTTCATCGACAATTCCACGGACAAAGACAGTAGTAAAAAAAGAACCTTTGAATAAAGGTTCTTTTTTATGTTCTAAACTTTGTGGGGTATAAACTATAGTTGCTATATATACAGAGTCCTAAAGTTCTTATACCATTAACTTTGTAAGCGATTAACTTTATAGGAGGAAATGATTTGACAAAGCCTGTGCAGCCCAATGAACCTCTCGTAACTCATATTTATACTGCGGATCCTTCCGCTCATGTATTTGAAGGTAAAATTTATATTTATCCCTCACATGACCTGGATCACGAAATGATCTCTAATGACAACGGTGACCAATATAATATGGAGGATTACCATGTTCTTTCTATTGATGGAGATGGCTCCCCTTGTGTTGACCACGGTGAAGTGCTTCATGTGAAGGATGTTCCATGGGCTAAGCAGCAAATGTGGGCTCCGGATGCAGCATACAAAAACAATACTTACTATTTGTTTTTCCCAGCTAGAGACCATGACGATATTTTCCGAATTGGGGTCGCCACCTCAGCTTCACCTTCCGGACCCTTTACACCTGAACCAAGCTACATTCCCGGCAGTTATAGCATTGATCCCGCCGTTTTCGTTGATGATGATGGTAAATCGTATATATACTTTGGGGGTCTTTGGGGCGGTCAACTTGAAAAATGGCAAACCGGCTCATTTGTTCCGGATGCCGAGGGGCCGTCTGAAATGGCACCAGCTCTTGGACCTATCGTAGCGGAATTGAGCGAGAATATGCTGAGCTTTGAAGGTGAACCTAGAGAAATATCCATCATCGATACGAACGGAAATCCGATTCTTGCTGGAGATGAAGAGAGAAGATATTTTGAAGGTCCATGGGTACATAAATACAACGGATTTTATTATCTTTCTTATTCCACTGGTACTACCCACAATATTGTATACGCTATCAGTAAAGATCCGCTTGGACCTTATGAATATCAAGGAAAAATCCTTTCTCCAGTGTTAGGCTGGACAACGCACCATTCTATTGTTCAGTTTAAAGAGAAATGGTATTTATTTTATCATGACAGTTCTTTGTCTGGTGGAGCTGACAACAAGCGTTCTGTAAAATATACAGAGCTGAGATACAACGATGATGGCACCATTCAAACCATCCATCCTTAGTTTTTATTAAAATGGACTGCATGCTGTAGTTCACAGGAGGGCGTTTTTGATGACAATGAAACAACAAGGTGCTTTTTATACAGGGGAATATCGCAATATATTTAAGGAGCTCGGCTTTTCTGAAGATGATATCAACGCTAAACTCAATGAAACTTGGAATGATTTGTTTTACGGAGATCCGAACGTACGAATATACTATCCACAGGACGAGGATAAAAGCTATATCCTGGATACAGGTAATCTAGACGTTCGGTCGGAAGGAATGTCCTACGGGATGATGATGGCCGTTCAAATGAATAAAAAAGAAGAGTTTGATCGTCTATGGAACTTCTCAAAGACGTTTATGCAGCACAAAGAAGGTCGCTATGCCAATTACTTTGCTTGGCACTGCAAGCCTGACGGTACAAGGATTTCTCAGGGACCTGCACCTGACGGCGAAGAGTTTTTCGCCATGGCTCTGTTTTTTGCCTCAAAACGTTGGGGGAACGGTCCGGAACCTTATAATTATTCTGAGCAGGCCCGAACGATATTGCATGCTTGTGTACATAAAACTGAAACAGGAGATGGCGACTCAATGTGGGATGCGGAAACGAAATTGATCAAATTCGTACCGGAATCCACCTTCAGTGATCCGTCTTACCATCTCCCCCATTTCTATGATTTGTTCGCCTTGTGGGCTGACGAACGTTACCACATGTTTTGGCGAGAAGCCGCGGAAGCCAGCCGCACATATCTGCATACTGCATGCCATCCGATAACTGGCCTTGCTCCCGAATATGCTAATTTTAACGGGTCCCCGGCAGAACCCCAGCCTCATGGTGATTTCAGCCATTTTTTCAGTGATGCTTACCGGGTAGCGGCTAATATCGGTCTGGACTGGGCTTGGTTCCAAAAGGACATCTGGCAGGTCGATCAATGTAACCGGATTCAGGCTTTTTTTAGGAATATCGAAGTTTCCGATTACCGGCGGTATACCATTGAGGGACAGCCCTTCGACGAACCGGCACTGCACCCGACAGGTCTGTTGGCGACCAATGCCATGGCTTCCCTTGCTTCTAATGGCCCGGAGGCAGAGCATTTTGTCCGTTTGTTTTGGGATACACCATTGCGCACTGGACTCCGTCGTTACTATGACAACTGTCTGTACTTTTTTAGTTTACTGGCTTTGAGTGGAAATTATCGCATCTATTGAAGGAAATCGAACAAAAAAATAGGACTCCATTCCTCGAGCATTTTGAGGAATGGAGTCCTATTAATCGTAATAAAGCTTTGCTATTATTTAATAACTACATATTCCAAGTTTACAAGTTTTGCATAAGCAATAATTTGGTCTGTTGTAAGCGTTAATGAAACTACGGTGTGGTGACCGCCACCATTTTCGATCCAAGCTTTAACCCCATCTTGGAAGTTAGGTTTAACATTCCAAAGTACACGAGCTACTGGAAGGTTGGGAGCTGGAACCGTTGGTTCGAAAGCAGTAACTTCATTGATCAACAGTTTGTAATGCGTCCCAAAGTCAGCCATGGAAACAACCACACCGTCTCCTGCTTTACCGTCAAATACTAAACGTGCTGGATCGTCTTTACCACCAATACCCAGTGGAGATACGATAATTTTTGGTTTGTTGCTTGCCAAAGTAGGATCTACTTCAAGCATATGGGATTGTAGAATGGATTCTTGGCCAACCGTCAATTCATAAGTGTAATCTTCCATAAAGCCAGTGGATTGGTTATGGCTCATCACTTTAAGCAAGCGATCGAGAGCTGCAGTCTTCCAATCTCCTTCTCCAGCAAAACCATAGCCTTGTGCCATCAGTCGTTGAACAGCAAGTCCTGGAAGTTGTTTCATTCCGTGTAAATCTTCGAAGTTCGATGTGAAGGCGTTGTAGCCACCTTGATCAAGGAAACGTTTAATAGCAATTTCATAGCTTGCTTGAACTCTCACGCTAGCTTCCCAAGCTTCTTTGCTGTTAGTCCCATAATCAAATTCATACAGCTCTGAATACTCAGTGAATAAGGCATCGATCTCTTCTTCTTTAACTTCATTAATGATTTGTACTAGATCGCCAATACCAAAGTAGTCAACAGTCCATCCAAATTGAATTTGGGCTTCAACCTTATCTCCTTCGGTTACGCCAACGTTACGCATATTGTCACCAAAGCGAGCGACCTTGATATTAAAGCTTTCGTTATAAGCAACGGCTACGTCCATCCATTCTGCAATTTGCTTTTGGACTTCAGGACGTTCCCAGTAGCCTACTACCACTTTGTTTTGTTTGTTCAACCGTGCGTTAATAAAACCATATTCACGGTCACCATGAGCGGCTTGATTTAGATTCATGAAGTCCATATCGATGGTTGCCCATGGAATACTTTCATTATATTGCGTAGCTAGATGTAGCAAAGGCTTTTGCAGCATTTTAGTTCCGCGGATCCACATTTTTGCAGGTGAGAAGGTATGCATCCAAGTGATAACACCGGCAACTTCATCGCGGTAATTGACTTCTTTCATGATGTTTGTGATTTTATCTGCGCTGACAGCCAAATCCTGCAATACTAGTGGGTAAGGCAAAACTCCGCTTTTATTCAAAGCATCTGTCATCGTTTGGGCATGCGCCTTAACTTCAGCCAAAGCTTCTTCCCCATAAAGATGTTGTGAACCTACGACAAACCAAAATTCTTTTGCTACTGCTGTTGACATATTCATCCTCTTTTCGTAATTTTGTGGTTTAATTATTTTTGTCCGTAATAAGCGTCTTTTCCATGTTTGCGCAAGTAATGTTTATCTAAAATACGTTGTGGCAACTCCTCAGCAAAATGATTCAGCTCTCTTGCAAACAAATTCATTTTGGATACTTCATCCAAAACTACGCTGTTTATTACCGCCGATTTCGCATTTTTCCCCCAAGTAAAGGGTCCGTGTCCTTTAAGTAAAACACCAGGAACCGCCATAATATCAATCCCACGTTGTTCAAAGGTCTCGATGATTACATTACCCGTTTCCGCTTCGTAACCACGATCGACTTCTTCTTGCGTCAAGAAACGCGCACAAGGAATGGAACCATAGAAGGTATCAGCATGGGTCGTTCCCATGACAGGAACATCTAGTCCTGCTTGAGCCCAAATGGTCGCCCAAGTGGAATGCGTGTGCACGATTCCCCCGATCTCGGAGTAATGCTTATAAAGCACGGCGTGAGTAGGTGTATCGGAGGAAGGTCTCATATCTCCTTCAACCACATTGCCATCCAGATCAACAACTACCATATCGCTGGCTTTCATTGTTTCATAATCTACACCACTAGGTTTGATTACGAATAATCCACTTTCACGATCAATTGCACTCACATTTCCCCATGTATATTTAATAAGTCCTTGTTTCGGCAATTCCAGGTTGGCTTGAAAAACCTCTTCTTTAAGTTGTTCTAACATCTTGCTACCTCCATTTTCACACTAAATTGTCAACAGCGGACTGCTCAATCGCCAGACCCTTTTTATAACGTTCGATAAAGGTTTCAAATCCTTTAATGTCGGTTGCCTCTGGATGAATTTCTTCCCCCTTAACATCTTTGAACACTTTTTGATCGAGGAAGTCTTCTAAACTTTCTTCCTGATTTTTATTCATCATGTAAGCGGCAAGAATAGCCATTCCCCATGCACCGCCTTCACCGGCAGTCGACATTACGGAAACAGGAACATTCATTGAAGCTGCCATCATTTTTTGGCCCACTACCGGAGTCTTAAATAAACCGCCGTGACCTAAAATACTATCAATGGCCACATTCTCTTCCTTCGTCAAAATGTCCATTCCAATTTTCAAAGCACCAAAGGCGCTGAATAGATGTGTACGCATAAAGTTGGACAGATTGAATTTGCTCTCCGGCGAGCGGACAAATAGCGGACGACCTTGTTCTAACCCAGTAATATTCTCTCCTGAGAGATAACCATAGCTTAGTAATCCACCGGCATCAGGATCTGCTTCCAAAGCTTTATTTAATAGCACGCTGTACAATTTATTGGCATCCACTTTGTGTCCCATGGCTTCATAGAATTCGCGGAATAACCCTAGCCAGGCGTTAAGGTCACTTGAACAGTTATTCGCATGAACCATGCCCACTGGACTTCCGTTCGGAGTAGTGACCATATCAATTTCCGGATAAACCTTGGAAAGTTCTTTTTCTAATACAATCATGGCAAAAACAGAGGTTCCTACAGATACATTCCCGGTTCGTTTTCTTACGCTATTCGTTGCAACCATCCCGGTTCCAGCATCCCCCTCTGGAGGACTAAGCGGAATACCTGATTGTAAATGCAGCGATGGATCCAGAATTTTAGCTCCCGCTTCGCTTAAAATACCTGCTTGCTCTCCTGCAACATACACCTTAGGAAGTAAATCACTGGTCTTCCACGGATAAGCTTTGCTTGCAACCTGTTCATCAAACTGCTGTATCATGGAAGCGTTAAAATTTCCTGTAGTTTCATCAATTGGGAACATACCGGATGCATCACCAACACCAAGTGCTTTATTTCCAGTCAATAGCCAATGAATGTATCCTGCTAGTGTCGTAACAAAACGTATCTGTGGCACATGTTCTTCTTCATTCAAAATCGCTTGATAAAGATGAGCTATGCTCCAGCGTTCTGGGATATTAAACCCAAACAGATCGGTCAATGCTTTGGCAGCCGCACCCGTAGTTGCATTACGCCAAGTCCGGAATGGAACAAGTAGTTCATTGTGCTCGTCGAAAGCCATGTATCCATGCATCATTGCAGAAAAACCGATTGAACCAACCGTTTGAAGGGTGATTCCGTATTTTTGTGCAACTTCTTCCTTCATCTCGCGATAGGCGTCTTGCAGACCTTTGATAATATCTTCCAAGTTGTACGTCCAAAAACCGTCCTTCAACTGATTTTCCCATTCGTAACTTCCAGAAGCGATCGTTTGAAAGCTATGATCGATAAGTACAACTTTAATGCGCGTGGACCCAAATTCAATACCAAGCGAAGTTTCTCCCTTATTAATCGCTTGTTTGATGCTTAATCGATTCGATATCACGTTTGTCACCTCTCTGATAGCGCTTTTTTAAAAGGTCATGATAAGAATTTGCTTTCTTAATTGACAGCTATAGTATAATTTTTTGTACGTACATTTGTCAATTGAATAGTTATATATACATACAAATATGGAGATAATAATGATTTAACTGTATAAAAAAAGAGCCCCTTTCTATTTTTTTCGTTGTCATGCTATAATTTGTACATACAAATTTACCGAATATACGAATAACTTAGCGAACAAGAATGGAAAGAGGAATTACATGAAACCAAAGTATCAAGTGATATTAGATGACATAAAAAGCAAAATCCTTTCGGGAGATTACAATGTTGGTGAACAAATCCCTACTGAATCTGCCTTGCAGTCCATGTACGAAGTTAGCCGGCAGACTGTTCGAAAAGCAATTTTAGAACTTTCCAACGAAGGCTTCCTCCGAAGCGAAAAAGGGTCTGGTACTTATGTCAGCAACCAATATCGTTCGAAGACCGGCGGGAGTTCCCATAAGAAGACGATCGGCGTAATTACGACCTATATTTCCGACTATATCTTTCCTTCCATTATCCGTGGGATCGAGAGCCGGCTAAATGAGGATAATTATTCTCTACTATTAGCTAGTACAAATAACGATGTTGCTCAAGAAAAAAAGGCCCTTGAAATGATGCTGTCCTACGGTGTAGATGGTTTAATTATTGAACCGACGAAAAGCAATCTATATAACCCCAATATTGCTTACTACCTTTCTTTTAAGGAACAGGATATTCCGATTATAATGATTAATGCCTTTTATGAAGAAATAGAACTGCCGTACCTTTGTCTTGATGACGTGCAGTCCAGCTATTTGGCAACAAAAGAGTTGATAACCAAAGGGCACACCCAAATAGGGCTCATTGCAAAAATGGATGATTTACAAGGAAAGTATCGGATGAAAGGGTATATTAAAGCACTCGGAGAATCCAAATTACGATTTTATCCTGAGCAGATTTTTTCATTCAATACGGAGACAAAACAGACGTTATCTACAGACTTGAAGGATTTTCTGAATAAAAATAGAGATACGCTCACTGCTATTGTTTGTTATAACGACGAGGTTGGGTTGGAAGTGGTTCATGCCTGCAGACAGCTGGACATCACTATTCCGGAGGAATTATCGATTATCGGACAAGACAATTCCTATATCGCCAAAAACGCGAACATCAAACTAACCACCTTGACACACCCACAAGAAGCCATGGGACGCGATGCAGCGGATTGGGTCATTAAGAAACTACAAGGAAAAAAAGACCTTCCAAACAACACTTATTATCAGCCTGTGTTAATTGAAGGTGAGACCGTTGTTGAGAGATAGGTTGTAATTTAAACAGATAAATAAATTTTCCGTTTATACAAGGCAAGCAACCCGCCAGTCATGGCTGGTTGCTTGCTTTTTTCATTTTGTCTCTACATTAAGCAGTCCGGCTCCAATTTCCGTGTTTGGAATATTTACTGGATTTCCAGATAATCAAGATAAGCATCCCATGTCCCGTTATCAGCTGTTACGACGAGCTGGATCTCTTGATTTCCGGTTCCATGACTGACATTGTTTAGAGTATAAACGGCGGGACTGCTTCCCCCGAAGTAAAAGATGCCCTTGGTTACCCCGCCGATTTTCAAATCGACCCTCGCTATATTGGAGTTATTTGAAGCCCCGCGGAGTGAAAAATTATGGGTACCGGTCGTAAAATTCTGTGTATATTTCACTAGATCATTGTTGGCGTATAAAGCCACTCCACAGAATGGTGAGCTTAAATTGGAGGTATACTGACCACTTTTGGTCATATTTTCAGCTTCTATTTTTGTGCTTGTGCCCGGATTTGGTGTGGAGGTTGGGTTTGGCGTTGAAGTCGGATTAGGCGTTGGCGTCGGATTCGTACCTCCGCTACCTCCGATCGTAATTGTATTGCTAGTCACGGTAGCTGTTCCACTACTTTGATAACCCTCTACCGTAAGCGAAGTTTCATACATCTTCCCCATTGACATTCCTCTGCTCTCCCACGCATTAAAGTGTTCACTTACAGATATGGTTCCGCTTGTACGTTTGGTCGTCCGGACACTCCAATATTGTTTAAAGGTTGCTGTGCCTTTAATTGAAGGTTGGTTGACTCTGGTAGTCTCATATATGTCATATGTTCCCCCATCAACGGTAATGGTACCTTTAGACGTTCCACCAGGCGGACGCCAGCTCCCCCAGCTATCAACGATGTAATATTCGATTAGTGGATCAACGGTCCATCCGTAGACACATAAATACGAATTGCCGTTTGGTTGGTAGTTGGCACTGTAGTTAACAGTTATGTTTCCAATTTGCTGGTGTGTCTGGGTCTCATCGAACTTCTTACCTTTACGGAACAGAGCATTTCCGATGTTGCTCCACTGAGCACTGAATGTACCTCCACTATCAAGAGTCATACTCGTGGCACCGGAATCCTTCCATAGCTCATAGTAGTAGCCGTCTTGGGTGCCACTTTGATTAGATGTGATCGTTGTTGCGGCATTTACACTTACTGCAGGCAATGCAAGCATAAAACAAATAATGATTACTAAAAACAAACGCATTCTCTTTTGTTTCATTTGCTGTCATCCTCTTGGTTATACTGCAACTAATCTTACTAAGATGCTGTGCAACCTGTTTGATCAACATCCTTTTTATTCTATATTTATTAATGTAAGCGGAAACAATTAGATTCTATCATTGTCCTAATTTTTTCATATGCATAAACTAAAGCTTATACCGTGAAAAGTTTAGATCTTTTGTAGTTGGAAATAAACGAAATTAAATAAGCTGCTTCCGGTAGAGTACCGGAAACAGCTTATTGGCTAGATCATTTTATCATTGCCTACGAAATGGAGTCTTAACTTAAAAGTGAATAACCTTCCCGCCGTTTACTCACCACGACTCACACGAAAGCCTTGATCAGGTCCCATGCCATTTGCGTCGAACTTGCCTTGAAAAGATATTTCGTTGTTGGTGATGTTGCCGATCCAACCGCCGCCCTTCACAACCCGGAAAGAACCGACATCGCTTCCTCTATCCCCGTACCAGTTCCAACACCATTCCCTTACATTCCCTGACATATCATAAAGTCCTAACTCGTTGGGCTGTTTGACACCAACTGATTTTGTTTTATTATTGTTGTTTTCAATGATAGGCCAGTTCCATTTTCCCGATAAATATTTATCTCCAGCGTTTTTCCAATACCATGCTACCTCATCTGCATTATTGCTTCCACTGTAGGTGTAACTCTTGCTTAATTGACCTCCACCTGCAGCATATTCCCACTCTGCTTCTGTCGGTAATCGATAACCATTAGCACCTTCATTGATCGTTACGGTCCATTTTATATTATCGTTTTCGCTCTTATTATTTGTATCTATTTTATTCTTATCTATATTGTAATAGGGTGTTAAACCCTCTTTTATACTCCGCTTATTACAGTACTCAACAACGTCATACCAGCTAACCATTTCAACCGGCAAATTGTCGCCCTTGAATTCTGAGGGATTACTTTCCATTACCTCAATCCATTCTTTTTGAGTTACCTCATATTTACCGATATAAAAGTTCGATAGGGTTGCACCATTGTAGTTGGACTTTGTGTTTATAAAAGTCCCTCCCTTTACAAATACATTGTCATTACTCGTTTCAGGCTTTTCTTGTGAGCAAGCGCTGATAACAACTATTGTTGCTATAAATAGGAAACTCAATAGTTTTCTCATTGATTTATCTCCTTTGAACGGATAGGAAAATAAAAAGTCGTGACGATAATCTTAGTAGTATGTAAGTATTCTTTTGGAATAAATAAGGCCGCCGGTTGTGAGACCGGCAGTCCTTAGTATTATCATCGATTAAGAGGCTACAGTTTACCTGTTACCACACCGTTACGTTAGAGCTCCCACTACTTTGATATCCCTCAGTAGCTAACACTTGGTAAGCCCAACTACTTCCCAAATTCATTCCATATTTCTTCCATGCGTTAACGTGGTTGCTAAAAGTGATAGCAACATTACTCCCAGTTGCTCTCTTCGACTGTCTTACACTCCAGAACTGAGTGAAAGTTGCAGTGCCGTCAATAGAAGGTGCGTTGGTTCGGGTAGTCGTATAGATGTCATATGTGCCACCATCACTGGTTACGGTACCTTTAAATGTTCCAGTTGGTCTATAAGTGCCCCAGCTATCAACGACGTAATATTCTATGAGTGAGTTTCTCGTCCACCCATAGAGTGTCAAATATCCATTACCGGAAGGCGCCCAGACTCCGGCATTGTAGTTTATTGTCCTTGTTGGTGATCCGGTATTCCAGCCTTTACCGACAACAAAGTTCCCAGTGTTTGACCATGTAACACTGTAATTCCCACCTGATCCATTCGTAGCATTTACTGTTCCTCCACCATCAGTCCAATTTTGCCAATAATCTGTCGCCGCATTTGTAGTTGCTGCAAACAAGCTAAAGCTCATTGTAGCTGCGAATAATACAGTCAAGATTTTCTTATTCATCTTAAACATAATCTACCTCCTAAGATTTTTTTGATTACATACTACTTGACTGACCTCTAGTATTCCAAGCAATCGTCTGTGGTTTTCTTTGTTGTTTGGTAAAACTCCCGAGATCACCACATCCTTCCATTTATATAATTGTAAGCGATTTCAAATAGAAGTTTATCATAGCTTACGTACAATTTAATCTGTTCAAATTAAAGGTTTTACCCCAAAAAGTATTGTTCTTTTGTGGTTATAAATGGAAATATAAAGAAATTACAGACAAAAAAAGAGGACTTAGCGTCCCCCTTTTACTTGTCATATATCAGATTAATTATGTTCATTACAAGCCCCTCCACAATACTATAATATTTTAACAAAAAATTACTGAACATGTATTTCCGATTTGATATCATGTTGACTTAAAAATTTCATTAAATCATTACTCAGCTGCACAATCTCATTGTTAGCATTATTCGCATAATCCGGCAACATCATATCCCTAACCATTTTAGTCCGTAGCCATGTCATAAAGAAAAGATCCAAAAATAAGTTTGGAAATTTAAGCACCTTTTTAAGCATTGGTGGATCAATTGAAACGCCAGCTTTTTGTATTGCCCTTAAATACGCTTTTAAAGTGAATGTTATTTCACGTGCCGTCTTTCTAGTTCTGGCTGTTTTTTTGTCAATGATCTTATTCTCAGAATGCAAAAAGCTCAACATGGCAATGTCTGATACGGAATGTGTGATTAGATACGCTTGCATATCTTTTTTAATAACGTAGGGAAGCTTTGCAGTTTTAAATAATTTTGCAAGGTTTTCTATGCGCTCTGTCACTACACCATTAATTTCTCCAAATGCAGTTGCCGCTATAAACTTTGGTAGAAATCGAGCATGCAATACTCCATCTTTAATCTGTCCGCCGAAGCCGGGAAAAGCTGGTAAAAGTCTATCCCCTACGATATCCAGCCACGAAGAAAATCCAATTGAATTACTAGTCATCGTAACTATATTTTTGCTTTGATTATCTTTTAGCGCTAACAACGCTGCTTCGGACCGATCATAACGAACGGTAACGAAAATAAAATCGTATACATCGTCATTTTCGAGCGTATCAATAACATTCACTTGTATCGATCTAACTGTACCTTTTTCTATATACTGCAGGCCATTTTCTCTTAATGATTTATATCTATTCGAATGTGCAAACAAGCTAACGTCAAACCCTGCTTCAATAAGCTTAATTGCGTACATGCTCCCGATGACACCTGCACCAAAAATTAAAATTCTATCTTGTTTTGCTGACATATAAACCACCCCTACTTATTAATATTCCCTTTTGATTATCCGACAACATGTTGTATGATGTGATTATAAATCTTCATTATTCCTTGATCAACCATCAGTTTTTTATGATTTGTCGGATGATATTCTTATTCACTAATAGGAGGGAAACATGAAAAAGCAACCCCAAATAACGGAGAAAACAAAACAAAAGTTTGTAGAAGTTTTTTGTGAGTTATATAGCCAAAAGCCGATTGAGAAAATTTCGATTCAGGAAATTTCGAATAAGTCAGGATATAACCGCAGCACCTTTTATCAATACTTTACTGACATTTACGAATTGTTAGACTCTGTTGAAAATGACCTATTGAATGAAATGAAAAAAGAATTGGCAAATAAAGAGCTATCGATGGATAAGGTTCAAGATACGCTCTATTGTCTGGATAAAAAAGAACATCTCCTGGTTCTTAATGCCCTTTTGGGTGATTATGGAAGTGCCCGTTTTTTAAAACGCTTAAAAAAAGAAATCACTTTGGATCAATTAGAATTAAACGTTCCGCAAAACCAATCCTTAACACCATACTTCATTGAGTTTTACCTGACAACTGCCCTTTCTTTATTTCGTCTTTGGCTCCAGCGTCAAAAGGATTTATCGTCAGAAGAATTTTTCAAGTTAGTAGAGAACCTATATTCAAAAGGGATTACACCCTATTTTAAAGAATAAGTCTGTCATTCAAACCAAATCCTCATAAGGGTCCGCATTCTGGTTTAAGAATTATTCTTCGGTAAAGAAAATCGAGACCATTCAATTGGATAAAAAAAACCACTGATCTAGTTGACTAGATCAGTGGTTTTCTATTTTTTTGTAGATTTTTATATAATATATCCTCTTTCCAAAACTCCATAACAGAAGACAATAAATCCCTATATGATCACATATAATGGAAGTTCGTTTAACGATATACTTTTATGTAAGCGTTAACATTCCGATGCAGGAGGTGGCCCTTAGTCTTGTATGCTCGTATCATCACTCTTATGAATAATCTAAGACTCAGAACGAAGTTATTTCTGTCATTTGGCTGTGTTGTTCTAATCCCGGTCTTAATTGTAGGGCTGTTCCTTACAAATGAACTACGGAATATGGCAATGGCTAATGCGCTTGAGCAGATTACAGCCAACGTGGATCGTGTGAAAAAACGGACTGGCGAAATGCTCAACATCCCGCTTGATATTGCTTATCGCCTATCGAATGATAGCCGGCTTGAAGAGGTTGCCAATCATCGTTATGAGTCTGTCTATGATGTTGTTGAAGCTTACTGGAACTATCCTGATTTCCGTGATTTTGTTCGACTATACAACGAAGTTTCCAGTATCCGCTTATATATCGATAATCCAACGGTTCTCAACAACTGGGAGTTTCTACAGACGAATGAGAGTGTTACGCAGGAACAATGGTACCAAACCGCACTAGCCCAAAGGGGACTGGTCTGCTGGAATTATATTCGAGACAACCGTAATGGACAATATTATTTAAGTCTAATCCGAAAGGTCAATTTTTTTAAGGCGAGAACCACCGGTGTGCTAGTCGTGAATGTGAATACCAAAAAGCTCAATGCGATCCTCAACCAAGAATCTTTTGAAACTCTTATTATGGATGAGAACGACAATATTGTCGCCTCAAATCGTGTAGATACACAAGATAAATCACTGTCGAATATTGACCTAGCAACCTTATCCGCTACAGGGCAAGGTCCCCACGATGTAACCATTGATGGCAAACCCTTCAAAATGGTGATCGATCACTGGCAACCCGGAGGAAGCTTGAATAGCCTGCGTATCATTTCCATTTTTTCTGTAGCAAGCATCGTCGATGAGCCCAACCGAATTATCTTTCTAGCTTCAATTGTAATTCTTTCAGCAATGATTATGGCTATTCTCTTGATTTACTATGTCTCACGGCTACTCACCGGAAGGATGCTACATTTGAGCAAACATATTTCTAAGGTCGCTGCGGGAAATTTAGGAGCCACGCTTGTTATTGACGGTAAAGATGAAATCGGTCAGCTTGCCAGACAATTCAATCATATGGTTCGGAACATTAATGAACTAATGAGTGAGGTACAAGAATCTAATCGACAGAAAAATGCGACTCAGCTTAAGCAAAATGAAATTAAATTCAAGATGATGGCCAGCCAGATCAATCCTCACTTCCTCTTCAATGCCCTAGAATCAATCCGAATGAAAGCTCTTGTCAGAGGACAAGCGGATATTTCTCAAGTCGTTCGACTGCTGGGAAAAATGATGCGTAAAAACCTTGAGGTCGGCAATGGGATGATCAGTCTGCAAAGTGAGCTAGAAACCGTGAACAGTTACCTAGTCATCCAAAAATTCCGCTATGATGACAGACTCACTTATGAGCTACTTGTGGACCCAAAGGCGAATCCTTTTCAAATTCCCCCTTTAATTATTCAGCCCCTGGTAGAGAATTGTGTCATCCACGGATTGGAGAATCGAATTGAAGGCGGCATGGTTCGGGTGGAAATCCGCTTAGAAGACAGTTATCTAAAGGTTCAGGTATCTGACAATGGAGTGGGTATTTCAAAAACACGGATACAAGAAATTAGGAAGATGTTGAATAACAATGATGACTATGAAACTAATAATATTGGGATGCGCAATATTCATTTGCGGCTGCAGCTGACCTACGGTCCACAATTTGGGCTGACCTTAGCAAGTCAAATCGGATTCGGAACGCAAATCAGCTTTGCGATTCCATTAAGGAGTGATTCTTATGTATAGCGTGTTGATAGTGGATGATGAGCTGGCGATCCGTGAAGGACTAGTTGCTCTGCTAGACTGGGAGAGTCTTGGATATCAAGTCATCGATTCCGCCGCAAATGCCATTGAGGCTAAACATAAATATGAACTTTACTCCCCTGATTTAATGATCGTAGATATCCGTATGCCCGGTAGAGATGGTCTAGAGCTTGTTGAAGAGCTGAGAGCACTTGATCCGGAAATGCACATCATCATCCTCAGTGGCTATGCGGATTTTAACTATGCTAAGCGAGCGTTATCCTTTGGCATTGATACCTATTTGCTCAAGCCTGTAGATGAAGATGAACTACAGCTATACTTGGAGAATCTGTCCATTGAGCTGGATGGACGTATTACTGATCGTAAGAAACAGGCCGCAATCAAAGTATGGAACCGGGAAATGCTAGTTCAATCCTTGTTAATGGATCGAAGTGCGCAGAATCCGTCAATAATGGAGGCAACCGTTCTTGAAGCAGAACTACTATGGGATTCCTATCAAGTGGTTCTGATTAGGCTGATACTTCAGGACAATGCGGATCATGGACCTTCAACAGTCGTAAAGGCGAGACTTGCAAAAAGCTTTGAAGAAAATGACTGGGGCATAGTATTCTTGCTAGATTCTTATTTGGGGGTTCTGCTTCAGCCCTCATTTCAGAAAGAACTTGTACATAAGTTAATGGTCCAGAATATACAGCAAGTAGTATTTGACCATGAACTTGAATGTATCATCACCGCAGGTGATATGGTGAACTCTCTGGAGGATATCTCCGTCTCCCACCTATCGGCGCTGGCAAGGATGAAAGAGCATTTCTTCTATGACGAGACGGGGATGATTGGACCGGATTCCATGAAAATAAAGAATGGGCTGACAGTTAGTTCAGAGGAAATAGAGAACCGGCTGGAGTCCGTTCTAGAACGGATGTTTTTTTGTATGGATACCGGCAATTGCGCGTTACTCTTCACCCTGATTCAAGAAGCTGGAGAACTTATGATTACCGCCGATTATTCCGAGATGGCCGTGAAATCGCGTTATGTGCGTATCGTCTCTTATCTACTCAACAAACTCTCGTTTCAATATAAGGAGCTGAGTCCTCTGCACAGCAACATGGATGAGCAAATTGAACAAATCTATAAACATACCTCTCTGCCTCAATTGCAGCGCTATGCCTCCACTCTTCTTGAGTATTATGCAAAAGGCATTACCCGCGACGATATGGAGGTCTTCCTAAAGCGGATGCTGGACCTCATCCATCGACATTATAATAAGAATCTTAAGCTCGACACGCTAGCGGATGTACTTAGTTATAGTAGCGCTTATCTAGGGAAGCTTTTTAAGAACAGCACGGGGTATTCCTTTAACAGCTATCTAGATAATGTCCGCATGGAGAAGGCCAAGGAACTGCTTACTCAAGGCTACAAAATCCATCAGGTCGCAAACGAAGTGGGCATCAGTGATGTAGATTATTTTCGTGAAAAATTCAAGAAGCATGAAGGTGTCTCTCCCTCCGACTACCGCAGAAAGAATTGAAAAAGACTCAATATTTTTCAGAAAACGCTTACGAAAATAGCAAATATAACCCTGTTTTTTATATAAAATATTCGGGTGTTTCTTTCACTTTCTGTAGATTATGATTATGGCATATCGAAGGAGGGACATAAATGAAAGCGATTACCTCAAAAGCTCAACCGGAGCTGAAGAAGCCTACTTCACGCTTTTGGCCAACTTTTATACAGCAGAAATACCTCTATATGATGGCCTTCCCATTTGTGCTCTGGGCATTTGTATTTAATTATTTGCCTTTATGGGGCTGGACGATGGCTTTTCAGAAATACAAACCCGGGAAATCCTTTTTCGATCAAAAATGGGTCGGCTTACAGTACTTCAGAGAGCTTTTTCAAGATGATCAATTCTTTAATGCACTTCGCAATACACTCGCTATGAGCATCATGGGCTTGTTGGCTGGATTCATTATTCCCATCATTTTTGCTATCCTTCTGAACGAGCTACGGCTTCAGTTTCTGAAACGGTTTGTACAGACAGTCTCCTATCTCCCCCACTTCGTATCTTGGGTGGTTGCTGCCGGAATTATTACCAAGATGCTCTCTACCGATAACGGTGCGGTAAACGACCTGCTGCTAAGTCTTCATCTAATTAGTGAACCTATACAATTCATGGCTAAAGGTCATTTATTCTGGGGGATCGTCACAGCTTCTGATGTTTGGAAGGAAACCGGGTGGAACACAATCATTTACCTTGCAGCTATCTCAGGTATAGGTCCAGAGCTTTATGAAGCAGCAAGAGTAGACGGTGCAAGTCGCCTGCAGCAAGTACGAAACATTACACTTCCAGGTATTCAGACAACCATCATTATTCTGCTCATTATTTCCATCGGACATTTAATTAGCATTGGGTTCGAGAAGCAGTTCCTGCTAGGCAATAACCTGGTGCGCGACTACTCACAGACGCTGGATCTCTACGCATTGAACTACGGGCTTGGCATGGGCCGCTTCTCCTTCGGTACAGCCATTAATATCTTCAATTCTGTGGTAAGTGTGATTCTGCTGTTTGTCGCCAACGGGATATTCAAAAAAATAACCAAAGAAAGCATCATATAGGAGGCCCTTATGCTAAGTAAAAAACTGGCCGCCGTGTCATGGTCGGACCGCATCTTCGATCTGGTAGTCTATATTGCGATCACTGTAGTGACCATAGTTACGCTATATCCTTTTCTGAATGTGTTGGCAATTTCCTTTAACGACTCCACTGACAGCATTAAGGGTGGAATTACGATATATCCACGCGTCTTCACTATTAAGAACTATGAGACGATCTTTGCCTATTCCGGGCTGATGACCGGACTCAAAATCTCTATATTACGTACGCTGATTGGCACGATTCTTGGGTTGGTTAGTGCCTCCATGTTAGCTTTCACTCTGAGTCGGGTAGACTTCCAAGCCCGAAAGTTCGTCTCTACATTTCTCGCGCTTACGATGTATGTCTCAGGTGGTCTCATCCCTGGCTACATCCTGATTAAAGATCTTCATATGATAGGAACCTTTGGCGTGTATGTCCTCCCCGGTCTAGTCAGCGCATTTAATGTATTTGTCATCCGTTCCTTTATCGATGGCTTGCCCTATGCGCTGCAGGAATCCGCTAAGTTGGACGGGGCTAATGACTTCACGATTTATTGGCGGGTTATTCTTCCGCTGACCAAGCCTGCCCTGGCAACCATCGCTCTCTTCCTCGCCGTTGGCCAATGGAATTCATGGCTTGATACTTATCTTTACAATGGTTCCAAGGATTCATTGACCACCCTGCAGTTCGAGCTAATGAAGGTCATACAGAGTACGACAACTAATGCGGACAATTTCCGAGGTCGCAATATGACAGAGGTTATGGCACAGATTTCTCCGGAATCAGTCAAAATGGCAATCACGATCGTAGTCACAGTGCCTATTCTAATCGTCTATCCATTTTTGCAGCGCTACTTTGTTAAAGGTATGACTTTGGGTTCAGTAAAGAGTTAGTACGGTAATGGTATAAGCAGGCTCAGCCTGTATACACAATACATTTTTTGACCAGAAAAAGGGAGGGTTTCTATTCATGACAAGAAATACAGTAAAATCGCATGTGATGTTGATGGTCTTGACTTTACTAATTAGTGTGCTGGCAGGTTGTAGCGGATCAAGCAACAAAACAGCTGATAACAACGAAGGAACTAAACCAACGAATGAAGTTAGTGCAACTGCAGAGGCTACCGCGGAAGCAACTGCACAAGCCGAAGATTTAAGCCCGCTTACACTCTCCTTCTTCGCTGAAGATCCAAATCCGAACTGGAACAATATGAAAGACGACATCAGTAAAGTGATTACAGAGAAAACAGGCGTCACACTCGATGCGGAATTTGCGGTAGGTGATCCACAACAAAAAATCGCCTTAATCGCTGCTGGTGGTGATTATCCGGATATCATCTCTGCCAAAGCTGATATCGGTAAACTTGTAGATGCTGGAGCAATCATCGATTTAACGGAGTTAATCGACAAGTATGCACCAAATATTAAACGTGTGCTTGGTGACAACCTTGCCCGGGCAAAATACACGAATGAAGACCAATCGATTTATGCCATTCCTACCTGGGCAGCGGTTGATGAGAAGAAATTCGTGGCTGGCGGTGGATTTGAGCTTCAACATCGCGTCTTGAAGGAAGCCGGATACCCTGAAATCAGAACAGTCACCGATTATGAGAATGTAATTAAAGCCTATCTTGAGAAACATCCAACTGATGAGAACGGCAACAAGAACATCGGAGTCTCCCTTAACGCGGATGATTGGCATATGTACATTTCCGTCACTAACCCTGCTGTTGCAACGACAGGCGGTTCGGATGACGGGGAATATTACGTAGATCAACAGACACATGAGGCGATCTACCACTTTCGCCGTCCGGAGGAGAAAGAGTATTTCCGCTGGCTGAATCATATGAATGATATCGGATTGCTAGACAAAGAGAGCTTCGTGCAAAAGTATGACCAGTACAAAGCTAAAGTAGCCACAGGACGTGTGCTTGGATTGATTGATCAAGATTGGGATTATAATGATGCTCAACAAGCGTTGAAAACGGCAGGAAAGTTCGATCAAACTTATGGTCATTATCCGGTAACATTAACGAAAGAATACAAGGAAACTAGCTTCTGGCCTACCGGCTTCATGGGTGGTTATGGCATCTCGATCTCCAGCACAAATCCGGATCCGATTCGTACAATTAAGTTCCTGGATTTTCTCGCTTCTGACGAAGGACAAATCTTGAATAACTGGGGAATTGAAGGTAAGCATTATGTGATAGAGAACGGCAAACGGATCGTTCCGACAGATGTACAAGATCGCATCAACAATGACAACACAGCCTTCACCAAGGAGACAGGAATCGGCTTCTACTGGAATATGATGGTTCATTACGGAGACGGCGCTAAGGATGCAAGTGGAAATTATTACACTAAAAACTTCCCGGAACAACTTGTACTTGGGTATAGCGATGTTGAGAAAGAAACTTTAGCTGCCTACAAGGCAACCACTTGGAAGGATCTATTCCCGAAAGAAGAAGAATTCACTGAAAAGGCCTATGGTGCAGCGTGGAATATCGCGATTCCAGGTGAAGATGAGGTCACCGTTTTAGGTAACAAAATGAGAGATATTACATGGAAACGTATTCCGGAAGCCATTCTTGCCAAACCAGCAGATTTCGATAAAATCTGGGCAGACTACATGGCAGCTCTGGAGAAAGCCGGAGTAGAAAAAATGGAAAAAGGCTACACCAAATATGTGCAGGATCGTGTTGCCTTATGGAGCGCTAAATAATAACACTTTGAGCCGAGCGGATATCCGCTCGGCTCTTTACGTTTTGCACTGCTCAATTCTCAGAATAAATCAACTCCAAGAATGGCATTATAAGGTAGACGGTGGGTCCGGTTTATTTAGGAGGATGAGGAAAATCAAAACAAATATTACGTTTATTCAATCCATCATGATTATTATGCTGAGTACAGGCCTTCTAAATCATGTCATTATCATCCCCATCCTATTGGACGCGGCAAAGCGTGACGCCTGGATCTCAGTGCTGCTTGCTGGGGCATGTGCGCTAGTTTGGATCTTTATCCTGCACATTAGTACTACCAAAATCAAAAAACAGCATCTTTTCGCTTGGCTGGCTAAAGCTTACCCTCCTATCGTGAGCCGTATTCTTGCGGTAGTCGCTAGTGTATATTTGTTTGTCTTATGCATGATTACAACTAGAGACACTGTATACTGGGTGCATCTGACCTTCTCACCAGAGACACCTATACTGGTCCTTACGTTCGTATTACTTTTGATTTCTGTGATAAATGCTTATTTAGGTATTCACTCGCTCGCGAATACCGCTGCTATTTTGCTGCCTTTTGTTATTATATTGGGTTTTTTTATAATGTTCTCTAATACAACTCATAAAGATTATTCCTTATTAAGACCGATGCTTGAGCACGGTATGCAGCCCGTTTGGAAAGGGAGCGTGTACGTAGGAGCAGGTTTTGTTGAGGTCATCATGCTTTTCTTTATGCAACATCACATCAAATCGCGATTGTCATATCTATCGTTTATGATCATGATCCTGCTTATCTTAGGTCTAACCATGGGTCCGATAATTGGTGCAATTGTTGAATTTGGTCCGGATGAGGCTAATAAACTCAGATTTCCCGCGTATGAAGAATGGAGATTGCTGACGATTGGACGATACATTGAGCATCTAGATTTTTTTAGCGTTTATCAATGGTTCAGTGGTGCTTTTCTGAGAATTTCTCTAACTATGTTTCTAATTCTCGATATACTCCAAATTCAAAGTAAAAAAGTGAAAATGTTGGTTCTTGGAAGCATTTCTTTTGCTATTGTAGTGTTCACAGCCATTCCATTTAGTGACCAATTTTTTCTGAGTATGTTAGCTCACTATGTACTTCCCTTTTCTTTATGGGGGGTACTCGCTTTTTCTGTAATTATTGCAGGGCTGATTAGCTTGGCTCAACGAAAGGGGAAAGCAACATCATGAAAGAGCCTGAGCAAAAGGAATCCAATACGTTCGAGGATGTGTTCACACGAGTATTTGGTTCAAGTTCAGACATTAAGAGACTAACTATCTCTTTGTCTGACTCGAACAATGCCGTTCAACTGGTGTATTGCCAGGGGTTGTGCGATGAAATCAAAGTGGAAGAATATATCATCCCGGAATTAAAAAAGATCCCGGAATCTATTCTCACATCGAATGAACTCGATCTTATGCAAAAGGTTCCGTTTCACATGACCCCCCTTCCATCAAAAGAGATTAATGCTTCAATGATTGATACTGTGCTTAATGGTGATCTTTTCCTTCTTTTTACGCCATCGAATCAATACTATGTTGTGAAATTGGCTGATCCACCTAAACGGCAACCTGAAGAACCCAATACAGAAGTGTCCACAAGAGGGCCTAAGGATGGTTTTACGGAAGAATCATTTACCAATATTGCCCTTATTCGAAAAAGACTTAAGACAGAATTATTGGCTGTTGAACAATTCAGTATTGGAATCCAAACCGCGACTGAAGTTCATCTTTTATATCTCAAGGAAACGATTAAACCTCATGTACTAGATGAGATCAAGTCAAAACTAACCAACATTCAAATCCAGGGATTGGTGAGTAGCACCCAGCTTGAAGAAAGTCTGACTGGGTTTTCATTTTTTCCATTATTCGCATATACGGGCAGACCTGACTATGCTGCGAATTCACTGCTTCATGGCAAATTTGTGCTTTTGACGAATGGTTCGCCTACTGTGATTATAGCGCCAGTGAGCTTTAGCTTCTTGTTGAATACTTCGGAAGATGCACATATGGTAAATATCTTTGTTGCTTTTACTAGGTTATTAAGAGTCCTAGGGGTTATGCTTTCCTTGTTTTTGCCGGGCTTTTGGATCGCGCTTACTACGTTTCATCAAGATCAAATCCCCTTTACGCTGCTTGCAACGTTAGTAAATTCGAGACAAGGCGTGCCTCTTCCGGCTCCCTTGGAGGCGATTGTGATGCTCATTTTGTTTGAGATTTTTCGGGAAGCAGGGATGAGATTACCTACTGCTTATGGCCAGACCTTATCGGTAGTTGGAGGTTTAATTATCGGTCAGGCAGCCATTAGCGCCGGCATTGCAGGTCCAGGTACGATTGTGGTAATAGCCATTTCAGTATTGGCTACCTTTACATTGGTCAACCAGTCATTAGTTAGCGTTGTTAGCTTGCTTCGAATTGCTATTCTCATCATTAGCGGGTTTCTGGGGTTGTTTGGTACGATGACATGTCTGCTTGCACTGATCCTCTTTATGGTCAATCTACGTTCTTTCGGCACCTACTATCTTTCCCCTCTATCCCCGCCTCACTGGAAGGATTTTTATAAAGTTATTTTCAGAATGCCGTGGGGAAAGGGAAAATTCACGGACAATACGGGAAATAAAGGACGAGAGCGATCATGAAATTGATCCGATGCATGCTTGTTACTGCTCTGCTCTCCATGCTGCTTACAGGTTGTTGGGGATCAAAAGAAATTGAGCATATGATCTATGTGAATACATTAGGCGTCGATTATGTAGATAACAAAGTCGTTGTTTATATTCAAATGGTTAACTTTAGTGGCATTGCGAAAAAAGAGGCGGGGCAGAGCCAAGAACAAAAAACCTTCATAGGGAAAGCAGAAGGAGATTCGTTTGATGCGGCAATATTTAATTTATATGCCACTAGTCCACAAAGAATTATCTGGAGTAATGTGAAAACAATCGTATTTAGTGAAGCAGCGCTAAAGAAGGGTAGCGTCATCAATCAAGTATTGGACGTTTGGGATCGATATTATGAATTTCGATATACCGTTTGGACCATGGCAACCAACGATCCTATGGAAGAAGTGCTGACTACCCCGTCGATCGCCGATCTGTCAGTGATCTACTCGCAGCTTAACAGTCCCATGCGAACCTATGAACAGAGCTCGGTTGTCGCTCCGTTGTATCTGTACAAGTTTATATGGAAATGGAGAGAGAAAGCCGAAACGGTTCGATTACCTTTTCTTGAAATTGCGCCAGACTGGACCAGTAATAAGGAACCTTCCCCTAACATTAGCATGACGGGGATCTGCTTTCTGCAAAATGAGCAATTTCGTGGTTGCCTGAAGTCTAAAGAGATATTAGGGGTTCGATGGCTGGAAAAAAAGACGCAACGAACGCCTCTGATAATCAAAGATGACAAAGAAGTACTTGCTGTGATCGTCATGAACAAAGTTAAATTCTCTATTAAACCCAAGATGAAGCATGGCAAACCTATTTTCGATATTAAAGTGTCTATGCAGGGCACTCTTCCGGAATTGAGCGCAAACCTTAATCGAAAAGATATTGAACTGAAAGCGATAAAAGTAATTGATGATCAGATTAGGGAAACTTACTTGAAAGGTTTAGAAATAAATGCCGATGTATATGGACTCTCAGGAATATTCTATCGTAATCTTCCAAAAGAGTGGAACAAACTGAATGATAAAGGAATCTTACCGCTCGATTCAAGCAGCATCGAAAAGATTGATATCAAGGTGAATCTGATCAGTGGTGGGATATCTAAGATTGAGTAAACTCAGATGAAATGATCAACTAAAGGCTGATGAACAACTTTTAATTACTAAAAGTTGTTCATCAGCCTTTTTACTTGAAATGATTAAACGACAGGTTTCGCACGCACAGTATAATTCTTCCTGAATATGTAACTTTCTTCTCAATAGTTATTTTTAGTGCCTTCACATCGCTCCCTCAGAAGGAGGAATTCATAGTCACAACGAATAAACAGTATATCAAATTCTTTCTAAACTATTGGGAGGGCTAATATGCTGTATGTTAAGGATATTTTACTGCAATTATTGTTTGCCCTAACCCCTTTTGTCCTTTATACCATTTACTATCGTGACAAAGCCGAAAACTATTCAAAACAATTTATTACGATTGCTTGTATGTTTTGCCTTTTTATGTCGATGACCTTTCCTGTTAGTGTACAAAATGGAATCATATTCGACATTCGTTACGTGATCATGTTTTTCGGAATGGTGTATGGCGGCATAACTACTGGAGTGTTTCTTCTCGTTGAGTTTCTAGTATACCGCTTGCTTATAGGTGGCCAGGGACTATTTTCCGCGATAATTATTCTCTCCATCACTTTCTCCTTATCCGCATTGTTATCCAATCTATACCGTCGTCGTTCCGAGTACCGAAAGCTTATTACACTCATTGCAGGGATATGCTTTTCCATTATTCCAATAGGTACTATGTTTGCAACGGAATACCAATACACGATACAGCATTTAAAGTTCAATATCCTCGTTATGCCAGTACAAAATTTCCTCGGAATTTGGATATTGATTTCCCTTTTTAATAAAGCAGTTTCTGATAAGGAATTATATCTCAGGTATCTTCAAAGTGAAAAATCGGAAACGATTGCTCATGTCGCAGCCTCTCTAGCTCATGAAGTCCGTAATCCACTTACAGCCGTTATGGGATTTTTAAAATTATTGAAGGATGATTCGATCACAAGAGAAAAGAGTCAGAAATATATTGAAATTTGCCTTGAAGAGATTAAGCGGACAGAAGTTATTCTATCTGAATATTTATCGATAGCTAAACCTAATCATTCTATGGTAGAGAAAATTGAACTTGTGCAGCAAATCTACTCAATTGTAGATATCATAACGCCGTACGCCAATATGAATAACGTTACTTTGGAGATACACCCCTTGGAGGATAAACTATATGTATCTGCAAATCCTACTGAAATCAAACAACTATTTATAAATTTCATCAAAAACGCGATAGAAGCTTGCACTGTTCATTCAACAGGTATTGTGAGCATCCGTATCGAGCGTCAATCCCAATTCGCAAAAATAATAATAATTGATAATGGGGTTGGAATGAGTAGCGAGCAGATGGATCGACTGGGAAGCATTTATTTTTCAACTAAAAGCAAAGGTACCGGATTGGGACTTACGCTTTCTTATCAACTGATCCGTTCGATGAACGGTGATGTAAATGTACGAAGTAAATCAGGAGAAGGAACTGAATTCATTCTCTCAATTCCATTAACTGACTGAGTACTTAGATGCTCCAACGAAACAAAAAACTCGGCTCAAACTTATCGTTTGAACCGAGCCTATTTAATATTACTTAATTCATAAACTTCAAATATTGCAAAAGCTGTTTAATCATCAACGCTGCCTCAGCACGTGTTGCTGCGTCTTGCGGAGCAAATGTTGTTTCTGTTTTCCCTTTGATTAATCCTTTCTCTGCCGCTTCTGTTACCGCTTCGCTAGCATAATCAGAGATTTGGTCCTGATCAGCAAATGGAGTACGTTGTTGCGCTTCAGTTCCGTTATCACTTTGCACGAGATGAATAGCTTTCATGATCATCACGACCATTTGCTCTCGTGTAATCTGTGTATCCGGACTAAACTTCCCTTCGCCAACGCCTTGAACCAAACCGAGTTTCGCTGCTGTATTCACGTCCGGCGCATACCACGCTGTGGCACTAACATCTGTAAACACATTTGTTAACGAATCCGTTGATAATCCCAGCCCTCTAACTAATAGTGCTGCAAATTGAGCTCGTGTGACCTGGCTTGCTGGAGCAAAGGTCCGCTCCGTCATTCCGTTAATGATCAGTTTGGATGCCAACGTCTCAACATCCTTTTGCGCCCAATGTCCACCCATATCATCGAATGTTTTCTTGTTCTGAACGATGGTGTATAGACCATTTGCATGTCCGAAGATCGAAACTTCAGTCTTGCCGTTCTTCACATTAAACACCGATGGTACGAACCGCAATTGTCCTGTAACCGGATCGAATAAAACAGCGGTCGCAGTCGATGGATCTTGAATAACGCGATCCATATTTATGACACGTGTCATAAACGGATTTCCGAAACGTTGAAGCTCTTCTTCTTTATCATTCGATTTAAGAATGACTTTGTACGCGATAATGTCGCTTACTCGTTTCATTCCTTTTTCTACTATGGATTGTTCAAACTTCTGCTCATGCTGTGAAGTCACATTATCCATTCGAATGATTAAGGTTGCACCCGCAACTTTAGCTGCTTTCTCAAGTTCTTCACGATTAAGATTGGCAAGCGGAAGTTCATAACTGCCTAAATGGCCTCTTAGTGTTATGATTGTGTCCTTATTTGCTTTCAAGCTGTTGTACAAGACATCCAGTGGAAGATTCACTGCATTCCATGAATTCACTCCTGGAATCTCAATATCGAGATTAGGGGTTCCTGTAGTTTTGTTAAGTGCTTCTAATTTCTTCGCTAAAGCTTCCTTATCAATGTTAATGGTCAGGCTCGTTGTTCCATTCTGTGCAGTTTCACTTTGCAGTTCTTTTCCCGCTGGCACATAACGATGTGGATCTTCTTTCGCCGGTGGTGTCGTTGGACTTGTTGGTGTCGTTGGATTGCCTGGATCTACGCCCGTTCCTGGACCTGTACCTGGATCAATAATTTGCATTTGACCACTTATGGTAATAACCATGTCACCTTGAGCACCAGAACCATCCATTGCTGTAGCTACCACTTTCACAGTTCCATCTTTTACAGCCGTGAGCAAACCGGATACATCAATGGTTGCGATATCCGTTGCTGTGATTCCATCTACTCCGTATACAGCCCATGTTACTGACTTATTCGTAGCATTTGCAGGCAGTACGGTAGCGCCTAATTGCAGGGTTCCGTTCTTAGAAGTAATCGTGGACACATTTCCTGAGCTTGTGATGTTTATCTTTTCAACATTCACTGGATCAGTGCCTGGATCGATAATGTCCGTTTGACCACTTATGGTAATATCCATTTCATCATGAACACCTGAGCCATCCGTTGCTGTAGCTACAACCTTCACGGTACCATCTTTCACAGCCGCCAGCAAACCGGATAGATCGATGGTCGCTTTGTCCGTTACTGTTATACCATCTACTTCATACACAGCCCATGTTACGGATCTATTAGCATTGGTAGGCAGCACGGTAGCGCCTAATTGGAGAGTTCCGTTCTTAGTCGTAATCACTGATGATCCACTTGTAATCCTGATCGATTGAACCATCTCATGTTTATTGATACTCTCCTCCATCACTTGCAAGGCAGCAATTAAGTCATTCGCCGCTTGCTGCAATTGCTGCTGGGTAACAGATAAGCTATCGCGCACTTTCTTCGCTTGATCAATAGCTTTTTGCAATGTTTGTTTTGAACCTTCTGGATACTGACCCTCTTCATTCCCTTCTACAGCACTATCGTGCTTACTTTGCACACTTGTAATGAGCGCTACAAGGGCTTGATAGTCCTCCCCCATCTCATTCTTCATGATGTTAATCTCTGCTGCGGAAGCCAATCCACCATGACCTTCAATAGCAGTAAGTCTCAGGTATCTACTAGCAACCGGAACGAAATCCGCGACTTTCTCAGTACTGTCATCATCCCAGCTTCCGCTTGTAACAGGTGTAAAGTTAACTCCGTCCAAACTTGTTAATATCTCATAAGAAGTAATATTTCCGTTTTGTGCCCCATTTTGTCTTGGCAAATACTTTAGTTTCGAAATGACATGCGTATTACCAAGATTAAGGGTGATCGACTGTGGCAGCGGATTAGACAAATCCCACTTCGTATGCCAGATTGTTGACGAATTACCGTCGATGGCTTGCGAAGCGTCATTATTCTCGCCGCTTGTCTCTTCACTCGTTGCCGTAGCTGTCATTTGCGATTGTGGAATCAACGACGTATCAACCGGAACCGCGCCATAAACATCAAATTCCCAGAAGCTCGCCCAACTATCGGACAACTCCGTCACTTGGATTCGAACATATCTTGCGTGTGTAGTGAAATAGTCAAACTGTACTTGCTGTGAGCTTGACTTTTTCGCTACTGACACCCAGTTTACATCATCATCCGAAACCTCGATTTGATATCCATAATTCTTATTCTCCATTTCCCATTTCACCCTGGTACCCGATAAGTCATAAATCGCCCCAAGGTCAACCTTGTACCAGTGCCCAACATTACCGTCGGCTACGCTCCAACGAGTCGTTTCATTTCCATCGTTACCTGCCGAGACAGGGTTATTATTTTGCGAGCTGTCAGCGGTAGCAGGCTTATTAAGCGCAATGTTCTTAGGATCGCTGTAGACTTGAATTTCTTTGATCGCTGGCTTCTCCGTACCACTGCCCCCTGCAAGAGAATCTACAAATACTCGTACATATCTAACGCCAGTTGCCGTGTAGTTGTCTGGTCTCATATCTTGACCTGAAGCCGAGCGGCCCGCCACTTGCGACCATTCTTTACCGTTGGCGGATACCTCTAATCTGTAGGAGTAATAGATGTTATCCCTTCCCCAAAGGATTTTACTGCCTGAAAGATTGTAGGAAGCACCCAAGTCGACCTGCCACCATCCAGGTGCATTGCTGCTAGCCTCCCACCAAGTGGCATTGATTCCGTCGTTTGCATTGTAAGCTTCGTTGCCAGTTACCGAACTGCTTGCACTGACGGACTTATTTAATGCGACATTCACCAACTCTGGATGCCGCGTCGCCTGATTTTGAAACGATGCTACTCCAAATACTTTTATCTCATTCAAACCAGCCTGACCTGTTTGTGCACCCGTTAACGTTACTCGCACATACCGTGCGTTAGCAACGAGCTTATCCCTTTGCAGCGCCGTTGCCGTCTTATATTGGGTTTTATCCAAAATAGTCGTCCAATTTCCCTGATCTTCAGATACATCAATTTTGTACTGATTATTGGAGCTCTTATTCGCCCAAACGATTTCAGATCCCGTAATGTTATAGGCTTCTCCTAAATCGACTTCCCACCATTGATCCGAGCTGCTATTTGAAGCTGTCCATCCAGCATTTTCGTCTTCAGCATTGCCGTTTGTTCCTGGATTACCGCTTTGCTCGCTACTTGTTATTACAGGTTTGTTCAAAGCAACATTCTCACCTTCAAACCAGTTGTCACCTCCATCACTTCCACCAGGAACGAATACACTTTGACTTGAAATACTGGTGATTTCAGCGCTTCCAGGGAGCAATCCACTCGCTGATGCCGTTAATTTCAAAGTGCCATCCGTTAGTGAGGATTTCACGATTGCAGCGGCAACGCCACCTTCCACGGCAACAGGGTTGGCAAACGTTCGCGTTACACCATTACCGATAAGTCCCCCCGGACCGCTCAAGTTTAGGGAAACAGAAATAGAGTTTGTTGGAACAATGTTATTGTCAGCGTCCCGCACCGTAATATAAGCCATCACTAGGTCGGAACCGTCTGCAACAAGATCCTTCCCTTTCGTATCGTAATCAACAGCCAAATGATGTGGCTTTCCCGGTGTTTTCACGGTATGAGAAGCCACGATCTTGCCGTCAATCAATCCGTCAGCTCGTAATGTTCCCGCCGCCCAGGACACATTGTTAAATGTAAATGTCGGATGGGTAACATACTTTAATCCACTATCGGGACTTTGGGTAGCGATGAGTGTATCGTTCAAATAAAGCTTAACTTGCTTCGTATTACTAGCGACTGTGACATTTCTTGACGAAGATGGTGTCCAATAATTAGCGATATAGACCATCGGTCCAGATTCGACACCACTTAGCTTCACAGCAGGATTACGCTGGCTCTGGAAGAAATAATAATTAAATTTCGGATACCGATCCAGATCCACTAGGCCTGAATATGCCGGGTCAGAATCCATACCCCGGTTGTTATCGCTAAAGCTCCAAACCGAATGTCCGGCTATACGTGAATTGGCATTGAGGCCCGCCCAGTCGAAGTAGCCTTCACCATTTAGCGCCTTTTGACGCATGATCATGGAGTTGAGCATATCGGTTTCGCCTACTTTGCGTACCGATCGATAACCCGTTGGACTTGTCGCGCTTTCCGACCAATCGTCTCCCCATTCCCTCGTAAAGAGTGGTTTGAATGCTGTATCTAATTCTTTGTAGTTTACATCATAAACTTCTTTACCGAAGAATCCGTATTCTGCAGATGTGTACGTCTGATCTCCCGGATATTCTTCATGGGTAGCTTTATGAGCATTTTGTGCATACTCCAATGAGTATGTCGTTTCATTCAAGCTGGATTCCCACATAATAATACTCGGATGGTTTCGATCACGGCGTACCATATCCCGAATGGCTTGATAGGAACGCTCTTGGAAGACAGAATCTCCGAAGAACTGCCAGCCTGGCGTTGGGGAGATGACAGTCAATCCAAGCTCGTCTGCCGCATCAAGGAATGCTGGATCCTGTGGATAATGACCCGTACGCACGTTATTAAAACCGCCTTCTCGAAGCTGCACAGCGTCTCTGTACTGTCCAGAATTAGGCATTGCATTGCCGACATACAAATACTCTTGGTGGCGATTTGCGCCATTTAACATTAATTTTTCTCCATTGATGAGAAAGCCTTGATCAGGTGTAAATTGAATATGACGAATTCCGATACGGGTCTTGTAGCTATCTACATAAGCAGCCCCATCATTCACAGCGGTATACACCGTATACAAATTAGGATGGTCAGGATGCCAAAGCTGTGGTTTGGATATCTTCGTCGATTGGATAAATGTATAATCGCTTCCCGCTCCTATTTTCTGTGGATCACTCACCATTGTAGCAACCACTTGATTATTGCTGTCTACAATTGTGGTTTTTACACTGGTGTTCTTAGCGATCATGTATTCATTGATGATATTTGTCTTCACCTGCACCGTCGCTTCCTCTTTACTCACCTCTGGGTAAGTAACAAAGATGCCACCGTCCGCCACCTTATTTGCGTATATAGCATCGGAGACGTGTAAATTGTCCATGACATGCAGTTTAACATCTCGATAAATTCCTCCGAAATATTGAAAGTCCAAACCACTTTGCGGCTTGCCAGGTGGCGTTTGTGGGTCATCTCTGTTATCAAGCTTGACTGTAATGACGTTTGTTGCCCCCTCTAATTGAACATAGTTCGTGATGTCGAATGTAAAAGGGGTGTAGCCTCCGTGATGGTTTCCTAGATAAGTGCCGTTTATCCACACTTCAGCATTGATCATCGCACCTTCGAATTCTATAAATAGCTTCTTACCGCTGTAAGAATTGTCGAGCGTAAAATGTCTTCGATACGTTGCAAAGCCTTGATAGCTTTGATTAGAGCCGCCGCTGATCTTCGGCTCCAGACGCACACTATGAGGTAGATTGACTCCCTCCCAGCCGCTATCGTCAAAATTTGCCTCTTGGGATCCGCTTACATCTTCACGTTTGAATAACCAACCTGTGTTGAAATTTAGTTCCTCTCGATTTGTCGAATCGGATGACAGATTCAAAAAGTTATGCTCCGGGGTATCGGATAATCCTGTAATAACGCTTACATTTTCTGCTTCAGCTTTTGGAACATTTATAGGTTGCTGTACAATTAAACCTACCGTTAATAAGCTGACAATCAAACGTTTGGCTAAAGATTTGATTTTGAACAAAATCATACTCTCCTCTTTTGTTTATGAAATAAGTAGATAAACATTGTGCTCGGCTCAATCTTAATAATTCAACCGAGCACAATATATTAATCTTTTACTAATTCATAAACTTCAAATATTGCAAAAGCTGTTTAATCATCAACGCTGCTTCAGCGCGTGTTGCTGCATCTTGCGGAGCAAATGTTGTTTCTGTTTTTCCTTTGATTAATCCTTTGCTCGCTGCTTCTTTTACCGCATTACTAGCATAATCAGAGATAATGTCTTGATCAGCAAATGGAGTACGTACTTGAGTTTCCGTTCCATGATCATCTTGAACGAGATGAATAGCTTTCATGATCATGACGATCATTTGTTCTCTCGTAATCATTGTATCCGGGCTGAATTTGCCTTCGCTTACGCCTTGAACTAAGCCTAACTTCGCTGCTGTGTTCACATCCTTCGCGTACCACTTCGTAGTACTAACATCTGTAAATACGTTCGATAATGAATCCGTCGTTAGCCCAAGACCTCTTACCAAAAGCGCCGCAAATTGAGCACGGGAAACCTGGCTTGATGGATTGAACGTCCGATCCGTCATTCCGTTAATGATCAGCTTGGAGGCTAAGGTCTCAACATCCTTTTGCGCCCAATGTCCAACCAAATCATCGAATGTTTTCTTGTTCTGAACGATGGTGTATAGACCATTTGCTTGACCGAATATTGTGACTTCAGTCTTTCCGTCCTTCACAGTGAACACCGATGGCACGAAGCGCATTTGTCCTGTAACCGGATCGAATATAACAGCGGTCGCAGTCGATGGATCTTGAATAACGCTATCCATATTTATGACACGTGTCATAAACGGATTTCCGAAACGTTGAAGTTCTTCCTCTTTATCATTCGATTTTAGAATGACTTTGTACGCAATGATGTCGCTTACTCTTTTCATTCCTTTTTCTACTATGGATTGTTCAAACTTCTGTTCATGCTGTGAAGTCGCATTATCCATTTGAATGATTAAGGTTGCACCCGCAACTTTAGCAGCTTTCTCAAGTTCTTCACGATTCAGATTGGCAAGCGGAAGTTCATAACTTCCTAAATGGTTTCTAAAAGCTATGATTATTTCCTTATTCGCCTTCATGCTGTTGTACAGAACATCAAGCGGCAGATGTACTGCATTCCATGCATTCACTCCTGGAATCTCGATATCGAGATTAGGGGTTCCTGTAGTTTTGTTAAGTGCTTCTAATTTCTTCGCTAAAGCTTCCTTATCAATGTTAATGGTCAGGCTCGTTGTTCCATTCTGTGCAGTTTCACTTTGTAGTTCTTTAGTTGTTGGAATATAACGATGTGGATCTTCTTTTGTAGGAGGGATCGTTGGTGTAGGTGATGGCGTTGGTCTGGTTGATGTCGTTGGGTTACCTGGATTTGTTCCTGGATCTGGAGTAGGCTCTGGACTTGAAGTAGGGTCAGGAGTGTCATTTTGACCGCTAATCACAATCTCCTTAAATCCATGAACCGCAGAACCATCCATTGCACTGGCAACCACTTTTACAGTTCCGTTCTTCACAGCTGTCAACAACCCGTTTACATCAATAATTGCTTTATTCGTAGGTGTGCGGCCATCGGCTTCGAATACAGCCCATGTTACAGACTTATTAGTTGCATTGTCAGGTAACACGGTAGCGCCTAATTGAAGGGTTCCGTTCTTAGCGGTAATCGTCGACACATTACCTGCGCTTGTGATGTTAATCTTTTCAACATTCACAGGATCAGTGCCTGGATCAATAATGTCCGTTTGACCACTTATGGTAATAACCATGTCACCTTGAACACCAGAACCATCCACTGCTGTGGCTACCACTTTCACAGTTCCATCTTTCACAGCCGTGAGCAAACCGGATACATCAATGGTTGCAATATCCGTTTCTGTTGTGCCATCTACTCCATATACAGCCCATGTTACCGACTTATTGGTTGCATTGTCAGGTAGCACAGTAGCGCCTAATTGAAGAGTCCCGTTCTTAGCGGTAATCGTTGACACATTTCCTGAGCTTGTGATGGTTATTCTTCCAACATTCACTGGATCAGTACCTGGATCGATAATGTCCGTTTGACCACTAATGCTAATATCCATTTCATCATGAACACCAGAGCCATCCGTTGTTGTGGCTATCACCTTCACAGTTCCATCTTTCACAGCCGTTAGCAAACCGGTTTGATTAATTGTCGCTTTGTCCGTTGCTTTTATGCCATCTACTTCATGCACAGACCATATTACCGACTTTTTCGTTGCATTAGCAGGCAGTACAGTAGCGCCTAATTGGAGAGTTCCGTTCTTAGCAGTAATCACTGATGATTCACTTGTAATCGTGATCGATTGAACCATCTCATGTTTATTGATACTATCTTCCATCACTTGCAACGCAGCAGTTAAGTCACTCGCCGCTTGCTGTAATTGCTGCTGTGTAACAGGTAAGCTATCGCGTACATTCTTCGCCTGATCAATGGCTTTTTGCAATGTTAGTTTTGAGCCTTCTGGATACTGACCATCTTCAGTCCCTTCTACAGCACCGTCGTGCTTGCTTTGGACTCTTGTAATGAGCGCTTTAAGGGCTTGATAGTCCTCATCCATCTCATTCTTCATAATGTTAATCTCTGCCGCTGAAGCCAATCCACCATGGCCTTCGATAGCAGTAAGTCTCAGGTACCTACTAGCGACCGGAGCGAATTCTGCGATTTTCTCGGTGCTGTCATCATCCCAGCTTCCGCTTGTAAACCGTTTAAATGTTGTTCCGTCTAAACTGGTTGATAATACATAAGAAGTAATGTTCCCGTTTTGTTCCCCGTTTTGTCTTGGCAAATACTTTAGTTTAGATATGATTCTCGTATTTCCAAGATCTAGGGTGATCGATTGCGGCAAATCCGCCATAGGATCCCATTCAGTATGCCAGATGGTTGAAGGGTTTCCATCTATGGCATTATCCGCTTCGTTTCCACTGCGATTACTGGTAGATGAAGCTGTCATTTCACTTTGCGGAATATCATTTGGATCTGTAACTGCAGGTGTATAATCATTCGTTCGCGTGACAATAAATCCTTGAGTTGCTTCTACGGAATCCGTACCAGGGATCATGCGATTGAAGTTGATTTTCTTGTCAACATCACTTTCTTTAAAACTATTCCCCGTGACAGTAACAGCTTTAGAGGCATCAAATGTAAGTTCAATACCACCTTGATTTGCAGTATTGTTCGTAAACGTTAACCCGTCTACACTCTTTGCATAAATCTCAGAATTGCCGCCCACCTTGTTAAACTGGTTGCCGTCAATCTCAATATGACTATGCACGGTCTTATCGGGATTCGTCAGGGAAGTATTCGGATCAATACTGATCACCGCGTTACCGTTATTATTAAACCTATTGTTACGGATCAAGACGTCCTTCACCATTCCTGATTCGTACCAGCTACTAGCATCATGTGCGATCAAGATCGCACTCATCTGCATGCCATTAAACGTATTGTTCTCGATTCGAACAGAGCCGCGCGTTGTTACGAGGAGGCCTCTTGTCGGTATCGATTCAAACGTTGAATTCTTAACGGTGACATTCGGCGTCCATGTGGCATTTTCAACGACATACTCATTCGCAGTTATCGAAGAAGGCACCGGTTTATCTAGCGTAAGAACAATTTGAGTATCATTTAGGCGTGTCACATCGGTGACCACTGCACTTTCCTTCGAAAGTAAAGTCGACTTGTTGATATATTCGATCGTATCTCCGACGGCAAATGCATCAAAGCCCCAGCTCTCAGGATGCATAAATTGTACTTTGACCTGATTGGATGACGTTACTTGCACAATTTGCAGATGAGTGCCGTGAATGTTAATCGCATCATCGTGAGCTCCGGAAAAATAAGAGTTTAACACCCGAATCTCACCCTTGCCTCCAGAAACTTGCAGGAAGTCTGCCATTGATGCGTTCGTCCGTCCACTGCCTGTCTTAGGTGCAAAGTTCAAGTTATCGAGCGATACATTTTCACTATATTGGCTGATAATTCCAAGCCCAGGTGCAGCATAGAAGTTAACATCTGACCACGCAATATTCTTGCTTCGATAGATCAACGCACCTTGTTCTCTTCTTGTTGTATCCCGAAACTGAAACGTGTTTCCTACCGACAAATTTGGGCTCTTAGTGAAGTTGAATTGCACCTCACGTTTACCGAGATCCTTCGTGCTTGTTGTGCCGTCTAGAGGATTGGCCACTCTCCATGTCTGTTTCGTAGCTGGGTTATACTCTTGCACAGCGCGTACATTTTGTGTTCCGTTCTCTGTCCAGTTCTCCTCACCGAACCATACTAATTGATTATTCTGAATAGAGTACCATGAATCCGGATGTATACTCGCTTTCATGTAGTTGTTGCCTACTTCAGTAACAGTCATCTCCGATACGACAGGACGATTGAAATCGATGTTAATTCCGTTCACTTTAATATTTGTTGCATGGTCGAATACGATAGGTGTCATCACACCATGGAATAACAAGGTCGAACCATTCCCTCGAATGGTAAGATCATCGATATCCTTGAATATAAGACCTACCTTACGAGTGCTACTAGGTGTCTGTTCTTTTGTGGTTGTATTTGAAATGAAATATTGCACTTGATTTGCGGTTAATGCTTTAAAATGATACGTTTCTGTAGGAAAGTCTAGGATGACAGGCTTCTGCGCCGCTTTGGCAGCCTCGATTGCCGCTCTTACTGCATCACCTGCGTCTTCACCATTATAATTCAGGGTGATTACGCTATGATTAACTCCGTTAATTGTTTCTATAGTCTGTATATAATAATCTTCGGCTTTGTCCACGCTCTTAACTACACGAGACTGAATATCCGCTCGATCAACTGAAATATATGTGTTGTTCGAATTGTCATTCTTTTGATCTGTCACCCGAATTTTGAGTACATGCTCCTGATTCAACATCTCAGAGCTTTCAAAGAGCAGTTGTTGATCTAAACGTGAAGAGGCGTAAGTATCAACCAATTGTTCAGGACCATCATCGATAGAGAATGCAACGATACCCTGATTATTGTTCTTAGCCCCATACAATTGCACTTTAGAGCCATTAAAACGCAAGAACGCATATGAATCCGTCTCGTTTGAATAATGATTGTCACGATTGTATGCCCCGGATTCGAATCCGCTATACTCCCATCCCGAGCCATATACAAACTGGTCATTCCCTGATCCGGTTGCATTGTCGTTCACGGTTCTATCTAATGAAAAAGCAAACTTCTGGTTACTCCCCTTACCGGCTTTATTTTGTACGAATTGTTCACCACTAGAAACACTGTTATTTGGCATGTCGATCACTTTGCCGCTAGCCCGATTTCTCAATTGATAATAGCCATCACCAGCATCTACGACTAACCATTCATCATTGTAGGTTGCATCATCGGTGAATGTGGCTTGAATTATCCCTGCACCATCCGCTGTTGACGCATTCTCTACAGCCAACACTTTTGAACTGCTCATTGAGATAATTTTGTAATAACCCGGGGTTGTCTTCATAAACATCCATTGTTGATTTTGACCCGAACTTTCGGACCATTGTATGATAGCGGCGCCATCTGATTTAGAATCCTCGTTCACGTCCATACGAAGATTGCTGTGTTGGATGGTTAGATTGAACTTTTGCTGATCAAAAAAGTCTCTCACAGGATCGATTCTCACCAATTGCTCATCAGAATCTGTGATTGAAGATTGGATCAACTCTATCCCAGTCCCTGTGCTAGTGTTTGAAGCTGTAATCGCTTTACCACTACCACGATTAACCAACTGAGAATAACCGTTCCCTTTATCAACGAGAAGCCATTCATCATGATAAGAGTTGTCTGAAGTGTAGGTTTGTTGAACGAGCTTTGCACCCTCAGACATTGATTCATTTAGCACAGCAATCACTTTACTGCTCAAGCTATTTGTGATTTTGTAGTATCCATCACTTACGCTTTCTGCATACCACTGCTGACTCTGTGATAACGATCCTGCTCTCATTTGAACAACCGCTGCTTGTTCTTGCTCCGATGCCCCTTCAATATCTAGCAAATGACCACTATTTTTCATTGTCATTGTCAACAATTGTCCATCTTGTAAAGGAATTGAGCCAATCGTGTAAACGTCTCCAACTTGAGTGTCGAAAGAAATCTGATTGTTATTGTCTATGGAATACTTTACACTTTTTCCCGCTTGATTCATGACAGTTGCTCCAGCTATGCTTGGATAAGAAACAACCGCACGATTGCCTTTATTAGATTTGACACTGATGCTTGTAGCTCTAGCATTGTTCCAATTCACACTGACCTCAAATCCCCCGCGGGCAACCAAGCCCGAATAACTTCCTTTCGGCCATGAAGCTGGGAGCGCTGGCAAAACATCAATATTGTCCAAATGACTTTGTAGCAGCATTTCAGACATGCCGGACGTAGCTCCGAAGTTGCCATCGATTTGGAATGGCGGATGCGTATCGAATAAGTTGTTTAATGTACTTCCAGTAAGCTGACCCTCTAGAATCGTATGTGCATGTGTGCCATCTTGCGCACGAGCCCACATGTTAATTTTGTTAGCTTTGCTCCACCCGGTACCCTCGTCTCCGCGATGCTGCAATGACACTCTGGCAGCTTCCATAAGCTCAGGTGTATTTTTGTTAATTTGCTTGCCTGGATATAAGGCAACTAGTTGGGACAAATGGCGATGTTTGTTATTCGGATCGTCGATGTCCTCTTTCCATTCTTGAATTTGACCGTACTTTCCTATTTTAATTGGAGACACCTGATTTAATTTACTTTGTACTTCCTCACGAAAATCGGAATCGACAGCTAATGTTGTACTTGCCTCCAAGTAGTTAGTAAATAAATCTTGTACAAGCTGCTGGTCATAGGCACATCCTGTACTGATCGTACCTTGCTCTGGTGAGTAACAAGGTGTGGATACCAATGTCCCATCCGTATCTTCTACTAAATACTGGGTCCAAAATCGCGTCGTTTCCTTCAATATTGGATAAACACGTGACTTTAGTAGATCGATATCTCCGGAAAATTTATAACTCTCCCAAATGTTATTCGAGATAAAAGCATTGGATGCTGGTGACCAGCCCCAATCAAAATTCCAACCCGGCGCAGTATATCCGAACGGATTGTTTGCCACTCCAATCGACCACGCATTAGTAATGCCATAATATTTTTCGGAAGAAATACGCCCAGGAGTACGCAGCGAATCTATGTAATCGATCAGTGGTGTCATTGTCTCCGAGAGATTCGTTACCATCGCTGGCCAATAGTTCATTTGAATATTGATATTAAAATGATGATCGCTGCTCCAAGGCGCTCTATTAGAATTATTCCACACGCCCTGTAAGTTGGCCGGTAGTGAACCGGGACGAGAAGATGAAATCAACAAATATCGGCCATATTGATAAAATAAAACCTCAAGCGCTTTACTTTTCGTTCCTGCATAGGTGGCTAAGAGCTCGTCTGTCGGAATCGTAGGCTTAGACTCTCCCAAATCTAATTTCATACGATCAAATAATGACTTATAATCTTTCTTATGATTCTCAAGTAATGTTTCGTAAGATTTACTCTCAGCGGCATCCAATATCGCAACTTCCTCATTATGCGGATCAGTGCCTCTATAATTAGGATAGCTGTTGGCATAGTTGGTGCCTAATGATGTAAGGATGGTTAATGAATCTACATTCGCTGCATGGATCTTTCCGTTACCTGATGTTATATTTCCACCTTGATTTAGGACGCGGAAGTTACCTTCATATAGCATATTGTTGTCTAGTACATTACCCCTAATATTAATGTTGTTGCCATTCGCCGTGACGGTCCCTCCCTGAGCACTTGTCGGGCGTACATCCAAGGACAGCTTACCCGGCTGATTGGCTGTCAGGCGAGTAACCATTACTTTATCTGGATAACTGACAAAGTATTCTCGTGTATACTCTACTCCATCCAGCGTGTATTTAACTCGAGATATCGCGTCTTCAAGATCAAGCTCCCGGCGATAATTCTCTACATTGGTTGTTGAGGACTTCTCAAAGTCCAGGTACAAGTCACCAAAGGTTAGATAACTTCCTAAGCCTTCATTCAAGCCTGTAAGATTCTCATCCGCTTCTTTGTGAGCACCATCGATATCCCCCGCGCGGAGTTTAGCTCGGACACTCTCTAAATGATCCGCACCACCCTCACGATTACCGAATGTATATGGGATAGAAGTCGTTGGATCATCCGTGGAAGGCCAAGTATATACAAAAGAAGAACCTGGACCACCGGACCACAACGTTTTCTCATTTAACTGAATGCGTTCTTGCTCGATGCCACCAAAGATCATCCCTCCCATAAGGCCATTGCCAATTGGAAGCGCATCCGTTTCCCAATTTATCGCTGGTTGTCGGTACCATAGGGACAATTTATGTTCCGGTGCATCGGATAATCCAGTGATAGCGCTTACAGGATTTGCTTTAGCTATGGGGATAGATAAAGGATGCTGAATAATTAAGCTCAATGATAAAGCGCTCACAATCAAACGTTTAGCTAAAGATTTGATTTTAAACAAGATCATTCCCTCCTCCTTATATAACTAGTTGATAATTATTGTGCTCGGTTCACAGATCAGTGTGAGCCGAGCACAATTTTTAAACATTTATCTAGTTCATAAACTTCAAGTATTGCAAAACTTGTTTGATCATCACTGCTGCCTCAGCACGTGTGGCTGTATCTTGCGGAGCAAAAGCTGTTTCTGTTTTGCCTTTGATTAATCCTTGGCTTGCTGCTTCTGTTACGGCTTGGGTAGCGTAACCAGAGATACTAGCTTGATCGGCAAATGGAGTGCGCAATTGAGCTTCTGCTCTATCATCTCCTTGAACGAGCTGAATAGCGTTCATGATCATCACGACCATTTGCTCTCTCGTAATCCGTGAATCCGGACTAAATTTCCCTTCACCAACGCCTTGAATCAAACCAAGTTTCGCTGCTGTGTTCACATCCTGTGCATACCACGCAGTTGTATTAACATCTGCAAACACATTCGTTAACGACTCCGTCGATAACCCCAGTCCTCTTACCAGTAGTGCCGCAAATTGAGCACGTGTAACTTGGCCTGCTGGTGCAAACGTCCGATCCGACATTCCGTTAATGATCAGTTTAGAGGCTAAGGTTTCAACATCCTTTTGTGCCCAATGTCCAATCATATCATCGAATGTTTTCTTGTTCTGAACGATGGTGTATAGACCATTTTCATGTCCGAAGATCGAGACTTCAGTCTTGCCGTTCTTCACATTAAACACCGATGGTACGAAACGCATTTGTCCTGTAACCGGATCGAATATAACAGCGGTCGCAGTCGATGGATCTTGAATAACGCCATCCATATTTATGACACGTGTCATAAACGGATTTCCGAAACGTTGAAGCTCTTCTTCTTTATCATTCGATTTAAGAATGACTTTGTACGCGATGATGTCGCTTACTCGTTTCATTCCTTTTTCTACTATGGATTGTTCAAACTTCTGCTCATGCTGTGAAGTCACATTATCCATTCGAATGATTAAGGTTGCACCCGCAACTTTAGCTGCTTTCTCAAGTTCTTCACGATTAAGATTGGCAAGCGGAAGTTCATAACTGCCTAAATGGCTTCTTAGTGTTATGATTGTGTCCTTATTTGCTTTCAAGCTGTTGTACAAGACATCCAATGGCAGATTGACTGCATTCCATGAATTCATTCCTGGAATCTCGATGTCAAGATTAGGACTTCCTGTTGCTTGCTTAAGTGCTTCTAACTTTTTCGCTAAAGCTTCCTTATCAATGTTAATGGTCAGGCTTGTTGTTCCGTTCTGTGCAGTTTCATTTTGTAGTTCTTTACTAGTTGGCACATAACGATGTGGATCTTCTTTTGTAGGAGAGGTCGTTGGTGTAGGTGTAGGACTCGTTGATGTCGTTGGGTTGCCTGGATTTGTTCCTGGGCTTGGAGTAGGCTCTGGGCTGTCATTTTGACCGCTTATCATAATCTCTTTTATTCCGTAAACTGTGGTGTTATCAACGGATGTTGCAACGACTTTCACAACGCCGTTCTTCGCAGCCGTTAACAACCCATTTGTATTGATGATTGCTTTATCCGCTACAGTTTTTCCATCTGCTTCATAGACCGCCCACGTAACGGTTTTGTTCGTAGCATTAGCCGGTTGGACTTCCGCTTGTAACTGCAGAGTTCCTTTCTTCACTTCAATGGACGACGAAACGCTCGTGATTGAGATAGACTGTACTTTAACATGTTGATTCTTTGAAGCCTCTAATACTTGAATTGCTGAATTCAAATCATTTGTTGCTTGTTCTAACTCAGACTGTGTAGCTGAATCATTGTCAAGCACTTGCTGTGCCTCCATGATCGAATCCATCAGTTTCTGTTTCGAACCTATTGCATACTGACCAACAGCCGTTCCTTCCACGACTAAATCATGAATGGCTCGTGCATCTGCGATTCGTGCGGCAAGTTGTGCTCTATTAACATCATCGCTTACGATCACATTCGCAACAGCTGGGATCACTGTGCCGTCTACCGCTCCACTTACGCTAAAGACACCCGCTTCGGCATACTGTGAAGGATCAATTACGTCCCATACAACTGATTTATTTTGGCTTGTTCCATCGCTGTATACAGCCGTTACAACTGTTGGCAGTACAGGTGGAGTTCCAATCACCGTAGCTACATTGACTGGCATGATATTTGTAATCACTGGTGCAGCTACAGGCTCCCATTTCGCATAGAGAGTAATATCATTTGCCGGAACCGTATCAACAGTAAAATCCCATACTGTATTCAAGGCTGCGTCTTGATACCAATTCACAAATTTAAATCCATCACGAGTCGGTTCTGTAGGCGCAGTAATTTTCGTACCGACTACAACCCCATACAAGGAAGAAATCGAACTTCCTCCATTACTATTGAAGTTAATAGTCGTACCGGTCTTGAATAGAGAAGTATCCCACTCATCATGCCAACTTACCGCAATTCTGCGATTCTCGTTATCGAGTTCAATCGGAAGCCAAACATATCTGGAATCACTCAAATTACTCGGGTACCAGCGATCGGCCATAAAGATAAATTTATTCGGCACCAGAACACCATTACCATCCCGATAAGGCAGTACAAACGTGCTTTGGCTCCTGAAGGTATTTCTATTGTCATTAACCATAGGATTGCCTTTATTTTCCCACGGTCCAAACATTCCCTCAGTGGAGACGCGGTATTGGGCTTCGTTAGGATCCCAACCGGACAAACCGGACGTAATCATATAATAGACTCCGTCTTGCTTAAAGATCGTTGGTGCTTCTCTCCAATCTTTAAACGCTCTCACATAGTGAGTTCCTTCTAAGGATTCACCCTTCTCATTCTGGGCTGGACCAGTATAATCATCGTTCAACATCATGATTATGGTCGTAGCATTTTCTTCGGAAGAAAAAATCAAGTAGGCTTTGTCATCCGTCGCTTCATTACCATCGTCATCGACATACAAGGTCATATCACGAAGCATTCCTTCATTGCCATGTTCATCACCTACATTTGGCAATCGGGATGAGCCGAGATATTTAAATGGTCCAGTCGGCGAATCACTGACAGCAACACCACCTTCGGCTGTCCAATATTCGCCAGCAATCGGTCCGTCTTGATGCCACCACAACACATAATTGTTGTTCTTCTTGTTGTAGACGACTTTAGGACGCTCGACAACTTTATCCCAGTTGAAATCCTTATACATCTTTTGCTTCTCTTCATTCGAATAATTCGCATACAGCGCATTTAGCTCAGCGATTCGAGCTGGTGAATTATGTTTACTGAGCGTATTGTTTGGTGCTTTCATGTTACCTGTATAATCTTCATCTTTACTTTTAATTTCTACTTTCCTATCCGGATCGTATGGAACCCCGCTATTCTTGTACGTTTCAGAATTTTCATCTAGATATAATGGCAGGTCATTTCCAGCCGGCACTACAGCTTCGCCAAGTTGAGGGTTATTGAAGACAGGCAATACAATGCCTTCATTTTGCCATTTGTACAAATCTTTGGACGAATATGCGTGAACTCCAGTAGGAAGATAACCTTCCGTCTTGTCTTCACCATACCAGTAATATGTCTTATTCTTCTCGTTGTACAGAATGCCTCCGCCATGTGCTTGAATCGGCACGCCTTCCGTATCCAACCATACTTCACCGCTCTTAATGGAGTTTCTGTTATTTACAGTCAAATAGAGATTGTATAAGTCATTTATCTGTCTGGTGTATTGCGAAATGCTTTCTTCGGTTAAATCACTAAGATCACCGATCGTTGTAATTTGCTTTTCTATCGCAGCTTCCACTTTTGGACTAATGTCTGACAACGTACGCAATTGATCGATTGCTGATTGTAGTTTACTAGTATCAAAAGTCGCTGTTTGTTTCTGACTAACTGCAATTTCTGCAGCGCTGAGTGTGTTACCGTCACCGCCAGTAGTTATAGCCTGAATCGCGATATACCGAGCTTCAACGGATTTGAACGTTGCGGATTGAACACTCGTGCTATAGTCATCAAAAGAGCCATTTGCTGCAAATTTGAAATTCTTGTCCAAATAATCTTGCGTACCGACAGCGTCAGCAGGTAAATCCTTCAGATTCACATCGCTGTAATAGATTTTGAATTGTTTGATGCGGCCGTTTGCCTTGTCTTGTCTTGGTGTAACAAGCACCTTACCAACGTCACGCATGCTCTCACCCAGATCTACAACGATATAATCGCCAGATTTATACTTCACTCCATTCTTGTCCCAGTTCGATTCGAAGTAGGTAGATATGTCGTTATCCACCATTAGATTGGCTGGATTCGCGTAATAAGCTTCTGGTGTATAGAAAAGGCTCATTCCCTTAATATTTGGATCACTGTTTTGAATATTGGATATTTCAGTTAAGATACGGCTGGCAAATTTCGCGATCTCTTCTTGTGTCGCTGTTGCGCTATTTAGCAGAGTACTAGCTCGACTAAGGATCGCGTCCAGATTCTTGAAGTAAGACTCATCTTTCCCAGAATCTGTTTTGAACTTCTCTGCAGCTTGAATTGCGCTGTCTAAGCTGGAGAAATCCACTTTATATCCCTGCTTGTTAAAAATATTGATCTCTGCAGCAGATGCATATTGCTTACCTGCATCGCTTCTCGATTCAAGTGCAGTAAATCTAACATATTTAGCACCCTGAGCATTAAAGGTTGCTGTTTTCTCTGTCTTATCGGCATTCCAAGTTCCTTCTGCAACTACTTTGGTGAATTTATCACCATCGTCACTTACAGAAACTTCGAACTTAGTGACTACACCATTCCAGTCTACATCCTGTCGTGGCAAATATTGAAGTTTATAGATACCGTTATATGCTTTACCGAGATTATAAGTAATGGAATGCGGAAGTGTTGAATAATCGTTGTTATATGCAGTATGCCATTTGGTCCAAAGATCGCCATCAATAGTCTTCTCCGGTCCATCCTCAGATGCGGAATTGTCAGACGCTGCCGTCATCTGGCTTTGTGGGATAAGTCCTTGGCCTAAAACGCTATATTCGACGTTCAGTTTGTAAAGGATTTGTGTGATCTCTTCCTGTGTTGCTAAAGTGTTCTTTTGAACAACTTTGGCTTCAACCACCAACTTTTGCAAATCCGATACATTTACATTTGCGTTATTAGCTGAGATATAGTCTTCTGCTCTAGAAATTGCATTAGCGAGTGAAGTCGTATCCACTGTGAAATTGGACTTTCTCATAATATTTATCTCTGCAGCCGATGCGTACTGTGCTCCAGACCCATTACTTTCATCTACGTTTAACCTTACAAACTTCGCTTTCTGCGTAGAAAACGTTGCAGTTTTTTCGGATTTATCGTTCTTCCAGGTTCCTTTCGCAACCGGTGTGAAGTTATCGCCATCGGAACTAACTTCGATGGTGAACTTCGTTACAATACCGTTCCAATCGTTATCTTGTCTTGGCAAATAACTCAGCTTGTTGACATCTTCATAGTCAGCTCCAAGATCATAGGTAATCGTATGTGGTCCCTCAGCTTTAGGGTCCCACGAAGTGTGCCATTTGGTCCAGTTATCTCCATCCAATGTTCTCTCAGCTTCTTCACCTGACTGAGCGCTACTTGCTGTTGCCGTCATATCACTCTGAGGAATTAGAGAGTCGCTTGTATAGGTAGCGCCATCAATTACGAAGGTTGTGATGGATTTTGCTCCAACAGTCGTTTGCAACATATTATCCAGAACAGGAACTTTAGTCTTCTGTACGACATTCTCTGTCGCGGAAGAAACATAAGGCGTTGCATCTCCAGTGACCGTATCAAACTGTGACAAGTCTAAAGAAATATTTTGACTGGTTACGTTAGGATTTCTATATACAACATGAATTTTGTTAGTTGAAGGATCATAAGCGGCCAACGTGTTATCGTCTGTATCCCCTATGAAGCGTGAACCCTGTGGAATAAATTTGCTAAATTGCTGCATAGCGTAATACTTCTTCGTGTACCACCATTCTTGCGTGTCGAAATCCGCGTGAAGGAGACCCCAGTTACTGTTCTCCTTATCCTTCTGCATGTTCTTCTCGCTTTCAATCGCTTGCCAAGTAATCCAAGCCTTAGGTTCAAGCCAAGTAATGTCCGTCATAATTCTTTCTGCCAATGCTAGTGCTGGTTCGAAATCTTCATGGTCGTGGGCAATCCCGGAAGGACCTAAATCCACTTCAGACATCCATAACGTTTTGTCTGCAGCTTTAGCGGCATCTCTGATCTCAACTCGCTTTGAACCACCGTAGGAGTGGGTATTCATTTTACCAACATTAGCTTTGGTTGTCTCATCATAAGAGTTCCAGTTACTTACAAAGGTGTCCAGAATAGATTCATCCATGGCAGCAATTTGTATAGATTGTAGATTTGCCGCATCCAATTTAGCACGTGTCGTATTAATGATCTTCATCTGAGAACCAACATCCCAGTGGGAACCTTCCTGTCTCCCGCCGAATCCCCAGTAATTCGTATTAGGTTCATTCATTGGTGATAGATAATTAAAGTCAATATTCCAATTTTCTTTGAAATGCTTCACTACATCAGTTAAATAGGTAGCAAAGTTCTCGTACTCATCCGGCTTCAAGTTGTCTTTCCCCGAATCCCAATGACCAGTCGTACTTCCGCTTTCCGTCATATAATACGGAGCAGAGTTCGAGAACGCTTCCAGAATATTGGCGCCTCGATCTTTAGCTGCCTGCAGCCACCAACGTTGATTAGCATCTTGCGTCCAATCGTATACTCCTGGAGATGGTGAGAAGCCAGGTACTTCCCCCCCTTGACGCATCGTATTGTAGGCAGGATTCTCACCGCCACCTATATTATATCTGGCAATATTAAAGTTTAATCCTTCTGGAGAATATAGTGCATCAGCCATTGCATTTTTGACTTTATCGTTCCAACCACCAGTGATATTACCGAACCAGGCAAGTGAGGTTCCCCATCCCTCCCAAGATTGCTTCATATGGTTTGGATCTAATTTAATCGTAGTATTCGCTGCATCTACCTTCTGACCTGTTAAACCCATAAACATAGGTGCGACTAAAGAAATAGAAAGAAAAGACATGGTCAACCTTCGTTTAACTGTAGTAATCATCCAGATTACCCCCTTCTCATAAAAATAATCATAGAAACCACTTCTTTACTATCTTCCGATCAACATTGCAAACTATTTTTTAGATTACAAACACCTCCTTCATAAAATGTAAACGATTACAAATATGTATAAATAAACTATTACATCATTCACAAATAGGATTTGGTTGCCCCAACCTTATCCATTGAGGCAACTGCTATCCGTCTCTAATTATGCTCTGCGAATTGTAAATTCAAAATCCAAATCTATTGATGGATCAATTAAATATTCATCAAGAACTGGTGCTCCCCAGCTGTCATCACCGCCAACGCCCATTTGACGACCGGCAATCGTAACAACGGTATGATGAATGTTCGGCAGCTCATAATGATGCGTCGCATTCTCCAGCTCCATTGCCGAATATGGCGATATGTTGGCTTCAACAGGGGCTGAGACTGGTGAGGATATAATAATCCCTTGACCAAGATCGTTGGTTACGGATACTTCGCGCACACCTGTACGGTTGCCTGATTCCTGCGGTACCAAATAGGACGATACATTGTCCACCGCATGATTCTGAAAGCGACACAATCTCGCGCCAAACGAACGGTCAATATAATTTTCTTCTGGCCCATTCGCATACCAATTCAGTTGGTAATAATCCGCTGGCACCTTGAAGGTTAAAGCAAAGAGGGGAAACTTTGGTAAACCCGGCTCTCCATGGTAGTTTGATTTTACCTTTATGCTCCCATCAGAGAACACCGTGTAAGTTACACTTACTCGTACTCCCTCTGACACACTCAGTTTATACACGTAAGTCACAGTCGCGCGGTCTTCTTCTTCCATAAGCTCGAAGCTTAAGGTTCTTCGGCTCAAGCTTGCAGCATACCAAGTGGAAGAGTCGAAATGCATTCCCGCCCCCTTGTCGTTGTCTGTCATCGCTCTCCAGAAGAGCGGTGCCGGCGGCGAAGAGATCATTTCCCGTCCTGAATATTTGACGGATATTAGTGTACCAGCCTGCTTCGAGAACATTACAGAGAAGTCACGACCGTGAACGCCAATATTTACATCCCCTTCAACTACGCGAAAATCATTTACATTAGTGCTTACCTTAGGCTGTGTTGTAACCTCATCTTCTGACTTGTTCTCCACTTGAAATACATACTGTCCAAAAGCGATTTCATAACCAGCGCTTGCCCATAACGAATCTTCTTTGAGCACAAGAGAAACATCTAAACTATACTCACCAGACAGGTTAGTCTCTGGTAAATCAAGTTCTACATATCTTTCTTCTCCGGGTTTAACCTGGGCGAATACAATGCCACGATGAAATTCCTTGCCCTCATAATTCAGATAATAGTTCAATTTATAAGCATCCAAGCCAACAAATAAGTTCTCATTTCTGATGATAACCCCATAACAATCAGGGGAAAGTTTGACGTTCTGATATAGAAATTTCACTTCCTGCATTTTCGGAGACCATCTGCGATCCGCATACACAATTCCGTTTCCTGAGAAGTTGTAATCGGTTGAACGGTCATCGAAGTCTCCACCATAAGCCATATAAGGTTTGCCATATCGATCATTTTTTACGATGACCTGATCCATGAAATCCCAGATAAATCCACCTTGATACATTGGATACTTCTGCTCTAGCTCTGTGTATTTATGCAATCCTCCAACGGAATTCCCCATCGCATGCATGTATTCGCAGCTAATATATGGCTTTAATGGATTCTCTTTTAGATACATTTCAATATCTGCTGCTTTCGCATACATCCGGCTTTCCATATCACTCGCATCATCATAATCCCGGTTATGGAACACCCCTTCGTAATGAACCAGACGCGTAGAATCCTTCTCACGAAAATAATTCGCAACGTTCCGAATGACTTCTCCGGCAAAAGACTCGTTGCCACAAGACCAAATCAGAATCGATGGATGGTTTTTGTCTCTCTCCACCATGGAAATCGCACGATCCATTACGATATCCTGCCATTCAGGCTTACTGCCCGGTATGTTCCAAGACGGTTCTATAACACCCATTTTTTGCCATGATCCATGCGATTCTAAATTCATCTCGTCAATAACATACACACCGTATTCATCACACAGCTCATACCAGAGTGTTTCATTCGGATAGTGCGACGTCCGTACAGCGTTGATATTCGCCTGTTTCAAAGTCTTTATATCCCACAGCATATCTTCTTTCGTAATACTGCGTCCGAAGCGCGAATTAAACTCGTGCCGGTTGACACCTTTGAATACAATACGTTTACCATTTAAGTGCATAATCTTATCGATCATCTCGAATTTTCGAAATCCAACCTTTTGCGGCACAACTTCCACAAGATCCCCGGATGCGTTGAAGACAGATACGTAAAGGGTATACAAATTAGGATCTTCTGCGCTCCACAGATGAACCTTTGATGCCTCAAGCGTAAGCGAAACGGAATCTCCTGAAACTCCAGTCTCACTACGAACTACAAGATTACCTGCCTTATCCTTAAGTTCAAGGACCACTTTCGAAGCAGGCTTACCCATCAACTGCAATACAGCCGTTAGCGTTCCCTGCTCAAACTTCTCATCCAGATCGGTCTGAACGTGGAGATCCCGCACGTGAACATCAGGCACAGTATATAGATACACATCGCGAAAGATTCCGGAGAAGCGCCAGAAATCCTGATCCTCCAACCAACTTCCGGTACTGCGCTGATAGACCTCAACCGCCAGCTTATTCTCACCTGCCGTCAAGTACGGTGTCAAATCAAATTCACTCGGCGTAAAGCTATCCTCGCTATAGCCAATAAACTCCCCATTTAACCAGATATAAAAAGCGGATTCAACTCCCTGAAAAGAGATATACAGTGGACGTTGTTCCCAGCCTACAGGCACTTCAAAATATTTAACATAGCTGCCTACAGGATTGTGATCCTCAGATATCATCGGAGGTCTAAGATGCTCATGACCATCCCATGGATACATCGTATTCACGTACTGAGGCTGCCCAAAACCCTGAAGCTGGATATGTCCAGGAACCTCAATATCATCCCACCCTCTACAGGACACGTTCTCCTTATAAAAATGCGCCTGTCGTTCCATAGCATTGTGGGCGTAGCTAAATTTCCAGCTTCCGTTCAGGCTATGGCGCCAACGCATATCTCCAAGCCCTTCGGCTTCAAATTTCGTCTCGTAATACCGATGATCGGAGTGCGCGTGTATTCTGCCTACTGCATAAATGGAAGGGTCTGACAACCATTCCAGACTTGGAGCGACGCCCCGTTCAACCTGCTGCTTCATCTAATTTTCCTCCTTCTGCTTTAAAATGATCGTTAGCTTATTTAACTGAACCCGTCATACCAGCCACAAATTGCTTTTGCATCATGAAGAATACAAGTGCAGTCGGCAGAGTCGTAATGACAATCGCGGACATAATCAGACCATAGTCAGGCGCATAACCCGATCCAAGATTCGATATTAGCAATGGCACGGTCATATTTTCTGGTGATTGCAATACGATCAAAGGCCATAAATAGTTGTTCCAGCTGTTAAGGAAGGTGATAATCGCCGCGGCAGCATAAGTTGATTTCATCGTTGGCATGTATATGCGGAAGAATAAACCAAATTCCGAAAGACCATCGATGCGACCGGCTTCCATCATTTCTTTAGGAAACATTTTTGTATTTTGACGGAAAAAGAAAATTAAGAATGCTGTTGTAAATGTCGGCATAATAACTGCTGCTGCTGTATCGATACCAAGGAACGGCACAACACTCGATACTTTGGCGAACATTTGAAATAGAGGTACCATGATTGCCGCAAACGGAATCATCATAGAGGCTAGTAAGATATTAAATACGATATCTTTACCACGGCTGCGGTACATTTCAAAACCATATCCAGCCGCCGATGCTACCAATAGGGAAAGTAAAGTAGTAACAACAGAGATTTTTGCGGAGTTCCAAAGAGCTTGCCACATATCTACGGAATTGAACAGATTGTCAATATTTTTAAAGAGATGCGCACCTGGTAGTAATGTCCCTTTAGTTACATCAACCGACTGATTCGTGGCACTAATAACCATCCAGATAAATGGAAAGATAGAGATCAGCGCAGCGATGACTAGAAACAGGTAAGTAAACATGCGTTTAGTTTTCATTATCTCTTGTCTCCTCCTACTTTGTTCTGAATCAGCGTCAGAATGAGTACCATTACAACAATCGAGTAGGAGACGGTTGCAGCGTATCCAAAGTCAGGTGTGTATTCAAAGGAAAGGTTGTAAATATATTGGGAAATCGACATGGTTGCATTGCCGGGTCCACCTTTCGTGATGTTAACCACCTCATCAAACAACTGAAGTGTTCCAATGGTCGATGTTATCGTCGTAAACAAGATAATCGGTTTCAATAGAGGAATTGTGATTTTGAAAAATTGAGTAAATGCACTAGCGCCATCTATGTGAGCAGCTTCATAAATAGATTTGTCTACATTTTGCAGGGATGATAAATAGAAAATCATATTATAGCCAGTAAAGCGCCAGGTGATAGCAATGATGATCGTAACTTTGGCCCAGAAGGGGTCAGTAATCCATTGAATCGGTTCGCTGATTAGATGAAGATTCACCAGAAATTTGTTAATGATCCCTTCGGCTCCAAACATGTACTTGAAAACAACGGAATACGCTACAAGTGAGGTTACCGTCGGCAGAAATATAGCCGTTCTGAAAAAACCCTTAAATTTCAGTCTATCGTCATTTAGCAGGACGGCGATAAAGAGCGCCAGTACCAGCATGACTGGAACCTGAATAATCAAATAAATAAATGTATTTTTGACGGCAGTAAGAAAAGTAGTATCGCTAAACAATCGAATATAGTTATCTAGTCCGGTAAACTGAAGATTGTTGCCTCTACCCGTCTTAAAGGATAGAATTAACGCTTGGATCATTGGATAAAAATAGAAAATACTGATCATAATGACCGGCACAAGGACGAATAACCAACCCGTCAGACGGATCTGCCGTGACCCTTTAGAGCTCTTATGTTTTTGCGGGCTTAGCCCTGTCTTTATAGTTTCCACTCCACTCCGCACCCTTCTGTCTTATATATTAGAGATGAAAGCCCCTGCTACCTATCCTTCTGTATAAATCCAATTTACAGGAGAAGAAGGAGCAAGGGCATCGGTTGTACAGCCTAAGTGCGATTAGCGAATTTGAGTATCCGCTTGCTTCTGCGCATCTTTCAGAACAGTGTCTACATCTTTGCCACCTAGATAAGATTGTACTGCTACAACCATAATGTCCTCGATTGCGTAAGTGTTCATGCCATAGTTGACGTTAGGAATTTGCTCGGTCCATGCTGCAAAGTCTGATACGACCTTTTGGCCTTTGAAAAATTCATCCGCAGCTGAGTAAGCTTCACCGCTCGCCGCAGCTTTCAAGGTGCCGATAACACCAACTTTTGTATTCAACGTCTGATACAGTTCAGCATCAGAAGCAAAAGTCTTAGATAGGAACTCAGCTGCTGCTTCTTTACCATCTACATTCATTACGTACCAGGAACTACCTCCAAGGTTGGAAGCGTGAACAGAGCCTTCTGTTGCTCCTAACTTAGGTAGTGGAGCTACTGCCCATTTACCAGATTGAGAAGCTTCTGCTTTAATCGAAGGTGTAATCCAGTTACCTGTAGGTACACTAGCCACTTCACCACCATTGAATGCACCTACAAACTGACTCCAGTCTGAAATTACTTTTACGATACCGGAATCCATCATTTCTTTGTACATTACAAGTGCCTCTTTCAAAGCAGGGTTGCTTTCTATAGTCGGAGTCTGACCATCATCTCCGGTATACCATGCGCCCGCCGATTGGATCATCACTCGGATAAGTCCTAGATCGTTCGGATCAAGTGTTAGCATGCTTTTGCCGGTTTTCTCTTTTACAGCTTTACCGATCTCGATATATTGCTTCCAGTCGATATCCTGTAATGCATCCAGGCTGTAGCCTGCTTGCTCGAGATAGTCTGCCCGTACATACATTCCAGTTACGCCAGAGTCAAACGGAACACCGTATTGTTTGCCGTCAACACTGGTAGGGCCAATCTTATAATCCGCAAAGTCAGCAGCCTTTACAACATCCGTCAATTCATAAAAAGAATCTGGATAAGCTTGTAAGAAGCTCTGTGCACGATAATCTTCGATCAACACAATGTTAGGAAGACCCTTCGTGGAACCAGAGTTTAGCCCCGTATTCAGCTTTTGAACGATATCAGCTTGCGCGTTCTCAACGACATTAACCGTTACGTCCGGATTAACTTTCGCATAAGCATCTTTGGCAACATTCATAGCGGCAATGTTAAACGCCGGGTCCCAAGCCCAAACTGTAATCTCTTTTGGCTTGCTGCTACCTTCGGCACCGGAGTTACCAGAGTTGCTCGTTTCATTTTTCGTTCCACCTGTGGAACATGCCGACAGTAGAACCACACTAGCTAGCATTACGGATAATAATTTTTTCACTACGTAAACCCCCTTGATAGTCTGAAAAATAATAAAGATGGAAGCGTTTTCTCTGCTACGCCTCCATCTTATCATTTTGTATTCGTTTTCTTTGGCAGTATCTTTGTTAGCTTTGGTGATATTATTGGGTTCTATTTTGATTCTCATATCGACTCTGGTACTATTTTTAGATTCATGTAAAATTTTTAGTTTTTTAACAATGGAAGCGTAACAACGATTTGTGTACCTTCATTCCGTTTGCTTGTAATATTAATCCCGTATCTCTCACCGTATAACAATTTGATTCTGTCATCCACATTCCGTATACCGATCCCGGAGAACAGTTGGCGTTTGTGCTTCGAAGCTGGTAGCTGCTCCTCTTCCAGCAAATTCGGGTCAAGATCCATTCCATCACCGTTATCTACAACTTCACATACTAGTTGCTCTTCCTGCACGGAAATCATGATGAGAATTCTTCCCTCATCTTTAAGGTTGAATGCATGAAAGAATGCATTTTCGATAAAAGGTTGAAGAATTAGCTTCGGCATATGATAATCCAAGCTCTCTGGCTCCACAAAGTAATTCACACGGATCTTCTCACCATATCTCACGTGATTGATATACACATAATGCTTCAACGACTCCAATTCTTGACTAACAGGAATGGTAGAATGAACATCGCTTACTGTATTTTGCAGGAGTGAGATTAGTGAATTTATCGTTCCAGCTGCTTTTTCCTTATTGCCCTGCTGCACCAGAAATTTGATAGAAGCCAGCGTATTATATAAAAAATGTGGGTTAATCTGCATTTGGAGTGCCGCCAGCTCCGCATTACGTTGTTGCTTTTGAGTCTCCATCAGCTTATCAACATAATCATGAAGTGAATCAAGCATAAAATTGAAGGCGTTACCTAACTCCTTAACTTCATAACTACTATTAGTGACATCTACATGATTATCGAAATCACCTGTAGGAATACTCGACATCTGTTTAACGAGTACACGCAAGGACTTCGTCATTTTTCGGGTAATCAAAAAAACAATAATGAGCGATATTGCCACGATAGTCATGATTGTCAGTGTCACCGCTTTGGCATTCACCATCTGTCCGGTCACGGCGTTCTTATCTATCAGGTTCACCATATAAAAATCAAATTCAGGTAAGTATTCCGAGAAAACAATTCGTTCATTCCCCATCACATAGGTAGAATCGCCATTTTTACCTCCATCCTCTACTTCTTGCAGCAGCTTTTTATCGCGGAGCCCAATCATTTCTGTCTTGCTGCTGGATACAATTAATCCCTTCTTATTCAGCAACACGACGTCATTACCCTCACTCGTAAAGTTAGCATAAAAGGGCTTGAAATCTCGATCACGAATGGCTACGTACATGGTGCCATAAATTCTTCCGGTCGAATGATCAAATAAAGCTTTGGAAGCTACCAGCATAGGCTCTTTCACGTTCTCTTTATTTTCCCTTAGATCGAGCTGGTACAGGATTTGATCAGGATGGGATATGGTTTCCTTCGTTATTGGGTGAGCCATTAGTTCATCTGCAGAAATGTCCCAATACCAAGGATCTGTTGAATAACTCCTGCCATTTACACCCACGATCATGATACCAACATCAATGGCGCTGAGGTTAGAGCGGATTGCCCGCATGCCCTCTGTCATGTGATATGTTTTGATCGCAAGATTCACTGCATCCGTCTCTCCGCTAGATAAATAGTTCCGGATAGCTTCATTTTGAGCCATCATAGTAGCACCGGTAGCAATAATATTGTTATACGATTCCAGGTTTGTCTTCATCTGATTCAGCAGTTTGCCGTTTGTAATACTAAAGGTCTGTAAAAATAATTTCTCCGACATACTAATTGTAATAGCCAGCGTCAAGAGTGATACAGTTACGATGCTAATTAGGGTCACGAGAAACAGCTTGAGGAATAAGCCCTGCTTTCTAATATTGTTAATGAAATTTCCAATCATGGCTGCTCTACGTCCCGTCTCCGGTACCGGCTTGGAGAAATGCCAGTCTGCTTTTTAAATACCTTGGTGAAATAACTCTGATCTGAATATCCCACGCTTGCGCTAATATCGGAAATTGATTTTTCTGTTGTCTCGAGCAATTCCATAGCTTTTTCCAAACGGACTTTATTCAGGTACTCACTAAAGCCTTCTCCATTATGGGCAGTAAAATAACTCGATAAATAAGAAGCATTGAAGTGGAACTGTCTAGCTACCCCTGTCAGTGTGATCGGATCTGCATAATGATTCTGAATATATTCGAGTAGCTTTGTCATATTGGGGTTAACCGATGAATTCGTCTCACCAATCGTGCGCTCAACTTCTCGAATGAATGCTTCGGTAACAGCAATAGCATCACTTGCATACATCGCTTCATCTATTTTTCGGAAGTAGTCGTATTTGGTCTCCTCCAGACCTCCGATCTCACACTTCATTTTTCCAAGCGTGGTCGCTACGTTAAATATAAAGTTGCCCAATAGCGATTTAAATTCGAAAATATCAATGCGATAATCCATTGAACGCAGATGGACATATTCAAGAAACTCTGTAAATGCCTTCTGGAATTGCTTACGTCTCAACTGGTCCATTAATTCTCCCATATCAATTTCCTGATATGCTCCCGGAAGACCCGGCAAGTGATCATTCTCAATCAGACTTCGTTCTGGCAAGTAGAAACTGTATCGTGTAAGCTTCAAGTAATTGTCTCGATAAATCTCACCAAGTCTCTCAAAGTGCGCGAAGCTCTGACTGATAATAAAATGTGTTTCTCTCACACGATGTTCTATTTCTGAGATCAGATAACGGAGTTCAATCACAAGCTCGTCCCAATGTTCTGGATTAACGTTAAGCAAATAAATGACCGAGTCGTTAACAAACTTTAACCGAATAAACACAACATCGTCCAAAGCTAACTTTTGAATTCCTCTTTCGATTTCATTTGCGAACGTTAACTTATCACCAGAATCTTTAATATGCTTCATATCTGCTCCGAAAATTGCGAATTGTGCGTGTGGAAACTTGGAATGAAGCAAAGCAGGTTCTAGCACTGACTCATAACCCGTCATGAGCTTCTCGATCGCGAACAAAAGCTGCTTTTCCTCTGGATCTGCCCCTGGGTCGCTTATCTTCATCCCTGCCATCTTAGCTGTAGTTTTATTTAGGATGGACAACAGATAATCGGCTTCCAGCTTTGGCTTAAGGATATAATCTGCTACCCCACTCTGAAATGTGGAACGGACATAATCGTATTCACTGAAGCTGCTTAAGACGATTACTTCAATGTGTGGGTACTTCTCCTTAACGATCTTGACTAGCTTCTCCCCGCCCATTATTGGCATTACGATATCCGTAATAATAATATGAGGATTCAGCTCATCCATCATACTCAGTGCTTCAACACCGTTAGAGGCCTCTCCGACGATTCGATACCCTTCTTGTTCCCAATCCAAAAGATGTTTAATTCCCTGTCTAACCAGCATCTCGTCATCCACAATCATAATCTTAAATATTGGTTTCATATCTGCCCCCTTGCAGCTGTTCAACCTGTTATTATGTTCATTCACTGATTGAACAAATTTAAAAAGTCATACAAATGACCAGAACGCCATTCCTTCATACTATCGAAGCATTGGATGTAACCGTTTTCTATTTATCTGTTACAGTTCAATCCATCCGACTCGGAGCGACCTTCTATACAAATAAAGCCTTGAGACTTACTTAAATTTGTTTAAACCAAATAATAGTCCTCACCAGCAATTATGGTCAAGTCCCCATTTTCAAATCCAATTCCAAGCACAAGTTAATTCATATGATTTACAATAATGATATATCGAATTACAATAAATTAATGTTGATTCGCGAGTGTTTTTTGTGTATTATATGATTATCAAGCAAAGGAGAATGTCATATGAAAAAGAAATATCTATTAGCCGCTTCACCATTATTATTAAGCATCATCAGTTTAATGATCTCACGTATGGTGGGTTCAAGCGTGGGACCGGATGGAATCTTGCATGAGCCGGCTTTTTTCTTAATTCCGCTTAGTTACCTATTTTTTTTCTGCAGTATTGTAGCATTCCTATTCGTAGGTCTCGGGTCAGTCCTCAATAATAGAAAAAAGATTTCGTAATAGCGTTGTGTGGGGACATTAACTTTTATAGCAAAAAGAAAGAAGCCGCAATTTTTTCGCGGCTTCTTCTGCGTTGGATGTTCATTTTAAATTTGACATGGACTCTATAAACTCAATTTCTGCTGGAGTAAGACTACCAGCTCTTCAGCTGTATCCCAAACGATTGGACGGATATTTTTCACTTGTACAAAAAGATCATTGGCATCGCTGCTGTTCACAGTCCAAATCACTGGAATGTTCAACCCGAGCGCATATCCTGCAGTAAAATACACTTCAGGAGATTGGCCGGTTAAATCAGCGATAATCAGTTTACTCTCCTCTATAAGCTCCAAAGAATACGGTTCAAGGTTTTGCATTGACGTATGCCTTAGTAACCGTGGTATATAACCAAACTGCTCGATTTTAGGAAGCAGCTTATCCACCCACTCCGTGTGCAAATCCTCCGCATCTGACAATAGAACGATACAGGGTTTTAATTTTTTGCCTCCTGCGATTGCGGCAGCTTCATTCCATCCCTTGTCCGTCAGCTTAAAGGTCATGCCTTCCCTGATCATAAACTGCTCGTTAATCAGCTTATCTATGATATATACCAGTTCTTGCAGATTAGGCGAATACGTTAGGTTATAGCTACTGGAGAGTGGCTGAATAACAACGGATTCCCCAGGGGCTTCAGAATGTCTGTATAAGTATTGCAGTAAACGGTTTCCTTTATCTTCAATCGTCACTGGAATTTTCGAGGAATTTACAATGGATTCTAAATCGTCGGCCGATAGACTGACCTTTTCTCCACGATCTGTCCGCTCCCGTATATAAGCCGATATCACATGAAACATATCGCGTTTCTTTGGATGCGCGAGAGAATTTATAGGCTCATAGCTGTCTCTCAATAAGTTATAGAACCCGTCAGGAGAACAATTACAGCCTGAAAATCTATCGTAATCACCTTCCGATGTAATGGATACCATCTCATCACAGAACAAGCAGTATTTCTTAATCATTACAACTCATCACCTCTTATTCATTGATATCCCCTTACCTTACCAAGAATATCTTAAAAAGTAGACAAGAAGATATTTCCTTTAGCACTGAACAAAGAAGTGAAATATCATAAATGTCCACAAAAAACACTGACTTGTATCCGTGTCTTTTTATGGTCCGATGAGTATTTTTTTGGTTTTTGATATGCTCATTTAAAGCTGTTGATAGTATTATTTTTATATAAATAGCGAAAAAAATCATATTGACTCATTATTTGATATTAAAGTATATTCTTAGCAAATGAACCATTATTTTATTATATTTTGTCTATTTACTTTTGAGGATAGAGTCCTTTTTCAAATTCTATCAAATGACAGGCATTATATTTACTGATTTAGGAGGTGATTAAATTGTATACATAAAACTTGTTTTTAAAATGGACAGGTCGCAAGTTAAGAAATTAAATAAAATTCAAGAAGGAGTGTATTTTCATGAAACGAGTTCAAATTAGGTACGGGGTGAAAATGTTTTTGGCACTTGTGTTAGTTGTATCTGCATCATCACTCGCACTAACTTCAACGACGCACGCTGGAGTGCCAATTCCTCTCAAAATTATCAATGAACACAGCAATAACGTGCTGTCAGTCAGCGGAGCGGATTCACAAGCAGACGGTGCACTTATCGTACAATACATCGATCAAGGAGCAGAGTATCAAAAATGGTATCTCGAAATTGCAGAAAACGGATATTATAATTTCAGAAACATAGCTAGCGGAGATTTATTGGATGTCAACGGAGCATCTTCATCCGATGGGGCCAGTGTTATTCAATGGCCGAGCAATAACGGGTGGAACCAACAGTGGGAGCTTATTCCAACCGGTGAAAAAAACATGTATAAAATTAAAAACCGAGCCAGTGGCAAGTTATTGGATATATCGGGACAAGATAAAACCAGCGGTGCGCAGGCCATTCAATGGAGTGATAACGGCGGTCACAATCAGCACTGGTATATAGAATATATACGGAAAAATTAAGCTATTGCCGAATACAAGAAATGGCGGTGCAGGGAAACATCCCGAGCATCGCCATTTCTTAATTTAACATATTTTGGGATTGTTATTCCTTTTGATAGCGGAACCAATCATAATATGCGATTGTTCGGTTGGTAGAGTAGTTATACATCCCAAAGAACACTCCGGTAAATCCGCCTGCCACTTCTGTAGAGATCAAGTGTGTCTCCGCTTCACCTAGTGGATGCCATAACTGATCTGCACCTCGATAAGAGAACAAATATTTCTCAGGTAATGCTTGAATCTTCAATTCTACGACTGTGTCTTCAAATGGAGAAGAATATTTCACATCACTTATGCTACCCACTTGTCTTTCCAGCGTAATCACATTTTCACCTTCTACCTGGGTTAGTCCGATTGCGTAGTGATACATCTGATCCATAAACACAACAAGACCCGCTTCATCACCATCTAGTGGGTTGAATTCCATTTTAGTGGAAATTTCACAAACCAAGTGGTGCTGTCTACAGCCAATAAATGCAGGCGTTCCCTGTTCGCTTAATCTCACATCCGCTCCATGTAATGCTAGCCACCCTGGTCGCTCCTGCAAAGACCAATCGACTTTTTTAGCATTGCGAATAAAATTCCAGCTCATTCCTAAATCAGATGGATTAAAATCATCGGTCTCAGGCTCGTCTTCCCATAGCACTGGTGGTGGAGTGTCAGCTTCCATTTCTAATCCAACAACACCGTGATCTCCAATCATCGGCCATCCATCTTCACTCCAATGGACCGGAGCAAGAAATGTCTCTCTGCCAAGATGATGTCGATATGGATATCCTACTGGTCTAATCCCTAGAAATACCGCCCACCAGCTGCCATCCTGTGCTTCTACCAGATCGCCATGTCCCGTAGCTTGTATAGGGTAATCCGAGCTCCGGTGAGTCAAAATGGGATTCCGGGGTGAGGATTCATAGGGTCCATAGGGTGATTTACTTCTTGCTATGGTTTCCATGTGTCCATATTCTGTCCCACCTTCAGCACACATTAAATAATAGTAGCCATTTATTTTATAAAGATGTGGTCCTTCAGGAAATTTACCGCCACTGCCTGTCCATATCAAACGAGAATCGCACAGCTTATGGCCCGTTTCAATATCAATCTCACATTGGTAGATTCCCATACCATCCTTGGTGCCAGTGCTTGTAAAATATACTTTTCCATCGTCAAAAAATAGGGACGGATCAATCCCTTCCTGATCCACATAAATAGGATCCGACCACTCACCTGCTGGATTCACCGTCCAAACATAGAAATGTCCACCGCTATCCTGATTTGTCGTCACCATGTAGAATCGACCATTATGATGACGAATGGTTGGTGCCCACACCCCTCCAGACACGACCGATTTATCAAATTGAAGCTGGGAATCACGTGTTAAGCAATACCCGAGCTGCTTCCAATGGACTAAATCTTTACTATGCCAAATGGGTATTCCCGGAGAGTAAGCAAATGAACTGTTTACCAAAAAGTAATCCTCGCCTACTCTGCAAATGCTTGGATCTGGATAAAAACCTGGTAATATCGGATTGTTATATTTCATGAAGCATTCTCCTTTTGTTGAACATTTGCATCTATGTCAAGGATTATACTCCACTAACTAAACGATAAACCTTGATTATCCAGTCGTAAAATAGCATGATATAGACATTCATCTAGACATACTTTTGGAGGGTTACGAATTGAGCGAATTTTATTTGAATTGGTTTACATCAGATCAGAAATTCCCATTCTTTATTCAATACGGCTTTCACGACAATGATACTGACCTTCATAGACATGTGGACTTTTCAGAGCTCGTAATCGTCTTGAGTGGTACTGCTACTCATATTGTGAATACCGAAGAATCATTCATCAAGAAGGGGAATGTTTTTGTGATTAACGGTTCAACCCCACATGCTTTTAAAGATCCTCAGGATTTTAAGATCTGTAATATTATGTACAAGCCTGAAATGCTCTCGACGGCTGGATCGGATCTGCGAACTTCGAATGGCTTTCAGGCGCTGTTTGTATTGGAACCGTTGTATCGTCATAAACATGCCTACACAAGTAAACTAAGCTTGCCAATTCCCATGCTGGAGTTTGTCACTGCACTCATTGCCGGTATGATTGAAGAATATAGCCACAAGCTTCAAGGATATCAGACGTTGCTCGTCTCACGGTTTATGGAACTGGTTGTCTATTTATCAAGGCATTATGAAAAACAGGATAAAGGCAGCCAGGATAATCATCTAATACATTTGGCGAAGTCGCTCTCTTTTATGGAAGACCATTATCTTGAAGCGTTGTCGCTGGATCAAATCGCCGTACACGCAGGGATATCTATTAGACACTTAAACCGAATCTTTCGCTCTTACTATCAGACGACCCCTATCTCCTATCTCCATCGATTGCGTCTGGAACGGGCTTGCAGCTTGTTGAAGCATTCTAACTTCAGTATTACTCAGATCTCACATGAAAGCGGGTTTAGCGATAGCAATTACTTTACACGACAATTCACCAAAACCTACGGTATGTCTCCTAAGGCTTATCGGAAAAAACTCTAAAGGAACTGTTCACTCGCCCTTTTCAGAAGGAATTGTGTCGTTAAGTTCTTTGTTCCATAGAATAGCTTAATGATGTTTCTGGAGTTCTACTTGGTCAAAAGAGGTGAAACGATGAGATTTTCTGTGAACGGGGGAGCGCCCTCTGGTTATTACCGGAGCATCTTGGAACTTGAAACAGAATGGGGACAAAAAAGAACTATCCATGAAGCTGGACAGGTTATTCCGTTTGATTTCGGTCAGGTGGCTGAGTTCACCGCTCCTAAAAGCATTGAATCGAGTATTCATCCTGCACTGACGCCTTATTGTTTACAGCCGTTTGGCGGATACGTAGCCACCATCTCGAGTGGAAGGGTATGGGGAGAATCTGGTGCTGTTCTATCTCCGGAGGGAAAGCTGATCTTTGATCTGTCACAGGAATATGACGCCGTTCAAAATAGAATGCTAGAAGCAGAGGAACACCCTGTGTTCCACCGGTGGAATGATCCAAAACTTCAATACTTAGAAGGAACCGTGGCTGTGTTGACGTTTTGCGGAAGCCATAACTATTTCCACTGGTTGTATGATGTGCTCCCTAGGCTGGCGATGCTCAAAACGAGTGGAATTCCTTATACCTCTATCATCATGAATCCAAATCCATATGGACCATTTGTGGAACAAACCTGGGCTATGCTCGGTATATCAGAGTCTTCAGTAATCCGGACAAATCCTGAAGCTTACTTTGAAGCTGATCAGCTACTTGTCCCTTCTTTGATGATGAATTCCCACTATCCCCCGTGGACCACGGATACGCTACGTAAATTATTGCTGCCTCATAGGGAATCAACACTCGCTACACCTGAGCGTATTTATATTTCTCGAAACAAAGCAAGCACCAGGCGCTTGATTAATGAAGAGGAAGTTATACGCTGCCTTGAAGAATATAGCATTCAACCTATTTATCTTGAGGATTGGACAGTTGCCCAGCAAATCCAGTTATTCGCTTCGGCAAAGGTAATCATGGGAGCACATGGCGCTGGACTGGCCAATCTGGCTTTTTGTCAATCTGGAACACAAGTTATTGAAATTGTTCATGAACAGCATGTCGTTCCAACGTATTGGATGATCAGCAACCATAACGCTCTTGATTATTACATGATGTATGGTCAAGGCTGGCCAGATCCTGCTATTCGTTTTCCGGGATTCGAAGATATCTATGTTGATATAGATCGTCTGAAGCAGATTTTGCATTTGACAGGTTTGAATACTTAGCCCATCGTCATTGAGCTTGTCTACGCTTCTTAAAGAGAAATTTGCGGGTTTCTGGTTTTTTAAAGCGATGTGTGTGTTTTGTTCAATACTGAACAGGTCCTATAAAAGTGTTCATTTTTTTTGAAAGTAAGGAGAAAATCAAATGTCTAAAGTGGATAGAAGGATTCTTAAATCACAAGAAGCACTTAAAAAAGCTGTTATTGAACTGATGTCCGTGAAGAATTTTGACGACATTACCATACAGGATCTCTCCGACAAGGCAAATGTAAGCCGAGGAACCATTTATCTTCATTATCAGGATAAATATGATTTGTTAGACAAGCTTATCGAGGAACATATAGAAGTTCTTAGAGTACTTTGCGAATCGGCAGCAGAATTAGATTTCATCGAGGCCACGTTGAAGTGGACGGAATACTTCGATAATCATTATTCATTTTTCTCTATGATGCTTGCGAGCAAAGGCGCCCCTTATTTCCGTAATCGGTTCTTAACCTTTCTTCAAAAAGAGTTTAGACATGAAGTAAATGTAACGGAAGGGATAAACCACGGATTAAATGAAGAGGTTATCATTAGTTTTGTGGCATCAGCTTATGCAGGGGTAGTGGAATGGTGGTTCAAGAATGAGAAGCCTGTAACACATCAAATCTTGGCTGAACAACTTGGGACTTTGTTGGAAAGGAATTTATAGCTCCACCATCGGAAAACCGATTGATATACAAAGCACCGTCTGATAAAATTCTTCAGGCGGTGCTTTGTTTTTATTTTTCCGCAGAACGGTTCTTATTTCCGGTAATTCTTCGTTCTTTCATCCTCTATAACACCATTCCAATTCATTCCAAAGGCAAAATCATATACATTTCCTTCTGAATCCGCATGACATTCCATGTCATGTGCCACATCTTCCAGCTGCTCTTCTACCGTTTGCATACCTGATGGCATTTGTACTGGGAGCAATCCCGAAGGCTCCTCGGCACCCGTTAACACCTCCATAAGTGCTTGATCCTGTAACCCAAAATTAACAAGTATAGCATCAACCTCTCCCTCAAATTCAGCAACAACCGAAGGATTGGACAATAACATCGACACAATTACCGGTTTGTCTTTCATCAGCTTGCGAGCTTCCAGAACACGATCCAGATCGCTCTCATTATGCGTAACAACGGTTTTTCCTTTATAAGAACGGTTGAGTACATCGTTATCTCGCGCATCTCCAGCTAAGCTCTGCTCCCGAGCATGTTCCGCAGTGTACGGTCTATATTGCAAGCTAATGGGTACATAGCCGTTACCGCCTTGCTCAGAATCTTCCTGACTAAAGCCTACTCCTGATTTAGGACTGCTTATGAAGACAAGAGCAAAGTCTGCTTTTTCCGGCTGATCTGTCACATGATAATATTTAGACACAACATCCAGGTTCACCGGATATTCTGTCTTTTCCGGCGTTGGGTTGCCGAACCAATCCTTTCCTGCTGGAGTATAACGCTTCGGAACATATACGGTTTGTTTCGCTGCCAACGGCAATACCCGATTTTTGTTTTTCAGCAGCACGATCGACTTCAGCTGTGCTTCATAGCCTGATTGCATAAACTCAGGATTCCCAACAATCAGAGCGCTCTCCTCAGGCTTCAAATACGGGTTCTCGAAGAGACCCAGACGGAAAATATTAAGTAGAAGCCGAACAGCTGACCGCTCAAAGCGATTCCGCATCCATACCTCTCCATGCTCAGCTACTCCCATTCGGTATGCTTCAAGGACGGGCTCCATCTCATTATTGCCGCCGAATTGGTCAACGCCTGCCATCAAGAGCTTGTAATGCCGTTCTGCGACGGACATACCCTCTACGCCCCAAGGTTTACCACTGAGAAAGGAATCCTTACTATCTGATTCGTCTGCTGTAATGAGCCAATCTGTGCACACAACGCCATCGTAACCGTATTTTTCCCGAAGCAGATCGGTAATAAGATAGGAACTATAAGAATTCCCGACATTCTCCCCGTTCAACTGATCTTGATCTGTAGAAATTGTGTAGTATGGCATGACCGCTGAAGCCTGCTTGGTTGGGCCATCCAGCTTAAAAGCTCCTTCTGTAAAAGGAATAAGATGTTCATCAAAGTTACCGCCCGGATAGACAGCATATTTGCCGCAAGCATAATGTGCATCCCTTCCGCCTTCCCCGGAACCACCGCCAGGCCAGTGTTTTACCATAGCGTTCACGCTGTCATATCCCCAGCCTTCGTTAACCTCCCTGTCATCTTCCGAGCTCTGGAAGCCGTCGACATAAGCCTTTGCCATGTCAGCAGATAACTTCGAATCCTCGCCAAAAGTGCCGTTAAAACGAAACCATCGTGGATCTGTAGCAATATCGATTTGCGGCGATAGCGCCGTCCCTAGACCAAGTGCACGATACTCACGTGAGGCAACTTGCCCGAAACGATAGGTGATCTTCGGATCGAAGGTTGCCGCAAGGCCCAGCGTCTCCGGCCACATGGAGATTTGCCCACCAGCGCCAGCATTAAACTCTGAATTAGAATCTGAGCCATGGCGTGGGTCGGAGCTGTTGTTGGCTGGAATCCCAAGGCCGGTTCCTTCTGCAAATGCCTGCACCTGGTTGTTCCACAGGGCAGCAATTTCCGGACTTTCCACGGTGGTCACCAGAATATGTCTTAGATGGTCCTGTGCCAGAAATGCTAATTGTTCATCGGTAAGCTCCCATGGCTTAGCTCCGCTCTCCTCATAGGATTTACCGTTATATGTTCCTGAGAACCAGCTGCTACTAAGTGCTGGGATGGATTGATGACGACTATACAGCATGAGTCCAGCAATTTGTTCAATACTCATTTGTGAAGCTAGATCTTCAGCCCGCTCTTGCGGCGTCAATCGCCAGTCCTCATATTTATCCAGCTTGCCATTACGATTCAGATCTTTGAAGAACAGTCCGTCCTGCTCGAGAATCTGCACTCCAGAATCAGGGGAATAACCCAAGGTTGGACCGCCCTTATTGCTTACGTAAGAAATGGTATGAAGGCTTTTAGTGTTAATAGTCTCTCTCTGATTCATATGGTTTCCCTCCACTGTTTTCTTGTTTGTTTTTTCTTAGACCAGATTGGCTTTTTGTGATTGCGCTTCGACAGCTGTTAGTTCAGCAGTTTGAGCACTTTTCTCTGTTCCCACTTCTGGAAGTGGCTTCACTGCCAGCATACCGAGTATAGTGCAGACGGCAAGGAAGATGTAAAAGAAGGTCCAGCTGCCAATGCCTAACAGCACAGGAGCGATTGCTGGAACAATGGACTGAGGCAACGCATTAGCTACGTTCATAATCCCGAAGTCTTTGGCGGAATCCTCTTTACTTGGAAGAATCCGTGCAACGAGTGCCATATCTACGGCTGAGAAGCAGCCAAAACCCAATCCGATCACTGCAGCTCCGGCAATGTAGGCCGGATAACTTGGCACAAAGGCAAACAACAGAACCCCAATAGCAATGATGAACCCTGAAACAATCAGGAATGGTTTTTGCTTACCAAATTTATCTGACAACACCCCACCGAAGATACTTGTAATTGCAACACCCACTAACATAACGATATTAATCGTAGCAACCTTTGCGGTGGCCAGCTCTTCCGTAAGTCCCATCCGGTTTACCAGCATGACTGTGAGGTATAAAGTGCTACAATATCCCATCATGATCAGGAACTTGGATACGAAAGCCCAAGAGAATTCCGGGAATTTACGTGGACTAGGAAAAATCGTACTCAGCTTCTTACCCAGCGATATTTGATTATGTGTCTTGGGAACAAGTTCTACTTTACCTTCTTTAATAATCAACGTACTGAGAAGTGGACCTATGATGCCGATTACACCTAGCAAAAGCCACTTAATTTCTGAAGAAACTGAAGTCATCACTGTCATCATGATCATCCCTACCGTCATAGCGATTGGAATAGTGAGACCGATTAATCCGGAGATTGTCCCTTGTTTCTCCTGAGGTACTTGGTCTGGAATAAGCGCTGTATAGGCTGCCATCCCTACATTGAAGAAAAATTGTGCGACTGCCCAGCTAATCATGATCTGCCAAGGCTCGTTGGCGAAACCAGTACATACCAGCGCAGCACAGCCAACAAGTGGACCTAGGATAATCCACGTGCGCCGCCGTCCGAACGAAAGATGGGTTCGGTCACTGAGTGCACCGCCAATCGGATTTCCGATAAGAGCAAAGAATGCACCTATTCCTGCAACCAGTCCATAGGAAGAGGTATATCCATTCGGATCCACTTCAATCATTTTAAAGGTCAGCAGCAAGGTGGCAGGTGTCATCAGTGCCAGCATCATCATGCCGTAACCAAGCAGAATACCAAAGGTCAATCTACGAAAAGGGGTGTGAACCTGCCCTTTAGACGATGCTCCAGTCATTGTAATTCCTCCTCGTCCTTTTAGAAAACGTTTACAATTTGATTATAAAATAAACCACCTCTTGGAGGAGAGGTGGTCAATTACACACTTTTAGGTTCATTTTTAATCTAAATGAAAGCGTTTCAATATCATTCATCAAGATGAAGCTTAAAAATTGACTCATTTTCTCAAAACAATGGAGTCAGCTCAATAAGCTCTACGCTATGAGGTTCCATTCTAATGACAACAGAAAGCTCTTCACCTACTTCAAGAAGCTGAATCTGTCTGCCTGGAAGAGAGGCAGCTTTTATATAAGCAGTGTCCTCTGCAGTCAGAACGGGTGGAGCCCCCATTTCTACCCACTTGTCAAAGCTGCTGCCATGTGCCCTGCTGATCGTATGGTTCACTTGCTTATATCTGCCAGATGGTAATCCAGTTAATGTGAGCTCAATTTTAAGATGCCTCTCGTTTTTGAAGCCATTATAACGACTAGTAGGTGTAATGAATGAAGTATCACCAAGCGCGTACAAATCATCAAAATGACAGTAATTATAAGCCAAAATCTGATAACCACCTCTTCCAGCCGCCACAATATAACCCTCTTCATGTGCGACTAGCCGATCCCCCAGTTTAGCGAGCATTTCATAGGCATGCATAGCGGCTTTCGGAATTCCATACTGAGCCATAAGTCCAAGACCACCATGAAATATCCGGGATGAAGCCGCCGTTTCTTCAATATTGTCACTCAGTACCCAATATCCGAACCCGCTGATGCTATCGAGATTTTCGATGATATTTTTTACGATATATGCAGCTTTATATAATGTGTCATTGGTCAGTTCACGATGAAATGCCGTTGAATTCCATTCGGTTAAATATAACTCTTGTCCGTTAAGTCCCAACTCAGCGAGCAGTCCGATTTCACGCTCCAGTGATTCCTTCAAATAATCGGGGTTTGGGGACACTTTGTTGAACCCCTCTACTGTAAGTGGAGATATTTCTTTTTCACTTAATCGTTCTTTAGGCTCCCAATTTTTACTAAGCAGATCATCCATGTCCTCATGCGGATAAAAATGTAACGGGATAAAGTCTGGAAGACAACCCCGTTCTTTGCAGAAAGCGAAAAACTGTTCACAAAATGCATTGGAATTCAGAGTAATAATTCTACCGGGAGCGCCAATCTGAAGGTTCGGAGAGATGGCTTTGAGGGTGTCGAACGTTCGGGCATACAATTCGTTGTACGCTTCTTCCGTCGCAGGCCAGAACAAACCATATTCCGGTTCGTTCCAGAATTCAAACTTCCAGCTTTCCACCTCTTCAAGACCGTACCGATTGAGACAATGGCGAATAAACCGATCTACCAATTCACACCAGCGGTCCATGGATTTAGGCGGACTCACGTAACTCTTTTCATAAAACACATGTTTACTGCTGTCTGCTGCGAGATCAAAAGGCATAAACCCCAGTTCTATAAAAGGCTTCAAGCCGATCGATAACAAAAAATCAAACAACTGATCTACAAAGCGAAAATTATAATGTGCCTGCCCTTCGTGATCTTCCCGGTACACCATCATTGAATCATCAAAAATTCCATGAAAACGCAAATAGCGAAACGGACACCGCTCTTGTACATATTTCAAATGAGCTTGTACATCACTTTGAAGTCCTTCATTTGCTTTACTAATCGTAATGATATTTTTCCAGCTATGCTGGATTTGCCGCTGAATCCTGTCTAAAGGAATACTCGCAGACAGCTGAACAACCGCATGTACGGGTTCAAGCTGGTGCGACTGACTACGCCGGAGGAATTGCCGAACAATGCCCAGTGCGCTGGATTGATTAAATGCTAAGTAGCCGGAAGCAGAACCTTCCTGTTTCGCATGAGTTTGAGGCCGATATTTTTTGCGATATTCATGTGGTGTAATATGATATCGGCTTTTGAATGCAGCGTAAAAAGATTTTGCGTTTGGAAAGCCCTGCTCAAGTGCCAGCTCAGCAAGCGAATGATCTTGATCTCTTAAAAGGGCTTCTACGGTATTTTTTAAACGAATGCTGGTTAAGTAAGTCTGGAAGTTGACCCCAATGTTCTCGCTAAAAAATTTGGACAAATACGGCACCGACAAATACTCTCGTTCTGCGATTGTCTGCAGCGACACCGGGTCTTTATAATGTTCATCTATATAAGTGATGATGCTCATCATTCGTTCCATATATTTTATATTCATCGCTTCACCGGAATTTGGCAGCTTGAACTGTTTGACCAAAACAGAGAATAACCCAAGCATACGTGCTTCCATCCCCAGTTCATAGGCTTCTCCGCCTTTGTACTTCAGCTGTACCATTTCAGCCATGAGCTGACGCATGTTATCTAAGCCATTTTGCTTCTCAGGACCGACTTCAGCAGAATAACATTCAAAGCTGATCTTCTCCACATTGTGGATATGCTGCTTAAGATAGGTTGTTGGGATTTGAAAGGTAGCGATGATATTCTGATCTAATCCGATAACTTCATGCACGTAACACTGGTTAATGAGTAGCATATCGCCTTCTTTAAGCCTATATTGACGGTTTCCGGTCGAAACCTCTAGATTGCCGGACAGCACAAAAATCAGCTCCACACTCATATGCCAGTGATTCGGCACAAAGTTGACACTATGTAAAGAAACATCAAACGGTAGTTTGCCTTCGGTCTCAAGCTGTTCATAGCTGGAATGGCTCAAATAATCACTTCCTTGTTTACATTATCTTGTAGTAGCATACAATGTAGCGTTTCGGCGGTCAATTCGATGGTCTGTGGTCACCTCGCTAACAAAAAAACACTGATCCAAGTCAGTGTTTTTTCATAAGCCATACAAATGTTTCTTTAAATCGCTCGTTTGAACTGGGTATTGTATAACTCGTAATAGGCGCCCTGCATCGCAAGCAGCTCCTCATGACTTCCTTGCTCAGCAATTCCTCCACCCTGGATCACGAGTATGCGATTGGCGTCCTGGATCGTACTAAGCCTGTGGGCGATTACAAAGCTTGTTCGACCCTTCATCAAATTCTTCATTGCTTGTTGAATGTGCATTTCCGTACGTGTGTCCACGCTACTGGTTGCTTCGTCAAGAATTAATATGGCAGGATCAGCTAAAATTGCGCGAGCAATCGTTAACAGCTGGCGCTGGCCATGACTCAAATTACTGCCTTCTGCATTGAGGAGGGTCTCGTAACCATGCGGCAATCTTTTGATAAAAGCATCCGCATTGGCTAGCTGAGCCGCCTGCTCAATCTCTTGATCGGTCGCATCGAGTCGGCCAAACCGAATATTCTCACGAATCGTTCCCGAGAATACATGCGCATCTTGCAGCACCATCCCTAGTTGACTACGAAGTGCGTTTTTATCCAGCTCTCGGATGTCGCGACCATCAATTCGTATGGAACCGCCATTCAAATCATAGAATCGGATCAGCATGTTAACGATGGTTGTTTTACCTGCTCCTGTTGGGCCAACGAGTGCAATTTTCTCCCCAGGTTTTGCTTCAAACGTAACGCCCGACAAAATCGGGGAATCCGCTTTGTAAGCAAAAGAAACGTCCTGAAAAACAACCTCCCCTGTTAATCTTGGGAGATCCTCACTTTCTTCATCCCCGTATTCGGACGGCATCTCCAAAACCTCAAAAACACGCTCTGCACCGGCGATTGCAGATTGAATTAAATTGTACTGGTTAGCAAGATCAGAAATGGGTCTACCGAACTGTTTGCAATAGGTAAGGAAGCTAACGATTATACCAACCGTAGCCATGTTATGGAAAGCCATCCAGCCCCCAACCCCGGCAATGATCGCAAATCCAAGGTTATTAATCATGTTCATCACGGGTCCTACTAATCCTGATACGATTTGTGCCTTAATGCTGACCTTATTCAGTTCTCCGCTTATTTTTCGGAATCGTTTAACTTCTGACTCTTCCCTACTGTATTGTTTGACCACCTTTTGTCCGCTGATGGTTTCTTCGATGAACCCGCCAAGTTCACCTAAATGTCGCTGCTGATTTCTAAAATAAGTGCGGCTTAAACCAATGATTTTTCGACTAGCCAATAATACGAGCGGAATCGTGATTAATGAGACTACAGTCAACGGAACGTTCAGCATTAACATAATAACGAGGGAGCCGCTTAGTGTAATCAAACTATTTAACAATTGGGTTACACTCTGATTGAGTGTGCTGGATACGCTCTCAATATCGTTAGTTGCCCGGCTCATCAATTCTCCGTTAGCCCGAGTGTCAAAAAATTTAATGGGCAGCTGCTGATACTTGCTGAACAGATCACGGCGCAGCTCAAAAACAGTATTCTGCGAAACAGATGTCATGACGTATGCTTGCACCCAGGCAACTACACTGCCTAGCCCATAAATGCCAATAAGGAGTATGCAAAACCGAATAAGACCCTGATAATCGTGTGGAATAACCGCAGTATCAATCGCTTTACCGATGAGATACGGTCCGATCAATGAAAGAAGTGCATTCAACACAGTAAATACATATACAATGATTAACCCGAACCGCTGACGATTCAAATAAGTCCAGATGCGTTTAAGCGTGCTCGCTTGATTTTTGGCGCGCACGATTGGCACAGCGCCGCCGCGTCCGGGGCCAGATCCCGGTCCTATTCCTGGTCCGAATCCGCCTGGTCTATGGATAGGGGGAGTGTTCATGCCGTTGTCATGCTTTGACATAAGGAACCTCCTCCCCTTTCATCTGTGATTTCCAGATGTCTCGATAAATTTCACTGCTACTCATTAGACCATCATGTGTACCTTGTACAGCAATTCGGCCGTTTTCTAGAATTAAGATGCGGTCCGCGTCAATCACTGATGTGACACGCTGAGCAATCATTATATTAGTGCTGCTACTCAGCCGTTTTTTTAACATTTGCCGAATTCGTGACTCAGTCGCCGCATCGAGCGCACTCGTACTGTCATCCATGATGAGAATTGTTGGCTGTATTAACAACGCCCTTGCAATCGAAAGCCGTTGCTTCTGCCCACCGGACAAGTTGATGCCTCGTTGGCCAAGCACTGTATCATAACCCTGTGGTAGCTCTAAAATAAAAGGGTGCGCTTCAGCAGCTTTTGCTGCTTGTTCCACTTCTTCATCCGTAGCCTCCGGTCTGCCATATCGGATATTATCACGGATTGTTCCGCTGAACAGAATGGCTTGCTGCATAACGTAACCGATCTTGCGACGTAAATGTTCCAAAGAAATTTGCCGAGTGTCGGAACCATCAATTGTGATTGATCCAGAAGAAACATCGTAAAGGCGTGGAATGAGGCTCACCAAGGTTGATTTACCAGCACCGGTTGCTCCAAGGATGGCTACAGTTTCACCTGGCTCAGCAGTGAAATTGATGCCATCTAACACGAGGTTCTCATCCGTAGGATCATAAGCGAATGAAACGTTGTCAAATACAATTCGACCGTTTTGTAGCTTATCTTTTTCAGCTTCGGTTACATCTGTAATCTCGCTGATCGTAGAAAACACTTCATTCTCCCGATCTGCGGAGACCTTTGCACGCGAGAAGAATGTGAGCATATTGCTCAACATCAGCATGGACATCAACAATTGGGTGATATAGTTAATGAAGGCAATTAACTGACCGACCGGCAGGGAGCCGTTCCAGCTCTGCAGCCCACCAAACCAAAGCACAGCTACGATACTGACATTGAGCACAAGCATCATGAGCGGCATATTTAACGACATTAATCGCACCGCTTTTATCGCAGTCTCAGTGTAATCCTTGTTCGCTGTATTAAACCGTTTCTGTTCATGCTTAGCACGGACGAAGGCTTTGACTACACGAATACCCGATAAATTTTCCTGCAATACTGTGTTGACGCCGTCTAATTTGACCTGCATTTTCTCGAACAAAGGGAAAGAAAGTCGAATCAACCCATATAATATTGCAACCAGCAATGGCACGGCAACGAGAAGGATAAGGGTTAGTGAAGGACTAATCCGTATAGCCATTATCAAGCTGCCGATTAATAGCAATGGAGAGCGAATATTCCGCAAAATCATCTGAACAAAGGTTTGTAGCTGTACCACATCGTTTGTTAAACGAGTAATCAACGAGCCCGTCTTCAATTGGTCCAGATTCTTGTTTGAGAATTTCTGAATATGTTCAAACAGGTTAATCCGTAAATCATTCCCGAAATTTTGTGAGGCGATGCTCGAAAAAACGGTGCAGCCCACCCCACCAATTAGACCGACAAATGCTACACCAAGCATGGTCAATCCCGTCGAATAAATATGTGATAAATCTTTCGTCATAATCCCATGATCCACAATGCTTGCCATTAGTGTAGGTTGAAGCAAATCCATAAACACTTCGAGCATCATCATAAGTGGTGCTAACACAGACCACAACCAATATGGCCTTAAGTAACTCTTAAGTTTCCACATTCCATCACCTTTTAAGATAAATATGTGATTTTTGATTTCATCGGTGTTCTTGGCTTAGCATTTGGAACTTCCTCCGGATATCCAATGCCAAATAGTCCAATCACATCGTAATCTTGCGGGACACCTAGAATTTCACGATTATGAGGTAAAGCACCTAAAGAAGCCCAATAGGCTCCAACTCCCATTTCGTGTGCAGCTAATAAAAAGTTCTGTGCGAAACAAGCGGCAGCCATAACATTCTCGTCACGTTCAAACGCTGTTGCACCAGGTTTAGATAAGATAGCAAGAACTACAGGAGCACTTCCAAAATTCGTCTTATGCTTTAATTTAGCTCTAGTCTCAGGCCCGATAAATAGGAGTTCCCAAGGTTCGTTCATACGATGGTTTGGAGCATAACTAGCTGCTTCCAGCCAATTCAATAAATCATCCTCTTGAATCGAATCCGCCTTAAATTGCTTAATACTTCTACGGGTTTTTATAAGATCAATGGTTTTCATTTTTTTGATCATTCTCCTCTTTTTTAATTTCGCCAACAGTCTTATCTTCCGGCGTTACTTCATGAATCTGAAAAATATGGATAAACTCTTCAATGATCGCTTCCGTTGCCTTCAATTCACCGCTAATCACTTGCTTGATCGAATCCAGCTCCGGTGTTTGCAGCTGCCGCTGTAAAGTTGCCCGATTCACATTAAGCTTTTCCAAAAATGCTAGAGCTCTGCCGCGACGAAAAGTTTGAGCACTTTTGGGGGGACCATCCATAGAATCCATCCCATGTCTGCTCATATGCTCGCGATCTCTATGCTCTCCACGGTCTTTGTGTTCCCCATGTTCTCTATGACCGCGTTTTCCGAAATGTCCATCACGCATATTTACTCCTCCTTTACTTTGTATACATATGTATACGTTTCGTTTATGTATACAAATGTATACGAGATGATCTAATCCTGTCAAGTTTTATTTTTCCATTTTGTAACATCAGCATTATTCATTTCTGAATCCCAAAAAACAACAAAAAAACCCGCGTAAAACGCAGGCCTAAAGAAAGAAAAGAAATACAAGATAACTGTATTTCTTCTTATTAATTTTTATTAATGTGTAATCAATACTGATTGCTTATTGACTTTTATCTTTTCTAAAAAGCGTTTCTTCAGCAACCTGCGCTAGTTCCTCCGCTTTTAAGCTTATCTCTTGAATCGTTGCAGAAAATTCTTTAATTGCTCCTGATTGACTACCGGTAAGCGCGTGAATATCAGAAAACGTATGATTTAACCGTTGCAAAAGTTCCTGAATATTCTTAGAAATGCCATTAATCTGGTCCACATTTTCCTTGGAGCTCGTCGCCAGCTTCCGAATTTCATCGGCAACGACCGAAAATCCTCTCCCAAATTCTCCTGCTCTTGCCGCCTCAATAGAAGCGTTAAGTCCTAACATGTTGCTCTGATCCGAAATCTCTTTAACCACAGTCGAAATCTTTCCGATCTGCTGAGCACTGGAGCTAACATCCTTCATTTGGTTTGTTACGTCTGTCACACGACCGGTAAGATGAGAAACCGATTGGCTGATGTCATCAATAGATGCCGTTGTCTGTTCGACAATAGCGGAAAAACTCTCTGCCATTTCAAAAAGCTTATTCGCTTTCTCGAGGCTTGTCCCCATACCGATACCACCGATTACCTTGCCCTGCTCGTCATGAAGCGGTATCGCACGTGCAGCAAGCGGAAAACCAAACAGCTCTTTCGGAACGACAGCTGATAATGCTGTATCATTCCTAATCGCATTTGTTACAATATCCCCTTCCATCAGTGGATCACCAGGATTGACATTCAGCGAGAATGTTTTCCCAGGAATATTGATGATCAGTTTTTCCGTGTCATAAATGCCAATTGTAATGTCATCGTTATAGAGACTATTCAGTAGTGGAGCCACTTTTACGAAAGCATTAATCAGTTCATGCTGGGTTTTTTCTACAGTTATCTCATTCACATTTTATCCTCCAAACCCTTAATAAGGGAGTTTTCTTTGTCCATAATTAACTGAAATCCATTTCATCGTTGTAAATTCATCCAAGCTCCATTCCCCATTTAAACGGCCTATACCCGACTGTTTCTCTCCTCCGAAAGCTACAATCGGCTCATCGTTAATCGTGACATCATTCACATGAACCATTCCAGTGTGGACCTTCTTAGCCATTTCTACACCACGCTCAAGATTGGAGGTATGAATTGCTCCGCTTAGCCCAAAACGTGTATCGTTGGCAATTTCAATAGCTTCCTCATCCGTTTCGAACGGAATGATACATACAACTGGTCCGAACAGCTCCTCTTGTGCAACAGCCATATCCGTTTTAACATTAATAAGGATAGTAGGCTCTACCATTCGGCCGGTAATCTTACCATGCAACAGAGGAACAGCGCCTTGTTCTATGCCCTTAGCAATTAACTTTTCCAGTGTCTCTGCTTGGCGGTGGTTGATGACTGGTCCAATGATGGTCTGTGGATCACTCGGATCACCTGTTGTAAGTGTAGATACCTTCTCTTTGAATTTATTTACAAAATCCTGATAGATCGTCTTATGTACAATGATTCTGTTGGCAGACATACAAATCTGACCTTGATGTGTGAATCTGCTGAATGTCGCAGCTTGTACTGCGTAGTCGAGATCCGCATCTTCCATGATAATGAACGCGCTATTGCCGCCAAGCTCAAGTAACGGCTTTTTGAAATTCTTGATTGCCAGTTGACCTATATAGCTTCCAACCTTAGTCGAACCCGTGAAGGAAATGATTCTCGGAATCGGATGCTCGACGAACGCGTCGCCAATCTCCTTTATATCCGTCACTACAACATTTAATAGCCCCTTCGGTACACCTGCTTCTTCAAAAATTTTGCCGATCAGAGTTCCACCCGTAATGGGTGAATCCTCGTGTGGTTTAAGTACCACACCATTTCCAGCACCCAGTGCAGGAGCAACCGACTTCATAGACAAGAAGAAAGGAAAGTTAAAAGGACTAATCACCCCAACCACGCCTGCAGGGATGCGGTACAGCCGATTCTCTTTACCATCCTCTGTAGAAGGCAGGATCTTACCCTCCATTCTAAGTGGGAACGTTGCCGCTTCTTTTACCATATTTTTTACAAGACCAATCTCAAATGCTGCCTTCAGCCTCGTTCCACCCAGTTCCTTAACAATAATGGATGTAATTTCTTCCTCATTCGCTTCAATATATTTAACAGCGTTCTCAAGGATGTCACGTTTAATATATGGGTTAACCTTATCCCATTCCAGCTTTGCTTTATAAGCTGCTTGATAAGCATCGTCAATGTCAGCAACGCTGGCAATTTGAAAAGTATGGATTACATCATCATTATATGGATTGATATCTGTCAGTGTTTTACTACTCTTCCCTTCTCTCCATTCCCCACCTATAAATTGTTTTCCTAGTTCTGAATAGTTCATAATATCCCTCCAGTGTATATAAATACCAAACAATCTATATATTTATCGACATAATAGAGATAGTTGTGAAGTCAATTTTCATATTCACGTAAACGTCATTTCAACGACACATTATCTACCTCCAATAATACTAATCAAGTATTGACAAGGTACAAAGAATAGAACTATAATCTAAACAATTCCTAGAAAAATACTATGAATTACATAAAATTCAAAACATCTAATCATAATTGGGTTTTCCAGAAGAAGGAGTGTAGACAAATGCCAAATGTTCAAACTTTCAAAGCAACTGCCCATTTACAAGATGGGGTTAAAGTCATTACTAAAGCAAGACAATTCGAGCTCGTCATCGATGAACCACAAAATCTCGGGGGTACGGATACAGGAATGAATCCTGTTGAAGCTTTGCTTGCTTCTTTAGGGGCCTGCCAATCTATTGTCGCTCGAGTTTATGCTTCCAAATTTGAGATAGAGCTTGAAGATTTCAGAGTAGACGTGGAAGGTGATCTGGACCTCGATGGATTTTTTAACCGTTCTGAAGTCCGTCCCGGCTATTCAGATATTCGCTATACATTCTACATAAAGACCCCATCCCCTGCCGAGAAGGTCGAAGCATTCGTACAATTTTTAGAAAGCAAATGCCCTGTGGGTGACACGATTGCTGCCCCCGTAAATCTTAAGCTGAACCGTATCGTGATTGAAAATTAACCGATTGATTAGCTAACATAGTATCAAGGGCTGTGAGGTTGCATAAAGCAACTTTACAGTCCTTTTTCATTTCAACCTCTCATCCATCATATAATACTAAAAATGAAGGACCTCGGAGGTACCTAAGGAATGAATCCTATACTGAGTACAGTAGATAATGAGATCGAGCGTTTAACGGCATTCCTGATTGATCAACAGCAGCAAGATGGATCTTGGCACTTTTGTTTTGAAAATGGAATCGTTATCGATGCCTATGTCATCATTCTCTTTCGGATTTTGAACGTACAGAATGAAGCCCTGATTCGACAGCTACATGATCGTATTCTTACTGAGCAACAGTCCGCTGGATTCTGGCAATTGTATAGAGATGAAGAAGATGGTAACTTATCCACCTCGGTTGAAGCCTACTACGCCCTTCTCTATTCTGGATACAGTAAGGTGACAGATGAGCCGATATTGCGCGCAAAGCATTATATTCAATCCAAAGGAGGAATTGGAAAAGTAACTAGCATCTTAACCAGAGTCATTCTCGCAGCTACTGGTCAGAGCAAATGGCCTTTATCGATCTCTTCGATTCCTCTAGAAGTTCTGTTGTTCCCGTCTTATTTTCCTATTAATTATTTTGAGTTCTCTGGCTACTCAAGAGTGCATCTCACGCCTATGCTTATTATGGCCGATCGACGTTTCTCGATCTCAACAGTGAATGCTCCTGATCTATCTGATCTCATAGACACACGCATTGAAGATGCTGAACCCGCTTCCCGTGGATATCATGAGCTGCAGGACGTTATTCAAACTGGCCTAAGCAGACTTCTTGGAAGTCCTCGCTACATTCACGAAGTTGCCCGAACTAAAGCAGAACAGTTTATTCTCCAGCGGATTGAATCAGACGGGACTCTATACAGTTACGCAACTAGTACAATTCTTATGGTGTATGCCCTTCTGGCTCTGGACTATGACCAGCAGCATCCTCTGATTACGAATGCCATAAATGGGCTTACCTCGATGCAATGCCGTTCTGAAAGTAAAACAACAATTCAAAACTCACCGTCTACGATATGGGATACGGCTCTAATCGCTTATACTTTGCAGGAGGCACAAATTCCCGATCATCATCTCGCGATTCAACGTGCTACTTCGTATCTGCTGACCAGACAACAACATAAAACTGCTGATTGGAGTATTCATAATCCGGATACAACTCCGGGGGGATGGGGTTTCTCAGAATCTAATACGATTAATCCGGATGTGGATGATACGACCGCTGCTTTACGAGCCTTTCGAAGTTTATCAATAACTCAGCCATCCTATCTAGAGTCATGGAATCGTGGACTGAACTGGGTCCTATCGATGCAGAATAAAGACGGTGGCTGGCCAGCTTTTGAAAAAAACACCAATAAAGAAATGCTCACTTGGCTAGCAATCGATGGGGCTAAATCTGCTGCTATTGATCCCTCGGAGGCAGATCTAACCGGGCGTACCTTGGAGTATCTCGGGAACTTTGCCGACCTTGATGCGCGAAACGAATTCATCGGGCGAGGTGTGAAATGGCTGATTCAGCATCAGGAGAAAGATGGCTCATGGTACGGAAGATGGGGCGTTTGTTACATCTATGGGACTTGGGCTGCCTTAACAGGATTGCAGGCCGTTGACCTGCCACTGGAACATGAAACATTGCAAAAAGGAGCGAATTGGCTCCTAAGCATACAGAACTCGGATGGTGGTTGGGGGGAATCTTGTCATAGTGATCGGCTTTTGAAATATGTGCCATTAGGCGAAAGTACGCCTTCCCAAACCGCATGGGCGCTTGACGCACTCATCACCATTCAGCCGAAATCAACAGCAGCGGTGGAAAAAGGGATTGAAAGATTAATCATATCTATTCATGAAGAGGATTGGAAAACTTCTTATCCAACAGGCGCTGGTCTCCCCGGTAATTTCTATTCCAATTATCATAGTTATCGCTATATCTGGCCGTTACTCACACTGAGTCATTTTAGAAAAAAATACGGTCAAGGATAATACTCGGTAATAACTAGCGTAGTCCTGCTTCACTTCTCAAGGTGTCTCATAAAAGCTAGATCGCGCCTTATGTAGTCCTTTTTGGGAATCTAGCTCCCCTTTCCAATACCCCGCTCCGGTATGTATTCATCAGTTCAAACAAAAATTCGTAAAAAACATCAGAGCAGCGATCATCCGTTATTGGAGAATCGTTGCTCTGATGTTATGAACCGGGGGTTGAATACTTTTGTCCGTTACACTTCCTTCTAAATTACCCATCCATTTATAGCTGTACAAAATACAGTTAAACACCTCGCTGCTCCCGTTACCTTCATCCGCCTCCATACTGTTACACAGAGGGTTACATCATTACTCGATTTACTTTTTGGAGCATGATACCGAAATATTCCCTTTCAAGAAACAGGCGTAATCGTCGGTGGTTTCGGTGACCGTTCCCAAGCATGGGTTACCTGCAATGTTGCAGCATAGGTGATCAATGAAACGATTAGAGTTCCGGACAGTTCAATAATCTGCCCCAGGTCCATTCGTTCCAGTATACCGTGAGCCGTCATCCCGCAAATCGTCATGATAATTCCTCCCGCGCCCACCTTGAATACAACGCGAAAGTCAAAATAAAATCCGATCGTTCCTGCCACAGACATAAAATTCAGCAGTGTCAGCAGCAAAAGCCCCAGTCCGAACCCTATAGCAACCCCTTCGATGCCAATATTAGAACCGAGAACAAAGATCGCAATCACTTCAAAAATATTCGTAAGAATATGGTTCCACATGACGGTTGATGCTTTCCCCAAACCAAGCAGAATCGCTTGCAGTGGTGCTCCAAAATAATAAAGGAAAAATAAGGGGGCAATCAACCTTAGCAGCTCGCCCGCTTCTGGCGAATGATAGATCAAAGTAGTTAATGGTACAGCCCATAAGTACAGGATGATTGTACATGGAAGACCAACAATAAGCGCGGATCGCATAGCCATATCCATCCGACTATGCATAAGCTTGCTATTATTGCTCACACTTGCTTCGCTGATCGCCGGAATTAATGCAGTGGACAACGATTGTGTGAAAAAGCTGGGGAGAAACAACATGGGGAGAGCATATCCCGCTAAAAGTCCAAATTGCTTAGTCGCCATCTCAACCCCCACACCAAACAGGACTAGACTTTTCGTAATCAGCAATGGGAGAAACGCATGATAGAGAGAATGAATAAAACCGCTGCCTGTCATCGGTAAGCCGATGCGCAGCAGATCTCTCAACGTACTGTCTCCTTTGGGTGAAAAACTTGAATTAGGCGGTGGGGTGGGTTTGATCTTCCCTCGATTTGCCCATTTGAAGACAGCAAACAAATAGAGCAAACCAAAACCTTCGCCGATCACGGAAGCCGCCATAGCGCCCGCAGCTGCATAAGCAATCCCATAAGGCAGCAAAACGTTCACAACACCGATAATGACAATGATTTGCGCCAAATTCTCAATAATATCGGAAAAGGCCAGCGGGTTCATGTTCTGTTTTCCACGAAAATAACCTTTCAATACAGCTGACATCGCAATAATTGGAATGATCGGCGTAATAGCGACCATAGCATAATACGCCCGCTGATCGGCTAAAAAAACCGACGCGATCCATTTGGATCCAAATAGAGCCACTAAAGTTAGTATAATACTCAACGTACCCGTAATACTTAAAGATACTTTGAGAATTCGCTTTACTCGCGCTTCATCCTGCTTAACCTCAGCTTCTGAGACAAGCTTTGAAATCGCAACAGGAAGCCCCAGCTCTGTCAGCGTAATAAACAAGGGTAGCAGCGGATGAGCAATCATAAGCAGCCCTACCCCCTCGGCTCCTAAGAAACGTGCCAGCAAAACGCCATTCAAAAATCCGAGCCCTTTTGTAAAAAATGACGACACGGTTAAAATGAACGTGCCACGAATAAAGCTTTGTTTACGCATCCCCATCTCTACGCATCTCCACCTATGGTTTGTCCTGGTCCTACTTTCTAACTTATTCGAACAAACACAAGTACATGCAGACAAGTATTTGTAAAGTATATAATCTGCAAAAAGCCCGACACACCATAGTTGGTATACCGGGCAATTTCCTCATATTCTAGTATCCGATAAAGGAGTTGAAATCCCCCCTCCATACTCATGTGGAGTAGTGGAAATGAAATATATGATCCCCCCGCAACAATAAGTACAACAAAAAAACCGCGAAAAATATCGCGGTTTTTAGAAATGATTAATATTAACGATCTATCTAACATTAACGCATGACACTTAGTCGATTTTATTGAATTCAATCCAATCGATCTGCAAACCTGGTTTGATGAACTCCAATTTCATATCATAAAGACCTGCTTCGAGTTCAACTTTCACAAGCTTTTGTCTGATCCACTGACCTTCAGTACCATTTGTTTGAATGGTTGTCATCAATTGATCATTCACTGATACATTGCACGCACTTTGAGCCAGCTCAGGTTCCGTTGACATGATATGCACCAGGATACGGTATTGACCAGCCTGTTCCACTTTAAAGCTAGTCGTTCCTTCTACGACAGGTTTAACCTGTGGATTCTGTGATAAGGATTGAGCTTGTTCTCCAGTAAGTGAAGGATTAGCTTTAAAGAACTCTACAGTTTCTACAATTTCCTGTTTTCTCGAGAATACAGGTGCATTCATGATAAACTCACAAATGTTTATGGCAGAACGTTGGAGCTCTCCACGGGTTAACGTGCCATTTTCCAACGACTCAATGGTGTTATCATTCCATCCGTTAATTTCTGAACCATAGTTAGGTACAACCATATAGAGGTCGTTTTGTGCACGAACCATCCAATTTGTAAATTTCCGATCTGCTGGTCCGCCATTAACTACATCATTCATGATCGCCCACCAGTCAGTCATTACAATGCCTTTAAAGCCCCACTCCCCACGAAGAATCGTGGTGTTCAAATCATAATTCGAAGCCGCCCAGTGTCCATTAACTGGATTGTAGGAGGTCATTATAGAGTTCGAACCGCCCTGCTTCACGGCGATTTCAAAACCTTTCAAATAAATCTCACGAAGTGCACGTTCAGACACCACGGCGTTTACTTTACTACGATGTTTCTCCTGATTGTTACAAGCGAAATGCTTCATCGTAGCGGTTGAGCCGCCTTTCAAGATACCGCGAGTACATGCAGCAGCGAACACCCCAGAGATCAAAGGATCTTCTGAAAAATACTCAAAGTTACGTCCATTAAGCGGACTGCGTCGGATATTAAGGCCAGGTCCAAGCAAGGAATCCACGTTATTTCTTAACAACTCTTGCCCTTCCATAACATAAAGCTCTTCTACCAATTCCGCATTCCAAGTCGCTGCAAGAAGCGTTCCGATAGCAACTTGAGTCGCCTTTGCTCCGCTGTCCATACGAATCCCTGAAGGACCATCAGCTGTACAAGCCACTGGAATTCCGAGATTAAATAAACTGTCACTTACGCCTCCAAATGCAGAAGCCGTGCCCGGTGTAACTAAAGGACTGCTCATCCCTTCACCACGTACAATTGCAGCCAAATCCTCATCACTGAGCTGTGCAATGAAGGCTTCCATGCTAACCTTCTGTTCATATACGTCTCTTAATTTATATCCTTTATTACCTGTTTGTGAGATCGTCTCTGGAAGATTAGTTTCAATTCGCTCAGCCAACGAAATTTTACGTTTAGGAACTTCAACATAAACAATCTCGTACGAACCGTCCGCCTTCTGAGCACCTGGCATCATTCTCGTAAAGCTTTCTGTAGGCGCGAGCGCTTCTTGCAATTGCTCCACAACTTGAAGAGCTTCAACGACATAGCCGTCTTTACCCTCAACACCGACTGCCACCACTTGTTTAACACTAGTTCCCACATACAAGCGGTACGTACCTTCTTCGAGAACATAGGCAGAAGCATGTCCTGTTACGCCTGCGTCATCATAAGAAGCCATAGAATGAGCTGAGAAACTCACGGTAAGGCGCTGTGCTTCACCCGGTTCAAGAACTTTCGTCTTACCGAATGACACCAGAGCTTTAGCTGGTTTACCAAGCTTACCTTGCGGAGCTTCATAATAGACCTGAATAACCTCTTTACCAGCAAAGGAAGTTCCTGTATTGGTAACGGTTACGCCGATTTCAATGAAAGACTCGCCTTCTTTGGTAATCAATTTGGCTTCTTCTGGCTCGATACTAAAAGTTGTATAAGATAAACCATAACCAAATTCAAATTGAACCTTATCTGGACAAAATGTCTCGAAATAACGATATCCTACATAGATATCTTCCTGATACAAGTTCGTAAATTCATTGCCGTAATTCTGTGTTGATGGGTAATCATTGATGGAATAAGCGATTGTATCCGTCAGTTTACCACTTGGAGTTACCTCTCCAGACAGCACATCTGCAATCGCATTTCCGCCTTCCATACCACCCTGCCATGAATAAATCACAGTTGAAATTGGATATTTATAGCTTTCATCGTTCATCCAGTTCATATCAATAATGTTGGAGACATTCAGGACAACGATTGTTTGCTCAAAATATGTAGTTACCTGCTTCAGCATTGCCTGTTCATCATTTGTTAATTGGTAGCTGCCCGGTGCATCAGCATTATCCTGATCTTCTCCTGCCGTGCGTCCAATTACAAGAATGGCTTTATTCGATTTGTTTCTAGCTTCGGAAACCAATTCATTGCTCAAAGACATTTCCTTCTGATGCCAAGGTTCTGCAGCCCATGCGCCTCCACCATTATCAAAAGGATTCTGTTCAATCCACTTTTCATAGACAGCAGCCAGCTCTTCGTTAACTGTAAAGTTCTTCTTAGTGCGAAGACCATCCAATAAATTGGTCGTATAAGTAACATGGACACTACCGCCGGAACCTGTACCACTGCGATAATAATTCACTTGGGATCTGCCAAAAATCGCAACATTATCGCCTTCGCCAAGCGGAAGTACCTGATTATCATTCTTCACCAGCACCGCACCTTCAGCGGCTACTGTCCGGCTAAATTCTGCAAAACCTTCTAATGGAATTCCCACATTCTGTGTGCTCAACTTATTTCCTCCTGTTGTTCAATTCTATAGGTTGTTTCTTGAAATCTTCATTCCTTTAACAACATGCTAACAATGCATCTATATCATTATAGTACATTGGAAAACTGGAATATATATAATAATTAACTTTATTAATATAATAATTTTAGTTTGGACCCTTCACTAATTTAATAACGAGTAATTTTGCTGTTGGATGTAAGACCGAAGGAAGAATATGATATGGCACATATTCCAGGGGCTATATCTATTCCTATTGAAGAATTAGAAGAGAAGCTTGCTTACTTACCCTCAAATTGTGATGTAGTCGCTTATTGTAGAGGACCTTACTGTTTAATGTCCGTGGAGGCAGTCGAATTATTAAAAACAAAAGCAAGAAGATTAAGAAGTGTTGCTAGAAAGGCGGAAAATCTAATGTCGACGAAAGTTAGTGATTCTACAAGTATTAGCAATCACCCTGAATGGTTACAAAGTTACCTCGTTTCTCCAGAAAAGCAACACCAATTATATCGGAAAACACTATTTATTGTCATCATTTCGCAAATTTTTGGAGGAGCAGGTCTTGCTGCTGGAATCACTGTAGGCGCCCTCCTAGCTCAAAACATGTTAGGAACCGATAGCTTCTCGGGCGTTCCTGCTGCACTATTTACACTAGGATCTGCTGGGGCAGCATTATTTGTAGGACATCTATCGCAAAGATTCGGAAGGCGTTCTGGTCTTGCTACTGGCTTCTTAATAGGCGGATTAGGAGCAATCGGAGTCGTAATTTCTGCTTTAACTAATAATATTCTACTTTTAATGTTCTCATTGCTTATCTATGGAGCAGGCACAGCAACTAATTTGCAGACACGTTATGCGGGTACAGATCTGGCGGCCCCCACTCAACGAGCAACAGCGATTAGCATCGCGATGGTTTCAACTACATTTGGTGCTGTTGCTGGGCCAAACTTAGTTAATGTAATGGGGAAGTTCGCTGAATCTATTGGTGTCCCGGCTCTTGCCGGACCGTTCATTCTAGCTGCTGCAGCATACATTGTCGCTGGTTTAATCCTTCTAGCTTTACTTAGACCAGATCCGCTCGTTGTTGCAAAAGCTCTTGCAGAGGCACTAAGCTCCACTCCAAGTCATCCTGATCATTCAACAGGAAATACAGCTTCTTTCAACAAAAAGGGCGTTATTATTGGAGCCACAGTAATCAGTAGATGTCTTGATCGCGTTGGCAGGAGCATCTGGTGGAGCTTTATCTGGTATGATTTTAGCAAATTCCAGTTACGCCATTTTATCACTTGGTGGAGGCTTCGTTGCATTATTGCTTATTCCAGTCGTTCTTTCGTCTCGAAATTTGAATAACAATAACAAAGGTTGACCTCAAGAAAGATATGAGATCAACCTATGACTTTTAATAGTAATTTATTTTAAAAAATAGCGTACATTTCAATCCACAAGTGGGCTAATCGTCATTTGTATAATACTAATTTCACCATGACCGCCCGTGATTCTCAGCGTATTAATAGCACCCGGCAATACATTGACGGTAATATTCGTACGGCCACTAAATTGTTGAGCTCCACCAGTGGAGAGGGCATTAAGGAGCGAGTAATCCTTATCATTGACGTATAAATTCACTTTTGCCAGACGTTCACTCGTAGCATAATGAAGTTCAATGGAAGCTCTCCCGCCCTCTCCTCCCTCTATATTATTGAAAAGAACGTAGGAACCCTCTGTTTGTAAGTGGCTCACCACCTGTTGACCTGATTCTAGCGTCTGTATTTCTGCTCCTCCAAAAACCATACAATCCGCAGCCGGATATGTCTTAAGATAAGGATTGACTTCCGGTGTAGTTCCAATCGATGAGACGCCCTCTTTTGTCTGAATAACCGGCTTGATCGTACCGTCTTCGTTGAACTCTAGGTAATCGATACACACGCTACGCAGATTGCCTTCTCCAGAAATGGACTGATTATGATAGAACAAATACCATTGGTCTTTGAACTCCACCACGGAACCATGAGTTGTTGAACAGCCTGTCGGCTCTAGAAAGATCCCTCTGTACATCCACGGACCAAGCGGATTCTCACTGGTGGCGTATCTCATTCGATTATTGTCTTCTAAGTTATCCGCATAGGTAAGGTAGTAAAGACCGTTTCTTTTGAATACCCAGGCTGCTTCATGAAAATCTTCTAGTCCCTCCATTTCAGTCATCCCGTTCTTCAGAGACAACATATCTTCATTCAGTTCCCCGCCAAGACATGTACTCCCTCCGCCGTAATACATATAAGCGCGATCATCTTCGTCCACTAACACACATGGATCGATCAAAGCGAACCCACCAAGCCCTGGAATATATCCCTGATCGGTAAAATCACTTGCTGGCTTCTTGCTTGTCGCAACCCCAATTTTCCACGAATCATTCCAATTCGAGTCACTCGGATGAGGATAATAGAAATAGTAGGTTCCATTCTTGTACGCACAGTCTGGAGCCCACATGAAACCGCCTTCAGGTCTGCCCCAAGCGACATCGTCCGAACTAAGAATTTCACCTTCATCCACCCAATTCACCATATCTTGAGAGGAAAATACGTGGTATCTGTCCATAAGATCACAGCCTCTGGCTGGATCCATATCATGGGAAGCGTAAATATAAATCTTACCATCACTCCAGACATGAGCTGATGGGTCAGCCGTATAGATGGATGTAATTACAGGATTCAAAGATGTTCTCTTTTTTGATTCGACAATTATATCTTGATTGTTGTTAGACATGATAAGACCTCCTGAAGTATGCTTTTTTGATAGGTTGCTATTCTACTTCTGTTTTGACCATGAGTATTTAGGTTGCCAAGACAGGAGCTTTTTCGCCAAAGCATTACTGACAATAGCCTCTCTATCTTGGAATGTCTTACGCAAGTCTCCTACTTCAGAGTAAAAGCTCTTCAGCAGTTCTTCTGTTGTTCGGTCACTTAATGTATCATCTCCAGTGATGTTCAGGTGGATGGCTCCATTAAGTTCAGCATGAAGAGCGGCAATACAAGCCGTCACTGCATCTTGAATATCAATATAACTCCACAAAATAGGTTTGAACGTCTCCGGTTTTGCTATCGCTAGATGTCGATAATCTCCAGGACCAGTAATCATAGAGAAACGTAGGGATGTCACCTGCATACCGTTTCTCCGGTGAAACATTTCAGCAGTCAGCTCATTGACGACTTTGGAGAGTCCATAACATTCTTGCGGTAGCTGTGGATGGTCTTCGTCTACCGGAAAATAATGCGGTGAAAAGGGTTGTGGAGCCCAAGCAAATCCGTAGGATGACTCACTTGAGCCCATTATCACTTTACGAATACCCAAGAGAGAAGCTGCTTCCAGTACATGATAACCAGCCACTGTATTGTTCGCATAAATATAAGAATATGGATAATGAATCGGAGCAGGTATTGCAGCTAAATGTATGATAGCATCTACGCCTTCAAGCGATCCCACCACTTGCCCGAAATCATTCAGATCGACTTTAATCTGCTTGCAATGAATTCGATCAGACAGATGATTATCTAACGACACAACATCATATTTCTGCTCTTGGAGCATCCCGATTACTTGAGAGCCAAGTTTGCCCCCACCACCAGTAACGGCAATAGTGTTCATTTCAATCTACCTCCTTGATCTGCGGTTATTTTAGTACTGTAATCTAAGGGCGTACCAATGTTCCGTCTGCTTTGCGGTCCAGAGGATAAGGCCGGTGATATTGACTAGAACTCCATTGTTCTCTGAGAAGAGATTTAGCCTGCACTTCATCGATATCAATACCTAATCCCGGTTTGTCAGAGGGGTACAGGTACCCACCTTGTCTGACGATATGTCCTGGAAAAGCTTCTAATTCTTCCTGCTTGAAATGATTAATTTCCTGGATGCCGAAGTTCCAAAGTGCCATATCCAGATGAACTGCAGCTGCCTGGTTCACTGGATCATTTTCTCCTCCTTCTTGCCAAGCCGTGCGGACACCGTAGATTTCACCCAATGCGGCTATTTTACGACAGGCACTGATGCCCCCTGCCTTAGAAACTCGTACCCTAATAAAATCAATCAGTTTCTCCTGCATAAGCCCTGTCCATTCCTGCGGGTTCACAAATAACTCACCCACAGCCTGCGGTGTTGCGCTCTGTTGCCGAAGCTGGCGGTACCAACCAATCTGCTCTGGTGCTATTGCATCCTCTAAGTAGAAAAGACTGTAAGGCTCTAAGCGTTTTGAGAGTTGAATCGCATGTATAGGCGAGAGGTGCTCATGGACATCATGAGTGAACTGAACGCCGAATCCAAATTCCACACGAAGCTTCTCGAACATGTCAGGAATGGCATTCAGATAAGCATGCTCGTCAAATACAGGACCACTGCTCCAAGGATGGACAGGAAGCTTCGCTTCCTTCCCGCTGACAAACCCACCGCCGCCGTATCCTCCCATCTGGACACGAATCACTGTGTAACCTTCCTCAATGAATTTATAGACATCTTCCTTGAGCTCTGTGATATCATTGCCACCAGCATGGCCATAACAAGGGATCGCCGAACGGCAGGCACCTCCCAGAAGCTGATAGACTGGCAGGTTCGCTTCTTTACCTTTGATATCCCACAAGGCCATATCAATACCACCGATAGCCGTATTAAGAATCGCACCGTTTCTCCAATAACCACTCATATGCATAAGATGCCAGAGGTCTTCAATATTTGCCGGATCACGACCCTTTAGAAGTGGTGCAAGCAGTTGCTCAACAACTTGAACTACAGCCTCAGGATTATACAAATCTGATGCGGAACCAATCCCATACAATCCATCCTGATCCGTCGTTACTTTCACAATTGTCCAGCTTCCATCATGTCTGGTGCGGATGCATTCTACTCCTGTTATTTTTGCCATGATTTCACCATCCCCTTTTGTGTCGCTTTTATTTTAATGTAATCATCGACACATCCAAACGGGACGTTATTAAACTTTCCACCGCATTTCTATCCTCTTCCTGTTGATGGGATAGAATGGAACAAAAAACGTCCCAGACTGTCGTAAAACGACAACTTGGGACGCCTTTTTATTAATCAAAAACCCTTATGATAATCACTTCAAATTATAAATCCGAATACAGTAGGTCTGTGGTCTCCGCACGTTTCAGCATGCCTTCTGAATTCAGATTGGTGCCACTTCCCTGTAGTAACTCCGTAGCTTATTTTTTGGCAGCAAGATAAGCGTCTATTTGTTTCTGAGTTTCAGTAATAATTTTATCAAGTCCGTTTTTCTTTTGAGTCTCCACATAATCGGCTACAGCTTTGTTAACATCCTTCACCATACCGTATTCAATCGGTCTGCTGATCTCATCGGTGGCTTGATCGCGTTTAGCCAGTTCATTCTTCATAGCATCTTCAGCAATAAACAGACCGTCAATCGGAGAATTCACATTGTACGGCTGATTAGCAAAATCGGCTTCTTTCACCCAGAAATCTTTAGCATAAGTTGTTGTTGGACGCATGTATTGAGGTTTCCAGAACGCCCATTGTCCACCCCACTCCATGTAATTACTCGTAGAAGACTGCATGCCTTCCGGATAATCCGCAGCTTCACCATTCAGGACATAGGTTTTGCCTTCGATACCGTATTGCAACAAATCATATAGCGTTTGGTCAGTCTCCACCATATCAAGGAAACGAAGTACCCGATCTGGATTCTTGGAGTTTACATTGATGGCTACAACATTAGCAAGTGCTGTACGGTTGACATACTTTTTGTCTGGATACATGAGCGACATCCCTTGTTTATAGGAAGCATCAGAGAAGCCTGGATCAGCATAAGCCCATTCATGTGATGTTACAGTAAAGAGCAATTTACCGTTTCTCCACTGATCTTCTGCTCCTTCTTTATCAATCATGGCATCTCTGTTGATCAGTTTGTCGTCATACCATTTCTTTGCCAAAAGAGAAGCTTCGAGGAAGAAAGGCTGTTGTTCAACAGATTGAATAGTAATTTTTGGATCACTCAGATAGAAGCCTAACCCATGGAAGTTGAGATCTACCCATTCATCGCGGATATAATACAAAGATAGAGGTGTAGTACGGGAAAGCTTCTCGTTCGGATAAGCTTTTTTCAGCTCACGAAGCAGATTGTCGACATCTTCAATCGTTTGAATAGAATCCGGAGCGATGTTAATGCCTGCTTTTTCAGCCAGATCTGAACGCCATCCTGCAAATTTACGTTCATTCATTTTCATTGTCCATGGAAGTCCTACGATTTGTCCGTTAACCGTTGCAGCTCCTAACGTTCCTTGTTCTACATATTTCTTCTCAAGATTAGGCGCATATTTCGGGAGCAGATCATTTAAGGCCATGTAGGAACCTTTTGCAGCCATTTGTTTATAGGAGAGCCAATCTCCATCAAAGTTCATATCCCAGTTATCCCCGGATGCGGCCATCACGAGCATTTTTTCCTTGAAGTCGCCAAATGGTATGAAATTTACGGAGAACTTAACGTTTAGGCCTTTGGATTTCACGTAATCACTAATTTTGGACCAAACCTCGTCCGTGGCCGCCTTTTTGTCCCCACCAAAATAGAATTTGAGTGTAACTTCATCTTCACCTTTCGCAGGCTCTGTACTAGAACCAGTGTTGCCCTTGTTTTGATTCGTTTCATTGGACGAAGTATTTCCGCCACTCGAGCTACATGCGGACATAATCAGTCCTAGCATTAGCATTGCTATCAGGACGATCTGAAATCTACCCATGCGTTTGCGCATCCTAATCTCCCCTTTTACCTTTAATTTATACTATACGACTTAAGTCGACATAGTTAACCTTTAACTGCTCCAACCATAAGACCTTTAACGAAATAACGTTGCAGGAATGGATACAAGAAAATAATAGGTCCAATGGTTATAACTGTTAGCGCCATTTTGATAGACTCGGAAGGAATCTGAGCTGAAATCCGCTGCATAGCTGCCGCATTTCCAGAGTTCTTCAAGAAATCGACATTAGAGATCAATGTTCGCAGAAGGAGTTGCAGTGGTTGAAGCTCTTGCTTATCGACGAACATTAACCCGAGGAACCAGTCGTTCCAATACCCGAGAGCTACGAACAAGCCAACAGTCGCTAGAACTGGTAGAGCCAGTGGCATGATCAGCCTAGAATAGATTCTGAATTCACCTGCACCGTCCATTTTGGCCGATTCATGCAGATCCTCTGGAATAGAGAGCATAAAGTTTCGAATAAGAAACATATTGAAGGCATTCCCCAGCGATGGAAGAATAAGCGCCCATATCGTATCTTTCAAATGCAGGTATCTAACGATAACGATATACCAGGGAACCAATCCCCCACTGAAGAGCATGGTGATGATGACAAAGATAGAAAGAATATTCCTATATTTAAAAGAACGTCTTGCCATTACATAAGCGCCCATGCTCGTTAAGAAGAGCGACAAAATAGTTCCGACAACAGTGACGAATGTGCTGACTCCGTACGCTTCAAAGATTCGATTAGAGCCAAGAAGCAAAATACGATAGGAATCAAACGTTATCGTCTTCGGCCAAATAGAATAGCCGTACTGCATAATATCTTTTTCCGTACTAAGCGAGCCTGAGATCACCATGAGGAACGGGAACAGGCAGGCCAGACTGAATAGGCCGATAACCAGAGCGATTAGAAACTGGCTGAAAGAGAATTTTCTTACTGACATCGTGTGGGATGACCTCCTTAAAGTTAGATGAGCTTGGCTTTAGAATATCGCTGAGTCTTTGTCGATTTTGCGTGCCGCATAATTACTCCCAAGGACTAAGAAGAAGGCAACAAAGGACTGTAGAAAGCCCGCAGCGGAAGCCATTCCAATATCACCAGATTTACGCAGGCTTCGATAGACAAAGGTGTCAATAACATCTGTGGTCGGAAAGAGTAGAGAAGCGTCACCTACCATGGCGTAGAACATCCCAAAATCAGCATTCATAATTCTACCTACTGCTAGTAGCGTCAGTATGATAATCGTTGGCCGCAGCATAGGAATACTGATGTACCTGATCTGCTGCCATCTAGATGCTCCATCAATGGAAGCAGCTTCATAATAAGAACTGTCAATTGAGGTTAACGCGGCCAAATAGATAATTGTGCCATAGCCAGTGATTTTCCAGCGGGCAGCAATGGTTAAGATTGCCGGCCACAGCTCGGCCCTACTATAGAAGTCAATCGGTTGAAGATTTAGGTACTCCAGGAAGCGATTTATCGCTCCGTTCTCATAGTTCATCAGATTATAAGCGAATACACCTACAACAATCCATGAGATAAAGAACGGTAAAAAGGTCAAGGATTGCGTAATTCGTTTGAAATACTTATTGCGCATTTCATTCAATAGGAGAGCAAACCCAACTTCAAAAACGAGCCCTATTGCTATAAAGAGAGCATTTAATAGGATTGTGTTGCGGATGGCCCGGAATGCCACCGGAGAAGAGAATACATAGTCAAAGTTGCTGAACAGCGGGTCCATCCAATCACTTCCAAAAATCCCTTTGGAGAAATCAAAATTCTTGAAGGCGATTACAAGACCAGCCAGCGGTAGATAGTTAAAGAGCAAGAACAGTACCCCGACGGGTAAGAACATGAGCAGCAAGGTGCGATTTTTGTACAGTTCCTTGAACACTCCGTTTAGTTTCATATCGATTTCCCTTTCGCTGTTTGGATAAATTAATTGTAAAAGAGTGGATGTGCACTTACTATGAGTCAATCTTGCACTTTGTTGATTCATTTTTATCCTGATCACGAGATATCCAATTTCCTGTGTAAAAATAAAAGTAGCGATTCTCTTAGATGCGAGAATCGCTACTTTATAAGACTTTTAACGATTTGATTGAGTCAGGCCATTAATGGGCCTCACCTGTTTTGGACAATTCTTCGTCTACCTTCATAGGGTGTCGCAATAAAATACGGGTCCCTCCTTGTGCTCCGATCTGAATCTGTAGCTTATAGTCAGACCCAAAATACAGCTTCAGACGGTCGTTCACATTGCGCAAGCCCACACCTCTCCGAGTAGTTGTATACATTTCCTCCTCAGGATCTTCATAATCCAGCTCGTCAATGATACTTTGTGGAATGCCTTTTCCATTATCTGCAATCTCGATGATCATATCTTCCTTTTCACGTCTCGCAGACACAATGATCTTCCCCTTCTCGAAGTCACTCCGTACACTATGTTGGATTGCATTTTCTACTAGAGGTTGTAGCAGCAGGCGAAGGAATGGAAAATCCAGCAAATCTTCATCTATGGAATATAAAATCCGGATTGTTTTGCCCATTCGGGCCTGTTCAATCAGCACATAAGCTTTAACTTGCTCAATCTCACGCCGCAGCGTGGTGATCTCCTTCCCTTGATTCAGACTGAGCCGAAGTAGATTTCCCAGTGCAGATACCATTTCACTAATGTCGCTGCGGCCATGGTTTTCTGCCTTCCACCGAATAGATTCAAGCGTATTATAGAGAAAATGTGGGTTGATCTGGTGGCTGAGCACCTGAAACTCCAGAGCCTTCTTCTTTCGCTCGGAACGCCACGCTTCCTGGATCAAGACGTCAATCCGCTGGACAAGACTTCCGACGCCTCGATACAACCAGCCTACTTCATCTGTTCTTGGCGAAGTCAACGCTTCTGTCTGGAAATTGCCCTCTTCCATTCTCCGCATAAGCCTTACCAGACGTGCGATAGGGTGGGTGAAATACACCGTAATGTAAAAAACAACGGCAAAGCAGCAGACGAGATAAATAAACAGAAAGATGATTAGCAGACGTGTCATTTCATCACTTGTTCCAGTCAGTTCCTTCAATAACGTCAGGCTGACAATCGCCCAAGGCTCACTGTCTAAGCTGACATAAGTAGTAAGATACTTGTGTCCATCAATCTTGATCGTTTGTGAGCCTGCCGGATTTTTTTGAAGATGGGTAATGAACGAATTCGAAGGAAATCGTGTGCCGGCCCATTCATTGGATGATGAGTCATAATAAATAGTACCGTCACGATTCATGAGTAGCAGCTTCTGATTCTTCAATTGCTCAGTGGGTGAGAAGTAACGCTTCAAATGATCCTCTGAAACTTCTGTAACGACCATACCTCGGGGCTTACGGTCATAGAGTCCTGAAAAACGCTTAATATATCCTAGCAGAGGGCGTCCATATTTTCCTTGCTGTGGCATAAATAACTCCCACATTGGACCTACAGTCCCTTGTGACCGCGTAAACCATTCCTCTGAAGTTATATTCGCCGCTTCTCCCAAAGTATTCATATAAGAAGGATACAGCGAAGGATTTATTGGATATACTCGCACTCGGAAAGCATCGATTTGTGGAGTGGCCTGATAGAGCACAGTAAGTAGATTTACAGTAAAATCCTCTTCTTCAGCAGAATTGGCGGGCGGATCAATCAGTAAATCTTGTACACGTTTATTGCCGATAAGAGTGTTGACCTGATCATTAAGTGTATTAAGATAAATCTCAAAATTTTTAGCTGCTTGCTGAAGGTAGCTCAGTGAGATCTTAGTGTTCGTATTCGTGATGCCTTCAATAGACTTAATATGCGCAAAGTAAGCAAAGATGAGAAAAGGCACAATAATAATCATAAAAAATACCAATATAATACGGTTCCTTAACGATGCGCCCAGACGCAGAGTGAAACGATTCATAACAATTCCCCCAATCCTTACATGTCGACAATAATCCCCGCAATAATTTGCGATCCACTCATTGTGGCAAAAAATGCATTTTATATAATTAGGCTGTAGCATTCATCATCTTATGGAAAAGAGGAATCGTATTGACTGGAGCTAGCAAAACCGTTGTACATATCATCTCTCATACACACTGGGATAGAGAATGGTATATGCCCTATGAAGCCCATCACGTTAAGCTTATCGAAACTATAAATTCTTTGATCGAGACGTTTGAATCCGACCCGGATTTTAAGAGCTTTTATCTAGATGGACAAACCATAGTAGTGGAAGATTATTTACAGGTCTATCCTGAAAAGCGTGAAATCATCCAGAGATTATGCGATGCTGGCAAGCTCTCTCTTGGGCCGTGGTATATTCTTCAAGACGAATTTCTGACAAGCGGTGAAGCTAATGTTCGCAATCTGCAAATCGGACATCGTGATGCAAGGACATTCGGTCCCATCTCTAAGATCGGCTATTTCCCGGATTCTTTTGGCAATATGGGCCAAGCTGCACAGATTCTTCAGCAAGCTGGAATCGATACAGCCATCTTCGGCAGGGGTGTGAAAGCTACTGGGTTCAACAATCGCGTGGTAGATGCCTCTGATCAGGAATCTCCTTACTCTGAGCTGATCTGGCAATCTCCTGACGGCTCCAAAGTGCTCGGTATTCTCTTTGCGAATTGGTACAACAATGGCATGGAAATTCCTGTTGATCCTGATACTGCTAAAAGCTACTGGGACCATCGCATTGCACGTACCAGACAATATGCTTCCACCCGACATTTACTGCTTATGAATGGATGTGATCACCAGCCCATCCAAACCGATCTTTCAGAAGCTTTACGTGTTGCGCGTGAATTATATCCAGACTGTGATTTCATTCATTCTAACTATGATGATTATATAAAAGCCGTTAAAAATGAGCTTCCCGATGACCTAACCCTTACTACAGGGGAGCTGCGTGGGCAACATACAGACGGCTGGTACTCACTAGTAAATACTGCTTCAGCGAGGGTATACATCAAGCAGCTCAATCAACAGAACCAGACTCTTCTAGAAAAAATAGCTGAACCGCTAGCCGCTATCGCACATGGATTAGGCAAAGCTTATCCGCACGGTCTAATGCAATATGCCTGGAAGACGCTTATGCAGAACCATCCGCATGACAGTATTTGCGGCTGCAGTGTAGATGAAGTCTACCATGAGATGAAGACTCGGTTTGCAAAAAGCATGGAGGTCGGATCAGCCCTCATAACTGACAGCGCCAGATTCATTAGTGCTAAGGTCGATACCTCTATCTTCGCATCATTTGGAGAAGACGCCACTGCGTTCGTAGTTTATAATACTAGCGGCTATTCTAGCAGCAGCGTTGTGACCTTGGAAATTGAGTGGTCTCATCGTTTCTTCAATCAAAGTGAAGACCCAAGTGCCGTGTTCAAGCAAGTCTCTGACAGATCGCATGGCGAGGGCTACCTGGTCAATTCCCAAGGTGATCGATTAGACTGCACTGTTGAAGATCTGGGTGTACGCTTCGGTTACGAGCTGCCTAACGATAGATTTAGACAGCCTTATATGGCGCATGCATTACGGCTAACCTTTGAGGCAAAATCGCTTCCTGCCCTAGGACTGGCAACTTTTGCTTGGATTCCCGCAATGGACACAGCGATATCGAAATCTTCAAGTGACACACTGATTACCGATGACTTCACTATGGAGAATGAATTTATTCGAGTCATAGTGGCACAAGACGGCAGCTTTTCTATGTTCGACAAAGGCAGCGATGAGCTGTACAGCGATCTTGGTGTATACGAGGATGTCGGCGACATAGGTAATGAATACATCTTCAAACAACCCGAAGGTGATGTAGCCATAACTACACGCGGCATCCCTGCTGAGATTCGCCTAACGGAGAATACCCCTTACAGAGCTGCTTTTGAAATCAGACACACCTTAGAAGTTCCAGCCACAGCAGATGAACAGTTACAGCAGGAAGTAGAAACCATGGTTGAGTTCCGTAAGCGGAAGTCGGTCCGGTCACAGCAGCTTGTCCCTCTAAATATTGTGACTCGAATCAGTCTGGAGCGTGAAAGCCATGCATTGCAAGTGCATACTCGAATCGACAACACCGCCAAGGATCACCGTCTACGTGTTCTGCTGCCAACTGGCATTAAGACGGCGCTTCATTACGCAGATTCCGTCTTTGAAGTCGCAGAGCGCGAAACCATACCTGCACCGGAATGGGAGAACCCAAGCAACTGTCAGCATATGCAGGCGTTCGTGGATGTACATGCCGATGATCGCGGCTTGACCGCAGCCGGTAAAGGTCTTAATGAGTACGAGGTGTTGCAGGATGATAAAGGTACAATCGCCCTAACACTCCTTCGTTCCATAGGAGAACTTGGCGACTGGGGCGTCTTTCATACCCCTGATGCTCAGTGCCTTGGCGTTAATGTAGCAGAGTGGAGCCTTATCCCTCATGGCGGAGGTGACAACCGCTTCGCGGCCTACCGTGAAGCCTATCGTTATGCTGTTCCCGTCACCACTGCTCAGACCGGTATTCATGAAGGAACACTTCCTCCTGTGCACAGTTTTCTGGCATGGGATGGTAAAGAAATGGCTTTTTCCAGTTTAAAAATCAATGAAGATAATGGAGATTTAATGGCACGCTGGTACAATCTTGCTTACACGCCTTCGAATTTGAGTATTAATACCCGAGAAAACTCCCTGCTATACCACAGTAATATCATGGAAGAAATGACCTCCGAGGTTCAGACACAGCCGATTCCTGTATGTAAGGCTGGGATTGTAACTATAGGAATCACGCCACTATAAACACTTGCAAAGATCCAGGGTGCCAGGTTCTTCCGAACCTGAGCAACCTGGATTCTTTATTCTTCAGCAATTCCAAGCTGTCTTCTGAAATCCTTAGGGGTGCAGCCTACCTGTTTCTTGAAAAGCTTTGAGAAATGCACCGGGTCTTTGTAACCGACCTGATAGGAGATTTGATAAATTTTAAACTGCACATCGTATAGCATTTCTTTTGCCTTTTTAATGCGAATATCTGTTAAATATTCAAGAAAGGTCATATGCAATTCTTTCTTAAATAACTTACTAAGCCAAACCGGAGTTACGTGAACCGCAGAAGCTACAATTTGCAGCGTTAGGCTTTCAGCATAATCACGGTGTAAGATCTTCTCAGCTTCGCTAACAATTTGGCTAGGTGTATGCGAAAGCTTTCGAAAGTCGGCAGCAATCTCATGCAGAAAGACCTCTGTTTGTTCACGAAGCGCCTGCAGGGTATCGTATTGCTCCAACAGCTCCCAAACTGCGATCGGATTATTTTTCCAATGCTTAAGGACGGTTCCCTCCGCTCCTCGCCGGAACACTTCGAACAGCCATTCAAAAATTTTCTGCTGGATATCCCTAAGTTGTGTAAGCTGCCAAGACTGTATCATCTCGATAAAGGTATCCATCGCTCTTGTTATATCTTCATCCGAACCATATCGAACTAAATCAAGCATTTCTTCCGGGTTCTGAAGTGACAAGTTATCACTCTCCCCGTCGTAAAATAGTCCTTGCTCAGTGAATAATCTGTTGCCCCCATAAACCGCCTTTTGCTCCATTACACTCACAGCCTCAATATACATATGGTGCAAGTTACTTGTATTCCCTGGTTTAGTCAGCATTCCTGCACTAGCAGTGATTTTGACAAAATCATTGATTCTTTGAATGAAGAGCTGTGCCATGCCCTGTGCGATATCCGTCTGCTCATGCGAAAGACTTCCCAGCACGATAATCCAGCGGTTATAACGGTCCTTATAGAGAGCAGAAGGGTGGGCGTATTCCTCTTCAAGCGTCTGATGTAACACATTACTGATCCCGAATAGAATCAGTTCCTTCTCATGCGGATTCTTATTCTCTATCGCTTTTAAATTATCAGCCTCAACGACAATCAACATCGTAGGCTCCTTCAGCATCCATTCAAGCTCCAATGTTTGAAGACGGTGGTATCTACGCATTTCAAGATTAGGATCATAAACCTGCTCAATCATTTCCTTTAATAATTCCTCGCGCATTTTGGAGATGGCGAAGACCGCTTGATTCTTAAGCATCTGCCGGTTACGATGATCCAACTTCTTTTTATTGATGTTCTCTATCGATTTATCCACCATTTTACCTAGTTCATCCAAATTAATTGGTTTCAAAATATAATCGCATACCCCTATTTTCATGGCCTGCTTGACCAGTTCAAAATCATCATAACCACTTACAATAATCTTCTCAGGCTTATAGTCCTCTTCCGCAGATAAGGCGCTAAGGAATTCCAGACCAGACATGCGGTTCATCTTGATATCTGTAATAATCAGAGCGGGCCTGATCTCAAGTGCCGTACGTAAGGCCACATCACCATCATCCGCAACAAGAACCTCTGTAATATTGTAATCCTCCCAATGAAAGCGATTCCGCAATCCTTCACGAATCTCATATTCATCATCCACTATAAGTACACTAAGCATCTGATCTCCCTCCTGATCCACTTGGATGTACAACTGTTTCTTTTGGAGATTATAGTCTTTAGTTTCATAGTACTCGACACGAGTTAGGATTGCACGGAGGTAATCCATAACTTTTATAGGGTGATATTAAATTGCTTTTTTAAATGTGCAGCGTTTGTAAAATAATACAAAAAAGCCGACAGATAAACTCTGTCGACTTCCCCCATTTCTTCATTTTAATTAAAGTTCAACGATTTTCGTAGCAACATTGTTGCAAAATTCCCGATCATGCTCCACAAAAACAAGAGTTGGCGTGTATTCAAGCAACAGCTCTTCAATTTGCATACGTGAAATGACATCAATAAAATTAAGCGGTTCATCCCAAATGTACAAATGAGCTTTCTCACTAAGGCTTTTGGCAATCAGCACTTTTTTCTTTTGACCACCACTATAAGTGGATATGTCTTTATCAAATTGGATTCTAGAAAAATCAAGCTTTCGTAGAATAGATTTAAACAGACTTTCATCGATTCCGTTGTCTCTGGCATAATCCGTTAAATTCCCCTGCAGATTAGAAGTGTCTTGGGATACGTAGGAAATGATAAGCTGATTATCCTTTGTGAGAGTGCCTGTGAAATCTATATCCTCATCACACATCAATTTGATGACACTTGATTTACCTGAGCCGTTTTTACCCGACAGAGCAATACGCTCACCCTGCTCGATAGTGAAGCTTACGTCTGAACATACCTTTTTTTCACCGTAAAAAATCGAAATATTGTCTAGCTCAGCAAGTTGACGTTTATGATAGTCAAGCTGTGTAATCTCTAGATTCTCAGAATTTTCGATATTTTTAAGAAGCTTAGACTTTTCGTTGATCGCAGAATTTTGTCTTTGTTCAATGGCTTTAGAGCGTTTCATCATTTTAGCGGCCTTGTGTCCAATGTAGCCTTTATCTACCTTTGAGCCGGAATTTCTCGTTCCGTTTTTTGTTTTTTCCACTTCATGTGACCAGTTGCCTGTCCGTTTTGAAGAAGCAGATAAGCGTTTAATATCTCTTCTGAGTTTCTCGTCCTCTGCCAGCTCAAAGTTATCTTGTCTGACTTTATTCTCCCACCAGCTTGAAAAATTGCCTTTTTGAATTTCTATATTCGTCTTATTTATAGACAAAATATGGTCTACACAATTATCAAGAAAAGATCTGTCATGAGAGACCAGAATATATCCACTTTTCGTATTGAGATAATCACTGACCAGCTTTCTTGCCGTCATGTCTAAATGATTGGTAGGTTCATCGATCAATAGGAAGCTATTTTCCTTAATGAATAGAGTGGCTAACAGCACTTTCGTCTGCTCTCCGTTAGACAATGAATCAAAGGGCCGATATAACACATCTTCAGAAACCTTTAATAATGAAAGTTCACGCATTAATTTCCAATGAATATAATCCGGAAAAATTTCGCTGATCACATCAATGGTATTAAGCTCCTTGTTATCCACCTGAAAAGGAAAATATTCAAAAGTGACATGGGCAGAAATATTTCCGCTGTATTCATATTTTCCAAGCAATAAACTCAGAAAGGTGGTCTTTCCTCTACCGTTTCTTCCGGTAAATCCTAATTTCCAATCAGTATCGATTTGAAAGTTTACATTCTCAAAGATGTTATCGTAGCTGCCCTCATAGGCAAAGGTTAGATTTGTAACATTTATTAATGACATATAAGTATCCTCCTGTATGAAAAAAATAAAAGCCACAAGAAAGTTACTTTCTTGTGACTCAAATAAATACAGCAAATCTAGCCCCAAATGGAGTTAGATAAGGATATATTGTTCGAGTGAAAAGAAGTAGTAACTTTCTTGCATACAAAAAATAAAACAAACGAAATAAACCGTTTTTGTTGTTTTATTCATCATGTGTCGCAAGAATAATTACTACACTATACTTTTCAACTCCGATCATTAATTTGTATCCATGTTATCATGCCGATTTGTTTTTTTCAACTTTCCAATCCTTAACTCATTAAGAAATTCATTTATTAGGCATTCGCTAATTCATCTGCCGAGGGGCCGTAAAGGCCCGGCACTGGTATATTTAGAAGTCGGAAATATACCCCAAGCTGTGCCCGGTGGTGGATCATGTGATTCAAGCCGATGGTACGAAGCGCGACTGCCCGTGTCTGACGGCGGATAACCGCTGTGCCATTACGCAGTGTCCACTCCGCACCAAGCGTCTCCACATTGCTTTCAGAAATTAATTCTTCAATCTTGCGAGCGCTCATATCGAACTCTTGCAGAACCGCGGCGGGGCTCTCCAGCGCTTCTCGACGATATGGCACAGATGCCAAATCAAACTCCGAGTGAAGAAGAATGGCTGATTGCCAGTTTAGCAGATTGACGAGATGTGTGGATAGCCCACCGAGACTCATTGACTTTTCGTGTGGTTTCCATGTCATATGCTCCTGCGTCAGCTTCTCCAGCATACGACGCGTACCAGCTAACTCCTGCAAAACATCCCCGATGATCAGATCTTTATCCATCCCTCTATCTCCTCTCAAAAATGAAGTACCAACTAAAGTTTATCATAGAGAATCACCCTTGAGTTTTTCGACGATACCCTTCTTCAAAGAACACTCCCTATAAAAGGTCGACACTTGATATCCATCAGATTATATCATTTCCAGGAGGTGGAAAATAACTATAATTAAACTTTACCTTAGAACCTTCTTATTCTTACAGATACATAAAAAACCTCCCATAAATTAAATGGCAGGTCCGATATGGAATTTTCAGAGGAAGTAGTGACTTCGCTGTCTCTGGTGTTTAGATACTCTCTACTAATTGCATGGTCGTTACACATGTATTATCACTCTTAAAAGTGGAAAGTGCGGCTTTCGCTTTTACACCATCCTGTTCAATCGTTACATTATATTTCTTATCACGAGGTAACCAAAGATCAATGAATCCGTTAGATTGGGACTTCATAGTTTGATCCACAATCACATTGCCCGCAGTGTCCTCGACATATACATCAAACGTTTGTTCTGTTAATTCCCCTTGGCATCCAGTCAAGCTATGTGTTGCACACGGGTGTGTATTCTTAACATATGGTGCGATGGAAACAAAAAACTCATCTTTGGGTAAGTCATATTTGGTTGATTGATTGTTGCTGTCGGTCACAATAAGCTGCTCTGAAGTGATGGAAGCAGAGAGGTCTTTCATGCTGCTTGAACTATATTCCTGTACTAATTGTTTAACGTTAGATGTATCGGTTGCTGCGGGTGATTTTTTATCATTTCCCCCCACAAATAAAACTGCCCCTAAAGCAACAACAACTACTGCACCAGAAGCCATCCAAATTTTTGTCCTCATTGATATTCATCCCCTTCTCTTCGATTCAATCATTTTCATTACACCAATAGTTCACATATGTTTCCTATTATATCATTATTATTACTTCACGAAACCTTTATCAATGATGTTAAAGATGCATAAAAAAAGGCCCCTTCTGGTTATTCACCGAGAAGAAGCCTTGAATCTTGCTATATTATTTAAGCTTGCAGACTATTTACAAGATCACTGATAACATCCGCTAACGGAGTGACTGGACGATTCAGTACTTTCTCTAGATCGTCACTTTCAATATCCAGCCATCCTTCGCGAATACCACGTTGAATCGCAACAACGAATGGCAGAGCAGCTTCTGGTACACCAACCTCAGCCATGATTTTCGCATAAGCTTCGTCGTCAACTTGCAGCACTTTAATTTCTTTACCTATTACGCCACTTATAATTCCAGTCAATTCTTCTTGTGTTAAAGGCTTGCCAGACAATTCATAGACAGAATTCTCATGTCCTTCCCCAGCTAGAACATTAGCAGCAGCTTCTGCATAATCTCCTCGTGCTGCCCAGCCAACTTTACCACTACCAGCAGAAGTTACCCATGGGGCACCTGCTACGGCGCCTTGGATAGATCCAACCTCGTTCTCCATGTACCAGTTGTTGCGAAGGAAACTGTAAGGAATTCCGGTAGCTCGAATGGCTTCTTCGGTTACACGGTGTACTTCAGCAAGGAACAGCTCACTCTTCTCAGCATGTCCTACGCTTGTATAGGCAATGAATCCAACACCAGCTTTAGCGGCTGAATCAATAGCTGCCTTATGTTGGCGAATCCGAGTCTCGTTATCTCCATCTGAAGATACAATTAGCAGTCGATCCACACCGGCAAACGCTACATCCAATGTTTCCGGCTTATCAAAGTCACCATGACGGACTTCCACACCACGCGCTTTAAGATCACTTGCTTTATCTGGATTCCGGACACTTACTACAAGGTCCCCTGCGGGTACAGTTTTAAGTAGAGACTCTATCACCAATGATCCGAATTGACCTGTTGCTCCTGTTATAGCTATTTTCATTTTAAAATCCTCCTCAAATTAGGATGAATTTCATCCTCTTAATAATCGCTCACCTGTAACTATTGTAGTTACATTCAAAAAAGATGTCAACTCCTTTATTTTTATAGCCTTGACTCATCCTAATAAATACAAACAACCCTCGCGGTATCCGGTTGGAATACAGCGAGGGCTTGAATGAAGATATCAGCTCCATATTAACTTAATAACCGTTCCTTTACCTACGTGACTCTCGACAGTAATCCGGCCCCCCATACATTCGATCAGTCCTTTAGAAATCGCCATGCCGAGCCCAGAACCGTTGGAGGTAGACGCTGTATCCGTTCCTCGATAATATCGTTCAAATAGCCGGATCATTGTTTCTTCATCCATTCCATCGCCGTCATCAGCAAATTGAATGATAAATCCGGTGTCCCTATCTTTATGAATAAGCGAAACGGTCAACTTCGTATCCGGTGGGTTGTGGAGCAGCGCATTCGCAGTTAAATTGTTGACAACCCTTTCTAGCCATGGCGTATACAATTGAGCTCTTACTTCGGTTTGTGCAGGCAGAAATACTATTCGCTGCTTCCCGTAGGCAGGATTGGCAGCAGCTTGTTCGAGAGCTTGTTGCAGCCAAGCGTTCAATTCAACTTCCATCGTCTCAGGTGGTTTAATTCCTGACTTTAGACGATAGGTCATTGCAAGATCACTGATCAGCATGTCCATATGGGCCGATTTATCTAGCATAGTCGTTGTAAACTTACGAACTTCCTCTTTCGACCAATCGTATTTTGGTTCGGCCAGTAAATGAGCATATCCTGTGATTGAGGATAATGGGGTTTTCAAATCATGAGTAACACCGGCGATCCATTCCTCGCGTAAGCTCTCCGTCTCTTCCCGCAGTACTTGATCACTCTTCAAGGTTGCCGATAATTTCTCAATTGAAACCATCACATCAGCAAAAACACGGTATCTTCTCCTCCATTTACCCACGGCTGTTCGACTGCGACGAAGTCCTTTACGATCCGTTGGCTCTGTATAGATGGCATTTCCGATGGAATCGAGCCACACGAGCATATGCAGCATAGGTGCACCGAAACGATGAGCTTGCCATAAAGAGAGCAACACAAACGCGATCAATAAAGCGATAAGCATGGCAAATGAACCGATGATCACGACCTTTACTTCCTCTGGTATCCACACTTTTTTACTTGGATCTGTCCCTTTGATATTGGGTTCTCCCACGATCCAAGTACGACCTGAGTCCTTATCAAAAGAAGAAAGAACATGGTACCCATATCGTTCACTGTACAGGGTGCGAAGTGCAAGCTCTTGAACGGAGTACTGAGTGGGTATCATATTAGGTCTATTATAAGAAACCACTTCATTGCCTGATGAATCTATAAGTTGAACAAAAGCTTGGGCCGATTTAATTTCTTTTTCAAGTTCATCAGGAAGTACTGGGTCCCCTTTCGCAGCAGCGAATGTCCCCTCACTCACTTTCTTTAATAGTGGACCTAATACATTAGGCGCACCATACACCAGTGCGAGCTGTTTACCATCCTTTTCTTGAATCCATAGTGCCAGATTATAAGGAAACGGCTGAGTGCCCGTCCAATAAGCAACTACTTCGCCAGGGCCATATTGAATGGGTACATCTTTAGGTGTATTATAGGCACTCTCAACTTGCCCATCTTCATTTAGACTTTGTAGCCAGCCTTTATTTTTCTTCACTTGCTCCAGTAAACTCGGAGAAAAATGTATGCCATCCTCATCAATCTTAGAAGATTCTACCAATTGTTCAAGACCCACATTGGCAAAATCACGCGAGAGACTAATATCAAGAAACCGCAGCAAAATCCAAGTAAATGTTATGGCAGAAATAGCGAGTACTACCATGCCCGTAATTGCGAGCTGAAGAACAAACTTTAACGTTAACCGGCGCTTAATATTCATGGCGCAGACAACTCTTGACGTTCTACTTTAACCAGTTTGTACCCAAGACCTCTAACATTAACAATAAACTTCGGATCGGATGGGTCTGCTTCTATACGCTCTCTTATACGGTGAATATGCACCATGACCGTATTATCATCACTTAAGGCTTCTTCACCCCAAACCTTTTCATATAATTCACTTTTGCTGAATATTTGATTGGGATGTTTACATAAGAACAGCAGCAATTGGAATACAAGTGCCGGACAAGAGACCGACTCACCCTCAACCAGCAGCTCCCCTGCCGTCTCATCCAGTTTAAATCTCCCGTAATCGTAAACGTTCGCAGATTTGCTGTGAACTGTCGCTGTGATCTTATCAGTATCTGATGGAGCAGGTGAACTTAAGTACCGCCGCAACTGCGCTCTTATTCGAGCGACAACTTCAAGTGGATTAAAGGGTTTAGTGATATAATCATCTCCACCTATAGCAAATCCGGTCAGCTTATCAAAATCAGAGGTTCGAGCCGTAAGAAACAGGATAGGTGCGTCCGTCGTCTGCCGGATAAAAGGACAGATTTCAATTCCACTGCGCCCTGGCAACATCACATCCAATACAATCAAATCATATTTTTTGGCTTCGCAGGCGCTTATCGCTTCTTCACCCGTCACCGCAGTATCAATATTTAAATAACCCTCTTTGCGTAATACAGTCTCCATAATCTCCAAAAGCGATTGTTCATCATCTACAAGTAAAATCGATGCTTCATTCATTGTGAAATTCCCTTTCCAAATAGCCCTTGTTTTTATCATCATAGCATGATTCTTGACGCTATCAATCGCACTTACCTTAACAGAAGCTTAATTCGTATTCGTCTACTACACCAAAAGTTAAGATCGTATTAATACTGTGTTTCAGAAGAGCTAAGACTCATTTGCTATAATTTGACTAATGGGAGGCGATATTCTTGAAAAAAAGCTCTAAAAAAATAATCAGCATACCGGGAATGTCAGCAAAAACAGTTTTGGCAATAGGATCACTTGCCTTACTATTAACAGCTTGTGGAGGAGGAAAAACGGATATGAACAATAATGCGAAAGTGGAGCAAACATCCAATTCAGCTGTAGAATCAAACGAAACAATGTTCCTGCCTGATGATCTGCCAAATTTTCTGCTTAAAGGGAACTATAAAGAAATGTACGCCCACTTTAGTCAGCCTTTGAAAGATGAGGTTAGTGAAACTGAATTAGCTGAGACCGCTAAGGAATTCACTAAGGATATCCAGACACTGAATAAAGCTTCTGATATGCAGCTTAATGGATTTGATCGACGTACTTGGGTGAGTGATGCAGGTAATAAAGGGCTTATCGGAATGTTTGATCCGGATGGAACCATTTCATTAATCCAGATTCAAGAACTGACATCCTCTCCTGAAACCGACTCGAAACTTAGCAAGCAGGAATACGCGTTGCCTTTCGAAGGTGACTGGTTTGTATTTTGGGGCGGAGAGAATATTCTCGTAAATTATCATTATGAAGTAGAGATCCAGCGTTACGCCTATGATTTCATTCAGGCCAAGGAGAACTATTCTTATAAAGGTGATCCGCTAAAAAACAAAAGTTATTATGCCTTTGGGGAAAAAATCTTCGCCCCTGCAGATGGTACAATCGTATCGGTTATGAATGATATTAAAGATAATGAACCTGTCGGTGTTATGAATCCAAACCAGGCAACCGGCAATAACGTGGTCATTGATCACGGTGGTGAATTCAGCCATCTAGCACATCTCAAAAAAGGTTCGATTACAGTTAAGCCAGGCGATAAAGTCAAAAAAGGTGATATCATTGGGCTGACGGGTAACTCGGGCAACTCTAGTGAGCCCCATTTACATTTCCAGATCTCTGACGGAGTGGATTTATTCAACTCTCGTTCTATCCCTGTTAGGTGGGGGAACGGATTGAAGCCGATCCAAGGCGAGACGATCACCGCTGCTGAATAACGATCATTCTGGGTGGGTAAGGTTGTCTCCCTTATGAGATAGACGGACGAGACAACCTAGCCTGCGCTGAAATACATATAATTAGGGCCTTCTACAAATATTAATAGACATGCAGTGACTAAATTTCGGTCTCTTTCTCTGAAGAAAGGAAGCGTTGAACCAGATGACTTTACTCCTAGGGTCACATGTATCCATGACTGGACCAAAAATGCTCCTTCGAGCTAGTGAAGAGGCAGCATCTTATGGAGCGACCACCTTCCTAATATATACCGGAGCTCCTCATAATACACGTCGCAAACCCATTGAAGCTTTGAATGTTGAAGCTGGACAAGCTCACATGAGAGCTAACGGCATTTCAAATATTGTTGTGCATGCTCCGTTTATTGTTAACTTAGGGAATACGCAATCGAATCAAGTCTTTGAACATAGTATTGAGTTTCTTCAATCAGAAATTATAAGAACGGAAGCTTTAGGCTCAACACAAATTGTCCTTCATCCCGGGTCCCATGTTGGTGCGGGTCCACAGGCCGGAATTTCTCGGATCGTAGAAGGTTTAAACGAAGTGTTAGCCAATAAACGAAATGTTCAGGTTTCATTAGAGACCATGGCTGGAAAAGGTAGTGAATGCGGAACTACATTTGAGGAACTTGCGGCTATTATTGATGGAGTGACGCACAATGAGCGCCTGTCTATTTGTATGGACACTTGCCATATCCACGATGCTGGTTATAATGTGAAGGAAGATTTTGATGGCATATTGGATCAATTTGATCACATAATTGGAATAGAGCGCCTAAAGGTCATTCACGTAAATGATTCAAAGAATATCATCGGCTCGCGAAAAGACAGGCACGAAAATATCGGACATGGATATATCGGCCTTCAGGCGCTTCGATATGTAGTCCACCATCCACAGCTAACAACCATTCCCAAGCTCCTGGAGACCCCCTCCATCGGTGAAAAGAAATATGTCAACCCGCCCTATAAGCATGAGATTTCATTGTTACGAGGAGAAACGGATGAGCCGATAAAACAAGCATAAACGCCTTTGGCGTCCTTATAAGGACGGTAAGCGTTTATGCTATAAACTATAATCAATTTATCCTTTTGCAGGATCATTCGTAACAGGTGCGGTTTCGTTCATTTGAAGTTTCTTTAGCGAGTTTTTCTTTGCGGTTAATTCTTTTGACAGATCAGCTTGCATACGATTTAAGGTTTTTATCTCATCATTCAGCTTTTTGATTCGCGACATTTTACTGCTCAAATCTGTGTGAGACTTGCTAAATTTCATATCCTGTTCTAATTGGTTAATTTTGAATTTAGATTTTTCTTTTTTGTTCTGTGTGCTCTTGATTTTGTTTTCGAGCTCGGTAATTTCTTGTTGTAATTTAGTGATCATTGGTTTAGTAAAATTAATTGCCATTCTTACACCTCATATCATATTGTGTTGCTGAGAGATTATTCTACTATAAAAAGAGCAAAAAAGCACACTCATTAGAGTATGCTTCAAAGGTTCACATATTTTAAAAATAATCAGAGAAATAAGGATGCTCTGGTCTAATCAGTCCTTCCAGCAAATGAATCGTGGCATCATCCGTCTGAATACGTCCGATGCGAGCCAGGTAGGTTGGCCGCTTATAGCCCATTAACATGGTTGTTAAGGTAGGAATATCAATCGTGAGTGAAGGATTTAATCCCCCTTTTCGCAAGGTCCCCTTCCCTTCTTTATCTACAGTTAGTGAAAATGTCCCTCGATTCCATTCCAGCATCGGATCGCTTAAGTTAAAAATGAGCTCACAGTCTTTGTCCTGCCGTTTAAAAGGATACTGTTCGATAAATAAACGGACATCTACAATCCGTGCCATAAAGTATGGAGCGATCGTTTCTTTAATATCCCCATCATCTAATATGAATGACAACGGTTCTCCTTTATAAATATCCCCTTTAACCAGCTTAATCATTGAAAAGTGCGCACTAATAAAATTCCACAAGCCCGTTCGAGCCTCTTCAACAATGTATACCATCTCTTTGATATAAAATATTTCTTCGGCGACCCAATACAACAAGTACCCCATGGGTTCATCGTTGTTATTGTAATAAATACCTACCGTCATATCATCTAAATCCCACCGCAAATATTCTTCCCAAGCTAACTCATTACGAATCATCGCCCCATGATGCTGCACGGCAAACTGATCATAAATCACTTTGATATCTGGATGTTCAATGGATACACGTTCCACATTTCCTGGGACATTTCTCATTTTTGGCAACTGTGTATCCGGAACTTCAAATGAGATTTTATCAGTGATGATTTCCCAGCCTTTTCTTCTATAATAAGGGATTGAATACGGATAAAGATAAGATATCGATTGTTTACGATCCCGCATTTTAGTTAAAGCATGAAGCATCAGTTTATTCATTAAACCTAAATTGGCATATTCGGGATAGGTTCCAACACCCGTTAATCCACCCATCTCATAGATATGCCCAAAAATATTAACCTGAAATGGGTATACGGCTAACTGAGAGATGAGCTTGTCTCCATCAAACCAACCTACAACATCAGCATACTTAAGAACTGGCAACTTAGCCTGAGTGATTTCACGATTCTCCCAGCCAAAGATTTGCAGATCACGATTGGTCACTTGAAATACATAACGTAATAGATTATTAAATTGTTCTGCGTGCTTAGTCTCGACATTAGCTAATTTGATTCTATCCTGTAACTTACTGCGACTCACTGTTATTACCTCCGATAAATTGACCACTTTTTAAGCTTAGATCACTAGCTTGATCACATTGACTCAACGCATAGTATTCTTTATATACGTTGAATCAATGCATTAGGTGTCCATTATCTTGAGATTTCTTAATCTTTACCCAATGAGTTCCTTTGTAATCTAGGGATCAACGCGTAAGCAAACGTGATGAATGGACTTAACCATAAGAAAGTTGCATACGGCGCATATTCTATCACGGGTACACCCAGAGTCACTGCGAAGAAGGCACCACTGACACCCCATGGAATCAATGGATTAACGAGAGTGCCGCAATCTTCTAGCGTACGGGACAGTGTCTTCGCTGGAATGCCACGGCGATTATATTCATCTTTGAACATTTGACCTGGCAAAAGAATCGAAAGATACTGTTCACCCGTCATGCCATTTACCGCAATGGATGACGCTCCGCTCATCAGTACAATGCTGCTCTTACGCTTGAGTGGTTGAATGAGTTTACGGAAAAAGGCCTCAATGACACCGCAATGCTGAATCAAACCACCTAAGGATAAGGCAATTAAGATTAGAGATACAGACCACATCATCGATTGCATTCCTCCGCGGTTCACGATAGAAGCAACCATTTCATTCGCGATATTACTGTTATATCCACTCTGCATTACACTAAACCAGACATCGATTTCAGTCTGCTGCTGAATCAAAGCCGTCACAAGAAGACCACTGACAATACCAACAACTAACGTAGGCAGGATCGGTATCCGCTTGATCGAACAAGCGATGACAGCTAGCGGAGATAGCAGCGTTAACCAATGAATATGGAATCCATCTTGTAACGCAAGCTTAATGTCTTTAATCGAGGATAAGTCGATCGAATTCCCCTTTGGAGCGAACAGAAAAAAGAGAGTGGTGATAACAAGCGCCGGCACCGTAGTGTATGCCATATTACGAATATGTGTAAACAAGGATATACCCGCTACTGCAGGTGCAAAATTCGTTGTATCGGAAAGTGGCGACATTTTATCACCAAAACAAGCCCCACTGATAATTGCTCCAGCAGCCAAAGTTGGGGAAATCCCCGTAGTTACTGCAATTCCCATTAAAGCAACGCCGATGGTGCTTACTGTCGTGAAGGAGCTTCCAGTGAACATCGAGACGATGATCGTGACATATAATGCGCTCACCGCAAAATAATTCGGATTAATATAATCCATACCATAATATAAAAGCGACGGTACTGTACCGCTCATCATCCACACAGCGATCAGAATTCCAATCAGCATGAGGATAAGAATTGGCATTATGGCCGTTTGTATCCCTTGAATAATTGCTGATTCGATCTTCTTCCAAGAGAAACCAAACATTCCTAGTAAGACGGCCGTGCCTATTGTAGTTACGAGAAGCGGTAGATGCGGCTCCGCTTTCAATAGAAAGATGGATACAAATAGAAGTGCTAAAATAAAAACGATGATGATCATGCTTTTTGAGAAACTAAGCTGTCGTTCCATGAAAATAATGCTCCTTAACATTGTATTGGGTATAAAAATAATGATCGAACGCTTCCGCACTTTTAAGCTTTTTTGCTTTTTGGCATTGAAGCGCAGAGGTAATCTTAACGAAAAGACTGAGAACAGTCAATGTAAAGAACATACATTGAAGGAATTTCCATAAAAAGTTCATAAGTATAGGCGAGAAATAAAAAAAGTGCTGGCAATTATGCCAACACATTTGACTTGGTTCTTAACCCAGCTCACTACAATTTTAATTGTCAATGTTTTTAGTTGTTCTCGGTTCCGATAAAACGTAATTTAACGGGTAAGACTGACTCCCTAACAACATCCTATGACCCTGAAATTCATCATATAAATTTATACGGAAGCTTCCTCCCCTTAATTTATTGTAAAGGTTACTATTAAATGAAGTTGTGTATGACTTATTTTTGCCCATTGGCAAATCAGTCCCCATTACCAAAGTCTTCTCCATAGATTGTCCGTAAGGGTCAATAAGCTCTAAGACTAACTTATGCTCATAGGCACCTGCTTCAAAATCCTCTTGTTCGGATAAGCTATAATTTACAGCTATATCTAATGTGTCCCTTTCTTCAGTAATGTAACCCACTGCATTTGCAACCGAAAGGTTGTAAGGGAATAGATCAACACTTATTAGATTATTCTGTGAGATTACTGCTTTAGGGGTAAGTGCTAATTTAACACTATTGATAAATCCAGTTGATGTCCCCCCTAGATCTGTAAGCTTACCGTCAGCAACCCCTTCTCCAATATATAGCACAAGCTGAGAGGTATCCACACCTTGGGGAAGCTTACTCCAGATGGTAACCAATTTTTTACCATTTGGGCTAGTTGGCGTTGTCGATTGGCTAACCATCGCGTTGAAAAATTGGTTATCAGGTGTTTTGTAATAAGCTACCAGCTGTGCCTGTTTCGACTGGCGTGGTTCTTCGCTAATCATTTCCAGTTCCGTATAGATCAAATTAGATTTGTTAGAATTATATGTGGTTGTCCGACGCTCACGGACTTCTGCTTTTTTGCCTAACGAATTCATATGATGAGATTCACCTGCAGCAATCGTATGGATCACATTATTTAGCGAGTTTGAATACATGGAGAGAAACTTCGTGACTTCATCTCCAGAGGTATCTTGTAGTACAATTTTCAGCTGATTGAAGCTATAAGAATATGACACTTTCGCTATCACAAATATCTCTTTTGCTTCATTAGGAGCTAGTGACGTTTGCGAATTTGTGGTCACGATCTGGGCTGTACTGCTCAGATCACTCATTCCTGCTTTGACTATAGCTTTTAAAGAAGGTAGCTGTACTGAGGTTAAGCCTGTGTTCCGGATGCTGATATTAGTTACGATTTGATCACCATCATCCCAAGGCAACCGCTGATAGGATCCAAGCTTCACCATGAACTTCCCGTACCTGTTCTCGACCATATACTCTTGTCCCATCAGATTATTATATTCTAGAGCATACGGAATGTTATACAACGCAGTTGGAAAAACAATCTTGTCATCAACAGCGGGTTCCGTCCACTCCAGCTTTAACGTACCTTGATTAAGTGTTAATGGCACATCCGCACTGAGACTGACGATCTTTTCTTCAAGTGGTTTCAATATTACATTCGCAAGTGCTTTTGAATCTACCGGAATACTTAATCCTTCAGCAGCTTTAACCGTAAGCTCATATGCAGGTAGCGTGACAGGTTTATTCCCAAGATTCTTTAGGCGGAATTGAAGATTCCATTTCGCAAAGTCATTTTCCGAATATACGGAAGCACTCTTCAATTGTGTTTCAACCGTGTTATTCTTGATAGAAATCTTTTTCACAGCATAATTAGCCACAGCGAAGTCAGAAGTTGTTACTGAAGGAAGCTTAAAAGATTTAACAGGTAGCATTATTTTCAAAGCTTCATCTTCTTGTGCAAATTGCAAGATCATATGTTCAGTCTTCATATAGGAAGGAACTTCAGTTAAATAATAAATCGTCTTCTTTTCTTGGGACTGTACATCGAAACTGCTGCTAGCATCCTCCTGCTTAAGTTCGAACACCGAACCACCAGCTGATCTCAGGTACGCAATATAAGTAGAATTGCTTAGCACTTTTTTACCCAAATTCGTGTAACTAACGCCAACTCTCATATAGACTTTTCCATTCCTTTTAAGCCTTTGCATACTTTCCGCTTTGATATCAACTTGCAGATTATCCAGCGTGAGCTTCTTGCTCTGGCCTTGAGGAACGACAACTGAGTAACTTGCCGGAATGGCGAATTCGCCTAGCTTTTTCTGATAATCCTGGCTACTGAAATCCCACTTCAATAGGGTCACTTTGGTGCCGTTTAATTTTGTAGACTCTCCAATATTCACGTAGTAAGTTACAATTTGACTACTCATTGAAGGAATATTTTTTTTAGTAACATCTCTCGTGACAGGTTTACCTTGTATGACTGTCCCCCCAGTTGTAGTAACCCTTGAGAAATAATCTACGTGAGCTACACTATTGGTACTACTATTGCTATAACTAAGTGTGTATATAAGTATATTACCGCTCGGTTGCTCTAAAATATCCATATCTATTAGCTTCACGTTGACATTGTTTTTTAAAGCGATCGACCCAAGTTTGTCAAGAGTGAATACCGCTGCAGTTGAAGCACTTGTCGGTGCTGCGTAAATGCTGTTTGCAAGAGGTTGGCTTAACATCATTGCACTGAGCAGAACTACAGCGTATGTCTTTAGTGGTTTGTGCATGAGTCTCCCTCCTTATACAAAATCCTGTTCAATACTTCTATTCGTTTAGAACGGTTGCTACTCGATTCTGGATCAGCTTTGCAACATCTTCCGCAGATTTTTGTCCACTGAAGAATGATGAGGACTCCTCCCCAATAATAGAAAGCACTTTAGTATCCAGTTCCGCATATTGATCTACCGTATGAATGATTTCTTTAAACTTAGTAAATTCTTCATCAGAAACCTTAGCCGCTTTTCCGGTTGGAAGCTTATATGCTCCACTTTCCACCTTTTCCTGAACATCGTTTAAATTCTTATCGTTCACTGATTGGAGCAGAGAGAATCCTTCTCTATCTTGCAAGGACTGTGCTTCTTCAGATAACAAGAAGGTCATAAACTTATAAGCTTCTTCTTTCACCGGAGTATTGGCTTGTATGGCGAGCGATGATGAAGGAATGATTCTCATACCACCAGTCTGACCTGCATGTGGCTTTTGAAGGTACACCGGATTTTCAAAGTAAGAATATGGACCATCGATAAAGTCTGTTGGTGACCATATAACGATGGAGTTAAAAAGCTGATTACCTATCTCCGCTGGCTCCGAAGTCATAACTTGTTCTTTATACATTTTCTTGACTTGTTCCAACAGCTCCACAAAATCAGGCGAGTCGAATTTCGCTTGTTTCGCTTCACTATCAACAAACAAATTATAATTATCAATAGCCATTTCTTGGAGTGTCATTTCCGCTGGGTACTCCGTTAAGGCATAAAGTTTGTTTTTAGCGTCCTTCCCAGCCTGTTGTATAATTTCCTTCGATTGTTCCCCAAACTCTTTCCAAGTCCAATTCTTATCGTCAATCTTCACATTTGAGTTCTTAATCATATTCCCATCACCTATGAACGCTCTAAAAGCGAACCCGGTAGGAATGAAATATAGGCCGTCGTTTACCTTCATTGCGTCCAAAACATTCATTTCTAAATCACTCTTATTTACCGTTTTATCGTGTTCAAATATATCATTCATGTTCACAAGCAACTTTTTACTCACATAATCATTGATTGAAAAGGCGCTTACATCAAAAATATCTGCACCTTTTCCGGAGAGTAGGGCTGTATTCGTTGTTTTTTTATATTCTACATAACCATTCTCCCCCCACTCATTTCCCACTTCTTTATATGCCTTAATTTGTAGGTCGATATCCGGGTATTTCGCTTCAAACTTTTTCTCTAGCGCCTGATAGAATGCACTCGATTCTGCTAGAGATAGAGTCAAGATTGTCTTCCCCTCTTCAGTTGTCGTTTTCCCCTTACTTTCCACTTTCTCATTACCTCCGGAATTACATGCCGTTGTCATTATCAAAGCACCCATTAATAGTACAAAAATAGACCTTTTAAACATTTGATTTCCTCCTACTATTTGCTCGTTTATTTGAATTCTTATTGCAGTCGAACTCGGTTCCCGTCTTCAAGAGGTTCACTACTTTCCAGAATAATTGAATCCTCCTCATAGAGAAAATCCGATTGAATCATTGTTTCTTTCTCGTTTTTTTCACTGGAGTGAATACGAACTTTTTGAGCGACAAAGACATTGCCTAATGCCCCCCGCTGCTCGTCAACTTTATAGACAAACAAACCTTCGCGATCCTCATGAATAGCTTCATTGGATAGGAGTAATCCCTCTTGGAGTGAATGTTTTTCGATTTTGATCTGAGCCTGTTCACCTCCTTTAAGTTCTGGATCAACGACTTTTATTCTCAAATTCTTTTGAGGAATGGTTTGAGTCTTCCCGGACTCATTACTAGAGGGGCTATCAGTACGTGACTCTGAATTCGCAACTTCTTCGATGGAGCCGCTTAGGGTCCGTGCTTCTTGTCCATGATTCATATCAACCTCGACCTCTATCTTTTCTCCAGCAGAAATCCCTAAATTTGACAAATGCACGGAATCCACGATAATATCCAATCTGTAACCCCGACTGCTGTTCGATACAATCACATCCGGTTCTCCCATTGAAATTAACCCTTCGACGGCATTTAATTTTGAAATCAGACCATCGAACGGAGACAGTAGTTGTTTTTCGCTTGTTAGACGATTTTTTAGTCCGCTAATCTTATTCTCCTGAGCTAAGATATCTAACTTCCCTTTTTCGATATCACGTCTTGTATTTCTGATTTTGAATTCATCCTCCTCCAGCGCGGATTGGATGTACTGATCTTGCCTATTCTGTTGATCAATTTTCTGCTTTTCTAAATTTGTTATTTCGTCTTTCAATTCTTGCTCAACAGTTTTGCTCTCATAGATAATAAGTTTTTGTCCCTTCTTTACACGTTGTCCTTCTTTCACAAGAATTTGTTCGACCTTCAGTCCGGAAGTATTCGAAAGTCTAACTTCAGCAAGTGGCTGCAATATCCCACTACCTTCAATCGTAAATAAAAGATTTCCCTTTGTTGGTTTTTCGGTTCTAACTTTCGGCAAGGTCAAAGTTTGTATTGTGTTACTGAACAATGTAAAAAACAACAATAATCCCATAAAAACCATGAAGACGACTTGAATATTTCGTTTACGTCTACGATCAGTCGGCTCTATACCTAACTCCATATCCCGTCATTCTCCTCCAATCAACCTTTGATACCAGACAATTGAACACCTTCAATAAAATACGATTCCGCATACAGAAATAGCATCACCATCGGAGCCATATAAAGTATGGATGCAGCAAAAGCAATGCCTCGCTCGCCTTCATTGATCCTCGATAAAAAGACTGACAATGGCTGCTTAAACGGATCATCAAGAAAAATAAGCGGCTGCTCCACCATATTCCAATAATCAACGAACAATAATATGACGAGTGCTGCCAGGCCAGGTTTAATCATCGGAATAATAATCTTGTAGAAAATCAGAAAATGTCCAGCACCATCCATTTTGCTTGCTTCGATATACGCATACGGTATATCTAGCATGAACTGTCTGAGCATAAACACACCAAAAGCTGCGAAAATTCCAGGCAATATAATTGCATATGAACTATTTAATATTCCTAGCCTATCCGCCATAATATAGTTCGGTACTAGCGTCACTTGGAAAGGCATAAGCATCGTTAGGACATAAATAAGAAACAAAGGATCTCGTCCCCGGAATTTCAGCTTCGAGAATGCATAGGCAGCGAGTGCTGCTACTAATGTTTGTCCTGCAATGATGGGCACAACCATGAATACTGAGTTCCAGAACATCGTCAGATATTTAGGGTTGTCTAGGAGAACCTTAGTATACTGGTCCAAGGACACTTGATCCGGCAGCAATTTTAAATTTACAAAAGGATCTTCTCTCCCTTCAATCACCTCATTCATCTGCCCGATAGGTCCATAATTGATCTCAATTTCTTTCTCTGTCATAAGCGAATTTGTGAATGTGATCACAATCGGGAATAATAACAAGACTGCAATAACAGCCATGACGAGTGTTAATGCCCCTTTTCGCAACACTTTGACAACTGGCACAACCTTTTCACCCCTATTCCATGAATTGTCTATGCCTCCGTTCAAATGCAAACAATCCCAACACAATCAATAAAATACAACCAAACATCAAGGTCGCCGCGGCAGTCAGCTTCTGAACATCGAGCGACATGAACATATTGTTCATATAATGCTGCAGCATGTAAATGCTGTCGTGCGGATAATCACCAGCGATTAAATACGTTTCTCGAAACACTTTGAATGAATTAATAATCGACATGATGATTACAAAAAACATCGAAGAGGTTAGATAGACAAGCGTAATACTGCGAAACTGCCGTAATCGTCCAGCACCTTCAATTTGAGCCGTTTCATAATAATCCTTCGGAATTTGCTGCAATCCCGCCAAGAATAAAATCACGTTATAACCGATGTTCTTCCATAAATAAACAACAATGATTACATTTCTAGCTGCATCCGTCTTCATCCAATCCACACGATCGATACCGAAGTTGTTCAGCCAGGCGTTAAGCGAGCCATTCCAATCGAAGAGCATCTGCCAGATCAGAATGATAGAGGCGACAGGTACGACAAGCGGCAACACGTATCCAGTCCTCAGCCAATTCCGAAGATATGTATTTTTATTCAATAGCATTGCTAATCCTAACGAAAGCACAAGCATTAGTGGAACACTTATCACGCTAAAATAAAATGTATTAGATGCTGCTTTACGGAAAGAATCGCTATCTAGCAGCTCTCGGTAATTATCAAACCCTACAAAGTGGCCCTCTATCGTGCTATCCATAAAAGAATAGAATACTCCCATAACAAACGGTATAAGGTAAAACATCGCGAATCCGATACCGCTTGGTGCCAGGAACATTATTGCCGCTGAGACATCCTTTCGGAGCCATTTCTTCATAATTGGGTTTATCATTCTTTCAGTAACCTCCTTCATGTACTTAGAATAAGTAAAACTTTTTAAAAAGAAGTATGGTATATATTAAGTATTTCTTAAATTTCAAAAAATGAAGATGTGGGGTCACAGAAAAACCGTTGATAGAATTATCAACGGCTAAAAGAGTTAATATAAAATTCAATCTTTTGTTTAATCATTCATTGCTTTCTAATTCTTCGAGTACAACTCCACAGCCTGCGTATCCATAATTGGATTTGTATATTTCTCTAACGTTATCGTTAATGGCTGAGGATAGTTCTTCGCTTCCGCGCCAAAATTATATCCAAACTCGTTCACAGCTGAGCCATCCTTAGAAGTCGTATAGCTGCTGAAGCTGCTTGTGGAAGGTGCTCTATTATATACCTTCCCTTTTGCGTCAGTAAAAGTCTCAGCAAGTCTAGTAGAGCCTTCTAAATATTGAGCATTCTCAATATTACGTCTTAGGAGGATTTCTCCTTCCTCTACGTTATTCTCTGGCGTTGGCGTGACTAACTCAAGTCCAGTTCCGGGCGCTTCAATAAGCTGATATTTGTTAAGATCCACGACAATTTTCATTTGATCCTTTTCGACAGCCGAAATTCCGAATGCTTTCAACGTCACAGAATCCGACTGCTGGCTGCCCTTACTATTCTTGAACACTAACGTGAACATGGAGTTGTCCGTATAGACTTCAGAATTGTCAGAATTGATGATATCGGGGTAATACAACTTCTCAACTGTGTCCCCTTTTTTACTAATCAGTACTGGATTAATTAATTGAAAAATCTGTTTATCATTATTCTGATTATATTCCAGATCCACATAGGTGCTAAGCGGAGTATACTGCACTTGATTCACTCTAATCTTTTGCCCGTCCACTGTCAGTGTTCCGTCTGTATCCAGCATACGTTCCTGTGCTTTAAGCATGTCAGGGTCAAGCTCGAAAGCAACATCTAGACTAGTCCGATACTTATTACTACTGGATAGGAGAGCCTTATCTGAAGTTTCGGTAAGAATTATATTATAGTTGACTTTCTTTGGATATTTAACCGATGGTGAAAGATTAGTGGAGTATATAAAATCCATAGACTGTCCGGGTTGAATTCGGCTCTCACTAGCGAGCATACTTAATGATGCGCCTTTGTGAAGAGGCGACTCCTGTATCCCTTCAAATTGAAGCTCAAAATCTGCGTGTATAACTACTTCGTCCGTATTGTTCTGAACACTGTATAAAACATAAACCTTCCGTCCATCTGTAACTGCACCTGTCACATCTATTCGGTAACCCTTGTTTTCCGCACTTTGACCGACCGGCACAACGAGATTCTGCTCAAGGGCACTGGCTAATGCAGGCTCTAACCTTGAGAACGAGCGATAAGCTTTGAAATTATCCGTGTTTTTAGTGCTTGCTGATTGTACTGAAGGTTGTGCCACTCCCTTATTCGGTAATCCGATTGTTGAGTATGTAAACAGTAACGCAACCACTGCAGCTGCAACCACGCCCATACCTGTAGTATAGATGCGTCGTTTTTCTCGCTTCTTCCCTTCCACAATTCCCTTTTTCATAGCGTTGTAGATTTTCATCTCCTGTATTGTTTCGACATTCTGTTGCACTTCATCGACGTTCTTACGTAGAATACGTTCTTCTTTTTCTGTCATTCCATTCACCTCCAATATCGCTATAGATAACTTCGAAGCTGTTTGAGTCCTTCGCGCAGCCAAGTCTTAATCGTACCTTCTGGCCTTTTTAACACTTTGGCAATTTCGACAGTGGTCATGTCATGGTAGTATTTAAGCGTTACAACATGCCGGTATTTAGGTTTTATCCGATTCATCGCACGCTCCAGATCAATTCGGTCATTACTCTTCATTTCCTGTGCCTCTTCCTCCACCATCTTCTCCGCTACAATCACACGCTTTTTGCGCCGTAGCTCATCCATGCAGCAATTAATCGTTATTCGGATCAGCCAAGGTGTGAAGGACTGTTCATCCTTTAATTTTTTACGTTTCATCCATGCCCTGCATGACGCTTCTTGGATCACTTCCAGCGTGTCTGCCTCTGTTCGCAGATAACTGTAGGCAATAGCGTACATTTTTCGATGCTCCACATACAAACGACTAAAAAAAGCTTCTTCATCCATTTGCGCAAAATCTACCATTCTGACTTCATCCATTGTGTTTTCCACCTTCCACCACCCCCTCTATCTTCTATCAGGAAGATGCATCCACCTCATATATCTATAAGTAAGACGGAGTTGAACGTAAAAACGATTGATTTTTTTCAAATTCATTTCATATGTAGTAAAATAGTAACGTTAAGTACAACCTTTAGAGCATTTTATGAAAAGAGGTGGATCAGTGCTAAAAGCTGACAGACAGGCGTATATCCTAAAAAAAGTAGAGACCGAAGGCCGCGTCGTTGTCCAAGAATTAACACAGGAATTAAATGTAACAGAAGATACCATACGAAAAGATTTACAAAGCTTGTCGAAGCTGGGGCTTCTCAAACGAATTCATGGTGGTGCTCATAGCCTTATTAATGACATGAAAGATTTCAATTCACGTGTAGAATTTAATAGCCAGACCAAAGCTGACTTAGCTAAACGAGCTTGCACGCTTATTGAGAATGCAAAGGTTATTTTTATTGATGGCGGGTCCACAAATTTAAAAGTAGCTGAGAACATCCCTGAGCATTTTGATGGAAGAATTATTACCAATTCCCCCTCAATTGCGTTATCGTTGTGCCGGTTGTCCAAAGCTAGTATAACCTTGTTAGGTGGAGACCTCGATAAAAAGAACCAAGTGTTATTCGGAGCCGCAACGCTTAGAGCGATACAGCAAATCCATTTGGATCTAACAATCCTTGGCGTATCCACGCTGGATTCAAAGGTGGGCATAACTGTTCCCTCTTATGAGGAATCCATCATTAAGAATCAACTTTTTGAACAATCTTCCATGGTTATCGCCATAGCTACGAAAGAAAAGCTGGAGAAAATATCCACTTTTTTTGTAGCCAAGGTATCCGCGTTAGACTATTTAATCACTGAAGGTACAGTAGACAATAAAATTGTTGATACATATAACAAACTCGGCGTTAACGTAATTACAGTATAGATACTTTCTAAATTTGTACAAAAAAAGATGAACACCTTTGAAGCTTGTGCTCATCTTTCATTTAAAAAGTTCTCAATAGCCTCATAAGAATCTTGATTATGTTGCTTATTACTGATCGTTTTCGAAGTAATCTCAATAAATTGAGCGTTTGGGATATATTCTGAGAGTAATCGTCCGTAGGCGTATGGATGAATAGGATCAAGTTGACTAGCAAGGATCAATGTGGGCAGCTTTAAGGTCTTCCAAGCCTCACGATCCTGATTAGGACAATCCATTGGCAGCTTCACAAACTTCATCGAGGTTTCTTTTACATAAGGATATTTAAACTGCCCTAATAGGGATTCACCCGCATAAGTAGATATTGAATTTATGGATTTATAGACCTCTGAATTTTCGTATCTATATTGAGCGGTCAGAGGATCTGTATCCTGCAGTACATCATGAACTTTGGCGTAGGCTTCACGAATCAACACCTCTTGCGGCTTATCCTTCCAGGCTGGACGTGACAAAATAAGCTTCTTAACGCTACCCGGGTACCTCAATGCCAAATGAAGCGACACTCCAGCACCTGTGGAAATCCCTCCAATATTAAATGAACGGATATGAAGGTGTTTCGTTAAAGCCATCACATCTTCGGCGAATTGTTTAAAAGAAAAGTCATCCGCATGTCCAAACGCCACAGTATTTCCATGACCTCTAAAATCTAGTGAGATCCTTCGTATGTGATCTGTTTGCTTCATTAAACCGAAAGTTTGATTAACGTCACCACCCAAACCATGAAGAAAAATAAAAGGCTCTCCATCCCCTCCATCATCTTCATAATAAAATCGAATGTGCTCGTAGGTAAAGTAAGGCATATTCTCCCCTCCTTTACAAAGGACCAGAAACATCACTTAGATAAATCGTATTTCCGGTCTTCACCGATTCTTCAACAGCGAGCATCGCTTTCATCGTAGCAATCCCATCTTCAATCGTTGCACCTACACCTGGCTTATTATGCAGAATTGAATCTGCAAAACCTTCAATCTGCAATCTATAAAAATGACCATCTGCTCCAAGCGGTCTATGGTAGCTGTTATCACTAGCTTTGAAAATTTCTACATCGCTTGATTTTAATGTCCACGGGTTGTATGTCTTTCCTACTACTGATCCGAATTCACCATAAATTTGGAATCCTTCATGCCAATCCATCCGAACCGCAATGGTCAAATCCAATTGAGCTACAAAGCCGCTTTCAAACTCTGCAGTAATAAACCAACAATAGGCACCGAATTTTTGCGTATTCCATGCTTTCAAACTTACAATATTTCCACCTAGATATCTTGCGGTATCGAACAAATGGCTTCCATGACCTAAAATATAATAGCGTTCCTTGTTCGCTTTTGGATCTCCAGCAGGTCTCTTTATATTTTCACCGGATATAATCACTGGCTGAACATTCTCAGTAACGGTATATCGATAGGTAGAATCACAATACCAAGCTTTTAGGCCAATAATCTCACCCATTTCATGATCCACAAACTCTTTAGCTGCTACTATACCGGGGTCAAATCTTTTCATATTCCCCACTTGCACTTTGAGATCGGTACGATCCACAAGCTCTTTTAATTCTTCCACTTCTTCGATGGATACACCTAGAGGCTTTTCTACCAAGACATGTTTACCTGCACGCACGGCTTGTTTAGCTGCCTCCACATGAAATTGATCGGCAATCCCAATAACTACAGCATCTACGCTCGGGTCCGCCAGCATTTGATCATAATCCATATATACCTTGTCAGGTTCATAGATAGCATTCATTCTTCGAAGTAAGTATTCGTCTACATCGCATATTGCGTAAAGGTGAGCATTACGTGAACGCCTTATAGAGTCAAAATGCGCCGCTTGTGAAATCTGACCGCAACCTAATACGCCGATGTTCAACAATTGGTTTTCCTTTTTCATATTCATGTCCTCCTATTCTAGTTAAAGTAATTCAAAGCATGTTCTACATCGCCCTCAGCTAACCCATGCATAATAACAGGACCGTCATAAACCTTACTTAATTCATTTAGATATTCCTTTAAGGGCAAGTTTCCTTTACCCACCGGTGCAAAAGTGATCTTCTCTTCGGTTACAAAAGCATCTTTGCAATGCGCAATGGCAATGTGCTCCTTCAGCGCTGTTAGCGTTTTTGAAATCTTACCTAAGAGGTCCTTATGATCCTGTGGGGTTACTAGATTTGCTGCATCATACAAAACCTTAAGATAGGGTGTGTCTAGATCTTGTAATAGTCTCAAAGCATCTTCTGCCGTACTCACCACATTGGCTTGTTCAGGTTCAAATATTAACGTTACTTGGTTGTCTTCTGCAATTTTCAGCATCCACGCAAGACTTTCATGCAATAGTGACCATGCCCTCACTGTATGATTGTCAGGATGAGAACTCCAGAAATCTTCTTGGTTCAAACTACCCGTAGAAATCGAAACATACGGAACAGCTAATGCAGCTGCAGCCTCAACTACATTTTTAAAACACTGCTGATTTTTAACTTTCTTCTCCTCATTTAGCTCTAACGTATTAAACGTTCCTGAGATCACAGCAATGCTAACTCCACTGTTCATTACTGCTTCTCTGATTTGATGGATGGTCTCCTGACTAATCTCTTTAGGCAAGCTTTCCAGTCCTACATTAGCAAAATTGAATTGAACGCTACTCATGCCTTGCGCTTTGATTTTGTGTAAGGCGCTCTCCAGTTCATAGTTCAAGTATACTTTTGAGAAAATTCCTAACTTCACAAGTTACACCTCCTTTATCTATTTTCAACTTCATCATACACGTATTTTCGATTATAAACAATAAAATTCAATTACAAAAAAAAGAACTAATAATCTGCAAAAAATATAAAAAAGCGCTGGCAATAATGCCAACACTTTAGAATCAATTATCGATTTCGATTAATCATGTAATTCAATAAATGCTTCAGAAAAGCAATATTACGAGGGATCTCCTTTAACGCTTCCATAGCGAGACAGTAGTGTTCCCACATCTCTTTTCTTGCGCCGTCAGCACCAAGGATAGATACAAACGTTGAATTGTTATTCTCCACATCCTGACCTATCGGCTTACCTAGTAAATGATGATCTCCTTCCAAATCGAGCAAATCATCTTTAATCTGAAAGGCAATCCCCGCATGATAGGCAAATTTTTTCAAAGCCAGAACTTCAGTTTTCTTAACCTGAGCCAGAATCGCTGGCATCACTAGTGAAGCTTCAAATGCAATTCCGGTCTTATAAAAGCAAATCATATTTAATTGCTCTAGCGTCAATGCTTTTCCCTTAGAATTCAGATCCATTGCCTGACCCATACATGTATCTTCTGCTTTTTGGGCTGAATATTGCATCAAGGCTAGCACCGCTTTTGCATCAAAAGAATGAAGTGACGCCTGTTCCTCGATCGACTTCTGAATCAGAAATAGTCCGGTTAATTCCGCCGTTGAACTAGTATACATTTCGTGTAGAGTTGCACGACCTCTTCGGGTTGAAGCATTATCCTGGGATGGAAGATCATCGAAGATTAGAGAAGCGGTATGCATATATTCCAAAGATCTTAGAAGCGGCACAATTGCGGATGCATCTAGACCATATTCGTTAACACCCATGACCCAAGTCAATATAGGTCTTATCCGCTTGCCGTCGCCTGCTAGACTATAATTAGCCGCATCAATAAGCAACTCTTTCATTTCTGGCGTCCCGTCTGGCTTGGCTATCAGCAATTGTTTATTGATTTGATCGCGAACCTTTTGGATCGTATCTCGAAATTCCACTTTTTCCTTCTTGCTGTTTTTTAGATTCAAAAGCAACTGATCCCGAAGCAGTTTATCGAAAAAATCCACATCGTCCGCTTTCTGCACCATCTGCTGGACAAGCCGATTAAATGCTGGTTGACCAGAAGCAAAAATCTCCATGATCTCTTTATACTTCTCATTTCCTACACGTTCTTTACATCGCTTGAGTCCATTAATGGCGCGATCTAATATTACTTCACGGGTTTTAGGATCAGAGCGATACACAGTGTGTATTAAATGGGAAATGACCGTCCAGTATAATTCAAAAGGATTGATCAGATCTGTACGTTGACTACGGTATTTTAAATAATAAGTATAGGGGGTTACCGCTCCCGCTTTCATATCGTCAAACATATCCGCAAAATCATCAGCCAGCTGATTATATAACCCATAGAAAAAGGTACGTTGATCAAATCCGTCATCTGCTGGAGCACTAATTACGGATCGGACAATTAAACGGGAAGAAGAGGATTTTAAAATGATGGGTATGAAAAGCTCTTCATTGCTGTATTCAGAGTTAGAAAGATCCTTCATACGATCCAATTCCTGAGAATGGAAAAATACAAAAGACTGCTCGAAAAATGCATCCTGCATTTCTTCCCGCTGATACCCTCTAATATACTCAAAAGCCTCCTTGAGCTCCGAATGTACAAATCGAATGAACGGCATGTTCTCTCCGGACCATTCACCCAATTCCGGTACAACTCTATTAAGGATCGCAGTGCGTATCATATGAGAATACTGTTCTTTCTCTTGGTCGGTTAAGACACTGGAATCAAGGAGATCATCAATGAATGGATAAGTTAGGCCATATGAAAAACCAAGTCTAATGGCTTCACCAATCCTCTTGGATCGCTCCACAGGTGGTACGTCATCGTCCATCTCTTCCATCACATGGAGAATCACCCCAATAATGATCTTGATTAATTTACGCTGTGCTTGCTCGGGATTCATTTCCTTCGGAAGATGTGCTGATACCAGCTTAAGTTTGTCTATCACCCAAATCGTGGCCGTTTCAACGCCTTCCTTCTGAGCCCAACGGTAAATCCCGGTGAAATTCATGAAATCTGACTGATCCTCCGAACTTGTGGAACCTGGAAGAATCATCTGATTTCTAATATCGGCAACCATACGCTTAATCCGGAGCTGTGTATTCGGCGAATCCAAAGCTTGCCCCAGATCTCTCATATAAAGATAGGAAACACTTCGATCCAAATAATCATCCAATTTACCAGTCTGATTCAGCCATCCTAGATATCTATGATAATCCTGAGAATCTGGTTTCCTCTTGCCTCTTGATAAAAAGGACAACCATGAACGGCGATGAATATGGTTCTTCTTCCACAATTGAAAATCTTCAATCAAGGTGGACACATAAGTTTTTTCTTTGAATTGTTCACGAAGAGATGTAAAATACTGAGCTGCCTTCTGCTCAGCGATCGAATATCCTGTATCGGCGTAATCTGTAAATTTTTCATTCATAGGTGATGACCTCAACTTCTCTTTTTGTTAACATGACCCATTAGGGAAGAACCGAATTTCTTCCTGAATGAAATGTTCATCAGTTAATACGGTCAAAACTCTTTTGGGTTACGAAAAAGAAGCTTGACTAATCAAGCTTCTTTCAAAATAACTATACACAAATTATTCTATTTAGATTAATCTGCATTATGCTCCTTTACTTGGATCTTTAGCGAGAGCGTCGATCCTAATTCCTTTTGTATATATGCTAAATCTGTTATCTGCTCGATATGATAAACGCCGCCTGGAAATGAAGAATCATAGAGGAGCTTTGATACTGCTGCTGTCACTTTTGCAGTGATGATGGATTGATTCTTTCCTTGCAATATTAAATCAGCATGCATTGGCTTCCCCTCTCGATTTCTTCCACGAGCCTCAACCTTGATAGCGAACTGGTCGCTCCCAATATGCAGCCGCTCCATAGCACTAACCATCCAGCTGTTCACCCAGCTTGTCTTTAACAAACGAACGGCTCCTGTTTTTTTGGCTATAGCCAGCATTTTAGTAACGAAAACTGAGTCCAGACAAAATCGTGTGGAGATGGACGATGCTTTGAGCGTTCGGGCAAGCGTCTGTTGATCTGAGAATGGGAAACGATAGGCATGGCGATTCCCTAAATCGTCACCAAAGTGATATGACTTTCTATCGGTGAAGCTCTCTACCTCTACCTGACGATTCTTCTGCTTAACTTCAAACTTTTCTCCTAAACTATTCACTGTCCATTCGATCGCCGCCTTACCATGAGAATCACCAAGTCCGAGCATAATCGCGATTTCGATGTCCTCCGTCTGTTCTATCAATCTTTCCGCTTCAAGAGCCATTAGATTGGTTATGCCGGGTGCAAGCCCTACACTAAGAACGGCACTAGATCCATGTCGTGCAGCCTCTGCGTATAACGCCTCAATTTGAGATAAAAACGGACCACTCGCTGATACATCCACATAATACGTACCGCTGCGAAAGCAGGCTTTTACAAAATCCGTATTCGTTTGATCCAAACACATAATGATTAGCTTCACTTGATCTAGTAAATGTGGAGGTATCGGCTTATTAATATCTAACTCTAATGGCTTGATCCTGCCGTGAGTAGATTGACTGAACCTCTCTGCTTTTTCAAGACTTCTCCCTGCAGCAAATACTTTACCTGGATACTTCTTCTCTAATATTTCACATATGGTACGCCCTACATGTCCATAACCACCACCAACAACAATATCTTCTTTTTCCTGCATTATTATCACCGCATCCTATATAATAGAGTTGATTAAGAATCATTCTCAATTATACGGATTTCGCTTCCGTTCACTATCCCACAAATGTGGGAGTTCGATATAATCCATTAAGGACTAGAGGGCTACTCAATGAATACCCATAAACAATTCATTCTAATAAAGAAACAAATCATTAAGCTAGGAATGATTACTGATTCATCTCACAACTACCGTACTTCCTTGCTGTCTCTCTTACGTGAAGCAGTTCCCTTTGATGCTGCCTGCTGTACTCATGTTGATCCACAGACATTGCTTTCGACAGGTGCGGTTACTGAAGACAATGTAGAGTCCATTCATCCCCACTTGTTCCAGATCGAATACGGTGAAGATGATGTTAACACCTATGAGCAAATGGTTAATAGCAAACTCCTCGTCGCTACAATATATGAAGCAACCGAGCAGCAACCCGAGCGGAGTGCCCGATATCGAAAGGTTTTGTCTCCAGCAGGTTTTGGGGATGAACTACGAGCAGTCCTTATTCTTGGAGAATCTTGTTGGGGATATTTGACGCTGTACAGAAATACAGATCAATCGGAATTCTTACAAGAGGAGTGTGATTGGATCACCTCACTCATCCCTTTGATTGCAGCCAGAATGCGGGCTTTCAGTCTTGAGCTTCCGGAGAGAGATGAGACTTGGCTTGAGGATCATTATGGTTCCGGGATTGCAGTACTATCTGATGACTTGGCTCTTCTTTCCTCCAATCCCACAGCGGATCGCTGGTTAGGCAAACTCCGATCATTGGAAATGATCGATGTTCATGTTCTGCCTCGTCCAATCCGTGCTGTAAGCACGCAAGCGTTAAACAGCCCTTCCGAATCTATGGGGATAGCGAAAGCATGCATTCGTATGACTGAGGGACCCTATTTAGTCGTTCGAGCAAGTCGTCTTAAGGCTTCCAACGGTCAGAACCAAATTGCCATTTCATTCGAACCCGCGCGTCCTGCTGACATGCTCCCCATCATTGCTGAAGCGTATGGTTTGACGGAACGTGAGCTGCAGCTATTACATGGTGTAATTCGAGGATTATCCACTAAAGAATTGGCTTCTGCACTATATATTTCTGCATACACCGTCCAAGATCATTTAAAATCTATTTTTAGCAAATCAGGTGTCAGCAGCCGTAGAGAACTTATTTGGTATTTGCATTCACGCTACAATATTATAGAAGCATAAGATGAACGCCATCCATTAATTATCAATAATAAAAACAGACTGAATCTCGTTAAATAGAGAATTCAGTCTGTTTAAACATTGCAACCTTTAATGCGAAGCCGTATACTCTCCCAATTCAGAGGCCGGATCAAACTTTTCCTTACTCATCACAAATGCAGCCAGTAGAGCGATAACAGACGGAATAATTGCCCAAGCAAAAGTGTGAACAAGCGATGAGGATAAACCTTCGGTAATCTTATCCAGAACCTCTGTAGGAATTTTTGCCCGGGTATCCGGAGTCAAAATTGTATTTGGATCGCTTAGATTGACACCTTCGGGTGCCGCACCTCCGCCACTGAACATGGATGCTAATTTATTCGAAAACACATGACTTTGGATAATACCGAATACTGTTATGCCGAGTGTCATTCCCAGCTCCCTTGTAAAACTAAGTGTCGAACTTGCAGAACCCCGCTGTCTTGCACTAAATCCATGAATCGCTGCATTGCTTAGAACAGAGAACGACGAACCTATTCCAAGACCTACTAGAAACATGAAGATGGTGACCATGAACCTTGAAGAATCAGGTGTTAATGTGGTTAGCAAAGAGATACCTAAAACAAGCAGTACTAATGACGATATCATGATGGTACGATAATTGAACTTCGAGAGTAAGAATCCGCCGCCCGCAGCAGTAATTACGGAACCGACCATCATAGGAAGTAGCACAAGCCCCGAATTCGTTGCTGAGCCGCCAATTACCCCTTGAATGTAGATTGGAATGTACACCGAGGCTGTAATGAATGCTGCTCCGCTAAATATAGCCATAACATTACTCATAGAATAGAGACGATTCTTGAACATGCCGAAAGTAATGATGGGTTCTTCTGCACGACGTTCGATAAAAATAAACCCCACGATAAACACTACAAAAGCTAAGAACAATCCCAAAATCATAGCAGAGTCCCAAGCATATTTTTTTCCACCCAGCTCAATCGCAAACATGAGACACAGGATGGAAGCTACAAGTGTAAACGCACCTAGGTAATCGATCTTTTCCTTGGAATGCTCGACAGACTCTTTGTAGAAGAAAGCAATCAAAAAGAAGGCAATAACACCTATAGGTAAGTTGATGTAAAAGACCCAAGACCAATGAATGTAATCCGCTATGTAAGCGCCAATAAGAGGTCCGAAAATACTTGATATACCATAAGCTGCTCCGAATAATCCACCGATCTTCCCCCGTTTTTCCGGAGCAACCACATCGAACATGATGGTGAACGCAATCGGAACGAGTGCCCCTCCACCAATACCCTGAATCGCACGATAAATACTCAGCTGAACTATAGAGTTTGCGGTACCACATAAAGCAGATCCGATCATAAATACAATAATTCCGAAAATAAAGAAACGCTTGCGGCCATACATATCCGATAATTTTCCGAAAATCGGCATACCTGCCATCTCAGCGATCATATAAGCAGAAGTCACCCACATCAGTTTGTCAAAACCCCCAAGATCCCCTACGATTGTTCCCATTGCAGTTGCTAATATAGTGTTATCCATGGATGCCATAAGTGTGGCCAGCAATAGAGCCGCTATAATAATCCCTACATTATTTTTCTTCTCCAAGTTCTTTACCATTCTCTTTTGTTCCCTCCACTTTTCTTTAATTTCGAATTTAATCTTATCGTTATAAGATCGCATACCAGCCTCTCTCTAAACTTCTTGATGCATTACCTTTTGCAAAACTTTAATAATTCCGATAAAATGAATCCAATTAATCGCACGTTCATCGAGTATCTTTATTGTCTTATATCTCGATTATCAAGATATCAATATTTTAAAAGGAGGGCTCTCTTTTGTCAAGAGATCGACACAATCAAGTGAAAAATCAGCAGGAAGACTTCACCTTGCGTATGCGGGGCCTAGGAAGTCGAACGATACTATATCAGCAAAATGTGGCAGCCTCACTTGGGTTATATAATAATGATTATCTATCCATAGATATCCTCCATGAAAGAGGTCCCATCACCGCTGGTGAACTGTCCAAACTAACCGGACTGGCTACAGGCAGTGTTACGGCATTAATTGATCGACTTGAAAATAACGGTTTTGTTCGCAGACAAAATGACCCCAGTGACCGTCGAAAGGTAATTATTGTCCCTTTGTATGAAAATAATGAGGTCGGGAATGCCTACCTTCCCCTGCATGCCGAGATGCTTAAATTAGCTTCCACCTACTCGGATGAAGAGCTTGAACTTATTACACAATTTGTTGGCAAAGCAAGTGCGGTTCTGGAAGAGCAAATTCATCGTCTAAGCTCCGCAACAAACAATAATTCTTCCTTTTAAGCCTTAATTATTCATCAAAAAAGGACGATACCCATTGTCTAATTACAATGGGTATTGTCCTTTTTTTTCTCACATTATTCGAATGTTACTTCGTATCTATGGAAATAGACAGCTTTCCATTGGATTCAATTAAAGAAATTTTGGCATTATCCGTCTGCCATACCCTACGAAAGTTTGTACCTTCGCCTTCTTTTTCTATATCTGCTGTGTTACCTTCACTCTTAGTCGTAAGCTCTCCAAGCTGTTGCGTTATCTCTTGCGTTAATTTTTCCTTGGTAGCTTCTTCAAAATGAACCGTCTCTCCAATCACTTTTCCAGTGTGATCATAGGAGACCTGAAGATTTGCTTCGTGATTCACAATCTTCTCGTTATATTCGCGGGATAAAAGAGTAGAATTCGTACCTTCATTACGATTAGGTGCGCCTTTGCCGAGAGCTTGGACAACTTGAGCATCCTCTTTTCCAATCAAAGTGGCAAGTTCCTCAAGGATAAATCTTTCTTCAGCTCCACTTGGCACAACCGTTGGAGGTGGTAGCTGGGATTTATCTGCTACTGGTCTTGAGCATGCACTAAGTGCAAGGACCGTAAGCAGTAGCAAACAAGTCTGTTTTAATATCTTCATGGGTTTCATTCCCTTCATTGCTAGCTCTTGATGTATTTTTCACAATTTATTGAATGATTATGTATTGCTGGAGCCAAATTCGTCCAAAAAAGACGATATCCCATGAAGTCAAATGACTTTGAGATACCGTCCTACATCATGAATCTTGCAATTAAAGGGAAGCTGAGGATTGGCTGACCCAAGCCACTAATTGAGCCGTATCCACTGTATCCCCTTTTCGTAGTTTCAGTGTTTTTCTCTCCGGAGGGCCCTCGAACATTCCTTCTGGAAACTCAAGCTCATTCGTATTAAAAATAACAAAGCTTACCGCATCTTTTGAAGTTGAAATAGCTGCTGCGTACTTACCATTTTTCAAAAAATGAGGCTTCTTATACTGAATTCGTTCCTGTACATCTGGGATTGCTTGGTGAATAGCCTCTCGAAGATTTGTAGATAACTCCACCTGCCATGGTTCTTTTAATGCTTCAATAAAATCGATGACTTCTTGATTCATATTTTATCTCTCCTTTATGTACGTACCGGTTTAAAATACTATTGATTTAACTACGATGTTCCTAAGTTACACGCTTCCGCCCGATTCAGCAAAAGAATCCTTTCACGTTCATTCTCGGTTAAGGATGCGGCACGTTCAAACTCTGTACGCGCCTCACCATATCGCCCCAGCTTCAGTAGAAGATCACCACGAACGCTGGGCAGCAGATGATATTCCCTCATGGATGGTTCAGTATTCAGCTCATCCACAATTTGCAGTCCAAAGGTTGGGCCAAACGCCATGGATATGGCGACCGCTCGGTTTAATTCGACGATCGGCGAAGGCATGACTCTCGAGAGCGCTTCGTACAGTGCAGAAATACGGATCCAGTCTGTCTCTGCTGCAGTAGACGCCTGTGCATGACAAGCAGAAATCGCAGCCTGAAGCGAGTAAGGTCCGGGCGGACGTCCAAGCTTTCGGCTACGCTCTAATGCAGTCAGGCCACGGCGGATCAGTAATTGATCCCACTTTGCCCGGTTTTGATCCATTAGTAGAATAGGTTCCCCTTTGCTATTAACCCTTGTCCTAAAACGCGAGGATTGAATCTCCATAAGGGCGACCAGTCCATGAACCTCAGGTTCATAAGGGTTAATCTCAGCTAGTACCCGTCCTAATCTCAGCGCCTCCTGGCATAACAGCGGACGGATCCAATCCACTCCAGAGGTTGCAGAATATCCTTCATTAAACATTAGGTATAGGACTTCAAGCACCGTAGACAAACGGTCTTTAAGCTCTTCTTGAACGGGTACCTCAAAAGGAACCTTGTTAGCACTTAGGGTTTTCTTCGCCCGAACAATTCGCTGAGCAATCGTTGATTCGGCGACTAGAAAAGAACGTGCGATTTCATCTGTCGTCAATCCACATAACAGTCGAAGGGTCAGGGCTACTCTGGCATCTTGTGACAACACAGGATGACAGGTCATAAAGATCAGACGAAGGAGATCGTCACTGATCTCCTCATCTAACGCATCATCTATATCTACCTCAGTGTATAAATCCATGCTATGTGCAACCTCTACGTATTTCTGATCTCGAAGCTTGGTCCTGCGAATAAGATCAATCGCACGCCGTTTCGCGGTGGTCATCAGCCAAGCACCTGCATGATCTGGAATCCCCGTCTCTGGCCATCGATTAAGGGCAATTACTAATGCGTCCTGAGCAAGATCTTCTGCGAGACCTACGTCCCGTACCATGCGCGTTAAACCCGCAATGATTTTTGCCGATTCCATTCGCCATATTGTATCAATCGTTCGATGCGTATGGGAGAAACTCACGTTTGCTTCTGCTCCTCAACCTGTTTACGAAGTGCTGCTTCTTTCGCCAATGTTTCGGGATCGTCCATTAATTCCTCCGGCTCGAATACCTGCCTTAACTCAATCTCTCCTTGGCCAAATCCATGAGGGTCCGGCATACGTAAAGCCCATTCAATGGCTTCTTCTCTTGATTTGACCTCAATCAGCGTATATCCAGCGATCATTTCTTTAGCTTCTGTAAACGGACCATCCATAACTTTCGGTTTGCCGCCAGCTTCCGGATATGAAATTCGAATACCACTGGAACTCGGTTGCAATCCATCGCCTGCCAGCAACACACCTGCTTTCACCAATTCCTCATTATACTTCTGCATAGCATCAATCAGTTCTTGACTAGGCATAATTCCCGCCTCTGAATCTGTGGTAGCTTTAACAATCATCATAAATCTCATAGGTGTATCCCTCCTATTTTTAATTTCCCATAAAGAATGCAGTAAGCTCAGTTGAAATGATCCTTGTATTGAGTTTCTTCGTATGACCGAGCCCCTTTTTACTTAACAGTTTCGCATTAGGTAGTACTTTAGCAATTGCCTGAGCACCATGCCGTAAGGCAACAGGACTCTCCGTACCTTCGAGGACCAGCGTTGGAATGATAACTGTGCTCCACAATGTGGCAGGAAGCGGCTTTCCCTCCATATACCCATCCAATAAAACAGCATCATAGGGAAGAGTGTGCGCTACAGCCATTAGGTTAGACCATACACTTGGCATTAAGCGCATCAATTTAACAACAAACGCAGGTGCTCCCATACCTTTAGTCATAAAATACTTAATTGCCTCAGATCGGCGATTTGTAGCAATAAGCTCAGTAACATTCATTACGAAATCTAGAGGCGGCTTGGGATCCGAAGCATTGACAACAAATGGAGGCTCATGCAGAGCTAATTTAGAAATATTTGCTCCATCCGCTGCTGCCTGTAGAGCAAGAACTGCTCCAGAAGACAATCCCCAGACATATGCCGCTCCTCCGGCCGCATTAATTATAGCCTGCAGATCTTCGATCTCACGAGCTATTGCGTATGGCTGAGTGTCTCCGCTATCGCCACGACCTCGTCGATCGTAATTGAAGACTGTGAAATTCTCAGCCAACTGATCAGCTAACTGTACCTGACCTGGGAATTTTCGGTAACTAAATGCACCTGTCACTAATATAAGTGCTGGCCCTTGACCCATTTTGTCATAGGCAATCTTAGTTCCGTCCATTGAAGTTACTAAATGCATTTCATCTCTCCTTCGCTTTAACGTCTGATATCACGACTTCTATTTAAACGACGAACGGAAGATGATGAAATCGACACATTCCTAAAAATTTATTTCTTATGAGATAAATACTATATCCTACCATTTATTTCTTGTTCATCAAGTCAATATCCTTCTCTGAAGTTTTAAATTTTTACTATCCACAATATAAAAAAAGGGAAAATTTCCGAAGAACTCCTCCCTCACACTATCGCTTAATGAATCGTCAGATTAAAACCGCTCTGAATATAATTCAGGTTGGGGTTAGCGATATTCGTAGTCGTCAGGTTGTTAAACGTTGCTGAACCATTACCTGTATAGGTATAGATTGCCGAACCCTGATGTGGCCCTGAGAAACGTGAAGTAGTAATACCATCAAGCCCAGTACCATTAATATTGATGTTGTTAAACACGATATTCTCAAATCCACCACCATAACCGAACTGGATTGCATCGCGTTGTGTATTGATGATATCGATGTTGGTAAAGGTGACGTTCTTGATGGCATCATTCGATGCCTCTAAATCGATGGCTCCACGTTCTCCACCATACAGATCTTTACTGGTACCACTTGTGATAATCGTAGTATCTGAGAAAACAATGCCCGCATTATTCTGGAAATGGTAACCAGGGAAAACGGTGTTCATACGAATACCAGAACCACCTACAGTGTCGATGATGTAGTTGTGATCAGCCTTATGACCGCCGCCTCCAAAGAATGCTATGGCTGCTGCACGCCAGTTATTCTCAATCGTGTTGTAGGAGAATGTGTTATTTACACCCGCCGGAGCACCATTGGTGTTACTAGTCCATACTGCAAGACCATCGTCACCGTTATTTCTTACGTTGGTGTTTCGAACAATCGAATTGCTAGTGCCTTGGGAGTAGTTGATACCATCGGCAAGATTGTTCCGAATCCGGCTGTTTTCAACCACAAGCCCACTGGCATAAATAGCAGGTGTATGAGCATAGTCGCCTACCCACATGCCACATTCAAAATGTTCTACCCAGACATCATGGATAATTGAATTTGTACCAAAGTTATCCATAAATCCTTTGTAAATTGCATTTTGTCCATAACGGGATCGCAAATTCGAATTCATGTAAACATTACTAAAATCTAGCTTGCCGCTAATACGGAGTGAAATACCGCCTCCCGCCGCATTAGGATTAGTAAACTGGAGGTTCGTATGCCAGATTCCAGCACCTGTCACCGTAAAGTTGTTAATCATATTGCTGGCAGAACCAATTTCCCACATGCTGCTAAGATTAAATGTTCCGGCAGGAATATACATGCTCTTACCGCCTGCAACAGCTGCATTCACCGTTGCTTTAAAAGCTGCAAGGTCATCCTGACCATCATTTGCTACAGCACCATAATCTGTCACTGACACGGAGTTCGCCGGACGAGCGACTGCAGTAGGAACGGGTTCGATTTCGAGGAAATCAACACCATACTCCAAGCTATCTCCATTGTTCTTCTGAATACGGATGATATCTCCAGGCTGAAGGGGAGTATCCAATTTCCAGTGGACTTCGTCAAATCGGAAGAGCGGACGCCCAGCACTAGGAGTATCACCAGGCATATCGCCCGAAAAATACTGCCAGCTGTAGTAGGATGTCAACGATACCGTTTTGACTTTTACTCCATTCACATACACGTCAAGTGAACCATTCAGTCCCATACCATCCGAAGAGTCAGGCATAGTAAATCTCATAGTCACACCCGCGCCGCCTTGTCCTTGTCTGACTGTCCATCCCACGTTCGAGCCGTTTGTAGGAAGCGCTACATAACGCTGACCAGATGCTTCTGAAGCAATTAGTGCTTGATCAAACGTAGGTGCTGATTTCAACGTAGCACCACCACCGAGAGTAGCATCTTCGGTATCGTACCGACTATAAGGCATGCTTGCACCACGTAAAGCATAGACCACCAGATTAGTTGTGCTTATATTGTTTGATTGCTTCGCTGTTACCTCATTAGCATCCACTTCAACAGTAGTGGTTACAGTGTAATTACCGTTTACTGCTGTCCATGTCCCTGGAATCGTGACGTTAACGGAAGCTCCAGCAGCAAGGGTCCCGGAATAGGATCCATTAAATGCTTGAATCGTGGTACCCGCTGAGTTTTTAAGAGCTACAGTAACACCATGAGAACCGCTTGCAGAAGCAATGGTTCCTTGATTCTTGAGATTTACGGTAAAAGCTACTGTACTATTAGCCACTGGATTACTTGGTGTCCAGGTAGTCACACCAACTAAGTCAGAGCTGGAGACTGGAGCGATAACAAGAGATGCCCCGTTCGTATAGCTGTTATTCCCTTCGTTCTGCTCGAAAATCACATTGTTCTCATCTACTTTAGCGCTGAGAGCATAGGTCGCAGCGGTTTTGGCTCCAGCGTTTAATGTCATTGAGGCTGTTGTTGATGCGCCTGCAGTTAATAAACCTACTGGAGCAGATCCAACGAGCTCATTGTTTAAGTAAAAGTTGACAGTGGTTGCTGCGGAGCTAGCATTACCGTTGTTCTTAACAACTGCATTTAATGTAATTGCACTTGTCTCGACAGGAGTAGTAGGTGACCAGGACATACCCGTTATCATTAGATCAGGGTTCGCCCCTGGTGTACCGAATACTTGAAACTCCGCGATTTGCCCAGCAGGAGCACCAGAGTTCGAAGTGATATTCAACTGCAGACGTTTAACCGTTGCCGTAACCGGGATGGTTACTGTGTTGCCCGAAGCTGGATTAAACGTATACGATTGAGCTGATACCAAATTACCGAAGGTAGTCGTGTCTTGATTGTGACCGAGCACCTGAATCGTTTGTGTGCGAGTACTCCATGCAGAGGCTGGATTCAGCTTCAAAACGATTGACGTAATATTGTGGTTCGCCCCTAAGTCGAGGGTGAGCGAACTCGGATAGCTGCCACCTTCCCAGTACGTGCTTGTGTCATTATCGTTCGCATTTGTTGCTACGAACGTTTGTGTACTGGAAGAAGCGGTAATCGTCTTGCCGACAGCAATATTACTCCCAGGAGCAGGTGATGGTGTCGGCGTTGCTGTTGGTGTGACCGTCGGTGTTGGTGTGGTTGTTGGCGTTGGTGTTGGCGTTGGTGTTGGTGTTGGTGTTGGTGTTGGTGTTGGTGTTGGTGTTGGTGTTGGTGTTAGTGTTGGTGTGGCTGTCGGTGTCGGAGCAGGTGTTGCAGGTGTTGTTGTTGTCGTCGACGCTACAGTGATTTGGTCAAGGTTAACATTGCCAGAATCACCAGCATCATATTTATATGCGATAGTGTTGTTACCCGCATTTAGATTAAGAACTTCTACTTTAGTGCTCCATGAATCCCAATTTGGTAAGTTAGATAATGAGGTCTGGCCAATTTTAGCACCATTGACGTAGACACTTATTGTCTTTGCACTGCCACTTGCATTGGCGTATTTCAATGTCACCTCACGACTACCTGCTGCTGGCACGTTAACCGTGAATGTCGTTGTTGCACCTTGTGTCAAATATCCATCCACGAAGCCCGCGCCGGAGTAACCGGCATGATCCGTGTTCACTTTAGCTCCTCCAGACAGTGAAGCAGATTCAGCTTCATAAGTGCCGGAAGGCGATGGAGTTGGAGTAGGAATAGGGCCACTAGCGCCGTAAATCTCGAATTCAGAGAGCTGAGCTGCCGGCCAACCTGTGTTGCTCGTTACATTCAGACGAACATAACGCGTACTGGTTGAGGCAAAGTCGATGGTAACACTGTTCCCTGCCACTGATGGATTGAATTCATAATTTGCAGACCCTACAATATTCGTGAATGTCGAACCGTTTGTGCTCCCTTGAACAGCCAATGTTTGCGTCCGCGTCTCCCAACCAGAAGGGAGCTTTAGAACGATTTGATCAATATTCGTATTTGCACCTAAATCGACTTGAATCCATTGCGGGAATGCATTATTTGTACTTTCCCAATACGTGCTTTGATTACTGTCTTTAACATTGTCAGGACTATAAGTTTGTGATTGACCGCTCGCAGTTACATTTTTGCCGAGTGTCAGGTTTGGTCCTCCGGAGGCTGAAACAAAATTAAGTGGGCCCGCAGCCAAGAATAAACTTGAAATCAGCATGGATACTACCAGCGACCATACAACATACTTGTTACGCATTTTAATTTTAATCCTCCTTAAATATGTTAGATTCTCAAAAATTCACGAACCTATCAGAGTGCTCAAATGGTAGCGTTTTCAATAGAGATCATCCAGAGCACATTAAAAAGAACCACACCCTCCCTTCACTTTCAGACACACTCATTATAGATAAATAGTAGCTCAAACTATAAGATGTAATTCTACGGAAAAGGTAAGTGATACCATTATCGCGAAACTATGCGATTTATGGAATCTATGACATCCGTTTAAAAATAAAAAAAGAGCCTGATTTATCAGGCCCGTACTTTGTCTTCACCTTTGGCAGGAGAGTTTAATAATACCACTCCTCCTACTATTAATACTATTCCGGCAAAAGTAAGAATACCAAATGGATCTCCCCACACGACAATACCCACAATTGCAGTTAGAACAGTACCTACACCCGACCAAATCGCATAAGCTAAGCTTAACGGTAATTCTCTAAGGCTTATGGATAAACTATAAAAAGCAATAATAAAACCAATAATAACCCCTATAGAAGGGAGTAATTGCGTGAATCCTTCTGACATTTTCAACATAGTAGTACCTACGACTTCGCTAGCAATCGCTATACTTAGAGCAATATATCCTACATTTCTTTTCATGCTGCAGCCTCCAAATTCTAATGAGCCCCACCTGAGAGCTTCATAATGATTACACCACCAATAATAAGTAGTAGACCTAGTAATTTCTTACGATTAAAATTCTCCTTATAAATAACTACGCCAATTATAGCTGTCAAAGCTGTGCCCACCCCTGACCAAATCGCATAAGCTGTACCTAATGGAATTGTTTTTAACGCTAAAGAAAGACTATAAAATGCTAAGCCCATACCAAGGATCACGCCAATGGATGGGAATACCCTTTTAAACCCGTTAGACACTTTTAGCATTGAACTGCCAAATACCTCACAGATGATCGCTGTTGCAAGTAATACATATGAATTCAAAGATAACCTCTCCTTACTTCGTCATATTTATCAATTCTTGAATGACTTTCGTGCGTAATTCATCATCTAACACACCTAATCCGAACATTTCGGAATACCATAACCCATCTGCTGCCAACCTAATGATAGTGGAGCGTACAGGATCAATGCCATCGTTCTCTATGTTTTGTTGCCACGTTGCATATTGACTTTGAAATTTGTTAAGAATATCTGGATTTGTGAAAAGAGCAGCAAGAAGCGCGGTACCAATCTCTTTGCCCTCTTTAATATCATCATCCATGGCTTTAGTAATAGCACGACTCCACTTCCCTTTTTCAACCGTTTCGCTCATTGCTCTATCTTGAACATTGGTAAAAAAATGGTTCGTTAGATCTTCGACCATCCCTATGATCAAAGCTTCTTTATTTGGAAAATGGTGCAGTAGCCCGCCCTTACTGACCCCGGCTTCTTTAGCCACAGCTTCAAGCGTAAGCTTCTCTACTCCATTATTTTTAACAACTGTGGAAGCAGCCAATAAAATAGTTTTACGTTTAGAATTACTGTTCACATTAATCACCTCTGTTTTTTACTATACCGTCTGGACGGTTTTATTGTCAAATAAAAAATAAGCCTGCTAATCCAGGCTTACTAAACCATAATTAAATTAACTCTTTAATATACCAAGCATCACATGCAAAATGCTCTGAGCCAGCTAAAGGGGCATCTAAAAGTTCGAAGCCGTTTTTCATATAAAAACGGTTAGCTGCATGCATGTTCTGTAATGTCTCCAAATAACATTTATTGTAATAAAGCTCGGCAAAATTCAGCGCCGTATTTAGGAGTTCAGAAGCTATCCCATTACCTCTAACGGACGGAGATAAGTACATTTTTTGCAACTCACATATGTCGCCCTCATTGCCGAAAGGCGCAATGCCACACCCGCCCAATATATTTCCATCTTCTTCCACAACCCAATAAGCCTGATTATCGCTTTGATTGTAGTACTCATATAAATGATGCAGGCTGTCATCTTCCCACGCAAGCCCTGCCCTATTCCCGCCAAACTCAATCAGACAGCTCCTAATAATCTGTTCAATCGCACGATTATCGTTCTTATATATTCTTCTGATGTTCATGATCAATCTGTCCCCTAACTTTTGAATATCAATCTATTGTTATACTATTGTACCACCTCAATGAAAGGATAATTATAAGGGATTTCATACATAATATAGGTGAATTTATAAAAGGAGGGACTTTAATGAAAGTGGCAGCTAAGCAGCTCTGGATTGCAGCATTAGGCGGTGTGAATGAAATTGGTAAGAATATGTATTTCCTGCAATATGCTGATGATATTATTGTCATTGATTGCGGTTCTAAATTTCCGGACGAAAGTCTACTGGGGATTGACCTCATTATTCCTGATGTTACGTATTTATTAAGCAATCTTGATAAGATTCGAGCATTAGTAGTTACACATGGACATGAGGATCATATTGGAGGAATTCCGTATCTACTCAAACAATTAAATCTTCCGATCTACGCATCTCGGTTAACCTTAGGTCTAATTGAAAATAAACTGAGGGAACACGGAATATTACGTCAGACCAAGCTTCATGTCATTGATTCTGAGTCTACTTTACAGCTAGGAGCGATTACTACAACGTTCTTTAATACCAATCATAGTATTCCGGATTGCCTTGGTGTTGTATTCGATACCCCAGAAGGGACCGTAGTTCATACAGGGGACTTCAAATTTGACATGACCCCTGTTAATAAGCAGTATCCCGATATACATAAAATGGCTGACATCGGGAAGAATGGTGTAAAGTTCCTGCTCTCAGAGAGTACCAATGCAGAACGCCCAGGCTTCACCCCCTCTGAAAAACTCGTTGGCGCTCATATAGAAGAAGCATTCATGAAAGCTGACCGTAGAATTTTTATCTCTACCTTTGCTTCAAATGTACACCGTCTACAACAGATCATTGAAGCTGCTCGTTTAACCGATCGTAGATTAACCTTACTTGGCAGAAGTATGGTTAATGTTGTCCGAGTAGCCCAGGAACTCGGGTACTTGAGCATTCCAGATAACATGCTGATCGAGCCTACTGAAGCTGCCAAACTCCCTCCAGAGCAAGTAACTGTATTATGTACAGGCAGTCAAGGAGAGCCCATGGCTGCGTTATCGCGACTGGCTAACGCAAGTCATAGGCAGATGGAAATCCAGGCAGGAGACACCGTTCTGATAGCAGCTAATCCCATTCCCGGGAATGAACGCAATGTATCTAGAATCGTCGATAATTTATACGTGCTTGGCGCTAAAGTCATCTATGGATCACGCAGCGAGCTTCATGTATCTGGGCATGCAAGCCAAGAAGAGCTTAAGTTAATGTTAACCTTGATGAAACCTGAATATTTCATACCGATTCATGGTGAATACCGTATGCTACATCATCACAGCTTGTTAGCCGAGACAGTTGGTGTTAACCCCAATAATATCTTTATTCTAAAAAATGGAGATATCGTCGAGTCATCATCAGGTGTCGTCCGCCAATCTGGCCGAGTGGCAGCTGGACAAACCCTAGTGGATGGCCTTGGGATTGGAGATATTGGGAATGTCGTTCTTCGCGATCGTCGCCAGCTGTCAGCAGACGGTATTTTGATTACAGTGATTACATTAAGCCAAGAAGATGGACGTTTATTAAACGAGCCGGATACCGTATCCAGAGGATTCATCTATGTCCGTAACTCAGAAACTTTAATGGAGGAGATCAACAAGCTTGTAACCTCTACCCTTCAAAAGATGAGTGAGGCTGACCTAGGCGAGTGGAATATCATCAAGCAGACCATCAAGGAGACCCTAAGTAGATTCCTGTACGAAAAAACGAAACGACGTCCAATGATTCTCCCCATCATTATTGAGGTGTAGCAAAAAGGAGCTCCTGTAATAGGGGCTCCCTTTTCATATCTAATGAGAATTAAGAACTATGTTGTCCATAATTTCAATGTCTCTGCTTCTAGCGTCATTTTTTGATGAATAATAATGATTTGCTCTAGCCGATTAACCCGCTCCTGAAGATTAGCGTTTAACAGGTCAGATTGTAGCTGAGCATTCAGAGAAAAGTATTGTGGCACTTCCCAGACACTACGTAAAGCAGTGCTTAAACAATAACCATATCTTGCAAGGGATTCGTCCCCCTGCCATCCGCTAGCCTTTAATCCTTTTATATACGAATGGAATAAAGACTCTTTGAATTCCTTGTAACGATCGATAGGAATCACACCAAGACTCATATTTACGCCAAACATTTTACCAAGATCTTCACCTAAACCTGATATGCTCATAAATTGCCAGTCTATCAAGACTAACTCTCCGTTTTGAGTTAGCAACATATTCATTTGACTGAGGTCCTGATGGGCTAATACTCTTGGCAAGCGATAGAGAGCATTCAAGTTACTGTCTATCCGCTTCGTGAAGTCTTGGAACCAAGCCCAAAGGCTTCGGTCATTGTCTCTATGTAATTGATGAATATATTCTTCAGGGTTAGGTGCATACATTTTACTCGAAGTAGTCCATGATCTAAGCCAGCTTCTACATATCCATTGGTCATTAGGAGTGTTCTTTCCTGAAAGATAAGCTCCATTAAATCTGCCTAACCGTTCAGCGATAATATCAAACTGCTCCTTCGTATGTGCAAATTCTCCTTCAATACGTTCCATCCATAACCATACAGTACCATCTTCTTGCTCCTCAACAAGATAACACTTAGGAGCTTGGATTGAGACCGGAAGCTCATCCAGAATCTTAGATTCAAAGACTAGGGCTTCTCGTCGCCAGTAATTGTGATGTGCTGGATCCTCTTTTTCTGCACTATCAGACTTGATGATTTTTAATATGATTGACCATGGAAGCTGCTCGTGATTAACTATTGCCAGACCATGAATAGAAAAGATGCCTGCTGTAGTAAAGTTAGGCGTTTTATAATTTAAATTTTCACAAGTGAAACTGATTATTTCTATTTCTTGTTCTCCAAAAATTCGTTGAACACTGATGTTAAGCTGATCCATTTTATTCTCTAACACATAGACCCTCCCCACTATCCATAAAAAAGCCTATAAAGCGTAACTGATTCGTTAACACCTCATAGGCTTGTTCAATAAAGATTTGCTTATTAGAATACTTTTGTTGTCCAATCTTCGCAATTCCAGATATCGGTGACAATGTCTTGATAAAAATCTGGTTCGTGAGAGATCATGAGAATGCTTCCCTTATATGCTTTCAGCGCACGTTTCAGTTCATCTTTGGCATCAATATCCAAGTGGTTCGTCGGCTCATCTAATACGAGAATGTTGGTCTCACTGTTAATGAGTTTACATAGACGCACTTTAGCTTTTTCTCCACCACTTAGAACAGCAATCTTACTTTCGATATGTTTCGTGGTCAGTCCACATTTGGCAAGAGCAGCACGTACTTCGAATTGTGACAGGGATGGGAATGTATCCCAGATCTCCTCGATACAAGTCTTGTAATTGCCTTCTTTCATTTCTTGCTCAAAGTATCCAATCTCTTGATGGTATCCACGTTCTACCGAACCGGACAATGCTTGGATTTCGCCTAAGATGCTGCGAAGCAAGGTGGTTTTACCGATCCCGTTCGCACCGACCAACGCGATCTTTTGTCCACGCTCCATTAACAAATTAAGCGGTCTGGACAACGGTGTATCATATCCGATAACCAATTCTTTTGCTTCGAAAATCATCTTGCCCGCAGTTTTACCTTCTTTAAAGTTAAACTGTGGTTTTGGCTTCTCTTTTGCAATCTCGATGATTTCCATCTTGTCGAGCTTCTTCTGTCTGGACATTGCCATGTTACGGGTAGCTACGCTTGCTTTGTTACGTGCAACGAAGTCTTTCAGCTCTGCGATTTCTTGTTTTTGACGGTTATAAGCAGATTCAAGCTGTTGTTTTCTCATTTCGTAGACCTGCTGGAATTGCTCATAATCACCCACATAACGAGTCAGCTTTTGATTTTCCATATGGTAGATCAGGTTGATAACGCTGTTCAAGAAAGGCATATCATGTGAGATCAGAATAAATGCATTATCATACTCTTGAAGATAACGTCTCAGCCATTCAATATGCTGCTCATCCAGATAGTTCGTAGGCTCATCTAGGAGCAAAATATCTGGTTTTTCAAGCAACAGCTTCGCAAGCAAGATTTTGGTACGCTGACCACCACTAAGATCAGCTACGTCACGATCCAATCCAATATCTGTGATTCCTAGACCGCGCGCGGTTTCTTGTATCTTCGCATCGATCATGTAGAAATCTTGATTTGTAAGCGTATCTTGGATCGTACCAACTTCTTCAAGCAGCTTTTCCAACTCTTCAGGCGACACGTCACCCATTCTGCCATACATATCATTCATCTCTTGCTCAAGATCAAAGAGGTATTGAAAAGCGCCTCTGAGTACATCTTGAATGGTCATGCCTTTGGTCAACACTGCATGCTGATCGAGGTAGCCAACACGCACCCGTTTGGACCATTCGACTTTACCTTCATCCGGTTGCAGCTTTCCTGTAACAATATTCATAAAAGTGGATTTACCTTCGCCGTTAGCGCCGAATAATCCGATATGCTCGCCTTTTAGAAGACGGAATGAAACATCCTTGAAGATCGCACGATCTCCAAAACCATGACTTAATCCTTCTACATTTAATATGCTCATTTATGGACACCTTTTTCTTATTTTTCTCGCTATATTATAAGCAGGATTACACAAAAACTCAATGGAGAAGCAAAAAAATATCATATTATGGACCGTAACGCGAAATATCTCAGGTTCTCAAAACCTACGGTAGATGAGGATTTTACGCTGGCGATTACTCATCTTCTTTTATATGATAGTATGCAGAGATACATTATGGAGTTGAATTGAGGTTCTAAGGAGAGACAATGATGAACAAACTTGTATTTTTTCTAGGGCCAGCTGGGGCAGGCAAAACGACATTAGCTAAAGCGATCGCTTCCCGGCGTAAAGTACCCTTCTTTGATATGGATATTCTATTACGTCCAGCGGCAGACGCCATCATGACCTTACACGGATTGGACCCGGCAGACAGAGACTCTGCCGATTACAAAAGATTATGCCGTGATTTGGGCTACCGGATTACGATGGATGCAGCGCTAGACAATATAGGCCTGAATGTAGATGCATTTGTGGTTGGACCATTTACTAAAGAAGCTGCCAACCCTGACTGGATCAGCAGTGAGTTATCTCGAATCGGACGTTCGCTGCAAGATGTTGAGGTTAAAGTTGTCTTGGTCGAACTAGCCAATGAGGAATTGTATCGGACACGAATTCACGATCGACAATCACCATTAGATGAATGGAAGTTCCAGCATTGGGATGAATTTCGCAAATCATTTGGAAACCGCAGTGTGAAGTGGCCGCTTCCAAGTTCTAATGTGAAAGTGATCGATAATTCTGATCCAGACATAACTAAGACTGTGGCTGTGGTGGAGCATTTTATCTACGACTAGGAATTAATTAGCTCTTCAATGATCATTCGTTTACGAAAAAAAAGACCGGCAAAGAGAGAACTCTCTTGCCGGTCTATTAAAATATAATATCAAAAAGTTTGGAGATTCAATTAATTCTTACTTACTTTCCAAGGCTTTCGCAAGAAGTGAGGCGTAACACTTGGAGCCCTCTGGTTTAAGATGCACACCATCTTGGTAGAAATAATCGTCTTTTCCTTCACTTGCAGAGTACCAGTCTACTACGGTCGTATTACTATATTCACTGGAAACTTTTGAAATATTGTGATTCACATTATTCTCCCATTTTCTTGGAACCCGTGTATTGACCAAAAAAATCTGCTCAGCATCACTTAATGAATCCAGTAAATTACGTAATTGCTTTGAACTAAAGGATCCGTTAGTCCCAAGCTCGATTATAACCTTTTTACCCAGCCGGCCTTGAGCTTTAAGCTGATCCACTACCTCCTGAGCTTTAGCCATCTGCCGACCGATCTTTCCCTCGATGACAATGCCAGGTAATTCCTCTGAAAGGTATGGTGCTGCATCCAAAATGACAGAATCTCCAATGGCCGTAACATCCGTTCCAGCTTGACTCTTCTCAGCCACAGGTTTCTTTTCTTCAGGAACAGATTTTTCCACTTCTGATTCAGGCTTTGCTATTTCTGTATTTGTAGTTCCCACCTTAGTATCAGCTTTTTTTACTTCAGGTTCAGTTGTAGCTGTTGCCAAGGCTGGTATTGATGGTTTATCAGTTACATTTTCGTCTATCGCTTTATGATCTGCGGGATCATTCTTTCTTCCCATATCTTGTTGTTCTTGCTGCTGCAGTCGTTGTTCTTGCTGTTGCAGTTGTTGTTGTTCATACTGCAAATCTGCCAATTCGATCGCAGACGTATCCGATCCAGCGTTTAACAAATAACCTTTGCATGCGATTGGGATAAGAATCACAGCAATAATAGCCATTAAGAAGCCTGGACGAAGACCACCCCTTCGCTTTACACTGATGTTCTTCCAAGTTTCTTTAAATGAACCTCGACGAATGGGCTCCTCCACATACTTATATGACAATGCAGCTAGAAGAAAACTTACTGCTACCTGAATGATAATCCGAAGCATGCTGCTTTCTTCAGTACTCACATTCGGACTACTAAGGATAATGACTGGAAAATGCCATATGTACAAGCTATATGATCGCAGCCCGATCCAACGCAAAGGTTTACAGCCTACGATCGATCCCAGACGGCTAGCAGGATGAGCTAGAACGGCAATAACTACAGCTGCAATCAAAGAAATCACTAAAAACCCACCACGGTAAAGTAAATCATCGAACTCATTAACCTTATTAAAAAGTACCAACAATAGAATGAGTCCTAATCCCCCTACAATATCAAGCACACGCCGAGCCGGTTCTGAGACGTTATCATTAAGTTTCTGACTTGGCCAAGCAACTGCAAGTGCTGCTCCAATGAGAAGCGCAAATAAGCGGGTATCCGTTCCATAATATACTCTACTTGGGTCTGTCCCCGGTACGTAGATCAATGCCATGGCTAAAGCCGAGACTGCTGCGCAAGCCATAATCCATGCAATAAGCTTACCTCGCCGACGAGCGATTTTCATCACGATGATGAGAACTATTGGCCATAGAATATAAAACTGTCCTTCAATAGAAAGCGACCATAAATGTCCGATAGGAGATGGTGGGCCAAAGCTTTCAAAATAGGAAACATTATGAAATATTAGCCACCAGTTATTGAAATAAAATAAGGAAGACATAAAGTCACCCTTGAGCCCAAACAATCTTGATGGTTCTATAATTAAAAGCCATATGGCAACCACAAAAAGCATAACGGCCATCGCAGGCAACAGCCTCCGCGCCCTACGAACCCAAAAGTCTACAAGGTTCAGCCTTCGGTGCCGCTCCCACTGGCTAATGATTTGGTCAGTAATGAGATATCCGGAGATTACAAAAAATATTCCAACGCCGAGAAGTCCACCCTCAGCCCAATTCAGATTCAAATGATATGCGATTACAGCGAGTACTGATAAAGCCCTTAGACCATCAATTCCTGGCACATAACGCCTGCCGCCTACAGATTGTATAGAAGACTGGCTCCTCATATTATTTCTGAAAAGCTTCGTGTTGTCTTTCATAATGTTTCAGTCCTTACCGTCGATTTATCGTTCATAAGTAAGACGCTGTAAACGTATGAAAAGTTCTGTAATCAACTGAAAATGTTATAAAATAAAAAAAATGAATCTTTGTTGATCGAAACACTTGTCCATTGTGCTCCCTACATTAACTCAGATGTGTAATAATAATTTTTTCAACTTCTGTGCCCCGTAATTCTACGTAAAACGGCTGCGCATCATCATTTAAACAATACTCTAGCCGCAATCTGAGGTTTTTCCATGTGAGCATATCCATCGCTTGTTCTATTGAAAAAAAACCCACATCCAAGCTTTCGGAACTAGTAGCAGGTTCACCACCGATAGCTTTACCCAGAAATAATGTAGTGCAAATAGATCGATCTACATTTTGAAAAACTCCGCAGAACTTATTAATCTCTATATCAATACCCGATTCTTCTTTGGTTTCCCTGTTCATTGAATTCAACGGTAGCTGCGGAAAGAATATGTTTGTGGGTTGTCATATCGGTTACTCCCACTAATCATTTCTAAGATCTTCTACCTTAGTTAATTCTGAATACAGGTCCTTTGGGTGAGAAAGGTAAGTCATTTCCCTTTGGCAAAATATAAGCATGGTCTCTTTTAATGGTCAGCTTGTCACAATAACCATCTGTAATAATTAGAAGCGGTCCTTTTTTCGGAAAATCCTCAGCTTGTTGAATCAAATCAATAGCTGGTTGTAAGATCGTTCCCCCTCTTCCCTTCACTTGTACTCGATCTGCGATAGCCTCGGGGGGCATGTAACCTGCATCATAAGGACAAGCATCACAAAAGATAATCCGTGCAAAAGGAACATCACGAGCCTGCGCATAACTTGAAATGGCCCCTAATGCTTTGGCCAGAAGCTTTTTATCCATTGAGCCTGAGGTATCTAAAATAACTCCAAAAGTGCGGCCATCATCTGCAGCACCGCTATGAACCCATTGTGGTCGAGGGATATCAGGCGTAGAAGATTGACGTCTGCTAATTCGTGAATAAGATCTGGTCTTCTCAAGCGGTGAAAAATAATGATCAAACCACCGAGCAAGCTTTACATCCCATTTAATAGGTGGCTGGCCCAGCGCTCTAATCTCTTCAACTAGGCCTGACGGCAAAAGACCGCGACTTTGCTCTTCATGATACATAAGTCCTTGTTGCATAGCATTTTTACAGAAATCATCTAGCGTCTGTCCTTCTCTCGCATCCCAAAAACTTGATGAACCGTTATCTAAAATGTCACCAAGTCCATTCCCTCTCAAGGTTGCCAGTTTCTTATAAGTGCGGATATCTCCGACCATACGATCATAAATCGTTTCAGCAGATAAACCTTTAAGCTCAGGATCTAATAAGAGTCCAATTCGCGGATACTCCCCTACACTCATTTCTACTAGCCATAGATTTATTACGTAGTCACAAGCCACATTCCAAAGATAATGATCCCGGCCAAGACATCGCTCGTGATGCTGAAGCCCCGCATGCAGAAGCTCATGCGCCATCACGAAAATACACTCCTCGTCGTTTAGTCCGGCTGCAGGGTTCATAAATATTTTGCGCTCAATAACGTCAATGGCAGCTATGGAAATATCAAATCGCCGACATATCGCTGGATCTTCTATAATCTCAAAGCCGGCGGCAAGCGCACCTAATAAAGGATATCTGTCCATAAACCATCGTTTTGCACGTTGTGGAGCGGTTAATGAAAGTGCAGGGTCACTAATAGTATTAGCATGGCCTCCAGCAACACTTACTGCATTCGTCACAGCATTAGATAACCCATAAGCAAAATAGGCTTCCCAATCCGGTGCTTTTCCCCAGTATCTTTTGGTGGTTTCTCTAACATTCATATCCAGTTTTGAAACACCCGCAGTCCCAAAATATCTGGAGGTGTCCGGAATTCCTTTTATCATAAATTGCTCGTAAAGCTGTTGTTCATCTTTAATTGTAAGATCAATTCGCGACTCCATATCTGCGGGTACTTTCCCAAGCTTCAAGTCATTTAAAAACTTTGCTATGTACACATCACATGCAACGTTCCACGCCACTTGATTCTCTTTAATCTTTAAATGTCCAAGACCTAAATGAAGAAAACAATGTGCCAAAACGTACATCCATTCAGCAACCTCGCCACGCCTTTTAGGATGAGTGTAAATATAACCGTTATTAGTGACAATTGCCCAACCGTCTTCAGGATAGGGACTATTTTCATTATGAATAATCGAAGCTCGAACAGATAACGGTGCAAAAATAGGATGATCCGCGATTAATGAACATGCTTCATTAAAATTTTTCAAAGCGGGATTATCTGGAGTTGTTTTTTTAGCCATATTTACCCCCGCTCTTTTATTGCAAGACGTGGTAAATCACGTACAATTTCAACCATTAACCAATCTGGAATATTATCACTTTGCTCCTGCTTAGCAACTACTAGCTGTGCAATTTCAAAGCTAATGACGGACAGGTCTTTAATCAGCTTTTTAACAGTGTGTGCAAATTGGCGATGTCCATCTCGTACGTTATCTTTAATCGGAGGGAGTTCTTTGATAATCTGGGCACGCAAGGATTGCGCCAGGAAATACAGGAGATCCCGATCTTCTGGAGCCGTTGGAAATGAGGATTTACCATCTATAATTTGATTAAGTTCATATTTTCCAGTTAGATTTTTATAAAAAGCCCTGAATTGTGTGGCGTGAGAAGGTGTCAGTGAACCATTCGCTAAAATCCCCACGGCATCCACATTTATATCATCCCCAAACTCATGTAGTGCATCACTAAGCATATGCCAAGAGCGTGGCGTGGAGAAAGGCTCTTCAGTCTTTGGAGGTGCACTCCACAGATGATCGGGACGCAATTCCAGATATTCAATAACCATAGGATGAATGCTATTCTCATATGCCCAAGAGATCCAATTCTGAAAAGATACATTTAGCTGTATATGGAACATCCGATTGATAAGCGCGGAGGACATAGGTTTAACAATTGCACTATCTTGTGCACGGTTACCAGCTCCTATTACTATAGAGCCCTCAGGTAGGTGATAATCGCCGATGCGGCGTTCGTGGATAAGACTATAAAAAGCTTTTTGCACCTCTTGAGAACAGGCATTAAGCTCGTCTAAGAACAAGCAATACGGTTCGTCCCGAGCAATCATTTTCGGAGGACAAAATTGGCTCTTGCCGTTAACGATTTGAGGTACCCCAATGATGTCTTCCGGTGCTAGTTGAGAACCCAGAAGAGAAACACATGGAAGACCCACCTGATCAGCAAAAGCTTCTACAAGAGAAGACTTTCCAATACCAGGCGCCCCCCAAATAAAAACAGGGCGGATCACAGAAACGTTTAGAAGTACTTGCATAAGTTGAATAGGTGTTACAGGAGTTGCTAGGTTCAAATAAATGCTCCTTTTTTATATGATATATCCTCATTATCTATTCTAAATATATTAAAAACTACTCAAAAGGATTTATTAAAGCTCTAAACAAGCTTTGTCATTTAGGGCATCCTGAATATTACGGGCAAGCCACTCTCTATCCTGCTCACGTTGTGACTCCGAAAACTCTTGAAATAACAAAAGCACTAATTCCAGTCGACGTTTCTCGATAAAGAGTGGGAGCTCTTTTAGCCACTTATTGTCGAGTGAGTACTTTCGATTATATCCCTTCATAAAAGACGTCAGCATGGCTGCCGCAAGACTAGAAGTTCTACTCTGCTCTACCTCCGGTTTTCGCCAATCCCCAAAGATGGTCGAATAATAAACGGCAATGGCAATATCATGCACCATATAGTCGTATCCGCAATCATCAAAATCAAACACGGTGATCTGCCCCTCATACACGAAGAAATTACCCGGATGCAAATCACGGTGACATAGTCCATAGCCTTCTCGATTCCGCGGCAACTGGTTAATCCGATCATTTATTTGAAGCAACTTTTCAAAAAGCTGTTGTTCAACAGTACCAAAGTTAGCAAAGTCAAAATCTAGCTTACCCTGATGTGGTCTTGCCAAAACAGTCTCCGGATTGTATTGCAGAGTTAAAGCATGCATTCTTCCTGTTACCTCACCCCATTGCTCAAAAAGCTCCGTTCCCCAATTGGGATCGGAAGCATTAACATGACCACCTGGTGCTTTCTCCATTACACAGATCATAAATCTTTCCTCATCTTTGAATAGCGTTTGTACCAAGCTGCCATCCTGAAAGGGAATGGGGCGAGCCAGTTGCACGCCATGTTTTGCAAGATGGTCCATAAAGTCAAGTTCAGAGATGACCATCTCCTGCTCCTGATGAGAATGATGAGTTACACGTAAAATATATTCATGATCATCTTTTGGAAAGCTATAGACAACATTTTCAAAACCACCAATATACTTAATCGTTGTCCAATCGACTTGAATCTGTTGTGCAGCTTGTTTAAGCATTTCTTCATCGAATTTCACCTGCCAGTTAGGCATTTCAATCACGCTCCTACCTTCTAAGAAAATATCAATTAAAATGGTATATTTTGTATAGCAGTGCTTTATAAAGATATTTTAACACTTCACTACCAATAAAAGAAGCAATCAAAAAGGTAGGAGCAGCCTAGAACTTTAACAAAGTCCATGACTGTTCCTACCTTGATCATTGTTCATTACTTAAGAGCTTAATTTCTATTGGTTACTTTATTGCTGAAAGCTCATCTTCCGTTACCCATTTATGATTTTTCACTTTATCTCCACCCGTAGTAGGTGTGTAATCAATCATATATACCGTAGTATGTTCAGCTGAGTTAATTTGAGCCGTTGCACCTTTCATATCTTTCATATGGTCAGCTTCCATTACGACTTCTGAGCCTGATTCATAGGGTTTGTCAGCTGCTTTTTTGATTTCTTCATGAATAATCCACTTGTGATTTGTAACTGGAAATCCGCCTGTTGTAGGTCTATAAGAAACGATATACGCTGTGGTGTCAAAAGCTCCAACTATTGTTGCAGTAGCCCCCTTCATACCTTCCATATGATCCGCTTGGATAATCGCTTTACTTCCTATTTTAAAAGTAGGATTCTCTGACACCTTCAAATTTTCGGGTACGTCACTTGAACTAGAGTGTGAGGAATTTTCCATTATCTTATTGCCATAACTATTATCATTACCACATGCGCTTAGAGTGAGTGCGGCTACGATTATGAATAGATACAATTGCTTTTTCATATATAAAACCTCCGAAGTTGATGTGCCTCTGATTATTCATTTACCCATTTCATAGGATCACAAACCTAATGAAGTTTTTTCGAAAATGTAAAATGGATTATTAGATTACCAATAAATGAGTGTTGTCTCAGTTATTGAAGGTTATTTATAATGTTTTCTGAAAGGAGGCTACTACAATGAAGACTAAAATATTCACTTTGTTGCTTCTTTTGGGTCTGGTAAGTATGGCTACTATGATTGGTTCTGCTAGTGCTGCTCCGGTATTAACCGTAGGGAGTTCTTCTGGAGATGTGTGGGATCTTCAGTATCGATTAAAAACTCTGAATTTCTATACTCAGCCTTTAGATGGTGTATATGGAGCACAAACGAAAGCTGCCGTTGCTAAATTTCAAAAGGCCTACGGATTAAGTGCCGATGGAGTTACTGGTACAAAAACTTGGAATGCTCTAAAAAAATACACGCTTAATATTGAGGAAATGGATATTTTGGCGAAAGTAATCTACAGTGAATCGCGCGGTGAGCCTTATAAAGGACAAGTCGCAGTTGGTGCTGTAGTTATGAATCGCATACAATCTAGTCAATTTCCAAACAATATAAAAAACGTTGTATTTCAAAAAGGCGCATTTACAGCCGTATCTGACGGCCAGTATTGGCTTACTCCAAACCGGACTGCCTATTTAGCTGCTCTTGATGCTGTCCGAGGTTGGGACCCAACAAACAATTCGATCTATTATTTCAATCCAGATACAGCTACTAGTGCATGGATCTGGACTCGTCCTCAGAACTTAAAAATTGGTAAGCATATATTTGCGAGTTAACGCTTCAAATAAATGTAATAGCCGGTCAACCATTACGGTTGACCGGCTATTTTTTGCAATAAAAAATATTTCTTCTAAAATGAAAACAAAAAGCCCCCTAGTCCGAAAAGGGACGAGGAGCCGCGGTACCACCCTAAATTAGAACTATTCTGTACAACAAACAGAAATGTTCTCACTTAAATATTTAACGGTTAAAACCGGTACACCTCTACTTGCCAACAATGGTTTCAAGGGACTGCTCCGGAGTGAACTTCGATCAACCCTTTTCTCTAGAAACGCTCTCAATCTCCGGCGTTTCCTCCCTGTAAAGAGGTATTGAACTACTTTTCTCCATCAAAGCATTTGTTTTGATTAGCTTTATCCATTACAAAAATTAAAAATCATCTTTAATTCATCATCAAAAGACTTCTTACATTCTTCTTGAAAGCTGTTACCAGTATATTCTTTTAGTGTCTTTCTCCAAAAATGCTGGGCTCTCCTATTAGTAGCTGTGGGATTGGTTTGTAGCTCCCATTTTCCAATATGAAGATTAAATACCTCCTTAGCCGCACGTTCAGCGATTCCCGTACCTCGGAAGGGCCGCAGGATAAAGAATTCGTTTAAATAAAATTCACAACCTGGTGGTGTATGAGGTGGTGTCGCTACTAATGCAAAACCAGCAGGAATTCCATCCTCTTTTATTATATAAGGATATAAAATCCCCGGCTTCTCCCACCATATGTCGAAGACTTTATTCTGTTCATTCAGCGTCTGTGTTTCATTATCTTCGTATACCCCGTATTGATTAGGAAGGTTCCCCCATATCTCTGATAGATCGTGTAAGTATAGTGGGTAGAGATTGTTAATCTTAAACTTCGTTGTGCTGTCAGTTAATGTTACGGTGGTATTCATTTTGTTCTCCCCCTTCTATCGAATGCTTGAATATATTTTTGGAGATCACTCAGATAACGTTCTGTATAGTTGTCTTTTGTATAATCCTTAAGCACTTTTCGCCAGAAAGCTATGGCAGGTTTATTATTTTCCATTTGAGCTAGTTTCCATTTAGCTTCTTTAAATAGATCAAGTGTTTTTATTGCGGCAGCAGTACCTATTCCATTTCTTCTATATTTCTGTAAAATCATAAAGTCATAGATCACATGAGTTGGATCTGGGTCTGTATCTAAGTTTTCAAAAAGAACAACCACAAATCCAGCTACGTTTCCTGAAACCTCAATCAAATATGGATTCCATCGATGATCCCCTTACCTCTTTATCTTCAAACGTTACTGGAACAAGATTAATTTCCATCATACCTCCACGTTTTTTCTCTAATTTCACTTCCATACTCAGTATAATTACGACCACACACTAGTAATATGCCATGTTCAATTAGAATTAAATTTTATATAACGTCATTATTCTTCTAAAATAAAAAGAGTTCACCTGAGTTTTACACTCAAATGAACTCCAATATAATTAACTGATGATTAAGTTAGATCTACAATAACCTTGATCGTTTCTTTTGCTGCAATTGCTTTATCGAAGGCGGCTTGAATATCCTCTAATTTATAAGTCTGTGTCACCATTGTAGAGATATTCGTTTTCTTGTCGTTTATATGTTCAATTACCTTTACAATATCTTCATGTGTGTATCCACTAGCTCCAACTATGTTAACTTCTTTACTCATCACTTGAGCAAGGTTTATAGGTACTTCATTTTTATAAACGGCAATGATTGCTATTCTTGCTTGTGGCTTTACAATCTGCATCACTTGTTCAAATAAGATTGGAGCGCCCGCTGCGTCCACAAAAGCATCTACATTGGGTACACTCACACCGTATACGTTCACTTCGCCGAAGTGTTTGATTAAACCCTCTGCTAATGTTTCAGTCGACGTATTAACTGTTAATGCGCCTAATTCTTTTGCTTTATCCAAACGCCAGTTGTCAATATCCACTACGCAAACATCTTTAATGCCTTCACCAATTAATCCTGCAGCTGCAGATAAGCCAATAGGACCAGCACCAAGAACTACGATTTTGTCTCCATGTTTGGGCAGTATGCTAAAAGCGCCATGGAAGCCTACGCTCATGGGTTCCATTAATACGGCCTCTGTTGCCGAAACGGAATCATCAAATTCATAAAGGTTATAATTAAGTGCTGCATCTTCAATTAAGACATATTGTGAAAAGGCTCCTACCTCCAACGAATAACGACGACCTGCACGTTTTGCAGTAATTGGATTCACACCTACACGCATGCCAACTGTCAAATCGGTTTCCGCATCAGAACCTAATTCGACGATTTCACCAAACATTTCATGTCCAAACTCTGAGCCGAAACGGATACCCATTTCTGAGCCTGCTTTTACTATATTGATATCTGTACCACAAATTCCACCAGCTAAAATCCGAACCAACGCATCTTTTGCTCCTACTTGAGGCATCGGACGCTCTTCTATCCCCACACAATTTTGACCGTGATAAATGCCGACTTTCATCATTCATTAACACTCCTTATTACTATCTATTACTTTCATGGTAGTAGTTATTAAGGAGCTAAGCAATCTACAATAATACTGAAAGCGTTAATAAAGCAACAGTTGATAAATATGTGTTAATTAAAATTTAAATAGTGAAACAATTCACTATATCTTTTTATTATTTGCAGGTATAAATGGATTTAACTGTATGATTCGTTCTGCTAAATATTTAGGTGTATAAGGCATATCATTGCCTAGCCACATGGAAATTGTACCAATGATAGCCGATGTTCCATACCAAGCTGCAATATCAGATGGAGTATCAACGGTTAAGAAATCCTCTGTTTTTTGAATTGATTGTTGTTCTGTAGTTGTTAATATCAATTCATATAACAGATCCATCAATTTCGGTGTGAAATAAGGAATGTTTTTGGTTACAAGCAACACCTTATACATATGAGAATTCTCTGCAATATGCTCAAGCAATAAAATCAGCGAGGTAAGTTCATCCCCTGGTTTATAGGATTCTTCAAATTTATCTATGAGTATTTTCTTTAAATCTGCTAATAAATCATCCAAGATACTATCAATCAAATCATTAATATCTTTGTAATGTAAATAAAATGTGGCTCGATTGATTTCAGCCTTTAGCGTAATAGCGTTGATCGAGATCTTATTCAGTTCTTTCTCTGCTAATAAATCTATAAAAGCATTCCGGATTGCTTTTCTTGTCTTTCTTATCCGTAAATCTAAGTATGTTTTGTCTGCCATGTATCTTCCACCTCGTAGTTAATGAACATACTGTCAATTATAATACAAAAAGCCACGTCAGAGCTTCCTCTAACGTGGCTTTTTGGGATTATAGCTATTTTTTTGTGTAAACAATCTTCTTAATACTGTCCCTTGATAGGCAATATTCATCCGAAAGCTGGTCAACCGTTGCTCCAACGGCAAACCTTAAACAAATCTCAATATTTCTAGATCTTAAGTATTTTCTGCTCCCTGACTTCTCGCCCCATTTTACATGTGCTTCTTCAGGCTTAGGGATATACACCAAACCACCGTTAATATATTTCTGAATTTCCTCTAATAATTCTTTTGGAAAAATCGTATCTGCATTTACATATTTCATAGTCGCTCTGCTCCTTAAACTTTTTTTGAGTTTGAAGGTAGCAAAGTCTATTCTAAAAACAACCCTGCACAGTGCACTGGCGGTAAATCAATTTTTATTCGCTCTATACAAACAACCGCCGTTGTTTATAGTCTAGACTTTGCATAGAGCTTATCGCTAATTTTCTCACTATTGTCCGCCCTCCTTTATTTAATGTGTAATTACTTGTTCCAAAATGCGTTCCGCTGTCTTCTCTCCATTTGCAATACAATCAGGAATACCCACACCATAATAAGAACATCCAGCAAGGATTACATTCGGATAATGATCTGCAATCTTCTTCTCTAAGGATACTACAATCTCGTGATGGCGTTTGTGGTAATTTGGCATAACATCATGCCATTTGGTCACATCGTGGGTAACTGGATGTCCAGTAATTCCAAGACTGGTCTGTATATCATTCAACGCCACCTTTAATAATTCCTCTTCTGAAAGCTTAATCAAGGACTCATAATGCGGTCCTGAGCTTTTATAAAAGAGTCTGACAAGCAGACGTTGTTGACCAGACGTGTGCTCCCACTTGCGACTTGTCCACGTACAAGCATTACAAAGAACATCGTCACTGTTGGCTGTTATAAACCCTGTACCGTTCGCTGGCAGTTGACTGTCAGGGATATCAAATCCTATATACACACTAATCATAGAGCTGTTAAACAACTGTTTGAAATCTTCATTCAGCGCTTCGTCTTGAAGTAATGCTTGTGCAGTAGAATGCATCGTTCCTAGTACGGCAAAATCGCTCTCCAAGATTCGTCCATCTGCCAGTGTTACCCGGTACCGTTCTCCATCCTTTGCAATGCGCTCTGCCCGAATCCCTTTGATGATCTCAACATCGGACAGCTGTTCTTCCATGGCATCAATCAGAGCAGATACGCCACCCTTAAAAGACATAAACTTCTTATCGCCGTTCCCCTGGAATTTAGCCTTATTCGCGGACAATCCCTGAATAATACTTCCATATTCATTTTTATAATCAATCAAATAAGGAAGGGTCGAGGCAATGGTAAGTTCGCTCAATTTCCCGGAATATACACCTGATAGGACAGGTGATATTTGCTTCTCGACAAGTTCTTTTCCAAAGAAAGCTTCCAGAAAGTCACCTACAGAATCGTTTTTCGTAAAACGATCATTCGGAGTATAGAAATCTTTAAGTGCTTCAACTTTACCTTCAGCAGAGATCAAATCTGTAGTAGCAAGCGATTCAATACTGAGAGGGATGCCAAAGACTGCATCTTTAGGAATTTGCTTCAGCTTACCTTCTGTGTAGATGTATGATATTCCTGTCGCGTTATATACAACCTCATCCTGAATGCCTAATTCTTCAATCAATGGTGCTACATTTGTCTTGCGAGTGACAATTGAATCAGCACCAGACTCCATGATGAAGTCATCATGCTGAAGTGTTCTGATTTTGCCGCCCAGTCTATCGCTGGCTTCAACCAAAATGATTTTTACATCCAACTTATTATGCTGTATAGATTTCTGTAGATAGTAAGCGGTAGACAATCCAGTAATTCCCCCGCCAATCACGACGACCGTTCTCAAGCGTTGACACCTGCCTCTAAAGTTATAATCTGTTAAATTCAATTGAATACATTATATCATAGGGATTTATATGTAATAACATACCGTTCGTGTCATATATGACACAAAACACCCCCAAAAAATATAAACCTTCAGAAAAGTCAAAAAAGCCGCGATTATCGCGGCTAATCCTTATATATTCTCCTGTTTTAAAGCATCAATAATATTTTCCTTCTTCACTTTTGAACTGGAGTACAGCATAGCTGAGCTAACGATGATAAATACAGCGACTATGACATACAAGATACTCATCCACGGAAGTGCGAATCCATAGGAGAAACTACTCATCATGGATCTAAAGATCAAGTACATCACGACTATGCTAATCGGAAGCCCGTAAAGTAGTGATTTTATCCCATAGAAGATACTTTCATAATTAATCATTTTATTAAAACCGTTTGGCGTCATCCCTACAGACTTCAACATCGCAAACTCTCTTTTACGAAGTGATATGCTAGTTGATATCGTATTGAAAATATTCGCAATCGATATTAATGTAATCAAAGCAATAAAACCATAGGTAAAAATAGACATTAACATGATCATCTGCTCACTATTTTGTCTATTTTGAAACACATTTTGAACATAGACATTCCGTTCTTTCATCTCTTCAATGGCTTGTTGTGTCGCTAATGGATCAGAGCTGTTCAGGTTTAGTCGGCTTTGTATATCGTTACTCATCGTATCATTTGTTAATTGATCGAAGACTTGGTCAGAGACAATGATGTTTAATCCACCAACTTGTGCTGAATGAACACCCATAGGGCGTTTATCAGTTAATGCGACGATTTCTACTGGTGATAATTTCGTCTCTTTTTCTGTATCCCAATCCGTATAAATTAAATCAAGCTTCTGACCGATTTCCGAATGAAGAGCTTTGGTCTCAATAATCTTTTTGGCGTTCTCATCCTCAAAGGTGACGGTATCATTCACAATAGCTGACATCTGATTGAGATCCGTTAATTGTTCATAACTTACACCGACGGATTCTGCATAGGTTCTCAAACCCTGTTCATTTAGGGCATGGATCTGAATGTAGTAAGGATATTTCCCATTCTTTAAAATACTGCTATCCTTCTCCACGATCTCTTGCAATTCTTTTGCCATATCTTTTTCATCAATCCATGAACTCAAGCTTAGTTCCCTGACCACATTATATTCCGTTATATTAGGTAAGGCAGTTATCGATTTCGTCAGCCGATCTACTTTTTGAGCGTCCTCAGTCCCCATATAGACTTGGATATCATAGTTCAAACCATCCTGTGAGAGTTCTACCGACTTTCTCATATTAGAAGTGAACGAAGTTACGGATAAAAATAAAACGATACTAATGACAAGTGAGAATACAGTTGCTTGGTACCTGCGTTTATTTCGCTTTAAATTCTTCAAACCAATCTCTGCTTCAATTCCAAACAACTTGCGAACGAACTTGGATGTTTTCACCGCTTTACCAGAGAGCTTAACATCGGTTGATTGTCTGATCGCATCAATTGCCGAGATCTTTGAAGCTTTTCGGGCTGGAAGATAGGTGGATATAAAAATCGTCATAATTGAAACTACACAAGCGGTTAGAAGAGATAGAGGTGTAACAACCAACGTTAATTTTTCTGTTATCCCTAATACATCTTGAATCATCGAATTGATGAACATAAAAGTGATCCCGATTCCTGTAATTCCGCAAAGGATCCCAATAGGTATACTAATTAAACCGATGATCATCCCTTCAAAAAACACTGAATTCTGCTTCTGCCTCTTTGTAGCACCTACGCTGGAGAGCATTCCTAAATGGCGTGCACGTTCCGAGACAGAAATTGCGAAAGCATTATAGATTAAAGAAACGGAACCAATGATAATCACAGTCATAACGATGACTGACAATGAAAGAAGTGTGTTACGTAAGCCATCGTTATTCGTCACACCATAATAGCGGAGCAGACTATTATTATAAGAGATCGACTCGATATTGTTTTCTTGTGCCAATTCCTCTGCATGCTTGTATATGGAGCTATCCACCTTATTTAATACAACCGTCGCTGTGGTTTTTTCAGCTGCTCCAATCAAGCTTTCATCCACATAACTTAGAGCAGTATAACCCGGGGACCATGTTGGTTCCCAAGTAGGGCGCTTTATCACTCCCACAATCGTGTAGTTCATTGGTTTTTTATGAATGATCTCTTCATTCAGGGTATCCTCTTCAGTCCGTAATCGTTCGTTCTGAGATAAGGGCTGCCCACTATTTTTATCATCCCTAGTGACTCGCTCTCCGACATCGAGAGTTAAAGTTTCACCAATCTTGTATGTTACTTTAGCGTTTTTTGCAATTTCCTCAGAAATGACTACTTCATAGTTAGTCTTCGGGAGTCTTCCATCCAGAAGTTCAATCGGAAATTGTTTAAAACCAGCTAAATTATATTCCTTAATATACCAATAGGGCTTGTTCTCATTCTGTCCCCCCTCTAAAGGGGCATAGCCACGATCATTTGAGATGACAAGTGTTTTCGTTGCATCATCCGCTTCTATCGCTTTAAGCTGAGCTTTAGTAACATTTCTATATTGGACATGCCATTCTCCATTTGTTGAGATACTCTGCTGCCTCATTAATTCCATAAATGAAAAACCAAGCGTTGCCACAGCCGTCACCATAGCCACAGAAATGATGACTCCAATGATAGTAACCAATGTTCTTCGTTTATTTTGCTTCAAATGTCTAAGCGTTAATTTATTTACGATATTCACGGACGAATCACCTCATCTTTGGCGATCCTTCCATCTTCAATGGTAATCACTCTATCCGCTTGTAATGCAATCCGTTCATCATGAGTAATGACAATCAGTGTTTGATTATAGGTTTTATTAAACATTTTTAATAAATCTATAATTTCACCACTGTTCTTACTATCCAGATTACCGGTTGGCTCATCTGCCAGCATGATTGCAGGATTACTAATTAACGCTCTACCAATAGAGACCCGCTGTTGTTGCCCGCCTGAGAGCTGATTCGGGAGATGGTTTAAGCGATTTTCCAAATTTAACGCCTTTACAGTATCCGCAAATTGTTTCTTATCTACCTTGTGCTGATCAAGGAGTAAAGGAAGTGTGATGTTCTCTTCGACCGTTAAGACCGGTATAAGATTATAGAATTGATAAATCAGCCCAATTTGTCTGCGTCTAAAGATCGCCAGCTGTGTTTCATTCAATTCATAAATATCCGTGTTATCTACGAATACTTTGCCGCTTGTCGGTCTATCCACTCCGCCTAATAAGTGCAGAATGGTCGATTTCCCGGAGCCAGATGGCCCGATAATCGCTACGAATTCACCTTTTTTAATCGAAAAAGATACATCATCCAGTGCCTTTACCGCTGTTTCGCCTTTTCCATATGTTTTAGACAGATGTTCAATCTTTAAAATGTCCATTGTTAGACCTCCATTTGTTGATGAGATCAGTATATCTGTCTACAATGACTATCCAGTGACTCTAAAGTGACATTCTAGTCACTAAGCTACAAGTGCTAAATGACTTGCTTATAAAATTTAATCTGAAATTGTGAACCCTTCCCCACCTCACTCTTCACATCGATCGTTCCGTTTTGTCCTGTGATAATGCTTTGTGCCAAGGCAAGTCCAATCCCTACACTATCTTCGCTTGCATTCTTACCTTTATAGAATCGTTTGAAGATATAGGGGAGCTCTGCCTTTGGGATTCCTTTGCCGTTATCTGTAATGAAAATTTCCGTAAACAGTGCATTTTCTGCAAAAGAAATCGAAATTTCTCCCCCAGCAGGTGTGTGCTCTACACAGTTTTTCAGAATATTAATGATCGCCTCAGTTGTCCAATTGAGATCGCCCGTAAATGTGGTGCTATCATCTCCATCAATCAAGATCCGTTGTTCTTTAATATCCATTGGAATTAACATGGGCTCCAAAGATTTTTGAACTAGCTTGTTCACCAGAACAAGATCTTTTTTAAAATGAATGGTTCCTGCATCGATCTTGGAGAACTTTAATAAAGAGGAGACTAGCCAGCCAATTCGTTCGAGTTGGATCGTAATTTTCCGGGTAAACTCCATTCTCTTTTCAGTGTGCAGCTCAGGATCACTTAATAAATCTGCCATCACAGTCATGGAAGTAAGCGGGGTTTTGAGCTGATGAGAGATATCCGAAATCGCATTGGTGAGCTTCATTTTATCTTCTTGTAATTGCGCACTCTGCTCGGATAACATCAGCGTCACTTTATAAATGTCATTCTTCAGGATACTAAGCTCACCTTCCTGATTATCACGAACATCAAGCGAATAATTCCCACTACTGATTTGGCGTAGATACCCTGAGAGTTTTTCAATTTCACCATATCTCCAGCGGGTAAACAATACACTGCAAGCTATAAGCAAAGCTGAAGTCCCAGCTATGAGCCCTACCGCCTCTAACGATATAAATGTCGCCACCGCTGTAGCCACAAGACTGATCAAGCACATCGTAAATAATAACCATCTAAATTCTCTATTACGAAGCATCCTAATCACCTACCTTGTAACCCAACCCTCGAACTGTTTTGATCAGTGTTGGTTCTTGGGGGTTATCTTCTAACTTTTCCCTAAGTCTTTTTATGTAAACCGATAATGTATTGTCGTTCACGAATTCACCTGCCACATCCCAAATCCGTTCTAACAATTGATTTCTTGAGAGAACCTGACCAACATGGTTAGCAAAGATCAGTAATAATCGATATTCTAATGCGGTCAATAGCACTTCATCGCCGTTCTTATAAACCTTTCCTTCAAGTGTGTTAATCCGTATATTCTCTAATTCGATATTGGATTGGGTCTGAGCCTGCTTGTTATATCTCCTTAAGACGGATTTAATCCGCGATAGCAGCTCCCGAATCCGAAAAGGCTTAGTTATGTAATCATCTGCCCCCATATCGAGTCCCATCACCACGTTGACCTCATCATCAATCGCCGTTAAAAAAATTACCGGTATATCACTTTGCGCTTTCACGATCTTGCACAATTCATAACCGCTGCCATCCGGCAGTGAGAGATCAAAGATGCATAAGGTGAGCTCTGATAACTTCTCAGATAACACCGCTTTGGCTGAGGTGGCGTCATAACATAGAAGGGTTTCAAAATGATCCTGCTGTAATGAATATTCAAGTCCTGATGCTATCGTTCTATCGTCCTCGACAAGAAAAATTTTCATGAATGATCATCCTAACCTTATAATATATTCAATCGTTCCATTCGTTCCGATGATCATTCTCTCATAATTACAGAGTTATACCAAATTACAATTCATATTAAAGTATTTACAACTCCACGGTAAATATAATAAAAACGTCTACTCCATGGAATAGACGTCTCTAAAAGGATTATATTGCAAAAGCACCACACTTATATTGATGTATCTGTTGAAACCCTAGTCGTAGTGCCGATTTTTTCGAAGCTTCATTATCTAGTGAACAATCCCAGTAAGGAATAAAGCCATTGGCGAGCACATCTTCAACAACTAGCGTTGCTAAATGTGTCCCCACTCCTTGTTTCTGATATTTAGGAAGGGTTTCAATTCCGATTGCGTGAGTATCCTGTGTAACAAAACTAGAATAGCACACCCCCATAATTTCAGATCCCTCAACTGCAGCATATCCGTAGCCTTTTTCGGCAAAGTCTTCTTTCGATGACCAGAATAAATCAATATTTTCATGTACAAATTCTATATTCTTTAGATCTGAGTTCTCCCAATCCAGCATTTTAAGATTTATAGTTCTAATCCCATTAGTCAGCGTCTTAGGCGGCTTGTGAAGTAACTTGAACACCATCTGTTCAAAAGGATATAGCTTCCTAGAAGGAAACATCAATTCCAGATTCCATTCATCATGTTGACCAGAAACTTCGAAATGTTCCATCCCGAGTTCCTTCATTCTAGGTACAATATGATCTGTTACATAACTGTCCAGTGCATGGATAAAGGCTTGATTGGTGTGATCGCCAATAAGATAAAACCCTTCAATCCCCTGACTCCATACTAACGCACTCTTTGGTGCTGTAAGTTGATCGACAAAGATCCAACCAGGATTATTGCCTTCAATCACAGAGAGAATTTCGGGATGGATATGCTCTCCATGAAGTAGTGGCTTCACTTTATAGTAATCCTCATGAGGTATTTCATGCATACAAACACTCCCCTTATTATCATTGCAAAATGCTGTATACATAAGTATAAAGTAATCGTCCTTCATCGGTTGGTAAAGTTCATTCATAACTGAAAATTACTGTCCACGTATAACTGTTTTTCTAGCCTTAATTATTAAAAATGAAGGTCTCCTTCTTTCATTTATTAATTTGGGCATCTTCTCAAGACCCTCAAGGTTGGATTCAGGTTCAACAATTTCTTCAACAGTCAGTCCATTTTGGATCAAAGTATTAAGTAATGTTGAAAGTTTTCTGTGGTATTTTATGACACCATCGATTCCCCAAAACTGTGATCTGAAACCTTCTTCTCCATAATTATCAATAGGCCAATGTAGGATATTATGATTGGAATCTTTAACCCACCCACTTTGAATCTTATTTGATAAAACAACAGGATGCTCTGAATTCGATTTCTTCCATAGAGCCCTGTATATAATGGATCTCTGGTCGTTTCCTTGCCATAGCTAACATCTTCTCTGATATATCTACACCTGTTACCTTTGATGCATGGTTATCAATCATATAGTTCGCCTGTTCTCCAAAACCACAACCCAGATCGAGAACATTTAAATCCTGTAGGTCTGGAAGTAACCCTCTTATTGCAGGTTGTTCAATAAAGTCATTGTATGTAATTCTTGACTCCCTTAAGTTCTTATACATTTGGAAAAACTCAGGGTTGTCATAAATGTTCTGTTGCATCATTCACCTCCACGATATTATTGATGATGTTTACGAAGTCGGTTGTAATATAGCCAAGTCCGACTAACATATGATCCAAACATTAGAATTAAGATGGCGTACAAGATCATATTTATGATCTGCAATCGATCCAGGTTAGAATAAGTCGATAATCTTACATTTAAACCAATGATATACATATATAAAATAGTGAGGGGTAAGAACATAGCAGAATACGTTAAAGCTATACGTCTAGCTAGTTTCAACTGATTTAACTTATCGCTGTATATTTGCGGTTTGGCTTTACCTGCTACATATTCTTGGCCCCATAAAACCCATTTCTGACTCCATGAACTCGAATGATACAGACATATCCAGCCAGAATCCATATGAATGTTGAAGTAATTGGTATCAGCAGTATTTTGTAAGTCCGCACAATAACACATCTTACGAGGCTTCCCTTTTTTAAAATAAAAGGCAGTTCCTGTTTTGCCAACGCTGTACAGATTATATCCCTTTTCTTCCATTCCCTCTAGCCACTCTTCAAGCCGATCCGGCGAATACATCCATCCAATCTTCCACTTCAAAACAAGTTGACCTGAACTTTTCAAACGCTTCTCTTCATTCTTACTTAGCCTGTCTTTCAGAGGGGATGTCCCCTGACCATTTTGCTTGTTTGGTTGTATGAATTCCCCTGTTAATCTTTGGTTCGTCTTGTTTAATGTGATCAGCGAATATACGGTGAAAATGCATAAGATAATGCTAAGCCCTAATGCAGTAGCGGGAATAAAACCAAAAGGTCCGTTGAAGACATTAAAATGACCAGACTTGGAAATACTCAATGCTATCGTACTTATTAAAATTACATTGAGTAATGCAACCATTAAATAAATCAATATCCCCATAAAAACATACATGATCTTCTTGTTATGCTTTACGATTCCCTCTCGATCAGGGAGAGCTCTAATCTGTTCTAAAGGCAGCCGATTCATCGTCACAACCCATTTGCCGCTCTGTAACACCTTCGTCCATCCGAAATTTAATAGACCCTTAGAGAGGGATTGGTTGGGAACTTTATCGAATACGATTCGATAGTTTGCTGCTTTCGGTTCGCCCTGCTGAAAGTAAAAATATCTAGTTAAACGGTTGATTCGGATAAGTTCGTAGCCTTTTTGGGCCATAGAAGCTAACCATTCTTCAGTTTTCTGAACATCATAACTCCAAAGGGGTCTAAATATTTTGATAATCATCTATGTCACCTCCATATTTTGTAGCATTCTCATGTAGCTCTTTAAGTCTATTAATCTCCGTAGCAAGAATTAGCATCCCTATGTCTGTTCTTTCGTAAACTGTTTTTCTCTCTTCATCAGCAAAAACAGTAATCATCCCATCTTTTTGCATCTTCGTTAACGTGCCATAAACTGTACCTGAACCTAACAAAAGACGTGCTTTCGTGATTTTCTCTACATGCTTCACTATTCCATATCCATGACGTGGTTCATCTAAGGATAAAAGAATATAGAATGCTGTTTCAGTCATGGGTACGTATTTCTTCAATACTTTCTCAGGGTTCAACATGCCCAGCTCCCTTTATTTATACGTCGCATTTAAATATGTCTTAACGTGACTATATCACGTTGTGACATAGTCTACAATATTAATGCTCGAAAAAAAATAAAAAAAATGTGTAGAATCGCTTCATCAGCCATTCTACACACTCTGCATTCAACTGCTCCAACCTGCCTAACGAATATCTTTTACACGAATATTACTTCCTAACAGACTCGAATCACTACTTAATCGGAATGACGGGTAATTCTCATCTGCTTCAAGTCGCATCTGTTCATCAAATAAAGACTCCTGTTGCCGGTCAACAAAAAAAGTAAAAGGTTCTTTCTGAACTTCAATATCTGTAGCATGAGGTTCACTAATGACCTGAATTACGATCACGCCATTACAACCACAGCCCTCTGTATCGAAGAATAATTTAAAATATCCTGGTCGTTCACCAAGGCTTTTTTCTAACTTTTCAATAGTTTGGGAGTTCAATTGTATGAACATAGGATGATCTACTCCTTATTTATAATCGAGCTATTACTTTCCCAAAGTATAATTTGATTTGCTTCCATCCTCGTGTGACTGCCATCACTTCTATTTTGACAGACATGCGACTGAGCATAAATTAAGCCGCCTTCTGCGTCTCCCGTTCACCACCTAGCTTAAACACGAGAATACCTCCAACAATAACAATCACTCCGACCAACTGCTTCCAAGTAAAAGGAACCTTTTCAAGCCCTAACCAGCCTAGTGAATCCCAGAGCAGTGCAAACCCAAGCTGAGAGATTAATACGATCGAAATCGCATACGTAGGGCCCAACCGCTTAGTTCCTTGCACAAGGCATATTACTACCCCAACCCCGATCAAACCACTGATCCAATACCAAGGCTCCATATTTCTCAAAGTAAATATACGGTTTCCTTCAACGATAAGACTCATGATAAATGAAGCTAGGAATCCCATCCCTAACACTAAAGTTGTCGTGGCCCAAGATCCAACCTTTTCATTAACTTTTGTATTAAATATATTTTGCAGACTCACTAGTGATCCCGCGATAAGCGCTAATATCAAACCAATAATCATAACTTAACTCCTCCATTTATCGACTTTACGCAAGGCCATTAGAATTTCAGTATCACTACACCAACGATCATCAACCCGATGCCGATGAACTGCGGCAGTCTCATTTTTCTCTTTTCCATTCCAAACCAGCCTTTAATATCAATTAAGAACGTCAGACATAGCTGAGCAATCAACAATGAGGATATCGTAAACGTAACACCAATTTGCTGAATGGCCGTTACTTCACTGAAAATAATAACAGCCGCAAAAGCGCCACCGATCAAATATAAGGGTTTTACTTGCTTAAAGCCTCCCCTTTTCCCATCTCTAACGAACAAAAGAATGAGAACGGACATGATGAACCCTGTTAATTGTGTAATTGTAGCCGCCTGCCAAGTCCCGATATCTTGACTAATTCGAGCATTTGACACGCCCTGTAGCGTAATACAAGCCCCCGCTAAAAATGCAAATATAATTCCTCTCATTTCTCTCTCTCCTCAACTTCGATCTCTTCCATATTAAATAGCATATCGGGGGTTTAAAAAAGGACATCTGTCCTTAATGAGAAGAAACGTTGCTAACGCCCAACAATCACCTTTGGCTCATAGAAATAAAAAGACCGTCTCAAGCCAACTTGCTGGCTTAAAACGGACTTCAAATGCTGTATATAGTTGATTATGAGAGCAAATTCTTCTCATACAATTGATCAAAAATAATTTGGGTAACAACAGACACGCGATCCCGATCCTTATAGCTTAACCAAGATAATTCCTCGATTTCGGACGCTGGCGTTAATGTCCCTTCATAATCCGCAATATAACAGGTCATTTTGACTGTAACACCCTCTGCTTTCCCATGAGCTTCTGCCTCAAACGTTCCAAAATAAGAGACAGTCTCTTTCTTGATCTGAACAGAAATCTCTTCCTCGATTTCGCGCACGAGTGTCTCTTCGTCTGTTTCTCCGGGTTCTCTTTTTCCTCCAGGTAAATAATACATATCTTTCCCTTTGGAACGCGCACATAAGACTTGTCCATTCTCGATATGAATCCAGGCGATTTTATCAATGATTGTTGTCATATTGTTCTCCCCATGCCTTTTTTTCAACAATTATATCATACAGCTGAACGTATACATTTATGCAACGTCAGCTTTAGATTTTTGAACGCGAAGCTTAGATTGAGGAAGGTGATGAAGCAAATAGTATACAGCAACTGAGATAAGCGTCACGAACCCTGCAACTTCGTACATCATACGGTAATCTGTATAAGAAGCAACTACACCCATAATATAAGAACCCGCTCCATACCCCAAATCAAATAACAAGAAAAAGGTTCCATTGGCGCTTCCTCTACGTTCTTTATCGGCTAATTTAAGTGCAAGCGTCTGAAAGCATGGCATAAGTGCGCCATACCCAACCCCCATAATGATGCCTGAGAACATCAGCATGAATCCGGATTTAGCTTGACTTAAGCTAAGCAGACCTACAGCGAAGATCAGAATTCCGGGATAAATGAGAATATGTTCATTATATTTATCGAACACTTTACCAATTAGCGGTCGAAACAGCACAATCATAATCGCAAAGGCCACAAAAAAATAACCGGTAAGCTGTGATTGGTTAATTTCTTTTGTAAAAGACGCGATAAAACCAGATAAAGAACTATAGGAGAACGCAAGCGTAAATCCGACAAGCGAGATGGGCAGTGCTTTGGGTTCAATGACGTCACTCCAGCGAAGACCCTTTCGGATCTTCACAGGTTCCTTAACGGCTTCTTTAACCTTATCCTTCTCTTCTTTGGGCATACGAACGCCTAATGTGAATAACAGCGAAAACGCAGCAATCACACATACACCTAACAGCAATACATGAATGTTCTCATCTTTCCATAGAAAAAGACCCAAAGCTGGTCCAATGACCATCGCAATGCTCATAAACATACTGAAATAACCGATACCTTCTCCTTGGCGTGAGAAAGGGATTAACGTGGAAGCTATTGTACTTGTCGCTGTCGAGGCAACCGCATAACTCATACCGTGAATGAAACGAATCACCAGAAACAATACAATTCCATTAGCTCCGAAGTATCCTATACAGGCGAGTAGAAATAAGACCAGCCCAATAACCGCCATTTTCTTTTTACCGAATTTATCAACCCATTGTCCTGAAAAAGGACGGATCAATACACCTCCGAGGACATAGATGGTAATGGCTAACCCCATTTGCTGCTGATTCCCGTGCAAGCTTTCCTTCACGTATAACGGGAATGCAGTCGCCAGAATGTAAAAGGTCAGAAACATAAAAAAACTACTCAAACAAACAACAATAAAATTCCGGGTCCATATCTTCTCTCTAATCACAGCAGACTCTCTCCATCCTACCTATATCTTTTTATATGTTACAATAGTATAGGACCGAAAATTAATTAAGTAAAATACAAATTATATGATGGATATATCACATTAGAGTTATGAAAAAAGAGAGGTCAATGTTATGGAATTCCTTCAGCTTCAATATTTCCGTGTAGTTGCTCGTCTTGAGCACATGACTAATGCCGCCAAAGAATTAAATGTATCTCAACCCTCACTTAGCAATTCCATCCAACGTTTAGAGAAAACCTTAGGTGTTCCCTTATTTGAACGCCAAGGCAGAAATTTAAAATTGAACGAATTCGGAAAAATATATCTTCGTCGTGTGGAGCAAGCATTTCTGGAACTGGATGAAGGTCAGCATGAGCTCACGGATATGGCCGGACTTGAACATGGAGTAATATCTATAGCAGTAACACTACCGTATGTATTGCCCACTTTACTAAAAGAGTTTCTTACCCTTCACCCGCACGTTCGGATCATTCAGCGTCAGCTTGGCTCAGCATTAGAAATGAGAAACGATCTGGAGAGTGCAGTGATCGATTTTTGCATATCTTCGACACCTGTTACCGGACCAGACATCGAATGGTTTACCTTAGCAGAAGAGGAATTATGTTTAAGTGTGCCTAAGAATCATCGTTTTGCCAATCGCGAAAGTATTTCTTTGATTGAAGCTGCTGGTGAGAATTTCATTTCTTTGTCTTCTAGATCTAATTTCCGTGAAATTACAGATGCATTTTGCCGTCAAGCTGGATTTGAACCGCTAATTGCTTTCGAGCTCGAAGAAGTAAGTGCCGTTCAAACCTTAGTTGAGATGGGGCTGGGTATCACCTTTACTCTCCCTTTAGCCTTAAGCAGGAGAAGTAAAAACACAGAAATCGTTCAATTGAAAATAACCGATCCGTTTTGTCAGCGCACTTTTGGCATCGCTTGGAGCAGAAAATACTTTTTATCACAAGCGGCTATACAATTTCAAAAATTTGTTGTGGATTTTTTTAGTAAACCTCATGAGTATAGTTAAGGAGAATATGCCATCTTATATCAACCGCAATCACATCTAATAAGCTACTTATACCAAGAGGATTGTAAAGCGTACATGTTTGCATAAATCCCATTGTGATGTACTAAGTCTTGATGGTCTCCTACTTCAGCAATTTCTCCATGATACATAACATAGATCGTATCAACATTCTTCGCCCAACCCAAGCGATGTGAAATAAAAATAGCTGCTTTATCTTGGCAGATTTCTAATAATTTCGTATAGATCTCCATCTCGGCATTTGGGTCAATCGCAGAAGTAGGTTCATCGAATACTATAAGCTCCGCATCATTGTATAACGCGCGCGCAATCGCCAGCTTTTGCCACTGTCCCCCTGATAACTGCCTGCTTCCTTCTACTAATTGTCCCAAATTCACATCTAATCCGCCTAATTCATGGAGCAAATCTATCAGCTCACATTGTTCTAGAACCCTAAGTATTTTAGCATCATCTGAAGGTGTATTCGCATCGCCCAATAGGATATTTTCTCTTAGTGTCAGTTCAAACTTTACAGCATTCTGGAATACGACGGACACCTTTCCGTGAGGTTCTAAATGATCCCTCCAGCAAATCGTTCCGGAGCTTGGTCTGTATTGACCTAATAACATTTTAATCAACGTAGATTTTCCTGCTCCATTCTCTCCGACGATCGCTATTTTCTCACCCGGCTTTATGGTCATATTGATGTTAGATAAGACATTCTTGTTCGATTTGGCGTATTTAAAATAGACATTTGAAACGGTAATTGGGAGCATAGAATCAGTCGAATTATTTATGTTATTTTTGCGAAAATCCCTGTTCTTATATGTAAGTACTTCATTTAAGTCATATAATTTGCTACTGCTGATGTAAAGCTTGCTTAACGGCCAGGTCAAACTCATAATTTTACCACCACTCGATAACAGCGCCAGAAATAACACCGAAATTGTTCCAATTGTAACTGTATTAGACTCCCCCATTTTGTTTAACAGGTACACTAGAACTACAAAGATAGCACTCGTCTGGACCATAGCCACGACCATCCCTGTTTTGATCTCGAATTTTCTGGCACTAAATCTTTTATTATGCTGCTTCTTCATAAGCATTGCCCAGAGATTTGTAAAATAAGAGATGGAGTTATAAATTCGCATTTCTCGAATCGCATTAGGATCTTCCAAAGTGTTAGCAAGATAGTCTCCCATTCTTCCATCGAAGGTGAGCTCTCTTCCTGTTCTTCTCACTTTGATTTCCGTAAATAATCGAATGCATAAGGTAGTCACGATCATAAGTGTTACCACGAATGTGACCAAGAAATAACCACTTGTCGCCGACAACCAGATGATGCTTATTAGTCCTGAGATAATTCCTACACTCGATACCAAAAAACCTGTAATCCCCTCTAAATCTTCTCCAACTACCTTTTTAGCTCTTTGCAGTTTATTTCCAAACTCTTCATCATCAAAATCCTCAAAATCAACCCGGTTTGCAATATCTATCAATTCGGATTGAAAAGCGAGGGTTAGTTCCGCATTCATTCGATTCTTCATCATGTTGGTTATGCTTAATGAACAAGCTTGTACGCCATGAATCACAACAAACCATAGAATAGGGAACAGCGTCATAACACCGCGAGCCACACCGTTAATGATATTCACTTGGACAGCGTAAGAATAAAAAGTTAATAAACCACTGATTATAGGGACTATGATAGTGATTGTTGAGATCATCGGACTTTTTCTAAACATTCTCACGAGTATCATTACAAGATTAGTGATGTCAGACTTCAGCATGGATTTCTCCTTTCTTATACATATAAAGAGGACTGGCGATTAAACATCTTTTTGTATTTACCATCCACCCTCATTAATTCTTCATGCGTTCCACTTTCCACGATTTCTCCTTGCTCAACTAGAAAAATTCTATCGACGAATTTGGACATATACAGCCGATGAGTCACAATAATGGAGGTCCGCTGATCTCCTAATTTCATAAAGGTATCGAACGCCTGTTGTTCCGCATAAGGATCCAGGGCAGCAGTCGGCTCATCAAAAATCATAAGAGCGCCGTCATTGAGATAGGCTCGAGCAATCGCTAGTCTTTGCCATTGTCCCCCAGACAAATCTATCCCTCCAAACTGAGGACCTACTAAAGTATCCAATCGAACACCATAATTATCGGCTTCTGCTTTTTTCATCGCGGCTAATAATCTTGAATCGTCATGAATAGTAGCCATATTACCTAATGCAATGTTTTCTCTAATTGGTCTTTGTAACTTAATGAAATCCTGAAAAACAACTCTGGTATCCTGTGTCACGTTAAGCGCTAAGACTTCATTCTCACCTTTAAACCACTGGATGTTTCCAGCTGTTGCAGGATACAACCCTAAGATCAACTTAACAAGCGTAGATTTACCCGAGCCATTCTCACCTACAAAAGCAATTCGTTCACCTGGATGAATAGTCATGTTTACATTACTCAGGGTATTCTTAGCGTTGGTAGGATATCTAAAAAACAGCTGATGAACTTGGACCTTCATCGGATCGGTGTTCCTATTGGAATTCACCTCCTGATCTCTAAGCACCTGCTCTTCCAAATCTAAATAAGACGTATAATCCTCGTACCGTAAACGACTCTTCGCTAAGTCAGCGTAAACTCTTGTTAATGCAGGAATAACGATAAATAATTGACTGGATATCTGAAGTAATAACACAAAAAGCCCAGCACTCTGTCCGCTACTTCCGATCGTAATCGCTAGAATGGCAATCGTAGTCCCATTTAATAAGATCATGATTAAGCGTTGGGAGAAGTTGAGGGTTTCAGAATAAATAACCTTACGGTGCATTTGTTTGAAGTTATTCGTAAAGCTCTCTTTCATTGAGGAAAACAAATAGGAGGACATTCTGTACATTCTTATTTCCGGAATGGAATTTCTGTTGATCAACAAATCGACTAAATAGTTGATCATTCGCACAGAGGAGGTTTGATTCGCTGAAATGGACTCTACTTTCTGTGACATTCGCTTCATAAGATAAAGCTGTAGAATCTGCACCCCTAAAATAATCAAAACCAGAATATAGAAGCCATAAACAGATAAGACAACCATTAACACAACTAATGTTATTAGGTGAACTGTCACACCTGTCCATTGGTCTAACAGATCAATCAAGGAAAGTCGTTTTGCTTTTTCTCTTTTAGTTTTTGTAGCGGGGTCCTCCAAAAGTGCCGTGGATAATTTAGAAGTCTTTTCCAAAATGGTATGTTCCAGTTCATATATACTGGTGGATGTTAAATTGGTGATAGCAATGGCTCGAAGAGAACTATTAAGGCCCGCGAGATATAACATTACCATAAGCAAACTTACTAATAACAAGATATGTTGGTAGGTGTTAGGATTGAAGTTCTGAATGAGGTCAACCACATATTTCGTTGTGAATAATTCTCCAAAAAGGATTGGGGCACTCAGTAAGTTAGTGATAAAATATAAAAGTGAGTTTCTTCTGTCTTTCACATATAATAGTTTTACAACATAGAGAAAGTCAGGCAGGCAGCATCTCTCCTTATAAGTGTATTCCATTCTGTAAACACTTTCATTGTTTAGACGTGGAAACCGATTATAACGTTTAATGTTTATAATTGGAAGAGGTAATTTTCGAAATGACCAAACGAACAGGAGTGTACATTCATGAAACTTCAATTTAACTTATTCCCGGGCGGATTGCCCAAGGCGCTCACCATGAGCTATGATGACGGACAGAAACACGATATTCGCTTAGCGGAGATTTTTGATCAATATGGGATTAAAGGTACTTTCCATTTAAATAGCGCAATGATAAACGCACCCGGATTCTTATCATCTGCTGATGTTAAACATTCGCTCAGAAACCATGAGGTATCTGCCCATTCCGTTACCCATCCACATCTAGAGCGTCTACCTTTACCTATGGTGATTGATGAGCTGTTCGAAGACCGTAAGCGACTGGAGAAACTAGTGGATTATCCGGTACGAGGCATGTCCTATCCATACGGTACATACTCTCAGGAAATCATTGCTCCTCTACAGTCTGTTGGGATTGAATACAGCCGAACTGTCCATTCTACCAAACAGTTTGATATGCCTTTGAATTTCATGGAGTGGCATCCAACATGTCATCATATAGAAGATCTGCATCTCGTATGGGAGCGATTTACAATGGAAGGGCCATCCCAAAAACTGAGACTCTGTTATGTTTGGGGTCATAGTTATGAATTTGCACAGCAGAACAATTGGGAGCTTATCGAATCCTTTTGCCAACAAGCAGGTGGACATTCGGATATTTGGTACGCTACCAATATAGAGATTTATGATTATGTTGCTGCGCTATATTCACTGAAGATGAGTGCTGACAAAACGGTCATCCGTAACAACTCAGCTATTGATGTTTGGGTATCCGTAAATGATCAACCTGTTCAGATTAAGGGTGGAAGTACGATGATGATGAAATAATCCAAAATGCAAAAAAGAGCGATTTTAAGCATCGCTCTCTTTTTGCTTATTACATAAAAGTGATTGAAATTATTTGGATTGAAGTGTAAATGTCACTGTTTTTGCTTTTTCCTCAAGGATTGGAGTATAGGTGAATGTCATTACATTCCCTTTGCGACTCTTCAACACTAACATTCTGGTCAATACATATGGATCTCTGCCATCATTTACTCTATCCCATTCCTTACGATCCTCACTAGTAATTAGTTTTTCATAGAGATTGATGATTTCACCGGTGTTGCTATAAACTAAATATAAGTGTGTCGTATCTAATAAACGAACGAGCACAACGTCTTCCGCAGCATACTCCACTATGAAATCTCCGGTTGCTCCTGTTAACTTTTCCATCTCAAATAACTTGCCCAAACCGCCACCCTTAGTAATATATTGAACGTTCTTCCCATCGGTCATATACACCTGAGTGGAAGGCACTTGTGGTGCATGGATATAAGCCGAGTTATTGTAATGATAGTCCATTTGCTTGAGAATAGTGCCCGCTTTGACCAATACTTGATAGCTGCTATTGAAATCGGTGAACATGGCATAATGATTGTCCGTTAACTGGAGTAAGTCCGTACCATTGCCCACTTTTTCAATCTCAAAAGCGTAGTTGTACGCAGATTCCTTAAAAGATAGTCGACCAATAATTACTGGTTTCCCAGTTTCCGTTGCACGGTAATACAAATCGCCGTTTTTTTGAGATATCCAATAGGATCTTCCATCTACAGAAGCAGAAACCAATCTAGCTTCATCTATAATTTGGATAACCCCATCCGTTTTATTAAGCCCCGCTTTACCTCCAAGTAGACTGACCGCTGAGATCAATGGCACGTACACCGAGCCTTTTATAATACGTGGGGATTTTGTTAAAGTCACCACGGCCTCGTTCACTTTTGACTTTACAGTACCAGCCGTGAAGATAACCTCACGCTCAGGACGAACCAGTTTGGCCGTTTTGGACGGTTGATCCCAAGATAATGTATACCCCATAGCATCTGCGAGTGATTTCAGGGGTACAAAAGTTGTATTCTCCGTGATCACCTGTTTACTGCTGATTCCGATTTCTTTATAATTGAATTGAATTTGGTTTTCTGCTTGGGCTGATACCGATCCATACCCCGTACTTAAAATCAAAACAGTCAAGATTCCTAGCGTTACCTTCCATTTATTCATTTCTTTTCGTCTCCCTTGACTCTATAGTCATATGTAATTAGACGATAGAATTTGGAAAAAGTTTCTTGTTTCCGTTTTACGTATAAAAAAGACCTGATCCACGGTAGACTACCGCAGTCAGGTCTTCTGTCTTTTATAAAGTAATCTTAACTTCTAGCAAACTCATAAAACGCCAAGGTATCTCCCCATGTCGGGAATCCTGCTTGCGCTAGTTTATCACTGCCTCCGCCTTTTCCATTGTAGGCACTAAGGTGCTCTTTGAAAAAAGCTCCACAGGAGATCTCCGCGCTGCCATTCTGTGCAAATACAACCTTATTCTCAGTAGAACTAGCCAATAAAACCGGAACATCGCATTTCGCGGTAAGCTTGTTAGCTAAACTTTGTAAATCTTTCAGCGATTTATCCTCGAACACTTTTGAGATCAGCTTTCCTTCTTGCTGTGCTAAAAGCTCCTGTACGACATAATCATCATTCTTCTCTTTAAGTAGGGTAATTTCAGCTTGCAGCTGCTTTTGTTCATTCTCCCATTTTTCAATGCGATCGATAATTTCATCTTTTCCCGTATTGAACTTGGAAGATAGAGCTCCAACAATTTGCAGACTGCTATTAAATTCCTCCAAAGCACGGTATCCACATTTAAAATAGATCCGCGTATTGCCTTTTTGTTTCTCCGCTTTCAGAAGCTTAATTATACCAATCTCACCTGTTGAAGATACATGCGTACCACCGCAAGCGTTATATTCAACATCTTTAATTTCTACAATCCGGATATTTTCCGTCACTTTAGGTTGTTTGACCAATTTAAGCTGTGAAGCCTCTTCCCCCGTTACAAAATAGCTCAGGATACTATGGTTCTGGTAAATCTGCCGATTAACCTCCCACTCTATGGAATGAAGTTGTTTAGGCGACAGTTCTGGCGCTTCTATATCAATGGTGCAATAATACTCACCCAAATGAAAGCTTAGAGTCATAAACTGGTACAAATCGAGACAGATGGCTGAGAGCAAGTGTTGTCCACTATGCTGCTGCATATGATCAAATCTTCTCTTCCAATCGATTTGACAAGTGACGGATAAATCATCAGGCAGACGTTCCAGCTTATGCAGGACAAGATCTTCCTCACTGATTACATCAAGTACCGGGATATCCCCAATAGTCCCTAAATCACAAGGTTGCCCACCGCCATGCGGATAAAAAGCGGTCTCCTCCAAAATAACATAGAGTCCATCTTCACGTTCTATATTTTCAGTAATACAGGTCTTCCAATCAGTAAGGTATGTAGAATTGTAGTATAGTTTGTTGGTCATATATGTATCCCTCTCTTTTATACGTTTTCGGCACATTAAGCTTATAGTATCATATCGGATTTCTAAGACAAACTGCACAATGAAAAACGCCTTGCGGCGCTTTTGGAAGGAATTCACTCTTTTGTTCTACTTTCAGTTGTCTTCTACCTTGTACATCAGTAATCCTGTACTCTCATCCAAGAATTCCGCTGTCATACTCTAGAACCATTACCCCTGTTCAAGGAAAATAATGCCCTAGCCGAGCAAGCGCTTCACAGTGTCATTTGGACTTTCTGGCACCACCGTAGACATGGTTTGAATTTCCACAACGTGGTTCGCGAGCCAAGGTCCCATCTGTGGGGATATGGTTGGTTTAGTGCGAATGATATTGAACTGCTCTTATTAATCAGGACGAGTGGGATCAATTATGGAATAGTAATGATTATCTATGTAAGCATCAAAAGCATCTATGCCTTCTTGTAAAATTATACGCGATTCTTTGGGGGTAATTGGTACTACCCACAAGACATTAATTATTTCTTCACCTATTTTTATTTGTTCTAAATCCTCACTTTCTCCTCTTAGTTCATCAATCAAGAGGGCTTTTGTAGTCCAATTTTCAGGTGCGAGTGCGCTCTCAGTCATTACTCGTGGTACTTCCGAAGATTGGATATGTTCAATATTATGGGCAATTATGTCACAGAAATATGAGAATATGCGATCAATGTTTTCTTGTCCCAAATCGGGTTTTAAAGCTATCATCCATTCATTCTCAATAGGTTTTCCAGTTTTCCGAATGGAATTAGATAGGCCGACTGTTGCGAATCTTGCAGGAATATTAACGTCAATTGAGGGAAAATAATATAACTCAATATATACGCCAATCTCCGGTTTTGTCATTATGACTCTATATTCTGGCATAGACCATTCTTTAATATATAAATTGAGAATAATTGTTCTCCTAATGTCGAATTCCAGAATGATCCCTCGGCATGACTCTTTATTGATTTGCACATCCATCACCTTTTTTCAATATTGGTTTTTTGGTTTAGAATTTGGGCTGGTATCATTGTCCTCCTTCATCGTTCGCGGCCTGCCATTTCAGTAATTGAAAGGGCAAATCTCTCCAATTAAGAAGTTATTAATCTCTTTTCGATGAATGGTGCTTCATGACTGCTTCTTGAGCTTTAAGGACAATATCATCTACTTCGGAAAGCTGACGCTCAATAGAGGCTAGAGCCTTTAGTAAAAATAAGCCAAGACTTTCATCCCCTAAGGATAATTCCAATTCGGCGAAACATTCGATGTCTTGGAGTTTTTCTATATTTTTTTTGTTATTGATTTTTTTAGGGTATTCGATGTATTTATAGAGGGTTAAGACTGCTTCTTCCCCCTTGGTTTTAAAGTTGTGAACAGTTCCATTGAATAGGGTGTCTTTGAATCCTTCCTTAAGCCTACCTTGTTCATTCAAGGCATCCAGATGAAAGGTTGCTAAATATTTTTCGTTTCTTACGGCATGATCATTAATGCTGTAGGATACATTCTCTTCGTCAAGAATCTTTATTATTTCATCAATTGAGTTGAACTTCAGTCTTGCAAATCTCGCTGGAGAAAATTGCTTGCGCAAAGAATCTTCATTATTTGAAAGGTATGCCTTAAAAGAAATTTCAGCATTTCCTTCCAGGAGTTCTTTGAAATAAACAAGATGCCTTTCATCTACCATATCTGCCTCCTGCAACTCTTGAGCTTTTGGGTATATTATGATTACGCGTTATTTTTTTGACTCAGGATTGGAGATCATATTGAAAAATGTGGCCCAAAGGTAGTGTATGATGCCGGAGAACTGATATTTTGAAGCGATTAATCCAGATCTCTAGCCCAGCTAACTAACTCTTCATCGTCAAAGTTATATGGATATTCGTAAATATTAGAGTAATAGTACTCCGATTCTAATAAATCTCTAATTATATTGAAAACCTTATTGGTGGCATGAAATCCATTCCTGATGGGCGCGGTGAAGGCAAGCGAGCCATAATGAAATCCATCTAAAGAACCGGAAAGCTCTCGTTTGACTATAGATTCAGCTGTCTCTATCTTTTCTTTAACAAGCTCCTCTTTGTAAATTTGAATGCAGAAATTTCCACCATGTTTTATTAATTCAAACTCTCCATTGGGATGGAGTTTTATTGTATCTCCTTTCGCAAGCCCTAGAGCCAGCCCAGGAGATGCACATAATTTGAATATTTTATCGCTTATGCATTCTGCAGGAAGCTCTTCAAAGACTGCTTCCTCTGAATTTATGCCGGCAAAAACATTAATTAAGGTTAATTTATGTTCCATACGAATACTCCTCAATACTGTCTCTTTTAATGTATGAGATTTGAGATTACATCCTTCATGTATCCGCTATCGCTTGTAATTCAACGGGTCGATAATAAAGGAGGTTCCTCTTTTTTTGAACGGGGTTACTTCAAGAAGCTTTCAAGGCGGCAATGTCATGTACCTTGTTAATAATTGGGGCGTTGCTGGCCCTGCTTTCTCAAATCTAGGAAAGATATTCAAGAAATCATAGCAGGTACTAAAACGCCTCGTCAAGTGCTAGAAGCGGTAGACAAGTCTTCGACGCCGGATATACTCGGATCACGAGATTCCGGTAATGAACGGAAAACCAACAAATCCGATGTATAGTAACATTGAGCTTTACTGCCAGTATGTAGATTGTGAATCACCAAGGATTGTGCAAGTAATTCAACAAAAGAAATGTTCAAGTGGTATCTCTGCTTGAACTTTAAATGGTTATATTGAGGTGAATCTGGCGTTAAATCAATTCTTTCTCACTATTTCGTAACTCTACTTTCCGCTGTACCAAACAAAATACGCTATACGCATTTTACCAATAAGCGAACGAACAAAATGCTTATTTTCGGAGCGAGGCATTATATCGGTGAGTGTATACAAACCATGTAATGCTTGCTGTTAATAATGCCGACGAAATCAAAGCTGTAAGAACACTATATGTTTGCCAAATAAGTATCGTTGACCAATCTAATACACAGCACATTATACACAGGGCAATCGTAGCAATCAGCAAAATAGCTGTTACGATTATTCGCTTTTTTGTAATTGGCTGCCGCTCATTCGTTTTCCTTCTGCGTAATCCTAAGATAAAGAACAGAACAGCCAATAGGCAAAGAATAATTGTGATAGACGATAAAATGATGTCCAAAAGCTGTGTGCCGCTTATTTCATATGACTGCGTTAGATTGCCGTCTAATATATCTTTAACTTTTAGTACCATGCTTCTATTGATATTTGCGCCGTTGGTCAGCAAGCAGACGGCTGTTCGTTCATTTGGCAGTATGGCCACTTCGGTTCCGAAATTGGGATTGCCCCCTGGGTGTTCTATAATCGTTTGGTTGGCGTTTACCGACCAGCCCGCTGCATAATACATTTCGTTGACTGCCGGAACAGACATATCGCCCTGATGTGACTTTTCGATAACCGTATGGAATATTTCGGGTATGTCCTGCACAATACCCATCTGTATGCCCATCCAACGCGCCATATCTTTTGTACAAGAAATGATGTAGCCTGCGGGTTTATTCCCGGAATAATCCGGTGCGTTATATGGAGTTGTCATAAAAAAGGAAGAACGGTAGCCCTGTGCCAACTGTCCGGTGGCTTGAGCATCTTCTTTATAAACATACGTCTGGTGAAGACCTAACGGCTGAAATACCTGTTCCCTCATAAAGTCTTCATAGCTTTGTCCCGACACAATCTCAATAACCAAACCCAATACGTCATAATTAACGGTTCCATAGCTATACTGTTCACCGGTAGGGAACGCCAACTCAGCATCTACCAGCATTTTCACAGTCTTTTGCAGCAAATCTGGTGTATTGCCTTGTGGAATATTTTGAGAATGCCTACTATTTGTTAGGCCGCTAGTATGGTGAAGAAAGTTATTGAGTGTAAGGCTTTGCATATCAACAGGTTTGCCTTGATATTTTAACGTAAACCAAGGTAAATATTTTTGGACAGTGTCAGTCATTGACAGCAGCCCTTGCTCCTCCAACAGCAGAATACCCATGCCGGTAAAAGCTTTACTGACCGAGGCCAACTCATATAGTGTATTTTCACTTGCAGACAACCCACTTTCACGGTCTGCATACCCGGAAGAAAAGTAGAACACTTCATCATCAGCAAGTATTGAGATCGACATTCCCGGCACACCTGATATACGACGGGCATCATCCAGCAACGCCTGTATTGCCGCAGATTGCGTATCTGACAACGACGCATAACTTTGTGTTGCGAATCCTGAGAATAATATAAGTATTGATAATACAAAAACAATAGTCTTTTTCATAAACTCTCCATTTCGAAAAAATATAAACAACCCGTAGTACGCCTTATCTGCCTAATGCGTCGTTCCATTATACTTAATGCTAGACGTTCAATGATTAGATTACTATTGTAAACTTCACAGACCCATGTATATTATTTCTTGTTTCGCAAAAAAGGCCCTCTGTCCCATCTTCCATTTCCTTTATAGTATTTCATTAGGTATCAGTGAGGTTTTTATTAAATGAAGTATTACCAAGCCCTTATCATTTTTCGACCAATCGAAATATAGACCTCTGTCAAGTTGGTCTAACAGCAAAAAGAAAGGAGACTAACTAATATGACTAGTCTCCTTTCTTTTATAATAATTTCGCCCTATTATGATAAAGCTCAGTGTAGGCAAGTTTCATTAATCTTTCCATGTTACCTGCCATCCATATGACTGAAGTTTAAAGTATTTATTAAACTCCGCGACTACGGACTTTGCGTTCTCTTTCGATGTTGCATGAAATATAGTTATATCGACTATATTACAGTCTGAAATTTCCTCCAACCCTTTAAGTCTTGATGCATCTACTCCAATCTGCTTTAGACTCATACAATTTTTGAGTATTGTTAAATCTCCAACCGGATAAGTGAATTGCTTTAATTTCTTCAATTCTCCTATAACCTCTATATGTGATTCATCTATTGCACAGCTATCCGTCTCAAAAAACGTTAGATTCTTTAAACCTTTTAAGAATGATAAATGTGGTATAGTCACTTGTTTGAGCTCTAGTTTTATTAACTTACCAAGGTTTGAAATATAAAGCAGGTCGCCAACCTCCATTTCTTCTAAACTTAGTTCCTTCAAATTTTTTATAGTTCCTATTAATCCCCTATCAATTGAGTTCATTCTACATAATCTCAAACTCTTTAATTTCTTTATATCTTTCAGTTTATGTATATCTTTTAATGGAAGTCCTATTAATGTTAGCTGCCTTAGCCCATCTAAAGAAACTAAGTACTCCAAATCAGACTCTTTAAAGCCTTCTGATCCTATCACAAGTTCTGCTAAAGAAGGCAACCGTTTAAGTACATCGAAATTAGTAATTTCATCCGCATGTATAATAAGTTCTTTAAGATTAACCATATGTGTTAAAATATCCAAAGAAATTGCTCCGTATTTTTGAGCTTGATCAGCTCTAATAAATACCATTCTCTTTTTTTTCAATGTTTTTGAAGATACAAAACCACTCTCAACATCGTCTTTAAAATACTCTTCCCAAAATCCACTTACAGGGATAAGGCTGTTCTCTTCGATATCCATTTTAGTCAAAGCCAAAATATCATCCAACAAACTTCCACTTTCACGGGATAATATGATTACATCATCTTCTTCACTAATACCAATACTACTATTTCTGAGGCTCGAATCTATAAATTCAAAGAAATGTCCCAAACTTTCCGCAATAACATATGAAAAACTAGAATTGTGATCTATCGTTATAATTTGCCCATAAACGCCCTTTTCTCCGGGGTCTAAATCAATTGCCAAATATGAGCCTCCACCATCTTCGGCAAAAGGAATCCAGCCTTCTCTGTAGTTCCCATCTTTTATTATATCTGGTTTGCTGGATATAATATCGTATGCTGATTCCAAAAGGGACTTCCAGTTGCTTACTATCGATTCAATGTTCATCCAACCAAGACCAGCCATAACGCCAAAAATCTGCTCTCCTTCTCCATTAGAATTCATGTATAACTTTCTAAAATCTTCTGGAAATTTGCAGTTCATCATGCTCTCAAAAAGATTTATTTCTGATTCCTCGACTGCTGGATTCAGTAATTCCTCTACATTTGGTATATGCGATTTTAATGTCTCGATAAGTAAACACTCTTCTTTTTCATTAACTAATGACATATAGTGGCCCCCATTCTACAAAATCATAATAGTTTCAGTAAACGTCCTTGGTTGATCATCAATCATTTTGTTATGAATCATCTTCAACAGTTCCATCAATAATTAATTCTATCTTACATATGGAGCATCTATTTCCTGATTTAGCAATATCGTATCATGAATTTGTAAATATTGTTGTATTAAGTCATATAAAAAAAACTAAGAGTCATCTTAGGGGTTAAACCCTATTTATGATACGTTTTCCCACGTTTGAACTTCAACTATCCTGCCCGTTTGCTGAATAAAGGCAGCCGATCACATTGACTGACCGGCTGCCTTATCGTGTTTATTGAGCTATCGTTACCCGTCAGATCAATAAGAAAGAAAAACAGTATCCTCCTAATGTGACAGGAAAAAGCTTTACTTTGATCGTTGATACAAGGATCAGGAGGTTCAGAAGTTCAACGAATTAACAAGCACAAGTAACATCTTTTAAATTTCGTATAGCAATAGCATTGAGTCGGAGCGCTTCAATGATTGAATCTCTTACTGCTAACAATTCAAATCTTTCACGGCTGCCAATAGGCAATCTGCAAAGCAATGCTTCAATTCTTTTAAGGCTTTCCTTCAGAACCACTCTTTGCTTACGCAAAGCATTCAAAGCTCTTTGAATTCTTCTCTTCTCTGCAGCAGTCATAAACTACCACCTCTTTTCGATTGTGATAGTATATGAGATGCGACAGAGCTCCTATCTGCTTGTACATTCCGGAAGGTAAATGATTGATTTTACTGCTTTTTGCTAGCTTCCATGATAGGAACGGACCAATCTACATTGGTGTACAATCGGTTGACTATCGTGCGTATTAATTGAAGCTGATCAGGGATCGTAGTAAGGCCAATTGCACGGAACTCAAAAAAATTCTTTTTATTATTTGACTGCGATTCAACGATTACGATATAACCATCTTTCCATCCGGACCCATCAGTAGAATAAGCTCCTCGTCCTGAGAGAGGATACTCTTTACCCTCAAGATCCTTAAATATCCACTCACTGTTCATAAATTCATTTCTCAATCTTCCGCTAAAATGTAATGAACCTTCCTTCGTTGATCCATTGGTATCAGGCGGTGATTCCACAGTAAAATCATTTAACATCAGCTCATCTCCATCAAATGCAAAGGGGATCGGATGCTCCTTCAACTTGGATGGCTCAAACTGTACCATCGAACCATCCTTTTCTAGAATGAAATACCCATCGAACACAAAAGTATACGGCGTATCCTGAGGCAAATATTTAAACGTATAGCTCCAATGCATAAGTCCAGGTTTATCACCGGGTGTCGAAGATCGTGACATTACACTATCCTTACTCGGCAATTTCCTCGCATTAACACTGTGAATCTCTTCACCCGCGCTATCCTCAAAATGGAACTTCACCCCTTGCTGCTTCCATAATTCACCTGGAGAACGGTTTAGCGCCTCATCACTCAACTCCGTATCAAATTCAAAACGAACACCTTGTACCATATGAGTTAATTTTTTCAAGGTGACTGTTAAACCATCCGGAGAAGTGTAGCTACCCGTTAGGGGAGTTGAGGTTGTTTGTTCATTCGCTTTTGTCATATCCATCGAAAAACTAAAGTTCCAATCGCCTTGAAGTGCAGGAATATTTCTGTCCTTGCTTCCCAACTCAGTAATATGACCTTCGACTGTAATTTGATCGGTTTGCAGTGGCTCCGAGAAATTAGCGATCATATAGTAAAAATCGTTGGTAAATCCAATATCGTATAATTCTCCTACGATCTTTCCTTGATCATCTTTAACTTCAATCTTATTTCCTTCACCAAAACCCAAGCGATGTCTGTCATGCTTTCCATCCGGTCCGAACAACTGTAGAGCGACAATCACACGAGTAGGATCCGCTACAGCTTCATCTATTTTTATCGTATAGCCTTTATCCTTCACCTTAATATTAGGATGTTCTACTAACCCAAATTCTTGTGCACGTAGAAGGCCAATGTCCACATTATCTTTTACAAAAAGAGAACGTAAAGTCTCTGCCAATGTGGGCACAGAATATAAAATCACGGCACTCAGAACAACAAGTAACAAAGCCGCTCCCATGGCTATTCTTAGTGACTTAAGTATCTTCGGATTCTTTCGCTTCCTGTCAGGTACCGTTACTTTCTCTAGTTCTACGAATTCTATTGAAGCCATAACTTGAGCAGTAAAAGAATCTGGCAGCTTCTCTTCAAACAACGCTTGCGACCACTCCTCTTGTTCTTCTAATAGTGTATGATAGATTAAATTGCAATGGGCACAAGCAGCGATATGATCAACATTTTCAAATGGTCGGGAGGTGGGTGTACTTAGGATGTATTGCTCGATCTCAAATGGACTTAAACACTTCATCGCTCTTCACCTCCTGGGGTGTCATGATTTGCTTCAATCGCTGCTTTGCACGATAAAGGTCATTTTGGATCTTACTTAAAGGGACCTCTAAGAGCGTACACATTTCTTCATAGCTTAAATCATTGGTGTAACGAAGCAACAAAGCCGTCCGATAATTAGGCGGTAGTTTCTGCATTAACTGATGCAGCTCTGTGCGATGCTCCGATCGAATGAATTCTTCTTCTGGATTATCTGAAAGAGATAGTTCAGCAAGATCGTCTGGTAAGCTCGCTATAGGACGAGTTTTTTTCCACAAATCCTTCAGTAAATTAGTCGCGATCGTATACAGCCAAGCCGCAAAGTTTTTATCCAAATCATGTGAGGCTAGCTTACGATAAGCTTTTATAAAAGTATCCTGAGTGATGTCTTGTGCGTCTTGGTGATCGGCCCCCATTCCTCTCAAAAGGCCATAGATTTTATTCTTATATCGATTCACAAGATACGAATAGTCTTCCTTATGACCATCCAGAACGTTTAGGATCCATTGCCTTTCTTCCTCTTTTTCAACTTTCGGTACATGTCCCTTCACCCTTAAGCCTCCTTGAAGCACGATACTCTATAGACGATCCCTAACAGAAAAACTCTCACTTCATACAAAAAAAAGTAGATCTTCAATTGTATTGAAGACCCACTCTGTTATCTAAACATTGAGTTTAAGTTCAAAATATAACTTACACCTTCTATTTCTAAAACTGTCCTTGTATTTATTTGGAATAACTTCATGTTAATCGTAGTCCTTTGCTAAGGCAAGAAGTTTAATCACTGCATACAAAGCGCACATAATCACTGCAATACCAGCGAGTAAAAGAATAGTCTCCACTTGGACTCTATCAGCTAATGGACCAAACAGCACCATCCCGAGTGGCAAAGCACATGAATTCGTTACTTGAACAAGACTAAATACCCTACCTTGCATATCCGGATCCACATTCTGCTGCAACAACACTGTCAGAGGAGCGTTAAAGCAAGGCATCGTTATGCCAATCAACAAGTTAAACAATAGGTACACTGCAAACATAGGAGCGACGCCAAGTCCAACCATCAGCAAACCGTAGAAAGCACATGCTAAAATGTTGGTATGCATACGAGACTTAAAGCCGCCCCATGATGCGATTAGAACCCCTCCAACTAACGCCCCAGCACTGAAAGTCATCTCACTTGCGGTCAATCTCCATACTTCTGGACCAAAGGATCGACTCACCATTAGAGGGGTTAAGAAGGCGGCTGGACTAATTAGTATCATTACGACAAATAAATAGATTAGTAATTGCTTAATAAAAGCATGATCCTTTAGATACTTAAATCCTTCCTTAATGTCTTGTACATTCGATTTCTGACCATCCTCCACTTTAGCGTGAGCTGGAATAACGATTATACACATCATACCGATCCCAATAATTGCAGTCATCACATCGATAAAAAAGGCAGTTTCAATGGTACTAATCGACAGGATCACGCCACCTGCAGCTGGAGCCAGAAACATCATCAAGGATGAAATACTGCTGTTTACTCCGTTTACCTTCATAAGCTGATCTTTTGGAACAATTTGAGGTATAAGTGCGTTCACAGCAGGAACCTGTATGCCCGTACCTGCTGCTCGGATCAGCAAAATTAAATATAGCAACCAAATATTGTTATAACCCATCAAAAACATCACAGCGAGAATAAGTGTAGCGATCGCAATCATACCATCTGCTAGCATGATCATTTTTTTACGATTATAACGGTCGATCCATACCCCAGCAAACAGCGAGATGGCCATCTGCGGGAGAAATCCACAGACGGTTGATATCGTCATCATCACCCCTGAGGTAGTTGTTAGAGTGATATACCAAATAATCGCATATTGAACAAGCGAAGATCCAAATAAAGATATGGTTTGAGCCGTTAGAAATAGGGTTATTTTTCTTTTCCAATGATCATTCATGGTTTGCATTAGTACTTAACTCCTTTATTACTGGTTTCATCTCCTATGTTGAGCACACGATCAACCCATCCCTTATAAAATTGTTCTTCATGAGAAACAAGTATCACAGTTCCACTAAATTGGATTAGAGCTTTCTGTAAAGCATCTTTCGTTTCAGCATCTAAGTGATTGGTCGGCTCATCCATAATTAGAAAGTTATATTCTGAAAGCAGTAATAGGCACAGCTTAACTTTAGATTGCTCCCCGCCGCTGAGTGTACGTATTGACTGTGTTACAAGGTTATCTTTAACAACACACTGCGCTAGATAGCGACGTATTTCCTTTACTGTCAGTTTGGGATCATAAGCTGAAATCACCTGAATAGGTGTCATTGTATCGTCTTCCCAAGTTAAATCTTGCTCGAAATAACCCACTTTAACTTGTTCTGCGAACTGAAACCTACCGGTAATCCCTTGGGTCTCTCCAACCAATGTCTTTAGCAATGTTGATTTCCCGATTCCGTTGAACCCCGTAATCACGAGCTTTTGTCCACCGCGAATGGAGAACTTTAATTTAGGCAACAAAGGCTTATCGTAACCTACGACTAAGTGATCCACTTTAAGGGCTAATTGTGACATGCACGGAAGCTCCTTAAAGCGAATAGACGCTTTGGAGACAAATGTCGGAGCAGCGATTCGTTCCATTCTATCCAGCTGTTTTTGGCGACCACGGGCAATTTTGGAATTAACACCTGCACCGTTTTTTCGAATGAATTGCTCAGTGGTTTCGATTTTTTTCTGCTGTGCATGATATTGCCGGATATGACTCTCTCGTAAATGTTCCTTCTGCTTCACAAAATCCGAGTATTTCCCGTGGTATTTTTTAATCGTTTCGCCCTCAATATCGCAAATACTAGTGGATATTTTATCGAGAAAGGCATAGTTATGAGACACTACAATGAACGCTTGATTGAATGCAATCAGATACTCAGCGAGCCAGTTGACATGTTCCTTATCCAGATAATTGGTTGGTTCATCGAGTAATAACACATCAGGTTGTTCAAGTAAAAGCTTGGCCAGAATGACTTTCGTCCGTTGCCCCCCGCTTAACTGCTCGATGGGACGGTCGATTCCAATCGCGTTGATTCCTAGACCGGTAACCATCTTACTGATGTTGCTCTCCATTGAATAATAGTCTAGCGCTTCTAATCGTTCCTGGTAGTCTGCTGCTTTTTGTAATAACGTTTCGTTGCCAGTTACAGCGCACTCCTCATAGAGCTCATTTATTTTTCGTTCTAGTTCATATAATTCTGAGAAAGCCTGTCTTAAATAATTATGAACCGTACGGTTTCCATCCATGACAGCATATTGATCGAGATGACCGATTGTAATATTGGGCTGCCACTTTATCATTCCATCATCCGGGATCACTTCGCCTGTCAAAATGCTAATAAACGTACTTTTCCCCGTTCCATTCTGGCCAACCACACCGACATGCTCACCCTTGTACAATTCCATAGAAACATTCTTGTATAGAACCTTTTCACCAAAAGCATGTGATAAATTAGAAACCTCAAGTAAACTCATTTCCTATTCCTCTTTTCTAAAATTAATTAAGAACGCAAAAAAAGCAGAAGACACTGCACCCTTAGGTGCAAGCCTTCTGCTTGTCAGTACACGAATGAACGGCACAAACATATAAATGTCAGTGTAGAAACTGAGCAATATAACACAAAAGGCTGTAGACGAAAATTGTCTACAGCCTCTTAATCATTAACATCGAAAGATGGCACAACCAAATAAGCATGAATAATCACACTAAAATGACCTAGCTATCTTTCGATGATATAAAAAGCGATTCGCTTTTCGATTAAGCTCCGGACAACGTTTCATCGTTTGTATCCGATTGTTCGGAGCAGCCTCTGGTATATAACTTTACAGTTTCTACATGAATCATGTTAAACCATCCCTTCGTTTGGCTACATTTTAAATCGTGTACCCGCACTTGTCAACCACCATCCGAGAGGTGCTGTTATTTTTTGCGGGCGCGTTTGACCGTACCGATCCTAGTCCCTTGAGGAATTGAAATGAACTGGCTCTTCGATACACCAATAAGCTGTGAAGTATAAATACTACTATGTCCGGAGAATAAATAACTCACCACACAAGCGATGAACATGTATACAGCACCCTCTGAACCAAATAGCTCAATCCCCATTAAAAAGCAAGCGATAGGCGTACTGGTAGCACCACAGAAGACAGCAATGAATCCGAGAGCAGCCAGAAACGGTCCATATACATGTAAAATTCCAGCCAAAGCATTGCCTAATGTGGATCCAATCGCAAATAGCGGAGTAACCTCACCACCCTGAAATCCTGTTCCTAAGGTAAAGGCGGTAAAGATCAGCTTCCATAAAAAAGCGAAAGGAGAGACATCTCCCTCAAAAGAATCCTTGATTAATGGAATTCCGAGGCCTAAGTAATCACGGGACCCTACAAGGAATACTAACGCTATGATAATCAAACCACCCACTGCACCTTTTATCATTGGATTGCTTATCATGGCGGTGAAGATTCTTTTTAGAAAATGAGTCAGTTCACTGAAAAGCATACTCACGAGACCAAAAATTACAGAGGCCAATACCACTTTTAGAATAATCATTAAACTTAAGGTTGGAAAATCATTCACTACATAGTGAGTATGATGAACGCCCCACAATCGAGTGGTGACCAGATCACCAACAAAGCTAGCCACAAAACATGGAAGTAATGCCTGTTGGCTAATAAGTCCAATGGTTACTACCTCTAGACCAAATAAGGTTCCAGCCAGCGGTGTTCCGAAAATTGAACCAAAGCCTCCGCTAATCCCACACATTAATAGTATTTTGCGATCTAACGGGCTGATTTTGATTAATTTCCCAAACCACTCCGCGAGGCTTCCTCCCATTTGTACAGCTGTTCCCTCCCGTCCGGCAGATCCACCAAACAAGTGAGTGACCAGTGTTCCTAACAATACTAAGGGTGCCATGCGTAATGGAATGGTCTCTGTACCATCCTGAATTTGTTCTATAATAAGGTTATTTCCTTTAGCGCTGTTTTTTCCGTAACGTATATATAAGAAACTAACAAATACTCCCCCAAGAGGCAGCAAATAAAGTAGCCATGGATGCTCTAAACGTACATCTGTTACATAGTCTAAGCTTTTCAGAAAGAAAGCCGAGGCAGTTCCCGATAAGAGTCCAACCACACTTCCGAGTACAATCCATTTGATAAATGTACTCCAAAGTGCAAAATGACTTCTTTTCTTCACGAATTCATGCCATCGTGCAGACCATTGATTCATAACAGCAACTCCCAAAGTCAGTATAAATTAGTCTCTGGCAACAAAACAGACTCCTACCAGTGAAGCTTACTCTGGTAGGAGTCATTAGTCTGAAGAGACGGTTGTGGCGAACTCCATCGCCTTGTTATATGTTATTCTTAGTCCTCAGAATCTACGTTATGATACACTTGTTGAACATCTTCTAAATCTTCTAAGGCATCAATCAATTTTTCGAATTGAGCTTGTGCATCTTCAGGAAGTGTTACATAGTTCTGTGGAAGCATGTTCAGCTCAGCAACCGTAAATTCAGTGATTCCTGCATTCCTGAACACTTCTTGTACGGCATGGAACTGATCAGGTTCAGCATACACGATAACCGCTTCATCCTCTTCCAGTACATCACGTACATCTAGTTCTGCATCGAACATCATCTCAATCACTTCATCGGCAGTTTTACCTTCTACACCGATAACAGCCGTTGAGTCAAACATGTAGGCTACAGATCCGCTGACACCCATATTCCCGCCATTCTTACTGAATGTAGAACGGATCAAAGGCGCTGTACGGTTAACGTTATTCGTAAGTGCATCGACGATGATCATCGAACCATTAGGTCCAAATCCTTCGTAACGAAGCTCTTCATAATTCTCATCACCGCTGCCTTTGGCTTTATCCATCGCGCGGTCAATAATGGCTTTTGGTACATTGTAAGTTTTTGCACGTTCTAATACAACCTTCAAGGCCCGGTTTGCTTCTGGATCGGGTTCACCTTTCTTGGCTGCTACATAAATCTCAACACCAAACTTTGCATAGACGCGACTTGTGTTAGCGTCTTTGGAGGCTTTCTTTTCCTTAATATTATTCCACTTACGACCCATATTGTTCCCGCTCTCTTTCAACATGAATTAAAAACAATTGTTACTTATTATACCCTTGATTAATAGCTCTAGTAAAGTGCGCTGGTAGGTTAATCCTCTAAGCTGTCACAATACACGCATAAAAAAGGCCCCTGAATCAAACAGGAGCCTTCTAAAAACTTATTTTATTTATACCCAAACCTCTTGGGCTGTTTCAATTACGAGACGTATTTTATCCCACTGCTCTTCTTCGGTTAGGATATTTCCTTCCTCGGTGGAAGCAAATCCACATTGTGTACTTAAGCAAAGCTTCTCAATATCAACATATTGTGCCGCTTCTTCAATACGCGCTTTGAGCTGCTCTTTGCTCTCAAGACCACCATGTTTCGTAGTTACTAGTCCCAATACCACAAATTGATCTTTAATAAAACGTAAGGGCTCAAAATCGCCCGCCCGCTCATTATCATACTCCAAGAAAAAAGCATCCACTTTACTATTCGAAAAAAGCTCTTCGGCCACAGGCTCATAACCACCAGCTGCGAACCATGTGGAACGGAAATTACCTCGGCATACGTGAAGCGCGATCGTCATATCATCTGGACGATTGGCAATGCTCTCGTTAATCAGCCTAACATAATCCTTAGCCAACTGATCTGGATCTGTACCTCTGCTTCGTAAATGCGCCCGATGTCTACCACTACACAGCGTTCCCCAAGTTGTATCGTCTAATTGGAGGTAACGGCAGCCTGCATCATAGAACGCTTGGATTGCAGTTCGGTAAACAGCAATAATATCTTGGAATAGGGTTTCTTGATCCGGGTAAACTTCATTCCCGTTAAAGTCCTCCACAAAGTGAAATAAAGCGGGTGAAGGGATCGTCATTTTCGGAATTCGGTCTCCGGCCATTTGTTTCAAAGCGATAAATTGGTCGATCATTGGATGATCCTCAAAGGCAATCCGGTCCACGATTCGAAAAGATTCCGCGCGCTGAGCCGCTTCCGCTCTTCCTTGATTTAAGTTAATCTTCTCAGTTCCTTTAATCCCTACAAAGAAATCGAGATGCCACCAGGAACGGCGAAATTCTCCGTCTGTGACCGCCAATAACCCAACTTCTTTTTGCAGATCCAGTAGTTTGGCGATTTCAATATTCTCAATTTCATGAAGCTGACTGCCCGTGATTTCACCATTGTCATATTGGAGGCGGGCTGCTTTTATCTCATCCGTTCGTAAGAAGCTGCCAACGATATCGTAGCGAAAGGGTGGAGCATTTCTCTGGGTGCCAATTACGGGTCTAATCATACCGATCCTCCTACTGCTATAGTAAAAAATGATTTAGATCAAAATAACTTCCTGAAACCAGGTCATTCAAAATCTCGATATACTTAGATGCCATTACACTCGGTCTGCGATCTTTATGCGCTATCCAGCCAACCGTAAATACTTCATTGCTCTCAAAAGGAATCGTCTTCAGTCCATCACCATTTAGATCAGACGCCAGAATTCCTGTGCCTACCGTATAGCAATCCGTACCCATTAATAAATTGGTCAGTGTCGCTCGGTCATTCACCTTAATATTCTTCTCAATTTGTGAAAAGCTTAACATTTCCTCTGAGAAGTGCAGTGAATTGTTCTCACCCTGTTCAAAAGTGATATAAGGGAACGGCACAATATCATCCTGTGTAATGACGTCCTTATGAGCCAGCGGGTGTCCGGTTCGAACATAAAGATGCGGATCGGTATTAAAAAGTGGTGTGAATTTCAGATTGCTATCACTAAACAGTTTATTCATATGCTTATAGTTACTCTCGTTAATATAAAGAATTCCTAAATCACTGCGCAAGGTACGTACATCTTCGATAATCTCGTAGGTTTGCGTCTCTCTCAAGCTAAAGTTGTATTCTGAGACATCACTGTGCTTCATGAGATTTACAAAGGCGTCAACCACAAAGGCGTAGTGCTGCGTAGAGATGGAAAAATAGATCGGACTACGCTTTTTCCCAGTATAACGATTCTCCATAAGCTCCGTCTGTTCAATAATTTGGCGGGCATAACCCAGGAATTCCATTCCCTCAACGGAAATACTGATTCCACGGTTGGTCCGCTCAAAAATCGTAATCCCCAGTTCACTTTCTAATTCTTTAATGGCATTGGACAGGCTCGGTTGAGAAACAAAGAGCTTCTTTGCCGCCTCATTCATGGAGCCACTATTTGCAATTTCGATAGCGTAGCGGAGTTGTTGCAACGTCACTCCTATTCCCCCTGTTCCAGACCTGTTAGTTCTGTATTCTGTTTCATGCTAGGTGATATCGTAGCATATTTTCATATGGCAATCCAAGATAATCCTTATCTTATTTACGTATTAAGAGTGCTTTAGCGTGTACGCTTCTTAGCAGCATCAATTTTGGAGGGGTCAAGTCCCTTCCAAATATTCGGCATATCGACTTGCTCAGGGTGCTCAAACACAAGAAAAGCCGTAGGTAAATATCGTTCCCCATATTGAGAGGATGGCTTGTTCATAATCTCGTTGTCTTTTACCAGCACAGTAGAAGAACCTCCATCCAAATTGGCAGCAATCACTGCTCCATGCTTAAGAAGGATTTGCTGCACATCGTATAGATTTGCCCCAATACTATAAGTAGGTTGTCTTCCATCAATAATAACAAATATAATCGCTCCGTCAGCTCGCTGGCCCATCGCTGTTCTTGGTGCAATTCCCCAACCTTCAGCCGCGTTCTTAATCAATCCTTTTCCATTGACGATTAAACGAGGGCTAAAAGTTACTGCCTCCTGAACACCCATTTTACTAATCTCGTCTAAAGAATAATTTCCAGCAACCATCTTCCCTTGTTTATCAAGACCTACGATTTGCGTGGATTTCTTGCCACCGAGACCGTTGTAATATAACTTACCTTGTGAGATCACAATACCGATAGGTTTAAATCCGTTACCTTTCCAGTTGGGGTCAGCGAATCCACCACCGTTAACTCCAGCGATAGCACCTGTGCGCTTCACCATACTAGTTACTTTCTCACCTGACCCTACTTTATCCGGAATTCCCAAACGAACTTTAGTAGGATCATTAACGATCATGACATATCCGGAATATCCAGTACCTGATACATTTTCTATCTCGACCAGTGGTTTCTCTTTTACTTCTGGTTCAGGAGTGATGGTATGTGTGTCCTTTTCGACCCCCATCTCTTCAAATTGGGCGCTATATTCAGTCACTCTGTCCTTTAATCCGTCCTCGCCAATAATATATTTAGCCATGTAGCGGTGCTGTGTTGTAATCAGTGTATCAGCGATTGAATAGCGCAGATTTTTAGCCGAAGGTGCAAAGTAAAACCAGCCGCCCCCAGCAATCAACAAAATTAAGCAGAATAAAAATACTTTGGATAGTGTTCGGAAAAAGCTCCGTTTCTTACGTTTTTTTGTTGGCTTCTTTTTGCGTACGGTGGAACGTTGAGGTAATGATGAAGTGCTCACTTCTTTTTTCCTCCCTGACTATTACGGAATTTGAAAATAAATGTCTAACTTTATCATAGACGATAAATTTTATGAAAAGTTACTATTAAGTAACAACCTAAAACAAATAAGTAACCTTCTAAAACAAAACAAGCAGGTTTCGGATAACCCGGAAACCTGCTCATCTTCAACCTTTTTAGTGTCTACCCGCTCCGCCACCACTGCTGGCGCTACCCCCACCACCTGATGAGCCACCACCGCCGGAATAACCTCCTCCACCGGAGCCACTATCATTGTTAGAGTAGCTGCTGCTGGAAGAGCTGGAAGAGCTAGAAGAATGTCTACCTGCACCTCCGCCACTACTCGAGCCTCCGCCCCCACGATTCTCGTTGCTTGAGGAATATCGTCCTGCTCCGCCACCTCTAGTAGATCCGCCTCCACCACTGTTTCCCCAGAAGCTTGACTGTGAGTTATTGGATGGTGTGTTTCTATGATGATGGTGGTGATTATGATGGTGATTATTATAACGTCTGTGCCAACGTCTACCATAACCGTAATCCGCTTGACCGTACCAATTCCCATACCGACGAATATTTCTTGGGCTATACGGATTAAATGGCAAGCCATACATTTCAATATATTTATTGCGTCGTGAAAGACCATATCCGAACAGTATGAGCGGAGCAAATATCAATAAGTAAATTAGAAGGCCTTTGCCTACACTAACACTAGTCTCCTTTGCTGAAGTGGTTGTTGAGGAAGAATTGGCGGCTGTAGTGCCTCCACTATTTCCCGTCGCTCCAACGGATTGATCCGCTCTAGCCAATAAGAAGCTGTACAAAGCATTAGAAGTTGCCGTAGCTCCCGTTCCGTAATCTTTTTTCACAAATTGGGGCTCAAGTACAGTATCCAAAATATTGCTGATTGCATCATTAGTTAGAACCTTGTCGATGTCCTTCCCTTGCAGAACATGATAGTTGTCTCCACCTATGTCTAGCACGAGCATAACATCCTTAGGGCCAGCAGCAACGGAGGCAAACTTCATGTAGGTATAATCCTGAAGCGTTTTATCTCCTGCGTTCTTTACAGTAACCACATAAATTCCGCTGCCAGTTGTAGTTTTATATCTGTTGCTAGATTCGTTCAAATAGTCCTTTGTTACTTTTTTGAGTACACCGGCATTATCGGATACATAGTTTTTGGTGCCGACATTCTCCACCCAGGTCCCACCCATGGCTTGAATAAAAGCGCCATAAGTTTTACGTGCACCGTTACTATAAGTTTTAGCTGCAAAATCCGGCTCAAGATATTGAGAGAGAATATCTTTAATCTTACTGTTAGGCAACGTGTCCTCAATACCCTTACCTTGTACCGCCCAGTAGTCATCATCTTTTATAGAAAGCAGTAGCAAAAGCCCGTTATTCTTATCCGCAGAGCCTACGCCCCAGCTATTGAATAGCGAAGTTGCATACTCTTCCATCGAAACTCCATTTGTAGAATCGACTGTCACCACTACGACTTGAGCACCCGTATCCTGATGTAATCGGATTCCATAGTTCACCATGTAATTCTCAGCTTTCTCGTCGATCACATTCGCAAAATCATTCACATAAAATGACCCAGTATGCTTAGGTACAGCTGTCTTGGCTGAAGTTAAAACCGGAAGAAGCAAAACACTTAACATCAGGGTGGCAAGTGTGGTAAGAAGCATTTTTCTGAAAATTCTGTAGTTCATATGTACCTCCTGCTCTATCATAATCTCTTTTATTTATCGGTTACGCATGGCTTAAGCAATAGTTCCATTTTATTCTATTCTGTGTATTACACAGCGAAGAATGAACTGTGAAACTTTAGTCCCAATTAATTAATCTATTCATATTTTTTCCTCTATCTTCCTAATCCGAAAAAACAATCCACTTCTTAATTCTACTAATCCATATGTACTTATTTTACTATCGTGAAATCTTTCTCACTCTCATGAATAGGCAGATCACTCATAGTTACTTTCTTTACAGATGCCCGTTTCAATGATTGCATGCAATGAACTAAAAAAGAGATTTGCTGCTCTTCTCCTTGTACTTCTACCTCTACACTTCCGTCGTTTAAATTTTTCACCCTACCCTTTAACTTCATTCTTTCAGCAATCGTATATATTTCCAAGCGGAATCCTACGTTTTGAACTCTACCCGAAAAAACCACTTTCTTTCTAACGACAGGACTTGAAGGAAAATCCAGTAACTGAATACGATTTGCATGCCAAATCACATAATTATTTCTAACTTTTTTTAACACATTCACACGTTTTATACTCCTTTTTTAGAACTACTACGATTTATGCTATATTGTACCATAGCCATTGGTAAAATAAGGGGCTGAATTGATCACTCTTTAATTACTAAATACACAAAAAGACTCAGCATTCCGCTGAGCCTCCTTGTTTGTATTAACCTCAGTGCTAGAAATTAAAATACTCCTGATCTGCACCCATCCGATGGGTTTGATTCAATTCGTTAATTCTAGCCACTTCTTCTGTATTATCTTAGGTCAAACCAATCTATTCGTTAAAATCAAACAGAGTAGTTGTTAAATAACGTTCACCAGTATCCGGCAAAATCACCACAATCGTCTTCCCTTTATTTTCTGAACGTTTAGCAATTTCTGTAGCTGTGTATACCGCCGCACCAGACGAGATCCCTACAAGTAACCCCTCGGTCTTGGCAATTTCACGCGCTACATTAAATGCGTCTTTATTCTTCACCTGAAAAATCTCATCAACAACCTCTTTATTGTAAATCTCCGGAATGAAGTTAGCACCAATCCCCTGAATTCCATGCGCACTAGGCCGGCCACCAGATAATACCGGTGAATCAAACGGTTCGATAGCGACGATCTGTACCGAAGGGTTCTTAGCCTTCAAAGCTTCCCCAACCCCTGATATGGTGCCTCCAGAACCAACACCCGCAATAAAAATATCTACATTTCCATCAGTATCCCGCCAAATTTCCTCTGCAGTTGTCGTTCTGTGAATTTCAGGGTTAGCTGGGTTGCTGAATTGTTGTGGAATGAATGCATGTGGAATTTCCGCTGCCAATTCCTCTGCCTTTTTCAGAGCACCGCTCATTCCTTCAGCTCCAGGTGTTAATACAAGCTTAGCACCAAGTGCAGCCATCACCTTACGGCGTTCAATACTGAATGTATCCGGAAGTACGATAATCAACGGATAGCCAAGGCTGGTCGCAGCCATTGCAAGGCCAATGCCGGTATTGCCACTTGTTGGCTCAATAATTACAGAATCTTTGTGAATTAAGCCTTTATCCTCAGCATCTTTGATCATCGCATAACCTATACGATCCTTGACGCTACCTCCAGGATTAAAAGACTCTAACTTGGCAAGGATTTTTGCTTCAACGTTCTGAGATTTACTATATTTCGAAATTTCCAATAACGGTGTATTACCAATCAAATCTGTTACGCTTTTATATATATTAGCCATAATAATCTCCTCATTTCATATTCCCCCATCAACTTACTTAGTATTAAGTCTAACAGGATTTAGAGGATTTTCAACCTGTCGTACTACGCTTAACCGAAACACTAGACTCTCGCACAATTAAACGCGGATCAATCTGTACTCTTTGGTAGTCGCCCGTAATATTATCCTGAATGCGTTGCAACAGAAGCTGAGTAGCCAATCGGGCGACTTCATTGCCCATGATCGAGACCGAACTAATCTGCGGACTTGTAATGGTTGTCCATGCGTTATTATCCACCCCTACCACTGCCACATCCTCAGGAACACGAACGCCTAACTCTTTAAATCGGTTTACGATCCCTATAGCGACCATGTCATTTACAGCATATATTGCATCTGGCATATGGGTCAGGCTATAGAAATAATCTGCAGCTTGTACTCCCGTTTGCAAGGAGAAATCCTCTCCAAAATAAACCAAAGAAATATCCACTTGATTTAACGCCTGCTGATAGGCAAGATAACGATCTTCAATGAGATCCTTCTGAGCTCCTGCGTAAGCAATTCTAGTTCGGCCAATATTGCTTAGATGTTCCATGATTAGCTGGCCCTCAAAACGTGACAGGCTTACGACATCCGCTTTCACATTCTCTGTAATGCGTTTCCCGTAGTTAATGATGGAGACAGGAACACTCGATTTATTAATTAGCTCTACCATAGTCTTGGGATAAGCAAGAGGCATGATAATGAGTCCATCAACATGTAATTTCTTGATCTCACGAATCGTTTCGAGCTCTGTCCGCGGATTTCCGGAAGTATTAATCTGAATGACTCGATAGCCGTCCTGTTTAGCTGCTTGCTCCACGGACCAGGCGATATCTGGAATAATGGCATTTCGAATGTCGGGAACGGCCAGAGCGATTTGCTTCGTTTGGCGAATCTTCAGACTTTGTGCAGAGGTATTAGGTGTAAAACCCATCTCCTCAATCACTTGCAGTACTAATGCCTTAGTCTTGGAACTAATTCCCTCCGAATTATTAATCGCTCTTGAAACAGTAGCAATACCTACTCCCGCTCGTTTCGCTACATCCTCTATGGTTACTTTGTTTTTATTAGCCAAGTTGATAGTCCCCTCATTTTCGGAATCGTTTCCGTAATCATAGCTATTATTAAATCTATCCGTCTCATTCAAGCCGTTTTCCCAATGTATTTATTATAACATATATGTACTTATAAAAGCACTTATAGCAAGTATCACACAGTCTATATATGCCTGCTATCGCTAAGTTTAGGTGAAATTTTTCACTAATTTTCGATATTAATATTTTAGTATTTAAATTTGACAATATGAAAATTATGTGACATATTTGTTCTCGGAAACGTTTCCTCTTTCCCAGGAGAAAAACACTATTTATTATCAATTAATTAATCTAGGAGATGAATGATATGCAAGCATTAAGATGGCATAACGTCAAAGATCTACGGTTAGAAACGATTGAAGAACCAGCAGCACTTGAAGGAAAAGTGAAAATCAAAATAGAATGGTGCGGGATTTGTGGCAGCGATCTTCACGAATATGTAGCCGGTCCTATTTTCATTCCCCAAGGTACAGATCATCCCCTTACTGGTGAAAAAGCGCCAGTCGTAATGGGACATGAATTCTCTGGACAAATCGTTGAAGTAGGTCAAGGCGTTAGCAAGTTTAATGTTGGTGATCGAGTTGTCGTTGAACCAGTTTTTGCATGTGGTGAATGTGTAGCTTGTCGACAAGGCAAATACAATCTTTGTGAAAAAATGGGCTTCCTAGGTTTGGCTGGAGGCGGCGGTGGATTCTCAGAATACGTTGCAGCAGACCAACATATGGTGCACAAAATTCCTGACAGCTTGTCCTATGAGCAAGGCGCTCTAGTAGAACCTTCTGCAGTTGCTCTGCATGCTGTTCGTTCCAGTCAATTGAAGGTCGGAGATAAGGCTGTAGTATTTGGCGCTGGTCCTATCGGTTTGCTTGTGATTGAAGCTTTGAAAGCTTCCGGTGCAGCTGAAATTTATGTTGTTGAACTCTCAGAAGAACGTAAAAGCAAAGCTGAGGAACTTGGTGGTATTGTAATCGATCCTAAACAATATGATGTGGTTGAAGAAATTCAAAAACGTACCGATGGCGGCGTGGATGTTGCTTTTGAAGTCACAGGTGTCCCTCCCGTTCTAACACAAGCTATCAATTCCACTAAATTAAGTGGTCAAATCATGATCGTTAGTATTTTTGAAAAAGATGCTACGATTACTCCAAACAACATCGTACTTAAAGAACGTAATTTAACTGGTATCATCGGATACCGTGATGTATTCCCAGCAGTAATTAGTCTCATGGAACAAGGTTACTTCCCTGCAGACAAACTAGTGACTAAAAGAATCAAATTGAACGAAGTGATTGAACACGGGTTTGAGGCGCTTTTGAAGGAAAAAAATCATGTGAAAATTCTTGTAAGTCCTAAACAATAACCATAAACAGCCAAGTGGCTGATCTATAGAGCAAGAGTCCTTCTCCATAAGAGAGGGACTCTTGGCTTCTTTTATACAATTATGAGTACTTCTCATTTAATAAATAGTGCAGATTCTCTTTTACCGATGGCCATTCTTTATCCAAAATACTAAAGACAACATTATCATGAATCGAACCATCAGATCTAATTCTATGCTGGCGTAGGACCCCTTCTTTTACAGCCCCTAATCGTTCTACCGCTCTTTGTGACCTCAAGTTAGTCTTCACCACTGTAAACTCTACACGAATCAGCTTTAGTTCTTCAAAACAATAGTGAAGCAGTAATGACTTAGCCTCGGTGTTCACACTCGTTCTCCAATATTCAGGTGAGATCCACGTACATCCGATTTCAGCATTGCGATGAACCAAATCCGGATGCATGATTCGAGTGGTACCGACGATTTGTCCAGTAGCTTTTTCAATGATGACGAAGGGAATTTGCGATTCATTGTTTTGATTTGCGAATGCGGTTGTGATTAAATCCTGTACCTGCTCGTCCGACGTTATTTTTCGCCAAGTAAATTCCCAGATGTTTGGATTTCTTAATACTCTCGCTAGCCCTTCTACATGGCTGTCATCTATTGGAACCAGCTTGACTGTATTGCCCTCCAAGATTGAATTACGAGGTTGGATCATTTCGCACACCGCTCTCTTAATGATATATGTTGGATGATATCCGCAATTTCTTCTACTCGATAAGCGATATGATCTGCCCCAGCATTCTCCAGTTCTTCTTTAGGTCCGTAACCAAACGTCACACCAATAGATTCTACTCCACAACCTATAGCACCGATAATATCATGCTCTCGGTCCCCAATCATCACAGCTTCCTCCGGAAGAATAGCATTTTGATCGAGTACGTACTGTATCACATCTTTCTTTTTAGAACGGGTGCCATCTAGATTACTACCACCGATATGCTCAAAATAATGATCTAGTTTATAATGCTCAAGAATTTGTTCTGCAAAAACAGTAGGCTTGGAGGTAGCTACATACAATGAAAATCCTTTATTCTTGAGGTCTTCCAGCAGTTGCGGTATACCTTCAATCACCATATTCTCAAGCATTCCAACGGTGCTGTAACGCTCACGGTAGAATGCAACTGCTTGTTGCGCTTGTTCCTCTGAGAACTGATGCAGCTCGATAAATGAATCATAAAGAGGTGGGCCTATGTAAGGAAGAAGTTTATCCAAATGCTCGATCTGAATGTCAAATTTGTTCAATGCGTATTCTACGCTTTTTGTTATGCCTTCTTTAGGGTCCGTTAATGTACCATCCAAATCAAATAAAATACTTTGTAGTCCTCTTCCCACTGCTGTCTTGCTCCCCTCAATTGTTATTAATGGATGTATTTATAATACCTTCGTTTCTACATACTTTCCACATACTTCTCGAATACGATCAGTACGAAAGTTATTTTTATATATCGGAGGAGTATTTTATGAACATGACCCATTATATGTCTTTGCTAGCGGATAATCAGCCTTGGAACTTGATTTTATTTATGGCGATCCCTGTGATTTTTGCTGAGACGATCACCGTTACAGAGTTTATTATTTTGTTCACCAAAAATCTAAAAGGCTCTTTACGGACCTTTAACAAATTCTGTAGCATTCTGGCGGGGTTGTACTTCACAGGGGTATTCCTCTACTTGTTTCCTACCGCATTCATCCCTTTGTCAGTGAATGGTGAGTGGCACACATGGGTTGACGTGGTAGCCGTAGGCTTCTATTTGAGCGGAGTGCTTTTCTTATTACCGCTAGCTTTGTTAGATCTTGGTCTGATCGCTCGTAAACGAACAGATGAACAGAAAATGAAGCTTCATTTTATACTCATCAGTGGATTCTTGGTTGTAGCACATATCGCGATGATATTCGGGATGATCAATCCGGAAATTGTGGGCAGCATGGGTGGAATGGGCGACATGATGCACTAACTTAACATATAAAAAAAGCAGATCAAGACTAAGCCCTTGGTCTGCTTTTCTAATGTGATGCGAAGGTTATCCCGCATTTTGAACAGAAATCACACTACGCTTCTTGCGCAATAAAAACATAAGTGGTAATCCAAACAACACGATGATAGAGCCGACTACGAATACATCGTTCACACCCATAGTGAACGATAATAATCTTATCGAATCTGCATTACCTGCACCTGAACTGATCAATTCTTTAGAGTGTAGTAAGGATCTTGTGGACAAAATAGAAGTGAACACCGCAATCCCAAGTGAGCTTAACACATTCCGAACCCAGTTGTTGATCGATGTGGCATGACCTGACCATTCGACTGGAATTTCCTCCATAGACGCTGTGCTACTCGGAACGTTAGCTAATCCAATACCTAAATTCCGAACAACCATTGCCCACATAATGAAGCTGTAAGAAACATTTGTATGCAGCCGGCTCATCATGAATAAACCGATGAAAATAAATAAAATACCAGCAGAAATTAACTTCACAGGCCCAAACTTTGGATACATCTTACCCACGATTGGACTAAGTAAAGCCAGAAGAATCGAAGATGGCAATAAGATAAGCCCCGTTTTAAGTGTTGTTGCTCCTTCTACCGTTTGTAAGAACAATGGAGTTAAGTAAGTTCCAGCATACATTGCTATCGTCACCAAACTATAGATACTAAGCATGGCAGTAAAGCGCCGATTTCGAAAGACACGCAGATTCAGCAGTGGTACTTCCGCCTTCAGCTCGTGCAAGACGAAGAAAACTAAAAGTACGATCCCCACAAGTATTAAGGATAGGGTCTTCCATGAGCTCCATCCCCAGCTATTGCCTTGGCTAAATGCGGTTAATAAAGATAAGCTGCCCAGTACAACAGTTAGGAAGCCAGGAATATCAAATGATTTCGGAACATTCATTCGATAGTATGGAATTAACGTTACGGTTAGAATAATAGCAATGATCCCAATGGGAATGTTAATTAAAAATAACCAGTGCCAGCTAGCATACTGAAGTAACCATCCGCTAAATGTCGGACCTATGGCTGGGGCTACCATCGCGGATAGCGACCATAGGCTCACGGCGAAAGGTCTGCGTTCAGCTGGAATCACTTGGAATATAATCGTCATCGTACAGGCCATAATCAGCCCGCTGCAAGACCCCTGAAGCATTCGAAATACAATCAGAGAGGTTGGATTCCAAGCTATTGCACAGAGTAAGGAGAACATGGTGAATCCCATCAAAGCGAATAGATACAGTCGCTTATAGCTAAATCTGCCTCCCAGATATCCGGCAAGTGGTGCAGTTACTCCCGTTGCTAGCATAAAACCTGTAACCATCCATTGCATAGTGTTCAGGTTCGAATGGAAATGATTCATTAAAAGAGGAACAGCTATGTTGATGGTCGTTGTACTTAAGACAGAGACGAAGTTTCCGAAGAATATGGCAATCATTATAGGCCAAAAATGAATTTTACTTTCTTGTTTAACGTCCACGCTACCCCTCCTTATCTTTTTTATATGTCTACTTTTACATATATAATTTAACTTAAATAATGTTATAATCATATTGAATATATGTCAATGATGACATATGCCTAAAAATCACAATAATAACGGATATATAATAACTGGAGGGCTTCAGAGTAATGAATACACTGTCTTATGGACTTCTTACTTTACTTAGTGCTAATTCGTTGTCTGGATATGAATTAACACAGAATATCAAACCGTTATGGCGAGCAGGACATAGTCAAATCTACCCTCTTCTAATGAGCATGGAGCAGCAAGGTTATATTTCATATCAGCTCATTGAGCAGTCGGATAAGCCGGATAAAAAGGAATACTCCATTACGGAAGCAGGACTTGAGCAATTGCGGAGATGGGTGGAGACTCCAGCAGAGCCTCCAGTTCTACGGGACGAGCTACATTTTAAGCTGTATAGTCTATGGCTCTCCAAACCCGAGGAGGCAAAAGAACTTCTACAAAAACGAGCGGAATTTTGTAAAAGTGAGCTAGAACGATACAAGGTCTTGCTGAAAGCTAACGAAGTCTTACGTGATGAACGAGGTGAGACTCGTGAATTAAAAGCAACGACTTTTGGACGCTATTTACTCATTCGGAAACGTGTGCTCGATATGGAGAGCTCTATACAATTTTGCGAGTGGGCACTTGAAGAGCTTGAGCCAGCAAAATAGTGTTAGTTGACTTCAAGTAAAAAGAGACTTCGCGTACATACGCAAAGTCTCTTTTGGCTCTTACTTTTCGGATTTTGTTAATCTAGGCAGCCGTACCTCGCATCGGGTTCCAACTCCAGGCTGACTTGTAATTCGAATCTTACCGCCGTGTAATTCTACAAGCTTATTAACAATTGATAGTCCAAGACCTGTACCACCATATTGCCTGGATCGTGATTTCTCAACTCTGTAGAAGCGTTCAAAGACATAGGGTAGTTCTTCCTCAGGAATACCTATTCCGGTATCCTCTACAATAAATACAATGGAATCCCCGTCGATATCCTCATCTACATGGACAGTAATCTCACCTTCATCCGTATAACGGATCGCATTCTCCAGAAGGTTCATCATAATCTGTTCCATACGCTTTTCATCTCCACGAACCCTATACGAAACTCCATGATACATAATCTTCAGCTGAAGTCCCTTTTCTTTGGCTTTCAATTCCACTCTGCGTACCGCTTGTTCTGCCATGTGCTTAACATCTATCCAGTCCAGCGTAAGTGAGATCTTGCCTTCTTCCATCTTCGCCAGTTCAAATAAATCTTCTACCAGATGCTCAAGCCGATGCGCTTCCTCATGGATAATATCTAAATACAGATCTCGTTCCCCTTCGGTCTCATAAAGTCCATCCTTTACAACTTTGGTATACCCTTTCAAATAGGTGATGGGTGTCCGCAGTTCATGAGAGATGTTGGCTAAAAATTCCTGACGTGTATCCCTGTATCTTTGCAGATCTATAGCAAGGTCGTTAATAGCTCCTGCCAAAAAACCGATTTCATCGTTACTACGTATGGAAAGTCTCGTTTCCAATTCACCGGCAGCAATTTTTCTAGTCGCCTTCTGCATCTTGATCAGCGGCCTGGATAACAACAAACTAATTATTCCAGTGATCCCTAGTGCCAATATAAAGGCCCCAATTCCTGCGAGCAACAGTAGATTACGGATAGAAGCCAAGGATTGCTTCATGTTCTCTGTAGAGGACATTACATATAGTGCAGACTGTATGGTTTGACCCTTTGAAATTGGTTTTCCAGTGATGAAATATCTGTGTCCAGTAGGATCTGTATACTCAAAATTCACACTTTTTCCGGCAAATATCCGACTAATATCCGAAGCATTTATGAATGAACGATCTGCGCGGTCATGAACACCCGAATGGAGAATGACACTACCGTCTTTTGAAATATTAAATATACTCACGTCCGAAAACTCTGCAAAAGTACTCATCATCTGCTCGTTTGAACTATCCGGTGATTCAGCCATTCCGATAAAATGCGAGGTTAGCTCCTCAGTTTCTTTTTGCATCTCGTTGTAATAAAAACTGGTAAACATTCGGTCTATCGTTATCCCAAGAATAAACAAAACAACTAAAAAAACAGACATAATAACTGACCCGAGCTTCAGTCCGATAATATTATTCTTCATAGATGATTACCTGGGATCTCAAATTTATAGCCTAATCCCCATACCGTTTGAACAGGATTATAAGACAGACCCGCCTTATGTAATTTCTCGCGAATATTCTTAATATGTGTGTCGATGACACGGTTCTCACCCTCATAATCATTGCCCCATAAACGCTCCACTAGTTCTTCTCTCGTAAAGACACGGTGCGCATTTTGTGCCAAGGCCGTTAGCAGATCAAATTCCTTGAGTGTAAACTCAACTGCTGTATCCAGAATATGTACCTCACGAGCATCCGGGTAAATCGCTAGCTCAGGGTAGCTTAGAACCTTTTTCAGAGGTTGTTGGGTCGATGTAAGCATTGAACGCCGTACCAAAGAGTAAATTCTTGCGACTAATTCCTCTGGCTCGAACGGTTTGGTGAGATAGTCATCCGCGCCTATGCCGAGACCACGAACCTTGTCCTTAGTTTCCGATCGAGCTGTTAGCATTAGAACGGGGACAGAGCTTACCTCTCTAACGGCTTTACAGACCTGCCAGCCATCCATATCTGGCATCATCACATCCAGCAGGATTAGATCAAAGTTCTGTTGTTTCAGCAAAGTGAGTGCCTCATGCCCCGTTGACGCTTCTCTAGTCGTTATTCCTTCTCTTGTTAAATAAATCCGAATTAAATTCCGCATGTTCCATTCATCGTCAACGATCAGTACCTGAAGCTTATTCAAGTTGTTCACCCTCTTCGTAGCCTAGTGACCGGAATGTGGATTGCCTCCTGCAGCCGGTGAGATTTCCAGCATATCATCGATTTCGCCTTGGGCACTTTCTTTTATTGCGTTGATGTCCCCAGTTAACCAAGCATGATTATAGGGGCCTTCTGCTGGTGAATCTTGAAATTTAGGTTGAAGGGTCATCATATATTCCATCACGGAATCTGGCAACCCGTCTTTTTCCGTAAAGATAAGCGGTGCATGTTTCCCTAAATGCGAAAAAGGTGCAGCGGCGATCGCCAGCATCGTTGAATCGGTAGTCAACAAAGACAAGTTATGTCCAGGTGTCGTTATGCCCCAGCCGAAACCGTTGCTGGCGTCCTTAAAAGTAGCAAAAGCAATGGCATTCTCATAAATGTCTTTTCCAGCTATACGGGTTACTGTGCCGAATTCCTGTAATTGCTTTTCTACTGCTGTAGATACAACTTTTTCAGGTCCTAAGATATAAATCGTAGCCGAACCTCCACGCTCTTTCAAAGCATTAACCGTAGGGTCTGGAATTTCATCTTTTGTTACATAGAGAAGCGGCTCTGGCATATGGGCGATCCAATTCACTGCAGGCAGTGTGTACTCAGGACTATCCATAGAACCTACAATGACTGCCTTTGGAAGTTCACCGGAAGCTTTTGCATAATAAGTATCAATGGCTTGTGCTATAGCTGCCGGCTCGTCCCCTTCAATTCGGTCTACTTTCAGATCCAGTGTCTTTAATTGTTCTTCGACATTGGAAGCCATGGGTCCGACGAGCACTACTTGTACACCATTATTACCTTCTGCGCCTAAAGGATTCAATCGCTTAAGCTCTGCTAACGTTGCCTCAGGGACACCCTCTTTAGTTGTAAAAAGAATAGGGCCATTATTCGGATGATGGATCAAATCCGCACTAACCGCGGCAATCTGCCAATTGCTTACATCCGTTAATACTACACTTGAAGGTCTGTTGTTCTTCGTCTGTGCAGTCCATAGGGTTTGTGAAACGATAACTGCTGCCTCAATAGGGTCAGAAGTGTTTATACGAGTTGTGTTTTTTGTTGCGATCCATGGTTGATCCACTGACGAAATAGAAGCTTGCTTATCTGATCCAGATGGGGCATTTTTGCCCGATTGACAGCCAGCTAACACTGCACTCAGTAGCAAGGTTACAGCAACTACGGGTATGATTTTTTTCATCCTAAACCCTCCATTTTAAATTTCTCGCTTGATTTAGAGTAGTTTAGTCTATAAATGTGTAGAAAGTATGTAGAATTTAAAATATATAAAATTTGTATATGATGCAAAAAGAGCATCTGTAAGCCATGAACGACTTAGGATGCTCTTTTACTTTAGAAATTCCGTTTCTGCAATTACCAGTGTTTAGCGATAAAGGTATCCCGTCCGGATTGCTCACGATCCTCTTTATAATGCTTGGGATTCTTGTGATGATAGTCCTGATGATATTCTTCCGCTCGATAAAAGGTTGGCGATGGAAGGATTTCCGTCACAACGGGTCCTGAGAATCTGCCACTCACAGCAACCTGCTCCTTCGAGGCAAGGGCTGCTAAACGTTGTTCTTCGTTATAGTAAAAGATGGCTGTCCGGTATTGTGTTCCTCTATCCTGAAATTGTCCACCATCATCCGTGGGATCAATCTGAGGCCAATATAATTCAAGCAGCTTCTCGTATGAAAAAAGCGATGGATCAAACGTAATTTGTACCACCTCGTAATGTCCTGTTGTTCCTGTTTTGACTTCTTCGTAAGTTGGGTTCTCAGTTAATCCTCCAGCATATCCCGATACAATCCCTTGGATACCTGGTAACTCCTCGAACGGTGTAACCATGCACCAAAAGCAACCACCTGCAAACATTGCTTGTTCCATATGTTCAAGTCTCTCCCTATCCATCATCATCTAGTAAATAACATATGCTATGACGATAATGCTTCTAGGTTATAATGTCAAAGGAAATCATTCATTTACATTCGAATTCGATGCTTTAAGGCGTTATAATATAACAAACAACGGAATTAGAAAGGAACAACCTATGAATAAAAATCGTTTGGGTCAGTCCGATTTATATGTAAGTGAAGTAGGACTCGGATGCATGTCCTTAGGTACGGATGAGGCTAAAGCCATTTCCATCGTCCATGAAGCGCTCGATCAAGGCATTAACTTTTTAGATACAGCCGATCTGTATGATGAGGGTCGTAATGAAGAGATCATTGGTAAGGCGATTCGCCACCGCCGCGGTGAGGTGATATTGAGTACAAAAGTGGGTAACCGCAGAATTCCAGGTCAAGAAGGCTGGAGCTGGGATCCATCAAAATCCTATATTAAATCCGCAGTCAAAGACAGCCTAAGACGCCTCCAAACGGATTATATCGATCTGTATCAGCTGCATGGCGGAACAATCGATGATCCGATAGATGAAACTATTGAAGCCTTTGAAGAACTTAAGCAAGAGGGGCTAATCCGATATTATGGGATCTCTTCTATTCGACCTAATGTCATTAGAGAATATGTGAAAAAATCAAACATAATCAGTGTAATGAGCCAATACAGTATTTTAGATCGACGTCCTGAGGAAGACATTCTCCCTCTGCTGGCCGAGCATGGGATCAGTCTAATTGCCCGGGGTCCTTTGGCGGGTGGCATCCTTTCGGAGAATGGCCGCAGCAAGGCAGAGAAGAAGTACTTAGATTACAGTAGTGAGGAGCTTCTGAAGTTGCATGATCAGCTTATCCAGGAAACGAGCCACTCTCGCCCCTTAGCACAAATGGCACTTCATTATCCGTTAGGAGATCCGTCTGTGGCAGTTATTATCCCTGGAGCGAGTAACATGGAGCAATTGAAGAACAATGTAGCGGCTGCTAAGGCAGACTCATTGTCTGCGGAAGAAATCAAAGTGATTCAGAGATTGAGCAAAGCGAATCGTTACACACTACATTTGTAAAGTAGTCTGTCATTTATAAAATTAAGAGCGCCAGTTAAGAAACTGGCGCTCTTTTTTATTTTCTTTTACCGATGTATAACAAATGTGATGAGATGCCCAAGATTGAGGGATCATTTGCTTTAGATATGAGAAAGTTAATCAAGCTCTCTTCCCCCTCTTGGTGAGTCCAATACTGTTGCTGCTCTGCAGATAACATGGCTGCAATACTTGATGAACCAATTAAATCTATCGACTCAAATCCATTCCTTTCCATGAAAGGCTGAATCTCATCAATGTTAAAATAATAAGCACCTGTAAATCGGCCCTTGTCACTATGATTAAAGATTCCGCTCTCATAGAATTCATTGATAGTGTTCATATTATCGTTCGGTTTCCATTGCTGCGGGGATTGTAACGAATTAATGGTCATTCTCATTCGACTTTGAAAAGCCACGAATACTAAGCCATCTTGCTTGGTCACGCGATGCAACTCTTTTACTGCTAAAATTCGTTCCTCTTCCTTCTGCAAATGATACAAAGGACCGAGCATCAATGAAACATCATAATTCTCATTAGGTATACCTTCTAAATAAATAGCATTTAAGTTATGAAACCCGTCAAATTGCTCAGTTAATTCTAGTTCAGCTGCCTTTTCCGTTGCAACTTCAACTAATTTAGGTGTGATATCTGAAAGGGTTACTGCATATCCGAGCTTAGCCAGTTCCATCGCGTATTTACCGGGTCCTGCGCCATTATCCAGCACCTTCCCAGCTGATGGCATATATTTCTTGATATAATGGAGATTAATAATGAACTCTAAGGGTTCTCTATCCAGCCTGCCCCACTCATCAAAGCTAGAGTAATAATCAATAATATTGCTCATCAACATAACACCTGCCTTCTTTTGTAATATATTATCTTCGATATGTCGAAATCTTTCTATAGTTCTTTCTTACATTTTACCATTAAAAAGTTTATCGACGGTTTATTAATCATGTCCTTGTGCGGCTCGTCAATTTCAGAGAACTCAACTAGTCCATAGGTTTCAAACTCTTGTGTAATGGATTCAGCATCATAAAAAAATATTTTTACGCCATAATCTGTCTCGTAGTAATTTTTATCCAATAGAGTACCTTTTCCAAACATAGGAGCTTTTTTCGAAACTGTTGTAAAAATCATATAACCACCTGGCTTTAACTGGTTGTAGCAATCCTTAATGAACTTTTCTCTTTCACTTTTATTCAACAAATGAATAAGACCATGGCAAAATATTCCCTCATAGAGGTTATTATCATAAGGCATGTCATTCACTGAACCATGAAAAATGCTAATATCAATTCCATTTTGCCTCGCCAAATCAATTGCTGTTTGAGAAATCTCAATACCCGTTACATTTATCCCACTCTCTATAAAAACCTTTGCATTTCTGCCATATCCAATCCCTGGTACCAATATGTCTTTAACATTCCTCTCAAGGAAAAAGTCCTTAGTGGCGATCGCAGAGTCTGTAGGTTCAAATCCCCACATCGTTTGTTTTTCTAAAAAGCTTGATTCCCAGAATTCCGTCATATTTCATTCTCCTTTATATTAAAGTTATTACGGACTTATATTATCTTTAATTATATTCAAAAAAGAACGGATCTTTACTCCGTCTTCATTGTTTTCGCCAAATCTGCAATTTTCTTGTTCTCCAAGTACTGCTCCATCTGTCTTTCAGCGTCAATAACAACCTGTTGAATCAGGCACTCGCTACCGTGATCCAAGCTACATTCGAACAAAGATGCAGTCCCTTCGATCGCATGGATAATATCCAGAAAAGAGATCTCTTCGGACTTCCGTCTGAGACGATACCCACCGTTTGCTCCGGGTGCAGATTGAATCAATCCAGCCTTGACTAGCTTGGTCATCATTTTGGACAGATAGGTTTGCGAAACACCCAGCTTCTCAGCAAGTAATTGAACGCCTACAGTCTTATCGGACGCCGCCGTCACCAGATAAAGCATTGCATGAAGCGCATAGTCTGTTGCTTGGGAATATTTCATTCAGCACCTCCATTAACGACTTTGAAAATCCATAATAACTCTAATCGTTAAAAAAGACAAGCATGTGCAATCAGCTGCTTTCTTCTATCCTCTGGAAAGAAATTCAGATCTATATAATTTCCCTTACAACTGGTTCCAATGTTGAAATAATATCAACGACATGGTCAATACAACAGATCCCATAGTGCTTATATGGTTTTGGAAAATCCTTTGATGCAAATATTCCATTAGAAATAAAATCAAGATACCTTGATTTCTTATAAACCCTAAATGTTCTTCCGTCAAATTCCTCGTAATCATCCCAAGAGGTAAAGAATTCATTTCTAATCGAATATGCAATATAGGAGTGAAAATCAACTTGTATTATGGGAGAGCTTTTCTCACCATCCATAAGAGGCTCAGCTATATCACTAGCTTTGCTTTTACAAAAAGATAACCTTAGTTGATTTACCTCTGGCTCTATTAGACCAAAGAAAAACACATCCTGCAATTCTTTTAAATCTGTGTATTCCATCTCATCTCCCCCTCATCACTAATTTGTTCTTACTCCATGTACTACTATTTCCTTTGAAGACAATACTCTACTCTTTTGCGTTACGGTTAGCTTTAACATGTTTAAGCTGAGCAACTATAATGACACTAATAATGACCAGAAGGAACCATGAACTGATCTTACTGACACTAACCACATGCCATACCTGATTCTGATCAGGATATTTCCAAGCATTAAAGAATGTAGCGATATTCTCAGCTAACCAGATAAAAAAACCAACTAAGAAAAAAGCCAGTGTCAAGGGCATCCGATAAGTAGTGTTTCGTACCCGATAAATGATCCAAGTTTTCCAAAAAACAATGAGTACAAGCCCCTTTAGCCACCAGCGAAAATCAGGAATGAAGTGATGCGTGAAAAAGTTCAGATAGATAGCTGCTCCGAGCAATCCAGCAGCAGCAAGTCCCGGCCAGCCCGTCATATCCATTTTCAGTCTACGCCAAATTTGACACATATAGCTCGCGACGCTCGCGTACATAAACCCGCTATACAGTGGCACTCCAAACACCTTGGTTAGCCCGGGTTCAGGGTATGACCATGACCCCATTCTTATCTTATAAATTTCCAGCAGCAAACCAATAATGTGAAATACACAGATGACTTTAATTTCATCTAGCGTCTCTAATCCAGTACGGTACATAAGGTATTGAACGGTAAGCAATATAATAAGAATGGCATCATATCGGTAAATGTAAGGCAGATCTATTACGTTAGAGAGAGCTAAAGTCCCAAAGATCGCAATAGGAAATATGCAACTCATCGCCTGATGATAGCCAAAATGCAGAAACTGCGTTGTTGATTTCAATGATGATCTCTCCTTTCCAGGCAATGCTGTTCTTTTCAATCTGCGGAGTCGATTACTCATTACGATTTAAGCATCCTCGTCCATTAGGTATTCTAAAATATCTCCAGGCTGACATTCTAAAGCTTTACAAATCGCATCAAATGTTGATAGTCGAATCGCTTTTGCTTTTCCATTTTTCAATATAGAAAGATTGGCCATTGTTATTCCAACCCTTTCTGTAAGCTCTGTAACGCTCATTTTTCTTTTAGCTAACATCACGTCAATATTCACTATAATCGCCATTATTTTCACCTCAGACTGTTAAGTCATTTTCTGATTTTATTTCTATGGCATTTTTCAAGAGCTTTTGAAGAACAGCAGCAAAGACCGCAATCACAATTGGAGCACAAGTCATGACAAGTCCAAGTACGATTAGACCTGGTGCATCGGCTTCCTGTGCCATTTCGTAAATAAGTGGCATACCTGCCGCATATAAGATACTGATGATGATTGCACAGTAAATTATATTTTTTAAAGCCTTAATGGATAGTTCTGAGAACGCTTTGTTCTTGTCAATTTAGCTTAGAAGTCTTAACGCCTGATATAAAGCTACGAAATAGGCTATCACTGTTACATACACCCCTATAAGAACGGGATAAACCAAATACACCGGATAATCTCCAGCTGCCTTGTTAGGTATCGTAGGTAACCAAAAAATACACAAAGCAAGAACCGGAAGTCCAATAAGAATTACAACTATCTTTAAAAAGAGTGTTTCTCGTTTCATAAACTGCACCTCACAAAGTTAATAATCTGGATTCAATTTATCACATAATTTATCGTTATTCAATATATTTTGATTGTATTACAATTATTTTTTATCATTAATATATCCCCTTATTATTTTTCACCTCCAATTATTGCACATCAAAAAGGCCCCCTTCTCATAAAGATTGAGAAAAGAGCCCTGCCTCTACTATTCATTTATTTCTTAAGTCTCCTCGTCACTTTTGTATTCTAAAATATCGCCAGGCTGACAATCTAAAGCTTTGCAGATCGCCTCTAATGTTGATAATCGAACCGCTTTCGCCTTTCCATTTTTCAATATAGACAGGTTAGCCATTGTTATTCCAACCCGCTCCGAAAGCTCGGTCACGCTCATTTTTCTTTTAGCCAGCATCACGTCAATATTAATAATAATCGCCATTGTTTTCTCCTCAGACCGTTAAGTCATTTTCTGATTTTATATCAATAGCTTCCTTCAAAAGCTTTTGGAGCACCGCAGCAAACACTGCAATCACCATGGAAGCAAAAATCACAACCACCCCAATGACAATGAACCCTGGGGCATCATCTCTCTCCGCGACGAGATAGAAAAGTGGCAATCCCACTACATAAATTCCACTGATTGCAATTGCACAGTTCCTGATATTTTTTAATACCTTTACAGATAATTCTGAGAAAGCGTTGTTGTTGTCAATATACCCTAACAATTTGATCGCTTGATACAATGCAAAGTAAAAAGGTATCGCCGATGCATACAAATCAATGTACAAGAGATATTTAATATAGGTTTGATCAGGGTATAATTCTGCTGCATAATTCGAAATCGCAGGCACAAAAATTATACACAAGGCAAGAACTGGAAGTCCAATAAGAACAACAGCTATCCTTAAAAAAAGCGTTGATCCAAGTTTCATAAAACACACCTCACAAAGTTATTTTCAAAATTGAATCTAACATATAGTTTATCGTTTTACAATATATTTTAATCGAAAAATAGTGTTTAATGACTGTTTTATATTTCACGACTAAAAAGGCCGAGCTAATCGACTATTAAAAGTCATTAGCCCGGCCTTTGTCACCTTTTTATATCTCTTTATGTCTCTTTATATCTAATTTTCTATTCTAAAAATAATTCTAGAACTGACCGAGATCGATAAAATTCAAATCCATGTTAGCTTCATCTTCAGCCCGCTTGGCGGTTTCTGTTGATATTACTTTTCCTTCGTACTCAAGGTTACCGCTTGTCAAATTGAATACATATAGACGATTACCTTTGAAATTCTTATACCCCATAATATAGAGATGGTCTTGTTTAAAAGCATAGGTAATGTTTTCACTTAAATCTATATTTGTATTCTTCAGAGTAGTCTCATATTCTTTACTCACGAGATCGTAAGAAATAACAGTGAATCCTATATTTTCCTTACTCGATACAGCTTTTTGCAGGAAATAAATTTTCTGTCCATAGGCATTCATAATATTATTCAATAACATTTCATGCCCTTGGAACGTGAGCGGCGAGATTTGCGCTGTCTTGACATCCACTTGATATGCCTTTCTATGATTATCTCTACTAATCCTTAAAATCCATTGCTCAGTGTGCTCCAGATTTTGATTGGCTAGCCATGCATGTTGAGTATCCCCGTCTGCCGCTACAGATTTACCGCCTGGTAACGCGAGCGGCTCATTCTTAATCTCTTTTGTGGTTAGATTGACACGGAGGATCTGCGGTTCAGATACATAACCTTTGGCACTGTGATTCATAAACACCATAGCAACAAGCTGCTGATCAATAAGCTGTACATTTTGTACATACATATCTGAAATATCATGATCTACATTGATATCGGATGTGATTTCAAGCGTATTGTTCTTCTGCTTGTTGAGTACAGAAATACTAAGCTTTGCATTTCTCTTCGCTGATGAATCATTTGATCGCTTCGTATCTACTGTCGCCTTAACATAAGCAAGCATTTCCTCATTCTCATAGAAACCAGATGTGTTTGTCTTACCGCGCATGAACTGACGATGCTCTTCAATCCACTGATCCAATTGCGTTTTCATTGGTCTTCGATTTAAACTTTGGCTAATCGCAGACTTTTCATCTGGATAATCTGTACCATTTGTCGTGATATAAGCTCGTTTGATGCCAAAAGTACTATCCTTAATCATGTAGTTTCCGTATACAGCTATACCTTCAACGAGGGAAGCATCCCCTTGAACCGTCGTCAGCTTATAATTAGGTGGTGTCTCTTGTGAAGCTTGTACATAATACGTCCCGATTGTAACAACCGCGAACACTACAAGGACGGCGGTAACCATATATTTTCTCATCCCTTAACCTCCATACCCCTTCAATTATACCGATATTTTCTTACGCAATAGATACAAGCTGTACCAAAGCGAACCTCCAACAATGATCACTATTAATCCGAGACAAGCGCCTATGATTTCACCTGGATAGAAGTAGCTATCGTAACTGCTATAACCCATAAGAAATGGTATTGAGGCTAGTCCAGCCAGAACCGCTAAATATAGTACGATAAAGCCAATCCCTTTCAGTCTGTAGCTCCGCTCGATTAGAATCACTGTGAACAAGACGATCAAGCCAATAATGCCCAGTCCATAGTATAGTACAAACTCAGAAAAGTAGGGCGGAACCAGAACTTTAAGCACAGTAGGATACTTCAAAAAATCAAATACCGAGATGTTCCGATATAATTCAGCAGGAAGAATCGACTGTGCTATCAAACGCTCCAGTGGAACAAGGATAATTTGCAGGGCGACAAGTCCAAATGCGAATAGCAAGATCGTAACCAGCTTGGCAAAATACAAATTCGCCCGATTGGATGGCAACGTGAGCAGGCGATATACTACCGTATTTTTACCTCTCCAGTCACGGTACCAGATGAAGCAGCTATATATTAGCAACACTGTGATGCTCAAAAATATGGGTCCGAAATATAGAAGTCCATTATAGCGAGCATACATCATACTGTTTAGCTGAATATATCCAGTCACATTGTGATATTGCTCAAGGGTCCATTGATTCACTCTCATTGCCTCATTCGCAGAATCCAGCCAATGATTAGCACCGAGGGTGACTGCTACAAGTTGCAAGGCGACTGTCAGCACCAGGAGTCCAAAATATATTTTGGCAAATCGGTTCATTTCAAAATTCAATAGCTTCACAAAAGCTCTCATTTCATGTACACCTCTCTCATTACGTCCGTAATGGACTTACCTTCCTGCTCGCGAACTTCTTCACAGTAGAATTCACGTTCTACCTTCCCATGCTGTAGCAAGACCACTTTATCAATTAAATGCTCAATATCGTTAATTTCATGAGTTGTAATAATCACACCACGATCCTCGATCAATTCACTCGTGAACACATCAGTAATTTGCTCGCGGCTGAACATATCAATCCCCGAGAACGGTTCGTCCATTAGGATGTAATCACAATCCAAGGCAAGTCCGAGCAACAAATTTAACTTCGCAGCCATCCCCTTCGACAATGAAGACACGCGATCTTTAGAGCTCAGTTGAAAGAACTTAAGCAATTCCTCTGCACGTTCAGCGTTCCAATTCCGATAAAAGTCAGCCATAAAGCTGAAGCAATCAGCAATTCGCATATTGGAGGGCATCGTTAACGAATCTGGAATAAAAGTCATTTTCTCATACATCGAAGGTATTAGTGATGCATTATCGATTAAGACTTCACCTTTGTACGGTGTCAGTCCCATGATGGACTTCAGCACCGTTGACTTTCCGGCACCATTGATTCCGATCAGGCAGGTGATCTCTCCCTTGGCAGCAGTGAAGCTAACGCCATTTAGTACCTTCTTGAATCCGTAATTCTTCACCATCTGATTCACTTGGATCATCTTGTGTCACCACCCTCTGGAGATCGCTCTGATGTATATTTTGTCTTTATGATGTCTACCAGTTCTTCAACTGGAATTTGAATATTCCGAATGGAACCGATGAATATATCCACTGCACTTTCGATTAATTCAGCACGAATCGAGCTTAGTATTTGCTGATCCTGTGTAATTCGACTTGGGGAATTTCCTTCTGTTACGATCAAACCCTGTTCCTCCATTTCCTTATATGCCTTCTGTGCCGTGTTCGCATTAATCTTCATTACTGATGCCAGTTCACGACGTGAAGGAATCTTGTCTCCTGCTCCGATTTGCCCTGTAGCAATCTGTTCTTTAAAGTAACGGACAACTTGAATATATACCGGTTCTCGAATATTAAAGCTGACACCTGATTTTTGTTCTTCTGTCATACAACCAACTCCATATACTAAGTGTGTGTACTAAGTGGTTCATACATCTTATTTATGTACTATACGTGTAATACACTTTTGTGTCAATAGTTCGGATTTGAGCTTAGACTTGGCATACACATGCAAGGGTTATGGGTTTATTTGCAGTAAATCTCATAAATATATTGACGTTATTAAGTAAAAAGCACGAGGATATACATAAAATAAAGGCGAATTCTTACTCGAAATGGAGTGAGAATTCGCCTTTATTTATTTGTTATTCAGCAACCTTTTTATCGAGCTCATGCTTCTAATTTTAAAAAACGATAGTTATTTCTTATGTAGTTAAATCCTGAATAGATAGTTATGACTAGTGAAATATAGATTAGGATTTGATCGATAGGTATATTCGTAAAAAGGGTGAATGGATGGTTTGTGAACATAACTGCAGTAATTGCTACAACTTGCGATACCATTTTAACTTTTCCGTATCGATCAGCTTGCAACACTATTTTTTGAGAGACTGCGACAAGTCTAATCCCTGTAATGATCACTTCCCTCGCTACAATAACTAAAGCAACCCATGCGTATAACATCTGCTGACTTACCAGTAGAATCAACGCAGCAGAAATGAGCAACTTATCCGCTAATGGATCAAGTAGCTTTCCAAGGTTCGTAACCTGATTATACTTCCTAGCAATATAACCATCTAGTTTATCTGTTGCTGAAGCGAGTAAAAAAACAATAGCTGCATAATAAATCCCCTCTGGCCAATCAGGATATTTTGTGAAAAGCACTATAAAGATGGGGATTAATAATATTCTGGCGATTGTTACTTTATTTGCAAGATTCATCATAATTCCCTCCTAAATTCATTTTCAAGATTATAACCTTCATTGGAATTTTTTATAATGATATCAAAGTTTCGATGAAAAGGATGCATAAATAACTCATATTGAATTCTACGGTCTTCATGAGATTTTCTTAAATATTTGATGTCTGTTCCTCTTTCAGAGACATCACGTATACTCCTTCTCATCAATTCAGTATCTCCATCCGTATATAAGTACACCTTCAGATCAAACAAATTCGGGTCTGCAAAAGCAACGCTCATGCCCTCTACAATATTCACTCTGTTTTGTGAAGCTATCATTGCACTCTTTAAATAATTGGTGTCTATTGTATAAAAATCTAAACCATCTCGCATCATTCGGATGTCTCTCTCTAGAGCAGATATATTATGAGCAGAAGGATGACAAGCTGTCATTTTATTACGATGACGTTCATTGTTATAATCATAATCGATTACAGTGTACTTTCTAAGATGAGAGCCGATAATATAGGGATCAGTATTCATATAATTCACTTTCTCATGACCCAGAAGCTTTAAAAGATTATGGGCAAATGTTGTCTTTCCAGATGCACCATGACCCGAAATCCCAATAGTAACTCTTTTTTCCTCACTGCTTATCAAATTGGCTATTTCATTTAATATTTTATCCATAGTTAGTTTCCTCCATCTTGTCGTTATATGTATGCTCCTCCATTCTAGAGACTTGTTATACCAAAAATAATCTTAAACGCGTTATAACTTTTCTTACTTTTTTTAAAACCTTGCTTTAAGTCTAGGATTACTACAGTTTTACCAATCCAAATCCTGATATATAGAGAATGGAACCTTACCGGTTTCACAATTCCTTTTTCTTCAAATTCACTTCCATCCTCTAACTCCGTTTCGGTTCTAATAAACCATGTATTGCCTAGACCAAATTCAATATATTTCATATATCTAGCACACTTTCCTCCCAAGAGATTAGATGAGCCCAATCATATTATCATACTAATTAGGATTAATCTGGTAAATAACAATTATTGTTAAACTACCTTAACTGATAAAAGAACAGGCTGCCGAATATTTGCGGCAGCCTGTTGTGATTGTGTTATGATTTTATTTCTCTTAGATAAAACTCATATAATTGATCAATCGATGAACTTGAAAAGATAGACGTAGCTTGTTCAATTTTCTCACGTTTCCAATCAAACCAACGCATTTCCTTTAACTTTTCGATTTCACGATCTGTAAATCGTTTTCTAATCTCTTTAGCAGGATTGCCACCTACTATTGTATATGGTGGAACGTCTTTTACAACAACCGAGCTTGCCGCAACAATAGCACCTTCACCTATTTTCACACCTGGCATAATCATTGCATTCATCCCAATCCAAGCATCACTTTCTATGATCGTATCACCTTTAGGTTCGTAAGAGGTTTCAATCTGGTCCACAAAAGGATACACGGTAATCCATTCAGGATGATGATTGTGATTTCCACCCATTAAAATAATTACACCACTTGCAATACAAACATAATTTCCTATAATCAATTTATCTAAATGCCACCCAAAATCTTCGATCGGGTTAAATAACTTTCTTGACGTTTCGTCTCCCCAAAGATATCTGACGCACCCGTCTTCAAAATGATGACTATCGTAATAACCAGAGTAGTACGAGTAATCCCCTACCTCAATCATTGGGTTGGTGACAATATCCTTTAAATACTTCGTTTCTGACCAGTGGTTAAACAACTGTTGTTTCATTCTTTTCCCTCGCTTCTAAGTAATTTATAGCATTTATACTTAGAAGCTTGATACAGTAGCGACATTCTTAAACCGTTTCAAACGACGAACCATCGTCCTCATCCTTTTCCTAATTGATGGGGTCATTGTAACAAATGAATGATTTGTTCGTCAAATCAACCTTACGGTTTCCTTCTACCATACTGATAATCTTGTTCTGAAGTCATTCTCATTCGTAATGTACTGAACATCATCATATCCATTTGAAATTGCGTTATGACACAGTGCTTCAAGCATCCCCTGGTCTTTACAATAAACCGTAGCATATTCACAATCGACGACTAAAAGTACAAGCTGGCAATCACTATTTAAGAACTCCTCATAGGTCTGAACATCTATTACGTCCTTCTCTTGTGGAAAAGCCTTGAAGTTCGCAAAGATGATATAGTATTCGTTATTCTCCAAAAGTTCTTTCAGAACGCTGCCGTCCATTCCATAAATTTCTTCATGGAACATGACCTCTCCTAATGTATCGTTTTGAATAAAATAAGACTCCTCGCCACCTATATACCAATTGAATGTTTCGGTATTAAATGGCTTTAACAGCTCTCCAAGTATTTTCCCGTATTCATTAGGAATTTTAAAAATGATGCCTCGTTTCATATTCATCCCCCCTTCTTTCTTTTCGAATTCCCTAAACAAAAAACCTATGAATGAAATCCATAGGCTTTCTTGAAGGGAATATCTGTAAATTATCATACTTTCGAGCGATTGATCATTGCTTAACTATGCACTCGCTCTTTTCCACCTAGACCCAATGTAGTCGCCGTTAATGTGTGCACTTCATGCAAAAGCTCTGGATTTTCCAGTAGTGACAGGCCATAAGAAGGAATCATTTCTTTAATTTTCGGTTCCCACTCTTTTATATGCTGAGGGAAACATTTATTAAGTACTTCAAGCATCACGTGAACAGCCGTAGAAGCACCTGGGGAAGCCCCAAGCAATGCTGCAATCGAACCATCTGCGGCGCTAATTACCTCTGTACCGAATTGTAGGATACCTTTGCCGTCCTCTGTATCTTTGATTACCTGTACGCGTTGGCCTGCTACGACTAAATCCCAATCCTCTATTTTGGCATTCGGGATAAACTCTCGTAATTCTTCCATGCGTTTTTCTTTCGATAACAACACTTGCTCGATCAGGTATTTGGTCAAAGACATGTTCTTTGCACCTGCCGACAGCATCGTTAGGAGATTATCCGGTTTTACGGAAGTGATCAAATCAAACATTGATCCGGTTTTTAAAAATTTTGGTGAGAAGCCAGCAAACGGTCCAAATAACAAAGATTTTTTGTTGTCAATAAATCTAGTGTCCAGATGCGGAACAGACATTGGAGGCGCTCCAACCTTAGCTTTACCGTATACTTTTGCATGATGCTGGGCTATAACTTCTGGTTTATTACACACCATAAATATTCCACTTACCGGGAATCCACCAATATGTTTCCCTTCAGGAATACCGGATTTTTGCAGGATATGCAAGCTTCCTCCCCCGCCACCAACAAAGACAAATTTTGCAGTATGGTGTTCAATAGTACCGCTGTCGTTCTTCACTCTCAAATCCCACGACCCATCGCTAGTACGTTTGATTCCATCCACACTATGTTTATAATGGAGATCTACATTCTTACTCTTTAAGTGATCAAATAACATACGCGTTAAAGCACCAAAGTTAACATCTGTGCCTGAGTCGATTTTTGTTGCTGCTATAGGTTCATTCGATGGACGATTTTGTATAATAAGCGGTATCCATTCCATTAATTTGCTAGAGTCATCGGAAAATTCCATTCCTTGGAACAAAGGATTTTTTGACAGCGCTTCAAATCTTCTCTTCAAAAAAGCTACATTCTTCTCCCCTAGTACCAAACTCATATGGGGCAAGGGCATGATAAAGTCCTGAGGATTATGTATCAACTTACGATTTACCAAATAAGACCAAAATTGCATTGAAAGTTGAAACTGTTCATTAATTTGGATGGCTTTACTTATATCTACAGTTCCGTCGGATTTTTCGACAGTGTAGTTAAGCTCGCAGAGCGCCGCATGTCCAGTTCCTGCATTATTCCATTCATTAGAGCTTTCCTCACCTGCATTTTCGAGCTTTTCAAACACTTTAATCTTCCAATCCGGCACTAATTCTTTTAAAAGTGTTCCTAAAGTCGCACTCATGATTCCAGCACCAATTAAAATGACGTCTGTTTCAGTTGCACTTTTGCCCATTATTACCATCCTTATCCCCTGAATTTTGCAGAAAGGATGTGGGCGCTCCTTCTTAGGCGTCACACCTTTTCTGTCTCAATTATACCCTTATCCGAGTGTATTACAATTATTTATAAATTTAATATCTACTATTATATGAAAAAAATAAATTATTTAAAAGCTTGCAAAAAAGAGAGAAATAAGTCCTCCAGGTTAAGGAACTTATGCTACAGCCATAAACCCGCTTCTTGCAAGGATTAATAACAGTTAAGCATTATAAATAAAATAAATGAACATACCGCCCGCAGCAGCAAGATCAACAATTGCCCATAAGAAGCTTTTTCGAATTAGCATGAGTAAAGCAGCAATTACACTAACAAAACAAGCAATGAGCATAATAAAAAAGGTGGTGAATAATCCACCAGAAAGAAACATCAGTACGTATAATATGACAAAGATAAAAACAATGGTCTGCACAATGGAAATTAGCTTGGTGTTCGTTCTAATGTTCAGTAGTATTTTCTCCATATTGTATGCACCCTCCAGATATCTTGCTGTTAATAACCTATACTTACTTTAGATTATTCCACTAAGGAGAATTAATCAAATCCATCTTCCTCTGCAAGTCGTAGTCTTCTTAGTGTTTAACCAAATGCGGGAAGTCACTAAACACGAAAAAGCTGCCTCATTCGTAGATAAATCTACATATGGAACAGCCTTCGCTATATTTATGACTTATTTGTTCCTCTGCGATGAGCTATAAATACGCTTCACCAGTTCCAGCGCCTTTATCCCCTCAGGACCATCTAGCCAAAACTTTGATCCACTGAAAATATGGTCATAGAAGTCCTCAATTAGTCTCTTATGCCCAGTCCCCCAATACGATTTGCCTTCCGCAGGACTGAAAATAGGCTCACAAACCAAGGTTTCCTTCCCATCTTTCCAAAGATATAAGTGCTCTCGACGGAGGTTAAGCGTCCCCTCTTCAAAAACTAGCTCCAACTCCACCGGAGAGTTCTCAAGATAGGTATTCGTGCCATAAAACAGCCCGCGAACATTATTGGCAAAGTCGATACAAGCATGGGCAGTATCTTCTACTTCAATGACGCCATCAAGCACATCCGTGGTAATACTGCCTTTCACGGATTTAATCTCCCCCCCATACCACTGTAGTAAATCCAAGCTATGAATGGTCTGATTAATTAGAACACCTCCGCCTTCCGTGGACCACCTTCCTCTCCAATTGCTATCTTTGTAGTAACTTTCGTTTCGATGCCAGGTTACGACACCTTTCATACAAAGCAGTTTCCCTAAATCACCAGAATCTATAGTCTTCTTAATATAAACGGAAGCATCATTATAACGATTCTGGAACACCACACCAAGCTGGCCGGAGCTCACTTGCGCTGCTTTCAGCATGCGCATGGCTGAAGGAAGGTCCACGGCGATTGGCTTTTCAGTTAACACGTGCTTCCCCGCACGTAATAGCTCTTCAGCCATTTCTGCATGAAGATGATGAGGTGTACAGAGATGAACAACATCAATACGATTATCATTTAATATTTCTCTATAATCATCAGTGGCATCGCAGGCATATTCTATTCCCGCTCGTGTAGCTTTATCAGCATCAATATCTGCAACTAGAAGTAGATTTACATCTTTTATTGCTGATATTGCTTTAGCATGGAGAGGAAATATCGCCCCGCAGCCAATAATCGCTACTCCAAGTTTGTTCATCTTTACCACCTCCATTCATTATTCCATTCGCTATTTTAGTTGATTAGGAGTTAGATTCATCGCTTGGGCTTGAGCCTTCAAACATAGTTCAGCAGCTTTGAAGACATGTGCTTGAGTCATGGACAGCTCCGTCCGGTTCAGACAATCGAGGATAAGTTCACCAAAGAACGGAAATCCAACCTTTCCAGCTACATGTTCGTAATGCTCCCCTTCCCCGTTCACCCAGTACACATGATCCGGTGTATTTGAACGCCCGATATCGCTGTATTTGCGCAGTTCAATGTACCCTTCAGTTCCCATGATCATTGTACGTCCATCTCCCCAGGTTCCGAGTCCGTCTGGCGTAAACCAGTCTACACGGAAGTATTGGGTTGCCCCATTGTCCCCAACAAGCGTCGCATCACCGAAGTCCTCCAATTCAGGGTAAGACGAATGATTATAATTAGCTACCTTACTGTGAACAACTGAAGCATCCTGACAATCTGTATAATACAAAAATTGTTCAATTTGGTGGCTGCCAATATCGCATAGAATTCCGCCATATTTCTCCCGCTCGAAAAACCATTCTGGACGGCTAGATGCATTTAAACGATGCGGCCCTAATCCAATGACTTGAAGAACACGACCAATAGCCCCCTGACGGATCAACTGTCCCGCATAGATTGCGCTTTCAACATGAAGACGCTCACTATAGTAAACCATATACTTCTGATTGGTTGCTGCGACCATAGCTCTAGCATCATCCAGTTGTTCAAGTGTTGTAAAGGGGGTTTTATCCGTAAAATAATCCTTCCCGTGAGCCATAACCTTATTTCCTAAGGGGCCTCGTTCTGAAGGAATAGCTGCCGCTGCAACTAAGCGAACCTCTGGATCTTCCATTATTTCATCCATAGACTCAGCAGCCCTAACTCCAGGATATTTGGCTATGAATGCTCTAACTTTCTCTTCATCCGGATCATATACCCATTTCAGCTCTGCACCAGCCTCAACCAGCCCATTACACATCCCGTAAATATGACCGTGATCGAGTGCAATAGCTGCGATGATGAATTCACCTGGCTTCACTACAGGTTTAGCTTCATATGTGGGTGCATAGGTCATCCCATCTATTCTATTCATCAGAATCCTCCTAATGGTTTCTTATCGATTCTATAATAAGCTAATGAGATAGCGCAGACTCATCTCTAAGCTCTCAAAAGGATCACGTCTACAAACATCCTGCTCCACTACGTACCATTCAACACCCGTCTCACGACAAGTAGTAATGATCTCCGCATAGTTCATGTTTCCTTCGCCTATTTCAGCAAAAACCTGTTTCCTATCAACTATCGCCATATCCTTTAAATGCACAACCTGCATTCTGCCTTCAACTTTACGTATCCATTCTTCCGGACTCGCGCCACCTGCCTGCACCCAATATAAATCAAGTATGAAACCAACTGATGGATCAGTCTCATTGAGCAGTACTTCCATTCCAGTAGTACCTTCAAAGCGTTCAAATTCAAAATCATGATTATGATAAACAAATTGCAAACCGTGTTGTTCTTTTAATGTTATTGCAATTTCAGATATCAATTTCGCAAAGTACCGGTAGCTTTCAAGTCCCGTACGAAATTCTTCTGGTAAACTTCCAAGTCCAATATATTTGCAATTCCACAGCTTATGCTCTGCGGCAAGCGCATCCAGATCATTCACTAACCGATTCCAGGACACATGGGTCGCACATATAGCCAGCCCCGCTTCATCTGCATATTCTTTAACGAGCATCGGATTAATCGGTCCAATGGATGAAATCTGAATGCTCTCATAACCCATTGCCGATACCTTTTGAAAAGTTGATCTTAAATCCTCCGCAGTTTGAGTATAATCACGTAACGTGTACATTTGAGCCGCAATCATCGAACGTTTCATAGGATTCAACCTCTCTCTTTCGATTTAATGAGTTCCTTTAACATTCAATGTTTTAGATTCTGAGGTTTCCTTTTGGAAAGTCGAGTTTTTTACTTTTTCCATCAGCTTATCGTAGAATAAATCCGAATCCATCGGAAGCTCCACCCAATTGTCCGTCCAAGCCGATAAATACATGGCATTTGAAAGGGTTAGCCCCTTAATCCCTTCCTCCCCAGGAGCAAGTAATGCCTCATCATGCAAAATGGCATTCGTAAAGTTCCGTAGAATTCCTTTATGCTGCTCCCCTCCGCCATCTTGTACAGGTATCTCACATTTCCAACATTCTGGACTACCGAAACCTCCCGTGAACTCTGCGTTGAACTGCGGCTCCGGTGTACGTAAACGCCAAAAGGTTAGCTTCCCGTCTTCCACTACGATTTTTCCATTATCGCCATTGATTTCAAAACGATTAGTTCCCGGTGCCTCTCCAGTTGTAGTAATAAACAGACCTGTAGCGCCATTCTCGTATTCCACATAAGCGGTTACATCATCTTCAACCTCAATGTTGCGATATTTTCCAAAGTGGCAAAATGCTCTTATCCGCTTCGGCATCATGCCTGTCGTCCATTGCCATAAATCTAGCTGATGAGGATCTTGATTAAGCAATACCCCGCCACCTTCACCCGCCCATGTCGCCCGCCAGCCACCAGAATTATAGTAGTTCTGCGATCTATACCAGTCGGTGATAATCCAATTCGTCCGGCGGATCTCACCTAACTCACCAGACTGAATAAGATCTCTCAGCTTCTGATACAAAGGATTTGTACGCTGATTGTACATGATTCCAAATTTGCGGTCAGACTGTGCTGCAGCATCGTTCATCTGTTGAACAGCTTTCGTATAAACACCTGCCGGCTTCTCCACTAGTACATGATAACCATGCTGAAAAGCTTCGATTGCAAGTGTAGGGTGATCATAATGCGGAGTACAGATTAATACCGCATCCATGATACGTGACTCGAATAATTCCTTCGGCGTAGAATACTTCCTAACATTCTCAGGTAACTGCTCTTCAGCCCATTTCAAACGTTCTTCTCTTATATCACATACGGCTGTAAGCTCAGCCCCCTTAATCTCACTCAGCAGACTTTGCGCATGTGCGGTTCCCATATTTCCAATACCAATAATCCCATAACGAACTGTACCCATCTCTGATCACTTCCTTATTAATGGTTATGGTTAGAGGATATACTTTATTTAAGGACATGAACATGATCGAAATTAAGAACTATTTGTATTTAAGTAAGATGTTTTAGTTAAATGAAACCGTTATAATGAGGATACAAAAGCTTTAAAGGAGTTAAATGATGAACAATTCAGGGAACTTATCAGGACGTCTCCTGCAGAATCTCAAGGTTACTGTGACCCATGCCCAACTTAGTAATAGATATCCCGGATGGAACCGCACGCTGGAAACCCCCGCTTTTAATCGGCTATATTTTATTGATGGGGGTGAGGGGAAAGTAATTATAAACGGGATTACCTACTATCCGAAGCCAGGTCAGCTAATGATCATGCCTGCGGGGAGCACACAAACTACCGAAACTTCTATTGATGATCCCTATATCCGTTATTACTGCCACTTTGATGCTGACATTGGAGAATGGCCCTTATTCCATGCGGAGAAAAAATTATACATCTGTGATTCGCCAAATCCAGATTCAATAAGGGCAATTTTCGTGGAGATGATCGAACAATTTCAAAAAGACGATGTCTTATCTATCCTTCGCACACAGGCTTGTTTGCTTAATCTCATTGCCACTTGTCTTGAATCGAGCGACAGTAGTCATACAGATTTTATGACGCAATTCATACACACCGGAGACCATGGTAAGCTGGCTCATGTGCTCCATTACATCGATAATTGTCTAAATAAGCCCATAGAGATTGATGAACTAGCAGAGCTTGTCCACCTGCACCCGAACTATTTTATACCTTATTTCAAAAGATTCATGGGGGTGACTCCAATGGCCTATGTTCAATTGAAACGTATGGAGCACGCTAAAAGACAGCTTTCTTACACAGATTACAGCATTTCAGATATTGCGGAACAAGTCGGCATGGAATTGGCTCATTTCTCTAAATATTTCAAAAAGACGATGGGTCTATCCCCATCCACTTATCGAAATAGTACGAAGTAATTCACATAGAGATGTTCCTCTGAATGAGATGAACTATAATAAAAAACAGCATGAAACAACATTTTTCTAAGGTGGCGGATGATCATACATATTAGGACAGCTACATTTAAAGACACACAAGATATTGCAAAACTATCCAGTGAGCTCGGATATCCTTTAAATATCGAACAGCTAGCAGATAGACTTCAAGATATCAGAAATCGTAAAGATCATGCTATTTATGTAGCAGAGTCGGATAGCCAATTAATCGGATGGATTCACGCCAATGTGCGAATGTTAATTGAATCTCCGCCCTTTGTTGAAATTTGTGGTCTGGTGGTCGATGGGCAGTATCGCGGAGACGGGATCGGCAGACAACTTGTTGAAACCTGTGAACGCTGGGCAGCACAAATTGGAGTGAACAAATTAAGAGTGCGCACCAACCAAACTAGAGAAGATGCGGTATGTTTCTATACACGTATTGGATTTTCGCAGAAGAAAGCTCAGTTCGTGCTTGATAAGGAACTTTAAATACATTCGAGACTTTTAGTGAGGGAATTCTATGATTGTGGATACATTACGGGTTTTCGTTACAGTTGCTGAGCAAAGTCATTTCTCTAAAGCAGGAGAATTACTGAATCTATCTCAACCCGGTGTCAGTCTACATATCCGGAATCTTGAGAATGAACTAGGCGCAAAGCTTCTACACCGATCTCCGAAACAAGTAAAATTAACCGAAGCAGGTACAATACTTTATAACCACGCCAAACAAATATTGGCCCACTTCGAAGAAGCTCATCAGGAAATACAAATGCTACAGGATGAGGTTACTGGCAGTATACATATTGGTGCGAGCTTTACGATTGGAGAGTATATATTACCCTCAAGACTTGCGGAATTTGCAAATCAATACCCACAAGTCAAGCTACAGGTGACGATCGGTAATACTGAAGAAATTATTGGTGGGGTAAGAGCCAATGAATTGGATATTGGGTTTATCGAAGGAGAAGCCCATGAGAATGATCTGATCGTTACACCTTACATGAAGGACGAGATGATTATCGTTTCCCCGGCCAACCACCCTTTGTCAAAAATAGTCTCTGTGGAGCAAGGGATGCTACAAAATCAGGTTTGGGTTCTGCGAGAGCTTGGCTCTGGAACGCGTGCTTTCAGTGATCATTTCATTCAAGCAGAAGAGATTTCTGTCAAAAGATCCTATGTCTTCAACAGTAGTCAAGGAGTTAAGGAAGCCGTTGCCGCAGGTCTGGGAATCGCGATGCTCTCCAGATGGATTGTGCGCAAAGAATTAGCAAGTGGTGAAATCTGTGAGCTTCCCATCCGACATCATCATCTTGAAAGACAATTCTCCATCATTCGCCATAAAGAAAGCTCCTCCTCCATGGCTACCCATGTCTTTATTCAAAAACTACTTGTCTCTAGAAAAGATAAGTAGTCAGGTAAATCCAATAACTATGCCGGTCAATCTCCTAAAGATTGTCCGGCATTTTGTTATTTATTCATCTCTATTATTATGTAATAAAATATAACATTAATATTATATTTCACTTTAATAATAATATAATAAAATTCATAGTATACACAAGAAATCAATAGATATGCTTTATTAATAGTGTATTTAAGCGTTTTATTAATATGTTAGCAAACTTGTCATTATAATACATTCATAGATATAATCCAATCATGAATCACGTTTATGTAATATAAAATAACATAAACGTGAGAATACATAATCAAATGGGAGGTTACATCTATGAATGGATTACAATCAATGCTCGCCAAAACTACTGTTGCCGCAGGACTCTCTTTCACTCTACTCTTCTCTGCTACAACAATGCTTCCCGTTTCTACCACTTACGCCGCTGAGGTTACCCAAACGATTGAAGGAACGGTTAAGCTTCCAAAGGTCCAAGTCATAGCAACCGGTGGTACTATTGCCGGTAAATCTGTGGATGAGACCAGCTTCCAGAACTATAAAGCCGGGACTTTGTTAATGGAAGATATGGTTAAAGCACTGCCTAACCTTAAAAAGTTCGCCGATGTAACTAGCTATCAATTTGGGAATGCAGGCTCTGGCTCGTATACCATGCAACAACTATATGATCTCTCCTTAAAAGTAGATAAAGCACTAGAAACCCAAGATGGCATCGTTGTTACTACAGGTACGGATACGATGGAGGAAATTGCATATTTCCTTGATCTTACAGTGCGTAGCTCCAAACCTGTCGTAGTAACTGGCTCTATGCGTCCATGGACAGTTATCGGAAGTGACGCTCAGGCCAATCTATTTAACGCTATTAAACTAGCAGCTAGCGGAAAGACGAAATATTACGGTACTGTGCTCATGCTAAATGACGAGATTCATACGGCTAGAGAGGTTACCAAGACGAATGCCTATCGTACAGACACTTTTGAATCTCCACAACTAGGAATCCTCGGATATATCGATGAGAATAATATAAGAATTTATCGAGCGAATTCCAGAGCACTATTGACCGCTGACAAATGGGCAACGCCATTCGATCTAACAAAGATTAAGAGCAGTGATATGCCTAAGGTAGAAATTGCTTATGCTTATCAAGATGCCGGTTCTGGGGCAATTACAGGTTTTGTTCAAGATGGAGCAAAAGGTATTGTAACTTCAGGCACAGGGGCTGGCGGCGTATCTAAAGCTATGGGAGAAGCTCGTACGAAAGCTATTAAGGAAAACGGAGTTATCTTCGTGTCTACCACGCGTACGGGTTCCGGTTCCAACTATGCTTCAAGTGATGGCATAATTGCCGGAGATAATCTGAACGCAGCTCATGCCCGAATTCTATTAGAGCTGGCACTGTCATTCAGCAGTGATTTCAACACGATTAAAGGCTGGTTTGACACATATGGCTCAGGCCAAGTCACCATAGCTGACAAATAAGAACAAACTATTGTTCACACACCAAAAAAACGATTCATGCCATAAATAGCATGAATCGTTTTTTTACTAAATTTTGCTTAACTCATGTTCAACCAAATGACCATCTTCCAGATGTAGCACTCGATCACACCATTCGAGCATCCGTTCATCATGAGTGACCATTACAGCAGCTTTACCCTCATTCTTTACTTCGTCAGCAATCATTTGCACAACTTCTCTGCCTCGTTTGAAATCTAAGCTTGCTGTTGGTTCATCTGCAAACAAGATTGCAGGTTTATTCATCCAAGCTCTTGCGATAGCTACACGTTGCTTCTCCCCGCCTGATAGTTGCTCAGGATAATGGTTTCGACGTTTCCAGATATCCAGACGCTTCATCAAATCAGCTGCCCGTTCCTTAGCTTCTTTAGAACTCATCTTCCCCTGTTTAGCTACAAAGAGAAGCTGCTCTTCTACCTTCAAGTAAGGCAATAGCTGTGCGCTTTGGAACATAAAGCCTATCTTCTCTAATCGCAGCTCAGTCAGCTCACTTTTACTTTTATCTGTAAGAGATTCTCCGTCTATGAATATTTCACCACTGGTTGGCGTAAGAAGCGCACCCGCTGCTGATAGGAATGTACTCTTCCCTGTTCCAGAAGGTCCAAGGACAGCAACGAATTCCCCTTCATTGACTATAAGATTCAAATTATTCAGAACAGATACCGTTGTATCGCCGTCTCCGTAGGTCTTGGTTACTTGCTTCATCAATAATTTCGCACTCATGCTCCAGCCCTCCCAATTGCTTCTAATGCATCTACTTTTGCCACTTTAGCGACAGAAATAAGTGATCCTAAAAGAGACATCCCCACGAACAAGCCGCTGGTTAAAAGAATCGTAGAAGGTTCCAGTTGGAACGGCATAGTGTCTGGTAGTACCTGATTCATTCCAAAGGTTAGCAGCAAGCTAATACTTAGACTTGCAATAGCCAATATCATGACCTGCCCTACAACGCTCCAAGCCAAGTAAGACATTTTTGTACCCATGGCTTTCAGAATGCCAAACTGGCTTGTTTTCTGAATTGTAATGACATAGAAGAATACAGCCAGAACAAAACCAGCGATTACGAACAGGAAGGCAATCATCATAAGCAGTGAACCTTGTTCTGATGAATAACCCGGAATATTAGAGATCGCTTCTTTTTGCGTAATAACTTCCACATTTTTCGTACTAGCAGAGATCTTATCCACTTGCCCTGCGTTTGCATTAAGCGCAATTACATTAAAAGGTGCTCCGGATGTAGCCTCACTACCTTGATTAACGCCTTGTCTCATTTCCTGCCAATCTTTATTGTTAATATAGACTACTGGGGTATGGCTGTATGAGCTATTCTCAACATATCCTGTAACTTTAAATTCCTTCCCAGTTGCCTGATCTTGGATCGTGCTACCAATCTTAATGCCCGACTGTTCCAAGCCACGATCAACGATGACACTTCCCTGCGTATCATTCGTAATCTTGTCACCTTCAATCACTTTTGGAGCCAGTAAACCGTTCATATCAACTGCGAAAAAAGTTACGTCTGCTTTAGTATCCACATCGTTCGTAGTCACTGTACTCATCTGTAGAGCGAGTGAAGAGGCATTATTATCTCCTACTACTGCTCGAACACTATTAAGCTCCGTATCCGTTAACTGAGAACGTCTAAACGTCTGATCCGCATCCTTCTGCACCACGTAATAGTTTGCCGGCATATTCTCTATTGCTGAGATATTAGCATACGCTAATCCTCTGGCCAGTCCCGTTACGAAAAGTACAAGAAAGGAAACCAATAACATGATTACCATTATTAACAGGTATCTGGCTTTAGAATGTCGCATTTCTCTTAAGGCTAGAAACATATTACCACTCCTTCTAATCTGTATAGTCACAGTTTAGAAGATGAAAATGAACGGAGTATGAATAACGAGTTACAAAAGCGGAAGAGTTACAGTAAAGGTCGTGCCTTTGCCAACTGTACTGGATACTTCTATGGTTCCGTTATGTGTCTCTACAATTTTTTGCGTAATCGCCAGCCCAAGACCGCTACTATGCGTTTCTCGTGTACGTGCCCGGTCGACTTTATAAAAACGGTCAAAGATGAGTGGTAATTCCTCAGCATGAATACCCTCCCCAGTATCCGAAAAGGTTACTACACAGTTCCCTTCGTCAAGCTTTGCGGAAATCATAATAGATCCCTCAGCGGGTGTATATTTGATAGCATTAGTAATGAGGTTCATCCACACCTGATACAATAGATTGGAATCGCCATGTACGCTAATGTCCGCAAGACTTAAACGAACCGCTAATTGCTTCTCTGTTAATCTCCACTCCATGATTTGTACAACCTGCCGAAGCTGTGCACGCAAATCTATAGGTTTCTTCTGCAAGGAATTCGGATCATAATCGAGGGAAGATAACGTTAGCAGCTGTTTACTAAGCATCGATAGACGATGGCTTTCTTGATCAATAATATTGAGGTACTCTATCCGTTCATCCTCTGGTAATGTAGGATCTTTAAGGGTTTGGGCAAATCCTTGAATAGAAGTTAATGGCGATTCGATTTCATGAGACACATTCGCAACAAACTCTTGACGCGCACGATTGGTCCGTTCCAGCTCACGACTCATAATCATAAAGTGTGAGGCTAACTGGCCAATCTCATCCCGGCGCCAAGTATTTAATTTAATATCATATCTACCTTTTGAAATCCGTTTAGTTGCCGTTGTCAAACGAGTAATGGGTCTGACCACATGCAGTACGCTGATCATGACGAATCCTAGACTGAATAACACGGTAAAACCGATGATGACAGCAAAAAACACGCGCAGTTCACCGAACTGAACCTCTGCATCCGGCCGCATGAATAACGCAAAAGTCTCATTATTGACTTCAATAGGTACGCCTATCGTATTGCGTAATTGATTATCAAAAAAACCTGTAATAAATGCGCTGTCAGGAAACTCAGCAACACCGTGATACACTTGTCCATTCAGGACCTTCTCTAATTGTTGCGGTTCTAAATCCTCTTTCCGAAATGGCTTGCCGTAAAACCGGGATTGACCTTCTGTATCGGTTAAATAAATCTTATATCCCAGTACAGCTACACTTCGCAGGTAATCCTCCATAGATTCCGGGTGAGATTCTGCAAACTGCTGGATTTCAATGGCCATCCCCGTAAGCTTCGCATCGTTCTGCGATTTAATCTGAGCTTGGTAATAAATATTAGACACCAAGAAGCCAAGAAGGCTGCTCACCACAATGGCCGAGCAAAAGAGAATGCACATTCTCACATACAAAGACTTCACGAGCTCACCATCTCCAATTTATATCCAATTCCCCGTACCGTCCGAATCACAAAGTCATTCTGATAATCCAAAAACCGTTGACGCAATCGCTTGATATGTACATCCACCGTGCGTTCATCACCTTCATAATCCATTCCCCACACTAGTTCAATCAGCTCACTGCGTGAATACAGTCTTCCTGGATATTGTGCCAGTTGTGCGAGCAGTTCAAATTCCTTTACCGGTAACAGTAGTACTTCATCACCATCAGTGATCTCATAATTTTTACGATCAATAACTAGTGAATTTAAACGAATCCGATCATCCGAAGCGATGGAATAACGCCGAAATAAAGCTTTGATCCGAAACAACAATTCTTCCGGCTCAAAAGGTTTCGTTACATAATCATCTGTCCCCCGCAAATAGCCTTGTTCTTTATCACTTAGCTGTTGCCGGGCTGTTAACAAAATGATCGGTATATCATACGTTTCTCTTATATGCTGGCATAGCTCTAACCCATCCACATGTGGCATCATCACATCCACAACGGCTAAATCTGCAATGCTTTCTTTCAGTTTATGTATCGCGTCCCGGCCATCGCTTGCCTCCATTACTTGGTAACCTTCTCTGGTCAATACATGCTTTAATAATGTACGAATATTACTATCGTCATCTGCTACTAAAATCTTTTTCATCGTTTACACTCCCTGAATAACGGATGAACCCATAGTATCAACTTTAAAGGGTTAGAACAACTAAAGAACCGAAAGAGACCATTTTGGGCATTCGTACATATACTACTCTAATAATAACGAACGAATCAGGAGGTAATAAGAACTATGAATTGGACTCCTTTATCTCAGAATAGATCTGATTTCAAACCTATCTGGGCAACCTCTCTTCCTCAAGCATTAAATTTAATCAAAGAAGCTGTGCAAGGTGAACGAAATGATGAGCTTTTCTATGATGAACTTATCAAACTGGCCCCAAATTCCGAGCAAGCCTCCATCATCACCTCAATACGAGATGACGAAAGGGGTCACAACTCCATGTTCCGCGGGATGTTCAAAGAAATTACGGGTCAAGATATCACTGGAATTAGTAGTGAGCAATATCAACGGATCAGTTCCTATGAAGAAGGTTTAGAAAAAGCACTCCAAGGTGAACTGGCTGCAGTCGAAAAGTATCGCAAAATATGGTTTGGTCTACCTGTTGGAGTATACCGCGATACTGTTTATGGGATTATATTAGATGAATTAAAACATGCCAGTAAATATAATTATTTACTTACCTTAGATCGAACCACTATATAGTTGAATTAGTTAGAGTCATTATTTAAACCTGAAGGAAAGTGATTATACTTTCCTTCAAAGAGGTAACAGGCCGTCCCATTAGTCTCTCCATATCTTTTGAAGTAGAAGCTGTATCTATCTTCCCAAGGAGTGAATAAATCCAGTGCTGAATGCTTGAATCCTGCCGATGAACGATTCTTTTTCCTGTCAGCTCGGATAATACCTCCGCAAGTTCGCTGAAGTCCCAAGAGCGCGGTGCGGTTAATTCATAAATCTGATTAATATGACCAGTAGTTGTAAGCACGACCGCCGTAGCTAAAGCGAGATCCTTTCGTGTCACCGAATTAAATAGCCAGTTCCCAGGATAGGTGATTAACTCACCGCTTTGGATCGCCTCTTTCAGCCCTAGTACATCCACGAAATCCATATATAAAGCGTTGCGTAGAAACGTATAGTCAATACCTGATTTAAGAATCATCTGCTCTGTAAGTAAGTGAACATGATTAGCTGGAATTTGTCCTTTAGGTGGAAATGCGAAGCTTGTATACAGCAAATGCTTCACCCCTGCCTTTGATGCTGCATGAATAACCTCAGAATGTTGAGTTAATCTGACGTTATCATCGGGATGTGAACTAGAGATGAATAATAGCTCTGCTACACCTGTAAAAGCTTGAATTAGAGTATCAGGCTGATCATAATCGCCAAAGCGAATCTCAACCCCTTTTTCCAAAAGATCATTTGCTTTCTCCCGATCACGAACACATGCGATAATCTCACCTGCCGGCACAAACTGAAGAAGATTGTCTATAATCAAACTTCCTAATTGACCAGTAGCCCCAGTAACCATAATTGACATAACACCCCAGCCTTTCTGTTCCATGTTTTCGAGACCACAACATTATTTATATTTAGCCATAGCTAAGCTTTTCTAATAAAACGATGAGTTGCCGAAGCTCTTGTTCATCCAGACCCTGCATACGTTCAGCGACCGCTTGACGATTTCCGGGAAGATGCTCTAAAAGTAATCGTTGTCCTTCACCCGTAATTGTAATAACGCTTTTTCTACCATCCTGAGTATGGTTCGAGCGGGTAATCCAACCATCTTTCTCTAGGGGTATCAGCAACAGACTAATATTAGCTTTGGTAACCCCAATATTGTGAGCCAATGTAGAAGGTAAAATCGTTCCGCCCTGTTTAGATATTTCTACTAGGATACGAATTCTTGCGCCATTTAATCCTTTCGACTGCCAATATTTATCAGAGACAGAAACTAAACTTGCAGTAGTATCAACTAAAGTGAAAAATGCCTGAGTATGTAGCGGCTGATTCAATACCAACGGTTGTAAATGATCCATCTTAGATTTTTCAACTCCAATTTAGTTAAGTGCTTAACTATTTTAAACCATACTACAAGCTCTACTAATTGTCAAAAAAAAGAAACTGCCTCAGCTCGCAGAAAAATTCTACGGATTCGGGCAGCCTCATATCATTAAAGATTTCTTTTAGATTAACACCGTCTTTGTAGACACGGCTTCTTCACTGTATTGTTTAGTCCCTTCTAACACCACTTCAAGCTTAATAATCTCCGAACGGCTGGCTAAACGGATTGGAGGTCCCCAGGTCCCATAACCAGAGGAAACAACGACATGCAATTTATCCTTGCGGAGGTAGCCCCAGTCCAGTTCGAACAACCGCTTGGTGATCCAGTGATTAGGAGCAATCTGTCCACGGTGCGTATGACCTGAGAGTAGAATATCTACGCCTTCTTGGGCAGCGACATCAAATCCGGTAGGCTGATGATCCATCATGATCACAGGACGCGTCAGATCGAGGCCATTCAATAAGGAGTTTACGCTTAATCTACCTCCGGCTTCCATCGTCTCGGCAGTCTTATCTTTTCGACCTACAATATAAGTTCCCGCCACTTCTTCAACCTCATCCTGTAGGACTTTAATGCCTATGCTACTCATTAAATCTGTATATTCCTTGATCGAACCACCGTAATATTCGTGATTGCCCAGTACCGCGTAGACACCATGGCGTGCTTTTAGCTGCTTTAGCTGTTCACTCATACTATTGCGAATAAAAGGCTCAATACTATCGTCAAGTACATCCCCAGCCAGCAAAATCACATCAGGCTTCATAGCATTCATTTGTGCAACCATTTTTTTGAGATGCCGATTGCCGACGATATTTCCTAAATGCAGATCGGACGCAACCGCGATGGTAAGTGGCGTACTAGTTCCAATAGATTTATCAATGGGAATAGGATGGGTACGAACTACTGTACTCCAAGCGTTGATCGAACCCCAGACTAGAAAAACAACCAGTAATATTAGCAATGTACCACCCGCTTCTGAGACGTAGTGCGTTCGATCGACACCCATCCAGCCCAGCAGCACATATAACAGATCAGCTAATGGCAACATGATAATAGCGAATTCCATGCAAGCTAGATAATACGACCCAATCACCTTAAAGAATCTGGCTAACGGCTTCATTATTGTAGGCCAAGGTATCATTCCAACGACATACGCAAAGGCAACAAGCAGGAATAATGTCCAGAACAGAACAGAGGAAGCACCTGAGAACCATTCATGGACAAGCAGCCAACCGTGATACCCAATGTAAAAATTAACAAGGCCCAGAATAAGCAGCATAGCAAACCCTGAAGCTAACATTCGTAATGTTTTCATCGTTCCACTCCCCTTTACCATACTAACTCTATACGTCTTATCTCAAATCATAACACAAACCGTTAACCCAGTATAAATTACGATGCTGTCTTCGGAAAATGGATCAAATAACGCACTACAATTCTTTAACACATTCCCCGTCAAAAAAAAAAAAAGAAAATGCCCGTCGGCATCTTCGTTGGAGGTCTTCAATTATACTGCTCTATCACGCGTGGCCATACATTCGCCAATTAGCTTATCGCATTTATTAATGTGATTCAGAAGCCAATCGGTTAACGTACGGTTAAGCTTAATCGTCGAGAGAACGGAGACTCCCTTGGTTTTAATCGTTTCTTCTAATTCAAGAACGGCTTTTACAAAATTAGCGTGCGTCTTACGATGTTCCGCCAATTCAGGAAAATCGATCTCTTCCATCAATTGCTCTTCATTGCTAAAATGCTCGATGGTATATTCCTTCAAGAATTTGAGCGTTTCTTCGATCTTCTCTTTCCCCTGCTGCTTACTGCAAGCATCAAAAAATTCATTCAATTTCGCCAGCAACTGTCTGTGCTGACAGTCTATTTTCTCAACACCGATATCATAAGAATCCTTCCATTCAATCACGAAATCACCATTCCATTTCCTGAAATTAACATATCGATAAATACAACTAATTCTCCACCTTTCCGCACAAAAGATCTATTAACAACATCACAGGGAAAATCCCATATCCATCCATGGGAAAGTCACAATTCACAATTCATTGTCCGTTTCTACTTCATTACAGGTTCTATGTGGACAAGCACATTTGAAACTTGGTGCCGATCTTTCAATTGTTCTTCGATTTCTTCCGTAATATCATGGCTCTGCACCACACTAAGCTCGGAATCTACTAATACAGTTGTATCAACTAGCACGTTATTCCCGTGGATGCGAGCTTTAATATCTTTAATGGATTGCACACCGTCAATTTCAGCAACGGTTTCTTTCATGAGTTCAAGCTCTTCCGCATCAAAACCATCCGTTAAGTCATGTGTAGCTTTACTAAAGATATCCCATGCCGTCTTGCAGATAATCAGGCCGACAATAATCGCTGTAAGCGGATCAAGCCATGGAATTCCAAATCCAGAAGCCACAATTCCGACAAAAGCACCTATGCTAACTAAAGCATCTGATCGATTATCTAGTGCTACTGCTCGCATAGCGTTACTATTAATAGAGCGGACCAGTCTAATGTTATACATATATACGCCCATCATTATCACAGCACAAAAAACTGCCGTCCAGGCTGCTATAAGATCTGGACTTTCCAGTTCGGGTTGAATAAATTTGTTCACGCCCTGGTACAGCACTTGAAGCCCTACAACGATCATAATAAATGAAGCAATTAAGGATGCCACGGTCTCTGCTCTGAAATGCCCGTAGCTATGATTGGAATCCGGCGGTCTCCTGGAGATCTTAAGACCGATTAGTATGGCGATAGAAGCGATAATATCAGTACTGTTGTTCAGGCCATCTGCAAGCAGCGCTTGAGATCCCGCGACCGTACCAATAAACAGTTTGATGGCGGATAGGAATATGTAGGCAACTATGCTTAGCCATGCTCCTTTTTCACCTTGTTTGATATCGTTGTAATTTTCCAAAAAAAAGAACCCCCAAAGAATAGTATTGTTCTATACTACACTCCGAGATTCGGGTGGGTCTAGAGAAACAGTGTTGCTAAGAGGCGTAATAGTTCCCTCCGTCAAATAGAGTTGCTAGGTCGTAACTGTTTTGCGGAGCGTAACATAGTTTGCCTTAGTTCAACTTTAAGTATTATATTTCTCGCTTAAACGCTTACCGTCCTTAAAAAAAGCCGTAGGCGTTTATGCTTGTTCTACAGAAGTAGTAACTTTTTGCCATTTATAATGTCTAATTATAGTAATCACTATTTTTGAGGAGCGTGAAACGATGATTCAGTCTTTACACAAGACAATGATTAAAGTTTTAGCTGTTACATGCATTGCATCCCCAATAGCTTACAACGGATCGTTATCCGACATTTCCGCGGAACAAGCAGTTATAAGTACAAGCAATCCCTATTACAATGAAGTCAAAGCACCTATTCTTGTACCTGTATGGTCATCACCGCTTGCCATCTTAAAAGAAGATAGAATCACTGGGCAGAACGTTACAGCCCTTGCCGAGAATGGGAAAGTCTTTGCCTTGCAGCGGAATGAAAAACTAGTCGCATTGAATGCTACAACAGGTAAAAAAATGTGGGAATTCGGAAGTGCATTAGCCCCGTTGTTCACGTACAGTAATGGATTTATCTATGGTTTGACTAAGAGTGGCTCTCTGTATGCCGTTAATGAAGCAGGTAAAAAAGCGTGGTCAGCTTCATTATCACTACCTAAAGCCACCAGTATACAACGGTTAGGCTCCACCATCTATGTAACACAAGATAGTCAACTGGCTGCTGTCGATGCGGTCAGCGGGAAGATCAAATGGAAGGCTACGGAGGAGAGCAATAACTTTACAGGCTTATCGGAACTTATGGAAACGGATGGGGTTGTTATTCGAAGTTATCTCTCACAGGGAGCATTAACAACTGGCGCACTTGCTGCTTATGACAGTCTGACAGGAAAAAAACTATGGGACCATACCCGTCAATGGTGGCCACTAGCAGTAAAGGACGGCCTCCTCTACTCCATTACCAATACGTTAATGATGGATGATGACGCTGTGAATCGTAATGTTAAAATTTCTGTATTCAACGTAAAAACGGGTGAACTTAAAGGAGAACGTTTATATAAATGGACAGATACCGAGAATAAAGATGGAGCATTCACATTTGGTGGTGTAAATGGGACCGCATTCTTGGATGGAAATGACTTCTATATTTTTCAGGGCAAAAAGCTTGTGAAATATGATTTTTGGAATTACTCAGCGGAAGGTAAGCCAGTTCAATCCTGGACTTCTATGGCAAAAGAGAAAGATTATCCTCTAAACCAAGTCCATCAGCAAAGAATGTTATATTCCAATTATGATACAGGTACGTTATCCGCACTAAAACTTGGAAATGGTCAGGCAGTAGTCCTCAATAATGGTGAGAATCCTGTAGTTCAGACGGATCTTTTTGGAAATGTGGTTTATAGCGGACAATCAGATGGCCTATTTCACGCTTATGACATGTTGACGTTGAAGCCTATTTTTACCGTGAAGACAGGATCTCGTAACTTTGCCCCTTCTCTTAAAACTGGAGGCATGCTGATCATCCGAACAGATAATAAGCTGCTGGCTATTAAACTGCCTTCCTCAATTAAATAAAAAAAGCCTGATTTCTCAGGCTTCGGATCTTAAGTAACTTTACTTACTCAGCAGGAGCTGTAAAAGTACGTGCAGCAAATTCAGCATCCAGCATGTAGAAGGCGTTGCTATCTTTATCAATTCGTTTCAGTTTACTAATGATGTTGCTAAAGAGCGCTTCCTCTTCTACTTGCTCGTCAATAAACCATTTCAAGAAATAGATCGTTGCATGTTCACGCTCATCCAGCGCCAAGTCAGCTAAATGATAGAAGCGTTTCGTGTTTTGTTGCTCATGCGCGAATGCATGTTCAAAAGCATCCAGCATCGAAGAGTATTCGTTCTTTGGCTCTGGTAGAGCTTCAAGTGTCGCCCGATTATCGCGATCATTAAGGAACTTATAGATTTTCATGGCATGGAATCGTTCTTCTTCTGCTTGAATTAAGAAAAAGTTTGCGAATCCATCGAGACTTTCACCGGAACAATAGGCTGCCATAGCTAGATAAACATGAGCGGAATAAAACTCGAAATTCATCTGTTCATTAAGTGCGTTTACTAATCCATCTTTCATTTGACCGTCACCTCATAATTCAATTTTAATATGTAAAGATTTAAGTTCATCTTATCACCGTGTATCTAAGTCAGCAAGGATTCATCCTTCTGACATCTAAATAAGCAACGAAGGGACGACTATTCTAATGACCAGTTTTACACGCAACATCCTTAAACCTACATCCTCTGCTAGCTTTTTAATGGCTTCTGCTATGGTATCTATGCTTCTGTTAACTAGCTGCTCCAATAGCAGTAACAGCTCCCAAGCTGCCGCTACAAATCCACCGACTGCCGAATCCACATCTTCACCTGTTACCAGTTCCACAGCAGCTCCCTCCTCAGAGAGTGATCCAATTGCTGTTCAGGTTTCCAGTATGAGCCTTGAAGAAAAAATCGGACAAATGCTCCTTGTTGGCATCGACGGAACCGTTCTGGATGATCAAGCAAAAAGGATGATTGCCGAAGACAAAGTCGGTGGAATCATCCTTTATAAGAACAATATTCAAGATCTGAAGAGTATGGTCAGCCTTGTTAATTCCATGAAAGAGAGCAACAGCGGCAACCCTGCCCCTTTATTTATGAGTATCGATCAGGAGGGCGGAAAAGTCAGCCGGATGCCTAAGGAGTATGCTTCCTTCCCTTCTAATGGAAAGGTCGGTACCCGTAAGGATGCTAACGCTACCGAAATGATGGGCAAGCTGCTCGCTAGAGAAGTATTGTCAGCAGGATTTAATATGAACTTCGCTCCCGTCCTTGATATCAATAGCAATCCAGATAATCCTGTAATTGGAGATCGTTCCTTCGGTAGCTCCGCTGAACTAGTCAGTACGCTAGGGATTGCCGAAATGAAAGGTATAGAGAGCGAAGGTGTTGTTCCTGTTGTCAAACATTTCCCTGGTCACGGAGATACTTCCGTCGACTCCCACCTTGAGCTGCCGATTGTGAATAAGAGAGCTGAAGAACTCGCTAAATTAGAATGGCTCCCGTTTCAAGCTGCAATAAAAGAAGGAACCGATGCCGTTATGGTCGCTCATATTTTGTTTCCGAAACTTGATCCTGATAAACCCGCATCTTTATCAAGCAAAATCATTGGTGAGCTACTTCGCGGTGACATGAAATATCAAGGACTCGTAATCACAGATGACCTAACTATGGGTGCTATCATGAAGAATTATGACCTTACCACAGCGGCAGTTGATACTATAAATGCAGGCAGTGATATCTTACTTATCGCTCACGGCTATGATAATGAGAAACGGGTATTAGAATCGCTTCTGGACCATGTAAAAAAAGGTAAGATACAGGAATCACGGATTGATGAGAGCGTCTATCGGATTTTAGCATTGAAAGCTAAATATAATCTATCCGACGAGCCAATTCCGGTTCCTGACCTTACCGAGCTAAATAAAGATATTAAATCTTGGCGACTCACGATTGAGAAATAGGCTTAGGTCTATTTCAATCTATTGAAGCACAACAACATCTCCAACCTTTAACCCTGAGACGGCCTCTGTTTTGTCAGCCGTCTCCATGCCCACTTTGATATCTCTTCGTTCATATTCCCCATTGCCTTTATCCACCATCACGTAGGAGAGATCTCCTTCATGCATTACTGCGATGCTGGATACAACGATGGCATTTTCCTTGCGAACCGTCTCGATTTCTCCGCTCAAGCTTAATCCACCAATTAAGCGCTCGTTAGGTTGCAGTGAGATTACCACTTCAAATTGTGGAACCGAAGTAGCAGTAGTATTTTGACCCGAAGCAGTCTTAGCAAATTTAGATACCTTAGTCACTTCTCCAGACAGCTTTAAATCTTTTAAAGCTGTCATTTTAACATCGACCTTCATTCCCGTCTTAATACGGAAGACATCTTGTTCACCTACAAGAGCTATGAATTCAAGCTTGTTCATATCTACAATTTTGCCGATGTATTGATTATCTGTTACCGTTTGCGGAATTTCACTCGCACTGTCAAATAGAAAAACACCTGTTGCAGGAGCATGGTAGAGGGCTGTATTTAGCTTAGCCTTCTTTTCTTTTAATTCACGAGCCTGTATTTCAGCATTTACTTGGTTAAGCTCATCCCCTATTCTTGCTGATTCTTGGGCTGTAAGTGCTTTTATACGTTCGGCTTCTGTTGCACCAAGGGCTGCATTCTCCTCGTCCTGCTGACTAACAAATTCATTTAGTTCCGCTTCTAGCTGCGCCTTTCGAATGGTCGCCTCTTGTGTAGCAATTTCATTCTTTAAGGCTTCCTGATCGAGGGTAAACAGCAAATCCCCCTTCTTAACTTGCCCACCATTCTCAACCTTCCACTTGGTTACCTTTGAAGCATATGGTGCATATACAAGCGTTTCCTGCTCATAATGTGAATTCCCTTTGACCTGAACAGAGTTGGTGATGGTTTCCTGTGTCACTTCAAAAGTTATCGCCTGTGGTGGTTCAACAGGTTCTAGCTGTGCCTCGGGTTTATACATCTTGTTGTATACAAAATAACCCGCTGCAATAATAATCAATACTAATACAATCCACTTGATTCTCCTCTTCATCACTTCTGCTTCCTTTCAACTTAAAAATAGCTAATCCCGTTTTATCGCCGTGAGCGCATTCGTTCTGGACGCGCTTATCGCTGGATAAATTCCCGATAGTACGCCTGTCATTACCGCAAATGCGATCCCTATTGGAAGGGTCATCAGAGGAATAGTGATTACTAAGGGCTCACCCATCCCCATTCCTCCTGTGGAACCAATCAGCTTATTTATGCCAAACACAATCAAGTATGAAAAGCCTATACCGAGCAACCCACCAAGCATCCCGAGCAATGCCGCCTCTGTAATGAACATATTTCGGATTTGCCCCATATTGGCGCCTAGCACCTTCATAATACCGATCTGGCGACGACGCTGATGGGTGGACATGGTCATCGCAACGATGATCGAGATCGAAGCAATAATTAGAATAAATATACCAATACCAAGCGCTGCTTTCTTGAACATACTGAATGTAGAAGCCATCGCCTCTTTTTGATACAAATTCGTACTAGTATTTAGTGTAAGTTTCTGGATAAGCTTCTCCACTTGTACGATGTTGTCCGTACTGTCAACTTTTACAATGGCTGAGTTGTAAACATCCTTTTGCCCAGCAGTTCCATTCATTAGTTTCAGTTGTTCAACCAGACGCTCCCCAGTCTCTAGCGAAACATAAATCTTCTTGTCGTACATCGCCATATCAGGGTTCCCAGTACTATCCAATATCCCAACAATTTGAATGGGTGAGCTGATTAGAGACTGTCCAGTTTGAGAAGCAGGGTCATATGATTGTAATTGAACCTGTTGTTTGAACATATCCGACGGAAGCATGCTTAAACTGTTGTACTGTTCCATTATTTTATTATTATAAGGATCTGTACTCAGTTGTTCAAAAAGACGTTGCCGAGTCTCGACATCAATCAATCCTACAGTTGCTCCATAGTTTAGTACTGCCATACCAACCGAATCAGAAGGACCACCCTGCTTAAATTTATGGTCATATTTCGTTAGTAGTCGAAGATCCGTTCCGATTAACTGTACGTCCGTAATTTTATTATCGATAGTAGTCATTTGTATGTAGCCAAGCTCTTGAAAAGGTGCTGCTGCGGTAACATGCCGCAGGCCTTGAACAATTTTCAGCTTCTGGCCCGTTAGCCTGCCGGGGTCGAGCTTTGCATCAGAGGCAGAGGCTTCTTTTCCTTCTCCGCCCCCTTGTGAAGGGATGCCGCTGTTCGGAGTCACCGTAATTTCATCCATTTTGAAATTCCGGTTAATTTCCCGCTCCGTATAGCTTTGCGCGGAATCTCCTATACTTAAAGCAACAATAATAGCAGCACAGCCAATCGATATACCTGCCATACAAAGACCTGTGACAACTTTCCGTCGTTTGACTTGCTCCCAAGCCAAACGTGAAATATCACTAATCCTCAATGAGTTTACCCCCTTCGAGTTCTGTATCCGAAGAAGTTTGTTTCTCAGTAATCATATATCCGTCCTGAAGCGTGAAAATCCGTTGCATTTGTTCTGCTACTTTGAGCTCGTGTGTTACAACGATGAAGGTGGTCTTCATCTTCTTGTTCAGGTTAAGCAGGATATTGATAATTTCCTCTTCTGTCTTCGAGTCCAGATTTCCGGTCGGTTCATCTGCGAAAATAACGGACGGTTCTGTGATCAAGGAACGTGCAATACTGACCCGCTGCTGCTGTCCGCCAGACAACTGTGAAGGGAACAGGTCGGCTTTATCCGGAATGCCGACCCCTTCCAGCAAGGCCAGAGCTTTTTGCTTACGTATTGATGGTGAAACGGATTGGAACACAAGCGGCAACTCAACATTTTCACGGACAGTCAAGCTAGTAATCAGTTCATAAGCTTGAAAGATAAACCCGATATGCTTCCTACGAAATTCAGATAGCTTGTTTTCGCTCATCTTCACAATATCTTGGTCAGCAATGTAAATGTGGCCTTCCGTAGGCTTCATCAGACCAGCCATCAGGTTGAGCATGGTTGACTTACCGGAACCCGAGCTCCCCAGTAATGCAACCATCTCCCCCTTTTTCACAGAAAAATCTATTTGATGAAGGACTGCCGTCGTTTCATTACCATTCTTAAAAGAATGCGTTACATTTTCCACTCGCAACATTGGAGCTGCTCCTTCTCGTACATTAATAGATATGAATTCCTACTTCTCAGTTACTGTTCTATCAATCTTTATGCTATATGCCTGGCTGGCCAGCTCGATCCGTTCTCCTTGGAACTCATCATACAGTGTGATTCTGTACGAACCACCCTCCAAATTCTTGTACATATTATTCGTAAAGGTCGCAGTATACGAGTTGTTATTCCCTTCAAGAAGTTCGGTACCGATGTTCAAGCTTCGTTCCTGTGATAAGCCATACGGATCTGTCATTTTGAGTACTAGTTTATGGGTGAAGGTTCCCATATCGTAGGTACTGTCACGAAGCAGGTTGTAATTCATAACGATGTCTATAGTGTTACTTCCTTTCAGTGATCGCCCTTCCGAACTTAGGACAGACATCGTGTATGGATATAGCGCAACCTTCGTCAAGTTATTCTCCGGTGGAGTAGAAACTGGATTTAGACTCAATGAAGCAATGTTAATGAATCCCGTTGGTTCCTGACCAGGTTCAGACAGCTTATTCCCAGTAATTCCTGGACCTAGATACATGCTTACGTCTGATGGAATAACGGATTTAGGCAATTTTGCCCAGTACGTTATTAATTGCTTACCACCAGGTGTAGCTGAAGTATCTGGCTGATTCACTGTAGCTTCGAATAGCTGGCCATCTGCCGTTTTAAAGTAACCCTGAAGGCGAGCCATTTTGCTTTGTCTTTTTTCCTCACTGCTAAGCAGTAGCTCTGTATATACGATATTAGAATTGAGACCTTCATAAATAATTGTTTTGTTCTCTTGGACACTAGCGTTCTTGCCTTTACCGGTGATTGTATAACTTCCCCCACGTTCAATAGTCGCTACAGCATTCATCGTACTGTTCGTGCTAAGCGACAGGAACGAGCTCTTCTCTTCTTTTACCGTTGTAAAGAGGTTCACTTTTAATTTATCGAACTCTTGCGTGTAAGGGATTTTGGCAAATACATAGATTTCCGCATTTTTTCCTGGCGCAATCGTCGAGGTTTCCTTGTCCATAAACAGTTCTGTAGAAGAAGACACATCGTCATTGTCTACTTGCACAGATCCTTTTAATTCTGGAAGTGTTAATGCCACCGATTGCGAATTCTTAATATTTATTCTAGCAACAACGATGTCATCATCTTTCCAAGGAAAGCGCTGTAAAGACAGCAAGTTATAAGTGAAAGAACCATATTCATTGGATGCACTATACTCCACGCCTTTTTGAATCTCAGGTCGTAATGTATAGGAAATTGTGTAGTAAGCAACAGGTACTGTCAGCTTGGCTGTATTGCCCGTACTTACATTATTCCCTTCAGATCCTGTTCCCTCGCCTGTACTGCTCGTATCTGGATTAGCTGGAGCTGAAACAGCCTCTATCATTTGCAATTGCAGCGAACTCTGCTCAACCTCAAGCGGAATTTGTGCGGTAAGTGGAATGATTTTTTCTTCCAAAGGTTTTATGGTTAAGCCGCTCAATCCCTTCGCATTGATCGGAAAGGTTGTCCCTGTTGAAGATTTGACGGCAAGCTCATACGTTGGCAACGTAACGGCCGTCTTCCCTACATTTTTCACTCGAAGCTGGAAGGTCCAAATCCCTTTATTATTCTCAGCGTATACGTTTGCGTTGTTTAACTGAGTTTCTATCGGATTATTATTAATGGTGATTTTCTTGGTCACACCTTTACCTACCACCAAATTAGGGGTTGTAGCTGCCGGTAGCTTGTACGAGGATTTAGCGATCTCAAGCTTCAGTGCTTCATCTTTTTGCGTAAATTGCAGCTTCATATTATCCGTCTTCATATAAGGAGGAATCTCGGCAAGATAATAGATAGTCTTCTTCTCCTGCGGCTGAATCTTGTAACTAATCTGAGAACGATCAAGTGCTAATTCATACGAACTGCCACCTGCAGAGAGTAAATAAGCCGCATAACCCGGATCACTGAGTACCTTACTGCCCTTATTGGTCAGGCTTATACCCACCTTGGCATAAACTTTCCCATTATATTTATAGAGCTCTAAGGACTCACTTTTAGCGATGACAGGAATGTCATTCATTGTGGTGCTAACATTTTTTCCATTTACAGCAGTTGGGGAATAATTAGCTGGTACAGTAAAACTTCCTGCATGCTTTAAATAACCTTTGGTTTTGGAATCCCATACATACATGGGAATCTTAATCCCTTTTAACGAATTGGTCTTGCCTATGTTGACGTAATATGTAACCCGCAAGCTTTCTTTAGCACCAATCTTCTTCTTAGTCGCGTCAGCGCTCAGTGGGTTACCTGGAATAACCGAACCCCCTGGCGTCGTCACTCTCGAAAAATAATACATAAGGTTTGCGTTTTTACTGCTCCCATTCGAATAATTCAGGGTATAGGTTAAAATATTTCCACCAGGTTGTGACCAAATATTGACATCTTCTAATGTAGCTTTGATATTTGCTCCTAAAGAAATGGAACCCAGATTACTAGGGGGTGTTACTGTCGCCGCAGCTACAGCTGGATTGGTACGAACAGCATTAGCTGGTGCCGCTGAAGCGGTATGGCCAGTCAGTTGACTGATGACAAAGGTACTTAATAGTAAAACAACATATGTACTGCTATGCTTTCTCATTTACTTCCCTCCACGAGTATTTTGCTAGAATTATTATAGTGGTAAGTACAAAACCAATTGTATCCATGTTGTAACACTTTTGAAGCGTTTGTAACCTATTTGTTCCTATTTGCATGAATTTGAAGAATATTCTATTCTATAATTTCAATTTATCTTTCAATGCAGCCACATCATTAGCAGTAGGTTTTTCTTCTCCATATCTAACTTTTTCATATAATTCAATCAATGAATTCGACGTATGAACCGTATGTTCTTCGCCCTTATGTTTAACCTTGTTAAGAGCAGTCCATTTTATAATATCGTCTTCTGTTTCCTTCGGCGTAAGATAACTCTTAACTTCATAACCATGATCGTGCTTCAAATGAAGCCAACGCCGATATAACCAACGAACACGCTCCGTTTCACTATTCATCTGCTCCCAGCGGTCTTTTCGATGTCTTGGCGTAAGGCGAGTACTCCAGAAATCCTTTAGACCTTGAAGCGTTTGTTCCCATGTAAATACACTTTTTTCCTCATCAAGATAAGTTGTATTGTCCTTTGGAGTATGTTCCCTGCGCAGCATGGATAGCAAGGCATCCATGGCTCTCTTTAATTTCCCACCAGCATTTCTATACAACCACCGAAGTCCATAATAAGCTGCAACGCCCAATAACACAGCTCCAGCAACATATAAAGCAACATCTAATATAGCAGCTAGTAGACCAGGCTTTTCATCTCCAACAAAAGGTAGTTCCGGACTCACTTGAGGCTGTTCTACTGGCGGAGGTAGCGGCTCACTTGACCCAGAGAATAAATTACTAATCCATCCGAAGAACGAGCGTACCATATTCCATAGCAGTGTCCCTATAGCTTTTCCGACTCCTGCCGCTAACACGGCCGCAACAATTCCTATTCCAATGACATAAATACGGTTATTCCTTTGTAATCCTTTTGGCAAAGCTTTGCCCTCTTGAGAAAGCGAACTATATTGTAAAAAGCTACTATTAGAAATAAATAATGTGAGCAATAGACACAAACTACCGCACCAGGTCAGTAGTGTAACACTTTCCTCCAAATCGGGAATTCTCCCAAAAACAATGGTCGCAACAAAATAGATTACAATACCTATCCAATACTTCTTACTGGACTGATCTCGAGAGTCAGCAGTCATTCCGAGAAAAGAGCATATAAAACCTACGACACCTAAAGGCAGACTCTCGATAGACAGACTTCCTGCTGACAAAGCCCCAACCACCGTCCCAAGGATTAGAGCAGCCAGCAGTTGCTTCCATCTAACACTACACTGTTTTCGTAACAGAATACCTACTAATGATATTAGTGGTATGGCAGTCAGCCACATAGGTTCAACTTGCTTGGGCAGTACATAAACCTGAAACAGAATCCATACAGGTAAAACTAATAATAGTTCCAGGATAGAGTATATCCAGAGTTTGACCGTATTCCATACGTAACCAGATAACGGAAGTTTCATGCGCTCTCTCCTCCCTGTTCCGGAATATCCAGCCATTCTATACCATTGCCCAACACCAATAGGAGGTCAGCAGCCTCTTGTAATTCTGCTCCTCTATGACAGCTAATGATCAGAAAGTCTTTATCACTTATTCCACTCTCGGCCTGCAGAGCTAGCAATCGACTCATAGGAAGCGTTCTGTCTAGCTTCAGCTTAGCTAACAGCTCTAGCAAGTCTTCCAACTCAGCCATAGGCTCTGCTTCAACAGGATCTCTTTCGCCCCCGTTATCCAATCTGCCGTTACAGATAAATCCCGTCTCAATTCCATGGCGCATGGCGTATTCGGCGATAGTGGCAGCATATCTTATCCCTTGCTCGATACGTTCCACATCTGTTACGGCTCTCCACATGGAATCACTGTCCTCTATATTCAAACAAATGACGAGCCTGGAATCCGCAGTGTAGTCTTTCTTATGTACCTGCATAGTCCCTGTGCGCGCTGTAGCCTTCCAGTTTATAAGTCCCATAGAATCTCCTGAGCTATACTCGCGAATACCTGCAGTCAGGAAAGGATCTTCTACGATCCACCTTTTCACTGGAAGTTCACCCAGCCAGCTATGTATTGGTAGCGGAAGATCGTCTAGATTCAGCAAATTAGGATAGACTAATAACTCTAATTGGAGAGGATACGTTTTATTTTTCCGGATCAATCCAAAGGGATCTCCAGTGGTCATGGTGACTGACTCCAAACGGTATATCCCACGCCGTTCGCAAGTTACTTGATGACGCCGTTTAATATGACGGTAAGATTTAAGAAAGAACAAGCTGATATGATTCTGGTAGATTTCACCCGTGCTAATGCCAAGATTATCTTGACTTCCAAATTCCAAGCCTCTTGCAATACTAGATTCCAGTCGAAGCCATGGTAATGGCAGAAGTTTCGCGTTAACGATCTCCTCGATCATCTCAAGTTGATCCCCTTCATAAGCGACCTTAGTTGAAAAATACCGAGTATAACTAAGCGCTTTCAGACCATTCCGTTCATAGATAACGGCAAGAAAGAACAGGAGAGCTACTGTAATGAAAATGAACCAAGGCAAAGCCATAGCTCATTCCACCTTTCCGCCTCTTAAGGACGCAACGAGTTCAGTCGGCACCTCTACCTCACGAAGCACTTGTAACACAATTTCCGCGGCCTGTCCCTCTTTTGAACCTAATCCACGATGAAGAAGCAGACGATGTGCAAGCACCGGAACAGCTACGGCTTTAATATCATCTGGTGTAACGTAAGATCTACCTTGGATTAGAGCATATCCTTGAGATGATCTGAGCAATGCTCCACTTGCACGTGGACTCGCCCCTAGTTTTACTGCCGTAGATTTGCGAGTAGCTTCCGTAATCCGGACGATATACGCTAGCAAATCATCACTAATACTCACGGAAGCGGCCAAACGCTGCGCAGCTTGAATATCTTGAGCGGCAGCCACAGCAAAAGTCTCTTCAAGAGGATTATTCTCACGGAAACGCTGCAAAATATGAATCCCTTCGTCAAATGAAGGATAACCCGTAGTAATTCGCATCAGAAATCTATCTAATTGAGCTTCGGGCAACGGAAAAGTGCCTTGGTTATCAATCGGATTCTGAGTAGCAATAACGAGAAAAGGTGCTTCTAGGCCATGAGTCACGCCATCGATCGTGATTTGCCGTTCCTCCATACATTCCAGCAGACTGGATTGTGTTCTTGGTGTTGCACGGTTAATTTCATCAGCCAACAAAATATTCGCAAATACTGGACCGGGTCTAAACTGAAATTCACCTGACTTTTGATTATAAAAATTAATCCCGCTTAAATCAGAAGGCAGCAAGTCTGGTGTAAATTGAATACGCTTAAATGTACAATCTAAAGACTTTGCAAGGACTTTGGCTAACAAGGTTTTACCTGTACCCGGAACATCCTCCAGTAGAACATGACCATTGGCAAGTAATGCGGTTAATAGCAGGTCTACTCCATCCTCTTTTCCAACGATGACTTTAGCTAGATTGGTTCTAATAGATTTGATGAGTTCAGTAACTTCTTGAAGATTCATGTAAATACACCACCCAATCCGAGGAAATTATTGTAATAAGTCCTTTCATCATAACAGAAAGTGTATCCAATATATAATTCACAAGAAAAGGCCCTGCCTATTAAAAAGGCAGAACCTAAATTTCCCCTCATGGTTACATTTACTTCGCAGTTTTATTCCGATATCGAAAGAAAGCCGTGATGGCATAATAGATCGGGATGCTTTCAACGATTAGCCAAATAACGGCAATAGCATAGCTATTATAGTGTTTATAATAACTGCCTATGTGTCGTGAATACAAAAAAGCTATCGTGATTGAAGCTAATGTTAAGAAAGGAATATACATTTTTCTAGCTTTTGTATTAAACAAGCTGGATACACATCTAGAGGCTATGTAGATAAGGAATGAGCTGTGAATGAACATAGAAGACGACCATAATCCAATTATGAGCGGATCCGAATTGCCTAGTAAATTTTCTTGTTTGGAGCTGCGTACCAATTCAAGGAAAGGATATTGCAGTTCCTGACCCAAATGGGGTCCAAAACTCATCATCGTCAGTGACCAACCAATGAAGACAGTTACCATGAGAAAAATTCCAGTGAACACCAATCTCTTCAACATCTTTGCTTCAAGTTTCAGATCGGGCACCACAAACAAGAGAACAATCCATTCTCCAAACCATGACATGGCTACAATAGAGTCCTTCAGCGCAATTCCGGGATCATGATAATGAATGAAGGCGGGTAGCATATTGAAGTCCGCATTCGGGAGAAATAAATTAAATAAAATGATCATTGTAATAAAAAAAATAATAAAAAGTCCATCCGCCATATACGCCATCGTTGTAAAGCCTAAACTAGCCGTATACATAATCACTAACCCAATTACACACTGAATAAACAGAGGTGGAGTTCCTCTCAGATAATTAGAACCAAAGAATAGCACAAAGTTCTCAATATCAGTGGATGCATAATAAACACACCAGCATAAGAGCAAAAGAAGCATGAACTTGTGTGGCCATTTACCTATGATATCTTTTCCAAAGCTTGCCCATGCTTGATTAGGCCGCAACATACCGACGTGGAAAGTAAACCATAATAATATCAACCCTAATAAAGATCCCACTAATAATGCAATCCAGCCTTGATAGGATGAAGTGGCAATTAGATTCGGAATCAAAAAAATAGTGGTTTGGGAGTTGAAAAAAATAATAAAAAAACGGAAAAGCTGCCATTTCGATGTTCGCATAACTTCTCCCTCTAAATGTTTTTATTTTGCTGTTCCATAATCTACAATATGAAAATCTGTCTTTACCTTAATATCAGCTTCATGGGCATAATAATTCTCCCACCGCTCTCGAATCTGCTTCCATAGCTTTGGATCGTTCCATTCCAGTAACAATCCGAGTTGCAGAACATCGGCACCTGCTTTTTGGGTATTACGAATGGCTTCGGTAAGATTATCAGAAACTTTCTCTTTAAGCTTCGCAATGATAATTTGGCTGAGTTCTTCTTCATCTCTATTCTTAGGATCCCTTAAATAAATAACACTAGCTTTCCCCTTTAAATTCACTGTGAACACAGGTCCTTTAACCGTTTGCTTTAACTTCTTTGATGATGTTGTGCTTACAAATATAACACTTGCGGCACTTTGTCCCTTATCCCAATCGACGGAATAAACTGCCAACTTAAGACTGCCTAACGCCCAAGCTAATGCCCTTCCCTCTTTAAGCTTAAGTATTCCTTTCATCTTATCTTTTTGAAACAGCATTGCCCCTTGAATTCCTGCCCAGTACTCCGGTTTTCCTTCTTTCGATGTTTCTTCCTTTTTACCAAATGAAAGATTGTTGATAGCAAATCCAACTCCTGATGCCTCTGCAAACATGCAATCCTTAATCGTCGTTGAAAATAAATATCTCTCTGATCCAAAGTTCTTTAGTACATCCGAAGGCAATTGCTCGTAAATAGGTGTTAATGTATTCATCTCTTTTGCACTACCGGGGCTAGCCAGAACATAAGCGCCCAGAGGAAGACTTGGCTCTCTTTTAATCCATAGTAGTAGTTCGCTGATTCCTTGTTCAGCATAGGTTTTTCCTAAGACAATTACTTTTAATTGAGAAAGACTAAGTTGACGTGTTAAGTCTTTTTGAATTAACAGCATGGCTTCTGGAATCGTTTCTGCGGTCTTAGAAATTGTAGAATAAGTATTACCGTCTCCTCCACCGCCAATTGAAGGTTGTCCAGCTGCGTTAAGACGATTGGGCAAGGGTGAATTAATCGTAATTTCAACAGTCCCTGGTTCTTTGCCTTTATCGATAAATATTCCGTATACAAATGTTAGTTCATCCAGCTCTACCTTCGTCGACCAGCAACCTGTTATATTTAGGAGCAGGATTACAATAACTCCTATCTTCAGGATTCTCATTTCTCTTTCTGTCTCCTTTTATTCCTATCTGTATAAAGATTGCTGCGCTTCTTCATAAAGTTCGAGGGGAAGCGCGCTAATGTATCCTTCCAGTCCTGTAACACAAGTGGGGCAACGGGTTGCAAATATGGAGCACCTAACGGTCTTAAGTTTGCTAAATGTCCGTAAATCAAAAAAGCTGTAATATATACCCCGAGCAGCCCCATTGTTCCACCCATAACCAGTAACGGGAAACGAAGTAGCCGGAAAGTCAGACCTAGCTCATAATGAGGAATGATGTAGGTGGCAATTCCAGTAATAGAAACAACAATAACCATTGGAGCAGATACAATTCCTGCTTGGACCGCAGCCTGACCAATAACGATACCCCCAATAATTGAAACCGTCTGTCCTACAGGTTTCGGAATTCTAGTCCCGGCTTCTCTAAGTGCTTCAAAGGTAAGCTCCATAATTAAAGCCTCGGTAAGCGCTGAGAAAGGAATGTTCTCTCTCGCAGAAGCAATTGTAATTAACAGGTTTGGTGGAATGATTTGAGGATGAAAGGTTGTAATCGCTACATAAAGTGATGGAAGAATCATGGATATGATTGAGAACAGAAATCTAACAATACGAATCCAGCTTGCTGCATAAAAGCTCTGGTAATAATCCTCAGAGGATTGCAGCATGGTGAAAAAAGATGTCGGAGCGAGCATTGCAGTAGGTGTGCCATCTTGTAAGATTCCGATTCGGCCTTCCATTAAAGAAGCTGCCACCGAATCAGGACGTTCTGTATATTGAAATAACGGAAATGGCGTAAAGTTCCCCTTCCTCAACTCTTCCGATATATAACTAATACCTAGTATCCCGTCAATATCTATTTCATCAAGTTTCTGTTTAATCTCAGCAAGAACTTCTTTTTTGTAAAGCCCTTCAATATATACAACATACACATCAGTTTTTGTATATTTACCAATCGTATAATGAATTGTCTTTAGATCCGGATGTTTAATTTTATGTCGAATCAAAGAGAGATTCGTTTCAATATCTTCAATGAAAGCCTCTTGGGGACCAATCACTACAAGTTCGTTTTGTGATTCCGTCACTGATCTTTTTTGATATTGGGTAATTTCAAAATAATAAACATAAGGAAGATCCTCTATACAAAGTACTACTTTTCCAGCAACGATCATATCTACAATCTTCTGTAAATCAAATGCCTTGAGATATTGGATAGGAAAAACAATTCCTTGATCTAACCGTTCTAAAAAATTCGGCCATTCCAGCTTTGCTTCTGCTTCTGTTTTTAGTGGCAAAGCAATACTTTCATGAAGTGTCTTAGAATCGATGATGGAAGGTATATAGATCAAAAGACAGGTATGCCCATGAACAGAAATGGATTGATACACCGCATCACTGCATCCCTCCAGTTGATCTTTAATGGTTTCTAAAATTCCTGACATAGGCTGTATACCTCCTGGGTTGTGACTTGCGAATCTGGCTTAGTTTGCCAATTGTTTACGAGGTTTATACTTCATACTCCATTTAGCTGTATACGAAAAAAAGAACCGATGCGAAAAACCGGTTCTTTCTTGCTTTTAGGTATGAGGTTTGTTAGCACATCAACTTTGGATTAAAGGCTTTAGCACTTTCAAAGATGCTTGCAATTGCTCTGAGCATTGTTCATACATTTTTTTAGCTTTTTCATTTTCTGTCGACAAACTGAACATTTCCAGATCAGCTTCACATTTTTTGAGCAAAGCATATAATTGTGGTTTGTCTTGTGGCTGTGGAACTTTAAAGTTGTCGGCATACAAATCGACCGTTAGCTCACCGTAAGAATCAACTTGAGCGAGAAATACATTCTCGACGGTTAGCCCCATTTTCTCTAGCGCTCCATCAAGCCAGCTGCGAGTCAGATTTAAGGTATCTAACGGTTTATCTAATACTTTCCCATCCATAATGACGGCTTGTGACTCTTTCTGTGGGGCAACCTTCACACCCAGGTCTTTTGCCGATAGAGGGAGATACTCCTTCTTAAGCAGAATATTAATCGCTCCATCAGACTCCATAATCGCAAATTCCACTTCAGATATATTGAATACATCCTTTTTACGTAGCTCTTCCAATAATTCATCTGTTGTTAAACGTTCCTTTTTCATATGATCTTCGAGTATTTTCCCGTCCTTTATAAGAACGGTAGACTTAAAGTCAATGAAGTCTCTTGCTTTTTTACTCTTCATCTGAAGCCATTCAATTCCTAAAGAACAAGCGACCCATACAATCAGTGCAATGAGTCCTAAATGCCAATACTTATCCGTATCCAAAGAAATATAGGCGGCTAAGCTGCCGACGGTTATCCCCGTAATATACTCGAAGAACGAAAGCTGCGATACTTGTCTCTTCCCCAGTAATTTAGTTAAAAAGAAAAGCACAACCACAGCAAAGAGTGTTCGTACTACAACCTCCAACCACTCCGGCATCACAATTTTCCTCCTTTTTTAAATCAACACTTGTTTAGTAACACTCATTATTTGTCAAAAAAGGTCCATTCAATCCTCAATTAGGCTACTTATTTATGGAAATCGGTTAACGTGTAAAGCTTGTATTTTTTTCCTGCATAACTAAAGTAACGGTTGAGGACAATAGGAAACGTCATGCTAGAAACTTAAAACAGAGGAGAGAAACCTAATGACAGTAGCCTCACAAGTTAAAACATGTTTATCTTCTTTAAAAGGCGCTCAAGCGAGCTTGGAGCAATTTGCACTTGAAACACAAAACGAAAGTGCAAAAACTTTATTCACAAATGCAGCTGAGCAAACACAACAAATCGTTACACAGGTTGAAAATCGGGTAACTGAATTAGAGTCAGAAGAACCTCAATACAAAGGTTTCTAACTTTCACTTGAATAATCAAAGGGGTCATTAAGCTAGCGATAACTAGCTTAATGACCCCTTCTTTATATCATCACTGCAATACCGCTTACTTTCTTTTTTTGGCAGGAATCAGGATCTGAACCGATGTTCCAATTCCCACACGACTAAAAATACTTACGCCATACTCAGGTCCATATTGCAGTTTAATCCGTTGATCCACATTACGGACGCCATAACCTGTATTTGTATGTCCCTTAGAATCAAAAATTTGATCAATACGCTCTTGTCTGATGCCTATACCATCGTCAATGATACGGAAGAGAATATTATCGCCTTCCTTACGTCCTACAATCCGTAAATGAATGTGATCGCCGCACCAAGCATGCTTCAGCACGTTCTCTATAAAGGGTTGTAGAATCAGTTTAATGGTTTCATAAGGCCAGATCTCTGTATCAAAATCAAACATAACCTCCAAGCGATCACCATATTTAATTTTCTGGATTTCTAAATAGGCGTTTGCTTGCTCAATTTCAGTTGGAACCGGAATCATCGTACGGCCTTCATTAAGCGTTAAACGATAAAACTTCGCTAATTCCAGTACCATCTTCTGCAGCTTCTCATTTTGACCAAACTTCGCTAATTGAATAATAGACGACAAAGTATTGTACAGGAAATGTGGGTTGATTTGCGATTGTAGGATTTCAAGCTCCGCTTCCTTCTTCTGGAGCTGAGTCAGATATACCTCTTTAATCAACATATCAATATTTTCACCCATATCATTCAGCGCGGTTGCTATCTGAGAGAATTCATCCTTCCCTCGATATTTTATACGTTTGTGAAGATCGCCTTCCCGATAGGCATTAAGCACATATACGAACTTATTAATCCGAATCGAAAAATAACGGGATATAAATATGCCTACAAAGCTAAAAACCACACAGCATATGAGACACATTAAAATAATAAACAAACGTACCTTCATTGCATCCTTTTCAAGGATTGCAATCGGAACAAGCGCGATTAATTGCCATGCTTGGTTAGCAACCATAATCGTTTCTTTAATCGTCAGGTAATCCTTATTTAGTTCGGCTTCATTAGTATAGTTCTCCGGTAGTTCACCCGATTGATACATCGTTCTTCCAAATTCGTTCTTTATAATTAAATTACTTCCTTTTCCTATCTTCGTATAATTGACACTGTCAAATAGATCTGGAATCCTTACATTAATCCGCAGGAATCCTATCTCTTTAGGCTTAAGAGGCTCGTATGTATCAATTAGTCTACGGAGCAACGAGATACGATTATTCTCTACATCGCTCTCGATCTGCCACCATTTCATAGTTTCAGCGTATTTTTCAGTTGGAAAATCATAATACCAGGACTTACCTTCAATCCGTTTCATGTGGTAGAGATGATAAAAGCTACTATTGTCCAAATAGCCCTCAAGTGAATTCGAATAGATCTCAGGGATCGATTCATTTTTTAAGAATAGCGACATCCCTATCTTCACACCTGTAGATTGAATAGCTACGTCAAGCTTCGGTAGCACCTTCTTAGACATCCGATCGTAATTTTCCCAGCCTTCCTCATAACTCCGAAGATTCCGATAAAAATCAAAATCACTGTATAATTGCGTTGATATTCGAGTAACTTCGTCCATTTTATAATCAATATTGTCACGAATCTGCAATAACGTTCCTTTAATATTCGTATTGATATGTTCGCGTAATGAATCATTATACATGGAATGAGAGACGAACCCTATCAAGGATATAGGGATAATAATAAAAAACATATACGTCAGCATTAACTTATACCCAATCGGCACATACTTATGTCTTCTTCGTATTTTCATAGAACATCATCCCCCATCACTTGTCGCGCTTACGATACTCCATAGGTGTCATACCATAAGCCTCTTTGAACTGTCTGCTGAAATAAGGGAGATACCGATAGCCTACCTTGCTAGCGATTTCATAGATTTTGCAGGTCGGATCTTTTAAAAGCTTGCCTGCTTGATCCATTCGAAGCTGTGTAAGTACTTCACTGAACGTTTTCCCTGTTTCTTCTTTGAATAGATAGCCCAAATAGTTAGGGGAGAAAGAGAACTGCTGCGCAATATCTTTAAGCGTAAAGTTATCGCTCATTCTGTCCTGCATCGTTTGGATGATTTCTCTAATCAATTTATGGTTCACTGAATCTGATTTACTACGCAGGTACTCGGAGATCTCAAACGTTTTGAGTACGAGCCACGAACGAATATCACTGATCGTATCGAATTGGTGTAAAATATCTAAACTATGTATTTCCATACCTAAAATTTCAAATAAATCCTCACTAACATCCTTTAACTGCTGATCCAGCTTCCAAATGATATACATTGCCAGATTATGAATAGTGAATTTGGATCTTAAACTACTTACAGAGCGGAATAACTTGTCGATCTCATCATAAATAAGTACTAACTCATACTCTTTCACCGCTTTAAACAACGTATCCATACGGGTATCTAACATACGAGCATCGATCATCCCTGGTTCACTGCTAACGGTCTCATACATTATAAGATTGCCTTTGCCAATAAACATTTTTCCGTCCACAGCTTCCATAGCTTGTCGATAGGAGATATGAATCTGTTCCATAGAAAATGTTGGTTTGCCTACACCTACAGTCATTGTGACTGGAAACTTCGCACGAATCGAGGCGTAAATATCCTCAGTGAACTTTTCCATTTCCTGCTCGTTAATCAATAATGCAATCCGATAGGACGATACCTTGTAGCAATGTGGCATTCCGTGCTTCTGACCTATTCTATTCACTTCATAAAGGAAGTCCTTGGCCATTTGATGTTTAGATAGATTATCCTGTCCTTGAAGCCAGTTGAAGTAGTCAAGCTCCAAGACAGCTACACGAACAGGCCAATTCAGCTTATCCAGACCGTATGACTTCACAAGCGATAACATTCCGGCCTGGCTACCCTCTTCCCCTTCCCATTCCCCTTCGAATAAGCGTATCAACAAATCATTTTTGGCCATTGGAATCATATGCTGATAGGCTTCTTCAACATCACGGCGTTTACGTTCATCGTCTAAATCCTGCCTTACTTTCTGAAGTGCAGCAATGAGTTCACTATCATCCATTGGCTTAAGGACGTAGCTATACGCCTTTAGTGACAGTGCTTGCTTAACATAGCTAAAATCTTGGTAACCGCTTACAAATATCACGCGTATATCCTTTTTTTTCTCTATGGCAATTCGAGCCAGCTCAAGGCCCGACATATTCGGCATATTCACATCGCTTACGATAATATCAATAACATGCTGATCTAAAATATCGCACGCGGTAAACGCGTTATTTGCTGCCTCCACAACTTCCATACCAAGCTCATTCCAAGGAATAAATTGTCTCATACCTTCTAGATCCAGCATCTCATCGTCTACTAATAATACGTTGTACATCAACAAGTCCCCCTTTGAAATGCATAAATCTGTCCCTGTAAATTCTACCATTACTCTTTCCCAGTATACCATTCATAAATTTGTCTAACAGCCTATAAACAATGAATCATCAGAATACAACGTAAAAACGAAGGCTTGCCTAGTAGCAAACCTTCGTATTACTAATTATTATTTTCCTAAAGCTTTCTTGTTTTCTGTCCATACTTTTGTAACATAATCAAGGAATTTCTCATAACCAACCTTCATGGAATCATCATGTGCTTTGTCAAGAATGGCTAATGCTTCTGCATCGGTCTTCGCATACATTGATTTCGCTCTAGCAGTTAGCCAGATATCTCTAACGCTTTGTCTGATAATACCTTCTTCACTGTCTGGAGCCGGATCCCAGTTTAGGAACTCCGTAAAGTCGCCTTGTGAAGCCCACGTTACTTCCATCTGCCAACGGTTACTAAAGTCGATCTTATCAGCTGGAAGGGTTTGCAACATCATTTTCTTGGTATTATCCAAGAAAACCGTGTTTCCTACCCAAACCAAGTCACCAGCCTTACCGCTGATTTCAGACAATGCTTCTGGCTCATTTAGATATTTATCTTTATTAAATTTAGGAGTAAGTCCATCTGCTTCAAATCCATCCCAGTAAGCGTCTGGTCCTGGAGGGCCCCAGTTCAGAACCATAGAACCTTCTGCACCTGTCATCCAATCAAGCATTGCGAATACAGCTTCTGGATTTTTAGCGTTTTTAGTGATTGTAGCAACGTTCCATCCTAACTGATTGTACGTTCCCGGTGTGATTTTACTTTGATCCAAGCCCGGTTTGTAGATTGGTTTAATAAACATATAACCATCTTCCGGATTTTTCTTCTTCATCTCTTCATCAGCAGTAGCCAGCAACTTCATCGGATCGAATGTCGCAATCACAGCGAACTTGCCATTCATCGCTTTCTCTCTAATTTGGTCTTCTGTTTGGGTATTCGCATCCTGTGTCATAAGCTTCTCACGCATTAATTTAGCACCAAAGACAACGGACTCACGGAACCCTTCATCTTTGTAAATGGAAGCCATTTTGTCGCCATCAGGTACAGCATATATTCTAGTATACGAAAGGTTATTCTCTTTAAAAGAGGAGAACAACTGGTCAATACCGTTACCATCTTTCGCTAAGCCAGTCTCAAACGGAATAACATCTGGGAACTTCGCTTTAACAGCATTTAAGTAAGCATACAAATCATCCGTAGTCTCTAGCTTAGGAGAACCGAGTTCTTTGTAAATTTTCTTATTGATCGCATAACCGGCATTACCGTTTGGCTGTGTTGTATAATAATTCGGCAGCTGATAGATTTTACCATCAGGAGAACGAAGCAATTCCAAATGTCCAGCTGTTAAGTACTTTTTAAAGTTTGGATATTTATCAATGTATTCATCCAAAGGAACTAGCATATCCGCTTGACGAAGACGCTCTACGTCAGCACCTTTCTCAGTCCATACAATATCCGGCAGCTCATTACCAACAATCATCGTTTGCAGCTTCTGAGCATTATTACCACCAGAGCTAATTCCAGTGACATTGATTTTCAAATTATCTAAAATCCATTTAGAAGCAGCATCTTTGCCCCATTTCGGCATTTGATACCAGCCGTAGTTTCCGTAGAATGATACTTCAAGCGGTTCTTTCCCTAACTCATACAAATCAGCCGCTGGAGCTTCAGTTGCTGTGTTAACCGCTGTTCCTCCTTCTTTCACTGGTTCAGCAGTTGCAGCTGGAGCGCTTGAATTGTTGCCACTACAACCCGCCACCACAGTCGACAATAGCAAGGTAGACAACGTTCCGAGAAGCATCTTTCTCTTAGTCTTCAATGTATTTTCCCCTTTCAATTTGTAATCTATGTTCAAAGCAATACGCTCTAAACCCCATCTCATTCTATCATCCTACTCTTTCAATGATCCGACCAAGACACCTTTAACGAAGAATCTTTGTAGGAATGGGTATACACATACAATCGGAATGGTTGCAACCATGATCGTAGCCATCGTTAATGACTTCGACGTTATTTTCTTGGCTGAGTTAATATGAGCAATGGAACTTGCATCTACATTAGACAGCTGTTCTGAAGCAATATTAGAGAACAAAATCTGTCTCAAGATGGTCTGAATCGGCATTAACTCCTCTTTCGTAATGTAAATACTCGCTACGAACCACTCATTCCAGTGATTGACTGCTGTGAACAATGATAATGTTGCGATGACAGGCCCTGACAAGGGAAGTACGATTCGGAGAAAAGTTCCCCAGTATCCGCAGCCATCAATCTTTGCTGACTCCTCTAAACCTTGCGGAAGACCTTGGAAGAAGGTCCGGAATATGATCATATTCCATACGCTGACAAGTGCAGGAATAATAAACACCCAAAATGAGTTGAAGAGGCCTAAACTTCTGATAAGCATGTATGACGGAATGAGTCCCCCACCGAAATACATTGTAATGATACACATAATCATGTAGTATTTGCGACCCATTAGTTCGCGCTTCGACATCCCATAAGCAAATATCGAAGTGGCCAATATCGCTGTTACTGTACCAATTACCGTCCGCAATGTTGCAATGACGAATCCACCCATTAAACGAGAATCTTCAAATACGATCTTATAATTCTCAAGCGTGAACTCACGGACCCAGAAAGTAATTCCGCCTTTGGAAGTATCCATCCCCTCATTAAAAGAAATCACAAGTGAATTCCAAAATGGATAAAACGCGGAGAATGCCAGTAAGGTCAAGAATACATATATGAATCCAATAAACAATCGGTCTCCTATGTTAGTACGTTTCATAATTCAGTCCCCCTATATTGAGTAATTCATTACCACAAGCTGTTTCCCGCTCTTCTGGCAATGAAATTTGCAAAGGTAAGTAATGTCACACTGATAACGGCCTTGAACAATCCGATAGCAGTCGCATAGGAGTACCTGAAGTTATCTATACCGACACGTACAACATATACATCAACTGAATCTGATACCTCTCGTAGAGCCGGATTGGAAGCAAGGATCAAAATATCTTCAAATCCTGCATTCACCAGATTACCGATTGCCAGAATCATAAAGATGATCACAACTGGCATAATGGAAGGCAACGTAATCAAATATATCTGTTTAAAGCGACTCGCACCATCCATCGAAGCAGCTTCGTATAAGTGCGGATCAATACCAGCAATGGCAGCTAAGTAAACGATCGAGGCAAATCCAATTTCCTTCCACACATTGGTTGTAACTAAAATGCCCCAGAAATATTCGGTCATAGACAGGAAGTTAATCGGTTCATCGATAAATCTCAATTTCTCAAGCAGCATATTTATACTGCCATTATCTACGGATAGCATCGAGGTAACCATCGAGCCGATAACCACCCACGATAAGAAGTGAGGCAAGTATGTAACGGTCTGAATAACCCGTTTAAAGAACATCTTACGAACTTCGTTCAGCATTAACGCCAAAATAATCGGTGCAGGAAATCCAAAACAGAACTTCAGTAAGCTGATTATGATTGTATTTTTCATAACCACTTCAAATTCAGGAGCATTAAAGAAGTAAATAAAGTGCTTTAATCCAACCCAATCACTGCTAATAAAACTATTACCTAACTTGTAATCTTGAAAAGCGATTAGAATACCGTACATGGGGATATAGGCAAAAATAAAAACTAAAACAAGTGCTGGCAATACCATAAGCTGCAGATCTATTTGCTTAAAAAAGCGTCTTATCCCGCTGGTCCGATGCTTGCCGAGATTCGGTCTTGATGTCTTGTCTGGTGCGACGCTTGCGTTCGCCATATGTAAGTCCTCCTAAACCTAGATTCTTATAAATAAAGCATCTTTCATGGCTTTCTCTCTTTTTGCAGCCTTGGTTCTCCTCTACTCTCCCTCCGTTGATTTGCTATCTTATGAATTAATCTTAATATCTAAGCGCTTTCAAAGGTATATGACAAAACAACTATTATTGATACTTTGACACTTTCTTGAAATAGCTCGTCCAATTTAATAAAAGCATAATTTAAAAAAGCCCTATGCAGAGATATCTGCATAGGGCTTTTTCATCAATTCGTTAGAGCATTCAATATGTTATCACTTATCTTGTCTGTAATTACTCTTTGGATCTTTCCATCATCTAGATAAACAATAGAAGGAACTGAATCTATTCCTAGCTTGGCAGCAAGTCCGGGTGACTTATATACATCTACCTTTGTGACCCTGATCTCAGTATGGGATTGTTCAAACGCCTCAAAGAGTGGTAATAGCTCCCGGCAAGAAGGATCAGTTGCATTCCATAAATAAACAACGGATGGTTTTCCTTGATTTAGAATTTGATGCTCATAGGTCTCACATTCAGAGATATACTTCTCTGCACCATACCCTGCAATGGCACCATCACCGACAGCTGTAGCCACTTGCTTAAGGAACTTATCACATACATCGCCTGCTGCGAACACACCAGGTATATTTGTTTCCATTTTTTCATTGACTAGGACATATCCATTTCGATTCAACTCAACTACACCTGATAAAATTTCTGTGTTCGGGGTATATCCAATAAATAAGAAACATGAATCAACCTTTACGTTTTGCAGTTCATTAGATTTTAAATTTTGCAGGACGACGGAATTCAAACGTTCCTCACCTTCGAAAGAACTTACCACCGTATTCCACATGAATTCCATTTTAGGGTTTTCTAGTGCCTGCGTTTTGGCAATTTCATTACAATCCATTTTCCCATGATCATGCATAACAGAAACGATTACTTTATCTGCAAACTTGGTCAGAAACATTCCTTCTTCAATAGCTGCATCACCACTGCCAACAACCATAACCGTCTTTCCCGTATTTGCTGCAGCGTCACAGGTTGCACAGAAAGAAATTCCTTTATCATATAAGAACATATCTTCATTTTCTGCCCCGGTAATTCTTGGTTTTCCCCCACTGGCTATAATAATGACCTTGCACTCATAACGAACCCGAAAGGTCTCCACTACCTTAATATCTTCCGCTACCGAAACAGATTTTACATCTGTCATTTTAAAATCCACACCAAATTTCTTAGCTTGTTTATGAAATAATCCCATAAGGTCTGTACCGGTCGTTCCTTCAGGAAAACCAGGATAATTTTCTATTTCATTAGTATAAGTGGCAAGACCACCTACCAGTGATTTTTCCAAGAGAAGAGTCTTTAATTTTGCACGTCCACAATAGATTCCCGCTGTTAAACCAGCAGCCCCGCCACCGATAATGACGACATCATACTGTTCTGTCTTCTTTTCCATTCCTTTTGTCCCTCCTGTGAGTCTGTGCCTTAATAAAATAGGCTGACTCTCGTCAGCGCTACAAGCTCAGCCTATTTCACTTTTACATAAAGAATTTGGCTAATAATTTACTGCCTATAAATGCACCAACCAGCAGGAACAATCCAAATATCCATCCTGAAAGCGATAAAGAAGCTATAGCCGTAAACAATGCACCAATATTACATCCATTAGCCAGTCTAGCTCCGTACCCCATGAGTAATCCACCAAGTACCGCTGCTACAACCTGCTTTTTGGACTTAATTTTCTTCAACTTGAATTCGGAAGCAAACAAAGTCGCTGCTAAAGCACCTAATATTATCCCTAGATTTCGAATCGAACCACCATCATTCAAAAATCCGGAAGATAATGTTTTTTGTGCTTTTTCCGAACTAAAATATGCCCATTGATCTACATTTCCGCCTGCTAATCGATACAACCAAGCTCCCCAATCTGCAAAAGCGCTAGTTACTCCCCATCCTTTAGAGAAAACAGCCAGATGTGCTGTAGCGAACACAGCAAGAAGTACAGCTCCAGTTACATAAGTAAACGGTTCTTTGAGCAAGCGCTTGTAAAAGCGGTTAGACGATATCTTCAACCAGAATTCGTTCACCGTTTCATTCACCGTCCTTTCCTACTCAGCGATCCTATTTTACCTTCTCAATAACAACTTCCCACTCGCCATCATCAACCTCTTCGATTTCCACATTATGTCCCTGTTTTCTCGCCCATTCTGGAACGTTCTTCATTGCGCAGCTATGATCAATAGCTACTACTAGTACATCACCTACATTGAGTTCAGTCATTTTCTTTTCTGTTCTCATTAACGGAACCGGACAAGCTTCTCCCATGCAATCAAGTGTAAATTCAGCCATCTTAAAAACCACCTTTATATTTTTTTGGAATAACAATAGTGAAAATATTCACGTAATAATCTAAACTAATCTGCGCTTCCCATCTTTTTCTCTTGCCATTTAACAGCTGCAATGTATAACAGAAGAATAATCAGGAACTGAACAACCAGTGCTCCAAGCCAACCGAATACATCAGGCAAAAATACAGTTGGTGCATCCTTTATAACGTTAGCTCTCCACCAACCCATATCATGTGATCCCCAAAGTGAACCAATGACAAAAAACACAAGTGAAAGCATCTGCATCGTGAATCCTTCACCTACACGCATCAATGTACCCGAAGCGCATCCACCCGCGATAACCATGCCAATTCCGAATAATACAGCACCAATGATCAAAGCCAAGCTGATTTGACCCACATTATCCATCCCAGGAATCGGTTTACCATCTAGAAACGCTGGGTACTTAATCGCTGTAAATCCGATGGTTGCAAGGGAAAAAGCAATCAGAACCGCTCTTGTAACTGATGTGCTGCCTGTAATACAGGGATCTCTAAGTGATGCAGTAAAGCAGAAACGTGATCTTTGCAAAATAACGCCAAACGAAATACCGAAAAGCAGGTAGACAACCATTTTATCGTGGGAATGGTCTAGGAAAAAACCAAACCCAATAATGAGAGCTGTGACCAGCAACGCGATGGGCAACTGACTCTTTTTAGGTTTTCTAGGAGCTCTGGTTCGGGTTGATCTCGTTTCGGGACTTACGGTTTGCCCCATAGTCTAACACCTCCATCGTTTTTATGTAATTGACTATGTGAAAATAGTAACATACTTATTTAAGCTGTGGTTATCTGCTTTCTTTATGCTGTATAAGTGTTACTAATGGCACAGATGGAGCGTAATCAAGTATGCTATAGTGTGCACTAACAGCGGGCAACAGGAGGAATAAGTATGAATATGGAAACGCTTAAATTATTTTTAGATATTGCTTCGTTAAAAAGTATATCTAAAGCCGCTCAGAAATCTCATATCACCCAATCCGCACTTAGTCAGCAGTTGAAATCATGGGAGAATACCCTGGGTTCTGAACTTTTTGTGAGAAGTAATAAAGGCGCTAGCCTAACCGAAGCAGGGATTATTGCGGAGAAGTACGTGGAGCAAATCTGTAAATTGTATGATGATATGATCACAGAAATCAATCATTTACAGCCAACACAACACGAGCTGTCCATTTATGCGATTCCGGAGGTCTGTAATTATGCTCTCCCTTGTACCTTGTATGAGGTGAAAAAACATTTTCCCAATTGCCATATCACTTTAAATGAAGGGGCATCGCCCTTAGTAGAAGAACGTTTACTTCTTGAAGAAGGTGATATCGGGTTTATTTCCGGTCCCTCTCCAAAATCCGAATTAAGCTCACATATGGTATTTTCAGATCAAGTTATGTTGGTGGCAAGCAATACGACCGTTTGCCCTGATAAAATCACATTGACTGAGCTCCCCAATTATCCTTTAATCTGGTCCTCACAGCTTCATTGTGTGCAAAGGGCTTTGAATGCAGTGGGCGAGCTTAAATTAAATATACTCTTTAATCTAGACTCTCTTGAGGCGGTAAAGCTTGCTGCCATTAGAGGGCATGGTCTCGCCTTTCTCCCTTATATGTCCATAAAAAAAGAGTTGTATAGTAAACAACTCAAGATCATTCCTATTGATCAGTTCCAGGTCAATAACGATGTCTACATGATAAAGAAACAAAATCAGCGCTGTGACAACGATACGAAACAATTAGTTCGATATATTGAAAAGACTTTAATAGATACTTTGTGTTGAGCCTAAACCTCAATCGTAATTTCCCATACTCCATTAATCACTTCTTGAATGGAATAATTTAAATTTGAACCACGACAGTAATCCGCGATAGAAACTTTCGCGCAGCTATGATCAGTAACTAGCATTACCTTTTCACCCTTCTGAATGACTTTTTGATGTTTTTTTAACATCATTACTGGTACTGGGCAGATTTCACCCAAACAATCAATTTCAATCATGAAGCTGCCTCCATTACATAGATCATTAAAGTTCTAATAATGACCCAGCATTATTTTCTTCACAAAAGGGGTTAAAGCAAGGTTGTTTAGTTGTTTGATTTCTATCCACTGTGCCCCATCAGAGTCTTGTCCGTCTCCATCGGTCTTAAGCTCAAAGTTCACATCTAACAATGAAACATTATATATGATCCCTATATGGTGTAATTCTTCTAACTGGGTATCACTGTATGGATAAATTAACGTATAGGAAATGGAATCATGAAGCAATCCTTTTAAACTTGTAATTCCGGTCTCTTCCCAAAACTCCCTCTTAAGGGCCTCATACGGCTCCTCTCCAAACTCAATAGAACCCCCTGGAAAGTCCCACTTCCCCGTATGAGGGCCTCTTGCTTTCTTAATTAGTAATACTTTATCGTTCTTCACTAAGACTCCATACACTCCAAGCTGAGTATATTTTATCATCTCCATAAATCTACCTCCCCCACAAATACCGCAGTTCCAGAAATAAACACATCCATTCTATCAGAATCTAATCGATACACTTCTACATTTACTTTCCCATCTCTACCGATTTCTTGTCCTTGTTCTACAACAAATTGGATCGAGTCCAAATGCGGATCAATATATTTTAAATAATAAGCCCCCATGACTCCCGATGCTGTACCTGTTACTGGATCTTCAACGGTTCCTGAATAAGGAGATGAGAAATGTCTGGCATGCATTAAAGCGTGCGGATCAAGCGTTTGGAGTGAAAATGGGTGTACAGATGCTTTTGGAAGCTGCGTTAAAATCTCCGGAAACAACGAGTTAATCGGTTTCATTTTATTAAAGCTATCTATTCTCTTAATCGGGACTAATAGAGTCCATGCGCCAGTACAGCTATAAACAATAGGCAGATCCTCTTCTATCTCGTCAAGGGTTAAACCTATGGCGTGTGCAAGCTTCGCTCTATCGCCGTTAAATTCAATAAACTTCGGTTGATCTTGCTTCATTTTTATTAGTAAGTGATTATTGTTGTCCATACTAAATTGAATGGGTAGCACACCCACATTTGTTTCGATCTTTACCGAGCTAGCCTCTCCAAGAATACCCTTTGTTTTTAAAGCAAATAAAGATGCCATTGTTGCATGTCCACAAAGATTGATCTCATGGCCTGGCGTAAAATACTTAAGCCTTAAATCAGCTATTTCTGATGAGACTACAAAAACTGTTTCATTAAAACCGACCTTATGAGCTATCGATTGCATGTCACTTTCGCTTAAATGATCAGCTTCTAACACTACTCCCGCAGGATTCCCTTTGTTCGGATAGGGAGAAAACGCATCATAATGAAGCACTTTGATGTTGTTCACTGATAAGTCTCCTTTATTTAAATTCATATAGACTGACTAAGTAAGACACTCTGCTGTGACAATCTCTATTTCTCTTAAAACTTCTTGGGGGTTAGATATCGCATTACATATAAAAAAACGTTCTTTATTGTGCTCATAAAATGATTTAATCAAATTAGGCTGCTTGATGATTATCTCATTGAATTCTTTTTTAAGAGCTTCACAATCAATTTCAGGATGAGTATCATGAAGTTCCTTGAGTTCAAAAGCAATGACATCTTTTTTACACTGGATTATTTCACAGACCACATCTTTTGCGTATATACCGTGAGTTAATAAGATTCTCAATGCCGAAAGGTCATTGGCTTTTTCCTGTGAAATCTTAATTAATTCTGCTTGTATCTGTACGACTTGTACCGTATTCCAATGATTAATTAATACTTCAAAAATCCAGTACACCCATTCTTGATCATCGCTGTGTTGATTTAGTACATCTTTAACATATGGAATCATCGGATCCCCTATTTCAAGTAAAAAATCAGCTATTTCCCCCGCGCCTGGCCAATTCCTATCTTGTATCCATTCAAGTAAACCCGGCAATATGCTTTTCACACGTGGATATCCTAAACGTATGACTGTTTCAGCCGCTCCATCCCAATAGTCTTTTGATATAGGTTGTACTAATAAATGCAAATCTTCATCCTTTATGTATTGTAGCTTATTAATTGCATCTTCCTTTTCCTCTTGGGGTGTGTCCCATGATAATTTTTTGATTAGACTAGATACTTCTTCCACTAGATTCACCCTTCGAACTTGAATTTTTCACCTATTAAAATCAGTACTGTTCACTCTATTGTATTCTTCTACTAACTTGATATATCGATCTTTATCCTCGTTTAACATCCATTCGAATAATCCCTGTAAATCTTTAAAAATATATGGTTTTACTTTATATGGAATAGCCTGCAAGGTACTTTCATCTTCAACTAAATGTTCATAAAAGCCAACACAAATAGCATTATGCATATAAGGACTTCGCTTATATTGGTTAAAACACCACTCCGCATAATTATAAATTTTCTCCTGTTCTGTCAAATCATTATTTCTATGCGCTTCTATAATTCTATCTCGCAGAAATACCAATAAAGAATAGATAGAATCATCTTTATGATTAAAATGAAACCTGAGATCATAAAACAATTTTTGGGCAATTCTCCTCCATGCACTCATAGTTATCGCTTATTCCTTTCTCTCTACGTAAACCCAAAGAAATGCAAAAATAATTACACAAACAAAAAAAACAAGTACAGAGTTATCTCATTTCACCACGCCGTTCTAGCTACAACACTGCTTTCTTCCGCTTTATTATCCAAATTATTAATAAGACGATAACCGATGTCCCCAATAAGAAATACATCCAAATCGTTTTTTTAACCAATTCATCATTGGGATAATGGCCTTTATTATAAGCTTTTACAAAGATATCCTCTTGGGTCTTAATAGCAATAAAATCTTTTGGATCGGTATTGATAATTGAGTAGTAGGGCGTACCTTTAGGATAAATATTCGAGAAATTCCCCCTGTACGTGCCTTCCTCATCGGAAAATTTAGTTACATGCCCTATCTTCTTATCGATTTCTTCCGAGGGGATGAGTTCATCGTCTGATATTTCGTAGATGTCACCTGAATAAACAACAAACGAACCGGCCCAATCCGCGGAGACCGTATGCAATGGCAATAAAGCAATTATGGCTAGAATTACAATAATGAATTTCTTCATCTCAACCTCCTAGCTTTGGGATTCGATTGATTTATAGATTGTTTTGAACTCTTTTCCATTATTTAATCCATCAATAAGCTCCACTAAACCTGACTTTCCAACGATTCCAAACCATCTATTAATTTCTGAATGGGCGATCTCATAATTTTCTTTTACATGTGAGGGTTCATAAAAGTCATCTCTACTACTTAGCTCATTTATCTTGTCAAAACTTATAAACTTATCGCTGTTATATCTATAGTCAACTAAGGTAGCCAAACCTTCATCAAACCACACAGGAACCTTATCCTTATTCTTCAACCTCTTTCTTAACTCACTATGCATCAATTCATGGGCGATCACATCCGCGTTAAATCCGTCTGGACCAATAACAATGTAATTTCCCCAATAAGTATAATAAGTCTGGCCCGTTCGATTCTTCTGAGCATACTTCTCTAGAGCGTGTGGAGATTGAACAAAAAGAAGGGTTGGATTGTCTTTTAAATCTTCGAAGAACCCAGGAACTCTCTCCCTCGATTGTTCGAAATCGTTCAAAAGTATCGTTGTTGTGACCTCTGAAATATCTGGTTCTACATAAACATGCTTACCTTGCTTCTCCATACTAGAAAATTCTACCATCATTGCATTAACAGGTTGAGGATTTATCATATAGACTACAATCAGCATCAGAAGTAAAAAGGAAAGAAATGCGGTGATGATTATGGGTTTCTTTGATTTCATATATCTCACACTAATCATAGTTTTTAATGAAAATCTTAAACGAGCTCTCAATAGCGTCAAAATCAGTCGAGCCAATAATTTGATCCATAACCTTGCCATCAGAGTTCATAAAAAACAACGCAGGAAAAGCTTGTTCACCAAATTGTTTATGGAGATCACCTGTTTCATCTAGGAGAACGGGATACTTAATGTTGTAATCCGCCACGTATTGTTCTACTTCAGAAAGATCATCTTGATAAAGCAAATTGATTCCGTATATGTTCACTCTATCTTTATATTTCTCATACAATGAGACAATCTTAGGAGCGTCGTCATTACAATATGGACACCATGAGGTGAAAAATACGAATACAGTGGGTTTCTCCGAGAAGTCCACTTGTATTTTGTTTCCATTCGCCAACTCTTTTAGTTCAATGTTTTCAGGATACTTAATGGGTTTAGCAGTGTTGTTTACCACGACAAATATAATCGAGCTTAATGCAATCAATAATATAAATGTACTTACAATAATAGATGTTTTCTTCAAAAATAATCCGCCCTTTTCTAATCTATTCACCCACTGCTATACATTCTCTTCCACTAAACCTATATCCTCCATATTGATCATTGAACAGCTCAAAACAGCCCCTACTTCAGAAATTTCTCTTAGGCGGGGGCTTGATTTATACTTCCTTAGTTACATTGAGCTTTTTCCATTTACGAATCTTCGAACGAAAAGTCTTGAACGGTGCAACGGAATTGATATGAATCCATTTGACCATAGGCCATCTTGGATTCTTCCCTGTCCAATTCCGGACTCCTTGTGTAAAGAGCTCTTCATCACTTAAAGAATCAATCCAGTTCTGCCATTGCTGTTCTGTTTCTTTAAATAAAGATCTTAATTCGTCTAATGAGTAGGTAGCATATGTATGATAAAACGATTGATATAATCCGCCAAGTTGATTCCATTTATAGTCCGGTGAAGGCGTAATGACGGTTTCACCTGCTTTTTCATCCCTATCCCATTTCATTACAAGGTTCAACCAACCCAATTGATAGGCAAGGATTTCTGCAGGAGTACGATCGCCCCCTTCCATTCGAATGTCTTTTTGAGCATTCTCAATGCCCTCAAATTCATGATCAAGAGACAGGTAGGCCGTATGTATAGCATTTTTCAATGCTTCTTTAGATGGATAGTCGTTTGTAGACATCTTAACTCTCCTTTATGTGCTTAACTCCAGAACATGCCTCTACTATCGTTATCAACAATTTCCAGTTGCTTCTCAAAATCATCTTGGGGGGCAAAATCATCGACAAAATGCCACATTTCTTACTATCTCTCCAATAGATTTTCCATTTATTTTCTTCAAATCGAAATTGTGCGATGGGTAACTCTACCCATACTTCACTCATATATGCAGGCCTTTCTTCATTTAAAGTAACGCTATTCCCTCTGAACTTATAGTTAAGCCTGATTTGGTTTCTTACATGCTTTGGAATCTTCGCTTCAATGTAAGTCGACAATATCTTTTCAATTCTCTTTTTAGTAAATGAATCCAGCAACTGAACACCCTCTTAGTAGTAAATTTGATCTTATAAAGTTATATTCTCACCCACAACAATACACTTACTGTCACTACCATGCCCGATCTCGTTCGTCTTCACGATAGGAATCCCGCTGATTTCCTTCAAATACGCTTCAACGATTGAAAATTCATTATAGCTCTCAAGCTCAGTAAACGACCCAAGAATCACTCCAGCACATTTATCAAAAGTTCTAGCTTGCTGAAGCTGAGCAAATAAGGAGACGATTTTGTTAGCTCTGCCACTTAAACTCTCTAAGAATAAAATCTTGTTCGAAGGGTCTGGAAAATAACTTGTTCCTGCTAGCTTCATAAAACATCGAATATTGCCGCCAATTACAATCCCACTCATCTGGTTCCCACGGACCCAATGAAAGTCGAAATCGTAAAGATCGTTATGTCCTTCGAAAAATGTTCGATAAAAAGCAGCTTGCTGCTCCGCACCATCAGAAGATACGAGATTCATCAACTGATAGTGATAGGATTTTGAATTACTTTGCGTATGTAAAGCGTTCAAAATAACGGACAAGTCACTCATTCCGAAAAAAGGCTTCGGATGCAAACGAATATTATCGTAGTCGAGATATTCCAAGATCTGGTTCGCGGAATCCCCACCTGAAATATCAAAAATCGCAAGAATTTCATCATTATTAAATAGACGATTCAACTCCGTTGCTCTTTCCTTAGGATTGCCACTGAAATAACCATCTCTTCTAAACAAGGTGTTAGACATTACTACCTCTAGACCAACTGAGTTCAGAATTCTAATTAATTCTTCTACTTTAGGCAGGTTCTCCAGTCTCACACCATCAGAACAAGCGATAAGTCCTACTTTATTCCCTGGAGTGAGTTTTAAAGCTTTGCTCATCTTAGTTAATCCTTTCATTTCTAATATAACCGATTCTCATAGCTATCCTTTAATCCCTTTGATACATCCTCTTGAGAAATCCCAAGCTCTTTCGCATGTTCTGCAATGATTACTGAGGGTTTAGGCAGCTCTGCTTTCAATGGCCAATACGTATCATCCCATAGATGTGATCTTTTAAAAGCTTTAGCACAATGCATATAACACTCTTCCACTTCAACGGCAATGCCCAATTTCGGTAGTTTACCTTGAGCCTCCATATGAACCATTATTTCTTGATCTTTGATAATCCTTGCATGTCCATTTATTCTTAAGGTTTCTTCAAGACCGGGAATAATAAATATCAAACCCACTTTTGAATTTAAAAGGATGTTGCGCAAAGAATCAAACCGTCGATTACCAGGTCGCTCAGGAATCACTAAATGTTTGTCGTCTAACACATATACAAAACCTGCAGCATCCCCACGCGGAGATACATCACAATTGCCTGATGAATCACTTGTTGCTATAAAGAGTAACGGTGATTTGGATATATAATCTCGGCAATGATGATCGATGAAGGTTATACTCTTATTGTTAACCAATTCACTGGGATACCCATACATTGACCTTAACTCTTCTTCAGAGTCTATAACTTCTTTGAAAATATTATGGTTCATCTTTCTCCCCCCTATTTTCGCAGTTTAAAAACCAAAAAATCGCTGCAGCGAAAATCCTCCTCAAAAGACGGATACTTCTCAAGCATTTCAGCAGATGGCTTCGGCTCGATCATTTCTTCAATTTGAAAGCCAGCCCGTACAATCGTATTTACATAACTGGATAACGTCCTATGAAAAATCAGAAACTTTTCCTCTTGATCTATAGGGAAGATCTGATTATAAGTGCCCTCGTAAAAATAATTATCTACTTTCCAATAAAGCTTCTCACCAGTATCCGACTTCACCCATCCGCTACCAGGGGTTACAAAGCAAGGATGTGGAATTGAGAATATAAACGTCCCTCCATCAACTAACAACCGATACATTTCATGAATCGCCATCTCATAATCAGATAAGTCATGAATCACCATGTTAGAAACGATGAGATCATAACTCTCATTCTGAAGAAAGCTGAGATCTTCACAATTGCCATGATGGAAGTTTATCTTTAATTCCTCTGGTGATTTACTCTTGGCTATCGTTATCATGTTCTGCGAGTAATCAACGCCAGTGACTGAGGCACCTGCCTTAGCTAACATTCTGCTTAAATATCCTTCACCACAGCCTGCATCTAGCACCTTCTTATTTTCAACAGAACCCATAAGACTGAATAAAGCTGGATTCAAAAAAATTTCTCGATGGATATCCCCGTTTTTGCTGTACGAAGTTGAGATTAGTTCTGCGTATTTATCCCATCTTTTTATGGCCTCTTTACTGCCCAATTCATCATTCATTTGATCACCTCTAAATTTCTGAAATAATCCATTTTACTGTCGATAAATCCATTGTCAAAGTCAGCTGCACCAATAAGCTCACCTTCACTGAAACATAAAGCAAATAACCAAAGCTGTCTAAGCGCAACGAACATAGGTACAGCACTAATATCATTGTCACTGAGATCTCTTAAACTTTTATATCCATTTAAAAATGATGCCCATAACCGTTCTACTTCATCTTTATCATGGCCGCTATGAATCTCTCTTGCCAATCTAAACTCAGCGATATCATAGGCTCTCCATCCGTAACCACAAATATCGAAATCATAATGAGTTAATTTCCCTTCGTCCGTGAAAGTCACATTCGTATTCCCATGCAAATCGCCATGGCAGATGCCCCAGTCGAGCCCCGCTTCCAGATGTACTTCAATCTGCGCTTTTAATTGTATGGCAAGGTCATACAGGAATTGATAATCCTCTTGTCGATGGCTCATATGCAGTTTGATCGTATGAAGCGGTTCCTCAATTAAATGTTCAAAATCAAGCTTACCTCTTACATGTTCACTCTTAAAGTTGTCCGTAGCTGTGTGGATTTGTGCAACTGACTGACCAAATAAATAGCTGTCTTCTACCGCATGAATAGGCTTTTCATTTCCTACAGCAAAACTAAACATAACGCCATACTTCACACCCTCAGGCACCAAAAATTCATTAAATATGATCCCATCTTTTCGAGGAATAGGAATGGAGACGTTTACACCTTTTTCGTGCAAATCGTTCAACAATTCTAATTCAAAATCAATCTCCGATCTACTCCGTCTATCCGCACGATAAACACGAAAGATGTATTTTTCCAATGCCGTTTCTAAGATGTATGTATCGTTCATGCCTCTAAGAAAATACTGCAACTGTACTGGTTCTGGAATCTCATAATGCTCTTTAATATGTAATAATGCGTCTGTTGCCAACAGTGAGTATGTAATAGGAAAAAAACTCAAGTGTATCCCATCCCTTTAGGTTATTGATAGTAATACTTACACCATACCATATTTAGGGAATTGAATCATTTCCTTCTTGAAGCTGTGAAACTAATGTATGGTAATATAAGTATAATAATACAGAATCAATTACATGGAGGTGTTCGAATGCGTAAATCACCGTTGATATTGAGTATGATTTTATTATCCCTAACGTTAATTATGGGCTGTAGTTCAGAAGTGGATGATGCCACTAAAGCCGCTGAGAAGTACAAAAATGTTGAATATACCATTAAGGTTTCTGATGACTTATTTTCTGAGGAATCCATTCTAGCCCGAAATGAAGAAATGAAACCGTACTTTACTGAATACTATACCGAAAAAGCTATAGGAAGCCGAATCACAACTATCCCTTTTCAAATCGCTAATAAACAAAAGCTTTCTTTAAAACCAGATAATCTAAAGTTCACCCTTTCCGAACAAAAGAAAAATATTGTTGAGTTAAAATATACTTGTGATCTTGTTATGTTGGATAAGGATGACAAAGAAAGTAAACGTGTCCCTTTGGAGGGAATACTGACTATGTTTGATGTGGATGGTCAATGGTTAGTGCAAGGAGATCGTTTTGACTCGGAGGCTTTAATGAAATTGATTTATGACTAATCACCCTTCATATACCATATTATTACTGGAACATATTATCTAACAATAGTAATATTAATTTCCAGTACATTGTAATATGATAAGGAGCTAATGAGTCATGAAGCGAACTGCGTGGATCATAGTAACATTACTTTTATTATTGGGGAGTATTCCAATTACTGCGTCAGCAAAAGCAGCAACTGCAAAATCATGGAAGACACTTTACTCTGAGTATATCAAGAAAACGTTAATGGATGCTACTAGAGATAGGTCTTATGACGGCGACTTCAATTATTTCACTTTAGTAGATTTGAACTTTGATGGTACTCCTGAACTTATACAGGGGTATTCTTTACGATTCATTCAGCCCATCAACATTGCTCTAACCGTCCAAAATGGAAAAGTCATTCCATTCAATTATCAAGGAAAACTGAAGGATATTTCAGAGGGTATATTTAATGTAGGTATGGGTGGATTTCTACCGCGCGATGAAAATCGTGGCCTGCATCTCTATAAGAACAAAAAAGATGGAACATTACGTTATATCGCTTTTGTAGATGGCAGTGGTTCGTACAATTCTAATTTGCAGGTTTTCGAGATTAGTTTCCAAGGAACCAAATTTAATGACAAAGAGATATTCTTGGTCGACATTCCAGATCAAGAAAAAACGGATGATTTGCCAAGCTATTATGTAAATCAAAAAGAAGTGAATAAATCCGCCTATGATAAGGCGTATAAGCAATATTTTTCAAACTTGACGTTAGTACCAAGTAAAGTTATCACTGCAAACTATACAGACCTGTTTAATAATGAAGTTAACAAATTCGTTCCAAATGGAATCGCTAATTTTATAAATCGTTATTCTTCATCCAAATAAAGCTTGTTGATTGATCCTCCTTCAATAGATAAAAAAGCAGACTGCTCACCATAGCAATCTGCTTTTTTGATTAAATTAGCTTTTTACTCATCCGATAATTAACTAACAGTACTCCTTTTCGTTCTACACTTTGTTTCATCATAAGCTGGTATCCCTGTCGTTCAAAAAAGGGTCTAGCTGTAATACTTGCTTCGGTATCCATTTCATGAAGACCAAGCTCTCTCGCCTTCATTTCAAGCTTGTTCACGAGAGCAGAGGCTACGCCTTGGCCTTGGAAATCTTTGTGGACATAAAGACAATCCAAATGTCCTTCCAACGTCATATCCGAAAAGCCAACTATGTACCCGTTAATTTCGGCTACATAAGTAATATTTTGACGTAAAGAAGTGCTCCAAGCATCAAGTTTGAGGGTCTTTTCCTCTTTAGGTGCCCAAGCATCAAGCTGTTCTTGTGAATAATGTTGTTTGTTTACGAAATGAACTGTCTCATAGAACAATGAGATAAGCTGACTAATATCCGATTCTTGATAAGCTCTAATTTCCATTGCTTGTTCTCCTTGCTGGCATTGCTACAACCCCACTACATCTTTAAGCTCCAGAAGAGAACTAATCATATAGTTAGGCTTGAGGTCTTTAGGAACCTCTATATTCTGGCGATTGTAATAGCAGAAGTCAATGTCAGAATTCACAGCACCATGGTAATCATCTTGTAAAGAATCCCCAACGAACAGCACTTCATGATTGCTTAGCTGTAGATCTATTAAAGACATTTCAAAAATCCTTTTATCAGGTTTTCGGATGCCTACCTCATCAGAGATCATTATGGATTTGAATATTTCATAGATCTTACCGGCTTGCAGTCTTTTTCTTTGTGCCTCACTGATCCCATTGGTGATAATCCCCAGAGCATACTTATCTTTAAATGAAGTTAAGATCTGTTCCGCTCCTTCTTCAAAATAACAGGAATTGCAAAAATAATCCCAATAAGTATCTGACAGTTTGCTATGAAAAAGCTGATCCTGTTTAAGGGTGTCTCTAAAAGAATACCTCAATACCTCTCCTATAGTCTTCACCTCACCACCACCCACAAAGTTCATCCAATGGCGAAAATTATGACCTGAAAACTCTCCATAAAATAAAGACCACGCCTCAATATCTTCTACGAAGAGATTATGATCGTTACAGGTTCTTTTCATCGCTTCGATTTCACAAGCACTATAATTTATTAATGTATTATCTAGATCAAATATAATGGCTTTGTACATAATATCCTCCCCGAATAATGTTCTTATCTATCATAACATGAACATTAAAGTTTGGATAAAATTAACAAAAGGTTTTCATCACTCTGAGGTACTCATGAACTCTACTAGATCAATTTTCTGACCTGTTTTAGCACTTTCCAGCGCTCCAAATACCATTGCCATACTATACCGATTATCTCTACAATTTGTCTCTGCTGGACGCTCTTCTGCTAGTGAAAGGAACATTTCCTCCAAACATCCTTGATGGAAGGTTTTGTCCATATTAACAGCTTCTCCATTTACACGCTCTACATCACGAATAAATTTATCACTCTGATCTCCTGATACGACTACCTCTGCATATGGCATCTCATGACCATCCCAAATCGCAGTTCCTTTTTCCCCATTCAGACGCCAAGCTGCTTCCCAAGAGGTAGAGGCACCTTCTGCACACCAAGACCCCTGATAAGTAAATACAGATCCGTCCGACATCTCAAAGATACACACTGCCGACGCATTCCCCTTATACCATGATCCGGGAGGATTAAACTCCTGACAGTAAACGGAAATCGGATTGGCTCCACTAATAAATCGGGCCTGATCAAAGGTATGAATCGCCATATCCAGCAGCAGAGGACTTTCCATGACATCACGGAACCCTCCGAAATGAGCGCCGAGGAAAAAGCTAGAACTGATGTATCCTACTCTACCAATGGTGTCAGACTCGATTAAGTTGCGCAAAGAACGAATACGAGGGTCATAACGTCGGTTCTGCATCACAGCATGGGCATTTCCGGTTCTTTCAGAGATCTCAACAATCTTAGTGCACTCTTCCATAGTCTCGGCCAGTGGCTTCTCACTAAACACATTACATCCGAGTTCTAATGCAGTGCTAGAAATGCTGTAATGGCTTCCTGGAACTGTAACGTCAAACACAAGATTAGCTTCAGTCGCCTGAATTGCTTCTTTAATGTCAGTAAACGTCAGACAAGAAATCTCATGCTTTGCCGCCATCGCTTGTGCTGACTCCAATCGTATATCTATAAGTGCAACAATCTGAGTATCTGAACGTGATAAAGCGTATTCAATCCAGGCGTTAGCCATTCCTCCGCAACCTGCAACCGCTACACGGTACTGTGCTGTCATCATTCTCCCCCTCTACGGTTACAGCGGATTAGGTACAAAGCTACCGCCCCGGCATTGTTTTAAATAATTTAAAGCATGTACTTGTCCCATCATTTCCAGCTCATCCCGATAAACAGGATCATGCCAGCCTTCAATATCAATCGTACCTTTATAACCTGCCTGACGCAAAATAGAAATAACATCAGTCCAGTTCGTATCTCCAAAGCCGGGAGTACGGTGCCATACATAAGGATTGGGGCCATGAATTCCATATTCTTTTACGATATCCCAAGCGATGGTGGCATCCTTACCATGTACATGGAAGATCTTATCTGTCCATTTACGAAGCTGCGGAATCGGATCAATTAATTGGACCATCTGATGACATGGCTCCCATTCGAGTCCTATATTATCAGCAGGCACAGCATTGAACATCTTCTCCCAAGCTAATGGATTGTGAGCAATATTCCAGTCACCTGATCCCCAGTCTCCACCCATGGAACAGTTCTCGAAGGCAATTCGCAAACCGCGATCCGCTGCTCTTTTGGACAACTCTCCAAACACCTCGGTGAACTTCGGAATAGATTCATCAATGGATACCCCTGGTAACCTTCCTGTAAAACCTGATACCATATCCGTTCCGAACAAATGAGCATGATCAATCAGTCGCTCCCAGCTCGCGATTGCATCGGAATTATCACCAGTATTCGTCAATGGATTGCCGAAGATCCCAACAGATGAGATCACGAAGTCATGTTCTGCTGCAAGCTCTTGCACACGCTTTCCAGTTTCCACGAGATCTGTTTTCCCTGTAGTTTGCCAGAAGGTTAAGCTAAAAGATTCAAATCCATGTCCTACTATTTGTGGAATCACTCTTACAGCGTCGCCGCCGCCTACTAATGTTCCAATTCGCATTGTATCCTTCATCTTGTGACCACTCCAATATTGGTTTATAGTAAGTGCTATAACCCGAGTATATACTGCTTCTGAGCTTAAAACTCTTATTATCTTGTGTTTATATAGTCGTATCTTGTGGGAGTTGAGTGAATTATGAGTTATCCTAATGATCTTAAAGAATATCCTCAATTAGAAGAAAAAACGTATCCATTCCGTTTATTTTTTAATGAATGCAAGAACGCAAAGATCGGTCAGAATATCCTGTATTTACACTGGCACGAGCATTTCGAAATCATCATTATGCAAGAAGGCAGCGCCATTTTTCACATAGACAGCAAGCCCTATGAACTGCATGCCGGAGAGGTATTGTTTGTTCCCTCTGGAGGTTTGCATGTTGGGTACAGTCTGCGGGATGATCATGTTCGTTTTATCTCCGTCGTATTCCATAGTTCTTTATTTAAAGATTGGAAGCAGGATCCTCAGCATGAGCAGTTTGTAATCCCTTATTTAGAGAATCGTTATCAGCTGCCGGTCAAACCTGCAGAGCTTGTTCCGACCTGCTCCACATATTTTTCTCTTCTGGATACCATCGTTGATGAAGTACTGCAGAAGGGACCTGCTTTTCAACTGGTCATCAAGAATCAACTGCATTTACTCTTTGTGCTGCTCTCTCGCACCTTTCTACCTGAACAAGTATCCGGTAGAACGAATGAGCGGCACTCCTTTAATCGCGAACGTTTTAAGCCACTTCTAGAGTACATGGAGAATCATTTCGATGACAAAATGACCGTAGAAAGCGCCGCAAGATCCGTAAATCTAAATCCATATCATTTCTGTAAAACCTTTAAGAAGCTAACAGGTCGAACCTTCATCGATTATGTTAATCTTTGCCGAGTAAATGAAGCAGAGCGATTGCTGCTCGAGACCAATTTTACAGTGACTGAGATTGCAGGTAGAGTCGGCTGCGACAATCCCAATTATTTTACCAAGCTGTACAAGCAGTACAAAGGGATCACCCCTTCAGGGGTTCGAAAATAGGCGATTCTCTCTATTCACGAAAAATAGCACCGTTTGCCTCTCCCAAACGGTGCTGGCTATTGGATTATTCCGTAGCATTAAGCTGTAACCTCCGCACACTTGCAAGCGCGGGAAAAGATTCATCCACCATACCGGTACTCCATAGCTCAACCTGCTGTCCAACCTTCAAATCCTTAAAGCTAATCGATTCTCCAGCTTCATTAAACATTGTTGACTTCTGATTGAATGAGAACCAGTAAGAGGGATCTTCCATGCCAGGTTCAAGGATGAGAATCCGCTTCGCCTGTTTGGTATCGATATCTACGATTTGACCTATTACATGTGGTTCGCCTAGCTCTGAAATGTCGTAGGTCAACATATCAGGAGCGATCCATTTTTCTATCTCAAGTATGGCCGTTTCAGCATAATCAGATGGAATTGTAATCGTTACTTTATTACCAATCGTGTCCACACCGGAACCGTATAGATTAAGCTTCTGATAGAGTTCTTGTTTATGCAAAAGCTCTTGTGCAGCTAATAACTCTTGCATCGAATATTTAACATCATGGAGCTCATAAGTACCTGCCGCGAAAGTCTGAGCAAACCGCTGCTCAATCTGCGAGTTCAAACCCACTATATTGATATGAACCTTATTATCCTGTAGATAGATATCTCCGTTAGGAATCTTCTGAGCGGATAGGAAAGCTTTAATCGCTTCAGGATCACTGGAGTAAAGCACTTTTTCAGCTTTAGGATCTTCTATTCCAGCGCTCGCAGTAGGCGAGATATCTGGAGTTGCAGTAATTGCAACAGCTGGAGCCGGCTCCTTATTCGATTGTTGATCTTCTGAACATCCACTTATGAATAGTATAATAACAGAAATCCATATCCAGCCACCAAGCCACTTACGCATCCTTGTCACTCCCTCACTCTTTATCTTCTCAAACGGAGATTGGAAGTGATAGGTTGCAGATTCAGAATGAATTCTCTAATCTAATGTATAAGGAGCGAGTCCAATCGGAAGAGCTTCAGGACGGGTGCAGGTACTCTTCATTTCGTAGAATGAATGAGTATCTGAAGAATCATGGAATGCCCACATCGCTTCTAGTACATGATAAGCCAATTCTCCACTGGCGCGGTGCTTTCTTCCCGTCCGAATGGCATATGCCATATCCGCTGGACCAATTCCGCGTGTATTTTGATCATATCCAGATAACAGCGTTTGCTCTGTCCATTCATTCTGACCCATGAGCCTGAATTTCACCGGACCGCCAAAGTTATTAGGATCCGGAACTTGAATCGTTCCAAGTGTTCCGTAGATTTCTATATGCGGCAGGTTACTGCCGCCAAAGATATCAAAACTTGTAATCAGCGTTGCTATGGCTCCATTCTCAAATCTTAATGTTCCGGCAACGTGAGTTGGAATTTGAACAGGAATTTTATTACCCGATTTCTTCTCACTTGTAATCGTGCGTTCGACTAGCGCTTTACCAGTCATCCCGCTAACCGTACGAATTGGACCCAATAACTGCACCAATGCTGTCAAATAGTATGGTCCCATATCGAACATTAGACCTCCACCAGCGGCATAGTAGAATTCTGGATCTGGATGCCAATGCTCATGTCCACGCCCCATCATAAACGAGGTGGCTGCAACGGGCTGACCAATTACACCCTCATCGATCAATTTGAGCGCCGTCTGAATGCCGGTTCCAAGGAATGTTTCCGGCGCGCTGCCTACTAGTACGCCCTTTTCTCGAGCCGCTGACAGAACTTCGCGTCCTTCTTCTCTCGTCACAGCAAGTGGCTTCTCAACATACACATGTTTACCCGCTTCGATAGCTTTCAGGCATACATCCGCATGAACAGCTGGAATCGTCAGGTTGATAACGATCTCTATCTCCGGATCATTCAGTAATTGCTCTGTGGTGTAAACGCTTGGAATATTGTATTTATCGGCTTGTTCCTTCGCTCTCTCCAAGTCCAAGTCCGCACATGCAACTAGATCAAGAATCTCGAACTTCTGACAGTTCTCCATATATATGCTACTGATTTTACCGCATCCGATAATTCCTACTTTGACTTTATCCATTCGTTGATCGCTCCCAGAGATTATTGACTGTCTGCCATTCCGCTATAGCTACTACTAACCGCTGAAATTTGGGATTGTGCGCGAACTTTACCCTCGGCAGCCCATAGCAGTCCTCTGCGCATCATTTCCTTTACCTGTGGCATAGCTACAATATCGGCATGATGTCCGAGTGAATTATAATACACTCTGCCATGACCCCACCGTTTGGTCCAGGCTACTGGCATATCCACGGCTTTGTTGAAAGAATGTGGGCCTTCAACAACTGGAAAACGAGTCGTTGCAAGTACTTCTACAGCTGGATCTACATGCAGATAATATTGCTCTGAACAAACGGTGAAGTCTTCTAATCCTTCTACGAGAGGACTTGAGCTTTGGCAAATCTCTACGGTGTAGTTCACACCATCATTGCCGGGATGAGCTACCCATTGCCCCCCGGTCATAAACTGCCAATCCACATTATTTCGGAAAGAATCACACATCCCGCCATGGCAACCCGCAAGACCCGTTCCGTTCTGGACAGCTGCCGAGACATTATTCACAAGATTCTGTTCGATTGTACCCATCGTCCATACCGGAACGATCAAATCTAGTTCAAGAAGCTTCTCCGCATCGGCAAAAGCCTCAAGTGTATTCGATACCTCAACTTCAAATTGTTCCTTTTGCAGTACTTTAGCGAATATATCAGCTACCTGTTCAGGCTCATGACCATCCCAACCGCCCCATACTATCAATGCTTTTCTCATCTTTCGCACTCCTTCTAATAGAGATTGTTCAAACACGCATTTTTGTTGATTACATCTCAGAGATATCGACCCACCGGCGCTGTTCAATAGAGCGTTCTACCGCTTCTAACACAGCTTGGCATTTCACTCCATCATGGAAATTAGGTACAGGCTGACGTCCTTCTTCAATCGCGTTAGAAAGCTCCAACATTTCGTGAATAAACGTATGTTCAAAACCAATCGTATGACCCGGCGGCCACCAAGCCTCCGCATATTCATGAGCTGGGTCCGTTGCTAGCACACGCCGAAAGCCCTGAACATCCTCTGTATCTGAGGTTAAATAAACCTCGAGTTCATTCATTCGCTCGAAATCAAATTTCACACTTCCAAGGCTTCCGTTGATCTCAAAAGAATTGGTAGAGCGATGACCTGCTGCGAATCTTGTAGCTTCAAAACTACCTAAGGCACCGTTATCAAAACGGGCTAAAAACAATGTGGCATCATCTACAGTTACCTTGCCCTTAGGAGCATCCTTATCCCCTTTGGCACTTAATCCGGTCATTTCAGCAGCAAGTGGACGTTCTTTAATGAAGGTCTCACTCATACCGATTACTTCCTTCACATCACCTACTAAGAAATGTGCCAGATCAATGAGATGCGCACCCAAGTCACCATGTGAGCCTGAACCCGCAATCTCCTTCTGCAATCTCCACACTAACGGGAACTCCGGATCAATAATCCAGTCTTGTAGAAACCAAGCCCGAAAATGATAGATCTTCCCAAGCCGCCCGCTCTCTACTAGCTTCTTAGCAAGTCTAACCGCCGGTGAAAAGCGATAATTAAAACCAACCATATGTGTAACCCCTGCATCTTCAGCGGCTTGCAGCATTTCACGGGAATCCGCCAAGGTCAGTGCGAGTGGTTTTTCACAAAAAATATGTTTACCAGCTTTAGCTGCTGCTAGAGCAATCTCCTTATGTGCATTACTAGGGGCATTTATATCAATAAGATCGATATCCTCACGAGCGATTAGATCTTTCCAATCCGTAACACAATCCGACCATCCTAATTGAGTGCCAGCCTCTGCAAGCGCTTCAGCATTCCGTCCACAAATCACAGACATCTCAGGTTTAAGCGCTTTCGGGAAAAACATTGGCAAACTGCGATAAGCATTACTGTGCGCCTTACCCATAAATTTATAACCGATCATTCCAATGCGAAGCTGTTTCATCTTATTCCTCCTCAGATTTCTTAGATTTAGATGAAGCTCGTATTACTAGTTCAGTCGGTAATTTAATCTGGATGATTTGGGAGGGGGGTGATATTTCTGAGCGACTATTCCCGTGCAATTCTAATACCTTAGATACAGCAATTTCTCCTAGCTCATAAAAGGGAACACGCACACTGCTTAAGGCTGGTGTAGTAAGCTCAGCAGCATCTGAATCATCATAACCCACCATGGCTGGGATGCGATCTCTTGGGATGCCTAGTTCCTGTAGGCCTTGCTGCAATCCAATGGCCATTCGATCATTGGCCGCTACAATGGCATCAATCTCATTCAGCAGAGGCAACATCTTCTTGGCAGCAATAGCACCGCTTTTACGACTGAAGTTACCTTCGAATAGAAGTGATTCATCTAAAGGAAGGTTAGACTCCTCCAAAGCGCTCAAATAACCAGTTAAACGATCTCGGCTGTTCGAATAAGATGCTGGCCCGTTTAGAAAGGCAATCCTCGTAAAGCCCTGATCCAGTAAGTGCCTGACCGCTTGCCAGCTTCCTTCGACATGATCAGCATCCACCTCGTGAAAAGTCTCTCCTTCAAAATGCTGATTAATCAGGCAAAACGGATGACCTTCCTCCTTCAAACGTCGAAGTGAGGCTATCTCACCTGGATCCTCTTTGGCACCGAGTACAATACAAGCATCAATCTTCCGGATCTTAAACAATTCGTTATAGTCCACTCTCTCTTCGGCATTTCGAAACAGCATTAACAGATCATAACCCTCTTCTCGCGCCTTACTCCCAATTCCATTTAATATTTCTGAAAAATAATAAGTGGAGAACAAGCGTGCATTTGGCAAATAAGGCATTACTACACCAAGGTGCCCACTTCTTCTACGAGCAAAGCTCTGCGCGAGTGAACTAGGGGTATATCCCAGCTTGAGCGCAGCTGCCAACACACGTTCCTTCGTTTCTTCCTTGAGCGGGCCTACGTTGTTTAACACGCGAGAGACTGTGGCTTCTGACACTCCGGCAAGCTCGGCAACCTCTTTACGGCTGGCGATAAAAATCCCTCCTACGAAAGCGCATTTAGTAAATGTACGCGCGTACATTCTCTCATGAACAAAGTCCCTCGTCAACCCTTATTTTGGATATTCATTCATAATAAAACCCCTGAATTAATCAGGGGTTTTGCTCATTCTAAACGGTGTATTCTTAAGGTTCAGGGATGCCCCATCAACCACGCTTGTACATGCTTTAGGAACTTTTTAGTGGCGGGAGAGGCGTATTTCATAGAATGTACAGCGATTCCAAGTGATCTGAAACTACGTTCTTCCAATTCAAGCATCGTTACATTATAATTCTGACGGGTTAATACAAGCTCTGGCAAAATACTAATTCCAAGTCCCTTCTCCACCATGGCCATAATGGCATAATCATCACCTGCTGAGAACTTAATATTCGGTTTGATGCCCGCCTTATCCAGTACACGCCTTACATCATAATCTGAACCTGCCTTCGGGATGATGAAATCCTCTTTAGCAATTTGGGATAAGGAGAGAAAAGGTTCTGCACTAAGCGGATTTTCTTTGGATACGATTCCTAACATCCGGTCCTTTTTTAAGGGAATCACTTCGAACTTCTCACGCGTGGGCAGAGAAATAAAACCACAGTCAACGACTCCAGCCTCGATCCATTGCTCAACCTCTAAATAACCACCTTCCATCAACCTGATTTCGATATAGGGGTACTCACTGCGAAATTGCTTAATCATTCCTGGCAGCCAATGCACGGATACACTCGTGAATGTACCGATGGTAATGGTCCCGACCTCTAGCCTATGTATATCTGCTACTTCCTGCTTCAATTTTTCATTCCACTTCAGAATTTCACGGATAGGCTGTAGTACTTGCTCCCCGTTTACCGTCAATTTAACGCCAGATCTATTTCTAATTAATAACGTGAAACCAAATTCCATCTCCAAGCTACTAATCGTGTGGCTAATTCCAGATTGCGTAAAGCCCAGTACATCTGCTGCTTTTGTTAAGCTACCTAGCTCTACAACTTTTAGAAAAATCTCATACTTATTGATGCTCAACCTCTATCCCTCACCTTTTTAATTTACATAAGTTTTACTCATGTATCCTATGATAAACATTCAGTTACCTTATGTATAGAGCCGTATTATACTGAATTGAGTTGAAAATGAAGAAGGATGGATGACGCGATGAAACCGCTCAAAGCTGAGCTGATGCTGTTAGTTGTAACATTATTTTGGGGTTCCTCCTACATATTTATGAAAATGGGGTTAGGCACGTTAGGCGAATTCAATCTGATTGCACTCCGCTTCGGACTTGCTTTTATATTAGCCACAGTGATCTTCCACAAACGTTTAAGAAAAGTTGACATCAAAACATTGAAATATGGTGCTCTACTCGGATTCTTACTCCTCGGCGTGTTCACATGTATAACGTTCGGACTGAAGACTACGACAACCTCCAACGCTGGATTTTTAGTAGCCTTGACGGTCATATTTGTACCGATAATAGATCGTATACTTTTCAAAAAAAGAGTTGCACCTCCGCAAGTCTTTGGCTCCGTACTCGCTATAGCTGGCATTGGACTTCTTACATTAAATGCTACCTTAAAAATTGGACCAGGTGACTTCCTCTGTATTCTTTCGGCGGTGTTCTATGCGGTACAGATCTTATTTACAGGCAAGGCTGTAAAAGAGTGTGATTCACTGAATATTGGAATCTTACAGTTGGGTTTTGCCGGAGGGTTTGCTCTAGTGTTATCTGCGCTATTCGAGACACCTTCGCTTCCTTCGACCTTACCAGCATGGATTGCGATCCTCGCACTTGGGATTCTCTGTAGTGCCTGTGGCTTCATCCTACAACCCATTGCTCAAAAATATACTTCACCTACACGCACCGGACTGATCTTCTCCCTTGAGCCGGTATTCGCCGCGTTGTTTGGCTATTGGTTCGCCGCTGAAAAGCTATCGATACAAGGATATGCTGGTGCAGCTCTTGTTCTACTAGGCATTGTAGCATCGGAGCTACTCGGTAAAGTTACATTCAGCCCTAGGTGGGCTCAGAAGAAACCAGAACATCTATAGGATGATTTTCTCATACAAAAAAGGCGTCGTTAGCTATACAAGCTGAACGACGCCTTTTTTTATTATCTAAGATTATCGTATAAATTAATGTCCCATCATCATTGCTGCATCTGCTTTCTGACTCTCTTCGGAGGAGGAATCATTCGAGGAAAGCTTTGGTTTGCGCAGGATAATACTCATAAGTACACCGACTACAGCTATACAACCAGATAGAAAAAATACATCATCAAAACCTAGAACTGCTGCCGATAAAGGATTACTTCCTGCTTTCAATGCTCCCATATGCACAGTGATTTGACTTGTCAGATAACCCGTCAAGCCTGCTACGGCAAAGGCCACAACCACCTGCTGTGCCGCTGCTGTAAGCGATGTGACCCGGCTCACCAATTCACGCGGTGCGGCATTTAGAACATGTGTATTGAGTGGCATCATCGCTATACCCATCCCAAATCCTAATAAAGCAAGATACATCATAATGGTGTTTAGACTTGTAGTCATCGAAATCCCAGACAGTAGGAATAGGGTAACTGTAATGATGCTCAGACCCACAAAAGCCAGCGGTCGTGCCCCTATCTTATCAAACAATTTACCACCAAGCGGCATGCCGATTACACAAGCTAAAGCTTGCGGAAGCAGAATCAGCCCCGTCTCTAGTGGTGTATAAGCCCGAATCTGCTGTAAGTATAGCGGCACGAACAGCATGGAACCAAACAGTGCGGCTTGCATGACCCATGTTAAAATAATGCCGCGGGTGAAATCTGAGGAGCGAAAGACGCGCAGATCCAGCAAAGGCTGTTTATGCCGCAGCTCAACGATTATAAATAGAATCAGTGCAACACCCCCAACAGATAATCCAAGGATTGCTGGAGTCGATGACCAACTATTCGACCCGCCTTCATTTACTCCATAAGCTAGCATGGAAAACGCAATCGGTGCCAGTATAATGCCAAGTATGTCGAGGTTGCCTTTACCGATCTTCTCCGTCTTGGGCAAATACTTAACACCAAGAATAATACCAACAATCCCAATCGGCACGTTAATCAGGAAGATCCAATGCCAGCTAACATATTCAACAAGCCATCCGGACAATATCGGGCCAAGTGCAGGTGCAAGCAGCATGGGAATCCCAAGCATTCCCATAATCGATCCTCTTCGTTCTGCTGGAGCTAACTTAAACACCATAGCCATCCCAATAGGAGCTACCATCCCCCCACCAAGTCCTTGGATCACACGAAAAATAACAAGCTGCGAAGAAGTTTGAGCCACAGAACATAACATGGAGCCGAGAATGAACAACGTGAGCGTCACCAGAAACACTTGTTTAGAACCGAAGCGATCTGTCATCCAGCCTGCGAGCGGTATTACAGCAGCTAAAGCTAACGTGTAACCTGTAATCGCCCACTGAATCGTTTTTAAATCTGAAGAAAAATAGTCCACCAGTTTGGGTATAGCCACATTCACGACGGTTCCATCCAGAATAACCATAATCATTCCGACGATAATAGCAAGAAGCGGGGGGAGGATCGCTCTTAGCGAGAAGGGCCGTTCTTCTGTCGGGCTACTCTGAGTAATTGATTTTGTCATCCAGTACTCCACTCTTTTCTCTAATTTAGTTAAATGCTTTAACAATTATTTCAAATTTTAATTTACCTTCGATGAATGTGAAAGTCAACAAATAAAACCCTTTTTTACAATAAAAATACATTGCATTTACGTTCATCTCAGTATGTTTATTGAAACACAAAAAAGGCTATGCATGGCTCCAAGAAGAAATCTCTTCTTAAGGGACGCACACATAGCCTGTTGTTCTAAACCTAAATCTTTATTATTCTCAAGATTAAATGGAAGGAAGGTTTCCTTTTAATTCAACAATCTTACCAGACTTATTGAGAACAAACTCAAGGGACGCATCCGTTACAGCAAAGCCAAGTACACATTGTATTGACATTTGATCTTCTTTTTGAATACTTTCAGTAGACTTTATCCCATGGTAAGTACCAGCTCGTGCAGTAAAATCAGCCCAATATTTCTGTAAACCCGTAGTGGAAAGCGAACGCTTCATTTCATCACTAAAGAATCGATTCTCTAACTCTTGAAATTGTCCAGTGCTCAGCAGTCCCGCTATCACACTTGCTGTAACCTCAGGCGCATAAACTTCCACTAGATTAGCTTCAGCATTATAAGAGGTTACCAGTCCTACACTAGTGAAAAAAGAGAGCGGAACATATAAGTGTTCCTTCCTAAACACAACATTATCCTTAAAGTCTCTTTTCTCTTTATCATTAATGGTAATATAGTCGTTTCCTACTTTATATTCAATCTTTTGTTTGACTCCGTTTAATGTAATGGTGTCCGTACTTTTTTGATAAGTGGTTTGATATTTCAAGACGCTTGATGCCTCTCTAAGGGGTAGCATGACCGTAGAACCGTTTGGATACGCTGAATATTGATCTGATTTCAGAACCTGACCATTCAAAACCACCTTTACTTCACTAGCATCTGCCCAAGCCGTAGAAGAGGTAGTTCCTCCAAATCCATTTACCAATAACAGTACACTTAACACTACAACAACCGCGATTTTGTTCATCCGTTCGAAACCTCCCTTTTTTTGACTATTAGTATTATGTGCGTTTCCAGCATCTGCTAATCCTAATGGTAGTAAAGCTCAACAAAAAAAGTGAATCGCTTCTTACATGGACATTCAAGTTCTAGGTTATTCCACCTTGAAGTCAAAATATTGTTTAGGATAAGGTTCCTTGATCAACGTAAAATGCCACCATTCTTTGCTGTAAGGTTTAAATCCCTGTTTTACCATCGCCTCTTTGAGGATCGCCCGATTTGCTTTCTGAGTCTTGTTGATTAAGGGCGTATCGTAATAGGAGATGTCTCCGAAAAAATCAAAAGGGCTTCCCATATCTACTTCAGCTCCCGTTTCTTTATTTACGATCGTTAAATCGACGGTGCTACCTCTGGAATGGCCTGATTTTTTAGCTATAAAACCAAGTTTAAATAGATTACGTTTATCCAGTCGCGGATAATATTGCTGTTTCATTTTAGTATCGACGGCATTCTGTGACCATCTTACAAAATGATTCACCGCCGTCTGCGGACGATAAGCATCATAAATTTTAAGAATATACCCTTTGTCCGCTAAATCCTCACTTACAGCCTTCAAAGCTGTTGCCGCTGTCCGCGAGAATATCGCTAAAGGCGCCTTGTAGCCATCAATCCGCTTCCCCACAAAATTATTATCTCCGTAATATCGAATCTCATATTGTGCCGTTGGAATCACTTCATCCAGATAGACAAAACCTTGCGGTAAATGGTTCTTCTTCTCCATATGCATTTGCTGCAGCACAGAGTCTGTTGAAGAGCCGACATAAGCAGCATCAGCACTACCCATAAACATACTGTTTGTCCACAACAACAGCACGACTGCGAAAACAGCGATTCTTATTCCTTTTGATCCTATTCTCAATTAATCCAGCCTCTTCTCAGATGTTGTCTTTACATACTCTAATAATTACGAGTTTACGGTTTCAACTAGAAATTTTTCTATTACAGGAGTGAATTTATTATTCGTAGAATTAAGTAATTGTAGTAGCTTTTCTAAAATCGAAAGAATTCTAGTATCAACTTTGCTGTTTTTCAGTGCATTCTCATACGCCTTTTTTACTTCTGGTTTGATAACTTGCTCATCATAGTCATATGCAGGTGTATTACTTGTTCCATACAATAAGCGGGACGTTGCAATGAGAAGTTCTTTTTGAAGAACGGTTGAACGGTTAGAAGCAGGATATTTCGTCACAAAATCCTCTATTGCAAGCGCTCTATTCGTTAACTCGGTCCAACTGATTACAATCGCTGCATCAGATACACTCGGTTGATTAGATTCGGTGGCCATGATGTCAATATAAGCTGCGATGTCCTTCGTAATATACGGCTTAAAGATCTTAAATCCCTCATAATGCATCACCGGATAGTACATGCCCTCACTGGTCTCCAGCTTATATCCCTTATCCCGGCCTTCAATTAACACATTGCGTACGTTGGCATCTTTGATCGTATTAAAGAGTGAGGTATAGGTTAGATTTTTGCTTTTGGAAAAAGCACTGTTTATCTCTTTCTGCATCTTGTCCGGAAAAACCTTTTCTGAGTATACAGATAAATGTGCCTTCTGTGCATTCTCGAGCTGAAGTGTCATCTGAGTCGCTGCCCAGGTATCCACTTCTTTGATATGGTTAATTAAATAATTACGTGCGTTAGCAAGAGATGTCGACTTCTGTACATACTGCTGGAATTGATTATAAACGCCTGCAGATTCCGTTGCCGTTGCGGCAGATACTGGCTCTATACCCAAAGTACTGAATCCTGTCACTGAACCAAGGGCTATAGCAATACTTAACAAGCCGGATTTTTTCCAGTTCAATAGATGACCTCCCTTTTGCCATATATGTAATTGTACTTAATATTTAGACATACGGGAAGATCCTGAATCTAATCCAGCACAGTATTATCTTGGACGCCTTCAATATCCTTCCTACGATAAATGCCCATCAAAAGTCCAATCGCAGCATATTCAAACCACACATGACTCCCATAGCTGAGGAAAGGAAATGGAATTGAGGTCAGCATCATTCCCCCACTCAAAACAGCAAGACCATAGGCAAATCTTATGGCAAGAAAAAATGCTAAGCCAACAACAAGTGCCTGTCCGTAAGGTTCACGAATCGCTCGTATCGTTGAAAGAAGCTTAATGAAAAGCCAGGTTATAACAGCTACCAGAAGCAATCCACCCGCCCAACCAAAGCAATGGATAAGATAGACTGGCAACATATCGGAGTAGACATACGGCAGCTTTTGTTCTACTGATCCGAATCCGTGACCCCACCAACCAGCTGAGCTAATCACTTCACGCATGACTTGATAAATATATCCATAACCTTCTGGATCTAAAGATGGATTTATAGCATTTATGAATCTAGCCAGTAAGTATTCACTATTTATAATAAAAAGTAGTCCAGCTATTAAAAAGAACCCTAACAACACGACGCTCTTTAACCAATCGCGAATAATCCATAAATACAGTACTAGTGAGGAGACAAGATACAACACTAACTCTGGAAGAGCGTTTAAAGAGATAAGCAACAAAGCGGGGAGTAACAAAATACCTACTTCGAACAGCCCACTTCGCCAAGTTTTCTTGATAGCTGCTTCCCTACTATTTACTAGAATCCCTACTAGCGCGACAATCAGCATAAAAGGACGATAGGATGTCATGTCAGGTAAAATGTTAAATATAGAAGGACCATAATTAATTCCATTTACTGTTACTCCCCAGAACATACTTGTTAAAATTCCTGTTATAGATAATCCATATAACACCCATGAAAGTCCCTTTAATCTTCTGAAATCAATGAAATACAATCCAAACATCAATACAATCCCAATGAGTATATTTATGGACTGCCGTCTAAGCGCATTATCTAAAAAAGAACCTTTAACAATATCACTATAGCCAGCATCCACTGAGCCCATTCCGATTAAACTAATCGCGGACAACAAAGCAATAACTCCAAACAATCCCCAAGGAACTCGTGGTTTATGTATTTGGTGAAGTTCCTTCCCTAACGTTTGCGGGTTCCCCATTTGTGCGATTGCCCAAGCTATTGCTTCATCCCGGGGCATGCCGGTCGCTTCTTTTTCACAGATCAAATCTTCTAGATGACTAGCTAATTCTTGGCGTATCTCTGGATGAGTTTTTTTCGCTTTAATCTCTGCACATACTTCGTCCAAAAATTGCTGCTGCCTCTCTTTCATCATACACCCCCCTCTCCCAGAACAGAATCAACTGCACCTTTGAACATAACCCATTCTGCCCTTTTCTCCTTGAGCTTCTCTTTACCGTCATCCAATAATCTATAGTACTTACGCTTTCTTCCGTCTACCTCCATCCAGTAGGCTTCCACCCAACGTTCGCTTTCCATCGCATGCAGAATCGGATACAAGGTTCCTTCTTTCAAAGAAAAAACACCCTCTGATCTCAGCTCCAGCTCTTTGATCAGCTCATAACCATATAATGGTTTCTCCAATAAAAGAGTCAGAATCAACGTACCCGTACTGCCTTTCAGCATTTCTTTACTTACTTTCAATGGTCTACACCTCCTGATCTCTAAATAACTCCAGTGACTAATATATCTGAATATCACGAATATTTTTTATTCTTGTATACCTAGGACAACTATACATCGTAAATCTATGTATGTAAAGTTCCCACAGTTTTAGTACGTAAAAAACTACATTAGCAATCTGGAGTTTTATGTTCCTCACCTTATTTATCAGGATTAGACACAATGATTTTGACAAATGAATATCCTAAAAAAAATAAAACAGATATATTTATTCAATATATATTGACACAATATATATCTAACCGATATATTATAAGCATGATATACAAATATTTCTAAACAACAAGGAGGTGCTATTTTGAACAGTCAGGATGTTATTTTAGGCATGCTTATGAAAGAATCGAAGACTGGTTACGAAATAAAAAAGTTATTGGAGGATGTATTCTCTAATTTCTATAGTTCTAGTTATGGAACGATTTATCCCACACTTGCTCGCATGGAAAAGGAGGGTTTGATAACTAAGGAAAATGTGCAGCAGGAAGGTAAGCCTAATAAGAATCTTTTAAACATCACGGATAAAGGAAGAGATAGTTTTAACGCCTATTTGCTAGCCCCACTAGAGGCTGACAGTATTAAGAAATCTGATTTTATGATGAGGCTATACTTTGGTGAATTTGTTGGGTATGACAAGGTTATTCTTTGGTTGAAGCAGGTACAGGAGGAATCACAACATAAGTTAGATCAGTTACTTGAGCAGTATTCACTTTATAAAGATGAAATGCATCCAGCACAGATCATCTGTATCCAAATTGGCATTGAAGAATATAAAGCAAAGCTCAAAATCATTGCCGAAGGGTTGTCAAACATGGAGCAGTTAGTGCTTACGAAGTAAGTTTTGTACGTACCAAGTGAAGATGTAACGCTCAGAAAACTTTTAGGAGGAATTGTTAATGAAAACAATTTTTATAACGGGTGCTTCGTCTGGCATTGGGAGAATTACAGCAAAACATTTTGCTGAAAGAGGATGGAACGTCGTAGCCACGATGCGTTCCCCTGAACAAGAAAGTGAACTTATTACACTTGATAATGTATTGGTTTTACAGCTTGATGTTGAGAAATCAGATACAATTCAACCTGCGTTAGCGGAAGCGATTAAGCGGTTCGGTAAAATTGACGTTCTTCTCAATAATGCTGGTTATGGAACAATGGGTCTTATAGAAGTAGCTACAGATGAGCAGATCAGAAGGCAGTTTGAAGTGAACGTGTTTGGTCTTATCAGTATGACTAAAGCCATATTGCCACATTTTAGATCTAATCAAGATGGTTTGCTAATCAATATCTCTTCTATGGGTGGAAAAGTAACCTTTCCTACAATGTCTCTGTATCATTCAACGAAGTTCGCCGTAGAAGGTTTTTCTGAATCCGTATCTTATGAATTAGCATCACAGAACATTAAAGTTAAGTTAATTGAACCAGGTGCTATTCAGACGGACTTTGGTGGAAGATCGATGGAGTTCTTTTTTAATGATACATTAACGGATTATAAACCCTTTACTACTGCATTTTTGGGTAAATTGGGTGAGATGGAAAAACAACCCACCTATGCTTCGCCTCCAGAAATTGTTGCGGAAACAATATATCAAGCCGCCACTGATGGGACAAGTCAATTCCGGTACATTGTTGGAGAAGATGCAAAAATGCTCATTCATATGAAAGAAAATACAGATGAAGAAGAGTATCTGACTAATATAGCCCAGCATTTTTCTTAAAAAGAAGTTAGGTGGCGGACGCTTCTCGGTATTCTACCGGGGAGAGGTCCCTCTTTCTTGTTATGATTTAAAAAATCCCCTCCGATTAACAGTGGTATGTTCATACGTACATGAACCTTCTCCACTATCTACCGTAAGGGGATTTTACAAATTTAATGATTAATGCATTGGTGTATTCATTTTATGATTAACGACTACTCTTTTCACGAAGAATGCAAGAATTAGACCTACAATCGCCATACTCATTCCAAAAATAAATGCATTTTGTACACCTTGCGTGAATGCAGGCAACATATTAGCTGGATCGGCTGGATCGGCCACAGTCTTCAAATAACTCTTAGAACCTGCGGACATAATGCTGACAGCTAATGCAGTACCGATCGCACCAGCAACCTGCTGCAATGTATTCATGATCGCTGTACCATCTGGATATAATTCTAACGGCAACTGGTTAATTCCGTTGGTTTGTGCAGGCATAAATACCATCGACACACCAATCATAAGCGTGCTGTGAAGTACGATTACGAATACGACCGTAGAAGCTACAGTAATACTGGAGAAGAACCATAAAGCTGTAGCTGCAATAATCAGGCCTGGAATAACGAGCCATTTGGGACCGTATTTGTCGAACAGTCGACCCATGATTGGGGACATCAATCCGTTAATAATCCCTCCTGGAAGTAGCAGCAAGCCTGCCTTGAACGCTGTATACCCTTGACCCTGTTGAAGATACATTGGAAGAATCAACATGGATGACAGGATAACCATCATACAAATAAACACCATAGCCACACCAATGGAGAACATTGGATATTTAAAAGCTCGCAGATTAATCATAGGCTGCTTCATCTTCATTTGGCGCAAACCGAACAATAAGAGTGATACCACACCTACTACGATAGCTATGATTACTTTTGGACTTCCCCAACCAGCTTCTTCACCGGCGCTACTGAAACCAAACACGATTCCACCAAACCCGATTGATGATAACACTATGGAGAGGATGTCGATCTTCGGCTTCGTAACCTTCGTTACATTCTGCATGAAGAGGATCCCGAATATCAATGCGATAACCAGGAATGGTAGTGACAGCCAGAAGATCCAGTGCCAGCTAAGGCTTTCAATTAGAAGACCGGCAATAGTAGGACCGATCGCTGGTGCTACCATGATAACCAACCCTATCATCCCCATCGCGGCACCCCGTTTTTCAGGAGCAATGATAATAAGGATCGTATTGAACATAAGTGGTAAAAGAAGCGCTGTACCCATTGCTTGTACCACACGCGCTGTTAATAGGAACTCAAAACTAGGTGATACTGCAGCTAAAAACGTTCCAAGTATTGAAAAACATAATGCAGCAACAAACAACTGTCTAGTCGAGAACCACTGAAGCAGCATACCCGAAATCGGTACTAGAATTCCCAGTGTAAGCAGATAAGCCGTCGTCAACCATTGTGCTGTTGCTGGAGTAATTTGAAGGACATTCATAAGATCACTTAAAGCTACATTCAGTGCGGTTTCACTGAACATTCCGATAAATCCTGCAAGTAGTAAAGAGACTAGAATCGGAATGGTTTTAAACTTCTTTACTTCCTTTTGTTGCTTTCCTTGCATAGTTGCTTCCACTCTTAATCCCCCTGATGTTCTTATCTATTGTCTATCTCTAACCAAGTATTGCTGGGATAATCTTCGCCGCCGCGAGAAGCGGCTGTTCATCCCGTAAAGTCAGCGTCTGAAGAAGCGCTCCTTCAAATAATGAGACTATTACTGAAGCCTTATCGGCTGCAGTGTTGCTCTCCACACCTTCTTCCAGAAGGCGTTTCTTGATCACATCCTGCAAGTCTATAAACACAGATTTACATGCAGTCCGCAGCTCCTCACTAATACAAGAGGTCTCCGCCGCTAACCAAAAACTAAATGGAACAATCCCCTCAAATGAAGATTCCACTGCATCCATAGCCATGCCTAGAATAAAATCCTCCATTGCTTCAGCTGCACTATTGCTGCTCTCCATATGACAGTTCAGTTTCTGAGCGACTGTTAGACTAGTCCGGTTAATGCATGTTAAAGCCAGCTCTTCTTTACCGTGGGGGAAGTAATAATAAAGAGATCCCTTCGGTGAATCGCTGTCTTTAATAATCTGATTTAGTCCTGTTGCATGATATCCCTGAGAAAAAAATAATTTCGAAGCGGTGTCCAGAATCGCCTCACGCGTATTCGGCTTGTTCGACAAGCTGACACTTCCTTTGCATTATAACAATTGGTCTACATAATAAAACCATATTTTTAAGAGATATGTCAACATATAAATTACTTAAATTCAAAGTAATCTACTTCCCATTCCCTCAACCTCAGCGTATACTATAATTATTCCAATAAGAAAGGTGTGAATAAAATGCAAGACGTGCCCAAAGGAATTCCACGACCATTAGTAAAGACTAATCAGGCGTTTATCGTCATTTCTGTAATATTGACATGGCTAACAGGACAGCACTGGATTCTTGCGCTGCCCTTGTTTGCCGGATTGCTCGGACTCTTGTTCGGCTATAATCCCATTATTAAACTGGCTGCTAAGTTTCTGACAAAAGAACGTTCGCACTATGTACTCGAAGACTGGTCACAGCAACAGTTCAATCAAACGATTGCTGTCTTCTGTCTCACAGGTGGTCTGATCAGCTTCATCGCGGGGTGGACGATTGCTGCTTATATTTTCACAGCGCTAGTTGCAGTGGCAGCCACTGTTGCGATACTTGGTTTTTGCATCGGATGTTTTATCCATTATCAGTGGAGAATGTACAATTACAGACGTAAACAGAGCAGCACACATTAAATCTTAATCTTTCTCTTCTCCAACAACATCCCAGCGATGGCGAAATTTTAGTAGCCTTGGATGAAGTGATGAAGGTGCAGATGGTAACAATAAGCGGATCTTTACAATCCATTCTTCAAAAGAGGAGTAAGACGCAAACTGATTCGCCACCTCAGGTGTTAGATACAGAAAAATCGGCGAAGGATAGATTTCTGCAAGATGCCGAAGCGCGGAATCAAGCGGAGTATATTTCTTTCGCTTTCCCTCCAAACTCTCTACCGTGATGAAGCTAAGTCCTTGCTCCCTCTTCCATTCATGCAGCCGGTCCTCACGCTTATAATAAGCGCTCACCGGCTCTTTGGTCATCCGTCTCACCGTTTCTTCATGAAGCGGATATAGCACTAGCTTAGTGAAACGCCGATCGGTGGCCGTTTTTGCCGCGATTACAAGCTCCTGATCTGTTATATGTTCAAAAGAATCGTAAAACACTAACGTCCCTTTACGTTGTTCAACCGGTGGCTCATAGCCGTAGGGAACATGCTGAATGTCTCTTTTCAATGAAATCCCTCCTGCTTGTTCTATTTATAAATCATATCATGTGACAATAGCAGGGCTATCATTCTTATCTTACAGCTTAAGCAGTTCTCATTTCCCACAAACCTCAAACAATTCCTGCTCTATCCCAAGCTAATTTAAATTCCGCCACACTCTGATACCGGTGTTCACGCTCCAGGCTAACCGCCCGTAAAGCAATATCGTAGTGCGCTTGGCTTGCTTCCCATTTTGCAAACGACCGGTCGGAGGCTCCTCCTAAAAGAACAAATGCTGTTGCGCCCATATTGAATACATTGGTAACTTCATCAATCGGTGCACCCAAGATAAACTCTTCCGGTGACTTGAATCTCGATGAGCCCCAGAAGTTCTCTCCCAGGTCATTTACAGTTGGCTTAGCTCTATAAAAATCAATATCACAAATCCTTGTTTCATCGTTCGCGAAATTATAAAGAATACTTCCATCGTAAAAATCGACAGCGACATAGCCCTGCAACTCAACATGTTCATGAAATGCAAAGATTACGTCTAAGGATGCTAAACGTTTTTCAATAGATAGTTGCTTATAGCGGTAAAAAGGCGATTCCGGATGGCTCAACTTAGCTTCTCCCGCAAACAGCCAATGCGAATGTAAACATTCACCTTCAAACCATTCAAACACCGCTGCATATCCTTCTCCAACTTCAAAATGTGACACCAGAGAGATCAGTGTTTCAGATTCAAGCATATTATACAACGGAATAGCTTTAATCAAATTATCAATAGCATCCGAGGAGTTCCCATCGTAAGTCAAAGGCTTTGCACCAGCAAATTTCACAAAATACTTCTGACCCTCCTTCTCCACACCAAAAGAAAGATTTCCCGAGTCCTGCTGATCGAACACTTTGAACACCCTGCCAAGTTTAGATAACCAAGCAAAATCACAAGGCTCTTGCAATTGAAAAGTTACTGCATCGATTTCGTATGTAAAATATTTTTCGCTCAAATGTACCTCCACATTTACTAACCTAAGTTAGCTCTATTTTCATAAAGATTCCAGCGATGAATGTTTCATGAGGACTTGTTCTTTTAACAATTTCATACGGCTTAAACCCTAACCTGGAGTATAATAACATCCCTTTAGTATTCACATTATGACAAACTAGATGTAACTCTTGAAGCTGTAAGTCCTCTTTAGCAGCAGCAAGCATGGTACGAATCAAATACTCCGCGGCTCCCTTACCTCTATAATCGGGTGAAACAATAATATTTCATAGCCAGTACAAATCTTGTTCTTGTCATATTGCGGCATAATCCGTAGATGCGGCTTTTCGATAACTGTACGTCATTCCGTTTCCTACCTTCTTAACTTCAATCATGATCTTGCTCGATATTTAAGCACTAGAATAATAACCAGCAACACAACACATAAGGACATCGTATTCGTAATCAAAAAAGCTAAACCTACTCCCGTAACCGCCAAACTTATCGCATATGCTTCCATTAGACTAATACCGAGCAGCATAAGTAAATACGACTTTAAATTTAAATCGGCTACGGATTTTGATTTAAGGATTTGAATAATTTGAGGAATCCATCCCAAAGACAGGATCACCCCACCTATTAATTGCATGATTGCAAACATATGAGCACCTCCACGGATTTTATTACTGTTGTATTCCGGGCGGCTCCATCTGGTTCCAGTTCATACTAAATTAACAATTATTTTTAGCTACTCTGCTTCTTTAAGCTTACTATATGCATAAGAGGCAGCACCAATAGTTCCGGCCCGACTTCCCAGCGAAGCTTGAACAATTTCACACTTACTTCCAGATAGCTTCAACGCATGCTGACTTACAGTTTCTCTTACAGGTTGGAGCAACTTATCGCCCGCTGCTGCCATCCCCCCACCTACAATAATAAGATCAGGGTTGAGCATATTCACTACATTCGCTAATCCAAAGCCAAGTATAGTCCCTGTCTCCTGCATGACCTCCATAGAGAGAGCGTCTCCGAGTTCGTAGGCTTCAGATATCATTAGCGCGGTAATTTGCTCTTCTTGATTATTTGTCCAGGTCTGAATCATGCTGGTTCGGCCTTCCTTCAGCTTCTCTTTAAAAGTGTTCACCATGCCAAGCGCGGAGACATATCGTCCCAAGCAGCCCGAGCTCCCACATTTACAAGGTCGTCCGTTCCTGTACATATTCATGTGCCCAATTTCACCAGCGCTATAAGACGTGCCGTAGATTACTTTCCCGTTGTTCACAATACCCGATCCTAAACCCGTTCCCAAAGTAATCAGAACTAGATTGTTATAACCTCTGCCTGCACCTTGCTGCCATTCTCCATACAGATTAACCCTTACATCGTTATCAATGAAAATAGGGAAATCATAAAACTGCTTCATCACGTCAACAACATGTACTTGCTCCCACCCCGGAAAATTAGGCGAGAAAAAAGAAATGCCCGCTACCGGATCAAGTAATCCGGGCACTCCGATTCCCATACCTTCTACTAAATCTAACGAAATATCCGCTTCAACCGTAATCAAACGTACAGCTTCTCTAATCCGTTCCAGCACATGTAACGGGCCTTTGGCTGCCTCTGTAGGTGTAGATATTTCTTTTACAGCTATAAAATCGAAATCATAAATTCCTGCTTTGATATTCGTTCCACCGAGATCAATTCCTATAATGTAGCGTTTCATAAGAACCTCCAGAATTAGAAATAACTTCACCTTTTATTATGAATGTCTGAAGGCTGAAACTATAGAGGGAACATACAAGTTATATGATAAAGTTCCAACATTTCTATTACAAATGACTACTACTAACTGTCGCTTCTACTTCGGCTAACATCAATCTGTTCACACCCATCTTAATCTGATTCTCAGTAAGATTAGAATAGCCTAGTAGAAACACAGGTCCCTTAGGTTTACTCTCCAGAAAATAAGAGGATGCAGGATATACACGAACTCCGTAACGGAGCGCCACTTCAGCTATACGATTCTCTTCGGCATCCGACTCCAGCTCAATCAGTAAGTGTAGCCCCGCTTCCTCGCCATAATATCGCACTCGACTCCCAAATTCAGTATTCAAGCTATTTACGAGACAGGCTCTACGAGAGGCATACAGCTTACCCATCTGTGTAACATGCCTTGCATAGTGACCATTCTGAATAAATTCAGCTAAAGCTTCCTGATCCAAAGCAGAAGACATGCGATCTGTAATCCATTTAACGGCCAAAAAAGGTTGAAGCAAAGCCGGAGGCAGCACAACATAACCTATCCGCAGAGAAGGAAATAATACTTTACTAAAGCTGCCTACATAAATGACTCGACCCTCAACATCTAGACCAGCAAGCGCGGATAATTTCGGACCCTCGTATCTATATTCACTGTCATAATCGTCTTCAATAATAAAAGCATGATTAGCTTTCGCCCAATCCAACAGCTGAACTCTTCGTTTCAAGGACAGTGTCGTCCCAAAAGGAAACTGGTGAGAAGGCGTAACATAGACTAGCTTTGGCGATTTTTTAAGATTACCTTCTTTATCGTTATCACTGTTTGTCTGGATCTCTTCCACACAGATGCCATCTTGATCTACTTTAACAGGTATGACCTCTACCCCAGCAAAAGAAAATATTTCACGCACAACGCTATGTGATGGATCTTCAACAATGACTTGATCACCTTTAAATAAGAAAATCCTCGATAAAATATCAAGAGCTTGCGTAGCTCCAGAAGTAATCACGATTTGTTCTGGAACAACGGGCATAGACCGCGTGGAACGTAATAAACGAGCAATTTCTCTGCGTAGTCCCAGTGAACCCTCCGCAGGGCCATAGCCTAAAGTATCCGGTGAAGCGCGACGGCATGCATTCATTAAAGCTTTTTGCCATTGATCCATAGGAAACGCATCCCAAGCAGGTACACCATGTCGAAAATCGCAAAATACCGGGTTCAAATGATCAACTTCTCTAGTAGAAGGAGGATTAAGCGTAAGGATATCAGGTCCCTTCGTTATAAAATTGTAAGGGCTCTCATAATCTTTTGTAACTTTCTCCTCCAACGTCAACTCCGCAATAAACGTTCCCGCCCCTTTTCTCATCTCCAGATACCCTTCTGCCTGTAGAAGCTCATAGGATTGAAGGACCACGCTTCTGGATACTCCAAGCTGATTGGCCAAAGTTCTAGACGGAGGCAGGGGGTCCCCCCCGCTTAAAGCTCCTGAATGGATAGCATTTCGAACTTGCTCGTAAATTTGACGGCTAAATGGTATCTGTCGTTCTTTATCGAGTGTGATCAGCAAATCATGCTTCATAAGAGGTCCTCCCCTTCTGTTCCGACTTTTGATTTAAAAATATAGGGTTAGCATTTTTACGAGTATTGCTGCGGAAACAGAGCCTAGAATCACGAAGGGCAGCGGAATTTTTCTAATTAATACCAGTATAACAGCGACAGTCCCTGATGCGATACCCACAAGATTAACATCTGGGTCTACCTGAATGATTCCAGGTACCGTTAATGCACTAAGAACCGCTATGGGCAAATACTCCAGTAGCGCTTGGACTTTGGAAGAACCATTCGTATGGTTCGTAAGCAGTAAAGGCACAAAACGAAATAAAAATGTAATAACAGCCATACCTATGATGATTAATATAGTCATATGGATACCCCCTTCTCCGCTTTGACTTGCCCTTTAATTAAGGAACCCACTGCCATGCCGATCAACATAGCTATAAGAATCGAAGAGTTTCCCAGCAAAGGGTTCAGTAGCCAAGATGATCCTGCAGCTGATATACATATAGCCATATTCCGTAAGCTGCCTTTCAATTGAGGTACAACAAGTGCAATTAGTAAGGCATATAATGACGTGTTTAGCGCCGGTAAATATAAAGCTGGGATATAGGAGGCAAGGGTGATCCCCGAAGCTGTTGCTATCAGGTTAGCGACATAGGGAGGGATTTGTAGGCCTAGCAGATAAGGAAGTCCTAATGGCTGGTTCATTTTTTCATTCTCCGTTTTACGATTTACTTCTTCTCGTGGGATCATACTAACGGCATATACCTCTTCTGTTAAACTGAAGCCAATCCAAGTTCTCGCTAGTACACTGATGTTACGATTTAACTGCCCTCCAAAGGATAAGCTGATAAACAAATATCTTAAGTTAATGATCAGAGTAAGCAGTAAGATCACTGGAGCGGCTGCTCCTGCGGCAAGCATTTTTACACCGATAAATTGACTAGCCCCCGCAAATACGAGCGCTGACAATAAGAATACTTCCAGACTTCCTAGACCTAACCCCTTACCGACCAATCCAAACGTAAAGCAAGCTGGGATAAATCCTGCAACAATTGCGATAGAATCTTTTAGCCCTGTTCTAAACATTACTTTTTGATCATTCATAAGTTTCTCTCCCTTATCGTTGTTACTAGAGAGAGCATACTTGGATACAGTTCCAGTGGAAATAACCACATTGGTGCGTATGTACCATACCAATTTCTTTTCTCACAAAAAAAGACCGCCCTCTAGAGAGCGATCTTAAATGTAGGTTTAAACCTCCAGTGGACTTTCAACAATCTCATTGATTTCCTCTAAAATCTGCGATTTAATCTGGTCTACTCGATCAAAATTCAGGGTAGAAGTATAGATTTGCTTTAATGCAACTAGGAATACTTTTGCGTCTGTAAGATGTTGTGTGGATTGTTTCATGGTACTCGAATATCGCTCTTTAATGCCGGCTATAGCTTCGGAATATTCTTCATCTGTACCAGGCAGTATACAGCGGGAATACATATCGACGATCTCGTCGGTTGCCCGATCAGGGTAGTACTCATGTGGAGCCGTACTATCAAAAATAGCAAATCCAAGCTCACGCACGATAATCATATCAAGGCTATTTGGATCGAAGCCACAGTGGTAAATTTCAACATCGAAACCACGTTTGATGCCTTCAGCCGCTATTTTCTTCAACAGTGTAGATTTTCCGGAGCCCGCACGTCCTTTAACCAAATATCTTTTTAGTCCTGAGGTTAGATTAGGAACAAAATCCACTGCCCCCTTAGGCGTCGCCGCACCTAAAAAACGATGATCTACCCGGCTGGATTTTTCAGATTTCTGATCACCATACAGAAGCTTAATATACTCCTGTGTCAGTTCGTCGGCTGCTTGAAAATCCATTTTCGCGATATAAATTGCTTCCCATTCGTCATGAATGCGAAGAGCTTCTGCAAAGCCAGCATAAGCCAATTCATGTTCTTGTTTAATGGCTCCGACTAAATTATCGATTTCCAACTTCTGCTGGCACAACTGGAACTGATCAGCGGCCTGCTCCAAATCTACAAATACGATGGACTCTTCAGGCAGTTCAGGGTTTATTACTCGCGGAGCTGTTCCATCCACAATTCCTATATTTAATTTGGGAATAATCACACCGTCGAATGAATCGTTATCTGATGCAGTGTGGATGAACCAGATCTCATAACCTTGTTGATTCAACTGCTCTCCAATTTCTCTAATCAGTTTGGTCTGCCCCGTACCTGGGCCTCCTTTTAAAACATATAGACGCGTTAAACTTTGCAATGACGACTCATAGAGGCTGTAAAAGCCGTGAGCCGTATTCCCGCCAGCAAAGAAATTGAGGATTGTTCCGTTCATAATCGCACACCTTTCCGGGCTAATGTCATGGTTCATATTTCATCGTATTATGGTTCCCTGGGAAAGGTGACACTTTAAGTGAGATGTGGTCTTACTTCATAAAATGATCCATAAATCTCTTAATGACTGGAACATCAGGAGGTGATAACTCGCTAGGCAATTCTCCATAATTAAAAAAACGGACTTCTTGCACTTCAATTCCATCTTCTTTAAGCGCACCGTCAAATTCTGTACATAGATAAGCGGCTACAACATTATATACTTCATCACCGTTTGGATATTTGTAATAAAGCTCTTGTCCAGAAAACATGTCGAACAATTCAAGTCCTCTGGCTTGTAAACCTGTCTCCTCAAAAAGTTCCCTTTTAGCAACCTCTTCCAAAGTCTCCCCAAGCTCCATCGAGCCACCTGGCAACCCCCAGCAACCGTTGTCCATTCTACGTTGTAATAGTAATTGCTGCTCGCTACACAACAAAACACAGGCTCCTGCCATAATAAGCGGCCTGGTACCTACTAGTTTTCTTAGCTCCATAATATAATTGCTCATTACACAGCATCCTTTTCCTTAATGGCTTGTTTTTTTGTTCTTTTCCAGAAATTCAGCTTCAGTAAGTCCAGATCCGATCATCATCCTGCCAATAATAAATGCTGTAATCTATATCTCGCATAATACACTCCGAAAAGTAGTTATTTTAGTCTGTTTATATACTTAAATGCTGTTGAAGTTTTGAGTAATCATAAATATCCACAACTGCACCGTGTTCAAAATTAGGCTTAAACAAAAACTCAATGATTTGTTGTGCTGTTTCCTGTGCTGTTGTGAGCATCCCAGTATCCTTAACCACCTCAAATATCTCTGCTGATGGAAATGTTGATTTATCCTGGCTTCTAGCCTCTTTTTGCAGATTGGTATCAATCATTCCTGGCCAGATCGATACAATTCCAACTGGTGTTTTGGAGTGATTCTGTTCTAGTCCCACACATTGTGAAAAAACATCTAGTCCAGCTTTCGCTGCTGAATACAGACTCATGCCAGGATGATGATTTTTAGCAGAAGAGGATGATATATTTAAGATCCTTTTGTCGATTAGATGACCATTTGTATGCTTTATAAACATTGAGGTTAGTATAATGGGAGCTAATAAATTCACATTTATATTTCCCATTATTTCATCAACCCTAGCTGTATCAATAAATGAGACAGGAGCAATCATTGAAGCATTATTAATAAGGTAGATTCCCTCCGCTTTTGACACGTCAATAGAATTGAAAATACTCCCCATCAGAGATTCAATCAGATGAATGTGATTCAAATCAAATTCATAATAGGTTATATTACTATTTTTGCTTACTAAACTCTCATTTCTTTCACGTGAGATACAAAACAAATAGTGATCAGGAGAGACTAGTTGTTCTGCTATTGACTCTCCAATTCCTCTTGAAGTTCCTGTAATAATGAAGTATTTCATAAGGGCAATCCTCCTCGAATTATAACCTGATACTAATACCAACTACTAGAGTATCCCATTTAAAGAATCGCCTTGTCAAATACATCCATTCTGTGTATGTTCTCCCTAATATAAAAAAAGCTACCTCATGGTAGCTCTATAAATCCTGATTACTTGATATTTATTTCGTTTTTGGAACATGAAAACCATTGTTTTGCGCGTAATTTTCAATACTCCAGATGCCGATTCCCTGCTCTCTTGCTTTATCCTGAATAGCTCTAAATTGATCTACGTATTTCGTATTAGGTGCAAATACATATGCCACACGTGCATAACCCTGCTCTAGCAGAAGCTCATTAAACATTTTGCCATCGATATAGAGATAACAGAGTAGACGACCATATTTATCTCGTTCTGATACATCTAGTTCAATTTGCACATCTTTATTAGTAAGCATCTTTTTGGCATAATCAGAGGCTTCTATCGAAAATGGCTGTGGCTCAGGAATGTTCGGATTAACGGATTCAGGGGTATCGACTAGTAGCAAGCGTACTGTTTCTTTTTTACCGTCGATAGTCAGCTTCATGGTGTCACCATCAACTACCCGTGTTACCTTAGCATCTAATAAACGTCTGTTGTCCTCTTGTGTATTCTTTGCCGTAGCATCAGATTTAGGGCTAGGACTTGTTGTTATAGATGGAGCTTGATCTGAAGTAGACTGCTCGGTGAAAGTGCAAGCGGTAGCTGTTCCGAGTATGAGGGTGATGGCTAAGCAGATTTTTAATAGATACGTTTTACTCATGGATAAACCTCTTTCTTATACATATGCAATAGCTTCATGGGGTCTAATTAAAATAAATCAAAATAGTAAAAAACACAAGTATGTAATACTTAATATAATATAGAAAACAACGACAGCTATGTATCAGAAAAATAAGATACATGGCTGTCGCTGTTTTAATAAATTCATAATCTCCGTTAATCACCCAGCTTAGCTTCTGTTACGTTTAAGTTAGAAATTTTTATTTTGATTATGATCGATAAGAAAGCAAGCAGGGAAAAAATAATTCCAATCCAGAGGAGTTCATGTATACCCGAGCGAGAAATAAACCAACCACCGATAGCAGTCCCTATAGTAATTCCAAGGTTGGAAAATGAAATAAACAAGCTGTTACCGAATTCGGGAGCTTCTTTTGCCTCGGTCGTTAACCATGCTTGACTGACAATGAGTCCGCCGGAATGTACTGCCCCCCAAATGATTATGATAATAACCATCGGAATGAAATAAGATCCTAGATAATAAACGAAGAGGTAAGTTACCGCATATAGCAGAGGAAACATGATGACGGTCTTTGGAATGCTTTTATGCAAAAGGCCCCCAAATAAAAAATTCCCAAAAATCATGACTATACCAAAGGCCATCAACATGATACTAATCCATGATCCATTCATATGTGTTACTTGACCAAGATACTCAGCGAAGTAACTATATACAGAAAACATAGCTGCAAAGATAAAAATAACAGTCACAATATTTAACCACAATAGGGGTTTGCGTAGTATACCAAGCTGCTTGCCATAAGACATTTTTTCTTTAACAGGCATGGAAGGAAGCCAAGCGAGTATCCCTAAAAAGGCAATTATACTTACAACAGCACCAAATAGGAAAGCAACTTCTAATGATATTTTGTCCGCGAGATAAGAAGTCAAAGGCACACCAAAAGCAAACCCGACTGTGATTCCGGCGAAAACCTTTGTAACTGCTTTAGTACTCTTTTCTGGTGGGACAAGTTGAGCAGCGGTCACAAGAGCAACTGAAAAAAAGACAGGATGAAAAATAGCAGGGATAATACGAAAAATCAGCATTACTTCAAACATTGTTGTATAAGCGTACACAACATTTGAAATTGCAAAAATAAGTACAGCCGTTAATAGAATAACTTTACGATTAATACCAGAAGCCAGTAATGTTAGAAATGGACCAGAAATAGCAACGACTAAAGCAAATATACTTACAAGCCATCCAGTCTGTGAAGTCGATATATTAAATTTTTGAGTTATCTGCGGTAGAACACCTATAATCCCCATTTCCGTAGTGATAATACCAAATACACCTAAAGCCAGAATAATGATAAGCAACGGGTTAATCTTTTTCATTTTTAAAATAATCCTCCATTTATATTCACATATACAGATTTGTAGATATGTATTATCAAAAAAAAGTCTTCCCTCCTCTCATTTATAGTTTCTGTTTAATATACTCGGAAAATTCCTGAATTGTCTTCTCGTTCCGACGATAGTACGTCCACTTCCCAATTCGCTCAGATTCCAACAAACCAGCTTTTTGCATTGTCAACAAATAACTCGAGATAACAGACTGTGCAAGTCCCGCTTTAGCTTGAATATCTCCCACGCATATTCCAGTTCGAAAACTAAGGCCTTGTTGTAAATAAGGCTTCTCATCAAAGAATTCCTCTGGAGTTTTTAACCACATCATAATCTGACTACGCGTCTCGTTAGACAAAGCTTTAAATATCACTAAAGGTTCCATGCATTTTATTATATCTACTTTTATAGATTTGTAAATGCAAAATTTATTTAGTGCATGAGATATTTCCAAATTAACCAGCAAATCAGTACGGATACCCAAGAAATGAAACCGAAAATCATCACGATTTTGTTTTCGCTCCATCCATATTTTAAGCTGAAATGGTAATGAATCGGAGCCATTCGGAACAGACGCAGCTTAGTTCGTTTATAGTACCAAACTTGTAATATGACCGACAACTGCTCCGCAAAATAGACGAAAAACAAAATCGGAATCAAAAGCTCGACCTTCTCAATGACAGCTAAAATGGAAAGAGAGCCACCGATCGCCAGCGATCCTGTATCGCCCATAAACGCTCTTGCCGGATAAATATTGTAAAGGAACAGCCCAAGCAGACAGCCGATCATAACAAGGGAAAATGTCTGCACTTCAGGTTTGTCCGAAATCATAAAAAAGAAAAAATACGTCGGAATGGCTACATTGATCAGTAGCCCATCAAGACCGTCCGTAAAATTGATGGCATTTGCGGAGCCCACCACAAACAGCAAAATGATTCCGACATAAAGGTACAAAGGCAATTGCAAATAGTCCCCTTGAAATAACCCAATATCGCTCGTCAGGCCGAACGAATGGAACAACACATACAAAATGGTTCCAGTAAAAATAAATTGTGACACTAGCTTTGAGCGACCGGTGATGCCGGACGGATTTTGCCAAAAAGCCTTTTTGAAATCATCGAGAAATCCGACTGAGCTGAACAACAAAAACGTGACGCATAAGAGTAACATTAGAGGTCCGGGATGAAACTGTAACGAGATCGCTATCCCGATAAGCAGGACCAACCCTGCCATAAGCGGTGTACCACGTTTGGCCTGATGATCCGCTGGTAACTCGGAGCGAATTGGCTGCGTTAGCCTCAGCCTGTGCAGTGTCCAGATCAACAACGGCGTAAATATCGCCACTAGAAGAAAAGACAGGCCGGAAATAGCCATAATTCCAAACATATAACAAACTGCCCCCTCTTTGAAAAACAATATTTTAAAACTTCCACTCCAAATACTCTACTCTGGAACCTAACTCACACTCACGAAATTGATTTGAGAGTTATTAAGATCGCTTGAATTATGTAAAGTTTTATCCCTCTCACTTGTATCTTTAGTAAAATGATATATGTAAATAAAACTTTGATAAAGAGAAAGTATTCTGTTTTTATTTCCTATTTTCGCTCCTCATTAAGAAATACTTCCGATCAATAAATAAAGGACTGCCTATCGGCAGCCCTTCATTTATTTCGCATCCCTCTCTGTTTTCAAATCGATAATTACCTAAGAGTCTAGCTCTGCTAATTCCTGAAGGATTTTCTCAATATCACCATCAGGATTTAACGCTTTGATCATCTCTTTCGTAATAGCTGCACCCTCATAAACTTGTGCAACAACCTCTAAGGGGAGTGTGAGTTCAAAATAACCTTCGGCAAATTCCACAAAATCCTCAGCTGTGCGGAAAATAGTCCCTAGCAAAAAATCCGAACCATCTTCTGTCCCCGCTGGAATCTCTACCTTCCCCTTTTTCCACGTCAAGTCATTATTTTCACGCCAAAAACAAAAAGTAACATCATCCTTAGTTATCGCCTCATCTTCCAGTAAAGACAATAGTGAGGTTGGGACTTCTTCATAGATTCCTGGCCAAACTTCATGTTCGTCGCGCGCATATGGACTTACTTCGGATTCATGATCAAAACCTTTAATTATCGTTCCTTGAGGTGTAAAAATAATAAACAAATGATCACCTGAGCCATTATCGATCGATGCTAGAGAAACATTCTTATCAAATTTAGAATCAAAACTATGATAGCGAAGCCATTCCTCTGAACATAGGACAATATTTAGAGAAGCAAGTATTTTCATGAGTTTTTTTAAGTTTTCGGGTGCTGGTAAAATATCTAACACATTCATCTATGATTCCTCCCCATTCTAGTTATTAATGATTTTAGCATATTGATGAATTAGGAGTGAAAAAAAAGACTACCCGAAGGTAGCCTTTCCAACTTAACAAGACAATAGCTTAGCTTAAGATCCCGCGCCCTTATATCTTCTAACCCCATAACTCCAAGCTAACAGACCAATCCCAAGGAATATCGCACCTACAACAGGTGTCATCAGCGCCAGGCTCGTCATTTCTTCACGCTGCAGGAAGAGCGCTGCTGGATATACCCCGACGAATGCAAACGGGATAATCCAAGTTAGAAGTACCTGGATAGCACGATTGTAAATCGTTACCGGATAACGGCCATAAGTCTGAATGTTGTACATTAACGGAAGAATGCCAGTAGGAGCATCCGAATAGAAAGACAATGAAGTCAATGTTGTATAAATCCCAGTATAGATGGCGACGGCACTTAACGTAAGAATGATCAGAGCCGGTATCGTCCACCATTCAAAGGGAAGACCCAGATTACTACCACTGATGGCCATAATAATAATACCTATGAAAGAGCCCATTAGTGCTGGTGGATCAACATTTTCCAAAAAGATCTGGAACAGATTATGCGCCGGACGTGTCAAAATACGGTCCATCTCACCTTTGACGATGTAACGCTCACTGAATCCCCATAGATTCACAAAACAACTAAACACCCCAAAAGGCACCATAAAGAACCCATAAACGAACACTACTTCGTTCTGATTCCAGCCGCCAAGGCTATCCGTATGCATGAAGATTACTAGTATAAAGATAAAATTTGTAGCCTGAAAGAGCAAATCTGATATGACCTCTACCCAAAAATCGGCGCGATAGGTGAGCCGGGACTTCATATAGTTTTTAATGTATTCAATTAATAATCCAAGGTAATACACGTTTCCTCAACCTCCCTGCACGAAGAGACGCTGCCGCGCCGCATGATATAACCAGACAATTGGAATCAGTAAGGCCAGGAACCAAACGATCTGTATCCCCAGTACATTCCAAATCCCAACCCCTTGCACCCGTCCTGTAAATACAGAACCCGGCAAGTAAGTAATCGCCTGAAACGGCAGCACCTTAAGTATAGAAGATAACCAGTCAGGAAACAGACTGATCGGCACGATCAGACCAGAGAACAGATCAACAATTACCCGCTTCATACGCATCATGCCCTCATTATTCTCAACAAAGAAAGCTGAGAGCCCAGTAATAATATTGATCTGTGAATTAATCAAAAAGCTGAAAAAGAGCATTACAAGAAAACCCGCCCAAGCAGATGGTGCTGTCGGTAATTGAACCGGGAACAACAACATCGCTATAGCCATACCCGGAATCATAAACAAGAGGAAGCGGAACATTCCCTCTCCGAGTCCTTGCATCATTTTGACTAAGACATAGTTATAAGGCCTTATAAACTGGATAGCGATACTTCCGTCTCGTATATCCGTAGAGATCTCGCGATCTAGATTATTAAAATAAAACGCACGAGCCATCCAAGAAACAGCGACATAAGACGTCATTTGCGTTGCGGTAAAGCCACCAAGTGAATCCCCATTACCATAGATGGCCATCCATGTGAAATAGTTAACCCCGATATTCAGTGAATAGATAAGAATACCTGAGTAGTAGTTAATCCGATAAGCAAGCATGGTAAGGAACCGGATCCGTATAAAATCTAAGTACGCCCCAAACAGTAATCTACGACTATTCTCTGGAGGACCACCTGAAGACGAACCTCCTGAGGACGAAGACATAGCTGTTGCAGCATTAAGCTTATCAGACATGTAAAGCCTCTCTTTCATCCTTCAGAGCGGCAGCTTGTTTCTCTGGTTTATCCGCAGACCCGGATTGATAAATACTGCGAACAATATCGTCCGTATTCGTCTCAATGATTTTGATATCAGTAATGTCGGCTTTCCCTACTACCCGTCCCAAAACATCGGATACATTAATATCCAGCGGTATCCAAACCGATGCTCCAAGATCGTTGTCTGCAGACCAAGTAACCGGCATCCCTTCAGTCCAAAGCTCAAGCAATTGCCGTTTCGTTGCATTTCCGAATTGAAATTGAACTTCACGTCCGGTTCCCCAGCGCTGTTTCAGATCTTCTAGGCCGCCGTCATAAATAATTCGACCATCGTCAAGCATGATCACCCGCGAGCAAAGGGCTTCAATATCTTGCAGATCATGTGTAGTCAACAGTATAGTTGTTCCATGCTCACGGTTCATATCTTTAAGGAATTCACGGATCTCTGACTTCACCACAATATCTAAACCAATGGTTGGCTCGTCCAGAAATACAATCGAAGGGTTATGAAGTAATGCTGCGACTAATTCACAACGCATCCGCTGACCGAGACTGAGCTTACGAACAGGACGATTCAGTAGTTCTTGCAACTGCAATCGTTCGACTAATTCATCCAGCCGTTTCTTGAAGTCTTGTTCAGATACCCGGTATACCTTGCGCAGCAGCTGGAAGGATTCAATGACCCCAATGTCCCACCATAGCTGGCTGCGTTGCCCAAACACCACACCGATATTCTTCACGAATTTCTCGCGCTCCAAATAAGGAACATAACCACCCACCGTAAGATTTCCTGAAGTGGGTACGAGAATGCCCGTGAGCATTTTGATCGTGGTTGATTTCCCGGCACCGTTCTCGCCGATATAACCACAAATCTCACCTTCGGGAATGGAAAAGGAAATATCCTTCACAGCAGTTACTTCCGTATACTCCCTTTTAAACAAATCAGCGAAGGCCCCTTTGAGACCTTCGCGGTTTTTTTGTACTTTGAATGTTTTGCGTAAGTCTTGTACTTGAATAGCAGTCATATTGTACCTCACTAAGCTTAAAGTTGGGTTCCAGTAACCCATTATAATTGAAGAAGTGCAAAAGCACTACCTCAATTTTTACTTAGCCAGTCTTCCTACAATTGGATTCGCTTCTTTCACTGCCTCTAAATGTCCTGAACGAGCCACTTTGGTGCGTAAGTATTTCTCGTTAAAAGAAGATACATCTCCCCACAGCGCTACTCTTTTCACAGCATTCATACCTGCAGTCTTGAGAGCTTCCAGTTTCTTCGGATTGTTAGTAATTAACGTGACTGGTTTTTGACGTAGCTGTTGTAGAACGCTGATCGCTTCTTCATAATTTCTTGAATCATCAGAAAAACCCAGTTCTAAATTAGCCTCAACTGTATCGTATCCTTCTTCTTGTAAAAGATACGCTAAAGATTTGCTAAACAGTCCAATGCCTCTACCCTCATGGTTAGCAAGATAGAATAACGCACCTGAACCGTGTTCGACGATCATTTTCATGGACTGATGCAGTTGGAAGCCACAATCACAACGTTTACTGCCAAAAATATCGCCGGTATGACAAATGCTGTGCATCCGAATCAATGCTTCATCTGAGCCTTCGAAATCACCATATACTAAAACACTGGATTGCTGACCATCTGCGAGGCTCATGGATGGTAACTTTGAAATCAAAGCGGCTGTTGCTTCACTATTATCACCAAGAAGCTCTGCATCCGTAGTGTTCAGCCAGTTGTACCATTTAAAAGTAACAGTCTCTCCGTCTAAATTCACGGGTAAAGTAATCGGTCCAACCAATATATTTGTACTGTTTTCTAAAGGAATCCGAGTAATTTTATTTTGTAGGATAGAAATAATATCTGGTTTTGTCATGTGTAACACCTTCCTCAATTTCATCTGGTATAGCTATAGCTATACATAAGGATCGAATATTAGTTAAAATATAAGTAACTATTTGTAAGTAAGTTTATCATTGTAATATAACTTCGTCAAGTTATAATATATCTTTAAATATTTATAATTACTTTATGTAAGTTTATGATATAATGAATGTCGAGGTGATATTATGAATGATTTCAACATGTGTCCTCGCTTTGAAAAAGCGGTAGACTTGCTAAGTAAACGTTGGGTCGCGCTGATCGTTTTCGTGCTTATGCCAGGTCCACGTCGTTTTGGCGAAATAGAAAGCTGTCTGTCCAATCTAAGTGGTAAAGTGTTATCTGACCGATTAAAAGAAATGGAAATCGAAGGTATTATTGAGCGAACCGTATATCCAGAAATGCCAGTACGCATTGAGTACTCCCTTACTCCAAAAGGAACCGCGTTGGCTCCTATACTTGGTGAAATTGGAAATTGGTCTACGGACTGGATTGAGCTTGGTGTTACAAATTAATCCGACTTATACTAACTTGAAGAGCCCTTTTTGTTCCGTAAATTCGGCAACAAAAAGGGCATTTTAAGTTCTTCGATATATTGTTAAACTGCTATAGATCTTTCCGTTGAAAACGATACAATCCGATTAAGAACGCGATTAGTGTATAGAAGATCGCATAGACGATAAATGTATTAGATGGGACTGAGGTGAAGTTATCTAACCCAAATAGACTATTGGAAGCGTTAAACATCCCGTTCATTTCGTTAATGCTAAACAGTTCAGCAGTCATTCTGCGCTGTAACCCATCTACAGGCATAAGTAAGGACATTATACCCGTCATATTATTTAGAGTGCTAAGTGCTTCGGGCTTAGATAATAATGAACTACTTACCTTGTCAATCATTCCTCCTAGCCATCCTGCTCCATAAAGCATCGTCATAAAGACTCCATTCCCAAGGGCTGAGAAGAATCCTGAACCCAGCATAGAAACAGTTATTAGCAACGGTACGATGGAAGAAAAGAGCAAAAATGATTTAAATAACGCTAATCCATCTCTTGGAATTGCAGTATGAGCTTGCGTAATTAGCAATATAGAAACAAATAAAATAAGTGCATAACCTATTCCTAGTGTTACATAACCAAGCCAACGACCTGCGTACCATTTCCAGCGTGGAATTGGTCTTGGAAGCAAGGCTTGCATCACTCCCTGCTCTGCCTCACCTGAAATGGCGGAAAACGAACTAAAAATTGCTAAAAAAGCAATTACAAATGCTCCGAAGAAAAATCCAAACGATAAAATAAATAAACCATTTGTAAAACGAATAAGGAGTTCTTCTCCGCTAGGAAAACTCGATCCGTGAGACATAGAACTTTGCCCGATCGTACCCGCAATAAACCAAAACCCAATAAGAAAGACCACGGTCATAATTAATGTCAGCACCATTACTCTTTTGCGCATCAGTTCTTTCCAGGTCATACCCATTATAATTCTCATTCGTGTTCACCTCTGTGGCTTAGTCCTGATACAGCATTCATAAACCACTCTTCCAGACGTTCTTGCTGATGTGAAACTTCATATAAGGTCATCCCTTGTTCTATAATCAGTGTATTCAGCCAACCCACCTGCTCTTCACTTTCCAGCTCCGCTTCCAACCAAACCCTACTACTGTCTATGGATTCTTCGGTATGGGAAGACACCCGGATCTGCAAGCCTGTCTGATCTTTTAGCCACGACAATAAAATAGGCGCAAAGCCGCCTACTTTAAATCGCCAGCTCATACGCTTGTTTAACACCTCGGACACTTTACCATGCCGGAGAATAACTCCGTTATTTAGTAGCGCCATTCGGTCGCAAAGTACTTCAACATCCTCTAACAGATGAGAGTTTAGAAATATCGTAACCCCTTTTTCTTTTAGATTCTGTAATATACGCCGGACTTCCTGACGTCCGATTGGATCTAGTGCCGATGAGGGCTCATCCAAAAATACGATAGCCGGCTCATTAACAAGTGCACAAGCTAAACCCAGTCTTTGCTGCATTCCCTTAGAGTAATGCTTCACTCGGTCACGTCCACGCTTACCAATTCCAACCTCATCAAGAAGTTGTGGAATTCTCTTATCTGCTACAGACCGCTGCATTCCGCATAGTCTTGCATGCAGCCTCACAACCTCCTCACCCGTTAGCCATTCCTGATAACGATACAATTCGGGTAAATAACCGATTAGTGATTTAGCTTCTAGCGAACCAATCTTATGCCCGAACAGAGTTCCACTGCCACTTGATGGATGAATAAGACCTACAAGCATTTTTACAAAGGTGCTTTTACCTGCACCGTTAGGGCCGAGGAAGCCAAAGGCTTCCCCTTTCCCTACAGTAATACTTACATTTCGACAACCGCGTCCGTTATCATATTCTTTAGTTAGGGACTTGGCTTCAATTGCTGCAGTACTCATGATTCAATCAACTCCTGAACCTTGGTCATAAGCTTCTCTTTACTCGAATAGAGCTCACCTGACAAATTGAATAGCTGTCCATCCTGAATCCATGTAGCTTGATATACAGGACCGCGGCTGTATTCATAATTGTCAACTATAACTAAAGTGTCACCCACAGTTATTTGCTCCGTATTTTCACCAGCGATTAACGGCATTGGGATTTCTCCGGATAAGACCCTGCTTTGCATTAAGCTAGTCTTCAAGTAATCTGGGAGCAGTGGGAAATTCATTACAGCTTCCAAAGCCTCTTCCACTTTAATAGAAGGATCAACGTTAAGTACAGGTGCATTCATCTGCGACAGACTTGCCCAGTGCGTTTCGTCAGATGAGAGATTGTAATTCACAAATTCCGGGATATGAAGTGTAATTGGTTTACCGTCAATCGATTCGGGCAGCAGATGTTCTGCTCCAATTTTCTTCAGGGCTTTGTTCACTTCGTCCACTTTCAGATTAAGCGTGATATCTTGTGAAGCACCCACCGTAACTGAATTATGCCCTTCCACTAAAGCAGCGGTTTTCGCTGGATAGCCTAGGGTAGCCTTCAGTTGATCCGCAGGCAACTCACCAATGTAAGCTCCGCTAGCGTTTGTAAACTCACCGAATTGATTAATTGATCGATTAAGTTCACCGTCTTCAGCCACCTGTGTGAAAATATTACGCAGATCACTCTCATGAACAACCGTAACCTGTTCCATCCTGAACTGATTCAGAATGGATGCCATTGCTGTGTTTCCTATTGGGGTCGCGAGAATGACTGCAAAAACAGCTACACTCGCAGCTACAACTCCTAGTTTCCGACGACGGTTCATACGCAGTCGACGCGGACGTTGTACTTTCTTATCATGGGTAGTTATAAGTATGTCCTGTACTACCGTTGGAGTTGACTCTGATTCAAGGTTCTCTACATTTTCTACCTGACTTAAGTTAACAGAATCCTCAGTTTGGGCTTCCGTATTTTGACTCCATTTTGCCCATTGAGGATTATAAGGTTCATTCTCTAACTTACTCTTTAGCTTGGCCCAGGCTTCGTCTGTACTTTGCTTATCTTTATCTTGCTTTCCTGAATAGTTATTCATTATTATACCTCCTGATTTTAAAGATTACTTCGTAACTTCTCCTCAAAAGAAGTCTACTTCGTCTGGGGTATCGCCTTCGTTGCATTTTGTCTTAGTTTCTCTGTCGCTCGGTGAAGCAGGGTCCCTACTACTGGAGGCCTTACTCCAAGCTCTCCCGCGATTTCCACATAACTGTACCCCGAATAGCGAAGAAGAAGCGCTTGTCTGTCTCTTTCAGGCAATTCATTCAGCCAGATGTGTACATCTTCCTGATCTAGCTTACTAATTATGACTTCTTCACCTGAAGGGGGAGATTCATTAGCATCATAAAGCTGCTCTTGTTTATTCTGCAGTCGCCGTTCCCTTGCTTTTTTGTCCAAATAATCATATCCAATACGAGTTAGGACTCTATGAAGCCAGGCACCCAGCGCTGCTGGATCATCTGGTGGATTACGGTACAATCTCAGAAAAACTTCTTGAGCTAAATCATCAGCCGCCGATTCATCACGTACCAAAGCGGCAAGCTTACGGCGGACAACAGGGTAATGTTCATAAAATATTGTTTTAAAAATTTTAGATTCCGGAATTTCCATCGTTTAAATCCTCCTTATCAGCTGCAGCTATAAGTAAGACGACTGTCAGTACATTTTTGTATCAGAATTCTTCATAATTATCATAATCCATTATAAAACATACAAAAAGACAGCCCCTAATTAATAAGGTAACTGTCTTCATTATTGGTCTTACCTATCTATTTTGATCCCAATTATCGAATTCGAATATATCGGTTAAGAATCTTCTTGGACAAAATACTCCGCTCCAGCTTAAGCTCCAGCAGCTGTTCTTTCCAATGTAACACTTCATCTGATTCTTCATTCTTACGCAGCTTCTCAAACAACTTCATGATCAATATGTTAACGGAATCAAACCGTGACCATAATTCTATCACACTTTCTTCTTGAACCTGAGGTTCTTCCGATACTGTGTTAAGATTCTTTAAGCTCTCTATGATGTCAGCCTGCCACTGTCCATCGTTAATTGCTTTGGCATAATTTAAAAGGTCCAGATAATCGTCGACTGACATATGTACCGACTCCTTTGCATGGTTATACCAAGTATTATACTAGGTATTGTGTATATTGCAACACTTTATACCTGTAAGTATACAAAAAAACAAGGGCTAGTATGCGGACTAGCCCTTGCTAATAAATTTAAACGGAGTACGTTAAGTTATAGTAACTTCTCGATTTCCTCTTTGTATTGCTCCGATTTCGGACCAAATACGATTTGTACAGCACCTTGACCAAGTCTCATTACACCGGAAGCACCGAGTTGTTTCAGTGCGGAATCTTTAACGGCTTTTTCGTCTTTAACGATCAGACGTAGGCGTGTAATACAAGCATCGATATTTTCGATGTTTGAAGGTCCGCCGATGTGCTCAAGAATTTGAGCAGCCTTGGAAGAAACAGCTGAACCTGTTCCGTTACCTCCAGTTGGTGCTACAAGCGCATCATCATCATCTTCGCGACCAGGGGTCTTAAGCTTGAACTTCGTGATGATAAAGCGGAACAACACATAGTACAGAACGAAGAAACACAGACCTACAGGGATAAGAATCCATGCATTGGTGGATAGCTTCATGTTTATCAGATAATCGATCAAACCAGCGGAGAAACCAAAACCAAGCTTAACATCCAGAATGTACATTAACGCCATCGAGAATCCTGTAAGTAAAGCATGAACTGCGTACAAGGCTGGTGCCAAGAACATAAAGGAGAACTCAAGTGGTTCTGTGATTCCTGTTAAGAAGGAAGCAATAGCAGAACCGATGAAGATGGAAGCTACCATTTTACGTTTTTCTGGTTTAGCTGTATGAATAAATGCAAGCGCTGCACCTGGAAGCGCAAACATCATGATTGGGAAGAATCCAGTCATAAACATCCCAGCTGTTTTGTCTCCAGCGAAGAAGCGATTTAAGTCACCGTTAACCAATTCACCCGCTGCATTCGTAAAATCACCAATTTGGAACCAAGCAATCGAATTAAGTACGTGGTGAAGACCTGTCGGAATCAACAAACGGTTAGCTGTACCGAAAATGAACGCTCCAACTGCGCCAAGTGACACTACCCAGTTTCCGAAATCACTAATTACATCTTGTACAGGGCTCCAGACCATCCCAATTAATACTGCAAGGACCATCGTGGAAGCTGCGGTAATGATTGGAACAAAACGTTTACCCGCGAAGAACCCAAGCCAATCTGGCATCTTTATATTGTGATATTTCTTATATAGAAATGCTGCCCAGGCACCGGCAAATATACCCCCAAGCACACCCATATTCAACTTTACAGCATCATCAATAAAAGAGAACTGAAGGGGTACGGCAATCAGAATCTTGTCTAGTACTAAGTATGCAATTACTGCTGACAAGGCTGCTACGGCGTCCTTGGCAAATCCAATGGCAACCCCTACTGCGAAGATTAGAGCAAGATTTCCGAAGATAGCACCCGAACCGGCATTTAGAAATGGAACAAAATAATGGTTCAGGAATCCACCTATCGTTGCCCCCAGAGGTATATCTTTTTCGTAGTTAATCAGACCTAATCCTTGAAGAATAGCTGCCGCAGGCAAAGTTGCTACCGGAAGCATAAGCGACTTACCTAATTTCTGTAGAAAACCCAACATAAAATATCATCCTTTCGATTCAATAGTAGTAATGCTGTATCAGCTTATTACTTTGAAGCCACTGTAAGAATCAGATCCTGTCCTGCTGTAACCTGACCATAATGTCCGTTCACTTGAGGTGGTGTTTCCTCCGTACTAGTCACGATTACAGGTGAAATTGTGTCACAGCCTGCTGCGCGAATAACGTCCAGATCAAATTCGATTAAGGTTTGACCTGCCTTCACTTGATCTCCAGAGGCAATATGACTAACAAATCCGTTGCCCTTAAGACTGACAGTATCGATTCCGATATGTAACAGCAATTGCACACCGGAGGAATGTTCCAGAATAACTGCATGACTCGATTTCACGATATGAGCAACCGTGCCATCAAAAGGAGCCTTTAGGATCCCCTCAGAAGGTCTGATTGCAACTCCGCTACCCATATGACCACCAGCAAAGGTTTCATCCGGAACCTCTGTTAATGAAACTGCTTCTCCACTGATTGGTGCCATGATTTCGATTGTATGTCCAGTATGTTTCTCTTCTTTTTTTGATTTCCATTTGGAAAACATATGCTCCACTCCTCTAAAGATGTTAGTTTTGTTTCACTAAAGTCTGAAATAATCGGTGTAAGTGCATCGCTAGGAAACACAGCTCTTCTTCCGGGATATCTACACCAAGAGATTTTTGCATCACTTTACCGAGCTTTTGAGATAACTTGTATTCCTCTTTGTATTCCTTCTTAATATGTTTCACAAAAGGATTATCTATTAGTGATCCTTTCAAAATACGTTCCAGCGAAAACCGCAAGTGGATCATTAATCGAATATGATTCATACTGCCATGCTCAAAAGTTATATTCCGTTCTTGCTGAATCATGTCTAGAAGTTCACTCACGATATTAGATGCTTTTACTAACTGACCCACCGATACATTGTTAACTGCGGAGTACACATGATAAGTTAGAAATCCAACCTCGTCTTCGGGAATTTGCACCTGAAATTCAGCATTGATCTTCTCTGATGCCTTGTAAGCGATATCAAATTCCTTCGGAAAAGACATCTTAGTTTCTTGTAAAAAAGGATTAATAATATCCATCCCGTTGCGCAGACGGTAAATGGTGAACTGAATGTGGCTCGGGAGTGCCAAATAAATCTTGTCGTTTAATTTGTCAGGAAATTGACTTTGGATATCAGCAATTATTTCATCAGTTATTCTCATCACTTTGGGATCTATGTCTTCCAGCAATATTTGATACTGACTCCAGGATTCGCGGTCTTCTAGACGAAACAATTTCTCAATACGAGGATCGTTTCCTTCAATCACACCTGAACCTTTCACAGCAAAACCAATGCCTTTACCGATAATGACATATTCCTTGCCGTTCTTGCTTCCCTGAACCATTACAACGTTGTTCCCAATCACACGCTGTACTTGAAATTGCTCGATCTCCCGCGACAAGCTCATCACTCCTTTCCCATATTATCGTCAATTAGGAACAAAAAAAGCCAAGAAATGTCTCATCGAGATGAAGACAATCCTTGGCTCATGCCCTTAACGGTAACACGCCACTAAAATATAAATGATCATTTATGAACATATCATAAATCATGAACTGCTAACTCGTCAATGGTAAATTTATAAATGTCAAGCGCAGCTCCTGAAACTCAAAAATCCACGAGTTATAAATAGCTTTCAATTTGGGGAAGCTTTTCTTTAAGCTGACGGACATTGGTCTCTAGTTTTAAAATGACCTCTTCTAATTCCTTTGGGTCGATGCCTCTAAGTACTGGGACCTGAATAACCTCTGTGGCTTTGGTTTCTGATTTTAATTCTCGCATCTCCAGCTGCTGTTCTTGCCATTTATCCATCAGATCAGCAATTGTCGCATAAAAACGCTCATAATCCTTGATTACGCTATCTAAAAATGTATCCACTTCCTCCGCATCGTAACCACGAAGCTTCATACTGAATTCTTTTTCATGTATGGTTAGAGCATCTAGAGTGATGCCAAGTTGGCTGAATAGCTTACGTTGTTTGTCCAATCGACGTTTCATATGTTCATCCATCATTTGTAACCTCCAAGTATATACTGCAATTATCCGGCAGTAACCATTATAACAGGGTGAGAGCATCCTGAAAATATAACTATAGTTCCAGTTCTAGAAGTTATCCGCAACCGCCTTGTTCAAAATACCTAAGCAGCGATCAAGATCCGTCTTCACCTGCTTCTTATATAGCTTCGCTTTCTCTTCTCCATCAGTTGTGAAATGGTATAAGACGATTTCTTGAAAATCCACCTTCGGATCATTCCCTTTTAGCTGTTTAGTACGATATAAAATTCCTTGCTGTACCAGCTCATGCAGCGCGCGATAAATTTCGCTCTGTGGAGGGGAATATCCATGTGCCTTGAAATCTCGACGTAAATCCTCAAGCATTTGGTATCCATACCCGCGATGTTGTTCTACCATTGTTATAAGATACACCTTGATAAAAGCCCGTTGAGCAATCATAAACGCCATATAAACCCTCCTCATGTTGTGTTTTTTTTGGTTAATCTTACCTTCTATAACTCTAGTATAAGCACTATTTTCCAACTTTCACAACCTGAAATGTGGTAGTGGTTTCACTTTTTCCGATTTGTATAGAAATTTAATAGGGATAGATGATGAATTTATTGAAAGTAACTAGATAGAGTTGTTTATTTTGTGATTTTCTATTGTGAATTTTTCATATGATGAAAGTTGGTTTTTTTGAGTAATAAATAACGGTCATTGAGAACTTAACCATAAAGTTCTCGATGGCCGTTGAATAATGAGTGAACAATCCCTTAGCGTTTATTGGCCTCATGCCATTTAGCGAGTAATTCCTCTCGGTTCGCAGCAGCGATATCGAATCGATACGTAATCATTAATTTTTCCAGCTTAACAGAAGACAATAGCGGATGGATCTTAATATTCGGCATCACAGGTAAGGAAAATGCGGAATTCATATAATCTGTCTGAGCATCTGTTGACAGTACAAAATCTACCAGCTGCTTAGCAGCAGTCACGTTGTTCCCACCTTTCAAGATCGACACTGCACCTATCTCCCATCCAGCTTGTGGAGGAATAGAAGATTGTATAGCATATCCCGAATTCTTAAATCGAAGCTGGTCGCCCATAAAGCTGATAACAGCAGCAACTTCACCTACTGCAAGCCGCTGGGCAGAACTAATTCCTGAGAATGTAGTTGATGAACTCTGCTTCTTAAGAGCACTCACCAATGCTAGAGCTTGCTCCTCCCCACGTTCTTGTGCAAGAGAGGCTAGCAATGTGTATCCTGTACCTGAGGTTTCTGGGTCCGGAATTTCAATTTTCCCCTTGAGCTCGGGACGTAATAAGTCTTCGTAGCGTTCCGGAAGAGGTAAAGCTACAAGCTGAGGATCTTGATTCCAGACCTGCTCATTTACACCAATAGCCAATGCACCCATGTATATACCTGTCCAATAGCCCATTTTATCTTTATAGATGTCGGGGATCTCATCAGCAACATGTGATGAATAGCGAATTAATTTCCCTTTGTTCTTGAGCTGCTCATGAAGATCAGCAGGCCCACCGAGAACAACATCAATGCCTGTCTTATTGATCGACATCAAATGGTAGCTTGCCTCACCGCCAGACATGCGAATAAGCTCATAAGACTGTCCCGTCTTCTTCTTATATTTCTCCAACAGAATACGCGCTTCATCCTCTTGAAAAATTACATATACTTTGAGAGGCTGATTGCTTTTCTGGCCAGGATAGAAATATATTAGAAGAAGTATTGTTACCGCAACCAATGACAGGATAATTACCTTTGTTCTCAATTAGAACGTCTCCTCCCGCTAAACTAGCCTATAGCCGCCGTTCTATAAAAAAACGATACGCCAAAAAAGGAAAACGACTGTTTTCCTTTTTTGGAACATCTACTTCAGTTTACGGACTAACCTTTTTAATAATATGAATTTTGTCTATTGCCGCACTCATCCGAACTTGACCATCGAAAGTCTTTTGACCAATATCATAAGCATCGACAATCCATTCTTTGCCCCATTGATCTGCAAGGAAATATCTTTCCTTTTCTCCTAGAAACATCGAGGATTGGACTACTCCCATGATGTTAAATCCGCTAATGTCCGGATGATTTAGTCGCAATGATTCGGGGCGAACACTCAGAAGAACTTCCTCACCCTCTGTCAGCTTTTCATCTGTAGTAATAGTAACATTATCCCCTCCAAAGCCGTAGCTAACTGTTGCCGTACCCTCTTTACTTTGCATGACTACTGCCTCAATAAAATTGGTAGAACCAATAAAATCAGCTACATATTGTGTACGAGGTTTATAATATATTTCATGCGGCGTACCGTACTGATCAATAGCTCCTTTATTAAAAACAACGATCTGATCTGACATCGACAAAGCTTCCAATTGATCATGCGTTACATATATTACGGTTAGTCCAAGTTCCTGTTGAATTGTTCGCAGTTCAACGCGTACCTCTTCACGTAATTTAGCATCTAGATTACTTAGTGGCTCATCCAGGAGAATAATCGGCGAATTCATCACTAAAGCACGAGCCATAGCTACACGTTGCTGTTGTCCACCAGACATTTCATGGGGATATCGCTCTTCAAGTCCGGATAATTTGACCTGGGCCATAACAGCCATTACCCGTTCCTGTACTTCTGCTTCAGGTCTTTTCTTAATATCTAGTCCATAAGCAATATTATCAAATACCGTCATATGCGGGAACAAGGCATATTCCTGGAACACCATTGGAGTGCCCCTTTTATATGGAGGTAATTCATTAACCAAATTCCCGTCAATCCACACCTCACCATCATCGATGGTATAGAAACCCGCGATGGAACGTAATAAAGTCGTCTTCCCACAACCACTCGGACCAAGGAAGGTGATGAACTTCCCCCGTTCAATCTTTAAGTTGATATTTTTCAAGACATGGTTATTGCCGAACACTTTATTCACGTTTTTCAAATCTAGTAGTATGTTGGATTCCATCGTGCCCACTCCCTTCAAAATCATTAGAAATCAAATATTTTCACTTTGGAACGGAAGATCAACTTGATCACTCCCAGTGTTCCAAGCGTTGCACCCATCAAACCCACTGCCACAGCGGCTGCCCAATAATAGGTTCCCGTTTCGGCATAGTTAAAGATCGATACTGCTGCAACAACCCATTTAGGGGTAATTAGGAAGATTATCGTACTCAAAGTATTCATATTTTTCATAAACGCATAGACAAAGTTCGCTACGACGGTTTTTTGCAACATTGGAAATACAATCGTTGTTAGCGTCTTACGGCTACTCGCACCCAGATTGGTGGCTGCTTCTTCGATCGATTTATCCACTTGTTTAAAAGACGCAGTCAAGCCCCGATAACCTACAGGCATCTGTTTAAGTAACATCGCAATGACAATCAATGCTGCAGATCCCTGCAAAACAATCGGACCTTTACTAAACGCAACAATCAGTGCAAGACCAACGAATGTTCCTGGAAGCGCAATTGGAAGAACCGCGCTGAAATCTAGTAATTTTTTACCCGGAAAAGGTTTGCGAACTACTATATAGGCGAGCACTAATGCAAGAGCCACCGCCAGTAACGCACTAATTAGTGATAACACTAAGCTGTTCAAAACGGCTGGACTAGATGAACTAAAGACAACTTTCATAATATGATCCAGTGTGAACGTATTATCTCGACCAAAGTTTTTCGTAAAGGCGAAAAGAATGGTGATCGCAAACATCGAAATAATGAACAATGAGATTAAACTGTTAAAAGAGAAAAGTAATGCATCTGTCTTCTTAGATGTAGTGATCCGTTTCAAACCAGATACCGGCTTACCAGTTATCGTTGAGTAGGAGCCTTTAGATAAAATCTTATTCTGAACCCAGAATACAATCAGTGCAGGAATTACTAAGATAATCCCCATGACCGAAGCTAGTCCAGCCTCGTTATTAATGATTTCTCCGTAAATTTCAACTGCTAAAAGTGAATAGTTACCACCAATTAGCTTTGGATTTCCGAAGTCAGCGAAGCAGTTAATCGCTACCAGCAAGAATGCGTTAATAACACCTGGAAGTGCAAGTTTCAGCGTAATCGTCCTGAATAATTTGAATCCTCTAGCTCCAAGATTCTGTGCTGCTATCTCCAGATTCGGTGATATAGCGCGGAGCACACCTGTTATAGTCATGTAGGCAAGTGGAAAATAGGATATCGTCTGAACAATCCACAGCCCCGGTAATCCATACAAATCAAGCTCAAAATTAAAGTTGGTATTTAACCATTGTGAGATCATTCCCCCACGTCCAAAAAGCAATAGGAATGCTAAACCACTCATAACCGAAGGAGCTAATAATGGAATAAAGGCTATAAATCGAAAGAACTTCTTTCCTCTGATGTTACTATAGTGAATCGCATACGCGTATATAAATCCAAACACTGTTGCTGTAAAAGCGGATAATGATGAGCTAACTACCGTATTTAATAGAGCTTTTCCATAACGGGGTTTACTAAAAAACGTTGCCCAATTATCAAATCCAGATGTAAACACAACGACTACCAGCGGATAAATAACAAATAGAATGAGAAATGCAAAGCTAGTCAGTACAAGTACGAGTGACGACGGATCTTTAAAGAGCCTGTTGATCGACTCCCCAATGCCTTTTTTTTCTTTCATAGGGGGCGACTCCCACCTTTCTGCCATCCAATTTGAGGGGCATTACAGTCATCATATATGGTACAGCCCTGCAATACCCCTATTGGCTCTTTTATTTCAAATCTTTTAATGCATTTTGCAACTCTTTACGCTGCGATGCTGCTTTTAACAAATCATAAGCATCGTTGTATTTCGTTGTTTTAATATCAATGCCACCTTTAGGAATCGGTACTGATGCTTTAACGGATACTGCGTATGCAGATTGCGTATACAACTCACCCGGTTCATTGGTAAGCATATAATCCATAAGCTTCTTCGCAGCCTCTGTATTAGGTCCACCCTTAACAATCGATAAGGCTCCAACTTCATAACCTGCTGCTTCTGGAACAACACTAACAATTGGGTTGCCTTGGTATTTAATCTTCAATTGATCGCCTAGGAAAGTCACACCAATTGTATACTCCCCTTTAGCAGCTTTCTGAATTGGCTCAATGCCAGACTTAGGTCTTTCCTTAAGGTTAGGCAGCAACTGTTTGATATAGTTCAACATCTCATCATCACCCCATACTTGGGCTAAAGAAGCTACTGCTGTATATGCTGTACCCGATGTTGCTGGATCGGACATACCGATTTCACCTTTGAATTTAGGATCGAGCAAATCCTTAAAAGTTTCAGGGTATGGATCACTACCATATTTCTCTTTCCAACGTTCTTCATTAATACCTATAGCGATTGGATTTAGATAAAACCCTGTCCAGAAGCCATCTTTGTCTTTCATATTGTCAGCGATGTCAGAAGCATTCGGAGAAGCGTAAGCTTCCAATGAACCTGCCTCTTTCAGTACTTGGTGCGAATCTGCTGGCCCTCCCATCAGAAAGTCGGCTTGTGGATTCGACATTTCATTCTGTACACGGGATACTGCTTCTCCACTTGGTAAACGTAGGATGTCATAGTCAATTCCGGTTTCAGCTTTGAATTTATCCAGAATTTTACGAGCCTCTTCCTCTTGAAAAATGGAATATACGGTAATTTTTTTGATTTCTTTACCGCCAAATACTCCTGATTTATACATGAAGAACCCCGCTACCAACACAACTACTATGACTGACAATAAAATGACTGACTTACTGTTTTTTTTCTTTCTCGCCATAGACTAAACCATCCCTTCAAGATCAGTATGAGGCATTATTTAGTTTGAAATAGACTCTTTGATTGGTCTCATCCAGAAGGTCATAGACCACGAAGTAAGCACCGTTATAGCGATCCACATGGATCCAGTGCTTTTTCACTCGATAATCATTCGTGAGCTGAATGACAAAGTGAGCATCGGGTGTACGTTGTAAGTCATCAAAATGGCTGAAATCGATAATACGCTCTGCTGCACGAATCTGCGATATCAACGCCTTCCTCTCAACCTGAGTGAGAGCTGTAAGTACTCCCTGCTGTAGTGTGAACACATCATTAATCTTGTTTTCCACAGCAGATCCAATACTCGACGTTGTTAACATCTTATCGATGAGTGTACTTTGCAGCTTGCGGATAGTAGCACTTACATTAAGCGAATTAACTGACTCCGCACCGAAGTGAAACGCATTCGTTTCCACTTGAAAAGGAATATCTTCTTGATCCAGATAGGCCATCGTTCCCGTCAACAGAAGTCTCGGAACCAACTGTTGTGGACGCTGCATTCCTGATGATAACAACCCAGAAAAAGTAGATCTCAATTTCAGCAATTCCTTCGGATCCTCAATGGATATCGTCCCTAGGCCTGGATACGTAATATCCACGCGCATCGGAACGCCAGCAATGCGGTCAAGTTGATCCTCCTGTCGAGGTACAACATGCACTTCATCAAGAGGTATTCGAAAAGTGTAAGCGCACATGCCGATTAGCAGACTGCCTATGATGACTTGTAACAAGATGAGGCGAAACCATGAAAGCCCTTTCTTATCCTCTGGCACTTACTTTAACCTCCTCATATATCAGAAAAATTTTAAATTTGTATCAGTTTTGTAACAGCGCTTACATTTGTTATGTTAAGGGGAATCTCAGCTGAATCTCTGTCCCCTTCTTCTCCGAGCTAGTAATGACGATACTCCCTCCTTGAAGTTCCATAAACTGTTTACATAGAGGTAATCCTAACCCATGTGATTCGTTTGAAATAATACGATCCTGTTTCTCTGCCGAGGGTAGAAATAATATACTTTGCAATTGTTGTGATATCCCTCTCCCGTTATCTATGATACGAACCAGCCCACAGTCCCCATGCTCCGTTAACTCGATATAGAGATTTGTACATTCACTATGCTTAATAGCGTTATCAATCACGTTAAATAGAACTTGCTGAGTTCTCTTGGGATCTAAATTCACTTCACAAGATGAGATCTTTAGCGTGGTAACAATCGCGGATTTTTGAAGGGTCGGCTCTAAGATACGTAGACTATCCTTAATGACAGCCCCTAAATCAGTACACTCCAGCTTGATACGCCAAGCCTCATCACCAATCAGTGAGGTCTGTAACAAATCCTCAACCATATTTAACAACCGAGTACTCTCTTTACGGATATAGGTATTACATTCCTGTATATCATCCTTCTTATTCATTCTTTCAATTAAATCCGAAAACCCGATAATCGAAGTTAATGGTGTTTTTAATTCATGAGTTATGTTGTCGTAGAAAGCTTTCTGCTTTCCCTGTTCATACTTTAACATTTTGATATGATGTTGCAGCGCATCCGACATATGATTGAAATCCTTGGCTAATTCTCCTACCTCATCCTGACTACTCGCCTGTATCTTTCTGCTAAAATCGCCAATGGATACAAGCTTAAGCGCCTGCTGCAAGGCATGTAGAGGCCTCACCAACAAAGATGAGAATGAATAGCTGACCATAAGCGAAAAAATTAAACATCCTACAGCTGCAGCGATGAACCAAGTGCGCATCTGGTTTAATGTCTGCAAATTCTCATGGAGGTCCAATAAATATCGAAATCCACCCACAATTTCTCCTTCATACCAGAAGGGAACTGAGTAGATTAGATATTGTGTACCTTCACCTGCAGTTATGACTGTGGCAGCATTACCAGTAAGCGCTTTCTGAATATCGTTACGTTTAAGTAAGTTTTCTTTATCGCTGCTGCTCCCAACAATCGTCTCATCTAGTGCGAATAGTTGTACTTGAAAATTGCTGTTTGACGCCAAATGCGACGCAATAAAGGGGGCGTACTTACCTGAAAATAATTGTTCTATATTAATTTTCTGATCACTGACAATCTTCAATGCCTCAATACGATGCAAGCCAAAATACTGACTTAACGTCTGAGTATCCCGTTTAATCATACTTTGGTTAAGCGTATAATTAACGATAAAAAACATCGCTGTGAGCAGCATAACAATCGTAACGGCATGCTGAATAAACATTTTATTTCGCAGCCCCATCTTCTATACCTCCAGCTTATAGCCTGTCCCATGTATAGTAGCGATCAGATGCTCGTTGGGTTTCATTTTCTCCCGAAGACGGTTTACCACCATGTCCACGGATCTTGTATGCCCATAATAATCATAACCCCAGACCTGATCAAGCAAGTCTTCGCGAGTGAAAACTTTCTTAGGATGAGCACATAAGAGCCACATAAAGTCAAACTCTTTACTGGTTGTCTTAAGCCATTGTTCCCCTATCTTACAGGTACGTCCATTCTTATCAATTTCAATAGGTCCAATCTTGATCACTTCAGGAGGCGCCACCATCTTCATTCGTCTCATAACTGCCTTAATGCGCTCGATAAGTTCCCTTGTCTCAAAAGGTTTCGTTAGATAATCGTCTGCTCCCAACTGAAAGCCAAGGATTTTATCATTCATTTCATTCTTAGCGGTGAGCACGATTACCGGGACTGACTTATACTGTTGTTGAAGCATTTGAAGAAGCTCGAACCCGGAACGGTCAGGTAACATAAGATCTAACAGAATTAAATCGGCAGACCATGTTGCAAGTTCATCCCACGCCTTAGTCACCGTTCCTACAGCTTTCGTCTGATACCCTTCCACCTCTAAGCTCAATTTTAGCAGCATTTGAATGCTGGGATCGTCTTCAATAATTAAAATATTCATACGTAGCCCTCTTTTCCTTAGATGCTATTTTACACTGAACTTTCATATTTTTAGTTACCCTCTTATAATAGCGGATATCGTTCAATACGAAAACGCTTTCCAAATATCTACAATTAAAAATACAAATCAAATAATTGACTATAAACTTACATTTTATGTCTCTGTATAGTAAGTAAAATCCACAAAAAAACTCCCACATAATGGGAGTTCTACGGATTTAGGATTTTGTAGAACGGACTATACCACTCGAAAATCCCTTAATCGAGCGATTGCGCTCATGATTGCTCATCTCTGTTTTTCTCCATAAATTCTTCCTTCGTCAATCCAAACAATATCAAATCATAATATCGTCCGTTCGTGTAAATGACTTTCCGCCGCACGCCCTCTTGCACACAGCCGACTTTCTTTAACATCCCTATAGAACCTTCATTACCTTCAAGCGCACATTCATTGAATTTATTTAGCCGTCGCTCGAAAAAAGCATATTTTAAGAGGATGGTTATAGCTCTCGTTCCATACCCTTTACCTCGATGATCTTTATCCACCTGCACACCAATGCTGAACGTACCATTTTTCTCATCAATGCTATTTAGATTTACGCCTCCGACATTTTCACCATGCAAATCTTCAATCGTAAACATTAGTCTATTCGATGAGAATTCAGCGTAAGTCTCCGCAAAATTTTTAGCTTCGGCAATGGTGGGTGGTAGTTCAACTGCACATTGTAAGAGTCGTCGTGCTGGGGTATCAAAACGATTCGTATAATAGCCTTCCCAATCCCCTTCTTGTATTGATCGTAATCTTATTTTCTCGTCTTTCCAGTAATAATTGCTATAATCTATCTCTCTCATTTTCTAGCCTCCAAATAATATTGGGATTGTTTTTTTATAATAAACATTACTTTATAACCATGTAGTAAGATATAACCATTAAACGTGACTATGAAAAACACTTTGGAAAAGAGGCAAACTTATGAGTGATTACCAATTGGTCAGTGATTATAAGCATATCGAAAAATATAAAGAAAGCTTTAATGCCTTAGCTAAATCAATCTTCGGGATTGATTTCTCGCCATGGTATGAACAAGGAGGCTGGAGTGACAAGTATATTTGTTATTCCTATATCGATGGGGACCATGTGATCGCTAATGCGTCCATAAACAAAATGACGATTCTCATAAATCAAAAAGAGTATAACGCCATTCAAATTGGCACTGTAATGACACATCCTGATTATCGCATGCAAGGATTATCCAGGAAATTAATAGATCAAATTATCGCGAAATACGAACATGAATATGACTTCATTTACTTATTTGCAAACGACAGTGCTTTGGACTTTTATCCTAAATTCGGATTTGAACGTATGCAAGAAAGCAGCTTTTCGATTAACGCTTCTAATCTTAGAAATCAAACGTCTAAAATCTTCTCTGTGCGTCCCTTATCTATGAATAACTCCGTTGATTTCACCATGATAAAAAAATTCGCTGAAGAAAAAGTTCCGGTGTCCTCTATACTCAGCGTTGTAAACAATGAACATCAGCTGCTGTTTTATTTTATCCTTCCTTTCCATGATTCTTTTTACTATATTGAAGAAGCTGACGTCGTAGTGGTCTTTAGACATGAGGAGCATCAGCTTCATATTTTTGATATTATCAGTACTAAAAGTATAGATATTAACGCGATATTGAATAGCATTATTTCTCCTGAAACGGAGGTTATACATTTTTATTTCACACCAGATTATGCCATAGATCACATAGAGTCAGCATTAATTCCCCAGAGTGAGGATACGTTATTTGTACGTCCATTTTTAAAAGAACTACCTAAACATTTCATGTTTCCCATAACCTCACATGCCTAGATAGAATGAAGAAGGCTGCCATCCGGCAGCCTTTTTTTTATTTGCTCTTTCATTTCTTCAGAGCTTCATTTCATACCAGATTTATTCATTAAACAAGTGGAGCTTGAATCAATGTTGCGAAATTGAATCGATGGACATGACCATCATTTAATGTAGTTTGGCCAGATACAAAATGTACGTGTTTGCCATTTCCGACTGAAATAGCAGGGCCTGTTCTTATCTTTTTCAGATTATGAAAGTGGTTCAAGAAATCAGTTCTACTAAGATCAATTTCATGAATATGGCTATTCCCTACTCGAATCGCCTGCCCCGTAACACCTGCAAAGCGATGGTTATGTCGATCTGCACCTTCTTCAGCCAATTTCGTACTACCTTCAAATTCATGTACATGTCTCTGCGCATATTGAGAATATAATGTTTTCTTCTTTAGAGTAGCTTTTTTCTTTACCATCTGTTGTGAACCTCCCTATAAACATGAACTTCACAACATTCTATTAAGAAAACACATTTTAAGTTCTAGGCAGGTGTCTAAGTAACCATTATGATTTGTTCGCTAATCCTTTACAGGAATATACATGCTCTGTATCTCTTGTACTCCAGGAACAAATCCTAGATTTGTATAAACAGACTCCGCGTCATTACCTTCCATGACATATAATCTAAGGAGAGGATACTTATCTTTAAGGAGACTTAGTCCTCTTTTCATCATCAGTGTCGCTAACCCTTTGCCTCTATAACTGGGCATTACACCAATACTATAAACCGCTGCGTAATCGTCTTGTAAACCCAAGAGACAATTCGCAATTAACTGTCCCGATTTCCTATCATACACAAGCGTTGACGCGGTAAGTAATGCTTCATTCGTATAATTCGGTTCTTCACTTGGAATAAAATCTTCATAAGAGAATTTTTTTCTTCTAGTCGCCTCGAGACTTCCATTAAAGCTTGCATAGCTACATTCGGCGATCTGATCTTCCAGAATAAAGCGTTTAGCTCCTATTCCATCATCTTCGATCTGTGGACTTTCAATTCTAAATTCTTCGTTCCATTCCACCTCGAAATGATCTGTAGGACGCTGCATCCAGCGACATCTGAACTCATCAGGCCAAAATCCTGCCCGCGCAAATAAATGAACTTGATCCGGTAGAACCTCAAATGTTTTTATAGGCTCCGTTCGGTCAGACCAATATATCAAAAGCTTTTTTAGAAGTTTAAGCACCACAAATGTATCGTTAAAAGGTGGAATAACAAATAAATGATAGATCCGATTAGGCGACATCCTTACTCCACCTATTTTCGCCTCCCCTTTATAGATCCAAAAAGCATTCTTTTGGGCAGAATTGAACCCATCTTCTCTAAAAAAGCCAATATACTGAATATTATAATAAATGGAGCAATACACTCCCCACTCTTTCGAATCAGCCTTACGAATTGAATAATCATTACTTAGCTCATACGATATTTCATCCTCAGACCATCCCATTAATTGCATGTACAATTCCTCCTCGCTGCTACTTCACCTTCTATTTTCTATAGTATCACTTCTTAAAGTAAATGATTGGTAATAAACACTTATAATGATTATTTACTAAACTACAGCAAGTGTAATTGCATCTGGAAGTCCAATATATAAGAAGAAACCTTATAATATAAAAAAACTGCCTATTGGCAGTCTTCTCCTTAATAAATTCTAGAACATAGCCAAATGGCGGTTCCCACAGCGATAATACCTGCTAATGTTACAAATAGGACATACCCTCTCTTTGTTCTAGTAACCGTGTGATTATCATAAAATTCAGGTTTTCGTACGATTCCAAACCATAGATCCGCGATTAAATTCACGACCACTAGAGAGAAATTTTTTATTACCCCCACGTCATCACTCCTTTTCAACTTTAGCTAGCCAAGTTTATTATTAATTTCACTTAGTGACTCATTCATTTCGTCCATTTTCTTGATCATCGCATATTGATTGCTAATCATCATGATTAAACCAATAAAGAACAAAATCACAAGAAGTAAACTCATACTGCACTTCCTTTCAGTAGCTGAATTCATTCACTCTGGACATTCAAGCTCCGAGCAAATCCTGACCTCCATGACGGGTACTGTGGACTCCATTCGTAATCCATTCGAGCTTTCGTATTGGAGGCTCCGCGTTCCCATCCTGCTCTGCCTTCTTGAACATTAGGAGCAGGAGCACCTATGGTATCTGAATAAGTTGATAACCAATCCAATCCATTAGCAGGCTCGTCGTCTACGATGTTCACAGGACCTGAAGGCCAGTTCAGAGCAAGCACCGCCGCGTTAGCTGCATCCTCCACATGTAGGAATGATACAACTGCATCTGTCGCTGTCACTCGTCCTTGACGAATTTCCTCTGTCATATAGCCATTAGTGTCATACCAAGTTCCTTGGCCGTACAACATTCCATACCGCAAGATCACATGATTGGGGATCTCGGCAACTGCTTTCTCTAATGAGCATATACCTTCAATCGTTCTTATCCGAGGCTCTAAAGCCTTCAGATCTAAAGGAGTTTCCTCCGTAGCTGGCTCCTCTCCAGCTTCATAAGCCCAAGAAATACTTTGTGCAATGATTTGTTCCACGCCTGCTCCAAGGGAAGCATCCACAATATTTCGTGTTCCTTCTATTCTTATCCTCGAATTATCTGAGAAATTCCGCTGACTTAGTGAAGTTAGCTGATGAATAACCACTTCTGGCTGTGCTTTGTGAATGGACGCAAATACGGCCTCTCGATCGAAGACATCCGCGACTACCACCTGCGCTCCACACATCTCAATAAATGCTCTATTTTCTTCCTTATGGGTCATTCCGACAACCTCATGCCCCGTTTCTAATAACTTGGGTAGCAATAGCCGTCCAATCACGCCCGCTGCACCGGCTACAAATATCTTCATCTAAGCCCTCCTTAAGAACAGCCTCTAAGTATAAAGATTGCTAGTTACTTCTCAAAATCCCAATTATAATTTGGATTATTATCCATATCATACCACATGCATAATAAAGACTGCACCTCACAGCTTATCGCTGTGAGGTGCAGTCTTTGATGGATTGTTTATAGTAAAAGTAGGTCGATTAACATTTTAGATTTTATCGCGGTTGTAGACTTCAGCCGTTCGGTCTGCTCTGTTAGCCATCGAATTACCTAGTCGAGTGTCTTCGTTATAGACGCCTTCGTAACGCTGAGCATTTAGTGAGCGATTGTCTCGGAACACATCATGCGCTTGATACCCTCGTCCATTATCCTCAACAAGCACAAGGATCTTGCCACTTTCAACGTATCCTTCGTACTCTTTTGCCTCATCCTCAGGAATGCCAAGACCGATCAAGCCGCCAACTAAGCCACCTGCACCTGCACCCACGGCTACACCTGTTAACGTTGCCACAATAGGTCCCGCTGCCAGAATAGGACCAATCCCCGGAATTGCGAGCGCTCCGATACCTGCTAGCAGTCCGGTAACACCACCCAATACGCCGCCTGTAGCTGCACCTGTTGCAACACCCTCGGGAGCTTTTGTGCCTGTATCATCCGAAATATGTCTTAGCTCATCACGATCACGTGTGATTACTGATATTTCATCATTACTGAACCCTTGATTGTGAAGTCCTTCAATTGCTCTGGTTGCTTCTTGTTCTGTATCAAAGATACCTACGATTTTTTTAGTCACTTGAAGCCCTCCTTAGTAATTGTCTTCGCTAGTTAATTACCCTGTAAGCTGAAGACAAAACATCTAATTAAAATTTCAAGTGCACGAAGGACCCTATTATTTCTTGGGACGTGCTCGATTGGTCGGAATAGCTTGCAAGGGGTCGTCTGGCCAATAGTGCTTCGGATAACGTCCTTTTAGATCCTTTTTAACCTCAAAATAAGTACCACGCCAAAAGCTTGCAAGGTCAGAAGTCACCTGCATCGGCCTTCTTGCCGGTGATAAAAGATGAAGCAATACTGGTACCTTCCCCCCTCCAATTCTAGGGGTGTCTAACTGTCCAAACATCTCTTGCAAACGCACAGCCAGTACGGGAGCAGCTGGATTAGCATAGTCCACGGGCACACGCGAACCACTAGGAACTGTTATATGTGTCGGCGCTTCCTGTTCAAGAAGCTGTCGCTGATTCCAGTCCAGCAACCCCTCAAGCGCACGGGATAACGGGATTCGCTGAAGGTCGCGCAAGTTACGCATACCGTGAATGTAAGGTAAAAGCCATTCATCAAGCGTCTCAATTAATGCTTCATCAGAGACATCCGGCCAATCTGAACGTAAGGCGTGCATAAACATTAGCCGCTCACGAAGCTGCAGAGGTCCCTTTTCCCACGGTAAGATATCAATCCCACCCTCTGCGATTACACTTAGCAGTACTTTCGCTGTTTCTTCCGCGGAGGGTCTTTCATGTGACGTTTCTTTTAAGACAAGAGCGCCAAGCATCGTTCGACGGCGTTTCTTCACACTTCCACTTTCTTTATCCCAATGCACGTCAGAATCCTCTGTGATGTGATCTATATGATATTTAAGCAGTTGTCCTTCTTCTAGCTCAGCTGCCAGCAAGATTGCACCTTGTGTGGCTCGATCGTCAACAGACGCGGCCACAATATAAGCGGATCGGGCCAGCGGTTGCCCTTCCCGCATGGCCACGCCACGACCGGCAGAGAGCAGAAACGCGCCATCACCGCGTTTCTGCCCGATACGGTCGGGATAGGCGAACGACAGAAGCAGCCCGCAGAGGCTGATGTCGTTCACGGTCCCGCCCGGCGCTGCTTGCAGCTGCGCCAGGAAATTGCGGCTCTCGCGCACCACCGCGCGCAGAGCCGCAGAGTCCGCTCCGCCCGTGTCGGCGGAGCGTTCGAACCGGAGCAGCGCCTCTACGCGGAGCGTGAGGTCGCAATCTAGTGCCGCGGGACCCTTGAACAGGTCCCGCTCTTGCAGCAGCGCCGCCAGCCGGCAGGCGAGCGGTGCTGCGTTAAGCTCTGCCGCGCGCAGCAGCATATGCGCGGCTCGCGGGTGCGCGCCAAGCACGGCCATGCTGCGGCCGTGCGGCGTAATGGCGCCGCCAGCGTCCAGCGCGCCGAGCTGGCGCAGAAGCGCGGTGCCCTGCGCATAGAGCACAGCGGGCGGCGCGTCAAGCCAAGCTAGCGCGGCAGGATCGCGCACGCCCCACAGCGCCAGCTCCAAAGCGAGCTGCGCAAGATCCGTCTCCATAATCTCCGGCACATTGTCATCCGGAAGGCGATTATGCTCCTCCTGACTCCACAGCCTGTAGCATACGCCCGGAGCTGTCCGCCCGGCCCGTCCTCGCCGCTGATCGGCAGAGGCTTTCGAAACCGGAACCGTCGTAAGACTTGGCATTCCCGTACGCGGAGAGAAAATCTGCGTACGACGCAGCCCTGTATCAATTACCGTTCGCACACCTTCGATCGTCAAGCTTGTCTCCGCAATGGAGGTCGCTAGTACGACTTTACGTTCGCCGTTTATGGATGGAGCCACTGCAGCATCCTGCATAGCCTGAGGTAATTGTCCGTATAAAGGACGAAGCACTATTCCGTCAGGCAGTTTTCCATGTTCCAACTCATTTTGGGTTCTGCGAATCTCCCGTTCACCCGGCAAGAATACAAGTACATCTCCCGGCTGTTCAGCAAGCGCATGTCTCACTGCGGCTGTGGCCAATTTTTCAATAGGAAGATTTCCTTTAGTTGGGTTATAGATAGTTTCCACCGGATAGGTTCGTCCCGGACAATCAATCACTGGCGCATCGCCCAGCATAACCGAGACCCGTTCACTATCCAATGTTGCTGACATAATCAGAATCCGAAGATCATCACGCAGCACAGCCTGCGCTTCCAGCGCCAGAGCTAGTCCCAGATCCGCATGTAGACTACGCTCATGGAACTCATCAAAAATAATCAGACCCACATCCCCTAGCGATGGATCACTCTGAAGCATCCTCGTTAAGACACCTTCAGTCACTACAACAATTCGTGTATTCTTGCCTACCTTAGTGTCGTTCCGCATCCGATAACCTACCGTCTGTCCAACACTTTCTCCAAGATTGGACGCCATGTAAGTTGCAGCTGATCTAGCGGCAAGTCTTCTAGGCTCAAGCATAAGAATGCTTTTACCAGCCATCCATGGCTCGTCCAGAAATGCCGGAGGCGTTCCAGTTGTTTTGCCCGCACCGGGTTCTGCGATCAGAACAGCTGCCCGTGTTGAGCGAAGTATGTGTTTCAGGTCTGGAAGCACCTGTATAATTGGAAGCTGTTTCATTATATCTCTCCATCGTTTGTAATAATATGTTATGATTTCCTTTGATGTGGTCTAAACCTTATTCATCATGTGCGAAAAAACTTCAAAGATCAAGACAATCTGTACTTACCATTTCAAGTATAACTTTCTTATATTATAAAAAGGAGACTTTCTAAAATGCTCGTAACTAAAGCCACTATTTCAGATTTATCTATACTCAGCAAGATCGATAGCATGGTCATTGGCAGCGAAATTCGCAAACCTAAAATTGAACAATATATTCTAAATGAGCAATGTGTTGTAGCATCGATTAACAGTGAGCCTGTCGGTTTTGCTTGTTACGATACCACTTTTTTCGAATGCTGTTTTATTCAGCTCGTAATTGTGAATCCCAATTTCAGACGTCTTGGCATTGCCGGTGCACTTATTCGTTACATTGAAGAACACTCTCCAACCCCTAAGCTGTTTACTTCCACCAATGAATCCAATACGATCATGCAGCAAGTGTGTCTTTCTCTAGGATTTGTAAGAAGCGGAATCATTGAGAATTTAGACGATGGTGATCCAGAATGGGTATATTTCAAGCAAGTAAAATGACACTTGTGAAACGAAGCACGCAAAAAGGCAGCTCTTTCGTCTCTTTATGGACTAAGAGCTGCCTTTATATCACACTATTTATCCTCATGTCCATACAATAGGACCCTAATAAGCGTTATTCTTCTTCCCTAATTATCTGTTCGTGTATTTGAACACTGTATTGCATAAAAGCAGGATTACTATCTAAGCCTCGTTCACGCAGAAGCTCTTGCAGACGCAGCCTTTTCAAAGACAATTTTGCCCGGATAGCCTTGCCTTCACTAGTTTCAGTGCCTCCGCTATTGTGGCAGGCAGCAAGCAGCCCTTCGAGGGTAACGCATTCTGCACGCAAAGATACTTCCTCGGGCACCAGCCCGGAATTCTTCATAATTTTGAAAGACATGCGCAATTCTTCTGGCACGCCCGATAAATCCTCAAGCTCCAGTGGCTTGCCATGCCCAGGTAAATCTCCAAATTCCCCATTACGCATAGATTCCTGAATCCGCTGCTCAACCAGCCAGGACATCATCCCCATATACGCAGCCTCCTTCACCAATACCACTACTATGATCTATCCCGCCTAAGCAAAAGTATGGTAAGCAGAATTGCGTCTATTTTAGCATAAAAAACTGTAGATTTACATCAAACTGCCGCAATGCATTCTTATAAAAGGCGATCCTTCTCCGTTCTATGAATCTTCCTCGTCATCGCAGATCGTTCGGACTAAGGAGCCCTTATTTCGCAATTTCAGGCTATTTTGCTACACTATCGGACTCAGTTGTACCTATTCACGCAAATACACCCTATTTTTAATAGAAATTGTGGAAATAAGAGCTATGCAGTCCGAAAAGTCTGCGCATCCTCATATTCGCCTCCGCAGATCGCTCAGGACTCAAGAGTCCCCATTCCGCAAATTCAATTCATTCTGCTACACCATCATTATCTGCTCCCTGTCCGCAACATATTACAGACGCCTAACCAAACCGTACAATAGTTTTTTTTCATGCGAACAATTGTTATACTCGTTCTAATAAGCCTCAACTCAACAAGAAAAACGCCTGACGTCGTCCTTGGAGGTAGAGTTACAAGCTGAGTACATCCGTAATTCCATACTCGTATCCATATACACCTTCGTAGTGAGCACTTATTCCCTAATAACAAGCCCCTTCCCGGTGATCTGGGGCGAATAACAGCGCTGGCTCATTTACGTTACCGGCGGCACATTGTATTCGGTTTTTCGCATACATTTGGCTCGTTTACGTTACCGGCGGCACATTGTATTCGATTTTTCGCATACATTTGGCTCGTTTATGTTACCGTCGGCACATTGTATTCGATTTTTCGCATACATTTGGCTCATTTACGTTATTGGCGGCACATTTGTATTCGGTTTTTCGCATACATTTGTCCGTAGGCTCGACTAAAACATGCATTTCGGAGGATATAAGGTCCGCTCGGTTTTTAGAATCTGACGGATGACTCCTCGTTTATTTCATGTCTCCTGCTTCTTCACGTTCACCCCTCCTTCCTCTTTCTTCGGAGTTATCCACATTTTTTTTGTATTGTATAATTTCCTAAACAATAAAAAAAGGACTACAGCAGTAGTCCAAAGGAGAAATATAACATGATAGCTAACCTCAAAAAAGCAGATGATCATTATGTCGCTCGTTTCGAACGTCAACTAAAACATCCCGCATCAGAATTATGGTCCTTTCTGACAGAGAATGAGAAGCTAGCTTTATGGTTCACTGAATTACGTGTTGAAGACCTGTGTGAAGGTGGATTAATCAAGTTTGATATGCAAGACGGAACCTTTGAGGAAATGACGATTACCGCCCTGCAACATGAATCTGTTCTTGAATTTACGTGGGCTGAAGATTCCGTTCGCTTTGAGCTATATCCTAATTCAGAAGGCTGCCTTCTCGTCTTGAATGAAACGATCCGAACGCTCACGCCACACACACCCCGAGATTTAGCTGGCTGGCATGTATGTCTGGACGTGATCCAGCATCTTCTGGATGGTACGACGCTGGAGTCACGAAAAGCTGAATGGAACGTTTGGTATGAACGATACCGAGAAGCGATCTCTAAATTAGGACAATAAGGATTCTGCTCCATCAATCACAATTTGCGCACCTGTAATATGAATGGATTCATCGGAAGCCAAAAAAGAAACTAGATCGGCAACATTATCCGGTTTACCCGGCCCATCCGCCAGCGGCTGAGCACCATCGGGAAATTCAATCGGAATGACGATCGCTTCTACTTCTTCGTTCATTTCAGTGGTTTCATCTATATTGGTAGCAATCGCCCCAGGGCAGATCACATTCACTCGAATTTTAAACTTAGCTAGCTCAAGTGCAGCCATTTTGGCAAAAGCTACCTGTCCAGCTTTGGTAGTACTATATGTAGACCACCCAAAGCTGGCAAATCTAGTATTCCCATTGATGGAGCTAGTGATGATAATGCTACCTTTCCCTTTATCCTTCAGATGAGGGATCGTATATTTTAATGTCAAAAAGGTCCCCGTCAAGTTCACCGACATCGTGCGCTCCCAATCACTCAGGCTCAGTTCCTCTATAGGTCCCACCGCACCATTGATTCCCGCGTTAGCGAATACTACATCTAAGCCGCCGAATTGTTCGACTGTCCTGCGCACGGCTTCCTCCATCCCTTTTTCATCCGAAGTGTCTACCTCTATGGCCAATGCACAATCTTTGCGAAACTTGTTTAGCTTATCCGCCAAAGATGAGGTACGTTCAAGATTCAAATCAAAAAGCGCTACATTAGCACCTTCCCTCGCCAGCTTAATAGCGGTAGCCCGACCAATTCCTGAGCCCGCTCCTGTAATAATTGCTGTTTTTCCAATAAATCTTTGTTTCTTAGCTATGTTTGGACTCATATGTAATCTCTCCCTTAAGATCTCTTAGTGATGTACTATGGATCAAGATTACCCAAATACATGCACACTGGAATCATCTTCACAAAAAAACTCCCCGTTCAAAAGCTTGAACTGAGAGTTTCATCTAGATCTATACATCTAATTGTCCAGCTTCCGCACATCCACTTTCACGGTCAGAGTGCCTGCTCCACCACGATATACACCTTTTACAGGTACAATATCTTTGTAGTCCCGTCCGTGACCTAACTTAATGTAACGCCAATTGACCTCAACATTATTCGTCGGATCGAAACCAAGCCAACCTGTACCCGGAATGTGAGTCTCCACCCAAGCATGTGAGGCTTGCTCAAAATTAGCATTACTCCCTTGCAAATCACCAACAAAATGATATCCACTTACATATCTGGACGGCAGACCGACACTACGGCAGACAGCAATCATTAGATGAGCATAATCCTGACATACACCGCGTTTAAGCTTCAGTGCTTTTTTTACCGTAGTATTTACACTTGTAGCCTCAGGGTCATAGGTGAACTGTTCATAAATCGTCGCCGATAATTTAAGAATCCATTCATACATATCCTCTGCTTCATTAAAAGGGTACTGTGAGGCAAACTCCACTAATTCAGGCGTCACCTCGGTATAACGAGTCGGCAATATAAACTCAATATAACGGTTCTGAAATCCCTCGTCATTTAACAATCTAATTTGTTCTTCAAGAGATGTTCTCGGGAGATCTGTCCCCTGAGCTTTATCCAGTGTAACTACAGTAGCTTTAGTGTGGATGACCATCTCCGTATGCGGTTTATTAACCGAATAGGCATGGACCCGATTCCCGAAGAAATCCTCATAGGTTAATAGATTGGCTGGCGGGTAAATATCCACTTCATGGTGATAACAGGATTGGCGATAATTCGTGCGTGGCGTGAGTCTGATCTCATTGACACTGTCCGTAACCGGCTCTGGATAGCTGTATGTGGTGGTATGATTGATTTGAATCTTCATACAGACACTCCTTCTCGCCGAAAAAAGGCGCCCTCCATTGTTTTACCAAGTTTTTGACAGGATATCACCAGCGATTTAAGCACATCTTCCACTAGCTCGCCGGACATTTCTTCCTTTTCCATATAATCCAGCTCTGCTTTTAGCTTACCCGCTTGCCGGATAACCTTCTCATGACCTGAACCTTTCTCTGAGGGATCTAGTTCAAGCTTTGCTAAATGCTCTTCCAGCTGATGAAAAGAAAAACGAATGGAACGCGGAAATTTGGGATTCGCAATCAAGAAATCTAAAATGCTCTCCGGGGACATAGCATCTGCATAATAACGGCGAAACGCCTGGTACCCACTAACGGATTTAAGCACCGCCTGCAACTGAGTATAAACCGCGTCAAGCTCCTTAAATCGGCATGAGGCAATGACCGCCTGCAAGATACGAGTTGTATTCTCTGCCCGCTCTAGAAACCGTCCGCTCTCAATGAAATGCCACTCATTCCCTCTAAGCATTACCGACTGCTCTGCTCCGAGAAACATGGCTGTACGCTCCTTAACCTGCTGATAGAACTGATGTGGGCCGCTCATAATATCTGCAACAGACCGCTCACCAAGCCATAGGTTGAAGCTGTTGACAACATCCCATAATTCACTTGGAAGCTGCTGACGGAGTGTTCGCAGATTATTTCTGGCATGATGTACACAAGAGAATAATGAATTAGAATTGCCTAAATCAAGTGTGATGAAAGATAGGACATCCTGCTCGGAAAAGGTTTCGAACTGCTGCATATATTCACCTCGAACGCCTAGCGCATCGATTAACCTTGACCATTTATGTCCTTCTTCATGAAAATCCTCTTCCTGCTGGATATGATAATGAACATTGATTAGCCGCGCATGATTCTCTGCCCTTTCAATATATCTGCCGATCCAGAACAAAGCTTCAGCATTTCGATTCAGCATCTCCAGCCACTCCCTTATTTAACAAATTGATGCTGCATTTTGTTAATCATCAACAAGCCTCACTAGGTTGTATCAAGCCATGACCCAAGTATCTTTTACGCCACCACCTTGCGAGGAGTTTACGACCAAAGACCCTTCTTTCATAGCCACCCGTGTCAATCCCCCAGGGATAACATGTGGCTTACGGTCAGCACCCATTAATACAAAAGCTCGAAGGTCGATATGTCTCGGTGCCATTGTTCCTCCTGACAATACCGGTGCTCTAGATAGAGACATGATCGGCTGCGCAATATAACGCTCCGGATCTGCGATAATCTTCATTCGAAATTCAGCGAGTTCTTCTTTCGTAGCTTCGCTTCCGATCAACATTCCATATCCCCCGGATAAAGAGGTTTCCTTAACAACCATTTCAGATAGGTTCTCAAGGACATATAAACGTTCATCAGGCCTGCCTAGCAGATAGGTCGGGACATTCCCAAGAATCGGTTCTTCATTCAGATAATAACGAATCATATCCGGTACATAGACATACATCGCTTTATCATCAGCAACACCAGTCCCCGGGGCATTAGCAATCGCTACATTCCCTGCCCGATACGCATTCATCAGACCCGCCACCCCTAGAAGTGAATCCGGCTGAAAAGCTAACGGATCGATGAAATCATCATCCAAACGGCGATATAGTACATCTACGCGGCGAAGTCCGTTCATTTCTTTCAAATATATTTTGTGATCCTTTGCAACCAAATCTCGTCCTTCAACCAAATGTATACCCATCTGTTGTGCTAGAAAAGCATGCTCATAATAAGCAGAATTGTATTCCCCAGGTGTAAGAAGTGCTATAACCGGATCTGACTTTCGTGAGGGTGATAAACTACGTAGAACGGATAAGAAGCGATTCAAGCTATGATCAACATCTCGGATGGAGCTGGCAAAGGACAATTCAGGAAACAACTGATTCATAAGGGTTCTGCCTTTAAAAAGATATGAAAAACCTGAAGGCGTTCGTAGATTATCTTCAAGCACATAATATTGCCCATCATGATGGCGAATCAGATCGATTCCCGAGGTAGTGATGTAGGCTCCACCAGGCACCCTTAGACCAGTCATTTCTGGCCGGAAATAACAGTTGGAGATGATCATACGCCTTGGGACTATTCCATCCTTTACGATGTACTGCTCATGGTAGATATCATGAATGAACAGATTCAAAGCCGTGATACGCTGAATAATTCCAGCCTCTAGCCTCTCCCATTCATTCTTAGGAATAATGCGTGGAATCATATCGAAGGGAATCGTACGCTCCATGGGATGATCCTGAGCCGGATTGTATAGCGTAAAAGTAATTCCTTCCTCCATCATCCTGCGCTGCATCAAATTCTGCTTACCCTGCAGCTCTTCGGAGCTCATTCCGGAAAACATGCGATTCACATGTCTATAATGCGGCCGGACATTTCTCTTATCTGCATACATTTCATCGAAAAAATGTTGCAGCGGATACGGAGACAGACCTGGCAGAGGATCTAATTTGGACATGAGCCCGACTCCTTTCGATAATGTTATCTTTACTAACAACCTATACTTTAATTTCTGAAAATATCCTTGAAAATATTGTTTTGTATTCCCATAATACGTAAATTCTATTGCCGATGTCAATATATATAACAGAGAAATGTGATCTCTGAATATTTCCGTGTTTTGGAATCGCTTCCTTTCTCTCTTATATAGGTTGCCGGAGCTGAAATGTAGTTTCTTCATTGAATTGTATGCAGGAGTAGTGACAAGCATTACTATTATGAATTTTTCATATGTTGGTTTTTTTATATAGTTGTCTGGGAAAGTAATTTCAGTTATATGGTATAATTTGGAGCGTTAGGAGAGTGAACAAATGGATCACAAATATACTATGACCATGGAGCAGGAAGAGGCTAGGCGGAAGCATATTTATCTTTTATTTGGTTTGTCAGAAGCTGGTTCGATGAAGGTAGCACTTAGTCGTGTAGGCAGTCGTCATTTAATAAGAGTACTTTCATTTAATGAGACGTTCTCTGCTGGACCGCTGTGCAAATTACATAATGATGAAGGGTGTCATGCCCGTGAGTTATGGTTTCAAGAACGATTTCCGGATCAGGGTTATCATCTCAATCCCCAGCATAAACTGGGAGCCATGATTCAGACCTTAAAAGAAATTCCCGAGGACAAAAAAATCACTATTTGGTGCGGAAACAACTCCCATGATCAGACAGGTTTACGATTTGCACTTTCTGTTCTTAGTGAGAGGAAGCAACCTATTTATGTTATAAATCCAATCGAAGCTTATGAGGAGCTTCCTGGGATTACTGAACAATATAGCATGGACTTATCTCCCCAGTCCCTGGGTCAGCTCCCAAACGAAGCTGTGCAAACTATTATCAAAAACACCGAAAATACGCAACCCCTTACCTCCGCGCAGAGAAAACAGTATGAGCTGGAGTGGCAAGAAATCAGCAACACTGAGGATATGCTTCGAGTATGGTTCAAAGGTCAGCTAACGAATGTACCCGAAACATACTATGACGAAGACATTTTATCCTTAATTCTGCAACTGCAAAAGAATGAACAGGGATTTCATTTCGTAAATGCAGGACTTATTGTAGGTGCAATTATAGGACAGTGGAATTTATTTATCAGTACCTCATTTATAGAATATCGCTTCTGGAGGCTTATTAGTGAGGGGAAGCTGTTATTTAAAGGGATACCCTACGCGATGCATTTGTACTTTTTAAGAATTCCTTAGAGGTCGCTACATTAACAACTAACAAACATTTTATAAAAAAGGAATGCCCTCATAAACTAAATATAGCTTCGAGGACATTCCTTGTAAATATGACTTCTTTATGATTATGTGTAGGGATGGATTACACTTACTCTTCCGATTCTTCTGACTCTTCCTCAGCAATTAATCCGGCAAAAAGAGCATGCACGAACTGCTGAGAATCAAATGGCTGCAAGTCTTCCATCTTTTCTCCGAGCCCTACGAGCTTCACTGGTAAGTTCATTTCCTGACGAATGGCTACTACAATTCCGCCTTTAGCTGTACCATCCAGCTTCGTCAAGACGAGCCCTGTTACCCCACTCTTTTCACCAAATAGCTTGGCTTGAGTAAGCGCATTTTGACCTGTGGTCGCATCTAGCACCATCAGTACTTCATGCGGAGCACTAGGAATTTCTCTTTGAATAACGCGGAAAATTTTGTTGAGCTCTTCCATCAGATTACTCTTATTCTGAAGTCTGCCTGCCGTATCGCAAATCAAGATATCTACATTCCGCTGCTTAGCCGCTTGAACAGCATCGAACATAACAGCGGCTGGGTCAGAGCCAGCTTGTTGCTTAATTACGTCTACGCCAGCACGTTGACCCCAAACTTCGAGCTGCTCAATCGCTCCGGCACGGAACGTATCCCCTGCGGCCAAAAGAACTTTTTTACCCTCTTGTTTGTAACGATGTGCTAGTTTACCGATCGTAGTCGTCTTGCCTACTCCATTTACCCCAACGAACAAAATAACTGTAATGCCATCCGGATTTTCCTTCAGGCTGTTATCGTCATCGCCGCGCAGCAATTCCATGAGCTTACGGGACAAAATGGGTTGCAGCTCTGCTGCATCTTCAATTCGCTTTTGCTTCACTTCGGCGCGCAGATCCTCGACAAGTGTCATTACTGTATTAACACCTACGTCCGCACCAATCAAGATTTCTTCCAGCTCTTCGTAGAACTCTTCATCTATTTTTTTACGGCGGATAATCAGGTCTGCTACCTTTTCGACAAAGCCTTTACGGGTTTTCTCTAATCCGTCGCGGAATTGTTTGGTTACACTTTCCGTTTTGCCGGAAATGCTTTCTTTTAACTTCCTGAAAAAGCTCATTTGTTTCCTCCTAAAAGTTTTGTGAGCGACACTTCATTGATTTAACTTCGTACAAAACTCGCTTCGGAAGCCTATGCTTAGTTTTGTATAAGATCACTACATCGAACAACTTCGTACAAAACTCGCTTCGAAAGCAGATACTTAAAAAAATCACCAATTTGGCAAGCCGTTAAGCGATCTCTGCTTCCTCATCCTCTAAACGTACAGAGACAAGCTTAGATACTCCGCCTTCTTCCATCGTCACTCCGTAGAGCACATCCGCCTCTTCCATCGTTCCTTTGCGGTGTGTAACGACGATAAATTGCGTTTGTTCCGAGAACTCACGCAAATACTGTGCAAAACGCACGACATTCGCTTCATCTAGCGCAGCCTCTACCTCATCCAGTACGCAGAACGGAACCGGCTTCACTTGCAGGATGGCAAACAAGAGGGCCATCGCAGTTAAGGCGCGTTCCCCACCAGATAGGAGCTGCAGGTTTTGAAGCTTTTTACCCGGTGGTTGGGCTACGATATCTATACCTGTTTCAAGCATATGTTCTGGATCCAGCAGCATGAGATCAGCTCGACCGCCTCCGAACAGCTTCGAGAATACCGTGCCGAATTGTTTACGGATCGCATCGAAGGTCTGTTTGAAGCGTTTGGACATTTCATCTTCCATCTCACGGATAACTTGATACAGGGTAGTCTTGGCTTCGACCAGGTCATCTTTTTGTCCACTGAGGAAGGTATAACGCTCATGAACACGCTGATATTCTTCAATCGCACCTAAGTTCACTTCGCCCAATGCAGAAATACTGCGTTTCAGACGCTGTACATCCGCTTGTGCGGCAGGCACATCTTCGGGCACAGGATAACGTTGCTTCGCTAGTTCATAGCTTAGCTCGTAATCATCACTCAGCTTACGAAGAATATTATCAAGTTCAACATCGAGACGACCCACAGAAACTTCAGTAGAACGCAGCTTGTCCTCCACGACTCTAAGTGCCTGACGCTGATCCTTGGTCTTACCCTCCTCTAGCTCAAGCTTACGGGTTAACGCTGAACGTTCCGCCCGAGCTAGATCCAAAGTACCGGCTGTCTCTTCCTTCTTCAGACGATAACTATTCAAATCTTCTTTCTGTTTCACGGTTTCCAAAGCATTACTAGCCAAATCCTGTTCGATCGTATGTAACAGATTTCGATTCTGGCGCAGCTCTTTATCCTGTGAACCCGCATCTTGTCTTAGACGACGTAATTGCTCCTCCAAGGAGAAAATCTCCTGATCGAGCTTGCCTTCCGAAACCTTCATACTGGTCAGCTTACCTTGCAACTCTTCCTTAGCGGATTCATTCGCTTTACGCGCCGATTCGGCATTACGGATACCCTCATGAGCTTCCTTCTCTTCCTTCTCGAGACGTTCAAGCTCAGCAGAGGCTTGTTTCCGAGTCTCCTCAAGCGTGCGGACCTCACTTTCAAAGCCACTACGTTCCGCGCCTGTGCTCTCCACTTGTTCCTGTACATGCCGAAGCTCCTGTTCAAGCTGCTTCAAATCGCCAGAAACACGTTGCTCTTCCAGTCTCTTCTCATCACCATCACGGCGCAGGTCCTCTAGCTTCACGCTAGCGTTCTCCTGCTCTTCACGAAGTCTGGCTATGCCTTGTTTCAGCTTAACAATTTGACGCTCGCTCTCTTCGATCTCACTGCTCAGCTGATCCAGCTGGCGTTTACGACTAAGTAAGCTATTGTTCTTCTTATGTTGGCTACCACCAGTCATGGAGCCCCCGGCATTGACTACATCACCCTCTAGCGTAACCACACGATAACGATACTGGCATCTTGCGGCGATGCGGTTGGCCTGCTCCAGGCTCTCAGCAATAACTACATTGCCAAGCAAACTGCCAACAATACTTGCATACTTATCATCGTATCCAACGAGTTCGGAACCAATTCCAACAAAACCTTCAGCATCTTCCACCATTCCTCGGTCACTACCGGAAATTTGGCGTGGCCGGATAACATCGAGTGGTAGAAAAGTAGCTCGTCCCAATTGACGTTGCTTCAGGAAAGATATCGCTTGACGAGACACGCTCTCATTATCCATAACCACGTGTTGCAGCGATGCACCCAGCGCAGTCTCAACAGCCATTTCCAGCTTCTCCGGAACGGAGATGAGTTCAGCAACCGCACCATGCACACCGTTAAGCTGTCCTTTACGAGCTCCTTTGAGAACTTCTTTAACCCCAAGCATAAAGCCATCGAAATCATCCTGCATTTCTTTCATGGTCTCGTGACGGGAGACTTGTGCTTCCCGCTTCTGTTCCCACTTTCTCAGACCTGATTGCGTCTCTTCAATCAGCTTCTGACGTTTACTAAGTTGTTCACTTTCAGTAATATAAGCACCACGAAGATTGCTTAGTTCTTTTCCAAGCTGGGCAATCTTGTCTTTTAGCCCTTTCTGGTTAGCAGACAGCTCATCATGCCGTGCAGTCCATTTGCCGCTTTCTTCTTCACTGCGGCTCATACGACGCTCCAGGTTCTCCTTCTGTTGATCCGCGTAACGAATTTCGTTACGTGCATTCGCCATAAGGTTCATTAACTCCAGGAGAGCACTTTTCAGCTTCTCCTCCTGGCTCTGACTAATACCGTCAGCGACACCTTCGAGTCTTGCCTCTTCCGCTTCGATCTGTTTCCGAAGCTCAACAAGCTTAAGCCGGGACGCTTCGAGCTTAGCTTCTAAATCCCCAAGCTCACGCTGTCGGTCCGCAGAACGCTCACCTACAGAACCTAATGTGAGCATTAACTGTTCACGGTTGCTCTCAAGATTACGCTTGCGTTCCTTCAACACTTCCCCGTAACCTTCGCTCTTCTCATAAGCTTCACTATAACGGAGCAATTGCTCTTGCTGCTTCTCGATCTGTTCTTCTAACGCGCGCAGTTCAGCACGTCCGCTTTCCAGCTTGGCATCATGGGCTGAGACAACTGTAGATAACTCCAGTTGCTCATCCTTTAAAGTTTCGAGCTTAGCGTTACCTTCCTGCCAAGCTGTATGAATGCCTTCAATCTGATGCACATAGACTGAAATTTCCTGATTCTTCAGTTGTTCCCGAAGCTCTTTAAAGCGAATGGCCTTCTCCGATTGATCCTTAAGGGGACCAATCTGATCCTCAAGCTCACTAATCAAATCGTGAATACGAAGCAAGTTTTGCTCCGTGTCGTCAAGCTTTCGACTTGCATCTTTTTTGCGCGATTTATATTTTACAATACCCGATGCCTCTTCGAATATGCCTCGCCGATCCTCGGAACGAGTACTCAGAATCTCTTCAATCCGACCCTGTCCGATAATCGAATAAGCCTCACGCCCGATACCGGTATCCATGAACAGCTCTGTGATATCCTTCAGTCGGCAGGATTGCTTATTAATTAAATATTCACTCTCACCACTACGGTGAACACGCCGAGTCACTGTAACTTCGCTGAAATCCAGTGGAAGCGTGTGATCCTCATTATCGAGCGTAAGTGATACTTCACCATAATTCACAGCTTTACGCGCGTCACTACCGGCAAAAATAATATCTTCCATCTTGCCGCCACGCAGTGATTTAGCACTCTGTTCGCCGAGCACCCAGCGTATGCCGTCAGAAATATTGCTCTTGCCGCTTCCGTTCGGACCCACTACGGCCGTTATTCCGCGCACAAATTCCATTTCTGTTTTGTCGGCAAATGATTTAAAACCAGCTAATTCTATCCGTTTCAAAAACATACTTGCCTATCACCTCTGACCCATTATACCATAGCGTTTATTCGCCTAAAATAGCTTCAAAATGAAGCTTGGCTATTCTTTCGAAAAAGAGCAGCAACGGTCTGAGCTCCGCCTAAACGCCGGTATTCAGACCTTTGCTGCTCTCCTCCGCTTGTCCACATGATGCAAAATTCAGGCACCATCTTCTTTCAGATGCAACAGTGCAGCTGCTGCAGCCTGCTGCTCTGCTTCCTTCTTCGAGCGGCCGCTCCCTTTACCAAGTGAACGGTTAGTCATTAACACTTCAGAGACGAATTCACGCTCATGCGCGGGTCCCCGTTCTTCAATGATCCGATATTCCAACGTACCCATATTGTGCTGCTGAATTAGCTCTTGCAGTTCCGTCTTATAATCGGTCATCTGCATTTGCAGTTTCCCATCCGTCTCCACAAGTGGAAATACGTGATTATCAAGAAAAGACCGTACAGTTTCCAGTCCTTGGTCAAGATAAAGCGCTCCCACGAAGGATTCGAACACATCAGCCAGCAGGGCCGGGCGAGTACGTCCGCCCGTAAGTTCTTCCCCTTTTCCCAGCAGTACATAACGGCCAAAACCTAAACTCTCAGCGAACTTAACCAGCGAAGGCTCGCATACGATAGCGGCACGTAGCTTGGTCAGTTCCCCTTCAGGTCGATCTGGCAACAGATTGTACAAATATTCAGAAACCGTCAGCTCCAGTACAGCATCCCCTAGAAATTCGAGACGCTCATTGTCCTGATGCTGATTGAAACGGTGTTCATTCACATAAGATGCATGGGTAAAGGCCTGCTTCAGAAGCACAGAATCGTGAAATTGGATTTGAAGTTGCTGTTGTAACTGCTTCAGTTCTCCTTTCACCGCGCTGTCCCCTTACTGATTATATTTTTTTAGAATAACTGTTGCGTTATGTCCCCCGAATCCAAACGAATTCGACATTACAATATCAAGATCCGCTTTACGTGGAACATTTGGTACATAATCCAAATCACATTCCGGGTCCTGGTTGTCCAAATTAATTGTTGGAGCAATCATGCCCTTTTGCAAAGAAAGTCCGCAGATAATAGCTTCAACTCCACCAGCAGCACCTAGAAGATGACCTGTCATGGATTTCGTTGAGCTAATAGCTACTTTATAGGCATGTTCGCCTAATGCTTTCTTAACAGCAGCCGTTTCTGATCGATCTCCTACAGGCGTTGAAGTACCATGTGCGTTGATGTAATCAATATCTTCAGGAGAGATACCAGCATCACGGATTGCCATCTTCATGCAGCGAGCTGCTCCATCTGGATCCGGTTCAGTCATATGGTGAGCATCAGCGCTTAGACCATAGCCAATTACCTCAGCATAAATCTTCGCTCCACGTTTCTCAGCATGTTCAAGGGATTCCAGAATCAAGATCCCAGCGCCCTCTCCCATAACGAAACCATCGCGATCTACATCAAATGGCCGACTAGCCTTCTCCGGCTCATCATTACGAGTGGACATCGCTCTCATTGCACAGAATCCTGCCATTCCTGTTGGACGAATGGTCGCTTCCGAACCACCGCAGATCATAGCATCCGCGTCTCCACGTTGAATCAGACGGAACGATTCCCCAATGGAATGACTTCCTGTAGCACAGGCTGTCACTGTAGTCGTATTCGGTCCCTTTGCACCGAGGTTAATGGACAGCTGCCCAGAACCCATGTTAGCGATCATCATCGGGATAAAGAACGGGCTAACCCGTTTTGGCCCTTTTTCAAGCAACAGATTATGATTGTCTTCCCAAGTACCAAGACCACCGATACCCGAACCAACAGATACACCGATCCGTTCAGCATCGATATCTTCACCGATCTTAAGTCCACTGTCTCTCAATGCATCTTCACCAGCAGCCACTGCAAATTGTACAAAACGGTCCATTTTGCGGGCTTCCTTGCGGCCAAAAAGAGCCTCCGGATCAAAGTCTTTAACTGATGAAGCAATTTGCGTAGTGTATTCACTGACATCAAACGCTTCAACCATCGATACACCTGATTTACCGCTCATCAGATTATCCCAGAACGTCTCCAAGTCTTTCCCCAGTGACGTAATTACGCCCATCCCGGTTACAACCACTCTATGACTCAAACACAATCACCCCATCTATAGGCTGTATACATTATATTCAGTACTTATATACTGCAAATTATTACTATATGAACAGCGATCACCGCATCATTAAAGCTTCCGCGGTTCTGTTATAATCCCTATGAAGCTGCACATGGCAACCTGTAATACAACTTTAATGCTGTATAAATGAGGAGAAGCCCCGCCCAAGTTGGAACGGGACTCTCAATCATATGACTCTAGGTATGAGATTGTATGTACTTCACAACTTCACCCACGGTCGTAATCGTCTCTGCATCTTCATCAGAGATTTCCATGTCGAATTCATCTTCCAATTCCATAACCAATTCTACTACATCAAGAGAATCAGCACCTAAATCATCTTTGAAAGACGCTTCTAATGTTACCTCAGCTTCATCGGCACCTAAGCGGTCGATGACAATGCGTTTTACACGCTCTAATACATCGGACATCCGGTTCACCTCCTCTTTTGGTATTATACGAGATATGAGGTCAAAATACCATAGACCGCAAAAAACGCTTTCCTGATCCCTCACATTTCATCTTTAAAACAGTGTAATTTCTCCCAAGCATAAACGCTTTCGGCGTCCTTATAAGGACGGTAAGTGTTTAAGCAAGAAATATAAAGATAAAGTATAGTGTGAAACTTATACTTTCTTATATTTTCAAAGGAGAATTACATATACATCCCGCCATCCACGTGTAGTGTCTGGCCGGTCATATAAGCGGCGCCTTCAGAAGCTAAGAAAACAACTGTCATAGCTACTTCTTCCGGACGCCCAAGGCGAGCTAGTGGAATGCCCTTCTCTAGCTCACTGCGAACCTCTTCAGAGAGCTCACGCGTCATATCTGTATCAATAAACCCAGGAGCGATACAGTTGACGGTGATGCCCCGCGAAGAAAGCTCACGAGCCGATGCCTTCGTTAAACCGATGACACCAGCCTTAGCTGCAGAGTAATTAGCCTGACCAGGGTTACCTGTCACGCCCACAACCGAGGAAATATTAATGATTCGGCCATAGCGCTGTTTCATCATCGGACGTGTTGCTGCCTTAAGGCAATTAAACACACCTTTCAGATTCGTCTCAATCACTTGATCGAACTCTTCCTCTTTCATGCGCATAATCAGGTTGTCCCTAGTAATGCCGGCATTATTGACAACAATGTCAATACGTCCCCAGGTATTAAGAACCTCTTTCACAAGGCTCTCGGCCTGTTCACTATTGCCGACATCTCCACGGAGTGCAATACCCTCCGAGCCAAGCTCGACAATACGAGCCACAGTCTCCTGTGCCGCCGCTTCACTTCCTGCATAGTTCACGGCCACCTTTACACCGTGTTCTGCAAGAGCAAGCGCGATACTACGGCCAATGCCACGTGAGCCGCCAGTTACAAGGGCCGTTTGGCCCCGCAATGCTGAGAACATAGTCTAATCCCCTTTCAATCATGATGCTGTTGTCAAAATGTTAAACCATTTCTTACAAAACAGTTTGGACACTTTCAAGTGTATTAATGTTGATTACTTTGACTGTTTTATCTATTTTGCGGATCAGACCTGCCAGAACACTACCAGAACCAATCTCAACAAAAGTGTCAACACCATCCGCAATCAACCATTCAATACTGTCTTGCCAAAGCACAGGAGAATACACCTGACGAACAAGCAGTTCGCGAATTTCTTCGGGATCTGTTACCGGTGATGCAGTGACGTTAACGATGACAGGTACATTTGGAGTGTTGAAGGTTACTTTCTTCAACTCTTCTGCCAAACGATCTGCAGCAGCTCTCATCATAGAAGAGTGAAAAGGTCCACTTACTTCTAGCGGAATTGCCCGCTTGCCACCAGCTTCTTTAACACGCTGCACAACACCATTAACGCCTTCCTGAGATCCGGAAACAACGATCTGACCTGGACAGTTAACGTTAGCCAGTTCTACAACACCATTCTCTTCAGAGATAGTTTGGCATAATGCTGCCAGCGCTTCTCGTTCTGCACCAAGCACTGCCGCCATTGCACCTTGTCCTCCTGGAACAGCTTCTTCCATGAAACGACCTCTCAAGCGTACAAGTGTTACAGCATCTTCATATGACAACACACCCGCAGCTACTAGTGCACTGTATTCACCAAGGCTATGACCAGCAACATAATCCGGCTTCAAGCCTTGTTCACGTAGAGCTTCAAGATAGGCTACGCTTGCTGTAAGAAGCGCTGGTTGCGTGTTTACCGTTTGCTTCAACTCACTGTCCGGTCCTTCAAAAATCAGCTTACTTAGTGGAAATCCGAGAACTTCATCCCCTTTCTCGAACACTGCACGGCTGTTTGGAAGAGCATCATAAACATCCTTGCCCATTCCAACTGCTTGTGCTCCCTGACCGGGAAAGACGAATGCAATTTTACTCATAAGTATGAACTCCTTCCCGTATAACGGTCTTAGCTTATTACCAGATCAATACAGATGCGCCCCAAGTCAAGCCACCGCCGAATCCAACCATCAGGACGGTGTCGCCTTCTTTCATACGTCCTTCTTCCGCCGCTTCAACAAGCGCTAGTGGAATGGAGGCAGCCGAAGTATTGGCATATTTATCAACATTGATTACACATTTCTCTGGTGGCAAATCAAGACGCTGCATAGCGGATTGAATGATACGAATATTCGCTTGGTGAGGTACAAACAAATCGATATCTTCCTTACCCAGACCAGCTTTAGTAAGCACACGTTCTGTAGCTGAGCCCATTACACGAACAGCAAATTTAAAGACTTCACGGCCATTCATATAAATGAAATGCTTCTTATCTTCAACGGTTTGCTGAGAGGCAGGCAAGCGCGAACCGCCGGCTTCTAGCTTAAGCAAGTTCCCTCCAGAGCCTTCAGCACCCAGATCAAAGGATTGGAAACCACGACCTTCCGGAACCTCACCAATGATAACTGCACCTGCTCCATCACCAAACAAGACACAAGTATTGCGATCTGTATAATCTGTGATGCGGGATAAAGTATCCGCACCTATAATAAGTGCATTATTGTACATTCCGTTCTGGATAAAGCCAACCGCAGTAGCTAAGCTGTATACAAAACCAGAGCAGGCTGCTGACAAGTCAAAAGCCGCAGCGCCTTTAGCACCCAGTTTATCCTGTAAAATACAGGCTGTAGAAGGGAAAGCACTATCAGGTGTTACTGTTGCAATAATAATAAGATCCAAATCTTCGGCTTTCATTCCAGCGGAATCAAGTGCCTTGAGTGCTGCTTCATACGCTAGATCAGAAGTTGCCTCGTGAGGCGCAGCAATATGTCTCTCGCGGATGCCTGTCCGACTGACGATCCACTCATCGTTAGTCTCCACTATTTTTTCCAGATCGCTATTTGTCAATATTTTCTCAGGTACATATTTCCCAGTTCCTATAATTCCAACCGGTCGCAACTGTCTCATGTCGTCACTCACTTCCCGCTAATTTCCTTGGATATACTTGGCACAAGATCGGCTTGTAGAGCAATCCGCGCTTGTCTTACCGCATTCTTAACTGCATTTCCGTCAGAAGATCCGTGGCCCTTAACTACCAATCCGCTAAGACCGAGTAGTGGTGCACCACCGTGCTCTTTGTAATCCATTTTACCCTTTAAAGCTCTAAGCTCCGGCATCAGCATAGCCGCGCCAAGCTTAGTCTTCAGGGAACGACTAAATTGCTCCTTGAGCAAAGAGAACAAAGCACCCGCCGTACCCTCAAGAGACTTTAGCAAAATATTACCGGCAAATCCATCGCAGACAAGCACATCGCAATTCCCTGTCAGTACGTCACGTGCCTCAACATTACCGATAAAATGAATGCCTGGCAAGTTCTCAAGCAGCGGATAAGCTTCTTTCGTCAGTTCGTTACCCTTTCCAGGCTCCGTCCCTACATTCAGAAGTCCCACACGCGGCTTAGCAATACCATGAACCTTGCTTCGGTAAATGCTGCCCATCAGCGCATATTGTACCAGATGTTCAGGCTTCGCATCCATGTTAGCACCAAGATCAAGAGCCAGTACGCCAACATCGTCAAGCGTTGGAATCATAGGCGCTAGTGCAGGACGTTCAATTCCCTGCATCCGGCCAACTACGAGGAGTCCTGTGGTCATTAGCGCACCCGTGTTACCCGACGAAATCATAGCATCCGCTTCACCTTCACGCACCATTCGTCCAGCTACAACCATGGATGAGTCTTTTTTACGACGAACTGCCTTAACCGGCTCTTCATCAGAACCAATGACGTCTCCTGCATGACGTATTGTCAGATTAGATGGCTTGTCTTTGAGTAGTGGCTCTAATCTGGCTTCGTCACCAACGAGCACAATCTGCGTATCTTTCCATTCCGCGGCCGCGGACAACGCCCCCTCGACATTACATTCAGGAGCGTTGTCCCCGCCCATGGCATCAATGGCGATCAGCACTATGGTTACCCCCTTCACTGTGTTCATCATTTGCGGACCGATACACTATAAAATGGCCCTGAAACACTAGTTCTTCTCCGACATAGGTGAATACGTCCACCTCTGCTTTGCCACCCCTACCGGCGAGTGACCGCACCTGTGCTTTGGCAATACACTTCTCACCTAGCTGAACTGTGCGTACAAAACGTATATCGGCTGAAGCGGTCAGAGCAATTTCATCGTTGATTACGGCAACCGCAAGCGAATTCGCTTGAGCAAACACATAGTGACCACGAGCGATCCCATTTCTAGAGAACACATGGTCTTCGCGAATCTCAAATATCGAAATCCCACTCTTGTCCAATTGTAAATCCACAATGTCTCCGATGACTTCATCCGCAGGCAAAGAGCGCACCTGATCATAGGAGTGCTCTGCCATTTGCTTCATTCGTTCACGCAGTTCCGGTATCCCCAGCTCCATTCGGTCTAACCGAATCGTCTGAATGCTAACTTTTAGCTGACGAGTCAACTCCCGATCCGTTACAAAAGGATTACCTGCGATTATATGTAGCAGCTGTTGCTGACGTTCTTTCTTGGACATCCGCTCGATTGCGGCTCACCTCCTGGCACGTGCCAAGCATAAACGCCTTCGGTGTCCTTATGGACGATAAGCGTTTAAGCGAGAAATATAAGACATCAAGTATAGGTGCATAACTTATACTTTCTTATATTTTAAAGAAAGCATTCGGCCGCTTGAATGGCCGCTGTTATATTAGGTCAAATAACCTTAAACATTATTTAGAACCAGGTACTAATATGTAGTATAAAGCATGCCGCACCAAAAATAAAGCATTGACTTCTGGGCGGCTTATGTTTGGATAAGCATAAACGCCTCAGCGTCCCTAATAGACGGTAAGCGTTTGTGCAAAAAATATAAGGATAATGTATAGCGTGAAACTTATATATTCTTATATTTCAAAAAAAATAGTACTTCACCGATAGTGAAGTACTATTTATTCCGAAACTATTGTTTGATGATTTCTCTTGCTTTGTAAGTTCCGCAAACTTTACATACGTGGTGAGCCAATTTCAACTCTCCGCATTGTTCGCATTTCACCATGCCCGGCACAACCAACTTAAAGTGGGTGCGACGTTTGTCACGGCGTGTTTTAGACGTTCTACGTTGTGGTACTGCCATGTGTTCCACCTCCTTGTGATATTTCTGTCAGCCTGCTCCTCAGAGCAGAATGTGTTTTGTTGTAATGTTTCATTTGAAAAAGTCTTTCAACCCAGCGAGTCGAGGATCGATCACTGTGTTGTCGCAACTGCAGGTGCCTTCGTTCAAGTTCTGTCCGCATTTCTGACAAAGACCAAGACAGTCTGCCTTGCACAATACCGAATCCGGTAAGTGCAGTACGAAATTTTCTTCCACATAAGGAATAAGATCCACAACCTCATCCTTGACGTAAATGAGTTCCTCATCTTCGTCATCATCTGGAAGAACTGGCTGCTTAAGCCACTTGAAAGTCTCAGCAAAAGGAATGTTCAAATCACTTTTGACCTCCGTGAGACAACGTGAACATAACATGTCCACATCTCCACTCAGTTTTCCCACCACGTTCACACAATCGGTTCCCGCGGGCAGCGCTTTAAGGTCCACTGAGAGCGGAGCAACAGCTAGAATATCCTTGCGCCCTTTGACTACCTCGCTGACATCCACAACATCGTGAATATGTAACGGTTCGTCGGCATTCGCTAATTTGCGAAAGTGAATCTGCATAACTTATCACTCCCAAACAAACAAAATTTATTATACCTAGTATTATATACCTTTGTCAACCATTTTCCCTTTATATTGTTTCAGGAATTGGAGAGAATTATGATATAACTATTAGTGTAAATCAAAATGACAGCATATGCGAACTGAGTTTCTAAATATTAATCCTACTAATCTCTACTTATATTTTAAATAATGGTTACATACGGAGGGAAGCAGCAGTGACAACAGTTGGAATAATAGCAGAATACAATCCATTACATAACGGACATGTCCATCACTTCACCGAAGCCAAAAGACTATCTGGCGCTGAGCGCGCCATTGTCGTCATGAGCGGTCCCTTTACTCAGCGCGGCGAGCCGGCGGCGGTAAGCAAGCAAGCCCGGACAGAGATGGCGCTACGAATGGGCGCCGACCTCGTCATTGAGCTGCCTGTGGCCTATGCTGTACAGCCGGCAGAATGGTTCGCCTTCGGAGCAGTTGCACTGCTGGAAGCGACCGGGGTCGTGGACAGCTTGTGCTTCGGCTCCGAAGCCGGTACTTTGGGTTCGCTGCTTCCTCTGGCCAAGTATCTAGCAGAGGAAAGCAGCGAACTTCAGAGCGAGATCCGCCGCCGCATGGCGCTCGGAGCGAGCTTCCCCGCCGCATACAGCGCAGCGGCGGCGGTGGCCTTTGAAGGGACTCTCCATGAAGAGGAGAGTCCCGGCGATGCTGGCGAGCTGCTGCGCCAGCCGAATAACAGCCTTGGCTTGCATTATCTCATCGCCTTGCAGCGGCTAAATAGCAAGATTGAGCCGCTAACCGTTCCGCGAACGGCAGCCGGATTCCATGATCCTTTGCAAGTTGGCTCATCGATCGCAAGCGCCACTGCTATTCGCAAGCTGCTGCAAGAAGGCGGCTCTCCAGCAGCATACATGCCGGAATATAGCGTGTCCATATTAGAAAGAGAGCATGCAGCAGGTAGAGGTCCTCTGGCATTGGAGCATTTCCGAGGTCCCCTCCGTCACCTGCTCTCTACACGTACCGCTGCCGAGCTACGAACCATCCAAGACATGAATGAAGGCTTGGAGAATAGAATCCTTCGTCTTATGCCCGATCTTGAGCAATTCTCTATCTCGGGTTTGCTTCAAGCCCTTAAGAGCAAGCGTTATACGCATACACGACTGCAACGTCTACTGCTACACATTTTGCTGAATCATACAAAGGAAGAAATGACCCCTTCTGTACTAGCGGAGGGGCCCGGGTATATTCGAATCCTTGGTTTTAGAGAAAGTGGACGAGCTCTCCTTAAAGAGATGAAACAAAAAGCAACCTTACCCATCGTCATGCGGCCTTCACTGTGCTCCCATCCACAACTTGAACGAGACCTTCAAGCCGCGTCTGCTTTCGCAGGAGCTTTTCGAGAACCTTACAGAACCGATATGTATCGCGATTATTTGGAACCTCCGGTCATGGTTTGACCGGTAGTTCCTCCATATACTTCAGTGCTTCATCCAGTGTCGATACGGGTACCAGCTTCATAGATGTGCCGATTTTATCAGCTTTCGTTTTGGCTTCGTCGTAATTCTTAACAGGAACGAAAAAAATCTCCGCCCCTTCTCGATCTGCAGCAACAATCTTATGCTTCACTCCACCGATAGCACCAACCACACCCTCAGCGTCGATCGTGCCCGTTCCTGCAACCCTATGACCTTTGGTTAAATCACCAGGCGTAAGCCGGTTGTAAATCTCCATAGTGAACATCAGTCCTGCAGAAGGTCCGCCAACATTCGTATCCACAAAGCTGACCGCTTTGCCTTGTTCTTTAGGTTTTACCTTTTGAACTGCGGCTATAGTGACTCCAAAACCAGGTCGAACTGCAGTACCTTCTTTATCTTTGATCTCGACAAGTGTCACTTGTTCCTTTACTTCCTTACCGTTTCTTTGTAAAACAACAGCGACCTGATCACCGATTTTTTTTGTTGAAAGTAAAGCAGAAAGTGCTTCTGGATCGGGTACCTTCTGGCCTTCTACACTTATGATTCTGTCACCCGGCTGGAATTGTCCTTTATTACTGGCAACCGGAACTGAAAAAACATACAAATAATCCACAACATCCTCATACGGAATTCCTGCAGCATGATAGGCCGCCTGAACGGAGTAAGATTGCGAGCTGTTCATATAAAAAACCTGCTCCGCAGCATACTCATCTTCAGACTTATCTCCTAACCGTGTTTCTTTCCGCACAACCTCTGAATTGGAGTTAAAAACAGAGGCGACCAGCAACGCCACATTAGCGTAACTAGCAGATACTGTAGTCATCATGAAGGTTCCTTCTTCAGCTGGATCAGCATTTTCCACTTTAATCATAGGGGCAACTTCAGATGCACTACCCGGTTGATATACAATGTACGGGGTGTTCATAAATACAAATACATACACGATAACTACAAACGTAAAGAGGTAAGCTGTGGCACGGAATCCCGGCCGATGCTTCAACTGCTTCACTACTCTTCCCTTCTTTCCCACGGCACATTTAGGATATGAATGTTTGAACTTCATTACCGCTTCGACTAGTGGTTTGGCATGATGGTTGTCTACTCTGCATAAATTGATAACACATCCGCTATGCCTTAAGTTATGAAGAGGTGATTCTAGAAATGAACAATATTAAAATACGCCGGCTAGCTAGTCGCTCCACACCTTTTTTATCTGGGGTGATCGCAATCCTGTTAGCCATTGCCATCATCATCTCACCAGAAAGCTCTTTCGAGGCTTCTCTCCAAGGGTTAAAGCTCTGGTGGACACTCGTATTCCCTGCACTTCTACCCTTCTTGATGCTGTCTGAGATGCTAACCGCTTCGGGCTTCGTGCATGGTTTCGGAGTTCTCCTGGAACCATTGATGAAAAAGGTCTTTCGACTGCCTGGCGCGAGTGGTTGGACTTTGGCGCTTGGAATCACCGCTGGATTCCCCGGCGGGGCTGGAGGTGTAATGCAGCTTCATAAGCAGGGCAGCATTTCGGACAAGGAAGCCGCTCGTCTTGCTTCACTTACGCATTTCGCCAGTCCAGTAACCCTGCTCATTGTGATTGGTGTAGCTTTCCTACATAGTCCTACAGCAGGTTACTTTCTACTTGCTATCCACTGGGTTTCAGGACTTTTGGCCAGTTATACAGACGCTCTTTTAAATGGCCGGCTAGACAATCTGCAGCCTTCTTTAAAAGAAAGCACGAATATCAAACGACCTTCTTTATATAGTCGTGTCCAACTTGCAGCCACTGAAGCCAGATCAAGAGATGGCCGAAGCTTCGGTAGACTTCTTGGGGAGTCAGTAGCTACAGCGGTACAAAATTTGATGGTTGTGGGCGGTTACATGATTATGTTCGCCGTGGTCATCAATATCATTACTACGGTACTTCCTGCATTGCCAGCCGCTCTGCCAGCGAGCTTGCTCGAGATTCATTTAGGAGCCGACGCTATAAGCAAAGGACTCTCGAGCATCGGAGCCGGAGCATCAGGTGTACTAGGCTTGGCCTTACTCTCTGCTGCACTAGGCTGGAGCGGGCTCTGCGCGCAGCTACAGGTGCTGACGTTGCTTAAACAAGCAAATGTCCGATTCCTCCCCTATGCTGTCGTTCGCCTGATGCATGGCGTTTATGCTTTTTTATTAACACTGCTACTATGGAAACCACTTTTAGTAATAAGTGAGGCTACTTTGCCTGCGCTCGCTGATTCACAATCCATACCAAACAGAACCATTAATGTAACTGCCATATGGAGCTCTTTTCCACAGTTGCTTAGTTTGCAATCGCTTCTGCTAATCATCCTCCTGGCATTATCCGCAACGATCTATCTCGTTAGCGCTTTTCGCCATCGGCTCGATTAAATTTAAGCTTCATCGCCTGTTCCACCTCAGGCGTCACGAAGTCAGACACATTCCCACCAAAATGGGCAATTTCTTTTACAACGCTGGAGCTTAAATAGGAATATTTCGGATTAGTCATCATAAAGATCGTTTCCGCATCCGGATCCAGACTATGGTTGATGGATGCGTTTTGCAGTTCATATTCAAAGTCAGTTACGGTACGAATACCACGTACAATGACTTGAGCATCTTTTTGACGAACATAATTGACTAATAGATCCCTAAAGCTGTCGATTTCCACATTGGGAATATCAGCTGTCGCCTGTCTTAAAAGCTCTGTCCGCTCTTCTACAGTAAACAGCGGGTTCTTACTCAAATTATTAAGCACCGTTACGATTAAACGGTCGAATTGCTTGGATGCGCGCCGAATAATATCCATATGTCCCATAGTCACGGGATCAAAGGTGCCTGGATAGATGGCAACACGTTCTTTTCTAATTTGCTGACTCATTCTCTACCTCCTCACCAGTCTCGCTTTCCACAGAAGGATTAGCTTCATACTGATAAATAGAAATTGTCGTTTCTCCGTATACGGCCTGACGCAGCCTATAAAATCCTGGGATATCCTCAGGATAGGCATAACTTGATTCATGCTCCAGAACAATGATTGCGTCCTCTTGCAGCATTCCTTTTTCTACCATAGATAGCATCAGCTCATCTCCGTGCTTCAATCGGTAGGGAGGATCTAGAAAGACTAAATCAAAAACACGTCCCCGCTTCTCTAATGCACTGAGTGCTCTTCCTGCTTCATTTCGGTACACTTGCGCACTCGTTTCAAGATTAGTCGCTTTCAAATTGGCACGAATGGTGTCAATACTTTTGGGATCCATATCTACAAATACGGCGCTTTCCATCCCTCTGCTTAAAGCTTCGATACCCAAACCACCTGTACCTGCGAACAAGTCCAGTACCGCTCCACCTTCAAAATATGGACCGATCATACTGAATACAGCTTCCTTCACCTTATCGGTTGTAGGTCTTGTTCCACTTCCCGGCACACTTTTTAGTGGTCTTCCTTTTGCACTTCCCGATACCACTCTCACCGTCAATCACCCGCTCTATGTCTCTGTTTGTTATACCCAAAAGGGCATAAGTCCACGCCTATCGTAACACATTTGCGCAATGAAATAAAAAATTTGTCTAGATATGAAAAATGGAAAGATCAAGACTATTCCGATAAATAAGTCTTCCTTATGTATAAGACTGGGCTTCCAGGGACATCATGTAATTATCGACACCACAAATGTCGTAGACAACCGCGGAGCAGGCTTACGTTTCCCCATAAGCTCTTCGTCCGGTTTCTCCTCTCCCATGAAAGGGGCCCTAGAGATAGGGCCCCGAATTTATGTTTAAAGACATTAAAAGTTATTATTATATATGTAATAATCAATACAAAATTACTAGTTTCGGACAATGAGAAAGAAGAACTCACACAGTGGCTTGCGAATGCTGCCGCCTTAGGAATACCCAAATTTCTGCAATTGCCTCTTGGCTCAAAGATCACGGTCATAGGGAAATATGGGCTCTCGTGCTCATCCTTTCGGAGATCTGCGACGTGCCATATTTTCAGCAGCGTATTCAACTCCCTCTGATAAAATTAAAGCTCATTCATATTGAATTGGATATGGAAAACGACCTACGGTTATATGAGCGTGGCAAGATAGATGAGGATGAAACATCCGCGCATTTCATTCAACTGTATCATCACTACCTAATTCATCATCGATTTGCTGTTGTCTTTTTTTGTTTATATTCCGTAACACTAGGTGTGTAAGAAAATAAACAATTATAAAAGATACAAAGATTAAAATAATGCTCCAAACATTTCTTTCTCCCGCCAAAACTATAAGCAACGAAACACAAATTCCGCCTGAAATAATGCTGTTTATGAGCAGCTTTTTGTTTGTGTGTCTTTGGGAATCCCAAATATCAACACCAACAGACAAGTGCCGGATCGTTATATATATTCCACTACCAATCAAACAGAAAAACTCGACTGCAAATTGCTCAAACGGAGCATTCATTATGAATTGTTGAATCAGTACTGAAATCAGCAAACAATATACTAATATTTGATAAGCATCACTTTGAATCTTTCTTCTTTGAGATACAACTCGTTCATCATTCATTTTACTTTTTTTCATTATTATCCCTCCCTATAACCAGAATTATAATATATTTATTACATAATGCAATTTATATATTGCATTTAAATGTGAATAAAAAGCAAACTCACACAATAAATTCGCTAAAGAGTATATACATCACAAAAGGACCACCTTTCGGCAGCCCTTTGTTAGACAGTCACGGTAGGGGTTACATGATAGAAATAAAAGCTTCCCACCGTTACGACAATGATTAATAGTACAATAATGGAAGAAATCCCGATCAGCATTTTTTATGTACTTCAATACGAGAGTAGAATCCTAACGACTTTTGCTTAGCATCGCATAAATTGAAATAGTACCATAAAGAAAGTCTGCTTCCAGCACGCATGCCAGAAGCAGACTTTTTTATATCTTTAGAATATGCATGCGCTCGTAATAATAACTAACAAGATGAACAACACTAAGATTGCGCCTGTATTAGTAAAAGCACCACCAACATGACCAAATTCTGCACCCATGAGAAGACCTCCTCCGTATTTTAGAATACATCATAAGATATGTAATCATCTTCTTAGAAGATTGGGCGAACGGTTAAAAAAAAGACCCCACTGGCAACCAGTGAGGTTAAATGCTCTGCAATTAATCAGAAACTAAAATACCGTCAAAGCTTTCTGGACCCACACGTACTGTTCCAAGAAGACTAGAAGAAACAAATGCTGTATAAGTGAGTTGAGGTGTGATTGCAGGTAAGAAGTCTGCTGCCGAGAAGGTTATCACTTGCGGTGCCAGTATACTAAGGCCAAAAGTTGAAGTAGCAGAATACACTTTCGGATCCGTAGGCAAAGTTCCTCTTACAATCGTAACTGTAATACCCACCAATGACAGCGGTAGAGTAACAGATATCGTCCCTTTTAGCAGCACACGCGGGTTCGTAGTCACTCCTGCAGTTATCAAACCAATTTGTCCAAACAACTGTGGCGTGTTAATTGCTGTAATCGGGATAGCTATCGAATTGGCGAGACTGGCATTTTGTGATGTTCTAGCGTCAAGATAGGTTCCCATAGTTACACCTCCTTTTTCTTTTCATACCATAATATATTAGTCATCTTGATAGAATGCGTAGTCATTTTACCAGTGAGAAAGGATTGATTTTAAAAAAATGAATACGACAGAATCATTTATCGTCTGTTTTAGTTCCATCCCTTTTGTTAAAAGCAAGCTCGAATAACCCCGTCGCCGAAAGTCCTGCTAGCCCTCCAGCCCATAGCCGCAGGATCAGATTCATATCAGTGAACGGATAGGCCACTGCTCCAACCAGCAAGCCAATAGCTAATCCAACAACCGGTACAATATTCCGCGGAAGTTGCACGCTATTCTTCACAAGTTGTACAAGCGCCATTACAAAAACAGCCAGCACGGAAGCAAAGGCAAGCACACTGTTGAGAGCATCATTATACATGGTGTTTAATCCTCCTTATTTCATTTTCCACTACCAGGAGCAAGTAAGCCTGCACGGTTCAGCACTGTTATTATGCGATAGAAGTCATAACTGCCACCTGACGGTGTATCCAGCAGCCCTGCAGCACTCGCGGCTTTTACTGCCGCTTCAGCCCATGGGGGTACATTCATCACTGCTCGGCCTTCGATTAAAGTCACACGATCTGAAAGCTTAGTAATCGACTGGCCTTGTTCCTGCATACCTGTTTTTAGCGTATCCTTGCTATCCGTAAGGCTCACAATAACAGCACGCAATTCCTTTATTTCCATTTCCAGACTAGCCAGCCTTTGTTTATCCTCTGCCGACATTTCGTCATCACCTTCCTTGGCTTCATCATCATATTTATACAGATTGTAGGTATTCATGATTTGGATTAGCTTTGCTGCATAGTTTGGGTCGGTAGCATAACCAGCGGCAGCAATCTCTTGTGCAGCTACCTTGCCACTAGCACCAAGCACCTTGCTGTAAAGATTACGATTCCACGAAACACCATTCACAATCAACGCGGAATGATCCGCAACAGATTCTCCCCAGTTGTTATAGGCCCGAAAAAGAGCTTCTACTTTAACAGCTTTACCATTAACATATTCAGTAGTTTGCACAGTAATACTACCGGCTGGTCCGCTACCTTTAATCCCAAACAAATTGTTGGCCTTAACAGTCAATCCGCTGCTACCAAAGCCCGATTCCAGCGCCGCTTGAGCTATCGTTAGCGATGCCGGAACCTTGCTGATCTGCATGTCCTTCACAGCAAAATTTGCGATCTTCGCAATAAACTCAGTCTCCGTCATTTCATCACTTCCTCTCCTTTTATTAAATGCTGAGCATAATGAAATGCTTGTGCATATCCCTACTAATAGAGCGTCATTGCTAGATTCCATTCAAAATAAACGTCAAAACACGCGCCCAAAGAGCGCGTGTTAGTATTTGATAATACAGATGTGACATAAGTAGCTGAAAAGAATTAAATGAAGCATGCAACTTACATAGGGCTATTGGTCCTGCTCACATGAGCAATTTACTTCTCGTAGATTCATAATATGTAATTATAAGTAAAATTGTCTTGAAGTTTCATTAAAACTAGCGTAACATATAGTATTAATTGACTATATAGGAGGGTCTAATAGACTATGCCTTCATATTACTTTAGAGAACTATGGACACCCTTACGCTGGGTAGGTATTAAATTTTTCCGTGATGACGAAGGTTTTCTTTGGATTAAATGGTGGGCCAAACCCAGAAAAAGACTGCGTTAACCGTTAAGCAAGCAAATATACATAAGAAGTTTCATACAATGTGCATATGTATTTCTTGATAACAATCTAAAGGGGCATCAACCGCTAAACATTAGCAGCTGATGCCCCTTTTCCTAGTTTCCTACCTTAGCCCCAAAAGAGCGTGCTAACAGTACAGCCTGATCTATATCCATACGAACACCTTGCAGATCCAAACTTTTCAAATCAATTCCTTCAACAATAGCATCCCGTAGGTCAGCCCCCTTAAGCTTGCATTGAGACAGCTGTACACGGCTCAGATCAGCCCCTCGAAGATCACTTTTTTGCAAATTACAACCCATGAGATCGGCCTCAGTAAATCGAATCCCGCGCAGATCCTGTCTGCTAAGATTGGTATGTCTCAGGTTCGTGTAGGACCAATCCCCGCCGATAAGTGTGATCCCGTCCAAATAAGCATTTGAGAAATCAGATCCTACCATTTTACAATCTTCAAATTTCGATACGAACAGATTCGCACCCGTGAACTTACAGTTAGTAAAAGCCGAGCCTTTATGATGTGATGCATTGAGCATGGCTCCAGTAAAATCGCAATCTATAAATCGGCAGCCGATGGAAGTCATCTCTTCCATAGAGCTTCCCTTGAAGGAACACTGCTCAAATGTACAGTTATTTAGTTCCCCGTCCTGTAGACTTCCTTGGTCAAAATTGTGTTTTTGGAACGTTTCATTAAGGTATTGGTACATGTTAAGTCTCATCACCTTCATTAGGATTAAATAAATTTATTCTTATTAAAAATAGCACTTTAGTAGATTGTTCTCAACAATCTCTTTCGATATAATTGCAAATAAACGATATGGAGGGAAATTATGGATGTGTCCAGCAGGAAAGAACCATTTCGCTATGTAATGAACCAGCCGCTTGAATGCTGGATTGAAGTTCCAATAAGTAGTAGCGGTCCGGGTGCCGGAAAGCTAACAGAAGCTGTGTTGCTCGATCTTAGCCGATCTGGCTGCAAAGTGCGTACCCCCCTGAATCTTCGATTCACGGCGGGCGATACAAAGCTAGTGATTCATCTTCAATTAAACGAAGAAAAGCTTCAACTCGTGGGCAGCGTCCGCTGGGGCTGGATGTTCGGACTCGGCCAATACCAATATGGAGTTAAACTTAAATTGAACGAGGACGAAGAAGAACAGCTACATAGAGAACTCGATATATGGACAGCCTCTCTAAATGTAGAGGGCCTGTAGAATTCTACATAACAGATGCCCTTCTCATGGAAAGGCGTCTTTTTTTTGCATAAAAACGAAGACAAAGCTAATCGCTCTGCCTCCGTTCTAAAAATCGTTATTTCAGGTGTACCTAGGACTCCACTCTTTTTTTAACGAGCTTAACAATAGCAAATACTAGAATCGCAATAATCACAGCTTCGAACAGGGTAGGAAGTAAGCCAAGAACATACTGAGAGATCTCAATATCATTTAATTTAGCGGCCTCATCCGTCACTTCAAATCGAAAAGCTCTTTCCAAAGTGATATTTTCATGATCGAACATCGATGTTTCTAATGAAGAAATTATATACTGTATTACAAAAAAAACGGCTATCCCAATCCATACTCTTCCTTTCACTCTCACACTCATTGCAACGGTCATGGAGAACATCACGAGCAACATAGAGTAGGCGGAAGCCCAAAAGACTATTAGTACTGTATATGCGGAGATCAGCCAAAATTTTTCCGGTAAAAACAAAGTTGAATACATCATAATATCTACTGCTAAATGAATATAAGCAACTAGAAATAAACCGAGTAACGACCCTAAAAACAGCATTACCGGTGAGAGAACGGTATGCAGGACTGGTACTGGCACAAGCCTCCGATTGAATAATCTCAGGTTCTGACCGAAGGTGCGCAGACTAAAAAAGAGAAGCACTACACCTGCTACGGCATAGGAAGTGATGTTCATCATGAACATATCTTGATCTGATTGAACAGTAAATCCTATCACAAACTGCACAAGAATGGTGATTACAAAAACAGCAAGAAACTTATCCCTATCTCGTCTAAAATCATACTTCACTAGCTTTAGCATTCTGCGTACACCTCTCTGAACAGTTCGTCTATGCTTTTACCTTGGCGCAGCCGGATATCTTCTACCGCCGTATGCATCACAATTTCTCCCTCTTTTATAAAAATCACATCATCAAAGATCCGCTCGATATCCGATACTAAATGAGTAGAAAGGAGAATGGTGCTGTCCTCTTCATAAAACTCTACTAACGCGTTAAGAATTTTAGTTCTAGCTACTGGATCTACACCACCGATTGGCTCATCCAGTAAATACAGGCTAGCTCGACGTGATAAAGCAAGTGTAAGCTGTAGACGCTCATTCATCCCTTTTGACAAATCCTTCACCTTATCTTGAGCACTTAGCTTCATAAACTCCAACATTCGAGAAGCCTTAGTCTGATCAAAATCCGGATAGAAATCACTTTGGAACTTTAGAGCATCCTTAACATTCATCCAGGATTCTGTAAGCGGCTTATCGGGCATAAATGACACTACTGCTTTACTATCTATGCCTACAGCCCCTCCAATAATGGATACACGACCGGAAGTAGGCTGTGTCAGCCCGGCGATGATTTTCATAAGTGTACTTTTACCGCTGCCGTTACTGCCCAGCAGTCCCGTGATTTTACCCGCACTCAGATTAAAGGATACTCCGCGGAGGGCGTGCTTGGATCTATATTTTTTTGTAACGTCATGAACCTCAAGTATATTTTCCAACTTGCTTATCCCCCTATTCTCCATCCTTGTTTCGGATACTCTCTGCTACTGCCGCTAAAATATCTTCACCTTGAAAACCAAGGTCCTGCATGCCACGAATGAAACGATCCAGTACATCCTTTGCCATTTCTTTTTTGATGGTCAAAATAGTACCTTCATTACTAGTGACGTATCTTCCCATTCCACGCCGGGTCTCCACGATTTCTTCACGCTCCAGTTCCTGAAAGGTTCTTTGTACTGTATTCGGATTAATCTGCAGTTCATTGGCAAGCTCTCGTACCGAGAGAATTTTATCTCCTGGTTTTAACTTACCTGTGACGATTTCTCCTTTGATATAATTCATGATCTGAATATAAATCGGCAGGTTGTTATCGAATTCGATTGTCATGATTAAGCAACATCCCTTCGTCTAAAGACGGAGAAGCCTATGAGTAGAAAGACAGCTGTGTATAAAACTAGCATTACTATGGAAAAGGTCAGCGTCATTCCAGGAATAGGTGCTCCTCCACCTTCATAAGCAGCTAAATTTAGGTTGGGGAATAATACATATTTATAAAATTCACGAAAAATAACCAATTTGTCTATCATCAGCATAAACATTGTAGCACCAATTGTAACACCCGTAGATGTTGTCAAAATACCGATCATAAAAGCAAGTGTTGTATATACAACTGTACTAACTGAGTTATACATTAAACTGGTTAACATCTCACGAATACCAGCCTCACCACCACTCAAGCCAAACCATAAAGCTCCTGATGCAAAAACCGCCAACATGCCGACAACTGCCACTGAGAACGCGTAAATCAACACAACAGCATATTTGGACGCAAGTATTGCTGTACGACTTCTCGCACGGATTAGAAGGAATTTGATGGTGCCCTGACTATATTCTTTTGAGACAATACCCGCTGTTCCGATGATTGCGAGAATGGTAATCACTTGCCCAATCCCTTGTGAAAGCAGCATCATTGCTGAAAAGTCATAAGCTGATCCAAACATATCAGGTGAGGCAGAATGAACAATATAACCTAATAGCAGGGATAATAAAATTAATATCAGGTAAGGTACAAAAAACGTACGTTTCTTCGAGAGCTTGAGCCATTCATTAACAACCAAATTATTAAAGCTACGCAATTCGGTTCCCTCCTGTCCATTTCAAGAAATCTTCCTCTAAGCTTTGTTTATTCTCTGCAATCCGGTAAATACCTACCCCTTTATTACTAAAAGTCGACACTAGTTCCGGCACTTTACTGTCATGCAGATTTATTGTCACCTCAGAACGAGCACTATCCATAGACAATAACTCTGCGTATTCTAGCCCTTCCAAGATGTTAATTGCTGATTCTACTGAGCCTACACGAATGGTTAGTTTCACATCTGAAGCTGTCTCCTGCTCCCCACCAATCGCTGTAACGGTCACCAATTTTCCGTTCTGAATCACGATGGCCCGGTGACAAATTTGTTCAATTTCAGTTAGTAAGTTACTGGATATTAGAATAGAAATCCCTTCAACCTCAGCAATCCTACGCATATAATCACGCATTTCTCGTATGCCTGCTGGGTCAAGGCCGTTCGTAGGTTCATCTAGAATCAATAACTTTGGTCGGTTCAGTAATGCCTGAGCAATCCCAAGACGTTGACGCATACCCAGCGAATAGGCCTTCACTTTCTTATTCATCGCTTCCTGAAGTCCTACCAATTCAACAACCTCATCAATTCTGCCAGCCTCAATATTATCTGTCATTCTCTGGTATTGCTTTAGATTATCAAGCCCTGTCATATACGGATAGAACTCTGGATTTTCAATAATCGCTCCAATATGTCCAATAGCTTTATTAAAATCACTCTTAACACTGTGACCTTGAACGATCACATCGCCTTCACTCATCCTTATAAGACCCGTCATCATCCGGATCGTTGTTGTCTTCCCTGCACCATTGGGTCCCAATAGCCCAACAATTTCTCCCTTACGGATATCAAATGTCAGCTTATCCACAATGGATTTCCCTTTAATGATCTTGCTTACCCCATTCATTTGCAGCACGATTGAATCCTGCATGCGTTCATCACTTCCCTGCTTCATGGTAATCCTCCCTGCCATCTTTTTATTATTGATGAGTTTTTTTAATGTGTCGGTGTTATAGTTGAATAGTACACTAATGCATTGTTTATGTAAAGCCCGAATAATTGAATGACGTAAAATAAGGGCTTTCTATTAGACTATCTGCCAAACCAAAAAATGAAATGAACATAGATTAGATTACAAAGGAGGAATGACAAATGAAAAAAGAAGTTCATGTATCACAGACTTATCCACGCTTAACTGTTTACGATGAAGAAAACTTTAGGGGTAACAGTAGAATCTATACTGGCAACCTAGGCATTCGTAATACGGACAACATCCTCGATGGTATTGAGAGTCTTCGTTTCTTCTCTACCAGCAGCAACGCAACACTGGTACTGTTCACAAGAACTAGGTTTAGAGGGAACTTCCGCGTACTCCGTGGTAACCGCAGCATCCGTGATTTGGACGATTTCATTTCCGGCAATGATGTGGAATCCATTATTTCAACCAATCAGAGATTAACTCTCGAACAGATTCGCAATATCCGCAGCAGCGGCACTTTGCCTGCGGGATATCGCCTGATCTAACATTTCCATTCAACAAGAAAGGAGCAATCTGGTGCTAGAGCCCAGGTTACTCCTTTTTCCCAAGTGATCTTCTGAGGTCAAATAGTTATTAGATTTACCTGCTAAGTCAATCCAACAAGGAGAGATGAAATATGGTAACCATAAAAGCAGCGTCCGTAATCTATCCCAGATTAAGAGTATATAGTGAGGAGAACTTTCGTGGGCTCCGCAGAACCTATCGCGGCAACCTAGGCATTGCAGATATTGATGCAGTCCTTACTGGAATAGAAAGCTTACGCTTTTTCTCCACGAATCCGAACGCTACGCTTGTGTTGTTCGATCGTTCTCGCTTCCGTGACAATTTCGTAATTCTGCGTGGTAACCGCAGCATTCGCGAACTAGATGACTTTCTCCGTAGTGGAGATGTCGAATCGCTCATTTCAAGCAATCAGCGGCTGACTCCGGCGCAGGTTCGCGCCATACAGCGCACTGGTAGCTTGCCTTCAGGATATCGTTTGATCTAATTACTTGAGGACGCAGTTTAAGCTATAAGCTTAAGGTGCGTCCTCATTTATTTTCCGCTATAATGACTCCATACATATTAATAGAAAGAAGGTATCTTTATGGAACCAATCGTTTCTACCCGATGGCTGCTTGCTCGGTTATACGAACCTGAACTGGTTATAGTCGATTGCCGTTTTTTACTTACGGATCCGGAAGCTGGGCGTAAAGCCTATACGGAAGATCATATTCCCGGCGCAATCTATTTTCATCTAGAAGAACAACTCTCCGCTCCAGTAAGCGCACACGGTGGACGCCACCCACTGCCTGAGATCTCGAAGCTAACCACCATTCTTAGCAAGGTTGGCATTAACAGAGATAGTATTGTCGTTGCTTATGATGATCAAGGTGGTGCCTACGCTTCCCGTCTGTGGTGGATGCTTAAATATTTGGGACATGAACGTGTGTTTGTAATGGATGAAGGCTACTCTGCTTGGAAAAAAGCGTCCTTCCCCGTCAGTGATCATCAAGCGGTTAGGATTCCTAGCCAGTATGAAGCAGATGTTCAGAAGAAGATGCTTGCTAGCATGGAAGATGTGCAAAATGTAGTTAACGACGGTCGCGCACTATTGATTGATTCCCGCGAGTCCCGTCGCTATGAAGGGCTGGAAGAACCGATTGATCCGAAGGCAGGTCATATTCCTGGGGCGATCAATAAGTTCTGGAAAGAAGTGCTGGATGAGCAAGGACGCTGGAAATCAACTGAGGTGCTGAAAGAGCATTATGAGGGAATTGATCCTGAGCAAGAAATTATCGTGTACTGTGGTTCAGGTGTAAGTGCCTGCCCGAATGTGCTCGCGCTCGGAAAAGCTGGGTATAGGAATGTGAAATTGTATGCGGGTAGTTGGAGTGATTGGATTTCTTATGAGGAGAATCCGGTGGCGATAGGAGAAGAATAGAATAAAGAACCTGCGGCGCGGATTCTTGTGATTCCCTGGAAATCAGAGGCCTGATTTACCCGACTGGAAAAATATCGTATTCGATTTTTCGTGTATATTTGGCTCGTTCATGGTTCGGTGGCACATGTATGCGATTTTTCGCATACATTTGGCTCATTTATGTTACCTGTGGCACATTGTGTTCGATTTTTCGCATATATTTGGTTCGTTCAGCTTGCCGGTGGCACAATGTATTCACTTTTTCGCATACATTTGGCTCATTTATGTTACCTTTGGCACTTAGTGTTCGGTTTTTCGCATACATTTGGCTCATTTACGTAACCGGCGGCACATTGTATTCACTTTTTCGCATACATTTGGCTCGTTTACCTACCGTCGGCACATTGTGTTCGGTTTTTCGCATACATTTGGCTCGTTCAACTTGCCGGCGGCACATTGTATTCGGTTTTTCGCATACACATGCCTCCTTCAACTTGCCGACGGCACATTGTATTCGATTTTCCGCATACATTTGGCTCGTTTACCTACCGTCGGCACATTGTGTTCGGTTTTTCGCATACATTTGGCTCGTTCAGCTTGCCGGTGGCAAATTGTATTCGATTTTCCGCATACATTTGGCTCGTTTACCTACCGTCGGCACATTGTGTTCGGTTTTTCGCATACATTTGGCTCGTTCTACTTGCAGGCGGCACATTGTATTCGGTTTTTCGCATACATTTGACTCGTTCAACTTGCCGGAGGCACATTGTATTCGATTTTTCATTCACATTCTCACGACGGACTTCATCTTCAAACCAAATCTGGACTTTGTAGCGTACCAATATATTCATAGTAAATGATCCGCTGAGATGAACCTCTTGCCACCGGGCGAAATTTTCCTTTATCCACCAGCTGACGGCAGTATTTAATGATCGTCATCGTGTGCAATTCCAGTTCTCTCGCGGCATCAGCCGGGCGAAGGACTCGATGGTGCCGGATGGCTGCCCGCATCAGATCGCGCTCGATTCTGGAATAGGCTCTCTCAACGGTTGTCTTCGCAGACTTTTCTGCTAACAAATAAGAAAAGAGAATGTTCCGCAGCGCGGAGAGAATGAAGGATGGATTTTCTTTTAGCTCATCCAGCGAGATATAGAGCACCGTGCAGTCTTGAGACTGTAGAAAAAGCCCGCGGTTCAAGTCCATCCGGTATTTGCTACGCTCCGTTCCATGTGAGCCATAGTCCATGATCTCAAATGCAATACGCGAGGCTCCGATCTCCCACAAAATATCCACAAAATAGGATCTGCCGCGCCAGTCCTTAACTTCATATTCTGGGTGTAATCCGTGAAAATGTCCGGCTAGAGGCCACCACACTCGCTCGACAAACAAGCGGTTTCCGTAACCATGACCGCGTTTAAGTGCATCGAGCCGCTCTCCCTTCCTTTGTTTAAGATGATTACATAACCATTCATTATGCTCCCTCTCGAAACCCATTACCTATCCCCTCGCTCTGCAACGAAATATGTTTTTAATCATACAAAACCCCGCCTCTATTCCAAAAGGAAAGGAGACGGGGCATTCTTTGCCTCGTTTGGTTTTATCTATACATAGTGTGCCACATTATCATTAGAATGCACAATAGGAAATCGGCAGGATCATTCAAAATAAATAAGCCCAGTAAAATCCCCCAAAAATTCTATCACCCTCTATTCCATTTATTTTTATATTTATATCCTCTTTTCTTTTAATATTTTCACTAATAATACATTTTCATATGGAATATTTTATCTTTTCAATTTTGGGTTTACTTTCCATTTTAATCAACTGCCCGCCCGGGGTAATATCGCTGAAGAAGGCCGGATATACGAATATATAAAGGTATGCAGCAAGTTAGAGTGATTGGGTTTCGTATGGGGATTACGGTTGCTCTTGATGAAGATTAAAGTTAAAAGCGCGTGCTTGATATCTGGTTAAACGATTATATGAAAGAGAAGCAACTGTCAGCATACCGGAGTATCCGGCCGCACTTCTGCGAAACGGTCCGCTGAGGACTCCCGTTCCATTCTGAGTAGTGCTCACCCTATCTGAGGACGGTTGGTCCGCGTTGGGTTCGACCAGGATTTTCTGTATAATGGTAAACGTTACGTCGGATGTGATGTTAAACGCACAATGACAAGTAAAGAAAGTCCATCCGGCGTTTGAAACCACGAACCGGAAAGGATGAAGTAAATTGAGTTATACGGAACTGCTGGAACGGAAGAGCGAAATCTTGAAGAAAACGGTCGAGAACTGGGTTTTGAAAGAAAATCGCGACGGACTGAACCTTCAAGAGGCTCATATTTACCAGAATATACTCAAGGAATTTCATCAGAACGAACATGAACTGAATGGGGTACGAGACGAGGAAGCAGTTAAGCGTCAGGACAACGGGTCCACGGAAAAAGAAGACACTGTAACAGCTCGCAAACATGAGGCGCAAACGGCTTGATCTCAGAAGACGTACGCGTAAGAATATGAGAGGCTGCCCAGGAAGTTTGGGCAGCTTTTTACGTACAATCAATTCGCTGCCGGCCTCCGAAGCAAACGCTCTAAAATCCAGACGTTCGTATAATCCAGCAACCGGAGGATATCGCTATATGACGTTAACCTTTTCTGTGCCAAGTATAAATTAGAGTACAGAGCTAACTCCTGTGCGTCACGACTGCCAGTATGTGCTGGCGGTGCTGGAGGTGGCCCGTATACCTCACTCTGGAGTTTCTCAGATGTATTCGATATCAACAATTTATATTTGTAAATATTTTCATGATAGATGGAAGACCAATACAAAAGTTTGTACTGATAAGGTAACAGTTCAGCACATAATTTTCTATCCTATTAGGTATTATCGCCTGATGAAACTATCAACCTTCTGGACAATCCTTCCTCTAGTTGTATATAGTGTATAACGAAAGTGGCACTTAGTGAGCAAGGTACCAGGAGGAGAAATACGAAATGGCAAATATATTGGTAGTAGAAGATGAACGAGCGATTAATGATTTAATTACAATGAATCTCAAGCTGGTTGGACATACATATAGCAAGGCTTACCGTGGACCGGAGGTTTTCGAAATTCTGGAGCGTGAAAAGACTGATTTGATTCTGCTGGATGTTATGCTTCCGGAATTGGATGGTTTTGAGGTGATGCAGCGGATTGCACATTTGCAGGTTCCAGTGATTTTGATCACCGCCAAGAATTCTTTGGCTGACCGCATTAAAGGCTTCGAGCTGGGCGCGGATGATTATATCATTAAACCCTTTGAAATTCTTGAATTACTGGCAAGAATCAATGTAGTCCTGCGCAGGGGTGAAAAAGGCACTTCCAGCTTCATTTGCGATAATGTTGAGGTGCGTTACATGGAACGGCAAGTTTTAGTAGATCAGACACCGGTTGATTTGACCGTTAGAGAATTCGAGCTGCTTGAGGTGTTAATTCGTAACCGGAATATTGCATTGTCGAGGGAAAAGCTGCTGGAATTGGCGTGGGGCTATGATTTTGAGGGCGACACCCGCACCGTGGATGTTCACATCCGGCAGCTACGTAAAAAGCTGGGCTGGGAAGAACGGATCAAAACCATTTTCAAGCTAGGCTACCGCCTGGAAGTTCAGAGCTAATCATGAGATTCTGGCATAAGATTCTGCTGTCGGTACTTGCTCTCTTTATTGCTGCTCTGGATGTAAGTGTCATTATGGTGATGAAAAAAAGCTGGCAGCTAAACATGGACAGTGAAATGCAGAGAGCATCCAGTGAGCAATTGTTAATCGCCAACAATATTTATGAGAACCTTAATTCTATTCAAGCACGGGGAACGGCATTGACCCCTATTCTACTGGCCAGCGTCTCTGAGTCCTATGGAGATTACTACCGTAAGCAGGGAATCTATTTACAGCTATGGGAGAACGACCGAATGATTTACCCTCCCCAAAAAGGACAATTCGGGAAATCTAATTTAGGAAAAGGCGATCAGCCTGTATCCTCAGACGAACGCTCTATTCAGCTCTCCACTCAGCTTCCTGCTCCTTACCAGCATTTGCTGCTTGTCTATCAGCGTGATATCAGTGAGCTCTTCAACAAGCAACAGGAACTGAACCGCTTTTTTGTAATGATTAACTGGATCGTGGGACCCGTTCTGCTGTTACTTCTTTATCTTCTAATCCGGCATCTAAGCAAGCCGCTAAAGCTCCTGTCAGAGACCAGCAAAACGATCGCCGAAGGCGACTATACGAAACGGGTGCAGCTGCGCAGCAAAGATGAATTTGGCGAACTGGCCTTGAACTTCAACCGGATGGCGGAGGCCGTGGAACAGAGGGTTACCGAACTCTCGGACATGGCTGAAGAGAAACAAAGGATGGTGGATAATTTGGCCCACGAGTTGCGCACGCCTTTGACCAGCATGCAGGGGTTCGCCGAGTTTCTGACCACGGCCAATATTGGACAGGAAGAACAGCAAACTGCAGGCGGCTATATTCTTAGTGAAACCCTTCGTCTCAAGAATCTGGCCTTCAAGCTGCTGGATTTGTCTGTCCTCCGGCATCAGCCGTTGGCACTTCAGCAGGTGGATATTTCGGAACTATTTCAAGCTATCCAACAGACGGAGCGCCCAAAATTGACGGATGCTGGCATAAGATTTCATGTCCAACATACGATTTCAAATGTCTGGGGAGATCCCGATTTACTAGCTTCATTATTGGTAAATCTGGTTGAGAATGCGATTCATGCCTCCAAGCAAGGCAGCGAAATCCACATGCTGGCCTATGAGCTGGATGGAGAAGCCGTGCTAGAAATCCGTGATACGGGAACCGGAATCACCGCAGAGATGGCTAAACGTGTGTTTGAACCTTTCTATCGGGGAGACCAGGCTCGTTCACGTGAATATGGCGGCGCTGGCCTAGGATTATCCTTATGTCGGCAAATTGCTGAAGCGCATAAGGCCAGACTGTCCTTAAACTCTGTCCTCGGCGAGGGAACTAGCATCAGACTCTTTTTACAACTCTATAACAACTGCCCTCCTACTCTATAACATCTTTGGATTAAGGTTAGGAAGATTCATCATCATCCGATCCCAATGGAGGTTAAGTTAAATGAAGAACAACAAGATTTCCGCTACACTCGCTGTACTCTTGTTCTCTGGAAGCGTGCTGGCGGTGAGCGCAATGATTGTCCCAGGATTTGTGAACACCACCGCCGCCAAGAGCATTTCTGCAGTACAAGACTCGGGCAATCTAACCTTGAACAGCAGCAAGGCACCCGTACTAAAAGTAGAAGCAGAAGCTCCGGTATCTACTGTGAACAGAGATCTAGAGCAGCTGATGACCCAAGAAGAAATGCAGCAAATTTATGATTTTGCGGACAAGCCCAATAACGAAATTATCACCATCGGAAGGGAGATGACCGAGGATGAAATAAACCGGAGGCTGATATTGGAAGACCAGTATGTGTATGACGGCCTTCGTCCCAAGCAGCTGTTCCCGTTAAAATCGGGACAAGCGGAGTTTTATTTTGACTTGGAGAAAAACACGCTCAAGTATCCGAATCGGACATTGACTGACGAGGAACTGTTACAATATATTGACTGGTTCTACCGGGAGGCCTATGCCTTGTCCAAGCGGAATATTGTAACCCCTCCAGAAACAGGGAATTTGAGCCAGACCGACGCCGTTGCCATGGCCGCTTCAAGTGTGCGAAAAATATTCGGAGCTGACGTCTCCAAGCTTGAAGTAAAAGCAAGCCAAGGAGAATCCATGCTATCAAAGAAAAAGACCTGGATGGTAATATTCACCCCTTATAAAACCAACACCTTAAGAGGACAAGGTAAGGAATTTTGGCAATATACCGTAATTATTGATCCCTCCACCCGCACGGTAGTAGATACGACCGCAGCTAATTTTTCACTCACAAGAACCCCAATCAATGCTGAAGCTGCCATCGCTATCCAAAAGGATGCAACCTGGATTAACGAGGCTACAAAAATAGTTACAGACAGACAAGGAGAAACCCGGAGAATCGCCACGGCTTCCCTTACAGACACTGACGTAAATAATAAGCGCGGTATGGTAGCGGTCAAAATGTTGCTCGAAGACGGCAGCAGTTATACTGCAGAGTTACGCTACCCAGATCAGACTCTTCGGTGCCTCATCTATGAAGATGCAGAAGCTGCTAAATAGGGATACTAAGGATGAACAAAGGGGAAATTGTTTTTCAAATCGGTATAACCAGTTCTTGAAAAAGTTAAGGAAGCTACTGAATAAGAGTAAGAATTGCGAGGCATTTGGATAAGTGGTTTGTGGACTGAACTAGGTGATGAGTAAGATCCCTGTTCAGTCCTTTTTGGGTTCTTTTGCAAACAATCTGCAAACAAGAAGTCGAAGATGATAGTTGTAGTGTACCTAGAAGCATCTACGCTTTAATAGTCTCTATCCTTTGTCCAAATTGCATTTAATAGAATATTTTGGTAGATTGAATCCAGGAACTTGTTAACCGACTGATCAGCGCAAATATTGTTCAAAACTAAGCGTATTTCTACCGAGGGGAGATCAGATTTCTATGAATATAGCTGTCAAATTGATGCAAAAATTTAAAGACCGCGATACCCAGAATAAGCTGAAAGTTTATCAGGACAAAGTGCAGCTCATCAGAAAACGGAATTTGGAAGCATGGGACGATGGGCAGCTTCTAGCGGAATCCCTCCGGCTACAAAAAGAAGCAGAATCAGGTACACCTTTGGATGAGCTGCTTATCGCTGCTTATGCGTTAGTATGCGAGGCAGCGAAGAGAAAGCTTGGATTAAATCCTTACGATGTCCAGATCATGGCTGCCATCGCTCTGCACGAGAGATTCTTGATCGAGCAGCATACCGGTGAAGGAAAAACACTTTCTGCTGTTATGCCTGCATATCTAAATGCACTGACTGGCAAAGGCATTCATGTGCTGACTTTTAACGATTATTTAGCCAAACGGGATGCGGAATGGATGGGCCCGATCTATCGTTTTCTCGGATTAACGGTAAACTCGGTTCAAGCGGGCATGAGCCTGTCCGAGAAACAGGAAGCATACGCCAAGGATATAACCTATGTTACGGCCAAAGAAGCGGGATTCGATTACTTGCGCGACACAATTGCACTAAACGAAGCCGATACCGTGCATCGTCCTTTCCACTACGTCATCGTCGACGAAGCGGATTCGCTGCTTCTCGACGAAGCTCGGGTGCCGCTAGTCATCAGCGGTGATTCTCCCTCTTCCAGGAGCGACGGCTTTCGTTTCGCAGAAGTAGCTCGGCAGCTCAAGCGAGATGAGCATTACGACTTCGACGAGTTCCAGCGGAACGTTTACTTAAATGAAACAGGCGCTGCGCAAGCGGAATCGCTGCTGGGATGCGGCAATTTGTACGATAGCCATAACAGTCACTTGCTGACATCATTAAATTGCGCGTTGCATGCAGAATCGTTATTAAAGAAAGACGTCGATTACATCGTCCGGGACGGAAAAATCGAGCTGATCGAAGAATATACCGGTCGAGTGGCGGAGAACCGGTATTTGCCGGACGGGCTTCAAGCCGCGCTTACGGCAAAAGAAGGGCTGTACTCCATAGCCGGCGGGAAAATTCTCGGGACGATCACCATTCAACACTTCATCAGCCTGTATCCGCAGATTTGCGGAATGACGGCTACCGCTCATGCATCCGCAATGGACTTCGAAGATATTTATGCGCTGCAGGTGCTGCAAATTCCGCCGAACCGGCCAAACATCCGGATCGACCATCTGCACCGGATTTATACCCATAAAGAAGCCAAACTTATGGCACTCGTACAAGAAATCTCATCCGTCCATAGGACGGGACGTCCAATTCTCATTGGTACGTCAAGCGTCGAAGAGTCTGCCATACTGGCAGAGGCACTAGCGGTTGCTGGCGTACCTTGCCATGTTCTAAATGCGAAAAACGATGCGGAAGAGGCAAACATCATCGCCAAAGCGGGAGAAACCGGTGCAGTGACGGTGTCTACAAATATGGCGGGACGCGGGGTCGACATCCGGCTCGGCGGCGTCGACCCCACGCAAGCGGAGGTAATCGCAAAGCTAGGCGGGTTGTACGTAATTGCCACCCATGTGAACGAAAGCGTGCGGATCGACGACCAGTTGCGCGGGCGTTCCGGTCGCCAAGGCGATCCGGGAGCTTCCGTTTTTTATGTAAGCTTGGAGGACGAGTTACTGCTTCGCTTCGGCATCCATAAAGCAGCTCGCGCTCCCAGGCAGGATGAGGCTCTTGAAGAGACGGGGCTCAGCAGCAAGATTACAAGTATTCAGCGGATTGTTATGGGCCAAAACTTTGATATCCACAAGGAACTGAACTGTTATTCGGATATGGTGGAGGATCAGAGGCGAATTCTATACGCGGAGCGGCTGAAAATTTTGAAAGGCGAGCAGCCGCTGAGCCCGGCGGAGCAGCGGGTACGGCTTTTTTATATCGACGAATTCTGGGCTGACCATCTTGCATACGTTTCTTACCTTCGTGAAGGCATTCACTTAGAGAGCCTTGCCAGCCGCAATCCAATCGACGAATTTCATGCGCAAATCACTGAAGCCTACGAGCAAATTCCTTCTAAAATAAATATCGCGTCAGAAAATATGCTTGAAAAGCTCGGAGGTTCAAATGATCCGGCAGAGTGGGAAAAGTTCGGTCTGAAAAGCCCTGCTTCCACCCGGACTTATATTATCAACGATCAATACCTACAGAGTAAGCGAACCTCATGGACCGGAACGACCGTATTTGCTTATTGGCTTCGCACGGTTGCGAGGCCGATATTCAAGCTGTCAAAATATTGATGCAACGATGGGGCGGTTAGCCCCTACTCCTCTAGCTCATCCAGCTTTGCTTCCAATTCAGCCAGCTTGCGATTCGCTTGTTCCAATATCTCCTGTTGTTCTGCGGTTTTTGCTCGTTTTATTTCTTTTTTGATGGCCACAATCTGCTGTTCCAAATAGAGAATTTCAGCTTCATTTCCTGCGTTGTTCCACATCTGTGAATAAGTCATTGTCGGTCTCCTTTTTTCTAATTAAGAAAAGCTTTCCATAAAGTTCAATCGAACTTTAGGAGAGCTTCTTTTTTTATCTACACAAGGTTTCAAGTTCTCGCTTCTCGCAAAATTCTACTCTTGTGATGCTTCCTGTATTAAAGGCATCCCAGCTTCAACTAAACGTTTGTTTCGAATGAAGATAATGGACAGTATTACAGTTAACACCCCTGTTCCAACAAGGAGCCATTCAATCTCAATTACATCTGCGAGCGGACCGAATATCAGCATTCCGATTGGCATCATGGAAGTCGATATCATACCAAAGACTCCGAATATGCGTCCCAAGTAATCCGGATCTACCTTCTCTTGTAGCATTACGGTTGTCGGTGTATTAAAGACGGGCATAGCTACGCCGAAAATAGCCATCATAACCAAGTAGATCCAAAAAACAGGTACAATACCCAAAGCGAACGTACATACACCCATAATTAAGCTAGCAAAAGTCATCGTATATACTTTGTTTCGAAAGCCGCCCCATGAAGCAATAATTGCTCCGCCAGCCATCATACCGATAGAAAAAGCAATTTCAATGGCTGTTAATCGCCAATAATCATCTCCGAAGCTGCGTGTCACTTGTAGCGGTGTTAAAAATGCAGCCGGTGCCATCAATACGAAGAAAAAGGCGAAAAAAATGAAAAAAGTTTTGAGAAAGCTGTGGTTTTTAATATAGCTTAAACCCTGTTTAAAATCGTCCAAATAGCTTGTCGTTTGTTTATCAGTCGCTTTTTTATGCAACGGTATTTTCAAAAAGAAAGATAATGTAAAGATCGCTATCACCGCTGTGATAACATCGATAAAGAAAATGACCTCAATTGTTGCCAATGAAAGCAATGACGCGCTAACGATAGGTGCAACAAACATCATTAGTGCTTGAAGACTTCCGTTAATCCCATTTACTTTCGTCAGCTTATCCTCTGGTACAATTTGAGGTAATATTGCCCCAACCGCAGGTGATTGAACCCCAGCTCCGAGCGCACGAACTGCAGCAATGGCGAACAACAACCATATCTCATCATAACCAAGCAAAAATGTAATGGCTAAAATCAGTGTAACAAAGGCAATCAGGGCATCTGCTATCATAATAAGATATTTCCGGTTGAAACGGTCCGCCCATACACCTGCAAACGGTGATAATAAAAAGGTAGGAATGAATCCACAAATAATAAATAATGTCATCATCATACCTGATTTTGTTGTAAGCGTAACGTACCACATAATAGCATATTGAACTAAAGCAGAACCGAATAACGAAAATGTTTGACTACTTAAAAAGATAATTATATCCCGTTTCCAATGTTTTTTGTTTTGTGCTTCGGTTGGTATCACTATAACTTACTCCCCCATTTTAAAAAAATATCATTCATTCCCCATTCGCCTATTAAAATTAATTACCAAATCCGGTACTTCTAATTCTATGTACAAAAATTTTATATAAATCACATTTCTAGAATAGCACAGAAATATTCACCCCACCATTCAGTAAGCATCTTAAAATTAGCCTGTGCATATAAAGAGCCGGTATCCCCCTCTTTCGAGAAGCCACCGGCTCTTTTTTACGTCTATTTCATTCTCCGTTTATACACTCGCATAGCGGAAGCCCAGAAAAACGCAAGTATCGCTAAACTCCATAATACCGCTACAAGCGTAGTTTTATCTGCCGTTCCTCCGAGTAAAAGAGAACGAATACTCTCGATAAGCGGTGTCATGGGCTGATATTCTGCGAATACGCGTATAGCCGAAGGCATGCTGTCGGTCGGCGCAAAGGCAGAACTAACGAATAAAAGTAACATCAAAATGTAAGAAAATACTCCTGCTCCTTCGAATGATTTAGCAAGTAAGCCGAAGGTGACGGCAATCCAAGTAAACGCAAGTACGCTAAGCAACAAAATACCAATGGCTAATACCCAACCGAGCACATCCGCTTTCGGCCGAAATCCCATTCCGAAGGCAACAAGGAAAATGGCAAGCAATGAAATGACGTTAAAAACTAATGAAGCAACCACATGACCGCCTAGAATAGAGGCTTTTGCGATCGGCATGGAGTGGAAACGCTCGAATATGCCTTTCGTGAGATCGTTATTGATACGAAGAGAAGAATAAGCCACGCCACTAGCAATGCAAAAGAGCAATATTCCGGGCACAATATAATTGATATAGCTTACATCACCGGTGTTCATCGCTCCGCCAAAGATGTAAACAAAGAGCAGCATGATCATGATCGGCATGGCGATGACGGTAATAATCGTGTCGATGCTACGTGTGGAATGGCGAATGACACGCCCACTCATGACGGCGGTATCGCCTAGAAAATGAATGAATTTCATCGGGAGTCCTCCTTTTTGCTAGTGACGATCGCGAGAAAAACATCCTCAAGCGAGGGCAGTTTCTGCGCAAACTCGGCAATTTCTATGTCAGCTTCCGCTGCTTTCGTTAGCAGACGCATCATCTGTCTCGTACTTCCGTCTGTAATGACGGAGAGCGTGAGATTGTTTGAATTTGCAGTCGCGTTAAACTCCTTTAACAGATCTTGTGCTTGATTTAGCGTTGTTTCATTGTCGAATCGAAGCTCGATATGACCCTTAGGCAATCTATTTTTTAGCTCCGCGGGACTGCCGCTTGCCACGATATGACCTTCGTGTAAGATCGCAATTTGATCAGCTAGATGGTCAGCTTCCTCTAAATACTGCGTAGTTAAAAAAACAGTGACACCTGATCTCGCTAAATCCTTGATCATATCCCACATAGCAAGACGCGCTTGCGGGTCAAGTCCGGTGGTCGGCTCATCAAGAAAAATGACCGAAGGGTTACCCAGTAAGCTCATGGCCAAATCCAAGCGCCGACACATCCCTCCGGAATACGTGGAGATTCGGCGATCGGCGGCATCGAGCAAGTCAAAACGACGTAATAACTCCTCGGCTTGTTTGTCAGGATCGGGCAAATGGCGGAGTTTGGCCATCATTCGCAGATTCTCGCGTCCGGTCAGGATATAGTCTGCGGTGACGCTTTGTCCTGTCAGGCTGATTTCCTTACGTACTTGCTCTGGTTGCTTAGTTACATCTTCTCCATTAATCTTTGCACTTCCGTTGTCGGGCTGGAGCAGGGTGGCAAGAATTTTGATCATAGTAGTTTTACCCGCGCCGTTGGACCCTAGAAGAGCAAAAGTTGAACCCTTCTGAACAGTAAAGTCCACCCCCCGCAACACTTCCACGTTTTTATAGGATTTTTTGAGGCCTATTACTTCAATCGCCCAATTGTTCGATATCATCCTAATCCCCCCTATCTTCCAAGTTTTTTGTGAATGGACTCGTTCATTTTGGCTCGCATTTTCCCTGTCCAAGTCTGAGCGGAAACGTCCTCGAGCAGCCCGTCACAGAACGCCATTACGTCATTCCCTACGATCTCCAGAACATCTCGACCTTCAGCAGCTCCCATCTCAAACATGTCAAGCATTTCGGGAAACAGGTTGATGACACTAGAATCGTTAGTTGAGAAGTTCAGCATGTAGCGCGATGCGATATTGTAAACTTCTCGGTAATCGTTCGGAAGCGCTTTTGAACGTTTTACGCACTCTTTATAAGCCTTTTTTTGTTCACGTAAATCTTTAAATTTATCGAGCATGTTCTTATACACGGCTATCCTCCTTCAGTTGGGTAAGTCTTGACGAAACATATCCCCATTTCTCCCAAAACATGGATAGTTCCCGTAATCCCTCTTCATTTAAACTATAAAATTTCCTTGGTGGTCCTATTTCGGACGGTTTTTTCTCGATATCGACGAGTTTATTTTTTTCTAACCGTATCAAGATGGTGTAGACCGTTCCTTCAACAACATCTTCGAAACCGAGCGCATTTAGCGTTTTTACGATTTCATACCCATAGGTTTCTTTCCGGCTGATGATTTCAAGTACACAGCCTTCCAAAACTCCTTTCAGCATTTCTGTTAGGTTATCCATTTAAATCCTCCAATGCTACTCTGTATTGCTTAGTACCACTATATAGTAACACCGAGTAGTGGAATTGTAAATAGGAGGAAAAGCGGATTGCTGAAAATAAATACGACAGCAGTAGGGACTGGATTTGGTATGAGTGGAAAGCATTTGCTTTAAGTCAGTAACAATAAAGAAAGCCCGCGCTGGGCACGGGCTTTCTTTATTGTTACGAGGTTCTTCGACATCGACAAAACTATTTATACGGGTCAGCAATTTCTTCCCATTGACCAGTGAAGACATCCACTTTTATCGTGAACTCCCTGCCGCCTTGCCTAACATTACTGAACAAATAACCATCTCCAATAAAGCCGGAAATCCAATCCTCATCTATTGGCTCGAAGCCTTCTGTATCAAAGATTGGCTGAAGTAACTTATACAGCTCCTTCTTGTATTCCGTACCGTTAGATATGTTCCACAGATCTATCGCTTCTCGATTCACAAGGCTTCTCACTGGACTGCCAGAAGTTGTATCATGAACCGTTCCGGTAAGAGGATTAATTTTATAGCTAAGGCCTTCCCCTACACCATTCGGTGGATCCATAAAATTAATCGTGTATTGATCGCCTTTTTTACCAAAAGTCCAGCCGCTAGCTGGAAGCTTTTTTTCCAGCAAGGACTTAATATCCTGTTCACTGAGTGGAGGAGAAATAAACGAGCCATAGTACATCTGTACACTCTCAATGGTCAATTCCTTGCCGTAAACGACAATAACTTCAAGCGGAAACTCAGAGATGGATGCTGCACCTGCCAAACGAGCTACAATACGGTCCCCATCAAGCTCATACGAAACTACGGCGCCAAATCCAATCTTCTCGCCCCAATCCCCCTCAGTGTAATCATACACTTTAGTCAAATGCTTTCCGTCTAGTTCAGCGGATACGTAAGTGTGGTTATTCCGGTGTGAAATGGAGGATTTCAGCCTCCGATTTAGCGTCTCGACCGGTTCCTCTACCACAAGCTCTTCCAGAGTGACAGGCTGGAGCACATGAATCTCACTCATTGAGAGCCCTGTTCCAGTGCCGGTAGTAATACGAATAAAGATTTCTTTAGTACCATCCCCGTTAAGATCGGCTTCTTCAATGGAAGGTGGCCGCGTTTCATCTTCACCGGCATTCCACAAAAACGTTCTGTTAACCTCACCGCGCACATCTACCGTGACTTCATGCAAAAGTGCATGCTCAGCCGTGGGCTTTGCAGTTACAGTAATTCCGTTCTTCTCCACTAATAGGGTTCCTTTGGGATCGATTGCAGTTGAATCTTTAGTCTGAGAAGCTGACGGGATAACAACACTCTTCTCCGGGGCTGACGTAGAACTCAGCTTTGCCCCAGTCAAGGTACAGCCACTTAAGACCATAATTACTGTTAACCCCAACACCGTATTTTGTGCTGTGATTTTTTTATGCCTGGTGATCATGGTTATCCTTCTTTTCATTTCCTTCTTGTTGCTTGAAATGCCGGCTGCACCAGCCACTCGGATTGGATCGGTCAATGTTTCCAATAGTTTAAGAAGAGTCCGTGCGTAGTCTTTGTGGTGCTCCGATGCAAGATGCTTTAAAGCCAGCGCATCACATGCGACCTCTTGATCCCTTTTCATTTGGCTAACGGCATACCAAAGCAACGGATTGAACCAATGCAGGGCCAGCAGCAGTCCTGTCAGCAGATTCAGCGAAATATCACGACGTTTCACATGCGCCAGCTCATGCAGAAATATATGACGCAGTTCGTTTGCCTCCAGCGTGTGCAACATGGATGTCGGCAGCAGCAGCTTGGGGCGCATCACACCAAGCAGTGTGGGCACGGCAGTCTGCTTCGTCTCAACCAGCTTCACTGGGCGCCTTACCTTCATCTCTCGTTGACACGTTTCGAACAACCACAGGATATCTGCGGAACGGATCTCCGGTTCCCGTCGAACCCGTGCCGTGAATCGCAGCTGCTCACGAACCGACAGACTTATCATTACCACTGCTCCGCTAAGCCAGATCAGAACCAGCAAATGCATCGGCGTCCAGCCTGTATTGAATGTCTCATAAGGATCGTAGATTTCCGGAGTCACCAGTGTCATACTATCTGGTCTCTCGGCTTGCTTTGAAGTTCCTGTTCCTGTTATTTCAGCGACCTTGGTCGAGTCCACCTCTTGAATGTTCATCCCGGACACAGGCAAATCACCTACATCCGGCTGCGCAGAAGGAATATTGAAAGTCAGAGCTGATTCTGTCTCCAGCGGAAACAAATTAAAAATGCTGAACGCACTTTCCGGTGTCCAAGGGACGGCTAACCTCACGATCAGCGGTATCCACAGAAGATACGTCCAGGTCGGTTTTAATCTATTCTTGATCAAGAAACGGGTTGCCAGGATCAGCAAAGCCAGCACGCTCGCCATAGCGGATAGTGACAATATCTTAACGAACAGATTGTATGCAGCTTCCAGCAAGCGACTCAGTCCTTTCGCTCATCCAAAATTCTCTTCAATTCTTCAATATCTTCTCGGGACAGCTTCTCATTCTGTAAAAAGTTGACTAACATCGGGCGCAGCGTTCCACCGTAGATCCGCTTCAGAAAAGATTGTGTCTCCGATTGGATGCATTCCTCTTCCCGCACCAGTGGGTAATACGAATACACCCTTCCTGTCTGGTTGTAACCGATAGCCCCTTTCTCCGTCAGACGCTTAATCAGCGTCCGCACCGTTTTTGGGTTCCAGTCCCGGCTGCCCTCCAGAGCTTCAACAATCTCTCCTGCCGTGCGCGGGGCTCCAGTCCACAGCACCTTCATTACTTCCCACTCGGCATCCGAGATTTTTGGAATTTCCGTAGACATAATCCTATCCGCCTTTCTTTCTACTGAATGACTACACTTGTAATCCAATGTAAAAAATATACAAGTAAGTCTCGTTTATGTCAACCTTAAGTAACAATACGAATCACTATTAACAATGAATGCAGATGTGGGGTTAGTGCAGAACACTATATTTGGGGAGATAATTGTGAATATCCTCTTTTTATAGTTTAAATTAAGGTTGGCCCCTTCACTGACCCGGTGTATGGACAATGTACAAGAAGAATTATGATTACGTACATTAAAAATATTAATACAACTCTCCAAAGAGGTGGAACGTGTGCCTATTAAAAATGGTAATCAATACATCGAACGAATCGACCGGCAAAATATCAATATTTGGTACAACGGGACGCGTATCGAAGGACCATTATCCAAACATCCTGCATTTCAAGGCCTCATACAAACACAAGCCGAAATGTACAACATGCAGTGTGACGAACGTTATTTAGCGCAGATGACCTACCCTTCGCCTGATACTGGAGAGCTTGTTGGACTATCTTTTCTCCCACCCAAAAGTGTTGAAGATTTAGAACGTCGAAGAAAAATGATTGAAATCTGGTCAAACAGACATCACGGTTTTTTAGGACGCTCCCCAGATTATATGAATACGGCAATCATGTCTCTGTTTACAGCTGCCGATATCCTTGAGGACCTTCATCCGAAATATGCTGAGAACCTCAGGAAATACTATGCCTACTGCCGAGATCATGACATTACTTTATCCCATGCATTCATCCAGCCTCAAGCAAGTAAAATATCCGGTCAGGTTGATGCCACAGAGGATTCTATCGCTGCTAAAGTCGTAGAAATCAAGGACGAAGGGATGGTTGTGACCGGTGCTTTTATGATGGCAACACAAGGGGCTACATGCGATGAAATGCTAGTATTCCCTACGCCTTCACCATCCCTTGTAGATGATGATAATCCCTTCGCATTTGCCTTTGCAGTACCTAATGATCTGCCTGGGATGACTTTTTTTTGCCGTGAAAGTTACTCAGCCCCATCTGCTTACGACCATCCCTTAAGTTCTAGATATGAAGAAATGGATACGCTTATTATATTTGACCGCGTACTCATCCCACATGATCGAATATTTTATTACGGAGATGAGATCTACTGTGCCCGATTGTTCGGTGAGAGTCACTTTCATACCCATATGGGTCACCAAATCATCACCCGCTATATTGCTAAGACTGAGTTCTTTCTCGGTGTGCTAGAATCTTTGGCAGAAGAACAAAATGTTGAGCTTGAGCCCTTCACCATTCTGCCGATTTCAAGAATACTGACGTTTCTAGAAACATTCAAAGCGTTAAGACTCGCTTCTGAAGTAGGAGCATCCCACGATAAATTTGGATTTCTTGTTCCTGATAAAGGCCCCCTTCTAGCTTCAACCATTCACTTTTCAGAGTTTTATCCGAAGATGGTTGAAATGGTTCAAAATCTCAGTTCAAGCGGGCTTATCATGATCATCTCTGAATCGGACTTCAGTTCAAGTGCCGGTTCATACCTCCATCAGTATTTGAAGGGTAATGTCTCGGATGCTTGGTACCGAAATGCCTTATTCCGGGTCGCATGGGAACTGGGAGCGGGTGCATTCGGTGGCCGCCAAACCCAATTTGAGCGGTTATTTTTTGGGAATTCAGAAACAATGGCCTGGCGTATGTACAATAGCTATGATAATCACGAATACTTCCGTCAAATCATTCACGAATTTATTTCACCAGAAGACCCCCTCCCTAATTCAACAACAGATGTAGTTTCTAATTGAGCTTTCTTTTTGTATATTTTTCATGTTGAATTGAACTTTTCAAATTGCTCCCACGGCCAGGTAACACGAAGCATTATAACCCTGGCTGGAGCGTTAAGACTTAAATATTGCACCTAATTATACGAGATAAGTGCAGTTACTCCTTTGTTAATAACCAAAAAAGAAGAGCCAGAGCACTCACAATTGCACCTAACAAACTCACTCCGTTCCAGCCAAAGTAAACATAGATACTGGTAGATGCGATCGACCCAGTGGCGCTGCCAATGGAATAAAAAATCATGTAACCGGCAGTAAGCCGACTGCGTGCCTCAGGTCGCAAAGTAAGGATCATGCTCTGATTGGTGACATGTACGGCTTGTACTGCAAGATCAAGAAGGATAATACCAACGATTAATGCAATAAGCGAATGTTGAACATAACTTATTGGCAACCATGATATGAGCAAAAGAATCAAGGCTACACCTGTGGTCTTCTGACCTAAACCTCGATCGGCGAGGCGACCTGCTCGCGCTGCTGCTAACGCGCCTGCAACACCTGCGAGACCAAATGCTCCAATCGCTGTATGTGAAAGAGAAAACGGTGGGGCGCTGAGAGGTAATACTAGAGACGTCCATAATATACTGAAAGCGGTAAAAATCATCATGCCTAGTGCAGCACGGATTCTAAGAGTTCGTTCCTGAGCAAACAACGTGAACATTGAACGAATCAACTGTAGGTAAGATAATGATTCTCTTTTGTGCTCATAATGTGGCAACACCCGAAACAATACACACGCCATGATTAGTGTTAATACCGCGGAAACAAGGTAGACTGAACGCCAACCTGCTAAATCCATTAATACGCCAGCGAAAGTTCGCGCCAGTAGAATACCAATTACAATTCCACTTGTCACAACACCAACGACACGCCCACGTTCGGCTGGAGCAGCCAAAGTTGCCGCGAATGCAACGAGCGTCTGTGTCACTACGGCAAGAAACCCAACCGCTGCTATACCTACGAATAACACTATACTGCTGGTGGCAGTACCAACGACAATTAAAGCCAAAACGGATAGGAGCATCTGTCCAGCGATCAGCCAACGCCGATTTAATAGATCGCCCAGAGGCACTAGTAATAACAGTCCAAGTGCATAAAAAATTTGAGTGATTGTAATAACAAGTCCAACGAATGAATGAGAAATACCAAACTCGTTCGAAATAGCGTCCAGTAAAGGTTGCGCATAATATATGTTAGCAACAACTATTCCGCAGGCGACGGAAAATAAAAGTGCCACATTACGAGATATTATTGATACAGGCACTGGTTCCGACGCTCTAAACCCTCCTTGTACTTTTTCAGCTTTTTTGACTGTTTGATCCGCTATAATAGCTTTCGATTCCTCAACAGATTCCCCCAAAAATAACGCCTCCTGATTAACTTTTATCAAATTCATAAATTACATACCGATCAGTACGTAAATACGCTTGACAAATATAACTCAAAAAAAAGATAACTGTCAAGAGACTAGCTTATGAACAATCGAAAATTAGAATCCGACTATTTGTACGTTCATTTCTTATTGACATAATAATATTCAAACCATAAAATAATATCATACCGTTCGATATGAAAAGAGGGAGTTACTATGGCTCGACCACGTGAATTTGATGAGGAAAAAGCATTGGATGCAGCTATGCAAGTTTTTTGGGAAAAAGGGTTCGAGGCTACCTCTTTAAGCGACCTGACATCAAGAATGGGTATTCAGCGGCCTAGCATCTACTCTACCTTCGGAGATAAAAAAGGACTATTTGAAGCTGCGTTGCGGAAATATACGAGTTCTCATGCTGCCTATGTTCGTAACAAGCTTCAAAACAATTCTTCTGTTAAAGAGGCATTCCGTGACTTTTTCGAAAATATAGTGGCAAAAGAATATGGACAACATCCGAACTGGGGATGCTTTTGCATTAATTCGATGGTTGAACTTTCACCCCACGATGAGAAATTTGAGCTCCTGACAAGAGAACACCAGATGTATCTCTCGGTAATATTTCAAGAAACGATTGATCGGGGTTTGCGCTCAGGTGAGCTTGATCCCGCTATTAACGCAAAAAGTTTAGCGCAGACACTAGTCATAGCATTAATTGGACTTACTGTGATCATGAAATCCCGTCCTGAAAGATCATTTGTAGATAATTCTGTAAAAGAAATACTTACATTGTTACGATAGAATCAAAAATTAGGTATGCAGCTTTTGTAATTTCGAAACTTTAATATGTTTAATAACTCTTCACTAATCCTGTTTTCCTGTCGATAATTTATAGTAGATGGAAAAGTATGGAGGAGCATATGAACACTAATCGCAGAACTGAACCTTTTCGATATACCCTTAAAGAACCTGTAACCCTTGATCTTCATATTCTTAGTATTAACGGAATCCAGGTTCCTTCTAAGCCTGTAAGAGCTGTACTGTTCAACATCAGTCGAACAGGCTGCCACTTATCGTTACCCCTCAACATCAATCCAGAAAATAACCTAGTACGGATTGGTATGGAAATGAATCTTACGGATGAATCTATTTACTTAGAAGGAATTCTAAAATGGAATAGAGAACAGCAGGACTGTTTCCATTACGGTATTCAATTAGACATTCCTGAAGCAGACATTGAGTGTCTTCCGAGGGTGCTACGCAGGCTCGCTGGAGAAGGTAAAATATTGGTTCGTTGAGATGTTAACAAAAGAATAGTACTCCATTAATAAAAAACAAACCCGCGTGTAGACGCGGGTTTGTTACAGTTTTTGCTGCTGTTATTGAAAATCAAGATAATTCCTAACACTTCTACCTTTGTTCTTGAGGTATATCTCGTTCAGGGGTTACTGGTATAACTTGCTCTTTCTCCAGCACCTCTTTTAAATCATCCTGAATTCTTCGATCCCAATGAGGAACACCGGAGCGATATGCCGCCCTACCTGTTAGGTGGGCGGATAAAGGTGCAGTTATAAATACAAAGACAATTCCTAGTAATAGCTTTGCACTAATATGATTCTGAAAAAATGCAAAATATAGAAATGCCCCAACTAAGACACATAACACACCGAGAGTGGCACTCTTCGCGGCAGCATGTGATCTTAGATAAACATCAGGTAGCCGTATCAAACCAATAGCACTAACGGCGCTAAGCAATGCCCCTATAAGAATTAACAAGGCAAACAGCAACTCACCTGTAGTCTTGATCATTTCCATTTTCTAGCACCACTCCCTTTTCGATATATCTGGCAAAGGCTGTCGTTCCAATAAAGGAAAGAATTCCAATCAATAAAATAATTTCTATAAAAGCCTGCGTTTGGAGAAAGACAGATAACACGGCCACCATTGCTAGCAGATTAATTCCAATCGTATCTAGTGCAGCGACTCGGTCAGGTAAAGAAGGTCCTTTCACCAAACGCCAAGCACATACGCCTATAGCTAAAGCCATGATCGTAATGGATAGCATAAGAATAAAATGAATCATTAGCGGGTCACCTCCAGTATCGCTCGCTCAAAGGTATCACGGATATTTGCTCTGAACTGTGCAGGGTCATCAACATCCATAGCGTGAATATACAATGTCCGATTATCATCCGACACTTCAAGCACCACCGATCCAGGAGTGAGGCAGAGCATCGTGATTAACGTTGCCACTTCCCAATCTGATTTCAGCTCTGTAGTATATTTGAGGATAGCTGGACGTATATTAAGCTCCGGTCTTAGAACGGCTTTTACCACTACATAACTAGAAACGACCAGCTCCCGCAGCAGCAACAGGATTAGCTTAAGGATCGCCCACACTTTTCCAAGATATAATCTGGGCCAAAAGCGTCGCATTCCGAGCAGAATGAGTATACCGAGCAGGAAACCAATGACGAAACGTGGCCCAGTCCAATCATTGTGCAGAAACATCCACAGGAATGCTATCATGAAATTCAATAATAGTTGAAAAGCCATAGTATCTACTCCTTCATGACAGCGTTAATGTATAATGCTGGATCGGCCAGTACGGCTCCGGCTTGGCTGACATATCCGTTTACCGTCTCAGCACCTACACCCATCAGAATTACAATCGCGAACAGAACAGCTGCCGGTGCCATCATAGCTTTATAATGAAGCGGTTTGACTTGTTCTTCCCTTTTCTCGCCACCCCAGAATACCTGCTGGAATACCTTGATCAAGGAATATAACACTATGAAGCTTGATGCAAGTGCAATTAGAGCCAGAGCCACATGATTCTGTCCAAATCCGCTACGCACCATCATCACTTTTCCAGCGAAACCACTAAGTGGTGGAACACCAACCAACGCCAAAGTCAGTACGAAGAACATCCAGCCGGTCCACGGATAGCGTCGAATTAAACCACCCATTTCTTTTAAGCGGTCGGTGCCCGATGCTGAGATAATCATCCCGCCCAGGAAAAATAATAATGCTTTGGCAACCATGTCATGCATTAAATAAAACACTACACCATTTAACGAATCCTGAGTCGCGACAGAAATCCCAAAAGCAATAAATCCAACACTGATGATGATATTATAATTAAAAATCCGCCCCAGATCGTTGTAAGCCAGTGCACCGATTGCACCAAGGATCATCGTCGCTCCCGCCATCCAGGCAATCAGTGAATGGGTGAGTCCCGGTTCTTGAATAAAAATCAATGTAAAGGTACGTGTAATGGCATACAATCCCACTTTCGTTAACAATGCTCCAAACAGTGCTCTAACAGCCACAGGTGGCGCACTATAAGAATCCGGAAGCCAGAAAAAGAGCAACAAACCTGCCTTTATCGAAAATACGATCAGCAGCAGGACCGCAATGACGTTCATTACACCGCCTTGTCCCGCCTCTGCTACACGCATAGATAGATGTGCCATATTCAGTGTTCCTGTCGCGGCATATAAATAAGCAAGCGTTGCTACAAACAAGGAAGAGGAAATCACGTTAACTAATACATATTTTAACGTCTCTCTCAGTTGACCTTTGGAGCCACCAAGTACAATTAAAGCGTACGAGGCAACTAACAGGACCTCAAAGCAGACGAACAAATTAAACAAATCTCCGGTGAGAAAGGAGCCAAATACCCCAGTTAATAGAAAATGGAAAAACGGATAGTAATAAAACCTTTCTCTTTCTTCCCCAATGCTGGCGAAGGAAAAAAATAGACATGCCGCACCAACAATAGCACCGACTAGCACAAGTAAGGCCGCAAACATATCGGCAACAAACACAATGCCATAAGGTGGAAGCCATCCACCCATATATAGGGTCTGGATGCCCTTTGTACTTACCTGGTACACAATGATTCCAGAAACCAAGATATTTAAAAACACACTGACGGCACTGATAATACGTTGCAGATCCACTCGTTCTTTTAGAAAAATCAGTATAACTGCCGTAAAGGCCGGAATCAGCAGAGGCAGCACTAGCAAGTTGTTCATTGTTGTCTCTCCTCCTTGGTTCCTTCCACATCATCCGTGCCCGTCGAACGGTAAGTCCGGTATGCCAAAACAATGAAGAATGCTGTTACTCCAAAACTAATTACAATAGAGGTCAAAATGAGCGCCTGCGGTAACGGATCTACATACGCCTCCGCTTTTTCACCTAGCAAAGGTGGAGCACCTGTCTTGAGACCCGACATTGTCAGTAGCAGTAAATGAACACCATGGGTAATTAAATTAGTACCCAGCAGGATGCGTAGCAAGCTTTTGGAAAGGACTAGATAAACACCTACGGTAAACAATACGCCGATCGCCAAGGCAACAACAAGCTCCATTAGCTATCCCTCCCGATCGTAAGTATGATATTCATAGTGACACCAATAACAGCTAGATAAACACCAAGATCAAAGAACATTGCAGTGGTTAATTCTGTTTTGCCCATAAGCGGCAATTGGAAATACCCAAAATTTTGGCTCAGGAAGGGTACGTCGAATATAAATGAGCCAACCCCGGTAAGAAAAGCAATCGAAATCCCGATCGCAATTAACTTACGATAATTAATAGGCAGCACTTTCTCAACCATATCCATCCCAAAAGTAATAGCAAGTAGCACCAAACCTGCAGAAGCCATCAAAGCCCCAATAAATCCGCCTCCCGGATTATTATGACCGGCAAAAAACAAAAACAACGAAAATATCAGAATGATAACGAATGCTACTTTAGCTACCGCTTGCAGTAACACATCATCACTTCGGGAATAACGAGGCTTATTATAGGGAACAACCCTCTTCAGTTGGTCTGCTGTACCCTCTCCATCCAACTGCAGCTTGATCATGGAATAAATAGCAAGTGAGGCAAGACCTAGTACTGTTATTTCAAACATGGTATCAAAGCCGCGGAAATCAACGAGCAGAACATTGACAATATTTTTACCGCCACCCAAAGTATAGCTATTCTCCACATAATATTTCGAGATGGATTCGAACGGACTACTGCCTAGAGCAGCAAGTGCAACCAATGTCATCGTTACGCCCATCCCGATGGAAATAGTTAGTTTCAGGAAATGCGCACGAGGTTTGAGCTTCTCTTTTTCCAGCCTAGGCAAATGCCTGAAACATAATAGGAACAATGTAACAGATACCACTTCAACAATCATTTGCGTAAGCGCCAGATCAGGAGCTCTGAACAGAACAAAGAGCAAAGTAACCATATAACCAACCATTCCTGTTAACAAAATGGCTGTTATTCTGGAACGCACAAACGGAATAGCTAAAGCACCTAGAAGCAAAACCATTACAGCAATAACCTCAAACAAAGAAAAAGGAGTATACTCAGTCGTACCAAGTGTAATTCCATCTGAATACCAGACGACACCGCAAATCGTTACGATCAAGAAGGAAAAAATATACATTAAATAATGTCTCATGGAACCAGTCATATAAGAACTAGTCACCCATCTAGACAATTTCTCAACCAGCCGGATTACTCCGTCATAGACTTGATTTAAAGTGTAGCCACTGCCCCATTCTTTATCGACCAGACTTAAGCGGCCATAGATTCGGTATACAGTAATACCAAGAATCACAACACCAAGTGTCATCCATACTTCTGGTGTAAAGCCGTGCCAGAAATGGATATTCACAACAAAAGGTTCCCCGGTCTGCAAGATAGGGTGAATAGCATTCATTGCAGGGATAATAAGTGTATTAGATAATATATTCGGGAAAAAACCGATAAATATAGACAGCACTGCTAGCAGGCACGGGGCAAGCAGAAGTCCAAATGGGGCTTCATGCGGTTTTTTGTCCAGCTTCTCAGGCTGATATTTTCCGAAAAAGGTGTGGAATACCAAAATCATACTGTATGCAAAAGTAAACACGCTGGCAATCCAGGCCAAAACCGGGAAGAGCGTAAACAACGAGGGAATAGAGAATATATCCAAGTTTCGGATATTCAGGACAGCTGTAAAAAACATCTCTTTACTTAAAAATCCTGAAAATGGCGGCAAACCAGCCATGGAGAAACTGCCGATCATCGCTACCGTAAAGGTAACCGGCATAATGGAAATCAGTCCGCCCAGCTTTCGCAGATCGCGGGTACCTGTCTCATGGTCAACTATACCGACCATCATAAACAAAGAGCCTTTAAAGATGGCATGGTTAATAAGGTGAAAGATAGCCGCTGTTGTTGCAGCAGTGTAAAAGACTGAATCTTCCCCTGCATAAAATGCCGCTGCCGATCCCATTCCTAGCAATCCCATAATCAGTCCAAGTTGACTAATCGTTGAATAGGCTAATAGAGCCTTCAGGTCCGTCTGCTTCATCGCCTGGATAGAGCCATAAATCAAGGTGATCAAACCGACGCCTGACACAACCCAGAACCACTCATATTGCCCCGCAAAAATAGGGCTGAAACGGGCGACAAGATACAATCCAGCTTTAACCATCGTTGCTGAGTGAAGATATGCGCTGACGGGTGTCGGTGCCTCCATGGCATCCGGCAGCCAGATATGGAACGGGAACTGAGCTGATTTGGTGAAGGCGCCTAAGAGAATTAGTAGCATCGCCGGAATAAATAAAGCATGCCCGCTAATATCGCCAACCTCACTCCAAATTTCCCTGATACTAAAAGTGCCTGTCATTACATAAAGCATTAAAAAGCCGGCAAACATCGCTAAACCACCAAATACGGTAATCAACATAGATTTGAGAGCACCATACCGCGATTTTTGCCGCCGATGCCAGAAAGCAATCAACAGAAATGACGAGACACTTGTTAATTCCCAAAAACCGTATAACACCATCAAGTTATCCGAGAGCACAACGCCAAGCATCGCTCCCATAAACAACATTAAATAAATATAAAAAGGGGTCAACGCTTCTTTTCGCTTGTCTAGATAATAAATCGAATAGATAATTACAAGACTACCCATTCCAGTGATTAACAAAGCGAACAGTAAACTTAATCCATCCAGATGGAAAACCAAATCAATGCCTAGGGAAGGAATCCATGAAACGGTTTCATATCCCAAATCCCCTCCTTTAATAACAGGAATCCGGGTTAAAAAATATACAAACAAAGCGAGTGAACCGGGGAAAACAAGCCATCCTCTATGAAGGTTGGATGCTCTCTTGGTCAAAAGTGCGATTACTAAGGCCATTAGAAACGGAACAAGTATGATTACATGCAGCAAAGGCAGTCCTCCTTTTCCACTTGAGCTTATCAAGTTGTGAACTTTAGTACTTACTTTTTTACCAAAAGCCAAAGATCATATGATTGGAAGGGCCCTTAATAATAGGCCCTCATCAAGATAAGGGCACGCCGATTATAAAGAATCGGTCAATGTGCCATCACAAATATGCAAATATCTAGTCTTTCCATCCTCTTGCTCAATTCTGAATAAACCGTTCTCAAATTCTGTGTGTAATTCGTGAAAGAACTTTCCTTTAAGCGAATACTCTCCCTTAGGTTCATCACTGAGCTGATACTCATCCCCGATTTTGACCAGGTAGGCGATTACGCCTTCCTCATGGGTTTCTTCCAGCCCGGCGCGCATCCGTTGAACGGCGACTACATGCAGATCCATCATTTTCATTTTACCAATGAGTTCATTGATGAAATTGCGTTTGGTAAGCTCCTGCCATCGAGTCTGAGCAGATTGTCCAATGACGATCTGTGTAACCTCATTCTTTTCAGCTACTTCTACAATAATATCAGTTGTTTTTCGGCCTTCACGTTTCCGAATGATAAATTCTGCGCCAGCTTCATCGGCAAGACGTTTCCAAACCGTCATATACATTTCTTTGCTCTGATTATATTCATCATTGTCCGAACTATCGACATTTAATACAAACAATGGGGCCCCTATTATTTCAGATAGTTGCACACCACGCCGGATTAAACGCTCCCCATGCGGACCATAATGAACACAAACCATAATCTTTTCATTGTGTATGACCTTCACCCTCCTGTAACATGGCCAAGAAATACAAAAGGAGCCTACTGGCGTTAGGCCCCTTGCGTAAATCTAAAACCGATAAGTTATACTTAATTATATCTATTCCTATGTTTTTTGTAAAGTTTAATGGTTATCATGGAACATATTTCTACGTAATGCTTGTACTATGCCCATCTTTTGAAGTTATCATACAATGAAAATTCTAAATATGCCTTTACAGGAATATTCACTTAATGGTATATTTTAAAAGCAAACAGGAAATACAAGGAAGTAGGCCTGTTGAGTTTCTCCATCATGGCCCGTCATATGAAATCCGAATCAAATCAATGAATCGAAGTGATGATTGTTTATGAATACTAACGTAATGAGTGCTTTAGCAGAGCCTAATCGTATGCAGATCGTTGAACTATTACGCGAGAAACCCCTAACCGTTGGAGAGATCGCAGAAAGTCTTCAGCTGCGGCAGCCTCAAGCGTCCAAGCATTTGCGTGTTCTCAGTGATGCAGGTCTTATTGAAGTTCAAGCTGTTGCTAATCGGCGCATTTGCAAGCTCCGCCCTGACCCTTTTAAGGAATTAGACACTTGGTTAGAATCCTACCGTCATATGTGGGAGGAACGCTATGATCGACTGGATGATTATTTGCAGAAGCTACAAAGCAAGGAATTAGATAATGAAAAGTAAACGAGGAGGATTTATCCAATGACAAATTCTAACCAAACCAACCAACTAGTATCCAAAGTCGAAGGCAGCACTCTAATATTAGAGCGTATTTTTAAAGCTCCACGTGAGCTAGTTTTTAAAGCTTTTTCTGAGGCTGAGCATTTGAAGCATTGGTGGGGGCCAAAAGGTTGGACACTTCCCGTATGCCATGTTGATTTCCGGCCAGGAGGTACTTGGCATTATTGCATGAAGTGCGAGGATAAGAGTCAGGGAGATTTCTACGGTATGGAGTCTTGGGGTAAGGCGATTTATCGGGAAATTTCGATTCCAGAGCAAATTATTTACACGGACGGGTTCTCAGATGCAGAAGGTAATATTTCAAAAGATCTGCCCGAGACACTAGTCCAACTAGATTTTATCGAGCTGGATGGTCAAACGAAGCTGGTTAACACCGGTAAATACGCTTCTCCAGAAGCGTTACAACAAGTGATTGATATGGGGATGCTACCGGGTATTTCACAAACCTTTGATAATTTGGACGTACATCTTGAGAATATACAGAAGAGTAACTAAAGTAGATATGCTCGGACCGCAAGACTAAATTATGGTTATCTAACCTATATGTAAAAAAATAGGACGATGCAAGGATACTCTATCCTGCTCGTCCTTTTATTCATTTTGCGGGAAATAAGAACCTGATGCTACTCGGAAAATATTGCAGAAAAAACGTGTCATTATGCGTGCCTAATGGATCTGTCTCAAACATCACCCGCTGATCAGCTCCATCTATCTTCTCTTTTAAAATATCAAAAGCACGTTTACTATTAGGCACCATGTCCTTCTGTGCATTAGTCTTCTGGATACCTTCCTGTTCACCTACATACATATAGACTTTGCATTCCCTATCTAACTTTGAAGTCTCCATATAATGTATAAAATCTTCAAACCACACAGACGCGGATATGAAAATAAAATTATCAAAAACAGACTCCGTCTTGTACATCGCATACAGACTTATTAACCCACCTAGTGATACACCGCCTAATGCCAATTTGTCCGGCTCATGAGAGATGCGAAAAGAACGAATTATATGCGGGACCAGTTTCTTATATACGTAATCCAAATATTCATCACCCTTGCCCCCAAAGGACCAATCCTTAAAAAGAGCAGGCATTTCCCAAGGTGTATATTCATCATTGCGTCGCTGAGAATCAATCCCGATAAAAATAACCGGTTCTGTAATCCCCGCCTCCACATCCCTTTCTATATCAGCAATCGACTCTTTGAACAAGAAATCGCCATCCTGTAAGAAAACCGCCGGGAAGCTTCGCTCAGTAAACAAATGATATGCTTTAGGGAGATACACGATAATTTGTCGCCCCATATGTTCAAAAGTAGTAAGTTCTCCTAACATTATCCTGCATCATAGCCCCTTCCTTAACAATTCAACATACGGAACGCTCTGCTCATGATGGTCGGCACTACTGACGCGTGGTTTTCATCTGGCGCTATGTAATGCTCAACCTGCAAATCAGGCAAAGAATACTCACACAATTTTGAAAATAATCCTTTAGCATCATCGACCATAAACGCCTCTTCACTGCCCACTGTGATCAATAGCTTTCGTTTCTCGGATCTTATCGTTTGACCCTTCTTATAAAACGCCTCCGCATACACCAAGATTTCATGATCATTCCACCAAATCGAGGGGCTAGAGGCCAAATAATACTGGAATAGCTCGGCACGAGTAAACAGCGTCCAGAGAACAAACAACCCGCTTAATGAGTGACCAAATAAAACTTGCTTATGCTGATCGATATTATATTTTTCAGAGATCAGGGGCATTAATTCCAACTCTAAAAAAGATAGTAACTTTTCAGCACCACCATGTGGTCCTATGTCAGCATTTTTCAATCGATCCGGATATACATACTGCTTCGCAGGAGGCGTGAAATCATAAAATCTTCTTTTGGAGACCTCATCATCTGAACCATAATGCCCAATGCCAATCACGATGGCTGGTGTAATCAAAGTTTTCGGCGCATTTCTTGACTGCAATTTCACGACATCCCGGCCCAATTGAAAATATGAATTGCCATCGAGCATGTAATAGACGGGAAATCCATTCTCAGGGGCCTCTTCTCTCGGAATTGAGACCTTTATATCATACGTGTAGCCCATATACTGAGATTCTAGCTTCCATGATTCTGTGCGTTCGAGTTCAACTTGTGTTGACATATGTGCTGCTCACTCTCCCCTACACTCTTGACTTGGCTAATAAATATAAGAAATAGGGAATGCCAATAATCGAAACGACTATTCCCACAGGTAACTCTGCTGGCTGAAATAATGTTTTGGCAAAATAATCCGAGATCACCAGCAAAAACATCCCAACCACTGCACTGGATAACATAATATAGCGGTGATTAATTCCTACTAATCTTCTGGCGATGTGAGGAGCCATCAATCCTATAAAACCTATAGAACCGGATACAGATACACAGACACTTACAATCCCCACACTGCATAACAGAAAGATCAGCTTTTCTTTTTCTACGGAGATCCCCAAGCTTTTTGTGCTGGAATCCTCCAATTGAAAATAATTGAGCAAATAGCTTTTTCGATACATCACAAATCCTAAAATCAGCACCCAAGGTGTGATCATTATGATATAAGTCCAATTCGCGCTGTAAATACTTCCGACACTCCATACCGCAGCCATTTCATAATCACTTGCATTCATTTTTAGAGATAGATACAACGACAACGCGCCAAAACCACTGCTTATCGCGATCCCTGTCAATATCAAACGTTGCATATCAAGTGCACCATTCCGCCAAGAGAAAATAAAGATAACCACAACTGCGGCAAGCCCCCCCACAAAACCAAAGAGAGGCATGGCTAGTATCGAAAACCAGCTTTCTTTAAAAAAAGTAACCCCTGACATCTGAAAGAAAAACATAAATGCAACGATGGCAGCTCCGGCACCGGCATTAATCCCAAGGATACCTGGATCAGCCAGTCCGTTTCGGGTAATGCCTTGAATGACCGTTCCAGCCATCCCCAGACCTATGCCTACTAATGACGCAATAATGATCCGTGGTAGTCGAAATTGAAAAATAACCAGGTCAAATTTAGGATTGGGATCTATTCGCAGCAGCGTTTTTATCACATCCATGACAGACATATCAAAAGCGCCATTCGTAAGATGAAAATACCCCGCCACAAGTGTTAGCAGGATAAAAGCTAATAGCGTCAATATATAGCGACTAAACTGTATTTTGCCTCTATCCATGTTGCTCTCCCCCCTTAACCCGAATTAAATAAAGGAAGAACGGGATTCCAATAAAGGCTGTCACAACGCCAATTGGCGTCTCAAACGGAAAGTTAATATACCGGCTTAAGACATCACAAAATGCTAAAAAAACAGCCCCAATGACTGCTGAGCAAGGAATGATGAAACGATAGTCGATACCAACGATAAAACGTGTAATATGAGGGATAATTAGACCCACAAAGGCTATCTTACCGACTAAAGCTACTGCTGTTCCGGTTAGACATACAACAGATAAAATGCTGACGATTTTCAGCCATTTTGTCCGTTGACCCAAGCTAATTGCCGTTTCATCCCCTAGGGAGGCAACCATTACAGATTTAGAAATACTAACTGCCAAGAGCAGACCAACGATTATAAAAGGAATGGACAATATTAGCATATCTGGATTTACAGTATGTATTTTCGAGCTATACCAAACACTAACATTTTGTGAGACTTGAAAAAACATTGCTACTGCTGAGGCAATACTACTTAAAAATGTACCAATTACAGTACCAATAATGGCTAGTCTGACTGGAGATAAGCCGTTTTTGACCAATGAGCCAAATCCGAAAACCAAACCCGCTCCGATAGCAGAACCCACCATGGATAAAAGAATCATATGCACATTCGATAATCCAGGATAAAACACCATAGCCAACGTAATAACAAATGCCGATCCGTCATTTACTCCCATAATCGATGGTGATGCAAGATAATTCCGTGTAACGCCTTGCATTAACGCCCCTGAAACAGCCAGTGCCGCTCCAACTAATAAAGCGGCGATTACACGCGGTAATCTAGATGTCATAATAATGTTGTGGTCCACATTATTTGCATCGAAGTGTGTAATCGCCTGCCATATTGTCAATATTCCAATATCTTTAACACCATATAAGACGGATACAACTATTGCTAATACGATGAATAATGGAGAAGTTGATAGGATCAATATAACTTTCCAATTTTTTGTATTCATCTTATTCATCGCACCTTCGGTTTTACTTTAAGAGATTTTCAATTGCAGCATCCAGGAATCTTACTTTAGACCAAGCTGTACCACCTTGCGCCAACGGATCAATTGCATTTACAAAGACATGATTGTTTTTGACTGCATTTACGCTTTTGAAGATCGGATTCTTAAGTAAATCATCAAGTGCCGTTGCATTATCCGTATTCTCGCTGGTCTCAAACTGCAAGAAAATATAGTCCGGATTAATTTCCGCTAAAGCTTCTAGTGAAAGCTCAGCTTGAGCTTTAGTAGTTGTTATTACTTCGGGAATGGTAGCACCTAAATCTTCGTAAATAACCGGATTCAGGTAAACACCCGCTGGATACACACACATACTACCCTCACGAATACGAATAACTAGAATTGATTTATCTTTCAACTTTTCTCCAACGTCAGCCTTTGCACTAGCAGCTTTTGATTCATAATCGCTAATAATCTTTTCTGCTTCTGAGGTCTTTCCGGATAATTGACCTAGTAAAAGCAGATTATCTTTCCAATTCGTTGATATATGTGAATAAGGAATCATCGTTTGAATTTTATTAAGCGCACCCGACACATCTTCACCAAACTTGGAAGACCCTAAAATAACATCTGGATCTAGCTGCAAGATCGCCTCATTGCTTGGAGCAAATTTATCCCCCACTAAAGATGCACCAGCTAATTCCGTTGACAGATAACCTGGAATGGCATTTGCTATAGCAAGTACGCCTACAGGTTTCACTCTTAAGATTGCTGCATCTTCCATAGATTCAAGACTTGCAGCTACGATATTATGAATCTCTATAGGTACAACATAATCCTTACCTAGATATGTAATGGTTTGTTCAGTGGCAACTGCCTCCTGAGCCGTATTTCCTTTGTTGTTTGCATTTCCCTCTGCTGCTACGGCGGAATTATTTGCACTTTTTGAAGCTGCGTTATCCTTTTCATTGTTACCACATGCCGCCAAACTCAAAGCTAAAACCGCTGATACCCCTGCTAATAAAACTTTTTTCTGATTCATTTTCTATCTCCCCATCTCTATTTTTTTTATCATTCTTTATAGCAAAGTAATGATAATGAGAATCGTTATCATATTAAATCATATGAGAACAATTATCAATAGATTTCTTTAAATATATGAAATTTTGTAAATTGTCAGATCATTATAAAGGGAGAAATTTCCGCAGATGACGTAATTGTTAAAAAAGGAAATGGAGCTGGCGGTGCATCCGTGTCACATGTACTGCATCTAATGCAGGTTGGTCTTCAAGAGGCGTACGCTCTGGCAGAGCTTGTCGAGCTAGATGCACTCTCTGTCGTAGTTCGGAATAAGTTTCGTAAACAGTTGGGTCTGCCAGTGGCCTAGACTCTACCGTCCTATTAAGAACACCGAAGGCGTTTATGCTTGCTATAATAGAATTTTTAAAATTTCTAGATTGCGGAGAAATGTGAAATGAACTCAAGGGATGGGCCTATATTCAACTGTTGGCCATGGGGAGCCCTGTTTTTAATTAAGCACACGCCTCTTTGGGATGAGGGACCCAGCGAACCTTAAATCCTTAGAATACATGTTTTAGTCGAGCTTACGGACAAATGTATGCGAAAAACCGAATACAATGTGCCGAAGGTAACGTAAAGGTGCCAAATGTATGTGAAAAACCGAATATAATATGCCGAAGGTAACGTAATAAGCCAAATGTATGCGAAAAACCGAATACAATGTGCCGAAGCTAACGTAAACGAGCCAAATGTATGTGAAAAACCAAATACATTGTGCAGAAGCTAACGTAAATAAGCCAAATGTATGCGAAAAACCGAATACAATGTGCCGAAGGTAACGTAAATAAGCCAAATGTATGTGAAAAACCGAATACAATGTGCCGAAGGTAACGTAAACGAGCCAAATGTATGCGAAAAACCGAATACAATGTGCCGAAGGTAACGTAAACGAGCCAAATGTATGCGAAAAACCGAATACAATGTGCCGAAGGTAACGTAAACGAGCCAAATGTATGCGAAAAATCGAATACAATGTGCCGGCAGTAACGTAAAGGAGCCAGCGCCGATACACATGCTGAAGAACCCGCACTAAATGCGGGTTCTTCAGCGCTTTAAATATAAGTTCATCTTTTTTCATCAGCGGATATTTCACGGCATATATTTCTCAGCAATGCTGGTGACATATCCGTCTTTTTTAGTAATCACACACGGGGGCACAAAATCAGTATATTGCTTGAAATATTCAATAAACTCCTGCTTGCTTACTTCTTTTAGAGCACCCGCATTAGCATCAACAATAGAATATCTCGTATCCTCTGTAACCTCTAATGGATCGGTATACGTATATTTGTTGAGGATATAAAATCCATTGGGCATATCCTCATCTGGATTAATATTCAACCCTTTAAAGCGAGCGGAATCCTCCATTGTTAGCCATTCAATGTTATCAAAATCAAAGGAATGATTCTCCAGGCTAAGATTAAAAACATAGCCCATTAATATACTCTCGGGCGTGATCGCAAAATCATCAGCTGTAGCCTCATTGTCCACCACAAGCTGATCCAGCTTGACATGCTGACCCATTCCAATATCATTGCTTATATAATTCATGGCGACCTGCAAAGGATCAAGTAGTGCCGGCTCCTCCCCCTGATCCGCTAATGTCTGCAGACGGGCATAATATTCAGCTATCGTAACATCAGTTTGAGGTGTATTGTAATATTCATTTCCATTCGAATCCTTCCAACGTTCTACGGTCCAAATTCCTGAATCTCCTTGAATAACAGGTTGGGATAACAACAGTTGACTTGTTTCGCCTGTCGTTAAGGGGAATTTCACTAGAATATGCTTCCCACTATAAGTTTCATGCGGAAGGTGATGGTTTGCTTCAAGAAACACACGCACTGCCATTTCCTGACCGGCTGGTGTGGATATGTCATTCTCTCCACTCCTGATTACGCCCAAATATTGTGGTGTTGAATTCATAATAGAAAAAATAAGTATCGGTTTCCCCATGCTTCCTTCTTCGGTGATAAATCCATCAACCACATTTTCCGTCATCGTCAGCTTAGCTGGATCATCCGGTTTCAAGCGATATTCTAAACTCCAAATTTCCAAGGGTGTTGCAAACAGATCGTCGAATGACGCTATTTTTTCAAGCTTAGTAATTTTACTGTTAACCATCTTAACATTTGTACTATTCTCATAGCTCGTAATGTTCTGCTCCATAAATTGCTCGGCATAATCCTTTACGGTTAATGGATCATTTTTCGGATTACTTATGAGTCCGACACCACAGCGCAGCCACGACTAAGATTGCGACTAAAACAACCCAAAAGGCTGGTTTTTTGTAATTCAGAATATTTTTGATTCGTCCTTTTGTATTGCTCTCGCCAAAGGCAAGCGGTGAACCACCCATAAATCGTCTTCCAGTAGATAAGGACAAAAGTGAGGTCGAGTATTCCTTTTTGATTCCACTGCCCATCTGTCTTATGACGCTTTCGTCACAGGACTGCTCCATATCATCACTCATCAGATAAAAAGCAAGCCAAACCACTGGATTAAACCAATGTATACACAGAACAACGAACGCGAGAAGTTTTATGATGTGGTCGCATCTGTGTATGTGCACTTGCTCGTGTTTGATGAGATAAGCTTTTTCATGATCGGAAAGACCGTTTGGAAGGTATATTCTAGGCTTAAGGAAGCCGAATACAAAAGGTGTGGAGATGCCGTTATGTTCATATATATTTTCGAAAAGAGGGGTTGCGGCTCTTAAGTCTCGTGAAAGTCGAACAGTGGCAACAATGCTGTAGATGAGCAGCAGCCCAATCCCGATCAACCATATATATTGGCCTATGTTAATCCACGCATCTGAAGGATTCGAAGGGATTATACCACTTGGTGCAGCAGGTGTAGAGGGAATAAGTACGGGTGATATATTATTTACAGCTTGCTCGGATGTGTTGATTACATTTTGGATTTGAGGCATTTGTGTGTATAGCTTATTTAGAGGTGAGTTCTGTACTTCAGATGGGATAAAACTAAATATACTCTCAATCGAGAACGGACACAGGAGTCGGATCAAAACCACAGACCATAAGGCATAGGAGAATATTTTGGGAACTTTTCTTAAGAACAGCCGTGCCACGATGATAAACACAATCACATAACTTCCCGTAATGCTCATGTTTAAAAGTTGTTCAAACAGCTGATCCACCGTTACTCCTCCTTATGCTCATGGATTAGTCTTAGAACATCATCAATTTCGCTGTCACTTAATTTCCGGCTCTTTGTAAAAGCAGCCAAAAATTTGGGTAACGAACCGCCGAAGGTTTCCTTCACAAACGCCTTGCTCTGCTCCGCATAAAAGTCATCCTTTTTGATAAGAGAACCTACCACACCATTATCATTGATAAAAATCTCTTTAGCTTCAAGTCGTTTTAACATCGTATACGTCGTAGATTTCTTCCAGTTGAGCTCGGATTCACATAACTTCACCAGATTCCCTGACGGAATCGGTTCATGATCCCATATTAATTCCGCAAATCTACCTTCCATTTCGGTCAGTCTGAGATCCTTCAACCTTGCGCCTCCCGTTGGTCTACAATTCCTAGACCTTCCATTTGAATTAGAGTTTACAACTTGTAGACCATTTTGTCTACAAAAATTTCCAGTACAAAAAAAGAGACTCTGTCTTTGCAAACATCGCCTCATTGTTATCTTTATTAAGGATAAAACACAGATAAGTCACGAAACAATAGTCCGCTCTCTTCTAGTCTGTTAAGCTCCTCTTCTACATCAGTTACAATATGGCTTTCTCGCTCATGAGCTGTATTGATTAACCACGGTTGCCCCTGTCTTAAAAAACAAAGATCATCGGGCACTCTAGTCTGCACCCATGAGTACAAGCTCGTAGAATAGGATAGTAAAATATCGACCGCATCCGGTGAACATCTAAAAAAATAAACATCTGCATAATGCCCCATAAGCCGAGTTCCCGGCCAATAATCATCTTTGACGATCTCTTTGAGAAAAGGCTTTAACCGTTCCAATAGTTCATATCCTTCTGACTCTAACTCCATCTGATCCCGTTTGACCAAAATAAATTCATCACACACTTCCATAGCTACCTGTATCAGCGTCTTATAGGCCTGACCTGTTGGGTCCTGCAAAATAGTATTTATAATAATGTCCGCCCCTTACTTATTTGTATTATTTAAATACTCCTGATGCATCCTTCCCCAGCCACACATGCTATCCAAAACAGTAATTAGTGATTTTCCATGTTCTGAAATACTATATTCCACCCTCAATGGAAGCTCATGAAAAATCACACGATCGATAAGTTGATCCTCTTCAAGCTCCCGTAGTTGCTTAGTTAATGTCCCTTGAGAGACATCTGGAATAATCCGTCGAAGTTCGCCAAATCGTTTGGTACCATCTATCAATAAAATAAATAAAATGAGCGGCTTCCACTTTCCACCGATCTTATCAAGCGTTGTAAGCACTCCGGCCAATCTCGGCTCCAGTAAATCCATGTGATCATCTCTTTCGATAGTTAATCTATTTCACAGCTAGTACGAACAATCGTACCTAGTACGAAAAAAGTGCGTACTGTGCAGAATTTCTTTTATACCTAATAATAAAAAACAGAACTTAAAAGTCCATTTTACTATGAACGGAGTAGATAAAAATGTCCAGTATTTCATTAAAAAACCAGCGAATCGTCATTATCGGAGGAAGCTCCGGAATAGGGCTCGCGACTGCCAAACAAGCGGTTGAACAAGGCGCATATGTCATAATCGCTGGGCGTTCACAAGATAAATTAGAAAAAGCTCAACAAATTCTAGGGTCCGAATCTACCGAAACTCATTCGCTTGATAATCAAAATGAAGAAGACTTAAAGTCTTTTTTTGAAAAAATCGGCAACTTCGATCATTTGTTCACTCCCGGCGCCTCTTATGTTAGAGGACCGATTACTTCAAGCTTAGAGATTGCACAAAGCTGCTTTAATGCAAAGTTCTGGCCTCAATATAATGCTGTGAAATACGCGATCCCATATATAAGTCCAACTGGCTCTATTGTTCTGATGTCTGGCGCATTCAGTCAACGACCACTTGCAGACGGTGCCTCCTATGCAGCTTGTAACGGCGCGATTGAGAGTCTAGGAAAAGCATTGGCTGTTGAGTTAGCTCCGATTCGAGTAAATGTCATCTCCCCAGGCACCATTCATACCAACTTTAATTGGGTAGGAGCAGAACAAAAAACTAGAGACAAGTCTTATGATGAATATACGAATATGAATATCCTTGGCAGAGTAGGACATGCCGACGAAGCGGCACATACAACCATTTATTTGATGACTAATAACTATACTACGGGAAGCACCCTATTTCCTGATGGGGGTTATATTTTGCGTTAAAAAATAGCTGACTCAATAAGTAGGAAATGCTACTTAGGGGTCAGCTCCTTTTAGTTTAAAGAATTAGGTGAGAAATTTCTTGATTATTAGCCAGGGGATTACCCTCATTTGAATATGAATTTCTATGACTACTTCGTATTAAAGGTTATACGAATTACATCCTCCTGAGTCTCCTTAATTTTATATATACCAATTTTTTCAGCGGAGCTCACTAGCGCTGTGATATACTCAGGAGATGAATTTATTTTTCGAGCAGAGGCCTTCAGGTTAATGGAGAACTCATCCCCGTTCTCGTCAACATCAAGAGATTTCACATAAACTTTAAATACCTTTACATAATGCTCATAGTTAACCAAATGTTCTTCAGTAACATCTTGAAATGAAACATTTACTTTCAAGGATTCCGGTTTCAGAAAGCTCACCTTACCTGCTATATCTACCTGCCCCACTTCAGGATTCAACACTTGATATTCAACTCCGTCAAGGATTGTATAACCCATCCCATTATCCATAGTGGCAATTAAATTAAGACGCACATTAAGAGCTTCCGGTCCGAGTAATGTCAGATAGTCACTTACTTCAAGCTTGATCTTTTGTACAGCCTCTTTCCCGGCGAACATAATCAATGGACTATGTACACGTCTATTCCATGACTTCTCTTCATGTGTACCCAAAGGGTCCATCTGAAAGAATAGGTCCTTACCTGATACAAATCCCTTCGACTTTAATACATTCACAAGCGGATCAATTGGCATTCCTTCGGTTACACCCATGTCGAGCCAAATCTTCAATGCAGGCTTCCCGGACTCTTTCGCCAACTCATCCAATATACGCCCATTACTTACCCAAGTGGCAGGGGATAAAGCCGCTATCGCTGAAAAAGTCTCCGGATGTTGATATCCCATCCATAACGCCTGAATACCACCGAAAGACGATCCCATGATCATTCGGTGATCCCGATCGGGAATGGTCCGATAAGCACCATCGACATAGGGGATAACCGTTTTAATAAAATATTGGGTAAATTCCTCTGCACTCGTTCCATCAGTAGGAATAGACTTCTCCGGAAAAGGGACATACTCCTTTCCACGTTCTGAACCATCACTTGAAGCGATTCCTATCACAATAACCTTCTCCATTGTTCCATCAGCAACGAGCTGATCAATGATCTCCTCCACTCTCCATTCTTTGCCTAAAGAGCTGGTATTTGTATTGAAAACATTCTGCCCGTCATGCATGTACACTACTGAATAACGTTCATCGTCGGTTTCATACCCTGCAGGCAAATAAACAAATATTCTCCGCTCACCTAGTTTATCTATGTGCACAGTACCTTTTGCCACAACCCCAATGTTTGGGCTATCCGATGCCTGAGAAGTATTGCTTATCGTTGGATTGGGAAATGGTGATGTAGCAACTTTTTCATTTACATTTCCGTTATTAGAACATCCCGAAAGCGCTAACAAAATTAATACAGCAAGTCCCCAAAAGCTCCATTTAAATATACCACTTGAATGCATAGAACCCCCCCTGAACTATGGTTCAAATTTCAAAAGTGAACTTCAAACTAGGAATAGTATACTTTTTCCACTTTATATAATGTATGCTCGATAGTTGGGCAGAGATCGGCATCTACTTTATAAAATTTAACTCGAAAGTATAAACTTTTCAGAAAGTTCTTTATATTATTTTTTTGCCTAAAGGCAGGAAGAAACTCTGAATTTCTCTCCACATCACCAAAACCTTGAATCCATTGCTCTACATAAGTCTGACTAAGTATTTTTCTATTTAAAACACTAATTATGGGTCTTACCATTCTCTCATCTTCCCCATCGGAGTAAATTCGATCTGTTATGATCATCTTTTCATAAACCAAATGGAGAATCGTTATGAGGTCATTGTTATCCAGTTCGGAACATTGAGCTAAATCGTCTAAAGCATCTGCTGCATGGGCTATGGCATGAGCCCAGCCCTTTTCTTCATCATACCCGCGGTAATCTCGCTCTTCTTGTACATTGTAAAATACTTTCTCTTTTATCAGATGAATTTGCTCTCTTGAGAGAAATGGTGATTCTCTATGTCTTTCTAAGACGAGTGGTATGACTAGCATTGAGAAAGATCGAGTAAAGACAGCATCTGTATTTGTTTCACCAAGCTTAAAATGCAAATGGTTATGATCCAAAATAACTGGAAGAAGTTGTTCTAGTTCATTTGCAGTTAGAGAATTACCAGGAATCCAGTGTGATAAGATTGTATAAATCAGATCATCACGCAGCTCGGCATCCACAGAACCGATGTTATGTATCATTTCTTGTATCAACTGGAATGTATCGGGAGGTGCTTGGTAGCCATTTTCTTTTATTACTATCAACTTTTCTTTTAAATTCATTTTACACACTCCTACTAGAATTTTTCCGTATACAGCGTAATAACGCGACAATTAACAGAGATATTAGTTTGGAAAATGTCACACTATCCTTTCGGGTTGTCGGCATTTATCATGGTACTATATATAGTATTAAGGGCAAACTTTTATGGTTAAGCGACACCCTTTCTACATTCTAGAATAGCCTATTCAATAACCAACCAAAGGTGGTACGAAAATGAACCAGAAACTAGAAACAACAGATTCTAAGCGTCGTGTTCTCCCCTTTAAAGGGGTCCTCAATTTCCGAGATATGGGCGGATACACCACCGCAGATGGCCGTAGAGTCAAATACGGTTTGTTTTTTCGATCAGCCGAATTAACAGGAATGACCGATCAAGATATAAAGCTCTTTAAATCACTTGGAATTAAGACCATATTTGATTATCGGGGAATAGAAGAAATTCGTTTAAAACCAGATCCAGTCATTCCAGGAGTTAATAACATTTGTGTACCTGCGCTAAAGCAAGAGGTGCCTGGAGACATGAGAGATGTGGTTCGTTCTGGATTCCTTGAACATTTTACGACAGACTTCTTGGTTAATATGTATTTGGATATGGCCTTTAATAACCCTTCCTTTAAGCGACTTATGGCAACCATTATGCTTCCAGATGAATTCAGTATCCTGCATCATTGTGCCGGCGGAAGAGACCGCACTGGCGTAGGATCAGCATTCATCTTCCTAGCACTTGGGGTTCCAAGAGAGACGATTATAGAAGACTATTTGCTCTCCAATCAGACACTTGGTCCTTTGAATGAGCAAATAAAAAAGCAAGCCTCACAGCATCTGTCACCGAAGGAAGTCGATACTGTTATGGCTGCGCTTATATTACGCAGAGAATTCATGGAAGCCATTTTCTCTGCCATTGACGCGCGTTATAAAAGTGTAGAGATTTTCCTCGAACAGGAATTCGGCATGACTGCTGATAAGCGCAAGCAGCTACAAGCCTACTGTTTAGAAGCTTAACAACTTATTGAGCTATGGACTAATTCATTAAGATAGCGATAAAAGTATAAGAAGCGTAGCTCTTTAAGAGCTACGCTTCTTTCCATTTAATACTGACGTTCTTCCTCGTAGGATACAAACAACATTCTACGCTGTACATCCATCAACGACTTAATCACCCAAGTTGCGATCACGGCAACGACGAGTCCCGCTACAACATAAGAAATGTATTGCTGAGATAATGTCCAGTCGATATTAAATAAAGCAAACACACTATTCTCCAAAATGTTCAAATCCATCGTTTGCAGGAAAATCTGATGAAGCACGGGTAGTGTAATCAGACCTAACGCAGCTGCTACCACAGTTATCGTTAGTGAAAAGAAGATAATACTGGATACGAATCGTCCCATAATCAGCATGATGTTACGTGCAAACTTTGCACCATCAAAACCTAACTTCATTCGTTGCAGGAAGCCTGCTCCCTCTTGCTTCATATCTGTTCTACGCTCTTCACTCGGTCTAGGGATATCCAGCAGTGATCTTACTAGGTCTTGCTCAAATTTCACAATGTAATCTAACCCTTTAGCTACTGCGAAAAACAAGGGTATACCGATGAAAACTGGTGTTAAAGCAATCGATAATGCTAATCCTGTCACCATAAACACGAAATATACAATCGTAATCGGCAAAGAGATTATAAAATACAATATACTCCGATAGGTCTTGGGACTTGATCGACGTTTGCCTGGTTTAGATTGTGATTTCGATTCTACGGGAATCTGCATGGAATCTACCGCTCCGATCGGCATTGTATACAACTTATCGTTCATTTCTTATGTCCTTCCTCTCACGTTATCAATTAATCTTATTATACGTGAGAAAGAGAAGGCTCAAAACAGTCTTAGGACCGGAGTCTTACCAGACTAAAGGCTAGGATGGGTTTAGACTGGAAATAGCCACAAGCCCTAGTTTATCCCCCCTTCTCTACCATTCGAAGCAACTCATCTACAACAACTTTCGGCTGATAACTATGAATATAGTGAGAACTGCCCTGTACGATGATTTGCTTGCCAGAGGTGGACCAAGCGGGAAACTCCGCTTGACTGTCCTTCCATGATCGATCTTCATCCAGCTTGCCAAAATAGTCAGCCGTCAAAACGGTAATGGGGATATGGAGTGGCTTCCCACCAGTCATGACGACTTCGGCATTCTCTCGACTTAGTTCTAACTCATTCACCATGTTCCTGTTTCCAATCTTGAGTAAGGTACCTTTACGATTTAGTGCCTTTAGCCCCTCAGGCAAAAGCTTATCACCATTACTTTGGTCAGATACCCATGCCGCGAATCCATCGAAATGATATAACATCCGCAGAATACCTGTCGTTCGGAGTCCCTTATATATCCAAGGAATAACGGTTAGCTCCGGGCTTTTTTTATAATATTCTGGACTTCCACCATCAATAAACACAATCCCCTTCACTTCCTCCGGGAAGCGCTGTGCGTACCGAATCGTTTCTAGAGCGCCGAGTGAGTGACCGACAAATAAATAAGGTGGCTTCTGTTTGGAGACTTTAAGGAGCTCATGAATTTCGTCTGTAATCGTATCGATATCTCGTGGTCTGTCCGTCGCATCGCTGAAGCCGTAACCGAAGCGATCATACACTGCAATTTTTACGTGCTGCTTTAGTCCTTCATACAAAGGATAAAAATCAGCATACGGATTTACCGATCCCCATCCAGAAGCGAAGACTACTGTAATATTGCCTTCGCCTTCCGTATAAAGGTGCATCTTGTTGCCCTCTACCTCATACAGTTTTCCAACGGGTCTATAAGCTTTTCTGTCTTGTGTTGAACCATACCATTGATACAAGGCTCCAATTCCTATTAGCACCACCAGTAAGAGGAGAATACCTAACACCATTTTACGAAACCGCCTCCACATGTTCTTCACCTCCCCTTCAGCTATTCCACAAAAAAAGTACGTAAGTTCTACGCACTCCATTGTTCAAACTATTCTATAAGCCCAGCTTATTCCCCTTCTCGAGCCGCACGATCTGCTGTTCTCCGCTATCTGCCAGCTCTCTAAACTGGTTAATGGTTTCACGCATTTTAGGAAGAGCTTCCTGCTTATACGTACTGATCGAATCTAAAGCGGATAGCACATCTGTAAATGCCTGTTTTAATGTATCTACTGAAATGCTAGATTCTAGGGATTGCTTATGGATCGCCGCCCCCTGATCTTTCAACATTTTTGAGGTGCCGCTTATTAGCGTGTTGGTTGTTTGATTTAGGAGTTCAATCTTTTTCAAAACAATTCGTTGATTATAGAGTGCACTGGCCACCGTAACGGAGATTTTCAGGGCAGAAACCGTAACATTTCTAGCTCTGTCCACCCCTCTAATTAGCTCTTTATTATTTCGTATAACCACCTCAATCGCCATAATTCCCTGCTGATTTACTACCAGCATCTGTTGCAGATCCATCACACGCTGCCGCAGAGGAAACAACACCTCCTCCGTTATGAACTTTACTCTTTCTTCAGACTCATTACGTAGCTTGGCTGCATCTAGCTGAGCCTCAATCTCCTGATCCATCAGCATTCCTAGCTGAATTTCTTTCTGCAGTTTTTTAGTGAGCTCTCTAAGCGATTGCTGCTCAAACTCTAATGTAGTGTTATCATTTTTCAATACGGTTTTGCCTTTATCTAAAGAAATGATAATATCTGAGATTACAGCATCTGCTTTTTGATACTTCGCAAAATAACTCCGCAATGGGTTAAAGAACTTCCCTAGAAGACCACTTTTGGCAAAATCCACTGCGCTTGGGTCTAAATCTTTCAACTGGAGGTTTAGTTCCGTTAATCCTTTAGCTACTTGCCCGCCTTCATCCCCCGTTTTTGATAAATTCCCTACAGAAACTTGCAAAAGAGAGTTCTTGTCTGAAGACGATCTCATGGTGCTCATCCCGAAGCTGTCTATGGATTGCAGCACTTCTTTTCGCTTATCCAAAGATTCTAAATCCAGCTCCAAAATCGTCGAGACATTGGTTATCGCCATTTCCTTCAGTTGTGTTACTTCCTGTGGCTCAGGTTTAACCTGTTCTTCAATCGCTGATTTCAATTTTTCCGGACTTACCACTTCCATCGTAAAAGACATAGAACCCCTCCTAAAAGTTGTAACTTACATTTGGACATTGAGCAGGTTTCCGATTTTATAGACTACGTCATCTGTATCCGCGTTGATGTTAGCCGCTTCATTAATACTTGAAATGCTCTCCAGTGCTTTAATATTTGCGTTGTAGCCAATGGTGTAAATCGGAATTTTATAGGTTTCAATTAAGCCCCTGATATCATTCAGTGAATGACCTTCATTCGTTTCTCCATCACTTAATACAAAGATTAAAGGTTTGATTTCCGGGTTTATCTTCATTTCGTCTTGAAGCATTTTGAGTGCCACCACAATTCCATCAAAAGTCGCTGTCCCCCCATTCGCCTGAAGACTATCTATTGCCCCAACAAACATCGACTGCTGATTCGTGTCATATTTGCCAATTGGAAGATTTATCGTAACGTTATCGGAGTAGGAAACAAAACCAATACTATTATCTTTGCCTAAGTATTTCTGTCCTGTTAATAATGATTGCTTTAAACGATTTAAAGGCTCACCGTTCATGCTACCTGAGACATCAGCTACAAATACTGCCGCAATGGGTTTATTGCCGTTTTTCTTCTCCTTCCACAGCTTTTGAGCCGAGGATAAAAGACTGCCATCCACTGGATTAACCTCCGAATGATAGTCATTCAGTCCATTAAAACCTTTTTCCTCACCCAAACGCTGATACTTATCCTGTTCAACAAACTCCGCGAATTTCTTAATAATGTCCAGCTTCTCTTGTGGAAGATCACCTAATGCGTAAAGGGGGCTGTCATGCCTTACACCAAAAGGAGTAAATACATAACTACCCTTTAGTTCGGGGGCATTTGCGTAAATTTGGTACTCTAATACAAAAGCATCCAGCTTCCCCGTTTTAGCCGCATCACGCATTTGTAAAGTAGTCGAGGCGATAAAAGGTACATTCGCTTGGAATTTCTCAAAGCCCTGAACCGCTTGCTCTCCAAGCAAATCAGAGCTGTCAAACGTCCCAAGTGCAGTCACAAGAAAATTCAAACCTGTTGAGCTGGCAAAAGGATCTGTGTAACCCATAGATAATTCATTATTCGCTATCGCATCAGTAATCGTCTTAACGTTTAAAGAACCATACTTTTCTACTAACTCATCATATTTCGTTTTATTCGTGACAATACCGGCTACATTACCAATAAGACGATTGGTTATAAGCTGCGTATTCATTCCGTTCGCTTTTACCATCTCACCCCATAACTCATTGGATGGTGTAAACGCATCTGGTATATATTTACCAGACCTTATGTAATCCGTCGCTGTTCCTGAAGCAATATTGCGAATTTTTACTGAAACAGGTAATCCGTTCACGTCTATATTGGAACTATTAAAGTCTGTCGCCACTTCATTAAGCCATCCATCATTACCCGTTCCTGATTTCTCTGTGGATGAAAAGATTTCGACAAAGCTATCCGTTGTATTGGTTACTGATATAGGAAATTTAGAAATATCCGGTAAGGAATCACCAATCGCTACAGGATCAAGGTCGATTTGTCCTTTAACTTGCTCCGCGATATTTACGTTAATTTTTTTATAAAGTTTTTCCAGCCGCTTTCCTGCATCTTCTGACGAAACCTCAGTAGTGGTTTTACCTAAATTAGATGTTAAGGTGATCCCAAAGTACACAAGAGCAAAAACTACAACTGTAATAATTCCGAGGACTAAAAATGTTCTCCCTTTCCTAGCCATTCGCATCTTCCTTTCATTGCTTATAGAATTTCGTCTGTTTGATCAATTCATCGATCTCCTTCATACAAGGCATATCTTCAACATCTTTATAATTCGTACTGTCTAAAAGCGATATTTCGAGAAGTAATTGATCTAACTTCAGCAAAATCTCTTCGTTTGCACCGAGATAACCTGTTACATAAGCCAAGTATTCATTGTATAGCGCTGTTTTTTTCTGCACCAATTTATCCGAGAACTGCGCAGGTCTCTGCTGACTAGCAAAAAGGGAGAATTCCGAAGCGTCAAAAACACTTAACTTATTAAGTATCCCTCGGATATTCAGATAGAAAAGCTTCTCTACTTCATAACTGACCGCACCAAACTTCTTGAAGCTTAGCTCCGACTGCTCAAATCTCTGACCAAGGACAACCATTAATGTATTTTTCTTCTTTTCCATTCGAGTGACCTGATCCAAAGCCAGCGTAATGTCCTTCTTCAGCACCTTTACATTTTTGTATTGCGTGAGCGCTGCTATATAATCCTCATGCGTCTTTATCTCTTTTACAGGTGGAACCACCGAAGATTTAAACAGTAAATTATAACTTCCATAAAGGACAACAAGAAGACTAATCACTACTAATGTCACGCCAAAGGAAGTCTCTAGAACGCTTACTCCCCCAATTTCGACCCCTAATAACCCTGGTGACAAAACGATAATATTCAGCAACACCACGCCAACTATAAGTCCTAATAGCTTTACGGATCTCGCACCGTTCAACATAAACACCTCCCTAACCGATCCGGTAACTTTTTCCATCATTTGCTTTATTTTATCAGAAACTAACTCACCATACTCCTTTTATTTACAAAAAAAACTAATTTTCCGCAGATGATCTCTGCCCCTCGTTGATTCACTTCTATATATATGGAAATATTTCTGTGATTACATCCCTAATCACAAAAAAACCTTAACAGGCCCCAAGCCCATTAAGGTTAAGTAAACTTATTTATACCCAAGCGTCATTCGAATAGCCTCGTTGCTCCCAGTATCCTGTATGCTCTCCCTCGATCAGTTCAATCCGGTTCAGCCACTTCACTGACTTGTAGGCGAACATTTTGGGGACAATTAGCCGAACTGGTCCACCGAGATCGCTCGGAATCGGTTTCCCATCATGCATCACCGCGACCATAACATCGTCCATATCCGCCTGCTCCAGCGTAAGGGTATCTGTATATACTCCATCCCCTGAGTAGAACTTCACTGTCTTTGCAGTGGACTTCACACCAGCCAGTTGTAGAAGATCCTTCAGCTTGATGCCCTCCCAGGTATTCTTATAGACGGACCAACCTGTCACGCAGTGAAAATCACTCACTTGAACCGTCCGTTGCAATCGAACGAATTGCTCCCAATTCCATGTAAAGCTCTGATCAACAAGACCATCCAACTTAAAGGACCAATTATCGTTCGTGAACTCAGGAATAGGGGTTACAGTATAAATACGGAATTGACCCTGCGACCCACCTCCAAGAGGCGGTGACGATGCCGCCAGTGGCTGCGGTGCTGGCAACAGCTGATTGCGGTCATTCTCGATTAATTTATCGATCGTTTCGCTGCCACCGATGTTTCCAATCGAGCTGCCTAACCATTTTACAAATGAGGGTCCGATTGTAAGGGCAAGCCCTACACCGATCGTCCCTCGAATGAAAGCTCTACGTGTATAGACTGGCTGAGGAGTATTCTGAGATGTTGTAATAGCACTCCCCTCGCTCTTGATGGTCCGACGATTCGGCTCCTTCAACCACTTCACACGAGTCAATGAGTGATAGATAATGTAAGGCAGTCCAATCCAAGTCAGGACATCATGAACGACCAATGCAAGATTAGATACTTGCGGTCCTACCGTACGAAACTGCCATAACAATACACCAGAAACGAACCACCCAAGCAACAGGAAGAGCACAACAAGTACATTGAACCGCTGCCAAGGTTTTTCCTTTAGCTGTTTCCAATGTTTACTGGCCAGCAGAAGATAATAGATCACTGGAAGGATAGATGCAATTCCTACCACAATATGCAAGCCTTTAATCCATACCCTGCCTTCACCGAGGAAACCTCGCCAGAAACCGCCTACTAGCACAAGCCCAGTCAAGGCCAATATCACGACGATCCAGCCGTTCCAGGTGTGAAGTGCACGCAGCTTTTTCCCGTATCCCTTACGTAGCCGACCAAGCAAATCACTCATAGCTTAGCCTCCTCCTCATATGAATGATCCCGCATCCGATTAAATTTAGTCCAATAAGGTTAGAAAGGACTTTGATGCAGCAGAGAGTGGAACCCCTCGAAGAGTCGCTATCCCGATGTTACGCTCTGGAAATGGCGGATCTAAAGGGATTTCTACAAGCTCCCCACTTTTTAATTCTTCCCTTACATAATCACGAATAACAAAAGCTAGACCAAAGCCACGCAAAGCGAACTGAACAAGAAGATCTACACTGCCTAGTTCAAACTCTGGTGTTATCGTCATATGATTGGAGGCAAGAAACCCATCTATATACTTTCTTGTGCTGCCTCCTGGCTCCAGGAACAACAATGGGTACTGCTTGATGTTTGAAAGCGGCATCGTATTATCCGCTAAATGACGGAAGCCCTTGCCTCCTACAAGACAATCTTGGAGCTGTGTACTCTTACGAAATTCAATCTGCTTGTCAGATGCCGGTAAGCTTACGATGCCGAAATCAATTTTGCCTTCTTTTAAAAGCGTGAGCGTTTCCGGTGTTGTTCGATTCGTAATATGAATACGTACGTTAGGATATTGTTCATGATATTGCTCGAGATAAGATAACAAGTAATATTTGCAGAGGGTATCACTTGCACCGATATGAATCTCCCCACTATTTAAATTGTTCATTTCAGCAATCGCTCGCTCACCCATCTCCACATTCTGAAAGGCTTGCTCAATGAATCGCAGCAGTACTTTTCCTTCTGTTGTTAGATCCACCCCTCTAGAGGTACGGAAAAATAAGGGGCCGCCCATCTTTTCTTCCAATTGCTTAATCGTGTGACTCACCGCGGGTTGTGTGATATTCAGCCGTTCTGCTGCCGCAGTTAAGCTGCCTGTTTGTGCTACCCAATAAAAAGAGCGATACCATTCCAAGTTGATGTCCATTCCCAAGTCATTACCTCACCTTATAATAGATATTACATATATCAATTTTTCTAATGTTATATCTAGCATTATACTTAGAGCTGTAGCCAATCACAAGCTTGGGAGGTAATCACGTGACCGTAATCGCAATTGTAGGAGCTAACTGGGGAGATGAAGGCAAAGGAAAAATGACAGATGTACTAGCCGCTCAATCATCCTATGTAGTTCGTTTTCAAGGTGGAAGTAATGCTGGGCATACTATCATTAACCAGTATGGAAAATTTTCGCTTCATATGCTGCCTTCTGGTGTATTTTACCCTTCAGTTACAAACATTATTGGACCAGGAACAGCTCTTGATACAGAAGTATTAGTAAAGGAATTACAAGCATTAGCAGATAGAGGGATTCCACAGCCGAAGTTGTACGTGTCTGAGCGTGCTCAAATCGTACTCTCGATCCATCGTTTGTTTGATGAGCTGGAAGAGGAACGACTTGGGTCACAAGGGTTCGGTTCAACCAAACGAGGAATAGCGCCATTCTACGCGGATAAATATGCGAAGCTCGGGATACAAGTTGCAGATTTGTTTGATCCCGCCCGACTTGAGAAACGTCTCGAACAATTACTTGCTTCAAAAAATGTATTGCTGGAGCATTTATATAAGAAAGCCCCTATCCAAGTCTCTGAATTAATGGCTCAGTTGCAAAATGAAGCTGCTCAATTGGCACCATACGTTGCCAATACAACAGAAATACTACAAGAAGCTTATGCAAAAGGAGAAACGATTCTACTTGAAGGGCAATTAGGCGCTCTGCGCGATCCTGATCACGGTATATACCCTTACTCTACCTCTTCATCGACACTTGCCGGATACGCACCTGTCGGCGCGGGTCTACCTGCGGCTGCCATCACGAATGTTATCGCTGTAACGAAGGCATATTCCAGTTGTGTTGGTGCCGGACCTTTTGTATCTGAATTAGAAGGCCCTGTAGCGGATGAACTTCGCACACGAGGTGGCGATGCTGGGGAATTTGGAGCAACAACGGGTCGTCCTAGACGTATGGGTTGGTTTGATGCAGTAGCTACACGCTATGGTTGCCTGATGCAAGGTGCAACGGAGGTTGTGCTGACCAATCTGGATGTTCTTGGTTATTTAAATGAGATTCCGGTTTGCGTTGCCTATGAACTTGAAAATGGGGAAATCACCGACAAGTTTCCAGCAACAAATAAGTTAAACACAGCAAAACCGATAATAACGTATTTATCTGGCTGGAACTGCGATATTTCCCATATCACAAACTTCGACGAGCTGCCAGAGCAAGCTAAAAGTTACGTAGACTTTATTGAAACGTCTATTGGAATACGTATTTCTACTGTTTCTGTGGGACCTAGACGTGATCAGGTTATTCATCGTACGCTGAAATAATTTCATATCAAGCATAGTGTGAAATGTATACTTTCTTATATTTCAAAATAAGGATGCCTAGTTGTACCTACATGCAAAATGCATATAGCTGCAACTAGGCATCCTTGCGTTACTCTTTTACACCAACACTGCATCCACTTTCGTCTGAGGCGCCTTGTCACAACGCTTACAAACCTTAACGACTGATCCGTCCGTTTTTCTTTTTGGATAAAGCAGTTTGATCCGTGTGCTCTGACAGACCGGACAAGTACCCCGACCCCTGGATGGTAAACTCCACAGTGCATGTCCACGTTTTGACTTTGCCATGAATAAACCCCTCATTTCGCTCAATAAATAGTCAACATTTCATTCTGAAAGTGCTTCTTTCAAAAGATATGCTTCAGAGACAGGCTCTATGACTAAATCAATGATGAGGCGTTCGAATATATGAAAAGGACGCCCGATGATGAACCTGAAGGCGTCCTTTGATTTAAAATGAAGTTATAGTTCCCCTACATTAATTTGTGTAAATCATAGAGACAACACCATTTGTAAAGGTTACGTAATTATAATTTCTATATTGCCAAGTCTCAACTGTAATTCCACTGCCGGATAGACTTGATTTATCAATTGGAGTGCCCCAGCTTAATTCTACTTGCTGCTTCGTCATCCCTGTCGAAATTGTACCCGCCTTGATTTTGGCCCAAATCGCATTAGACCATTTATAGATTTTGGTAGGATCAGACGTAAAGAAATACTCTTTGTTTGCCAGATCGCGAGTGACCTGATCGTATTCCATATCATAAGAATTCACAATTTTACCTGATGCCAATTGAAAAGAAATCGAAAACTCATTATCGTCGTTCACAAGAATATCAACAATCGTTGCTTTTTGGAATTTATAGTCGGAATCATACTGGTTGAACCAATAAGTCTTTCCGATTAGCTTGGCGAGGTCACCTTGAGATTCTCTTTTGGATATTTTTAACGTATTTTTTGTGTACGCAAATAACTCAGCTTTACCGAAATTGATGTTCAAAGACTCATAATGAGCACCAAAGTCCAATACTGCTCCCAATGCTGTTTTTAAGAGGGTAGCAGGGAATACTGCTCCTCCATCCACGGTTTGCACTTTACCACTCATTTTCACCTTATTCCCATTCACCATAGCAATATCGCTGCCCAGTTGAAGCTGAATAGGCAAATCCCCTACACGAATACTAAAAGTCTTAGTGGCTGTATTCGTCTGAATAGTTGCACCTAAACTCTTAAAGGTAGTTTGTACAGGCAAATACATCGTGCCATTGATTAATACACCTGTTTCGATGTCCTTATCAGCACTGATAGATAACTTTAACGTTTTGGAATTAGCTCCTGAACGTACGGTTACATTTGTTTCGCCAACGGCTAATGCTTTTATTGAACCATCAGGCAGCTTTTGCAATAAGTAAGGCTTCTCAATAACCATATCTGCTTGAGACAGTGGAACACGTTCGGATGAGCCATCTGGACCTTTTGCAAAAATCTGCACTGGAACCTTGTCACCAACGGTCATCTCCGTATAGTCCATCTTAAAGATTAGATCATCGTTGTTTTGAGTCGTAGTCTCTACTTGTACACTTGTATCTGCTGCCTTCGCTGTATGAATTGGACCAAACATAGATACTGCCAGCGCTGCAGTGATGCCCCATTTAATCATTTTCATTTCCAAAATCCCCCTCTAGTAAATAAACCAATATTACTTTATCACAATTCCACTAATTTTGTAGATAAAAATGGAAGGTTGTTAAGCTTATATTTTTATAATGTGTAAATATTATGAAAAATAAAGGGAATTACATGGATCTACAAGAAGTTACAAAGTACGTATAACAGAGTCTTTGTAATCGTATTAGGCGGTAGCAACTGAAGAACAATTAAAACTTAAACTAGGAGTGCTATATTCATGGAAATAGTATCGAACCGATTAATTTTAAGAGATTATACAAGCAGTGATTCTTCTTTTTATGAAGAACTAGAACAAAATCCCCTCTCCTACAAATATGAGAACACTGCACCTGATGCAAAACAAATTAAAGATGACTTCCTTTCGATCTTGTCTCAAGCAACAAGTGATCCACGGCAATATTATGATCTTGCAATATGTACAAAGCTGGATATGAAGCCCATCGGTAATGTCAGCATAAAGTTAAACTGGGAAGAAATCAGTGAATGGGAAATCGGTTGGGTCCTACTCCCGGACTATTGGAAAATGGGATATGCAACTGAAGCCGTGAAGTCTCTGATAGGGTATGCCTTTAGCTCTCTTAATGCACATAGGGTTGTTGCATATGCCAACGCCGAGAATGTGCAATCTGAGAATGTAATGATTAGAGCAGGAATGTTAAAAGATGGGGTTCTTAGGGAGACTAGATTCTGTAATCAGCAATGGTGCAACGAGATCGTCTATTCCTCTTTAGAGCAGGAGTGGGCTAATATTTGATGGTTTAAAACTGATTAGGGAAAAACTCCCTATAAAAAGTCGATATCCGCTAATAATGAATGAAATTAGGGAATTCCTCCCTATAAATCAGGATAATTCCTTTGATTCTCATCAAATCAGACGAATTTAGGGGAGGTTTTCCCTAATTATAAGTCTGGCAACCAATATTCTCAGAATTAGAGGGAGAAATTCCCTAATTGTTCTATTGAAACTTCACTTGGAACTTCACTCGGATCATCATTTGGAACGTCATTTACAGGATAACAAGAAGAGCCGCTCCCAAGTAGTACAAAAACTACTTTTGGAACGGCCTCTTTTCTTTACACTATCAACTCACGTATAACTTCAACCTCATCCCTGCTCATTTCAACGAATCCAAGGGATGTATATAAGTTCGAAGCACGTTCGTTCTCTATTCGATGTCCAATAACGATTTTGTCGCAGTGATATTCCGCTTTTATAGTGCGAATCAAGGCATCCATTCCGGTTCTACCGAATCCTCTATTCTGATATTTCTGATCAATCATAAAAGCCATAATCCAATAGCTTCCGTCCTCAGGATCAACGGCATATACTGAGAATCCTACCAATTCTTCATCTGCGCATAAAGCCAACGGAGTCATTCCGCAATAAGCCGATTCTGCTAACCAATAGACTACTGGTACAGGAAAAACCGTCTTTTGCTCATTGGACACCTCTAATTGCGTACAGGCAAACCAGTTATTCTCAGTGATTGTCTTCAGCGCAATATGTGGATGAAAGCCATCCCGAATACGATCACAGATTCCTTCTAATTTTGATTTTAGCTGTAGTGCCCATTCCGGACAAACAGAAACGTCCAAATTCTCTAAACTCCGTAGTAACCTAGCGAATCCATATAAGTCAGAGAATCTTTGGAATTCTGGCAATAGCTTAATATAATCATCATCCACCCGCTTTACAGATCTATAGCCATTAATAAAAAGATCGATGTTCTTCTTGCTCTCCTCATCATTCTGCTTGGATAGATCTCTTAACGCTGATGTGATATCCATCGCAAACCAGTGATACATAGAGTCATCAAAGTCGATCGCACTATATCGAGATGTCTCTTTCATATAAAAGATATTGTCTGTCTCAAAATCAAAATGGATCAGCCCCGTATGCCCTACGCCAAAAGAGAGCTCACTTAACCACGCCTCAATTCGTTCATATTCCTTAAGCGCTTTATGCTCCTCGGGGTGTCTTCTTAATACGGATAAAATAAATTGAAGCGAATCGACCCAGCTTTTACGCGCGGGTGTGCTCGGAGCATAAGTCTCGGATAAATTATGCAATCTCGCGAGCGTTTGACCCCAATGTTGGAACTGCAGCTCCGACATCTCTTCAAGTGGAACGTACTCCCCTTGGGCTTTTTCAAAAACAACCCCGTGATATCTACCATTTCCAGTTGAAAGGGTCTCAATCCACTTCCCTTGCTTGGAGCGTAATGGCGCCACGGTCTCATAGCCCTGTTCCAATAAGTACATCATAAAATCTAGTTCAGCTTGAATATTCTCTGCGCTATTATCCTCTTCGTGAGTAAACCTTAAATAATAGTGCTTACTATTCCATTGAAACATATAAATAAAATTGCTACTTGCTCTCACAAGCTTCAAAGTTCCAGGCTCATGATTCCAATACTTGATCATCTCTTTGGCGGGTAGATCGTTCTCTGTTCCCCGTACCAAGTTCATTAAATTCATCATTTCCGATAGTGCCTCCCGTAGTCATTGAGAGGTGTTCTTCCCTTACGAATACTGACCTCTCTCGGACTTCATTGTGGTGTTGTTGGTAATCAAACATCATCACTCCTTATAAACGGATTAGGGACCCCAGAAAGATTCGATCTTTACTCTCGTCCCCTTTAACATTATCGGTAAATTATTCTATTTAATCAAGAGATTTAGATAAAGCCTTCATTACTAGATGAAAGGGATGGGACTCCGTACTCCCAGATCTGTAATGCCGCACCGATCATTCCACAGAAATTGCCACGATAGGCTGCTTCAATGCGGACGCCTTCCAGCATCGATGGCATCGTTCTCGTAGCCACTTCTCTTCTTATTCCTTCGAATAATAGCTCACCTGCTTCAGCCACTCCACCACCAATAACAATAACCTTTGTGTTAAAAATATGAATAAACGAAGCGATAGCTGAACCAAGCGCAGCAATTGTTTCTTCCATTACTTCTGTAGCTAGACGGTCTCCTTCTCTCCATCTCACGATCACGTCTCGTGATTCTAAGTTATCAAGTGGCTCATTGTTTAAAGTTAGTTTTTCCCGCATTCGACGAGCAATGCTTGTGCCTGACGCATAATGTTCTAAGCAGCCTCTCCCTCCACAAACACAAGCAGGTCCTTTGAAATCTACGGACAGATGCCCCAACTCTCCAGCGCCACCCCAAGAACCATGGACAAGACGACCCTCTATAACAATGGCTCCACCTACACCCGTACCAAGTGCAAGACAGATAAAATCGCTCACACCTATACAAGAACCTAGATATTTCTCTGTTAATGCTAGTACATTCACGTCGTTATCTACGATTACTGGAAGCTGGAATTGAGTCTGAAGTAACGCTTTCAAGGCTGTCCCAGCATAGCCAGGAATAAGCTCAGAGGCTGAGCGAATACTCCCCGCCTCCCAATCGATTTGTCCTGCCGTTCCTACACCAATCCCTTTAAACTGAATGCCTGCATGCATCGCTGTAACCTCATTCATTAGCTTTTGAATAGCCTGAATAGCTCGGTCCACGGTCTTCGTGAACCCAGCCTTTGTGCTCAGACTTACAGTATGTACTACGTCACCCTGTGGTGTAACGAGTCCAGCATTAATTTTCGTCCCCCCGATATCCACTCCGACAGCATATTCCATTAGAGGATCATAATCTTCTAACACGGACTCGCCTCCTTAAGTCTCAGCAATCGATCACGGCTTTGACATATCGTGAAGTGATCAACTGTGGCCTTGTAATCGCACTTCCTACAACTACATAAGATGCCCCAGCCCTCTTAGCGCTCGCCGCATCTTCCGGTGTCCATATACGCCCTTCTGCAACTACGGGAATCTTCACGAACTCGCATAACTGCTGAAGCAAGACAAGATCTGGTCCTTCTTGTTGTGTGCTGTATGGTGTATAGCCCGAAAGTGTTGTACCAATAAAATCTACACCTAATTCTTCCGCTGCCAGTCCTTCCTCCAAAGTCGATATATCTGCCATTACAAGCACACCCATTTGATGGGCATATGTGATTAAAGGCTTAACCGACGCTAAGCGACCTTCCCGATTCGTAACATCTAATGCAACAATATCCGCTTTAGCGGACACGATTGCTTTCACCTCATCCAGAGTTGGCGTAATAAATATGGCTGATCCGGGAATATCCCGTTTAATAAGTCCAATAACCGGTACATTTACTTCTTCTTTAATCGCTAGAATATCTGGAACCCCATTCGTGCGAATTCCAATTGCCCCTGATTGAACCGCCGCTCTTGCCATTTTTGCCATTGTATCCCCACCATGAAGCGGCTCATGCTCAAGTGCCTGGCATGAAACGATCAGACCTTTCATCGGAAAGATATCGCTCATTCGAGTCATCATAAACCCTATCCCTTCGCTTCAAGAATATAATCTAATATTCTATTGTTCAAAGCTTTCACCCGATCCTGATCCGAAGCCTCGATGGGTAGAAGAGGCATTCTCGGTTGGCCCGTTTCAAATCCACGCAAACTCAGAATTGCTTTGCATGCACCATATAATGATGGAAAGGATAATAATTCTACAATGAGATCATTGATAATGAACTGCCATTTCTGCGCCTCAGCCATATCGCCTTGCCCATAACATTGTTCTACTTTTAAAAATAGCTCGGGCATAACCCCGTAGGTTCCACCAATCCCACCATCTGCCCCAATGCTGCGGCCAGCTAAGTACTGCTCATCTGGTCCATTCAATACAAGAAAATCATTTCCACCTGCTGCCTTAAACTGCTGAAGCTCAAATGTACTTTCTGCTGAAATCTTCACGCCAATCACTTTATCCTGCGCGGCCATCTTCACTAACAAGCTTTTAGATAATTGAAAACCTGTCGTTTGTGGGATGTGGTAGATAATAAATGGAAGTGAAGTACTATCAATGATCGCCTGCCAATGGCTTTCAACACTGTCCGGAGACAAACGGTAATAGATAGCCGGAACAGCCGATACCGCATGTGCGCCAACTAATTCAGCATGTACAGCTAGCTCAACACTGTCTCTTGTAGATGGGGCACCTACATGAGCAATGATCGTAAGCTCATCTCCTACTTCCGCTATAACTGCTTCGAGCATTTGTTTACGCTCTTCTACCGATTGCAGCATGCCTTCGCCTGAGCTTCCGCCAACATAAAGACCTTTCACACCTGTAGAAGCATAATGACGAGCTAATTTGCGTGCCGCTTCTTTATCTATATTCCCCTCAGCATCATAACTAGAGTACAAAGCGATAATAATGCCTTTAAAAGCTTCAAGATTATATGATTTCATAGATAATAGCCTCCATCGTTTAAATCACTATTGTTAATTTACGTTGTTATGAGAATTGTTAACCCTTAACAGCACCCATAGTAATCCCTTGTGTGAATGCCTTTTGAAACATTAGGAAAATCGCAATCATAGGAATAGAAGCTAACGCAGCACCTGCCATAAGCAGTCCATAGTTCGTTGTGAATTCGCCTCGAAGTGTCGCAACCCCAAGTGGCAAGGTCATCATCGAAGTAGATCGCGTCATGATTAGCTGGCTGAAATAATCGTTCCATGAAGTAATAAAGGTGAATATAGCAAGTGCACCAACTGCTGGTTTCAATAACGGTAAAATGATCGTTCCGAACAATCGAATTTCCGAGCTGCCGTCAATTTTTGCCGCTTCAATCAACTCTCCCGGAATCGTCTGCGCGAACTGTTTCATCAAAAAGACTCCAAATGGCCAGCCAATTGCCGGTAAAATAAGTCCTTTATACGTATTGACCCAACCAAAGTCAGCTAACATCGTAAACAACGGAACGAGAATAACTTGCTTAGGTAATGCCATAGCGGCAACAAACATCGTGAAGATAATTCCTCGTCCTGGAAATGATTTCTTTGCGAGAACATATCCGGCGCAGGAGGAGACAATACAGATCGCAGCCATTTCTGCAAAAGCAATAATAAAGCTATTAAACATCCAGCGTTCTACTGGATTCTTAAATAATTCTGTCCAGTTCTGTAACGTCGGCTTTAACGGAAACCACTCCGGTGGGATGGTCGTTGCCACAGTTTGAAGTTTAAAGGCCCCCGACACTACCCAGTAAAAGGGAAATATAAAAAATAATGTAGCCAAAATCAATAGGATTGTAGCGATTATTTTTGGAATCGTTAATTCTTTTTTCCATGCGCTTACTTTCTTAGACTGGATAATAGGTGCTTTCAGTTCTAATGGATTCGTAGAATTCATGATGTCCCCTCCTTAATACTCAACATCGCTGCCAAAGTATTTGAATTGAATGATTGAAATGATCCCAATTACAATTGCGAGTATGACGCCCATTGCAGAGGCATATCCGAAATGACCTAGCATAAAGGCTTGTTCATATACACCATACATAACAGTTGAAGTGCTATATACAGGTCCACCTGAGGTAAGGAGTTGAATCAGTGCAAAACACTGAAAGGTATTAATCGTGGTTATCACGATAATATATAAGTTCGTTGGCATCAGCATCGGCCATAATATTTTCCGGAAAATTTGCCAAGGGGTTGCTCGATCTATCTCTGCGGCTTCAATATAAGAGGTAGGAATGTTACCAATGGAGGCCACATACAAAATGATCGGTTGCCCTACAGAAGTCGTTATTAAGACCACGATAATTGCAAGTAAAGCGGTTCTTGTATCCCCAAGCCATGAAACAGGCTCCATTCCAAATAAACCCGTCAAATAATTCAGAATTCCGTAGTTGGGATGGTAAATCCAGCCCCAAACGACTGTAATACTTACGACCGAAGATACGGCTGGCAAGTAGAACACACCGCGGAAAAACGATCTAGCAAACTCTTTTTTCTTATAAATATTCATGGAGACAAACAGTGAAAAGATAATCACGATCGGTACGGTGATCACTACGAGTAATAAAGTATTTCCCATGGACTTCATGAAATTATCATCTTTAAATAATGAAATATAATTATCGAGACCAATAAAACTAAAATCTCTCAGCGAGTAATCAAAGAAACTAATATAAACCCCTTTTATCATTGGGTAGGCTACAAACAGAAGAAAAAATCCAAACGCTGGTAATAAGAAAAGATAACTCATCATCCAGTCACGTATCACATAACCTTTAATTTTGCGTACCGTTGTCCCCACAACCTTCTCCCCATTTCTCTGATGAAAAATAATGATATTTATAGGTGCGTAGCTTTAAAATTTTCATTTTTTTAAATAGAATAGAGTGCTTCCCGCACTCTATTCTTTTGAACACCATTCACTATTTATTTCATAGCTGCTTTTGCTTTAGTAATAGCTTCGTTAGCCTTTGTAGCAAAACTATCCAAAGCTTCCTTGCCGGTTGCGCCTCCAGTTAAAGCACGTTGTAATTCAGGGAACCAGAACGTACGAATATCTGCATATCCATCAGCAATCGTTGGTGCATCTGTCGTAAATTTACGTGCATATTCAGCGTATTTATACTCTGGATCGTCATAAAGACCAGTAATCGAATTACGAACCGAGAGACCACCTGTTTGAATCAAGTTTTTCTTACCCCATACAGGATCATTAGCAATAAAATCAATCAGCTTTTTGGAAGCTGCAATCTTAGCTTCATCCCCATTGTTAAATACAGCCATACCGCCCAGATATGGTTCAAGCTTTGGTTCTGAACCATCTAGTGTAGGGAATGGAAGGAGAATATCTTCGAACTGTACCATTTTTTTAGATACGTTCTGTGCTTTTAGTACAGCGGAATAGTTAAGTGTAAAGGCCAATTTACCTTGCAGGAACAAATCGTTCACGTCAGCAGCCGCAAGTGAAGCTGCACCAGAGACACTGAGTTTATCTTTCGTAGCTTGGACAATCCAATCTAACGCTTTAGCAGCATTATCAGTATTGATAGCGACTGCTGAGTTATCTTCATTTAAGAATCGGGATACACCTAAGTTAGCAAGATAAGCGCGAGTGCCTTGGTCTCCAGCTTGGCTCTTCGCGAAGAATCCTGTAGGAATAACGTCCGGGGCCTTTTCTTTTACAGCTTCCAACGCCTTTTTATATTCTTCAAACGTCCAAGTTCTATCTTCCTTATCCAAAGGTAGTAAATCTAGAGCGCCAATCTTTTCAAAAATAGACTTATTAACAGCCATCATAAAAGGCGCTGTGTTGATCGGGTACATAAAGATGTTGTCGCCTACACTTGACTGCTTCCAAAAAGCTTCTGAAATATCATTCTTCACTTCATCAGTCACCATGTCGTTAAGCGGTGCAAGCAAATCCTTTTTACCCCAATCGATAATCCGTCCAGGTGCATCATAGATCACATCCGGTGCGGTATTCGAAGCAATTGCGACATTCAGTTTTTCAGGGCCGCCTTCAAAGGTGATCATCTCAAGGTTTACTTTAATTTCAGGATTCTTCTCATTAAAAGCTGCAATGATTTCCTTCTCATACTTGCCTACTTCACCATCTAAAGCTTGAAAGCTCGGAAAATTCCACCAAGTAATTTCTACTGGTTTAGCAGCAACCTCAGTTGCTGCGGGCTCAGTCTTGTCAGCATTATTACTTGGTGTAACCGCTGAATTCGCTGTGTTCGTATTTCCACATGCAACTAACTGTGTACCTAAAAGTGCGACACCAACAATACTCATTAGCCCTTTTTTCATTGCTTTCATATGCTACCCCCAATTATTTTTTGTGGAATAAAGTACTGCTCTCATTCCTTGCGCTAATCATAAATCAATTGTAAATTCAGGAGAATCCCACTCCTTTTACTTTTAGGGTTCATTTCTGACATATCCCTTCAATCCACCCCTCTTCAATGTTATAATACATTACATATTCCACCTATTAACAATTGAATTTATATTTTTTCACTTTTCCGCCTTAATGTAACCCTTTTAATCTTACATCTAATGGTATTCTCTTACGAGTGATCCACTATAATTCTAGTCTTCCGGAGGGATTTCATGTATAAATTGATGATTGTAGAGGATGAGCCATTAATACGAACGGGCTTAAAACATTACTTTGCTTGGGAGGAGCTTGGGGTCCACAGCATTATTGAAGCAGAGAATGGCAGAGAAGGAATGACCACCGCGCTACGCGAGAAGCCCGATTTGGTGATCACCGATATCCGGATGCCAGAAATGGATGGGCTTCAAATGATTGAACAGATTCGCAATCTGCTTCCTGATACATTATTTATCATTTTGACAGGATTCAACGATTTCGAATACGCTCAGAAGGCTATACAAGTAGGGAATGTACATGCTTTTTTGCTTAAGCCTTTGGAATATGAAGAAAGCCTTCTAGTAATACAAAACTGTATGAACAAGCTTCATCTAAAGCGGCAAGACCGATTAAAACGTTCTAATCTGGAAGGGGCAGAGCTTGTAAAGCTGTTGCTAGAGGAAGAACATTCAGTAATAGATGATGCTATTATCCATGAACTATGTAATTTCAACAGTAACTACTATCTTTATCTCCCCTTTGTTTTGACTGGCATTCCTATGAGAGAAACGCGCACGCAATCCACCCTATGGATGAGAGAATATGCGGAAAAGTTCATTCATTACGCAGTGGATGAGTATCTCCATGCCTCTACACCGCACTCTATTTTTACATATTCATCTAAAACAAAGCTCTATGGTCTTATTGTATTGGGATCTCCGTCTTCTACTGACAACTTCCCTCTTCAAACTCAAGTACAGATACGAATCGATCAATATCTGAAGGCGCTTACGCTAGAACATCATCTAGGCCTCTATTTAGTTATAGGTAAGACGACGGAGAACCCTGCACAAATACATACTTTGCTGCACGATTCCGATCGAATGTTATATCAACGCTTCTACAAGAGAGATTGCAGGTTATTCTATGTGCCACAATGGATAGAAAACTCAAATTCTCAGAAACCATCCTTAATTCAACTAGATGAGAATGATAAGAAACGGATGATCTCCTGTATCGAAAGTTCTAACGAAATAGAGACGCTCCAGCTGATGCACCGCCTGGCTCAAGATATTTTGAGTAAAACCGATGTCTCTTCTCCTGATTACTGGCTCGCATTTCTTCAGGAAATCATAAGTGTTATAATCCGCTTCGCCAATAAAAATCACATCCATATCGAAGGTGTGTACAGCGAAAAGCTCCTGAACCTTACCTTTGTGGATGATTTTAATTCGCTTGAGACGCTTTTTGACTGGCTTGGCAGGTGGATGATTCATTTAGGGATTGTTTATACCGAAGGATTGACGCACAACCACCAACAGGATGTGATCATATTCGAGCATATTAAATCCTTCATTAAAGAAAATATTGATCAAGAAGTGACTCTGCAGATGGTAGCAGATCGATTCTTCTATAATCCGTCTTATTTAAGTCGCCTGTTCAAACGAAAACTCGATAAGAACTACATGCGATTTGTAACCGAGATTCGGATGGAATATGCGCAGGAATGCTTAAAAAAACCGGAGATTCTAGTGACCGATGTCTGTACGATGTGTGGTTACAAAAGCTATAAGCATTTCGTTAAAACCTTCCGAAGCATCACGAACATGACACCATCAGACTATAGAAAACAATCAGGCTGGTGACCTAAAATGATGCAGATTGAGCAACCAAAGCGACGCTACCGGATGCGACATGTCAATCGTCAAATTTTCATACTGATGATCCTGACCATTACCATTCCACTCCTGATCATATCCGCAATCATCTATATCTTTTCAAACCAAGCCGTCAAAAATGAATACCAGAGCAGCTCAAATCTGATCCTTAATAACCTCTCGTTCAATATTGACCAATATCTTCAAAGTATTGATAAAGGTACACTGAACGCACAGGTAGATAGCCAGCTCCAAACCGCACTTGAGCACTGGACGATCCATAAAGACGACGTCGGAAATGACCTGAATATTCAGTATGGAAACACGATTGAGCATTTCATCAGCGGGATTGAGATGACGATTAAAAATGTTGATAGTGTGCAGATTTTTTCGGGATCACGTGTGTTCTACTCTGCCAATTTCAATCGTGCGGATTATGATGTGAAGGATTATACCCAGGAGGATTGGTATTTACAGACCCAGCAGAAAAAAGGCGGAGTGATTCTATTTGGCAGCCATGTCCCCTTCTATCGCACCAATTCCAAACAATCCGTCATTTCTATTGCCCGAGTCATTAATAAAAAAGGAAGCAAGCAGCCCATTGGCGTCATGTTAATCGATATCCGATTGGATTCATTACGTGAAATCTTAAAGCTCTCGGAGAATAGCAAACGAAAATTCATTATTTTAGACGATAAGGGCGGTAGTGTTTACAGCTCTGACATCTTAGAGACCTCACCCTTACAACCTATCCCTATAGAACCTCAGGCGCTTAATACTTTCATGAACAATGACACGGGAAGCTTTTATGGTACTTTTGATGATAAAGACTCGTACATTAACTTTGTTACGTCTCCCTATTCCAACTGGAAGGTCATACAGTATATAGATGAAAAAGAGATGACTAAGCAAGCCACTTTTCTCGGAAAAATCATTTTAACATTAGCGCTCTTGTCGCTTGTCACTGCGATCTTATTCATGTATATCCTATCGGAGCGTGTCACTAAGCCTATTATTCTTTTAAGCCGAAAGGTTAAGCTGGTGGGGATGGGGAACTTTGATGTGGATTTGTATAGTAATCGTCAAGATGAGTTTGGTGTTCTATACAATGGAATCCGAAAAATGGTGAAAGACCTGCAAAATTATATCGAGCGATCTTCTATGGCCAAAGCACAGCAAAAAGTAGCTCAATACGGCGCCCTTAAAAGCCAAATCAATCCACATTTCCTTGCGAATGTACTTGAATCTATTCAAATGAAAGCTATCATTAATGGGCAAAGAGAGATTGGCGAAATGGTGGGGATTGTAGGTAGATTGTTTCGGATTCATATCCAGACCGGAAAGATAACCGTAACCCTGCGAGAAGAACTTGAACACGTCCGGCTGTATGTAAAAATCCAACAATTACGTTTCGGGGACAAAATTCAATATATTGAACAGCTAGAACCTAATACCGAAATAATTAAAGTCATGCACTTTTCCCTTCAACCCATCGTTGAGAATGCTATCGTCCATGGACTGGAGTGTCGAAGTGAACCGGGTCTCCTTGAAGTCTCCTCGATGATTTCGGGGGATGACATGCTAATTATCGTTAAAGATAACGGAATTGGTATCGATGAAGAGAAACTTAAACAGTTACGTCTTCGTCTCTCTCAACCATCAGACACCCTAGATGAAGATCATATTGGTATAAAAAATGTTCATGATCGTATTCAATTTCATTTTGGTGAACCCTATGGGATTGAAATCACCAGTCAAGTAGGTAAAGGGACGACCGTGATCATCCGACTGCCAGCATAATCCTAAACATTCTGTTCAGTGATTCCTGCTTCAGGATCGAAGGTAAGCATTTTCGTTGCAATTTTATCGATGAAGAAGCGGTCATGACTGACGGTAACTACGGCTCCAGGGAAATGAATGAGTGCTTGCTCCATCACCTGAATACTCGTCAAATCTAAATGATTCGTTGGCTCATCCAAAATAATGACAGCCGCGCCAGAGAGAAGGCATTTCGCTAACGCTACTCTGGCCTGCTGTCCACCTGACAGACTGCCGATCGTTTTGCTCAGATCCATTTCCGAGAATTGTAGCATCGATAGAAATTTGTTCACTTTTTTCCGCGGAGCATCGAGTCCCAGCCCATACACATTTACGGCATGACTGACTGTATCCTTAACATCGAGTTCGTCCCACATCTGATTGAAGTACGCATAGCTGACCCCACGTTCCCAAGTCACACCACCCGTTTCAGGCTCTTCTTGCCCAGTCAATACCTTTATGAGTGTCGACTTCCCGCTTCCGTTAGGCCCCACAATAGCTATCCGATCTTCCTTTTGAATATCGAAGCTAATGTTCTGGAATATCGTCCGACCATCATAGCTTTGTCCAATTCCCTTCACTTCACCAAGCTTGTCCGGAAACCGTAAATTGCTGTAGATATCGGTGATCAGTACGTTCACTGGATGAGGCTCCACACGCTTTTTCATATCTGTCAGTTTACGTGATAGACGATCCTTCGGGGACTTTTTGTTCCCGCGGGTTTCAATGGCTTCAGACTCCATAAGTAGAAGCTCTTCTTCCCACTCGAATTGACGATCAAGCACCTTTTTGCGCATCTTCTTTTTACGAACATAGTCGGTGTAATTGCCTTCATATTCCTGAAAATGATAATTCTCGATTTCTATCGTCCGCGTGACTACTCTGTCAATAAATTGCCGGTCATGGGAGATGAGAATCATCGCCCCATTAAAACGGTGAAGCCACTGCTCCAACCATACGATCCCTTCGATATCCAAAAAGTTAGTAGGCTCATCGAGCAATACGACATCGGGCATTTCAATTAAGACTTTAGCCAGTGCTGCACGGTTCCTCCAGCCTCCCGATAACTCATCTACAGGTTGATGCCGTGATCTTTCATTGAAGCCCAACTTCGTCAGAACAGTGTTGATTTCTACAGATACATTCCAGCCATCCAAATGATCCATTTGTTCAAAAAGCGCCGCTTGCCGCTCTAAAAGTGTATTCATCTGGTCATCATCCGTCACTTGTCCAAGCTGTTCCCCGATTTGGTTAAGCTCCTGTTCGATAAGCGCTACCTGCTCAAAGCACAATTCTAACTCTTGCTGTACAGACAAGGCCCCGGAAAGCTCCGAGAATTGAGAGAAATAACTGATCTTCACATTGGGATCTAACTCTACTTTCCCTGCTGTTGGCTCCTCTTTTCCCATCATCAGTTTAAAAACAGTAGACTTCCCCGCACCATTTCGTCCGATTAACCCAATCCGTTCCCCCTTGCTAACTCGAAAATATATATCTCGAAAAATCAAAGTATTCTCATATTTCTTAGTTACGTTCTCCATACGGATTACGCTCAAATCTATCACCCCTAGTTCATATAGATCAAAATACAGCTCAGAACACTCAAAGAGCTATTATAGCACTATTTTAAAAAGGACTTTATAATCATATTTAATCTTCTAGAAAACAAAAAAAGGTCGCTGTCAGCGGACCTTTTTCTGCATTACGAATCCCATCACATTCTCACTCTCATCACTTGCTGCTTATTTTTTCAAGATATCAATATACTCCTCTTTCTCGCGATCAGGCCCCGCATCAAGTTTCAAACGAATGAATTTGGGTTGATCCAATACGTTGCTGCTAAAGTTACTTATAAATCCATCCTCACTGCCACTTCCGCCAATCGAATTATTTTTCAATTCGCGCTTCCCAACCCGCGATGTCAACTCACTGGGGGTCTTTCCAAATAACTCATTCCTGATCTCCCAATCGGTTTTTAATGCCTCACTTAACGTAAATTTAACTACTATACTTAAAGGAGATAGCTCCACCTGCGCAAGATTCACTTCATGTCCGTCAATCATAAAAGGCTGATTTATAACTACTGTCTCGGTCTTCTGTTCCCAGAATTTTGGATCAATAGCGAAGCTCACCTTTAAACGATCAGAATAGCGCATGTCAGCTAGATCCGTTCCCGTTTTTGGTTTTGCTAGCATTCCTGGATCCACTGAAGCGATCTGAAAATTCGCCACCACCTCTTTTGGAAATGCTTTATCCTTATCTAGTGGATAGATAGTTTTTCCGAGCCATGTATAAATACTATCCACAGCATGTAAACCCATCCCACCTCTACTCCCATTTTCATCCACTACACTTTGTCCCGTCACAGCATCTGTCAGCCATACACTATTCACATTGTAAATTTCCTGACCACCACTTGTAGTCCCTGTATATAGCAGTATAATTTTATTTTCATCAGCGATCACAGCATTTAGAGTGATTTTATATCCGTTTTTCTCAGCACTCTTATTCACGATTTGCACATAATCATTTCGGATAGCAGATTCTAATGTGAGAGCATCACCATCTAACGAGGCAAGCTTCTTAAAAGGTTCCAGCACACCCCAGTTACTTGATTCAATACTTGTAGAGGCTTGCTGTGGCATCAATTGGGTTGGATTGAAGAAGAGTAAACCTGCAATCAAAACAGAAGCAGTCAGTACAGCCATAGCGCTTCTAGCGAACATTAGCTTTTTTCCGCGCTTTTTACCTAGTTCGAGTCCTGCTTGAATGGCATAGATTTGTGCGGCTGCACTCTCCATTTTTTGCTCCTGTGGGATCCGTTCAGCATCGATTAACATGGCAAGCTCCTCCTGACTACTCATGGTTCCAATCACCCCGATTCTTAATGATCGTTCTTAACTGCTTGAGTCCTTTATGCTGCCATGTCTTGACCGTTCCTTCAGGTTTATCTAGTATTTTAGCAATCTCATTTAAGGTCATATCGTTGTAGTATTTAAGCAGCAGCACATGGCGATACTTGGGTTTAACCTGTTCAAGTGCCCACAGCATTTCCATCCGATGATGGCCAATGTGGGTAATCTGCTCTCCTATTCTCTCGTCAACAAGCGGCATGGAACGCTTTCTACGTCTTTGTTCATCTATACAGACATAAATCAGGATCCGAATGATCCATGATTTAAACGCTTTTGGATCCTTTAACGTTTTTCTTTTGATCCAGGCCCGGCAAGTCATTTCCTGCATCGCTTCAAGCGCATCATTCCGGTTACGCAAGTAGCTATAGGCAATACTGTATAGCTGTTCTCTATGTACCAATATAGAATCGTAGAAATCCGTCTCGCTCCTAGAATCAAGAATCGTTACCTTCTTCATTTCTGCATTAGTCATCGTCATATCCTTCCTTAGCCCCCTCTCCTAAACCTCTCATAAATTAAGACGGGGAGGGTATAGAAACGGTTTTTATTTGTATTAACTTTTTTGGGACTGAGCACTTGAAATTATAACATTCTATAAAAAAAGAACGATAAATGTTATGATAAGCAAAATTGGACATAATCAATAGTACGCACTTAAAAGTACCATAGATACTAAAAAGTACCCATACATTGGAGGATATCATGACAACTATCAAGAAAAAATACAATATTTCTGTTGAGGCCACACTCGAAGTGATTGGAGGAAAATGGAGATGTGTAATTCTGTGTCATTTAACTCATGGCAAAAAACGAACATCGGAACTAAAACAGTTAATGCCCGGAATTACTCAAAAAATGTTAACCCAGCAACTACGCGAACTTGAGGCCGATGGAATTATCAACCGGATCGTATACAATCAGGTTCCACCCAAAGTGGAATATGAGCTTAGTGAGTATGGTGATAGTTTAAGCGACATTTTGACTTCTCTATGTAATTGGGGAGAACAACATATCATTAAGCAATATGGCGATAAATATGCTGTTTTAGAGGACAACATTTTAAATAAATAAATTTTACCCCATGAAAAAAGGACAGTTAAATCAGATCGATTTAACTGTCCCATAACTTAAATTACGCCATCTCCTCCTATAGCAGTTGCTGTGAATGATATGGGTCCAAATAGATTTATAGGCAAGTTGCTATCATTCTGAATTACCAATTCATAGTTGTGGATTCCAATATAAGGACCATCAACCCACTGAACATTTAATTGAATATCAGTAGTTGTAGTAAAACGAAAAAAGGATCTATAAATATCGACTCCAGCACGTCGGATTAAAACAAGAAATTGGCTGTTAGCAAGTGCAGTAAGACTAAAACTACCATTTAACTCGACTCTACTGGAGAAAGAGGCAGGATTAGCCGGACTAATATTTACTTGCGCTGTGGCTAGACCCGCTCCAGCTCCAGGAATCCCTGCAACCGTTATAGCAGTAGTAAACGGGTCTAACGGGATTTTTGCCTGTGACCCATAACTTATAATTGTCGCCATTTTTTATCACTCCATTTCAAGGTTATAGAATAGTATATTGTGAATCCGCAATGATAGATTGGACTTAATTCCTGATGATTATATACATTTAAGTTATACTTTTACTAGATTATAAAACCTAGATACTTCGAATATCATCCTCTAATTTCCACCTATTGACAAACTCACTTATCAGAATTACAATTACCCAAATATCATGAACAACGCTGACAAAGGGTAAGTAGACAAACGAACATGGACTTCAGAGAGCCGGTGGTTGCTGCGAACCGGTGTCCAGCGCTTGATCGAATGGCCTTTAGAGTTGCTCTTCCGAACCATCTCACTAGGATGCTGTAGGGATAGCCGGGGTTCCCACCGTTATCAAGGGACCTGTATCTAGATTGTTTTAACACTCTCCGTACAGGTAAGAGAAGATCGTAAAGCCAACGAAACGTATGGTAACACGATCAATTAAGGTGGTACCACGACAACTTCGTCCTTATTGGATGAGGTTTTTTTGTTATTTTAAGGAGGTGATGGCCATGGATGATGGCTGGTGGTGGCGATTCAATGTTAATCAGAAGCGACAAAACAGGAGGAATTCAAATGATAAAAGAACGTGTATTAACTGGAGATCGAGTGACCGGAAAGCTGCACCTTGGCCATTACGTGGGCAGTTTACAGAACCGAGTGGCTCTACAGGAGCAATATGATACTTTTGTGTTTCTAGCAGATATTCAAGCCCTAACGACTCACTTTGATCGGCCTCAATACCTTGGTCAAAACTTGAATGAAATCACACTGGACTATTTATCGGCGGGTATAAATCCAGATAAAGCCACCCTATTTATTCAATCTATGGTTCCTGAGATCGCTGAGCTGACCGTCCTATTCTCCATGTTTGTTACTGTGAATTCTTTACGGCATAATCCCACGATTAAAGCCGAATCGAAAAATTCCAGCTTAGATGAATTGTATTATGGTTTTCTAGGTTATCCAGTTAGCCAGGCTGCGGATATAACCTTTTGTAAAGCGACGATTATTCCTGTAGGAGAAGACCAGCTTCCCCATCTGGAGTTGACCCGCAAAATCGTACGTAGATTCAACGAGCTGTACAGCCCCATCCTTGTGGAGCCCAGAGCGCTCATCAGCGAGACGCCAAGACTAATAGGAACAGACGGCAACGCTAAAATGAGTAAAAGCCTAGGCAATGCTATCGAGCTGGACTCTACGAAAGAAGAGATCACCTTCAAGATCCGTAAAGCCACAACTGATCGAGCCCGTGTTCATAAAAATGATCCTGGGTATCCAGATATTTGTCCCATTTATGCTTATCATCGTGCTGTTCGTTCACATGGCGCCCCAGAAATTCACGATAGCTGCGAAAGTGGGAGTATAAGCTGTTCTGCCTGTAAGCAGCTTATCACGACAGCTCTAGACCAGCTAATTGAACCAATGCGTGAGCGTCGCTCCTATTATGCTGCCAGACCCAAGGTTGTTGAGGATATCTTATTATCCGGAACTAAGCGTGCCCGCGATATTGCTCAAGAAACGATGTCCGAAGTACGCGAGGCTATGGGCCTTAATTATTTTTCAAAATAAAACTGATCTCTATGGGCAATAAAAAAACGCCGGACTCTCTATTGAAGAGAGCTCTGGCGTTTTTTTAGAAACAATTATTGACTCTTCATCATCCAGCGTCACATTGGACAGCGGCTCTTAGAGGAAAAAAGAAGAAATTGTCGAATCATTCATTTAAATCATAGTAGAAAGAAGAATGGACATGAATACATTTTATTCACAGCTTGGACGTGTGCTTGAAGAGAGAACTCCGTTCCACCAAGAAGGTTACTATCTTTTATATGATGGAAACAGAGCAAAATTTAGTCCCACTAAACCTATTCATATTGAAATTGTTACAGCTGAAAGCTTTGTAAATACCCTCGTTAAGAACAGTAAAGCAGTCATTTCTTCTTTCGCGAGTGGACCTGACAATAAAGATGTCTATGTTTTTAATCTTCAAGCTGATGAGTTTTATAACATCAACATTTATCTAAATACCCTTGAAGGTTTCCAGCGGGCTTTGGAGAGAAATCCAATGGATCGAGATGAACGTTCAATAAACTGGTTGAAATATAATCAGGGGGATTTTCGGTACCACTTATGGCTTGAAGACGATAAGATCGTGAATTATTTTACCCAACTAGCAGATCTGACAACTTATCCAGAAGAAGATTTTCTCTTTAACACGGAGGATCAACCTATCATCGCCTTTGAAGCAGGGATTATTAAAATGGGGTATTATCTGCTGACGCTAAGAGCAATGCAGCGTTTGATCACTGAGGGTGAGCTTGAGTCATTAAATACAACTGAAGACTTTATTGCCTTTGCCTCCACAGGGAACAATGACGTAGATTACAGTATTGTGATGCCAAAAACCATCGAACCTGCTTTATTCGCAAAGATTTTCCCATTTGATCATGCAAAAGATTTAAAATTTCGAGAGCTGATGTTGCAGAATCAACATTTCTCAGTCACAGAATATTTAGATTATTGGTCCGACGCAGTTCTTAGTAGCTACAGTGACACGATTCCATATATTTACGGGAAGTCTGACCTAGAAGTGTTCATACAAATGGAGCATCTTGGAAATGCACTGGCTCAGGAATGCATCCAACGTTTAAATCCCTTAATAGATTTGGAGATCATTGAAATTGAGAATTATTACTTCATTTATTACTATATTGAAACGCTGCATTTTGCAGGACCGCTAACAAAGCAACAACTTGATGATTGTAAGCAGCTAGCAAACCGCATGAATGAAAGAGGCGAAGATCTGGAAGATGCTTTGCGCGAAATAAACGCTGTAATAAATTTATAAATATTCTCAAAAGAAAAGGCCGTAACCCTCCCCAAAAGGGATCATTACGGCCTTATTTTCACTTACAGCACCCAATTCCCTTTACGGAATACCGGCTCAATCGTACCATCCGCCAATTCTCCGTCAATATCCAGCTCAGCTGAACCAATCATAAAATCGACATGTGTTAAGCTGACATTAGCACCTCGTGCGATAAGCTCTTCATTCGTAAGCTTTGTGCCGCCTTCAATATTGACAGGATAAGCACTTCCCAACGCGAAATGGCAGGAGGCATTCTCATCAATCCCTGTATTGTAGAAAATTCGGTTCAAGCGAGAGATTGGAGAATCATGCTGCACTAAAGCCACTTCTCCTAAATATGATGCACCTTCATCCGTTGCCAGCAGCGAAGTCAGATGCTCACGTCCGGACTCAGCTTCATATGCTACTACTTTTCCATCTTTAAAAGTGAATGAAAGACCTTCTACCAAACGTCCGTTCAGATTCAAAGGAAGTGTGCTTTTAACTGTACCATTCACACCTGTACGATGTGGCATGGAATAGATCTCCTCCGTTGGCATATTAGCCACGAAATACACGCCTTTATCATTCTCTCCGCCGCCTCCACGCCAAAGATGTCCTTCTGGAAGCTCCACATGCAGATCCGTTCCCGGAGCACGGTAATGCAGGCTTTTATAACGCTTAGCGTTCATTCTATCCTGACTTTCTTTCAATTGACCGATATGCTCTCTCCATGCGGCAACCGGATCCTCGCTACCTACACGATTCATCTGGAAAACGGCTTCCCACATCGCTTCCACTCGATCTTCCTCAGGGAGATCGGCGAACACCTTGTTCGCCCAAGCGCGCGTTGGGGCCTTAACGAGAGACCAGCTAATTTTGCTATTACGAGTATATTTGGAGTAGTTTTTGCGAGCAACAGCTGCCGCTTTAACTGCTCTTGACACTTTGGAAGAATCAATACCATTGAACAATTCCGGATCTGGTACTTTAATATGTAAGATGGCGCCGTTCTCTTCCGCAAACTTCTCCATCATTTCTGCTTGCCACTGTGGATAGTAATCGAAGGAATCTTCTGGGGCTTTTTCGTAACGAATACGTGTAGTCGCTTCATCGTCCCAATCAACAATTACATATTTAGCACCTGCTTCATAGGCTTTACCTACAATCAAGCGAGTAAGCTCTGCCGTTTCAATAGGTGCATGCACCATCAAAACTTGTCCAGGCTGTACATTTACCCCTACCTTTACAACCAGGTTCGCATATTTCTCTAACATGACATCAAAATCTTTCATGAATTCTCTTCCTCCATCTCTATGGTTGCTTTACTGTCGCACCAAAGCACCGGAGCTCCTTAACAGCAGACGGTCAGCTTCACTTCTTATTTTAACGCAAAATGCTAAGAGTTGCGATTCGATATAATAAAGCGGCCCCCATGAAAGGAACCGCTCTCGTAAATCCTTATTTTTTATCCACTTGCAGCAACGTTACGGTCTTTAAAGAATAGGTATGCATTATCTTGTCCTCAGAGATTACGTTAAGCTTGGTCAAACTTGCTACCTTCGCGGGATCTGATTTGGAGAGCATACGCCACACTTCGGGGTCTGATAGGGTTTCATATAACTTGAGATCATCATATTCTTTGCGATTTTGCATCACTAGCTTCACTTTGTAGCTTCCGATTTCAGTCTCGGTAGCCCCCTGCTCACTACAATAGCTTAGAATATCCTGCCGAAGCTCTGCTAACTCTTTTTCAATTTCCTTTTGCTTTTGCTTCAGTCGATAATACTGCTGCACCTTTTTCTCCATCACTTCACGCTCCTCTATAGACATATGTATGCCGGAAGCGCTAAATAAATAAGTTGAGTTCCCTATCATAAAATTTTATAATGAGCCGGGAACGCTAGTTTGCAGCAGACTACAATATTCCACAAAAACAATGATTCGGCAGGTGACTTATGTTTCATTCTTACTTTTTCCCAATTTCTTATGCCTTTATGATGTTTCCTATAGCGGCATTGATCTTCACACTCCCTTTTCTAATCGTTCAATACCGTAGACACGGCTACATCCATAAGCTTAGAGCTTTAATCCTATACTTATTGCTGCTCTATCTGATGAACGCTTATTTTCTTGTTTTGCTTCCGATGCCTTCCTCAAGACATAATATGGCACCTTCGGGAAGTATGATGCAGCTCGTCCCTCTTCAATTCATACAAGATATTATAGATGGCTCTAAGATCATACCTGATCAGATTTCAACGTATTGGTCATTACTGCGCGAGCCTGCTTTTTTACAGGTGATATTTAACATCGCTTTGACCGTGCCGTTTGGATTGTTTCTGGGATACTATTTCCGAACGCGCTGGGGAATGTGTATTCTCTTGTCTTTCATACTTTCGTTATCTTTTGAGGTCACTCAGGTTACAGGCATCTACGGCTTTTTTGATCATCCCTACCGTCTATTTGATGTCGATGATCTTATTACCAACACGCTGGGAGGGATCTTTGGATTCCGAATTGCTATCTGGATAAACGGGTTACTGCCACGTATAGAACAACTGGATACGAATATCGATCGTTCTGCCAAAAGAGTCTCCTATACCCGCAGAGGGATTGCTTTTTTCATCGATAGTATGGTGTGGATCATTGGGTTTGGTGTACTTTATGGATTCGATATAAAAAGTGCTTTCTGGATTGTAACAGGGATTTACTTCATCCTGATTCCAGCTTTTACTGGTGGGCGGACCTTAGGCAAATGGATTGTACGTATTCGGGTAACGAACAGAGGTAATCGGGCTTCTTTCTGGGCGCTTATGATCCGATATGGTTTGTTATATTGGGTAATACTTGGACTTCACGCTATTGTTATCGATTCTGATGTGACGGGGCTTCTATCTTCACCATTGAGAACGGCCGCTTACCTCTTTGTTCTACTGGTCGATTTAGTTTTCTTTATCCATTTAATCATTAAGGTATTCAAAAAAGATGACCAGCTAATCTATGAGAAATTAAGCCGAACCTCGCATGTTATTTCATGGCCTGAGAAAAGATTGCATACCGATGCCTCCAACAGCAGCTCTTTAGAGGATTAAAAATCTTCATTTTATATAGTATTTATACAATGGAATTTATTATAAAATAGGAAGGCAAGGATTCTCAAAATTTAGGAGATGAATGAATGGAAACTACAAGTAGCTTGCAGTTGTCTAGAAGTCTTCCAGAAGAGCAGGGCATATCATCAGCCGCAATATCCAGCTTTATTGATGCAGTAGAGACACAAAGCTTAGGTCTGCATAGCTTCATGCTCCTTAGGCATGGGTATGTGGTCTCTGAAGGCTGGTGGTCTCCTTATAAGTCCGATCTTCCACATATGCTATTTTCCCTTAGCAAAAGCTTCACCTCAACTGCAATAGGGTTTGCGGTTACAGAAAAGCTAATTACGCTCGACGATGCAGTTATCTCCTTCTTCCCTGAAGAGGCTCCTGCGACTAACACTGACAATCTATCCAACATGACAATCAGACATCTATTGATGATGGGTACCGGGCATGTCGTGGATACTATGGACACACTTCATAAAAGTGCAGACGGGAATTGGGTTAAAGCTTTCTTCTCAGTCCCAGTGGAGAAACAACCAGGTACACATTTCCTATATAATACCGGCGCCACTTACATGCTGTCCGCGATCCTTCAACGAGTTACTGGCCAAACACTGCTAGAATATCTAGAACCGCGTCTGTTCGCTCCGCTCGGTATTCACGGAGCAACTTGGCAGTCTTGTCCACGTGGAATTAACACGGGGGGATTTGGCTTAAGCATTACCACAGAGGATATCGCTAAATTCGGCCAGCTTTACTTACAAAAAGGGATCTGGAATAATCAACGAATCCTGCCTGAACAGTGGATTAATGAGGCAACTTCCAAACACATTTCCAATGGCGAAGGCGATCATGACTGGGCGCTCGGATATGGTTATCAATTCTGGAGATGCCAACACGGAGCCTACCGCGCCGATGGCGCATTCGGACAACTCTGCGTTGTTCTTCCTGATCAGGATGCGGTAATTGCTATTACTGCCGCTTCAAATAGTATTCAAGGTATTTTGAATGCAGTGTGGGAGCATTTATTACCCAATATGAAAGATGTCCCTCTTCTGGAAGAACAAGCATTAGCAGCCAAATTGGCAGACCAATTAAAAAACTTATCGATAGACCCTCCACAATTGCAGCCGTCATCTTTTCAAGAAGATCAATTGAATGGTATAACCTATACACTCGATGACAACCAATTTTCACTAGCTACTATCTCTATCTCTTTCAACAATGATGAAGCTGAAGTTACTTTAATAACTAAACTTGGTGAAAAGAATGTCATTCGATTAGGCCGAGGACAATGGCTCGAAAGCTTTGCACTCATCCTGGAGCCTTTCATGAACCGGATTATGTCCAGCTTTACTTGGACTGCAGAAGATCAACTTAAATTGTCCTTGCTATTTGTTGAAATGCCTTTCTTAATTACACTTGATATTAATATTCTAGAGAACATGCTTATCCTTAAGCAGCGGATTAATGTGAATATGGGACCGCTTGAATTCGATGATATAATCGGAAGAATACAATAGGTATAGTTAATAAAAGAAAGGCCGCTTCGTCCTATGCAGGAACTTAGCGGCCTTATATCACTTTTTTTATTCCGAAAAATCAGCTAGCTTCAACATGACTGGGCAATGATCACTACCCATGATCTGACAATCAATTTGGGCATCAATTACATTAGGTGCAAGTCTAGAAGAAGCTAAGAAATAATCAATTCGCCAGCCCACATTCCGCTCTCTCACCTTCGGCATATAAGACCACCATGAATACACTCCCTCAAGCACCGGGTGAAGATATCTGAACGTATCTATGAAGCCCGACTCAAGCAGTGTACTCATTTTCCCTCTCTCTTCATCCGTAAAACCGGAGTTCCCACGGTTAGCCTTTGCATTCTTGATATCAATATCTTCATGGGCAACATTTAGGTCTCCACAGACAACAACTGGTTTACGCTTATCCAGTTCTAAGAGATAATTACGGAAACGGTCCTCCCATTCCATTCTATATGCCAATCGAGACAGATCTCGTTTGGCATTAGGCGTATAGACGTTGACCAGATAAAAATGTTCGAACTCTAATGTAATGATCCGGCCTTCTGCTTCTTCATCTTCTTCCATCCCATATCTCGCAGAGATCGGCTTGATTTTAGTGAATATTGCCGTACCAGAATAGCCCTTCTTCACTGCGTAATTCCAATATTGATCGTATTCTTCGCCATGCTCCAGTGTAATTTGCCCTTCCTGAAGCTTTGTTTCTTGAACACAGAAGATATCCGCATCTACTTCTTTAAAATAGTCATTAAACCCTTTTTTGACACAGGCCCGAAGGCCATTAACATTCCATGATACCAGCTTTATCATCGGCTTTTCTCCTTGCATTTTGCTTTAATTATTCTCAGTTTATCATAGTTTTATATCCTAATCATTCAACATCCATGATACAATAACAAAATTGACTCTATATAAATATTAATTAATACGTGAGGTAAAAAAACTTATGAATGCACCAACACTATTACGAGGGTTTAACTTTTTGTATTTTGCGTTGCTGGCTATGTTCATTCCTTTTCTGCCAGTCTATCTAGGGGAGCAAGGTCTTAATCCGGCGCAAATTGGATTCATTATTGGTACTGGAGGGTTTGTTACCATTATTGCTCAACCCTTATGGGGGATGATCAGTGACAAAACAAGAACGATCCGCAAAGTGCTGTTAATTCTGTTGTTATGTTCTGCGGTGACGGGATACTTTTTATTCGATTCTAGCAGCTACGTGCGACTTATTCTTTTTGCGATGCTGCTCTATTTCTTCTTAATGCCTATCGATCCGCTAGCTGAAAGCCTGAATTTCCGGATCTCTGAGGCAGCTGGAATTAGCTATGGTTCGATACGTACATACGGTGCGTTGGGGTACGGTGTTATGGCCTTACTCACAGGTTATGTGATGAGTTATTTCGGTTCACAAGGTATGGCCTTGCTGTTCGTCGCAATAAGTCTTACAAGCTTTGTGGTCAGCTGGTTCATGCCAGATGCTCCGGTGACCGGTAAACCGGTCACACTTGACAGCCTGAAGCATTTTCTTAGTAACAAAGAAACACTGCTATTTCTAGTACTCATATTTATTAGCTCCGTTCCTGCACGAATGAACGATACCTTCCTTGGGGTTTATATTCGCGAGCTTGGTGGCAGTCCTGAATTAGTTGGTCAATCGTTCTTTATCGCCGCAATGAGTGAAATTATTGTGTTTGCCTTAAGCTTTTGGTGGCTGCGCAAAGGAAAAGAGTTAATCATTATTTCAATTTCTGGAGCCTTTTATTTTCTTCGATTCTTTATTTCGGCCTGGATATCTGATCCGCATTTATTAGCTTATCTACAGATTCTACAAATCCTTACCTTCCCAGTATTCTACTCCGCAGCTATTCAGTATCTATATAGTATTGTGCCTGTGGAATGGCGTGCTACGGGTCAAACTGTGTTGGCGCTACTGTTCTTCGGTGTATCAGGTATTCTCGCTTCTTATGCTGGTGGAGCATTATATGAAGCCTTTGGCGGTAAGGTCCTTTACTTAACAATTTCCGTGATGTCATTTATCGGTATGCTGTTCGGATTGATATTGTACAGAATCTATGGAAGTAAACACGCCAATAAAAAGAATATAGCCACTCATTAATCTTTCGACAATTAAACGGGTATGTCCCATAGCCATGTAGACGGCTGACAGACATGCCCGTTTTCTATGAATAAGTATCGTAGTGTCCGCAAAAACAAGCTCCTTGTCCCCTATCAAAAAGTGCTAATTCACCGTGTCATTCGCTCTCCCATCAATAGATTTATCGCATAGTATATCCTATCAAAAGAAAAGGAGGTCGTTACTATGGCCATCGTATTACCGCTTCAATTGTTTGTTTTAGAACCTGTCATTGGCAAATCATATTATGAAAACCTTGCAGGTGGTATTAATGCTGCAGTTACAGTAAACAATATCTCGGACCATCCGGTACAACTAGTATTAACCCGTGTGAATGCTCCAGTTATCACTTACACGATTCCAGCATTCAATAGTCTTACACTTCAAGTTCATGCACTGTTGGTTGCAGCACTCTTAAGTACTCCTTCGGGCACAACATTCGGATTTATTGAAATCTCAACATCAGATTTCTAATAGATTCATTTCACAATGCTCTCTAAAGCATCTCTAGTTGATAATTCAGCTAGAGATGCTTTTCTATGAACTTCTAACCTAAGTCATTCTTTATGCTGCTCCATAAGCTGCTTCAGTTTGATTTCAGTATTTGAATCTGCGGCAGGCGTATAAATACTACAACGTAAATCTGTGCTGCCTTGAACCTGAAGTGAGGTTAAATGAAATAACATTTTCCCTGCTTTGGCATGTCTGAATTCCAATAGCACATCGGGAGCAGAGCTTACACGACTTTGTTCCCACATTTCATTAAACGCTGGATGCAGTCCCTTTAATTCCTCAATAAATTCATCGTACCAACGATCCTCTACATATTGTCCGTAATACGCTCTGAAGATGGATAGATAACCACTTACGAATTGTTCCCAATTTACAGCTAAACGTCTGAACTCCTTACGAACAAATAACAAACGAATCATGTTTCTCTCCTCGATGGGCAACTTAGAGAAATCTAGAAACACATGTGCTGCAGCCTCATTCCAACCTACTATCCCGCAACGCCGGTCTGAAATAATCGTAGGACAAGTCTTAAGCTCCTGTAAGATTTTCTGTAGAGAAGGACTAATTACTGAGGATTCCTCTTGCTGAAATAGAACGTTCCCTGTTCCAGTCTCTAGTGCTAGTGCAAAAAGATATTTCCGCTCATCATTAGTTAGCTTTAGGGCAGTCGCAATACAGTCCAGAACAGACGAAGATACTTTAATATCCCTGCCCTGTTCTAGCCACGTATACCAGGTACTGCTTACCCCCGCTAACTGTGCAACTTCTTCCCTGCGAAGTCCAGGCGTTCTCCTGCGTGTGCCCTCTGGCAGCCCAACAGAGCTGGGTGAGATCGAAGCACGGCGTGCTTTTAAGAAATCTGATAATGCCTGCAATCTCGTCTGATTAGCCATACGCTTCCTCTCCTCTCTGTTACATTCTTTAGTATAGTACAAATTATACTAGGATAAACGATAACTTGTAATAGGATAAAATAAGTGGAAAAATACCTATATACACTTCTTGAGGAGGTTCATTATGGAACGCGTAGTTATTACAGGTATGGGCTTAATCTCGCCCCTTGGAAATACAATAAAACAATTCTGGGATCGTCTAGTTTCTGGTGAGTCGGGTATTTCTCCAATCACTTCATTTGATACCTCTAACTTTAAGACAAAGATCGCGGGAATCGTGCATGATTTCGATGCGGAGGCCAGATTTGGCCGTAAAGAAGCACGCAGAATGGATAGATTTAGTCAGTTCGCCCTGGCAGCCGCTGAAGATGCCTGGACACATTCCGGTCTACAGCTTGATAAGATTGACAAGGAACGTCTCGGAGTTTATGTAGGATCAGGCGTTGGTGGAATTCAAACCTTGATGGAACAAGGGAATGTGTTAAAGGGCCGCGGACCAGATCGGGTCAGCCCCACTTTAATTCCCATGATGATCTCTAATATGGCTGCGGCGATGATCAGCATTAAATTAGGAGCCTTAGGTCCTACAATGTCTCCAGTAACTGCCTGCTCTATTGGAAATACGGCAATCGGTGAAGCCTTCCGGTTGATCCGTTATGGAGGTGCCGACATCGTAATTGCTGGTGGATCAGAAGCAGCCATTACTGAAATCTCTTTAGCCAGTTTCGGCAATGCCACCTCCTTATCCACTCGAAATGAGGAGCCGATTAAGGCGAGTCGGCCTTTTGACGGGGAACGTGACGGATTTGTTATCGGTGAAGGTGGCGGAATAGTTATTTTGGAGTCACTTTCTCATGCGCAGCGTAGAAACGCCAAGATTCACGGAGAGATTATCGGTTATGGTGCCAGCTCTGATGCCTATCATATGGTCGCCACCCATCCAGAAGGAATTGGTGCTTATCAAGCGATGAAGCTGGCCCTGAATGAAGCTAATCTCCAGCCCAAAGAGGTGGATGTAATTAGTGCTCATGCCACAAGTACAGTAGTAGGTGACCGCTCTGAGACCCTTGCGATAAAGAAGTTATTCGGTGATCAAGCCTACCAGATTCCCGTAACCGCTAATAAGTCCATGACTGGACACGCCTTAGGGGCGGCTGGTGGCCTAGAAGCCATTGCCCTTATTAAGAGCATTCAAGAAGGAATCATCCCACCTACCATTAATCAGGAGGTCAAAGATTCCATCTGTGATTTAGATTATGTCCCGAACATTGCGCGAAAATCTGATCTTACTATAGGTATGTCTAACTCCTTTGGTTTCGGTGGGCATAATGCTGTCATTGTGATTCGAAAGTTTGAAGATTGACCACTCATCCATAAAACGGGGTTCCAGCTTAGTCATTCTCAGGACTAATTGGAACCCCGTTTCTACTGCCAATTTCAAAAAAATCTATTATTCCATCGTTGATACGTGGCTCCCCCAGATAGAGATACCTTCCTTGGAAACCGCAGTAAACGTCATAACGTTACTAGCTGTTGCTTCATTCCACTCTTTCAGGAACACCCCATTATAAGTAGAACCGTCAATGGTAAGCTCAGCAGTATGATCATCAATAAGCTTCCATTTCCCTTTTACTGCTCCTTTAATCTTACCGCTTTTAGTGAATTCAATCAGCTCCGACTGCACGATATCAGCCGTAATGTCTTTGTTATGGTTTACATATTTATATTCGCCTGAAATTTGCTCTTTTGTGTATTTCTCTATGCTCTCTCCGCCATAGCGGTGCGGGGCTACAACCGGCCAGCCCTCACTGTTCATAAACATCTGATGAACTCTTACCTCATGCTTTTCTCCACGATTTGGGAATCGTGTATGGAAGATCAGATAATACTTGCCATTCTCTTCATCATAAAACGCTGAGTTATGACCTGGTGATACATATCCTTCTCCACTCACTGGCAGCTCGTCATCCGTATTCAAGAATTCGAAATTCCCCATTAGCTTCACTCCATAAGGAGCATATGCTGAATCATCGAACAATACGGATGGCGATCCTTGTGCATTAATCATATCCTGACCCTCAGAATCTTCGAAAGGTCCATCAGGCGCCTTTGAACGAGCTACACGGATGTTATATCCACCGTCTGCAGCCAGACCACCGTAGGATAGGAACAGATAGTAGTAATCCGTTTCCGGACTGTACAGCATATATGGAGCTTCTATCCGAGCATGATTCGCACCCAGAAGCTTTTTGCCATAACCTTGATCTGGCAGCGGGAAGCCTGTATTAGCATCTAGTTCCATAATAAAAATACCACCGGAGTAAGAGCCATAGACCATCCACAGCTTCCCTTCTTTATCAAAGAACACATCCGGATCTACTACATTCGGCTTTTGAGTGGCATCATATATTTCTCCATCATCACCCTTGCCCATCATACCTGACTTCAGAATGATTCCTTTATTCTTATAAGGTCCCTCAATATTGTCCGACACAGCTATGCCGAGTGCAGACAACGGGGAATCCCCTTTACAAGCATTGTAATACATATAGTATTTGCCATCCGCCAATTGGATAACATCGGGTGCCCATAAGGTATCCGTCTGTGCCCATTTTAATGCTTCAGCAAACTCCTCTTTGACATTAGGAATGAGAACGTTTCCTTCTACCACCCCAGAGGACAGCTGAGTCCAAGACATCAGATCATTTGATTTAGCAGATGCTAAATGAGAGCCGAACACATAGTATTTGTTATCTGTCATAATGATCGACGGATCATGTACAGATACATTTTTGAAGACAGGCTGCGCAGAGTCAGCTACGTTATTTGTGTTGCTGGAACTAGCTGAATTGTCATTGCACGCGGTTACTGCTAATAATGAAACGCTGATCATTGTAGTCATAATTGCTTTTCTCATCGTTATACCCCCTATGTATGCCTTTTCATTTTGAAACGAAAACGAACAATAGTCAATCCTTTTATTTAATTAAGTTCGTATTAATTCATATTTATTTAAATAATAGTGAACATTCATACACATAAAAAAAACGCCAAGCCATCGAAATGGCCTGACGTTTCCTTTTATATTTTTCGTAAAATAATCTGTTTAATTAGCGCCTTCTTGTACCAAAACTGGCTCTGGATAAGCATTCTTAAGCACACGTTGTCTGTTCTTAACAACTGCCGGCGGTTCCACCTGAGGAGCCATCGGATGCATTAGCCAAGACTTCACCATATGGGTATCCGAAACCTTATACATTGGAGGCTCTTTCTCCATATCGATTTGCATAGCGTAAGTGCTACGTAGTGCGAAAGCATCGCCCTTAGGCGGTTTGATCAAATCTGGAGGAGTACCAGGAATGGCTGTTAGCAAAGATCCTTTGCTCTCTAGACTTGGCATGGAAGCTAGCAAGCCCCAAGTGTATGGGTGTCTTGGATCGTAGAAGATCTCTTCCGCTGTTCCCATTTCAACAATTTGTCCGGCATACATTACAGCTACACGATCTGCCATTCTTGCTACAACCCCGAGATCATGGGTGATAAAAATAATAGCCGTATCAATCTTCTTTTGCAATTCCTTCATCAAATCAAGGATTTGTGCTTGGATGGTTACGTCGAGCGCAGTAGTCGGCTCATCCGCAATCAGAAGCTTAGGGTTCGCAGCAAGTGCCATTGCAATAACAACACGTTGACGCATACCACCACTGAATTCATGTGGATATTGATTGAAACGACGTTCTGGAGAAGGAATACCTACAAGATTGAGAAGCTCAATCCCACGTTTATTCGCATCAGCCTTGGAGATGTTCTCATGTTTAAGCAGCACTTCAGTAATTTGTCTGCCGACCTTCATCATTGGGTTCAGAGAGGTCATCGGATCTTGAAAGATCATACCGATCTCTTTACCGCGGATCTTCTGCATCTGCTTCTCTGTCTTGCCAATCAAATCTTGTCCATCGAACAGAATCTGTCCGCGTTTATATTCTCCTGGTGGTGTAGGAACTAGCTTCATAACCGCTTGTGAGGTTACACTTTTACCCGAACCTGACTCCCCAACAATCGCTAGAGTTTCACCTTTATCTACATGGAAGCTAACACCACGGATCGCTTGTACCTCTCCGCCGTGTGTTTTGAATGATATCGCTAAGTCTTTTACCTCTAAAAGGCGCTCCATCTTGTCACCCTCTCATTTCCTCGTCAATTATGATAATGATTCTCAGCATGTTGTAAGCAATAAGTATTATTTTATCTAGTTTTAAGGGTTCTAGTCAAGATTTTTCTGAAAAAAATGCGGCTAACCTCACACTTTAGTACTAGATCTAATTATTGCGTGCTCAATAGTTGCGATAGCTCCTCTTTAAAATACGTAAATAGAGAATAAGGAAGAACTACTAGGTGCTGCTAAATACAATAAATGGTATGGAAGGAATACTGCCATGATTCTAAAGCCCACTATCAAAATATACACGAATAATACAACCAAAGCAAAAGTTACATGGTCATGTACATCAGTAAGCAATGCTATTTGTGCATAAATGATCATGAAACAAACGTAGTATCGACAGCAGCTACAGCAAACTTACGGTATCAATATGTACACTCAGCCGTTCAAATATAAGAATTCTCCCCTACTGTTGCTCAGTCTCCCTATCTGTCATGTTGTAGTTGTGTCAAAAATGTGTTAATTCATGAACCGCTTCCAGCCCTCAAGCAGATTATCATGCGCCCACTCAAGGTGACCTTGGCTATCGTACTTACGCGAATAACACTCGATGAAGTAAATTAAGTCGATATATAAGTCGTAGAGTTTTTTACGGGCATGTTCGTTTGGGCTGTCGAAGCTATTCCCGTAACCTCTGCAGAAATGCTCTGAATTCTCAATATAGCGAAAATAATATTCCATAAGTGGATCGCCCCAAAGTGCCCGTTCCCAATCAATCAATGCAACAATGCGGCCCTTTCGCACAAACACATTGCCATCCCATAAATCCCAATGTATTAGACGAGGCTCAACGACTGCGTCCATAACATGTAAGTGACTTTCGATCTCTGCCTCAACAGTTTCTAACGGAATGGGCATTTCTACCTTTAAACGACGTGCATCTTCAAGCAGATTCATTATCAAATGCTTAAAAGTTTCCCGCCATGAAGTTCCTTTTACTGGTGTGGACGCACTAAATAATCCGAAACGCTCACCAGAAATTTCATTAATTAAACGGGAATAACGACCTAACTCTTCCTCAATACTTATTCTCTGCTGCGAGCTTAGCGCTTCCTTAATTTCATTATAGGGCTGGCCAACTATTTTCTCCATGAAAAAAAACTCACTTGAAATCATTTCTTTACTGTTATCATAAGCGTATACCTCAGGCACAGGTACTGTCCCTTTTGACTTCATCAGTCGCATCGCCGCAACCTCTACAGACATAATATCATGCTCGTAACTAAGGGTATCTGCTTCAGCTGACGGTGCTATCTTAAGAATCATGTCTCTTCCATCTGATAATAAAAGGTCATATGCTGCGTTAAAATAACCACCTGTCAGTTCAGTACTTCGCTGAATGCTCACATGGCTTCCAAAAGTAGCACCTACCAAATCATTCTGTTGCTCTGTTGTTAATTTTGTTTTAGTAAAGCTCTCCAAGATCTCACCACCATAATGAAATAAGTATCAAAGGATAAACAATCCTTCTCCATTTGATTGAAAATTGTTAAAATTAGAACAAACGAGTCTCATTAGCCTGCTTTTCATGAAAGAGAGGAAACGATTAACATGATTATTAAACCTAGAACACGCGGCTTTATCTGTACTACCGCACACCCGCAAGGTTGCGCTCGTCAAGTAGAGCGGCAAATCGAATATATCCAGACACAACCCGAGATCAAAGGACCACGCAAGGTGCTTGTCATTGGCGCCTCTACAGGATATGGCCTCGCCTCACGGATTACAGCCGCCTTTGGGGCTGGAGCCAGCACAGTAGGCGTCTACCGCCAGAGCAGCAGCAATGGAGCCCGTACAGCCTCTGCTGGATGGTACAATTCAGCAGCCTTTGAGGAACTTGCAGAGAAAGCTGGACTTCAATCCTACAGCGTAACCGGTGATGCCTTCTCCAAAGAAACTAAGGATAGAACCATACAGCTGATTCGCAGTGAATTGGGACAAGTTGATCTAGTCATCTACAGCGTTGCTTCTGCCCGTCGAACAGATCCTGTGACGGGTGAAGTTTATAACTCCGTAATTAAACCTATAGGAGATACCTACACGAATAAAACCGTAAACTTTCATACGGGTGAAGTCAGTCAAATTTCTATTGAGCCTGCTACAGACAAAGAAATCGATGATACCACTCGAGTGATGGGTGGTGACGATTGGCAGCTTTGGATTGAAGCTCTTCATCAAGCCGGAGCTTTGGCCGATCATGCCACCACCATCGCATTCTCATATATCGGGCCGGAGATTACCCAGTCTGTATATCGTAAGGGAACGATTGGACGCGCAAAAGATCATCTAGAATTAACAGCACACACTCTTAACGATGAACTATCTAGTATAGACGGTCGAGCTTATGTAGCAGTTACGAAAGGACTGGTCACACAGTCTAGCTCAGCAATTCCTGTCGTCCCCCTGTACACTTCTGCGCTATACAAAGTCATGAAAGAGAAAGGACTTCATGAGGGTTGTATTGAGCAAACCTATCGGTTGTTTGCAGAACGTCTTTATGCGATCGAAGGGACTTCTGTGGACGAAGAAGGGCGTATCCGAATCGATGACTGGGAGATGTCCCCGGATGTACAGGATCAAGTGACTCAAATCTGGGATAAACTCACGACAGACAATATCTATGAATTGACAGATCTAGAAAGCTACAAACAGGAGTTTTTCCAGTTATTCGGATTTGAGACTGAGGGTGTAGATTATGAAGCTGAGACTGATCCAGACGTAACGATTACCAATCAGCGGTAAACAATACATTATGTTGCGGACTATCTTCTAGCAGATGTTAGTGGTTGCTCAAGTGCATACAATTCTTCTTCAATGGAAATCATCTTTTGCTCAATCACTTTACGGGCATCTGCCAGTGCCTGATTATAAATATAAGGTGAGAGTTCTTTGAGCATAAAATCAAGAAGATTCTCACTTGCTAATTGGCCAATTTCGCTAGACAGCTCCGTTTCAAAATAATCCTGAATGCTGGATGTAATTTGTAGTTTGTGTTCTCTCTGTATTTTTATCGGCTGCATGATCGTCCTCCAATTTGTATGGTTTAAAATTCAGATTATTAATACAGGAAAAATGACGTGCTTGCGCACGTCATTTCTTATATCTATACCCTTTAATCTAAACCCACCACATTTCTGCTAGTGGCTCCTCAATCAATACTTGTTGAAGGTTACTTACAGCTTTGGAGAAGCCTTCTTCCACAGACATCAATCCATCTTCATGCTCAATACTGACCACATAATCATATCCTACCAAACGAAGAGCACTCATAATATCAGCCCAAGTCTTAAGATCATGTCCAAAGCCAACCGAACGGAACTGCCATGCACGGTCAAGCATTTTGGTATAGGATTGCATATCTGTTAAGCCATGCATATTGACATTGACTGGATCAATAACTGTATCTTTAGCGTGGAAATGATGAATTGCGCCTTGGCGGCCTAAAATATGAATTGCCTGCACTGGATCAATTCCTTGCCACCACATATGACTCGGATCAAGGTTAGCTCCGATTACTTCACCTGCAGCTTCTCTCAACCGCAGTAGAGTAGCAGGTGTGTGAACGGAGAATCCGCCGTGCAGCTCAAGACCAACCTTCACATCATGCTCTGCGGCAAAGGCTCCCCATTCAGTCCAGTAAGGAATCACTTTATTTTCCCATTGCCAATCCAGAATTTCTTGATAATCATTTGGCCATGGAGCTACCGGCCAGTTCGGATACTTGGCACCCTCATGATCACCTGGACAGCCAGAGAACGTATTAACGACTGGAACTCCTAGCTTCTGCGCCAATTTGACCGAGTTCACAAAGTCCTCATGATCCTTCTGGGCAAGCTCTTTTTGTGGGTGTAGGGGATTTCCGTGACAGCTCAATGCACTGATTGTCAATCCACGGGATTCCACAGCATGTTTGAATTCTTTCAATGCTGTCTCATTCTCGAGAAGCATCTTAGGATCACAATGGCTGTTACCAGGATTCCCTCCTGTACCAATCTCTACCGCCTTTAGACCTTTGGACGCTACATAATCAAGAGCATCCTCCAGCTTGCGACCCCCAAACAAGACCATAAATACTCCAAGTTTCATTGTAAGTCACCTCTTTTGCAAATAGTTTACTTACCTTCACCATACATATCGAAGTCTTTTACTACTTGATTCTTCTCAGCAGATTCAAAAATAGCTTCAATCAAATTCTGAACACGCATTACTTCGGCATTCTTAACGATTGGCTCAGCTGTTCCCTCAATAACGGCTGCGAAATTGTCATAGAAGCTAGAGCCTAGCTCCGCAGGTTGAGGTAAAGTTTCTGTAATCGTAGCCCCTTCTGAAGGAGGCGCCATAGTTTTGGTTAATCCAACACCAGCACGTATAGGCTTAGGCTCGATCTTTTCACCTTCATTGTTTCTAGTTACTAAACGTCCAGTTAAAGACCAATCTTCGATAATACCCGTTCCTTCAATACCCTTCACATACCATCTAGGCAGCGTAATAAAGTTAGTTGTCCCAACCTCAACGATAGCTTTAATTCCATTCTCAAATTGCAGGATGGCTTCAAAGCCATCATCTACATCATTGCCTAGAATAAAGCTCAGACTGCTGCTCACACTGATGACTTTGCTATCGATCATAAATAAGAGCTGATCTAATAAATGAACGCCCCAATCTAGCAGCATTCCTCCACCTTGTGCCTTGACATGGCGCCAGTCTCCTGGAATACCATTCGCTCCGTGTACGCGAGATTCAAGCTGGAACAAAGAACCGATGGTCTCTTGATCATACATTTTTTTGATGGTTAAGAAATCCTCATCCCAACGTCTGTTCTGATGTACCATGAACACACGTCCTGCTGCATCCGCAGCATCGAGCATATCTTGAAGCTCTTCCTTGGACATAGCAACTGGCTTCTCACAAATAACATGTTTGCCAGCTTGTAGCGCACGTATAGCGATTTCTTTGTGTACATCGTTTGGTGTCGCAATAAGAACAATCTCAACTGCAGGATCTGCTAATACTTCTTCATAACTTTCATATACCTTGTAACCAGCATTGATGGAGTCCGCACGACGTGCTTCAAGTAAGTCGTATGTCCCTACCACTTCTAGGGAGTTAGTCTCCTTAATTAATTTCGCGTGATAACTTCCCATTCCACCAAAGCCAACGATGACTACGGAATGTATCTTTGAGCTCATGACTTCCACTCCTACTTCCCTATTAATTATCTGATGTGCCGTCAAAATACACAGCGCGACCTGTACGTGAAGATTCATAAATAGCTTCCAAGATTTGAGTAACAACGAGGGCCTGCTCAGGTTTAACTACAGGTTCCTTGTCTTCTCTAACCGCCTCAAGCCACAAGCGAGCTTCACGATCAGATTCATTTTCCTGTCCACCATCAAAGAACGCTACTCCACCAGCAGACAAGTCTACTTTGGTCTCATACAGACGTCCACCACGGTCACCGTTTAGGCGCAGACCATCCTTCATATCTGCACCACCTTCTGTACCTGCAAGAAGCGTCTGAGCTTCTCGATACTCAGATACATTTAGTGCCCAGCTAGATTCAAGTACAATTGTAGCACCATTTTCCATGGTAATAAATCCAAAAGCTGAATCTTCTACCTTAAATTGCTCAGGATCCCAAGGACCAAAGGCATTTCCAGCGTTCTTTCGGTTACTCAGCTTATGGAAAGACGAGCCCATAACACTGCGTGGTTTATAATTATCCATCATCCATAAAGTAAGATCAAGTGCATGCGTACCGATATCGATCAGTGGGCCGCCGCCTTGCTTTTCTTCATCCAGGAACACGCCCCAAGTAGGAACCGCACGACGACGAAGGGCAATTGCTTTTGCATAATAGATATCACCTAGTTCGCCGTTTTCGCAGAGTGCTTTAAGGTATTCACTGTCCGAACGATAACGGTTCTGGTAAGCGACAGACAACTTCATCCCCGTACGCTTCGCAGCATCCAACATTTCTTGTGCTTGGGCAGTGGTTTTAGCCATTGGTTTCTCGCACATTACATGGTTACCTGCTTCCAATGCAGCAATAGTAATCACGGAGTGACTGTCATTTGGTGTACATACATGGACAATATCAAATCCGCCAGCTTTCAAAAGCTCAGTGTAATCTGTATAAACAGCAGCGCCTTCAGCACCATAAGTCTGAGCGGCTTTCTGTGCACGCTCTTCTATGATATCGCAGAAAGCTACCATTTCAGCATCCTTCTGACGTGACAAACTTGGCATATGTTTCCCATTTGCGATACCACCGCAACCTACAATAGCAATTCTCAACTTATTAGACATTAACTTTTCCTCCTTGATTTGCGTATGCTTTTACCCATTTCAAACTATCTTCTACACTTTCTAATGGTGAACGACTGCAGAAATCCTGCTCTACTACCGCCCACTCCACATTTGCCTGTACAGCTGCATTTAAAATTGCAGTAAGGTTCACTTCACCTTCACCTAGTACAACAGTTTCCGGAGAGCCATCTTCTTTTTTCTTCAAATCCTTCAGATGGATGATCGGCAGTCGACCTGCGTATTTATTGATATATTCAACTGGATCATAGCCTGCATGATGTACCCAGCAAGTATCCATTTCCACTTGCAACAGGTCAGCCGGCACCTCTTCAAACAATCCATCAAAAGCAGTACGGTCACTATCACCATATTTATCTGTTAACTCGAAATCATGATTGTGATACAGAAGAACTGCTCCGCCCGCTTTGCACTTTTCTCCAATAACCTTCAGATTCGCGGCAACCTCTTCATAGTTACGTTGTTCTTCTGACAAATAAGGAACAATCAAATTTGGATTTCCAATCTCAAGATTGTAAGAGATCTCTGCTTCTGTATCATTCAACAATGCGTCATATGGACGATGTGCGCCGAGCGCAACCAGTCCAAGCTCATTTAGCAATTGTTTAACTTCTGCTGCGGTGCGGCCGAAATAGTGGAAAAACTCTACGCCTTTATATCCAAGGGCTGCTACCTTACGCAGTGTTCCTTCAAAATCCTGTTCCAATTCTTCTCTAAGCGTGTACAATTGCAGACCTATCTTCAGCATTTTCTAATCACTCCAATGGGTTTAGGGTTAGCTTACTAATTCATTTAAACTTCTTTCTGCTGCTCGTCCCCAAAGAGATCAACAGCAGCAATCACTTGAACAATAATGCTGTTGCAGAATTGACTAATCTGATTCCCATTAGTTTCCTTCAACTGCCATCCTTGTTTGCATAGCTAATATCGACTCCGTATAGCGTGGATGGTCGATTTCTTTCTTTATTGCTTAGGTACATAGTAATATGAAAGCGTATATAATAAAATGAATAATATGATTAAAACATGAACAATCTGATTATCATTTCTAGACATCAAGGAGGACACATGAATCAATCAACTACCTGTCACGTTTTATCTGCTGGATTTTCCTTTCACCGCAAACCTTTTCATATGTCACATAGCCATGGAAATCAGAACTATTTAATTCGTCTGCAAACAGAGGGCCGAAGCCGAGCAATGATCGACGGTGTGATGACTCCAGTGGAAAGCGGCGATATCATGCTGTTTGCTCCTAATGATCCTTACTATTTAATCATTGATAAGGAAGAGTATCCTGTAGGTAAGCCGCGGATTGAAAGCGGAGATTATCATATTTTTTGTGAAGGAACTTGGATTGTTGAATGGTGGGAACGTGCTCAGAGACCCTCACTCTTAAGTGTGCCACTGAGTGAGAATTTCCTCGGCTTATTTCGTCAGCTGATTCTTGAGCACAGACGTCTTTCCGATTTCTCACCAGCGATATCTGCCTGTTATCTGCAAATCCTGTGTATGGAAATCGACAGACTCATTACAGATCAGCCAGCGATTACGCCTAAAGGCTATCTAGCTTACCGAATGAAGCAATATGTTGAGGAGCATGCAACCTTACCTTTTCTGTTGGAGGATGTTGCCGCGCATGTAGATATTTCCGTCTCCCGTGCCGTTCATTTATTTAAGGAGGCCTTCGGGACCAGTATTATCAAATATGTAAATGATGTCCGGCTAGAGATGGCAAGAGAACGAATAACCTTCAGCCCGATGCCGCTGGAGCAAGTAGCAGAAACCTGCGGTTTCGCGAACTATACTTATTTTCACCGTGTATTCCGAAGTCGTTTCGGCATGTCCCCTAGACAGTACCGTGTACACAGCAGAACTCAAGTATAATATAGAGGTGAATTGCATCAACAAAAATAGGGCTATCCCTATAGTAGATAAACTACTACGAGGATAACCCTTGCTTCTATATTCAAACAATACTCATGTTAATGAGATGATTATTCTTTTTCAGCTGAAATGATCAGGAACATCGGCCTGCGATCCTCGTCCTTCATCCACGGATCATTGCTCATTTCATCAGAAGGCTTAGGCTCCTTAACTGCTTTGATAGCAAACCCGGCTCCAATCAAGTCATTGAAGTAGGTTGAGATTGTGCGATGATATTTAATCACATTTTCTGTTAAGAAGGTCGTTTCACGCAACCCCTCAGACTGATAATGATCTACAGGCCAATGAAGACGATTGCCTTGGTCATCCACATACCAATCCTGTTCATTTCGAGAAGTAAAGATGGGATGCTCCACTGAAAATATAAAGCTACCGCCTGGCTTAAGGTAAGTATGAACCTTGCGACAGATAGCTTCAAAGGACTCTACATAATGCAGGGCCAATGAACTGATGACCACATCAAATTGTTCGCTCGCAAATTCAATATCTTCAATCGGCATCTGGATATATGAAATAGCTGGATCGTCTGTTTTTTCACGCGCTTCTTGAAGCATTTTTTCAGAGATATCTACGCCAACGACTGAGCTTGCCTGCTGCTCGCGTGCATATAGACAATGCCAGCCAAATCCGCAGCCTAAATCAAGAACACTTTTATTATGTAAGTCTGGGATCAGAGGTTGTAATACATGCCATTCTCCAGCTGCTTCAAGCCCACCAATGGAACGAGGCATTTGTTTATAGGCTGAGAAGAAATTCGTATCGTCGTATTTATTTTGTTTCATCAGTTATATATCTCCTATCCATAATGTCTTCCATCAGTATATTCTTAGCCATGATAACAAAAAATCTTATTTTCAGTATACTCATTGAAATGATCCCCTTACTTAGGGTATTAATTTTCTCTCTTACCTGTAAATTATGATCATGAATCTTGGCCCCATTACTTATTTTTTTACACCAAAACGGTGTCGAAATGGTAACGATCCAAACCGAAATATTCTTGTTTAAATAGTCCTATTGCTGATAGCCCTCCGCCCATAATCGAAGTACTAAGCCTAACTCTGTGAAAGGAGAATCAGCTGCAATGATCAGCAATCCTATAGTCAGCCCTGCAAACGAAATGTGGTTTACAGAATCCAACATAGCAAGAATCAATCTCCAGTAATAGATATATTGACCGATTCGAACCCTCGTTTCCAACCCACAAAAAAATCCTCGCCTCGCAACAGCAAAAGGAGTACCTGTGGCGTAAGCCGACGGGAATCGGATAATGTTCTTGTCAAATCGGTACAAGTTCTTGTCTTCAGAAATTGACAAGAACTTGTTCCGATAACTAAAATTTTCGGGAAGATTGTTGTATTTGTACAAAGATAATTAGCAGCCATTCGGAAATATACAACTATTAAGATTGTCTTGCTTCTTATGCTTCGCCAAGTTGTTCAGAAGCTACTAAGCGATGCGCTGACACAAGCTGCCCATCTGCATCCTTACCCCAAACCGAAATTTGAACTTGTTGTTCTGCTAAACCGCTCGTTGTAAAGACAAATTCGAAAGCATCAAAGTCAGCATAATAATTTTTTGTTAGAACTTGATTTGGATCTACAGAAATTAACTCAAGTACATATAACGTTCTGGTCCCGATTAAGTAATATCCCTGAATCAAGATACTCGAGGTATCGACTAAGTCACGATTATCAATTTTGATAGTCAACTGTTGCGTCGGCCTTACATTACTGACCGGATTATTTTCTATTGGTCCGGTGGATAAAATCATTCTCTTTTTCCCCCATTCTATTATTTGTAGAATATGATTACAACCCGTGGGTTTTACCAACTCTCAGCTACTCTAAATACCACATCAACTGTATTCGAACCTCCCCCGCCAATATTTGCCACAGCTAATGTTACGGTTTGATTCTCAGGAAGCGTGAAGTCCAACAGTTCTGAAGAAGCTAGTATCCTGGTATCGCCTTTTCCGCCTCCTGTAACACCTTGAAACACCACTTCTCCCCCGGTAATCGTTGTGGACGTATTATTTACTAACAGAGCCGTCTCACTATCGGGAATGATCGTTGTAGCTGTGGGATAATTAACAAATGATCCATTTAGCGTTCCTCCCACAAGTACTTGATAGCTAAGATCTACGGATGAAATAATATTAATTTCTTCTAGATCCACCTGCACAGAATTGGTTCTAGCTGATCCCGATGGGAAAACTGCTTTTCTTGTAAATGATAGGACTGGTGTTAGTGTTGATGTGACGTTTGTAATTCTCCTCCTTTCCGAAGTGACTCTAAAGGTAGGATCATATTTTCCGATAATGCTATATTGTCTTCCTCCGACAAAAAGGCTGTAGGCTGCGGCGGTTCCGTTATTATTGATTTGTGCTCTTAATGGGAGATTGGGATCAATAAAACTCGTTTGACCTGTTGGGGAGAAACGATTTACGGTAATCACCTCTTGCGCTAAAGTGGACGGATTAGGGATGACCACTCTAAATTCGATCACTCCATACCCATACCAGGTAAAGACGATTTGAAATATATTGCCTTTAGATAGATTAAGCGTCGCTCCACTTGGACCAGTTCCATCTAATCGGTCTACATTCCATGAACTTTGAGGAATTGTTGTATCCGTTCCCCCTCTGCGTATGACCACGAATACATTTGTACTATTGACTCCAAAAAATGCTCCATTCTGATCGTCGAACAACCCCCATCGTCCAACCTGATTACCTGTTGGTAGCAATGGTATACGAACACCCATTCCAGCTTCCCCTGCAAAGCCCGGCTCGTACCTGCCTCTCAGTACACTTTCTAAAATGGCTGAATCTATTCCGATAGCGGTATTGCTTAAATTATATTCCGTAGCATTATTGGTAACCGTCCCATTCCCGGCAGTCGTAACAGCATCCCTTAGAGAGGATAGACCGTATACAGAAGTTAACTCCACGATTGGAGTTTTTTGTGATACCGTTAGCTCATCGAATTGTGAACTTACATTTGGGCCAATATTCGAGATGATAATATCTGACATCACACTTCCTCCTTTGCAGAAAGGGGGCGAAAATGAATCCCCCATGACTGTTGCTTTTTACCATTCTTCAGTAAGACTGAAGGTTGCCGTAACGGAATTCGTACCGCCGCTTAAATTCGCAACAGCTAAAGTAACAAATTCAGTATCTGGCAATTGAAAATCCAATAATGAAGCAGAAGCTAATATTCTTGCACTTCCCTCAACTCCGGCTGCTAAGCCTTGCAATAGTACTTGACCACCCGAAATTGTTGTTAGCGTGCTGTTAATTAGTAGAGCTGTCTCCGAAGTTGGGATATTAGTCGTCGCAGTTGGAAAGTTTGCAAAGGCTCCATTAATCGTTCCGCCTAATACGATCTGATAGTAAATATCATCTGAAGTGACAAGGTCAATCCCTTCTAGTTTGATACTTACTGAATTAGCCCTACCCGAACCTGGCGGGAAGGTTGCCTTTCTTTGGAAAGACAAAATCGGTGTAAGCGTTCCTGTTGCAGTTATGGTTCTTCTTTCGGAAGTAACTCTGAAAACGGGACTATATTTGCCCAATATGCTATATTGTCTTCCTCCAACAAATAAATTGAGTCCAGATGCCGTGCCATTATTAAAGATTTCTGCACGAAGAGGAAGATTAGGATCGGCCAGACTCGTTTGCCCATTCGGAGAGAATCGATGAACGATAATTACTTCTTGTGCTAAAGTCGTTGGATCAGGGATGACGACTCTAAATTCGACTACACCATACCCATACCAAGTAAACACGATTTGAAATATATTCCCTTTAGATAAAGTAAGTGTCGCACCACTTGGTCCTGTTCCATCTAATTTATCCACGTTCCAAGCTGCTTGAGGAATAACAGTGTCAACGCTTGCTCTTCTGATCGCTACAAATATTCCATTCGCTACGCTCTGGCCAAAGAATAAGCCGTTCTGATCGTCAAAAACGCCCCATCTCACTACTTGGGCTCCTGTCGGAGCAACCGGCAAACGGATACCTATTCCCGCTTCTGCGGCAAAACCTGATTCATACCTTCCTCTCTCCGAGCTTTGAAGGATGGCAATATCAGCTCCGGATGCGGTTGTAGTTAATTGAAACTCCGTATTATTACTTCCTACTGTAGCTCCTCCCAATGTGGAAACAATGTCTCTTAGGTTGGATAAGCCATATACCGAAGTCAACTCAATGAGCGGCGTTTTTTCATTTGTTCTTAATTCGCTAAATTGGGAGCTAACATTTGGTCCTATTCCAACGATGGTAGCAGTAGGATCAATCGTACCAGTGGCTCCGGTAACTCCAGTTGATCCAGTAACACCCGTTGCACCTGTTACTCCAGTGTCTCCAGTGGCTCCTGTAACTCCTGTAGCTCCAGTAGCTCCTGTAACTCCTATATCTCCAGTAACTCCTGTAACTCCTGTAACTCCTGTAACTCCAGTGGCTCCAGTAGCTCCGGTAACTCCTGTATCTCCTGTAACCCCTGTAACCCCTGTATCTCCAGTAACTCCTGTGACCCCTGTAGCTCCAGTAACTCCTGTAACCCCTGTAACCCCTGTAACTCCTGTAACTCCTGTAACTCCTGTAACTCCCGTAACTCCTGTAACTCCCGTAACTCCTGTGGCTCCTGTAACTCCTGTAGCTCCTGTAGCTCCAGTGTCTCCTGTAACTCCTGTGGCTCCTGTAACTCCTGTATCTCCTGTAGCTCCAGTGTCTCCCGTAACTCCTGTAACTCCAGTGGCTCCTGTAACTCCAGTGGCTCCTGTAACTCCTGTAGCTCCTGTAGCTCCTGTAGCTCCTGTAGCTCCTGTAACTCCTGTAGCTCCTGTAGCTCCTGTAGCTCCTGTAGCTCCTGTGGAGCTTGTAACTCCAGTGGCTCCTGTAGCTCCAGTAACACCGGCCTCACCGGTAACTCCAGTGGCACCGGTTGCTCCAATGACACCATTTGTACCTAACAATTCTGAAGATATGATACGGTGGGGAGTTACAAGTTGCCCCGCATCATTTTTTCCCCAAACCGAGATTTCCATTTGATTTTCTGCTACACCGCTCGTTGTAAATACAAATTCAAAAGCATTAAGCCAGAACATTCAAGCGATCTTAGTCGCCAATATTCTCTCCGTCCGTGAATTACTCCTTGCAGCCATCTTCTTATCCTTGCCTTGTTCAACGGCGTAATGGACAACTCGGTGTGTATCGAATGTGTTAGTTAAAATAACTCTGTCAAAATGAAACATTCAATTGCCGTAATCGTGGTTCCGGATAATAGTAGACCAGTCATCTTCTTTATAGAGAAGACGACGAATTGAAATAGTTAAAATCATTCCACAACGTTCAGTCATGATGGAGCGATGATTAATTCAGGAAGGCGCAAAGAGTCGTTGTACCGGTGGACTCCCTCTAATTGGAAGCAGGAGGCAATATGCGAATAAATCTAGAGGAATTTTATTATGCAACAATTTATTCATGAAATCTTGAATACTCTGGGAATCATTTTATCTGTAATCTGTTGGAAGGCTATCAATTCCTTACTCGACTCCGTATTTTCCTTTCTAGCCAGCTGGTTAGATTATTTAACCGCTTCTAAATCAGCTCAAGAAAAAGTGTACCTGTTCCCCATTAGTGAGCGGTCAAGGAGAATACAGCTGAGGCAACAAACAAGAGTTTGCCGCAGAAACCATCGTTCTTTTTTTAAAAGAATAACTTGAAGTCAAAAAACCTTGAAGATTTCTCCGAGGGTTAAATTGCTCACACATTAATAAAGGTTTGTATTTTCGCTTTAGTACGTGACGAGTCCGTGGTGCTGCTTTGGCTTAGCGTCGCTTATGGGCACTAAGCACATTAGAGACGGGAAATTACCGCTTCAGAAGTATCTTGAAACCAGATGAACCCTTCCTTCTCGATAGTTGCATCTTTCACCCAGCACATCAGTAATAAAGATAAAGATACTCAGTGTGATCAACTAAGAGCTCTTTATTCTCTTAAACATTAATTTATATACTCCATTATTCTAATGAAACTGATATAAACCTTAGCGTAATTTTTATTTGCATTAGAACAGCACCTGAACCTTATTTTTCTGTTTGTTTTTAGGTTTACATGTTAAAAGAAAATGAACAATTAGACTGAAAAAATAAAGTATTAGACTCGGAAAATAGAGTGTTAGACTGTCATTGCCTCATTAAGCTAACGAGCAGTTTAGTTCAATGATATATTGTATGTATAACCTTTATCGTTTTAAACAGGAGCATAATTAATGGACTACATATGGTTTAATTACGAAATATTTGATTTTACTTTGCTCTGAGAACCTCAGGACATTTGTATGGATAACTCGAAAATGCCCTCGCAGCTGCTTCCACTTTTCCATTTCGCTTTGGATTTGATCGAGACGGTTGTTTACTTCTGTAATTGGCAGACCCGGGTATAGTTGTTAATTTTCAAAGGCATACTGAAGGTCATTTCTTTGCCTTTTTTAACCGTTCATAATACTTTCCAAGTCTCTCAAGACAATAAGGATCACCCGATTGTACGATGGTTTGGCTTGACTTGGCGGGTGAAGAATTTGAGTATATGGCAATAACAATACGGAGAAGGGAACCCCTTTCTTTGACGTACTTTAAGGCTGCTTTATCATTCATTTTTGCACTCGTAAGATCCAGATTGGTAATAACAGTTCATCTGCATAATTCTATTCACATTTTGTACAAGTCCCTGATCATGATAACTCTGGAACGACCTACTATCGTAAAGAATATCTGAATTAGACATATATCAAATCGGCAATGGGACTATGTTCTTGTCCTCCTACAGAGTGACACATTATTTTCAAATCGCCAAATAAAAAGGAGCATCATCTTGGAAGATCCGCTCCTTGTGTTTGTTCTTATTCAATTGCTGTTGTTTGCTCGGCGTTAACCGTACATGCTGTGAAATGGCGCTATAATCCCCATTGGATCTGCGACTTTGAGCTGCGCACCAGATACCTGAGCGCTCTGCCTTTAACAAGGCTTTTTGAGTCTTGGTTCGTGCCATGTGGCACCACTCTCCTATTCATTGATGAACTATTAGACAACTACAGTTTAACATAATACAGACTATGAGCGCAGCCAGAATTCCGTTACAATGAGATCACTGCAAGTTTTCTTACTTATCTAAATAGATTCGGAGGTTTTTAGTGATGAAATACGATGTTTTGTACGAGGGTGCTTTTGCAATGTTAAAGGTATATTTGGACCCCGGCGAAAGTGTTAAAGCTGAGATGGGCGCAATGGTTGCCATGTCTCCTAACGTAGAGTTAAAAGGAACGGCTGATGGAGGCGTAATGCGGGGTCTGGGAAGAATGCTGAGCGGTGAAAAGTTCTTCTTCCAGGAACTCAGAGCTATCCGTGGTCAAAGTGAGGTCCTACTGTCTCCTGGATCATTAGGTGATATCCAAGCTATCGAATTAGATGGATCCTATAAGCTGTTAGTTCAAAAGGACGGATTCTTAGCCGGTACGGAAGGCATTCAAGTAAATACCAAAATGCAAAATTTAACACGCGGACTTTTCTCTGGTGAAGGCTTCTTCATTGTAGAAATCAGCGGCAGAGGAACAGTATTCCTGTCCTCCTTCGGAGCGATCCACGCCATTAATTTAGCACCTGGTGAAGAGATGATTATCGACAATGGACATCTCGTCGCTTGGCCAGATTATATGGACTATAAGGTAGAAAAAGCAGCCTCGGGTTGGTTGAACAGTTTAACCAGTGGTGAAGCGCTTGTCTGCCGATTCCGCGGAGAAGGTGTAATCCTCGTTCAGAGCCGTAACCCTGGGAGCTTCGGAACGTGGATTAAATCCTTCGTACCCACTCGAAGCTAAGAAAAATGACATAGGCTTTCCCGTAAGTAGGATTTCCTTTAACAGTTTAAAAGGCAATGTAGCGTTTCTCCGGTTTTCAAGAAGCGCTGCTTTGCGTGCAAATTAAGAAATATCTCCCTATAATTCAAAGATTTCTGCGCATTTGACTACTAATTAGGGAAATCCTCCCTATAATTCAACTGATTTGTTGTGAAATATAGATTTTTCGCCGATTTATAGGGAGGATTTCCCCATTTCCATTCATATCGGCCAATTATCAGTTATTTAGAGGGAGTTTTTCCCTAATTCTTTTCCGAAAAAGAAGCTGCCCCTTAAGTAGTACTTACTACTTCTGAGACAGCTTCTTCTTTTAGGTAGAAAGCGGCTTAAGAAACCGCTTTGTTTGCTTTTTCTTTTTTGCAGCCTGTTCGTTTACATGTGTCATAAGTGCCCTTGAAATCAAGGCGGTGATCCGTGACGTTAAAGCCATATTCACGTTCCACTCTTTTCTCCAGCTCCACCAGCCAGTCATCCTTAATTTCCTCCAACCTGCCGCACACGCTGCATATCAAATGATGATGCATGTGAGAATGATCATTCCCGCGCAGATCGTAACGAGCGACTCCATCTCCGAAGTTCATCTTTTCTACAATGTGAAGCTCGCATAAGAGCTCAAGTGTACGGTATACCGTTGCCAGCCCTAAATGCGGATAACTGTTCTTAACAAGCATATATACTTCTTCTACGCTGAGATGATCTTTCTCATTGTCGAGCAATATGTTCACTATGGCCTCACGCTGGGGCGTTAATTTATATTTTTGCGCCGCAAAAAGCTGACTGATATTTGAAATTTGATCCATTTGATCTCCTACCTTCCCGGAATGATTTAACATCCGTATCCACTGAGACGCACCCATTTATGCATCAAAATATTAAACGTAAATAGTAATCGTTACGATATAATCATATCAAAAATAATCACGAATGAATAGAGCCTGACATCATTATAACATTTCAGCTCTCTTATCCAAAGTTCTTTCATCCATTCCTGCCTATTTTTCTGCCAAAATCTACTTTTTCGTGAAATATTATAGGTTTGACCGCAACCTTTCCATATTTTTCTGCGTTTAAGTTTGTGATAGCGGCCACGAGGCCTATCCATACAACGAGGTGAAATAACCATGAATATGAAAAAAAGAACGTTAGCCGCGATTACAACCGTTACGATTCTCTCCTTCTCTTTGGGTGGCCAAATATTTGCAGCCGGAAATACCTTTAAGGATATTGATAATATAAACGGCAAAGAAAAAATTATTTCTTTAAAAAATCAAGGCTTGATCAAAGGGGTTAGTGAATCCCAATTCTTGCCCAGCTCCAAAGTAACAACAGCACAAGGGATCCAGTTCATTTCGGGTGGACTCCAGCTTAGTCTCGCGGCTATTGATTTCAACAAAGCTCCCGTTGCCAGTGGCTTGTTCACGAAAGTCAAGGATAAAGCTTGGTACGCTGAAGCCTTTATCAATGCGTATTACAATCATGTCGAGCTTCCTAAGGACATTGATCCAACCAAAACAATGACCAAAGAAGAGTTCACCAATTATCTAGTGCAAGGGGTCGAAGGCATTGGGAATCTGCCGATGATCAATATAGTGCCCGTAGATATCGCTGACGATGCTGCGCTGAATCCTTCTTATCAAGGCAGCATTCAACGTTCTCTTAAATACAAGATTAATAGTTTAGACGCCAATGGGAAGTTTAATCCAAAAAGTGAAATCACTCGCGCCGAAGCTGCGATTATGCTCTATAATGCTTTGGAATTTCTGAAGACCGGTATTAAATCCTAACCTAGAAGCGACACACCACTAACATTGAATGGTAAACAAGAAAAAGCAGCCCAGGTATAGTCCTGGACTGCTTTTTTTGCGTCTTGATCTTATTCTATACTTCTTCTCCACTAATTCTGTTCAGAAATTGTAGAGCACGAGGATGCTGCGGATGCTCAAGAACTTCTTGCGGAGTCCCTTGCTCTAGAATATGGCCTCCATCCATCAGAATGATCCGGTCAGCCACATCCGCAGCAAATTTCATCTCATGGGTCACTATCACCATAGTCATTCCCTCTGCCGCTAACTGTTTAATAACCTTAAGTACTTCCCCCACCAACTCTGGATCAAGCGCAGAGGTAGGCTCATCGAACAACAGCACCTCTGGATCTACTGCCATGGCACGAGCGATAGCTACCCGTTGCTGCTGGCCACCAGACAGTTGGTGCGGATAAGCATCCGCTTTGTCCGCCAAGCCAACTTTAGTTAACAACTGAAGGGCACGTTCGCGTGCTTCGTCCTTGGATCGTTTCTGGACCGTCACCTGCCCTTCCATCACGTTGCCTAGTGCAGTCATATGCGGAAAAAGATTATAGGACTGAAAGACCATCCCTGTTTTTTGGCGTAATGCCAAAATGGACTTCTGGGGGATTTTCTTGTTATCCGTGAAATTAATTTTAATATCACTGAGCGATAAGCTTCCTTTATCAGGGACTTCAAGCAGATTAAAGCAGCGTAAAAGCGTTGTTTTACCTGAACCCGATGGGCCAATAATGACCAGTACCTTGCCATGTTCCATTTCGAGATCAATGCCCTTTAATACCTGCAGCTCACCGAAGGATTTATGCAAATTAAGTATTTCAATCATAATTGTCTCCCCCTTTAGCTCGCAGAGTAACGACTCAGTCGTTTCTCCAAGTAATTTTGCAGTGCTGATAACACTGAGCAGAATAGTAAATAGAACAATCCTGCTTCGCAATAGATCAGCAGTGGCTCATAGGAGGTGGAAGCAACCTGCTGTGCTGTTCTGAACATCTCCGTATAGGTAATGGTCGCTGCCAGTGAAGTGTCTTTGACCAAGCTAATAAAGGAATTCGATAACGGCGGTACAGAAACACGGGCAGCTTGTGGCAGTATAACGCGGCGCAGTGCCTGGGCACGAGTCATCCCAACGGAGAAGGCCGCTTCCCACTGACCTTTATGTATAGACAGGATAGCAGCACGTATGATTTCTGATGAATAAGCTCCTACACTAAGCGTAAATCCAATGGTCGCGGCTATGAAAGGGTCGAGCACGATTCCAACTGCCGGCAAACCATAGAAAATAATAAACAGTTGTACCAACAAAGGGGTTCCACGAATGACCCATACATAAAAGCGAGCAATCAGCTTCGGAAGTACCCACGGGGAGAGACGAGCTAGTGCAGTCAATATCGCTAAGATCAGTCCAAGTGCAAATGATATCAATGCCAAAGGAATGGTAAAAGCCACCCCAGCTTTTAGCAGGGGTAGCAGTGAATCTAAGAAAATTTGTATTTTGCGGTCATCCATTTTTAGACATCCTTTTTTGGTTCCAAGCTGGTTAGCTTCTGAAACCTTGTATTATTTTGAAACGTCAGCACCAAAGTATTTCTCAGAAATCTTTAAGTATGTGCCATCGCTCTTCATTTCAACAATTGCATCACTAACTGCTTTTACCAACTCATCGTTGCCTTTTAAGAAAACAGCTGCGCTTTGCGAACCGTCAGGAATCTCATCTACCACCTTAATTTTCACATCAGGCTTTTGCTTTTTCAGGTCTAGATAAGACAAACCATCATTTACAGTCGCATCAATACGGCCTGAGGTCAATAGGTCCATCGCTTGATTGAACCCGTCTGTAGCAACGATTTCAGCACCGTTTTCACGGGCGATATCGGACAGGTTACTGGTTAGAGATTGTCCGGCTTTTTTACCCTTAAGATCTGCAAATGTTTTGATATCCTCATTGTTTTCACTTACTATCAATACCGCTTTAGATACGATATACGGTTCAGAGAAATCATATTTCACTTTACGATCTTCATTAATGGATACTTCGTTAAAAATAACATCAAACCGCTTGGCATCCATCCCAGCAAAAATACCGTCCCACTGTGTCTCAAAAAATTCTGGTTCAACACCGAGGCGCTTCGCTACTTCCTCAGCAATTTCTACGTCAAAGCCGGTCAGTTTCCCCGAAGCGTCATGATAAGTAAAGGGTGCATACGTCCCTTCTGTTCCTATACGCAATTTGCCGCTAGCTTTAACAGCTTCCAGACTGTTTTGCGCAGTGGCTGTATTTCCACCATTCGTTCCAGCTGAAGAATTTTTAGAAGTATCGGTATTCGAATTATTGCCGCAGGCCGCTACAAACACCACGGTTAACGCCAATAGAATAGTTAAACTTAGTTTTTTCATTATTAATTCCCCTCTCTTTACCCGGAATTCATCCGGTAAATTGTATACTACACTGGCTGCTGTTTACCGTCAATGGTTTTTTCCGATTATATACATCGGAATTGTAATATTAGGTAAATCTCTACCCTTATATTACCCATTCTTAGAATAATCCTTCACAAGATCCTCTCTTTACATCTCAGAAAGATATGGTATATTTATAAACAAATTAAATATGGACCTGTTATTTCACTAGGGGAGTCGGCCGACTGAGACGGAGCTTCAAGCTCCGGACCCTTGGAACCTGATCTGGATCATACCAGCGGAGGGAAGTGGAGCAGAATTTTCATCCCATGCATTTTTAGTGTTCCTATGCTGAATGAACTTTTTGACCCATTTATTTCCCACCGGAAAAGAATGGGTCTTTATTTGTTTACAATCAATCACAAAACTTAAGCGTAGGCTTCCGAAGCAAGTTTTGTACGATGCTTTCCAAGAAGCCAACGCTCACAAAACTTTTTAGGAGGTTCGATCATCACGACAATCCTATCCATTCAAGGCTTAACCTACTCCTTTCCGGAATCAGAACAACCCCCTGTATTCGCAGATCTATCCATGGATATCAGGCAAGGAGAATTTGTCTCTGTCATTGGGGCTAGCGGAAGCGGGAAAAGTACGCTTTTCAAAACTATAGCAGGCTTGCTCGAACCCACTCATGGGAAAATAAAAATTCATTCGAACTCGTCATCCTCTTCTCGCTTAGGTCAGATCGCATACATGCCTCAGCAGGATTTGCTGCTGCCTTGGAGAACCGTGCTCGACAACTGTCTTTTGCCCTGGGAGATTAAACCAAGGTTTAGTAAACAACAGACGATCTCTCACATTCGGGAAATGCTGTCACGCTTCGGTTTGGCCGATGTAGAGAGGGCTTATCCCCATGAGCTATCGGGTGGCATGAAACAGCGAGTCGCATTTCTACGAACGCTTGTAGCTGGCGGCGGGGCCGGTCTTATGCTGCTAGATGAGCCATTTGGAGCGCTCGACGCTATGACCAAACGTGAGATACACCGTTGGCTGTTGGAGCTTTGGGATGAGCTGGATCAAACAGTGATGCTCATCACCCATGATCTAGAGGAAGCGCTGTTACTAAGCGATCGGATTTATTTATTGTCTGGAGGCATGCATAGCGAATTACAGGAGATCGTCGTTGATTTACCGAGGCCAAGACATTACAAGATGAACTATGAACCCCGGTTTATAGCGTTACGGGAAGAGTTGGAGCGGAGACTGTATGCAGCCCATACCTTTTAAAAAATATTTAAACAATTACGGCCCCTTCATTCTACTGCTATTGTTCATTCTTGTGATCTGGGAATCAGCTGTTCGTCTTCACTTGATTCCAGCCTTTATCCTACCTGCACCTTCTTCAATAGGTATCGCATTGATCGAACACAGGCAATTACTCAGACCGCATTTATTGGCGACACTGCAGGAAATATTGGTAGGTTTTGTTCTCTCGGTTATCTGTGGTTCACTGCTGGGCACCGGAATGTTCTTATTTCGCCCACTTGAAAAGGCCATCTATCCGTTCCTTATTATCAGTCAGACGATCCCGTTAATCGCGCTATCCCCCATTTTTATTATGTGGTTCGGGTATACGCTGTGGAGCAAAGTGGCTGTTGTGTTTCTAACTGCTTTTTTTCCAGTCGTTGTGAGTACATATGACGGACTTCGTACAAGTGGTCAAGCCTACAAAGACTTATTGTTAACATTTGGCGCAAACCGCTGGCAACTGCTTGCTAAAACCCAAATCCCGCTGGCGCTGCCCTCTTTTTTCTCAGGACTAAAGCTATCCATTGTGTACTGCGTGATTGGAGCAACCATCGGCGAATGGCTCGGCGGCAGCAAAGGACTCGGTTACTTTAGCCGAAGGATGGCCGGAAATATGCAAAGTGCCGAAATGTTCGCCGCTGTATTTCTGTTGTCCGCGCTTGGTGTAGTGTTGTTTCTGATGATAGCTCTGCTCGAACCATTATTTTTAAAGAAAAGAGGATCTAAGCAATGAATGATTTGAATTCCCAAAGAAAATGGCTTATTCCCGTATTTCTCATATGTTCAGTCCTAATCTTCACCAGCTGCGGAAAAACATCCAATGTAAGTAGTCCTCCTGCTAATTCATCTAATAACGAAATTATACAAACGCACAAGCTGACGATTATGCTCGATTGGTATCCCAATGCCGTTCACTCTTTTTTATATGCTGCTGAGCAGAACGGTTATTTCCAAGAGGAAGGTCTGGACGTAGAGATCCAAATGCCCGCAGACAGCAATGACGCACTGAAACTTGTAGCAGCGAATCAAATCGATTTAGCGTTTAGTTATCAACCTCAGGTGCTCATGGCACGCAGTGAGAACATTCCAGTACGTTCGATTGCAGCGATTGTGAGACATCCGCTTAATCATTTAATGGTACCTCAGGCTGGAGACGTTCATAGTCCCAAAGACCTCACAGGTAAACAGATCGGGTATTCTTCCATTCCTCTTTATGAAGCCATGATTCGTACGATGATCCAAAACGATGGGGGTGACCCAAAGGCCAGCAAATTAATAGACGTAGGCTTTGACCTTATTCCGGCGATTGCGACGGGGCAAGTGGATGCCATTATGGGAGGGTTCATTAACCACGAACAATTAATCTTGGAAAAAGAAGGTCATCGCGTGAACTCGTTCAATCCCACGGATTACGGAGTCCCCGATTATTATGAGCTAGTCCTTGTCGCCAGCGATCAAGGAATACAAAATTTTGAATCCTATTTCAAAAAGTTTGTAAATGCAATTACAAAAGGACAACAATTTGTGCAGGATAATCCGGAAAAAGCGTTAAATTTGCTGCTTGCACACGAAGATGAGACCTCTCCACTCGATAAGCAAATTGAAGAGAAGAGCCTCGCGATTCTACTACCGCTAATGAATGCGGGTGATCAAGATTTTGGATATCAAGCGCCCACGTCTTGGGAGAAGGTACGACAGTGGCTATCGGACAATGATTTACTGTCTACTGACATCAAAGCTGAGGATGCTTTTATTAATTTTTAAACATTAGCTATTCGCTCATAAAACTTGAGGAGGAATAATCATGAGTTATCTATCCAAAGTACGGGAATCCAATCCACTTGTCCACAATATCACCAACATCGTCGTAGCCAATTTCTCTGCCAACGGTCTTTTGGCGCTCGGTGCCTCCCCCTTTATGGCGGATGCTCACGAGGAAGTGGTCGATATCGCCGCATTTTCATCTGCTGTAGTTCTAAATATCGGCACACTGAATGACTACGCCATTCAATCCATGGTGCTCGCGGGACAATCTGCGAATAAGCACGGCGTTCCCTTAGTTCTTGATCCAGTGGGTGCGGGAGCCACTTCTTATCGAACAGCGGTCACTCAAAAGCTAGTGAATGAGATGCAGATTACCGCTCTACGTGGCAATGTAGCTGAAGTTGCCAATGTCATTGGTGAGAGCTGGTCTATTAAAGGGGTAGATGCAGGCGAAGGGGATGGCGACGTAGTCGTCTTGGCTGAGACAGCCGCGCGGAAGTTAGGCTGTGTAGTTATCATCACCGGAAAAGACGATGTCATCACAAATGGAGATAACACCTACATTGCCAGCAATGGTCACCCAATTCTAAAGAAAGTAACGGGAACCGGTTGTCTGCTAAGTGCAGTAGTCGGTGCATTTCTAGCGGTAAGTGAAGGAGCATCTCTTGAAGCCGCAGTCGAAGCTCTCTCCTTCTATGGAGTGGCTGCTGAAATCGCCGCTGAACTAACGACTGGACAAGGTCCGGGGAGCTTTCAAATCGAGTTTCTAAATCAATTGAGCTTGGTCACAGCTGAAACTTACCAAGATAAATCAATAATTAAGCAACTCAGATAACAACCCTAAGGAGTGAACAATGATGATATCTAAAGCTTTAACTATAGCCGGCTCGGATAGCGGTGGTGGCGCTGGCATCCAAGCAGATCTAAAAACCTTTCAGGAGCTTTCTGTATATGGAATGAGTGCTCTTACGGCTGTGACAGCCCAGAACACCCTCGGAGTTCAAGGCGTTTATCCGTTGACACTGGAAGCTATTATTCAGCAGCTTGATTCCATTGGACTTGATCTGAAGCCGGATGCTGTGAAGACCGGGATGCTTTTTAACAGTGACATCATACGTATCGTAGCAGAGAAGATACAGCAATACAGCTGGCGTAATCTTGTAGTTGATCCTGTGATGGTTGCTAAAGGGGGTTCCACGCTGCTACAGCAAGAAGCTGTTCAGTCCTTAATCAATCATCTCCTCCCGCTAGCCTTAGTGACGACACCCAATATTCCAGAGGCTGAAATGATTACCAACAGAAGCATCACTACTATAGACGATCGTAAAGAAGCGGCTAAACTCATTCATGCCATGGGCTCTAACTATGTAGTGCTAAAAGGTGGGCATGATACCTCAACTACGGCTGTTGTGGATCTCCTATATGATGGTCACGAATTCATCTTTATGGAGAGTCAACGAGTTCAGACTAGACACACGCACGGCACAGGCTGCACCTATTCAGCAGCAGTCACTGCCGAGCTTGCTAAGGGCAAAACCGTTCCCGAAGCAACACACATAGCTAAAGCTTTTATACAAGCGGCGATTGAAGACGAGCTGGGCATAGGGGCTGGACATGGACCTACGAATCATTTTGCATATCAGAATAGATTGCGAGGGATGAACCTTGAAGCAAATAGACAGTGATCAACTGCGGGATTTATTAAAAGTCTATTTCATTATGGGCAGTGTGAATTGTCGGATAGCCCCAGCCAAGGTATTAAAAGAAGCGGTCGCGGGAGGCATAACGATGTTCCAATTTCGTGAAAAAGGTACGGGGGCATTAACTGCCCAAGTTAAATTTAATTTAGGAAGACGGCTCCAAAAGATATGTCGTGCTAACGGAGTCCCTTTTATCGTTAATGACGATATTGATCTAGCCATCGCCCTTGATGCGGACGGCATTCATGTAGGACAAGATGATACCCCTGCGCTGGCGATTAGGCAGCTGCTTGGCGAGGATAAGATCGTTGGTGTGTCCGCTCATTCGCTCGCCGAAGCTCGGCAGGCGATAGCGGATGGAGCCGATTATCTGGGCATTGGTCCTGTTTATCCTACCTCTTCCAAGGAGGATGCCCAAGCTGTTCGAGGCACATCATTTATTGAAGAAATACGAAACAGCGGCATTACGATTCCTTTGGTTGGCATAGGCGGGATCACGGTGCACAATGCAGCACCAGTACTAGCTGCGGGTGCGGACGGTATCTCCGTTATCTCAGCTATTGCGGGCGCTGAAGACATCACCTTGGCAGCCAGAGGATTTGTTCACGAAGTTAATTTAAGCGGGTCATAAGCTCACTCAGCTCTTCTCCGCTCAAATGCCGCCATTGTCCTCGCTCCAAACTATCAAGTGTAATATTCATGATTCTTATACGCTCTAGCTTTAGTACTCTATATCCTAACTCCTTGCACATTCTACGTATTTGCAGATTAAGGCCTTGAGTTAGGATAATTCTAAACTGACATTCCGCGATCCGAGAGACCTCACAAGGTTTTGTTGTGACGCCAAGAATATCCACACCACTAGACATGGCATGTATGAATTCTGACGTTATCGGCTTGTCTACATGAACTACATATTCTTTTTCATGCCCATTCTCGGAACGCATCATTTTGTTTACGATATCTCCATCGTTGGTTAACAAAATGAGGCCTTCCGAGTGTTTATCTAATCTGCCGATCGCAAAGATCCGTGAGGGATAACCTACAAAATCTATAATATTCCCAGCTACATTTGGCGCAGCTGTACAGGTGATGCCTATCGGTTTATTCAGCGCGAGGTATACCGGCTCCCCTTTACTGCTTGTTATGGGCTCTCCATCAATCCATACGATATCCTCTGGCTCTAAAAGAATATTCCCATCACAGACGATGCCGTTAACAGCGATCCGCCCTGCGGTAATGAGTCGTTTCGTTTCCCTTCTGGAACAGAAGCCTGTTTCGCTTATATATTTATCGATTCTCACTGATGATCCTACTTTCCTTCTGATACTGGTACTTGCATCTATCCATAAAAAAACACCTGATTTTAACGATCAAAATCAGATGTTAACCTTCAGGAATAATTGATTTCAAGGGAGCTATTTCGAGCTTCCGCTTTTTTTCACGTTATTGCCCTTGCTTCCACTTGCATCTTTAGCGCCTGGACCCGTGGTTGGAGCACCTTTAGCAGGTTTAACTGGTTTTGCTGTTTTGTTCCAGCGTGTCCAGCCCTTACTCCCCGTACCTCTGCCCGTGCCGCCACCTTTACTTTTTGCACCCATCTTATCACTCCGTCAGTCATTCAGAATTCGTATAGTTTATACACTTCATCTATTTTACCACACTCTCAAACTTTCTGTTTAAGTAATAGCTCAGCTTCGTCTAACGATACTCTGATTAGTATTTAGCATCTTTATTCATTTCATGAATATCAAAGGTATCTTCATGTATTTCAATGGCGATGACAGTACCCTCTTTTTCGAAAAATTGCACATGCCCTAACCGCTTGTCCTCCAGCTCCACCCAGCCAGCATCCTCTAATTTATTAAAGTAGTGGTCAGGTCGATAGAGACCTTGTTCTCCCCCTATATTATCCAATTCGTATTTTACGCCTATTTTTATATTGGGGTTACTTGAAGTTGTTGTCACTTCGATTTCCTTTGCTTTCTTAGGAATAGGAATTTCAGCATTTATAGAAGATATTCCGTACTCTTGCTCCTCTTGAGTTGATGATGTACATCCGCTTGTGAATAGTATTAAAGGTAACCATAAAAAAGCTAATAAATATTTATACAGGTATATCAGCTCCTTCCCTAACTTATTTTACCAAATCAACCCATTAAAAAACACCCCATCAAAGACTAAGCTTTGATGAGGTGTCTATTTCGAATCAGCTTTACAGCTTATCCATTTTATTTAGGCTGAATATAACCTTCTGCTTTCAGAAGCTCAGCGATCAATACAGCACCGCCAGCTGCTCCGCGCAGGGTGTTATGGGAGAGACCTACGAATTTGTAATCATAGATGGCATCTTCGCGAAGTCTGCCCGTCGATACGCCCATACCATTCTCAATATCACGATCCAATTTGGTCTGTGGACGGTTCTCCTCTTCGAAATAAGTAATGAACTGTTTAGGGGCGCTAGGCAGTTCAAGCTCTTGAGGACGTCCTTTGAAGCTATTCCAGAGTTTCAGAATCTCTTCTTTGGATGGCTTTTTCTCAAAAGAAACAAATACAGCAGCCATATGTCCATCCGCTACAGGCACACGGATACACTGCGAAGTAATCGTCGGCGCTTCACTTTTTACGATACCTTCTTCTTGCACGCTTCCCCAGATGCGCAACGGCTCTTGCTCGCTCTTCTCTTCTTCGCCACCAATGTACGGAATCACGTTGTCCAGCATTTCAGGCCAGTCAGCAAAAGTCTTGCCCGCACCCGAAATCGCTTGGTAAGTGGTGACTACCACTTTAGATGGGTTGAATTCTTTGAGCGCATGAAGTGCAGGTACATAACTTTGAATGGAGCAGTTAGGTTTAACCGCAATGAAACCAGTCTCAGTTCCCAGACGTTTTCTTTGCTGCGCAATAACCTCAAGATGCTCTGGGTTAATCTCAGGAATAACCATAGGCACGTCCGGTGTCCAACGATGCGCTGAGTTATTGGAGATAACTGGAGTACCCGTACGAGCATAAGCTTCTTCGAGCGCTTTAATCTCTTCTTTTTTCATGTCTACTGCGCAAAAGATCAGGTCTACGTCCGCAGCTACTTCTTCTACCTTAGAAGCATCTTGAACCATAATATTCTTCACGTTCTCAGGCATTGGAGTGGATAGCTTCCATCTGCCCTTGGCCGATTCTTCATACGTTTTCCCAGCAGATTTCGCACTGGCAGCAATCGCAGTTACTTCAAACCAAGGATGATTCTCTAGAAGGGCAATAAAACGTTGTCCTACCATACCTGTGCCGCCAACTATGCCGGCTCTTAGCTTTCTTGACATCAGAAAATACACTTCCTTTTGATTAACTGTCCTATTGTGAATAATAGGCCGATAATTAATGATATACGGGTCGAGAACATTTGGCGAGTGTTAACATCAAAATAACATTAAAAAATTTAATATTTTCATTTAAACCAGCCTTTTTCCTTAAATCGAGTGATCGCTTCAATCCGATTTCCCACATCCAGCTTATCGAGGATAACAGAAATGTAGTTCCGTACCGTACCAGTGGTAATGTACAGCTCGCTGGCAATTTCTTTCGTATTTTTGCCATCGGCGATCAGGCCGAGTACTTCCTTCTCCCGCTGAGTCAATGGATTCACTTCACCGCTGTAGGCTTCATCCATCAGCTCCGGTGCATACATGCGTCTGCCTGCCATAACATTCCGGATAGAGAGTGCCAGCTCTTCACTAGGACTGTCCTTCAGTAAATAAGCATGAACACCCGCTTTGAGCGCACGTTCGAAATATCCCGCCCGGGCAAAGGTCGTTAATATCATCGTTTTGCAGCCGCTAGTCTTCAGGGCTTCTGCAGCGTCGAGACCACTCATTGCCGGCATCTCAATATCCATAATACAGATATCCGGTTTAAGCTGCTGAACCATTGCAACAGCTTCTTCCCCGTTACTTGCTCGGCCTACGACCTTCATATCCTCTTCTAAATCGAGCAAAGAAGCCAGCGCCCCGAGGAGCATTCGTTGATCCTCAGCGATTACAATTTTAATCATTATAGGATGACCTCCTGTTCCTGATGTTTGAATGCATTGGGTACTTTAATCACAATTGTAGTCCCGCTATCTCTCACGATATCCATACAGCCATTCACAAATTCAAGACGCTCTCTCATGCCTTGCAGCCCATGACCTTTAAAATAAAGATCGTTCCCGGGTATCCCAGTCCCGTCATCTTTCACTTTAATGACTAGATCCGTGCGTGAGGGGTTAATCTGAATAGAGCAAGACTTTGCCCCGCTGTGCTTCACAACATTAGTGACAGCTTCCTTTATACACATGCTTAGCACATTTTCAGTTATCAATGAGGTATTGGTTAGCTTCGGATTCCCCTCCAGCTTAAAATCAATCTCAGCAGCTGCAAGAAACTGCTGAATATGAATCAGTTCATCTTCAAGCCGAATGCCACGCATTCGCGTAACCATTTCCCGGACCTCTTTTAGCGCACTTCTCGCTGTCTGCCGTACATCATTAATCTCAGCTTTGGCTTGCGTAGGATTAGAATCAATTAGCTTTCCCACCAAGTCACTCTTAAGACCAATTAATGAAAGCTTCTGACCTAATGTATCATGAAGATCTCGCGAAATCCGTTGACGTTCTTCAATCTTAACGAGTTCGGAGATTCGCTTATTCGCATCCTCCAATTGATCTTGTAACTTGCCCTGATTATTTCGGTTATACGTACTGATTGGAAGTAGAATCACTGCAATCATACTTACTAGCACGAACGGTAGTTGACTAATAAACACTGAATTACGCGAGAGCAGCTCATAATTGATTGTAATGATCGTAGTTAACAGATGAATAGAGTACAGTGTGAAGAACCCTACTCGATTCTGTATATTCCCAATAAAAAAGGCTAGAAAAAGTGCGAAATACATATATCCGAACAAAAGCGTCATTGTTATAGAAACTATAATTTGGACACTCGTCCAGAAATAAACCAGCCACCCCTTAGAAACAAAGGAAAGCACATAACAAACAAAAAATACAGCAATCATCAAGATTCCCCAAACTACTTGGTAGGTAGAGGAGGAGCGAAATATAAAATAAAACGGTAGAATGTAAAAAACGACCCACACATAAGGGCTGAGACCTGTGCTTTTATGAAAAATATGATGCCACTTTTGCATGACCGCTCTCCTTTTTACCATACATTACTCTCCTTATTCTAGCACAAATTCAGTGAAAATCTGTTGAACCACTACGATAAATAGAAAAAGATTAGAGCCACGAATGATTTCTCCGGCTCTAACCTTTCTTTATACTCCTATTTTGTTCGAACCTATAGTTATTATTCTCCTTGGAGTCTAGTCTTATGAACTTGCAGGACTTCTCCCGCTACCTTAGGTTTGCTTAGTCTCGACTTTACCTCTTTAAAGCTGATGAAGCACTTATTCTCCTCATCCCAAAGACGGAAGTGTAGAGCCTTCAAGCTAGTGCTAAGTGTTATGGTCGTCGCCTTTTGCAATGGTGGAGTTGCATTATGTGCTTTTTCTAAATTATAGTTGGGTACCTTTGGACTTAAATGATGGACATGGTGGAACCCGATGTTCCCTGTGATCCATTGCAATAGCTTAGGTAGCTTGTAATATGAGCTTCCCTCTACTGCAGCCATAACATAACTCCACTCCGATTCATTCTCGAAGTAGGAATCCTCGAACTGATGCTGAACATAGAACAACCATATTCCGAGAAAACCGGATACAAAGGCTATTGGCAATTGCACCATGATAAAGGCTTGCCAGCCGATCGCCCAAATAAGCAAACCATAGAGAGCTGCGATAGATACATTTGTTAAATAGGTATTCATCCGCTCTTTACGTCTAGCGCCTTTAGCATTAAACCGATATTGAATCATAAAAACAGCAATAGGTCCTAAACCGAACATCACGAGTGGGTTACGGTAAATCCGGTAATACAGACGTTTCCAGGATGAAGCTGCTTCATATTCATCGACAGTCATAATCCATATGTCACCAATCCCTCTTTTATCGAGGTTACTGGAGCTGGCGTGATGAATGGAATGACTATGCTTCCACTGCCGATAAGGAACAAGTGTAAGTACACCTGTAATCGTTCCGATAATGTCATTCGCTCTACGATTCTTAAAGAACGAACCATGTGTACAGTCATGGAAAATAATAAAAGTCCGGATTACAAATCCTGCTGCAGGAATGGCCAACAAAAGGGTGAGCCAGTAGGAAACGGATAAAGAGAAATAAGCTCCGCCCCATAACAGCACAAGTGGCCCTAAAGTATTAATGAGCTGTCTTATGCTCGCGTTGCGGTCGTTTTTTTCGTAAGGGGCTACACTTTTTTTAAGACTGGAGAGCTGTGATGTCTGTTTTGTAGTCATCTTTATCGTTTCCTCCTTGATGTGTCTGGCTAAGGATCTTTTTTTATCTATCCTAAGTATAGGAGATAAAGTGTCATCCTATAAGTCATAAACATCAAGTAAAGGGTATGATAAATGTCATACTTATGCCCTATTTTCCCCCTTTTGCTATGCAATCCGTGTATTTCTTTGTTAATTAGCTTGCTTCGCATGCTCTTCACGATATTCCGTAGGCGTCTGACCGCTAGCTTTTTTAAAGACTTGAGTAAAATATCGTGGATCCTGATAACCAACTAGTGGAGCGATCTGATATACCTTCACATTACTACTTTGCAATATATCCTTCGCCTTCTCCATTCGACAGTGAGTCACATACTCCAAGAAGGTATAGCCTGTTATTTGTTTAAATAGAGTACAAAAATGACTGATACTAAGATCGGCAAGCTCCGATACTTCTTCAATACTTAAGTCTTTATAGTAATTACTCTCGATATAACGTTTTGTCTTCTCGATTGAACTACGTGTATCTTCCCGATTCACAGGTTTACTACCTTGATCCAATCGCTCCCCAAATTCTTCCTTCAACGCAGACATCATTTCACTCAAGGTAACCAAATGGTGCAGCTTACTTAGTAATCCATGTAGAGACCAATCCGAATTTAGATTCAAATGTTCAAAATGTCTGTATAACACAACAACCATTTCCACGAGAAGACGTTCTGCTATCTCTTTAGGAATAGCTTGAGCTTCAATATATAATGCCAACTCATCAAACAATGATGACATTTGGTTTCTATTCAAGGTACGAATACTCTCTATCAACGAGGTCTCCAGCTCTTTTGGATATTTCACTTCTGTATTGCCTGCGAAGGTTGTTTCCTCATCTATATACACCCCGGCAAGACCATAATAGAAACGTTGATACAAAGCCTTCGCAGCCAATGGATACACCGTACTTAATTGATCAATCCCTTGTGTACAGCGGCTGATTCCTACAGAGCAGCTTAGCTTGGAGTATCTTTTGATCCCTGTAATTAAATGTTCACCTAGTTCTCTTCTGCTAGCGCTTAAAGATCCAGGAAAGAGCAATATCCACTCCCCGTTATGAAAAGGAAAGACTGTAAGTACTCCATGTTCCAGCGACCACTCTTCAACAATATTACGGATCGCAAACAGCCACAGCCGCTTTTCTTCCACACTCCACTGCCCAGTAAGCACAGAATAATCATCCAATTGGACAACAGCCATGAAATATCCACTCTCAAGTTCACTGTTCTCCAGCCATTTCAGGTGTTCAAGCGGCCTTGCATTTCCCAAAGTAATTTCAGCAAACATCCGTTCACGAGCTAGCATCGACAGCATCTGAACGGAATGCATCATCTGATCGTTCTCTTTTTGCTCATCTAGCCTCGTTTTCGCTCGGTATAGCATTTCAACCAGTTCGTCATGGTCGATGGGTTTCAGCAAATAATCAAAGGCTCCTTGACGCAAAGCTTCTCTCGCATATTCGAACTCCCCATAACCACTTATAAAGATAAATACCAGCTTAGAATTCTTTGGTAATACTTCCTTCATCAAATTGATTCCGTCAATCACAGGCATACGGATATCGCTGATTATAATATGCGGGGTAGTTTCTTCTATTAAGCGGAGGGCTAGTTCTCCATTTCGAGCCTCTCCCACAATTTCCATCTGGAGATCATCCCATGGAATAGCTACTTTTAGACTACGAAGAATAATCGGCTCATCATCTACGAGCAGTACTTTATATTTCTCTTCTATCTCATCCATTCCAGCACCTCCATGCTTATTGAACACTTGAGTTTTGGATCAGATTCCAGTATTCCATCGATGATGCCTGCACTAGCTTTAAAGCGTGATCTGCAGACATTTCTTCGTTAATCATTTTTTCGATGACACTTAGGAACATTTTCTTAACTTCAGGTGATAATACGTTATCGTAAGGCACAAAGCTCTTGCGGTTCACTTCCATCATTTCCATCACTTGCGCGAATACCGGACCGGTCTTCTCCGGATCAAAAGCAATACGAATGGATGGAATTCTCAGTCCTTCATATACAATTCGGGTCTGAACTTCCTGCGTGTAAAAAGCCTTCATAAGATCCAAAGCGGCTTCCCGTTTAGCTCCATTTAGTTCGGAGGAAAGACCGATGCCGATGGTATATCCCCCCGCAATCGAAGGCTCCTCTCCTTGCTTCAAGGCAGGAAATGGAATAACGCCTACCTCATTCTGAAAATCTGCTGGAGCCGCACTACCAGAAAATAAATTGATATCCCAGTTCCCGTTTAAATACATCGCAGCCTTGCCGCTTGTAAACAAACCGACTGCATTTTCAGTTGAGAGATCATTAGACTGGGGACTAAAGGCACCTTCTTTTATCCATTGATCCAAATGCTCAAAAGCCTTTAAATAGGACTCATTCTGAAAGCTCGCTTGATCTTCACCTGTGATTAGCTTTTGGAACACTTCGGAGCCAGCATAACGATCCATTAAATAATGTGCAAAGATCCCGGCAGGCCAGCGATCCTCGTTCCCGAGTGCAAACGGAATGTATCCTCCAGCCTTGAGCCTCAGTATGACATCATCGAGTTCTTGAAGCGTTGTAGGCGCCACTAGACCAAGCTTGTTGAAAATAGTCTTATTGAAATACAGTGGTTCAGCGTTTCCTTCGATGGGCAATCCATAAATATGGTTGTCAAAGGTCCATAGATGCAGATCCTTGAATTGATTGGTTAGACCGTTCTCTCGAACAAAATCAGTCAGATCAACCAGCCGATTGGAGCGCACGTACGGCTCTATTTCAGCTCCACCAAATAAAACAAACATATCTGGTGGCGTGCCAGTAACCATCTCGCTTTTCAGCTTTTGTTCACGGTGTATCGTCTGGTCTAGTCCTTCAAAATTGACTTTCACATTCGGATGCGCAATTTGGTATTTATCCACGATCTCTTCAAAGATAGCCAGCAGTGGCCGATCATGCTCTTTGATCCAGAAGTGACGGAAAGTCAGCGTTATTTTTTCTGGTGAATTATCTTCAATCGGTTCGTGATCTCCTAACGTAATAAATAGAACAGCGCCAGATATAAGCACTAGATATATCCACATCCAGCCCCACTTTAATAACCACTTCATGTCAATCTCCCCCTGTTTCCTCTGTATGATCGATTATGGCAGTATTTTTGGTATTCGGATTCGAATCGTTGAACCAAATCCAGGGGATGAACACACAAGTAAGCCATATGGACTGCCGAATCTGATATTCAGGCGCTCATGAACATTCTTAAGCCCTACACCACTGTCACTATATTTCTTCTGGCCGCCTCCCACGTTATCCCATAGATTCATCATCTTGGCTAAGTCGAAGCCCGGACCGTTATCTTTTACGATAATGATCATATCCGTACCCATTTCATAGGCTGTGATTTCTATGATTCCAGGGTCCTCCATCGGCTCAATCGCATGGTACAATGCATTCTCTACAATGGGCTGAACAATCAGCTTTTGAGTCATAAACGTTCTAAGACCCTCAGGAAGATTTATAATATACGAAAATTCATCCTCGAAACGGAACTTCTGAATATCCAGATAATGGCGAACATGTTCAAACTCCATTTGCAAAGGTATCAGCTCTTGATTCTGACTAATACTGATTCGCAGCAGCTTGCCGAGTGAAATGACCATTTTACTAATATCTTTATTACCTTGCAGCACGGCCATCGAATTAATCGATTCCAGTGAATTATAAATAAAATGAGGATTAATCTGCGCCATTAATGCCTTCATTTCCGCTTCCTTTTTGCGACCCTGCTCCGTCTGCACTTGCACAATCAACTCGTTGATCTGTGTGCTCATCCGGTTAAAGCCATCAATCAGAAAATCACTTTCATCATCCGCACGATAACGTGTAGTGATAGGTGTAAATATCCCCTGCTTCACCCGCTTCATCCCGTTGACCGCGCTGTTAATGCTATAAACGAGCCTTCTAACAAAATATCGGTCAAACAAAATGGCGGATAACAATGAAACCGTACTCAAAATAATCGCAATATTACGAATAGATATAGATTCCGAAGAGATTAGATTCATCGGTGTAATCGCTGCCAAATACCAGTCTTTATTATGTGAAGGAAGGAAGGTTATGAGTGATTTTTCCCCCTGATAGTTGTCGATGTAATAGTTTTGTTCCTTGGCATAATCATTTTCTAAAAAAGGGAACTCCGTGCGCTGCCCAATATGTTCACCGGATTTGTTAAAAACGATATTCCCCAGCTTGTTCACCAGCAGAATATCACCCTTCTTAAGCGTTGCTGCCTCCCAGAAAATCTGATCCAGTAAATCAGGTTTAACATTAACGACCAAATAGCCTATATCTTCAAGAGAATAATAATCTTTGATTACTCTGGCTTGCACAAGTACCGGATGGCCCGATAACGCCGAACCATTCTCACCAGGTCCTGACCATACGGGGCGCCCTTCAGCACTTTCCATAGTATGAAACCAGCTTTGCTTCTTCATCTCCTCAAAGGACATCGGCGCATTGTATTGATAAAGCAACCGATCTTTACTATATAAACTAAATGAAGTAATCATCGGATGATTAATGAGTAAATTGTTGAGTTCCTGCTTGCGATCATAGGTGAGCACAAAGTTAGACTGCTTGAGCGATTGTTGAATAACCGGTTGTGTGATCGCAGAATTTGAGATCGAGGAGATTTCACTAAGTGCGAATTTGAGCTTTCGATCCGTTTCGAGTAGTGAAACCCAGTAGAAGTTACTTGATTTTTTCTCCATAGCGTTAGAGAAGTTAACGTAAGTAACAATCCCCATCAGAATCACTGGAATAAAGACGAGAAGAATAATAGCGAACAAGATTTTACGGCGGAGCTTCATGGTATTCCCCTTCCCCCTGCTGTCTCTGTCCTCTAGTATTCTTCACGAAACCGCCCATTCCCTTGTAAATGTTAAAAGTAAAATCAGCTCTTAATAGCTCCTGAGGTTAGTCCTGCAATTACCCAACGACTAAATAACAGGAAGACGATCAGCAGTGGCAAGGTCGCCGTAAACGTAGCTGACATGATCATTCCATAATCCAGACCGTCGCGATTGGAGAATAACTGCTGGAGCGCGATTTGTATTGTAAAATGTTCTTGGTTCTTTAACACGACCAAAGGCCAGAAGAAGTCATTCCATACGGTCATAAAATTCAATATGCCTAGTGTTGCCATAGCTGGAGTGATAACTGGAATGGCGATGTTCCAAAAGATCCGGAAATGTCCGCCGCCATCAATCCGTCCTGCTTCGATCAGTTCCGTATGTACAGCTGTAGAGATATACTGCCGCATCCAAAAGATCCCAAAGGCATTAACCATAGCCGGAACAATCAGCGCCTTGAAAGAGTCGATCCAGTGGAGCTTGGCCATAATTACATAAGTAGGTAACACACCAAGCTGCTGGGGTACAAATAGAGTGGCAATTACAAAGTAAAACAGAATATTTTTAAACGGGAATTCATATTTAGCAAAAGCATAACCAGCAAGTGTACAGAAAAATACGACCGATATGGTTACCATAGACGAGACGAATAATGAGTTTCCAAGAGCTTGGAAAAAATCCGTTTTATCCAGAACCCGCTGGAAATTATCAAAAAACTGGTTCCCAACCGTAAGCAAAGGGGGTACATGGAATACTGCGCCCCTATCATTTGTGCCAACTACAAACATCCAGTAAAAAGGAAAGATGGACACGAGTGCACCAAGAATCAGAATGAGATAAAATCCTATTTTGCCGAAAATCCCAAGATCATCCGGATCTTTTTTTAATAGACGCACAGTACTCACGCTTTACCCCCTCCTGTATCTCCACCCATGCGGCTTGAAACCAGCATATTAAGGACAGAAAATATAATCGTGACCACAAACAGCAGGACTGCCGTAGCCGCCGCCGTACCGAAGAATCCATTGCGGAATGCCTCGCTGTACAAATAGGTAACCATAGTGATGCCTTCCTGACGTGTAGATCCCGTTCCTGATTGTCCTAAGAATACATAAGGCTCAGTGAATAGCTGCAGGGCGCCTATAGTCGAGAGCAAAGTGACAAATACGATGAACGGTTTCAGTAATGGCAATGTAATGAAGGTTAATTGTTGCCTTCTGTTCGCTCCATCAATACGGGCTGCTTCATACAAATCCGTCGGTATACTTTGAAGTCCTGATAGAAAAATAATGGCATTATACCCTGTCCAGCGCCACATCACCATGGTTGAGATCGCGATTTTGACCCCCCACCAGCCAGAGTTGAAGGCCACACTATCAAGCCCTAAACCACTGAGCATCCAGTTGAGCATCCCGTTGTTCCCAAACAGCGTACTAAACACTAGGGTAACCGCAACGATAGATGTAATATTGGGCATGAAAAAGAGAACACGGAACGTTTTCTTGAAACGAGTCATCCCCGAATTCAACAATACGGCAATCAAAAGCGCCAATAGGATCTGTGGAACAGTTCCGAGCAGTCCCATAATTAAGGTGTTGCTAAAAGAAATCCAAAAGGTAGGGTCGCTTGTGACCAATTCATAATTTTTCATTCCTACGAATTTCATAGGATTCAAGGCATCCCATTTAAAGAATGAGAGGTAGATCGTAAAGAAGATCGGATATAGTCCAAATATCGAGAACAGAATAAAAAAAGGAGAAATGAAAGTATAAGCGGTGATGCGGCTCCTTCTTTGTTCAGTTAAAAACGGGCGCTTGCTCTCGGCATGCGGACTCGAAATAACAGGCTCAGCCATGTCACACCTCCAGGTAATCTAACGTATTAAGCAAAAACATCTTCGGCGTCTCTATAAGGACGCTAAGCGTTTATGCCAGATAAATCCGAATTCATAGAGAATACCGTTCTCCATGAATCCGGACCTTCTAGAAATAGAGTGCTTTTATTAGAAATCTTAACTGCGTTCAGCCAGTGTTTTCGCTTGTTTTACAGCTTCATCCCACTCTTTAGCCGGATCAGCCTTTTTCTCCAGCACATTTTTCAGTGCATTTTTGAAGAAGGTATCGGTTTGGTCATGAAGAGGACCGTAGTATACAGGTTTTACACGATTAGCAGCTTTACCAAATTCAACAGCCGTTTGTTGTCCACCGAAGAATTCATCCTTGAAATCTACGAATGCCGGATCTTCGTACAGGGCAGGTATAGAAGGCATCAATCCTTTAGTTTTGAATGATTCCAGTTGATTATCCTTGTTATCCATCCATGCGATAAAGTCATAAGCTTCTTTAGAATGCTTACCTTCTTTAGGGAGTGTCAAGAACGAACCACCCCAGTTACCAGCACCTTCTGGAAGCTGCGCGATTTTCCATTTGCCAGTGGAGTCTGGAGCATTACTCTTAACATTCCCTGCCATCCAAGCAGGTCCCATAACCACTGCAAATGATCCGTCGTTCATCCCTTGTCCCCATTCAGGAGACCAGAGCATCACATTGCTGATCCAGCCTTCTTGGATACCTTTAACTGTGAAATCATAAGCTTTGCGAACTTGCGGATTAGTGTCTCCGATAAAGCTGCCATCCGCTTTGCTGAAATAGATTTCATCCGCAGATTGGTCACGTAATGCGTTAAATGTAAGATCAGTAAGGTCTACAAACGGTTTGCCTGTCTTTTCCTTGAAAGCTTTGGCTACAGCTGCGAACTTGTCCCAAGTATCAATCGCTGCGCCGAATCCCTCGGAGTCACTTGGCAATCCCGCTTCTTCAGCCAAATCTGTTCTGTAATACACAACCGTTGGACCGATATCTGTAGGAAGACCCAGCTGGAAGCTTCCATCTACGGAAGAGGCTTGTTTCCATTTCCAATCCAGATAGTTCGCTTGAATATCTTTGGCTCCGAGATCATTCAGGTTATAGAATTTATCCTGTGCATTGATAAAACGCTCCATGAAACCGATTTCAAGTTGGAAAATATCTGGTGCGCCCGACCCCGCCGATAAAGCAGTGGTCAAATTATTATGGTGAGCCGTTTGGTCACCGGTATTTTGAACCTTGATCGTAACGTTTGGATGTTCCTTCGTGTACTCTTTCGCTAGATCCTCGTAGTTCACGTTACCGAGTGTCCAGAAAGAAAGTTCGATTTTCTCAGCAGGCTCAGTGCCCTCGTCTTTTGCAGGCTCACTTGTGCTTGCTGCGTTGTTACCTTTATTTTTACTTGATGCATTATTCTCGGCGTTGTTGCCTCCGCATGCTGCCAGTGAACCTACAAGCATGATAGCGACTAACGAAAGCGCCAAGTGTTTTACTTTATTCATTCCCCTGTACCCCTTTCAAAGGTTTCTCTTACAAGATTTAGTGTACAGGGTTTATATTCTTTTTTTGAGGAGGCAAACTTCCGATTTATGGTGGAAATAATTACGAACTCAAGATCAGCTTAAATCAATATTTCATACAGACCTATGCCTACTAATAACAATCCACCGATAAGATCAGAATGTTTACCTAGCCAAGTTTTGGACATTCGATTCCCGATTTTCATTCCGGCAGCAACAGTGATAAACGAAAAGACACCCACTGAGATCGCTGTGAATGTTGCGTTCACGCCGCTGATCCCTGCTCCAAAGCCTGTAGCAATGCAGTTTATAGCCAACGCCACACCAAGCCAAATCGATTCTTGCCATTTTAAAACATGACGATAGCCAGTATCGACAGAACAGCAATAATCAGATTAGAAAATGGTGTAATTCTTGTGGACCTAGCGCCAAAGGAAACGCCTATTCCTAAGTTATCCAAATTTGAAGCCAACCCAATAATGATGATGGAAAGCCAATGCATATCTAGACCCCCTTAATACATTCATAACTATGTTATGTCTGAGATGGGCGTATAGAATTTTGTCCAAATGTGCTGCTCATAGAATGTTCGTCAGCTTCATTTATATTGGATTTCTCATGCTTCCACAGTTATACTATTTTTATTTCTAACTTCATTAAATGATCAAAAGGAGTTAAATACTTATGCCAATTAACCGCCCGCTGCTAACAGACAGCGATTTCCAAGAAGCCGTTGACCGCAAACTACCTGTTCGTGTATTTCAGGACGATCATTTGGTGAATTCAGGGGCCACTGTTGTCCGCTTCACCGATTCTGATGTAGTTATTCAGTCGAGGGTTAGCGATCTGACTTATTACGCTCGTAAGAGTTGCCAATTTTATGAGGTTAGACCCTAAAAAAAGCCGGAACACACTGACCCTTGGGATCAATGCGTTCCGGCTTTTTTCAGCAGACATATGTAGTAGCTCTTACTTAATATTTTTGTATGTGCCATACACTTTCATTTTTTCATTCAAGACTTCCTGAAAACTCTGCTTCTTCTTATTAGCTCTCTCTTGTTTAGGATTGACCACGGGCTGAGGTCTAAAAAACTGATGATTGTAAGCCATAAGATTATGTACCATCACATTCATTGAATTCTAACCTCCTTAGGTAATCATTTCCTGAAATACGCGGAGCAACCACTACTACTTAAAAGTTACTTACCCAGCAACATATAGACCGAAACAAGTTTATCACATGTTCATATGAAAACAACCTCCAAGCTGTAAAAACAGCTGGAGGTTGTTTAATTTCTGCTCATTTTCTCAACGCTGTGATGGAAATCTAGCGTTCCCAAAACCTTTATTACTATGATCAACTTGACCTCTCATCAGTTCAAGCAAATATTCGGGATCAGAGTTCATATCTAACATTTTCAACGCATTTTTTGGAGCAAACCCTTCACTTACACTATGAGTGATCATGGCTAACAGTGGATTAAAATAACCTCTTATATTCAGCAGCCCTATAGGCTTCTGATGAATCCCAATCTGCATCCAGCATAGAATTTCAAATAACTCATCAAAGGTTCCGAGACCACCCGGCAGGGCAATAAACGCATCAGCCATACCGCTCATAACGGCCTTTCGTTCATGCATACTAGAGACCTCAATCAGATTCGTTAGCCCAGAATGCCTGATTTCATCTTTAAAAAGATCCACTGGCATGATACCGACGACTTCACCACCATTTGCCAACACTCCGTCTGCCACCTGTCCCATCAGGCCATTTCTTGAACCTCCATAAACCAGCCTACAACCTTGTGCAGCTATATGATAACCCAACTCTCTAGCCATTTCTGTATATTCTGAATTAAGACCTGGATTCGAACCGGCGAACACACATATTGTAAAAGCCATACCTATCACTCCAGACTGGTTATTATGGTTCAATTGAGATAATTCACTTATTGTACATCAGAATATTAAAATAAGTGTTAAATGAAAGTCATCTTTTTGTTTGTATCGTTAATTGGTACAGTTTACTATTCCACTCTGCAGTAACACCTAGTGCCTTAGCCAAAGCTGCCGCTGGAACAAGTGATGCATAACTTACTTTAATGGCTCCCTCTTTAAAGATGATTTTCTTGCCTTCTTTCGAGAGCGTCATATCTCCGTCCCATGAGAGGGTGTAGCCCAGATTTTCCGCCACTTCCCTGATCGGTACTCTTACACTTCCATCCAAGAATATAGCAGACTGTGCGGAGTCGATCTTCTTCCCATCCACGATTACAGTAACAGGCTTCAAGATAGGAGATACAGTAAAAGGACGTGAATCAAGCGCGCTGATTCCAAGTTGACCAAACATATTCGTCCCCCAAGCTACTGCTGTTCCATCCTTCAAAACTGCATATTTACTATTTTCCCCCGTGGCAAAAGAAACCGGATTGCTCAAGCCTTTGATTTGTTTAGGTTTAGTAAAGACCCATTTACTGTCGGTTGATGATTGGGTACTCCAAGTCCACACGGTGCCATCTTTTTTAACAGCTACAAAGCCACCTAAATCCAGCGTAAGTTTGGAGATCGGCTTTATGACTGTGATCTTTTGCAGACCTTGCAATAAAGTGCCAGCTTTCCATACCCAGTATTCTCCTTTTTTATTGGCAACAAGATTGAACCCATTTTTCGTCTGAACAGATACAATATCCGTAAGACCTGGCATCTTCTTCATCATGATTTCGTTATAATTATTGCTGTCAACCGTTGCCCAGACACTTCCAGTCTCAGTTAACGCCAGTATACTCCTCCAGTTCATAGAAACGGACTTCACATGGTATAAATCCTTGACTGGGGTCGGCTTCTTCACCGCTTTTGTATTCTCTATTTGCGGGTTAGCGCTCCAAATCCAAAGAGTACCGTTGGTGCGAATTGCGGCCTGATAGTCACTGTTACCGACCCACATTACCTCACTTAAACCCTGAACCTTGGTAGCAGCAGGCAACACTGTAAAACCTACATCAGTGATTTCTGGAGGATTCCACTGGAGTACGCTTCCATCCTTTCTCAAAGCTAAGGTATTGTGCATGCCTGAAGCTATACTGACTACATCGGTCATCCCAGAGATAACCTGAGGAAGCAGCACCTTGTGCTGTTTAGCGCTTACCCCATTGCCTGCTTCTATAGCATTCTTATCCCGGTAATCTCCCCAAGCTTTAACCGTCCCGTCTTCGTTCAGCGCAACATAATAAATTCCACCGATCTCTAACTGCTTCGTACGATCAAGCGCTGCTATGCTATGGGGAGTAATCGTCCACCCTTCAGGACCTGCAGTTCCATTTGCAAATTGTCCAAAAACATTGCTCCCCCAAGACCATACGGTTCCGTCAGTCCCCAGTGCGAAGGAGCTGCCTCCCCAAAATCCAGAAGTGGCAACAATCTCCTTAATTCCACTCAGCTTCGCGGATGAGGGATCCGCGCTTATCACTTGTGGGACTGACGTAACAGCCATAAAAGTAGAACAAACAGCCAAACTAAACAGCTGTAGCTTCCTTGCTAATAAGTTCATCTTGTTTTTCCCTTCTTATGATATTATTGTAATTATTATTCATCTTACACTAAGACGCTATTAAGCTGCTCAAAGTTGTATAATTTTTAAATCCCGGGATTCAGATTGCTTTGAATTATGTTATAATTACGCTGCCTTGGATCTACTCTTTTCAATCGCAATACCGGAACCAAATGATTATGGAGGGAAGTTATGCTTAAATTTATAGGTGTTTTACTGCTCTTCAGATTAGTGGGCAACCCTTTTCTGGCTATATTCATCCTGCTTCTTATCTTGTATTTCTTGGATCGGCGATATGTGGGCATCTTCCCCAGCATTACAAAGCCCTTCAAAAGAATGCGTCAAATTTCCAAGTTACGTACAACCATTTCTTTAAATCCTAATGATGTTTCATCCAAATTTGATTTAGCGCGGAGTTTGACAGAACGTAAAAAATACAGGGAAGCGAAGGATCTCCTACTGCAAATCGAGGACCGTTATGAACAATCTGCTGAATATTGGGTAGAACTCGGACATGTGAATCTTAAGCTAGGCGCTTTGGAGGAAGGCGAAGCACAAATGCTTCGTGGTCTGGAGATCAACCGTAAGGCTCGATATGGACAGCCATATCTTTGGTTAGCGGAAACTTTCCGCCATACGAATCATGATAAAGCATTGCATTACGTTACTCAGTATCAAGAAATCCAGTCTTCTTCTTCTGAGGCGTATTATCTGGCTGGCTCGATGTATAAAGCGCTTGGCAGATCAGAGGATGCGAAGCGAGCTTTCGAAGAATCCACCGCTGTTTATCGTTCACTGCCTAAATATAAAAAACGGCAGGAGCGCGGTTGGGCGTTGCGCAGCTTTTTCGCCAAGATGAAATAAACTTGACGACTCCTTAACCCAAAAAACGGAGATCACTTCTGATTATCAGAAATGATCTCCGTTTTTTTATAATAAATTGGGGGGGAAACGATGTTATTAGTTCGTCACTAATTTCCAAAGCGATAGTGCCGACTCCGGATTCCAGTTGGTATCACCGAAACTTCTAAATGTCACTCGAGCTTCATAAACGTTACCTTTGTATTCAACTTTTGTTCCTACAATGTACAACCCGGTTGCATTCCAAGCTGCTACATCTGGTAATACGGGTTTCACAAGGGTTGTGACTGTATACAAAGAGCTCTTGTCTGAAATATTACCAGCAGCGTCTACAGCTCTCACATGATAATTGTACGTAGTGGATGCTTGCACCGTTAAATCCGTAAAGGAAGTTCCCTTAGTTTGAGTCAATTCAACACCCTCTCGATACACAACATAATGATCAACACCTACATTATCTTGGGCGGCGTTCCACATTAAATTAACACTATTGTGCTTCACTGCCATGGTATGCAGCCCCTCAACCATCGAAGGCTTCACAGTATCTGGTGTTTCCACTGGAGGTATAACCACTTCCGGGTTTGGTGTGCTAACAACAATAATATTACTTGCGCCTGACGTGTTTCCTGCACGATTCACCGCAACAATATAATATGTATAAATTTTACCTGCTTCTACAGTAATGTCTTTAAAGCTCGTTGTTGAGGATGTTCCGATTTGTTTCGCTATACCGACGCTATCCCCGCGATAAATCTTGTAATGATCTACGCCTACGTTATCTGTTGCAGCATTCCACATAAGATCTACACTGCTCGATTCTACACTCATCGTGTGTAACCCTGTTACTGTTGACGGCTTCTCCGTGTCTGGTTGTACCCCAGGTCCTGATTCATCGTTCTTTAGATTCACATCAATGACTTGGTAGAAGGCATTCGCTGTATCATCAATATCCCACACCGCCAAAATAACATGGTATCCACTGCGGTCAGTTGGGACATTTACTTTGTGCGTCACAGAACGCTCAGGCTGTTTACCGCCATTCTCAAAAGTTCCAATAAGCTCTAAATCGGAACGTTTAATTGGCGTATTAGGATTCCAACCTTTTTTCGTAATATAGTAATGCCATTTTGTTGTTCTATGTTGTGCTGTATGATACCAAGTGATGTCATTGACTCCGCCAACCATATCGTGCTTAATCCAGCGATCACTTGATTGTTGATCCAGAATTCCTCCGAACATGCCACCCGCAGATGCAATCTTCCCGTCCGCAGGACCCGCCAATGGGAAACCCTTTGGTGCCTCTAGACTCTGTGGCTCATATTGAACAGAACCCACATTATTCGCTGCACCAAGCTTCGCACGACTTGCTGGTTCGGATACATAACCGTGTCCTAACGCTTTATCGGTATCGATAAGTCCTACTCCGGCAATAACTCCCGCTGTAATAACAAATGGAGCAACCTTCTTTGCGATACTGCTGTTCTTCATGCTTACTTTCATCATTCATCATCTCGCTTTCTAGTTGTAATTTGGAGACTTTGAAAACGAATCCAGTGTTATTATAATTTTCTAAAAACATAATAACAATAACCTAAAGAACCAGACGTCAATGGATAAAAGACCCATGACAATTGAACGGATTAGTAGTTCTCCCCGCTAATAATGCCCCATCGAAACGATTCATTCTACTCAAATAAAAAGCCAGCCACCGATAAATATATCGGTGGCTGGCTGCAAAAAAACAACTTGTTATGACTTCTGATTCATAAATGGGGTATAGTCCCATTTACATATTTAAATCCTGCTTGTTAGCTTCTCCGCTCTGTTTAACCGAAAATGGCCACCAATTTCCTCGGCCGAAGATCCGTACCATTACAGGGACAAAGAACGGCAGGAAGATTAAAGCATACAAGGCCAATCCTACGAGCACCACTGTAGCAATCTGCATCATCGACAATACCCCAGAAGGATACATCGAAGCGAAGGTACCACCCAGAATAACTACAGCTGAAAGGATAACTGTACCCATATTGCGCATAGCGTGTAGAATCGCTTCTTTTACGTCCCATGTTTTATTTTCGTTAAACCGGGCCATTAAGAAAATGCTATAATCCACACCTAGTGCAATCAGCATAACAAAACTAAAGAATGGCGTCGTCCAGGTAATCCCTTCATAGTGCAGAAGATTAACGAAAATAGCCTCTGTAACGCCCAACGCTGAAAAGTAAGTGATCAAAAGTGAAATAATAAGGTAAATCGGCATTACGATTGAACGGAGCAGCAACACTAATATGATGAAAATACCGCTCAGCATCAAGATTACTGTACGCGTATAATCTTCATTGGAAATATTCCGCAAATCGCTTTGACTGCTTGTAACCCCGCTAATAGCTGTTTCAGCATTTTCAAGCTTCGTACCTTTAACTGCACGATCTACTGCTGCTTGAATATCACCCACACTATCTATAGCCTCTGAGCTGTAAGGATTCTCAGTGAATACCACGTCCAATGTCATCACCTTACGGTCATCAGATAAGTACGTGTCAAATACCTGCTTTATACCTTCAGCTTTAAGTGCCTCAGCCGGTACGAAGAATCCGCTCAGCTCTTCATCCTTAGCCGCTTGAATCTGATTCAAGTATTCTTGTGCCGAGCCCAGACCGCTTGTAATTTGCTTCAATCCATCAGCACTATCGCTTAGTCCAGTGGTTAAGGCTCCAATCTGACCTGTCAATTCACCAAAACCATCTGCAAGCTGCTTCTGTCCGCCTTGCAATTGATCAAGACCACTTGTGATAGACGGAATCTTTTCTACGATCTGTCCTTGACCTGCTGCCGCCTGGTCGAGTCCAGATTGCAGTTGACCGATTCCAGCTACAAGCTTAGCTAAACCTTGCGCGAGCGCGGTTTGCCCAGCCGCAGTTTTGGCATAACCGGCATTCGCTTCATTTAAGCCAGTAGCTGCACCTTTAAGCTGTTCTGAAACCTGACCAAGACCGGCTGCTAGTTGCGCTGCACCCGTACCACTTTGTGCTACTGTACCTTTGATCGTCAAATAATTTACATCCTGAACAATTTCCGGATAACTGCTCTCTAGGCCAGCGAAGGAACCGTCCAGTCCTTTTAATGCCTCTGCAACACCTTGTAGCTGCTTCGGAAGCTGCCCGAGTCCTTCATCCAGCTGGGTTAAGCCTCCACCGATTTTTTTATAGCCCTCAAGTAACTTCGCATTTGCATCTGCTAACTGTTTAGCACTTGTTGCTGCCTGCTGAAGACCGGATTTGATCTCTCCTGCACCCGCTGAGCCACTCTTAATCCCGCTCTCAATCTGGGTGAGCCCAGCGCCTAAAGCAACAATTCCGTCTTTGAGATCCGCTGTGCCCTCTGTCAGCTTAGCACTCCCTGCAACAGCTTCTGTAAGTTTAGGAGCATTATCGCTAAGCTGTTTACTAGCTTCAGACAAGCCGGTCTGAATCTTGGTCAGACCTTCGTTACTCTGGTCCAGTCCATCAGAAAGTGTACCGACCTGATTCGGAATCAAGAAATCGCTAATCAGCTCACCTGTAGGACGTGACATGCTGCGAACGGATTTTACGCTATCCACTTTTTCCAGCTCGCGGCTAATTTTCTCCGCAAGTCCCAGATATTCTGAATTGTCCATACGATCATCATTCTTGATAACGATCTTGCCAGGCATCGATTCACCTGGTCCGAAGCTCTCCGAAATAATATTAAAGCCTTTTACGGAAGCATATTCCGAGCCAATTTCCTCCAAGCTGTTAAAGGACAGCTTACCGCTATAGGTAACTAGGAATGGGGATACGATTACTGCAACGATTAGAAGTGCGGCCCACGGTCTTTTTAAAGAAAAAGTACCTGCCCATCCCCAAATACGGCTCTCACTATGCTCCAGCTTGCCACGGGAGGGCCAGAATAGCTTTTTGCCTAGAACAGCCATAAAGAATGGAACAATCGTCACAAGTGCCAATAGCATAACTGCAATACCAACTGCAACAGCTACTGCTGAACGATAAAGAATAAATTTCGATAACCCAATCGCTACAAAACCTACAAACACCGCTAAGCCCGAATAGAACACCGTTCCTCCAGCTTTTCGATAAGTTGCAATGATTGCACTTTTAGTATTTTCTGCGGTCATCAATTCTTCTTTAAAGCGACTGATCAGCAGAATACAATAATCCGTACCGATCCCGAACATGACCGCAACCATAAAGATTTGAGTAAACGTTGATAAAGGAAAATCATAACGATCCACCAAAAAAGCCACGACAGATTGGGATACAATATAGCTGATACCCACGGTCAGCAGCGGTACAAAAGGCGCTACGAACGAACGAAACACGACGAATAGAATAAGTAGGATAAAAACAACTGTAATATACTCCGACTTCTTTAGCCCTGCTTCTGAGCTTGCAATCATATCCTCTGTAATCAGACCTTCACTGGTCAAATAATGATCTGCTTTAACACCTGAGAGCATCTCATCCACTTTATCTGGCAGCGCAGTAACAGCCTCTCCTTCACCTTTTACGGATAACGCCACCATAATAGTCTTGCCATCTTTGGCAATCAGTGTATCTTTAAGCTCACTTTGTGAAAAAGGATCGGTGATGGAATCTAACTGCAGAGCTTCCTTATTCGCAGCCAGCTTCTCAACGCCTTGTTGAATACTTGCTGTTTCTTCCGCTCCGATTCCCTTCGGGTTATTGAACACAAGGGCTACTTGATGGAGTGATTCGCCTCCCTTGTCACTTGATGCTTCCTTCATGATTTCTGCTGCTCTAGATGAAGGGTATCCCTCTGGAACCGTAACCTGCCCCTTCTCACGGACAAGATCAGAGAAAGACGGGGCCGTCATCACTAGCACCACCGCTACAGCGAGCCAGATTGCGATAACCGCCCATCTTGCTTTTAGAATCGTCTTCATTGGCTCTTCCCTCCATTATCATTCTGAATTAGACTTGCCAGTTTCTCAAACATCATGATGAATGTCTCAATATCCTTCTTTTCAAAATGAAACAAATACGGGGCCACTACTTCATGTACTTGCGACTCAGCTGCTTCAAATACTCTTTTACCATGCTCTGACATCGATAAATACACCTGACGACGATCATTCTCGTCACGAGTGCGCTCAATAATGCCCGCTTGCACCAGTCTGTTGATTATTGCTGTAATGGAGCTTTTACCCACGCAAAAAGTTTCTGCTAGATATGTAGATGTACATTGTTCCTGAGCATTAATCAGACGCAGAATTTGATACTGATCATTCGTTGTATCTGCAGCAATGCTATCTTTAATTCTTGCGGCTACTTGTCTAGTCACCATCATATAAGCATCCATATAACGGTTAATCCAATGCTGAACTTCATCTTCCAAAGCTTCCTACCTCCAAATATAGTTCAACTGTAGAACAGTTTCATTGTCAAACTATAATCCCATTTATTTCAAAAGTCAACTTTACAATTCTAAGGAACAATTTAAGGTGACCCAACAAAAAAACAGGCCGAGATTTCATCTCGACCTGCCATTGTATGTCTTCTAAAAATTGTTTATTCCTCATCCTCGATCTCTTCTACTTCATAAACACATCTCAGCGTTTCAATGCCTGCTGCATTTTCGCCGAGGCTGTACACCATGAACCCAAGACTACGGTAGAAATCTGCAGCAATCTCATCCTCTGTTTCAGCTACCAGATAACGCGGCTGACGCGTAGTAAGCAGCTCCAGAATCATCCCTCGTGCATAACCTTTTCCTCTGTTCTCTGGCAATACAGCAATATGCCGAATATCCAAGGAACCATCTTCTGTTTCTTCAAAGCCTACAAGACCAAGCAGTAATTCTTCCTCTTCCCAGCCATATAACTTTAGCCCGGCTTGTTCGCTATACTCAGACGAAGTCTGCTTTAGAGCATTCGGATCATCTATGACCGCATAGGTCAGCAGCTCATTCACCTCAGATGTACCAATGAGGGGTTTAAGATCAATCAACATTCTTCACATTTCTCCTTCTTTGTTCCTTTTACAGCTAATCACTCGAAACAATCCGTAGCCTGTCCACACACCTAGCATGTTTAATAGTAAATCATCAATATCGAAGCTTCCCACATGCAGCAGCATTTGCAAGCACTCCAAAAGCAGAATACAAGGGACAGCATATAGCGAGATTCTAAGGCAAGAAACAGGACGTATCTTTACTAATGGCGAAAGAAAACCAAATGGAATAAAAACTACAACATTTCCTAGCAGATTTACTAGCCGATTGATAAGTGATAAACCGTTATCCAAGTTGAAATAAAGTGACACCGTGCGAAATGGAACCAGATTATACTGAAGAGGACCTCCGGTATGTACCTCACGTCCAAATCCGATAAACATCCAATAGATAACAGTAGCACTATACAGAGTTAGCACTACCCGTGTCAATCCTTTTAGCGGCCATGAACGGTAAGTTTCTTTATGTCTGCGGTTAATCAATTCTTAGGTTGAGCTTCAATAATTTCGATACTTCCATCAAGTTTACCTACGATCGCCATCGCTGCAATTCCAATAAATAGGCCGTGATCTACAACACCCGGGATGTTTTGGATGGTCAGTGCAAGCTTCGGTGCAGCTTCTATCGCTTCAAATCGGCAGTCCGCAATGTAATTGCCATTATCCGTCTTGTACAACTCTTCTCCGCTGCGACGCAATTCAGGTTGGCAACCCAGTTTGGCAAGCTCTGCCACAGTCCATTCCCAGGCGAAAGGAACGATTTCCACCGGCAACGGAAATTTGCCTAGCGTGTCTACAACTTTACCTTCATCGGCAATCACAATCATTCGGGTACTATTACTAGCTACAATCTTCTCACGAAGCAAAGCGCCGCCGCCGCCTTTAATTAGTTGCAGACTGCTGTCTAGCTCGTCCGCTCCGTCAATGGTTAAGTCCAGACTATCAATATCACCAAAAGCTACCAGTGGAATTCCCAGCTCTCGTGCTTGCTCTTCGGAAGCGCGTGAAGTAGCTACTGCGGTAATTTTCAAGCCTTCACTGACGCGTTCACCGAGCTTGCGGATTGCCCAGTAGGCAGTTGATCCCGTACCCAGACCTACCTTCATTCCATCTTCTACATATTCCACTGCTTTTTCAGCTGCTAGTTGTTTAACGTTGATACTCATTTTAATACCCCCATGTTATCCATTATAAAGTTTTATAGTATTTTGCCGTAACAGAGACTATCCGGATCACCTATGTAGGGTCCAAATAAATCAATCGGTTGGTAGCCATGCTTGACGTAAAGCGCAATCGCTTCTGGCTGCTTAATTCCGGTCTCCAATCGGATCTCCTTAAACCCCGCCGCTAATGCTTGTTCTTCAAGGAATAACAGCATATTTGTAGCTATGCCCATTTTACGATAACTAGAATCTACATAAAAGCGCTTCAACTCCATCGTTGCGATCTCTATTCCGATATAATCCAGTGGACGAAGCCCACCACAGCCCACTGGTTTTCCGTTTAAGTAGGCTACTACGAAAGTCATTTCTTTTACTTTGGGATCCTCGAAATCAACAACATAGATCGTCTCATGCGGATAACGCATCTTCAGTTCCTCATCCAAAAACGTAATAAGTTCTCTTAAATCAGCGTTCTCTGGATCAACTACTTCAAAATTCACTTCTGTTACGGGCGACACTCTATTTCCCTCTTTTCTTGTATCCAAATTCGTATTATCCTTCTTGCAGCCAAAAAAATCAATATTCTTCATTCTGTCTTATGTATATTGTAATTTCACTACATCCTCTAAGTTTAGGATCATCTCTTTTTCAGCGTGGTTAGCAGCCCTATGTAAGTAAGCTTTATGCTCAATGAAAGCGTCTGAGGGGGCTGCCAATTTAATGTGCTCCAGCACACTGCGTTCGACATCAGCGAGAACTAGATTTCCTCTACCCGCACTTACTCTACATAGATTAATGATTGCTAAAGGCTTATTCACAACTGCCTGCCCGCTGGACTCCACAAAAACTGTGTATTGAACTAAAGGAATTACGTCTGGATCTTCCACACTAGCAGCACAAGATTGGTCAAAGATAGAATACATTAGTGAAGGATTGCGTGATAAAGTTCCTAATTTTTTCTGATTAGATACCAATTTGCTGTTCTGGTAAGCCAAGAATCCGGCAACTGACAACACGAGCACAAGCAAAATAACTAATATCGAGTACATTTCATCACGTCCCACCCAATACTCCATAATAACAATACCGATTATATATTATCATGGATAACTGCATAGACCAATCCTATATTATCAACACTATAACAAGTGTAAGCGATATTCAATCTATAAAGTTATTTTGAAATATTCAAAATAACAGTTGAAACTTCGTTTGACATGTCTCATAATGAAAATATGAATATTGTTTGTCAATCCATATGGAAATCAAGGGAGGAAACTTAAAATGAAGTTTTTCTTGGACACCGGAAATATTGAAGAGATCAAACGTATTACTCGCCTCGGATTAGTGGATGGCGTAACGACTAACCCGTCGCTCATCGCTAAAGAAGGAAGATTGTTTAAAGATGTTATCAAAGAAATCGTAGCAATCGTTCCAGGTCCTGTAAGTGCAGAAGTAATCGGACTTACAGCAGAAGAAATGCTTAAAGAAGCATACGAAATTGCTGAGTGGGCTCCAAACGTTGTCATTAAACTCCCTATGACTGAAGATGGCTTGGAAGCTTGTTATGAGCTTACAAAAAAAGGTATCAAAACTAATGTAACGCTTGTCTTCTCAGCGGCTCAAGGCTTGATGGCTGCAAAAGCAGGCGCAACTTATATTTCTCCTTTCGTAGGACGTCTGGATGATATCGGTGTTGACGGAATGAAGCTGATCAAGGATCTGAAGACCATCCTAACTAACTACGGTATGACTTCCGAAATTATTGCAGCATCCATCCGTAACATTGCGCATGTTGAGCAAGCCGCTCTTGCTGGTGCTCACATTGCTACCATCCCAGGTTCGCTCCTGCCTACCCTCTGGAAGCATCCGCTGACAGATAACGGTATCGAACGCTTCCTGAAGGATTGGGAATCCGTACCACAAGCATAAGATTGTCTTTCATTCTTTTATCAAAGGGCTATCCCGCAAGCTACGGCAACGCAGCTTAAGGATAGCTCTTTTTTCCATCTAAAGTCCTTGCAGAAGTCTGACGAACACGCTTTGACAAGAGTCGAGCATCTACCTGCTCCGTTTCTTTCACGTCAGATTCTCCCTTGCTCCCCTTGCTTGGCGTTACTGCAAATAAGGTCAGCAATCCACCAATTGCGCCGACTGTAGCCATCAAAGCGAATAATACCCAATGACCACTGCTTAACAGCAGCGATACCACTGGCGGTCCTGCGGCTACCCCTATAAACCTCATACTGCTATAGAGAGCGGTTATCGTGCCGCTATTTTCTTTCTCAATTCCCTCCGTGATCAAAGCATCCATACAAGGAAGCACAATCCCGATTCCAACACAACCTAAGCCCATAAACCCGACTAAGAAATAAATACCTTTATTGAACCCCGCAAAGATCATTGCTGCAGTAAGTAACACCATTCCTCCAAAGCCCAGCCATTTCATTAGCGTTTTGTTCTGACCAATGATCTTACCTGTTCCATATGAAGACAGACATAACAAGGCTAATGGTATTGCCAGCACAAATCCCTTCATTGCCCCATGCATATTAAATTTAGTTTCCAGCATTTCCGATAAATAGAATTGAACGCCAAAGGTTACAAACATACAGATACCGCCTATGGCAAAAATAGCATACAACCATCGTCCCTTTTCACGCAAAATGCTCACAATTCCGGATAAAAATTCTTTTATACCCTGTTTCTCAGGTTGTTCCTTCGCTTCCGGCTTTCGAACCAGAAAAAGAACTAAAGCAAATGAAATTAGACATAGAACAGGAATAGCGATAAAAGGTGCAAACCAGAGCCATATTCCAAGATAAGCTCCAAGGATCGGACTGAGTACTTTACCAAAGGTATTTGAGGTTTCAATAATTCCCAGACTTTTGCTTACATCCTCTTCTTCCTTGAATAAATCACCAACGAAGGGCAGCACAATAGGAAAAGCACCAGCCGCACCTATCCCTTGTAACAAACGTCCGGCCAGAATGACCCAATAGGCGGTAACGCCCTTCATAAACCAAGCCGCCACCACGCAGACGACTCCACCAATAGCAGCAATGATCAGACTCGGAAGAATCACCTTTTTTCGTCCATAAGCGTCAGACAGGTACCCTGCAATAGGAATCATCACGATAGCCATCAATCCATAAACAGTAATCAGCATACTCACCTGAAAAGAGCTAATGCCTAGTTCTTTATAAATCTGCGGCAAAATAGGGAGCAGCATGGAGTTACCGAGGGTCATAATTAGTGGAATGGATGCCAGTGCAAGCAGATCCCATTTTCTTTCCTTCATGAACTGACCACCTTTGTCTTTGTTTGCGACGACTCTCTATATTGTGGTTTGTTCATCCCTCTTTATTCATACATATAAAAAGACCGTCCCCCCGCCAATGCGAAAGGACGATCTTATGATCAGAAGATGGGGCTTTACAGCGAATTTGTAATCATGGTCTTCGCTTTTACAGATGGAAGAAACCGGTTTGGTTCTCCTAGGCTAAAAATATGCAGTAAGTGCATCGCTCGAGTGCAAGCTGTATAAAACAGTTTACGCTCACTTTCTCTGCCGTATCGTTCAGCTGAACCATCGTAAATGATGACAGCATCAAACTCCACACCTTTAGCTAAGTAAGCTGGTAACACCAATGTTCCCTTCTGGAAATTCGGCGTTTCTTTCGTAACGAGCCTTACTGGTAGCCTACTATGTAGTTCATCATGAACTCTTGCGCTTTCTTCTGCTGTTTTACAGATGACAGCCACATAATGATACCCCTTGGATTGCAAATTCCGGATATCCATTTCAACTGCATTCAGAAGCTCATCCTCGCTAGACACCACACTTAGCTGAGGTTCTTCTCCTCGTCGATTAAACGGCACAATTCTTTCCCCTCCAGGAATCATTGAACGCGTAAATTCTACAATTTCAAAAGTGGAGCGATAGCTTCGGGTTAACGAGATCACTTCTGTATTCTCTTCCCCATAAATGCTTACCAAACTAGACAAATCACCGAGCACCTCACCTTGTGCATAGATCGCCTGATTCAAATCACCCAATACGGTCATTTTTGCCCTTGGAAATAAACGGCGCATGAACTCTAATTGGAAAGGTGAGTAGTCTTGTACTTCATCCACAATCACATGACGAATCAGCGTATTGGTACGGAAGCCTTGGCTTAACTCCTTCAAATAAAGGAATGGTGTAGCATCTTCGTAGGCAAGCTCGTTCACTGCGATAGATTTTAGTGTTTGTTCACAGATCTCATCCCAGATTTCCGGCAGAGAATTAACACCATTTAGGCGTTCCATAAGCTCCCGATCCGTAAACAGCGTACTGTACAACCCCTTAACATCCACAAAACGACCTCGTTTAGTCCATCCGCGCAGTGGTTTTAAGCGTTGGCTGACTACATACCGGGATAACACTTCTTTTTCAGTATCAAAATCATCAAAACTATCCTGCGTGGCTTTCTTCTTACGTCGCAACATCTGATATGCACGATGGTAATCACTGGAGTCCAATAGCTCAATTTGATCTTCAACCCATGAAGCATTTCTTTCCTCATGGCTAAAATCAGCGATCTTCTTCAGTAACCAGCGTGTCATTAAGTCTACACGGTTCGCAAGCTTAATGGCGGGATCATAGGCATAGAAATGACGTTCCATTTCTTCTTTACTGACTACCGCTCTACCTTGAAACATTAAAGGCTTGAACAGCATGCCCTCATGTTCCAGCATCGTAGCATACCGACGAATCACATCGAGAAAAGGTACGGATGATTTATAAGCGATGCCTTCTCTGCGTATACCCACTTCAGGGCCATCAGGGGCATTCAATAGGTTTTCCGTCTGACTAAAGACATCTTCCAGCTGGAATTCATGTCCTAAACGATGCTCAAGATACATCTGAAAAGTGGTTTGTTGCATATTTTCTTCACCTAGCTCTGGGAGCACAGTTGAAACATAGCTATTAAACAGCGGGTTCGGCGAGAACAACAACATCTGGTCTGCTTGCAGAACTTCACGGTATTTATACAAAAGATAAGCTACGCGCTGCAATGCTGCAGAGGTTTTCCCGCTTCCTGCGGCACCCTGAACGACCAGCATTCGGCTTTTGTCGTTGCGGATAATCGCATTTTGCTCTTTCTGGATGGTAGCTACAATACTCTTCATTCGATCATCGGCACTATGGCTAAGCACTTGCTGCAAAAGCTCGTCGCCGATCGTTACCCCAGTATCAAACATAACTTCAATAACACCATCAGAAATCACAAACTGACGTTTAAGATTCATTGTACCGGAAACAAGTCCACCAGGTGTCTCATAAGCTGTTGGGCCAGGAGCTCCGTCATAATATAAGCTCGATATAGGCGCCCGCCAGTCATAGATCAAGAAGGTGCCATCATCCTCCATCAAGGATCCAATCCCCAGATAAATCTTTTCCGTTTCTCCATTTGGTGCTTCTGTAAAGTCAATACGCCCAAAGTAAGGAGAGACGAGTAGCTTTTTATATTTTTTTAGAGCCTTGCTCGACTGTAAATGATGGCGTTCACGTTCATTCAAGATTTGGGATTGTTGGCGCAGACTTGTTGAAGTTTCCCCTAAATCATCTGGACTACTGAAGTTTACCGTTACCTCTTCCCAGAAGTCTTTCCGCATATCCACTACATCACTGCGATGGAGTCCGAGCTCCTCAGATAATCGCCGGATATGGGCAGACAAAAGCTTAGTCACTCCGTCAACCCGCTGCTGTTCCTCTTTCCATTCAGTTTCATGATTCTCCACTACATTTCATCCCCTTTGGAAGGTTGATATTTCAAGTGAGGATACTCTTAATAGATGAATCCTTAAGCTTATATGTTGCACATCACAAGGTTATGTTTAAGCTTCGCGATCCGTTTCTTTTTCCTCAGTCGCTATACGGTTCATCTGATCTGCCACTTTATCAAGCCGTTCTAATTGATATCCGTAATCGTAAATAGCTGCGGCTACAACATACAATCGTAGTTGACCTATTTTCTCCGCATTATACCCCATGATCGTTGAATTCAAAAATCCATCATTCTCGTCTCCCAAGGGTTCCGATTCATTAGTGTTTGGTTTTAGTTTATCTTCAAATTTCAGCAAGATCAGTTGATGATATTTGATTAACTGCTCCAAATGACTGTCAAACAATGCATCTGTCTCTTCACTTCGATCCGCTTGAAAATAATGCCGATCCACAGCCTCAAGAACATCGAAGCCTTTTTGCAAAGAAGATAACAGGTTCTTATAGACAACCATTTGTCTAGTCTGACTGTACTTCGCCCTCTTTAGCTGTTTCTGCTCTTCCTCAAACAAAGCGTACTTATCCGCTAAAGATTTAATAGATGACTCCAGTGCAAGTTTTTCATCACGAAACACACTTTCCTTCATCTCATGAGATACGGCCGTTCTTAGCAGCAAGGAAAGACTGGCAAAGACGTTCTCGATTTGCTTGATGTACTGTTTCCGTGGTTTCGGAGGAACTACTATAATATTGATTAGAAATGCAGAAACAATCCCTGTCAATGTTAATAAGAAACGATTCAGCGCAAACTGCCATTCACCAGAAGCCTCCATCACTGTTATAACGGTGACGAGTGTCAGGCTAATAGTATCCGCTCGGTTAATTTTCATACTGATCATAATGACAAGAATGCAGACCAACCCAACCGCAATTGGACTATTGGATAACAGCATTCCTCCCAGAAGAGCGAGTACCGCGCCCATTGTAGTCGTTGTCAGCTGATCAAGAAAATAACGCCAAGAGCGATAAATAGACGGCTGCATCGCGAAAATTGCTGCAATCGCAGCGCCCACAGAAGATGGAAAATGTAGCAGTTCGGCTAAATACAAGGCAAGCGTGACTGCCATTCCTGTTTTAAATATGCGAGCTCCAAAAGCCAAAAATATCCCCCCTAAAAATTGGCCCACTCTGCAATATGGACATCTACGAATCCCTCATTCCTCTAATTACCCAAGCCTAGAGTTGATGAATTTTATGATCATTTAAGCTCTCACTTATGATTCTTTCAGCTTTCAGGGAATACTAATTCAAGTAAGTACCTATCACATATAACATACGAGGTGAGTGAATGAATAACAACATCAAAAAATTAGTGACCATCACAGCTGTTCTTTTCCTCAGTCTGTCTCCAGCACTTGCTCCTACTCGGAGCGTGTCAGCTGAGAATGTAACTTCCACTGCACCTGATTCTGGGCCTTCGGAAAAAGGTCATAGACCCCCACCAGGGAAAGACGGGAAATTCAGAGCCGGCGGACATTTTATTATTTTCGAAACAGCCAAGCTGCTTGAGATGGATCGTACGGAGCTAATCAATAGCCTTAAAACAGGCAAAACCCTTCCCGAGCTTGCCCTTGAAAAGAAAGGCTGGACAGAAGATCAATATATTCAAAAGCTCAGCGAATCCGCAAGTAAGCGGCTGGATCAAGCCATCAGCGAGGGACGTCTAACAAAAGACGAAGCTCAAAAGCTAAAGGCTGGACTTCCTTCTATGCTGAAGAAAAAAATAAGTAAAATGGGTCATTTCCAAGATCATAAATCTTCGGAACATCATGTGATGAACCCTCAAGCAAAAACGCCTTCGGTGTCCTATTTAGGACGGTAAGCGTTTATGCGAGAAATATAAGGATAATGTATAGCGTGAAACATATATATTCTTATATTTTAAAATATCCCCACAAAAACGGATATCTTCATTTCTTATGAGGATATCCGTTTTTTATAGGCTTCAAATAGACTGATGGATAACATCAGCCACGCGCCACTTGCAGCATAACCACCAATTACGTCGCTAGGATAATGAACTCCCAGGTAAATACGACTCCAGCCAATGCCCACAGTCATGAATACCGCAAATATTATTAACAGGATTCTTTCACTTCTTCGCGGCAAATGACGCCACAGTAAATAGGCAATTACCCCATACAGGGAGAAGGCTGCCATGGAATGTCCACTTGGGAAACTATAACCGAGCTCTTGGACAATACGATTGAAATTTGGACGCTCCCTTTGAAACCATAACTTCATAAGTGTATTCAATAGCTGTGAGCCTAGTCCAACCCATAGGAACAGAATTAGCTCAAGCCGATGTTTCAGCAGAAAATACAGCAGTGCCATCGTGCCGATCGATATGCCAATCGCTACCTTGGAGGAACCAATCAGAGATAGTCCTTTGGCGAATGTGGTCAGTCCAGGTGATTCAGCGGATTGAACAAAATGAATCATATAATTATCAAATGATGATACCTTGTTCATATGAACTAGGATCGCAATAACGACGAAACAAGCAGCAAACCCTATAAAATAACGAAAACCTCTAGACCAGTTCTGATAATAAAGCATAAATACCTCCGTGTCTAATTTTGTGCCTGTCGATCACATTTCCTGAGAAGCTATAACCCGTGCTATAATTATAGAGAAATAAATATACAAAAAGATGGAGTGCTGCCAAAGTGGAGAGTCTAAAATTGCAGGAACGTTTGTTGAATCAGTTTATTTCCACAAAGGTGCCCGTGACGATTTTTACAACAAATGGTGTAAAAATGCAAGGCGTCGTAACCTCGTATGATGCATTCACAATCACTTTACAGGGTCAAGGTGATGGCAGACAGAATGTGCTCTTCAAATCTGCAGTATCCACTATTGTACCTCTTAAGCCCGTCTCACTCAAATAGTTCACACATTCATTAAACTTCTTCATCCTATTTTCAATAATAAAGGGAACACCGGACTACATCTCCGGTGTTCCCTTTATTATTTTCTTAAATTGTCTTATTCACTCTTCAAAACGAGTTTCTTTTATACTGGGAAAATCACAGGCTTCACACACACCGGCTTGGATACCTCGGCAGTATTTCCAGTAAAGACGAGACGACCACTGGTCTCTACAATAGAGAACACAACCAGGTTATTAGCGTCACGATTTGCAACAATAAGATAAGCCCCATCCGGAGTTAATGAGAAGTGTCGTGGATGCCCTCCACGAGTAGATACATATTCAATTAGTGTAAGCTTGGCAGTAGCGTTATCCACTGCAAACACTGCGATGTTATCCGCTCCACGATTAGAAGCGTAAAGATATCTTCCATCTACTGAAGTGGCAATTTCAGCGCAAGTATTCTCTTCCTTAAAATCCTCAGGCAAAGTTGAAATTGTATCTACCGTGTGAAGAGTCCCTGTAGCACTGTCATATGTAAACGATGTTATCGTGGAATCCACCTCGTTTATAACATAAGCAGACTTTCCATCTGGATGAAAAGTAAAATGACGAGGTCCCGCCCCTGGATGAAGCACAGTATCTCCGTGAACTTCTAGTTTGTTCAAGTCTCTATTGATTCTATAGGACCGAATAATATCAAGCCCAAGATCAGAAACAAACAGAAACTGTCCGTCCGGACTGAAAATAGCCGAATGGGGATGCGGGCGATCCTGTCGTTCAGGATGGTGACCATGACCGGAATGAATCGCGACATCCGCCAGTTGATTAGCAACTTTTTCTTCATCTAATGTGATCAAGCCTACACTGCCACCATGATAACTACATACAACAATGTATTCATCGCTTAGATCTCTTGAAATATGGCATGTGGTCGTTTGACCATTACCTGAAGCAGGCATTGAGGCAATACGGTTCAATTCGCTCAATTTCCCACGCTTAGCATCGATAGCAAAGGTAACGACTTCTCCCTCTTTTCCACCTTCACCATTTGGCTTTTCTCCTATGGCATATAAACGCAGGGCTGAAGCATCTACATTAACAAAGGTGGGGTTAGTTAGACCCTGAACCGAGTCGATTAATTTTAACGTACCTCCTGCTTCGCCATCGAATTCAAATACCTGCACACCGCTTTCCGTGGCACTTGCATAGGAACCCGTAAACAGCAATAACTTAGTCTGCTTTTCCATCTCTACATCCTCCTCCAAAGTATTGCTATTATATAATTTACAATTTTTAAACGTTAAAGACAAACTATAAAGTAAAAAGTGTGACAAATAGTTCAAAAATAAGGCTTTTCAATGATTAGGGATTGTGCTATAATGAAAGCGCTAACATTAGTCTTTTATTAAGTATAAAGGGGGAACATGAATGAGTAGCATCCTGCTGGAAGCCAGAAATGTATACGAGGACTTCGAGGTGGAAACAGACATTCTGTTCTTTAAGGTCGGGGACCATGATTTGGTCATTTTTCACGGCAGAAACTACAACATAAAAAAGAGAATGACTGCCGAGCAATTAAAACGATTGTTATCCAATTCTACTTACTATCATGTGTACGGTGGCTGTTATGTCAATCTAAACAAGATCAGTTCTATCGAAGACGACTGCATTTATTTCGGAGAAAAGGGCCTATTCGCTAAAAACGTACGGGTCCCAAGACGGAAACAAGAAAGTATTCGTCATCTATTGAAAGGACTGAAGTAAACATCTTATTCCCATAAGCCGGAAGGGCATGTTACCGATGCCATTTCCGGCTTTTTGCTTTTTATTAATAGAAACTTAAAAAGATCCTATCTTTTTTTATACTTTCTTAAGGTTTAGGATCTGGATTTCTGTTAAAGTTGTAAATAGACAAGCAACACCTATATTGAAGGGAGTCATTACTAATAATGGACAAAAAAGATCTGAATGGAAATGAGAACTTAGAAAACAACGGTACTCCGGAAGAAGAATTGAACACTACCGAGAATACCAATGAAGTAAATGAAGTGGAGGTCGTAGCTGCTGAAGAACCTGTGAATACAACAAAAGAAGAAAGTGTTCCAGTAATGAACAAAGTCGGCAGCAACAATAATACGACGCCACCTGCTCCACCAGTTTCTCCTAAAGGTAACAAGGGCTGGATGATTGCCTCTGTGGTTCTGGCTGCGGCACTCATCATTGTATTGATTAAGCCTCCATTCCAAAAGGACGACAGCAGCACAGCTGTTGCTAGCGTTAACGGAACTAACATTACTAAAGAACAACTTTATGATAAATTGATCGAAGCAGGCGGAGAAAGTACACTGCAAGCTATGATTACTACTGAACTCGTTGATCAAGAAGCTAAAAAAGCCAACGTAACCGTTACTGATGAAGACATCAATGCTGAATTAGAAGACCTTAAAGCACAATTCGGCGGAGAAGCTGCATTTAATGCTGCATTGCAACAAAGCTCAATGACCGTTGATGACTTGAAGAAGCAAATGCCGCTGCAAGTAAAACTGCGTAAGATTCTTGAGCCGCAAGTGACTATAACGGATCAAGAAATCAAAGACTACTATGAAGCAAATAAAGCTACTTTCAATGAAGAAGAACAAGTTCGCGCTTCCCACATTCTCGTTGAGACTAAAGAAGAAGCGGATGCAATTCTGAAGCAATTGAAAGATGGAGCAGATTTCGCTGAACTTGCTAAAGAAAAATCTTCAGACACTGGTTCCAAAGCTAATGGCGGAGATCTAGACTTCTTCAAACGTGGAGACATGGTTGCTGAGTTCTCCGATGTAGCCTTTAAGCTTAAAGTTGGAGAAACAAGCGGTGCTGTGAAATCCGATTACGGTTATCACATCATTAAAGTTACCGACCACAAAGACGCTAAAAACTACACCTTGGAAGAAAAGAAAGATGAAATCAAAAAGACGCTTGTGTCTCAAAAGGTTTCCACTCTTTCCACTACTTGGTTATCAGATACAACTGCAAAAGCAAAAATCACAAATTCACTTACGGATGCCAAAAAAGAAGCAACAGCTTCTCCTGAGCCATCTGCAAGCGCAGAAGCAGGAACTGAATCTGCTAAATAATACGACAGTAAAAAGCAGGACAAGCGTTAATAGACGCTGTCCTGCTTTTTTTGTACCTCTATTTCCGAACTTTTAATTAATGTCCTTTTTTACGGACCTGCTTATCACGATTCTCTCCCCACTCTTTCGCTTGTGCGGTAGCAATAGAGATCGCCCTTCCCTCTTCATATCCTTCTTCTAGCAGTGCATTAGCAATATCAATTGCCTTATTACGAACAGGTGCTGTGAAGTTTTTCAGTGAATCAGGATAATCGTCTTTATTCCACGGCATACAAAAACCTCCTTGACCAGACTATATAATTAATTAGCCTGGTCAAGGAGGTTTTAAACGCTCTTTTTAAGCTTATTTAAAGACTTTAACGCGATCTTCAACCGGTTGGAATTGTTTCTCACCTGCTGGAGTTACAGTCTTACCAAATGGCAATTGAGCAATCAGTTTCCAGTCTTGCGGGATGCCCCAAGCTTCTTTCACTTCGTCATCAATCAGTGGGTTATAGTGCTGCAGGGATGCACCTAAACCTGCTTCAGAAAGTGCAGTCCATACTACGAATTGCAGAATGCCTGAAGATTGGTTAGACCAAACTGGGAAGTTCTCGGCATACAATGCGAAGTTTTCTTGAAGGTTCTTCACTACCGCTTGATCTTCAAAGAATAATACGGAACCGTAACCTGCTTTGAAAGATGCTAATTTTTGAGCTGTTCCTTCAAATTGTTCTGCTGGAACGATTTTGCGCAAAGTTTCTGTCGTGATATCCCATAATTTATCATGCTGTTCACCTAAAAGAACAACCGCTCTAGAGCTTTGGGAGTTGAATGAGGTTGGGCTATGCAAAACCGCTTGCTCAACGATTTCAATAATTTGAGCATCGGCTACAGTGGATTCTTTACTGATGGCATAGATGGAACGTCTTCCTTTAACTGCTTCAAGAAAATTGTTAGACATAAAATAACTACCTCCATTTATTTAAGTAACTTACTTTTGTACATCTTATCACCTTTTTTCTGAAAACACAACATCTATTCACAACTTATTTTGTCGGATATACAATTAGCCTCGATTAGTAACATCTCCCCTTCACTTTTCCGATATACATTTCGGCTAAAAATAAGCTACAATAGTGCAGCAAAAGTGCAGAAGGAAGGTTATATAAATGAATTTTTCAACAGATAAAGTTCTTATTCTACATAAAAAAATGGTCATATTCTCTTGTGTAGTGCTCTTTTTCCTTAGCTTGGTACTAACTGGCTGTAAAGACACAAAATCGTCTAATTTAAACGCTGTGGAACTTGGTCAAGCTGAACTAAAACCTGTCTCTTTCTGGGTCGCCACAGACACTCACTTTTTGGATAAGGATCTTCAGGATGGTGGACAGGCTTTTCAAACTTATGTCACTGGAGGCGATGGAAAAATGCTGCCCTACAGTGATGAAATGGGTGAAGCTTTGGTCTATGACGCTGAACAGAAAAAACCTGCGTTTATCATCCTCAGTGGCGATTTAACTAATAATGGAGAACGCAGCAGCCATCAAAAATTAACCGAAAATTTAAAACGAATCGAACAACAAGGAACCTCTGTTTATGTCATTCCAGGCAATCACGACTTATTTAATCCTTGGGCTAGATCCTTCAGTGGCGATAAACAGCTCCTTACGGATTCAATTACAGATAAGGATTTCGTCAAAATGTATGCGGATTTCGGCTACAAAGAAGCTGCATCACGTGATAAGGAATCACTAAGCTATATCGTCAAGGCTGCCCCCAACTTATGGATTCTGATGATAGACAGTAGCCAATACCTTAATAATAAAAAATACGGTTTCCCTCAGACCGATGGACGTATTGCTTCCTCTACGCTTTCATGGATCGATGAATCCGTTAAGCTTGCAGCCAAAGAGCACGCTTCAGTGATCACGGTGATGCATCATAATTTATTAAGTCACACTTCTATGTCTGTTTCAGGCTTCAAGCTTAATAACAGCCAGGAAGCTATAAAATCCTTACGGAAGAATGGACTTAATCTAGTTCTCTCAGGACATATTCATATGCAGGACATTCAAGTAGATCCAGCAGACGCGAATCAAGATACAGCATCCTCTGAACAAATGCCAATCTATGATATCGCTACGAGTGCGATGGCCGTCAATCCGCATCAATATGGAGCCATGACCTTCGATCCCGTCTCGCGAACCGTAAATTATAAAGCAACGTCTTTGAACGTAGAAGGTTGGGCTGAAGCTAACCAGATTACAGATCACAATCTCTTAAACTTCAAGGCTTATGCCGAAGAAGCCTTTGCTACTAACTCCTATGACAAAGCTATGGATAGTCTTAAGGAAAGTCCTTTAACGGAGTCTGAAAAAGAATCCATGGCGAAGGTAATGTCCAAGCTGAATGTACGATACTTCGCAGGAACTGCGGGTACTTTTGCTAAGGATATTAAAGCGTTGCCTGGCTACAAGCTTTGGGAGGAACAGCAGGACGGTTTCTTAGGAGGCTATGTCCAAAGTATGGCTGAAGAAAAAGCGTTAAGTAATGTCGACCTAGAGGTGGTTTTAACGAAGCAATAAAAAGATGCCTTATTTCATATAAAAAACCCAGCTCCACCCGCAATACTGCGAAGTTAGAAGCTGGGTTTGTTTGTGTTATTTAGCCAATGAGGATCGAACTAACTATTTACGTGTAATAGTAATCCAACCATCTTCATCTACATACACAGTAGCATGAAGTGCTTCAGCAAGCAGACGTAGCGATACATAGGCATCACCATATTCGTCAACAAATACAGGCTCTGCAAGCTTCACTTTTTCACCGTTAATCACTGCTTCGGAAGAACCGATTTTGAATACCAGTTTATCACCGTACACACCATCAGTTACGATAATAGCACGATTGACTGTATCCCATTCCACAATAGCATCTAAATCTTCTGCAAAATACCGAAGAGGAATGTACGTCGTATTATTGTCAACGATCGGATAATAATATTCGTCGTCTGGTTCGATGACAATCGTTCTCTTGGTGATACCAAGATCGTCTTTCAATATACGATAAACGTTAGAATTTGGATCAAAATTGTTCAAAGTCTCTCCAGGAGTCAGGTCACCGGAAGAAACATCAAGTGCTCCTTCAGTACTGATTGGATCTGCCGTTACAGCTCCACCAATGTTCCAAATCTGACTGGAAGCCTTAAGAGAGAAGCTCTTTAATGGCATATCTTCAGTACCTGGAAGCGCCACTTTCAGATCAACATTCTGTTTACGAACATGTAGTCCACTGTCTACAAAAATGTCGACAGCAAGCTTCGTATCCTTACTCAGAACCGTCTTAAGCTCAGGGGTAGCTTTGTAAAGACTGTCTAGTTGATTGTCATAAACCAGCAGTAACGCATCCACAGCCAATTTTGCTGCATCATGCAGTACAGTTACAACAGCTTCTTTATCACCCAGAGGAATTACTCCAATACCTGGAATTTCATAATCACCGGAGGCTTTTTCGTCCATAGCTTTGATCACAGGATACAGATAGTCATATAGACCACCAACCAATTCTGTAAAGCCTTCTGTATCTTTAGAGATCGATTTCAGGAATCCTTTTAACAATGCCGGAAGCTCATCACCCGTCACTTCGGTATGTAACTTCGTCATATTCACCTGCTGGCCATATACAGCCTCACTAACGGGTGTTACGCTAATTACGCTTGGATTAGGAAGATTCTTCACCACAAACTTCGTTAGCAGCTTACTAAGATCTTCAGCTTTAGTCAGATCCAATCCAACTTCAGCAAAGACCTCATCATAGCCTTGAACCGGGAAGTAAAACGGTTGTTTTGCTCCTTCAACCGTAAAGACTAAAGTTTTTTTGTCCATAAACAATGAGAATGGAATATTCAATTGTTTATAGCCGATCGTTCCATTGGCAGATACATTACCATTCTCTTGTAACTTTGCATTGCTAATACTCAGGGAAAAAGAATTTATGAGATCGACCATTTCCTTATCTTCTGCGCTAATTCCTTCTGAAGGTTCAGCGTTCATAGAAAACGTCATGCTGGATTCTGATGATTTAACATCGACATCCCCGATCAATGCCTTATTAACATCGAAACCTCCAACCGATTGACAACCGGCCAGAACAAGCAGCAGTGCGACAAAAGGAATAAACCATTTTGCCCTAGCTTTCATTCTCCTCATAGCAAGTCTCCTTTTTGTAAGATTTTTTGAAATCAATCCATTATCTCAGCAAAGGCAACATTTGTAAATCAAAGTATTACTTATTGTAAAAATACTATAGATTCAACAAAGTTCGCCATTCGATAGAAACCCATTCATTGTATATTACGCCTTTAAATAACGCTAAAATCAGTAAATGCGCAGGATAAAAAGACCACCACACCCAGCGTGGTACCCGGTGACGCTCTAAATATCCCCAAAGTGCAGGCGCCAAAGCAATCAACAGTGTTGGTAAAATACTAAGCATTTGCACAACCCAATAATTATAAAACATGTAGAACAGATTAAGTGCCAAATGTGCTACAACAAGCCAATATGACTTCGCATAACGGAATATCAATACTAGCAGCAGGCCGTACGCATTATAATCTATCGGGAAATAATCCATTAACGCGATAGCTGCAATGACGACTGGTATTCCAAGCCATGGAGTAGGCAGTTTATCTAAAATAACCAATACGGTTGCGGATAACAAAAGCGTAAACACCACGTTCCATCCACCAGGATTAATCGCTAAATTGTATGGGATCTGAGAAATAATAGCGATAATGAGCAGTCGGAACAAGTATTTCGGTCTGGATGATGTATGGATATGCCCCTGCACAAGCCCGTAACAGTAGATTGGAAAGGCTATTCTTCCTACATATCTCCAAGCAATATCCTCTGGAAAAAAGATATAGCCAATATGGTCGATTAGCATCGTCAGCATGGCGAGAATCTGCATATCAAACCTCCTTAAAATAAGTTGATATCATACATTCGCCAATGAGTACTTCATCTCCTTCGCCTGTACACAAATGATGACTGCAATAAAAGAGAACTGAATTTCTGGTTTCTTGCCTCTTGACTTTATGGGGTGCAATTGAGTACTATGAACGAGCAACATCATATGGCAATGATCAAAGACAAGATTTCCTATACGAACTGTCCAGAGAGAGAGGTCTAGGCTGAAAGCTTCTCCAGTACACGATTGTGAAGTTACCCCTTTGTAGCCGTGACGCTGAATCCGCAGATCTAAATTTTGCGGTAGTATGTGGCACCGACTTATCCACGTTATAGGATACCAATGAGGTCCTATCCTTGTGATAGGTCGAATTAGGGTGGAACCACGAGCTGAACGCACTCGTCCCTTTCTGGGAGAGATGCGTTTTTTTGCGTTCACCACTAACAATTTTTGAGAAATGGAGGCTAACAATCATGGAGATCAAGGTAACACTGCAAAACGGAACAATTAGAGAGGTACTGCAAGGAACGACGATTAAAGAAGCAGCAGGTGCCATAAGTACCAGTCTGAAAAAAAATGCTGTAGCTGGAATAATCGATGGAAGATCCGTTGATCTAAACCAAGCGATCGAACATGATTGCCAGCTCGAAATTGTTACGCTGGATAGCAAAGAAGGCCTGAAAATTTATAGACACAGTACAGCACATATCATGGCGCAGGCCATAAAACGTATATATGGAGATAAGGGTGTCCAGCTCGGCATAGGTCCAGTAATCGAAGATGGCTTCTATTACGACATTGATATTGAGACACCTCTATCCACGGATGATCTTGTAGCAATCGAACAAGAGATGGCGAGAATTATTCAAGAGAATCACCCGATTGTCCGCCGTGTCGTTCCCCGCGCTGAAGCAATCAAGCTTTTTGAAGCGATGAATGAGCCCTTAAAGCTGGAGCTTATCCGTGATCTGCCGGAAGACACAGTATTGTCTATTTATGATCAAGGGGAATTCTCGGATCTCTGTCGAGGCCCACATCTCCCCTCAACTGGCTTGGTCAAGGCTTTTAAGCTGTTGAATGTAGCAGGTGCCTACTGGCGTGGAGATTCGAATAATAAAATGCTGCAACGTATTTACGGAACTGCTTTTCCTAAGAAAGCTCAACTTGAAGAACACTTACTCTTTCTTGAAGAAGCTAAAAAACGTGATCACCGTAAGCTCGGCAAGGAACTGGAATTGTTTATGTTCTCTGAAGAAGCTCCAGGTATGCCCTTTTATCTTCCCAAGGGGATGACTATCCGTACAGAGCTTGAGAATTTCGCACGTGAATTACAAAGACAGAGAGATTACGATGAAGTTCGTACACCACTGATGATGAACAATCGGCTTTGGGAGCAATCCGGACACTGGGATCACTACAAAGACAATATGTATTTCACCAATGTAGACGAAACAAAATTCGCACTCAAACCGATGAACTGCCCAGGTCATATGATGATCTACAAAAATAATCTACATTCTTACCGAGAGTTACCTATCCGAATTGCCGAATTTGGTCAAGTACATCGCCATGAGTTCTCTGGGGCACTTAACGGGATGATGCGTGTTCGTACGTTCTGTCAGGATGATGCCCATCTCTTCGTATTACCAGAGCAGATTGAGGATGAAATAAGCCGGGTAATCTCACTGATTGACCATATTTATCAAGTGTTTGGCTTTGAGTACAAGATTGAATTATCTACTCGCCCGGCAGATTATATGGGATCAGAAGAACTATGGGATCTAGCTGAACAATCATTACAAAGTGTATTAGACAATCTCGGGATCGAGTATCGTGTGAATGAAGGTGATGGCGCATTCTACGGACCAAAGATTGATTTCCATATCTTAGATGCGCTAAAACGAAGCTGGCAATGTGGAACCATCCAACTAGATTGGCAAATGCCAGAGAAATTCGATCTTACTTACATCGGGGAAGATAACCTTAAGCACCGCCCGGTCGTAATCCATCGTGCTGTTTATGGGTCGATTGATCGTTTTATGGGGATTATTACGGAGCATTATGCTGGCGCATTCCCGCTATGGCTAGCACCCGTTCAAGCGAAGTTATTGCCCGTCTCTGAGAACTACGTTGATTATGCATTTCAGGTGAAACAATCCTTAGAACAAGCTGGCATTCGTGTAGAGGTTGATATCCGAAATGAGAAGCTAGGTTACAAAATTCGTGAAGCCCAACTTGAAAAATCACCCTACATGCTCGTTCTCGGTGAGAATGAGAAAAACTCTGGCAGTGTTTCTGTAAGAAAACGTGGTGAGGGTGATCTTGGTTCAAAGAGTATCCAAGAGATTATTGAGCAGATTAGTGAAGAAATAGTTAGTAAAAAATAAAGTTCTGCTTCAAATTAAACGTTAAAGGGCTGTCTATCGTAGAAATCTACGAACAAGACAGCCCTTTCTTTGATCACATATTAATATTCACAGGAACACTATTTCACGTACAGCCGACTGCTTTCTTCCCAATACTCGCCTGGTTTGAGACTGAATAAGCCTATCTCATCCGCTGGCAGATCTACCATTGGCGCATTAACTAAGTTGATTTGCGGCTCTGGGCAGAAGAACTGCTCAGAAGCACCATTATTCCAGATCATCCACTGCTTGTATGAAGTCCCTACATCATATACTAAAGTGACTCCAGCTTTGCTGTCGGTAAGCTCCATCCGGTTACGTCCATTCTGAGCTACAGCTGTGTAGTGGTTGTCCATCGAAGCGAAATAAGGATTCACACCTTCATCACGAAGCTGAGCTTCACCTGGCTCCAGCTCTTGGAATTTACCAGTCGGCAGCATACGGTCATTTAATTCCCAGCGATTACCGATGGTCGCTTTTACAAGGTAGTCTTGTGGTGTGCTACCTGGTGCGAATGGTGCATTAATCGCGGTATGGAATGCCAACAAGCAAGGCATCTCTTCATCACCATCATTATGGACTTGTACCTGTTGAGATAAGCCACCTTCACCAAGGGTATAACGTAGTTTCATTGTGTATTTAAACGGCAAGTATTGATAAGAAGGATGGTTCTCATCCACTTTGATGAATACGATTACGAAGCTTTCGGTCTTACCGCTACCGAACTCTTCTACTTCCCAAGCTGCCGTATGTAAAAATCCATGTAAATGGTTGCCTGTTGCGACTTCATTTACCGGGAGTTGATAAGTTTGACCATTCCAAGGAAATTTGCCATCTTCATATCGATTCGGAGGAAATAATACAGGAATACCATGGATGCCTGGACTTGCTTTGAAGGCTTCCATTTCCTCAGCTCCCGGTTCATGCAAGAAACGGTAACCGTTTTCGGTATCACGGAAACAGATCAAGTTGCCACCGATGCCTGGTAGGATAGCTGCCTCATAACGGCCAGCTTTCAACCAGATGGCTGCTTCTCCTTCATATTGTCCTTCATAGGCTGTGATAGACATAATAATGTGTTCTCCCTTCCAGTGTCTGATAATTGTCTCTACTTGATAGATTACCACATCTGGTCATGACGTGACATGCCCTTTTTTACAGCTGTTCCACTTCAACGCTCATGACATGATCAATTTTCTTCACATCATAATAGATCTCTGTTGCGTAATCTTTATCCGGCGCTGAGATCACCATATCGATCATTTGTCTTCCATCTTCCAAATCCTTAATCTTCATTCTGCGGATCGCCCGGGATGGACTTCTAGTACTTCTTTGGGTACTAACCTGGGGTCTCTCAATTTTTTGGATCACTTCAGTAAGTACAAAATTAGCTTCCATGATTATTCTCACCGAAACTTCATGCTTGTTAAGCACTTCAGGACCAATCGAACGAATTAAATGAGGAACTAAATTCACCGCAAACATTAGAAGAATAACCGCATATGCTGCTTCAATATAGAATCCTGCTCCCACAGCTATACCAATCCCCGAAGCTGTCCAGATGAGTGCTGCCGAGGTTAAACCTGATATCGCATCACCGCCTCTACGCAGGATAACACCAGCCCCCAAGAACCCTATCCCACTGACAATTTGAGCAGCGAGGCGCATCGGATCCATATTTGGATGCTCAGGACCTGCAAACTTATCAAAGGCATGAATAGACACTACAGTTACAAGACAAGAGGCAATACTAATGACCATACTGGTCCGAATCCCCAGCGGTTTCTGCTTGATCTGTCGGTCAATCCCGATGAACAGCCCGAACAGCATGGCCACTAGCAGCTTAATTAATGATTCAATATGAAAATCCATAGTTCATTCTCCTTTCTCCACAGATACTCCATTATAACGGAAAACGGAGATTATGATTAGCTTTATTTTACAGCAAAAAAACGGAACTCCTATCCTCCATGTATATGCGCAGACAGCTTATATAATCCGCATAACGAAGGGGATAGAATCCGTTTTGGTGAAAGATTATTTAACCATGCAGCAACGATTCTGCACCGTCACAATAAATCTCAGTTCCTGTAATATGATCGGAATCCTCGGAGGCCAGAAAAAGTGCCAGCTTTGCAACTTGATCAGGGCGCCCAGGACCTTCCTCTAGCGGTTGATCCCCTTCCGGAAATTCGACAGGGATCTTTACCTCTTTGAGATCCTCGGATGGAAAAGTGTTGTCATCTATATTGGTCTTAATAGCCCCAGGACAGATTGCATTTACGCGAATTTGAAATTGAGCCAGTTCTAATGCTGCCATTTTCATAAAAGCAACCTGACCTGCCTTTGTCGTACTGTAAGCAGAAAAACCGATGTTAGAAAATACACGATTTCCGTTAATGGAGCTGTTAATCAGGATGCTGCCACCGCTTTCTTTTAGATGCGGTATCGCATATTTAACAGTCGCGAAGGTTCCACGAAGGTTGATGTGAATCGTCTGGTCCCAAGACTCAATATCCATCGTTTCAATGGGCGTCATGGCTCCATTAATCCCTGCGTTTGCAAAAACAACATCAAGACGACCCCATTTCGCGGCCGCCTTGTTTATGGCAGCTTCCACTTGCGGGGGTTCAGCAACATCGCATTCAATTACGAGAGCTTCTCCGCCTTCTTTCTCCACTTGTTTTCTAACCTTTTCTGCGTTCTCAACAGTTCTATCCAGCAACACAACTTTGGCTCCGTTACGAGCGAACTCAAGCACAGTTGCTCTTCCAATGCCGGAACCACCTCCTGTTACAATCGCTACCTTACCTTCCAGCTTCTTATCTGCCATGTTTAAGTATCCTCCTTCTTGTCATGCAAGCCTTCCAGTTAAGTTCTTTCCTTAACCTTAACCTCGCATACAGAAGTTGAATCGATAGATCTTTAATACCCCAAAGGATTATTTTTATTCACCCTGCCGAAGATGGATAATGAGATCATTTAAACCGGCTTCACGGATGCCCTCTACAATAAGATCAGCAAGCAGACGTGCTCCTAAAATCTGAAAATGTGTATTGTCTTGTACGCCAACTGGATGCAAGATATATTCTCCCGGATAGGACCACATGAACAGATCCTTCGTTCCTTCCACACCATATTCTTCAAAAAGCTTACGACTCTTCTCCGCCAAATCGATTAGGGGGATCTGCTCAGTCTCAGCCAACTCTTTCATTGCCGTTAAATACTCTCCATGACTGTCTACTATAGCTTCAGCAGGATCAAATCTCCGCCTATGTACAGCGGTCACCAGTACCGGGTAGGCTCCTGCTTTCCTAGCAACTGTAATCATCCGCAGCAAATATTCTTTATATGTAGTGAAAGGTTCGGTGTGTCTATGTTCATCCCCTTTTGAATCGTTATGACCAAACTGTATGAATATATAATCTCTGGGCCGAAGCACAGTAGAAATATTGTCCAAATGCCCTTCCTCAATAAAGCTCTTGGAGCTACGTCCTGAAATGGCTCGATTATCCACTACAAGACCTGCTTTGAAGCAGCGAGGCAGCAACTGGCCCCAGCCAGCATAGGGATAACCAGCTTCTCCTTGATCGGTCACCGTAGAATCACCAGCCAAATATAAGACGAGCGCTTCGTTGTCAGGCTCAATGTCGAGAGCATTTATTCGAGGCGCAATACCTGAGAAGGAGAGCTTTAGCTGACCACCCATGATTCGCATCGCAAATGATTCTCGTATATACTGACCTGCCGGGACGTTCAATGTATCTAATACGTACTTACCATCACCTGCTCGAATTATTGTACTCGTATCTGCTAAGGAGTCACCAAGTAACAAAGAAATCCGGTAAATCCCATCAGGAATATCTAACAGGAAGACTGCCTTCTGCGGAATGCAGAAATCACTTCTTAATGTATCTGCTCCTCCCCTGGAACGCCCGAATACTGTCGAGTCTGAAGTAAAACCAAATTGCGCATCCGGAGAGTATCGTGAGTCCGGCCGAATTTTGGTGTAGCCGGACGCTGTATCTTTAATCCCAAAGTCAAAATGATAGCTATCCAAATTCAGCCGCACCTTTCTTCATTAGATATTTTATCCTTTCAAACCACTGGTGCTGATTCCTTCCACAATCTGCTTTTGAAAGATAAAGAAAATAATCATGACGGGTGCCAAGCTAAGAACGGACATGGCAAACATGGGTCCCCAGTTGGACACGGACTCACTGTCGAGGAACATTTTCAGCCCCATAGAAACTGTATATTTAGATGGAGAGTTCAGGTACAACACTGGCCCAAGCAGGTCTTCCCAGCGCCAATAGAAGGAAAAGATCGCTGCAGTAGCCATAGATGGACGGATGAGTGGGAGAATGATTCTGAAGTACAGACCAAATTTCCCGCACCCATCAATCGTAGCCGCTTCGTCAAGTTCAACAGGTATTGTCCGAATAAACTGCAGCATTAGGAAAATAAAGAACGGAACACCGAAGAACTGTGGAACCACGATCGGCTTGATACTATCGAGCCATTCCAATTTCGCATAGATGATATATTGCGGGACTAGCACTACATCTGAAGGAAGCATAAGCGTCATCATCATGATACCGAACCATAAGCCATGCCCTACAAACTTATTACGTGCAAATCCGAAGGCTACCAGTGAAGAAGAAACCACCGCTCCTAGAGTGGCTACAACGACAATAATTAATGAATTCTTTATGAAGACACCAAAGGAATATCCGGCAATCCCTTCCCAGCCTTTAGCATAATTCCCCCATACCCATGGATCGGGAAGAAGCTGCTGAGCGGTAACGAATACAAGCCGGCTCTCTTTAAAAGAGCTCATGATCATCCACAAAATCGGATACAGCATAATGATAGCGAGGCCACCGATAAGAATGTGATACAGCGGCCATTTCAGTTTCATTTTCGCCATGGATTATTTTCCTCCTTCCGATTCGTAGAAGACCCACGATTTGGATGTCTTGAACAAAATTCCGGTCATGATGCCGACTAGCAACAACATCACCCACGCCATAGCTGAAGCGTAACCCATGTTATTAAACATAAAGGCCTGACGGAATAGATATAGAGAATACAACATCGTACCGTCCATTGGTCCGCCTTCACCTTTAGAGATAATATAAGCTGGAACAAAGGTCATAAATGCACTGATCGTCTGCATGACTAGATTGAACAGAATAACTGAGCTTAGGAGGGGCATTGTAATCTTAAAGAACTTTCTGAAAAAGCCTGCTCCATCTACACTAGCTGCCTCGTACATTTCACCAGGAATATTCTTTAGACCTGCCAGAAAGATCAACATGGATGAACCAAATTGCCACACGGATAAAGTGATCAACATAATAAGCGCAGCGCTCGGATTACCAAACCAACTTACTGGACCAAGGCCGAAAAAACCGAGCATGCCATTAATAATTCCAGTATCACTAAAAATATTACGCCACATGATGGATACCGCCACACTGCCACCTATAATAGAAGGTAAATAATAAGTTGTACGATAGGCTCCGATCATGCGCGATTTAGTATTTAGAATCATAGCCACAAATAATGCAAAGGTGAGACGTAAAGGCACACCAATAAATACGTAAAGCAGCGTCACCTTTAGTGAATGTAAATATTTCGGGTCATTCGAGAACATTTTGATGTAATTATCAAATCCGATCCATTTAGGTGGAGCGAACAAATTGTATTTGGTAAAAGAAAGATAAAGAGAAATGATCATCGGGATCAATGTGAAGCAAAGGAAGCCAATGACGAATGGACTGATAAAGGCATATCCTGTAAGGTTGCTTCGTAAACTCCGGCCTGTTAGCTTCTTTTTCTTAAAAGCCAGCGGATTCGAAGGAAGGGGATTCGTGGATGCCAAGGGTCTCCAACTCCTTTTTATGTGAATAATAAGGGAAACGGACTGCCGCCTAACCAAATGGCATGCCGTTTCCCATGTTAGACGCAGTATAGTTATCTGTTACCTTCTATTACCGGCTGGAGAGAATAGCGTTCGCTTCTTTTCGGAACTGTGAGGCGGCGGCGGCTGGGTCAATTTTGCCGAAGTTCATTTGTTCAGCAAGGTCTGTAAGGAGTGCTACTACCTCTGGCGATCCAACTGGCGGACTCATTGGAGAAGTAGTAGGCTCCATGTCAGCTACGAATTTAAATACTTGCTTACCGGAATCCGTTAATTGTGAAGCTACAGATTCTTTGATTTTGCTTGAAATTGGCACACCACGTTCGCCTTTGATTAAATTGTTGGCTTCGGGATCATTAATCCAGAAATCAACGAACTTCGCTGCTTCTTCCTTCACTTTTGAGTTAGAAGTCACCGACCAATACATACTTGGCTGCATGTAGAGTCCTTTTTCCATATCCGGACCAGGCATTTGTGCCAGTGCCATAGGGCGATTTACAGCGATTTGCAAAGCAACATATTGGTTCGACCATTGCCATACGCCGATGCCTGTTCCTTTAACAATATCAGACTCTTCGATAACGCCTTTGTTTTGGCTCAGTTTGTCTTGGGATGGAACCGCTCCATCTTTAATTAAACCAGACAACATTCCGAAAAAGTCAGTGAACAAGGCATCATCCTCATATCCAAGCGCTGAACCATCATTGTTATAAAGTGCCAGCCCTTTTGTACGCAGATAATAGTTGAAGAATACGTCAGCTGCCATAGAACCGTCGATATACAGTCCAGCTGATTTAGCTTTCGCAGCAATTTCTTTGTATTGATCCCAAGTCCAGTTCTCAGGAATGGAATCCACCCCTGCCTTCTTTAGCAATTCTGGGTCATATTGAAAACCAAGTACGTTAACGCCTAATGGAATTCCGAATTGCTTCTCATTGATTACCCCAGTACTAAGGACGTTCTCATTCACATCGCCGACTTGTATCTGAGAGTTCAAATAAGGCTTCAAATCTTCGAGCTGTCCGTTAGACCCATATTGATTAATATAAGAAATATCCATTTGAACGATATCAGGAAGTCGATTCGCTGCTGCTTGAGGGGCAAGCTTCTTCCAATAATCATCGAATGAAGCATATTCAGGTTCAATCGTTACATTCGGGTATTTGGCTTCATACATATCAATCACTTGTTGTGTATAAGAATGCCGTGTATCTCCACCCCACCAAGCTATACGCAGAGTTACGGGTTCTGCTGAAGTTGTAGCTGCGGGTTTCGTTTCTGAAGGCGTGTTTGTAGCGGAATCCGTAGCGGCAGCACTATTATTGTTATTACCTCCACCACAACCAGCTAACATCGATGACAACAACAATGGTACGGCTAGTAAAGCGAATCTCTTTTTCAAATTCATGTCCCCTTTTCCTATAATAGTATAAAGGCTCTGATCCCTTTAGGTAGCGCTTTCATGTATAAATCTTCTCAAATATTCAGTGATTGTTGAATACAAAAAACCGTCTTGTTTGTTCAATAATCAGTTCCCTTGAGAGGGTTTCATAAATTCTGTGGGTGTCTGCCCAGTTACTTTTTTGAACACTTGACTAAAATACTGTGCATTCCCACCGAAGCCGAACATTTCAGCGAGCTCAAATACTCTTACATCACCACTATGCATAATGTGTTCTGATGCTTTAGTAATCCGGTAATTGGTAACGTAATTAGAGAATTTCTCCCCCGTGATTTTCTTAAATATTTTCCCGAGATAATCAGGATTCATATATAACATCTCAGCAGCGACTGAGCTAAGTGACAGTTCCGCATTCTTATAATCATCCGCAATAATTTTGAACATTTTATCTACGATTAAGGATTGGCGACAGCGAAAATGACGATCATACATCGCTGTCAAACGAGCAGCAGCATCTTTTACATAGGCTTTAAGACCACTTAAAGTCCTGATCTCAGCCAGTTCCACCATACTTGAAGTAAAGGTATTTCTTTCATCAGGGACGGCTAGACGTATCATCGCAGAATACAATTGTAAAACATAAGATCGTGTTACATTAATATCCACACGCTGTTCAGCTAGCAGATTAAATAACCGCTCTAATTCAAACTCTACTGCACTTTGTTCGCCCGCCTTAATCAGCAGACAGATTTGCTCTTCATCTAGTTCAATGTCATTTCTTCCGCTTAGTTCATCACTAGGAATATCACTTCCTGTGATCAGGCCTCCCTCTTCCATATAAAAACAGTGATTAAGACATTGCAGAGTCTGACGATACAATCTCCGTGAATGTATCATGAAGTCCGCGTCACTAATCGCAATGGTTACATCCACTTTATAAAATTTGTAGAACATTTTCCGTACATCAGAAATTCGTTCAAGCAGTGTACTATTCAGCGCAGTCTCTCCTTCGACTTCCATTAGTGTCAGAATAAATCCGCCTATCCTTGTACTAAGCAGCGTTTCTTGCAGCATATCCTGTGCAATATTTTGCAAAGCAAATAGTTGCTCATATTCATAAGAACCTTCCAGTCTGAACAAGATCAAACGCACCACTTTGTCATTTAATTCGATGCCTAGCAGCTCCTGATAATACTCTAAATCTTGACTCCCGTACGTTTTGTTAGAGATCCATTCCTTCAAAAATTGTTCCTTTACATGCGGTAGAACTTTAGTAAAACGTTGCTTCATATCATTTACAAATTCCGTCCGGCCCTTAAGTTCATCGAGCTCTGCTACCAGTTCAACTAACGCATCATGAATTTGATTCTCGTTGCACGGCTTAAGCAGATAATGCTTCACTCCATGCTGCATAGCGATACAAGCGTAGTCAAAATCCTTATAACCCGTCAACATAATGAACTTTACCTCAGGAAACCGTTCACTGCATTTCTGCACCAAGCCTAGTCCATCCAATCCGGGCATGGAAATATCAGTAATCACTATTTCAGGGCGAAGCTCCTCTATTTTCTCTAAGGCTTCTATCCCGTTTCGAGCAGTACCCACAAGTTCCGTTCCTGCCTGTGCCCAGTCCACTACCTGAGATATGCCTTCTAGTATCAACCGTTCATCATCAACCAGCAGTAACTTATACATTCTCTTGCACTCCTTTTAAATAAGGTATACGTACATGTATTGTCGTTCCTTGACCTGGCTCACTTTCAATCACTGTACCCCATTCTGGGCCAAATACGATTTGAATACGCTCTGCGATGTTCGCTAACCCAATGCCTTCGCCACGTGTCTTAACTCTTCCCTGCTGTAAATCTTTGATGAACTCGGCACTCATCCCCGGCCCATTATCACTAACAAGAATATCAAGGCCCTGTTCTTCCTCACTTACGGTTATAGAAATCGTGCAAGGCTCGATATTAGGCTCCAATGCATATCGGATCGCATTCTCGATCAACGGCTGAAGCGTCAGCTTCGGAATTAAAGCGTCATGCAAATGCTCTGGAAAATCCATGCGGAAATCAAGTCTCTCGTCAAATCGTGTCTTCTGGATAATGACATAATTGCGCACAATGGTGAGCTCTTTTTCAATCGTAATCAACGGGTCTTTAAGACCAATCGAACTGCGAAACAAATAGCCAAGCGCTTCTACCATTTCTGAGATTTTAGCTTGCTTGTTCATCTTCGCTAACCAATTGATCGATTCAAGTGTATTGTACAAAAAATGCGGATTGATCTGTGCCTGCAGTGCTTTAAGCTCGGTCTCTCTAATAATGAGCTGCTTCGCATAATTCTCATCGATAAGTTCTCTGATTCTGCGGATCATCATTTTAAAGGTTCTGTTAAGCTGACTTACCTCGTCCTGCGCAGTTTGTGAAACGACACCTAGCGACTGTTCCTCCAGATTATCCAGATCTCCCTTTTCGATTTGTTTCATTTTTTTGGTCAGCTTTGAAATCGGGCGTACAATACTTCGGGCTAATCGATAGCCTAAGAGCAATCCAATTAGTAATATGAGCGCGAATATGATGACGACCAATTTTTTTACAAAAGTAATATGTTTGAACATCTCATTGAAGGGGGTCGCATTGATATACATCCATTCCATATAAGATGATTTAGTCTTCGTTATAAAATATGTTCCTTCTTCATACTTAGCCGTACGATAAAGTTCGGAACGTTCCGTTTCCGCTTTAAGCTCATTTGGCAGCAACATTGGAGTTTGGGGATAAACCGCTAGCCCTGAAGCCGCATCTGCAACAATCAACTGATCGCCATCCGAAGTGTTACTAGTGCTATCTGCAATAATACGATCAATCCGAATTCGAATGACTAACGTTCCTAAATCGTCCAGCGTAAAGGTTGATCCGGTGTAAGATTTAATCTGCCGAACAGCCAGGAGTGAATTCTTATTCCCTTGGGGATACCACACAATACTACCGCTAGCTTCCTTAGCCAGAGGCTTTAATTGATCCTGGAGATCCTGTGATACACCTTCCCGATTACCCGCAGTCATAGCGCCGCCATTCGTATCCAACAACATCATGGAATAAACGTATTTCTCTGCTCCTGCAAAGGCAACTAACCTGTTAATGATTTTATTATGTAGGACCTGCCGCTCATATGGTTGAGGATCATCCTGCAACTGGCGAAGACATTCCTGAATTTGCTCATCAGAGACCACTGTAAAAGAAAGTTGTTCCAGCTCTCTCAAAGTACTCTCTATACTGATAGATGACATTCCCAGCACTTCAGATGCCTTTTCATAGATTTGCTTGTCATAAATTCGATAAACATACTGCAGGACGGTTAAAGAGAACAGAAAGGACAGCAGCAGCAAAAATGAAATGATCAATATCATTTTATTAAAAATTCCTGAACTCCTGTAAGCGCTAACATTCTTCCAAAACATAAGCATCCTCCAATTCACTCCAAACCCTTATTATGGGAAGTAATATTTATCATCACTATATCCTATCATAAATGATATTGAAGCATTTGGGAAAACTTACAACAAAAAGGACTTAAAGCGAAATCCAGAGTCAGAATTCACTTTAAGCCCCTATCCTGAGCCTAAGATACTCCTATAAAAGACTAACCAAGCATCATTCGATCATCCGCCAGTTTATGACCACTGATGGTCTCAAATTCTCCCAGCAGGCGTTCTACCGTAAGATCCTTTTTCCTTGTTTCATCAATATCAAGGATAATACGGCCTTTATCCATCATGATAAGACGATTGCCAAGACGTATAGCCTGCTCCATGTTATGGGTAACCATAAGCGTAGTCAGCTTCATCTCACGGACGATAGACTCTGTCAGTTTAGTAATCAGCTCCGCTCGTGAAGGATCAAGTGCCGCTGTATGTTCGTCTAATAACAAGATTTGCGGCTGGGTAAAGGTTGCCATTAGCAAACTCAGTGCTTGTCTCTCCCCACCAGATAATAACCCTACCTTTGCTCGCAGACGATTCTCCAATCCAATCCCGAGACGACTTAACTCCTCACGAAACATCGTCCGTCTCGCTGCATTTACACCAAACGATAGTCCTCTACTCTTCCCTCTTTTGTAAGCCATCGCTAAATTTTCTTCAATCGTCATCCGTGGAGCCGTACCTGCCATCGGGTCCTGAAAAACCCGTCCGATCCAGCGACTGCGCTGATATTCTGCTAAATGGCTGATCGAATTCCCTTCAATACTTGCTGAACCAAGATCCGGCTTCATCACACCAGAAATAATGTTCATTAGCGTTGATTTACCAGCACCGTTGCTTCCAATAATGGTAACAAAGTCACCGGGAAGAAGCTCCAAATCAATGCCAAGTAGCGCGATCTTCTCATCCGGTGTTCCAGGATTAAACAGCTTAGATACGTTATCCAGTTTAAGCATCGATGGTGCCTCCTCTCTTGCTGCTAAACGCTTGTTCAGCTAATTCAAGCGAACGTTTACGCGCCATATTCTTCTGCTTCAAGAAACGCTGAATCGATGGGAATACAAGTGCGAAAATAACGATAATCGCCGTAATCAGCTTAAGATCCGAAGGTCTCAACCATGGTACATACAAGGCTAGTGCAACTACGATTCGGTAAACAATAGATCCCAGAACAACTGCCAACGTCGCACGGAATACATTTCCAGCACCGAAAATGGCTTCACCAATGATTACCGAAGCTAATCCGATAACAATCATCCCTATTCCCATTGAGGAATCCGCAAAAGTGGAATACTGAGTGATCAATGCACCTGAAAGTGCCACCATTCCGTTGGATAAACTGACTCCGAGAATTGTCGTATTATCTGTGTTTACACCCAGACTACGGATCATTCTTGCATTATCTCCGGTAGCCCTTAAAGCAAGCCCAAGATCAGTACGCAAGAATAAATCCATTTGAATTTTCACGAATAAAACAATAAAAGGAAGAACAAGAAGTGGATTGATGGACGAGAACAACGTGGTATCACCCATTAGTGACCAGTTAGGTTTACCGCCAAAAATTCTCAGATTGATGGAATAAAGTGCGATCATCATTAGAATCCCGGATAACAATCCATTAATCTTGCCCTTCGTATGTAGTAGACCCGTACACATTCCTGCCAGCATCCCACCTGCAATAGCAGCAAGCGTGGCTAACCAGGGTGCATAACCATTGGTAATCATAACGGCAGCAATAGCGCCGCCAGTAGTAAAGCTTCCATCTACAGTCAAATCAGGAAAATCCAAAATGCGAAAAGTAATATACACCCCTAAAGCCATAAATGCATAGAGCAACCCCATTTCCACAGCCCCGAGCATTGAATCATACATAGAAGTCTTCTCCTTTCAAGCATCAAGGGGCGCCCTCATGGAATCGCCCCTATAGAATGTCTTATTGAATAATATTGTTAGCTTGATCGGTAACTTCTTTTTTCATCGCATCCGTCACTTCTATACCTTGTGCGGCAGCGGCTTTAAGGTTAAGGATAAGATCGAGCTTTTCTTGCATCGTTACTTTCATATCTGCTGGCTTTTTACCATTCTTCAGAATGTCCACTGCCATTTGTCCAACTTGGTAACCATGGTCGAAATATTTGAAGCCAACGGTTGCAAATGCGCCTTTTTCAACGGTATCCCGGTCGCTGGAGAAGAACGGAATTTTCTTATCATTAGCTGTTTGAATAATCGTATCAACAGCACTCACTACTGTGTTATCCAAAGTAATGTAGAATGCATCTACACGACCAGCGAGTGATTCAGCAGCTTGCTTCACTTCAGAAGTATTTGTGATGGCTGCCTTCACAAGCTCAATGCCATGTTTATCCAGCTCTTTCTTAGCAATATCCGCCATAATTACAGCATTTGGTTCACCCTCATTGATAACAATGCCCAGCTTCTTCACATTAGGAAATTGAGTAGCAATGAATTGCATTAATCTATTAATAGCTTCAGGATTCGTATCTGATACACCAGAAACATTTCCACCTGGGTGCTCCAGATCAGTTACGATCTTTGCATCGAGTGGATCAGTCACTGCTGCGAACAGTATCGGAGTGTCCTTACTTGATTTACTAAGCGCTTGAACAACCGATTGAGCAGAAGGTGTCGCAATAGCCAATACCAAATCATTAGTGTCAGCAGCAATCTTCTGAGCAATGGTCAAGTTATTCGCAGGGTCAGCTTGAGCATTCTCAAGGTCAACCTTCAGGTTCTCTCCTTCAACAAGCCCGGCATCCTTCAAAGCAGCAAGAATACCTTCGCGTGTAGCATCAAGTGATGGATGTTCAACGTATTGCGAAATTGCGATTTTGTACGTTTTGGAATCAGCGGTTCCGGCATTCGTTGGCGCATTACCAGTGTTTGTTGCGTTTCCTGAATTTACAGCGGCATTATTGTTGCCACAGCCAGCAGCTACTAGCATGAAGCATAAGCTTAAACCTGCAAAAATGTTTCTCTTTTTCATTAAAGTACCCCATTTCATTAGATTATTAACGCGTGCATCAAAGTGAGCGACTCAGCATTATCACTTTTATCGATAAAAGCATTAAAGCATAAGCTTACACGTACCTCACAATAATGATGGAAATCTATTAAACCTATATTATATGGAGGTTGTTTATCCGTCAATCACTTATCCTACTTCCATAGATTACAAATTTTATAGCGCATAACTCACCAATATAGGAAGGACTTGGTTATGTCTTACAGTGATTGCCTTCGGCCTCATTACATAAAAAAAAGCCCCCTGCACAAACTTAAACTACAGTTTGAACATGGAGCGTGTCATATGCCTAATAACCACAAAAAATTACTATCCACTGCTACTGTATTGCTCGCTGCCGTTTTATCAAGTACCGCATGCGGTTACTCTTCACAATCACAAAAACCCAAGGTAAACGCCGTAACTCCCGATGGCATGCAAGCCTCAAGTTATTATGAAAAGTCCGCCATCACCGATGCTCAAGGAAAGTACTGGATTCCACTCAAACCTGCGATTACTTCACTTGGCTATCGAATGAAAGATGATGCTACTCATGGTGGATACACCAAAATTGGCTACAGTGATGTTATGTATATGCTGCGCCCTGGCTCTACTCAAGTCTTCTCCCTAGGTGAGAAAATCACATTACCGCAGGCACCTAGACGACAAGAAGGTCAAATCTATATCACACCGCTAGCTCTATCCAAATTTCTTCAAACGGAGGTGGGTTGGAATCCTCAGTCTGGTGAAATCAACATAGCCACACCGACCGACCATGAAGCTATTATAAAAACACCATCTACTAAGTCATTAAATGAAGCTAAACCATTTCACATTCAAAGTATTTCTGAAGCAGACAAGAAGGAATTAGTTACTTATGCCAAAAAATTCTTAGGTGTGCCTTATGAATTCGGTACCGGGCCTTATGAAGAGACTAAGAAATTTGATTGCTCTTCTTTTACAAGGCATGTATTCAAACAATTCAGTGTAAACTTACCGCGTTTAGCCAAGGATCAAGATAATATAGGTTCTCGCGTGCAACGCAGTGCACTAGATGTCGGCGATCTTATATTCTTCACTGTCCCAGGTCGGTTTGAAAGTGACGCTATACCCGGGCATGTCGGTATTTACATTGGGGATGGAAAGTTCATTCACACCTGGGGTGATCCCGGGGTTCAGATCAGTGAGCTTGACTCAGGGTATTGGAGCAACGTAATCCTGCATATGCAGCGCATTCTGTAACCCACATTCACTGGCTAAAGGCACCTATTAAGAAAGCCTGAATCCTCCACTATGGAAGGGTTCAGGCTTCTTTGTTGCAGCATAAATTGGTATTCTTAATCCCAGTTCTTGCCCTTGCCACTTAAACGTACAAACAGCTTTACAAACTCTACAATCACTATAATCGCCAGTGCTGCAGCAATTACAATTCCCCACTGTAACCCGCTTAAATGTGAGACACCAAACCAGTCATTCAGTCCTGGGATGATGATCACCAGCACCAGCATAAGTGTAGAGATCAGTGATGCCCACAGCATATACCGGTTGCTGAACCAGCCAATCTGGAACAACGATTTCGTATTGGATCTGACGTTAAATGCATGAGAAATTTGCAGCAATCCTAATGTGGCGAATGCCATCGTAACCGCAATTCCCTCATTGTAATGGGTATGTGCCCACTGGTATACAAACAACGTAAGCGCCGCCTCTAATATCCCCTGGTAGATGATCCCGATTCCCACGCCACCAGCAAAGATACTGCTGCTGGCTTTGCGTGGTTTCTTCGACATCAAATCATCCCCCGCCTTCTCAAGCCCAAGAGCTAATGCCGGTAGGGTATCGGTAACAAGATTAATCCACAGAATATGAATTGGCTCGAGTATACGCCAGCCGATCATGGTTGCAATGAATAGCGTAAGCACTTCCCCAAGATTGGCTGAGAGTAGGAACTGGATGGCCTTACGGATATTGCTGTAAACCTTCCGTCCTTCTTCAACAGCAACAACTATGGTCGTAAAGTTATCATCAGCTAGCACCATATCTGAGACGCCCTTAGCTACATCCGTTCCTGTGATCCCCATCCCGACGCCGATATCTGATGATTTAAGCGCAGGAGCATCATTCACACCGTCACCAGTCATGGCAACAATCTTCCCTTTTTTCCTCCATGCCTTAACGATCCGAACTTTATGTTCAGGAGATACACGTGCATAAACCGAATAATTAGTGACTTTCTCAGCAAATTCCTCTTCACTGAATTTATCCAGCTCACTGCCGGTCAATACGCCCGTCTCATCTTCGATAATACCTAATCTTTTAGCAATGGCCGCTGCGGTATCTCGATGATCTCCTGTAATCATTACAGGTCTAATCCCTGCTTTACGGCAGATAGCTACCGCATCCCGTACTTCCTCTCGTGGAGGATCAATCATACCGACTAAACCGATAAATACAAGTTCTTTCTCCGTAGCTTCCGGGGAGAGGTTAGTCGGTAGCTGCTGTTCATCTCTGAAAGCAAATGCCAGCACCCTCAGTGCATCATTCGCAAGCATTGTATTACTTTCCATGATATGTCGTGAATGTTCATCATTAAAAGGAACGATCTCTCCATCCACGAAGATATGGCTGCATTTGGACAAAAGCACATCTGGTGCACCTTTCGTTAATACACGATAACGTCCGTTCTCAACTTCATGAATCGTCGTCATCAGCTTGCGATCGGAGTCAAATGGCAGTTCATTTTTACGTGGGAATTTCTTTTCTAAATCCCTTTTGTCAGTACCTATACTGAGCGCATAGTCCACTAACGCTGTTTCCGTAGGATCCCCGATAATCGCTTTACCACTCTTTGTTTGCGGGTCCTTAGCTCCTTCATTCCCTCCAGGTACTTCAGAGGAATTTCCTTCGTCAATGCTGGAATCATTACAAAGCGTCATAGCCTGAAGCAATAGTTCACCACCCGGTGTCCCTTCAACACCTTCAGCAGCTTCTTTCGTAGTTCCATTGACATGCACTTTTTCGACAGTCATCTTGTTTAGAGTCAAAGTACCTGTCTTGTCAGAGCAAATAATTTCGGTGCTTCCGAGCGTCTCTACAGCGGGGAGTTTGCGAATGATCGCTTTACGTTTAGCCATCCGCTGCACTCCGAGTGCCAAGATAATCGTCACAATTGCTGGCAGTCCTTCAGGAATCGCTGCTACTGCAAGTGAGATCGAGGTGAGAAGCATATCCAGCAGCTCTCTACCCTCAAATATACCGACGGCAAAAATGACTACACAGACACCAAGAATAATAAAGGTGAAATATTTTCCTAGTTCATCCAGTTTCTTTTGCAGCGGTGTTACATCATTCTCTTCCTCCGAGATAAACCCAGCAATCCTGCCGACTTCAGTCTGCATTCCTGTAGCTGTGACGACACCAACCGCTCTACCGTAAGTTACATTGCTGCTCATATATGCCATATTGGTGCGATCCCCGATAACAATATCGCTTCCTTCAAGCACACCTACCTTCTTTTCTGAAGGTAATGATTCTCCGGTTAATGCGGCTTCCTCTGTTTTCAAAGAAGCAGCTTCTAACAGTCTAATATCCGCCGGAACTACATTTCCAGCTTCCAGCAATACGATATCCCCTGGTACGAGATCTTCACTTTTAATCTCTGAGACCTGACCTCCACGTCGCACTCTGGCATGCGGAGAGGACATACTTTTCAGGGCATCTAGCGCCTGCTCTGCCTTATTTTCCTGAATAACGCCAAGTACCGCATTCAGGATGACTACCAACAAAATAATGACTGTATCTGTCCATTCTCCCAAAACCCCAGACAATACTGCCGCCACTAGCAAAATAAAGATCATTACATTTTTAAATTGTTCAATAAATTTTCCTAGCAGAGATTTGGTTTTTGCTTCTTGAAGTACGTTCTTCCCATACTGCTCCAGAAGTTTAGCGGCTTCACCGGAAGACAAACCATCTTTCCTTGTTTCCAGCCTTTTGAGCACTTCTTCCTCACTTAGTGTATGAAAAGGTACCTGCCCCTGCGATTTTGGATCATTTGAGTTCAAGACAATAGCCTCCTTCCGGGATTGAGATTCTGGTAAAACCTCTCATATGAGTCTTACCCAAAAAAGGCATGGTGATTCTAGAACGTTATGTACAATTTTAGAAATTAAGCTGTTCCGTCTGCTTGACTCGATCAAAGCTCTTGAATCTAGTCCCTTGATAAAGGAGTTCTCCTCGATCCCCTTCTACAATCAGACCAAAATCCTGATCTCGAACCTGCAATTCCAAGCGTCCACCATCCTCAAACTCAAACGTCACATAATAACTAGTATGTGCGCTCGATTCACCCGAACCCCCCCATACCTCAGTCCGTTTCGTCACAGCTTTAGAGCTAGCTTTTATCAAGGGGCTTGCGTTGTTGGCTATCCAGCTTCTCACTGATTTATAAATTATAAAAACGAAAACACCTAGAATAAACAAAGCAAATAATTTAAAAAATAGGGGCATCTCATGAATGAAACTTCCGAAAAAGCTTCGTTTATCAAAACCGTTAAAATCCTGCCATTCGCTCAAATTTATTCCTCCTGACTGATACAAGATAATAAAAGTCTTCTTTTCTACGAAATACGTCATTTTTCCCGTTCGGTTTCTTGTTTTCATCGTTTTCAAATGAATTTTTTTCACAAAACAATTTGGAAACAAATGAAAAGGTATGGTATGCTTTTTATACTACATACAGTTGGGAGGTGTTATTTCGGTGCAATATATAGCGCGCTTGTCACTACTTTGGTTTCTTCGTATAGTCCTAATTCTAGGAATGATGTTTTCTTTTCCACCGGTTTGGTCTGGCGGATTATTCACTACGGAGCAAGAATCAACGACAACCGAAATTGAACGCTACGAGCGAAAGTTTATAGCTCCCGTAAGGACGGTACCCCAAATAACTCCTCAAATAGGAGCCATCAAAATAATTGAACAGTGGGGAACTAAATCTGTTGCGGTAGCCGCGATACTCCCTGTGCTTTCTTTTGTATTCCGTCCTGTGATCTATAAATTCTTGCTTCGACTGCGACTGTACCTGTTAAAATTCACTTCTCACTTTCTAATATCACGCAATGCGAATTTCATCTCTACCTTAAATGATTGTTACTGAAGGTCATTTAGAACTTCCATTGATAAAAATTCGAAGAAAACGAAATAATTATAAGACACCTAAATGCAGGGTAGACTTTCGTGGATTATAGAGAATCGGATTTACCGGGAATCGGTAAAATTTGTTATGCAAACTTACTTCTAGCATAGGAATCAAAATGGATCTATAAACTATTGGATACAGTATATAAATTAAAGAAGTGACATGCTGCTAAAATTATCCCAAAAAGCTGTCGCTTCCTACGAAAATGAATAAAGTTGTTTCCCCTGCTAAAGGAGGAAAAACATTGCAGACTAAGACAACACAACATAAACAATTACGTAAAAATTCAGTATTACGAGTTCTAACCGTTATTGCAGGAGCACTACTTGCCGCAGTAGGATTAGAGTTATTTCTCATACCACATGGGCTTGTAGTTGGTGGAATCACAGGTTTATCGGCATTATTCGCTCATACCACTGAAATGCGGTTGGGATTGTTTCTTTTTCTATTCAATCTACCTTTTATATTCATGTCTCGAAAGCAAGTGAATCTTCGCTTTGCTCTGTATACCGTTCTAGGATTAGCTTGCTTGACCATCGCTTCTCTTGCTCTACACCGTTTTCCTGCAGTGATTAGTGATCCTTTACCTGCTGCTATGGCAGGTGGCATCTGTTTAGGACTCGGTATCGGTATATCTGTCCGATTTGGTGGTGTGAACAAACATGCAAGTGATCAAGGATATTCACTTCTGAGTGGTGGACCGCCAAAGTCAACCGAAGTCGTCATCATGATTCTGAACTGTGCTATTTTGCTTATAGCAGGCACACTATTTGGCTGGGAGCAAGCCATGTACTCCATTATTGCTTACTTATTGGCCTTCGAAGGTGTGAGATTCTCACTCCGAGGGTTATCCGATTCACGCGCTGCATGGATTACCAGCAATTGTTGCATGGATATCCAGGAAGCTCTCGAAAACTCATTAAATCGAGAAGTTGGGCTTGCTGAAGGCTCCGGGCAAAATGGAGAGCTGAGCACATTGTTTTGTCTCATCAACAAAATGGAAGAACATCAATTGCGGACCATCGTCCTTAATTGTGATCCTGACAGCCAAATTGTGCTCAAATCAGCTGCCAGTGATCAAAGATTGAGTAACCTGCCATCCTAACTAATAGGGCAGAATGATGAGCATGGTGAGTAGGATGATTACGTCTTCTTTGTTTGAAGGTACACTTTATTATTCCACGTAAGATAAATAGCGTTTCTCCCGTGTATGGGGGAGCGCTACTTTTGCGTTATCAACCGAGGTTCTTTCGCTGGAATTGCGAAATCCTGCAAAAATACATCTTTTTGCACAGATTTCCGCTCTATTAAGTCCAAATACTGCAAATGTACAGGAATATCCTCATTTATAGCTCAAAAGCTTCTTCTGACGCAAGAATTCCTGCTGATTTGCAGGAATCAATACTTTAACCCTCCTCGTATCATCTAAAGATGTACTATTGCAGGATTTTCGCCGGAAAATTATTGGTTAGTCTACATTCGTCAGTCGGCGTTCATTAATCAACGTTAATGAGCCAGTGTTTGTTTGTCTGCTTTTCCCTAGAATTCATCCTTGGTTCACACAAAAAAAAGCTGTCTCAAAAGCAGCATTCACTACTTTTGAGACAGCCTCTACTCCTTTAGCTAGCTGAGAATTAGACCTAAGATCTAGCCTATACTCGCTAGCAAACTTTCCTAACGGAACATTCCCCACAAACGGATCAAGTGGAAGGTGTTGTTTGGATCAATTTTCTGAGCGATAATAAATTTCACAATTTGGTCTTCCTGCGTCGAGGTCAGTTTCTCGTTCAGTACACCTGACGCATTCCGTACCAACCTGCGAACAACTGCCGTGTCCTGTAGCTCTTGTTTCGAGACGCCGTTAATCATATTTTTAATACGATCTTTGACAGTCGCGTTTTTCATCTTCAGCTTGATGCGTTCCACGAGCTGAGGGCTAATTCCGAATTGTTGATAACCCAAGTGTAGCACCTCCCGTCATATCCAATCTTTCACAGTATATGAGGCTTAGGAGCTAGATGTGCCTACTTAGTCAATTAATTCCCCTTGGAAAATTTGCTCGCCTTGTAAATAATGCCGAAGAGGTGCATATTCAGGAGATGTCCAGAACTTCTCATCCTTAAGCAGCTCTGCCACATCATCACGCGCCTGCTCCAGCACTTCAAAGTCAGCCGTCATATCCGCCAAGCGAAACTCCGGTAATCCACTCTGCTTGGTTCCAAAAAAATCACCTGGACCACGCAGCTCCAAATCTCTCCGCGAAATCTCAAATCCATCATCGGTGTCCGTCATAGCAGTCATTCGTTCACGCCCGATTTCAGATTTCGGATCAGCCACTAGTACACAATAAGAGGCATGCTGACCTCTACCAACCCGTCCACGAAGCTGGTGCAGCTGTGATAATCCGAACCGGTCTGCATCCATAATAATCATCAACGTGGCATTAGGAACGTCTACACCCACCTCTACAACCGTTGTGGATACTAAGAGTTGCAGTTCATTGTTGTAAAATGCTCGCATCACTTCATCTTTTTCAGCTGGAGACATCTTTCCATGCAAAAGCCCAACTTTATAGTTAGGAAAAGCTTGGCTCATCTGAATATGTAAATCTATAGCATTCTGTACATCCAGTTTCTCCGATTCTTCAATGAGCGGACAGATCAGATAAGCCTGACGTCCCAGCTCTATTTCACGCTTAATCAGATTCAGGACACGATCCATGAGATCATGCTTGACCCAATAACTAGTTATTGGCACTCGGCCTTTCGGTCTTTCCGACAGCGTGGATACATCCATATCTCCAAAAACAGAGATCGCAAGCGTACGTGGAATAGGTGTTGCAGTCATCGTAAGTACATCCGGATTATATCCTTTACGCCGCAATACACCTCGCTGGTTTACACCAAACCGATGCTGCTCGTCCGTAACTACAAGACCCAGATCACGGAAAAATACATCCTCCTGAATCAATGCATGCGTTCCTACAACAATATCGAGCATCCCCATTTGTAGTGAAGCTAACAATTCTTTACGTTTCCGTCCAGTTACGCTCCCTGTTAACAGACCAACCGTAATTCCAAACGGCTCAAACATCTTCGTAAGTGAACGCATATGCTGCTCTGCTAAAATTTCAGTGGGCACCATAAGCGCACCCTGAAAACCAGATCGCACGGTGGCAAAAAGCGCGACGGCAGCTAGTACCGTTTTGCCGGAACCCACATCACCTTGAAGCAGTCGATTCATGCAATATGGTGATCGCAGATCATGTAAGATCTCCAGCTCCACTCGTTTCTGAGCATCTGTAAGCTCAAAAGGTAAGCTGCGAACAAACTGGCGCACGGTTGCGTTATCTACAGTATGGACTACACCATCCATCCTACCGCGATTAAGTACCCGGAATGCCTGCATCTTCAACTGGAACAGAAACAACTCCTCATACACCATCCTGCGGCGTCCCTGCTGCCCTTCACGCGTATCCTCTGGCCTATGAATGGTAGCAATCGCCCGTTTACGGGGCATAAAATCATATTGCCGCATAATAGAATGTGGTAGTATCTCAGGAATTAGATCTCCATACTGCTGAAGCGCCTGATTAATACTTTTCCTGATCCACGACTGCGTGATCTTACCACCGACGGAATATACCGGCTGTAGGGTCCCTGTCTTCCCTTCCCCACGATCGGGGAATTCAAAATCCGTCACTGTAATTTGATTTCGCTTCTGATCCCATTTACCTGTGAGTACAATTTCTCTTCCCACAGTAAGTTGCTCACGCACGTAATGACGATTAAACCATGTAGCTGTGAACATCCAAGGCTCCGCAACCATTTTACAACTAAGTCGTGACTTGCCTCCAAAACGTTGCAGTACAGGGATACCGATCACTTTAGCCTCTGTAGTCACTTTATCCCCATGTTTGGTTTCACTCAGCGAGCGCGGGCGATAATCCTCATAACGGAACGGATAATACTCTAACAAATCCTTTACTGTAAAGACGCCAAAGGCGTGAAGCTCGCTTTGCTTTTGAGCACTCACGCCAGTTATGTTTTTTACTTCAATTTGATTTAATGACAGTGTCATATTCATCCCTCATTTTGCAGGCCAAATGAATACAGCTAACGTACCGTTTCCGACATGGCTGCCCACGACAGGGCCGACGTTCGTCAGCACTTTCTCTTCTAGTGTAAAATGTCCTGACAGCTCTTTCAGGAACTCTTCACCGGAAGCCGGTTCAGCCGTATGACCCACGGCCACATTGATCTTGTCTACACCTTGAATATCCTTCTTAAATAATTCAATCATACGGGCAATAGCCTTCTTACGGCCTCTAACTTTCTCTACCGCATATATTATTCCTTCTGCATCAATAGACAGGATCGGCTTAATATTAAGAAGCGTTCCCAGAATGGCCGAGGCCTTTCCGATTCTCCCGCCTTTTTGTAAATATTCAAGTGTATCTACCAAGAAGTAAAGCTTACGAGATTGGCGCAGACTTTCTACAGCTTCAAGAATCGCTTCGGGACTCTTATCTTCAGCAGCCAATCTGGCGGCTTCCACCACCATAAATCCAAAACCGTAAGAAGCGGAGAGAGAATCTACTACAGTGATCCCTTCTCCCTCTTCCTCCAACATCGATTTAGCCAATAGTGCTGATTGGTACGTACCGCTTAGTCCAGAAGAAATATGAAACGAAAGGATAGGACTTCCCGGGTAACGTTCCAAAATATCTCGATACACATTCATGTATTCAACCGGTGAGGGTTGAGAAGTAGTCGGCAACTGTGACGAGCGGGGAAGTCGCTCATAGAACTGCTCCGGCGTCATATCCAGATTGTCCCGGAAAGCCTCTTCGCCGAACATCAAGGTCAAAGGGACGACCTCAATGCCATACGCTTCCGCCATTGCTGGCGGGATATCAGATGTGCTGTCGGTGACGATAATGGTACGATTCATGGATTATCTCCCCCATACTATAATTTTGCCAACTACGTAATTAGCAAGTTGCTCCTGAATTGTTATAGAACCCTCAGCATCTACCTATGGCTCTACGGAGAAAAGATAATAATAAAGGGGTTGGCCACCCTCATGAATCTCTACTTCCACATTCGGGTAAGTCTCTTCCAGCCACTCGCTTAAGGAATCTGTGACCTCAGAATCAGTTTCTGCTCCAATAAGGATCGTAACGATTTCATCGCCATTCTCAAGCATGTTGGACAGCAACGCCTGACTTGCAGCTAACAGATCATCTGCGGCAGCGACAATTTTGGAGTTCGAAATTCCGATAAATTGCCCGGATTTAATCTCCAGATCATCAAAGCTTGTATCACGGACAGCATTTGTTACTTGTCCCGACTTGACCTGTGAGATTGCTTCTAGCATGTTCCCAGAATTAGTCTCCACAGAATCCTCTTCTTGGAACGCGAAGGCTGCAGCGATTCCTTGAGGAATGCTTTTGCTTGGAATAACCGTAATCTCACGTTCGCCTTCCAAGAGCTCCTTAGCTTGCTGAGCGGCAAGAACAATATTAGAGTTATTCGGCAGAATGTAAACATGCTTCGCAGAGATGGAAGAAATCGCGTTCACGAAATCCTCTGTGCTAGGGTTCATAGTCTGACCTCCAGCTAGGACTACGTCCACACCGAGGCTTTTGAAAATATCTGCAATCCCAGCGCCTGATGATACTGCGATGAAGCCGTAAGGTGCCAAATCATCTGCTGGTGGTTCGGCTGGAGCTGATTGTACCCGGCTCTGTTCATCCGGCATATCGGCGAAAACATCTGGCATAGGTGCAATATCCATCCCTGCAGTTAACAAGTCACGGTGTTGCTCACGCATATTGAGAATATGAATCTGCGTAATTTCCCCATAGAGAAGTGCCAGATTCAAAACTTCACCTGGAGCCTTGGAATGCACATGCACTTTAATGGTTTCATCATCCGAAATTACAATAATGGAATCACCATTTACTGACAACGCTTTCCTAAAGGTTTCCTCATCAAAATCCGTTCTCACGTTACCACCTAACTGGCGATTAATGAAGAACTCCATATCATATAGAAATTCTATGTCCTCTGTAGAAAGCTGTGATTGTGCAGAAGACTGTACAGAAGACAGTTCGCTTTCAGGTTTCTTTAACACCGGTACCGGTGTTGGCACGACTGGTGCCTGAGGTTGTCCTTTTACAGGTTCAGACACACCGGAGCTTCCGCTCGTCAGATGCTGGTGAAACCCTTCATAAATATAGACCAGTCCTTGACCGCCAGAGTCTACGACACCGACTTGCTTCAAGACAGGCAATTGTTCCGGTGTATAGGCTAAGGCTTCCTTTGCTTTGGCCAATACCTCTGTCATGAGCTCTGTAACATCTGTAGTTCGGCGAGCATAGTAGACAGCATGTCTTGCAGCCTCTTTAGCCACTGTAAGAATAGTTCCTTCTACAGGCTTTACAACTGCTTTATAGGCTGCGTCAACTCCGCTTTGCAATGCAGCAGCAAATTGCTGTGTGTTTAGCTCATCATGTTGAGCTGCAGATCTGCTAAAGCCTCTGAACAATTGAGATAAAATAACTCCGGAGTTCCCCCGTGCGCCCATTAACAAGCCCTTAGAGAGTACACCTGCACATTGACCGACAGACGTTGTATTATTTTTCTTCAATTCATTCGAACCTGCGGTCATCGTCAAATTCATGTTAGTTCCGGTATCTCCGTCTGGAACCGGAAAAACATTTAGGGAATTGACGTGTTCTGCATGCTGTTGCAGCTTATCCGCTCCAGCCAATACCATAGCGGTAAAATCTGTTCCGTTTATAGAACGCTTACTCAATTGAGAATTCCCCTTCCTAACTTCATGCCTAATCATTCTATGATTAACAGGACATAATGCACTAATTTACATTGTACTATAAGTATTAAAAGAAATAAATGTTTTTGAATCGGTTGACGTAGCAAAATTTGCTGTGATATTATAGATAAGTATTGTTTTATGCAGGTGTTAGGAATAAGGAGGTGTAATCTATGTCCCGCAAATGTGCAGTAACAGGCAAGAAACCGAGCAGCGGCAACCACGTGTCTCACGCCAATAACCGCAACCGTCGTTCTTGGGGAGTTAACGTTCAGAAGGTCCGTATCCTCGTGAACGGTAAACCAAAACGCGTGTACGTCAGCACCCGTGCTTTGAAAGCCGGTAAAGTTGAACGCGTTTAGTCTTTTGCAATTTTAAAGACCGAGCGATCACTCATATGAAGCAAAAAGCACCCTTTACATTTGTAAGGTGCTTTTTTTCATGTTTTCTTTTCTGTTCCAAGCCCAAGATCAACTCTTCTGAAATGTGTTCAAAATCGCTTTAACAAAACCTCCCAAAAACCTTGGCAGCTTAAACGTGTAAAATTTCATGGTTTACCCTCCCATCAATTCATGCCGTACGCAGGAGACTTTCTTCTTGTTCTAACGGTAACGTACTGCAGTCCTCCCTGCCAAAACAAAAAAGGCTACATGAGATTTCTGCTCATGTAACCATATTTATGCGTCGAGGACTTGGCCTATACCTTTAGTCGTAATAGCCTATTTTTTTAACGAAGTGCCGCTTCCGCTGCTTCTCGAATCTCAAGGATCGCTGCAGCACGATCACTCCGGCCAAAAACTGCATTTCCTGCAACCAAAACATCCGCTCCTGCACTGACAACCAATGGCGCTGTAGCTTCCGAAACACCACCATCGACTTCAATAAGTAGATCTGGATTGACTTCATTCGCCCATTCTCTAATTTGAGTAATTTTGCGCAACGTGTTAGGAATGAATGCTTGACCTCCAAAGCCAGGATTGACAGTCATCACGAGAATCATATCCACATCCTCAAGCACCTCACGCACCGCTGATGCCGGTGTGCCAGGATTAATAGCTACTCCTGCCTTAAGACCCAATTCCTTGATCTGATGCACCACACGGTGTAAATGAACGCAAGCCTCTGCGTGGACAGTAATCACACTAGCGCCTGCGGCAGCAAAATCAGAAATATAACGTTCTGGAGACTCAATCATTAAGTGAACGTCTAGTGGAAGCTTGGTATGTAACGAGACCGCTTTTACGATTGGTGGACCAAGCGTTATATTCGGCACAAAATGCCCGTCCATTACATCCACATGGATCCAATCCCCGCCACTGACCTCAGCTTCTGCAACCTCTGAACCTAAACTTGCGAAATCGGCAGACAATATAGATGGTGCAATTCGTATCATGACTTAGTACCTCCGCTTTTTATCTTTCATTTCATTAAAAAATAATTTGTAATGTTCATACCGGCTATCAGCGATATTCCCAGCTTTCCATGCCTCGATAACTCGGCAGCCTGGTTCATGCTGATGACTACAACCACGGAATTTACAATCCCCAGCATAGTTAGCAAATTCACGGAAACAAGTAGAGAGCTCTTCAACCCCAAGCTCAAGAAAATCAAGCTGACTAAAACCAGGGGTATCCGCTACAAAGCCGCCCCCGCCAATATCCATCAATTCTACATGGCGGGTAGTATGACGACCACGGCCCAGACGTAAGCTGATCTCACCTGTCTCCAGTTTAAGTCCTGGCACAATACGATTCAATAAGGTCGACTTTCCTACCCCAGATTGTCCGGCAAATACACTAATACCACCAGTAAGCCGCTCTCTTAGTTCATCACTGCCAGCTCCTGTAATTGAGCTTGTAACCATCACTTCATAACCAATATCCTCATAGAGCTCTTTAACATACTTAGTGGCTTCACCATTATCATTAGCCAAATCCTGTTTGGTCAGAACGATTAAGGGTTCCAGTCCCGAGTGCTCAATATGAACTAGGAACTTGTCCAATAGATTCAGGTTCATATCAGGCTCCCGCACAGAAAATAATAGAACGGCAAGGCTTACATTCGCTACAGGTGGACGAATTAACTCAGATTCTCTAGGGAGAAGCTCATCCACCATCCCTTCACCATGCTCAGTCAGCATATAGATCACGCGGTCACCTACAAGAGGAGCGATCCCCTTTTTCTTAAGTATGCCTCGGCCTCTGCATTGAACTGAAACTTCCTCTGTTGCAATTAATCCTTCACGAAGCGGTTTTACGTAATAATATCCGCTTAACGCCTTTACTATTATTCCTTCAGGCATACATAGTGAGCCTTCCTCTCCTGATTTTGCGAAAATGACCCAAGTTTGAAAATCCCCGGGTCACTTCGCTGCCACAACTATTCAAGCACTTCTGCCCTGATTAGTTATCGCTTTTATCTTTAGATTTGTCTTTGTTTTTATTATTATGCTTGTCATCATTTTTATTACTGTTCTTGTTGTTACCACTATTGGTCGATTCATTATTCACCGAATTGTTAGTAAGGAATCCCGTCTGATTGACTGATCCAGTATTAGTAGACCCTTCGTTGTCTGAACTTGGAGGCAGGATCTCAGGCTCAATGGTTGGTTCAGCAGTAGGTGTAGGATCTATCGGTGTCTGAGTCGGCTGCGGAGTCGGAACCGTCGGTGGTTCAGGTTCTTGCACCGTGCCATTCTTGGCATCAATATATGGAATCACATAAGTGTCTAAAAGCACACCATCTCGGGTAACAATAACAGAGCCATCTTTATTCGGAGCAAGCACTAGATTAACGGACAGCACTTGGCTCTTTCCAATGGTACGCGTTCCCCAATCTTGTTTTTCACCATTATTGCGCGCATCAACGAATTCAATTCGAATCTTGCTCTTCTTTCCATCCTGTGCAGGAGCTACTGGTACATTAAAGGTATAATTCAGGGCTTCAGGTGGATAACCTGTACTTAAGTAAATCGTAATCGCTGTTCCAGGTGGAACAGAGGTACCTTTCTCATAAGCCCAAGTTTTCGTTACCTTACCTTCATCAACTGTGAAGCTGGATTCTTCCTTTACATCTCCGAGGACCAGTTTGGATTCTTCCAAAAGCGCTTTAGCTTCACTCTCCGTCTTACCGATGAGGTCTGGCATCGTGACACTTTCTTCTCCTTTGCTAACGTAGAGGGTGATTGAAACCGTCTCTGGATCAAACTCGCTGTCAATGGCTGGGTCTGATTTTACAACCTTACCCACCTCCATATTTTCATCGAAGAGAGGTTCATTCTTAATTTGATTCTGGGGTACACCCTTTGCTATTAGCGCTTTAACCGCTTCGTCAAAGCTTAAATTTGTAACATCTGGCATCTTAGTTAATGGTTTCGCCGTATTCACAGTTAGTATTAGGGAGGCTCCCTTTTTCACTTTGGCGTCCTTTTCCCTACTTTGCTTCATGACCACATTCTCTTCGAAATTCGGACTGTAGTCATACAGTATAGGATCAGCAACCTCAAGCCCCAAATCCTCAAGTTCAGTCTTCGCTTGTTCCAGCTGTTTACCGACCACGTAAGGAACCGATACCTCAGGAACAACTAATTGGGATTTAACGTACCACACGAGACTGGCCATAGCCAGCAGTAACACTAAAGTTAAGCCAATCCATAATGCAGGTTTAGTCCATTGTTTTTTACCTTTTTTCACAGGTACCGGATCGTCATCATCATCTTCATCATTATCCATCCGGTCGTGGCGATGATTACGATTTCCATTGCTTCTTTGGATCGGTTTAATCGCTGGTATGACCCGCGTTCGATCCTCGTCTTCCTCATCGTTAAAAAGAACTTTTGCTTCACTACGGCGTTCCGGCAACAAGCAGGTTTCTAAATCCTGCAGCATTTGCTTTGCAGACTGATAACGCTCTTCCGGATTTTTACGCATCGATCTTAGAATTACATTCTCAACGCTTTGCGGAATAAGTGGATTTATGAGCCTTGGCTCTTCAAACTCTTCTTGCAGATGCTTTAGAGCTACGCTAATCGGACTCTCCCCTAAGAATGGAAGACTTCCGGTAAGCATTTGATAGAGTACAATCCCTAATGAATACAGGTCGGATTTCTCTCCTGTTGATACACCTTTAGCATGCTCTGGTGAGAAATAATGAACGGAACCTACTACAGAGCCTGTCTGAGTAATGGTAGTAGATGTTACCGCGCGAGCAATACCGAAATCTGTTACCTTCACCCGGCCATTGCGCCCGATCAATATATTATGTGGTTTAATATCCCGATGAATAATTTGATTCTGATGAGCGTGATCAAGTGCATCACAGATTTGTGAAGCGATCCTTACGGACTCGTCAACCTGTAATGGCGCTCGTTCTTTTATAATTTCATTAAGATTCTTGCCCTCAATATATTCCATGACAATATAATGAATTTCGTCTTCTTGTCCTACATCGTAAATACTAACCACATTCGGATGAGACAAAGATGCAGCTGATTGCGCCTCACGCCTAAAACGGCGGATAAATTCCTCGTCATGAACAAATTGATTACGCAATACTTTAATGGCGACGTTTCGGTTTAAAAGAATGTCATGTGCTCTATAGACGAGCGCCATTCCACCTCCGCCGATCCGTTCGATGACTTGGTAACGGCCGCCCAGTTCGTGACCGATCATCAATCCCACTCCTTTGTTTCGGGCACAGCGGCCTCTCCATGATGTTCTAACAAAGCGACGCTAATATTATCGCCGCCGCCAGCAAGCAGTGCCAACTGAAGTAAGCGGTCCGCTCTTTCCTCTAACGGTATCTCATGTATTCCCGCTACCTTGCCCAAATGCTCATTGTTAACAAAATTACTTAAACCATCACTGCAGAGAAGCAAAAGTTCCCCAGGTAGCAGGGTAACAGGGGCTAAATCAACCAGCACCTCAGCATCTGTTCCAAGTGCTCTCGTCAGCACATTCCGTCTCGGATGATTATCTAATTCCTCCACACTGATCTGACCGTTCTTGAACAGCTCATTGACTAGCGTGTGATCTTCGGTTAATTGAACTGCTGCACTGTCCTTTATTAAATAGGCTCTGCTGTCTCCGATATGGCCAATATATCCGTTTGAACCATTCATCAGGGCAGCAACGACAGTAGTACCCATATTGTAGTACTTCTCGTCGCTGGAAGCCTCCTTGAAGACAGTGCTGTTAGCTTCCAAAATAGCAGCTGATAACGCATCACGCAGTGCTTCGTCCTGAAGCTCAGGCAAGAGCCCGTCTAGGGTATTCCTCATCGTCTCCAATGCAAGCCTGCTCGCGGTTTCACCAGCCTGATGTCCACCCATCCCATCGGCAATTATGCCGAGTGTATAACCGTGGCGCGTCGCGCCGATCCAGACCGAATCCTCATTGACAGAGCGCACTCGGCCAATATCGCTGGCATGAACTGTTCTGATCAAATATCCTCACCCCAACTCCATATGTTTGGCACGCAGCTGTCCGCATGCGGCCGCGATATCATGGCCTTGCTCACGGCGAATGGTAACATTCACGCCGTTGTCAGCCAAAATACGTTGAAACTCAAAGATATCATTGCGTGAAGTACGTACATATTTCCGCTCTGGCACGTGGTTTACTGGAATCAAATTGACGTGGCATAGCATGTTCTTAAGCACACCTGCTAATTCCTCAGCATGCTCCGGCTGATCATTCACCCCGCCGATCAATGCATACTCAAAGCTGACCCGTCGCCCCGTCTTAGCTTGATAATAACGTAAAGATTCAATCACATCATCAAACGGAAAGCGGCGGTTAACTGGCATTAGCTTCGAACGCAGTTTGTCGTTAGGTGCATGAATCGAAATCGCCAAATTTATTTGTGTATCTTCTTCTGCAAATTTATAAATGCTCGGCACAATCCCGCTAGTGGAAACAGTAATATGCCGTTGTCCGATATTTAGACCTTTCTCATGAATCATAAGACGCAAGAATCTCATTGTTGCATCATAGTTCTCAAACGGCTCACCAGTACCCATGATAACAATACTGCTGACACGTTCACCCCGCTCATCCAAGATCTGTTGAGAGCGTACAACCTGAGCTACAATTTCACCCGCTGTCAAATCACGTTTCAATCCACCAAGCGTAGAGGCGCAGAAAGTACAGCCGATTCGGCAGCCTACTTGAGTTGTTACACAAACGCTATTTCCATAATTATGTTTCATGATAACTGTCTCGATCGCATGATCATCATGCAATCCAAACAGGAATTTTACTGTTCCATCTTTCGATTCCATTTTAGTAATCTCAGTGAGCGCTGCAATGGAGAATTGCTCGTTCAGCTTCTGACGAAGTCCTTTAGACAAATTGCTCATGGATTCGAAGTCACTTACACGTTTTACATACAACCAATCAAAAATCTGTCCACCACGAAAAGCAGGCTCACCGTTATCTTTCGCCCACTGCTGTAACTCTTCTAAAGAAAAATCATATATTAAAGGTTTCATTATTATTAGCACCTGTTCTTTCATAAGGATATGCGTATTATTTCTCATTCTTCCTATTTTAACACAAATTTCAGAGACGGTAAAAGAAATAGCCCGCCGTACGTTAGCCCGGCGGGCGGAAGATACAACGATTGTCAGTAAATTTGCTATATTACAAGACTCTTTGAAGCTTGGAGATATAGAACCCATCACTGCCATAATGATGTGGCAATAACTGAATCCCCTCACCTACAGCCAGCGCAGTACCTTCCAATCTCCCCCACAGCGGGGAAGCAAATGTTATAGAAGTGAAATCAGGATTTTGCTCCAAAAAGGCAGCTACAACCTCACTATTTTCCGTTTGCTCAGTCGTACAGGTACTATAAACCAGAACACCACCCGGTTTCAACAGTTTAGAAACCGACTGTAGCAGCTGACCCTGCAGTGATGCTACACTTACAACATCCTCAGGCTGCTTACGCCATTTGAGATCTGGCTTACGGCGGATTACACCAAGCCCAGAGCAAGGCGCGTCCAAAAGAATTCTATCGAAGGAATGATGCTCTAAGGTAAGCTCCAGCTCCAGTGCATCTGTACTGCCTGTTACTACGCTTTCGAGACCTAACCGTGCAGCTTGATCCGAGATAAGCTTAGCTTTATGTGGATGCAGATCGTTAGCGAAAATAGATCCTTCATCTTTCATCAGCTCGCCCATATGGGCCGTTTTGCCCCCAGGCGCGGCGCAGCAATCAAGCACTCTCATTCCAGGCTCAGGTGCAACAGCTTCAGCTACAAGCATGGAGCTTTCATCCTGAACAGATAGATATCCATCCCGGTACCAGGATGAAAGAGCCAGATTACCGCCGCCTTTTATAACAATACCATAAGGACTTACTTCAGAAGCAGAAGCTTGCAGCCCTTGTTCAATCATCTGACTCAACAGGGCTTCACGGCTAATCATCGTAGTATTTACGCGTACACTTACAGCGGGTGGCTCATTGTTAGCAGCACAAATAGCTTCCGCAGTGTCAACACCATACTCCGTAATCCAGCGTTTCACTAACCATATAGGATGGGAATACTGAATAGATATCCGTTTCGCAGGACCCAATCCATCAGGTATTACCGGCAGATTTCCAGCGCGCAGCACACTACGAAGCACGCCATTAACCATACCCGAAATTCCTTGATGGCCCTTTTTCTTAGCTATATTAACAGCCTCATTTACAGCTGCATGAGATGGTATGCGATCCAGGTACATAATTTGATATAAGCTTAGACGCAGTAAATTACGCACCCAGGGCTGCAATTTAGCGATCCCTTTGCTAACAAATTCCTCGAGCACATAATCAAGTGTATTCATCCGAGAGATGGTACCATAGACAAGCTCTGTAACTAGTCCAGCATCTTCTCTGCTAAGTGCAGACTTCTGCAGACTGCTGTTCAGCAATAAGTTGCTGTAAGCCCCTTGTTGTTCGACCTTAACCAGGATATCGAGAGCGATATCGCGGGCAGAAGCTGTAGCAGCTTTACCTTTATTTCCGCTACCGCCCTTTTTACCACTCACTGCTTTATGATCTTTACTATTTTTATTGCCAGAGTTATGACTTACTCCTGATCGGCCCGCACCGTTACCGCCCGCGCTCAACCTAGCACCGTCCCTGGTTTCATGACACCGCCACGGCTAAAATCCGCAGCACTCATCGCTTTCTTACCAGCAGGTTGAACGGTAGTTAGCAGCAGACTTCCGTCCCCAGTCTTAACCTCGACACCATATTCAGTGACCGAAAGTACCGTTCCTGGCGCACTATCAGTTGATTTCTGCTCAGCAGGAATTTTTGAAGCCCATACTTTGAAGGTCTCTCCATTCCAAAGCGTAAACGCACCGGAAAAAGGTACTAATCCACGAATTCGATTATAGTTATCACGTGAGCCAGCGTTCCAATCCAAACGCTCATCCTCACGATTTAGGTTAGGAGCAAAGGTCGCTTGACTGTCGTCTTGCGGAGTCGCTTGAACAAGGCCGTTTACTAATCGCGGCATTTCAGACTTCAAAAGATCACGTCCAGCAAGGCTAAGCTTCTCGAACATCGTGCCGGAAGTATCCTCATCCTCGATAGCCACCTCGACGCGCGAGATCATATCTCCAGTGTCAAGTCCTTCAGCCATATACATCAAAGTAACGCCGGTAACCTTCTCACCGTTAATGATACTACGTTGAATCGGTGCGCCACCCCGGTATTTAGGAAGTAGTGAACCATGAACATTCACACAACCATTACGCGGCAAATCCAATACAGCTTTAGGCAAAATTTGACCATAAGCCGCTGTAACAATCAGGTCAGGCTCATATGCAGCTAGCTCTGCGACAGCCTCAGGTTTGCGCATCCGTTCAGGCTGGAGCACAGGTAAACCGAGAGATAATGCGGCTTCTTTAACTGGTGAAGGAGCCAAGATCTTTTTACGTCCTTGCGGTCGATCTGGTTGGGTGACGACTGCTACAACTTCATAGCCTTCATCCATCAGCATTTGCAAGCTTGGTACCGCAAAGGCTGGGGTTCCCATGAATACAATCTTCATATCCTCACTCCTCAGTCTCATTGCGTTCAGCTGTCATCTCGTATACTTTTTCAGCGATATCGGTAAACAGTACTCCGTTTAGATGGTCAATCTCATGTTGAAAAGCCCGAGCAAGTAAACCACTGCCGGTAATGGTAATTTCTTTTCCCTCACGGTTAAGACCACGTACGGTTACTGTCTCTGCACGGCGTACATCACCATTTAATCCGGGAATACTAAGACATCCTTCAGGTCCTAGCTGCTCCCCTTCTGTACCGATGATTTCCGGATTAATCATTTTGATCAGCCCGTGCTCTTCATCTGCATCCACCACAATTAGGCGCTTCAAAATGCCAACTTGTGGAGCTGCCAGCCCTACACCTTCAGCGTCATACATCGTATCAGCCATATCATCTAACAATTTTTTAACATTAGGTGTAACTACAGTTACTTCTTTTGCTATTTTGTGCAACACTTCATCCGGTTCCTTAACGATCATACGTATCGCCATTAAAAACACCTTCCCGTTCTGTACATCTCTATATTTAGAGTTTATTGATCTAGCTCTTTTTTTACATTGTAACATGATAACGATTTACATCAACATTTGCGGATCAACATCAATGCTGATCTGAAGCCCTGTATCCCGTACAGAATCCTCCAACTCCTCAGCCACTTGTCGAACAAGCCCTATCACATCGATGGCGCCGCGCCATTTTATCATACATTGGAATCTATATCTACCCTTTAAGCGAGGGATTGGAGAAGCTACGGGACCTAACAGATCTAGTACATCCGTGGTTAGCTTATCTAGACTCCCATACCATCTTAGATTTCTGGCCTTCCCCTGCAGATTCATAGCGTAATTCTCTGCCATCCGGAGTAGTAGCGGTAACTGCTCATGGGATAATGTAACGAGTATCAGTCTGCAATAAGGCGGATAATGTAGCCCTCTGCGATGCTTCAGCTCTTCCCTTACAAAAGAGAGATAGTCATGCCCGCTAGCATGAATAATAGAATAATGCTCTGGTGTATAGGACTGAACAACGACCTCACCCGGAAGCTGATGCCGACCTGCTCTTCCAGCAACTTGTGTAAGCAATTGGAAGGTCTTCTCCGCTGCACGAAAATCTGGCAAGTTCAACGCTGAATCTGCTGTAATTACGCCAACAAGAGTTACGTCAGGAAAATCCAAACCTTTTGCTACCATCTGAGTGCCTAGCAGTACATCCGCTTTTTTGTCTCTGAATTGATTCAGCAGCTTCTCATGCGAACCTTTTTCTGTCGTTGTATCCACGTCCATACGAATCACCCGTATCCCAGGGAACAACTTACCAAGCTCTTCTTCCACCCGCTGCGTCCCCGTTCCGAAGAACCGGATATGCTCACTTCCACACTCTGGACAAAGCTTAGGTGCCGGTTCAGCATGACCACAATAATGACAACGCAAATTGTCACTACGACTATGGTACGTTAATGAAATATCACACTCGGGGCAGCCTGCTACATATCCGCAACTCCGGCACATAACAAACGTCGAGAAACCTCTACGGTTAAGCAATAACACGGTCTGTTCTCCACGTTCCAGTCTTTCAGCCAATGCAGCATGAAGCTTTCGACTGAACATTGAGCGATTACCTTCTTTAAGCTCCTCCCGCATATCCACGACATTTACCTTCGGTAGTTCGTTACCAAGCGCGCGGGTAGGCATCTCTAGAAGGACTGGTGAAAAATGAATATCACTCTGCGCTCTAGCAGCATGATAGCTTTCTAACGAAGGCGTGGCGGAGCCTAAAATCACGGCTGCCCCACACTGTTCGGCTCTGCGAATCGCTGCATCACGGGCATGATATTTCGGATTTTCCTCCTGCTTATATGAGGTTTCATGCTCTTCATCCATAATAATCAAACCTAGGTTAGAGAACGGGGCAAACACCGCTGAACGGGCGCCAACGGCAACCGTAGCCTTTCCTTCACGGATTTTGCGCCACTCATCGTAACGTTCGCCAACAGATAATCGGCTGTGCATTACCGCGACACCACTTCCGAAGCGCCCTTTAAAGCGCTCCACCATCTGCGGCGTTAATGCGATTTCCGGGACGAGCACTACGGCCTGTCTACCCTGATCCAGACAACGTTTGATACATTGCAAATAGATTTCTGTCTTACCGCTCCCCGTAACGCCATGTAACAGAAAAACTTCATGGAGCTGTTCTTCTAGCGTTCGTGAAATACGTGTGTATACAATCTCTTGTTCTGCTGTAAGTGGCAGAGGCGTAGTAGGCTTAAAATCACGTCCTTGATAAGGGTCGCGATAGACTTCGATTTCACTGATTTCGATAAAGCCTTTTTCCTCTAAACCCTTCACGGTGCTTGCCGTCACTTGAAGTGCAGACAAGACTTCCTTAAGCGCCATTGGGAGTGTAGCTTCCCTTTCAATCAGAAAGCTAAGTACTTCCTTCTGTCGCGCGGACTTTTTGGGGAATTTATTCAACGCCTCACGAGCAGCGGTGATCCCTATCGCAAGATCTACTGCTTTCAGCTTCTTCTTGCCCATTTTATCTTTAATCGATTGGCTCTCTACAAGAACTCCACGTCTTAGCATGAACTTCACCGTCTCCGCAGCCTCCGGAAATGCACGGGTGAGCTGCTTCATGGAAACTTCGCCATTACGTCCGATAAACTCAGTAATTAGTCGTTCCTCATTCCCTGTATCTGCAAACATAGGGAATAATTCATCATCAGAAAATGCTGCTTCTTCTTCCACATCTCCTAGCGAAATCAGTCGTTCTGCCTTCCCTTTTAGAGCAGTGGGCAGCATCGCTTGCAGGGCTGAAATTCGTCTGCATGCATATCTTTTACTCATCCAGTCCGCTAGCTCAACTAATTCAGGAGATAAAGGTGGAAGCAAATCCAGCACCTCTTGAATAGCCTTAAGACCAGGATTCACTACTGTTTCACCTGACTCCAGAGAAACGACAAAGCCTTGCACCGTGCGGTGTCCAAACGGTACTGCTACTCGACTGCCCACTTCAATCCATAACTTTAGTGATTCTGGAATACTATAATCAAATGGCCGGTCAGTGCTGCGTACAGGCACATCCACAATGACCTTGGCAATATCCATTATAATGAAGCTCCAGTAATCCGCTCTGCCACGAGCGTCAGCAAGCGGCGAGCGACCTCATCCTTAGACAATTGTGGCAATTCGAGCACCAATCCATCTACATCATAAATCGATACAATATTCGTATCCGATCCGAATCCGGCTCCTGCAGCCGCTACATTGTTTGCAACAATGAGATCGCAGTTTTTGCGGACCAGCTTGTCCTTTGCATAAAATTCTGTGTTTCCCGTCTCCGCAGCAAAGCCGATCAAGAACTGCTTGTCTTTGTTCTTACCTAGCGTTTCCAGAATATCCGTTGTTTTTATAAGCTCAAGAGTCAGTGTATCTCCACTTTTTTTAATTTTGGATGGCTCACTTTGCTTAGGCCGGTAATCCGATACAGCAGCCGCCTTGATCATGATATCGCAGCTATCCCACTGCGCAGTAACCGCATCGTACATCTCTTGTGCAGATTGAACACGAATGACATTCATATCCGGGTCCTGCGGAGGCGCTTCATCTGTTCGCGCAGCAATCAAGGTAACCTCAGCACCCATTGCACGTGCAGCACGTGCCAATGCAAAACCCATCTTACCGGAGGAATCATTGGAGATATAGCGTACCGGATCAATCCGTTCTACTGTACCACCAGCTGTGATGACGATCTTTTTACCCTTGAGTGGACTAGACTTCACACTTTCTTGCAACGCAAAAAAATCCTCAACATTACTTACAATAGTCTCTGGTTCCTCTAAACGTCCTTTACCCACGTAACCACATGCCAGCAGACCTTCTCCAGGCTCAATAAACTGAATACCTCGTTTAGCGAGGGTATCCAAATTGCTAAGTACAGCGGGATGCTGATACATATGAACATTCATAGCCGGTGCCACCATTATAGGTGCAGTAGTAGCGAGTAACGTTGTGGATAACATATCATCCGCAATTCCGTGCGCCATTTTAGCAATAATATTTGCAGTTGCTGGTGCTACTATCACAAGGTCCGCCGAATCAGCCAAATCAATATGCGAGATGGAGGATGGATCCCGTTCCTGGAATGTATCGCTATATACTCGTTGCTTCGACAGTGACTGTAGAGTTAATTCTGTAATGAACTGCTTTGCCGAAGCTGTCATAATGACATGAACCTCAGCTCCTTTTTGGACAAGCTTACTGGTCAGGGCTGCTGCTTTGTAAGCGGCAATTCCCCCTGTAATCCCAAGTAAAATAGTCTTCCCCTTCAAGCTCTTCAACATGATCTCCCCCCTGTTCCCTTCTCTTACAACGAATGATCTATTTCTTAAACTTCTTATATTTTGAGAAAAAAATAACAACCTTCCGGTTGTCAGAAACAGCCCGGTCTTGGGCTATCAGCATTCATTAAAGACCCATAATTGCTCCATAACCCAAGAAGAAACGGCATCGCCTAATAACAAATAGGCGGTATCCGTTTCTACAAAAGGTCATATCTAAATAGACTTGAGACTACTCTTCACCACGGGTAAGCGTAATGCGATCTTCGTAAATTTCTTCAAGAGCAACACCGACGAATTTATGCGATCTAGGGTTCTTCACATCTGTCTTGCCACCCTCACGCAATTGTCTAGCACGACGTGCTGCGGCTACAACGAGCGAATACTTACTGTCAACCTTGGTCATCATTTCATCAATTGATGGATATAGCACAGGGACACCTCTTCATAGTTTACTGGTAATACCTTCAGCCTTGCAGCATTCATTATCTAACTTTACAATGTTCGGCGATAATAATGCTTTCTATTCTCTTACAGGCCAGATCAATCTCATCATTTACAACAGCATAATCATAATGCTGCATTAGATTAATCTCATCCTCCGCTACAGTCATGCGGTGATCGATCACATCTGGATGTTCCGTACCCCGTCCGCGTATGCGGTCCTTCAGCTCATCCATAGAAGGTGGAAGAAGGAACACAAAAATACCTTCAGGAAATTTTTCTTTAACTTTGAGAGCTCCCTGAACCTCAATTTCGAGAATAATATCTTTGCCGTTATTGAGAGTTCTCTCTACAAAATCACGTGGAGTACCGTAAAAATTACCTACGTACTCCGCATATTCAAGCAGTTGATCGGCTTCTATCATAGCCGAAAACTCCTCTTTGCTTTTGAAAAAATAATTCACGCCGTCTTCCTCACCCGCACGCGGACTGCGAGTAGTAGCAGAAACTGAGTAGACAAGTTCGGGCATCTTCGGTCGTAGCGCAGTACATACAGTACCTTTACCCACGCCGGAAGGTCCGGATAATATGATGAGCAATCCTTTTGACATAATACACTCCATTTAGTTGTTATTCGTCGTTGTCGTCATCTTTACTGGATAAGCGATGCGCTACAGTCTCCGGCTGTACAGCCGACAGAATGACATGATCACTATCTGTAATGATTACGGCACGAGTCCGTCGGCCATAGGTGGCGTCGATCAACATATGTCGATCTCGAGCCTCCTGGATAATACGTTTGATTGGTGCAGATTCCGGACTGACGATGGAAATAATGCGATTGGCGGACACAATATTCCCAAAGCCAATGTTGATAAGTTTGATTGCCATGTTCCGGTAGTTCCCCCCATAAAGTTCTATGCTATTGCCTGTTCCCGGTTACTCTATGTTTGCCGCTTGTTCACGAATCTTCTCCAGCTCAGCTTTCATGTCTAGCACAAGACCCACGAGTGTTAAATGATTACATTTCGATCCGATTGTATTCGTCTCCCGGTTCATCTCCTGAATGAGAAAATCCAGCTTGCGTCCTACCGGTCCTTTCCCCTTCAGGAGGGTTCTGCATTGTTCGAAATGACTATACAACCGGGTCAACTCTTCATCAATATTACAGCGATCTGCAAAAATAGCGATTTCCATCCCGAATTTATGCTCATCAAATGCGAACGTCCCATCATTTAACTCATTTAATCGATGACGAAGCTTGTCACGATATTCAATGATTACAACAGGTGCAAGTTCGACCATTTCAGCATGCATGGATTCTAGATGATTGAGACGCTGTTCAATATCAGCGGCTAGAAAACTGCCTTCACGGGCGCGCATCTCTAGCAGAGATTGCAAACTCTGCTCAAGTCCCGTCTCCAACATTTCAGAGTAGTCTTCTAAGGCCGCGGACACGGCACCCGCAGCCTCATCTTTGCTTTCCATAATACCGGGTATAGAAAGTATATCACGTAGAGTCAACTCACCGGACAAACCATACTCGTTCTTAAGCTGATCTGCTGCCTTAAGATAAGTCATGACAGTAGAGCGATTCAGAACCGGTCCGGAAGACGACTCATCGTGCTCTCTATTGATGGTAACATCTATCCTTCCCCGTTTGACGTGCTGCTGAACCTTTCTTCTCAGCACATCCTCATAACCCGTCCAATCCCGGGGCATCCGCAGTACAACTTCGCAGTACCGGTGATTCACCGATTTCACTTCGAACATAATCTTGTAGCCGCCGAATTGCAGGGACGATTGACCGTATCCGGTCATGCTAAATGACAACGGAATCACATCCATTACACTATTGTAATTGATTATTACTAGCGAAACAAGGGGGACAATTTACGTCCTGATTTCTCCCATACATACTCGATCAACTGTGTACTCATATCATAGAACATAAACGGTGTCATCAAATAGATCCCATTGAAATGGGCAGTTGCAACATCTAGCAATTCCTTGGCGATGGCGACCCCTTCAGCTCTTCCTGCTTCTCCTTCAAGTCCCTTCATGCGATTCCGGACATCATCCGTAAGCTGGATTCCCGGAACCTCGTTATGCAGGAACTCTGCATTACGCCCACTAGCCAGTGGCATCACACCAATAAACACGGGAATATCCAGATGTGCAGTTGCCTCAGCGATCTTTACGATAAGCTGCTGATCATAGACAGGCTGAGTCATAATATAATCTGCACCAGAGGCAATTTTCTTCTCCAGTCGCTGTACGGCCTTATCTAAATGTTTCACATTCGGGTTAAAGGCAGCACCGATAACAAAATTTGCTTTCTGCTTCAAAGGTTTACCTGAGAAGGAAATGCCATCATTTAACTGCTTAATCATACGAATAATCTCAAAAGAGGTTAAGTCGTAAACCGAACTTGAGCCGGGAAGATCTCCGAATTTCGCTGGATCACCAGTCACCGCTAACACATGATCAATTCCTAGCGCATCAAAACCCATCAAATGTGATTGAGTACCAATCAGATTACGATCGCGACAAGCAATATGCACTAGTGGACGAAGTCCAGTTTTAGCGTGCACTAAATGGCCCAAAGCCATATTGCTCATCCGTGTAACCGCCAGTGAGTTATCGGCGAGTGTCAACGCATCCGCACCCGCTCTTCTCAGTGCTTCCGCGCCCTGCATAAACTTGGCGATGTCCAAATCACGGGGTGGATCAAGCTCAACAATCACCGTATGGCGTTCCTTTACTAGATCAACCAGGTTCGGCTCTCTACCATCTCTTCCCTCATCTTCGCCAAAATGCTCTTGCAGAGATACACGCTCCACAGTCGGAGGCGACGGTTCTGGAAGTGGTTGAGGTACGTAATCTTTCAATGCGGAAGAAATTTCAGCAATATGCTGCGGAGTAGTACCACAGCAGCCCCCAATAATTCTGCAACCCATTTCTGCAAAAGTAACTGCCATTTGTCCGAAATATTCCGGTGAGGCTCCATACCGATATTCTCCATCTACATAATCCGCAACGCCCGCATTCGGATAGACCGAGGTAGGCAGAATAAGATTGCCTTGTACCGCTTTTAGTGCTCTCTTAATCCCGTTTGGGCCAGTATTACAGTTAAATCCGATGATATCCGCTCCATCACCTTCTAAGATCCGGAAAGCCTCTGGTAACGTCAATCCATCTAATGTACGTGCTGATTCATCCACAGCAAATTGGCAAATGACTGGGAGAGTACTATGTTTACGTACTGTTCTTAGCGCAAGATGCAGTTCCTCGACATCGTAAAAGGTTTCTAGCATAACGCCGTCTACTTCTTCTTCTAACAAAGCTGTAATCTGCTGTGTAAAATACCTCTTCAACTCTGTCGATGAGAGATTTGCACGCTTACCGGCGCGAATAGAGCCTACAGCACCTAATACATAGCCTGTATCTCCAGCAGCTTTACGAGCGATTCTTACTCCGGCGCGATTAATTTCTTCAACCTTGGACTCCAAACCATATTTGGACAGCCTGTCAAAATTCGCTGAGAAGGTGTTGCTTTCTAGCAGCACTGCTCCTGCATCGATATAGCTGCGATGGACATCTTCGATAACCCCCGGAGAGGTCAAATTTAATTCTTCGTAGGAAATGCCGACAGGGAAACCCTTCTGATATAAATAGGTACCCATCGCTCCGTCTCCAACCAATACTTCGTTTCCCCATGCGGAACGTAAATCCGGCTTCACTGCAAGATCCTCCCCTGTCACATTAGGTTCTACTTTAGTTTCATACTAATGTAACATAAATCGCTATGGATGATAAGCTTTCATAAGAAAAGCAATCAACCCCCCAGTGGTATGAATGATCAAGTATTAAAAGCCTCATACTAACGTTAAAAACAATAAAAGGGGTATTTAAGTGAAGAAAAAAACAAGAAAGTTTCTGATCCGAAAATACACGGTAATTCTACTCTTATGCATTCTCTGCTTATTATTTCTGTATTTGGGAGATTGGATGTACGGATATGGTCTGGGCAATATCGGTTATATTCTAAATTACTTGCTATATACCCCCTCTGAGAAAGTCGCTGCTTGTATTTTATTGCTATGCCTGATTATTCCCGATATCCTAGCCTGGAAGACGGGGCATCAACCAGAACGAGGAGGGGAACTGTGACTTCTTATCGCTGTAATAATAATTAGGAGCAATGGAATCAACACCATAAAGAAGGGAAAGACCGTGTATAGCAGTTTCCCTCCCTCTTCAATATGTTCTGTGAAGCTTCGGGCATTCAGCATCGAACTGAACAGGATTATTAGAGCTACCGGATACACCATTCTTCGGTAAGGAATCTTGAACAATTCTGAAATCCCAATAAGTGCTGCTGCAAAAAAAACAGACAATTTGAAAAAAACACCGATTATTAGCACCATGACAATTAGAATATCCACACGTTGAATAAAATCGGAGATAGAGATCTTACTGATCGTAGGCATTAAGGGGAACGGAGAACGCCTGACAATATCTGTACCAAGCACCGATATATTTAAGGCCATAGTCATACTTAACAGTATACCTGATACAAATATGCCCGCTGCGATTACCCAAGGACCTTTTTTAACGTTATTCAGATAGGGCATAAGCATAGTAAAACAGATCATTTCACCAAAAGGGAAAATGTAGTTTTGATGTAAAACAGAAGAAACAATTGGCTTAATTCCATTCTCAAAAACAGGGAGCAAACGGTTCAAATTAATGGAGCCCGAGAACATTAACATGCTCGAACAAAATAAACCGATTAATATCACAATCACCGCAAACACCAACGAAGTTCGGGACAGCACTTCTACTCCTTTATGCAATACATAAGCACTAGATAATACCATTAACATCGCTACAATGAATAACGGCGTCCTGTGCATAGTAGCCATAACTAGCATAGAGCTACCATCTCGCAGATCACGACCAGCCAAATTAAGAAATATCACGATATAAGCTATGGATATCAATGAACCCACATATTTACCAAATAGTTGCCGGATATATGCCGTAAGGGGCAGATTCGGAAACTTTCTATAAAGATAGGCATATCCTGCAAAAACAATTAATCCTATCAAATTCCCCAGCAATATGGAAATCCAAGCATCCTTATCAGACTCCATTCCAAGATTCACTACCAGCGCCGTCCCTAGTTCAAACAACACTGTCAGGGTGAAAAATTGAAGTAGTCCTATTTTTATATTTCCCATAGCTGCCCTCCTAAATTATCATTTCTTTTTGGACTGAAAGGAATCACTCCGCATGTCGGTATGCCGAATAACTATATCCACATTAAACTTGATCTCACAGGTTGCAAATATGCTATCCCAATGATCTTTTACTTGCTTCCACCCCCGCGGATTCTCTCGTTCTACAACTTCACCAAATCCAAGATAATCGCTTTTTAACGAACGAGCTGCTGAGACAGCTGCATGTAACTTATCATTGATACTCTGTTCTAGAAGTTCCGAAAGATTATTTAAGACCTTGGGATCTGTCAAATCCAAAGCATTAGGCGATTCTTTTAAACCTGCCTGCTCAGTGATATTTATTGTGATTACCGGATGCTCCGCGTCCTTCGCATCAGCATGAATATGTACCTGAGATAAATACACGATGAACGCTACATATTCATCCTCACCAATCGAAACCACTACTGGAATTTGTGTAATTTTATTCTTTAGCAGGGCAGTGCCTATAGCTTCATCACCTCGTAGCCAGCCTTTCAGCTTGTCCTCTTTAAATGCAGCGAAGTCTGTAACTCTAAGAATGGCCTCAGGATCTATATTTTTCAAACTGTCGTTATTATCTTTTTTGTCCAATTCGCCTGTTACCATTACCCCATTGACGATAGGCCCACCACCTGGAATTTGAATACCACGAATTATATCGTCTACTTCCATCCGGTAATTATATCCATACTGTTTAGAGGTCGTCTGCAGCTTCTCCACTAGATCATTGGCAGGAATCTTGCCAAACGTAGTCATGGTCGTCATACTATCTACCGCCGGCTGTCCCTTTGATATAAAAATAAAACTGCTTAGCCTAGTTTCACTCTCTCTTTCTAGGACATCCATCATATCTTTGATACCTTCGCGAGCAAACTTCTCCGAAATAACGATCACTCGGATATGTCCTAAGGACAAGAAACGCGCAGTCTGACGCGAGGCATTAGCCAACGCTTCAAACATTGTACGTCCACTGCCTTTATATACTACGACTGGCGAAGTACCTCTGGCGTTCTCGCCAGAGATTTCGTCAGCAATTATAATCTGAAAAGATAATACATATTTTTCCTCATCTGTAGGACCTCTATCAATAGCCACTCCAGAAACGATTGCCCTTCTATTTAACTCCACACTGTCCCAGCAGCCTGTAAGACTGAGAAATATCAATAAACATAGCAGGACAACCCCAATAAAAATAGTGCGATTACTCTTCATCCTGCGCTCCTTTTTTTGGATGCTCTGCCCCAGTAGATTTTTCAAGGATTTTAGGAGAAACATTCTGTTCATGTCCTGTTGAGATCTTCTTTCCTTCCGAAATGCCTTCTTGCCTCTTTGTTGTAGAAACTCGCTCCGTTCTCAAAGCCCATAAGGGCAGTCTTAAGAACGCATCTTTTTGACCATGTGAGGATATAGGCACTATAGGGGATAGATAAGGGACACCGAATGAACGCAGACTATTCATATGTGCAAGCAAAACAATTAAGCCTAAAGTAATCCCATAAAAACCAAACATACCGGCCAGTACTAAAAATCCGAAACGGATAATTCTTCCTGATATCGCCATGTTATACGCAGGTATAGCAAAGCTCGCAATCCCTGTCAGCGCTACTACAATAACCATAACCGGTGTGATAATTCCTGCTTCCACTACTGCCTGACCCAAAATAAGCGCCCCTACAACGGATACAGTCTGTCCCACTGCACGCGGCATCCTTACTCCAGCTTCTCTAATGATCTCGAACGCTCCCTCCATCAGGAGTGCCTCCACAAAAGCAGGAAAAGGTACATTTTCACGTTGTGATAATAGATTGATTAACAGGGTTGTAGGAATCATCTCATAATGGTAAGTGGTTAACGCTATATAAACGGAAGGCCCAAGAATTAGTACAATAAAACTGATATATCGAACAAGACGCATGAGAATTGTAATATCGAACCTTTGAGCATAATCCGAGGCAGACTGAAAAAACAGTGTAAATACCGCAGGCAAAATCAATACAAACGGGGTGCCATCTATAATGATCACAACCCTACCCTCTAATAGGTTCGTCGCTGCAACGTCAGGCCGTTCACTATTATTAATGGTTGGAAAAGGTGTGAAGGTTTTATCCTGAATCAGCTCTTCGATATAACCTGATTCCATGATGGCATCGACATTAATCTGTTGTAGCCGATTTCTCACCTCTTCTACCAACTTCTCGTCTGCATTGTCTTTAATGTACATGAGGGCCACATCTGTGTGAGTTACCTTTCCGATCTTTAAATGTTCTAGTCTTAGCTTAGAAGACTTAATTCTTCTCCGAATCAAGGAAATGTTCGTAGCTACAGATTCAACAAAACTATCCTTTGGGCCTCGCACGACTAGTTGGGTGGATGGTTCGCTGACGGAGCGAGCTTCTCCTCCCTCGGTCTCACACACAATTGCACTGTCATAACCTTCAATCAGAATGACCGTTTTGCCAGAAAGGATCGCCAGTAGAACCTCATTCCACTCCTCTTGCAGCTGTGCTTGACCTATTTCCAAAGCACGGTTCAATACGAATTCCTTAAGATCATTTGTTGCAGAGATGTTCTCTTTGAGCATTTCGTCTGTGATTCCGAGTAACGAACCGATTACGAATTCATCGACCGTTTCCTTGTTGACAAGACCATTAAGATGAATCGCTGCTGCTTGAAAGGGGCTCTCACCTCCGATCTTTACCTGACGAATTTTGAGATCAGGACTATGACCCAACTCATTATCTATTTGGTCGAGCGTTTGGTCCAAATCATCGGTAAGCCTCGGAATTCGAGTATCTTCATGACCTGAGGCTCCTTGTTGTTCCTTAGCGGATTTGTTTCTTCTGTTTATCCCGTTTATGTTCAACAAGGTTCCCCCTTTTTTTCAATCTTAGGGGTATTATTCTCGGTTATCCCTTCCATTATTCGGCTACATAAAGTCGCAAGGATGTGGAAACACAAAAAGACAGCCCAAGAGATTACTCTTAGGCTGCCTTTTTAAGTGTTTTTCTAAATGTCTACACTGCCTGTGAATGCAACCTCAGCAGGACCTGTCATATACACATGATTATCCTCTTCGTTCCATTCAATATAGAGATCGCCACCCTTTAGACTAATCCAAGCCGCCCGGTCTGTCAGACCATTGAGCACAGAAGACACTAAAGTTGCGCAAGCTCCAGTCCCACAAGCAAGTGTTGGTCCAGCTCCGCGTTCCCATACCCGCATATCTACTCTGCCTCGATCCAGAACCGTCGCGAACTCGACGTTTACCTTTCTCGGGAACAATGGATGTACCTCTAGCTTAGGTCCCCATGTCGCAAGATCGAAAGAAACTGCATCTTCTACATAGATAACGCAATGAGGATTACCCATAGATACTGCAGTAAACTTAAATTCGGTTCCATCCGATTCAATCCGCTCTGAGAGCACGGGTTCTGCATCAATAGCTACCGGAATTTGAAGACCGGACAATACAGGTTCACCCATATCAACCGTTACAGTTTCCACTACACCGTCTTTTACATTCAAGGTAACCTTTTGTTCTCCGGCACCAATCGTTTCAATAACAATCTGCTCGGAGTTTACCAGGCCATGATCGTAGACATATTTGGATACACAGCGAATGGCATTTCCGCACTGCTCTGCTTCCGAGCCATCAGAATTCATAATGCGCATCATGTAATCGCCGCGTTCAGACGGAAGGATGTATACAAGTCCGTCCGCACCAATTCCGAAGAATCGATTGCATAACGTTACAGCAAGATCCGCTGCATTACTTGGTAGCTCTTGCTCGCCGAAAACTACGATGAAGTCATTGCCTAGGCCGTGCATTTTTGTGAATTCCATTGAAAGTCCACTCCTAAAGGTTATGTTAAGTTAGATACGAGCTGTTAACTGCAACAAGTATACCTTTAGGAATGGAGCGTTACTATTAACTTTATGCCGAAATTTTTGTACTTTTTATCATCGAATTACTACCACTACGACCACGATTATGTTTACCGCCCCAAACACTGCCAGCACCCATCAAGAAGGTCGGAATCCCCGCTGTTACAAATACTAGACACCATTCACGGAAATTAAGCGGGACTGTTTTGAAGACGGGCTGGAGAAATGGAATATACATAACAGCCAGCATCAAAATCACGGATGACAATACAGCAAGAACTAGGTACTTATTCTGGAATGGATTTCGATGGAACACCGAACGAGAACTGCGGCAATCAAAGACATGAATCAACTGAGCCATAACGAGTGTTGCAAAAGCTACAGATTGTGCTCGAATCAGCTGCGCTGGATTTTCTGGTGCTACACGTAAGGTTAGCCAAAATGCTCCTAACGTACATAAACCGATTAAAAATCCACGGCTTATGATCTTCCACCCTAAACGACGGGCAAAAATATTTTCCTTTGCACCACGCGGCTTATGCTCCATTAAGTCCTTCTCAGGCTGGTCAACACCAAGCGCCATCGCTGGCAGTCCGTCTGTCACCAAGTTGACCCATAAAATTTGAATAGGCACTAATGGCAGAGGCAGACCGAGCATCATGGCAAAGAACATGGTCAAGATTTCCCCTACATTTGATGCGAGCAGGTATCGAATGAATTTACGAATGTTCTCATAGATGTTTCTACCCTCTTCAATGGCAGCAACAATGGTTGAGAAGTTGTCATCCCCTAGCACTAATGAAGATGCTTCCTTGGTCACATCTGTTCCGGTGATCCCCATAGATATTCCTATATCTGCCGCTTTGATGGCTGGAGCATCATTGACTCCGTCTCCGGTCATAGCCACAACATGACCACGGCGCTGCAAAGACTTCACGATACGAAGCTTATGCTCTGGAGATACGCGGGCGAATACGTACACATTATCCGATACTTTATCCAGCTCATCATCATCCATCCGAGTCAGTTGAGCCCCTGTTAATACTGTGCCCCCACGTTGCAGAATTCCTAATTGGTGAGCAATGGCCTCTGCAGTCGTTCCATGGTCCCCAGTAATCATCACAGTCTTAATTCCTGCTCGGCGTGTGACGCTAATGGCATCGCGAACTTCACGCCGCGGTGGATCAATCATTCCAGCCAATCCGATAAAGACAAGTTGGCACTCCGCATCCTTTTCACTATCCACATGTTCACTTGGACGCATATCACGATAAGCCATACCTAGGACACGAAGTGCACCTGAAGCCATTTGCTCATTGGCATCAAGTACTTTCTGCCGCAATGTTGGCGTTAAAGGCACGACACCGCCTTCCCAGAGCATATACGAACAGCGATTAAGCAGCACATCAGGCGCGCCTTTCGTACATACCATCCGTCCTCCGGGATGACCAATAATAACTGACATTAACTTCCGCTCGGAATCAAAAGGAAATTCCTTCTCACGGGAGTAGGTTACGGCTAGCGTCTGGGCGGTCAAACCCATCTTCCCTGAAAGCGCTACTAGAGCTCCTTCCGTTGGATCTCCTTTGAGTTCCCAGATCGATGAGCTGTCAGAAGATTTATCAACTACAATGCCCTTATCCTTCCCTTTACGCTTACCTCGCACTTCGGTCGGAAAGGTCTCAATAATCTCCGCATTACTGCACAAAGCACCCACCTGTAGCATCCGTCTTAAACTTTGATCATTTTTGAGATCTACCGGTTTACCTTTCTCCAGAACCTGTCCGTTCGGAGCATAACCTTCACCTGTTACTTCAAGGCCACGTCCGCCCGTCCATAATCTGGTCACCGTCATTTTATTCTGAGTCAATGTACCCGTCTTGTCCGAACAGATGACGGATGCGCAGCCCAAGGTTTCCACTGAAGGTAACTTACGAACGATAGCCTTTCGTTTGATCATCCTCTGCACGCCCAGCGCAAGTGCGATGGTTACAATGGCCGGAAGCCCTTCCGGAATCGCAGCGACCGCCAAGCTTACCCCGGCCAAGAACATTGCTGTGGCAGGCTGTCCATGTAAAATACCGGCTGCTACAACTACAATAGTTAAACCTAGTGATACATAGATCAAAATTTTTCCTAACTGCTCGAGACGATGCTGAAGGGGAGTCTCCTGAGATTCTGTATTCTGGATCAGGTCTGCAATCTTACCCATCTCTGTGTCCATACCCGTACGAATTACGATTGCTTTACCAGTACCCCTGGTTACCATTGTGCCCATGAACCCAAGATTCTTCTGATCGCCGAGCGGAATCTCCTCCGCGCGGATCACATCCGAATGCTTCGAGACAGGCAGTGATTCCCCAGTTAGCGCGGATTCCTCCACATATAGAGAACTGCAATCCAGCCATCGAATATCCGCGGGTATTCGATCACCACTCTCCAGCAAGACAATATCACCTGGTACTAACATCTTTGCTAGAATAACCTCGCTGTTCCCCCCACGCAGTACTTTGGCAGAAGGTGCGGAGAGCTGTTTTAAAGCTCTTAGCGAACGTTCGGCGCGGAACTCTTGAACAAACCCAAGGGCTCCGTTTAAAAGGATAATCGCGATGATCGTGATGGCATCCAAATATTCGCCAAGCAAACCGGATACGAGCGTCGCACCCATAAGCACAAGCACCATGAAATCCTTAAACTGGTTCAACAGCAGGGTAAACGGGGATACGGTCTTTCCTTCGGACAGCTCGTTATACCCATTTTGCTTCCGTCGCTCCGCGGCATCCTCTCCACTGAGGCCCGTCCTCGGATGGACATTGAACATTTTCTGCAGCTCTTCTGCACCGAGCCGGTGCCAACTGTTTTGTTCCATGACTTTTCTTTCCCTCCCGGTCGTTTCTTGACTTCCGGCGGCGCACAGCTTTTCCACCTGTTCATGACCAAGTGTATTCAAGGTCGTCCAATAATATCACCGCCTAACCAATTCCCCTTTTGCGCGAATGTCCCAAAGTATGGCATCATAGAGAGGTAAGCTTAAACGTCTTCGGTGTTCTTATAAGGGCGGTAAGCGTTTAAACAAGAAATATAAGATATAAAGTATGATGTGAAACTTATACTTTCTTATATTTTCAGAAATTCAATTCACGTCGACAGGAGAGCTTTATCATGGCATTAGACGGCATTGTTACCCGAGCTATCGTGCACGAACTGCAATCATTCATCGGTGCGCGTATAGGCAAAATATATCAACCGAGCAATCACGATCTTATCTTCAACCTGCGGGGTGCCGGTGGCGGCGGCAAGCTATTGCTCTCTGCTAATCCGACATATCCGCGTCTGCATCTTACAGAAAGAAGCAGCATAAACCCATCAGAAGCACCTATGTTCTGCATGCTCATGCGTAAGCATTGTGAAGGTGGGGCTATTGAGAGTATCACTCAGGTAGGCATGGAACGAATTATTCACATAAATGTTAAGACTAGAGATGAGCTTGGAGACGTTTCTGCCAAAAAGATCATCATAGAGCTCATGGGACGGCATAGTAATATCATCCTTACTGAGCTCAGCACAGGAACGATCATAGACGGCATTCATCATGTTACTCCATCAATCAGCAGCTACCGGATCGTAATGCCCGGTGTCGCTTACACAGAGCCTCCTCAGCAACACAAGCTGAACCCTCTGGAGATCGATAAAGAACGATTTCTCAATTTGATCTCAGCTGCTGAAGAATCCGCTCTACTGGAAGAAGATGAGAAGGAGGCCGAACCGGAAGAAATCATTGAAGGTGAGCTCGCCAACCTGATTACAAAAGAAGAGGTTGAACAGAAACCTGACGGCTCAGGCGGTCCTTCCCCATCAGCTGACCCGGTAGGCTGGATGGTGCATGCCTTCAGCGGAATGAGTCCACTTGTTGCCGGAGAGATTGCTCTTCGTCTCAGAAATGACCTTGCGATAGGTGATACACAGGGATCTGCACCAGAATTTCCAACAAAGTTATGGGACGCCTTCCAGTCTGTAATGGGACCTGTCCATAATTGCGAATTCTCTCCTATTTCAGGTGCGAATACGAAAGGGAAAATGATTTTTTCCGCGATTCCGTTATCTCTATTGGGTGAGAATGCGAAGCAATATAACACGATTAGTGAGTGCATGGAGGATTATTACGGGGATAAAGCTGAACGTGATACGGTGAAGCAACGGGTAAGTGATTTGATCCGTTTCCTGAGCAACGAACGTAGCAAAAACGTTAAGAAGCTTGCCAATCTACAGAAGGATCTAGACGAAGCGCAAGACGCAGATCGCTATCGTATTTGGGGTGAATTGCTATTCGCGTCCTTACATGCCGTGTCCAAAGGAGATAAAGAAGCCTCTTTGGTCAACTATTATGACGAAAATCAGGCAGAAATGGTCATCCCACTCGACCCTTTATTAAGCCCATCGGATAATGCACAACGTTATTTTAAAAAGTACAACAAATATAAAAACAGCCTCCTTGTCATTAATGAGCAGCTGATTAAGACCCATGAGGAAATATCCTACATGGAAAGTTTACTTCAACAGCTTGCCCATGCCTCATTGAATGACATTGAAGAGATCCGCGACGAGCTTGTAAGTCAAGGATATCTTCGCGACCGAAGCAAAAAAGGCAAGAAAAAGAAAAAAGCAACCAGACCTACATTGCAGGTCTTCACCTCGTCTGAAGGCATCGACATTTATGTCGGAAAAAATAATTTACAGAACGAATACGTCACTAATCGACTGGCTTCACCTAATGACACTTGGCTGCATACCAAGGATATTCCTGGTTCTCACGTTGTCATCCGTAGTGAGGAATTTGGAGATGCCACACTGGAAGAAGCCGCCCAGCTTGCCGCTTATTACAGTCAGGCGAAGCAGTCAAGCAGTGTGCCTGTAGACTGCACACTGATCCGCCATGTCCGCAAACCGAGTGGCTCGAAACCCGGATTTGTGATCTATGATCATCAGAAAACATTGTTTGTCACTCCAGATGAAAATCGCATTAAGAGTCTTCCAAATACGCTGAGAAGCTAAATAACAAAAAGAACCGGCTGTCGTCCATTTGTGGATGACAGCCGGTTTTCGTTTTTCAGTATATTATGTTCAACTGATTGAACTTAGTTTTGACGTAACATGCCAGCAACCTTCTTCAACTGTTCCAGAGCTTCAACAGAAACCGTAACACTACCGATATCTCCATGGAATACAACACCTTGACGAGCACCATGAAAATCCGAGCCACCGGTTATAATTAAGCTGTATTCTTCAGCCATGGTTAGGTAACGCTCTGAATCAGCGGGTTCGTGATCCGAATGATAAACCTCAATCCCTTTAAAAGCCCCCCGCTCCATAATCCCTCGTACTAACTGGTCGTCACCATATAGGCCTGGATGCGCCAATACTGGAGACCCACCCGCCTCGATAATCCAATCACAGGCTTCCTCGGGCGTGATTCGTGGGGGTGACACGTAAGCCGCTGCACCTTCGGCTAAATACTTATTGAACGCATCTCTCATATCCGTAGCTGCTCCAAGACGAACCAGTTCATCAGCAATATGTGGTCGACCAATACTCTCATCAGGCTTCAGTTCCCGTCCAATTCCCGCGACAACTGCCTCAAGCGTAATTTCAATCCCAAGCCCACGTAATTTTGAGAGGATCGCATCATTCCTTAGTGCCCGGGTTTCTCTTAGCCCTTCCAAACGGGAAAGAAACAACTCATTTGCTGGATCTATGTAGTATCCAAGGACGTGAATATCTTTTCCTCCAGCACGAGTGCTGATCTCTACACCCGGTACAACAGTGATTCCGTACTTCTCTCCTGCTTCGAGAGCTTCCTTCACACCAGCCACAGTATCATGATCCGTAATGGCAACTGCGATTAGTCCCTTCTCTTTAGCGAGACGTACATTTTCCTCCGGTGGCTGCATGCCATCAGAGGCTTGAGTATGCGTGTGAAGATCGCATCGTGAGGCGTCAATATTCTCCGGTCTGTCGCCCTTCAGTTCATCCAGTCTAGTTTCATTCTCCATTTCTATCACCTCTATCGCTAGTTTCTAAGTTTCCTGCCTCTGGTCATATTGCTTTAGTTATCATTCGAATGCTCGCGCAAAAAAGTCAAGAACGTCACTGCAGAAATTGGCAGCAGTGTCGATTTTAGATGAATGGCGTAGAATTGTCTTTTAAATGAGGCATCCGAGATATTCACGATTTTCAGTAGTCCAAGCGCAACCTCATGTTTAACAGAAGAAGTCGAGATAATAGTAACCCCAAGACCCGCCTCCACTGCCGACTTCACAGCACCCGTACTACCAAGCTCCATCACTATTTTCATCGATCCCGGATCAAGCCCCTTCGAGAACAGCTGCTCTTCCATCACACGCCGCGTTCCTGAGCCCTGCTCACGCAGAACAAAAGGGTGCTGAAGCACCTCCTCCAAAGTGACCTCTTGCTGCTCTGCAAGCGGATGATCATAGGGCACAATCAACTTCAATTCATCCCCCATCACCGGCTCAATCACCATATCAGGATGTGTTACCGACGCTTCAATTAAACCAAAATTCAACTGATGTTTTAGGATTTCCTCCATAATTTGCGAGGTATTCATGACCTTCATCATGATTGAAATGTTCGGATATTGCTTTCCAAAAGGACCTAAGAGCCGTGGCAGCACATACTCCCCAATGGTAAGGCTTGCCCCAAGCTGCAAGCGCCCTTCCAACATATGCGTAAACGCCGACATCGCTTGATCCGTCTCCCGCATCAATTGGATACTGCGCAGCGCGTATGGCATTAACGTATGACCTGCTTCGGAGAGCATGATTTTTTTGGTAGAACGATTGAAGAGCTTGGTTCCAAAATAATCCTCTAGCGCCTGTACTTGCATGGTCACTGCTGGTTGAGTCATATGTAATGTCTGTGCCGCTGCCGAGAAGCTTCCTCGCTCTAAGACAGTATAAAAAATATGTAATTGATGAAAGTTCATGCTCTGCAACTCCTTGTGCTGTCTATAAAAGAAACTTAAGTAAGGGATTATGTACGATATGAAGCTTATATATTCTTATTTTCAAAAAGGACATGCAGCCACCGCCGCATGCCTCCTGTTCGCTCTTTATACACTATTTACGTTTACGCTTCTTCTTCGTTAGCTTAGTGCGGCGGGAATTGCGCAGCAGCGAAAAGTAAGTTTTTAAATCTCTCAACTGTGGAGTCGCAGAGATTCTACCAAGAAACGAAACGATGATCATAGAATATAATGGCTGACCTGAAATATCTTTTTCACCTATCAATTCCGTGAACTCAGCGATTACTACAGAGTCATCGTCAATTAAATACGCGTTAAAATCACTGTCTGAAAAGGGCTTGAGCCGATTCTGCATCAGGCACTGCCACATCCATGCGGCGACCTCTTCGTCATCGCTTACACCTTTACCGATCCGGTCCAAATAACGACTCTTCGCATGATTTGTTATAACGATGTCAGCGACCCTGTAGTCGTTCAGCATGATGTGGAAGGGCTCGTAAGAACTGGGCCAATCCGTCCCTTTGTTGCGCATCATCATCACACTCCACCATAAGGGTCTTTGTATGTACTTAATGTTGTCATCTTACCTCATTGCTGAAAGTTGTACAAGTTCCAGAGCACGGAAGAAACCGCGGTTACCCGAGAGCTGCGCATAAAAAAACAGGTGCTACTTAAGCACCTGTTCACCTCCAAGAATTACATACCGTAATTACGGGACTTGTCCGGCCCATTACTGGTATACTCTGTCTTAATTTCGTTTCGATAGGATCTTTCGATCTTACGAACGTAGGAGAGTCTGCGGACATTCTTCATAACTTCCTCGGCACGTTCTGCATTTACATACATCACTGCATAATGCATTTTCCGAGAAACATAATGTAATGTTCCGTATTTCTCAAGGTTACGTGCCGCTTTAACGTCACTTACCCAAATGATGTATCCTGTCCGTTCCGCAAACATAAGCTAAACCGCCTTTCTCTCTCTAAATCCTAAGGGAAGCTTATCCGCAGGAGCATTTTCCCCCGCTACCGCATCCACCTTTAGGGGAAGGATCATTGCTTGGTACTTTAATGCTATCCGATACTGAAAAAGCAATCGCTTCCGACATGGAATGCAGAATGTCATCAAGAGTCTTCTCCGCCTGCTTAAAACGAGCGACCTCTTCAAACTTCTCCAATTCCGCTTCTACTGCCGAAACCTCATCCTTCGCTGAATGATAGTTCGGATGAAAATGTCCGAATCGCTGTGTTTCTTCAAACAACTCCTTCTTGGCTTGAAGCTGTTTGACCATGGCCTGAATTTCTGGGTTCGAATCAACCCGTCCTTTCCAGTATAAGTAATCCGACACTTCGGCGGATTGATTAATCATATCGCCTAATTCATAGGCGTATGTCAGCACTTCAGCCATATCGACCGTATTTAATTCCGCTACGCTCATGAACTCAGCTCTTTTCTACGTTAATGTTCTACCGAATTCAGTAGACTTTTCTATCATACCATAATCACTCGCTTCAGCAGAAGAGGAATTTCTTCGCCTTTTGGGAATTACTAACTTCATTTCCTTCCAGTCTTCAGGGGTCAGCTCTATTTCCTCAACCGTTTCACCATCGTTATACAGCAGATGTCCTGCCACTTTCCAAGGATTACCTTTTATTCTGGAGGGGATGAAATCTAACATTTGGTCCTTTAAGGAAAACCGCACCTTAATTCCCCATTTCAACCCTTGTTCCATTACTTTCTGAGCGGTTGAGCTATGATAATGGCGCCATTCCTTGCTCCAGATCTGTGGTACATTTTCTCCACCTAATAAGATATCCTCCTCCTGCTCAGGAGAAATAACTGGTAGGTTTAAAAAGGGATTCCCTCTGTCGAGTAGCCTTAGTTCAGCATTTAGTTCTGGAAGTGAATACAACGCTTGCCCGGTTTCGGCTTCTTGATGAAAAGAAGTCCATTCAGCATCCACCTCTTCCTCATGTCCTCCAATCATCCTAGAAGGGGCCAATCCTGCTAAGAACAGCTCCTTACGCATCTGCTCCACAGACTCCGGAGATACAAGGAAATGAAGCGGTCCGATACGTTTAAGGCTCTCTTGCAGTCGCGGATGGGCTGCAATAGCCGCTCCGTCCTCCTCCGTCTGACAAGTCAACAGAATCACTTCAGAGAGTGATGTTCGGCCAATGCTCTTTCCCCATTGCTCTAAAGACAGCTCTACCACAGATGGCAGACCACCCAGTGCATGATCTTTAATCCAAGCTATCGCTTCTTCTGGAGGCATCCCTCGCTCTGATGCATGCACTAGCATCTCACGAGTCAGTCGGAAGCTCCACATCGTATCTGTTTGCAGAAGTTCAGCGCATTCAGCTAAAATCCAGCGCACAGTATAGAGAACATCCGGTGGAATCAGGACTTCAAAATCGGGCTGCACAATAAACTGGTCATTCGAATGCTCTGACACAGAATCAGGGGAGGACTCACTACTGTACATTAGCTTCGGTTTTGCAGCAGTCCAGCGAAAACACTGGATACCCTCAGGCGTGCTCCCCAGTTCACACCATCCAAAGCCTGTTAGACAACGAAGCCAGTTCAAGCTTGATTGTTCCAGCTCTTTCCGGGAAACTGTTCCGGTTAAATTCATATCTGCCATCCAGTCCAGAAGCTCAGGCAACGCTGTCCATTTCTCTGATACAAAAGCATTGCTGGATATTAAATAGCGAAAATGCTGATCGGCAGGCCCAATGCTTCCAAAACGATGAATAACAATCCCATACAGGATGTCAGTCATTCTTGTCTCAGGAAGTTGCAACCAACTTCCCAGCATATCCTTGTCCAGTCTATAGCCTGTTTTCAGCCTGGTAATAAGCCCAAGACACAACATGATATCTACTACAAGAGCCGCTGACAGAGCATCCATTTCATTCGAAGGAGTGCCCATAGAGAGCCCCGCTAAATGCTTTTCCTGAAAAGAAAGCTGAGCCGCTAAACGATTTAAATTCTTTTTATGAATAATTCCCTTAGCGGTCAAAGGCAAGCCTTCACGAGCCATGAACAGCAAGGCCCGAAACAGATCTACTGCCAGTCCAGCACCCGCCTCCATGGATAGATTCACTGAATAACCCTCAATAAACTTAGGCTGGTATGGGAAGAATTCTTGTTCTAGCACTAATAATTGTTCAACAGGAATCTGATACAGCTTCTCCCCCAATATTTTATGCCTCGCAGTTAACAACCCCGCGCGCCGCAGTTCATTCATTGCAAGCTTTTGCTCTGCCCGGCAGAGCGTCGTAGGACGCCACCGCTCTTCTTTCCCCTCGTCAAAGGGCTGGGCCGCGTAAGCAGCACATAATCGCTTTAAGACCTCTAAGGCTTCCGCTGATAGCTGGTTCAATGGATCGTTCGCTCCTTTCCGTTCGGCACCATTTTAACGACATATTCATACCCCTGTTCTGTTAAAAACATGCGGCGGCGCATAGCGAATTCCTGCTCCCGGCTATCTTCAGATACCAGCGAATAGAAGTACGCTTTGTTCTCACCCGCCTTCGGACGCAAGATTCGACCCAAGCGCTGGGCCTCCTCCTGCCTGGATCCAAAAGCTCCTGAAACCTCAATAGCAATCGACGCATCTGGCAAATTCACCGCAAAATTCGCTACTTTAGAGACAACAAGCACCTGTATTATTCCCTCGTTAAAAGCTGCATACAACTCATCTCTTTCTCGCTGCTTCGTTTTACCCGTAATCAGAGGTGCACCGATCTTATCCGCCAGTTCAATTAATTGGTCGAGATACTGTCCAATAACCAGAACCGATGATCCCTGATGGGCTTTTAGAATCTCGACTATAACCTCAGCTTTTGCAGGATTGCATGAGGCCATACGAAATTTCTCTTTCGCTTCCGCATACAAATACTTCTGTCTCAGCTCAGAGCTCATCGGTACGATCATCTCGACACATTCTACCTCTGCAATCCAGCCCTGCTGCTCCAGCTCCTTCCAAGGCATGTCGTAACGCTTAGGCCCGATCAATGAGAATACGTCCCCTTCCTTCCCGTCTTCTCTAACCAGAGTTGCAGTGAGACCTAGTCTTCTAGTAGCCTGAATATCTGCTGTAGCCCGGAATACTGGAGCTGGAAGCAGATGAACCTCATCATAAATAATCAAACCCCAGTTGCGTTCATTGAACAGCTTCATATGGAGAAAAGGACCGCCTTTGGATTGACGGTGCGTTAATATCTGATAGGTAGCTATAGTAACAGGCCGCACTTCTCTTTTTTCACCGGAGTATTCGCCAATAGACTCATCAGCCAAATCGGTTCGCTCAAGCAGCTCATCTACCCATTGTCTTACCGAAGTTGTATTTGAAGTTAAGATCAGTGTTTCGCATTGTAGACTTTCAAGAACGGCCAGTCCCACTACCGTCTTACCCGCTCCACAAGGCAACACAACTACCCCGCTGCCTCCCTGCCCTTCTATGCCTTGAAACATCTGGACAGCCTCCTGCTGATATTCACGCAGTCTAAAAGCTTCACCTTTCGCTCCATCCTTTGCGTGATTGTGAGACTCCTTCCAGGTCAAACTTAGAGCTTGTCCGACATGATAACCAGCATAATCCAGTACAGGGTAGCCTAGTCTCATCAGCTCTTGCTTTAAAAGCCCTCGGTTCTCCGCACGGCATGAGCTTTCTAGTGGATTTATTCTCTGCAAACCTAACTCCTTTAGACCTGATTCATTAACTAGTCCATTCAGAATCTCAGCTGTCTCAGCCCTAAGCGTAATGAGCTCATTCGAAGTCTCCTGACCGTGAAGGGTGAGCTTCCCATACCTAGAGAGAAGAGTTGCGATCTCGTCCTCCAGCCCGGCAGGAACACCCCAGCGCGCGAGTTGATGAAGACTTGAAATAATCGTTTCAGCTGTATAATTAAGCGCTGCTGCATTCCATAATGATAATGGAGTGATTCTATAAGTGTGATAAGCCGGAGGACTCTTTACGAGCTCTGCAAAGGTTCCCAGTTCTTTCCTTGCCTTCTCAAAACCAGGATGTGCACATTCCAGTAGAATCGTCCGATCCCTTCGCACAATGCAAGCCCCTGTTTCATTCATAACGTTCCCTCCCCAATCATTAATTTTATTCAAGCCTGCGCTATGTAATCTGCTTACATTCATACAAGCAAAAACGCCTTCGGCATCCCAAAAGGGCGTTAAGCGTTTATGCGAGAAATATAAGGATAATGTATAGTGTGAAATCTATATTTTCTTAGATTTGAACAGGAAAAAGCTCATCCCCGCATAACGGTCATGAGCTTCCCTATCAAACTATTTAATGTAAATGCTGCTGCGAAATATCATGAAGCGCTTCTCCAGCCTCGTCCGCAAAAATGTTGCGCACAGCCAAGTCACCGATGGACACTACACCTATCAGCTTCTGGCCACTAGTCACAGCCAATCTGCGAATTTGCCAGCTCGACATCAGTTCTGCAGCCTCATCTACAGATGCATTCTCTGAGACGGTCTGAATTTCTCTACTCATTACCTTTTCCACAGCTGTTGATCCAGGGTGTTTAGCCGCGTAACCTCTAATCACTAGATCACGATCTGTAATTACACCGAGTAATGTCTTATTGTCTTCATTATCAATGACTGGTATAAATCCAGTGTCATGCTCTCTCATTTTAACAGCGACTTCATACACATTATCCAGTAGTGTAACTGTTACTGGATCCTTCGTCATAACCTCTTTCACTGTCTTCAAGAACGAACCCTCCTAAACGTAATCTCCATGTTATGGAATAGGTTCTCCTCTATGAAACGAAATTATACGATTGTCTTCTCTTGCAAACAGGAATTCGCCATAGCGATCAATAATTTCATCCCATGCAACATAGCATCCTCGTCAAAATCAAACTTGCTATGATGATGCGGGTAAGCTGCATCTTTGTCTGGATTCCCAGCCCCTACGAACATAAAGCAGCCAGGAATTTCTTTTACATAGTAGGCAAAATCCTCAGCTGGCATCAGCTTTTCCATGCGAATCACTTGAACAGCTTCTCCTAGTGCTCCCGGTGCCACCTCGGAAAAACGCTGGTATTCCCCCTCGTGATTTACGAGTGGCGGATATCCCATAACATAGTCTATCTTAGCTTCTGCACCGTATGCGCCAGCTATTGAAACTGTCATTTCTTCGATTCTGCTGCGGATCAGATAACGGGTCTCCTCGTCGAACGCCCGTACGGTTCCTGTAATGCGACAACGCTCAGCTATGACGTTCTGGGCGAATCCCCCTTGAATGGTTCCTACACTGAGAACAGCGGGCTCCAGCGGGTTCACAGAGCGGCTTACGATGCTCTGAAGCTGAGTCACAAGCGCTGCCCCGGCTACAATACTGTCTATCGTGCGATTCGGCATACCGCCATGTCCGCCCCTGCCGATGATATCAATGAAAAATTCATCAGCAGATGCCATAAGAGGTCCTGGCGCACTGCCCACGGTCCCCATTGGAAGCGGAGTCCACAAATGCAAACCATACACCGCATCCGCGCCTTCCAGCACGCCTTCGGCAATCATCCCCTGTGCTCCACCCGGGCATACTTCCTCCGCAGGCTGAAAAAGAAAACGCAGCTCCCCTTCTAACTCTTCAAGGCGGCTGCTATAGTAAAAGGCTACACCCAGCAGTATTGAAGTGTGTCCATCATGCCCACAGGCATGCATAACCCCTTCATTTTGCGAAACGTAGTCATTCTTATTCTCCTCTTTAATAGGTAGTGCATCCATATCCGCGCGAAGGACTACCGTTTTCCCCGGCCGATGTCCTCGCAATATACCTGTTACACCATACCCGGACGTGCTTCTTCTAACTTCGATGCCGAATTCTGCTAACTTGTCTGCTATAAATGCTGACGTTTCCTTTTCATGAAAAGACAACTCCGGATGACGGTGTAAATGGCGTCTCCATTCCACGATCTCCGGCATGAGCGAATCAACCGCTAAGCTCTTCATACGTTCTCCATCCCCTTCTTCATAAACCCGCATCAATAGCATGCGACAGCAGTCCTGTACACTTTGTTCCAGCCGTATACGGCTATAATTCTTTTATTGTAGCAGAAACGCAAAAAACTGGGTATCGTTAGGAGGTGCCTACTCTTGCACAACGTTTAGAAACATACTATCATGAGGTAGAACATCAGCAAACGGATCATGAATTCATCATTATACTTCATAAGGGGGATATGCGTGCTATGATTTTTGAGAACACGGGCCTCGTAGGATTGAAGAGTGATCTTCTCTATCTGGACGAGAGTGCGACAAAGGCTGGCTTCATTCGCTGGCAATGGGAATACTATCGTGCCACTTACGACTGCAAAATTGAAGACCCACAGGATGGTGGCGAATACTTTCTACGCATCAACACTCGCGCTGTCGAGGGGAAGCTGGAGAAAGCTGATGCCGTACTTGCAATTGAAGCCGTATACTTAGGGAAAGCAACATTCCCCCATGGCCTGGAGTATGACTCCCCGGTACCTAAACCAGTATTGGACACTGCTGCTACTCGGATTCTCGAATTAAAGCAGATGTTGGAGGCTTGAGTAACAGAAAGGGAAAGACGAAACAAAATGTCAGCCTGCCCAAAAGAGGAACACCCGATTTCCAACTACTTATCTTAACACTACTACTTGTGGGTTTCGGTCTAGTCATGGTCTTCAGTGCTAGCTCCAGTTTGACCTTAGCAAGCTCGAAGTTCAGTAATGACCCTCTATTTTTCATGAAACGCCAGATGATATGGATCGTACTTGGAATCGTTGTTATGTTTACAGCCATGAACATTCACTACAGTAAATTCAAGAAGTGGTATGTGCCTATCTTTATCATCACCATAATTCTCCTGCTATTTGTAGCCTTTTCCGAAAGAATCAATGGCGCCAAGAGCTGGTTAAGTATCGGGACGCTAGGGATCCAACCTACCGAGCTGGCCAAAATATCAATTATCCTGTATCTCTCTGCACTAATTACCAAAAAAGGTGAACGGTTTAGAGATTTCCGTACAGGATATATCCCTGTAATGGTCATTGTGGGTATAGTTGCCGGACTTATTATGATGCAGCCAGATTTGGGCTCATGCCTTATTCTCGTGGCTACCAGTGGACTTGTCATTTATGCAGGCGGTGCCAGCATGAAGCATATCCTGGGCTCTATTGCACTCTTGGTGCTAGGGGTAGGAATTGTTATGGGGGCTAAAGCAGCGATTGATTCCCTTTCCCCCGCAACCGACAAAGTAGCCGCCAATCAAGACTATAAAAAAGGCCGTATTCAAGCTTTCATAGATCCCTATCAGGATCCTGAAGGCGAAGGATATAATATTATTCAGTCTTTGACCGCTCTCGGACAAGGTGGAGTCAGTGGCTCTGGCTTTGGCAAAAGCATTCAAAAGCTGGATTATCTTAAATACCCGTATACGGACTTTATTTTCCCTGTGATTGGTGAAGAATTCGGCTTTGTAGGAACGGCATTATTTCTGATGTTATATCTGTATTTTATCTGGCGAGGTATTTTAATCGCATTAAGGTGTAAGGATCCCTTTGGCACACTAGTGGGCATTGGTATTATGGGCCTCATTGCCATTCAGGCCTTTGTCAATATTGGTGGTGTAACGAAGACGATTCCGCTTACTGGTGTAACCTTGCCATTTATCAGCTACGGCGGTTCTTCACTTCTTGTGAGTATGCTGTCCATGGGAATTATGCTGAGCATTTCAAGAGAAACTAATCTTCCAGCTAAAGAGGAAGTCACGAAATCTGTAACTACGGTTAGACAAGTTCGTTCCCGGTAAGATTCATAAATCCGGATGTAATAGAATATATAAAAAAGCAGTCCAAGTTAAATATCTTGGACTGCTTTTTTGTGTACAAGCTCTTTTGCATTAAGCAATTTCATCGTTCTTGAAGGCTACGCCTTCAACTTTGACATTCACTTCAACAATATGAAGTCCAGTCATGCTCTCCACAGCTTCGCGTACGTTCTGTTGAAGCATCCGGCACACTTCATGTATCGGAGTTTCATAGAGAACTATAATACGCAGGTCTACTGCTGCTTCTAGCTGTCCCACTTCAACGGTAACGCCCTTTTGGACGTTCTTACCACTAAGACGCTTTGCCCAGCCCTCTGATAGGCCACCTGACATGGCTGCAATACCTGGAGTCTCCAAGGCAGCCAATCCGGCAATTTTCGAGACGACGTCATTTGAAATTCGTATATTTCCCATTTCCAATTGAAGTTGTTCTGCCATGCCATATCCCCCCTTAACTCATTATCAATTATTGTAATTCCTAAACAGGCTAAAAAGCAAATCAGTTTCTCGCTTTCTCGTTTACACTTAGGAATAATTTGGGTATATTGATTATGAATTGATCCTGAATACATAGATTGGAGTGTACTTTACATTGAAAAAATGGATTTCACCAGCTTTGCTGGCAATCACCTTTATCCTTAGTGCCATAGGACATTATGCAGATTGGGACCACACGCTTCAGTTCGTTCTCTCTGCAGTAGCCGTTGTGTTTGTGGCTGGCTTTCTGGGCCGCGCCACAGAAAGTGTAGCACATTATGCTGGACAGCGGTTAGGCGGCTTCCTAAACGCTACCTTCGGTAATGCCGCAGAGCTAATCATTGCCTTTTTCCTAGTGAAGGAAGGACTGTTCGACATGGTGAAAGCCAGTCTTACCGGTTCCATTATTGGCAATCTGCTGCTTGTCCTCGGTTTAAGTATTTTCGCTGGCGGAATGAAGTTCAAAGTACAGAACTTTAACGTAACCCTTGCCGGTATGAACGGTTCCCTTATGATCGTAGCAGTGATCGCTTTATTTGTACCGGCTATGTTCTTCAATACCCATTCCATAACTGAAAAAGATACAGACGTGCTGAGTTTAATCGTTGCTGGGCTGCTCATCGCTTCGTACATGGCCTGGCTGGTCTTCTCCATGATTACGCACAAGAAACATCTAGAGGACGTTACAGAAGCCGGTAAGGAAGAAATGGCTCATGAGCATGCGCCTAAGTGGTCCAGAAACAGATCCATCCTTTATCTACTTCTTGCTACCGTAATGGTAGCCTTTGTGAGTGAGTGGCTGGTAGGGACGCTTGAGACTCTAACTGAGCGCTTTGGATTTAGTGAACTGTTTGTAGGCGCCTTCCTCGTGGCAATCATCGGTAATGCCGCAGAACATAGTGCAGCCATTATGCTAGCCATGAAGAACAAAATCGGTGCGGCAGTAGAAATAGCTGTCGGGAGCAGTCTTCAAATTGCACTATTTGTAGCGCCTGTACTTATCTTCGCCAGTTATTTCATGGGTGATACTATGGACATTGTGTTTACAACGATCGAAATTGTCGCCATTGGCGTCGCGGTCTTTATTGCCAAATCAATCACTCAGGATGGCTCGACCAACTGGTATGAGGGTCTCTTGCTATTAACGGTTTATCTAATTCTCGGAGTCTCCTTTTATCTAGTATAAATACCTACCTATTCATTCTATAATTCTCAAAAAAAACGCACATGAGTGACGATCTGTCCTCATGTGCGTTTCTATGAATACTATAAATCAAAACTTATTCTTCTTTTGCTTTGTTATTCAATGCCTCATAGAGTACTGCTAAATTCCGCTCCAGCTTACTCAGCACCATTTTACCGGTAATCTCTGGCACCAAACCTGCTCTAACCGCAAAATCGACCTCTCTTGAGAAACCGTACATTTGGGTATCGAGCACTTCCTCATAGAGAGGGCAGTAGCGTGTTGCCAGATTTTCCATCTGCACTTCAATAAGTTGCTGAATTTTATCGGCATCTTCTTGTAGAAGATTGATCGCTTTAAGATTAAACTGTTCCTGTAATTCCGACGAAGTCATGCCTCTTCCCCCCCATGTCCAAAAGTTAAGCTGCTTTTACTATTTTACTTAATATTAGTCGAAATCGGATATCAATACAACAATTCTGTTTATACTAACCATTTATTTGAAAGAAGCAGCTATGTTGTTTATAAGGGATGGCATTAATTCCTCATCTATTTCTAGAAAAAACGCCCCACCGTAAATCGGTAGGACGTCTTTACATACAACTATTACTCAGCTACAACTGTAAAGTTCAAACCGTGTTTAGCAAAAACTTCACTCATTGCCTTCTTAGCTTCTTCTGCATCTGTTCCGTGAACATGAAGCTCGTAGCTTTGGCTTGATACCAAAGTCGTGAACAAACCAAGGATACTCTTAACATCAATGTACTTGTTGTCCGCTTGAAGAACGATTGAAGAGTTGAACTGACCTGCCGTTTGAGCAATATCAACGATTGCCGCATTGTTACTGGACATAGAAATCCCTCCGCAACTTGATTATGAAACATAAGTCATTTGTAATCATTTCTTATGATACCTTGAATCCGCTTACTTGTGCAAGGTGTTTTCTTACTTTTACAGCTTATTTCAAGTTTTCAGGATTCAGACCTTCCAGTTCTGGTAACACGAAGATTCCATCCTTACGGATTAATACATCGTCAAAATAAATCTCCCCGCCGCCATAGTCTGGACGTTGGATTAATACAAGATCCCAGTGAATGGAGGACCGGTTTCCGTTATCTGTAACATCATATGCTTGTCCTGGTGTAAAGTGCAGGCTGCCTGCAATTTTCTCATCGAACAGAATGTCATTCATTGGGTGCAAAATGTAAGGGTTAAAGCCTATGGCAAATTCTCCAATGTGACGTGCGCCGTCATCTGAATTCAGGATTTCATTCAAGCGAGCGGAGTCATTGCTTGTTGCTTCAACAATTTTACCGTTCTCGAATTTGAATTTGATATTTTCAAAAGTCACTCCGTTATAAACGGATGGTGCATTATAGCTGATCGTTCCATTTACAGAATCACGAACAGGAGCGCTGTAAACCTCGCCATCCGGAATATTCTTTTGTCCAGAGCATTTCTCTGCACCGATTCCTTTGATGGAGAACTTAAGATCTGTTCCAGGACCTGAAATATGTACCTTATCTGTTCTGCGCATGAGATCAGCCAATGCATCCTGAGCCTTGTCCATTTTGGCGTAATCCAAATTACACACTTCGAAATAAAAGTCCTCAAATGCTTCTGTACTAATATTTGCAAGCTGAGCCATACTCGCATTGGGATAACGTAATACTACCCACTTCGTATGCTTCACGCGTTGTTCACTATGCACTGGATGGGAATACAAAGAATTATACAATTTCATATTTTCTTCTGGAACATCGGACAGGTCATTTACATTCTCACCTGCACGGATGCCGATATAGCAATCCATTTGCTTCATCCGGTTCAAGTCAATTTCAGCCCATGTCTGAAGACTCTCACGTGTTGCATATTTAAGCATGCTGCGTAGGACTGTACGATCTGTCAACTGAACAAAAGCATGACCGCCAGCTTTACCGATTTCCTCAACAACAGCTTTGATTAAATCTCTTTCATTGCCAATCATTTCTACAAGCACGTTCTCGCCTGGCTGAACATCTACGGAATAACCTACAAGATTTGCCGCCAGCTTTTGAATTCTGGGATCTTTCATTGTGTACTCTTCCTTCCTCTGTCTGAAAAATAAGCATGCTTTTCTATTGTAGCACGCCCTTTATGGAGCGCAAGACCTGCATAACCATGTAAAGATTAACGGTAGCCTGTGAAATCCACCTTAGATACATAAGTTTCATTTTCAGATTTATTCATCATTTCACCGGAATAGCTTACTTTTCGATTCAAGGTAAGCCTTCTGGGAAGATTATGCTTCTTATCAACCGTTAGGTGGTAGACCGTTTCTACATTAGCCTGTTTCAGCTTTTGCTGTAGCTCATTATTTTTCTTCTGCCACAGCTTCTCCAAAGCTTTCGTCACTGCCTGATCAGCCTCTGCGTTGTTCTCAGCGGATTCGGGGACTTTAGGACGAAGGTTCTGCATCTCTTTCTCCAATTCAGCTGACAGCTGCTTTCTAGCCTCTGAAGGGGTCAATTCGATTCGCAGCACACTTGTCCCTCTGCCAGCTCCAGCCTCTTCGGTTACACTCGTCTCCATGGACTCAAGCTCCTCAAGTTGCTTTAGCGGATTTAGCGCAGGTAATGGATTTCCCTCCTCCGAGGAATTTTCAGTAGTCTGAAGTTCCCATCTGCCCTCTTTTTTCTCTAACTGACTGTAATAAGGTTTCAGAGCATATGCGCTACTCTTTAAGTCTTTAACGCCATCAGCTGCTGTTTTTTTGGTCATAGATTTATCTGGAAGAAGCGTGTACAGCTTGACCTTTTTATGATCCTCCACTGTGCCTCCGTAGAACAATAAGGATTCAGGAACCGTTGTTCCCCCTCGTTTCAGCATATTCGCCCCTTCAAAAACAACCTCATCACTTCCAGCCATCCCTGCCAACGCCAAACTTAAATCTTCCTTCGCAGGTTTGTCTCTTATGACACTACATCCGCTACATAACAGGCAATACAGTGTCAGAACTAGAGGGACTCCTCCCTTAAGTAATAATAGCTTTCTCACGGACCTCAGGCCTTTCTCGGAGTATTTTACTTAAGTACAACCCACGTATAGGGTTCTCCCTTCCTGCAAGCCTTATACCGCAATTAGAGCCAGAATAACTGTGCATATAAAAAAAGAACCCATAAGGCTTACCTCACGGGTTCTTAATATTGCTATCCTTTTCTTTCGTATCAAAAACAACTTGGTTCCGGCCGTTATTCTTAGCTTTATACAGCGCCATATCCGCTCGATAAAATAATGACTCAACACTTACTCGATCGTCCATCCAGCTCCATTCCGCTATTCCGCAGGATACCGTTACACTAGGTTCGGTTTCTTCCATAACGCGTTTGCGTATACGCTCAGCTACATAACCCGCCTGCTGCATTCCCATTAACGGTAAATAAACGGAGAGCTCCTCCCCACCCCACCTCGCAGCAATGTCGCCTTGACGGATGGAAGATTTCACAATTTCACTAACCTCTTTTAGAATCTTATCGCCTTTTTGATGACCATAGGTATCATTCACGATTTTGAACTGATCAATATCCACAACAATTAAACAACCGCAGAAGTCCGTAGACTGTCTTTCTTTTATCTCTTCGTCCAAATAATGACGAGCATAGAGACCTGTTAGGCTATCTCTATTCGCAAGACGTCTGACTTCAGCATGTAGCCTGGCGTTACCTACTGCTAGACCAATATGTCCCGCCATCGCCTGCAATAGCCTGTAGTTGTCATAGGAAAAATAATGAGAATCTCGATGTGCCAGCATAATCGCACCTCGCACTTCTCCACCCACACTAAGAGGTGTGGCAATCAACGACTGCGAACCGGTAGCATTCATTAGTCGGGAAGTTGTCTTAGGATTATCTATGTAGTCAGACATGATCAGTGATTCACCTGTGGAATACACCTTTCCACCTAAACCTGCCCCTACTTCTAATACTTCATTTTGCAATGAGGGATGGTTGCAGGCAATAACTTCTAGGCCACCCTTTTCCTCATTCAAATGTAAGATACAGCAGTAATCTGCACCAAACATTTCAAGTAGCTCTTCAAACGCAAATTGAAAAATATCGCCTAAACGCAAGCTTTGATTCAAACGCTGGGTAAGCTCATTACTCATGCGAAGCTCACGGATTAACTGATTGGAGCGCTCATAAAGCTTGGCGTTCTCAAAAGCAGTCCCTGCCGTATCGGCTACCATTGTGAGAAACCGTAAATCAACGTCAGGGAAGATTGGATTATCCATCACCATATGGAATACCCCATAAACCCCCTGCTTACCACCTAACGGAAGCCCTATTTCTACATTTCGGTGATTTTCATCACTAGTGTGCAGCGCAACACGTCCATCCTTAAACGCCCTGGCACAGACATCATCACTGGACATGTGGAAAGGTAACGGTTTGACCTGCGGATTAGTGCTGCGATGATCTTGTGACATATACAGGTCGAGTCTGGCTCCAGGATACATCGCAGAGATGCTATCAATGACTTCCGAAAGTACAGCATCTACATCAATATTGTCATGCATCCGCTGAACAATCTGAAATAACAATGAACGACGATTGCTTTCACGTTCTGCATGAATATGGGTACTTGCAAGATCAGCTACAAATATATGTTCAAACTTATGATAAAAACAGGTGCGGTAATGCAGCGACATAGCTTCTGCAGTATCTCGTCCACCCATTTCATATTGTTGCGTAGGCATAGAACAGCCCAAAAACGCAAAAATTTTATTGTCGACGCGAGTGAATAGCGGTATGGTAAAAAAACTCAGATCCTTACCTTCTACGGTTAACGGAACGGCAGAGATTGTTTCTGAAATCAAGCTAGAAGCCGCCGCCTGTTCCCACTGCTGCCTCCATAGTTCTTGTTGATCCAAACTATTGTTTATATATTTACCTTCAAAATTCAGCACACACCATTCCCATGATCTAGAGAATGGAAGGACATTGAGCCCACCAAACCATTCATTGAAACTGTCTGCAATCAAATTTGCTAGATAAGGGAAGTCATGCGTTACTATTTCCGTTTCCCTAAGCCAGGCGGTGGGATCTTCGGAATCTCTACTAGCGTGTAAGTTGTCCTGTAACAGCATACGGCTGTCTTTATGGACGTATGCTTTCTGCTCTGACATAACGAAGATCCCCTTTGCATCTTGATTAAGAAAACTATCTTCCCTAGTAACAACTAATTAACTATATTTTACTCCCTTTCTTTGTGCATTGCATTATATTTTCATCATTTCCGGGACTTTTTTTTAGGACCAAAGAACTATCGACAAAGATTGACAAAAACTCTTTTAATAAGCGCTTGACTTTATATACTGTATTCATATAATATTTATTGTTGAACAAGACTGTAACAAGTCTTACTTGGGCGTAACGTTGTGTCACCCTCACGCATTTCGTTACTGCCAGGGCAGCGGCTGAACTTCCCTGGCAGTGTGGAAGCCATTAATGCTAATCACGGATACGAAATGCGGCGCAAATAGGCCCTACCCTGAAATTTCAATTATAAAGGAGTCTACTATAACATGGCACGTTACACCGGACCTAAATTCAAACTCAGCCGCCGTCTGGGAATTTCCCTTAGCGGTACAGGAAAAGACTTGAAACGCCCTTTTCCACCAGGACAACACGGAGCTAACCAACGCAGAAAAGTAAGTAACTACGGAATGCAGCTTTTGGAAAAACAAAAACTGCGTCACATGTATGGTTTGGGAGAGAAACAATTCAAAACTCTCTTCACTAAAGCACAAAAGCTTCCAGGTCTTGCGGGCGAAAACTTCATGTTCTTGCTTGAAAGCCGCTTGGACAACCTAGTTTACCGTCTTGGATTTGCTAACTCCCGTGCTGGTGCACGTCAGTTGGTATCCCACGGACACGTAACTGTTAACGGCAAAAAAGTCGACATCGCTTCTTACCGTGTAAGCTTGGGCGACGTTATCGGTCTTCGCGAAAGAAGCCAAAGCATGGCTTCCATCAAAGAAGCTCTTGCTAACCGTTCCCACCTTCCAGCTTACCTGGAATCTGCTGAAGGATCTTTCGAAGGTAAATACATTCGTTTGCCAGAACGTTCCGAGCTTTCCCAGGATATCGATGAGAAACAAATCGTCGAGTTCTACAACCGTTAATATCTCGCTTATAGCGAGTATGACCAAAGCCTCCGGATTTATCCGGAGGCTTTTTGTTATTCTAATAGGTAATGAACACTCCGACTGCATTCAAAATCGCCAATTTGTGCTATAATAATTCCGTTAAAAGGAGGAATTATCGTCGATGGTTCAAGAGAACAAGAAAAAAAACGTAAAGAAGCCTTCACCCCGCAGATCTGGGCTTAGCAGGTTCGGTTCTGTAGTTAAGTGGATGTTTATTCTTGGCATAATAGGCATTCTGTTCGTCGGTGGTGCAGCAGCAGGATATGTCACTTCCATGGTGAAAGATGAACCTGTTCGCTCTGAGGAAATGATTCAACAGCAAGTCGGACAAAATGCGATCACCGGATTCGCATACTTCCGTGATGGCGCACCGATCGGCCAGCTTCGTACAGAAGAAGATCGAAGGCTCATTCAATACAACGACATCCCCCAGATTATTATTGATGCAGTTCTCGCTATAGAGGACAATAATTTCAATGAGCATAATGGCGTGGATTTCAAAGGCACCTTACGTGCCGTCAAACAAAAGATATTAAATGAATCCGTTCAGACCGGAGGCAGTACACTTACTCAACAGCTCGCAAGACGTGTATTTCTCAATCTGGATCGAACAGAAGATCGTAAAGCAAAAGAAATTCTACTTTCACTTAGACTAGAGCGCTTCTTGACCAAGCAAGAGATTTTAACAGCTTATCTGAACAAGGTTCCGTTCGGAAATGGCTCGAATGGCTATAACGTATTTGGGATTAAAGCTGCATCCAAAGGTATATTCGGTCTGGATGATCTAGACAAGTTGAATATTGCCCAAGCGGCGTATTTGGCCGGTCTTCCACAGCTCCCATCCGCTTATTCAGCATTCAATGGCGTTGGAGAATTCAACGCAAAGGCGTTCAATAGAGCTATGGATCGTCAACAGCTTGTACTTCGTCGTATGCTAGAGGAGAACAAGATCACTACCTCCCAATATGATGAAGCACTCAAGTTTGATATTAAAAGCTCTCTCGCTCCTCACACTAAGAAAGCCTATGCTACATATCCATACCTAATGATGGAGACGGAGCGTAAAGCATCTGAGATTCTTTTGTCACTAAATGAAAAGAATAACAGTACAGCTGATACCACTAGCTCTAGTGATAATGCCGTACTTCTTGAGGAAGCAAGACAACAGTTAATGACCGGCGGTTACCGAGTCTATACCACGATTGATAAGAAAGTATACAGTGCAATGCACAGTATTTCCGAAGATAGTAGTAATTTCACCAAGGACAGCAAAACAAAAGGTGTTGAACAGACGGCTGGCATTTTGATCAACAACAAGACCGGAGCCATTCTCGGTATGATTGAGGGCCGCGATTTTAATATCGAGCAAATGAACTACGCAACCCAAATGGTCCGGCAACCCGGCTCAACGATGAAGCCGATTTCAGCATACTTACCTGCCTTAGATGCAGGACTGATTCAACCTGCTGGAATCTTAGATGATGCTCCAATCATTTTGAAGGATGGCGGGAAAGGCTTCCATATCCCTAAAAATGCTAACAATCGCTATCAGGGTTTAGTTACGGCTCGCTATGCACTTAATAAATCCCTCAACATACCGGCGCTTAAACTATTTAACGAGAAGGTCGGAATAGAGGATGCTTGGGCCTTTACTAAAAAGCTAGGGATCACTACACTCACCGAAGATGATTACAGAGCGCAGACTGGGGTTATAGGTGGTCTTCGATACGGTACATCCGTTGAGGAATTAACCAATGCCTATTCCGCCATTGGCAATAAGGGAGCATTTAATGATGCTTATATGATTGAGAAGATTGTGGATTCGGAAGGCAAGATCGTTTATCAGCACAAGGTTAACCCTGAACAAGTATTCTCTGAGCAAACTGCTTATCTAATGACCGATATGCTGCGTACAGTAATCACAGAAGGTACTGCAAGCACAGTAAGAAGAGATTATAAACACTTTAAAGACGTTCCTATTGTAGGTAAGACTGGCTCCACTCAGAACTATGGAGATGTCTGGTTCATGGGCTACACCCCTGATGTCACACTTGGCATGTGGGTTGGTTATAAGGAACAAATTAATACCCTTACAGGAGATACACAAAAACGACAAGCACAGACCTTATGGGCTAAAGTCATGAATGCTGTTATCGATAAGCAGCCAGACTTGTTCGTTACAGACAAATTCACACAACCTGAAGGAATTACCAAAAAGACAGTTTCCGCATACAGCGGTAAGCTGCCAACGGCTCTAACTGACAAATTCACAACGGATCTTTTCAATGCGAAATATGTACCTAAAGAGAGCGACGATGGGATTTCCAAAGCCAAGTATATTACTTACAATGGCGTCAACTATATCCCACTCGAAGGTACACCGGAGGATTTCCTTAAAGAAAAAATCGTCGTTAAACGTGAAAAGCCGATCCAGGAATTAGTTAAGGAGCTCTTGGCAGCCTTCCCTAAGATGAAGGAGCATAAATCCCTGGAGTATTATATGCCAGCCGATGCTAAGACAGATTTCCCTACTGAAGTCGATCCACGCGTGGACGACGGTACTTCGCCTTCTGCTCCTGGAAATGTAAGTGTCTCATACAGCACTGGAAAAGCTGTGATCAGCTTCTCCCCAAGCGGCTCTCCAGATGTAGTAGGGTACCGCTTATACCGTTCTTTAAACGGCGGGTCTTTCCAGAAGCAAGCTGTAATTATGGCTGACGAGAGCAAGGTATTCTCGCCAGGAACTCCTGCGAGTGCCAATGCAACATTCTATGTCAGTGCTGTTGATGTCGCAGGTAATGAGACAGCTTCTGGTAGCGTTGCTGGAGGCACTACACCAACTCCGGAAGCAACACCAACTCCAGATCAGCAACCGGAGACAACGCCTCCTACAGGCTCTGAGAGTACACCAGGAGAGGATATCGAGATTCCTGGAACCATTCTACCTACGCCTACTTCAACGCCATCTGGCGAAGGTAGCAGTAACGGAAACAGTAATAGTGGTACAGCCGGCAATACGACTGGAAACCATTAACCGGTAGTCCGAAGAATAACTTCACACAGCAAAACACCGTTCCCTTGAATTCATTAGGGAACGGTGTTTTTTATGATCCATTCTAATCTTAATCTTCTATCGTTGATAAATCGCCAGTTGGGAGATGAAGCTCCCAAGCCTTTAATACACGCCGCATGATTTTACCTGATCGTGTCTTAGGAAGTTTATCCTTAAATTCGATCTCTCTCGGCGCAGCATGCGCAGACAGTCCGGCTTTAACAAATGCCGCGATCTCCTCTTTGAGAGCAGCTGTAGGAGTATAGCCTTCTCTCAGCGAAATGAAAGCCTTGATAATTTCCCCACGCACCAGGTCTGGTTTACCAATTACACCCGCTTCTGCCACAGCAGGATGCTCTACTAATTTACTCTCCACTTCAAAAGGTCCTATACGCTCACCAGAAGAGTTGATAACGTCGTCAATCCGTCCTTGAAACCAGAAATATCCATCATCATCCATATAAGCAGAATCACCAGAAATATACCAACCAGGAATGCGGAAATACTCCTCATACTTCGCCTTATTGTTCCAGATCGAATTCATCATGGATGGCCAAGGCGTCCGTATTGCAAGATTCCCCATTGAGAATGGTGGGAGAACATTGCCTCGATCATCTAAAATCGCAGCTTCAATGCCTGGCAACGGACGGCCCATAGAACCTGGTTTGATATCCATTCCAGGATAATTACAGATCAGTTGCGCTCCCGTCTCTGTCATCCACCAAGTATCATGAATGCGCTGGTTGTAGAACTTATCTCCCCATCGCACGACTTCAGGATTTAACGGTTCTCCAACAGACAGGACATGGCGCAGGCTGCTCAAATCAATTCCCTGAATTGAACTCTCTCCTGCCCCCATCAACATACGAAATGCTGTAGGTGCACTGTACCAAATACTAACCTTATTTCGTTCAATCGTCTTATACCAATCCTGAGGACTAAAGCGTCCCCCTCTCACGACATTCGTTACCCCATTTAACCAGGGAGAAAATATTCCGTAAGATGTTCCTGTCACCCAGCCTGGATCAGCTGTACACCAGTAAATATCATCTGGACGTAGATCCAGCACCACTCTACCTGTATAATAATGTTGAATCATTGCTCTTTGCACATGATAAACGCCTTTAGGTTTTCCTGTAGAACCAGATGTATAATGCATGATAAGGCCATCGTCCAGGTCAAGCCATTCCAATTCGAGCTCAGAAGACGCGTTATCCATCTCCTCAGTGAAACCTAAGTTACCTTGCTCGATATCAGTGGTACCGCCTACTAGAAAAATATGACGCAAATTCGGAAGCTCATCTCGCTTCACACGATGAAGTAGTTCAGGTGTAGTAACCAAAGCAACCGCACCACTATCCTCCAGCCGGTCCTTAACTGCCGTTTCCATAAAGGCTTCGAACAGAGGGCCCGCTATTGCCCCAATCTTCAGAATACCTAGTAAACTAAAATACAGTTCCGGTTGACGAGGCATAAAAATAAATACCCGATCTCCCTTCCCGATACCATATTTACGCAATACATTTCCGAACCGATTCGACCGTTCCTGCAGATCGGCAAATGTATAGGATTCATCCCGCACCGCATCACTGTAGAGCAGGGCCGTCGCCGCTCCCCGTCCTTCTTGAACGTGGCGATCCACTGCTTCATGTGCCATATTAACCTTTCCAGTGTCATACCATGAGAAGTTACGTTCAACATCCTCCCACTTAAAATTGGCTACTGCCTGGGTGTAATCAGACATATTGGAGCTCTGCACACGGCCAGGCAAAATTTCGCTATGGACTTGACCCATCACTCTTGCCTCCCTCACTCGTTTGATTTAAGCTTTAAGGGTAAGACTCTTCTCTTAGATAATGATGTCAATGCAATGAATGTGAATTTTTTATGTCTGAATTAGTATAACATAGCAAACGTTTACATTCCATATTTTATCATCCGAAAGGAGCACGGCTATGGAGCATCGTAAAATCCCTGTTTCCCATACGCTTTCATATAAAGGTAGAACAATAACAATAAGTGGCCCCCGATCTCCAGAGGACCTTAAAGTCCTCCACATGCATCATGATCTTGATGCCTTCCGCAAGCCGATTGAACAGCAAGAAGCTCTCATAGAGATTGCTAGCCTGCCAGAAGGACGTATAATTACAGCTGTAGAGGATGGCACTATAATAGGCTATGTAACCTTTCATTATCCGGATGAAATGGAGCTTTGGTCACAGGGTGGAATGATGGATCTAATTGAGCTTGGAGCTATTGAGGTGAGTAATGATTATAGGGGAGCCGGACTAGGCCGGCTGCTGATTTCCACTGCTTTTGAGCAAGAGCAATTGGAGAATTGTATCGTCTTTACAACAGAGTATTATTGGCACTGGGATCTAAAAGGAAGTGGGCTTGATGTGTGGGCTTATCGTCAAATGATGGAGCGGCTAATGAAAACCGTAAATATGGTTTGGTATGCTACGGATGATCCCGAAATCTGTTCACATCCAGCAAACTGCCTAATGGTTCGTATTGGACAAGAGGTACCTATGTCCTCACAGGAGACTTTCGACAGGGTACGCTTTAGACAGCGCTTCATGTACTAAACGAGTATTAAAGGTGCTGCAGCATATATTCTAATATAGAATGTGAGCGCCCTGAGGCTTCCACCGTGAACTCCTTAAAACTCACATTTGCTGACCCGTCAGACTTATCAGACATCGAACGAATAATAACAAAGGGAGTGGCGTTCATCACACACACTTGTGCAACCGCCGCCCCTTCCATCTCCACGCACGCTCCGTCCAATTCCTCTCTTAATTTAGCTACAATCTCCGCATTAGAAATGAATTGATCACCTGAAAGTACTTTGCCGACCAAGTACTTTTGGCCTAACTCGTTACACGCCCTCTCAGCAAGGAGTACCAATGAAGGGTCTGCCTGAAAGACAGAATTATCCTGATAAGGTATTTCACCTTTTGAAAAGCCAAGTGCTGTAGCATCCATATCATGCTGAACACAAGTAGATGATATAACAATATCTCCAATATTCAATTCAGGGTGCACAGCCCCAGCAACCCCAGTAAACAACACACGAGACACACCAAAGGAATCAATTAGAATTTGTGTCGTAACTGCTGCATTTACTTTACCTACCCCAGATTTACAGAGCACTACAGACTTTCCTAATATATTTCCTATGTAATAATGAATTCCTGCCTTGACCTTCGTCTCCTTATTCTCCATCCTTTCTAGTAATAGCTTAATCTCTTCATCCATCGCACCAATTAATCCGATTATTTCAGGCAAAGATAACGCCTCCTCCGATGATTTACTCTGTAAAAAACATAAAAAGCTCCAAAAGGAGCTTTTTACGGAAATACTGTTTAGTTCTTAAATTACTTATTCAGATGATTAACAGACAAGCGGAGAATCGTTTCATGAGGCAAGATAACCCGCGGATTCTCAACCGTCTCTTTCTTCATGAGTTTCGTCAAAAGTCTCATTGCTACCGCACCTAGGTCATACATAGGCTGGGCTACAGTTGTCAACAATGGACGAACCATCGAAGCCATACGGATGTTATCCACACTAATAATGGAGAAGTCATCCGGTACCTTCAGGCCTTCATCCTGAATACTGTGAATTGCACCAATAGCCATCTCGTCGGTTGCGGCAAAAATAGCGGTTGGCTTCTTCTTGAGTCCAAGGAAATACTTCATGGCTTCGACACCAGATTCATAGCGGTAGTTACCGATACGTACCAAGTCTTCTTGATACTCGATTCCAGCCTGTTCAAGTGCCTTCTTATAACCATGGAAACGTGCATATCCATTCGCAGGATCCTGGAGTGTACCACTGATCATTGCGATTTCTCGGTGACCGTGACGAATCAAAGTATTCACTGCATCAAAAGCAGCGGTTTCATGATCGATGTCAACGGAAGGATAAGTTCCCTTCTCATCCCGTGTAGCACATAGGACAATCGGAACTGCAGAAGTCTGGAAAGCTTGAATATGTTCTTCGGTTACCGTACCACCCATGAAGAGCAGACCATCGACCTGTTTCTCCAAAAGGGTATTGATGACACGGATTTCCTTTTCTTTACGCTTATCCGCGTTACACAATATGATATTGTAATGATACATGTTCGCGATATCTTCAATCCCGCGTGCAATTTCTGCAAAAATCGAGTTTGAAATATCAGGGATGACAACCCCAACGGTTGTCGTTTTCTTACTGGCAAGTCCTCTCGCCACGGCATTGGGACGATATCCCAAACGCTCAATCGCTTCAAAAACTTTCTTCCGGGTCTGCGGTTTCACGTTAGGGTTATTGTTCACAACCCGTGATACCGTAGCCATAGATACGCCTGCTTCTCGAGCTACATCGTAAATGGTTACCGTCAAATTACTCTCTCCATTGCGATAAATTTTATCGTTCGACTAATTAAAAATATGATACGACACTTTGTACAATTGTGCAATGATAACGCTTCATTTTCCTTTCAAAATTTCTTTCAAGGCTGAAGACGTAACCCCTAATTACAATTTTTGACTAGTGTAGGTTTCCCTATTCACGAGCACAATAATGTAACTTCTATCTATCGTAACAAAAAGTGAGTGAAAAATCCAACATTCCGTGAAAGTTTTTCATTATTTTCACAGAATGTTTTAATAATTTGCGTTTTTAGTCGTTTGGAACGTTAATTGAGACAGTCTTCGACTAGTTTCTTCCATCCAATTCTGGTCTTTAAGCCCCTCAGCTAGTCGGTATAGATCAAGTAACATATCCACTCTAGCCTGAATTGTCTCTCGGATAGCCAACTCTAATTCTTGAAATCCTCCGACAACAACCTCTGTCAAAGCTTCTTTTAGGACACTAGCTAATTCATTTCTTTGAGTAAACGAAAAATCTTGTCTTGGCACATCCGCGTTCAATTCTTTCACTAGCTTTCCTAGATCTGCTTTAATAAACGACAAGGGCTCATAACTAGTACATTTCGGACAAGTATAGACAGGGACATGTGTAATCTTCACCCTCGTATTAAAAATCAATGAATGCATATGTAAGTTCATGAGGCCACCGCAGCTGCACAACTTCTCCATTAAGTTATCTGTATACATCTTCTACACCTCTTGCAAGAAATGAATTAAGTACAAAGTATGACTTTTCAATTTCTATATTCGACCTCCCTCGATTAAAACCCTCCTTAATTGCATATAATGATTAAATTGGCAATTCGTCTATAATTTACAACCCTTCAGATGACTTCGTATTTTAAATTTGATAGAATATGAAGGATCATGTGATACGAAAGGAGCTTAACAAAATGAGACTAGCTGGAAAAAAGGTCATAGCACTCGTAGACGATGAATTTGAAGATTTGGAGCTCTGGTATCCCGTGTACCGAGTAAGAGAAGAAGGCGCTGAGGTTCACTTGGCAGGTTTGGAAAAAGATAAAACATACATCGGCAAATATGGTGTGCCTGCAAAAGCGGAGTACTCCTGGGACGATCTTAATGCCGCAGATTATGACGGGATTTTAGTTCCTGGCGGCTGGGCCCCTGATAAAATCCGTAGATACAGTGCCGTACTAAAGCTAGTGCAGGATTTCAATGCAGCTAAGAAACCTATTGGGCAGATCTGCCACGCAGGCTGGGTATTAATTTCCGCTAAAATTCTGGAAGGTGTAACCGTCACCTCCACACCCGGCATCCGTGATGACATGGAGAATGCCGGAGCGATATGGAAAGATGAAGCTGTGGTTACGGATGGACATATTATTTCTGCTCGTCGCCCGCCAGATCTTCCGCCCTATGGCAAAGCTTTTTGTGATGCGTTAGCAGGGGAATAAACAGTAGAAATAAAGTTTAAAATCAAACAAGCCCTGTCTCTCAATATGAGGAACAGGGCTTTTGATTTGCTTCACTCGACTTTCGAGCTACTTACTTAATTCGAATGGACGCTTTCTCCTTGATTTTGTTTGGATAAGAATTAAATTTGAAAGTCAAGGGTTGTGGTAGCTTTTCCTCCCCTATGTTAAAGAAAAAGGTTACTGTAGTTCCCCTACTATCTTCATTAAATTCTTTATATCGTGAGTAGCCATCTTTGACCCGTCCCAACCAATGCCCACTTCCAGTACTATCCACAAAATTATCGTCCAATGCAAAACCGCTATCAGCAAGCGCCTCCATATCATCTTTAGGAATAAAGTAATCCAATAACAGAATTCCCTGCTCTTCGTTCTCCATCCGCTTTGAAATCGTTAGATTGTTATCCGGTGCTTTTAGAATCTGCTGTGTTTCCGTGTTAATCACAAGCTCGGCCTTTGATTGATCTAGAGCAGAGATTCCTTCAACTTCTAGTTTGATTGGTTCAGCAAGTCTCATATTGTCATTGTGGAAGATATAAGTTTTCAAGCCCCCTACTACTGAAGAACCACCACTTACCCGCATTAACTCCTCTTGATGCTCCCCTTTCCCGATAACCAGCTTAGGTGAAAGCATATTAAAAATCCTCATTGTATTCTCTTTGTCAAAGGTTTCCCGCATGTAAATACCCGTAGGTCCAATATAGACATTATCCATTTTTATTTTCTGTCCACCAATAGACAGACTATCCTTCAGATCAACAACTTCTCCCTTAAAATAGTTGTTATCGTCTTCCAGCGGAATTTTAACACTTAGCTTTTTAATATCCATGCTCGACCTAGAAGGGTCCTTGGATTCTGGATATAGAGATAATGTAATATTCAACTCATCTGTCAGATCCTCTCGATATTTATCCCAGACGATTTGTTCTAACATGCGGGTCGTCCCAGGTGAACCTGCCTCTTGTGCATTAGAATTGCTAAACCCGCTATATCCGGTGAGGTCGTAATTATTCTTTTGATTTTTTTTCAATGACAGGCCTATCATTTGCAACTTCTGATCCGTATTGTTCTGGATGGTATAGAGCACAACAATGCCTCTTCGATCTGCCATAATTCCGTTAACTGTCCATTGTATCCCATCAATCTCTGGAGAAGAGACATTTACCTCCTTCAGCATACCTGCATCAAGTGCTGATTTAATCGTCAGATTATCAGCAATAATGGGTCTAAACACTTCAAGCTGACCCCAGCTTTTTGGTGGTAACTGCGCACGTACAGGATTGGCCATCTGATTTACCCATGGGACAATAATCAATAAGGCGATAGCTAAGACCGCCAACGTAATAACAGCGTATCTTTTTCTAAAAGATAACCCTTTTTGGTTACCTAGCTGCATCCCCTTGCGAATCGCGGCATCCAGCTTAACATCCGGGATCTCCTCAGCCTCGACACCAATTCTCTGAAAATATTCGTTAAGTAGCTTTTCTTCAGACTCAGCCATAAAATAGATCCCCCTTCCGTTTCATTCGGTCACGCAGTTGTTTCAGACCTTTGTTGAGCCATGTCTTTACCGTACCCTCCGGTTTATCGAGCACCTCTGCAATTTCTGCAAGGGTCATATCCTTGTAATATTTGAGTACAAGCACCTGGCGATACTTCGGCTTAACCCCATCCAGCGCTTGTTCCATGTCCAATCTGCGGTCGCTTTTCATCTCCATAATCCCTATATCACTTCGAGTAGCTTCTGTGACAGCATTCCTCTTTCTGCGCTTCAACTCATCATTACAACAATTGATCAGAATGCGTGTTAACCAAGGAACAAACCTTTCGGAGTCCTTTAAGCTTTTACGTTTAATCCATGCACGACAGGTTGCCTCCTGCAGAACTTCTAACGAATCCGCCTCGTTTCGCAAATAGCTGTAAGCAATGCTGTAAAGCTTTCTTTTCTGTTCAGCTACCAGCTCGTAGAATGTATCTTCTTCCGTAGCAACTATTTCCATTTCGTCTTTAATAATGTGTTCCATCCTTGTTTTGTCCTCCCCCCTTGCCTTCACGCATAAATCATTCCTGTACAACACGCTCTATGTATAGACTGCGGCGAAGCGCAAACGGTTTTGTTTTTTTATAACAATCTAGTACAAAAGAAAAAGGCTCGGCAAGAATGCCGAACCTTGATGTGGACTTGATGATGTAGCGCTTGATAACTATGAAGAAGCTTTCTCCTTTGTTTCCACGCTCGTTCCAAGCGTAATACCGCTTTTCTGAGCATAAGCACTTAGGATTTCTTCTGTCTCCGAGCTTGTACGATGATGGAAGCAAGCTTTGGCAACCCTTGTAGCGTCTATAGCCAGTGTATTCAGGGTACGGTGTTTAACCTTCAGCAGTGCCTGTGGCGACATGCTAAGATCACTAATCCCTAACTCCAGCCAAAGTGGCAAAGAACGCTCATCTGCCGCCATTTCACCACATACACTAATATCTATTTTTGCATTACGCGCTGCTTCTACAGTCATACGGATCATTCGCAGAACCGCTGGATGATATGGATGATACATATGCGCAATTTGTTCATTCATTCGGTCTACGGCTAGTACATATTGCACCAAATCGTTCGTACCGATACTGAAAAAATCAACTTCCTCCGCCAGTAAATCCGCAATCATAACCGCAGCTGGAACTTCAATCATAATACCGACTGGAATATTCCGATTAAACGGTATGCCCCGTAGCTCCAGTTCAGCCTTCACTTCTTCCAGTACAGCTTTTGCTGCTTGTACTTCTTCTACGGAAGATATCATAGGGAACATTAGCTTTACATTCCCATACGCACTCGCCCGCAAAATGGCGGTTAGCTGAGTTTTGAACATATCTTGTCGATTTAAGCTGATTCGAATGGCACGATAGCCAAGGAACGGATTCTGCTCTTCTGGCAGCTGGAAGTAATCCAGATGCTTGTCCCCGCCTATATCCAGCGAACGGATCACAACCATATTGCTGCCTACCTTCTCGACAACCTGTTTATACACTTCGAATTGTTCATCCTCCGTCGGAAAAGAACTGCGATCCATATAAAGAAACTCTGTACGGAATAGACCTACACCCTCGGCTCCATACTTGAGCGCTAAATTCAGTTCTTTGACGGAGCTGATATTACCGGCCAATCGCAGGTTAACGCCATCTTTAGTGACGGCATCGACTGTAGCAAGCAGTTCCAGTTGTTCTTTCTTTTTATGCTGCTTATTCCGAAGAGAAACATATTCATTGATCGTTACCTCATCAGGATGAATTTGCACTGATCCGGTGTCTCCGTCTATCACGAGCATGTCTCCGGTCTGAATTGGGTTAGATAAATTATTCTCCAAACCTGCTACGAGCGGAATGCCCAGCGCACGAGCCATAATGGAGGAATGTGAGGTTTTACCGCCCATCATAGTAACAATACCTAGAACATAAGTTGGGTTCAAGTGAGCTAACTGGGAAGGAGACAACTCCTTCGCTACGAGAATATACGGCTGTGTATCCGATGGCAGCGTGACCTCAGGAGCACCTAAAAGATGCTTTAACAGACGGTTACCGACATCCTTGATATCAACCGCCCGCTCCTTCATGTATTCATCATCTAGCAGATCAAACATCGCTACAAAATGATCAATCGCTTCCTTAACAGCCACTTCCGCCGCCTTATATTGGCGTTCAATAATCCCCCGGATTTCGCTCATAAACACCGGATCATCCAAAATCGCCAGATGAGCATCAAAAATGCTGGATTCCTCCGGACCGACTACTTCTCTGAATTCTTTTTTGATGAATTCAATCTCGTCCTTAGAGGTACGGATACCTTCGTATAAACGCTCAAACTCCTTAGCTAGATCCACTGGGTTCACTTGTGTGTCTGGTAAGCTCCACTCCCAGTTCGGTAAGACAAAGGCCTTCCCGATAGCTACACCTGCTGCTGCGCCTATGCCTTGTATCATCCTTCTATCCCTCCAACGTTACTTTCATGTAAGACTACGGACATTACTGAAGATTGCCCCTTTTTAACATTTTTAAATGGAGCATAGCTCCATGATTTTACTCGATCAGGATTCGTAATCACCATTGGTGTAGCCAGTGAAGCTGCATGCTCACGCAAATAAGCGAGGTCGAATTTAACAAGCAATTGACCTGGTTCCACACTGTCGCCTTCTTTTACAACCGCCTCAAATGGTCCTTTAAGCTGCGAAGTGTCGATCCCTATATGCATAAGCACCTCCAGCCCTTCCGGCGTAGCAATACCAACGGCATGCATTGTAGGATAGACGTGCATAACCTTCCCGAATACAGGCGAAGTAAGCTCCCCTTTTTCCGGCAAAAATGCAACTCCATCACCCACCAGCTTCGCTGCAAAGATGTGATCCGGCACTTCCTCAATGGGCATCATTCTACCCTGCATCGGAGAACTGAACAATACCTGAGGCAAATCACGAAGCATTAGCTTATTAATCTCCTCGCGGATCAACTCTGAATACGTACCAAATACTACCTGGACATTCCCGCCACCGAGCTTGATAATCCCAGCGGAACCAAGACCTTTAAGCGCCCCTGTATCTATAAATCGATCATTATGGACGGTTAGCCTCAAACGAGTGATACAGGATTGTACTTGTACGATATTCTCCTTGCCACCAAGCGCCTCCAAGATCAATGGTGCCTGATAAGGGATATTGCCTGCCCAATCACCAAGTTCAGAACCTTCTTCACGCCCTGGTGTCGGGATCTGAAAACGGCGAATCGCCCAGCGGAACAAATTATAATACACAATCCCATAACCAATACCGATCGGAATCAAAAGCCAAGCCCTCTGTGACAGATGCAAATTCAAAAAGAAGTCAATCGCTCCTGCCGAATAAGAGAACCCGTGATGAATTCCCAGCATATAGGTCAGTACCATAGCGAGGCCAGACATTACAGTATGTATCGCGAATAAATACGGAGAAGCAAACAAAAACGCGAATTCAATCTGCTCCGAAACCCCGGTCAGAAAACAGACCAAAGCCGCTCGCATGAAAGTCTTTTTAATCTTAGGCTTCAAGTCCTCGCGCGCTTCCTGAATAATAGCAAAAGCAATGGCTGGCAGTGCGAACATCATAATTGGAAACAAACCCGCCATAAAAATGCCCGCCGTAGGATCGCCTGCAAAAAAACGTGGCAAATCCCCCTGAACGACAGTACTACCATCAGGAGTTGTAAAGTTTCCAAACTGAAACCAAAACACATTGTTGAGAATATGGTGAAGACCGAAGGCTGTTAGTACTCTATATAGCACTCCATAAATAAAAACGCCAAAGCCGCCTGTCTGCAATATCCCTTGAAAAAGATCATCCAGTCCTCTTTGCAGCAGTGGAGAGATCCCTAACATCACCCATGCAAAGCCAGCCGAAAACAATCCCATGAACAGCAAAACAAAACGCGAACCTCCAAAAAACTGTATCGCCTCTGGAAGCTTGATATTTTTGAACCGGTTTTGAGCGATACCGGCAACTATACCCAGCAAAATTCCGATAAGTGTTGCAGGTTGTACAAGCCCGTCTCCCATATGGGTAACAATCCGGTCGTAAGTGAACATTCCAGCCAGTGCTGCAAGACCCGCCGTTCCAGCTTGATTGGATAATCCCCATGCTACACCCACAGCGAACAAATAAGGCATAAAATAAAAGATTCCCTGCCCAGCGTATGTAGCCACTTCGGATACCGAAGAAAGTCCCCATGCAGACCAAGGTAAGCTGCCCAAACTAAGCAAAATGGCTGCCGCCGGCAGTACCATGGTAGGAAGCATTATGGCTCTGCCCAATTGCTGCAATGATCCGAGCCAATTCAAGGCTACCCTCTCCTTTCTTTCTATATTGAATGGTAAGCGCTGCGGGGGTTTTTGTCAAAATAAACTGAAGGAAATATTCCGATGCAATATGCTGTTTTCGCTAACCTATATACGTATCAAGATACGTATCAAGATTTCACTCGGATGACCTGAAGAATTTAGTATATGATATAGACCTTTCATTTTTCAAAATGCTCTTAGGAGACTCTTTGGAGACTCTTTGGTGACTTTTATAACTTCGGATTAAAGACCCCTAGGAGGTTCTCGTATTCTAATGTATTATGTGCAACAGAATAAGCTTAATTTTGATGAAAAATGGTTTTGATTGCACTTTGTACAATAGAAATTCCTTAAATCACTTTATTAAGGATCTATTGCTCTTTTTGATTGCACAAAGTGCAATGAAGGTAATTTTTTTAAACTGAAACGAAGATTCTATTGTACAAAGTGCAATCTAACGCTAAATTCACTCACTCATCACCATTTTTGTTCAGGGTGCATTGGTCGCAACTCATAATGTCTAACCCCTCTTCTACCTACTACAGGCTTTATTAGTCCCTTCTCACTCAACGAGTGCAACAATCTTCGCGCCGTTCGAAAGTTAATGCTGAAATGCGTGGTCACATCCTTTGGACGGATCGCCCTGCCCAGTCGCCAAGCCAACCGCAGAACCTCCTTCTCCTCAGACAAAATATCCACGCCTGCAGATTTGCGCGCCAAATGAGGTGCCAGCACCAATTGCAAAAGCATCCGGCACACCTCGGGGCGGTGCTGAAGATCATCAACAGAAAAATGAATCATTTTCCACCCCATTCCGGTCAGAAAAGTGTCCCGATTAACTGCATAGTTAAATCTCTCGCGGTCCATGTCCTTCACATGGCTTTGAAACCCGTCGCACTCAATCCCGAGACTGCCGCCGCTCTGCGGAAGAAAAGCGAAGTCCAGAAACTGAGATTTACGGTTCCAGTCGTACACTTCGTATTCTGGATGCAAATCATCAAGGCTCTCAAACAATGGCCACCATACATTCTGCAAGAACAGCTTCTCCGCATAATTATGCCCTCTAACCAGCCTCCCCCTTCTTTCTCCTAATCTTTCAGTCAAGTGCTTGTTAATGAACATACCATGTGCTTCTTCAAATTCCATTATGGTATCCTCCCCTATAAAAATAAAAGAACGCCCTTCACCGCAAATCATGCGGATAAAGGACGTTCTTCGCCTAACTTCAGTATAACAAGCTCAGTTAGTGATTTGCATTAGAAATTGCACAGTCTGTACAGCGAATCGTAATCAAACGATGTTTTTGATCTTGGCTGTTCTTCAACATTAAATTTGCAACTACTTCAGCGTCAAAAAATTTAGTTCGCTGGTTTGTTAGTTTGTTCTTTTGTCTGTCGGCTCGTATGCACGCCGGTTTATTGTTCTCTCGTTGTGGGTTCGTTTGTCGGTTCGTTTGTCGGTTCATTGTTCTCTCGTTGTTGATTTGTTTGTCGGCTCGTAAGCTCATAAGCTCGTCAGTTCATCGTTTGCCCGCTCGTCGGTTCGTTCGAAATCCCTTGATACACGCTCTGATCATCATTTTTTCAATAGTCAGATAAAGTGTTGAATTACCGAACCTTATGCCCGAGTACGCCCATGCATCGTGATCGCTTCTTCGACCTTGATACAACGGTCCATAATCGCCGTCATACCGTGCTCAGCGGCGATTTCAGCGGCTTCCTGGCTGATTATACCCTGCTGGAGCCAGAGCACACGTGCGCCGATTTCAGCGGCCTCCTGTGCGACCTTTGCGCAGTATTCGCTTCGACGAAACACATTAACAATGTCCACCGGCTCTGGAATTTCCGCTAACGTATGATAGCACTTTTCTCCCAGTATTTCACCATCAACCAATGGGTTTACAGGAATGATACGATATCCCCGACTTTGCATAGCACCCGCGACCATATAGGAGGTACGGTCTGTTTTGTCAGACAGGCCAACAACTGCAATATTACCTGCAGAAGCAAGGATATCTCCGATCTGTTCCCGACTTGGATTCTCAAAGCTCATACACAGTGCCCCTTTCCATAGTTACACTTTATGATCCTTATTTAACTGAAGCTAAATTCGCTAGCTCCCTTACTTCTATTGTACCCACTCCACATTCGCACCAAGCGCACGCAGGTGATCAAAGTATTGCGGATACGACTTAGCGACATGGTGAGCATCCTTGATCAATAGTGGTTTACGCGCTCGTAAACCTACTACTGACAGCGCCATAATTACACGGTGGTCGTAATGCGCGTTAATCGTCACACCACCTTCGACGCCTTCAGGCATGCCGTGAACGATAATTTCATCGCGGCGTTCCTCAACATTGGCTCCTGCACGAGTCAACTCTGCCAAGTAATCAGTTATACGATCACATTCCTTATACCGAAGGTTCTCAACGTTATAGAATCGTGAAGTGCCTTCAGCAAATACGGCAGCAGCTACCATAGCCAGCACCGCATCGGTTGCAGCATCTCCGTCGAATTCAACAGCTTTTAGAACGCCGTTCCCTTGTACGTGAACTGTTCCCTCTTTATGAGTAAGCGGTACTTCCATCATACGCAACACATCAACAATGGCTCTTTCTCCCTGCTTACTCTGTTCCACAAGTCGATGTACCTTAACATCTGACTTTGTAACCGCAGCTGCTGCTAGAATAGCCGCAGAGCCAGGATAGTCACCTTGAACGGTATACGTTTTTGCCGCATAGGCTTGACGACCTGGCACTTTAAAGGACATATAATCATCCGCCGCATGAACCACAATTCCAGCCTGCTCCAATACTTCTAGCGTCTGACCTACGACAACCTTTGATTTCAAATCATCAAGGACAATAATTTCACTATCTTCTTCAAGCAATGGTGTCAAGAATAATAGAGCACTTAGGAACTGGGAGCTGACAGCACCTGAAACTGTAATTCTACCCCCAACAGGTTTGCCACCGCGGATCGTGATCGGCAACTTACCTTCATTATGCTCTACCTTCACACCAAGCTGTTCTAGAGACACGATCAAGTCGTCATGTGGACGTTTGCCCAATGAGTCAGGATACGTGTTTACGAATGTAACTTCAGGGCTCAGCGCAGCAACAGCCATTAGAAAACGTAGTACTGCTCCAGCATTCCCCACATTAAGTTCCTTAACATCCTTAGGTTTGCGACCAAAGCCTTGAATCACAATCTTCTCATCATCTTCTGTGAGTACAGCTCCCAAATCTGCAATACAACGACGGATGGCATCGCTATCTTCACTATGTGCCGGATGATAAATCGTACTTACGCCTTCTGACAATGCGGCAACCAGCAAATAACGAGTGGTATAGTTTTTGGAAGAGAGGGCCCCAAATTCTCCTTGCAGGGATGGCGTTGGCCTAACAATAACGTCCATAATATAAACTCTCCTTAGTAGATATAGTTGTATGTAGTGCTCGTTTGACAGGGTATTCCATGCTTGTGTTATCATTAAACCATTCTTCTGATGAAAAGAGGTCACAACCATGCATAATGTTCCACAAATTACACCGCAAGAATTGCGGCAGTGTCTAGAGACAGGGGAAGACCTTGTACTCATCGACGTTCGTGAAGACGAAGAGGTTGCCTTCGGGATGATTCCCGGTGCACAGCATATCCCCATGGGAGAAATTCCACACCGCACTGAGGATATTCCAAGCGATGCCAAAGTGATCTTTATTTGCCGTTCCGGTGCTCGAAGCCAGCGTGTCTGCGAATATCTACAACAGTTTGGCTATCATGCTACAAATTTAAGCGGCGGTATGATTGAATGGAATGAAACACTCTCTTAAAAGCTCAGCCGCGGTAATGCATTAAAATATATTGCGACACTTCTGCCGCTGTCAGCCCCGTTGTATCGACCGTGTAATGCGCGAACAGGTAAGCTTCTCGACGGTCTTCCATGATACGTCTAACCCGTTCTTTTGCATTGCCGGCGAGCAGCGGACGATTCTGATCTCCACTAACGCGGGCAATAATCTCTTCTTCTGTTGCCGTTAGCGCAACCACATGCCCTTTACTCAGCATTAAATCTGTATTCCCCGGCGCCAATACCGCGCCACCACCAGTAGATATTAATTTATTCTCAGACTCTAGCATACGCTTTAGTACTGCTGTTTCCACGCTTCGAAAGTAATGCTCTCCATCTTCCGCGAAAATTTCTGCAATACTTCGGCCTTCAGTTTCAACAATGACATGATCCAGATCAACCAGCTCGTAACCCAGTTCCTCGGCCAAAATTGCGCCTACTGTTGACTTCCCCGTTGCCATCATCCCTACTAAAATAATGTTCTTATTTCTTTGCTCTTCGTTGAACTTTTTAAATTCTTCTGTATCCCCAGCCATGTCTATCCTCCAACCGCGATATTTGTCATATCATAACACAGGGTCAAAACATTAGACAATCTGCTTCACATAGTAAATACACATCAAAACTTCAACAAAAAAGGCCCGAAAGCCTCCCCATTTCTGGTGAAGCAATTCGGGCCACTTTTTTAAAATATAAGAAAGTACAAGTTTCATGTTATACATTAACCTTATATTTCTCGCATAAACGCTTCTTACCGTCCTTTAGGGACGCCGAAGGCGTCATTGCTTATAACCGTAATAAACTAGATTATTCTGCAGACATCCAGTTGTGGTGGAAAACGCCTTCTTTGTCTACACGTTTGAACGTGTGTGCGCCGAAGTAATCGCGTTGTGCCTGAAGCAGGTTCGCAGGCAGTCTTTCTGTACGATAACTATCATAGTAAGCCAATGCGCTGGAGAATCCAGGTACTGGAACACCCATCGTTACAGCTGAAGCGATAACTTTACGCCATGCGGATTGGTAATTGTCCATAACATCCTTGAAGAAAGGATCAAGCAATAGGTTCTTAAGATCTGCATTGTTCTCGTAAGCATCCGTGATGTTTTGTAGGAAACGGGAACGGATAATGCAGCCACCGCGCCAAATTTTAGCCAACTCGCCATATTTCAGATCCCAACCGTATTCGTCGGAAGCTACGCGAAGTTGAGCGAAACCTTGAGCATAGGATACGATTTTACTTGCAAACAATGCTTTACGCACGTTCTCGATGAATTCAGCTTTGTCACCATCAAATGGTGTAGCTTCTGGTCCGTTAAGCACTTTGCTTGCTTCTACGCGCTCATCCTTCATTGCAGAGAGGAAGCGTGAGAATACGGATTCGGTAATCATGGATAAAGGTACACCAAGATCCAATGAGCTTTGGCTTGTCCATTTACCAGTTCCCTTTTGGCCAGCGGAATCAAGGATCACGTCAACCATTGGTTTACCAGTTTCTTCATCATACTGAGCAAAAATATCTGTAGTAATTTCGATCAGGTAGCTGTCGAGCTCACCGCTATTCCACTCTTTGAAAATGTTGTGAAGTTCTTTTGCATCCAGACCTAGAACGTCTTTGAGCAGCTGGTAAGCTTCACAGATCAATTGCATATCACCATATTCGATACCGTTGTGCACCATTTTAACATAGTGTCCCGCACCGTCTGGTCCGATATATGTACAGCAAGGCTCACCGTTAACTTTAGCTGAGATTGCAGTTAGGATTGGTTCAACTAGCTTATACGCGCTTTCTTGACCGCCAGGCATAATGGAAGGCCCTTTAAGAGCTCCTTCTTCACCGCCAGAAACCCCAGTTCCGACAAAGCGGAAACCTTTTTCTTCTAGATATTTACTGCGACGAACCGTATCAGGGAAATAAGCATTTCCTCCGTCGATAATAATGTCGCCTTGATCAAGATGCGGCAACAGTTGCTCGATGGTAGCATCAGTAGCTTTACCAGCTTGAACCATGATCAGAATTTTGCGCGGTGTTTCCAGCGAAGCTACAAATTCCTCAACCGAAAATGTGCCTACGAGGTTTTTACCTTCCGCCTCAGCAAGAAGATCATGTGTCTTCTCCGGTGAGCGGTTAAACACGGATACGGAAAAACCTTTGCTTTCGATATTTAGAGCCAAATTCTTGCCCATTACCGCCAAGCCAATAACGCCGATTTGTTGTTTTGCCATCTGGTCCTCCACCCTTTGCACCCTATATTTTTGGGAAATCCATTTCTCGCAGTATAAGAATACCACCCTTTATCAGAGACAGCAAAGCCTGCCCTGCGAATAAAGATCAAATTCATCGACAAAACCATTGCCAATATGAAAATGATCACAATGACTATTTTAACGTTTTTAGCGCCAGAAGTGAACCCCTGTCTGCAAGTTCTAAAACAAATCTAAGACACCCCGAAATTCGGGGTGCCCCTAAGCAACTTATTTCGGCACCTTGTTTACCATTCTAACATATACAATTCCTTCGTCAAAAAGGTAAGCTGAGCTCGGCATTTCTCCGCGCGAATCATATCCTCAGCCTTAATTGCATCATTTAATCGATCCAGCTGCTCATCCACTTCAATCCTACGCTGGCGAATTCGTTCCTCTCCTTCAACAGAATAATAGAGCTTGGTCAGCTCCTCATCTGTGAGCATAGGACCCTTCTGGTATAAGACTCGCTGCTGATAACCCGAGATTTCAACAAGACGAATCACTTCGCCGAACAAAATATTTTCAATAATAATCTGACGGTCCCGGAAGCGCTTTACAATGGCATGGCCTCGCATGTCCCCAATTAACTTCTCCATCCATTCTGACAAGCGAGCATCACGAATCATATAGTCACCCACGAGTTTATAGCCATCTTTGATCCTTTGAAAACGTAATTTCACCAGTTTACGACCCGTACGGACCGAAATTACAAAGACCTGTTCGTTCTCGCTCCAATATAGGGAATAACCTTTTTGAATCAAATCCTTGATCAGGTCCTGGATATGCTGTCTGTCGAAACGCAGCTCCAGGTTACAATACTCCACCTCGTCGTTTTTGTTCACGGCACTCCCCCCTAACTGCTTCACATCTGCAAAGCCAACTCAATTGTTGAATTCTTGATTATTTATGGCTGCCGGACCTCTTCAAGTAGTAGTTACTTTTGCGTTCGTCTTAGTCTTATTTTATACTTCAGTTTATGTAGCGGTAACTTGGTTTATTGACTATTTTTACCCGCAACAGACTTTCTCCAAACGCTGATTGAATTTTTATTTCTTTTAGTCCTTTTAATTCCTAAAAAAAGCCGCTGACAACTAATTCTCAGGTTGTCAGCGGCTTTTCACATCTAAGGTCAACTAGTTTTAAATTTCAACTTCGTTCTGTGTACAATTAGTAAATGCAGCCCAAAGAGCATCAACATTACAATTGCACTCATCAGAAACGGAACACCGTGACCTACATGGTCCCATAGTCTCCCTGATATCACGGGTCCTGCCACCATCCCTGAGCCTTGCAAGGTCAAGAAAAGCCCCCATACAGTCCCTCGTTCCCCTTTAGGCACTTGCTTAGCCAGAAAGGCATTCCATGCCGGGAGAATAAGCGCGTAGCTTATACCGACCAATGCCACCGCGATAAAAGCAAGCGGGAGCCAGCGTACCTGTGAGAACAGGGCAAGGGAAAAGGCGGCGAGCAAAAAGCCAATGTTCAGAAACACAGTTGTTCCTATTCGGTCTACCAGCTTGCCTGCTGGAATTAGAGCGAGCACCGTAATCCCACCACCGGCAATCAGAAGTAGGCTAAACTGATTTGGACTAACATGAAGCTCCGTACGTGCAAACAAGGTAACTACAGGCGTCATCAAGCCAATGGCAAAAGCCTGAAGAAATAAGGCCGGATATAGTAGGCGACTGACTTTAAGCGTCGTTCTGACCTGATGTAGTGTTCTTTTTATACTTTCTAACGGACTAATTTTTTTACGTTCAACGACTCCACCAAGCCCCTCCATGTCCCTAACAACTGCATGAGTGCCACTTGACGAGATTCTTTTAGGTAGAAATAGGGCAACTACAACTACTACAGCAGCACACCCTAGCAGGACCAAAAAGGCTACACGATAGCTTTGTCCACCCTGATCCATCAAAAAATTCACTACAATCGGACCGATTCCCGTTCCTGCGAGCGATGCCATCTCTACAGCACCCATAGCTGCACCACTGCTGCCGCTTTTAGTAGATCCCGCCAATTCCGTTATTCCGGTCATCACACAAGGCCAAAGCGGGGATGTCCCGATCCCAAGAATAAGACAGGCAATCGAGAGCGTAACTGCTGTTTTGGCATATATTATCATTCCAACAGCTACTAGGATCAACAACAAGGCACTTGTCATGGTCCAGCGAAATCCTATGCGCTCCATAACCCAGCCAGAAGGACTGCGGAATAGATTATCCCCCAAATACTGGAGTGCAAAGGCAAAGCCTACTACCGTAACAGATAGACCCAAAATATTCTCCATATATACGGGTAACAAAGCGACAAGTAGCGACCCTTTAACAAACTCAACTAAAAAAATAATTACCCACATCTCCATGATAAATGGCGACGTCAAACTGATATGTGTACGTTGCGCAGCTTTCGTGGACATTCTATCACATCCAAATCCTAGTATTCTGTAGATTGTTTTGTTATACTGATGCTTGCCTTAAATTTTAATATTCGCGAAAGGTTGTGACAGCATTAAATGAATCAACACCGTACTCCCCTCTTCACAGCTTTAAAAAAGCATGCCGCCGGCAATCCCGTTCAATTTCATATCCCGGGGCATAAGAAGGGGCTAGGAACCGATGCCGAATTCCGTGAGTTTATCGGCGATAACGCTCTATCCATCGATCTAATCAACATCGCACCGCTTGATGATTTACATCAGCCAACTGGAGTAATCCAGGAAGCTCAGAAGCTGGCTGCGAAGGCTTTCGGCGCCGACTATACGTATTTTAGCGTACAGGGCACGAGCAATGCCATCATGACGATGATCCTCTCTGTCTGCTCACCGGGTGATAAAATAATTGTGCCGCGCAACATTCATAAATCTGTGATGTCGGCCATTATCTTCTCCGGAGCCAAGCCTGTGTTTGTCTCGCCTGTTCAGGATGAGAATCTCGGGATAGATCACGGCATAACGACCAGTTCGCTGGAACGAGCGTTAAGGCGTCATCCAGACGCCAAAGGAGTTCTAGTAATCAATCCCACGTACTTCGGTGTATGCGCCGACCTGCGTTCGATTGTCGACCTGGCTCACCGTTACGGTGTACCCGTATTGGTGGACGAGGCACATGGAGTACTGATTCATTTTCATGAGGATCTGCCGGTATCGGCCATGCAGGCCGGAGCGGACATAGCTGCCACTAGTGTGCATAAACTTGGCGGCTCCATGACGCAAAGCTCGGTACTGAATCTTAATGCTAAGACGGGTCTGATTAACCCGCAACGGGTACAGACCATTATGAGCATGCTGACTACAACATCTACCTCATATATTTTATTAGCGTCTTTGGATACATCAAGACGTAATCTCGCGCTGAACGGTCATGAAATGGCGGAAAGAACCATCAGACTGTCCAACTACGCACGCGAAACGATCAATACGATCGAAGGCCTGTACAGCTTTGGAAAAGAGATCCTTGGGACAGAAGCTACATTTGATCATGACCCAACTAAGCTGAACATTCATGTGCGCCATTTAGGGATCACAGGATACGAAACCGAAAACTGGCTGCGCGAGAAGTACAACATCGAAGTAGAACTAAGTGACATGTATAATATTCTTTGCCTTATTACCCCAGGTGATACCCAAGAATCAGTAGATAAATTATTAGCTGCACTTCGGGTGTTGTCCGCCATTCATTACAGCAAGGGTGAAATCTACGAACTTAAGGTTCAGGTTCCAGAAATTCCACAGCTTGCTCTGATTCCAAGGGACGCTTTTTATGCGGATACGCAGTTAGTTCCATTCCGTGAATCTGCTGGCTACATTATTGCAGAGTTTATATATGTATATCCGCCTGGAATTCCTATTCTTCTCCCTGGCGAGGTTATCACTCAGGATAACATCGATTATATTATTGACCATGTGGAGATCGGACTTCCGGTTAAAGGTCCTGAAGATCGCAGCATCACGAACATAAAAGTGATTGTAGAAGCCGATCCTATTTCCTAAGATCCATTATTTTCCTAAAAAACTTCATTCATTTATACAAAAACCCGATACCATAATAAGTATCGGGTTTCTGTATATAAACATCAACTGTCATATACACAATAGAACAGCTTAATTTAGTCGCTAAAATCTATTCTTGCTGAGCAAGCAGATTGTTGTAAGCTTCTTCAACAGCTTTCCATTCTTCTTCATCTTCGATATTGTACAATACCATTTCTTCGTCTTCTTCTTCCATACGCAGAATAATGCCATCCGCTTCAGGATTTTCCTTTTCTAACAGCAGCGCGTATAGTTTCTCACCGATGTCGAAAGTTTCAACCAATACCATTTCAACATCTTCGCCCTGCTCGTTCGTCAAGGTCAGCACAAACTCCTCGTGCTCATGGTCGTGATCATGCCCGCAACCGCATGCTTCACCATGCTCATGTTTGTGATCGCTCATTGTAATACCTCACTTTGAATTGTATTATCCTACATCTGGTATACTACCACGTTAGATTAGTTCAGGTCAATTTAGAACCCTTAATTAAGAGCTGTAATTACCTTTTCTGACACAAGAACGTAATCCGCATTTTTGGAAGCTTTCATATAGAAGCCTACCCGATATTTGCCGGTTTCTTTAAAATCATAAGTAAACTCCGAGGTCGGAAACCAGAAATTATCCTTCTGCGAGCCTTCAAGCTCCTGCGACTGAATATCCTTAACATTACCAGAGGGGTCCGTTATGGCTACTTTTACAGCTGAAACCTCTTCTGTTAAGCTATCTACCTGGGTTAATATTTTAATCTTAAGCTTGCCTACGTTTACGTTACCAAAGACCGTATTATCCTTAAAAAGAACAATATGAACATTAGGCTTAAGAATCGTCACTTTACCAGATCCATCCCAATTCACTACCCCGCCCGCTTCTCTAGCGGGAATATATGTTTTTCCATCAATCAAATAACCGCCGTCTACAATTTCCGTCCCGTTGTTCCATACCCTGATTTTCTTACTCACAGAATCGGCGAACAATAAGGAGCCACCCATCAAGGAAAAAGCAAACACACATAAAGTGACTTTTTTCCATCTATTCATTTGAAACCCTCCAAATAATTCATGCTATTAATGTATACTTACTTTGTCTCAGCAAGTTGCGCTAATTGTAGGTAAATATTTCATTCATCTTCCGAAAAATGATATTATGTACTTGTTCAAAGTTGATATATTAGCTAACAGCGATTTCAGGAGGGTACTTTCTTATGAGTCTGAGCCTACAAATGCTAGGAACTGGCAATGCTTTTGCAAAAAACTATTTTAACAATAATGGCTTGCTACTAGCTGATGATTATACCCTACTGATTGATTGCGGGATTACAGCTCCACTTGCCATGCATACCATCGGGAAATCCTTCCGTGACGTAAACGCTACTCTAATTACGCATATTCATGCGGACCATGTTGGAGGTCTGGAAGAGCTAGCACTTACACTAAAGCACGTATACGGGAAAACTATGAGATTACATTTACCTGAGACGCTTGTTGAGCCACTTTGGAACAACACCTTAAAGGGTGGATTATATCAAAAAGATGCAGTAGCCTCCCTGACCGATATCTTCGAGGTTAAACCTATGAAACCCGGAATTACGTACAAGCTCGCTCCTTCTCTTACGCTCGAGATCATACATACGCCGCATATTCCTGGCAAAGATAGCTATTCCCTTCTAATAAATAATGAGATTTTCTACAGCGCGGACATGACTTTTCAGCCGGATCTACTTATACGCCTTGTCCGTGAGCACGGCATCCGTATGATTCTGCATGACTGTCAGCTTGGTGGATCAGGTGTTGTTCACACCACACTGGAGGAGTTAATGTCATTACCTGAAGATGTTCGACGTATCATCAAGCTCATGCATTATAGCGATGAACAACCTCAATTCGTCGGGCTTACTGGAGAGATGGAGTTTATTGATCAGCATGTAATTTATAAACTCTGATTATGATTAAAAAAAGACCGTACATTGACGTCCGATGACGTATGTACGGTCTTTGCCTTTAGAACTATGAGAAACTCGGAAGATTATCCAAATTGTTGGTTGGATCCCCATCCGCGTCGCCGCGAATATAAGTTCCTCCGTCTTTACCTTTAAAAGCATTCACTCCGGCAATATTTCCGGCCTGTACTTCTTGAAGCGCTTGATCATACGCCAGGACACGTCCTGTAGAGGTCTGGAAACTGGTTAAATCTCCGTCTCCATTTTTCTGTACAGCTACGAAACTTTCGCGTTCGTTATTTGGCACTTCAGCTCGCCCCTTGCGCTTGGATTTGCCATCATATGGCACATCCTAGCTTGCTTCATGGAACGGTAAATTATGTGCACTATTTTTAAAGAGTTTTCTGCATCCGTACATGTAGAATACCTGCGTCATAAAAAGGTTCCGTAGAAATCACTTCATATCCTAGCTTCTTGTAGAAATTCTCAGCTTGGCACTGTGCATCAAGAATCGAAGCTTCCAGTCCAAGCTCCCGAGCAAGCTCTTCCATAGCTAGCAACAGAACACGTCCGTATCCTTTGACTCGATAATCTTTCAGTACGGCGATACGCTGCATTTTGGCTGTACCTGCTTTGTAATAAATCAATCTTCCCGTAGCCACAGGTACACCTTCATCTATAATTAGAATATGGTGCGCATTCGGACCGATAACATCGTATTCATCAATTTCTTCCTCAGCCGGTACCATTTGTTCCTCTACAAATACTTTGGTACGAATATCCAGCCCCATTTGAAGCTGTTCCTCTGTAGTTACCCGTAAGATTTCTGCCGCCATGTTAGTCCCAAACTCCTCTCTCTATGTATCCAACGATAGTTGTCTATTATATAAAAATTCGACTAGAAAGAAAAGCCTGAGCATGAGAAATCGTCTTCTACGCTGCTCTAATCTGCAGAATATACTTCTTCAGGAATCGAACGATTGTATGTGTCTTGCATCACTGGTGACAATGGAGGGTACTGACCTTTTGGCTTTCCATCTAGGTTGGTCATTTCTTTGATTTCCATGACTTTTGTTGGCTTCGCCTCGGAACATCCTCCCAAAACCATCAGTAACAGCAAACAAACGCCGACTTCCCATTTCAAAAATTTAGGCATGGTTTTACTCCTTTCACCGTTCAACTGCGGTTATTCTCATTACAGCTTTGACGGTTCATGAGTTTTATAAACCATTGGATCACTTCATTGCCCGATTCTAACCCTTATAGATTCACATTTCCAACGACATGGACCATGTACATCATTCCTGCCAGAAAGCCAGCTAATACAAAATAAGCGATACCGTATTTCCAGCGTGAGCTAACCGGCACATCGTAATACTTATCGTTCTCGTAGACCGAATAGCTGATATCACAATTCATCTTAAGATGAAGCCCATTCTCTAAGGTCACAGGCTCTAGCTGCGAGATACGTACCTTTTCAATGATGCATTGTTGCGGAAGCGTAGCTCTACCAATATAGTTCAGTTGATCCCATCTCACCCCTACATACTGCTGTCTTTCCAAATCACTATAAGTAGTAAAAGGTAAATCTCTTCTATGCTCTGGTCCTGGAATCATGTAGCCTGCATCTCTAAGTGGCTCTACTGGAATTAAGAAACTCTTCGTTACAGAATAAAGGCGATTGTTAGTGCGTCTCTTCACATATTTGTTATACAGATCGTAAGCAAATAACGCCCAAATAATAAAGAACAAGATCGAACGCATATAGATGATGATGGCTAAACCACCCACTAGCCCCACAAGCCACAGCCAACGCGTCACCGCGGTTGCAATACGGCCACCGTCAAGCGGGTGAATCGGCAGCAGATTGATCAGATTAAGTAAAAAACCTATATAAGCCAAGGAATAGAGAAGTGGACTATCCATGTAATAAGCCGCTCCAAAAACGGCTGTAGCCCCAATAGTTCCTAAGATCGGACCTCCAAAAGCAATATAAGCTTCCGTCTGGGCATCCAGCGGCTGTTTTTTCATTGTAATTAAAGCTCCCAAAAACGGTATAAACAGTGGAGCGCTGACTGGAAGCCCGATCCGTTTCGCTGCTATTACATGTCCTAATTCATGGACTAGCAAGAGCAGGACAAAGCCCACGGCAAACCCCCACGGGTAAATCAAAGCATAAGCCCATATTGAAATCATCATTGATATTAACGGCCCGGCAATTTTACCTATTTTCAGAAGAGACAAAATCGCCTTTCCTTTAAACAGGAGCATCGCCGCCCCGCCCCCCAACCATTTCCATGGCGTGGAAGAATTCTTTTTCTGCTCATTTTGCGGCAAGATCTCAAGCTCCTTTTTCTTTCAATTTTTATCTAACTGCTGTACATTACCCTCCATTTTATCATAAGCGCTTAAGGAGTATTTCCATAAAAAAGCACTCGGCTAAGTATACGACGCAACTTTTAGAATCGTTTCAACATCAAACAAACAGATAATGGATAATTTTCACTATTATTCAAGGAAAGACAGTAATTCCGCTTCAATCCCCCCCACCTCACACAAAATAACCCGAATTTTATGGTTACCCTATAGGCTAACGCCGTGAACGTTATAGGCTACGAACCATAGACTGTTATCAGGGTTATTCAATTGAGGAGGTTATTTATGGATACAAATGCAAATTTACATCAACAGGTCAGTTGGAATTGTATGAACAAATACGTTGGTATTACAACGACTGACGGTCAGTCCTTTGATGGCTTTATTGCCCATGTAGATCAAAACTATGTTACTCTTGCGGTTCCTAGCAACGAAATGGTAGAACGTTTAAACGGAATGCCTACACACGAATCGGCGTATAGACAATTTGGTTTCCGGCCTGGCTTTTTCCCAAGACGTCGCTTCTTTCCACGACGCATTCCTTTTTTCGGTATAAGCGATATATTTCTACTTCCGTTCTTTATCTGACGTAGCTCATGGGGATGGAGCGGCATCCCCTTTTCTTATTATTTTAAAGACTATGTAAACTATCATCCCTATAGATTGTAAAAAAAGAATTGCCATCCTACTCTATCGTATGGTATTATGAAATTCGTCGCAGGACGGTAGCTCAGCGGGAGAGCACTATCTTGACAGGGTAGGGGTCATGGGTTCGAACCCCATCCGTCCTATATCGAAAAGCCTTGAATTTCAAGGCTTTTTTTGTTTTCTATTCACTTATCATTCTATTAAAAACCCCTGTGAGACGAATTTGATACGAATCGCGATTACTTTTCGTATCAGTTCATGTGATCCTCTGGGAAAATATCATCGCTTCTACCCTCCAACCAATCACTAAATTCCGCTTTACTGATATATAATTCCCTTCCCACTTTTGCAACATGAAATACGTGGAAGCCTGTTTACAATCCTTTCAATTCTATCGCTGTCCATGCCATCTTCAGGCTCATGGAATCAGAGCCAAAAGAGAAAGAAGCCGCTACTGAAAGCAGCAGCAATATTCCTAGGAGTAAAAACAGACCGAAATACGATTTCCCTCTTAAATTAGGGATAACAGCTGTTTTATCATCTAGCTTTCTATTTTTTTCATACGTTGACACTAGCTTCTCAACTACAAAATCTAGCTGCTTATCAAGAGATTAGTTATCGGAATAATATGAAAAATCAATATATAGCCTTGCAGCTTGTCCCCAGGCTCCATCACAGCATGTCGAATATCCAGCACTTTAACGGCTGTATAATTCCATGCGGCAATATGATCTTCCAGCTTCATCTTGCATTTCACTCCGATCCGTTACACAATCTATTTAAGTTAATTACATCTTAAACAATGATAATGATTATCAATTAGTATTAGGCAGCTCTTCTATTTTGTCAATCGCTGTTTATTATCGTGCTTGCTGATAGCTTCGCATAAACTTCGAAAAGTCAAAAATAACATCGCCATGAATCTATAAACAACCACGAAAACCACTGGTCTAAGGTGTCCCCAACCTTTCCAATAACCTTCTTTGATGACATCAAATTCGCACAGCGTTGATTTCCATTCTTCTGGAACCGTTATCTCTCCTTATGGGGTCTCATCCCTATGATTCCTTATCTAAACGTTACTTGAACTAAACAGGAACAACCTCTCAACATTGCATCTCCTATAATTTAGCATTAATATAAAATAATGAGACTTACTGAAAATCGTTAATGAGTATCGTTTTGAGGATTATTGCATTTTCGCAAACTCACTAAGGAGTAGGAGTGTTTTTTATATGTTATAGGGGAAAACGAATATTGGGACCAATGACTGAAGCTGATGCTCTACGTGAATGGTTTACTCTTTCCGGTACAGTGAAGGACATTTATATTATTGAGGTTGATGAGAACAATAAAGTAAGGCGCCAGATTGGACCCACAAAGAAGAAAAAAAAATAAGCATAGCCTGCAGCAACCTACTATAACTTGATTGAAAAAGAGATAAAACGTAAAAAAGCCCCACCGACCTTTATTGGTTGATGGGGTGTTTTATTAAAATGGAAATTTAGTAAGCGAGAATATTAAGAGTACCATCCCAACAATCGAAGACAGAGCAGCCATTTTATCTTTAGTTTTAAAATAGGTAGCTCCTCCATTAAAAATCAGAGCTCCACACATCCCCATCATTGTCCAAGACATGATCACTTGATCCTGACCACGGAAAAATAGTATTGCCAGAATGATTGTTGCTGCACTAAATAAAATACCGAACAGCCTTAGTGCTTTCAGCAAAAAATCCCCTCCCGAAATATAATGGGCTAATGAATTTGCAGCTTACTCGATATTACAAGAAAAAATGTAGCCAATGGGCCACAAAGCAATGAAATTAAAAACCAGTTTAATCCACTCCTATTTTTACCTTGTGCTAACCCAGCATTTATTAATGCCAATGTACCCCATCCAACAAAATACCCGTTATCCATCACGCACACGACCTTTCAACATCATTTTATAGGAATACGATTATCCAATATAATGGTTTCATCATACATAGATTACCATTCCTATATCTGGTAGAATTAATTAGTATTTACTATCAGATTTAGGGGGATATAAGATTGAAAATAAAGACTTTTTTATGTATCGTTGCAACTATTGTACTTCTTACAGGATGTGGTAGCTCCAAATCAAATTCAGAGGAAAAGAATACAACATCTGCAGAAGTTACTCAGTCTGAAGCAACAGCTGACTCTTCAAAAACAGCTGCTGCAACACCAGTGCCAGAGAAGAAACTTTCAGAATCCGAGAAATTAGCTCTCGATTATGTGGAAATTTTCCTGAATGGTTCAGATATCGAAGCGAAAAAGAAGTTCGTATCCGAAAATATACTTCCTGATGTACAACCAATTTTTCAAATGGCTGAATCTACCGAGACACCTGAGAATAACAAACTTAAGAACGCTTCAGTAATAGAATCAGCTGATTATACAGACAAGGATGGTGGAAAAGATAAAATCGTCCTAATTCAAGGTGAAAAGTCGTCCTCCAATAGTGAACTTATAATTTTTATTAAGGATGATAAAATTGGTTGGGGATATTCGTCTAATGACAAGAATAAAGAAGCCTTTAACGAAATGAGAAAATTCTTCAAAGAGCCTGTAAATAACACATCTGATTCAGGTACAACTGAACAGTCTCCTGAAGCGACACTTAAAGAAATTAGTAATTTTGTCATTTCAGATATTTGGAATGTTGGATTTGTTGATATCAGTTGGTATGCAAGTTCAGGAACTAGCTCTACAGGTGAAGCCATAGATATAGATTTTACAATTGAACAATTAGGAAAAGCGATGCGTACAAAATTAGAATACGATAATTACATCAACAACCTGGATGCAAAATACGATTCAATTAAAAACATCTGGTCTAAGCTCTCTGGTGAGATTGATCGTATGTACAAGCAAATCCAAGATACTCCTCCTATAGCAAATGATGCTACCACTAAATTAGATACAGGAATATTCAATCAGTACCAGGATGCTTTTAGTGATGAGGTAGATAAATTATCCAATTCTTAGATTAAAATAAATCCCTGCCAACCCCTCAGGTTGCAGGGATTTATTTTACTTGCTGAGATTTCAACAACTACTTTATTCTTGTGGCGATAAGCTGGATCGTTTCATCAGAGTCTTTTACCAAACATTTCAAAGTAATGCCCAGGGCAAGTGAAAATAAAGAGATCATAAAACTAATGACTGTAATCATTGCTCCTCTTAAGTCATTTGTGAAATTATAACGCAAGATTTCTGAGAAGCTGCTAGTAGAAAAGAAAATTATAGTCAAAATAAAAAACAATCCAAAAACACAAAATAAAATGTTTGATATTTTATTAACTCTTTCAAAATAGCTCACATACTCAACTCCTCTGATCAAGATAATAATCCACCAAGACATAAATGGAACCGGCAATACCAAAAAGGATAATGGCTATACTACTATTCAAATGATATTCCTGTATAAAGCGTTCATCGTATGCCTTGTAAAAGAAAACATATCCCCCGATACCACTCAGAAGCAATATCATTATGTGGCTAATCAAAGGATTTGCAATCATTCGAACAACCCAAGAGAAAGGAAAAATTATGATTGGGTAAAGAACGGCTGAAAAAAGAAATGCTAAGAAAATAAAAACAAACCCTATATTTTGAAACCCATAGTATTCAGTCGTACTGATCTTATTTCCTTCCCATAGCTCTAATCCAAAAGTGGCCAAGGTGAATAAAATCATCGAAACAAACCATAACATAATATGCTTAACTACACGCAAAGTAATCCCACCAACTTTATGCTTTATATATCAGCCATTTTATTCATAAGTTCTATTGTTAAATCTGCTTCCAATAATCATTTAGCACTTGGTTCTATTGAAGTTAAAAAAGGTTTTTGCCCTATTCTACTATTATAGGAAACAAAGTACTCCTCATTTATATTAATCAACTTAAATATTCCTTTTGGGATTGTGACTGTAGTTTGATCACCGCTCATATTTTGTACTACTATTTCTCTTTTATCTACTGACACTACATTAACAACAGCAGATGTACTTGCCATCAAAAGGTACCATATTATAAATAAAAAAATGATCAAAGGAAGAAATGAGAAGATTTTACAATTATTCATATCTATCACCTCAGAGTAAGGATCATCTAATGCCATTGCCGAACAATTCTTGTATGTATTTTCCCGACATATATTCTCTAAATTCTTTATCTAATAAGTATATTTCATCTTGTTTTATCCACTGGTAGTTAAAAACAGTTCCACAGTCCTCTCCTTCACCCTCTACAGTGAATCTCCACTTTTCAGGTAATCTTGTTTCTGGAATCAGAAGGTAGTCATGTCTTTCAACATTTGCATCTATATAATCCTTATAATAATATTGTGTTCCTATTTTCTTTACTAATTTAAATTGTTTAAGTCCACTTTCTTCTTGAATTTCCCTGAATAAGGCTTCTTCTTCTGTTTCCCCGGCATCGACATTACCACCTACTAATCTAAAGGGTACTTCTGGTACATTAAGATAAACTAATAAGGTCTTTTCTCCAACTTCATTGTCTTGCAAAATAAATCCGTATACCTTCTTTCTAATCGGTTTCCCTATCTTCATCGTGTCCCCCTATTTAGCTTCTTATAAACGAAAATAAAAAAGTATTTGATCATTGATCAAATACTTGCTCAGTCGTACGGTGTTATGAATATATGCTCCCTTGTGGTCATCTACGTTTACGCCATTCGAAAATCCCATAAATTTACTTTATTGTATTCTGAAAACCTAAATTAAACAAGAGTAACTCTTTAATTCTCACCGCTGATCAAAATAGCACTCCGCTTCTGTTTAGCACATTACAATCTATTGTGCATTTTATATAGAGAAGCTTAATAGAAAGGGGTGGATCAGAATGGCAACTCGTCAACCTGATTTGGTATTGATCACTTGGAGCAGAAATCCTTTGGTTCGTGGCTCTGCACGTAGGATTATTTCTGTCCGCATCATTGGAAATGCTGAGCCTTGCCGACCTAGCTTAAGACCCAATGGGCTACTCGACACTGCCTTAGCTTGTTTATTAGATAATGACATTGGTTTTAAAGTGGTGTTTCGTAAAAAAACTTCAAGGATTAGCGGCTATTTGCTGTTACAACGCCATTAATATTTTCAGAGGGCAGCTAAGTTGCTGCTCTTTTTTAACGTTGAATAGAACCTGAATCTGATCGAAATTAGGTGAGTCCATGAACTTACAAGATGTAAAGAAGAGCTATGATTTAATCGTAAGCTTAGGTATGTCTTGTGCTCCTGCTATAAATATGCAAAGAAATAACTTGAGAACATTCTCCATGCCTCTCGACTGGATGATTTCTTATTCATTAACTGATGTAAACAGACTTTATAAAAATAGATTTCATAATTTCATGGAGTTAACAAATCTGCAAATGCTCGAAGAGACACATTTTTTTCTAGAGGATGGAGTGCCCGCTTATCCTAATGGAAACAAGAATGCGTTAGTGAAATCGTATTTTATTCAGGATACCTTTTATAACATTATCTCTGTACATGATTTTCCTATCACCTTGGGTAAACATTGGTCTACGACCTATCCATCTTATAAAGCAAAGCTGGATTTACGAATTAAGAGATTTTGGGACAAATTACTAAGCAGTAAAAAAATTCTATTCATTAGATGGTTCGCCACATACGAACAGACTGTAGAGCTACAAGCGATTTTGTCTGATATATTAAAACCGAACGAATTCACTGTCCTTATCCTTTATCCCGTTCGTGAATTAACATCAGTACGAGAAATCCATTGGAATATTAATCATATTTTTGTGTTAGAATTTCCTGATGATATGAACGATTATGATAGCTGGGATTATATTTTGAAAGATATACAAATAACGCGCGATTAATTTATCTCTTATTAAAAAATGACCCTCACATGGGTCATTAATGTTGACGGTTTCGGTCGATCAAATGATTAATCATTTCTTGCGCAGCAAAAGCATATGGATTCAGATATAACCTACTGATACTTACAAATATAGCAATAGGGTTACTGACTCCAAAATCGCTTTGGCTCCAAAGTGATTTTGGATTTGTAAGTTCAGGCTCTACAAGATCATACTTTTCCATCAGCCTTTCCTTTGTTCCACTATCCATTACAGCTCCGTTTCCTTTATCCGCAAAGACTGCTCCTGATGAAAAACACGCCATGATCAGAACAAAGGAAAAAATGAGTATTGCTAGTTTCTTTTTACACATAATACAGCTCCTAATTCTTTCTATGGTCTACACTAAACTCTAAACCTTGTACCAACTCAAATATTTCTCGGGTAATCGCAGGAAATCTATGTATTCGACATTCTTGATCAGTTCTAGATCATATTCTATAAAAATAATGGGATAAAAAGTATTAAATTCTATAATACACCTTTCTCCATATAAAAACAAAAGCACCCCACAGCTATAATTAGTAGGGTACTTTTGAATAATTCTCCATATTTACAATACCAACATCCCAATAAATATTCTATGGGGTTGGAGTTCCGCCATTGGCATTTAGCGTTTCGCCACTAATATAGCTCGATTCCTGGCTAGCAAGAAATACATAAGCCGGAGCCATCTCTGCAGGCTGTCCCGGACGGCCTAGTGGTGTGCTCGCACCGAACTCCTTCAGCACTTCCTCTGGTTGCCCACCCACCACCTGAAGAGGTGTCCATACGGGACCTGGCGCCACTACATTGACTCGAATCCCCTTACCAGCGACTTGCTGAGCGAGAGATTTACTGAATGTATTGATCGCAGCCTTGGTCGTCGCGTAGTCCAACAGGATGGGCGAAGGGTTATAGGCTTGAATGGAAGAAGTGTTGATGATGGCGCTACCCGGTTGCATATGTTTCACTGCCGCTTTACACAGCCAGAACATAGCATATACGTTCGTTTTAAAGGTATCGTCAAAATGCTTCGTAGTAAGATCAGCAATATCGGGGACGAATTGCTGTTTGCCCGCTACATTGGCTAAAATATCAATCCCACCCAGCTGCTTGACCGCAGTATCGACGAGCTGTTCACAGTACTCCTCGTCCTTAAGATCACCTGGGATGGCGATTGCGGTTCGTCCTGCTTCCTGCACCAGCTTGAGAACCTGCTTTGCATCTTCTTCTTCCTCCGGCATGTAGGATAAGACAACATCTGCGCCTTCACGAGCAAAAGCAATCGCAACAGCTCGGCCTATCCCGCTGTCTGCCCCTGTAACAATCGCTTTTCGTCCAGTCAGACGTCCGGTGCCTTGATAGGTATCTTCACCTGTATCAGGCACGGGATTCATCTTCTTCTGAAGCCCCGGCTCTTGTTGCTGCTGTTGAAATTCTGGTCCTGCCTTGGTGTACTGAGTGGTAGGATCTTGCATCGTATATTGGTTAGACATCGATCAATTCCTCCTTTATTTTTAAAAAACCATTTTTTATTTAACGAACTCTTTTTTATGTAAACACAACAGTACACCGCTAAACATACCTCATCGATAGCATAGTCCTGAATATTTCCACAAAAAATACCCCAACTACCTGTTAAGGTGGCTAGGGTATCTCATACTTTAAGTATCATTAATCATTTAATGGCCTTAAATTTCCTCTGACCTGTCTGGAACCGACTCATAACGAGTACGTATTTCACGATTTTTAGCGTAGATGTATAAATCTAAAGCCACTATTCCTCTACGTGCCAATTTTACTAGCAGGACGAAGAAGTAGATTCCCAAGCCAATTGATATCAACCAAATTAAAAAGAACAAAACACCTACTCCCCCTCCGAAAAAAAGACCTGTGTGTTCCATACGATTTATCCGCTCCTTAAGCAATTTTCATTTTTTATCAGTCTATATTGCGTAAGCTTAAATAAATATATGGAAACTCACACATGAATCGGGACACCCTCCATACAGTTTCGCGTATACATTACATAAAGGAGTGATAAATCATGGGCTTTTTTATTTTCCTCTTTGTTCTGTTAGCGCTACTTAACATCTTTTTCCCACGATTCGGATGGTACATGAGATACGGATGGATGGTCAAAGGTGACGTTGAGCCAAGTGAGGCTTATTTATTAATGACCCGCGTCAGCAGTATAGTGGCACTTATTGTCCTCTTTTTTATCTGGTCTAGTTTCTGACTTATCCTAACGCTCTTAATACATCCTCAATCTTACGCTGATGCGACAATACGCCGTAATTCATCCAGGCCATGAAATCCACCTCATATACGCTGCCGTTACGTACAGCAGGCAAGTTGCGCCAGAGTTGTGTATCCAGCAGTTCCCGTCCTCCCCCTTCAAGCTGATCAAAGGTAATAAACAAATGATCCGCAGTCAGATTGGCAAGCTCTTCTTTTGTCAGGTTCACCCGATTCTTTCCACGGGTCAACTTCCGAACCAAGCTATGGGGTTGCAAGCCCAAATCATGATGAAGCACGCTTCCTGTATACCCCAAATCCTCACATCCATAGAGAGTGATTCCGTAGACTGAGATTCTTAAACAAGCTATGGTCTGACTATAGACGGAACTGGTAAGCAGCTGCTTGGCTTGCTGTGCCTGATGCTCATAATTGTCGATCACTTCCTGGACACGTTCCGTTCTGCCAAAGACGGCTGCTGCGGAATACAATGTGGCACGCCAATCCTCTTGATGAACAGGCAGCTTGAACAACGGAGCGATCCGGCTGCACTCCTCCAGATGCCAACGATGAAAGCCATTATCCAGCAAGATCAATTCGGGCGTATACCGGGAGAGCTCCTGCCAATTACGAGTCGAAATATCTACCTCAGGCACATTGTGGAGAGCCAAGTACTCTTGTTTCCCCCACTCGGCGTGAGAATATTGCGCCACAGGCGTAATATCCAGAGCCAATAGATAATCTTCCAAAAAAGGAGCAAACACCCTCAACCCATCCTGATGGAAGCTTCTGTATTGGCCTGGAGTAACACCCACCGATCTTTTAAAACGCCGATTAAAATAATACTCATTACTATATCCGACGGATACCGCGATATCATGCATACGGTCATTCGTCAGCAGTAGCTGCTGCTGCGCTCTTTCGATACGAAGCCCGTTCAAATGCTCCAAGGGAACCCTCCCTGTCACCTCTTTAAATGTTTGTGTGTAACGCGCACGTGTAATACCTGCTACTTCAGCCAACTGATCGACGGTTACGGCTTGGTTATAATGCTCCTCCATGTAGTGAATGGAACGCTGTATTGCCTCATGATCACCCGTGACCTGAACGAAAGAGGAATTTGCACGCATGATTAGCAGCAGCAGCTCCTGAAAGCGCGTATGGCCTGCGAACCATTCGATCTCATCTGTGCTTCTACGGCTATTGTAGATAGCCTCTAGCAGTAATTTACATTGTGAAAAGGGTCTACAGCTTAACAAACCAGATCGAAGGATGTCCTCTTTAGTCCTTCCTTCTATTTCACTCTGCCTGTTTTCCCCGGTTTCGATGATTTCAAAAGTAAGCCGATAAAAGCTAAGCCCCCGCTCCTCGGCATTGATTTTGCTTAATAACCCTGGTTCGAACAAGAACCCAGTACCTTTTTCCAGTGGAAACTGCCTCAACTCAGCCTCAACATACCCCTGTCCTTCCGATACAATGAGTAGTGTATGATCCTGAAACACCTCACACTGTCCGCTTCCTGACAGGGATAGGGTTTCTATATTTATCAAGCTATAGAATAGCTTCCTTCTATTGCTGTCTTGCAAATCTTTTGCCATTCTCCCGCCCCCAATTGAGAACCATTTTCATTCACTTCAGTGTAAAACAAAAAAGAAGGTCTATCAAGGGTGCTGATAGACCTTCTTTTTGCTATTCCTTCAAGGCAGCTGCCATTTATTTCACCATAGCTTCCAGCAGGTCATCAAGCTTCATCGAATTGGCCGTGATGGCACCAGTCTGCCAGTGGGAACGTTCCATTCTATAAACATTCCCGTTCTTCACTGCGGGTAGGCTCTTCCACAGCGGCCCATCAAGAATTTGGATCGCTTCCTGATTTCCTTCAGTATCCCAGCCCCCGTTGTCAGGGAATACGATGATATGATCCGCTTCGAGCTGAGGAATAAGTTCTTCGGAAATAATAGATTGATATTCGGTCATTTCTGCAGCCATAGGCACGGGTGTCAGGCCAAATTGAGAATAAATCACACCGATAAAACGGTTTTTAACACCGAACAAAGCAAAGGTCTTATCCGCTACGTTGAGCCGGATCACTGCTACTTTTTCTTGCCCCAGAGCCTGTTGCAGTTTAGCTTTTCCATCTGCCACTTTCTGATCATACTCGGCGAGCACAGCCTCAGCCTTCTCCGGAATACCGAGCGCATCTGCAATCGCTGTAAGCACTTGTCTTGAGTCCTGCAGCGCCGCCTCAGGGAGACGATACGTTGGTGCTATCTTGGAATATTGTTCATACCTCGTCGCATCCGCGCCTCCGTCCGCAATAATCAAGTCAGGGTCTTTCTCCAACAACGCTTCCAAGCTTCCGGTGATATCAAATTCTGGCACATCGAGATTTAAGTAATCCTGTTTGCCCCAGCTTGGATGATACCACTGAACCACCGGGGTAATCCCCAATGCCTTCAAATAATCTTCAAGGTAAATCCCGGCCACCCGTTTAGGGTTGACTGGAATCTCAACATCTCCGAATTCCCCTGTAATCGTCCGAGTTGCAACCTCTTCCGAAGCATTTCCACTTCCTGCGCTCGGTGTGCTGCTAGCTGAGGTTGATTCCTCTGCATTCTCTGTTTTAGCAACATTATCTTTCGTAGTATTGCTATTCGTTCCGCATGCCGCCAGCGCGGTCAATGCCATAATAAGTACTGCTGACCATAAAAACTTCCGACCCCATCTTACCATTATCCCTTCACTCCAATGCTATATTTTCATTGATTATCATTCTCAATAATCATTATCACAATAGTAGCATGACTTTTATAGCTTTCAATGCACTTTCTCTGCAAAAATCTTATACAAACTATTAACTAGTTTCTTCCCTTCTTCACAAATTTCTTATTATTTACGATTGATTTATACAATGCTTTCGCTTACAATAAACTCATAAACGCGCGTTTATGAAAAGAGGGGAAACATGCGCAGCGAAGATATAGCTAAGTTGGCCGGGGTTTCCCGAAGTACGGTATCCCGCGTGATCAACAATTATTCCAACGTCCCTGAAGAGACCCGGGCCAAAGTGCTGCGGGTGATTGAGCAACATCAGTACGAACCGAACAGCTTTGCAAGGGCTTTAGCCGGTAAGAAGACCGATACGATCGGACTCTTCGCCATCAGTATGAACGAGAAGGAGAATACTACCCGAATTTATCAGAACAATTACTTTGCTCCATTCGTTGATGCCGTAGTCGATACCTCGAATGCCCGCGGATGTTATGTACTGATTCATACGGTTTACTCTCCCGACGATTTCATCAAGGTAAAGCAAGCTTTTCTTCAAAAACGGATTGACGGCGGTATCATTGTCGGCACTCAGAAGGATATTAATATCGTCCGAGAAATGGTAGGGCTCGACTCTCCTCTCGTATTAATTGATTATGATATTTCTGAGATTATGTCGGAGCATCTTGACCGCAATCATCTGGCCATTGTGAACTCCAAAGATTACGAGGGCACCACAGAAGCGATTGAATATTTGATCTCTCTGGGTCATCAAGAGATTGGCATCATCTGTGGGCAAATGAATACGTACTCTGGACGAGAGCGTTATACGGCTTATGAAGATACGCTGAAGAAACATGGCCTGCCTGTAAATGAGAGATTTAATCTGAAAGGTGATTTTCTGAAAGAGACTGCTTACGAAGAGGTTAAGAAGCTCCTTGCTTCTGGAGAACCTTTGCCAACGGCCTTCTTCTCCTCCAACGATGATATGGCTATATCAGCGATGGAAGCGTTCTCCGAACACGGAATCATTGTCCCTGAAGATCTCTCCATGGTTGGATTTGATGACATTCAGCTAGCATCCCGTATTCAACCTAAGCTGACCTCTGTACGCTTGCCGATCTATGAAATGTCTAAGGCTGCAGTTGAAAAAGTAATCGAGCTGTGTGATTCACAGCAGCCGACGTTTAGCACGATCAGCTTTCCAGCTCGTTTAGTGGAGAGAGATTCCTGTCAATCGCCGAAAAAATAGCTTAAGATCAATCCTTCGCTGAAGAAATCTACATATTTTTCCGTGAAGCTGCTATTTGATTCGGTATCGAAACTACTGCTTTAATTGTCCTGCTTAAAAGCATTGAAAAAACTCCCTTCCCTCGAGGGAATTTTTTCTGAAACTTATAAACGCGCGTTCACAATCGAAAGGAGACTTTCTCACATGAAATTCGGAACCTTTGACGACACTCGAAAAGAGTATGTAATTAACACACCTAAAACCCCTTACCCTTGGATTAACTATCTTGGTAATGAGCAATTTTTCGGACTTATTTCCAATACAGCTGGTGGCTACACCTTCTATAGAGATGCTCGTCTCAGAAGATTGACCCGTTACCGTTATAACAATATCCCACTGGATACCGGCGGCCGCTACTACTATCTTTATGATGATGGTGATTTCTGGACCCCAGGCTGGATGCCAGTAAAACGTGATCTCGACTTCTACGAATGCCGTCACGGTCTTGGCTACACTTCCATTACTGGCGAACGGAACGGAATTTCTGTGAACCAGCTTGCTTTTGTCCCTATGGGTCATAATGCAGAAGTACATCGTCTTGTAGTGAAGAACACGGGCTCTGCTAAAAAATCCGTGAAACTGTTCTCTTTTGCAGAGTTCTGTCTCTGGAATGCACAAGATGATATGACTAACTTCCAACGCAATCTCAGCACCGGTGAGGTTGAAGTGAAGGATTCCGTTATCTATCACAAAACTGAATATCGTGAGCGCAGAAATCACTATGCTTTCTACTCCGTAAATAAAGAAATCGCTGGTTTCGATACTGATCGTGAAGCTTTCGTAGGGATGTACAACGGTCTGGAAAGCCCACAAGCTGTAGTTGCAGGCGAACCTACTAACTCCGTAGCTAGCGGCTGGTCCCCTATCGGATCACACGCACTTAACATTACGCTTGAACCAGGTGAAGAACAAAGCTTCATCTTTGTACTCGGCTACATCGAGAACCCTGAAGAAGATAAATGGGAATCCCTGAATGTAATCAACAAAAAACCAGCAGAAGCTATGATCGCACAATTTGCTACAGATGCTCAAGTAGATGCTGCACTCGCTGCACTTGCTGCTCACTGGGATAACCTGCTGTCTAAATATCAAATCCAAAGCGGTGACGAGAAACTGGATCGCATGGTTAACATCTGGAATCCATATCAATGTATGGTTACCTTCAACATGTCCCGTTCTGCTTCCTACTTTGAATCCGGTATTGGCCGTGGTATGGGCTTCCGTGATTCTAACCAAGACTTGCTCGGATTTGTTCATCAAATTCCTGAACGTGCTAAAGAACGTATTCTCGATATTGCGGCAACACAATTTGAAGATGGCAGTGCCTATCACCAATACCAACCGCTCACTAAAAAAGGGAACAACGAAGTCGGCACCGGCTTTAACGATGATCCGCTTTGGTTGATCCTAGGAACGGCTGCTTACATTAAAGAAACTGGTGATACCTCGATTCTTGATGAGCAGGTTCCTTTTGACAGTGATCCGAATAACACCGCTACGCTGTTTGAGCACTTGAAACGTTCCTTCGAGCATGTAACTAACAATCTCGGACCTCACGGCTTGCCGCTGATCGGGCGCGCAGACTGGAATGACTGCTTGAACCTCAACTGCTTCTCTACTGAGCCAGGTGAATCTTTCCAAACTACTGCCAACATCGAAGGTCGCGTTGCGGAATCTGTATTTATCGCGGGTCTGTTCGTCTTCGTTGGACCGGACTATGCTGAAATCTGCCGGATGCGCGGACTTAACGATGTAGCTGTGGATGCTGAAGCTAAGATTGACAACATGAAAGAAATCACATTGACGCACGGCTTCGATGGCGATTGGTTCCTGCGTGCTTATGATCACTATGGCGACAAGATCGGTTCCAAAGAAAATGAAGAAGGTAAAATCTTCATCGAACCACAAGGGATCTGCGTAATGGCCGGTATCGGTGTGGAAAATGGTCAAGCTGAAAAAGCTCTATCATCCGTACAAGAGCATTTGGATACTAAATACGGTATCGTATTGCAACAGCCACCGTATTCCAAGTACTATCTGAACCTGGGTGAAATTTCTACGTACCCTCCGGGCTACAAAGAAAATGCCGGTATTTTCTGCCATAATAACCCTTGGATCATGATCGCTGAAACTGTACTTGGACATGGCGACAGAGCGTTTGAAATTTACGCAAAAATTGCTCCTGCTTACCTGGAGGATATCAGCGAAATTCACCGCACAGAGCCTTATGTCTACTCCCAAATGATCGCAGGTAAAGATGCCGTTCGTCACGGGGAAGCTAAAAACTCCTGGTTGACTGGTACTGCTGCATGGAACTATGTAGCCATCACTCAATCGATCCTTGGCATCCAAGCGGATTTCAATGGTCTGAAGATCGATCCTTGTATTCCTACTGAATGGGATAGCTTTGAAATCACACGCGTCTTCCGTGGAGATACTTATGTGATTCAAATCAAGAACCCGAACCATGTATCCAAAGGTGTAGTTAGTCTTACCCTGGATGGCACAGCTGTCGAAGGTAACATCATTGCTCCAGTTGGAGACGGTGCAGTACACCACGTAGTTGTAGAACTGGGTTAAAAAAATCCGCTCAACCGTTCACTTGAACGATTGGGCGGATCTATAATTAACGCTGAATGACTCCTGAACTCTTCAGGGGTCTTTTTTTTACCCTTCCACAACATCTGCTCTTAAATCACTCGCAACCTCAAGCATTCTCGGGATCACAGCTTCATTATTTCCAGAAACGTAAATATCCCCTTGATAATGCCTAAATGGGATTGTAGTATCACCAAAGCTCCACATAAAGAAATCTCCCTCAATAGACATCGTAGTGGCGCCTGCTACTGTATAAACTGATGTATAGGTGAAATCAGGTTTTGATGCGAAATACTGCTTGCACTCTTCTAAAGATATGGTTTGTGTTGAACCTCCATCATTTTGCATAGCTCGTGTAATTCGATAACGTTTGCTCATTGTGATGCCTCCAATATTTTCTGTAAAATGATCAGCTACCTTGTCCCGATCAAATATAGCATACAATAAAGCGTAAATCCCAGCTATCCTAAACCTTAAATTACTTCGCCTGTCCCATAACTCACATACTACCTTCCGGAATCCATACCTTCATTTCACCACTGCCACGATTGCCCCACAAGTAATATGGAACAGCTTTGACCTTAACGGATTGAAGAGGTGCTTTCTCTCTGCTGTAAAGTCCACCACTCCAGCTCTCTTGATCAACACGCAGTCCATCTGCCTCGACAACAACAGCGCCACCAAGCAAAGTCTCATCAAAAGCCGCCGTAAGTTCACCGTCTTCTTTTAAAGAAATAGAGCTTAAAGGCTCACCATTATCGATACTTTCAAGGCAATACACAAGCGGTCCGCGTTGAATCGTTACTTTTTGAGCATCTGCACGCAAATTGGGATGAGCGTAAATGCGATGTGCCTCCATTGGGTCATTCACTTCGATTATGTCTCCTGCTCTCCACATTCTCCGAATAACGAGGTATCCCTGCTCGATGTTCTCAGCAGTGTTCAGCGCTTCACCATTGACTCTGATTTCCATTCCTAGACTCCACGATGGAATCCGTAAAGCAATCCCAAACTCCGCTTCCTCTTTCGGATTGATCTTCATCGAGACTATACCTTTCCATGGATAGGTACTTTGTTGTTGAATGGCGACATCCGTTCCGCCCAGCTTTGTTCTCAGCTCACTGCCAATATACAAATTCGTATAGAGTGTATCGCCATGAACCGTGTAAATATATTGATTGAGCGAAGTAAGTAGACGCGCGACATTCGGAGGGCAGCAGGCGCAGCCAAACCAGCCTTGACGTTCAGACTTCACATGATGTTTCTCCGGGTTGCAACTGCATGCCTGAGGCCATACTTCTAGTGGGTTCACATAAAAATAGTGCTTGCCATCCTGTGCCATCGAGCCCAGTACATTGTTGTAAAGCGCCCGCTCCATGACATCGGCATAACGTGCATCCGGTGATATTCTCAGCATACGCTGTGCAAAAAAGATCAACCCAATAGAGGCACAAGTCTCTGCGTACACCGAATCGTTAGGCAGATCATAATCGAAGGTGAACGCCTCCCCTCTATGTGTAGAGCCGATCCCGCCTGTAATGTACATTTGCTTGTTCGTAATGTTATTCCACAGTCTCTCGCATGCTTCACGAAGTGATTCATCTCCAGTAATAGCGGCAAGATCAGCCATAGCAGTATACATATAAACCGCACGTACAGCATGGCCTACAGCCACCTTCTGCTCTCTTACTGGAAGATGACTCTGGTAATATTTTAAATCAAGATCCTCCTTCCGACCTGTGAAAAAATTGATCTTCCCCAGATTATCCCATTGTTCCTTTAAGAAATTCGGCTGTTGACCTCGCTCATTAATAAAAAAGCTGCTGAGCTTCAAATATCGTTCCTCACCTGTCAATCGATACAGCTTAACGAGCGCGAGTTCAATCTCCTGATGCCCATCATAGCCCTGCATTTTGCCTTCTTCCGGTCCAAACACAGAATCGATATGATCAACCATTCGGCACATGATGTCGAGCAGTTTTCTTTTGCCAGTAGCTTCATAATAAGAAACGGCAGCTTCTATGAAATGTCCAGCACAGTACAGCTCATGACAATCGTTCAAATTGGTCCAGCGTTTACCCGGTTCTTTTATCGTAAAATAAGTATTTAAGTATCCATCTTCCTGCTGCGCCTCGCCAACGAGGTCAATCACTTCATCCGCTTGACGCTCTAGCTCAGGATCACGTGTAATGCTTAAGGAATAACCAACAGCCTCCAGCCACTTAGCCACATCACTATCTTGAAATACCCAGCCGTAAAACTCGCCAGTCTTCCGGCCCGCAGCAATCTCAAAATTAGCAATGGCATGACTCGGTTCAGCTCCCAGAGCTCTATCGTGCAATGCCTCATATTGATAGGGGATAACAACGTTCTGGACCAGCCTAATGTATCCGCCCCAGAAATCATCTTGAATGGTAACAGTTTGATCTTTTACAACTTCTTGATCCTGTATAATCTTGTTCATCCTCATCTTCCCCTCAGCCTTATTTCATACTCGCTAATAATAATTATAGGGGGTAGAATAGATTAAAAATACGATCAGAAGCAACCCCTTTTTTGTACTATTTCACACTTTAGAAAGGAGGGATAATTACAAAATGGGCCTTTCATTTATACATTTCGCTGCGCCGCCATTTCCTTATTTTCTAGAATGCAATCGCACGGTTTATCAACCCGGAGATCAGCATCCGAATAGAAGCCATATTGGAATATTTGATCTACTTATTGTAGAACAAGGCTGTCTATTTATCGGGGAGGACCATAATCAATGGGAGGTTTCGGCGGGACATACACTGCTATTGCTGCCCGATCGCTATCATTACTCCGTTAAGCCATGTGATGAGACCACTTCATTTATATGGATTCATTTTCATACCCTTGCAGATTGGTCTAGCTCTGAGGGTGGACCCGTGTATATCAACCGTGAAACACATTTTCGGCAGTTTCTTACTCCTCCGTATACCATTCGAGTGCCACAGTTCGGCCCTCTCCCTGACCCTTTTGAACGGAGTGGACAAGCTGAGATGCTATTACAGCTGTCTACGGGCCGGCGTTCCAGCGCAGTTTGGCAGCAGCAACGGATATTTGAAGAAATGCTGCGGATGATGGATCTGGCACAGCATGATACTTCAGAAAGTCACGCGGTGGAAATTGCAGAGCAGACGGAGACTTATATCCGTAATCATTATGCGGAGCCTCTCTCCAATGCCTCACTAGCGGACGCACTGCATTTTCACTATAACTACCTTACTCGCTGCATGAAACGAGTATATGGGCTGACTCCGATGGAGTATTTGACGGATTACCGTTTGGAACAGGCTAAGCTATTGCTGCTTAAGACTGAGCTTTCTATAGCCGGAATCGCAGAACGTACCGGCTTCGAGAGTGCCGCCTACTTCTCGCGTCGATTTGCTCAGCAGATCGGAATCTCTCCGCTTCGCTTTCGTAAGCGTTACTCCCGTTAAAAACACAAGCAGCACGTCTCCGATTATTGGACACGTGCTCCTTCCTCCATACCGTTACATTCATACTTTCATTTCTGACTTGCTTACGCTTAGTTACTTGGTGTCTTTTGAGCGTTAGGAACCGTCTATTCCTCACACACTATGTAATATAAGACTTTTTAACCCTGATTCATAATCAGGTTTTTTTGTTCAACTGCAATTTTTTGGAAGTGACAAGCATATTTATAGACATGCCTTTAATGTGGAGATGTTAAATATGCGGCCATTAAGATACCTTATCATTCTTTTAGGAAGCTTACTCGTTGCTGCGGGAACTAATTTTTTTCTCGTACCATATAAAATCCTGGATGGGGGAATAATAGGGATAGCCCTCATTATTAATTATTTATCCGACGCTAAAATTGGCGTAGCTATAATTCTCTGCAGCTTTCCTATCTTTCTGCTCGCTTGGTTAAAGGAACGCGATATCTTTTACAACAGTGTACTCGGCCTATTGATCTCATCATTTCTGATCGAGCTTCTCGGTCCTTTCCAATATCACTTTCTATATTATTTTGAGTTTGGTTCCATTTCTAGCGCCATTATTGGCGGTTTTTTGATGGGAACGGGACTTGGGATTATGCTGCGGTTTAAAGCAAGTACGGGTGGCACCGATCTGCTCGCTCAATTTATAAAAAGGTATGTCCCGCTGAACCTTGGATTCATCATTTTTTTGACCGACTTTATGATTATCGGCGCGGGAGGACTCCTGATTTCCAAGGAAACCTTCTTCCACTCCATCCTCACGATTATCTCTGGGGGCGTGGCTACGGGTCTATGCACACTTGAGACGAAATAAATGGAAATAAATAAGAATATACACGATCATACGTTCGCATTATAATAAGGAGAAAAAATATAAGGTATCTCTACCTCACCTGGAGCGTGTGAACCTATGAATAAAGAGCGTGTCATTATGCTATCTGATTGCCAAAGCTTCTATGCCTCCGTGGAAAAAGCCTCTAATCCGCAGTACAGCAATAAGCCGCTGATCGTTGCTGGAGACCCAGCTAGACGGAGCGGTATTGTGCTGGCTGCCTGCCCTATAGCCAAATCCTATGGCATTACTACCGCTGAGACGTTGAAGGAAGCGCTGGCAAAATGCCCCGAAGTCATCGTGGTCAGACCACATATGCAGCAATATATCGATGTCTCCTCTCAAATCACAGATATTCTACGTAAGTTTAGCGACCAGGTAGAGCCCTATTCTATCGATGAACAGTTTATTGATGTCAGCGGTAGCCTCAGCTTATTTGGCAGTCCAAGGGAGATCGCTACCGCCATTCAGGATCTAATTCGTAGAAACACAGGTGTGCGTGCGCGCATCGGCATTGGATATTCCAAGGTTACCGCCAAAATGGCTTGCGACCTGTGGGCCAAGAAGAACGCGGATGGTATATTCACCCTCGCTAACGAGGAGCTTCCGAATGTGCTCTGGCCTCTCCCCATTAGCGAGCTGTTCATGGTAGGTCGCCGCATGTCCGCCCATTTCCAAAGCATGGGTATTACGACAATTGGACATTTGGCACAGATGCCGCTAAGCGAGCTGAAATGGCGCATGCGGGAGAAATTTCACAAAAAATGTGATATCGACGCCGAGCTATATTGGCGGATAGCCAATGGCATCGATGACAGCCCCGTGAGCCCCAGCACCTATGAAGTCGCACCCAAGAGTGTCGGGCACCAAATGACGCTGCCAAGGGATTACTATAAGCTGCAAGATATTAAGACCATCATTCTTGAGCTATCTGAGCTTGTATGTAGACGTTGCCGCAAATTGAAAGTACATGGTGCAGTCGTGTCTATCGGCTGCCAAGGTGCCAGCTTTGATGACCCCACAGGCTTCTCAAGACAAACTACAATGAGCGATCCTACAAATGCCACCCTGCTGGTATATGAGGCAGCTCTTTCTCTCTTCAAGCTCCACTGGGACGGTCAGCCTGTGCGTAGAATCCACTTAAGCCTGTCCAATCTATCTGACGAAAGCCAGTACCAGCTAACCCTATTTGAGTCTCGCCCTCGCTATCGTGAACTCGAACGTGCGACCGATGCCCTCAAGAATAAATATGGGGAGACTATCATTGGGCGAGCAGCTTCTTTTACAGATGCCGGGCAGCTTAAGGACAGATCTGGAAAAATCGGCGGACACTATAAATAAAAACTATATTAAAATACACACCATATCGTTTATAATGCTATATTGGGGTTGTTATTTTCACGTAGATGAAGCGACAATCGAAATATGTAAACATAGATAATCACATTCCAGAGGAGGACCGGAGAAGTTGGATAGCACGAGCAACACTAACACTACGTATTATGAAATCGTTGATCTCTGTCTTCTTGCTGGCAAGATCATGCTGCAGAATGGTGCAGAAACATCCAGAGTTGAAGATACGATGACACGAATGGCAGGATCCCTCGGGTTCCCAGGAGCACATAGCTATGTGACGCCAACCGTTATTATGTTCACCACAAATAGAATAGAACCTGTTAAGTTATACAGAATTGCGGAGCGAACAACAGATCTGCAGAAGGTATCGGAGGTCAATGACATTTCTCGGCGTCTAAGCGAACGTCAGATTACAGCTGAGGAAGCTCGTGCAAAATTAGGAGAAGTCGATGAAGCCTCACCTGTCTATCCCGTATGGCTGCAGATCTTAGCAGCCGCCCTTACTGGTGCTTGCTTCACCGTTATGTTTAAAGGCAGTTTGTGGGATGCTCTCCCCGCCTTGCCGATTTCCGGACTAGGCTTCGCTGCGGTCATCTATCTGCATCGTTTAGTGCAGACTAAATTCTTCGCAGAGTTTTCTGCTTCCTTCCTGATCGGACTTCTAGCCTTCTGTTCTGTAAAGCTGGGGATAGGTCAAGAGATGGACAAAATCATTATCGGCTCCGTTATGCCTCTAGTACCCGGACTACTCATTACTAATGCCGTTCGTGATCTGATGGCCGGTCATCTGGTCTCAGGCATATCCAAGGGAGCCGATGCCTTTCTAACTGCATTTGCGATCGGTACAGGTATCGGGCTTGTACTATCACTATTTTAATATCCATGTGAAAGAGGTTAGCCCTTCATGATTTTGCAACTTATAACCAGTTTTATCGCCGCGGCAACCTTCTGTATTCTATTTAATGCGCCTAAGCGCTCACTACTACAGTGTGGTTTTGCCGGAATGGTGGGCTGGATGGTGTATGTGCTTCTTAATGTAGAGTTCGGACCTGTTGTAGCTACGTTTGCAGCTAGTGTAATAGTGGGCATCGTCAGCCAATTTTTTGCGCGATCCTTCAAAATGCCGGTTATTATTTTTAGTGTAGGTGGTATTATCCCGCTTGTTCCGGGTGGTCTCGCTTACGATGCTATGCGTAAATTTGTGGAAGAGGACTATACTCTGGCTGTAGAAATCGCTGTTCGGGCATTAATGCTCTCTGGAGCCATTGCAGCTGGACTCGTGCTAAGTGATGTAATTGGACAAATGTTCCGTCGTCGTGCAATCAAATAACAGCATACTTCTTCAAAAAAAAGAAATCGCCTGTTGGTACAATGGTGGTCACCCATCCATCTCCCAAGGAGCGATTTCTTTGTTCATCTCTATGCAAATAACGCTTCAGGGAAGACTAAAGGCGCAGCACCCGGATGAATACTATTGATACTAGTGTTCTTGATCCAGGACAGCCCTACAGTACCCTCACCCGCATGAACAGCCACAGCAGGAATATAGGTCATAATCTCAGTTCGTATGTCAGGCGCCATTGCTTTTATGTCCTCTTCTAGCTTGAGTGCCATCTCTAAATTATTCGAATGCATGATACATACATCACTAACAAGCCCTACATCCTGTTTAAATATCTCCAAAAGCGCTTGTTGCGTTTTCTTCATTGTACGGATTTTCTCCACAACAACGACCTTCCCTTCGTCAAAACGAAGCAGCAAGTTTATACGCAGCAATTGGCTAAGTACAAATTGTGATCCAGAAACACGTCCACTGCGATGAAGCTGTGTCAAGCTTGCAGGAATTAAGTAAAAGGACATATTCTGAATAATATTTTCAATCTTCGCTTTAATTTCTAGTCCAGAAAGACCCTTCTTCTGCCAATGTATACCGCGCATGATCATTTCTCGGATTGGATAAGCGCCAACCTTGGCATCAATTCCAATTACATTAGCCTCCGCTATTTCGGCGCCTTGCATCGAAGCATTGTAAGTGCCACTGAGCTCTGAAGAAAGATGTACAGCAATAATTTCATCGTATTCTTCCTTCAACCGTTCGTATAGCTCAATAAACTCACCGATTGGAGGCTGTGAGCTGCCTACCTTTTCATGCTGGCGCATTTTCTCATAGAAGTCATCGATCGTAATATCTATATTCTCTTTATAACATTCGTTGTTAATAATAATCCGTAACGGAATAATATATACATGATTATTCTTAGCGAACTCCGGATCTATGATACTTGTACTGTCGGTTACCCAGGCAATTGATTTCATGGTCATTTGTCACTTCTCTCTCTCATAAAAAGGAATAGTAGAATGAATGAGGAGACAAGGGCCAATAATTTCTGACCAGTGAATCACACGCTCACCCTGAATAATCAACTTAAGAATTGAACAGCGGTTAAGTAATCCGCGTATTCGTAAATTATACAGGATAACAAGCGTTAATATAGGCAAAACAGGCCTTTCAAGCAAATTTCAATCCATTTAATTCAACATTATTCGACATTTTTTCACATTATATATGACGAATATACCTATCCTAATAGAGCCACTTCATGTTATGAAAAAGCTAAACCACAGCAAAAATATCCCTGCCCCCGGCATCTGTCAGTTTTCCAACTTCAACTCATCCATCTGCTTCTGAATCTGAGCGACATCTACTGTTCTTTGAAAACGAACCTCCGAGCGACTGAAGCGATCCTGAGTAATGGAAGTCTGTTCAAGCAAATCGCTAAACAGCTTGCGTAGCTGTAGCATTTTGTCCCGTTCCGCTAGCGCATCGGCGATCGATTGATCACTCGGATCAAAATCGTCTGCTCATTCACAGCTCTTTCTAACTCCTGCAAAAGAGCTTCAGGTTGTTCAGCCGGCTCCTCACCCTCTTGAACTTTAACGACTCGCTCCAGCCGCTGCTTTAGCTGCGCGATTTTACGGGTTAGATCACTTCGCTTCACTAACGCTTCCGCAAGTTTCAGATCTGGATTCCCCCTAAAATTTTCTGATAGCTAGCGAATAAAGCTCGTGTGAAGAGATGCCGTGGTGTTCAGTACAGCTAATCCTCCCAAATCGATGTCTCTAAATGATCTACGAACTTGCGTAATTTACCAGCTAGCTTGCGGTTAATGGTTCCATCCTGATACATTTGCTGCACCTTATCCCGCTGCTCTTGAATGGCTTTCAGCTTCATTTCAAGCTTTTGATCATCAACAAGCCCATCCTTTGTCCAGCCTTTCCCTTGCTCCAGACGAGAAATTAACTGCTCATAACTGCATGCAACCTTCTCGGCTGCATTTCGGTTGTTCTCGTTCTTACAGACATTAATAGCAGCTATAGCAGCATGGGCCATGGCAATTTTCGCTTCTCTAGCACACTCAGCCTGTTGCAGCATTTGTTGGCTGGCTTCCCCTTCATTCTGACCTGAGAACATTCCCGCAAACAGCCGTCTGATCTCGGTAATCGATATTCTAATTTGTGAATTTAGACTTCTGGCCAGAAAGACCTCACTATGATCCAAGAATCCTCCCAGCTTCTGAGCCACTGAGGCGGGAATCTCATTGTTCTCTAGCAATCGGTTCAGTTCTTTACGTTCAGCTTGCAGACCCACAATCCTCGCTTCAACACCCAGTCGGCGGAAGTTCTCGAGTGCTGGATCATTTGATTGGTCCTCACGGTTTAGACTATAAACCTTTTCTCTAAATTCACTCAAAGCCGGTTGTGCGGATTCCTTACTTTCTTCTGTCATCATACTTTGCAGCATGGTTAAACCGGCAGCAATAACTTTAGACTTGGCCGCCTGCTCGGCTCCTGTCTCACCTGATTCAGCAACTGGCTCTTCTTTACCTGCTAGAATTGGCAAAAAGATACTAGCGATCAGCAGCGACATTAGAATAACACCTGCGGCGATAAAGATGATTAAATCACGCTCAGGAAATGGTGATCCATCCCCAAGAAAAAAGGGAATCGAGAACGCACCGGCTAAGGTAACCGCTCCACGCACTCCTGAAATGGTGAGGATTAATAGTGATTTAACAGATGACTTCTCCATTTTTCGCAGACGAGATCCTACTAAAGAGAACACATACACCCATACAAACCGTAGTACAAACAGCAGCATAGTAATGGCTAATACATAACCTACAACTATAAGATTATCCACGGTCGTATCACGGTAGATCACTTCTATAACGTCTGGAATAGATAAGCCAAGAATAAGGAAGACCAGCCCATTCAATATATAGAGCAGAACAGACCATGTACTAGCGGATACCAGTTGTAGCTTATACTGCGGAGATACGGCACGGTCCTTCTCAACCGCATGAATAACCCCCCCTGCAACCACTGCCAAAATGCCAGATACCCCTATCTCTTCACTGATCAAATAAATAATAAAAGGAGTTAGGATTTGCAGCAGCACATGCACTGTGATATCCTCCATCCCCAGTCTGCGAATAATTACGCTTAGCCGAATCAGAAGAAAAGCCAATAATGCCCCAACGATCAACCCGCCTGCAGCAATAACTACAAAGCTAATGGAGGCTTTCGGTAAAGAAAACATACCCGTAACTGCTGCAGCAATGGCAAAGTTAAAGGCAACAAGCCCGGAAGCATCATTCATTAATGATTCGCCCTCTAGAATGCGGTGAATACTCTTAGGAAGATGTACTCTACCAGCGATTGCGCTGACCGCGACCGCATCTGTAGGTGACAAGATCGCTGCCAGAGCAAATGCAGCTGCTAGCGGGATCGTTGGAATCATCCAGTTGATCGAATATCCAGCAATAAGCACCGTAGCAAAAACCAATCCCAGCGCTAGCATTAATATCGGACCCCGTAAGTTCCATAATTCATTTCTTGGCGTCCGTTTCCCATCATTGAACAAAAGCGGTGCAATAAACAATACGAAAAACAGCTCTGGTTCCAATGTCATATGTATTCCCAAAGGCATTAACACAACCATTACACCCAGACCAATTTGAATTAACGGTATTGGCACAAAGGGAATAAATCGGTTTATGATGTTGGAAATTGCGATAAGGCCCAGTAGGACGAGTACAACTAGAAAAGTCTCCAAACCACATCAACTCCCTTTTTTATTTGGTTATTATATCGTAAAGCTTCGGGTAAGGGAAAAATATAGAAATAGAAGTTCTCAACAATAATGTCCCCTAGAAATTACACAAAAAATACATCAGATATATATTGACAAAAATATTTATTTATGTTATAATAATAAATTACTCTATTGAAATTACATTTTATTTTAAGTATTATATGCATTAGCCTAACGGCATCGCTCTTATCATCAATCATGGAGGGATCTTATGCATATTGCTAGTGGAATAGAAATGTTAGAGATTACAGCACAGGTTATGGGCGGGAGTGACACGATTTACCCTACGCTGCTCTGGGATCAAAATTCTGCTGTACTCGTAGACACTGGATTTCCGGGCCTGCTCCCAAAATTCAAAGAAGCTCTAAAAGAAACCCATGTGCCTTGGGAACAACTGCGCACCGTAATCATCACACATCAAGATCTAGATCACATCGGGAGCTTACCTGATTTACTGTCAGAAGAATGTCTAGAACTGACAGTTCTGGCTCACGAAATCGAGCAGCCTTATATTGAAGGAGAACGAATGCTCCTTAAACACACCCCCGAAGCTTTAGCTGCGGCAGAAGCCATGATCCCCCCTCATGTACCAGAGGAATGGCGCCGCGCTTTCCTATCCGTGTTATCTCATCCCCCTAAAGGAAGAGTAGATCAAACCATAGTGGATGGGGAAATACTGCCTCTTGCCGGTGGAATTACGATTATCCATACACCAGGACATAGCCCTGGACATCTGAGTCTATACCATCATGATAGCCGTACGCTAATTGCCGCGGATGCTCTTACCGTTCAAGGCGGTGAGCTGCACGGCCCCACTCCTTCGGCAACGCCTGACATGAAGCAAGCTTTAATCTCTCTGACAAAGTTCGCCGAGTATGAGATTGAAACGGTCATTTGCTATCATGGCGGAATTTATCGCGGAAACGCAAACAAACGGATTGCTGAAATTGCGGAAGCAAGAGAATAGACCGATGCAAGAAAGCAGAGCCCTTATCTGGCTCTGCTTTCTTTTTATATATAGTCCTTACTCGTTATACTCACTTATGATTCCGAAACAACTGTAAACCGTTCACGAATATGCTGCGGCTGTTCAATTTCATCTACAATAGCAATCGCATAATCTTCATAGCTGACATAGCTCTCACCTTTGGAATTCACAAGCAGATGATCTTTGCCTTTCACATAAGAACCCGTTCTAGTCCCAATTGCAAAATTAGCGGATGGACTAACGAAAGTCCAAGATAGCGAGTCTGTACCTTGCAGAATCTCCAGGTTCTTCCCTTGATTCGTAGCCGTTGGCTTGATAAAGTCAGGGAAATCAGGGGTATCTACCACTTTAATCGTCTTAGCTTCATCTACATATAGACTTCCCGCACCTCCAACTACAATCAATCTTGTATTAGGGGCATCCTTTAATGCTTCAATAAGCACATTTCCGGCATCCACATGCAGATGCTCTTGTCCAAATGGTGCTCCGAAAGCATTCACAACAACATCAAAACCCTTCAAATCTTCAGCGGTAAGTGCAAATACATCCTTTTCGATGACCTTTGCCTTACGATTTGCAACTTTCGATGCATCCCGTACAATGGCTGTAACTTCATGGCCTCTATCTAGCGCTTCCTGAGTGATTCGGCTTCCGGCTTTTCCACTTGCTCCTACAACTGCGATTTTCATATTATTTCCTCCTGTATATGTTTACGATGTTTTTACTTTAGTATTTATATCAAGGAGATCCTGAACGATGGTTCTGTCGATATCGAGATCAAACTTTCTCCCCCAAAAGCATTCTGTACCCGTACGAGTGATCCGGTCATAATCTTCTATCGTTAGTGTTCTTGGATAATCCGGTCCTGTTTCCCAGTCTGTATACCTCTTAATTTCACTCCGTACATTGTTCTTAAACGCACTATTCAAAATAATCGTATGGAAGAAGATTTCATCTCCACATAATGTGTTCTTAAAAAATCTAACATACTCTGGAGAAGTAGAAGTAAACTCCATGATGTATTCCATACATTCACCTGTGATAGACATCCAGTTAGAGCCTTTATACAGCGATTTTGGCAGAACACCCAACCTTCTTTGCAAGAATGGAACGTTCATTACTGCTTTAATATACCTCATCCTAATGGCAGCCATACGCCTGGTTCTTGAGATCAGGAATCTAGGATAATAAACCGACACCCTCTCATAACATCCCCACGTTTCAGAAGTATTCGGTAATTGCTGATACTTTACAAATTCGTCCCCCTGATTCTTCTTAAAGAAATCAAGAATAACTTCGTTGGAAGCTAAGGGCAGATCCTGACCACTTATGATGTGGATATAATTGAATTTCCCATGTTCTTTGATCAGCGCAAAACACTTCAAAACACATTCAATCTGACTGTAATGTCCCCACCGTACATCAATAGGCTCTTTGACAAAATGAATATCGTTACGGTGAGTAATATCAGCTTCAATACCACTCTTCTGATCGACATGTAGGAAAAACTCGACGGAGTCATTAGTTAAACTATCGATTAGCATATTGATCTGCTCAGGATTTTTGTGACAAAGGATCACATACGCCATTTTGAATGATTCCAACAACCTTCACCCTTCCGCCCATCTTTTTCCAAATATTATAAAATAAATGGACAAAAATGGATAGTTCTTTCTATCCAGAAAAAGGTGAATTCGATTGGTGAATAGTTATTTCGTATGACTTTTCACTATAAGTCTGATTCCAATGTTCCATGGATCTTTGAATGTAGGGGCTCCATTCTCTTCAACAACGGTGTAACCCGCCTGCTTAACACGCTCCACTACAGACGTACGCTCCTCTTCATTCGGAAGAAGTAAGGTGAAATAATCAATTCCTACTGCATCAGAAGGTGCCACAGGTGCGCCTTGCCCTGCCCATATATTCAATCCAATGTGGTGATGATACCCACCTGCTGAGATAAACATTGCCGCACTGCCATAATTAGCTACTAGATCAAAACCAAGCAAACCAACGTAGAACTCCTTCGCCTTAGTTAAATTACCCACATGAAAGTGTACATGTCCGATCACCGTTCCAGCTGGCAGCCCGTTCCATTGAAAACCTTCAGAAGCCGCCAACAAACCATCTACATCCACTGGGTCCGTTGTCATCATTACATGCCCTTCCGCATCATACTTCCATGTATCCCTAGGACGATCTCTATAAATTTCGATTCCGTTGTTATCCGGGTCCTGAATATACAGTGCTTCACTCACCAAATGATCTCCCTGACCCACTTCAATTCCCAACGCGATCAAATTGCGTACAACGAGTCCCAAGCTAGGACGATCCGGAACAAGGATAGCAAAATGATACAATCCAGCCACTGAGTTCGGACGAAGAACCTTTGCATTCTCAATCTCCCGCAGAATCAATAACACATTCTGACCGTCAGCAGTCATTTCCACCTCACGACCAGATTGCCGCAAGACACTTAACCCCACCACGTTCTGATAAAAGGTGAGCGAACGCTCTAAATTACTTACTCTAATTTGTACCAGACCAATCTCTACGTCCGGATGAAGTGTTGTTTTAGTTGTCATTATATTTCCTCCCACTATTCCTGTAACTTAATCAGTTACAAATTAACTATATTTAGTATAGTTACCTTCTATATGTTTGTCAATTACCAACAAAAAAATCATGCTGACTGATTCACAGCCAAACATGATTCATAAGAACACCTCATCCTTAGGAGTGCCATTCCTGTAAATATTCAGATACACTGGATTCAAGAAGTCCAATTAAGTCTTCATCCATATACTTATAATCATCTGATATATTCAAACAAATTATTCTTTTGCCGATTACACCGTCTCTGAATTTATCTTGAATTCTTCGAACATGCTTCTTCTCCATCACAAAAATAACATCCGCCCAGCCCACATGTCCTTCAGAAAGTTTGATTCTGGCATGATCCTCTGTTCCAGCAGATCTCACTTCATGACCATCAATTCCTTGAAATATCTTCTCCGCAGTTAAACTCCGCCAGCGATTCTGGCTGCAGACAAACAGTAGTTTAATAGAGAGCACCTTCCTTATTCAATTAATACCTTATTTCGTTTATCGGTTTAGATAAACCCTCCTATTTAAGGAGGCATCCGAAACCCATGTTGTTAATAAGTCTTTGTTAAAAAGATATTCATTACCAACTCTGATATAAGGGAACATAGTCCCTTGAAAAATGCCCGATCTACTTAAATTCTCATGCTCCGTTTTAATAATATTCATCACTTGATCTTCAGTCAGATTTAAGTATAAGGCCGTCTCTTTAATATCCATCAAAAGCTTATCTGCCGTTACTATGGATGGAGTCTGGTCTTGATCAACTTCCAACTCTTTATCGCCATTAGTTATTGAACATCCAATAATAAATGAAATCCCTAGAATAAGACTCGCCACGATAATTGAGATTTGATTAGACTTCATTGATCACCTCCACCGTACACTTCATGAAGAGGTCTGTAGCTTGGGTGTTCTTCGATTTGCGTAACGACAACACCTTGCTCTGAGTCCATCACACGGTAGGCTTTAGCTTCTTCTCTTGTCGACATCACCTTATATTCATTATCCTTGTAGATGATGGCACAGTTATTATCCACTGCGATTCCGAGCAAACCTCCGTCTTTTACCATACGCGAAAAATCCTCAACCCGAATATCCTCATTATAATGCGGACAATGAATACCTGGCAGAATCCCCATCGCTTCAAGCTTAATATACTGCCAGTTCCCTTGGTCGTCGAACGCTTCAGAGTCACTATGCCCATATTCAAACCAGCAAATGGAACCTGCACTCAGCCCTGCCAAAATAGTCCCCGAGTTGTACGCTTCTTTTAGAAGAGCATCTACGCCGGTATTTTTCCAAATCTCCAGCATCTTTCGGGTATTACCACCACCAACATAAATCAGATCCGCGGATATAATTAACTCTGCGATTTCTTCATGGGTATAGGTTTGGCTCACAAGCAATAAATGACTTGTTTCACATCCTAGAATCTCGCCGTACACTTTGTTGAACGTATCACAATAACCTGGTGCATCACTACTAGCTGTTGGAATAAATAACGCTTTCGGATTAACTTTCTGGGTTAACTTCACAACTTCACGATCCATTTCAAGCGTTTCTAAATCGGTTAGCTCTCCCCCACCGATTACCACGATAGTCCCCATAATCTCCCCTACTTTCACTAGGATCTGTTTTCTCCCTTTCCGTATTCCTCTGCAAGAATGCTGTAAATCTCCAAATCAATGAGCCCTTTACCTGACCATACATGGGCTTGTCTTAACGTCCCCTCTTTCAGAAAGCCACTTTTCAAAAGGACCCGCTTGGACCGCTCATTAAAAGGCATGACTTCAGCTTGGATTCGATTGACCTCTGCCGTCTCAAATAAATATTTTTTCACCATTTCAACGGCCTGAGTTGCAATCCCTTTTCCCCAATAAGACTCCGCCAAAAAATAACCAATCGTGACCATATCCACTTTTTGATTAAAATCCATAGCTTCGATGATACCTAGCAGTATGTACGGATTATTTTTACGGAAAATTCCCCACTTCACTCTTAACCCTTTATTAAAATCACGTTCGAAATGTCCGATCATATTCTTTACTGTATCTTTATTATGTTTCGGAATAATTCCGCAGTACTCAAACACTTGATCATTGCTATAAATTCCAAATACCTCTTCAAGGTTACTAACTTCAATTTTTTTCAGTGTTAGTTGTTCGGTTTCCAAAGTAGGGAATTGCTCAAATACATGACTAAGCTTCAATTCGTTCCCTCCGTTACTTTTTGATGTTGTGAATCAAGGTCACCGTTCGAAAGTTCATCTTCTATCCCCGCGCATTCCCTCTATACTGCGCAGTTCTAAGCTCTCGAATATAGGGCTCTGTAGCTGGCATAACTGCATCTATGGCTTGTTGAATGGCTAACTCAATATCATAAGGAACTCTTACAAATTGTATATTCAAAGATGCTGTTGTCAGGCCTCCATACTCCCCCTCCAAAATCACATAAGATGCCTGAGTGACATCTAGAGGATTCCCCACACTGCCAACATTAAATAAAGTCTTCCCTTCTAAATGTTGTATAAAAGCATTGTGAATGTCCCCATAGCCTACGATATCCGCTTGTCGCTGCTCCTGGCAGAGATCAGAACAACCAAACATAGACAGCCGCTTCTCATAATCGTCCCAAGGCTGAATCCGTTCATAGTAGCTTCGCGGTGAAGCATGAAATAAACGGATAAACTTACCACTCATCATAAACTCAATCGAGAACGGTAATGTACCTAAATAAGCAAGGCGGTCTTTCCCTAACAAATTCCGACTCCACCGGGCCATTTCAAAATCAACATCCTGATTCATTAAATCATCCCAGTTTCCCATAACACTGATTTCACAATTGTTCTTAATGATATCAACGGCTAGATCTGAATTTGGTCCTTTACCAACAATATCACCTAGGCAAAATATCCTACTAATTCCACGCTGCTTAATATCCTCTAATACGGCTGTCAAAGCCGGGATATTTCCATGAATATCTGAGATTAATGCGATTTGTTCCACTGTAAATCCTCCGTTCATTTTCCACTTCAGCATATTAGAGTTTCCCTATATGAAGTATTATCTGTTTTATGCCTTCTAAATACAGATTCTATGATTACGCCCTACTTCCCTTCTTTAAGTCACTACTCTCCTGACCCGAGCCATTCGGAGCCTCTTGATATGTTTCCAATAAAAAAAGACCACAATCACGTTAGCACATGTTGTGGTCTTCATTCTACGTTGCGATATGGAGTGGTTATATTTCAGGCATTTCATTCACAATCTGCTCCAAAGTAACCTCCTGAAGGACATTCTCCATCGCCTTTTGCGCGAGCGAGAATACCGGTACAATGGCGCTGGCTATATTTTTGCCGACTGGACAATCGGGGTTAGGGTGCTCATGAACTGAGAACAACGAATCCTCCTCCACCGCGTTTACTGCCTTATAAATCTGAAGTAGTGTAATCTCAGCGCTACTACGTGAAAGTGAGGCTCCTGCGACTCCGGGGCGGGCCGTTACCAGTCCTGCTTTTTGCAACATACTAGTTAGCCGGCGGATAACTACAGGGTTGGTGTTCACACTACCAGCTATCCACTCCGAGGTACTTTTACCCTCTTTATTACTGTCGATTAACGTTAATATATGAATGGCTACCGCAAATCGGGTGCTGATGTTCACTATAAATCTCTCCTTTTGCCATACTACCCGGCTAGCAACAAGTGCATTAATCAGATGCAACAATAATAGTTACATTTTATGCATTTGTCAAACACTGAAGGAGATGCACTTCAGGATCGTAATTAGTGAATATTATGCTTTTTGAAATTACCACCCTTAACTTCTGCTACATCATATACTACGACAAAAGCGTTAGGGTCAATTTCATGAATGATTTCCTTGATTTTGCTTTCTTCCAGACGGTTAATTACACAGGTAATTTCTTTGAATTGTTCATTGGAGTAACCACCGTATGCGTCAGTATAGGTTGCCCCACGTCCCAATCGGTCACGAATCGTTTCCACCATAATTTCCGGTTGAACGGTGATGATTTTGAAAGTTTTAGAGCCGCTCAAACCTTCTTCAACGATATGAATCACTTTAGAAGCAATAAAATAAGCAAGTGCGGATAGAATCGCCCCTTGTAGCCCAAATGCAGTTGAAACAACAATAAAGACAAACATGTTTAGGAATAAGATTAGATCACTTGTCCCAAAAGGTATTTTTCGTGAAAGCAATACAGCCAACATGTCGATCCCATCTAACGCCCCACCATTACGTAACGCTAAACCCATACCAAAACCGATGATAATCCCGCCTACAACAGTAATTAATAATGTATCTCCTTCAATAATCGTTGGCACATGGTGCATAAGGCTTGTACCAATGGCTAATGAGGCAATACCGATAATGGAATAAATAGCAAAGCTTTTACCAATTTGCTTATATCCTAACCAAACAAATGGGATGTTAATTATAACAATTAGCAGCCCTAACGGTAATCCAAACAGCTGTGAGCCAACGATACTTAGGCCTGTTACACCACCATCTGAAACATTGTTAGGTATTAATACGGATTCCAGGCCATATGAAGTTATAAGTGCCCCTATAATAATTAATATGACTTTTGAAAATATCTTCAGCTTATTTGATTTTTGATGCTGTCTTATTCCATGCATTCCATTTCCCCACTTCAAATTAGTTTTTTATATCACTGCAAGTGAAAAACATCCACTGGACAAAAGCCGACAAAAAACAGTCTATAATAAATGTCACCACTTTGGCAAATCAGACGCCGCTAGTATGATATCTATTATTTTACCCATATGACTTAAAATAATCTTATCGTTCCATAAAAAATGAAAAAACCAGACTACGAAAATTCGTAATCTGGTAATCTTCTCTATCTCTATCACACCTTCATGTATTCGTTATATAATTCCTCAAAAGTATCGTATCGTTCAACTTTCCTTCCCACCTTATTATATTCTTCAAGATATTCATCCATGACCTGCAGGAACTGCTCTTTAAATAAATGCAGATGATCTGAATCAAAATACTGCATAATATCAAACTTTTTTGTTCCCCTTGATTCTGTCATTTCATCAAGAAAATTTTGTATGCCCATGGCTGCATAATAAGCATAAGATTTATCATTTAATTCCACACTTGCTATAACCTTATTGCGGCAGTTACACCATAATTCCTCAAAGGTGCCACCAAGATTATCATAGGTAGGGACAGGCTGAATCACAAAATCCTTATACATTTTATTATATAAATCATTGACGCTTTCTAAAAATCTATATGATGCACTTCTGATTTCAACGATTGTCTTCGCATCGATCACAGCCATATATATATTTTCAAAATCATCAGGAACATAACGATACGTAGCTATTTCCTCCAGATATCTCTTAAGTCCCCTTTTAAAATAGGTATTGTTCAAATGTGTTAGAGCATTTACCAAATTGTATACAACTTCACATGAAGCATACCTCACTGCTCCGATATCTTCAGAAAGTAATGTATTCGTATATTCTTGTTTTGCTATGTCTATATTCTTTTTCGCTCTACTAATACATTCACTCACTATAGGCTTTGCCAAAGCATCGAGAGCTCTCTGTTTATATAAATTTAGCTTTTCCAGATATTCGGGTTTCCCACAATATAACAGCTCTAAATCTATCAGACACGAAATCATTGGGCTCTCAAGATTCGCTTGATCTTCTATCCTTGTTTCCCATGGCGTACAATAGATGTCGTATCCAACATCCTCCAGAATAAAACACGAAGATATCCCCCAGCCTTGGGCCGTGTTATTAATTATAATTAGATCAAGATCGCTTTTTTCATGAAAATCTCCGGTACTGAAAGAACCTGTAAGCCCAATGATTGCAATGTCATCAGGAAAATCTCTCTTAGCACGTTCAATAACCATACTAATAAGTCTGTCATTTTTATTTAGAATTTTTTGTCTAATATCAGCATCCATATCCAATTCTCCTCTTACTCCATTTTAATTTCATTGTATATGGATATAGCTCCAGTAAGTATTCCGACTTTATATATATTCAATCTATACCAAGAAAATTTCATCTAAAGGTCTTCCGTCACAAGGATTAAAATCAATCCCTAAAATCTTTGCCATCGTAGGAGCTATATCTACCATTTTAAGATCCCCTATGGGAAAATCACTTTTCACCTTGTTCCCTGAGATCACCAAGTTGCATCTATAATCCTCTTTATCGGGAGAGTAGCCATGCGTAGCATATTTAATCCCTTGTTTGTCCAAATCAACAATCGTAGGTTCATCCATGCTCTCATCGAAACAATAGCCTCTCCTAGCTTCAAGCATATATTTAGTAGATGGGCCCACATGAAGTTGATTCAGCCGCTCTCTAGTATACATTTCCTCTATACCTGAAGCGTCATCATCCATATATTCCTGAATAACAGCTAACGCTAATTGTTCAGCTTCTTCATCACCTTCTTTAATATGCAGATAAGCGGATCCGCCCCCACACTGAAAGTAAGCTCTCCACTTCATTTCGCCATTCTCTTCATAGATCAACCCTTTTTCCTGCAAAAGGTTGTTCAAATGCACTTTGTACCGAACATTGAACTGGCCATGGTCACCCAAAACTAAAAAAACCGTGTCATCCTTTATCCCGGCTTCATCCACTGCTTGTATAATATCACCTAACCGCTTATCCATACGTGTGATTACCCGCTTCACTTCATCGCTGTCAGTGCCGTAGACATGCTTGGCGTCATCCAGATCAATCAAATGTATCATAAGAAGATTAGGCTTTTTACGCTTAATCGTTTCTATCGCACACTTTGTCGTGAAGTCATCCAGATAAGGCTGTTCAATCCCTTTTCGAAACCGTCCATATTTCAGCTCCATCTCAATGCAATATAATGGGCTCCCGCTTTTTAACACCTTCAGTGCCTGATTTTCGTTGTTGATGGCTCTGATTTCAGGGATATTATATTGGATTGAGGATTTCCCTGATACCGGCCAGAGGATTCCTGCGGTACTCATGTTATGCTCGCGCGCAGCATCATAAATCGTGGGCACCTTTATCGCATTTCTGTACCAGAACCAGCTTTGCTCCTTTTCCTTCACAAACGGCTGAAATGGATTGTTATGGTGGATACCATGCTTATCTGGATATACACCAGTTGCTATCGTAGTGTGTACCACATAAGTGAGCGTGGGATATACACTTTTTAATTGATTACTATGCGCTCCGTTCTTAATCAATTTCGATAGGTTTGGAAGACGGCTGGCCATTTCCCATTGGTCTTCTGAAAAGGCATCGTAAGAGATGACAATCAGATGTTTGGCCATTGCCGTTTGTTCTTTGCTTGACTTCATAGGATAAGTCCCTTCGGTTCATCTTGTTCAAGCTTCTCTTTTGGTAAAGTTATAAATACGAAGAATCCAATAATGAATAGTGGGATAATCGCTAAAATACTAAATTTAGCGTTGCCTGTTAGGGTAGTTGTTAATGACATTACAGCAGGACCCACAATCGCCGCAAACTTGCCAAAGATATTATAAAAGCCAAAGAATTCATTGGATTTTTCCTTAGGAATAATCTTCGCATAATAAGATCTGCTAAGCGCTTGAATCCCTCCCTGGGCAGATCCAATTAGCGCTCCCAGAATAAATATATGCCACACTGAAGTAATAAAGTAAGCCGCGATACAAGAAATGATATATGTAAAAATCCCCACGATGATCATTGTTCTAGCTGAGTATTTTTTGGCAAGATTACCGTACAGGATAGCACACGGAAATGCGATGATCTGGATAACTAATAAGATCCCCAGTAAAGTAAAGGTATCAAAAGCATCCGCACCCAGTACCGATGTGGCATATGGCACTACCATTTTAATAATCGTATCTACCCCATCAATATAGAGAAAGTAGGCGATCAAGAATACAAATACTACTTTATGCTGTCTGACATTTTTAAACGTGTCTCCCAGTCTTTTAAAGCTATTAATGACCGGTTTGGGTTCAGGTTCTATATAATATCTTTGCTGCACATCCTTGATCATAGGCATGGTCAGCAGTCCCCACCAAAGGGCAGTGATTATAAATCCAATCTGATAGCCGATTGATTTATCCATCCCCATAAACAGAATCAGCAGTAGGCTGATACCGAATGGAATAACGCTGGCGATATATCCAAAAGCAAACCCTTTTGAGGATACCTTATCCATCCTTTCATCCGTGGTTACATCCACCAGAAAAGAATCATAAAAAATATTGGCCCCGGCAAATCCTATGACTGACAAAATATAAAATACAATCAATAACTGCCACTGCCCACTCGCAGGTGCAACGAAAGCCAGCGAAGCAGTAGCTATCACGCCGATCAATGAGAAAAATATGAAGAAGCGTTTTTTCTTATCCTTATAATCTGCCATCGTCCCTAAAATCGGGCTAAGGATGGCCACCAGAATACTCGCTATGGAATTAAAATACCCCAAATCCATGCTGTTGTTAACATTCGAAAACATCCCAAATACAATAGGCAGTAAAGCCGTTGTAACCGCCATCGAATACGCCGAATTTCCACAGTCATATAAAATCCATGATTTTTCCTCTTTACTTAGTTTCATCTAACAGCCACCTTTTCACCTAGTTCCTTCTGTTATATCACTTAAGCATATGTGGCATGTTAAATGCATGTAAAACTACACTTCATAATTCCAATGGAGAGCTGATCCTCATGTCCTCTCCTGTATTGTCAAACTCTTAAGGACCTCAGCAACCTGTAGAGCATACTTTTTACTCAAACGTGACTTACCAAGATTACTCTTCACAATCTTAATCATTCGGGTATCTCGGCTCTTAGCGAATTTCTCCAGCATGGCAAAACCCGCTTCAGGTTCACAAGCCACAAATACACTTAAGCTGTATTCAAGTCCCTTAGATAATACACGAAAATGCTCAGCGTCCTCATATTGTACTTCCCCACTACCCAAACTCTCCATAATTCGAGTAGCCAACTGAAGACAATAAAGCGTATTCTCTTTCTTTTTTAAAAGAGGAGGATGCGCTAACGCTGCTACAAAGGCTCGTTGTTCAAGCCTATTCGCACCTTTCTCCCACATGTCGATCAGCTGCCTGACAAGAGAAAAACCATCCTCCCCTATACTTTGCAGCGCCATAGCAGACGCTTCACGCATCCTCCATCTGGAGTCGTTCATAGCTGTCTTAATGATGCTCTGAATCACAATTCGCTGCTCTTCTTCAGCGTAGCTGTAATAAGCGCCCAGCGCTCTAACCGCACAAAACGGCAGAAACTCACGGGGATCATTCACCCCAGCTTCTGCCTCTGTAAGATTAGCCCATGAATTAAGAAACTCCCAGTCTGTCTCTGTTAGTTTAGGATGGGCAAAATGTTTGGCAAAATTGCCTGATAGCTCCAAATTCACTCGTGGTCCGGGAAGATTGCTCTCCTTCATCAGCAAATCTCTAAGCTGTACCCACTGCTCCTTATCGCTTACCCATTGCTGAAACAGCATATCCATCATTTTTTGTCCAGCCATCTCTGGTCCCTCCGGTATTTACCTTTAGATTTGAACAATCCCCTGCATCTCGTATGGATAATCAATCTGCTTTTTTACCGAATTCATCGCTGCTTCTCCAGCCAAGTATGAAATCAGTTATAACCCCAGATCAATGGAAGTGGAAACTCCACCACCTGTAATCACATTACCATCATGCACAATACGGGTCTCCACAACTTCTTCACAGTAAGGTTTTAGTAATTCATAGGCAGATGGATGGGTAGTAGCTTTCTTCCCTCCTAGAAGCCCCGCAGCCCCAAGCAGCAGTGAGCCTGTGCAGACAGATACCTTATAAGGAACATTGTGAGCACCAGCAATCCACGAGACAAAACCTTCATCATAACGAAGTTTCCGTGTCCCCATCCCTCCAGGTACAAATACCATGTCATACTCCGAAAGCTCTGGCAGCACTTTTCCAGCTTTAACTGTGAAACCTAACTCATCCGTCACTTCCTCCGACGCTGCACATATATCCCAAGACAAATTTTTGCCGATTTCAAATTGCCCCAATCGATAAATAACATCATAGAACCCCGCAAAATCTAAGAACGTAATCCCGTCAAAAAGTATAAAGGCGATTTTCAATTTCGCACTCTCCTCTTTATGGCTTGGTTAGGATAATAGGCTCACCTTTAGTCACAATAATCGTATGTTCAAACTGTGCTACCCGGCCATTGTCTACGACACTCAGTGTCCATCCATCCGACTGCTGCTCCACGTAATCTGCTCCAGTAGAAAGGAAGGGTTCAACCGTAATCACCTGTCCCTCTTTTAACACTGTAGTCACTCTTGGATTGTAGAAAGGTAAGATTTCAAAAGGCTTCTCATGGAGTGATTTGCCAATCCCGTGGCTGCACAGATTACGTACCACTCTATAGCCGCGTTTCCGAGCTTCGAGTTCCATCATTCTGCCAATCTCATTGACCTTCATCCCTGCTCTCAGATGATTGATCACGCTCATCATAGTTTCCTCTGCACTCTGGCATAGTCGAAGAATGTCATCATTATAAGGTGGTAGTTGAAACGAAACTCCGGCGTCCCCATAATAACCATTCAGTTCAGCAGATACATCAATATTGATCAAATCACCAGCATTAATCACTCTAGGACCAGGAATCCCATGAGCAACCTCTTCATTCACACTAATGCAGGTGCTGCCTGGAAAATTATACGTTATCATTGGGGCTGAAGATGCACCGAATTCCGCTAGAATTTCAGCTCCAATCTTATCAAGCTCCGCTGTTGTCATACCTGGAGTTACTTTCTTTTTCATCTCGGCGATGGTATGTCCTACTACTTTCCCTATGGCTTTTAGCCCTTCTAAATCTTGTATGGTATCACTCGTCATCTATCACACATTCCTCTCACTTCTGGTATGAATCACTTGTCTAACTTCTGAAATGCACTTCCATTCCACTGAAAAATATCTTCCATCTGTCTACCCGCTACATTATCGTAATAACTTCTCTTGAAGCTATGATCATCCACTTTATCAAGCTTTATCGAATACCCCTTAGGACTGCTGATAAATAAATCAGAGTCGGGTTTGATCCCTAATTCCTCTATAACGTTATTTTTTCTAAGCGTAAATAGCTTGTAGAAGTAACCATTACTGGATCCGTACTGACCAATCGTAAAATCCGGATCGCCGTCGCCATTATAGTCCTCAAACTGAATTTGAAAAAAATCATTAAATATTATGGGATCCTCAAAATATTCACTGAGTGGAAAGCTATTCAAAGTTCTCCCTTGATTATCGATAAGAACAAGCCCAAATCTGCCACTCCAATTCCTTCCCATCAACGGACCTGGTATTGTCCAATCCTCACTGTAGGTTCCATCTAAAAGCTGCAGATTCAAGAATCCAGTTCTATTAGTTAAGGGATAGAGATCATTATGTGATATCGTTACTGGACCTGTAACCTTAACAGAAGACTCCAGCGACTCCGTCTGTTCTATGTTCGCCTGATCTGCTGTTCCAAAAATGAGTTTCCTTAATTGGTCCGAATTCTTCACCGGAATAGAGTAGCCTTGACCACCATTCTCAGCTGTAGTAAATACTCCTTTATAGCCGGGTTCATCACCTATTGCTATGTAATAATCCTTCGAGTAGCCATCACCATAAACAAGCTTCATTTTAAATTCAGGAGCCCAATCCAGCTCTCCCAATAATTTATCGCTCTTGTTCATAGCCTCCGAAAGCGCCTTAATCAGAGCGGAGTCCTTCAGTATTAGGGTCTCAAAATGTTCGGGTCGATCAACTTGGTTCTGATCACTAGTTGTTACAGGAGTTAAAGACACTCCGGCGATCCACCTTGCATTGATGAAGCCCACATCATTCTTACACCCGCTTAAAAGAGCAACCAAGAACAAGGGTACAACCCATAGTAATTTCCTAATGCGAACCACCTCCAAGAAAAGAAACATAACCTAATTATAACAGCGTCCATAAATATAAAGAAATCGACTTTCCGAACCATTACAAGCATAAATGCCTTCGGCTTCCCTATAAGGACGGCAAGTGTTTAAGCGAGAAATATAAGGATAATTTATAGCATGGAGCATATAAATTCTTATATTTAAAAAAAAGACTATAACCTGCTCCTTTAATGAGTGGTTCTAGTCTTATAAAATCAAGTAAATATGTAGTGATATGATCAGACGATTAAGCTTGAATTGCGCTAACCGTCTTAAGCCAAGCCTCTGCAATAAGTGCATGGCCCGCAGGTGATGGATGTACTCCATCCGGAGCCCAATAAGCAGGCTCTGCTTTCACGGATGCCGCAGCAAACAGGCCATCCAACGGAACAAGTAATGCACCATATTCACGTGCCAATTCACGAACAATGTGAATTTTAGGGTCCAAATCCTGGCGCCAAGTTCTACGATCTTCTGGGACAGGCAACACAAATGGCTCGATTAAGACTAAATTAGCAGCCAGCGAATGCTGCGTGCGTTCGATCAGGTCACGATACGCAGCTTCAAATTGTTCAGGCGTTGTTTCCTGACCAGAATCAAAGCGGCGCCAAGTGTCATTTATCCCAATATATATGGACACCCAAGTCGGCTTCAGATTCAGGCAATCCTTCTCCCAGCGTTCCTGCAAATCTACTGCACGGTTGCCGCTAATTCCACGATTATAGAACGTAAGATTCTTCTCAGGATATAAATGCCCCAGACGAGCGGCGACCATCAATGCATAACCTACACCAAGCGATGAAGCATCATCATAATTACGACCCCAATCCGTTATACTGTCGCCTTGAAACAGAATGACATCGTTTTGTCGGAATAACATCACGTAATCCTCCCCTATTTTCCCCTGTTAATATTAGCCAATATAGTATATCAAAAATGAATACTACGTACTAGGACAATCATTAACAATTCATGGTAGAAACCACTAGAGATCAACAAAAAAACCTGCTCAAATTAGAGCAGGTTTTCCAATAATACAATTAATAAGCTAAGCTAAACAATCCTTTAATGTGGGACAAGTAACGAATATTACTTGCTTCCTTCATCAAGGTTGCAGGTAATCCTTTTAGCGGAGTTGAGCTAGCACCAACGATGGCTACACCGTCTTTACGACCTAAGCTCGCAAGCGTACCTGAGTTGATCGGACTAAAGGATTCAAATGATTTATCCTTCAAGTATGCATAAAGATTGTACCCGATCAATTCGCCCATTTGCCAAGCGATTTGTGCAGTTGGTGGATATGGACGACCATCTTCGGCAAAGACAACGGCGCTGTCACCAGCAACGAATACGTCTTTGTGTGATGTGGATTGCAAGAATTCATTTACCGTTGCACGACCACGGTTCACTTCAAGACCGGACTCACCAATCAGTGGATTTCCTTGTACGCCGCCAGTCCATACGAAGGTGTTAGCAATAATTTTTTGACCATCTTTCAAGTCAATGACATTATCCGCTACATTCGTAACAGGTAGTCCTGTCAAGAATTGAACACCACGTTTTTCTAAGCTTGCCACTGCGCGTTCGATCAATGCATCTGGCAATACTGGTAAAATCTTAGGGCCTGCTTCAACCAACATCAGTTTAATTTCTTTAGGATCCACGCCATATTTCTTAGTGAGTGTTGGCAACACATCAGCGATTTCACCAACAAGTTCAACACCTGTTAAGCCACCGCCACCGATTAGGATGCTTGCATCCGCTGGATTTTTAGACTTCGCATATTCACGGATACGCTCATCAATATGACGATGAATTCTGTTAGCATCTGCTGCCGATTTCAAAACCATACTGTATTGCTCAAGACCTGGAATGCCAAAATAAGCCGTAGTGCTTCCAAGACCCACAACTAAAGCATCGTAGGACAATGTCACACCATCAGATAGTGTAATTTGTTTGTTCTCAACAGAAAAAGAATTCACCTTTGCAATTTTCAGGTCGATATCTTTACCTGCAAAAAGCTTAGCTAATGGCATAGCAACAGCACCTTCTGCAACACTACCCGCTGCAAGACGATGCAATTCTGTAATAATTTGATGTGTAGGATATTGATTAACGACTGTAATTTTAGCTTCGTCCTTCTTCAGGTACTTGCGTACAGTTAAGGCGCTTAGTAGACCACCATAACCTGCTCCTAGAATGACAATATGTTTAGACATGATGTTTCCTCCGTCCTTACGAATGAGATATAAAAAATATTATTTCTGTTGACTGCGTTCGCCGGCAACTTGAAGATAAGCATTTACGAAACGGAAAAGCTTCTGTGCTTGTGGATCTTTCATCATCTTCATAAGACCAAATACACCGATCACATCGCTATTTTCATTCGCACGATCTTGCGCTTCGATCACTGTAGCTGCCATATTCTTCGCCGAATGCACCACTGGTTCAGCAAGTTCTTTAATTGCACTTACCGTATCACTTTTCAAGACTTCATCCGCAGCAACAGTTTGAACAAAGTCATATGACTTTGTGAGCACGCCGACAAGCTCTGTTAATTTTGGCAACTGTTCCACTAAGACAGTTAACGACTCCTGAACTTCAGGCTTCAATAGCTGCTCTAGAACATTCATTTGTTCTTGAGTGACAGCTAATTTTGGTGATTCTTGCTCAGGTTGTGTTTGAGTGATTGTTTCTGACATATCCGAATCTCCTCTGCAAATAAGCTTTGCTGCTTAATAGTAATAAAAAAATAAAAACTTATAACGCCATATTTCTATTATAGCACTTATCAAGTTATAAATGTCACAAAGTTTTTGATTTTTTCTAAAGTTTTGTGATTTTTATTACATTAAAATAAATTAGTCATAATTTTCGATATTTTTTATACATGCATAGATGATTAAATGCTTATTGTGTAAATTCATTCAAATTCATCTCCGCTTTCAATAAAACCTCGACCATTGCCGGATTGTTCTTTAATGGTAGCAATCTAAAATACAGAGAACGAACGAAATTTTTGGTGTTCACACGAGCAACGTACTGGCCTCGGCTTCTCGGCCACCCCCCACATTGCTCCAAGTTGCGAATCCAGTCGACAATAGATTGTTGTGGAAGTAAATGATGATCTATCATTGTAGCTACAATCGTAGCGATCCGTTCATCTTCTTCGTCGCTAAATATGTGCTGATCGTTGTAAAGCATCCTTTGGATGACTGCCAAAACCTCTTCTCTTATTGCAGCATCACTCTCCGAGCAGAGTACCAGTTCATCCAAGGCATCTGCGCCATGGGCTGCAGCATGTGCCCAGCCTTCTTCTGGCATAAATCCTCGTAAATCCAGTTCTTCCTCATAATATCTAATCAGCGCTTCCTTCACATTTGTAAACTCTGCGCTAGCTAAAAAAGCCTGTTCCCTATGCCGTTGAAGAATCAGCGCAACGATCAGTACCGAAAACGTTCTTGTGAACACAGCCTGATCTTCTTTGCTGCCAATGTAATAGAACAAATGCTGCTCATCAAGGAGAATCAAAAGTAGTTCACGAAGCTCCGCATCACTAAACCATTGTTTCTCGTTAATCCATTTGTAGAAGGTGGAATAGATCAAGTCATCTCGTAGCTTCGGCTGTGGATCTCCTATGTACTCAAGCATCAATTTCACATAATCCCTTAATTGCTCCCCACTTTTAAGCTCGTAATCGTTCTCTTCAATTCTTTGCAAGTCAATTATCAACTGCTCTCTAGTATCGTTCAACATTCCCACCCTTTCATTAATAAAAGCAATTTAAATTTTTCGTATCCTAATATCCTAATTTACATCCCAATATTTTACAACATAGTAATTATTCTTCGACATTCCAAAGTACTTAGAGAGCTGAATGTAAATGAAGTGAATTTAATCATTGACGAATATAATTAACTGTGCTATTTTGAGTTAGTAACTAATAGTTAGTTCATTTATAAATATCACTTATTTATAATTAACAAGCAAATACATAACATATGGAGGAATAACTCATGAGCGCTTTTACAGATTTGATTGAATCCCGCAGGTCTGCTATGAATTTTGTTGAAGGGGTGAAGATCCCTCAGAATGAACTAGAGGAAATGTTCTCTTACGCCAGATTGGCTCCATCTGCATATAATCTTCAACATGCCAATTATAAAGTGGTTTCTGATGAGAATTTAAAAGATGAGATTCGTAAAGCGGCTTACGGTCAATATAAAATCCACTCCGCCTCAGCGGTAATAGTGGTACTCGGGGATAAGAATGCTTATCTGAAAGCCCCAGAAATCTTCGGAGGACTTAAAGCTTTAGGGGCTATGAGTCAAGAGGATTATGATGCAGAGATAGAAACGATTAACAATGCATACAAAGGAAATGATGCTTTCCAAAGAGATGAGGCTATTCGGAATGCTTCACTCTCTGCCATGCACTTCATGCTGATTGCCAAAGATAAAGGATGGGATACCTGCCCGATGATCGGCTTTGATCCGGAAGCGATTCAATCCACTTTAAATCTACCCGATCATATGGTACCGGTTATGCTGATCACTATCGGCAAAGACAAGAAACATAAAATCAGACCACGTGGCTATCGTAAACCGGTCAATGAATTCGTTGAATTTATCTGAGGGTTATTGGAAGATATCGATAGATACAACAAAAGCGTTTCATCCGATATTTGAAGTTCGGATGGAACGCTTTTTTACTAAGGATGTGGAGCTTAAATCTTTCTTCACTACTTAGCATACTGAAGAATTGCAATCGCTGCTCGTTCCCGTCGTTCGGCGTTCTCACTAACAAGAGCTTCCTTCAAAATATCGAGCGCCATTGATAATGTCTCTTCATCCACATGCATTCGATTACTCATCGCTTGCTCTGAATCAGAAGAACCTGTAATCCACAGATCCACACGAGCACTAGGCATCGGCCCCTTATACTGTTTGACCACTCCACTACTGCTAAGAAACTCTTTTATCCCTGCGTTTAGATCGGTTATAGGAAGACTTTTCAGCCAAGTTACACCACGTCGATGGCATGTACCGATGTCTGGCGTGTCAAATAATTCATTGTAAAAATAATCGCCTAGATCACCTAAATGTACCCAATCTCCATCACACACCAGCACATAATCGCCATCCTGCATCGTATGTACGAAGAGTTGAATGGCTTGTATATGTTCTGTAAGCTCCAACTCACTGTATTGGTATGCATGAATCATCCGATCACGGAGCTCCACTTTACTGATGTTCTCCAAATCCCCTATTCCGGGATATCCGATACTCACATAATTATCCTCTAAAAATGCTGTGATTCGTTCGGTACCAAGCGGCTTTGATCCCATCTGAAACAGATTCATAGATCATTCCTCCAAGTAATTAATATAATATTTTTTCAGCAAAGAGAACTCTTCTTAGCAAGCTCATATGCCTATCCTCCATCCTGCGTCCTCATTGGTGTAATTAAAAAAAGTGTGGACGAAGTCATGTCTACAGGCTGTATCACCAGTGGTCTTTCTTTTCCAGCAAACCTTATTCTAAGCGTATCACTATCGATCGCCCGAAGGATGTCTCTGAAATATTTCCCGTTAAAAGCTACTCGAAAATATTCACCTTCTAGATACTCCAATGGAATCTCCTCTTTTGCCTCACCCACGTCGGCGGTCCTGGATATTAAATGAAGTATACCGGAGTGATATACACCGAGCGTTACACTTTCACCAGCCAATATAGCAATACGTTCAACCACACGCAACAAACGCTCTGTCTTAACGATCACTTCGGATATATATACTTGTGGAATTAAATTATCAACATAGGGATAAGTGCCCTCAAGTAGCGCAGACTGAACCCTCAAGCCATCAGAAATAAATCTGATTTGTTTCTGACCTATCTCGATTTGGGTGCTGCTGCCCTCATCATCGTTTATTATTTTTAAAAGATCCTCAAGGGTGCTGCCCGGTATAATAACATTTAAAGGACTTACTCCGTAATCTTCTACGTTTTCAACAACTTGCTGAGCGAGGCGGATGCCATCAGTGGCGACTACGCGAATGTTTTGATTATCTATTTGAAGTGAAACACCTGTGAGCACAGGTCTTGTTTCCAACGAAGAGACCGCAAAAACCACATGTTTAAATATTTGCTTCAAAAGTGTGTTCTTCATGCGTATCTTTTTGGTGTTTGGATGATCCACGTAATGGATTCTCGGAAATTCTGCAGTGTCCATCCCGCATAAACGAAACTGAGTATAGCCCGATTGGATATTTAGAATCAATGTCTCTGCGATTTCCAGCCTAATTAATCCAGGGTCAAGCTTGCGGATGATCTCATAAAAATAACATGCGGGCACTACGATCTCACCTGGTTTGTGTACAATCATCGAATCCATCTTCACAGGAAGCTTATATTCAATGGTCATTCTTATATTGCTGGCTGTTAAAGTCAGACCCTCCGCTTGCGCCTGAATATGTATTCCGGAAAGAACACGGGAGGAACTATTCGCGGATATAGCTTTTAAGGCTGCTTGTAGTGCAGTGCTAAGAGAATCTTTTGACACATGGATTAGCAAAGACCTCACCTAACTCTCCTTAGATTCCTTTGCAAAATGTGCCTCAATAATGTTCCGAAATACTTGGGAGCGAGATACGTTCTGTTCCTCACAAGCCTGCTCTATCTCCTGCCAGATGTTTTCTGGTAACGTCAAAGATACCTTTTTAGTTATACCGGTGCTTTTTCTGCCAGCCCCTTCCCGAAGACCTCCCCTCGTAAAAAGAAACCCTAACTGCCCGTCTTTAGTAGCTACGCCTACCTTAACTTTATCCTTAGAACTACTTGTGACATCGCTTGTGATTTTAGAATTGAATTCACTTAAAATTTCATCTCTGTGTTCGTCTTCGAATTTATGATCACTCAATCCTTACACCTCATAATTTGAATTTAGTAACTAAAATCAATAAATCCACTATTTTCATAATACCATACATGCCAATAATCCACCACCATTCTAGACACAAAAAAAACACCCCATAGATCGGAGTGTGTGGTTAACTGGCTAAGCGTTCGAAATTGTGATTGAAAGAGTTAATTACCGCACTATCTCAAGATATTCTGGTAATTTGGTGTAAGGTCAGACTTTCGTGGGTCTCTCAAATGCTTGAATGATTCTAACTTCACCTTAGGACCAGGAGTGATTCTAAAAGTCATAGTATCCTCTCCAACGGAAAGATGTGGACCCACTGTAGGGTGTATATTGAGTGTAATTAAGAAATCAAACCGACGAAATCCATTCACTCGCTTTATATCTGTAACATCTACTAAATAAGGATACACTGTAGGAGTTACCGTCAGAAGTGGCGCATAAATCTCAGCCATTTTTTTCTCAATATGGGGTAAAAGAAAGAGCATCATTGTGTCTTTGTACATGAGCTCGCGGGAATCCTGATCTGGAAGCTTCGGTTCCGAATCAGCTCTGGACGGAGCCTCGGCTTGCGGTTGAACTAACCCATTAGCGGAGCAAGGTTGTTGCCCCAGCAAGAACATAACTGCGATAAGAAGAGGAGCAATCCAGCTTTTTTTCATCAAAATAGCCTCCTTAGGGAACTTTTTATAAATTCCCCAATGAGGCCCTATTTTTATACGCTAAATCTCAATTGTGTTAAAAAGAAAGGGATCTCCCCTAAGATAATTCCTTAGAATCGCTTGCGCATAAGGCTGTTCTGCTTTCAGTCCCGCGGTTTCTCTAGGGTCGGGTGCGTGATGGCAATAATTTTCGATCATAACCATGACCGTAAAATTCTCTAAAGTCTGAAACCACTCCCCATCAAGCTTTGCCCCACTTTCGTAACCCTTAATGACCAGTTCTCTTTGTAAAGGATACAACCCTAGAATGGTATGTGCCACATCATAAAGATAATATCCCCAGCCGCATCTTCCGAAATCAATCGGTCGAGGTTCACCCTCTTTAAATATGATGTTCCCTTGATGTAAATCACCATGGATGACCCCATATGTCCTTCTGTTCTTATTTTTATGTTGCTTGCTTAACCAGCCGTATAATTTCTCAGCCGCAGACTGATACAGCACGAACTCATCATCCGAAAGAAAACTATGGTAGTGCAGCTTTAATCGGAGCATTGCTTTTCTAAAGCTATGTTCATCCCACACAGGACGATTAAAGCCTGGAGGTAACTCAAGCTCCTGTGCCGCTTTATGTAGCTTGGCTAATAGAACGCCTTCTTTGTAAATTTGTTCTTCGGTAAGTCTTTCGTTCGCATGTTCGCCTTCAACCCAGCGCATTAACGATGCATATATACCATCCTCATTACCTTGCTCCACTTTGAACGTAACAGAACCCGTTCGATCATGAACGCCTTTCGGCAGGGGGACATCAATTTTGCTCTTCAAAAGCTCCAGCCAAGCGATTTCGGAGTTAATTTCTTCTTTAGATCTCCCCGAGTGAAGACGCAGCAAAAAAGTCCCCTCTTTATTTGTCTCTATTACAAAAGTGCAGGTGTCCGATCGTTGGTTGAAACGAATCTGTGTCCAATCGAGGTCAAAGTGCTGGAGCGCCATTAAAGCTGCTTGCTTATAATTATTTCTCATCGCAATGGAATGTACACATCAACCTCATCAGGCCACGTAGGATTAGCAAACTGATAGACTTCAATAGCCAGTGCATGAACATACTGCTCTCGCTTCATCGCTTCTACTCTTTCCGTCTCGTGCCCTACAAAGGAAGAAGTAATACTCAAGCGTATTAGCTTCATTTCCGGTAATTCGAGCACTTGGACTACACCTTCATCCATCATGAATAATTCATCCCTTCTATGATTATTTAAAATGAAAATATTTGAAATAAATATTTCTCTTGAAAATAATTTCAGAAAACTAAATAATATAAAGCAGTACTACTTGTCGGATCTATCATCTTAATAAGGGTGGAGCTTCATTACAGACAGAAGAAAGGTTGAACATCGGCACCATGAACGCAATTCCAAACCTCAACAAGGAACCAGCCCGTGTGGAAAAAACACGCAAAGAACCTTTCCCCATCTCTATTCTTTCGCTTACGGTAGGCGCTTTTGCCATTGGAATGACTGAATTTGTCATCATGGGTATTTTACCAAATGTCGCCAAAGATTTACAGGTTAGTATTTCTACTGCAGGTCAGCTCATCACGATGTATGCCCTTGGGGTAGCCGTCGGTGCTCCTATTCTAACCATCCTTACACAACGAATTCCGCAAAAGAAACTGTTATGCCTGCTCATGGTATTATTTATTCTAGGCAACGGAATCTCTGTATTTGCTCCAAACTATACCGTTCTTATGGTTGCTCGTATCATCACAGCTTTAACACACGGGACTTTCTTTGGCGTTGGTGCAGTGATCGCTTCTAATCTGGTCAAGCCCAATAGGCGGGCCGGAGCCGTATCCATTATGATGGCTGGTCTAACGATTGCTAATATCATCGGTGTTCCTCTAGGAACATTTATTGGGCAAAACATGGGCTGGCGCGCCTCATTTGCTGCGATAGCAGTCATGGGCGTCGCTGCACTAATCGGCATTCTTATTTTCATTCCAAAGATTAAACAAGACAAACCTGCTAGTGTAATCCAGCAAATTTCTGCGCTAGCTAATCCTAAACTGCTTCTATTCTTACTGATCGGTGCGCTTGGTAACGCCAGCTTGTTCACAGTGTTCACTTATATAGCACCACTGCTAATGGAAGTTACCGGCTTTGCCGAGCATAGTGTGACATGGATTCTAGTTCTCTTCGGCTGTGGTGTAACCATCGGGAATATCGTTGGCGGGAAGCTTGCAGATTGGAAGCTGATGCCTTCTATCGTGGGACTTTATTTCGCGGTTAGTGTCATTCTTACGATCTTTTCCTTCACAATGCATAGTCCAGTAGCTGCGGTCATCACAATATTCTTCTGGGGTTTGGTATCCTTTGCGGTCATGCCAGGACTACAAATACGGATCATGAGTCTGGCTCAGGCCGCTCCTGCACTCGCTTCTACAACCAGTCATTCCGCAGGTAATCTCGGAAACGCAACAGGTGCCTTCATCGGCGGATGGGTCATTTCTCATCTTGCGATTACTTCGCTGCCATGGGTCGGTGCCGTTCTGGTAGGACTCGGTCTGGTACTGGGGATTGCTTGTTATGTAGCAGAACGTAAAGAGAAAGTGGCATAATTTTTTATAGGGTTATATTTAAAAACGAGGGTGCCTCCAAAGCGATGAAAATAGCTTAGAGACGCCCTCGTATTTTATTTTACAAACTATAGCTATCTACTATTTTATGGCTTCATTCTTCTAATGCTCAGCATCTGATTTGCCCCTTTTTGAAATTCATAAGGAACCTCCATCTCCTCCACAGCGAAACCTTGTTGAACCATCTCATCTATAAGGCGATCTAGATGCTCATATCTTTTACAAGACAGATCAACTAAAGGGAAAATACGAAGCTCTCCTCTAGTCACCCGCATAAGTTCATTAATAGTCTTTAGATGAAAATCATAGTCCAGCCGATCACTATACATAAATAGGAAATGCGCAGACAATGTCAGATCAAAGTCCTCATCATTGAACGGCAGATTAGGTAAAATCACAGGAACATATCGCTCCGGGGTTTGTCTCTGATCCCTGATGTTATCGTTTAAAGCCCTACTCCTCGCTTGTGTCAAATCCTCTATAGACTTGAAGTAGTCCCATACAAAATTGCCCTGTACCTTAACCAGTTCAGACATAGCATGCTCAATATCTTGAACACCTTTATCTTCAAGCTCATCCGCAGAGTAATAATAAGCGATATCCGCAGCAGTCACGTCACTCCCTAACTGATTCGATATCGCTGTAAAAGAGCAGGCACCTGCAGGACAATCCAAAATCCGCCTGCCTACAAGATCCTTTTCTTTCAATTTGAACATCTGCAAATACTCCTCAAAGGTCCTTCCTATAAAAACAATCCTCTCCAACTCAAGCTTTCCCTCTGCTCCGCTCATCTCATCTCACCTTTCCTCATCTCGGCTAATACTGCTCGCTTTTTACTTCTGTTTAAATATATGTATAAGATAATCTATAAGAAGTCCTAAAATTAGGAACGTCCCAAAATGAATTACATACGTGGGAAATCTGACGCTGATTAATATACTGCTTGCAGCCCATTCCGTATTATTAACATCAACCATCCAGTTTGCAAAGGGCTTCATGAAAATCAGCGTATCTATAATTGGATTAAGTCGTACAAGAATGATGTTTGCGATCTCAATCCCCAAATAATCACCCAGACAGATGATGATACTAATAATCGAAAACCAGAAACTGAATTTTCTCCTTAAAAACATCAAGCACCGCCCTCTCTTTTTTTCCTAATACATACAATTCGTTTAAAATTCAAAATATCCTTGTCGCGGATAGCTCCTGCTTTAAAAAATGATACAATCTGGAGCTCGCCAGCTTCAAGGGATAATCCGAAAGTTTACATAGGATACCGCAGGTCATATCGATAACCTTTCCCTCCAGTTTTCGCACTACCGTTCCTGCAGGGGCCGGATTCAAGACTATCTCAGGGACAAGAGCGACGCCTAAGCCACTTTCTACAAAATATTTTAGAGCCGACATGCTTCCAATCTCCATAGTATCGAACGGTGCACCACCTGATTCCTGTAGCACACTTTCTAATTTTTTGCGATAAGGACAGTTTGCTGCCGTAATAAGTAACCGATGATCCTGTAAATCCTCTGGCGTGATATTCTCCTTGGAAGCTAGCCTATGCTCTTCTGGCATAAGTAACACAAATTCCTCCGTAAATAAGGGTTCAAAATAAAGCTCCTTACCCAGCTCTGGCGCTGAACATACAGCCATATCAATTTCGCCTCGCAAAAGCAGTTCACTGAGTGCAGCGGTTCCCGCGATCTCCACGGAGACTTTCACTTTCGGAAACTGCGTCATAAAGCTGCTTAACAGCTGCGGCAAACGATAGCTCGCCGTCGGATCCGTTACCCCTATGCGGAGGTTGCCAGCCTCACCTATCTTCAAATCGACCAAACGGCTCTGCAACCGCTCCATATCCTTAACAATATGTAAGCTCTCTTCATAAAACAATCTACCAGCTTCTGTTAAGCAGATTTGTTTTCCCCGCTCAAGCAGTTGACATCCTAAGTCGGATTCAAGCCTCTGCATTTGCATCGTGACCGTGGATTGGGCATAATTCAATTCCTCTGCTGCACGGTTAAAGCTTCCTGAACTCACAATGGTTTGAAAGGTTTTTATTGTTTTTAGATCCATTCCTGAGCCCTCCACTACTTAATTCAAATAAATTGAACCAAATATTCAATTAATTCAATTATACGAAATCTAATAATCACTATAGAATACTCTATATCAACAACATACGCCAACCAAAGGAGTGAATAAGGATGGATCTTAACAATAAAGTAGCCTTAGTAACTGGTGGAGGTACTGGAATTGGCAAAGCTGTAAGTCTAGAATTAGCCCGACGCGGAGTCCTTGTTGCAGTGAACTATTCTAGATCCGAGGCGGAAGCTAATGAAACCGTGAATACGATTATAAATCAAGGTGGGCAAGCGATAGCAGTACAAGCCGATGTTTCTAAGGATCAGGAAGTGCGAAGTATGGTCCATTCGATTATTCAGCATTTTGGGACGGTAGATCTGCTGGTGAATAACGCCAGTATTACTAAACATATTGCGCTGGGTGATCTGGAAAAAGCAACAGAGGAAGTCTGGGATGAACTCTATGATGTGAATGTGAAAGGAATGTTTTTCTGCGCCAGAGCAGTTGCTCCGTATATGAACCTGAGCGGTTCAGGCACCATCGTCAATCTCGGCAGCATCGCCGGACAAACTGGCTTAGGCTCTTCCCTTCCTTATGCGGTCTCCAAAGCTGCTGTTCATGGCCTCACGAAATCTCTCGCCCATGCGCTAGCTCCAACTATTAGAGTGAACTGTGTCGCACCGGGAGCTGTTGCTACCAGATGGTGGTCTGGTCGAGAAGAACAGATGCATAAATTAGCACCTAATCTGCTGCTCCAGCGTATATCATCCACTGAGGATATCGCTCAATTCGTCTGCGCAACACTCGAACAGGAAGCAATGACCGGACAGATCATTACGGTAGATAGTGGACAAACGTTGTAACAACTAAACAAATGGCATATCAATTGAAGTGCCGATAGAATAATTAGGGAATTTCTCCCTGTAATTCTGACATATCTACTCATCCAAATAGTAATTACGGAAAACCTCCCTATAATTTAGCTGATTTGCTGGAAAATAAAGAAATCCCCCTGATTTTTAGGGAGGAATTCCTTGTTTTCGTTCATTTAAGGCTAAACTCGGCTATTTTCAGGGAGTTTTTCCCTAATTCCTCTCTAGCCCGCTCGATCGTCGTTTGGTCTATTTTATAAAGATAGAAGCTGCCCCAAAAGTAGAATTCTCTACTTCTAGGACAGCCTCTATTGCATAAATATTGGTGATGTCTTTAGTTAGGTTCACTACCCCAAATCAAGTTTCCTGACACGTATGCTGGTGTTTTGCTCCAGTCCACATAATTAGTATCCACCGCATTAAAAGAAAAATCTCCGGTTTGAGTGTAATTCGTCCAATCCTCTTTAGACACACGCACCTGAATGTCGATACTCGCACCCGCCGCAAGTGAACCTGCTGCACTTGAGAAACCAACCTCCAGATAATAATCCGCATTTGCTTTAGCTGTTGGCAATTTTACAAATGTTCCTGTTACATTCGCGCTTCCCACCTGTGACCAGTCGCAGAAGAAGCTTTGTGCCTTCTCACCATCAATAGTGTAATAGTATCTCACTTTCACATCAGAGAGTGTCACAGCACTTGTGCTCGTATTCACCAGCTTAAACTTTGGATTCAACGTATTTCCGGAAGCAGACAATGAACTATTATACATCTGTACTTTCAATGCTGCAGTAGGAGCTACTGTCGTATCCGCAATCGTGACAACCAAGGATTGTGTGGTTCCTGCACTAAACTCAAAGGTAAGCGTAGTGCTTCCCAACGCTTGGGTTGCCAGATACTCTTTCTTGATCGTTACTGTAGAACCACTCACTGTATAATCTGTGCTTGCTACGAGGGTGGCTGTTCCGTTTTTGATCGTGCTGAGCGTATTTCCGTTCAACGTCATAGTTACTCCTACGTCTGCTTGATTCGCAGTTTTCTTATCAAAGCCTGCCATTGTTGGGGTTATCGTGGAGTTAGTTACTGGTGTTGTCGTATCCGTTACCGCAACCGCTAAGGATTGCGTCGCTCCTGCGCTAAAGCTGAACGTCAGCGTGGTCGTCCCTACCGCTTGCGTCGCTAGATACGCTTTTTTAATGGTCACAGTAGATTCACTGACCGTGTAATCTGTACCAGTAACCAATGTCGCCGTTCCGTTTTTGATCGTGCTGAGCGTGTTTCCGTTCAACGTCATAGTTACTGCTACGTCTGCTTGATTCGTAGTTTTCTTATCAAAGCCTGCTATTGTCGGGGTTATCGTGGAGTTGGATACTGGTGTTGTCGTATCCGTCACCGCAACCGCTAAGGATTGATTAGCCCCTGCGCTAAAGCTAAACGTCAGCGTGGACGTTCCTACCGCTTGCGTCGCTAGATACGCTTTTTTAATGGTCACAGTAGATCCACTGACCGTGTAATCTGTACCACTAACCAATGTCGCCGTTCCGTTCTTGATCGTGCTGAGCGTATTTCCATTCAGTGTCAGCGTTACTGCGACGTCGGCCTGATTCGCTGTTTTCTTATCAAAGCTTGCGGTTGTTGGTGTTATCGTGGAGTTAGTTACTGGTATTGTCGTATCCGTCACCGCAACCGCCAATGATTGATTAGCCCCTGCGCTAAAGCTAAACGTCAGCGTGTTTGTTCCTACCGCTTGCGTCGCTAGATACGCTTTTTTAATGGTCACAGTAGATCCACTGACCGTATAATCTGTACCAGTAACCAATGTCGCCGTTCCGTTCTTGATCGTGCTGAGCGTATTTCCATTCAGTGTCAGCGTTACTGCGACGTCGGCCTGATTCGCTGTTTTCTTATCGAAGCTTGCAGTTGTTGGAGTAATGGTTGAGCCTGTAGCTGGTAGATTGACAGGATCAGCATACAATGTGCCTCGGCCATTCGTTCCGAGATATACACGTCCGTAAATTCTTGGGTCACCAGTAATCGCCATATTAATCTTGGCGTATTGGTGGGCATCGTCATTAATACGAACCCAAGTTGCGCCAACATCATCGGAACGGAAGACACCCCGCACGCCATCAATCTTCGCTACCGTGTACAGTGCCATATAAGTTTGACCCGGCGCAGCCTTTCCATAACCAATGAGATCAGCTTCTTGTACGTTGGTTAACTTCGTGAAGCTCGCACCAGAGTTCGTGGAGTGCCACAAACCATACTTATTCTCAGTCGTATTTCCTCCTGCAAACCAGATGTCACCTTCAATACCTGGTACTGCCTTCATGCTGATCTGAGCTTCATTCGGCTGTAATCCAGCTACATTATTGGTTGGGAAACCTGAAGCTGAAGTGGCAGTAAATGTAGCTCCGCCATCCACACTAACATAGAAGACCCCAGCAAAAAAACCATAAAATTTGTTAGCATTCACTCGGTCAGATGCTACTTTTGCTCCTGCAGGTAATCCGGCGCTTGCTGTCCAAGAGTTACCCGTTGTTTTGGAGTAGTACACACCAATATCCGAGGTGCTCCACAAAATAGAGTTCCCACTTGCAGACACAGCTACTTGTCCATGCCCTACTGTTGTTTTGGTGCCATTTGACGGTTCTGAATTTGGCATGTACCAGTTCACACCACCATCGTTAGAGATACCAATGGATTTCATACTTGGTGTCTTCTCTTTATCTGCACTGCCTACCCGTACCATATAAGATGGACTCAACTCTGCATAATCGATACTCATTGTTGTTGCCCATGAAGGACTGGTCTGGAATTTAGTTGGAGCTACCGACAAATCCTCATGACGGAAACCAGAAACGTCACCAAGTGCAGTGATCAAATGGGAGGTTCCCGTTGGTGGGCTTATCAGTCCGAGCACAGCCGTTTCCTCCACACCCTTGGCCATAACCGAGATATTCACCTTGCCTCCGGTATCCCATGAGGTCAAATTGTTCGAGCCATAAATGGTGGCCCCCGTACCATACATCATCCGGTTAGAGTTGAAAGGGTCAATTTCCAGATCGCCCATCATCCAGCCCAGTTTCGGTGAAGGATCAAGCGAGGTCGAAGTCGTTCCATGATCGAGCCAAGGTGCTGCTGTGATATCCATACTGAACTTATAAGTTCGTTCTGGATAGTTGCCCCAGTCCCAAATTCGGCTCCATGTTGCACCACCGTTAGTACTGCGGAAAATCACTTCATCAGGCCACCAAGCATTTAAACTGGATACCATAACTGTGTTAGGATTCTGTGCATCCACAGCTAAACCACCGAAGCCATACCAATTATCCGTTCCGGTTGAAGGACTGATGTTCGTCCATGCACCGCTTGTTTTATTGTATTTCCAAACCTCACCTTTACTTCCGTCATAAGGACCTACACCATTGCTATAAGTAATATACAGATCGCCTGTAGATGAAAGCACGCCATGATGTGGCAAGTAGCCTGAAGGTTGTCCTGCCAGAGCTGTCCAAGTTACGCCTCCATCTGTACTTCGATATACGCTGCTTGCTGTATCGGCAACCCCTACATATATCGTTTGAGTCGCATTGCCAAGTGTTCCTGTGCTTTTATCGAACGTAATCCAGGATAGGCCGACAAGATCATTTCCGTAATCCAGTGTCGGATTCTGAATATATGTTCCTACATTCGTAAAGGAGGTTACCTTCGACCAAGTAACACCGGAGTCCGTACTTTTCCAGAGCCCATTGCCACTTCTGGCTCCGAAGAATAAAATATTATTCTTATTCGGGTCAATGACGAGGCGTTCACCCGCAGAGCGGCCCGGCATATTGCCACCTACCTTAAAAGGCAGCGGAGTGGTTTGCCAGGTGTTTCCCCGGTCACTAGAGCGCATGATCTGACCGTTATTATCCCAGGAGTTAGTATAAGTACCTGTTGCCATATAGACTTTGTTCGGATCAATAGGATCTGTAGCAAGGGCATCTACACCATTCTTATTCCAATCGACCCAGCCTACGGAGTCACTAATCGAAGTCCAACTAGAGGTAGCCTGATTCCATCGATACGCACCCCCGATATCTGTTCTGGCATAAATTAAATTGGGTTCGGACTGATTAAAAATAATTCCGGGTACAAAACCACCGCCGGCTCCCGTTACAACACTCTTCCAATTGTAAGGTTCACTTGCGGCCGCATGAGTAGTAGCTGGGAATGCAGAGAATAAAGAGCCTATCATCGCGCCAAGCAGGATTAACAATCCAGTTTTTCGGATACGATTACGAATCACGTTTTACGCCTCCTACAATTTTATTGGTTTGCTTTTGTTTTCCTCCTACTCTGTATCCCTGCTTCTTCCCTCCCCCCTAAATTCGACTATTTAAATTTTTCCGATAACGCTTTCATTATAATGGTAATGTTTTTCATAATCGATAGAAAATGGTTGTATTTTCATGAAGTTTGTCTCTAAAAATCGTACCATTTTCACACCTTAGATTACATTTCACTAGCATAAATGCCTTAGGCGTCCTATAAGGACGGTAAGCGGTTAAGCGAGAAATAGAAGGATAATTTATAGCGTAAGCATATACATTAATCTATTTCAAAAAAAACAGATGCCTCCTTTTGAGATGGCATCCGTTTCTCGATTAACTTTATTGATTTATTGCCGCAAACGACTCTGCTGCTGCAGAAAGATAATAAGCCAACCCCGTTTGCTGATTCTCAAGCATTTTAAGATGAAAGTCATCACTTAAGAAAAATTGAGTCTGAGCTGCAAAGTCTTTCACAGATATGTTATGGCCATGTTTGTTCATAAATTCAAGATGACATCGAATCAAATTCTCTATTTCCTTATCGTTATGTTTTAACCCTTCTCTTAATGAACTTGCTATTTTATTCATAAATGTCATGCCTTCAAGTGCTTGTTCATTCATATCCGGAACATCTTCTGGTAAAACTTCAATAGAGTCCATCCCATACGATTCCTTCAAATATTGATTTTGCTCGATCAGCGCTTCTTTCCATTCTCTTTCGCTTTCAAATCCTTCGAACATTTCCTTATTATCCATGCGCTCCCCATCCTTTAAATAACCAATAGATTTACGTAATGTCTGAACAATCGTATCCAGCCTGGCTTTGCGGCCAAGGAGTAGCTCCTCCTGCTGCGAAAGAATAGAGTACCTGTCCGAATGATGATCCATCATTTCCTTGATTTGATCTAAAGAAAATTCTAATTCTCTGTAAAATAGAATCTCTTGCAAACGTTCCAGCTCTTTCGTTCCATACAACCGGTATCCAGCATCACTTATCCTGCTTGGTAAGAGAAGACCGATCTTGTGATAATGATGAAGCGTTTTGATTGTAACCTTGGACAGTTCCGATACTTCTTTTACCGTGTACAATGTTGTTCATTCCTCCTTTCCTTAAGTAGCTTAATGCCTCCCCTAAGAGGAGTGTCAAATCAAAAATCCAGAAGAATCCCAAAAAAGCCCTCTCCACCCTAACGGTGAAGAAAGCTACTACTGGTTAATGCGTAAGCACAAATTCATCCAGCATCTTACCATCCACATCATAAGCCTGATAAGTCAAACTATCCTTGGTAACACTAATCCCTGCGAACATTTGCTTGTAGTTTTGAAAATGCACCGCATGATAGAACTGATCCTCTTTTTTCTCGTTAAATTTCCCTCCGGAAGCATTGGTCACCACATATACCGTACCTTTTTTAGCACCTACCGGATTCTCACCTTCAGGAACGATTTTTCCAGCCCGCAAAGGGTAGGATCTGGAGTACTCATGATTATGACCCTGCAGCACCAGATCGACCTCATATGCATCAAAAATATTCGTCCAATCTTCAACCTTCTTATATGAATTGCCCCCGTATGCCGGACGGTGCATCGCAACAATCTTCCATTCCTTATCCGTGCTCTTCAAATCTTGCTTCAGCCACTCAGCTTGCTTTTTCAAATTGCTCTCCGTATTCAATACAGACACATGTACAGGACCGTAATCGAAGGAATACGAGGTGCCCGCAATAGAACCTTTTGCCCCGTTATCTGGCAGGTTGAAATGAGAAGTAAAGTCCGTCGCATCGTCATCAACCTGATCATGATTTCCCGTAACAGGCATTAATGGTGTCCCCGAAAGCAAGCCTTGCACGTTACCAAAAAATTGATCCCAGCCCGCCGAATCCTCCGGGTTCTCCGTTAAGTCACCATTATGCACAATAAATTTCGCCTCTGGAAAGGTCTGAACGGCCTTGCTCAATGTCTTCCCCCACAGCTTAAAATCATCCGCCCTCTCCCCTTGAGAATCCGCGACGTTGATAAACGTAACACTATCTAGTTCAACCTCTTCCGTGGTGAATTCCGCAACTGAACTCCATCCTCCCTCAAGCCCGCTGCCCACTCTGTAAGAATATAACGTCCCAGGTTCAAGTCCTGTAACCTCCGCTTTGTGAACACCTCTGGGACCATGGTCCGTTTTTATGGTGCTACTATTTGCTTCTACCCTTAGTACATCCGATTCTACAAAAGTGGACATCTGTCCCTTTACTAACTCCAGAACTCCTGCGGCATTGGAATCGCTAGTATACCAAGTAAACGCACGACTCGTTCCCGCATCTCCCTTAAAGGTGGTAACAAGATCATACGGGGCTGATGATTTCTTGGAGCTCCCGGATTTGGACCACTCCATCCCAACAGCCACCAAGATCAGAACAATCACTACTATCCCTAGGATGATGGCGAATTTATAGTCTTTCATCACGGCTCCTCCTTCATTTTTCTCTCTAGTCTTCTAACTAAGATAGCCTTCCAGAAAGTCAGAAGTCAAATCTATAGATCTATACTTTTGTTAACGCAGTGTAAAACATTCAGCTAACATTCAGTCTATTTTAAGTTAAGCATAAGGTCTGTCTCCTAGAATTAGTTGTGCAAGAAGGTTAGCCAACGACAGAGATAGAGATAGAAACGAGGTGGGAAAATGAGTAACAAGCTTCAATTCCGGCATGAACTAAAATTCTTCATTAACTATCATCAATACCTTGTATTACGCCAACGATTACAGAGTTTGATTGATACAGACCAGCATGCCAATGAAAGTGGCGAATATCATATCCGCAGTTTGTATTTTGACGACATCAACAACTCGGCGCTTGCCGACAAACTCGGAGGTCTCAGAGAACGCGCCAAATATCGTATTCGTATCTACAACATTCAAGACAACATCATTCACTTTGAGAAAAAAATCAAAATGGACGATTATATCGCCAAAATTAAAGAGCCGCTGACCCGTCAAATGTACGACGAGATCATGGCAGGTAACTATGAGGTCCTGAATGTCCCGGACAGTCCACTGTTCATGGAATTATACAATCAGATGCGCCATAACCTTCTTCGGCCGAAGGTCATCGTGGATTATGTTCGCGAGCCCTATGTTTGCCACAACGGCAACGTGCGGATCACGTTCGATAAAGAATTACGTACCGGTCTGCATTCGACGGATATTTTTGATAAGGATTTGCATCCGATTCGGGCGATTGATGAGAACTTTATTATTTTTGAAGTGAAATTCGATGAGTACATTCCGGAATACATTAAAATTGCGCTGCAGTTAGAGGGGCTGAACAGACAGTCCGCTTCAAAATATGTGATCTGCCGCAAATTCTTAAAAACTAACACTTGGGAGGATTATTGATTATGAATGCATCACTAGCAACAATGGCAGCAACCGCAACAACAGATACAACCACAAATACTTTTTCAGATATCATTAAAAACTCGGTGATAGACAACTTTGTCTCCGATATAAGCATCTCGAAAATGCTAATCACGTTAGGTGTGGCTTTTCTGATTGGCTACTTTATTTACCTTCTCTATAAACGTGTATTTAGCGGAGTGTTATACTCCAAAAGCTTCAACGTCTCGCTAATGGGCATGACCATGATTACAGCCACTGTCATTATCGCCATCAACTCTAATCTTGTGCTGTCCCTCGGTATGGTCGGCGCATTGTCCATCGTTCGTTTCAGAACGCCGATCAAAGATCCAACAGATCTGATCTTCTTGTTCTGGGCAGCAGTCGCAGGCATTGTAACTGGCGCTGGCTTCTTCACTTTGGCTATTGTTGGTTCAATCATCATTGGTCTAATTCTGTTCCTGTTCATCAAAAATTCTTCTATCGAAACACCATATTTGCTAGTCATTAACTGTGATAGCGACGAGAGTGAACGTGAAGTCCACAGCCATATCACCAAATCTGTGAAACGCTACAACGTGAAGCAAAAAACAGTATCTGCAAACAATATCGAATTAACACTGGAGCTTCGTCTGGATGATAAAGTAGGTGGCTTTGTCAATACCGTTTCCGACTTAAAGGGTGTTAAAAATGCACTTCTGATTAGCTATAGCGGCGACTATGTATCCTAAACACAATAAGATGAAAGGCGGTGCCCCAGATGAAAGCAAGAGGTAAATCTATCCTGCTGAGTCTTTGTTGCCTGCTGCTGGTCATCGCTGTAGCTGGGTGCCAGAACGCAAGTCCATCGGCAACAAACGAAACTGCAACAGATTCTAAGGATAAGGTAGTCTCGAGCGACGAGAAAAATCTAGACGAGCAGGTCTTTCCAAAAGATAAGGTCGTCGATGTCAAAATCACTTTGGACCCGGATGATTTTCAGGATATGCTGGATAATGCCAGCGCGGAAGAATATAAAACCGCATCGGTTGAGTACAACGGCGTTAAATTCGATAACGTTGCCGTGCGGACCAAAGGAAATCTTAGTCTCAGAAGTGTAGTACAGATGACAGACTCTGATCGGTACAGCTTTAAAATTTCTTTTGATGAATATGTGAACCAGAACTTATTTGGCATCACTAAGATCAACCTGAATAACAATTACAGCGATGCTTCTTATATGCGTGAATTTCTGACCTACGAGCTCGCTGAAAGTGTCGGACTTCCGACGCCGAAATATTCCTTCGTCAATGTATACGTCAACGATGAGCTAAAGGGCTTCTACCTCGCGGTAGAACAGATCGGCGACGCATATTTGGAACGCAATTTCGGGAACTCTTACGGCGCACTTTATAAAGGGGAAATGACCGGTCAGGGTAGTGACTTGACTTGGCTTGGTGACGACCCTTCCCTCTATACCGGATTAGTAATGAAGTCGGATAAATCTAACGATGATATTCTGATCGATATGCTGAATGAGCTTAATAACGGCACCGATTATGAAAAATACATCGACGTAGAGGAATCGCTGAAGTATATCGCTCTAAATGCGGTCACGGCAAATATGGACAGTTATTTAGGTGGTAATAAACAAAATTATTACTTATATGAAGACGAAGGCGTCTTCTCGATCCTGCCGTGGGATTATAATATGGCTTTTGGCGGCATGGGCAGCGCAGACGTACTGATTGACGAGCCTACACAAGGCGCGCTGGCTGAACGTCCTCTGATTGCGAAGCTACTTGCTAACGACGAATACAAAGCGAAATATCACGAAATCGTCAGCGAAATGATTAATGGCTATCTAGCTGATGATACGTTCCAAACTAGAATGGATCAGCTGGACATGATGATTTCCAGCTATGTCAAAGCAGATCCTTCTGCTTTCTACACCTTCGAGCAATATGAAGAAGGGATTAAGTCTGTTAAGACCTTCATGTCGAACATGGCTAAAAATATCCAGCAACAGCTCGACGGAACCATTCCTTCCTCCGGTGACGGATCGGGAAGCGGTATGGGTGGTGGCATGGGCGGCGGCTTTGGTGGTGGCGCTAGGAATGGCACTGGTGCTGGTGCTTCTGGTGCTGGACAAGGCACGAACGGCGCGGGTAACAAGCAGCCTGGCGCGGGGGCGGAACAGAGCGCGGGTGGTGCTGCACCGAACGCCGAAAGCGGGCAAGCTGCCACGGATGGACAGGCTCCTCAGGGCGGTGCAGGCGGTGAGCCCGGTGCCATGGGCGGACCGGATATCCCTGATGCCGGCGCGGGTCCCGGCAGTAACACGCAAGCAACAGCTGGCGGGCAAGTTGCTCAAGGTGGTCAGACCAACACCGATGGGCAAGCCGCTCAAGGTGGATTCACTGGAGGGCCTGGCGGTGCACCGGGTGCCATGGGTGGACCAGCTATCCCTGAAGGTGGAAATGGCCCTGGCGGTGGCGGAATGGGTGGTGGCATGGGTGGTGGCATGGGTGGTAACTTTGGCGGCGTTGCTGGTGCTATGCAGCAAAAAGGCAGCACGAGTGAAGCCATCACTACTGGGGTCGCGATACTTCTCTTACTGCTGACTGCAGTCTTTGTGACCTTCTATAAGCGGAAACGGCTGTAGACAAGTAAAAGTAATTCACAACAAAAAAACATAAAAGAAGCTCCCGTCGTTTATCGGCTGGGGCTTCTTTCATGTCCTAAAGATCATATTGCCAAATTTCCACAAAAAAACCGTGAACAGTCTCAAACTTCACTCGAGACTGTTCACAGTTATAAATTCAAACTTTTTTCTTATCAAAGTATCCAACTCAGATCACGGAATCCAACGATCTCCGCTTACTCTTTCCGCCCGCGCAATATACTTATAGCCGCTATTAAAAAGGCAAGTAAAGATATCCCGACTGCGATGTAGACCATTGGATTGACACTGTTTGATTTTTCCTCATCTTTCATAATAGCATTATGCTCTTCCATGCTCATGGAATCGCTCTTCACATTGGAACCGTGAGATTGTTCATCCCCACTGGAAGCTTGTACAATTGTAGTAATGGAATGCGGATTCTCTGTTCCAGCCTCACCGGACCATTGCACCAAGCTTCCATCGGCATAGTGCTGATAAGCATCCCATGCAATGTCGCCAGCGGCATCAGGGTTCTTGGCCGTAAAGTAGAAGCGTTGGAATTGCCCCTTCTGAATGCCCTCACCATTAGCTATCCAGCTAACCTTATTCCCCTCAATGGTAACATCCCATCCGGGTGTAGCCTCATATTGTTTAAACTCGGCACCTGCTGGAACTCGTAGATCAACTTGTACAGTTGCCACGTCTTTTTCCGAAGGAACCTTTAATGTATAAGTCTCCCATGCCCCCGTGCTAGATTGTGCTGGTGCCACGGTTACGTGCGCGCTAGCCACTGCTGCGAACAATAACAGTGTTGCTGCAGCTGGTGCGAATAACGTCATTATTTTGCGAGATAATCTGTTCATAGTTAGCCTCTTCTCATCAATAATTATATATCTTCGTCCTTAACTTCCTGCTATACATCTTTCGAAAAATCTCGTTTACGCGAAGCAAGCCCTTGCTCCAAGGCATAACGCGTCAGCTGCGTTCGGTTTTGGAGTTGCAGCTTTTGGAGGATGTTCTTCAAATGGTTTTTTACGGTATGCTCCGAAATCCCCAAGCTCACTGCAATCTCCTTGTTTTTTGATCCAGAAGATACACAGCTTAAAATTTCTTTCTCTCTAGCCGTCAACGACTCCCCTTCATCCGTTACAGAGGGTACGGTGAACTCCTTCAAGATTTGAAAAGCCAGCTCCCGACTAAGCGGTGCTTCTTCATTAACAATGGCCTGCAAATATTGAATCCAGGTGGAAGGTGCCAGATTCTTTAGCAAATACCCCTGTGCTCCTTGCTTTAGCGCTTCGAGGAGGTGGGAAATTTCGTCCGATACGGTAACGATAACGATTTTGACATAAGGATATTCCTGCTTGATCCGGCGAGTCGTCTCCAGCCCGTCCATTTCCGGCATCTGAATATCGATTAGGATGAGATCAGGCATCCACTGGGCTGTGAAAGCGATCGCTTCAGCACCACTCTCCACTACTCCAATGACCTCAAAACTATCATCCATGGACAAAATCTCGCACATCGCCTCACGTGCATGCGCATGGTCATCTACAACTAAAACCCGGTATCGGCTCATGGACTGACTTCCCCTTTCGTAATTTCAACCTGGGTGCCTGTGTCACCAGAAGTCAGCCTAAGCTTCCAGCCCATCCCCTCGACACGTTCCTTCATGATCTGAAGTCCGTAGCTGCCACTCACTTCAAATGGATCATACTGAAATCCTTCTCCATTGTCTGTAACAACTACCCTCCAGTTCTTCTCATCGCCAGCGCCAGTAATTGAAACCAGTCCAGCTCGTGTATGCTTACGAACATTAATGATCGCTTCGCGAATACAGGATAACAATTCTGATTTTTCCGAAGGGGAGAGCGCATCATCTTGCAGGCTCCATTCGAGAGAGGCTTCGATCATAATCTCGTTCGCCATCTGGGCTAGCTGATCTTTTACCGACTGTTCCAATGAAAAAGAACTCTGCTCTGAGACCGGAATCTTCAGATTGGCAATGGCCTGCCGCACATAACGGTTCACCTCATGGACCGTCTTTTTGATCTGATCCACATTTTCCTCACTGACCTCACCATTCTTGCGGCTTGCTTCTAGCCGGTCGATTTTGACAGATAAGAGAAATAAAGATTGCGCCATTCCATCATGCAGTTCTTTGGCAAGTCCTTCCCGAGCCTTCATTGCATCTTTAAGCGCACGTTCCTGCTCCAGCTCCCGCTGATTCCGCTCCATAAGAGAGAACAAAGGGACGAGCAACACAAGACTGACTAAAAACACCAGGACAGGCGTCAAATAGTTCCCCAAATCCATAGAAATATAAGGCATTAGAAACTGGTGACGCACAATCTCCCAGATCCCCACCATTAGCGTTGGCAATAACAGGATCATATACTTTATTTGTTTATACGTTGCCGTCCCCTCCTGCACATCTTATGCTTAACAATATCACCGTCTCATCTAAGCGACATGACTCGATCGGGCTATATAGACCCATTAATGTTACAAATTTAAGTATTTTAAAAGGAGATTGCTGACATTTATAATATCATAAGCAGGCTTTCTTATATTGTAGCAAAAAAAAGATACATCTCACGATGCACCCAATCATTTCTACTTTTACTGCGAAATCCTACCTAAAGTGGTGAAGTATAACGTCCATATTGGATATCCATTTCTTTAAACGAATCTCCCTCTTTTTTCAGAAAAAACGTATTTACTCCCTCTGAGCCCCACCAATTCAGGCCGAGTAATGGGCCCTCTGAGGTTTCAGCAGCAAAAAGGATGGAGAACATTTCAGGCATAACCTCTCCGCCATCATCCACCCGCCAGACCGAATATTCATCTCCTTGAATCACCGCTGGATAGTCCATGAAGGTAAATTCATCTTTTTCTTTCCAAACGAGACTAAATAACATATCCTGATCCAGCCTTACGAATTGAACGAGATACAGCTGTCGATCTGTAGATAGGTCTGCCAGCTTCCATATTTTCTGAATTTCACGTTTTTTCGTATCTACAATACGCTGTCGAACACTTTCCTCCACAGTAGATAAAGCTTCTTGACCCTCTAAGGATTCAATAGGCAAAAGCGCATCAACCTTAAAGTCTGTTTGATCCGTCAAATAGTAGGTTTCATCCGGGGTCGCACTTGCTTCTTCCACCGTAAAAAGATAACCCGCCAGATTTACAAAATTATGTGCCATCTCCCGGCCATTGCTGTTCTCTGTTCCATCCTGCCATTTATTAAATTTAACCTTTAACACATTCCCCTGATCACCAATAGCCTCATTTAATTGTGCCATCTCCTGATCCAGCCCTTTTTCATGCCCGGTAACTAGAATATTCCGCCCCTCTGCATCCGCAAAGCCAAAATTCGTCTTCAGCTTCTCAGTATCTAGATAAGCTTCAGTCTTCTGCTTGCTTGGAGTTGGTAATGGCTCTGCGCTTGGAGGAAGCGTTGGTGAAGGCAGTACAGTTTCAGCACTTTGTTCCGGTGTAGACTCAACATGATCGCCATCACTGGTCATAGAGTTGTTGCTGGAACAACCCACCAACATAAGAGCAATAAAGAAACTTACCATAAGCTTATTCATTCTTTTTCCTCCAAACGAAGTTAGAATATTCCCATGCTCAGGTAACGTTCCCCCGCATCAGGTGCAATACATAGCACTCGCTTGCCGGCCCCGAGGCGCCGTGCTTCCTGCAATGCTGTCCATACTGCGGCTCCACCTGATGGTCCAAGCAGAATTCCTTCCTGTGCTGCCAGCATTCTCACGGTATTCAGTGCATCTTCATCCGAAACTTGAACAATTTCATCGTAGACCTTTGTATTCAGAATGGCGGGTATAAAGCCCGGACTGGTTCCAACCAGCTTATGCGGTCCAGGCTTTCCACCGGATAATACTGGTGAGCCCTGCGGCTCAACAACTAGAATACGAATATCTGGAAGCTGCTCACGCAACACTTCCCCAGTTCCAGTTATTGTACCACCTGTTCCCGAAGAAGCAACGAACACGTCCAGCTTCCCTTCCATTTGCTCCATAATTTCAAGAGCTGTCGTAGTGCGGTGAATGTCAGGGTTCGCTTTGTTCTCAAATTGCTGTGGAATAAAGCTGTTTGCCACTTCTTTCCCCAGCTCGATTGCTTTTGCTATAGCTCCCGGCATCCGCTCCGCTGCAGGAGTCAGAACAACTTCAGCGCCATAAGCCTTTAGAATATTGATTCGTTCCTTCGTCATATTGTCAGGCATGACAAGAATCGCTTTATAGCCTTTTGCAGCGGCATTCATAGCCAATCCAATGCCTGTATTTCCGCTTGTCGGCTCTATAATGGTCCCTCCGGGCTTCAGCAGCCCGGCTAGTTCTGCTTGCAGGATAAGATTATAAGCTGCTCTATCCTTTACACTGCCACTGGGATTGAAGCGTTCCAGCTTTACATATAGTTCTGCATCTTGGGGGGTGGTCAACCGATTTAGTCGCACAACCGGTGTATTCCCAATCAGCTCAGTTATATTGTTAACAACTAGTGGTGTCATATATAGCGCCTCCTTCATTACTTTACATACCCTTCATTGTAACTTGAGTGGCACCTCCTGTCGATTCTGGAGCTTGCAAGGTCCCTAAGTTAAAAAGCCGCCTCCCAAATTTATGGGTAGGCGGCTTCATTATAACTGACTACTGATCTACAATTTACGGATTCACGTTAATGGTAAAAGTAGATGTATTATTCTTAATATTTGTTACCGTGTTCGTAATCTTTAGATTGTTGAAGGTTGCTGAGCCTCTGGCTGGACCTTGACCAGCCTCAGCAGCTTCATTCACCCAGATACCCACTCCGGATTTACTATCAAAAGCATCGCCGCTCTTCTGCGCACCGGTAATTGTAACATTATTAAAGATGGTATCTGTTACAGGGAATTGTGGAGTGGAACCTACATAGTTGGTCTGGAACATGATTCCATGATAGGTCGGATCAATGATATCCACATCATTGACTCGGATACCTTGGAAGACCTTGGAGGCCGAGAATACCCAGATCGCCGGGAAGGTCTGTGCCCCCCAGAAATGCCCACCTGCACGAACAATAGAAATATTCTCAAAATTCGTAGTCGGTGAAGCTCCGAAGCCATTCATCGGATATCCAAAGTCTAAAGAGCTGATTGTAATCCCGGAGTAGCAAAGTGTATCCGCAATATAAATGTTACGGAAGGTATTTGCGTATCCACCATAGACAGCTACACCAGCAGCACGCCAAGTCAAGATTGAAGTGAGGTTCTCATAGATGTTATCCTTCATATCTGCACCACCGGAATCAATCGCCGAGAACAATGCAAAGCTATCATCACCTGTTGCCCGTGCTTCAATATTAGACACGAGGTTATTCGTGCTTCCATTTGTCATATTGATGCCGTCAGCGAAGGTGTTACGGATACGAGAGTTTTTAATCACCATGTTATCGGTATTGGCTCCCCAGTACATACATACCTGATGTTCAGTCCAGATGTTGTCGATCGTAATGTTCGCCACATTGGAGAAATCAAATACTTTACCAGGACCGTCGATACGAGAAGTATAGTTTCCGAAATAAGCGAAATTCGCAAAGGTAGATCCATTCGCAGTATCACTTGCTCGGAATCCGACATCGGTATTCTCTTGGTTAGTTGGAGCAATGAACCTTGTATACCAAGGACCCGCACCGATAACCTTCACTGCCTTGCCGTAGACCTGAAACTTGTTAGAGGTCTGATAGTTTCCTGGTGGCAAATATACACCTACGAGATTTCCTGTGGTGTCCATCCGCACTCTATCAAGCGCATTTTGAACATCCTGATGCGTAAAGCCTGCAGGAACAGTGTATTTAGCCGGATCTGGATTAGCAATCGGTGAAACCTGCTCCAGACTGATGAAGTCGATGGCGTATTGAGAAGTGTTAGCGGTATCCTTTTGTAAACGGATCGTACTTCCTGCCGGAATGGTACTATCAAACATAATGTTAGCTTCATCATAAATATGCCGTGGAGAACCTGCGCTTGGCGAATTTCCAGGACTTGTCTCAGAACCGTACAACCATGCATATTTAGAGGTTAAGTTAATAGCTTTGCTAAAGACACCATTAACATAGATGTTAAGCGTAGCATTTGTGCCGTCACCACTCGCTGAATCTGGAATCGAGAAACGAGTAACCAGAGTGTTCGTGCTGGCTTTTGTCGTGAATTCAACATAGCTACCTGTGGTGTTCAGAGTGACTGCTCTTCTGCCTGAAGCCTCACCTGCAGGATCGCCGATGGTCCGGTTGGCTGAAAGCTTCACGGCCCCACCGCCAATAACTCCATCCTCAGCCTCATACATGTCGTAAGGCATGTTCGCACCTCGACCGATGAACAGTGACTGCGTCTGAATATTATTAGCCCGTTTTACAGGCAGCTCATTAGCATCTACTGCAATTTCACTCTTCACAGTATATTTGCCATTTCCTGCAGTCCAATTACCAAGAGCTACAGGCGCTGTGGTCACCCCACTTGCGATCACGCCGTTATAGGAGCCTGTTAGAGTCTTAACCACCGCATTCGTAGTAGCATCTAAAACCGTCAGAGTTATGTTATGCGCACCACTCGCGGAAGCTGCTGTACCTTGATTCTTAATGGCAACTGAGAAGCTTACAGTGTTGCCGCCTGCTGGATTGCCAGGTGTCCAACTGACGGAGGAAGCAACCAGATCAGAACTGGACACTGGAGCAATAATAAGGGAAGCCGGACTAGTAAAACTATTATTCCCCTCATTTGATTCAATCACTGTATTATTCTCATCGACCTTTGCACTTAATGAGTAGGTTGCTGCATCTTTTGCGCCCAAGTTAAGAGATACGCTAGTTGATGCGCCAGCAGCTAGAGCACCTACTGGACTAGTACCTACAAGGGTAGTGCCCAAATAAAAATTCACATTAGTTGCAGAAGATGCTAGAGATCCTATATTCTTAACTGTTGCAATAAGTGTAATGGCATCTGTCTCAATTGGAGAGGTTGGAGTCCATGTAAGAGCAGTCACCGTCAAATCTGGATTCGCAGATGGTGTACCAATTACCTGAAATTCAGCAATTTGTCCAGCACTTGAACCAGAGTTGGTAGTGATCTTTAGCTGCAATTCACTAGCCGTAGCCGTGACCGGAATCGTCACTGTATTGCCGGTTGCCGGATTAAAGGTATACACGGTCGCAGGTACAAGACTCGTAAAAGCCGTTGTATTCTGATTATGCCCAAGCACTTGAATGGTCTGAGTACGTGTCAACCACGCCGATGCAGGATTCAGTTTGAGAACAACCGATGTAACATCAGCATTGCTGCCCAAATTAACAGTTAATGTGTTCGGATAACTTCCCCCTGCCCCCTCCCAATAAGTAGTTACATCACCGTCATTCGCATTCGTCTGCACAAAGGTAAAGACCGAGGACGACGCAGTTATACTTTTGTTCAAAGCCAAATTTGAACCCGTCCCAGGTGTTGGAGTTACCGTTGGTGTCGGTGTTACTGTCGGTGATGGTATCGGTGTTGGCGTTGGTGTTGGGGTTACTGTCGGTGTTGGTGTTGGTGTTGGTGTTGGTGTTGGTGTTGGCGTTGGTGTGGCCGTTGGCATTGGGGTTGGCGTTGCCGTTGATGATGGTGTTGCTGTCGGTGCTGAAGATGGAGTAAGGATCAGGTTGTCCAGATTCACGTTTCCAGTATCACCAGCGTCATATTTATAAGTAATCGTATTAGCACCATCATTCAAGGCTAGCGTTTCAACCTTTGTGGACCATGTATTCCAGTTGGCCAGATTTAAAAGAGAAGATTGCTTTAATTTCGTCCCATTTACATAAATACTTACCGTTTTTGTGCTGCCTGAAGCATTTGCATATTTTAATGCGGCATCATAGTTTCCAGCAGAGGCAACATTAACACTAAAGGCAGTCGTTGCTCCTTGTGTCAAATAGCCATCTACAAATCCGGTTCCGGTATAACCGGTATGATCTGTATTGACTTTTGCTCCACCGGATAAAGCAGCATTCTCCGCTTCATATCCTGTTGTTGGAAGTGTCGTTGTGCTGCCATAAATCTCAAATTCCGATAACTGTGCTGCTGGCCATCCTGTATTTGCCGTGAAGTTCAATTTAACATATCTAGCACTCGCAGCTGTAAAATTAATGGTCACAGTATTAGATCCGCTTGCTGGATTAAAGGTGTAATTGGCAGAGGCTGCTAAATTAGTGTAAGTAGAATCATCAGAGCTTCCCTCCACCGACAACGTTTGGGTTCTTGTTTCCCAGTTCGTCGGCAGTTTTAGAACAACCTGATTGACACTGCTTACGTCGCCTAAGTCCACTTTAATCCATTGCGGGAATGCGTTACTTGCACTCTCCCAATACGTTCCTTGATTGCTGTCATTGGCATTAGTTGCTACATAAACATCGCCAAATGAGCTTGAAGTAATGCTTTTACCTTGGGCTAAATTCCCCGCAGCTAAACTCACCGAGGGGTACAACGCTAATTGACCTACAAACAATATTACAATCAAAAAATACATTACTGCCGACTTACCCGTAATTTTTTTAGAAGCTGCTATCATTAGAGAACCACCTCCCAAAGTTTTGTGAAGCTATGCAGCCAATAAGAATACGCTTTCAAAATAGTATTGTTATAGACATTCGCCTCCTAAAATGGACCTGATAGTTTTCAACGAGACTTAACAATCGCTTTATTATTAGCTGCCTGTCCTCCCGTATCCTTGACTCTGACTTCAATAAGTCACTGATCTATACCCAGAGGTTGACCACAAACTAACTAATAATGGTAATAATATAAGTTATAGGCAGGTGGACGTCGATGGCAATTTCTATGCTTAGTATGTGGGATATTACGTTCAACCAAATAAAAAAAGAAAGCTCCAGAGAGCACTGGGATTCCCCCTCAACTCTCCGAAGCTCGCCTTATATATTAAATCTAGCTACCAGCCCCTGTAGTCCATGAGCCATTAAGTTTAGTTCACTTGCAGAGGAAGCAATTTGTTCCACCGAAGCCCTTTGCTCTTGTGAGGCTGCCGACACATGTTGTGTACTCGCTGCAGTCGTTTCTGCAATTGTCGTAACACTTCGAAGCGATTCCACAATCTCTTCCGTAGCCGCTGTTATCTCTTCCACAGCTCCGGATACTTCCTGAACCTGCTCGGCTAGTGAATCTATAGATAACCGAATCTCACCAAAGGAACGTCCAGCCTGCTGAATAATCTCCGTGCCTCCCCTTACTTCACTCATACTACTCATCATGACTTTCATCGCATTATCTGCTTCACTTTGAATCCCGCTCGCCATTTCCGCAATTTGATTAGCGGATTCTGCGGATTGCTCTGCCAGCTTACGAACCTGGTCGGCAACTACAGCGAAGCCTCTCCCTTGCTTACCCGCGCGGGCTGCCTCAATTGTCGCATTTAACGCCAGCATATTTGTCTGCGAAGCAATCCCTTTTATAACTCCTACAACACTGCCAATTTCCTGTGATCGATTCACAAAGCCTTGGACTTGCTGTGACAAAGAATGTATAGATCGATTAATGGATTCCACCTGCTGCCCTGCTGCCTGAAGTGATTCATCTCCGGCAATAGCAAATGACGCAGAGCGATGCGAGGCTTCAGAAATATCCTGAACACTAGAGGCAATTTGACCGATTCCAATCGATATTTCTGAAATTGTTATTGTATTGGTCTGTAGATCATTCATCTGTTTAGCAGTTCCCGAAGCTACTTCACCCATAATATCCGATATTCGTTCTGTCGCACCTGCTGTCACTCCACTATCCGAGGTAAGATTTGTAGAGGAATTCGCGAGACTATTCGCCGATAGCTTCACTTGTTCAATCATCAAGCCCAAATTTTCTGTCATTTTATTAAAATTAAACGCCAGTTCACCAATCTCATCTTTTGACCGGACGTTTAGCTTGCGAGTAAGATCGGCATCTCCATCTGCAATCTCCTTCAGCTGTGTGTTCACATCACGAAGTGGTTTAATAATTCGTCCAGATATTAATAGTGCAAGAATTAGGGCAAGAACAACCGATAATCCGGTCACACCAAAGCTAGTAATCATAGCGTTATTACGATGGGCTTCTGCTTGACTCTGCCCGTTCTGTATTCCCTCCATGAGCATGCTCTGGAATACAATCTGAGATTCAATCATTGAATCTAAAGATAAATTGGTAAACTTCTTCTGCGCTTCCGGGAAGTTTCCGTCCTTGGCTATGGCGAAGGCTTCCTTCAAAACGATCAAATAATCATTCCATTTCCCCTTCAGCTCCGTTACACCCTTTAGTTCTTCTTCACTTAATCTAACACTCTCCAGCTCCTTGATGGCATTCTCAATCAATGGGAGCGTCTCTTCGTACTTAGACAGATATGATTTCCGCTCAGCCTCTGTGTTGCTCATCACATAACGAGCCCCTAGCTCATCTGCCGTACGAATTTTATCCGTTAATCCCTGTACAAGCGACAGTTTGTTCCAATTGCGATTGACCTGATCCGTCAGCATCGTAGCCTTTCCTTGAAACCATGTGTTTCCTGCTATTGCCACTAGAAAGACCACAATCACAGCAGTAAATCCCAATATCATTTTTCCGCGGATATTTCTGAACATCGTTGTTCCTCATCTCTATATGTATAGTAGGTTTCTAATTGGTACTTTTATCCTACTATCGTTCCCTTAAGCCACTCTGAATTTGAACTGAATGTTCGCTTAAAAAAACAAAAAGACCTCTACGTCCGGCCCAAGGCTGGAACTAATGGTCTTTAGAGATCTTTTTATTCGTATAAATTTCCGTTCGCCAGCTCAGCGAGCTTCCCTTCGTCCAGTACGCTTAGGCGTCCACGATTTCGTGTAATAATTCCTTCATCAATGAACCGACGCACGATCCGGTTAAGATGCCGATAACTTGTACCTAACAACTCTGCTGTCTCTATAAGGCTAGAGGTCCGAATCTCCTCCACACGTCGGTCACCGTTTTTATCGGCGAATAAAGACATCAAATAGCTGGCAAATCGATTCTCGACCGGATACAACAGGTTAAGTGCGGAGGCTTGACCGAGCGTATGCAATTTGTGACTAAGTTCCCCTACGAGAAAACGTAACAAAGCTGTATTTTCCTCAAGCTCTCTCAGCAGTAATCTTCTCCCGGCAAAAAGAATCAAGCTCTCACCCACAGACTCCACTTGATTCTTGACAGGAAAGCGATGAAGCAGCTCCACATCCCCAATCACTGATATCGGATTTGTAAACCGCACCAGCATAGATTTGCCGTTCGGCAGCAGTGTCTGAATTTTGAGCTTGCCCTCAACCAATATGAACATCCCATCCAACTGATCGCCAACCAAACACAGCTTCTCTTCATCCGTATAACGTCTCAATTCCATTTTATACGTGACTAGCGGGCTAAAAATTCCGTCCAGACCGTTCTTCACTGCCAAGGCACGGACAGCTTCACGGTCATTTATCGTTTGCATGTGGTGCCCCCTCTATTGTTTGCTCAAATAAGTGTAATTTAGAATACCCCACAAAAAAAGGACATATGTCCTTTTTAATAATATAAGAAAGTATAAGTTTCACACAATACAATATTTCTTATATTTCTCGCTTAACCACTTACCGACCTTATAAGGAAGCCGAAGGCGTTTATGCTTGTAAGGATATCCCAAAACATCTTACATCACAACAGAGTCCACACTATATCGGATCATATTCACTTTCTGATCTTGTAACCAAAATTCTAAATTCCGATGATTGATTTTATCCACATACCCGATAATATCAGCCCCTTGTTCCCCTCTTTTATAATAAGAAGAGCCATAAGCTTCAATCACATCATCTGTAGAAGACCCCACGTGAATACCTCTAGCAGTACTCATCTTCAGATCGGAATAGACGCTAATTAGAATGATTTTATCGTCACCACGCGCTGTGGCTACTGTTGTTTCGTTGTCCAAATGATAATATTGATACCGTTCAATATCGTCACGTGGTTTAGGTGCCTGGATGAGCGATTCGAGACTCTGAAGCAGCTGGATGTCTCCCAGACGTTCCTGCTCTAAATTGCTGCTGGATATATGAGAGTAATGACTTTGTCTTGGGGCATTGTATAAATAAATATGATAGATCCCATAACTTAAACCTACCGTAATAAAAATGATGATAAATAACCAGCCGTTACTAAATGGCTTTTTTCTCACTTTCCTCACACCTTCTTCTAACCTTTACTGTGCAAAATACTTCTCCAGCTCACGCTGCGCCTGATATTCCGGGAAATTAAAGGACTGCCACTTCCGCTCTCGCTGAGCACCATCCCACCATTTGTTTTTCAAAAATTGATCTAGCATCCCGTCTTCCTTACGACTGAACTTAATCAGAGAAGGGATGACTTCCGGTGACAGACCAACCAAATAATCTGCATCCAGCTTACCACTCACCTCATAACGCTCCATATTCTTATTAGCTATAATGACATCCATACCTATATAGTTCATAACAACATAAGAGGTCAGACCTAGCACAATATAACATTTAGCCAACGGCAAACGGGGCACTACAATCCGTACAGCTGCAAGAATCAACAGCAAACCCATAAATATCATAAATGCATGAACTAGGAAACGAATCGTAGTATATCCATACGCCTCTTCATATAGGGTTAGTCTAGTATAGGCAGAATACAACATGACAGTTGAACAGCCAACTAAGATATACAGCATAATATTAATGACTTTTTGGAGCAGTCCTCCCCTCTTTCCTTCTGATCCCAATGCCAGCATTAGAATCACGAAATTAATCGCGGTCACCATAATTAACTCGAAGAATCCACTACGAGCGTAATCAGCATAGGAACTACCCTCTGGTAACATCCCTTCCCAAGCTCCAAACAAGTAAGAAAATTGGACGAATACGAACAGAACATATACCGTGTTAATGGCTATAAGAATTGTCGTCATAATTACTGGATCAACCTTAAAGGTCACAGGCGCCTGCACAGGTCCGTACTCCCTTGGTTGCACATTCCAGTCATAGACCTTCGAATCTACAAAGCCCCATACTAAGCCGAACAATCCCATGCCTATCAGGAGTACCCATAACGTCCGTACAATAATTTCACCAAATGAAATTCGATCCAGCATATTTGGCAGCCATATTAGCACAAGATGAAACACACCATCGGCCGAGGCCAGCAGGGTAATCACAACAAGCAGTATCGGTAAAGAGATCGCAAGTCCTGTAAACACTTTCCCCAGCACTTGCTTGCGTCCATCCTTCACCTTACTATCACTGCTACTTTTGACGTCCTTGAACACAGTACCCCAGTGGCGAAAGTTCTGGGGAAGCAAATGCTCTAGTGTATCCCAAAGTATTCTGAATTGACTCCAAGAGGGGCGTTTATCACTTAGCAAATAAGTCATATGTAATAATATCAGCACAGGGATTACTAATAGGTTCAACCCAAAGTAGAAAAGATTATGAAACAACACATAGGTCATTGAGAGTAGAAAAATCGCTCCAAACCAGAAATAACTGAGTTTGGTCAGTTTGCGCATTTTAGCCTTAGCGTAATAAAGCATATAAACATAAAACAGACAAACGAAGATAGGATAAGAAACACCTGGCAACTTTCCGTAGAACAACAACTGATGAACAATCGCCAGTAAGAAGGCAACAATTAAAGCGGCAAGTGATCGATTAAGCTTAAGCTCCGTTTCATCGGTCATGGTAAACCCCCCCATATTCTTACTTTCTTATCCTTATTCTAAGTGATAAAATAAGAAAAAAAAGAGAAAGAATTTTTTAATAATTTCCTATTTTCTGAAAGGGACTTAAACCATGAAGCTGCATAGCCAATATTTAAAGCTGCACTCGCAGTTTGGGGGAGTCACAGAAATCTCAGTTACGATGGATGAGCTAGCCTTGACCTTCGGATGTACACACCGCAATGCCATGCATATTGTGAATAAAATGATGCAGCTGGAATGGGTCCAATGGACGCCGAAGCGCGGACGTGGAAGTCGTTCCTTATTACAGTTCCTTGTCCCTTCCGAAGAAATTGCGCTTCAATCCATGATGCAGGCTATCAGCCGTAAAGATGTTCACAAAGCTATTGATGGCATCAAAACCCATGCCAGCTCTTCCTCGCTGCAGGATACTTTACAAGGCTGGCTGCTGACCTATTTTGGTCATCATTCCGAAATCCGAAGTGACAAACAGATTGATACCCTGCGGCTTCCCATCACCCAGCAGCTACATACCTTCGACCCGCTTCATATGAATCTATTGGCAGAGTCTTTTGTTTCCAGTCATGTCTTCGACGGATTAGTGAGACGCAGCGGGGAACGGGATAAGATTGTGCCTAGTCTTGCTCATGCCTGGGAAGTGGATGAGAGCCGTACGATTTGGACTTTTTTTCTTCGCAAAGAAGTGCTGTTCCATCATGGAAAAGTACTGACGGCAAAAGATGTAGTCTATTCCTTGGGACGGCTGATGCAAACCTCAAAGCGGACACTCTATAGCTATATTTTCAAAGAAATCCAGCAAGTTATCGCACTAAATCCATCCACCGTTCAAATTACACTTAAACAGCCCAATGAGCTATTCCTCCCTTTCTTGTGTACGAGTAGAGCGGCAATTGTTCCGCGTGATTTAGAAGGAATGGACGAACCTAGCTTTGGCCGCAGACCTGTGGGGACAGGACCATTTAAGGTTGTGGACATGAATGAGGACACTTGTGTGCTGGAGGTTTTTCCTTATTATTTTCTAGGAAGAGCTCATTTAGATCGAGTCGAAATAATGTATGTTCCGTGGGATACTACGTCCGATTCCTCAGATACTGGCTCGGCTTTTCATGTGATTCAGAATCCTTCATCCAACAATTCTTCTTCTTGGAGTCGGATTCATTCAGAGTCCTACATCCGTAAATTTGTTACCTGCAACACACAAAAAAAAGGACCGCTTAGCGACCCCCTTCTTCGGGCAAAGATCGTATCCTGTTTAAAAGATGATTCAGAGTCTGTAACGCTTAAGTCGATGGAAGACCTTGAGGTCACCTTGCAAATAACCACCATTCCGCAATATGCTAACGATGCTGAATGTATTGCTGCTAAACTAGAGCGTCAAGGTTATCCGTGTACGGTTGTTTCCGTGTCTCCAGAGGAGTTCAAGGGCCCGATCCGACTGGAGTCCGACCTGATTGTTTTTTCATTATTTCGTGACGAGGATGAACAGCTTCGTTTATTTGATCTATATCTCACGCTTTCCCAGCATATAGAACCGCATACTCGTGCGGATATTGAAGGCTGGCTCTATACCATTGCACGAGAACCTAACCCTGAGGCTAGATCCGAGAGCTTTAGTATGATCGAGAACCGTCTTCTTGAGGAACATCATCTGCACATCTTGTATGAAAAACCCACCCAAACTGCTTATCTCCCCTCGGTCCGAGGCGTGAGCTTCAATAGTCAGGGCTGGGTTGATCTTCGTCATTTGTGGTTCCCGCCGCTGCTTTCCAGCGACAGCACTTCATGATATAAGCAATGCCCAGTCGATTCCCGAATCATCGGAGCCCTTTTCCAATCAAATTGGCAGAAACTGGCTCTTTCCCGATTTCCCTTGCCCAAACGGACAACTGTCCGACATGATGAATTTCATGAGCGATCACATGGCGCATCACTTCACCCCAAGTATCTGTCACGATCCGGCCATCCGCCAGGTGATCCTCAAACATATTCTGCTCCAAACCCGCATGCCAAGAAAGTACAAAGGGCTCTACATCGGGCCGGAATTTCGCATCCAGTTCTCTTACCTGCTGCAAAGACTTGTAATGTTCGAAATCCTCCTGAAAATCCGGTTTACCTTGCAACACTTGAATCCAGCTCCACTCCACATCAACAATATGAAAGAGAGTCTTCAATATGCTGCCTACACCACCAGTACGTGTCCCAAGCAACTCTTCTTCAGAAATACTCTCACACCACTCGTACCATTGTTCACGAACCATCCAGTTATATTGAAAGAATGTTTGCAGATCAAGGCCTCCTTTTAATGGGAACTTAGATATTTTCGGTATCCTTCCACCTTCTCATCTCTATACCCTAACGATTCATAAAAAATATGCGCTTCCTTACGCTTCTCTCCAGAGACTAAAATGATATAAAAGCAGTCTTTCTCCTGAGCTATTTCTTCAATGGCGAGCATCAGTTTTTTGCCCACACCTTGACGACGGGCACGCGATGAAACTACCACATTCTCAATCACCATAAACGGTTTGCAATCTCCTATTAGATCATGACAAATGATACCCATCAAAGACCCCATCAACTCCCCGTCCACAAAAGCGCCCAACAATATGTACCGACGATCTGTCTTAATCACTTTAAATACTTGTTCCATTTTATTAAGATCAGAAGGTTGATTCATTAGCTCCTGATATAAATCACCAAGTTCATGGAGAGACTCCAACTCTATTTCTTTAATAACCACCATGGATATTCAACCTGCTTTCTTTAATTTAAGAATCTTTTTCATATATGCTCCACTATTTACGAACCTTCAGTTCAAATTCATCCTTCTGCCCATCCCACTCTACAACAACCTTAATAATCGAGTCCTCGTGTTCAAACGCCCCGCTTCCAGCTCTTTCGGACTTCAGCTCGCTTTTTCTTACTCCCTCGACATCTTCTAAGGTTTTACTTCCTCCACCTGATGTTCCCTTGAAGCTATATTTAAAAGAATTAATCTTATCAAGATCCGTTTGCTCACCTTTATATTTAAGCTCAAATGTAGATTGCTGCGAGGTTTCATAATCTGGTCTCTCACCCTTTTTATCGATGAACTTCTCCTTTGCCTTTTGAACATATTCAGCCGACCATACTTTTCCTTCACCTGTAAATGTGTAATTGTGTTTATAGGTAGTTGTATTGCAGGCAGCAAGAAGAACTATGATTATTCCAGACAGCATCAGTGCGGATAGCCTCTTAATCATTATAGATCCCTCCCGATTCTGATAAAAAGCGAATAGTAACTGTTGTCCCCTTACCTTTAGAGCTATTATAATAAATTTCCCCACCATATTTTTCTACAATATTAAAGCAAATCATTAACCCTAAACCGGTTCCATTACTTTTTAATGAATAAAAAGGCGTGCCCAGCGACTTAACCTCAGCCTCGGACATCCCACTTCCTTCATCGGTGATCATGATCTCGATAAAATTATTATTTCTATTTGCTATGACTGAGACGGATTTCCCTACATCCGAGGCTTCTAGCGCATTTTTTATAATATTAATGAGTAACTGCTTAAACTCAATTTTATTAATGGAAATAAAACAATCTTCCTCTACCTTTATATCGATTTGGTTATCAGATAGCATGGCATAGGAATGAAGCAGACCCGTAACACTTTGAAGGACATCCTTCACATCTACTTTCTCTAGTCTCTGATCTCCATTTGGTTTGGATAGGGTTAGAAATTGAGAGATAATCTGTTCTACTGTGTTTAATTCATCAATCATTAAGTTGAACTTACTTTTTTTAGAATCATCAAATGAATCGTCCTCTTTGAATAATTGCAAAAAACCTCTAACCACAGTTATAGGATTTCGAATTTCATGAGCAACAGCAGCTGTTAATTGTCCTACCATCTTTAACCGCTCGGATTGCTGTAATTGTTCATAATACAGTTGCTGCTTTTTCATCCGTTTAAATGATAAATGGAAAATGAAAAATAATAATGCTTGAACAGCTATTATATTTATAATGTTGCCTATAATGTCATGATGTAAATAAGTATATAATTCACCTTTATCAATAAAGATGACATAACTAAAAGTAATTACCATCAATATTCCATTTATAATAAAGGAAAAGTAGAACAATTTTAAATCGAAAAATAGTATAGAAAGTGCAGGAATTAGGCAAATCAAAATATAGGTGGTCCAAGTTTGAGGATATAAAAAGAAAAGCGTATAGAAGTAAGCAAATCCAAAAAGAATGATGATCTTTCTAAAGGTATATGTCTCATACTTAGGATAGATCCATAAACTAATGGATAGAATCATCACGCACAAAAATTGTACAATGTATCCAAAATTAATCCCTTTCAACTCTGTTGTAGACAGTATTAATCCAGATATCATAAGGGTAATGTTTAATAACATTACAATGTAATAGATTTTTCGATTCACCTGACTGTAAAACTCTTTCATGAATTCACCACTTCTATATTAATTTAACCCTTTTTTGGATACTACCCTCTCTAGAGGCAAAATTTAAGGGCACCCACTTGGATGCCCTTTCTACATCTCATACATTATTGTAATTATATCAGCCACTTTACTAAAATGGGAATAAATACTTTTAGCCCTAATTATGATACGCCTCTCAGTTATGTGTCAATGTATAAAAAAATAGACTGCTCTCTCACTAAGCAAAGCAGTCCATTTATAGTATCGCTTTTATTCCATATCCTTATCAATATCCTTAGGGATCCGGCGGGCTACGTCCGTTGCAATAGCTGCATGGATCACTGCCAGACGCACTAACTCTACCACTTTTTCGTTAAAAATACTTGGGATTACGTATTGCTCATTAACCTCATCCGGATGAACGACTGAAGCAATCGCTTTTGCCGCGGCCAGCTTCATTTCAAGGTTCACTGTTTTTGCTCTGCAATCCAGTGCGCCACGGAAAATACCCGGAAAACACAGCACATTGTTGATCTGATTCGGATAGTCACTTCTACCTGTCGCTAACACGCGAACAAAAGGCTCGGCCAATTCTGGTTCAATCTCCGGTGTCGGATTAGCCATTGCAAACACAATGTTATCGCTGGCCATACTCTTGAGATGATCGACGGATAGAATCCCACCACGTGACACCCCAATAAAGACATCTGCTCCCTGCATAACCTCCGTCAGTCCACCTTCAATACCTTCCGGGTTAGTTGCATCAGCAAGCTTCCGCCATTCCTGATTATCATACTGAAGATCTTTTCTAAGAACACCTTCACGATCTACCGCGTAGATTTTGCGAGCTCCTGCCGCCAGAAGCATATTACAGATGGACACACCAGCCGCACCTATACCCACAACGACAATTCGAACATCTTCGATAGATTTATTTACTACTTTAAGCGCATTCAAAAGACCTGCCAAAACTACAACAGATGTACCGTGCTGATCATCATGAAATACCGGAATATCCAGCTCTTCGGCAAGCCGACGTTCAATCTCGAAACAGCGCGGAGAACTGATATCTTCTAAGTTGATTCCCCCAAATCCAGGAGATACTGCTTTAACGATATTAATGATTTCATCTGAATCTTTAGTATTTAAGCATAGTGGAAAAGCATCGATGTTCGCTAATTGCTTAAACAGCATAGCCTTACCTTCCATAACAGGCATAGCCGCTTCCGGTCCAATATCCCCTAGTCCAAGCACAGCCGTTCCGTCTGTAACGACGGCTACTGTATTCCGCTTCATCGTCAAAGAATAGGCTTTGTTCGGATCTTCGGCAATCGCCGTACACACTCGGGCAACTCCCGGTGTATACACCAGCGATAAATCCTCCCGATTTTTGATAGGCATTTTAGGTGTGATTTCAATTTTTCCGCCAAGATGAGCTAGAAAAGTTCGATCTGATACATTAATTACTTTGACTCCTGGCATCTTCGATAGTATAGACATCATTTCTCCATTCGAGGCATCTTGCACGTTTATTGTTATATCTCGAGTTGTTACATCCTTACCTGCACGAATCACGTCAATAGCAACGATATCTCCACCTGCAGTGGCAATTCCTGAAGCAACATCACCAAAAGAAGCAACCGATTTCCGAATTTCGAGCCTGACAATCATCGTTGTTGCAATAGCCATGAATTAGCCTCTCTTTCTTCAACCCTAAGATTTCAAATACACTATACTATACCATTTAAACAAACTTTCTTCCTATTGAATAGATCACCTTAGTATTTTTCTTAAGATAGTATTCCCTTCGGCACCCGGACCAAATACATCAGGGATTGTAGCGACGGGCACAAAGCCGTTTTTACCGTAAAAAGCAATCACATCATAATCTTCTGCATAGGTCAGCATAAGTAAACAGTAAGCTCCCCTGCTCTTAACAACTTCTTCTACATGCTGTAGTAAAATACCTCCTATTCCTTTTCTGCGATGATCTTTACATACTCCAATATCTAGGACTTCGGCTCTTGCTCCAAGCGCGGGAATGCCAATCGGTGCCTCCTCATGCAGAACGGCAACAATACCAAAAGCATCGTCTTGTTCATTCTCATGATAGGCATAAAACAACGCCCCCCGCTGAAAATGTGATTGTATGCGACGTCTCAGCCACTGCTCATGGTTAGGATTGTTTCTATCCAGATGGATATGTTCAACCTCAGCTAAGAGTTCCAAATACGGTTCGATCTCATGTTCACGAATTAACTTTATAATAGACATTTCAACAATTCTCCCTTAAAAACAAGTTGTATACCAGCAGTCTGAACTTAACACGTCCACTGTACAAATAACATGGATAGTTCGATTATAATGTTACAATACACAACCAAAGAGTCCTACACTACGTCTAACTTGCGTTATATCATAGACAATGACGAGTTGACTGATCAGAATAAATATTATATACATGTCTTACCTATAACGTAGTTGAAGGAGCTTACACTTAATGACAGAATCATTTCAAGCATTAGTTGTCGACAAAACAGAATCATCGTTCTCCGTCGCTGTTAAGCCGGTTACCTTAGAAGAACTACCCGCAGGAGAAGTTGTAATTAAGGTTGCATACTCCAGTGTGAATTATAAAGACGGATTAGCCAGTATCCCTAACGGAAAAATTGTAAGATCATACCCTTTTATTCCAGGCATCGACTTATCCGGTACTGTGGTGTCTTCTACAGACGAGCGGTTTCATGAAGGACAACAAGTTATCGCTACAGGGTATGGTATGGGTGTATCTCACTTTGGAGGATATAGCGAATATACACGAATTCCTGCCGCTTGGATCACCCCACTTCCGGAAGGACTTACACTAAGAGAAGCCATGATCTATGGTACAGCTGGACTAACTGCAGCCTTGTCCATTCAAGCTCTGGAAGACAATGACTTAGCACCAGACAAAGGCAAAGTACTCGTAACGGGAGCGACCGGTGGTGTGGGTGGATCGGCTATCGCTATGCTTAGCACAAAAGGCTATAGCGTAGTGGCCAGCACTGGTAATACAGAAGCTAACGAATATTTGAAAACTCTTGGCGCGGAAGAAGTCATTTCACGCGAAGAGGTTACGGGCTTATCTAGCAAACCATTAGAGAAGCAACTATGGCAAGGTGCTGTAGATTCCGTTGGCGGAAACTCACTTGCGTCGATTTTGAGTAAAATCTCCTACAGAGGTTCTGTTGCTGCAAGCGGCCTGACCGGTGGCACTTCTGTTCCAACTACCGTCCTTCCCTTTATTCTTCGGGGGGTTAACCTGCTCGGTATTGATTCCGTAGAGTGTCCTGCTGAGCTACGCGAAAAGGTGTGGACACGGATGGCGACTGATTTGAAGCCTGCACAGCTTGAGAACCTTGTAGATCGTGAAGTAACCTTGAATGAACTGCCACAAGCATTGGAAGATATTCTGCAAGGAAACACACGAGGCAGAGTGCTTGTCCGTTTATCTTAAGCACTAACAAGAAAACCTCCCGGGAGATTTAATCTCAGGAGGTTTTTTGTTGTTACTCTTGATTATTTGAATATTGATAATTCGGCTGTTGTTGTACATAAGGCTGTTGGCGATAGTGCTGTTCATAGCCTTGAGTGTAGTATCCTTGCATTGGGTAAGGCTGATAATTAAATGCTTGCGTCGCTGGAGGCATTTGTGAAGATATAGGAATGGGCTGAGCTTGCATATGAGCATATGGCTGCATGTTTGGATGCATGTTAGGTTGCATATTTGGTTTCATATTTGCATGCATATTCATATTAGGAGCCATATTCGGGGCCATATTATTGACTCCCTTTACTTTATCTTCTTCACAGCAGTCGGCAGGTGGGCCGATAAAGGTGCCAGGTTTAATAGGAGCTAACGCTTCCTTTACCAATGCTTCATTCAAACAGTAAGTATGGGCCAATACATTTGCCGGAGTTTTGCTCAAAATATCCGAACCTAAGATAACCTCAGGAATAGGTGCGTCAAAAATGGCAAGCAGATGTGTATTATCGACAGTAGCTACTTCATAATGCCACCAGCCTTGCGGCACATTCGCCACTTGACCTGGACATATTGGGAAATGAAGAAGTTCATTTGTAAACGGATTGAGTATAGACACTACTGCTGAACCGCAGATACAATAGACAAGCTCTGCCGCATTTTGATGATAATGAGGCTCCACCACATTCGATTTGCTAAGAAAAATATCAAGGAGTGAGGTATTCTCCAGTGTGTTCAGCTGCTTAACCGACAGCAAATTAATGTAGTTGTTGGCATCCTTTTTAAAGAGAGTATTAGTGTTCACATCGAAAGTAAATTGTGTATCAGGGGACGTATAATCCATGTATGAAGTCACTGTTTATTCCTACCCTTCTGTTCCCGTAAATTTTTGATTTCCTAGAACAACATATGCGTTTGCCTATGCCTAGGTGTCGGAGATTCACTGACTCCAATAAAAATTCATCTTTCTCTGTCAATCGGGGCATCCTCTATAATGTTAAATTCTCACACTATACAGGAGGCAAAGTATGAAATCGATTCACATTAAAATAGTATTAGCGTTATGTATCTCTATCTTCACCATTATGGGGTTGCAGCCTTCGAATCAACACTCCACGGTTGCAGCCGCTAACCACAAATCCTCTACTAAACAGACTCCATTAACCTTTGTTCTAATTCATGGGTCTTGGGCTACTGCAGGTTTTTGGGATGAAACAGCCGCTGAGCTTCGTAAGTTAGGGCACACCGTCTACACACCGGAATATGCAGGACATGGCGCGGATAAGAATAATAATGTAACACATGAGCAAATCACAAAGTCCGTTGTCGACTATATTAAACAAAAAGACTTGAAGGATTTTATTCTGCTCGGACATAGCTTCGGCGGATCAGTCATTCAAACAGTTTCCCAGCAAGTACCTGATCGGATCAAACGGATCGTGTTCTTTGATGCCTTCGCGCCGCTTGACGGGCAAAGTGTGGCAGATCAATTTCCTGCTGAGTCACTTAAATCCTTTGAACAGCTAAGAGACGCTTCCGGTAATAACACCATCACGCTCCCTTTCCCGCTCTTCCGGGATACCTTCGTCAACACTGCCAGTCTTGCGCAAGCACAAGCCTTTTATAAACAAGCTCCGCCTGAACCAGCTACCCCACTGTTTGAAAAGCTGGATCTCAAGAAATTCTACAGTCTCCAAATCCCTAAAAGTTATCTTTATCTGACGGAAGACACGGCTATCCCACAAGGTCCATATGGGTTTCACCCGACTCAATCCAGTCATTTGGGCGTTTTCCGCTTCATCGAGGGCAAAGGTGATCATATGACCACTGTCCGAACCGAGCCAAAAATGATGGCGGAATTGATGGTCAAGGCGGGTAGAGATTAGTCGCGTAATAGCGGAATAATGCATTCAGTCAGTAAAAAAGAGCAAGCGTACGGGAATGTTCCCTACTACGCTTGCTCTTTTTACAATTCTCCGCATGTCATTTAAGGATTCGGCTTCACTCCGGTAATCACCCAGCTATTATGATCTTTAACAAGTGAGATCGTCAGTAGCATAGATGGTTCCGGACCATTTGAAGTCGCGGAATCTATGCGCATTTCTATGACCTCTGAATTTGGGTTAATTACTGTTTCTTTAGTAACCTCGTACTTTGTAATCCACGGACTGGATACACCAGTTACCCAATTCAGTTCAACAAACTGCGGATACATAACCTTTTTAAGTTCCTTGGAAAAAATCGAATATTGAATTGAAGCATTCCGGTGCTGCAAACCGAACCCGTATAGCTCAGCCGCTTGAAACGCAGAAGGCAATATGATTCGTTTAGACTCGGGAGCTGGCAAAGGCATGGCTGAGAGCAGCTTTCCATTAGACTGAATCACCGTTTCGTTATCAGGTGCACCTATTGCGATTCCTGGCAGAAGCAATACGCCTGCGATCAGGGTAACCGCCAATTTCTTTTTACTAATCAGAATCACCTCATAGAAAGCTTTTTCACCTCATGTGAATTGAATTCTAATTATTCCCCGTTATCGCTAACTTTTATGTAACCAAAATGCCAACAAAAAAAGCGACCGTGACAATAACGGAATCGCTTGTGTGAAATAGAAATCTATTATCGTTCTACCGATTGTTTAAGCCGTTGATCAGGCGTGAAAAAGAGTCGGTAGCTCAGTACACTTAGCAGTATACTTGTTATGGCCGCAGAAGCGGTGAATGAGAACACAATCAGAATCTGGTAGCGAACAGCGATTACCGGATCAGCGCCTGCTATAATCATACCCGTCATCATACCTGGAAGCTGGACAAGTCCTACTGTCTTCATTCCGTCGATGGTAGGGATCATGCTGAATTTCACAGATCTTTTTCTAACTTCATGGATCGCTTGTGGAACCGTTGCACCGAGTGACAGCAGGGTCTCGATTTCCCCTTTGCTCTGCTGTATTTCGTGCTTGATATGGTTAATGAACAAACCCGAGACAACCATAGCGCTACCAATGGTCATGCCACTAATGGGAATGATATATTGTGGGGTCGCCTCAATAATATGTAAGCCGAGCAGAATCCCCATCATAAGGAGCTCCATAGTAGCGATCGCAAGTCCAATTCTCCAGACTAATCCACGTAGACCTTTTCCTCTTTTCGCTGCATTCCATGCGGCTACACTTATCATGAAGATTATTATCAAAATAACATAGATCATCTGATCGGTTTTAAAAATAAATTGCAGTACATATCCGACCGCAAGCAATTGAATCGCCGACCTTATAGTGCCTACAATAATATCTTTTTCAAGTCCGAGCTTTTGCCATACCGAAACCAACATCGTCCCTAACACAAACAGAAGCGTAAAACTCAGTGCAGTATAACTCATAAGAATGACGCTCCTTCTAACGGTCGAATAAATCTTTTCGCCAAGTCTTCCTCAGATTCAGCAAAAAAAGATTCACTCAAGTGTTGTTCCAGCTTACCATTCCCCATAAACCATGTAGTAGTGCTTATTCGGCTAGCCTGCTTAAGGTCATGGGTCACCCAAATCATTGAAGTCCCTTCTTCTTTATGCCACTGTTCAAGTAGATCCTCTACCCTTTGAGTGCTGTCAATGTCTAGTGATGCAGTGATTTCATCGAGCAGTAGAACAATAGGTCGTAGCAGCAATGACCGAATCAGGGATATCCGCTGCTTTTCACCGCCAGAGCAATCTGCTGCTTTTTTACTTAAATCCAATTGTTCCAACCCTAGTTGTTCCAATAACCGCTGAACTAATTTATGGTCATATGGTCTGTCATGCAGCTTGCTGACGGTTCTTAGGTTATCCTCCACACTGCCAGGCAACATAACCGCTTGTTGAGCCACAAACCCGATTTTCATTCTCCACAGCCTTGAATCCATATTTTTGAATGAAGTGCCCTTGATAAGCATATCCCCTTCATCTGGAGCATCCAGCAGAGCCATTATCCTAAGTAGTGTGCTTTTACCTTGACCCGAGGCACCGATCAGAGCGATTCGGTCCGATTCAGATATTTCAGCGGAGATGTCAGAGAATAGATATTTCAAAGCTTGTTCGCTGCTTTTCCAGTTCAATTTTGCAAGTCTTTGAATTTCAAAAATACTGCTCAATGCTTTACCTCCTATTGCCAAACGAAAAAATATCATACCATTTCGTATTATAGCATTTTAGCTGCATAAAAAAAGAGAAAGGCATCTCCCCCATGAGACATGCCTTTCCCATATATTAATTAATTTATTGATTAAACCGAGCTGTAACGAACACCGCAGGTGAATTCCAGTAGATCGTTACCTCATTCGTAGAATAACTAAGTTCATGATCGGCAAAGCACTGAGCGGCTGGTTTTCCTTGTAAATGTTCTACTACATATTCATCATGAAGCCCACGATCTGGTCCCCCAGATACAAGACCCGGCACAGGATCAACCACATGGTCACCAACAGATGGACGATGATGCGGATGCATCACTGGATGATCGCCAAATCCGGTAACATAACTGATATCCAGTACGTTACGACCCATCAGATAGTGCAAATGATCTAGCGCACAGTCCGCAAAGCTCGAATTTCCACTAAAATATTCAGCCACAACTAGCAGCATAGCGTTGTTCATTACTAGCATATTGCTACCCCAAATATAGTCTTCCTCTTTCAAAGAGATCCTATAGCCATCCTCGCGACTCTGTTCAGATAAACGTCCAGCTTCAGCTAGAAGTCCTTCTCTTAAGGAAGCATACAAAGCACGGTCTGCTAGATCTTCACCATTTAATAGATACGCAAGCGTGCCGTAGCCCCCCATATCTGCCCAGCCTAGACTGTATTTTGAAAAAGACAACTGCACCAGTTGCAGAACGGCTTGATGGTATTCTTCTTTCCCCGTCGTACGATAGAGCTCCGCAGCTGCCCAATACCGCTCATCCTTGTCGTTCCCATCTCCATATTCACCGGTGCTAATTTCTGGCGGATTTATAAACCCTGGCGCATCTGGATGTTGAACAAGCCATTTCCAAGCTAGTGTTGCGGCATCCAGACATTTCTTCGCATAGGCTGAGTCAAAGGGCTCATACATCCGCGCTGCCATGGCCATGACTCCAGCAAAATCTCCAGTGGCGGTTGCTGACACCGGTGAGAAATATAGATCTGCTGTATCAGCCTCTGGCATCACATCCAAATCTGGAAAGCTCAGCGTAGTCAGCTTATGATACACTCCACCTGTTCTATAGTCTTGCATTTTGAATAACCAATCCAGCTCCACTTTGCATTCCAGCAGTATATCTGGAGTTATCCCCCCACTTTCAGGAATCGGGATAGCGCTTACAAAAGCAGATGGATATAACTCATAGGCTAGTAATAGATCAGCGATGGCCTTGGCTCCAGGGCCGCTATATTTACCATAATCACCTGCATCATGCCAGCCTCCAGAACAATCTAGACGACGCTCCGTTTCACCATATACAATTCCCTCTGCTGTATGACATGCCTTATGCTTCCAATCTCCAGCATACTCTTCAGTCAACTCAACCCCGCAACGATAATAATAAAAGGCCTTCAACAAGCCCTGTTGAAGCTCGTGATAAGGTTTATCTGAGATTATAAATGATGCCGAAGCTATCCCCTCACCTTGCTCAATCCGGTATCTGCCCACTGCATGAACCTCAGAAAAGTCACCTGTATGTACAGTTACTCCGCTTGCCTCATCAAATCTGGGAGCACCTGTCTGCCCTTCGAATACAACATTTCCATGATCAACATCAACAACCTGAAAGCCATGTCCAGCACCAGTAAACACTGCAATCTTTTCTCCACCCACCGGATATCCGATTTGATTTACAGTAATGGTTCGGAGTCTACGGTCACTCATCTTCATTCTCCTTCATATCAATTTGATGAAGCCAATGATTACAAGTCTCTCTTTCAAGTTGAGAATACTCTATTCTAGTTGTACGTGGCAATGATTACTACAATAAAAAACCTAGAGTTAACCAGAAACGGTAACTCTAGGTGATATAATCAGATTATTTGTCTCCAAGCAGCTTAATAAAGTTAGCTGGAAGTGTGAATTGCTGATTGTGAATCACTATACGGCGAAGCTCCTCAAAGGAACTAAGATCATCATCTTCATCGTCGTCTTTGATTTCCTTAATGTCCCGATGCAGTCGCTCCATTTGCAGATCAAGTGCATGAGCGGCATCCGCTGCATTTTTCAATTCACGCGTCATACTCTCTGGTACTGACTTATTATATTTATAGAAAATTTTATGTTCGAGACTTGCCCAGAAATCCATAGCAATGGTACGAATTTGTACCTCAACGCACACTAACTCCTGACGATCTGACATAAATACAGGTACCTGAATCAGCAAATGCAAACTTTGATAACCGTTAGGCTTGGGATTCTTAATATAATCCTTCACTTCAAGAACCGTTAAGTCGTCCTGCTTCTGAAGCATTTCACTTACATGATAAATATCTGAGATAAAAGAACAGGTAATTCGTAGACCTGCAATGTCTTTAATACAATTTCTCACAGAATCTAGAGATAATTCTCCATTTTTGCGGAGCATTTTGTTCATAATACTCTCGGGAGACTTGATTCTCGATTTGGTATGTTCAATAGGACTGTAATCGTGAAGAGACTGAAACTCCTGTTTGAGGATCTCAATCTTCGTCTCCATCTCATCAAGCGCAAATTTATAAATCAACATAAATCGGGTGATCTCGTGCTTAAGCTTCTTAAATTGTTCGATTTGATTCTCGGGGGTCATTATCCATTTCTCCTCTTGTAGCTTTTCTCTATATTTATCATAGCCAATCCACTAGTGAAATTCAAATTCAGCGAGCGAATGTGAGGTTATTCAAAGTTAATTTGATTCAAATCCCATATTTCAAATGGGGTATTAACCTACCCATATTCTACCACATCTAATGATTAGCAGAAAAAGAGCTCCCTCTCGGCAGCCCTTTCATCTGTTACAGTAACTGTTCTCTAGTTAAGCTGTTTCCACTTTTGCTCCAACGTTTGAGGGACATAGCTTTCTAATTTTTTTAATAGTTCCAAGGGTTCTTGATCTATATTTAACAAACTAAGATGCGAAGTGTTAGAAAATCCCTCGTTAATGCTATGTTGAATTAGATTCATCAGAGGATCAAAATAATTCCTGATATTTAAAACCCCTACCGGTTTCTTATGAATACCGATTTGTGACCAGCACAAAACCTCAAACAGCTCTTCATACGTCCCAAAACCGCCGGGTAAAGCAATAAACCCATCCGCCAATTCTCCCATTTTTGCTTTTCGTCCATGCATATCTTCCACTTCTATCAGCTGCGTTAATTCTCTATGTACCATCTCTCCATTAAACAATCCCCTAGGCATAACTCCGATCACCTCACCTCCACCGTTCAAAACAGCATTGGCGACCTCACCCATTAATCCAATTCTTGATCCCCCGTAAACTAAGCGATATTGGTTCATAGCCATGTAGTTTCCAAGTTCAACAGCTTTGACTTTATATTCCTCATGAACCCCTAAATTCGATCCTGCAAAAACACAAATTGATTTCAAATCCTCATCTCCAAACTATATATTGATAATATCCGACATCTAATATACTATATGTTGGAGAATAAATCATATAAAAGATTAAGGAGAGCTACATAATATGGAGATCAATGAAGTGCAGAAATGGATTAAAAGTTATTATGGACAAAGAGGCTGGACCGATTATGGTCCTTTTATACGGGTTGGATTTCTTATGGAAGAGACCGGTGAGGTTGCACGGGCAGTACGCTCCTATGAAATCGGAAGAGATCGCCCAGATGAATCTACCCCTCCACCAGAGCAACTGAAACAAGACTTGATTGAGGAAATTGGTGATGTGCTAGGAAATATAGCCTTGTTAGCCGATTTGTATGGTATCACTTTAGAAGAGGCATTTACTGCACATAAGGAAAAATTAGTTAAACGCTTTAATTCCTAAAAAGAAGGCGAAAAAGGGCTACAATCGGCATCACCGTATTGTAACCCTTCATTATCTAACTATTTAAACCTCGTTAAGCATTACTGCCTAATGTATGATTCGAAATAGCATTAATTATTGTTTCCCAATCATCAGGGTGAACTTCGTGACCCGTTCCTTCTAGGGTTAGTAGCGACGCATTAGGAATTTCATCGGCAAGCGCCAGACCATGCTCCAATGGAAGTACGCTGTCTTCTGTACCGTGGATAACTAAGGTAGAAACCATGGTATTTTTCGCCTTCCCCTCGTAGTCATCCACTCCTGTAAGAAGCGAATGATTAAACATGCTGAGCAAGTTGTTTGCACGTTTTATTTCCATCCTAACTTGTTTATACGCTCTTTTCTCATCGAATTTATGTTTTGATCCACAGAGTATGCTGGAACCGGAAACCAAGTAATCTGCGACCGCTTCTTCATCTGACCAATCCAGACTAGCTCCATTGGCATGAAAAGCGAGGATCCTCTCATCCATTGGAGGTAAGTTCCGGTCATTATCATCAGATTCAAAAATGCTAGATGCGATCAATGTTAAGGTTAGAACTTTTTGGGGATGACGTATAGCAAGGACTTGTGCAATCATTCCACCTAAGGACATCCCAACGATATTTGCCTGTTCTATATTATAAGCGTCAAGTAACCTAGCAGCATCATCGGCCATATCAATTACCGTATAATTAGAACTCCCAGGCTTATATACAACAGAACGTCCCACATCCCGGTTATCATACCTTATAACATATCGTCCTGTATCTGCTAATCGCTGACAAAATTCCTCATCCCAATAAACCATTGAACAAGTGGCACCCATAATTAGTAATACTGCTGGATTGCTGGGGTCTCCAAAACTATCCGAACATATATCAATACCGTTTACTTTAAATATCTTTTCGCTCATTGTTTATTCCTCATTTCATTCGAATTTGGTAATCAAAGAATGCACACTTAAATAAGACCCGTCACATTTTGAAATAAATGGATGTTGGTATCATTGAATTGTACCTCTAATTAACGCAAACGAATGAACTTGATGATCACGATAAGCACTCTCCTACTTCATATTAAAGGGTTGTTAACCCAATTTCGATTATAACATAAAAAGACTATCCTCTGATTTTGAATCAGGAGATAGCCTTTCCATTTATCCAGACAAAACTATTCGTTAAATAAATACTTCCTCAACGGTCAAATTTCGCTCCTTGGATAAATCCCTAAACGTAGTTTCATCTACTTTCACTAACGGTTTAAAAATATCCAAAGGGTTGTTCATAATAATAATACCTTGCTCTCCGTTGCTAAGCTGCACACTTTTACCTACGAAGTTCGGCAGTAAATGTCCAATCAAAGCTTGTACCGCATTTCCATTCAGCTTGCCAAAGCCCAGCTCATGCACCTTGCGCAGAACGGTAATCAGCCCTTGTTTGGGTTGATTCACTCTTGCAGAGGTCATCCCAACATAGGCATTAGCAACAGCCACAATCAGTGTATACGGGTGCAGGTCCGCCTTACGAAGCATATTAGGATAACCAGTCCCATCCTCGAATTCATGATGCTGAAGCGCCACCAGAGCGGTCTTCTCGTCATTCATAGATTTAAGAATAATATCGTATCCATACGAAGTGTGACGCTTTAGTTCTTCAGTTTCCTCAGGGGTTAAGATCCCCGTCTTATTTAAGATAGATGGGTCGATCTGACTTTTTCCTATGTCGTGTAAATACCCTGCCCGGCTAATCTCGTAGCGTTCTTCTTTGGTATAACCTAACCAAGTCGCTATGTAAAATGATAGCAGTCCGACCTGTAATGAATGATTGTATGTACCAACATCTTCTCGTTCAAGCAACAGCAATAAGGAAACTACATCCTTATGTTCATCCATTTTTTCCAGCAAGGGCTGCAACGTAAGATCAACATCTGACTGCGTGAAACTGCCCTTGCTGAGTGCTTCTAGAAAAATAGATTCATAGTTTTGGATCGCTAGATCAAAGTTTCCATTTAGGCTTTGCTCCAGATTCGTTCCCTCATTATCCATCGCAATGCTGCGAGGTTCAATATCGACATAATCGATACGATGTCTCATCAGGAGGGTGATTTCTTCTTGGTAAACAATTGTCCCTTTTGGGAGCACGTGTAAACCAACACTATTAAAAGTGTCCAACATAAGACAATCGCCATGTTTGAGATCCGTGACATGAGCTTTCAAAATTCTGCACCCTTCCTATCAATAGGTATATTTTACCTTAAGGATAGCTAAATTATTCCAAAGTCACAATATGGTTAAAGTCTCATTAACACTCTCAATTAGTTCAAAAGACCCCCGCAACATCACCTAAAAAGGAATACTAAAGTCCGCTATCACTTTTCCAATCAACTGATCCTTCGCTACAAAAGGAGTAGCCCAGAGATGAGCATCATAGCTTATATTCCGGTTATCTCCGAGAAAAAAGTAATGATCCGCCGGAACCGTAACGGGTCCAAAAGTATAATTCATCCGCTCATTAAGATAGGGTTCATTGATCTCCGTTCCATTTCTGTAAAGGGCTCCATCTTTAATTTCAATGGTATCACCTGGCAACCCTATCAACCGCTTTACATATCTTTTATTCTCATCACCTGCTACCGGAGGCGTAAACACGACGATATCTCCATGATCGAGTGTCGTCATCCATAACATTTTTTCAACGATTAGACGGTCATTAATTTCAATTGTAGGAATCATAGAGCCAGTAGGAACCCTCATGGCTTCAGCAACATAAGTTCTTACAAACAAAGATAGGACCACTGCGATAGCAACACTAGGCAAATATTGTTTGATAAATTTCAACATAATTGCTCACCTCATATTCATTTTATAAACTCTTTGATTGGTGCAGAAGCTTTTTTCGCTCGTTCATATTCAGTTCATATTGTCGTCATGTAGGGTTCACCTTCATCGGATATGCTTTCTTTGGTAAGTCGATAAGATAGCCAGAATAACTGATGAGGACAGGTGAAGAGACGAGTGAAACCAGAAGAAGAGATTATTAAAAAAAGGATGAATAAACCGCTTAAAATTATACTTATTTCCTTAGGGGCTTTAGCTACTGCAATAGTGCTTTTTCTAGTGACTGTTTTTGTCGCTAATATTTTTCTCAATAAATCGGACCAAGCTAAAATAAAACCCTATGGTCAGTCTGTAAGCGTCGATGGTAAAAATATGAACGTTTTGATTCAAGGAAAGGGTGAAGAGACAGTCGTGCTCTTACCTGGTTATGGAACGGTGGCACCGGGACTTGATTTTAAGCTGTTAATAGATGAACTATCACCATTTTACAAAGTTGTTGTGATTGAGCCTTTCGGTTATGGATTAAGTGATAGAACTGAAAAAGAGCGAACCACAGAAAACATTGTGAGTGAAATTCATGAAGCTGTAAAGCAGCTTAATATTGACCGTTATATTCTAATGGCACACTCTATTTCCGGTATGTACAGTTTGAATTATGTGAACAAATATCCAAACGAAGTGAGTGCATTTGTCGGGATTGATAATAGTATTGCAACGGAAGACAGAATAGGTGTTAAAATACCAACAGGAAAATTAAAACTACTTAGAAAATCAGGCTTGGGCAGATTGTTATTTAAATCAAGTGGAAATCCCTATGCTGAATTGCCGTTTGATGATGAAACTAAAGAACAATTGAGATTGCTTACGCTTAGAAACACTTATAATTACACTAACTTAAATGAAGTGGAACATATGTCTTCTAATTATAAAGGGGCTCTAAATTCAACTTTTCCAAAGGATATTCCCCTTTTGCTCTTTGTACAAGGGGATGATACTCTCTTAAAAGATTGGATATCATTGCATGAAGAGCAAGTCAAAAATTCCGTACAAGGAAAATTGGTAAAACTTGATGCAGGACATTATCTGCACCATACCAAATCAAAAGAAATCGCCGAAAATTTTAAGACATTTATGAAAGAAATAAAATAAGTATAGATTGTATCGCTCAGATTGTCTAAACCGTTTCACCTATTCTCCATGCTGCTGCATCATGTGCAAGCTTCCTTGCATTTCATGCCGCAGCATTTTTTTTCTTATTCATACTCGTTAATATTTACGTACCCACACTTCTAAAACCGCTCAATAATGCGATTCATTTCCCCATCTACGTCCATCATAGTATTCTTAGGAATATGAATAACCAACAAACCGCCAAAGATCTGTTCACATTTCCCATCATTCTCTGTGATCCGTTGTTTAAAAGCAGAAATGGCTGCTGAATCAACAGCCTCTTTACTGAGGAGCCAAGCGTACCTTTTGAAATGAGATTTCTGTACAGTTTCCTGATAGTAATAGATCCCTAGCTCTTCTTTCACCCGTATAATATCACCCATTGTAACACTTGGATTAAAGATCGGCGTCTCTTCGATGCGGTATTTATCTTTACCGACTGGAGTAACATCAAGGATTTCAATTTCACGGCCTGCTGGATCGAAGCAAATATGTAGTCCTGACGAATCTAGCATCAGCACACCTCAATTCTATTCAAAATCTGATCTTGATGATTCTAAATAACACAAAACACAATAAATACATTAAGCTTGTAATCCCGAACAACCTGAAGATTCCCGGCGTTAATAACATATATAAACTGTATGGAAAACTCCAAATAAAGGCGAGAAGCATGAGAAGGCTTCTGTTTAAAGAGACACCTATCGCAAGTAATCCGGCAGGCAACACCAACATTACCATACTTATTATAATACTGGATTGATTCGTAACCTCAGAATACGGATTAATGAATATAAATATAAACCATAAAAAAACGGTCATCAAACTGGATACATATCCAATGAGTTTAATGATTGTTAAGTTTATGGATTGCTCCATTCCATCACCTCAATTCTTTCGCAATAATTCTCTCCAGCCATTTCCACGGGAGCAGCGTTTTGCCTAAAATCAAGATCTGGGTGCCTTTGCCGATAGGATACCGAAGCCTCGGTGACTTCATTTCAGTAATACGACCGATGAGATCTGCCACTTGCTTTGGATCAGGTGCAGTTTCAGCGGTATGCTTGGAATATCGTAGCACAGCGTCCAGACGGTCTCTATAAGGAGAATCCTCGACTTGACGAATTTGTGCCATTCCTTTTCCCCAAATCGAAGTACGGAAGGAGCCAGGTTCAATTAATACTACACGTATTCCATAAGGAGACATTTCATGACGCAGACTTTCACTGAATCCTTCTACTGCAAATTTGGAAGCTGCATATGGAGCGTACCCTGGAAACCCGGACAACCCGCTTATACTCCCCACGTTAATAATCGTACCACTTTTCTGTTCTCGCATAACTGGCAGCACAGCTTTTGTCACCGCGACTAATCCGAAAAAATTCGTCTCCATTTGCTGACGCCATTCTTCCATGGATATCTCTTCTATGAAGCCGCCTATAGCAAAGCCTGCATTATTTACCAAAACATCAATTCTTCCGAATGTTTCGTGTACTGAGGTTATAGTCGCCTGTATAGAATCACTATCGGTAACATCCATGGTCATAAAATGAAGCTGCTTCAAGAGTCCTGCATGCTCTGCCTGCTGTTCAAGCTCGCCTTTACGACTCAAATCGCGCATGGTTGCTACAACTTTGAATCCCTGTCCTGCTAGTTTAAGGGCTGTGAGCAGTCCAAATCCACTAGAGGTTCCGGTTATTAAGGCCACTCGATCATGCATTCGATCTAGATGTGAATTCATCTTTGACTCTCCTTATGTTTCATTATTTCAAAAAAGCAAACAAATGTTCTTTTTCGGATTGACTATCCATTAATTTCAAGTTATAGTAAGTGTATCATTTATATTTCTGCGGGAGAAGCACCTCGCAAGATAGGCATTCATGCCTATCTTGGAGGTGCTTTTTTTGCGCACATAGACTAATTAAGGAGCTGAAATGAATGTTTATTCACAATTTTAGTTATTTAAAGAGGTTTGTCCAATTAATCCTAGTAGTAGCTCTCCTCAACATCAACCTTACATTAGCTTCTGCAGGTACAGACTGGGATTCAGCCTTAGATGACATTAACGGTCTCCATGGTAATTATACCTCGCTTCAAGTAGCCCTCAAGTCCGATAGCTCAAAAATTCAAATGCTACGTAAGCAGAACAATGAAACACTGAAATCTATTCACTCTGTCATAGAGTCAACAGATAAGGTTCTGCTGAGTCGTTTATCATCTGAAGCAATGTCGGCTCAGAAGAAACATGCTCCTCTACTGGACCAATACAGCACACTCAGTAAGCAGTCTACCGCAGCCAAGAAAGCTAAGGACTTTAAGACAGCCACTCTCCTGGATCTAAGACGCAATAAGCTAAAAGCTGCGGTAACACTCGCTCGAACTGAAATTAAGGCCAAGACAGACGCTTTGGCAACTGCCCGCAAGCAAACAGCTGCCAAGATCAAGCCTATCAAAGATGCTCTGGCACCAATCACAGCACTGAAGAAGCAAATCACCGCCGAGAACAAGAATATCGCTGTAGCACAGAAAGTTCGTTCAGAAGCAGATAAACAATATAAATCGGCTGTAAAACAAGGGGATGCAATTAAGGCAGTATCAGAAATGAGAATATCCTATGAGCAAATGAAACGAATTCATGACATGCATCAGAATATTTACAGCTGGGAGCAGAAGATCTCCCTAGCTCTACGATCTGCAGAGTCTAAGCTTCCATAATGATTCGCTCCCACCAGCTCATATCAGCTTCACTAACATACTAATTAGTTGGGCTGCGGGCACAATTAGGAGCTGAGCAAATATAGTACCTATAAATCGTGAACCCATCAATACCACATATATTTTTCCTAGCTGATCACGGTATTCTACATTTTCAGTGGCTTTATGGGTAATAAGACCAAGCTGTGGGTCGATAAATATGGTCAACAGTATAGTCGCCATTCCGTTAATCAATCCTGAGGCTTGTGAAGCAGTCGTGCTATATTGAGGCATCAGATGAGCAGCATACAAAGATGATATGACCCCTACGGTGTAAAAGGCTGTAACAAAAACATTCATAACAATAAAACGTTTAGGAATCCCCAGGTATCTGAAGTTATATAGATTCACTTTTGGTTTTCTTATGTATTTTCTAGTATTTTTTAACTGCCCGATCGTTACGCTCGTAAGCAGCTTGGGAATAGAACCTTCGATTTCAAGCTTTGAGATGATTCTCCCAAACAAGCCTACAAAAGTAGGGAAAATAGCAATGGCAATTAATGTCCCTAATGAAGAAGCTAACAATATAATTCTCAAGTAATTAAGAAGCGGGAAATCAGAATGTATTTTGGCATAATCTACGAATTTAGCCGTCAGTGGAGCTTGAATCATGTTTGCAGTTCTTGACACGAGAACAATAATGCCTGTCAGAGACAAAGCAATAGCTATCTTGTTCAGCTTCACCCCGGCGTATCTTACCGAATAAGATAAGGTTTCTGCTGTATGAATAATCATTGTAAGCAAGCATACTACAATCAAGCTATTTACCATTTTTAGGTTCATCTCCATTAAAAGCTATTTATCTATTCGGTGCAGTTTTGGGCGAAAGTATTGATCCAGTCCGTAAGAAAGCGTAATTCCAACGGTATATCGAACAAGGTCAATCCATAGGAATCCCTTTCCGAGAATCAACCCACCGAGTATGGTAGCACGGATGCTGTTGATCCACTCTGCTTGATACAGTTGGCTAAATTCTATGCCGAAACTAAACATCAGGCTCCACATAAAAGCGATCCACAGCTTCCGGTTCACTAGCAGTACACGAAACATAAAGTAAACCATGCTGCCCCAAAGCGCATCTCCAAAATGTCTCGTTACAAACAAAGGTAGCTGTTCCGAGAATGCTCTAGAGCATAACCCCAGTACAATAACAATTAAGCAGATGCATCCATAAATAACTCTTTCTTTTAAAGCATTGACTCTCATTTCCATCCTCTATCCTGCGTCTGACTTGAAATTTATGCTTGATATAATATTAATCATCACGATATAAAACGGATAAATAATCATGGCCCCTATTATGATTAACCCCGTTACCGGAACTGGTTTATCCGCAGCTTCTGTAATCGGGGACCATGCTGCGAATAAATTAATAAACAGAACCAAATAGGGAAACCACAGGATCGTAGTGAAATACATGGATTTTTTACCGATCAAATATTTTTTTGTCATCCAAACAAACCCTAAGTACTTCGGGGTTCCACATTCGTTCCACACTAGTGAGCTCTAATTCGTCAAATTCCAGCCTATAAATATCTGGTTTCGAAGTCTGTTCAAAGAACTCATAACCATACTTTTTATTGAAGTAATTCAGGATAATGGTCATGATATTCCCGTGGGTACCTAGTGCAATTTTGCTGCCTTTATTTTGCTGGATCAATTGCTTCATGATGGGGATCGCACGCTCTTGCGCTTCCTGAGTACTCTCACCATTTGGCATTTTATATTGTAAGTCTGTGAATGATGCCCGGATACCTTGAAGAAATTCTTGTTCACTGATCTCAATTTCCACACTTGCGATGGCTCTTTCTCTAAGTTCCTCATACAGCTTAATTTCTTGATCTGAAGCTTCAGCCAAATACTTAATTGTATCGATGGCTCGTCTATAAGGACTGGAGACAAAATGTGTGATCTCTTCCTCTGCCAATATTTCTTTAATTCTATAAGCGTCCTCATGCCCTTTATCAGATAATCCTCGTTCCCTCTCATCTCCAAGCACAAAAGGTGATACCGCGTGCCTAATCATATAAATAAAAGTCTTCATGAGTTACTCCTCTCCAGCTCATTCAAATATCGTTTTTGCCACTTCGCGCTCTTTCTTGAAAATCTCCACTGGATAGGGAATGGCCATCTCGGGCAGCTCACTCTCTTTAAAGAACTTAAATTCTTCGACTTCTCCATCCATTGCTCTCAGCGTTCCACGGATGATAGAACACTCAAATACGATGACTGTATATTCCACCTGGTCTCCATTGTTATATTCGTATCTATATTTCCCTCCACCAAAAACCCCAAGAATGGAAGTAGGATGCACCATTAATCCAGTCTCTTCATATACTTCTCTGCGCAAAGTTCTTCCCGGCCGTTCCCCTGGCTCGATGGCGCCTGCTGGCAATCCCCACAAGGACTCTTCAGGTTTTCGAATAAATAGAATTTCATCTTCTTTATTTCTTATTACTGCAGCTACGGAAGGCATCATTAATAACTCTGAACCGACTTTTCCTCGGATCTCCTGATAATACTCAGACATCGGCACGCTATTCATCCATCCTCTCACACCGTTTTGTAGAACATCATCCTATTTTCCTCCGGCTTCCCAAAAACCCACATTATGTATATATTAGACATCTCTGTGATGGAATCCTTTAGATTCGGTAATATGCTTAGCGTGGAACAAAAAAAGCTTCCGAACGGCTCAATACTTTCTGAGGTCCGGAAGCAGTTACAATGAGGTGAGACTTTGAGCTTAATGTTTCCCTTTGTAGCCGGCAAGCTGTACGATCATGATGACAAGAACAAGCAATGAAATGAGCTGATCAATACTCATTTGCGTCCGCCTCCAATCCCAAATGAAGGATGGCTCTTCGGACGGCATTTCCTCTCCCAAGGACACTGCTTCGTTCCCCTTATACACACTATGTAACATGAGTTCCAATTATTACTTTAAGATTGACTTACCCCTCCATACGAGCAATTTCTTTCTCCACTTCATCTAGTTGATCTTCGCCGAACACTTTAAAGCCATTCTGCCGTAATAACTCCGTAGTCGTACCTTCTCCTGACATCTTCGTATCCATAAAAGTACCATCATAAATATAAAGACTACCACAAGAAGGACTATCCTGTTTTAATATCGCTAATATAACTTGATGTTCTGTAGCCAGCTTCAGCGTTGCTTGAGCACCTTTCATAAAAGGTTCCGTAACATCCACACCTGCACCTGTTACCACCCGCTCACCTTGCCGCTGGGCATCAGGACGAGGCGTTGATAACCCTCCGACTACCTCAGGACAAATGTGGACAAAACGCCCTTCCTCATACCACTTCAAGAAACGAGCATCGAGACACGGTACATCACCATTATCATAACGCACTTTATGTCCTAACAGACATGCGCTTACTAGAATCTTCCCTGTCATCGTTATCTCCACCAGTCCGTCTAGTATTTAATATATGGCTATATTATTTACGACACAAAACTGATATGCAAGATCGAAATGCTTGTCACTGAAATCTTTGTGCTTCATATACAAAAGAATGCTTATTATGTTCATATAGGCATCATTAATCTTGATATTGGGGGGTCTTCTCACTTCTATACCGACTCCAGCAAGTCCACAATAAATCAGCCATAAGATAGAGTCCCACGAAAGGAAAAATAATTCCCCAAACATTATAGACTAGTGAATACAAACGCTCCATAAACGGCTGAATCCCATATACACAAGCTACCGATAGCGCCCACCAATATAGGGAGAATCGAAGGCAAATATGCCCTTGCAGTTGATAAGACATCCCTGAATAATCCCACCATTGCTTTTGAAACACAGTTTTCAGCACCCAACCACTTACGTATTCAACAGCTGAAGGAACGACTAACGCAAGCAGGAGGAAAATTGGGAAAGGCAGGGTTAAGTCTCTGGCAATCAATAGAAGCAGTGGTGCAAATCCATACATTGGTTTAAAAGGGCCTTTTAGAAAGCCTTCTTTGCGAAAGCTTCCATTACTATATAAGTTATATGTACCTTCCAATATCCAGCCTAAAAAAGAGTAGATCATAAAATAAAAGAAATATTGGCCAGCCACTGCCATCGCAGAATCTCCGCTTGAAGAAAATATAGAAGTCATCATGTTTATACACCGCTCCTAGTTGTCATTATTTTCTTAAATATCCATCCGGCCCTATTATGCCTTAATCCTTCAGGAGATATGCGCAACAAAAAAGACATAACCCAAAGGTTATGTCTTCATTACAAATTATAAAAAGTGAAGCGGATTCTCTATCCATCCACGCTTATGGTTTAAGCCGTTCTTCGTGATTCTGAGCCGATATTAGCGACTGATCGTCGTCTTGTTTCTTTAACGTATCCGTTGTAAGTTCACTACGTACGCCAAAGTTTGAACCATACTTTTTCTCAAAGTTGCCTACAAGAGCCTCACCACGTTTTTGCCGATATCGGCTGTTCTCATTCCGACTACGCATTTCATTTCCTCCCTGCTACAAGAATGGCTGAGATCTGTGAAATATGCGAAAAGCTACTAAGAATTTGGAGAAAACTCTCTGATGAGGTTGTACCTGAATTCATTATACAATAATTTCTAAAATCATCTCAAGAAAAACAGACTGCCCAATGAAGGACAGCCTGTCTTCCGAATCATTTAGTCCAAATCGTTAGGAAGCGGATCAGGATGCGAGGACTCTGCAGGCTTGGCTACCCAATCGTCTGCTTCTGGCTCGATGTCCACACCATTCTCCATCTTCTTAATTTCAGCTAATGAATCGCCGTCTTTATTTTCCTTGTTGCGGATTTCCGCTTCATCTTGAGAATAATCTGACATGTGAAATCCTCCTCAGGTGCTTTGCTTTATTTGTTCCTTAGTTATAGTTACCCGATGGAGTGTTTTGCAAACATAGTTACGATGAATGAATTTAAGGGTACATGATCCAAGCTACCACCGGACCGATACATGAACCGACAATAGCACAAACGGTCATCGCTACGGAGCTCATTGAAACTGACTGTTCACCGTATTCCAGTGCCTTTGCAGTTCCAAGTGCATGAGAACCCGTTCCTAACCCGATCCCAATCCCAACTTCGCTTCGAATCTTAAACAGTTTAATAATGAGAGGACCGCCAATCGCACCTGTAAATCCGGCAATCATTACAAATACGGAGGTTAGCGAGGAGTCCCCACCTAAACCATTTGAGATTTGTATCGCCACAGGTGTTGTGATCGATTTTGGCAAAATGGACAGAACATACAATTTAGAGAATCCTAGACCAGCCGCCAAAAGCAGACCACTAAACATCCCTAATAACAGACCTGCAATCGCTCCCCCCAGGATGGCCGGAAGATTCTCAACTAACACATTACGTTGTTTATACAATGGGTAGGCTAGCGCCACTACAGCAGGACCGAGTAACTGATTGATCCACTGACCGCCTATCATATATGTATCATACGGAATATGAAAATATAGAAGTATTGCTACAACAAGGACTGTTGCTGTTAACGCGGGAATCAGTACAGGAAACCGAAAACGTCTATAAATTACGGACATCATCAAATAAATAGCAACATTAAGCAGGACAATTCCTGTCGCGATAAAAAACATTATAATTCCTTCCCCTTTTCGCTTAAGCTCTTGCTGCTCCAGCCCGCCTTGCTCTTTCCTTTCAAGGTTGAAAGCCATTGACTCGTATGTGCTGCTGCTGCAATTGTGAGGACGCTGCTAACGATAAGAATCAAGATTAAGAGCAAACCTCTTCCACTAAAAATATCCATATGCTTCACGATCCCAGCCGTCGCTGGAATAAAAAATAACGGAAGGTAAGCTAATATTGTTGTTGCACCATCTTCAATCCACTTCACTGGTACAACCTTGAATAGCAATAAAACAAAGAGCAAAAGTAATCCGACGATACTCCCAGAAACGGGAAGATGCAGCTGCTTTTGCAGGAAGTCTCCAGCCAAGTAGAACAAATAAAGCAGGAACACTTGGATAATTATGCGAATGATTTTCATGATGCAGGATCCCTTCATTATTAAATTAACTTGATAAAGCTTAAAATGGGTCACCTCAATAAGAGTATCAGAGTTTTCATGAAAATTTCAATTACTTTTCGAATCTTGTAAGAATTAAACAAAAATAACCTGCATGATCTCCAAGACACTGGAGACTTTGCAGGTTTCATTATTTTCGTTATGCAGCTCAAAAATGAGATTCCAGCTTAGTTAAACCCACTGAACGACTTGCTCTGCGCTTTGTCTTGTTTTTCCACGTGGTTCATTCAAACGATACCCAAAGGCTACCATGCAGGAGATTCCAAAATGTTCGGCATCCATAATCCCCTCTTCGGCAAGAACTTGCTCTATCTTCGCCTTATCGAAACCTTCCATTGGGCAAGAATCGATTCCGATTAAAGCGGCTGATGTCATCATATTACCAAGGGCTATATAAGTCTGACGGCAGCTCCATTCGAACATTGCACGCTCATTCTCCATCAATCCGAAATCAACCTTTAAAAACTTATCGAACATATTACCTTTCCCCTCCATCACTTCTGGAGGTAGCTCCTGCACATGCTCCATGATCCCTTTAATATAATCTGAATCAGCAGCCATATCTTTAGGAAGACGTGAGAGAATCAATACAAAATGACTTGCGGTTGACAATTGCTTTTGTGCTCCCCAGGCATGAGCACGTAATTTCTCTCGTATTTCCGGACTTTGTACTACGACAAAACGCCAAGGCTCGAATCCGAACGAACTTGGTGACAGACGTCCTGTTTCCAGAATAAACTGAAAGTCTGACTCACTAATTTTTTTATGACTATCAAATTCTTTAGTTGCATGTCTGAACTGGTAAGCAGACAGGATTTCATTCTTGTTTAATGATAAAGTATCCACATTTAACACTCCTTTTATTTGCTTAGAATCAACGGCCCATTTGACTGTTTGCCGTTCTCATGCTTAATATTAGAATATATATCACTTCTTTAAAAGTACGCACATTAATGTTATGTAGTATACAAAATGATACTATGGGAGTTGAACGGCTATGCGTGATCGAAAAGGTGGATTCGGAGATTTCCCAGGAGGCAATAAGGAAGCTTGCCCTGTGGAATTTACGCTCGATGTTATAGGAGGAAAATGGAAGGGAATTCTCATCTATCACTTGATGGATGGAACGAAACGCTTTAACGAATTTCGCCGGATATGCCCAGGAATCACTCAACGCATGTTAACCTTGCAGCTTAGAGAGCTGGAAGAAGATGGAGTTGTTCACCGCGAGGTCTACCATCAGGTTCCCCCGAAAGTCGAATACTCGTTAACTGAATTTGGCAAGACACTGACCCCTATTATTAAACTCATGAAAGACTGGGGCGAGGTTTACAAAACAAAACAGCTTTCCGCAGAAAGCTGTCCAGAAGGTACAAATATTACGGTGTAGCTCAAAGCTGCACCTTTTATTTTTCCCCATTAAAAAATGCTTCGGCCTTTTCCTTATGTTCGTTGGTTACCTGACCAGATATCGCTTTAATGCCTGCTGCAATGATCGCTGCATCATCTGTAAATCCAAGGCCGAGAATCGCATCGGGTATCGCATCAATCGGGGAGATGAAATAAGCCAACGCTCCGAAGGCAATTCCTTTTGCCCATAAAGGGGTCTTTGCATCGACTGCGCAATAATACATCGCAATAGCATCTTTAGTAAATGGGATCTTGCCTGCGAACTTTTTAGTTTTAGTCCAAAAATTCCGCGTCACCATCTCCTCGTTCTCTTTACTGTATGGAAACTTCTCTGCTGTGAGTTCCGCAGTGATCTTATCATCATCTTTCTTCATTAGATTTTCCCTCCGCAAGGTTCATATGAAGTACATACAGTCAGTATACCCTCAGCTATTATTTATATCTTTAAGATAAACTATAGCTCGTTCTATGAAACTTACACAATATCATTTAATTTCTTTGATTTTATTCAAATCACTGCTGCATAACGCTTCAAGATTCTTAAAGATTCGCTCAGCATCCCAATCCCACCACTTAAGCGCTTCTAGATGTTCGATCAATTCATCATCAAAACGTTGTCTGATTACTTTACATGGATTTCCTCCAGCGACACTATAAGCCGGGATATCTTTGACAACTGTTGAATTGGCCGCGATGACGGCTCCATTACCAATATGTACACCCGGCATAACCGTAACATTCTGCCCAATCCACACATCGTTGCCAATCACCGTATCTCCTTTTAAGGGTAAATCTGATAGTTCTGGAACCGCATGCTCCCAGCCATTAGACATGATATTAAAAGGGTAGGTCGTAACAGAATTCATTCGATGGTTCGCACCATTCATGACAAATTCAATACCTTTGGCAATCGCGCAGAATTTCCCAATAATAAGCTTGTCACCAATAAAATCATAATGATGAGTCACATGCTCCTCAAACTTTTCGGCACCGTCTATATCATCATAATACGTATAATCGCCAATCGTAATATTTTTTCTTGTAATCACATTTTTGATATAACAGATGCTTTTGATCTGTTCATTCGGATAGAGCACATTCGGATTCGGTCCATATTTCTCCATAATAACGCCTCTCTCTCTTTTTGATAAAACATAGCAGAGATCACATATCTTTTCAAATAAGTACTAATCATGAACATAAAAAGCGGCTACCGTGTGGTAACCGCCATAACAAGTACTTTATCGCTTTGATAAAACATCTACTTCGTATTGCTTCACATCGCTCAGCCAACTTTCTCGGACAGGCACACCATTCGTCGCACAATAATAATCCCAAATAGCTCCGAACGGATAAGATTTCAATTCCTCTACCAGTACAAGTCTAGTAGTATAATCCCCATCCAGTTCAATTTGCTTCAATAGCTCTATCGGTTCCAGCATCGCACGTAGCAGAGCTTTGATTGTGTTACGTGTTCCGATCACCCAAGCGGCAATGTGATTAATACTTCCGTCAAAGAAATCGAGTCCAATATGAGTTCTTTCTAGGAATTGACCTCTAACTAGTTCACGAGCAATCTCCAGCAGTTCATCATCCATAGTCACCACATGATCACTATCCCAGCGTACTGGACGGCTAACATGCAGCAACAATTGATCACCAAACAGCAGCCAAGAGGATAGTTTATTCGAGATGGTCTCGGTCGGATGGAAATGCCCAGCATCGAAGCAAACCGCTTTGCCCCGACTTAGTGCATAACCCATATAAAATTCATGCGAACCTACCACATAACTTTCTGAACCAATTCCGAACAACTTGCTTTCTACAGCATCAATGTTATATCGCTCATCGATCTCCTCGCTGAAGATCTCGTCCAGTGATTGCTGAAGTCGCACTCTCGGTGACAGACGGTCGATCGGTGTATCTTTATATCCATCTGGAACCCAGAAGTTGGTTACACAAGGCTGACCTAGTGCCTGACCGAAAGATTCGGAGATTCGGCGTGAAGCCTTGCAATGAGCAATCCAGAAGTTGCGGATTTCAGGATCCGAGTGGCTTAGTGTGAAGCCATCATTAGCTTTTTCATGAGAGAAGCAAGTGGGATTGAAATCCAATCCAAGCCCCTGCTCCTTAGCCCAGTGCACCCATCTTTCAAAATGCTTAGGCTCTAGCGCATCAAGATCTACAGTTTCTTCCGTATCGGCATAAATAGCATGTAAATTAACTTTATGACGTCCGGGGATAAGTGCTAGTGCTTGCTCCAAATCACGGCGCAGCTCCTCCGGATTTCTAGCTCGCCCCGGGTAACTGCCCGTGACCGCGATTCCGCCACTTAGTTCCTTTTCCTTATTCAGGAAGCCCTTTACATCGTCTCCTTGCCAGCAGTGCAATGAAATTTTGATTGCTGCAAGCTGCTCTAATACTTTATCTACGTCAATGCCATGCTGTGCGTAGAGCTTTTTCGCCTCATTATAGCTCGTCTGAATGTTCTTTAAGCTTTCTGTATTCTGCACCATGCTTGAGCCTCCTGATATTTTCTTAGTGATTTCATTTAGGGGGATTTATACCCTTCTTTTGGTCATTTTCCGCTTTTTGCGCTCAATGAGGGGGATTTATACCCTTCTTTTGCTCGTTTTCCGCTATTTCCGCTCAAAGAGGGGGATTTATACCCTTCTTTTACTCGTTTTCTGCTTTTTCCGCTCAAAGAGGGGAATTTATACCCTTCTTTTGCTCGTTTTCCGCTTTTTACACTCAATGTAGGGGATTTATACCCCTCTTTTGCTCGTTTTCCGCTTTTTACGCTCAATGAGAGGGATTTATACCCTTCTTTTGCTCGTTTTCCGCTATTTACTCTCAAAGAGGGGGATTTATACCCTTCTTTTACTCGTTTTCTGCTTTTTCCGCTCAAAGAGGGGGATTTATACCCTTCTTTTGCTCGTTTTCCGCTTTTTACGCTCAATGTGGGGCATTTATACCCTTCTTTTACTCTTTTTCTGCTTTTTCCGCTCAATGAGGGGGATTTATGCCCCTCTTTTGCTCGTTTTCCGCTATTTATGCTCAATGTAGGGGATTTTTGTACCTCTTTTGCTCATCCATAGCTATCTAATAGTCATCCCATGTATTCTCGGTTACTTTATTAGTTACTCTTATACGACCTGCAGTCGAGCAAACTCAGCCAATGCCGCGGTTTTTAGGGAAGAGTCCATCTCTTGTGGAATATAGATTGTTACATCAAATGAACGAAATATAATTTCTCTTGCTTCTTTAATATCTGTGACTGTACCCACGCTGATCATTTGCATAACTACGTTACCTAATGCGGTGGATTCCGTTGGACCAGCGTAAATCTCCATCTCTAGCAAATCCGCCGCAATTTGGCATAGCAATCCATTGTTCGCCCCTCCGCCTACGATGTGCAGCCGCTCCCACTTCTCGCCGGTCAATAGCTGAAGATCCTGAACATAGAAATAGTAAGAAAGAGCAAGACTGTCAAACACACATCTGGCGATCTCCCCTGGTGTCTTTGGTACCAACTGTCCGACTTCCGCACAATAGCTCTGTATCTCGCTGATCATGTTGGATGGATTCATGAATCGTTCATCATTGCAGTAGATGATGGATCTGAAAGGAATCTCTTGCTCTGCTAGCTCCACCAGTTCACCGAAGCTGTATTGACCACCATATTCCTCACGAACCTTTTGGATCAGCCACATCCCCATAATGTTCTTAAGAAAACGGAACGAACCGAAGGCTCCCCATTCGTTCGTATAGTTACGTTCCATCGCTTCTGGACTTGTAATGGCTGAAGCTCGTTCCACCCCGATGAGTGACCAAGTACCACTACTGAGAAATCCCCATTTGTCGCTACTTGCAGGAACGCCTAGTACAGCTGATGCTGTATCATGTGTGGCAACTGCTATGAACTCACAATCTGGAAGATCACCGCGTGCCACCAAGTCATCAGTCAATCCGCCAATTCGTTCCCCAGGTTCCGTTAAGGGAGGAAACTGCTCTTTTGAAAGACCAAGCAGTGCCAGTAAATCAGTATCATAATCCCGAGTTTGCAGATTAAGCAGACCCGTGGTTGAAGCATTCGTGACTTCACTAATTCTTCGTCCCGTAAGCCGATAGTAGAGATAATCAGGGACCAACAGGATTGAATGTGCTGCTTCAAGATCTGCCTGATCATGCACAAACAGCTGGTACAACGTATTAATCGGGAGAACTTGTATCCCCGTCTTTTGGTAAACGCTTTCAGTTGATATATTGCGGTGTACGCTTTGTACCGCTCCATCTGTTCGGGAATCACGATAAGAAAAAACTTCATGAATTCGTGTACCCTTCTGATCTAGAAGTACGTAATCCACGGCCCAAGTATCAATTCCGACGGTACAATGCTCAATTCCTTTTGACTTCGCCTTCTGCAAGCCTTTTACAATTTCAGCAAATAAATAATCGACGTCCCAATAAAGATTACCATTCTTCTCAGAGAACCCATTACTAAAACGGTGGATTTCTGTTAATGATAAGGTTCCTTCCGGTTCTTGCAAGGTTCCGCAAACGACTCTCCCACTAGAGGCTCCAATATCAATAGCAATATGATTCTGACCCTGTTTATGTGCCCCAGCATTCATTCTTAAACAACACTCCTTATCTCCTCATCAGCCTACCAGCAAGGCGAATACGATTCCAGGGCCATGCACACCTATCGTCAGATCATTCTCAATATCCGCTGAACGGCTAGGTCCCGAGATAAAGTGAATACCTGCGGGGAGACCCGATTGTCCCGCTTCATCAAAATCAGTAAGCACCTCACCCAGACGAGTCTTCAGCCGCTCCAGCGGAACGATGGCAATTAATGCGGTTGGCAACAGGCTGACAGAGCGCCCTTTATCCGCAGAAGACAACACTGTAATAGAGCCCGTATAAGCAACTGCGTAATCCGCGATCACAATCCCAATATCGGCTTCCGCCGCCCTAGCTTTCCATGCTTCTTGCATATCCGTATTCCAGACAGATACCTGCGTATCTACAAGTTCTTCTTCTAGCCGAAGTGCCGCAAGCTCAGCTACATTTTGCCGAAGAATATAACGGGCGAGCATATCACTCGCTTTATTGACGATAAAAGCTTTAGCTTCATCCATCGTTGCCATGCGAAACACATGTCCACCTGCACTTTGAAAATTCGCAGTAAATTGATCGATGCGTTCTTCTGGACTCCACTGGAATTCTTGCCAATAATCTGGAGCACCGCGAAAAGGATGTAACGGAGCCGCAGTCGTTCTTGGCCGCTTCAGGCGACGAGCGATATCGTTCATGAATGCCTGCTGTTTCTCACGAGAATCATGGTCCATACGCTCCAGCCATTCTCTGTGCGTTTCCTCAGTCATATCCGGGCTCTCCTTTCAGTTCTTCCGCCTTCCGCTTCGCTAATAAATCTTCCATCCGTTTCTGTATCGACGGGTCCATCTCGCGACTATTTTGGTCTAACTCCTCCTGCAGCTCTTTCCAGCTCTCGCGGAAGGATTCATCCGCCAGCTTCGGAGCGATCCGGTAGTTATTCCAGCCTTTTAGCGGCCCAAGCTTTGACGGAATTCCGCCGTCTCTCACAAGTAGCTTTTGTCCGATTCTGCCTACTTTCATCACACTACTGAATCGCTGGGACTTCGCCATAATCGCACCAAAACCTTTCATGCCAAGACCTTCCGCTTTGTCTCCATAACCTCTCTCTACCTTACGTCGCCGTAAATAGATAAGCATATCATGCAGAGGGATTTTGACTGGACAAGCTTCATAACACGCACCGCATAGACTCGATGCACCTGCGATATCATCCCATTGATCTACATTTTTGTTCAGCGCTGGGGTCAACACTGCTCCGATCGGTCCGCTATAAGTTCCACCATAGGCATGACCGCCAATATGACGATAGACAGGGCAGGCATTCAGACAAGCTCCACAGCGGATGCAGTTCAGTAGCTCCTGAAACTCTGGATCGCCGAGCTGCTCAGATCGACCATTATCAAGGATAATAATATGCTGCTCTTCCGGTCCGTCCCCATCATCCTTTCTACGGGGTCCTGAAATACCAGACATATACACTGTTAGCTTCTGGCCAGTTGCTGAACGAGGTAATAACGTAGCCATCACCTCAAGGTCGCTCCAAGAAGGAATAATCCGCTCCATCCCCATCAAAGTGATTTGCGTCTTTGGCAAGGTGGTGACCATGCGAGCATTGCCCTCATTCTCGAATAGCACCATGGAACCTGTCTCTGCAATTGCAAAATTGCATCCCGTCATCCCAATATCCGCTTCTAGGAATTTCTCCCGTAGCTTGCGCCGTACAAATCCTGCAAGGATTGTAGTCTCAGGCAAAAGCTCCTCCCCTGCCTCCTTGGACAACAGCTCAGCAATCTGATAGCGGTTCTTATGGATGGCTGGGATAATGATATGAGACGGAGTTTCTCCGGCAAGCTGGATAATATATTCGCCAAGATCTGTCTCAATCGTCTCCACGTCAATGGATTCAAGAGCCGTATTCAAATGCAGCTCCTCAGTCACCATCGATTTTGATTTGACCACGGAAGCCGCTTGTTTTCGCTGTGCAATCTCTAAAGCAATCTTCACTGCCTCTTCACCCGTTGCCGCAAAATGAATATGCGTGCCGTTCGCTTTTGCATTGTCCGCAAATAGATTTAAGTAATAATCCAGATGAGCGATCGTATGCAGGCGAATTTGCCGCCCACGTTCGCGCCATTCTTCCCAGTGTCCATGATCATTCGCCGCTTTCTGTTTCCCGTCACGCAACCTTTCCGTAGTAAAGCGAACCGCCTTGCGCAAAAAGTCATTATTCAGCGCCAAGTCGGCACGCTCTTTTACCGTAGCTGGCTTCACATTAATCGATTCCGATTTAGCCTGAGCGGCATTCTGACTCATTGTCCACTCACCCCCTCATACAGTAGCTCTGCTAAATGCATGACTCGGACCGGTTTGTGGCGATAACGCAAATTCCCAGCAATATTCATGAGACAGCCCATATCCAGACCCGTTAAGACTTCTGCTTCCGACTCCAGCACATGATCTGACTTCTCAGTGACCATCGCCCCGGAGATATCAGACATCTTCACGGCAAAGGTTCCACCAAACCCACAACAGTCCTCAGCAAAAGGTAGTGGCACTAGCTCCATCGCCTTCACATTCTGCATAAGTAACATAGGCTCATCACGAATCCCCAGAATCCGAGTGCCATGACAGGAAGGATGATAGGTAACTTTATGCGGAAATACGGCCCCAAGATCCGTTACGCCAAGCACCTGTACCATGAACTGGCTGAACTCATAGGATTTACGCTGCAAATTCTGCGCCTTGACCAAATTAATCGGATCATCCTGAAACAGTTTCGGGTAATGATGAAGCATCCCGGTGCAAGACCCGGAAGGAGCAATGACAAAGTCACTGTCTTCGAAAGCCTGCAAAATCGTAAGTGCAGCTTGACGTGCCTCATTCCAATAGCCACTATTGTACGCAGGCTGTCCGCAGCAGGTCTGCACTTCGGGAAAATCCAGCTGCACGCCATATCTGGCAAGCAGACGTGCCATCGCTTCTCCGACCTTCGGGTACACAGCATCACTGATGCAAGTAATAAACATCGATACCTTCATGTCCTCACCTCCTGCAACACTATTTTCTACACGGTTGTTATTGCGATGTTCAGCTCCTGTAGCTGCTTTAGCTGTTCTGTGGCAGGGCTGTAATCCGTTATCACAACATCCAAATCACTAGTCGTGGCAACATGTGTGAACGCTTGAATTCCGAATTTGCTGGAGTCACAAAGTAGGATCACCTGCTCCGCGATAGAAATCATCTTTCGCTTCACCATCGCTTGCAGCTCATTCGATTCACTGGCGCCGCGTTCGAGATGAAATCCTTTGCAGGAAAAAAACATCTTATCCACGTGATACAACTCAAGCGAACGCTCGGCTAAATGACCAACAAAGGACATCGATCTGCGGCTCAGTTGACCGCCAGTTGAGATCACATCTATTCGTTCCTTCCCACTTAACTCCGCAGCTACCCTAATAGAATTAGTCAGTACAGTTAGTGGCATATCCGGCAAATGTGAGGCCATATACCATGCAGTTGTGCTAGCATCCAGCAAAATCCGATCTCCCGGCTTTATCATCATCACTGCTTCACGAGCAATCTGCTGCTTCTCCGCTGCGTTCATAATTTCACGTTCAGCATATGGCGTCTCTGGCTGACGATCACGTAGACTAACTGCACCGCCGTGCGAGCGTAGCAGCCTCCCCGCCTTTTCCAAGCGATCAAGATCGCGGCGGATGGTCTCCTCCGTCACTTGGCATAATGTACTCAGTTCCGAGACACGAATGCTGCCACGTTCATTCACTAGTTCTACGATTCTTTCATATCTGTCTGCAATCAGCATGGCTTGCCTCCGTTATATCTATCTATATTCCATCTTCCACTTATCTAGTAAAAGCTGCCGGCACTCCACCGTCAATCGTCAGCATGCAGCCCGTAGTCTTCTCTGACTTGGATGAAGCGAAAAAGGCCACCCCTTCAGCAATATCACGTGGATAAATATTTACAAGCAGTGTTGTGCGTTTACGATAATGTTCCTCCAGTTGATCCGGCTCAATCCCGTAAGCAGCAGCCCGTTCATTCCGCCAGTTCGAATTCCAAATCGCTGAGCCTTGTAGAATGGCATCCGGCAAAATTGTATTGGCGCGAATACCGAACTCTCCACCTTCAGCTGCAATACAGCGAGCCAAATGTGCTTCGAGTGCTTTGGCAGAACTGTAAGCCGATACGCTTTTTCCAGCAAATATAGAGTTCTTAGAGCCAATAAATACCATGCTACCGCCGATCTTTTGCTCCTTCATCACCTTGAAGGCTTCACGTGCAACGAGGAAATATCCAGTTCCTAGCACGGAAATGTTCAAGTTCCACTCTTTTAATGAAGTCTCATCAAAAGGACTGGAAGTCGCAAGCCCAGCATTGTTCACAATAATATCTACTCCGCCATAAAAAAGTGCTGTATCTGCATAAGCTGCGGTAACTTGCTCCTCCTGCGTTACATCCATTTTAACAGCGAACGCACGATTCTCACCGTATTTATCGTTAATCTCCTCGGCAATTTTCTGTGCGCCCTCCAGATTGAGATCTGCCAGCACAACATGCGCCCCTTCGGACACTAGACGACGAGCGGTTTCGCTCCCGATTCCTCCTGCGCCACCAGTAATGAACGCAACCTTACGCGAGAATTCTGCTTCTGCTGGTGCCAGCGATAATTTATATAATTCCAAAGGCCAATATTCCACATTGTACGATTCATTTTCACTTAGAGAGACGAAATCTCCCAATGCGGTAGCTCCGCGCATAACAGCAATCGCCCGGTGATACAAGGCACCGCTAATTTTAGAGTTGCTCCAGCTTTTGCCGGTGTTGATCATTCCCACTCCAGGAATTAGAATCACACGCGGTGCGGCTTCGAACATTACATCTCCCTCATGCTTATTGCGATCGAAGTACGCTTTGTACTGCTCTTTGTATGCGGTAATCGCTTCATTCAGCTTCGTCTTCAAACCATCAATATCACTGGCATTTGGTTCCCAATTCACAAATAGTGGCAGCATTTTGGTATGTACCAAATGATCCGGACAAGCTGCACCTACACTGGATAATTTCTCCGAGTTAACTCCACCTACAAAACGCAGCACATCCTCTGCATCATCGAAGGTCAGTATCATTTTGCGCTCATCACTGACTGCGCCTCTAATCAATGGCATCACTGCAGCTGCTACAGCCCGCCGCTCTTCTTCCGGAAGCGCTTCCGATTTGCGACCTCCGAACAGGTTCCCATCTTCAATTCTATCTTGGATGTAACGCTCTGCTTCATTAATGATAGAGATCGTCTTCGCGTAACAAGCTTCCGGCGTATCCCCCCAAGTCACGAGGCCATGCTTCTCCATCAACACCAATTCTGCTTGAGGATTAGCAAGTACGCCTTCAGCGATCATTTTGGATAAAGTGAACCCAGGACGAATGTAAGGCACCCATACGAAACGATCCCCATAGATTTCCCGCGCAATATCTTTACCGTTATGAGCACAGCATAAGCTGATAATCGCATCTGGATGCGTATGATCTACATGTTTGAATGGTAAAAAAGCATGCAGCAGCGTCTCAATTGAAGCACGCGGATGCTTAGGATCAATCATACAATTCGCGAGGTAAGCCACCATTTCCTCATCAGGCATTTCCTCCCGATCAAACAAAGGCGCAATATCCTCAAGCCGCAATCCGGTAAAATTGCCTGCTTTCATCGTAGCTAGGTCAGAGCCGCTACCCTTCACCCACATGACTTCAACCTCACGACCACGGAAATCTAATTCTATAGTTTTACTAGAGGTATTCCCTCCTCCAAAATTACAGACTCTACGATCTTCACCCAACAGATTGGAGCGATAGACCAGTGCATCCAGACCTCCGTTGATGACTTTTTCCCGTGCAGAATCCCATAAACTTTGTACCATTTGTGAATACCTCCGTTTTTGAATGTTTATTTTTTTGTTTATTTTTGTTTGTTTTGATTTTAATCTATTTGTTTGTGTTTGAATAGAGCGTTTTCAACAAAATTTAAAATTTATTTCACAAGTTAGATGAATCCTCCTTGGATGAACTCAAATTCCATTGCGAAAAAACAAAAAAAGAGTTGCCAATTAGCAACTCCTCACCCCCACTATTCATCACCGACTCGACTCATAAACTAATCCAGTAGTTACATTTCCCATCCTCGATACCGCTAAGTATTCCTCTGTTCGCTTCAATAACCTTTCTCGAAGATACATTGTTCGGCTCACAAGTCAGCATGACCTTATCAATCCCCAGATCCGCAGCTTTTTTTAACAACTCTGCTAAAAAAATCTTGCCAAAGCCCTTTCCTCGCTCACTAGGCCTGATGCTATATCCGATGTGTCCACCTGATTTTCTTAATTGATCATTTAAGGAATGTCTTAGCTTTCCAACACCAACAGGATAAGAGTCAATCAGTAACCAATAGTTGGTTTGCGGTACATAGTTTGGTAGGAGATTATCGCCTCTTGAGAGTGCTATCCGATCTCTGATGAAATCAGGAAATTCACTGTAAGCCAAATCAAACCCATTGTTAACGAATCCATTCTCCCCAGGGCCGATCTCCATAATCATTTCAAAAATATCGCGTCCATCTGACAAACTAGCTTCCTTTAGCTCAATCAACATTATAATCCCCCCTAAAACACAAAGTTGCTTACCATATCAAAAAATTTTACTGCAAAAAAGAGCCCTCTGCATTATTTAATTGCACTTTCTACAACTAAAATTAACTTCAGCACGTCTGTCTATCGTTAAGTGTACTTTGTGCAACTAAATTCCCCCAATTAAGCTTTATCCGCTGATTTCCAGAGATATAGTTGTACAAAGTACATCTATATCACAATAACCTGAGTAAAGTAGCTATTTAGTTGTATTGAATACACTTATCTGCTCCCGCCCTCTTTTTCACAGTAATGTTTCTATTTCTATCTCCTCCTTGCGAACTCTCGTAGTATACTAATTGGAATAAGATACAGATGTTTTATTTTGGATAAGGAGGTTTGAGATGGTAAATAGCTTTAAGAATGCCAAGGCGCAAGAACGAGTGTGGCACTCCTATGAGCAGATGGTTGAGCAGTGGCCCATTCCACTTGAGGAGATCGATGTTCCAACCACATATGGACTGACGCATTGTATCCTTGCTGGTCAAAAGAGTAATCCACCTTTACTACTGTTTCATGGTGTTGGTGATAACTCGGCGGTCATGTGGATCTTAAATATCGAGGAGTTCTCGAAGCATTTTTATTGTATCGCGATTGATACTTTGGGTGGACCCGGAAAAAGCATACCTAACGAGCAGTTTAACAAACAGAAGTTTGAGCAAGTAAAATGGATTAATGAAATAGCGACGTATGTGAATATAGACGTCTTTAATATTGCGGGTGTGTCCAATGGCGCCTATATTGCTTTTAATTATGCGACCAAGCAACCGGACAAAGTGAACCGTGTCGTTTGTTTGGAGGGCGGGATGGTCACTGCACCGATTAAATCCATGATCCAAACTTTAATGATGATGTTCCCGGAGATTCTGATTCCAACGGATCGCAATTTACTGAAAGTTCTGAAGAAGTTAAGCGCACCTCACTCCCCTTTATTTGACAACCATCCAGCATTAGCTGCTCATCTGATCCTTTTAATGCGTACTCATAATCAGCAAGCTATGTTTGTGCATAAGCTTCATCCATACGATAAAAACGCTGCAGTCGCAGTTAGAGACAAGCTCTATTTTCTTGTTGGAGAACACGCACTAAAACAATCGAAGGATTTCATAAATATTTTAGAAGATGGAAAGTTCTATTACCAAGTCATCCCCCATGCGGGACACGGGATTAATCATGAGCAACCGGATAGAGTAAACACTGAGATCATCAATTTCCTGATAGACGATAAGGATAAATCACTTGCATCCAGATGAAAGCGCTACTATTATGTTTGTAATTACACATACCTACCCTAGATAAGGAGATGATTTCCATCAGATACGGAACATTAGCGCATACATTTGGTTGTTTACCCCTCAAATCGTTGACAGCAACGCTTCAGATTTATGATATCGATTTTGTTCAACTTGCTTTATCCAAAGCTATTCAGGACATCGATACCTCCACAGGTAAATTAAGTCCAGGCCTCGCAAACTATATTGGCGAACAATTTGACAGAGCAGGTATACGTATCGGAGTGTTAGGCTGTTATATCAATCCCATTCACCCGGATCCTGTTATTCGGAGATTAGAAATAGATCGCTTTAAAGAACATCTTCGGTATGCCCGCCAATTCGGCGCCCCTATGGTGGCTACGGAGACGGGCGCACTGACTACTTTCCAAGCACAAGATCCGCTCCATTACGAAGAGATCGGCTGGGATATATTAAGGGCAACTGTACAAGAGCTTGCGGAGGAAGCTGAAAAATGGGGTGTTTTTCTCGGATTAGAGGGTGTCTGCACACATACTCTTTCTACACCAGACAAGATGCGCCGCATCTTAGATGAAATTCCCTCTGGCAATATTGGTGTTGTCCTGGATCCATGCAATTTTATTGGTGACGCTGTAGATATGCAGGATCAAATTGTTGATGACGCCTTCAGGTTGTTCGGGGATCGGATCATTTTGGCGCATTTAAAAGACATCTATCAAGATGGAGAGAGAATTTACCACGGTAAGGCTGGTGGAGGGCATTTTCATACCGAAGCATTCCTGAGCAAACTCCAAAAATATAAGCCCATGATCGACCTATCTTTAGAAGATATAACGAACCTCGAGATTAATGAGACCGTTGCTTTACTGAAGAATATTGCTCATATGGAAAAATAACGCTTTTCAAAATAGCTAAATGGTACCTTTCTATGCGAGTTGAATAAAATAAGAAACAGAACGATTGAGTAACATCGTTTGACGATTAAGCCCTAACTTGGAAGGGACGGGATTACCGATGAGATTCACATTCCCTATTCTGACCTTATCTCATGGTGGAGCTCAACGCATGCTGGTAGAACTCGCCAATGGGCTAACAGCTATGGGGCATCAGGTTACTATCCTCATGCCTGTGGATGGGGTTGTTTCCTATGATGTCCGCTCCACCTTAATCCGTTCCACACATATGGAGCTTCAAGAACAGGACTATCCCATAGGCGATGTTATTGTTTCTAATTTCCATACGACAGTCCCTACCTCTCAAGCAGCTAGCAATCAAGGAAAAGGAATTCATGTCAGATTGTCATTATGTTATGAACCCCCCTTTTTACCAGATAGTTCGCTGTCGTTCCCTTCTTATCATGTCACAGAGCATCTAATTGTTTTATCGCATTGGCAGCAGGAGCTGATTCGTTTAAATCATGGGATCACAGGAAAAATCGTGCCCATTGGCATTAGCTCCTCCTTCAAGAATATGAATATCCGTTACAGTCTTCAGGAGCCTTTAAACATAACAGCTATATTAAGAAAAGCAGAACGTGGATTCTCATGGCACCGTGAGCAAGACTATCTTATAGAGCAGCTGGATCACGTGAAAAATCAATGTCCCAATGTAAATATTAACTTTATCAGTCCGCCCGACGAGTTCAATACTTCAGAAGTTCTCCAAAGAATGAAAGCTACTGGCAAATATCGATTCTTCACACCTGCTAATGATGAGGAGCTCTGTTACCATTACAACGGTGCAGATATCTTTGTTAGTTCTAGTATTTTTGATACGGGTTCTTTGCCGGGGCTTGAAGCCATGCGGTGTGGCGCAGCACTCGTCTGTGTTTATTCAGGCGGAAATATGGAATACGCAAATCACGAGAAGAACTGCCTGCTCTCCTATCGGTACGAGAATCGGCTTGGTGAAGATGTCATCCGCCTAATTCGAGACCCAAACTTAAGAACTAAATTAGCCGTACAAGGTGAAAGATCTTCCCTCAAATGGACATGGGCAAATAGTGTCAGGTTATTTGAGCAAGCGGTTAGGGACTTCTTGTTAAAAACTAGACGATCTTAAAAATAGTGAAGGCTACTCTCTCTTACGATAGTTGCCTGGCGAGACGCCATAACGTTCCCGAAATACCCTATGGAAATAAGTGTAGCTTCCAAACCCCGTCTCCTCTGCTATTCGCTCTAAGGTATAATTGGTGTTGTCCATTAATCGAAGTGCCATAGCAAGCCGAATTTGCCCAGCATATTGCATAATAGAGTAGCCGAATTGAATTTTGAATACATGCACGGCCCTCGTTACACTAATTCCGGCATGGGCGGCTACATCCTTTAGCCTGATTTCTGATGTAGCATGCTCCTCTACATAACTCTTCATCTTAAGCCCGTGTAGCAGTGAGGCTGATGATGATGCAGGGGCTTCTTCCATAGCCCGATCTAACAGCAGACATAGCGCTTTAAACAGCGCCTCAAGTATTTCAGGGCTACCCCCATCTAATCTTCTATTCTCCAGATCAAGCTGTTGCCATATACTTTGCAGCTTGCCATCATCCGCAATTCTAACCTTCTTCTGTCTTTCGCGCAGGTTCCACCACTGATCCACCCATTCCCCTGTACACATTACAAAATAGTCCACACTATGTCCCAGCGGACTCTTCTTTTCGCCGATTCTCAGATCATATATATCTTGAGGCTTAAATAATAACAGATCACCAGGTACCACGGTTACCATGTCCCCATCGATCAGTACTTCACACTCCCCTTCTGCTTGCAGCCTGATGATATAGGTATCCAGCCCACTGCGATATAATTGCCGAAAAGGCTGAGTATGGCGAATAAAGCCGCATAGGCTTATTTGGACACTATTAGTTTTCATAGCATTCAATCCTCTTCTCTAAGTAGTCGATGACCAGATCGTTGAGGTTCTTAGCCATATTGTTTCTTCAAAGAACAGTGAATCTCCTTCTATAATAAAGACAGAATTTATATGTACAGGAGGTTACCAACCACTATGAGTAAAATTGTCCGCGTCATTCAAACAGCAAAAGAAACTACCGACCGTCTGACAGAAAAAGACCCTCTGATCTTCCTCCCCGATACATCAGGTGTCGAATCAGAGCTCATCAATATTTATGATGATCTGGAGTATCAGATAATGGAAGGTTTCGGTGGTGCACTTACCGAGGCTTCTGCTGTTACCATCGCTAAACTAAGTGAAGCTAAACAAAAAGAAATCATCGACGCTTATTTTGATCCTGAGCACGGAATTGGGTATACCCTTTGCCGCTCGCATATTCAGAGCTGTGACTTCTCACTGGGCAACTATGCTTATGTAGAAGAAGGCGATGCAGAGCTCCGTTCGTTCGATATTTCCAGAGATCAAGAGTCAATTATCCCCCTAATCAAAAATGCTGCAACAGCTGTTGGTGAAGATTTCCGTTTGTTTTCCTCTCCTTGGAGTCCACCTGCTTTTATGAAAACGAACGGTCAAATGAACGGTGGTGGAGCTCTCAAGCCTGAATACCGTGAGGCTTGGGCCAACATGTTCGTAAAATATATTCAGGCTTACGCAGCTGAAGGCATCGATATTTGGGCTGTTAGTGTTCAGAATGAAGCGAAGGCTGTTCAAATCTGGGATTCTTGCCTTTATACTGCCGAAGAAGAAAAAGATTTTGTTCGTGATTACTTGGGACCAGCCTTGGAACAAGCCGGTTTGGCTCATGTAAAGGTTATGATCTGGGATCATAACAAGGAGCGCGTGTATGACCGTGCCAAGGTTGCTTTTGAAGATCAAGAAGCCTCCAAATACATTTGGGGAATTTGCTTCCACTGGTACTCCGGCGATCACTTCGAAGCCCTATCGGCCGTTCATGATCGCTTCCCAGACAAGAAGCTGTTCTTCAGCGAAGGCTGCCAAGAAGGTGGCGTTCATCTCGGCTCATGGAACACAGGCGAACGTTACGGCCATGATATCATTGGTAACCTGAACAACTGGATGTCAAGCTGGACGGACTGGAATATTGTCTTGGACGAGCAAGGGGGCCCTAACCATGTAGGTAACTACTGCGATGCTCCAATTATTGGAGATACGAAAAACGATGAAATAATATTTGAGAGCTCCTTCTATTACATCGGGCATTTCAGTAAATACATTCGCCCAGGTTCTAAACGAATTGGGCACTCTAAATACACAGATAAGCTTGAAACAACAGCTTTCCGTAACCCAGATGGCACCATTGCTGTTATCGTTATGAACCGCACGGAACAAGAGCTTCCTTTCACCCTGCGCTTCCATAACAACTTGGCTGAGAACATGATTCCGGCTCATGCCATTCAAACCCTGCTAATAAAGTAAAAAGAATAAGGAGGTTCTCTTTATGCCACTCGCATAGAGAGAACCTCCTTTGTTAAATAAGTGAAATAGGATGTTACAGCCTAGCCGTCAGTATTTCACATAATGCTCTATTCTACATTCACATAACGACTGTAAGCATCGGTACGAATTTTAACCAGCTTCTCCAGTCCCATTCCCCGCAGCTGTTTCACATAATCAGCCCAGCCCTCGTCAATTTTACCTGTAATTATAAACTGAGCACGCATTGTATTGACATAACTATCGATGTCCGTAGTCAAAGTCAGCAGCAGCTGAAACTCTTCAGCGGTATACATTACATCAGGGAAAGGTGGCGTTGTATAATCACTTCCCAGCTTATCGAGCTGCAGCTTCAGTCCATCTCCGGTTTTTGGGTTTAGAAAGATGGATTTTTCAAACACTGGACTGACATATTTCGGCCCGAAATCCCGGAGTGATTGATCCCAATACCAGGCATCAGCACTGGTACCCATCGGTGGGTCCATCAATGTATAAGAACCGTTGATATTTTTCTTAATAACGGTGTCTATCGCTCCCCAGAAATTTTGAATGCTTGCTTCATTGGTATAGAACTGGTCAGCCCAGCGGGCAGCAATCTCTGGATATTTGCAAGAAGTGGAAATTAGCAGCTCGTTACGCTCCAGATTCATTCCATACGGATTTCCTATGGTGTAGCGCTTACCATCCGGTCCTGCAATCGGAGGAATCGTGATATATTGATCACTCCATTTGCCAAACACGGCATCCGGCGTCCACTGATACGAGAATCCTACGATAGGAGCATCCGGATTAAGAAACTTGGCTGATCTCATCGTTTCATCTTGCGTGAATAACTCTTTATCAAGCAAACCTTCGACAAATAATTTATGCTCCCATTTGAGCCCTTCTTTGTACGCCTCTGAAACAGGGTAATATACCGCATTTCCGTCCTGGACGACCATAAAGTTATTGTTCAGATCCGTGATTCCGAAGGGACTGATGAGATCATTACTTACTTCGATAACAGGTATCTCATCCAGCCTTCCATTCCCATTAGGGTCACGTTCTTTAAATGCTTTTAGCACGTTGTATAGATCATCAATCGTATCGGGAATCTTCAATCCCAATTTATCCAGCCAGGTTTTGTTAATCACGGGTTGGCGTGAGCTTTTAGGACGTAAAGGTAATCTTGCAGGCAAAGAGTAGATTTTCCCATCAGGAAAAGTACTGATTTTTTTCAATTCAGGCTCTTCCTGCATGGCTGCTTTGAGGTTAGGCATATAGCTTTCGATATAGTCATCAAGCGGCCTGAATAAGCTTAAATTATTGACGATATCCGAATCTCCGAAGGTCTCACTCCCTAAAATGATATCTGGAAGTGTACCGCTTGCCAGCATAATGGACTTCCGCTCACTCCAATCATTAGCAGACATCACCTGCCATTCGATTTTGACATTCGTATTTTTTTCCAAATCCTTCAGCCATTGATTCTGGATAAAGTTATCTCCCATGCTTCCCCACCGAACCGTTAGAACCTTCAGCGTCATGGGCTTATCCACGATTGGCAAACCTTCTTTATGAAATTGACCCGGATCAGATTCAACAGAGTTTACCCCTTTATCCCCTTTACAGGCTGTAAGGCCAGCAAGCAACGTTGTCACTAGAAGAATGACGGTGATTGTTCTATTGATACTGTTTTTGGGTTGCTTTTTCATTACGGTCTTGCTCCCTCACAAATGTTAGTTGAAAAGTAGAAGAGCTTATTCCTTCACTGCGCCGATCATTACCCCTTGGTTAAAGTATTTTTGCACAAATGGGTATACACACATAATTGGAACAGTTGCTACGATAATAACCGAATACCGCATCATATTTGCGAGCCGTAACGCGATTTGTGCGGCTTCTCCGGTCCCCATACCAGACTGCATCTGATTGGTAATCAGAATATTTCGCAGGATCAGCTGCAAAGGATACATATTAGGATTTTTCAAATAAATCAAGGCATTAAAATATGAATTCCAATAACCTACAGCGATCCATAAACCTAACACTGCAATAATAGCCTTCGACAACGGTAAAACTATCAGTGCAAAATAACGGAGATTGCCACAACCATCAATTTGCGCTGCTTCCCATAAATCGCCCGGAATACTAGTCTGGAAAAAAGTTCGTGCCACTATGATATTAAAGACTCCAACTGCAAAAGGCAGTACCATAACCAAGAAAGTATCATAGAGATGGAAATCACGAACCGTTAAAAAAGTAGGAATCAACCCCCCGTTAAAGAACATTGTAAATATGAAAAACAGCGAAATATATTTTCGCCCCACAAGGTCCTTTCTTGACAACGCATAGGCAGCTGAGATATTAACTACTAAACCGATTGCAGTCCCAACCACCGTGTACAGAATGGTATTCCAATACCCGATCCAAATATTCTCATGACGAAGCAGCTCTTTATAACCATCAAAAGTAAACCCTTTAGGAAATAGCCAAACTTGACCTCCAGCAACCGCAGAAGGATCACTAAACGAAGCAATGACGATAAAATACAGCGGATAGATCAGGATGATTAGAAAAATTGCCGATATAACGTACATCACAATTTCCATTATAGTATCTGAGGAGCGATTCTTCTTTATTTTTCCTACATTTCCTTTAGTCGCTGTCTCTAAACCTCCCATTTCAATGCTCCTCCCTTCTACCACAAGCTATTTTCGCTTAATTTTTTAGAAATCTGATTGACCATGATCAATAAAATAAAATTAATGACCGTGTTGAACAGGTTGATCGCCGACGAAAAGCTATACTGACTGCTGAGCAGACCAATTTTGTAGACATAAGTAGACAGAATTTCACTTGAAGTGATGTTCAAGTCATTTTGCATTAAGTACACCTTTTCAAATCCAACCCCAAGCAGTCCCCCGACCCGTAGGATAAGCAATGTTATCGCTGTTGGCATCAGCATCGGAATATCGATGTAACGAATTTTATGCATCCGACTTGCGCCGTCTACGGTTGCAGCCTCATACAAACTAGGATCAACAGCAGAGAGAGCAGCGATAAAGATAATGCTGTCCCAGCCGACATGCTGCCACACATCCGACCAGACGTACACACTGCTGAATAATCCGGCAGAGCCCATTAGATCAGGAGCTTCTTTTCCAAAAAGACTATATACATTGCCCAGTAGTCCAGTGCTAGGTGAGAAGAGAATCATCATTAAGCCCACCATAACTACGGTTGAGATAAAATGTGGCATATAGGATACCGTCTGAAAAAACCGTCTGAAACGGTTTGGTCTCATCTGGTTCACCATCAGCGCAAGTATAATCGGAATCGGAAACGTAATCAGACTGTACACACTGATGATTAGCGTATTTTTGATCGTTGCAGAAAATTGATAGGAATTAAAGAACTTCTCGAAGTATTTGAATCCGGCCCATGGACTTCCGCCTATTCCTAACGCCGGGCTATAATCCTTAAAGGCAATGAGCACCCCATACATGGGTTTATATGCGAATAATAACGTAAGGACTACTGCAGGAAAAAGCAACGTATATAAGCCCCAGTTTTGTTTGATTTGTCCGAGTTTCCGACTCAAATGAATTGGATCAGATTTCATAACATCCCCTCCTTATTAAAAATAGAGAATGCTACCCCACAAATTTATGTAGGGCAGCACCTTTTTCGAAAGACGAATAGGTTATTTCACACTCATATAACGACTGTAAGCATCTGTGCGAATCTTAACTAATTTTTCAAGCCCCATTTTATTAAGCTGTTTGACATAATCATCCCAGTCTTCGTCAACTCCGCCTTTGCTAATAAATTGAGCGCGCATTGTATTCACATAACCGTCGATATCCGTGGTCAAGGTTGGCAGCTCCTCGAACTCATCGGAGGTGTACATAACGTTAGGGAAAGGCTCTGTTACATATTCACTACCCAGCTTATCCAGCTGCAGCTTCAGTCCATCTCCACTTTCAGGATTAAGAACGATTTTCTGTTCAAAGGACGGGCTCACATATTTCGGTCCGAAATCTCGAAGAGACTGATCCCAGTACCAGGCATCTGCACTGGTTCCAGCTGGTGGATCCATCAATGTATAGGTGCTGTCATCATTCTTCTTAATTACAGTTCCAATTGCACCCCAAAAATTCTGAATGCTCGCTTCGTTCGTGTAGAACTGATCTGCCCAACGCGCAGCAACCTCCGGATACTTACTCGAAGTAGTAATCAGCAGTTCATTACGGTTAAGACTCATCCCAATTGGATTACCGATTGTATAACGCTTACCATCCGGTCCGGCAATCGGTGGAATCGTCACATATTGATCGCTCCATTTACCAAACACAGCGTCCGGGGTCCACTGATACGTAAAGCCTACGATTGGAGCATCCGGATTTTGGAACTTCGCCGATCTCATCGTATCATCCTGAGTGAATACCTCTTTATCTAACAATCCTTCCGCATACAATTTATTTTCCCATTTAAGGCCTTCTTTGAACTCCTCCGAAACAGGGAAATAGATCGCTTTTCCGTCCTTGATGATCATATTGTTGTTATTCAAGTCGGCAATTCCGAAAGGACTGATCAAGTCATTCCCAATTTCAATAAAAGGAATCTCATCTTGTTTGCCATTTCCGTTTGGATCTTGTTCTTTGAAAGCTTTAAGTACGTTGTATAACTCATCAATCGTTTCAGGAGCCTTCAGGCCCAATTTATCGAGCCAAGTTTTGTTAATCACAGGCTGACGAGAGCTTTTTGGACGCGATGGAAGTCTTGTTGGCAGTGAATAGATTTTCCCGTCAGGAAAAGTGCTGATTTTTTTCAACTCAGGCGTTTCTTCCATGGCCGCTTTAAGATTTGGCATATTTTTTTCAATATAATCATCTAACGGCCGGAAAAAGCTTAGATTATTAACGATATCGGAATCTCCGAAGGTTTGATTTCCGAGGATAATATCTGGAAGTGTACCGCTAGCCAGCAGAATGGACTTCTGTTCGGCCCAGTCATTGGAGGACATCACTTGCCATTCGATTTTGACATTTGTATTTTTCTCTAGATCCTTCAGCCATTGGTTCTGCGTAAACGTGTCTCCCATGCTTCCCCAACGTACGGTCAGCACCTTAAGTGTTACAGGCTCATTAACAATTGGCAGACCTTCTTTGTTGTAACTGCTCGTCTCACTAGTCGCAGCATTATTCCCGTCTTTTCCGCCGCAGCCAGCAATACCAAATACCATAGCCGCCGCCAGCAGACCCACAGTCCATTTCTTTGCCGTCTTTTTCTTACTGTGTTGACTCATCCTCTTAATCCCCCATTTCAATTAATCAAAGATTATCTGAATAGCTTAATCATAACGTCTTATTTTTTCGTATTCCGGACCCTTTAAGACGGTTATCCAGACCTTTGAATCCGCTTACAAAAAATACAAAATCAAAAGCCTTCGCTTGAAGGGACTTAATAACAGTATCCCGACTTCTGTATGTGCTTTCCGGACTTTGCGGTAAATCGCTAGCGAGTTCTCCTGTATTTTTCCTGCAGAGGTCTTATAATGATTTTATGAACAAAAAAACAGCGAAGCACAAAACCTACCCCATTCGTCATTATATAAAAGTCATGATGGCAGTCTCGTTCACAGTCCTCATTCTGGATTTAGCGATCAGCATTACTTCCATTTCTATCGTTAAGCAGCAGTCCACTCGAAATTTACAGGATACTGCGGCACTCTACATTAATCGTATCAATCATGATTTTGCTTACATTAATCACTATATGGGCTGGACGCTTGGGAACGATGAGAGCTTGCTTGCGATGAATACTTACGGGGTCAACAGTATCGAGTTCTTGAAGGCAAATGATAATCTGCATAAACGCTTTACCGAGCTGCAAAAAAACTACGGACATGAGTACAACTTTTTCTACTATTTGAAAAATGAGAACTACTTTTTAAATTGTGCACCGATCAGTGTGACCTATACGGATTACAGGCAACTCAAAACGAAGATTATTTCTTATATTGATGATAAGGAGATGTATGAGAAGTTTTATTCCAAATGGACGCCTATCCTTGTTAACAACCACTACTACGTGATTAATATCGTTCCCTATTACAATCGTTATTTAATTGGACTGATCTCCGCCGATAATCTGATCCGTCCTCTACGCCAAATTAATCTGGGTGCCAATGGTTATGTTTCTCTCGTAGATGAGAATGAACAGCCTTTATCGAGTCCCATATCAAACAGCGGAAAGCTGATAACGAAAGAGGGAGGCTTTTCTAATCTTTTGCAATCGCGTACAACAATCAACAGCGCCTTCTCGGACACCACCTTCAGCACTAAAATGGTCATTAAATATGGCATATTCGAAAAAATCATCATTGCTCAGCTGCTTATAATGTTACTCTTCTTCATTGTAACTTCCACTTTATGCATCGTTCTGCTGTTTTTCAAGAAAAGAGTACTAGGCCCGATTCAAAGCTTCTCTGAGAACCTTGCTTTCATTAATGAGGCTGGGCAACCCGCAGATTTCAAAAGCAGTGAGATTATAGAGCTGGAACAAGCAAACACACAGTTTAAAGATTTAGTTGATCAAATCAAAACCTTCAAAATCGCTATGTACGAGCAGGAACTGGAGAAGCAGCGGATACAACTGGATTATATGAAGCTACAGATCAAGCCCCACTTTTTCTTAAATTGCCTGACTAGCATCTATAGCATGGCCCAAATTGAAATGTATAAAGAAATTGAGAATATGACGTTATCTACGTCGAAATATTTCCGTTATATTTTTCAAAATGGTGAGAATTTTGTCCGGCTGGAGGATGAAATCGAGCATGTCCGAACCTATCTAGAGATTCAAAAGCAACGATATCAGGATGCATTTATTTACAATATTGAGCAAGAGGATCAGGCAAGCTGTGTGGAAATTCCGCCATTAGTGCTGCAAACCTTCATTGAAAATTCTATTAAATATGCGATTTCACGAGAACATGAAGTAGAGATCAGGCTTACAGTCCAGCGATTACGGATTGAAGAGGAAGACATGCTCGTTATCCAGCTCACCGACACCGGTCCCGGTTTTCCACCGCAAGTGTTAGAGAAGCTTAATCTTGGTGAGCCCTTGGATCAAAGCAACGGTATGCAGATCGGCATTATGAATACGCTTAAACGGCTGGAATATCTCTATTTAAAAAGAGCAACTATCACCTTTTCCAATTTGGAGAGCGGCGGCGCTAGTGTAATCTTATCTCTTCCGGAGCTTCCTAAAAAAATCTAAATGAATGGAGAGCTAACTATGAATGTACTGCTTGTTGATGATGACTTTTATGTTATTGCTGCATTGCAAAAGAGAATAGATTGGGAATCGTTACACATTGATACTGTCTATACAGCAAATAATGTCGCTCAGGCACGTGAAATAATAGAAAAGCATTCTATTCAAATTCTGATATCGGATATTGAAATGCCTCAGGGAAGCGGATTGGAATTACTGGCATGGATTCGCGAAGGGAATTATAGTATTCAGACTATACTTCTTACTAATTATGCGGATTTCAACTATGCCCAGAAAGCGATTGAATTGCAAAGCTTTGAATATTTTCTGAAGCCCATCGAATTTGATAAGCTGATGCTGATTATCCACAAGGCTATCACACAGGCAAAAGAGCAGCAAAGAAATGAAAAAGCCATTCAAGGCGGTTACTTTTGGCAAAAAAACCAGGCGAAGATTCTCGAGCATTTTTGGCGGAAGTTGGTTAGTGGAAGCACATCATTTCCGATTAAATTAGCGGACATCACCCTTGCCATTGAGGAACAGAACCTCTCCTATCAAATGAGTGACACTCTGCAGCCTTTAATCTTCAACCTATTTCCTTACAACGGCAGTATGGGAAAAGAAGAGAAGGATCTTTTTGATTTTGCTCTGCTGAACGTATTATATGAATTGTTACAGAGTCCTTGCTTTACCATCGAGAGCATTCTGGAATATAAAGATTATAATTGGATCGCCATATTAAAATGGAACCAGACACCAGACACGCCCTTGCTTGAAGAATTATGCTCTTCCTTTATTCAAAAGGCGATTCCTTATTTAAAATGCGACGTCTGCTGCAATATTGGTTTATACGATAAACTGAATCATGTGGGGAATGTTCTGAAACTATCGCTTCGCATGGATGAGGAAATTACGAGATGCAGAAATCAGACTTTTTTAGTGGAAGCCTATCTCTATCAAAATAAAACTGGCTATACGCCACCGGATCTTGTCTATTTGGAAGAGCTGCTGAACCAGAATCAGTTCACTACTTTTCTTGAGGAAGTTACGAAATCTCTAAGGGTTATGCTTAACAATAGAACTCTGGAGACCGCTGTCCTTAGCTTGTTCCGCTTAGATATTGTTCAGCTAGTCTATTCATTTCTCAACCTCAAAGGGATACGGTCACATAAACTATACTCCGGCAAAACTAACGATAAATTATCCTTGCACTCTCTGAACTCGATCGAGGATATGGAAGAATATCTTAAGTATCTAGTGACTACAGCGATGAAATACCGTGAGTTTGCCGCACAGACCAAATCCGTCGCGGAGGAAATCAAACAATACATTCATTCGCATTACGGTGATGATCTATCGCGAAATGATTTGGCCGAAATTGTCTACCTCAATCCTGATTATCTGGCAAGAATATTCAAACGAGAAACTGGTGTTTCATTAGGCAGCTACGTCATCCAAGTTAGAATCGCGGCTGCAAAGCATCTATTGGAAACCACAAATATGTCTGTTTATACTGTCGCAAACAAGGTTGGCTATAACAACTACTCCTATTTCTCTAAGCTATTCAAACAAGAGGTCGGACTCCCTCCCAACGATTACAAAAAAGAACAACAATACAATCCAGCATATTAAAAAGAGGGTGTCTTAACGACGAAAACCCCCAGAGTCATTATCATGACGACTGGGGGCATTTTTGTTAAGCTTGAATCGCTACATATTTGTCGCCAAGCAAATTTTTAAAATAAGTGCGGTTATATAACATGCTAGGATGGGACGGATAAAAGTTCAGCGCCGTTTCATTATGATGATTCGCTAACTCGTGTTGGCCAAGGCGATCATAACAGAGTGCCAATTGGAGATGCGGCAGCCAGGTATAAAAAATCCCATTTTTCATCCCCATCGAATCGTTATCCCGTGGCAGCTGTATCGCAAGCTCATACCAGTATGTTGCTGGGTGCAATTGACCCTTTTCCAATAGAAGGGCCCCAAGTCGGCAGCAGAACTCTGAACGTGGTTTATCGTACTGTAACGTTCTGCATAATGCTTCATATGCACCGTCTTTATCCCCCAGCCGTTCCCGGCATTCGGCAAGCCTTAAGCAAGCTTGAAAATTATCTTCTATCCAGCCCTGTCCACCCGCCAAAAACAGCTCGTAGTATTTGCAAGCCTCTTCATTTATAGCATGATCCCTTAATTCATTCGCATAATAATACTGATCCCTTGGAGAGAATGTTTCACCCTCGGCCACTCTTTTTTGGTAAATCCGCAAATTACGGTCTGTATATTCCTTATCCTTCTCATGGGTAATACAGACATCACTACTAAAGGAAGGGCCACTTACCTCTAGATACTCATGTACTGGGCCAATCCATTGAAAATTGCAGCTCCGGCGAACTAGCCGATTCCGACGCAAGCTAGCTGTGACATTCCCCGCCTCGTCAAAAGCCAAATTATACTGCATGTTCACGCTGTGAAAATGTCCTGGCAGAATCTCCTTTAGCTTTTTAAACAGAATCTGATCCGCTTCCTTTATATAGTCATCCGCATCCAGCCACAAAATATACTCCTGAGTAGCTTTACTGAAGGCAAAATTACGTGCGGCACTAAAGTTATCGATCCATTCAAAATCGTAAATCACAGCTCCGTAGGACATTGCGATCTCTTTCGTCTTATCCGTCGAGCCTGTATCCACGATAACCACTTCATCTACAAGACTTGCAACGCTAGACAAACATTTATGCAGGCTTTTTTCTTCATTTCGTACAATCATACATAAACTAATCGTGACCATACTCGCCCTCCTAAGCGTTTTGTTTAAAATTTCTTTCTATATTGATATGCAGGGTTAGTGAAATGGAATCCCTATCTATCCCTGCCGATAATGAAGAACTTCAGAAAATAAGGGCTATGTATAGTGTGAATCTTATAATTTCTTATTTTCAAAGAAACTTTCCACTTCATTCATAGGTCTATATAGATATGATCAAAGGAGGTGACGATATATGAAATCAAAACGAAGACGCGTTAGAAATGGCTGGATCTTAACGTCAATATTGTGCGTCGTAATGGCACTTGTGCTGTTGATTGGATATAAAGGCTTCGACTGGAGAACACCTACCATTCCACCCGCATCCACCAACGCACAAACAAATAATGAAGCAAATAACGAACCTACCGTCTCTCAAAATGTGCTCGAATTTCCTAGCAGCGATCCCGATAATGAACCAGTCCGCATTCCATTGCACACCACGCTGGCGCAATTAAATATCGATAGTGGCGACGGAAATGTAAATACAGAGGTTCCCCCCATTCCTGAAATGACCTTTGCCTTATCTCATGAAATGAAAAATCAAATCGAAGCAACGCTCGTCTATAGACCTGATATCGGTGGAGGTTATGTTCTGCTCGCACCTGCTGGATGGCTGGCCACCGCTGTTGTTGGTGCTAATGGTTCGTATGGGGTTACCTTTCAGGATCCAAGCAACCCGGCACAAAACATGAACTATTCAGATAATGCTTGGGGTTGTGTAGGCTGTGCTATCACTGGAATAGGGACTTATTTTCCGAACAAAGACAAATGGGCTAATGAAATGGGATTCACAATTTATAATCCTCTTAAGTTCAGCGAAAAGCATACTTTAGGATCGGCAGGAGCTGAAGCTCGTACTGTCAGATATACACTTCCAGCAGACACAAACGGTTATCAAGCCGAGGGTGCCGCCTATTACGATAAAGGTGAATGGGGTTATTTATTCCGCAATATTGAAATACATCAATCTCAAACAGCCCCGCAACAGGAAGTAATAGAGACCCTGATGAAGTTTTTTACAGATCATCATGGACCACTCTTCATCGCTGATCCAAACGGAGAAAAATCGGACTAATCATGGGGAATTTCTTGATGAATGTTTTTTCAAGGTTTGCTTCTGCATTTAGAAAGACGTAGGTACTATTTTTTGTTATAATCAATGCAATGCGTTGTTTATAAATTCAGACATATATAAAGGGGACGTTACCATGACTCAAATTATTAAAACTCTAACTATTGCAGGCAGCGACTCCAGTGGTGGCGCAGGCATCCAAGCGGATCTAAAAACATTTGAAGAGTATGGTACCTACGGCTTTAGTGCCTTGACAACTATCGTTACAATGGACCCGGACAACGGCTGGCACCATAATGTTTATCCAATTGACGCCTCCATTGTTGCTGAGCAGCTAAAAACTATTTTCGCAGGTGGTCCAGTAAATGCCATGAAGACAGGTATGCTGGGAAGTGTTGAAATTGTGCGTGTTGCTGAGCAAGCGATCAAAGAAAATCTACAGACCAATGTAGTGATTGATCCGGTCATGGTCTGCAAGGGTGAAGATGAAGTCTTGAACCCAGACAGCGCGGAGGCTATTCGTGATTTACTGCTGCCACTTGCCACTGTAGTTACACCAAATCTGTTTGAAGCTGGCGTTCTTTCAGGTCTTGGCAAACTTTCTACCCTAGAGGATATGAAAGAAGCTGCTCGTCTGATTCATAAGCTCGGAGCATGTAATGTCGTGGTTAAAGGCGGCAAAGCACTCGGGGGCGATCAAGCGATTGATGTCTTCTTCGACGGTGCTGAGTACACCGTATTTCAAACAGCCAAAATCGAGCCTGCTCACAATCATGGGGCTGGATGTACCTTTGCCGCTGCCATTACAGGCGGTTTAGCTAACGGTCTGTCCGTTCATGAAGCTGTAGCAAAAGCTAAAGATTTTGTCTCCGCTGCCATTCGCAATGGCTTTGCGTTCAATGAATATGTGGGTCCTGTATTTCATGGTGGCTATCGTTTAGAACGTTAGAACCCTAAGCTACAGATCCTGAAACAAAAATGGCAGTCCAGATGCTGTATTTCAGCACTGAACTGCCATTTTTTTATTGGGTGAGTATAATTACTTAAACCCTGGAAAATCAGCCAGATCGGAAAGACGGATGAAAAATACAATAATTGCTAACACGCCAAGCAGGATAATCGGAAACGGCTGTACTCATGCCCCATCTCCCCTTTCAACTGCAATTATATAAAGCACATTATAGAGTAAAACAAGGGATGGAGCAAACCAACAAGGGCATATTCCATAGGAATATACCCTGTAATATTTAGCGTTTCTATGATTGATTATTCAAAATTCGCAAACTTAATACTTTGCTTATGCTTACGTCTATTCTGATCATTCCACGAGAGAACGACTTCCAGTTCTTTTGCCCCACTCTTTATAAAAAATTGACTAAAGCTAACCGTCTCATTCGGTCTCATATCATAGCTAAATGGATCAGCTAAGATGATTTGTTCCTGATTAGCGTCTTGTACTGGTCGATACAACTCAAAGGTTACATCTATCGTATCTTCACTCAAATTTGTGACTAATAGCTCGTAGCTCTTATATTTTCCCGGCTGTGGCGAAGGCAGTTTACTTTTATGGAGCTCCACTGCCCATTTGGTTGTTTCACTCTTTACAGGTAGCATACTTTTAACCGCATAAATACTAGAGCCACCAGTAATCATCAAACACAGAACTAGCAGCGTCAGCACAAACCTTCTATTCAATGCTCATATCTCCTCGCTATAGGTATGCGTTTAAGATTTACGAACACTGATTTTTTATGCGTTTTTTGGCAAAAAAAAGTACTCGAATCTAAATTCGAGCACTTCATACACATATTATTTAATCAAAATAGATAAAGCACTTTTAGAGCCTAAACGGAACGATAAATCATCCTTACCCTGCAATTTCACAGCTACATTCTCAGCCTTTTCACTATCGTTGAACAGAACAACCGCAATAGAGTGATCTGTATTCTTAAACGCTACGGAACGAATCACTTCTTGATTAGTGGAAGCGTCAATACGTACAGCTTTAGGGCGAATGAATTTGCTGAAGTGTGCCAGTGCATAGTAGTCCAGTGTATACGTAAGTTCCTTAGTCTCTTGGTTGACCGTCACAATACCGCGACAAGTACTTTTACCAAAGCCCGGGACAGTTGGACCGTTCTTCTCATCTAAGGCCATATTCCACAAGACAAAGGATTTACTATGATTTCTGAGAATATCAATCCCTGTTCTCATGACATTCGAGAAGGCTTGTTCAAACGGAGGAATCCATTCGCCACCAGAACCTTCTGTGAAATGCACTTCTTTATCCGCGAAAGCTTTCAGCACCTCTGATTGTGCTGACGCATTCCCGCCATACCAGTGCCAGGCAACACCGTCCACTTCATCTTTCGCATAATCGAGCACCGTGAGTGGATAATCCGGACGATCCCAGTTGTGATCATAGCAGAGAATTTTTGTATGGATGTTGTTTTTCACGAAGCTAGGCTTCAAATAATTTTTAATGAAATCTCTTTGCGCCTCAGGCAGCATTAACATACTTGGATAGTGCTTTGGTTCAAAAAGAGGCTCGTTCTGCGGTGTTACCGCATAAGTTGGCAGACCGTGCTCTTCAAATGCTTGAATGTATCGTACAAAATAATCGGCATAAGCCTGGTAATGTTCATGTTTAAGTTCACCGGCGATCATAGATCCGCTAGTCTTCATCCAGCCTGGTGCACTCCAAGGTGAAGCCATCAGCTTGATCTCAGGATTAAGTTCCAGCGCTTGTTGTAACAAAGGGATAATATCAGCTTCATCATGTGCGATGGAGAAATGAGTTAATTCTGTATCGGTTTCCTGAGCAGGCATATCGTTATAGCTATAAATATCTCTAGCATAATCCGATGCTCCCATTGGATTTCTTAATACGGACAAGCCAATTCCATCTTGGGAATCAAAAAGCTTGCTCATGACTTCTTTTTTCTGTTCATTGTCAAGGACTTGGTTAATCAAATATGCGGATGAATCCGTAAAGGATGCCCCGAAGCCATCCATTTCCTGAAAGGTTTGATTCTCATCAAGGTTTACAGTAGTGACCGGCTCATCTGAAGCCATTGGAGTCAATTGTTCTAGCGTTTGCTCTACGAACAATTCATTTTCCCCTGTAGATTGATAAATTTTAAGTTTTGTCATGTTGTTTCCCTCCACTTTTCTATATATTTTGCTATGTTTCTGTAGGATAAGGCCCCGGTAAAGGGGCCCCATCCAGCCTTTTACTTATTTAAGACCTAATTTTTCTTTGTTGTTCTTCATTTTTTCAGTGCGAATTTCTGCGATCTTATCCCAGTTGTTATCCTTCAAGAATGATTTGTAAGCAGCCAAGGTGCTATCAAATGTTGCTTCATCCTTAGCACGAATCATACTCACAAGCGTAGTGTTCCAATTTGTATCGATTGCAGATAGACTACGAGCTTCCGGCGTTCCTTGAGCCGGGTTGATATTTTCAAGAATAAAGTGTGGTTTCAGCTTACCTTTACCCCACTCTTGCATTTGTTTAATAGAATCTGCGAATGCGTCATTACTTAGAGCTTTATCGCGGTCATGTCCAAAGAACATAAATTCGCCCATCCGGTAATCCTTTTTAAATTTATCGGCATTATTCAATTGAAGATCTTTGATTTCAGGTAAAAATTCAATTTTACCCGCTTCGTTAACCTTATAGGTTTCCCCTTCAATACCATAGTTCATAAGCTTTTGTCCTTCTTCACTCAATAGATAAGTGTAGATCTGAATCGCTTTGGCAGGGTCTTTAGCCTTTTTAGTGACATAGGTAATCATCCAGCCTGTAATTCCTGACTGATTCAACGTTGGCTCATGTCCAACTGTGCTTTGCGGTCCATCAATAGCGATATATTCTTTGTCTGGATTTTCTGTCATGAAGATTTGCAGGTTACCACTTTGTTGAGGTGTTCCATCGAGCATCAGCGTTGCATATTTACCGGATTTCAATTTTTCTTCAAAAGCCGTCCCATCATCTGCAAAGCTGTCATCGCTGATGTCACCATTTCTGTAGACTTCATTTAATGTTTTCAACCAAGTCAGATAATCCTCATCTAGGTTACGGTTGTAGAATTCACCATTTTCGGTTTCCATCGGTACGCCGATGAAATCCTGAAGAACATCTCCCAAAGAACCAGTGCCTGTGCCAATAGAGTTAAAACCAAAAGGAATCATTGCCGGGAATTGCTTTTTGATTTGCTGCATAACACTCTTGAATTCTTCAGGAGTTCCAATGCTTGGTTTTCCTATCGCTTCGTAAACATCCTTGCGGATTACAAATGCCGTTTTAGCAGGAATGTTACCGCTATCAAAATCGTTTTGCGTATTAGAATAGTTAGGATAGCCATAAGTCTTACCGTCTGCTAATTGGAACCAGTTCATCGTATCTTTTGCTGCTACTTTATTGAAATAAGGATCATATTTATCCGCCAGATCATTCAAAGGCAATGCCCAAGTTGCGGCTTTTTGTACCACTGGTGAGTTCGAATCAAAGATAGTCAACATATCCGGCATTTCGCCACCGGCAAAAATAGTATTTAACTTCGTGTCGTCCCCAGTAATGAATTTAATATTGATGTTCAGGTCCTCTTTAATCTTTTTAGTAACGAGGTCCTTACCAAAGTCTGTGTTCCACCAATCCGCATTTACATACCAAGTGAGATCCGTAGTTTCCTCTTTTTTATCAAGCTTCCAAGCTGGTGTTTCTGGGTCAATTGTATATCGCCCTTCAATGGAGCTTAATTCTTTGCTGGAGTTATCAGAACTACCCTTCGATCCACAACCCGTAAATACCAATACAACAGCCATAAGCGCAGTACAAAGTTTGAGTCCTTTTTTCCCAAATGCTTTGTTCATCCCTTGTTTCCCCCTAAAAAAGTTTTGGTAGTAACGGAAGTGTAGATCTGATAGTACAAGCTACACTTCCGATGGATCATTTCGTACATAAGTGTTTGCTATAAAACCCCTCCAATCTTTCTATTCTTTCACCGCCCCCATCATCATTCCTGAAATAAAGTACCTCTGTAATATTGGATACATCACAACAATCGGCAAAGTTGTAATGACAATTGTTGCTAGTTGAACCCCTTTAGTTGTAGTTTCGATAATCGCAGATCCGCCGACATTTTGCATGGATTGCGTTTGCGACTGAACGATAATTTCATAGAGCTTCATCTGCAGCGGATAGAGTGCTTGATCGGTAATGTATAATTTGGTGGTCATAAAGTCATTCCACTGCCCAACCCCGTTAAATAACGCGATCGTAGCCATAGCCGGCATGGAAAGAGGGATAAAAATCTTCAGGAATATACGCCAGTCACCTGCACCATCGATTTTGGCTGACTCTTCAAGTGAATCCGGTACGTTTCTAAAGAAGTTCATTAGAATAACTACGTCATAATAACTGAACAAGGCCGGGATAATATAAACCCAAAAGCTGTTCAATAGACCGAGTGATTTAATCAATAAATACGTTGGAATCATACCACCTGAGAAGAACATGGTGATTACACCCAAGGCAACGTATAGCTTGCGGCCACGTATGTATTTTTTACTCAAGCCATAACCGATCATCGCGCAAAAGAATACGTGGGTAATGACACCGATGAACGTTTTTGCAATGGAGACTAGAAAGGCTAATCCTATCGTCTCGTCATTAAATACTGCGCGGTAATTCTCTAAGGAGAAATCAGTAGACCAGAATATAAATCCACCTTCCGCGAGCGCCTTACCTGAGCTTAAGGAGGATATGACCACATTCCATAAAGGAACAACGATAATTACAGTACAGATACAGAGTAAAATAATATTTATAGTGTTAAAGATTCGACTGTCGAGATCTTCTTTAGCTACCGTACGATTCACAAAAATGCCTCCTTCTACAGAACTGATTGATTATCATTTAATTTGCTGGACACTTTGTTGGCACTAATCAGTAGGATCACAGAAACAATGGAGACACCTAAACCAACAGCAGTAGCATAAGAGAAGTCACCTTGCGTCATACCCATACGATACACATAAGAATTGATTACCTCTGCTTTGGCACGGTTCTGAGAATTCATCAAGACCAAGGTTTGATCCAGATTCGATCCTAATAAACCGCTTACAGTCAGAATCAGATTTAAACTGATAATTGGCTTCATATTAGGTAGGGTAATATTCCAAATTTGTCTCATACGACTTGCCCCATCTATTTTGGCAGCTTCATAATAAGTAGGATCAATTTTGGACATGATGGCTAAATATAAAATTGTTCCCCAACCTGCCTCTTTCCAAATATCCGATAACGTTGCAATCCACCAATACTTGTTCGCATCAAGCAAGATATTTACCGGTTTCGAAATGATCCCCAAATTGAGCAAGATTTCATTAAACATACCGGAGGAAGAGAACCAAGCAATCAACATCCCGCCCAGAACGATCCAGGACAAAAAGTGTGGTAAATAAGAGATTGTTTGTACTATTTTCTTAAAGCGTCCACCGCTTAATTCATAAATCATGACGGATAGAATAATTGGAATAACAAAACCTATAGCTAATTTCAGAAAGCTGATCCCCAAGGTATTGACTACAGCATCCCAAAAATATTTGTCTGATAAAATAATTCTGAAATTATCAAGCCCCACCCATGGTGCAGAATCGAGCGTGTCTATTACGGTGTAGCTCTTAAAAGCAATCGTTAATCCGTAAATAGGAATGAAACAAAAGATAATCATAAAAATGATTCCCGGGATGACCATGGACTGAATCTCCCATTGCCTCTTATAATCAATCACAAATTCTTTGACCCTCTGTCCCATAGGTTTCTTACTGTTCATTGGATTCTTCCCGTTCACTGGCACTACGGCTAATTTATCCACGTTTTTCTTCTCCCCTCCAAATCATGATCCCCATAACAATAAAAACGTTTTTATTTCTTTTTAAAAAAAACCTCCTAAAAGCAATAAAATTATAAAAATGATCGGATACTATCTTGTTGCCCTTCTTGAAAGCGTTAGTACCGATCAATCTTCACTTGAGTAGAACCACGTACAATTAGTTCACCTGGCAGTTTCATCATTTCGCCCTGTTCCTTCTTCTGAATCATGCGAACCAGGTGATTTATGGATAGAATACCTTGTCTGGCAATTTGATTTCTTACCGTCGTTAATGGCGGTGAGAAATACTGCGCGATATCAATATCGTCAAACCCCATAACGCTTATATCCAACGGGACTTCATATCCATTCGATTTCAAAGCTTGAATACATCCAATGGCACTCAAATCATTCCCCGCTAAAAAAGCATCAGGCATTTTTTCAGGACTTAAATGAACTAGAGACTTTATAGCGTTATAGGTGCTCTCTTCCTCAAAATATCCTTGGATAATATACTCTTCGTTCGTCGGAAGCTGATATTGACGCAAGGCGGCCAAGTATCCTTCTTTCCGCTGAACACTGTCATACATCTCATCTACACCAGATATGTAAGCAATTTTCTTGTGTCCCAGATTGATTAAATATTTAGTTGCTTCGTAAGCAGATTCAAACGAATTAAAGATTACGCTTCCCATCGTTTCATTCTTAAGTGGTCGATCCAGAAACACAGCCTTGATCTTGTCTTTCACCATTGCGGCAATTTCTTCTTCATCTATTCTCAGCTCTTCGTAGATAATGACACCATCCACACGTCGGCCTAGAATATTGCTCATAATTACTTGTTTATCCTTTGTAACAAATACATTTAAACCATAACCTAACCGATCACATTCACGAGACATGGACTCCACCAGCTTATAGAAGTACGGGCCCGCTACACTTGTCGTGAAAAAACCTAGCATTTTAGTTTTTCCGTTTCTTAGGAGCTTGCCATTTAGGTTTGGAACATAATTTAATTGCTTCGCGACCTTAAGCACATGTGATTTGGTCTCCGGATTTAATACATCAACGTCATTTAGTGCGTTGGAAACTGTAGAAATGGACACTCCAGCCTCTCTAGCAACGTCTTTGATAGTTACCTTTTCCATAACGATTCAATCTTCCTTTACAAATAAAAACGTTTTTATAAATTTAAATTATCATAAAAACGTTTTCATTACAATATGTTTTTTTTATTTTTATTAATTCTCTATTTCGTATCATTCACAATATCTGATTAGCAGATTCCCCGAGATCCTGATAATTTAATCTGCAGGCAGTTCGTAGACAGTGAGCAATACTTATATGTCCCTCCATCCACACGTCTCATTTTAGAGTTAATCAGGCCTGCTTTTTGTAGCTTGGCAACATGGGTGCTAACCATCGCACTACTTATATAGAGCTCGGCAGCCAGTTCTTTAATATGCATCTCTTTTCGGTCTAGTAGTTCGATAATCCTTAACCTGACTTCACTTGCAAGTGCTTCATAGACTCGAAGCGATTCTGTATCTGTAGTTAAGTGCATTTTATTGTCTCCTATGCCTTTGAATTAGTATTTTTATGTATTCACAAATCACATTTCTTAGTTAACAATAATATTAATCGTTAATTTAACATAAGCGAGATAAGTATGGATGCAGTGTAGCTACTACCTGTGATTATATTCAAGCTAAGAAAAAGAGCAAGAAGAAAATTAGAGTTCGAAGATGTATACACACTAGAAGAACACTGGTCGTGGCTGTTGTCTCATTACATTACTAAAACATGTGAACCGTGTAAAGATGGTCTGCATCGGCCAGCTATTAATGATATTGCACCTATCATGACCGAGAATATCCTAGAATGTGATCGTCTGTGGGTGAACAGCTATACAACCGGACATAAACGCCCCTTTGAACCTTTTTAACACTAAGGATTCAGAGGGGCGTTTTTAGTTTTTATTTTATTCTAAAAATCGTTACGGATTGTTTAGGGAACTCATAAGAAAAACTGCTGCCCATCGTCGTAAAATTGGTTTGCTTAGGGTAGACAAGCTCTTTATTCTCGAAGTTATTTTCATCCTCAATCTGGTATCCCGACAGTTCATATACTTCGATGGACAAGTCCTTTTTTACCATCTCTTCTAATATAATCTCAGCAGAAACGCTGTTATCTTGTACATTCACTGTCTTAAGAATGATATCCCCTGTGGAATCCTCCACACTTGCTGTGTAATACAGCGGTTCGATGATCGGAAGTTTGTCCTCCGTCTCATTGATCAGCTCTCCGTTAATATAAGTACGAATATGTCTGCCTGATACTTCTAGCTTCAGATCGTATTCTACGTCTGTTTCAACTGTAAACATAGAATGTGTAAGCACAGAGTTTCTCCCGTTAATAATTGATGCCACAATGGAATCCTGATTCTGCCAGCCACCTAGTTCCCAATACAAATGATTCTGATCATCTGCTTTACCAAAATAGAACACAAACCCTTTATTCCCTGCGGTTCTAGTAGCCTTAAAATTCAAGGTATAGCTCTCCCACTCCGTCTCTCCAAGCTCTAGTGTTCGTTTGGCCGTTCCGTTCTGAGCAGGATCAGGCAGGTTTGATACTTCTTCTGACAACTCAGAATACGTCTTCACTTCTCCCGTAACATTGTTGACCAGTGTGATTTCTGAATATCGAGCAGCGGATGCATCCACACCCAAGCTAATCGCTCCTGTGATCGCTTCAACTTTGCGTTCCTCAGGTACTGTGAAGCCGTTCGCTTTTATCTCCAGTAGCTGATCTCCCTGATGGTTCATGAATAGCTTTTGAACATAGTAGTTCGCAGTTCCATATACTTCATGATTATTAAACCAGATTAGATCCGGCTTCCAGTTGATATAATCCACATTGCAGAGCATAGGAGCATAACATGCCAAACCAACCGCATGAGCGTTGTTCTGAAGTCCCGTCATAAATGCCGCTTCCACTAATGCGTTATAATAGGTATTGCCCCATGAAGCATATTCACCTAAAAACACTTTCGGTTCGTCGGCCTTAAAGTCATCATAACGATGATGATTCGCCAGGAACCATTCAGGTGTACAGTAATAATGCTCGTCTACAAGATCAGACTTATTCTCTTTTGCAGATGTCCAGCCCCGCTCATATTCCTTACCAGCAGAGAATGGACCGCTTGAATTAATGACCTTAATATCCGGATATTTCTCTTTAATGGCTTGATGAAAGTATGGATATCGCTCGAAAAAGGGTGCACCTACCTCTTCATTGCCGATGCCGATATACTCTAGCCCAAAAGGTTCCGGGTGACCAAGGTTCGCACGTATCCTTCCCCACTTCGATGAAATGTCCCCATTGGCAAATTCGATCAAATCCAGTGCATCCTCAACCCAGGGCATTAATTCACCCAGCGGCACCATACGTTTATGATGCGGATCGTAGCCGCCCGGAAGAACGGGAATCGGCTTAGCTCCAATATCCTCACAGAACTGAAAATATTCAAAGTATCCTAACCCAAGCGTCTGATTGTAGGACCAGTTATTCCGCCTTGCCGGCCTTTGTGTCACATCCCCTATTGTATTCTTCCATCTGTACATAGAATCTCTGTCATCTGGATTTAAGGAACCGTCATGTACCAGACAACCTCCCGGAAACCGCATGAATTTAGGCTTTAAGTCGGCGAGTAACAGTGAAATATCTTCACGCATGCCCCCAGGTCTATTCATAAAGGTCTTCTCCGGAAACAGAGAAACCATGTCCAGATATACCCTCCCGCTGCCTTTGGTAACGATTACAAGACGTGAACTACTATCTGTAGCCTTAGACTTAATAACTGCTTCGTATCGAGTCCATTCGGAGTGATTCACAGCGATTTCCGCTTCACCATGAATGATACCATTTGTACTTTCAATGGATACGATAAGGGGTACGTCAAAGCTTGTCTCCCGACGAGCATATACCGAGAACTTATAATTCTCGCCCTCTTTTACTGGAATACCACTATTGAATCCCAGATTCATCAACCCAACGCCGTCACCTTCAGCCACAATATCAATGGCTACATAATGTGGATTACGATCATTCAAGGGCTCGCTATCTTCCACGGTGATTACGGTTTTCCCATCTCCACGTTCTATATGCTCCCAAGCCATTAACGCATGATAATCGGTCCGATCTATCGGATCAAATTCAAAGGATCGATTCTGAACTAGCTCAGCATAAAGTCCACCATCTGCCGCATGATTTAAATCCTCAAAGAAGATTCCAAATAAATCACCTAATGCTGCACCACGCTTCTGTGTATGTATTGTCAGAGTTCCTTCTGTCTTCATTCTTTCATCACTCCCTTGTAAAATTCAGTTTAGTTTATATTTATATTACTTAGTTCATATCTATATGAATCATTATAGTGAGTTCACTTCACATTCGTCAATTCAGATGCTTTGAATGTACAACAAAAAAGCCGATATCGTATGAGAATCCATACAACATCGGCCTTTATAACACAGGTCCATTTATACCTACTCATTTATTTGGCAGTCATTTGCCCTACTAAGAACTCAACAAAATCAGTTGATTTGTTCTTATCTTCACCTTCTCCAAACACCCCAATGATCATCTTCCGTGAATGAATTGGAAGGTCTGTAGCAAATTTCGTATCTGTGATATCTACGCCTGTGATCCATTCTTCACCGTTCTCCGTATTTTTTATACGTTTCAAACGAATATCATCTAAAGGAAGTCCCGCTGATTTAACAAACGGCTCTAGATTCTTAAGTCCCTGCTGTTGTCCAATCCAATCAAAAGTAGCATCATCCAAAATAAGAATATTCGGACGATCCGCCGCCAGCATCGCCATCGCGCGCTGGATATAAGTCATGTCTAACGCGCCTCCACCTTCTCCACCTGTTGAGGGAAGGTATACGACTTCCGTCTTTACCCGCTTCCAAGCTGGATAACGATTGACGATCTCTTGTTTAAGCTCTTCATCCTTACCTGATGGATCTTGAGATTCATAGTTTCCTAGGAACATGATAGTTACATCCACTGGCGGGAGTGAAGCTTCATATTTTTTGGCTTGATATTGATTATAAAGAGCGTTACCTCCAAAGATTAGCACTAACAGCACAACGATAGATACAAATGTATGGACTTTATATAGCCTAAAAAAATTCTCCGATTTACGCGCTATGCCGGAAAATGCTCCCCATTTCTCTAGCCGCTTGTCCTCTGCCTCCTGAATTTCCTGCTGATCTAAGCCGTCTAAGATCGTTTTGTAAGCCAGAAATTCTTCTTCATAGGCTTCAGCCTCAGTTTCTGAGGAATTTGATTTACGGCGTTTCAAATGCAAATCAAACTTTTTATTCAGTTCCTCCCGGGTAATGTCTACAGGCAAGTCCAAACGTTCGTATGCCTCTTTTAACTTCTCATTCAAATTGATGACTCCTTCCTGATGCTTAACTAGATATCTTATCGAAAATTTGGTTCTATGTATTGATTTCAGGTGAACATACTAATTATGCAAGAGAATGAGCGAATTCGTGAAATAAACAACATATGAACTCAATTAAACTATATCATGGAGTGCTAGACGCTAACAAGTAAGCGTTTATCATAAGGCCAAGAGGCGACTCTAACTCTCTAGTCCAAACCATGCAGCTGTTTAAATTGCTCTGGACTCATTCCAGTCAACCGCTTAAACACTAGACAAAAGTAGCTGGCATTTTCGAAGCCCACTAACTGAGCAATTTCATACATTTTTTTATCTCGTTCATTGAACATTAGCTGTTTACTCAAGTTTATACGTTGCTTGTTGATATAGGTTACAGGTCGATCATGAATTGTTTTTTGAAAAAGCCTGCATAAATACTGTGGCGACACTGCAATAACCTCCGCAAGTTCCTTTAATGGGAGGGTCCTATGAAGATTCCTTTCTATATGTCGCAACACCGGTTTAATTCGCTCCAATTCAAGAGCCTCGTTTAGAGGAGAAACTAGATTGCTTTTTAAATCCAGCAGCAGCGCGTATAGTTGTTTGGATCGTTCCAGATTCGTTTCCAGTTCATTACTATCTGACAAGTTGAGCATTTCTTTTAAAGGATTTAGCCACTTATCCTCCTTCAACCTTGCAGGGCCTGATTCGCGGATTCCTGCGTACAGCAGCATTTGACCGGCCTCTCTACCATTAAATGAAATCCATGACAGCTTCCACTTACTGCTGATTGGCGCATACGAATGCGTAATATTCGGGAACAAAAAGAATACATCCCCTGAACCCACAATATATCGTTTCTCCTGAATGACAAGTTCGCCTTTGCCTTCGTGAATCTGATGTATTTGGTAATCCGGAAATCCGGTAGGACGTAAGGTTTCTGCCTGATGCTCCCAAAATCCAATGGTTGTAGCATACAGCGGCAGCATATTCGTATCTTCCGTTTGGCAAAAGATTATTTTACTCTCCATCTGATCACTCGTTTCATATTTTGTTATATTGGATGAAAAATCTTTTATATCTCTTACCATTACTCCAATTTATAATATGAATATAATAACATCACTATTATAAAGGAGATTTACTCATGCGAGCAAAATTTGTTTACCAGCCTCCTGCAAACGGTTATCCAGAATGGAATAATAATCCGGAAATCTTCGAACTAAATCGCTTGGATGCACATGCTTCCATGATCCCTTATAGCAATCTAACGCAAGCCCTGGTGGGAGATAAAGAAGCCTCGCCATACTACAAAACGCTTAATGGTATTTGGAAGTTCTCTTTTTCCGAAACACCGGATCTACGGGTCGTGGATTTCTATAAAGCTGATTTCGATTCCAGCAATTGGGCTACGATTCCTGTACCTTCGCACTGGCAATTCCATGGGTATGATTACCCGCAATATACGAATGTCCGATATCCTTGGGCGGAATCTGAACCTGATCTCAAGCCCCCCTTCGCTCCCACAAAATATAATCCCGTAGGCTCGTACATCCGAACCTTTACTGTACCTGAATCTTGGAACGATCAGCCTGTATACCTTAGCTTTCAGGGGGTTGAATCCGCTTTCTATGTATGGGTAAACGGAGAACGGGTCGGTTACTGTGAAGACACCTTTACACCTTCCGAGTTCGATATTACCCCTTATTTAATTGCTGGTGATAATAAACTAGCTGTCGAGGTCTATCGTTGGTGTGATGCCAGTTGGCTGGAGGATCAAGATTTTTGGCGGCTTAGCGGTATTTTCCGGGAGGTCTATCTGTACACGGCCCCTTCTGTTCATGTTGCTGATTTTTTCGTTAAAACCGAGCTAGATGAAGCTTTCGTACATGCGGATTTAAACGTAGACATCAAAGTAGAGAATTATTTTAACGAGAAACTAAACCCTTATACACTCCAAATGCAGCTATACAATAAAGAGGAACAGCCTGTATGGGAGGCTCCAATATCTACGTTTACTTCCTTTGATCAAGAGGGCGTTCATCATTTCAAGCTTTCTGAGCATGTAGAAGATCCTTATAAGTGGAGTGCTGAGACACCGTATCTGTATACATTGGTTCTCTCCATGATTGACGATAAAGGAAACACTACTGAAACGGTCAGCTGTAAGGTCGGATTCCGTACCTTTGAGATCAAGGACGGACTTATGAAGATCAACGGCAAAAGAATTGTACTTAAAGGCGTTAACCGGCACGAGTTCTCTTGTGACACAGGACGTGCGCTATCCAAAGACGAAATGATCCGAGATATCAAACTGATGAAAACACATAATATTAATGCGGTTCGGACCTCTCACTACCCGAATCAATCTGTTTGGTATGAGCTTTGTGATGAATATGGACTTTACGTAATCGATGAAACCAATCTGGAAACGCACGGTACTTGGCAGTATGGGCAACAAGGTATACATGAGGGAAATGTACCTGCTAGCAAACCGGAATGGCGGGCCAATGTGATTGACCGTTGCAACTCCATGATGCAAAGAGACAAGAACCATCCTTCGGTTATCATCTGGTCACTAGGGAATGAGTCCTACGGTGGTGATAATTTTATCGCCATGCATGACTATCTCAGGGAAGCTGACCCAACACGACCTGTTCATTATGAAGGGATCTTCCATTGCAGAGAGTCGGAAGCAGCTAGTGATATAGAGTCGACTATGTATGCTAAACCGCACGATGTTGAAAAATATGCGTTGAGTCATCCTCAGAAGCCTTATATCATCTGCGAATACAGCCATGCTATGGGGAATTCTTGCGGTGGATTACACCTATACACCGATATGTTTGACAAGTACGATGTATTTCAAGGTGCATTTATTTGGGATTGGGTGGATCAGGCTATCCGAACCAAAACATCCGAAGGTGTCCCATATTTAGCATATGGCGGTGACTTTGGTGAGTCGCCACATGATGGAAACTTTAGCGGAAACGGATTACTTTTTGCCGATCGTTCGGTTACTCCAAAGCTATTTGAGGTCAAAAAGTGCTATCAAAATATTAAAGTAACTGCTTTAAATATCCGTGAAGGTCTCTTTCAGATTCGTAATAACTTTTTATTTACCGACATTGAACAGTACGAACTTAAATGGGAAGTTTCTTTAGACGGAGTAACTGCGCAAGAAGGTTTGCTGCAAATATCTGCTGCACCAGGAGAAATCGTTGAATGCACTATCCCTTACGAACTGATTTCACATAGAGGTGATCATGAAGCTATTCTGAATCTCTCCTTTATTCAGCGTTCAGAAACTTCTTGGGCTGATGCTGACCACGAAATCGCTTGGGAACAGTTTATTCTGTCCCCGCGTATCGTGACAAAGGCTCCAAAGACAACGGATGGAACGTTACATGTGCAGGAACATGAAGGTGCATTGACCGTACAGGGTGGGAATTTCACTCTAAACTTTAATACAACAACTGGTGAGCTAAACTCATACCATGCTGCCGGTAAAGAACATCTGCTTGAGCCCGTAAGACCTAACTTCTGGAGAGCGGTCACGGATAATGATCTTGGCAATGGATTGCCAAAGCGCTGTGCAGTATGGAAGCAGGCTTCTAATGAGCGGAATCTGTTGAGCATGGTATATAGAACTGATGGAAATCTCTGTTTCGTTTCCACCACTTACCTTCTGCCAACGAATCCGTATTCCACCCTTCTTGTTCAGTATGAGATTCGCCCTGACGGATCTTTAGAGATCCTGCAAGAACTGAATCCGGGTAGTAGCGATCTACCAGAAATTCCTGAGTTCGGAATGATGTTCGTGCTTGCTGGAAGACTCGATACCCTTTCATGGTACGGCCGCGGACCCCATGAGAATTATTGGGATAGACAGACTGGAGCACCACTTGGCCGCTATACGGGCAAAGTCAGTGACCAGTTCACCCCTTATCTTAGACCGCAGGAGTGCGGCAATAAGACGGATGTCAGATTTGCTTCGATTACAGATGGCAACGACGGATCAGGACTTTATTTTGATAGTGCAATCCCTATGGAGATTAATGCTCTGCCTTGGAAACCCGAGGAATTGGAAGCACATGATCACGTATATAAATTGCCAGTCTCGAACAAAAGCGTACTGAGAGTCAACTACAAGCAAATGGGAGTTGGGGGTGACGATAGCTGGGGTGCACCAACCCACGAAGAGTTCACTCTCCCGGCTAATCGCCCATATGCATTCCGTTTCACCCTTTCTCTTCTCTAATTTCATCTATTAAAAAGGCCGTCTCTGGTTGGTTTCTACCAAACAAGACGGCCTTCTTCTATTTATTTCAGTACTACTGTTCCTTGTCTGAATTCCGAAGGACTCTGTCCAACATTTTTTTTGAACTGTTTGGAGAAATAATAAAGATCACTAAAACCGAGATCATGGGCAATCTCACCGACAGAACGTTGCGTGCTCCTCAATAGCTCCTTGGCCTTAGTTATCTTTTTTCTGGTTATATACTGAATGGGTGGAACTCCGATTTGCTGTTTAAATAGCCGAATAAAATAGTTGGGATGCATGTACGCAATCTCGGCAAGCTCGTGTATGGTGATATTTCGCTCGATATGAGCGTCTATGTACGTTAATATTTTCGTTAATTTTTCGATGGAGCTTAGATTTTTAAAGGTGATTTCGTCTACATCTATGTTCATAATAAAATAAGAAAATAACTCCATTAGCTTACTTTTGGCTAACAAATGAGCATACACCTTATCAGATTTCATATGACTCGTTAGGCTGCTGAATATCTCTTGGATTACATGAGGATCTACTTCTCTGCATACATGACTTAACTCTATCATATTGAATAGATTTATATCTCCGACTTTTGCGCTGAAATGGCACCAATACTTCTCAAAGGGTTGATCACTTATGCAAGAATAAGATTGATTAACTCCCTCAGGCATTAAAAAAAGCTGACCAGGCTTCGGATAATATTCCCGATCTCCAATCTTTAACCAACCCTCCCCATCGCAAATAAAATAAAATTTACTATAGTCTGGTGTATAGTCGAGATCTCTCCAGTCACGGCCACAAAGATTGTAATCAGCCATAAATAAATCAACCTTTAAATTGGATAAATAATTTGTAAGCAAAACATGGTTATCCATCCCTTACTCCGCCTTATCAGGTTAGTTTTGTACATCTAAAAGTTAATGTCCTACATTTTGTTTCCTACATCTAATCACTACAATGAAGGTAAGAAATAAGCGTTTGAAAGGATGAACACAACATGATGGATAAAAGCAAGTATTTAAAAGTGATCGACGATACCATTTCAAATGGAAGATTCAAAGACGATTGGGATTCACTAAGTCAATTTCAAGTACCGACGTGGTATGAGAAAGCCAAGTTTGGCATTTTCATTCATTGGGGTCTTTATTCGATTCCGGCCTTCGCTAGTGAATGGTATTCCCGAAACATGTATATACAGGGATCAAGCGAATATGAGCATCACATTGCTACTTATGGTGAACATAAAGATTTTGGCTATAAAGATTTCATCCCCTTGTTCAAGACTGAGCAGTTCAACGCTGAGGAATGGGCTAATCTCTTCAAATTATCTGGTGCCAAATACGTGATGTCTGTAGCAGAGCACCATGACGGCTTTCAAATGTATAAGAGCGCTTACTCCCACTATAACACATATGAGATGGGTCCCCAGCGGGATTTAGTTGGGGAAATGAAAGACGCTTTTGATCAGCAGGGATTAGAGTTTTGTGTATCTTCCCATAGAGCTGAACACTGGTTCTTCCTGTCTCATGGCAAGGAATTTGAATCCGATATCCATGAACCGCTTGTATGTGGAGATTTCTATTGGCCATCTATGACGGAACCCGATCATCAGGATTTATTCGGCTCCCCACCCGATCAAGAATTTTTGGAGGATTGGTTAATTCGCTGCTGTGAGCTGGTGGACAATTATAAGCCGAAGGTTTTTTACTTTGATTGGTGGATTCATACAGCTGCCTTCAAACCCTATCTTAAAAAGTTCGCCGCTTATTATTACAATAAGGGAGATGAATGGGGGACTCCGGTTGCAATCAATTATAAGCATGATGCATTTATGTTCGGCTCAGCGGTACCAGATATTGAAAGAGGACTTTTCTCCGAGCTTAAGCCTTATTTCTGGCAAACGGATACAGCTGTAGCCAAAAATTCATGGTGTTATACAACGGATAATGATTATAAGTCTGCCATGGAGATCATCAGAGATTTAGTAGATATCGTAAGTAAAAACGGCAATCTCCTGCTCAATATAGGACCTAAGGCAGACGGAAGCATCCCCGCTCAGGATCGGGAGATTCTTCTTGCCATTGGTGATTGGCTAAAAGTAAATGGTGAAGCGATCTATGATACGACCTACTGGCGCACCTTCGGTGAAGGTCCTACTAAGATCCTCGAAGGGCAGTTTACGGATGGAACCACAAAGATTTTCACTAGTAAAGATATCCGTTTTACAGTTAAAGGAAGTTGTCTTTATGCAACCGTTCTTGTATATCCAGAGAATGGGATCGTTCATATCCAATCTCTTAAAGAAAAGTCCACTCACTTCCATGGGATAATAAAAGATATCCATATCTTAGGATTTGATGAACGGCCTACTTGGGAAAGAACAGATGAGGCATTAACCATTTATACGTCCACTGTCCACAGTGAGGCTCCGGTTGTTTTACGGATTGAGTTAGATTAAGATAAAAAAAGTTTTCTCAGCAGTCCTAATGTAGTTACTCTACATTAGGACTTTTTTGAGCCACGTCAGAACAATAGGCTTGTACAAATCAAATAGCCTTAATGTGTTTTGTCCATTGAGTAAAAGGAGACTTTAATTTATGATAGTTTTCGTCGAGAATGATTATCATTATTGGTGATCGCTACATATTTTAGGGAGGCAATATTATATGAATAAGGTAAGACAACCGTTCGCCGTATTATGTGTACTCTTTCTGATGACCACATTACTACTCGCCTGCGGAAACTCAGGAGAACAACCAGCCAAGAACAATGCGTCGAACGCAGCCGGAAATAATACTTCAGCTACCACTGTACCTTCTCCAGAAACATCCGACAAGGGCACTAATGAAACTGCGGCAACTACTCGCTCCTACACGGATTACATAGGCCATACCGTAGAAATACCTGTTAACCCGAAGCGCGTGATTTATTCAGGAGAAACCTATGGTGATCTACTCGCACTTGGTGTGCAAGCGGTAGGATATCCACTTTCCATGGGTGAGGGTCAGGTTTTTGAAGATCAGCTACAAGGTGTCGAAGATGTAGGGTTCCCTATCAATCTGGAAAAGACGCTGGAACTTCAGCCTGATTTGATTATCTATGCAGGAACTGATGAAGCTGATTTCGAGCAGCTGTCCAAAATCGCACCCACGATAATATTTGATACCTTTGCCCCGCTAAATGAACGGATGCTTGATATTGGTGGAATTCTTGGGAAAACGACCGAAGCAGAGGCATGGCTGGCTAAGTATAAAACGAGTGAAGATGCCATGTGGGAACAACTAAAGGCAGCGGGAATAAAAGAAGGAGAAACAGCTTCGGTCTTTACTTATTATCCTGGTGACAGACTATTTGTTATGGCGACGACCGGACTTTCGCAAGTCCTTTATGGAGAGAATGGCTTCAAGCCAACCCCAGCAATTCAGAAGGTACTTGATGAAGGTATGGGATTCCAGGAAGTATCCATGGAAGTGCTTAAAGAATATGCCGGAGATCGGATTTTCATTCTAACTCCTGTGGCCGATGAAGCCAAGCAATCCACAGCTACTCTATTAAAGAGTCCGATCTGGAAAGGTCTCCCTGCCGTCAAGAACGGATATGTCTATACTCAAGATATTATGAAGACTTCAAGTGATGCAACAACAAGAGAATGGCTGCTCGGTGAACTCCCACAGCTTTTGAATATGAAATAATTTTCACCTTCATGAAGCGTTTGGCACTTAGCTGATAGAAAACTGCAAGAAGCATGTCAACAGCTGTTGATATGCTTCTTTATTTTATATACAATGAATTAATTGATAATGATTCTCACCAAATGAACGGAGGCTTCCTCTTGCTGCAAACATTACCCGTCGCTGCACCGCTCCGCTCGTTGCTGTTTCAGCTGACTGATGCGGAACTACATATTCAACCGGCAGGCTCTTGCTCTAAGTCTCTTTCAGCTCACTTTTATAGACTTCTAATATTCACTGGCGGTAGTGGACAGCTGATCCTTAGCGATCAAACCATAACACTGACTACAGATACATGTTATCTCCTATCTCCTGGAACTTCCTATAGCACGGACAATCAAGAGACGACTCTTTATTATTATCTCATCACTTTTACAGCAATTAATAACGCCGAGTTTCCCGAATATTATTCAGAGGAACTCCTTCCAGGTAGGCAGGAGCTAATTGTCCACCCGTTCACTAGGGTAATCCGCCTTGCTGAAGATCTGCTTATGAGCAAAAAAAATGCCGATGATGTGCATTTTTTTAAGCGCCAATTAAAATTCCAAGAATTGCTGCTCTTACTCTTTGAGCATAATTATCCTTCCGAGCAGGTGCCAAGTCCCGCGGATTCCGTGGAAAAGACCATCCAATATATGCAAGATCACTATACGGAGAGTATCACCGTGAAGCAACTGGCTGAGCTCGCAGGGATAACATTGTGGCAATATACTCCGATCTTTCAAAAGCTTACCGGAAAAAGACCGCTCGATTACCTGACCGAACTGCGCATTAACCATTCGAAGCGTTTCCTTCTGGAATCCGCTGAACCGCTGCGTGAGATTGCTCGTCTGGTTGGCTTCTCCGATGAATATTATTTTAGTCGCCGGTTTCGTCAAAAGACTGGAATTACACCCGGACAATATGCGCATCAGCAAGGTCGGAAGCTTACTGTGAAAGACTGGACTGGCCATGAGGTGGATATTCCGGAGCGTCCAAAACGCATTGTGTACCATGGTGAGACGCTTGGCGATCTGCTCGCATTAGGTATAAAGCCTATCGGAGGAGATGAAGTCTTTGCATGGAACAGAGTCTATAAACATCGACTTAAAAAGCTCTTTAACGTTGGCTTTCCTCTGGATCCGAAGCTTACCGCTTCATTAAATCCTGACCTAATTATTATAGCTAATTCAGATGATAAGGCCTATCGAGCAGTCGTCGACATCGCCCCGACACTTACCTTTGATTCATTTGCTCCACTTGAACACCGTATGCGGACACTTGGAAGCTGGTTGGGTAAGCAGCACGAAGCAGAAGCATGGCTGGATTCATTCGCAGCAAAAAATGCTGCCATGTGGCAGCAGCTATATATGAATACTCTTCGACCTGGAGAAACAGCTTCTGCATTGATTTATGACCATGGAAATCATCTATATGCTATGGGAATGTCCGGTTTGTCTACTGCTCTCTATGCCCCTAACGGTTTACAGCCCACAGATGAGATCAAAGCGATTCTCGATGGAGAGTTAGGATTTGCAGAGGTCGATCCAGCAAGGCTGCCTTTCTACGCCGGAGATCATATCTTTATGCTTATTCCAGAACGTCAAGACTCGCGAGTTGCTATGGAGAAACTACTAGACAGCTCACTATGGAAGAATATACCCGCTGTACGTAAGGGGCAAGCTTATCTGCTTGACGGAAGCAAATGGAACTATGGAGATGCTTTAACACGTGAAAAGCTTCTAACGCTGTTGCCTAAGCTGCTTGGAGGAGGTTAATCAATCAGCTCTTTTAATAAAAATCCTGATCATGATGCTCAGAAGACTCAAGTGAAATAGAAGTCCCACCATAAAGTATGCAAACACAATAAAACCACTAGAAGCTTCTATTACAAAAAATAACTTAGCAGGCCAATAGGTAGGAATCCACGCCCCGATAAATTGCCATGGTGATGGAACAAAATAAGCTACGATTGGTCCTGCTATAAACAGACCACCGATCTTTGATAAAGCTAATCCTTCTACCTTATTTGCAGCGAAAGAAGCTAGGAATAATGCAAAACAAGGGGCTTCAAATGCTAGTAGTATAAGGATGTATATATGCTCTAATTGGAAGCTAGATAAGCCGGAGACTATAAAAAATAGCGATGAAAGAAATGTACAGAGTAGAGATGGAAGAACTAGACGATACACCATGTACCCTCTGCGCATTAATGGTGTAACCGCGTAATAAGAGATGACATTCTCATCTCTTTCATCAAGCATTAAAAGACCTGTCATCATACCGGTTAGCATGGGAAAGGTCATGACTAAGAAAATCGCAGCAAAGCTCCTATATTTATATAAATCGAAAGCATAACCGTTCGTAAGCCAATCGGCTATCATTGGAAATCCAAATCTTGAGACGACTAGAAGTGCTAAAGGAGCAAAGATGCCGACCATGAGCACTGGGTCCAAACCAGTATGCCGGATATCGCTTATAAAAAGCATACGATACTTCTTCATTTTCTTGCTCCTCCCTTACCTATGCGCATCATTACATGATTTTCGAAGGACATTTTTGCCCATACGTATATCACAACATTCCATAGCAGTAATATCGATATGGAGTAGATGTAATTGCCAAATGACATAGCCGAGGTTCCCGAACTCAACAAGCGAAGTGTTCCTTCCGTAGGAAGCCATAAAAAAAGTTTGGAGTTCCACACCTTAAAATAACCAAGCAAAGGAAGTATAAAAGGCAATGCGAATACTTGTGATAGTAGAATGAAACCATTAATTGTCTGGCAACGAGCCACAACTCCAATCGACAATAGCGTCATAAAGCTTGACGTTAGAATGATTCCAGTAGAAAAGCCAAACGGGGATTGCGGAATCCCGCTTGCTATTACATGAATAACCCAAGCGGCTAACAGGGAGAGTACAGATAATGAGCCTGCTTTTGAAAGCAAATATTCCCTAACACGAATCGGAGTAACAAATAAAGGATCATGGATGCCCTGGTCTCTTTCCAGCAGCACAATCCCCCCTGCGAGAATAAGCCCTAAAGCACTCGGATCGCTAAAGGTCAATAACAACATCGTTTGTTCTCGATAATGATCAGGAATAAGATGCAGCAATACCAAATAAAACGCACAGATAATGACGTAAATCCAATAAAACCCATGCCGCCATTGAAACCGGATGTCAAAGGCAAACGCAGATCTGAATCTCATGTTAACTGCCTCCCAGTTACGTCAATAAATATTTGTTCCAAAGACGCCTCCTGCGAATGAATGGTTTCTATTGGATGTTCACGAACAAGCTTTAAGAAATATTCGTTCTCCCCTATATCATCAAGTGAGAATTCCTCATTTCTAACTTCATTATGATGGCGGTATTCCAGCCGCACTCGTTTTTTTCCATTTAGAAGCTTAAGCTCACGAGGAGAATCAATCAACTTAATCTGACCATCTACAATAAAAGCAACCCTGTCGCAGAGCTCCTCAGCGGCTTGCATATTATGTGTTGTAATAATTACAGTTGTCCCATTTGCCTTTTTTTCCAGGATTAAATCCTTCATTCGTTTCGCATTAACGGGGTCGAGCCCGGAAGTGGGTTCATCCAGAAATAGAATTTGCGGGTTATTTAAGAGTGCTCTACAGAAATTCAGCCGCATCTTCATCCCCTTCGATAACTGGGAGACCTTCAAATTTGCAGCTTCAGTGAGATTTACTTGCTCCAGGAGAAACCTCGGTTCCGCTGTTCTCCCTGAATACAGAGAGCGAAATAGCTGCAAATTTTCCAGCGCAGTAAACTTCGAATAGAAATTTGGAAACTCAAAAGCTACCCCTATTCGCTCAAAATACTCCGATCCGGTATTTCTTATTTCCTTGCCCATTACGTTAACGCTGCCGAGATAATTTTTTAAGACTCCAATTAGTATTTTTTGTGTTGTGCTTTTACCCGCTCCCGAAGGACCGAGAAAACCAAACACTTCTCCTTGAGGTATGGAAAAGTTAAGTCCACTAAGGGTTGGCTCTTTTATTTTTGGGTAGGTAAAATGAAGCTCCTTCACTTCGATCATTTCATACTCCCCCAGTCATATTATCTTTCAAAGAAGTCATCCCCTCAGCCAGAACCCCTATCAAAAGCTCTATAGTTGCCTGATAGCGTTCATCACCGATCTCTTCCTTATGCAAAGACAGGAGGACTACAGAGCGAATCATGCTTACGATTAATCCCGGGTCAATCCCAACCATGATACCTTCGGCTTGCCATGATTGAATGAAAGGAATAAAAAAGTCTTTATCCTCTGTAAAATTTTGTTCCAACATCTCATTAGGTAACTTTCTTAATAGCTGCTCCATTTCGCTTCTTACGAACATCTGGCGGACGATCGGACTCTCTTCCATCATGCGGAAAGATTTCAGTAAAAATAATCTGATTTCTTCCTTATTTACAGGCACGCCTACGCTAAATGAATCGAACATTGTACTACGAATTCGTTGTTCCTCTTCAAGCAATATGTGATAGAACAATTCCTCTTTCGATCCAAAGAACATGTAAAACGAACCTTGCGCAATCCCGGCAGCTTTTGTTAATTCTTCAACACTAGTTTTTTTAATGCCATGTACTTCAAAACAGCGGCGACCTTCTGTCAACAATTTATGTTTAATCCATTCTCTTTCTTGTTCTGTGAATTTCTTAGGCATACTTCTCAACTCGCTTTTATGGTTTTATGAATAATTTTATTTTATATTCACAAGATAACCCACCAACCATATTTTGTCAATATTTTTTTCTCTGTGAGGTACAATTAGTACTATCCTGTGCAACCTCACCAAAATCCTCCCCCAAATTAGCTTGAAAAATCTATGCTATAATCATGCAGTAACACGAAATGGACTAATGGGTGGGAATACACAAATGAAATTGGAACGTTTGATTTCTATGATCTACAAGCTGTTGAACCACGAAGTTTTATCTGCCTCCAAGCTGGCTGAAGAGTTTCAGGTTTCCCAGAGAACTATCTATAGGGATATCGATGTCATTTGTGCCGCAGGCATCCCGGTCGTATCGTATCAGGGAACTAAAGGCGGATATGGCATCATGGACGGATATAAAATGGATAGAAGCCTGCTCCGTTCTTATGATGTCACTTCTTTGATTACCGTGCTGAACAGTCTCTCTTCCGTGTTTGAAGACGAACAAGCGCAAGGAACCATTGAACGGCTGCAAACGATTGGAACAGAACAACAGACTTCTAGTCTAGCGGTGGATTTTGAAACTCGTCGTATGGATCCCGATGCACTTTCTCTTTTACGTACGGCTATTACGGAACGAAATATTGTCCGTTTTGATTACATCAATGTAAAAAACGAACGCACAACCCGTAATATGGAACCAGTAAAGCTTCATTTTAAATATAGCAACTGGTATATCTATGGTTATTGCCAGGAACGACAGGATTATCGAGAGTTCCGGCTATCCCGGATGATGAATTTGCTTCTGACACAGAATACCTTTCATTCCCAACATGAGGTACCCATAGAGGCCGGTTGTTCAAACAGGGCCGATCAGGTTGAGGAAGTCGTTATCCGGGTGGGACCTGAGGCTTTGGCAGAAGCACTGGACCAATTTCACCAGGTGGATAAGGAATTTCATACCGATGAGAGCATGACGATGCGAATTCCTGTGTATAAACCATTGGAAGCCCGCTGGCTATGGTCAATTCTGCTAAGTTTCGGCAGCGGCGCTGAAGTCCTCGAGCCTCTTGCACTGCGAGCTATCTTAAAAAAGCAGTTGCAAAATACCCTAAATCTTTATGAAGAAGTATGACAGTCTGCTGTCATACTTCTTCTTTTATATTAACAACAGCTACAAAATAATCTATCACAACTCAAAAGGAGATCATACAATGACCAATCATCCAGTAGAAATGTTTAATTACCACATTTGGGCGAACCAAACGATCTTGGGAAGAATCAAGGAAATCTCTCCCTCTGTGCTAAATCAAGAAGTGAATAGCTCTTTTCCTACCATCGCTCATGCCCTTAGCCATATCTATGCGGTTGATACGATGTGGTATCTGGTTTTAACAGGCACTGGTATGCCTGAGGCTTTTCAAAAAAGTATCCCGCTAAATATGAGCATTCTAAATTCGGTTGATGAATACGCTAATCTTTTTGCCCAGCTATCTGAACAATACAAAGAATGGTTACAAAACCAAACCGATTTGGAGCAGACTATTCTACTTGATAACCCATTCGCTGGAATCCGGCAAACACGTCTATCAGAAATTGTGCTGCATACCGCCAATCACGGGACTTATCATAGAGGTAATATATCTACTATGTTACGTCAGTTAGGACACGCTTCCACCATGAACGACTATTCCCTTTTTTGGTATCAGATGCCTGCGGAAGCTATTTAATTTATGCAGATTGAAAATCTAATTACAGTGAAATTGAGAGAACATTTAAGAGCTTGGCTTCAGGAAAATTGTAAGACTGAAAAATCTTGTTGGGTACTCGTAAGTATGACGCCAAACCCAGAAACATTGCTATATTTGGATGTGGTTGAGGAATGTTTGTGCTTTGGATGGATCGATGGAGTGAAAAAGAAAGTTTATGAAACGGAGCTGGCGCAGCGACTGTCTCCCAGAAGCAAACGAAGCTCTTGGACAGAATTAAATAAGGAACGTGTCCGCCGCCTCGATAAACTGGGGTTAATGAGTGACGATGGAAGAAAGGTACTTCCCGATATGAATCTCGCTTCTTTTAAAGTCGATAGGGTTATAGAACAAAGGCTAAAAGAGGAGCAGCAGGTATATGAGAACTTCTTAACCTTTCCCGCTCTTTATAAAAGAGTCAGGATCGACACGATACAAAGCAATACACATCAACCAGAATTATTTAAGCGTAAATTAGATAAATTTATAACAAACACTAAAGAAAATAAAATGTACGGTCAATGGCATGATCATGGTAGGCTTCTAAATTATTAAGCTGCTAGATCATAAGAATGCTTTGTAACTCTTGCAGATTGATTAAAAAAGATGAGAAACCCAGTCATTCTCATGACCTTGGGTTTCTCTTTTTGTATTTAAATATGGAAAAATAGCATAATGAACGACTTCCAGCTTACTTGAGCTCAGCGTTCAGCCTCTCAATCAACTCTAGCAATTGCAGCGGCTCACTAACTGTATACGTCGGACGCTCAGACTCATCTGCCGGCTCATGGGAATAACGGGGCGTCCAGCTCTGAAAAATGCTGGTGATGCCTAGCGCATTGGCCCCTTTCATGTCACGGCTAAGATTGTTGCCAATCATAACGGTACGGGAGAAATCCGCTTCAGACAAATCAAGTGCACCAATAGCAGCCTTGAACATGCGCGGGCTTGGCTTGACTGCTTTGATATTCTCGGAAATAATCATGGCGCTGAAATAATCGCTTAGTCCATGCTGCTTAAATACATTTTTGAAGGATTGCGCATCACCGTCTGCAACCAGAGCAAGCGTGTATCCTCTCTCATGCAGGGTCTGAATCGTGATATCTGCTCCCGGAATCAGATCCGCACTCTGTACGATTCCTTCTTCATCCCTAATTTCAGTCGATTCATCAACAATGGTATCTCCGCTGTCAAAAAAGATAATTAACCTTTTCTCGTCCATGTTCTCAATAACCGTCCTCTTTATTTAATGGGTGAGTTGCCTGTGGATTCTCGGATCACCAGTTCAGGCTGCAATACAATTCTTTGCTTGATATCATCTGTATGATCCAGACTGCCGATCAGCAAATCAAATGCCATCTTCACCATCTGATTCATCGGTTGAGCAATAGTTGTTAACGTTGGATTCGTCACGGTTGACAGAATAGTATCGTCAAAACCAATGATAGAGAGCTGTTCCGGTACAGATATTCCCTCTTCCTTCGCAGCCTGGAGTGCGCCGATGGCAAGCAAGTCGTTGCAACAAAATAATGCTGTCGGACGCTCCGCGCCGTGGAGAATCTCGGATGCTACCCGTTTGCCGTCTTTGATATTCGACTCACACGCGAAGATATTCTTCGGGTCCAGTGAAATGCCAGCCTCAAATAATCCAAAGCGGAAACCCCTGACCCGCTCAAAGCTGCTGCTTACATTGAAATCCTCGGACAAAACCGCCATCTTGCGATGACCTTTTTCAAGCAAATGTTCAGCGGCAATAGTGCCTCCTTTGAAGTCATCGTTCAATACACGGTGAACAGCTATGCCTGCGGTCTCCCGAGCGATCATAACTATGGGGAAGTATTTCTCTACATGGAGCGCCAAGATATCCGCATTTCCCACACCTGTTCCGATCAGAATACCGTCAACATTTTTTTGATCCAACAGCCGAATGTATTTCTCTACGCGTTCATCTTTGTTATCTGTGCTGCACACAATAACACTATACCCCTCGGAGTGTGCCAGATCCTCTACGGTTCTAGCTATCTCGGAAAAAAAAGGATTCGAGACATCTGGAATAAGAAGACCAATGGTATAGGTCTTCTTCCCCATTAGTGCCGAAGCAATGACACTGGGCTGATATTGCAGCCGCTTCATCACCTCAAGGATTTCATCTCGCTTCTTGTTGCTTACTTTTCCTTTACCGTTAATCGCATTGGAGACGGTAGCAATTGATACGCCCGCTTCCCTGGCAACATCATATATCGTGGTCGTTTTCATGGCATTAACCTCATTATAAGTATTAAGTGGATTGGAGTCTTTGCATCCTCCCTTCACATAAGTTAAGCGCTTAACCTAATGTTACTATGACGACAGCAATAAATTCAATTCATTTTTCTTGGAGGTTTAGATGCTTCGTCTTCTGCCGCTCAATGCTAGGCTTGGTGAATATGCCGGAACACACTAAGAAGTGCCCCGAAGCCATGGATTGTATGGCTTCGGGGCACTCTCTTTTTTCAAAATGGATATCTGATTTAAAGTGGATTAAAGCCCTCAGCCAGAATCCGTTTCAAGAACATCCCTGTATAAGATTCCTGTACTTCAGCGACCTGCTCCGGTGTGCCTTCAGCTACAAGCTTACCTCCAACTGTGCCCCCTTCAGGGCCAATGTCGATCACCCAGTCAGACTCCCGAATCAGTTCTAAGCTGTGCTCCACAACAACAACCGTATTTCCCGTATCTACCAATTTGCTCAATAAGGTATGAAGTTGCTTGATGTCTGACGGATGTAGACCTGTCGTTGGTTCATCCAGCAAATAGAGCGTATGATTTTTAGATGGCTTGCTCAGCTCTTTGGCCAGCCTGATCCGCTGTCCCTCGCCGCCTGATAAGGTTTTGACAGATTGTCCCCATTTAAGGTATCCAAGACCCACCTCACACAACGTCTCAATAATACCGGCCATTTTGGCCTCCGACTTAAGAATCGGCAAGCTTTCCTGTATAGACATGTCCAACAGATCTGAGATAGAGAAGCCATCATACTTCACCTGTAAGACCTCATCCGTAAACCGTCTTCCTTTGCAGGCGTGACACTTTACTTCTAGATCAGGCAGAAAGTTCATGTCTACGGACAATACACCAAGTCCCTGACAGGTTTCGCACCGTCCCCCCGGTGTGTTAAAAGAGAAATGCTTGGAGGTCAGTTTTCTTTTCTTCGCCTCTGGCAAAGCCGCAAATAACTGACGCAGATGTGTAAATACATCGGTATAGGTCGCTACATTAGAACGCTGCATTCTACCCATGGGTGATTGGTCAAAGATCACAATGCTCCCGACTTCACCTAAACCCGTAATCTCCTTACAGCCTGTTTGTTCATGACCATTAGAGCTTCCTTGCGCAAGGATATCAAATATAAGCGTGGACTTACCCGAACCCGAAACCCCTGTTACAGATACAAGACAACCAAGTGGAATGGAGACTTCTTGAATATCAATATTCCGGTACTGTGCCTGCCGGATAGTGATCTGCTTTCCGTTCCCTTTTCGGCGAATACGTGTGGGAACTTCGAGACGCTCTTCTCTGAGATAAGCTCCTGTAACCGAAAGCTCGCTTGCCATCAAATCTTCTAAACTACCTTCACCAACAACGATTCCACCATGCAATCCAGCACCCGGACCCATATCAATAATATGATCCGCAGCACGCATCATCTCAATATCATGTTCAATAACGAGCACGGTATTCCCCAGATCACGCAGCTCCTGAAGCACACGAATAAGGCCAACTGTATCCCGAGGATGAAGTCCCGTCGTCGGTTCATCCAGAATGTATAAAACACCGGTCAACCCTGAACCCAGCAGTGATGCTAGACGCAGGCGCTGTGCTTCCCCGCCAGATAAAGAGACTGTCTGCCGGTTCATGGAAAGATAACCTAGGCCAACATCGATAATCCGCTTTAGTCTAGTAGGCATATCATGAAGGATCGGCTCAAGTAGATGTAGACCTTCGGCAGGCAGTGCCGCCTCCAGTCCTTTCGTCCACTCATACACCTCACTAAGCGACCAGTCAGATACATCTATGATCGATGCGTCAGCTACTCGAACTAGACGAACTTCTTTTTTCAGGCGAGCTCCTAGGCATTCCGGGCATTGCTGCTCATGAAAAAATCCGCCATCTTTCTCCTGCGTACCAGCCTCCCCTTCCTTCTCCTTATACCGCCGCCACAAACCGGGTATAACACCTTCAAACTTCGTCCCTTGGATTGGCTTAATATTAGGGAAATGGCGTTTAAAAGCTTCACTCTCCACACCGTAGTAGAGCAAATCACGCTGAATCTCACCGTAATCCTTCAACGGTTGATCCGGGTCAAACACAAATCCAAAATGTTTTCCCGCCGCTACTAATATCCGCATCTGTATATCCCGATGAACGCCATTCAGAGAAGCTACTCCCCCCTCTTTCATGCTAAGCTCTGGATTAAATACCGCTGCTTCATTTATAGTCGCCACAGACCCAAGTCCACCACAAGCTTCACAAGCCCCTTCCGGCTTATTGAAGGAAAAATGTGACATGCCAAGTTTCTCAAGCTCAGCTCCGCAATGCGGACAGCCCATCGACTGACCTTCCATTTCCTCGTCTTCTTCTATTAGTAGCCCCCTCGCTTCAAAAGAAGGTGGTATGCTACCATTGCAAGAAGGGCAAATCCGCTCCCCTAATCTAGAAAAAATAAACCTGACAAAGGTATAGATGTCAGTTACAGTCCCTACTGTCGAGCGTGGATTACGATTCGTAACATGCTGTCCAACGCTAATGGATGGAGACAGTCCAACAATGGACTCGACCTTTGGTTTACTGATCGTATCTGAAGTCATGCCCATGGAATCTAAATACTGTCTTTGGCATTCCCGCTGAAGTGTATCCATAGCTAACGTCGATTTTCCTGATCCCGAAGGTCCCGTCAGAACAACAAGCTTATACTTAGGAATCGTGAGCGAGACATTCTTCAGATTGTTCTCTCGTGCACCTTTAATAACAATAGCTTCTTTCACAATGATTCCCCTCTCAATTAAAGCAATCACACATAGATATATCTCTTATCCATAACCATTTACGAATGCTGTCATACTACTTTTTTTGCAAAAGTATGCTTAATTCGATAGAATGTATTTGTAAAATAACACATTTTAAAATAACTTCATAATCAAATATCTTGATTAACGAGATATAAAGATTTTAAAAGGGGCGTTATCCTTTGTCAAGCCATGAACAAGCACAACCTACACCAGAGCAAGAACAATTCACCTTACTCATGCGTGGTCTGGGAACCCGAACGGTGGTATACCAGCAAAACGTAGCCGCCTCTCTTGGGTTATACAATAATGATTTTTTGTCTGTGGATATCCTGCGTGAAAAAGGCCCCATTACCGCTGGAGAGCTGTCCAAACTAACTGGACTTGCCACAGGTAGCGTTACTGCATTAATAGATCGTCTCGAAAAAAACGGATACGTTCGCAGACAAAATGACCCTAATGATCGCCGTAAAGTAATTATTGTCCCGTTGTATGAAAATAAAGAAGATGTCATTGACACGTACATGCCACTTCATACCGCTATGGTTAAATTGGCTGCTTCCTATACGGATGAAGAACTGGCCCTCATTTCACAATTTTTAGGCAAAGCCAGCACCGTTCTAGACGAGCAGATTGATCATATCAGTTCCCCAACGCGTAGTAAGTCTTCTTCTTGACTCAAATGCTAAAAACAACCAACCCCGCTTATTGCATATAACATGCATAAAGCGGGGTTTGTTGTTCATGTTCCGAATTTACGGACTGGAAAGACTGTATAGCAGTCAAGCACTTATGAGCGTAGGCTTAAAGCATCATTTAAAAGACGATAATCAAAGCAAGATTGTTCGGATACAGAAAGTCCGCTAACAGGAAGAGACCCTTGCGAGTGATCTTATGAACCCCTTCCATCACTTCATTATCTCACGCGATACTGCTCAAACAGCGTTGGTATAATCTCCGTTGATGCACCCGGCATTTGAGGTAGTATGTAGTGCCCATTAACAACCGTAGCCGGCTCCACAAAAATATGGCGGATCCAAGGAATGTATTCCAGCATGATCGCACCTGGTGTTGCTGCAACCAAATGCTGATGAATTTGCCCCATATCACCAACATGCGGACAAATCGGAATATCGTATGAAGCGGCTAAACCTGCAACCTGTTGCCATTCCGTAATCCCACCAACACGTGTTACATCTACTTGGCAATATTCGAGTGCCCCTTGATGGATATAATCCCGGAATGCATATTTCGTATAGACATGTTCACCTAACGCAATAGGTACATTTAATGCATCGGCCAGCTTCTTATGACCCATGATGTCATCTGGATTTAAGGGTTCTTCTAACCAGAACAAATCAAACTCCTCTAACTTCTTCCCCCATGTCATCGCTGTATTGATATTCCACTGTTGGTTCACATCGATCATGAAGATGGTTTGATCTCCTATCGCCTTACGAACAGCTTTGCAACGATCATAGTCCTCATGTGAATCTGCTTTACCCACTTTAATTTTGACTCCAGTGAAGCCCTGCTCTACAATTTCAGTAACGTCCTTAATCAAACGTTCTTTGGACCAGTTCAACCAGCCGCCGTTTGTATTATAAGCTTTTATTTGTTTGGATTTATGTCCTCCAAGATACTGCCACAAAGGTTTATTGGAAGCCTTCGCCATAATATCCCAAAGTGCAATATCTACTGCTGCCAACGCCATATGAGTAACTCCCGCTCTACCAATCCAATGCATTTTTCCAAAACGCAGCTCATCCCAAATCTCTTTCACCATAAACGGATCTTTGCCAATTAATAAAGGAGCGTAATAACGATCAATCGTATCAACGATCATATCATCACCATGTGCACAAGTTCCTGTATACCCATACCCCACAAAACCCTCATCTGTAAAAATCCGAACGCCTGCAAGTCCCCAATGCGTAGCAACATTAATTGCATCCGTTATTGGTGGTGTAATCGGTACGTGTAAGACGAAGCTTTCTACGTTAGTAATTTTCATATTTTTCATCTCCCTAGCTTTAAATGAAATGAATACTCAATCCAAATGGAAAACCTCATCCATACTCGCCCACCATTCACCCTCTAATGCAGACTTCACAGGATACTGACAAGGATCTGTTAAGCTCCACCATTCTTGTGTACGAGGATCTTCAGCCATGATGGCCATATCAGCCGTATAGTCATCCCCTGTATATTCAAAATAACTGAACAAGTAGCCGTCTCTATAAAAAATGGAATAGTTCTTAATGTTGCATTTCCTTAATCTATCCAACACTTCTGGCCATACAGATGCATGTAACGATTTGTATTCTTCTAGCTTCTCATCCTTGACATGAATAACACTCCCATATCGAGTCATTCCGCCCCTCCCTTTCCAATAACTCATTAATAACCTAAGGCTGCTCCACCATCAACAGGGAGCGCTACACCCGTAACAAATCCGGATAAATCACTCGCTAAATACAACACGGCTCTAGCTATCTCTTCCGTTGAAGCACATCTTCCCAATGGATGCATATCGATCAAATCTTGTACTGTAGTTGCCGGATTGGGCTGTTGACCGATCCACTCTTCTAATAAAGGCGTCATTACACCTGCTGGACATATGCAATTGACACGAACTCCATCGTTCGCATAATCCAACGCTAATGCTTTAGTCATTGCAATAATTGCGCCTTTTGAAGCCGAGTATACCGGATTTTGCTTTTGGCCTACCATTCCGCTTAATGAAGCCATATTCACGATGCAGCCACGGTTTTCTCTAATCGAAGGAATGCAGAATTTAATCATCAAATAGACACTCTTCAAATTGATATCCAAGGTACGAGTCCATTCTGTTTCAGAAATATCCTCCAAGCACTTCGGCAATACAACAGCTGCGTTATTGAATAGAATGTCAATCTTGCCAAACTTATTTAGGACCCATTCTACCAATTGTTTAACCTCTAGCTCCGATGAAACATCTGTTTTCACAGCATAAGCAACAGAATCCCCACAATGAACTGAATGAATTTCCTCGACTACTCTTTTAGCTTCAGCTTCATTCCAGTCCGCAATGATCACCTTAGCACCCTCACTGGCAAATAATTTGGCAGTCGCTTCGCCAATCCCGGAGCCACCGCCTGTAACAATAACGACTTTCCCTTGTAATTGCATAGGCTACACTCCAGTTTCAATAAAATGTGATGTCTCCAATTGATAAAAGCGGATCGCATTATTGCCAAAAACATCGTCTAATTCTCGCTCTGTAAGCGCTTCAGGTAAATTGTTTAACAAAATGCTTACTGTTTGATCATAGCTTGCTGCAAGCAGGCACACTGGCCAGTCACTACCGAATATGACTCGGTTTAGTCCAAATGCCTGTATGACGTGTTTGATATAAAAGTTAAAGTCAGATTCTACCCAGGTCGCCATATTTGCTTCGGTAACCATACCTGAAAGCTTGCAATACATCTGCGAATATTGCGCGACCTCCGTAACCCACTCTTGCCAAGGTGAGGATTCTTGCTGGGAAATTTGTGGCTTACCTATATGGTCAATGACCGCATGTAAATTTGGCACAAGCTTGAGCAATTTCAATACGGCTGGGAATTGTGCAGCATGGATCAATAAATCAACAGGGAATCCCATCGTCTCTAACCATTTTAAATGATGAATAACATGAGGACGTTGCAAATATTCATCAGCATCAATACTTTGAAGCATCAATCGGAGGCCAATAAAATGAGGATATTTACGCAAAAGTTCAAAGGTTTCCGCAAAATTGTCCTGCTCTAAATCCAACCAGCCCACAACACCAGCTATTGAATCATGGGTCTCGCATAAACTTAGTAGAAATTCAGTTTCTTCAACAGTAGCCGCTGCTTGAACAACAATGGTTTTCGTGATTCCATGTCGTAATAATGATTCTGTCAGGTCATCAGGCATAAAATCTCGATATAGTAATGGAACTTCTAGTGTAGGCCATCCGTAATCTCCTCGACTTAATTGCCAATAATGCTGATGCGCATCAATTCTCATGCTTTCACCTCACAAATTGAGTACATTGTCAGTCTTCCTTAACGAGCCGGTTCGTCAGCTTGCCGAGCTTTTCAATCTCAATCGTGACGATATCACCATCCTTCAGGTAAATCTGCTGATCTACCGGATAACCGAGGACGACGCCTTCTGGTGTTCCAGTCAGAATGATGTCTCCAGGAACAAGCGTCATATGTTGCGAAATATAACTTACGATCTCATCGCATTGGAAAATCATATCTGACGTATTGGAGTGCTGGCGGATTTCTCCGTTGACTGTACATTTAATCTCTAAATCATTCGGGTTTTCGATTTCATCCGCTGTAACTAGATAAGGTCCAAGAGGAGAGAATTTATCACATGACTTGCCTAACAGCCATTGCTGAGTCCTTAGCTGCAAGTCCCGTGCGGATAAATCATTTACGTTGCAATAACCAAATACGTGGTTAAGCGCGTCCTCTTTCGTAACGTACTTAGCTGATTTACCGATAACGATAACAAGCTCTGCTTCGTAATCAACTTTTTTCGTCACTCTTGGAAGGGAAATATCGTCGCCATGTCCCGTCAACGTGTTATTGAATTTATTGAACAATATCGGGAACTCAGGAATTGCTGCGTTCGTTTCCACCGCATGCTTGCGATAGTTAAGACCGACGCAGATGATTTTATTTGGATGAGTCACGCATGGACCGAGCGTCAACTTCGCTTCATCTATTAGGTATGAACAGTCTTCTCCAGCCATATCCAGTGCTTGAGTTGTGAATTGATCCAACCTCGAAGCCGCTGCCTTACCACCGTCAATGACTTCGTGAACGGTCATAGGTACGGAATACCCATGCTGTGTAGGCAAATCTATTAAAGCGCTTGCAACATCCAGTATCCCTTTTTCTGTTACGACCCCCAATTGGTAATCACCATTGTTAACGAATGTTAATAACTTCATTATTAATTCCCCTTCCTTTTATCGTTTTAATGCTGTTCAGGCATTTTTTCCAAAAGTTGCGCCTCCATCAATATAGAGAGGAGAACCCATCATAAATTTTGATTCATCCGAAGCGAGAAATAAGGCGGCTTGGGCAACATCCTCAGGTAAGCCGAGCTCTTCACTAAGCTGACGCTTCTTAATTGACGCAATCGCAGTTTCCGGATTATCGTAAGAGGTTTTTAAGTATTTCTCAACGAACGGTGTTAGGATTGTACCTGGTAAAAGGGCATTTACACGAATATTGTATGCTGCGTAATCTACTTGCATGGATTTCGTCAGGGCCAATACCGCTCCTTTGGTAGCTGAATAAGAAGCTCTTCTGGCGAGCCCGATTTCTGCGACGCAAGAGGACATATTAATGATGTTGCCAGATTTTCGTTTCATCATATGAGGAAGCACATATTTGGAGGGCAAATATACCCCCCGAATATTAACCTGAATTACCCGTTCCCATGCATCCGGTTCAACTTCATGCAAAGCGCCTACTCCGCTAATCCCTGCATTGTTAAAAAGCACATCTATATAACCATATTGTTCAATGATTTGATCTACCATCTGCTCTACAGATTCAGCATGGGTCACATCCGCATGGATGAAATGACCTTTTCCTCCATCTGCATGAATATCCTTCAAAGTCTCTATACCTCTAGCTTCATCTAAATCGTTCACAATTACAGTTGCACCTTCACGAGCAAACAGCAATGCCGTGCTTCTCCCGATCCCTGAACCTGATCCCGTAATTAAGATGACTTTATTGGCTAATCTCATTAATGATTGCCTCCTTGGTATAGCGATAACCGATTCGCCAAATGACGAATTTCAGCCTCCGCAACATCCTTCTTTTTCTCCCAGATATGCTGCTGCATGGTACAGCTCACTGCTGCGATAGCCTCACCTGATTTAGATAGGATCGGGGCTGAAACACAGCTGAACCCAACGATAACTTCCTGCTCATCGAAAGCAATCCCCTCATCACGGATGATTCGCAGTTGCTTAACCAGATCCGCCTTCGTTTTCAATGAATACTCTGTAGCGCTCGTTAATTCTTGAATCGGGTACAATGAATCCAGATCTTTATCATCAATGAACGACAGGAGCAATTTTCCAAGTGCAGTCACATGAGCAGGGAACTTCATACCGGGGCCGGATGCTAGCCTGACCATAGTCGGCGCTTCCTCCTTAGCTAGATACAACACTTTATTACCTTCAAGTCTGGCCAACTGAACTGTCTCTTGCAGACGATCTCTTGTGGCGGTAGCTTCTCGGTGAAATGATGAGATTAAGTCCTGACCTTGCAAGTAGGAATCTCCCCACCTTCCCGCAGCGGAGCCAACGGCATAAGTATCGTTAGTATCTCTATTCACCCAATCAAGTACTTCCATAGTCTGCAAAATAGAATACATAGAACTCTTATGGATACCAAGCTGATTGGATAAATCAATTAATCGATGCTTATAGGGTTCCTCTGATACAAGGCGTAGAATCCCGTCTGCTTTCTCCAAAGCAGGCACCCAATATTTTTTGTCCATGTGAGCACCTCTTTCAAACATTATACAAAACCAAGTTTTCTATACAAACTAATTTTAATTTTATTAGTTATATTTGGCAATCTTTTTTTCAAAAAAAAGACGATAGCTCCTAAGCTGATACCTAGGTTAACTATCGTCTTTATATTCATATTATCTCCGAATACCAATCGTTACAATTTCGCATGGACCGATCTGTAAGGCCGAACTACCTTTCTCTTCGCTAGAGAGTGGGTGGCTCTCCTCTTCCAGGATCGACGTCTTATAGAAATACTGCTGCGGTATCGTTGAACGGATGGTCAGGTCGGTACTCTGCTGACTCATGTTGTACCAGCGAAGCAGTAGGTCTCCAGTCTGCTCGTTCATTTTTAGAGAGGAAAATGCGAGCTCCTGACTCTCCCATTCGAATGGAGTATACACCGGAGCAACCGCTCCTTCATGTACATCAGTCTGACATACGACCCAAGGAATCTGGAATTGATAAGCTTCAGCAAAAGCACCTGAGGTTATACCATCTCCTGTGTGTGGGATGAGCTCCATACGTACAACGTGCTCTCCGAGACATTGCGCTTCTGGAGTTGGGAACAAACCCCAGTCTCCCAGTTCACCCACGCTACGGAGTAGTGTAATCGCAATGGTGTTATGACCGTCTCTTAGCACTTCATATTCATTTAATCCAAAGTTAGCGACGGTTAGACCGGCTGTTTCATTACTGATATCAACAAAGGCCTGCTGATGCTGCGTGTTACTCGGATTCATCCATTCTGTAGCTGGCTCAATATTCCGCTCCGCAACCTCAAACATCGAATCCACATGATGTGTGGCGGTGTTCAAATCTGTCGGAAATAGCGCACGAATCCGGTGATCTTTGGCTTTATTGTCTATCGTCGTTTCGATATGCAGCCCCTTCCCGCCCCGCTCCAAGCTAATTACGGTACGAAGTTTAAGAATGACTGTGTCACTACTGCGCTGCGCTTTCCGCTCCGGGTAGTACACAAGGGCACGCTGTTCCTCGTCCAGCTTATTATCTGCTGAGGCTGGAATCTCCCAGTCATGCTTAATTTCCACAGATGCTCGATAAGGTGTATTTTCCAGAACGCAAATATTCGCCTGTAGTCCCTTGGTCGTTAAAGCTTGTTCACCCTCTGGCTGTTTATACATGTATTCATTCCCGATATCACCTGTGTTCTCATACACACCAAGATCCCGGTAGGTCATGCCACTGGCTTTGTCACTTAGCGTAAATGAACCATTATCATGGATCACTACTTTGATGGCCTCATTCTCCAACACCCGATCCCCTTGAAGCAAAGATTCAGGAGCTATAGGCAACCCTGCGTTAGCACGACGAACCCACGCATATGCACGAAGACCCAGCGCCGGAACTTGCACAGCTTCAAAGGTAAGTCTTACTCGGCGGCACATATAGGGCTGGCGGAATTTATCGTCAGGCAAATCATAACCAAACTGAAGACCCAAATCCTCCATCTGGCATGTAATGGCATTCCCTTGATCGTCTACTAATTCACGACCGTTTAAGTCAATATCTTTCATACGGCTGGCCGTTTCTTCTAGAGAGAAACCCTCTCGCAAATATAGACGTGCCGCATCAATTTCTATGCTCACTGTACCCGTGCGTCTCCACCCTGTCATATTCATGACTACTAACGGAAGCACTTCTTCACCATATGCTGCAAAACCGGACGTATCCACAGCTTCAGCGATCATGCGCTTACTATCATCAACAATGGTCTCTGCTACATGACGGCTTTTATCAAACCGGGTTACCATTTCGCGATGTACCTCATCCACGCTGCAGCCACAAATGCTGTCGTGAGGGTGATTCTGCATTAGCGTCTTCCAGGCATAGGTGAACAGATGATGAGGGTAATCTTTGCCCAATACATGTGCGAATGAAGCGAGTGGCTCGGCCACCTTTTCAAGCAAGACTTGCCCTTCCTGATTCATCTGTTTCAAATAGACACGAGCAGATGCGGTATTCACTAACGTCCCCCATCCGTCAGTGTGCTGGCTCCGCAGTTCGCCCTTTACGGTCGACAAATTGTTGTGATCCATTACATCCTCTACAGCTTTAAGGTAATCAGGGAAGTTGGAATGGATAAACTCCATATCTGGATATAGCCGCTTCGCAGTTTCAATAGCCTCCGGCAAATCCAGTTGAGCCGGTTGATGATCGCAGCCGTTCATGAATAATAACTCGCCTGTAGAGGCAAATTTCCGAGCATCTGCTAACTTCTTCTCCCAGAACTCTTTTGCCTCTGTTTCATTCACTGGCACTTCGTTTCCGTTCGAATACCAATTCGCAAATAGAATTCCAAGCACTTTCGATCCATCCGGACCTTCCCATATCAGCTCGGAGAACGAAGATTCATATCCACCGTCCGATACTGTATTGTTGAATCCAGTCGGCTTTACACCTCTTCCAAAAAAGGCATTATTGATGCCTGATTGCTTCATTAATTGTGGAGTCTGACCCACTAGACCAAAGGTGTCCGGAAAATAACCGATCTTAGAAGGTTCACCGTAACGCTTCGAATCCTGATGACCAATCTGCATATTACGTACATTTGCCTCTCCGCTAGTAAGGAAAGCATCTTGCAGAATATACCAAGGTCCAATCAGAAGACGACCCTCCGTAATATGTTTTTGTAGACGATCTTGATTCTCGGGACGAACTTGAAGATAATCTTCCAGAATGATTGTCTGTCCGTCAAGATAAAAACTCTTAAATTCACCATCCTCATCCAATCGATCCAGCAATTCATCGACCAGTTTAATAAGGCGTACATGATGCTTCTCATATGGAAGATACCATTCCCGGTCCCAGTGAGTATGAGAAATAATATGGGCAGTCTGAGGTTTAATAGATTTATCTGAACGTTCCAATGTAAAGACCTCCTTATATGCAATACGTACTCTCTACTAAGATGCTTAATGTAGTAGATGTGGATAAGTTATATGGATTTCGACTTCCTGCTGGCGATACACGCCAAGAAGATCACCTTTATAGTCCGTAGCAAACAGGACTGAACGTTCCTGTTCCAACAAGAACGCGTAGGTTCGGCCAGTGGCTGAATCCTTCACCTCGATTTTCGCATCCTGAGCATATTCCGATACGAAGGTGAAGAGCGCTCCTGTAGCAAAGCTCAATTTCCGTCCGTAGATACCTACTAAGTCCCCTCCGCTAATCCACTCCAAGTCACACTCCACATGAGCAGCATGGAGCGCGTAGCGATACAGTGCAGATGTAGTATCACTTCGGTCGCTCAATTCAACAGGCAGTGGACTCCATAGGAGTCGACCCTTGCCAAGCGGGATGTTTATGACTGAGTCTATAGTAGAGCTTCCGCTTCCGCCGGATTCGTGAATCATCGTTTCCTTCGATACCTCAGCAATCCTTCGGTGACCGAAGGAGACGGGGAGTTGTTGGCCTTGAAGGCTAAGCACTTCTTCACGGCGTACATTACGCAATTCACGCTTGCCAAGAATATCACTTAAGCGCTCTGAAGAACGCCAGTAAGCATCAATGTCGAGCGGGCCTGTAGCAAGCAATACCGCACCTGTCTCTTCAACGATGTGTAACAACCTTTCCATCGCTGCATCATCGAAGTTATGCGCGCTTGGCAGTATAATAAGCTTCACAGGATGGTTCTCCAAATCATCTAGGTGGTATTCAGAAGCCCCTCTAAAAGGCATCTTTAGATCATATGAAAGAATACGGGTAAGCTCTGTTGTAGCAGCGAAAGCCAGCTTCCGGTTAGAGAAATCATTCGAATACGGAAACACCACAGCGATCTCTTCCAGTTTTCGATCTCCAAATACGTCACGAATGCCTTCTATAAATTTCCCAAAGTCATAAGAGACATCCGCCTCTGGCTTTTCGGTTCCATCTGCTCTCAATGCTCCGATATGGGACTCATTCGCATTATCCATATAGAAGTTCGTATTCCAAATCCAGTGTATGGCCCCCGCACCAGCAGTTCCAAACGCATAGGCATATTTGCGTTCGAGTAGATTTCGCAGCTCTAGCTCCGAACGTTTTGCTCGTCCATCAGGAGTTTCTACATACATGACGCCAGTCTCTTGAATTAGGTTTGGCTTATTAGGTGTCTTGGCAAAGATGCCGTCCCACACCAGATAATCATTAAACCACCAGGAATGTACAGTGGTGTAATCCACCGTCTCCTCGTAGAAGAACGGTGAAGGTCGCTGCGCCCCTAGCCCTTCATCCTGCCCAACCGTAACCATCTGATCTGGACATTGCTCCTTAATGGTGTCATATAACTGCCTCACCCACCGGTTATGCATATCCATGGAGAACAAGCAATAATCAAGCCAACGCGTCCCTCTTTTAGCACTGTGCATATCCTGAACATCGAAGTTCATCTCTTTCGCTTCTGGCAACCCTGCCGATGCAAAGTCCGGAAGCTGTGCGGGTGTCATATTCCAACGTTCCTGTAGTACTTCGATTTCCCCATGTCTATGTCGAAGCCATTCTATGAAAGCTTGTTGCTCGAAGCGATCATGACATGAACTCGGACCATCCGAGAAAATACGTGCCGGATCAAACATCGACGGTTCATTAATAAGATCCCAATCTACATTCGAAGACGCTTTATGACGAGATACAATAGAACGAATGAAACGCTTCTGAGCCTCAACACTTTGTGGGTCCAAATAAGGATTTACCCCACCCCACGTTTCCGGTGTGAAGGAGAAGAACGTGAAAGTCACCTGAAGATCATGCTTCTTCGCCGTCATGATAAAGGCATCAATCGCTCGCAGTACCTCTTCTGAAACATGACCATCGTCTTGCATCACATTACGATAAGCAGTCCAGATTCCTGTTCGGATCCAGTTAATCCCTGCCTTCCGCATTTGACCCATATCGCGATCCCATACCCCAACGTTCGGCAGAAATAGAAATTTTCGTGCCACATCACTCGTCATATAAGTCATTCCCACAACAGGTAGCGGACGCCCATCTTTTATGAAATAATCTCTTCCACTCGTTACCGGTTCACCTGCTGCCAGAAGTTCAGGGGCATGCCCCCAGAACCCTTGACGTAGAATGCGGACCTCACCATCACTGGCTTCCGCTTCGCAGACCACTTGGAACAGACCACTCCTAATTTCCAGAGGAATAGGCACCCGAACGATGTTAAGCTCAGCATTAGCCTTCATCTCTAAACAATGGGACCAATGTAAGGAGGGATCGGATTCATGCTCAACATGCATTGTAAACTTCCATTTGTCTTCATTTCGCAAAGAAGGTTTTACCCGCTCAAGCTGCTGAATCTGAAGTGTCAGAGAAGCCCGTTCTCCTGACTCATATGAAGCGTAATTTGGCTTAACCCACATTTCCGTTACACCCTTACTACAGAAACGAACCCACTCAGACATCGCGGACAGCCCTTTTTCCTTCCATAAAGAAGCCGTTGCAGCCGTATTTACGAACAGCCAGCGTGAGCCTGCAAATAAACCAATCGTATTCTCCCAAAGAACTACTGGAGCAGCAGTTTCCCGCCCCTCATGCGTAATTCCCTTCAAAAGCGGGTAAATCCGTGTGCTCATCGGACCTGCTGACCCCATTTGATGGGGTAAATCACTCGTCTTCGTCGTATGTGGCACAAGGTTCCATGTCTCTTCACTCGCTATAAAAAGAGCTTCTTGCCCCTTAAGCAGAGGAATGACATCTGATGCAAGCAAGGACTGGTTGCGAGAACAATCAACACGCAGTACCTCATGAATAGACAGCTCTTGATGATAAGAGGTCTGTTCCACTTCCACATGCCATTGTTCATTTTTCCAGCGAACGGGTTGTTTGAAGGGGGCACCTCCAATGCTGATCAGTCCACCACCTCTTTGCAAATATCCAAGAATGTCTATCCATGCCGCTTTTGGGAAATAGGGTGCATGCAGATTAATGAAACATCCACCTTCGATTTCCTTAAGCGTTGCTGAAAGCTGATTCGCATTCACGATCGTACCGAACTCACGCATGGATTTAATCGCGTCACTAGGAATCGAATTGGAAATTGGGAAATCAGAATCATAGAATATGATTACAGGTCTGCTCATAGTAGTCCTTCCTTCATCGATTTATAGACTAGTTGGGAGAACAGACTATTGGACCAGGCAAACCATTTTCTAGTGAACATATTCGGGTCATCGACATGAAATCCTTCATGCATAAAACCAGTCCCCGCATCCGTTGACTCTAGCATCGCAAGCATGTCCAGCTTCTCTTCCTTCGTGGAAGCCGTCAAACCTTGCATAGACAATGCCATATGCCAGATATAATCTTTCGGAGTATGTGGACTGCCAATCCCTTTCGCTGCTGTTCCTTCGAAGTAAAAAGGATTCTCCTTGCTCAGCGCAAATCGGCGTGTATTCTGATAAATCTCATCATCTGCTGTAACATAGCCTAGATAAGGAATCGACATGAGTCCCGGTGTTCCCGCATCATCCATCAAGCAGTAGTTGCCGTAGCCGTCGGTCTCATAGGCGTATATTGGGCCAAATTTCGGATGACGATAAATACCATACAGCTTGATTCCATGATCAATGTCCGCTTCTAATGCTTTAAGCTCTTTTAGAAATTCAAGATCACGGAATACCCATTCTGCGAATTCCTGCATATGACGTAATGCAACAACGGCGAACATATTCCCCGGGATATTGTAATGGAAGTCGCAAGCATCATCGCTTGATCGGAACCCGGACCAGACCATCCCCGTGTAATTTACAGGCATACCAAGACCGTTGTTGCGTAACGTATCTTCAGGTATTCCATTATTACGCATAAAGCGGTAAGGAGATAATTCAGCATGGCGTTGCTCTGTTCTAAATAAATTGTATATTTTGACCATTGCTGCCTTAAATCCGGCGTCGAATATATCAGTTTTCCCCGTTTCTTTCCAATAGGCATAAGCCAGACGCATAGAAAAACAGAGAGAATCGATCTCGAATTTACGTTCCCACACCCAAGGGGACATTTCCGTAATATCGCTAGTGCTCCAATGCCAGTCATTCGCTGTTTCGTTAAACGCATTGGCATACGGATCAATATGTATATACTGAATATGTCGTTTAATTAGACCGCTAATGATACGTTGAAGATCCGGATCATTCTTCGCAAATGGCACATAGTGCATAACCTGCTCCACAGAATCTCGCAACCAGGAAGCAGGGATATCACCAGTAATGATGAATGTTGTTCCATCATCCATGAGCTTAGTCGTAGTCTCAAGTGTATTCGGAAAGCAGTTCTTGAAAAGCTGCAATAGTTTAGGGCGATGAGCTAACTTCTCCTCTGCTTCGTTCAATACTTCTTGAATCGCTTGTGGAAGCGGAAGCTTCGGCATTGAGATGGTTGGCAGTCTGAATTGTTCCATATTTCCACTCCTCTTGATAAAAATGAGTATAGATAGAGAGACGGGCAGCATAGCTGCCCGTCTCCACTAATCCTATTTGCGTTACCTTTAGATTAATCGTAGGCGTTTTGTTACGTTCAAAGCTTATTTCTTTGTCTGGTTCCACTCATCAAGTTGCTTTTGAACTTCAGCAATGACTTTTTCCAGTCCAGCTTCTTTAAATTTCTTGGTTGCTTTTGGCAGATATGTTTTAGGATCAACAGAACCTGTGTATAGCGCTGGCATAAATTCTTTAGTTACGTTGTTGATGGCCGCTACTTCTGTTTTTACAGGTGTAGGATCAAATGCAAAACCGAAGGTAGGGGCTTCTTTTGACGAATCATTAAACTTCTTGAAAGCATCCCATTTATCAGCAGGGTCATCAGCATGCAGATAAGTCAGTAACATATTTCCAAGCGTGAAGCCTGGCATTGCATAGCTATCTTGCATAGCTGGCAGATCTTCAATGACATTCTCGGAAATTTTCTTATAATGAGTGCCTTCGATACCATAGTTGAGTAAATTGCGTAAGTACTTATCTGTATTCAAAAGATTCAAGAACATCATAGCCCGTTCAGGATCACCTGAGGTTACGGAAATAGCATGCATCGAACCTGCAGCGGACTGTGTATACACATAAGGCTCATGCATAGGCGAAGTTACAATTTCATAACCTGCTGAACGAGACCAACCTTTTTCTGCATAAGGCTGTGTAATTTCGCGATCGGCAAACCATTTACCTGTCTTAATGTTATCAATACCTTCAAGTGTTGCAACGTCTGGGCGTAAGTAACCTGCTGTGTAAAGTCTGCGCATCGTATCTAACGATGTTGAAAGTTCAGGTGTCTCCAGAATATTAACAACCTTGCCATCTGTGGAATCCATATAGACCCCGATAGGTAACTCATCACCTAGTACATAGTCAAATGGCATGAATGGTTTAAAGCCTTTAGGAACAGCTAGCGGTGTAATATCCGCAGGCTCATTCTCTTTAATCGTTTTAAGTAGTGGCTCTAGATCATCCAATGTACGAATGTTGGAAATGTCCATGTTGTATTTATCAACATATTTCTTATTGAAGCGCCATACCCATTGCTGTCCAAGCTCCTTATTTACAGGAACACCATAGATCTCACCTTTAATCTTAGTTCCTTCTAAGAAACGTGGGTCCAAAACTTCTTTCGTTTCCTTTCCATACTTATCTAGCAGATCGTTCAGACCCAAGAAGGTACCGTTAGCTGCATTACGGCGGAAATCATTTGTCCAAGAAGAGGTAAAGGCAATGTCATAAGGCTCACCAGAAGCGGTAATGACTTGCATCTTCTTATCGTAATCACCCCAATCGAACATCGTAATGTTCAACGTCGCATTAATTTTTTCTTGGGTATATTTATTAACTTCTTTTAATACAAGATCCAAATCCTTTTGAGGTCCACCAATTAAATACATCTTCAGCTCATATGGCTTTAATTCCGATGTACTCCCTGCTGCCGCTGAATTGTTTGTTTCTTTAGCAGCATTTGTATTATTATTCGAACCACATCCAGCAAGAAGGCCAGAGAAAAGCATTGTTCCAGCAAGAGCGAGCGTTAAACTTTTTTTCACTTTCATTTCTATTTTCCCCCTTTAGTTTAATTAACTCTTTATTTATATCGACTCCTGTTCTAGCGATTCGAATAAATACATCTTAGTAGTGTTACTCTTTTAAAGAGCCCACAGTTAAGCCTTTTACAAAATACTTTTGGAAGAAGGGATACGCTAGTGCTATAGGCAAGGTCGCCAGTACAACCATCGCCATACGAACGGTTTCTGTCGGCAATGTCGCAGCAATCTCAAAGCTTGATCCCATCTGCATGCTGTTCTGGATAACAAACTCCATATTATTCTGAATTCGCATCAGCATCGCTTGGAGCGGTACAAGAGTCGCATCATCTATATACAGCAGCGCATTAAACCAATCATTCCAATAGCCCAGCGTACAGAACAATCCAATGGTTGCAATCCCCGGTAATGAGATCGGAAGTACAATTTGCAGGAATGTCCGAAACTCCCCTGAACCGTCGATTTTGGCTGCCTCAATGAGTGCATCAGGCACTGAAGTCTGGAAGAAGGTGCGCATCACTAGGATGAAAAAGGCATTCATCGCTATTGGCAATATTAAAGCCCATATCGTGTTGTACAAATGTAAAAACTGTGTGGCCACAATATAGTTTGGAACCATTCCGCCTGAGAATAACATCGTGAAGAAGGCGAAGAAGCTGAAAAAATTACGATAGCGAAATGATCTTCGAGAAAGAACATAGGCGTAAGTTGTAATTAGAAATAAGCTAATGAGCGTACCTAGTACAGTAACAAGTAAGGTAACTCCAAAGGAACGAAATAACTGATCACCTGTGTTAAAAATAAACTGATACGCCGCCATACTAAATTTTTCTGGAATTAAGCTAAATCCATTTAAAGCGAGTACTTTCTCATCTGTAAAAGAAATGGCTATGACAAACAAGAACGGAAACACACAGGTAAAGGCGAAAACTCCAATCACAATATTGAGTACCACATTCCAAAAAGGAGTAATGGCGTTGTTGTCGACTTCTTTCGGCTTACGTTTGAATACTTCCATAACGTCAATTGACTCCTTTCTAGAATATCGCGTTTTCTTTGCTGATCTTTTTCACAATAGAATTCGTTACAATTACCATGATAAATCCAACGATCGATTGATATAGACCCGCTGCTGTACTCATCCCTAGGTTTCCTGTCGTACTCATGCTTCGATAGATATAAGTATCGATAACATTCGTTACGGAGTATAGAACACCGGAATCCCGAGGTATTTGATAGAATAGACCGAAGTCAGATCTAAAAATACCACCAATCGCTAGAATAGTTAGCGTTACCATTAAAGGTTTAAGCAAAGGAAGTGTAATAAACTTAATTTGCTGCCATTTGCTGGCCCCATCAATCATTGCCGCTTCATAGTAGGACTTGTCGATACCCGCTATAGCCGCTAAGTAAACAACACTTGAATAACCAATTGATTTCCAAATTCCCATGAAAATTAGGATATATGGCCAAAAGCGAGTATCCCCATACCAAGAAACAGGATCGCCTCCGAAGTAAACAATCACTTGATTCAAGATTCCTTTATCTACACTTAGGAAGCTGAATGTAAAGAAACTAATAATAACCCAAGAAAGAAAATAAGGCATAAACATCGCCGTTTGATAAACTTTGGCCATCCGTTTGTTCACAAGTTCGTTCAAGGTGATTGCAATGCCCACCGCAAGAACTAAACCGAGAGAGATCAACGCCACGTTATACAGTATCGTATTTCTTGTAATAATATAGGCGTCCTCTGTCGAGAACAAAAAGTTAAAATTTTCAAGGCCAACCCATTTACTATTTAAAACGCTTGCAAAGAATCCGTCCCGATGAATCTTGAAATCCTTAAATGCAATAATGGTTCCGAACATCGGTAAGTAACAAAAGATTAGGAACCATATTGTCCCTGGTAATACCATAAACCACAGTACTTTATCCTTATTTAAGCTTTTGAAAAATGCAGACACTATTCCACATCCCCCTTCTCTATCCCCAAACAATCCCCGTAATACCCTTTCGATCTTATTTCCTTGCCCCTTTAACTATCTTTAATTCTGCGCTATAAAAGCGGTTTCATAAAGTTGAAAAACTCCAGAATGATATGTAAAAATTAAAGATCGCAAGAAAAAATGACCTCCGTGAGGCTTGAAATCCCTTAAGATTTGAACAAAAAAAAGGAAACATTCTCGTGACCAACGTTCGTGAACCCTCCACTTGAACGTGATACCCGGGAACATTTCCTAAATCCTACGCCTTTTCTTTTTTATACATATTTCGAAGTTCTGTTGGAGATATGCCTGCTGATTTTTTGAACTGGCGATAAAAATACGCTGGATCTAGATACCCTACTTCAGCTGCTATTTCATTGGTTAATAACGTAGTTTGAAGCAGCAGTTGTCTTGCTTTTTCAATTCGGAATTGGTTCACATAATCAGAGAAGCTTCGCCCCATCTCCTTCTGAAATAGCTGTCCCAAGTAAGTAGGATGCATATTCATTCGCTGACTGAGCGTCTTCAGAGATAGTTCTTCTCTATAATGTTTGCTCACTTGATCCACCATATATCTCATATTCGGACTGAGCTCATCACTCACTAGCGATAATTGGTCCAGCGTTTCATTCACACTTTCCTGCACATGATGAAGCAACTGCTCAATGGTATGGATGCGTAGCAAAGGATTAAACACAGCACTGAAATTACAGTTTTTCTCCATATTCTTAGCGATCAACATTAATTCAATCGCTACGTTGTAATTATCAATGCGTGTAATCACGCCACATCCGAACAGCTTTTGGAATGTTTCTGCGATAAATTGATTTGCCGCCTCACGCTCTCCAGATAATAATAGTTTAGTAAATGCTTCATAATCAATTTCGAGCTTTTCCTCGTGTAACACCATCTTCGATAGTTGGTCCACATCTATAATCGGGTAGCCCGGCAGCATCAGATGATCCACATATAAACTTTTAGCTTTTTTATAACTTTGTGGTACTTCTTGAAAAGTATATTCCTTACTTCCTATCGTAATCCAGACAGACTTTCCTAATTCATGCATAATCTCACATTGCACTTGTTGCAGCATGCAATACATTTCTTCTTTGTTCTCATCTTCAGTCGACTCCGCAACAATAAGAACAAGATCACCTTCCATATCTATAAATACAATAACTGTTCCGCGCTCTGCTACGGACTGCACAGCGATACGATAACATTCTTCCATAAGTTGATTAGGGTGCAGTTGACCCTCATCCTCTTCATGTTCCGTAATAAGCCGAATCGCAGCCACCGTAAAACATGAACAGTCCAGAGAAATATTTAAGACTTTTGAACGATGCAATAGCTCCTGTCGATCTATATTTCCAGTGACCCAACGATTTAAAATATTGTTACGTAAAACTTGCTGATCCTCCTTCGCATGAAATTGTTCAACATCCTCTTGATTAAGGACCTCAACAATTTGCTCAATGGTTGATTCCAATTCTTTTATGTTAATGGGTTTAAGAATATAATTTTCAATGCCTAGACTCATTCCAGCTTTTAAATACTCAAATTGTTCATAGCCGCTTAAGATAATAAATCTCATTTTTGAATCAAAAGACTTAATTTGTTGAATGAGTTCAAGTCCCGTCAGCTTTGGCATCGTAATATCTGTAATTAATATGTCAATGGCTTCGTTATGACTACGCAAAAATTCTAAAGCTTCTTCCCCATTACTCGCTTGCCCTGCGATTCTTAGTCCATAATCTTCCCATTCGATCACTGAACGTAATCCTTCAAGAATAAGAGGTTCATCATCCACAATAAGTATGTTGTGCATTATTTAATACTCTCCCTTACCACTGGTATATTCATGATGACTGTTGTTCCTACACCGATCTCACTAGCAATCGATAATCCATATTCAATCCCATAATAAAGCTTAATTCGCTCATTCACATTACATAGTCCAAGCGAGGAAGGTGGTGCATCCATTCGCATACTGACTTGAAGTGTTTTTTGAAGTTCCGTTAGCTTGCTGGGAATAATCCCATTTCCGTTATCTCTGATAGCAATTTGAATGCTACCGTCTGATTCAGTTACTTCAATGCGGATTAGGTTATCGGAGCGTTCGGGCCTGAATCCGTGAACAATATAATTTTCAATGACCGGCTGAATCAGCAGTTTAACGATAGAACAATTCATAGCCACTGGACTTATTCGCGACTCGATTTGAAGCTTATCTTTATGCCTAATTTGAAACAGCTCAAGATATAGATTGCAATATTCAATCTCATCAGCGATGGTAACAACCATACTTTTCTTAATCATCGTTCGGAATAACGTAGATAAAATGTAAATCATCTGACCTACATCCTTCGCACCTTGCGAAATAGCCCGCATCCTTATAGCTTCAAGCGTATTATATAAAAAATGCGGATTAATCTGCGATTGAAGAGCAACGAGTTCTGCATTTTTTTGCGTAATTTCTGAAATGTAAACTTTATTAATATACAGCTCTAGTCTTTCACACATATAGTTAAAATTGTTGGCAATAAGCTGCAATTCATCCTCCCGGTTAAGATGAATGCGCGTGCTTAAGTCGCCTTCCTGTAAGCGCTTCATAGATTTGACAATGATCTTCACTTTTTTAGAGAAACGTAAAATTATTCCGTATGTAATGGACATTGCCGCAACAATTAGTGCTGCCGTAATCCCGATAATCCAATTTCGTACTACCACCATTTCTTTATTGACCTGCGACTTCTGAATGATTCCTGCCACAATAAGACCTGAGCTATTCGTTGTATTTAAGTTAACTTTGGATAATCCATCCAGTGCAGTCCAGTTGTCTGAATAAAGACCAGCGATATGCGGATACTGCTGTCCCATATACCTTCCTAAGGAATCATATATGACGTCACCGCTTGGTGTTAGAACCAACACTTGACCATTATTCTCTGTACCTTTCGTACCAAGCCATTTTGAAATAAGTTCAGCATCAAAATCTATAATGAGCATACCGATCGTTTTCAATGAAATCGGATCTTTAAGCTCCCTAGTCATCGTATACAAATTGTTATTGTCTTCCCTTATTTCCTTAAGTAATAATTTTTTTTCATGCGAAACCCAACCATTCTTGGGTATGGGTGATTTTTGTTCCGAAATATCTATATCTCTTTTGTAGAGCTGTCGTGTATTATTTTTATATAAATAATAAAATTCTTTCTCAGTGCTGTATAAGATAACGTCAGAGATACCACTTTTCTGATTCAAATACGTTTTGAAGTAAGTATCGAATGTATGGGGTACGAAGCTCCCAATTTCAGCAAACTGATCTAAACGATATTTAAGATAATCTCCATAATCATGTTGCAAAAAGTAGGACAAATCCTCACTTACAGAAGCATCACTATAAATTTGCTGGATGGCCAATTGAATCCCTTCGTACTGCTGATTCATATATAAACTCACGTAATCCAGTACCTCTCGATTAGCATCAACATGTTGACGCGTGATCGTCTGTTCATAGTATTTATAAACGGTAATGGAAGAGGCAATGAGCGTAATAATGATGATGGATGAATATATAGCTAAAATTTTATTAAACAGTTTTTTTCGTAAATGATTTTGATAAAATTTCTTTATATTCAACAAATTCACCTTCCTTCAAAATCTAGCCTTTAGGATTAGAAGCTTAACACCACCTTTCTTTTTGTGCAATGGGAGCGCATTCATTTTTAGATGTAAATCTTTCCTCCTTGCAACTTTTTTCTTTATCATGAGTTTACATCTCGCTAAAAATCGTCTATAGTTGGTTTCTACCCCCAAACAAACCTGTAATCACCCTATAAGTCTTATAATCCTCGTCCCCCATCAAGATAATGGAGGGCTATTACTCATGTTTCTAACCAAACGTAAACTCAACTCCCAACTAAACGAGATTTCCGAATATCGTTACCGGGATCGAATACACATTCCTTTTTTCAATTCTATGATTGACGAACAAGGTGAAATTGCAGCGGAACCACCCGTGGATGGAGAATGGTCTAAGCTACAAGTTGGCGATACCTGGAAAGGCCGCGATTTGTATTTATGGCTAACGACACAGATAGACGTACCCGCCTCTTGGGCAGGACGCAGGGTACTGGGTCGATTTGATTTTGGCGAGACAGGTGCCGGAAACAACTCCGGCTTTGAATCTTTATTCTTTTACAATGGTAAACCCTATCAAGGTGTAGATTCCAATCATACAGAAGTGTTCTTGCCGGATGAAACGGTAGGTACGCAGCTTCCACTTACTTTCCGTTTATGGTCGGGACTAGAAGGTGGCGGTCCTAAAAAAGATCAAACACATGGCATTCGTATGGCAGAAATTTGTTGGCTGGACGATGCAACGGATGATTTCTACTTTACTGCACTTGCTGTAGTTGAGACGCTGAACGTACTCGATTCAAAAACACCAGAATATACACAGCTGCTAAGTACAGTAGACCGCTCGTTTCTTCTGATTGACTGGTCTCGTCCAGGTTCAGAGGTCTTCTACGCTTCGATTGAGGAAGCTCGTAATTATTTGCGTGATGAAATTAATAAAATGGAAAAGTCTTCGCCAGTTACTGTTACCTGTATTGGTCATACCCATATTGATGTAGCTTGGTTATGGCAATTGAAGCATACCCGTGAGAAATGTGCGCGTTCCTTCTCGACCGTACTCCGTCTGATGGAAATGTTCCCTGACTATACTTTTTTACAGACTCAACCTCAGCTTTATGAATACATCAAAAACGATTATCCAGAAATCTACGAGAAGATTCGTGAACGTGTTGCTGAAGGACGCTGGGAAGCTGGCGGTGGCATGTGGCTCGAGGCAGATTGTAACTTGACCTCAGGTGAGTCTCTTGTCCGTCAATTGCTATATGGTACTCGCTTCTTGCGTAATGAATTTGGTGTTGAATGTGATTATTTATGGCTGCCGGACGTATTTGGCTACAGCTGGTCCTTGCCACAAATTCTAAAAAAATCAGGAATTAATACGTTTATGACCACGAAAATTAGCTGGAATCAATACAACCGCATGCCACATGATACCTTCCAATGGCGTGGTATTGATGGCACTGAAGTATTAACACACTTCATTACAACACCAGAGCCTTGGTCTGAAGAAGATTCTTGGTTCTACACCTATAATGGTCGCATCATTCCTAAGACTGTAAAAGGAATTTGGGATACGTACCGGGATAAAGAAGTGAATCGCAATTTATTACTTTCATACGGATATGGTGATGGCGGCGGCGGGGTTAACCGCGAAATGCTAGAGATGCGCCGCAGACTCAACGATCTCCCAGGACTACCGAAGATTGAAACAGGAACAGCAGGAGATTACTTCCGTAATCTGCAAGAAACCGTTGCTAATACAGATCGTTATGTCCATGTATGGGATGGTGAGCTTTACTTAGAATATCACCGTGGCACGTACACTAGCCAAGCCTACAATAAGCGGATGAACCGCAAGCTTGAACTGCTATACCGCGAGGCGGAATGGCTAAACGCACTGCAAAGTGTGGTGTCTGAAGATTGGTCGAACTATCGTCAGACCGATTTAGACGAGGGTTGGAGAATTATTTTGCGTAACCAATTCCATGATATTATTCCTGGTTCTTCAATTCGTGAAGTGTACGAAGACAGTACGATTGAATATGCTCAAGCCGAAGCCATTGGTCAATCTGTATGGGAACAATCTACGAACCTACTAGTGAACGGAAGTGAAGCCGGTAAATATACCATCTGGAACAATGCTTCTTGGGAATTAACTGAGCTCGTAGAAATTACTATAGAGCCCGGCATGGAAACAGGACATTGGATAAACACAGAAGGTAAACCATTACAGGCTCAACGTGAAGGTGACCGTTGGATCATTGAAGTGTCCGACATTCCTTCTCTCGGATACACCACCATCTCCTTCGTGGCAGATGTGAATTCTGAGCCACTAAGTACTCCATTCAAGCTGAATGAATCAGGAATTTCAACGCCTCACCTTGAAATAGCGTGGAACGAGCAAGGTCAATTGTCATCCATCTATGATAAACGCGAACAGCGTCAAGTATTAGCTAATGGAAGTCACGGTAATGTGTTCCAAGTGTTTGAGGATAAACCATTAGCACATGAAGCCTGGGACATTGACATCTACTATCAGCAAAAAATGCGCGAAGTAATCGACTGCACTAGCATTGAAGTCATAGAAAATGGTTCATTGCGTTGTATTGTGCAATTCACATGGAGCTATATGGATTCCACGATTAAACAGCAAATGATCTTACACGCTGGGCATCGTCGTATCGACTTCGTGACGAACGTAGACTGGCATGAGAAAAAACAGCTAATGAAAGTAGCCTTCCCTGTTGCGATACGAGCTACCGAAGCCACTTATGATATCCAGTTCGGTAATGTTAAGCGTCCAACACACTGGAACACTAGCTGGGATTACGCTAGATTCGAGACTGTGGGTCATCAGTGGGCAGATTTATCAGATCGTGGTTATGGCGTTAGCTTGCTGAATGACTGCAAATATGGCTACGACATCAAGGATAATGTGATGCGTCTATCCCTAATCAAATCGGCAACACACCCTGACCCTGATGCGGATCAAGGCGAACATTCATTCACCTACTCTATCCTGCCTCATACTGGGGATTGGTTACAAGGTGATACCGTCCGTCAAGCCTGGTCCATCAACAATCCACTGCGGAGCACCATGGGGCAAGCTGAAGTAGAAACAAAGTCCATGATTCGTCTTTCTACGAATACGGTTATGGTATCTGCCTTTAAGAAATCTGAAGATGGTCAAAAATTAGTTGTACGTGTTCACGACTATTCCGGAAGCCGCCAGCAGATTGATATGACGAGCGACTTGAACATTATTTCGTGGCAAGAGTGTAATCTAATGGAACGTCCTGAAGGTGAGGTTCACACTGAACCTGTCATTACCTTTGTACTTGAACCTTACGAAATTAGAACATTTGAAATCGAAGTGTAGAATCTAATTAAATGAAGTAACATACAAAATCGGGGTGTCCCTGTAGCCATATTTAAAAGGCTGCGAGGACACCCCGTTTTTCAATTATGATTGTTTATTTTGAATTTAAGTATACACATTGCGCAATGAGTTAACGTAGCGTATACTCAAATTAAGGGAGAGATGTATATGAGAAGAATGGGGAAAATTACGATATTCACATGCATTGGATTATTGAGCCTTGCTTTGATTGCTATTCTTGCGATTAGCGCTTTTGTGATCAAGAGACCGGCCACCGCCACCCCCGTAATCACGGAAGTGAAGCCTTATGAGTGGAATAAAGTCAAGCTGGACGGAAATGTCATTTCAAGTGATGGATCAGAGTATTTTATCTGGAATAAAAAGGGAGAGACTAATAACTGGATTATCTTTTTTTCCGGGGGAGGGGCCAGTTGGGATGCCCAAAGCGCCGCGCACCCAATCAAGCTAATGAACTTCATTAAAGGTGGAGATACGGGCAACTATTTCCAGAACATCCCCTTCTATATGCTGACATTGCTGAGAGGCATGATGGATACGGATAACCCTGCCAATCCTTTTCATGGATGGAATGTGGTCTACCTTCCCTATTCGACGGGTGATTTCCATATCGGTAACCGTACGGCTGAATATAAAAAAGAGGACGGCAGTACCTTTACAATGCGTTATAACGGCAGCAATAATGTGCGAAACAGCCTTGATTGGATATATGCCAACGTGGAAAAGCCCGGCAAACTGCTAATTGCAGGTGAAAGTGCTGGTGGATTCGGGTCCGCCTTCTGGGCTCCGGAGATCGCCTCTCATTACAAAGACTCCGAGATCTTCCAATATTCAGACAGTTCCTTCCTGAAATCAGACAAGTGGCCAAATGTTGTGAATAAGGAATGGCAGGCAGACTTCGTTAAGAATTTTGGGTATACCCCTGAAGCGGATATCATCGGGGCAGCATTTAAATCGAACGGTCATCTACTGCCTGCGAATACGGTAATATTGCAATCCTACTCGGTATTTGACGAGATTCTGATCCACTTTCAGAACAACATCAACGATTACAAGGGGCCCAGAGATCAACGCATTATTAATGAATGGTCACAGGAAATGCGGCAATCTGTATCTTCTTTAGCTGCCACTTTACCTAATTATTATTACTATCTGACCGACTATGGGCTAAATGCTAAGACGGGTACAACCCCGCACACTTTTGCAACCAGAGAGACCTTCTTTCAGGCTGAACAAGATGGTGTGAAGCTTCTGAAATGGCTAGGTGATGCAGTCAACCATCAGAAACCCTATTCAGTTGGGAGCAAGTTCCTCATGACGTCGAAGCCAGCTCAGAAATAGCACAGAATTAGCGAAATACTCGCACAAGGCAGGAGAGAAAATTAATGAATTTGCGTGAAAAGCAGATGCAAATGACGAGGGAGATCATTAAGGATACAGCACTCAGCTTGTTCTGTGCTCAAGGTATTGAGCGCACGGATATGGCTCAAATTGCAGAACAAGCCGGGGTCTCCCGGCGCACTTTGTATCATCATTATAAGGACAAAGAAGAATTAGCCGCTCAAATCTATGTCCTTAACCTAGAGCGGATGTTTGGACAGCTGCTGTTTGATTTTGATTTTGAACAGCCGGTACAATCACTGGAGAACATTCTGGATAAATATTTGGCTTTAAGAGATCATCAGGAATCACTGATCTACTATGATGCCATTTTTGGAGTTTACTACAGCACGCTTTCTAAGAATCCTGCAGAACTGCCTGACTTTAAGAAGGCTATGGAAGGCTGGTATTCGCGACTTATACTGCTTGACACAATAGCAGTGGATCCGGAGGAAAAAAATAAGTGGCTGAACATTCTGCAGAAGTCCACCCACCTGTATTTCATGTATTTACAAAAAGCCGTTATTATTACGCATCAGCGGAGCGGTGTGGTTACGGAGGAAGACCGGGCAACAGACCGACAATTCAAGGATTTCATTATGCATGGCGTACGGCATTCCCGATGATTAAAAGAGTCTTTTCGTAATAGGTTTCATTTCGGTATAATATACCAATCGGTATTCGTACGGCTCTAGTTATATGGAAGGAGCAATGGCTGAAATGGACATTGGCAAATATGAGAATCTAGTTCCGAACGTTTTTTTGTTTGTCGACCGCAGATCCTTCCCGGATTGGGAGATAACGAGGAGCAAAATTGATTTCCATGACCTTACCTTCATTGTGGAAGGGAAATCGAACTATTTTATTAATGGGGAGAAATTTACGGTTGAAGCTGGTGATATGCTCTATGCACCTTCCGGAAGTATTCGGGAAGCGCAGACCTTTAAGGAGGCACCCATGCGTTCTTTTGCGTTTAATTTCTTCTGGGAGGGGGAGGACAATCATGTGCAGCTCCCTTTTGAGACCGTAACCAAAAACTGGAGAACTAAAGAGATCCTAGCGGACATCAAAGATTTCTCGCATGTATGGATGGGCAAACAGCCTTTTTATAAAATGAAGGCCAGAGCCATTTTTCAACTGATCGTGTATCGCCTGTTAAGCATAACCCACCATCAAGAGACACCTCTGATCGATCTGAGAATCCAAAAAGTAATGACCTATATTATGGATCATTATTCGGAGGAAGTTACGATCAAGGAACTAGCTGATTTTGTTGCCTTAAATCCTGTATATCTTGGCAAGCTGTTCAAGCAAAACACTGGTTCCACCTATAAAGAATTTATAAACAAAGTACGGGTGAGCAATGCCGAGATGATTCTGTCCGCAGGTGGCTTCAATGTGTCCGAAGTAGCAGCGCACTGTGGTTATCAAGATGTCGCCTACTTCAGTAATGTTTTCAAAAATATCAAGGGTTATCCTCCGTCATCTGCCTTGAAATAACGGAGGACCCTGAACCATTCGGGGATTCAACCCTTCAATTAGCTCTAACTATGAATTAGTGCGCCCCCCTAGTATAGAAGCTCTCCTCTGGGCCCAAATAGGAATACGGCAGCTCCGCAGCGGACAACACAAGCTTTTGCAGGACCAGGCCCGCATCCAATCCGTAAAAGCGGAGGGTATGGATACCCTTCGTTAACGCATGACTTGTGGTCACGGTATGAATATTATCTATAACCGCGCGGCACCACGGTTCATTATCATGATTGCCGCCCGCAAAATCCGTAGGTAAAGCATCAGTAATCACTGGCGTCTGTGCATCGAAGCCTACCGCATATTTTAATCCACTGAACTGTGACAGGTTGTTTGTCGGAGCAATATACGCGGTTAAGCTGTAATCTGCATTCTGCTGTACTAAAACCTGATATTCCAGATAAGGCGCATTCTCCGGCTGTTCAAAAGATACCGTATCCGGAAACATTTTAACCGAGGATAAAGAACGCCCATAGTTAGCAATGGTCTTCCATTCCACCCCTGATTGTGCAACACGACTTGAGGTATGCTCCGCTTCAATGGACACTGTATTATGCGTCTCGATAAAGGTCATCGCTGGCACATCCTGAATGTCAGTGAAGTTCACAGCTACACTAACCTTAACGGTGCCTCCGGCACCAGAGATCGTAATTTCACCCGTCGATGTCTCGCGAACCTTTTCCCAATCTACAGAAACATGTAAGCTCTCCCCAGCCTTGATCCAACCCGATGTTTTCTCAAGCTTGATCCAAGCTACATTACTTCTTGCCTGATATTCAAAGCCCGCTTCTCCACCGTTGCTGATAGTAATGCAATAGTTTTCTTTTTGCAGATTTGTAAATACCGGAAGCTTTGCCGTCCCCGCAACATACGCTTGCTCCGTACCTTCAACATCAACAATCAATATAGAGCCTTTAGCGGGAATCAACGTGCTCACCTCTGGATATTTCCACCCCTCTGCATTCCAGTGAACATACCCGACATGAGGGGAACTCATCATTCCTTGCCATTTTCCTTCTGTAATTCCGCTATTATAAACCTGCTCCAGGTGTTTATCCCTATCGATGGCTTCATGAGTCAGGGTAGCGTAGGTATTGGCTAATATACTGCCTCGTCCAGTATATAGCTCGTTAAGCCGAGCATATATTTGCATTTTGAGCACATTGGCTGATGCAGCAGCAGGGAAATATACAAGCTGGTAGTACGCATCTTTTAATGATTCAGGAATAAGAGCATGGTGTTGGTCAGCGGCATTCTCCATCTTAATCGCCTGCTTCAGCACTCTCTGTGCCTCATTGTAATGGATAGGACTGAAGGTTGACGGATAAATAATCTCCGGCTTGCGGCGGCCGTTCATTCGGGTATACTCACTCAGCAATTGCGCGATGCCCAGGCATGTCTCATGTTCCAGTGCATATCCGAACTGCTGCTCTACCCATCGTTTTGTATATTCCTCAGTCCGGTTAATCGCTCCGGTACCCCAAGCTTCAAAATCATAGGCCAATTCCATAAAGTAGGAAATAGGCAATTCCATAGGCTTCAAGTCCCCGACGTTCACAATCCATACATCACGAATGCCATAGTCGAATGCCATACACATTTGCTCCCAAACCTTCTCCAGCGGAATCGTGTTTAACCATTCATAGGAATGTGGACCCCCATGATAGTCAAAATGATAGTACATCCCCCACCCTGCACTTCGATCGCGTTCGTGTTCCGTTGGGATTTTGCGGAGATTGCCATAGTTATCATCTGCCAGCAGGATCGAAACATCATTCAGGACTTCCCAGTCCTTCAAGCCTTCAACCTCAGCAGTGCCATACCAATACTTCTCCACTTCCTTGTATACGGCTAGAATTTGGGGCGAGTGCTCAAGATTATATTTCTTTAATAATTCTTTTTGCGTAAGGATGATATCCTTCAGCAGGTCAATATTCTCCTGGTCGGAGCCCTCCAGCGCAGAATCACTTTCTCCCCTCATCCCTAGTGTGATTAAATTGTCAAAGTCCTGATTCCGTTTGATCCCATCTTCCCAGAAATCCGTAATAGCTTGTTTGTTTCGGGCAAAATCCCATAAGTTACTTGTTCCATATTGGTTGTATACCTTCTGCCATTCACTGCCTGCCCGAAATAAAGGTTCATGATGGGAGGTTCCCATTATAATGCCGTATTCCTGTGCATGCTGGGCGTTGGCGATTGGATTGCTTTTACCGTTAAGGCTGAATTCGGCACTCCACATCGCTGGCCATAAATAATTCCCCTTTAATCGAAGAATTAGTTCAAACACCTTGTCATAGAAATCTTCATTAAAATCACCAAATCTTTGAGTTACCCAAGAGCCCAAGGACGGCCAGTCGTCATTCAAAAAAATCCCTCTGTATTTAACCGAAGGTTCTTTGGAAATCCTATGTAGCTGGCTATCAGGTAAGATCAAATCTGCTTTTTTCTCTGGTATAACATCTGCCCAATATTTCCACGGACTAACGCCAATTTTTTCAGAGATAGAATAAATCCCGTACATCGTCCCGCGTTTATCGCTTCCCACAATGACGAGCGCCTTGTCCACTCCTGCTGTCGGTTCTTCAACTACCTGAATTTTATAACATTCCCTTTTCCCTTGGATGGCGGACACATCCACTGTCCCCTTCGCAATTAAACGATCAATAAGCTCATTACTGCCGATCGATCCAGCGATTATAACGGTTCCATCCAATGCCTTCAATTGTGCATGTATTTCAGGTTCAACCTCTGTTACCTGTTTAACATCTGCTGCAAAAGACTGAGCCACGCGGCGCAAACCGGCATAATCCTTCCCTTTGGGATCCACGTAAATCTTAGCAGCTTTGCCCTGCTTCACAAGGATTAATTCCTGCGTAGGCATGATTATTCTCCCCTTAAGCATCCTATTTTCGTATGACTAGGCACATTATATAAGTAAGCGATTTCAACTTCCATGTGTAAACTAGCAAGTTTTTGTTATTATTAAATGAAACTTTGTTTATTGGTTGAACAATCTAGATAATTGGTGTTACTGTTAACAGGTATTCCCTTGTAACAGAATCATTTCTTTGCAAGCGCATCCATAACAAGAGAACCTTATAAAGCGAGGATGATCCATATGGAAAAGAATAACGAACTCATTGCAGGCGAACAGATTGAAGGTCCGAAAGCTCCAAAGGACCCGGCTGATCGTAGAAACGGCTTTTTTGTGCTGTATGAAACAGCAATTGAAGCAACAGCAAGACCTGAAGGAAAACCTTCACAAGAAGTTTATCTGGAAGGCAGCTATCTGATCGATAAGACCAGATTTATAGGCGGCGTCACAGATAAAGCAATTCTGGAGCTTCTGGGGAGCAGTGCAGGATTTCGCAAATTAGTCCACAGTATTGGAGTATCCGTGAGAAGGACTAACGCGCAGGAAGATCCAGTCACTTTTTTATTGCAGCACTGGGGCAAAACTAGTAAATATGAAACCGGCAGTTATTTACGTGTACCCTGCCCCGCCGATGGTTCAGAGGTTATTTTGAAGTTAGCAGATAATCCGGGTTCTGAAGAAGATGATGTGCTCGGAAAATTTGCTTTTGAATTTAATCACGCAGGCGAACTGGCGATTGCGAGTGTTATTTTTTATTTGCATGACGGTTATTCTGTTCCAGAGCTAATCCTTGAACCACCAGTTGCTTTTGAATCGAATGAGTACCAAAAGATCATTACACAATCCTTGCTGCACGCTGGCAATAATAAAAGATTAAAAGCTGCCATGAATAAGGCTATAAAGGGCGAGGAAGTCACGATCGCTTATATTGGAGGTTCCATTACTCAAGGAGCCGGTGCTAAGCCGATACACACGGAATGTTATGCCTATCAGTCGTATTTAAGATTTAAAGACTTATTCGGCACAAATGGTGGCGAGAACATCCATTTTGTGAAGGCTGGGGTCGGCGGAACACCCTCCGAGCTTGGCGTCATCCGCTATGAAAGAGATATTCTTAGAGACGGTTCCGTAACACCAGATATCGTGGTAGTGGAATTTGCGGTAAACGACGAAGGGGATGAAACGAAAGGCAATTGTTTTGAAAGCTTATGCTTAAAAATACTTTCCGCCGATCATCAGCCAGCCGTAATCCTTCTGTTCAGTGTGTTTATGAATGACTGGAACCTGCAGGATCGGCTCTCCCCCATTGGCCGCCATTATAATCTTCCTATGGTTAGTGTAAAAGATGCCGTATCCGAGCAGTTCCGCCTGAGTAAAGCTGAAGGCAACATCATCTCTAAACGGCAATTTTTCTATGATATCTATCATCCGACAAATGAGGGGCACCGGGTAATGGCTGATTGTCTCGCTTATTTATTCACCGAAACCCATAAATCACTAATGAATGAAGATGAGATCTTATTGGATCAACGACCAGTTATCGGGAATGATTTTACAGGAACCCTCCTGCTGGATCGAAAAAACTATATTGACGCAGGTAAGATCGAAGTAGGCGGATTTTCGGGGATCGATACCGATTTGCAGCGGGTAGAAATGGATGCTGACTCTCACGGTACTCCGGAATTCCCTCATAATTGGATGCATTCAAGAGCGTCTGGAGAAGAAAGCTTCAAGCTGACAATAACGAGTAAAAATCTCATCCTCGTATACAAGGATTCCGGCAGCAGCGAATTCGGCAAAGCGGATATCTTCGTAGACGGCAGCCTTGCAGTTACTGCTGATCCTCACGTGAACAACTGGACACATTGCAATCCGGTAATTCTATATCAAAACGAAGCTAGCAGTGAGCATCAGATAGAAATCAAAATGGTGCCCGAAGATCAGGATAAGTGTTTTACTATACTAGGCTTCGGTTATACCCTTTAATCAGTTGCAAGACAGCCCCGATGTATTCTTCATCGGGGTTGTCTTTATTGTATCGCTTGGAATTTTGTCCATTTCCCACTAATATACCGCCAAATAAACAATACCGCTTTAATCAACCAATCACAATAGACTGCAATCCACGTTGCAAACATATCCATATGAAACCAATATACTAGTGCATAACATAATGAAAAACCCGCTCAATAAGCGGGTTATCGCTGTTATATGGACAGAATTGCTCTCATTCTTGCTCTCCTTACTCCAGCTCGGTCCCTATCCCCTTTTCTCTCGCCTTGTTCACGTAATACACCGCTGTAGCGATATCAAAGACGGCCATCCCCATCGGGCAAAAGAAGATCGGTTCATCTTCGCCGAATTCATCTAGGCTGTGGCGCAAGACAACATCGGTAATCATCTGGGTGTCAGCACGAGTGAGCCCTTGCTCCAAATGAAGCTGCTCAATATCCGTATTCTCACGGCACACTTCATCCCAATCGTCGACGATAATGGCTTTTAACGAAGCTAACGCCTCCGGCTTATAATCACGCAGTGAAACATTCAACAGAAGACTACCTTTTTCAGGATACAGATCGATATACCGATGTTCGGATACAGTACAAGTAATAAAGATATTCGAATGCTGATAAACGTCCGCCCACGTCTTAGCCACTTCTATCCTATCTCTAAAGAGAGATGAGATTCCTGATAAGTCTACTCCCTTGATATCGAAAATCCGGATATGTTCGACTTGATCCCCATACAGAGCCATAACCATTTGACAATGAACCTGCCCAATCGGTCCCCAGCCGATAATGCCTAGATGAATCCGCTCCACTGAACGCGCCTGCAAAAAGAAACGAATCATCAGTCCGCTGATGGAAGCCGTCCTAATGATACTGGGAAGCGGAGAGTTCAAGACGGCTGAAGGCCGGCCTGTACTTGGTTCATTCAATACAATGATGCTATGCGCGCGAGGAAGATCAGCCTCAATATTATCTGGGAAGCTAGAAATCCACTTTATCCCTGCCGCGTTCACCTCTCCCCCTACGTAAGCGGGCATTGCAATAATCCGGTTTTGTGGACTCTTATACCTTAGGTAGGGCTTTATCGGCTGGACATAATCACCTGAATCGATGATACCCACAGCAGTCTCTACCGATTCCACAAGAATAGGCCAATCAACACCTACTGCCCGTATATCTCGATCATTTAAGTACAGCATACCGTCATCTCCTTATGAAACATATCGTTTCTTACATCTCAGTGAGATCATCACATTCAGCCAACAGCTCCTGACCGAATTGGTTCTGAATCCATGAGTCAGAATATACGGTATCGAGGTAACGCTCTCCCTTATCATGCAGTATGACTGCGCAGACAGCTCCCGGAGTCAATTCTGGCTCCATCTGCTTCACGGCGGCAATGACTCCCCCGGAGGATGCGCCAGCCAGGATGGATTCGTTCTGCGCCAACATCCGGCAACCTTTTACTATATCTGAATCCGAGACATGCACGATATGGTCGATTATATCTGTTCTGCAGAAAGGTGGCACGATGCCGGCACCCAGTCCTGGGAAGCGCCGTGTACTCTTATTTCCGCCAAAAATCGCGCTTCCCTCTGCATCGACAGCCACGATCTTGGTCCGAAGTCCGTGATCTCTTGCGTATTCCGCAAGACCCCGTATGGTTCCGCATGTACTAACGCTGCAAAATAAATAATCCACTCGTTCAAGATCAGTCACGATTTCTTTCATTGTCGTATGGTAGTGGGCTAAATAATTATTTGCGTTCGCATACTGATTCGGCCAGTAGCTGCTCGGTATCTCCGCCAACAACTGCTGCACACGTTTCAGTCTAGCAGGAAGAAACTCCCCTGTTACGGGATCGGGATTGGCGACATAGTCGATTTTGGCATCCAACGCCTTCAGAATTTGCAGATTCGTTTCCGTGGTTCTAGGATCAATAACGCTGATAAAACGCATCCCCAAATACTTACAAATCATGGCCAAGCTGATCGCCATATTACCAGAGCTCGATTCAATGATGGTGGTTCCCGGGCCTATTGTTCCTTCCTTCCATGCCTCTTGGATCATCCGCAGGGCAGGACGATCTTTGGCGCTTCCCCCCGGGTTCATCAGCTCCATTTTTGCATAGACGTCAAATTCACTTTTATAGAACAAGCTCTTCAGCTTGATTAAGGGTGTATTTCCGATAGTCGACAAAATACCGTCAGTGAAGTCCATCTCTGCGCGATCTTTATCTTTCTGGTAATATAGCTTTTTGTTCTTAACCTTTCCGCTGTCCATTGACTCGTCTTTGCCTACTGTAATGACCTCAATATCATCCAGCAGATGGTTTCGAATCATCATGCCGATTTCCGGAATGCATTCCCTAATTTCCTCTTTGATCTTCGGGACAATGGTGTTATCCGCAGATTTACTTTTGATATAAACGGTCAGCGCGTTCTTCCTCACTTTGACCCGAATGATCGCATCTTCAAGATGTCGGTATACGACCTGTTCGATATCGTACAGGCTTATTTTCTCCCCGTGCTTCAGCTCCCGACCCACCCGTTTGACGATGGAACTAAAACTCTGCTTCTCCACACCATCTATCATCACAGACCTAAAGTCCCTTACAACGTCATAGGTAACGAAACGAATAGCTGGCAGCATCTTGCGAACCATGGAGGTAAGAACAAGAACACTTTCATCATTACTAAGCGGACTTAGTTCTTCGCCAATCTCCTGCGCCCCGACCCCTTCCGCAAAAATCCCATCAGCAAAAATATACCTGCCAAGATCATGTGAATAATAAGCAATCGTGCCTATTTCAATAGAGCCATACGTATCAATGATGTCGCGCGGTTCAAGACCGAACAGACGGGCCATATTCCGCTGCCACCCTAATGAAGCGATTTCCCCAACCAAAATAATCTTACGGATTCCAAAAACACGCAGATCACTAGTAGCATGTACGATATGATCAAGGATGGAAGGCATTGTGTAGAGTAAGTCAGGCTTGAAGGTTTGAAGCTGTTCAATATGCTGCTCAATCGGCAATTCGAAGGGAATTGAATGATGTTCCAATCCTAACCGTTCAAAAATGGACAGCGCAGTGTTCGCCGCATGCCCAGTACCCATATCCGCCAAAGCGCTAACACATCCGCTTCCCGCAATAAGATCACCGTACAGCTTCGTTTTAATATCTATATAGTGCTTATCGTCTTCCTTAGAGTAAAGTATGGCTTTTCGACGGCCAGTGCTTGTACCCGACGTCCTATATACGGTCAAAGAAGGATCAAAAGGTTGATTATAATAATAGGTATCTAGCGTTGTCGACGTCATAAGCGGAAGCGTCTCTAAGCTATAATTCGCTCTTTCGCCGCCGATCAGCCCCTTATACCAGGGAAATGCCTCAATTACTTCAAGTAACTTATCCTGCAATTTGTCTTTGTCGAGCAGTATGATGGCCGCCTCCTGTTGACCGCAAGCTGCAGCCCATAGATAAATACCTACCATAATCATATGTAGAATTCTTTCAGTGTGTTCTACAATTCGGTGGTTGCCCAATCAAAAGCTGAGGTATTTCCGTAATATAGCCTATGGATCTTTTGAGACGGAGGGACAAAATGATGAAGCAGATAAGCCGTATATCCAATAAGCTGACGAAGACAAGGGTGCTGGTTAGAAATCAAGAGTTAAATAAACATGTCCCGCTTACAAGAAAAATGGATAAGAACACTCTCTATGAAATGCTACAAAAATATAAGATGGTGTACATTAAGCCTTGCTGCGGATCTTTAGGACAGGGCGTGATACGGGTTGAACTTACTCGTGCACAATACAGCTATCAGTCCGGTACCCACGTACACAAATTCTCTAATTACGACACGGCATATCGGGCCCTCTTACGAGAAGCCCAAGGGAAGTCCTATTTAGTTCAAAAGGGGATCAGGCTGTTGGTGTACGATGGCCGCCCATTCGATATCCGGGTGATGGTGCAGCGGAATTCTAAGGGTGGGTGGGAAGCGACAGGGGTTGCAGGACGCGTGGCGCATCCTCGCAAAGTAGTTACAAACGGGAGTCAAGGAGGAACGATTTATCCGGTTGAGGAATTATTGAAAGCCTACACAAGCGCAGAGAATTGTACAATATTGATCCGATCCCTGAAGCAAATTGGAGTGAAATCCGCCAGACAACTTAGCACTGTCTATCCCGGCCTTCAGGAAATCGGTGTAGATATTGCCTTAGATCAACGTCTCAAGCCATGGATCTTGGAAGTGAATACCGCTCCTGATCCGTGCCCGTTTACTAAGCTGAAAGACACCCGTATGATTGACCGAATTGTCAGATATGCAAAAGTATACGGTCGCACATACAATCTTAAGTGCATGAAATCAAAACAGGGTGTCGTGTGAAGCATAGTAGAATCCATGTGCCGCGGCGAACTGTGAATTTACAAGTCCACAGCTCGCCTTTTGTACGGAGTATAGGGTCTGTGTATTCAGAGGATGGACGAAAAAAGACGAGAAATCCCCTCTTTAAATTTGATTATAAGGGACCTTTCTTTATAACGCTCAGGGGTAAGCTCTGTACTTAACTGGCTATCTTCATGAAACAATTCTTGAAGCTGTTTAGCAACTTGCTCATCATAAACAATTGCATTAACTTCGAAATTGAGTCTAAAGCTCCGGGAATCAATATTCATTGTCCCTACGGACGCTACTTCTTCATCTACCACAATCGTCTTAGCATGCAAGAAACCATTTTCATATAACAGAATTTTCGCTCCATAATTCAATAATTCACCTGCATACGCCCAAGTTGCCCAGTAAACAAAAGGGTGGTCAGGCTTATTTGGAATCATAATCCGTACATCCACACCGGATAGGAGTGCAATTTTACATGCATCCATAAAACTACTATCTGGAATGAAGTATGGCGTCTGAATATACACACTCCGTTTGGCGTTCAAGATCAGCTTAATATACATATTTTTCAGATGCTCAACTAGCGAGTTAGGACCACTAGACACAATTTGAGCGGGACTTGATCCGGCATGACCTCCAGTAGTAAAGGAAAATTGATCGAAGCTTACCTGCTCGTGTTTCCGGGCATGTTTCCAATCCAGAAGAAACCTGCCTTGAATTTGATTAACGGAACCACCCTTCATTCTAAAATGTGTATCCCGCCAATATCCAAACTTTTTATCTATCCCTAAGTATTCATTTCCCACATTAAATCCACCAATATAAGCAATTTCCCCATCGATGATACATAGTTTTCTATGATTTCGATTATTCATCCGAAAATTTATCGGTCTAAGCAGTGATGGAAAGAATACCTCTACTTCTCCACCAGCAGAAAGTAGTTCTTTAAAGAACTTAAGAGAAAGTCTCTTGGAGCCGATTTCGTCATAGAGAACCCTCACTTTTACGCCTTCTTTGGCTTTTTTAGTTAATTCATCTCTTAATTTTGTCCCTAAATCATCAGGCTGGATGATGTAATATTGAATGTTGACCTCTTTTTTGGCATTTCTAATATCATTAAATAAAGAGTCAAACTTTTGTTTACCATCGTTAAAAATAGCTATCTCGTTATCTGTTGTCATTAGCGCATTCGATGAAACAAGGTTCATATGAATTAAATCAGCATATTTCGTTAACAAAGCGTTCTGATTCTCGCGTTGATCCTTTAATGTAGCCAATTGATGATCTACAGTTGATTGTAGATATTTACTTTCTTCAGCTGAAAGGCCAAAGAAATTCTTTTTTGCTAAATTACGACCAAGAAAGAGATAAATAATAAAACCCAAAATGGGAATGAAATAAAAAACCATAAGCCACGCCCACGTATAACCAATATCTCTCCTCTCAAAAAATAAAAAACCAGCAGAGAGCAATATGTTTATAATCATAACAAATGAAAGTATCCACGTGACCAGACTGCCGTTGTCCATAAGGAGTTCCTGCCTTTCTTATCTTTCTATAGATGTCGGTATTTCTAGTTTTGCCAAAAGTCAGTTTATTCATCGTCTGATAAATCAATACTTCTGTAAATGACTAGATAGAGTACTATAGCATAATTGTCCATCTAAGAAAACATTTGATAAAAAACTCAATAATTAAAAGATAAAATCATAAAAATCCACATAAAAACAATAGCCCTAGTGCAGCAGTTCTGCATCAGGGCTATTGTTGTGACTTTTCAATTAGTGTGAGAAATATTCAACCAACTCATTATATATTAAGAACGATTTCTCTCCCAAAATGAGTGACAATGGTTAACGTTCCCTCGCTGAACTTAACTTTCAAATCTTGCTCAGGTGAATGCTTGAGGACCTCATCAGCTTGATCAGCCTGAATATCCAAAGCCCCCTCTGAAGGACAACCATAGACGGCCGAAGCGAGCCAATGAATTCCCGGCTCAAGGGTGCTCGTCAGCATCGGCAGCACCGTTCGAGGGTGAAGCAGGTTCGTATTGGCGTTCGGCCAGACCAGCTCACCCTTCCGACAACCTAGCAAATCCTTGATTGCGCTGGTTCCCCAAGCAGTGGAGGCCATCGCACCAGCCACATCGATCTTCGATAGCATTTCATTCTCTTGGCCAAGTGCGAATCCACCCTCTGCGGTATCCAGCGACCGTCCAGTTTCGACTCGATGAATCCGAATATGCCAAGGAAGTCCGGCGACAACCCAAGTCTGAACCTCGACATTGGCCCACGGTTTCCAGACGGAACGAAGGACGTTGTCTATCATCTCAGACTCTAAATTCTGGCGTCGTACCCGGTATAAGTTGTCTCCGCGCTCGCTCAGCGCAAGCATAGCGTCGAACGCTCCTTGGGAGAGCCCCCATTCGGAGCGGGGCACGCTGAAGCCGAAGCTTGTTGAATACACGAATTTTTCGTATTTGGCCGAGGTATGGGTATGTTCATTCGTGTATAAATGTCCGCTGTTGAAGGCTGCCACATGACCGGAAACGGAATCGCGGACGATGACAAGATGGGCAGGCTTCTGAACCATGACAGCCGGAATGGCCGGTAGCGGCAGTTCCTCTTCCTTCCAGAACGGATGATCCACCCCTAGAGCCAGCGGCAAGAAAGTCTTTAACGCCCAATACGGAGATCCGGGAGCATTGTAATTCTCCGCCATGACCAGATTCGGGTAAGTATATCCGATGGTCAGTACGCCATCGGCGTCAACAATCGGCTGGCTGAACCACCAACGCAGATTTCGCAGCACTAGACCTTTCACCACGCCTGCGGGAAATCCTTCAACATCTGCATAGGCAACGGCGCTCCAAAATGCCGACTGGGCAAAGCGGTAAGTCAAGCTACGTCCATAAGGAAGTGCGGAACCGTCGGGTGCGAACCAGCCGATGAAATCGACAGCAAACAATCGAGCCCGTTCTTTGAATACACGGGAACGTTCGGGGTCTTCCTGTTCCATCAGCTTTGCGTACAGCAGTGCGTAGTAATGAATAGCAAAAGGTACGTAATAATCGCTGTGACCATTAATCCCGTCGCTGTACCAGCCCTCTCCCAAATAGAAATCATCCATGCGCTTTAAATTGCTCTCTAGTTGTCCTGCGTTGTAGGGACGACCGATTTTGCGGAATCCGATATTGACTAGAACGTTAAAGAACAGCCAATTGCAATCATAGCAAGGATGGGCGTTTATTTGATTCAGCCAACGGTATAATTGATCCTGCTCATTCGGAGCAAGCGGCAACCAAATCTGTTCCGGAATGGCTGCCAATGCGAAGCCGAAGACCGCCATTTCGACCAAACGCTGATCGTAGTCCTTCACCTCTCCCCAATATTCTTCATGAGAAGGATCGGTGCCATGCCGAATGCCATCCAGCACGATGTCCCAGAGTTCGCTGTCTCCACCACCAATGAGCAGGGGTACCAAACCCCACAACACCCGCGAGAAACCTTCCATTTCAGCAGTTGCTGCCGAATAGCTCGCCCCTGTTTTGCCAATTTCAAGTCGTGAGCCACCTTTGCTGTAGAACGGCCGAAGTGGATCCGTAAGCTGCTCAAGTGCGATCACCAGATCCTCACGGGTCTTTAGCGGATTATCTCCAATACGAAAAAAAGATTTCTCATTGTTCATCATAATCCCCCCTATTCCCAATAGAAGGGTCCTGCTGCTTTAAGCCGAGCCAGTGCTTCGATATAAAAAAAATCACCGTAGATAAGAGGAACATCTATATTCCGGTTCTCAGGGTAGTTACTCGTACCATGAAGCAGCAACCCTTCCTCGTCCGCATTGTCCCAACTGCCATAATTCCTGTAGAGAGATTCCACTATTCTTATAGCCCCGTTCCGGTACACATGGGACTCCGAATCATCCACCTGGTCGGCTAGCAGCAGCAATCCACTCGCTGCGCAGGAACCAGCGGAGCTATCACGTATCTCGCCGACTTCACCGGGAGCGCGGAAATCCCAATGTGGAACGTGATCATCCGGCAGTCGGGTCAAGAAGAAATGCGCTACCTGCTTGGCTCCATCCAAGTAGCTTTGCTTTCCCGTATGATGATAGGCAAGCGCTAGGCCGTAAATAGCCCAAGCCGTGCCGCGTGACCAAGCCGATTCGGGCGCAAAGCCTTGCCCACCAAGCTTCTCCACCACTTCACCCGTCTCCGGGTTGAATTTGACGATGTGGTACACGGAGCCGTCCGGTCGGATAAAATGCTCCAGCACAGTATCCATATGCGCCTCTGCGATATGACGATAGCGGGGATCACCCGTTGTCTCGGAAGCCCAGAACAACAGGCTGGTGTTCATGCAGCAGTCGATAATAGCAACTCCGCTGTTGTCCTCCCCTTCACTCCATGGATTCCAAGCCCGAATATAATGCCCTTTCAGATTGAAGCGGGCTGCCAGATAGTTGGCCGCCTTTAATGCCCGAATTCGCGACGCTTCGCTACCCGTTAACTTATAATTTGCCACACTGGTAAGAATCCACATGAAGCCTAAATCGTGATCCAGCTTAACGTAGCCGTCCAGTACCTCGTCGAGTCTCTCTTCGCAGCGTTCCGCGATCATTTTAAGGCTTTCGTCCCCACTTTCAGAATAAAACTGCCAGAGCATTCCCGGCCAGAACCCTGCTGTCCACCAGTTCGGTGCTTCAAGCAAGTATTTACCACCTTGACTCGCGTGTGGAAATTCTGCACCGATCTTTCCACTGTTACATCTTGTCTTTTCAAGTGCCTTGTTCCAAGCTTCATCCAGCCAAGTTGGGTTTTCCGTTATATTCATTTCAAACACCGCCTTCTTAGAATGGTCCACTATTTCTTTCATCATTTATATAAATTGAAAGGTGAATACTAATTTTCCTTCAGAACCGGGCTGAATAGCATGAAAGTCTAGCGTATGCCAGACCGTATCCCTGCCAAAATGATCCCGGTACTCACGTGCAGTAATCTCTGGCTCAACGATCTGAACATCATAAGTCAGTTCCACTCCGCCTACTCCAGTTCCGGGCAGCAGCACAACACCAGAACGCAGCATTTTCGGACGACGCCAGGTAACGAACCGCTCTGTCCAGCTCACTGACTTACCGTTATACTGGTACTCGTCCATTAACTCCAAGCGAGGATGCTGCCCCTTATACCAAACCATAGAGCGGATCAGGGATTGAAGCTCTTCCACTTCGTATGCCTGAGACAGCTCCAGCTTCAGTTCATCTTTTTCAACCGCAGCCGACGCGTACAGAACTGTAGCACTATGCTTCCTGCCAGCCAGTTGATACTGGCCGCCGATGATCGGAACCGAATGTCCCTGCGAGCCGTTACAATCATATTGATAACGGCCAGCCCCAAAATATTCAGCCGTATACTCTCCACAGCCGAGATCAGCTGCATAGATTTCGCCTCCACCTGACAGAATGAACTGTCCCAGATCATTATGATTATGAGGTTCAGCGTTATGCCCTCCCTTAGCCGCGAAGCCGAACGAACTTCCTCCGGACTGATAACGCGAGACAAGCCATCCCGCATCAGGAAGATAATAACTGGCGGCTCCCCAATCCTGATCCTGTTTCTCATCGCCGGTCCTTCTCCAGATGAGATTTCGAAAAGCCGGAGCCCAGCGGCTGCAGTGATCCTTAGCGTAAGGAGTGCGAAGCACAGGCGGAGGACATTCTACTTCTGGATAGGTATCAGCTAAATAATGGGACAAGCCCATATGTATGTGAATTCGAGGCTCTGAGTCAGAGAAATTGGCGACAAAATTGCCACCGATGAAAATTTTCTGTTGGAACTGAGCGATACTTCGCACTTTGTCCGTTGCAAACCAGTCTACTCTTCCCTCACTTCTAACCCGGAGAAGATCGCTGTAATACGTGAAATAGCCAAATCCGTAGTTCCAGTAACTCAGACCTTCCAGGCAGGCCCCATCATCCCCGAAGCCTTCCAGATAGTAGCTCATGCTGCGCTCTGTCTTCAGCAGGATATTCGTCAGCGCAGCAGGATCATCCAACATCAATAAGGCGGCTGCCCCAATCGACCCTGCGCACACTGCTGCCCAGTTATGACGTGCAGTCTCCCATTCATAAGGACCACATTCAATAAAAGGTCGAAATATTCTCTTTTCTACTTCATGTCTGATTCGGGATCGAAGGAGCAGCGGAAGTCGTTCTCCCAGTAATAGAGAAATTTCGGCAAGGGTAAAAGCGGTCTCCGAGGAGAACAGATCAATAAACTGATCAATATTCTCTGTATTATGATCTGCAGGAAGATGGGCTGGCAGGCACCATGTGTACTCTTCGCATATAGACCATAGGATATTTTCCAGGTTCTCCAGAAGTCTGACATTATCCGGCTCAAGCAAGGTCATAAATACATATGTATTCAGCCTTCTTCTCCGTTCGAAATAGACCCGTTCATATTCTAACCTCGAACCCGTGCGCGCAAAAATTGAAAATAGCGTATCCGTCAGCTCTGATATAGGCTGGCTGTCTAATCTTTGAGCCTCCTCGCGGATTTCGCTGATATCTTCCTTTAATGTCTCGGATAATAAGGCTTGTTTCCAAAAAACATCCGACTCTCCATCAGGATAATACAAGCTCAGATTTGCTGGCTTCATTTCTTGGACAATTCCGAAAAGCTCCTGTCTGTTCATGCTTTTCCCCTCCCTTTGACCGATTAGATCAGATCCCCCTATCTACTCAAGGCATGATCTCTCATAACATCCTCTCCGGCTGCGATTCTTTGTGCTGTCCATTTCAGTTCTGTCCCTGCCCAGAAAGGATCTGAAGGAAGTAACCCCAGAGGAAGAAATACTGAAGCGCATAAATAGAGACTTCCCGTATTGATATAGCTCTCCGCAAGCTCGGGCTGGTAACCATACACCCCCGGACGTAGCCACCCGTCCTCATCCAGCGTCCCTGGAAATCCCATAGTCCGTGTGATTACAGCGGTCAAGGCGCAGCGTACCTGTGCGGGTGATAGCGCATCCTCCAGAAAATGCTGTAGCGCCGCTTGTGATAGCAGCTGAAACGCACCAAAACGGTAAACGATAGAGCGCCCGATAAACGGATACGTTCCGTCCGGCGCAATCATCCGTTCCAGAACAGTGGCGTATCTTTGTGCCCGCTCCAGAATCAATGGCCTCAATGCGGAGTATTGCTCCGAGTCCCGTTCAAAGAGTGTAACCACATCCACAAGCATCGGCTGAATGACAAAGCTATTGTAATGATCCCAGTGAAAGTCCTTGCCATCCCCGTAGATACCATCGCCTTTATACCAATCCATGAACATGTGGATCGCATAACCAACACGCATCCGGTCATATTCTGAATCGCCGAGTATATACAAAGCTGCTTCAACCATTGCGCTAAACAGCAGCCAATTGCTCCCGCTGGGTGCAGTCCGGCGCGTACGCTTCAAGGCTGTTATTAAATAACCTTTGACCCGCTCATTCAGCCGCCCGGCAAGCTGCTTCGGTGCACGCACCAACGCATGAGCGAGAAATGCCGCATCGACCAACGGTTGGCCTTCGGACTTAAAATCCATATAGTCAGGTGATGATGGATCAACAGCAGCATCGATGCATTCCAGCATCAATATGACATAACGAGCCCTGAGCTCTTCTTCTTCACCCTCCAGCCCTTCAAGCTCTAGCCATGGGGCCATTCCACAGGCCAACCTGGCGAATGCCTCCAAATGCGCAAACTTGCTCCTGTCACTATGAAACTCGGTGGGCAGCCGTTCCTTTAATTTTCTTTGCGACAAAGCGTCAAGTACTGGGTTCCCGATCTGTAGCATCGTATCCAGCCAATATTTGCGGTGTTTCGTACTATTCATACACCATCCACCCTTTCAATTGCGTCTATTCAGCAGATGCAGATCCCTACTACTCATGTTCAGACCAGCTATATACTTGGCTTATTGCGTAATCTTCTTCTATAGTTTAGTGTTGTATTATTGCAATGTCTTTGCGATTAATGATTATTTATTGCGTTTGTTGCTATTAATCTGAAAGGGGTTATCCGGATGAAACATGCCCAGTATTATCAGCCGTTCGAAGGCGACATACTGGCGGGCATCGGCAATTCACCGATCTCACCTACCAAAGATTTTCATATTCATGATCACTTTGAAATCTTCCTATTTTTAGGGGGCACGGTGAACGGATTTGTGGATCAGTACAGCTATCCGCTTCAACGTGGCAATGTGCTCTTATTCAACAATCACGAGATTCATAAAATCATTAATCTATCTCCGGAGCCTTACGAACGATTAACAATTCATTTCAAAGCTCCACTTGTATATCCCTTCTGCACCGCAACCACAAATCTGCTCGCCTGTTTCCAGAACCGTCAGCCCGGAGAGCAGAATCTCGCTCAAATGGATGAAACACTGCTTGCAGAGTACATGACCCTTGCCTATCGCCTGATTGCAATTTTGGAGAATCCTCAATACGGCAGTGAGGTTCTGGCTTTAACTTATCTGATCCAGATTCTGGTCCTCATTAATGAGCTATATAGCCGTACTAGTTCCACCATACCCAGTATTATTTCATCGCATATTCAATCGGCCATGCGCTATATCGATAACCATCTGCATCTGAATCTGTCGCTAGAGCAGATCGCTGGTGAATTAAACATCGATAAATATTATCTTAGTCACCTGTTCAAGCAGCAGACAGGAGGAACGATCTACCGGTACGTCCTGCTTAAAAAAATCGCTTTATCCAAACAGCTCCTATCCTCCGGAAACTCCGTATCCGAAACCTGTTATCTATCCGGCTTCAATGACTATGCCAATTTCATACGTACTTTCAAGAACATCACGGGCATTCCACCTGGAAAATACGGCAAAAAAAGCTGACATTGCCACTTATCGACGCCTCGCAATTGTATAAACCCTTCTTTGAACTTATAAAAAAACCTGGCACCCGCTAAATGCAGCTGCCAGGTTCATGGAAGTGCGGCTTACAAATATCCCAGCAGATTGGCGATGACTTGCGCACTTTCGGCACGGGTCATCATCTCTTGCGGTGCGAATTGCATATTGCCGCGTCCTTTTATCAGCCCTGCCTGCTCAGCGAACCTTGCTGATTTCTGTGCCCAGTCATGAATTAGGGAATAATCACTGAACGAGCTTGCGGAAACTTCATTTACCTTGCTGCCTTGTAAATATTCATAAGCCCTAACGATCATTACGGCCATTTCCTCGCGGGTAATGCTGCGGTCCGGTGCGAATGAATCCGAACTACGTCCGAGCACTATGCCCGCTTCGCTTACGGCTGCAACGTACTCTGCATACCAAGCTTTGGAGTCCACATCAATAAACGTTGAATGACTTCCTGCCTCTAAGCCTAGCGCTCTTGCAATCATGGTCGCGAATTGTGCTCTTGTCACTTTCCCTTGCGGATTAAACTCAGTATCGGAAATACCTTGGATAATATGTTTAGCCGCCATTGTCTTAATAACATCCCTCGCCCAGCTATCCGTACTGACATCCAAGAATGTCTTGTCATATTCTAGGACTGCAAACTGGCTGAAATGCTGTATTTCCGTACTCCATTTTCCATCAGCTAGCGTTCCGCCCATAAATTCAAGAGCTCCGTTCCCGGCTATATTGTAGATGCCCAGCAAATTAGGATTGGAATCTGAATCTAATATGAAGGTAAGCGTCAGTGGCTTATCAAAACGGGTTACCGGTACGGCAGTGCCATTCGTACTAATAACTTCCAAACTGAAGTTAATTACATCACTTGCAGCAGATAACTGAACCGAGCCGTTGACAGCTGGGTTATTCATAAGCTGTTCCACGGCAACTCTGGATGCCTTCACGGCCGAGAGTTTGATTCGTGCTCCATCCACTTGACCTCCTGCAGCTTTCTCCTGGATACTCTTTAGCGCTTCTGGGGTCAGTTGGATAGCAAATGTATTCCATACGAGACGCAGCGTGTTCACTCCGATAATATTTGACACTCCCACAGGAAGCAGTACGGAATCAGTAGCATCTGTGAGCTGAACTGTTATTCCCCCTCCAACCGGAGCCGTGAAATCGTCACTGTTAAGAATCCGCGTGGTCTGCGGCAGCGGTGTTGGTGTTGGCGATACCGTCGGTGCTGTGGTCGACACCGGCCCTGAGGTTACTTCAGGTACAGGTGTTGGTGTAGGATTTGCTGTGGGTTCAACTGTCGGTGTTGGTTCTACCGTTGGTGTTGAAGTCGGCGGTTGCTGTGCTTCTCCCACTGTAACTATTCTTATAACTTCAACAGCCGTATTGCCCACGGAATCGCTCACATTATAATGATAAATATAAGTGCCTGCTGATGAGGTATCTAACGTCTCCGTATGATTCCCATCCTTCGTAATCGTCGCCACAATACGTTCTGTAATATCGCCATCGCGGTTATCCATTGCGGTGGCTCCGGCATCTGTATAGCTTGCGCCATTGTCCAGTTGAATAGATGGTTCACCAAGCAGTGTAATGACCGGCTTCAGTACATCTGGATCTTCCGATACGATTACTTTTCGGGTGACTTCCGCAGCCGTGTTGCCTGCGGCATCGCTGACATTGTAATGGAAGGTGTAGATATCCGCTTGCGCTGTATCTAACTCCGTCAGACCATACACTTCACTGCTGACCGTTGTATTGATGCGGTCTGTGATATCACCGTCTTGGTCGTCATACGCAGTGGCTCCTGCATCCGTATATTCAGAACCCATCTGCAGATTGACTATGGCTTCACCTATCAAGGTAATCTCCGGCTGCTTCATATCTGGCTCCGGTAGCTTAATCGTTCCGCTGGCCGCAGCTTCTGCCTTCGCCTCGCCCTTGTTCAGTAATACTGTGAAGCTGAAGCTGCCGGCTGTGTCATCAGTAGCTTCCTGGAACGAAGATAGGGTGATATCACCCATCGTAACCCCCGTATCACTGAACCCGATTAAACCGTTCATCGTTTGGAGCAGCCAGGTCCGGACTCCATCTTCGCTGTTAGCTGTTTCCTTCTGCACGCTATATGCAGCACCTTCTATAATACTTTTAGCCTCGTTTACAGCCTGCTCATTGACAATGCTGACCCTGTCCTTCGCCACTGCTAAGTAACTGATCACAGATGCCTGACTATTCGTATTGTTTATCGAATATTTCACGACGCCGCTCACCGGCAGCGTAAAGTCATTAGTGATCGTGACGCCATTAGGACCTGCGAGTACACCGGTCTTGACCGTTTCGTTCACTGTCTTCCCTTCAGAATCAGTGTAGCTAAGCGTGATATCCATCGTGCGGTTGCTCATATTCCACCAGTCACGATGGAACGATGTAATCGTGTACTTTCCTGCGCTCAGAGGGAGGGTGTAGATCAGAGGTGTATTCTTTGTATTCGAGCTGTAGACACCTGTCTGAGTTTTATCCGTGATAACCACGGCACCGCCAAGCCCTTTGAGATTATAATTTGCCCCTGTATTGATATGACCCCACACAGCGCCTGTTGATAGTTGATCCGCGGTGCTATTCAGAAGGCTGTCGCCCACGAAATTCTTGATCACCGTATAGGGTGGTGTGACGACATCCGCCGAAACACCGACATCCAAAAAGTACACGAGACCTTCTGGCACTACTTCCACATTAGCAGTGGTTTTTAGATTGCCATAAGTGCCGGTTACAGCTACTCTTTCATAGGGTGTATTGAAGCTGACCGCGTCTAAATTCCACTTCACAGACACCTGCAATTTGGATCCATCTTCTCGGATAGCCTCCAACTTATCTGGAAGATTCGGCAGTTTCCCGACATAAGTGGCAATATCCTGAGGAGCAGCAAGCTCCCGTATATCCCCTGTTGTCAATTGGTTCTGGGCAGAAATCAGACGTCCCGCGAGTTGCACAGCTCCTTCCTGATCCAGTCTGAAATCAGCAGCATTGTCTAGTGCTTCTTGGGCGGTGTTCTGTGCGGCTGCAAAAAGCTGCCAGTCTCTATCCGAATATTCATCCAGTTTGATAACTTCTTTCGCCGCTATTACCGCTGATTGAAGAGCAGCTGTGTCCGCTGTACCTTTTACTTCACCGGAAACAACGGCCACCGCGTCCACAACCAAAGTACCGCTTAATACCTTTATCTGAACGTTATGCTGTCCATATTTAAGTCCGCGAAGCGTGTACGTTTGGTAGAGTTCTTTAGAGGCCATCGTATCGGCTGACAGTGTGACAATTTCATCATCAACAGTCACTTCTAACTTAGCCGATCCATTATTCGGTCCCAGAATATCTAACCCGGTGCCTTCAAAAGAATATTCCATCGTAGCAGCTGCACCTTGACTGGTAGATAGGGAACGTTGATAAATATACATACCAGCCCCGTTTTGATGACTCCACAAACCGCCGTATTTTAATTTAGGGTTTGGTGTAGCAGCCAAATCATACATTTCAAGATTATCCAGTAATTCGGAATAGTATGGCGTATAGCCGTCAATCGTCTCGACCTTCAGATTATCGAAACGAACATGATAATATCCACTGGCTAAATCTACCCGACCAGACAATTCAGGGTTCGGATCAGTATAAGAAGCCAGTTTCACATCGTCCAAATAGGCAGTCACTTTATCGCCTGCAACCTGAATGGCAATGTTATGCCAGGCATCATGTGCGGTGTTAAATCCATCCAGCTTTACTCCACCGGAACCGCTCACTACATTGCCACTCGCTACTGCGCTATTATTGACCAGCAGCTGCCAACCTCCGTCAAACCAGAACTTCAGTACATAAGGTGTGCCGTTTATAGTGTGAGAGCTGCCGCCTCCTTGATACCGTGCGCCAATCGCAGCATAATTAGCTCCGCCCTGCGTACTGTTCGTCTCGAACGAAACATCTACACTGGCCTTGTAATTCGTCCACCGGTTATCACCGATAGCCGTTACGGGATCTCCACCGTTCCAAGTACCACCCAGCCCCATAATTTCCGTATCCAGCTGTTGGCGCAGAACATAGTTGTCAGACCCGTCCGGAAGATACGCCTCAAATGCACCGTTGCGGTCGTGCGTATACCGTGGTATCACACTTTTGGAACCGCCGCGGGATTCAATATAGCTTTGGGTGCCAGCATTCTGCCCACCTGCCCCGATCTTCACAACGGATTGATTGGAGTAGTCAAAATCATCGGCGTACAGGATATTGTCCGCTGTATTTTGAATCCTCCCTGTGGCGTCGGTATCAAGCACGATGCGGTCGCCTTCTACAGGTAACGGTGTTTGATACGCCTCATTGTCCTTGTTCTTCAGAGTGGTCACAGTCAATGTCGAATATGGTTTGACATGAATGGTATAAACCCCACTGCCATCAACAGCGACATCCCCGAGATATTTCATATAATTGCTGTTGAAAGCTTCGCCCGCGTCTGCCGCACGAGTCTCCCATACTTCCAATGAGGGATTACCCACAAAGTTCATATTTACCGTCTGAAGCTTATAGGTTTTGGCATATTCACTATCGTTCACAATAACGGTTGAAAAATCGCTTCTGTCAGGTGAAGCAAGCGTCATATAGCTAGGAGAACCGTTGCGACCGCTAACAGGGTTAGTGCCTGTCGCACCCGTGGAGCTAGCCTTAGGAACTGCTCTCCAAATCCCTGCCGTATTATCCTCGTTCTCCCAGCCCACATTGGCGAACCAGCTGTAATGCTGCAGAGCAACAAGACCTGCATCATAATGAATCCATCCCGACCACGGATCACGTGCGCTAAGTAGTTCCTTAAACGAATATTGTCCACCTTCGTAGAAGGAGCCGATGGCCGGCTGATAAATAAAGTGCGTCCGGCGGGAATTGACGAATCCTTTAATAATCGTATTGCTCATCTCCAGTGGACTGCCAACACCGCCGATGCCGGTTCCTTCCACTGTAGGGTCCTTCACATTATTGTTGGGACGGAAGGCAGAGTTACTGAAGGTGGACTGCGCCTCACTGTTCCATACTTCAATATCATATTGTTCTGCGAGCTTTTTGAAATTGCCTGCGCTGTCGTCGTCAGTGTTATAGTGATATCCGGCGATCGGAGCCGCATCCCTTAGAGAAGCGTCGCTTACCATACTGCCGCCAAATGAACCAATCCCTACTTCATCAGAGATCACAACTTTGATCTGGTTATAGAGCGCTTGCTCTACTGGGCTTGCAAAACCTTCGTTATCTGTTTTAACACGCTCAGCGTACTGTTTGGTCCAGGTCAAATCCGGCGTATGCTCGTTGATATGGGGATTGACGTAGTCGACCATATAGCCATACTCACGGTAAGCAGCAAGAATTGTATCTTTATACCAGGTATAGATTTTATCGTTGTTGCTTGCCCAGGCCGGAGCACTCCATCGCAGGATGCTGACCTTGAGATCCGGATTCGTAGCCTTGGCGTCAGCCGCAAGCTGGAATCCGGGATGCCTAGTGACATTGGCTTGTTCATCGGCCGTACGCATAGTAGCCGGGTCCGGGCCGGTAGAGTTGTTACGGTCATTGCCCATCTCTATTTTTACATGCGTCATGATGGGATGCTCTCCACCGAACAGAATCCGCAACATTTCTGCGTAAGCTTCCGGATGCTCAGCCTTATAATCCATCAACAGGGCACTGGTGCTGTTGGCACTTAGTACGCCAAATCCCTTGAATGTTAGGCCGTTGACATTGTCCGCTTTAATATCGTTGCCGTCGAGTAGAACCTTGACCATGGAAGCTGCGTTCTGCCGAGCATCTTCGATCTCTTTTTGAATCCCGCCCTTGGCAACGGCGAACCAGCTTAAGATTGGTTTCTCACCGGAAACATAGGCATAGGTCAATGTCATAGGGCTACTAGCGTCGATATCACCGGGAATAGTGAATTCGCCGGAAATAAGCGGAGTCACATTAGTATTGAATTGTGCAAACGAGATCGTCTTTGTTGCACCATTTGTATCCTTATATTCGATCTGAGGCTGTATTACTCGAGTGCGGCTGCCATACCAATCATGGAAACCACTACTGAGTGTATAGGTTCCAGCTTCTGGAGCCATTAATTTATATACAATATGATTGCTAGTAGGGTCGGCACGAAGTCCTACTGTCCATATGGATGGATCAGTTGCAGGATCGGTAAGTCCTCCGTCTTTGGAGTTCTTCACCTTGTTGATGGAATCATCAAATCCCCAGGCAGTCGTTCCGCTGACATATTTCTGATCTGGTGACGGGTTGAGCAATGTGCTACCGGACAGCGTTTTTACTGCTTCGTACAGTGGCGAAGAAGTAGGACCATTACCTACGGAATCGCCCCCTCTGCCGCTATCCACAAAGTAAACCAATGGATTCCTTGAAGGTGGAATAACTTCTACATTGGCAACAACCGGCCCACCATTCGCTGTACCCGTGACTGTCACTGTGTCATAAGGAACGGCAAAGGTATCTTCACCTATATTCCATTTCACAGTCGCAGACTGGTCTCCAATGTCAATGCTAGCAGGCAAAGTAGTGTCAGCAGATGTCTTCGCCCCCATAAAGGCGGCTGCGAAAATAGTATCCACCGTAGCCGCAGATACAGATGGCATATGGAGTGCCGGAAACATTCCAACTACAAGCGCAGTGGTCATCATCATTGAGAATAGCTTTTTTCTAACGGAGTGTTTTCTGCTCATTCTTTAATCCTCCTTTTGCTATAAATGGTCTCTCGCCATGTTTCATGCTTGATTTGACTTTATCGCCCAGCAAACAAAGAAAGCGCATTCATTTCATTGATAAGCTAAAAAAAACTGGCAGCATGCGAAAACTGCAACTGCCAGGTTCAAACCTGTCTAGCCTTTAATACCAGATGCTGCGACGCCTTGAACGAAGTACTTCTGAAGTGCCAAGAAAACAATCACAACCGGAATAATGGAAACCACACTTGCAGCCATTATCAGACCGTACTCGGCAGAATATTGCGAAATGAACATTCGTAGTCCAATTTGAATGGTCTTGAGTTTCGTATCCGTCAAATAAATCATCGGCCCCAAGAAGTCATTCCAAGTAGCAACAAAGGTAAAAATCGTCAAGGTGGACAAAGCCGGCTTGGATAATGGCAGCATGATTCTCGCCCAAATCCCATATTCGCTCAAGCCATCGATTCGGGCCGCCTCGCATAATTCATCTGGGACACCCTGATAGAACTGGCGCATCAGAAATACTCCGAAAGCCGAGAATGCCTGCAATAGAATGATTGCCAGATGGGTATTGTTAAGTCCCATGTAACGCATCAAGATAAATTGCGGCACCATATATGCCTGCCAAGGTATCGCAATCGTAGCGATATATCCAAGGAATAAAACATTTTTCCCTCTGAATTGCAGTTTGGAGAATGCATACGCAGCAAAACTTGAAGTCAATAGCTGCAAAATCGTTACGATAATTGATAATTTCGCCGTGTTATAAATGAAGCGGTCCAGTGGAATACGGGTCCAGATATCCACGAAATTTCCCCAGCGCGGATTCGCCGGAATCCATTGCATCGGGAATGAGAACACATCCTTGTTCAGCTTGAGCGAAGAAGACAACATCCATATATATGGAACAAGCATACAGAACACCGTAGCAAACAACAAAATATACACTAGCACCATCGTGCCGATTCTAATTCCTTTATTTGTACCCACCATATCTTTTGAATCCTCCTATTGTCCGTATTTCTTCTCGCCGCGGAACTGGACGATGGTGATGCCAAGTACCAGCAGAAACAATACAATGGCCATGGCGCTGGCATATCCGTAATCAAGCGAACGGAACGCCGTATTGTAGATTTGATAAACCATAACCCTTGTAGAATCGTTCAACTGGTTATCAGCGCCGGCAAATAGGTTGATAAAAATATCGTAGACTTTGAACGAATTGATGACTAGAATCATCAGCACAAAGAAGGATGTAGGCGCCAGTTGAGGGACCGTCACATTGCGGAATCTTCTCCAGGCGTTAGCACCATCAAGTTCAGCAGCCTCATACAATTCAGGGTTGATCCCCTGTAGACCTGCCAAGTAAATGACCATGTAATAGCCCATGTTTTTCCATACAGTGAACAGTATTACTGTGAACATCGCCCAGTGTTTATCCGCCGCCCAGCGGGGAAGATCCTCCAGTGGGATACCGGTAAGGGTATGCAAAATATTGTTGATCGGCCCCATCGTAGGGCTAAAGATAAAGTTCCATACCGCAGCAACGGCTACCAAGGATGCCACATATGGGAAAAAGAATACGGTTCTCATGAAATTGCGGGCCATGATCTTCTGATTAAGCAAAATCGCCAGCGCCAGCGCAACAATCATGGTGAACGGTACTACGCCAATAGTGTAAACAATGGTATTCCATAATGCTTTATGAAATGTTGTATCTTTAATAAGCCGGGTGAAATTGTCCAGTCCGATATATTTCATTGGATTGGCCCCATCCCATTTCACAAAAGCTAGGATAAAGGCGAAAAACATGGGTACTAGTGTAAACACGGCAAATCCGATAAAGTTCGGCGCAATGAAGCTGTACGCTACCAGGTTTTCCCGGACACCTTTTGACAAATGACGTTTAGGGATTTTTTTTGTATCCAATATGGTTTCGTTCTGCATTCTTTCTCCTCCAAACCTTTCTATAAAAGGCGGGCTTTCACCCGCCCTTAGAATTCACCAACTCTCTTCAGGTTAATTGTTCAAGAGCTGCTGTACGCGCGTATTCATATCCTTCAAGCCTTCGTCGATCGAAGCGTTTTTGGTCATAATGTTATCGTGGGCTTCGTTTAGAATTACTTCAATGTCCGCACTCTTTTCATGCATTGGCATTTCCAAATAAGTCTGAACCGTAGTCAGTGCCGCTTTGCTGTTATCATCCGTAGGGAAACCGTCAATCGAAGTAATAGAACTGATAACTTCATCGTTCTTAATCGCTGGAATGGTTCCGGTGGAAGCAATGACTTTTGCACCTTCTTCACCAGTCACAAAGTTCATGAAATCAAGTGCCGCTTCTTTATTTTTGGATTTCTGATTTACAGCCAGGGAAGTAATTGTACCCAGTGTTGTACCGGCTTCCACACCATCCGGGTGAGGATATTTCACAATTCCCCAGTTGGTTGATTGAGACTCGCCGCTCTTCACCTTTTCAATTTGAGTTGCTATAAACCAGCTGCCCATGTTCATCATCGCAACGGAATTGTTGTAGAATACACCGGAATAATGCGTGCTTGAAGTCTTTAGTGTGGCGTAATCCATAACGATACCATCTTCCTGTTCTTTCAAGATCCGTTCATAGGTTGGCTTCAGGAAATCGTAGTTTCCACCGACAACGTTGTTCTTACCGTCAAGAATACCGAACAATTGAACCGCGCTCCGCCAAGTATGATAATGGGCTCCGTATACTTTTTCAGAACCGCTGCCGGAGGTCATTTTTCTAGCAAGTTCATCATATTGGTTGAATGTCATATCATTACTTGGATACTCCACTCCCGCTTTATCAAACAAGTCCTTATTATAGTAGACAACCCAGAAATCACTCCGGAAAGGAAGCGCATACACTTCATCGTTCACTTCAATCTGTTCTACAGTACCGCCATAGACGGATGGATCAATGTTTTTGTCTCCCATGAATCCCTTGAGCGGCTCCAAGTGATTTTGTTTCACGAGGTTTGAGTATCCAGGAATATCCTTAATCGTAAGTACATCCAGATCTGCACCACCGGACAACTGTGTACTCAGCATTGTCATATAGTCAGTGGAACCAAGATCGACATATTCGATCGTTACATTCGGATGCTCAGCTTTATAGGCATCAATCAACGGCTGATAGTATGCTGTGGCTTCCCAATCCCACAATGCCCATTTCAAGGTCACAGGATCCTGTTTCGGTTCAGCGGAAGCGTTTGCAGTATTTCCCGTTTCTGGAGCAGCTGTTGCAGCACTGCCTTCGTTGTTGTTATTACCGGAACATCCGGCTAGCGCACTTAGGGAGAGTATTGTGGCAAAAGTCATGCCATAGAATCTTTTCAATTTCATATAAAAATCCCCTTTTCCTTCTGATTGTTTACACTGATCGGTTCATCCGATCTATTTCAAAGTTTAAGACTTTCCCATCTAGAATGGCATGTATTTTCAAACTCAGTTCATTCACTTTTCTTTGTTCTTCTCTTCCTCCTCGCTTCAAACCTGTAAAATCCTATTTAAAACATGTAAATTTCTCAGCACCTCTGCCTTCCACTGTATGGAATCACAGGAATATGCTATGGTGTTAATATGGATATCGGTAAACTAGTTAAGCATATTATAAATAGAAGATTAACTTTGAACATGCATTAATTGAAAGATATTTTTGAAACCGCTTTATATTTTTCTGCATTTTGTAGAGGAGTGTTCAATACGGTAAGAAAATCAACCATTAAGAGCCGCATTATTCTGATCATGACCATCTTTGCGCTACTAATCGCCGCTCTGCTATCCTTTTTCAGCTATGAATTGATTACCTATTATCAGCGTAAAACAACCATCCAGGCGACTGAGTTCAACCTGCAGCTAGTTTCCCATATTATTGAACAAGATTTGATTAATCTCTCCTCATTAGCGATGACCAATAGCACCAACTCGTCCACCAATACATTACTCACTGATTATTTTGTATCTCCAAAGGCAAGCGCCAAGGATGCTGTTAATGTATTTAACTCCATGCAGGAGGACTTTCGGATCAATCGCTCCAATAGCTATGTCCGCCGCTTGATTGTTACGGGTAACAACGGAAAGTTCCTGCAGGTGGATAATTCCGTCAGCACTTCAATTCCACTTACTGTACACAATATAGGTCAAATTCCCGGACTAAATAAAGATGCTGTGGAGCAGTGGGAACAAGTAATTAAGGACCCGCTCTCCACCACGAACGGAATTCCTTTTGTTCTACCTATTTACGGAGATGGGGCTGCCCGGATTGGAACGGTCTACTTACTCGCCAATACCTCCTTAATTACCGACAAGTTGAAGGGGTATTCCCTGCCAAAGAACTCCCGAATGCTGCTGACGCTCGGCAATCATCATTATCAGCTCATTGGCGATAAAGTGACTGCAATGACTACGCCATATGAACCTGTGGCCTACACCGATGATAAGCCTGTCGGTCCACAAACCGAGCTGTCCATGATCAAGCTGGAGGATGAAGAAAGCCAAATTGTGGTCTCTTATCCCGTGCGGAGTGGAGTGATTCTGTCGCAGACCTTATCCAATGATCAATTCGCTCCCAAAGCAAATATATGGATTCTGGTAATGCTTGGCGTTTGTTTACTAGTCATCGTCTTAAGCGGCATTATTACTTTGTACTTAACCCGTAACATCAGTCTCCCGGTAGAGAAATTAAAGAAGCGAATTGATAAGATTGCCCAGGGCAACTTCTTGCTGGACCGCAATATCGAATGGAACAGTGAACTAGGTGATGTTGGTCGAGGTATCAACCGCCTATCACAGGACATTGTTGCGCTCATGGATAGCCGGCTCGCTGACGAGAAGCAGAAACAGGAGCTAGAGTACAGGATGCTGCAAAGTCAGATCAATCCCCACTTCTTGTACAACACACTGAATTCGATCAAATGGATGGCTACGATTCAGAATGCTACCGGCATTGCAGAAATGACTACTTCACTCTCCAGACTGCTGCGGAGCATCGCCAAAGACAACCGGAGACTAATGCCACTGAAAGATGAGTTAAGCCTGCTCGATGACTATTTTCTGATTCAGAAATACCGGTATGGCAGTACAGTCTCGATGGTGAAGGAAATAGAAGATGAGGAACTGCTCTCCGGCCTGATTCCCCGTTTCACGTTACAACCTCTGGTTGAGAATGCTATCTTTCATGGCATCGAGCCCAAAGGTAGAGGAGATATTCTCATCACGGTGAAAAAAAGCGGATTTGCCGATATCCTGGTCACGATTGAAGACAACGGTGTAGGCATGAAGGAAGAACAAATCTCCACCATTCTGTGTGAATCGGAGGATGGAACTAGGGGAGTTTTCGAGAACGTTGGACTCCATAGTGTAAATGAGCGTTTACGGCTAGCCTTTGGGGAGAATTACGGTCTTTCGATTGAGAGTGAAATGGGCCAGTATACTCTAATGAAAATCCTTCTACCATTTATACAAAAAGAGTAGAATGGCAAATCTAGCAAGGATGTGGTCAAATTGATTAAATTATTAATTGCCGACGACGAAGCTCTTGTCTGTATCGGCTTGCAGTCTATGCTGAAATGGGAGCAATATAATATAGAGATTGTCGGTATCGCGCACAACGGTGCTCAAGAAGAAGAGATGATTGACACTCTCCGCCCGGACATCGTAATCAGCGATATCAAAATGCCAATTAAGAGCGGTTTAGAGGTTGCCGCTTCGATACGCCAAAAATATGGTCGACTTCCGCTATTCATTATGTTGACTAGTTATGAAGAATTTCAATACGCACGCGCAGCTATAGAGGTGCAGGCCACGGATTATCTAGTAAAGCTGGAACTCACTCCGGAAGCACTGGCCGAATCCATCCGAAAGGCTATTTCCTTTCTAGAGAGTTACCAGACGATGGAAAGCTACCCAAAGCTGGTTCACCGCGGCAACCTTCAGGCGCAGCGTGATAAATTCTTCATTCGTCTGTTCAATAACCTGTTCGAGAATAAGAACCAGTATCTCCTGCAGAAAGAGGATTTGGCGTTAGAGTTTTCCGAGCCCGCCTACCTGGTCTGTACTTGCCGCATTCTAGGCCCAGACACTGTCCCTCCCCGTGGAGATAAGCTGGTTGCCTTATGCTCAAGCACTGTACAAATGGCAAAGGACACGCTTACTTCTATACAACCTTGCTATGTCACCAGTCTTGACTTACGTAATTTCGCCGTTGCTCTACCTGTCCCCGAAGTCAATCCCCGTCACTGGATGTCTGACATTGAGAAGCAACTTACCGACATGGCATCCGTATTACATAACTATTTCAATGTAACGATTATTGGTGCCATAGGGTTTGCCGTCGAGGACCCTTATTTAATGCGGGAGAGCTACCTAGCAGCTCGAAAGGCATTGCCAGTTGCCGTGCAAGAACGGTCTTTTGTTTTCTTCGATGAGAATGAACCTCTAGAGCAGGAACATCCGTTGTTTGATTTCTCTGAATCTCGTTCGGAGATCCGCCGTGCTTTTGAAGAACTAGATACCCTTGCTTTATACACCATCATCTCCAAAATGATTGAAATCTTCGAAGACCGACCTGACTTACTGGTGCCCGCCACCGATGCTGCCTGCAATATTCTGTATATGGCCACTTCGCTTCTTGCGGATGGAGAAAACATTGTAGAGCATATCTTCGAAAATGAACCGGAAGGCTACCGAGCCATCTATCAGATGCATACAATCGAAGAGATCGCCGGCTGGTTGATTCAGTTCCGTGATGGCTGCTCGGAAATTCTCTCTACTCGAAGACAAAGCTATAAAGAACAAATCGTCAAAAATGTCCAGGAATACATCAAAAGAAATCTCGGCACTAAGCTTTCACTGAATCAAGTAGCAGATGTCTTCAATTTCAGTCCAAACTATTTGAGCCATCTGTTCTCCAAAGTCGCTAAGGTCAATTATGTAGAATATATCACGGAGACTAAAATCACTGTGGCCAAGGAAATGATGATGCGCGGTGAAGGTCGTATTTACGAAATTTCCCAAAAACTCGGTTATGAAAGTGCCTTCTATTTCAGTAAGGTCTTCAAGAAAGTGACGGGGATTTCACCCAGAGAATATATGCAACAAATTGAAGCAGGCTGATAGTGATCGCCGGCCCCTCCAAAAAGCAACAGCATTCTTTAGCAATAATAGTGACACTCCGTCCGACAACAAAAAATCTCGTTTCCAAGACAAATGTCTAAGAAACGAGATTTTTATCGTAAGCACCAGTAACTATTTCATTTGAGCTTGTTCTTCTCGAGTAGGACCAATTACGCCAGGTACACGAAGACCTGCTTGACGTAAGAGAACAGTCATTTGACCACGATGATGTGTCTGGTGATCTATAAGCGATCTAAGCATTGCACCACGAGGCATTAATCCAGCAAAGGTCTGTACACTCTCAACCATTTGCTCGTCCGTTAATTTCTCAACCTCAGAAGCAATATTAGCCGCGATATTCTTATACGCTTCAACAATCACAGCCGCATGAGCCGGAACTTCCTTCGGATTGCCTACTGGAGTAAGTGTTAACCCTACCTGACCACCAAAAAACATCGGACAGGTTGCCAAGTGCCAACCTAACCATCCCAATGAGTTGTGACCTTCAACAATTACCTGATCTAATTTGTCATCGGTAAGTGATTCAAGAACGCGAATTGTCCCAGCAGAAGCACTTGCCCATTCTCCTAGAAAATCTTGAACTGTTCTGTACATTTGAAATCCCCTTTATTGGTCGTTAAATAACGATTACTTAGTCATACCAATTAAATTATAACCTGTCACAGGTCCTGTTACAAATAATCTAAAGGATCATCATATTTTTCACTTAACTTGAGAAAAAGGGGACTTTCGGAGTATTCATGATTTTCGCATAATAAAATCTGGTCTATGGTTTGGAATGCTACATTTCTACTCAATTATATCGCAATCTGAAAGTATTTCCGGTTTATGGCGCATGCTATCCTGATTGGTTATTTTACGGATTACTTTACACGGCACACCTGCAGCAAAAGAATTTTCCGGGATGTCCTGAGTCACGACACTACCTGCACCTATTACGCATCGATCACCAATCGTAACACCTCCACATACCGTTACATTTGCTGAGAGCCAAACATCGTTACCAATGCTAACAGGCTTAGCATAGCATAAAGACGCAGCATCACCATTTTGATCAAGCATTTGTCTACGCTCGGAGGCAACGAATGGGTGAATAGGCGTAACGATTGTTACATTAGGTCCAAAACTCACATGATCACCTATCGTAACCTGTGCATCATCCTGGACTGTAAGGTTATAGTTTCCAAAAAAATGATCACCAATTTTTGTATGAACACCATAATGAAAAAAAATGGGACCTTGAATAAAACAATGCTCCCCTATGCTATCAAGTAACTGTGACAATATCGCTTCCCGCTCCTCTGTCTGATCCTCAAATGTTCGGCTATATTGACTACTCAAATTGTGGGCGAGAAGCTTTTTACGCTTTAGTTCTGTGTTACCTGGATTGTATAATATCCCTTTGAATATTCGTTCTTCTTCTGTCAAATTGTTCACCTCTTTTTAGTTTTTAGACAGTAAGTTCAATTTGAATGTTTTCTGGCCCTAAAATACTGCTTTCATAATATCCGTCACCTGTGGTCCGTGGTCCACTTAACGTTCTAAATCCCGCTTCTGCCAATTGCTTGGTTAGCAGATCGACTTGTTCTTTACTGCCTAAGCTGAAGCTAAATGAGTTAAGCCCGTCCGCAAGAGATCATGAACTCCTTTTATCATATCCGGTCTGCTCATAATCTCCAATCTCGCGCCACCCTCAAACGTGAGAAAATAGGTTCTTAATCCCGTTTTGGGATTATGGTATTGTCGATTTGACTTAGCATTAAAGAATTGACTATAAAATTGTCTGCAGCTTTCTAAATCTTGTACATACATAGCAATACGTTCAATTTTCATAAAAATCTCCTTTCCGTCACTACATGTATTAGTTTTGAACATAATTCCTCGTAATATCGTTAAGCCATTTAAATTTAAAATAACGCATTAAGGCAATCGGGGCTTTAATAACCTCGTCTAAATTGATGATAATAAATATCGTTAGAGGGGAGAGATGCCACACAAATGCACTCATGTATCCTAATGGTAATATGATGCCCCACATTACAATCGTGTCACACCAAAAGCCAAATCTAGAATCTCCTCCAGCAACAAATATTCCTCCAATCGTCGTGGAGTTTATCGATTTCGGAATACAACAATAAGCACAGACAAGAAGCATTCCACTCAAATATATTTGTGCTTGATCATCCAAATTGACAAGTAGAAACACTATAGGCTTCAGTAATAGCAAAGTAATACCTGCAACGATGCCAAACAAGATAGCATATACATTTAATATTTTCCCAGCTCTTTTAGCCATTTCAATTTCGCCATTGCCTAGATATTTACCAACAAGTACGGAGCCACCACTTGCAATACCTCCACATAATACAATGACCAGATTCTTAACGACCGAGGCAACTGAATTTGCAGCGACCATATCTGCATTGATATGTCCAATAATTGCAGATGTCACAGTTAATGCGCATCCCCAAACAATATAATTTCCTTGGACGGGTAGTGTATACCTCAAAAAATCCTTAATCAAATTACGCTGAACCATGTCACGTAAAGGTAACCTAAATTTTATATTTGATTTGATCGAGTGGATGATACAGCAACCAAATTCAACGATACGTGCCAAAACTGTAGAGAAAGCAACTGCCACTATAGCCTTTTCTGAATTACCCGGATAAAGTATGAAAATACTTATTACATTCAAGAGAATGTTCAATATAAGACACATAGAACTGATCCAGGCACTCACACGGGCATTTTCCATGCTTCTAATGACACTAAAGTACATTTGAGATATTCCGCTTATCAGATAGGAGAACGAGATCACTCGCAAGAAACTCGATCCATATTGAATTAACTCGACGTCATTTGTGAAAAATCGCATTAATTGATCCGGCATCAACAGCGATATCCCAAAAAAGATAGCGGATATAATAATAGACATCGTACATCCAATACTAAAGACTCGTTCAATTGTCATTAAATCTTTCTTTCCCCAATACTGTGCAGTCAAAATCCCTACACCTGCTGCCAATCCCATGTAAAACAGTGTTAAAACAAATGTAATTTGCCCAGCCAACGATACAGCAGACATTGTAGACTGGTTTATAAAACCTAACATGAATATATCTATTGTCACGGCTAACGATGAAATGAGGTTTTGTAAAGCAATCGGAATGACCAAATTAAGCAATTGACGATTGAAATGCTTATCTCTCATCTCAAACGTGCTTCTTCATCCAGATCTTCCTTAGTGATCTCTTTGTCTTTGTAATAGTATTTTTGGTCGTGTTCATTAATGGTGCGCATCACCCTGCATGGATTACCAACAGCAATAGAGTTAGCCGGAATATCTTTTGTTACAACACTGCCGGCACCAATAACGGTATTTTCTCCAATTGTGACCCCTGGACAAATTGTAACATTCGCTCCGATCCAACAATTGTTCTCAATTTTCACCGGATCAGCATACATATATCCTCTGTAATCTGGATGGATTGGATGTCCCACTGTAGCAATCGTTACAGATGGACCGAACATAACATTTTTTCCGATAATAATTTTAGTGTCGTCAACAAAATTACAATTAAAATTAATGTACGTTCCATCTCCAATCTCAATGTTCGTACCATAGCAAAAGTAAAAGGGCGGCTCGATCCACACCTTTGTTTCTTTACCAAATATCACTTGCATGAGTTGTGTACGTTTTTCTAGATTATCTGGCGCTGTTATATTAAAGGCATGCATTCTTCTTTTTGCCTGTAGTCTGTCTTCAGGCAGTCCTTCACAGTAATCAGTAAATAGTTTACCGGAGGCAATACGTTCTCTCATCGTCATATTTCTGGCTCCTTATAATATCTTTTGGATTTTGTATTATTGTCGAGCAATATCAAAATTGTATAATTTCTTAGTAGTCCTATCCACCGAAATCAAATATAATTCTATTAAAATCGTATTTTGTTTGAGGGAGATGTGATTGTGAGTGCAGAGCTGGAAGTATTCTCTGATTTATCGGAAGAACTAAATTATAATCTTCCTGATTTTCCACTATACGTACGAAAAGGAGCACTTAATCATTTCGATAAATATGCAGCAGCATGCCATTGGCATCCGGACTTGGAATTTATTTTAGTGCTAGATGGGGAGATGGAGTATTTTGTAAACGGAGAAATTGTACTGATTGAACGAGGTAACGGAATATTCGTTAATAGCAAGCGTATGCATTATGGTTTCTCCACCAATAAATTGGATTGTACATTCATTGTCGTTGCTGTTCATCCTTCACTACTCGGAATAAACACACATGTAGGCAAAGTATATTGGGATGAGAAATTCGGTTCTAATACTGAAGACTATATTATGATTACTTCGCAAAGCACGTGGGGAAAGGACATCCTGCATTCCTTACATCGGATTTATGAAGAAATGAACAGCACTCCTTGCAACCCACTACGCCTTCTTTCACTGGCTACATCACTATGTGCAGACGTCGGAGATCATATACAGAGGGTTCCTGGGCAGATAAATGATGACCAGTCATGGATTGCCGTTTGGAAAATGACGGGATATATTCATCATCATTTTGACCTTAGAGTAACCCTGAATGACATCGCTACCGCTGGGTCTGTTTGCAGGAGCAGATGTTGCGAGTTGTTTGGCACATACATTGGCCAAACGCCTAATACTTACCTAGTGCGATATCGTATTCAAAAGAGCTCCGAGATGCTGGTAGGAACTAATCGATCGATTAGTGAAATTGCGATGAACTGCGGATTTCAAAGTGCGAGCTATTTTTCATCAGTTTTTCGTAATGAGACTGGATTGACGCCTCAGAATTACCGAAAGAAATCTCGAACACCTTCCCATTCAATTTAGCTTATTGACGGGTGCTTCCCAAGATCATTCCGATATTTAATTTATCATTTCCCATTATTTTCTCCTCTATTTGGTTTATCAAAGCGAATGCCAAAGAAGCCAGTAATTCCAAAGTAACCTTTGGCTTACTGGCTTCGTTCATTATAATCAAGATACGACGTATGATTCACCTAAAACACGCTTAATACTGTATGACCCCTCTATCATTTCCGTGGCTATAAATGACTCCATATCACTAGATTCAATATCATACAACACTTCAATTTCCTTGGAGAACAAAATGTTTCCTTCCTTGATAAGTTCAGAGAGAGGTGGAACATTTTCAGCTTTTACATCACCATTGTAAACTTGTTGAAGTCCGTCGACATAGGCTTCTAATGATCGTGCCCCCACAATTTTAACACCTTTATTTTCTTCATTCACCAAGATAATGGTTGGAAATCCACGTACACCAAGTCTGCCTGCTAACTCAAAATCCTGCTCTAACAAATCTTGTGCCGACCCAAGAGCAGCATTCGCCACTATTTCTTCGCCATTTAGCCCAATGTTGTTGACTATATCAACTAATGTTTTCTTCTCTCCAATATTCTGATTGAAGGTAAATACAGCTTCTCTTGCCTGACGCAAAAACTCATTTTCTTTACCCGGATATATATTTTGTATAACCTTGTATACTCTAGATGGCGGGTACGAAGAAAGAATCGGATTGTTTTTCCATAAAGAACCATCGATAGGCATACGTGAATGTAAACCGACTTCTCTCCAATGCTCCGCAACATCTGAAGGCTGTTGAATGCCATTGGAGACATCTGCAAAACCATGCCAGCTAGAAAGCAAACCACCCATAATCGTCTTCACATTAAAATATTGACCATACTGCAGAATAAAACGATTGAGTACCGGCTCAAGCGCCCAACAGTGGGAACAGATCGGATCTGTTGCATAGTAAAGTGTGATTTTGGGGGACTGTAGATTAAAGTCGATTATTTCCATTTGCTCTTCATCCCCTGGCCCACAGACACCGGTTTTAAGGTCACACATCATATTTGAATTATTCATATATAAATCACCTTTCGCTGGAGAATCAAAGAAAGTGCCCTCTTGTAGAAGTTCTTTGTATGGGAGTATTATAATACCAATACAAATTCAAACAAGTACGTTTATTTTTAATACTAAGTATCTTTAATAATACTATTGGACAGGAGTTATGTATGAAATACGAATTTAGACTTGATCAATTATGTCCTGCAACCTTCGCATTCCATGTAATCAGCGGAAAGTGGAACCTCCCGATCCTAGCCATTCTTAGTGAGAACGACAACATACGCTATAACGAGTTAAAAAGAAGACTGCATGGAATAACAGGGACTACCTTAACCAACTCACTGAGGGATCTTATAGAATATGGAATCATTCATCGGGAGCAGTATAACGAAGTGCCACCAAGAGTTGAGTATTCTCTGACTTCATCTGGAAAAGAATTAGTGCCTTTAATTGAATCCGTTGTTGAATGGGGACAAAGAAATATTGGGGTGAAGGATAATTCCTAGACTGCTTTCTCACTCCTATTCCTGAATCTCCAAATGCATATACGAAGGCGCTTCATCCCAAGGAACGCTATATCCCGCTCCCTTTGCACAGAACATAGAGCTGGAGGTGTACTCAGGATCAGCGCTGCGGTCGTATCCAATCCTTGCGATGACCTGTTCTGGGTTATGACATGGCTGATAACCGCCTAACTTCATCGAGATTGCTCCCTTGCCCTTTGTGAATGAAGCAAGCTCTACTGCATAATGCATGAACGTCGCGACAGGCGCACGTCCCTGAATAAACATCGATTCACCTAGCATTTCTGGCGGGTCAAATTCACCATGGGCCAGCTGTATATCAGACATTACGCGTCCGATAAGCTCTGCATCGACTTTGATTTTGAATTGATAATAGGGTTCCAGTAGAATTTTGTTCGCTTGCTCCAATCCCTGCCGCAGTGCCCGTAGTGTCGCCTCCCGAAAGTCACCGCCATGAGTGTGCTTCTGATGCGCCGCCCCGGTTAAAAGCGTTATATACAGATCGGTGACGGGAGAGCCGGTAAGAACTCCACGATGGTCCTTTTCAAGTAAATGCTGACCGACGAGATGCTGATACCCTGTGCTGAGCTGCTCCACATGGCATGTACTGCGATATGTAATTCCCTCACCACGTTTCGCAGGCGCAAGCCGGAGATGCACCTCTGCATAATGCTTAAGAGGTTCGAAATGCCCACAACCAATCACAATGTCTGCGATCGTCTCTTTGTATAATATCTCTGGCTTGGAGAACGATACCTTGAGCTGGAAACGGTCTAACACCACCTGCTGAAGTACCTCTAGCTGGATCATTCCCATCACATGAACATGAATCTCCTCCAGCTTGTCCTCCCATGTCACTTGCAGCGTTGGGTCTTCGGCTTGCAGGATCATGAAATAGCGTAGCACTTCTCTGGATGATATCCCCAAATTGAATACAACTTTGGATTTCAACGCTGACACAAGACGGGATTCTACTTGATCTGAATGATTACCTATACCCAGTCCAATGGTTGCATCAGTTAGGCCCGTAACGGCAACAAGCTGTCCCGCGGAGGCCTCATCGCATGAAGTATATTTCCCCCCATGATAGATACGAATAGAAGTGATTTTCTGGCTTAACTCCTCATGTTCTGAAGTGCTATAGCAGAGATCCTCCCGTACCCGTAATTTTCCAGCTAATATCTTCATAAAAGTCAGTCGCGTACCTTGCAGCTCATGACGCACCTTATATACTCGTGCCCCGAACACTGCGTTTACTTCATAAGTCGATTCCATTAGTAGTTCCATCGTCTGCATCCATTCCGCAATCCCCTGATCCAATAGAGCTGCTCCACTCATAACGGGAAAAACCACCCGTTCTTTAACCATTTGTTTCAGCGTAGCCAATACCTGCCCAGGATAAATGTTGTCTTCGAAATATGCCTCCATCAAGGCTTCATCTCGCTCAGCAACGGCGGTAATGACCTCTTCAGGCAGCATGCTCTGATCTAGACCTTTTGCCAAATACAACATATCCGGCGAAAATTGCTGTCTTAACGCTTTTAGTACACGCTGGACGTCAGCACCGGTACGATCTATTTTGTTAATAAATATAAAAGCGGGTATGCCATATTCCTGTAGCAATTGCCAGACCGTCTCGGTATGCCCTTCAATGCCCTCCACAGCACTTAAGATGACTACCGCATAATCCATAACCTGTAAAGCGCGCTCCATCTCAGCTGAAAAATCGACATGCCCCGGTGTGTCAATGAGCTGATATGATTGTTCGTTATATTTCATCACCGCCTGGTCAGCAAAAATCGTTATCCCCCGCGCCCGCTCCATCTCATGACTATCCAAAAAGGCATCCTGATGATCGACTCTCCCCCGAGTCTTAATTCCAGAAGCATGGTATAGGAGCTGCTCTGCGAAGGTGGTTTTGCCGGCATCAACATGTGCTAGCAGTCCGATGGTGATTGGTGATGCTTCTGACAGTTTACAATACATATTTCTATCATCCATTCAGTCAATCTGTTATATAAGAATCGTAGCCGAAATCTAGTAGCTTGTACAGAATCTCTCACCACCGACAGCATGCGGTAACGCCCGAAGATCCATATTATCCAATGACATAACCATCCTCGATGAAGGATTTAGCTAGAATAATATGCAAGAAAGGCACTAGACAGGCTATTGAGATGATGATTATATCCCTATTAACTTATAAAAAACCGGTAACCCTTAACAGAAAGGATTACCGGCTCAATGAATAGTTAGTTTTTGTGGTTTTTCATTTTAAACGAGAATTCACTGTTAGAAAATTCAATGCGATAACGTTAATATTTCTAATCTCCTTAAAACAATTAATCATCTACTCTCTAGACTCAACAGCTTTTTATCTAGAAATGCCTTTACATCTTTAGCAAGCTGAATGGATGCTTCAATTTCCAACTTAGTTGTTGAAACACTTTCAATGCTGCATCCAATTGGAATTCCCTTCTCCAGCCCGAACTCAAATAGTTCTTCAAATATTTTTTGAGATAGCTGAATTGATTTATCCAAAATGTCGTTCGAGTATTTCAACTCGTTTTCTAACCATCCCGGGATACTGATCCCCAACCATTTCATAAATTGTAATGTTTTCGCTGTGCCACATGGTGCAAGATTAAATAAAATAGGAACCATTTCAAAACCCTTATTTGTATAGTAATAATATAAATCAGACAATAAATTCTTTGATGCCTCTACATTATAAGTTGCCTGAGTGATAAAAAAGTTGCATCCATTATTAATCTTTTCGACAACCCGTATATGCTCATCATTCTTTTTTATATGTCTTTCAGGAATGACAACTCCTCCAAAATTCAAATTACTATTTAACTGTTTGCTTAGCTTATAAGCATCTGGTAAATTCAATTTCACCTCTTGCTTACTTGACGAAGCGCCCACATACACGGAAAATCTGTCTTCACTTTCGTCAGTCTTAATCCAATCCGCGAACGAAGCTCTTGTATCATTACCGACGCACCGATAAATTATTTTCGGGACCTCCACTTGTCTTAGATATTTATCACCATAGATAGCCGGATCAATCGTTGGTAAATATGGGTAAGGTCTTTCATGATCAACTCTTTCTGCTTCCTCCTGGACGTCGTAAAGAATTAAAGCATCTAAATCAACGTTTTTAAGTCTTTCAACCTGTTTCTGTGCAATTTCTGATATCTTTTCTGGTGAATGGCTTGCCTTCGGTGGTGTCATCCCATATGTTAAAATACCAGGTTTCTTGCTCAATATTTTTTGTTTAAATGTACTCCCTGCCGCTCCCAAAATAAAAACTCCTCTACACGTCTCTTTTAAGTTAAGGCTACCATGGCAGGCTTAATTTGTATAACTTCTATTTACTATATCTAGTTATATTTTAAAGCTATGATTCCCTATTGGTACTTATCGAGTAGTACATCATGGAGGCGGAACTTCTAGATTTTAATGTTGACAACCATTTGTTCTGACTATAGTATTAAAAGTCCTGCCAACCTTAAAGTTGGCGATAAGGGGACCGAAAGGTTCATTCTTATTTAAAAAGGGTGAGTATTATGAATAAAGAAGAATTAATGGAAAGCGCACGTAACACAAAGAAAGCTGCTTATGCCCCTTATTCTAAATTTCCAGTTGGAGCAGCCTTATTACTTAAAGATGGAAATGTTATTAATGGAGTAAATGTAGAAAATGTATCTTTTGGTGCTACTAACTGTGCAGAGAGAACAGCAATCTTCACAGCTATTACAAAGGGCTATACTAAAGGTGATTTTCAGGCTATAGCTGTAGCAGGTGACACAATGGATTTTCTGCCGCCATGCAGTATCTGCAGACAAGTATTATCGGAATTCTGTTTGCCCGACATGCCTGTCTATTTAACCAATGAGAAAAAAGAAATCTTAGAGCTGAGTTTAAGGGATTTATTGCCTTACGCATTCAAAAATTTAGATATGTAAAAATAATACCTACCATAGTGGAATATCAAAAACACGCGTACCTGTGTTAGACAAGTACACGTGTTTTTATGTTTAAAAGCTTAGTCAGAACACAGAGTTCAATTACCAAATCGCAATTCCAACCTTCTCTTTTTCTTTAAGTACTACCTTTATCATTTCCAAAGCATTTCTTACCCTAAATTCAATAAATTCTTTATCATAGTCTGTATGTAGTTCTATAGTATCTAAATTATCAAGCAAAATAAGGAATTCACTTTCCAGTTTTTCTATTCCTTCATCAAATGCAAAAATATTAGTATTCTTTAAAGAATATATTAACTCACATCCGAGTTCACCAATTAAATCATTTCCCCAGAGAGTTTTTCTGCATGATTCGAAACCAAACAAATTATTATGTGGTGCGGGTACCTGCTCCTCCAAAAAATTAGTATCTACAATTATACTTCCCTTTTGAATTACACTAATTATCAAACTCATATAGTTAAAACCTCTCAATGATTATCTATAATTTTTGATTCTTTTTTCTTTTGTTTCTTTTGTTTCTTATAACATCATCAATAATAAAAAAACAAGCGATCCATTGAGATAAAAGGTTAACACTTCCTCTCGATGATCGCTTGCTTTTAGTAGCTATTGTGATTTTTCATTTTAAACGAGAATTCACTATTATAAAACTCTTATAGAATAAGGTGGACTGTTTCATTTTAAATGAGAAAATTTAGTTCAAGCAGTCAGAATCCCTCTAATATATCAATTTAAGCGAGAAAAAAGACTTTTGTGGTTTATACAGCATTCTTCCATACTATACATTTAATTAAATGTATTTGTAACAGGCTGTTTTGTGCATCAAGTTGAAAAAAAATCACTTACTTCTCCATTAATCTTCATCTCCACTCTCGTTTCATTTTCTATAACTTAATTAAGTAAATCCCATTCATTTTTAATAATGATTCAATCGTCATAAATACCTCTCAATTCATGTTTTTTGATCTTTATTTTTGTAAAAGATAGTTAAGTTGCAATTTTGTTTTAAATCGGTAAATTAATCAACTTTTCTCACTTTTCTGTTAAAAGGGAACCCGCATAAAAAGAACAGACCATTTCATAAGCCTACTCTCTTTTATGTTGAGCTTGTACTGCACCAAGTATCGTTTTCCATTCGTTAAACAGTGGTATAGTGTTCGATATTTTATCCAGCTGTATGATGAATTTTTTGCTTAAAAACTTTCTCCCAAAATGCTGAATAACGAAGGCCCAATCGTATTCCTTCAAACTCGGATTCAAATCGTTCTTCAATAGTATCTTTATTTTCTTTAATAATTGCTTCTAATTTATCAAGCATGTACTGTGCTTGATTTATAAATGAATGACCGTAATCTGGCTTCCAACCGTCATCCCATTCAATGAATCCTTCATTCTCTAAAATATTCAGTTCATTTTTATCTGAAAAAGCACCAGCAAACCCGTTTTGATGTATATCTTTTCTCCATATTTCACGACAGCATTATCTGGGTATACTGATGTACTCAATATTCCGATCGAAGATTGTTGGACTGGATCATTGCTGTATACAGATTCATGAACTGAATTAGCATATGTATAGTTTTTGAGCTTTCCAGTTGGACTAAATAAAGAAACAAAAACTGTAATAATAATACTTAATGAAAATATTCTTTTCATATTACATTCCCCCTTTATTATTTCTAACGATTAGATTTTCCTTATTTTGATTAGATAATATAGAGTTAAGATAAATTGTATAATAGAAATACTCCAAGGAAGCAGAAAGAGCATTTCCACTTGATATTTTGGAAACCATTCAATAGAAACGACAACTCCATACTCACTATCACTGTCATCTTGTATTGCATTGAAAAATAAAAGAAGTAAGAGGCTGGATAGCATAGTTACCAAAAACCAAATGGCATTGTACTTTATCCTCTGAGTCCTTATAAACAAAAAAGAATTAATTAAACATAATAAAAGCGGTATGAAGTACACCTTAAATGAGATATTTAATAACGCCGTTCCCCATCCCTCTATTCTTATCTTTAAAAAATAGATTAAGATCAGATGCAGTCCAACCACCAGTAGTACATAAAGAATGGCTTGTAGTCCTGTCTTGAATGACTTCAAATTTCGTCCCCCTTTTCCATTCGTTCACTTAATGCTCTAATGATATCATCACCCTTCATCGAGATTTTCTTCTTACTTCAAGCACCTATATACCCCCTTAAATTATATGGATTAATTTTAACTAAAACACTAAATATCCTTATAATGTAATTTCAGGCAATTTGAAGGCGAAAATTAATAGTAAACCCCTCTTCCGAAAGAGCGTTATAAAATTGAGGCAAAAAATAGTGAACTCAAACATAGACACGGATATGATGTTGCATCTTCCTCGGGTCTAATTGGCATGCAGATGCAAGGCGCTATGGCGATATTTTCTGTTAATCTCAAACGAATCATTAATTTGATGAAAGAATCGAAGTAAAAGTATAAAAGCAAAGGCGACATTTCGTTCAAAATCGAACAAAATGTCGCCTTTTTAATTTGAGGGACACTAGTGACAACCTATAATACAACTATCATAAATACAACATTATCCAAATAATCCTCTACATAAGTTTCGAATACCTTATGAAGCGTCTTAAACGCTCTCAAAGCTACGAGAGGCTACTCAATAACATTTTATTTTACTTACATCAAAGACTACGAGGCAGATTATTCCTTCTAGATTGACAGTGAGAATAAAATTGATACCATCCCAGTTATGATGTCATTCTTCAAGGATTTTATAATAGAATTCTAATTTAACATAATTCTCTAAATTTAGTTTTTTGGGTTTGATGCCCGAAGTACACAGGCACAGATAGTGGATATTTTCAAACGTCTTAAACTATATCAGATCTGCAATTCGAATAAGTCAATATCCTTAACGGAAGAGGAATCAAACATTTTAAAGCCAACAAATCGGCTCATTCTTTAACTATTTTTTATTCTTGGATGTTACTTCGTGATGCTGAGAACCAGCTGCAAAATAGTGAAGAATCGAAACCCGAATTGATTGCCCTTTAGCCTGTCATGTTATTAATAAAAAGCCGGTAAACCCTAAGTAATGGCTTGCCGACTTTCTAAGTAAAGACGTGAAACTTGCTGCAATAGCATGTATATATATACATGCTATTGCATGGTGAAGTTTTTTCTCGTTTAAAACGAACTTTTCTCATTTAAAATGAAAAATCATAAGTTTTCCCATAAAACATTTATTGGCTCTACCGTTTACCCGCAGCGACTATACCCGCAATTGCCACAAGTCTTACAGCCCTCAATATTAATCAGCGAGGCGCCGCCGCAGGAGGGGCAAAGATCACGTGAAGCGCTCGTGTGGTTATGCGCACCATGTCCACCATGCCCATCATCGGTAGATGTTGCTACAGGAACACTCGCTTTCAACTCCGCATTTAAAGCTTCATTGAAATCTTCTAGCTCCAAAGTTGCTGCAATTGGTGCAGGCAAATGATCATCATGAGCGTTATTCAGTACATGAGTCTCCAATGCCTTAGCTACAGCATCTGCAATGGATTCTACTCGATTCGCACCGAAGCCGATTGCACCTGATCCGCCGATACCTTTCAGATGTTTGATCAATAATTCTACCTTCTCACCATGATCTCCATAACGGAGGAACAAGGAGCAGACACGACCGAGTGCTTCTGCCATCGCAAAGACATCAGAACCTGCTTTACCTACATTCAGGAAGATTTCTGCCGGTGTGCCATCAAGATCATTGATCGTAATATATGCCATGCCAAAAGGTGTGTTGATTTTATAGGTTGCGCCGCGCAGAACCTGCGGACGTTTTTTGTATTGTTTATCCAGCTCTTTAGTAGGAGCTTGAGGTGCTGGGCTTGCCGTTACAACATTTGCTTCAGGAGTCGTTGCAACTTCAACTGCTGGAGCTACCTCTTCTACTGCATCTTCCTTCTTCGAGGTTTGCAGAACTTGTACATCACGGCTACCATCACGGTAGATCGTAGCGCCTTTACAGCCCAAATCGAAAGCCATTTCATATAGCTCAGCCGTCTCTTCTACTGTGAAGTCAGACGGGCAGTTGGCTGTCTTGGAAATCGAGCTATCTACCCAGCGTTGAATCGCTGCTTGCGCACGAATATGATCCTTAGCTGACAAATCCATCGAAGTCACGAAATAATCTGGCAGCTCTTCACCTGGATGAGCTTCAAGCCATTCTTGGGCGATTGGAACGAACTGTTCATCGTAGCCAAGGCGACTTTGACGGAAATATTTAAAGGCGAAATAAGGCTCAATGCCTGTCGAGGTGCCTACCATTGTACCTGTGCTACCTGTAGGTGCTTGTGTTATCACTGTAACGTTACGCATGCCATGTTTACGAATCGCTTCACCAACCTCTGGATACGTTTCGAGCATATTTTTCATAAAGCCGCTCATTAAGTATTTCTCTGTGTCAAAAGCTAGGAAGGATCCCTTCTCACCAGCAATCTCTGCAGAAGCAAGGTACGCTTCACGAGCCATAAAGCCGTAAAGCTTGTCCAGAAACGCCAAAGATTCCGGGCTACCGTAACGGATGTTCAATTTGATCATCAGCTCAGCAAGACCCATCGTTCCGAGACCTACACGGCGTTCGTTTTTCTGATTCGCTTCATTTTCCGGGAAATGATAAGGCGTCTTATCAATGACATTGTCCAAGAAACGTACGGAATAACGCGTCGTAGTCGCGAGATCTTCCCAGTCTACATCATGATTCTTCTCATCGTAGAATTTGGACAGGTTCACAGCAGACAAATTGCAGACTCCCCAGCCTGGCAGTCCTTGCTCCCCACATGGGTTCGTACAAATGATCGGATTAAAATACCAGCTGTTGGACATCTGATTGTAGTATTCCATGAACACAACGCCTGGCTCAGCGGATTTCCAAGCGGATTCAATAATGGTGCGCCACACATCACGCGCTTTAACGGTGCGATAATGAATAACGTTTTTGCCCGCAGCCTTCCACTTGTCTAGATCGCCATCCCACAAATCGTTGTACTCTGGATCTGTAGTATCCGGAAATACGAGATCCCAATCCAGATTTTCTTTTACAGCCTTCATAAAGCTATTGCTCACACATACCGAAAGGTTCGCATTCGTAACTTGACCCATCGTTTGCTTTACGGTAATGAAGTCCTCCACATCTGGATGCCAGTCATTAATCATGAGCATAAGTGCACCACGACGGCTACCGCCTTGTTCAATTAATCCAGTGGTATAGCTAAACAGACCGCCCCAAGATACAGAACCACTGGAAGAACCATTAACACCTCTCACAATTGCCCGGCGTGGACGTAGAGAGGATAGGTTAATCCCTACACCGCCACCACGAGCCATAATTTCTGTCATTTCAGCCAACGTCTGCATAATGCCGCCACGGCTATCTTTTGGAGAAGGAATTACATAACAGTTGAACAGGGTTAGTTCTTCACTAGCGCCTGCACCAGCAGCAATTCGACCACCCGGTACGAGCTTCCAATCATCCAGAATCGAACGGAATTTACCCGCCCATTCTTCTTGAAGCTCAGGCGTCTTCTCCACAGAAGCCATAGCTGTAGACAGACGATCCCACATTTCCTCTGGTGTTTTTTCTATATTAAGCGTCAGCTTTTCAACATCTGATTTCACAAGTTCGCCGCTGCGCGTCTTCACGGTTACGATTCTGCCGTTACGTTCTACGATCTCTCCGACTTCCTTCGTAGGAAACTTCGGATCATCTTTTGTTAGAACGAGTACAACATCGCCCACTTTAGCATTATTGCTGTCGGCATCCTTCCAAGCATAACGATCCAAAAATATTTTTTCACTTAGCCCTTCAAGGCGTTGCTTACGTTCCACTTTACCCAATAGAAAAACCTCCCGCAATGTAGTAAATATTAGTTCCAGTTCAGGTGTGGGCGTACATTTTGTGACCCACAACAAAAACTTCCTTACACTTATCTTCCGTCTTACAGGTGTATGTAGGAAGTTCATCTTGTCAATAACAAATAGCAGCTACGCACTTTAAAAAAATCACATTTTCATGCTTTTGTCACAATATATTGTGTGCGTCAGCTTTTAAACTATACCACATATTGTATCGAAGGTCTTTTTCGAAAATAGAGTTAAGCAGCCGAAATATCGCAAACCTTGCCGCGTTTTCTCGCTTTTACTCTCTTTTTTAAAGGCTATTAAGAAAAATAGAAGGTTATGAATTCTCTTGTTTAAGAGCATACTACTCCTACGAATGATGATATGAAATAGCACCTGAGGAGGCTGTACCATGACGCAATTATTCCGTAATTCTCTACCTCACAAAGGTGGAAAGTCAGCGCCTATACTGCCTGTTCCTCTTTCTTTTGACCGGAATTGGCTGCAGGATCTAGAACTCAAACTAGATAAAGGTGGTCCGTGGGGAGACTACCGTCTGTCCAAGCTTGCTGTGCAAGGTGAACAAACGGGTCTAGTAACCAGCTTCGATGAGCTGCAATGCATGAAGCATTTATCCGGATTATCCCCGCTTCCTCATCAGCTCGATACCGCGCATAAGGTTTTGTTTGAGATGTCGGGCCGCGCGATTCTTGCAGATGAGGTTGGACTAGGAAAGACGATTGAAGCAGGACTTGTACTCAAGGAATATCTTGTCCGCGGTCTAGTCTCTAAAGTGCTTATTCTGGTACCCGCTTCCCTCGTATTGCAGTGGGTCCGCGAGCTGAATGCCAAGTTTGGCATCTCTGCTGTTGCACAGAAAAAAGCATATTCCTGGGGGAATGCGATTGTCGTCGCATCTATGGATACCGCGAAGCGCGATCCTCATAAAGAGATGCTGCTGGAAAATGAATATGACATGTTGATTATTGATGAAGCCCATAAGCTGAAGAACAAGAAATCGACCAATTATCTATTTGTACAGCAATTACGCAAAAAATATTGCCTGCTTCTAACCGCTACTCCCGTTCAGAATGATCTTGGCGAGCTATTTAATTTGATCACTTTACTGAAACCGGGGCAACTAGGAAATCAGGGTGATTTTGCTTCGAATTTCGTCGTTGATAAACGCCAACCTAAGAATGAAGGTCAGCTAAGAGACGAGCTATCGAAGGTGATGATCCGCAATCGGCGTGGCGAAGGTCCAGTTAATTTCACGAAACGAAAAGTCCGTAATATTCCGCTAGTTCTTTCACAGGAAGAGAGAGTATTATATGACGCTGTCACTTCTTTTGTTAAAGATCAGTATCAGGAATCAGGCGGCAATCTTAGCAGCATGCTTTCCTTGGTAACGCTTCAGCGTGAGGTGTGCAGCAGTAGGGATGCCGTCTTCATCACTTTGGTTAATCTGATCAAGAAGCTGCCTGCTGATTCGCCGAAACGCGATCGGATGATGGAGCTATTGCAGACACTTCGTACGGTTAAGACCAATACCAAAGCCGAAACAACACTATCTCTCATTCAAGAAATGAATGAAAAGGTCATCGTTTTTACGGAGTATCGCGCGACTCAAGAATATTTGCTTCAGTATTTCCGCGAACATGGGCTAATGTGTGTTTCTTATTCCGGCGGGATGAATCGTGGTAAAAAGGACTGGATGATGGACCTCTTCCGCGGTCGTGCTCAAGTCATGATCGCTACTGAAGCGGGTGGTGAGGGCATAAACCTGCAGTTCTGTCACCATATGATCAACTTCGATCTGCCTTGGAATCCCATGAGAGTAGAACAACGGATTGGGCGGGTGCACCGGTTAGGTCAGGAAAATGACGTGGTTATCTATAATTTGTCCACACAAGGTACGATTGAAGAACATATTCTGCACCTGCTACACGAAAAGATCAATATGTTCGAAATGGTCATTGGCGGGCTGGATGTGATTCTGGAGCGTTTTGAGAAGAAAGAATCACTGGAGAAAAGTTTATACAAAATCATGCTCGAATCCCGCTCCGATGAAGAGCTGCGAAATGAGCTTGATCATATCGGTGAATCCCTAAGTGAGTTGACTCAGGGTATTAAAAAGGAAAGTGAGACTGCGACATGACCCTCAACTCACAGGAAGTACGTAAACATGTAATGGATTATCTGGAGGCGACAGAATGCTCCATTATTGAAGTATCGCCCATTCACGTAACTGTAAAGCTATCGCCAAGAGCTGACAGAATGCTAACAGATCGACCTTATTATTGGGGATTCGTGGAGCGTACTGGTGTTGATCCGGAGACACTCTCTTTCACTTTTGTATTTGATCCGGAAAAATACGATAGCCAGGCAGCTATAGAAGTTCCGCCAACGGTAAATCACAGCATCGGAGCATTGAATCCGCCAATTACCGGAAACCCAGCGATGGGCGCCACAACAGATGCTGAGGCTAGCGCAGATCTATTGAATCCAACATCACCTGAATCTAATGTGGTTCATGTCCCCTCCTCAAATCCAGAAGATAGCATCCTAGCCCGCTACTTCGGTATTGTACCTGCATTGCCCCGAATTGGGCCCGGTATGATAAGACGTGAAGATATCATCTATGGTAGCAAGCGCCTGCAGCAAATTTGGAGTGCGGCCCAAGATGAAGGGAAATGCCTTTACTTATTTGAAGATCCCGGTAGCAGGCAGCGGAATACACTCTTCTCTGCTGCCTATGAACCGTGGCTCGGCGTCTGCTATAAAGTGGAGATGAGCTGCGATTTGAAAAGGGAAGAACTGCATTATCTTGGAATATCGCTGACAAAAGGGACCATCATTGATGACTTTAACGCTAAGATAGCCTCGCGGGAGATGATCCCCCGTTTACCAGAAAACGTCCATATTCAGCCTTATGAATTAACAGTGACAGCCGCTACAGATTTATTAGAGGCTCATCTTACCTCTCATCTAGCCGAACTCGATTACACTTGGGCAGAACAGGCACGTGAGCGTCTTAGAATCGAGCTGGCTATCATTGATATTTATTACGGAGAGCTGCTGAAAGAGCCTGATGAAGAAAAACGTTTAGGCACTCAAGAGCAGTATAACCGTCGTCGACAGGAGACCATTTGGCAATATGAGCCGCAAATTGCAGTTTCTGCGATAACCTACGGACTGTTTCATCTGCGAAGCCTATAGAATGCGACCCTACTCGCTAAAAGCAGGCAAAAAAACAAGAGAACTTCCGCCTTCAAGCGCGACAGCATGCAACAGCCTTTTTATAGCCTGTCCACTACAATAGAGTAAAGCTTAACTTTCCTGACATTTCTTAACAAAGAAAGGTGATCGACGCCATGAAAATAAGTTTGCGGCGGAGGCTGAAACTTGCGGGTCAAGGATGCCTCCTCCTGCTTCTAAGCTTTGGACTGTTTGTATCCAGTTCTGGTTCCCCTTCAGCGCTGGCGCTGGCTAGAGTAAGTGTGATCCAGTCAGTCACGCAGGATGCAATGCCTGTATTGAAGATGAGTACCTTACCTTCTCCGAGTACGGTCCAAGAATTCGCTAAGGCTACACTGAACAAGCTCGCTGCAGAAGCTCCATTTACAGCCTGGAAGGATGCAAGGATAGAATATTATCCCCTTGGTCCAGGTACACATGGCTGGCTTGTAAATGTAATGAAGGGTGAAGAGCGGATCGGATACATGATCATTTCCGCCACCGATACAGGCGGATATATGCTAAGTGAATATGGAGCCGGCACTTACGGACTCCCATACAGTTTAAATGATCTGCGCCAGTTTTTGGTGCAGAAAGGTCTCATTACATCATCTTTTTCAGGAACAATAAACCTTACTGCTTTATATGCACCACTTCTACCGGTCTGGAAAATAACCATTGACGAAAAGACGGTTTACATCAATGCTTCCGTACCGCAAATTTTACCTTGGACACTGAGCAAGGCGGAAGAAGTCTTTAAAGAGCAGCCTCCAGCAACAGATGTAATTACTAATCTTAATCCTGACGTATCACCGTTATCGGCCTTCAATAGTGGAGGGTCAGATGATCCTTACGAAGATATCCTATGGCTGACTGCTCCGAAACTAACTACAGTGAGCGGCGACAATATCGCACTTCTGATCAGACCTAAGGAAAGCATCGCTTATCAAGCTGCTGGGCGAAACGACCTTGTCGGGGCACCATTTATGATTACAGGCTATCAGAGCTGGCAGTCTTCTCAAGGTCAAGCTGAGAACAATAAAACTACCGTATACGCGGCCTCAGGCCCTGAAGGAAAACGATACTTACCACTCACTGCACTTCAAAATAATGGAACACTGCATAAGCTGCCAGACAAAACGACCAAAGCACTCGGATATAATCGTTAACACAAGCATAAACGCCTTCGGCGTCCTTATGAGGACGGTAAGTATTTATGCGAGAAATAGAAGGATAATTTATAACGTAAGCATATAAATTCTTATATTTAAACAAATGCAAATAACCTTCCACTGCCACCCATGAATAATGGCACTGGAAGGTTATTTGCTATTTATACCTTTATTCTTTTTTGCCATGACTCCACTTGCTTCGCCAGATAGACCACCCAAGCGGGAGCATGCCAAACCATTTCTGTGACCACGGCTGCTTCGTAGCCGCTCTACGAGCATGAATGGCACGCGGATCCTCGATATATACGACTACCTTCTCCGTTATATACTTTACAAGCTCATCGCCACCGGAAGCCATTTTAACACCTCCTAAAAATGTAAGTGAATTCAGATTATCAGCATCCGTTCCATGGTCTTAGTGTGCACCACTCCACTTGGATCTAAACTACAGACTTCTGATTTGTCGAATAGGTTTACCTATTAAAGCACAATCTAACAAAGAATCCAGAAGACGTTATTCACTTGCAAGGAGGCGTTTCACTTGAACAACTGGAGAAAACAACCCTTTCCCAGTACAGCAGCTGTTCTATGCGGCTTTCGAATCACTCTAACTACCCTAGGACTACTAATGTTGTTTATGGGCAGCTCCTTAGCCTCTGCGACACCAGAGAAACCCGTGATGAAGAATGACCGTCAGCATTTATTAGGTCACGGACACCGTATGATCCTAATTGATGCGGGACACGGAGGCATCGACGGTGGAACTTCCTACGGTAATATTCTTGAAAAAGATATCACCTTAGATATCTCACGTCGATTATTTCTACTTCTGGGTAGCGATGGTTTTGACGTTGCTTTAAATCGCAATGGAGATTATGCCCCAAGTGATGAGAACCGCTGGCTGCGTAGTAAATCTCGACATCTGCGGGATCTTGCACAGCGTAAAGAACTTGCTGAGACATTACCTGCTACTGTAGTGGTAAGCATCCATATTAACTGGGCGCCTTCCCCATCCAAACATGGTCCACTTGTATTGTACCGTCAAGAGGGCCGTAGCTTCATCCTTGCTAAGTCCATTCAGCATCAGCTAAACAATCTTTACGATGTCGAGGCTCATCCAAGACCAGGCAAGCCCTTTTATTTACTCAACAAAATAACCGCCACAACTGTTATCGTTGAGGCGGGTTTTGTAAGCAGTCCGACTGACCGCGCAAAGTTATGCACCCCTAAAGGGCAGCAACAAATCGCTGAAGCCATCGCTGATGGTATTGTAGCTTATCTTATGGAAGTTTAAGTTGGGAGCTCCATTTCATCTCGTTTTTAACCAGATCAGAAATCCCTATAAACTCAACATTGTCTTTCATCTGTTCAATACCGCTGCGGATTCCTGCGGCGGTCTCTTTCCCAAATACACCAACATGACCAATCGTTACACAAAATCGTTGATCCTTCGCCATGTCTTTGACGAGACCCATTTGTTTCAGAACATGACTTGCTGTATGTGTGTCATCTAAAAAGATATGGTTCTCTACGCGTGGCAATCCCATCCGATAAGCCATATTGCCAGCAACGGAACGGTAGTTGGTCTTGCTGTCTACAAAAAATAATCCTCGTTCTTTGCATACAGATAAGATCACTGCCATAATCCGTTCATCTCCGGTAATTTTCGAACCCATATGGTTATTTATCCCGATCGCATAAGGAACATTATCGAGTGCTGCCTCAACCTTTTGTCGCACTTCCTCATCGGACATTTTGGCCAATATGGCTCCTGGTCCAAGCCATTTAGGATTACCTTGGCGCGGCTCCATCGGCAAATGAACCAGAACATCATCTCCGCGTTCATGTGCGCGGGTGGCATCCTTTACGGATGTAGGTAAAAAAGGCATGACGGCTACAGTAAGCTTTATCGGTAACGAGAACATTTCATCTGTCCCCTTCATGCCATTGCCGAAATCGTCAATAATGATAGCGACCTTATCACGTTTTGGTGCACTCTCTTCAAGCTGCGTATTTGTAGCGTTGTCTTTAGACGTGGCAGCAGAGACAGCCGGCGTAGCCGGAACAATTGTGGTAATCAATACTGCAGCAACAGCAAGCCAATTCAGTAAGTAACGTTTAACCTTTCGACTGTCCTTCATCAAGAGGAACGCCTCCTTCGTCTTAAACAATTGTTCTCATTGTTTGGTTCACGAAGGTTAAATATGTACGTGGAGGGTTCGCAAAAATTTACAATCGAGCTGTTGCTAATGCCCGCGCTTGTCTGTGGCAAGGATTGCTTCCAGCACATCCACAGATTGAACTTCAAATGGCATATTCTTCATTGGGCTCTCTTGGGAGCAGCTAGCTTCTGCCACCACCATTAATTTATCCATATCGCTACTGGTAATCCCAAGCTCCTTAAGTGTAACGGGAAGGCCGACTTTTTTGCAGAAAGCAATGACCTGAGCGATCTCATCTTCTGAAGCCTTCTCCAAGACCAACTGCACGATCGTAGCAAAGGCAACCTTCTCACCATGTAACACATTCCTGCATTCCTCATGCAGGGTCAGTCCGTTATGAATAGCATGGGCTGCAGCAAGCCCACCGCTCTCAAACCCAACGCCGCTCAAGTAAATATTAGCTTCAACAATATGTTCCACTGCAGAAGAGATGATCCCCTGTTTAACATCCAGGAGTGCGGATTCACCTTCAGCAAGAAGTGTGTCCAGACAAGCACGTCCTAAGGAGAACGCTGCGATTGTGCTAGTCCCGCCTGCATGAGTAACCGCTCCAGATTCACGGCAAGCTCTTGCTTCGTAATAGGTGGACAAAGCATCACCCATTCCAGCCACCAGCAATCTTGCAGGAGCTTTAGCGATGATATCGATATCTGCGATCACCATATCAGGATTTCTTTTTAATGGAAGGTAACAGTCGAAGTCACCTTCGTCCGTATACAACACTGATAAAGCGCTGCAAGGTGCATCCGTCGAGGCCACTGTGGGTACAATAACTACCGGGAGATCCGCCATGTGGCTTACTGCTTTTGCCGTATCTAGGGTCTTGCCGCCACCGATTCCTAAGATAACTTCAACGTCCTTCAGACCAAGTTCTAGCACTATCTCATCCACCTGATTACGGCTGCACTCACCCTTGAATTCGCGCATCATAAGGGGAATATCGTTCACTTCAAAGCTGTGTAAGATATCCTCCTTGTACATGGAAAAAATAAAAGGATCTATAATCGCAAAAGCTCTGTTCGATCCTAGCTGCAAACAATAATCTCCCAGCTTACGAATCTCGCCATACCCCTGAATATATTTAGTCGGTGAACATATGATCTGCGTCATGGTTTCACTCCTCTTTTTGTATATTCTTTTATTCTAAGGAGTGTTGCTTCAGACTGGCTATAAAAAAAGATGCTATAGGCTTTTGTCTTAAATAAATCCGCCGTTCACACGAATCGTCTGGCCCGTAATCCATTGTGATTCCTTACTGGCTAGAAACAGAACTACACTCGAGACGTCCTCAGGCTCACCTAAGCGTCCAAAAGAATTCATACTCCCAACATTCGCAATCTCTTCAGCTGACTTCCCAACTGTGAAAAGCTCCGTATTAACAGGACCTGGCGAAACCGCATTAATGGTGATTCCTTTTCGTCCAAATTCTTTAGCTAACTGACGAGTGAATTGTTCCACTGCTCCCTTTGTTCCCGCATAAACGCTGTAGGTTGGGAACATCTGGCCTGTAACCGATGTCGAGAAATTAATGATCCGTCCGTTCTCACTCATATGTTTAGCCGCTTGCTGGCAAGCAAAAAAGGTACCCTTCACATTGATGGCGAACTGTTTGTCGAAGTCTTCTTCCGTCATACTCGCAATCGGCTTTGTGATCATAATGCCTGCGTTGTTAACGAGAATATCGATTTGTCCATAAGCTTCCAATGTGGCTTGGAATAATTGTTCTAGCTCTGCCACTTGGCTGATATCCGCTCGGATAGCGATAGCTTCTCCACCCTTTTGCTTAATTTCGTTCACAACTTCCTCTGCCTTGCTTGAACTGCTTGCATAATTAACAACAACCTTTGCACCATGTAACGCCAAGTTCTCCGCAATTTCCCGTCCCATACCTCTTGAAGCTCCAGTCACTAATGCAACTTTTCCAACCAAATTCTGATCCATCATTTATTCCTCCTATTCGTTTACCTTTCTTGTTGGTCTGATTATAAATCGAACACTCGCAAATAACAAGTGACAATTATTATTTTTTGTCATTCAATATAATTGTTCTCCAGACGCAAAAAAACCTTCCGATCTTCATCAAAAGGTTTAGTCCATCATTTTTCTATTATGAAATATGCTATAACAATTTATGACGAAATTCCGGAAAGCATCAAATCCCAAACAGAGGCAAACTCCTGATCAATCGAACCCGACTGCCACTCTTTCGCGTGAGCAGGATGATGAAATCGTGATGTTGCATTAAAAATAGCTCTTGCCGTAACCTCAATTTCCAATGCTTTAAACTCCCCGGTTTGTATACCTTTTTCAAGAATGCGTGCGAGTTGCCCAATTAATTGATCTACGTGTTGGGTAATCATATCTATTGCTTCTAAAGTTACGGAGGCGTACATAGCAAACATTTCGGAATCATCTACAGCATAGCTCCGTTTACTGTGAATTAGAGTATCTAACCACAGACGTAGCTGCTCTTTGGCATTCCCATCAAATTGCTCAGTAACGTCCTTTAATGGGGCTAAAATATTTTGATGCAACCATCTTTCGGTTACCGATTCGCGCAAAGCTGCTTTACTGGAAAAATGTCTATATAGCGTACCATGACTAACCTTCAGTACCCTCGCTACATCAACAACTGAAGTCTTATCCGGGCCAAAACGCCGGAGTACTTGTTCAGCCGCATCCAAAATGTTTTCTTTAGATAATGGAAGATCATTCGACATTGGTATTTCCCCTCGCTCTATTTCTGATGGTACTTATCATAGCATATAATATTCAAAAACGAACTGACAATAATCTTACTTTGTCATTTGTAGAATCCATATCAGTATATACGTGCACTAATTTATTAAACTTAGGTCCACGTTTGGTATCCAATTCTCATCAGCCGCTGAGTACCTACCATACCCCAACAACAGAAAACCTCCTTGATTTCTCAAGAAGGTTCCTTACTTTCATCTACTTACTCACTCGTCCAGCTTCGCCCTAGCAAACTTACCAATCTTCGAAATCGCCTGCTCTGCTTCTGGGAGCATATACGCTAAGAAATGAAAAACACTCCACATATTATCCCATATTTCCAGTTCCACATGAACACCCGCTCCAGTCGCCCGTTCAGCCAACCTCGTTGAATCGCTTAATAGCACCTCATGGTTGCCTACTTGAACAAGTAAATCAGGCAATCCCTGCAAATTCATTCTTAACGGCGATAATATTGAAGCCCACTCGGTTCGAGTACCTACATATGCTTCAAGTATCCGTTTATTCCCTTCCAAGCTACCTGTCGGATCAAGCTCCGCACGACTCTGATACGGTTCACCATCCAAATGAACAAGATCTGTATGCGGCGAGATTAAAAAAGCACCTGCTGGTAACTCGCTCCCCTCATCTCTCAAAGTAATCAGTGTCATCAGCGCAAGGCTGGCTCCAACAGAGTCTCCTCCAAACACGATATCACTGGCAGAATATCCATTCGCAAGCAACCACCGGTAAGCCCCTATACAATCTTCATTAGCGGCGGGATAGATATACTCGGGTGCAAGGCGATACTCAATGATTAGCACTTTCATGCCACTCGCCTTTGCAATTCGTGCTGCTAGATCCCGATAAAATTCACAGGTTCCTGAAACAAAACCACCACCATGAAAATAAAGAATCACTTTATCATCAGGTGGAGCTGCTTTCACAGGAATGATCCACTCTCCGCTTAATGGTCCAATCCTGACCCGCTCGACTGTAACATCCGTATGACTAGGCATATTCGCAGCCGCCTCAACCATTTCTTGCCGGATATGCTCTACAGACCTACTTTCAAACCGATTGGTTTGTTTCAGGTAATCTTTGATCGCTGCAAGCTGTTCTATACTCGTCTTTTCCATATCGATAATCCCTCCTACAGGTCTTTTCAACTCAAAGTGTAAAGCCTGTAGGTGACTACAAGGTCAAGTTAAGATTCCATTTTCAGGATTTCTAGCGTTGACTGTACTCCAGGATGTTTATCCTTGGCTAATAAATTTTTTCTCAAGTCTGCGAGAGAAGCAAGCTTTATCTCCTGCCTTGCAATTTCATTGCGGACTCGATCCATTTTTTTATCTACAACTTTCACAAAATCATCTATGCTAATGCCACTGCTTTCCGATTTTAACAATGCCTTTTTAATTTCCTTTAGGGTGAATCCACATTGCTTAGCATTATGTATAAACGTAAGTCGACTTAGCGCTTCTTCAGAATAAAGACGGTAGCCGGCTTCCGAACGTAAAGGTGTACTAATTAGACCCAGTTCCTCATAATACCTCAGTGTTTCCATATTCACATTTGCCATCTTGGCCATTTGACCTCGCAAGTACTCCGTCATGATCTACGCCCCCTTGGAATTCCCTATATTATACCAAAATCCAGATAATACAGAGGGTATCAAAATAGAGCCAATAATTAATCGGGATCAATTTAAAACTCCTTATTTACACACAAAAAAACGGCATTTCTGCCGTTTCCCTATGTCTACTCTTCTACCGACAACACTTCACTTCGAATCGCATTTTTCTGTATTAGAGAAATCTGTCCGGCATGAATACCTGTGTGATACATAAGTCTTCCTACCGCTTCAAGCGGAGTAGATGTGCCAAAAGACGACTCTACGCTTACATGCCAAGCATCTTCCGGAAGCTCCCGCATCGCTGCAATCAGATTCTCGTTGGAAGCAGACAGCAGATCCACCAGTTCACTTAATGTAGTATACGCTGCGTCATCGGCTTGAGGTTTAGGTCTACCAAAGAACCACTCTGCAAACATAAATTCTACCTCGGCATTATGAGAAATCAAACCTCCGATGGATGAATTCCCTAATTTAAGATTTAAATCTTCTTCCGGCAATGCCTTCACCATTTTATGAAATCGCTCTTGAACCGCTTGCCAGATGGGCAGTACTGAAGTAATAGTCATCGGCTATTTGCTCCCTTGTACAGCTGCTTCTTCGTCTTTCTTCTTATCAATAACAACGTGATTAAATACATTCGCATCTACATCAATATCGAACGCTAACCCAAAACCTACAACATAACGCCCCTTCAACGGAGTTAGTTCGAACAGTGAAAAATCCAGTCCGCGCAGCAATTTCAGCATGGCCTCACCATGGTCAGCATTGAACAATTCAAAGATATCCTCATATCCATCATTTCCGATATTGCTTGAGGTACAACTCCAGCGCACACGCTCAGTTGCAAATTTATTGTTTGTTTCAGACTCATCCGCAATTAGAAAGGCGTCCACAAAATCATTATTTTCCATATAGCCATAGTGCTCTGCGATTTTACTAATATAGATATACAGCTTGCCGTCTTTCTTTACGAAAGGCGCATAACTAATAAAGGGCTTACCTTCATCATCGATCAAACTCAAAATCAGGTTCTTACGTTTATTAATAAATTGCAAGTAGTTTTCTTTATTTTTCTCTAAATCTACAGGCTTCTTCATTTAAAATCCCTCCATGAATAGGTTGTGTAATCACACTATGATTCTATCGAACAGTACTCAACAAATGAATACGAGGTTTCTTCTCTGTGGGAACATACTGGACTTCCGAGTCCATCCGGTATATATCCCTTATCATATCGGTTGTCATGACTTCATTCGGTGTGCCATACATCGCCTTCTCACCCGCCTGCACTACAACGATACTATCGCTATAAGTAGAAGCTTGATTGAGATCATGCAGCACCATCACTACGGTCATGCCCATGTCTTGATTTAACTCGCGAACAAGCTCAAGCACTTCATGCTGATGCGAAATATCCAAGTACGTGGTTGGCTCGTCAAGCAACATGATGAGTGGACGCTGCGCTAAAGCCATTGCAATCCAGGCACGCTGTGATTCACCACCTGACAATGAAGCTACGGCTCGGTCCTTATACTCCATTAAATGTGTCTTTTCAAGGGCCCAATGAACAATGTCCATATCCTCTTGGTTCAATCTTTCAAACCACTTTTTGTGTGGATATCTGCCATACGAGACCAGATCAATCACAGTCATATCACTCGGCGCTTGATTCTTCTGGCTCAGCATGCACATTTTTCGTGCGACTTGTTTGGCGCTCATGGTCTTCAGATCCGTACCATCGAGTATGACCGTACCCGTGTGATAAGGAATTAGCCGTGATACTGCTTTGAGCAAAGTGGATTTACCGGAGCCGTTCGGTCCTATGATGGAGACGATCTCACCTTTTTTTACGGAAAAAGAGAAGTTGTTAATCACGCTTTTCTGCTCATACCGAATCGAAATGGAATCGACAGTAAACATGTTAGAACGCCTTCTTTCTCATCAGGTATAGAAAATATGGTCCGCCAATCACAGCCATAAGGATACCTGCAGGGATATCTAGGGGTGCAAACAGGGTACGTCCACCTGTATCCGCAATTAACAGAACCAATGCACCTAGAGCCATACTCATCGGTAAAAGATATTTGTAATCTGAACCCACGAGCAATCTCGCCATATGAGGTACAACTAGACCGACAAATCCGATCATTCCAATGGCTGCTACAGAAATAGCCGCTAGAAATACTGCCAGCAAGGAGAGCAGGATACGAATTCGGTTCACATTTTCACCCAGATTCGAAGCCACCTGATCACCCAGACGAATGATATTTGCCTTACGAATAGCAAAGAACGATAAGATCCAACCTGTAATCGCATATGGGAAGACCATCATTAACGCATTATTCCCTTTTGCCGCAAGACTGCCGTTAAGCCATTGAACCGCTGCAGGGAGTCTATCGCTGTACATGATTGTTAATAGTCCAATGAGTCCTCCGCAAAGCGCATTCACAGCAACACCAGATAAAATAATAGTAATCGGTGAAATACCGGTTCGTCTCCACGCTAATGCATATACAATCCCGGCAGCAATTAGCCCTCCAACAAAAGCGGCAATCGGAATGAACTCAGTATACTGTGGTGCAGCAAGCATTATGACAAGAACACATGCAGCCGCGCCACTAGTTACACCCGTCAATCCAGGATCAGCAAGTGGGTTACCCATCACAGCTTGCAGCAGTGCGCCCGAGATCGCTATATTCGCTCCGATGATCATCGCCAGTAACACACGTGGCAATCGAATATCCCATATGATGGTGGCATTCACCGCCTTAGACGATGAACCAAAGATTGTGCTTAGTATGTCTGATACCGGAATGAAAACAGAGCCTAATCCGATGGCAATAATCGCTGCAACGAGCGCTAATAGAACCGTTACAATAACAACTATTCTGCTACGAGATGTATTTATCACTTGCTGTCTCCTTTAATTATTCATAGAAGTATTTTGCGATTTCAGTTAGGGCTGTTTCTGCGTTAATGATCGAGGTTACGCCGAACACACTGTAATCTAAAATCTGGATTTTGTCGTTTTTATAAGCAGAGAGCTTCGTCCAAGTTTCATTTTTCTCTATTTCTTTTTTAAATTTGTCCTTTGTCGCTCCGTGGTCACCTGAAGCCAATACAAGAATGACGTCAGGATCAGCGGCTACGACGTTCTCCATATTAATAGGAGAGTAAGTATCTGTAACTTTAAGTACAGAAGTAGCAATGTTATCAGCGCCAAGCTTTTTCACCAAACTACCTAGATAAGATTTCTCACTCATAACCATGAAGGAATCAGAGGTTCCAATAACGAGCATCACGCTCGGCAGTTCTTTTCCTTCGGCTAATTTACTTAGCTCATTTTCTTTATCCAATATCTTACTCAAAGCCGCATTCATCTCATCTTTTTTATTAAAATAAGTACCTAATACTTTAAGGCTAAGCTTTAAATCCTCGAAGGATTCTGTGCGTAGATATGCTTTTTGCAAATCCATGCCTTCCAGTGTCTTATCCAGTGTGCTTCGAAGTGATTCTGCTCCCAGCAGCAAGTCTGGCTCAAGCTTTGTTACTACTTCAAGATCCGGTGCCATTGGCGAACCAATTTTATCTATCGATTCAAAATCAGCAGGGATTGGATTGGTGGAGGTTGGCACCCCAACTGGTGTGATTCCAAGCAAGTAGAGCATTTCTGTTAATGGTACAGATGTAGTTACAATTCGCTGTGGAACTGTGGCTGGAAACTGGCTTAATGCTTCATTGAACAATGCTTCATCTACACCATCATTCTCCAGACTGTATTCCTTTCCAGCATCCGCTGTTTTCGCTGCTTCTGTTGTATTCGCTGCATTTGCTTCTTTCGTTTCATTAGCAGCTGTATTCGTTACGGCTTCATTCTTGGTTTGATTGTCCGCTGTATTGGTGGACGAACATGCAGTCATTGCAGTAAGCGCTGCAACAACCAGAAGTACTAATAATTTCTTCAAATTATATCCCTCCGAGTATGTATAATTATACGTTCTAAGTAGTGATAATGATTTTCATTTTCATCTACCATTCCTATGATAATGGTTATCATTAGGAAGTGTCAAGAATTTTATTTTAATTTTAAACTAGCCAAAATGCCTTAAACATCCCATTAAAAAGGACAACCTTTCTTGTAGAAAAATAGGAATCTGGTGTCGTATGAACCCTTCACTTTCTTAAATCCACAAAAAAACCACATCCAAAGGATGTGGTTAATATGCATAATAAACCTAAATATTTAATTATAGATTGGAATAAATCTATCTCGATTATTAATAATGGAATCTTCTTCTGATTTCGCTTATAAATTTCCGGTCAGAAAAAATTATCATTCCAATAATGGTTAGGAGTGAGTATACGATAGAGAAAACACTGGTCCAAATGACATGAGACAAATTAAATACAAACAGAAGCATAGGACATAAATTAATAAAGAACATCGCTAAAATATAGCCTATATCATGACGCCATAATGATTTTTGAACAATTGCGAGCACAGTCATAATAAATGTAGCTGCCACTCCAAACAGTGGGATTGCATAGTTGGTAGACCATCCCCTAAAACCAACGAATATATCGATCACCAAAAGGAAAATGGACAACATGACATAGTGATATAAAATTTTCCTGCCAATATGTTTATTAGATAAAATGGTGTCTTTAACAACGATCCACGCATAGATAAGACCTGTACTTACGATAATTGACCATATTCTCGGATTGATATGATAGGTCAACGCATTAATTGTAATCGAAAGCACGATCGCAGATATAGTCAAAAAGAGGAACAATTTAGCTACCGTAAATGGTTTGGTTTCCTGATAGATCTCTTTATAGGACGGGTATTCTGTCGTGCTCTCTCCCCTGATCTTAATTGGCTTGGAGCATAGTGGACAACGATAATGTTGATTATCAACCGTCACGTTGCAACGAATACATTTGGTCATTCGCTAATCCCCCAATCGTTTGAGTAGATTTTAACTTCAAGTCCGGCCTCACCCGCTAAGGTCGAAAAGAAATATTGCAATATATCGGATTCCACTATATTTCTGGTAAACGTGATCACCAGCTTATCATTGACTGAGCTGATCCCACAGTTCATAGGGCTTTTATTGGATGGATAGACTAATGCCTCGATTAGCTCTACGTGCTTGTACATTTGCTGTGGCAACATAATATTGCCGATATTGGACAAGGTCAGTGTTCTTTTACTTTCCCCAAGCATATGAAACCCTAAATTCACGAACCAGTTCTTCAAAAATAACGGGACAAACAACGTAGCTTTGTTCCGTTCAAGCGCCACATTATTGTAAATGATATTTTGCAAATTTTCTTTCCCCGTCTTATACTTCAGCATCTCATTCATTCTAAAAATTAATTCATCCAGTGTGGTATCTTCCGTGATTCGCGCGCCAAGATTAACTACGCCAAAGAAGTTACGAAGAGTACGTGAAGGGAATGCTTTGCGCAAATTGACAGGCACTGCGATAACCACGGGAGCGTTACTTTTGCTATATTTGATTCTTGTTTGATAAATAGAATAACTCAGTAATGCAGATAAATAAGCAGTGATCGTACTACCTTTTTGCTTAGCGAGGGCATTCAATTGGGAGGCACTTACGACCCCGTGTACCACGTTATTTCCGAACTGTTCGAAAGCTGTACCTTTAATGTGGTACGCTCGGCTGTTTCTAACCGATTCAACATAACAATCCTTGTAGTATCTGCGAAAAGCATCCTCCATATCATGGATATCCACTCCTGAATCAGCGAGTAAAATCCGGTCCTCAGTGTCAATTTCATGTCCCATATACATTAGATAATAGTACAGCAGTGATTTTAAAAACTCGACAGCCCCATTACCATCCGTAAGCGCATGGAACACTTCAACAGAGACTCTATTTTTGTAGTATAAAACCTTAAATAAATATCCATTGTTTGTAGTTGGATCAATGTTGCGACAAGGATACTGCTGATCCTCAGCGATCACAATTTTATCCGTGCTAGACTCTAAATAATTCCAAAACACACCCCTGCGAAGCTTCACAGTGAACATCGGAAATCTGTCGAATACCGTATCAGCGGCTTGCTGTAACGCATCCACATCTACAGGATTTGTCAGAACAGCTGAGATCCGATAAACGGAAGTGTTTTTTGTGTTTGTAACGGATGGAAATAGTTTTGCTGCGTTATCAAGTTTGTACCACTTTTTCACTTCAAAACTCCTCTATTATTCTGCTGTTGACTAGTTGATACTCCACTTTTGCATTGTCTTCCTCAAACAAACATAGCTTACCACGACACAGATTATCTCTGCCACTACAAAGGAAAGCCAAAGGCCGATGTTACCTAACATTAAAGGAAGGATAAAAAAATTCCCCATCAACAAGACATACCGTAAAATCGCCAAAATCGGATGCCAAAGCAGCACCGGTAATCCCCATATCGAAAACGCAGAGAAAAATCAAATCCAAGATGATATTCAAGACTACACTCAGTAAATTACCAACCATAGGAAAAAGCACTGAATTTTCTCCAACTATTCTAGCCAGTACATGAGGAAAAAAAACTACCATTATGAAAATAACTACGGCTATCATGAGCAGTGTGTAAAAAGCATTATTGAAGTAGTGGTTGGCTTTCCCCTTGTTCTGCTCTCCCAGACTAATAGCGGTTAATGTGATTCCTCCAATGGCAATTAAGATCCCTATACAGGAAATAATATTAAAAATCGGTGAAGCCATATTCACAATATTTTGACTACTTTGGAGCCTAGCGAGAATCCATCTGTCTTTTTTGTAGTTTGTGAGAAGTACCCTGAACAGGCCGGCTGTATTTCAATATTACCTAAAGGAATTTATCTCTATGGTTATTGCTCGGAGGAGCAGATAATGGAAACGATGCAGAATATCGCTGCATATGCTAAAGCCGAATATAATACGGAGATTCCATTTGTCATCCAGACAGTCATTTTCACCGGAATGTTTCAGTGGGTTTATGAGATTCAAGTATGGTTAAAATCTGCATGATCTAAAATAAGACAAATAAAACAGCACGCGGCGATATAGGATCGACACGTGCTGTTGTTAACTTGAGTATAACTAAGCTAGTCCAAATTTAGAACCTAGCTACATAGAATTCTCGATCTGACGGTACATTAAAGCTTTTTATAGCATTTCCGTTCTCATCTCTTAATGTGAGAAGATACGGCACCGTTGTTAGTGTGCTAACTGTTGGGAATCTAGCTACACCAAATTCATCGAAATCAGCAACTATAGCTGGATTTCCAGTTCTCAATAATGAAGCGGTCCACCCTGTAGTGTCTTTAGGTGTTCCAGTTGCATTTGTACCAATAGCGAGAACAATAAATCTGTCCAATGTCTGTCTGATTCTCCGTTTCTTCCGGGTTGCAGCTGCTTTCACTCTTTTTGCCGCGAGGGCTTTGGCCGCCATAACGGCTTGCTTATTGACTGGCTTCTTAATCATTGCCATTTTCCTTCACCACTTTCTTTTTAGGATACGATAGTAAATGCAAGATTTGGAATGCTTGACCTCACTTTTACCTACTATTCTAGAAATGTACTTTATTCCTAGATTCATAGATTCGTACCCACTGGATCAGTGGTGCATATAATGCACTTGTGAGGTGATCCATTAATAAATGAGCCGACAATTGTGGCTAGAGCAAAATAGTTCAAGAATCCATACGGCGCTAAGAAAAAGAATTCAACACTCCCAAGTCCGTCGCGGTACATCCGCTAAAATTCCTATCATTATCAAATTCAAACAAAAAATGACCCCAGCACAGCTGAAGTCATTACAAAAACATCTAGAATCACACGACTTTCCTATCAAACATCATCTCCCCATACTAAATTCTGTATCATCACGAGTTTCAATGAACTGTCTGAAACAGATGTGCAGTTGGCATGGAATCGATAAAATCTATGTAGACGGAATTAAAAAAACATCACTTTATATAGCGACACCATCCATCAGTTCTTCATCCGTCCAAAAGAAACAGGGACTTACGGGAAAAGGAATCAACATTGCCATTCTTGACACAGGAGTGTATAGGCACCCTGATCTGATTCAGCCCTGTAACCGTATCGTAGCTTTTAAAGATTTTATCAATCACAGAAAACTTCCCTACGACGATAACGGCCATGGGACTCATATTGCAGGGGACGCGGCAGGCAACGGATGGATGAGTAAAGGAAAATACAAAAGCCCTGCTCCAAAGGCAGGGATCGTTGGTGTTAAAGTACTTGATAAAAATGGTGACGGATATGACTCCACGATCATTAAAGGAATTGAGTGGTGTATTGCGAATCGAAAGCGACTAAAACTACGTATCCTTTCGATGTCATTAGGGGGTACGGTAAATTCACCTTGTTCTGACGACCCGTTGTGCCAAGCCGTAGAAAAAGCAATAAAGGCTGGACTCACTGTTGTGATAGCAGCTGGAAATAGCGGCCCTGGACGCAGGACGATAGAATCTCCTGGTATTAGTCCTTCTGCAATTACCGTAGGTGCAGTGGATGACCGTCGCACGCTCACACAAAAGGACGACCGGATTACCTCGTATTCAAGCCGCGGACCTGCACCGGGAGGGCGAAAGAAACCAGACCTCGTAGCCCCTGGCGAAACCATTATCTCTCTTCGTGCGCCTCATTCCAAGCTAGATCGCGAGCTTCCTTACTTGCGAATCGCTAAAAATTACTTTGTGCTGTCCGGTACCAGTGTCTCAACACCTATAGTCTCTGGTGTCATTGCTCAATTGCTGCAGAGAAATCCCTCACTAACTCCTAAGCAAGTGAAATCCATACTAAAAAAGAACACATTCTCTCTGAAACTCCCCCCTAACACAGCGGGCTCTGGTGAGATCAATGCAAGATTTTTATTGTGATTTTGCTTCCTTCTTTAAAGCTGTGATAACAGAAACTGATAACACTTCAGTAAATTTACCCATAGGTTCAATTTCTAATAAAGAAGATTTCAAATCCGCTTCAAATCGTTCCAACTGATCTCCAAATAAGCGCTTTGAAGCATAGGATGTGGAATACAAATTTCCAAGAATAGAATCCACCGTCCATGTCACTGAATAACTCGGTAAAATCATTCTTTCCACATTCTTAAAGCTAGATCGCGCAACAATATCCTCATGTCTTTCTTTAGGATGAGTATAGATGCTGTCTCCTGCGATTCTTTCGTTACCTAACCAGCGTTTCACTACTTCATTTACCTTAAGCTGCCAAGATAATGGCTCTTGCCCTACATTAAAAGTATCAATAATTGCTAGACCGCCATTATTGTCCGAACTGTGGTATAGGATTTCAAGAATAGACGATCTATCCATCCAGTGAAACGCTTTGGCTAGGATGGTAAGACGGAAGGAACCCCAGACGTTCTGCAACTCTTCTGCTCTACCAAGCATCCAACTAACGTTATCAACCCTATGGATTTTTGATAGACGATTAGCCTCTTCCAACATTCTACTTTCCGTGTCTACACCTATCATTTCTTCAAACCAATCACTAAATCTTAGTCCCAGCTGACCCGTACCACACCCTAAATCAAGCAGACGGCCTTCTCCGTTAAGCGAAAACTTCTGAATTAAGAACCGAATAAGGGATGAAGGATACTGCGGTCGATATTTTGAATAGTACACTGCCGTACCTTTAAATAAATCCGGACCATATTCATTCATAGTTTCACCCTTCTCTTGTTTTCTAATAGGACAAAATCATAGCAGACATCCAACTAAAATAAAAGGCAGTTCGGTGTGAATCCGAACTGCCTTTTTATTTATGCTGATACGCCAATTCACTGCATTTGGGCTCAAAGGATCAAAAAATCCACATAGTAATGATTGACAAATAGGTCTGTTGCATATATGGTTAATTACATAACTAACTAACCAATGAACATGGCGGTGAATACATGGGAAGCTTAATGGATGATACTCGACCGATATTTATGCAGATCGCCGAACGCATAGAAAATGACATCATCGAAGAAACACTCTTGGAGGAATCACAGGTTCCTTCAACAAATCAATTTGCTGTTTTTTACCAGATCAATCCGGCGACGGCTGCGAAAGGTGTGAATTTGCTTGTCGACCAAGGAATTTTATACAAAAAGCGAGGTATCGGCATGTTTGTAGCTTCTGGAGCGCGCACAGTATTGATGGAGAAGAGAAAAGAGCAATTTTATGAGCAATATGTTGTAACTATGATCCGTGAAGCAGAGAAATTAGGAATTACGTTGGATCAATTAACGAAGATGATTCAGAGGGGAGATAATCGGTCATGAATGAAGTCGTTGAGATCAAGGGACTGACCAAGTCGTACGGAAAGGTAACCGTCATCCAAGACATTAGTTTTTCTTTAGAAAAGAATAAAATCTATGGCCTGCTTGGCAGAAATGGTGCAGGAAAAACAACGATCATGCACATGATTACAGCACAGTTATTTGCTACAAGCGGTGATTTAAAGGTGTTCGGGGAACATCCCTACGAGAATAACCGCGTACTCAATCAGATTTGCTTTATTAAGGAAAGCCAAAAGTATCCGGATACGTACCGTATTATCGATGTTCTAGAGGTATCCGAGTTATTCTTCCCTAACTTTGATCGGGACTACGCCCACTCCTTAATCAAGGACTTTAATCTCCCCTTAAAAAGAAGAATAAAGAAGCTGTCCAGAGGAATGCTCTCGGCGGTGGGCATTGTAGTAGGCCTGGCGAGCCGCGCTCCGCTGACTATTTTTGACGAACCTTATTTAGGTCTCGATGCTGTAGCAAGAAGCCTGTTTTACGATCGACTAATTGAGGATTATTCAGAATATCCGCGAACAGTTGTCTTGTCTACACACTTAATTGACGAGGTAAGCCAGCTATTAGAGCATGTCATTGTTATCGACAACGGTAAGCTGATTATCAATGAGGATGCTGAAGCTCTTCGCGGGCGGGCTGCTAAAGTTATCGGTGCGGCTGCGAAGGTCGAAGATTTAATCACCGGTAAAGAGATCATCTCACGTGAATCCTTTGGCGGATTACTTTCTGCCACTGTTATTGGCTTAAACTCAACAGATCTATCACGTGCTGAGATGCTTGGTCTGGAGATCTCCCCGATATCTTTACAACAGTTAATTGTTCATCTTACAAACAGAAAATCCCAAGAGAAGGGAGTTGCAGTGCAATGAACCAAATGACAGGGATATTAAAAATGCACTATAAGGATAAATGGTTTTGGTTGTTTATGCCTTGGATTATATTATTGTCCAGCTTTTTGGTTAATCTTGTCATAGCTTTTTTCCTGCAAGAACCAATGTATACCGGCGGCCTAGTCTCAATCTTTATTTATATGTTTGTCATAGGTATCATCATTTTAGTACAGACTTTCCCCTTTGCCTTGGGCTTAAGCCTACGGAGGATAGATTATTTCTTCGGCACATCATTGATGGCCGTTATAACAAGTGCCGGCTTCTCACTACTTCTGTTCCTGCTATCTATTATAGAAACCAAATTAACATCTGGATGGGGTGTGCAGCTACATTATTTTCACCTACCATACTTGAATGATGGTACCGTCCTAGAGCAGCTGTGGATCTATTTCATGATCTTGTTGCATATGTTTTATTGGGGATTTGTTATATCCAGCATCTTCCGTAGATTTGGTAGAAGCGGCCTATTCATTTTCGCGGCAGTCATGTTTATTCTGTACAGTGTCGCTGGATTGTTAATGACATATTATCAGTGGTGGGTAGATGTATTTAATTGGTTGGCTAGCCATACCGCATTTGAACTTGCCTTGTGGAGTATGCCCTTGACGGTCTTGTATGCACTCTTATCGTTCTGGATGCTTCGGAAGTCTACAGTATAAGACTCTGCCTGGAATATTGTTAATATTTATAGGGGGTATTGTATGGATTATGTGAGGGATTACGCCATGTATGCTTCTATATTCGGTATGTTTAGTTTTAGTTGGTTTGGTTGGGCACAAGAAAACCCCAGATCCAGCTGGCGAAAATATATTGGCATAGCTTCTGGTGTATCCCTTCTCGTCTGCTTGATTGGTGTCTATTTAAGTGTGACGAACTGGGATGCTCCCTCCGTATTAAATGACAAGACCTCTTTTGATAATTATCTAATTTCTGTCTATATTGAATTATTGTTGGCTGGTGCTGGAGCTTCTATATTGATGAAATGTAAGTATAATGATTATGTTGCTCCTTGGATTGCCTTTATAGTAGGGATTCATTTTATTGACTTAAAAAGTGTGTTTAACGATTTCAGTTTATACCTTTTAGCAGCACTTCTGGTTGCAATCTCTATCGTATCACTGTTCATATCTAAAAAACTTAAGGTCGCAAACAGTGCAATTACAGGTATTGGTGCTGGAACAGTTTTGCTCGCCTTCGCTCTATTAGGGTTAATTCGATATTTATCGATCTAGATACGAGTATGCTAAAGTTACCTTCGATTAATTATATTCACAAAAAAAACTCCCTTGATTTCTCAAGGGAGTTTCTTGTGATGCGGTCGAGAGGACTCGAACCTCCACGATATTGCTACCACACGGACCTGAACCGTGCGCGTCTGCCAATTCCGCCACGACCGCACATCATAATGACTACATATCAAACTTGCGGTCACAAGATAGATCATACCATGCTGAGATTAAAGCGTCAATATATTTTCCAGCTTTTCTTATCGATCATTATTTTATGGATAATTATTGCTTTTAATTCCGAATATAAGGTATAATGAGAACAAAAGTTCGCATAATATAAATGAGGTGATTTATAATGGCGACTACGAAGTTGAAGACATCCATTGTTGATGAAGATGTTACTAAAGAAGAACTGTCCCTTGTCAGAAGCTATTTGCTGCTAACGTTTATTCATAAAGTTTTCGAGCGTGACTGCCGTGTAATCAGCAAGAGTGGTCTATTTAAGACCCCTCAGCTTTATATGGAGCTCTTGTCTGGTGCCACTAAGAAAACCTCACTAATGCTTCAAGAGGTTACGCGTGAATTGAGCTCACATGATCTGAAGATCACAACCGTTCGCCAAGATCAACGAGGAGTCGAGGCCTTGTACTCCTGTAGAGGATATCAAGGTGAGATGAATATATTATGGCCAGGATTCCGTAGAGAGATGATGCTGCGAATGCGTGCGTATCTCGGACTGTCCACAGAGCTCTCCATACTCTCCAGAGAAGAAAGTGACTCCCAGCTAGCTTTAAGTATTTAATCCGTCAGAGGCTTATATGTAAGCAGAACAGCTCCCCACCCGATTTGGGTAAGGAGCTGTTTTTGCTGCGGAAACTATATATTATCAGGTTCTTTCCTTGGTTCGCTGAAGGGTTGGAATAAATAATTCCGATCTAGCTTTACTACTCGTCTATTCTGACGACGTATCATCACCTGCGAATCATCCCAAGCCAGAACAATCCCTTTTACATCATTACTTTCTATGCCGTCCCGCACCACACGAATTTTCTCGCCGGAAATTCGGTATGCATCCAATTGTTCATCGCTAATCATCATGAATTCCTCCCTCTGTATAGCTTATCCTATTTTCATCCAGAAAAAAGACCCAAATGAAAAATCATCTGGGTCTCGTATAAGTAATTGACCAATTGCATGTCTACTAAAGCATTCTTATATCAGCGCTTCATTCTTCTCGAACCAGAAATCAAGAACTTTAGCGGACATCACACGTTGCTCCAGATACTCCACTTGGTTTGTTGTGAATTTCTCCCTCCAAGGGAAGGAAAGTTCCTCACATAAACCTTTGATTGTCAAAAGTTCTGACCAAGCTACATAGCGTTTGTACCAAAAAAACTGAGGATGTTCAATCATATAGGGATACAGATCGTCGAATTCCGTGTGTTTGCAATCCAGCGCACGCTCGAAGTGATCCTTGGCCTCGGTTAATTTATCAATAAAAAATTGCTCAGTCACCGGTTCTTTCCCCATTGTGACGCCTCCTCCCTATGTCTGATTTTATTATAAAGGAAAATCTATAGGGTGAAAAGCAGTTGTTTGAAAAATAGGCCTGTTCTTATCTCAAAAACGGGTTATTCCCCAAATTCAATGGTGCCTCCACTAAGAGAAGTAATTCTTACGAGTGACTCCAGTCGGATGCCTTGTTCTTTGATCGTCCGGGCTCCTGCCTGAAAGCTTTTTTCCACTACAACGCCAAGACCTACCAGCTCAGCGCCAGAGCGCTCGATGATCTTAATCAATCCACGTGCTGCATCACCATTAGCAATAATATCATCGATAAAGAGGATTTTATCCTCTGGAGAGATGAATTGGCGAGACAACATAATGTCGGTTACAATACCTTTCGTAAAAGAAGGAACTCTTTCACAAAGTGCGTCCGGATCTGCTAACAGTGTTTTTTTGCGACGTGCAAAAACTAACGGCACCTTTAACTCATATGCGGTGGCAAATGCCACGGCAATGCCCGAGGATTCCACGGTCACAATACGTGTAATTCCGCAGTCCGCAAACCTCCCGGCAAACTCCCGTCCCATTTCCATCGTAAGCTGCGGATCTACCTGATGATTCAACAGTGCATCCAGCTTCAGCACTTCATCCGAAACGACGACACCTTCCTCCAAAATCCGCTGTTTCAACACTTCCATGACTTTGAACCTCCAATACCCTTTATAATCGCAGACGTTCCGTACAAATGAATCACGGAAGTCATGTCCTACTGATCCTCATCATAACCTGTACTATACAGAGTGCACAAGGCAATCCTGCATAGCACGCATTATGATTTTTCTTTTGTTCTTAAAACTATTAGGAGGGGAGCCATGAAATCACATGTCCGAACATTACAGATCGCATTCACTTACATTGGCACCATTGTAGGAGCCGGATTCGCCACCGGACAAGAAATATTAAAATTCTTCACTCGTTACGGACACTGGGCAGTCCTGACCATCCTGCTCTCTACTATACTGTTTATATGGCTGGGTACGAAAATGATGGTCATCGCTCGGCGCATAGAAGCAGAGTCTTATGAAGACTTTAACCGACACCTCTTCGGCGACCAAGTCGGAAGCACCATCAGTTTGTTCACGATGGTCATCTTAATCGGTGTCAACAGTATTATGCTTGCAGGCGCAGGCGCTATTTTTCAAGAGCATCTTGGATTTCATTATCAAACAGGGCTAATACTCACGCTGGTTGGTTCTTATTTTCTGCTTAAACGGGGAATTTCCGGTATTCTACAAATGAACAGTCTGATCGTCCCATTAATGCTTACGCTGTCACTCATCATTATTTTTAATACCTTTCAAATTCCAGGAGCTCAGCGGTTCTTATTCCTAGAAACGGATCGGACAATCTTTGGCGCTTGGATGTCGCCGCTGCTCTACACCGCCTTCAATCTAGGTATGGCTCAAGCCGTATTAGTTCCCATGGCTCGGCATACTGATGAAGAAAAATCTCTTGTCTGGGGCGGTATTATTGGTGGTGCCGGAATCGGCTTTATGTTGATCGCCGCACATTTCGCGATGAGCTCACAGATGCCTGATATTCTCCAATTTGAAATCCCTATGGGCAACATCGCCATCCGGTTGGGTACTGTAGTACAAACTATATATTTGTTGCTGATCTTTTTGGAGATCTTTAGCACTTTTGTCGCTGACATTTATGGTGTCACCATGCAGCTTAAACAACGAATTCCAGTTAAACCCGCATTGATTACGCCGATTCTGATGTTGGTCTGTTATTTACTGAGCCAATTTGGCTTTAGCTCTCTACTCTCCGTGTTCTACCCGATCTTCGGAGCTTTGTCGATGGTCTGGGCTGTCATGCTACTACGTACGCCATGGTCTACTCCACCACGTAGCGATTCCTCATCGGGTTCGAGTGGAAAAGGGAACAGCCTTGTATCCATAAAACCAGTTACACGGAAATAACTGTTGCTGTTGGAATGATTCGTGCTGCCGCTTCCGCCACATGCTTGTGACAGGTCATCATCACAATCTGGCGGGAGACCGACAGTTCACCAAGCAGTGAAAGCGCAGCATGAAGACGAGCCTCGTCAAAATTGACGAATAGATCATCGAACAGCAGTGGCAGCGATACTTGCCGAGACATCGTCTCTGCAAGTGCCAAGCGGATGGAAAGGTACAACTGTTCTGCCGTCCCACGGCTGAGCAGACCGCTGTCCAGCAGTCCAGCATCTTTGTGTTCCGCTTTTAGTTCTTTATGACCTAGAGTCATAACTACTCTTTTGTATTCCCCTTCGGTCAGCTTGGAGAAATAGTCAGATGCAAGCAAAAGTACCTGCGGTTGCTTCTCCTGTTCATAAATACGGCGGGTTCTTCCGATTAATTCAGCAGTTAATGCTGCTACCGCATACTTATCAGCCACGATTCGCAGAGCAGCTCTCTGCTCTTCCAATTGCTGAATAACAGAGTCCTCCATACAACGCTCTTTCAAATACTCCCTTTCCTGAAGCAGCTTCCCTCGTTGCTCCAGCAGGGTGTTCCACAGTTCTTCTTCCCGTTCAGCTAGCTCTTCAGCTGCCGTACGTTCCTTCTGGAGTGCTGAAGCATCATGATGATCTAATAATAACTGCAAGGCGTTAACTCGCTCATCCTCCCAGCCTCCAAACATGGCTAGCTCCCACTGGCGAATGAATTTATTCAGCTCACTACGCCGCTGTACAGCAGCCGATCTCCTTAAGAAATCCTCCCCGCCTGTTGCTCCGCCTTCTTGCAACAGGTGTTCACTCTGTTCTCTTAACTCACCTAATACCCTATGGCTCTCCTTAAGCTCTTCCAGAAGCTCTTGTAACCGTGACTGAATGCCTTCCCGGCGAACCAGGTCCTTTTTCAGTTCATCCCAAGCTCTTTTTCGAAGTTCCAGCCAGCTTAGTAAAGTTAGTGCAGATCGTCGCTGTCCATCGTGCGGATCCATATCAAAGCTAGTTGCCGCTACGCCAGACTCGTCTAAAGGATCAGTACCTGATTCATAAATGAGAGCAAGCAGCTCCTCCTCGAACACGTGACACTCATCTTCCAGCTCTTTCAGACGTAAAGAGAGCTTATTCTCTTGGCGCAGCAGCTCGTTCCCCTGCTCCACCATAGCGAAGATATCCGGCAGCCCTTCCGGAGACAACCCTTCGGGCAATCTGCGCTCACGCAGCCATTCTTCATATTGCTCAGCAGTTTGCGTAAAAGCCGTCTCTGCTAGGCTCATTTCTTCCGCGAGCAGCTTCTCTTGGCCTGCCAGCGTCTCCAGCTCCGTGCGGCAGGCATCCCGCTCGGCGGCATAGCGTTCAATGCGCTGCCGCCAAGCGGACCAAGCCTCCATGAGCCTGCGAAGCTCCCTCATGGAGGCTTCCAGCCCGCCTGCGTCAGGGCTGGACCCCGGGGCGGCCGATCGCCGCCCCGGCATGGCGCTCTCCAGCTCCGCCCCGGAGAGCAGCTGCCCCCGCAGCCGCAGCATCTCGGCTGCGGCTGTGCCCACGTCCCCGCCATGCCCTGGCGGGGACACTTCCGGCCGGCGCGCTCCGCTGAGGCCGGCCCAAAGGGCCAGATCGGCCGCGCCAAGCAGGCCGATCGCGAGCACTGCACTGACCGGCGGAGCACCGGTCAGCCACAGCGCTGTGGGCAGCAGCACGGTTAGTGCTGCCCCAGCCCACAGCAGGCGCCGGTAGAGCGCGGCCATGCGCTGCGCGCTAGGCCCGTCACTTCCGGCGCCGGGGCCGCGCTGCGGCCCTTCGCTGAGCTGCGCTTCGCGCCAGCGCTCGGCCGCCTGCTGCAGCTCGTCCCACAGCTGCAGCACTTCTCGGGCGCTGCGCGGAGCCAGCTGCGCAAAAGATTCGGCGCCGGTTGCGTGTTCACGCGCCAGCGCCCGTTCTGCTGCCTGCAGCGAAGCTGAGGCAGCAGCCAAGCGGGAACGCAGCGTCTGCCGTGCTGCGCCCTCCGCTTCCATGCGGCGATCATAACTTGCGAACGCCGCCGCAAACCTCCGTGCAGCTTCACGATCCGCCGCTGCACCCGAAAATGCAGTCAGCTCTGCCGCGCTCCAGCTGACATCAATGCCTCGCAGAATTCGCTGCAAATGCTCATTCAGCGCGGTCAATTCACCTTCTAGCCGCTGTCTTTCCGCTCGCAGGTTTTCATAGCTGCTCCGATGGCGATCCAGCCGCTCCAGGGCAGGCCCTTGCGCTGTTAACAACGCATTCGGCGGATTCTGCGCCAGCTCAGCCGTAAGCTCACTTTGCAGACGTTCATAACGAGTTACTGCTCCCTGAGCATTCCGAATTTCACCTTCAAGTGCCTGATAGCGAATCGCTCCATCTTCAGGAAAGGTTGTAATCGCTGGCAGGTCCTGCAGCTCGAGCTGCGCATCGCTCCATTTTAACCACAATTCACGAACATCCTGAGCTTTGCGAAGCATCACGAGCTTGTCTCCAGTAAGCCTACGTTGTTGTTCCAGTTGATCTAGCTCAGATTCCGTAACCTTTAATGCTGCTATATTACCGTTATAACGTGGAAGATAAGAGCGGCTCTCCGCCATCTGACGCTCTAGTTTCTCAATAGCCTGAACGATTTTAGCAGCTTCCTGTAGCTTGCCCCGAGGTTTATACAGCTTCTCAGCTTCCTGTACCAATCGGCGTTCCGCACGCATGATCGTTCCACCACCGCCCATACCCGCGTGAAAGAGAAAGCTGCCCATCTCTTCTGATTGAAGCGCAGCAAGCTCCTGCAGTTCATCGAGAGAGACCGCGAACAATTGATGGAACATGCTCCGAGAGATACCACCAAGCAAAAGACGCTCCATTTCAGCTTGTCCTAGCTCTTGCGTTGTTCCATTCGGATGGTTAACCGTGATGTTCAGTTTCTCATTTCTTCCTGAGCCCTCACCACCAGTTGTATGGCGACGAATGGTCCACAGGGCACCATTACTATCACGTGCCTTCAGTATTCCCCCATGTAATCCGCCTTGCATAGGTTCATACCTCTCCGTAGGGTTACCACGACTTGGAATTCCAAACAGCATGGAGCGAATAAACTGTAACGTCGTGCTTTTTCCTGCTTCATTACGTCCATAGAGTATAGTAACTCCTTCCGATAGTTCAATCTCTCGGTTATGCAAACGTCCGAAGCCATGGATCTGCAAATGTTCAATTCTCATCTTCTGGAGCACCCTCCATTCCACCGAGCATGGTGATTCCCTGTTCTGCTGCACTACGAAGCCAACTTAGCTTCTCCTCTTGACTTGTAACCGAGAGCAGCTGTCGCAGCTCCTGATTCTCCATGAGCGGCTTAAGCGCACTGTTTATTAATTCTTCAAGCGCTTCTGCTGAATGTTCCGTACGCTCTGTAATTCGCAGCATTTCTCCAAGAAAGCTATCCTCCTCTAATAACCGTTCACGGTCAATAGCTAACCCGGATTCTACAGCGAATCCTTCCACCCAGACAAGTCCCTTATAATCTTTACGCTCAGCACGTACCGCCTCACGGCGCTGGAGTTCAGACAGCAGATCCTCTACCGCTCCTTTTTCAGCTAATACTTTATGTACGTCCCCGCGTCCGATCAGACGAAATCTGACCACTGACATCAGCTCCGGGAGTTCCTCCCTGATATCGTCAATCACCTGCTCTACCCTTTGTATCCATTCTGCTTCATTACTCAATCCCTCAATGGACAGATCCCGTACCTGCCAGCGAACATAATCAAGCTCATGAAAATGGGGCGTAGCACTTCCAGCCTCATCAACATCCACAACATAACAACCCTTTGGTCCGGTTTCCTTAATGCTACGTCCTTGTATATTGCCCGGGTATATAATTGCCGGTTTTTCATGCAATACACTACGTTTATGGATATGTCCAAGTGCCCAATAATCAAAACCCCGTTCGATAAGGTCCCTACGACTGCAAGGAGAATACGTCTCGTGCAGTAAATCACCGTCTACATTCCCATGCAGCATAGCAATATGAAACAGACGGCTGCCAGCCTTTCGAGAAAAGGTTACTGCAGTGTTGTCCGTAACTTTCGCAGTCGGATAGGAGATTCCACTAACAATAGCCACTTCTTGACCATCTTTGCGACGGTAAGCCGAAGCGAGATCTGGCTTCTCTCCTCCAAACACGGTTACATGGCTGGGCATTTCTGTAGTCAGACGCAATCCGTCAAGTGGATCATGGTTGCCATGGATCAGAAACACGTGTATTCCTTGCTGACCCAGTTCCTTGAGTGCTTCCTGAAATCGCAGTTGACCCTGTAAGGAAGCGTCAGAAACATCGTATACATCTCCACTGATGACGATAAAATCAACATTCTCTTGGATGGCAACGCGGACAAGCCGCCCAAGGGCGGCGAAGGTTGACTCACGTAAATAAGAACGAATGGCTGGCGAAATATGCGCCAGCCCAGCAAAACGGCTATCCAGATGTAAGTCAGCAGCATGTAGAAATCGAAATGGAATCATAGCTGCTCACCCCTTCGTTCCTGAGGGATACTGTAAGTATGTCTTTTTAAGTTCATTAGCGACACGAGTCAGCGAGTACAAGCTTTTCGCTTTATCCCAAGCTGAACGAGAAAGCTCATAACGATAAGCCGGATCAGATATCACCTTCTCTAAAGCGTCAGCAAGAGCAATCTCATCATCAGGACTGACGAGCAGGCCATTCACACCATCTTCAATCTGCTCCGGTATCCCGCCTACATTCGTCCCAACTAAAGCCAAGCAGCTAAGCGCTGCTTCTGCAAACACCGATCCGAAGGCCTCCGCTCGAGAAGGCAGCACGAAAATATCAAAGAAAGGCATGAATTCTTCCGGATGGAGCGTATATCCATAAAAAATCGTTTCATTATAAATCCCTAATTGCTTAGCCATGTTTTCCAAATCCGCACGGGAAGGTCCATCTCCAATAATATGCAGTACATATTCATGGCCGCGATTTTTAAGCTCAGCACAGGCCTTGAGTAAAGTATCAATTCCTTTGGCTGGAACTAGACGTGTCACAGTCACTAGCTGTGGTACAGCGTTGTCATGCGGGACTGGCTTAAACCTTTTCTCATCAAAACCATTCGGTATTACTCCTATATTAGAAGGATCTAGAATATAAGGCGCCACATACTCTGCAAAAGCTTGCGACACAGTCATTAACCGATCACTAACATGCTCAAGTTCGCGGTATAGCGAAACTAGAAACTGATGTTCCAGTCCACCTTCAGAAATAGCTCCATTCAGAATCAGCTCTCGCTCATAACTGGAATGTAAGGTTTGAATTAACGGAGTATTTGGAAATACTTTTTTCATTGCTAAACCAGCAATTGGATGATGGGAATGGATAAGATCATATCTCTTGCTCATTCGTAGTTTAGTCCACCATAGATAATCACGGTAGGTCTGAATATATTTCTGAACGATCTGACTTTCCCCAAACTGGGTCCAATCAAAGGTCTCGAATATGACTTCTTCATGTCCCTTGTTGCGAATCCGCTTAGGTAACCAAAACAAATCCATCTCCCAGCGGCTTGAACGGAACCTTTCCTGAAGATAAGGGATCATGGACGATACACCACCGGGTTGCTCCGGTGGGAAGAAGAGCGCTTGCAGCAAATTCATATGGTACATCCCCTTTACAATTGCCTTACGTACAGTAAGACTTGGCAATTATGATATAGTTGTGTATATGTAGAATTTCAGGTACGATTACGTTCCCCATACCTTGATTTTATCGGTATAAACATGAAACAGCAACTAAGAAAAAGGAGAATGATCTATGAAGGAAGAACAGCTGCCTGCCTCTTACACCGCATATATACAAGAAATGCTGGGGCAAGAGGCAAATGCTTTTCTAGAAAGTTATTCAGCTCCACGAACGCAGGGACTTCGCTTTAATCCATTGAAAAGTATCTCAGATTCAGGTCAAGTCGCAGTAGAACGCACAGTCTCACAGTTTGATCTGAAACCTATCCCATGGTGCCCTGATGGTTATTATTATGAAGAGCCCGCTCGACCAGGCAGGCACCCTTACCATGCTGCTGGACTATATTATATTCAGGAGCCTTCCGCAATGTCCGCAGCTGAACTGCTGGCACCTAAACCCGGTGAAACCGTCCTCGACCTTGCAGCAGCTCCAGGGGGTAAAACTACGCATATCGCTGGTTTAATGCAAGGACAAGGCCTCTTAATTTCTAATGAAATCCATCCAGAGCGCGCAAAAATTCTTGCAGAGAACGTAGAACGTTTAGGCATTAAGAATACCCTCGTAACCTGTGCAACGCCAGAGCAGCTGTCTTCGCGCTTTCCACTTGCTTTTGACCGAATTATGCTGGATGCTCCTTGCTCAGGAGAAGGCATGTTTCGAAAAGATCCAAATGCCGTTCAAGAGTGGTCTCCTGACCATGTGGTTATGTGTGCGGCGAGACAATGGGACATCCTGCAAGACGCCTACCTTATGCTTAAGCCTGGGGGGACTCTAGCCTACTCTACTTGCACCTTTAACCGTCAAGAGAATGAGGAGATCATTGCCCGATTGACGGATCGTTACCCCGATATGGAGTTACTTACCCACAAGCGCCTTTGGCCACATTTAGAAAAAGGCGAAGGCCACTTTGTTGCACTCCTACGTAAGCACAGTGTTACCGAAAACGACGTTAACGATGACGTCAAACGCAGCACCAAAAAGCGTCGAAGCAAAAGCAACCCAAAAATAAATTCTTCCGTTCGCGATGCATACCAGTTATTCCAAGACTGGGCTTCGTTAGAGCTTCCTGGTTTCTCATATCAAGGCGTCCCTCTGCTGTTCGGAGAATCCCTATATTTACTGCCTGAATCCTTTAATGGCAACCTCCATATTGGGCTGCTGGATGGTTTGCGTATTCCTCGTGCCGGGCTACATATTGCCCATTTGAAGAAAAATCGGATTGAACCCGCTCACGCCCTAGCGATGGCGATTCAGCACACACAAGTAACACGTAGTTTTGATCTCAGTAGTGGGGGGCTGGAAATACATGCTTGGCTCCGGGGAGAAAGCTTACCAGTGCCGGTGGAATTACATGGATGGACACTTGTAACTTTAGATGGATTGCCGATAAGTTGGGGCAAAGCAAGTGCAGGCCAACTTAAGAATCATCTTCCTAAAGGACTTCGCATCTTAAAAGCCCATATTGACGAGCAATAGGCCATAGACCAGTACATCCAGTCCACTTTGGCATATGATGTCATTATCTCAGAAAGCTGCGACACCCGCCGCAGCACTTGAGAACAAAGACATATGGTAAGGAGGAATTAACATGGGTGAATTTCATGGAGGAGCCTTCACTTCGACTGGAGCGATCTTGGTACTTTTTATCTTGCTCGTAATCATTTCCCGTTCGTTGTTCGTTTAATACCAATCCGGCTAATTAGACGGTGAAATTAAAGCGGCTGTGTCGTCCTTTGTAGGGCGGTGCGGCCGCTTTATTTCTTTCCAGCATAACATCTCCATTTGTTGTTCTCGTGAATATTTACCGTTTGAAAGCCAACTTTCCGAAATAACTGATCTATCTCTTCGTTTTTTGTGTATTGTTTCATGTGATAATTGATTTTATAGACCTCAGAAATAATAACAAACGTTCCGCCTGTCTTCAGCACCCTAAACACTTCACTTATATTTTGTTCAAGATCTGGCCAGAAATAATGCGTCTGAATAGCCGTGATCGTCCCGAAAAATCCATCATTGAACGGTAAAGCCGATACGTCTCCCTGACTAATCTTCACCTTACCTGCGGCAACAGCCTTATTGTTTTTTTGATTGGATGTCTCCACAGCTTGCTGAGAATAATCTATGCCGTAGATTTCCTGATATTTATTATGTTTTGCAAGCATATGTATAGTTTGACCGCCACCACAGCCTATGTCCAAAATAGGTGCGTTGTTCATCACTTCTATTTTTTTAAGCCCCCACGTTGTTATGCTGGAATGTGCCCGGTTCATGATCTTGATCATGATATTCCCCACGAATCCTCTCGGGTTCTTGGCTTGATCGATCAGTGCATTCAATAATCCCATATTTGTACCTCCCAATCAATTGGACAAACCAGCAGCCTGATCACTTGATATATGTTCCGTAAGATTTTCAGCTGTAACTACCCACTTATCTACTTGATATTCTATTTTATGAATACTTGTATATGAAGTCGGGAAATGGGCATTCTTATTGGTCCACGTTAGCCCTTTTAAAATATGATAAATAATATTAATTACGCCACCATGCGTAACCACAATTACATTTTCTTTTGGATCAGTACTCTCCAGTTCATTACATAGTTTTGAGAAACTTGTATTAATTCGCGTAAAAAAATCCTGTGGGCTCTCTCCTCCTGGAAATCTCTCATCCATTCTTAATTCTGAGAAATAGAGACCCGGGTATCGTTCATTTGCAATTTCATGGGGCATTCCAGCGATTACACCATTGTTCGTTTCTCTCCAAGACTGACTGCTTTCAACAGGCAAGCTTAGCGCTCTGGCGATCTCATTTGCTGTATCTAACGCACGCTGCAAATCACTGCTAAGGATACGAGTGATGTTAAAGCTAGACTGATTTTCCTTAAGATAACAACCAAGTCGTTCGGCTTGTCTATAGCCCTCTACTACAAGTCCACGTTGACTCCAACCCCCACGATAGCCTTCATCATCTATTCCATGCCGTATAAAATATATAGTCATCGATTGTACACCTCCCAAAAAAGATTATTTTGCATTATACTTCGAGATCGCTTGTTTTTGAAGTTGATCCCACTGGGGCGTCGCAATGTTTGCTTGTTGTTTCAACTTATCAAACGAATTAAACAAAGCTGCAATTTCGCTGAAAGAACCATCTACAAATTTCATAAAGGGTAATTTATGAATTATTTTCAGACCATAGTATACACCCTGTTTATGTTTTCGAATAAAGTCAACTTGACCTGCTGGAGTGATCGTATAGTCTAGCTTCTCCATCATTTGAAACCCTTCGTCCATTACTGAAATGGCTTGTTTTAATAGCTTCTTATCTTTAGATACCTTTTTCAAATCCCCGTCATGAAGATAATTAAGGGAGTTCAAAGCCACTATAGGCACGATATGACTTTTGAGCCAAGCATCCATATCCTCATGATAAGTTAGCTTATACTTAGCGTTCTCAAACGCTTTTTCCAGTAAGTGTTTTATTGGGATCTCACCGTCAAGACTGCCAAGTACCATTTGCCCACCTGCGTGTATTTTGATAACTCGACCGCTCGCTTCACGAATTCCTGCGCTAAGCTGAAATCCAAAGAGTATATTTTTTCTTACATCGCTCATTTCCTGAAGATCCTTTTGCATTTCGTGAGCATCGCCATTATTACCCACAATAATTATATTCTGACTCTGATTTTTAGCTAAAATAGGTAATACGGCCGGAAAATCATTGTATTTCATAACAACAAAAATAAGATCATAGTGGTCATCCGGTTGAAGCTCTGAGATGACTTTTACAGAATCTATAGTGTTTTTACATTGAAAATAATGGCGAAGTACAAGACCGTCTTTCGTCAATTGCTCTGCACGCTTCCCTCTGGCAAGCACTGTGACATCGTTTCCCCCACGCACCAGGACATGTGCAAGATAGCTGCCTAAAACTCCCGCTCCGAAAACTAATATTCTCATATCTAACTCCTCTATCCCTTTTTAGACATTTGTTGAATTTCGATCATCTGTTCGATAAAATCAGATTATCACATCTCCGGTAGGGTTCAATCGTTAGTTTGATCGGTTTTGTTGATTTTTCAACAAAATACAATACATTGTTTAATAAAAAGGGAGTATTACCATGGATAGAAGAATTAAAAAAAACCAAACAGCCATCATGAATGCATTAATTCAACTAATGGCTGAAAAAGATTTTGAAAAAATAACGATTAACGAAATCGCAGAGCGCGCTGATGTAAACCGCGGAACGATTTATTCCCATTATGCGGATAAATATGATCTGATGGATAAATGCCTAGCGGCTCAGCTCCAGCAACTAATCGAAAGCTGCTCCGCAGTGGAGGATGAAACCGACCCCAATCCCTCTAAGACATCATTACTCCGCACGCTGGAACAATTGGAGGAGAATGCTCTCTTTTATAAGACTTTATTAAGAAACAAAGCTTTGCTCTCCTTTAGAAACCAATTACAAGATATGATAAATAATCAAATCAAAACACAATTCTTAGAAAACAATTTAAACCTAGATAAGTTAAGTAAGGATATATCCGTACAATTTTTGAGTTCGGCGACTGTCGGAGTGATTGAATGGTGGTTTACCCATAGTAATCCTTGTTCTGCAAAAGAAATTACTGAAAAGTTATGGTCAATGCTAGATCTGAATCTGCAAATGATCCGTTCTCAAGCTTGAAAATATTATCCCATATCCATCTCATAAATGGAGCTGATGATCTTTTCAATTTGGATCTCCTTAATGGATATATCAAGAATCTCTACCTTTTCACTAAGAATATGAAGAAACTCACCCATTTTACACTGCTCGGTATCGATCTCTAATTCCACTTCGTAATCCGATATTCTTTCTGATATCAGAGTCCCAGGCAGGTCAATATCTCCAATCGTTGTAGCAGCAGAAAGCCTGACCACTTTTTTAGCGCCTAGATGAAGTCGAAGTTCGGAGAACTTATCGTCATATACTTTTTTACCTTGATGAATAATTAGTACTCTTTGCACCAAACGCTCCACATCTTCCAAGTCATGTGTCGTTAGAATAAATGTGGTGCCTTCCTGATTCATTTGCTTAATGAATTCTCTGATTCTTTGTTTAGCTATAACATCCAGCCCGATCGTCGGCTCATCCAAAAAAACCACTGGCGGAGAATGAAGCATTGCCATAATAAACTCGCATTTCATTCGTTCTCCCAGTGATAGGGTGCGCGTAGGCTTAGTGATAATATCACCAATCTCAAACATGCTAACAAATCGGTCTAGTCTTGTACGAAAGTCATTCGTAGGAATATCATAAATTTCCTTATTCATATAAAAGCTATCCAAAGGAGGAATGTCCCATATTAACTGAGATTTCTGTCCGAACAACACTCCGATTTGCTTTACATATTGATTTTTCTGCTTATGAGGGTTGTATCCTAGAACATTTATTTCTCCTGATGTAGGATAGAGAACGCCTGTCAGCATTTTAATAGTCGTAGATTTACCTGCACCGTTTGGCCCCAGAATGCCAATGATCTCTCCTTTTCCAACACTGAACGAAAGATCTTCTACAGAGGTGATAATCGATTTTTCACGGTGAAACAGACTTTTAAATACGCTTTTTGCATCTTGTCCACGGTGATACGTTTCATATTGCTTAGTTAAATTCTTGACGGTAATAATGTCCAATGTAATTCTCCTTCATACAAATTCATCCTCCGGCACTTTTGTAACTACGAAGCATGTACGTATAGAGCCAAATTCCGAAGGCCGCAAATAACACACAAGGGATAATCGCTATAAAAAAATAAGCTTCCCATCGTCCAAGCAGTGTAGATGCAGGAAAGTAAGCAATCATGGAAACCGGAAAAAGAAAAGAACTCACGGCTACGACTGCTTTAGGGAAAATCGTCCCTGGATAGCGTCCAAAAGACTTAATGCTCTCAAACATCTCCGGCAAGCGGGAATTCGCCACCCATTTGAAGGAAATCGCTGCAACAATGAGCGCCACGCCAAACATGACAAGCAGCCCTGCTCCAAACAATAACAGGAACAATAACCAAGAGCTGAAGGTCATCCCATCGATTCCGCTAAGTGCGTAAACGAACATGACTACTCCTCCACCTAAAAGCCCGATACTTTCGAACTCAAAAGATCTGGCCAACAGCAGAAAAAGGCTCGAGGTTGGTTTAATTAATACCACTTCCAGCGTTCCTTCCACTACATGGGACATCGTATTCCACATGATTCCGTTGAAAAAAATCCCGGCACAAGCCGTAGACAGAATGAAGACAGATTGAATTAATAGTGCCTCTTTAAAGGTCCATCCTTCAAATGAAGCATTCGAATTATAAATGAATACCGTTACTAGAGGAAACAACACATTCCCTATAAGCATGATAAGACTATTAAGAATAAAATTAACACGATAAGTGATAGCAGAAGCTATATTCGCCTTCATACAAGTTTTGTATATTAAAAACATACGTTTCATGCGCCCACCCCCGTAAAATGCTTAAGCGACACCGCATACAACACCCGGCAGACTATTCCGGCAATAATAACGGCTATAAGCTGCAGCAACAAAACTTGAGGAATAGGTAAGGTTATATCAGCTAAAGTATAGCTACCTGTATAGACCATTGCAGGCAGAAAGGTCGTATATTGAAACGGTAAGAAAAAGGAAGCCATCTGTAAGGACTTTGGAAAAAAGACTAATGGAATCAGTGATCCTGAGAATATCCCCTCACAAAGACTGAAAAAGTTACGAATACTGGAGGATTGCACCATCCAAAAGGCCACCATTCCAATACTATAGTGGATGAAAAAATTCATCATGAACGCCATAGCTATCGATAGCATTGCGTATAGTAAATTTGCGGGTAAAACATCAATATGAAAAATAAAGAAGAAGATCATAAAACAGGGTATAAATTCAAATAGAAGCCCAAGTACCCTATGCCCTGCCTTCTGTGACAATGCATAGAACATATGATTCATTGGTCTTAAAGAGAACGTAATGAATTTCCCGGTGCGAATGAGCATTTGTAAATTCCAATCGGCAAAATCCATGGTCAAGTAGTTGATCAACATCGTGGCGCAAAAATAAGAGAGCATCTGAGAGAGCGACATCCCGTTAATAGAGGATTCCCCGCTATAAACAGCGCTCCATATATAATACTGCACTAAAAAATATACCGGGCCTACAAAAATAGAAACCATCGAATGCGTTCTGTACGCACTCCATTCCTTATAAGTAACAAAAGCAACCGCTCTCATAACGCGAAAGCGGTGCTTTATCTTCTCAAACATAAGTCACATCCTGCCCATCTTTGATATCTCACAACATATAATCTTATTCTTATTCGAGTCCGGACCAGATCACATTGTTTGTACCGAAAATCCCTCTACCGTCCCATATATTTTTATGAAAAGGGATATACCAAACGGCAATCAGCTTTTCTACCGGATCAACGACCAAAGAACAAGACCCCCATCCTTCGTGAAAAAAAGTGCCTTCAGAATAAGATGTACTTTCATTATATCGAAGGTCTGGCCCAAGACCGTATGGTCTATCCGCTCCTCCATCTCCCCATGCGTAGTTTGGAAGTTTTTCAGAATTGAACCGCTTGGTCATTCTCTGAACAGCCATCCGACTTAAGATATGACCACCTTCGTATTCCCCATGGTTAAGCAGCATGAATCCGAACTTTTGTAGATCATTAACGGTTGAATACAGTCCCCCACCCGTTCCGGGAGTCTTGATTTCTTCCTCAGACCTTTGTTCTTCATCCGTAATTTCCCCGTTTTGCAGCTTCAGAAGATATTCCTTGGCTTCTTCCGAACGAATAGCGATCCTACCAGCTTTCTCAGGCGGTATATCAAAGAAAGTATCTGTCATGCCTAACGGTTTTACAATGTTGTCCATTATGTAATCTTCTGCAAAAACACCTGTTATTTTCTCAATAATTGCACCAAGAACCACGTATCCGAATGATGAATACATCCATTGAGTCCCTACCGGAAAACGAATGCCATAGGAAAGTCCAGCTTTAATCCAGTTTTCTTTTCCAAGCTCTGATTCATAAATATACCACCATGCACTTTTATAGTAGGTATCACTTATAGTGCCATGATCAGGTGCGATGCCGGAGGTATGCGTCAGTAAATGAGCAATTGTAATCGGCTTAAAAGGATCGGCATCAAACTCCGGAAGAATAGAACTAACTGGTTGTCCCATGAAAATTTTTCCATCATCTGCCAGCTGCCAGATCGCTGTTGCCGTAAACAGTTTGGTAATAGAAGCGATTCGAAAAATTGTATCCGTTTTTAATTCTTGGTCGCTATCTTCTTCGTAACTGAAGCGTCCCCCCGCTCCATTAGCAAATATTTTTCCATAACGACTAAGAGAATAAATATAGCCATCTGCTACTTTCTTATTACAGAGATCCTCATAAAAATGATTAAGTGCCTCTAAACGGTCCTCCCTATAATTCGCTTCGTGCAGCTTGCTAAGCTCTGTAGTTGATAACATCATTCACACTCCTCTAGTATTCTATGAAAAGCCATGTCAATTCTCAAAAATGTAATATATTGCTTATTAATAATACCTTTTCAGTACTATTGTTACAACAAAATCTAACGAACTGGAAGGTCAACTTTATATTTAACTATTCTATACTGATCTCACTTCAATATGTATGGTTTGCGTCTTCTATAACCTTAAGAGGAGCCCGGTTTAACCGTCAGCTCCTCAGGAAGGTAAAATTATCTGCGTGGCATGGTAACGCCTACTTTGTTATTATACTTTTCTGTAGCTTCTTTGATGACATCGTTGCCGCCTTTGGAAAGCCACTCTTCTACAACCTTCGGCCAGTCGCTGATAGGCTCCTTCCCATATACCATCTTTACCATATGCGTCAGCAGCACCGGAGGAGCAGTGTCCGAGTTAGGTGCAATGTCTGGATTCTTCACCAAGGCATCAAGCCGCGGGTCGAATTGAATTCCATCACGGCCTTCATTAGCCAGAATAGTATCATATACATTGATCAAGCTTCTGCCTTCTTCTGTCGTATTAAGGGCACCCTTGTTATACGTAGTATCCTGCACCAACCAGAGGAAAGACTGACGGTAACGCTCCTCATCTACAGCAACGGAATCCGTAGGAGAAGTGTATACGATTTTGCCGTTCTCTTCCTTATAGGTTTCATCCTTGATCCCAAAGGTAAAGAAGGTTTCTGCCTCTTCACTCAGCATCCAGTCAAAAAATTTCACAATATCCGCAGCATTCTTCGTCCCCTCTTTGATAAAGTAGGTGCGCGTAGCGGAGCCGTACAAATAGGAACCCCCTTTTCCGTCAGGTCCAACTGGCGAAGCAATAATCTCCAGCTTGGCGGATGGCGTTGAAGCCTTCAATTGCTGCTCCCATTGTAGAAGTTCGTTTGCATTCATCGTCCACATACCGGCTTTGCCTGAGAGGATCGCATTTTTGTAGTTGGTCGGGTTAATGGTGGCAAATTCCTTGTTGATCAAACCCTCTGTATACATGGTGTTGTAGGTTTGTAACGCCTTCATCATATTTTCGCTATCCATAAACTTCGGCTGAACCTGGCCGTTTACTTCCTCGAACATAGTCAGATACGGAAAAACATCATAAGCGCCAAAGAAAGCATCCGCATATTTGAAGTCTTGACGGCCCATGTACGGGTTCTCTATCCCCAGCTTTTTGAAGGCACGCAACACAGTCAAGTACTCATCGACCGTTTTTGGAACCTGCAAGCCGGTTTGATCCAGCAGGTCCTTGCGAATCCAAGTCGCCCGGCGGGAGGGATTGGACAGAAACTCCGGTATTGCATAAATTTTTCCTTGATAGGTGACGTTCTCCCAAGCTTCCTTTGGGATTACTTTCAAAAGGTTCTGGCCGTTTTGCTGCAGCAGATCATCCAAGGGCATGAACACACCAGCTTCAACAGAACCAGCCATCTCCTTGCCATTTACGCCGCCCGAGCCTTGAACGACATCCGGTATATCATTAGTAGCGAACATCTGCACCATTTTCTGCTCGAACTCTTTATGAGGAACCAACACAATATCCAAGTCTGTGTTTGTCATCTCCTCCAGCTTTTTCACCCATTTGTCCTTATTCAAGTCGGGTGATTTCTCAACATAGTTAAAAGCCAGCGTCCGCATCGAGATCGAGAATTCAGTTTTCTGCGGCGTATTTGATGCGCCTCCGGCAGTCTCTTCTTTGTCCTTGTTCGAGCAACCTGCAATAACGGTAGCACCCATTACGATAGCCAGACAGATGCCAATCCATTTTTTCATAATATAACCCTCTCCTTGTACAATGGGGTGTATACGTAAAATGAAGATATGTTAAGACTAATAAGCTTTTGGGATCTCAACCCGGTGGGTAATTCCCTGATTCGTAAAGTAGACATGAACCCCATGGTCCTGATCGTCCATAAAGTACGATACGTAATCCCGGCTTCCTGATTTTTGTGGAATCAGAAGAGTGATGATCCGATGACTTATAGCCTCTTGAGTAGATGCAGTCAAATGCCAATGCTCGGGCAGCCCTTCCCATTCTTTCGGATCTACATCGGTAAATTGATTGCTTTGACTAAGTGCCATTTCTCCCGAGGAACTATAGACAAATCTGCCTTCCATTTGAGCTTTTTTACCATTTACTTTAAAGGATTGATCCTTCAACTTCATGGGATACAGCGTATGAAATAGCCAATCCAATTTTCCCGGACGTTCCAGCTCGACACTATCTGTGATAACAAAGTAAGCGCTATCAAAGAAGAATATTTCCCGCACATACCGCTTGATATAGGGTACATTCTCGCGGTAGGCTTCGGTGGCATCCATTTGCGTGTAGTTGATTCCGGGCGTACTGTACGCCTTCAACACCTTGCCGTAGGCTGCCATGTTCTTCGACTTGTCCGTGCCAGCATATTGGCCTTTGCCGTCAATAAGAATTGCGTTCTTGGAGCGGGTCTGCCTGCGCCACTGCATATGCATCGTACTGTTGAATGCAACGTAATAACCGCTTTCAATAGCCAAGGGCTCGCCGAAGGCATGCAGCAGGAAGGCGTTTTGATCCCCATGGCTATGGCTCACAGAGCCGTAACGGCTGCTCTTGGTCAACAGCATGATATGTTCCTGCGGATCCTCCATCCGATGATGCATAGCCACCCATCCCACATCCTGAAACCACTTCAGAGGTTCTGCAGCCACCGGTGGCTCTGAAGAAATCTGCGGATAATCCGTGCGATAAACCATCTCATCGAACCGGAAATCCCACCAGCCGTAGTTATAAAAGATCATCTGGGTATCAGGGTTCAGTTCCTTAGTTTGCTCAAAATACCACTGGTACTGCCTATTTCCGGTTAAACCGGCAAATTGGCGGATATTGAAGCCCGTCTTGAGATTGACCGGATCTCCCAGCGACGATTGATCGCCGAAGCTTGCCCTCACGGTATCAGGACTGAAGCAATAGAGCGGAAAATCACCGGTTTTGCGAAAGAAAGGACGGTCATAGAAATTGATTGCCATGTATTTGCGAATTAAATTGAGCGCCTCCGTAACGAACGCCATCTGAGTGGTCCAATACATCGGACCTTCCGCCCACCCGCCGTCTTTGCCACCCCATGGGGTATACATGGCGGAGAAGTACTCCAGCGTATAATCAAGCCATTCCTGCGCCTTCTCCTCCTCACCCAACATGGAAATACAACAGGGGACGAGTACAGAGGATAAAGAGCGGATCGCATGGCTGTCATAAGGAACTTGATGGATTCGGGAACGTTCGATGACATGGAATGCGATCTGCCCGCTTCTTCGCAGTAGCGCCTGCCTTACCTTAAGGCGTTCTTCTTCCGTAAGAGAGCCGTGAAGCCAATCATAGCCCCATGCCAACGCTCCGGCTATGCGAAAGGAGCATTCATCATTGTAATCCCGGCTGGTGGTACCATCCGTGTTCCAGCTAGCAGCATGAAGCAGCCACTCTTTAGCTTTGGCGATAAGCACCTCGTCTTCCAACACAACTCCAGCTATAGCAAGATGCCGGACAGCATAGAAAACTTCCTGGCAGTCCATATACATCTGCCGCCATAGTTTGGCGACACGCTTATTATCTGGATACGGTGCAGGTTCTGGAATAAGATCGCGCTCTGTCCAGGGTAGAACGGAATGCTTCAGGAAGTCATCCCAGCCAGTTGAAATGGGGTCTTGGCGGACAACTTCCCGGTAAGACGGAAGTTGCTCCGCTTGAAGCCAAAGCCGCGGATGGTTGGCGGAAGCAGTTGAATATCGTTCTGTTCGGGAAGGCAGTGGCGTTAGCGGCAATTCATCCTCCACCACAAAAGCTCTTACTTTACTCCACTCGGATCTGATATCATTCTCCCCGATAAGACTGTATCGCCAATAATACGAGCCGGGCGCCAACGGCTTATCCGGGGTAAACAAATTATAGGGAATTCTACTGTAGGTCAACGTACCTTCAGACTCAAATCCAGTGTTTGAGGAGATCTGCAGCTCATACATACTCTCTTCCAGACATGCAGGCATCCAAGTAAACCGTGGAGGATTCTCTCCAACATCTGTATTTTCATCTGGCCCATATGACAGGTCGAGTACGCCGCTGGTAGGTTGAAATAAAGGTTCTAACATCTCTACTCCTCCGTATTCCGGGACTCTTCCTGAATCAGTCCCTCTTTAGGGTCAAGGCAATAGACCACTACTTGCCCAGTTGTTGCTATCTGGATTCGGGGCGGTTCGCCCACCTGACTCACTAGCTTCAGTACAGCAGGTTCGTGACCGTCCCGATAAACCGTAATAAATTCAACCGACGGACCTTTGTGCCGAAGCATAATGCCTCTTAGCAATCTACTCGGATCTTCGGCATTACCCGGTGTGCGGATTTCATACATAGTGGAGCTGGGCGCCAGTAGAGTACTCGTGGATAGTTCATACTCCCGGCCGGTGCTCACTCCATCATAACGGATATTCCACTCCGTATTTAACGTACATTCCGTCTCATTTTTCATTGCGGACAGTACTTCTACTGAGCCATAACCCGCTTCCAGTCCAAGGACTGTCGGAGAATCCTTCTGGACACGGTGAGGGTCGAACGGTAACAGCAAATGTCCCGTCGGATGAAACCATAAGTCTACTTCCTGACTCCGCTCCGTCACCTGCTCAACATGAAACCAATCCAGCAGCCAACCGTCGGCCAAAACAAGATGCCGGTCTAGAACAGCTCCTTCATAGGCGCCGTCTGAGCGAATCCATAAGTACGTAGCGTTGCCTTCCTGGCGGAATTGACAGCAGCTTCCGGTATGTGGAGCTTGGGAGCAGCCTCCGATGGTGACCGTGTTATGGCTCGCGGTTTCGGAATACCATTCCTTGCGCAAAACAGATCCATAAGGAACCATACCCAGCTCGGGAGCAACCTCCCCCCATCGGTGCATAATCGTAATATGAAGCTTGTCGAAATGCCCATGTGATCCGCCATGCTCTCCGAAATCCGCCAGAACGGACAACGGATTGCCCGGGTGGCGGAGCACGGCGAATCCGGAATCCGGCAGTAGGACAGAGTCTCTCACTCTGTAACTGGTCTGAAGTTCCTTACTCTCACCTGCTCCATACAACACTGCCTCCAGACCAGTCCTTAATTCCTGTCCATATAGATACCTATAAGCATTCGCCAGTATTGGCTGGAGACTCGGGTCTTTGTAAACCGCAATACCTATTTCAAATACTTCAGCAATTTCTCGGGCGAAAGGAACGCGCACATAAGGACCATCATGCACGGCTGGAAGCTCCCCGTTATCGCCGCTAAGCTCTACCAGCAACTGAAACATGCCACGGATGGATTGTCCCTGATCTCCTTTGGCAGCATAGAGGTCAACCCCGAAGCGCCCGTACATCTCGGCTGCTATGAGATAAGCCCGCAATACAAAAATATGGTAGTACGTGCTGCCTTCAAATTCAAAACCATCTGGCTTCACGCCAATGGACAGATGATGATAAAATCCGCCTTCTCCCTCCAGCAAAGAAGCAAGCTTTTCTCTGGTACCTTTGGCGGCATATACACAAGCCAGGCTAGCGTTCAGCCATGCGGTATAATTGTTCTCTGCATTCTTCTTCTCGTAAATGAGGATGTGGCGGTATTGCTCCATACTCTCCTCCAGCATCGAGAAGAACACTTGCAGCTTTACCTCTTCCTCCCCAGTGAACGTTACTCCATGATCCACAAGCAGCAGATAGGCCCGAATAAGCGTGGTGGACCAGATAGCCTCTGTCAGCGCCTGATGAAAGGCACGGCCACTGAGCATCCAGGGTTGAGCATCAGGATGTACCGGATACAAGGGGAACTGCTCTGCATATCCGACAAGAATCTTCTGGGCTAAGCCGCTATAGAAGTCTTCCCCGTCTGCGGCGAATACCGCGGCAGCATGCAGTGCATATCGCGCCATCGCCTGATGCCGGTATACCAACCATGCTCCCCGGTAGGGTTCACCTTCCAGCTTGCAGCCCTTCGGACAAGCAAAGACAACCGCATTGCGCTCCATAGCATCGAAGATTAGCTCAGTATGATGCTGGGGACACACATATTGGTGCCACCAACCACCGGGTTCTGTCGGGAGCAGAATCTCTTCTTTCCAGAAGGGTTCCAGCTCCATTTTCAATTTATCCACCTCGAGACCAAACCAGGAAAAAGTATCTGCTTTCTCCTTAAGGTTCATCATCGCATGAACAAGCCTCCATTAATTTCAATAATTTCGCCTGTCAGATAATCCGACAGCTCTGAAGCGAGGAATAGTGCCACATTGCCCACATCCTGTGGGACACCTTCCCGGCCCAGCGGAATCTTCGCAATCGTCGCCTGTCTTGCCGCATCCGCGGTAAAGGTGGCATGGAAAGCGGTCTGACCGATAAATCCGGGCGAGATAGCGTTTACATTAATTCCGTGAGGACTCAGCTCTTTGGCAAGTCCCTTGGTATAAGACCATACTGCAGCTTTACCTGCTGCATAAACGGAAGCCCCCGGTCCGCCGCCGTCATGAGCCGCGAGGGAAGATACATTGATGATTTTTCCGCTTTTCTTGGCAATCATTCCCGCTGCTACAGCTTTGCAGGCAAACACGCATGATTTAAAATTGACGTCCATTACCTTATTGTAATGTTCTTCGTTCATTTCAGTATTGGGGACCCGATTGATCATACCGCCCGCATTGTTGACGAGGATATCGATGGTTCCGCCAAAATGCTCCTCTATTTCCTTCACCATATTGTCCAGTTGGGCTGGACTTGTTGCGTCTGCCTGAAAAGCATAAGCTTCTCCTCCGGCCTGACGGATTCCTTCGACCGTCTCCTCCGCAGAACCAAGCAAATAGTTTACAACCACTTTTGCGCCGGAAGCAGCCAAGGTCTGCAAGATTTGCCGGCCTATCCCTGCATTGGACCCTGTAACAAGTGTAATTTTACCCGTTAAGTCAATTTTCATTGCTAATTTCCTCCTAGTAATAGTCTTGTCTGAACACATCTATTTTCTCACTCCGCAGGCATGGATAAGATCAACCGAGTACCTTCATTCTCCACGCTTTCGACGCTTAATCCGTATTGTTCACCGAACACCATTTGAATTCTCCGGTGCACATTCATGAGCCCGATCCCACCGGTATGATAGAGGGAGTCTCCTTCCGTATCCGCCAGCTGATTCAGATTCAGCTTCTCACGAAGTTTAACAAGCCGCTCATGGGACATCCCTGCTCCGTTATCCTCTATGAAAACTAGAAACCGATCTCCCTCAATTCTGGCGTCAATTCGAATATAATGCCTGTCTTCAATTCCCTCAGGAAACGCATGCTGAAAAATATTTTCGATCAAGGGCTGAAGTGTCAGCCTGACCATCTTAGCCAGTAGCAGCGTCGGTGGAATTACAACGTCGATTTCGAACTCCCTGCCGATCCGGTGTTTGAGAATCGTCATGTAGCTCAGAACATGATTAAGCTCATTGGCAATCCTGATCTCCTCAAGGTTGGTTTGGATAGAGTAGCGCAGCATAAATGCCATAGCTTCCACTATTTCTGTAATTTCATCCGAATCCTGAACGACCGCGTAGCATTTAATAGTCTCTAAAGTGTTATATAGATAGTGTGGATTAATCTGCAGCTGGAGTGCTTGGAATTCAGCCTGATGACGCTCCAGAGCCTCCTTCTGGGTGGTAAGCTCCGCTTCGTATACCCGCTCAATCATTTCAGACAACCGGGTCACCATGAGATTGTAGCTGCGCATCAATCCCCCCAACTCATCCTGACGGCCGTTCATCTCAAGCCTGCGCCACCTGCCTTTTTCCGTCTCCCTCATCCCTTCCTTAAGAATCAGGATCGGCTTCGTGATGGATCGTCCGAACCAGATGGCAAGCAATAGTGTGCCAACAAGCGTAAGAGCTCCCACCACCAGTGTGGTCGTTCGAATGGTAGAAATAGGCTTGCGCAGCTCGCCAACCGGTATGGATACTACAAGCTGCCAATTGGAATAATCGGATTTTCTCGACACGAACAAATACTCTTTCCCGTCTACCTTTTCCACGATAGAATCATTTGGGTGTTGAAATACGTTCTGAATGTGCTCAGCAGATAACTCAGAATAGTTTTTGTTTCCTTCTGCCCGATATAGGAGCTTGCCGAATTCGTCCATGATAAAATAGGACCCGCCCTGTCCCAGATCAAGAGGCTCCCATATGCGGGCCAGATCCTCTGCCTTAAATTCAATGGCTACTATACCTTTCGGGCGATAGGAAGCGAGTCCTCTGATCCGGCGGACCATCGTAATAATGTTCTTATCCCCTTCATTCATCACATTCGTGTTGAGAATGGTGATGCGGCCGCTCTCCGGCGTATGCTCGCTTAAGAAGCGGTAACGTTCCTGCGGATGAAACTTCAGGCTATGCGCTTGATTTGAGTTATCATCGCTAATGGCCTTGCCATGTTCACCGATAACGTATATCAGATTAATCTGGGGATACAGAATAAACAAAGACCGAAACAAATACTTCTGAATATCATTCGTATATTGATAGTAGGAGTAGCTATTCTCCGGGTCCATATCCAGGAACTCTTTGACTTGATTGTAAGACAGGATGGAGTCGCTAGCCTTTTCATAATTTTGCAAATACAAATCCGTTTGATAGGACGCGCTTCGGATGACTTGGGCAATGGACTTCTCTGAAGATTTATCCAGCTCAGCCGAAGCCTGAAAATAGGAGATAAATCCAACCATGGACAAGGAAAGAAGAATAACGGTCAAAAAGGAGGCAAACAACTTGTTCGACAGACTTTTTCTCATCAATCTATCCCCAGCTGGTTGCGATACTCAGAAGGAGCCAGCCCGGTAAACTTCTTAAATGTCTTCGTAAAATGGGGATGGTCTGCATACCCGACCTCATAGGAAATATCAGTTATCCGAAAGCTTGCATCGGCAAGCAACCTTTTGGCCTTCTCCATCCTACGTTTGATGCGGTAATGTACAAAGGTCTCTCCCGTCGAGTGTTTAAACATCTGGCTGAAGTAAGAGGCATTTAGACCAAGTACTTCCGCCACCTCCTCGAGCGATACTTCCTGGGCGAGATGCTTTTCGATGAATGCTTTAGCTTCCTCTATCGGATCCTTCGCTTTGCCCTTGCGCTTTCTACGGAGTTCTTCCAATATAGTTGCTGACGCTTCTGCGAAGCAGTGGAATAACTGTTCAGGTCCAGCTGCTGCGGACAAGTCTAACACGCTTTTACCGGGTATGACCGAATTGACAAGGAGCTTCTTCACGAGCAAGGCGTAGCCCTCTTCCAAAAGCTCTTTTTGCTGACTTCGGCTCATCTTGCGCTGGAGGAAGTCAGTTTCCCATTCCTGAAGTACAAGGTACAACCTCTCTTTATCCAAGGTCCAGATGGCATCATCCATACGCATGACCCATTCATCAATCTTAGCGACAGAAACAAAACTCTCCAGCTTCTTTCTATACGCTTCCAGTTTGGCGATCACATTTTGAAGGTTCACTTTGCTCACGGGCTTCAGGAGATATTCTTTCACTCCATAGGACACACATTGGCGGGCGTATTCAAAATCACCGTAACCTGAGATGACAACAGTCTGAATATCCGTTTCCATCTCCGACAACCGCCGGCATAACTCCAGTCCGTCGACTTTGGGCATGCGGATATCTGTAAAAAGAAAATCCGGCTGTTCCTCCATAATGAGCTGAATTGCCTCTTCGCCATTCTGAGCAAGTTTGATATTATACGGATGCTCGCTGCATTGCTGGATCATGATAGACAGTCCCTTTCGAATCATGGGCTCGTCGTCTACGATTAATACACATCTCATCCATGGATACCACCTTCCGATTCGTCTCGCTTAACGCGTTCCTATTCTACCACACTATATTAGATCAGGATTTGACGGATCCGACCATCATTCCTTTAACAAAATGGCGTTGAAGAAACGGATAAATCATGATAATCGGAATAGTAGCGACAATGATAACAGCCATTTTAATGCCCTCAGGTGAGGTGTGGGCCAAAGAACTATAAACTGAGGAAGCCGGATCAATGCTGATATCGTCCGTCTCGAAGAGCTTCTTCAACATCACCTGCAGAGGCCATAAAGAAGGCTTGTTGATATAATACAGAGCGCTCATGTACGTATTCCAGTGCCCTACGGCGTAGAAAATCCCCAATGAGGCCATTACCGGTTTGGATAATGGCAGTACCATATTGACAATGATCCGCAGCTCACCACACCCATCGATTCTGGAGGAATCTATCAGCTCCTGAGGTAGCTGCATGAAGAAACTTCTCATCACGAAAAAGTTAAAAGCGCTGATGGCGCCCGGAATCATAAGTGCCCAAAGGGAGTTCATAAGACCCAAATTTTTGATCAGGATAAAGTTTGGAATAAGAGGGGCACTGAATACCATAGTGAACAATACCATCATGACAATATATTTGCGTCCTACGAATTCCGGCCGTGACACCGGATAAGCGAGAGACGCTGTCGCAATCAGATTGATAGCGGTGCCCAGCACCGTAATATAGACGGAGACACCGAACGCCCGCCAAATGGAATGATCGCTGAAAACGTACTGATAATTGATCGCCGTAAAGTCCTTTGGCAGCAAGCCTACCCTGCCATTAATAATTGCTTCAGAGCTGCTAAAGGACTGGGCAATCACATTCAGAAACGGCAGAAACATAGCCAAAGCGAGAGCGGTTAGAAACAATAGATTGAACACATTAAATAGATTCTGGCCGCGAGTATAGCGTACTCTCATCATCCCTACCTCCATAAAGAGCGATTAATACAGCGATTCACCGGTTGTTTTTTTGCTCAAAATGTTGCCGATGAGCACCAGAATGAGTCCAACTACCGACTTGAATAGCCCCACTGCTGTTGTATAACTGTATTGCTGAGACAGCAGCCCCGCCTTATAGATATAAGTGTCCAGAATCTCCCCGTTCCCAGTATTAAGCGCGTTCAGGAATACCCATACCCGCTCGAAGCCAAGATCAAGAAATCTCCCGATATGGAGAAGGAACAAAATCATAATCGTCGGTATCAGTGATGGAAGTGTAATGGCTAAGGTTTGTTTCCAGCGCCCGGCTCCGTCCACTTCAGCAGCCTCATACAGATCTGGATTTATTCCTGCCAGCGCGGCCAGATAAATGATCGTACCGTACCCGGAATCCCTCCAAATGCCGGAACTGATCAAAATCGTGCGAATATATGAATTTTCACCAAGAAAATAAATCGGTTCGAAGCCGAAGGCTTGTAAAACCTGATTCACAATCCCTGTTCCTGGGGAGAGGATACCCAAGGCGATACCGCTCACAATTACCCAGGACAGGAAATGGGGCATATAAACCACCGTTTGCAAAAACCGTTTGTAAAACACAAGACGGATTTCATTCAGCAGAAGCGCAAGCAATATTGGAGCCGGGAAGGCAAATATGAGATCATACAAGCCTAGCAGAATCGTATTGCTTAAGATTCTTCCGAAATCCTGGTATTGAAACATCGTCCTAAAGTGCTCAAGCCCTACCCATTCACTACCTGTAAAGCCTTTAAAAATGTTGTAGTTCTGAAACGCAATCACTGAACCGGCCAACGGCAAGTACTTGAAAATGATAAAATACAAGATCCCGGGAATCGCGATCACATAGAGTGCTCTGAATTTCCACATGTTTGAGAGCAGTGACCTTCTCGTGTCGGCTTTGTAGTTAATAAGGTCAATCCCGGTTAACTTAGCCTTCATAACCGTTTCCTATAGGTCCTTTTTTCAGCAGGTTCGCTGGAGCATTCTCATCTAAGGGAATTTCTTGAAATTCGACGGTAATAAACCGTTCCTCCCGTTCAATAATTCGGGATAACTCCCGTGTGAATACAGTAACGATCTCCTCCTTCTGCTCACTCGTTCGGCCTTCGTACATCCTAATCTCAATATGTGGCATCAGCTTTCCTCCATTTCCTCGAATAGTGATTGAATCTAACCTCATTCTACCTGCAATAAAGCGCTTGCAATATGGATTTTCTATGAGTAAGCTTGTGTTTTCTTTAGGGTATATCCAGTAATAATCGAGCTGGAATTCAAGCGAGCCCCTTAAAAAAGCAGCATCTCTACCGTAATCTATGGTAGAAATGCCGCTTTATCATTTTAGATTTTTAATTACTATTTTAATACCCCATATAACTTTCCAAACCCGCTGGATCTATAATGAGCATTTGCTTGTTTCCAATTAGTTCAATAAGGCCTGAATCTTCAAACCTTGAGAATTTTCTGCTGATGGTTTCGCGGGTGACCCCAACATAACTGGCCAGTTCTTCACGAGACAACGGAAGGTCAATATGAATATGAGCACCACGTTGTTTGCCATATTTGTCACCGAGTTCCATGATCATATAAGCAATTCGTATTTCTGGATCTTTGGTCGCCAAGCTCTGCGCCAGATTTTCTGTATGGGCTAATCTTTTGGTCACACTCTTCAGCAGCCGGAGTGAAATATCCGGATTTTCCGTCATCAGCTGCTCCATATCTGTTCGAGTCAGCATGCAAATGTTAGTATCTTTTAGAGCATAAGCACTGAAGTTGCTCAGCTCATCGCTGTTAAAAATGCTCAGTTCCCCGAAAAAATCCCCGTTCGTCAAGATGTGCAAAATTTGTTCCTTGCCCTCGGGAGTAATTTTGGATAATTTAACATGGCCTCGCTGAATAATGTACAGCGTATCCGACGGTGCTCCTTCCAGAATTAACGGTTGACCTTTGGTGAACTTTCGATGTTTGATCATGGCACTGATCCGGGAGAGATCGTCATCGCTTAACGCAGCAAAAATCGGCACCTTGCGGGTACAAGGTTCAGCAGCGTATTGGCAAGAATACTCCTTCATAACTGTCCCCCCTGTTGTTCATTTTTTTTATAAACCTTACTTCCCTTTAAGATGCAGAAGTTTTTTTCTCTTCAACCGGCGCAAAATGGCTTGTATCTTCACCACATACAGGACAAACCCAATCTTCAGGCAAGTCTTCAAATGCAGTGCCTGCAACAACATCCTCATCAGGATCGCCTACTGCCGGATCATAGATATAGCCACATGGTAGACAGATATATTTTTTCATCATTGTCATCTCCTATAAAGTTAGTAGTTTAGTTCAATCTGGATTGTACTTCAGCCATAATTTCCACGATGCTACTCCCGTTAACATCAATCCCCGTAAGGGGGATGCCTTGCTCCACAGCGGTTTTATACGCCAGAGAAGCAGCTGCACCTTGCCAGGATATCGCACCGATTATTGTGTTATCTTTCACAAAGATACGCGTATACGCCCCATTTTCTTCTCCGTTCACCACCGTATAGCAATACCGCTCATCAACGTTGCCTATCGAAAATAAAGAGACTCCAAAAGCGTTAAACAATGTAACCGGAACAGCTCTACGATACGCAGTCAGATTGGCGACCATATTACTGCCGGCAATCCGGCCCTGCTCCATCGCTCCGCCCCACAGTCCTTCCACATGCCCGTTAATTTCAGCAACATCTCCGGCAGCGTACACATGCGGATCATTTGTTTGCATTTGTTCATTTACGATAATGCCCTGCCGGACTTGAATACTCGAGCCATTTAGCAGTTCCGTATTAGGTACAATACCAATGGAGTAGACTACATGGTCACAGGAAAAATGAGATTTGTCATCCAGCGTAATTCCGGTAACAAACTCTGATCCTGTAATAGACGCCACATCTGCTTGAAGAATAACCTTCACACCTGCTTGTTCAAGGTTCTCTTTAAGGAGCTGTGAGGATTTCTCATCAAGCTGTCTGCCCATCAACCGGTGAAAAGCTTCGATCACCGTTACCTGATATCCTGCTTCATGCAGCGCCCAAGCGGTTTCGATTCCCTGCACTCCACCACCAATTACGGCTACATGGCTGCCATCCTGCAGGTTTTCTTTCAATCTGTCCGCGTCGTTCATATCCCGGAGGGTATGGACATTGTTCAGGCCGAAGCCCTCAAGGGAGAGTGTACGATTCTTCGCTCCCATACACAATAAAAGCTTATGATAAGAAACACTTTGCCCATCTTCTGTCACAACAATTTGCCGGTCCGGGTGGACAGAACTGATTCGGGTCGAGGTTTTTACGGATATACGATTATCGCGGTACCATTTTTCCTTTTTAATCAGCACCTTCTCACTGTGCAGGTCGGTAAACAGCCCTTTGGTCAGCTTAATCCGGTTATAGGGCAGTTGACTTTCCTCCCCGAGGATCGAAATTTCCGATTCTGCGTCTTGATCACGGATGGCTTTGGCGGCATGGACGGCGGCTACTCCGCCGCCAACTATAACGTAATGTTTTGTCATCCTATGTTCCTCCTCCCTAAAATGAACTCAGCAGCAAATCCGAAACAAATTCAGCCGCATTTTTAATTTTTTGAACTTTCTCAGGCTCTTTCGGGGAAAATCTGATTCGTACAGGGAACTCTACATGTGTCATCCCCGTGGATTTAATAACCTCAGATGTGCTTTGCACCGTCATATTTGTTCCATTCAGATAATCCTGAATGACTTCAATGGCTTCACCACTCCAGCCGTAGGAGCCAAAGGCTGCAGCAAGTTTACCTTCCAGATTCATATTGTGCAATTCTTTCAGAATGTTCTCCAGGTTCCCAATCATGTCCGCGTATTTAGTGGAGCTGCCAATAAAGACCGCGTCAGCTGACGTTATACTGTTCAGAATATCGGTGGCACTACTTTTATCTGCATCCCAGACCTCTGTCTCTATATTATTTTCCTGCAAGCAATCCTGTAAGATTTTGGCCATCTTCTTGGTACTGTTTTTGATGGTGGTATATACGATGGTTGCCTTTTTTCCTTGCGTCGTTTCACGGCTCAACGTGGCGTACATCCCGATATATTTACGTATGTCCTTCCGAATCACAAACCCATGGGAAGGAGCGATCATCCGGATCTCAAGATCCTTAACAGCCTCTAACAGTGTTCTTACATATCTTCTGTGAGGATGAATAATTGCTGCGTAATAGCCCTGGAAATCTTCCGTAATATCAAACCCGGCTTCATCGCTGAATAGATTCTCCACCGCAACATGCGTGCTAAAAATATCACAAGGAAATAAGATTTGATCTTCGATACAATAGGTGATCATCGTTTCTGCGGTATGGAGATACGGTGTTTCTTTAAACAGCAGCGTTTTCCCACCAATATCCAGCTTGTCTCCATCTTTCACCACCAGGAAGTTCCGGCTATGAAGCTTGTACATTTCCTGCAATTCTGGAACAGCAATCTCGGTGCATACGATCGTGGCATTTGCAGCCTTGGCAGCGAGAGCTGCCAGTCCACCAGAGTGATCAGGCTCTGTATGGTTAATGACAATGTAATGAATATCTAGAAGATCAATCATTTCACCCAGGCACTCGGCATATTCACGTCCGAATTCCATATCTACGGTATCAATGACAGTCGGCTTACCTGTTTTTAATAAGTAGGAATTATAGGTAGTTCCTTTTTCTAGAATCAGGCGATGAAAAGGAACATGACGGTTATCAATTTTGCCTATCCAGTAAATATCCTCGGCGATTTTCTTGAATTGTGTACTCATTTCTATAACCTCCAATGTTTGATTGATAATGTTTATCAACAACCATATTTTATTATGGCTGCCAAACAAAAAAGAGGATTTGAATCAAATTATAAAAGTTTGAAAAAAATGAATACCTTTAATTTAGACGATCTAAATAAAGTGATTATGCGTTGGGTCACATTTTAAATAAAAAGCCACACAAATGTTTGCACTTCGCCTTAAAGAAAGAATAACCCATAACAACTTTATGCCATATCCTAATGAAAATAATAAAAAGGTGGATATCCATGACTGAAATACAAATAGCTGCTGTGGGAGATCTAATGGTCAAACGTTATATTATTTCGGATGCTAAACAGCCTGATGGAACCTATTCGTTCAGCCCCCTGTTTGCAAAAGTAGCTCCTTATCTGAAACAGGCTGATTTGACGATTGGCAATCTCGAAACCACCTTTGCTGGAAGTGGCCCCGAATGCCGGAAAAGCCCACGATCAGGCGGTCCGATATTCAAATGTCCAGACGAACTGGCCCCTGCACTTAAGGAAGCCGGATTCGACGTATTAGTAACGGCCAACAATCATTGCATGGATTATGGTGCCCCGGGTCTGGTTCGGACGTTACGAGTTCTGGACCGTAATCGAATCGACCACACGGGAACAGCTAAATCATTAGAAGAATCCAAGAGAACGCTTATTAAAAACGTCAAAGGAATTACGATCGGCATCCTCTCCTACACAGCAGGAACCAACCGAATTCCGGTACCAGTGAGTAAGCCATGGCTGGTTAACCGGATATCTACGCCCAAGATCATTCGGGAGATTCGAGATTTAAAAAAGAAAGTCGATCTAGTCTTGCTTTATCTGCATTTTGGAAGCGAATATCGTTACACTCCAAACAAGAGGCAAAAAGAGCTGGTCAATCTCTTCTTTAAAAATGGAGCTGACATCATACTGGGTTCTCACCCACATGTTCTTCAACCGTTAGCGCTTCGGGGAAAAAAACAATTTGTTATTTACTCATTGGGAAATTTTGTTTCGACTAAACTAATGAATATTCCTTATACACAAAGCGGTATCATTCTTACGCTTAAAATAAAGAAGGATGAAAGAGGACACACAAGTATAAATAACGTAGGTTACATCCCGACTTGCGTAGATCGAAGAATAAAAAGCGGTAGGAAAGTTACAGAGATCATCCCCATCCGCGACGCATTAAAGAGAAGCGACACCGACATAAGAACAGAATGGCGAAATCTCATGAATCGAATGTTGAAGCATACGACGTCAATCTTAAAGAGGGAATAGAGTCGTTACAGAAAAATAACGTTCCGCGGAATTTACCGCGGAACGTTATAGATTTAGACCTCAAAACTGTGTTTGGGTTTAGCGTAAACGATCAGGCATCATTAATTTAAGGAATTCTAGAATACCATTCTCTACTACAAGTTCTTCTCTATCTTGATCAGCAAGTACTCTTCTGATGAGATCTTCTTTACCCTCCAGTACTTTACTTGTCCAATGAGGATCAATGATAAGAGACCGTCCTACTGCTACTAATTCAGCATTTGTCAACGTGTCCTCTGCGTCCTGTTTGGTACGGATATCTCCTACCCCAATTAAAGGTATACGGCCATTGATTTTCTCATGCACATATTGCAGGATTGATTTTTCTTTAAAATCTTCTGATGCAGATACTTTCTTGAAGTCCCCTAATGAAATATGCAGATAATCCAGCCTTTTATCAGCTAATTTATCAATGAGATAAAAGGTATCGGTGATTTTAATTCCAGGCTCTTCATATTCTTCTGGAGAAAAACGATACCCGACAATAAAATCCTTAATCTTTGAATTGTCAACGACAGCAATAACTGCATCCACTAATTGGTTAATGAAATTAAATCTTTTCTCTAAGCTTCCGCCCCATTGATCTTCACGACGGTTGGAGTGTGGAGAGAAGAATTGTTGGATTAAATATGTGTTTGCTCCATGAATTTCTACCCCGTCAAATCCAGCTTGAATAGCACGTTGAGTCGCTTTTTTAAAATCCTCGATCACACCGAAAATTTCATCTTCTGTTAATGCTCTTGGAATTTCTGCATTCGGACGTTCGGCAGCAATGGCGCTGGAGGAAACGGGTTGTACGCCACGCAATATTTTTGAATCTGTCATTCTTCCTGCATGGAATAGCTGTAAAATAGCTTTTGTTCCATTTCGTTTAATAGTAGATGCTAATCGGCTAAGGCTAGGAATAAATTCATCGGAGGAAACACTAAGTTCACCTTCCCATCCTTTTCCACCCTCTTGTACATTTGCTGCCGCAGTGATGACCGCACCTACTTCGCCCGTTCTTAGCGAATAGTATTTCAATTCATCTTGTGTTACTACACCGTCATAAAAGCTCATTCGTGTGGTCATTGGAGCCATAACCACTCGGTTTTTTAATGTCAGCCCTCTGCGAAAAGTTAATGCTGTGTCTAGTGCTATCATCTTTTTCCCAACTTTCATTAAATTATATTTAGATAAATTATTATATACATGCGCATACATATAAATTACAGCAATGATTTATTCTTGTCAACTAATAAAGAACTGCTGTTGAATACAACAAAAAGCGCTGTTCCGCTGAACAGCGCTTTTCGCTCGTTATGAATCGTCCTTATTATTCTAGTTCGGCCGGTTTTACAATGGCTGCACCTTTATTATTTTTGGAATATTTAGCTTCGATTTTCGTGGTGTATGTATCTTTGGCTCCATCACTTACCAGTACATAACTCAGATCGACTGTCAGCTTTTCCGTTTGCCAGGTCTTAGTATTGACGAATAATTTCCAAGTTACGCTTTTAGGTTGAACAGTCTCACCATCCCAGAGGTTCTCCTGGTCATAGAGTTTGATTATTCCCTTAGCTGCTGTCGGATCGGTTACCGTGAACTGCAGGACGGTCTGAGCACCGGCAGTGCTGACTTTCATAGATTTTTTATAATTTTTTACCGAATCAAGCATGGAAACAGGATCGTATTGACCTTTAGAATAAAAAGAATCCCACTCCATCTTCTCCAGTCCAATCCAATACTGCGCATCAGGATCGATTGGCTCACCGTCATCGTCGTAACCTTCATCTTCAGATTCATCGATCAGTTCACTTCCGTCTACAAGATAGTAAAACTCCTTGTCATTGGCATATAGACTGTACGATGTTTCTAAAAGACTACTATCAACGGTGCCAGCTGCAGCAAAATTCGGCAGTCGATTAATATCCAGCTTCAGTGTGTTAGTGTTGCTGATACGTACCCCACCGCTCTGAATATCCTGTTTTTTGATCACATCTAAGTGAAAATTCTTTATTGCTTTAGAGGCCGCCGTTACTTTGCTAATCATTTGATCCGCGGTTACTGCTGTTGTGGTAGCTGCTGACACTACTCCTGGATTAGACATCCATCCGATCGTTCCGGACAGCAATAAAGCACCTACTGCCAAACTAGTGCCTATTGTTTTGAAAAAACTTTTCATGTACTTCCCCTTTCAGCCCCTTGCGATAATGTAACGCCGTATAGATCGAAATAATAAAAGAGCTCAAAATAGACTACATATTCTTAGAGCTATCCTTTATGCTTCATAAGACATCCCTATGGCGGCCTGGCGATCATTTCCTTCTGTAGAAAGGCTTTAGACCCATGGCTTTGTGTCATCATCTTTCGATGATTTTACCTTTAACGCGGACATTCAATTAGTTTTAATTAGCTTACGGACGCATGTCCCACCGCTAATTTTATCATGGTTATAATTACCTGTAAACGACTTATCTTCCATTCAAATTCGCTATGATGCTCAGAAGAAATACTTCACTCAAAATGAAAAATGAACGATTACATACGCTTATAAGTCTTATTAATGAGAACAGCAAAGACAGGGGGTGCAGCAAAATGTGTGACCGAGAAATTTTCGAGCTCTATAAAGAACAAGTATATTATTTTTGTTACTACTTAATGAAAAATCAGGCAGATGCAGAGGATATTTGCCAAGAGGTATTTGTAAAGGTTATCTTAGCGGATAAGTCTAAGGTAAGAAACTTGAAATCTTGGATTTTACGAATTGCTTCGAATGAGTGCCACAGTGTGATTAAAAGGCGTAAGACGGGGTGGATGAAAGAAGTACGTAATTATTTACTATCCAGGTCTGAGGAATCAAACCCTGTAGAAAAACGGTTGGATCGACAGGAAACTAAAAAAGAATTACAAGGGTTATACAGTCAGCTTCCCGACAAAATCAGAATGGTAGTAGTCCTTCGTTTTATAAACGAATTGACTGTACCCGAGATCTCTAAAGTTATGAGCATACCCGAAGGAACTGTAAAATCCAGACTGAACAAGGGACTTAAAATACTAAATAGAATGGGTGGAACTCAACTAAAGGAGCTGAGTAGTAATGAATCTGTATATTGAAAAAGATAGACATATTCCCCGACCGGATTATGATTTGATGTGGACTACCATTGAACAAGAAGCATATAAACGTCAAAGAAATCTGCATGCCTCCCAGAATACTCCTAGGCCTAATAAAAAGGTTGTTCCTATCAGCATCGTCTTCTCTTGCCTCTTACTTGTCGCCATTCCTGTATTCGCTAGTATGACGATTAATTGGGATAAAATTGGTGGGCGAAGTGTGAGCAATGCATTAAATAACGGCATCGGTCAACAGTATAATCTTCAAGCTTCCAGTTCAGGAGTAACAATGAATTTGAACGGTGTTGTAACTGACGGAGAAAAAATGAAAATGCTGTTATCACTTGATACTAAATCTGATCTATCCCAATATACTGGATTTGCTACAGAGGAAAACACCATGACTAGTGAATCCGGTGCCAAGGCAAAGGTATACGGTTATTTAGAATACGATCCTGAAAGCCAGAAACTCATTGGAGTATATGAGACACCTGATACATTAAAGGATGATAAAAAGGACTACAAGTTTGAAGCACGGAATCTCATTTTTTACCGTAATCAGAATATTCCCTTACAATCTAATCATCAAGCAGGGGATACAATCGATACTGGAGTTAAGCAATATCCAAGCATTCAAATCGAATCCGTTCGACATGTTTCCAATCAAACCATTATCCGTTACAAAGTCGCTGCATCACCATCTGACTTAGGACGGGGTAACCCACATTTGGTAGTTAGTACTGCAGGTCAAGAGAATGAGGCAATTCCAACCATCATGCCTAACGAAGGATCGGATTTATTTATTGAACAGGTTTTCAATATAACTGAATCAGATTGGAAGGAAGCTAGTCTTCATTTTAGTTACATTGAAGAAGCGAAACGTATTTCAGGTACATGGAAGTTCGATTTTAAAGCAGATGGACAAAAAGCAAGTGAGGCGATTTACACTAAGAAACTGTATAACAGTCCTGAATTTCAAGAAAAGACCGGTATAACCTTAGATCAGCTAGTGGTTACCCCTTTGGATATCCAAATTCTAATAGATGAAAATGATTCGCTTAAAAAAGGAATTGTCCACTATAATACCGCTCAGTTGGTTATAGGTGATAAAACAATCACTGGGGGTTGGAATTTGAAAGGAGATCATTCCGAAAGCTACCAGCATTTATTTCAATTTGAATCTCCGGAATGGTATAACAACTGGTCCGATGTTCCAATGAAACTTATATTAAAGGATGCTGTCATTGAGAAACGTGATACTACTAAGAATTGGATCACTATAAACAAACCTAAAGAAGAAAAGCAGTTCACTTCACTTGATGTCGATGGGTTAAAAATTGAATTCACTTACTATACTGAGGGCGAAAATTTGATTGTCGAATCAACATCCAAATCTTCTGGCTTCAAAAGCGTTAACCAAACTACGTTACGGATTAATGGCAAAGAAGTGGTGCCTGAAATTACACCTAAGGGCATGATATCTACAGGAACTAATATTGATAGCTACAAAGATATCCCTTTCGACGAAAAAATCGAACTGAACCCTGGTATCTATAAATATAGCGATCCTAGCCGGAACGAGGAAATTAAACTTTAATACAGGAAGTTAATCTATGTCCCGCCCTTTCTAGTTAATCCTAAGGGCGGGTTATTTTTGGATAGCTATGTATCTCTTTTATTTCCTTCATAACAAACAAAAAAAGCATAGAACGGACTCAAGTCCGCTTTATGCTTTCCATTATTAAGATAAACAATATTTAACGAGCGCATCACGCACACCATGCTCGTTGTTCGAACCCGTAACAGCATTCGCTGCCGCTTTTACCTCTACAGGAGAATTATCCATCGCCACGCCCATCCCCGCATAGGTAAGCATAGAAATATCATTAAAATAATTACCGATTGAAAGGACTTCTTCTTGCGGAATTCCCAGCTTCACAGCGAGATTTCTTAATGCGTTGCCCTTAGAAGATTCGGGATGCATCAAATCAACGAAAAATTCACCACTCCGCAAAATATTGTACTCAGGAGCCCAAGTACGCCATTCACGTTCAGCTTCGTCAAGAATTTCTGGCTGTGTAAATACAGTAAACTTAACAACCGGTTCACGGAAATCTTCCCAGGCTGGTAGCGTCGCTGGCACAATACGGAAGTGCTCATACATATAATTAGCTTCTTTAGTCAGATTCTCTACATTATCAACATACATATCAAAAGCAGTATTCACATCATAATGAATATTGTGCTTACGGCAATAGTCAATATAGGGGTCAAGACCACGTGCATCCATACCATATTGATGCAGCACTTCTCGATCTTCCACTCGTACCGTCGCTGCTCCATTGTGACCAAGCACGTAACCAGTCAGCCCCATTTCCTCCATGAAAGGAATCGAGTTCTGTGGACTGCGTCCCGTACACAATACGATTTGACCGCCAAGACGTGTAACCTCAGCAATAGCTTCCTTATTCTCAGAGCTTAAGTGGTGATCATCATTTAATAGCGTACCGTCCACATCTAGTGCAATCAGTTTGTATCTCATACTCCACCATCCTTGTCTTTCTTTTTCTATATTATCCTTGAGATGATTCTGCGCCTAAGAGTGCCAGTTCCTCTAACGTCAGTTCCCGACAAGCTCCAAGCGGCAGACTTTCATCCAGCTTCAATTCTCCCATAGATACACGTTTCAGAAAAGTGACTTTTTTGCCTACCGCCTGAAACATACGCTTCACCTGATGAAATTTCCCCTCAGTGATGATAAGTGAAATATGGGAAATCACTTTGCTGCCGCGCTCTCTTCCAAGAATGGTTAAGTGTGCAGGTAAAGTAACGTAGCCATCTTCCAACTCCACCCCTGCTGCAAAAGCCGCTACATCATCCGCGTCTACATCGCCCTCGATGGTTGCCTCGTACGTTTTCGGGACATACTTACGTGGCGACAGCAATTCATGGGCAAGCTTCCCATCATTAGTGATCAGCAGCAGTCCCACAGTATCCTTATCTAGCCTTCCTACAGGAAACGGTTCAAACTGTGCATATTCGTGCTTTAAAAGATCCAAAACTGTCCGATCCCGCTTGTCCTCCGTAGCTGACAGGACACCCGGGGGTTTGTTCATCATAAGATATATGAATTCACGGTAGGTAACAACCTCTCCCCCTACCTCTATTTTATCGGCATAAGGATCCACATGGTACCCACTATCTTTTACCACTGTCCCGTTCACCAATATTAAGCCTTGTTTAGCTTGTTTACGGATATCACTGCGCGACCCCACTCCAATATGGGACAACACTTTATCTAATCGTTGTTTTTTGGCGGGCTTACCTGATTGGCTCATTGTTACATCCACCTCCAGCCTGCGGGATATTCGTTCTTGAGTATGCCATCCTGCCACTTACCCCAGCCTGCGCTGTAGCCATCAATGCAGACCAGAACGTATCCCTTTTGGGCACTTCCTATTCTAATAGAGAGACGTTCTTGAGAAATCGACAACGTCTCTCCTTTAAGATAGGAAATAGCTTCATGATTCGTACTGGAGAGTGAGACACTTCGGCAGCTTTCTTCCGGATGCAAAGCTGTAGCCATTGGATGCCCTGGAATAAATCTTCCGTTACGGATTTGTCCTACATACCATCCCGGGCGGATCGTCTTTAATCCATTTAGTCTTTCCTTAGGAAGTGGAGAAATGTACAGATGGTCACCGAACAGAACCGGATATCCTTGCGGTTCCCAACCAAGCTGATCTCGCACAAAATTTCCATACGCAGTCAAAGCTTGCTCGTCACCTGAAACTTGCCGACCACGGTCAGCGCCACCAGTAGGTTTGTGAGAGGGTTTCCCTTCTTTCCCCCGTCTTCCTTCTGATTTATTGGATGATTTAACGTGTGCTGCACTTTTTGGAGTAGTAGTTCTTGCTCTTGCAGATTCGTTTAACTTGACCTCTAAGTGATCACGTTCCTCCATTGAGCGCTTAGTTCCCCCATGTTGCAATACAGCCATGAAATGTCCTTCGCCTTTCACCTTATGCGGCCACAGTCTTGCTGTACCTGAGAGTTCTCCGAAGCCAGGAGCGAATGAGCCTGTACCTCCTACCGCTACCACTGAGAACTGTGGATGTTCAGAAATAAACTCCGCTATAATTTCCTCATTTTCTTCTGTAGCAAAGGTACAGGTGGAATAGACAAGTGTACCTCCCGGTGCCAATGCTGTTGCAGCAGAACGTAAAATATCCCGCTGCATGGAAGCATATTTGGCAGGTGTACCTGAATCCCACTGCTTCACCATGTCTTCATCTTTACGGAACATCCCTTCACCAGAGCAGGGAGCATCAATCAAGATCTTGTCAAAAAAAAGCGGGAATGCAGCCGCGATATGATCTGGACTTTCGTTCAAAACAATACCATTACGAACCCCATACAGCTCCAGATTTTTAGCTAGAGCTTTAGTCCGTTCTGGATGAAGATCATTACTAACCAGCAATCCTTCACCTAACAGCTTGGCTGAAATCTGCGTAGATTTCCCCCCAGGGGCGGCACATAAATCAAGTACACGATCACCTGGTTCAATATTAAGCAATTCCACAGGTGCCATCGCACTCGGCTCTTGAATGTAATACAAACCTGCGTGGTAGTGAGGATGTTTACCAGGTCTAGCCCCATTCTCTGTATAAAATCCTGTCGGACACCAAGGAATGGGTTCCAGTCCTAAAGTAGAAAGAGCCTTTAAGCTCTCCACGGAAATCTTCAAGGTGTTAACACGGACGCCTCCGTATGGGGTTTCCTTATAAGAATCCGCAAATTGATTATAATCTGTTCCCAGCATGTCCATCATACGCTCGCTGAAAGAACTGGGCAATTGTGCCGCCATGATGCCGTCCTCCTGATAGTATTGCAAAAATTTAGGTGTTTAAAGATTCAAGGAACACCCCTACGGGTGTCCCTTATACAATACTCATATATAGAGGATCTTTTACTTACGATGAAAGGATGTCGGTCTCTGAGGACCACGTCGTTGAGGGTTATTCGGTGTGATAGCTACAGCTGCATTCTCCACTTGGTCCGCTAGACTCGGATCAACAATCTCTATGGTCAGATCGTAATAAGAAAATGGCCGCTCATCATATGATGCTAAGCGCCGAACATAATCTTTCACTTCCTCCACGAGTTTCGCCAGATTAATGCCGAGTGTCGCTGCTGGATATTCCTCCAGTTTGGCAGAAGCACCACTCAGCATAATAGCTGCACCGCGCACATTCTGATTGCGAAAATGGTATAACCCTACCGCTACTTGGAGAAGTGCTTTGTACAAAGGATTTCGTTCCTGGGCAAGCCACAGTTCTTCGAGTACCTCGTGACATTCGAAATAATCCCTGTCACGATTAAAGTACACTAGGTATTCCAAGTACAATGGTTCATAAGCCATCCGGCAAACTATCCTTTTTAGCTGCGGAAAGAAGTCCCCGCACATGATCTAGAAGTTCCTTCATCGCTTCCATATCCTGAACCTGCCATATTTCGTTAAAGCGAGCCTGCGTATCTATAGCCTCATTCACCAAGTGATAGAAATACAATTGATGAATGGCCTTGAGAATCTGAGTGGTCATATTCGAGTTTTCCTCGAATGTCTTCTGTGCTTCCAGAATCTCTTCCCGAATACTGGACATTTCACTGTCGAGGATCGATGCTGCTTCAGCTGCCGTCTTTAGTCGAACACGCATTTCATCGGGTAGACTCTCCCGATATTTATAGTTCAGGGAATGCTCTATGGTAGCCCAGAAATTCATAGCTAGCGTACGAATTTGGATCTCCGCGAGCACAATTTTCTGGCCAAGCGCTGTTTGCACAGGATATTTAATAATCATATGGAAGCTGCGGTAGCCGCTCTCTTTATAATTAGTGATGTAATCCTTCTCATAGAGTACTTCAAGATCCTTACGGGCCCGGATATATTCGGCCACTCTGCGGATATCCTCCACGAATTGGCACATGATCCGAATTCCTGCAATGTCTTCAATCCCCGTCTCCAGATCTTCCATCTTCACATTCAGCCGTTTAGCCTTTTCCAGAATGCTTGACAGCCGCTTTACACGCCCCGTTACGAATTCTATCGGCGTGTATTCCTCTCTTTTCTTCAACTCCGAACGCATTGTTTTGAATTTAACTTTCAATTCTTCCACAGTCTGTTCATATGGAAGCAAAAAAGTTCCCCAGTCCCTGCCGTCCATCGCCTTCGTCCTCCTGTCCTTTCGTCTCCTTCAGTGATGATCAGCGCCCACTGCTTCAGAGATATGACTGAATCCATCCCGCCGTAATAGCTGCCGTAATCCGGCATGCAATTTGCGGTTAACCTCCGGTCCTTCGTAGATGAGAGCTGTATAAATTTCGACCAGACTCGCACCTGCTCTTATCTTGTCATACGCATCCTGACTGGTGAAAATGCCGCCTGATCCTATGATCGGCATCTTTCCTTCCGTCTGGCGATAAATACTGCGAATGATCTCCGTTGAGCGGTCCCGCAGCGGTTTGCCGCTTAAGCCCCCCGTCTCATTAGCCTTTTCATGACTAAGTCCATCACGGTTCAATGTAGTATTCGTAGCAATAATACCATCCATACCAGCTTCTGTCAGTGTCTGAACCATAAACTCCAGCTCTTCATCACTTACGTCTGGTGCTATCTTAACCAACAAGCTTTTGGTAATCCCGGTCGCTTTACGCTGAATCTCCATTTCTTCCTTCACTTGAGCCAGCAGGAACGATAATTCACTGCCATGCTGGAGATTGCGAAGACCAGGTGTATTCGGCGAGCTAATATTGACCACAAAAAAATCACCGTACGGATAAAGCGTACGGATGCACTGACGATAGTCTTCATGAGCCGCTTCATTACTAGTTATCTTATTCCGGCCAATATTAACTGCTATAGGAATTCTCCGATTCTTTATTTTCTTCAGACGCTGTGCCATAGCATCAGCCCCTTCATTATTGAAGCCCATTCGATTAATCAGCGCTTCATCCGAAGGAAGACGGAACAAACGAGGGCTATCATTACCTGGTTGACCCTTAGGGGTAACCGTGCCCACTTCCATAAATCCAAACCCGATCGAAGAGAATCCGACTACCGCATCGGCATTTTTATCTAAACCTGCAGCAAGTCCAACTGGCGTCGGGAAATGCGTGCCAAACAGATCAACCGCTAAATCCGCCGTTTCAGGAACTCCGTACATTAAACGTAGCGCCGCGCTTCCACCTGGCACTGATGACGATTTATCCAATCCACCTATGACGAGATGGTGAGCCTTCTCGGGATCAATCTTGAAAAAAATTGGTTTACCAAAATTACGATACAACACCGTTCTCGCTCCTTAAGGGGTACTTCACTAATCCACGTGTCTACCCGTTTCTGTAGGTTTCTTCTTAATTTTAGCCTTTTCTTGAACAAAAGAAAAGTATTTTACAGTGCGAGTATATTGAGTACATAACGCAGAGTATAGTAATTTTGTTGTAAACGCATTACAATATAGGTGTAATCAGCGATTAAGAGAGAAAGAAGGTATGCCCAGTATGTCTACTAAACGTAAACCACCAACTTTGCAGCAAAAGAAAGAAGAAGTTAACCGTAAAGCGCTAATGTGGATTGGCGTCAGTTTAACTTTACTAATTCTTCTAATCATCGTTCTGTTTATCGTTGCAGGAAACTAATTCAGCCAGTGGTATACTTTGTGGGGGTTGGTCTGATCATGCTTAGCAGTAGAGCTGAAGCGTTTAGCCGGCACAAGCTGCTTTTCAGGCAGAACCCCTTTACTAATCACTACTGTTGTACCTTTAGGAATCAGCGCGAAGAGCTCCTCCACATCTTCTCGGCCCATTCGAATACATCCAAGGGATTCATCCTTACCAACACTGTCAGGCTCATTCGTACCATGAATAGCATAATTACTGTCCGAAAGCTGAAGCCCTCTGCTGCCGAAATCCCCATCATCTCGACCATTTGGATTGACGACTTTATCTGTAATCACGAAATTCCCCTCTGGTGTTTTATCTCCACCAAGTCCTACCGCATAATTTCGTAGAATAATAGAACCGCTGACTAACGCCAACCGATGATTTTGTTTATCCACAACGACCCTCAGCGGCTGATCAAAAAAAGGAACGTCACTCGCAACACTTCCACTCACACTTAATGCTGTCGGTATAGTCCTCACACCATCGTTAGATGAGCTTGAAGGCTCCGCTATGTCTTCTGTTCCCGGTGCCATCTTGTTCTTAGCCACCGCTTTAAGAGGGCTGAATTCCCGCTTCATGACGGTTGTCGTCCCACCTATCCAGTTCTCAGGAAAAGATCCCGTCAAATCCGCTAATGTATCTGGAAGCTTCCCTTTAGCATCTTGATAAGCCCGAATTGCACTCCATAGTGTGGCAAGCTCCTCTTGGTCACCCTGCCATTCTGCTCCATCCTTGGCGAGTTGCCCTTGCTCTGGCGGCTCACATGCACATTCCTTAGGATCGTAAGACTGATATACCAGCCGTCCCTTTCCATTCTTTTGCAGTGTGAAATTTAGCGGAAGCTTTTCTTTCCAGAGCAGCCATTTCCCCTCTCGCTCCATCCCTAACGCAGCAGCTTCAAAAGGTTCTTTACGCATTAGCATTTTCGCCATTAACTTTCCTTGCGAAGCCTCAGTTGCATTTTCTTGCGCTGTATACATCACTTTTTTCGCCTCAATAACTGGCTCTTGGACGGAATCTTTTGGATCTGGCAGATCTTTGACTTCTGGAGCTGCCGTGTCTTGAAGGACTTCTTGTTCTTCAGTAACACCAATACCCGGAGCCACTGCTGAAGGTACCATTAAAAGTATAAGAAGCATTAGCGCCAGTGATATGTATCTCAATCTTTGTTGGCCGCGCTCACGCTGGCGACTCGCTTGCAGCAATCCATCTTCGTATTCGCGCAGCATTTCAGCAGGTACTTTACTATGCTCGAAAGCCTCATACACTTCACCAGCCTGATTGAAGCAATAATTAGCTTTTCCATGTTGACCGTTCTTATAGTATTCCTTCCCCAGCAAGTACCATGCCATTTTGTTATCAGGGTGCATCTGTACATATGCTTTGAGGTGCTGTGAGTTCTTCATCGGAACCTCCGAGAGTTTATAATTCCTACTTTATTAATATCGGTCAGACACAGCAAAAAAGACATCCCTAACCGAACAAAATGTTCGCAGAAGATGTCTTTATCTGGTGTCGCACGTTACTCTTTATCGAGTAATTAACCTTCTTTGTTAAAAGGTTCGTCCGCAATTTTAATGGAGTCGGTTGGGCAACCATCACAGGAATCTTGGAGATCATCAAACAAATCGTCCGGAATCGCTGTCACACCGCAGTTTCTGTCATTTTCGTAAATAACTTCTGCCAAACCTTCATCATCGTAATCAAAAATATCAGGAGCCGTTGCGCCACATGCACCACAAGCGATACAAGTGTCTTTTTCGACCCAAGTGTACTTAGCCATTTTTTTCTCTGCCTCCCGTTAAGCAATGCTGCGCTGTTGAACCAGCGTCTTATTTTTCTCATATTAATATAAAAAGAATACAATTTCAATTGATTTTCAATACGTTTGCATTTCTGACGCATTCTATAGTATCAATTTCGACACGTTTTATCAATCTTTATCTGACTCAACAGACAACAGATTATCCTTTTGCAGTGAGGTGCCTCGTTCCTTATGATTACGGAGCCTTGCAGAATGGGTGTCACTTAACATCCCAGCGGTCAAAACTGCATTTTCACCAAACTTATTGCGAAGCATATCCATGGCCTTGGTCAGTGACTCTTTCTTAGGCTGCTGTTCGTAATCGAACAAATCCAGCTGAATTGCAGAATCCTCTTTAGCGATCAATCCTTGCAAGGTCACACCAAGCAGTCGAACGGGCTTCTCACCATTCCAATGTCGAACATAAAGATCACAGACAGACTTGTAGATATCTTCTCCACTCTCTGAAGGCGCCTCAAGCTGCCGCGAACGTGTAATGGTCTTCATATCCGGTGTCCGAATGGTAAGCTGCACACCTGAAGCCACAAGCCCTTGCTTTCGCAAGCGCCGCGCTACCTGATCACTTAGATTCAGCAAAATGGGGCGTACCTCAGCAAGGCCAATAACATCCCGCGGCAGTGTAGTGGTGTGTCCGATCGACTTACTTTGCTCTCGCTCAGGATTTACTATCCCATGATCGATGCCGTTCCCTGCACGCTTTAGCCATGAGCCCATAACTCCAAAATTCTCAACCAGCATTTTCTCATCAGACGCCGCTAATTGACCAATGCTGTAAATTCCCAGCTTACGGAGCTTCTCTGCCGTTTTTCCACCGATACCGAACATTTCATTACAGGGCTTATCCCATAAAATCTTAGGTACATCCCGCAGCCGCAGCACCGAAATACCATTTGGCTTTTTTAAATCCGAAGCCATCTTCGCCAGGAGCTTATTTGGAGCAATACCAATGGAGCATGGCAAGCCCAATTCTTCCATTATACGGCGCTGAATAGTTTCCGCAATTTCCATAGGCGTACCGAATTGTCGAGAGCCAGTTATATCTAAGTAACATTCATCTATCGACACTGCTTCCAGTAATGGTGTATAGCTATAAGCAATCTGCATAAACGCATTAGAATATTTGCGGTATAAATGGAAGTCCGGCTTAATAACGATAAGCGATGGACAAATACGAAGCGCCTTCTGAACCTGCATACCCGTCGAGATCCCCAATCTGCGGGCGACATACGAACAAGTAACAATAATCCCTTTCCGTAATTCAACGCTACCCGCAACCGCAGTAGCCTTACCTCTGAATTGGTCAGGATCCTCTGCCTCATGTACCGAGCAATAAAAAGCATTCATATCCACATGCAGGATAACCCTGCCACTCGTTGGATAATACTGATCAACATTCTGCACAATATCTACCTTCTTATCCTCAGGGTCTCTATTGTCCAATTTAGAATACCTCTCCGCTGCGGTTAGGTCAACTTAAGAGGCTGTAAAGTTCTTTGTTACATTCCCGCGTAAAAATGCTATAATGTATAAATTCATTTCCCTTGCCAATGCTTCCGATGTGAGTTTTGCACGAAGTGAATCCGGAAGACGAAGCTTACAAAACTTTTAGGAGGACACTCATGTCTAAGTCCATCTCCATCTTCGATACTACATTACGCGACGGCACCCAAGGTGAAGGCATCAGTCTGTCGGCTGACGACAAGCTGAAGATTGCCAAGAAGCTCGATGATCTGGGTGTGCACTATATTGAAGGTGGCATCCCGGGAAGCAACAATAAAGACATTGAATTTTTTAAAAGAGTCAAGGAGCTTCATCTGAACGCCAAAATCACAGCGTTCGGCAGCACACGGCGGAAGAATTCCTTGGCCGAAAACGATGACAATTTAAAACGTATGATTGATGCAGGAGTTCCTGCTGCTACACTCGTCGGAAAGTCTTGGGATTTTCATGTACACACTGCATTACAGACTACGCTTGAGGAGAATCTCGCCATGATTGGCGACTCCATATCCTACTTGAAACGCAAAGGCCTTGAAGTAATTTTTGATGCCGAGCATTTCTTTGATGGATACAAGAACAATCCTGAATATGCAGCAGCCGTTCTGTCCAAAGCCCAGGAAGCCGGAGCAGATTGGCTTGTAATGTGCGATACCAACGGTGGAACATTGCCTTTTGAAATTCATGAGATTGTTACCGCTCTGGCTGGGCAGCTACCTGGAGCAAATCTCGGAATTCACACTCACAATGACTGTGAGCTGGCGGTAGCTAATACACTTAGCGCCATCGGTGCTGGAGCACGGCAAGTTCAAGGTACCATTAATGGTTACGGCGAACGATGCGGCAATGCCAACTTATGTTCCATCATCCCTACCCTTCAGCTCAAAATGGGATACCACTGTATTCCTGGTGATTCTTTACCGCAGCTTACGAACACAGCACGCTATATTAGTGAAGTTGCCAATGTTAATCTGCCGGTAAATCAACCTTATGTCGGAAATGCAGCTTTCGCACACAAAGGTGGAATCCATGTCTCCGCTATCATGCGTGATTCACGGACCTATGAGCACATCGCTCCTGAGCTTGTCGGGAATAAACAACGTGTGCTGGTCTCTGAACTGGCTGGACAGAGCAATGTGCTCTCCAAGGCGCAAGATATGGGTTTGAATTTGGATCCAAGCAGCGAGCAAGCTCGCCGGGTGATCGAGAAGATCAAAATGATGGAGCATCAGGGGTATCAATTCGAAGGTGCTGATGCCTCGCTGGAGCTATTGCTTCGGGAAGCTACTGGCGAGATGAATGAAACCTTTACCTTTGAATCCTTCAAGATGTTAGTCGAAAAAACCGCAGAGCATCCAGTTGTATCTGAAGCCTTCGTTAAACTGAAGGTTGGCAATGAGAACCTTTATACCGCTGCTGAAGGTAACGGTCCGGTCAATGCACTCGACAACGCTCTTCGTAAAGCGCTGCAGACCTACTTCCCGCAATTGAAGGAAATGCATCTATCAGACTATAAAGTCCGTGTTATAGATGAACAGGATCAGACTGCTGCGAAAGTACGGGTATTGATTGAATCCAAGAACTTCACAGACACTTGGAGTACGGTAGGCGTCTCCAGTAACGTTATTGAAGCCAGCTGGGAAGCGCTTGTTGACAGTATGCGCTACGCACTTCTGAATCAACTCTCGCTGGAAAATAAACAGTCTGGAAGTACTGAACCTAGAGGCCTGGTAAATCATTAATTCATACCTTTCATAAGCATTCATATGACGAAGAACCCCCTTCAACAGTTTAACTGTAATGAAGGGGGCCTTTTATAATTCTTTGGTGTAGATCCTTTATGATTCGGTAAGCTTGATAATTTTTTTCTCCAGCTCTTCCGGACTAAGAATGCCCAGAATAATCTCTGAGATCACTCCATTCTTGTCAATAAGCACATTGGTAGGAAATACTGCTCCGTTATATTTGCTGTACACCTCATCTTTCACATCAAACATAACCGGGAACACAAGACCGTATTTCTTAATAAAACGTTCTGCATTGGGTTTATAATCCTGACTACTCACATTAATACCGTAAATATCTAGAACATCCTTATACTTAGTGGCCATGGTGTTAAGCTCCGGAGCTTCCTCCTTGCAGGGATCACACCATGAAGCCCAGAAATTAACGAGGACTGCCTTCTCTCGCGGTCCGTCAACTACATATGTAGTCCCATCCGTTCCTTGAAGTGAAAATGAGGGAGCGAGCAGTCCTGCCTTAGGTCCTATTTTCATTGGCGGCTCATCTTGTTGTCCAAAAACAGCGGTAGCCTTCGGCTCACGATTATGCCACACCGCAAACACAGCTACACATACAATAAGAATCACTATCGTGATATTCAATTTATTTACTGCTTTCATAGGGATCTGTTCCTTTTCGAATGGAATAGTTTTCTACTATTGTACCCTCATTAACTTCAATTTCAAACCATCCATTTTTTAGACAAAAAGAAAAATAAAAAGAGGGTATCGTCAGCGACGAAACCCTAATGAAGAGAGAGGGGTGAACAAATGGCAGCATTACAGGGAAATGTCCAGCCTATAAGACTGAAATATTCCGTACAGCAAGCGCTGGGGAAGCACTTGCTGTCCAGTTACCCGCATGAAGCATGCGGAGTCCTGCTGGGTGCTGCCGCAGCGGGTGGCATGCTCATCGATACTTACGTACCTATGCGCAACGTAGCGCCAGACCCGCTGCACACATTTACTCCCCACCCTGAAGAGTGGATTCATGTTCTTTACAATGAGCCGACACTCATCGGTTTATTTCATTCCCATCCAAATTCAGAACCTATACCTTCGGTTGCCGATTATAAAGGATTAACAGCACTTGGACCTGAATTTAAGGTCTACCTTATTGGTTCTCCCAGAACTGAAGATGGCTGCTCTCCATTTCTGAATGGATTTTATATTGAGCGGTATTCAAATGAACAAGGAACAGCTTTCCCTGAACTCTCTCATGCCCCGCTTCACGTTCTACTTAAATAAGCATATAAATCGCCTAAGGTATCTACTTGGCCCCGCTCCGAAATTTCGCGAAGATAAGCCACCCACAGCCGGGCTGTCATTTTGGCATCCTCTAATGCATTGTGACGTCCATGAATCGGAATTTCATGGACAAATAACAGTTCATCGAGTGTATAGTTATTTCGCTGCGGCTCGAGCCAACGTGCAAGCATCATCGTGTCCAGCACCCGGTGTGTAAGCTGAACTTTAGAAGTTCTCCATAGCGCGGCATTGAGAAAAGCTTTATCATGCGAGCTTGCATGTGCCACTAGCACATTTTGCCCCACAAAGGACATGAAATTATGAAGGCCATCAATTAAGGATGGGGCGGACCCAGTCATCTCTTCCGTTATCCCTGTTAACCTCGTAATATCTTCTGGAATTGCCGTCTGACAATTCACCAAGGTGTAAAAGCATTCATCTTCCTTAATTTCCTCTCCAACAACCTTAATTGCACCAAACGACATAATTTCATCTCCATGCTGATGAGAAAATCCCGTCGTCTCTAAATCAAATATAACCGTCTCCAGTTCAGACAGCGGAGTACGCAGCACCTCAGGACGACGCTTCTCACGCATGAGAGATCGGATGTAGGCCATTTGCTGCGCAGTCTGATGAGCAGTTTCTCCCCCTCTCATCGAAGCGATTGCCGACGGCATTCCACCTTGTCTCAGGTTGTTCCAGAATCCTCCATTCTTGCTTGGCTCCCTCATGTTCGCCACCTTTCCGCTGAGCGGAGCTGACGCTGCAACGCCCGATGAAGGCGTCTAACAAGCAGCAGACTTTCACGCAGCTCAGACAATAGCTGCTTATTCTTCAGTTCACTCTCAGCAATATAATCACTGCTGATTAACAAGCCATTCAGGACATTAAATGGCGTGTTCACTCGCATCCGCATCGCCAATAAGAAAGCTCGCCGAATATCATCCAGATGTTGATATTTGTGAAGTCTTTCAAGCTCTTCAATTCGCTCTAAGGTCGAGCTAGCTCTAATATGATGCAATAATGATAAGCGTCTAACAATGTTCACTACCGGGATATAGACTCCATACTTAATGTCAAATCCACCTGCATAATCCCCAAAGCGCTCTGTTAACACCTGTCCCAGCAGATTTAAAGTCGCTTTATGGCGGACTGTATTGCGAAGAACAGCCACAGACAACTCCTCATTGTCAATAAAACCCTCATAAAAAGCCTCTTGCCACAATGCTGATAACTCCTTACTTCCCGCAACATGGCGCATATCTGAAGAAATGATAAGATACCGAATTGGCTCCCATTCCAACTGGGTTCTCCATTCCTTCAGCTGCTCCTTCCATTCCGATAACGTCTTCCTCCACATCCCTTGGGAGCACATTACCTTGCCTGCACATTTCTCATATCCTACTTCTTCAAGCAGATCGGATAACATCATTCCAAAAAACTCAAAGTATCTATTCTTCTCCCCATCCGGTTCACCATCAACGATCAAACCATTATCCTGATCGCTCCACAGTGTAGCTTCTTGCCTTCCACTACTGCCAAACACAATAAATGAATAAGCACAGGGAGGCGGGCCATAGCCCGCCTCTTTCATCTGCGCCTCACATATTAGTACTGCAGTCTCTGCAATAAGATCATGCATTGTATTCACACGAAACATCCATTCCTCAATCGGAATTACATTCAACTGTTCCAGTAGAATACTTTGGCAGGCAATTCGCCTCTCCCTAAGTTCCTGTGGCGAACCGGCTAAAACGATGGTCCTAAAGCTTTCTTCATCATACCCGTCTGTTAACTCCATCGAAGCCACACGGTCCGCCTCCCTATCTGAGGATTCATATTATTGTTTAAGGGTTTTGGATTCCGATTCTGCAATTAATTTCATTTGTTCAGGGTATCCGTAAGTACCATGCTCACTGATATCCAGACCCATCAATTCTTCTTCTTCCGTAACACGAAGTCCTGTTGTTACCTTCATTACATATAAGATAATGAATGAAAGCACGGCTACGAAAGCAAATGTTCCTACTACCCCAAGCACTTGAACACCCAGCTGGTGGAAACCTCCACCGTAGAACAATCCGGCTTCCCCTACCAAAGCACCTTTAGTAATAAGATCCGGCGCAGCGAATAGACCCGTGGAAACCGCGCCCCACATTCCCGCAATACCATGTACCGAGAAAGCATAGATTGGATCATCAAGTCCTGCACGTTCCAGCCATTGGGAAGTCATGAATGTGAACGCACCCGCTACTAAACCAATAATGATTGCTGCCCATGGTTCAACGTAAGCACATGCACCAGTGATCGCAACCAATGCAGCTAGAACACCATTCAGCATTGCTGGAATATCAGATTTACCAAAATACAACCAAGAAGCAATTAATGCCGCCAAACCGCCTGCTGCTGCTGCGATATTCGTTGTTAATGCTACGTGACCAAAGAAACCTCCCATTGGGGACAAAGCACTACCTGGATTAAATCCGAACCAACCAAACCAGAGGATAATCACACCGAGTACAGTAAATACTTGGTTATGACCTGGAATAATAACAGGTTTACCTTCTTTATTAAACTTACCAAGTCGTGGCTTAAGCAATATGGTTGCTACTACCGCTGCAGTGGCACCTGTAAGATGGACAACCGTGGAACCTGCATAATCTTGCATTCCCAGCTCAGCCAACCAGCCGCCGCCCCATACCCAGTGTGCTACGACAGGATAAATTACGATTGAGAATAAAATTCCGAATATAATGTACACACTGATCTTTGCACGTTCTGCCATGCCTCCAGATACGATAGCTAAGGAAACTGCTGCAAACGCCATTTGGAACAAGAATTTAACATTTAAAGTAACATCAGAAAATGCAAGTGATTCAAATGAAGATGCTGTTGAATCTCCGCCATACAAGAAGCCTGTAGTACCGAAGAAGCCGTTACCGTTACCGAAGCCAAGTCCAAAGCCAACGGCCCAGAAACATACACTCGCAATGGCTAGTGTCAGTACCGTCTTACCGGCTACGTGACCTGCATTCTTCATTCGAACTGAACCTGCTTCAAGCATCGCGAACCCTGCTTGCATAAAGAAAACTAAGATGAATGCCAGGAAGGTAAACGCGGTATCCAATCCGACCTGCAAATCTGCATTTGTTGGACCGTCCGCCGCAAAAGCACTTACCGGATAAACCATCAGCGTGATCATGGCCAGTAACATCATCAACCATTTCTTTTTCATTTTTACCCCACTCCCCAATGTTATATTTTCTAACAAAGCGTGAAACTCTTAATGTCATTATAATCAGAAGTCAGGTAAATTGACAAGACTATTTTTGGGAATGTTTTTATTTTATTTTCACTAAACTCACAAATTCTCCATAGTACACTTGGACTATCTCAGTATTTTAGGCCCATACAGCTATGAATTCATTGAAAAAACTACGTGAAGATCCGCTCTAATATTACTTTTTATCGAATTATCCTTATTGATTCTCCAATAAACATAACATTAAATGTCATGTTTATAGTTGGGATTTATTAATGAGCATAATCGGTTCAAATTTGATATCACATGGAGTTTGAGTGTATTGTATATAAACAACGCATTTCATTTCATGAATTAACCTCTCTTTAATGCATATACTTTATGAAAGTATGACGTTTGACTGTATGGTTTCCAGTTTGTTATCATTACAGATAGCATAATAGAAACCACCAATATAGGAGACGACTATCCTTTATGGACAGTCGAATTCGATTAGTGAGGCGAGGTAGCATGGGGATATGATTCTATATCGAATTGGAGAATTAGCTAAGGCTGCTCACATCAGTGAGCGCACCATTGATTATTACACGAAATTGGGATTAATCTCCCCAGAGTCAAGAAGCACCAAAAATTACCGACTTTACAGTCATGAAACCTTGGTCGACTTAGAACGTATTAATCAATTAAAGCATGACAAGTATTCATTGGAAGAAATCAAATCCATGATGAGCAAATGGAGCGAGGCTACTCCTGAAACTGACGTATCCGATAAATTAGTCGAGCTTGAGCAGCATATGCAACGACTAGAACGTGAAGTAAAGGCACTTGAACCCATTATAAGCGGTCTGAAGCCGGGACAGGCCAGACGCGCGCTCTCTAACTTACTCCCACAAGGAGTGGCCTGCATGGAGGCGATTCGGCTTCTATTGCTTACGCAAGGACCGCCAATGTAAATACCATATTTACAATACAGTGGAGGAATGCAGCTATGGGAATGTATCTATTAGTAATTATCGCTTTTATTTTTTCATTATGGGCCCAGTTCAGAGTTAAAGGGACATTCAGCAAATGGTCCAAGGTCGCCAACTTAAACGGTCTGACAGGATATGAAGCAGCTAGACGCATGCTCGACGCAAATGGACTTCACGATGTTCCGATTGAGCCTGTAAGAGGTACGCTTTCTGACCACTATGATCCGATTCACAGAGTTGTACGCTTATCAGAGCCTGTTTATTATGAGAGTTCTATCGCAGCAGTCTCAGTCGCTTGTCACGAAGTGGGTCACGCCATTCAGCATAAAGTAAGTTATCCTATGTTAACACTACGTCACCGGATGTTCCCAGTAGTTAATTTTGCATCAGGTATAGCACCATTCATGCTTATGGCAGGATTTATATTCGGTTACTTTAATCTTGTAGGCCTTGGTATCATTTTCTTCTCGGCCGCTGTTGCCTTCCAGCTTGTGACACTCCCAGTTGAGTTCAATGCCAGCAATCGGGCACGTCAAGTCATGGTAGAGCAAGGCTACATTCGTAACGAAGAGGAACGCGGAGTAGCCAAAGTCCTAAACGCAGCTGCATTAACGTACGTTGCCGCCGCGCTAGTCTCCTTACTCGAACTGCTTCGTTTGATTACTGTCTTTTTAGGTAACCGCGACTAATACAAAAATACAGCACAAAAAGAAACCCCGGAAGGCTAAGAGCCAACCGGGGTATTATTTTGCCTCGCTTTAAAATAGGATATCAAAAAAGTCCGAAACGAACGTGCAACCAGCGGCAACTTACTATCTGTTCGGTAGATCAAACCAACCGTCCTCGTCACAGCAGGCTCCACAACCCTTACCTGAGCTGGCTGGAGAGGATTCGTCTGATAGAACGCCATCTCCGGCAGAAGGCTTACACCCATCCCTGCCGCCACTAAACCACGTATGGTATCAGTCTCCCCACCTTCGAATGCAATCTGTGGTTGAAATCCCGCCTGCAAGCACGCTTGCCAAACGATCGGTCTCAAAGAATAACCTTGACTGAATAGAACAAACTTTTCATTTTGAAGCTGTTCCAGTCGGATCTCAGATTCTCCTGCCAGCTGATGATTCTGAGGAAGTATTGCAAATAACTCTTCAGTCATAACAATATCTCCAGAGACATGCTCATCATTTTCCGGAAAAGGCGAAATAAACGTTAAATCCACCTCTCCAGATAATACGTCCTTTATCAGCGAAGGGTAAGAGCCCTGCTTAAAGCGAAACTTAACATGGGGATAGTGCTGGCGGAATTCTGCAACGATAGTCGGGATAAGATGTGTTCCAAGACTGTGAGGAAACCCTATACGAATCTCTCCACGTTCCGGATCTAGAAATTCATGCACTTCATTTACCGAATGTTCCAATTCCTTAAGAATACTATCCACCCGCTTGCAAAAGAGCTGTCCAACCGGCGTAAGCTGCAAATTACGCCCTTTTTGCATGAACAAGTCAACCCCAAGCTCTTGCTCCAATTGATGAATCTGACGGCTTACCGCAGACTGCGCTACATGAAGTTCCTCCGCCGCTCTTGTTACATGTTCTTTTTGGGCTACCTTTAGAAAATATTGCAGCTGTCTTAGCTCCACTCCATCATCGCCCCTGTCTTAGGCTTTTTTTAAATATACGAATAATAAGTCCATATAGGAAAAAGCCAGAAACCAAGCCTCCGATATGCGCAACCCAATTCACATTTGGTGTTGCAAACGACATAATGATCCCGATTACGAGCAAACCGTATAACGTCTTTCGCGAGCCTTCGTCCATCATCGCCCGTTGAATAACAGCAATGTATAAAAATGCGCCATAGACGGCGTAGATTGCTCCAGAAGCACCTACCGAGACCGTACCTACCTCTAATACTGAGCGACTGCTGATTGCAATCGTTAGAAAATTCGCAAGAACTCCACCTACCACATAAAGAAGTGCATATCGCCACCAACCAAGCAGGCGCTCCAGAGGCGGTGCAAATACCAGTAGAGCGAAGCTATTAAAGAATAGATGGGAAAACCCATTATGTAAAAAAATAGCCGCCACATAACGCCACAGTTCCTCTTTATACGGGCTAACATCAACTATAGCACCAAAATCAACAAGTGTTTGTATATTGGTGGATCCACCATTGAACGCCATGAGCATAAACATAATCACATTAGCTACAATGAGAAGACATGTTACCGGGTAATACCGGAGATAACTTTTCCAATTTTCATACCGAATAAATATCATTACACCCATCCCTTTACATTTATATCTTGCTCTGTTGGACATCTCCCTGTAAATAAGATTATAATTTATTGTGGCAGTAAGAGCCAATATTACAATTCGAGGAGGAAAACAAGGATATGACGCAAGAAAGAACAGGCGTAGCTACTTTCAAAAGCAGCCCCATCACTCTCGTAGGACCCAAGCTTACAGCTGGTGATCCCGCTCCTGATTTTGTTCTAAGTAAGAATCTACTGGAAGAAGTGTCTCTTAGTGATTATGCCGGTAAAATCAAGCTGATCAGTGTTGTACCTTCTCTAGATACTGGTGTATGTGATGCACAGACCCGCCGGTTCAATAGCGAAGCTGCAGAGCTAGGTGACGATGTAGTTATCCTCACGGTAAGTATGGACCTACCATTTGCTCAAGCCCGCTGGTGTGGCGCTGCAGGGATCGATCGCGTGATCACTCTATCCGATCACAAAGCAGCCTCATTCGGACAAGCTTATGGCGTACTAATCAAAGAATTCCGGTTAGATATGCGTTCTATTTTTGTACTAGACAAGAACAACACACTCACCTATGTTGAATATTTGAGTGAAATGACTGAGCACCCTAATTACGAAGATGCTATAGCTGCTGTGAAGAGCTTGCTCTAATTCTCTAGAACAGCAAGTTAGCGGCCATTTTCGACAATACTTACTTATCACTGCAAGCATAAATGCCTTTGTCGTCCTTACAAGGGCGACAAAGTGTTTATGCGAGAAATATAAGACATAAAGTATAGGTGTAGAACTTATACTTTCTTATATTTTGAAAAAAGCGGAAGAAGGTCCATCCTTCTCCCGCTTTTTTTTGTAATAGAAAGATTTATCGATAATATCCAGAGCAGTCAACATTTGCGTAAACGCATTCATACAATCCCTAAGTAAGAAGGTTTAGTAAGAATCTCTGAAAATTAGTCTGCTTTGTATTTTCCTAATTTTTTGTCCAAGGACGCATATAACCGCTGAATGACACGGTAATTAGCACCCAAATCACCTAGCGAACCTCTTGATGCAGAGTACATATCTACGCCACAACGTACAGGTGTGGTATTGAGCACAGAGACAGTAATGTCCAGTGTACGGCCGAATGCCGTTCTCTTCTCCAGAGTGATCTCACCTACTGACTCCACTTCATGAAGCACCTTGAATCCAGGAATCTTCTTAAGCGTTGATGAAACTTCCTCCCAAGCTTTGTCTTTCGTAAGATTGTAATAACGCGTTTTTAATGTCGGATCTTTTGCGCGGTCGCTTGTTCCATCATGACTACGGAATAAACCGACCAAGGTTCTTTTTAACGACAAAATTCTTCCCCCTCTACAAATCCCAAGTTCATTATTCTAAGTGTAACACTCTTGTCTCAGGAACAAAAGGGTATTACTCACTTTCTCCTTGTTCCAGACACACAAAAAAGCGCCCGTTCCCAACTTTCACGGGATACAGGGCGCTTTGGCCTAAACAATAGAAAACCCGCTTATGCCGTCCGGCTACAGTGTCTTCTGAACCTGCTAGAGCAGGTGGGTGATCGCAGAAAACGTTTTTGAATTCCCCAAGTCATATAGACAGGGCTGTTCAGCTGCGCTTCGTGTAGATCTCCCAAGACATTATCATTGGTTCAAAACAACGAGCAACCGTAACGAACATCGCAGGATTTGTTATTATTATATTGCGTTTTAACGAAAAAGTAAACCTGTATGCGCTTTATTTTACACTGGAATTAAATTACTGACGATTTCCAATGCTTAATACTCGTCTTTGTTAAATACGTTTTACATCTTTATCCTCAACATCGTCTTCAAAATCATCATCGTCATCGTCGTCATCCTCTTGATTGTTCAAAGCAGCTTCTCGCTCTTCTTCCTCTTTCAGTTTCTTCTGCTCCACCTGCAGTTGCAGTTTATTATAGGTAGCATAGAAGTTAAAGAAAGCAGCCATCGCAATCAACGTTGGAATACAGATGAAATACAGTGCTGGATATCTAAGACCAATATAAGCTAGCACTGCAGCTGCAATCAAAGTTGAGAACACGCGAATTGGACGTGCTATAGTCAGCAATATTGAGTTAGTCATCACTTGTTTAAAGCTCATTTGATAATGAACGACAATAGAAAAGAAGTTAAACATGGACACCGATAAAATAATCATGAGCACTAACATCAAAATACCAACAATTCTGAAGTTAGGCATTTGTGTCATGTAAACCGTTACATCGACGTACATAATAACGAACATCAATGTGTAGATAATTCCACCGAGCATACTTTTTAAATAATTCTCTTTATACCCCTGAAAAAACGTACGAAAAGTTCCTACATCCGTGTTCCCCATAACCCATTTGCGCACAACGGTAAATAAAGCCGCCGAAGCAGGAAATACTGTAAATGGCGCCAGAATCCCCATAGCCCAGTTCAATGTGAGCTGCTCATTTACTCCACCTGAGCTTGTCCCAAGCATCATCAATTTCATCAATCCAAAAAATAAAAACGGGGCGGAACATAGTGCCCATAAGATATTACTAGCTGCGATACGTGTAATCCATTCTGTGATGCGGTATAAACCACCCATTGCTCCTTTAAACTCCAATTCCCTTCCTCCTCTGTCTCTTGCATACTGCTTATCTTAACTATACCTCATTTGACCTACTCTTTTCCATAGCCCAACTTTCTGAATTCTAGGTCATCGTCTATACATTAAGTCTATAAAGTCCATATATTGGGATTGTGACCATAAGAATTTCCAAAATCACCACATTCTAAAGGAGGTTATTATATGTCCTCACCTGTTGGCTACGGCGGCTGGACTTCCACTGGTACGATCCTCGTATTGTTTATCCTGCTAGTTATCATCACTCGTACTTTCATTTAAATAAGCTGCTAATTCAATAAACACCCTTATATTTCAGCAAAAAGAAGACGAGAACCGCTATTCGGCATCTCGTCTTCTTTGTATTTTGATAAATCATCACCCGCGGGTTCTGATCAAGTATTAATTATCGAAATCTTCGCGTTTTGCTGGACGCGTGCTTGTGCTGCTTGGGCGAGTAGATGGTTTGCGGTCCGCACTGCGGTTCGCTCCACCATCACGGCTAGCTGCGCCATCACGGTTGCCTTTATAGCCACCGCCATAACCGCCACTGCCACTACCATAGTTACTACCACCGCTGCTGTAGCCACCACGACTTCCGCCACCGTTGTTGTCACGGTTTCCACGGTATCCACCAGTGCTGCCACCGGAAGTACCACGGTTACCACCGTAACCACCATTAGGTTTGCGGCCACTGCGAATGTCGTTCTTACCACCACGACGTTTAGCACGGATTGGATCTTCAGGAGTCAATTCAATTGCAGAATCCTTCTTATCACCAGTCAGAAGCTTCATTGCAGCTGACAGCAATTGAACGGAATCATATTGCTCAAGCAATTGAATAGAAATACCTTTGTACTCATTCAATTCACCGTTCTCAACCATTTCAAGCAAACGTTCTGCTGTTACGCGTTGTTTACCTTCAATAGCCTCAGCCATAGTTGGCAATGGTTTACGAGTAATACGGTGACGAGTAACGCGTTCGATCAAATGCAGGTGATCCATTTCGCGTGGAGTAACGAAAGACCAAGCTGTACCTTCTTTACCAGCGCGACCAGTACGACCGATACGGTGTACATAGCTTTCTGGATCTTGCGGCAAGTCAAAGTTAATTACATGAGTAACGCCGGATACGTCCAAACCACGAGCCGCTACGTCAGTAGCTACCAGAACATCAATGCTGCCATCACGGAATTTACGCATTACAGCATCACGTTGGTTCTGAGACAGGTCACCATGTAATCCATCAGCAGAGTATCCACGTTTTTGCAAAGCTTCTGCAAGCTCATCAACCCGGCGCTTCGTGCGTCCGAACACGATTGCAAGCTCAGGTGATTCCATATCAATCAAACGACTAAGCGCTTCGAACTTTTGACGTTCAGGTACTTCAACATATGCTTGATCAATCAGCGGAGCACTGATTTGTTTCGGAATAACGGAGACGTGTTGCGGGTTGTTCAGGAATTGCTGTGCAAGACGTTGAATGTTTGGAGGCATTGTAGCCGAGAACAACATAGTTTGACGTTCTTCAGGAACGAGCTTGAGGATTGTCTGAATATCTTCCATAAAGCCCATATCCAGCATTTCATCTGCTTCATCCAATACAACAGTTTGAACATCATCCAAACGAATGGTTTTACGGTTGATATGGTCAAGCAAACGTCCAGGTGTACCAATAATAATTTGTGGTTTCTTCTTAAGACCACGGATTTGGCGACCAATATCTTGTCCGCCATAAATTGCCAACGAACGAAGACCTTTAAAACGGCTTAGCTTACCGATTTCTTCTGATACTTGAATGGCCAACTCACGTGTTGGTGCCATAATAAGTGCCAGAATTTTTTCGTCTTCGCGATTAATCTTCGAAATGAGGGGGATACCAAAAGCAGCAGTCTTACCTGTACCAGTCTGTGCTTGACCGATCAGATCCGACCCAGTCAATGCCAATGGAATTGACTGCTCCTGTATCGGTGTTGCCTCCTCAAATCCTAACTCTGTGATTGCTTGTAGCACTTTTGGCTCCAAGCCAAATTCTGCGAATGTTTTCAAATTATTCATGCTCCTTCTATACAGTGGACATTCCACATGCTTGTCTGTATTCTTAAGTAGCGGTAAACACATTTATATGCTGTCCAATCATGCTCTTTTTTCTGCATGATATAGCGCTTTTGGGACGAAAAGCCTCCCTTTCATCAGGTACTTCATTGTACCTGAGCAACTGTAGCTTTACATCCGATGCAATGCAAAAATACCATTGTAACGTCCTACTCAAGAATATCCTGTACATTATATCACAACTCTAAGTAGGAATACCAGTGGGTTCCTTTCTTTTCATTGCATACATGGTTTATTTTTAAATTTATTTATAGAGGTGGATTTGCTTGTTAAGACAGATTTGGAATTGTATTGCAGTTATTTTTGGGGCAGCGTTGATCGCCAGTGGATTTAATCTTTTTCTAATCCCTCATCGCTTACTCAGCGGAGGAGTATCCGGGCTTTCGATGTTAGTGGGTTACTTTACACCACTAAACATAAGCCTCTTGTACTTTCTCTTTAATATTCCATTGCTTGTAGCTGGTTGGTTCCAGCTAGGCCGGAGATTTATTATGCTAAGCATGTTATCCGTTGTGGCAACAACCTGGTTCTTGACGATCATTCCCGAATATTTGGTAGCTACTGATATGCTGCTTTCTTCTGTATTTGGTGGAGTGCTGGTCGGTATTGGCTGTGGCTTCAGCTTCCGTGCAGGTGGTTCATCCGGAGGTTTTGATATCCTGGGATCCATCATCACTAAATTCCGCGATTTCCCAGTTGGAAACGTGGTGGTTAGCTTAAACGGACTCGTTATTCTTGCCGCGGCATATTTTGATAACAACTGGAACTTGGCTCTTGCATCGATGGTATCTATATACGTAACTGGTAAGGTACTGGACATGATTCACATCAGCCATTTAAAGGTAACCGTATATATAGTAACAAATCGTACAGATGAGCTCCTTCAGCACTTAATGGGGCTTCAACGCGGTGTCACAAAGATTAAAACAGAAGGCGCTTATTCTCATGTTGAAAAGGACATGCTAATGACAGTAACAACCCGCTACGAACTTGCTGAACTGCAACGTATTATCCGCACGACAGATCCTCAAGCATTTGTAAATATTGTCGAGACAGTTGGTGTTATGGGCTCCTTCCGAAAAAGATAAAAACTGGCAATGAAAAGTATTAATTTGGAAAATGCACCAATCACAGAATTGTGATATATTATAATCACGCAGAACCCTAACAATTTCATAAAGATTGAGATTTACCCCTCTTTTTTCCAAGCACTTCGTTTTCCGATGATTACTGAATTCCATTCAGACCTATCGAAAAAGGAAAGGGTGATTTTTGTGGAAATGGAAACGGTAAAGCTGTCAGCAATCGTCATGAGGTGGTATCCTGATATGATGCCGTTTCTCAAACAGGACGAATTAAATTCCGTAATCGTTCTGCGTGACGGGCTTAGTATTCTGGAACCTGCAGATGCCATGGATATCATCCATTACAGTATCTGTGAACATCAGAATTCTGCGTATCTTCAATGAGTAAGCCGCAAGAGAAGTCTTGATAGTTGCCGCCTTAAGTTCGGCCATGTTGCCGTTTTGAGGCGGCATTTACTTTTTAACAATACGTTTAGAATCTGTGCGTCCCGGTTATATACATCAAGGATGGATTTTCAGACCCGATCTGAGCCAACATTATTACAACACTGTTCTTTTTAGAAGCAACCGTTCCTATATAATTTAGGAAATGTACATAAAGGGAGAGAATACGAATGAACATCACCTGGGCTCTACTGATGATGGCCTTGGGAAGTGTAGGCGTGCAACAGAATCAACATGACGCTGAAGTGGCAATTGCATTGAAGTCCGCCATGAATCCCCCCATCATCGCTACGCAAAATAATAATTCAAATGGTTCAACTCCAGCTCCAAATGCTACAGCAGAAGCAAATGACTCACAAAGCATGCTACACGCAGATCCTCAGCCGGATGCGCCAAAAGTAAAAGGCATCTATGTTACCGCATACAGTGCCGGTGGAGAACGAATGGAAAAGCTTCTTTCTTTACTTGATCAGACGGAACTAAATTCTATGGTCATCGACATTAAGGATGATGCAGGTTACATCACGTATAAAACCGATAATCCTGAACTTCAGAAACTCGGTAATCCGCAGCCATTTATTGGCGACATCAACAAACTGATGGAAAGATTGAATAAACATGATGTATATCCTATCGCTCGAATTGTTGTCTTTAAGGACTCTATACTTGCCAAAAAGAATCCGCAATTATCCTTTGTTAATGCAGACGGCACAGTATGGAAGAATAAAGGCGGCGATAGCTTTGTTAATCCTTATAATGAAGATGTCTGGAAGTACAATGTCGATATCGCCAAAGAAGCTGTCAAACTCGGCTTTAAAGAAATTCAATTCGACTATGTGCGCTTTCCTGAAGGATTCGAAAAACGTGCAGACACACTTAAATACACCAAAACTAGCGATTCTCGCGTAGATATCATTTCTAATTTTGTAAAATACGCAAAAGCAGAGCTTGCTCCACTTGGTGTTCGTGTATCCGTAGATATTTTTGGATATGCCGCATCTGCTCCTGCTGAGGGCATAGGACAAGACTTCGTTAAAATATCCAAGAATGTGGATGTCATCAGCCCGATGATTTATCCGAGTCATTATTCAACAGGATGGTTTGGAGTGAAAGAGCCTGACTTAGATCCGTATGCTACCATTAAAGGCTCCATGGTTGATACCCATAAGAAGCTTGATCCTCTAGGCAGCTACAAACCTGTTATTCGTCCTTGGATTCAAGATTTTACAGCAAGCTGGCTCGGTAAAGGTCATTATATTAAATACGGTAAAAAACAGGTGGAAGATCAAATACGCGCTTTAAAAGATGAAAATGTAGAGGAGTTTCTACTCTGGAACGCCAATAACCGATATACCTCCGATGTCGATTATGAGAAATAATGTATATAGCCCTAATTATGTATAATTGAAATCAGGTATGATATATAAAGATAAAGACCCGGCATTTGCCGGGTCTTTTAATGGAGAAAAAGGGAACTTTTACTGTAATCATTAAAAACCAACAAAGAATGAGGCAAAGAACGATGATACAAACCACCTCTTTAAAACAAAAAGCAATACAATTCTTTCATATTTTATTTCCAATTCTGGTTACACAGATTGCTTTGTCAGCGATAACCTTCTTTGATACAAACATGTCAGGTAAGTTTAGTACAGCCGATCTGGCAGGTGTGGCGATAGGAACCAGTCTCTGGATCCCAATTCAAACGGGCTTAAGTGGAATCCTTATGGGGATTACCCCCATCGTCTCTCAGCTCATCGGAAGCAAAAAAGAAAAGGAAGTAGCCTATCAAGTCACACAGGGAATCTGGTTATCACTGATCGTCTCTGTAATTGTCTTACTAATCGGGAGCTTCGCCTTGTCACCTATCCTTAATTTTATGAATCTAGAGCCGACTGTAAGAGATGTTGCATTTCGTTTCCTAAGTGCGATCTCCTTCGGAATTATCCCGCTGTTTGGATATACAGTTCTCCGTAGTTGTATAGACGCTCTGGGACAAACACGAGTGTCCATGTTGATCACACTCATAGCCCTACCCGTGAATGTTGGTTTGAACTACTTACTAATCTTCGGAAAATTCGGGTTTCCTCGACTTGGTGGTGTTGGAGCTGGAGTGGCATCAGCTATCACCTACTGGGTAATTTTTTCGGTTGCCCTGCTGTTCATTTATCGGGTAGAACCCTTTGCAAGCCTTAGAATCTTCCGAAAGTTCTTCTTTATATCGCTAAAAAGCTTCAAAGATCTACTGAAGATCGGTGTACCTATTGGCTTCTCGATTTTTTTTGAAACTGCAGTCTTCTCCGCTGTAACCTTGTTGATGAGTCGGTTCGATACTGTAACGATTGCAGCTCATCAAGCAGCCATTAATTTTGCAACTACGTTATATATGATTCCGCTCAGTATCTGTATGAGCCTTACCATTCTCGTCGGCTTCGAGACTGGATCCGGCAGGCAAAAGGATGCCCGTCAATATGCCATTATGGGAATTGGACTTGCGGCTATCCTCTCCCTGGCAACTGCACTCCTGCTCTTATTTGCCGGCCATCATGTAGCTGGTTTATACACTGATGAACCTGATGTCATTTCATTAATTCAGCATTTCTTAATCTATGCGATCTTTTTCCAGATTTCCGATGCGATTGCAACACCTACACAAGGAGCACTTCGTGGCTATAAGGATGTTAATCCAGCCTTCATTATTTGCTTTATAGCTTATTGGGTTATAGGGCTTCCTACAGGCTATGTACTTGCTACTTATACGGATCTAGGAGCTTATGGTTATTGGATCGGCTTGATCACCGGCCTTGCGATTGGGGCTACATTACTCTTGACTCGGCTTGTTAAAGTTCAACGCCGTTATGCCACACAATATGCAGACGCTCAAGCACATCACTAATAATCAAAAGAATACAAAAAAGGAACAGTGCGAAATTCGCAGCTGTTCCTTTTTTGTGTGTTAATTATTGTGAAAGACGGGATGCAAGCTCGTACAACTCCACGTCAAAGTCTTTCTTCGTATTCACTACAAGATCGATATCTGTAAGGGTTAGTTCTCCCTTGATGATACCGCAACCTTTATCAGACTCACCTTCAATTAGTTTACGAACGGCAAAGTCACCAAGACGGCTAGCAAGGTTCCGGTCTCCAGGTGTTGGTGTTCCTCCCCGCTGAATATGTCCAAGTACAGTAACCCGTGCATCCAGAGAAGCATGACGATCTTTCAACGCTTGGGCCACATCTTCGCCTTTACCCACACCTTCTGCAACGATGACGATACTGTGACGTTTACCTCTGACAAAGTTGTCGCGCATACGATCCGCAACTTCATTCAAGTCATATGGCATTTCTGGCACGAGAATTGTTTCTGCTCCAGAAGCCAGACCTGCATGTAGCGCGATATCTCCACAATGACGTCCCATAACTTCTACAATGGAAGAACGCTCATGGGAGGACATCGTGTCACGCAGCTTGTTAATAGCATCTACAACGACACCAACTGCTGTATCAAACCCAATGGTGTAATCCGTGTAGGAAATATCATTATCAATAGTTCCCGGTAATGCCATCGTCTTGATACCGAGTTTACTTAGTTTATTAGCACCTTTATAAGAACCATCGCCGCCTATAACTACTAGGCCATCGATGCCCATTTCATTAAGAATATCTGCACCCTTTTGCTGACCTTCTGGTTTTGTGAACTCCAGACATCTTGCAGATTGCAGAATGGTTCCCCCACGTTGAATAATGTCACCAACACTGCGAAGATCCATAGGGAAGATATCGCGATTCAGAAGACCTTGATATCCACGTTGAACTCCAAAAACTTCAATGCCATAATAAAGTGCGCTTCTTACAACCGCACGAACAGCGGCGTTCATACCTTGTGAATCTCCACCACTAGTCAGTACTGCAATTTTTTTGATTTTTGACATTCTGTTGTTCCTCCTTAAAGTTGTGCAATGCCCCATCTGTTGTATAGATGAAGCTTCGCAGCCTTGTTACAAAAAACGATTGCGTATCCAGCGGCTATTAGCGAAGAAGAACAGCCTTGTAAGCGGACTTCCTCTCATCAGGCTTTTAGACACAGTGCGAACTTCCCGCTGTTCGCTAACTTTCGGATCAGATAAATAAAGTGCCAGCAATCCCTCAATCACCATACGATGCATAGATGATTCCGGAAGTTCACGTACATCCTTACGGGCCCACTCAACCATGGAAGCGATCCGACTTAACATGGTATCCGTGTCGTCATAATAATTGCAGAAATTAAGATCGCCGCCTGCTCGGTCCTCTTCCTGATCAATCAAATAATCCAGCATAATGTGCAATCCACAAACATGTGGAAAATATGCAGCTCGAATCGATTCCGAAGAAGACTTACTTAGCTTCGGATCACATGCAGATAGAAAAAGCATGAATACGCCTAAAGTAGAGCCCGTTGCAGCTGCAAACTCGTTCCAATGCAGATGCGGAGCACGGCTACCCTGCTGCTCCCACCATTCCTTCAGGGCTGTTTCCCTGTGTTCCGGGCGGATATGCTTATATACCTGCAAATCTGTATACAGCACAGCCAAATCACGAATCTCCGCTGCAGCAGCGGAATAACCTGGCAGCAAAGAGATCATCTCCTGGCATTTTCGAACTAGCCTATACAAGTACCCGCCGTCATTCTGTTCATCGCGAAGCGCATAATAATTGACAGGTTCAGCGTTTGGATCAATGGCATCCAGCATAGATTGATGCAGCAGCCTGAAATCTGCAGGATCAAGCGAAGTACTGCGATCACATAAGTTATCTAGATAATCACTGATAGTTTGATAAGCAACAATAAGCGGAATAAGTATATGTCTCATCGATAAATTGCCGGCGGCATAAATACCTCCACCTATGCAGTGAAACTCCTTTGTTTCAATGCTGGCAAGTGCTTGCTTCCGGAGCTCGGGATCGGGAATCCCATTCGCATCTTGGCGCCAGAAGTCCAGACTTTCTCTCACTTCTGGCAGCACGTACTTATAGACCCTGTTCATAAGCCCAATAGGGCCACGCGGGCTAAGGTAACGGCCTTGCTCTAATTCACTCAATGATAGTGCCTCCACATTGTTGTCTCCTTATCCAAATCACCACTTATTATAATATGATCAGACGTATTTGTACAAACAACAAAATCACTTTCGTAAAATTATGAAAGATTCAGAAATAACGCAATTCAAGAATAAAACACATAACCCTCTATTGCTTTATGCTATACTAGCCATATTTCAATCTCAGAGGAGTGCACTTTCATGTTTTCAAAACGGACCGGAAGCCCTTACAGTGATCAGAATTGGCTTCGTTCCTTTCTTTTTACGATTTATGGCACTAGCGTTCTTGTAGTATCCTACTTTCCTTTATTTTACACACATTTAGGGTTTAGCAGTTCTCAGGTGGGCTACTTGTATTCTCTCGGTCCCCTCATCTCCATCCTATCCAATCTCTTCTGGAGTATGATGAGCGATAAGCTAGGTACCATTCGAAAAATCATGTTTATTTTACTCGCTGGGCAATTAGTTACCGGACTTCTATTAGCCAGAGCGACCGAATTTTCTTCCGTTATGCTTATTTTGTCCTTTTTCTACTTCTTCTATTACCCAGTTTTTCCGCTTGCTGATACAATGGCCATCAAAATTGCGGAGCGACACGGACGAAACTTCATTACAATTCGTGTATTTGGCTCATTAGGCTATTCTTTCTTTGCTTTAACCGTCGGGTATGCGCTTAGAGCTCTAGGTGCTACTTGGAGTCTTACCTTATGTATTATTATCATTATAATCGCACTTCTAATTACAATTGGCCTAAAGGATGTCAAAAAAACTGTTCCAGAGCTCCCCAATCAGAAAGCTGTTACTACCAAACCAGGCAAGAAAGAGCATGGGCTTAAAGATATTCTTTTGCGAAAAGAAGTGCTGTGGTTCTTCGGATGTGTCTTTGTACTCGCACTGGGCCATAGAATGAACGAAGCTTTTCTCACCATCAGTTTAAAGAACCTGGGCGCTGGTGAGGAAGTGATCGGTTGGGCATTACTTGCCTCGGCACTAAGTGAAATCCCTGTATTATTTATACTCGGCAAATACGGCGACAAATTTAAAGAACTGCCCTTATTAATTTTAGCCAGTCTCATGTATGCCCTTCGCTTTCTACTAATGGCGCTCGCCGATCACCCAGGCTCTATAATCGCGATTCAAGCCTTGCATAGCCTGACATTTGGCGTCTTTTTTGTAACATGTGTCCGTTATATCACTCGGATTATTCCTGATCGTCTCCGAGCAACCGGTCTTGCAATCTACACAGTTGTTTGGTCAAGTGCAGCTGGACTTCTAAGTGGTACATTTGGTGGAATGATCTATCAGGAAGCTGGACGCTTCACCTTCTATATGGTAGCGGTTGGCTTCAGCCTTCTTGCTTTTGTAGGCTTTTTAGGACAGCATTTATTGGATACCCATCGAGATTCAATGCGCTATTTCAAGAATAAGAACAAAAAAGCTTCCCTATAATAGAACACTTCTGATACTCAAAAATATTAAAAGGTCTTTGCTATCCCTTCACTTGGGAATGCAAAGACCTTTCATCTAAATTGATGTCTATTAGACGTAAAAAAACACAGTTCCCGAAAGAACTGTGTTCTATAGTTGGTAACCACTCTTGCAAGGGCTTGCCAAGTAAATTATATATTTATAGCAGACAGCTTAACTGTCTTTGCCGTTTCTTATAATTTTACTACGTTTTCAGCTTGCGGTCCACGATTACCATCAGTGATATCGAATTCTACTTCTTGACCTTCGTCCAAAGTTTTGAATCCTTCACCTTGAATTGCTGAGAAGTGTACGAATACATCTTCGCCGCCTTCTACTTGAAGAAAACCATAACCTTTTTCTGCGTTAAACCATTTTACTGTACCTTTCAATTGAACAACCTCCTAAAAATAACCGCCATATATGGCGTATAACTATATTATACTGCAATCTTCTACTCAAATCAATCTATCTGGATCTTTAAATATGTGATTTAATTTGCTTTTCCCTTGACCAGTGCGTTATCATTGAGCCAAAAGCCAAAAATCGCCAGGGTGGTAATGATAATGATCAAAAAACATGAAATATACAAAACAGACAAATGGAATATGATGACGGTAGAAGTTCAAGGACGTTATATTGTACTTCGCGAAATCTCCGATCAATGGGGAGAAGAAACACATACTTTCCTTAGTCGTCCAGCTATGATGCAGTGGGTGAACAACCGATTCAACAAAGAATCTTATAAAGATAATGAAGAAGAGTACAAAAATATCATCGCAGCCTTCAAACAGGTATAACAGAACATGAACACAGAAAATATCGCGATTTATGTTGTCCTAGTCTTATGTCTAGGCGCAGTTCTAATTATGACCAAGGATCGTGTCCCGCCGCAGTTTAAGCGGGGCATGGCCTTAACTGCAGTCATTATGATTCTGTTCGCCTTCATCTTTGTTATTTATAGCTTATTGGCCTAACTTATACTTTCATATATTTAAAGAAGACTAAATATTAATAATCAGGACTTAATAGGGCATAATAAGCCGACTCTACTTTCAAGAGGAGGATGTTATGCCTATTTCACCCAAGTCCATCCCTCTTCTACTTGTGCTCAGCTTGCTACCGGGTGATTTATCATCTACAGTATTGCCGAGGGAGATTATGCCTACTACATCTCATCATTCTAGGAGGGTTTCTATGGAAAAATTATTGAAAAGAAGCGAAGTACCTGCTGAGAATCGTTGGAAGCTTGAAGATGTGTTTGCTTCTCAGAAGGATTGGGATGCAGAATTTGCTGAAGCTAAATCCTTAATCAAAAAAGCTGCGGATTTTCAGGGTACACTAGATTCCGCGGATGCTCTAAAAAAATGTTTTGAAATGGATGACAAGCTGTCCATCCTAACTGAACGACTCTTCGTGTATGCACATATGCGTCAAGATGAAGACACAGCTAATCCTGACTCTCAAGCTTTGTCCTCCAAAGCGAAAAAGCTTGGTATTGAAGCAGGTGAAGCTTTATCTTTTGTAACCCCAGAAATTCTGGCGTTGCCAGTTGAGAAGTTGGACCAGTTCATCGCTGATCCGAACCTATCCGCTTATAAATTCACCTTAACTGAAATGAAACGTGAAAAAGCCCATGTGCTTTCTAAAGCTGAAGAAGCACTGCTAGCTCAGGTCGGAAATTTAGCTCAAGCACCTCAGAATATTTTCAGTATGCTGAACAATGCGGATCTGAAATTCCCTAAGATCAAAGATGAGGATGGCAAAGAAGTTGAGCTGACTCATGGCAACTATATCAAGTTTCTCGAAAGTAACGACCGTGAGGTTCGCCGAAATGCTTTTAAGGCAGTCTACGATACCTACCGTAAGCAGAAGAACACTATCGCAGCAACGCTTAGCGCGAATGTGAATAAAAATGTGTTCTACTCACGAATTCGCAAATATCCTTCTGTAATGGAAATGTCACTCTATGGTGATAACATTCCTAAAGAGGTTTACACCAACTTGATTGATACGATTCACGAAAGCCTTCCATTGATGCACCGTTATATGAAACTGCGTCAGAAGCTGCTGGGTGTCGATGAGTTACATATGTATGATCTGTTTGCACCGCTTGTTGATGAATATAAATTAGATATCACCTATGAAGAAGCCAAGAAAATCACTAAAGAGGGTCTCAAACCGCTCGGTGAAGATTATCTGAATGTGCTGCAAAAAGGCTACGACAACGGATGGATCGATGTGTATGAGAACGAGAATAAACGGTCCGGGGCTTACAGCTGGGGGCCATACGGTACGCATCCTTTCGTACTGCTGAACCATAATGATAATTTAAACAGTATGTTTACACTGGCTCATGAGATGGGCCATGCATTACACTCGTATTTTTCGGATAACGCTCTGAATTATCGGGATGCGCAATATACGATTTTCCTAGCAGAGGTTGCTTCTACTACTAACGAGGCGCTGCTAATGGATTATTTACTCAAAAAGTCTACAGATCCTAAAGAAAAAATGTATTTACTCACCTACTATGCTGATCAGTTCCGGACAACGATTTTCCGGCAGACGATGTTCGCTGAGTTCGAGAAAATCATTCATCAGCGTGTTGAAGAAGGTGAATCGCTTACTCCACAAGATCTTTCGAGCATCTACTATGACCTGAATGTTAAGTACTATGGTAAAGAAATGGTTGTAGATCAGGATATCGAGATGGAATGGGCGCGGATTCCGCATTTCTATAACAGCTTCTATGTTTATAAATACGCAACCGGCTTCTCAGCAGCGACTAGCTTTGCCAAACAAATTCTTGAAGAAGGTAAACCTGCGGTAGATCGTTACCTCGGCTTCCTGAAGAGTGGCGGCAGTGACTACTCCATTAATATTCTGTCTAAAGCTGGTGTTGATATGTCTTCTCCTGAGCCGATTCGCGAAGCGATGAGTGTCTTCGAAGATGTTATCGCTCAAATGGAACAGTTGACCAAATAAGGCAGAGAGCTTAGTATTGCATTAATCCCTTGCCCTATTTGGGCAAGGGATTTTATTCTGTTATATCCCCTGAGGAGGAAGAATTCAATGAGAATTCAATGGTCTTTAATTGCAGGTCTAATCTTTGCGCTGCTAACAGCCATATTTGCAGTCATCAACGTGGATCCCGTTCAAGTCAATTTCGGTTTTGATGTAGTTAATATACCGCTGATCCTAGTTATTCTGGGCTGCGTGTTAATTGGTGGAATCATCGTGGGTTCTTACGGTATTTTTCGCCAGTACAAACTACAAAAACAAATTAAAAGCTTAAATGCTGAGCTAACCAAACTTCGTGATGCCGACACTTCTTTAGATTCTTTTAACACAGACAATGATGGCCTGACAGGAGGACTTAACTAATGATTACTATTCAACCAAACGAAGATTACATACTCTCAATCCTAAAAAAATTGCTGGATACACCGAGCCCCAGCGGCTTCACAGCACAAGTAATGAACCTTGTTGCCGAAGAAGCGGCAGCATTAAATGTACCGCTAAGCTGGAATGAAAAAGGCGGCGTAATTCTAACCGTCCCAGGCCTAGATCCTTCCCGTACTATCGGCATCAGCGCTCACGTGGATACACTTGGAGGCATGGTTCGCTCTATAAAATCTGATGGTACACTGCGACTGACCTCTGTTGGTGGCTTCACTATGCACAGCATCGAGAACGAATACTGTGTGATCCATACCCGCAGCGGCAGAACCTATACTGGAACCATCTTAACCAGCCATCCATCCGTTCACGTATATCCAGATGCTCGTGATTTCAAACGTTCAGAGGAGAACATGGAAGTACGGATTGATGAGCTAGTATCTAACAAAGAAGATGTACTTAAGCTAGGCATCTCCGTTGGTGATTTCATTTCCTTCGATGCACGTGCGGTGATTACACCTAGCGGGTATATTAAATCCCGACATCTGGATGACAAAGCGAGCGTTGCTGCCCTTCTTGGCCTGCTGGAAAGCATGAAGCGCGAAGGTTGGAAACCGCTCCACAACCTTTCTTTCCTCATCTCCAACTATGAGGAAGTGGGACATGGCACAGCTTGGATTCCTGGCGAGATTAATGAAATGATCGCAGTCGATATGGGCGCCATGGGCGACGATCTTAGCTGTAAAGAAACCGATGTGTCCATCTGTGCAAAAGATTCTTCCGGCCCTTATGATTATGTTATGACTGGCCGTTTGATTGAGCTGGCAGAAGCACTTGCTATTCCTTATGCCGTTGATATCTATCCAATGTACGGCTCCGATGCTTCCGCTGCCCTTCGAGGCGGCAATAATATTCGTGCCGCACTGATCGGCCCAGGCGTACACGCCTCCCACTCCATGGAACGTACACATAAGCAAGCTGTAGTAAACACTGCTAAGCTTCTCGCTGCTTATGTGGGCACTAACTGAGGCAAGCACTGGCAAGTTAAAGCAGCTCTGGAGACGTAGACAATGGCTGATAGTCTCACTTCTGCTGCTCATGATAGCAGCATCAGCAATCTCGATGTTCCTGTTTTCCAGAAGCCACAAGGAAAATCCCTTTGATGGTCTTCCACACGCTTACACTTATTTAGAGACCGTGAGTCCAGAAAATGTTCAACTCTATATGATGTCACTTTCACCCGAAGATATTAAACTCAGAGCCGCTGGTGCACCCCTTAAGCAAGTGATTGCTTATGGGATTAATGGAGGTTTCTTCTATGGAGATGCACTTCTATCCATTGCCATCATGAATGATATCCCCACTAACGGTGTTAAAAAGGCGTACGGCTCCGGCTGGTTTAACGCTAAATATGCGCGCGGAACCCTGGTCTGGGATGGTGCCAGTCGTAGCTTTTCCGTACAGGTCGTCTCATCGGGAGAAGAATTGAACGTTACGGATCGCCAGCATTATTTTGCGCAAGGCGGCATTAGTATGAATCTGCAAGATGAGGATCTCTGGGAAGATGTGATAGCGAAAGAACATCTTCCTTATTCGGATGAGAAACGAATGCGCTCAGGCATGCTGTATGACGATAATGGCAAGCTGTGGCTGATTGTTACGCCAACACTCTCGACGGCGGCAGAGTTCCGTTCAGCCATCCTACAGAGCGTGCCTGCTGAAGGTCTCGAAGGTATTTTTCTAGATGGTGATGGCTCCTCACAGATGAATGCTGATGAAATCATCTTACCTGGCGACTCTCGTGCCGTGGTGCAAATGATCGCGGTGGACGGAACGAAATAAAGCAAAAAGAAGCGATACTCTACTATTAGAGATCGCTTCTTTTTGTGATTTTATTCAATCCCAGACTTGCTCCAGCTTATCTGAGTAATATGAAATGGCCTTACTATAACTTCTTATTCCTTCATCCGCTGAGGTTTCAGCCAGCAATTTTAGTAACATCCCCATAGCCAGACTATGATCTCCGAGATTGTGCAAGGTCATTGCAAGGAACACCGGAAATTCCTTATTCTCTGGGTACTCTTGAATGGCCTGCTCCAATATTGCTTTGGAATTCTCATATTCTCCGAGTGTTCGGTAGGTGCTGCCCAGTCCCAATAGAGCGCCGACTCTCTGCTCCGTTGATAAGCCTAGTGTTAAGCTTTTCTCATAATAGGGTACTGCCTCGCGTTCCAGACCGAGCACATCATGCGTCCACGCTAATTGATACAGAAGTTCTGCATCATTACTATTCTGCTCATATAGCTCTAACAGCATCACTCTGGCTTCTTCAGCTTTACCTTCGTTTCGCAGGGCTACAGCTTCCACAAGTTGATTCTCCAAACTGAGCCCTCCCTTATTGTCACACATGGACAATCCGTTTTATGCTTTACCAGCGATTTTCTCTGCAAGCTCATTCAGATAGGTCCAGCGCTCCATTAGACGCTCCAGCTCGGCTTCGGCAAGCCGCTGCTCTTCCACTAGCTCCTGCAGTCTCCCAGAGTCAGCAAACGCTGCTTCCATCTCCGCACTAATATCAGTCAAGCGCTGTTCTGCAAGCTCGATCTGCTCGTCAATTCCTTCATATTCACGCTGTTCCTTAAAACTGAATTTGAGTTTGGTCTTGGAAGCTGATGATGCCGCTGTGTTACTGACTGTTTCTGTAGTCTCTTTACCCTTTGCATTACCGTCATCTTTGTTCGATTCTGCATTGCGTGAAGGAACATTTTTGGCCAGCCATTCTTCATATTCCGTATAATCGCCAACATGAAGCCGAATTTCTCCATTTTCAAAGGCAATCAGCTTGTCTATAGTCCGATCCAGGAAATAACGGTCATGGGATACGGTAAAGACGACGCCCGGGAATTCATCCAGATAGTCTTCTAAAACAGCCAACGTGCCAATATCCAAGTCGTTCGTAGGCTCATCCAACAGCAATACGTTTGGTGCTCCCATCAATACACGAAGCAGATAGAGGCGTCTTTTTTCGCCACCAGACAGTTTGGAAATCGGCGTCCATTGCATCGCAGGAGGGAACAAGAAGCGTTCGAGCATTTGGCCTGCCGTAATGACGCTACCATCAGCTGTACGTATGACTTCCGCCTCTTCCTTCACATATTCAATAGCTCGCATGCTGTCATCCATATCCTGATGTTCTTGCGTAAAGTAACCCAACTTAACCGTCGCGCCAAGCTGAACCTCACCCTTATCCGGCTGTAGCTTACCTGCAATCAGATTCAGAAGTGTTGATTTACCGCTACCATTTGGACCTACAATACCTACGCGATCTTGTGGTACAGCAATATAGGTCAGATCTTTAATCAACTGACGACCATCCAGCGATTTCGACAGTTCATTGATTTCAATGATTTTGCGACCCAAACGTGTGGATGCCACCGAAATATCCAGCGAACCGTTCGAACTGCTTCCTGTACTTTCTTTCAGCTTCTCAAAACGGTCGATTCTTGCCTTTTGTTTCGTTGATCGTGCTTTAGCTCCACGACGAATCCAAGCAAGCTCCGTACGAAGCAGGTTCTTACGCTTTTGCTCCGCAGAGGCTTCACGCTCTTCACGGTCGGCTTTTAGCTCTAGAAAACGGGAATAGTTGGCCTCATAACGGTATAACTTTCCTCCGTCCAGCTCTAGCATGACACTTGCGACACGCTCCAGGAAGTAACGATCATGCGTTACCATTAAGAGAGCGCCGCGCCGTTTCTGTAAATATTGCTCTAGCCAAGCCACGGAGTCCGTATCAATATGGTTCGTAGGCTCATCCAGAATAAGAAGCTCAGATGGAGTAATCAGGGCAGCCGCAAGTGCTACACGTTTCCGTTGACCACCAGACAGCGTATCCATCAGCGCATCGAATTTCACTATACCCAGCTTAGTAAGTACGCTCTTAGCTTCACTCTCCAAATGCCAAGTACCTGCTGCATCGATAGCCTGCCCAATCCGCACCAGTTTGCCTTCCAGTTCTGCATTACCTGGCTCTTTTTCAAGGCGAGACATGATCTCCATATACTCACGCATGATGGCAAGATCTGGATCATCTCCGGCGAAGACCTGTTGCAGTACTGTATTTGTCGGCTCATAAGGAGGGTTCTGTGCTAAGTACTGCACTCGAACATTATTTCCGATCGCAATTTGCCCACCATCCGGGGTATCCAGACCGGCAATAATACGTAAAAACGTTGATTTACCCGTTCCATTCACACCGATCAAACCAATTTTATCCCGATCGTCCATACCAAATGAAGCATCACTAAAAAGTACTTTCTCTCCATAACTTTTGGAAAGATGTTCCACGGTCATAATATTCATGCTATTTCCTCGCTTGCCTTATATTTTCATAAAACCGGTCGCAGCATGAAGCTGCTATTCCACCGGTCTATCATCCTGACCTAAATTCAAGTAATCCATAGCCCCTTTAATAAAAAGACCCGCAGCGAAACCAGCGCGTTTATACGCATCTTCTTCCTTAAAAGATGGATCGAACAAAATATCCATCTTCAGTCGATCCAACATCCCTATGTAGGACTGCGCCATAAGCTCAGGCTCAGACACTCCGCCCTCCAGCAATACCTTCACCACTGCCTGCATATATTCTTCCATAAAAAGTGTCATATACGCCACAAGCTCTGGGTTATTGTTCGGTGCGCGGAAAAAGAGCTTCGTGTGTCGCTTACGCTCATAATAATAGTAAAGATGATGTTTGGCGATAATTGACAGTTTACCTGCCAAAGTATCACTAGCCTTCAGCTTTTCCTGTAATTGCTGAAGGAATCCCTCACAATCCCGGCGCGTTACCGCCATGAACAATTCTTCTTTACTCTTGAAGTATAAATAAACGGTGCCCTTAGCAATTCCGGCCTGAACCGCAATTTCCGACATCTTCGTTTCGTAAAATCCACCTGAACCGAAGAGCTCATATGCGGCATCCAGAATGGCAGTATGTTTATGATTGGACGTGCTGCTCATCGGTTCCTCCTTTAAAACATCATCCCACACAATAAGGCAATAGCCCCTCCGACGATAGAGCTAATAGCATTGACTGCATCATTAGTCATCCACTTCCAGCCACGTGCGTATTCAACCTTTTTACCGCAGTGATGTGTACTTTCCACTTCGCGTCCGCAAACGGTGCAACGATTCATCAGCTGAACGGTTGCCCCTAGAATAGAATCCGTGAACGCACCCGCAAGTCCACCTGTGAGTCCTGCCAATGTAAGCAACAAGAAGGATTGATCTGGCATGCCAGATATCATCCGTAGCAGCCATGAAGATGCACCGATAAGTGCACCTCCTGCGGCGGCGGCCAGCGTACCCAGGCTTGATACGCCACCTGAGGCACCGGCAGGAAGTATTTTACCTGTCAGGACAGACCGAGGCAGCTTCTTGCTGAGTGTACCAATCTCCGTAGCCCATGTATCAGAGGTTACCGTTGCCATAACGCCGATAAATAAAAATTCCCAATGTTCCATCGGAACAATCGCATTCAATAGAACGAAAACCATCCCAAGCCCACCATTAGCAAAGACCTGCCCAGCATCTCGGCGACCTGTCTTGGCATAAGTCAGCTCAAGCTCTGCCTTATTATCATGATGAAGCTTAGACAACAGGCTTGAAGAGATGAAAAAAACCAACAATATTCCAAACCAAAAGGCATTTCCAGCACCAAAATAAATGGTCCCCATGGCTACCGCGGCAAGCATGCCGGAAAGGCTTAAGGATTGTTTCCTATAAGCCGCCCCCGCAACTAACAAAGCGCCAAGGGCGCCGATAATCCATAACATAGATTCATCTCCAACAGATGTTTTTAGCCGATCAGGCAAGTCCCCATCAGCTTGTCACCCCAGTACAATTCAAACGAATCTCCTGATACGGTAGAGCCTACACCTTCTGGTGTTCCTGTGAATATCACATCATCTTTACCCAGCCCGTAACGCGCAGCGATAAAATCGACAATTTTTTGGAGCGAAAAAATCATATTTTTAACATTACCTCGCTGAACTTCAACACCATTTTTTAAAACCGTGAAATCCGTTCCTTCCAGCTCTTCCTTGTCAGGAAACGCAATGTAAGGTGTGAGTGGAGCAGCGTTCTTAAAGCCTTTAGCCGGAGTCCAAGGCAGACCTTTCTTCTGCAGATCATTATGCACATCACGCAGTGTGAAATCCAGTCCCAGAGCCATAACATCCACCAAATCCTCCACGCTCATACCCGGTACATAATCACGCGCGATCCGTAGCACAAGTTCTCCTTCATAATGAACCTGACCTGAATCCTTTGGAAGCTGAATGACTGCTTTATCGAGGGAAACCGCCGCATGTGAGGGCTTCAAAAAAATGAGTGGCTCTACGGGGACATTATTTCCTAATTCCTCCGCATGTAGCTTGTAGTTCCGTCCAACACAATACAAATTATTAACAGCAGCGCACACAGACAATCAGCTCTCTTTCCCATCGAATTGGATTATTTATACATTTAGAAATGTATCGCCCCAGATATCCGGACGGTTTGTACAAATCATTATATCAGAATGCATATCTGCTAAGCGACGCATCTCTTTTCCTTTGTTCACTGTCCAAGCCATAATCTTCACACCTTGCTCCGTCAAAACCTTAGCCAATCTAGGATTTAAACGCGAGAAGCTAATCGACAAAAGAGAACACTCCAGTTCATGCAGCCTTCGAGCAGGATTACCAAACCTTGAATCAAAAATTAAGCCTGTACGAAAGCGGGGGTCTATTTCCTTGATTTTTTTCAACACATCTGTGTCAAAAGAGGTCAAAATCACGTCGTCCCGCATGCCTTTAGAGGAAATAAGATCCGTCACCTTCTGTTCGATGCCAGGATACATATTGCCCACTGTTTTCAGTTCAATATTGAGACGAAGTCTACCGGAGGCTAAAGAGAGCACTTCTTCCAAGGAAGGCACCCGCTCTCCCCGAAAAGAACGCCCTTTCCAGCTACCCGCATCGAGACGCCGGATATGTTCCCAATCCATATTCCTCACCTTACCATGACCATTGGTTGTACGGTCCAGTGTAAAGTCATGAATGACAACAGGAACACCGTCCTTGGAGAGCTGGACATCCAATTCCATCCAGTGTACAAAAGGCATGGCAATGGCCATCCGGATCGCTGCTAATGTATTCTCCGGAGCTTTACCGGAAAATCCCCGATGGGCAACACATAAATTGTTCATCATAAGGACCTCCCAGGAACCCTATTTTGTAACTTGAGTCACTTTGCCGTCACTGTTGATCTTAACTCGACCAGCAGATAAAGACTCTATTTTTTTCAGCAAAAGCTGTCCGTTCACCTGATTCATGGGCACAGGCTGAGCTAGCTCAGCAGTCATAGGCTTCAGCTGTAATGAGCATTGACCTTTTTTACTACATTCCGCCTGAAAAACAGCAGTTTCCCAAGTGGCAGGTACCGTTGATCTCGTAAAAATAAAATTACCAGTGCTGTAGGCGATCCACTTGCCTTTGTATGGCTCCACACCTTGCAATACATGTGGGTGACCACCAATGACAAGATCAGCTCCCGCATCGACAAAGCTACGTCCAAGGGTCTGCTGAGTATTATCGAACTGCTCTACCCGTTCTTTACCCCAATGGACAACTACGACAACCAAATCAGCTTTTTGTTTAGCTGCAGCAATCGCTTTAAGTCCTTCTCTACTATCATATACTGAAGCAAGCCCGGGTTTATTTTTTCCCGCCATCCAATCAGATGCAGGAATCACCCGTGTGAACCCCAGCAAGGCGATCTTAATCCCTTTACGCTCAAAATATTGCGCTGAGAATGCTTCTTTACTATTGAGTCCAGCACCAACATAAGGAATGCCTCTTTCCGAGAGATGACTCAGCGTGTCTCGCAGGCCTTCCTCCCCTTGATCAAGCGTGTGATTGTTCGCCATATTTACTGCATCCACTCCGGCTGCTTTAAGAGCATCTAGTGCTTTGGGCGAGCCTTTGAATACGTATTGCTTATTAGCGGCGCCAACCCCACCCGTGGTCACAGGAGTCTCCAGATTCACAATCGTAAGATCATCCTTCTTGAACATTCCATCGAGCGCGGCATACGAATAGTCGTAACCTTTCTTTTCGAGCAATTCCCCGGCTTTCCCCGAAAAAATAACATCTCCACCAAAATTCAAGGTCACTGTATTGCCAGAAGCCTGGTCATCTGATGGAAGTCCAGACACAGAACCACCATCTGCGACTTGGGAGCTACCTTCATCTGGCGAAGGGGTCTCAGTTGGTACAGGCGCCTGTGTTTCAACATTTTCTTCTCTCTTTGGCTCTGGTGTAGGTGTAGCTTCCGGGGTTACCGTTGGAGAAGGGATGGGAGACTCCGTGGCTTCAGGCGTTGCAGTCACTATAGGTGCTGTCTCCTGAGCAGTACTATCCGGCGTAGGCGAAGCCGTCATTTGCGCCACTGGAGGTGGCTCAGAACTTCCCTTGAATCTGTCATCCATAAAACTATAGCTGAGCGCCACAATAATCAACAGAAGTAGACCTGCATTGACCCACATCCAGGCCGTTCTGCGCTTACGTTTGCTCTTATGTTTGTTCTTCTGTCTAGAACGCGATCGCGGCGGATACATTGTTTCTATGATCTCCTCTACTCTCAAATTGGTTCTATTATAGCATACCTAGCACCTGTCCCTCCAAATACGAGAGTCCATTAAAATAGTATAATCTAATTTTCAAACAAAAACGGTGAAGCAAAAAAATCTTCGCTTCACCGTTCATTATATAATTCTAACTCTCCCGTAAATGAACAATTAATTCGATATACGCTTTGCAGCGCTTTGTGCTGTAAGCTTAGCCTGCTTAACACAATCGGGCATTGCCACTCCATCATATCCAGTTCCAAAGACATATATCCCAGGAAGTGTGGTCTCAAGCTCCCTATGGAATTTAGAAAGATTGTCAAGATGTCCAACAGGATACTGTGGCATCGAATGTTCCGAACGAGTAATTTCCGTGAATATAGGTTTCGCTGTAATGCCCATGATCTCTCGTAAATCCTTACTCACTAGCTCCGTAAGAGCCTCATCTGGAAGTTGAACATTCTGCTCATCTCCGGAACGGCCTACATGACAGCGCATAAGTACTTTATCATCTGGACTCGTATGCGGCCACTTCGTTGACGTCCATGTACAGGCAGTAATATTGCGCCCTTCCTTACGTGGCACAAGAAAACCTGCTCCAGCATCATCAATTTCGATATCCTTCTTGTCGAAGGCCATGACTAAGTTCGCAACCGATACATAATTTACCGCATCGAGTGCTGAAACATCCACATGTGGACGCAAAAGTTCGGCAGCAAAAGAATTTGGTGTGGTGATATATATTTCATCCGCAAGCAGCCGTTCGCCACTTTCCAGTTCTAGCTCATAACGAGAAGCATTAGTTCCTGTAGCATGTATAGAGACCACCGCAGCTTCAGTTCGCTGTTCTACATCATGCAGTTCATGAATCAAGCCATGCACGAGACTTTGTAGTCCTTTTCGAAATGTCAGAAAAGTGCTGTTCTTTGTGCTCGTATTTGTCTTGGAGGAATTCTGTTCTTTAATGATTCCACGAATAAGACCACCATACTGCCGCTCTACTTCTCCAAATTGCGGAAAGGTAGCCTGTAGGCTGACTTTGCGTAAATCCCCAGCATACATACCGGCTAATAGCGGTTCGGTCAAATTCTCCATCACTTCAGTACCTAAACGTCGCTCAATCAGCTGTCCGAGGGATTCATCGTCATTACTCCGCTTAGGAGGAAGGATCAAGTCCATCAGCGCGCGTATTTTGCCACCGAATGAAACCAGAGCACTTGATAGAAATGGCTTTAGTTCAGTAGGAATTCCAAGCACAAGACCGGAAGGCATAGGATGAAGCTTGTCACGCTGTAGTATATAGGTCTTCTCTGCCTTTGGATTTGTGTTCACAAGCTCGTGATCTAGCTCTAATTCCTTAGCCAATTCAATCATCTCTGTTTTGCTAGCTAAAAAAGAATCCGGACCCTTCTCAATCACAAATCCATCCCGGTGCAATGTTTCGATCTTCCCACCAAGAGTCTTGTCTTTCTCTAGCAGTACAATATCAGGTTTCACGCCAGCTTCTTTGTAAAACTTACGAATGTAAAAGGCGGCGCTGAGTCCACTCAGCCCACCGCCTATGATAACAATTCGCCTAGAGGGACCAGTCATGACTGACCGGCCGACATTTGATTCAGTCTTGTACGAACAACATCGCTCAATACGGACATGTACGCAGGATCGCTGTTTAATGATTCAATCCGCATAAGACGCATATCCAGCTCTGAAGCTACGGCTGTTGCCTCGATATCAAGGTCATACAGCACTTCTAAATGATCGGATACGAACCCGATCGGTGCCACTAGAACATACTCTACCTGTTCCTTGCTAAGCTGCTGAAGTGTATCCAGAATATCTGGTCCAAGCCATGGTTCAGCAGTCCGTCCTGCACTTTGCCACGTAAACTGCCAATTGGTTATCCCCGCTTGATCTGCAATAGCCTTTGAGGTCTCCAATAGTTGATCTTTATAAGGATCCCCCATAGCTAGAATACGCTCTGGAAGACTATGCGCGCTAAATAATACCCTTATCTCATCGCGAGTAGCGCCTGCTTCGATATATTGATCTATTTTCGCAGTTACTCTCCGGCTTAGAACATCGATTAATACTGGGTGCATATGGTAACTCTCCACAAAACCCATGTTGATTTTACATGCATCAGCCTTTTCCTGAGCACGTTTGATGTAGCCACCCACGCTCATGCTTGAATAGTGAGGGGCAAGCACAACACCAACCGCTTGGGTAATGCCGTCCTTCGCCATAGCCTCGACGCCGTCCTCAATAAACGGATAGGCATGCTTCAAACCCTGATAGCAGACAAATTCAACATCCGCCCCAGCTTTATCCGCGTTTAATGCTGCCTGTAATGCAGCTACTTGACGGTCTGTGTTCTCCCGCAGCGGGAATACACCCCCGACGATCGCTTCATAGCGATCTGTTAATTCTTTAAGCTGCTCCGCTGTCGGCGGATTACCTCGCCGAATATGAGTGTAATATGCTTCAACGTCTTCTAAGCTTTTAGGAGTGCCATACGACATGACGAGAACACCTATTTTTGCTGTCACGGATTCCATCCCCTTATAGATTTAATAGGCTATTTTTAAGAACGCAGTTTGGCTGATTCTTTCAATACTTCCTGTGAATATTCGTGAATATATTCCGTTAATTCTCTAAGCTTCTCTAAAGAAGCCTCCGGGAATAAACCATGACCCAGATTGAAGATATATCCCGGCTCTTGTACCCCTTCATCAATTAACGCTTTCGCTTGCTCCTTCAAGACGTCCATCGGCGCTGTAAGTAAATACGGATCCAGGTTGCCTTGAATCGCAAATTTCCCACCGGTTCTGCGTCGACCTTCGGACAAGCTCACACGCCAGTCCACCCCGATTACATCCGCTTGAAGCTTCGTAAGACTCGGTAGCAATTCGCCAGAGCTTACGCCAGGAAAGTATATTTTCGGTACATCAAGATCGGATAATTCGGAAAAAATACGAGAAACCGTCGGTAACACATACTTTTCAAAATCGCGAGGCGCAAGGGCACCGACCCAGCTGTCGAACAATTGAAACGCTTTTCCACCACTACGCACGTGACTGCGGAGGTAAGCGATAATCATATCGCCGAGCTTGTCCATTAACATTTCCCAGACACGGGGTTCACTGTACATTAGCTCTTTAGTCCGAATATATCCTTTGGAAGGTCTGCCTTCGATCAGATAGCTGGCAATTGTAAACGGTGCGCCTGCGAAAGTAATCAAGGGCACGTCCAGCTCCTTATCCAGAATTGCAATCGTCTCCAAAATATGTCCGAGATCGCCTTCAACATCAATGGGCTTCAGTCTCTCGACATCTGCTGCAGAGCGAATCGGATTCTCGATCACAGGGCCAATATCTTTGACGATATCAAATTTCACACCGATAGAAGCGACCGGATTCATAATGTCTGAATACAAAATGGCCGCGTCCACACCTAGCTTGCGCACAGGCATCAAGGTTACTTCAGCCGCTAACTCAGGCTGTTTGCAGATTTCAAGCAATGAGTACTTTTCCTTGATTTTACGGTACTCGGGATCATAACGGCCGGCCTGCCGCATGTACCATACGGGAACGTGCTCCGTATCCTGCTTTCTGCAGGCGCGGATAAAAGTGTCGTTGTAGGTCATGATAAGATCTCCATTATATTTTATAAGATTTTTTAAAATAAACGCTTACCGTCCTAATAAGGACGCCGATGGCGTTTATGCTTGATCGGCATACTTACTATTATGCCCTTTTTAAAAGGTTGTAACAAGCAAAACGAAGATCGTGGAATGACAATCCTATGACATTACTATGACATGTATTGCACTTTTGAAGCTAAAAAAATGATATACTGATAAAATGTCTATTTTTCTGTGAATCATGTATTTTCTGAAATTCTTTGAAAGGAAGTGAAAGCACTTTGAAGAAATGGGAGACATGGAAGGTCAACCTCTTAGTGCTTTGGTTCGGACAATTCTTGGTAAATGCCGGAATGACGATGATTACACCGTTCCTGACCTTGTATCTTGCTAAGGATCTTGGAGTTCAGGGTGAGCATGAAATTGGAATTTGGGCGGGCCTTATTTTTGCCGCAAACTTTTTAACTTCTTTCATTTTCCAGCCACTATGGGGAAAACTTGCTGACAAATATGGACGTAAAATCATGCTCCTGCGCTCCAGCTTTGGCATGGCTATCGTTATGGTGTTGATGGGCTTCGCACAATCCCCTATGCAGCTGCTCTTACTGCGACTGCTAAACGGTACAATCTCCGGCTTCAATCCTGCTTCCATCGCACTCGTTTCGGGTACTACTCCGAAAGCACGTATGGGATTTTCGATGGGGCTGATGCAGTCGGGTTCTGTTGCAGGTACCATCCTTGGACCACTTATTGGTGGTTTTCTTGCTGATTTAATCGGATTTCGTCCGATCTTTTATGTCGTTGGCGCCTTGCTCTTCATCGCCTCTCTGCTGGCATTATTTCTCGTTAAAGAGAAATTCGATCGTGCAGAAGCCGCACAGGAGCCACAGGTGTCAGTAATGGAGGGCTTGAAGGAATTGATCAAAATCCCTCAGCTCCCGGCGCTGTTTGGTGTAACCTTTTTGCTGCAATTTGCAATGATCAGCCCCATGGCCTTGCTGCCACTGTACGTTGAAAAGTTAAATGGGCCTGCTGAGAATATAGCCTTTTTAGCCGGAATGGTCAGCGCAGTTACAGGGATCTCCAACATGCTGGCTTCCCCCTTGCTCGGCAAGCTGAGTGATAAAGTCGGCGCACACCGCATTCTGACCTACGCGTTAATCGGGGCCTCGCTATTCCTGATTCCGCAAGCATTCGTTACTAGCGTGTGGCAGCTAATTATTGTCCGTTTTCTCATGGGGATTTTTATGGGCGGCCTATTGCCCAGCGTTAATGCGCTTATCCGGTCATATACCCCTGACGGGAAAGAAAGCCGCGCATTCGGCTTCAACGGCAGCACATTGTCACTGGGCAATATGCTGGGAGCTATCATAGGCGGCTTTCTATCTGGTTATATTGGTATTGAGGGACTGTTTATCATCTCCGGAAGCTTGTTGCTGTTAAACACCTTATGGGTTCGGGTTAAGCTATACAAAGCTACTCCGCCACGGCTATTTCGCTAATCTTCTGCTATTTCACCATAGCCAACGCCAGTCCATCATAGGCTGGCAGACAAGTGCTGATCAGACGGTCATCGGTGGCGATCATTTCATTGAAATGCCGTACAGCCAGAATGGCAGGTCCATTTCGATCAGTATTTAGCGTCCGTCCGCGGAGAAAGATATTATCACCAGCAATAATCGCTCCTGGATTAGCCATCTTGATGGCATATTCCAAGTAATTGGTATAGTTAATCTTGTCTGCGTCGATAAAGAAGAAATCGAACTTAGCGCCCTCTGCTTCAAGTGCCTTCAGGCTGTCCATTGCAGGACCGATTCTATATTCCGTAGAATCACCGAATCCGGCCAGTTCTAAATTACGGCGAGCAAGCTCGGCATAATCGGCCCTCAGCTCTAGTGAAGTCAGCGTGCCACCTTCAGTAAAGCCGCGAGATAAGCAAATCCCGCTGTAGCCACCAAGTGCGCCAATCTCCAAAATACGCGTGGAGCGAGACAATCTAACAAGCATAGTGAGTAGTCTTCCGTACCCCGGCTCGACAGACACCTCCGGCATACCCGCTTGGACGATAGCTTCTTTTACCTGAAGCAGGATTTCGTCCTCGGTATAAAGTTGTTCACTGTATTCTTCTTGGGTAAGCATAAAGATTCTCCTTTGATGATCCCCCGTTTTCTCGAATGAAGGGATGACGGGGAAGATTTTATGGTTTATGGAATGCCGGGCATTGTGAAGTGTCCCGCATTCCCCTATACTTGTATGGATGCTTTTCTTATGGTATTGGCTTTTCTTATTGTACTGGCTTTTTGTATTTATCTACAAGTTAAACGGAGTTGAGAGTATTTGAGCAAATTACAATTAATCGCTACTGCCCCTATGGGATTAGAAGCTGTAGTAGCGCGCGAATTAAACGAACTGGGTTATGAGACCACGGTCGAGAACGGTCGTGTATTGTTCAGTGGTGATTATATCGACATCTGTCGCTGTAATTTATGGCTGCGTACATCCGACCGCGTATTAGTAAAAATGGGTCAATTCCCCGCTAAAACCTTCGATGAGTTATTTGAGGGTGTTAAAGCGCTGCCTTGGGAAGACTGGATTCCCGAGAATGGAGAATTTCCGGTTGAAGGACGATCCCATAAATCACAACTAACGAGTGTACCCGCTTCCCAAGGGATTGTCAAAAAAGCTATCGTCGAGAAGCTGAAGCTCTCCTATCATACCGACTGGTTCCCAGAGAACGGACCTCGATATGTGATCGAAGTGATTCTGTTAAACGATATCGCGCTTATTACGCTAGACACCACCGGACCTGCTCTTCACAAACGCGGATACCGCAGACAGGCTACAGAAGCGCCACTGAAGGAAACGATGGCAGCCGCTTTAATCCAGCTTAGCCGCTGGAATGGCCACCGTCCGCTATATGATCCATGTTGTGGTTCGGGAACATTGTTGATCGAAGCCGCGATGATCGCTTGGAATATCGCACCGGGACTACGGCGTTCCTTCCCTTCAGAACATTGGCCAGTCATCCCTAAGTATCTGTGGGAAGAAGCTCGCGAAGAAGCTTTCGATGCCGTACGAGACGATTATCCATTGCAGCTAACCGGCACGGATATCGATCCTGCTGCTATAGAAATTGCTGAAGCCGCTGCTAAAAGCGCCGGCCTATCCGGAGAAATAACCTTCACCGTGATGGCTGCCGCCAAAGCAAGACCCCAAGGCGAATACGGCTGTATCATTACCAATCCGCCATATGGTGAACGGATCAGTAATGATAAAGAGGTGGAGAAGCTGACTCGCCAGTTTGGTGAAATGATGCTGTATCTACCGACTTGGTCATTCTTCGCGATTAGTCCTTATAAGGAATTCGAACAATATTACGGCCGTAAAGCGGACAAGCGTCGCAAGTTGTATAACGGACGTATTGAGTGTCAATATTATCAATACTTGGGTCCACTTCCACCTAGAAATCCGAAATAATTCGGAAGACAATTACGCCAAGCATGAACGGCTTCGGCGTCCTTAAAAGGACGGTAAGCGTTTATGCGAGAAATATAAGAACGGACATCTACCTCGATTGAGGACGGTGTCCGTTTCTTCTTACATACTCAACTTCTGTGCTAGGAGGCTTTAACGTGTCACGAGATCCATTTAGTAGGATCAGCTCATCCATAACGGATAGAATGATCACTATTGTCCGCTCCCGTTATATTGGTTACATCCTTTTTCTTGTCCTTATGCTCGCTAAGCTAATGTTTCTTCACAGCGGCCTGCATGCCCCTAATATTGATATGAACCGTCTCGACAAGCTCATTGCTCTCGGTTCAGTTATGCTGTTATCATTTTGGGTGTTATGGCTCCCCCGACGTGGACAAACCATAGCCCTGATAATCATAAACGTGCTCCTGACATTACTTATTTATTCTGATATTGTCTACTATCGCTACTTTCAGGATTTCATCACCGTTCCCGTTCTTTTTCAAGCCGGACAGATGGATGCACTTGGCGGAAGTATCTTTGCACTACTCCGTCCCTCTGATCTCTACTTGTTCGCGGATTGGCTGATATTTCTGGTTTACACCATTTGCGTAGTGTTATTCCGTCGGAACACGCCTACCTATAATAATGGACAGCCTTCCTATTATGCTCACACAAGTCATTTCCGTCCCTCTTCACGCTTAATGAGAGGACTAAGACGGAGCGTTAACGGGGTCGTTGCATTGGTATTAGGCTGTATTCTGACCTTTGGCCCTATCCACTCTTACGCCACTACGTGGGCAAAGGGTTTATTCACTGGTAACTGGTGGAGCTTGGCAATGTATAACGTTACTGGACTCATTGGATTTCACGGTTATGATATTTACTTGTATGCCAAAGATCATTTAGGCCCGCAGCCTGAGCTTTCACAAAAGGAAGCCAACTCCATGAAGCTCTGGTTCAATGAACACAATGCTGAGCAAAGTGCTCTTAACGACAGCTTTGGAAAATACAGCGGAAGCAACATCGTTGTTATTCAGGCCGAAGCTTTTATGAATTTTGTAGTGGGACGTTCGATCAATGGACAAGAGGTCACACCTAATTTGAACGCTCTAATCAAAGAGAATACCTACTTCAGTAATTACTATCATCAGACCTCACAAGGGCGAACCTCCGATGCGGATTTCGCCTCGAATGGTTCACTGTATCCGCTGGTCTCCGGCTCAGTATTTGTCCGTTACCCGGATCATCAATTTGACACGTTACCTGCCATTTTGAAGTCCAAGGGCTATAGCACCAATGCCTTCCATGCGTATGAAGGAAGCTTCTGGAATCGGCAGATTATGTATAAGGCGATGGGGTACGACCATTTTTATAGCAAAAAAGACTTTAAGATCGACGAGCCCCTAGGCTGGTCATTGGGAGATAAATCATTCCTGCGGCAGTCCCTAAATATTATGGATTCTGCAAAATCGATTCAGAAGCCCTTTTACTCTTTTTTGACTACACTATCTAGTCATCACCCATATTCTCTCCCTGCGGCTAAGCAAGGGCTTGATACCGGGGAGTTTAAAGGTACCATCTTCGGAGATTATTTGCAGGCTGTTCATTATACAGATGAAGCTCTAGGTGAATTGGTGAGTGATATGAAGCAGCGTGGGTTGTGGGATAACACGATCCTTGCCTTTTATGGTGATCATGATAACTCGATCCAAGATACCTCTTATTACGAACAATTTCTTGGTAAAAGCTTAAATAAGCTCGACATGCATCAAATCATGCATCAAGTTCCATTACTCATTCATCTGCCGGGTAATAACACCTCGGTGATTGATTCTAATCCGGCTGGTCAATTGGATCTCACACCTTCCTTACTCCATCTGCTTGGGATCTCACAAGATCCTTATTATCTCATGGGTAATAATCTGTTCAGCGGCAAAGAGCGACTTGTGACACTGCGAACCGGTGCCTTTGCCGATGCGAAGCGCTCCTATCTTCCAAGTGAAAATGGACAATTCAACAGTGGCACCTGTTATAGCCTCGACAGCCGCGAAGCCATTGACGTTGCGGGGTGCAGCACCGGGTTCGAGACAAGTAAGCAACGACTGCAAATCTCAGACGATATCATGAAATACGATGGCATCAAGATGCTCCGAAAGGAAGAATCTGCACCATAAAAATTTCATTTATAAAACAAAAAGCCCTAAACTCCGTCATCAACACGGGTTTAGGGCTTTTTAAGTTGATGGATAAGACCTCTGCATTATTTCTGAACGGCCGGTTGCTTGATAAAAGCTTCTACCTTCTTCAACACTTCTTCCTCTGTTGGAGCACTCACATAACGACCATTAACATATACAAAGGCCCGTTTGCCACATGGACCACAGTACGACTTACAGCCGACCTTGATCTCTGCATCAGGCGCCATCTTTTGCAGTTTGGGTATGATACTCTTCAATTTCATAAAATTACATTCATCGCACACTTGTATATCGTTAGCCATGGAGCAACCCTTCTTTATGTCCCAAATTTAAGGCGAAACGTTTAGTGATCGCCGTGATTACCTTTAGACGGATTAGTAATAACAAAACCTTCTTCAGGAAGATATAAATAATCAACGACCACACCATCAAGGAGCGGTTGATTCGGATCAAGAATAACATCGATTTCTTTATCTGTCGAGACTACAACATCATTCTCATTAGGCGTGTCCAAATCCAGTCCGTAGTGAGCATGATCACCGTGAGCATGCGTAATCGCTACGCGAAGCTTCAACTCGCTCTTTCCTTCAAGTTCCATTTGTTTCTTTATCACTTTAGCCGCATTGCGGGTAATTTTGACCTTCATCTATCATCCATCTCCTAGTACTTAAATTAAATACTCAATTACCTATTTTAAAGGTAAATGATATCTAAAAGCAACTATATTAACAAATTAGATACACAATCCGAGGTAGATCTCACTTCACTGCCTCATTTTCCGGCCTGAAGTGCCGGGTATTTTCGTCCCATCCGTGACACGAACCAGCCCATAAGAAGCATCGTCACACCAATATCATCGATCGGTAAAAAAGGCATAAAATCCGGCAACACCCAATAGAGCAGTACTGGGATTGTGAATAAAAGCTTGTCCCCTATTGCGACTTTTGGGGAGATCACATATCGCCAGGAACTACTGAAGATAGTAGACCATTGTTTCAGTGACAGCAGTTTTTTCAGTTTCATAGTGACCCTCCTCCCAAGTAAAAAGGATACAGCCGCGGATAACGTGTAGTGACGACAGCGGCCATACCCTATGGTTTATGTTACGCAAGTTTACTGTAATTGTTTCATAATTATTTCACATTGGATAGTATCGTTCCCAAAATTAGACCCGTTTCTAGCGCCATATCCTCAAAATCTGCCAATGGCAACGGATTTTTACCGATCCCCAGCTCTACTGTAAATCCTGGTTTACGAAAGGTCTGGATGAACCAATCCTTATACCCGGCATCGCTGCCAGTTAATTCGACTGCACGATAGCTGCTCGCAGCGGCCAACCGTGTTGCTAATTCGCGGCTTTCGGGAGGTTCATATCCCCGGTAATTCCAGTAGATCTCTCCCCCTTGGCTATGCAAAGACACTGCAGCTTCTCCGGGCGCGTTCTCAGCAAGTACCGCTAGAGCGGCTGCCTCAGGTTCACTTAGCGCCTCAGGACCACTGTAATCACGCGGAGAGGGCAGGATTACACCACGGCGTTCCCGTTCCTCTTCCCAATGAGCAGGGAACTGATCCCCGAGATCCACACCGCGTATATTGGCCTTCCAATGGCGAAAACTCCGCCGTCCCCCGTTCCATTTCATAAGGTCCTCATAATAAGGGTGGCCTGGTAAAACGCCCTCCTGCACTAACTCCACGCCGTCAGGGTTAGCCATGGGTACAGCCCATAGGGTCCAATTATTGTACCATTCCTCTGGACGATGACCATTCCATGCCAAACCTTTAGCATAAGCTGCTGCATACTCTTCTATGAACGACATCAGGCAAGGCGAGGTCAGCCATTCATTAGCATGTAGAGCCGCATTAACATGCAAATGGCGGGTTCCATTGCCTATTTTAAGCACATGAATTGGCTTGCCGAGCACACTGTTGCCAATTGGATATGCTTGTATAAAAGGATATTGTGCAATCAGACTGCTGATATCGTTCTCAACATCAACCGGACCGTACTCTCCACGTAAGAATACCACTCGCTCTGGAATCGGAGGCGGAATGACGAGCACTTTTCCCGGTGTACAAAAGCGCCCTGAGGACACACCTGGATTAAGCTTCTCCAAATCATCTAAACTCACATTGAATAATGAGGTTATGCGTTCAAGATCGTCCCCTTCCTGCACCGCATACCTTTTACGTGGCGAAGACGGAAGAAATAAAACCTGGCCAGGATATAAATAAGACTGTCTCCCAACCCATGGATTGCCTTGAATGACATGCTCAGGGGTTAATCCATGCAGGGCGGCAATTCGGCTTACGGTATCTCCCCTGCTTGCAATATATTGTCGCATTAGGTCTCATCCTCTCGGCCTTAAATTGCTGATACGGTGGATACAAAAATAGCAGCAAACAGCACTTAACTCTATTGTATGCAAGAGCCACTACCCTGCATGAAGGAGAAATGAATCACAAGAAAATAGGCTGGGAATGATGCTTCCCAGCCTATTTTATCTTACACTCCGTAGAGTTTGTCCCTATTCAATTCAACATTGCTCTGCTTATAACGTGGATACTTGCCATACTACTGGGGTACGTTTAATTTGTTCTCCAAGCCAGTCTCGGGCAATTCGCTGAAACATTTCAGCATCACCACTGCAGAAGAACTGATGAATTGGACTTTCATCCCCGATGGACAGCTTGCCTTTATCGTATAAAATCGTGCTGATCTCACGAGCTGTCTCATCTGCGGAACTGATCAGTTTGACTCCCGGTCCCATGGTCTCTCCAATAGGCTCAACAAGAAATGGATAATGAGTGCATCCTAAAATTAAAGTATCGATGTTATTATCTTTAATGCCTTCCAATGCCTGCTCTACAATTTCATAACTTATCTCAGAGCGGAACATACCTTGCTCAACGAGTGGGACAAGTGCTGGGCAGGCTTGACTTACAACCTCAACAAAAGGAGACAGCTGCTTTAGTGCGTTAGTATAAGCCCCGCTGCCGATGGTTCCTATTGTACCGATCACGCCGACATGTCCGCTTTTGGTCGCGCTAATTGCAGCACGGGCTCCGGGATGAATCACCCCAATGACAGGGATAGAGACCTTGGCTGAGATATAATCGAGTGCCGCTGCTGTTGCGGTATTACAAGCGATAACAATCATTTTAGGATTAAACTGGATCAAATAATCTACAATTTGTTCTGTAAACAGTGTTACTTCCTCGGTCGAACGGGGTCCGTACGGAGCTCGGGCCGTATCTCCGAAATAAATGATTTTCTCCCGCGGGAGCTGCCTCATCACTTCTTTGACAACTGTTAGCCCTCCCACACCTGAGTCTAATATTGCAATAGCTTGCTGCACGAACACACCGCTTCCTTCTACTTGTTTTGTGTAGCTTATGTAAGCCGAAAACAAAATGTACCTGACTTTCAGCCCCAATTGCAGATATTACTCCTTTTGGACTCTTAGTTCAAGCCAAGACTTTTGCCATCATTTAACAGGTCTATAAGAATGAAATAAAAAAGCCACCTTCCGCCCAATGCGAAAAAGCGGCTCTATTAAAAGAGAATAAGTACTTTTTGACCGTAAAACCAAACACTCCATCCACTGTTTCATTATGCGATTTCGTTATTATCCTTGTCATCTGGCTGAGCTTCTTCAAGACTAGCTTCTTCACTGCTTATTTCTTCATTTACAGGCGATACCTCTAACTCCGTTACCTCTTCCAAAGTGGCCGCTGCCTCTTGAATCGTTTCTTCCGTAACAGTTCCACTTACTGCTACAGTAGCAGTATCTTCTTCTACAGCATTCGAACATGATTTGCTCCATTCGCGAACCTCATGGACTACATGACCTATAGAATCCTTAGCTTTGTCATACAGCTCAACGCTCTTGTCTCCAGCCTGCACGGCAATTCCCTGTACCTTTTCAATGCCAGCAGCTGTTCCTTCCGCAATATCCTTGCGCAGCTCTTTACCTGGCTTAGGCGCGAACAGAAGTGCTGTCACTGATCCAACCACACTTCCGACTAAAGCTCCCCATAACAAACCTTTTGTGTCCTTTTTCATCGTTTCATCTCTCCTTTAAATTCATTGCTCCCCGCTCTACCGGGCTAATGCCTATATCTGCTATATCATAAGCAGCAGGAGTTTGTCTTGTGACTAATTATTACGACTTTTCAGAAGTTTTGTCTGTTACATTTTTGGGTGCAATTGCGTATCGGCAGCATTGTCCTCCTTCTGCCATACATTCACTTCGTGTAACCTTAGCATCCAGCAATTCCTCAAATAGGCTATGCTCGCATTGACAAGCTTTACGATACTGAGTAGCCACCTGGCGAATCGGGCAGTTGTATTCTTTTATGACATACGAACCATCCTCTTCACGGTTCCACTCTGCCATATATCCACCAGCGTTTTGGATCGACGATAACTCAGCTACTCGCTCTTCCAAATTCCGGCGTTCCATCATCGGTGCATACTGGGTGAGCATCCGGCGACGGCGTCCCTCAAACAATGTATTAACAGCTTCCAATCCACTGCCATAATCCAATTCACGCAAAAGCTCCAAAGCCAGATTGTGATAGCTTTTTGGAAAATACTCTTCGGACTTCTCCGTTAAAGAATACATATGTAAAGGCCGCCCCATCGCTTGCCGAACCACTTTTGTCTTAGCAAGTCCCTCCTGCTCCAGCTGAAGCACATGACGACGGACACCCATCTCTGTAATTCCCAATTCTTCTGCCAGCGCGCCGATGGTCAGTGGTCCTTTCGTCTTCAGGAGCGTCATAATCAAGTGCCTTGTCGATCCATTTTCCTGCCCCATCTTCATCATAAAGGAACCCCCTCTCTTTCACGGCTACCGCCTATTTTATATGATTCTATCTTATGCTATTATAGCGTTACACCGGACCCAAGTTCCTGATCCAAATAATTCCCTACTTCAACAGCAAACTTCTCTAGCACCTCTGAAAGGATTGGTGTGAGCGGGTGTAGTGCTTCTCTTTCCCAGGCAAAATAATCCTGCACGAGCGGCTTACGAAGTGCGACAAGCTCTATCAATCGCTCGTAGATCTCACTTTTACCTAGCACTTTTTCTTCATGTATAATTGAAATGATATCCTCATAACTTCCGGCATCACGCATAATAAAACCGTCAATCAGACAACTACCAACGTCCGTAACCACCTCTATCGCCAGATGAAGGCAGCGTTCTTGTATTAGTCCGGTTAAAGTATTGCCATCCCATGAAGCTGTTACAGTCCGAAGACCTGTAGTTATATCTGGGATTTGAGCAAGAATGGTTTCGATTTGTTTGCGGTTGACATAATACACAGCAATACCCCCATGTCAAAAATAGTTAGAGAAATCTGCATTATCCCTACTTACCGCGTTTGCCGCGGCGTTTCAGCCAAAAGAACATAATGAAACATGCCGCAAGAAAAACGACCAAATAAGTTAACGCTTCCATCGGATACTCGAGCTCACGCATTCCTGTCACCGCTTCCGGTATAAAATGATGATGCTTGTTAATCAGTAGTTCGCTTAAATTACGTAATCCACAGCAATTGAAAGTTCTTTAACTTCATTAATATGAGCTATAACTTCCTTATGCGCCGGATGAACCTGATAAGCCTGTAAATCATCCAGAGAAGCTACCACCGTAACTAGAGCAATATCAAAGGATCGATCAGAATGAATGATATCAGCACCCACTTCAATCGAAAGGAGCTGCGGGATTTTACCTTCCATATTTCGCAGTACGGCTACCGTTGCCGCAACGCTTTCTTCGGACCGGTCCTTCAATTTAAAAAACACAATATGCTTGATCATTCTATCTCGCTCCCTGTTGTAATATTGTAATTAGATATTAAAAATATATCATAAGCGTACGCGTTCTGGAAGAAACTTAAAAAGTGATGTCAGAAATAGCAGCATTAACCATTGCCGATGTATATGAAAGTGTTGTAGTATATTTTTAAAAAATCGGAGGAATTATGCCTAGTAACCAACAAGAAACTCATAATATCCAGGCGTGGTCTCTGATCAACCGCAAATATCTTGGACAAGGCGTTCGTGTAAAAAGATTCCGCCGTCCAAAGCGCAGCCAGATTAGAAACCGTGTGTTACTTGCTGTATTGATGGCTAAGGATATCAAACTTTCACGACTCGCAGAAGATCTTGGTATATCCTCTCGCAGCGTAAGCGCCTGGGTATACGAAGGTCGTATCCCTTCCAACAATAACATTGACAAGACCTGCCGCCTACTCGGGTACCCGCCCCACATTTTGTTCAATGAAGCACTGATTCGTCAGAGTCCAATTGTATGTCAACCAACTCCTTCACGATTTATGAAAAGAAGTATTACCAGTTCGCCCCGCAGCAATGTGATTCTAACCGGCCTCTGTATGGTTTACGATTTTTCCGTAACCGATGTAAGTATTTGGATAGGTGTTCATCCCGGGACGTTTCGAAAATGGTTGCACAGCAGCCATCTGCCTACCCCTGCTCTGCAGGAAAAAGCCGAAACCTTCTTCCGAATTCCACGACATATTCTATTTGCAGACTGCGGAACGCTCTAATGTGATCCTATCGCTTAATAAGTTCAAGGCCAGCCCTTCTTCCTTAATTAGGAGAAGGGTTTTTTGCCATATTTTTTTCTTAAAAAAGGGTCATACTACTGTTTAGGTACATTGTTCAGTACTAAAGAACGGAACAGGAGGCGTAAGATGAGACTTGACGGAATACTATCTGAAGGCTACACCGATACTTGGGACGTGGCCCCCGGTGTCATCGGACTACGAACCATGTTCGTAAATTGCGCATTCATCGGCCAGCCCAATTCGGACTGGATCATTGTAGATACGGGACTTAGCTCTTACACAAACAGAATTATAGATTATGCTAAGGAGAAGTATGAGAAGCCACCGGTGGCAATTATCCTGACTCATGGGCATTTTGACCATATCGGAGGTGTGAAAAAGCTTATTGAGGAATGGAATGTACCCGTGTATGCTCACCCACTAGAGCTTCCTTATCTAACAGGTAAAGCGGATTATCCTCCAGCCGATCCGGCCGTAGGCGGCGGGCTGATGAGTATGGTGTCCTCATTATTTTCACATCATGGCATCGACCTTGGATCAGCTATACATCCATTACCCGAAGACAGAACCGTCCCCGGAGCAAAGGGCTGGAAATGGATCCATACACCTGGACATAGTCCCGGACATATTTCACTATTCAGACCAGAAGATAAGGTACTGATTGCTGGTGACACCTTTCTTACAGTCAAACAAGAGTCCGTATTCGCAGTAGCTACCCAGCATCAGGTGGTGCACGGCCCACCCTCTTATTTCACGACGGACTGGGAAGACGCGGAAAAGTCGGTCCGCACACTTGCGTTGCTAGATCCTCATATCGTTCTCTCTGGACATGGGGTGCCTATGGAGGGTGAAAAATTATCTACTCAGCTTGCTCATTTATGCAAGAATTTCAAGGAAATGGCGTTGCCGGGTCAAGGGAAGTTCGTGTGATTTCCTTACGGGGTCCCATTTTGCTGAAATAGCCAATGCGCCCCCGCATCATTCAAGACTACACTCTATACCAATATTGATATATCTCCTTAAATCCGAGCTTGTCGTACAAAGCCGAAGCTCCAGTATTAGCTTGTACAACCTGCAAAAAAGCGGTTGTTGCACCCTGCGTCTTGCCCCAGTGTAGTAATGCAAGCAGCAGTTGTTCCGCCATACCTTGTCTACGCTGATCGGAAGCAGTGATAATATCAAAGAGACCTATGTAGCCGTTCTGAATAACACCCAGACCACAAGCGGTAGGAACGCCATTGTTAATCAACAGAATATAGCCCTGCTGCAAAAGACAAGCGGATAACATTCTAGTTAAGGTGCTCCCATTGTCTTTTGAGAGCGCAGAGAGCTTTGTAAATGCATTTAACCACTCTTCAGTTAAGCTCTCCTGAACTTGTATCTCATATCGAAGATCAGGAGTAGCTAATCCCTCCAGTTCTAATAGCCTAACAGATGATGGCTCGACAACTGTGTAACCACGCTCCGCTAGCGCCTCATCCAGGTTCGCAGGCTGGATATACGGCGTTATTTTAAATACTGGCTTTAATCCAGCATCCTTATAGTACTGCTCAGCAAGCTTAATTTGGTTTGTAAGATCCGCAAGAGAGCTTTTTTCTCCGTATAACGGATTGACCGAATTAGCTCTTTTCGTATATCCAGCTGCTGTGCGCAGAACCCAGCCATTCAGGAGAACACTCTGCTCCGCTGGCCAAGTATTAAGTGTGATTTCTTCAATTGCTTTATACAAGTTATCTCCTCCTTATTAGCCATGTTCCCGCTTATTACGCATCGCTGGTAGCAGCTTCACTGCTTCATCAGCATACGAAATATAATAGTCATATTCGGGAGACTCCTTACCATAAATGGCTATTTTCCCCTCATGGTTGTAATGTACACCCCAGCCGAATCGCTTCGGAAGTAGAGAGGCTCGCAGGCATGGATGGTTTCTAGAGAATAGCTCCTTCCATATTTCTTCCCTACGGGTCACACGATCTTCTAGCGGAATTTGTTTATGGCGTACATGAACCTCAAACAGAAGCTCTTCATGATTGTATTTGTAAGGCTCATTAATAAGCAGCTCATATTGAATCACATGCGCAGGCGGGAGTGTACGGCAAGACATCGGCGGGATTCCCGTTTCCTCAGGACAATCCTCTGCTACACGTATGAAAGTGTTTGTATAACTCATGGGCATCACCTCTATTTTTAATTGAAATATATTCCTTCTATGATAATTCATAGTCACTATAATTGCACAGCAAAAATCCGGAACCTCTACCTCCTGGATTCCGGATTTTCATCTGCTATTTCATCTGAATTTCTATTCCTCAGCCGCTGCCGCAAGGAGTTCTTCAACAGGCCACGGAAGCGGATTATTAAACGTTGTCCAATCCTGCTTCAACTCATCTTTCGTCAACAAACATCGATCCAATCTCGCTTCGATTTGTGCTGAGTCCATACTAACACCGATAAACACGATTTCATTCATTCGATCGCCCCACAGCTCGTCCCACTTGGCTTTCATTTCAGGTTCGCTTTCCAATACCTCCTGCTGCTGATCCTCAGGCATTGTAGCTAGCCAGTAGCCGGCAGGTCCGAACTGAATCGAGGGTCCAGCCTGGCTGATACTCGCTGCAAGATCACCCTCTGCGGCAACCCATACAATCCCTTTCGCTCTGACAACTTCCTCCGGCCAATGACTAAAGAAAAAGCTTAACCTTTGCGGATGAAAGGGGGTTCTCCGGCGATAGACAAAAGAAGATATTCCGTATTCCTCCGTCTCAGGCGTATGTGTCTCCTTGTTAAGCTCCGTAATCCAACCGGAGGACAAGCTTGTTTTTTCAAAATCAAATAATCCAGTATTAAGAATCTCCTTCGGATCTACCACTCCGTTAACCGTACGGATCAGCTTGGCTGTCGGCTGAAGTTTGCGAAGCACAGCTTCAAGCTTGTTAAGCTCTTCTTCTTCTAGCAGATCACACTTATTAAACAATAACACATCACAAGTCTCGATCTGATCAATGAGCAAATCCACAATATCGCGATAATCGTCTTCACCAGCCGTTTGATTACGATCGATCAGACTATCACCAGAAGAGAAGTCATGCCAGAATCGGCCAGCATCCACAACGGTCACCATCGTGTCCAATTGTGCGAGTGAAGTCAAATCAATATCCAGTTCTGGGTTCGCATAAGTAAAAGTCTGTGCCACCGGAACAGGCTCGCTAATGCCAGATGATTCAATGAGGATATAATCAAAACGGCCTTCAGCTGCCAGCTTTTCTACTTCGACAATCAAATCGTCGCGGAGTGTACAGCAGATACAACCATTAGACATTTCCACTAATTTCTCTTCCGTTCTAGAAAGCACATTACCTGACTTCACCAGGTTGGCGTCCACATTCACTTCACTCATATCGTTAACGATAACAGCAACTTTCAAGCCTTCACGGTTGTGCAAGACATGATTTAGCAGTGTTGTTTTTCCTGAGCCTAAGTAGCCACTTAGCACCGTAACGGGGATTTTTTTCATTCCGATCACTCCTATCATTGATTAGCATTTATGTTTGGCATTTATAGCTCTTACCGGGTTTCGCGGTGTAATGTAACTCTTTTCAGTCGTGGACAATATTTCTTCATTTCCATACGTTCTGGGTGATTTCGCTTATTCTTGGTAGTGGTATAGTTACGATCTCCTGTCTCCGTGCATGCCAAAGTAATGATTACTCTCATTGTTCCATCTCCTTTTTTAAATCGTAATAATTACGATTAACATATCGTACACGTTTTATTCACAATCTGTCAACTATGATCTTGTAAAAATTCCAACTCTCTTAATTTTGTGGTCTTTCTTGCGAACAAATCACGTATAGATGGAAATATAAAAATATGATTCTTGTATTTCCAAGAGAATCAGGCAGGAGTGGAGATCATGAAGATACCAGTAATTATTTTGAGCGGGTTTCTGGGGAGCGGGAAGACAACTCTGCTGTTGTCCCTGCTGAAAGAGAGCAAGGTAAGGGGTCTGAACCCTGGCGTAGTTATGAATGAGCTGGGAAAGAGAGATGTAGATGGGTATATTCTGCAGGAGCATACGGGTACAACCGTGACTAAGCTACTGGATGGATGTGTATGCTGTAGCCGTAAAGAGGATTTGGCAGACAGCCTGCTGGTACTGCTAAGAGGACGTCCCGATGCTATTTATATCGAGCTTACTGGCGTCGCGAATCCGGAAGAAATCGCCAAAACATTACAAGAAGCCGCACTACAAGAAAGGGTCGAATTGCATTTTACGATCACCTTATTGGATGCAGAAAACGCCTTGGAATATAACAGCAGACTCTCCTCTGACAAACAGCTGGTTCGTACCCTTCGCAAGCAGCTGTCCACTGCTGATCTCATTGTCGTTAATAAGAGCGATCTTGTAGAGCCTGAAACCTTATGGCGTATTGAAAAAGGTGTCCGAAAACAAAATACAGAGGCTGAAATCGTTTATACCCATTACAGCGAAATCAACCTTTCACCGATATTATCAGGAATCACCCCACGTAAAATCATCGCTCCCGCGCCACAACGAGCACCTCAAACCTTTAAAGGCGCAACACTTAAACAAATGAATTCAGAACAGGGAGCTACAGCAGTAAAAGAACGGCAAGAAGAGCCCCACGCTTCTTTTTCCCAAGTGACCGCCATCACGTTAACCATTCCGCAAGCAGGGACTACAATGCCTTCCAAAGAACAGCTAGAGGCTTTCTTTCAAGAATGGGGTGACAACCTGCTCCGTGCCAAAGGGCATATCCTTTTGTCCGAACAGGAACCGGTTCAACTTGTCCAATATGCGGGAATGCGTACAAGCTGGGAGGCATCACGTTACCCCGGAATGCCTTATGTGGTATTCATCGGGATAAATTTAGATGAGGAACTGCTGGCAGATCGGTGGTCCACCTTATTCGAACCTTGACTACCCTTTCCCCTTTAAAACTACTGCCGCTGCTTCTACCGATCTCATTCCTGATTATCATTGGTTTTATATGGGTGCCAAATCAACTGGAGCTACTAGATAACGCGTACATTGACACGTTCAAAACCGGCTTTATCGGGATTTTGCTAGAAGCCTTGCCGTTTGTGTTAGCAGGAGCTTTATTATCCTCGCTGCTTCGCGTCTTTATCCCAGATGAGATGATCTCCCGCTGGATTCCACGGCAGGCGCTTCCAGCCATTTTATTCGCTTGCCTGCTCGGAATTATTTTTCCAGTATGCGAATGTGGAATGATCCCTCTCGTCCGCCGACTAATCCATAAGGGGATGCCTGTCTACGTGGCGATCGTGTTTATTTTATCCGGACCCATCCTAAATCCAGTCGTCTACGGAGCAACACTGACGGCATTTCGCAACCACTCAGAACTGGCCTATGCCCGGATGGGTCTAGCTTTTGTAGTCGCCTGTATTATAGGCTTGATTATCTATGCAACGGTGAAAAAGTCCCCGATACGCCTTAGCGTTCAGCGCGAAACCGATAACACACATCATAATAATTCTCGTGGAGGAAAGTTAGCCGCCGTCTTCGTGCATACCTCGGATGAGTTTTTTGAGATGGGAAAATACTTAATCATTGGCTGCCTATTGACCGCTGGCATTCAGACGTTTATGGTTCAGGACAGTTTGGCTGCGATCGGAGATAAGCCGCTCGGGTCTTATTTTTTCATGATGGGACTGGCATTTGTGCTTTCACTCTGTTCCACCTCAGATGCCTTTGTAGCTTCCACCTTCGTACATTCTTTTCCAGCAGGAGCACTGCTCGCTTTTATGGTATTTGGGCCGATGTTAGATTTCAAAAATTCATTGATGTTACTCTCGCTGTTTAAGACCAAATTCGCTCTTTATTTGTTCTTTCTTATCTTTTCGAGCGTATTTATCGGAGCCGTACTCATGTCCTTATGGCTGTAATCATAGAGGTGGCAAGCAGATGCTTACCCCATTGTTAGGAGGAAGCGCATGAATGACTCTCGAAGCATCCGATTTCACTATTTGTTAAGGGCGGTCATTCTGCTCGCCTTTGCTCTCTATATTGGGCATTTAGTACAGCAGGACGCTTTGCATTATTATGTAGCGCCTAAGCTAGCACGCTGGGTTCAGTTATGTCCGATTCCTCTGACACTAATGGCGCTCAGCTTGGCCATTCAAGCCTTATTTGGTAAGGGAAGTGTGCTATGTGACTGCGAGCATCGCCTCCCACATTCCATATTTAAAAGTACAGCGCTTTATGGATTATTCCTGTTTCCACTGCTGCTTGGATTTGCACTTCCTGATCGTGCCTTGGGAAGTATGGCCGCTAGTAAAAAGGGGATTTCGTTCACCTCTTTACCATCAGAGACTACCAACGCTGTTAGATTCGAATCGATTGATCCTTATCATGAGGAGCTCACCGAGCTAGCTAAGATCTTATATGCGCAGCCTACTATCCCTGTGTATTCTGATATTTTTTCAGAAACACTAGGCGCTATTGACATGTATAAACAACAATTTGAAGGTAAAGAAATTTCTGTTTCCGGTTTTCTATATCGCGATGACAGTGAAACGCCAGAGAATGCTTTTGCCATTGGCAGATTTCTGGTTCAGTGCTGTACCGCCGATGCTACTCCGTTTGGGATGTTGGTTGATTCCGGCAAATTAAAAAGCTTGCCCACTGATACCTGGATAGAGGTTCGGGGCAAGCTTCAAATTGTGCAATACAAAGGCCAAGAAATGATGCAAATACGCGCAGAAGCAATTACACCTATCGCGCAACCAACAACACCCTACATTTACACGAGTGCTGACTCCATAACCGCATGGAAAGCTTTGACGAATACGGCCAACCCTACTAAATAATTGCGTCCAGCTCATCCTCATCATTCACAGATCGGTTAGGGTTAAATACTTCAACCATAATACGGGCGGGTATACAGATGATTTGCTGCTTTGGCCTAGAAATAAACCCCATTTCCAAAGCGATTCGCAAAGGAGCGTCAGAATATGTCATTTGGATCCCGTAATCAAATACCTTTAAGGTATTGTGACCAAACTTCGATTGAATATCTATAATTTGCTCTTCTTTAGTCAAAGAAACGGTCTTGTATTCCTTACCATCAACCGTAATTATAGCTTTCAAATCGCCTTGTTGATACTGTTCATTATGGGTGTCCCACCACTTGATTCCGTAAATCAAACCCGCTGCGAATAGAGCTAAAAAAATGATTACAAAATCGCCACGCTTCATCTTTAACAAGGTATGGATCCTTTCATTGACAATATATTCGTAATAATTACGATTACAAATATATTAATCTTACGCCCTTTTGTCAATGACACTCCTCATCCTTAACGAATCCGAGTAGACCAATCTTTTAATACCCTGTCAAGCTCCTTTATGGAGATAGGCTTGGAGATGAAATCCTGCATTCCTGCACTCAGACACATGTCTTTATCTTCATTTCTGGCAAAAGCTGTGGCCGCAATAATAATGGGAGACAGCCCAAGCTTCTCACGTATGATTCCTGTTGCTTCTATCCCATCCATAATAGGCATCTGGATATCCATAAAGACGAGATCATAATCCTTGGACAGCACAGCTCGAACTGCTTCCTCGCCATTTGATGCAATGTCAGGGAAGTATCCCCTCTTCTTCATATAAGCCAGCATCAGTTGCTGATTCACAGGATGATCTTCAGCGATGAGAATAGACATCGGTCCATATTCTCCCTTATCAGATGCTCTGGCGTTAGGTTTATTGCTTTTGTCTGTATCCACTGAAGGGCGGAGCGTAACCTTCTGATTCCATTCCTCTTTTGGCAAAGAGACCTCCACGGTGAAAAAGAACTCTGAGCCATGTTCCTCACAGCTCCTCACACCAATCGCTCCTCCGAGCAGCTCCACCAGCTTTTTGCTAATCGCCAGTCCAAGTCCTGTTCCGCCATATTTTCGATTAATGGAAGGATGCAATTGCGAGAACGATTGAAACAATAACCCTTGACTGGCAACCGGGATCCCCAAGCCCGTATCTTTAACCATGAATTTAACGATAATATTTCCTGACTTTCGAGAAGCTTCCAGACTGGCAGCAATACTAATTTCACCTGTCTCCGTAAATTTCACCGCATTTCCCACTAAGTTCACGAGAATTTGGCGCAATCTCGCCTCATCCGTCACAACGACAAATGGAAGATCAGGTGCAATATTGATAGTTAATAACAACCCTTTTTCTTTGACCTTCGGATAGAATAGCTCACTAACGTTCTGTATCACTTCACGCAAATCTACCATTTGCAGTTCAAGTGTCATCATGCCTGCTTCAATTTTGCTGAAATCCAGCACTTCATTCAAAATATGAAGCAATGCTTCTCCGCTACTTGTAATGATTTGTGTGTAGTAGCTCTGCTCTTCATTTAGCTCTGTCCCTGAGAGCAAGTCTGCCATTCCTATAATACCGTTCATAGGCGTACGCAGCTCATGGCTCATGATCGCTAGAAACTCCGATTTCGCCCGATCCGCTTCCTCTGCAGACTCCTTCGCTCGCACAATCTCCTTCTCTTCTGTGATATCTCGGAAAACCACTACAGCCCCGATCCGCTCTTCTCCATCAAAAAGAGGAGTCATGTGATATCTGACCAAAAAGCTGGAACCATCTTGCCTCCAAAACACACCCTCTTTCTCATCAAAAGAGCGATTATTGAAGTGCGAGGGAATCAGCGTCTTCTGAATGCCCAAGAATGGCTCATTATCCAGCCAAGTCTGATGAATCGTATGGAATTTGCTGTTCAACCATTCCGTTGGATCGTATCCTAGCATAGTAATCGCCGCTGGATTGATGAACATCGTATCCCCTTCAAGATTCATACCAAATATGCCTTCAGATACCGAATTCAATATTAGAGCATGCTCGTTACTTAACTTCTCTATTTCTTCAAAATGCCGCGCCCGTTCCGCAATGTCCCGGGTTACACACACAAGCTCCCGTCCTCCAAAGGTCTCCGAGTAAATATAGCGAAGTGTTGTTTCCGTCCAAATGTACGTTCCATCTTTGCATAGAAACCGAAAGGTCACAGGGTCGAGCTTCTTCCCTTCCATACAGTTGCTAAGATAGGACACCACTTTCTCCTTGTCTTCAGGATGTATGTAATCAATACCTCTCGTTTCGTACATTTCTTCCGGTGTATAGCCGAACATCGTCTGGCAAATGGGTGATGCATACAGATAGATGAGGTCTCCGTCCGCTGTATTACGTGAAATGAAATCCATTGAATTTTCCGACAGGAGTCGGTAATTCTGCTCACTATCACGCATCTGTTCCTCCATACGATGACGTTCAGTCACATCCTGGGCAATCCCATTGATCTGTAGCACTCTTCCTTCCTCATCTTTGGTCACTTCCCAGTGTGCATCCAGAAACTTCAATTTTCCATCCGCACTTTTAATTCGAACCATAACTTCGCCATTCGTCCCATTCGCTAAAGACTGGTGAACCAGCTTTTGAAGTCTAGTAAAATCATCTGGATCAATACAGGAAAGCACTCGTTTGTAATCAAAATAGGAATGATTGCTGTCGTCCAATGAAAAGCCAAAAATGTTACGCATCTCTCTAGAAACCGTCAACCGCGTTTTCGTCGCATCCCATTCCCACGATCCCATTTTCGCAAGATATTGGGCTTGCGCCAGCATATCCTCATATTTCTTACGCTGCGTAATATCACGGCCGATCGTTAATATCTGCTTGATTTCCCCCTGCTCATCACGTACCACCTGTGAGCTGCTCTCAATCCACAAATAATGTCCGTCTTTATGCCGGGCCCTGCGTGTATACACATCCGTATCAGAATAGAGCTTTCCGTGTTTTGTCATTTCAAGGGCATCTTCTGCGTGATAATACTCAGGTCTTTTCGTACCGATCATTTCATCTGGAGGATATCCTAGCAACAACTCCACTGAAGGAGAAACGTAGTGCAGTGTACCGTCTGGTCCGCCAAAAGAAATCATATCTGGCGTATTTTGTGTGATCAAATTATATAAATGCTGATCTTCCTGAATCTTATCTTCCGCAAGCTTTCGGTCTGTGATATCCGTAAGTTCTGAGATCAAGACAAGGGGTTCACTAGAGTTCTCCTGAAGAATCAGAAATATATGTTGAGCTACCCAGATTATCTCGCCACCCTTACATAAGAACCGTCTTTCTAACTCTATTGCGGTCCCAGGATCTGCTAAGAGATTGTTCAGGATAACGTAATGATCATCATCAGCTACATCGTCTGGATAAATAAGATCTAGATAGTGCATATTTAAAAGCTCTTCTTCAGAATAACCAAGCATACGGCAAAGTGCTGGATTAGATTGAATCAAGGTTCCTTCCTTGGGAGAGACTACAGCAACCCCTATAGAAGACCGTAAGTATAGTTGCTTAAAAAGAAATTCAGACACCTGAGTAGCCTCCTCTTTTGAGATGGGGACAAACTTTATTACAATCTCGTAATCTATTCCAGTATACCTTTTTTTCGGTAATTAAGCTTGATAGCTGAGTCCTAAATGATAGGCGGGTATAAATCAAAGAGATTGCGCGTTATCCTCACAGACAAAAAATAAACAGCAAGCCCCCAACACTCGGGAAGCTTGCTGTTAGTACATATCACAACTTCAAATGACTATTCTCTTATTAAATTCTCTTGCTGAAGCTTCTTAATTTTCTTACGGATAGGTGCGCCTGCTCTTAAAAAAACAAGTCCTAAAAGGATTAAAAGCCCGCCTAGAACAACGTTTATCAAACTAATTCTGCTGGATGAATTGAAATAATTCGTTACCCCAATGAGAATGTTGGCCAAACCAACAACGAACTCTAACCACATGACAGAATTCCATAGTGTGTTGATTCGCTTAAAGTGTTTTATTTTGGATTCCAGATCTGTGTAAATATCAAACGCACCTTCGGATGACTTCTTTCTAAGATAAATCCAGCGAACATAGCTGCTAACACACTCTACTCCATTTTCTTCTAGAAACTTGAGGTATGCCATGCTTTCCGGATGAGTAGGCACATTATCTAAAAGCTCAATTCTATACGTATACTCATTCTGAGGCGAGTCAGTAAACACATATTTACACCAGGAGTAGCTTGAAAGGGCTAACCCTTTGGCAGACATTTCATTAAGCCACTGTTCTTCCTTCTCAAAATCCCAAAACAGCTTGCGAACCACATGTTTCATTTGGACTCACCTCCAGCTATTCTCTTCCCATTGGCAATCAGTTCTTCCAACCGAATAAGCTCCCCCTGAATCACTGTCTTCCCTAATTCAGTAATTTCGTATTCCTTTCTTCGGGAGCCTTCTTCCCCTTCTATAGCTCTTATCCAGTTTTTCTCAAGCAAGGTGTTGATAGCTCCATATAAAGTGCCCGCTCCAAGTTCCACTCGACCATGACTTAAATCCTTCACATTCTGCATAATCGCGTATCCGTGCATTGCGGTGTATAAAGACAATAAAATGTAAAATACAGCTTCCGTTAAGGCTCCTCTTTCTGAGCTTTCAGGCATGATTCCATCTCCATTCTATTACTGTTAGCGATATATCGGTTACCGTAATAATATTATTACGGAAGCCGATATAATTGTCAATACAAAAATACCTATTTTTAGTAAACCTAACCGATCATAACCACGAAAAAAAGCCTATAGCCCATGGATATAGACGGTTCATGATCGCAATCTCCTCAACTTGGATCTACCCCATCTAATTAAATCTATTCCTTCCACTACGCATGGGGTGTATCGGACTTAGAAGCCACTAGAATTGGACCACCATCACTTTCTTCAGACATAAAAAATAGGCTTATACAACTGCCCAAGAGCAATTGTATAAGCCTATTTGATGATGCGGTCGAGAGGACTCGAACCTCCACGATATTGCTACCACACGGACCTGAACCGTGCGCGTCTGCCAATTCCGCCACGACCGCACATTATGTACACCAATGAAATAATCACTGTACATAAGACTATACTCTTTTTTCGGATAAATAGCAACATATTTTTAAATCGATGTACAGATAAATCTAACAACAGCGATATAAGCGATATAACATATTCAAATACCCATAGGCATAACCAATCACAGTTATTCAGTTTATATATTTCACTTATAAGAGGCTGGTATGATACAACATAATTAAAAGAATGTGCTGCATCAGAAGTATCACTGTAATTCCAAACCAGAAAGGACGAATACGTATGAACCAGCAGTGGAATACCGGAACCTATGATACTGATATGGCCTTTGTGTCTCAGTTTGGAGAGTCTTTGATTGAACTTCTTCGCCCCCAGCCTGGCGAACAAATTGTTGATTGGGGCTGCGGAACAGGTGATTTGGGAGAAGCCATCGCTGCTAGTGGTGCCACTGTAACAGGTATTGATGCTTCAGCCGAAATGATTCAGACTGCCCGTGACAAGCATCCCCAGCTAAACTTCATCTTAGCAGATGGGCAAAACTATGTGGCGGAACAGCCAGTCGATGCCGTGTTCAGCAACGCTGCTCTACACTGGTTGACCGACGCGAACGGAGCAGCTGCTTCTATCACAGCTAGCCTACGAACAGGCGGACGTTTTGTTGCCGAGTTCGGTGGGCAGGGCAATATCGCTTCTATCGTTACTGAGCTTCCAAATGCTTTTACCGCTATAGGGTGTAGTGATAAACTTCAATTACCTTGGTATTTCCCTAGCATCGGACAATATACAACACTACTAGAACAACATGGACTGACTGTTGACCTCGCCCTTTGTTTCGACCGTCCAACCCCACTAGAGGCTGGAGAGCAAGGGTTCCAGTCCTGGCTGAACACTTTTGCTAATGGAATCTTAAGTGTCCTAACACCATCTGAACGAGAAGAAGTCCTCTCTTATATGGAACAAAAACTTAGACCGACATTATTTCAGGATGGCCGCTGGGTGATGGATTATCGAAGAATCCGGGTCGTCGCTTACAAACGCGTCTAACAATGAAGGGCGTGGCTTCTTCCTATGCAACAAAAAAAAAGAGTGTACTGGCGCGTGTCCGCACCAATACACTCTTTTTATGACCATCTATCTTCTATCTCCCACATATCGATCGCTACCAGCACCAAGTCCGACAACCAGCAGCAATACGCTTGCACCCAGCAATAAAACAAGCGGCATCGTCCAGCTATTCGTTACATCATGAAGCCATCCGAATAATGCCGGGCCCATTGCTGCAAGCACGTAACCTACGGATTGGGCCATTCCCGACAGTTCCGCTGCTTCTTGAGTGCTTCTGGTCCGTAGACTGAAGAACATCATCACAAGTCCGAAGGCAAATCCTCCGGCAATCCCAAAACAGATCGCCCAGACAGCCATTAAAGCACTGCTTCCCAACCAAATGCCACCGATTCCGATGAAATACAAAATAGCCGTGATGATTACTAGAATACGTTGGTTCTTCATCCGACCTGCCCACAACGGCACGAAGAAAGTAAACGGCAGCTGGGCCATTTGCATTAGTGATAGTAACCAACCTGCATGGCTTGATGACATCCCTCGCTCACCAAGGAGAACAGAGAACCAAGCTATGAAGACATAATAGAGCAACGACTGTAAGCCCATAAAAATCGTTACCTTCCAAGCAAGCGAAGAACGCCACATATTTCCACTAGAGATCGACCCCTTGGCCCCAGTCCCTTGATCGAGCTTGCGCATTTGCGGAATCCAGAACAGGGTTGCTAGCGCAGCGATCATAAACCAAATCGCCAAAGTCCCTCTCCAGCCAAATCCAGCATGACTAGCTAGCGGTACACTAATACCTGAAGCGACGGCTGCACATAAATTCATCGAGACGGTGTAGACACCTGTCATTAACCCAATTTTGTGAGGAAACTTCCCTTTAATCAGACCCGGAAGCAATACATTACATACTGCAATAGAAAGCCCGAGTATCGCCGTACCTGTGAACAACAGTCCCGTTCCAGATCCCGACCGGATTAGAATCCCCATAGCAAGCATAACCATAGCAATTAATAACACATTAGCCAAGCCGAAACGGCGAGCTAGCTTTGGAGCAAACGGGGACAAAATGGCAAAAGCCAACAATGGTAGAGTAGTAATAGCTCCTGCTAAAGTGTTCGATAAGCCTAGATCATCCTGAATCATTTGTACCAGTGGACCGACGGATGTGAAAGGCGCTCTAAGTGCCGCTGCGATAAACACAATCCCCAACACTAGCAGCCAGCGATCATATTTGGTATCCGTTAAACCTCTATTCTGAATGTTTCCTTCTCGTTGCGATGCTTTCATCATGTATCCTCCTAAATTGCAACAAGCATAAACGCCTTTGACATTCCTGTAAGGACGGTGAGCGATTACGCCAGAAATATAAAAATGTTTATTACATGGCATTAAGACCTATCATCCACTATTATTATAAAAGTTACAAGCCTTAAGTAATTTTATAACCCTATTATTGACAAAATCGAATGACATCTTTAGTATCCATATAATCAAGACAATTGAGAATCAATTTCATTCGATCTCCTACATATTCTTATAGAAAAGAGTGAACAGAATGCTTCGAAGGTTTTTTTCCTACTATCGTCCGTATAAAAAACTATTTATATTGGACTTCTCCTGCGCTGTTTTTGCAGGTCTTCTAGAACTAGCTTTTCCGGTAGCTGTCAATAAATTTATTGATGATTTGCTTCCGGGTCAAGATTGGCCGCTAATTCTTATTGCGTGTGTCGCGCTCCTAGCTATTTACGCCTTGAATACAGTTATGCAGTATATCGTTACATACTGGGGGCATATGCTTGGCATTAATATCGAGACCGATATGCGTAAAAAAATGTTCGATCACATCCAGAAACTGTCCTTCCGATTCTTCGATAACAATAAAACAGGTCACCTCATCGGGCGAATCACCAACGATTTAAATGATATCGGCGAGGTGGCGCATCACGGTCCTGAGGATATATTTATCGCCATCATGACACTTGTCGGTGCTTTCCTCCTTATGGCTGATATTAATCTGAAGCTGGCCATTATTACTTTTATTATCGTTCCAATTATGGCTTGGGTGATCATCTACTTCGGACGCAACATGACTTCCACCTACCGCCAGCTTTTTGGAAATGTAGGTAGTTTCAATGCCCGTATCGAAGATAATGTCGGTGGTATCCGGGTTGTTCAATCTTTTGCCAATGAGCAGCATGAACAAGAGCTATTCGCAGTAGATAACCAAATGTTCCGTAAAACTAAGCTTCTCGCTTATAAAATCATGGCCAAAAGCTTATCCGTCAGCTATATGATGACCCGCCTCATTACGATCCTTGTGATGATCAGCGGCGCTTGGTTCTTCATCAATGGCGAGTTGCAAATCGGTGAGTTTGTGGCATTTATTCTGTTGTCCAATATCTTTTTCCGTCCGATCGAGAAGATCAATGCCGTTATCGAGAGTTATCCAAAAGGAATTGCCGGCTTTAAACGTTATCTAGAAATTATTGATACGGAGCCAGATATCAGCGATAAGCCGGATGCCGTAGAGGTAAATACTTTACACGGTGATATTACCTTCCAGAATGTCTTTTTCGGATACGACGAAGACCGTCCGGTTCTACAAAATATCAGCCTAAAAGTTAAGGCTGGCGAAACGATTGCCTTTGTTGGACCTTCTGGCGCAGGCAAAACAACTATTTGCAGCCTGCTCCCTCGTTTCTATGATGTCACAGGCGGGGCTATCACCATAGATGGCATCGATATCCGTGACATGAAGCTGGAGTCGTTACGTAAGCAGATCGGGATCGTACAGCAGGATGTATTCCTATTCTCCGGTACGATTCGTGAGAATATTGCCTACGGAAAGCTGGATGCGAAGCTGCCTGAAATCTGGGAAGCTGCTCGGCGTGCCCATCTGGAAGATCTCATTCAGAATCTTCCAGATGGCATGGATACGGTGATCGGCGAGCGCGGTGTGAAGCTGTCCGGTGGACAGAAGCAGCGCCTAGCGATCGCCCGCATGTTTCTGAAGAATCCGCCGATCCTGATTCTGGATGAAGCTACTTCCGCACTGGATACAGAAACGGAAGCAGCGATTCAGCAATCGCTGGCGGATCTGTCCGTGGGTAGAACCACACTCGTCATCGCCCACCGATTGACGACGATAAAGAATGCCGACCGGATCATGGTCGTGAACGAAGAAGGCATCGCCGAGCAAGGCCGCCATGAAGAGTTAGTCCATGCCGGTGGCATATACAGCCGGCTGCATCAGGCACAATATAACGCTTAGGGACGTTATCTGGAGCTTCTGTAGAATGATTGATTCAGCTGCTGAGATTTTCAAGAATAACAAGCCTAGTCTCCACGTTATTGGCGACTAGGCTTGTTTTTTCGTGCTTCTCATCTATTTCCAGCATGAGAGGCTGCACACCACATGAGTCGGGTCCAGTGACCTAGGTACCTACTATCATTTTTAACATCGCTGCTTCTACATTGACGTTCTTTCATGACCACGACCAAAATGTACATGCTCTAATGAGTGAAGTATCTGTGTCCCAATAATTATTATACACTCTATAAAAAAGTTCACCCGGATGTAGAATGAGCTTTTTTTAGTTTCAGGAGAGCTGAATATACGAATCTTCAAAACCCAACAAGACTTCATTACGCTGCCCCCAGCTAGCCTCTTCCCTTCCCAACTCCGAGACGTAACCGTACAGGCAATCGTCTCTTTGTACTAGACAGATACGGCCACTAGGCTTGCTGTAAACACAGGCTCCTGTGAGTTTTTCTTCAAAAAACTTGCCTCTACTTGTGATACGGTTCACCGTAACAGGGCTAACGGCGAAAAATGCGAAAGGAGCTGCCGTGGCAGCTCCTTTCTTGGTCGTAGAGAAACGTCTATTGAACTTATGAGTTTGGATGATTAAACAACACAACACAAGAGTCGCATTCGAACATGGAGAGAAAAAGTTGCAACAACAGTACTCAGTCGAACTATTGCAACGATTCGAATAAACGCTTTAAATTATTTAATAATGCGTTTTTTTCATCCCAAGTCCAATCAGCTAAAGCTTCATGCATATTGCGCTCACGGGCGAGGTTAATCATTGTATTGATTTCCTCCCCGTATTTTGTCAATTCAGACACACGAATTCGAGAGTCTGAACTTGATGGATAAGTATAAACCAACCCGGCGGTCTCTAACTTATCGATTTGCCGACTAACACTCGAATAGTTTTTCCCCATCATAGCAGCCAAATCACCAACACTAGTCGGTTGGAGATGCTCGATACCAACAAAGACGCGAAAGGCTGCTGCCTCCAAATTTACACCAGCATCAGCAATCATTTTCTTATCACGGTCTGGCCGATTGATAATGGAAACTAAATCAATTAGCGCTTTAAAAATTTCATTCTCCATTTCTTTTTATCGCACCTTTACTACTGGACGTGGTGTAAGCGGAGCATTCCAATCCTCTTCGATATTTTCTAGAGCAAACTCTGTTGTGTCAATCTTTATCTTCCCCTCGGCGGCCATCTCAAAAACACCTTGAACAGCGGATAACATATCAGCTTTAGAAACACTCTTATCTCCACTACCTACCAGTTCAATTGTTGATGAGCGTAAAATAGATGAAGGTAAATTTATGTTTTCTTGTCCAGATGAAGTCCCAATGCTTACAAAGCGGGTTACACGATCCGTATTATTCTTAGAAAGAGCTGCCATGATGGCAAATGCGCTATCACCCCAAAGGTAATCCAATATAACATCAACACCTTCAGCAATAACTGGCATTAGGCCGTTTTCAAACATTTTTTGTCCGTAGTCAGCTGTTATATCAAATGCAATGGCCTCATCGGCTCCAAGTGAATGTAGCTTCGATTCATTGCGTCCCGTTACAATGATTTTCTTGGCCCCAAGGCCCTTAGCAATCTGAACTGCTAAGCTACCGGATGCCCCAGTGGCGCCGTTAATCAAAACCGTTTGGCCGGATTTGAAGCCAGCCCGAAATACCAATGCAGCCCATGACGACATAGCTGGGTTGGCAATAGCGGCAGCAGTGAGATCATCAATACCATCTGGTAAACGGACAACTAGCTTCTCGTTGACAACGGTTTGCTCAGCCAAACTACCATACGGTGCCGTTGGCAGTGCAAAGTAAACTCGAGACCCATCTTCCAAAGTTCCAACACCGTCAATACCAGCTACAATTGGAAAATTAACTTCTGATGAGTAGTGCTTACCCATTGAACGGAACTTGCTAACTCGACTCAAGGCTGTTGCCGAAACGTTAATTATAACTTGCCCACCTGTCGCAACAGGGGAATCAAAATGACCCATTACGGGAATGGTCCCCTTCTTCTTCACTATTGCTGCCTTCATAGTTATTACACCCAGCTCTCATTCGAAATTATGTGCATCGCACAAATTATGTGCACAATGCACATTTTATTTCGAACCATTCCTTGATGAATATACTGAGGTCAAAGGGTTAGCTAAATTCGTGCTTCACCGTCGCCAATTGGACACGGTCTTTCAGCTGGACTATCCATATGCAAGGCAGGTCGGTCTTTCTGCATCCAGACTAATTAAGCAATAACTTGCCGTTACTTATGATACGGTTCACCGCGGCCGTCCAGTCGTTCCCTGTTGAACTGATTATGGAGGCAAAATCATGGAAGATAATCTCGTACACAACAGGTTGACCGTCAATGGCTGGAGCAGGTGCTGCGGCAGCAGAGCAAGTCTGTCTCCGATGGTTCTATGCCGTGAGAGGTACGCAAAATTAGTTATATTTTGACTACTATCAGGACCACATGACAAACCTATTAATTAGATACGACCTCGACATGACCCTCATGAAGATCAGTTAATCAATGCCTGCCACTAAACCGTTTAATCGCTTCCTCGGTCACCGGCTCGAAGAGGTTTACAAGGTTGCCGTCGGGATCACGGAACAGCATAGAACGGTTTCCCCACGGCATCGTGGTCGGTTCTTTTACCCAATCATAGACAATTGGCTTCAAGCGTGCATATTCGGCTTCGACATCGTCGACGCGGAACTCGATGATGACAGTGTGATTGCTCGCTGCCACTACGGAACCAGCGCCGAATAGCTGCGCCGTTTGGGAGTGGCCGATTGCCAGGGTACATGCTGGCATAACGAGTTCGGCAAAAACAGGCGCGGGGTGCACCGCCGAAACACCCAGAACTTTTTCATAGAACTCGACGAGACGATTCACATCGTCGGTAATGATGCGTACAGAAGCAAAATTCACAAAATACCATCCTTTCTATACTCCTTTATGTTTACATACCCGATAATAAAACAACGCTACTGACAGCGTTATGTCAGTAGCGTTCTGAAATTTTTCGGGCTTCCTCACGAATCTTATTCCGGAATGATTCAGGCTCCAATAAGATTACACCCGCTCCCCAGCCGAGTACCCATTGCAGTAATTCATCCAGTTGGCGTACGCGTAAAACCATATCTAATCCAGCTTGATGCTCTTTCATTTCTTCAATGTAATGATAGTTGGATTCCTTCACCTTATCTGCGAGATCATGATTAAATCGAAGATGAACTCGCAAGTGGCGATCATCCGGAGGGGTATACTCTCTTAAGTCAAAATGCACAGGAAGCTCGAATCGCGATTACGCCTGTTTCTTCATTTGAAACAAACGAGGGATAACGAAGCTGATTGACAAGCGGAAGGGGCTTTTCCTTTGTCAGAGAAAGCCCCGAAATTGAATCACAGGCTTACCTTCGTCATTTGATGTAATAAGCTACCCATATATTTCCGATACAATTTATATCTGAATATGAAAGGTTGGGTTGTTTTATATGGCGAACGGATCAAATGAAATAAAAACACTTGATGTTACACAAGTTCTTGACCTAGCTAGTAATAAACATATTATCGACGCATTTGTAACTGATGAGAACAATGAGCAAGAAGTGGTTGTAGCAATAGTTGCTAGGATACGGATTGCTGATATTAAAAACAAGCAAGGTTGGAATGCAACTGTTGTAGATGCAAAAAGAAGTCGCTTTTATGACAGTGTAGAAATTAATACAGAACCTACAAACCGCGTGGCATCAAACGCTGTAAATCTACACACATCTTCAGGAATTTTCTATGGTTCCTATAAAGGATATAATGTTAGAAAGCAACGAGACTATGTCAAGAAGAATGGTAAGAAATTGTTGGAACGATATCAACAGTTCTACTCTGAACCAGTCACCCCTAAAGATCAATAATTTGTTGTAGACAGTTGCTTAACTATCCTCGTTAAAGAGTCCTATTCAAAAATAGAGCCAGACATTCTACCAAAGAGAATGGCCCGACTCTATATCTGTTAAGATGTGTTTCTATTACCAAAGGTTCAACTTCACCTCATGCAACCTTGTATTAGGATAGCCGATGAATCGACCATACTATATCCGTACTGAAACCAAGGGTTAGACCGTCAGCTTCGTAATATAATCCAACTTCCTCACCTGCTTGCAGCTCTACATCACCGGATAGCGTCACCGTCGCACTACTTAGTACGGTCCTTATAGTTAAAATTAACGCTATATTGACGTCCAAGATAGGCATATAACCTTTTATTAAATCAGTGCTGCCATTCTTCTTTACGGTAAAAAATGGATCAATGCCACTTCCTAAGCTTATACTAACTGGAACGTTAGTCTTATAGTTAACAGTTGCATGTATAGCATACTTGCCAGTGGCCGGTGCCGTAAATATCCCTGTAGCAGGATTAAATGCAGGGCTTGCGTAATAAGGGGACGCCTCACTCCAATTCGTAAATAGCGTGCTACTAGCGATTGAGTATGTCGTACCCGTAACAGAAAATCCTTCCGAGGTAAAAGAAGTCCCCGCTGGCCCTGGATCTCCTTGTGGTCCCGCCGGTCCTGATGGGCCTTGTGCTCCCGCTGGCCCCGGATCTCCTTGTGATCCCGCCGGTCCTGCTGGGCCTTGTGCTCCCGCTGGCCCTGGATCTCCTTGTGGTCCCGCCGGTCCTGCTGGGCCTTGTTCTCCCGCTGGCCCTGGATCTCCTTGTGGTCCCGCCGGTCCTGCTGGGCCTTGTGCTCCCGCTGGCCCTGGATCTCCTTGTAGTCCCGCCGGTCCTGCTGGGCCTTGTGCTCCCGCTGGCCCCGGATCTCCTTGTGATCCCGCCGGTCCTGATGGGCCTTGTGCTCCCGCTGACCCTGGATCTCCTTGTGATCCCGCCGGTCCTGCTGGGCCTTGTGCTCCCGCTGGCCCCGGATCTCCTTGTGATCCCGCCGGTCCTGCTGGGCCTTGTGCTCCCGCTGACCCTGGACCTCCTTGTGATCCCGCCGGTCCTGATGGGCCTTGTGCTCCCGCTGGCCCAGTCGCTCCGGTATCGCCTTTATCACCCTTGACTCCATTGCCTTTAGAATTCTGCGATTCTTGGTCAACCGATGGCTGAGTACTGATGGTGATGGTTTTCATGGTGGAATTCCATACTACTTTTGCACCGAATAATTCGGCAATAAAACGTACCGGTACCATAACCCGGTTCTGAATGATCTTAGCAGGTTGATCGAGCGTGACCTTCTCCTCTACATCACCGACTTTAATGCTGGCGGTCGGGTCGCCTATAATCAGCGTACCCGATGCATCTCCTTTAAAAACCGCTATTGTTTGTGTAGAACTGTTCCAGTTAAGAGACACGCCGAGCGAGTCTTCAAGGACCCTCAAAGGCATAAGCGCGGTTCCTTTATGGACAACGGGTTCGACGTCACTCGGGATTACGCTATCATTAACGATAATAGAAATCTCGGCCACTTGGCCGACCGGAGCCGCCTGAGCAACAGGGACCACAAACAACGTCATTACAAGCACAAGTACAATAGATAATTGCAGTCTTTTTATTTTTATCACTTTACTTTCCCCCATATTTAGTCAATTCGAAGTAGATACCAGCACCTAAATAATTACGAACAGCATTCAATTGTTCGGCGGTTGCAATCTGATAGGGATCACCTTCAAGTCCCGTTCCTCCAGCAAAGCTCACTGCCGCATATGCCTTACCTTCATCTGTCGCGAACAATCCGGGTATACCACTTAGCACCACTAGCTAGATCTATTATAATGGAACTAATTGTATTTAATAGTGACCGCTGTCATCAGTATTGTCACATGACAAATTAATTTAGTAGTCATTTACCGAAGCCGACAACGGAGATTGTGCGAAGATTCATACTCAAAAGCATAATAATTCGCCCTACTTATGATAAGGTCCTCCACTCAGTCTGTTCCGGCAAGCTTTCATACTAAAACAGATTATAGTGGACAACCCTTCAATTCATTTGCAGGAAGCCTTTAGCCTGGTACCGCTGGTACGTCAACTTCAACATCAGGCCCATCGTTTACGATGTACACTACTAAAGAACCATTAAGTTCTATTGTCGGACGTTTCGTTTCCCAATCTTCTAAACGCAGCTTTAATTCTGTTGATGACTCTGAAAAAAGTGTAAGGGGAGATGCCTCAATCTGAGCAAGCAAACGCCCCACGCTATCTGTTTCAATAATGAATTGAAAGGTGATCATGTGTTGGAGAACGTTTTGAAGTCTACGATCCATGCCTCTGCATCCGAGATTACATTCTTTGCTGCGTCGATGGAAGTATGACGTTCAAGAAATGCCGAACATTTTAAACTGATTCGTTTAACCATGTTTCCGTTCCCATCTTTGATGCTATTTTAGAATGTTTTTCTCCAAGTGTAATTGTCGAAGAAACAAAAACAAGGGAAGACCCAGTGAAGGACCTACCAGTAGCGTACCTGCAATCGGCAGACATAAATATTTCATTTTCTTTCTGGTGCCTTCTAATAGAATAAATCCCATAAGCACGATCGCGGTAACTAAAACATCCATCCATGCAAAAGCTCCGATACGCGTACTGGTTATGGCTTCAAATAGGAGAGACAAATCGAGGCCGTTGCGCACGACCCAAGGGATGAATTGCGAATAGGGCAAGACGAGTCCCAAAAAAGATAATACTCCGTAAAAGTACTTCATTTATAACCCTCCATTATTTTGTAATTTGCAACTCCAAAAAGCTCGCAAAAGTCCGTTTGCTCCATCTTCGCTGCTGCGCGTGACCGCTCTTCAACCCATATCCTTCAAGGCTCCGTTCCAAGCCCTCAGCGCGATTTTCCAAAAAAACTTGCCCCTACTTATGGTACGGTTCACCGTGCTGTCTGTAACGGCAAGTTTTAGGGCCATTACTCTGGCAACCAGCGCAACTGACTTAGAGACGTATAAGCGAAAGAACTATTGAAAACTTTGGTCAACCCTATAGTTTTTTGACTACTTTCTATTGTTTGTACAGTAGTCTTAAAATCCACGTATTTGCTAGAATGTAACTAATGAATTTTTGAAACCGCTTTCATTTGGCGTGATGGGCAAGATGTATGTGCAATGGTTTAGTGCCTTCAGTTGCTCTCGCGAGTTCAAATCTTGTTTTGTCCTCCATTATGGGTGAAGTGGCAGAGTGGTTGATTGCAGAGGGGAATCCCTTGTGGTACGGCAGTATCACCGAGAGTTCGAATCTCTCCTTTACCCAACTTAATAAGGTAAGGTGACAGAGTGGTCTAGAGTACTTGCTTGGAACGCATCTGTGGCTGTGAAGAGCCGCTTGAGGATTCGAACCTCTCGCCCTTCACCATAGCTTACTAGTTTGGTTCAGAGACCGAATGATTTGCTTATGTACAGATATTCTAAGGTTTATTGCACTCGAAGCCCACTAGATAATATCTCATAAAGGGGTTGATACAAACACTCAGAAGGCGGTACTAGGTAAGATGTTGGGATATGAATACGTCCCACGAAGTCTAGTCATTTGCTTTGATTAGCGTATAGGATGAAGAATTAAATAGTGTCTCTCAACTCCTAATAGGAGTAAATAGCAGCACGAAATCTTCAAAAAATACACAAAGTAGGAGATAATCAGATGAAAAAACCTCTTATTAAGAAAGCGTTGAGCTGTGTTCTTGTTGGCTCCACTCTTTCTACTGTTTTGATTACAGGGCAACCAGTACAAGCTGCCTTGGGGTATTGGCCTGAACCATTGCCGATATCAAATGAGTACTATTTGCATAATGAAACATTGCAGCCTTATGGGGCAGCATTCCAAATCGACGAATTGAAAAATTGGACTCCTGATAATGACCCCGATGCCCGATATAATCGGAGTGCTGTTCCTCTGGCAAAAAGGTGGATGGGACCATCCGTCAATCCTAATGCATCACGCGATGCAAGAATAATCCCTCTTAGTGGTACAAGTGCACGTGCAAGCCAATCACCGTCACAGGGTGGCGATGGCGCTTACACATATGCAATGACAAATTTCCAATACGTTGATATCAACAATTATTGGGGAGGCTCGTCAGCTGAGGGGCCAATTGCTATACCGACACCAGAGCATATAGACTCTGCACATAGAAACGGTGTAAAGGCAACTGGAACTATTTTCATCCCTTGGGGTGACAGTGCATATGGTGGTAAGTTTATTGATCAGTTGGTGGAACAGGACGCTAAAGGTAATTTTGTTGCTGCCGATAAATTAGTTGAAATTGCTCAGTATTATGGATTTGATGGTTTTACCATTAATCAAGAATCAAGTTCAAGTCCAGAGAGCATGGCAAAACTTAAAGAGATGCTCGCATATATTCAGGAGAAGAAGCCAGATAACTTTACTATGGCTTGGTATAACGGGAAAGGTCAATTAGGTGAATCTGACGTTAAAAATTGGATGCAAGATGGGGATACACGCTTAAATAACGACTGGTGGCTTGACATGAGCTGGAGAAATATTAATGCTTCAATTAAGTCAGTCGTAGACGCTGGTAGAAGCCCTTTTGATATCCATGCGACATGGGAGAACTTCCCTTATACCGACAAAGGTGCTGATGTTACTAATCTAATTGGTCCCGATGGGAAATTAAAAACATCTCTCGGTATTCTAGGGCCTAACGCAACACTCATTAGCTCTAAGAGTATCGATGATTTTATGAACCATGAAGACCTACGTTTGTGGACAGGTCCAGCATTCGATCCTAGAGATAAAACACGTACTCTCGGTGTTTTTCCTGGATTTTCAAATCTTGTTGCAGACCAAACACCAATTATAGGAAATGAATTTGCAACAAATTTCACAGTTGGTAACGGTAAGAAATTCTATGAAGACGGTATTGTTACTGGTAAGGAAAAGGGTTGGTATAACCGTTCACTAACGGATATAACACCAACTTGGCGTTGGATTGTTGATAGTAAAGGTTCTAAGCTAGCTCCTAATTTTGATTATGAAGATGCTTGGTGGGGAGGATCATCGTTAAAGTTATCAGGTAATCTAGACGCAAATCAAGCAAATCACATAAAGCTATACAGCTCACAGTTAGAGATCACTGATAATAGTAAGATAAGCATCACATATAAAACACCTGCTTCAGATGTCGATGTGTATGTTGGTTTATGCTTTGGCGATACTTATGACGATAGTAATTTCGAATTCTACCCTGTTCCAGCTGGTACAGAGAAGAATGGTTGGACAACCTCTACTATCGACCTATCAAAACACGATAAAAAAGCAATTGCGATATCATTGAAAATAAATGCAAATGAGGATGTTAAGGACTATTCTATAAATATCGGAAGACTTGCATTTACAACAAATGAAGCTGCTCCTGCAGCAACATCTGCAATTACACTTGATGATTCAATATATGTAAATGATACAACAGCAGAAGCAAGAATATATTGGGATAAATCTGCCAATGCGTCACTATACACCATCCATCGCGTATACGCTGATGGGACAAAAGAATTCATTGGCGCAACACCAAGTGATGCTTTTTATTTAGGTAGATTTGTAAGAGACAATGAAGAAGCACAGACTACTTTCGAAATTACATCATACAGCGCTAATGGAACAGTTGGCGGGGTAAAAACATTCAATTTCAACTGGCCAGCTGTTACGGGTGGTTTCGAAGTAGCGCAAGTAGAAGGTACTAATATTGCGTTGAACGTCCCGGTCGTTGATGATGGCTCTTTTGACCCTGGGGGCAAGGTTGACAAAATTAACGATGGTGTTATTCCAAACAGTAAATGGGCTTCAGGTAAAACAATTGCATCTGCTTACTTCGACTTGGGCAAAGATATGGATATTAGCCGTTGGGTTGTTAAGCATGCTAACGTTGCCGGTGCAGGTGAGGGCGTAGATTTTAATACCGACACGTTTGATTTACAGTATGCGAAAGATGATAGACAACCTATTTTAGATCCTAATGACCCTACTAGTAAGCAGAGAGTTATAAAATTAAATTACACAAAAGTCGATGAGGTAATCGGAAACCGTCAAGACGTTACCGACCGTGTACTTGATACTCCTATTACAGCACGTTATATTAGGCTTCACGTTACAAAAAGTGATAACTGTCCTTGGCATGCAATTCGTATCTATGAATTTGAATTGTATGAGAATCCTTATGTCCCTCATTCCACAGCCTTGCTAGACCGCAATGTAACAGTGAAAAATAATGTTGGAGCAACTGATTCTGTAGTTTTAGACAATGTTGCAATGCCTATCGGATCAGGGGGAACGGTTGCAGATGATACAGGTATCGTGAAAATCTATGACAGCCTGAAGTCTGACCAACCAATTGCAGAGGTAAAAGCTACACAACCAAACAATAAATACAAGCAGCTTAATCGTGGAGTGGCTTCTTTTGAGAATTTAACATTAATTCCTGAAGGCGGCAGATTGTATTACACAACTAATGTAAATGGAGTGGTGAGCTTACGTTCTAGTATTGAATATGCGCCTGAAGTTGGAACGGAAATTAAGCTACCAACATCAATTAAGCTGGAGCATTCTTTAATGGGTAACCAAACACGTAGTAAGTACGGTGTGTTTACCTTAGAAGGATTAGATGTTGGGACTTCTATGAAGATTTATGAAACTGCTGATTCACAATCACCTATTTTACATTCACAGCAAGTAGAAGAAGGCCAAGATTTCATTAGGCAGGCAAGAGTTCCGTTGTCCAAAGATGGTGGCACGCTGTATTATGAACTGAAACAATATGGGAAACCTAACTCAGGACGACTAGAATATACTTATGATCCTACTAATGAGCTTTATGTTGACCAAGCTTCTTTGAAGGATTTAGTCAATCGTTATAGTAATTTGCATGAAGCCAATTATGTTCCCGCTACATGGGGGCCATTCTCAATAGCTTTAAACGCTATTAAAGCAGCACTATCAACAGCAGTTACAGCGAGTGACGCAGAAGGATATAGAGCTGCATTAGAAGAATCGGCCTTAGCACTTCGTAGTATTGGAAATATTCAAAGACTTAAAGAAGTCTGTAACGAATATGAAAAAACATACACTGAAGATCAATATACAGCTGATAGCTTTAAACTCTTTAGTGATGTTTTAGAAAAAACTAAAGGTATTATCAGTGGAGTAGAATCTTCTACAATAGCTGTAACAAAGACTGAACTTGAAAAGTTAAGGTTTGATCTTGATAATGTGGTAAGTCGTTTGGTAGAGGGTGGAGACCACGTAGTTGATTCTGTAACCATAACCCCTAACGATGTGGATGGAAAGATCGGAACTACACTAACATTTAAAGCTAAAGTCGCAGGTAATGCTGGTGATACCGTTATTTGGGATGTGTACGGTAACTCAAGTCAATATACTACCATCAGTGACGGGGTACTCCGTGTTGCTGCTGACGAAGAAATTGGTGGTGTACTGACAGTTAAAGCAACTTCAACGTTTGATACAACAAAATCAGGAATAGCACAAGTGTTAGTAGTAAATGAACTACTTCCAAAAGTAATCAGTGTTACAATCCCTGACCAAGTTGACTTCGTTGAGGCTGGTAAGATTCAGCAATTCACTGCTAATGTGGCAGTAAAAAATGACGCATCAACATCCGTTACATGGGCTGTTTATGGTGCTGAAAATGTCGATACTAAAATTTTCAACGGATTGCTGATGGTTAACGAAAATGAAACAGCAGATCAGCTTACAATTAGAGCAACATCTGAAGTTGATTCGACGAAGTTTGCTGATAAAACGATTAGAGTAGTAAAAGATACAGATGAACCTTACACGATTACAGTTGGTGTTATGACTAATGGTTCAGTAACATCAGATCTATCGACAGCAAAACCAAGTCAAACTGTAAAATTGACAGTAACACCTGATGCTGGATATCAACTAAAAACAGGTTCTCTGAAAGTAAATGGCAATGTGATACTCGAAGATACATTTACAATGCCAGCTGAAGATGTAATAATTACTGCTGAATTTGAGAAGATTCCTGGAATAGAGCTTGTAAGCATTCAAGCACCGACAGCGATAACCGGATTGCCTAACGGAACTCTAAAGACAATCGCTGATCTTAAGCTACCTGCTACCGTTGTATTAGTAACTAATAACGGAAAAATGAATGCAGTTGTAGCTTGGGATGTGAATTCTGCTGATTACGATCCTTCAGTCAAGACAGAACAAACGTTTACAGTAAATGGCGAAGTAATATTGCCTTCTGACTTGGTAAATACCAATAGTATTTCATTGAAAGTAAGTATCGGAGTTACCGTATTAAAGAAACAAGTGGTTTCACCTCCAGTTGTCCAACCTCCATCAGGTGGTGGTGAAGTTACAACAAAGCCCGTTCCCGTTTATGAGACAACTGTTTCTCAAGGCAAGGTAACAACTGTAACTTCTGTGAAAACTACAGATGAAAATGGAATAGCAGTTACTACAGTACCTGGCAAACTGATTGATGATGCTATCACAACAGCTGTATCAAAAGCTGCTGATCAAGGTGTAAATACTGAAGTAGCAATTAAACTGGATGTGGACGCTCCATCAAATGCTAAAGCAGTCAAAGTTACATTATCAAATGAATCCTTGATGAAATTCACATCTAATACGGCGGTTACCTTAACAATATCTACGCCAATCGGAACAATGACATTTGGTCGAAATGCGATATCAAGCATCTCCGATCAAGCAACAGGAACTGTTACCATTACTGCTACGAAGATGGAACCATCAACATTAGATGCTGATTATCAGCACAAAGTTGGAGATAGACCCGTTGTGAATTTCGATATTACTAGCGGTGACAAGACGATATCGGAGTTTAGTGGAAACATAACAGTAACAATACCTTATGCACTTAAGTCCGATGAGAAGCCAATTGCAGTTGTAGCTTACCATATCAATACTGCTGGCCAACTTAATGTGGTGAAAAATGGTGTGTATGATGTGACAACCCAAACACTAACATTCAGTGTACCTCATTTCTCGCAATATGCTGTAGGGTACAACAATATTGAATTTACCGATGTTGCAGCCAACGCTTGGTACAATGATGCCGTAAGCTATTTAGCAGCAAGAGACATAACCAATGGATTAGGTAATGGGAACTTTGGTCCTGAAACAAAAGTTTCCCGCGCACAATCTCTGGTAATGATAATGAAAGCTTTTGGTATCAATCCAGATCAAAACTCTGAAAACAACTTCGGTGACGCTGGAAACACGTACTATACTGGGTATCTAGCAGCGGCAAAGCGGTTGGGTATAACAGATGGTGCGGGCAATAACATGTTTGCACCTGAAAAAGAAGTTACACGACAGGAAATGTTTGTATTGACATATAATACGCTTAAGAGCATTAATGCATTGCCGACCGGAACTACTCCAAATGAACTGAAAAACTTTAAAGATAGTGATACAGTATCTGCTTATGCAACTGCTGCCATGACATACTTTGTGAATAATGGAGTTATATCTGGATTAAACGGTAACCTCTTACCAGTAGATAAAGCAACCAGAGCGGAATTTGCTCAGACACTCTACAATATTATGACAAAGTAAATTGCAATGACTAACAGAATAGACTAATACAAGCTATGACAAGCACACCTAATCTTAATTGTGAAGGTGTGCTTGTTTTCGTTTGCTAGTACTTGACGCTAACGTATATACGGGGTCTCTCTCTAAAACCTTATGTAATCTCTTAATTACTAGCTTTTTCATAAATTTCGACATTACTTGTGATAGGGTTCTCCGCGCTAGCTGAAACTGCAAGTTTTAGGGCCATCCCTTGCGGAATGGCCCTTTGCTAGATAGCAGCACGTTACGCCAAGTGCATAAAAATAGTCTCCATTGCCCCCCAAGGTGCCTCTTTCTCATCTACCTTCTTGAAACCATATTTTTCGTACAAATTAACATGATCACTGACAAGGTATACTTTATCGAATTCAAGTTCCTTAGCGTATGCCAAGGCAGATAAAATCAACTTTTCACTTAATCGATCGCCTCTGTACTGCTCTCCCACAAACACAAACCCGATATAAGGTGTATAGGAAACATCAGGTATGCAGTCTGTTTTTGCTAAAGTGCAATAGCCAGCAATACGATCACCATCTAATGCTGCAAAAACTCTTTCCCAGTCTGAAAAATGGAATTCTTTCATTTGTTTAGCTAAAGTAGTTCCTGCTTTCCATGAACAATTCAGCGCATACTCAGCAACGACTTGCCATAACTTATCGCTAGAATTAAGCGATTCTATTTGCATAAATACTCCCTTTCTTATAGGCAACTAGTCGCTAAATTACCTTTTTTCTTTTATTTTACTAGTCGCTCTCCGTTATCCAAACAAGCGTTCCGTTCTTATTCATAACTGTACAGTATAACACTTGATATGAACTAACATGGTAAAATATGATTATATTTAAACACAACTTCCTGTAAGCCTAAAACTGATTCAAGCAAACTTTAATACATATAGGGAGCCAGATGACTCATCCTTCTGTGAACCAAAAAAGCTCTCAACAGCCTGTTGTTTCCGACTTGCCTAATACGTAGCCAATCCCAAACCCATACCCTGCAAAGCGCCCTACCAAGCCTACTTCCAGATTTCCCGATAAAACTTGCAGTCACTTATGGTACGGTTCACCCTGATTTATCTTCACCGCGGTACATCTGTTCCAAGCTCTAAGTGAATGAACCATAACATAATTCACATCAGTTGTATGGTTGTTATTAAGCAGATTGCGGGGACCATTTATACAGCACGTTCTCTCATACACTTTCGTCCTGCATAATAACCATAAATAAATATCATTACAAAGACGAGGATGCCTCTGAACCATGCGTCAGTAAAAACCATCAATGATGGCATCCCAAGTGCAAATATTAACAATAAAATCCAGTTTATATAGGAGCGTTGGAATCGTCTTTTAAGAAAACCTTCAGAAATAATATTATATAGAACCATAAGGTAGGACAATGAAGCGAAAATCAAGGAAATCAAGAAAATTTGTTCCGTTACTGTCGCGGCGCTATCAATTAAAGCGATGAGCAGTATAAGTAATAACAAAAATACAAAATTAAGTAGGTATAAATAAAAGGAATTCCAAAAGGTGCAATCTTCGTTTTTATGTAGTATTCAACACTTGCGGCTATATTTTTATCACTCTTGAATGTTACTGGATCAACTTGTTTAAATTTCAAACTATAGATTTCCTTTTCTATATCTTTATGTAATTCAAGCAACATCTCCCTTTTTAAAGACTCATTAGTTGTCTGTTTAAACTTAATGAATAATTTTAGTAAATCATAAGGAAGGAGCGAAGAGGCTTTAGATATCTTTTCAGCTACTGTAAAAAGGTCACTTTTTTCATTGAGGTATTTATATATTCCAAATTCAATGTCAGAGTAGATATCAAGAGCCTTATCTACCCGTTGTTGATTAGATTTACTGTTTTCAAGAAAGTTGCTTCTTAGCTCCTTATACATCCAAAAAAACTAATACTGTAACTATAATTGATATTGCAGCGGGTGTTGAATCAGGAAATAAGGTTCTTAAAAACTCGATAAAATAACTCATTAAATCACTCCTTTTATTTACAATTACGCTTGATATATCATTTAGTTCCGTTGATACCATACCGACTAAAAGAGCGTATTTTAATATTCCACTATTTTATTGAAAGGTATCGACTAACAAAAAAAGCCTTCTTTCGAAGGCGGTGTAATTAAATTCTTTCTGCTATTAGGATTAAACGCTATTTCAAATTGCTACACTACGCGGAAGCGGAACTGCCCCACTTCACATCAAACAGATGATGTAGCGTAGGATATAACGGTGTATCAGCTTGACGGTCTTCCTGCAAGAGTAAGTAAAGGTCCAGCTTCGTATTATCTTCACCATTAAGTGTGCGACTGTTCATCATGCGAAGCAATAACTGATGCACGCAGTTCATTGTTGCTGGATGTTCCGGATCCGTCCAGTTGCGATTGGTTTGAAAGAAAACATCCTCGTATCTGTGTAGGATAATCCAGCACAACTCGGTCTGTTGGTCCGAATCTAATGATTCTGGGAATAACAAAGCTCGAAAAAGGGATGCATCATCCATGTTGTGGCCGGCCATAGACAACCAGGATTGAATTTCTTGGAAAGTAATCTCGAAATTGACCATGAGGTAAGTATCACTGAACTGCAGATTAACCAATTGTGTATTCATTAATAGGTCCCCTTTATATAGTCTACGTTCATCACATAAAATTCTCGTTCATTGGGTGCATAAATGGTTACTCTAATTGCTTCTGGGATGTCTTTTATCTCAATGATTGGAGCTTGCGCTTCAGATGAGAGTACCACACGATCGTAATTTTCAAAATTAATTATTGGGTTTCCGGTTGTGGGATCGTTTATGGTTTCATAAACGGTATAATACTTACCGTCCATACGTTTTTCTTGATGGGTTTTAACTGCCGGCCCACCATAATATTGACTAATCCCAAAGGTCACAGTAATTAAACTACCAGCCCCACCGTCCCCACTGCCTCCTCCAACAAATCCGATATCAGTAAAGGGTTGGCCGTTGCGGGGTCAATCCCTTGATTCATATCTAGCGAAGCTAAGTTTTGTTTTCGGATAATCGATTTCAGTTTGTTGGCATACTGACTATCCGTCGCATAACCAGCTCTTTGGAGTTCGTTAGCAAACTCATAAGGATTTTCTTTGGATAATGCGAAACGATAACGGCTGTTTTTAAGTAGGAAATCCGAATGGTCAGCAAAAGATCCTGCTACGCTAGAGTAGCTCCAGAATTTTGAAGTCGTGGGCACACGTACGCCATCCACTTCTTCATGTGTTCTTGCCAAGCAATAATCACCTTTATATGATTTATTCGCTTTAATACCAAACAAATTATAATTGCATACTGCGTTTTTTCCTATGGATTCGTGGGAATGAAATTTAGGGAAATCCTCCCCAATTTCATCGATATTACGGTCCTGATTTCAACAATTAGGGGATTTCTCCCTTTAAATTCACCTAATTAGCTCATAACAGCGGATTTCAGGCGATTTATAGGGAGAAATTCCCTAAAAAGCTTAAAATCCAGCGAAAATCAGTAATTTATAGGGAGGTTTTCCCTATAAATCAAACAAAAACACAATCTAAACACTCGCTCAAGCACAAACTTTTTTCATCTACACCCAATTCGATAATTACTCCTCCCAAAACTAAGTTTCTTTACGATAGAGCCTCACCGTTTCCTTCAGGGTATCAAACGACCAACCTCATCCAGCCCTTAGCATAATTAGAAACTTTTCCATGGTTGTGATGGACGAAAAGAGAATCTCGTATTTCCATTCTTTATGTACAGATGTTAATCAATTACTGGTTTTTCCTTCGAAAATATCATTATCAACATTAAAAATATTAAAATTAGTTGGATACCCAAGTAACTAACAGGAAATAGATAAATAAGCTCTATCTGAGGAATATCAAATTCAATGAAACCAGGATTTGCAGATTTTTTCCCTTGATATTCTTTTAAGTAAAATAGAATTCTCATGCTAGGTAAAGTACTGATAACTAACCATGCAATATTGTACCTTAGCTTCCTCGTCTTTAAAGCCCTCATGCAAGAAATATATGTAAGAAATATTGGTACTGAATACATTAAGAACATCTGGTTTACTATTTCTTCATCCCAATCTTCAGTTTTCAGCTTCAAAAAATAGATAGTTATAAAATGCAAAAATACAACAATTAGAACTTGCAGAATCGCTTTAATCCTAATGTTCTTAAATTCACTTTTCACTATACCACCTCTTTATTTAGTAACAGTTCTGAATACCGATAGATTAATCCTCTATTTTCAATCTGTAAAAAACAAATAAAAAAGGAGCCGCGTAAAGAACACGACTCCCTCTTAATTAAACCGCATCAATAGCGGCACTTATGAATGGTGATTAGCGATAAACTGCTGTTCACGTACTTATTTCTTCGCAATATGCACTTTAAGCTGCTTGCCCTTCACCGTCGTCTCTCTCATCGCTTGCAGTACCATTGCACCTTTACCGTTCAAAATATCCACGTAGGTCACATTGTCCTGAATCGAGATAATACCGATATCTTCTGCAGATATACCCTCAAGCTTTGCGATTGTGCCGACAAAGTCCACGGCTCTTAGCTTCTTTTTCTTGCCGCCGTTGAAGTACAGCTTCATGATCTCTTTGTTCAAGCTTTCGCTTTTGTCCTTCTTGCGGACAGGCTGCTTGTTAATCTTCTGCTCGAAAGCTTCCTTCGCGTAAGCAACGGCATCATCCGAAGGAGCTTTCATGTTCGGGATGCTAAAGCCAATATAGCCTTCAATGTCCTTCACCCACTTTTGCTCATTTGGAGTGACAAAAGTGATCGCTTTGCCTGTCTTACCTGCACGAGCAGTTCTGCCTGTACGGTGCACGTAGCTTTCTTTTTCCAGTGGAATATCGTAATTAATCACGTGAGTGATGTTCTCGATATCAATGCCTCTTGCCGCTACATCGGTAGCGATTAGATAACGGAACTGCCCTCTTTTAAAAGCATTCATGACCTCAAAACGCTCGTCCTGCTCCATTCCCCCGTGGATCTTATCACAGGGATATTCCAAATCAGCCAGCCCTCTAAATACCGCATTCACCTGTTCTTGTGTACGGCAAAAGATAATGCAGCTATCCGGATTCTCCACCTTAATAATATCGCTCAGTAGCGAGAACTTAGCAGCTTGTCTCACTTCGATCAACGCATGTTCAATTGTAGCGGTTGTAATTCCACTTGCTTGAATCTCAATTTCCGTTGGATCGCTCATATATTTCCGGCACAAATTCTTAATCACTTCCGGTAATGTAGCGGAGAAAACACAAGTCACTCGTTCTTTTGGCAGCTGCTTAATGATCTTTTCGATCTGTTCAATGAACCCCATGCTCAGCATTTCGTCTGCTTCATCGATGATCAAATACTTGATCCGATTTAGCGGAAGCGTACCTCTTTCAATATGGTCGAACACACGTCCAGGCGTACCTACGACAACATGTGTTTTTTGAGTAAGCTCAATTTTTTGTGGAGCAAAAGGCTGCTTACCGAAAAGAGCCACGGCCTTAACCCGTTTAAATCGTCCAATGTTGGTGATATCCTCTTTCACTTGCATGGCAAGCTCCCGAGTAGGCGTTAGAATCAAAGCCTGCGGCTTATTCTCCACCCAATCCACCAAATCACAGACGGGGATTCCGTAAGCTGCCGTCTTTCCGCTACCCGTTTGCGATTTAACGATCAGATCCTTTTGCTGAAGAGCTACAGGGATCACTTTACTTTGAACTTCTGTTGGCGTCTCATATTTCAGGACATCCAGCGCTTTAATAATGTCTTCGTTTAACTCATAATCTCTAAATTGCAATTCACTCATCGTTCAACCTCTTCTATGCCGATTGTTCTGGTTAAAGCGGAAACTCCGCGATCCTTCATCTTGTGCATACTTATCATTATAACAGCTATTGGCTCCCTTGATTCCATTCCTTATAGAACTGGTCCAGATAATTAAGCATAAAATCATGCCGTTCTTCTGCTAACTTGCGTCCATAGGTTGTATTCATCAGGAATTTTAATTTTAATAACTTCTCATAAAAATGATTGATAGCCGTTCCTTTGCTGTAATCCCTGTACTCCTTTTGAAGCGATTCATCTCTTGGAGACACTTCTGGATCATAAGCTGGACGACCTTTCGCCCCTGAGAAAATAAAGGTTCTGGCAATGCCAATCGCACCAAGCGCATCAAGTCGATCGGCATCTTGAACCACTTGGCCTTCAAGCGTATGCATCGGTTCTCCCCCGCCACCACTAAAGGACATCGTCTCAATAATCATCATAATATGATTAATTTGTTGCTCATCTGTAAGGTTTGAAGAAAGCCAAGTACGTACTTTAAGCAAACCTTCTTCTTTAGACGGATTAAGCTTCTCGTCAGCAACATCATGCAGCAAGGCGGCCATCGTGCAAACAAATACATCTGCGCTCTCGATCTGGGCAATTTCAGCGGCGGTGTTGCGCACTCTATCGCAATGCCACCAGTCATGACCCGTAGTATCTTGTCCAAGTTGTTCTTTAACAAAATCTTCGGTTCGAGCTATAATTAAAGATTCATTCATCGTAGAAAAACTCCCTTTCCTTAAGGAATATCGAAGCCCTATTATAGCTGATAACTTGTCTATTCGCCCACAAGAAATCGAACAAATTATAAATTCTTGCTTGCACGACTCCAAATGATCGGCTATAATCGGCAGTAATCAAAATTTCGAAGGGAATTGGTTCTGATGAATACAAATACAATCATGCTGAATCAACTTCATTATTATCACAAACAGCGTTAGCACTCCTGAATTTTTTCAGGGAGGCTAACGCTACTCGCGTTGGCCTCCCTGCGGCATAGATCACGCGCAGGACCAAGAGGTCCTGCGCGTTTTTTTATTTTCTAAACTATGCCAATTCAAAGGAGCTACTAATGATGCAAAACATTAAAGGAACTTATGATTACTTCGGTCAAGAGCAAGCGCTCAGAAAGAACATTCAAAATACGCTGCAGGACTTGTTCGAGCTCTATGATTTTGAATCGATGGATACGACGTTATTAAATGAATTGGAGTTATTAACTTCAAAATATGCAGGCGGGGACGAAATTCTTAAGGAAATGTACCAACTTACAGATCAAGGCAACCGCAAGGTAGGGTTACGCTATGATCTGACCATCCCTTTTGCCAAAGTGATCGCTTTAAATCCAGGGATAGAGTTTCCCTTTAAGCGGTATGAGATCGGAAAAGTGTTCCGAGATGGACCCGTAAAACGTGGGCGTCTGCGTGAATTCCTGCAATGTGATGTCGATGTGGTCGGCATTTCCGGCCCTGAGGCTGAAGCTGAGCTAATGCAACTGGCTACCGAAGCGTTCCGCAAGCTAGACATTCCTATCATCCTAAAATGGAACAATCGACGTTTTCTCGGTGAGATTCTAGAATCCATCGGCGTACCTGCGGAAGAGCAACTATCCGTTATGCTTACCCTTGATAAACTTGAGAAAATCAACATTAGTGGAGTGGAGAACGAGTTCATTAGCAAGGGGCTAGAACGTGCAACCATCGCAGCGATTCTAGCGCTTATCGAAATGGACAATCCAAGCTTTGAGCAGTTATGCGACAAATACAATCTCACAACACAACCGGGTGCGTCAGAGGTTCTCATCCTACAAAATCTAATCCAAGACATTGGACTACAGGAGACTTGCCGCTTCGATCCTTTCTTATCCCGAGGTCTTTCATTCTACACAGGAACAGTTTACGAGATCTTTGATGCATCTGGTTCCTTTGCCTCAAGCTTGGGTGGCGGAGGCAGATACGACGCGATTATCGGACAGCTAGTGGGCAGAGAAGATATTCAATATCCTACGGTGGGGTTGTCTTTTGGTATGGAGTCAATCATGGCACTCCTAGCAGAACGACCTATCCAAGAAAATAAAGCAGCAAATGTTATGGTCATTCCCATTGGTGAGACACTACCACAAGCTTTGATTGCAGCAGCCGAGCTGCGTGCCTGTTCTATAAGAACGACTCTCGTATCCGGTAAAAGAAAATTAAAAAAGCAGCTCGCCACAGCTTCATCCAAAAACATCCGTTACGTTATACTGATCGGTGAAAGCGAATCAAGTGTTGATAAGGTACGTTTGAAAGATATGGTGGAACAAACAGAGGTTATCGTTCCGCTGGATGAAGCTATTTACCTCATCACTGGCTAAGCTGGTATTCGCTTAAAAAGATTCACATAAAAAAAAGACCCCGCCGACGGCCGGCGGGGCAAAGTTTATATTTAAGGGAGCTTATATATGTACTATAACCTTGCAAGCTTAATATTTTATGAATGACGGATAAAGATTCCCTTAATCCTACTTAGATCTTAAACCGATCTACCAGCCCTTGTAGCTCCTTGGCACTTTGGGTATTCTCGTCAGCCACCGTAACTTCATGGAATGTCTTCTCAACGATATCAGACGTCTTCACCGCAATATCCTGAATCCCAATAGCCCCCTCATTTACTGTAGCAGCCACTTCATTGACCGCTATAGAAATACTAGATACAGCCATACTTAGATGATCGGCCGCAGTCTCAAATTGATTCATCAGCAAATTCACTGTAGTAGCATCTCTGTTATATTGCTGACTTACCTCCGTTAACCGCTCATAGTCTCCAAGAACATTCTGGTCAATAAAAGCTAGTAACGCCTCTGAATTTTCCTTCATTAGTTCAACAGAAGCATAAACTCCTGAAACGACCCCTTGAATCCCAGCCGCAGTCTCTGACGATTTCTCAGCCAACTTGCGGATTTCACCAGCTACAACAGCAAATCCTCTACCTGCCTCACCTGCTCTAGCCGCTTCGATCGCTGCATTCAAAGCAAGCAGATTGGTCTGACTAGTAATCGATAGAATCGTATCCGCCAGTACATTAATCTCTGAGATCGCATTCGACTGTTCAATTGCTTTTTCCATATCGATACGAACAGATTCATACACTCGCTTCGCATTATCCGTAGACTCTATCGCCTCATCTTGTAACACCATCGCCCGCTCACTGATCTGCTTGGAAACTTCAGCGCCTTCCTTCACATTACTGGAGATCTCGGACACATTAATATCAATTTCAGTTATCGCTGCCGTCATCTCTTGTGTTGAAGCTGCTGTCTCCTCCATCCCTGCCGAAAGCTGCTGTGTAGTTGCCGAATTATCATGAGCATTCTCCCGTACATCTATAGACAGCTTTTCAAGAGTCTCCGCATTATCAAGCACCTTGGTCGAGATCATGATTAGACTACCCGCCATATCACGAAGAATAACCCGTGTTCGGAGCATCGCTATGGCTATCGTACCTGTTTCATCTTTGTTTTTCGTCAGATACTCGTACTGGGAGTCATACGTCAAATTCAGCTCTGCCGTTCTATTTATCAACTCTGTCAGTTTAGCAATCGGTGAAGAGATTTTTTGGGCAAAATATAAAGCAATCAACAATGCAATAATCAAACTTCCTGCACCCAGAAACAGATTAAAGCTTCTCATCTCATTCACAGGTTTTACAATTTCATCTAAATTTGCGGTTATCCCAAGCAACCAGTGGGTCTCAGGCATAACGGTATAGGCTGATTTTTTATCCACATCATTATATGTATAGCTAAGCAGGCTATCTTCTACTTTTTCACCAGATTTCACACGCTTCACCACAGCCATGATCTGATCATTGGCAACAGGTTGTCCTACTTGCTTCTTATCCGGATGATACAGTGTATTCCCATTCTCATCGAGAAGATAAGCATACGAAGTCGTTGTATTTACTACTTTTGCATCTGCTAAATACTTAATCATACTATCTGCGGAAACCGCTGAAGCTACATATCCAATCATCTTCCCGTTACTCTTAACCGGATGTACAAATCCTACCACATAAGCCCCAGTAGATTTCGATTTCAGCGTTTCGCTAATTACCGGCGCCGCAGTCTCCATTACTTTCTTCGTATAATTTCTATCACTGAAATCCGTACCTATAAGCTTAATATCACTGTCAGCCACAGCGATGCCATTCATATCACTGACAAAAGCATGTTCGAGGTTCCCAGCATCCTTCACAATTCCCTGAAGGCTGATATTTACCTCATTCTGTAGCTTACTCCCCTTGGCGACGCCACCATTCCCTGCTTGGAGTAATAATTCGACAATTTCCGACCTTCCCGCAATAAGTTCAATACTTCTCTGCTCCTTCGAAATCATAGCCGATATGGTCTGAGCTTTATTCGTATTGACCTGCTTCATAGAATTCTCAGTAAGGCTCACAATGGCCTGAGTTGACCTTAAATATGTAAAAACCCCCATTACTGCAATACATAATAGGGTCACACCTATCATCATAAGTGATAGTTTAAGACGAATCTTCATTTTCCCTCATCCTTCCGACTACTGTTCATTAGAGAACAATGCAATTGTAAATAATACAACTACTATCGGATATGATGATAAATTAGTGAATATTGACGAAGCGAAAATACGGAAAATATCAAAAAATGTCGAATTTTTGCATATAAATGCAGAAAAAACTAGTTCTACTAGTTCGGTCATCTTCTTTTTACTAGTTATTAAGACCTGTTTTATTTCTAAGATGAAATAGGCGGTTCTGACTGGGATGCTGAGGAAACTTGCGTAATTGCACCATCTGTTAAAGGGTGTTTAGTTCTGCTACGTAAAAACAGACCAGACATTGCAGCGAGAATTTGCTGGAATAACATTCCTGAAATCACAGGGAGTGCAACAGCCGGAGGAAAATATTTTACTGCGAGCACAGCTCCCGCGCTTAAATTACGCATGCCGGAATTAAATTGTACGGCCACAGAATCTTCGTAGCTAAAGCGGAAACGGCGCGATACCAATGCTCCGATTACATATCCGAGAACTACGGTTACGAAGGTTACGCCAATAATAATCGCTAATTTACTATCCGGGTGTTTCAGATAACGGGCAATGCTAGCACCATTAATAGAAACAACCATGAACAACCCAACCTTTACAAATGGGGAAAGCGGAGGTCCACATACCGTATTCACCTTGCCTTTTGTCCATTGATTCAGAAGCATCCCGACTACCGAAGGAATGACAACCATCCATAGGAGCCCTTTCATCATTTCCCCAAGCTGAATCTCCACACTCGCTCCCATGAGCAAATACAAGGTACCCGGAACGACAATCGGTGACAAGAGCGTATCGATCAGAATAAGTGCCAAAGTTAGTGCAATGTTCCCGCCGTATATAGATACCCACACCACGCTAACGACACCCGTTGGGATCGCAAACAACAGTACAAATCCTGTCACTGTGTAAGGATCTCCCGGAAAAACAGCACTTGCAACGAGCCAGCCAATGAGCGGCATCACGATATGAAGAATAATCATCAACACGATCAACTTCTGTGGTTTCAGCAGTACGCCCAGCAGATCCTTGAGATTGGATTTCAAGCTTCCGATCAATGTCATAAAAGCGAATATCCATGGGACGAGACCTGTGAATGGTAGCAGTCTGCTTTCATTAAGCACACCAACCACGATGGCAGTAGGTGTTAATAGTGGCATGATTTTTTCGAGAACAACATTGGATTTGATGAGTCCATTTCTTATATTCGTAAGCATGTGTCGCATACCTTATGTATGGATGTCATACATTCCTTATCCGCAAATTTAAGTTATAGCAGTCTCTATAAGCTTACAGAAATCATACAGGACTTTCCATTAATCTACTACACAAAAAAGGAACCAATTCATTAAATTGGCTCCATGTCGTAATTTTATAGCAATGCTTAACGATTTAAACCCCTTGCGGAAACAATGCGTCCAGTGCTGGGCATGGCAGTTTATCCAGGAACTGAGCCAAAGGCGCTGGCATGTTACTATATAAGTCCTTCAGTGAGGTTCCCTGATAAATGTTGCCAATAATAACGGGATGACATAATTCAGAGATCAGGATGTCACCATTGCCATGTAGATGAAGCTGTTTCTTGCCCTCTATGCAGTGTGGAAAATAAACGCCCGGTTGCTCCTCGAACCCAAGCGCATCCATAAACCGGTCCATACAAGTAAAATACAGGGTCGTATCCTCTTCCTTCATAGCGATCAGTTCACTCACAGCATTCTTTAATTGTTCACGGGCAGCTATAGACTTCCAACCCGTATGATCCATGATAATACTGTTCTGAATCTCATGTGTTCTAACACCCATCGCATATACGTGATCACTAATTTCCTTCATATTATCCTGAGTTTCGCTGAACAACAGCGTTTCCAGCACCGTATCTACACTAGTTGCCGCGAACATAGTAATGTTCTCTCTAATTTTCTCGTAGATGCTTGGATGAATATTATAATAACGAGAGAATGCGTCCGCTGTAGTAAAATTGAAGGAAATATGTATCGTCGTTAATCCTGCCGCGACCAATTGATCAATCCGTTCAGCATTTAAAAGACTGCCGTTCGAATTGAGCTGTGTCTGAATCCCTCTGGATGAGCAGTAGTTTACAATCTCCACACAGTCATCGAACTTTAATGTGACCTCGCCACCTGACAAGCGTACTCTTTTCAGACCAGGAAGCTCTTCAAGAATTCGGATAACCTCTTTAGCCTTGATGCTTTGTCCATCATTTCTATTATACGCACAACAATAATCGCAGCGAAAATTACAGTTCGAGGTAACTCCTATTTCTAAGCCTTCCAGCTCATAAGTAAGCGGTTTGTCTAGTTCCAATGCTTTATATATCATTCTCTAAAGTCCTCCTGAAAAATAATGATTTGATTCAAGGGTTCAATCTTAGAGATTATAAAGGTTTATGGCTTAGGTTAATGTGAGGTATATAACAGTCGAAGTGTGTTTGAGAAATCCAGGTCAGCAGCTTCAGTCGTAACTACGGGAATGTTTGGACTTCCGGAGACAGCCTATGCTTACGAAGTGAGCTTTCCTACGGAAAGATTTCGGGCGGTCGCTATCGCTCCTACAGCTCCAAACTTCCCTTCGTCACTACTCAGCTGATCTCATTTTTCGTAATGCTTTCCTTCTTCGAAAGAGTTGCCACCTGATGGTACCCAAACACTCTGGTGAATTTTCTTCTCATTTACGACTGAATAAATATAAATCCATCCTTCTTCGTTTTTAAATCTAACTTGTAAATGATAAGGATTATATTGTCTACCTGCTTGTCGACTAATTTCCCATTCTTGATTAGGGTATTTCTCCTCCAAATAGTGATTGAGTTTTTCTGTTTTTCGAGATACTTGATAATCAATCCAGTAGGGGCGAATAGCGAAGGATAGAAGCAAAAGTACAGTTATTGAAGATACTATAATTAAACCAGACCTCCTAATCTTACGGGGTAAAAACAAGGCTACTCCAAATATAATGAGGACAAAAACAACCGAAAATATGATTTCTATTGCTGTAATTGGATGCAATATAACCCTCCTCTGAATCAGGGTTCTTTCGAAGTCCATGATCCATTTACTGGTCTGAACCATTAATTTCCAGTATAATGCTTTATTGTAAGCAAACACAACTCATGCAGAACGCTTGAAAGGAGCCAAAAGATGAGGAATATCATCCTAAATTCACTCATTATACTAATATTCATATTTGTTACAGGCTGTACATCTAATGCCGATACGGTTGATACACCGCTGTACTCAGGGAAAAGCTTATTTATAGGTGTTGTTGGCGAGGTCCCTAAAATAAGAGAAGAACATGTGCACTTCACAAGTATTTCTTTTGAGGAGTTAGAAGATTATTCAAAGCTCTCTTCTAATTATGATGCTGTAGTTATTACGAAAGAGCATCTGAAAGAAGCGGACGACAACAAGTATGTTAAAGTATACACAAATGCAGGCGTTCCTTTCTTCTTTATTGGAGCTACGAAATCATTTATGCCGTTTGTTCTTGAAGACGTATCGTATGAGCACTATTCTTTAACAAATTTTAATAATGATATGTATGTCACAGGCTATTTCCATAATGGTGAAAAATTTAGATCTTGGGAATACGGGCTTTACAACGGCAAAGTAAATGAACCCAACATTAAAAATGTATATTCAGGGATGTTCACTACCATCGAGTCCATCAAGAATGGTACGTATGAATAAAAAAAGGGCTGCCAAATGGCAGCCCTTTTCTTTTGATAACGTATCATAATCCCGCCTACAACTCCACAGACTTGCCCATCTCATTCCAGACAGGCTGTCCAATCAAGCCCACACGCCAAATTGCAATCCCTTTAAGACCATAACGTTTAGCAAGTCCAACCTTGGAATTTACTGATGTTTCATTCTCACTGTATACGGAAATACCGAGAATCAGCTTATCCTTACTCACTTGCTGAAGTGCAAGCCGGATGCCTTCATCAACTAAACTCATCGGCTCTGGAATTTTTTTCTCTTGCAAATAATCATAAGCCATAATGACCAAATCGTCTGCGAGGCTTCCCAGCGTCTTGTAATCATAACCTTTATAAGAGCTGTTTAATGGATGAAGAATAACCGTGAGCTTAAGACCTGCTGCATGTGCTTTTTGAGACAAATTCTTCACAAAAGCATTGTAATCGGCTTGCACCTTTGCTTTATCTCCCGTTAGACCCAGTCCTTCGAGATCCAGCGTGATGCCTTGGAATCCCTTTTGTGTAGCCAGTTCAATGATTCCTGTAATCGTCTGCTCTTGAAGCACTTTATCTTCCAGATTCTTCGTGAGCTCCGCTGCAGTGTCACCAGAAAAGACCATCAGATAAGGCGCTGTGCCACCTGCTGCTGCATTCGAGATAATAGACTCTGGGGTTACATCCCCAGCTGCTTGAGGCCATCTAAAGTCAGTGCCTGTCGTGGTGAATTGTCCACTTTTATCAATCCCGCTCCACCCAAAAGCTACAGCATCAAAGCTAGGAAGTAACGAAATTTCACTGTATGAGCTAAGCGCATAAAAGCCCAGCTTATACATATCCGTCTTTGGTGAAGTGATCGATACCGTTTTGGTTGCTTGATCCCAAGCTACGCCCGCACCAAACTGCTGGCCGAAAAAGCTGAGTGGAATCATCGTGTTATTACGGATCGTTTGCGGGGCAACCCCTAGCTTCACAACTTCGCCGTTTACGCCTGCATTTTTACTACCAAGGGTCAACGTTACCACTTTAGTACCCGCTGTATCCGTCTTGGTCGCGGTAATTTTCTTAAGCGCTTGATTCCACTCTACGTTGATCCCCAGCGCTTCTGATATCGCCCGGAATGGAACCATCGTCGTTCCGTTCATCACAACAGGCTCTACTGGAAACGGCAGTGCATAACCATCCAGCACAATACTAACTCCACCTGCGGGTGCTGCTTGTGTAGTGTTTTGGAATAATGCCGTGGTGCCGCCTAGCGAAATCGCCAGACATAAAACCAATTTGCCAATCCGTTTGTTCATGACTGTTAAGTCTCCCATCTTCCATAATATGAAGTGTAATCTCTTAAACTCTTTATATGTCTTCTACCATTTTACCAAAGATTATCCAATTGTAAAATTAATAGATTGTCATTTATGAGTTTCGAAATTATTATTTTTCATATTAGTAGAGGTCGACAAAATTACATAAACACGCTCAAAAAGGTTCCCACTGCTCGTTCAACATCTACATCCACAGCAACTTGTATGGGTTTACCCACTTTTGGCAGAGCCCGCAAATCCGCTACGACCATTCCCGATGTAAACTCACCTTTGTGCTCCACACGAACATTCATTTCTTTATAGGTTACTAGATCTGGTTGCAGCGCAACCATAAGCGCGAGCGGATCATGCAGCGGTGCACTGTTAATCAAAAAGTTCGCTTCACGATAGAAATTAAAATAATGAGTGAGCGATTGTTCCATAAACGAAATGATCTCTTTATTCTCTTCACGTCCAAAACGGTTTAATAAATCGATATGCTCTTGGGTAATCCGCGTCTTAAGCGTAACGTCTAAACCCACCATCATTACGGGAAGTCCAGATGTAAATACATGATCTGCAGCTTCAGGGTCTCCAGCAATATTCGCTTCTGCAACCGGTGTTCTATTGCCGGGATTGAAGATCGTACCGCCCATCACCACTACTTTTTTCAAAGTATTCTTAATACCAGGATCCATATCAAGCGCCATCGAAAGGTTGGTTAGATGTGCCAGTGTAACTAATACAATTTCTCCGGGATTCTCATTAGCCATCCGGACAATAAACTCTGATGCAGTTTCGCTAATGGGACGCTGGCTGGATGGAGCAATTTCCACATTACCAATACCGTTCTCACCATGCACATGAGTGGCGTAGCCTGAGTGCTCACGAACAAGTGCCTTGGATGCTCCGATAGCTACAGGAATCTCATAACCAGGCTTAGCAAGCTCAATCAGTCGCAGTGAATTGTCCGCCGCCTTGTCGACATCAATATTTCCAAAAACGGTTGTAATTCCTTCTACAATTACGTTTGGAGCGCGTAATGCATATAGAATTGCCAGTGCGTCATCAATACCTGTGTCTGCATCAATAATAATTCGTGTTTTGCTCATTTATGTTCTCTCCCACCCTGCAATGTCGTATGGATTATCATATCACGGCCTACCAGTACGCTCAATTTTATTCATTTGCTGTTCTTTAAAAGTATGAATAAAGCTTTCAGGATCACACTCTACCAAATAAGTATATACACCCTTACTCGTGTACAGATAGAACATCCCCTCTGAACCTCCCATTGAGCGATAGGACATATCTAAAATATCTTTTATTGGAAATTCACGATGACGAGTCACGACTCTATCTTTGTACAAATACATTAAGCGATTGCATGTAATACTTCGTTGTTCTCCATCCTTAATTTCTCGCTGTATCTTATAATACGGAAGCTGAGCTACCCATTTCATTTGAAGTCCTCCTGCTTGACGTAATGGACTCCATTTTATTATTCTTTTTACCTTTTTGCAAAATAAAGAAGCTCGACGATCCCCTTAGAAGGAATCATCAAGCTTCAGGAATACCTTTTATTTCGCAGTATAAGCTACAGCTGCTCGGCAAAAGCGTTCCAGCGCTTCAACTAGAATAGATCTAGGACAAGCTAGATTGATCCGCAGATGACCTTGTCCCTCAGTTCCAAAGACAGAGCCTTCATTAAAAGCAACTTTAGCCTCTTTGTACATCAGCTGTTTAAGTCCATCTATATCCAGATTCAGACCGCGGCAGTCAACCCATAGCAGGTATGTGCCTTGCGGATGCATCACTTGGACCTGCGGCAAATGCTCCGACAGATAGCTAATCGCATAGTCCACATTGCCTGACACGTACTCTAAAAGCTCATCCAACCATTCTTCACCATCATTATAGGCAGCTTCTACTGCACCTTGGGCGAAGTAGCTAGCCATATGTAAACTCAAGGCTTTCATTTTTCGATCAAATTTAAGCTTCAATTCCGGATTGGAAGACACGATAAAAGAAGATTGTAACCCCGGTAGATTGAAGGTTTTGGTCGCGGCAAGTGTGGTTAGTGTAATATTCGCAATTTCCTCAGATAAGGATGCAAAAGGGATATGCTCATAACCTGGAAGCGCCAAGTCACAATGAATCTCATCAGAGATTACGGTCACTCCATAACGCAGACAGAGCTCACCAAGCTTCAGCAGCTCTTCTCTTTCCCATACTCTACCACCCGGATTATGCGGACTGCATAAAAGCAGCAGCTTGGCTCCACCTTGCATCAGCCCTTCCAATTGCTCATAATCCATCTCGAAGCGTCCATTACGAATAACAAGCGGATTCTTGGCGACCTTGCGATCATTCATTTGGATGACGTCATAGAAGGGATAATAGACTGGCGACTGTAAAATAACCTCGTCCCCTGGCTCGGTAAACAGCTCTACAGCAAAACTTAAGGAGGTTACGATTCCGGGAGAATCCGAAATCCATTCCGGTTTAATTTCCCAATCATGCCGTCTTCTGAACCACGACGTGATAGCTTCTTTATAAGAGTCACTAGGTACACTGTATCCGTAAACCCCTTGTTCTGCGCGGCGCAGAATCGCTTCCTTCACTGCAGGAGGACTTTCAAAATCCATGTCTGCCACCCAAAGTGGCATAATATCCTTCTCACCAAACAACTTCTCGGACTGGTCCCACTTGTAAGAACGTGTATTACGGCGGTCAATTACGCGATCGAAATCATACTTCAATTAAAGTCACCTCATCCTTATAAACTTGTCCCTTATTGTATCATGAGGCGGAGGATATCGCACTCTGGATAAGAAAGAACGCACTTGTCGAAAGTGCGCCCTCCTTAACTCTTATATACTACGTGTTATTGCAGCCAATCTTCCAAATGCGATGCCACAAATCCATCATCCACTAGATGGGGATAGTCTCTGCGCACTCTGTTGATTTCCTCCACTTGCCCCGGGGATAATTGTTCCTCCGGATTTAGACACCATAAGCCTTCAAGCAATCCTTGATGGCGAAGCACTTCATGAATACCCGGGATACAGCCATGAAAATGATGCGCGGGATCAAATATCGCCGCATTGCTATCCGTCACTTCAGCCCCAAGCGTCAACCAATTGGATGCCAACGAGGGTTCATTTCTGACCTTTTTAATCTCATTAAGCAGCTGTACTGCTTTGCTCGTCCAGACCGCCCAGTGGCCAAGAAGGCCACCGACTATTTTTTTCTCAACGGGCTTGCCGTTCACCATAAATCGGAAGGTCGTGAGCAGATCGCTGACAATATTATCATCATTTCCGGTGTACAGAGCAATTTCTTCGCTACGGCTGGATTCAAGCACAGCTCTGACTACATCCAGCGTCTGATAACGATTGAACGGCGCCATTTTGATGGCGATTACGCCTTCTATTTCAGCGAATGCCTTCCAAAAATCAAAGCTTAAAATCCGTCCTCCCACCGACGGCTGAAGGTAGAAACCAAACACCGGAATCACATCTGCCACTCTGCGTGTTCGTTCTAGCAATTCTTCCTCACTCAAGGTTTGCAGGCCTCCCATGCTAAGCAGTCCCGCTTCATACCCAAAGCTTGCGGCAAGGCGCGCTTCAAGAACTGCCTGCTCCGTCCCACCGCAAATACCCGCTACTTTCATGAATGGCCGATTTAGCTGGGCAAGTTCCACCTCTTCCGCAGCTAGACGTAACACAGGTTCCAGCAGCCCTACTTCTGGATCCCTGATCTCGAATTGAGTGGAATGCACGGCAACCGCGACTCCACCCGCCCCGGAAGCAACATAATAACGGGTAAGTGCCCGTTGACGTCGCTCATCCAGCTTGCGCTCTTTAGTTAAGGCGAGAGGATGTGCGGGAATAGCCAACCCATCATGAAGCGCGGCATGTAATTCTGAAGTCAAAGGTACTCTTGTCAGTGTCATTAATATTTGCCCTCCCGCTCCTGAAAATGCGTGGGTTTATTCCAGGTTTCTCCGCCTTGCCCTACCCAATCGCCAATCCAGTCGATCATTTCGGCCAGCGATACCCGCGGATAGCCAAAGTTGGCAGCGGCTTTCGCTGCATTACTTAGCAGTGCAGTAGGTGCTTCTGCACCTGTAAAAATCGGCTCAATGCCTAACCTTCGGCCGAATTCATTCGCAGCCCAGCGCAGGGACAATGTCTCAGGCCCAGTAATGTTCATGACATTAGGCGGCGAACTGCAACGTAGCAGTGCTCGCAATGCGATTTCATTCGCATCCCCTTGCCAGATCACATTGGCATGACCCATTGTGATATCAATGGGAAGTCCCTCCCTAACCGATCGAGCAAGCTCCAGTAACACACCATACCGAAGATCAATGGCGTAATTCAGCCGATAAATGAACATCGGCGTTCCATTTTTATGAGAGAAATGTTCAAATATACGCTCCCGGCCCAGACAGGATTGCCCATACTCCCCGTTCGCGTTCGGAGAAGTTCTTTCCGTTGCGCCTCCTAGGCTGACCGGAGTAAAAGGGTAAACGTTGCCTGTCGAGAATACAACCATTCGTGAATTACGGAAACGTTCCGCAACGCGGCCCGGCAGATAGGCATTCATCATCCAAGTGAAATGCTCATTCCCGGTCGTGCCGAATTTATTCCCGGCCATATAGAGAATATTTTGGGTTTCAGGGAGTGCCTGCAGCGCCTTATCGTCAGACAAATCGGCGGAGATAATCTCGACCCCGGCCTCTTCAAGCTCTCGTCTCAGCTCCTTATTCGAGAAGCGGGAAACGCCGATAACTTTCTTGTCTAGCCCCGCTTGGCGAATTGCATTCACCGCTAGCCTTGCGAGACTGGGTCCCATCTTGCCCCCCACGCCTAGTAGCATAATATCTCCATCGAGCTGGCTAAGTTCCTCAATCAGTGCTGCCGATGGACTTGCCAAGCGCTCCTCCAACTCTTGAACGGTTCGCATCATTGAACTCTCCTCTCCATTGACTCAAGTTTGTTGCTTTTACCACAAATGACCTCAAAGCTTGGTGTAATCGGACACGATGCTAGTTGTAATTGGGAACTAGGCTAGCTGAGATTAGAAACTAGCTTGTTGTGATCGGAAACCAAGCTAACTACAATCGAAAGCTAACTAGCTACATTCACAAACCAGCTTGCTACAATCGAAAACTAACTCCCTGATTGCAGAATGTGCAATAGAATTTCCAAATTCATCGCTAAAAAATGAATCTATTGCACTTCATACATCAGATTCCCGCTATAAGCTCGTTTAGTGGTGATTATCTGAAATTTCATTGCACAAAATGCAATAGAATCAAAGTCCAGCCTCTCTAGATCGGAATCTATTGCATAAAATGCAATCATTCAAAGCAAAGCAATCATCACATTCAAATCATTCAAATCATTCAAAGCAATAAACCAAATTCAGTCCAGCCTATCCAGTTCAGTCAAACAATCTAGTAAACTCATACTAACTTTTGTCTTAGTGTAGCTTAGGCGCTTACCTTGTAATCCGACGCTTGGTCTCATTCTCTTCCAACACCTACAGCCCTAAGCGCCTCGCGGAAATATCCAACTCAATTTCGTCGCCATCCTGCACAAGGGTCGCAATTCCTCCGATAGCCACTTCCGGAGCCGCAAATACGTACGATTCGTGCGATATTTGCGACATGCGCGACACTTGCGATTCGTGCAATGCGTGCGATACGTGCGATACGTACAATTCGTACAATTCGTGCGATATAAGTGTATTTCGTACACTTATATCAACTCCTGTTCCCGCAGATGGCAATTTAGTTGTACTATCTGCAATTAATAATCCAAAATGAGGCTAAAAACAGCGATTTGATTAGATTTAACTGTATGAAGTGCAGTTAAAGTCCAAATGAGACGATTACGATATACTGTAGTTGTATAAAGTGCAGCTATTTTATCTTCACAAGCATTAGATTATTCAGTCTCGGCTATTATTTGATGTGCACCGATTCCCTCTCGCTCAGCAACTCTTCTCTAAGCTCAACAGGGAGAAGAAAGTCAAAGTCACAACCGAGGTTCGCTTGAAGCACACGCTCATGAAACAGCAAGCCATACCCTCTGTCGTAGTGCGGCTTGGGCGCTTGCCATGAGACCCTACGTCGTGCCAATTCTTCATCCGACACCTTCAGCTCCAGGCGCCTCGCGGAAATATCCAGCTCAATTTCGTCGCCATCCTGCACAAGCGCCAGCGTACCACCAACAGCAGCTTCCGGAGCCGCATGTACAATTAATGCGCCATAGGAAGTACCGCTAATCCGCGCGTCAGAGATGCGGACCATGTCGCGTATGCCCTGCTTCAGCAGCTTTTGCGGAATCGGGATTTGCCCGATCTCCGGCATCGCTGGAGCACCCTTCGGACCTGCGTTTTTAAGCACTAGCACACTGTTCTCATCCACGACCAGATCAGGATCATCGATCCGCTTATTTAGATCGGCCGGGCTCTCGAACACTACTGCGCGTCCGATATGCTTTTTGAGATGACCGGATACAGCGGTTTGCTTGATCAGCGCCCCATCCGGCGCCAGATTCCCGCGCAACACAGCAATTCCACCTTGGCTGTCGAGTGGCTCCTCCAAGGTACGAATCACATCTCCGTCAAGTGTTGCCGCCTGAACCAGATTTTCTGTAACCGTTCTGCCTGTTACAGTCAAACAATCCCCATGCAGCAGCGGCTCCAGCTCCTTCATCAGCGCGGGTACACCACCTGCCTCGAAATACTCCTCCATCTGATATTTGCCCGAAGGACGCAGGTTCAAAATAAACGGGGTCTGACTACTGATCCGGTCAAATGTCTCTAAAGGCAGCTTCATCCCTAGCCGCTGGGAGATCGCTATAAGATGGATGATAGCGTTCGTCGATCCGCCGCTCGCCATCGTAACTGTGATCGCATTCTCTATCGCCGCTGCAGTCATGATGTCGCGGGGACGAATGCCCTGGCGAACCAGCTCTACGATCTGCTTGCCCGTTCGCTCAGACATATGCCTGCGTCTGCTGTCCGGCGCCGGAATAGCCGCACAGCCCGGTAACGCCATGCCGATCGCTTCGGCGATCGAGGCCATCGTGCTTGCTGTGCCCATCACCATGCAGTGACCGTCACTACGGCAAATTGCATTCTCTGCAACAGCCAGCTCTTCGTCACTTATATTTCCGGCTTTATGCTCCAGCGTAAAGCCATAACAATCCGTGCACGCTCCAAGGCTACGGCCGCCCAGTCGACCGTTTAGCATAGGGCCACCTGTCAGCACAATGGCTGGAATATTGGCACTAGCGGCTGCCATCAGCTGAGCGGGTACCGTTTTATCGCAACCCCCAAGCAGCACTACCCCGTCAATGGGATGCCCCTTCATCATTTCTTCCGTATCCATCGCCATCAAATTACGCAACAGCATCGTTGTAGGCTTCACATAAGGCTCACCAATCGAGATCGTCGGGAATTCCATCGGCACTCCCCCTGCCTGCCAAACACCACGCTTCACATAATCCACCAATTCATTAAAATGGGAATGGCATTTATTCAGCTCACTGAACGTGTTGCAAATGCCGATCACTGGCTTGCGGAGATCTTCTTCGGTGTACCCCATAGACTTCGTGAAGGAACGATGGATAAATCCCCATAAATCTTTTTCCTGAAAATAGGCCTCGCTCTTCAACTTATCACCGGATTCAGCCACACTCTCCTCGCTGTCCCTGCACTCCGCCATGACCCCATCTCCTTTTAACAACCTCGCTTATAGACCAAGCACTTAATCCCTCAGATAAAACCAAGAATTTCCGGTGTTAGACGATGTATTATGTCCTCAATATATTTTTGCGGTATTTGTGGCAGCTTCGTTCCCTCCGCCAGATCATTGATATGGTACAGAGCATCCAGCATCTTCTGTGTCCCAAAGAACGGATAATCCGACCCAAACAATATTTTATCTTGAACCCCATATTCCATCGCAGACACCAGTGCATTGTAAAATTGCCAAGGTCTACTTCCTAAAGCAGAAACATCCATATACAGATTAGGATGCTTGCGCACCAATGAAATACATTCATCAATCCAGGGATGACCCATATGCGCTACAATCATCTTCAGCTTCGGAAAAGCACGGGCAATCGGGTCCAGCATCGCCGGCCTTGATGCATCCAGATAACCCTCCGGTACAAAAGAGGTTCCTTGATGCCAAAGAATAGGTACATCCAGCTGTTCTGCTTTGGCATAGAGGGCATAATGCCTGGGATCATCAGGATAAAAGTTCTGATAGATAGGCGCAAGCTTCAGCCCTTTTAATCCCATCTCACGGATCGCAGTCTCAAATTCAGCAACACAATCCAGATGATTGGGATCTACACTTGCAAAACCGAATAATCGATCCGGATCCGTGCGACAGTAATCTGCGACATAAGCATTCGGCACAACCAGTCCCGTTGCATGCGCTGCCATGGCCAATACGATAGCACCAGAGAATCCTTCCAAATTACTACGATGTTGCTCGGGGGTTGCTTCGATATTCATATCCGGTCCCCAAGCCCGTTTGATCGCCTCATCCGTAGGTCCCGAAACCATTCCCGGTCCAAACAAATGGGTATGACAATCGAAGATCATCCCTACTCCCTCCTATTCGCTAACCATCGTATTTGTAATGGCACCAAGCTTCTCAATCTGCACCGTGACCACATCACCAGCTTGCAAATAGACCTGATCCTCTGGAGGGTAACCCATCACTACGCCTTCTGGTGTTCCAGTCAGGATAATATCCCCCGGCGAAAGCGTCATACACTGGGATACATAGCTGACAATCTGCTTGCAATTAAAAATCATGTCCGAAGTGTTGGAGTTCTGACGCAGTTCACCATTCACCGTGCACTGAATATCGAGCTGATTGGGATCGCCTACTTCATCCGCAGTGACTAAGTAAGGCCCAATGGGTGAAAATTTATCGCAAGACTTTCCCGCTAGCCATTGACTCGTCCGCATCTGTAAATCTCGCGCCGACAAATCATTAGCCGTACAATACCCGAAGACATAATCCAGTGCATCTTCCTCCGTCACATATTTCGCGGTTCGTCCGATGACGATGCCAAGCTCTGCCTCATAGTCCACCTTCTGGCTGTTCCTCGGAAGCGGAACTTCTGAGCCATGTCCAGTTAGTGTATTGTTAAATTTATTGAACAAGATGGGATATTCCGGAATGGCCATCCCAGTCTCTTCCGCATGCCGGCGATAATTAAGGCCAATACAGATGATTTTTCCAGGATCAGTAACACAGGGACCGAATGCTAATTCATCTTCCTGCTTCAGCCAGGATGGATTCACTTCTCCTTCAGGCAGCTCATTCACAAAAATCCTCAGTTGGTTAAGTGCATCCTCCCCACCATCAAGCAATTGCTTAACCGTTACTGGAACCTCCTTCCGAGTGGATAATGCAGTCTGTGCCGCCTCAATATCCACCACACCATGGTCGGTTAGAACGCCCATATGATCATCTTCTTTTTGCAAAAAGGTAACTAGCCTCATCTATAACACTCTCCTTCACTTTATGCATTTTTTCCGAAGACAAGGCCACCATCCACATATAGCGGCGAACCCATTACAAACCCGGACTCATCGGAAGCTAGAAATAGTGCAGCTCGTGCCACATCCTCAGGTTTGCCAAGCTCACCGCTAAGCTGTCTACGCTTAATGGCCGCAACCGAAGCCTCTGGATCCAGAGAAGTCTTCAAATAACCTTCTACAAACGGAGTCATAATCGTACCTGGTAGCAGCGCATTTACACGAATGCCGTAAGGTGCATAATCAACCTGCATCGCTTTAGTTAAAGATAGAACAGCTCCCTTAGAAGCACTGTAGGAAGCTCGCTCTGCGACTCCGATTTCGGCGATGCCAGAGGACATATTAATGATAGAACCCTTCTTGGTCTTCATCATATAAGGGAGGACAGCCTTGCAGGTTAAGAACACACCCGTCACATTAACCCGCATGACCCTCTCCCATACTTCCTCGGAAACCTCATGTACCGCACCCACGCCACTGATTCCTGCATTATTAAAGAGCACATCGATACGTCCAAAAGTATTAAAGACTTGATCAGCCATCACGGTAGTACTGCTAGCATCGGTTACATCACAGGGTATGAACATCGCATTTCCACCCGTCGCCTCTATTTCAGTGACAGCGGCTTTTCCTGAATCCTCTTGGACATCGGCAATGATTACTGTCGCTCCTTCTGAAGCGAATAAAGCAGCCGTGCTTTTTCCAATTCCCGAGCCAGCTCCGGTTATTATGATGATCTTATCTTTGAGTCGCATCGCTTTGCCTCCTCTTCCTACTCCTTAGCCTGAAAGTTTCCCGGCAACAAGCCAGTCATCCCGGGCTTAGCCATAAACAAACCGCCTGCAAACGGATAATCACGTAACTCTTTCTCGTGCATCCCTATCCTTGCAGTTGTAATGTAGAGTTCCGTTAGATCACTGCCTCCAAAAGTACACGAGGTCACCAGTGGTGCTGGAACTCGAATGAGTCCAAGCTGCTCACCCGTCTCCGGGTTCCATCGTGATACACAGCCGCCGCCCCAGTGGGCGACCCAAAGCATGCCTTCACTATCTATTGTCATTCCGTCCGGATAGCCAGTTGTTGTAGGAATTCGGAACGCTACTCTTCGGTTACTTATCCTTCCAGACTTTTCCTCGTAATCAAATACATCCACCTGCCTAGTCGGCGTATCAATATAATACATCTTGCTCCGGGAATAGTCCCAAGCCATTCCGTTCGAGCAGCCGACGCCGGATAACAATTGGTGTGTGAAACCATCAGGCTCCACGACGTAGAAACCTCCGGAATCCGGCGCATCATTGTTCAAGCTTATCGTTCCCACCCACAGTCGGCCTTGTCGATCACATTTGGCATCATTTAATCGGTTGAGTGGTAGCTCTGCTTCTATCGAAGTCAATAAGACAGGAGAATTCTCAGCTTGAGAGAGATAGACCCCATCCTCCATGGCCAATGCAAGTCCTCCCACAGTGGTTGGAATCACTGCGCTGATCATCCGGTCGAAGGAGCGGACTACTTCATTACCCGTGATCCGGTTGTATATTCTAAGCTTCCTTCTCGTAACATCCACCCAGTACAACTGTTTGGATTCGGCATCCCAATGCGGCCCTTCACCAAGCTCAGCCTGAGCATCAATCATCAACTCTGCCTGAATTTCTGTAATTTCCAAAACGTTCACTCCTTCTTCTATTTACAGCTCACTACCATTAGCCAAATGTCCACCATCCACACGAATGGTTTCTCCCGTTACATAGGAGGCTTCATCAGAAGCCAGAAAAAGAAATACATTGGCAGCTTCTCTTATCGTTGCCGCCCGCTTCATCGGTGTATGCTCCGAATAAGCCGGGAGCTTCGAAGCTTCGCGCAGCTTGCGGTCGAGGGGTGTATCCACAAATCCCGGTGCTACTGCGTTTACCCGGATCCCATAAGCCGCCAGCTCCACTGCCATCGATTCGGTTAGCAGTATAACAGCAGCCTTAGAAGCATTGTAATGCGCGAGCTCCGAGCTTGCTGATAGACCATTTTTGGAACTCATATTTATAATGGCGCCTCCGCCACCCTGAGAAATCATTTGTCTCGCTGCAAGCTGACCTATTAAATAAACCGCCCTTACGTTGATATCAAATACTGCATCCCAATGCTCAACCGAGATGTCAAGAAAGTGTTCACGAAAGGCGATTCCGGCATTGTTCACTACAATATCTATCCCACCGAACCTTTCAAAGGCTTGGGCAACAGATTGTTCTAACTGTGAGACATCGCGAAGATCACATATCTCTACTGCAGCTTTTTCACCATAATCCTTCAAGGTTTCAAGTGCAATAAGAAGCTCACCCTCACTTCGGTCCAGCAACACCACCTGAGCGCCTTCTTCCAGAAATCGATGGGCGATTCCCAGTCCAATTCCTCTTGCTGCACCTGTGATTAGCGCTCTTTTGCCAGCCAGCCTCATGTATATCACTCCCTCGAATCTTGTTCAGAGCACCCCGTATTTATCGTAGACCTGCCGCAAGGTATATCCTTCGAGCAGTTCATCCCGTGTATGATTCTCGCGAGTCACCTTATCCATGGCTAATTGGAACACTTCATCGATGATGGCGCCCGGAATCACAACGATACCATCACGATCACCAAAGATTACATCTCCGGGATGGACCATTACGCCACCGCATAGCACCGGAATGTCATAGTCGATAACAATTCCACGCCCTTGAGAATCAACAGGTTTGGTCCCGGTAGCAAAGACAGGAAAACCAAGCTCCAAAATTTTAGCAGTATCACGGATTAGTCCATCTACAATGGCTCCGCGGCCACCTCTCATTTTGGAAGCCGTAGACAATAGCTCTCCCCACAGTCCGTTCTGCCGCGATTCATTCGTACAGCCGATGACAATCTCACCGGGCTTAACGCTGTCCACCGCCTCAATCTCCTTCGTGTACGGATCTTCCGGCAAATGATGAATATCCACAGACAGAATGGTCTTTGCTCTTCCGGCAACGATCCAGGTAGGATCTATCGGGTTAATATTTTCACGCATCACCTGATTACGATAGCCCAATTGATCCAACGTATCAGAGATTACCGCAGAGTAGAGCTTTTCACACATACTATCGAACAATTCCTGATCCTTCATAGGCGATTCCATCCTCCTCAAAGTTTTGTGCTTACAGCATCCTCATTTATTTAAACGCACCGGTTGGCCTGCATGAGCAGATTGATAAGCGGTAAGTGCAACCTCTGTGGATCGGAGCCCATCTATTCCCGAAATCGGTACCTCCACCCCTTCTAGAAGCGCCTGTACAAAAGCCTTCAGCATCAGTTCATTCATGTCATCTCCCCAGAAGGACCAGTTCCCTTTGCCAGATGCTCTTCCGTATACATTGTTTTTTTGGTTAAAAGCATCTATGGAGATAACACCTTTAGTTCCAATGATTTCTAGGGTCACATCCCCCCATGTGGGGAAGCCGGGATTGCGTGACCAGCTAGGATCCAGCACTCCGAACACACCATTCTCAAAAGTTACATGCACCATTCCAGCATCATCGATCGTCCGCTTGCGCTCTGAATCAAATAAGGTATCCGCATAGGCATACACCTGTTCTACAGAAGAACCGGAGAACCAGTTCATCAGATCCATCACATGCACAGTGTGATCTAGAACTGCACCGCCTCCCGATAGGGCTTCATCAGAGAACCATCTAGGTCCCGGAAAAGAACCTCTGTTAGTTCCTTTAAAAGCGATAATTTCACCAATATCGCCGCGATCTAGTGATTCCTTAGCCCGTACAACCGGAGTGAGGAAGCGGCAAGGAAAGGCTGTCATAAGCTGTACTCCCTCTTCAGAGCAGACCGAAATCATGCGTTGCATTTCTTCTACTGACAGACCTAGCGGCTTCTCGCACAGTACATGCTTGCCCGCTCGGGCTGAAGCGATGGTTAGCTCAGCATGATAGACATTTTCCGAGCAAATAATTACGGCATCTATATTCGCATCTTCCAGAAGTTCCTTGTAGTTAGCATAATAGGGAATCGTATGACGTTCTGCGAGCGCCTGTGTGCGCTCCGGCACCTCATCAGCAATTCCACTGACCGTCACTTCAGACATGTGCAGTAAACTTGCCAAATAGTCAAAAGCATGCGCATGCGCGAAACTGATCATGCCAATATTCAAACGGCTCATTAAATATCCCCCTTCACTTCAAGCTTCACCGGTTGATGGGTCATTGCCGATTGCTGAGCGGCTTCAGCCCAGCGTACAGCTTCCAGCGCATCCTGCGCAGTGACTATCGGTTCTTCCCCACTTGTTAGACAGCTTAGAAAATGCTCCAGTTCCAAATAATACGGATCCTTCAGCAACACACTCGAAGGCGTCTCCACAAATCCCGATGTAGAGCCCGTCGTTATCGACTTGCGAATATGCAGACTTTCGCCATCCCCGGTCCCGCCTGAGATGATTCCTTCCGCATCCGCATATTCAAAAGAGGAATGGAACGGCCCTGGATACCCCCAAAATGCTTCAAGTTGTGCAATGGTTCCATTCTTGAACCGGAAAGTGGCTGAAGCATAATTTATGTCTTCCGACTGGTGCTGGAACGCATATACTTCACGGGCTTCACCAAAAGCCCCACGAATGTAGTCAATGTCGTGAATCATTAAATCCATAATGACGCCACCGCTAAGAAATGGATCCCGAAACCACGCTTGCACGTTTCCGGGATGTGAACCCGCCCGTTTAGCATGGTATATTCCGCCTTGAACACTGCTAAGCTGCGTTATTCCCTCCGCAAGCTGTCTGTAAGAAGGAAAGAAACGAACGACATGGCCCACAAACAAACGTACACCGCGCTCGTTGCAGTAACGAATTGCTTCTTCCGCTTCCTGCGAAGTGAGTGCGAGCGGCTTCTCACAGATCACATGCGCACCATGGTCAGCCGCAATCCGTACCAGTTCTACATACAAATAGGTCGGCACAGCAATACTGACCACCTCTGGCTTTACCTGCTCGAGCATTTCTTGTACAGATGTAAAATAGCTAACGCCCACTAAATTTCCTAGCACCTCAGCGGCTTTTTCAACGATGTCACATACGGCTACAAGCTCAGCTTCGGGCATGGACTTGTAGCGATCCGCATGAACAGTCCCCATGCCACCGCATCCAATCACTGCTGTCCTAATCAATAAACTACACTCCTTTCAGATTGTGCTTTCCTTTACAGACGAACATCAGCACCGCTTACCCGGCTTTCGTTGGCCGCTTCGATGAAGCGAATCAACTCTAGTGTTAGGGAAGATCGTACTGGTGGACAGTCCCCTCGCGCCATAGCTATAAATTTCTTCAGTAATTGCTGATGTCCTGCGTTGTAATTTGCTCCGAGCGCGTTAATTCCGTTACTCCCCCGTTGACGGTGCAATACGATATAGAAATCAGAGCCGCCTGTACGGTTTCCGCGGATCGTCCCGATTCGCCCGTCCTTCCACTGGCCGACTACCCATTCTTGCGTATCGTTACTGACGGCACGTACCGAATGGCAACCTTCTCCAAGGGCGGCATATAACATCTCAGCAGCGTGTATACCATACCAGAATAACCCCGGTTGTGTCGGCTGAAGATCGAGTGGTCCAGTGCAATCCGCACCTAGAATAGCACCTGCACTTTCATCCTCTAAGAGGGCTACCAGCGGTCCACCGAAACGTAGCATAGAGCTGGAGAAAAATGGCGTTCCATACCTCTCCGCCAATTCCACAATCACCTTCGCATCTTCAGAAGAAACCGCTAACGGCTTGTCAATGAATACTGGCTTTCCGTAAGGAGCCAGCACCGCAAATTGTTCCTTGTGCACTCTCCCATCTACAGAAGTCAATAGAATCGCATGGGATCTCTCCGCAACTTCTTCTATAGAATCGAGCAATTCAACCCCATAGCGCTCCTGCAATTCACTGCTAATCGGTCTCACACGTGAATAGCTTAGCTCGAAATCAAGAGAACCCCCCGGATAACCGCAGTGTAACCTGCCACCCGGAATATAAAGCGGATGAGATTCATCATTTAGCAGCGCCGCGAAAATCCTGCTATGCGAAGTGTCCATTCCTACCATACCGATCTGCAGCTTTTCCATTTCAACAACACCTCTTATTCGGTTGACAGCCCCATGGAGTGATCCACTTATTTAAGAATTAAACGTTCTTCCCTGAAACGTTCAAGTAGTTCCATGTATTCTTTTCCCACTTGTTCGATGCTGTAAGCAGTTCTAGCTTTCTGTTCTCCCAATGACTTCAAGCCTTCCCTCAGACTATTCTGCTCCAGCAGTGCGCTCAATCTGTCCACACACTCCTCTTCATTGCCTGATTCGTATAGGGAAACACTTAACGGACCATCCAATAATTCCGGCAACGCCCCTACACTCGGAACCACTACCGGACACCTGCAGGCCATCGCCTCCAGTACGGTCATCCCAAAAGATTCATTGGTCGTGGTACTAATATATAACCCACCATTCTGCGCAACCGATGAATAATAGCGATGCATCTCATCGTAATCCACTTTGGGAATCCACTTGAAATGCTTAATCCCCTGCTGTTCTACCTTTACCATCAGCTGTTTCTTGATCTCGTCGGGAGCAGTATATCCCCCAACAAGCATAAATTGCAGCTCTGGCATCTTGGCATTCAGCTTTCCAGCAATGTTCAAATAGGACGACCAGTTCTTGTGATCATCCAGTTTACCCACCCACAAAATAGTGGCAGGCTCCTGCTCAATACCCGCTTCATATCGGAACAAATCGGTATCCAGGCAATTATTAATATGATAAGCACCCGCTATGCCGATACCGTCCAAATAATCCTTCATGTAAGCGGAGGGAGTGATCACATAGTGAAAAGGCAAACTATCTTTCGTTGCGGCCAACTTCTGCAGGGGTTCGGAATAGGTGGTATGTACCTCATGAATAATAACCTTCCCCTCTTGTACAGGCCCAAGCGCTTCATACAGCTCGTAAGTATCAATAGTAATAATGACATCGAAATCATAGACTTCCATGTAGCTCTTAATCTCTTCAACCGTCCCCAGAATTCGGACATGCTCGTATCCATCAAAAGCGCTTGCCCCGCCGTAATCTTCCAAAAAAGCAAAATGCACTTCCGAGTGGTGCCGCAAAAATTTAAGTCTATTTGCAAGTTGAGTGGTTACCCCACCTAGAATACAGAATTTATAAAAATATAAGATTCTCATCATCCCTCACCCTTCGCCAAGGATAGTGCAGACCTTACTTGTGCATCCGATACAATGCTGTAGTTCTTGCAAAAAATAGATCACCCTCACGGTCCATTGCCAGCAGCCGCGCATCGTCATCCAACACCTCAAGCTCCTCATTCCGCATATTAAACTTGAACAAGCGATTCATCGACACGCCGTACAACATGCCTTCCTTATAAAGCAGTTCATTACCACTGCGCCAAAAATGAGTCACTACATTCCAGTCCATGGGGAACAATGAGTAAGTCTTTATAGTTTGCTTCAGCTGTGGATCGAACCGAAATAACAGTCCCGCCGTCAAACCCCAAAGATGCCCTGCATCATCTAGAACCAAAGCAGAAATAGCCCTTTCCCCTTGCACCGGTACACCTTCCCATACTTTGCAGCGCTTCTCTATATCCCAAATCATTAGAGAGGCATCCGCACGCTGAGGAGCAATCCCAAGTCCACCCCAGACGGACCCTCCAGCAAACAACAGCTGATCTCTACAGGTCAAGGACACCACACTCTGCAGCGGCAAAAGATTTCTGAACACCTCACGTGCACCGCTCGCAGGATTGTACAGTGTCAACGCTCCTCCATGCCGACCATAGGAAGGAACTGTTCCAATTGCGATCTCTTCTCCTGCCCAAGCCCAAGCAAAAGGGCGGTCCTGCTCCTCTTTCTGTAAGGAAAATAGCAGCTCTGGATTCTCTCCCGGCTTCCAATCTTCATTCGGGTCATATTTGAAAATATTCGCTCGCGGATATACACCTAGATAAAGACAATCGCTCCCAGCAAGCATGCCTTCCGTCTGACCAATGCCCCGATATGAAATGATCTCGTCGGCTGCCTTATCGAATCTGGCCAGTCCACCTGCGAAATACCCTCCGATATAGAGAGCATCATCAGGTCCATAGGTCATAGACTGCAAATGGACCGATTGACCTTGCAGGCCGATGTCCTTGACCGTATACCGATCCGTCGCCGGATCGTAAATCCAGCAACTCCCGTCCCTGTATACACCCGTTAAGCAGCGCTCTTTCCGATTTAGAGCATGGTTATTCAGCCAGCCATAATCACCTGCAGGCTCCGGCATAGCTAGTGAAGTAACGAACAGGCTTCCAGTCCGGACATCATAACGCTGCAAATAGTCATCTTTAATGAAATACACATTTCCCAGCTCATCCGGCGGCGAAACACTAAGTCCACTCACATGATCCAAAGTGTCTCCCCACTCCTGCAGTTCCAGATCATAAATGTACAACCGTGCAGACGGTGTAATTCGAGCAAAAAGCTTGCCCTGAACGATGTTCAAGTCATACACCAGTTGCTCGCCTTTACATTCATCTGGTAGCCTGATTTCCGAGCGTTCTCCCGTCTCCGTATCCAGTACAACAATATGCGGGGTTTGTGTACCAACTCCCACATAGAGCTTACCGTTCCATGCTTCCATAGAACGCGCATACTGTTCTCCTGCAACCATAGCACCGTAATCCCTAAACACTGCTGTCGCTGGGTCATATTGGAACACTTTCCCCCCAGGATAACATCCCCCATAGATCCTGCCTTGCGTATCTGCTGCCAACCGCCACGTATAGAATTCACCGGGAATCATCTCACCCAGGTTCTCCACACCATTCTCATGAGTGTACCTGTACAAAATGCCACTTCCCCCGATATACACTCCGCTGGTTGTTAAGACTACACCCCAGCAATGATCCGAGCCTTCCAGCGCATACCGTTTCACCGCTTGTTCACCGCTCGGGTCTAGAACAAATAAGATACAAGGACTTCCGGAAGAAACAGCGTAGATCCGGTCTGCCCCTTGCCATGTTCCATAAGCTGAGGCCCAAACCGCCAGACCATTCAGTGGTTCACCGATCCGCAGCGCCTTCATCTGCTCCCGCCTTCTTTCGTCAGTTGTTCCTTCACCTTCGTTTCACATCCAGAGACTGCTGCAGGATAAGCTAAGACCGCTCCCAACAGATCCACGGGGTCCTCTGCATAACGCCGAAAGGCTTCTTCACAGCGTTCAACCGGGAATATCGCGCTAATCAACGGCTTCACCTGAATGTCCCCTTCAGAGATTAACCGAATATATTCAGCCATATTACGACCTTCCGTCCATCGCACGTAGCCGTAAGGATAGTCGATCCCCTTCCGCTCATAGATAGGATCATATCGCCCGGGACCTCCGGCTCTAGAAATCAGCACTTGGGCTTCCTTACCGAACATCAGATCACGAGAGAAATCAGGCTTAACATCTCCAACCAACAGTACCTTGCCGCGATCCCGTACCCACTCTAGCGCTTGATCAATAAGGTCTCCGGTTTTACCGCCGGCGCATACAATGACTGCATCTGCTCCCATGCCCTCCGTCAGGTTAGCAAGATGTTCCTTAACCTTCTCCGGGCTAGTAGCAATATGTCTAATTCCAAGGCGCTCAGCCATCTCACAGCGCTCTGTAAGCAAATCATAGACGATCACTCGGCATCCTGCCGCCTTAGCAATCTGAGCAATCAACTGCCCAAGAATTCCGGCACCGATCAGAACAAGTGTCTCCCCAAACTGCGGTGCAACCTGCCTTACTGCATGTACTGCAATGGCTCCAAGTCCTACTGTTGATGCTTCCTCCGAACTAACATGGTCAGGAATGGGCACCATCAGATGCTGAGGCATTAGCAGCCATTCTGCATGCTTTGCATAAGGTCCGCCGTAACAAGCTACACGAAGACCCTCTGGCCAGTGTTCCATTCCTTTCCCACGTGTTCGGATTACACCCGCTGCACTGTATCCAAGTACAATTTGTTGCGTACGGTGCAGGCCATTCATCATTATTTCCGTTCCGGGGCTAATCGCCGAATATTCAGTCTGGACTAGTACAAATCCATCTTCAATGACTGGTGTCAGAACATCCGACATGCGAATCTGTCCTTCCTGAGATATTACCGCCTTCATATGTCTTCTCCTCCCGACTGCTTCAGAAACGATTCCGTCACATGCAGCATCTTTTCTATCGCTGTTACTCCTTCAACGCACCGATCATTACGCCTTTTACAAAATATTTCTGCAAAAATGGATAGATCATTAGAATGGGAACGGTAGCAATGATAATCGTAGCGAATTTAATAGATTCACTAATACGAAACACCTCATCTTGGGTAACGCCGGCCAGCATATTTTGCGCAGAGGATTGAATCAGGATTTCCCTCAATATCAATTGAAGCGGGAACAAATTCCGATCCTGTAAATAAATCATGGCCGAGAACCAACTGTTCCAGTGGCCTACCGCATAGAAGAGGGTCATCACCGCTAGAACCGGCATGGAGAGCGGAAGTACGATCCGCAGTAAAATTCTGAAATCGTGGGCGCCGTCTATCTTGGCAGACTCTATCAAACTATCAGGGATAGACTGAAAAAAGGTCCGCATCACTATCAAATTGAAGGCACTAACCGCTCCAGGCAACAGCAGCGCCCACCGCGTATCATACAAGCCAAGCTCACGGACATTCAGATACGCAGGAATTAGACCACCACTGAAAAACATCGTGAACACTATGAAAGCCATAATGACATTTCTCCCCTCCAGATTCTTTCTGGACAGAGGATAAGCACCAAGTGTAGTTAGTACCAGATTAATTAACGTACCGACAATTACATAAAAGAAAGTATTTCCGTAAGCCGTCCATACTCGCGTATCCTCAAATACCAGCTTGTAAGCATCCAGATTAAAGCCGATCGGAAAGAAGCTTACCTTCCCCGCAGCAATAGCATGAGCATCGCTGAATGAGGAGACCAGCACGTACCACATCGGGTACAGGAACAGGAAAGAACACAAGATTAGAAACAGCACATTGCAGCTGTCGAAAATGATTTCACCCATACTCCGTTTCACAACCATTGTCTACCCTCCTAAAAATCGTACAAAACTCGTATCGGAAGCTTATGCTCACCATAGGCTGCTCTCAGTTGTTTTCCGGCTGATACGGTTGGCTAGAACGAGTAATGTGAAGTTAATTATGGAATTGAATAATCCTACTGCGGCAGAAAAACTGTAATTTGCCTCCATCACACCTCGTCTATAAACAAATGTTGAAATAACATCCGCAGTTACGTACGTTCCAGGATTGTAAAGCAATATAATTTTGTCCCAGCCCACATTCAGCAGGGTACCCACATTCAGAATCAAGAGGATTAACACCGTAGGCAGAATCCCAGGCAGCGTTATATTCGTTAGCTGCTTCCATCGCCCTGCACCATCTACAACTGCAGCCTCGTACAGGCTCGGATTGATGCCAGATAAAGCAGCTAAATAGATAATTGAGTTCCAGCCCAGGCTCTGCCACATGCCAGAACCTACATAGATCGTTCGAAACCATTCCGGCAGAATCAGGAACTGAATAGGCTCCGAGATCAGGCCGATGCCAAGCAACAGGCTGTTAATAATGCCTCCGGGCTTGGTGAAATCAATAATCATCCCGCAGATAACGATTAGCGAAATAAAATGCGGCAAATAAGACACGGTCTGCAGAAAGGACTTCAGCTTTTTGAGCCGCAGCTCATTGAGCAGCAGTGCAAAAGCAAGTGAAGCAGGAAAAATGAAGATGAGTGAGTAGAAACTCATTAAGAAGGTATTTTTAAGCAGTCTGAGAAAATAATAGCTTTCGAAAAACTTTTCGAAATTCTTGAAGCCCACCCAAGGACTATCCGTGATCCCCAAGTAGGGGTTGAAATTCTTAAAGGCAATGATCGCTCCATACATGGGCTTGTATTCAAAAATCAGAAAATACAAAACCGTAGGAAGGAGCATGAAATAAAGATAGCGATTGGAGGCTATCCGCTTCCAGGGAATCGGACTCCTCTTGACCGGAAGCTTCCTGCTTTCAACTTTAGCGACTTTTACAGGTACAGCCATATAGTTCTCCTCTCCCGGACACTGGCGTTAGTCATAGCTGTCATGTGGCGAGCGGTCACAAAGCACTCTCTGAACCGCTCGGCCCACGACAACCTCCTCACAAGTTGAATCATTTCCCTTTAAATCGCTCGTATGCAACCTGATACTCTTTTAACACATCGTTAATTCCCATCTTCTCAAGTTGCTTCATTACTTTGTCATAGTCCTCAATCTTTTGGCGCCCCATGATCATGGCATTGATTGTTTCGGCTACATAGGTCTGAATATCGGCCATCAAAGGAACAACTACATCGTTTTCCTCTGTTGTGAATTGGACTGGAGGCAACTTGCTATCAAAATCGATATAGTCACTATATAACTCGAGCGGATTCTCCGTTTGCCCGTTAGCTTCTCGGATTTGTTCAGCATATCTGGTATCCGCTACCGTAGCCCAGCTTCCGCCCCCGATCGTATGGTTCAGCAGCTCTTGCGTATTCGTGAGGCCATTGGTCGGATGAGTTACTTCTTTCTTATAAATCGGTTCTCCGTTTACCAGATCATATGACTTGCCTTCAACCCCAAAGTTGTTCAGCAGAATGCCTTCTTCTGAGTATTGATAATCCAGCCATTTCATCACTTCCTCAGGATGTTCCGTCCGCGAGGAAACCGCTAATCCGTGTGCTGCTGCCTGCCAGCGGAAGGAGACATGACGTTGATCACCGTTCGGTCCTTTAGGTGGAATGGCTGGTGCAATTTTGAAGGTTGGATGTTTGCCCTCCATTAGGGTAGTAAAGTTCCCCATGTAGGAGCCAGACCAACCAAACCATGCCCCTGCCACATCGGTAGTCACCTTCTCAGTCAGGGTCTGGAATGTAGTATCTACCAGATAGTTCGGGTCAAGCAATTGTTCATCGTAAAGACGATGCAGATAGGTTACGACATCCTTGAATTTAGGATCATTCGGGCCATATTTTACTTGACCATTATCCACGAAGAATCCGTAATCGACGCCAAAGGCAGGCGCGAATAACATCATGATATTTTCCAAGTTGACTGTGACTAGTGGAATTTCATCCTTCTTGCCGTTTCCGTTGGCATCCTGCTCCCTAAAAGCCTTGAGCATGTTATACCAATCTTCGGTAGTTTCCGGCATAGACAGACCCAGCTTATCGATCCAGTCTTTCCGTACTTGTGGGAACATTTGAGTGAGATCCTGTGAATCAAGAACGAGATTAGGCAGGTAAAAAATGTGGCCTTCAGGCGAAGTAATTTGTCCCCGGATATCCGGGTTGTCGTCGAGGATTTTCTTGAAGTTTGGCGCGTTTTTCTCAATTAAATCTTCCAGAGGAAGCAGCGCGCCTTGTGTACCATATTTTCCGGAATCCGTGCCCCATAGATCATTGTAGATAATGTCCGGTAGCTTACCAGATGACATCAATAGGCTAAAGGCTTCCGCACTGGCTTCCGTACTATGCTGAAAGTCAATATGAATGTTAGTGTTCTCTTCCATTTGCTGAAAGGATAATTTCTCATTAAAATTAGTTCCTCTGAAATTGCCGCCGCTGGGTGACCAAAGTGACAGTTCAAGCTTATCTGAAACAATCGGGAGCTGCAGACCACCTACTGTTTTACCTTCCTTAGCGGGAGCTTGCGTAGCCTTCTGAACTTCCGCAGTAGGATCTGCGGTATTGCCTGTCTTAGTATTCGAACCGCCACAAGCAGATACGAGTGTAACTAATGACAACAGGACAGGCAGCAGCAGAACTAATTTCCTTTTAGCAACATTCATAATTCAACCCCCTATTAATAACTAAAAAATAAGATAATCATTATGATATATTCACTAACATCAATCAGAAGGAATCAACGATACATCAATAAATTTTTAAATGAGTCATCACTCTGAAAATTACCTTTTATAGGGGATATCCTCCTTTCAACTGCCTCTTTTCTACTTTAATTAGACGAAAACATCTGTTCTGACTTCTTTTTGATTTACATTTCAGAGTATCAGATCTATTATTTCACTAATCTGATATATATCTGATGTATTTCATTATATTTTCCAGCCTACATGATGTCAATATAATAATAAGAAATATCTCTAATAAGTGTGATCTTATATAACATGTACCTGTCGCAAAATGTTGAAATCCCTCAAATTTAATAGAAAACGCTTACAAATCTACTCGTATTTAACTGCTTTAAATAAACCATCTCTGATCTCATACAGATTAGGCACCATATACAACTTCTGCTTGCTTTTATTTAAAAAAATGCGTAATAATGGCCCACCAGCACCATTATCACGCTTTACTGATATTCTAAAGAGAACAGCCTTCGCAGAAAAACACCTTTTAAACCTTTTGATCGGCAGCATCCTGTTCCGAGATTAAGAGACTCAATTCCTCATGAAGCGTTTCCTCATCAATCATCTTTGACCAATAAGCGTTCAACAATTTACGAAAGCTTTTTAGAACGGCTATGGGAAGTCCTAAATCTTTAAGGTAGGAGAAGGTTGGGAATAACTCTCTGTACATCAGATATCTCGAAGGACGATTCAAATGATCCGCCGTACTCATCTCAGCGATCCGCTTTCGAGCTGGAATACTTACTGTGCGTTCCCGAATAATTTTCTGCGCTTCTACGGAAGCAAGGAAGTTAACGAATTGACGAGCCGCTTCCTTTTGTCTCGAATTTCCGACCACAGCTGCTCCGATCGTGACCAGTAATGTCTTCTGCGGATCTTTTGTTTTCAGCCTAGGTAACGGTGCAAGATCATAATCCAGCGTTAACGCCTTGAATTCATTTAAATTAAAAAAGGTCGTCAGAATCATAGAAACTTGTTCTTGGACAAACAAAGAAATCGTCTCATCTTCATGATTGCCAGCAAGATATTTAGGGAAAATCTGATGGTTGTTCACGAGCCTACTATATACACTGAGACTATTTGCCGTCTCCGGACTAAGTGTGCGGTGCTCGGTCCCGTCTGCCACGGTTTGAATCCCGCTCTGCAGCAGGAATACAGAATAACGGTTCTCGGAAGCAGGCACAAAATAAATAGCATGGCGTCCACGTTTCTCTGCCAACTGACGAGCCGCCTCAATCAAGTCATCCCAGGTCCAATAGCTATCCGGCTCAGGAAGATCCGCTTCCCGAAAATGAGCCTTGTTGTAGCACAGCACCACGGGGGAGAAGGAAATCGGATAAGCATACAACTGTTCTTCATGATAGAAAGCTTCAGTCGCGATTGGATATAATTCAGGATCAGGATCAAGCGATTCCAGCAGCTCAGCCGAGCCATTTTCAGCCATTTCCTGAAATTGCGTGCTATTCAGAGATACGGCATCAAGCATCCCATTATTGATCATCTCTACGGCAGAATTCACATGGTCAAAATCATTCAGCGCCAGCGGAAGAATATGAATACCGGGATGCAGTCGATGAAATTCACCAATTAGATCATCCAGCAGAAAGTCCTTGGACAGCGAGGCACTGCAGCCAAAATGAATACGGATTCTCTCCTGCACGGACTCCATAACCTTGCTTCCGACACGGTCAATTTTGACGATAAGGCCTTCTTGGACTAAAACATCCAGCCCTCTTCTGACCGATTTATTGCTTAACTCAAATTGCTTGGCTAGCATACTCTCTGCCGGCAGATAAGCACCTGGCTGTAGCACTCCACTTAGGATATCCGTACGAATCTTACCCACCATATGATCCAGTCGCTCTCGGAAGGAATGACGACCTGATTTATTATTCATGTACAATTCTCCCCGAAAAATTCAAATTTACATCATCTCCCTCTTATTTTGCGTCAACTCTGAATTGAAGTCAAATGGAAATTCCAGCAAATGCCATAAGAAAAGCCACCTGATTAGAGGTGGCAAACTTCCAAATTATCTATACGTAGGAGATTTCGCTATGCTAATTGTGTAATAACGAGATGAGCTGAAACAGATCTTGTTCCTCCAGCAAGAGGAGTAATAGTAAGTGCGGTGGAATTGCCAGCAGGATTCCGAACTGTCAGTATGGTGTTAATGACCGTTGTTTGCACTATAGCCATTTCTACGATTTCTGATGTACCTGTCGCACGTCCAACTACCGTATAGGCCAGATCTGCGCCATTAAGAGTCAAGATGAGTTGGCCTGCTTCGGTTACACTAACCTGAAACAACACCTGATAAGTCCCTATTGCCGCTAAATTAAAAGAACTAGGGCCCGTTCGTGCAATCGTCGTCCCGCTGGTAGGGCCATTTTGAGGAAAACTCACGTCTGTACCCGGTGCTACAGTTGCTGCATTATCAGGGGGCATCAGGGCAAAAAAATCAGCAAAACCCAATACTCCTCCTGCTGCTCCGGTCGCTCCGGTTGCTCCTGCGACTCCTGTCGCACCGGTTGCTCCGGCCGCTCCTGGTGCCCCGGTTGCTCCTGCTGCTCCGGCTGCTCCGGCTGCTCCTGGTGCTCCTGGTGCTCCGGTTGCTCCTGCTGCTCCGGCTGCTCCTGGCGCTCCTGGTGCTCCTGCCGCTCCAGTTGCTCCGGTTGCTCCCGCTACCCCTGGCGCTCCGGCTGCTCCTGGTGCTCCGGTTGCTCCTGCCGCTCCGGGTGCTCCTGGCGCTCCGGTTGCTCCCACTGCCCCCGGTACCCCAGGTGCTCCAGTCGATCCGGTTGCTCCTACAAAACCTTGTGGTCCTATTGCTCCTGCAGGACCAGGTAAACCTTGCGATCCCTGAGGACCTACGACTCCTTGTGCACCCGGCACTCCTTGCGCACCCTGAGGACCAACGGGTCCCGCTACACCCTGTGGACCCATTGCTCCCGCTGGCCCAGGTTGACCTTGCGGTCCTTGGGGTCCTGGGGGCCCACCGGCGGGACCTTGAGGTCCTTCTGCTCCTTGAATTCCTCGTGCTCCTTGGGGTCCTGGTACTCCTTGGGCCCCTTGTACTCCTTGGATTCCTTGTGCTCCTTGAGGTCCTGTAGCACCAACGACTGTTGGAGTGGTAACGTTCACTTCAGGCGGAGGACATGTGACTTGTACAATCTTCTTAATAACTTTTCGACGATGTTCTTTTCTTTTTCTTTTCGAAGGATATACAGTGGCGATTTTTTTCTTATGACATTTTTTATCGTCTGGACAACTCAATACGTACACCTCCCTATAAAGATAGTTCAGTGTACGCATCTTATTAATTTTAGTCATGGACCAATAACTAGTTTTCGCTAGACTGGAATCTATATCCAGAAAAAAGGGCTATAATTATAGGGTGCCGCCCTTGAGCATACTACAATGTCCACACCAACTTGGATTGCTTTTCGTATTTTATCACTAGGACAACTGACATTTCCCTATTAGACCCATATCTATGATTTGGGTCTTTTTTTATTTTTACAAATCATCCCTCAAACTCAGTTTATATCGCTTAATTCGCTTTCTGATTTCATAAAAAAACAGCCCCCAAATCCCGGGGGCTTCTAACCATTAATTATTATATTTTATCAGCAGGCTTACAAATCGCATTGCCCACCTTCACAAGAATATCAGACATCGAAGTCTCATCATTTACATCATAATCATCAATGTTCAAACGAAGCACTGGACAAGCTGTAAACTCGTTGATCCATTTCGAATATCTGCCATGCATATGTTCCCAGTAGGAAACATCCGTTTGAATTTCCATCTCGCGGCCACGTTCATTAATTCGAGTCAGGATGGAAGGCAGGCTGCCTTCGATATAAATCAGCACATCAGGGTGCGGGAAGTATGGCGTCATAACCATAGCTTCATACAAGCTAGTGTAGGTTTCATAATCTGTTTTGGACATTGTACCTTGATCTGCATGCATTTTCGCAAAAATACCGGTATCTTCATAGATGGAACGGTCCTGAACAAAACCACCGCCGAGTTCGAACATCTTCTTCTGCTCTTTGAAACGTTCAGCAAGAAAATAGATTTGCAAGTGAAAGCTCCATCTCTCAAAATCATGATAGAACTTTTCGAGATAAGGATTGTGATCGACCTGCTCTAGCGAGGTTTGAAAATTAAGTCTTTTGGCCAAGGCGCCTGTTAAAGTGGATTTCCCCACCCCGACAGTTCCAGCCACGGTAATTATGGCATTTTCCGGGATATGATATGAATTCATTTCATTAGCTCCTTTATATAAGAGACAATTTCAGTGAAGTGTTCTGGATTCTCCACGAAATCGACTGCATTTCCATCAATGGTAATAATTACGGTCGAAGGCTCCTGAATGGCAAGAGCGGCCATCGCGTCATCATAATCCTTAATTAATTGCTCCAAATATGCAGTATCCATCCCCTCTTCAAAGGGCCGCCCACGTTTTTCAATTCTGGTTAATAACGTATCTAAATTGGCTTTAATATAGAGGATAATATTTGGCTTTGGCAGGTCATCCGTAAGCACATGATAAATTTGCCGATACTTTTCACGTTTCGTTCCATTCAGCGTTCGTTCTCCAAAGATCAGGTTCTTATAAATATGGTAATCCGAAATGACCGGGATCCCTTTATCTATGTATTGTGTAACGGTATCTTCAAGCTGTTTATACCGATTACAGAGAAAAAACATCTCCAGTTGAAAGCTCCAATCGTCCATGTTCTCATAAAATTTAGCTAGAAACGGATTCTCATCGACAATCTCTTTAATGATCGGTAAATTTAACTCCTCTGCTAGCATAGACGCTAATGTTGTTTTTCCAGCCCCGATTGGGCCTTCCACTGCAATAAACGGTGCATGTCTCATTGACGCTGACTTCCTCCTCAGATACGAACCTTTCAATAGCTAATCAAGCATAAACGCCTTAGGCGTCTTTATAAGGACGGTAAGTGTGTATGCGAGAAATATAAGGATAAAGTATAGTGTGAAACTTATACTTTCTTTATTTAAAACAGACTAAATTATTGTATCACATGAGACCTTTCTTGTGAGTGGATAAATATGAAGAAACTTTTCCAGTAGTTCTAGCGTCTAAATGTAAGATAATGGATTAAATCGTGAACATATCAAATTTATCTAATAAGAAAAAGAGAGGTATTCCTATGAAAAAAAAATGGATCAGCATGGTTAGTGCTCTTCTAGTATTAAGCCTCGCCTGTAACGTAAGCGCAGCTGCAGCTGCAGCTGCAGAGAACACAACCACGACTACCAACCTCACTTCGTATGGCGCGGATTATCTGACCAAAACAGATGGTTCCTTCTGGGTATGGGGCGGTAATCGCTCCGTCCCCACGCAAATCCATGACCTGAATGAGGTACAAGCATACTTTGGTTCCCAATATGTAATGAAGAAAGACCTTTCGGTCTGGCAATGGAGAACATCGGCATACTCTGAAGCTGTTAAAGTGACCCCCGTTCAAGAGCTAGACAATCTGGTCGATATGTTCATGACGGGAAATAGAACGATAGCCCTTAAGGGAGACGGGACGATTCTAAGCGCCCCCCTTTCGTCCGATGGACTCACTACCTCCGCGTTCACACCCGTTTCCGGCGTCGATAACGTGGCTGCTGTGGGCGGTTACTATGAGTCTGATCTTCATAAGAGCTGGACACGTTACGTGTTCTTAAAGAAAGATGGAACTATTTCTACTACACGCGATGACTTCGAAAGCTTCGAAACCATCCAGAATTTAACGGATATTATTCAAATCAAAAACAATCTTGCACTTAAGAAGGACGGCTCCATATGGAGTTGGCCAGTCCAAGATTATTACAAGAACCAAGGAGCTCCAATAGATCTATCTGCGACCCTTCTCAAGGGAATCAGTAATATTAAAAGTTTAAAAGGAAATCAGAACAGCCTATTAGCCATTGATGGGGCCTCTCAATTATGGTTCTGGGGTGATACCATTACAGGTTCTTCAGACGGAACAACCTATCATGAACAACCACCGATTCTTCTAAAAGGGATCAAGAATGTAGTTGATGCTTACATCGTAGAGCGCTCTATTGTTGCATTAACCGGGGAAGGAAACGTCTATCAAACTTCTATTGAAAACGAAATGATGCCCGCAGATTCAAAATTTACACTTCTCGAAAAAGAAGTAAGTAGCCTAAAGAAAGGTGGACGACATATCATCATGCAAAAGAAAGACGGCTCACTCTGGGGCTGGGGCGTCAATAAGGACGCACAGCTGGGCTATGGCGACTATGAATTCAGCCATGCCGGGCCCGTTCCAGTGCAAAAGCCTATTTCGATCTCCTTAAACGGAGAATCTATCCCACTCTCAAATGGAGTTATTACTCGAAACGGACAAAATTTCGTCCCGCTTCGATCGCTGTTCGAAAAATTAGGAGCCACAATTACCTATAAAGAGAACATTACAGCTGCGAAAACAATAGATAAACAAATTATGATCACACGAACCACTACAGATAAACCGGCTCTCGCCATCAGTATTAACGGTGTAACTGGAGCGACAATGGTGAACAATAAATCCGTGAATCTTCCTACACTACCCTTCATCGTAAACGGTTCGATGTATCTGCCACTTCGCTTTATAAGTGAGCAGCTCGGAGCAAATGTCGAGTGGCTCCCACAGGAGGAGCGCATCGCCATCACGATGCAATAAGGAGTAATCAAAAAAAGGTGTCCCATCACGGGACACCTTTTTATTAATCTTAAGATAAACGTTCGCTGAAATCTTCGAAAGCGAACTGTTTGATTACTTTGATTCCCTCTTCTTCATTGTAACTAACAATAGAAGGCAGATTCACACCGTTAAACATATGATTCTTCACCATGGAATAATGGGCCATATCAAGGAATACGAGTCTGTCGCCGTATTTCAAAGGCTCCTTGAAGGAATAATCTCCGATAACGTCTCCCGCAAGGCAAGTCATTCCACCTAATCTGTACGTATAAGGAAATTCCCCAGGTTGTCCAGCATCGATAATGTTCGGACGGTACGGCATAGCCAGTACGTCCGGCATGTGGCACTCTGCTGAGGTATCGAGAATCGCAATGTCCATTCCGTTATGCATCACATCAAGAACGGTAGCTACCAGATATCCGGTATTGAGAGCTACTGCCTCTCCCGGCTCCAGATAGATTTCCACACCGTAAGTCTCTTTCATGTGTAGAATACACTTGACCAGGGTCTCCAGATCATAATCAGGTCGTGTAATATGGTGACCGCCACCGAAATTAAGCCATTTCATTCCTTTGAGATAAGGTCCGAACTTCTCTTCGACTACTTTGAGCGTACGCTCAAGTGTATCCGAATTCTGTTCGCACATTGTATGGAAGTGTAGTCCATCAATGCCCTCAAGCTCTTCCGGTCTGAAGTTAGGGAGAGTTACTCCCATTCTGGAATAATTGTAGCACGGATCATACAGCGGAACTTCGATCTCGGAATATTCCGGATTCACTCGAATGCCGCAGCTGATGTGCTTCGGTGCATTCTTAACGCGATCCTTGAATCGATTCCACTGGTCAAAAGAATTGAACACAATGTGATCGGAGTATCCAAGGAGCTCATCAAACTCACTATCTATATAAGCTGGTGCGTACACATGAACCTCTTTGCCCATCTTTTCATAGCCAAGTCTGGCTTCGAACAAGGAGCTTGAGGTTACACCATGCAAGTACTTCCCAACTAACGGATACAAGGAATGCATGGAGAAGCCTTTTTGCGCGAGCAAAATCTTTGCTCCAGTGCGTTCCTGTACAGAATTCATAATCTCAAGATTACGTGTAAGCAATCTTTCATCTACAAGGTAACATGGTGACGGGACCGCGCTGATATCTATATCCATTATCGCGCCTTAGTCTAACAGCGTTGGCGAGAAATCTTCTTGCCAAGGCAGACCATGTTTATTTAAAGCTTCCATGAATGGATCTGGATCGAACTCTTCAACGTTGAATACGCCCGGCTTCTTCCAGATACCTTTTATAATTAACATCGCTCCGATCATTGCAGGAACGCCTGTAGTGTAGGAAATGGCTTGGGAGCCAACCTCTGCATAGCACTCTTCATGATCGCAAACATTGTATACATAATAAGTTTTTGGCTTTCCGTCTTTAGTTCCTTGGATGATACATCCAATGTTCGTTTTGCCTTTTGTTCTTGGTCCCAAGGAAGCGGGGTCCGGTAAAATCGCCTTCAAGAACTGCAGAGGTACGATCTCTTTTCCTTCATACATGATAGGCTCGATAGAAGTCATGCCCACATTCTCAAGCACTTTCAAGTGAGTCAGGTAATTCTGCGAGAAGGTCATCCAGAAACGGATCTTCTTTACACCCTTGATGTTAACGGCCAAAGACTCTAATTCTTCATGATACAAAAGATAAATATCTTTTGGTCCAATTTCCGGAAGATCGTATACTTTTTTCTCGGAAAGCGGTGCAGTTTCAATCCACTCGCCATTCTCGAAATAGCGGCCATTGGCTGTAATTTCACGAATATTGATTTCAGGATTAAAGTTTGTTGCAAATGGATATCCGTGATCACCAGCATTGGCGTCTACAATATCAATGGTATGAATCTCATCAAAATAGTGCTTTTGAGCGTAAGCTGTGAACACGCCCGTTACACCTGGATCAAATCCACTACCAAGCAACGCGGTAAGGCCTGCTTTTTCGAATCTTTCTTTGTAAGCCCACTGCCAAGAGTATTCAAATTTCGCTGTATCTTGTGGTTCATAATTGGCAGTATCCACATAGTGCACTCCTGTTGCCAGGCACGCATCCATGATTGTCAGGTCCTGATATGGGAGAGCGACATTAATAACGACATCCGGCTCAAAGCTCTTGATCAGTTCAATGACTTCGTCCGTATTATCTGCATCGACCTGAGCAGTAGAAATCTTCGTGCGGCCTCCGGCTAATTTATCTTTCAGAGCGTCACATTTCGCGACAGTTCTGCTAGCTATGCAGATCTCTTCAAATACATCCGGGTTCTGGCAGCATTTGTGAACAACAACACTGGAAACACCGCCAGCGCCAATAATTAACGCTTTTCCCAAAATAAAAACCTCCTAAAATTCCATTTGCAAAATCAACAAGGCTGATTATACATAATATTTTTGAATAAATCAATAAAAACCGACAAAAATTGATGTTTATTGTGTAAAATCTTCAAGGATTCTTGTTAATACTCTTGAATGCTCATATTTCCTCGATTATCCACCTATATATCTAATGAAAATCGCTGGAATGGAGTAAATTTCCGGAAACTTGGACAACTAGATTATTCTATCACAAGAGGGGGCTACTTCATACGTTTATTTTAAACTCAATGAGAAACCTCACCACCCTTTCAACTCCGCGTAGAGACGTTCAGTTTCAGTGGCATCCTGAACGGCCATTCACCAGTTCCGATCAACAGCACTGCAATGAATATAAAGAGGGCCGTAATGTATACTCTTACCCGTTTTTGTCCCAATATTACCGTTGTTCCTATGCCCATCCGTTTCAAGATCCTAATTGAATGATCATTGGGGTTATTATACGTTGTCCCATTGATCCAATATTCATCAGCATCATGATTAAGAATTTCGAGCTGTTTTTTATTGGTTTGAATGGATTTGAACAGCGTAAGCTTCGGCATCCCATTCTACCTTAGCGCCTAACATTTCACTCACCAATCTTAAAGGTACATATACACTATCATTAATAAAGACTGGCTTTTGATCTGTGGCTATTACTTTTCCATTCACTGTCGTTTGTCCATTAATCGAATTTAAGATCAGCGTAGTAGATGTAGATTCCTTCACGGCAATAACTGATCTCGAAGGAACGTCCCAACGTACATCCACTCCCATTTGCTGAAATATTCCTCTTAAAGGAACGTAAGTAGAATTGTTGAGCAGTAAAGGAGGCATAGTCAGATCCATTTCACTATTGTTCAACAGGACCTGTATCGATTTCTTCACTGGCTGAGGCGTGTCAATCATAAAATCTCTAACCCCCAACCCAGTCTGTCCAAATTCATTCGTTCCCCATGCAAGAACATGACCGTCTTTTAAGAGCACATAATGATTTCTGTTCCCGCTGGTAATCGAAACTGCATTTTGAATACCACTAATCTGTTTAACATTCATCTTATTCTTATCGCCAACTCTCCACTGCCATACGGTTCCATCGGCTTTTACAGCAGAGTCCGTTGTCATCGATACGACATCAGTGAGTCCTGGAATCTGAATCGGCTGTAAAGTTCCACCCGGATTCATATCTGTGTAATTATTCCATAACCAAACGGTACCATCCCATCTCAAAGCTACTCCATTCCACCCATCAGTATCAACAGCTCTATACTCCCCGCCGCCTTTAAGTAGGGTAGGCTTTAGAACCGCATCCTTTTTAATGCCTCTAGTTTTAGATGAGCCCCATACCCACACCTCTCCGCCGTTCCCAAGTGCCACTGAATTATTCGATCCTGCAGCTATAGCTAAAATGGAGGGTAGTCCTTTCACCTGCACCGGTGTTAGCCCGTTTTTCCCCGAATTATCACCGAGTTCTCCTTGCTCATTGCCTCCCCACGCCCATACCGTTCCGTCTTTGCGAAGCGCTAAGCTAAATGTGTCTCCTGCTGAAACAGAAATCACATCCGTTAGCCCCTTCACTTGAACCGGCTCTAGAAGGACTGTCGAGGACTGCGCTCCAGTGCCAAGTTGTCCATGTTCGTTCCCCCCTACTGCCCACACTGTTCCATCATCTTTCAACATCAAATTATGACGGTAGCCACCTGAAACTTGCTTAACATGATCGATGCGCATTTTGACTGGAGTATACGCTGGTGTGGTTGCCCCATTACCAATAGAGCCGTATCCACCACCCCAAGCCCAGGCTGTTCCATCCGCAGTGATGGCATAAGCGCTTCTATCCCCCGCATCCAGTCCTGTGATGCCAGACAATAACTTCTTTTCATCCGGGAAATTCACAACACTTTCCGCTCTTACGAATAATGGTGAGGCTGTAGCTAGGATAATAGCTGCCCCAACAACTACAATACCTATTCGTCTTATCTGAATTTTAATGCTTGAAATTTGTCTTCCCACTTAAGATCACTCCTTTTAGAATCGGTAGGGTCAAACTGTTGATCTGCAACAATAGAGACCCCCACTGTATTCAATCTTCTTATATAGACTGTGGAATATTATGTAAAGTTGCGAGAAACTGTAATTTTTCAAATCAATTTATACGCTTTAACCTGTAGTTTAGGATTGAAGCTGATTTTAACTGTTTATATGGCATAAATCGCTTGTTGCTGCGCTCTAGGTCTCTCGTCCGTCTTTTGACACACTAAAACTTCAAGAGCATAATAAGCATCGGCATATTGCAACGGATTCCCACAACATACAGAGTTATGCAGGATTTTAGTGTGTTTTGCACCAGAGAGGATGATTACGAGTGAAAAAAGATTTTCAAATAAAAAATAAGCCCTTTCTAATTTTTAGCTTCATCCTGCTCTTAAAATGCGCAGTGGCCTGGTTCGTAGTATTTAGTGACGGCCCTAATTGGAGCATGCTGCTCACAGAGATCCCGTTCTTCTTTATCGTCTTTGGACTCATTGAGTGGATGGCTTCCAAACGGAAGTTTCTGTATTACATGATTGCGAACTTATTAATTTCAGTGATTTATTTTGCCGTCCTGATGTATTACAAGTATTACGGCGTAATTGCTACTTACCATGCTTTGGAACAGGCAGATAAGGTAACCAAGGTCGGAGAAAGCACATACTCCTTGCTGGATCCTTACTATTTGTTCATTTTTGTGGATATTGTAGTCTTCATGTTCTTTATGTTCCGTCCCAAATATATTGCGATCTGGAAAGAAAGAGGCATGAACCGGCGTATGAACCGAACCGCCTTACTTGGGATCATCAGTGTTTCACTTGCGATATGTGTCTTTAATATTTGGCCGAATCATGCCAGTATGAACGAGAACAAAAAGGCAGAGCGTATGGGGATTCTCAATTACGAGGTATATACCATTTTTGCCGACACCACAGAAAAGAAAGAAATGATCGACAGCAAAGAAATTACGCAGCAGTCTGTGGACGCTACAAAGGGAATTACGGAGCCAGTCTCACCAAAGTATTGGGCAGCGGCTCAAGGTAAAAATCTCATTGTAGTGCAAATGGAATCTTTTCAGAATTTCCTACTTGGCTTAAGCATTGACGGACAGGAAGTAACTCCCAATCTAAATAAACTTATTTCAAGCGAACATTATTTCAATAACTTCTATACAAATGCGGGGCAAGGAACAACATCGGATGCTGAATTTGTAGTGAACACCTCGCTATATGTTCCTCATCACGAAGTAGCCACTTCGTCCAACTATATGACTAAGGAGCTTCCGAGCCTGCCCAAGCTGATGAAAGCTAATGGATACAATACGGCCACCTTTCACACCAACAGCGTGGAGTTCTGGAACCGCAAAACCTTATACAAGGTGCTAGGCTTTGATAAATACTACGATCAGTCCTTCTATGGAGATGATGATCATATCGCATTTGGATCTTCTGATGAGGTGCTGTATGCCAAGACCGTTCCTGAATTAGTCAAAATGGATGCTAAAGACGATCCTTTTTACGCGATGGTCATTTCTATGAGTGCTCATCACCCTTATAAAATGCCAGAATCTAAATTTAAAATGACGTTGCCTAAACGGTACGAAGGGACCTTAGTCGGCGACTATGTTTTAGCCCAAAATTATGCGGATTACGCCATGGGACAATTTCTAGACGAACTGAAGTCCAGCGGGTTATGGGACGATAGCGTGATTGTCTTCTACGGAGATCATCAAGGTGTATCCCTGTATTCCCTTGACGGCAATGAGAAATCATTAATGGAGGAAATGGTCGGACACGAGTATGGATATACCGATATGTTCAACGTTCCTTTCATCGTTCATGCCCCGGGCATAAACCAACCTACTGTGTATACCCAAACTGGCGGTCAGATTGACATCTTACCAACTGTAGCTAATCTGTTAGGGATTTCTATGAAGGACCAGCTCCACTTCGGAGAAGATCTGATGAATCAGCAGACCAATCTGCTACCTGTTAGACATTTTCTTCCTACTGGTTCTTTTATTAATGACACAAGCTTGTACTTGACTGGTGTCGATTACGATGATGGAAATAACTATAACCTAATCGACGGTTCTGAAACTGAGGGCGGTTCGACACAAGCGCAATTTGATGCCGTTCAGCGGCTCTTGAATATGTCTAATAGTTATATTCTGCAACGGCCGGATTTATCTTCTACGGATGATGGCGAACAGAGCAAATAATTGATATTTAATAAAAAGAATGCCCTTCAGCCATTGGCCGAGGGGCATTCTTGCGTTTATTAAAATAATTAAACCGTTGTTGCAGGCACACTCTCAAGAATTGCCTCTTGCTCTACAGGTGCGTTAACCAGCATATACACACGAGATTCGTAAGGGCGTAATGCCACTGTCTCGATCTTCTCGGCAGGGTCAACTTCATAGTTATTCAACAGCAACTCACTGGAGTCAAATTCCAAATCAAACGGAAGGTCGAACAGCGCTTCCTCTGAAGTCAGGTTTGACATGACCAGCAATTTCTCATTGCCAAGTGTACGAGTATAAGCGTAGATTCGTTCATCTTCAGGCAGGATCAAATCATAGGTTCCATAAACGGTAATAGGATTAGCGGCCCGAAGTGCGATTAGCTTTTTATAATGATGGTAGATGGAATCAGGGTCCTGCTTCGCACGCTCCACATTAATCTCCGTGAAATTAGGATTGACCTTCATCCAAGGCTTGCCGCTACTGAAACCAGCGTTCTCAGAGTCATCCCATTGCATTGGCGTTCTAGAATTGTCGCGACCGTTCTTCCAGATAACCTCCATGACTTCTTCATGTGATTTTCCGGCTTCTGTCTCTAAACGATACAGGTTCTTCATCGCCACATCATCATAATCATCCATGGAATCAAATCGTACATTAGTCATCCCAATTTCTTGACCTTGATAAATAAACGGTGTTCCTTGCATTAGGAAATACATTGTAGCCAGCGATTTGGCCGATGTCTTCCAATACTCGCCATCATTTCCCCAAGTGGAAACTGAACGTGGTTGGTCATGATTCTCGATAAATAATGCATTCCAGCCTCTACCCTCAAGACCTTTTTGCCAGCGGGAAAGTGCTGATTTCAGCTGCAGAACATCCAAGCCACCCGTAACACTCTTATTCCAAAGAGCTAAATGCTCGAATTGAAAAATCATATTGAATTTGCCCTGCTCCTCGCCTACCCACATTTCCGCTTGATCGACACTAACACCACTCGCTTCACCAACGGTCATAATGTCATAACGATCAAATGTTTCCTGTTTCAGCTCCTGAAGAAAATCGTGAATTCCTTCCCGATTCATATGACCCGCGCCGGACGAAACGAACGGAAGATTATCTGGATTTGGCAGATCAGGAAGACCTGGAATTTTCTTAATATGTGAAATAGCATCCACTCGGAAGCCGTCGATCCCTTTATCTAGCCACCAATTGACCATACCGTATAATTCCTGACGCACTTCAGGATTCTCCCAGTTGAGATCAGGCTGTCTTTTGGAGAAGACATGCATGAAATATTGCTCTGTAGCAGGGTCAAGCTCCCAGATCGAACCGCTAAAAATACTCTCCCAGTTATTCGGTTCCTTTCCGTCCTTAGGATCTCTCCAAATATAATAATCGCGTTTCGCATTGTCCTTGCTGGAACGTGCTTCTACAAACCAAGGATGTTCGTCAGAAGTATGGTTAATGACAAGATCCAGAATCAGCTTCATACCCCGTGCATGAACCTCGCTTAATAGCTGATCGAAATCAGCCATACTGCCGAACTCCGCCATAATATCCTGGTAATCCGAAATATCATATCCATTATCATCGTTCGGGGATTTATAAATAGGACAGATCCAAATGACATTGATGCCAAGGTCCTGTAAGTAATCAAGTTTTGAGATGACTCCCCGCAGATCTCCAACACCATCGCCATTGCTGTCCATAAAGCTCCGTGGGTAAATTTGATACGCTGTGGCTTCTTTCCACCATGTTCTGTTCAATGTATGCAGCTCCTTCGTATTCATATACCCTCTTAGGAAAATATTTTCCTATTTAATTCACGAATTAGTGATTTTCATAATAAAACTTAAGATTATCGACTAAAATACTATCTATTTAGGGTTTATTTAAGGAAATTATTTTCCTATGCGATCATTATAGGATCTTTTATTTTCCCGGTCAATAACAATCTTTTGGATTCTTGAAGCTATCCGTGATATGCTTGCAATATATTCTAGAACGAATACAAGATTGGAAAGTTATGGTGATATTCTTGAAGGTAAAAATTAAAGATATAGCCAAAATGGCTGACGTTTCAATAGCTACCGTTTCAAGGGTTGTCAATAACAGCAAACCGGTAAACGAGGAAGTTCGTAAGCGTGTATTGGAAGCCATGAAACAAATGAATTACCGCCCTAATGTCATCGGTTCAGATGCAGGTAGATCGGATACACCTCTGATTGGTGTCATTATTCCGCAGAACAGTAATACCGTGCTTGATGATTTCAATATTGGCATACGTGATCTCGCCGAGCTATATGGTTATGATGTTTTGGTCGGGTTAACAGACGGAAGTGTTAATAGTGAACTTCATTATTTGAACTTATTCCACCATATGGGGACTGAGGGTTATATATATGTAGGCTCGGTTCCGAGTAAGGAGCATTTGGAGATTATCCAGAAATCCGGGTCACCTTGCGTGTTAGTTGGAGAACAATCTCAGATTGATTCGATCCCTTCTGTCCATCTGGATAATGTTACCGCCTCCTATGAAGCCGTTACTTATCTGATTCAAAAAGGACATAGAAGTATCGGCATGATCCGGGTATCTGGAGATAATGCAGTGGGTGGCGATCGATATCGCGGCTATCAACAAGCGCTTATGGATGCAGGCATTACCTTAAGAGAAGAATGGGTAGTAGAAAGTGGAATGGCCGTAGAAGATGGAAGTGACGCTATGCGCCGGATTAAGGATAGCGGGGAGCTACCTACTGCGGTTTTTTGCTCCACAGATTGGATAGCTGTAGGGGCGATGAATTTTCTGATTGATAACGGTATTCGGGTGCCAGAGGATGTTGCGGTGTTCGGATTCGATAATAGCTTTATCGCTTCTGTCGTTCGTCCCAAGCTGTCCTCGGTGGAATACTCTGGAACGGAGATTGGAATGACTGCTACCCGAACTTTAATCAAGCTGATTAAAGGGGAGACAGGTATTCAGCATCATGCAAATGTAGCTCATTATTTGGCAATTCGTGAAAGTACGGGTTAGGGAAAGCTTCCCTAACCCTATTTTTAAATCTGATAATGGTTATTGTGTAAATCCTACACGGGCGCGTTCCCGTCCTTTAGTATCTAGTGTGATGGAACAGACGGAAGTCATGGGAATATAAAGCTCCTCAAATTCTGTCCGATATTTGATAAACTTCTCAGTTACCGTTTCCAAAATGCCTTTTCTAGCGTTAGAGCCATCTACAAAATAAATGGTTACCTCTTTGCCCTGCAAAGCTTCCAGCATCATTCACTTCACTCCTTCGACTTACAGATTTGTGATAACTTTGTCGATAATCCCGTACTCCACTGCTTCCTCGGCTGACATGAAATAATCCCGATCCATGTCTTGTTGTACCTTCTCCACCGTCTGTCCGGTTCGGTCCGCTGTAATCTGGACAAGCACTTCCCGTAGCTTCAAAATACGTTTGGCTCTAATCGCAATATCACTGGCCTGCCCCTGCGCACCACCATGTGGCTGGTGAATCATAATCTCACTATTCGGCAGCGCATAACGTTTACCTTTAGCCCCAGCTAACAATAGAAGTGAACCAAAGGAAGCCGCCATACCTGTGCAGATCGTATTTACTTGCGGTTTAATGAGCTGCATTGTGTCATAAATACTTAATCCCGCTGTTACGGAGCCCCCTGGACTATTGATATACATGTGTATATCTTTATCTGGATCCTCAGCTGATAAGAACAGCAATTGGGCAACAACACTATTCGCTAATTGATCCTCAATCTCCGCCGCTACAAACACAATTCGGTCCTTTAAGAGCCGCGAATAAATATCGTAGGATCTTTCCCCTTGATTCGTTTGTTCAATGACATAAGGAATGTACGCCATGCGTATGCGACCTCCATCCGTTTATTTTATTTGAAATCTACCCTGTAAACGGATTAGTCTATGGATAGGATACGTTAAGCGGGCAAAATATTATTTTTATTATTGCGTATCTTAATTTGGAGCTCATTCGTTTATTATTAGAAGTAACCGAAAGCACTTTACCGGAAAAGGGGTTATGCAGAGTGACCAGCCTTGAGAAGCTTAGCGCCGGCCATGAACCGGATGAGAATCATACCACGTCTTTGCAAATGGCCCTGAAGCGGTATTGCCTTACACTGACACAATCCCCGTGGGAAGCCGAAGATTTGGCTCAGGATACGTGGGTCAAAGCACTGGGCTATATGAAGACTTCCAAACATTCGAAGCTGAAGAGCGATATGAACGATACAAGTCAAATGAACAATAATTCAGAACATACAAGTCGTACGAATTTCAGCTCGCTAACGAATCATCCGAATCCTGAGGCGCTACTCCTGCGGATTGCCAGAAATACCTGGACAGATATTATGCGGCGAAAAGCCACGTTGTCACGAGTGCTGGAAATGGATCAACCACGGACAGAGGAAGCAGCAGAGTATGGTTTATTTGAGATTGAGGCTGCTTTTCAAGCCTTACAGAAGCATCTGTCTCCACTGCAGCAAGCAGTGTTCCTGCTCCGCGATGTATTCGAGCACTCCGGAAGCGAAGCTGCCGAAATCCTCGACACCACAGAAGGAGCCATCAAAGCTGCTCTGCATCGAGCCCGCCAAGCCCTCCCTGCAGTCAGACAAGAGCTTCTTCAATCTAACGGCCCCTCCATACTGCAGGAGACGGAACTACAGATTGCCTTGAATCGTCTTGCATCCGCCTATGAACAAGGACAAATCGCCGAGTTGATTGAGCTTGTCCTTGCAGATGAAAGTCAAGAAACTGTAATGGCCGTGTCCAGCCAAAACTTCCAGAGCTTCCAAAGCGTTCAACCTTTCCAATCTGGCGGATTCAGCTCTATGGGCTGGAACTATTCCGAGCCAGGAATGCGGATGGTGGCTTAGTCTTTCGTGACGCTATTTCGTAATACTGGAGTAAGCTTAGCCAAATGAAGCACATTACGTTACGTTATAACCGAACAAATATTAGTTTTGAAAAGTGTGAGTTTGATGAGATAGGTATGTTTTGTGAGTTAGGTCAAAAACGAATCTACTGCACTATCTGCAATAGATTCTTAATAAAAGTGACTTTTAAGTCGATTTCTCATCTTTTGATTGTATAAAGTGCAATAGAATCAAATTATGTCCTATATAGTTTAAATTCTATTGCACAAAGTACAATCACACTAATGAAATCTCCTCACATATCTTTATGCTTCATTCATCACCACTCATCACTCTTTAAGGTACAATTCCCCTGCTTTCTATGGAAACCTTTAATTAGACTTATAAATAAACATTAATGTTAGTTAGGAGTGATATCTAATGAGGAAAATTCTTATCTTAGGCGGCACGCGCTTTTTTGGAAAAAGGTTAGTTGAACGATTGCTACAAGATTCCGTAAACGACGTAACAATACTTACACGCGGGGAAACTAGCGATTCCTTTGGAGATCACGTTCACCGTATCCATGCGGACCGTTTCCAAGCAAACGAGCTCGCTCAGGCGGTAGGAGATACACTATGGGATGTCGTGTTCGATAATATTTGTTATTCACCGGACGAAGCGGATCAGGCACGCCGGATTTTTGATGGTAAAACGGAACGGTATATCCTCACCTCAAGTTTATCCGTTTATGATTTCAGTGAAGAAGCGCTGACCGAGGACATTTTCGATCCTGAAACTTACCCTATCCGCCACGGAGGGCGAAATGATTTCACCTATCAAGAAGGAAAAAGACAGGCGGAAGCCGTCTTCATGCAGCAGGCTAGCTTTCCAGTCGCCACGGTTCGCTTTCCAATTGTGCTGGGAATAGATGATTATACGCGAAGACTTCATTTTCATATTGAGCATGTCCGTAATGAGTTGCCTATTGGTATACCGAATCCCGAAGCACATATCTCCTTTATCCGTTCGGATGAAGCTGCTGATTTCCTATATTGGCTAGGCTGTAGCTCTACTATGACAGGACCGTTCAACGCTTGCTCAGACGGTACGGTTAGAATTAAGGATATTCTCACAATGATTGAAGAAGAAACAGAGAAACACGCCATCATCCAGAAGCAAACCGCAGACGAGCATATGTCACCCTTCGGAATTGAACAATCCTGGTTTATGGATACGACAAAAGCCCGGTCGGCGGGGTACAAGTTTCTCAATCTAAAGAACTGGCTCCCAGAACAAGTTAGCTCTCTGAACAAAACCTACGAGTAATATACGCCCTCATCCTCCCTCATTTATCTAAACGACAAAACCTCTGCGAATATTTAAATAATTGCACTCTATACAACTAAATCAGGCCAATCAGGCTTAGGTTCAACTTTAGTTGTATTTTGTGCAATTAAAATCTAGCTAAACACCACTAACAGCCAATTCTCGTAGAAATAATTGCACTAAGTGCAATTAAACACTCATAGCAGAAAACACAAACTTTAATAGCTGCATTAAATACAACTAACCACAAAAAAGGCAACCAGAAGTCTCCCTCTTAGCTACCTTTTAACATTACAGAACTAGCAAATCAAGTCACTCCCTATATGTGTGCATCCGATCAAGAAGCAAACCTCTCCCTACCTATGCGGAGATTGTCAAATAAGAGCGCTCCTCAGGCGTTTCAGCGCCAGGTGAGTCACTGTCATCCCCAGCGATAATCTCGTCTACTATGTCCGAATTAATCTTGAAGACGTTGATTTCCTTGAATAATTTTTGCGAAATCTCATTAATCTCAACAGCTTGGCGGGCAATGTCGTGGATCGCGTTGTCCTGTTGTACGCTAGAGGCATTCACCTCCTGAACCCCTGCCGCAGTTTCCTCAGCAATGGCAGCCACGTTGTGAACAGACTCTGCGAGTCTACGATTCATAGTCTGTGTCATATCTACCTTGTCATGGATTTGCCCAATCTGCTTACTAATCTCAACGATCGACTGATCTATCGCTTCAAAAGACGACAACGTTTCTGCCACTTTTTGATCCTGCTCTTCAAAATTTCCTTTGGTCTCCAGCATATATTGCTGAAATTCATCCATCCCTGCTTGCAGCTCGTTAATAATCTGACTGATATGTACGGAGGACTCTTTGGTCTGATCAGATAATTGTCTCACTTCATCTGCTATGACAGCAAAGCCCTTCCCATAAACTCCCGCCCGCGCTGCTTCAATCGCTGCATTTAGTGAGAGAATGTTGGTCTGGTTTGAAATGTTTGTGATCGATTTGGTAATTCTGGAGATATCCTTCGATTGGTCGCTCAATTTGGTTAAAGCAAGATATACTTTATTCACAGACTCACGTGAGTGCTCTGATACCTCGCGCAAAGCGATGACGGCCTCGGAACCTTTTCTAGTATTGTGATTAGCCGTTTGACTTGTCGAGAGCATAACCTCGGTATATTCCGTAATTTCATGAACTTCCCGTTCCAATTCCTGAATCAAGCTTGCGCTCTGCTCCGATTGTCCGGCTTGCTGCTCAGCGCCTACAGAGATTTCCTGTATTGTGCTTACGATTTCTTGGTTCGTATGAGCGGTAATCGATGAAGATTGTTGAAAAGAGTGCGAATAAGTCGCAAGCGAAGAAGCTACCGATTGGGTCTGCTGAAGCATTTCTCGTACCCGCAACACCATATGGTCGAAATGATGACTCAGACTTCCTAGCTCATCGTTATATGGCGAATTAATCTGCTGCCGCAAATCTCCCTCAGCAATTTTACGTAGAGCATCTTGCAGCTTATTTATAGGGTTCAGGAAGGAATGAATAAGCATCACAGCAATAATAAGTGTGAAAATGAATACTAGTATTGCTGCATAAGCCCCCATAGAACTAGTCAGATTTAACAAATCAAAAGAATAGTCTTGAGCCTTCTCTGCGTTCTCTGCTGCTGCTGTATATAGTTTCTCATTGGTCTCCAGCATAGCTTTATTCATAGCCAATGCCTTCGTATGTAATTCATCAATTCGTTCCAGAACGGCCATGGGATCAAGCTGCTCATCCTTTAGGGTATTCACTAATCCGTCAAAATAGCCTGTATATCCTCCAACTTGATTATGTAACTGTTCTAACTCCTTAGACGCTGGCGAATCTGCTTCAAACTTCACTTTACCCAATTCTTCCATTAGCTTTGTCTGCTTGTCCTTAAAAGGTTGGGTAAACTCTAAATCGCTAGAACCCGCTAGAGAGGTCTCCACACTGTTCATTTCTTGAAGCAGTTGAGTAATGGTGGATACTGTAATTCTTTTTTCCATCTCCATTTTTTGTGTTTCCATAGAGATTTCTACTTGATTGATTTTATAGTTTTGGTATAGCGCTACCCCTAGAAAGAATAGTACCACGGCAGAAAAACTCAAGATCAACTTCCACTTCATTGATAGATGCATAGACCTAGCCTTCAACAATATCATCCTCCGTATAAAGCCTCATATGGCAATAGGTACTTTTTACTAATATCTAAATTGTAGAAGCTGTACATTAAATACCGGACACAGTTTTGTATGAGAAATGTAAATTTTGTCGAGTACACGTTCACAACTATCCTATTGCAATTGACGTAACGTTAAGTGCTAAAATACTTCTCATAGGGCGCCTTATCAATCAATAGAACGGGAGTTGTCTATGAGTGGATTTGTGACCATTGATAAGCTTTCTACGCAAATCGGACTGACGAGTCGGACGTTGCGTCACTGGGAAGCACAAGGATTATTTGAAAGTCACCGTGAGGCTAGCTCGGGTTGGCGAATTTATGATGAGCACGCAATCCTTGCCATTCAAATCACTGCATTATTAAGAAAGCTTGATATTAGTATTAAAGATATCGGAACCGTTCTAAAGAACATGTCCGTACAGTCCTTGTATGAAACACTTCTTCAGCAATCCGCTTCAATTCATAATGAGAAATCCAAGCTAACACAAAAAGATCGCGAAATCCGCTTCTTATTACAATTAATATCCGCACGTACGGAGGAGTCCATAACTAACCATTTGTTATTAGAGCTGAATGAAGAATCATGCAATACATTGGATGATTTGAATGAGAATGAGGAGGTTCTATCTATGACAACAATTAAACACTCTCCACCTATCCATGTAAGATTCATTACACTTCCAACTATGAGATTTGCTTATAACATTGCAGTCAGTACATCCCCAGAGGATGAAGCTATGCTACCTGTCTTGGAATGGTTGGAAGTTAAACACCTCTTGGGGACGGCACGTTTATTTGGCGGGAATACAAATCCGCATCCTAGTGGTGAGAATAACCCTTATGGCTATGGATTCTGTGCCTCCATTCCTGAAAATGTAGAAATACCAAGCCACCTTAAAGAGATGCGGTTCGACGGCGGTCTCTATGCGATGACGGAAAGCAGTGATGATATCTACGGCTCATGGCAAGCACTGATGAGTTTTTTGGATAATAACCCTGATTATCAAGCTGACCACGATTCAAGATTATGTCTTGAGGAGCATATCCGTAACGATAGTCCCAAAGGCAGCGGAAATGAGTATGTATTAAATCTGCTCGAACCTGTAAAAAAGAGAGCATAAAACAAGACGCTCTCCTTTGCCCATCATGGCATTGGAGAGCGTTTTTATTATCATCAAAAAATATGATGATCGCTTATGATTGACTCAGCTTTAACAGCTTCGCTAACATTTGAGCTATTTCTTCACGAGTCGCTGTATCTTTTGGAGCAAAGTTAAGCCCCGTACTTTCTGCAACAGGCTTGCCTGAAATAATTCCTGCCTGCTGAGCAGCTGCGGCTGCTTCAAGAGCATAAGAGCTTATCGACTTCTGATCCGCAAAAGCTGAACTGTCGCCACTTACAGGCAATGTCCAGTTCATAGCTTTCGCTAATCGCACGATCATGACAGAGAGCTGCTCACGAGTTACATTTGCCCGAGGATTGAACTGTCCATCACTTACTCCGGTAACAATTTCCTTGCGATTAGCCCACGCTACCGCTGCCGCATAATAATCGTCAGCCTTAACATCTGTGAAGTTTCCTGCTCCTTCTGCGCCCAGATTAACACCAGCCAATCGTGCTAGGAGCAAGGTAACATCTGCTCTGGTTAGTTGACTCTTAGCTCCGAACTTACCTTCACCAATGCCGGTAATTACATCACGAGCTGCCAAATACGTAATAGAATCTTTAGCAAAGCTGCTGCCAATATCAGAGAAGCTCACTTTGTTGTACCCTACTGCATACGTGGAGAATTGTGAAGTTTGGAAATTCAGTTGTCCCTTTGCTGCGTTATAGCTACTGCCTGCTAGTACAACCGCTTGCCCCGCATTCGTCAAATCATAAGCTACGACTGCATTAGCATCTTCATTTGCTCCTAGTGTATACGGCACTGTTATTGTCGCAAAACCAGCACCTAGGTTAGAGAGACGCTGACTGCCAGCGGAAATCGCCAGGTTTATTACTGGACGACTGCCAACCACAGCCTGAGCTTTGCCTTTCCCATCCGTGTCCACACTGCCGATGGACAGCTTAATGTCCTCACCCTTTGCTGCTGTGTGCACAGCCGAGAGTGCATTACGATCCAACGTTATCGTACCAGCTCCTGCTTCAAATACAACTGACTTTGCAGTACTACCTGTCAGTGCCGCAAAAGCACTCGATGGGAAGTTAAGTAGAACTTCACCTGAAGCTGCATCAACCTTAGAGCGGAATATCAACTGACCATTAGCATTATTCGCCAGAGACTTAAGTCCCTCTGTAACCATATCCAAAGTAACGGAGGCAACTAACTTACCTTCTGCATCCGCTGAAGCCTTAACCTCTACGATAATCTTATTACCTTCTGTGGTTACAGCTGGTGTTGTCGCCTGTTTAACTGGATCTTTAGTCGTTACCGTTGTACCAGGTCCCGGATTTGAAATCACCGGATCTGCTGCGGATACGGTCACAGTAGATTCAGCTACACCATAACCATCTCCGCTATAGGCGGAGATAACCGCTGTTCCCTTTGCCAAGGGAGTGACCTTTCCGTTGTTATCAACGGAAGCAACACTTGGATTCGAAGAACTCCAAGTTACCACATTCGATCCACCCTCAGTAGGAACTACGCTAGCCTCAAGCGTTGCTGAAGCTTCGCCAACCTTCAATGACAAAGAAGTCCGATTCAGTGTTACCTTCGATACATTCAATTGATAAATGGCCACAGTACCACCAACTTCATTCGCTACGAGTACTAATGGCAATCCAGTCGGGCTTGATGTTGCCGAAATAAATTCGATACCTTCTGGACCAGTGTCCGTTTCAATGGTGTTCGCAGGTGTGAATTGACGTGTATTAATATAGTTCACAAAATTCGGTTCCTCTGGATTCGTCACATCATAAGTCATCAGACCACCGATTCGCTCAAGACCAATAAAGGCCAGCGCTTTTTGTCCAACCTTGCCTACCTTGACATACTCAGGCTCCGGTCCTTTTTTGGTACTACGGTTATCCATGGTCGTGTTACTGTTGCTTGCATTGAAATATTCTGGCAGGCGTTCTCCGGTAATCTTTTCAAAGTCGCTGCCACTATCGTAGACCTGTTCCATAGAATCTGCTTCCCAAATGGAAAATGAACGGCCACCGTACAAGTAAATTCCATCATTGCCCATGTCAGACATAACTTCTACACTATCATATTTATCTTTATTTTTATTCAGAAACTTAGCCGCATCTGATTCCGGATCTAATGAGCCCTTCATTTTTTTGACTGAGCTCACGTTCACTTTACTATCCCATTCCGTTGCGTCACCTTCGTTGGCCGTGAACAGATAAGTTTTACCTCCGACCGTGTACTGATCTATACCATCAGGCATATACGTACCGAAGAATGGAACATTTTCTAAATTCACTTTATTATCTTTTACCAGGTCCAGAGCATTGTTAGGAAGGCTTAAATCCTTGAAACCTAATCCTTTAACCCATAGAACCTGCTTGGAGGCAATATCGATGGCAGCAATAGCATTATTCTCTTGAAGCGCTACATAAGCAATGGTCTGGTCATCAGAAAGCACCACAAACTCCGGCTCCAGATCACGTATCGCATCCTTTTTTTCGCCTTTGCCCGTAATCTGTTTAGTTACCGGATCAGCTACTCCACGAATATGGACAAGATCGTCAATTACATCAGGGTTATCGAACTTCACCTGAATCGAAGTGTCCTTGAGCGTATCAATGATCGTTACACTACCTTCAGGATCACCGACAGTCGTGCGTGGTTCAGCTTCGTCCGCTGTCAAAATGTAACGGCCATCATCGGTATACTTCACCATGTCCGGTTGTACTCCAGCTTCATAAGAAGCCAACATTTTACCATCATAATCGAGTACAAGAACCTTACCGTTCTTCATAGCATCTTCTTCTTGAATGGCTACAGCGATCCGTTTAGTAGCGGTGTTGATATCTACACTCGTCAGGTCTCCGTATGTAAATCCATCCACTTCGGATAGCTGTTCTACATTAATACTATATTCTTTTTGCGGATTAGAAGGGTCCTTGAGATTCACAATATCGACTGTTGCAGGGTGAGATGAACCATTAACGAGGTAGAACTTGCCGTTATCACGGTTAAACTTCACGATCTCCGCCACGCCGCCATCTTTATTGGTCACGCCTACAGCATATCCGCCGATCTTAGTTACACTAAGTAGATCTGGAGTCAAAGGTGCTGCGGCTTCCGCCACATTCAGTGGCACTATAGCTTCTGTCTTCTTCCGGGGTGTCGAACTGTCATACACTGCGATACTTACGGTGGCCGCCCCTACTTTCGTAGGAGTTCCACTAATATTCCCAGATGCTGCATCCAGTGATAGTCCGTCCGGTAAACCCGTAGCTTCAAAAGAATAAGGTTGTACTCCCCCATAAACGGACAATGTTACCGAATAAGGCGATCCGAGTTTTGCTTCTGAAAGATTCTGAGTTGCGATGCCAAGATCGCCTACATTTATTCCCCATTGTCCATCTGCGCTGTTATGTGGCTTTGCCAAGGCCAAAGCTGAAGCATCTAAGGCATCAAAGCTAATCTGTTTGAAATCTGCTTTATTGTTGTCTGAATCTACGAAATCAACGCGTCGAACGGACTTTTGTTTAGAAGTACCTTCCGCTTTCCCCGTAGGATAGTCCGTCTCGTATCCATCTATCTTAGCATTATCATCATTTGCTGCTACACCAATCATGTCCACGTAACTACTTGACATTGTTTGAAATGGATTCACAACCTGCAGCAAGTCTGTACTGCTTAGCAGAACAACCTTCATGCCTTTGTTATTAAAATACATCCCCGGCCAGGACTGATCGCCTTTGGCACTGATATCGTTTTTGTGATCCTTGTTGTTGGCATCATCGGTTATGAGATAAGAAGAATGAGCTTTAATGGTTCCGTTCAAATCCAACTTGCTCCATTGTCCAGCGAGCTTAGGATCCGAATATTGTACAGACCAACCTACTAAACTCACATCGGAATCGGTTGGGTTATATAATTCAATGTAACCTTTCGAGAAAAATCCACCTGATGCATCGGCAGTGTTGCCCCCACCATAAACTTGATTAACAATAATATGAGGAATCTTCACATGGTATTGACCGTCTGCCGTATAAGGCGTACCTGATTGAACGGATGCAGCCACTGCTGGACCTGCCATCCAAGCGGAACCTAACAACATCTCAGCTGTTAGCATAAGAGAAACAATAGCTTTACCTGTGGGTTTCAAGTAGATTTTCACTCCTATTGATAGTTTCTATCAATATAGAGTAATAGTATTACCTAACCTGCAGATTTGCGTAATGGTGATGTAAACATTCTCTATGCAGTAGCAGGAGTAATTTTCACAAATATAAATCGTGTAAGAGGCCCGACTAATAGAATTTGCAGTGGAAGTGCAACAATGAAATTCTTACCTATCGCAGACAGATAAGCCATCGGTAGTTCTGAGGTGAACCCTACATGAAGAACTGCGCCATAGAAGGACATAAACAGCACCATTCCGGTCACCATAAAAAAGGAGATGAACATGATTTTTTTGATCATCGGATCATTCTCTTTTACCAGCTTATGTGCGATCCCTTTCGCAACTTTCCCTACAACAAAGACATCCAGAATAAATGCAACTACAAACGCAGGTATGTAGCCGATGATCACATCTTTAACTAACGTACCTGACCAGCCCTCCATCAGCGCTACATTGTAAATGCTCATACCCAGCACCATCAAAGCACACATGATGAATGTAAATAATAATGCTTCTTTTTTGTTTCTTCCCATCTTCAAGCTCCTTTTATCTTTCAGTATTGTCAACCTGGATTACAATATCACAGCCATTCCAACTAAGTCAACCAAGTTGACAATGAATACAAATGACTTATACTTGGATAATGAGCGATGATTTAGGAGTGTTCACATGGATAACCATCTGCAAGAAATGAATCTTATTGATTTACTTAGTGAGAAACATCTAGCCCTACGTAAAATAGTGACTGACCAAGACCCGGATCAAATTAATAAGACTGAATCCCATATCCTAGCAGTTCTTGAAACACATCAAATGCTCACGATCTCGGAAATCAGTAGAATTATTCATATTTCAAGACAGGGTACGCATAAAAGTATTCAAGGACTGTTATCCCGCAACTATGTAGAAGCCGTGGAGGTCAAAGGAAATCAACGTGACAAAAACATCATTCTTACCCAGAAGGGTATCGAATGCAATCAAAGAATGATGATCACCAAAATCGAATTAGAGCAAAGAATCGCTAACAAGCTTGGGGCAGCAAACGTAGAGCATCTCAAATCTTTGTTAAAAGAGGAATGGCTCTAAGCTCCAGCAAAAAAAAAAAGACGCAGGGCTCTCCACTCTGCGTCTTTAAAAATCTTCAATTATTTTCCGGGAAATTGTCGTTAATTAGCTTTCAAAGCACTCTTTGCCGCGCTCTCCCCGCCAAGACGACCCGAGGTAAAGGAGTACCCAATACCAACGCCGTTTCCAACATAAGTATCGTTAAACAACACGCCTTCAGATTCAAGACCTACAGCAAACAATCCTTTCACTGGCGTCCGTTTATCATTCAGAACTTGGAACTTTGTATTTACTAGCAAGCCCCCAACAGAACCCAAGTTATTGATTTCAGCAATGATTGCATAATATGGACCTTCTTCACCCATAGGTTCTAAATACTCAGCAGCTTTACCAAATTCAGAGTCAACACCAGTTTTTGTCGCTTCTTTATAACTATTGTAATTTTCTACAAACACGTCAACATCCATTCCTGCATTCGTAGCTAATTCTTCAATCGTATTTCCTTTGAAGCCATCTCCGTTCTCCACCATCGAATCAAATACTTTCCCGACATTTGCCCAAGGGTTCTCAAGTGTAAATTGATCCGTAAATTCAGCATAGAATTCCGGTGGCATTCCTGGAAGACTTGGTGCATGAACACCGTTCATTCCTTTGGTCTGAAGTGCTTCCAATTGGGATTTCGAGACAATAACCATATGATAGGGTCCATTAAATGCACTTGTATTCGCTGCTGCAACCGAAGTTAGAGTCGCTGCTTCATCTCTGAATCTTGCGCCAGAAGTACCTACATTCATGAAATTCGGAAGATAAGTCAGCATTAGTGGATAACTTGCTTCAAAAGGCTCATATTGTGCTATTAGGCCTTGTGTTGCTCTAGCTAATGTTTGGTGAAGCATTTGTCCACCGAAGTTGTCCGGTACCTTAGCTCCAGCTTCCCATGCCATTTCGAGACCTTCCCCTACGTTTTGTCCTAATCCACCGTTAACCCCTTCGAAACCAAAAGCCTCTTTAACCATCTCTTTATTTGCAGCATAACCACCCGTTGCCATTATGACACTCTTCGCTGAGATTTCTAGCGTTGTACCGTCTGCTTTCTCAGCGACTACTCCCGTAACTTCTCCAGCTTCATTCGTAATCAGCTTCTTGGCAGTCGTTTCTGTGATCACTTGTCCGCCATGTTGTTCAACCGATTCGGACAACATTTTCCGAAGGGTCTCTTCACGGGTTTCATAAGCCGGCAGCACATGTAATTGTTCACCGAAGAAGTTCAGGAAGCTAGTTTTATATCCTTTTTCGGCTAACCAATCGTAAGTTTCACCGGATTTAGTAACATATTGTCTAATCGCTGCTGCATCCACTCTCCAGTGATTGTTGACAATCCAATCTGCAATTTCTTTTTCCACATTTACTTTTAGATTATTACTAGTAGCAGCAGAGGAGTTGTAGAACTTACCTGCCCAAGACAGATTACTTGCTCCCCCGATGACACCAGTTTTTTCTATAATAATAACCTTCGCACCTTTATCAGCTGCTGTAACCGCCGCAGATACACCGGATGCTCCAGCGCCCACTACAACAACGTCGGTTTCCAGTTTTTCTGTTTTCCCTTCACCGGCTTTTTTGACACCTCCAGCTTTGAGGACTTCAAGATTACCTCCACCTTTGGTTACGGCATCCTCTACAGCGGCAAGCATGGCTTCACTGGAAAGACTGGCACCACTAACAGCATCAACCGCCAAGGTTTGTCCTTCTAGAATTTGTTCTTTCATTTTTTCAAGTGCGCTATCGCCTAGGCCCCCTGTTTCCGATTGGCTTACAATCTTAATATCTTTAATTTTATCGGGCTCATCCATAGTTACTTCTACCTTAATAATTCCCTCTTTACCTTCCGCTTCCCCAGTGAACGTACCCGCTTTAAAGGACGATGACGACGAATTAGCCGACTCCCCATTTCCCGTACATCCGCTCAGCATGGAAACGATCAGCACCATACAAAAAGATAACATGAGCATTTTCTTGACGAAATTTCTGTTACGCATTCTGTTCTCCCCCAGTGTCTAAAATCTTATAACCTGAAACTGAAAACGTGATAATTTTCACAAACTTAATTGTTAATCAACAACGTAATCCGACAGGCTATATACCGAAGTGTAAACCTTGGTGCAGCACCAAGGTCAATGTATACTTTTTGTCCAACTAGAAAAAAACACCCGCTCAAAGAGCAGATGTTTAATAAGAGAAGCTATTGGATTGGGATATTCACTTCCAAATAAGATCTATTCTGGCCTTCGATTTTCTCAGTAAGCAATAATTTCCCGACCACATCTCCCGCTATGGCATAATGATTAGCCTCGATATAGTCGATCATGAACTGCAAAGAGTTCTTCGTGATATATTTTTCATCCGGACATAATATGGTAGCTGAGATACAATGACTTGGGCTAATATACTCTGCATATTCTTCGCTATCCATTTCGAATTTTTGCGCTTCTTCCTCTAGTAAGGTAAGGCCCCAGCTGTAATCAAAATTATTGTTTTCGCTGACAAAGTTATCTGTATCTTCAATTCTAAAAGAATAAAATGCATAAGGAAGTAAATCCATCCAAGTGTTGACCAAGCTTTTAACCATATCATTTTTTATTAATGCATTCTTATCCGTTTGCTTTAGTCTGTACATACCTGGCAGTTGTTTAAGTTTACACGTATATAAAGAGGACTCTAATCCCCTGAGTTCTTTATGAATTTCATTCATCTTATTAAGCAGCATCGTCTTCTGCTTGATCTCTTCTTCTAAATTCAACGCTGTTTCTTGCATCCTACCCATAACTTGCTTTAAAGAAGACTCCTTCATGAGGTTTGCCACTTCCGGTAATGGAATTCCCATACTTCTGTACCATCTACTCATAAGCAAATCTCTTGCATCTAAATCATTAAAATATCTGTAATTATTGCTGTTATCTTTAGTGGGTCTAACAATATCATGTTTCTCGTATAACCTCAGCGTATCCGCAGTCACACCGAGAATGGAAGCAAATTCCCCTATGCAATATTTCAACTGATGTCCCTCCATCCATATCATGCATACCCAGCCACATGAAATGATACACAGAAGGACCATTTTTAGATATGAAGTAGTTCATTTCTTACGATTCTAATGTATGCAAAAGATCACGCCAGACCAAACCAGTGAACTAATGTAAATCCAACTAAGGACAACAAGACCGAACCTATAAGCCCTGCTGCAAAAGACTTCATCCCCAGTCGTCTAAATGCCGCCAAGTCAACGTTTAAACCAAGTCCAGCCATCGCCATAGCGATTAGCATATAAGCTATCGTTACAATTCCATTTGCCACTGATGCTGATACGATCCCTAATGAATTCACACCACTGACGAGTAAGAAGCCTAGAATAAACCAAGGAATAGGAATGCTTTTCCATGAGGCTTTAGACTGTCCACCTTGCACTTTTCTTTCTGCACGATTGGTCCAAACCCCAATTAAGATAGCGACAGGAACGAGTAAGGCCACCCGAGTCAATTTGACGATAACCGCCATATCTACTGCTGCACTCCCACCTGCATCTGCTGCTGCAATGACGTGAGCAATTTCATGTAAGGTCGCTCCAGAGAAAACCCCATAGCCTAGATTCGATAAGCCTAGTAAAGGATACAAAAATGTGTATAGCAACGTGAATATTGTACCTAAAATTGCAACTATCGCTGCGCCAATCGCAGTTTCGTCGTCTTTGGCTTTGATTTGTGGAGCAATCGCCACCACCGCTGCCGCACCGCAGATCGCTGTTCCACAGGCTGTTAAGATACTGAGTCGCTTATCAACCTTGAATAGTCGGGCAAGTCCGTATACAACAGAGATCGTAAATACGATCACAATCACAGCCAGTAGAAATACCCGTGGACCTGCAGCAACAATATCCATTAAATTCAACCGCATACCGAGCAGGATAATCCCTAGACGTAGCAGCTTTTTGCTGGAAAAATCAGTGCCATGGGTGATCGTACCCGGCACTCCAACTGTTGCCCGCCAAATAATTCCGATTAAGATAGCAATGACCAATTGGCCCATAATAGAGAGAAAAGGAAAGCCTGCTAAATATTTTGCGACTAATGCAATGATTAAGGTTAACCCAATGCCAAGTGCAAAACCAACTTGTTTCTTATTGTTCGATTGGTATAATCCCTGTGAATCCCCCATGTCGTGTACACCCCTTGTATGAATCTCTAGATGACGGAGGTATGTATTTCCCTTCCCCCATGAATCAACAATAATACGCCATGGCTCGAAAGTTAAATACCAATATACTATCCGTAAGATTAGTATTCCTTATGCTTGAATCCATGCAAAAACTCATTTATGTACATGAGCGCCATTTCATTATTAAATGTTATTCGCTCTCCCCATCTGCGACTGACAATGATCCGGCATACACTTATCCAATCCATGACCGAATTAGTGAATTCCTGCTAAAGTACATCAAATGTTCTGATATCCTCTTTCACATCGGTAAATACTGCAAAAATACAGCAATCCCCCCGCTTATCACTTGAAAATGAATTCTGACGCAAGTATTACTGCAGATCCGCATGAATAAGTCGGTTAGCGATTGCTTATATCAATAAAAGATGTATTTTTGCAGGTTTATCCTCTACCCGTCATCTCAATTAGCTACTTTATTTCCTCACATTCACACAAAAAAACTCCTTCGAGAAGGAGAATACCGAAGCATCCACCTCTCCAAAAGAGCAATTGTGTTCCTATATTAATTTTTTAAAATTTACACTTCAAGCTTCTGGAGCTTAGTTCCCTTCGGGAGTACAGAAGTTATATACTCGTGAACGGGATGTTGTCCTTCAGCTTCCGCAAGTACCGTCACAATTCCTTGGTCCGTACCCGTTCTGATCAGACGTCCCATTCCTTGTTTAAGTCTTAGCAGCATGTAAGGTAAATCCACATCTTCAAAAGGATTGGAAGTCTCCGCACGTTTTGCCATAAATACAGGGTCAAGCGGAGGATAAGGCAGCGACCAAATGATCACATTAGATAGTGAAGGTCCTGGTATATCTAATCCTTCCCACAGCGTCACCGCACAAAGCACACTATGCTCATCCCGCTGAAAAGCTGAGATCAGATAGCTGATCTCCTGATCCCCTTCATAGAGGAAAGAATACTTGCTGGATTCTGCTCTCTGCGAGCTGAGCTGCTTGAACTGCAGAAGTTCTTCTCGAGTACGGAATAACAACAGGGCTCTTCCTTCTGTCTGCTGGATAAGCTTCAGGGAGATCTTCATTTTCTCAGCAAAATCACCGCTCTGAAGCTCAGGTACATAGATATTCATCTGGTGCTCATAATCATAAGGTGAGTCTACAGAGAAAGACAGGAAGTCGTGTATTCCAAGACTATCCTTCAAGTATTGGAATGATTTATCCACGGATAATGTAGCCGAAGAGAATACGATTGGCATTTTTTGCGTGAATAAGCTGTCTTGAAGTACTTCCTTAACATTACGCGGCATGACCGATAGCGTTAAGCCATCGCTATCTTCTGTCGCCCAGCAGATTAATGCACCTGAATCCTCAAACAACCTCAATGCGATCTCTATGGTCTCCAAACGTTCTTCCACAATCCGCAATTGATATTCATCAATCGTGTACAGTCCACTTTCGAATACTAATTCTTCTTCAATAGCGGCAATTACACTACGCATGCGATGCACCTCACGGATTAGCGATGCATTTAGCTCAATGCTTTTTCGATCCGATCCAGGAATGGTGCGGCATTGACGACGAATGTGTTTAAACATTTGCTCACTTTGCATAATCGCTTCATCGATAAGAACAGCAAGCGTTTCACGAATCTCATTCTGTAACAGACGAGAGATTAGTTCTTCAAAGACAACATGCTTCATTTTATAGCCTAACGCCTTCATGGCGGCAGATTCTAACAAATGCCCTTCGTCAAACACAACTGCACAATGCTCTGGAAGCAGAGGAATTTGACCCTCTCGTTTACGCGCTTCATAAGTCCAGACATGCTCCATGTAATAATCGTGGGAACAAATGATCAGATCGCTTGATTTCCGGTAATGATCACGGGACAACGTTTGTCCACAGCGATGACGCATATCACAAGTAAAACAATCCTGAAACGTATCCCAATTGATCTTATTCCATTGTTCATCATTCAGATCTGGATAATCCCTACGGTCGCCGTAGGCATGGAACTGCTGCATCGGTGCATGAGAATGTACAAAATCAGGTAAAGTACCATACAAACTCTCCAGCGGCAAGCTCCCATCATCATTGTTGCGAGCATGATCCAGCTTTTTCAGACACATATATTTATCTGGAGATTTCGCTAGTCTGGCATCAATATTCATATTCAGATGCTTCGCAAGCTTGGCAATATCCCCCTCTGGCTTCACCAACTGCTCAATCAAGGACTCGTCCGCACAAGCGATAATCGCAGGTTTACCCATATACCGCGCATAACAAATGCTATATAACAAATACACTAAAGTCTTACCCGTACCGACCCCTGCCTCAGCAAAAATCGTCTTCTTCTCAGCAAAAGCTCGCTCCACCTGAAACGCCATGTAAATCTGTTCATCACGAACTTCAAATCCTGCCTCAGGAAGAATTTCATAGAATACATCGCCGACCCATTCCCCTACTTGCTCCATAAAAGGTCTGGTCCGATCATATTCAAAAGGATACTGTGTCGCCAACAAGCCTACCTCCAATATTTGATCAGGCATATCACGTTATGCCATGAAAAATAGAATCAACGGAAAAACTCTATTATCTCATAAGATTGGAGTAATTACAAAGTAGTTCATTCGAAAATATGTTAGATATCGAGTTTACGAGTACCAATCCATTTCACCATTTCAGGATCCCGATGTGAAAAGAACAAACTCTGATTCGTATCTAACGTAGCAATGGATGCCATATCCTCTTGGCTTAATTCAAAATCAAAGATATTGAAGTTTTCGATAATTCTTTCTTTACGAACTGACTTCGGAATCACAACGATTTCTCTTTGTGTGAGCCACCGTAAAATCACCTGAGCCACGGATTTATTATACTTTTCAGCTATGGATACCAGTAACTCATTCTGGAACAAATTATTTTTCCCTTCAGCAAAAGGTGCCCATGACTCGATTTGAACATTATTTTCAGTCATAAATTCCGCATTTTCGATTTGCTGGTTGAAAGGATGCGTTTCAACCTGATTCACAGCTGGGACTACTTCATTATGAAGAATTAAATCAATCAAACGATCCTCATGAAAATTACTAACGCCGATAGCACGGATCTTGCCCTCACGATATAATTCCTCCATAGCTCGCCATGAGCCAAACACATCGCCAAATGGCTGATGAATTAAATACAAGTCCAAATAATCAAGCTGTAATCGGTTCAGTGATTGTTGAAATGCTTTCTTTGTGCGCTCATAACCCGTATCTTGAACCCAAAGCTTCGTAGTGATAAATAATTCCTCTCTTGCCACGCCACTCCGTTTAATCGCCCTGCCAACTCCTTCTTCATTTAGATAAGAGGCGGCAGTATCAATCAGGCAATAACCTGCCATAATAGCGTCATAAACGCTTTGCTCACATTCATTTGCATCTTGAATCTGATAAACACCAAAACCGAGTATAGGCATTTCAACATTATTGTTCAAAACTACTTTTTGCATAATATTACCCTCCAAGTTTTCAATGATTATTTGTAAATCCTCTTTCTGTTTGCATATCCTTATTATGTACCTGATGATAAAGCTACCGTTATCCCATTCTTGCCAAATGTTTGCCTAATTCTCTCACTAACACTTATGTAAGGGATGAATATAGACTATAATCAGACTATAAAGAGATAACGAAATGAGAGGATCAAATGCCTGAAATAATGACTAAACAGCAGAATGAACTCGTAAAAATCATTGACCATTACACAGAAAAAGATGGTGTTCACCAAACTGCTATTCCCTCTTTATTTTTCATGCGTGACTCGAATGCGTCCATACCAAAGCATGGAGTTTACAAACCTTCCTTATGTTTGGTGGTACAAGGGGCTAAGGAGGTATGGCTGGCACAGGAGCGTTTTAGATACACCCCCTCCGATTACCTCATTGCATCCGTTCACCTGCCAGTTACCGCCCAAGTCACTGAAGCCACTTCCGATGTTCCATACTTAGGGTTCAAGCTTGAATTTACACCAAGTCAAATTTTAGAGGTTTTACAGGAATCTGAAGTTCGAGTTTACGCTAAAGAAAATCCTAAGCGAGCTATGTTTGTTAGCCAGATGGAGTCTTCCTTAATGGATGCGGTCCTACGGTTAGCTCGTTTGTTAGATCAGCCTAAAGACATTCCAGTGTTAGCTCCATTATTTACAAAAGAGATTCTTTATCGGGTGCTACAAGGGCAAAATGGGATTGCATTGGAGCATATTGTAATGGAAGGAAGCTCAACTCATCTAATCAAAGATGTTATTGAACATATCATGAATAACTATGCTAGTTCTTTTAAGATTGAGGAGCTTGCCGAAATAGCGAATATGAGTGTTTCTTCGTTTCATCGGTACTTTAAAGAAGTAACTGCAATGAGCCCTATTCAGTTCCAAAAACATCTGAGACTTCAGGAAGCCCGCCGGTTATTACTAACCGAGTCAGCAGATGCCACCGATGTGGCATTTCGAATAGGCTATGAAAGTCCTTCGCAATTTAGCCGTGAGTATTCCCGCATGTTTGGTTTTCCTCCTAAACAGGATGTAAAGCGTCTGAAGGCATAACACGTTTAGATAAAACCTAATCTTAAATAGTAACTGACCCAAATAAGGGCGAGCATAGCTAACTGTAAGAAACGATAACTTAGTAAGACTAGTAGGCAGCCGGTCACACGACAGCCAGATGCCGCAAGCTTGCAGGTCGATCAATACCTCGTCGGGTGCCAATAACGGAACTTCCGTCGTTGCGACTCTGAAATTCTGCGGTCCAAAGACTCTAATTTGTTTCATATACCCTCCGTTCAATAGCAACAAGCTTGACGAGTCTGTGAGTCGGATCTTCAAGCAAATTAGGATTAACAGAACACTGCTTAAAGCGAATGGGAACATCATTCTTCTTAGACAAAATAAAAACTCCCCTTCAAGTAACGGTTATTAATTAAACCTTTGTCTACTTGAAGAGGAGCTTATCAAAATCGGTAGCCTGTTACGTAATTTATAATAGTGAGGTTACGAACTTCACCTCCGGAAAGCCGCTATTCGGTCCTTTCATTAAGATTCCGCCTTTATTTTTCAGATACATATCGAAGAAATCAAGCATATAGGCATTAATAACGGAGTTTGCTCTTTCGGGAGCAACCTTTCCGGTAACGCCCAGTATTTTGAATATCGGAGTAATGAACTGTACGTCGGTGAAATTCAAATGCTCCGTATTTTCGATATAGAGAACCTGTCCCCCTTCGTCGACTGTCTGGCGCATCCGTTCAAGTTCTAACTTTTTATCTTCCGTTACTTTATCCTCCCACTCTCTTGTTGAGCCCATACGGTTAAGCTCTGAATCCGTGTAGACCCGGTTATCCATCACCATTTTTAATTTTTCAAATTCGCTTTCCGAGTGGATGAACAAAAACGGCTTACGCAGACCCTCTCTTTCACGCAAACGATAAAGCCCTCCATCAAAGTCTATTCCAACCGCGATTCGCGGATCGTAAGAGGCGTCATAGGCCGTCGCTCCGCCGATGGAATGACCGAATACACCGACATTACCGAGATTAATTCTCCCTTTTAGATGACTTGGAATCTTCCCCGATTGGATGAGCTCGAATTGGTCCAGCACAAACGCCACATCGTCGGTTAAAACTTTACCCAACTTGTCGCGATTACCTCTTTCCGTCTGGTAATCATGGTCAGGCGAGAATAAATCGTTAGTTGTGCTGGTCGTGATTCGACCGTCTGGAAACTTGGTTGCAAATGTATTGTAGGTGTGGTCAATCACTGCCACGATATATCCGTGACTCGCGAGATATTCAGCTTGCGCCGTGTGGAGGAACCTGGAAGAGCCGAAGCCGGGATTCGCAAGGATCAGTGGGTATGAAGTCTGTGCAGAAGAGATTTCAGCCTCCGAATAAGCATGACTGGATACGTACTTTAGGTGTTGTAAAGTAAACCCGGGAAGGCCATAGTTCATAGCCATATAACGTAAAATCTGGGTATCTGGAATAAAGGGAGCGTACTTGCCGGTGCCATCTTGAGCCGGATACCATACCTGAACCATCAACTCTCTCTTGCCTGTCGCGGTTTTGCTAAATGTTTCCTCCCGGTTTTGGTCTATGAAATGAAAGATTTTCGTGCCTACCTGCAACTCGCCGGTTGGCGCCGGAAAGTCGAATACAGGAAACACATATATGAAGCACCCCGTTGCTATTAGCCCAATCACGATAAAAAGGCGGCCCAGCACCCTACGAATTCGCGAGGCAGTCCGAGCGACTTTCGGCTTTATGAAAACGTCTTTAAGCGAAAGCATAAGCATCAGGATCGTAAATCCGTATAAAAATACAAGTTGAACCCTGTATCCTTCGACAAGCAAATGTATCACTAAAAAAATGGAGCCTGCTCCGCTTGTCAGGAGCAAAGCAGATCTTCGAATACGTTGATTTAAAATGAACAGGAGTGCCAAAAAACTGGCACTTGTAAAGAATAGCAGCATTTCAAAAAACCTCACGACCAACTCCCCCTTAAAAATAATCCTATCAATGGATTAGTATAGAGGAGCTGTTAGGTTGATGCCATTGATCTAGATGACAATTCATTGATCTAGATGACATTTACCTAACACTTTTGTAAGGTTTCGTGACGATGGCGCAGTGCAATATGCTGTTATGTAGGGGAAAGAAAAGCCCCCTCCGCCGCATGTCATGCCCAAGGGATATTGACAAATTTAATTACTGAACATGTATTTCTGATTTGATATCATGTTGACTTAAAAATTTCATTAAATCATTACTAAGCTGCACAATCTCATTGTTAGCATTATTCGCATAATCCGGCAACATCATATCCCTAACCATTTTAGTTCGTAGCCATGTCATAAAGAAAAGGTCCAAAAATAAGTTTGGAAATTTAAGCACCATTTTAAGCATTGGTGGATCAATTGAAACGCCAGCTTTTTGTGTTGATCTTAGATACGCTTTTAAAGTGAATGTTATTTTGCGTGCTGTCTTTCTAGTTCTGGCTGTTTTTTTGTCAATGATCTTATTCTCAGAATGCAAAAAGCTCAACATGGCAATGTCTGATACGGAATGTGTGATCAGATACGCTTGCATATCTTTTTTAATAACGTAGGGAAGCTTTGCAGTTTTAAATAATTTTGCAAGGTTTTCTATGCGTTCTGTCACTACACCATTAATTTCTCCAAATGCAGTTGCCGCTATAAACTTTGGTAGAAATCGAGCATGCAATACTCCATCTTTAATCTGTCCGCCGAAGCCGGGAAAAGCTGGTAAAAGTCTATCCCCTACGATATCCAGCCACAAAGAAAATCCAATTGAATTACTAGTCATCGTAACTATATTTTTGCTTTGATTATCTTTTAGCGCTAACAACGCTGCTTCGGACCGATCATAACGAACGGTAACGAAAATAAAATCGTATACATCGTCATTTTCGAGCGTATCAATGACATTCACTTGTATCGATCTAACTGTACCTTTTTCTATATACTGCAGGCCATTTTCTCTTAATGATTTATATCTATTCGAATGTGCAAACAGGCTAACGTCAAACCCTGCTTCAATAACCTTAATTGCGTACATGCTCCCGATGACACCTGCACCAAAAATTAAAATTCTATCTCGTTTTGCTGACATATAAACCACCCCTACTTATTAATATTCCCTTTTGATTATCCGACAACATGTTGTATGATGTGATTATAAATCTTCATTATTCCTTGATCAACCATCAGTTTTTTATGATTTGTCGGATGATATTCTTATTCACTAATAGGAGGGAAACATGAAAAAGCAACCCCAAATAACGGAGAAAACAAAACAAAAGTTTGTAGAAGTTTTTTGTGAGTTATATAGCCAAAAGCCGATTGAGAAAATTTCGATTCAGGAAATTTCGAATAAGTCAGGATATAACCGCAGCACCTTTTATCAATACTTTACTGACATTTACGAATTGTTAGACTCTGTTGAAAATGACCTATTGAATGAAATGAAAAAAGAATTGGCAAATAAAGAGCTATCGATGGATAAGGTTCAAGATACGCTCTATTGTCTGGATAAAAAAGAACATCTCCTGGTTCTTAATGCCCTTTTGGGTGATTATGGAAGTGCCCGTTTTTTAAAACGCTTAAAAAAAGAAATCACTTTGGATCAATTAGAATTAAACGTTCCGCAAAACCAATCCTTAACACCATACTTCATTGAGTTTTACCTGACAACTGCCCTTTCTTTATTTCGTCTTTGGCTCCAGCGTCAAAAGGATTTATCGTCAGAAGAATTTTTCAAGTTAGTAGAGAACCTATATTCAAAAGGGATTACACCCTATTTTAAAGAGTGAGTCTGTCATTCAAAATAAATCCATATGTTGTATAACAATAAAAAAGCGCGCATAGGCTTGTTTACACAATATACTCCATAAAGACTGACCTACTCTTAATGGTCCGCATTCTGTAAATACAGACTTCTGCAAGTTTTTCTTCAGAGAAATTGCCTCTATTTGTGATACGGTTCACCGCGCTGTCTGTAACGGCAAGTTTTTGAGCCATCCTTTGCGGGAGTGTCAATATTTTTTCAAATACGCAGTCCCGCCGACACGTGCCCACCAGCAAATCCGGTCAACTAATAGCCGAGATATTGGATATATTCCGCCTGACATGTGATGGGGTCCAAGCTAAACAAGCCCGGCACAGTGTTTCGTGCATGGGCTTGTTTTGTTATTTGGGATGAGAACCCCATATTAGGCTTTACGTATGCTAATGGATCAGCTGCCATAAACTTCGAACTCATAAAGAGAATACCAGTCGCCTGTGCCTCGATCTGTCGCATGCATCCTTATATACCTTGCATTTACCGGTTCAAAGTAGATATCGTCTATACCACCGTCTCCATTCGTTGTCATGTATATATCCGTCCAGTTGGTTGCATCGTTCGACACCTGAATCTTATAGCCCTTAGCATGAGCATACTCCCAGTTGAGTTTGACATTGTTGACGCGGGTTTCCTGTCCGAGGTCTACATAGATCCATTGCGGATTTGAATACAGGCTGGCCCATCTTGTCGTTACATTACCATCCACCGCTTTATCGGCCGTTAATGTGGATGTCTCGTTGGAAGAGGATGTTGCCGATTTGTTTAAAGCTAGATTCGGTTTGCCATAAACCTGGAATTCATATAAGGAATAACCATAGAAGGAGTAAGCTCTTTGGGTTCCGTACATTCTTACATACCTTGCATTTACGGCAGTAAAGAATATATCGTCAATCCCCCCGTCTCCATTCGTTGTCGTATACACATCCATCCAGTTGACAGTGTCATTCGATACTTGAATCTTGTAGCCTTTGCCATAGGCAAGCTCCCAATTCAATATAACTCGATTTATGTTATAAGCCTGCCCAAGGTCGATCGTAATCCATTGCGGGTCTGCAAACTGACTGGCCCATCTTGTCGTCACGTTACCGTCAACCGCATTATTCGGAGAAAGAGCTACCTCTTGATTGGAAGATGACGTAGCTGTATTATTTAACGCCAAATTTGTTGTAGTAGCGGATCCGACGCTGTCTCCATATACTTGAAACTCATAAATAGAGTAACCATAGCTCGTGCCCCTCTCTGTTGCGTGCATTCTCACGTATCTTGCCGTTGTAGGCACAAAGCCTATATCGTCTACACCTCCGTTGCCTGTCGTTGTCGAATACACATCGGTCCAATTGACCGCATCATTCGATACTTGAATTTTGTAGCTCTTGCCGTAAGCATACTCCCAGTTAAGTTTAACGCGTTTGATGTTATTAGCTTGCCCGAGATCGACGTAAATCCACTCTGTACTTGAATACTGTTGGCTTGACCACCGTGTACCCGGCAAATTGTCAACAGCTTTAGCAGCGGATAGAGAAGAACTTTGGTTGGATGAGGCTACTGCCGATTTACCGCTTGCAAGATTAACTGGAATGGTATACGTTCCTTTAACAAATTTGTAGATATCTTCATACATCTGTCTCCCGTCATAAACTCCGTTTACACCGTTGTTATTCTTGTTTTTATACAAGTTGTATATCCCAAAAATATCTTGATACCAACCCTTGACCGCTCCCGTCATGTATCCGTATTCTACGCCGGCCTTTAAGTAATTATCGAATCTGTTTTTAAAATCGGGGTCGAACATCGCTCTTTCGTCAAACTCCATTTCGATGCCCTTATTATATGTTTGAGCTTGGGTCGATACATTCGTCATTCTCGAATAATCAGTCTCCGGAACGAAATAGTGATTGGGCTGCTGGATGCTAAAATCGATTGCATAATTATTCCGGTTGTTGCTTTGTCCGGCACCAAAGTATGGAATCCAGGCAAGTTTCAGACCAAGCGTATGAAGATAGTTACCAGAGTTATTAATTGCATTTACTTCACCCGGATTGCCGGGATCAATATCTTCATGGAACCAGTAGAAGCCTTTTAATTCAAGGTTGCTGTATTGGGCTTGATTCCATCTGCTTAATACGGTGTCGATATACCATTTGGTTACCTTCGTCATATTGCTAGGCATCGAATTCAGATTTTCGCTGATTCCGTCGTTATCGACATCTCCGAAATTGGTGATTTCGCTATTAGGATAAGGCAGCATAATATATACTTTGGATTTGTAATTTGTTAGGTTTAGTGTGGTTGCAACTTGCTGGGTTGCTTGGTTGAGGGCATCGAGCTGTTGATTAGAGGTGAAAATGCGGTTTATATACCATTCCCAATCCGCCTTATAGGTCCACTTGGCAGGGTCCGCTGTATCACCAAAATCTCTATAGTCAGATGTGTTGATTCCTAGAAATAGAAATGAATCGAAAAAGGTGTCATCCATCACATTATTACTGTTGTAGTGCGCAACATAGGGCAAAAGCGTATTCTTGTCATACGTGCCGATTTCTCTTCCCTCGTATGTCGTTCGTCCACCGTAATATCCAGTATAAAGCAAGGCCATGTTCTTCACATTCCCAGATGCCGCGGTATTTGGTGGGAAATATCCTGTTGCAGCAGCAGCGGCAAGCGGCTGTTCTAAGTTAGACTGGGGTTGTTGCTCGAGATCAGGATCGGACTTTTCTTGTTGTCCCTGCTGATTAGGAACTTCAAGTAAAGGCTGTTGATCCTCCTGCCCCTGCGAAATCTTCGGCGACCTATCCCCTTCTCCCTTCACTACTGATGGTTGAACAGAAAAAACAATCGATAAGATTAACACAAATGATAACAGCAAGGAACTTCGTCTTGGATACCTCTGACTTCGCTTCATCTTTCATCCCCATTTCTTAGGTTTAAATGAATTTTAACAAGTCTGGTACATGGTCTTGATCCGAGTGTCCATTTTATCCAAGCTCCAAACGGCCCCTTTACGACTAATTCTATGAGGCAATTTTATGCTTGAAAATAGATATCTGTTTACTTTCATATACACCTTTTTACAAATCAAAAAATGAACCGATGCACCTTTCTCTTGTTTCTTCGAAATGTGACCTACGCACATATATTCAAACCCATACGCCGCAAGGAATTCCAAAAAAAACTTGCCCTTATTTGTGGTACGGTTCTCCGAGATTGATCTTAAACCTCCTACCCATTAGCTTAATGAACCACTCCATTTATTAACAATTATATTGCATATTCCACAAAGAAAAATCTAATGCCATTTTTTTGCGCTATTTTAATCAAATCGGAGCTAACTTTAGAAGAATTAAATAATTTTTATTCAAAGTATCGCGAGAATGAGTGGAGCTACGTAGTTGAAAAGCAAGTGAGTAATAACATTACCTTTATTGAACATCGTGATTTGAAATTCAAAGCATTGAAAGCAGAGGAACAACTAATCAGCTATTATATTGTTTATACTTGGGGCAGTAGTGACTATCCATTAAGTGATCTTGATATACGAGGGCATTAACACTTAAAGCAACAAGATATTTTTTTAGTATTAAGTAAAAGGGCGGAGAAGAAATGCATTGGAAAAAGTATTTTATTCTATTGCTACCAACGATAATAATTGGGCTATTTTTATTTTACATTCTTCCAGCAATCCAAAGGCCTTATGTTTTAATAGTTCCTATGGTATTTTGGTTGATCTATTACTTTTGGAGATATATTGAAAGAAAACAAAAGAATAAATGATAAAGCGCTCATTCATTAAAAAACGGCAGCCTAGGACTTTGTTTCACTCGTCCAAGACTGCCTCTTTTTTATAGACTAGTCAAAATTACAGTATTACTTCCAAAAGTCCGTCCCAGGAAAAACAAACTCTTTATCTAGCGCTTCTTCCCCATCCTTAAAGCAATCCGCCCAGGGAACACGTTGCTTTCGCACATTAGCAGCATCCTTCACGCCAAACTCCTGATATCTTACAGTTTGCTCATTCGCTGAGTTATTCCAGTTGTCCCAGCCCAAAGGATGAATATGCGAACCCATCTGACAACCCACAAATGCAGTCTTAGCGTACTCGCGCCAAGGGCGTCCTAGATACACCGGAGCAATATCACGCACTGCTGTTAAGAAGCAATTTTTAAAAATAAAACCATGTGACTGTCCCTCGGGTGTGGAGGCAGCTGTTATATACCCTGTATTGTTTTCATAATGACGTAAACTGCGGATCTCACATTGATCGAAATAAGCCGTTGCACCGCCAAAAATAAAATCAACCGTTCCTTCTATATAACAATGCTGATACAACTGGCGATAATGGATATGATGATCTCTCAGTGGAATGCCTCCGAATGCCCCTCGCTCTCGTGGAGCAGGCGGCAAAGGTCCTGTAAATAACGTGTCTTGATACCCTTTGAAGGTACAATGTCTGAACACGGTTTGGTCGCAATGTGCATAAACGGCTACCGCCTGACCAATATGTTCTCCCTGCCCAGCACTGTTGGTAATCACCAGGTTCTCTAAGACCAGGTCGGTACCTCCCAGAAATAACGTTGGTGTAGCAAACGTATTGATTTCTTCACCCGCTTCATCACGCTCTTTGGCATAACGATTCATGGTTATTTCCACGGTTCCAAGTCCAATGATCGTAAGATTAGAACGGTAAATTCTAACTGTCTCATGGTAGACACCTGACAAAATATAGAGCGTATCCGCTTGGCTAATTGGCTCACGCTCTAGCGAATTTATCGCCTCTTGAATCGTGTGATAATCGCAACAGGATTCTTTGCCTACTACTAGCATCGGTGGCTAAGTTCCTTTCTATGGATTTTAGAGATGCTTCGCCAAAAATTGCTGCCATAAAGTCCGCATTTCCAAGGTCTCCATATGCCCACCACTAGAAATGACAGGTTGCCAATGTTCTGATTTCCCTGCCGTTTGATAAGCTTCGGACAGCCCTCTATCCAAGAGTGCTACTCCTTCAGTGGGACATAGCCGATCATTTCTGCCTACTAGGCTCATTCGCGGGCGGGGAACGATCCGCTTTTGAATATCGAGCGTTGTGAAATACTTCAATAACCCGGGCACATAAGAATAGTAACCATGGTGATCTAGTCCTCTTACCGCAATTAGGGTATGTGCATCTACTTGACCACAAATATCGACAATCACCCCGACTCGTTCGTCTAATGCAGCCAGCCACCATGCCATCAAACCACCCATGGACATACCGATTGTTGCGATTCGTGACGTATCAATATCCTCACGTTGGCACATGTAATCTAGCATACGAATATTGTCATATAGCATCATGCCCCACATGACCTGCCCCTGCCACAGCATTTCCTTCACTAACTCACTCTCAGTTCTGCCACCACGCTCATTAAATCCCCACATGTCGATACAGCAAGCAGCGTAACCCATCTCTGTTAAGACTTTAGCAAAAGAGGGCTGTTGCAAATAGGAACTACTCTGAACAAACTCGTTACGTCCATTCGCGTAATTCCCTCCATGAGAATGATTAAAGATAACTAGTGGAAACGGCCCTTCCTTATCCAAAGGGATTGCCACATAAGCCGGCACCTGTTCAATTCCATTAAGATCCAGTAAAAGAGATACCAGACTATATCCGTCCCGCTCCTCTTGGTTCATCACAGTTACGGCAATCGGCTTATCCGACGGAAGATCGCCCAACAGTTCCTTCAGTTTATCACGCTCCATGGTTCCCTCCCTTACGGACACACATTCTGTTCTGTGGGCGAAACTGTAACTTGTTCTACTAGTTTTTCAGGCTTGCTCGTGTTCTTCGAATGACAATTCATGATCTCAATCGCTTCGCCATTTTCAATATAAAAAGCAGGCCCTTCATGATTCTCGATGCTCACCTGATGAAATTGCACATCCCTTGCATTGCCCAGAAAAAATCCGCGATTGTTCATGTTCTCGATCCCTGTCATCATATCCGGATGCCCGGGAATTGCATTACGGGCCATGGAGATATCAATATTTGTAAAAGTAATCTCCGATACATACTGCTCTGCAAGTCCATATAAGAATCCCGCAGATGCATGTACATTACGTGCGGTAATATTGGCGAAATGAATTCGTCTAAAGCATGGCGTTTCATCTGTAATCGGATAAGGGTTTTTGTCCCACACATACTTCTCTTTCCCGCGAGGTCCACAGAAATAGTATAGATTTAGTGTGAACGGACAAATGACGTCTTCCATTACAATATTACTGATCCGAATATCTTCAATCGTCCCTCCGCGTCCACGTCTTGATTTCATTCGTATGCCACGATCGGTTTGTTTGAATACACAGTTACTAATGGTTACATTACGAATATCTCCGCTCATTTCACTTCCGAGTACAACTCCCCCATGCCCATGAACCATGGTACAATTGGTGATCGTAATATTCTCGCATGGAATGCGCTCTTTTGTATCTTCAGTTCCCGCTTTGATAGCAATGCAGTCATCACCTACATCAATATTACAGTTACTAATCCGAACATTCGTACAAGATTCTGGATTAATACCATCTGTATTCGGAGAATCAGCCGGGTTCAAAATAGACAGATTATCAATCGTCACATTGTAGCAGCCCACAGGATTAACGGTCCAGCTTGGAGAATTCACTAGCGAGACATCCTTAATCGTTACCCGCTGACAGCTATCAAATCCAATCAAAGTCGGACGGGGGTACTTGAGCTCTTCCCGACGATTCCGAAATACATCCCACCATGCTTTGCCATTACCATTAATAGTTCCATTTCCGGTGATCGATATATTGACTAAACCTTTGCCATGAATACAAGGCGTATGAACCTGCTGCTTCACCCCTTCCCATCTGCATTCCACCGCAGGATAATTCACCGGATTCGTACTGAATGAAAGAATCGCTCCTGGATTTAAATTTAATTCAATATTGCTTTTCATAACAATCGCACCCGTATAGAAAGTACCTGCTGGCACATAAACGGTTCCTCCACCAGCCTCACTTGCCGCTTCAATCGCATGCGCAATCGCCTCTGTCGCTAACATCCCGCTATTCTTAAGCGCCCCAAAATCCTCAATATTATATACGGACATTTTATAGCACTCCTATTCTATATCAGATCCAGCCTCTTAATTGTTCGTACTCCACACAGGCTTGCAAGAAAGCACCGACACCCTTTTGGTCGTTAGTGACAATAGGCTCACTAATGTAATAAGCGAACGTGCCGTCGCGTTGATCTGCTCCACCTAACCCTGCTACTTGGCAATTCTTATTTAGATTGACCCATCCTTCTTTGGTCTCAAGAACAAACTCTGAGATAAGTCCTTGGAAGGCGAGATCTAACGGTTCGTACCAACTAGCCTCTAATACACCTAATCGAATACCTTTCGCCATAGCATACACAATCATGCTAGAAGCGGAAGCCTCAAAGTAATTCCCTTTGCGTTGCCCCAGATTCACTACTTGATACCAGACGCCAGATTCAGGATCCTGATATTTCTTCACAGCTGATAAAGTATCGTTTAGAATACGCACCAGCTCTGGATAATCGGAATGCTCACTCGGCAATAACTCTAGAACATCTACTAAAGCCATAAGATACCAGCCAAGTGAACGCGCCCAAAAGTTTGGAGAGCATCCTGTCTTGCGGTCACACCAAGGTTGAAGACGCTGTTCATCCCATGCATGATATAGCAGACCAGTTTCCGAATCCTTCGTATGCTTCTCACACAAGATAAATTGTTTCGTAACATCTTCAAGCCCCTGCCCTTCTTCAAAAGCTAGCAAGTAGGCTAAATAGAAAGGCGCGCCCATATAAAGACCATCTAACCAGATTTGATAGGGATAAATATTTTTATGCCAAAAAGCACCTTCCGAGGTTCGCGGATGTGTCTCAAGCTGCTTTCTAAATAAGGTAGCCGCTTGTTTATATTTTTCCTGCTTGGTTTCTTTATATAGCGTAAATAATAATTTCCCGTTGTTAATGTGATCGATATTGTATTCATCTAGGCGATAACCCTTAACGCTGCCATCCTCCTGAATAAAGTTATCCATCTGATCTTGAATAAATTGCAGATACTTCGCATCACCGGTTTGCTTCCAAAGCCATTCAAATCCATTCAATACGACACCATAGTCATACGTCCAGCTTCCGTTGTAGCCTTTATCCTCAAAGAGCTTTGGTGTCCTCGCCATGATTGAGTCTGCTGTGCGGATTGCCCAATGTGATCTCTTCATCCCAACCCCCTGATTATCATTAAATTTAAGAATAACTTTCCCACAAAATAATAGGACTTGATTCTCAGTCCCAGAGAATCAAGTCATTGTCTAGTAAGAATTCAATCGAATCACCCTTGGATTAAGCTCTCCATCTCAACACAAGCCATCACCAACGCACCTACGCCATGTAAATCATTTTTAACTTTAGGTCTAGTGACGTAACTCTCGTAATCCCCAGCCGAAGTACCGATACAAATGTCCGGCAAAATCAACCTATCCTGCTCATCCCACTGAATGATTTGGATTAACCCTTCATACCCTTTTCTAGCCGCGGCTGTAGCGACTTCCACATCGCTTACAATGCCATGCTTCACTGCTTTGGCAATCGTGTAGACGAATAAACATGAACCTGAGGTCTCCAGCCAATTATCCGGCTCATGCCCCTTATCTACGACCTGATACCAAAGTCCACTTACCGGATCTTGATAACGAATAAGGGCATCAACAAAATCACGTAAAGTAGAAGATAATTCAGCTCGGGCTGGGTCTTGGACGGCCAACAGATCAAGAAATTGCGACAATGCGAGACCATACCAGCCCAGCGATCTGCTCCAGAATTCCGGTGAGCACCCTGTTTCCGGGTTTGACCATGGCATCCGGCGGCTCTCGTCCCAAGCATGATACAATAACCCGGTTGTCTCATCTTTCATATACTTACGCATTAACATCTCTTGATGGAGAACTGTATCACGCAAGCTAGGATCGCCATAGACATTAGCATATTTTAACGAGAATACGCCTGCCATATAAAGCCCATCTAACCACATTTGGTTAGCATATTTATCCTTATGCCAATACCCACCTTCAGAGGTTTTGTTTAACGTAAGCAATAAATTCCTCAGCTTCTCCGCAGCAATGCGATACTTGAGTTTACCTGTCCGTTTATGAAGATTAAACAGCAGTTGTCCAGCTTGAACAGCATCCAGCTCATCGCGGGCGAAATAAAAGTTACCATATTCATCTACCAAATCATCCACGTATTCCTGAATATAGTTAATATAGCGGTCTTCTTGATAAGCATTCCACAAAAGCTCCATCCCACACAGAAATACACCTTGATGGTAATGCCAACGATGTGCTGGAGGAAGCTCTCCCGCTCTGTAAGTATCCATTAAAGAATCGCATGCCTTTTTTGCCCAATCCATTGGTGTTGTTGGTATCCTGCCAGTCATCTCCAAGCTCCTTCCAAAGAATAATCTCTCTCTTCCTCTTATTAGCCCTTCATAGAACCTAACATGGCACCTTTGGCAAAATGCTTCTGTATGAATGGATATACACAAACTATTGGTAAAGTAGCAACAACGATAACAGCCATTTTAATTGTTTGGTCTGGCGGTGGAACAGTTGTATCCAGTGTAGAGCTGTGATCCATACCGCTGGCAAGGACAACAATTTGTCTGAGCAGAACCTGTATTGGCCACTTCGAACTATCATCCAAATACAGAATCGCATTCATGTAAGTATTCCAATACGTAACCGCATAGAACAATCCGATAGTCGCTAACGCAGGTAAGGATAATGGCAATACAATTCGAAATAATATTCCGAAGTCGTTGCAACCATCAATTTTGGCCGACTCCTCCAGACCTTCAGGTATATTTTGGAAAAAATTTCTCAAAATGATCATGTTAAACGCACTAATTGCTGAAGGAAGAATAAGCGCTGCATAACTGTCTATTAGTCCCAATTCCTTTACCACGAGGAAGGTTGGGATCATTCCACCATGAAAGAGCATCGTGAATACAACCATAAAGTTAACCACTTTACGTCCGTCCAGATCTCTTCTGGTAAGAGCGTAGGCCATCAAAGAAGTTATAAACAAACTGAGGAAAGTACCGACTGCCGTAACACCAATGGAAACACCCATGGCTTTAAATATTGTATTCGTTGAAAAGATGAACTTGTATGCTTCCAGACTCCATACCTTTGGGATCAGTACAAACTTACTAGAAGCTAGTTCTGCACTCGTTGTGAAAGAGCCTGCTACAACGTGAACAAGGGGGAGCACAGTTATTAAAGCAATGATCGCAAGCAGCGTGAAGTTTATAGCAGAAAAAATTCTGCCACTGATTGTTTTATCTTCTACCATTTCTATTCCTCCCACAACATATCAATAAACGCCTTCTTCTCCCATTTTCTTAGATGCTTTATTCACCAACATAACCATGATCAGGCCGACAATTGATTTGAAGAATCCAATGGCTGTACTGTAACTAAACTGCCCCTGTCTCAGACCAGCAGTATATACATACGTATCGATAATTTCCGCAACTTCTCGATTCATGGAGTTAAGCAGCAGAAACACATGTTCAAATCCAAGATCCAGAACGGAACCAATTTTCAGAATAAATAATGTGATAATTACGCCTCTAATCGCTGGAAGTGTAATATGCCAGACTTGTCTGAGTCGTCCAGCTCCATCCATACGTGATGCTTCGTAAAGTCCTGGATCAATGGCAGCTATGGAAGCTAAATAAATAATCGTTCCCCAGCCTGCTTCTCTCCAAATCACCTGAATAATATACATGGGCCTGAACCATCCAGGATTCAGCAGGAAATTAATTTTTTCAAATCCGAAATAGGAAAGTAGCTCGTTGATAATTCCTCCATCCATCGTAACCATTACAAAAGAAATGGAGACGATGATAACCAACGACAGAAAATGGGGCAAATAGAAGATCGTCTGAAAGGTTCTTTTGAAAAAGCTGCCTTGAAGTTCATTTAACATCAGGGCAAGAATAATCGGCATTGGGAAATAGATAAGAATGTTTAATCCGAAAAGCACAAGTGTGTTCACTAAAATATTTAAGAAATCCGGCTCTGTGAACAACCTGCTGAAATGCTTCATTCCTACCCAGTTACTGCCTGTTATTCCTTGATAAGGTTTGTAATCTTGAAAGGCGATAATTAGTCCGTACATAGGAAAATATTTAAAAATAATAAAATATAGCACTCCCGGTGTTAGCATGACGTAGAGCCATTTATTTCTCCACAGACGCTTTTTAAGTTCACTGCTGCTCTTGTAAGTCTCACGCTTTATTTGTGGAGCTGGACTGGGCTGTGCGGTGAGTTCCTGCATGATTCTCTTCCTTTCTCCTTCTTTATTCAAACTCTTTATTTCTCCATGTGACTATGAAGAGAAAAGGTTGTTGAAACAAAATCAACAACCTTTTCAGCTAGGTTTTATTTCTTATACAATGCGTTGTACTCATCAATAATCTTAGCTCCGCCACGGTTCTTCCAGTTCTCAACTTCTTTTTCGAACCCTGCTTTGTCGATCTGTCCATAGATATATTTATAAGTTGCATCGGTAATAATCTGTTGAAGCTCGACACCTTTTTCTGTGTACGTAGCCGAATCCATCGCAGCTGTTGGATCTGGTACCCCCACCTTGACATTCTCAAGAACCAATTGATCCGCATGAATTCTTCCTGGCAGCGTGTTATAGTTCTCGTACATTCCATTGGTTTCAGCTTCGCCGATAACGCTGTCCTTATATCCTTTTACTTCACGTTCAATCAATTCTTTGTCATCTGTAGCTTTCGCTTTACCGTCTTCAACGGTATAGTGAGTACCCTCGATTCCCCAATACATCAAATTAGCTACTTCTGGGGTCATCATTTGATCAAAGAAAGCAAGAATCTTCTTGAGTTCTGCCTCATCCTTTACAGCAGATTTTGGGAACAAGACAACATTGTTATAGCCTGGAATCATCCATTGAGCATACTTTCCATCTGGACTTGCAACCATACTATGCGCATCCAAAACAGCATCAGGGTTATTCTTAATAGTATCTTTATTGAGGGAATCAATATCTTGCATGGAGCCCCCAATATAGAGTCCACCCTTTCCAGCCTTAAACATATTTACAGCATCTGTTTTACTGGTAGCAGCGAAATCTTGATTAATGTATCCGCCATCACGAGCTTTTTTGAAGAAGTCCATCGTGTCGAAATATTCATCGAATGTAAATTCAGGCGCTAATTTTCCATCCTTCTCTCCCCAGGTGTTCGGTGTTCCGAACCAAGAAGAGACAGTTTTGAAAGCTCCATAGGTCAACTCATTACGGTCAATAATACCTGTAGTATCTTTCTGTCCATTACCGTCTGGATCTTGTTCCGTGAAGGCCTTAGCCATTTCGAATAATTCATCTACATTTGCTGGTGCAGCAAGTCCTAATTTATCAGCCCAGTCTTTTCTGTAAATGATACCTTGACGTGCTAGAGGGCGGCCGATATATAAGGTGTACAGCTTGCCGTCCACTTTCGTGTTATTCAGAATTTCTGGTTTCAATTTACTCAAATTAGGAAACTCGCTTAATAGCGGACCTATTTCCCAGAATTGTCCGTCTTTTATCGCTTCTTTCATCTGAATGAAGGTTGTCTGATTCTTCAAGTACGTCACTTGCGGCAGTGAGCCGGTTGCAAAAGATGAATTAAGTTTTTCTTCATAAGTATCAGCCGGGAAAAATTGATAGGTCAGCTTCGTGTTGGTCAATTTTTCAAGTTCAAGCTTAATCGTATCAGGCGGGGTCTCTGGAATATTTAACGGAAGCATAATCTTAATTTCTGTTGGTCCTGCTTTCACTTCTTCTTTAGGTGCTTCTGTCTCAACCGGCTTAGCAGTGCTCTCACCACTTGCAGTTTCAGAACTTGCTTGATTGTTGTTGTTACCACCACATCCAGCTAACAATGTGCTGAACGCTAACAGTGCCGTCAACAACATGGTGAAGGATTTCTTCTTCATACCATTTTGACCTCCATAATTTGTATTGGTTACGAGTTCCACGTTACATCGTCGGCAAGGTTACGAAAACAATCATTTCCCCATAAAGGCCCGTTCTTAAAGGGATCTGAGCAAATGATTATGGTGATAACACAAAAAAATCCACCGCGTCATCCGCAGTGGATCAAAGATTATCTAACCTATTTACTTTTCTATCCCAAGCTCAGCCTCACCATATTCCTTAATAATCTGATCTCCTCCGCTAGCTCTCCATTTCTCAACTTCCTTCTGGAATCCCTCAGCGGTTATATTGCCTAGTATGTAATTGTACGTAGCATCCACAATGATTGTAGACAATTCCACATTTTTCTCATCATAGGTGGATGAGCTTAAAGACACGGTCGGATCGTCGACCAGAAAAGATTCATTATCTTTACTTAGCTGATCCGCAAGTGAGGTCAATTGCTCCTTCTGAGCCACCTCCATAATGTTCTTATTACTAATATCTGCAATCATCAAAGAATATAACGGATTTACTTCTTGCACCCGCAGTTCTGAGGTTTCCTCGGGAAGAATGATTTTTCCTCCCTCAAGCTTATAATGGCGCCCTTCAAACCCATACATCATTATATTCGCTACATCTTTATCCATGGTTCGATCAAAGAATTCGAGTACCTCGAGGAGTTCATCCTCCGTAGCAATGGCTTTTTTGGAGAAGAGATAGAGTCCATTATAATTGGGTATCGACCACACCTTATATCCTTCAGGCCCTTCGATCCGATTGATTAACGTAAGTTCTGCCTTTGGATTCAAATTCTGAGCTTCAATAGACAGCCGCTTTACATCTGTCATACTGCCAATAAATACACCAGCAATACCATTAATGAACTTATCACGTTGTACTTCTTTGCTCGTTAAGGCGAAATCCTGATTAATAATTTTCTCATCATATAATTTCTTCATGAAATTCATGGTGTTCATATACTCAGCGGTCACAAATTCAGGAACGAATTGATGATTCTCTAGTTTCCAATTATTCGGGGTGCCAAAATACGAACTTAATGTCTTGAATACCCCATACACAAGATCATTTCGATCAACTAATCCGAAGGTATCCTGTTTGCCATTCTGATCTGGATCGTTGTATGTAAATTGCCTCATAACTTCATACAGTTCATCCAGTGTTTGTGGATTACTTAAATGGAGATTGTCGAGCCAATCCTTACGAATAATCACCCCCTGTCTGGAAGAGGGGCGTTCCGTATATAGGCCATAGATCTTACTATCTACAGAAGTCTGCTTAAGAATAGCGGGGTTCAGTTGTTTTAGATTGGAGAACTCCTGAAGATAGGGGCCGATCTCCCAAAAGGCATCCGAACGAATAGCATTTTTCACCAGATTGTAGTCTGAGAATTTTACAAATGTGACCTTTCCCAGGGAATTGGTCGTAAGCGCCGTGTTCATCTTATCCGTGTAGACCCCCTCTGGAACCCACCTTATATCGAGCTTCACACCTGTCAGTTTTTCGATCTCTGCCATAATCTCTTTCGAAGGCTGTTGTGGAAAATGAAGGGGTGCCAAAATTGAGATGCTAGGGGAAGATACTACTGGGCCGGCTTCGGCAGATTCCTTATCGTTGCAAGCGCTTAAAAAAGAGAAGACGAGCATGGTAAATAAGCAGAAATACAGCGTTGCCCTTTTACCCATAGATACTTTAAACATTTCTGTGGCCTCCTAGGTATTGTAAGGATTATCACTCTATATCTTGAAAATTTTACAATTTATAAGCATAATTAGAGCTAATGATTATCACAGAACGAGATGATTATTGTTATTTCATACCAAGTTACATACACTTAGATCAAGTGTCTACTTCTACATAAGTAAAGGTGCTGAGTCCCGTGAGACCATTAAGCTTTCTAAGTAAGCTAACGATGTTTGCCTTTGTAATTAGCACGCTGCCTGTATTGTTCATCGGTTCTTTTTCATATTTCACATCTTCAAAAGAAATTCAAAAAAACGTTAACAACAGCAAAATGGAATTAATCTTACAAATCACCTCAAATGTAGAACATAAGTTAACAACTGTCAATCAAACATTAAACCAAGTGATCAATTCTAGTGTATTAAAAAAAGCACTAAACAACCCTTTAAATGAAACCGATTTCATTTTATACAATGATTTAAGAAACGAAATTCGCAATATGCAGTCCTTCGATACGAAGCTGGAAGATGTCATCTTATTAAATCAGCAGCAAAATTGGATGATCAAAAATTCTGGTGTTTATCGCTTAAATGAGTACAAGGACCATGCGCAGCTCACCAACCTGATGAATATTGCCGAAGATACCTCGTGGATCCTGAACCCGTCCTCCATATTTTACAGTGAGGAAAGCATTAACGTCACAGGCTGTAACTACAGCATTAGTCTTATCAAGAAACTCCCAACCAATAAGCTGCAAAAATATGGGCTTGCCTTAGCTAATATTCCTGTCTGCAGTCTTCAGGATTTCATTAACTCGGATGTACAGCCACTCGATGATATTATCGTTCTGGATAAGACAGGTCGATTCCTGCTCCATCCGGACCGCAACTTGATCGGGAAACCAATGAAAGAAGGCGGATTTACAGAAGATTCTTTCATTACTAATCCATCTAAACTTTCAGGTCAGTTTAAGACCAGGATCCACAAGAAGGATTACTCCGTCACTTACATGCGCTCTCAGATGAATGGCTGGGTCTATCTTTCGGTTACATCCATGGAAAGTTTAACGAAAGAATCCAAAAAAATTAGCCTGTTTACGATATTCGTGTGTAGCTTTATGCTTCTATTGTCTATTCTCTTGGCATGGATCGGTTCAAGACGGATGTACACTCCCATTGAAAGACTACTCAATCAAATGGGCCAACGCAAACCGGACATTAAATCCAGACACACGAATGAATTTCAGATTATTGGAGAACAAGTTCATTCTTTATTCCAATCCAAATCACAGCTTGAAAAAGAAGTCCGTCAGCATATCCAACAGGTGCGTACCTTCTTCCTAATCAATGCTTTCCATGGCAACGTTAAGAAGCGCGATCTGCATGAAGAGCTGGAACAATTCGGCTACCATAAGCAGCTCGAAGAATGGAAGACGATGGCTGTGATTACGTTGTCGATTGATTTTGCCGATGATTCCAGCTATGAGAAAAAAGATCTTAATCTCTTATTATTCGCTGCCCACAATATAATCGAAGAGTTAGTCTGCCCTGAACAACGACTGGCACCTGTAATTATGGATCATGCAGTAGTCGTCTTATTGGGGAGTCCAGACAGTGATACCGAGTCTTTTCACAAGACATTATATTCATTAACGGAGAAGCTGCAGCAGGAAATAAACAACTACCTAAAGCTTCAGGTGAGCATTGGTCTGAGCCTTCCCTTCAACACCTTCGATAAATTATCCACGGCTTACAGAGAGGGACTCGAAGCACTGAAGCATCGGATCAAACTTGGTAAAGGTGTCATTATCCAGTATGAAAATATTAACTCTGGCAAGCACTATCTGAATTTGAACTACCCTACTCATAAAGAAAATGACTTACTGGACGCTATCAAATTAGCTGAAACAGATAAAGCAAAGGAACTCATTCATTTGCTCTTCAAATCTATCTTTGCTCATGAGCTTTCACCACAGGAATACCAGATCCCGTTGACGCGCTTACTCAATAATTTACTCATTATGATGCAGGAATCCGGTATTAGCTTAAATCAAATTTATCATGCTAATGGTTCCATATTTGAGGAGCTGCATGACCTCCATACTGTAACGGAGATTGAAGATTGGTTCTGGAGCATGGTCATTTATCCGATGATCAAGATTTTTAACAGCAGACAAAATGCTCAATACCACAACATCTCAGAGAAGATCATCGATTTGATACAACATGATTACGATACAGACCTTACTTTAGAAGAATGTGCTTCACGTCTGCATTATAATGCCAACTATATCAGCAGCGTCTTCCGTAAGGAGACCCAGTACTATTTCAGCGAATATTTAACGATGTACCGATTTAAAATGGCGAAAAAATGGCTGAAGGAAACTGATATGCCCATTAAAGATATTGCAGCCAAATTAAGATATAACAACTCTCAGAACTTCATTCGCTCTTTCCGTAAGCAGGAGGGCATGACACCCGGACAATACCGGGATCACAACGCTGGCACAAAACTTAAATCCACCTTTGACGAATCAATGTAAAAAGAGAGAACTGTTGTTCAGGTGGAACAAGCATAAACGCCTTCGGCGTCCTAATATGGACGGCAAGCGTTTAAGCGAGAAATATAAGACATAAAGTATCGTGTGAAACTTATACTTTCTTATATTTTCACAAAAAAGAGTCTCTCTTTTTTTTCGAAATATGTTAACGTGTGCATATCGCCTTTTAAGGAGGAATTGGAACATAATGTTGAGCTTTCGTGTACATTCCAACCATGCAGAACAAACCGAGCTCTCTCTGGAAATCTCACTACTCACCCTTTATCCTCTTGCAACGCCTGGGAGACCGCCCAACACAAGCTGAGCTTCACGCCTACTCCTCAGAATCACAGATGACTTCTCTAACACCTCCAACTTTTATATGGACTACAGTAAATGATGCCAGCGTTCTTGTGGAGAAGAAGGACGGCATGGTTTAGGGCTTGCTAAAGAACATCCTCATTGCCAGCAATGGCTTTCCCTTTCTGAGAAATGGCTAAGTAAACACCACTACATTCAAGGAGAAGATCCTATGACACCCACATTATTTATCGCGGGAGATTCCACTGCGGCTATCAAAGGCGCTGGAGAAAAACCTATGACAGGCTGGGGAGAATACCTGCAAGGTTATTTTGGGATTTCTGTTCGAATCGAGAATCGCGCCATTAATGGTCGCAGTACCAAATCCTTTATAACTGACGGCCGTTTGGAGGACATCCTTAAAGACTTCAAGGCCGGTGACTACCTCTTCATTCAATTTGGACATAACGATGAGAAAAAAGAAGATCCTTTGCGTTACACTGATCCCGACACTGAATATCGCCGCAACCTAATTCAATATATTGAAGCTGCTCGGCAGTTAGGCGGGACTCCGGTTCTATTAACCTCTGTAAGTCGCCGCCGCTTCAACTCCGATGGAGAGCTTGACCCGCTTGCTGTAGGCGCTTATCCCGAGGCTATGAAGCAGGTAGCTGAAGAAACGCAAACACCACTGCTTGATATTTTCGCAGCTTCGCAAGTGCTCTATCGTTCGTTAGGTGTTGAAGAATCCAAAAATTTATTCATGCATTTGCCTGAAAAAGCACATCCGAATTACCCAAATGGAGTTATGGATGATACTCATTTCTCTGATCAAGGTGCTCAGCACATCGCCAGACTTGTGGTTCAGGCTATTGAACAATCTACTGCCTTACCATTAACAGACTTACAACAACTACTACAAGGAGTGATCACAGATGTCTCTAATTAAAGAAGTTATTACAGAGTACTATCGTATCCCTTTGCCGGAAATCATGGAGGACGCTAAACACGGACTGCACACTCACTTTGAAGTTCCCATTGTCAAAATTAGAACCGATGACGGTCGTGAAGGGGTAGGTTATACCTATACTGGCGGATTTGGCGGCAAAGCGATCTGCTCACTAATTGCGAATGAATTAACTCAGATCTTAATCGGTAAGGATGCTAGCTGTGTGGAAAGTATCTGGGAGCAGATGAACTGGGGAATACATTATGTTGCTCGCGGGGGTCTGGCTAGCTTCGCCATTGCAGCATGTGACATCGCTTTATGGGATTTACGTGCGAAGAAAGCAGATGAACCGCTTTACAAACTTCTGGGTGGCGCAAGCAATGAGGTCAAATGTTATGGCGGAGCGGTTGATTTGAATTTCCCATTAGAAAAGCTCCTCCTCAACAATCAAAAATACTTAGATATGGGCCTGCAGGCTGTCAAAATTAAACTAGGCCAAAAAACATTAGCTGAAGATGTGGAACGAGTGGCTGCGGTGCGCCAATTAATCGGTCCAGATGTGGCCTTTATGGTCGATGCGAATATGAGCTGGAGTGTAGAAAAAGCGATTAAAGCCGCTCGTGAATTTTTGAAATACGATATCCTCTTCTTAGAAGAACCAACGATTCCGGAAGATTATGCCGGCTATGCGCGTATTGCAGAAGAATCAGGCATTGCTGTTGCAGGCGGAGAAAACCTTCGGACCTTAACCGAATTCCATCACATGCTGCAATATGGCCATGTAGATTTCCCTCAACCGGATGCTTCCAATATAGGCGGAATTACGGGCTGGTTAAAGGTAGCTCACTTAACACAAGCCTATAACCTTTCCGTTTCCACACATGGGATGCAGGAATTACACGTTAGTTTATTAGCAGCTATGCCAAATGCAGGTTATCTCGAAATGCATAGCTTCCCTATCGATCAATACACTACACGTCCGCTAGTGATTAACAAAGACAATGGGATGGCAGTTGCGCCTGAAGTAACAGGCACTGGGGTTACCTTTGACTGGGATAAATTAGCGCCACACAAACAACAATACTAATAGGAGCGATCGATCATATGAGTATTCCCCTGCACCTAGGTGTTCGAGCACATGATTTCACACAAGTTCCATTGAAGGATTTAATTGAGAAGCTTCAGTTCTATAATTTCGCTCATATTCAGTTTGCACTTAAGAAATCTTTTCCTGACAGCACTCCGAGTCTGACTGCTATAAGCCCTGGAACAGCTAGTTATTACGGAAATGCCTTTAGACAGGCTGGTATTCAGATTGCGGTGCTTGGCTGTTACGTTAATATTGTAGACACCGATCCATACAAACGGGCACAAGCGTTAGCCGAGTTCAATACCCATCTTCGCTTGGCCAGAGATTTCGGTGCCAGTCTAGTAGGTGCGGAAACCGGAAGTATGGGACTTGGGTATACCACAGATAATTTTACAGAAGAAGCTTTTCAACAGGTCGTTACTTCGGTAAAGCTAATGGTCGCAGAGGCCGAACGTTTTGGTGTGACGGTAGGAATCGAAGCAGGACTCCATCATCCGCTGTACACCGCATCCTTAACTCGCCGACTGCTGGATGAGATCCCTTCTAATAATCTTCAGGTCATATTAGATTGCGCTAATCTCATGTCACCTACAAATTACTTGCATCAGGAAGCTATTATTATGGAAGCTTTGAAGCTCTTAGGAAATCGAATTGCCATCATTCATTTAAAAGATTTTATCGTGCAAGATGGAGCCATCAAAATTGTTCCTGTAGGTCAGGGCTGGCTTGAGTTTGAGCCGATTCTCCGTTATATGAAATACGAGCGTCCGCATATTCAGGGCATTTTAGAGAGTACTCCTGAATCGCATCTAAGAGAAAGCATCGCTTTTATACAGCGGATATATGAAGAAGTGTAAATATAAGATCACATACAAAAAAATCCACTGTACACCTCATTACCGTGTGCAGTGGATTTTTATATTCTGTTTAACATCCGTTTGACCTCCATGAAATAATGGGCTGTTATGATCAAGACATCAAGAGTACCTGGGAGGGGTTCTATGCGTCTTGCTTTATTTACAGACACATTTCTTCCGCAAACGAATGGTGTCTCACTTACGCTTCAGCGCTTAACCACTCATTTGAACCGGCGAGGTATCGAGCATCTGCTATTTTCGCCGAAATCTGCTCCTGAAGACAGTTATGCCGATCCCATACGTCCCATTACCAGTATCCCCTTTTTCTTATACCCGGAATGTAGACTCGCACTGCCGAATATGTCCTCCATCCAGTCAGAGCTAAAAGCTTTTCGACCCGATCTGCTTCATTTGGCTACTCCATTCAATATTGGTCTATGCGGCCTTCGCTATGCGCGAAAGCTTGGCCTGCCTCATGTCGCCTCCTATCATACCCATTTTGATCGCTATCTTGAATATTATCGGATGAAAAAAATTGTTCCTCTTTATTGGAAGTACATGAAGTGGTTTCATCGGTCCTGCGATGCTACCTTCGCTCCCTCCAATGAAACACTCGATTCCCTACAAGCTCAAGGTTTTCAACGTTTGAAGCTTTGGTCTAGAGGCATCGACTGCAATCTCTACACTCCGAAAAAACGCAGCCATCAGGTCCGTGATCGTTACGGAATTACCGCACCGATATTACTTCTGTATGTGGGAAGGATTGCTCCTGAAAAAGATATCAACACCCTTGCTCTCGCCATGCAGCAATTGCCCGAGTCTATGCAAGCTCAGGTACATTGGTTAGTTGTTGGAGACGGTCCCTTATTATCAGAGATGCGGGCGCAGGCGCCGCAAAATGTCACGTTTACGGGCTACAAACACGGTGAAGAGCTTGCCCAATTGTATGCCTCAGCTGATCTATTCGTCTTCCCTTCCAGTACGGAAACCTTCGGTAATGTTGTCCTTGAAGCCATGGCCTCTGGACTGCCTGTCCTCGCCGTAAATGAAGGCGGGGTGAAGGATCTGGTTACACCCGGTCGCACCGGAATAATCGCCCCACCTCGTTCCCCGGATGCTTTTATTCGTGAGATTTGTGCATGTATAGAGCAACCCCAAAAGCTGGCTGCTATGGGTTATGAGGGGCGACAGCTGGCGCTCGGCCGCTCGTGGGAGAGCATTTTTGATGGACTCATTCGCGATTATGAAGAGATCCTTGAGAATAGACGCTTCGATCTTATACCGGCTTTACTACCATTAATATAATAATGACGATAGTGAGCACATGTACAGCTGCTTCTAATGGAGCGATCTTGTTCATAGCGGCGTTGTAGCCTACAGGGATTTCGTCGCCTTCACTCGCCATCACGAGCTGGGTCAGCTTTTTCAATCGAGGCTCAACAAATCCAATAATAATGACTTCTATCACGATAAAAAATAATAACGAAAGATTGATCCACAACACCGACAAGCCCATTTTATCAATGATCATTAACAAAATGCCTGTAACGATCAGGGTAATTCCACCCGTTTTAGGGAATCTGTTGATTGTCTTCATCATGCCAAATACAAAACGAAGCTGGCTGCCTGTCTTGGCAGAGCTTGTCAGTATTGGCAGCACAAAAGCTGGTCCAATTCCCACTATGGCCGCTATAACATGTATGACTACCACAATCTTAGAGATAATATCCGTCAATTCCATGATTACAATCCTCCCTATCATTCGTTGTTTAGATTCATATGACGATGATAGTGGAAATAGTCTTGCAGAATCCTTTAAATCTTAGATAATCTCAAAAAGCGCCTAGCCGGATATTACCGACGTAGGCGCTTTTTTAACTATTGCTTAATTATTTTACCGAGACTTTCATAACTGTACTTTCACTAACGCCTTGATCATTCATCAGTTCTACACGGTATTCATAAACACCCGGAGATCGATTCGTGATCGAAGTAGAAGCCGTTTGGGCATTCGGAGTATTTGCTGTTAAAGTCTGTGTATCGATCAGCACTCCATTCTCATACAAGCGATACATTTTGCCGTTCATCCCCCACCATAGATTCATGGTCACTTTATACTCTCCATCACCATCCCAGTTGTCATTAGATAACACTGGCTTACCTGGTGCAGCATCCTTCACGATAACCACATGAGCAGCAGACACCGTTGTGCCAAAAGAATTGGTCAGCTCAGCCGTATAGGTGTAGGTACCGTTTTCTTTTCCAGTAACACTAGTCACTGCGGTCTGTGCGGTTGGGGAGTCGTCACGTAAGGTTTGCGTGTCTATTAAGGTACCGTTCTCATATAGCTTGTAGATCGTACCATTATTACCCCACCACATGTTCATTGTGATTTGGTAATCACCATCCAAGAGTCCTGTATCCTGCCCATTGTTATTGGATAGAACCGGTTGCCCCGGAATTCCTGTAGCCTTCTGAGGCCCGTTTACGACTATAATTACTTGTTCTGTCGTCGAGAGTCCAGCGTTATTCACAGCTGTTGCGATAAACGTATGCGATCCCGCAAGTCCTTTGAGTGGAATCTCATCTCCATAGACAACTTTTTTTCCATCAAAGGTGATATCCAGACTACGAATACCAGACTCAGGATCTTCTGCTACGACCTGTGCCTTCAAGATATCCGATTCACTCATTTGAGTAGAAGGTAAACCCGTTATTGCAGGTGGTGTAGTGTCCTCTGTTTCCACAGGCGAGCCTACATATTGAATTTTTGGTGCAGCTGGTTGTTCCATGCCTTCGCCAAGAAAAAATCCAGGATGCGGAGGTTGATTATAACCCACGTTCTGCCAAGCCACTCCCAGTCGGTAGATCGGATCATGCATCAAAGTGCGAATACGATAATCTGTCATATCCGTTGTTGTATAGATTCGTAATTCAGAACTGTCCGTTGCTCGCCAGATCACTTCTTCACGCCAATCCCCGAACAGATCCGCCTGCACGCTCGGATTCGCCTTGGTGCCATTATTAGAAGAGGCTCCAGTTGCCGTCAACAAATTAGCTGTTGTCTGGTTGGTGTAATCCCACTTATCCACTCGATTAGAATCCAGCAATTCACGTAAAAGATCACCGTCCCACCAAATGCCAAAATTCGTAGAAGAAGGCAGCTTATTCGTGATTAGCTCTCCCTGTGCACTATATACGCCTGTAACAGGAATCTGCACCTCATTGGTAATCGTTGCAGCCCATACCTCTTCACCGGTATAACGCGGGTCAATATCTGCTGACATTCCGCGTCCAGTATCAATTCCCGTGAACACACCCCATAAGGTTTCCCCTGTAGCTGCATCGCGCATTTCAATACCATATTTCGAATCCGTATGCTCATGAACATCAAAGACTTCCAGTCCAGGTCTGGTAGGGTCAAGGTCTCCGAAATGGATTGCATCCCCATGACCAAGCTTTGTATTGTACAGTGGTAATCCATCATCATCGATCGCCATCGCGCCGAAGGTTATTTCGTCCTTGCCGTCACCATCTACATCTCCTACTGAAAGGTTATGGTTTCCTTGCCCTGCGTAATCGCCATACCCTTCTTCATTACTATCAAATCGCCATACCTTCTCTAGCTTACCTCCGCGATAGTTATACGCTGCAAGTACAGTTCTTGTGTAATATCCACGGCTGAAAATCACGCTTGGCTGTTCACCATCTAAGTAAGCTACGGCGGCTAAAAAGCGGTCCACCCTATTACCATAGGCATCGCCCCAAGCACCTACGTCACCACGCGGCGGATCATAACTAACCGTATCCACAGCCCGGCCTGTTGCCCCTTCGAACACTGTTAAATACTCATTGCCGAGGAGCACATAACCCGAGCTATTGCGATAGTCTGCACTAGCATCACCGATCACAGTACCTTGACCATCAACCGTACCATCTGCTGTCTTCAGCATAATCTCAGCACGACCATCACTGTCCAAATCGTAAACCATGAATGGTGAATAATGCGCGCCCGCACGGATATTAGGCCCTAAATTAATCCGCCATAAACGTGTACCATCTAGCTTATAAGCATCCATATAGACTAGTCCTGTGTAACCTGCCTGGGAATTATCTTTGCTGTTCGAAGGCGACCATAACATGATGATTTCGTACACCCCATCACCATCCACATCCCCTACACTTGCATCCCCTGCACTATACGTATAAGGCTGACCATCTTTGGTGTAATCATCTGCTGGTTTTTGCAAGAGGATAGATAGGTATTGCTTCTGCCATACGCTGAATTCTTCCGAAGCCGCTTTTTCGACTCCATTGATTACTGATGTAATTCTGTATTTGGCGTCAGCTGTACCGGAAGTGTCGAGATAGTTCGTGCTATGAGTAATCAACGAATCATTTAACTTCTCTTCCCCACGATACAGATTGAATCCAATCGATTCTGGATCCAGACCTAACATCCGCCAGCTGATATAAACACCCGCATCTGTCTTAACCGCTACAGGCGCACGATCCAGCGCCTCCATCTTCCGGTATAGTGTTGTCACCGCTGAGGTTTCCAGCGAAGCGGAAAGATCAGAGATACCGCCTGCATTTACCGAGGCAACTTTGTAATAGTAAGGAATTGTACTTAAAATGGTCGTGTCTGTGTATGAAGCTTCAAATGATTTGCCGATTAGAATGAACTCACCATCCGCGGATTTCGCACGATAAATGTTGAACATCCTTGCATCCGAAACCTTATTCCACGTAAAGGTCACATCATTTTTGTTCGTAGATTGTACCGATAGACCACTTGGTACGGCTGCTTTTGCTACAGCTGGATCAATCATAGACACCTTTAAGGCATTAGATGTTACGGATTCCAGTCCCGTGCTGTCCACCGAAGTTACCGTATAGATGTATTCCATACCGATATCCGCAGTGGTATCTGTGTAAAGCGGCTCTGTTGTCTCGCCCAGCAGCTCTGCACTATTCGCAACCGTTGCCTGACGATACACTCGGTATTTCAACGCACCATCCATACCATCCCAAGATAGATTAGCTGTGATAGGCTCATTGTTTAAGTCCAGACTACCCAGTTGCAGATTCGTTGGGGCTAATAATAGAGGTGTGATTTCCAGTCCATTGAGATGAGCCGTTGTGCCACTAAAAACAAGATTCATCTGACCGTCTTTGACAGCGATCTGGTTATACAGCTTCTCAGCAATATTTTCCTTACCTGAAGAGACTGTTCCATAATCTTTGCCTTCAATTGCTACGTTCGTCTTGGTAGAACCAATCCAATCTCCGGTATAGGTCTTAACGGAGTAATAACCATTCGGTAAATCAACTTTAAATTCATACGAACCTCCAAAATAGATCACGAAATCTCTACGAAGGGCATCAGTCGCATTACCGCGATCTCGATCACTCATACCTTCACTTGAGGACAAGCCATAACCACGTTCTGTTGTATAAAGTACATTACGGTTCACTTCCGTATAACCGGCGGCAACGGGTGAGCCAACAGGTCCAAAATCATAACGATATTGAGCGGACTTCGTAGTCAGCTTAACTTCATCTGAAGGCTCAGACTCTCCTAACCCATTTACTGCAGTCACTCGAACGGAGTAGCTGTTACCTTCCGCCATTCCGCTTAATGTTAAAGTTGGAACAGTGGCAGTTCCCGCCAATGCGTAAGCAGTTTCAGCTTCGGACGCTAGCTTACGATAGATTTTATAAATATCAGCACCCTCTACTTTATCCCATTTCAGTACTGCACCTGCATTACTGATACTTCCCGCTACAAGACCTTGTGGCTTGGCAGGCACTGTTTCTGGCTGCTTAATGTCCTGTACAAAGCTGGAGAGCGGAATGTTTAATTGCTCTATTCCTTTGGCCAACAGACGAGCCATTTGAATCGCTCCGTACTCTTGAAAGTGAGTATCGTCTGCTGACCCATTCGGGAAAGCACCATATATCCCTGCATCGAGGTGAAGGAATACAGAGCGTGTAGCTGCAAAACCAATCGAATTGTAATAAGCGACACTTAGCGCGCTAAGATCAACCATTTCCACATGCAGCTCATTGGCTACCTCTTTCATCGCCTGCACATATTCAGGGAAACTCACATTAAATTTTTCCGTGGCAGCATTATAATCTCTGCGGCCCATCGGGGTCACCAGAATCGGAGTCGCTCCTCTTTGTCTGGCACCCTCGACATACGTTTTTAAATAATTTTTGTAATCTGCTGGAGAGGCATACCGATCAGGAACACTGATCGTTGCGTCATTGTGGCCAAATTGGATAAGGAAATAATCACCTGGCTGTATCTTTCGCAGTACTTCATCCAGCCGCCCCTCTACAATAAATGACTTAGAGCTGCGGCCTCCGATAGCGTGATTCTTAAACGTTACTTCCTCACTAAAGAAATCAGGAATCATTTGTCCCCAGCCAGCCTGTGGTATCCAGTAAGGATCGTAAGTCTGCACAGTGGAATCACCCGCAATATAAACTGTAGGCAATTCATTAGCAGGACGATCTGGCTGCTTAGTAATCACCAGTGCATTGATATTAGGCTTCATGCCAGAGAACACCAAGTTCATTTGTCCATCCACCAGAGCAATGTCAAAGCTCATTTCCAAATACTGACCAGCTGTTTTACTTGTCTGCTGAACTTTTTGAATGGATTCTACTTTGATGCCAATGTCCGTGTCTCCGGCGCTATCTCCAGCGATAAGTGACACAGTATAGTCACCATTCGGTAAATCTACATTAAAGGTAGTATCCTTAGGGACTACCAAATCCGATCGCAAAGGATCAGTGGTTTCCCGGTCTACACCAGTTACCTTTGATATATCCGTAAATCCATATTTAACCGCAGAGGAATAAGATACCCCCGCATCGACCTTAAGATAACCTTCCGCCGCAGCACCTGGGCCAAAATCAAAGGAATATACATTTCCTTCTGGCAATGTTACAGGTGGCGTGTATACCATACTTTCCACTTTGTTAGATAACTGGGATTCTCCTTGGGCATTAGCAGCTTTTACTCCATAATATTGCCGTTTAGAGGTATCCACTGCTACATCCGTAAATGTCGCCGTCCCCGACTGCCCAATCTCATGGAAACTTCCATCTGCTGAATCAGACCTTAAGATTGTATAACGGGTAGCTCCCGCCACGTTGTTCCAACTTAGCTGAACAGAACTCGCACCCACGCTGACAATCGAAAGGCCCGTTGGTACTGCCGGAACCTCTGCCCCCGGAATTTCATCTACCGTCACAGATGCACTCAAAGCAGACTCCTTACCGCTGCCTTTAACAGCAGACACATTATAAATGTAGCCACTGCCTTCATTTACGTCTGAATCCACGTAGTTGTTCATAGCAACTTGACCTATCGATTGAATGGTCCCGCTAGGAAGCTCTGTCCGATATATATTGTAATAGACTGCTTCTGTCACGCTGCTCCACCCGAGGGAGACCGCAGTGGGCGAGAGATTCGTAACCGCTAAGCCCTCGGGAGCCTGCAGTGGACCCGGCACGATTTGCTGAATCATAAGTCCATTTAAATACCCGCCAACCCCTGTACCCGTGATGCCAACGGTTAGTTGACCGTCTTGGACAGTCGTGCGGTAAGTGGCTTGATTTACTGCCTGCTTGCTGCTTATTGAACCAGCCGTAACATCTTCTAAGGTAATCGTAGTTTTAGTTGTACTTGTGCCTGCTAATAAATCTCCTGAGAATACAGTCACATCGTAATCCCCATTAGGAAGATCCACTAGAAAGGCGTAGGACAATCCCAGTACAAAATCATTAGTCAGTTCATCTCCGCCCGAGCGATTTCTTGAGGCAACCGCCTGATCTAAACCATATCCTAGCTCCTTCGTATACAACTTTGATTCATGCACAGCTGTATAACCACTCATTACAGGACTTGTTGCCGTTCCAAAATCATATCGCAAAGTTATTGGACCTGAATCCGCACTGGCTGGTTGCACTCCAAATGTTGTAGAGGGAAATAGAGATGAACAAATGAAGACCCACGACAATAACACAATAAGTATTTTATTCCCCATTTTATTTCTCTTCATCTTCCGTGCTTCACCCGCTTTCTTATGATTGAAAGAACTTAGTACGCATCTGGCCCTTTTGTAGTAAACGCTTACAATAAGCTTCATTGTCATTCGTTCTTCAAATATAAGTTCACTTCGTGCGCGTATCCCCTCCTCCTTGCTCAGACACTTTTCTGGATAATTATTTCCAGATGCACTCATATCCAACACGATACTACCACCTAAGTTTCACTATGAACATTTAAAAAACAGAGTTTATCATACACTAAACCGTTCAATTCACTCGCCTCTAGTTATAAAATCCTACGATTTTGTGACAAGCTGGGACATAAAACCCAGAATACGCCTATACATTTTTAATTTCATTTGAGTAAAATCATTTCAAAAAACAGCAAAAAGACCTCCTTGGTTTCCCAAGAAGGTCTTTGAGTTATGGTTAGATCTTACCGTTTAAGCTCCCACCTGGAGCAAATAATCGTTCGATATGCTTTTGAACCACTGGATCCGGAATTAATGGCGGCGCTTGATGAGGTTTTACACGCGCATCAATAATCACGTTATCACATGACCAATGCTTATACTCCGTTGAACTGTTCACGCCATATATATCATGAGAAGGATTGCTGCGTGTGAACGTTGCCCATAGGAAATTCTCAATTCTATCACTTAAGAACTCGCTATCATCACACACAATAATCATCGGACAAGATGGGAGTGCTCCCTGTTCTTGAATCGCTTCGCTAAGCTTGTTCATTTCCTGCGCTGCTTCAGCGTAAGTAGTGAATTTAGAGCCTTGAAGCGCCACGAGACCCGGCATCACCATCTTTGCATGTCCAAATCCCTGTAGTTCTTCAAGTATGTCAGGAACCTCTGTACATAGTTCTCTTTTCTTCTCCCCAACCGCAGCGAAAATCACCTTACTTCCGCTGTTAAGTCCTGTACCGGAATAATCAAGAGTATCAATCGTTGTATTCGTATAGAAATGAATATCTCTGCGAAGATTAATTCGCTCTAAAATATACGTCAAGAAATCCTCAACATCATGTGTGCTGATAGGTTGTTTCTCTTCGGCTGTAATAAACAAGAATTTAGCTAAACTAAGCTGACCTGTGCCTAATATCCGATTCGCGATCGTAAGAATCTCCGCTGGCTGCTTCACTTGTTGATAAGGTGTATAACGTTCACTGCCAATCGCAAACAAAAGGGGATGAACACCAGCAGCATCTACTGCATGAACTTCTTTGACACCCGGGATTTCTTGTCGGATAGCTCCACCCGTTAACTCGTGAATTAACTCACCAAAAGCGGTATCCTCTTGTGGGGGTCTGCCGACAACCGTAAATGGAAAGATTGCATTCTTTTTAGCGTACACTTTATGTACTTTCATAACTGGAAAAGGATGCACTAAGCTGTAATAGCCTAAATGATCGCCAAAAGGTCCTTCCGGCTTCGTCTCACCAGGATGAATTTCCCCTGTGATCACAAAGTCCGCATCATTGCTGATACAATATCCATCTACATAGCTGTAGCTAAAATGACGTCCCGAAAGTAAACCGGCAACGATCATCTCACTCATACCCTCTGGCAATGGCATTACAGCCGATAACGTATGCGCTGGAGGTCCGCCGATAAAACAGCTCACTTTAAGCGGCTCTCCTTTTCGATTAGCTCTTTCTTGATGCACGCCGATACCGCGATGAATTTGATAATGAATGCCAACCTCTTTATTGAGCTCATAATCATTACCATTCAACTGCACACGGTACATCCCCAGATTGGAGTTCATAATGCCTGGCTTGTCTGGATCTTCAGAATACACTTGCGGCAATGTGACAAAAGCGCCACCATCCTCCGGCCAATGTGTGATCAGCGGAAGATCAGAAATACTGATTTCCTGAAAACCACTTGGTAGACCACCCGGCTTTTTAATAGGCAATGCTTTTCTTGCGGATAGTCCTGTCCCTACATATTTAAAAGGATTCTTAAGTGCCTTCATAGGATCGTTACGAAGTGCAATTACGTTATGTGTGGAGTTCCAAGTACGCCGAAAAATAAACTTACTGCGCTCTAGCGTTCCAAAAAGGTTAGATACGGCACGAAATTTCGAGCCTTTTACATTTTCAAATAATAATGCAGGGCCACCAGCTTCATAAACCTTCAAGTGAATCGCGGCCATCTCCAGATAAGGGTCCACTTCTTCACGAATACGAACCAAATGTCCATGTTTCTCTAAATCATTAACACACTCTTCTAAATTGCTATATTTCATTTCATTACTCCGATCTCTAGAAGGTTATTACAAGATTTCTTGGATGCTTTAATTATACCCTGTAACTTATTAAAATAAAGCGATACCCTATGTAATAGAACATCCCGCCGTTATCTTGTATTCTCAGGTTTGGGTTCATCTCGCAAAATATTTCTAGCAGGAATCCCTACTGCTGAAGCATTATCCGGCACATCCTTAACCACAACAGACATAGCTCCGATATTAACATCGTTCCCCAGCGTAACCGGGCCTAGTATCTTAGAACCTACTCCGATAAATGCTCTATCACCAATCACGGGTTCCCCTAAGTTATTTCTCCCCCCAATGGTCACTTGGTGAAAAATAGTAGCGTTGTTGCCAATCACCGCTTTAGGACTAATGATAATGCCATTTAACCCATGCGGTAAATGAAGTGCATCACCAATTTGTGCCTCTGCATGAAGCTCTCCACTGGCAACAATTCGAACAAAAAGCACATCCATTATTCGATATAGGAGCCACAAAGGTTTGCGGATCAGGCCACTTTTCACCCGATAATACACCCAATTTCCAAAACGATAAGTAAACAAAGCCATAATCGTTTGTGGATTTTTTAGATTTGCCTTCCAGTCCGTTTTGAATAATTTCATCATTGTATCATCCTCCTATTGGGGCAAGATATGAACTATATTCTCGTGAAATGAAAGCCTTAGTGTAGTGAAAAATATTCTGGGAGGATCGCAGGATGGAGAGTCATTCGGGTGATTGTGCTTTCATCAGTGTATGTTAGATTCAGAGATTCATCAAGAAGTGGACAGTTCTCCCTATATAAACATCAACCGATTACAAGCCTTCCTAAACAACAACACGCGCCGAAGTATTATCGGCGCGCGCTGAATGCTATCTTTTCTATTAAATAAGATCCAGAACAATCACGTTCACAGAATGGGCAGGTAGATTTACAATTGCAATGTCTTTATCAAACCTGATTTCCGTTTCAACTGGAGTAACCTTCTCATCATTTTTTCTGTTCACATTAGGTGTGTGAACTAGCGAAGCATCGCCCGTTAAAGTAATCCATTTACCGGTAGTAGCTACGTTTAAGCCTTTTAGATCAAGCTTCGTTGCTTTCTCTACACGATCCGCGTTCACAAGCTTCACATAGAGATGCTTATCATCTTTAGTAACGGAATTGTATACTTCTCTGTTATACGCTTCGAGCTTATAATCAAGCACTTTGCTTGTTGTCTTGCCATCTGTGTATGAGCAAATCAAATGCTTGCCATCTGCTCCACCATAATTAACAGTGATGGTATATTCCGTATGATCCGCTAGTTCTTCATAACAACTAGCTCTAAGGTTACCCGCTGCTGTACTAGAGGAATAATCGCCGAGTGTATAAGCCTCAATCCCTTGCTTGTACACCTTGACTCCTGTGGCATCGCCATTATAGCCAATCGCATATTCGATAACATTTTTATTTTCCGGTGAAATGTCTATCAGACCTGCACCTACATAGAAGCCATCTTCGCCGGAAGCTTTTTCAAGAACGACCTCTACTTTATAATTAGTCCACGCGTCATTGAGAATATACAATCCATTCAGTCCGCTGTTCTGTGCCTTCAAGACTAGACCTTTGGAAGGATCAATCGTATATCCGGCAGAACCAGGAATGACTTTCCAAGCTTCATGCAGCGGCTGTGTAAAATCTTGCTCTAGCATAACGCTGCCATCCGTATTCGAAGTAACCTTCACCCGCTTCACAACTACAGATGATTTCCCGGCAGCCACTTCAATTCCTCCGTGAGGAATGAGGTCTACCTTTTCCCCGTTGCGATATGTCGAGAACGATGTGCCAACCACTTTGGTGCCGAGATATTTAGCATACAACTGTTGAACATAGTAGTTCGGCGTGTACCATACAGTTTCATCATCGAACCAAATGCAATCTGGTGTCCATCTGTAGGTACCATCTGTTAATACCTTATTGAACAAAGGTGCCGTTGCAGCTAGTCTAATCACATCAGAGTTATTCTCAAAGCTGGACATAATCGCCGCTTCAGCAATCGCTCCTGCCAATGTATTTTTATCTGTCGAAGCATATTCACCCACAAAAACCTTCGAAGTTTCAGCCTCGTCCAAGCTGCCGTCTTCTTTATAAGCTCTGTAATAGTAATTGTAGCGATCCGCATTCTCTAACAAATACTCGTTGGAACGGTAGTAATGCTCGTCCGCAATCGTATCCATGTAGTTTTTTTGTTTCTCATACCAGGTAACCGTCTCTTCAATACTCGATGTTCCATCCGTGAAGCTGATCTGTTCCGAGCCCTGTAGATTTCCGCTTAGGAATTTCCAGCCTTGCTGATAAGCATCGTCATCTGCTTGTGCGCCAACCGTAGAAAGAATGGTCAGTTCATGATCAGGGTAGTTTTTCACCATATATTCGTCAATCGTTGTTTTAAAATACTCGAAGTTGGCAAAAAACTCTGTTCCCCAGTTTTCATTCCCCACGCCCAAGTAACGCAGGTCAAACGCTGCTTCATGGCCCATCTTTTTACGCAAAGCGGCCCACTCGTTATTGTCAAAATCCATGCTAATCGCGAAATCAATCAGATCCGTAAAGTTCTTCACATAATAATCTCTTAACGCACCGCCAGCTGGATTCGCATAATCCGAACGAGCTTGACAGAGTACGCCGCAGGCCATAACCGGAAGTGGTGTTGCATTCAAATCTTCGGCTAATTGAAAATACTCCATATATCCAAGACCCATGGTCATCATGTAGCCCCATACATTATAGTTCTCTTTGCGAAGCTCAATATCGTTGACAGACTCTTTCCAATCGTACACATTCTCCCAAATGTGAGAGCCTTCAGAAATACAGCCCCCCGGGAAACGTAAGAATGTAGGATGAAGATCAACAAGTGCATTCACTAAATCTTTTCTTAATCTATAGTTTGAATTCCCCTTATAGTTAGCGTGAGCTGTAGCAGAACGTTCTTCTTCCCCAGCGCCCCAAACATCTTCCGGCATTAAGGAGACCATATCAATGGAAATCTCACCATTAAAGGTTAACGCCAGCTGACCGAGTATAGTTTCAGACCCTGTTAATACAAGCTTAGACTCTACACCATACTTCTTCCAGTTACCGTCACCGTTCACCTCAACTACCGTTGCATCACTAATGGCTTTACCATCTTTGTCGAGCAATTGCAGGGTGATTGTTCCCGCTGCCTCTGCCTTCGCCCAAATCGTGAAGTTATACTTAGCATCCTTCTTAATAAACATTGAGCAGTGCTGATTGGAATCCGCAAAGCCTCTATTATTGATCGTCGCGCCATCTGCCACTGTCACATAATGCGCATTCATATCTTTATCTTCGATTCCGAAGAAATCATTTAATCCGCCTGTATGATGAACCGTCATTTTGTCCGTGTCACCGGACCATGCATGAAGAGGTGTATAATTTCTTCCTGTTGAAGTCCCGTGCACACCACATACATGCGAATAGCTGTCAAAAGCAAACGACTCAAAGGAACGATTCTGCACTAGCTCTGCATAAATTCCACCATCTGCCGCATTATTAATATCTTCATAGAATAGGCCATATAGAACTTCGCTAACATCCAAAATCTCATGGTTTCCATCGATCGTTAAGGTGTAGGGTGGCAAACCTTCTGGGAGCACAGACACGGTGAAGCTCTTCTCTACTGTACTGTCACCTTTTTTCAAAACTGCTGTAAGCGTTACACCTTTAGCAGAATGGACGGTTTTATTTACAACTCCCGCATTAGAAATAATTGCTGAGTCACTGGATACCCAGGACACGTCAACTTTTCCACCCATGAGCGAAGCTGGTAATTCGATATCTTTGGTGATGATTGAACTAGTGAAGGTTAAATATTTATCTTTTGCGAGCTTAACGATCTCTTCATCTGTCAAAGACTCACACATAATCTCAATCACTTCGTCCTGCGTTAATCCCGCTTTATATACACGGAAGTCCGAAAGAGAGCCGCCAAAATCTACATCTGCAGCGTACTGGGACTTGCCGATCGTATTGTTACTATAATTCACTTGATCCTCAAATGTAGCAAACCACGTGCGTAGTTTAGCATATGTACCGCTAGAAGTCTGACTTATCATTCCATCCGCAACGATCTCACCATTGACATACATCACAGGTCCTGCACTGCTTAGTGTTCCACCTTTTGTTCCTGTGACCGCAAAGGCAACGTGCACCCATTCACCAGCAGCAAAGGATTTACCGGGATCTGCGACTAAATCTTCCCCCGCAAAACAAGTCCCCCGGAAATTACGCGTTAAAAAAATATAGGGTCCTGTCTCGCCTTTGCCGAAATCGAACAGTCTTTCCCATAAACTCCCGCCAGTACTTACATGCATCCAAGTCGAGACAGTAAGGCCAGCTTGGTCGCTGACTTCTTTAAGAAGATCATCTGGCAAAGAAATATAGGATGTGCCATGTTCTCCACCCGCTAGTGAAACAGCACTTCTACCCGCTACAGTCTGTATGGATGGCAGCTTAGTCCCTGAAGCGATTCCATCGTTCCCATTCCCTGAGTAATCTTGACCCACATGATCGGGGTTATCAAACTTATAATGCGCTATCAAATTACCATTAATAGATTTATTACTGTTGTCATTGTTCATAGAAGATCACCTGTCATCTTTTGTATTAGAAATCATAAAAGCCTAACCAATCTACTGATTACTACGACAAAACCGCCCCATCCGTGAATCATTTAACCTTTATACGAAACATAATAACACACTTTATAATCAATTAATATATTAACTAATTAATATTTGTGTGAAATAAAAGAAAACTTTTTTTTAATCAAATATTACCAAATCGTACTTTTTATTCATGATAAAATGAATTTGAATGCACGAAGGAGAGATGAAATATGAATAACCATGTAGGTTATGAAACAACAAAACGCGATTTATTTACAATTGAATGTAAAGATATCCTGTTACGAGAGTTTAGAGTGGAGGATTTAGACGAGTTTCACGCACTTACCACGCAGCCTGAAATCATAGAATTTCTGCCCGACTGGAATGTCCCTAAAGAACAACGGCTAGATTGGTTAATAAACTATGAAATGAAAGAAAACCAACAGTTTCTACAAGCGGTCTCAGCGGATGGAAATATCGGGGAGCTTCGTCTTCGTTTAGGCATTATTTTAAAAGAGACGAATGAGTTTATCGGTTGGTGCTGTACAGGAATGAAGGATGAATTACCCGCTCCGAACAGAGAAATCATGTATGCCATATCCAAGGATCATCGCGGCAAAGGGTATACCACACAAGCTGCCGAGGGGTTAATTAAGTATTTGTTTGAGCACACTTCTACCGATGTATTAAACGCTATTGCTCTGGTACACAATACGCCCTCAAATAGAGTCATACAAAAATGTGACTTCGACTTAATGAATGAAATTACGATTGAAAATGAAAGCTATAATTATTACCAGCTTTCTAAGCGGTAATGGCAATAGAAGGCTTAATGAATGCTGGCACACTTTTGATAGATTACAGCACAAGCAAAAACCTCTGCATGGGAAATGGAGATACGATCCATTTACCTAAACAGAGGTTTTTTTGAGCTGATTCATGATTGCTGCTTCATACGAAGCATTTGCGCTAGAAGCTGTTCCACATCTTTTTCCGGGAATGCCGTCATTAGCGTGTCTTTAAAGGTTTCTTGTGCACGGATGAGCTTGGCCTCACCAATGGAGGTTAGGGAGGTATAAATACTTCTGCGATCACTGTCGCATGCTTTTCTCTCTAAAGCTCCGCAGCCCTTGGCTTCAAACCGGCTAACTAAACGTGAAACGGCACTTTGGCTTAAACCAACCATGGATTCAAGTTTCTGCAATTTCAGTTTTTTCTCTGGGGCTTCCGACAAGAATAATAACAAGTAGAACTCTTTTAAAGATAATCCATGATTCGCTTGCAAATTAACTTCTAATTCATTCGTCACATTCATTTGTATATGCGTTAACGTCAACCAATTCGCGATAAGGTCATTGTTAAGAATTTTGTCCATCTATCTCTTCATCTCCTGAGCGTATGACTATTCATGAATTTTTTCTTCTATATAATAGTACTACACTCCCCATCCATTGTGCCAAGCTTAATCCAAAAAAGAGAAAAGACCGTTTCTCCAAGAAGTCGGTCTTTCCAAATGATTCCATTTAATTCGTTAGTCCTTAGCCTTTAATTCTAGGAAATCCAAAGGCATACTGCCGAGGAATACTAGGGTCTTGCTGAAGCTCAACCCCAGCCTCCAGCGTCCAATATGGATTTCTCAGCATCCCCCGACCAACCGCAACAAGATCTGCTTCCTCATTCCCAATGACTGCATTAGCAAGAGCAGGTTCATCCAATCTGCCTACAGCAATCACCGGTACATTCAAACCATATTTGATCTCTCTTGCCAAAGGAACTTGATACGCCGCATGTGTTCCTGGCTTGCCAGCAGCCGCGATAGGACCTTCACCACCTGCACTGATATGGAAAATATCTGCGCCAGCTTCTTTATAAGCTTTACTAAATGCCAAGCTTTCTTTAATGCCGTATCCGCCCTCTACATATTCTTGAGCTGAGATACGCATGATCAATGGCATTCCTTCAGGCATTTCACTTTTCGCTGCACGAATGATTTCAGTACCAAACAAGGTCAAATCTTGGCCATATTCATCTGTTCTTTGATTTGTTAATGGTGAATGGAACTGATGAATAAGGTAACCGTGCGCACCATGAAGCTCGATAACATCAAACCCCGCTTGAATCGCACGCTTCACGCCTAACCGGAATTTTTCAACCATACCCTTCACTTCTTCAGTCGTTAAGGCACGTGGTGTTTTGGAGTCAGCATCAAATGGAACGGCAGAAGAGGATACAGGAACTGCTGCATCTTCAGCCTTACGCCCAGCATGAGCAATTTGAATACCTACTTTTGCCCCATAAGCATGACAAGCATCAACAATTCTAGCCAATGCAGGTATTTGCTCATCGGACCAAATGCCAAGGTCAAAATCAGTAATTCGGCCATCAGGCTCTACATCGGTCATTTCAATAATAATTAATCCTGTTCCTCCAATGGCGCGGCTTACGTAATGATTATAATGCCAATCGGTAGCAATTCCGTCCTTGTTAGTCACTGAATACTGACACATTGGAGGCATAACCACGCGGTTCTTCAATTTCAAATCCTTCATTTCATAAGGGGTAAACAAGTTCTTCATGATATCTCTCCTCTTTATAAAAAACTAAATTTATTATGAACATTAAAAACATGTTTTAGCAGAAATTAATTAATGTATGCTCATGCATGTATGTTATTATAGAATAACTAAGGTGTCAACCATGAATGTCTCCTGCGGTTTAATAACTCCATGTATTGTTGAAATCTTAGCCCCAAGGTAATATATGGGTATCTATTTTCTTAGAAAGGATGAACTCACAAGTGGACAAAAAGCTTTTACAATCACATAGTATCTTTCCTACCCTGAATATTGAGCGCACCGCTGCTTATTACAATCAGTACTTAGGCTTTCAAGTTGTGCCCTATTTAGATACGGAAGAACCGCATGTTTGCCTCTATCGTGATGATACAGAAATTATCCTTACTCAATCCCAAGGACAAAGGGTTATTCCTAATCGAGAATTGTATGGCTATGGTTACGATGCCTATTTTATTACGAAACAGCAAGAGCAGCTGGAGAAAGAATTCGAAGCGGCTGGTGTTAACATTGTCCGAGCATTAGCCAACACCGACTATAATAACAAGGAATTTGTTATTGAAGATGTTGATGGGCGCTGGATTGCTTTTGGGATTAAAGGATAAAAAAAACGGCCCTCGGCCGTTTTTCTTATTTTTAAAAGAGTCCAAATATCTTCTTACAGCTATTTTTACGGGAAGGATTCAGAACATCGGTGACCCCAATCTTATTTAACTTATTAAGAAGTTCTTCCTCGCCATGCTTAACTTTATAATCTAACTCTTCTCCATAAAGCGGAATTAAAGTATAGAAGTGCACAACTTTCTCACTGTTCATTTCCAAATTAAAAAATCCAGCTGTATCTTCAACATCTGGCACCCACACAAACATCCCTTGAAATCCTGTATCCTCACTATAAGGCTTTACTGGATTACCGTTTACTAGCGTATGCCCCATATAGAGCCAAGTATTATATTCATGTGGAAACCTAGCCGTTGTTTTTAGCGCACGTACAGGCCAATAATTTCTTTCGTCCTTAAAAGCCTCATCAGACAGCTTCCATGTAGGAGGAAGGCAAATCATTAATTCAGTAAATTGATATTCTTCTGCACCATCTGGAACCTGCATCGCAAATTCACTCATTCCTGATGTAATTAAAGTATAGTAATTCCGCTCAGGCGTCGGGTTAACAATTAGAATATCAATGGACAGAACATCTGAAATAACCTCTTTAAAAACATTATCAATAACCCCTATGTATTGTTCAATATGATTACATATTATCTGATGAGACTGAGCTGAATGCATTTATAATCCCCTCCCTTATATATGTTTATCGGTATAAACGAAGTGGATTTATTACTAGATTACAGAATTTCATCTCCACTGCCATTGATCACACAGAAATCACTATGATTATAACTAATGAATTTACAATAAGCATTACCCTGATTCAATAGATGCTCCTGAAAAAAATTAGCGACAAGCTCATTTATCTGATTATGAATCCCACAAGTTCTATGATATAAAGTCTCGTCCTCCTCAAAAAGAGGCATATCACTAAAGGACATATGCGTTGCCTTTCGTATTTTCAAAAAAGACTTATATCCATTCCAATTCCGGAAAAGCTTCTCTTGTCCTTTGATGAAATCATTTGCTATTTTTTCCTGTAAAATAATGCTTAAGGATTCTAAAGTAGAAGCTTTTTGCCTTATTACAAGCAGGGGTACGGTATTCTTCACTTCATTCTCAATATATAAATGCATACTTGCATCTAATAAAACTGCGGCTTTAATTCTATCATCTTCCATAGTTAAATCTAATGCAGTAGCACCACCGATTGAATGTCCAACAATGCCAACCTTGTCCATATCCAAACTTTCCATTCTTGAATTCAGATTGGATAGGTGATCTAATACATACTTTATATCCTTTTTTCGAATAGAAATTAAGTGATGTAATTCGCTATAATCTGTAGCCTGTATTGTCCTCATGACCTCTGATTGATTCATAAATTCTCCACTTGGACTAACTGTAAACATGGCTTCATAAGCAGCACTGACGGTTACCACTATAAATTCTCGCTTTACCAGCGCTTGTATATTGTAAATATACATATCTCTATCTAAGCCTAGTGCAGGAGAGTAGATAATGACAGGATAGGATCGTTTAGATTTTTGTTGCAATGCTCCCTCGCTGATTGAGGTAGATAATCCATCTATGATATCCATATTCATTCCAATATCTTGTAGAATTTCTCTTGCATGTTGTTCACAGGGCCGGAAAAGATCCATATATTTCATTTCAGATTCGTTGTTATCGAGCAAACCATCCGTATCCGGATAATAAATACTTATCACGATTTTTCTGGGCTCTGACTCTTCTTGGAACGTACCCTTGCGCGTGTAATCCGTTAATACTTCAACTTTTCGAAAAACTCCCATGGTTCCACTCCATTCTTCCTCGTTCACTATATTTTAATTTATTTTCCTATTTATTGAAATGAATTCTCCATAATGTCCATACTAATGTCGATTGCTATGAATGGAATCAAGTTGAATGAACGGTTATAATACCTAAGTGCAGGTGAATCTTTAAAAAACTCAGGGATGTGGAAACTTTAATGGTGAATAATTCAGCATATACACTTTATTTACGTGAGGATTGGAAGAAGCTAAGCGATTTCACCGCTATCCAATTATCAGAAGAAGAGCTTAGTGATATCCAAAGTATTAACGATAAAATTTCGATTGAGGATGTAAATGAGGTCTATCTTCCTCTATCCCAATTGATACATTTGCAGCTTCAAGCCTCTCATACATTTAAAGATTCTATAAATCACTTTCTTAATAACGATCTTAAAAAAGGTCCATTTATCATAGGCATCGCCGGAAGTGTCGCTGTTGGCAAGAGTACAACCGCTAGACTTCTTCAGAAGCTCCTCTCTCAATTACCTTCTCATCCAAAAGTAGATTTAGTTACGACTGACGGGTTCCTACTTCCCAATGCTGAGCTGGAAAAGTGTGGAATCATGAAGAAAAAGGGATTTCCTGAAAGCTACGACACACGTAGTTTAATTTCATTTTTAACTAAAGTGAAGTCTGGTGTTTCGGGTGTTCAAAGTCCTGTATACTCGCATCTAACTTATGATATCGTGCCAAATGAATGTATTACGATCGAGAACCCGGACATCCTAATTGTTGAAGGATTAAATGTTCTTCAGACTAGTTTGTCAATTAATCAAAGTATGCCAAACTATTTTGTATCTGATTTCTTTGATTTTTCAATTTATGTGGATGCTGATGTGAATAATATTGAGAAATGGTATATTGACCGGTTTATTAAGCTTAGAGATACCGCCTTCCAAGATGAGCAATCTTATTTTAAAAAATATGCACAGTTATCACTAGAAGAATCTATCGAGATCTCGAAAAGAATATGGAAAGAAATCAATTTTGAAAATTTGATACACAATATTTTACCTACCAGAAATCGTGCAGATCTTATTCTATTTAAAAATAACAATCATCACATAGATCGCATTAAGCTGCGAAAATAAATAAGTGCTTTCATAAACCAAGCCTCTGATTTGCAGAGCTTGGTTTTTTTATGTACAAAAAAAATTGGGTGAATATCGTAGGTGTAATGCCTTTATCCTCTCGCCAGGGCAAACGTATACTGTGGTACATTCGTACACTAATGTAGAGAGAGGATAAATCAAATGATCGAAATTGCCTTGGCCTTTCAAGATAAGGATGGAAAATATGTAGAGCATGCCGGTGTCGTTTTAGCGTCAGTTTTTCATCATACAAGTTCCCCAATCCATGTTCATATTTTACATGATGCCTCTTTAACCGAAGTTAACAAGCGAAAGCTCACCAGATTAACCACTAAACATCAGCATACGATTAGCTTTTATTCGATTACTTTACCCGAAGATATGCTCCAGGTTCTTGCCAATATTAATTCTATCGATATGTGGACACATGCAAGTATGTACCGATTGCTGCTTCCCGCGTTAATTCCTTCTGACAAAATTATTTATCTGGATTGTGATGTATTGGTAAACATAGACATCGCGGAGCTGTGGCAGGTCGAGCTGAATGAAAAATATTTAGGGGCGATTTGGGATCAGGGCATTATGGATGTTGCACCTATTGTGAGCGCCAAAGGGCTGAATCCCGAGATTTATTTTAATTCTGGAGTGATCGTATTTGCTTTGAATAATATCCGCCAGAATACGAACTGGTACCAAGAGATGCTGAACTTCTTGCGCACTTTCCCTGATGTCACCATGCCTGACCAGGATGTTTTAAATGCGGTTTTTGGAGCGAATTACCTCCCACTCGATATCCGTTTTAATTCATTTAACATGGCCATCCCAAATCATGACTATAATAATAAAATTGTCCATTTTGCCGGGGATGAGAAATGCTGGAATAAAGACTCCTCAGGGTTTGCGCTGTATCGCAAGTTCCTAAATTTAACCCCTTGGAGAACTTTTAAAGCCAAATTAAAACGAAGAAGACGGAAGGTCAGCTATGTTAAGCGGCGGTTCATGCGAAAAAGTAATAGACGAATCATTTATAAACGTAGAATTAAAATTATTCGCACAAGAATCTCGCCCCTTTCGCTGTTTCAATTGAAATTAATTAGAACGATTAGGAGAAGAAAAGGGACAGTAATCAACACAAGAATTCAATATCAACGACGTATTAAACGTAAAAATACAGCCCCTATTAGATAGGGGCTGCAGGATCTCGAGAAACCCAAGGCCATCCAGTGAATTGGGTTTCTCGTCATTCTGAAAAACGGCATCTCTGCCGTTTTTCTTAAACATGATCGTATAATAGATTCTTTAGTTCACTTTAGTAAAAAACCATTTCTGAGCATCGCTACCATTATCCGTCCACTGCTGAACCGCTGCGCCATCTGCGGTTGAGGCTCCGTTTACATCCATAGCTAATCCACTCACTTTAGAAATTAGTTTGTAGTAGCCACCCCCTACATCTACAATGCTCCACCGCTGAGCGTTGGTACCATTGTCATCCCATTGCTGCAACTGTACGCCGCTGGCGGTTGATGAGTTTGGCACATCCAATACTTTTCCACTATGCACTGCTGTCAGCTTATAGTAGCCGTCTCCCGTACTTTCCACCTTGAATTTCTGATTATTGGCTGTGTAATTGGTCCATTGCTGCATCTTTGCCCCACTTGCTGTGGACACATCCACTACGTCCAGAACCTTGCCACTAGCCTTGTCGGCTAAAGTATAAATCCCACCACTAACGATGTTTGAGGTAGGCGCGGATTGATACACCCGTACATAATCAACCAGCATTTGCGCCGGGAAAGCAGTTGAAGCGTTTGGACTTCCAGGCCAATTCCCACCAACAGCAAGGTTTAGCAGGATAAAGAAGGGTTTTTGGAACTCCTCCGTATTTCCCGTTCCATTCTCGATATAAAAAGCATTAAATTGGTTGCCATCTACAAACCACTTGATATAATTCGCATCCCATTCAACGCTGTACACATGGTATTGAGAGAAATCCAGATTTCCGGATACCTGCCCATACTCGGCATGCCCATTGGCATCCCAGTGTACCGTCCCATTAACAAAAGCATTATTGTTCACACGTTCCATAATGTCTGTTTCACCGGATTTAGGCCAACCTACTGTATCAATATTTGATCCAAGCATCCAAAATGCCGGCCAGAGTCCTTGACCCGAAGGCACCTTAACTCTAGCTTCGATTTTCCCATAGGTAAAACTTTTGAGTCCTTGTGTTTTGATCCGTGCAGAGGTGTAATTCATTCCACCGTAGGATTCTTTTTGCGCTGTAATAACCAGATTTCCACCCGTAACTTGCAGGTTCTGCGAACGACTAGTATAGTACTGAAGTTCATTGTTACCCCAGCCACCGCTCCCTGTGCCGATTTCGGCGGACCAGTTACCAGTATTCAGAGAATTCCCGTCAAATTCATCACTCCATACCAGATTCCAGTTCGAGGCTGCACTTGAATTACCTGTAGGCACTAGAGCAATCATGAGTGTAAACAGCAGAAATAGACTTAGCATTTTTCCTTTTCTCAACATCATCGTCTCCTCCTAATAAATGAAAAAATTATAGGACACAGGAATGCTTAAGACGATATCTGCCCAGGGTCAGCCCAATGGAATCACCTCTTTGATCTTATTGATTTCATTGCACGGCGCGCTCGTACACTTGAAACCGGTTTCGTTTTTGGATAAAAGAAAACACTATCCCCAAAACCAGCTATTACAGCCAGAGTCAGGTTAACGCACCACTTCATTTGCAGTGTACGTCTTCTCTATCCGTAATATGCCAAGATTTCAACCTTACTTATGTACTTTAATCCCATAGCCACTTCCTAGTTTACCTCCTGCAATTAAAAAGGCTTTTGCACGCCGTTGCAGTTGGGTGTTCTCTTCGTACTCTTGAGGGGTCATACTTAGTTTACTAAATATTCTTTCTTCTGCTTCCTTGGAACTTTTATCGACTTCATAAATGTTGAACTGGCTTTGAAACTGAATAATGTTCGATTCTGGGTTCAATACCTCACATAGTTCCGGATCAAGCAGCCATGAATGACAAATAAACACTGGAGTTATACCTCTAAAAAAAAATCTGGCTAACTGAAAGGATTCCTCCACACTTTGAACGGATAAAGGCTCTCCCGCTGGAATGTGCACATTAAGCACGATCTGATTGGTAAAGACTTTACAACCATCCACGACTAAATCCCTGTCCATCGCAAAAGGTTGAAATTGCATTCTTCCCAAACGAAATAAACGAAGCTGAACATGCTCTTGCAGCCAGTTATATTCTTCAATACCATATTCACCGTAATCACGTAGACATTGCATGCACCAGATCTGAATATCTGAGAATGTATCATTATAGATCTCATCCTCAATGTTACGAATACGATACTCTTCATAAGCATCTACTGCGAATCTCACAAATAAATATAATAGTTGCTTTCGATAGCCCTCCGATGCTTTCACAGATTCAAAAAAAGAAAATCTGTCAAAATAAAAATGTTGTTTATAAACTAGATATTCATCCTCTTTCATCTGAAACTCATAAACCTGCTGTCTAGCCGCTGGATCAAGCTTTATCCCTTCACACAATGCTCTGATGTTCACTATAAAACCTCCTAGAAGACCACGTTAAATCATAGCCTTCAAATATATATTTTCACGTGCTGGAATGCTAAATTCATAACTATAGAATCCATTTCGTGTTGTGCATAATATAGAATCAAGTGCTTCTGTTGTCAACGGAATCGTTGACCGCACTCCTTATGACTTTGCAGCAATAGCTCTCCGATGGCGGCTGTGGTACCAAAAGTCCCATCGATTTGGAAGATTGCGTTTATTTCAGTAAAGTATTTAAACACATTACAGGCCTAACAACTAGTGAATACAAAAGCGCTTCTGAAGTGAATTGATTCTACGGATTGTAAGAACTCATAAAATAAAACAAAAGAAACGGCATTTCTGCCGTTTCTTTGTTTTATGGATGGCCAGGGCTCGGAGCCTGTTTTACTCCAATCCATGTTCCTTACGGATGTTATACATGCCTTGAACAAGCAGCTCGGAAGGATCCCGATTCAATTGCAAGTGCGTTAACAATAAATGCAGTGGGAACGCACAAACGTTATTCCCATCGCTTATCGCTGGAAATCCAGCCTCGAAAACCGGACCTAGTTTTTCGTTCCAAGCTAGACCAACATGTACATCTTCTGGCGCAAATTCTTCGGTGATTTCTTTTATACATTGCGGAACTAATACATTGTCTATGATCGCTTTAGCTTCTTCTTCACTTGAAGGTGGTTTTGGAAGCGTTTTGCCTCCCTCAATCTTCATCAGATCAACAAAGAATGAAGCCATCCATGCTGCAGGATCCTTACCCGATTGGAATCTTGCAATCAATTCACGCAGAAAAAAGCCACAAGAATAGACATGGTCTAACTCAGACTTTACGTGAAAAACAAAAACCGGGCCGTAGGCCTCCATATTCAACACTTGTCCTTCAACGTCTTGAAAGTGCACTCTCAAAGCTACGAGACCGTTATGATGAACAGCCATCACTAGCTTATTCATATCCTCCTCAGACATTTCTGGATCATTGGTTATTTCCTCGTTCTCGTTTAATGTTTCTTCGTTCTCATTTGTTATCTCATTGGTCATTTTAAATTCCCTCCCGCTCCTATCATACCATCTAGTGAATTGAACTGACACTTTAATAATAGACAAATTCCTACCAGTTGAGGAGAAAATAAATAAACGGCATCTCTGCCGTTTATTTATGGGTCAACTCTTACTTAAGTCACATCCATTATTTTCTTCACTACTATACTGGTTAATTGTTTGATATCCCCAGGATCTAACTTGTAAGCAGAAGTAGCTTTCCGTGTCGGTTTAGGATTTGTCGATATTAAGTCAGCGATATACAGATCTATAAATACAACGGGATCAGCCCCAGTTCTTTTCCTGAGTTCGCCTGGTACCTTCGTGTTGGGTCCGTCCGCTCCGCCACTGATTGAAATAAAACCATACTTGTTCGGGTTTGTTTTCAAATGCTTTAAATAGGGTCGGAGTGGTGTGGCCACTTGCCCCATCCAGATCGGTCCGAAAAAGAGGATCAAATCATACTTCACTAATACATTAGGTGATGGCTGTACCAATGGTATCCTACTGAAAATCATATCCATTGTAATGGAACTCAATGTCCGCGGCTTGGATTCAGAAATCTGAAAATATTCAGACGACAGTTCTTTAGCCACACTGCCAGCTAATGCATCATTGTTGCCTGTGAATGAATACGATATGACTGCAATGTTCATCTTAGCCCTCCTGAAACGAATTATTTCGTCTTTGCTTGCTCCAGTGCATTTTCTAGTGCCTTAAGATGTGCTTTAGAGGTAAGCGTTGCCCCACTAATAACGTCTACCTGAAGGGATTGTGATTCAATCACATGTCTAAACAAATCACCAATGCTTATCCCCCCCTTCATTTTCAGCAGATTTCCATTTTTATCTAAAGCGCCTTTGAGTATTTTAATATCTAAAATTTGACCCTCAGATATTGATGCCTGAACCTTGGTATCTCTGGAATGATCCTTTGTGCCGATATATTCTCCCACATAGGTTCCATCACGCAGCTTTTGAAAATCAATGACGTCGATAGTAAGCTTCTGAACTTCACGCCTCCCTGGAGCGCTTAAGAGAATCCCTCCCCATACGATGACTACAATCACGACGAAGATGATCAGTATAACCATCCACATTGAGATCTTCCTTTTACTACTTACAACAATGTTCATTCGCATGCCCCTCTTCTCAGTTTTTGAATGAATATTATAATATTCATTCATTTTAAGGGATAAAAAAACTGCCTCATTCGTTCTATTTGGGGCAGTCTGTAAGACCCTTCATGATTAGTTCCATCATATGGTCCAGTAATTGTGGAAAGAACTCCAGTCCTATTTCTTCCTTGTGGGTCTCCACATTGATCATGGCGGCGAAGACCATCATAATCATTTTGCTGTCCATATCGCTTCGCATCTTGCCTTCGGTTTGCCATTGCTGCACAATTTCATGGAAGCTGTCATATAAGAAATCGTTCACCTGAATGCCGGTTTCTTCTCGATAAAGCTGTTCGATTTTCCCAAAAACACTTTTGTTGTACCATTCCTTTAGAATGGGGTTGGATATTATGCCTTCCACATTGAGTGCCATCATCTGCCGAATTACAATCACAGGGCTTTGGGTCATGTCAAGGGATTCCATACAGTTTTTTTTGAGTTTCGCATTTTCTTCAAGAAAGATATCCATAAAAAGCTTTTCCTTAGAAGGATAATAATTGTAAAAGGTTCCTATAGCTATTCCAGCTTTTTTTGTAATGTCCGAGACATTCGTATCCTTAAAACCTTTATTGCTAAATATCTCTTTCCCACAATCATAAATCTTTGTTTTTTTATCTTCCACTTTCCGCATCTCCATGAATGAATAATTATTCTTTCATTCATATCATAATGTCAAAAGTTGGATGTGTCAATGCAAAACTTATTTGTTATCTTTTCGTTCATTGAGCGACAATAAAATAAAAAAACGGCATCTCTGCCGTTTTCCCGATAGTTACAGAAACTTATAGTTTCATGAGATCCTCTTAATCCATCAGGTACAGATCCCCGAAGGCATTAACATCCTTCGAAGAACCTATGCCACTATTGTATTCCAGCCAGCCTCTACGCCCCTCGCCGTCATTATCATTGACCAGCAGCGAAAACTTAAGCTTCATTCCTTGCTTCACCTGCGTAATGTCATGGCTCAGTTCACGCCAGGGTATGGCTAATTCGTAGCTGGTTGTTGAATCTGAACGACTCACCGCATACTTTAGCTCTAGGGCATCATTTATATTGAATCCCATTGGGGTTAGCCAGCGCCACTTGAGTAAATTCCCTGCATTTCCCCGAGCCACACCTAGTTCATGATACTCCGAGGGTACCGTTCCGTCTGAGTTTGCAATACCAATCCCAATCTGAATGCTGTCCCCACTCCAAATAGCATCACCTGATGCCGACTGTTCATGCTTTTCATCTATAACTTCTACCCCTAGATAAAGGTTATCCGCGTCCCAAGCTAAGGAACCGGTCGCACTGATATCCTGCTCACCTCGCCAACCATTGATTTTGATATCCTTCACATCAAAGCGAGCCAGATCACTCCAATCTGTTAGGTTACCATCAATTTCAACGGGCTTACTGAGTTTTGGCAACAACAGCGCGTTAAAGGAATCTAACGTCGTCTGCAATAGATTACCTATGTCATTATAAGATTTAAGTGTCCGTTGTCCTCTAGCAAGCTCAGGAATCTCTAACCGCACACTCTTTCCTGATTCCAGATTCTCCACAGTGGCGTTGTAGGTCCTCTGAGTAGAACGTCCTGTTTCATAATCGGCTTCCACTGAACCATTGAAATTGTTCTTAGACTGATTAGTAACATCCATATGAGTTTTTAATTCCTTGGCAGCTTCATCATAATATGTCTCATATTTCACCGTCAGCGGGTCGATTACGTTAACATTGACAGCGAAGCTCATTGCCGTTTTAGGATCTTCGCCTCGTGAGACAAACAGCGTATCGTTTCCTCGCACCAAGCCATCCGGAACCTGTATCCGAAGTCTGTCTTCTTCCTCCTGCTCACGAAGTATCCAGCCCTCAGGCAAATCGATGTTCATCGACTCCTTCGCAGGAATGCGATAGGCCTCAGGCAGCTTAATATCAAAGGCATCGCCGGAAGCAATCGAAATTCCGGAATTCTCTGGCAGCTTTGTAAGATCAGAACTATTCATGACATTCCATAGAAAATGTGTTGTCGTCTCCATAATCTCATCGATGTATTTATCATTCTTGTAGTCATGTCCGACACCTTCCATGGTGAGTAGATTATGATACACCCCCTTCTCTTTCAGCTGTTCGGCCAATTCAACACTTTGCTGGTACGGCACCAGTTTGTCTATCGTTCCATGAATGATGAGGACCGGAGGCAGCTTGCTGTCCGCACTTTTCGTCAGATCACCGCCATAAATATCAACAATAGAAAATACAGATTTAATGATGGAAGGATCCTGTGATACATATTGATTGACAAAGTTTATGGCTAGATGTCCCCCCGCCGAATCACCACCGATAACAATATGGCTTGCATCCATCCCGTAAATCTCTGCGTTATCGTTGATCCATTTAATCACATCGGTTATATCTTCATAAGCGTCATTAAGTGTGCGGCTGAAATTAGTAAATGGATCTTTTTTCAGCCTGTAATCAACGGACAATACAGCATATCCTCGCTTCGCCAATCCCGTAGAAAAGTCTGCTGCATCGTTCTTATTCCCTTCTGTATAACCACCACCGTGAATGAAAATAAATACAGGCCTCTTCTCGTTATTATCGCCAGACGGCTCGTACAGATCGAGTTTCAGCGGTTCTACAGCATCTGTCTCATTCTTCTTGCTCGCATACAAAATATCTCCTTTCACAGTAACCTTATAAGCAGGAGTCAAGTACTGAACCGAAATTTGTCCGTTATTGACAGTAACTTTAGCCGCTGATGTACTACTGTCAGTAGTAATCACGTTAGTCACTTCTTTTCCTTCCTTTTCTAAAGCGCTCTTATTCTCTCGGTTATGCAGTAACAACCAGGAACCTAAAACGATTACTAGGATCGTAAGAACGTAAATAAGCCTACGCTTCATTATGACAACCTCCCAGAATGATTTTGGATTTGAAAAAGTAATATAATTCCAATATCATCATTCTAGAATTCAAGGCATCGTTTAACAATTATGTATTCCTTCGTGAATTAGGTTTAATATTACGAACATTTAGTGAACAAGAAAGCGTATAATTAGGTAGAATCGGCTTTGTCATAGAAATAGATAGAGGAGGACATTACAATCATGAAGTTGAGCATGAATTGGGTAACGCTTAGGGTGCGCGATCTGGAGGCTTCCCTTGATTTTTATAACCGGATTCTGGGGCTTCCCATTGACCGCAGATTTGAGAGTAGAGGAAAACAAATTGTTATGTTAGGCACGGTGGATCAGCCCAAAATCGAGCTTATTCAGGGTAGTGATCCGGCACTGAAGCCGGAATGCGGCGTTTCTGTTGGTTTCGAAGTGGAATCGCTCGACGATGCCATTACGTATTTGAAAAGCCAAGGCATCCCCGTCGCACGTGGACCGATCACACCAAATTCCCATCTGCGATTCTTATATATACTGGACCCAGACGGCTTCGAGGTACAGTTAGCGGAGCATAGCTAGGCTAGCACTCTTCAAGCAAAAAAAAAAAGGAAGTGTCCCATTAGCCATGAAATGGCTGCAGTGACACTTCCTTTTTTTAATTATATCTGCTAATTTGTTATGGGTTGAAGGCTACTACTCATTCTGTTATCTTACGAGCTACCAGCGCCAAGTCTTTCAAATCAATCACACCATCTTTATTGATATCGGCACGTTTAGCCTCAGCCCAATCCGGACTGCTGGTATCCTTGCCATAATTAGCAGCAACAATCGCCAAGTCACCGATGGACACTTTGCCATCTTTATTGATGTCACCAGTCATACCAGGCTCCGGCTCTTCTGCTGTTATCTTGAGCTTATGGCTCGACGTAACAGTTTCGCTCTCCTTGCCTTCCGCATCTGCTACGATCACTTTTTCAATCTGAATAGTACTCTCTGTAGCTTCCGCTACTGTTTTAGTACCGAAATCCAAGGATAACAGCTGCAGATTGCCAGTCACAGCATTTCCCGCACCTTCACTCACCACCAGGAGTCGTAGTTTTCCAGGCGTGTGATTAGCAGTTTCAAGCACCTGGATTCCACTACGCAAGGAAGTAGCAGCCTTGAATTCCAATAGCTTAGGATCATAGTTCATGGTTATATCCATCGCATATACAGCATCTGTTACACTTTTTACCCCAAACGCCAGTTGAAAGTCATTACCTCCAGCTACAGTGTCTACCCCAGACAGAACAGAAGTCATCTTACCCGATGGATCAACCTCACCATTCCCGTCTTTTTTAACGGTAATGATCTCGTGGATTTTGGGTTTAGTTGAACCCTCCCACTGAATCTTCACTTCAAACACATTACTATACTTGGAGGTATCAAATGTATTATAAGATGAGGACAGGTTACCTACCTTATGCCATCCACTCGCATCTCGCACGGACACCGCAGCGTTTGAATTATCCGATGGATTTTGCAAAACTATCACTTCTTTTACCTTCGTATCCTTCGACAACTTATAATTTAAGGAACCCGTATTCCCAGCACCCGGCATATAGAAGGTGGAGAGCTTTTTGTCAACGGACAGCAATGCTTCATTTCCTATGTTTCCAGCAGGTTCAGCCTGGATAGCCGGATTGGAAGTTCCCGGTCTTTCAATCCCTTCATTAACCAAAATTTCATTAAGCGCGAGCCATGCATCATAGGTTTCTGTTGAAATTAATCTTACATATCGGGCTTGCTTGCCACCGTCAACTTGAACTCGCTTATAACGGTAAGGCACCTCGTGCTCTGGGAAATTCAAACTCCGATCGCTCGGATTAGTAAACGTATGGATCGTATCCCATGTCTCTCCGTCTAGCGACAGCTGTAAATCTCCTTTACGGAAGAAATCTCCTTCACCGTCTCCAATCACGACAGCTACATTCTGGACATTCACCACACCGCCCATATCGATCTGAATATACTTCCCTTTCGATTGAATCGAACCGAACCAAACCTTGTTCTCTAAAGAAGCATTGTACACGTTGTTGATAGAACCTTCATAAATGCTTCCGTAATTATGAGTAATCATAGGTGGAGAGAATTTGTTCAGCTTGATCATGAGCCTTGTCAGATCTACAGTGATATTCTCAGTTCCCTTGTTTATGATCCGGAAATAGGCAGCACTAGCAAACGCCCCATTCCCCTCATTAATCTGTTCCCATTCCACACCGTTCTTTGAGGATTCTAACCGGACTTCTCCGTTAGAAGCTTCAAGCGCAACTTGCGTGATCTCTTCAATGGATTTCAAATTAATCCCAACATATTGGGATGGCTTTAATGTGATTCCATTCATATTCGATAATTGCACAGAATTATCTGCTACCATAACAGGAGTATCCTTCAACTCTGTCACATCGGTGTAAATGGCTACCTTATCTTTACCTGCATTTACGGAAAACTCGCGAACTGCCGTCCATAAATCAGGCTTACCTCCAGGTATTCCAGCATGAGTCAATCGATATCGAACCATCCTTGCCTCCACATTGAGCCCGGAAGCAGAAATTTTATACCCGGAACGCTCTTCTCCGATTGTAGTCCATTCTTGACCGTTCACGGAATACTCAAGAATCCCCCTTTGGAATATATCGTGATCCGCATCATTTCTACCTTGTGTGATCGCAATTTCTTCCACTTTAATGGTTTTTCCAAAATCAACACCATACCAGTCTCCATTCTGTTGAAGCGTCTGAATATAGACGTTCGTTGCTAAATCTCCATCTACCATCAGGTTTAATCCTGAAGGAGAACCATAAGAGCTTACAGCTAGAGGTTTAACATATTCCGGGTCCACCAAAGTATAAATCTGAGCATCCAGTTTATTGATGAGCTGCTCAGCAAAAGGAACCAGCCGCTTTGCTCCTGCCTCGACCGTCACATCTGGAGAATTAAGCTTCTCAATTTTGAATGTTTTGGATAAGCTTAATGCGCTTGTGGCCTTAGCCAGTGCTTCCCATGCCTGATCAACATTCTCTTTCTGGATTGCTATCGCAGAGAGAACTGCCGATTTATCGGCAAGAACGACATTTTGCAAGCTATTTAGCCATGGATCAATTTCTTCTTCCATATTTTCATTCGTGTTATTTACTCTAAACGACGCGATGGCATCCAATACTAGATCAAATTCTTGAATCAATGTATTCCCCGTCGTTTCTATCGGCTGACCACTTGAGTATTCACTTAAGAATTGCGCTAGCTCAGCTTTGATATTTTCCGATTCACCTACTACAAGTCCATGACCGCTAGGCGATGGGTCACTCATATGATAGGCGATCGTATTAAGCTCAGAAGCAACTTCAGGAGCAATATGCTTAAATGAATCGAGCCAGCTCTCCTCTTGATCAAAATCATCTACATTCCAAGTGTAATCCGCAACCGCGAAGATACCGATCTTAGATAATTCCGCATGCTTCATAGGATTTGACACTACACCTGAAATATTATGTGTACCTGGAATGAGCACTTCTGCTTTACCGAGCAGCAGTCTTGCATCCTTATAGTCATTCACTGGCCAGTTTAACCACATATATGGGTCTCTTCCATGTGCATCTTTCGGCCACTGCATATCTGCTGCATTAACAGAGGCAACAACGCCGTTTCCGGTCCACATTATATCTACATTCTCTGGCACATTTCTCAAGGCTTCAAGATAGGGTCTGCCAGTCGTTCCTGTCCAGCTTTTATTATAATATGGAGGACAATAAATTAATGATTTGACGTCTTTCTTGGACGTTACCCAATTCGCAACATCCGTAATAAGCTTAACATGTTTATCCTTATCCACTAATGATTGTGATGTGCTGATATCATCCATAAATAGTCCAAATTGACGTACGCCTACACTATACAATTGTTCAAGCTTTGCAAGTAAGGTTTGGAGTTCTACATCATAATTGTTCCAATTGATCATATTGAACCCTGGATGAATTGCCCATACAAACTGCGTCTTGGATTCATCGCCAACATCAACCAGTTCTTTGATCTTGGCAAGCTCAGCTGCAGGATAGGGTGTTCTCCATTGCGCGTTATGGTACTTGTCATCTTTAGGTGCAAAAATATAAGAGTTCATCTTCAGCTCTCCACCGAAACGCATCAAGCTCATTCGATCTTCATGTGACCAAGGTGTGCCGTAAAAGCCTTCGATAAATCCCCGTGAGCGAGTATCAGAGAAATCTTCGATGGTGAGATTACGAACCTGCAGATCAGGAATTTGATCAAAAATCATCTTCAGCGATGCCAGGCCATAATAAGCCGCATCCGTATTTTTACCTAATATCGCAATAACACCTTTATTCTGTTGCTTGGTGCTAACGTTAAGAACATAAGCGTCCAGCTCATTGAAGTGATCCGCCTCATAGGGAATATTCTGAGTGAAGTAGTTGTCTACATAGCCTGATGAATTTCTAGTTCCCAAAAAGATATTTGTTTTCCCTGCTACTACAGCTCCTGACTCAGTGACCTGAAGTGATTTGGAATCCAGTATCCTTTGAAGCAGCTTTCTTGTCGGCTGGTCAATCGAATCTTCAATAACAACGTTTACATTTTGTGTAATGGTTAAGGTTGTCTCTTCTTCGGTTTGTTGCTGCGGTAATGGATAGATTTCATAGGATTCCGTTAATTTTGCATCTTTTTGCGGAAGATCAGAAGCTACATCCGCTGCAGCTGCAAAACTGGAGAACAAGCCGGCCACCATCATAAGTGTAATGAAGATACTGAGAATCTTCTTCGGCATTTCCTTAACCCTCCTATAATTAACCTTTCAACGCACCTGCTGTTAACCCACCCGTAATTTGACGTTGATACAACACATACATCACAATGACGGGAATCATAGAAATGGAAAGACCCGCAAACAATGGCCCCCATTCCGTTCTGTACTGCATTTCCCCTTGCATAATGGCTATTCCGACAGGAATGGTGTATTTCGCTGGATCGTTGATCAATACCGTGGCCATGATGTACTCATTCCACACGGTTAAAGCATTCATAATTCCTACTGTGATTAATCCTGGCTTCGATAATGGCAACATGATCTTGAAGAAAACGCCGTATAGTGAAGATCCATCAATTGTTGCGGCTTCTTCAAGCTCACGGGGAAGTGCCTTGAAAAATCCAACCAGAAAGAAGATACCGAATGGAAGGATGCCAATCGTTCCGACAGAATAAACAAGCGTGAGCCCTACTAAGGAGTTGGACAAATTCATATCTCCGAGAAGAAAGAACAACGGTATCAATCCGAGTGTGGTTGGAATCATCATTGAAGCAACGTATACAAAATAAAACAGGCCTCTAGATTTAAAGGTAAACCGAGCTAATATATATGCTGTTGTAGCAGCCATAATAAGCGATAACAGTGTACTAGCCACGGTTACTATAATGGAGTTCAGGAAGTAGTCGCCAAAGTTTGCTCTGCTCCACACATTTGTATAGTTTTCAAAACGAAAAATAGATGGGAAATCCCACGGTTTCCCGAGCATAACCTGCTGATTATCCTTTAAGGATGTCAGGAATGTCCAAAGAACAGGATATAAGACTACCAAGCTCCACAAGATGAGGAAAAATCGAACTGCAATTTTTGATATCAGCAGAAGTGGTTTTTTGGCGGGATTATCGTTCAAAGTATTTTCCTCCTTACATTTCAATGGACTCTCGGTGAAGAATGCGCTGCAAAATTAGAGTAGTGATTAAAGATAACAGTAAGATCAGCACCCCGATGGTTGCCCCGTAGCTTAAATGGAACTGTTTGAAGCCCATCTGATACAAATAATAACCGAGCACTTGTGTCTGATTATCCGGGCCACCATCCGTCATCAGCTTAACGATAATAAAGGAGCCGTTCAGTGTTGTGATTACGATGTGAATGATAGAGGTTTTGAATTGCTCCCAAATCAGGGGTAAAGTAATTCGAGTAAACTGTTGCCATTGCCCCGCACCGTCAATACTGGCTGCTTCATATAGCGAGGAAGGAATACCTAGAATAGAAGCGATAATGAGCAGCATATAGAATCCGATACCAGCCCATACACTAGGAGGAAGAAGTGACCACATTGCGAGGTTTGAATCACCTAACCAGTTCGTTTCCACTGGTTTTCCTGTAAATAACGAGATGAATGCATTCAGGAATCCAAGACGGGGATTGTATATAAAACTCCACAATACACCGATAACGGCTACGGAAATGATATTCGGAAAGAAAAACACCACTCGGTAAAAACCGTATTCTTTCAATTTCAAACGGGTCAATGATACTGCGAAAAACGTTGCAAATAACATGATTAAGATGACCTTCCAAAAAATCAAGAAATAATCATTCGAAATGGCTTTTGGTATGATCTCATCCGAGAATAATTGTCTATAATTATCAATACCGATAAAATTCATCGATTCGGAACCGCCTGACCAATCGAAGAAGCTTAAGTACAAGCCTCGAAACAACGGATAAATAGTGAATAAACAAAAGATAGCAAACGTAGGCAGCAAGAAACTCGCAATAAACAAATTACGTTTCCACAATTTATTGTTCTTCATGGGCGTAAGCCATCCTCCCCTTAAATTTGAAAGAACAATCAGAGGCACGTATGTCCTCTGATTGTTTAGAAAGAAGAGTCATGAACTTACTTCCGGATTTTGGCTGCCGCCTTCTCCATACGGTCCATCCATTCTTCTGGTGTAATGGAACCTTGCAGCAATGCAATGGTTGCATCATTCTCAGCCTGCTCAATGTCCGCGGCCAATTTAAATACAGGAGCAACGATCGTGTCACTACCGTTGAAATATTTCATTGCCGTTTTAACAACATCACTTGCGCCTGAAGATTCCAGATCTGCCTTGACGTTCATCAAAGCGCCAGTCAGCTCAGCCCAACGAACTGCGGCTTGTTTCGTAAAGATAAATTCAATAAATGCTTTTGCTGCATCTGGATTTTTAGCCTTCTTTGCAATTGCAATGTTACTAGTGTAAGGAATAGCCACAAATTTACCGCCTGGCTTTTGCATAACGGAAGGAATGAATCCAAATTTGAAGCCTTCTGGAACATCTTTTTTCATTTCATTTTCGAGCCACAAGCCATTAGGAATCATTGCATCTTTATGCTGTAAGAAGAGCATTTGGGAGTCTGTATGACTCATACCGAACGATGCGTTATCGAAATACCCTTTGTCCCTCATATCAACGATCTTTTTCAAGGTATTCGCTACAGCATCATTTTTGAAAGAACCTTCTTTAGCAGCTTCTTGATCCTTTAAGATCTGCGGATTGTCCCCATTCTCAGATACAAAACCTGTATTTAAGAGACCTCCCACGATGTAGTATGGGTATTTACCGGTATGAATGTAAGGATATACGCCATCCGCTTTGATTTTTTCACTTGTGGCGAGGAAGCTATCCCAATCTTTCGGAACATCCCATCCCTTTTCAGTAAACAGGGTTTCATCATAGAAGGTTCCCCATGATCCGAATACGAGTGGAATCGTATAGTTTTTGCCACTGTAGTCTTGTGGAGGTGCGATCAAGTTGCTCGTAAGCGGCTCGCCGTCCACATTGCTCGCAGCTTTAACCCAATCTGTAATATCCATCAATTGGTCGTCGAGCACCATTTGCGTTTCGTTCGAGCCTGCTCCATCGATGTATACAACATCTGGTGGATTACCTTGGATCCAGCGGGGCTTCATTTGCTCGTTGATTTGTGAACCTGCGGATTCCTTAATGTTGACATCTGGGTACTTCTTCTTGAATTCACCAATGACTTCTTTCCACCAACCGTCTCCATAACCACCGACAAAGTATTGGATTTCGAGGTCTCCCGTTACTTTCGGCTCTTCAGGCTTGGGCTCGTCTGTCTTCGCTGGCTCAGTCTGCGTCGCAGCTGTTGTTTTCTCGGGAGCTGGAGCTTCAGCCCCATTTGTCCCCCCGCCACATCCTGCCAGAGACAATACAATGGACATCATAACTAGACTTAATGCCGCTTTCTTTTTACCCTTGCTTTTCATTGGCTATCCCCCTCGAATAAACTTGCTCGACTTCTCTAAGCACTTGATTTTACAATTCTGACTGTAATTCCATTAACACTTTTCCATTATATAGGCTATAAAAACGTAACCACATGATCTCTTTTGATGTGGAGTTGATACTTTTTGTCCTATAGAACCTTTTTTTGTTTACAAAAGAAGGACACCTGAGTAAAAACTCAGGTGTCCTTCTCTCAATTCAATATTTTTTGAGCAATTGCTGCTAAATCCATAATGTCGATCTTTCCGTCATTATTAAGATCTGCACGCTTAGCCGTCTGCCAATCTACACTGTTCTGATCTTTACCATAGTGCGAAGCTGCAATCGCCAAGTCACCGATGCTCACTTTACCATCCTCATTTAAGTCTCCGGATTTTATCGGCGGCTGCTCATCTGCCTTAATCTCGACTTCGATATTTGAAAGATCGGCTTCTGTCTCCAGTCCATTCGCGTCACCAAATACAGCACTGCTTACCTTTATGCTCGCTAACTCAGACTTCGTCACTGGCTTTGCTTTGAAGCTTAGTTCAAGCACCTTGGCATCACCGGTTAGACCAGTTCCCGTACTAGCCGTGATTAGGCGAATGGTTCCGATTGGATCATTCTTTGATTCTAACACCTGTATCCCATCGTTCATCGATTCGCCCGAGATGTACTCTAGAAGATTCTCGTCGTACTTCAATCGAATGTCTTGCGCATAGGTCGCATCCGTGACATTGCTAACGCCCATGTCAACTGTAAAGGTCAGACCTTGATTTATCGACTTAGGTCCACTTAAAGTTATCGCAGTAGGTTCATTCCGTTCAACAGGAACATATTCGAAAGCATCAATCATCGCAATGGTATTCGAAGAGGCGTTGTTCTTCGCCCCTTTCACGACAATCTTAATTGTATGTTCCCCTTTGGAGAGATCGGATTGTTGGAATAATACCTGCTGCTTCATCGTCGATGAACCATATCCATCAACACCCTCAGCGACTAGCCCTCCATCGAGATACACATCGAAATGTCCGTGGTTTGCCTGCAAAGCGCTGATAAATTTAATCGATGTTCCTGTAAACGTGAACGACGCTGAAGCCCCTTGCTGATTACTATAGCTTTCTGTGCCCTTGTAATCGCCTGCGTCACTGTAAGGACTCCACGTTCCGGTATATACAATCGACGGATCTTTATCATCTACTTTTATTGGAAGCACTGGTGGCTTTACACTGGATACAATCTTATATTGCTGTCCTTTCACTGTTTGGAATTCAATCAAGTTCCCATTCACCGTGAAGTTGATGGATTCCCCGCTTCCTGCGCGAACGACCTTGAATTTATTGGATTGGACAAATCCAGGGTATTTAACAGAAGCCTTATTACCCTGCTTAGAAGTAAGCAAGGCTTCTTTCAAGATCGTACCTTCCCAGCGCATATCCACTTCAAATCCGCCTCTTGCCACAAGTCCTTTAACGTTTCCGGTAGCCCATGCATCTGGTAAAGCAGCTAATAAATCGATACTTCCAGTTTGGCTTTGTAGAAGCATTTCTGCGATTCCTGAAGTTGCTCCGAAGTTACCGTCAATTTGGAACGGTGGATGTGTATCGAACAAATTGTCGAGCGTGCTGCCTCTAAGCTGCTCACCTAACAGTTTATGTGCACGGTTACCATCAAGCAGACGTGCCCATAAATTGATCTTATTCGCTTTACTCCACCCCGTTCCACCATCGCCACGAGAATTCAAGGTGACTCTTGCTGCTGCAAATAACTCCGGATTATTCACTTCATTAATAAGCGTACCTGGATACAAGCCGATCAGATGCGAGATATGGCGGTGCTGATCTGTTGGACTATCGATATCATTCTTCCACTCCTGCACCTGCCCCCAGCTTCCGACCTGCGGCATCCATAGCTTGCTTCGTTTCTCCATGACCTCGTTACGCAGCTGTTCATCGACACCCAAGATTTCACTAGCCTTGATGAACTGTGTGAACAACTCCCAGACTAATTCCTGATCATAAGACACACCGATGGATATATCCCCTTGCTCTGGAGAGTAGGAAGGAGATGATACTAGACTTCCGTCTGAATCTTCGACCAGGTATTTAACCCAGAATTGTGTTGTTTCCTTGATAATGTCATACACTTGGCCTCTTAAAAGATCTTTATCTCCACTAAAAGCATAGCGATCCCACACCTGCTGCACCATGAAGGCGTTGGCAGCCGGTGACCAGCCCCAATAAAAATCAGAGCCTGGCGCAGTATAACCAAATGGGTTGTTGACGGTATGAATCGCCCAGCCTTCCCCTTCAATTCCATGATGTCTTTGGGCTGTTTCCCTACCCGGCTCGCGCAGGGAATCAATATAATCAATGTACGGAATATCGGTTTCCGCTAAGTTAACAACCTCGGAAGGCCAATAATTCATCTGTACATTGATATTCGTATGATAGTCACTGTTCCATGGTGGATTATTTACTTGATTCCATACCCCTTGTAGGTTAGCAGGCAGTGAGCCTTCCCTGGAGGATGCGATAAGCAAATAACGGCCATATTGAAAAAATAATGCCTCCAAGCTTCTTTTCTCTCCGTCACTAGCATTCGTTTTATAACCATTCAAAAGCTCATTCGTAGGAAGATTTGTAGCAACCCCACCAAGATCAAGTGAGACTCTATCGAACAGTTCCTTATAATCTGTCAAATGGGATGCACGCAACTGATTGAATGATTTAGCGGATGCTGCGTTTAGGTTCGCTTCTACAATTTTTTTTGGCGTCTTGTCACTCTTATACGTAGGATAATTATTGGCATAATCTGTTGCAGCGGTCATCAGGATCGTGACAACACTCGCACCGTTTACGGTAAGTTTCCCATCCTTCGCTGTTACAGTTCCTCCTTCATGCTGTATTTGAAGCTGCGCTTCGTATGCCATCTTATTACTGGGTACCTTTCCACTTAGCGTTAGTTTATTTCCTTCACCCTTCACCGTATTGGACGGCTGAGCACCAGTAAGGCGAACATCGAAGGTCATCGGCTGATGCTCATCCGTTGTCAGTCTCATCACCATGACCTTATCCGGATAACTGATGAAATACTCACGCTTGTATTTTACATTGCCCGAAGTATAGGACACTCTTGCCATGGCATCATTAAGATTCAATTCACGCCGATAATCAGAGTACGTCTGAGCACCGCTGTTCCCCGATGCGCTTGTCATCTCCATCTCGGACAATTGAATTTTCGTTCCGCCCTTGCTTACAAGATCGAATTTATAGAATTTATAAGCTGTAGCATTGGAAAAAGTATATGCTTTCTTCTGTTTGCGGCTTGCAAACTCTTCATTGGATCTGTTATCTAGCGGGGTCCACTGCTGCCCGTCATTCGAGCCTTTCAGCGTCCAGCTCTTCGGATCCCGATCAGGCACATCATTCCCTGAAGTGAACGAATAGCCGGTAATTACCTTAGCCTCTTCATATGCCCACTGCACCCAAAAAGGTGGTGCTCCATCACCTGAATACCATTTCGTATTTACCGAACCATCGGTTAAATTGGAAATAGGCTCGCCGTATTGTGGATTATCCGAGCTCGCTGTTACCGTATACGCTGACTGACGGTTAAAATCTAAGAACACGTCACCAAATGCTTGATACGCTCCGAAAGAACTATCACCAGCACCCATAACACCAGTAATCTTCCCTACAAGAGCCTTAGCTTCATTAATTTTCCCTTCTTTTAGAAGCTGTCTTATGGTCTCAACATGTTGCTGAGCACCGTCTTTAATACCATATTGATAATTTGAATCTGCTCCAGGCCCACCGCTCCACAGTGTCTTTTCATTAAATTGAATTCGCTCCTGCTCAACACCACCAAATACCATGCCACCCATATAACCATTTCCGATAGGGAGCGCCTGCGTCTCCCAGTTCGTGGCCGGTGCTTGATACCATAATGACAAATCCTGATCTGTCGCAGGCGCAGTTTCAGCTGCCGACTGAACATCTGCATACACTTTTGGACCTAAAACACCATTAGACGGAAGTATGCTGATAAGTAGCTGCGAGCAAGCGATCCATACAGATAGTAGAATTGCAGTCTTTCTGACTAATCTACTTTTACCGATTGGCATGCGTTGATCCCCTCTCATAATAACAACCACTGATTGTAAAAATGAGGCAACCTACTACTCCACAATCTTTTTCGCAAGTGCAGCAAGATCAGCAATATCTATTTTGCCGTCCTTGTTCAGATCTGCGTGATTAATCTTACTCCAATCTGGACTGGAGGAATCCTTACCGTAATGGGCAGCCATGATTCCTAAATCGCCGATACTCACTTTGCCATCGCCGTTTAAATCTCCAGGTAATTCCGTATTTACTGTGATCTGAATGGTTAAGGATGTCGGTTGGAGCACGGATTCTTCCCCTTGACTGTCACTTATTATCGCTTGAGTAAGCCGGATAACTCCCTCTGTGTCTTGTATTACATCTGCTGCTTTGAAACCAAGTTCAACAATTTCAGCATCGCTAGTAATCGGATACTGACTACCCAAACTTGCCAAGAGAACCCTTAGCTTACCGGGAGTACTTGTAGATGGTTCATTGATAATAATTACGCCTTCCTGCAAAGAGCGAATTGAATCTGGAAGGTATTCCATGACAGCCGGATCAAATTCAAAGGTAATGTCCTGTGCATACACATCACTGGAGACACTGGTGATCCCATACTTCACGGTAAAAGACTCCCCCGGCATAACAACCTTCTTACTCCCTACTAAAGTAGCTGAAGGCATAGGATCAGATGCATCTGCGTTCACTACAGGATTCGTAAAAGATACACAGCTTAAAACCACGGCGATAATGGTCATCATTACCGCCTTTTTGTACCATCGACTATTGTTCAAATTCTTCTCACCTTCATCTTTTAAATTTTGTTCAGGATGTTAGCGTGTGTTATTGAGTTACGATTTGTTTCGCTAATTGAGCAAGATCTGTAATATCGATCTTACCGTCACCATTCATATCCGCACGCTTCGCTTGCTGCCAATCAGGACTTGATGAATCTTTGCCGTAGTGTGCAGCAACGATACCCAGGTCACCAATGCTGACTTTTCCGTCGCCGTTAAGATCGCCTGATATTCCTGTTTGTTCTGGTTTCACTTTTACAGAGATTGTAGCTGGTGCAGTTGCGGTCTCTGCTCCGTCTTCATCACCAAGCAGTACCTCTAACACGCTGATATTAACGGTAACCGTCTCAGATACTTCTTTTGCCTGGAATGTCAGCTCGGCAATTTGTTGATTTCCGCTTAATCCGTATTCCGCACCTTCACTCGCCATAATCAAACGAAGCTTTCCAGGTGTTTTAATTGTCTCTTCAACAATCGCAACACCTTGGATCAGTGATTTAGCGGACACATAATCCATGCGGTCAGCATCGTACTGAATGGTGATGTCCTGTGCAAATACCTTCCCGGAGATATTGTTCACATCATACCGGACAACAAAAGGCTTGCCGGAAGTAACGGATGCATCAGCACTCAATACGGCTTGCACTTGAGCCGTTTCCTGCTGCACTTGATACACTGTTATCTCGGCTGCGGATGCGAATTCACCCACGCCTTTTACAGCTTCCAGCTTAATGTGAGTCGCTTCCACCGGAGCGAAATTCACTTCCTTGAGCTGTTTGCTTCGCAGCCAGTTCCCGCTTGTCATGAGCGTGTAATTCACACCATCGGTGCTTGTGTACACGTTGTAAGCAGTAATTGTGCCATTGCCTTCATCCGGCCGAGGTAAGTATCCTAGCTTGCTGATGGTATACTTTCCGCCCAGATTCACCATTATTGATTGCGGAAGTGGATCAACGTTAAACCACTTCGTATGCCAATGTGTATCCGGATCGCCGTCCAATGCCAAATTCGGATCGTTTTCGCCTGCTTCATAGCTCGTAGCTTCTGCACTCATTTGACTTTGCGGAATTTCGGTTAGGTTGCTCTGTCCAGTAACCGTCACCACACTTGTTGCTGTAAATCCGCCTTCTTCCGTCGTCGCGGTAATCGATGTCGTACCCTGCCCTTTTGGCGTGACCATTCCCTTACTGTCTACGCTGGCAACACCAGGATCGCTGCTTACCCACTTAACTGTCTTATTACCGGCATTCTCAGGCTCAATGCTCGCTTTCAATTGAACCGGTGCGTCCAACGCCTTAAGTGAGAGTGTCTCACGGTCAAGCTTTATGCCAGTAACCTTCTGTCCGTCTTCCAGCGGGATGCCGAACAGCTTGAATTCACGAATAGCAGCCTTTGATTGAGCATCAGGCAGTCCGGTGATCGTAATTCTAGCGAATCTACCCTGGCTTCCAAATGTATCCTGAATGGTGCCAGTTTCCTGATTATTCGTTCGATTCGTTACTGTATTCCAATTGGAGTTCGCGGTTTCCCGAACTTCAATTTTGTACTGATAAGCCTTGTTACTATGTTCAAAAGAAACTTCGGAGGATTTAATGGAATGCATCATACCGAGATCAACCGTCCAGCTATGGCTATTGTTCTTATCCGCTGCTGACCAGAATGTGTCCACATTCCCATCATTAGCGAGGCCAGCCGGATGCGCTTGATCCTCACTGTCCGCTGTAGCAGGTTTACCTTCTGAAATCAATCGAACTTCAGGAGCTGCCTTCGGCGCCTCATAGACATCGACCTCCGAAGCCGAAGCGAACCCGCCAAGTGCAACAGCTGCTTCAAGCTTCACATAACGGGCGGAAACACTATCGAAAAGAATGTATTTTTTCAAGTTGTTTCTGAGCCATGTACCACTGGATACCTTCGTATATAAATCTCCATCCGTGCTGACGTAAAGGTTGTATGAGGTAATGGTTCCGTTCCCAGCATCCAGACGTGGTGCATACCGGAATTGGCTAACATTGCGAACCTTACCTAAATCGAGAATGATGGATTGCGGGAGCTTATCGGATCCATCCCATTTCGTATGCCATGCGGAATTCCGGTCCCCATCAATCGCTTTAGCTGCTTCCGCACCAGGCTGGAAGCTTTTCGCTGAGGCTGTCATCTCATTTTTAGGTATCGCTGTCGGTGAAGGCTGTGATAGATCACGATACAGATTGATCTCTGCAGCAGATACGACACCCCCAACAGCTTCTGTCGCTTCAAGTTTCACAAAAACAGCTTCTACTGTATCAAAATTCACCGTCTTCTCTAGTTTGTCATCATTCCATTGTCCACTGCTTACGAGCGTATAGTTGGTTCCATCCATACTCGTATACAGCTTGTAACCTGTAATTGTGCCGTCTTTGCCACCGTACTGTCTTGGCAAGTATTTCATTTTATTCACATACTGTTTAATCCCCAGGTCTAAAGTGATGCTCTGCTTACTTCCAGCATTTGCTGAAGAAAGCCATATCGATTCATAGCTGCCATCCAGCACATTAGCTGCCGGCGTATCCGAAGCCGCATTCGTTGCAGTTGCAATCATATCTTCCTGCGGAATACGACTTGGGTCTGTGTCCACCTGAGGCAGCTCAATTTTGACAGCATCTACTAGTGGAGTCGTATCTGCTGTAAAGCCTGCGACTTTCACAACAAATTCCTTATCAGTGGATATGGATGGTGTTTTAATGTACAGGATGCCGCCTTTATCTTGCTTAGCATAGTACCAGCCACTTGTTGCGCCATCCCATGCTGCTTTGGACTGCAATTCAGGATAGGATGTTCCATCTACAGAAACAGCCTCCGGGTGATCTGGCATATGGATTGTAAACTGATTCTTACGTGACTCCAATTTGCCTTTATAGTCACCTACGCTTGCTCCAACCTTGATAATCAAGTCTCCACTCCCTTGCTCAGGAGCGATGGAGGTTATTAATGTTTTGGCAAATTTGCCTGTACGATGCTCCTTCGATGTACCATCATCTTCATACATCGTAAAGCTTGACGATTTATAAGGATAAATATCATAAGTAATTGGATCAGGAGGAACCTGACCGTCGTATAACGATTCAGGATACATCGGGATGATAGCCCCGCCCTTTACTAGAAGCGGCAAGCGATCCAGTGGAGCATTGTATTCGTCTAACATTTTTGAACCGTAATGTTCTTCTCCTGTCCAGTAATCGATCCATTTTCCTTTTGGAAGATATATTCCGTTTCGCATAGTCGTGTCGGTATATACTGGCGCAACCAGGAACGATTCCCCGGACATGAATTGATACTGTGTTAAAGTTCCTTTGGAGTTCGGATCATTCGGATAAGAATAGATCATTCCCCGCATGATCGGAGCCCCGGACTCGTAAGACTCATTGAGATAGGTATACAAGTATGGTGTCAATTGCTGTCTTAGCTTCAATGCATCCCTGTTATAGCTCGTATAAGGTTCTCCCCATACCCAAGGCTGCTTATCTTTGGCTGCCCAACCAGACATGTTCATCAGGATTGGAGTGAAGATCTTCCACTGTAAGTCTCGAACGTAGGTTTTAGCGCTTCCTCCGAAGATCCCATCAATATCTCCGGTTGAGTAAGGCATCCCAGATAGCCCTGCTCCGATCATCGACGGGATATGGAATCGAATGTATTCCCAGTTGCCCGACTGATCTCCGGACCATACGGTAGAATATCGCTGGGTACCTGCCCAGCCACCAACGGACCAGACATAACCTCTGTCATCAGAGTTATCTTCAATTCCTGTAAACGCCTGTTTGCTGGCGCCCAGGGCGAAATCGTATCCAGGTCCCACCCAGGCAACGTCGAGTTTAGCGAGCCTTGTACCCTCTACTCCAACTTCTTGCGCGATTTTATCAACACCATTTTGAGTCCATAGTCCGGTATAGAAACCTTCCTTGTGTAGTTCGTCAACGGTGTTGCCTAGATCCGTATAACCGCAACCATATCCGTCATTCGGTAAAATCCAGGCTCCAGGCATATCATTTTCCCGATATTTTTTAGCAATAAGGTTAACGACATCGGAGGTCTTTTCTGGATCTCTGTTGTAACAATCCGCATCACCAAGTCCCATACCCCAACGAGGAATCAAGGATGGTTTACCTGTAAGATCTGTATAAGCGTTCAAAATATCTTTCATTGTCTCACCGTAGAAATAATAAGCATCAAACCGATTTTCGTTATGCGTCAGCTTGACGGTCGAATCAAAATCATAAGTACCGCTTTGAAAAGTGTTACGAAGCACTCCGTATCCTGCAGTACTCAAGTAGAATGGTGCAGGATTCGAAACCGTGCCGCTTCCCCAATCCCCATAGTTGTTAGCGATAGTAATTTTGCGATCACGATGATTGAAGAATCCATTCTGCATACCGCCGCCGTAGAAATATTCATCCTCACCCCGGATAAGCTGTTGTGAGGCTGACTGTCCGTTATAGTTCAAGCTAGCAGATTCTTCCCACACCACCGTTTGGTTGTCACTTTTGTACATGGCGAACTTCAACGGATTTTTGTAGGCTCTCAGCACGAATTTTCCTGTTTCCATCTTGTAATACGTACCTTCATCAGACCACTTTACATTAACAGGTCCGAAATCATCCTTGATGACGATTGGCTCGATCGGCTTTTCCGCGCTTTTTCCTGTCAATTCCTTGAATTGCCCGTTCACACCAAGCCAAATCCGGAACATATCCTCCCGCTGAAAAATCACTTTTATCTTGTCAGAGCCTGACGTAATCTCAAACGTGTTATTATCTTTCTTTACGAAGTCAGAAATGTTACCAACGGAAGCACCATGGGCGGTTTCCGGGCGAATCATGAGCCCTGTAACCATAAGGATCATCAATGCCAGCATCCACATACCAAAGCGATTATAAATTGATCTCAATCCATTCCCTCCATTCAAATGAAGCGGCAAGACAGGATACAGCCTCCACTGTAGTTTGAATTCCTTGTCTTGCCGCTTGGATTCAAGCTGCTATTGTTATTCAATCACAATGTCTTTAGCTATAAGCACCAGGTCCGTCAGATCGACCTTGCCGTCACTATTGATGTCTGCCCGTTTCGCCTTATCCCAATCTGGGTCTGCAGAACTCTTTCCGTAGTTAGCTGCGACAATAGCCAGATCGCCGATGCTGACTTTGCCATCACCATTCAAATCCTTAGAAGGTTCTGGCACTGTTGTTGTAAACTCCACCTGAGCCGAGGAAGTAGCTGCGCTTGTTTCCTGTCCTTCGCTATCCCCAAGCGTTGCACGCTTTACAGTAATACGTCCGGTTTGGGGCTCTGTCAGATCCTTAGCCTTAAAGGTAATCTTAGCTACATCAACATCCCCTTTAATCGCACTCCCTGAACCTTGGCTAGCCAGAATCAGACGTACAGTGCCTTCTGTATTCTTCGTCTCAAGGATACTCACGCCGTCCACCAACGCATTAGCGGATACATAATCCATTAGTGAAGCGTCGAATTCAATCGTGATATCTTGGGCGTACACCGCCTTTGTAACATTGTGGAGACCTATCGTTATGTCGAAATTCTGACCATAAGGAACGCTTTTCGGAGCAGCTAAACTTGTTGCCACTTCACCTGGAACCTCCCTAGCCACTGTAATCTTACTCACTGCTTTATGTCCTCCGGATACGGTTGTTGCAGTAATATCAGCGGTTCCTGCCTTTAACGCAGTCACGACAGCTTTCCCGCCTTGAACTTGAACAGTCGCAATAGCTTCATCGCTGCTATTCCAGGTCACCTGTTTATTCGTTGCATTCCCCGGTTGAAGGGAGGCACTTAGCGTTTGTGTTTCTCCGACCTTCATCGAAATCTCAGCTTTATCCAGCTTGATACCGGTTACCGGAACTTCAGGAACGTTATTGCTGTACATAAAATTATCAAACACGGTAACTGAAGGACCGAATACTCTAGCCCCCATTTTCCCAGCGTCTGTTGGGATCTGTGCAATAGCATCATCAAAATAAGTCGTTCCATTGATAATCAGCGCTACATGTTTCCCTTCAAACTTCACTTTTACGGTCGATGTTGTGCCTTTTTTCAATTTGGCGGCCTGAGCATTGGTCAATAAACCATAGGAATCCTGAGCGTTCACCCAGTACCAAGCACCTTGATCAAAGCCTATAGAAGCCCAAGCATCATTATTGACATAGCGCAAAATAACACCCGTTCGTATAACATCACTCTGCGGCGTAATCTTAAACTCGATCTCACCATCTCCAATACTCGGAGATTGCTGATCGATAAACAGATTATTTACACTGTTGGAGGTGAACTTAACGGCATGCTCGCCCGCTTGATCAGGTGCTTCTACAAGCTCCATACGTCCGACACCTTTACCGATGACATGCTCCCAGCCTTCGAGCGAGTTATTCTCAAAGCTCGCTGAATATCTCACAGGCGCTGGAACTTCTACAGGATCATCTGGGTTAGGAGCGTAGACTTCAAATTCATACATGGAGTAACCATAGGTTCCCACTCGCTTCGTACCTAACATTCGGACATATCTCGCTTGTTCAGTTGGGAATTTGACAATCTCTACTCCGCCAACGCCAGCGTTAGTCATGTAAACGTCCCGCCAGTTCTCCGCATTATCGGATACTTGAACTTTATAGCCTTTGGCATAAGCACTTTCCCATTTGAAAATAACCTTGCTAATGTCAGTACTTTGGCCTAAATCAACATAGATCCACTCGTTGTCGGTATATTTGGAGGACCAGCGAGAAACACCCGTATCAACCTCATCCACTACAAGACTAGCCGGAAATTGAGGTACTTCGACGGAAGAAGCTACTGCTGTTTTGTGAGCAGCTAAATTGATGGTCCAAGCGGGTGATCCTGCTTCCTCCGCAATTTCTTTTCCTGATAGTACCCGATTAAAAATCTTGAATTCATCCAGTAGTCCAGTGAATGCTTTGGATGAACTGCCGATTATAGCCGCAGGTAGCATTGTCGTTACAGCAACAGAGCCTTTTAGATCTCCATCAATATACAGAGAAGTTCCATTTAGATCTCCTCTGAAGGCAACATGTACCCAGCGCCCAACTGGAATCGCTGCATTAAAGCTGTAATCATAGCCCTCTCGGGTGAATCCGGCATTTGGTGTCCCTTTCTGCTTCAGCTTTATTGCACCATATTCGGATTCCATCAGTATTTTTTCATCCGCTTCATGTTGATCATCAAGCTTAACCCACGTGGACACCGTCCAAGGGAAGCCCTTTATTTGAAGCGGTGTTTGAATATGATCTGAAGTCCCTGCAAACCGTACGCCTTTTCCTGTTTTTCCATCATCCACGCGAGTAACGCCAGCTCCTAATGTAGCATCATAGGAATTTCCGGACTGATCAGAGACCGTCTGCGCGCCTTCTTCAAATGGATAATGAACAACAAGATCAGTGGCCGTATTCACTTCATGTAATAAATTCGTTCCAGGACCTTCGCCTAGCTTCGCTGACAACTGCTGGAACTCGGTGAATGTGCTGTCCGTGGACTGGCCTCTCCACATCTTTTCTGCAAGGACAGGCATCGCTTTCTTCACACGATCGTGGACGTCCGCCTCACTTACTTTCTTGCCCATCATATCGTTCCAAGCCCCAAACATCGCACCGAGCAGGTTCGGCTCACCTTCCTGCAGCTTCGTATTTCCACCAAAGTTCGTTGGGTCCCAGTTATTAAACAACCACTGAGAATCCAGATAATCATGGTAATATCCAGCTTTCGGTACAATGTAGAGCGTGGAATCCACCGTATTGATAATTTTGAATCCATCTCTCACCGATGCTACCGGATCTTGCCAACCGTTATTCCAGGCGTTTACGGCTATATCCTTATCTACTACCGTGGTACCCGGGAATGCATTCAAGCTGCCCCACATTCTTGATTTCTTCCCCTTGCTCTTTAAGTGCTCGTTCATCGTGTTCAAAAACTCGCGATACTTCTCAAAAGTAGTCCGATCATTAGGTGCGAATTCATCGCCTCCAAAATGAACCGTTTCTGAATCAAACCATTCCCCATCTAAATATTCGTCCCACACATCCTTGATGAAATCGACCGTTTCCTGACGTGTAATATCCAGATGATCGACAGGCAAATTATCCTTAACCAGATCTGGTCTAACCTTTGTAAATGAAAGAGCATGGCTGGGGGTATCAATTTCCGGCGTGATGTTAAGTCCCCGTATTTGGGCGATGTCCTGCAATTCACGCATATCCTGTTTCGTGTAGTGTCCATCCTTTGCCGTTAATTCCGGATACTTGGTACTTTCTAAACGGAAAGCCGTATATTTGTTCCAATGCTCCCTGCTGTTATCCTTAAAAATCTCGTTATCGTTCAGATGGAGCTGGAAATCATTCATTTTGTAATAGGACATAAATTTGGCGTAATCCTTCAGGAAGTCTATCGTGAAAAACTTGCGTCCTACATCAAGCATAAAACCGCGTTCTCCATACTTAGGAGAATCCTTCGCTACCCCTTTTACAATGCTGATCTTCTCAGGATCTTGCTCCAAAATTTGTAGTGCCGTTCTTGTTCCATAGAACACACCGGTCTCGGTGTTTGCATATATTTCCACATAATCTCCTACTTCAAAGTAGTAGCCTTCCTTGCCTATCGATTCATCAGCTGTCTTATCGAGCCTAAGCAGGAAGTCCCCTTTAGAAGCAGGCTTATTTTGAACAATCGGTAAATCGTACCCTGTTAATTCTTTAAGATCCTCTTGAAAGACCTCTGCCGTAGCTGGTAGTTCGCATAAACATTCACTCGTGGGGATTACGATTTTGGAACTGTCAGTCATCTTGAAAGAACCACTTCCCCCAGTCCACTCTTGTAAACTTGGTATCACTTTTGGTTTAGCATTCTCTGCTTCAGCTGCTGCTGCAAATGGTAGTGGAGTAGAGTAAAGTACTAGACAAAAAACTGTAAGGACGTAAACCCATTTTTTCATCTGTCATCCTCCTACTAGTCAAATCATCAATTTTGAAAAAAACCAGGTACATCATGTTTAGTTACTCACACATGTACCTGGCCTATGACTTTGATTACTCTACAATTTTGCGTGCTACAATAACCAAATCTTCCAACCCGACTTTGCCGTCACCGTCAATATCTGCTTTCTTCGCTTTCTCCCAATCTGGGCTTGCTGTAGTCTTGCCGTACTGCGCTGCAACCATTGCCAGGTCACCAATCGTTATTTTGCCGTCACCGTTAATGTCGCCTTGCGTTCCTTTCTTACCAATCTCTACATTTACGGAAGAGATCGCTGCCGAAATTTCTTTACCCTGATCATCTGAAATGATTGAACTCTTAACGGCGATTGCCCCATTTACCGTTTGGTTAACTTCCTTCGCTTTAAAGGTTAATTCGAGGACGTCTGCACTGTTACTAATTCCATGGGTCGCACCTTCACTTGCTACAATAAAGCGAAGTTTACCTGGGGTGCTGTTGATTGAATCAATAACGCTTACCCCACTAATTAACGAACGCGCCTCAACGAATTCCATAACATCCGCGGCATACTCTAGGGCGATGTCCTGCGCAAAAATCTTATCAGACAGATTCCGTAGTCCATATTGAACTTTGAACACTTCTCCTGGCTGAACTTGACTTGGCGCTGTCAAAGTAGAGGAAGATTTTAACTCACCGTCTGTTTCTGTTACGATGACACGGCTGGTCGCAGCGAAGCCCCCATCCATTGTCGTTGCCGTAATTACGGTTTCGCCTACCTTCAATCCCTTAACTAGAGCATGACCTTCTTGCTGTTCAACGGTTGCTACAGCTTCATCACTGCTGCTCCAAAGTACTTTTTTATTCGAAGCATTCAGAGGCTCTATCACAGCGTTCAATTCGCCTGTGCTGCCTACTTTAATCTCTAGCCGTTCTCTATCCATAACGACGCCTGTAACTTTTACTGCTTCTGCCTCATCCTCCGTCTTGAACACATTGAGTTCTGCAGCAGATGCGAAGGTACCCACGCCTTCTATAGCTTCAAGTCTCAAATGTGTTGCTTCTACAGCTGTAAAGCGAACAATTTTTGTGGTCTGATCGAGGGGCCATGATCCATCTGCAATTTTTGTGAAATTCGTTCCGTCAACACTCGTGTACAGGTTATAGCTTGTAATCGTTCCATTGGTTCCAGATACTCTAGGTGAATAATTGAATTGATTAATGTTATATTTGCCTCCGAGATCCAGAGTAATGGATTCCGGTAAGTGTGCCGGGCTCCATTTCGTATGCCAGATTGTAGACATATCTCCATCGAGTGCTAGACTTGCTTCACCTCCAGGCTGGAAGCTACTGGCCGTTGCAGTCATTTGCGATTGTGGGATTTGCGTGTTAGGCATATACACATTAATCGTCGAGGCTGCACTTTTTTTACTTCCATCCTTAGCGGTAGCAGTAATGATGGCTGTTCCCGCTTGAAGCGCAGTAACTTTTCCGGCCTGATCCACCGATACAATTTCCGGATAGTCAGAAGTCCAGAGCAGTGTCCGGTCCTGAGCATTTGCTGGTTTTACCTGAGCGCTAACAGTGCTTGACTGTCCTTTGTTCAGATCCATCTTATTTGGCGTTAGTGTAATAGTCGAAACAAGTACACCTTCCTCCGGAACGATCGCACCCTCATCATCGACGCGAATGTTATCGACCACCAGCGTACCGGTTAACTCCTTCTGACTGTTCAGCTTGTTTTTGATAATGGCCAGATAGGCATCTTTCGCCCCTTCGGTTGTAAAAGATAGATCCAGCGTGTCGCGTCCTTCTTTCAAATTCTCACTCACCAGATCACGAACTACCCCATTCTCCTTCACTCGAATAGCCACTGTGTACATATCCGTCTCATCTGAATTGTAGTCCATCGTCAGATGGTAACGGTTATCCTCCTTCATTCGGAGCGTGTGAGGCAATGTACGAAGCCATTCACCGGTTGCATCTTCATTCGTTTTAAGCGACCAATTACCATCCAGAACATAATTCATGATCTGATTGTCGCCTTTTTCAACTAAATGCGTACGAACTGGACCTATTTTAGAATAAACGAAGGGACCCCAGCCCTCATCAACGTTCTCGAAATCCTCGAACAATACAGAATTACCAGCGTCAGTCTTGGTTGGATTCTCCCATACTCTTACATCGTCAAAGGTTACAGTCGAACTTCCATCTTCTACATTCAAATAGAGATTGGCGGTCTCACTAACCGCATCAAAGGTAACCTTAATCCGCTGGAAGTTCGTGCTCACATATTTATGCTGCTGGGCTAAAAAGCCATGCTCTGTGTTATCCAGTGTATTGACAACCTTGTCAGCCCCTTGCTTCACACCGATTTCCACGGTGCGTTTCCCATCTACTTTCACCCATACTGATGCAGAATACGTCTTGCCCGGTGTAAGTCCGGTAATCTCCTGCTGAATTACTGCATCACCAGGACCCTTCACTTGAAGCTGGTCATCGGCGTTACTGTTCTTCACAAATTTAATGTGATCATCACTTGCAGCTGTGGAAGATTTCTTCCAGCTACCGAATGTTTGGCTGTCAAAGCCAGGGTCCTTTACCGAACTCCCTTCGCCCCATGCCATTTCCGGCTCTTCAGCAGCTGTTGTCTTATACAGGGCATAACCAATCCCCGGCTGCGCGGTAAGTGTGACTTTACCTCCAGTTACTTCTACACTGCCAACATGCTCACGTCCTAAATCTGTCAGCTTATACAACTGTGCCGTCGTTACGTTACTCCATGATTCTGGAAGACTCCAAGTCGTTTGGCCACCTGCTGGATTCCAGTGATAGATTTTTTCTTCTATCTCAGGACTCCATGGAATAAAGACCGTACTGTCACTAATGTTGCTGCTATCTGTCATGATAGCGATTTCACGACCATCCTTACTTAAATGGATCTTACCGTCCTGCTTACGTTCAACTACAACCTTCTTTTCAAAATCGATACGGTTATCGGTCATCTTGATGATCGGGAAATGCTGCATATATTTTGTTGGTAGATTGTGATTGAAGAATGCCGCACTAGTTGATTGGTAGCTGTAGAATGGAGCACTGTTCTGCCAATAACCCACGCCTACCTGCTTATTCCCTTTCAGTAAAGGGGTTGTTAAGAAGCCATCCAGCGATTGATTCCTTAGGAAACGGGTAACCTTACTATCATCACCTTGGTTCGGGTACCCCGGATCTGTTCCCCAGTGAACCCAAGAGGCCTGCTCAAACAGAGGTCCTGCAAATTCTGTACCGAGCATCCAGCCGTTACCGTTGATATAATCTGCGAGTTTCTTCGCATTGTAATCGGCACCATCATATACATCCACATATACAAAGGATAGGTTGTCGCCTGTGTCGCTTTTCAGCATATCCAGACGTCTTTTTAATTCACCGGATTCCACATCTTTGGTTTTGTTAACATAGAATGTTTGATCCAGCCAGCCCCAACCTTTACTTAATGGCTGATTCATATTTTCCATTTTGGTGCCGAAAGCATCCAGCGCGTATTCTGTTGCGTTAATGTGTACACCGCCGCGGATATTGTATTTCTTTCCTTCACTCAAAATATAATTAAAATCCTTCTCTCCACCCTGACGAATACCGATATGACCGCCGTAATCTGGGTGAGAGTCATCATGACCTTCCGCTTGATATCCTTTGAATAGAATCAGCTGTCCAAAGCCATCCGTGAGATTAGAGATCTTCTTCGCATTATCAAAAGCACGCAAGAACGGAGAAGTTGTAGTAGATCCGATGTTCATGCTGATATAAGAGATATTGTCCCTTATCATTTCACTGCCGGTTGGAGCATCCATATTCTGACGATATACAATAGCTCCATCTTGCCAGTCAACAACTTTGTCTCCATTCGCATCTGGAGTCAGTACAACCTTAGCCCAAGGCAGAGGCTCCGGATCAAGCACAGTACTTCCACGATAAACCCATGAGCCTCCTGATAACGCTGCTTTCTTCGTATGGAGTGCTGTATCATCGCCTACCTTAATACGTACCTTATCAAAGCCATTTACTACATTGGTGATTACACTCGCAGCTAAGACGTCGGAGTTAACGAATGCATATGCACGCCCCCCACTCACGTCTGCTACACCCGTCTTAAGATCGTTAAATTCGTCCTGTACAACGTTCCAGCCCCCAGTTATCCGGACAGCCGTTTCCTGCGCTGTAGGCTGGGTTCCAATTACAGAGGCAAGGTCATGATCAGGGAATTCGATCGTTTTCACTTTTTCAGTACCATTCTCTTCAATGCTGGCCACTTTGAACTGAAGAATGTTATCCTGAACCTCCATTTCAACTTTGAGATTCACTTTAATTTCTGGAATCTGAAGCGTGTAGGCTGCAGACTCACCATGAGTGGCATCTGCTGCTTTTTTACTAAAATCAGAAGCGACTATGAAATAGGACTTCTCGTTGATTTTTATCTCATTAAATCCATTTAACTGTCCATACATTTCCGCGCCGCTGTCTAACCATGTGTATTGTTTAACCCGAGGGAACTCTTTATCGATTTCAACCTTCATGGTGTCCGAGCTTAGAGTTTCAGTAATCGTAATCGGCCTCGGTACTGGATCAGTGGATACAATTGGAGTTACCTTCACATCGTCAATCCATAGGGTCTTGTTATTAAACCAGCTGCGTAGTCCAATCTTCCCTGCACTTGTCGATAATGAGGGAAGACTCGTCGTAAGCACGTTATTGCCATCGATCGATAAAGCTACGCTACCTTTCTCATAGCGCAATTTGAGGGTATACTGTTGGTCAGCAGCAAAGGTAAAACTAGGAGCCGTAATATTTCCATACGATTCCGTCCCTCCTTTCATAGCATCCCAGCCCCAAGAACCCGCATCATATTGGATAACATTGTAGTTATTGCTATCGACGAATCGGTAGACCAGTCCAAATCGTGTGGCAGGCTGACTAAATTTTAACTTCACCTCATATTCAGCATTGGCAACCTGAGGTGAATCTTGGTCTGCTAAAATAACAACCCCTTGTGTCACCGCCTTAACAGCACCTTGATCCGCCGAAAAAGTAGTGGTCCCCTTAGCTGCAGCCCATCCGTCGATGTTGCCATCATTGTAATCTCTGAAATACACGTCCGATTCTTGAGCCGCGAATACGGCTGCCGATGGCAAGCCAAGCTGTACCCCTAGCAACAACGTCAATAGCAAGCTAACCGCTTTGTAACGTTTTCTCATCTCTACGACCTCTTTTCACTTAAATATAAGTAGAATGAACATTATCAATTCACATATTTCCTTTAATTGTATGTTTTTGACATCACAAGGCCATAATGAGCCCTCCTTCCATAAGAAGGTGCGTCATTATATGTTTTTTTGTATTACTTGGAATTTAACAATCGCTTGATAACAGTGGCTGATTCCGCTCTTGTAGCAGATTCTTTTGGTGCAAATGTAGTCTGAGTTCTACCTTTCATTAATCCCGATTTCAAGGCAAATCCCACCGACGCTTTAGCCCACGGGCTTATTTTACTATCATCTTTAAACGTAGTGGTGGAATCTGAGGCCATACTATCGACCTTTACACCGGAAGCATAAGCTTTCGCTCGCATCAGCATCGTTGTCATTTCTTCACGAGTAATGCTTTTTTCCGGAGCAAATTTCGTCTTGGACAAACCACTAATAATTCCGGCCGCATAAGCTTTCTTTACCGTATCTTCGTACCAAACTCCTGATTTCACATCCGTAAACGGATTACCTCCAGAACCTTCTGTAAGATCTAATGCCCTGGCTATAAGAGCTGCAAATTGTGCACGAGTGATGTTATTATTCGGGGCAAAGCTGTCGGCATCCATGCCTTCAACAATTCCTTTAGTGACCATTTCCATGATATCTTGCTTCGCCCAATGTGAGACGATGTCGCTGAAAATCTTGGTGAATGTTGAGGATTGATTCGGGGTGAATTCCTGATCTTTCAGATTACGATCAAGAACCTTTAATGCGGTCCATTTTACTGCAGTTGTACCAGCCCTTTTAGCTTTAAAGGTAATCGTGGCAATGTCCAAATTACCCTTTTCACCATTCACATTTCCGATCTTGGTATGGGCTATCGTAATTTCATTGTTTTTAACGATTGGAGATACAGAAAAGCCTTTGATCTTCGTTTCTGCTTTTACAATCTCAAGCACTTTCGGGTCAAAATTAAATTTAGCTTCATATGCGTATAAGTCTTGAATATCTTTACCCTTTAATGTAACGGTGAACGTAGAATTAGCAGATTCAGTAGCTGATGTCTGCATCTCGAAGTCAGAGACTTTTTCAGCATGGACTGTACTCAACCACATGGAAGAACATAACGTACAGATTAGTGCGAATGTGAATCGTTTGCGTCTCATAAGAACATCCCTTCACCCGTGAATTTTAACTCCCCCCTATCATATGGATTTTGAAATCGGATACACATGATTTATTTTGTTCAACATTGATTATTTTTGTTATTCATTCTCTCTTCGATAAGCTAAGGGACTAATTCCTGTGATTTTTTTAAAAATACGACTGAAATGTTCTGGATTCACGTATCCTACTTGCTCAGAAACCTCGTATATTTTCATTCCGCTCTCCAGCGCCTTTTTAGCCTTCTCGATTCGCAGATTCGTCAGAAACTGAATGAAATTAACACCTATTTCTTTGGAAAACTGTTTGCTTAAATAGCTCTCGCTTACACCGACAATCTGACTAATATTCGACAAATGGACATCTTCGTTAAAGTTTTTCTCTATGAGCTCTTTCGTTTTAGCAACAACAGGGCTAAGAAAGCATTCCTTGGGTTGATCTTTCGGATGCAGCTTTTGATGCAGATGTTCCAAGAACAGTCGGCACCAATGCACCGTATTCTCCCAGGTTTCCTGCTTATAAATATGATCCGTGATAGGATAAGGCAGCTTATCATGAAGCTTTTCCCAAGAAACGCCTTTTTGATAAATTAATGCACTTGCCTCCCAAGTCATATCGACTACATCTGATTTGATAAGCTCAGGTGAACAAGGGTATCGCTGAATCAACAAGCTACAGCAGTGTTCATAGACCTCCTGCCATTTCATTAAATCCGGATCACTTAATGACTTCAGCATTTCGGTTCTAGCCAAATACCATGCCTCTTTCCAGTCACTTTCCTTAATAGATGGACGCCTTTCAGCTTCCGGATAATATAATCGATTGTACCCCTGGTAGAAACTCAACCCTGCTAATCGTTCAGCTTGGCGGAATAATCGGTTCCACTGCTGATGACCATCCACAATATCACTGATGCCCATAGAAAGCTTCAAATTAATAAATTGCTTTAATCTCATGCTCACCTCAGACAAGATTATGTCTGTCAATCTACGAATGGCGATGATGCTGCATTGCTCTGGAAAAGAGAAGAACAAAACATAATGTCTGTCATCATATCTGCATACTTTGCAGATCCCTTCACTTCTACTTCGATTTGTTACCGTTCGTATCGTCTGCATAATCATACGGTGTGAATCTTCAAATTGAACGGTATCTGATAGCCTAAGAAGCGCAACCTCCAGATTTTTTTCCCCCATATGCTTTCGAACAAGCTCCAACGAAGGCGTTATATCATCATCTGTCACTTCTAAAGAATCCGATAGACAAAGTCGATGCAGAACAGAACAGATCGAAGCTTCTACGTCCTCTAAGGTTGATACTGTCTTTGAGGAGCTTTGCCGCCGCTTCAATTCATCCACAGTCTTAGTCAGTACCGGTGCAATATAAGTTTCATCTAACTTGGCTTTAACAATGTAATCAAAGGCGCCGAGCACAAAGGAATCTCTTACAAAAGAATAATCTCCGTATGCGCTAAGCATGATGGTTAATGGTTGATTCGAAAAAGTAGTGTTATTCAGTGCTTCGAGTAGCTCTACTCCATTCATATTTGGCATTTGAATATCCGCCAGAACTAGATCCACATCCTGATGGATTTTCAGCATATTTAATGCCTCCTTACCATCTCCTGCTTCCCCTGCAATCTCAAAATCGGTCGAAGCAATGGATATATACTCCCGGAGGGCTAGCCTAGCTAATGGTTCATCATCAACAATGAGAGCTTTAAATTTCATCATAAATCCCTCCATAATTGATCTATAGGATTACCTCAAAGCCTCAACCGCTATCTCCCAATCATCATTCAATTTTTCTTGAATATCGGACACCTCAGCACCTGAAAAAATTTCTTGTGCAGCCTTCTTTTCATCAAACTGTATGGCATTTTTTACTTTTTCAAACTTCTCATCGATCCCCAGGTACATAAACGGCTCAAAGGGGTGCTTCTCTTGAACATTGTTGAAGAACGGCAGGAATGATTCAATATTGATCACTGTCGATGAATTTTGCGAATAGTTGATATACACTTGGTAAACATCCCGGCTAAATACCCACTCCAAAAATGCTTTAACTTCTTCCGTATTTTTGGAATTTTTATTGATCGCCATATATTGATCTGGCATAGTGATTGCCTGCAAACGCTCTGAAGTTGTCTCTCTCCAGGGCAATGTGAACGCATCTAAATCTTTATCATCCTTCATTTTGGATAAATGATCTCTAAGATACCACTGACCGAGTGCAAGCATAGCCGCTTTATTATTTTGAAACAGCAGCGTTGCCTGATCCACACCAATATTGAGTGCATCGGGCCCTGCTAGTTCATTCTCTGCTATTTTCTTAATCATCACTGCTGCTTTCTCGAAAGGAGAACCTTTTCCAAAAGGGCGTTTCGTCTGTGCGATTGAAGATAAATAATTTTCATCCTTGGATAGTAGAGGCGGCCCGAACTCAGTGAAAGGATAGAACGTCCAATTCTCTTTCCCGCCAATCGCAATCGGAATATATTTGCCATGCGCTTTAATCTTCATCATCACATCCATAAATTCATCCATCGTTTGCGGAATCTCTACGCCGGCCTCTTGAAAGATACTTGGATGGTAATAGACATATTCAGAGAAGGATACAAGTGGTAGACCAAGAATGGAATGATCTAATCTAGCGGGATATTTATTGTTTTTTGCTGCGGTTAATCCATCCAGTGGAAGAAGTACTGCTTTGTAAGTGAGTAGGTCATCTGGCTTCAGGTAAAAAATATCCGGCAAATCATTGGCTGCTAAACGAACCTTTAAATACTGACCGCTATTATCGGGAATTGTCTCTACTTCAACCGTTACATTAGGCTTAATTTTAGAGTAGTCTCTTACTTTTTCCGTCCAAAATTTGATATCTGTCTTCGCTTCCCACATGCCGAATTTTATTTTAATCGGTTGATCCAGATTCACCTTTCCCTGTTGTTGCTCTATTGCCCCTCCTTTGGGACTGAACTTACTTAAAGAGAAAAAGCCACCTACAAAAATAAGAGAAATGATCCCTATTAAGGACACACGGAGTATTATTTTCACTTCTATTAATCACAGCCTTCGAAAAAAAGTTTATACCATCATACCTCCTCTGAAGTTACACATGAATGATGTTTTCCCTCTGGACTATGATCTTTTATGATCCTCCGCAGCATTTTGCTTCATCCTCCCTCCCCTAACAACTGATCCTGCATCTCTTCCTCCGGCGTGTCGATCAACGGTAGTCTTATCGATACTATCGTTCCCTGAGGTTTATTCTTCTCGTACTTTAAACCGTAACGCCTCCCGTAATGTAGCTGAATTCGCTTATTAACGTTACTGTTTCCCATACCACTGAAAGAATGCTGATGGCGTATACCATCGCTGTCATATTCCTGAGCATCCATATCCAACATGCCTACACCATTATCAGCTATGGTTATAAGAAGATCTTCCGCTTGTTTGCTCACTATGATTTCGATGATACCAGGATAGTCAACATTCTTTAGTCCATGAATAATACTGTTTTCTAAAATAGGTTGTAGTAGCAATTTCAATATATAATAACCTGCTAAATCCTCATCTACTTCCCATCTCGTTTGAATCGGTCTACCAAAACGAATCTCCATGATATACAAATAATTCTTTAAATGATCTATTTCCTCATCAATCGTAGTCAAAATTCCACCTCGATTAAAAGAAGAAGCCAACAGACGAGTTAGCGCATGTGTCATATTCCGTATGTTATCTGCTTTACTGATTAAAGCCATAAACTTGATTGAATTGAGCGTATTTATTAAAAAGTGTGGATTGATCTGCGACTGAAGTGCTGCAAACTCCGCCTTTCGCTTCTCCACCTCTTGCCTTTCATGATGGTAGAGCAGATCCTGAATACGTTCCGTCATGTGATTAAAAGAATGCCCAAGCTTAATTAGCTCCAGGCTGCCGGTTCTCATAAATTTAGCGTTTAAATCACCTTCAGTAACCAGATCCATTTGCCGGAGAAGCTCATTTAACGGCTTAGTAACATTAGATACAAAGTAAAATGAAACAAGAATAAATGCTAAGATGATCATCAATGCAAACACCCAGACGATATAATTCACACTAAGGTAATTGGCTGTTAGATCAGCATATGGAATAGACTGTACAAGCCACCATCCGGTCTGATCAATCTTGGCGTAGGTTATCAAATTTCTATCTTCACCATTAACATCCACAACGTACCCTTTTTCCTGCGGCCCACGATTTGCGAACCAGTGCATTTGGAATTCCCCTCCTCTAGAGGCAAGGGTATTGGATGAGATAATTTGACCTTCCTCTGTGACGATGAAAAGGCTGGATTCCGTATTATCACGTGACTGCAAAATATGATCAAAGGCACTACTCTCAAACGTAAAAAGAATCATTTCTAGCTGGGATAAAGGATTGATTACACTTGGAGATAGGGCAGCAACCATATTGTAAGGATTGTAGTTACCATATAAAATATTGGGCATCATCCCCAGAAAATGAACGCTATCGGGATTATTCAGCACCTGCCCATACCACGTTTTTTGGCGAAAATAAGAATCATCCAAATTCAAATTCTTTAAGTACGAATAGGATTGATGGTCTTTAAATAGGAAGTTCACCGACAGTACTCGTCCTGAGATGGATGCCGTGTACTTCTCTATTAAGACCTTTAGCTCATAGTAAGCCTGCTGTTTCTCGACTCCACTCTTACGATTAATTTCATAAAGCTTTGCCATCACATCCCTGTCCATACCGATGGAAGCGAATAGACCCGTCAACCTCCTTATTTCCTGACTAACAGAATAGGAGATCGCTTGAGCCGTTTGCTGAGACCGTGATGTATTTTGCTGAAGAATATCTCGCTTATAAATATTTAGAATAATGATGGAGAATAAGATGATCGGCAGAATGACTACAAGTATAAAAAAAAGCCTCAATGTGCTAGACATCCGCCAATTTTTTCTCATAAGTTCCCTCCCCTTTAAAAGATAACTTATAAACGCTCACTTCTACCTCACCATGAATATTGAACAACATATTCCCTTAAATTTGTGCTACTTCCTGCATGGCGACAAAAGTACTCAGAATATTACACACAACCATTCACTTAATCTTTAAATCTGAGTTTTTTCCCAGTTTTCGACAACGTTTACGAGTTGATTCAAAATGAAAAAGAGCTGACATTAATGTAGAAAGTTCTACTTTAGGATCAGCTCCTTTAGTTGGTCAATCGTCTTTTCAAACATTATTCATTTGCATAAAATAATTTAATTTGATAGTATAACTGACGAACGTTCGTTAATATCGAGGTGATTTTTTTTGAAAAGTAAAGAAATTAAAGACATTGCTTTGAAATGTTTCACAACTCATGGATATGAGGGGGCTTCTTTGTCTCAAATTGCTGAGCAAGTCGGGATGAAAAAACAATCTCTTTATGCCCATTTCAAAGGGAAGGATGATCTTTTTCTGCAAGTTCTACAAGATGCCAAAGAGACAGAAATCTCATCCAAACTACAATATTTGAGTAAGGTAGGGACTCAAAATCCTAAAACAGATTTATTAGGATATCTGCAATTGGTCATTGATATGTTTCAAAAGAACGAGCAGTTAAAGTTTTGGTTGCGTATCTCTTTTTTTCCACCGCCCCATCTTGCTAAAGCGATTGATGAAGAAGTAATCGACACAGAGAAAAAGATTCAACCCGTACTTGAAAGTAAATTCCAAGCTTGGATCGATGCCAAAGTCATCATGGAAGATGCAGCCTCCATCCCAACGCTTGCCTTTTTAGGTGTAGTTGATTCGATCATGCTAGAGCTTGTGTATGGCAATAATGAAATCCGTTTAAATGAAAAACTAAATGCCTCATGGACCGTATTTTGGAGAGGTATTTCACAGGTGTGATTCTACAAAGAGAGGTATTACTTCATGAAGAAACCATTGAAAGAACAAAAAACAGTCTTACTCATTCTACTAAGTAACATATTCATTGTTTTTCTAGGCGTTGGGCTGATCGTCCCTGTTATGCCATCCTTTATGAACATTATGCATTTGTCAGGTAAAACGATGGGGTATCTTGTAGCAGCATTTGCATTCGCGCAATTACTCATGTCTCCTCTGGCAGGGCGCTGGATTGACACTTACGGCAGAAAAAAAATGATCGTTATCGGCTTAGTGCTCTTCAGTGCATCGGAATTAATCTTTGGTTTAGGCACACATGTATCCGTTCTTTATTTCGCCAGAATTCTTGGAGGGATTGCTGGTGCATTCATTATGCCTGCCGTCACTGCCTATGTTGCGGACATCACCTCAGTAGAGGAAAGACCTAAGGCAATGGGTTATGTTTCTGCCGCCATTAGTATCGGTTTTATTATTGGCCCAGGAATCGGAGGATTTATTACTGAACTAGGTATACGTGCTCCATTCTATTTTGCTGCTGGCTTCGCCTTAATCACTTGTATTTCGTCGATATTTATTCTGAAAGAGCCACTATCCAAAGAGCAGCTTTTGGAAATCAGTAAACTAAAAAAAGACACCAACTTTATCACTGATCTGAAACGCTCGTTTCATCCAGCATATATTATTGCGTTTATTATAGTGTTTGTCCTCGCCTTTGGCTTATCGGCATATGAAACTGTGTTTAGCCTGTTTTCTGATCATAAATTTGGCTTCACTCCACGGGATATTGCAACCATCATTACAATAAGCTCAATCTTCGGGGTGGTTGTGCAGGTCTTTTTATTCGGTAAAATGGTAGATAAGCTCGGTGAAAAAAAGCTCATTCAACTCTGCTTAATTGCTGGCGTAGCCTTAGCTGTAGCCTCCACCATGATCAATAACTATTTAACTGTTCTGCTAGTAACCTGCTTCATCTTTCTCGCATTTGACCTACTCCGTCCAGCACTAACGACCTATTTATCAAAAACGGCTGAAAAAGAGCAAGGCTTTGTCGCTGGCATGAACTCAACCTATACTAGCCTTGGTAATATCATCGGACCTGCATTAGGCGGAGTATTATTTGATGTAAACATCAACTATCCATATCTCTTTGCGGCTGTCATTATGTTAATTGGTCTTGTAATTACGATGGTATGGAAAGAAAAACAAGCTACTAATGGCTTGGTAAACTAAGGTAAGGAACAACTGCGAATAGTAAGATTTACAAAATAAAAACAGCTCGCCCTCTATGGGCACACGAGCTGCTCAGGCTGTCGAGAATGTCTCGACAGCTTTCTTTATATCTAATCATTTACAGTCTTCACCACGTATTTTATCCTCGTTCCCACTGCTTGTACATTAAATATACAAAAAACGGAGCCCCTAACCATCACTTCATGACCAGTACCTTTGATTTCAATTTGCTTGAGAATAATTCTTCAACCTAGAATGGATTGATCACATGGAAAAATACGTTAGGCGACGCCATACGGTAATAATAGCTGCACCAGCCTGCACCTTTGTCGGTGAAACGGTTCGTCGTGCTATACAGCAATCGTTCCTGCTCCAGCTCCTCGATCCGTTCGAGCTTTCCGTCCGCATATTCTAACAGCCTCATGCTCGCTGTATCCAGCCGGCTTACAACGCCGCCGTAACGAATATCGAGCACCTCCCAGCCGAACGGTTTGAACATCGATAGCCATTGCTTCCGGTGTGCGGCGCGAAGATTTTGCACACCCAGCGAAATTTCGGGCAAAACATCCTCTGCAATCCGCCTAAGTACTGCCTTGTCTCCACTGTCATAAGCCCGCTTCAGCTCAAGACCGATTTCGCTCTTCTGCTTCAACACCGCACATAGCTTTTGTGGCACCTCAAACAAGTAATCTAGCTCTGCCTCAGCTTTTCTGCGGCTTGCAATTTCGCCTTCCGCCCATGCATAATGAGCCGCCATATCTAGCCCATCAATCTGTTTGTCGAACAGCCCCAGCAGTACATCCTGATACAACAGAAACTTAGACGGATTGCTCTGCTTCTGATTATTTGGTGCAGCTCCCGGTGTCTCGTCCAAATACTTCAGCCCCATGTAAGCGTCCGCCTCGATGCCGGTGCAGAACCGAACGCGCTCGGCCAGCGCCTTGTCAGTCGGCGTCGACGAAGAATAAGCATGCTCCGCATAAAACTGCAAGCCGAGCAAAGCGATGTACGGATTGCTCTCCATTCCGTCGTCACCCCACATCGTCGCATAAACTTCCCTGATGCCTTCCTTCTTGCATACCGTCAGCGCTGCATCGGTCGCCGGCAAGGATAGCCCGTAATTGACGCCGAACGTATTGAATATCCACACAGCACCCGCAAAAATAAGATTATTACCGAGCGGCCGGTGTTTGGCGATCAATGTTTCGTAGTCCTTCTCCTCGACATGGTTATAGTCCCAGTAAACCATATCTATGTCCTTAGGAATGCGGCTCGACATGTCCTCTGATATTTGCGTCTCATGGCCATAATAATCTTCACCGTTAGCTGAAGCCAGCTTCAGGAACATATCGCTCCACATCATCGGTTTCAACCCTAAGCGTCGAGTTACTGCGAGCACCCGCTCCAGATGGCCTGTCATAATATCAAAACGGTTCATATGTCCATTTCGATCCAAAAATTTACCGCGTCCAAGCTCTTCCGCTTCATCCATGCCGATGTGGATTTTCCGGCTGCGGAACGGCGCGCTAATGCTGACAATCATATTTTCGACCAGACGATCGGTCTTCTCCGCTCCAACTAGCAAAGCGCCTTTTGTATCTTTATATTCCTTTACCGGCTCCCATTTCAAAAACTCCTCCAAATGAGCCAGTGTTTGAATGCTCGGGAACGCTTCAATGCCGAATTGATCGGCGTAATCGTCGATTTCCTTCAACTCCGCCGCCGTGTAGCGGCCGCGCATGTAGCCGAAATATGGCTCGTCTTCTATCTCGTAAGTGTCTTCCAAATAGAGCATGACGCTATTCAAGCCCATCAGCGCCATTTTACGCAGCATAAACTTGAAGCTTTCAACGGTTAGCACTCCATTGCGCGATAAATCAAACATCGGACCGATCACATCGAATTGTTGTTGCTCTGTAATTTGAAAGCTCTCTCCGCCCCTAATCTTCTGAATCAACAGTCCCAAGCCGCGAAAAAATTGATGTTTAGCGCCGTAACGAATATAAGCGCTTTTACCATCATAACCAACTTCCAGTTCTCCTGAAGACGGTTCTATCAAAACGGGAATTCCATCCTCCGACCATTCTGACTTAAGTTCGGCAAGCAGCAACTGAAGCCCTGATTGAAGCTCGCTCAATTCTCCTATAAAATGTAACTTCACTATCAATCCCTCCAAAAGAATGAAATAAATATAAAATCACATCAAAAACTCGATCAAGGGTGTCAACCTTTGACCGAGCCTGCAACCATGCCTTTCATAATTTGCTCTTGGAAGATCAAAAAGATGAGGATGGTTGGTATTGCAGCAATAAACATCGCGCCCATCGTTAAGCTGTAGTCCGTTCCGAATCCGTCGGAGAAGAGTGACAAGCTGAGGGGCAGCGTCTTCAGCGCTTGAGAATTAATAAAGACGAGCGCGAAGGAGAAATCATTCCAAAACCTCAAAAATGCAAGAATTGTAATCGTAGCGACGATCGGCAGGGACAATGGGAAAATGATGCGTCCGAAGATTCCCCACCAGCCGTTGCCGTCGATCATCGCCGCTTCCTCTACTTCTCTCGGAATGGATACGATGTAGGACATTCCAAGGAAGATCGCAATTGGTAATTCAAATGCCGTATACGGTAGGATGAGTGACCAGTACGTATTCAGCATCCCGAGCTTGTTCATGAAAATAAACAATGGAACGAGTGTGCTATGAATTGGAATGAGCATGCCTAGCAAGAACAATCCTTTTATAACGCCACTCAACTTGAATGGGAACCGGGCAAGCACATAAGCTGCAAGCATACCGAGCACAATGGTCAGCAGCAGTGCTGAGAGGGTAACAATTGTGGAGTTGAGCACCGCCCGGCCCATATTTCCGAGATCCCATGCCCGGGTTATATTGTCGAACTGCCATTGCTGCGGCCAGGAATAGGGACGATTGAAAAATTCCTGATTTGACTTGAATGCACTTATTCCTAACCAGTATAGCGGATACAATGTAATTATGGCATAAAATAACAGGATGATTTTCGCAATTCCGGAAATCGGCTTACGCCACAGCGAGCCTCTCATCTTCTCCGACCGAGCGTCTATCATTGCTTGCATAGCGATTCACTCCTTCATCGGCCGGGCTAACATTAGCCGACCGCCCATTAGCCGCGTCTCTTCGTGATGATATGATTTAGGCCAATGAGAACGGCGCTAATCAGAATAATCATTGTGGATACCGCAGAGCCGTAGCCGTAACGGTATACCGTAAAGGTGTTATTGTACATATATGTGGCGAGCAATTCTGTCGATTGTGCAGGACCGCCGCGCGTCATGACGATAACATGGTCGAATGCCTTCAAACTTCCAGATATGCACAGTACGATGGTTACAACAACTGTTCCCCAAATTATCGGGAGCGTCACGAAAAATAGCTTTCTCCAGGCTACCGCCCCGTCGATCTTCGCAGCATCTTCAATTTCTGAAGAGATATTTTGGAGTGCAGCGATGAAAATGATAAGATACGGGCCGATATTCGCCCAGTTAATCGGGATCGATACGGCAAACATATTGATTTTAGGGTCGTCTAGCCAAGGCCGGCGCCAAGATTCCAGTCCCAGCGTCTCCAATAATTGATTCAGCAAACCGATTTGCGGGTGATAAATATAGCCCCAGATGAGACCGACGACGACTGTAGACAGCACCATCGGGAGAAATACAGCGGAGCGCATCAACCGATTGAACATCGTGTTCTTGAGCAAGAACAATGACAGCAGCAATGCGACCGATACTTGACCTATTACTGCCGAGACAACAAGGATCAGGTTGTTTTTCAGTGCTCTCCAGAATACTGGATCCTCTAGTATCATTCGATAATTATCCAACCCGATAAGCTTAGCAGCACCGAGTCCCTTCCACTCAAAGAAACCGTAGTAAGCTGACCAAAAAATCGGGACGATCGCAAAGATGATAAAGATGAGTAGTGCAGGAAGCAGCGCCATGATGACGAAGCTTCTGCTGCGCAATGATGCAGGCATGGCGACAGCCTCCTTTACGTACTTTTGTCTGATTACTTTTTAGTCGAACGCGCTTGCGCATCCTGCAGTTTTTTAGCTACATCCTCCGGCTTACCGCCCATCATAAGCTCTTGAAGACCGTTGTTGATCACTTCGCCTGCTTCAGCAGATAAATAGGCGTCATATACCGGCGTAATTTCAGAATTCACAGCCAATTCATAAGCTTTGAAGTAAAGCGGGCTTACTTTAGACTTATCCAGTTCTACTTTGTACATAACCATTGAGTTGCTTTCTGCGATCGCCTTTTGGCCATCCGGTCCGCTTACTGCGTAGATCAGATCAAGCGCTGCCTGCTTCTGTGCGCCTTTTGTATTTTTGTTAAGCGCGAAGCCTGCGCCTGCGCCACCGGAAATCGTATTCGGCTTGCCTGCTCCACCTTCTATGCCAGGCATTGTTGTGACTTCGATAGGTGCCAACTGCTCAGGAGTTGCAGATGCTGCAAGATTCGTAAGCGACCATGCGCCGTTAATCATCATAGCTGCCTTGCCTTGAATGAAGTATTGCTCTGCTTGCGTGTTGTCGATGCTATTTGCGCCATCTTGAAACGCTTTATTGTCAACGAGCTCTTTGTACTTGCCCAAAGCGTCAATGAACACAGGATCTGTAAAAGATGCTCCATCTTGAGCTGCAGCTTTCAAGAACCATTCCGTGCCCGTCACGCGGTCAGCCAACGAACCGATAATCGTCGATTGTGCAACCCATGGCGCTTTATTGCCGAGGGCAATCGGCGTAATGCCGTTGTCGTTGAACGTTTTAATTGCAGTCATCATCTCTTCCCAAGTCGTCGGCACTTTTACACTATGCTTCTCGAAAAGATCTTTGTTATAATACATGAACGAAGTTGCTGACATACCGAGCGGCGCTGTGAAAATTTGTCCTTTTTCAAACTCATAGCGGTCGAATGCACCTGCCAAGAAACTGTTCTTCCATTCTGGGTATTTATCCATCAACTCTGTAATCGGTTGAAGCTTACCGGCATCATAGAACTCTTGGGATTGGCTGCCCGCATATACGAAAAATACGTCTGGCATTTCATTTGCCGCAGCCACCGTGCTTAGGCGTTGACGATAACCGTCAACCGGGATCGCTTGCGCGTCTACCTCAACGTCTGGATGCTCCTCTTTATACTTGTCGATCAGGTCTCTAACCGCTTTGGCACGAAGGTCGTCACCCGCGAAGTTATGCCATATTGAAATTTTCGTTTTTTCTTCAGAGCTTTTGTTGTCTTCATTGCTCTGCTCTTTTTTTCCGCTATTGTTGCAAGCGGTTGCCAAAAGGGCAATCATCAAGATAATTGTCGTTACAAACGCAAGTCTCTTCTTCATTCAAATATTCCCCCTTTAGTGATAACCCTAGTATAGATAAGACAGACGAGAAGTCGTAGGGGGGAAAATTAAGCCCATACGGGGGGTATTTTCACCTTCGTCGATTCATCTTGAACGGTATTGCGAAGGAGTTTCGCCACTGTAACGCTTAAATAGCTGGTTAAAATGCTTCATATCCTCGTATCCTACCCGCTTAGCGATCTCGCTCACCTTCGCCGGCGTTTCCTTCAACAAACGGCTAGCCCATTCCATTCTCGCTTCCGTTACATACTCAATATAGTTTTTACCTGTTTCCTGTTTAAACAGCTTGCTAAAATAGTTCGGATTCATATGTACGCTTGCCGCTACTTGCGCCAAAGACAAGCTGTCTGCAAGATGCTCGCGTATATAGGCTACAGTTCGGTCAATGGCTTCATTCCTGCTGCCGTTTAATCGTTCATACTGCGCATGGATCGCAAGCAGCATCTGCTGCAAAGTTTCTTCTGGGTTCGCAGTAAGCAGCTTTATGTCCAACTGTTCAAGCTGTGGAAGCTTAGGCATCGATTGACCAACGGACGCTGCTGCACGCTCTAGCCAGCGGTACCCCCCAACAATCAAGGAATGTAAATACGCTTGAACGGAACAAGGCGTCGCTTCCGCATCCTGTCTAATGCTCGCCAGTTCACCTTTAATCCACTGTTTTACGACCTCTCGGCTCCCGCTTCTCAGAACGGCGGTTAGCTTACTCTCCACTTCTTCCGTACAAACGGTCTGCATTCCTTTCCGATCTTTAATATCCTCATAGGCCAGCGTTTTTGCTTCCTCTGCCAACCAGCGGTACGAGGCGGTTTGTTCGGCGGTGCGAAGTGACTCCCTCAGTTCTACCACGTTGCTGGCCCATACACCGCATGCTGCAAAAAAAGGCTGGCTATAAACGCGCTCCGCCCGCTCCATCGACGCCTTAACCAATCGCTTCGCGCCCGGCTGCCCCCTGCGGAAAATAAGCAGCCATCCATAGTCCCAATCCAGAATGACACAGCCAAGTGAATCCCTAATCATCGCAGCCGCCTCATTCATTTCACTTTCCGTCTCCTCCTTCATTGTCAGTGGAGACGCAGATGTCACTAGCCATAGCTCTAGCTTCTCCATATCCGATCCGAGCCTCAGCTCAGGATAATAGATCAACAGTTCCTCACTTTCACGCTCCGTCAGGAGATTGTCCCCGCGAAGAAACCGATCTAGTTGCTTCCAACGGAACGCCGTTTGATGGATGGCTTCTTGAAGCACGGCCTCCCGTCTGCTGACGATACGCTGCTTCACGCGCATAACCGCAGTCATGATATCGCCAGGACGGCTATTTTTAAGCAAATAATCACTTATTCCTTCCCGCATCGCTTGCTGTGCATATGCAAAATCATCGAATCCAGACAATATAATAATTTCAATGTAAGGAAAATTCCGCTTAACCTCGCGAGACAATTCCAATCCCGTCATTCCCGTCATCCGAATATCGGTTAGAATGATGTCAGGACACTCTATCGTAATGCGCATCAGCGCTTCCTCCGCGGAAGCAGCCGGCGCGAGCAGCTCAATGCCATTCTCTTCCCATTTAATAACCGTGCTAAGGCCGGTCCTAATAATGACTTCGTCATCTACAATTAACAGCTTCATGTACAGATTCTCCTTCCTTCCCACAAAGGTTGTAGCCTATTTGATTTCTGATTGGATCGGTATAATGGTAAAACTAACTTTAGTGCCGCTTCCTTCTACGCTTTCGATCCGCAAACCGGCTTCATGCCCATAATGAAGCTGCAGCCGATTATGCACGTTGCTCAATCCGTAGCTGCTACCTGCCGAGTCATTATTCTTCAGCGGATCAATGCCCAAGTTTGCGCTTATCTTCTCCCTCAGCAGCTCCAATCTTTCCCTGCTCATGCCGACACCGTCATCCTGAACAATAAACGTAATACGCTCTCCCGCTGACACCGCTTTAACGATAATGCTTCCTTTCCCCTCTCTTTTCAAAATGCCATGAATCATCGCATTTTCAATTAGCGGCTGGAGCAGCAGCTTCAGCATTCTCATATCGAGCAGCTCCGCCGGAATATTCGCCTCGTAATCAAATTTATCTGGATATCGAATGGACTGGATCTTCACATAATGATCTACATGCAAAATTTCTTGGCTGATTGCACAATATTCCTGTCCTTTATTTAAGCTGAAACGAAGAAAATCACTCAATGAGCCGACCATATCCGCAATTTTCTCGTCTCCCTTCATTAGCGCCATCCAGTGGACTGACGATAACGTATTGTATAGAAAATGCGGATTGATCTGCGCTTGAAGCGCCGACATATCCGCTTCCTTCTTCAACGCTTCGCTCAGCTTCACCTCATCGGTTAAATTAATAATTCGCGAGCTCATCCGATTATAGCTAATAATCAGCTGTCCAACCTCATCGATCGATGTGACGGGCAGCGTCGGCAGCGGTTCGTCCGGGCTGGAATTTCTAAGAAAATTCGTTAATGCTGACAACGGTTTCGTTACCTTTTGAATAAGTACAAGTACAAAAGCGATGACAAAAAGCATGGAAATGCTGACTGCAATTGCAGTTAACGTTAAAAAATACTGATTCTGCGCTCTGTAAGCTTTTGCCGGAATGATGCCTACGAGCCTCCAGTTAACATTCGGCATCTGATAGTATAATACTGTACTCCGCTCCTCCGCTTCTCGGTAATCGAACGAGCCCGACTTACCCTTGAATTCAACTATTCCGGGAAAATAATCGTTCAAGTTCTTGTTAGTCGAATACCCTTCCGGCCCAGCCAATATCCGATTTTGTTCGTCCAACAGCAGGGCGACGCCTTCACCCTCTAGTCCAGCTTGCTTTAAATGGCTAGAGATAACCGATTGCGTCAAGCTAATTTTAAGCATGCCGATATCGTAATATTTTGATGTGCTGCGAATCGGCCGCGACATCGTAATGACATCCTCTTTGCCGTCCGATGTAACGAAGTGATGTACCGGAGACCACCATTTAGGATATTTCTCATAATAACTGGGATATTCGCTCTGAATATCGGCCCATTCTGATTCGAGGACGGATCTGAAGGAAACCGACGGCTTATTATCTTCATTCGATTCGATCATGACATTGGCGATATATGGTTTGGAAATCGATAATGTTGTAAGTAAATTAACGATCGAGGTTTGCTTTAGCAAATCGTGTTCCGTTGTTTTCAAATAGCTTTGGACATCAGGGTGGCCGATGAGGAATAGTGATAGATTCTCAACATCGCTCACCATATTTTCCAAATAGGCCCCAATTTGCCGAAGCGTGTTCATGCCTGAACTTTTCGCTTTCTCTTCCGTTAAGCTTTCAGCAATATAATAGGAGAACAGTCCCAGAGACAACACCGGTACCAATACCGAAATAATAATCAACAAGCTCAGCTTCTGCTTTAACGATTTACCCAACCAGTTTTCCATCTTATCCTCCGTTCAGATTACCTTTATGCTCTGTTGCTAAATTGTAGCTTTCAAGACTTCCAGAAAACATGTTTGCGCTTTCATATTAACCTAAGTCGCTCGTCCCGACTAGAGTCTATTGTTGACTTGATGAAGCATTGCCTGGTCTTGAGGTCGTCGATGTACCGGGAGAGAGCACCGGATCTTACCTCAGCACAAAAAAAAAGACCGCCCTCTCGCAAAGGAATACAGTCTATTTCCTGTTTGATCCTTCGAAAAGCGGCTATTGCACCGACAGTCGTGTTTCCACACGGCTCGCTTGCATTGCACATTTTTTCTCTCCAAACTATTCCATGAAAGAAACCTAATAAAAAGCCACTCCACTCTCCACACAACAAAAAAAACGGCATTTCTGCCGTTTCTTTAGGATGGACTCTCAGGGGCTCGAACCCTGGACAAATAGATTAAGAATCTACTGCTCTACCAACTGAGCTAAGAGTCCATATGATGTTTGGTGGAGCCAAGGGGGATCGAATCCCTGACCTCATCGCTGCCAGCGATAGAGATGGTCTAGGTTTTAGAATGCTAATGCAGGAATAATCCTTATTATGCAAGCATTTCCTACGACTGTCAGAGGATATAAACAATTCTTTTATGATACTTGGTGACAGCGTTTGTCCCCAGTTCGTCCCCATTAAATGATGTAATATGTTTCCGCACTCC